>CAVWQT010000018.1:0-13121 GCA_963757095.1 uncultured Acidobacteriota bacterium | reverse complement strand
CCTGCGGTCCTCTAGCTAGAAATTCCCTAATCCAATGCAGTTCCGGCCGAACGTTTGTCACGTTCCTGCCGGCTGATTCCCTGTTGGTTATCGGATTGATTCTGGAGGATTTATGCGTAGTGCTTATTTATGGCGCGGGATCGCGCTCGCAGCGACGTTGCTGGCGTTGGCTGCAGGCAGTTTTGGCGAGCAGTCGGTAGGAAATTTCAGTTCAATCGGCGGCACCGTAGTTGATCCGACGGGCGCGGTGGTCTCGGGCGCCAAGGTCGAGATTCAGAATCCCGTCAGTGGCTACGACCGAACCACCACCACCGATGCAACCGGTCATTTCCAATTCACCAACATCCCGTTCAATCCTTACCACCTGACCGTGGTTGCCAGCGGATTTGGCGCCATGGTTCAGGATGTACAGGCGCGCTCCACGGTTCCGGTCACGCTATCGATCACGCTGCAGTTGCAGACCTCGAGCGAGTCCGTGAATGTTACCGCGGAGGGTGGAGATCTGGTGGAGAACGACTCCACGTTTCATACCGATGTCGATAAGAACTTGATGGACAAACTGCCGCTCGAAAGCCAGACCTCGCAATTGAGCGCGGTGGTCACCAATAGCACGCCCGGAATCGCGGCTGATTCGAATGGACAACTTCATGGACTGGGAGATCATGCGGAGAATTCGATCTCTCTGGATGAACAGCCGATAACGGACCAGACCAGCAAAGTTTTCTCCAACCAACTTCCACTCAATGCGGTGCAATCAATGGAGGTGATTTCCGGCGCGCCTCCGGCCGAGTATGGCGACAAGACCAGCGTCGTGATGAACGTGACCACGCGCTCAGGACTGGGTGTGACTGAACCTCACGGAAGCGTGACGGCTTCCTACGGGGCCTTCGGCACTTCCAGCCTTGCTCTTGACGTGGCCTACGGAGGCCAGAAGTGGGGCAACTTCCTCTCGGCCAGCGGCACGAATACCGGGCGCTTTCTGGATACGCCGGAGTTCGCCGTGATGCACGACCGGGGCAACGAAGAGAATTTCTTCGATCGTGTCGATTTTCAAATCTCGACGATCGACTCTCTGCACATCAACCTCAGCTATACGCGCTCGTGGTTTCAGAATCCGAATACCTACGACCAGCAACTCGCAACGCCTTGGAACGGGCTGGGTGGAATTTATTCGGGAGTCGAGAATCTTGGCGGCATCGGTCCGAACGGGCAAGTCGTGGGGCCGACCGATCAGCGCTCGAAGATTGGAACTTTCAACATCGCCCCTTCTTGGACGAGGCTGCTGAGCACTCGATCCGTATTCACCTTGGGAGCGTACGTGCGGCGTGATCAATATAACTACTATCCCAGCGGGGATGCATTTTCCGACCTCGGCCCGCCCAGCCTGCAACGTCAATCCGTGGGGCAAGACCGCAGCCTGACCAATGCAGGCCTGCACTCGAGCATTTCCTACGTCAAAGGAATTCACACCTTCAAGGCGGGTGCGAATTACGAGCAGACATTTCTAAATGAGAATGACACGATCGGGATTGTGGATCCGTTTTACAACGCACCCTGCGTGACTGCCGGAACGTTGGTGGCCGTGCCGGGTCTCACAGATCCGTCAGCCTGCGCGGCGTCGGGATATCTTTCCAACATGCCGCGAACACTGCTGGGTCGAGTCAGTATCCATTGTTCAACCCCGTGCTGGCGCCTTACGACTTGACGCGAGGCGGCACGCCATACGATTTCGTCGGCCACACCGATGTGAAAGAGCTTGCGCTCTACGTGGAAGATGCGATCACCAAGGGGGCCTGGAACTTCAACCTGGGCATTCGCGGCGATTTGTACAACGGGCTCACTGCGGCCTCACAGGCTGAGCCGCGGCTGGGCGCTGCGTACAACATCAAGCGGACGAACACCGTGCTGCGGTTTTCCTATGCCCGCACCCTGGAAACTCCGTTCAACGAAAACCTGGTGCTGTCGAGCCAGGGATGCGCCAACGACGTGGTCGCACCGCTGCTTTCCTGCTCGGCGCCTACGCCCAACCCGCTTAGCCCTGGATATCGCAACGAATACCACGTTGGACTGGAGCAGGCGTTCAGCAAGTACCTGGTGTTCTCCGGCGAGTACATCTGGAAATATACGCGCGACGGATTTGATTTCAGCGTGCTGGGCAACACTCCGATCACGTTTCCGATCGAGTGGCATAACTCGAAGATTCCCGGCTACGCGGGACGCGTGAGCATGCCGAACTACAAGGGATTCTCCGCACTGCTCGTCTTCTCCAGTGTGGCGGCGCGATTCTTCACGCCGCAGATCGGAGGAGCGGGTTCGGTGCCGGCAGTGTCTGGAACGGGCAGCGTGCCGTTCCGCATCGACCACGACGAACGCTTCAACCAATCGACGCATCTGCAATATCAGATGGGAAAAGCCGGGCCGTGGATCGGTTTCAACTGGCGCTTTGACAGCGGGCTGGTGGCGGGCGCGAGTCCTTGCTTTGGACTGGCCGCGACGAATACTTGTCCGGGATCGTTTGTGTCGCATGGCGGTGTGCCTACGGTCTCAATGGTGGCCGCGAATGTGGGTGCGGTACCGCTCAGCGCAGATCAGGAGTTTGAGGCCGGCTTCTACTGCGGATCGCAGCGCGCTACGCCGACTCAGCCTCTGCCCTCGACCTGCCCGGCATCGCAGTTTGGATCGAACCTGATCCGTGTGCCGGCACCGGGAACGGAAAACGATGACCGCAACCCTCCGCGGATTGCGCCGCGCAACATTTTCGACCTTTCCGTGGGGCATGAAAATGTATTCCATGGCGACAAGTACAAAGTGAGCCTGCAACTGACTGCGGTAAACCTCACCAACAAGTACGCGCTGTACAACTTTCTGTCGACCTTTAGCGGCACGCACTATGTGACGCCGCGAGCGCTGACTGCGGAGTTGGGATTCCACTTCTAACGCCTGTGTAAATGAATGTAAAGAGAGGCGTTTGGGGATGACTGCGCATCCAACGGCATTGGTAGAATGATTGGATTCACCCTGACTGCCAATCGAATTTCTGGGGAGAGTACTTGTCCATTCAATTCGTCGTAAAGATCACAGCGTGCCTTGCGCTCGCCGGGGCTTCCTCATTAATGTCGACGGCCCAGCAGACTCCGCCGCCAAGTCCTGACTCCTCCGCGCAGACTCAACCACAGAGCACGACCCAGCCGGCGGCGCCATCGCAGCAGCCTGCTTCCCCACAACCTTCTGCCCAACAAACTCCTCCCCAACAAAGCTCAGACAAGGATAAGGATAAAGACGCGGCGAAGAGTGGCGGCAAGGTCGAAGGCACCTCGAACGATCGGCTGTTCTATGCCCTGCCGAATTTTCTGACGCTGGAGAAAGGCCAGAAGCTTCCGCCTCTCAGCACCAAAGACAAATTCAAGGTCGTTGCCCTGGGTTCGTTCGATCCCGTGCAATTTCCGTGGTGGGGACTGCTGGCCGCTATATCCCAGGCGGAGAACAGCGAGCCTGCATATGGGCAGGGGTGGGAGGCCTATGCCAAGCGCTACGGAACCACGGCCGGCGATAGTTTGGTGGAGAATTTTATGGTCGGCGCGGTGTTTCCGTCGGTGCTGCATCAGGACCCACGCTTCTATTATTCGGAAAAAGGTGGGTTTGCGCGGCGTGCCGGATATGCCGTCAGCAGGATTTTTGTGACCCGGACCGACTCCGGTCACGCGCAATTTAACTTTTCCGAGATCTTCGGCGCGGCCACCGCCGCCTCCATCTCAACCTACAGTTACCATCCCTCCAGCACAATCATCAACGGCAAGTTCATCGGCTCCGATAAAACCTTGTTGAATACGCTCGACGTTTATGGAACGCAGTTGACCCTGGACACAATCACGCTGGTGATCAAGGAATTCTGGCCAGACATTCACCGCAAGACGGCGAAGAAGCACAAGACGGAAGCGGCGCAGTAACGCTTTGCTACGAAAGTCGTTTTACGTTTTGCGCGCGAGCAGCCCTAACACTGGCATCGCCATCGCGATCAGGAAAAGAATGCCGAGCAGCCAGTTCAGCCATTTCTTCTCCGGATGGTTCACCCAGAAGCACAGCAGAGCGGAGAGCAACAGCGCCTGCGGCACTACCTCCAGCCAGCCGCGCATTTGCAGCAGGATCGGGATTTTCGTGTAAATCATTCCCTCGATCGATCCCGGGGGCGCGGCGAACGTCGACAAAATGCCGATCGCAATCAGCATCCACGCCATCACCAGCCAGCCATTTTTTCTTCCGAACAAGCGTTCGCGCAGCAAGTAGAAGACACTCGCGAAGACAATTCCGCGCAGCGGCTGAAACAGCGGACCAGCCATGATCCAGGGGCTGTTAAAGGGCTTCAAGCCGGAATTGGGATCGTTGAATATGGCGGCATAGTTTAGAAAATGCGCCGCCAATGCGCCCATCAGGAAATAAGTGAGGGTATGGCAGACTGCAGTTTTCGCGGCAAGGCTCGGGAAGCTGGGTTGAGAACCTTCCATGATCCGATCAGGCATGATGCGCTCGAGTGTAGCGCAGAGCCGAAGCCGCTCGCCAGATTCCGAATCGAGTCGTGGATTCGACTTACCGGACGCGCTTGGTTGCCACTTCTCGATTTGTGACCAGCTCCGGATGCATGCGCCGGAAGGTCTCGGTTACATGGCAGTTCCAGCAAACTGGACGGTGTGACTCAAAGATTGCCGGAAGCTCTTCCGGACGAATCCCTTTCCAATCGAGAGTCGTATGATCGGGCGCCAGCAGGGCGGGCGCGTGATCGAGATGATGCAGCGGGCCGAATTGTTTGTGGCAGTACACGCAAGGCTTCCCTTCATACCACTTCGAGACGATGCTCCAGACCAGGCAGTTCTGGGCATTGACCTCGACCTGTTGCAGACATTCCTGGCCGCAGCCTTCCCGCTCGGGCCAGCGCGAACATTCCTGGAGGCGCACTGTGGGCTCGGTGAGAAAGGCGCCGACGGCGGCCTCTTTGGCATTCACACTCACGGCTTCGCAAGTGAACGACTCAGGGCAGGTGATCAGCCGTTTGCCGCGATACTGAAAGTAGGCGCGAATGCCGGGGATGGCGCGGAAGACGAAAAGTCCGACAGCCAGCAGAACGACCACGGTCACAATAAGCACGCTGACGGACATAAATCACCTCCAGCCCGGCGGAGTTTCCCTGAGACAGATGCCGGACCATCCTGCAAGCTCAGTGTGCGCGGGGTTGTGGGAGAGGGCGGTGCGGAGGGTCACCGGAAAATGTGACTGGGATCACAGTGGTCAGTGGGCAGTGGCCATTCAACTTTTGTCGAGTGAAATCAACGCCAAAGGCTCCACGTCTCGCCTACAAAACGCGCGAGAAATGGGACACCCCAGAATTTCGCTGATCCAAAACAGGGGCTGAAGCCCCCCTCTTAAACCCTCTAACGCGGCCCTTAAAGGGCCGCTCTTCCACGGTTGTCCTTGACGCGCGATTTCAGTGCTGCACCGGTTGGTGGTTTCTGTGCAGTTGCATCTTTACCGCGATCGACAGCCTTCGGATTCCTTCGCGGATTTGCTCTGGCCGGGAATGGCTGAAGTTCAGGCGCATGTGGCGGCCGCCTTCGTGGCCGTTGTTGGCGTAGAAGCTGTCTCCAGGGACGAAGGCTACATTTTCGGCAAGCGCTGCTTTGAACAACGCTTCCGAATCGGTGCCTTCGGGCATCGTGACCCATAGGAACAGGCCGCCTTTGGGATGCGTCCAGGTGACTTCCGGCGGGAAGTATTCGTGCAGGGCTTGCAGCATGGTGTCGCGGCGCTCGCGATAGACCTGGCGAATCAGCTTGACGTGCTGGTCGAGAAATCCGTCGCGCGCAACTTCGTAGGCGACGTACTGAACGAACGTCGAGGTATGCAGGTCGGCGGCTTGCTTGAGCTGCACCAGCTTCACGATGACGTCTTCGGGAGCGACGATCCATGCCAAGCGAATTCCCGGGGCGAGCGTTTTCGAAAAAGTGCTCAGGTAGATGACATTGCCGAGGGTGAATCCGCTGTCGCGGCGCAGGTTCTCGCGATCGAGCACCACCAGCGGCGGAATGTGTTCGCCTTCGTAGCGGAGCTGGCCGTAGGGATCGTCTTCGACAATCGGGATGCCGTATTTGTCGGCCAGCAGAATGAGCTGGTGGCGGCGGCCTTCGGAGAGCGTCACTCCTGCCGGATTCTGAAAGTTGGGCAGGATGTACATGAACTTTGGCCCGGAGCGCAGGCTGGGATCGAGCTGGTCGGTAAGCAGGCCGTCGTCGTCGACGGGCACGGAAACGTATTGCGCTCCGTAAACGTTGAACGCCTGCAGCGCGCCGAGATAGGTCGGAGCCTCGACGAGCACGCGGTCTCCGCGATTGATGAGCAGCTTGCCGATCAGGTCCAGCGCCTGCTGCGAGCCGGAAGTGATGAGCACGTTGTCGGCGCTGGCGACGATGCCGTAGCGGGAGAGGTTGCGGGCAATCATCTCGCGCAGGGGTTGATGGCCTTCGGTGGTGCTGTACTGCAGCGCCATGGGGCCGTGTTCGGTCAGAACTTTGTGGCAGGCTTCGTCGAAGCGCTCGACGGGAAAGACGTCGGGCGCGGGCAGGCCGCCGCCGAAGGAAATGATCTCCGGGCGTTGCGTGACCTTCAGCAGTTCGCGGATGGCGGAACTCGTGACGCCCTGCGTGCGCTGGGCGTAACGGGATTTCCAGAGCGTGGACATTTATGGGCTCCCTGCGTAGCGCCGGCATCTTGCCGGCTGGCGCGTGGGCATCTTGCCCACGCAGGTGGCGGCGAGCCGCCGCCACGACAGCCGCCGAGACGGCAGCGCTACACTCTTTCGTCAGACTATCATCTACAGCACGATCAATCTTCGCCTACCAGTTCGGGCTCGACCGGCACGTGGACGTGCGGGTGCGCGTAGGTATCATTTTCCTGCGCATCCACAACCGCAATCGCGGCCACGCCGATAATTTCTTCTACCGTCGCCGTGCGGTGCAATACATGCACGGGGCGGTTCATGCCCATCAGGATGGGCCCAATACTCTCATTGCCGCCGATGTTGGCCAGCAGCCGGGTGGCGATGTTGGCTGAAGTCAGATCGGGGAAGATGAGGACGTTGGCGCCGCCCTTCAGCGTGCTGAACGGATACTGCTTCTCGATCGTCTCCGGCGACAGCGCATCGTCGGCGGAAATTTCGCCGTCCACAATCAGCGTGGGGTCGGCGTACTTGAGCAGCTCGGTCGCTTTGCGAACCTTCTCGCAGATGGGATGATCGACGCTGCCGAAGCTTGAGAAACATAGCATCGCCACGCGCGGAATAATTTCGAAACGGCGAGCCATGTGCGCCGTGCACAGCGCGATCTCGACCAGGTCTTCGGCGGTGGGCTCGATGTTCACGCTGGGATCGGCCAGGAAGAAGATTTCTCCCTTGCGCGAGATCACAACATAGCAGCCGGAAACCTTGTGGATTCCCTCGCGCATGCGAATGATCTGCAGCGCGGGACGGATGGTGTCGCGGAAATACTGGGTTACGCCGGAGACCAGCGCATCGGCATCGCCCATGTGCACCATCATGGAGCCGAAGGCGTTGCGGTCGGAGATCTGTGCATCGGCTTCGTGCAGCGTGACGCCGCGCCGCTGCCGCAACCGGAAGAGTTCGAGCATGTAAGGCTCGCGATGGTCCGAGGTTGCCGGATCGACGATCTGGATGCCTTCCAGACTTACCGCCAGTTCCTGCGCGCGGGTTTTAATTTTCGTGGTGTCGCCGAG
The DNA here is from genome assembly GCA_963757095.1 of uncultured Acidobacteriota bacterium. GTDB lineage: Bacteria > Acidobacteriota > Terriglobia > Terriglobales > Acidobacteriaceae > Sulfotelmatobacter. The sequence continues at coordinate 5,345 of CAVWQT010000018.1, read as the reverse complement.
CAGGATGGGCTTGGCGATCTTCTCTTCCACCAGCGCGTGGCAGGCGCGCAGAATCTTCTCGTTATCACCTTCGGGGAAGACCACCTGCTTGGGATTGGCCTGCGCTTTGTGAATCATGGTGCGCGAAACTTCATAGGCTTTGCCCAGTCGGCGCTCGAGCTGTGCGCGGTACGTATCGAGGTCGACCGGCAACTGCGCGACGCCGGATTTCATGGCGGCTTCGGCAACGGCGGAAGCTTCCCACATCAGCACGCGAGGATCGAACGGCTTGGGGATCAGGTAATCGCGACCGAACTGCAGGCGCTCGACGCCGTAGGCGCGGCAGACCGAGTCGGGGACATCTTCTTTGGCGAGATTGGCCAGGGCGCGGGTCGCGGCCAGCTTCATCTCTTCGTTGATCGCTGTAGCGCGGACGTCGAGCGCGCCGCGGAAGATGAAGGGGAATCCGAGAACGTTGTTCACCTGGTTGGGATAGTCGGAGCGGCCGGTCGCGATGATGACATCGGGGCGGGCGGCTTTGGCTTCGTCGTAGGTGATCTCGGGATCGGGATTGGCCATGGCAAAGACGACCGGGTTTGGAGCCATGGCGCGGATATCGTCCTGAGTGATGGCGCCTTTCACCGACAGGCCAGCAAACACATCGGCGCCGACGAGAGCTTGGCTGAGCGTGCGCAGTTTCGTCTCCTGGACGAAGCGCTCTTTGTAGGGATTCATCCCGGCCTTGCGGCCCTTGTAGACGACGCCCTTGGTGTCACACAGAATGATGTTCTCGCGCTTCACGCCAAGGCGCACATAGTGCTCGGCGCAGGCGATGCCGGCGGCTCCCGCGCCGTTGAAGACGACGCGGATTTTACTGATGTCCTTACCGGTGACTTCCACCGCGTTCAGCAGCGCTGCGCCGGAGATGATCGCGGTGCCGTGCTGGTCGTCGTGGAAGACGGGAATCTTCAGCGACGCGCGCAACTTCTCCTCGATGTAGAAGCAGTCGGGCGCCTTAATGTCTTCGAGATTGATGCCGCCGAAAGTGGGTTCAAGCAACTGGCAGAGCTTCACGATTTCGTCGGGGTCCTTAGAGTTGACTTCGATGTCGAATACATCGACGTCGGCGAAGCGCTTGAACAGGACCGCTTTGCCTTCCATTACAGGCTTGCCGGCAAGGGCGCCGATGTCACCCAGGCCGAGCACCGCGGTGCCATTGCTGACGACGGCGACCAGATTGCCGCGGCCGGTGTATTTGTAGGCGTCTTGCGGATTTTTCTGGATTTCCAAACAGGGCTCCGCCACTCCCGGCGTGTAGGCGAGACTCAGGTCACGCTGTGTGCGGCAGGGTTTGGTAGGTGTGACTTCAATTTTTCCCGGGCGAGCCCCGTTGTGATAATCCAGAGCTTGCTGCTTCGTTACCAACATGATTGCCTCCGTACTTTTTTCAGGGCGCCAGGTGCAAAGCTCAGTCGCTGGACGCCTGCAAACTTAAACTCTCACGGTCAGCACCGGGCACTCGGCCCGGCTGACCACTTCCGAAGCGACTGGCCAGGGCAGATGCGCTGCCAAACTTCGTGCTGCGGCTGGCGAGCGGCGAACACCCATCACAATCAGGTCTGCTTCGCGATCGGCGGCAGTGCGCAGAATGGCTTCCACCGGATGCTCCCACCGCACCATGAACTCCGGCTTGCACCAGTCGCGAGCCTGCGGCGAAAGCAGGCGCGCTAACGCTTCGCGGGTCTGCCGCGCAACCGCGTCGCGGTGCTGCCAGGGCACGAGCGGCACAGCTTGCAGCACGAGGAATTGCGCCTCGTTTTCTTCAGCCAGTGATAGGGCGTAGTGCAGGGCGGGCTCGGGATCGCGCTCACCGTTGTGCGCCATCAATTCGACCGGGCACAGGATGCGGCGCGGCTTCCAATCGGCGCCGGCCTTGGCTTTGGGTCCAACGGTGAGCACCGGGCACGGGGCAGAGCGATAGATCTGCTCCGCGCCGGAGCCCAGCATCATCTTGGAAACGCCGCGCCGGCCATGGGTTCCGAGCACGACCAGATCGGCCTTGTATTTCTCGACCATCGCGGGGATCACATTCGCCAGATCGCCGCGGTTGAGCAAGGCCTTGCAGGGAGTATGGCCGAGCGCCACGTTTCGCGAGTATTCGGCCAGCTTCTCGCGGGCCTGTTGCCAGTCGTGTTCGTCGTGCGCGGGAATGCGATCGGGCATTCCTTGCAGCAGGGACTCGCCGGGAAGCGCGTGGGTCAGCAGGATGGTCGAACCGTAGATCTTTGCCAGTGCCAGCGCGAAGGGCAGAGCGGCATCAGATGTGGATGAAAAATCGGTAGGAAAAAGGATGTTCTTGAGGGCGATGCTGACGAGCTGTGAGGCGCTAGTCATGAGAGCCTCCCGGCGGCGCAGACCCACCTACGCCGCTCTACAGAAGCCACTTTCCGGTATATGCCCGACCCTTTAGGCGGACAGTGATTGGAATCACAACTGGCGGTGAGCCTAGAACCTCTTGCTACACTCCAACCCCAGCTCGTTCGCGGGTGAAAGTGGTCAGAATCTCGGTCAGTCCGGGGTGACTCAAGTCCTCCACTTCGTAAGTCACGCGCAGGCAGGGCTTGTTGAGCTTGATCAGGTGGCCCAGGTCGATGGGCGTCGCGACCAGCACGAGATCACAGGGAACGCGATTGATAGTCTCCTCGAGTTCGTGGCGCTGGATGGCGCTATAGCCCATCGCCGGGAGCAGGCTGGTCAGATGCGGGTAGCGATCGTAGACGCCGCGAATCGAACCTACCGCATAAGGCCGGGGATCGACTAACTCAGCGGCAGCGCACTGGCGGGCCGCGACAACTCCGGCACCGTAAGGCATTTCGCCGTGAGTCAGCGTTGGACCGTCTTCCACCACAAGCACTCTGCGGCCCCTGATGAGCTCAGGCTCTGAGACCGAGACGCGGCAGGCGGTCTCAACAACCGTTGCCTGGGGGTTAACGCTGCGAATGTTTTTGCGCACGGTTTCGACGTCATGGGGCGCAGCGGTGTCGACTTTGTTGATCACGACCACGTCGGCAAGGCGAAGGTTCACTTCGCCAGGATAGTAGGAGAGTTCGTGCCCGGCGCGATGGGGATCGACGACCACGATTTCGAGGTCGGAGGCGTAGAAGGAGGTGTCGTTGTTGCCGCCATCCCAAACAATGATGTCGGCCTCCTGCTCGGCCTGGCGCAGGATGCGTCCGTAATCGACGCCGGCGTAAACGACGGTGCCTTCGCGCAGGTGCGGCTCGTATTCTTCGCGCTCCTCGATGGTGCATTGCTGGCTGTCGAGGTCATCGACGGTGGCGAAGCGCTGCACGGCCTGAGCGGCCAGATCGCCGTAGGGCATGGGATGACGAACTATCACCGGCTTCCATCCATCGCGTCGCAGGTCGGAAGTGACGAGGCGGCCGATGGGACTCTTGCCGCATCCCGTTCGGACGGCGCAGATGGAGATGACCGGAACCGAAGCCTTAAGTTGCGTGCGTTCCGCGGCGAGTAGCCAGAAATCGGCGCCGGCGGCGCAGACGCGGGAAGCGAGGTGCATCAGATTCTGGTGCGAGATGTCGCTGTAAGAAAAGACGACGGCATCAATACTGTGCTCTTTGACCAGGCGCTCCATATCTTTTTCTTCGAAGATGGGAATGCCCGCAGGATAGAGCGGTCCGGCAAGCTCAGGAGGATAGCGCCGGTTGGCGATGCCGGGAATCTGAGTGGCCGTGAATCCGACGACCTGATAGTCGCCCGTGCCGCGAAATATGACGTTGAAGTTATGAAAATCTCTGCCTGCTGCTCCTAGAATCAGAACCTTCCTGGCTTTCATGGACACACCTCCGCTATACGGAACCGCGCACGTTCCGTGACGGTTACTCTTTCGGACTTCTCCGCCACATGGGAACGCATGGATTCCAGCTATGCACATCCTTCTGGAAATCGCGGCCAGCCTGGGTCGCGCCTACCGATGCCAGATCTTCGACGGGAGACTTCAGCAACTGGGCGATGTACTGCTCAATCTGCTCGCGCAGCCGGGGTTCGTGGAGGGCCGCGAGAAGCTCAGAGTTTTCGACATGGGTGAATCCGCCACACAACGGACATTTCACAACGTCGTCGTTAATCATTGCGTACCTCTTTTGGAAAGGGAAATTCTTGCGGGCAAGCGCCGCTCCGCGCCTAAGCCAGCGTCGTTGCCATTAGAGCGCTGCAAAACGGTTTCGACAGTGACAAGGGTCGCGGGGGATGGTGATGCGGGTCACAGGTGTGATCGAGTAGAAAAATGAAGCGTCAATAAATGATGCGGCGATGTCACGTCAAAGACGTCTCGCCAAAGATGATTCCGCGGGAGGCGAGGCTGGAGGTGAGCGGGCGTAAAGGCCGGTCAGTTAACGGCCAGGACTTGGCTGGCACTGGTGCCGCCACTCGAGCAACCGAGGGATGCGCTATTGCCGCCGGGAGTCTGCACGACGACTGTGAAACTTCCCGGAGCAACAATCATGGAGGAAGTAATGTTGGCTGTGAGCTGGGAACTGCTGATCTCCGTGGTGGTGAGGGCGGCGCCATTGAAGAGCACGACCGAGGATGACACGAAATGGCTGCCGGCCGCAGTGAGGACGAAGCTGGGTTGCAATTGCGCAAAGAGCAGCGTTGCGGGAGAGATCGAGGTGAGGGCCGGTACTGGGCGGGCGCTCCCGCAGAGAGGATTCAAAGCGTTGCACCCCGGCAGGATCAAGAGCACGACGAGCAACGAAACGACGAGCACGATCCGAACAGAAGGCAGCATGAACTGAGTGTAGCTTAAGCAAATGGCAAGCAGGCGGTCGCGGATCGGTTCGGTGCGCAGACCGGGCAATCTCCGGTTACACGAGCAGGTGATAAAGTGCAGGGGATGAGCTCCATAAGTGCGATGCAGGCCGCAGGGCATGACCAACAAAATGGTACAGGCAGCATCGTTCCCGCCCTTGCAAAAAACGCAATGACGGGGCACCCACTATCCCGGAACGGGAAGGGAAATCACGAGGACAAAACGTGGGACAAAACGTGGGGACAGACGGGACGTACCCCGATTCTTGTTCTCCGTCGCTGGTTTTTCAGAAAAAACCGGTGGACAAAACGTGGGGACAGACGGGACGTACCCCGATTTTTGTTCTCCGTCGCTGGTTTTTCAGAAAAAACCGGTGAACGTCCCGTCTGTCCCCTAGTTTTCCCCTAGTTTTCCTGTCCCCTAGTTTTCCTGTCCCCTAGTTTTCATGTCCCCTAGTTTTCAGTTTTGTCCCTAGTTTTCACACGCAAAAAAACTTCGAAGATTGGGCCGCCCGCCTCTTGAATCTGCGTGTCAG
>CAVWQT010000017.1:0-42157 GCA_963757095.1 uncultured Acidobacteriota bacterium | reverse complement strand
TGTCGAATTCCGGAATCACGCGGATGCCGCGATCATGGGCATAGGCGATCAACTCGCGCGCCTCATCCTGCGTGTAGTAGAGGCCGTCAGAGCCCATCTCCTGCAGCCTGGGAAATTTCTTGCTCTCGATGCGAAAGCCCTGATCGTCGGACAAGTGCCAGTGGAAGACGTTCATCTTCACCGCGGCCATGGCGTCGAGATTGCGCTTGAGCGCGTCGAGCGGGACGAAGTGACGGCTGACGTCGATCATCAGCCCACGCCACGGAAAACGCGGTTGATCTTTGATGGTCACGGCCGGGACGGCAAATCCGGAGGGAGTGATCTGCACCAGTTGCAAGAAAGTTTGCAGCCCGCGCATGATGCCCAGCGCATTGGGTGCGGTGAGATTTGCGCCAGAACTGGTGACGGCGAGTTCATAGGACTCGTCCTCGCCGAGTTTCTGCACGGCCTCGCGACGGTGGTCGGCATGAATCTGCAGCGTGGGCGCGGCCCCGGACTGGCGATAAAACGTCATGCCGGTCTGGCGGGATAGCTGCGTCTGAAATCTTTTCACTTCTTCGTCGAGCGACGCATCACGCACACCGCTCACCGCAACGGAAAACGATTGAGTGATCGGCAGCTGTCCCGTGCCGGCCTGCACGCTCGCGGGCATCGGCATGAGGTTCAGCTGCGGTTGAGATTGACCGAACGCCAGAGGAGTCAACAGAACTAAAGCCGTTAGGAATGTGAATCGCATGGTCGTCAAATGCCCCTACTCCATTCAACAATAAAAGTGCAATTACCGGCGCGCTGGATTACTTGTTAGCCGCGAAGTCGAAGATCACGCGGGCGTTGTCGCTGCGCAAGCCCACCGGACCATTAAATTCCATCGCCACCGGACCCAGATCGCCCTGCCAAACGACTCGCTCGTCGGCCATGACACTCAGGTTAGAGCCTTGCATCGACGCGCTGAGCGAGTGCGGTTCATCGGGACGAACCGGCGGCGCAGGCGCCGAGACGCGCGGCTTCATGTTGTTGATGTAGCCGCGGTCGAGGCATTCTTCATGCGTCCGCTGGCCCGGATTGCGCTTCACCGAAACCGCAATTTTCTGGTCCGGTGCAAAATGCCACATGATGTAAACGATGTTGCATGTGTCCTGCGCGCGTAGCTTGATGCCAAACTGGCTGCGCACTTCTCCACTTCCCAGATGAGACACTTCGGCGGTCGGCCCGAGATAGCTGAAGTTCACGGTGACGTCCTGCTGCGTGGGGAACTTGAGCGTGGCCCGCATCTCTTTCGTGGAGACCATCAGGCGATTCCCTGCGGCCTTCACGATCTTTCCATCCGGCACATTGAAATCGTTCGGCCGCAGCTGCGCCAACGCCGCGACGGGCGCAAAGAATGCCAGAAGCAAGAGTATAGATTTGCGGATCATCGAGCGCCGATGGTCGACCGGCAAAATCTAGTGCCCTCCGCTCAACTCGCGCACAATTCCGCCCACAAACTGTTTCGCATCACCGAAGAGCATGATCGTGTTGTCGAGGTAGTAGAGCGGGTTGTCGATGCCGGCGAAGCCCGGGTTCATGCTGCGCTTGATAACCATCACGGTGTGCGCTTTGTCGACGTCAAGGATGGGCATGCCGAAGATCGGACTGGATTGATCGGTGCGGGCCGCGGGATTCGTCACGTCGTTGGCGCCGATAACCAGCGCGACATCGGTCTGCGGGAAGTCGCCGTTGATTTCTTCCATTTCGATAAGCCGGTCATAGGGAATGTCAGCTTCGGCCAGCAGCACGTTCATGTGGCCGGGCATGCGTCCAGCGACGGGATGGATCGCGAAGCGAACCTCGACTCCCTTCTTGGTGAGCTGATCGTAAAGCTCACGAACTTTGTGCTGCGCCTGTGCCACAGCCATGCCGTATCCGGGAACGATGACGACCTTATTGGCCGCGGCCAGAATTGCCGCCGCCTCTTCGGCAGTCGCGCTCCGCACGGGCTTCGCCTCTTGTCCGGCGGCGGCAGATGCCTGCACCTGCCCGAAGGCGCCGAACAAAACATTCGTGAACGAGCGATTCATCGCCTTCGACATGATCACCGAGAGAATGAATCCCGAAGATCCGTCGAGCGCTCCCGCGATGATGAGCAGCTTCGAATTCAGAACGAAGCCCATGGCCGCAGCAGAAAGTCCGGCGTAGGAGTTCAACAGCGAGATCACGGTCGGCATGTCGGCGCCACCGATCGGGATCACCAGCAGCACACCGATGACGAGCGAAATTCCGACCACCAGCGGAAATAATTCCTTCTCGCCGGGATGCAGCACCAGATAAACGGCGCTACCCACGGCGACCGTGAATAGCAGCAGGTTGACGAGGTTCTGCCCTTTATAAGTGATGGGCCGCTGCGGCAGGACTTCCTGCAACTTCCCCGCCGCCATCAGACTGCCAGTGAAAGTCAGGCCGCCGAGAATCACTTCCATCGACAGCACCGACATCATGAACTTCGGCACATCGGGCGAGCGCAGGTAAAACTCGGCGGTGCCGACAAGCGTGACGCAGAGCGCTCCGAAGGCGTGGCTGAGCGCGGTTCGCTGCGGCACTGCGGTCATCTGCACCATGCCGAGCGGAATGCCGATGCCCGAACCCAGCACCAGTCCGATGATGATCCATTTGTAATCGATGATGCCGTGGTGGAGCAGGGTGCCCGCGATGGCCAGCACCATGCCGATTTCACCGGCCAGGATGCCGTGACGCGCGGTCGCGGGAGAACTCATCCACTTCAGCGACAGAATGAACAGCGCGCTGGCGATGAGGTAGATGACTTCGATGACGATTTGGCTACCGGCAAACTCGGGCGTCATAGATTAGGGCTTCGTTGCCTGGGGCTTCGTGGAACGGGTGGTCTTGAACATCCGGAGCATGCGGTCGGTAATGAAAAATCCGCCTACAACGTTGCTGGTCGCGGCGATGATAGCGATCACGCCGAGCACGGTGGCGAACGTGCTCTTTTTCTCGCCGACAAGAACGATAGCGCCGACAACCGCGATAGCATCGAGTGCATTCGTCAGCGACATCAGCGGCGTGTGCAGCAGCGGCGAGACGTGCCGGATGACTTCGAATCCGATGAAAGCCGCCAGCATGAATACGAACAGCGCGTCGATCAGGTTGTTGGAATCCATCCCACCCTCAGTTTGTTATCCTGCCGGCACCAGCGCCGGCAGTTTGTAGAAATCCCGCACGCGGGCGTTCACGATTTCTCCGCCGCTGGTAATCAACGTCTCGCGAATGATTTCATCCTGCAAATTCTGTTGCAGTTTTCCGTCCTTCACCATGTAAGTGAGATAGGTCATCAGGTTGCGCGCATACATCTGGCTGGCGTGATACGGCACGCTGCTGGCCAGGTTGATAGCGCCAATGATGGTCACACCGAATTCCTGGATGGTTTCACCGGTGCGAGTCAGTTCGCAGTTGCCGCCGCGCTCAGCCGCCAGATCGACAATCACTGAACCGGGAGCCATTCCCTTTACCATGTCGGCGGTAATGAGCACCGGCGATTTCTTGCCGGGAATGACCGCGGCGGTTATGACGATATCGCTCTCGCCGACGACCCGGCCTAATAATTCGCGCTGGCGGGCATAGAAAGTTTCATCCTGCGCTGTGCCGTAGCCGCGCGCGTCTTGCGCATCTTTCGCTTCGATCGGCAATTCGATGAAGCGTCCTCCCAGGCTCTGCACCTGCTCTTTGGCGGCGGGCCGCATGTCGTACGCAGAAGCGACTGCGCCCAGACGGCGAGCCGTCGAGATCGCCTGCAGGCCGGCCACTCCGGCTCCGATGACGAACACGCGCGCCGGCGTTATGGTTCCAGCAGCGGTCGTCATCATGGGAAAGATGCGTGGCGAAGTTTCTGCCGCCAGCAGCACCGCCTTATAGCCACAGCACGTAGCCATGGAGGAGAGCGCATCCATACTTTGAGCACGCGTGGTGCGCGGCATGAATTCCACGGAATACGCCGAAACTCCGGCTTGGGCGATCTCTTGCACAACTTCGAGGGAACCCAGCGGGCGCAGAAAACCAATCAGCGCCTGGCCGCGCCGCATCAGCGGCAGATCGGCCTTACCGGTGGCGTCATTCGAGCCGTAGCAGAGCACCTGCAGAACCGCGTCAGCCGTACCAAACACGGCGGCGCGGTCGGGAACAATCTTGGCGCCCTTGTCGACGTACGCGGAATCAGGATAGCCCGCCTGCGCGCCTGCTCCACTCTCGACGATTACTTCGATCCCAGCTTTCGCCAGGTTGGGAATCACGACCGGAACCAGCGCCACGCGCCGTTCCCCGGGATAGGTTTCTTTCGGAACTCCAACGATCACGCGGGTGTAATCCTTTCCCTGCCGATCGGACACGCTTTCGTTCGGCTCACGAAGCAAACAGAAAACACTAACAGATCAGGAAAGGAACTGGAAGACGATGTCACGCGGCGCGGTGACTAGACGGCGAAAGCATGAACCACGAAGGTCACGAAGGATCACGAAGGAATTAAGCGGTAAGCCTTCCTTCGTGTGACCTCGTGTCCTTCGTGGTAACCATCTTTTGAACCGCCTACAAGGCATCGGCCTGCTGCAAGAGCTTTTTCATTCCCGCCCAACTCTTGCGCGAGGACTCTTCCGGCGATCCCTGGCGCCAATGCGTTTCCAGGCTCACCGCGAAGTGGTAGCCGTCGCGCTTCAACGCCTTGAACTGTCCGGCCCAATCGATGATGCCCGCGCCCATGGGCGCCCACTCGTAGCCGTGGCCTTTCTTGACCGCGTCCTTGCAATGGCAGTGGCCGATGCGGTCCTTGGGCAGCAGATCGTACCCGTTAGGAAAGGGTGTCTCGCCACTCGCGGCAGCGTTGCCCGGATCCCAGTTCAGCATGAGATAGGGCGACTTCACGGCTTCGAGAACCTTAGCGGCCTCGGCCCCAGTGGCCGTATTGTTAGAGGAATCGTTCTCGAGAACCAGCGTGATTCCCTTCTTTCCCGCCTGGTTGGCGGCCTGCAGTAACTTTTCATTCATGGCGGCCCGGTAAGGCGCTTGATTCTCCAGTCGCCAGAAATCGAAGCAGCGCACGCGATCGGTCTTGAAGGCCTTTGCCAGCGCGATGGCGCGCTCCAGAACTTCGTCCTGCTGCTCGAAGCCGAAGTTGGCGCGGAAGTCATTGGCCGTGCTGAATTTCGATTTCGGAGCGCCCGCCCAGTCAACTTTGAACAGCGGGCTGGCAATGTCAGTCACTCGCAACTGGTACTTCTCGAGAATGCGCTGGGCCTCGGCAACTTCTTTTTCATCCAGACTTACGATGTTTTTCTTCCACATGCTGCGCAGTTCGATCCATCCCATGCCGAACTCGCGCGCGGCTACCTCGCAGGCGCGACCGAAATCCTGCGAAATCTCATCATTGATAACGGAGACGCGGAACGGAGAGGACTTGGGAGACGCGTCGGAGGCCCCTTGGAACCTTGGCGCAGCGTTAGCGGCGGTCATGGCGACCATTCCAGCCAGAAATTGGCGACGATCGAACTGGGCCGTCATTCGATTTCCCCCGAGGGCGGTAAGAAATGCGGAATGGTCAAATTTACCACTTCTGAATAGGCCAGCGAAGGAATGGTGGCGTGGGGTTAGAGGCCGGCTTGAAATCGCCACGAAGAGCACAACGTCGCACAGAAATGCGTGCCCGTCATCCCCTTCGCGATCCTTCGTGACCTTCGTGGTTAATGCTTTGGCCTTTGTCGTCCGAAAAGATTCGCCTGCAAAACAAAACGCCCCAGACTCAGTTTGAGTCGTGGGACGTTTGCTGATCAGCCCTCCCCCAAGTGCTGCTCAAGAACAACTCTAATCCTGACCTTGTATCCGGTAAATGGCTCGGGGGTGCTAAGGAATGGCACTCCAGGTCCATGCGCGGAGCCTATTTGAGCGCAAAACAAAACGCCCCAGACTCAATTGAGTCTTGGGACGTCTGCTGATCAGCCCTCCCCCAAGTGCTGCTCAAGAACAACTCTAATCCTGACCTTGTATCCGGTAAATGGCTCGGGGGTGCTAAGGTATGGCACTCCAGTGCCATGCGCGACACGTTTTCCAGCGCAAAACAAAACGCCCCAGACTCAATTGAGTCTCGGGACGTCTGTTGATCAGCCCTCCCCCAAGTGCTGCTCGAAAACTACTTTAATCCTGCCCCCAGAGTTGGAAAATGGCCCACTCGTGCCATATGTTTGCACGAACGTGTAGGGTCCTTCAGCGTCCCTCCGTGTGTATTTGAGCTCCCGGGATTGCCGCGCGCACCCCCGGTTCCGCGGGCTCGTTGACGGGCCGCTTTGTCGTCCGTAAGATGAGGCGACCCGGACCCGACGCGCGCGAGCCAAAATCGGTCAAATATGATCGCCCAAAGATGATCGGCCAAACCATCTCGCATTACCGCATTGTTGAGAAGCTTGGCGGCGGCGGTATGGGGGTCGTCTACAAGGCCGAAGACATCAACCTGCACCGCTTCGTGGCGCTGAAATTTCTGCCCGATGATGTCGCCCGCGATCCTCAGGCTCTGGCCCGCTTTCAGCGCGAGGCGCAGGCTGCTTCCGCACTGAATCATCCCAACATCTGCACCATTCATGAGATCGGACAGGAAAACGGCCAGCCCTTCATCGTCATGGAATTTCTAGATGGCATGACGCTGAAGCATCGCATTTCCGGACGACCGATGGAGACCGACGAGATTCTAACGCTCGCGATTGAAATCGCCGACGCCCTCGACGCAGCGCACGCCAAAGGTGTGGTTCACCGCGACATCAAGCCGGCGAATATTTTCGTTACCCGTCGCGGGCACGCCAAGATTCTCGACTTCGGGCTTGCGAAGGTGGTGATCAGCCCTCAGGCCCAGCCTGATACCGGAGTGACCGCGGCCACGGCAGCCGTCGATCTTGAGCACCTGACCAGTCCTGGCAGCACCGTCGGCACGGTGGCCTACATGTCGCCGGAACAGGCGCGGGGCAAGGATCTTGACCCGCGCACCGATCTGTTCTCGTTCGGAGCCGTGCTTTACGAGATGGCCACAGGCAGCGTGCCCTTTCGCGGCGAAACTTCAGCGGTGATCTTCGAATCGATTCTCGGACGCGCTCCCGTCTCGCCGGTCCGCATGAATCCTGACGTTCCGCCCGAACTGGAGCGAATCATTAACCGCGCTCTGGAGAAGGATCGCGAACTGCGCTACCAGCATGCTTCGGAAATGCGCGCCGAGTTGCAGCGCCTGAAGCGCGATACGGATTCCGGACGATCCGCCATTGCCGCCGTCGCCGAAGAACCGGCTGGCATTGCGCCTTCCTCTGGCGCGACTCCGGTTTCGCGAACCTCGGGCTCTGCCAAGTCCGCGAGCCAGCCATCAGCCGTCGCGCCGCCGTCCCAGAGCGCCGTTGCTCCGGCGAAAAAGAAATGGATCATCCCCGCTGCGCTCGTGGCGCTAATCGCGATCTGCGCCGCGGGCGTGTTCTGGTACACCCACCGCACTCCGGCGCTGACGGAAAAAGATTCGATCCTGCTGACAGACTTCACCAACACCACCGGCGATGCCGTTTTCGACGGCACCCTCAAAACTGCCCTGCAGGTCAGCCTGGCGCAATCACCTTTCCTGAATCTCGTCCCGCAGCAGGATGTGGCGCGCACTCTGAAGTTGATGGGGCGAGAGGCGGATGCCCGAGTCACACCCGAAATCGGCCGCGAAATCTGCCAGCGCAACGGCATCAAAGCCATGGTCCACGGCTCGATTGCCAGTCTAGGCAGCGAATATGTGCTTACCCTGGAGGCCGTGAATTCTGCCACGGGCGCGTCCGTAGCCCAGGAACAGGCACAGGCTGCCAGCAAAGAAAAAGTTCTCGATGCCTTGGGGCATGCCAGCACCGCTCTGCGCGGCAAGCTCGGCGAATCGCTGGCTTCGATTCAGAAGTTCGACACGCCGCTACCCGAGGCCACAACCTCTTCGCTCGAAGCCCTCAAGATGGCGAGCGAGGCCGCGATTCGCAATAATAACGGTGACTTCCTCGGTGCTACTACCTTCAGCAAGCGTGCCGTCGAGCTTGATCCCACATTCGCCATGGCGTGGCGAGGACTTGCGGTTGAATATTCCAACCTCGGCCAATACGAAACTTGTCTCGAATACATGAAGAAGGCCTTCGAGTTGAAAGACCGCGCCAGTGAACGCGAGAAACTGGCCATCACCAGTGACTATTATCAGTACGGCGGTCAGCTGGATAAGGCGATCTCGACCTACGAGATCTACAAACAGGTCTACCCGCGCGACAACCGGCCGCGGGTGAACCTGGCGGTCACCTACCTGTTTACGGGAGATTTCGACAAGACGCTGGAGAATGCTCTGGAAGCCACGAAGGTCGCCCCGGATACTTTCAACGGCTACGCGGTTTCTTCCTACGCTTATCTGGGCTTGAACCGCCTGGACGATGCCAAGGCGATTCTCATGGCTGCCCAGCAGCACAACCTGGGCTCATTCCTGATTCACGAGAACCTTGCCGCCATCGCGATGTTGCAGCACGATTCTGCGACCCAAGCGAAGGAGGACGCCTTAGCCAAGGCCAATCCCCAGGGAGAACTTGATTTGCTGCAGCGCGATGCTAATTTGGCCGCGGCTCATGGTCAAATGCACAAGGCGAGAGACCTGTTCAAACAAGCGCAGTTGAAAGCCGCCGGACTCGAGCTGAAGGAGGACATTGTCAATTCGATTTCCGGCGAAGCACAGGACGAAGCTCTGGCAGGAAACCGCAAGGAGGCCATCGCCGGAGCCGAGGCGGCCCTGAAAGAGTCTCAAACTCCGACCGTCCTGGGTTTCGCAGCCGACATTTACGCGCGCACGGGCGAAGACGCTAAATCGCAACCGCTAATCGAGCAGGTCTTGAAGCAACGTCCCGACGACACCAATATTCAGTCGATATACGGGCCGATGATTCGCGCCGTCTTGGCGATGAACCATCACGATGCGGCCAAAGCTCTGGAACTGATGAAAACCGCCGAGCCCTGGGATCGCGCCAATCTCGAATCCCGCTACACCCGCGCCAGCGCCCTCTTGATGGCAGGCCGCGCCGCCGACGCCGAACAGGAATTTCGCGCCATCCTCAATCTCGAGAACTACGCCCCCACCGATATCAACCTGCCCTATGCTCAACTCGGGCTTGCCCGCGCCTGCGTCGTCGCGGGTGACAAAGATAAGGCCCGCGCAGCCTACCAGGATTTCTTCGCCCGCTGGAAAGACGCCGACCCTGACCTCCCAGTATTGAAGGAAGCCAGGGCCGAATACGCCAAGCTGTAATAGCTGCTACTGCACCGGGTTTCCATCGGCGTCGATCTTGTGCACTTCGCCGATATTCAGTTCGCGGATGCCGGCTTCCACTTTGCTCATATCTCCCACCACCACCCAGACCAAGTGCTCCGGCAGAATGTATTTCTTCGCGATTTCATTGGCGCCCTCGGGCGTCAAGGCCAGCGCCTTTTGCGTGAACGTGTTGTAGTAATCCTCCGGCAAGCCGTATTGCAGGATGTTGCCGTAGGCTCCGCTCAGTTGCTGCACCGTCTCAAACTGCCCGGCCAGCGCGAGCGTCACGTTGCTCTGCTCGTCTTTCAGTTCCTCGCCGGTAATCGGCTTGTCGCCTGTGATGTTCTTGTATTCCTTCACCAGTTCGACCAGCGATTCTTTCGTCTTATCAGTCTGCACCGGCGAAAGACTAATGTAGGGTCGCTGGCCGCGCGCCGCCCGCCAGCACCGTGCGCACGCCGTAGGACCAGTGTTTGTCTTCGCGCAGGTTCATGTTGATGCGCGAACTGAACGTGCCCCCGAAGATTCCGTTGACCAGCTGCAACGCAATCGCGTCGGGATCATTCTGCGGCGGCGCCAACTGCGCGCCGAAGATCACGCTCTGCCCCGAGCCCGGCCGGTCGATCAGATAAACGACATCCTTCGCCGGCTCGGCCACGTTGGGCACCGATTTCTTCGGAACCTCTCCCGGCTTCCACGAGGCCAGCAGCCTTTCCAGCTTCGGCTTGAGTTCCGCCATGGTCGTGTCGCCCACCACCAGCAGCGTTGCGTTGTTGGGTTTGAACCAGGTTTCGTGGAATTTTGCCAGATCCTCCCGCGTCATTTTCTTGACGCTGGCTTCCGTGCCCGTTCCAGTGAAGGGCACCGCATACGGATGTCCCTTGCCGTAAACCAGCGCCGGAACCACACGCAACGCCATGAATTGTGGCGTCACCTTCTCACGCTGAATGGCCGCGATGCGCTCCTTCTGCAGCCGCACAAACTCCTTCTCCGGAAACGACGGATGCAGAATCAGGTCGGCATAAATGTCGAGCGATCGGTCCATAGTGCTCTTCAAGGTATTCAGGCTAACCAGCGAATAGTCGAGATTGGCGCTGGCATTGAAGTTCGCGCTCAACGACTCGAGCTCTTCGCCGATCTTCAGCGAATCTCGCGTGGGCGTTCCTTCTTCCAGCATGCGCTGCTCAAAGCTGTCGGTGCCGGGCGCGGCTGACGGATCGGCCGCGTATCCGCTATCGACCATCAGGGTGAAGTTGATCACCGGAGCCGCGTGCCGCTCCGCCAGCACAACATTCAGCCCGTTGGCGAGCTTCGTCTTCTCCAGCGCAGGAAGATTGAGCGATACGGGATCGCCGGGCGCAGGCTCCTTCGACCGGTCAAGTTTCGCCGTCGTCTTCAAGTCCGCAGGATAGGGATGCACTTCGAGAACGTAGTCGCCATCCGACAGCCAGTCGACGGCGGCTTTCTTCACACTGGCCGGGGTCGCGGCCTTCACCCACTTCAAATAATCCTTGTAGCAATCGGGGTTGCCCCGGAACGACTGGCAACGCGCCAGCAGATCGCTCTTGCCGCCGAAACCTCCGATGCGTTCCACGATGCGAACGTAACGTCCGAGAATCTGTGTCTTGGCCAATTGCAACTCGGCTTCCGTCGGACCATTCTTCAGGAAATTCTGCAACTCCTCGTCTCCCGCCTTCTCGACTTTGCCGAGATCGCCGCCGGGATTCGCCGTCAACTCCATGTCGAACTGCCCACCGATCTCGCTGGTGCCATCTTCGGCCGTGGCGCTGGTCGCAATCTGCTCTTTGTAGACCAGGCGCTTGTAGAGCCGCGACGTTTTCCCGCCACCGAGAATCTCAGACGCCAGGTCAAGTTGCGCCTCTTCCGGCGAACCGTATTCCGGAACGTTCCAGATGCGGTAGAGACGCGCCTGCGGCACCCGATCCTGTACCCAGCCGCGATGCGTGCCAGTGCGCTTGGCGATCCAGGTTTCCTGCTTGGCGATCGGCGGACCGGGAGGGATTTCGCCGTAATACTTCTCGACCTTTTCTTTCGCGAGTTCGGGCGTGATGTCGCCCGCGATCACCACCGTGACATTGTTCGGCCCGTAGTAAGTCTTGAACCACTCCTGCACATCGCTGAGCGACGCGGCATTGAGATCGTCCATCGACCCAATCACCGTCCATGAGTACGGATGCCCCGCTGGATAAGTGTTATGAGAGATCAGTTCTTCGGTGACGCCATACGGCTGATTCTCGCCCTGACGCTTCTCGTTCTGCACCACGCCGCGCTGCAGATCGAGCTTTTTCTGATCCAGTACGCCCAGCAGATGTCCCATGCGATCGCTTTCGGCAAACAGCACGTAATCGAGCATCGACTTGGGCACGTTCTCGAAATAGTTGGTGCGATCGTTGTTGGTGGTGCCATTCAAATTCGTGGCGCCAATCTTTTCCATGGCGTTGATGTAGGTATGGTTGAAGTCGTCGCTGCCGCTGAACATCAGATGCTCGAACAAATGGGCGAACCCGGTCTTTCCCTCTTTCTCATTCTTCGATCCCACGTGATACCAGGTATTCACCGCGACGATCGGCGCCTTGTGATCTTCATGCACCAGCACAGTCAGCCCATTGTTAAGGACGAATTTCGTATACGGAATATCAGGAATCGGGATGTCCACGCCGGAAACAGTGGCCGGGTGCGGCTTGGGAGCGGGAGCAGTTTTCTCCTGCGCCGGCGCGGTCGTCGCGCCTGTAACCGTCAACAGCGCGAGCAGAATGATTCCGGTGAGTTGCAGCGGGTTTTTCAAGTACGCCTCCAAATGATGGAAATTCGTTTTCTCCCGGGAACGAAACACTGTAATCCAAGCACACGTGTTCCGTCACGTTGGACGGGCTCAGAGCCGAAACATCACCCAGCAACGGTGTTATTCGTAGGCGGTGGACACGGGCGGCGCTACTCGGGAACAAGTTTTAGGCACGATGCCTTGACAGCGCCCGAGCAATGCAGTCCAATGCACTTGCGTATTGCGACTGAGTTGCAACTAGCGCGTGTAGTACGGAGGAACATGCAAACTGAGGCCATCGTTGCGAGTGAATCGCACCTCGGAAGGTCGAAAGGTGACACCATCACCCGTCCCTCCCTGATGAAAGAACTGTCTGCGCGGGGAGTTCGCATGACCGTTCAACGGCGCTTACTGGTAGGCATTATTCAAGACTCGCCCCGCCATCTCGATGTTGCCACGCTGCTGGAGATTGCCCGGAAACAGGATGCGGCGATCGACCGAGCCACCGTCTATCGCACCATTGCGTTGCTGAAGGAACATGGGTTGATCGACGAACTGGATCTGATGCACATCGAAGGCGAGAAGCACTACTACGAAGCAAAAACCAGCCGCGATCATTGCCACATGGCATGTTTTCGGTGTGGCGCCATCATGGAGTACGTGAGCCCATCTTTCGACAAACTAAAAAAAGAAATGGTCCGGAAGAGCGGTTTTCAGATCCGGGTCGTCCGTCTGGAAGTCGGCGGAATTTGCCAGCGCTGCCAAAGGGCCAGGAAGTAGTCGTTTTTTTTGCCATACAGTTGCGACTGAGTCGCATGTAAGCAGGCTCGAACAGAAATGCGGGTCTTCTTAATCTCATGAAGCGTCTTACCTTATTTCTCACCTTCGCGATGCTTCTCCTCGCCGCTGTCAGTTCGCGGGCCGGGACAGGCGGAAGTGTATCCGGCACCATCAAGGACGCAAGCGGTGCTGTAGTTCCGGATGCAATCGTGAGCGCCAAGAACCTGGATACCGGAGTGCAGATCCGCCTCGCGACCAACGGTCGCGGCTTTTACTCCTTCCCCGAACTCCCCGTAGGACGGTACACCCTCGCGATCGAGAAGACCGGATTCCGGCCCTACCAGCGAACGGCGATCGCCGTCGACACCAACAGCGCGTTGACCGTGGACGTTGTTCTCGAAGTGGGCGGAGAAGCGAATGCGGTTACGGTTATCGACACCGCAGTCCATGCAGAAACTTCCGAAACGCAGATGGGCGAAGTAATCAGCGGCAAGAAGATGGCGGCCGTGCCGTTGAATGGGCGCAGTTACACCGATCTTCTGGCCCTCCAGCCGGGTGTGGTTCCAACCACGTCGCTCACTTCGAACACGCAGCAGGACGTGGGCGTGAGTGCACTGTCGCCCTCCGGTGGCTTGAATCCCGGCACGATTTCAATCAACGGGCAACGCGAGTTCTCCAATGCCTTCACGGTGAACGGAAGCGACGCCGAAGAAGACGTGAATTCTGGAACGGCGATCATTCCCAACCTCGACTCGGTCGCCGAATTCCGCATCCTTACCAACAACTTCGATGCGGAATATGGAGGACACAGTGGAGGCCAGGTCAACGTCGTAACAAAATCGGGCACGAATGGGTTTCATGGAGACGCATTTGAATTTGTTCGCAATACGAATCTCGACGCCCGCAACTTTTTTTCTCCAACCCGTGGCGCATTTGACCAGAACCAGTTTGGAGGGACATTCGGCGGCCCGCTTCGAAGGAATAGAACATTTTTCTTCGCGGATTACCAGGGCACTCGATTAACCCAGGGGGTAGACACGGGCGATATTGCTGTGCCCACCCTCGCCGAGCGCAACGGCATCTTTCCCAATGGCGACACGATCCCGCAGAGCGAGTGGTCTGCCCCGGCCCGGAATCTGCTGCAATATATTCCGCAGCCCAACGTAGGCACGAATGAATTCGCGACCTCCGCCTACAACGAAACGCTGCGCGACGATAAAGGCGCCTTGCGACTCGACCACAACGGTCACTGGGGCACGCTTTCGGCCTATTACTTTCTGGATGACTACACCCTCAATAACCCATATCCCGTGGCCCAAAGCGGAGCATCCGTTCCGGGCTTTAACGCGCTCTATCTTGGCCGCGCCCAGTTGCTCAGCTTGAGCGATACCAAGACGCTGGGATCGACGGCGGTGAATGAATTTCACTTCACCTACATGCGCGATCACAGCGATCTCGGAAAACCGGTCGGCGGACTCGGCATCAGCCTGGCGTCGCAGGGATTTGTGACCGGCGTGGGAACGCCTGGCATCGTACCGCTCAACCCACAAGGCGAAGGAGTTGAGAACATCGTCTTCAACGCGTTCTCCATCGGCACAAACGCCAACGAACTCAAGCAGGTCAACAATACTTTTCAGTGGACTGAGAATTTCTCCAAAGTTGTCGGTCGCCACACCTTTAAATTCGGATCAGAATTTCACTACGACCAAATCAACACCAACGCGATCGCGCAGTTTAACGGCAACTTTCTATTCACGGGCAGCGACACGGTTTCCGACTTCGAAGATTTCCTGCTGGGACTTCCGAGCCAATACAACCAGAGCCAGTTGCAACCGTTTTATGGCCGCAACCAGTACTGGGGCCTGTATGCCCAGGACGCCTGGCGCCTGCGTTCCAACCTGACTGTGAACTACGGTCTGCGCTGGGATCGCATCGAGCCCTGGTATGAAAAAAACAATGGAATCTCCACGTTCGAACCCGGCAAGCAGTCGCTGGTCTTTCCCGGCGCGCCCGCCGGAATTTTGTTTCCCACTGATCCGGGCATCCCTCGAACCCTGGCGCCTCCCGGAAACCTGGACTTCGCTCCTCACATCGGCGTGGCTTATTCGCCCCAAGGCACGGACCGTAGTTTTCTAGGAAAGATTTTGGGAGGCCCGGGAAAGACCAGCGTCAGAGCCGGTTTCGGAATGTATTACACCGCCATTGAGGCGCTGACTGTGGGCATCCTCGCCGGGAACGCTCCCTTCGGCATCACTTACTCAAGTCCCGCCCCGCCGCTATTTGCTACGCCGTTCATCACCGCATCCAGCGGGAAGTTTCAAGGTCAGCCATTTCCCGTCGCACTGGTCACGCAAGAGGCATCCCGCAGCCATCCCGAACTCGAACGTCAATTGGTCGCAATATGAACCAATCAGCGGCATCCCCGGATATGCAGCGACCAACCGAATTCCCTACGTCGAGGAAACCATGCTGTCGATCGAGCGCCAACTCGGATCAAGCACGGTACTCAGCGTCAGCTACGTGGGGACGCAGTCGCACCGGCTTCTCGTGATGGAGGAAGCCAATGCCGGCGATTCCGCGCTTTGCCTGAGCCTGAGTCAGAAGAGCGACGTGAAGCCGGGCTCTCCCACGTGTGGTCCCTTTGGCGAGAGCAATGTATTCATCCCCATCTCGGGTCCGGCAATCAACGGAACACGAGGGCCGCTAGGTTCTAACTTCGGAAGCGATACGAAGCAGACAACGATCGGCAAATCGAATTACAACTCTCTTCAACTCAGCCTGCGCCACACCAGCGGACGGCTGGAACTGTCGGCCGGATACACCTATGGCAAGTCGCTGGATGAGTCCTCCAATCTGGGGGAAGAGGTCAATCCGATTAATCCCGCGTTCAGCTATGCCTTGTCTTCTTTTGACATCAGGCACAACTTTGTTGTGAGTTACAACTACAGGATTCCATTCGAGAGCATTTTTCGCGTATCTAACCGCTGGACGCAGGGATGGGAAGTCTCGGGCATCACGCATTTCAGTTCTGGTCTGCCGGTGACGCTGGTGAACTACGGAGACAACTCCCTGCTCGGGGCCGAACCGAACGGCATCAACAACTATGGAATTGATGAACCCGATTACTCGGGAGGAGCTTTGCAGTTGAATCACGATCCGAGTAATGGACGGACTTACTTCAATACTTCTCAATTCAGCGAGAATGCCCTGGGCACGCCGGGCAGCGCCAAACGGCGTTTTTTCTCCGGACCAGGGCTGGACAACTACGATGTGGCGCTTCTCAAGAACGTGACCTTAACGGAATCGAAATCATTTCAGTTTCGCGTGGAAGGGTTCAACGTCTTCAATCACCCGCAATTCTTCGGACCCCAATCCGTCGACGGCAATATCGGCAGCTCCACTTTCGGGCAAGTGGTGAGCGCCAATCCGCCCCGCCTCGTTCAGTTGGGCGTTAAGTTCCTTTTCTGATCTCCAGCCTTGCGCTCGAAGACTCGTCCCCCAGGCCACTAAGGAACCAGCGCAAACGCTTTCAGGTGGCCCAGCAACTGCCCCGTGTCGACCGGCTTCAACACGTAGGCATCGCACAGTGCCTGAAACGAACCGACAACGTTCTTCACATCGTCGAGCGCAGTAATCATGACGATCTTCGCTCCCGCACTCGATAGCGTTCCCTCGCCTTCTTCCAGGGCGCGGATTTCCGAGACTGCCGCCTTCCCATCTTTTTCCGGCATCATGATGTCCATGCAGATCAGGTCGTATGCCCGCCCATTCTGCTGCGACTAAGCGGAAAGCCTCAACTGCCTCTTTGCCGTTGACCGCAACGTGACATTCGCCGTAGCGCGAGAGAAAAGTTTGCAGCAACAACCGGCTGGTAAAGTCGTCCTCAACGATAAGCGTATGCATCGCAACTTCCTTCCTGATGCTGGGCTAAGCCCAGCCGGACTGGTTCAAGTCTGCCTTGAGCCGCCCGAATTCTTCTTCTACAGACCTTAGCAGCGCGGCCACGCGCGATAATTCTCCGGCGCTAGCCGCTTGCTGGATCTGGCGTGCTAATTCGCGCAAACCTGGAGCCGAGACGGTGGCGGCCGCTCCCTTCAACGTGTGCGCCTGCATCCCGACGCCGCGAGCATCTCCCTGCTCGGTCAGTTGCTTCAATTTCTGCAGTTGTGCCGGGGCATCGCTCAGAAATCCCTTCACGATGGTTTGCGCGAGAAGATAGTCGCCGGAAAGACGAGCCACCAGTTCCTTCTCTCGAAAAACTTCTGCAGCAGGTCGAGAATCGCTCGCCGCGACAAGGACGCTTTCGCCCTGCACGGGCAGCCTTAGCCATTTCGGCAGGACGTCACCCAGTTGCCGCGGCTCGATTGGTTTGGCAACATAGTCGTTCATCCCCGCCGCTATGCACTTTTCGCGGTCTCCGACCATGGCGTGAGCCGTCAAGGCAACGACGGGAATGTCCGGATTGCGCATACCACTCGAAGGACGCCGGATGCGCCGCACCGTCTCGTAACCGTCCATTCCTGGCATTTCGCAATCCATCAGGACGATGTCGTAATCCGCGCGTCGCAGCGCCTCCAGAGCGTCCGCACCATTCCCCACCGTCTCCGCCCGGTACCCGAGCTTGCGCAGAATGGCCAATGCAACCTGTTGGTTGGTGGCGTTGTCCTCGACCACCAAAATTCGGGCTGCGGGGTTCGCGGGAGACGTACTCGGCGGACTCGTCACCACTGCAGGTTCTGGCCTCCCGACACGCAACGCCAGCGCCAATGCCTCGTGCAGGGACGACTCCCATATCGGTTTGGACAAGCGCCCAGCGAATCCAGACTTCTTCAGAAGCTCCGGGTTACACTCCTGGCCCAGCGGCGACATGAGCAGAAGCGCCAATTCCTCGAACTCCGGATCGGCCGCAATTCGCTTCCCCACTTCGAACCCATCGTTTCCCGGCATCTTCCCGTCCAGCAGTGCAACGCGGAACGGATCTGAGGTCTTGGCCGCACGTTGCAGTGAGGTGAGCGCTGAATTTGCGTCGCCCGTCTCTTCGCTGCGACAACCGCAGTTGGTCAAAAGAGTATGCAGGAGCGCGCGGCTGGTAGGGTTGTCATCGACGACGAGCACCTTGGGCTCCTGCAGACTCAAATCAAATTTCTGCAGTGGCGATGCGGCCTCGGTTTGGTTCTCCAGAGCAATGGTGAACCAGAATGTCGACCCTTCCCCCGGAGCACTATGCGCGCCGATCCGCCCTCCCATCATCTCCACCAGTTGTTTCGAAATCGTCAGGCCCAGGCCCGTCCCGCCGTACTTGCGCGTCGCCGACCCGTCGGCTTGCACGAAGGGTTCGAACAGGAGTCGAGCCTGGCCCTCGGGGAATCCGATGCCCGTATCTTTGACCCGGAAACGCAGGATCGCAGCCCCTTTGTATTCCGCCTCGAATTCCACAGTAAGGTAGATCTCACCCTTATGCGTAAACTTGACGGAGTTGGCCAGCAGATTGACCAGAATCTGGCGCAAGCGGCCGGGATCGCCCTTGAGCCGCCGCGGAACTTCACGAACCACCTCGCAAATCAGTTCGAGCCCTTTGCGATGCGCCTCGACCGCCACCATCTCTACGGCTTCCCGCAGCGGAACATGCAAATCGAAATCGGTTGTCTCCAGGGTTAGTTTTCGGGCCTCGATTTTGGAGAAGTCGAGAATGTCGTTGACCACGGTCAGCAGAGTCTTGCCGCTGGAGTTCGCGATCTCGGCATACTGCTGCTGCTCGGGGGTGAGCGCCGTGCCCAGCAGGAGCGAGGTCATACCGATCACTCCATTCATCGGAGTGCGGATTTCGTGGCTCATGTTGGCCAGGAACTGGCTCTTGGCGAGGTTAGCCGATTCCGCGGCGTCTCTAGCTTTCCCGATTTCGTGCTCGATCCGCTTGCGCTCGGTGATCTCGATGCAGGAGCCTTCCACCAGCGCTGGCCCAGCCGGGTTCGCCACCCAGATCAAGTTGGCCAGCACCCACACTCCTGCCCCGTCTTTGCACTTGATGCACACTTCGTGGTTGGCCAGAATTTTGTCTCGCTTCAAGCGTTCCCACGCTCGTTCAGCTTCGCCGGCGTCAAAAAAGAAGTCGACCCGCCGAAGCCCCACCAGTTCCTGGCGCGATGCATAGCCCAGCATGGTGGCGCACGCGTCGTTGGCGTCAATCAGAATGCCGTCCTGCGAGTAACGGAAAATTCCGCCCAGGTTCCGCTCAAACATCAGCCGGTAAAGTTCCTCCGAAGCCTGCAGAGCTTTCTCCGTCTTCCGGCGGGAGGTGATGTCCAGCACCGAAGCCAGAACGCCCGTAATCTCGCCGGTCTCAGACCGCAGAGGAATATAGCTGCAGGCCCAACATTGTTCGCCGGCCGCGGGAAGAACCGTTCCGTGAATTTCGACGTCGAGTACGGGCTCGCCGCGCTCGAAGATCTGCCGCCAGATTTCCACCAGTTGCGCGGCCAGATTCGGCACCAGGTCGACTATTTTTCTGCCGACCGCTTGCTCTGCGGATAAACCGCTCACCGCCGCTAAACGCTCATTGATGCGGAGTACGCGATACTCCCGATCCATAAACGCAAGACCCAGCGGAGCATGCTCGTAGATCTGTTCAATTTCAGCTACATGCTTCCGCAGTTCGTGCTCCTGCCGCTGCAGCGCTTGTTCGGCGGCCCGGCGTTCGGTCACATCCTCTTTAATGGCGATGTAGTGCCGTATGGCGTTGTCCGCATCCCGCACCGGCGTAATCGTCATCTTCTCGGTGTAGCAGGTGCCGTCCTTGCGCCGGTTGATCAGCTCGCCCCGCCAGGTGTCTCCTGCAGTAATCGTCTTCCACAGCTCCTGGTAGTATTCCGGGTTCTGCTGGCCCGACTTCAGCATGTTCGTATTCTGGCCGCTGGCCTCGTCCACCGTGTAACCGGTGAGCCGGGTGAATGCAGGATTGGCATATTCAATCCGAGCGTCGCTACCCGTAATCACGATAGCTTCCCCAGCCTGCTGGATCGCAGCCATCAGGAGCGGCAAATCAACCGGGCTAACCGCGGACGCCGGCATGGTGGCCGTGGCCCCGGCATCGTCATTCTGATTCTGCGAAGTGCTCATTGCATATCCCCTGTCGGGACCGGCATGACGGTCACTTACTTCACCAGCTTGCGGATCACCGCAATCAGCTGCTCGGCATTGAAAGGCTTCACGATCCAACCTGTCGCTCCCGCCTTGCGTCCCTCATCTTTTTTTTGCGCTTGCGATTCCGTCGTGAGCATGAGAATGGGAATAAATGAGTATCCCGGCAGCTTGCGGGTAGCCATAATCAGCCCAATGCCATCGAGGTTCGGCATGTTGAGATCGGTGATGATCATGTCGAACTTGTCTTTTCCCGCCTTGGCGAGGCCATCCTTACCATCCACCGCGTCCATCACTTCATAACCGGCGTTGCGCAAGGTGAAACCGACCATCTGCCGAATACTGGCGGAATCATCTACGGCCAGAATTTTCTTCATCGCACTCTCCTCGCTAAGAAAGGGACGCAGACTCGTCCTTAGCGAACCTTTCTTGTCTTAGAACAGTTCCACCGCGTTGCCCGCAAAGGATTGCTCGACCACCGGCAATGCCGTCCCATGAAGCGCGGCGCTCATCACACTGCGTTCGATCTCGGTGGTGTAAAAGCCAGACAGCCAGCGCTCGACTTCAGCCGGATCGCAGGGCGCTGCTGCCTCTTGATCATTGCTTTGCCACTCGTCAGCCAGTCTCTCGATTTGACCCCGCACCGAATCGAGATAGCCAAAACAGAATTCCAGGCGCTTTCCGGTGGCCGCA
Source organism: uncultured Acidobacteriota bacterium (assembly GCA_963757095.1). GTDB lineage: Bacteria > Acidobacteriota > Terriglobia > Terriglobales > Acidobacteriaceae > Sulfotelmatobacter. Next base: position 21,449 of record CAVWQT010000017.1, on the reverse strand, counting down.
ACGTCAGCCAGATTAGCCTGCATGTTCTCCGTCACGGTTTGCATCTGCGCGGCCTCGCTCGCCACAAATGCGGCCGTGCTCCGCACGCTGTCCAGAGCAACCCTGGTCTGGCCCTGTTCTTCGCTCAGTTTCTGACAACTGGCTTCGGAAAATACCTCCATCAGCTCCGTCGTACGCTCGACCAGCCCCAGGATTTCGCTGAGCGCGACCTGAGATTGCTTCCCCAGCGTGTCCCACTCCTCCGATACTTCTTTAATCAGCCGGGCGATGGCCGCAACCACAACTCCGCGCTCGCCCAGCCGCTGCGCCTCAATCAGCGAGTTGAACATGAGAATCTGCAGCCGGGCGCGACTCGTCTGGGAACGCTTCAGGTGCACATTCGCGAGCTCCACCAGGCTGGCGAGTCCGCTCAGCGACAGTTGCATTCGCCGGCTATATTCCTCACTCTTCTGTTGCAGCCGTTCGATGTGCGCCAGTTCCGCGGAAAGTTCCTGCTCCTGACGGAGCACGGTGGGACCGATGCCGGCCACACCGGATGCGCTGAGCTGCTGAATCCCTTCCATGCACCTTTGCACCTGGGAAGTCCAGTTGGCCACGGTCTGCTGAATGATTTTCAATTGCAGGATCTGAACCTTCAAGCCGGCATGCGCGATCGCCAGATCGTCGCCCCGCGAAAAGTCTGCCGAGGTGATGCGGGATGCGATCAGTTGCAGCGACTGCTGCACGTGTTCAATTTGCTGGCGGGTGATGTCGTGGGCCTGGATGGCAGCCACTACGCCCGCAATCTGCTGCGCGGTTTCTTCCGCGGTCTGCCGAAACTGCGCGGGAACTTCGGCCTGCTGGCTGAGACCGGCGTCAATCACCTGCAAGGTTTTGCCAATCCCCTCTTCCAGACGCGTCATTTCGTTGCGCAAACGGGGCAGGCTCGAGGCCAGCTGGTTGCGGGTTTCCACCATGGTTTGATTGCGATTTGCGGCGTCGCGCGCCAGTTCCAGAGTCTGTTGAGTCAGGGACTTCGAGAACGTGGATAATTCCTTCGCCAGCAGCTGGAAGTTGCTGCCGGTGCGGCCCAGATGCGGCACCTCGACATTGGTCAGGACACTCAGCGCCCGCAGATGGCGCGCAATGGCTTCCTGCTTCTGGGTGACGCGAATCAATTGCCGCAAGAATTTCTCCTCCTCGCACAGCGCGTCCAGAATCGTGCTGGCCGCTTCCAGTCGCCGTCCCAGAAAGTCCTTCACCGTAAGGCACAACGACTGCACACTGGAAAAAACCGATCCCATGCTCTCCTTCTCGACCCAGCCGACGATCGCCGCCGCTTGTTGCAGAATCGTGTCCGCCTGGCTGGCCAGGTTCTTGAAGGCATGCGAGACCGCCTCGACTTCCTGACCGCTGGAGCGCTCCAGGCGCTCCAGGTCGGCCAGGGCGCGGTCGAGGATGGTAAGAACCTCGGCTTTGCGATCGGCGGTCATGATGGATCGTTCATTCCTTATTAGTGCGCCTGAATTAGTGCGCCCTGATTGCTCGCCCGTTCCTTGCTCAAGCGACGGATCAGGCTCCGCTCCATTCGGGTTCCCTCTCCTTCAATTGGTGTGCGCGAGAATTGCCCGGGCGATCGCGGGCAGGGGCAGCACGTGCTCCACCGCATCCCGTTTGATCGCCTCATTCGGCATTCCGAAGACCACGCACGTCTTTTCATCCTGCGCGATGGTCACCGCTCCCGCCTCTTTCATTTCCAGCATGCCGTTGGCTCCGTCATCGCCCATCCCGGTCATGATCACGCCCACGGCGTTTTGCCCCGCATAGCGCGCGGCGGAGCGGAACAGCACGTCAACCGAGGGACGGTGTCGGCAGACCAGCGGCCCGTCTTTGATATCGACGTAGTAGCGGGCCCCGCTGCGCTTCAGCAACATGTGGTGATTGCCGGGCGCAACCAGCGCGCGCCCGCGCAATACCGTGTCGTTGGGCTCCGCCTCCTTCACCGAGATTTCGCACAAGCTGTCCAGCCGCTTGGCAAACGCGCGGGTAAACATTTCCGGCATGTGCTGCACGATGACCATGCCGGGCGCATCCGCCGGCAGGGCTTCGAGCAGGACCCGGAGAGCTTCCGTTCCCCCGGTCGAGGCTCCGATGGCCACAATCTTTTCCGTGGTCGCAATCATGGCGCCGGTGGCGCGCGAGAGCACCGAATCGGCCGTCAACTTGGGTTCGACCGTATGACTGGTATGCGGACGGATGCGGGCCTGGGCCGCTGCCTTCACCGCCTGGCAGAGCAGCACTTGAGATTCCTCGAGAAACTGCTTGCTGCCCAGACGCGGTTTCGTAATGATCTCGACCGCCCCGTACTCCAGCGCTTTCAGCGTGCTTTGCGCGCCCTCTTCCGCCAGGCTCGAACAGATCACCACCGGAATCGGGTGCTGGGCCATGATCTTCTGCAGAAAGGTCAGACCGTCCATGCGCGGCATCTCGATGTCGAGCGTGATGACGTCGGGCAGTTGCTCGGCAATGCGCTCGGCCGCCACGAACGGATCGCCGGCCGTCCCGATCACTTCGATTTCCGGATCGGAGGAGAGCACATCCGTCAAAGTCTGGCGAACCAGCGCGGAGTCGTCCACGATCAGAACTTTAATTTTCGCGGTGCTCATGACTTTGCCTTCCTCATGGCCTCCGGTCCTCCGGCGTCAAGTGGGAGAGCCGGCGCAGCAGCACTTCACCGGTCCCGGTATGAAATTGAATCGTGCGCCCCACCGAACCTCCCAGGTCGGACGCCAGCACAGTGAAGCTCTGCTCGCGCAGAACCTCCAGCGCGGTGTACCAGTTCTGGTGGCCAACCGTCGCCTTCCAGGAAAGATTGGAGTTCACCGGAAGCACATCCGCTCCGCCAAACACCTTGATCTGCACCTCGCCGCGCAGCGCTCCGAAGCTTTCGAATTGCCGGCCCAGATCGGTGATGGCGAAATCGACATAGCGGTAGCCTTCCGCGCCCCGCACTCCCGGCGGACATTTCGGCAATACTCCGTGGCAGAGCGCGCCCAACCCCAGCCGCGGGCTCCAGAAGGTGACCCCGACACAGGAGCCCAGAACCGTCTTCAGGATCGCGGGGCTGCGAGCCAGATGGATCTCGCCCGGCTGCAGGTAATACTCCGGAACTTCAATTTCGATTTCTGCCATCGGCTTTCCTGTAGAGCGCGGGAGCGACCGGCACCAACGGCACATCCATATGGTGCAGGCTCTCGGAATGGCCCACGAACATGTAGCCGCCCTCCACCAGCTGGCGGCTGAATTTGTGAAAGAGCCGCTCCTGCGTGGGGCGGTCGAAGTAAATGATCACGTTGCGGCAGAAGATGGCGTCGGCCAGTTCCGGCAGGCCGAATTCTTCCATCAGATTCAGCCGGCGGAATTCGATCATCTCGCGCAATTCCGGAATCACTCGCAGCAGGTTGGACTCGCGGTCCCGGCTGCGCATGAAGTATTTGCGCTGCAGTTCGATGGGCACCGGACGTACCACCTCGCCGGAAAAAACTCCCCGTTCCGCCTTGGCCAGCGCCGCAGTCGAGATGTCCGTTGCCAGAATCCGGAAACGGAAGGCGGGATGCGACAGCCGGTACTCGTTCAGCACAATCGCTAAAGTGTAGGGTTCTTCGCCGGTCGAGCAGCCCGCGCTCCAGATCATCACTTCCCGGTTTTTGTCGCCCGCCGGTCCATTCCGGAATCGCCCGGGCGGTCAGGTAGTCGAAGTGCGATTTCTCGCGGAAGAAATCGGTCTTGTTGGTGCTGACGGCATCGATCAGGTGGACCATCTCCTCGACGTCGTGGTTATTGCCATCGAAAAGGTAGTCGCAATACTCCTGGTAAGAAGCCAGCTGCAGAGCGGTGACGCGCCGTTTCAGCCGGCCTTCCAGCATGATTTTTTTTTCCGCGCCCAGGGTGATGCCCGATTGCTCGTAGATCAGGCGGCAGAGCCGGTTCAGATCGCGGCTCGAGAGGCTATCGGCGGAAGTGGTCATAGAGTCGTCATCAACTTGTCCAGAAAAAAACAGGCGGGGAACGCGGAGGCATTCCCCGCCCCCTTCAGGCGGTTGCTTCCGCCAGCGTCCCGGTCCCTTCCGCGCTTCGTACCGCCGACAACTCTTCGGCGGAGAAGACGCGGTCGATATCGAGGATCATGATGAACTGGGCTTCCCGTTTGCCCATGCCCTTGATGAAATCGGTGCGGATCTGGGTGCCGATTCGGGGCGCGGGCTGAATCTGGTCGGGCTCCAGATCGATGACTTCCTCGACCGAATCGGCCAGAGCGCCGATCACCGTGGCTTCCCCGTCCAGCTGCACCTCCACCACCACGATGCAGGTATTGCGGGTGCGCTCGGTTTTCGACATCTGGAAACAGAGCCGCAGGTCGACCACCGGGACCACGCTGCCCCGCAGGTTGATCACGCCGCTCATGAAATCGGGCGTCCGCGGAATCTCGGTGATGGTGGTGAAGTCGAGCACCTCACGCACCTTCGCCACATCGATGCCGAAGACCTCATTGCCCAGCTTAAAAGTGAGATACTGCCGCGTCTCGGTAATTTCGTTGACACTCATCATCGTCTCCTTTCGAGGCGGAAGGGTCAGGCGCGCGTCCTGGGGCGCATCCCGGCGGCCGTGCGCCCGGGCTCTAGAAGCGCTCGAACTCCTTGTCAAGGTTGTCGCCCTTGTCCTTCATCTTGAGGGCGACTCCGGACTTGGCAGTAGTTTTGTTGCGTTGCGGGCGAGCTGTGCCCGTCCGCTTTGCGATGGTCGGGCGGGCTCGGCGGCTCGAGCCGCCTTGGCCGCCGCCGGCCGGGCGGCATGCGTGGGCGCATCGTCTCCGGTGCGGAAGAATCCCAGCGCGCTCACCAGCTGGTCGGACTGGCCGGTCAGCTCCTCGGTGGTCGACGCCATCTCTTCCGAAGCCGAGGCATTCTGCTGGATCACCTTCTCCAGTTGCTGCAGCGCCTTGTTGATCTGCTCGGCGCCCGTATCCTGCTCCTTGCTGGCGGCGGTGATCTCCTGCACCAGTTCGGCCGTCTTCTGGATGTCGGGCACCAGCTTCTCCAGCATCTCGCCGGCCTTCTCCGACACTTTGACCGTGGTGCCGGAGAGCTGATTGATCTCGCCCGCGGCCTTCTGGCTGCGTTCGGCGAGCTTGCGCACCTCCGCCGCCACCACCGCGAATCCCTTGCCGTGCTCGCCGGCGCGGGCCGCTTCGATGGCCGCGTTCAGGGCCAGCAGGTTGGTCTGGCGGGCGATCTCCTCGATGATGGAAATCTTGCTGGCAATCTCCTTCATCGCGGTCACCGCTTCCACCACCGCACGGCCGCTTTCCTGCGCGTCCTTGGCCGACTTGTTGGCGATCTTGTCGGTCTGCTGCGCGTTGTCGGCGTTCTGCTTGATGTTGGAAACCATCTCCTCCATCGAAGACGAGGCCTCTTCCGCGGAAGCGGCCTGCGTGGTCGCGCCATTCGAAATCTGCACCGACGCGGTCGATGATCGACTGGCTGGCCGCGCTCACTTCGCCGGCGATGGTCGCGGATTTCGCTCACCGTCCGCGTCAGGTCGTGCGACCATGGCGGCCAGGGCCTGCATCAGTTTGTCCTGCGGCGACCGCTCCTGGATGCGCGACCGTCAGGTTGCCGTGGGCAATCTCATCGGCGGCATGGGTGATCTCGTTCATGGCGCTGATCAGCGTGTTCAGGTTGTTCTTGATGGTGTTGAAATCGCCGTGGTAGGTGTCGGTGATCTGCGACGGCACGTCGCCCTTGCTGATGCGGTCCACATAATTGGCGGACACATTCAGGGGCGCGATGACGGCGTCGAGAACGCTGTTGACCCCGCGCACGATTTCGGCATAGGCGCCGCGGAACTGCTCGTGATTGCCCGCGTTCGGATAACTGCCCGGCGTTGGACGCCTCGGTCAGGCGAGCCAGTTCCTTCTGCAAGCCCTGCAGCACGATGGCCACGTTGTTGATCGCCTGCTTCATCTTTTCGTGATCGCCTTTGTAGGTCTGGGCGATCAGTTCGTCGATCTTGCCGCCGGAGATCTTGCGCCAGAATGCGGTTGCCTTCGCCGATGGGCAGCAGGATCGCATCCAGCATGGCGTTCACGCCGCGCACGATCTCGGCATAAGCGCCCTGAAACTGTTCGGGCTTGCCGCGCTCGCGAGAGCTGTCCTTCTTTCGAGGCGTCGGTCAGCCGGATCAGTTCCTTCTGCAGGCGCTGCAGCACCAGGCCGACATTGTTGATCGCCTGCTTCATCTTTTCGTGATCGCCCTTGTAGGTCTGCGCGATCAGTTCGTCGATCTTGCCGTTGGAAATCTGCGCCAGAATGCGGTTGCCTTCTCCGATGGGCAGCAGGATCGCGTCCAGCATGGCGTTCACGCCGCGCACGATCTCGGCATAGGCGCCCTGGAACTGTTCCGGCTTGCCGCGGTCGCTGAGTTGTCCTTCCTTGGAGGCGTCGGTCAGGCGCACCAGTTCTTTCTGCAGGCTCTGCAGCACCAGGGCGACGTTGTTGACCGCCTGCTTCATCTTTTCGTGATCGCCCTTGTAGGTCTGGGCGATCAGTTCGTCGATCTTGCCGTTGGAAATCTGCGCCAGAATGCGGTTGCCTTCGCCGATGGGCAGCAGGATCGCGTCCAGCATGGCGTTCACGCCGCGCACGATCTCGGCATAGGCGCCCTGGAACTGTTCCGGCTTGCCGCGGTCGCGAGAGTTGGCCTTCTTTCGAGGCGTCGGTCAGCCGCACCAGTTCCTTCTGCAGGCGCTGCAGCACCAGTGCCGACGTTGTTGACCGCCTGCTTCATCTTTTCGTGATCGCCCTTGTAGGTCTGGGCGATCAGTTCGTCGATCTTGCCGCTGGAGATCTGCGCCAGAATGCGGTTGCCTTCTCCGATGGGCAGCAGGATCGCGTCCAGCATGGCGTTGATGCCCTGCATCATCTCGCGATAGACGCCTTCAAACTTTTCCGCCCGGCCGCGCTCGCTCAGTCGCCCTTCCTGCGACGCCTCCACCAGACGCATGATCTCCTGCGAGATCAGCAGTGCACTGCGTGTCCTCGTTGCTGTGCGGTGCCTTTGGGGCGTCGGTCTTGCCCGGCTCCATCGCCGGCGCCGCGGTGAATTTTCTGTTTGCCGACTGCGGTTGCGCTTGCCATGACTTCATCTCCTTTGAATCTGGAACTCGTTGGAACTCGCTTGCCGATCTTCTGCTTAAGCCCTCACCTCGCCGCCTGCGGGCACCGGGCGCGCGAGCCTGCATATGCGGGCTGATGGACGTGGTTGCGAATCACGTTCTGCGCCAGGCGGTGTAAATCGAGAATCAACGCCACCGTCCCGTCCCCGAGAATGGTTGCGCCCGACACCACCTGGACATTGCGATAGAGCCGGCCCAGATTCTTGATCACCGTCTGGTGATCCCCGAGCACCTGGTCGACGACAAAGCCGAAGCGCCCGTGCTCGGTTTCGGCCACCATGATCTGCTCGCGCTCCGGCCGCTCCGTGCCCATCTGCAAATACTCGCTGCAGCCGGATGTAGGGAATGATCTCGCCGCGGATATTCGCCAGGTGCTTGCCGTTGGCGTTGGCGATGTCCTGGCGGGTGAGTTCGACGCATTCCACCGTGTTGGCCAGCGGCATCACAAAACGAGCCTGCCCGACCCGCACCAGCAGGCCGTCGATAATGGCCAGCGTGAGCGGCAGCCGCAGCGTCACGGTCGAGCCCGCGCCGGGCTGGCTGGCGATCTCGATGCGTTCCGCGCAAGGCTTCCACGTTGCGCCGCACCACATCCATGCCCACTCCCCGCCCGGAAACATCGGAGACCTCGCGTGCCGTGGAAAAACCCGGCGCCAGGATGAAGGAGAAAATTTCGGATTCGCTGAGCCGGGCATCCGCCGCCACCAGCCCCTTCTCCACTGCACGAGCGCGCACCGCCTCCGCGATCAATCCCCTTGCCATCGTCGGTGACGCAGATCAGAACCTGCGCGCCGGCATGGCGCGCGGAAAGATGAATGGTGCCGCCCGCTGGCTTGCCGGCGGCGCGACGAACCTCGGGCGATCTCGATGCCGTGATCCATGCTGTTGCGGATCAAATGCATCAGCGGATCGTTCAACTGGTCGAGCACGGTCTTGTCCAGTTCCGTCTCTCCGCCCTCGAAGGTGAGTTCCACTTCCTTGTGCAGACTGCGCCCCAGGTCGTAGACCAGGCGTTTGAAGCGTTCGAAGGTGGATCGCAACGGCAGCAGTGCGCATGCCCATCGAGGTCTCGCGCAGCTCGGTCGTCAGCGCTTCAATCTCTTCGGCCACGGCCTGCATGTCGCGATCCTCGCGGCGGGCCGCGACCTCGATCAGCCGGGCCTGCACGGTCACCAATTGGCCGACCAGATCGACCAGCTGGTCGAGCTTGGCGGCGGCCACGCGAATGCTCGACGCCGGCGCTTCCTTGTCGGAGGAGCGGCGGCCTTCGCTGGAGCGCTTCTCGACCGGCGCCGCGGCGGGCGCGGTTTCCGTCGTTGCCGGTGTCGTCGTTGTCGCTGTCGGCTGGCGACGGCGACGAAGCCAGGGCGGGCTCGACCTGCAGCTCGCAATTCCCCTCGACGAAAATAAAGACATCGCGGATCGCGTCGGCTCCAGCCGCAGTTGTCAGAACCATGTCCCACGCGAGGTAGCAGCGCTCGGGATCCAACTCCTCAAGCTCCGGGACTGCCGCAGTGTCTGCCTTGATCTGCAGCGTTCCCAGCTGACGAAGTTCGCGCAACAGCAGCAGCGGATTGGCCCCGCTCCGCAACAGATCGGCTCCCGGACAAAAGCGGATGTGCCATTCGCAACTTGTGCCGGCCGCGGCTGCAGGGCAGGCTACGACTTCGGCTGGCGACGCCTTGACTGGCTCCGGCACTCCCGTCAACACCCGCAATTTCGCCAGAATTTGCGCCGTGATGGCGGCGCTCCCGCTGTCCTGTCCGGAGGCTTCCTCCAGCATGGCTTTGATTTGATCGACGGCGGCCAGGGAAAGGCTGATCAGGTCCGAGGTCGCCGCAGGCGGCCGTTACGGATCTGGTCAAAAGCATTCTCGATGTCGTGGGTAAAAGCGGCGATGGCGTCAAATCCGAACATCGCCCCGGAGCCCTTGATCGTATGCAGCGCACGAAAGGCTCGTCCCACCAGTTCGGAGTCGTCACGATTCTCGTTGAGGTCCAGCAGCGCCGATTCCAAATCCAGCAGAATCTCCCGCGCTTCCTCCCGGAACGCCTGTTTATACTTGTCAATCATCCGGAGTTCCCGTCGAAGCCACCGAGTTCGCCGGCGCAACCTTTGTGGTCACCGCCACCGGAAAGCTCTCAAAACCTGCCTCGCCCACCGCGCGCCCGATGTTTGTGGGCACGTCCCCGGCAACCGCGAACGACGCGCCCGCCTTTTCCGCTTCCCGCCGCGCCGCCCACAATAACTGGACAGCGGTCACGTCGAGGTCGCTGGCCTGCGCCAGGTCGAGCTCGACTTCTTTCCCCGAAGAGATCGCCTCGATCAGCACCCGCTTCAGTTCTGCTGAGCAGCTGACATCGATCTCGCCTTCCAGCCGGAGAACGCAACGCGTCGCACTATCCTCAAACGTTATCGACAAAATTCTGCCTCATCCTCAAGCCAAGAGGTCGCGGTTTGACAGAGATGTTGAAGTTGATTGCGTACACACCACTCATCGGCACATGTCACGGGAACGTGAACCCTCAACGGAGCCCGCGCCTCGACTTCGTGAGGATTTCTCAATGAAAGCGGGCTGCAATCGTTTCCCAAATCAATGGCACAGCAAACCAGCAGCCAGACTGGTGGCCTCACCGAAAACCGATGGTCGGTGCGAGCAGGGCGCCGTTTCGCACCAAGAGACGCAGCCCAACCAGCCCCCGCCTAAGAGCCTGACGGAATCCGTGGAGCTGTTCCTGAAATGTCCCTAGCGGTCTGCCTTTTTTTCAGTAGTCTTCATGCAGAATTCCACCGAATCTGAGAATCACGGGATAGTGGTCGCCTACATTCCAACAGAAGAACTGGCGAAATTCGTATCCTGAGTGTTTACTCGAAACGGAGGTCGATCAAGATGGCAACTACGATCTTACGGAGGTCTGCGAGGTTGAGCGCGGTGTTGGCAATAGCAGCATTGTTTGCCAATCCCGCAAATTCCGAGCCAGAAGACCCGGTTGCGGTGATCACGCAGTGGGAGCACGATGCTGCGGCAGCGGACCAATCAAGAGATGTTTCTTTCTTTCAAAACAATCTGTCCGATGACTGGACTGACGGCATGAGCAACGGTAAGTTTCAGAGTAAGAAAGACTTGATCTCAGACTTAACAGACAAAACACAATTCACCATGCTGCACGAGACACTATCGGACCTCAAGGTTCGTGTTTATGGCGACACTGCAGTCGCCACCTACAGCGAGACCGATGATGCGCTGACTAACGGCGAGCGCCGCTCAATAACCATGATCACGACCGACACCTTCGTCAAGACGAGAGGGGAATGGAAGGAAGTCTCCGAACACAGTTCTGCCGTACCCCATCCATGAAGGACGCCGATTGAGCAAGCTTGCGAAAAGGATGGAGCCGACGAGCGGACTTGAACCGCTGACCTGCCGATTACGAATCGGCTGCTCTACCAACTGAGCTACGTCGGCTTCTGGTTTACTTTCTTCAGTTTACCAAATTGCTAGGCGGCTGCCGCTGTACAACTGCTGTACAAGCGACCCGAGACTCAAGCCGTTTCATGGCCGCCGTAACGACCTGCGGCACAGTCTTGATGTAGCTCCGCTGGGTCGTTCGGATGTCCTCGTGCCTGAGTATGGCTTGGTTCACAATATCAGGAACACCGAGTTCATGCAGGTTCGTGGCTAGGCCTCGGCGATACGCAGCCGGTAAAACCGTGTGGACCACTGCGCTTTATATACAAAATGTCTGGCTCCATTACATGCGGGATGGTGGGCATAGAGGGAAAATGCCCTCTGGAGGATCAGCGCGAAGAGGATGCTGGACCAGCACACCGACTATGCGATGAGGCGTTATGAGAAAGACGACGACGGCTTATCTGTTGCGGACGAGCCGGATATCACTGCAGAGAAGATCATCAAGCTTCGGATCAATGGGCGCGGGTTCAAGTTTCGCTAAAACTTACACACCCTCTCGCCTTGAAAGACCAGGCGTCGACGTCAAGCCTGGTTATATTGCAACCGTTGAGGGCGTAGATTTCGTTGTCGGATGCTTCGCCACTGTCGAGGAGGCCGTAGCCGCCGCCATGAGAATCTAGCTGATTACCTGACTCGGCTGGAGCCAAGGCCACCCTATCCTGTGGAAGAGATCGGAACCGTCACCGTTGACACCGGGACCATCGTGATTCTCGACCCCTGCCGCATTGCACGCATCGCGGCGACGCAAGATCATGACAACTTAATCGGCTCTCCGTCGGGATCGCCCGCGGGTCTGGCTGCGGAGTGCCTGCGTCGCTGATTTCCATTGCTTGGATCGGGGACGAGCCTCAATTTTTCTCATGGCCCTGGTGCGAACATGAGCAGGCTCTTGCCGACAACAGCAGAGCTCTCCGCATGGACGGCCCAGATAAGTCTCTCTCGGCACACCGAGGTGAAAGTTATCTCAAACTCAGCGACTTGAGGATGCTTTGAGCGATTTCTCCGCTGCCCTTGCGATTGCTCCGGACGCGGTGGCTCATTCCTTCCGCACGGAGATGACCGATGCGGTGTAACGATCGCCGCGCAGCAATGAGACGCTGTACTCAATGGGAATATTCTGCACGTCGTAGGTGGTCTCTCGAATCATCAGCAAAGGGCTGCCAAGCTTTGTTTGGAGTACATTCGCATCGGCCTCGACTGCAGTCGTTGCTCCAATCGTCTCCTCGGCCCAGCGGAGCTTACGCTTGTAAACGTTCTCAAAAATCTGATAGAGCGATTGCGTTTCCAAATCCTGCTTCTCGATTCCCGTGAAGATACGCACGGGGAGATAGCTAGTCACTACCGCGACTGGTTCTGCATTCACAAATCGAAGTCGGCGCAGGGCGTAGACTCTCTCGTCGAAGGTGAGTTTTAGCGCCTGAGCCGTTTCCAATTCTGGCTCGGTGACTTCCATGCCGAGCAGTCGCGCGGAGGGAATCAGCCCGCGCCGTCGCATTTCCTCGCTGAAACCGCGCAACTGCTGAAAGTTCCACGGCACGCGTCCCGAGCCGATCGCGGGTCGCTTCCCCTTCGCCACAATCAGCAAGCCCTCAGCCCTTAACTTCTGAAAGGCTTGGCGAACGGGCATCTTGCTGATGCCAAGCGCGCGTGCGATTTCACCTTCGGAGAAAAAGCCGTCTCCTTCGCGCAGGGCCCTCTTCTCGACCAGTTCGCGCACGTGATCCACGATCTGCTGGTAGTAAGGGACGAAGCTGCTGGTGTCGAGGATCAGCCCAAAGGAAGGTGCGCCGGGAGAACCGTCGGCTTGAACTCTAAACTCGCCCATAGATACATAATATGCAATGTATATATCAATCGCAAAGCGGAAATAAGTTTGCTTGGTCAAAGTTCAACGCGGATTGCTATAACGCTATGAGTATCAGCATGATACAAGATATATTCGATGGCTTAGAAAAGCGGAGCACAAGATTTATATTGACACCATACCATGTTATGCAGTTTACAAGCTCTCACATGATCTTTCCTCGTCTCATGATGTTTCTGCTCATCGCAAACGCCGGATTTGCGCCCGCGTTCCTCGCTCGGGCTCAGACCGCTCCGGCATCAGCCACATCGAAGGTTGCCTACCCGAGCCTGACTGCTCCTCAGCGCATACTGGCCGACGCCCAAACCTGGGAGGGCAAGGAGTTTCCTCACACCCTGAGCGTCCTCGAGCTCAAGCGCGGCGGTTTTCGTTATTGGGGATGGTATGGACTCAACGAGGGCGGCGGAATCGGACTCGCGCGCAGCAGTGATCTGCGGAACTGGATCAAGTACCAACAAAATCCCTTGTGGACTAATGCCCGCTGGCCCTCCGGGTTGGCGCACGCGGATGCCAGGCGCAAGAACACTCTTTTCTTTGCGATCACCCGCGACTACGACACGCCGAGCAGTTACATCGTGCTGGCTTCATCCCGCGACGGCATTCATCTTAAGGAAGAAAAAGTGCTGGTGAATCGGGTACCGAATCAGCGCAATCAGAATCCCAATTTGTTTCGTGATCCACGCTCGGGGCGTTTCTACCTGACGTTTTATCGGGGCAACGATCGCGACCACTTCGAGATCGTGAGCCGGAGCGCCGCGCACCTGGCGGATCTCGACAGCGCAGCGGAGAAGATCCTGATCGAAAGCAAGGAAACAGTTGCAGCTCCCACGATGCTGTACATCAAGCATGCGGGAGGCCCGGCTGCCCATGGTTTGTACTTCCTGGCCACGGAGATTTATCCGGCGCGCTACACCGACAATCCCGATGGCGAATGGCAGGTCAAGGTCTTCGCCTCCGATTCACCCGACGGCGACTTTCAACCCGTCGCCGGCAACCCCATTCTGCGCGGCCAACGCGCCTGCCTTTTTCAGCATGCCTTCCATGACCGCTTTTACGGATTCGATTGTCACCTGAATGATCCCGACCACTGGGTGCTGGAAGAAACCGAGGCTTCACTGCCGTGAGGCGTGAACCTACAACCGCATCAAGGAGAGGAAAATGAAAACCCTGATTCGAGTTCTTTGGTTTGTCTTGCTTTTCGGCCCCCTCCCATGTGTCTTAGCCCAAATCTCAACGCCCATCCACGGCGTAACTGTCGCGGACGATTACGACATCCGAACCACGAAGTATCTCAATCAAGTCCTTCCTGCACTGACTGGCCTCTCCGTGACGCCTTCCGTCCGCACCGTGTTTACTCTGGAAGTCGACTCCGGGCAGCAGGGAGCTACAGCGAGCACCTATGCTTCGGCGATCCAGCAAATCAAGAGCAGCGTGGTAACCAGCACCGGGCAGCACCCGTACATCCTGGGGCAACCCGTCGACTCCAGTTACATGTTCTGCTTCACAGAGGCCGATCACAAAGCCCGCTGGAACGATTATGTGAATACTCTCGGATCGAACGTCGACATCTGGGAGGTTGGCAACGAGATCAACGGTAACTGGCTCTACAACACTGGTCCGAACGCCGACACGAGCGGGGAGAAATGCCCCTCGGGCTGGCCCGGCGGCGTGCCTTCCACCACCATTCAGGATGTGGCCAACAAAATGGTGGACGCTTACAACATCGCCAAGGGCGCTGGTAAACTTGCGGCCCTCACCTTTACTTTTTGTCCCACCGATTTGCCGGCTCCGAACCAGCCATTCACCTGGATCAGCAACTATGTTCCGTCCACCTTGCTGAACGGAATGGACTACGTACTGATCAGCTACTATCCGAATAAGTCTGCCTGTGCTTATGGACTGCCCTCGGCTTCCGATTGGGTCAGCTGGTTCGGCCAACTCCACACTCTGTTCCCAAAAGCCAAGCTCGGGATGGGCGAGTGGGGATATACGCAGAACAATCCTCCGAGTAATCTCTCCACGGTGCTGCAGGAGGGATATTCGATCAACCCGTCGGCCAGTTTGCCCTCCGGCACATGGGCAGGCGGCGTTTTCTACTGGGAGTTCGGTCTGACGGCGGTGCCCAAGAGCGGCACAAGCAAATCGGGGATCAAGTCTGACTGGAGCGATGTGAACACCGATCTTGTGAATCAGCATTGATTGTGGAACTGGCGGGAGGCCCAACCGGATCTCCCGCTTCAAAATCACGGGGAAATGCCATGAAATCTCTATCTTGTTTTCGCGAGTTTGATGTGTGCGGCGTGCGACTTCTGGCGTTGCTGCTGATGTCATGGGTTCTGGCCACCGCAACCTTGTCGGCCCAAGTGGAGTCCGGCAAGGTTGTCGGCACGGTTCACGATGCGACCGGAGCGCTGATCTCCGGAGCGAAGGTCACGGTCACCAACGTGAACACGAACCTGACCCACAGCGTCACGACCAATGAGGGTGGCGAATACGCCGTCAGCGAGTTGCCGCCCGGGGAGTACACTTTGGTCGGCGAGCATGAAGGATTCAAACGAGCTGCCCAGACCCCGTTCAAGCTCGATGTTAACCAGGTGATGCGCGTGAATCTGACGCTTACCGTCGGGTCGGTCAACGAGACCGTGACCATCACAGCTGCCGAACCCCTGGTCGAATCCGAAACTTCGTCGATCGGCCAAGTCATCGAACAGAACCGCGTAAACGATCTGCCCTTGAACGGCCGCAACTTTATTCAGCTTGCGTATCTCAGTCCGGGCGTCAACGAAGGGCCGCAAGGCACGGTGCAGAGCGGCAACATTCCAGAGAACGAACGCGCCAGCGGCGCCATTCAGGCCAATGGCCTCATGGCCACCAACAATAACTTTCTACTCAATGGCTTCGACAACAACGAGCAGCAAATCGGCTTTGAAGTGATTCAGCCATCTCTGGATGCCATTCAGGAGTTCAAAGTTCAGACCAACGGTTTTGGCGCTGACATCGGCCGTGGCGGCGCCGTCGTCAATATCGTCCTGAAGTCGGGCACTAACAACTTTCATGGCGGGGCCTTCGAATTTCTGAGGAACTCAGCGCTGGACGCGAAGAACTATTTCGACGATCCGAACTCTCCCATCCCACCGTTCAAACAAAATCAGTTCGGCGTGTCGTTCGGCGGGCCGATCATTCGCGATAAAACCTTTTTCTTCGCCGATTATCAGGGCACGCGGATTCGCGAGTCGCAGACCGTGATCTCGACTGTCCCGACCCTGCAGGAACGCGGCGGGAATTTCTCGGATGCGTACACGGGAGTGATCGACCCTGGGACCGGGCTCGATACGGGAACGATCTTCGACCCGAAAACGGGTCAGCCGTTCAGCGGCAATGTCATTCCGAATTGTTCGAATGCCAGTGGCGGCTCCTGCCTGGATCCGGCTGGCGTAAACGTCCTGAACATTTATCCCAACCCCAACATTACGGGCGCGGGCATCGCCAACAATTACCTGTCGAACCCGCTGGTCAAGAACAATCAGGATTCGTTCGATATCCGGATCGATCACCAGGTCAATTCCGGCAACAACCTGTTCGGCACGTTCAGTTATGGCAACGTCGATGCCACCAACCCCGATCCATTCCCCGGGCTGGCTGGCGGCGGAACATTTTCCGGCAACATCAACAACAAGGCGCTGGCGGCGGGCATCACAGACGCCTTCTCAATTTCCAATAATGTAGTCAACGAATTCAAGCTGGGCTACACGCGCTACGTGGTCGATGCCATTCCTTTTTTCTATGGCCAGCCGATCGCCACGCAACTGGGCATTCCGGGAATCAATATCAACGGCAATCCGGCAACCGGCGGGCTGCCCAATTTCGTCGTCAGCAGTCTCAGTCCCGCAGGCAACCAGGATTACTTCCCGGAGGATCTGCGCGAGAACAATCTCCAGCTGATCGATTCGGTGAGCATTACGCATGGAGCGCACAACCTCAAGTTCGGCGGAGATATTCGGCTCCGGCGGCACGGCTTTTCTCAAACCCAAAATGCGCGTGGAGATATGAACTTTACCGGTCAGTTCACTGGCCCGGCGGAGGTCCCCAATGGTCCATTCGCAGGCGATGCTACGGCCGATCTCGCGCTCGGCTACGTGCAGAGCGCCTTCCGCGATGGCCAGAAATCCCCGTTTGGTATGAGCTGGTGGGAGATCAGCACCTACTTCATGGATGATTTTCGCGCTTCCAACCGGCTCACCCTCAATCTTGGTCTACGCTGGGATATCTTCACACCCATGGTGGAAGACCATAACCGGCTGGCGAACTTTAATTTTGCGACGGGTGAGTTTGTAATGGCGGGGAGGCCGGGTGCAAGTCGTTCGGGAAATGTTGAACTGAACCTGCATAATCTTGCGCCGCGAATCGGATTTGCGTACACGCCCTTCGACAACAACAAAACCGTCGTACGCGGTGCTTTCGGAATCTTCTTCGACCAGCAGGCAAACCAGAATGACTCAGAGCTGGCATTCAATCCCACGGAGCTTTTCGGAAGCCAGCCCATTCTGGTTCCCGGTTCCTCGACCACCCCGGCAATGGTATTGTCGCAGGGATTCCCCGCTCCTCTGCCGTATCCGACGCTGGCCGCTCCCAGCGGCCGGGCCAGCGCCTTCTTTATGAATAATGCGACCACCTACGTCGAGGAGTGGAACGTCAACGTCGAGCGCCAGCTCATGAAGGACGCCGTGCTCCAGGTGGCGTATGTGGGAACACACGCTCTACATCTGTCCTATCTGCGAGATTTGAATCAACCGTTCCAGCCGCTGGACTCCAATTTCGCTCTGGACGCGAATGGACTTCCCACAAATATTGGCCGCCCCTATTACAACACCGTTCCGAATATCGCGGCCATTCGCACCGAGGGCCATGACATCAGCTCGATCACCCATGGTCTGCAAGTTCGGTTTGAAAAGAGACTCTCGGCAGACTGGAGCATGTTGAACTCTTATACGTGGCAGCACACCATCGGCTACTCCAGCGAGAACGAAAGCGTAGGCACCTCGCTCGAGCCGCAGAACACGCATGACATGGCCGCCGAACGCGGCGATGTCGAGCCCGATTACCGGCATCAATTCACTTCCGCCTGGTCGTACAGCCTACCCTTTGGTCCCGGCCACCGGTGGCTTGCCAGCGATGGACCGGCGCGCTGGATCACCAATGGCTGGCAATTGAACGGAATCATTGCGCTGTACTCAGGCCGGAGTTTCACGCCCTATCTGTCTTTCGATCCTACGAACACAGGATCGGCGGGGCCGCGCCCTGATATCCTCGGCAACCCTTACAACTTTTCGAATGCAACCACGACCGGATTCGACGGCGGTCCGCCAACCTGCCCGTCCACTCGCCAGTCGCTGCTGTGCTGGTTCAACCCGGCGGCCTACGCAATGCCCCAGTTAGCGCCGGGACAAACG
The DNA here is from genome assembly GCA_963757095.1 of uncultured Acidobacteriota bacterium. Taxonomy (GTDB): domain Bacteria; phylum Acidobacteriota; class Terriglobia; order Terriglobales; family Acidobacteriaceae; genus Sulfotelmatobacter. Next base: position 3,450 of record CAVWQT010000017.1, on the reverse strand, counting down.
TTCGCTACACAATTCGGCGACGCCCGGCGCGGCACCTTGCGCGGTCCGGCGCAGTACAACGTAGATTTCTCCGTCTTTAAGGACTTTCCGATCACGGAATCGAAATTCCTCCAATTCCGCGCGGAATTCTTCAACCTCTTCAACACGCCGCAGTTTGGCGATCCGAACTTCTCGGTAGACACCGCTCAGGCGGGCTCCATCACCAGTACCGTACAGAGCTCGCGGCAAATTCAATTCGCGCTGAAGTTGGCGTTTTAAGGGCTGGCGCAGGAAATCGCTATGGGACGAGACTCGTCGCTGTTCACTAAGTCGGGAGTGCACTGGGTTCGCGTAACCCTGATTCTGCTCCTCCTCTTTCGGGCGACTCCCGAATCTTTCGCCGAATCGGCGGCGCTTGCGCGCTCCGGCAAAAGTTCAGCACAGAAAGCCGAGGCACCGGTTTCGAACCGCCTCCCGGCTGTCCACCTCGACGGCACCTATTTCGTGCGCGATGGAAAGCGGTTCATTCCTGTGGGAGCGCACTGGGTGCCGGCCAAAGCGGCGATGCAATGGCCGACGGAGTGGGATCCGAAAGACATTGAAGCCGATTTCGTAAAAATGCACGAGCTTGGTTACAGCATCGTGCGCTTTGACATGCTCTGGGCCTGGTTTGAGCCGCGGCCCGGAGACTACAATCCCACAGCCTTTCAGCAACTCGACTACCTCATCTCACTCGCGCATAAATACCAGATCTATCTACATCCCAGTCTGTTCATCGGAGGCGAAGTCGGTGAGGCATTCTGGGATGTGCCTTGGCGGCTGGGACGCAATCCGCATTCCGATGCTGACATGTTGCGTCTGGAAAGCAATCTCGCTGCCGAGTTCGGAAGGCGCTACGCCAATGAGACTGCCATCCTCGGATGGGATCTGACCGATGAACCACCGTTCTGGATCGTCGACAGTCAGACCACCGATTCCATGGCGATCAACTGGACGCATCTGGTCGTCGACGGCATTCGCAAATACGATAAGCTGCACATGATCGTGGTTGGCACCAGCGGGCAGGAGATTAGCCACGGGCCGTTTCGCGCCGACGATATTGCTGAGTATGTCGACTTCTTCAGCGTGCACCCTTTCACGCTCTATGCGCCGGAGTTGTTTCCGGATGCGCTGCTCTCGACGCGCGGCACGTATGGCGCTGCGTTTGAGGTCGCGCTTTCCCAGGGCGCCGGGCGTCCTGTCATGATTCACGAGATGGGTGCTTCGACGGCGCAGTTCGCGCCCGAGCGCGTCGCCGCCTACGACCGCGCGCAGATGTACTCCGGCCTCGGCGCCGGGGCAATCGGTGTCGATCTGTGGTGCTACACCGACGCCTCTCCCGCCCAGTTCAAGAAAGCTCCATACCTTCGCACCCCGCAGGAAACTGGCTGGGGAATGACCACGTGGGACCGCCAGGACAAACCGCTGGCGCACGAATTCAAAAACTTCTCCGCAGTCGTGAACCGACTTGATCTTTCGGGTGTTTCTCCTGCGGGTGCGGATCTCGGCATCATCCTTCCTGACGAATGGGCCAAGCCTCACGGCGACTTCTCGCGCATGGGTCTGACCGGACCTGCGTCTGTTCCATACGTCTCCACCAACGATGGCGACGCGGTACCCGGTGAGCCACAGCGAAAGCCCGCCGATGCGATTGCGAATCAGTGGCTCATGGGTTCCGCGCTCAGCTCTTTCATTATGGCGCGGCAAGCCGGGCTGAAGGCCGACTTTCCCCGTGAGTACAGTGACTGGTCGAAACGGCGAATGATCTTTTTGCCTTCACCGCTGACGAGCACCGGCGACGTCTTCCTCGCCCATGTTCACACGGACTTTTACGAGAAGCTCAAGACCTATATTCAAAATGGAGGATTCGTGTATGCGTCGGTCGCCTCCGACGGCGCAATTCCAGAGATGAGTGCGCGCTTCGGCGCGCGCTCGTCGACCGCATTACCAGCGCAGAAGTGACCCTGAAATTCGTCGAGCCCTTCGGCGACTTCAAGCCCGGCGACACCCTGCACTAGTCGGTTCCTTCTGCTTCCGATCGAACTCATGGGGGGCGATTCTCGAGGTCAGCACCGGAAAATGATTGCGGTCGATCAGGCAAATCATCCCGCTCTGGTAACAAACACGCTTGGTTCGGGAAGACGCTGCTGTCGGCGTTTCCGATCGAGCACTATCTCGCACCCGTGCCGGCGGTCTTTGATAAACCCGAAGAGACTTATCGCATCTATGCGGCATTCCGCGACTGGACGGGCATCCATCCGACCTTTCGCGTCGACCAGCCTGCCGTCGAAATCGTAGAGCTCGCAGGAAACCGCCGCGGCTACGTCATCCTCATCAACCACAGCGCGATGCCGCACAATGTCACGGTTTCAACCACTCTGCCCGTTGCCGCCGTTCGCCGCGTTGATCCCGATGCCCTGAAGAACCTGACCCTGCAAAACTCCTCCTGGTCGATGCAAATCGATCCGTACCAGGCGGCGGTGGTGGAATGGCAGCAATAACGATTGGAGCCGGATGATCGCCGCTGTTGACATCGGAGGAACGAAGATTGCCGCGGGCATCGTGGATGACCACGGCCGCTTGATCTCCCGCTGTGAAACGCCCACCTCGCCTGACCTTGGTTATCCGGCTGCGCTCGATCGCACCACCGAACTGCTGCGGCAGTCGGCTCGTGAGGCGAAGTGCAAGATCACAGGCATCGGTGTCGGATCCACCGGCCCAGTCGATCCGATTACTGGCGAAATCGGAAACGTGAATCATTTTCCCACCTGGGAAGGCGAAAATCCTGTGGAGGATCTTGAATCGCGGTTCCACGTTTCGGTGGCCATGGAAAACGATGCCGATGCCGCCGCGCTCGGGGAGGCCGGGTGGGGCGCCGGAAAGAATAAAACGCGATTGATCTACATCACAGTGGGCACCGGTATCGGTGGAGGCATCATCCTTGACGGCTGTCTTTATCGGGGTGTCGCGGGCTCCCATCCGGAGATTGGTCATCATTTCATCGATCCCTCCGGTCCCCCTTGCCTTTGCGGCAATCGCGGATGCTGGGAATCTCTCGCAGCCGGACCCGCTATGGTGGCGTGGATGCAAACCGCCGCGCCATCCACCTATCCGCACTTGCAAGACCTGACGGGCAAGAGCGTTTGCGAACTCGCGCGCGCGGGCGATTCGTTGGCCCGCGCGTGTGTGGAGCGAGAAACCCGCTACCTCGGTCTTGGCCTTGCGAATCTCGTTACCATGTTTTCACCCGACGCGATCGTTCTTGGCGGGAGCGTGATGAAAAGTGCGGACCTGTTCATGGATGGAATTCGCGAAGTGATCAGCGAGAGTTGCGCGTTCGTCCCCTGGCAAAAAACAGAGTTATCGCTGGCCTCGCTGGGCGACGACGCTAACCTCATCGGCGCCGCCCGCGTGTGGTATCACCGCTTTAAA
>CAVWQT010000016.1:0-38000 GCA_963757095.1 uncultured Acidobacteriota bacterium | reverse complement strand
GCGTTGTTTGCGCAGAAGGAGAAGGGGGCGTGGTCCGATCTGAATGGTTTGAGGTCCGGCCAGGGAATCGAAGTGATCGAGTCCAACCTAAAGAGTCATAGCGGAGAATTCGTCACCGTGACCGATGAGTTGCTCACTCTGAAAGAACACGGATCCAACGTATCGGTGAAACGGGAAGAAGTCGTCCGCGTCTCCACCTCCTCTGGGCCTAAGCGTGGCGAGCATGCCGTGATCGGGCTTGTAGTCGGCGGAGCCATCGGGGCTGGCATTGGTGCAGTCGCGGGATCACGAAGTCAGGGCTGGTTCAGCGGAAGTGGAATTGGCGCCCTTGTGGGCGTCGTGATTGGTGCCCCAATCGGAGCAGGGGTCGGCGCGGTGCTCCCTGCACATACCACCATTTATCGCGCTGTGCCAGCGCCACCGTTGAGCGGCCACTAAAATCGCGAGCCTCGGCAATCTCTGGGTTAGCAATGACATCTCCGACGGCACCGCCAACTGGCGCAGGTATATAGAGACCCTGTTCATGGGCGTAACATTTATCAAGAAGCAGAACGGAGTTATCCGCGTACGTATTTGTTAAACCAATCGATGGTGCGCTGCCAGGCCAGGTCGGCCGCGGCTTTGTTATATCGTTCCGGCGTTGCGTCGCAATTGAAGCCATGTCCTGCGCCCGGATAAATATAGCCTTCGTGCGGAACGTTCGCCGCGCTCAGCGCCTTGTCGTACGCAGGCCACGTTGCTGCCAGCCGGGTGTCGAGTTCTCCGTGGTGCACCAGGATCGCCGCCTTAATTTTTGGGATGTCCTCTGGGGCGGGAGGACCACCATAGAACGGCGCTGCTGCCGCGAGGTCGGCTCCAAGGCGTACAGCCAGCATATTGGCGGTCGAGCCTCCGTAGCAGAAGCCAGTAGCGCCGATCTTTCCCGTGCAGTCAGGGCGCGACTTCAACCACATAGCCGCGGCCACCATATCTTCAGACATCTTCTCCTTGTCGATCTTGTTAAACATCTGGCCACCTTTATAGTCGTCGCCAGGATAGCCGCCCAGAGATGTGAGTCCATCCGGTGCGAATGCCATAAAGTTGGCCAGCGCAAACCGCCGCGCGACGTCTTCGATGTGCGGGTTCAGACCTCGATTTTCATGGACCACAATTATGCCGGGCAACTTCGTTACCGTCTCGGAGCGAGTGTCGGCACTGATCGGGCGGACCAGATATCCCTTGATGCTTCCGTCGCCCTTGGGCGAGGGAACGGTCTCATAAGTGGCCTTGATCCGGTCATCGGTGCGGGAAACCTGCTGGCCCAGCGCATAATTCGGCATCAATGCATTGATAACCGTGGCCGCCGCCAGACCGCCTGCTAGTCGCTGTACGCCCTCCAGAAAGGCGCGGCGACTAATCTCGCCATGAATGAAATCGTTGTAAAGCTCGATGGCTTCACGCGGAAGTTTGGGTTGTGTCGGGTCCATGGGTGACTCCCGCCGCGATAATACCATCTGTTTGTTGTCATTTGGGACGGGCATCTTTTCCAACCGGCGCGACTGTCCCGCGGTGCGCAGCAGCGTTTCCTCTCGATGTCGAACTGGTCAGCCGAGTGCCGATGGCGTCGAGATCGGCAATCACTTCAGGAGGAATCTGAAGCAGGGAAGACTGAAGATTCTCGCGAAGATGCGAGAGGGAAGATGTTCCAGGGATCAGCAGGATATTAGACGAGCGCTGCAGAAGCCACGCAAGCGCAACCTGCATGGGTGTTGCATTGAGCGACGCTGCGGCTGCGTCAAGCGCTGATGACTGTAATGGAGTGAAACCTCCGAGCGGGAAAAATGGAACATACGCTATACCTTGGGCCGCAAGGTCATCGATGAACGCATCGTCGTTGCGCTGGGCCACATTGTAGAAATTCTGTACGCAGACAATTTCTGTCATGGCCCTCGCTTCGGCCAACTGCCGGGGAGAAATATTGCTCAGCCCGATGTGACGGATCAATCCCTCAAGCTTGAGTTTGACGAGCGCGGTAAGAGGCTCTTCGATCGAGTCCTCGCCCGGTTCCTGGATTCCGCCGACGCGAAGATTGACGACATCGAGATGGTCGAGGCCCAGATTTCTCAGGTTGTCATGGATGGCGTCGATTAGCTCCTGGCCGGAGAGAGCGTGAATCCAGGATTTGTCTGGACCTCGGCGAGCGCCGACTTTGGTGACGATCACGAGATCCTTGGCATAAGGATGGAGCGCCTGCTTGATGAGCTGATTGGTGACATAGGGTCCGTAGTAGTCGCTGGTGTCGATGTGGTTCACGCCCGACTCCACTGCCTCTCGCAGAACAGCAATGGCGGTATTCGCATCCTTCGGCGGCCCCCAGACGCCCGGGCCAGCCAGTTGCATGGCACCGTAGCCCATGCGGTTTAATGTCATCGAGGTGCCGGTCAGCGTGAAGCTGCCCGCGCGGTTGTTTTGTGCAATCATTCTGATTTCTCCTGATGCGTTGTTCCTCAGCAGTGATAAAGAAAATTAAAAGATTCTTGCACTACTCCCATTGTAGTTTGGGGCGGGAAGCGCCAGGATTGTGCCGTTTTCAACGCGACCGCGCTGCTCTTGCGCTCTCGGCACGAGCCAGGAACTCCGCCATCTTCTTGTCCTTGGCAGCGTGCGACGCCCAACCTTCAGCCGTCGCATTCCAGCGATAATCGCGAATCGTCATATCGATGCCGTGGCTGATCAGGAATTGTGCCGCTTCATAGTTCCCCCTGACGGCGCATTCGTGCAGGATGCTGGCCGGCTCGTGTGTGCTCCAGTTGGTATTGATGTTGGCTCCGCGCTCCACCAGAAAAGACGCAATCTCAAAATGCCGGTTCATGCACGCCCAGGCCAGGGCTACATCCAGTATGTGTTGCGCGTTGGCTGGGGTCCAATGCAGGTTTCGTAAAACAGAAGAGTGGTTGGCAGGGTAATGCTGACCGAGGCTTCCCAACCTCGGGCGACCAGCCTCATCAAACCAACCCTTCACGCGCGAGAAGTCCCCTACGCCAGCCGCGTGGCAGAGGTCGTCGGGTAACGGCCAAATCGGGGTCAGCAGAGGAATGAGGTGCGCCTTCCCATATTCCAGAGCGAACTCCAGTGCGGACGAACGAGTGTGGTCCGCCTGTCGCAGGAGCGCGGGATCGAATTCCAGCAGGCCCGTGATAAACGGTCCGCGATCTTTCAATACCGCATGCTCTAAGAGTTCCACTTGCAGCGCAACATGGGACTCGCCGAGCAGATCCGGCTCGGCCGAGAGCCAGCGAGTGAACTCCTGGAGATTGTCTTGATCGGTTGCGTCGAGAAGCGCGGTCATGACAGCCGTCTGCCACGGGCTGAGGAGAGTCTGCCAGGGACTTCCGTAGGTTTGCGAATGTTCGACCAGATAATCGATGAAGCCGCTTCGTCCACGCCACTTCTCCACGCGCCATCCGAGCGCGGGGTCGAGTTCGATGCAACGGTCGAGAAGGAGAGCCGCCACCGCCCGATGGTCGAACCGACAAGCCGAGAGAAATGCTTGCGTCACCGCGGCCGCGTCACCTCCGGGGCGGGCCTTCGACGCGTCAAGGCATTCCCGGACGCCGTCGCAATCACCTAGTGCCGTCAGCGTGTCGAGATTACGCGGCAGAACGCCTTTGCGAGAAAGCAGTTGCAATATTCCTCTGGAGCGAGCGCGAATTGCATCCTGCCATATCTCCGGGTGCGCAATCGCCCCCGCATCCAGGAGAAACTCGGCGCATTCGAGGCGCGTGAACATCTGCTCCCGGTAAGGGTCACCGCTATCGCCAAACGAGCCGGTGGCAAAGCCGAGCAACGATTCTCCGGAATCGCCGCGCCACGAAAGAAGCGCGGGATACTCCCGAACCAGTTGCGTCAATCGTTCGACGCTGTTGTCGTGGATGGCGCGCTCCGCCTCTGCGACAGCCCACTCCAGGCCCGTGCCTTCCTGGCGAAGCACCGCCGCGCGAAGATCCTGCCAGCCGGCGAAACCGTATTCCCGGGCGACCACAAACTGGGCGTCTCGCAGCGCCAGAGGAACGTCCGGAACCGGTAGGTGAGTGTGGACGCGGGCCAGAGCATCAGGGTCCTCGCTGGCGAACAGGCGAACGAGTTTCTTTGCCTGCTTCCGGATGGACTCAAAGGATGAGTGAGAGGGTAAGAACTTCGACGGGGTCACAAGTCCTCCTTTCATATTTGCCTGTGTCCCGCTGATACCAGGCTGAAAGAAGGTAACGGCGTAGCTTCAAAGCAAAACAGGTGGGATATTTCCCTTGCCGCGGGTTGGAGGCGCCCTGTTGGCGCACTGGGGCAACTTTATCCGGCTCCGCCGAGCTTGTCAATCCATTCGGCGCAATTCACCGCTTCGTAGCTCGCCACGCGCAGTCCCCGAGTGACAGGGCGGCGTCATCGTTTCGGACTACACGACCTTGATAGTGGAAATCAGCCCTACTGCAGCTTCGCAGATTCCGCCTTGGCTTGCTTCAGGATGGGGATGTCGGGATCGGCATCTTTCCACAGGGCCAGGAAGTCTTGATAGGCGGCTCTTGCTTTGGCCGTGTCGCCCTGCATGGCATACGCTCGACCCAGTTGGAGATGAGCCAGTACGGCGATAGGATCCCCGATCATGATCCCGGGGTGATCCAGCATTTTCTGAAATTCCCTGGCGGCTTCAGCACCTTGATGCGCGGCCAAATACGCCAGGCCACGCACATAAATAGGATAGAGAGCCCCAAAGAAACCCGTTTGAGCACTGCGCGGTTGGCCCAGTTCATAGGGAACGGCGACTTGGAGAAGTTCGATCGCCTTTGCAGGATCGCCATGATTCAGCGCAAGAAACGCGCGCACCGTCGGTAGGTAGTTGAATTTAACTGACGTATCTTCGGGGAAGCTGTTTTCCAGATCGTTGGTCAGTGTTTGAGCCTGCGAAGATTCCCCCGCGATCGCGAGGGCGACGGCCGCGCCATACTGCACCTCTCGATTCTTGGCCAACGCAAGGGCTGCCATCGCCGCCGACTTCGCGGTTGGCGCGTTTCCATAAAAGGCTTCCCACATGGCCATTCGGGCTTCGAAGGAAGCAGCCTTTTCTCGATGGCCCGCCTGCTGTGCCAAATCGCTTGTCTGCCGCAACATCTTCGTGGCCTCTTGCAGGTGACCGCTGTATGCGAGGGCAAAGGCTTGATGGTCGGAAATCATTTCTTCCACTCCCGATTTCCCCCGGGCCGCGGCCACTTCTCGCTCCATGCCACCGCTGTCGCCTTTCAAAAAAGCGACGTCGTATCGCAAGACGGCTAACAGAGGGATTTCAACTTTTCGCTCGGAGGCTCTGCGAGCCGCGGCCTCGGCTTCTTCCAGACGGCCAAGGGATAGAAAGTTGGAACCAAGAAGGGCATAGCCAACGCCAAAATCCGGAGCCAGTTCAGTCACCTTTTGCGCCTCTGCGGCCGCCTTTTCATATTCGCCGAGCACGGGATATATGAAGCCCGCTAAAAATGAGTGGGGATTCCACTCGCGAGGATACGCTTGCGCCCACGCCTCGCAGGTCTGCTGCGCTTTTTTCTGGTTTCCTGTCGCCCGTCCATCGTAGTAAGCGGTGATAAAGAACTTCTCGTTGTCGCTGGCATGCTCCCGCAATTGGTAGGCTTTTCTGGTGTTTTCCGTGCCGAGTCCGGTTTCGCCCATGGAGCCGTACATGAGCCCGAGCGAGGCGTATGCACTGGCAAACTTGGGATCGATCTCGACCGCGTGTTTAAAAAAAGGAACCGCGGCATCTCCACCCTGGGAGGCGACAACTTTCCAGCCCATGCTGTAAGCCTTTAACGCTTCCAATGAAGGAGTCGTAGCGTCGGCGAGCGGAGTGTCGTGCTTCTGAACCGTAGTCAGGGATTCGCCGAGTCGGCTCCTGAACTTACTGGCAATTTCACCGAGCGCATTCAGCACATCTTCTTTTCTCGCTGCCTGCACTTGTTCTTCCGCGAACACATTGCCCGTGCGGCAGTCTCTGGCGCGCAATCCGAGAACATACTGGCTGCCAAGGCTCGCGATAGTTCCATCCAACACTGCGGCACTGCCGGTTCGCTCGCATAGGTCGCGAGCAATCTCCGGCGTCAGTCGCGCGTCCGGAGGTTGGCCCATTAAGCGCAGCACCTGCTGCATCCGCTGCTCGGTGATCAGGCTGAGAAACGGCGACTGCTCAAATTGCACGGCGAGGCCTTGCCGCAGCGTTCCGTCGAATACCGGATCGCCCGTCGTGTTCGCGAAATCGGCGAGAACGATCGTGTCTTTGTCAGTCAGCCTGGGTGCGCGATGCCAGTAGAAATACCCGCCAACGGACAAAGCCAACATCGCCGCGGCCGCAAGAAGGATTGCCATGCCGCGTTTCTTGCTGCTGTTTGCGGGCCGGGACACGGCGGTCGCCGAATCCGTGTCCCGCTTCATCCGCCGCAGGTCGGCTCGGATTTCTGAAGCGTGCTGGTAGCGAAGGTTAGGATCTTTCTCCAAACATTTGTCGATGATCCTTTCCAGTTCGGGCGGCACGCTCGCATTCATTCGCACCGGAGGCACAGGGACCCGGTTAAGAATGGAGTCAAAGACTACTCCTGTGGTTTCGCCGCGAAAGGGCAGGGTTCCGGTTGCTGTTTCGTAGAGCACCACACCGAAGGAAAACAGATCGGAGCGGGAATCCAATTCCTTGCCTCGGACTTGCTCCGGCGACATGTAGGCCACCGTGCCGACCGCCGTGCCCGGGTTGGTCAGCGACTCTTCCTTCGTCGACGCGTTCGGGCCCATGCCTTCGTCGTTGACTGAAAGCTTGGCCAGCCCGAAGTCGAGGACCTTGGCGTGTCCGCGTTTGGTGACAAAGATATTCGCCGTCTTGATGTCGCGGTGCACTATGCCGGCGGCGTGAGCGGCGTCCAGTGCGTCGGCGATCTCGGTGCCCAGCGATAGGATGAGCTCGGTTTCCAGAGGACGACCTGCGATGCGATGCTTCAGGGTCGCACCGTCCAAAAACTCCATGACGATAAAGGACTGTTCCCCGTCCTTGCCGATTTCGTGGATAGTGCAAATGTTGGCGTGATTGAGGGCAGACGCTGCTCGTGCTTCCCGGCGGAAGCGTTCCAATGCTTGCGGATCGCGAGACAGGTCTTCGGGCAGAAATTTCAACGCCACAAAGCGGCCCAGTTCAGTGTCTTCGGCCTTGTAAACCACGCCCATCCCGCCGCTGCCTAGCTTTCCCACAATGCGGTAATGGGATACGGCACGGCCGGCAGGAAAATCCTGATCCTCGGACGTTTGCTTAGGCTGCTCCTGCGCGATGGCCTGTGCTGCCGCCTCTAGTGCGGGATTCTCCAGGAAGCTCCTTGCCTGCTGCTGTGCCCTCAACAGCGAACGGACCTCACGCTCCAGCGCTTCGTCGCCCGCACACTCACTCCGAAGAAATGCATCGCGCTGCTCGGGCGGACGCTCGAGTACCGATTGCAGCAGGTGATCGACTTGCTTCCAGCGGTCAGAGTCCATCGCCACCTTCTCCAGTCAGTTCGCGGTAGAGCCAGGCCTTGGCGGTGCTCCAGTCGCGCATTACGGTGACGGACGAGACCTTCAGCACCTCCGCCGTTTCTTCCACGCTGAGTCCGCCAAAGAAACGCATCTCGACGACCTGCACTTTGCGGGGATCGATACGGGCGAGCGCATCCATGGCGTCATCCAGTGCGACCAGGTCCGCGGTTCGATCGCCGCCCACTATGGCCGTCTCTTCCAAAGATACGTGCTGCACACCGCCTCCGCGCTTCAGATTGCGGCGCCGCGCATGATCAACCAGAATTCGCCTCATCAACTGCGAAGAAACCGCGAAAAAATGGGCGCGATTCTGCCACTGCATGCTCTTGTAATCGATCAGCCGCATATAGGCTTCATTCACCAGAGCCGTCGTTTGCAAGCTGTGACCGGGACGCTCGCCTCGCATGTAATGCCTGGCGAGGCGGCGGAGTTCGTCGTAGACGATGGGGGTCAGCCGATCGAGCGCGGCTCGATCTCCGTCGCCCCAGGCTCGGAGCAACCCACTCACTTCCGCATTATCACGAGCTTGCGCCTCTTTGTGCGCCGGTGGCTTTGAGTTCCCCATGCCTGCACTCCGGGGAATCATACCCTGCCAGGCCAGTCCTTCAAAGCCAACCCTCCAAAGCCAGCCTTCAAAGAAAAGAAATCTGCGGATGATAGTTTCACGCGCCCGATTACGCCTACTTAGACGAGAGCGAAATGAGCTCAAAGATCAACCGCACACAACCGGACAAAAATTTAGGAGGCCACATGAAATCTGAATCTCTGTATTTGCTTTCGGCGTGGGCACTGGCGGCGCTGGCGATTCCACTGACCGCGGCCGCGCAAGACGCTCCACAACGCGCACTCCCAACCACGCAATACACCGTGACTGATCTCGGCACATTGTCTGGCGGCAATTTCAGCCAGCCGTTCTTTATCACGAAGGACGGCCACGTCGCCGGATCTTCAAATCTCGCTGACGGCTCGTCTCATGCCGTTGTCTGGTCCAGTCAGCAAGCGGCCGACCTCGGTACGCTCGGCGGATCGAACAGCATCGCCTTCGGCACAAATGACTCTGGCCAAGCCGTCGGCGAGGCTGAAACCTCCGCCTCCGATCCCAATGGCGAAGATTTCTGCGGCTTCGGCACCCATCTCATCTGTCTTCCTTTCGAATCGGCCAACGGCGTCATGAATCCTCTCCCTACGCTGGGTGGCAACAACGGCGTGGCGACGGCCATCAGCCATCGCGGAGAAGTGGCCGGATATGCGGAGACCGCGATACCGGACCCAAGCTGCCCGGCTCCCCAGGTTCTTCACTTCAAGCCGGTCATCTGGACAAACGGCAGGGTCAGCCAACTCCGCACTGTGGGCGGCGACCCGGACGGAGTCGCTTTTATGATCAACGATAACGGCCAGGCAGTGGGTGCATCGGGCGCTTGTGCGGCCTTCAACCCGATTAACCTGTACAACCTCGTCCCGGTTCATGCCTTGCTCTGGGAAAACGGCAAAGCGATTAACCTCGGCAATCTAGGCGGCACAACCGGACAGGCGGGTGGAAACATTGCCTTTGACATTAACAATCTGGGCCAGGTGGTCGGTAGCTCGGACCTGAAGGGCGACGAAACTTTTCACGCTTTTCTCTGGACCAAGAAAAATCGCATGCAGGATTTGCGCACGCTCTCCGGGGACGTAAACAGTCTCAGCATCAGCATTAACGATGCCGGCTCAATAGTGGGCGCATCCGTGGACGCGAGCGGAAACCCGCGTGCCTTTCTGTGGGAGAAAGGTGTGATGACCGACCTCAACACTCTGGTCGCGGGCAATTCTCCCTTGTATCTGTTAACTGGCTGCTCCATCAATTCGCGCGGCGAAATTACTGGCTTGGGAGTGACCAGCACCGGCGAAATTCACACCTATCTCGCGACCCCGACACAAGGTGTTGCGAGTACTTCGCAAGGTGCGATCAGCCGGAGAACTCTGAGTGACGATTCCCGCAGGCAGCTTCAGCAACAACTGCGCCTCGCCCGATCCGGAGCCGGTTCATGCAACTGCGATAGTGACTTGGCATAGCGCCAGCGTTCGATGGCTGAGCCATGACGGAAGTGCCGGCGGTTGAGAGAGCAGGAGAATCTCCTGCTCTCTCTTCTCGCCGGAGTCTCTAGGTCTCAGAGCACTCTTCAGCTATTCCCAACGAAACACCTTCGCCGAGAGCGCCGTGCACACGATGAACACGACGACCAGTGCGGCCACGTCGCCCACGTGTCCTGACCACGCTTCACCCCGCCAAATCCCTTCGAGAAGTGACACCGTGTAGGTTAGTGGCACCACCTTCGCGACCGCTTGCAACGCTGGTGGCAGTGATTGAACGGGCGTGAACAATCCAGAGACAGCGATCATCGGGTACATGATGACGGCGCCGATCGGCTGCGCAAATCGCGCGGTCGGCACAATGCTGGCGATGAGAAAGCCAATCGACAGGATGCTGCAGGTGCTAATCAGCAGCGCAATGGTAAATCCGAACAACGGAACATGAATGCCGATCGGATAGTAGCGTTTGCCTGCCAGAACCATTAAAGCCAGCGTGGCCGCGGTGAGCAACAGCTTGACGATCACGTGGGCGGTGAGGATGGTCTGGGGTCGCAGCGGTGTGGCGCGCAGCCGCTTGAGAATGCCGCCTTCGCGGTAGATCGAAATGATCGTGACCAGTGACAGCACGGCGCTGATCGCAATCAGGATCGAAGCCAGCACCGGCAGACCGACGCGCATAAAATTACTCGCCTCGAGTGAAGCCGGTGCGACTCTGCCGCCGACGATCCGGCCACCAACGAGGAAAACCAAAACAGGGATAACAATCGTCCCGAGCGCACCCAGCGGCTCGCGCATGAATATCTTGATCTCGATCCACGTCAATTTCCAGAGTCCACGCAGCATCATGATTGAGCCTAGTCGCGAATCGAATGACCGGTGAGTTTGAGAAAGACGTCTTCAAGATTGGGGAGAATTGTGCGGAAATCCGTGACCCGGATTTGATTCTCCGACAGACAATGAATCACCTCGGTGACGAGATCATCGCCCCGTCCTCGAATCGTGTACTGCGAGTCGCTACAGACCACGTCCTCCACTCGCGGGATCTTTCGAAAACGCTCTCCAGCGGTCGGGTCGCCTGTAGTGAGGATGACGGTTCGCTCCGGGCAATGGCGGTTCACGAGGCTCAGAGGCGTGTCGATGTCGACGATGCGTCCGTGTTCGATGATTGCTACCCGGTCGCACAACCGCTCGGCCTCCTCCATGAGATGAGTAGTCAGAAAAACCGTCTTGCCGCGCTCGCGGATGCCGCGCACCAGGTCCCAGATGGCGCGCCGCGCCTGCGGATCCAGCCCGGTGGTCAGCTCGTCGAGAAACACCACCTCCGGATTGTTGATCAGCGCCAGCGCAATGAACAATCGCTGCTTCTGGCCACCCGACAGGGTCATGAACCACGCATTGCGCTTGTCACGAAGGCCGAGCTGTTCCAGCAACCGTTCGCCGTCGACTGCCGTCTTCCGGTAAAGCGAAGCCCACAGGTCAACTCGCCTCCCAAACTTTGATTCGTTTCTGCAACTGGGCCTGCTGCAGCTGAACTCCAATTCGCTCTTGCAATTTGTACACGTCGCTGAAGGGATCAAGACCCAGCACCGTGATGGCGCCCCGGTCGGGCGTGCGCAGGCCCTCGATGCATTCCATGGTAGTGGTCTTGCCCGCGCCGTTGGGCCCGATCAAACCAAAGATTTCACCTTCCTTGACCTCGAACGATACCTCGTCGACCGCCACGGTAGCGCCGTAGGTTTTACGAACGGAGGAAACTTGAATGACGGGACGCATGATCCGGGACTTAGTCTAGGTCTTGATAACTCGGTAAACAAGTTGTGTCCCGTGTGCCGCGTACCGGGCACGCTATAATTGCGCGCACGCATGGGTCTAACTGCCGGCACAAAACTCGGCCCCTATGAAATTCAATCAGCTTTAGGGGCGGGCGGAATGGGCGAGGTATATCGCGCTCGGGACACGCGCCTCGATCGCACGGTAGCGGTTAAGATTCTGCCCATTCATCTTTCTGACAATCCTGAGTTCAAGCAGCGCTTCGAGCGTGAAGCCCGCGCCATTTCCTCTTTGAACCATCCGCACATCTGTCATCTCTATGACATCGGTTCGCAGGCCGGCACCGATTTTCTGGTGATGGAGTTCCTGGATGGCGAAACATTGGCAGAGCGCCTACGCAAAGGCGCGCTGCCTCTGAATGAGTTGCTCAAGGTGGGAATCGAAGTCGCGGAGGCGTTGGAGGTCGCGCATCGCGCCGGCATTGTGCACCGGGATCTCAAGCCGGGCAACATTATGCTGACCAAATCCGGCGCCAAGCTGATGGATTTCGGCTTGGCGAAGCCGGTGCCGCAAGGTTCGTCGGACGCGGCATCAGCGCCGCTTTTGTCGGCGGCGCGCACCATGAGTGGGCCCACCCCGGCCACTCCACTGACCACCGCGGGCAGCATCGTGGGAACTATTCAGTACATGTCTCCCGAGCAGATTGAGGGCAGGGAAGCGGACGCGCGTTCTGACCTGTTTGCTTTCGGCGCTGTGCTCTACGAGATGGCAACCGGAAAACGGGCGTTCGAGGGCAAGAGCCAGATCAGCGTCGCTTCGGCGATTCTGGAAAAAGATCCCGAACCGATCAGCGCACACAAGCCGCTCACTCCCGTCGCGCTCGATTATCTGGTGGCAACGTGCCTGGCGAAAGATCGGGAAGAACGATTGCAGTCAGCCCACGATGCGCGATTGCAGTTGAAAGGAATTTCGCTATCGGCATCGTCCGCAGTCGCAGCCTCACCGAGCCAGGCATCGCGCAGCCTTCGCCTCGGAATGATCCTGGCGACAGTGGCCCTGCTACTGGCCGGCGCTGGAATTACGTACTTCTTACAACCTCGAAACTCTGCCGCACCTTCCGTGCGTTCGTACATTCCACCCCCGCCGGGAACCACATTCCCGTTGTCCGGGTTGGAGATTGGCCCGGTGGCCGTGTCGCCGGATGGCAAGACGCTCGCCTTCTCCGCCGTGGACGAACAGGGCGTGACCAAGTTGTGGTTGCGGCCGCTGAATGCGCAACAGGCCACCGCGCTCGCCGGGACCGACGATGCCAGCAAACCATTCTGGTCTCCCGACGGCCAGTATCTAGCCTTTACAGCCGACGGAAAGCTAAAGAAGGTCAGCGCCGCTGGAGGAGATGCGCAAACACTGGCGGATGGTGTTGCCAGTGAAAGCGGCGGCGGCACCTGGAATGCAGATGGCGTGATTCTATTCTGCAAAGAGAGAGCGGGCGCGATTTATCGCGTGTCGGCGTCTGGCGGAGAAGTTTCGCCAGCGACAAAACTAAAGGCAACAGAGAATTCTCATCACGAACCGTTTTTTCTGCCCGACGGCAAACACTTTCTTTATTCCGTCACCCCGTGGACTTCTGCGCACGAAATCAGAGTGGGTGAAGTCGGCAAGCCGGATCAGGATGGCGTGACGGTTGCGCTCGGCCAGATGCCGCAGTTTGCCTCGGGGCGTCTGCTCTTCTCTCGCGCCGGTCACCTCATGGCGCAGGCATTCGACCCGGCCACATGGAAGGTTTCAGGCGAGCCTCAGATTTTGGGGAATGCCCGTTATTTCTCGGTCTCGACCAATGGCGTACTCGCCTATCACGAAAGTTCCGCCGAATCCGAACTGAAGATCTTTGATCGCAACGGAAATGTCGTAGCCACTCCTGGGCCGCTTGCCCTCTATGACGTTCCGCGGTTCTCTCCCGACGGAAAGTCGATTGCCGTCACGGTCACAGACCCGAAAACAGGGGCGGATGATATATGGGTCTACCCCGTGGCCGGGGGACCGCCCGCTCGAGTTACCTACGGACCGAATGTCTGGTTTGCGGTCTGGTCGCCGAACGGAAAAGAACTTGCCTACATGATGATGGACAACGGGAAGTTTTCCGTCCGCCGGCGACCGCTGGATGGCAGCCGTCCCGAAGAAACCATCTACACGAATGACGCTTATACCTTCTGCATTCCCATCGATTGGTCGCCGGATGGGAAATACATTTCCATGCACATGAGCACGAAGGAGGAGACGTTCTCCAACTGGAGTTTGCCTGTCGCGGGCGGCAAAGCGTTTCGGCCGGCGGCTACCGCCGGATTGAAGGCCAGCGAATATGAGGGCCGCTTCTCATACGACAGTCACTGGCTTACTTACTTTTCCTACGAGACCGGACGGCCGGAAGTCTACGTCGTGCCCTTTCCCGGCGAAGGATCGAAATCTCAAGTTTCGACGACCGGCGGTTGGCTGGCGCGGTTTAGCCGCAACGAGTTGTTCTATGTCACGATGGGAAACCGGTTGATGGTGGCGCAGATTCATACCGTGCCAACTTTTGGCGTCGATTCCATTCGTCCGCTGTTTCAGCTGGATTTTCCGAATCCGCCGGATCGCACTTCACCTTTGTATGACGTGAGCGCCGATGGCCAGCGTTTCGCCGTACTCACTGCAGACCGCACCAAGTCGTCATCGATCAGCCTGCTGACGAATTGGCCGGCGGAACTGAAGAAATGAGTTGCGTCAATTCTTCTTCGCTCTCGCCGGAGGATTCAGTGCAACCACGGCTTCCGTGGTGAGCAGAAGGAACGTGAACGTCTCCTGCAGATACAAGCGGACAGCAGCGTCAGTGTGGCTGAGATAGCCGATGGAAACATCCTGGCCGATGTGCAGTTCGAAATCTCCTCCACGCGTGGTCAGCACGAAAGCGCCCGCAAGGGCCGGCGCCCAGATGATTTGATCTTTGACCAACCGCTTCACGTGCTCCAGCACCGGGTAGCCTTGGTCGCTGGTTTCGGCGAGAGCGGTGTAAGCGTCGGCGCCGAGCAGCACCGAGTAAGGGCCATTGACGCCAGCCAGACGCAACTGATTTACGCTTTGCGCGATGGCATCGGGATATTGGCGAACGTCGGCGGGAAGCGTCGTGATGGGATTGCTGCTTCCCTGACGAATGCCCCCAATGCCGGCGGCGGCATAGCCTTCGAAGATGGCGCCGTCTTCGGCAAACGCGATCTGGCGCGCGGCATCTTTCGCTGGCTGCCAGTTGGAGTCATTCGCGCCGCGTTCGACGTCGTCGATCGTCTGCCGATCCAATTCGAACGGAACCCGTAGTTCGACCAGTGCTTTCACATCGCGCTGCCTCGCCAGGATGCTCTTCGCCGGGGCCGCGATGGTGCGCAAGTGGCCGGTGCCGACGGCAGAAAGACCAACCCCGCCGTGACCCTTCACGTCAACCACGCGCCGTCCGGCGAGATAGCGCTTCAGCGTGCGCGAGGTCTCCCCTTCGATCTGAGCCCATGCGGAATCGGAAATCGGAGCAAGTTCGCGATGCAGGTTATTCATGGCGGATGTCTCCTTTGAGGGAACCGATGCCGAGAGAACCATCGCCCGCCGCAGCGGTCGATGAAGGTTCACCCGTTGCCGCCGCCGAGAATCGGCAAGCGCAGGCTGATCTTTACCGGGGCGTTCTTCGGTGAGTTGGTCTCATGGTTACGTTCTCCAAGAATGTTGCCGAGGGTACGAAGAACAGACTTCCGGTAACTGCACGGCTGAAATCAAGCAGTCGATCGTAGTTGCCCGGTGGCCGGCCGATGAACATGTTGTCGAGCATCGTCTCGATGGTGCGAGGGGAACGGCTGTAGCCGATAAAATACGTTCCAAATTCGCCCTGCGCGGGACTTCCGAAAGGCATGTTATCGCGCAATATCTTGATCTCTTTTCCGTCCTCCACAATCGTAGTCAACGCATTGTGGGCAGAGGTTGGCTTTACGGAATCATCCAGTTCGATGTCCGAAAGCTTCTTGCGGCCGATAATCTTTTCCTGTTCCTCGGTCGATAGCGTGTTCCATCCGTCAAGATCGTGCAGATATTTTTGCACGATGACGTAACTGCCGCCAGCGAAGTCTGCGTCTTCCCCTCCAATCAACACCGCAGCGCTGGCCTCATCGCCGCGCGGATTCTCCGTTCCGTCGACAAAACCAATCAGATCGCGATCGTCGAAATAACGGAATCCATGCACCTCATCCTGAGGCGTGGTTGCGTTTCCGATGCGAGCCATGATCTGGGTCGCCAGCTCGAAACACAAATCCATGCGCTTGGCGCGAATGTGAAAGAGCAAATCTCCCGGTGTGGAAATCGCATGGCGTGCGCCAGCATGAATCTCCTTGAAGGTATGCAGCTCCGCCGGCCGCGGCGCGCCGAAGAGCGCATCCCACGCCGTGGATCCGAACCCCATCACGCAAGAGAGTTGCCCCTCGATGTCTCGGAACTCAACCGCCCGCAATAACGCCCCGAGATCGCCGCAGAACGACCGGATAGTCGCAGCATTTTCGGCGCCCGGTTTTATCGTCACGACCAGAAAGATCGCAGCCCGGGTAAGCTGAGCGGCTACCAGTTGCGCAACCCGGCTCATGTCATTGGAAGATTCTCGCGGCTTAACCAGATCTGTTGCCATCGCACATCGTCCTTGCGGCGCGGCTGGAAAAAGTTGTTTGCTTGAAATATTGGCCGTGCGTATGCGAACAACTAGACCAATAACATAGCAAAGCGAATCCGACTTTGCCACCGCAGGGCCGTTCGATAAATTCGGCGTGAATGCGACTGAGGCGGCGTCCTTCGATGCCGCAACCCTGGTTGAAGCGGGGTGAGACTTTCTTTAATATGCCTTGACAAGTATATGCGGTGTGGAGTATATATACGAAATGGAATCTGTATTCGAAATCATTGCGGAGCCGAACCGCCGGGCGATATTGAGCCTGCTGGTCTCATCCCAGCAGTCGGTGGGAGAGATCGAGCGCCAACTGCGTATGCCACAGCCCACCGTGTCCAAACACCTGCGCGTGCTGCGCGACGCCGGGTTCGTGGAATCCACGGTGGACGCACAGCGGCGCCTCTACCGGCTGAAACCTGAGCCATTTCAGGAGGTGGATGCATGGCTGGCTCAGTTCCGCCGGTTCTGGTCGGCTCACGTGGATGCTCTCGAACGCTATCTCGACCGCATGGATCCGGTAACCGCCAACGAAAAGCCCAGCAATAAAAGGGAAGTCAAAGGAGAAGACGACGCGGCCCAAACCGCGAATTGATAAAGGAGAAACGAAATGAAAATCAAAGTGATGAGCGTTTACGTGAACGACCAGGAGAAGGCCCTGCGCTTCTATACGGACGTATTGGGCTTTGCCAAGAAAACCGATTTCAGTCAGGGCCCCTATCGCTGGCTGACCGTGGCCTCGGCCGAAGAGCCGGACGGCACTGAGTTGCAACTGGCACTGAACAACAATCCCGCAGCCAAGACGTATCAGCAGGCGATCTTTCAACAGAATCAGCCTGCGGCCATGTTCTTCACCGACGACGTCAAGGGCGATTACGAGCGGATCAAGTCCCGCGGCGCCGAGTTCACGATGCCGCCCACCGACGTGACCGGGTCAACCATTGCGATGCTGAACGACACTTGCGGCAACCTCATTCAGCTCACCCAGTTGGCACGCTGGTAGCGCTAAGGAGCAGAAGATGCCCGAACCTGAGCCGTACGCACCAGGTCCCGCCAACTTGGCGCGGATACAGAAAGACGGAGACAAGTGGACGCTCGTTCTCGTCAAAGAACTGCGCCACTCGCCGGAGAAAGTCTGGCTGGCGCTCACCGACCCGGCACATCTGCGCGAGTGGGCTCCCTTCGACGCCGATGGGAACCTGGGTACGGCTGGAACCACGGTGAAGCTCACCACAGTGGCAGCGCCCACGCTGCGCGTTACCGAAACAAAAGTGACGCGAGCCGAGGCTCCCGAGTTGCTCGAGTACAAGTGGGGCGACTTCGATATGCGGTGGGAACTCGAAGCCTCTGGTGAGGGCACGCGGTTGACGCTGTGGACCAACATCGGTCACCGCTTCATCGCCATGGGCGCTGCCGGGTGGCACATCTGTTTCGATGTTCTGGATCACCTTCTCAGCGGCAATCCCATCGGCCGCATGGTCGGCCCCGACGCCATCAAGTTCGGCGGCTGGCAGCGGCTGCACGCGGAGTATGCCAAGCAGTTCGGTATTGAAACGATCAAGTCGCCGCCACAACAGGCGGGTCAGAAATCCTGAATCGAGGCGCATCGCCCATAAAGAAACGGAGGAAAAATTGTGAAAGAGCCTACCAAACGTTCGATCTTTCGTTGGATTCACATTGTCTGCGGCATTCCGATGCTCGGCTACATTTATGATTCGCCTTCGGATACGCACAACTACGCTTTCAGCATCCGGTTTGTCTTTGTTCCCGTGCTGCTCCTCTCGGGGCTTTGGATGTGGAAAGGCCATGTCGTTCGACGACTGCTTTCGAAGCGGCCGTCCTATGCTGGAGAATTCGTAGCCATCCGGAACGCTCGGTGGCAGGACCGCACATTTTCTTGATGATCCTCTCTAAATCTATGATTCGGTTAACGTTAAGCCGTTAGATCGCAGGCGATCCGGGCAAAATATTGAGCCGCAGGGGTTTACGCGCAAAATATTGCGGACAAAGGAGTTGGCGGGTATGGACTGGCGGGCTGTCCGAGTTTTCGCTGATCCTTATATTGGCGCACGATCTGAGTTTGCGCCTTCTGCATCCTCAGTCAAGGTTGTTCGTCACACGAATTGGGAATCTTTGTGTGCAAGCCTGTGGAAAAGAATCGTGGCCCCTAGATTCGCTCAGCAGGAGGCGAAAGTCAAAATCACATAGCATCGGCAATACGAAAGCCTATCCTCTCGCGAAGGGGTCGAAAGGATGGCCTCCCCGAATACCCGTTATTTAGGCGAGTGCGGGTATCCCGCACGAGCGAAGAAACTCGAAGGTTCCGTCGTAGAAGGACGGAGGGCGCGTACGGTCGGATGTATCACCCTTTGGAAAAAAGAGGATCATCCCCTGCCGAGCACGCGTCAAAATTACTCGATAAGCGTTCTTGAGGTAGAGTCGCCTCGACTCATCAATCATCGATTGCCATTTTGTCCCTTCGAAGCTCTGGTAGGCCCACATACCATCCTTGTGATGGAAACCGAACTTCGAGGGCATTGATCCATTCGGAGATGCCGGCTTCGCCGGTGTTGATCTCTTGGCCCCCGCCCACCAGGCAAACGACCGTGCACCAATCAGGATGCCGGTCCATGACGCTGATGAGGAACTCGGGTTCAGACATGTTGAAGTCGTGCTGTCCTCGTTTGCGTTGCATGAAGCTAGCCGCCTGTTTACGCGTCCAGGCGCGCTGAGCTTCGTCAAATACAACAACCTTCTCCAGAGGAATAGTCTGATTGCCCACATAATCGTCTCGGAAATGATGGATATTCTGGATAAAACTGCGTACCTCTCGCTCTGCTACTTTTTTCGAAACGCCTTCGCGCGCGGCTTTGTCACGTGTAAGGGCCTCTCGAAGGACATCGACGAGTGGGCCATTGCCCGACAGAAAAACGGCATGCTCATCCAAATGCTCAACGGAGCGTCGTGTAGCGATATTCAGCCCCGCTAGGGTCTTGCCCGATCCGGGTACGCCGGTGACAAAGCAAATCGATTTCTTACTGTTCTGTCGAGCCCGGTCGATCACAGCGCCCACGCTAGCGGTAGTTTCGTGAAGATTCTTCGCACCACTATCCGATCGCGAAATCTCCATGACGCTATGTGTGCGGTATAGCACCTCCGCTGCTTGAACAATAGTAGGCGTCGGCTTGTAGCCCTGAGCCATCCACTCGTCAATATTGAGGTTTGGGAAAGCTCGCGCAGAGCAAATAGCGTCGATTACTCCGCCCAGGTCGGTCTTATTTGTTCCAACCGGTGAAGCAACAAGATCATCGGCGAAAGTGATGTCGGGAATCGGGTGAGATTCGGCATGCGTTGAGACCAATATTGGAACGATTGGAACGGTGTGGCTTCCCTCATGAAAGTTCTTTAGATCGAGTGCATAATCTTCAACCTGATCAAATGCGATCGACGTATGCGCGGTTGCTCCGACCTTGAACTCGATCACGAAGACGACGTTCTCTTTGATCAATACGGCGTCTGCCCGCGAAGAGACCGTCCTATGCTGGTGAGAGCTCTTAGCCATGCAGGGAAGGCATCTACTTGCAGTCGACCTTGTTGTCCTGCGCGGCGGCGACCTGCCACTTACCGTTGCGCTTCAACCAGGTATCGGTCCAGACCTGGCACTGCTTGGCGTCGGGATGGGTTTTGTCTTTGCCGATGGCGTGCTCGCTGCCGTAAATGATGGCCACGTCTTCGCCGAAGAAATGCACTTTGGCATCGTCGAGGGCGCAGCCGTGTGCCGAGTGCGCGCCTTTTTCATCGCGGAGTTCATCCGCCTTGGTGTAGCGCTCACCGCCGGTGGTAGTGCCCTGGAAATCGTCGGCCAGCAACTCAGAGATGACTCTATTATCCGCGCACACGCCTTCAGCCCATTTGCGCTCCATATCGATCATGAACTTCGCAGTTTTGTCGTCTGGTGTCGCCCAATGGCTTTGCTGGGCTTGCTGGGCATAGGCGGCGGTCATGAGAACTACGAGGCACATCATGACGCAAATCAGGTGCAGAATTCGCTGACACATCGTCCCTCCATAAATTGCTCAAGTCACTATACAGGCGAGGTGGCCCCAGTCAGACATCACGCAAAAGGTGGGAATTGAAAGGAGCTCTGATTCACTTTGCAAAGAACGCGAAATTTAGAACGGGCACCTGTTCAGCTGTAGAAGTTGCGGGTTGGGCAGCGCGCAGTTAAATTGGGTACACGAGTTCGAGTTGTGCATGAAAGGAGCGCCCCGATGGATTCCGCCTCTGCATTCATCGACTGGAAGATCAAGGAACTGGGGGACTGGCGCGGGAAAATGCTGTCGAAAGTGCGCGACCTCATCCATCAGGCTGACCCGGAGATCGTCGAAGAACGAAAGTGGGTCAAACCGACATCGCCGGGAACGCCCGTCTTCTCCCACGGCGGCATCGTGTGCACGGGAGAGACGCACAAGAACGTGGTCAAGATGACCTTCGCCAAGGGAGCGGCATTGAAAGATCCTAAAGGTCTATTCAACTCCAGCCTTGAAGGGAATGTCAGGCGCGCCATCGATATTCACGAAGGCGACAAGATCAATGAGGCGGCGTTGAAGGATCTTATCCGAGCTGCCGTGGCGCTGAATCTTGAAGGCAAGAGCACGACGAAGCCCAAGACGAAGAGTCGGAAAAAACCCCCACTCTAAATTTCGCAAAGAACGCGAAATTTAGAATGGGGCACCCGCGGTTGTCGGGGCTTCCGGAAACAGGGGAACTCTCCGGCGCTTCAAAAACTTAGCTCGCCTTAGCCAACATCTCATCTGACTTCGCGGCGTTTGAGCGCAATGTCCTGAAGCCCGCGCGGACTTCTTCGGAAAAGAGTTTCGGCTGTTCCCATGCGGCGAAGTGGCCACCTTTGGGGAGCCGGTTGTAGTGGATGAGTTTGGGATACGCCTGCTCGGTCCAACTCCGCGGGGCTGGATAGAGTTCGTCAGGGAAGACGCTCACGGCCACCGGGACGGAGACGCCCTTGACATTGAAATATCCGAGCTTGCCCCAATTCTCCCAATAGAGGCGGGCGCCAGAAATCGCCGTGTTGGTCAACCAGGTGATGGTGATGTTGTCGAGGATATCGTCGCGGGTAAGGCCTTCAGATCCTCCGGCAAAGACGCGTGCGATCAACTCGTAGCTGCGCGCGTCATGATCAAGGAAATACGCGGCCAGGCCGACGGGTGAGTCCGCGATTCCGTATAACGTCTGCGGTCGGAGCCCCATCTGGTATCCGTAGGCGATTCCTTTTTGATAAACGAATTGCAAACGCTCGTACGCGACCTTCTCGTCGGCTGAGAGAGCCGCGGGTGCCGGCGCGCCGGAAGCAGCCGCCTTGTCAATATCGTTGGGAAAGATGCCGGGCATGTTGGTGTGAATGCCGAGCAATTCCGGAGCCGCATCCACGCCCATTTGATCGACGATGACCGCGCCCCAATCGCCGCCTTGCGCCACGAATTTCTCGTACCCGAGGCGCTTCATCAGCACCACCCAGGCACGCGCGATGTGGGCGACGTCCCAGCCGGTGGTGGTCGGTTTGCCGGAGTAGCCGTAGCCCGGCAGGGATGGAATCACAACGTCGAAGGCATCCTCTGCCCGGCCGCCGAACGCGGTTGGATTGGTCAGCGGATCGATGATCTTCATCTGTTCGACGATCGAACCGGGCCATCCATGAGTGACGATTATCGGCAACGCATTTTCGTGTTTTGAACGTACGTGGATGAAGTGAATATCGAGCCCATCGATCTCGGTGATGAATTGAGGCAGGGCGTTCAGTCTGGCTTCAACCTTGCGCCAATCGTAGTCGGTGGCCCAATAACTGGCCAGCGCCTGAGTCGTCGCGAGCTGTACTCCCTGGGTCGCATCCGTGACCGTCTCCCGATCAGGCCACTTTGTCGCCTTGATGCGCGTGTGTAAGTCTGTGAGTTCTGCCTCCGGGACATTGACGTGGAACGGACGAATTGCATTCTTCTCGTCCGCGAGCTGATTGCTTTGTTGCGTAGAGACTGTTTGGGTCATGGTGTCCTCCTTTTCGAATAGTTTCGGACTGTTTGAATTGTGCTGCAGTTGATTTTGCGTGCGGCCATTGTCGAACTTCTTTTCTGCGGGCTTCTCGAAATCAGGGTGTGTAACGGGTGAAGACAAAGTCACGAGCTTTGATCCCCTGGTGGCAGGGAAAGCAGGTTTTGAGCAGCGCATCGTCGGCAGGTTTGCCGTCTTTATCGAATTGAGCGAAGCTCCAGCCGCCGGTCGCGGCGTACTTCGTCGAGTCCTTGACCATAAACTGCAGGTATGAAGCCGTGGGCGGACCGGCCACGAAAGATTGGGCACGGCCAAAGATTTTGTTGTTTTCTTCCGAAGCGACGTAACCCCAGGCTACGCGAGCAATGATTGTGCCGTCTGGAAACGGGAGCTTGTCTTCCCGATAGGCCTTCAGTGCTTCATCGTTGCCGAGAATCGCGCGAATATCATTGAGACTGCCTTCTTCGTGGGCCACGGAGACCAATTTCCAGTCGCGGTATCCAGCCGGAATTGTGATCCCGTATAGCGGAGAGGCCTGTTCGCTCGTGTGACCGGATACGGGAGCCGTGAAGGCGGCAACCCCGGCCACCGTTGCGACTGCAATCAAGGTGAAAGCGATCCGTTTCATAACTATTTCTCGTTCTTCTTATCGTTATTCAAAGGAGCGTCAAGTCGGGAGTCGCTGGAATTGAATTCAGCACGACTGCAAGAATGAACGGGATCACGCTTTGGGACCACCCCAAAGGCAGCAGTATTTTCCCTGTATTCTTCTACAGGCAAGAGCGCGAGGTGATAATCGCTCGTTCGCCGGGCGGCGGAGCGTTGGTGCCCACGCAATTAAGAATGGATCACGGCAAAGTGTCGTAACACGACCCTGCAGGGTCGGTCGGCGGATTTTGTGGCGGCGTCGTCCACGGCGGGTTCTGGTAATCGAAGAAATCGCTCATGTCGCTGGTTTGCGACCATCCGTCGCGGGCATTCAGCGCGGGAAGATTGAATCTCTTCTCCACGAACTTCAGCCAGGCCGTGTAATCGGTGGTGACGTGAGAGACGTATCCAGATTTTGTGAATGGAGAAATCACCACGACCGGCACACGGAATCCGTAGCGGGTGAAATCGCCAGTGGGATCATAGGGCGGCGTCGAGTGCGTCAAATCGGCCAACGCGCAGCGGGAGTCCGTCGCGCTGGTGCAAATGTCGACCGGCTGAATCCCATCCGGACTGGGGACATTCGTCGGCGGCGCCACGTGATCGTAGAGGCCTCCCGCTTCATCGAAAGTGAAAATGATCACGGAATCTTTCCATGATGGCCCGTACATGACGGCATTGATCAGCTGCTGCGTTTCGGTGACTCCATCCTGGATATTGTTGCTGGTGCCGTCGGGCTTTTCGTCGGCGTCGGGCTTGTCGAGGAACACGACCTGGGGCAGACTTCCGCTTTGCGCATCGGAGATGAATTGCGAAAACGTTGGGTCAGCGACAATATTCCCCGTGGTCGCATAACGCGTCGCGAAGCCTGAGAAGGCATCAGCGTAGGTGTATCCGCCGGGAAGTTGGGTGTAGATCTTCCAGGTGATGCCCGCGGCCTGCAGTTCGTCGAAAATCGTCTGTGATTGAATCAGCGGCTCGTTCCCTACGAGCGGATATGCATAGCCGCCGGAGGTTGCGCCCATCATGTAATAGCGATTGGGCTGGGTGCGCGTGGGCGCAGGGTTGAACCATGCATCGGACGTAGCGAATTCGGTGGCGAGCCAGTAGTGGTACGGAAGATCAGTTCCGGTGTAAAAACCCATGGCACGAATGCCGGCGGTATCGGCTTCGGCATTGGCGATCGCCGCGCTGGCCGCGCTAACGACGAAGCCGTCGGGCGCGTTGGTTGGAGCTCCTAAGCTTCCGGGAGAAGTCGAAGTGGGATCTTCCAGATTGAAATCCCAGTGCGCCGCGATCCAGTCAGGGCTGAGGCCGTCGATGCAGGCGGTCTTGAGGTGAAACGCATAGATGGGCGTTGTGGGTACGCCGGAGGAATTGGGCGAGAGGTTCATGGCGCCGCAGGCGACCGTCCAATCGGAGTTCGTAGCGCTGCAACTATCAGGAAGGCCGTTCACTTCGCGTGGCAAATTGAAGGGCGCGGCGCTGCGATAGTCATTCAGCTTGCCGAAGTAGTGGTCGAAGCTGCGGTTTTCTTCGGCGAGAAAAATAACATGCTGGATCGGGTTGGGATCTCCCGACTGCGTGGTAGTCGTCGTAGTTGTGCTCGTGCTTGAGTTCGTGCCGCAAGCGGTAAGTGCCGCAAGAGTTGCAATACTGACAATTGAGAACAAGTAACGAACCGTGGCGCGTAGATTCATAACTGGACCTCGAAATCTATTTTGAAATTCAATTGGTAAGCACGTTTGTTAGCCGAACACGTTCACTTACCGTTTCCGCCGGCGTTGGCGACTTCCGGGCCACCGCTATAACGGGCCAGATGTGGAATCATGGGCGTGACCTGGAATGCCATCTTGTCGCGCGCGGACTGCAAACCCACAGGCTTGCTCTTGTTCAGTTCGACGTGATCGTCCCAAGGGTCAAGTTTGACGCGGCTTCCAAGTGGCAGCGCAGCGATCTGCGTGACGTCATCGGTCTTCAACGCAGGAGCCGATTGCAGTAAGGCGCTCATGCGGAACACGCTGTCACCTTTAGCCATGCGGCTGCCGAACTGTGGTGTGATGAGCGATGGCAACTCTTTGGAGTGCCCTTCGAGCGATCGCAGAAATAATCCAGCGGTCGCGAGCTTGTCTTTATAAGGCGAATTTTGCAGGAATTCGATTGCCTTTTTGTCGGCCGCATCTTCTTCGTGCGGATCCCGCGACAACTGAATGCGTTGAAAAGTCTGCTCGTCGGGGAAGACCATGCGATCGCCAAAGGCGTACTTCGTATCGAGCGCGTGGCCGAGCGCGATGTGCCCCAGTTCATGGGCCAGCACCATGGCGAGCGAGGCTTCGTCCGGCAGCACGTCCAACAAGGCCGCGGCTGACGACGATGGTGTGTCCGATCGTGAACGACTCCAGCGGCGTAGTCAGCAAGACACGCGCGCGCACTTCCGGCTGGATGTCGAGCTTGTTGGTGATCTCGATGTTGCTGATGACGGTCTCCAACACCTTGGAGACGTCGCCTTCGGGCGCCAGAAGTCCGGCGCGCTGCAGGCGATCGAGCACATCGTCTTCCGCTTCACGCTGCCATTTGTGAGTGCTCTCAACGGGAACGATCTCGTTGGCGCTGCCCGTCTGGTCGGTGACATTGGACGCCGCATCGATCTGCACCGTGGTGAACTCATCGGTGTCAGTCGGCGATTTCAGGTTGTAGCCCCAGAGCCGGGTCTGGCTGCGCATCGCGAGCTTGCGGAAGAGGGCGTACTTCGCGTCCGATTCTTCGGTGTAGATGAACGCCGGTACCCATACGCCGGGCCGCACGTTGAGCCGCCATGCGTCGAAGTGAAAAAAGAAATTCATTCTTCGCTGCGGCAGATACGTTCCGTTGAAGCGGACGATGGTATAGTCCTGGTCCTCAACCCAGATGCGCCCCTGAAAATGCGGTCCTTTCACCTTGGGCTTGGGAGAGACGTCGAAGACCAGCGTGCGGATATCGCCAGAAAATTCCTGGTGGATATACTTCAGGTCGTAATTGTTCTTGTCGAAGCCGGAGATGTAGACCATCTGCATGAAGCCCAGCGCGACGTAGTTCATTTTGTAGAAGCCGTCGAGTTTCTGCAGAATCACGCTGGCCGCGTTCTTCGGGGCCTGCTGAAAGGAGACGTCCTGCAGGCCTTTGTTCATGACCAGGCGCCCGATGAAGTACTTATCGCTGGTCGGGACCTGTCCGAGTTCGTCGTCGCCTTTGAAGTTCTGAATGTAGGTTTCGACCATGGGCGTGTAGGGCTTCAGATCCTGGACGAACTTCGCCTCGCGGTAGAAAATCCGATCCGCGATCTCGTTTTCTTTTGCCGACGCCTGGCTCTCCTGCGGAGTCTTCGTGTCATCAGCTGCGTGCAGCCCGATGGCAGCGAACAACGAAAGCAGGAAGGTGATTGCGATAGCTTGCGTGCGGAGTACGCGCATGGAAACATCTCCCAAGTTAAGTTTCATTTTGCGAGTTCAAACACCATGTGAACGAGCGCGGCACAGTCGTAAGGCTGGCCGTCGCGTCGAGCAGGCCGAAATTGGATGCGTTCGGCGGCTTCCAGCGCCTTGTCGTCAAGACCGTATCCCAGACCTTTCACCACCCGATTGACGCGCAGGGAACCGGAGGCGGTGAAAATTACATCGAGCAAGACTTCTCCTTCGACGCGCATGCGGCGCGCTTCGGCCGTGTAGGCCGGGCGCGGCTTGTAGACGATCTCAACCGGCTGCAACTCTGGCTTCTTCTCGATGTGCGCGGGAGTGAAGTCGCTGGACGGCGCGACTGGCGTGCCGAATCCGCTGGAGGTCACAGTTCCGCTGCGAGCGGGTTCGGACGATGCAACTTCGGTGCGAAATCCCGCGCTGCGAAGGGTGCCGCTTGCGCCCGTGGCGCCGGATGTGCCATTCCCGTTTCCTGGCCCGGCAGGTGCTCCAAACGAACCAACGTGAACCATGGCAACCGTATCTCGCTTGGGATCGCCTTGACCCGCTACGCCATTGGGATCGCCGAAGCCACCGGTTTGAATCTGACGCGCCGGCTTCTGCAGGGTCGCGGTCTGCGGCTGGTGCGGAGGCGAAGACATTGGTTTTGATTTCCGGCTCGAGGGGCGGGCTTGTTGGTCGCAGCCGTCGCTTCGAAGACATTAGTTTCGATGTGCCGCGAGTCTGGCTGTTGCGGGGCGGGCTTCGGTGGCTGAATCTTTACGGCTTCGGTCTTGAGGGGCTTTGGCGATGCAACCGGTTTCGGAGCGACGACTGGAGACAGCTCCGGCGATTCCAGTCTCGCGACTTCTGGAGGAGCCTCAACACTACGTGGGGCAGGAGCGTAAATCCTCGGCGCCACCAGAGTTACATAATGGTTGGCGTTAATGCTGCGGACTGTAACTTCTCGAGCCAGACGCGGCGCGACTTCAGCCACCAGCGCAATCAGAATGAGGTTGATGGCGAGACCGGCGACGAACGTATTCCAGCGCACAGGACGTTGAATTTCGTAGGTCAGCCGCGGGGATGCCACCTGGTTACTCCGCATACGCTAGGCGACGCCCGAGAGGTGCGACATGCGTCGGACGAGCGCGTCAAAACGTACCAGCTCCAGTTGTGCGAGCTCGGTGAAGCCGCGCGCTTCCACGCTGAGCGTGGCTTCGCGGCCAAGGGAATCCAACAGCTGAGCCATAGAGTGCAGCGCAG
Source organism: uncultured Acidobacteriota bacterium (assembly GCA_963757095.1). GTDB lineage: Bacteria > Acidobacteriota > Terriglobia > Terriglobales > Acidobacteriaceae > Sulfotelmatobacter. Next base: position 10,463 of record CAVWQT010000016.1, on the reverse strand, counting down.
GTTTTAATTGCGCCACTTCCAGGGCCACGCGGGTAAAGGCGTTGATGCGTTCCGCCACGCGGCGAGCATCTTCCAGAGAGCGCTGGTCTGTGATGTCCTGCAGTACATCCAGCGCCCCAATCACGTTGGCGTTCTCGTCCAGCAGCGGAGCTACGTTACTGAGCACCGTGATGCGCCTGCCGTCGGGCTTTTCAATCGCTACTTCGCGGTTGACTTGCGAGAGTCCGGACCGCAGCAGAAAAGCGGTGGCTGTGGCCTCGAAGGGAATCGGATCGCCCCTGGTATCGAGCACGCGATGAGCTCCGGTGAAGCGATCGGTGGAAAGCGGCTCGCGTCCCCAGAGTTCGACGGCGCGACGGTTGAAGTCCGTAATGATGCCCGCGCAATCGCAGGCGTAACAGGCGACTGGCAGGTGTGCAAAAAATTGCGCTCGGCGAGAGCCCGCTTCAAGAGCCCAACCGGCGACGGCTTCAGAGGAACCATTCACGGTGCGCGTATGGATGTATGGAGAACCGCGCTGGGTTGCCGCCTGCGCTGCGCACTGCAGTAAAGATGCTGGACCATCTGCAGCAAACCCCTGATAAACCCGCTTGGTCTACAAAGACTCTAAATGGGGCTTGCAGGAGCGCCACAGATGAAGAAGCGGATTGGAATTGTGTTCGGCACTCGGCCCGATGCAATCAAAATGGCTCCAATTGTTTTTGAGCTTCGCAAATATGCGAACGAATTCGAGCCCGTCGTAATTTCCACAGGCCAACATCGCCAGATGCTGGATCAGGTGTTGCAGATCTTCAACGTTGCCTCCGATATCGAACTCGATCTCATGCGTCACAACCAGACGCTGAGCGAATTAACCTGCCGCATCCTCACCGCGATGGATGGGCTGCTTGCAGAAACGCCGCTCGACTGCCTGTTAGTGCAAGGGGACACGACTACGGCGTTTGCCGCGGCCCTGGCTGCGTTCTATAGAAAAGTTCCGGTTGCGCACGTGGAGGCGGGACTACGCAGTCGCGATCTGTTCCAGCCCTGGCCGGAAGAAGCGAACCGGAAGCTGGCCGCGGTGGTCACTGGCTTACATTTCGCACCCACGCCACTGTCGCGGGAAAACCTGCTATCCGAGTGTTTTTCTCCGGACGACGTGGTCGTTACCGGGAACACCATCGTGGATTCAGTGCAGCGGCTGGTGCAGAGTCGCAGGCTCGACCATCCGCTGCCTGAGGGTGTTCCCGATGACGGTTCTCGCATCGTGTTGGTGACCTCGCACCGCCGCGAATCATGGGGAACTGAGCTGGAAAACATCTGCCAGTCGATTCTTGATCTGACCGAAAGCTTCCCTGACATTCGCGTGATCTATCCGGTGCACCTGAATCCGAATGTGCGGACCACGGTGGAAGCCCTGCTGGGGAAGCGCGATCGCGTGCACCTGGTGCCGCCGGTGGATTACTTCGAGTTTCTCTCGCTGCTGCGGCGCTGCTACCTGGTGCTGACTGATTCCGGCGGCGTGCAGGAAGAGGCGCCGATCTTTCACAAACCTGTATTGGTTCTGCGCAAGGTGACGGAGCGGCCGGAAGCCTCGCTGCTGGGCATGGCGAAAATCGTCGGCACTTCGCGGGAAGCGATCGTGCGCGAGGCCTCGCGTCTGCTAAGCAGCAGCTTCGCTTACGAAAGCATGGCTGCCGGCGAATGCCCGTATGGCGACGGGCACGCGGCGGAACGAATCGTCCTCGCGTTATCGCGATGGCTGGAAAACGAAACACCCGTCCTGCAAGATGCGGAACAGTTTCAGGGCACGGGGAGCAAGGAACAGGTCGCAGCTTAGCGCGACTCAACCAAGAAACGTAAGCTTCCTCGGACAACAAGCTCGGATAACAGGCTCGGATAACAAGTTAACGAGAAACGCGGCGACGGCATATGTTACTGGTCTTATTTCGGACGACCCTGGCACTGATCTGCATTTACACTCTGCGGCATTATTTTTTCACGTTGAACCGGCTCTTCGGGAAGCAACGGCACCCGTATGTCGACGTGGAAACCGCCGACTGGCCGGCGGTTACGGTGCTGGTCGCCGCTCATAACGAAGAGGCCGTGGTGGCCGACATCCTGAAGGCGCTGCTGGAAGTGGATTACCCGGCAGAGCGGTTGACGATCATCCCGGTCAACGATCGTTCCACGGATCGGACGCGCGAGATTATCGACATGTTCGTCGAAGACCATCCGCAGATCGAACCCTTCCATCGCGTCGGCGGAAAGCCGGGCAAGGCTGCGGCGCTGAAAGATGCGATGGAGCGCGTGAGCACCGAAGTCGTCCTCATCTTTGACGCCGACTACATACCCGGCAAGGCGCTCATCCGCCAACTGGTCGCGCCCTTTTTCGATCCCGAGGTGGGCGCGGTCATGGGCCGTGTGGTGCCGCTGAATGTTGGAAAGAAATTGCTGACCCGCCTGCTTGATCTCGAACGCTCTGGGGGATATCAGGTGGACCAGCAAGCACGCATGAATTTGCATATGGTGCCGCAGTACGGTGGAACGGTGGCGGGCATTCGCACGAGCGCGCTCGCCGAAATTGGCGGATGGAATGAGAACGCGCTTGCCGAAGATACCGACCTTACGTATCGGCTGCTGCTCGCCGGTTGGAAGACCGCGTATGAAAATCGCGCGGAATGTTACGAAGAAGTTCCGGAGCGCTGGCCCGTGCGCGTGCGGCAGATCATGCGCTGGGCCAAGGGACACAACCAGGCGATGGTCAGTTATATGCGGCAGACGGCGAATGGCGCGCGGTTGAGCTGGATCGAGCGCCTCGACGGCGTGCTGCTGCTCGGTGTGTATCTGATGGGCCCCGTGCTTCTGTTGGGATGGCTGCTGGCCGTGGTGCTGTTCTACACCGGTGTGCAGATCGGCGGTGGTCTCACTGTATTGGCTCTCGGCGCATTCACGACGCTGGGAAATTTCGCGGCCTTCTTTGAGATTGCCGCCGCGGCCCGACTCGATGGCTCGCATCAACGCATTCGCCTGCTGCCGCTAACTCTCTTCGGATTCACGGTGAGCCTCATCAGCGTCTCACGCGCCGCGTGGCAACAGGCGACTGAGGGCGTCTTCGGAAAATCAGAATTGGTGTGGCATAAAACCGAGCGTTCGCGCACCGCTCCCGTACTGGCGCGAACGGCATCCGTGCTTGAGGATGCGGCGTTGCCGGTGCTGAAGGAGGCGCCATGATGGCGATGGCGCCGGCGTCCTTCGGCCCCCTGCTATTGATCGCGGTAACGATGGGGCTGCTGGCGTTACCGGTAACGCCGGCCTTGTACGAGTTACACAAGCGGGCGGATGCTTCTCCGCTACCGACATCGCGGCACGATGGACGCATCGCCAACTTCGCCGAGTCGCTACGCTCGCGCCTGGAACCGCTGCGCTCGGAGTTGGACGCATGCCGGGCAAACCGCGAACTCTCATATCGCTCAGTTGAGGGGATGAAGGTCCTGCTGGTAGGAGGCGATGAATTCGATTTTGATCCGGCGATCGCCAAAGATGTTGCGTCGATGATGTGCAGCGGAACTGCAATCATCCCGGCAGGTCGAGTGGTGCACGCAGACCTCTACACGGAGCAGAGCCTCGAATTGGGCGAGGGTGCAACCTTGCGGGCAGCGCTCGCGGAAGGCGACATCACGTTGGGAAAGAATAGTACGGTGCTGCGCTGGCTGCACGCGCAAGGCAAGATTCATCTGCGGCAGGGAAGCAGCGCCTATGGGCGTCTGTCGTCGGCAGAGTCGATTCGTCTGGAGCGCGGGTCCAGCTTCCAGCACATGAACGCCCCGCTGATTCTCACGCTAGATTCCGAGGACACGCCGTATCTTCCAGTGCGCTGCGGTTGCGTTAGGGCTCTGGCGGAGGCTGAACTCGATCAATCGAGTCAGGCAAAGGGAATTCGCGGCGATGCTTTCGCGGCCCGTCCACGAATCCGTGTGCAGGGCGACTTCGCACTTCCTGCCGGAGAAACGCTCAACGCCAATGTTGTGGCTAGCGGCGAGTTTCGCCTGGGGCGCGGCGCACGCTTTCTCGGCAGCGCGAAAAGCTACGGCAACATCATCCTGGAGGACGAGGCCTGCGTGCACGGCAGCATCGTGTGCGAAGGAGAAGTTCGCATCGGGCCACGGTGCTTCGTTGTGGGCCCGATTATGGCTGAGCGCGAAGTGATACTTGCACCCGGCAGTTGCGTTGGTGGGACCGACGCTCCGACGACGGTTTCGTCGCGCACTGTGAAGATCGCCGCGGGATGCCAGTTGCACGGGTCGGTTTGGGCTCGCCTGCAGGGGACCGTCGAGGGCTGATGTACACACGAATACAGCGGTTGGGGATCGCAGTCGCGACACTCGTGTGTTGCGGCGCCGTATCGCTAGTCTGCGACGGCATTTGCTCCCACAACCTATCAGCAGCCGGATGGTGCGGTGGAAATGAATCCTGGCGGAAATTACGTCGAGCCTTACTTCGCCACCAAGGCGCTGATCGTCGCTCAGGACGGAGGCCTGGATGTTCATCAGGCTGCGCTGGCATGGATTGACTGGTCTCTGCCTCGGCAGCAGAAAAGATGGATTGTTCCGCCGCTTCTGCCGCACCAACGGCGAGTGGCGGAATTGTGCGCCCGCCGACGCCGACGACTCGATGCTCGCGCTGTGGATGCAACTGCTCTATCGCATGGCGCCTGCATCGGGCATGCCCGCGCAGTGGCAACGCAGTGTAGGACTGGCGGAGAAGCAGCTCGACAAATTGCGCAATGCGAGGCTTGGCGTCTATCACGTGTCGCAGCGCAATCACGTCGCGCTGTTCATGGATAACGTTGAGGTCTATTCCGCGCTGAAAGATGTTGCGCAGGGCCAGCTTCGCCTGCATGATCCCGCTGCGTCGGCTACGGACGCGCGAGCCGAACAACTTGCCGCGGCGATTGATCGCGTCTTCTGGGACCATCACGCGAAGCGCTTTCGAGCCTCCATGCAAAAGAATCCTCCGGCGTTTTATCCGGACGCCGTGGCGCAGGTTTATCCCTGGCTCGCGGACGTGAGCGGGCCGGGGCAGAATTCGCGGCAAGCGTGGGAGCAATGGAAGCAAGACTTCGGCGCGGGCTGGATTGAGCGGCGCTATGACAGTCATCCCTGGGGCCTGGTCGCGATGGCAGCAGAAAAGTTAGGCGACGCGGATGCGGCCGCGTGCTGGACGGCGCAATCCGACTCGCTGCGCGGCAGCGCTTCGTGGAATGTGCTGGAAGAGGCCGCGTGGCAATCCCTTAGAGCGCGATTTCCGCAACCGCAGTTACTAGACCCCAACGCCTGCGCGGCCATCTTATCTCGACCATGAAGAAGCGAACCAAGTACGCGTGTGTCGCAGTCATCGTGCCGCTGGTGCTGTTCGCAACGCTGAACTATGTGCACCGGCTGGAGGCCGCGGTGGGCGAGCCGGGAGCCGACACGCTGCTCCTGCTGCTCCCCGATGGGCTCGACGCAACCACGGCCGCTGTGCAGGAGTGGGTGGATGCCGCCAATGAAGAGGGCTTTCACCTGCAGCCGATTCATGACTCGGATTTTCTGAATCCGCTCTCGACGGTGCACGCGGTTGGAGTGGTGCTGCCCGATCAGATTCATCGCAGCGCCAACGACGTGCTCGTCGGAGAGTTGAATCGGTACGTGCAAGCCGGCGGCAATCTCATGGTCGTCTACGACGCCTGCACCTGGGATCTGAACGGACGCTTTACGCCGGGAGAATCGCGTCTCTCCAATCTGGTGGGCGTCAATTACGCGCTCTATGACCTCTATCGCACCGAAACGATGGAGCCGGAGCAGGTCACCGGAACGACGGCCGCGATGCGCGAACTCGGCATTCCACCCGGCAGCTTCGCACCGGTGGATGACAAAGGACAGATGGCAGACTGGCGGCCCGTGGCGGCGCGCGAGGATGCTGAAAGCCGCTCGGCGTTCGCCACATATCTGTACGGTGCGGTCGATTATCCCGTGTTCCGCACCACCGGAAACTTCGATGGAACGGTGTTGCTGAAATCGAAGCGTGGCTTGGCCGCGGGTTATCGCCGGGAAGATTCAGGGCAGGTGCTGTTCGTCAATCTTCCCCTCGGATATCTGGCCTCGCGAACCGACGGACTGCTTCTGCATTCGTTTCTGCACTTCTTCGCCTTCCGCATGCTGGGCTTGCCCTATCTGGCATCGGTTCCGGACGGCGTGGGCGGGCTGGTGTTCAACTGGCACATCGATGCGCGCAATTCGCTGAAGCCTCTCAAGATTCTCGCCGACGAAGGTGTCTTCGATCGTGGGCGTTTTTCGGTTCACTTCACGGCTGGACCTGACGTCGACGACTTCGGCGACCACAAAGGACTCGATGTCTTGAACGATCCCGAGGCGCAGAAGTGGATTCATTACCTGCTTGCCCGAAAACAGGAGATCGGCAGCCACGGTGGCTGGATTCATAACTACTTCGGGTATCACCTGAGCGACAACGATTCCGCGGAGTTCGAGAAATATCTTCAGCTCAACAAAGATGCGCTGGAAAAAGTGACCGGCGCACGCGTTACGGAATATTCAGCACCGCTGGGGAACCATCCGGCATGGGTGACGCGATGGCTGGAGAAGAACGGAATCGTCGCCTACTACTTTACCGGCGACGCCGGCCTCGGACCGACTCGCGTCTATCGCAATGGCGAGCGCGATAGTCCCGACATCTGGGCCTTCCCAATTCTTCACATGGGAAAGGAAGCCAGCCTGGAGGAAATGGGATTCGACGATGTCGCGATCGGAGCGGTGCGTGACTGGCTGCTGGCGGTCACGGATTACACCGTGCGGCGGCACACCGCGCGGCTCGTCTATACGCATCCTTACGGCGCGGAGCGTTTCTTTCCTACGCTGCGTACCTGGCTCGATAACGCCGACGAGATGCAAAAACAGGGCCGCTTCCGCTGGTACACCATGACCGATCTGGCCGAGTTCATGACGCAGCGCGAATCCGTGCGCTGGACTTTGCTGCACGATGCGCCGGAAAAAGTGACGCTGCTCGCCTCGCATCCCAAGAGCCTGGCGCACCAGAGCTGGGCATTTCCTGCGGATTCCTACTCTGAGCCTCGCGTGTTGAAAGGCCACGCCACCGTGCAAGTGCAGGATGGCCTGATCCTGATCGCGGATACCGACGGACGCGAACTGAAAGTCGAATTGAAGCAACGCCGCGACTCTGGAGGGCGCGGCAACACTGAGCCTATCGAGGCCAAAAGATGAAGAAAGCATCTCCGCTCATAGTTTCGCTCGTAATTGCACCGCTGGTTTTCTGCGCCCTGGCGTTCGCGCAGGCGAACCCCAGCGCGACGGTGGCGCCGGGTTCAAGCTGGCCTGGCGTCGGCGGTCTTGGGCTCGGCCTCGACGGCCCGGGATACATCGAAGTAGGAGGAAGCCACAGCGATCTGAGTGGCACCTATTCCAACTGGAACGATTTTTATCTGCGCGGCGTTTTGTCCGGCGGGCCGAATACGGTTCATGGGGAACTGACTCATGAGGACCGCTTCGGCGATAGTGGATGGTTCGGAACGCTCGGCCTGACGCACACGTTTTCTCCGGACTGGTACGGGCAATTTTCCGGCGGAGCCAGCGTCGGAGGATTCTTCCTTAACCGATACAGTTTCACCGGAGTGATGAATCGCAAGCTGCTAAGCCGGAAGCAACTGGTGATCAACGGCGGCTTTGGTTTCGATCAGAGCAAGACCGTCAACTACGACGAGCGCTTTCAGGGCGGCGCGGCGTACTACTTCTCGCAGGTTCCGGTGGTGATGCAAGGCGGGCTGATGTGGACCCACACTACGCCGGGGAACGTTTTTGCGCGCACGCAATATCTTGCGGTGAACGAGGGATACGAGAAAGAGCACTACTTCACGCTCCGCTATGAGTGGGGACGGGAAGGTTATGAGGTGATCGCGCCACCCTCCACTTCACTTCCGACGTCCAACGTGCTGTTCGATTTTCCCGAGCGAACCGTCAACGGAACCTGGCGGCAATGGATCGGGCCGAACTGGGGCTTCAACTTCAACATCGAGCAGCATCAGGAAACTTCCTACCATCGCTGGGGAGGCACCGCCGGTGTATTCCTCGATTTCTAGGCCGGCGAATGGAAAGCCGCTCACGGGGGAGCCGGCCAGCGCTCGAAACCGGGGATGGCGCGGCGGCATCATCACGCCTCATCGTGCGTTCGTCAAGCTTCGTATCGGTCCGTGGCGGATCGTCGAGAGCTTCGCGCTGGCCCTGGCAGGTTCGGGTCTGTGGATCGGCGTCCTGCCCGCGGTGGGCCGGCTGTGGGAACGGATCTTCGTTTTCTGGGGCGCGGAGTTGGATCTGAACAGCACGGTTCTGATGGTGCCTCAAGGATGGTGGCACATTCACTTCGCCCTGCCGTGCTTCAGCCTGGCGGCCGGGCCAGCGAGTGGAATGAGTTGGTGGATCACCGCCGTGGTCACGATCCTCGCATTTGTCGCGACGTTTCTGCTCAGCGAAGAATCGTTGCCGTGGTCGTATTTGATTCGCGGCTTCTGCCTACTTCAGGCCACCGCGATCATTTACTTCGCGGTGGCTTCAGCCCGGTTCCCCCACGACCTGCCGGGATACACGGTCAGCATGCTCGTATTCAGCTGCATTCTGATTGGCTTAGTCCCTGCACTGTATGCATTTACCTTCTATTTGTTAAACTTCAGCCTCGCCCAGAAAGTGTTCCTCACGATGGTCACGATGGGCCACCTTATTCTGTTCGTGCCCCACCAATATTTGTTGCAGGTCTATCTGCTCCACGGCTCGGTGTTGTTCATGCCGGTTCTATACTTCGTGTTCGGACCGTTCCTCGACATTCTCGCCTTCATCGGCTTTTATTCCTGGGGCATGAGCTGGAAAGCCGCGGATTCGTTGGATATCTGAAGGGAAGTAAAACCTCCGAGTTTGCATTCTCCGTCCACAGCCCTGTAATGTCTCTCTTCTTTTGATTTAACCAGTGCAAATGGTTTGCCGAAACGCAATTTCCCTCATTCGCCAAGCAGCCTTAAGCTCCTCGCCGCGCAGTTTCAACATCTTGGAAGGCTGATAACTTCGGACGTAGAACTTCTGATTCTTGCGTCAATCAGTAGATTCCTGTATTTTCCTCGGGACGACCCAGTAGATGTTGAAGTTCCGGCCGCTCCCGCCTTTTTCTCTCTGGGCAATTCCACAAAAGATACCGGAGGTCTGTTTTGCCCAATGTATTTCTCTGCCAATTTTCCGGCTTTTTGTCCGCCGGCTCCGAGAAAGCTCGTCGAATCGCCGCGTCGAAGGTGCTGCGCGGTGCAGTAGCTGTAGCGGTTTTAGGAACTTGTGCTCTGGCTCAGAGCATCAGCATGACTTCACCCTCCAATGGCTCCAGCGTAGGCATCGCCCGTACACTTTACGGCAACTGCGAATGGCGGCAACTATCCCGTCGCGGCAGTGTGGATTTACGTGGACAACCAGCCTGTCTACCAGACCACCGGCGGATCGGTGGATACCTATGTGTCGTTGCCGCCAGGATCGCACCACGTGGTTCCGGTCGCCTGGAACATGGTCGATCAGGTTGCAGTCGGCTCGCTTGAGATCAATGTCAACACCAACTCCGGCATCACGGTTTCATCGCCATCGAATGGCGCTACGGTTTCATCTCCGGTGCAGTTTGTGGCGTCGGCTGGTGCGCCGAGCGGACGGCAGATCAATGCGATGCGCATCTATGTGGACGCCAACAACGCGTACACCGTTGACGCCTCTAGCCTCAATGTATCGTTGCCGGTTCCCTCCGGAGGCCACAAAATTACCACTGTCGCCTGGGACAATCTGGGCGCGTCTTACGTCAATACGATGAATATTACCGTGGGTTCATCGAGCAATAACAATTCGCAATACCAGAACAACTTCAACGCGACCTCGCAATATGTGTCGCAGTTCTCGCAATCCGATGGCGCGCTGCTGTTTACGCCGCAGGAGATCGACCCGTACTTCGCCAACATCGCCGCCATCGGCATGACTCGCGATCCCAACCGCATGCCGCAGGTCGTGGCCTGGATGAACTGGTACGTCAACCACCTCAACTGGCCGGATAAGTGGGGTCTCTACGGCACCACTTATAACTACAACATCGTCGGGGGCGCCGAAGTTTCGACGCAGGATGCTGACTCCACCGACTCGTATGCGGCAACGTTCCTCAGTCTCGCCTGGAATGCCTGGCAGACGGGCGATTCGAGCGCGCAATCTTTGATCAAGACTTTGTCTTATCAACTCGACGTGATCGGCGGAGTGCTCGTTCAGACGCAGCAGAGCGATGGCCTGACGTGGGCGAAGCCGGATTATCAGATCAAGTACTTGATGGATAACGCTGAAGCCTATCGCGGACTGCGCGATCTGGCGTCCCTCTATCAGACTGCGTTCGGCGATTCCACGAAGGCC
>CAVWQT010000015.1:0-83957 GCA_963757095.1 uncultured Acidobacteriota bacterium | reverse complement strand
CAAAACCGTCTGCACCAGTTCTTTCAACTCGTGTCGCGTCCAATGGACAAGCGGCAAAGCAAAACCCTGCTTCGGCCGATAAAGAACTTCGCGCGGCACGCCCACGCGCTCCGCCAGTTTTCTCAGAATGTATTTCTGATCGCCGCCTCGCATTTTCCAGTCCGCAGTCAGCCCCGTGGCCCACTCCAGCAACACGTGGTCCACCATCGGTGCTCGGGCTTCGAGAGACGTCAGCATGCTCATCCGGTCGACTTTGGTGAGAATATCTCCCGGCAAGTATGTCTTCAGGTCCAGGTAAAGCAGCTGACTTAGAGGATCTTTAGCCGGCGCATCCTCAACGTAGTCTCGGAAGCTCTGGAACGGATCGGCCTCGTCCGCATCCGTAGCCATGAAGGCATCCGAGAAAAGTATCCATCTCCCGGTCCAGCGGCTTGAAAGAAATATCCTCCAGGTACCGCTCCAGCCACGGCAGCGAGATGCTGTAAGTCAGACTTCGTCCCGGAACGCTGCGCGGCACAAGTTGATAAAGGTGCTCGCGATAAACTTTCCGCGTCCAATCGGGAATCCAGGGATAAGCGCGATCTTGCAAACACACGCGGTAACGGTCATAGCCCGCGAAGATCTCGTCCCCAGCATCCCCCGACAAAGCCACGGTCACGTGCTGCCGTGCCAGGCACGAAACCAGATAAGTCGGCAGCGCCGAGGCATCGGCAAACGGTTCTTCCAGCGACCGCGAAATCTTCTCGACCGAACCTACGACGTCGGGCTCAAGGATCAATTCATGGTGTTCCGTCGCGAATTTCTCAGCGACCATCCGAGCATATGGAGTCTCGTCGAAATCCTTCTTCTTGAATCCAATCGAAAACGTCTTCACCGGCTTCGAGCTGAACCGGGCCATGAGCGCGACGATAGTCGAGGAATCCGCTCCTCCGCTCAGAAAAGCTCCCAGCGGAACATCAGCGATCAGCCGCATCCGAACCGCATCTCCCAGCCGCTGTTCCAACTCTTCCAGGCACTCCTCTTCGCTGGCAGGCGAGTGCGTTCCGTACTCGGGCACGTCCCAGTACTTTGTGATGCTCAGCTTGCCCGCCTCCAGTTCGAGCAGATGCGCCGGCGGCAGTTTCTTAATCTTGGTAAACGCCGTCACCGGATCGGGCACATAACCAAACAGGAGATACTGCCGAATCGCCGCACGATCAACCTCCGCCAGTTCCGGCGCGACGGCATGGATGGCCTTGATCTCCGACCCAAACAAAAGCCGCCTTCCATCGAAGGCGTAATGCAGCGGCTTTTCTCCCAGACGATCTCGCGCCATCAGCAGCTTGCGCCGCCGCTCGTCATACAACGCGAACGCAAACATCCCGCGCAGCGGCTGCACGCAGTCGCGGCCCATCTCCTCATACAGATGAACGATTACTTCCGTATCGCTGTTGGTCGAGAGCCGGTGCCCGCGGCTCAGCAACTGCTCGCGCAGTTCCGGATAGTTGTAGATCTCCCCGTTGTAGACGACCCAGACCGACCGGTCCTCGTTGAAAACCGGCTGGTGGCCTCCAGCCAGGTCGATAATGCTGAGCCGGCGCATCCCGAAGCCCACGCCATCTTTGACGTAGATGCCTTCATCATCCGGGCCGCGATGCACAATCGCCTGGCACATGCGCCGAATCGCGGCGGCTTCGATCCGCTCGCCCGCGTTCGTCGCGACCATGCCTGCAATCCCGCACATGGGCCTACACTCCGACTCTTGCCTGAGAATTTTCGCCCTGGGGTAAGAGGGCAGAGGATTCGCGAGTCCGCTTGAGTCGATAATCGCGGTAATCCCCGGGATTTCCTTCGCGTCCATCGCACGCGGCCGAAGAGGATATTCACCATCTCCCGCGCCGTCACAAAATGAATCACCTCGCCGCGTTCCTCCGCGCCTTCCAACAACTGCGACAGAAACTGCTGCATGGCCGCGCCCGATACAGCCTCTTGTTGCGTCAGATCCATGCTGTGGCAATGCAGTTTGATGAAGAGCCAGTCCGGTCTTCCCGAGACCGTAATCGCAGCTTTCTTCCAGAGTTTCAAACGCCGCAAGCTGGGAGGATTGCTGCGGATCAGCGCTGCATTCTCGATTCGAACTATGCCGTTGCGGGCGCGTGTGTCGAAGTCCGGCATCAACGGCCCTTGCACCATCAGCGGAAAAATCTGCGGAACGCGCCCCACGCGCAAATCACGCCCTTTGCGATGCGGTGCGCGTTGATCAAGCCGAAGACCGCACTCGTAGAGCGAATTCACTTTGCTGATTTGTGCCGGATGAAACCCGGCAGCGGGCATGGTGAGGTCTGCGTAGCAGCCGGTCTCGGCAAGAATCTGCATTTCGCTGTCCACGCCGCAGGCATAGCCCCCTGCAGAATTTGCCAGGGCAAAGTTCCCATGGACGAAGGCGTACCGTGCAGGCCCGCAGCCATCGAGAAACGAAAGCGCACCGTGATTCACCACCAGCGCGTCGCGGAAATTCACCAGCAGTTGCCGCGTGTTCTCGGCGCTGTCGGGCGCATCCACACCATGGTGGAGGTGAATTTCAAGTTCACCCCATCCTTTGTGGCAATGCTCCGCCAACCGCTCCACCAACCCGCGATCATATTGCTCCGCCGGATAAAAGTATGTATGTACCAACGGACGCTCCTCGTGATCGCGCCACGCGTTCACTGCCTGGGGATATTCCGAACACCAGCGCTCCACGCGGCGCTCCTGCTCCGGGCGCGGCGCGCGGGCTCGTCCGTCGTTGGGCACAATCGCGGGCTCGAAATGATCGGCCAGAACGAAGATCAAGTGCACCTTGCCGCGGGGCGCGGGACGGGTCAGACGCTGCCAGGCATACGACGGCAACCATCGGCTCCAGGAAACCTTGCGCGCCAGGCGCTTGCCGAAGCCGGGCAGTGGCCCGTTCGAATTCTGCATCTCGTTCATCCGGCGTCAACTCCAACCCTGGGCAACACATCCCGCATCGCCGGCACTCGGCCGATGACTTTCTCCAGCACTTCCTCGAACCTTGCCGCAACCATCGGCCAGTTGTACCGGGCAGCCTTTTCCGCCGCTGCGCGCTCGTAGCGCCGCCGGAACTCGCCATCGTTCAGCAAGCTCCAACACCGCGTCGGCAAAATCCTGTGCGCCATCCGCCAGAATAATGTCCTGGCCATGATCCACATCCAATCCCTCGGCTCCCACAGAAGTCGAAACAATCGCCTTCCCTGCCGCCATCGCCTCGTAAATCTTCAGCCGCGTTCCGCCTCCGATGCGCAACGGAACAGATCACCGCGCAGCCTCCCGCAGTTGATCGATCACCGATGGCACCCTTCCGGTCACTGTGACCGAATCGCACACCAGTTGCTTGACCCGCCGCACCGGATTGCGTCCCACAATGCGCAATTTCGCGGACGGAGCCGCCGCCAGCACTGCGGGCCAGATTTCGTTGCAGAAATATTCCATCGCGTCGACATTCGGCTCCCAGTCCATCGCTCCCACGAACATCACCAATGGCGCCAGCTCGCGCCCGCTGAAAATCCGGCGCATACTGACGCCAGTCCACACCGGTGGGAATCACTGTGATCTTGCGACGCATCCGTCCACGCGCTCATCAATTGCTTGTCGTGCTCCGAGACCGCGATCACGTGCGGAAACTTCCGCACCGTCGACTCCTCATACGCGTGCATCTCGCGTATTCCCAGGCGGTAAACCTGCCGCCTCACCGGATTCGCCTCGGTCTCGGCATGCCGTCTCCAGATCTCGCTCTCGACATTATGCTGAAACAGAACCACGGGAATCGTCAGCGGCGGGAAAATTCACTGCCGCATCCAGAAAATCGCACACCGCGACGTCGCATCGTTCCTGCGCTAAAAGCATCCCGATTTTCTTCCGCACCGCCGGTGACTGGAAGCGGCTGACCGCGTAAGGAGCGGGATCACCCAGTCTCGACACATAATCCAAAAGCGCGCCGACGACGACAGCGACCTGCCTGTCGCGATGCAGCACGCCCCCGGAAATTGTTCCTGCAGTTGCCGATCGTAGGCTGCGTCCGAGCTACCGGCGTAGTAGGAAAGAAAACAAAGCTCATGGCGCTCAGCCAGGTGTCGAGCCATGTGGTAGGAACGAATATCCCCTCCGCTATGCAGCGGAAGAAGCTTGTTCGCCTTCACCCAGAGAATCTTCATGGCACTAACCCTAACCTGAAAAATATGACAGCCATTCTGACGTTAACCGCCGCTACCTCGCGTACTCATGCGCGTGGTCTTTACCTCGCAGAGGCCGGCAGTCCTGACTTCGCAGGTCGGCGGCCCTGCACTGCAATCGGCTGTTCGATGACTCTCAAGTCTTCCAGTCCGCAGCTTTCGAACCAGCGAAACACTTCCTCATAGGTGTGCTTCGACTGATACCACGGCGAGTACCAGTCGAAGGTATCGAGGATCCGCCACGATCGCTCCCGGTGAAACGCCATCGGGATCAGGTATCTCAGTGCACCGCTCGGCTGGCCGGCCCACCACGGGATGCGCCGCAGAACCTGATGAACACCGTACAGGGAACTACGCCATAACAAAGGGTGTACAGCAGGCGCGAAGGCATGCGCCGGGTCACCTTGCGATAGATGTCGCTCATTCGGTACCACGGGTTGTATCGGCTGTAGAGCCAGATTGCAATCCGCCCGCCCGGCTTCAGCAGTCCGGCAAGGCTTTGAATGCGGCCTGGCAGTCCGGAGTGTGATGCAGCACCCCGATGCTGTAGATGAAATCGAAACTCTCGGGCGCGAACGGTAAGTGGAAAACGTCCGCCTGAAAGATGGTCGCTTCCCGCCCAGCCAGGTTGCGCGCCGCCACCTCGGCGGCCAGGCTGAGATCGATGCCCACCACGTGCGCCCCCCAGCGCGTCGCCACATCCGCAAACCGGCCCATCCCGCAGCCCACATCCAAAACCAGCTTGCCCGCAAGATCCTGGCGCTGCAAGCCGGTCCGTTCCTGGAAGTCTCTTTCCGATCGATTGCTCGCGCTGGTGTCCAGCTGCGTGCGAGCGTGGACCTGCCACTGAAATCCGAAGCTTCCGGCGTAGTGCTGCTCGGCCACGAAGCGCAGGACGCCGTTCACTTCCGGATACAGCTGGCCGCAGCCCGTGCACACGACGCCGCCGTCCCGCTCTTCGAGGCGGCTTTGACAGGACAGGCAACGCAGCACCGACACAACTTCGTCAGCGAGCGCGCAAGGTTTGGGTGTCGCGGACGCCGTCATAATTCACCTTAGTCCAGCCTCGCGGTTTCGCGGTGCGCTCCTCGCCGCCATGCGACTGGCTGGCAATCCGCTGCACCACGCAGGTATGCGCCACCATGAAGTATGGGTAGAGACTGTACTCCGTCGAGGCGAACAGGACCCCGCCAAATACGCTACCAATCCAGCCCACAAGGCTTGCGTGAACACCTGGAATTCCTTGTCTTCGCGGTACCGCGCCGACTTGCGCACCTGCGCAATATTGCGGAAAGCGGCCCAGAACGCCAGCAGGAATAAGAACAGAGCCAGGAAGCCGCCCTCGGCGGCCAGTTCGCTATATGCGTTATGCGCCACGCGCCAGCCTTCGTCGATCAGCGGGAAGCAGCCGGGCCCGACACCAAGAATGGGATGGTGCAACGCCACCAACACGCTCTTCTTCAGCAGCTCCTTGCGCGCTGCCAACGACCCTTTGTCGCCCGCCCCTTCAATGTTACCCAATGCGATGCTGGCGACGCGCGCCCGATAATGCGCGCTCGACAGAGCCACACCCATGCCCAGCACTCCGGCCATGATCATCGCGATGATCAATCGCTGACGCTTGCCCTTCACCCCGTATTCCCAGATGCAAATACCCAGGCTCAGCAGCATGGCCAGCAGCCCGCTGCGGGACGAGGTCAGAACGACCCCCATTGCCATGAACCCCAGGGCTACTATCCAGATCGCCTTCCTTAAGCCGCGGGCGTACAGCATGAATGCCATCGCCAGCGGGAAACTGATGGCGATGTTAATGGCCAGATCGTTGGGATTTTGCAGAATGCCCAACTGCACGCCAGAAAGCCGCCCGTCCCCCGGATCGTAGTGCCGCGTCACGATGGAGACGAAGGTCACCAATGCCACGGCGCTAGCCTGAATCCACAGCAACCGCTTCAACTGTTTCACACTCACCACGGCGATGCTGATCACCATTGCGATGACCACGCCTTTGGCGAACTTATCAAACACGGTGTGATAGGCGCCGCCGGGCCAGATCGCGAGCGGAACGCACAGCATCATCTGGACCAGCAAAATCCATAGAATCTTAATCGCCGTCGCCACCTTCTCTCGGCCTCCGCCCAGCCGCTCGAGCAGGATGGGGACGAACGCCACAACCGCGGCAATCTTCGCCATCGGAACGTAGGCGAGAGCCATAATGACGTCTTCCGGTCGGTAGTAGTAGAGCAGGAAAAACGTTACCAGTGCCCCCCACACCAGCGGACGTCGCTTGGCCGAGACTTCTTTTCCCGCAGCGGGCGAACGAACTGCGGAAGCGCTCCCTGGCACTCGCTCCGTTGCCGGGCGGGGTCATGTTGTCACTCGCTCGCACCATTAGTGTTTCCCCGCCTCGAACTTGCTGAACGGCACCTCAATATCATGGGGCAGCGTCAGCATCCTGATTTTCAACATCGGGTCCGTCGGAGGCGCCCATTGCTTGTTCTCGTATGAGAAGGCTCTGGGCCGCCCATTGCGGCTCGTTGCTTTCGATCGGAAACCGGCCCAACAGCTGAAACTGCTCGGTACTGAGCAGCTCTTTCAAATACCGCTGGACCGGAAAACGAGCCGGAAAATTCTCCGAGATCACCACAAACCGGATTCCGTCTTTCTGAAATATCTCAGCCAAATCCTCCCGGCTATGCACCAGTTCCTCGCTGCTCTCTCCCGGCCGTATGTCATCGGAGTAGAGCACTTTGCGCAGCACCAGAAAACGCCGATCGGGATCGAGCGCCCGCATGTAGAACACGAAGTTCCCCGGCACTCTGCCTTCAAACAAGACGATACCCGAATGATACTGATCGATCAGTCGAGCGGCCACGTCTCGATAACCCGAAATATACGGCCGCTGCTGGCTCCACGCCGGAACCGCCAGAATCACCACCAGAGCAAGCGCGGCCGTGCGCATGACCGTTCGCAGACGGTGAACGCGAAAAAACTGCGTCAGCAAACCCACGGCAAAATAGACCATGGGCGGGAACCAGTACACGGCGAAGCGCGCCTCCCTTTGGGCAAAGAACGTAAACGTCGCGTAGCCGGCAACTATCCAGCACAGCATGATCAGAGTCCGTTCCCTCTTGTCCCAGCGCCAGGAAAGCGCCAGACCCAGCACTGCCAGCACAAACAGAAAGACCGAGAATGCCTTCGGCAGGGTCACGATGTAATAGCTCAACCGCTCCCATCCTGCCATGCGATGCGATCCCAGGTCGTTGGCGACGGCCTTTCCCTGCATGAGCAGCATCAGCGCCAGAACAGGCCCGGCCAGCACAGCAACCGTCCCGGCCACCAGAGCCATGTCGCGCGTAAACAGGCGGTCCCATTTGCGTGTCACGACCAACGTCAACGCGCAGAACACCAGCAGATACACACTCGTCTGCTTGCACAACAGCGCCGCGGTCAACCACAAACCAAACGCCACCAGTGGCCCGCGACCTCCTTTGTTCCAAATACCGGATCCAATAGCGGATGGCAGCGACGCTCAAGGCCAGCGACGGAATCTCCAACATCACGGTCTTTTCGAACACCATGACCATTGGCAAAAGCCCCAACACGGCAGTGCTCACCGCGGCGGTAAACGAATCCTGCCATTCCTCCACCAGCCGGAACCACTGGTAGAGCAGCACAATGGTGAAGAAAAGCACGGTCAGCCGAGCTGCCACCGCCGATGGGCCCAGCAAAAGAAAGCTCAAGCCTTCGAACACGTAGAACAAAGGCGGCCAATGCAGGATGGCGACGGCTGGATATTGCGCGTAGTACGTATAGGCATACTGCAGAGGATGCGTGATCGGAAAATCCCGGAACGCATCCGCCACAAACAGTCCGGTCATCCCGTGCTGCGCCTCGTCCACGTAGTAGTCGAATTCGCCTCGGCGGATATTACGGACCGCGATCACGCATACCAGTGCAATCGCTCCCACTAACAGCGCCCAGCGTCCGAACCGCAACCTGCGGGATGGTGCATAGGGCGCGTCAAGCAAGGTCGCGACATCGCTTTCCACGGCACTAGCGCTCGAATTTACCGCGTCCATACAGCCCGCCTCCTGGCCAGAAAATTCACCAGAGCCATGAAGGCTGCGCCGTTCAACAGAACGAACGTGCCCGGAGCATCGGCGATCCACGCCAGCGCGCCACCTTTGTCCACACCCATCAAAGCGAGGGCGCTTAGCGCGTAAAACACCAACTGCAGGATTAGCGCAACGCGGTAAAACGAGCCCGTCAAGGCAAACGAAGTGAACAGCAGAGCAAGTAGCGCGAATGGCACCGCCAGCCGCGCCAGTTTGTGGCTCACAAATTCAAAGCGGATCGGATTCTTCGGGCTCAGAAGCCACGGCGCCAGCTGCACCAGTTGATAATTCCCGCTGAGCGTACGCACCTTCCGCGAGAATTCAAAACCCGCGCCCAGGTCGGGAATGTCCCAGGCATGAGCCCTTCCATCGAACACTACCCTCTTGCCCTGCCGCACCACCTGCATCGGCAGATAGACGTCATCGAGAATCGTTCCCGCAGGGAGATCGGTCAGCAGTTCGCGTCGCACGGCGTAAAGTGCGCCCGTCGCCCCCACCATCGACCCGGAAGCCGCTTCCATTTCGCGAACTTGTTTTTCGATTCGCCAGTAGAGCCCGACTCCGCGGCTGCTCTCGCCCTCGTGGAAATCGCCCAGCATCAACTCACCACTCACGCAACCCACGTCCGGATCGGCAAAGTTTTCTACCAGCAGGCGCAGCGCCCCGGGCTCGATCTTCTGCCGGGCGTCCGTAAAAACCACAATCTCTCCCCCGGCAGCCTCATGGCATCATTCAGTCCGCACGCTTTGCCCTGCGAAAGCTGGTTCAGTGCGACCCGCAGGCAAGGATTGCGCGCCGCGTCCCGCAGGATCGTCTCCGTCCCGTCCGTGGACCCGTCCGAGACCACAACGACGTCGTACTCCGGATAGTCAAGCGCCAACAGATTCTCCAGTTTCTCCGCCAGACCTTCTCTTCGTTCCGGACCACCATCACAATCGACACGATCGGTTGATGCTCACCGCGACACACCGGCCACGGCCACAATCGGGCCGCACCCACAACCAGCCAGGCATATCCCACGTAGATGTATAGAATCGACCCCAGCGGCTACCCAGAACACCCACTTCATTGTGCGCCCCGGCCCAGCAGAACGATCTTGATGGTCTGGAACATGATCAGCATGTCCAGCCCGACGGAGGCGTTCTTGATGTAGAACAGATCGTACTGCAGTTTCTCGCGCGCATCTTCCAGCGTGTTGCCGTACTTGTACTGCACCTGCGCCCAACCCGTAATTCCCGGCCGCACGGCATGGCGCACACCGTAATAGGGAATCTCCTGGCTGAGCCACTCCACGAATTCCGGCCGCTCCGGACGCGGCCCGACAAAATTCATGTCGCCCTTCAGCACGCACCACAGTTGCGGCAGCTCGTCTAGTCGCGTCAAGCGCAGAAACCTTCCGATGCGCGTGATGCGCGGATCGTCATCGGTGGCCCAGGTCGCGCCGGTATCGGCCTCGGCATCCTGCCGCATGGTGCGGAACTTGTAGCAGTAAAAAATGACTTCCGCCATATCCCACGCGCTTCTGGCGGTAAAGTACCGGACCCGGAGAATCCAGCCGGACCGCCAGCGCGATCAACGGCAGCAGGGGCAGAGAAATGATCGTTCCCACGAGAGCCAGTCCAAAGTTGAACAACCGGCTCATCACGCGCGAGAAATTGCTGAAGCGAAATCCTTCGGCAAAAATCAGCCAGCTCGGATTCAGTTGCTCCACTTCGATGCGTCCGGAAATCTTCTCCAGCCACGAAGTCGCTTCTTCAATCGTCACTCCAGCCAGCCTCAGATCCAGCAACTCTTCGACCGGAAGCTGGCCGCGGCGGTCGGGCATGGCCACAATCACGCGGTGGACTCCATCCTCCTGCGCGTGTTCCAGCAAATGCGTGGCCACGGTGCCGCGGGTGAGTTCGCCTTCCAGTCCGCCCGTCCAGCCCACCACGTCGATGCCCGAGTTCACGCCGCTCCCGCAATCCATTCACCAGGCGCTGCGCCCGGTCTCCCGTGCCGAGCACGTAGACGCGCTCGCGGAAGATAGGGCTGCCGCACCATCCACGAATACGCCACGCGCCAGCCGAACAGCAGGAAGGTCAGAATCGCCAGCCCCGCCAGCAGCGATCCATTCCCCGGCAGGAAGCGCGGAAACAAATATCCAATGGCGGACAGCGCCAGCGCCACAAATCCCAGAACCAGCAGCAGGCGGAACGTCTGATCCCATTTTGCGCCGAGACTTGCGGAATCGTAGAGGTCCAGCCAGTGCGAAAGCAGAAGCACAAACGCAGTAACCCCGAGGATCTTCAGGTACCCGCCCTCAACGTTGAGCTGCAGCCACCAGTCCTCGTTCTGCATCCGGGTGCCCAGCACAAACGAGAACCAGACGATCAGGGCTTCTCCCACCAGCAAGACCAGGGCCCGCAGCGGGTAATAAACTTTGAAAAGCCGGATCACTTACTTCCCCTAGGACTTGGTTCGCAGCTCCGTTTTTCTGGTACGCCTCGTAGTAGTAGCGCGCGTAGGGAGCTGCATCTTCGCGCGTTCCATTCAGCACCACGCCCACCAGCGCCTGGTCGGGAAATTCCTGCCGCGCCTTGCGCGCGATATCAGAAGGCGTCGCATTCGAACGCACCACCATCAGCACGCCGTCACAGGCCTTGGCCAGCACGCTCGCATCCGAAACCGGAATGGCCGGCGGCGAGTCGATGATGATCCAGTCAAACAACGGTTCCAGCCGCTGCAGCAGCATCTTCAGGCGTCCATTGCCGACCAGTTCGGCCGGATCCTCAATCCCCGTGCCGCTGGGAATGAAGAACAGATTCTCCAACGGTCCGCGCTGCACGATGCCCAACTCGTCGCTGCGTCCCTGCAGATAATCGGAGAGGCCCGGTCCGGCCGTCGTGCCCAGCATCAGATGCAGCCGCGGCCCGCGCAGGTCGGCATCAATCAGCAGAACCTCGCCGTCCATGCTGCCGCACGATGACCTGCGCCAGGTTCGCCGAGGTGAACGACTTCCCTTCTTTCGGCAGCGCGCTGGTAATGAGCAGCGTCTTCAGCGTCATCTTCTCCCGCAGGTGATAGAGCCGCGAGCGCAGCGTGCGGAATTCCTCCGTCCCCCGCGCGCTGTCGTCGCCGTTCATGAACAGCATCGCCGCCATATCCGGCTTCCACGCCATCTGCGGGCAGCGTGCCAGCAGCGTGTCCACGTTGAAGGGTCCGCCCATCGAGGGCATGCCGGAAAAAGCCGGGCTGGCCGGCACCTGCGATGGCGGCACGGTCGCATCGGCAAACACCGGCGGATCGGCCACCGGGGTCGTCGCCAGAGTCGCTGGCGGGCTTATCCCCTGCGTCGCTGCCCGCTCCTGCTCGGCTTTCTTCAAGGCTTCATGAATTCGGCTCATAGTTTCCTTTCGTCGGAGGCTCCTTCGGTTCCGGCTGGCGGATGCGGTCCGCTATCGTAGCCAGCGACCGCAACGCCTCCCCTACATCGAAATTTTCGGCAGTCGTATTGCGCGCGGCTGGCGGTAACGGCGGCGCATGGTTATCGCCCAGATCGAAGTCTCGCGCCACCCCATCCACCACGTTCGGCCCGATCACTTTCTGCTGGTCCACAAATGCGCTCACCAGGCAGTGCTCGCATAAAAGATTGATCACGCGCGGAATTCCCAGCGCATAGCGGTGAATCGCAATCACCGCCTCGGGATTAAAAATCTCCGTCCCATTCGACCCCGCAATGCGCAGGCGCTGGTGCACGTAGGCCTTGGTCTCGTCGAGCGTCAGCGGATGCGTCTTGGCCCGCAGCGTCAGCCGCTGCCGCAACTGCCGCAACTGCGGCTGCTTCAGTTTCTGGTCCAGTTCCGGCTGCCCCACCAGCACGATCTGCAGCAATTTTTCCGTGAACGTTTCCAGGTTGGTGAGCATGCGAATCTCTTCCAGCACCTCTTCGCTGAGATTCTGCGCCTCGTCCACGATCAGCACCGCAGTCTCGCCCGCGCGGTAGCGATCGAGCAGCCAGTTGTAAAGCCGCAGCAGAACCTGGCTCTTGGCCTCCGAATCGCACGGAATGCCGAAGTCCGCCATCATGTAGTCGAGAAACTGCGGCACGTTCAGCCGCGAATTGAAGATGAATGCCGTGGCCACCTGCTGCAGCCGCAGCCACTCCAGCAATTTATTGATCAGCGTGGTCTTGCCCGTGCCCACTTCTCCGCTGAGCAGGACAAATCCCTTGCGGCTCTGGATTCCGTACGTCAGGCAGGCCAGCGCCTCCTCGGTGTGCCGCGTCAGAAACAGATAGCGCGGGTCCGGATTCACATTGAACGGATTGGCCCGTAGTCCGTAGAACTCTTTGTACATAGTCTTCCCTGTGGCTCCCGCCTACACTCCTACTTTTTCCTTGTGCTCTGCAGCGTCTTTCCGCTTCCAGAATTTAAACCTGCCGTTCTTTCCGTTCCCGTTCTCCGCCGCCGCGATTCCCACCCAGGGCACGGCCACCAGCATCGGCAACTCCAGTGCGGCCTCGGCATCGGCTTCGGTGCGAATCGATTTGTCGCGCAACTCCAGCCACATCGTCAGCCCGATTCCAATCGCCAGTCCTGCGCCCAGGCCGCCTCCGGCAAACAGCCAGCGGTTGGGGAAGCTGGGCGAGTCCGGCAAATTCGCCGGATTCAGCGAGCGAACATCCGCTCGCCTTCCGACTGGTTGGTCATCTTCACGGTCATGTCCGCCGAGCTTTTCTTGCTCAGCAGATCCTGATAACCCTTCTGCGCGTTGTCGTAGTCGCGGGTCAGCGCCTTGTACTGTTCTTCGATCGCCGGGCTGAGCGATACCCGGCCCTGATAGTCCGCGATTTCCTGCTGCAGACGTTTCTGGTCGCGGGTCGCCGCCGCGATCAGATCGCCGTACTGGTGAACCTGGATGCGCATCTGCCGGATCTCCGGCGGTTCCATCGCCGACGCCTTGTCGGTGCCCACATCGGTGGCATCCGAACTCGCTTTATTAATCTCCGCCAGCTTCTTCTTCACCTCTGCGATGTCAGCCTTGGTCTTGATCACGTCCGGATGGTCGTCGGTGTACTTCGCCTGCAGATCGAGAAGCTGTGCCTGCAGATCGGATAGCTGCTTTTCGAGCGTCTGCGGATTGGTCGACGATTGCGACGACTTCCACGCCGCCAGTTGCGAAGCCAGCATCGATTCCGTGTAGGATTTGTCCTGCTGCGCGCGGTTCAAGGTTTGCGTGTTGGCCTCGAGCTGCGAGTTCAACCCCATCAGAATTTTCAGGTTGTTCTCTTCGTCGCCGGGAAGCTGTCCGACATACTGCTTCTTGAAATCCGCCAGCTTCGCGTCCATGTCGTCGAGATTGCGCTTGGCGTCTTCCAGTCCCTTATTCAGCACATCGCTGGTGCCCGTGGCCGCGGCCTGAATCGACTTCAGGTTCTTCATCCACCAGCAGCGTGGTCAGTTCGTTGCAGATCTGCTGCGCATTCGCGCGCGTTCGAGACGTGTAGTTCAATGTAGAATCCGGCCCGGAGCTCGACTGCCCGGGCTTCTGCTTCGCGCCAGTGCTCGTCTGAGGCTAGATCCGTACCACGGGCTCCACCGTCATGTTGCCAGACGAATGTCGTCCATGACCTCTCGCACTGCCTCGCTCGCTTCTTGCCCGGATACAGCCGCTGCAATCATCGGCTCCAGCCGGCTCTGGCTCAGTAGCCTGCTGCTGCAGCGTGTCCACGCGCGCCGTCAGATCTTCCGCAGACCACCGGCTGCACCATGCTCTCCGGAACCTTTTGCCCTTCGACCAGAATCGGCGACTGCGAGGTGTACTTCGGCGGGAAGGCGTAGGACACCAGAAAGCCGACCAGCGGCGCCAGCAGCGCCGGGATCAAAATCACCTTCGCCCGCCGGCGCAACATCGCCAGGTAATCGTCCATGGTTAATTCGCGATTCTCAATCATCTTCGTATCCTTCCCGTGTTCCGTCCGGTCCGCATTGCCCGCTGACCGCAGGATTTCCTTAATCGATGCGAATGGGCCGGGGTGTCCAATCCAATCCAAACGTGAATGACATTCCGATTCGAAATCCGGCTACAGACGGGCAATCCCCCGCAATAGGAGTTGTCGAACGACAGCTCGTTGAACTGATAACTGGCAAATCCGTGAAAATCGTGCCCAAAGGCGCGGTGCACCGCCATCCCGGCGAAACCGTAACTGTAAGTATTGGCATTGATTCCGGGACATACCGGCAGGTTGCTGGGATTGAGTTGGCCCTGGTTCCACGCACGTCCCCAGTTGCTGCGAAGGTCAAGCTCTGCAAACGGTGGTTCGCGCGAATATCCCAGATCCACGGCGGCGCTCCACACGCGGGACAGCGGGCGCTCCGCCGACAAACGCGCGAGGTCCGTCTGCGCTCCGGCAAACAGTCCGGACCCGGAGGTCTCGAAGCGTTGATAGGACGCCGTCAACATCGTCTTGGGAAACTTGTAACGCAGCCGGAACTGGCCGGCCACGCCGATTCGGGTGTCCTTCACCGTTCCTTCGACGAAGCTGGTGCATGCGTAGTCGGAATCGTGGATCACTGCAAACAAACCCCGGCATACCGATAATTGTGAATTGCGGTCCCGCCGCGATCAGCAAATCCATGTCGTCCAGAGATTTGGTGGCCGTACATCAACTGGATCACATGCGTAGTGAAACGCCGTGCCGAAGACCGAGAAATCGAATCCCTGATATCCGTACACCATCGCCACTTGGGTCTTCGCCGTGATCAAGTGGCTGAATCCTACCTGGGCGGAGGTCTGCGAGGTTCCAATGAACGGGCCTCCAAGCCCATCGTTCCCGTAGAAATGCGTGAACGCGTAACCGCCAGCCGCGGTGACGGCCGACTTCGGGCGAGAGATACTCCGACACATCGGCCAACGCGATGTTCATTACCCGCGGGGCAAGTCCCAACGTCCCCAGGCTGCCGCCGCCGAAGAAGTACGAAAACGACGTGTTCCCCAGCGACTCGATTCCCTGCGACCCCAGCGATCCATACGCTGCCGCCGAAATTTCCTTCCGGCAGATAGCTGAAGCTGTCGCGCACCGCGAACTGGCCGCGCTTCCACGAGATCTTTTGCTCGAAATCCATCTGCTGCAGCGCCTTGAAGCCCTGCCCCGGCAGATCGTAGTAGGCGACACCGCCGATGTAATCGGCGGCCAGATCGAAATGGCTCCATAGCCGTTGCAAAGTCATGCTGGCCAGGGCCCGGCTGATCGAAGTCAACGATCCGCTGCCGCCGAGAGTATTGGCCGCATTGGTGTCAGCCGACTCGCTGACGGTGGCGCCCGGTTGGATATAGCTCAAGGGCGCCGCGTGCGGCTCCAGCGAGGGCACATCCAGGCCCGACAAGCGGCGGCGTCTCCGTGATCGGCGGAGGCGCGTTCTCCTGCCCGTACGCCGGCGCCGGCTGCTGCGCATTCCCCGTGTTGTCCTGCGGAGTTCCATTGCTCGGCGCACTGCCCTGAGCGGGAGCGTTGCTGTCGGGCGTCGAAGTATCCTGCGCCCACGCGACGCTCATCGCGAAGGCAAGGATGCCCAGCCGCCAATAGGCCTGCTATCCGAATGCTGTGACGTGTACTCATCGCAATTCCTACGGAACCACCACTGTGTCGCCCGGCTTCAGGGCGATGTTTTGTTCCGGATGATTCCCCTTCACCACTTCCTTGTAATTGAACGGCAGCTTCACTTGTTTGCCGTTCTCGGTGCGCAGCAGATAAATCCCCTTGAGATTTGCGAACTGCGTGAACCCAGCCTCCGCCAGCGCCTGCAGCACCGTCATGTGCGGCAGCAGATTCATCGGGCCGGAATGCGTGACTTCCCCGGTAACAAAAATTCGCCGGCTGTTCATCGCCGTGACCACCACCGTCACCCGCGGATCGGCGATGTACTTCTTCAGCTTCTCGGTGATCGAGTCCTTTAACTGCACCGGCGTCAGCCCGGCCGCCTGCACGTCGTTCAACAAGGGCAGCGAGATCTTGCCGTCGGGTCGCACCGGCAGCGTTTCTTTCATGATCGGGCTCGTGCCAGACGGAAATCTGCAGCACATCATCGGCGCCAATCACGTAGTCGTTGGCGCTGCTCGCCTCCTGCGCGCCGCGGCAGCCTTGGCCTCGTCGGCCTTGGCGTCGCTGGCCTTCATCGCATCATTGCTCGGGGCGGCATCGCTCTGCGCCACCGCCATCGCGGCCAGCAGCAGAACCACGCCCAACCACCCACTCCACTTCAAACCTTTCTTCATAGCCTCTCCATAACTTCGTGCCAGAGCTTAGGACGCTCCGAATCCTTCAAATCCAATCTGCTTCAGCTTGTAGAGCAAAGCCTTGTAGCTGATCTTCAATTCCGCCGCGGCCCGCCGCCGGTTCCAGCGGGTACGCGCCAGCGCATTCAGGATCAATTCCTTCTCCGCCTCGCGCGACGCCGCTTTGGCCGCCGCTTTCAGAGAAGTCGCAACCCCGTTGCCGCCCGTATCCGGCTTGCGCAGCAGCGCGCGCAGACCGCCCATCGCCACATGCTCATCGCCCAGCGCCACCAGCACGCGCGCCGCCTCCTCGAGTTCGCGCAGATTTCCCGGCCAGGAATAATCCAGAAAAACCCGCAGCGTCTCGGCGCTCAGGTCGGGCACGGTGCGGCGAAAATCCCGCGCATACTTGCGCAGAAAATGCCCCATCAGAAAAGGAATGTCTTCTTTGCGCTGCCGCAGCGGCGGAAGCCGCAGACTGACTCCGCTGATGCGGTAATACAGATCCTCCCGCAGCCGCCCGCGCTTCACCTCCACATCAAGATCTTGCGCGCTGCCGCAGATCAGCCTCGCCCGGCTCCGGTCCGCGCCTCCCGGCGTCAGGGGCAGAGCCTCCAGCAGATATTCCTGGCAGTCTTCTTTCAAATCCGCCAGTTCGTCCAGATAGATTGTTCCCGCGTGAACCGGATGCCCGCTGTCGGACCGCGCTCCCTCCAGGTCATGCGGCTCCAGCGCTGCACACTCCAGGTGCTGGAAGGGCTCCGCGCTGCGCTGGGACATCCCATGGATGCGCAGCGCCGTCGCGTGCTTGCCAGCCCCGTGCTCGGCCAGCAGCAACACCGGCACATCGCTCTGCGCCAGTTCGCGGATCACGCCCTCTACCGGCCGCATGCACGCACTCACTCCTTCAACGAACGCCAGTGCAGCTGGTTCGGCGGATACCGCCCCGCTCACATTGCCCACATTAGGCAATAACTTACTCATTTTTCCTTTTTTGCTGTTTAGTGATAATTCGGGAATCAACCTCATTTTCTGCACGAACCGTGCCACATGAACGCCCGGTTAATGTCCCGAATGAGTTTTCATCTTACTCCATGTTTTCAACAACTTCGATTGAAAACAAGGAACTCCCGGTTGGCTCTTGCGGATCGTCATTTACAGCCTTTCCGTCATAGTACTCGAACTTATGTGAAAAGTTTTTCTCAATCTCAACACAGGAGGGCAGCCTCACCGAGGCTGGAAACGCTGAAAATTGCCCTTCGCCAAGGTCGGCGCCAAGCTCAACCAGCAAAGTGTTTCACGCCCCCTGAAACTTACCTGGAAAGTAGCCCGGACCGGGTTTGGTTTGCACCCGAGCGCAGTTTCGCTTATGCTCAAGCTTCCCCCGACTGCGAAACCCGAGCTTTCGTGAACCAGTTGGTGCAATCCGAGCCTTCAACCGCGCGCCCGCCGTCTCGCCCACCCTTTCGCCCACCCACTCCCGTCTGGCAGATTGTCGTGCTGGCTGGCCTTTGCCTCTGGCTCTATTGGTCGACCCTGGGGCGCCTGATCGGCCAGTGGTGGCACGACCCCAATTTTTCCCACGGCTTCTTTGTACCTCTATTTTCGGGGTTCGTGGTCTGGCAGGAGCGCGACCGCCTGGCTCGTCTTCCCATCCGTCCCTCGTGGTCCGGCCTTCCGTTGCTGATCCTGGCTCTGCTTTTCTTAATCATCGGCCAGTTGGGTGCCGAACTCTTCCTGGCACGTTCGTCGCTTCATCCTTCTGCTGGCCGGACTCACGGTTCTGTTCCTGGGATGGAGCATCTTCCGCGCCACTCTGTTTCCCTGGGCGTTTCTGTTCCTGATGATCCCCATCCCGACGATCCTGTTCAACCAGATCACCTTCCCGCTGCAACTGCTGGCATCGCAAGTGGCCGCAACTATTCTGCCGCTGCTCGGCGTTCCCATCCTGCGCGAGGGCAACGTCATTAATCTGCCTTCCATGGCCTCTCGAAGTAGCCGAGGCCTGCAGCGGAATTCGCTCGCTCATGTCTCTGCTGACCCTGGCCATCATCTACGGCTATCTCACCGAACGCCGCCTCTGGGTGCGCTGGCTGCTGGCCATCGCGTCCGTGCCGATTGCCGTGGCCGCCAACAGCGTCCGCATCATTGGCACCGGATTGCTCGTACAGTACTGGGACGCCGACAAGGCCGAAGGATATTTCCACGCCTCCTGGGGATTGATCACCTTCGTGGTTTCGCTGCTCATGCTCTACGGCTTGCATGCGCTGATCCGCTTGATATGGCCGGACCGGGAAGGAAACAGACCGGGGAGAAAAAGCATGAGCCGACTCTCCGCGCGTTTCGTCGTCGCCGTCCTGCTGATCGCTTCGGCCGCGATATTCCTGCAGGCCCGCCGGCGCAGCGAAATCTTTCCGCCCCGGCTCACGCTGCAGCAATTTCCTCATCAGCTCGGAGCCTGGACCGGAACCGACGTCGCCGCTAGAACCTGATGTCCTGGAGAAACTCGGTCCCGGCGACTTCATGGTCCGCTATCTACGAGAATCAGCAGGAACCGCAGCCCTATGTCGACCTGTACATCGCTTATTTCCCCAGCCAGCGCGCTGGAGATACGATTCACTCCCCGAAAAATTGCCTGCCCGGCGCGGGCTGGACTCCGGTTGAGTCCAGCCGAATCCAGCTTCGATTTGCCCGGCCACGCGCCCTTTCCCGCGAATCGTTACGTCATTCAGAAGGGAGACGCGAGAGAGGTCGTGCTCTATTGGTATTGGGCGCATGATCGAGGAGTGGCGAGCGAATATTGGGCCAAGTATCTACCTGGTCGCCGATTCGATCAAGATGAACCGCAGTGACGGCGCGCTGGTGCGCATTACTACGCCAATGCAGCACAGGGGAGTCCGTGGAAGCGGCCGAGCGCCGCATGCTGCCGTTCGCCAATGAAGTGCAGCCGTTGCTCGATAGCTACATTCCGCGCTGAGGGATTCTCGCGGTGGCGACGACCATGCACTACCGTGACCCTGGTAACTGTTTTCGCAGGTTACCGTGCAGTATCATCAATTTCCGTGTGGAGAAGCCACGTCCGCTCTCCGCACAAGCAGTCGGAGAACCTAAAATTATGAGTCGCTCGGTGGCTTGTTCGTCTCATTGTTGCCTGCTCTGTTCTCGCTTTCCTCGCGGCCTGCTCGCGCGATCCTAACGTTCGCAAGCAGAAAGTATTTTGAGAGCGGCGAGCGCTATTTCGCCGAGGGCAAATACCGCGAAGCCGTCATTCAGTATTCCAATGCCATTCAGATCGACACCCGTTTCGCCCAGGCCCACTACCAGCTCAGCCAGACTTTTCTCAAGCTGGGCGATACCAATCGCGCCTTTCAGGAACTGAGCCGCACGGTCGAACTTGCTCCCGATAATTACCGCGCCCTCACCGATCTCTCCAACCTGCTGGTGACCGTGCGCAATCCCGACGGCTCGCCGGTCCAGGACACCATCAAGCAGGCCAAAACTCATCTCGACATCCTGCGCGAGAAAGCTCCCAACTTGCCGGAGACGCACGAAGCCTGGGCGAACTATGATTCGGCGATCAACAACCAGCCGCCGCTGCCATGCAGGAGATGCAGCAGGCCATCGCGCTCGATCCCAACCGTTCCGAATCCTATCTGTTGCTCGCACTTCTGCAACTGGATCCAAGCTGACCGATCAGGCCGAGGCCAACTTCAAGAAAGCGGTCGCAGTCGATCCGAAGGCCATGAATGCGGAACTGCTGCTCGGCGGCTTCTACCAGTCGCGCAATCGCCTGCCCGAAGCCGAGCAGCAGTACCGGCATGCCATCGAGGTCGATCCCAAGAATCCCGGCGCCCGCGCCGCGCTGGTCCGGCTCTTGATGCAGGAAGGCAAGAAGGCAGGACGTCGAAGCATTCCTGCAGCAAACCAAAAAAGATATTCCGGATAATTCCGAAGCCTACCGCATGCTGGGCGATTTCTATTTCGCCAACGGCGACCTCGACAAGGCTACAACCGAGTACACCTCGCTCTACAAAGATCATCCCAAAGACCCGCAGGTCAAAAAGAATTACATTCAGCTGCTGATTCTGAAGAATCGCCTGGACGAAGCCACCAAGCTCAACACGGAAGTCCTGAAGGCAAATGCGCACGACGTCGACGCCCTGGTCTATAAAGCGCAAATTCAACTGCGGCAAAACGACGCCGGCTGGAGCGGTCGATTCCCTGCAAACGGCGCTGCGCAACGATCCCGACAACGCAGTCGCTCATTACCAGTTGGGTATCGCATACAACCTGCAGCGCGATGACGCCCGCGCCGAATCGGAGTGGCGCGAGGCCGTCCGCCTGCGTCCGGACTTGAGCGACGCGCAACGTGACCTTAGCCGCGCTTGAAATACAACGCTGGGATATCGACGGGCTCGCAAATACCGCCCAGCAGATCATCAGCGCGCAGCCTAACTCGGCCGACGGTTACCTTCTCAAAGCGGTCGCGGAAATCTCCGCAAGAATTATGCCGACGCCGAGAAGGACGCCCAGTTCGCCGCGCAGCGCGCCCCGCAGAGTCCTGCTCCCTACGTGCAACTGGGCAATATCCAGCTGGCGCAGAAACATGCCCGCAAGAATTATGCTGACGCCGAGAAGGATGCCCAGTTCGCCGTGCAGCGCGCGCCGCAGAATCCTCTCCCCTACGTACAACTGGGCAATATCCAGCTGGAGCAGAAACACTTCCCCGACGCCGAAAAGTTCTACCAGCAGGCGCTCGACAAAGATCCCAACTCGCCCGACGGGCTGAGCGGGCTGATGAACACTCTCATCGTCGAGAAGCAATTCGACAAAGCCATCGCCGCCGCCAATGTGCAGATTGCGAAATCTCCCAACAACAGCAACTTTTACGATCTGCTGGGAACGGCTCTGTTCAACTGGAAAAAAGATTTTCCCGCCGCTGAGACCGCGCTAAGCAAAGCCGTCGACCTCGATAAGAACAACACCGACGCACTAGAGAAACTCGGCAAGGTGCAGGTGCAGGAGGGCAAGGCAGATCAGGCGATCGCTCTCTACCAGCAATCCATCAAAGAGAATCCTCGCGATGTCCGCTTCCTCATCCTTTCGGGTGAATTATACGAGGCAAAACAAAACTGGGATCAGGCCAAGGCCATGTATCAGCAGGCGCTGGCGGTGCAGCCAGATCAGCCCCTGGCCTCGAATAATCTGGCCTACGTGATTCTGCAAACGGGTGGCAACGTCGACCTCGCCCTCGCCATGGCGCAGACCGCGCGCCGCGGCATGCCTGAGTCCGCCAACGCCGCCGACACACTGGGCTGGGCCTACTATCAGAAAGGCGTCTACCAATCCGCCATCGGTCAATTCCAGGAAGCGTTGCGGCTCGGCGAAAAACGCGGCGAACCCGACGATGCCACCATTCACTACCACCTCGGCATGGCCTACGAAAAGGCCAATCAGAATGCGTCTAGCCCGGCAGCAACTGGAGAAAGCCGTCAAACTCAGCCCGGATAACGCCGACGCCAAGAAAGCGCTGTCAGAACTCCGCGGCTGAACGCGAGGTGGCGTCATCCTGACCGGAGCCGCCCATCAGGCGGAGGGAAGCGATCTCCCGCACACAACTGCGCACGTAGTCCGGTCCGGCCGAATAACCCACACAATTGACTCCCACGCTGCAAGCCACTAGCATTCTGCGAGTGCTCGGGCAGACGATCTCGCATTACCGAATCCTTGAAAAGCTTGGCGGCGGCGGCATGGGCGTCGTCTACAAGGCTGAAGACATCAAGCTGCACCGCTTCGTCGCCCTGAAATTCCTGCCCGACGACGTGGCCAAAGATCCGCAGGCGCTGGCCCGCTTCCAGCGCGAGGCCCAGGCCGCCTCCGCACTCAACCACCCCAACATCTGCACCATTTACGAGATTGACGAGCACGCCGGACAGGCCTTCATCGCCATGGAATTTCTGGATGGCGTGACCCTCAAGCACGCCATCGCGGGGCGTCCGCTGGAGAGTGACACGCTGCTCAGCCTGGCCATCGAAATCGCCGATGCGCTCGATGCGGCGCACTCCGAAGGCATTGTGCACCGCGACATCAAGCCGGCAAATATTTTTGTGACCAAGCGCGGCCACGCCAAGATTCTCGACTTCGGACTGGCGAAAGTCAGCGTCGCCGGAAGTTCCTCTGGCCGGACACTGGCCGGCGAGATGCAAACCATGGACGAAGCCTCACCTCACCAGCCCCGGCACGATGGTGGGCACGGTCGCTTACATGTCGCCCGAACAGGTGCGCGCCCGCGAACTGGATACCCGCACCGATCTTTTTTCCTTCGGCGCGGTGCTCTATGAGATGGCCACCGGCGACGTCCCCTTTCACGGCGAGAGCTCAGCGGTAATCTGCGAAGCCATCATGAATCGCGCTCCGGTGCCGGCCGTGCGCCTGAATCGCGAAGTTCCGGCGCGCCTCGAAGAGATCATCGACAAAGCTCTCGAAAAAGATCGCAACCTGCGCTATCAGCATGCTTCCGAAATGCGCAGCGATCTGCAACGCCTCAAGCGCGACACCGAAAGTGGACGCACCCCGTACCCGTCGGCCGCCAGCGATGCATCCAGCATCGCGGTTGTCGGCTCGGCGACAAAGCCCATGTCCTCGCCTTCGCAGAGCGCAATCCAGCCTCCTGCTCCGGCTCGGGCTTCATTGAGCCGCTATGCCTGGATGATCTTTGCCGCATTCGGCCTGGTAATCGGCGGTTTCTTTATCTGGCGCTCCATGCAACAGCAGCAAACGAAATCCCTCACACCGACAGCCGCAACCTCCATCACTATCGCCGTGCTCCCCTTCCAAAATCTCGGCGCCGACAAAGACACCGACTTCCTTCGCCTCGCTTTGCCCGACGAAATCGCCAACTCGCTCAGCTACGCCCGTAAACTCTCCATTCGTCCCTTCGCCACCACCAGCAAGTACACGCAAGCTGGACTCGACCTGCAACAAGTCGGCCGCGAGATGCGAGTCGCCGATATCGTCACCGGACATTATTTGAAGGAAGGTAATCAACTCCAGATCACGCTCGAAGCCGTCGACGTCGAAAACAACCGCACACTCTGGCGTGACACGCTGTCGGCCGCTGCTCCCGACCTCATCGCCATGCGCGGCGAAATTACGAACAAAGTGCGTCAAGGCCTGATTCCCGCTTTAGGGGCGGGAAGTGACTCATCTACGGACGCAACCCGGCCGAGTAACGAAGAATCTTACGATCTATATTTGCGCAGTGTTGCTCTGCCGCACGATGCCGCGCCCAACAAAGAAGCAATAGCCATGCTCGAGCGGTCTGTGGGACTTGATGCGAACTACGCCCCTGCATGGGCCGCACTTTCACTCCGCTATTACTTCGACTCCCAGTATGGCAGCGGTGGCGAGGCTAGCTTCCAGAAGTCCAACGCCGCCGCCGAAAGGGCACTCGCTCTCGACCCGGATAATGA
Organism: uncultured Acidobacteriota bacterium; assembly: GCA_963757095.1. Taxonomy (GTDB): domain Bacteria; phylum Acidobacteriota; class Terriglobia; order Terriglobales; family Acidobacteriaceae; genus Sulfotelmatobacter. The sequence goes on along the minus strand of CAVWQT010000015.1, from coordinate 59,906 downwards.
GGTCCGCGGTCAGTTGATCGGCAACCACGTCGAGCGTGGCGATCTGGTCGGCTCGTATCGCGAGGCCCAGAACTTCGTGCAGCGTAAGCCCAGCAGCTTTGCGGCGCACGCATTCCTCTCTTATGTTCTTCGCTACGGCGGGATACTCGACGAATCCGCACGCGAGTGCGAGATTGCAGCCACCATCGATCCTGGAAACTACAGGCTGCGCGGCTGCTATCAAACCTTCATGGAACTTGGTAAGAACGATCGGGCCATGGATTTCTTGAACAATGATGCGGGGTCGGACTGGTTCAATGGCAATGGTGTGCGTATTCTGATCCGCCAGGGAAAACTTCGCGAGGCGGGCAATCTGCTGGACAAAGATCGCGACAGCGCGTTTCGCCACGCTTTCCGCGCCTGCATTGATCTCAAACTGTCCGGCAAAACTGCTCCTCCGGACTCTGTGCGTGCCGCAAATGAGGCTGTGCCTCAACTTGAAAGCAATCCCGACCCGGAAAACCGCTATCTGTATGCGTCCGACTTCGCTTTCTGCGGCGCGACCGATGCAGCCCTGAAACTTCTCAAAAGCTCGGTCGAAGGCAAATACTGTGCCTACCAGGCCATGCAACAGGACGTCGTCTGGGCCCCGCTCCGCGATCAGACTGAGTTCAAGCAGATTCTCGCCGAGGCCAAGCAATGCCGCGACGACTTTGTGGCCCATCGCGGCCAACTTCCCCAGTAGCACGTGCGGCGCGGGCGCTCCTGCCCGCGAAAGCAGTCTCCCGTACAATTGCTGCCGTGCGAATTCTGATCTCCGCCGGCGAAGCCTCCGGTGAAATGTACGGCGCGCAGCTGATCGAAGCCCTGCGCAAAGAGACTCATATGGGGACGGCGACTCATATGGGGCTGGCCGCCCCCCGCCGTCCGGCGGAGCGAAGCTCCGCAGGCTTTCCGTCGACATCAGCATCCGAACTGCGCTCGGCCGGTCAGCCCATAACGACTGTCCCTACACAAAAACTCGAGTTCTTCGGCGTCGGTGGAGACCGCATGCGCGCCGCCGGCTGCGACACCGTCGTCGACGCCAAAGACCTCTCCGTAGTCGGCATCACCGAAATCCTCAGTCACCTGCCGAAAATCTTCGGCCTGTATAAACATCTCATCGCAGAAGCCGACCGCCGCAAGCCCGACCTCGCCATCGTCATCGATTCTCCGGCCTTCAACTGGCGCGTCGCCCGCCAGATGAAGAAGCGCGGCATCCCCACGGTCTATTACGTCGCCCCGCAATTCTGGGCATGGCGTCAGGGACGCGTGCGCCTGCTGCGTGACTACATCGACAAAGCGCTCGTCATCTTTCCCTTCGAAGAAAAGTTCTATCGCGACCGCGGAGTCGACGCCACATTCGTCGGACATCCGCTAGCCGATCTACCCGGCGCCGGCAATCCCGCGAGAGCAATTTGCGATACGCTGGGGCCTGAATCCCGCTAAGACCTGGATCACCTTGATGCCCGGCAGCAGACGTAAAGAATTTCGGCATCAACCTTCCTGACGATGCTGGATGCAGTTCGACATCCTCGGCCGCGACTTTCAATTCTGTCCTGCCAATCGCCTCGACGCTCGACATTACATGGGCCAACGGACAGGTCTTTCACAGCAGCCACTCGCGGCGCAATCGGATTGAACCCGTACATCGTCGCTGACCCGCGATGCCCTCCCCGCCCTCTACCACTCCCGCGCCGGCATCATCGCCAGCGGCACGGCCACGGTCGAGGCCGCCATGATGAATCTGCCCTTCGTCATGGTCTACCGCGTCTCGCCGCTCACTTACATGCTGGGCAAGCCGCGCATCAAAGTTCCCCGCTTCGCCATGGTCAATCTCATCGCCGAAAAAGAAGTTGTCCCCGAACTCGTGCAGCACGACTTCACCGCCGAAAACATCGTCGCCCGGCTGAACCAGATTCTTCCCGACGGCCCCGCCCGCGCCCGCATGCTCGACGGCCTGGCCGAAGTGACGAGCCCGTCTGCGCGGTCCGGCATCGGCAGCAATCCAGCACCCTGCCGATCGCGCCGCGGAAATCATTCAAGCCCTGCTGGCGCGCGGCATGGCTAAAAGCTTGAAGCTAGAGCCAATAGCTGACCGGCCGCTTGTGCTCCCGGCATCTTTTGCGTCAGAATCTTCATCATAGGGAATGGGTTGACGTTCCCTGGAGACTCTCCTAAATGTCCACTGATTCGCGGCGCGTTCTCAGCGTCCTTACGAGTTCCCTGACTCTGAGTCTGGCTCTTCTGTTCGCGCTCCCCTCGTGGGCCGCCGAAAAAACGCACCTCCGCGTCGACGACTATCAGATCGAGGCCGAACTGACCCCGCATCTCCACATGATCAAAGCGCGAGCCAAGGTCAAGTTCACCGCCACGCAAGATTTGAGCGTCGCCGTTTTTGAACTGCACAACGACCTGCGCGTCACCCGCGTTCTCGACGAAAAAAATCAACTGCTCTCCGCCGAGCGCGTCACCCAGGATTCCACCGTTCGCGTGCCCCTGCCCAACGGCCTCTCGAAAGATGCCTCCACCACGCTGACCTTTGAATATGAAGGCCAGCTGGAATCCGGCGACAACAGCCCGGTTCCGGGCCTCAAGCTGGCCTACATCGGTGACGACACCAGCTACCTGCTCTATGCCGGACGCTGGTTTCCGGTCAGCGGATACGGCATGAATCGCTTCACCTCGACCATCAGCGTGACCATGCCCGCGCACATGCTGGCGATCGGCAGCGGCAAAGTGACCTCGGTCGAGCATGCGGCCTCGAACAAACCGAACTCCAGCGTGCTTCCCACCAAGACCTACACGTTCGTCTCGGATGGCGCGAGTTTTCCCGGCACCATCGTTGCCGGAGTTTTTCAGGAATTCAAAAGCGACGAAGCGGGACTCGACCTGCGCGTATTTTTCAAGCCCACGCACAAAGATTTGGCGCCAGCCTACACCACGACTGCGGTGCAGGAGTTCACTTACTTCATCACTCTCTACGGCACACTCTCGTCGCAAAGGCTGAACGTCGTCGAATTGCCGGAGGATACCGTCCCTTACGCCTGGGCCCCGGAAATCGCAGGGCTCGCTGGATCTTCGATCACGGAGAAAACAAATTACCGCCTGCTGGCCGACGCGATCGCGCACCAGTGGTGGGGAGTCTCGGTGAGTCCCGCGAGCAAAGATGATTGGTGGCTCAGCGACGGTTTCTCGCGCTACTCCGAAGCGATGTATGTAGAGAATGCCGCCGGCGAAGCCGGCCTGGAAGAAGCGGTGAAAGACATGTCAGTGGGCGCGCTGGCCTACGACACGGTTCCGCTTTCGAGCGCCGCCAAGCTCGATACCTATTCCCCCGAGTTCCAGTCGCTCACCACCGACAAAGGAGCGATGATTCTGCACATGCTGCGCTGGGTGCTGGGCGAAGACAAATACAACAAGACGATGCGCGACTTCGCCACGCAGTATGCCGGTAAGTCGGCAACGACCGACGACTTTCGCGCCATCGCCGAGAGAAATTACGGCGACCAGCTCACCTGGTTCTTCTCGCAGTGGCTCGATTCCACGGGCGCGCCAGAGTTCAAACTGAAGTACACCGTCTATCGCCTGGGCGGCGCTGTCGCGGCCCAGCAGCCGAAGGACGAAAAAATTCCCGGCTTCCGCGTTACCGGAGAGATTGCGCAGGATCTCGATTTATTCCGAATGCCGATCGACCTCCGCATCGATACCGACGGACGAACAGAAAATAAGAAGATCGACGTAGTAGGCACCACCTCGCCCTTCTCCATCGAAACCTTCGGACGGCCCCGCCGCATCTCCATTGATCCCGACCACCACGTCCTCACCAACTCCGGCGACGTGAAATTGCGAGCCGCCGTGTTGCGCGGCATGGCATTGCAGCAGCAAGGCGATCTCTCCGCCGCGCTGAACGAATTCAACAAAGCGCTCGACCTCAACAAAAACAGCTCGTTGGCACACTACCGGATCGCGGAAGTTTTCTTCCTGCAGCGCAACTATCAATCCGCCGCCAACGCCTATCGCGCCGCCATCGACGGCGACGGCGACCCGCGCTGGACTGAAGTCTGGAGCCGCATTCAGCTGGGTAAGATCTTCGATATCACCGGCCAGCGCGAACGCGCCATCGGCCAGTACAAGCAGGCCCTGCAGACTAACGACAACACTTTCAACGCACTCGAAGAAGCCCGCAGGTATTTACAAAAAGCCTACGAACGGCCGAAGGAAAAGTCATCGCAGTAGGCGGGGTGAAATTTCTGGAAGCTTGCGGAAGTCGTGGAGCTACAACGCGACCCAATCTTCCGCGTCTGCAACAAACGAGAATACTTCGATATTCCGGTTCACTCGCAGGATTTTGTGCATGCGGGCGGCATGCTGCTGCATGGAACTTTGTGCCACAAAAGCTCGCCGGGCCTCGGGTGCAAACGGATCCACCTGATCCGCCAGCTTTATGAAGCCATCTCCTTCAATATCCACCTGCGTCACGGCGGTCAAGTCCACAATTTCAGAAAAGTCTGGACGGAACTTCGGGTCCGCCTTTAGCAAAATGGCATAGCGCTCGATGTCCCGCATCGATAGACGATGACCGAACTTTACAATAACCAGTCTTCGCTCCGGGTATAGGCAATGCTCAACCGGCACGCTCCGCGACCTTACATTTTGTGTCTGTGGATTGTTTGGCTGCCCAACCGAGGGATGAGACACTGATGAAATTCTCCGGCCTGACATTCACAATCATCGGCGCAGAAGCAACAAGCTTGACCTGTGAGAAAATCATCATCGAATCTGCTGGGTTAGCGCCAGCTAACCTTTTCTCGCTCTCCTGTGTCTAACCACTACATGCCAGCAGGGAACTTCCAATGACCCGGCTGCGTATCTCTGATCAGATGGTTAGGCGGGATTGAGACCCCTCGCCTGAACGTTACCCGGGTGCCCCCACGCTCCTCCCCGGAGGCGTGGGGGCATGTTTTGGTGTCATAACGGAGTGAAGTGAATGCTTCGTGGAGCGAAGCGTCCGCGGAGGTGAAGGACCCCTCCGCAACACATTTTTCTCCGCGGCATCGTAACACCGGCCTACTTTACAATCATCCCGTGCCCGAATCTCAGACCCGCCTCGACCGGGTTCTCCAACAACTGAAGCTGTACGAGCATCCCCTGCTCATTTTCTCCGCGCGCGCCAAAGGCGACGGCGTCGAGGTCATCATCAAGTTCAAAGACGAAAGCGTTCCGGTGCACACTTATTACTTCGACCTGCATCCGCGCGATCTCGACGACCCGCAGTTCGAGTGGGCCTTCCAGCGCCAGCTTTATGACGCCCTGCACGACTACTTCGTGGAAATGTTTATCCGCACGCCGCAGGATCGCGAACTTCGACAAAGAGAAGATCGCCAAAAAGAAGATCGCCAGCGGAAGGACCTGTGAGCCAGCTTCGTCCGAAGATTGAGCAGGAAATCCGCGAGCGCGGGCCGATTCCCTTCTCGCGCTACATGGCAATGTGTCTCTACGACGAAGAGTTCGGCTATTACACCCGCAACGCGGCGCAGTTCGGCAAGGCCGGCGATTTCTACACATCGAGTGACGTGCACGCGGTCTTCGGACGCCTGCTCTCCCGGCAGTTCGACGAAATGTGGCGCGCAATGGGCTCGCCAGAAAAGATCACCGTCAGAGAACTCGGCCCCGGCCGCGGGCTCTTCGCGCAAGACGTGCTGGACTGGTCAGAAAAGAAATTCCCAGATTTTTTTCGCGCCCTCCGCTACGTGCTGGTCGAAAGCTCGCCCGCTCTTCGCCAGCGGATCAACGAAACTCTGCGCAACCGGTTCCATTCGGACAAGGCCATCTTAGACAAGTGTCCCGCCTGCCCAGCGACCGGGGAGGGCCCGACCATTCTCTTCGCCAACGAATTCTTCGATGCGCTTCCCGTTGAGATCATCAGCCCGCAAGGTTCCCTCCGCATCGACGCGCGCGATGGCCGATTCCTGGAAACCTGGGTTCCACCGTCGCCCGAGGAACTGGAATTCCTCGATCGCTACTCCGTTCATCCGGAAGTTGGAGAAAAGCTGGAAGTCCCGCTGCAAGCGCAGAACGAAATGTCCGCCGCATGTAATTTCGATTGCGGATTCCTGATCGCCATCGACTACGGCTACTCCCGCGAAGAACAACTCGCTGGCCGCCACCGCGGAACGCTCAAAGCCATCCGCCAGCATTCCGTGAGCGCAAACCCGTACGAAGCTCCCGGCGAGCAGGACATCACCGCTGACGTAAACTTCACCGCGCTAGCCGCGGTCGCGCAGAAACAAGGAATGCACGCGCACAAGCTTCTCACCCAATCTCAATTCTTAATGGGAATCGGCGAAGCCAACCAGTTCGCCGACGCCTTCGAAGATACCCGCCTGCCGCAAGAGCGCGCGAAAGTAGCGCTGCAACTGAAGCATCTAGTCACGCCCGCCGGCATGGGCGAGAGTTTCCACGTGCTGGTCGCAAGCAAAGGAGTAAAACAGGAAAAGGCGGCAACTCTGGCTGGACTAAGTTTCGGCCACAACCGGCCCGTCACCTAAGACCATGTGGCGACGGACGCATTCGTCCGTCCCGCGCAGGCGAAGCCAAGCGGCGGTTTAAGGGCAGCCTAAGCCTTGGCTGATGCTTCCGGATACTCGTACACCCCGCGCCCCGCCTTGCGCCCCAGCCGTCCAGCCTTCACATACTGCACCAGCAGCGGCGCTGGACGATATTTATCTCCCAGCGATTTGTGCAGATATTCCAGAATGCTCAGCCGCGTGTCGAGGCCAACCAGATCGACCAACTCAAACGGCCCCATAGGATGATTCAGCCCCAGCTTCAGCGCCTTGTCGATATCCGCCGCCGATGCGATTCCCTCCTGCAGCATGTAGAACGCTTCGTTGCCGATCATGGCGTTAATGCGGCTGGTGATGAACCCTGGCGATTCCTTAATCACCACGACTTCTTTGCCCATGCGCCGGCCAACTTCTGCCGCCGTATTCAGCGTGTCGTCGTCGGTCTCGAGCGCGCGCACCACTTCGAGCAACTTCATCTTGTGCACAGGATTAAAGAAGTGCATCCCCACACATTTCTTCGCCCGATAAGTCACGCTCGCAATTTCCGTCACGCTCAGCGATGAAGTATTCGAAGCCAGAATCGTCGACGGCTTGCAGAGTTTGTCGAGCAGAGTGAATATCTCGATCTTCGACTCCATCTCTTCCGGCACGGCCTCAATAATCAGATCGGCCTCGCGCGCCGCTTCTTCCACCGACCCGGCAAACTCAATTCGCCGAAAGGCCGAGTCGGCATCGCTCGACGTGACCTTGCCCAACTCCACGGCCTTATCGAGATTGCCGCGAATCTCCGTCTCCGCCTTGCGCAGAGTTCCGGGCAACAAGTCTTCGAGAATGGTGCGATATCCGCCCAGCGCCGATGCGTGCGCGATGCCTCGGCCCATGGTGCCGGCGCCGATCACAGCAATCGTGTTAACCAACGCCATCTACACGCCCGCCTTTTCCAGTTCAACCAGGGCCGCATGCAGCGAGGCATCGGCCGCGCGCAGGTACTCCGCCAGCCGCTGCCGCTCCTCTGTATTCATGCTGGAAATCAGAATGCCAACGCGTCGCATTGTCGCCGTGATGTCGTCCACATAATTCATCGCGCGAATCAGTTCGCCTGTTGCAACCATGAGTGCTCCTGTCGGATTTACGGGTGATGTTTCTTGAGACTAAATGCTTGCGCGCCAACCGCTCAAGCCGAACTTTCTATTGTGGACGCGACCGCGAATTTAGTAAAGCCAGCTTTCAAAGCGGGCGGCGGAATTTTGAAAGAGCATAACCACGAAGGACACGAAGTCACACGAAGGAGATCCGCGCAAATAGTTCCTTCGTGAACCTTCGTGTCCTTGTGGTTCAGGCCTTTCGTCCGTGAGCGTGCGTTAGAAACGGACCGAAGCGCCAATTTTCTCGATAACAAACTCCGCCCTCTCCTTCACAGAGACGCGCGGAATCTCGATGAGCTCATAGCCGAATTGGGTGTAGGTCTCCACCATCGAGCGATAGGTGCGGATCGCCTCCTCGAAATCCTGCTTGCGCTCGGAGTCCGGATGAAAGATTTCCTCCCAGGGCGGCGCGATGAACACCAGCCGGTTGTAGCGAAACGTTTCCGCCGCCCGGCGCATGTGCTCCGGCACCGGCAGGCCGAGCAGTCGCAGGTATCCGAGAACGTCGGGAACGCCGCGATCGAAGAAAACGATCCCGTCAGAATCTTCGGCGACGTGGAGGCGGTGGCTGCGCATCTCCCAGCAGAGCATGAGCTCCGCGAATAGCATCGGATCGCCCCACGGCAAGGCTCGGCCGCCGATGGCCACTTGATCCTGAATTATTCCTCGTCCCGCCTCGATCGTTCGCGCATGTCCCCGACGATGTAGTTCTTCGATCAGCGTGCTCTTGCCGGAACCGGGCCCACCGGTGATAACCACGAAGCGATCTGTCTTTGCAGGCATAATACGTTTCCCTTTTTATAATCGAGCGCCGCGGACGATCGTCTCGCGCTCCGCCCTTCCTTTATTAACAACTACTTAATCCATATAATCGCAATCAATTCATTTTATGGTCCGTTCCAGGCTCCCACGAATCGAACCACCATGTCGGAGAAAACTTTGAAACGTTACATCTTCGCCAGTGATTTCGACAAGACGCTCACCTTTAACGACTCAGGCTATGTGCTCTCGGAACTCGTCGGCATTCCGACGGAGGAGTTCGAGCGCAAAGCCAAGGGCATGGCCAAGATTAATCTTGTCCAGCAGGGCGCGGAACTAGCCTATCTTCTGCTGCACGATCCGGAATTCAAGGCTCGCGTGCGCAAGGAGCATTTGCGCGAAGTCGGCAAGCGCATTCGCCTCAAGGGCGACATCAAGCTGCTCTACGAGATTCTCAAGAACGGAATCGATGGCCACGAATTTGATTTTTATGTGCTCTCAGCCGCGCCGGTGGAAGTGATTCAATCGGCGCTGGAAGATATCGTTCCTCAGGACCACATCTTCGGAACTGAATTTCGCTACAAGCCAACGGGCGAGATCGACACGATTATTCGCGCCACCGCAGGCTACGGCAAGGTCGCGGTGCTCGACAATCTGATCGAGAAGCAGGTCGCCGGCCCGGATCACGTCATCTACACCGGTGACGGCAGTTCCGATATTCACGTGATGCTGCACATTAATTCCCGCGACGGCCTGACCATCGCCGTTTCCGAATCGCGCGACGTGTCGCAGATTGCCAAGCGCACCGTGTTGAGCACCAGCGCGCTCGCAGTGCTCGCGCCAATTCTGGAGGAAATCGCGGGATGGGAGCGTTACCGCATTCGCAGCTTCTTTGAAGCCAACGGAATGCTCATTCAGGAGTGGGAGCGCGTGCGCACCGACTGGCTCACGCTGCGCCCCGCTGCGGGAGAGCCAGCGGAAACCGCGGAAGTCGTCCGAGTCGCGGGAGAATGAAGTGAGATGACCAGGTATGCTCCGCGATAAGAGCCTGATTCCGCTGTCGCGTCAACATCAGCACGCGCTCGCCCTGTGCGTGCGAATCGACCGCGCGTCGCCGATCAGCGACTCCGATCTCGCAGCCTGGCAAACCGAGATCACGCAGCTTTTCCAGAGTGAGATCGGAATTCATTTTGCAGCGGAAGAGCTGGTGCTGTTCCCAGCGGCGGCGCGAATTAACGAACTGGCTCCGTTGGTAGGGGAGTTGCTCGCAGATCACACCGACCTGCGCGCGGCGTTCGTTAAGGCCGAAGCTCACAAGTCTGTCAGCCGCAGATTTGTCCGACGCGGCGCGGCGTCTCTCCGCTCACATCCGCAAAGAAGAGCGCCAACTTTTCGAACGCATGCAGGAGTTGCTGAGCCAGGAAGAACTCGCGCTTTTGGGAACGCGATTGGAAGACGCACTCAAGGATGCCGCGCAGACCTGCATTCTGCCCACGCCAGCAACCATGCTGCGCCCCGCTAAATAGGCCGCTGAAAGCCCGATCCCGCACTGCCCCTGTGCAACTGCCGGAACTTCGCTGCGCCATCCCGCCCCATGTATCGCTCCAGTACAGTCGCGTCCGTCTGACGTAGATCGACCACGATCAATCCATCGAGCGCGTTCGAGAATTTTCGGTCCACATTGAAGCCCAGCAACTTGCCGCCAATCTTCGAATATTGGCGAAGCAGAATCGGCAATCCCTTACGGTCGGCTTCAAGATCGTTGATCGGCTGCGAAAGATCGTCGAGATCCCGCAATGCGCGCCGCATCCCACGGCAGTCCCATCGTCGCAGCACGGCCGGACGGAATGGTCGTCGCGGCTCGACCAGCCCTGACAGTTCGTCCTCGAGAATGCGCGACGCAAAGAAGTGATAAATCATTTCGCGCGCAGCCTGGCTGTAATCGTTGCTGATGCTCACTGCGCCGAACAGCACCGGAATCTCGGGCTTCAGAGCCACCAGCCCCGCAATTCCCTTCCACAACAGCAGCAGCGGAGCATATTGCCGCTGATATTCCGGACGGACAAACGAGCGCCCCAGTTCGATCGCCGGGCCCAGCTTCTGAAAAATCTGCTCGTCGTAGCGGAAGAGTGTGCTGGTATAAAGTCCGGCGACGCCATGTTTCGGCAGAATCTCCGCCGTACTTCCTGCTCGATACGCTCCGACCAATTCGCGCCTCGAACGATGCCACAGCAGCAGATGCCAGTAATAATCGTCGAAGCGATCGAGATCGAGACTCTTGTTTGTGCCTTCGCCAACCTGGCGAAACGTGATTTCCCGCAACCGCCCCACCTCCTGCAGCAGATGCGGACATTCCCGCGCCGTTCCCAGGTAGACTGCAAGTTCGCCATTCTGCGCTAAACAACGATCCTCGGGAAGCTGCTGAATCTCTTCCTGCAGGATTTCAGGCAATACCGGAGCCGCAACCGGTTCCTGCATCCTGGTTGTGATCTTCGAGCGCAGGGCCACCGGCCACGACGGCTCGGACTTGCTGCGTCGCGCCAGCAGATACGTGCGCCAGCGCAAATATTCGGTCGCCTCTGGATCTTGCGCAATCTCAGCGACAGATTCGTGGTCGATCACGCTGCCTACGCGCACTTCAACCGTCTTCCCTTCCTGCCGCAAAAATTCCTGCAGCAGGAACGCGGTGCGCATCTTGGGATGAATCATGCCGAGAAGCTGAAACCCCACGCCATTGTGGCCGCACAAATAAACCGGCAGTGCTGCAGCACCCGTCTTTCGTATGAGCCGCACCGCGGTGTCATTCCACTCCGGATCGGCAATCTCCCCGGCTGGCATCTGCCACTGCGAAACTTCACCGGCGGGAAAGATCGCCAGCATTCCGCCTTTTCGCAACCACGCCACGGCCTCGCGCAGACCGCGCCGGTTCGACTCGATGGAACGGTCGCTATGAAAGGGATCGACAAAAATACAGTGCCGCTGCAACTCCGGCACATCGCTCAGCAGAAAGTTCGTGAGCACTTTTACATCGGGACGAATGCGCGTCAGCAGAACCGTGAGAATCGCGCCGTCCAACATGCCGTAGGGATGATTCGCGATGACCACTACGGGCCCGGTTGGCGGAATGCGCCGTTGATCAGCCGCATCCACGCGCAACCCGATTCGCATCTCACCCAGCAGACGATCCAACCGGAATCCGTCAGGAGATTGCTGCATGCGCCGGTAAAGATCGCGTACTTTCCCCACTGGCGCAAATTTTGCTGCAACCCCAGGAAAATCCGCGACGCGTGCCAGAACTTCTGGCAGCGCAGATTCCGCGCGCAACTCATTTACCGCCATGCCTACACTACTATTTCAATCAGTTTGCAATGGTGTGAAGGCCACATTAAAAGCTGATGAAATCTGGGACGAAGAAGCGGGATAGTAACCCTCGAGGTAACTCGCAGAAAGCGGGCAGAACGCTAACTTTCCAGACGGAATCGCTTTTCGGCCAACGCGTAGAGTCTGCGCCACACTAGCCGATTGATCGTGACCACGGTCGCCGCCATCATCATCGTCGCGGCCAGCAGCAGGTCGAAGTTGCCCTGGTCCGTCGCCTGAGAAATGGTTGCTCCCAGCCCAACGGTCGTATAGATCTGCCCTTTGAAGTGAAAATATTCGGCGATGATGCTCGCGTTCCACGCGCCGCCCGATGCCGTCACCATGCCGGTGACGAGATAAGGAAAAATTCCCGGCAGGATCAATTTTTTCCAGCGCTCGATTCCCGTCATCCGGAACACCGAGCAGGCTTCCTTCAAATCGGTGGGAATCGCAATCGCTCCCGCGATCACGTTGAACAGGATGTACCACTGCGTGCCCAGCAGTAGTAGCACAATCGATCCCAGGCCAAGCCCGCCGCCGACGCGAATCAGCAGCAACAGCACAACCGGAAACAGCGCAGTCGCCGGCACCGAAGCCGCAATCTGCGCCAGCGGCTGCGCAATGCGCGCCAGTCGCGGATTGAATCCGATCGCCACACCGGCGGGAATCGTCCACAACGCGCCCAGCACCAAGCGTAAGATTCACCCGCAGAAAAGTCGCTCCCAGCCCGATGCCGGCCTCACGCAACTCAGCTTTCTGCAGGCCTCCTAAAATCATCGCAACCCGGACCACGCCGTAAGTGCACGGCCGCCAGCGCGAGAATGCCGACCACGCGCGCCAGCCAGATTTTCCAACCGCTTCGCTCTTCGGGCTCGGCGCTCACACGTTCACGCGAGAAATACAGCATGAGCCGCTCACGAATCGGACGCACCGTCTTGGCGCGAATCTGCGCCAGCCCACGGGAACGTCCCAGCCAATCGAGCACCCACGACCGCGGCGTGTCCGTGCTCTCGACCTGCTCCACTTTAAATTTCTCCGCCCATGCGATCACCGGCCGCCACACGAACTGATCCAGCAGCACGATCACCGCGACCATCGTCCCCACGCCCCACACAATCGACCTTGTATCGCCCGCGCTGGCCGCGGTCTGCAGATACGACCCCAGCCCCGGCAGTCGGAAGTCGCGCGAGCCCAGCACGAACATCTCGCACGCCATCAGGAAGAACCATCCACCCGCGACCGACATCATCGAGTTCCACACCAGGCCGATGATCGAGTACGGCAGTTCCATCTCGATGAAACGCTGCCACCAGCTGAATCGATAAATCTTCGCCGCCTCGCGCATCTCGTTCGGAATGCTCTTCAGCGAAGCGTAGAAGCTGAAGGCCATGTTCCACACTTGTCCGGTGAAGATCAGAAGAATCGCGCCCGCTTCCACTCCCAGTTGCCGTCCAGGAAACAACGCAACCATCGCCAGCATGACGCCGGGAAGAAAACTGAGCACCGGAATCGATTGCAGCACATCGAGCAGCGGAATCATGAAGCGTTCGGCGCGCGCGTTGTAGGCCGCGATGTAACCGTAGACCAGCGTGAATCCGAGGCTCAGCACGTAGGCGAGGGTGATGCGCAGCAGCGAATATCCCGCATAGACCGGCAGCGCCCACGGGCTGCGCGAGATTTCGACCTCCGGCGTGAACGGGCCCAGCCACGTTTTGCCGACCACCAGCACGCCGTAAAAAACCGCGATGGCCGCGCCGAACATCAGCAGGTCCGGCAGGTACGAGACTTCGATCGAGGGCAGTTGCGTCCACAGGCGGTACGCCGAGAATCCCCGCAGGCTGGCTGATTTTTTCATGTGGTCGCTGGCAAAACGGTGTTGCGTGCTGATCAGGATTTTGGCGCTGCCGCAGAATCTTGCTTGGGGGGAACCGCGGCGTCGGCCGCCGTTGGCTCGGTCGCAGTCAGGCGCCCGCTCTCGCGGTCGTAATCGAAAATTTCCGCGTAGCGTCCCCAGTTCATCGCAGTCTCAAACTGCCGCTGCACTTCATCCTCGGAAAAATGTTCGTCGAGAATGTCGTGAAAGAATTCGTCGGAAATCGCATGGTCCGACTTGCGCTTCAAGATGCTGTCAATCTGCTTCAGAATCGTGACATGCTCCAGCGAGGCCTGGCGAAACAGAACTTTCCGCTGCTGGATGTCGGCATCGGCAAAGGCCGCGCCCTGCGGCGAAATCTGCACGTCGCCCTCTTTCAGCCAGGCGAATCCCAGCAACACGCAGGCTTCGAGAATCGGCAGCAAGTCCTCAACATCCATCACCAGTTCTTCTGAGAGCCGGAATAAATCCTCGCGCCCGCCGCGATCGTGCAGGATTTCGAGCAGTCCTGCCACACCGCCCACGCGCGCATGCGGCAGCATCTGGTACCGCGCCGTGCGCACCGGAGGCCCCTGCCTCTTCATGGCTTCCGCGGTCAGCCCGCCCGGCGGCACAATAATCTCCGCAGTCGTCTCCGCGTCGGGCAGGATGTGCTCGATATCCGGCTCGGTCATCACTTTGTAGATGTAGTCGACCAGTTCAACAAATTTCGAAGACTTCCGGTCTCGCGGATGTTGCAGCCGGATGTTGAAATCAGATCGCACCCGCGCCGGATTTCGTCCCAGGACGATCACGCGATCGGCCAGCATGACCGCCTCTTCAATATTGTGGGTCACGATGAAAATTGCGCTGGTCGGCATCTTCTTGTTGAGCCAGAGTTCCAGCAGTTCGCCGCGCAGGTTCTCTGCCGTGAGCACGTCGAGCGCAGAAAACGGTTCGTCCATAAACAGCACTTCCGGTTCGACCACCAGCGCCCGCGCGAATCCGACGCGCTGTTTCATGCCGCCCGAAAGTTCTTTGGGATAAGCCGTCTCAAAGCCATCCAGGCCGACCGTATCCAGCGTGCGCAGAGCCCGCTTGTGGCGCTCCACATCGGGCACGCTGCGCGCCTCCAGCGGCGCCTCCACATTTTCGAGGACGGTCAACCAGGGAAACAGCGCGAAGCTCTGGAACACGATCGCCACATTCGGCGTCTGCCCGTTCAGTTGCTTGCCATGCCATGAGATGGTTCCGGCCGTCGGTTGCGAGAGGCCGCTGAGCATGCGCAGCAGCGTGGATTTGCCGCACCCCGAGGGCCCCAGCAGCGCGATAATCTTCCCCGACTCCACCACCAGGTTGGTCGGGCTGACCACCTGAATCCGCGTGCCGTCCGGCTGCGGATAAGATTTCTCAATCCCCACGGCTTCGATAATCGCGTCGCTCACGCCACACTCCCGTAACTTCTATACACGATTCGCGCGCAACCGCAAAGCGCGGACATTGAAACCTTCTATTCACAATGGAGAATTCGTGAAACTCAGGCGGAAAAATTCTCTTGCTCCGGAACCGGGCCGGGCTCTGGCAGTCGGTCACTCAATGCCGCGAGTTGCGCCAGCTTCGCCGCGAGATCGTCTTTAAGTTGCGCTTTATCGAAACGCCAGCACCAGTTGCCGTTGTCCACGCTGGGCGTATTCATGCGAGCCTCACTGCCCAGGCCCAGCACATCCTGCAACGGAACGATGCTCAAGCTCGCCGGAGAGCACTGCACCGCCCGAATAAATCCCCAATGAATGCCGTCATCGCATCGGCCGAGGTAAGCTTCCGCGTTGCTCCGTTCAAGCTCGGTGGCTCCCGACTCCCACCATCCCGCGACCGTATCATTGTCGTGCGTGCCGGTATAGATCACCTTCCCCGCCGAACGATGCGGAAGGTAGATGTGCGCTCCCTCATCTCCAAATCCGAATTGCAGCACCGCCATGCCCGGAATCTGCAAGCGCTCGCGCAAGGCGTGCACTTCGGGCGTAATGTATCCCAAATCCTCCGCGAAGAATGGCAAGCCGCCCAGCGCCTCGCGCAGCTTCAGAAACAGATCATCGCGCGGCCCATCGACCCAGCGCCCGTTCACTGCGGTGGCATCGCCCGCGGGAATCTCCCAGAACTGGTCGAATCCGCGAAAGTGATCGAGCCGGATATAGTCGCAGTGCATCGTGGCCCAGCGAAGGCGCTGAATCCACCATTCATACCCGCGCTCTTTCATCGTGTCCCAGCGGTAAAGCGGATTGCCCCACCGCTGGCCGGTCTTGCTAAAAAAATCCGGAGGCACGCCCGACACTACCTCAGGTTCAAGATCCTCTTTCAGCCGGAACAATTCGCGCCGCGTCCACACATCGGCGCTGTCGTAATTCATGAAGATGGCGACATCGCCCACGATCCGGATCGCCCGCTCGCTGCAATAGCGCCGCAACGCCCGCCACTGCTCGTAGAAAGCAAACTGCAAAGCGCGGCGAATATTTATGTCAGCATCCAGTTCTTTGCGCGCTGCGGCTAACTCGACGGGATCACGATGCGCCAAACCGCGCGGCCAGTGATTCCAACTCTCCAGCTTGTAGCGCGCGCGCAGTGCGTCGAACAGAACGAAATCTTCCAGCCACCAGGAATTCTCCGCGCAAAACGCCTCGAACCGCCGAAGCGAATCGCCCGCAGCCGAGCGCAGAAAATTCCGCCCCGCCTCAAACAGCAATGGCAATTTTTGGGCGAACACGCGGTCGTAGCCGACCTTGCTGGAATCAGAATCCGCGGGCTCGGCTGCGGGCAGCTTGGCCGCATCGATCCAGCCAGAAGCGGCCAGCCGCTCTAGACTGATGAGCAGCGGATTCCCGGCAAACGCCGAAGTCGAAGAATAAGGAGAGTTGCCGTAACCCAGCGGGCCCAGCGGAAGAACCTGCCACAAGCCCTGGCGGGCCGAGGCCAGAAAATCTACAAAGCGATACGCAGCAGGACCAAAGTCGCCTACACCACCGCGCGAGGGCAGCGATGTGGGGTGCAACAAGATTCCTGCGGCGCGCGGAAAAGGCATGTCACGCCGCTACATTCCCTGCTCGCTACCCGACTTCGTCAGCAGCTTCATTTCATCCTGATTGATCTTGATCTTGCCGGATTTTTCCATCTGGTCGCGCAGGTTGTTGATGAACAGGCCGAAGAGTTCCTGCTGCTTGTTCTGCATCAGCTCATCGCGAATCTGATCCCGCTTGGCGGCGAATTCGGCGTCATCCGGTTTCTGATTCTCCACCACTTCCAGAACAGCTCCGTCCTGCCCGCTGACGATCGGCCCGCTGATTTCTCCCGGCTTCATGCTGAACGCCACCGAGGCCTGCCCCGTCATCGAGCCGACGTCGGGCACCTGCCCATCGGGTAGAACGAAGTCGCTGGTCTTGAACGCCGCGCCCAATTCCTTGGCCGCCTTTTTCAGATCATGATCGGCCTTGGCGCGATCCGACAGCTCCTGCAATTTTTGCGAGAGCAGAGTGTTCGAACGCTCGTTCTTGAATTGATCTTCGACTTTACTGCGAATCTCTTCAAACGAAGGCGTCGCTGCCGGCTTCACTTCGACCAACTGAAACACCGCGATGCCCTGCGATGCCGACGCGATATCCGGAGGAGATTTCTCCACCGCCGCGAACACCGCGTCCATGAACTGCGGCGCCGGCCCCAGGCCCGGCAGCATGTCCTTGCGAGAAAAGAATTCTGACGTGATCACCGGAACTCCCTGCGCCGCGGCGGCCGCATCCAGTCCCTGCGCCTTCGCCTGCTTCAGCAGGTCTTCGGCTTTTCTCTGCGCGATCTGCTGCGCTTTCTGATGCTGGATGACCGGTTCGATCTCAGCCTTCACCTCGTCCAGCGACTTCATGTGCGCGTCCTGCTTGTCGTCGATGCGAATGATGTGGAAGCCGTAGCTGCTCTTCACCAACTCGCTCATCTGGCCCTTTGGGCAGCGAGAACGCAGTTTTTTCGAACTCCGGAACCGTCTGTCCGCGCCCGATCCATCCCAGCGATCCACCCTGCTTGGCGCTGCCCGGGTCTTCAGAATATTTCTTCGCCAGGTCTTCGAAATTCGCGCCACTCTTCAACTGCTTCAGCAAATCTTCCGCGCGATGCTGCGCTTCGGCCACGCCCTTCTCGTCGATCTTTCCATCCGGCCCCGGCAACGGAGTCTTGATCAGAATGTGGCTGACCTTCACCTGCTCGGGCGTGCGGTACGAATCACGATGCTGGTCGTAGTAGGTCGCGCAAATCATCCGGCGTAACCTGCGCTTTGTCCGCGAACTTGCCGGTCTCGAGCAGCGCGTACTTCACCTTGCGCTTTTCCGGAACCGAATTCGCATATTGCGCCTTGTGCGTCTCGTAGAACGCCTTCAATTCCTCATCCGTGGGATGAAGCGCCTTCTTGATGTCGTCCTGCTTCAACGCTGCGTAATCGAACTTAACCTTTGAATTCTGCTTGATGAACTGCTCGCGCAGTTCGGCCTCGCTGACGGTCGCGCTGCCGTTGATGAATGCCTGCAGTTTGGTCAGTAGAATCTCGTCCCTGACGTCCTGTTCAAATTTCGCCGGAGTCAGGTTCGCCCGCTGCAGCATGTCTTCATATTCCTGCTCGCCAATGAAGGTGCCGCCCGGAAAAAATGTGGCCCCATAGCGCCCGTGCTCCAGTTCGTCGCGCACTTCCTCGGGGCTCGCATGGAAGCCCATGCGTTGAGATTCGTCGAGCAGAGCCTGCTTGGTGATCAACTGGTCGGCGGCGCGCTGCGCGAAGAACGGCAGCAGCATCGCCATGTTCGGACCGCCCTGCGGCATCTGCTGTTGCAGCATCTGGCGCGCGGCCTGGCGCACGTCGTCCGCAGTGATATCGCCGCCGTTCACTTTGGCGATAATCCCCTTGCCGGGCGATCCACTAAAGCTATCGGAGCCCAAGCCGGGGATGAACGCAATTACCATCGACGCACAGATAATGAGCAGCACGCCGCTAAGAATGTACTTGGTGGTCTGCCCAGAGGTTTGCAGAAAACGAATCATCTTGCTATCACTCCAAAGAAATGTGCGACCAGAATTTCCTATTATAAACGACCTACCAGTGTGGTGGGTGCCAGTGGCGGAGCCAGTGTGGCGCGGGCACTCCTGCCCGCGAACTCTCTCCACCAGCAATCGCCTTAATATGATTCGCGCGCCATCCTGAGGGAGAACCGTTTTCAGGCAGAGCGAAGCAGATCTCCCTGACGGATCGTCCGCCACCGGGAACCCGCTCTTCCCAAACATTCCAAAATTCAGCTATTGAAACGAATTAATAGAAGTGATATCCATCTTTCGGAGCACTTCCACAACAATAATTCTTAGGAGCACCATGACCTCACGCACGCGGCGAGTCTTCCCTTTTTTCTTTCTGGCACAGCTTCTTGCATCACGCTTCCCCTGCTCGCACAATCGGCGGATTCGAAGTCCACTTCTGACTCCCGCCTCGCGTTGCACGAGGGCTGGACTCTCCAGACCTCGGCCAAGGTCGACGCCAAGGGCGACGCCATCTCCACGCCGCAGTTTTCGCCCAAGGGATGGCACGAGGCGACCGTGCCCACCACCGTCGTCGCCGCGCTGGTCAAGGACAAGACTTTCCCCGATCCGGATTTCGGCACGAACCTGCGCGACTTCCCCGGCATGAACTATCCCATCGGCGGCAACTTCTCCAATATCGCCATGGCGCCCGACAGTCCATTCGCCGTCTCCTGGTGGTATCGCAAGCAATTCACCGCGCCCGCGTCCTATAAGGGCAAGACCGTCTGGCTGAAATTCGATGGCATCAATTACCGCGCCAACGTCTGGCTCAATGGCAAGCAGATCGCCAACTCCGACGACATGGCCGGAGCCTGGCGAACTTTTGAACTCAACGTGACCGACGCCGTGAAACCGGGCGCGGAAAATGTTCTCGCCGTCCAAGCCTTCTCGCCCACCGATCATGATCTCGCGATAACGTTCGTCGACTGGAATCCCGCCCCTCCCGACAAAAACATGGGCCTGTGGCGCGAGGTCTATCTCACCACCAGCGGCCCGGTGGCCATGCGTTATCCCACAGTTGTGACGAAATTGAATTCGCCAGCAAACGACACGGCGCAACTCACCGTCACCTCACAGTTGAAGAACGGCACCGACAAGCCGATCAAGGGCAAGCTCAAAGGTCAGATCGAGAGCGTCAGCTTCGAGCAGGATGTTGAACTCGCTCCCAACGAATCGAAAGATGTCACCTTCACGCCTGAAAAGTTCCAGCAACTTGTCATCTCGCATCCACGCCTGTGGTGGCCGGCGCAAATGGGCAAGCCGAATCTCTACAAGCTAAGCCTGGCATTCTACGTTAACGTCCTCGGCGAGAAAGTATTTTATGCCCCTATCACCTCCGAGCAGACAGAATCCGAGTTCGGCATCCGCGAAATTACCTCCCAGCTCAATTCCATTGGTGGGCGCGGCTTTCAGGTCAACGGCAAGAACATCCTGATTCGCGGCGGCGGCTGGTCGCCCGACATGATGATGCGCGAGAACTCGCAGCGCCTGCAGGACGAATTCCGCTACGTTCGCGACATGGGCCTGAACACCATCCGCCTCGAAGGCAAGCTCGAGACCAAAGAATTCTTCGACCTCGCCGACCGCGAAGGCATTCTCGTCATGGCCGGATGGTGCTGCTGCGATTTCTGGGAACGCTGGCCGCGCTGGAAGCCGCAGGATTTCGAAATCGCCAAAGCCTCGCTGCGCGATCAGATCTACCGCCTGCGCAGCCATCCCAGCATGGTGATGTGGCTCAACGGCAGCGACAACGCCCCGCCGCCCGACGTTGAGCAGATGTATCTCGACATCGAAAAAGATTTGCTGTGGCCGAACCCGGTGGTCTCCTCGGCTACGGGCAAGAAAACCAGCGTCACCGGCCAGAGCGGCGTCAAGATGACAGGGCCCTATGAATATATAGCTCCAAGCTATTGGGAGGTCGACACGCCGAAAGGTCAGGCCGGCCGCAAGCAGTGCAATCCCGGAGGCTGCGGCGGCGCCTACGGCTTCAACACCGAAACCAGCATGGGCCCGGCGGTTCCGCCGGTTGAAAGCATTCGTGCCATGGTGGGTAAAGATCACATGTGGCCCGTCGACGATGTGTGGAACTATCACGCCGGGGGCGGCGAGTTCAAAACCATCGGCGTCTTCAGCGACGCATTAGCTAATCGCTATGGCAAATCCGACAACGTCGACGACTTCGCCGAGAAGTCCCAACTGCAAACCTACGAAGGCGTCCGCGCCATGTACGAGGCCTACAGCCGCAACAAATATGAAGCCACGGGCGTGATTCAGTGGATGCTCAACAACGCCTGGCCCTCGATGATCTGGCACCTCTACGATTTCTACCTGCGTCCCGCTGGCGGATATTTCGGCGCCAAGCGCGCCCTGGAACCGCTGCATCCGCTCTACGGCTACGACGATCATTCCATCTGGCTGGTCAGCAGCCAGTACGAAGATGCAAAAGGCTTGAAGCTCACCACGAAAATTTACAACCTCGACATGACCGAGAAGTTCACGCAGGAAAATTCCGCGGACGCGCCGGCCGACAGCACTGCGAAAATCTTTACGCTGCCCGACGTAGCCGGCCTGAGCCCAACTTATTTCCTCGTTCTCAAATTGCATGACTCTGCCGGCAAGACTCGTCGGCTCCAACTTCTACTGGCTCTCCACCAAGCCCGAAACTCCTCGACTGGGCAAAAACCAATTGGTGGATGACTCCCACCGCCTCCTTCGCCGACTACACCGCGCTCTCACAGTTGCCAAAAGTAAAGCTGAATGTCTCCGAGCGCACCGAGCGCAAGGGCGAAGAGTCAATCACGCACGTGACGATCGAAAATCCCAGCAAGAGCCTCGCCTTCTTCGTACGCCTGAAGGTAGACAAGGGCGCGAAGGGTGAAGAAATCCTCCCCGTAGTCTGGGAGGACAACTACATCTCTCTATTGCCCGGCGAAAAGCGCGAAGTCACCGCAACCTACCGCGCCGCAGAGTTAGGCACAGCCAAACCCACAGTAGAAGTCACCGGCTGGAACGTGGAGTAGGTTGAAAATGTGGCGCGGGCACTCCTGCCCGCGAAATCTCGCCACGAAGAGAGCCCCTGTAGGGACAGCCGCCCTCGGCTGTCCTAAAGTTTTCCACAGAACAATTTTCCTCATGTGACGAACAACCTTTACCGAGAATTTCCACCTGCCTACTGTGGAATAGTCAAGGTCCGGATGCACAGCCGCACAGTCCTAGGAAACTCGCGGCCCCCGACACCTTCCCATGCGAGCAAGGGACAGCAGGGGCATCTGAACAGGGCGCGTCAGACAGGCTACCTCGGATAGCCCGAGGCTGGCGCCCAGTGTGGGGAGTGATCACTTCCTCTAGATTTGAAAGAGAACAATAGAGGAACGAAGAGTAGCAGGTAGAGCGGAAGGAAGGGACCAAGGGTTTCAATCGAACGCAAATCACCCAATCACCCAATCACCAATCTCTTTACACGTGCTCGGAAACCGACAGAATATTTCCATCGGGATCCTTGAACCACGCCACTTTGTCTCCCGTCGGCGCGGTCCAGATCCCCAATTCGTCCTGCTTGAAAAATCCGAAGATTTCAAAGTGCACGCCCTGGTCGCGCATGGCCGCGACCACGGCGGCGATATTTTTCACCTGCCATCCCAGCACGGTAAACTGCGCCGGCTTCACTTCTTTCATCTTCGCCGCCCGCACCATGATTCCATTCGCATCGAACACCAGCGCGAAGCCATCGTCTTTCACAAACCGCAGTCCGAGCACGCCCTCATAGAACGCCCGCGCTTTATCTGCGTCCGTGATCGAAACAAATGCGACGATGTCAGTCGATCCCAGCATGCGAAATCTCCTTCGTGGTACGACTCCAAACTATTCTTCCGGCGGCACGTCGAAATTCACCAGCTCTGCCTGGAAGCCGCGCGTCTTCCAAGCTCCATACGCGATGCCCGCCACCATCCAGATCGCTCCCACAATTTTTGCCTTCGAACTCAAGCTGATCCACAGCAAGAAACAGATGATGAACCCCAGTACCGGCGAAATCAATTGTCCCAGGCTGCGATCCGCGCCGCGAATATAGTAATGAGTCAGCGCCGCCAGATTCACCCCCATGAACGCGATCAGCGCCCCGAAGTTGAGCAGGTTGGCGCCATCGTCATAGCTGATCAGAAACGCTCCCACCAGCGCGATCGCGCCCACGAAGATAACGTTGTTCGCCGGAATGTGCGTTCGCGGATGAATCGCTCCAAAAAACTTTTTCGGAATCGCCCCGCTGCGCCCCATGCCGTAAAGCAGCCGCGCCGCGCCCAGTTGCGAGCCCATACCAGAGCCGACAGTCGCGATCAGCAGCGTCACGCTGATCACCTTGGTCATGACCAGGCCGCCCGCGATGCCAGCCACGTGGCTGAACACGTTCTCATCGCCGAATTCCGAGAAGATACCGAAGTCCTTTCCGAAATGGCTGAGGCTCAGCAGTTGCGCGCCGTAAACCTCGAACGCCGCCAGAAATCCTGTGATCACGCACACCAGCACCGTCGCCAGAAAAATATTCCGCTTGGGATTCTCCACCTCTTCCGACAAAGTCGAAATGCCGTCGAACCCGATGTAGGTGAGCACCGCAACCGACGTGCCGTGAAACACGCGGCTCAAGGTGAAAGTCTGCGGGTTATAGAACGGACGCAGAAAATATGCCTCGGGATATTGCGGCAGGTCAAAAATGTATCGGACCGTATACCAGAAAAACGCCAGGATCACCGCACCCATGATCGCGCACAGCGTCTTGTTGATGTGCGCCGAAGTCTGCACCCCGCGCAGGTTGAGCAGCGTGAACAGCGTCGCGAAAATCAGCGGCCACATCAGCCCCGGATATGGAATCTGATAGCGCGTCCCGGCGAGCAGGTCAGCCATCGCCTTAGAGCACCAGATCGTGCAGATCAATGGATTCAAAATGTAATCCATGGTCATGCTCCAGCCGGTGACGTAACCGAGCGAGGGATGCAGTTCGCGTCCCACATAGGTATAAGCCGAGCCCGCGCTGGGATACACCCGCGCCATGCGCCCGTAACTCATCGCGGTAAAAACCATCGCGACCATGGCAATCAGAATGGAGGTGACCACGTGCCCTTGGCCCGCGTTCGAGAAAACTCCATACGCCGGCATCGGCGCCGTCGGCTGAATGACAATGATCCCGTAGAGGATGAGATCCCAAAGAGTGAGAGTGCGGCGAAGCCGCGGAGCGGAGACGGTGGTCGAGGTTTCCATCGGTCCGGCTATTGGATTATGGAAGCAGCGAAACTGTCAATGTTAAAACGTTTTTATAAACCCCTCGCGCGACCTGCGCGACACCGGCCCGCTCGGAAGTTCACTATTTCTGCCCGCCGTAGTCGAACCAGTACCCACGCTGCTCGTTCCCCGACATGTGCCGCGTGTTGTATTCCAGAAGATAGTTCACATGAGCATCGTCAAGCGGAAACGATCTTCTTCGGCGTGTACGGATAGTCACCCATGCTCAGAAACGGCAGCGGAGCAACGAAATTTCCCTCGGCCGCATAAAAATCCATATCTTTTTCATATCCGTTGGCGGCAAAGAAATAATCCCGCACCCAACCGTCCGGCAGCACCGGCAAATTCGACGGATCGAAATCCAGACGAACTTCGTCCCCTGACCCAAACACGGCCAGCTTGTCGTCGGTCGCAGTGAGCAAAGGCAGGACGTCGCCGTAACGCGTATAAGTCCCAAACGGCCGCGTATATGGCCCCGTCGCGCTGGTTTGCTGATAGATATAGTTCACATTCCCCGGCGGTGTCCCCTCAATCTTCAGCGGATACCCGTGGAACTCAAGGTCGGCATGCGTAAGAGGAACCGGTGTCAAACGCATTGTCTGAAGCCCACAGCTTCCCTTGTCATTCCGAGCGAGCGCGTTTTTTGCGCGAGTCGAGGAACCTGCTTCTCGGCAGCTCCCCTGCTGCGTCCGATCCACCAGAATGCTGTCCCAATAAATCTGCAGATTGGTAGTGATGCGAATCTTCCGCGTGCCCACCGGCAACTTGCCGGTAAGATCGGCCGTCATAGTCCGCGGACCGCCCGCCGGAAATCCCATGTCGTCGACCACGCGCTTCCAATTTCCGTTAGCGTCGAGCGCCTCGACATACGGAGCGATCGCCTGAATCCCCGCCTGCGACGCCGCATACATGCTGTTCGCCGAAAAATATTCCACTTCCCCATGCATCAGCAACCACAACGGCCCGCCATCGTAACGGTCGCCCAGATCGAGCGTCAGCGTATGCGGCTGAGCGAATCCCAAAAATTGCGTCACCGTAAAATCGCCGAAGTAACGATGCGCCCGCAGATCCGGCAACACATCGTGCCCATGCTCATCCCAAGCGCCCGCAGGCGGTCGCGCGTCGCGGCTCACCACAACCTTGAACGGCGGATAAGGCGGATTCGAAGCGAAATACTCATTAGGGTAAACGTCGACATTGGCCGGATGATCGACGGCCAAAAGCCGCACCTGATCCAGATAAACCGCTTCCTCAAGCGGTTCCATAAAACGAAAACTCAAAGTCTTATCAAGACTAAGAGGGTGCCCCGTCCAAGCTCCGCTTGGGCGGGGATTTTGATTTTCCTTCTCCCGAATCATTCCCCGATCAATCTTGATCCACTCCACCGGCCGCGGAACGTCGCGCTGTCCCGGCCCAACCCAATGTCCCACCACGCCCGCGCCCAGCATGTCCGCCACAAACTCGTAGCGCTCGCCATTCCACACAAACAATGTCGGACACGAACTGCCGCGCCGGTCAATCTCCAGAAAATTCTGCTGCTTGTCGCCCGCAACACCAATCTCGTCCTGCAACACGCCCGTAGGCCAAAGCATGCGCACAATGTCCGCTTCCTTCGCGTCGCCCAGGCCAACCGTGAGATAAGGCGAGTTCTGCCCGAGATAACCGTTCGAACCATAAATTTCAAACTTCTGCCGGTTGCCGCCGGAGAAAACTTCCACCTTCGTCCCAATGGCGGATTTGTTGTCGTTCAATCCCTTGAGCGCCAGCCGCATCCAGTGATTCTGATTGCCGCCCACATTGCGCAGCAGCACCGCCGGCCCATGATTCTGCGTGATCAGCAAATCAGTCGCGCCATCATTGTCGTAGTCGCCAGTAATAATCGCGCGCGGGCTGTCGAGATGAATCTTGTCGAGACCAACATCGGCGGTGACGTCCTTGAAACCATCAGGCCCAAGGTTGCGAAAGAGTTTAATTTCGCCCTTGCCCTCTTTGGTCTCGCCAACGGCAACAAGGTCAACCCAACCGTCGTTGTCGTAATCGAATGCAGCGACGCCAAAGGCACGGACCCAATTCGTCTCGGGAAGTTTCACTTGCTCGAAGGATTTGCCGTGGTTGTTGCGCCATAGAGTAAGGCCCGATACTCCCATGTGCGTAAAGGCTAGGTCCATCCAGCCGTCGTGATCGAAATCCAGAACTGCGACGCCGTTGGTTCGATTTGGCATCGATGCGGTCAGATCGATTCGATCGAGAAATTTGCCTTCGCGCGGATTCTCGAATAGCTTTGGCGTTTTCCCTCCAGTGACGACTAGATCGATGGCTCGATCGTTGTTGAAGTCAGTCCCGACAGCAGCGATGCTTCGGAAAGCACCTTGCAGGCCCGCCGAATCGGTTACATCTGTAAAGGTCCCGTTAGTGTTGTTTCTCAGGAGAACGTTCTGGCTTCGCATCTCGTCTTCCTTCAGCGCAAAACCCTCCGGTGCCTTATCGACAGGACGCGGTTGCGTGATATAGAGATCGATATCTCCATCGTGATCGTAGTCAATGAAGCTCACTCCGAGGGGGGCCGTCGGGTAAAACATGGTCGGCACACTCGACGTTCCTTTCGTGACGTCAAGCGGGGGTGCTTGATCTTGCTTCTTTTCAATCTGAGCGGATCCCTGACCGGTGCCCGATCCAATACCGCTGCTAACGCCCGGTGATACAAACTTGAACGTTCCGTTCTTCTCGTTATGCAGCAGCAAAACGCGTGTTGCGAATGTGTATGCAATGTCCGGAAAGCCGTCGTTGTCATAGTCGCCCGCTGTGCAGCCTGTTCCGTGGGGCGCACTGAAGTCTTCGACTATTGCCCCCTGGATATGACTGGTAACGTCCTGGAACTTTCCGTTACCCAGATTGTGATACAGGGTCATCGCGCCGCGGACGCCGTCATCTGCAAGGAGAAGGTCAATATTGCCGTCGTTGTCGTAGTCCAAAAAGCAAGCGCCGCTACCCAGATAACTTGGAAATCCGTTCTCTGTATTCGGTCCGGCAGGAACCGGATCCGTCACAATCCCCGCCTCCTTCGTCACATCCACAAACTGCACCTTGATCTGCGCCGGCGGCTTCATCACCGCCTGCGGCGATTCCACCGCGCGCGAGTACTGGCCCTGCTCGCCGTAGGCCAGGCTCATGGGCGCGCCAATTTTGTTTTGCGTGATGTACTGAAACTTCTTCAGATGCTCGCGCGCGTGCTCCACATCGCCCGATTGCTGGTACGCTCGCGACAATCCAAATTCCGCCGACGCGTGAATGGGATTGATCTCGAGCGCGTGCTGAAAGGCCGCAATCGCCTGCGGAAACTGCTTGGCCTGCACGTACGCCGCGCCCAGAAAATACCAGGTGTCCGCGTCCTTCGCATCCATCTCGGTGACGCGCTTGAAGTCATCGATCGCCGCCTGCGCGTCTCCCGTATTCTTCGCCAGCAGGCCCAGGTTGTACCATGCGTGCGGGCTCTTCGGATCGAGCTTCACCGCATCTTCCAGCGCAACCTTAGCCTCATCCACCTTCTGCAAGTTCAGGTACGCCACACCCTGATTCAGCCGCGCAATCGCGAGCTTCGGATCAGCCTCGGCCGCCTGCTGAAATTCCTTCAGGCCTTTTTCAAACAGCTGCTGGTTCATGTAGGCGCATCCGATGTTATTCAGGCGCGCAGCCTCAATCGGATTCGGTTGCGATGTCGGGGCAAGCAGGCTGAAGCCCGCCACGAGCGCGGCGACAAGAGCGGCAGAAATTCTAAGATTCATCTGAATACAGATTTAACCACAGAGGCCACAGGAGAACCACATCGCCTCTCACGAATGAATCGGCGGAATTCTCCACGCGCCGCATTCCTGTTCCAGCGCGCCAGCCACGCTCAAGACCTGCTCCTCTTCCCACGGCCGGCCAACAATCTGCACGCCGATTGGCAAGCGCTCAGAATCACTGGCGACGGACTGGCTCACCGGCACAACCGCCGCCGGATTCCCCAGCAGATTGAACCATTCCGTATAACTCCACGCATCGAAATAATTCACCGTCTGCCCATCGATCGTCCAACTGCGCTCGCCATGGCGAAACGCCGGAATCGCCGCCGCCGGACACAGCAGAATGGGATACCGGCGCATCTGCGCCAGAAACTCGCCGCGCACCGCATCGCGCCGAATCCACGCATCCAGCAACGACTCGGCGGTCAACTCCGGCTCAGCATCGGACCATTCGAGAAATTGCCGCAGAGTTGGGCTGATGTCCTGCTCGCGCCCGTGAAACATGGGACGAATCAGCATCCCTCCCACCTTGACGAAGAATTTCTTCCAGAGCAGTCGCGCTTCCTCCAGACCTTCCGGACGAAACGCCTCAACTTCGAAGCCAGCGCGCCGCAGCGCATCAGCAGCGCTTCGAACCGCCGCGCGAATTTCCGGAGTCACCGGAGTGCGGCCATCGTCTTCAAAATAACCCACGCGCAACCGGCGAACTTCATCGTGACTCGGCCAACGCAGCGGCACCGGAGCCGCGCACGCATCGCCATCGTCCGAACCTTGCATCACTTCGAACATGGCTTTCAGGTCGGCCACCGTTCGCGCCATCGGTCCGACAACGCCGATCAGCGCAAACGGCCCGCCCGACACGGGAAAATGCCCAGTCGATGGAATCCTGCCGGGCGTCGGCTTCAACCCGCAGATGCCGCTGAAATGTGCCGGAACGCGAATCGATCCGCCGCCATCGCTGCCCACGCCGCCGGCCGACATTCCCGCCGCGATCGCCGCCGCCTCGCCGCCACTCGATCCGCCAGGCGTGCGAGCAATATCCCATGGACTGTTGGTGCGGCCGTAAAGCAAGTTGTCGGTCTCCCACGCCATCAGAAGTTCCGGCGAGTTGGTGACGCCCAGAACAATCGCACCGGCTCGCCGCAGTCGCGCCACCAGCGGCGCATCTTCCTCGGCGATATAGTCCCTGCCGAAGCCTCGTCCCAGTTTCCCAGCGATATCCTGCGACCGCCAGCGAACTCTTGATGCTGATGGGAACGCCATGCAGCGGGCCAAGCGCATGGCCGTTGATTACCGCCGACTCTGCCGTGCGCGCTTCGCGCCGCACGCGTTCAGGGTCGACGTGCACAAAGGCATTCAGCGCCACATTCAGCCGCTCGATTTTCGCAAGATGCGCGTCCGCCAGTTCGACGGGAGAGATTTCCTTCGTGCGAATTTGCCCGGCCATCGCAACGGCAGAGAGAAAAGTGAGATCGTTCATTGCTATTGTCATCCTGACCGGGGCCGAGTTTCAGGACGGCGTCTCTCCTTTATTGCTGACTCTCGCCGGTGGGCGGATTGCATCGCGCTGTCCAGCGCAAGTTTCTCTGCCGTCGCCAGCGCACGATACGTTCCCTTCCCTAGCGTCCCCAGTTGCAGCGGCCCAATCGCCACGCGCACCAGTCGCAACACTTCGGTATCCAGCGCAGCCAGCATGCGCCGAATCTGGCGATTCTTCCCTTCGTCCAGAACAATTTCGAGCCAGCAATTTTTCTCTCCCGATCGCAGCACACTTGCGCTGGCAGCCCGCAGCAACTCGCTCTGATCTCGAACTCCCACCACCAACTGCCGCGCTATGCGCTCACCCTCCACCACGCCAATCTGCACGTGATACGTCTTCGGCAAATGTGTCTCCGGGGCGGCAATGCTCGCGCCCCACTCCGAATCATTGGTGAGCAACAGCAGGCCTTCGCTGGCCTTGTCGAGACGACCCACCGGAGCGATCCAGGGCAACTTTGCCTCAGACAGCAGGCTGTAAACCGTCTCTCTTCCCTTCTCGTCTGAAGCGGTCGTCACCAGCCCGCGCGGCTTGTTCATCATCAGATAAATTTCTTCGCGCGCTTCGATCCGATCGCCATCCACTTCCATGCGATCTTTTTCGACCCTCACCGGCGTCTCCGGATCGCGCCGCACCTTCCCATCCAACCGCACGCGCCCGGCACGAATCATCTCTGCGGCCCGCGAGCGCGAGCAGTAGCCCAGTTTCGAGAGCGCTCGCGCCAGACCGATCTTTCGCGCTGTGTCAGTGGACGTCACGTCACACCATGCTACTCGAAGGGAAGAAAGGAGAGCCATTAACCACAGCCTCGTTGGCACAGGTTTCGTTCGTGTGACTTCGTGCCCTTCGTGGTTAATGATCTTGCTTGCAGCACAGCCACGCGCACCTTGATAACATCATTCCCAGACACCTATATATAAGGAGCAACCATGGCCCACCAGCACCCTCCCCGATTCCTGAAGATTGTTGATGACGCAAAGTCACGCGTGCGCGAAACCAACGTTGATGAAGTCAAATCCCGCATGGACCGCGGCGACAAATTTATTCTGGTCGATGTGCGCGAAGAAAGTGAATTTGCCAAGGACCATCTGCCCGGCGCGATTCACCTGGGTAAAGGCATCATCGAGCGTGACATCGAAGCGCGCGTGCCCGAACTCAACACAGAGATGATCCTCTACTGCGGCGGCGGATTCCGCTCCGCCCTAGCCGCCGACAACCTGCAGAAAATGGGCTACACTAACGTGATTTCCATGGACGGCGGAATTCGCGACTGGCGCGAGAAGAGCTATCCGCTCACCAAGGCGTGAGGTAGTTCTCAGTTCCCAGTTCTCAGTTTCGGTTACTTGAATCGCAGCCGTGCTCAGTGGCTCCACCAACTTATGAATGCTCGCATCTTCTTCTGGTCGCTAACCTCGGCTCTCGCCGGATTTCTTTTCGGATTCGACACCGTGGTAATTTCCGGCGCCGAAAAAACCATCCAGGCCCTATGGGGTCTGACCCCGGGCATGCATGGCATCGCCATGGCGTCGGCGCTTTATGGCACGGTCGTCGGATCGCTCGTCGGCGGCTGGCCGGCAGACCGCTTCGGACGCAAGGCCACGCTGCTGTGGATCGGCGTTCTCTATTTTGTTGGCGCGGTCGGGTCGGCGCTGGCGACGAATGTCACCATCTTCATCGCCGCGCGCGTCATCGGCGGGCTGGGCATCGGCATCTCCACTGTGGTCGCTCCGATGTATATCTCCGAGATCGCGCCGCCCAAGCATCGCGGCCGCCTCGCCGGAATGTTTCAATTCAACATTGTTTTCGGCATTCTGATCGCGTTCGTCTCGAACGCGCTGCTGGCGGGCATCGGCGACAACGCCTGGCGCTGGATGCTGGGCGTGGCCGCGTTTCCCTCCTTGCTCTACGCCGTGTTTTGCCTGGGACTGCCCGAGAGTCCGCGCTGGCTGCTCAGCCGAAAAGGCGACCGCGCGACCGCACTGAAGGTTCTGCAACGCGCGGAACCGGAAGCTTCCTCCGCTGAAATCGCAGCCGAAGCCGACGCCATCGGCAATGCCGCTGCGGCGGAAGCACAAGTCTCCTCCGGCCATTTCTGGACGAAGCGCTTGAGCAGGCCCATCATGCTGGCCATCCTGATCGCGTTCTTCAACCAGATGTCGGGCATCAACGCGATTCTCTACTTCGCTCCCCGCATTTTTGAATTGACCGGCCTGGCCGCCAAAGCCGCGTTGCTGCAGTCGATCGGCATCGGCGTGACCAATCTCGTTTTCACTTTCGTAGGACTCTGGCTGATTGACCGGCTCGGCCGCCGCACTCTTCTTTATATCGGCTCGTTCGGCTACATCGCATCGCTCGGATCGGCTGCGTGGGCATTTTTCACGCAGCACTATTCCATCGTCCCGGTCTGCATCTTCGCCTTCATCGCCGCGCACGCCATCGGTCAGGGCGCCGTCATCTGGGTCTTCATCTCGGAAATATTTCCCAACCGCCATCGCGCCGAAGGCCAGACGCTGGGCAGCTTCACCCACTGGATCTTCGCCGCCCTGCTCACCACCTTCTTCCCCCGGATGGTCTCGTCGTTTCCGCCCGGCTACGTATTCTCGTTTTTCACTTTCATGATGGTGCTGCAACTCCTCTGGGTAAAAACGCTGGTGCCCGAAACCAAGGGCGTCCCGCTGGAAGAAATTCAGAAGCAGTTGGGGATTGCGTGAAGAGTACATGGTCGCGGGGCGGGCGGGAACAGCCCGCTCCGTGCGCTGTGGGCCGGTCGACGAGTGTAATGGCCTTCCATGAGAAGGCCGGTCGGAGTCAAGTCGA
This sequence comes from uncultured Acidobacteriota bacterium, assembly GCA_963757095.1. Taxonomy (GTDB): domain Bacteria; phylum Acidobacteriota; class Terriglobia; order Terriglobales; family Acidobacteriaceae; genus Sulfotelmatobacter. Next base: position 27,696 of record CAVWQT010000015.1, on the reverse strand, counting down.
TTCTTGTTTTTTCGTTGTACATTGTTTTCTCTTCCGCCGAGTGGCCACTGACGCCATGCTTCCATCCGCACTCTCAAGGAGCGATTCGTATCGCTCGGTGCATGTTGGGCGTTCTCGTTTCAGCCGGTGCTGCCATCTGTTTGGCGCCCTGTGGTTCTGCTCTTTCCGAGTCGAACCTGGGCCAGGCCATTAACGCAGTCACCGGAACTCGGCTTTGGGCTTTTGTCTTTTCCTTCCTTGGAACGATTTTGTTTTTGCTTTATTGTTTTACGCGGCTGCGGCCACGGTCGTTCGGCTGCAGTTGTGCAACGGTTCGTACACTTCTCCGCTCACCCACAGATGATGCAGCAGCACCGCCAGCTTTCTGGCCGTGGCCACGATCGCTCGTTTCTTTCCGTTCTTCCCACCGCGCTCCGCCAGCTTCAGGCCCCAGCGCCGCAGATCACAATCGATGCCGAATGGTCCCAAGATGTGTTGCGCTCCCTGCACCAACAACGTGCGTAAGTACGGATCGCCTTCTTTGCTGATGTGCAGTTGCGGCTCGCTCTGTCCCGAGTTACGTCGTCCCGGCTGCAATCCTAAATAACAACCTACATCGCGGCTCTTACGAAAGCGATGCGGATCTTCCAGCGTCAGCATGTAAGTCAGCGCGATCAGCGTGCCCACGCCCTTGATCTGCTTCAGCAGCGCCACCTGCGGATAATTCTGCTGTGCCAACTGCTCGATGCGGTCGTTGTATTCCACAATGCGCTCGCTCAGTGACTCGATTGCGTTCAGCAGCGGCTCCAGCGCCGTCTGCAGTTCCGGACTCAAGCCTTCGGCTTTCTCCGGATTCATATTGCGCACGTTGCATCCGCGCAAGCGTTCGCCGTAAGACTTCGCCAGCCCGCGAGCCGTGTTCACCAGCGCGGTGCGCGCCCGCACCAGTCCGGCACGCGCTCGGATCGTCATGAGATCGGCTTGTGCCTGCGCGCTGCGATGCTTCACCGGACTCAACAACTGCGGATCGATTCGCGCCAACCGCGCCAGCGTCTGCGCATCCATGCCGTCGTCTTTCTTGCGGCTCTCCCCGATCAGCCGTACCCTGCGCGCATTCGCCACGATCACTTCATGCCCCAACTCGCGGAGCAAGCGACTGATCCAGGGCGAATGCGTTCCGATTTCCAGAGCGATCCGACTGCGTGGCATCGCCCCGAAAACTTCCTGCAACGCTTTCGCATTGGTGCGGACCCGCTGCTCCAGTTGTATCTGGCCGGCTTCATTCAGCACGCAGTACCAACTGTTGCGATCTCCCAGATCCAATCCAATCGTCAGTTTCTGCTGCGAAATATTTCTGCTCTGCTTTGTCGCTGCGATGCTAACCTTCTTCATTGCCGGTCTCCTTTATCTCTTGCGCTTCAAAGCGCGTCGATAACTTGGGAGCGTACAGCATCCCGTCGGAGACCGGCCTTCTCATCCCATCTGTTCTCAATAGTTAATCTCGGTGTAGTCTTACCGAGATGAGCGAGCAGCCCGAAATCCCGCCGGACAAGCCCATCGAGGAGCCGTACTCGTTTTCCAAGGACAAGATTGGCAGGGAGCTTGGCTATCCACTCAAGCGTTCTCTCTTGGATTCCGCTCTTCACTCGGCGTCGGTGTATGCGGCAGTGTACTCCGTGCGCTATGTGGGACATCGGCACTCCAATATTGTTCTGGATGCGAGTTTCGTTCCTGAGTGGCAAGGGCACCCTACCGTTCGCGGCAGATGCCTGATAACGGTGTGGGCTGTTCCAAGCCAACAGCGGCACGCGGCAGAACAGCTATTGGTCGCGGAGGGTCTCCCAATCCTGTGCCGTTGGCTGGCAAGGAGCCAGAATGAGGGGAACGTTTGGCGCGGCACTGAGCACACGCTGAGCTTCGAGATTCAAGACGGCAGACTGCGCCATTCTGACAGTAGCAGTCGGTAATTGTTGCAAAATCCCCATTACGCTCAAAATCCCACTTTGCAGCTCAAAGCGTGAAATGGCCTGGTAACAACAGTTATCCAACGAGCCTCGCCATTTTCACCTCTTGCGCTGGTGGATTCGGAAAGTATTGACGCTGAAAAAAGAAGGCCACATTAACTAGTCCAATCATGACCGGGACCTCCACCAATGGTCCAATGACGGCAGCAAAGGCCGCTCCAGAGTTTATTCCGAATACCGATACTGAGACTGCGATTGCCAGTTCAAAATTGTTCGACGCGGCGGTGAACGCAAGCGTGGCTGTCTTTGAGTAGTCTGCTCCCAACTTTTTCCCCATGTAGAAGGAAACGAGAAACATCACCACGAAATAGATCAGCAGAGGTAGGGCAATCCGCAGGACATCCAACGGCAGCCGAACGATGTATGCACCTTTCAGGGAAAACATCACCACGATAGTGAAGAGCAGCGCGATCAGGGTCAGGGGGCTCACTCGCGGAACGAAGCTGTGGTCGTACCAATCCCGCCCTTTTACTCGCAACAGCAGCGCTCGCGTCAATAATCCGGTGAGGAACGGAATGCCCAAGTAGATGAATACACTTTCTGCAATCTCCGCCATTGAGACATGCACGACAGCACCGCGAAGGCCGAGTTTTGCGGGCAGCACGGTAATGAAAAGCCAAGCGTAAAACGAGTAGAAAAAAACCTGGAACACGGAGTTGAAAGCCACCAAGCCGGCGGCATACTCGGTGTCGCCTTTGGCTAGTTCGTTCCACACGATGACCATCGCGATGCAGCGGGCAAGGCCGATCATGATTAGCCCGGCCATATATTCGGGGTACCCACGCAGAAACAGGATGGCCAAAGCAAACATCAGGATCGGCCCAATCACCCAGTTCTGAACGAGCGACAGACCGAGCACACGTTTGTTGCGGAAGACCTCGCGCAACTCCTCGTAGCGTACCTTGGTGAAGGGTGGATACATCATGACGATGAGCCCCACGGCGATAGGAATCGAAGTAGTGCCGACGCTGAAGCGATTCAGGAAGGGGACGATTCCGGGCACCAGCCATCCCAAAGCGACGCCGAACGCCATCGCTCCGAAGATCCAGAGGGTGAGATAGCGGTCGAGAAAACCCAGGCGGCTCGTCGTTTTCATCTTTGCTGTCCAATGTCGTCCACGGCCTTCTTGAGTGCCAGCCGATCAAGAGTCGCCAGAGGCAAAGAAAGAAAAAGGCCGATGCGGCGATCGAGGAGAAAAAATGCGTTTCGGAAGGCCCGTTCGATTTCAGCAGCATCTCCCACAACCGCGGCTGGGTCCGGAACTCCCCAGTGGGCGGTCATGGGTTGGCCTGGCCAGACAGGGCATACTTCGTTCGCAGCATTGTCGCAAACCGTGAATACGAAGTTCAGATGCGGCGCGCCGGGTTGTGCAAATTCGTCCCAGCCTTTGCTGCGCAACCCTTCCGTGGGGAGGTGAGCCCTTTCCAGCTGCGCCAGCGCCTCTGGTCGGACCGCCCCCGCTGGGTGACTGCCCGCGCTGTAGGCCGTGAAGGTCGGTCTTCCTCGATAGTTCAAAATGGCTTCAGCCATGATCGACCGGGCGGTATTTCCGGTACACAAGAAAAGAATGTTGCGGTGAGCGATAGGCATAGCACCCTTCCTGAGTGATGAAATCAAGAATATATTTCGATAATTGCAGAAATACGGACAAACAGTCAACAGGAACCTAGATTGACTGTTGTAATATCCCCATAGCACTCAAAATGCCCTGAGCAGGGATTCTGAGTGTAACGGCCTTCCATGAGAAGGCCGGTCGGAGTCAAGTCGATTCTTGATCGTCTTGGTGGTTCATTTGGTTTTCCCTTCGCCGAGTTAGCCACTGTCGCCATGCTTCCATCCGCACTCTCGAGGAGCGATTTGTTTTCGCTCGGTGCAAGTTGGGCGTTCTCGGTTCAGCCGGTGCTGCTATCTGTTTGGCGCCCTGTGGTTCTGCTCTTTCAGAGTGGAACCTGGGCCAGGCCATTAACGCAGTCACCGGAACTCGGCTTTGGGCTTTTGTCTTTTCCTTCCTTGGAACGATTTTGTTTTTGCTTTATTGTTTTACGCGGCTGCGGCCACGGTCGTTCGGCTGCAGTTGTGCAACGGTTCGTACACTTCTCCGCTCACCCACAGATGATGCAGCAGCACCGCCAGCTTTCTGGCCGTGGCCACGATCGCTCGTTTCTTTCCGTTCTTCCCACCGCGCTCCGCCAGCTTCAGGCCCCAGCGCCGCAGATCACAATCGATGCCGAATGGTCCCAAGATGTGTTGCGCTCCCTGCACCAACAACGTGCGTAAGTACGGATCGCCTTCTTTGCTGATATGCATCTGCGGTTCACTCTTTCCCGAGTTCCTGCGTCCTGGCTGCAGTCCCAGATAGCAGCCCACGTCGCGGCTCTTGCGGAAGCGATGCGGATCTTCCAGCGTCAGCATATAAGTCAGCGCGATCAGCGTGCCCACACCCTTGATCTGCTTCAGCAGCGCCACCTGCGGATAATTCTGCTGCGCCAACTGCTCGATGCGGTCGTTGTATTCCACAATGCGCTCGCTCAGTGACCAGACCGATCTTTTGTACCAAGTGGAGTGTTAGTGTAACGCCTTGTTGAAGGGCCCAGCATTTTTGTACCAAGCTGAGAGTTAGTCTCCGGCTGGTTTAAGATCAGTCAGATCGCGGCTAGCCGCGATTTGACTGGCGAACTCGCTTGGTGTCCTTTCTCCGAGAGCTCGGTGAGGACGACTCTCATTGTATTCCCGCCGCCAGTCTTCGATGATCCTCTTTGCTTCATCGAGATCATTGAACCAGTGGGCGTCCAGGCACTCGGCGCGGAAAGTCCCGTTGAATGACTCGACAAACGCGTTGTCGGTCGGCTTGCCCGGTCGAGAGAAATCGATCTTCACTCCGTTCTGATAAGCCCATAGATCCATGGCCTGGCTGCTGAACTCGCTCCCGTTATCGCAAAACAGCAGTTTCGGTACCCCGCGCTTACTCTTGGACCGATTCAAGGTTCGCACTACATCGTCTCCCTTCAGGCTCTGTCCTACCTCGATGGCCACGCCCTCTCGTGTGAAGATATCCACGACCGTCAGTGCACGGAAGCGTCGCCCGTCCTGGAGTTGGTCCGCGACGAAGTCGATGCTCCACGCCTGGTCGGGTCCCGTTGCTTTGAACCGTTCTTCCCGATGTTTTATCGCTTTTCGCTTGCGCTGTGGGCGCATCTTCTTCAGCGTCATCCCTTCTTCCTTATACAGTCGGCAAACCAGGTATTTGCCTACATTCCAGCCCTCGCGGTTCAACAGCGCGCGGATTTTGCGGTACCCGTAGCGCACTCTCGACTGAGCGATTTCGCGGATACGCATCCGCAACTCAGTTCGTGGATCCAAATGGCTGCGATAGCGATACGTGGCCCTTGCCACGCATAGAACCCGGCACGCATGTCTCTCACCGACTTGGTACGCAGCCTGCAAGCAGATTCGAGAAACAGCATTGACGTAACATCCTGATTGCAACAGTCGGCACTTCATGGTGAGGCACGCTAGTGGGCAGTTATCATAAAGAACGTGATCCAAGGGAGCGCTGTCGCGTCATTCAAGAAATGAGCGACAGTCACCGGAACCAAGCTCCGGCGGCCCAATAGGTAGGCTGTGCCCCACATCATCCCAAGAAAAGCGGTGGGTAGCATGATGCCGAGCCAAACAAGAAGACCCTGATTCAGGTAGCCCGCGTGCGCTAGCCCAAACGCAAAGCCGGGCATCAAGACCTGCATGGCTTTGCTGTATCCAGCCTTAGCGAACTCGCTCATCAGGAAGGCGCGAAACAGAACCTCTTCGCAAAATCCGGCAGTGATTCCCATAAGGAGCGCAGCGACTAGGTGAAATCCATGTGGAAAAAACGCGTTTGAAATCGGGATGTGCATTCGGGGAAGGAATCGGAGATTGCTGCCAATCGAAAGAGCAGCGAACAGCAGCGCCATCACCCAGGCGTGCCACGTTCCCAAGCCCCAAACACCGAGGTCTCTAAAAGAAGAGCGGCGGCTCCGCACGACAAACCAAAGCGCGATCACGAACGACCACTCGACAATCACGCCCCCAAGAATCCAAAGGAGGAAACGTGACGCCGGTGAGCCGTGAACAGCCGCAGGAACGGAGAGTGAAATGACCCTTGAAACAACCCAAATCGCAGCGGGAACCCCCAAACCTAAGATCAATGATTCGGTCCAGCAGAGCAGATGACTCCGCGAATCTCTTACAGTCTGAATTTCTGAGATGGGTGTGCTCATGTAACTGACCTCGCAAGCCAAATTAGGGCGAAGACCCGTCATGATGACAGTACGAAATCCATAAGAGAAAAGTTCGGCTTTGAACGACTTTTTCAGCAGCCTGCTAATCTAAAACCTTAATAGTTGGCGAAACATCCCGATTACACTCAAGTTCCTGGTCATCCGACAATGAGCGGCTGTCCCACTTGGTGAATTGTGAAGCCTTCGGGCCCATCGTCGCGTTCCACGGTCAGACGATCACCGTTTGAGAATCGCAATCTCAGTTCCCCTTCTGACGAGCCGTCAAACGATTCGATTCTCTGCTGGAGCAGACGCAGCACTGGTACTGCATCGAACGGGTGACCCTCGGTCCAGACGACTTCCCCTCCAGTGCTTGGTGCGTAAACCACCCGTCCGGTACAGGAGAGTCCACCATCGCCCCAGTTGAACTGGAGGTCGTACATGCCGAAGGCAATCTGGCAAATCTCTTGCCCCCTGATGAATTGCAAGACCGAAGCGCTCTGATTGCTCATACGCGATAGCGTACCATCACCGTTGTCGTAACATCCCCATTACACTCACCGAGCAAGACCGGACAACGCGGTATCCCCTGACTCTTTTTACAAATATTCCGCACTCCCACTTCTGCGCGAAGCATTGAAATTCCCGCCCCTCGAAGGATATAAATGCACGGAGAGTTCCGAGCAATGAAAAGATTCGCATTCGCTTTCTGCAGGCCTCTGCTTTTCGCGATCATCCTGTGTACATCTGCACTCTCCGCGCAATCCGCGCGCTGGACCGAGCAAAAGGCGAATGCCTGGTACGCGCAACAGCCCTGGCTGGTGGGAAGCAATTACGTTCCCAAGTCCGCCATCAACCAGCTTGAGATGTGGCAGGAGGCGACGTTCGATCCCGCCGAGATCGACACTGAATTCGGATGGGCCGAATCCATGGGCATGAACACCATGCGGGTTTTTCTGCATGACCTGCTGTGGCAACAGGACGCTGCCGGATTTCAGAAGCGCATCGATCAGTTCCTCACCGTCGCAGCCCGGCATCACATTCGGCCCATGTTCGTGATCTTCGATTCCTGCTGGGATCCCTTGCCTCACCTCGGACCGCAACATCCGCCGGTTCCCGGCATTCACAATTCAGGATGGGTGCAGAGTCCGGGCGCAGCGGCGCTCGGCGATCCCGCGCAGTATCCGCGCCTCGAAACTTATGTGAAGGGCATCGTCGGAGCCTTCGCCAAAGACGATCGCATCCTCGCCTGGGACGTGTGGAACGAACCCGGCGCCGACAATGAGGGAAGTTATTCGGATGAGGAACTCAAAGACAAAGAGGCGAGAGTGAAGGCGCTGTTGCCGCAAGTGTTCGAGTGGGCGCGCGCCGCGAATCCTTCGCAGCCACTGACCAGCGGAATCTGGGGATCAGAGGAATCGCCGGACGGAAAAGATCTCGGCGAACTGCAGCAGATTCAGCTGCGCGAATCCGACATCATCACTTTTCACAATTACACGTGGCCGGAATATTTCCAGCGCGAGGTGCACTGGCTGCAGAAATATAACCGGCCGGTCATCTGCACGGAATTTATGGCGCGCCCCGAGGGCAGCACCTTCGACCTGATTTTGCCGATTGCAAAACAGGAACACGTCGGAGCGATCAATTGGGGCTTCGTCGCCGGAAAAACGCAAACTTATTTTCCGTGGGAATCCTGGGAGCATCCCTACATCGTTCATCCGCCGCCGGTGTGGTTCCACGAAGTGCTGCGGCCCGACGGAACGCCCTATCGAGAGGCCGAGGTCAACCTGATTCGGCAACTCACCGGAAAAAAGTAAGCGGTACGTGCGAAAGAAAACTCGGGTGGTCTGCGTTTTATTTTTCACCAATCACAATGGAATCGAGGTTGGCCTCATGCAGTTTCTGGTTGAGTTGTGGCAGGTTGGTTTGCTTGAACCGCGTCCACTCGGCGAGACGCGCCTTCACCTGCGGACTCAACTGCTCATAAACCGCGACGGCCTGCGAAGGCACGGCACGATCTCCACTCTCGACCACGCGCAGAGCCGATACGAGTCCGGCGTAGGCCTCCTGTAACCCGGGGCCATCCTGCTCCGCATCCTTACTCATCACAATTTTCGCAAGGGTGGATTGAGCGCCCGAGAGCTCCGCCTTGATCGGTGCGTTTTGTGCAGTCGCAGTTTCTTCCACTTTCTTCTGCGCATCGGCCAACTGTTTTTGAACTGACGCGATTTCGGCGAGGGCATGTCGCGGCGCAGTGGTTTCCGCAAATATCTGAAGACCTAACTGCAACTGTTGCGCGAGTGTCTCAGCAGTCGCGGGCGAGCGCGGATCCATCACGATGGTCAGCGGCTGGCTTTGCGCTTTGCCATCGACGGTGAGGCGAATCTGGTACGTCCCCGGCACAGCCTTCGGTCCACTCGGCCGATGGTAGTCGGTGTCCTCGTCGGGGGTCGGGCCTCCCGACGCGCCCCATGTCAGGTTCCACACAAAGCGGTGCACGCCGGAAGTTTTCTCCAGAACTTCCGGCTTGGTGAACCACCGCGCGGCGATGGGAAGTGGAAGATATTTCGCCGGAACCTGCTCTTCAGAAGTACGTCGCTCGGACGAAAATCGCCGCACGAGATTCTGTTGCGAATCGAAAACTTCCAGCAGCACCGTATTCGCCGCAGCCGGAAGGAAGTAATCGATCATCGCGCCGTTCGGAGGATTGGCGGCCGCAGGCTCTTCGGGCGGCAACGGCGTGCCCACGAACGAATCGTTATCTACGCGAATCGCCGTGGCCGGAGAGAAAAGCCATGGAGCTTTCATTCCGCTCGCGTCAGCTTTCTGCATTTGGCGAAGCGGCGCGATGTCGTCGAGAATCCAGAAGGAACGCCCGTAGGTGGCAGCGACCAGATCGTCGCCGTGAATTACGAGGTCGCGCACTCCGGTGACCGGCAGATTCAATTGCAAAGACTGCCAGTGATCGCCATCGTCAAAGGAAACATACACGCCGAATTCCGTTCCAGCGAACAGCAATCCCTTAGTTTGCCGATCTTCGCGCACCGCGCGCAAAAATGCGGGCGCAGAAATGCCACTCGTAATCGGCTGCCAGGTCGCTCCATAGTCTCGCGTTCGATAAATGTAAGGCGTCCGATCGTCGACCCGGCTGCGATTGACGGCGGCATACGCGACTGCGGGATCGAAATGCGACGCCTCGATCAACGAGATCTGGCTCCAGACGGCCAATCCGGGCGGCGTGACATCTTTCCAGTTCTTCCCGCCATCGCGCGTCACATGAATCAATCCCGTATCGCTTCCCGCCCAGATCAGATCGCGATTCAGCGGCGATGGTGCGATCGTGAATACGACGCCGTAGCCGGCACGCTTGGCGTTTTCGAGATTTGGCGCAACGCGACTCGCATTCGGTTCGCTTGACGACATCTTCTCCCCGGTCGATCCCGTCAGATCAGGGCTGATGGTTTCCCAGTGCAGGCCGCCATCGCTGGTCGTCATCACATATTGCGTTCCGAGATAAAGCTTCGCCGGCTCAATCGGCGAACGAACCAGCGGAGGCGTCCAGGGATCGCGATACTTGCGCTGATTGATCTCAGCATCGAATGCAACCGCTGGCCACGGAGTAATGTCCTGACTGAATCCGGTTCGCTTGTTGAAGCGGCTGACCGAACCATAGGTTCCACTTAAATAAATAATGTCGGGATCGTTCGCGTCGACGACCAGGTATCCACTCTCGCTGCCGCCGGGAAGAAACCAGTCGCGCGGCGTAATGCTGCCATGATCGGTACGGCTGAGAACCGCGGCGCTGCCGCTATCCTGCTGCGCGCCGTAAACCGTGTACGGAAACTGGTTGTCGGTGGTCACGTGATACATCTGCGCAGTGGGCTGGTTGTACCAACTGCTCCAGGTCTGGCCGCGATTCAGGCTGATGGTGGTTCCCTGATCCGTTCCAAGCACCATGCTCGAAGAATTTTTCGGATCAATCCAAAGCTGGTGATAGTCGTCGCCGCCCGGCGCCCCGCGCACCACCGAGACCGTCTTCCCGCCATCCTCTGATCGATATAACGCGACATTCGGCATGTAGATCACATCGGGATGATTCGGATCTATCGTGATGCGATTGAAATACCACGCGCGGCTGGTGAGCGGAGGCGCGGAATTCGCGAGCGCCCAGGTGTCGCCGCCATCGTCAGAGCGATAGAGGCCGGATTTTCGAGTCACGCTCTGGCCCTGCGACTCGGACTGCACGGCGATCAGCGCATACACGCGCTTGCCGTCGGGCGCGACATCCACTCCCACGCGTCCCCAATCGCCGTCGGGCAAGCCTTTCCCTTCGAGACGAGACCACGTCTTGCCGCCATCCTGCGAACGGTAGAGGCCGCTGCCAGCGCCGTCAATCGGGGCATACGCGCTCCATGGCGGACGCTGCACGTGCCACGCGCCGGCAAATAAAAGCTGCCGAGAGCCGGAGCACATCGCCAGATCGGAAACCCCGATCTCAGGCCCGAGGTCGAGGACATGCGTCCAATGCGCGCCGCCGTCGACAGATTTATAAACGCCGCGCTCATCGTTGGGGCCGAACGCGTGTCCCAAAGCGCCCACGTAAACGACGTTCGCATTCTGCGGATCAATCACAATGCGGCTGATCTGTCGCGTATCGTCGAGACCGATGTGATGCCACGTCGCGCCTGCGTCCGTGGACTTATACATGCCGTTGCCGGAAGATAGATCCTCGCGAATATCAGACTCGCCGGTTCCGGCGTAAATCGTTTTGGGATCGGACGGAGCCACCGCCAGCGCGCCGATCGAGGCCACGGACTGGCCGTCAAAAATCGGCGACCACACCACGCCGGCATCCGTCGTTTTCCAAATTCCGCCATCGACGGAGCCAAAATAAAATGTGGTCGAATCGCCCGGCACACCGGCGACGGCGACCGCGCGTCCGCCACGGAAAGGCCCAATCAACCGCCATTTGAGCTCATTCATCAATTCCGGAGGAACCGACTGAGCCACGGCGGCGACGGTGAGCAACAGGAAAGTCAGCGAAAGAAGAACACACCAAACGGCACGACGCGCTACCCGCGATCTGAATTTCTGCAAGTGCTGAACCCCGTTCTTGAAACTCAAGTGAGTCCAACTATTATGCCCGACTCTCTCCTCACCTATCCATCCCGCGCGCCCTGGGTGATAAAGTTGGCCTCATGGCCGGCGCCGCAAATCCGGAAAGCTTTGAGGAGATGGTGGAGTGGGCCTACAGCACTCTGCCCCAAAAAATCAAAGATCTTCCAGACTTCCCCGGCATTCAAGTCGTCGACGAGCCGCCCTCCGACGTATTGCAGGACATGGCGGAAAAAAAGAAATGGCGTCGCGGCACCGAACTGCTGGGCCTGTATAGCGGCACACTTCGGACGAAGCGCTCGCACGGGCAACTGAACTATGCTCCCGACCTCATATTCGTTTTTCGCGGCCCTATCCTGCGATGCTCCCGAGGAGACTTGCGGGCGGAAGTAAAACGCGTGGTCTGGCACGAGGTCGCGCACTGGCTTGGTTACGAAACCGAGGAGCAGGTGCAGGCCCTGGGCCTATGAGATGACCCGGTGTGTGGCTGGTTTCCGGCGGATTCGCCTTCGAACCAGCCAGATCACGAGCGAGCATAAATATAATCACGAAGTACAGCAGGTGCGATGCCGTCCACAGGATCGCTTGCACCATGGCTCGAAACCTGCGCATTCTCGCTAACGCCGCAGCCGGGATTTCCACTCCCTGGGTCCAATCCATCGCATTCAATCGCGGCAAGAACCCCTGTCGAACGCAACCTTCCAAATTGAATATGCCCACTTGACGTGAAAAATGACTGGCCACAATCGTATCTCGCGAAAACTCATCCCAATTCAGCGGACCATACTTCGCGTCCAGTGTCGGGTCTCCGGAGCCTAACGTACTTCCCACCACCACAGCCTGTGTATCCTGGCCGTAGCTCCACACCATCGCGGCTCCCGCTTTGTGATTAAAGCTGCTGTAGGTCATCAGTACTTCTTCGTCGCCGCGCACATCCACCAACCCGAACAGCCGCTCCAGCGCCGTGGAATGCGCCTTCCGCTCGTCCGCCATAAAAATGAACTGACACGTCTGGACGCGGTAGCCTTGGGCTTGCATTTCGTGAACCAGCGCGGCATACGCCCGTCGCGGCTCGCTGACTCGCTCACTGTCAAAAGCCCGCCGCAGCAGCGTCCATGTCAGGCGCCATTTTGGCCAGTGGAACTCTCGGAAGTCTGGCTCGATGTCGAGCCCAATAGAGGTCCATTGCAGTTTGTTCTCTCGACTCCATTTGTCGAATTCCGCAAAACGACGCGCAGTCTGCGGCGCATTACTGGCATTGATGTAATAACCCTGTTCCCCGGGCAGCACAATCCACGCAGATACTGGCAGCCCCGCGTCGTTTAATTGGTGGATCAGTTGTGCCCGCTCGGGACTCAGATCATCGATTGGAACAGCAAGCCCGGCCTGGAGTTCTTTCAGTTCGGCGAACACGGCAGGGTCGGCGAACAAGGCGCTCAATGCCTCCTTCCCTGATTGCAACAGGCAAACATTAATTGCGGACGTGTTCCCAGCCCTGGCATGTAGATTCCCTTACTCGGCACAGAACTGCACGACCAGGTTGCTGCCACGCTGAGCACAAGAACAAGATAGGCAAGCGGGCCGCCGGGCAGCTTAAATCGTTCCATTCTCCACATCCTCCGCCTGTCGCACCCGACTAACCTGGCTGCCAGATTAGAAAAAGAGGCTCTGCCTCGCTTCGTTGCGGATCAAATTGACCATGAAGCGGATCCCAGCAGTTAGCGCCATTGGAAGGACCTTGACTCACGTTTCGCTCGAGGTCTTACAGTTCCAGCGGACGGCGATAATTCCTTGCAACTTCACTGAGTGAGGCGGCGAGTATCCAGGCGGCTCCTACCGCGGCCAAGTTGTAGGCGTAACCGCCCCAGGCACCATGGTCCTTGGGATTGGCCAGGATGAACTGGGGCAACGCGATCAGGTTAAAAGCCAAAAACTGCAAGCCAAGCAGCCACGCCGCCAGCGAGGCCTGAATTCCCGAGAGTATGGCGAGACCTGCGAGTACGAAGCAGGTTCCAGTCAGGATGATCCAGAAATGTGCTCCCAGAGGCATCCACTGCGGCACATACATGACGTTGTCTTTAAGGTCGGTCAAATGCGACAAGCCGAAATCGATTGCGGAGAGTCCAAATATCCAGCGCGCGAAAACAATTGTTCGCGGCCATAAAGACTCGCGCTTGGCCAGCGACGCGTAGACCAATGCACCTGCGGCGAACACAATGAGTTGGGAACCGACTCCCGCCAATATGCCGATATAGACGGGAATTCGATACCCGAGAATGTGAGGCGCCCAATAGAGTCGAGGCAACCAGAACACGGTAAACACAAAATAGATGAAGGCCAGCGCGGCCCCACCGGCCCGCGCGCTGCGGCGCCACAGGATCGCCAAGCCTCCGGCGATCAGCAAGGCAGCAGTAATATACGCGAAGATCTCACGGCCAGGAATGTGGTCCCCCAAGGCCTGAATCGGTTGATGGTCCTCATCGAAATCACGCCAGATGAGATCCATAACGCCGGCAGCGGCTGACGAAATGCCATACACGTAGACTCCGATCTTCATGTCGGCTCCCCTCTCGAAGGTTTTCGTACTCAGAGACTACACTTTAACCTCTGAATAATTTATCAGCGATCGAAGCATTGTCACGCGGATGATGAGAGAGAGTTGATCGGCATTCACATTTCGTCTACGATACAAGCGTGACTGTTGACAACTCCACGGATGACGCAGTTTCGAAAATTGCCGCGGCGATTGGCGAACCGGCGCGGGCTCGCATCCTCTACTGCCTGTTGGATGGCCACGCACGAACCAGCACTGAGCTTTCAGTCGTGGCTGCCGTAAGTCCATCAACTACCAGCGTCCACCTGGATCGATTGAAGACGGCGCGCCTGGTGAATGTGTTGGTGCAGGGCAAACATCGTTTCTACAGTCTGGCCGGGCCCGACGTGGCTCGCGCCCTGGAAGGGCTCAGCGTTCTCGCCAGTGGCACGCGCACAAAATTCCTTCCGCGCACGCCCAGCCGGCTCCGTGTGGCACGGACTTGCTACGATCACCTGGCAGGCACAATCGGGGTTTTACTCCACGACCGCTTCAAAACGCTGGGATGGCTGCACGCCGGCCCGAAGGGCAAGGACAGGGCCTACGACCTCAACTTCGATGGGACGAAAGCACTGGAGGGTCTTGGGATTGACGTTGAAGCAACCCGGGCGCTGCGCCGGCGCTTCGCCTACGCATGTTTGGACTGGAGCGAGCGGCGACCGCACCTCGGCGGCGCGCTCGGTGGCGCCTTGTTGAAGGTTGCCCTGAAACGAAAATGGGTTATTCCAGACCTCGACAGCCGAGCCCTGGATATTACAAATCTTGGACGTCGCGAAATGATGACCCGCTTCGGCGTTCGCGTTTGATGTTACACGGCGAAGATGTAAAGACGCACGAGCCTCCTCCTGAATCAAAGACGCAAACGCGCTACTTCTTCGCGTAATGGTCCGCGCCCAGAAAATGCAGTGAGACATAGGGCTCATCGCCCACCACCCAACTATCGTGACCCGGCGGGCCGGACGGAATGTAAAAGAGCGTGCCCGCGCGCAGTTCGTGAATCGTGCCATCCTCCATTGCAGCCGTGGCGCAGCCGGAGAGCGCCAGCCCAACGTGTTCGACGTTGCAGCGCGATGCGCCCACACTCGGCCCCACATGCACCGACCACTTCCATCCGGGCTGGTAGGTGGCGCGGCCAATCGTCATGCCCCCAATGTGAACGAGTTCGAACTTTCCTTTTTCAAACGTCCGCACCTCGTCGGGCTCTTCAAAACGCTTCAGAATCGTTTCCAGTTTCGTCATACTTCCCTCGCAAATTTAATAGATGGAGACAGCGTATAACGACTGCCAACTTCCGTGCTCGATCATCGACTCTCTTTCACGATGCGTCCATTCAGTGGTTGAAGGGGGCGAGCATCGTGCGGATAGAGCTTGGCGAAGGCGTCGATCTGCGCCGCCGACATCTCCACCGGAGTCTTCAGCACATACCACGTAACGCCCTCAGCGCAGGGCGGGGCTGACACCGAGCCCATGTACATGTAATACCCGAGCTCGCGGGGCAGCAGGCCACTGGGATTAATCTTCAATCCGGAGATCTCCTCCCCGGGATGGGAAAAATCAGCTAACTTCCTGCTCTCAGTCTTCGGCATATGTTCCCAAATCTGCTGAATGGTCGCGTTCGCCTTGCCCGCCTTCAGAAGAACTGCAACTCCCGCAACTTTCCCATCGCTGGTTCGGTACATCAAATGAGCCACCATGTCGTATTGCTTGCCGTGAATGTATTCTTCGCTGGGACGGTGAAAGTGGAATTGAATTAGCTGGTAGTGCTGGTCTCCCACCATGAGAAGGTTCCCCATTCCCGGAGCGTCATGGTAGTCCACTCGGATGGTGTAGCCGTTATTCAGTAAATATTTGAGCGGGCCGCTCTTGGATTCAAAGCGCAGGGCGGGCAGGGCGGCTTTCTCCGCATCTTGAATGTCGATGGGCGATTGTTCCTTCCCGGCATTGCAGAGGGCGTAGTCTGGATCCAGCTCACTCCAATGTTCGGGCCCTTTGGGCCCTTCATATTCCCATCGTGTCCTCCACTGTGCTTGTGAATTCGCGGGCAGCAGACCCGTCGCTACAAACAGCCATGCCAGCGTCATCCAATGTCTTCGCAAATTGCACCTCCGACGGTAGAAATCTACAGTTTGAGTACTGGCAGAGCTTCGTCAAGCATCAAAGCGTGAATGCGGAACATGAGGCAACAGGGAAACGTCTCGAAATTACAAAATACTCCGGTAGATTCCTTGCCGAAGAGTTCTGTTACAAGATGGGAGCTTCTACCCCAATGAGCCAGCGGTCAGTAAATTCCGTGCCGCAGGAGAATTCACGTTGATACTTCGATGTCTGACGAATTGTCCTCGGCGCGCAACTTGTAGCAACCCGGCACTGCGGTCACGTTTACTCTAAAGAGCGGGACGCGAACCGGCGCGTCAAAGTTGTCCTGCGCGTCTCATCTGATCGGTTTCTCGGCGAAGATCCCGGTCTCAGGTCTTGAAGATCGCGTTGAGCTCCTTATAACTGACGGCCTCCTCCGCGAAGGCGAAAGTCCCATGCTCGCGCATCTCTCGCGCGGCGCGGAGAAAGGCGCCCAGAGCGGCCCGAGAGAGCGCGCTGCCGACGCTGACGCGCTTGACCCCAATCGCGGAGAGAGCCTTTAGACTTAGCTGCACACCCTGCAGTCCCATCACGACGTTCACCGGGCGATCCAAAGAAGTGACCACAGCAACGATGTCGTCCTGGCTGGTGAGGCCGGGCGCGTAAAGAACATCGGCGCCCGCCTCTTGATACGCCTGTAGTCGCTTGATCGTGTCTTTGAGGTCGGGACGTCCGGCGAGGTAGTTCTCCGCGCGTGCGGTCAGAGTGAATGGAAACGGCAGATCACGCACCGCCTCCGCCGCTGCAACGACTCGGTCCACCGCAAGGCCGTGGGCGTAGATCGGACCACCCACTTCGCGCGACCGGTCTTCGATGGAACCTCCGGCGAGCCCCGCAGTTGCCGCCAGCCTGATAGTTTCCGCGACCATTTCCGGGGAGTCTCCAAAACCATTCTCGAGGTCGGCACTGACCGGCAGATCGGTGGCAGAGACGATGGCAGCCACGTGCGCCAGAGTTTCGTCGCGACCAATCGAGCCATCCTGCCTGCCCGTGGAAAAAGCATAGCCAGCACTGGTGGTGGCGAGCGCCTCAAAGCCCAGATGCGCCAGCAGTCGCGCGGTTCCAGCATCCCATGGGTTAGGAATGATGAATGCATTTTCGCGCAGGTGAAGCGCGCGAAACGCTCTTCCCTTTTCAGCTTGGGTCGCCATTTCCGTTCACCTCGATTTTGCGAGCGTCGATGGAAGGCCGAACGTTGCCTTGACGGTCTCCACGAAGTTCCTCTCTTCGCGCAGGATGAATCGCTTGCTCTGCGCCAAGGCAAAATTCTCGCGAGCCTCGGGATCCGCTCTCAACCTCGCCTTGTAGGCCTCGTAGGAGGCCAGACTGTCAAAGGCTATCAAACCCCACGCCACATTGTTGGTGCCTTCATAAGGAAGAAAATATCCGACAAGGTGGCCGCCGCAGCGTGGAATGATGCGCCCCCAATTCTCGGCGTACTTCTTGAACTCATCTCGCTGGAACGGATCAATCTCATAGCGGATCACACAGGTGATCGTCATCGGTCATCTCCTGATCGGGCAAATCTGTAATTTCAATGCTCAAGGCCGCACTCATTAACTCGACCTGCATTGGATTAGTGCCAGTGTGCCCGTCAGGGGACACGAACACTTCGTCGATCATCAAACGATTGATGTCCATCACGTTCGGACCGCTGGCGGGCCCGGTCGGTTCCCTGCTCGGAAACTTTTTCTCCGAGATCCCAATACTTAAGGTGCCGCCAATACCATCGTCCAATTGATTCGCCACAGGACTTTGGTTTGTAATCGTTTCATTGCAGGCGATTCGGTCGGGCCAGGGCAACATCGAGCTGGGAGCCCCGCACAATCGAATGAAGAACCCCTTGAAATGTCTGCAGAGAGGATGGCAAAGACATGCCGGAAGCGACCTGGAAACCCCACGAGAAACACGGACGCCTGCCGATGCAGAGCGACCTACCCGACAGCGTCTACGCGTTTCCGAAGCAGCGCAAAGAACCGCTGACCGATGCGCAACACGTGCGTAATGCGGTCGCGCGCTTCGATCAAGTCATCGACGTCTCCGATGCCGACCGTGCTTTGGCGTTCGCGAACATCGAGAAAGCTGCGAATTATTACGACGTCAACCTTGCGGAAACGTCATGGCACGACCTGGGCATTCATCCTCAAAGAAAAGCATAACGAGGCTGCGCCAAGGAACCTAACGAGGAAGAACCGTGTAGATATCTGTGAAGTTGGTGAATGTTATGCCGAGAGATGAATCCATTCGATCCGGTTGGCGTTGTGATAGTTGCGGCGAATATGTGGTGGATCTGCAGGCCGGCTGGGTGGAGTGGCTTGCGGCAGAGGACACTAAGGGAAAGCCGAGAGTAAGCGGTTTGCGCTTAGTTCACCGTATCAATGCGAGCCCAAGATGGCCAGCGCCGTACGGATGTCAGTACAATCCGCGAGTCGAATTCAGAAAGAACCGTGGCATCGTGGAGGGATTAGCTCTTGACAGGTTCGCCGGTCCGGACGGTCTTATGTTACTGCTTTCGATGATTGCTGAACGTGAGATTCCATCGCGAGAGCTGATAGAACTCGCCAAGCGAGTGCAGATTCCGGGTTATGAAGCAGCGCACGAAGTTGTTCAGGATGCCGTCAGTGAAGGAGTCATAGTGCCTTCGATCTCGTCAGGCTTTTACTTGCAGTGCGAGATCTGGGACGTTCTGAAGTGGGCGAAATTCCGAACTTCAGTGGAGACGAGCCAACGTTGAGCGCCAGAACCGGTGCGTCGGATCCGATCGACTCAGCGACCAATTCCAGTTTCGTTCATCTAACTTTTTGGCAAGGAGATTAACTATGAAAGCAATCGTTGTCCATCAATATGGTGGTCCAGAAGTACTGAAGTTCGAACAGTATCCTGATCCGGTTCCGGGGCCGGGCGAGGTGCTGGTGCGGGTCGCTGCGACAAGCGTGAATCCGATCGACTACAAGCGGCGTGCCGGATTGACGAAAGATTTTTATCCGCTCAAGTTTCCGGGGTTGATCGGAGTCGACATTGCGGGGACCGTGGTGAAGCTTGGGCCAGGAGTGGAAGGCTTTTCCGTCGGCGACCAGGTGTTTGCAATGGCGGACAATACTTACGCTGAACTTTGTGTTGTGAAAGCCGAGATTCTGGCAAAAGTTCCCAAGGGGCTCGATTTGATCCAGGCGGCGGCACTGCCGCTGGTCACGACGACTGGCAACCAGCTCCTTTCAGCTACAGGGATCAAAGCCGGCGAGACGGTTCTGGTCGTAGGTGCTGCAGGAAATGTCGGGCGTTCGGCGGTGTTCACTGCGAAGCAACGCGGGGCTACGGTGATCGCGGGGGTTTTGAAGAGGCAGATGGACGAGGCGAAGACCATCGGCGCGGATCAGATGGTCGCAACCGACGACGACACTGCGATTGCGAATCTTCCGCCGCTCGACGCGGTTGCAGATACGGTCGGCGGAAGAACCGCCGAGAAGCTGATCGCGAAGGTCAAGCCAGGAGGAGTGTATGCATCGGTTGTCGAGGCGCCGGAAAACGCCGCGAAGTATCCATCTGTAAAAATGGTGCACGTGTTCTCGAAATTCGACAGGGGAACGCTCGAGTTCATGGCCGAAGCGGTGCGAGATGGCAAGCTAGTGATTCCGATTAGCCAGAAACTGCCACTTAGTGAAGCGGCCCAGGCTCAAGCCGCAGCAGAAAAGGGTGGTGTCGGGAAGATCTTGCTGGTGGCCTGACATTGTTTTGCGGACAGAGGACACGAAACGGTCTACGCGGAGTCAACCCTGCTCGAAACCAAGCGGCGGGTGTGCGGAATCAGCGCTAAATCCGAATCCCATCCGGCCCGCGCGTTAACCACACGTGAGTTCGGTGCTCTGTCCGACTTCGATAATGCAAAGCGGAACATAGCTCCGATCAGATGGCATATTGATTAAACCGGAAGTGCGACGACGAATCTATTAGACGAACGTATCGACCGATACCAAAGTATGGTGGATGGCTCGGGTTAGCTGGTCCCTGATCTAGCCGGAATCAACCACACCGCGGGCACGGATCTAAGTAGTACTGGGAACGGTTCCCCAATTTTTCTTTCCGCGGAAACCGGCATTTTGCATCCAAACGAAAACGGACCGAGCCAGCCAGTTTAGCTGGCTGGGGATGCGGAGAACTGAAATGGATGCAAGGCCGAATCGATATCGGAATGCAGTTGTCCCGCATATCTACATCGATGGTGCTTCGCGTGGAATCGACTTCTACAAACGAGCATTCGGAGCCGTCGAATTATTCCGGATCGCTGACCCCAACGGAAAGATCCTCCATGCCGAAATCTCCATCCACGGCTCTGTGGTGATGATCGGTGATCCAGACGATAAACTCTACGGCGAGCCCCGAAGCCTGGGCCGCACCAGCGCAAGTCTTCACATCCTTGTTGATGACAATGAGGCGGTGCTGCGGATCGCACTCAAGGCTGGTGCAGTACAAGTCCAACCGCCCACGGAAATGTTCTACGGGGCGAACTCTGCAAGCCTGCGCGATCCTTTCGGCCACGTCTGGGTTCTCCTGACATGGAAGGAGGATCTCGATCCGGCTGAAATGGAGCGTCGCGGCAACGCGTTCCTTCGTAAGTAAGGCTTCCCTTCCAATCGCCGGACGAAAACTGGGAAAGAGTCCTCCCCAGTAGCGGGTATCTCGTGGAGTGTAATAATCCGATCCCAAGTAGAAACAATCCCAGATAGAGAGTCAAGGGCGGGCTCAAAACCAACATCTTCGTGCGAAGACGCCGCGGCGAGGATGGGATCCATTCCTCCCGGGGCAGCCCCTTCCATGGTGATCCGATCAAGATCAAGAGCCTGACAGGCGGGCGGCCCGCACTTGCCTGATTTTTCAGGCGGCATGAGCGAAAAACCGCCGAATGTAGTTTTCATCGCTATTTACGCCCTCCAAGACTGTCGTCCCTTTCTCGATTGGCTCTTTCTCAGTGTCCCCGATCTCATGCCGCTGAATCCAGCTTCTTCTTGTCGAGTGCCGGTAGAAGAAGTTTCAGAAGCGCTTGATCGGAGAATGGGTTCTGACCTGAGATCAGCTCGCGATCTTGAACGACATAGCTCGACCAGGGAGGGCGCACACTCACGTCGCCGCCCGCCGTTTGCAAGGCGAAGTCCGGGTAGAAGAGAACCTTCCCACCAATCTCCTGCGGCTCGCGCTGCTGCTCTTCCGCTGTCGAAAAGATAGTCATCTTATATCCAGCATAGATCCAGCCTTGCGCCTTGGCGTGCGCTCCGGCGGCATCGCCCGCTGCCAGCGCGGCGACCACCTCCTTAGAATTCGGAAGCGCCGAGAGCAGTGAAATCGGGCCGTGGCAGAGCACTGCCGTAGGCTTGGACGTTTTATGAAAGTGTCTCAGCACGGTGCCTGCGTCGGGATCATCGAGAAGATCGATCATCGGACCGTGGCCGCCGGGGACGAAAACAGCGTCATATTGATCCAGGCCCGATGCGATGACATCCGCGATGCGGGATGGATCTCTGAGCCCAGTCAGGCCGTCGCGGAATAACATATAGTCCTGAAGCTTGGCCGCGTCCCCGCCAAAGAAATCGACGACTTCTGAATGCACATCCACTTGGGGGGCGTTGCCTTTGGGGTTGGCGAAAGTGATCTCGTAGCCCTCCTTCATCAGGGCGCGAACCGGAACCGTCAGTTCGTTGAGGTAGTAGCCGGCGCCGGTATAAACCTTGCCATCCTTCAAGGGCAAACCGCGACCGCTCGAGACCAGTACAAGGACTTTTCCTTTGGTTGTCATTTTGTTCTCCTCTTTGAAATCGAACTCTGTTCTCCCGAATATGAGCTAGCTCTTCCTCCAAAGTACGCAAAGATGGGCCAACGCGATTGATCTGAGTTATGCCCCCGGGAATCCGAACATCAGCCACGACTGATTGGCTACCCAGTGCGGGTATAGCGCAGTCATCTGATCGAACAGGTCCTGGTCCGACGTCGCGGTTTTCTGCACCCGATCGAAGTCCTCGAGGTAACGCTTGGTGTCCTGGATCGTCGAGGGGGAGTCGGGCGCGCCAGTCTTCTTATGACCGGCGACGACCATCGCCGGGTTCAGCGCTGCTAACCGGTCTAACGCTGCGATCCAATTCTTTCGGCTCTCCGGGGTAGTGTCGCCGACGTACATGCGGCATTGGTTGTACACAACGTCGCCAGCGACGACGAGTCCGATCGATGGAACGTATAGAGATGTTGAATCGGGACTGTCGGTGCGACCCTGCTTGATAATGCGCAATTCGTGGCCCTCGAGGGTGAACGTATCTTGCTCGTAGGGCTCAGGCGGAACCAGCTTGGTCGGCACTTGCGCAGGAAACATCCCGCGGGCCAGCCGCTCCACTGTGGGAGTGAAAGACATCTGCATGGCCTTCACCGCCTCGGGCGTTGCGATCGCCCGAGCGCCGGGGAAACGGTCAAGCAGAATGCTCAGACCGTAAAAGTGGTCGAAATGGGCGTGCGTTATATAGATGGTCTCGAGATTGCGGTTGTGCAGAGCCACCCAATCCGCGAGAGCCTCGGCCTCAGCCACCGTCCCCATTGCGTCCACCAGCACCGCGTCGTACTCGCCGAAGATTAAAGTCGACGTGATCGGGTCAAAGCCGAGCGCTTCGCCGAAAGGCTTTGGCCGCTCGCCGACCATAGTCTTTCCCGGGGCGGTAAAAACGTTCACACTGAGTGTGCTCGACTCGGGCGCGTTCGACTCAGGCGTGTTCGACGCGGCAGGCGCGGTCACGCGCGCGGTCTCTTTCAGTTCGTTTGTAACGACCATCTGGTAGTCCTTTCGATATCAGAGCTAGTAACCGTTCAAGGCAAAGATTGGCAGAGGCGCCACGACTAGCGCAGAGTCGGCATCCTGGTCCGCCGCGAGTGTTAACCGTACGTGACGGTAGTGCTCTGTCCGACCTCGATAATGTAGCCGTCAGGATCGCGGATGTAGCAGCGAATCTCGCCGTACTTCGGTATTGGCGCCGTGATGAACTCGGCTCCTCGACTTTTCCACAATTCGTAGCACGCTTGAATATCCGCGACGCGGAAATTCATAAAGCTGTTGATGTGATTCGGGTCGGGGACGCTGAGCGTTACCGTCGGTTTATCGGGGGTCGGCCCGCCCCCAACGTTCAGAATCATCCAGATATTCGCCAGCTGAAGGTACGGGGGTGCGTTGCCATCACCCATACTCAGAATGCGAGCGCCGAAGACCTTTTCATAGTAGCGAGCCGATCGCTCGACGTCAGCGACGGTGAGAAAATGCGCGATGCTGATCCCCTCGCGCGGGGGCATCTCATAGCTCTTCTGTTCGACTTGTATCGCGTTCATTGATGGCTCCCTTTGTACGCCGTTCATTGATGGCCGCTTTTCGAAGTGCAGCAGCGATTCCCCATTGGCTGGAACTCCCCCTGCGTGAGTTTGGCAGGTGCGTTCATAGTCGCCGAATTTTCTTCGCGTAACCATTCAGCCAGAACAAAACGAGCCGCGCAATTGGACGATGGTATCGCCCATACTTTAGTATCGACTGCCGTGCGTTCATGCGTGGGGGCATACAAAGGTATCGTCGATACTATCGTCCAATTGTTTTGCTGCCCTCACCTCTGGCTTAATTGCAATTGTTCAAGATGCAGGTTGATGGGGCTTAGCCAGATTTTATTTTTGAGGAGAACACGCCATGTCTGAACTTGTGAAGAAATCTGTGCCGCAAGAACAACAAGAACCGAGGATAGGAACCCGCGCCACCGTGAAACGTATCGGCGGCTTTGCCCTGGTTGCGACAGCCGTGGCAGTGCTGGCCGTTCTCGGCGCCGTGGTGCTTTACGCGCAAAGCCAAGACAACAACAAGTACTCATTGAAATCGCCGAGTGGAATCGCGTTCTCCGATTTCCGCGGATACGAGGACTGGGCATTCATCTCTTCTGCCCACACCGACGAAAGGCTCAAGGTAATCGTTGGCAATCCGACCATGATCCAGGCGTTCAAGGCCGGCATTCCGCTTAACGGCCAGCCATTCCCGGATGGCTCCATGGTCGTGAAGCTGCAGTGGGCGCAGAAGAAGAGCACTGAGGCTCCCTTCGTCGTGGATGTGCCCGACGTCTTTAAGGAAGCTTTCGTCATGGAGAAGGACAGCAAGAGGTTTGCGAAAAGCGGCGGATGGGGATACGCGGTGTTCAACTACGATGCCGCATCCGACAAGTTCACGCCCGATCCCAAGACCCCCTCAGACTGCGGATTCGCGTGCCATACGCCAGTGAAGGCGAAGGACTACATCTTTCACCCATACCAGAAGCGTTGAACGGTGAGCGAGCTTCGAAATCAAATGCCCGGCGCCGCGCGGCCGAGTGACACCATCAAACATGCAGCGCCCATGTTTCCCTCTGGCTAATCGGTAGTTTTTCCTTTAGTTGTCATTTTTTCTCCTCTTTGAAATCGAACTGTGTTTTCCGTGTCGGCTTTCCTGCAAAGTGCGCAAAGATGGGCCAACGCGGTTGAACAGAGTTATGCCCCCGGGAATCCGAACATCAGCCACGACTGATTGGCCACCCAGTTCGGGTATAGCGCCGTCATCTGATCGAACAGGTCCTGGTCGGACGTCGCGGTTTTCTGCAGCCGATCGAAGTCCTCGAGGTAACGCTTGGTGTCCTGGATCGTCGAGGGGGAGTCGGGCGCGCCAGTCTTCTTATGACCGGCGACGACCATCGCCGGGTTCAGCGCTGCTAACCGGTCTAACGCTGCGATCCAATTCTTTCGGCTCTCCGGGGTAGTGTCGCCGACGTACATGCGGCATTGGTTGTACACAACGTCGCCAGCGACGACGAGTCCGATCGATGGAACGTATAGAGATGTTGAATCGGGACTGTCGGTGCGACCCTGCTTGATAATGCGCAATTCGTGGCCCTCGAGGGTGAACGTATCTTGCTCGTAGGGCTCAGGCGGAACCAGCTTGGTCGGCACTTGCGCAGGAAACATCCCGCGGGCCAGCCGCTCCACGGTGGGAGTGAAAGACATCTGCATGGCCTTCACCGCCTCGGGCGTTGCGATCGCCCGAGCGCCGGGGAAACGGTCAAGCAGAATGCTCAGACCGTAGAAGTGGTCGAAATGGGCGTGCGTTATATAGATGGTCTCGAGATTGCGGTTGTGCAGAGCCACCCAATCCGCGAGAGCCTCGGCCTCAGCCACCGTCCCCATTGCGTCCACCAGCACCGCGTCGTACTCGCCGAAGATTAAAGTCGACGTGATCGGGTCAAAGCCGAGCGCTTCCCCGAAAGGCTTTGGCCGCTCGCCGACCATAGTCTTTCCCGGGGCGGTAAAAACATTCACACTGAGCGTGTTCGACTTAGGCGCGTTCGACGCGGCAGGCGCGGTCACGCGCGTGGCCTCTTTCAGTTCGTTTGTAACGACCATCTGGTAGTCCTTTCGATATCAGAGCTAGTAACCGTTCAAGGCAAAGATTGGCCGCAGCGCCACGACTAGCGCAGAGTCGGCATCCTGGTCCGCCGCGAGTGTTAACCGTACGTAACGGTAGTGCTCTGTCCGACCTCGATAATGTAGCCGTCAGGATCGCGGATGTAGCAGCGAATCTCGCCGTACTTCGGTATTGGCGCCGTGATGAACTCGGCTCCTCGACTTTTCCACAATTCGTAGCACGCTTGAATATCCGCGACGCGGAAATTCATAAAGCTGTTGATGTGATTCGGGTCGGGGACGCTGAGCGTTACCGTCGGCTTATCCGGGGTCGGCCCGCCCCCCACGTTCAGAATCATCCAGATATTCGCCAGCTGAAGGTACGGGGGTGCGTTGCCATCACCCATACTCAGAATGCGAGCGCCGAAGACCTTTTCATAGTAGCGAGCCGATCGCTCGACGTCAGCGACGGTGAGAAAATGCGCGATGCTGATCCCCTCGCGCGGGGGCATCTCATAGCTCTTCTGTTCGACTTGTATCGCGTTCATTGATGGCTCCCTTTGTACGCCGTTCATTGATGGCCGCTTTTCGATGCGGTACTCACTCCCAATTGGCTGGAACTCCCCCTCCCTGATTTCACAGGTGCGATCATCGCCAGCGTCGGATTTTCCTCGCGTAACCATTCAGCCAGAACAAAACGTGCCGCGCAATTGGACGATGGTATCGCCCATACTTTAGTATCGACTGCCGTGCGTTCATGCGTGGGGGCATACAAAGGTATCGTCGATACCATCGTCCAATTGTTTTGCTGCCCTCACCTCTGGCTTAATTGCAAGCGTTCAAGATGCAGGTTGATGGGGCTTAGCCAGATTTTATTTTTGAGGAGAACACGCCATGTCTGAACTTGTGAAGAAATCTGTGCCGCAAGAACAACAAGAACCGAGGATAGAAACCCGCGCCACCGTGAAACGTATCGGCGGCTTTGCCCTGGTTGCGACAGCCGTGGCAGTGCTGGCCGTTCTCGGCGCCGTGGTGCTTTACGCGCAAAGCCAAGACAACAACAAGTACTCATTGAAATCGCCGAGTGGAATCGCGTTCTCCGATTTCCGCGGATACGAGGACTGGGCGTTCATCTCTTCTGCCCACACCGACGAAAGGCTCAAGGTGATCGTTGGCAATCCGACCATGATCCAGGCGTTCAAGGCCGGCATTCCGCTTAACGGCCAGCCATTCCCGGATGGCTCCATGGTCGTGAAGCTCCAGTGGACGCAGAAGAAGAGCACGGAGGCTCCCTTCGTCGTGGATGTGCCCGACGTCTTTAAGGAGGCTTTCGTCATGGAGAAGGACAGTAAGAGGTTTGCGAAAAGCGGCGGATGGGGATACGCGGTGTTCAACTACGATGCCGCATCGGACAAGTTCACGCCCGATCCCAAGAGCCCCTCAGATTGCGGATACGCGTGCCATACGCCAGTGAAGGCGAAGGACTACATCTTCCACCCGTACCAGAAGCGCTGAACGGCTGCGTGCTTCGAAATCAAGTGCCCGGCGCCGCGCCGCCGAGTGACACGATCAAGCATGCAGCGCCCATGTTTCCCTCTGTGCTAATCCGTAATGTCTAGTCTTCGGACAGGACCGATTAAGTATGGCAGCGCATCAGCCAATGACTCTAAAAACGGCTGCCCGCCGCTGTGAGGGACCCTAAGCGAGTCCTGACCGGAACTGCTCAATCGCAGTTGACCAAAAGTCAGGGGTCGTCACTGTTTGCCAGCCATCGCGAACGACTGCACTTGCGCGAATTTCCAACTCCTAATCCTCTTTCCCGAATTGCTTGATGTCGTCAGCAACTTCACCCACTGCAACCGGATCTTTGCCCTGTACCAGTTCCCGCACCTTTTCGACCACATCCGGATTCGCCAGCGTAGTGATGTCTCCGGTATTCCCGCGGTTCGAAATCGAAGCCAGGATGCGGCGCATCAGTTTGCCCGAACGCGTTTTCGGCATGTCAGGAACGATGTGGATGTGCTTCGGACGGGCAATCTTGCCGATCATGGTTTCGATCGCCTTGTTGACCTTGTCGATGATCTCCTGGCTCGGCGCGAGTCCCGGCTGCAGCGCGATGTAGACTTCCGGCACTCGTCCCTTGATCTCGTCAACCACCGGCACC
>CAVWQT010000014.1:0-29710 GCA_963757095.1 uncultured Acidobacteriota bacterium | reverse complement strand
TGAAGTTCGGGTCAATCGCGACGTGACTCGCGTAAAGATGAAGACCACCACCAGCCAGGCGCTGTGCCTGAGCTGCCACGATGACAAGAAGGTTCAGCCCGGACTGACGATGCATCCTCCGGCGGTACGCGATTGCGTGAAGTGCCATGATCCACACACGTCAGAATGACAACCGAACCAGCTTACTGAAGGCGACCTCGGGCGACAAGCACGAACGACGAACCTCTGCCTCTCCTGCCATAAGGTCGGCGTAAATGTACCCGAAGGACGGCAGTCGACACGCCGCGCTCGACATGGGCTGCGACACCTGCCACGTCACACATAAGACCGGTGACCGCAGCAAACGTCGAATTCGACCGCCACCTGACCGAAAGATGTTCCAGCACTCTGCATCGACTGCCACGATCCCAAAGACGCCAGCCTGCAGAAGTCGCACGCCGGACAGCCCTTCGGATCGGCGAATTGCCTGCAGTGCCATGATCCGCACCAGTCAGCGAAGCCGAAGCTGATGCAGACGTTCCTGCACAATCCGTTTGAGAACAAGATGTGCGATTCGTGCCACCAGCCGGCGAAGGATGGAAAAGTTGTCCTGACGCAACGCCGACACCAAGGCGCTCTGCGTCACCTGCCACGACGAGCAGGCCAAAAAGATTGAGACCGCGAAAGTGCAGCATCCGGGCGCGCAGGGCGATTGTGTCGCTTGCCACAACCCGCACGCTGGAAAGTCGCCGGGCTTCCTGCAACCGGATCCCGTACAAGCCTGCCTGGCGTGCCACAGCGATCAGGCCGACCAGATGAAGAAGGCGCACCTGCACCAGCCCGCCTTCGTACAAGGTTGCGCCACCTGCCACGAGCCGCATGGTGGAGACAACCAGCACCTGCTGCGCGCGGCCAGCACCAACAAGCTCTGCCTCGAATGTCACGGGCCCGATGCCAACCCGCAGAAGATTGAAGCGGAACATCTGGTCACGATCTTCGACGGCAAAGTGAAGCTGCCGGAAGACTACTTCCGCAAAGTGATCCTGCTGCCGATTCAGTACGGCCACGGTCACCCGGTCGATCGGCACCCAGTGAGCGACATCATGGACCCGAAGGATCAGACCAAGGTTCTGAAGCCGATCAACTGCCTGACCTGCCACCAGCCGCACTCGGGCGCGAACCCGGGATTGCTGGTGAAAGATCAAGCCAACAACATGGCGTTCTGCATGACCTGCCACGCGGATTTGAATTCGGGAGGCCAGAACACGCAGGCGCAGCCGGCCCAGCCGCAAGCGACGCAGCCGCAGCCACCGGGCGGGAAAACGAAATGACGACGCGATTCCATCACGGCCTCATCCGCTTCATGGCAATGCTCGCCGGACTGTCGTTCTGCCTGAGCGTCGCGGCGCCCGCACCGCTGCATGCCGACAAGAAGAAGAAGGATGCGCCGGCTGCTCCGAAGGCCAACGTTCTAGAAGAGATCGATTACTCCAAGCTGGTGTGGCCGAACCCGCCGGCTCCGACGCGCGTGAAGTATCTGAATTATTTCTGCTGCGACAAGTACACACCCACCCCGGCGAAACAGAAGTCTTCCTGGATGGACCGCATGGCGGGTGCCGAATCGCAGGAACAGAAGCAGATGGACAAGCCGCTCTTCGCCCTGTGGACTCCTTACGGCATCGCGACCGATTCCAAAGGCAACCTCTACATCGCCGACGGCAAAGTCGGAGCGATCTTCATCTTCAACACCGAGACCAAAGAGCTGCAGATGATCAAGCACGGAGTGCAGGCGCACTTCGGCGACATCATCGGCCTGGCCATGGACGACTCCGACCGCCTCTTCGTCTCCGACACCAAGCTGCACCGCATCATGGTGTTCAGCAAGGATCACAAGATTGAAGGCTCGATCACCGAGGGCGGCCTGATCGATCCAGGCGGCATGGCGATCGATAACGAGAACCGCTTCCTTTATGTAGCCGACGCGGGGCTCGATCAAGTGCTGGTCTACGACGCCGACAAGCTGACCCTGATCCGCAAGATGGGTACGGCGGGCAAGAAGCACTCGCTGACCGAACCGGGACAATTTGCGGCGCCCGAGAATGTGGCGCTCGACTCCGACGCCAATCTCTACGTCACCGACATGTACAACAACCGCGTCGAGGTCTTCGACGCCGACGGCAACTTCATCCGCGCCTGGGGCAAACAAGGCGACCGTCCCGGAACTTTCTCGCGGCCCAAGGGAATCGCGATTGACGCCGACGGCCATGTTTGGATCGCCGACGCGGTGCAGGACATTCTGCAGTGCTACACGGCGGAGGGACAATTTTTGATGTGGATGGGCGGACACGGTCTGTTTCCGGGACAGTTCCGGGCGCTGGCCGGGCTCTATATCGACAAGAACAATCGCATGTTTACGTCCGAGCAGTATCCCGGACGGGTACAGATGTTCCGCTACTTCACCGATGACGAGGCGAAGGCGCAGATCAAACAGCGCATAGCGGATGCGGAAAAGAAATCGCAAACGAGGAAGGCCGGAGTTGCGGACGCAGCGGCGCCCGCGAGTTCTCCCGCCCCCTCAACAGGCTCTGCGGCAGCAAAGCCGCAATAAGAGTTTGGCCGTTCCGCGGATGGCCAAACCGGGGCTGGCGCAAGCTGGCTCCGGGCAGCAACGCACTATTAGTAGATGTGGCTGTAACAGCTGTTACAAAACAGGAGGTTTCACAGTGAAAAAGCTATTCTTCGTAATGTTCGTAGTAGTAATCGCTGTCGGCATGGCCGCAGCGCAAACTTATACGTCCGGCTCCGGCCTGACGGGTATTGATATTCTCGGTGCTCACCAGAACGGCGGACGTGGCTGCGCTGGCTGCCATGCTCCTCACAGCGGCTCGGCGGGCGGCGGCGGCAACGCAGCCACTGGCGCGATCAATCCCAATGACCCTCTCTCCGGCAGCGTGGCTCTGTTCGGGCAAGACGTAACCCCTCTGTTGGGCGCTACGCTGACTATGGGCAACGGCCTTATTGAAGTTCTGCCCGCCGAAGCGGCAGCTTACTCGACGCAGACCGCCGAATTGGAAGGCATCACCATGTGCCTGGCTTGCCATGACGGCGTGGTTGCCAAAGGCCAGATGATGAACGGCCAGTCGTGGGAGCAAAGAATGAACCTGCTGCCTGCCGGCGTATACGGAACCCGTCCTATTCCGACGCTGCTGGGCAACGACAGCGGCAACGGCAACAGCTCCGGCTATGGCAACGACCACCCGGTGGGCGTCCAGGCTACCTTGAAGGCAGTCGGTGTGTGGAGCAACAACGCCACCAGCACCCCCCTGACCATCACCGTGACCAGCGGCGCCATCAGCAGCATCGTCGCGAATCCGAGCAGCCTAGGCTACACTGCCTTCGCGGCCAACTATGGATTCCCGGCGATCGCGGGCAGCAAGTGGGGATGGGGCGTTGCGGTTCCCAGCGGCGCGGTTGACGGATCGACGGCATTCTTAACCTGCACCACCTGCCACAACCAGCACGCGATGTACGTGTATACGTCCCCCGGGAAGCAAGGAGCCTTGCTTGCCGCGGGAAACACCTATCCCACGTACTTCTTCATCAACTCGCCCTATAACCCGGGCGCCGGCAACAACAACCCGACTCTGGCGGCTTCGACGACCCAGTTCTGCCGTCAATGCCACTACAGCGAATCGAACGAGTCCGCCGGCATCACCACTGTGAAAACGCAGTTTTAGCTTGTCAGCGAGTTGGGGGAGGGGAAGTTTCTCTCCCCCGCTTTTCAAGGAGTCGAACGGAGAGGCAGAAATGAAATACCAAATGGGAATCCGGATCCGAATAATGATCGGCGGCGCGATGCTGGCCACAACGATCTGGAGCAGCGCGCAAGTGGTGGCCTCGCACGCGCCAGCACTGGCGTCGTCGTCCCCATCCGCGGTTACGACGTTACCAGCGGGCACCGGCAATCCGGTGGTCAAGGTAAATGGTGCGGTGCTGACCGACCGCGATCTGATTCGCGAAGAGCAGGCGATTTTCCCCTACGCCAACATACATAACGGCTCAATTCCGAAGTCGATGGAGCCGGAGATGCGCAAAGGCGCCCTCGAGATGATCATCTTCGAGGAACTGCTGTACCAGCAGGCGCTGCGCGAAAAGCGGACCGTGGCTCCCGAGCGACTGAAGCGCGCCGAGGTGGAGTTCCGTAAACAGTTTGCTACCGAACAGGAATACAACCAGGTTGTCCAGGCTGAAGTGCACGGCAACCAGCAGATTTTGAAAGAGAGAATCCGCCGATCGCTGCTGATCGAACAGATGATGAAGGCCGAAGTTACCGACAAGGCGAAGGTGAGCGAGGCGATAGCCTTGGCCTACTACAAGGCGAATCCCAAGAAGTTTGCCCATCCTGAGGAGTTCAGCATCCAGACGATTTCGATCATCCCGCCGCAGAATGCCAATCCCGACATTATTCAGGAAGCGCGCAAGAAGGCCGACAACGCATTCAAACTGGCGAAGGCGGCCAAGACTTACAAGGAGTTTGGCCTGTTGGCGGAAAAGGTTTCTGACGACGACTGGCACGTGAACATGGGCGACCGCAAAGCGGTCGATCGCGACACACTTCCGCCGCCCATCGTGACCGCCGCGCTGGCGATGAAGCCGGGACAGGTGAGCGATCTCATCCAGTTCGGGCCGAACTACACGATGTTTCGTTTGAACGCGCACATCCCGGCGGGTGGGACGCCTTTTGCCGAGGTGAAGGCAAAGCTGATGACGGATATGCAGAAGGAAAAGACCGAGCAGTTGCGCGCTACTTTGGATAAGAAACTCCGAAAGACGGCAAGAATTGAGGTCCTGTGAATCAACTGGCCAACGCGGCGACCGAGCACGCACCGCGAGGGTTCATGGGGGCAGAAGTCAGGTGGGGGATGGAGGGGATCAGCAAAATTCGAAGCTTGTGCTACGGGTGCGCGATAGTGGTTCTCTTGGCGTTGCCTTCCGCGGCACAACTAGATGTGGGCGACAACCTGCACATGAACATGAGCGGGACGGTCGGATTCAACTATGCCGGGGACATTGACCAAGGCGCCTCCGACCACGGCTTCGGTTTCACCGGCAATGGCACTCTTACGGGAAGCTATTACAACACTAATTTTCTGAATTTCAACGTCAGTCCTTTTTATAACCGGATACAAAGTGATTCCACCTTTGGCAGCCTGACCAATTCCACCGGTGTCTCCTCGAGCGTGAACCTTTTCAACGGAAGCCATTTCCCCGGAACCATTTCTTACAACCGGCTATATAACGGAACCAGCGCATTTGGCGTCCCCGGGTCGGATCTCGGCCTGGCGCAACACGGCAATGGCCAGGGATTCGGGGTCGGCTGGAGCGCGCTCCTTCCCGGGTTGCCGACGCTGACGGCGAACTACTCGATCAATGACACCGACGACGCTATCCTTGGCCAGCAGGGCAGCGACACTGACAACAGTCAACTGTTCAGCCTGCTCTCCACTTATCGCTGGGACGGCTTCAACATGACGGGCCAGTTCACGCACCGGCACGATGATGCCGTGTTTTCGGAACTTCTGGAGGAATCTTCAGGACCGATCACGTCGCTGAGTTCCAGCAATACCTTCGGAGCGACCATCCAGCACGCACTTCCGTTTACCGGAAATTTCGGCTTGAGCTGGAGCCATCTCGCCTATGACTATCATTACGAGGATTCGAATAGCACGAGCAGTTCCGGTGGCTCGCAAACCCTGAATGCCAATGCGGCGTTTCATCCCACCAGCAAGGTGGGTGTGTCGTTCAACGCGACCTACAACGATAGTCTGCTGGGAAGCATTCCTGAGCCTGTTCTGAACGGCGGCGCGTCCGATCGACCTGACCAGCGCGAGCAGCTTCCACTCCTTCCTGGTGGGAACGGATGTTTATTATCAGATCGTAAAGAGCCTTGGCATACATGCCGATGTAGATCACCAGGATCAGTCATTTCTTGGGCAGACATACTCGGCGACGCAATTTGGCGGAAGCGCGAATTTCAACTTCGATCATTCGCTGTTGAAGGGGCTGTCGTTCTCGGTAGGAGCGGTCGACACCGCGCAGCAGCAAAGCAATACCGGGCTCGGTTTCGTCGGCAATGTCAACTACAATCGCAAGTTCTGGGGGTGGGATGTCAGCGGAAATTTCAGTTACGCGCAGAATGTCGAGACCGCCCTGCTGGTGTACACCACTTCTTCGTATGGTTATCTCGGCAGCTTGAGGAAGCGCATTGGCGACCACTCTTATTTCATTACGGGCTACAGTGGATCGCATAGCGGAATCACGGCGAACTCGGGCACGACCAGCAGCGCCGAGCGAATCTTTGCGTCATTTCTCTATCGCGGCAACGCGCTTACTACTTATTACAATAAGTCGGACGGGTTGGCGATTTTGACTCCCAACGGATTGGTTTCGGTTCCGGTCACGCTGCCCACTCAGGTTCTCGTCCCAGGTTCAGTTACCTCGTACAGCTCGAAAGGCTGGGGAGCGAGCATGTCGATTGTGCCGATGCGGCGACTCAGCATCAGCGCGGCTTTTGCGAAATCGGATGGCAGCACCATCGATCCGAACCTCAGCATTTTCACCAATAACACTTTGTACAATGCAGTGATGCAGTACCGGCTGCGCAAGATTTGGGTGAATGGCGGGTTCACGCGCCTGCAGCAGAGTGTGGGCACTCCGGGCAGCGAGCCGCTTATGGTAACGTCCTACTACATTGGATTTTCGAGATGGTTCAACTTCTTTTGAGGAACGCGGAGGGACGATTCCTGCATATCGGGGCCAGGTTGGCATGGTTGGTGTTGCTGCTGGCCACACCGGGATGGGCCTCGAAGGTCAAGGAAAAGACGGTGGAGCCGCCTCCGCCCGACCTTTTGCTGGAGGGTGGACGCAAGCTGCATTATGAGCGCAGCTTCAGCTCGGAAAAAGAAGTAGAAGGCAAGCGCGGCTTCTTCACCAAGCTGGTGGATGTAGTGGTGGGAGAGCCCGACCATCCGCATCTGGTGCGGCCTTACAGCATTGCCATCGATTCGCGGGGACGAGCCATCGTCTCCGATCCGGGCGCGAACGGCATTCACATCTTCGACTTCGAAAATCACAAGTACAAGTTCATCGAGCGCCATAAAGATAAGGATCCGATGCGCACGCCGCAGTGCGTCGCGCTGGACGCGCAGGACAATATTTATGTCACCGACTCGGAGGCGGGGAAAGTTTTCGTCTTCGATCCCAGCGGGAAGTTTCGCCGCACCATCGGCAGCCTGAAGGGCGGGGAAGGCTACTTCAAGCGGCCCACGGGCATTGCCATCGATTCGGCGGCGCAGCGCATTTACATCACTGACACGCTGCGCGACAAAGTGTTTGTGCTCGACATGAATGGGACCGTGCTACAGAGCATCGGCAAACGCGGCGGCGGCGATGCGGAGTTCAATCTTCCGACGGAATTGCTGGTGCACGAGCAGAATCTGTTCGTCGTGGATGCGATGAACTTCCGGGTGCAGTTTCTCGACCGCGCGGGCGGATATCAAACTACGTTAGGTCAGCTCGGAGACACCAGCGGAACGATGTTCCGGCCCAAGGGAATCGCGGTGGATTCCGAGGATCATATTTATGTGGTCGATGGCCTGTGGGGAATCGTGCAGGTGTTCGACCAGCAGGGAAGACTGTTGTATTACTTCGGCGGCCGCGGCACGGCTAGCGGCGAGTTTCAGCTGCCGGCGGGATTGTTCATCGATCATGACGACCGCATCTTCGTGGTCGACTCGTTCAACCGCCGCGTGCAAGTCTACAAATATTTCGGATTGCCCAAGCGGGCGCAGGCAGGCCAGCCATGAAGGGGAGGCTCGCCTCCGCGGCGCTGATGGTGGGCATCATGCTGATGTGGCTGATACCGACGAGCCAGGCCCAGATATCAGGCGATGTGCTGGGCTCGCACAATTTGTCGCTGAGCGGGACGTCTCCGATCAAAGGCCGGCTGGATCCGTGCCTGTACTGTCACGTGCCACATTCGGGCATACAAAATCCAAATGGCGCGCTGTGGACGCAGACCCTCTCGTCGCAGACTTACTCGACCTATTCCAGCACGACGCTGCACAACACGGCGATGCAGCCCACTCTCGGCGCTGACAGCAGCCTTTGCCTGAGTTGTCACGACGGCACGGTCGCGATTGGGCAGACGCAACCTTCGGGACAGATCACGATGACGGGCAGCATGTATCCGCAGGATGTTTTCGGCACGAACCTGCAGGGCTCGCATCCGTTCAGTTTGAAGTTGCCGCTGGTGGATGCGCCGGACCTGGTGCCGTCGATCGTGGCAGGCGGCAAGACTGCCGATCCGCTGCAGGCGGTGAAGCTGATCAACGGCGACGTGGAGTGCACCAGTTGCCACACGCCGCACTCGCAGGCTATCGACATGATCTCGAAGAATTTTCTGGTGCGCGATAGTTCGAGCGGGCAGATGTGCCTCTCCTGTCACGAGCCGAATCCGCGAACCGTGAATTCGCAGAGCAATCCGCTGGCGCAGTGGCCGGCCAGTATTCATGCGACTTCGGGCGTGGCCATCGCCAACGGGCCGGTGCTGGGAAGTTATTCCACGGTCGCGCAGAACGCCTGCCTGTCGTGCCACATGCCGCACAACTCGCTGGCGGGAGCGCGCCTGCTACGCGGGCCCGTGCCCTCCGTGCCGAACATGGATCCGTCGACCGAGAACTGCATTACCTGCCACAATGGCGGATCGAATATCTCGCCCGCCATTCCGAACATCTATGCGGAGTTTTCCAAGATCGCGCATCCGTATCCTTCGGGGATCAACCTGCACGATGCAGCCGAACCGGCTCTGCTGAACAATAATCGCCATGCCACCTGCGTCGACTGCCACAGCGCGCACGCGTCGCAGCAAGTGACATCGTTCGCGTCGATTCTGCCTCCGGCCATTCGTCCCTCGCAGGCTGGAGCGGTCGGCATCAGCGCAGTTGATGGCACCACAGCGCTGACTCCGGCGGTGCATCAGTACGAGAACTGTCTGCGCTGCCACGGCACGAGCACTGGGAAGCAGACGCAGGCGGTCTTCGGATATCTGCCGCGGCGGGAAGTGACTGCCAGCGATCCGTTAAACCTGATTCCGCAGATGTCTTCAACGGCCACGTCGAGTCATCCCGTGATGCATCAGCGGACCAGCGCTCTGGCGCAGCCCAGCCTGTTGACCTACATGCTCGATCTCGATGGCAAGACGCAGGGGCGAGCCATGGGCACGCAGATTTACTGCACCGACTGCCATAACGCCGACGACAACCGAGAGTTCGGCGGCGTCGGTCCGAACGGCCCGCACGGATCGAAGTGGACACATCTGCTGGAGCGCCGCTACGAGTTCAGCGAAGCGCCGGGGCCGGGACAGCGCATTACGAATCTCTATCCCAATCCTGACACCAGCGTGAACGGCCCCTACTCCATGTGCGGCAAGTGCCACGATCTCGGCCAGGTGCTGAATAATACCGGTTGGACCCAGCACGCAGCGCACATCAATGCCGGATTCTCCTGCTCGACCTGTCATACCGCGCATGGCATGGGCGCGAGCAGCGGAAACGTTACCGGAGAGCGACTGATTAATTTCGATCTGAAAGTGGTCGGACCCAACGGAGGGGCGCCCGTTACTTACAACCGCGGAGCCAACAGTTGCGCCCTCGTCTGCCACGAAGTCGCGCACTATCCCAACGGAACAGTTCAACCGTTAGGCATACGCAGCCCGATCAGGAAGTAATTGTCTCCCCTTTATCAATCGGAGTTTCAATGATGCAGAAGATCTCCGCCAAATGAGGGTAGCGGATGTCGTGGTTTTCAGGACCGGCTTGCGCATTCAGTCCCTCATTCACGAATCAGAGAGTCTCGGAGTACGAGCAGTATGCTCGGCAAGTGGGGATTGGCCCCATTCAAGTAAGCGACGACATCAGTGTTTATGTCATGCACCATTGAACTGGTGGAAGCGAAGACAACCGAAAGAACATAGATCGGCATATCTTCCTACTCCACCGTCAAGGTTGCTGTCGTGAGTACTATCCCTGTTGGTTGCGCCGGGGTCGTTCCCTGAATCTGGATGTTGTAGGTCACCGGCTTCGACGTCGAACCGCCGCCGCTGTTTCCGCCACAGGCAATCAGAGAGACAAGCAAGAAGCAGAGGACCGCTAGCGTCAGCCCGCGCGCCCGACGTTTGCGCCCAATTCCCGCCAGAAGCAAAATTCCTGCCAGCGGCGTGAATGCGAGATAGGCGAGCCAGGTCGTGTGTGGCTTCAGCAAAAACGCATTCCCCGTCGGCACCGTCACCGCGAGGTTAAATGCTACCGCGCTGCTGCCCGGCGTAATGATTGCCGGAGAGAAAGTGCAGTTCGCGCCCGGTGGCATGGTGCTCTGCACGCACGACAGCGTGATGGGATGCTGCGGGCTTCCGGTGTTGGCGTCGAGAGATAAAGAGAAGTTTGCCGTCCCTCCGGGCGACACGGTCTGAGGCGATGGCGTTTGGGCCGACGGAACGTTCGCGATGGTCAGCGGATATGATGCGGAGACCGCCGAATTCGCCTGCGAAACCGCTTTGATCAGCACTAACGCAGGAGAGGGCGGAGCGCTGGGTGCCGTGTAAACGCCGGAACTTGAGGTCGTTCCTACCGTCGCGTTTCCGCCTGCCGCGCCATTGACGAACCAATTCACCGCCGTATTGCTTTCCCCAGTCACGTTGGCGGTGAAGGTCTGCGTTGCTGATGAATAAATCAGCGTCACTCCCGCCGGTGTCGTGCTCACGCTGAGGGCGGCCGCCTCGCCGGCTGCGACCGCGACCGTGGCCTTGCCAGAGGACGTGCCATTCGCGTCCGAGACGGCAGTAATCGAGAGGTTGGTGGTCAGCGCGGCCGAAGGCGCTTGATACAGGCCCTCCGCGGAGATGGTTCCAATACTCGAGTTGCCGCCGGTGATGCCGTTCACCTGCCAGGTCACATTCGTGTTGGTTGTGCCGGTCACGTTGGCCGCGAATTGCTGCGTGAGGCTCGCGGGGACCAGCGACGTGGAAGGTACAACGGCGACGGCCACGGTCGAGGTCAATCGCCGCACGCGGACATTTTCCGTGTCGGCTACATAAAGGTTTCCCAAGCCGTCGAGCGCGACGCCCAAAGGCACGTTCATTGACGCGCTGGTCGACGGTCCGCCGTCGCCAGAGAATCCTGGCGTTCCGCTGCCGTTGCCGGCGATGGTCTGAATCGTGCCGTCGACGGCCACGATTTCGCGCACGGCGGAATTTTCACTGTCGGCGATGAAAATGTTGCCCAGCGAATCCACGAACACGCCAAACGGAGTGTTCAGCAGAGCGGCGGCCGGAGGACCGTTATCGCCCGTGTATCCGTTGCGGCCCATGGTGCCCGCCACGGTCAGAATGGTGCCAGGCGCGATGGTGGTTCCGGTAATGATCAGCGGATTTGCCGCGCTGGCATTCACCACGCGCACGGCCGAGTTGGATGAATCTGCAATATAGATGTCGTCGGCAATGTCGACAGAAATGCTGGTCGGGAAATTGAGTGCTGCGGCATTGGCTGGGCCGTTATCGCCGCATCCGGAACTGGGGTCTTCACACGCAGTTGGCGGCGTGCCGGCAACGGTGTTGATGGTGCCGGGCGCAATCGTCGCGGCACCGATTAATAACGGAGTTGTGCCCGTATTCACCACCCGGATGGCGTTGTTGATCGTGTCGGCGATGAAGATGTTGCCGGCCGCGTCGAGTGTGACGCCCTGGGGATTGAAAAGCTCAGCGCTGGAGGGCGCGTCGCCGTCGCCGGCAAATCCCGCCGTGCCCAGAGTTCCGACGACGGTCTCGATGAACCCGGGGGCAATTGCAACGCCGGCGATAGTGACGGCCGAGGTTCCACCGTTGACTACGCGGATCACGGAATTCTCACTTTCAGGCAGTCCGGTGTCGGCGATATAGATATTTCCGAAGCCGTCGACGAAAACGCCTGAAGGAAAATTCAATTGAGCGCTGGTCGCAGCCGCACCATCGCCGCATCCGCCGGGAATGGGTACCGCGCAAAAAGTGCCATTGCCCGCGACTGTCGCGATATCTCCGGCCGCGATGGTGACTCCGGCGATAGTGACCGCCTGAGATCCTGGATTGAAAACGCGAATTGCGGAACTATTCGTGTCCGCGATGTACACATTTCCTGCCGCGTCGACGAAAACGCCGCCTGGGGCATCCAGTGCCGCGCTCGTGGCCAGTCCTCCGTCGCCGGAGAACGCGCGCGTATTATTTCCGGCGAAGGGCTGAATATTGCCGCCTGTCACCTCGCGAACCACGAAGTTGGCAGTGTCGGCGATGAAAATATCTCCCGAGCCATCCACCGTCATGCTGCTGGGATAACTTAGCAGCGCTGCGGTGGCGGCGGCCCCATTGCCCGCGAAGCCAAATGATCCCAGCGTGCCGGCAACCGTCGAAATCGTGCCGCTCGTGCTGACCTCTCGGATTGCATAATTATCCGTATCGGCGATATAGATATTTTCCGAACCGTCGACAAAAACGCCTGTGGGCTCGCACAAGAACGCGCTCAGAGCCGTGTTGTTGATGTCGATGGTGAACTGGCACGCCGTGCCGCTGATTGCGTTGTAGTAGGTTCCCACAACCGTCACGATGTCACCGGCCGGAACGGTGACGCCGGCGATGACCACAGACGCGGTCCCCGGATTCGCGGCGCGAATCACCGAGTTCAGTGTGTCGGCGATGAAGATGTTCCCGGCGGAGTCAAGGTAGACACTTTGCGGCGCGGCAAGCCGTGCGCTGGTCGCGGGCCCGTTATCGCCGGTGTAGCCTGAGCCCGCCTTGAAATTTCCCGCTACCGTGCTGATATTTCCGCTGCTCCCCGAAACTTCACGGATGACGTTATTGTCGGTGTCGGCAATGAAGATGTTGCCGCTCGCATCGGCGTAGACGCCGAAAGGATCATTCAACTGCGCGCTGGTTGCCGCACTGCCATCGCCGGAGTAGCCCCCGCCCAACGTGAAATTCCCGGCTACCGTGGCGATGTTTCCTGTGCTGGCCGCCACTTCTCGAATGACATTGTTGCCCGAGTCGGCGATGAAGATGTTGCCCGAACCGTCCACAAAAATGCCTTCGGGCTCGTTAAGGGCCGCACTGGCGGCGGATCCGCCGTCGCCCGAGTATCCGGAAGTTCCGTTGCCGGCCACCAGGGTGAGCGTACCGCTGGAAATTTTGAAAATCTGGTTCGAGTACGCGTCCGAAATGTAGACGTCGCCCGCTCTATCCAGCGCGACGCTGACCGGCGATCCGACCCCAGCCTGCTGCGCGGGAACATTGTTCGGGCCGCCGCCGGCGACTGTGTTGATGGTGTATTGTGCCGAGGCCCGCGGGATGAAGACGGCCAGCGCGAGCCCGACACAGAGAGAGGTGAGCAGGATGCGGGAGCGCATGTCAGTTCCCCTTCCCGCCGGAAGCGCGATCCAGCCGAACGGCTTCAGTGCTCACCCGTCCATCGGGACCAGCAACTTCCAAAACCAGCCGCGGTCGCGCCCCGCGCCTCCACATCTCATCCTGCGCATGAGGGATGGTGAATTCTTGGGTGGTATCGGCCCTGCTGGCCGAATGAAGTACGACGGAGCAGGCCTGAGTTCCGCCCTTCACCGCGTGCGTTAAGTCCCACAATGTAATCCGCTGAATATGCAGGTCCCTGCCACTGTGGTTCACCAGATGCAACTGCAGCCGGAGGTGAGTCTCCCCACCCGCATCAGAATGATGAATTACCTGGTAGGAGCCTGTAACGCGCGGCGCAGCCTGAGCTTGAGCGGGCAGCGACCACGCCGCCAGGCTGGCGGCGATGAGCACGCAGATGCAAAGTTGAAGTCTTCCCTTCATGCGGTGACCTACCTTCCTTCAGTCCTTTAGCGCGTTGGAGGGGCCGACCTGGCTGCTTGTTACTTGTGGAACCCCAGCTTCCAACGGCGATTCGAACCCGGTTGTAACGCTTGCTGTTAGTGTCAAAGTAGGACACTTGGACCTATGGACGCAGGTTGCAGTGTCACAACCGAATGTGATTTGAATCACAGCGCGGTAGTTTGGGAATTCTTGAAAGTGTACGCGTGGGCCGGCGGTCCGGACAGTCAAATCTCGCCGGTCATAATTGTCGATTGCCTCAATCACCTCAAATCACACCGGAGTTCGCCGGCGCGAGAGTGTCATGGGCTAGATCCGCGACTGCGCGCGGGTTGGCACTCACAATTCTGTTTTCGGCCGCGGCGGTCTATGAGGCCGTCCATGTTTCAGCGCTGCTCGCTCCTGGAATCTGGGAGCACCTGCGCACCGGGCTGTGGATGCTGCAGAATCACATGATTCCGCGAACCGGCCTGTTTTCGCAGTATCCGAATCTGCCGTGGACGGATTCGAGCTGGGCCTTCGACCTGCTGCTTGCAGCCGCGTATCGCCTCGTCGGATTGCGGGCGCTTCCTATTCTGCTGATGCTGCTCAAAGTGGCGCTGGCGGGCGTGATCTTTCTGCTGGCGCGAGCGGGGCGGGCCGGTTTCTGGGCCGCTATTTTGCTCTCAGTGCTGGCGCAATATTTGATCGCAGGCTTGCAGCCGTTGCCCAGCGTGTTGTCAATTCTGTTGTTCGCCGTGGAATTGAGACTGCTGGTGCGGAGCCGGCAATCGGGCGAGTTGCGTGAATTATTTTGGCTACCCTTGCTGTTTGTGCTGTGGGCCAATCTGGACGATGGATTTGTATTCGGACTGCTCCTGCTCGGCCTGTTCCTACTGGCTTTGCTGAGCGAACATCTGCTGCGAAGCCTCGGACCGACGTGGGTCAGCGATCGCATTCGCCCCCTCGATCTTGGCAGGGTCGGAATAATCGCAGTGTTTTCAGTTGTTGCCACATTCGCCAATCCTTATACGTTTCATCCTTTGGCGGACGCATTCCCGGTTCTCTACTCGCACGTCGGCTTCGAACATTTCACCGAGATGAGCGCCATGGCCTTTCGCCGCCCGCAGGATTTTGTGCTGATGCTGCTGGTGATGACGGCGTTTCTCGCGCTAGGACGGCGACGTTCACTCGATGGGTTCGCGCTGACCACCATGCTCGCGGGCACGCTCATCGCCTTTCGCCTGCAGCGCGAAGGATGGCTGGCCGTGTTTCCCGCCATCGTCTGGATTGCCGACGGATTGTCCATGAGCAGCAATGCGGTGGCGGAGTTGGGTGTCCGCCGTCAGCGCCTCTGGGCAGGCGCGTTGACTGCGATCCTCGTGATCATCGCCGCCACCTTGCTGCCCAATTCGAACTCGCTCATGAATAAGGTGAGCCAGAATTTTCCCGTCAAGGCCTGCGATTACATCCGTGACAATCATCTTTCTCCGCCTCTTTACAACGCCTATTCATGGGGTAGTTTCCTCACCTGGTATCTGCCCGAGTATCCAGTTGTGGTGGATAGTCGAGTCGAACTTTACGGGGACGACATTATCGCGAAGTATTTTGAAACGGCCGGCGGGAAACAGCGACTGGAGTCCGATCCGGCGGTCGCTCAGGCGCACACGCTGCTGTTGGAGAAGGAGTCCGCCATGGCGAAGGCCTTGATTAACCTGCCCGGCTTGAGTTCGCAATATCGACTGGTCTATACCGACGATCTGGCTAGCGTCTTCGTTCCGCAAAGCGTTGGCCAGCAGTGAGGCCGCGGTTACCAGTTGCGCACGAGAATCGTGGCTTGATCATCTTTGTAAATTACGCGGAAGCGGCGGTCGGTGGGCAGCATGCTGGCGAGCGGAACTTTATTCTTGAGCAGGATCACGCCGGCCTCATTGAGCGTGGGATCGGTCTTGTAAGAAGGGTCGGCCTCTTGCGTTGAGAAATACCGTGCGTCGGCCTCGTCGCCATACAGATCGGTGCGGCCGTCAATCGAGACCGGATACTGCGGCATATAAAAAATGAGAAAGCCGCCCCAATCGAAGCTGTTATAAATCGGCCCTCCGACGGGATTCTTGCGCAGGAAGTTCACCGCGTCCACCGGATACTCGCTGCTGATGGCATGATCGAGGCCGCGCGTGTTGAAGTCGGTGTTGCGAACGGTCAGCAACAGCAGAAGGATGCTCGCAACCGCCACGCCGGCCCATTCTGAAATTCGGAGAGGCTGATCGCGCTTCTCTTCGGCCGCGGGAAAGTCTGCGATGATCGCCGCCGACACCACACAGATGAACCACGCATCGCGCCAGGTCCGGAAGCCGAAGACGCTGACGAAGATCAGCAACGCTAGCTTGAACGGATCCATTTTCCTTTGCCAACCCAAAGCAAAGAAGGCTCCGATGACCAGGAGCAGTTCGAGATATTGGTTGTAGAACGTGAAATTCAAAGCCTGCAATTCGATGATCATGCGATACATGATCTTCGACTGCGAGATGACAAAGGCCTCCTGGTACAAGTGGTATGAATACGGTCCGGCGCAGCCAGCCAGCACGCAGGTGCCAAAAATCGCGAACAATGGGGCAGCCGGGAGCTTGGGTTTCAGCAGGGAATCCGGATAGATCCGCGACCAGATGGCGATCCGCTGCAGCAAGTTGATTCCCGCGAACAGGCCCAAGACCGCCAG
Organism: uncultured Acidobacteriota bacterium; assembly: GCA_963757095.1. GTDB lineage: Bacteria > Acidobacteriota > Terriglobia > Terriglobales > Acidobacteriaceae > Sulfotelmatobacter. The sequence continues at coordinate 13,091 of CAVWQT010000014.1, read as the reverse complement.
TCCGTAGATGAACTGGATGTGAATATTCGCCCATATGACGAAAATCAGCGGCAGCCAATAAAGCAACTGCACCCGCCCGCTGCGTTGTGCCTCAAAGAGCAGGGTCAGGAAAATGCTGAACAGCACAACCGTGAAGAATACGGGCCGAGGCGCGATATTAAACAGGAATGCGCCGTAGACGACGATCGACAGCGCCCAGGCCGCCCAGAAGCGGTGGGAGATGCGGTACAGCAGGCAGAATACGGCCAACGCAACCGCGACGGTAAGCACTGTCCCGAACAATCCCATGCCGACGAAACTCCCCCACGCGTAGGCGCGCGAGAGCAGAACTTCATAAGCCCAGCTGTAGGCCATCCACGGCCGATTCGCGGCGGTATGCGAGAAGATGCCAGTGTGCGGGAACGACCGATTCTGAACCATCCAGTCGCCGGCCCGGAGATGCCACCAGATATCCGGATCCAGCACCGCCAGCTTGGTGACGAAGCATTCCGTGCCCACCGCGACAATCGACGCGGTCAGGGCGAGCAGGCGCAGCGCCCGCAGCTTCGACAGCCCAATCAGGTCCTGCATCATGCTCATCGTGTCGGAGCCCTCACGGTTGCTGGAAAACTACCGAAGACAGAATCAGGCGCAGCGATTCCCGCGCGCTGTCGGCGACCGGGTCGCCCAGGGAAGTCGATGGCAATACTTTCTGCGCGGGCGGCTCTTCCGACAGCGAGACCTCAATCTGCAATTCGTAGCATTTCTGCTGGAGGAATGTTCTGTAAAAATCCGCCGCCTGAGTATGTCCGGAAATCGTCTTCTTTAGGGAAGCGTGGCGAAACACGCGCTGGTTAATGGCAACCTCAGTGACAGGTGCCTGTTCGGTCGCTGGTGGCGCCGATTGATGGGGGTAGGCAAGATCGGCATAAGTTAAACAACCTAATTCTTCGGTGACCCCGGCAATGGCGCGCACCGACAAGCCGGCAGCTTCGAAGCGCGTGTTCGCGGCCTCGACTCCTCTCACCTCCACCGGATAGATCAAGCACGCCATGGCCGTCGAAAAATCACAGACGGGAATGCCTATGCGTCGCCCTTGAGTCGCCTTCAGCATGCGCTCCCCTTGCAGCAGTTCATAGGTTTGAGGATAGACGAATTGAAAGTTGCCGTCCGGGCTTATAAAGGTTTCGAGCGCGGGCGGTTCCTGGCCCCATGCTGGGAATGAACTGAGACTCACAATTAGAAGAGCGAGCGTGAATGGCTTGAACATAGAAAACCACCACAACCGGTGACATGTGCAAGCGCTTAACCAAAGAGATTATGGGCGGTAGATCGAATCTGGGCGCGGGTTTGCAGCGAGGTCGCGCAGGGCGGTTTCATAACGGGAGCCCATGTGGAGCGAAATCGCTCGCATAGCTGTGCAAAATCACGCACAGTGGTGTGGGGCTAAATCGCAGGCTTCTCGGTCTTGGTTCCGGGAGCGATAGTCAGGTGCTTTTTTGCTTGCGCCATCATTTGCTCGACCTGGGCCCGCTTGGGATTCTTGGGATCCACCTTCAGAAGCGTCTGCCAGGTAGAGATGGCGGCCTGCGGATCCATCTTTCCCTTCCACTCAAAAAACGCGAGGTTGTACAGAATATTAGGATTTTTCGGATCGATGGTCAAAGCCTGCTTGAGCGCGGCGATTCCCTTGTCAAGATCGCCCAACTTCACGTAGACGAAGGCTAGTTCGTTCAATGCGTCCGGATTCGGCTTGATCGCCACGGACTGTTCAAAGTATTGTTGCGCGCTCTGGAACTGCTGCGCCGCCATATAGGAGTGGCCAATCTTGGCCAGCAGTTCGGCATCTTTCGGATTTTTCGGTAATTGATCGAGCAGGGGAGCGACCTGCTTGTCCGCCATGCGTTTCATGTCCGCGGCGCTCGGCATCTGGGGCGCGCCTTTGGGGCCGGCCATACTCGGCGCAGGCGCATTCGTCGTTGCGGTTGCCACTGAACCGGCGTTGGCCGCGGCAGGAGCGTGCAGGAGGTACCCGGCCGCGATGCCCAGCACCAGGCAGATGACTGCCATGCTGTAGGTTTGGGCATTATTCCAAGAGTTCGTTTGCTGGCTCGTTTCCATAAATCTCCTCGCTTACTCCCCAACGCCAACTGCCTTAAAGCACGTCAAATGCCAAAAAGAAGTACCCGGCTGTCGCCGATCTTCCATGTTCTCAGTTCATTACACCGAAATCGCATAGTGAAGATCGATCGTTGATTCGATTCACTCCTGAAATCGCGCAACACGCGGGGCATATCACTCACCCAGAAAATCCACTGCGAAAACCTCAACCCAGCAAGCTAAACAAGCCGGTGGTAGAGTGCCCAGTATTGCGCGCACGATCACGTGTGATTTCAATCACACCCCAAAAACTCACACTCACGGGACAATTCGTATAGATTTCGGCGATTCACACAGGAGACTTTATGGCTGACACAAATCATTCCACCTCCGGCAACTGGACCAGTACCCAGGCCTATGTGCTCTCGGTGATCTGTTTATTGGTGGGCGTAGCTGTGGGATATCTGGTACGCGGTTCGGCTCCCACGCAGTCGAGCGCGACGGTCAATGCGGCGCAGGCTCCAGCGGGAGGCGGCATGGCGGCTCAGAGTGGAATGTCTGCCGCGGGCAACGGGCAGCAGCCCACGCCCGAGCAATTGCGGCAGATGGCTGAGGCGCAAGCCCAGCCGCTTCTGGTGCAACTCAAGACTGATCCGAACAATGCGGCATTGCTCTATCAGATTGGCAACTTGTACTACGACGCGCAGCAATATCCCGACGCGGTGAAGTATTACCAGGACTCGCTGAAGATCAATCCCAGCGCCACCGACGTTCGCACCGACCTTGGCACCGCCTATCACCTGATGGGCCAGCCTGATCAGGCAATTCAGGAGTACGACAAGGTGCTCAAGATCGACAGCAAGCATGCCAACGCGCTCTTCAACGAGGGCATGGTGAAGTGGCAGGACAAAATGGATATCAACGGCGCCCTCGCGGCCTGGAAGCATCTGCTCGAAACCAATCCGGATTATCCGCAGAAGGATCGCGTGCAGGGGCTGATCGCTCAGGCCGAACAACACATGAACCTGAAGCCGGGCACGAAGACTGACAAGCCAGCAACGGCGCAATAGGCAGGAAGTCAGATGACCTCCGCGATCGAAACTCAGCGAGCTGCGCCGGTCCGCCGACCGCATTGGGCGGTGCTGGTGGCTGCTGGCGTCATCCTACCGGTGGTGCTTCTCGCGATCATCGAAGTGGGCCTGCGAATCGCGGGCGTTGGCTACAGCGCCGATCTGCTGGTTCCGTGCACCGTTCGAGGCGCACCGGCGTCCTGCTACAACTTATTTTTCGCCGCGCCATTCTTTCCGGCAGGCATGGTGCAGACGCCGCGCCTCTATTCCATTCCCACGACCAAGCCGCCGGGAACTTACCGCATCTTTGTGCTGGGAGAATCGGCGGCCATGGGCGATCCCGATTCCGCCTATGGATTCAGCCGCTATCTCCAAGTCATGCTGCGGGAACGTTATCCGGCGATGAAGTTCGAGATCGTGAACACGGGCAGCGTTGCCATCAATTCGCATGTGGTCTTGCCCATTGCCGAAGGTTTGGCGAATCAGCGCCCGGACGTCTTCATCATCTATTCGGGAAATAATGAAGTGGTCGGGCCCTACGGTCCCGGCACGGTACTTACCTCGTCAGGCATGAGCCTGCCGATAGTGCGCAGCAGTATTTATTACCACTCCACTCGCATCGGGGAGTTCGTCACCAAGCTGGGCACGCAGCGGCAGGAGTGGCGCGGCATGGAAATGTTTTTGGACAAGCAGGTCCCGGCCAGTTCGCCGCTGATGCAACATGTCTATTCGAACTACGAACGGAATCTGCGAGACACGATTGCGGTCGGGCGCAAAGCGGGAGCGAAAGTCATCGTGGCCACGGTCGCCACGAACGTAAGAGACTGTGCGCCGTTCGCATCGTTGCACAAAGAGGGAATGAAGACAGATGAATTGAATTCGTGGACGGCGATGGTACAACAAGGCGATCAACTGCAATCGGCCAATAATCCCCCAGAGGCGCTGAAGCAGTATCTTTCCGCGGCGAAGATTGACGATGACTACGCGGAACTCGAATTCCGCATCGCTCGCAGCTACTGGGCGATGGGCGATTACAAATCGGCGAAGGAACATTTTCTGAGCGCCCGCGATCTCGATGCCTTGCGTTTTCGCGCCGACAGCCGCATCAATGAAATCAATCGTTCCGCGGCATCGTCATTTTCCGAAGGCGTCTCAGTGGTTGATGCCGACAAAATTCTCAGCGACGCCAGTCCCGACGGAATCATCGGGAGCGACTTCATCTACGAGCACGTGCACCTCACGCCCGAAGGCAACTACCTGCTGGCGCGAGCCATGTTTCAGCAAATCGCCCAGGGCCTGCCCGGTGACGCAGCGCATTCTTCCGACGAAATTCTGTCTGAAGCCGATTGCGAGCGCCTGCTGGCCCTGACTCGCTTCGATCGCGCTCGCCTTGGCGCCGAGATGCTCGATCGTCTGCAGAAGCCGCCATTCACTACTCAACTGAATCACTCCGAGCAACTCTTCCGCATGGCGGCGAAGGCGCAGCGTTCCGACGAAGCGCCCAACGATACGGCCGCGCAATATCAGTGGGCGATCGCGCGAGCTCCCGACGATGCCATGTTGCGCTTGCGTTGGGGCATGTTCCTTTATCCCTACAATCGCCAGGCTGCCGCTGAACAGATGGCGCTAGCCCAGCCCTGGGACGGATATCCCGTGTTTCTGCCCGACGGCACGCAAGTTCGCTGATTGAGTTTCTGTCTAATTAATCTGATCTAGAAGCGGCGATACATCAACTGTCCCGCGCTCGCCTGCTGTCCATGCGTGAGCATGAAAACGAAGAGCAGCGCCAGCGCGTAGATCGATGGAATCCAAACCCAGCGCCAGCGGGCGAAGAAAGCAATCGCAGGTGAGTGCGGCGATCGATCAAGGGCCGCGCCCACCAGCAGCACAATCGCGTAGCCAACCGCCAGGCAGGCGACGAGGTAATAGAGACTCAAACTCAAGAAATGCGAGAGGTAGGTAACGGGTGAGACGATTGCCGAGAGCATCTGCCTCGCTTGCAGCAGGGAATTGGCACGGAAGAAAATCCATCCCAGGCTGATGAAAATCGCAGTTACAAGCCAGCCCAGAAGGTCCCAGTGTTTTTCTGGATGCTCCCAATTCAACCTGCGCTCGAGTTGCTGAAAGAGCCGGTGCACGACCAGCAGTACGCCGTGGTAGCAACCCCAAATCAAGAACAGAAGGCTGGCTCGATGCCACAGTCCGAACGCGACCATAGAAATGACCAGAGCCAGATTTCTCCACCAGATCTCGCGGCGCGCCGTCGCCAGAGGGAAGAAAACATAATCGCGAATCCAGAACGAAAGCGACATGTGCCAGCGAGTCCAAAAAACTGAGGGATTGGTGGAAGCGAACGGTCGCTCAAAATTTTCCGGTACTGTGATGCCCAGTGCCTTGGCCGCACCGATAGCGATATGCGAGTAACCGGCGAAATCGAAGAACAACTGCAATCCATAACCGAACGCAAGACACCAGACGTCCGCCCCGCTCCACTGCGTTACCCGGTCGAATCCGCGGACGATTCCATCGCCCTCTAAAATTCCCTGGCCCAGCAAGCGCGCCACCTGCATCATCAGCACGCCCATCGCAATCCGCCGCAGTCCCTGCAGGATGTCGCTCCACGCCGTCTTTTCCTCCGAGCGAAACTGCGGCAGCATCTCGGGCATGCGGCACACCGGTCCCGAGATCGTGACCGGAAAGAAGACCATGTACAGCGCGAACTCAACAAATGTCGGATCGACTTCCTCCTCGCGATACAGATCGAACAGATAGCTCATCGCCTGAAACGTCCAGAAAGAAATGCCCAGAGGCAGAGCAAGACTTGCAAGGCTTCCAAGCGCGCCGAGACTGGCATGAGGGGCGAGTTCCGGCAGATATTTGAAAGCGCCCAGGAATCCGAGGTTGAAGACAACTCCGACAGTCAGCGGCAGCGCATGAGGATTTCTCCGCAACCAATTGCCGAGCAGGAAATTCACGACGATGGAGGTCAACAGAACAGCCGCGAACCACGGCGCCCAAGTGAGGTAAAGTGCGAAGCTGGATGCCAGAAGCACGGCCTGCCGCACGCCGCGCGACCGAGCTTCGCGAAAACAAAACGCAAACCAGAAATAGCAGACCGTAGCAGCCGCATTCCAACATTCCGCCCATCCCCAACTCAGTTCCCGCCCTTCTGCCGAATGATCTGTCGCGCAAACGATTGGCGGCGGCGTTGCCGGGATCAATCATCAGCGCTTCGCTAAGAGATTTCTGCGCATCGTGATACTGCCCCAATTGCACCAACGCTTCGGCAGACTCGGTGAGACATAAAATCTGGATTTGAGGATTGGACGAGAACGAAAGGGCGAGTTGATACTCCCGGAGTGCATCAGAAACTGGCCGCGGCCAGAGTAAATGTGTGCAATCTCGTAAGACAATACTGAATCCGGGGCTCGAGCGCGCACGATTCCTGATAATGTTGCAAAGCCTCATCCACCCGGCCTGTGACAGCAGGGAGTTGGCATAAAGCTGTTCGAGCCACATGTGAGGTTGTCCATAGGCAGTTCTCGCCTGCTCAAACAGAGTCACGCCATTTTGCCAGGTCTTGACATAGTGAACCGTAGCGGCGGCGAACCCACTGATAACGGATAGCGCGGCCATCGGCAGTGCAACGCGCGCCACCTACCCCTGCTCTGCCACCGCGGCCAAACCCCACGTGCAGGCAATGAAGAGTCCGATGGCAGGAATATAGGTATACCGATCAGCCATGCCCTGAAAGCCAACCTGAACAATGCCGATCACCGGAATCAGGGTTATCAAAAAGAAAAACCAGCCCGCCGCAAGGTACGGCGCGCGCCAAAAGTATATTGCCAGTGCAGTCAGGCCAATCAGAAGGATGGCTCCGGCAATGACGTCGCCGAGCGGGCGTGAAATTCCCAGTGGATAAAACGCCGCCAGTTTCACCGGCCACACAATCTTCCCCATGTAGGTGAGATAGGACATGACCGCGTTCGCGATGCGGGTCGACAAGGGCAGAATCGACAAGCGCATCACCGAGCCGCCAGAATCCTGCGCCATCTCCGTCAGCACGGAACTGGCTGCGCTCATGAGCAAGAGCGGAATCTTCTCGATCGTTAAACGTGACCACCTGCGCAAGAGTGGCATCTCTTCAAACCGCTTTAATGGCCAGTAATCGAAGAGCAGCATCACCAGCGGCAGGGTCACCGCCATGGGCTTCGACATCAGCGCCAGGGCAAAGGCGGCAATGATGACCAGATATCTTTGCCATCCTCCTCGCCGGATATACCAGCCATACGCCGCCAGTGTAAGCAGGGAGAAAAATGCGCTGAGCAGACTCTTTCTTTGCGCCACCCACGCCACGGTTTCGACGTTCAAAGGATGCACCACAAAGAGCGCGGCCACCACGAAGCTGCGCCACATTGCGTCCGTGGCCCGCTGCAGCAACCAGAACAAGAGCACAGCATTGGCCGCCTGCAGCACCAGGTTGACGGAATGATGGGCTGCGGAATTCAGGCCGAACAGTTGGCAATCCAGCATGTGGGAAAGCCACGTAACCGGATGCCAGTTGGAGAGTTCAAAACTGGTGAAGGCCCACTCAATATTCGCCAGCTTCAAACCGGTCCGGACGTGGATATTCTGCGTAACGTAATCATCATCGTCCCAGCCACTGATGAAATCGTGATGTACGACCGGAAGATACAACAGCACAGTGACGACCACGAGCAGCGCGCTCAGCAATATCCGGCGCGTGCGTGAATCGCTCAACCGTGCTGCCCACTGCATCGAGGAGTACTCCAATTGAAAGGAACGTAAGAGTATAAACGCCGGAGGTCTCTTCGAGATTGTGCCGGGCCCGCGAGCCGCTCGGCTAGAATGTCCTGTGCCATACGCCAACCTGATCGACGCTCTCGAAGCCGCGCCCGGCGAGCGGCCTTTCATCACATTCTGGGTTGATGAAGACGAGAGCGAAACCGTGACTTTTGCGGAGTTCCGTCAGCGCGCCCGCTCGGAAGCCGCGCGGCTGCGCCACCTCGGGCTGGTCGCGGGCGATCGCTTGGTGATCATCATGCCGCAGGGAATTCCCGCCATGACTACCTTCGTCGCCGCCATGATGATCGGCGCCGTGCCGGCTTTTCTCGCCTACCCCAATTTCAAAATCGAGCCGTCGAAATATCGCTTCGGGCTTGCGGGAGTTACGGCCAACCTCACGGCAAAGGCGGTCGTCATTGACGAAGAGTTCCCTGATGAGATGTTGAACAGCGTTACGCTTGGTGACGAAACCACGCTGCTGCGTGCGGGATGTAAGGGCTCTGATAGTTCAGGTGGGCACTTCGAGACCGTCACGATCTCCCGGAAACCCTGGCCTTCATCCAGCATTCTGCGGGTACGACCGGACTGCAGAAGGGGGTAGCCTCACTCACGGCGCGGTGCTGCGGCAAATCGAGCATCTCGCCCGAGTGCTAAAGATCGATGGCGCGAGCGATCGCATTTATAGCTGGCTGCCGCTCTACCACGACATGGGACTGATCGCCTGCTTCATGTTGCCCCTGGCGTGCCACGTTCCGCTGGTGATGCAGTCGCCGATCGACTGGGTGATGCAGCCGGAGTCGATGCTGCAAGTCGTCAACGATTACAAGTGCACGCTCGCCTGGATGCCGAACTTCGCTTTTCAGTTCGTACCGCGGCGTACTCCGCAAGAACGCTGGGCTCAATACGATCTCTCCTCGCTTCGCCTGCTGATCAACTGCTCGGAACCGGTTCGCGCCAGCAGCATGATGGAATTCAAGAAGGCATTCGCCATTCGTGACGGAGTTCTGCAATCGTCCTACGCCATGGCGGAAAATGTCTTTGCCGTCACGCAATCTGATGGCGATCAAGGTCCCACTACGGTTCTCGCCGATGCGCAACAATTTCGCAGCGCGCATCGCATCGTGCCCGTGCCGGAAGGAACCCCCGCTTGCCATCCCATTTGCATCGTCCGGCCGGTTGCTGCCCAACCAGCAGGTGCGCATCCTCTCCGACGCGGGCGCAATCCTCGACAACGACTGCGTCGGCGAGATTCTGATCCGCGGCGACTGTCTGTTCCACGGCTACTACAATCGCCCTGACCTCACGGCGCAGGCCATGCTCGATGGCTGGTATCGTACCGGCGATCTCGGCTTCTGCCACGACGGCGAACTCTACGTTGTGGGTCGTAAGAAAGACCTGCTCATCGTGGGCGGCGAGAACATTTATCCGCAAGATATCGAGGAGATCGTCGGCCGCCACTCAACCATTCATGACGGGCGAGCCATCGCGATGGGCCTGTACAATCCTGATCTCGGCACGGAAGACATCGTGGTGGCCGCCGAAGTCGAGAACGAAGAGTCGCTGGCCCATGCTGTCGAGCTCGACCGCGAAATCCGAAGCACCATCGTTGCCGCCTTGGGTATCGCGGTGAAAACCATATTCCTGAAACCGCCCCAGTGGATTGTGAAAAGCACGGCAGGGAAAGCCGCGCGCTCGGCGACGCGCGAGAAATTGCTGCGCGAGCATCCCGAATTGAATGCCGACGCGCAGACTTCTGTTTAGGAGGCGAACATCGGAATGACCGCAGAATACCAACAGATGGTCGACTACATCGTCCAACTAATACGCAAGCCTGGTGTGACCATCGACGAAAACACGCCGCTGGTCTCTTCCGGCCTGATCGATTCGATGGCGCTGGTCGACCTGCTGCTGAAACTCGAAGACCTCACGCACCGGCGCATCTCAGCGGGCAAAGTTCAGCCGAAGGACATGGACACAGTGGCCAAGATGTTCACTACCGCCGAGCGCGTGGGAAAACCGCGAAAATAGCGGCCGCTGCTTAACAATGAGCGTAGCCGTGGCGGACCACTGCTTCCCGCCGATACGCGGTTCTAATAATGGCTCCTGATAACATGGCTTAGGTCGCGGAAACGGTTGCTGCGAGTTTTCGGTCCGCGCCCGCTTGCTCTCGCTTCCGTGCTGGCTTCGCGCGTCATGTCGCGGGCTCCGAGGCTGACCCCGATTTGTTGGAGAAACGCAGTTGGTGGTTCTCCTCCGGCAAAAATCCACACAAAATCGTTGGGCAGAGTTTGTTGAACTCCGTTGACGTCCAGCACAACGCTGTCAGGGCGGAATTCCAGGGGATTCGAGTTGAACAAAACTTTCAGCTTGCCTTTGCGAATGCAGTCCTGGATGCGCTGGGCGTTGCGCTCTTTGATGCGCGCGAACGCCGCCTGCCGGTAGGACAGAGTGACGCTGTTGCCTACCTGGTGGGCGAGGCCCATGGCGGCTTCGACCGCCGAATCGCCGCCGCCGATAATCAGGATTTTCTTGTGGACGTAGTGATCGGCCTCGATGAGGCGGTACATCACCTTGGCCAATTCCTCGCCCTTCACGCCGAGCTTCCTCGGGCTCCCTGTCTTTCCCAAGGCTAGAATCACATGCCGTGCGCGGTGCTGGCTTTTGGTGGTGGAGACAGTAAAAACTCCATCGTCGCCCTTTTTCGATATGTGCTGCACTTTTTCGCTGGTGCGGCACTTGAAATCCGCCCGCTTCATCACCTTTATCCAGAATGCCATCAAGTCTTCCTTAGGAGAGTTCCAGTCTTCTTGAATTTCCCGTACATTGGGAATTCGACCGGACTGGTCATAACCAGTTTCTGGCGAGGGTATTTTGCTACCGTCCCACCGATTTCGGACTCTTCAATCGTGATGTAGTTCAGTTTCTTCTCGATGGCACGAAGTGACGCCGTGAGGCCCGCGGGACCCGCACCGACGATCAGCAAGTCATAGATGCCGGGGATGGGATTCGGCCGGTTGGCCTGGAAGCGCGCGGCGATGGTCAGGACCGATACAATCGCGGCCCTGTATTTGACTGCATTCTTGATCAGAGCGAGCCCGCCCGGTGTCACCCACGATGAAACGACCCGGCACGCTGGTTTCGAATTCCGGCGTGAGTCGCGGCATATCGCCGCTCATGCTGGGGCTGGCCATAACCATCTCAATCGCGCCCACGGGACAGGCGTCGGCACACAGGCCGTGCCCGATGCACTTGTGTCCGTTGACGATCACGGCCTTGCCGCCAATCATCGCGAGAACATCGCCTTCGGGGCAGACGGTAGTGCAGGTCGCGCATCCGATGCAGTAGTTAGCATCGATATGAGGATGCTGCGCCCGGGGTCCCTCGGAAGAAAGCTTGCCTTTTTCGGCAGCCTCGCGAGCGCGAACTTCGCGCTTCTTCAGACTCTTCAGATAGCCGACAAGAAAGAAGAGGCAGATGAAGCCGCCGATCGCGTATGTAATCAACGTGTCCATAGTGCTTAAAAATACCCCTGAACGAATTGCAATCCGATGTGCTAGCAACGCCAGCACGGAGAAGGCATAGCTGAACGGTTTGTGCCGGACGTGCGCGTTTGTTTGCCAGCGCAATCCTCATTTGACCTGGCAGGAGGGAATGTACACAAGATGACTGCAGGCCATCACTCCTGAGGTCGGGGCGTACAAAGGGAAGAAACTAGGGCCCAAGTGCTGAACGTCCGGGCGCGTCGGGAAGCCTCGAAAATAGGGCTGCTCGACTCACAATGAGTGTTGCTGTCGTCGCGTTACATTGGACGGCCTATGAGCGAGCCCATCCAAGCCTTTCCGTCTGATCTACTCCAGGCACTACAGCCGATCGAGTTTTCTGTTGTCTGGCCTTGTCTGACGAATGTGAAACCGGGCCGCAATTTGCGTCGCAAAGGCAGTGGCTGTGCTCGAAAGCTGCATCAAGGGGGAGAAGTGATCGTCGCCGACAACGGCTGCACCGACGGCCCTCGCAACTCGCCGCCGCAGGCGCACGAATCGTCGACGTCCAGGCATCGCGGATACGGGAACGCCCTTCGCGGTGGAATCCAGGCGGCTCATGGCAAATACGTGCTCATGGCCGACGCCGACGACAGCTACGATTTCGCCACATCCCCGCTTCCTGCAGCACTCGAGAAGGCCCCGACCTCGTCATGGGCAATCGTTTCCGCGGAGGAATCAAACCGGGAGCCATGCCTCCTCTGCACCGCTATCTTGGCAATCCCGTGCTCACGCGTTGGCCGACTTTTCTTTCATTCGCCCTGCAGATTTCCATTGCGGCATCCGCGCCTTCCGCAAAGAGCTTCGGCGCATGAACCTGCGAACCACCGGCATGGAATTCGCCAGCGAAATGATCGTGAAGGCCAGCCTCCTGCAGATGAAAATCACCGAGGTGCCCACCACCCTCTCGCCCGACGGCCGCTGCCACCCTCCGCACCTCCGCACCTGGCGCGATGGCTGGCGTCACCTGCGCTTTCTTTTTATGTACAGCCCGCGCTGGCTCTTCCTCTATCCCGGGTCGCTTCCATTTTCTTCGGCTCTGCGGTCTCGGCACTGGGGTTGATGTCCCGGCCCGCGCCGCGCATCGGCGGGCATCGTTTTCGATGCGCAGAACCAGTTTGCGCATGGTTTCGGGGCCGATGCTGGTCGGCTTCACTTGCTCGGATCGCGGTTCTTCACCAAGGTGTTTGCTCATCACCGAAAGGACTCCCACCCAAAAATCCATGTTGAACTCGCATCTCCAGAATGAGATCAACTGAACTGGATTGATGGGTAAGTTTTTGGAGCTTTGTTCGTTATCTTGAGGATTGCTGGCTTGATTTTTGCTCTGTGGACATGGGCGCACGGTAGTTTGGTCCCATTTCTTCCGATACATATCCACTGCGCAGATTGTGGTGATTGCAGTGTTCGCTTCGATTCTTGCAAGCGTAAATTATTCCCAGGAAATTCTTCCACGAGTATCCTTGTATGTGCTCCTGTGCTGAAATGGATGCCTTCAGTGTAATTTAATTTCTTCGCTGAAAGTCATGGAGCAGAGGTGTGAAGTCGCTCGCCAGAACCTGTGAGAGTTGCAGTTGATGGACAGCTCAGAATCGAG
>CAVWQT010000013.1:0-21070 GCA_963757095.1 uncultured Acidobacteriota bacterium | reverse complement strand
AAATGAATCTGCAGCAATCTCTGCAGCAATGCTGCAACCTCGTCGAACCGCTCCGGATGACGTGGGGCCAGGATCATCACCGCCCGCGGATGCGCCACCCGCAGATTCTCAAACGCCTTGAGCAGCAGACGCCTCCTCGTCATCGACGGTGCTGCCACAAACCAGCACCGGGCCGGCCCCTTCTGCCGCAAGCGCCCTGCGCAAACTTTCGACGATCGCCGGCGGAGAACCGGGAGTCATATCGAACTTCAGATTACCCGTAACTTGCACTCGCTCCGCATCGGCGCCGATCGACTGCAGCCTCATCCTGTCTTCTTGCGTCTGCGCCAGAAACAAATCGACCTGCTTCAGCATGCGCCGCAGAGCCCAGCGAAAGCGCCGGTAGCTCGGCCACGAGCGGTCGGAAATGCGCGCATTGACGACTGCAATATGAGCCCCACTCTCATGCGCAAGCCGCAAGAAGTTAGGCCAGAATTCCGTCTCTGCCAACACAATCATCTCCGGCCGCAGCGCCCGCAGATAAGGGCGGATCGCAAACGCAAAGTCCATCGGGAAGTAGAACACATTCTCCGCGCCGAAACGTTTGCGCGCGAGCTCCTGTCCAGTGTCGGTAGTCGTCGTCACCAACAGTCTCCGGCCGGCAAAGCTACGCCTCATCTGCTCGACCAGCCCGCTAACCGCGAGCACTTCACCCACTGACACTGCATGGACCCAGATCACAGGTTGCGACGACGAACCTGCACTCGTGGCGAGCAACCGCGCCGGAACCGTTCCCAGCCGCTCGGAAAGTCCGCGCCGGTATTTTCCATGACGCACAATCTGGTACAGCCAGTACGGCAGGCCTACCAACATGGCCGCGCCCAGCCCCAGACTGTAAAGTAAGTAGATCAAGTTGAGCATTTTAAACCGGCTGATCGGTGAGACCGATAGCCTTCTATAATTGTACTCATGGCTTCCGCTCTATTGATTCGCCGGTCACTCGCCGTACTGTTGTGTGCAGCAGTGCTTCCTGTCGTGCTTCTGGCCAAGAACTTTGTAAAGCCCGTCGCGCAACCTGCCAAGACTTATCCCGCCCACGACATCCACTCCGACGAAAAAGTAGCCATTGCCGTCGACCCTTACGACACACCCGAAAAAGCCAAGCTCTTCAGCGTCGATCTTCTGGAGAACGGATTTCTTCCCGTCTTCTTCATGGTCACTAATGACGGCGATCAGCCCATTTCGATCGCACACATCGACATTACATTTCTTACCGCCAACCGCTCCAAGCTGACGCCGCTTTCGACCGACGACCTTTACCGGCGACTTTCGAATCCGCAGGCTCGCACTTCACCCAATCCCTTTCCCATCCCGCGCAAAACCGTAAAGACTGGAATCAGCAAGAAGGCGATGGAGGAAATTGAGTCTTCTCAATTTGCGGCCAGAGCCGTCGAACCGCACAGCACGCAGTCCGGATTTCTCTTCTTCGACGTCGGCGGGATTTCATCTCCACTCGACGGTGCCACCATGGACATCAACGGGGCTGCAGATGCCAAGGGCCATGAACTGATGTTCTTCGAAATTCCGATAGGAAAGTAATCGCCGCCCGTCCATTGATCAGCCAATGCCGCGTCGAGCCTTATAATTTCTCTTCTATGGCGACCAAAGCAGACGGTTCCATCGCCGCCCATCCGAAGTTCGAGCCCGTGATCGGCCTCGAAGTCCACGTGCACCTTCTCACGCTGACAAAAATCTTCTGCTCCTGCTCGACTCGATTCGGAGCGCATCCCAACACCAATGTGTGCCCGGTCTGTCTGGGGATGCCCGGTGCTTTGCCCGTGCTCAACAAGAAAGCGGTCGAATTCGCCACGCGCGCTGCCATGGCTCTGAACTGCCGCATCAACGAAACCTCGATTTTCGCGCGCAAGAACTATTTCTATCCTGACCTGCCTAAGGGCTATCAGATTTCGCAATACGACAAGCCGCTGGCAGAATTCGGCTTCATCGAAATTCCGGCGGCCGCTGGCAAAAAGAAAATCGGCATCACCCGCGTGCATCTGGAAGAAGATGCCGGCAAGAGCCTGCACGAAGGCTTCCCCGATTCCCAGGAAAAGACCGCCATCGACCTGAATCGGACGGGTGTGCCCCTCATTGAGATCGTCAGCGAACCAGATATTTCCGCCCCGGACGAAGCCTACGAATATCTGACGCGGCTCAAGGAAATCATCCTCTACACCGGCGTGAGTAATTGCAACATGGAGGAAGGTTCTCTGCGCTGCGACGCGAACGTGAGCGTTCGGCCGCGAGGACAAAAGGAATTCGGCACAAAAGCGGAAGTGAAAAACGTAAATTCCTTCCGCTTCATCCGCGATGCGCTCGAATACGAAATCGAACGCCAGATCGAGTTGATCGAGAGCGGCGGCAAAGTTATTCAGGAAACGCGCCTCTACAACGCCAACGAAGGCAAGACCTACAGCATGCGATCCAAAGAGCAGGCCCATGATTATCGTTATTTTCCTGAACCCGATCTGCTGCCGCTCGTGGTCGGAGAGCATTGGAAGTCCGAGATTGCCCACTCGCTGCCGGAGTTACCCGAAGCTCGTCGAGCGCGCATGGTGAAGGATTACGGCATCACGGAATATGACGCACAGGTCCTCACCTTTTCCAAGTCGCTGGCAGATCAGTTTGAGCAAGCGGCGAAGCCCGCGAAAAATCCGAAGCGCGTCGCCAACCTGGTGCAGAGCGAACTGATGGGACGGCTCAAGACAAAAGATCTCGAAATCGAGCAATCGCCAATTTCCATGCGGGGAGTAGCCATGTCGGCCGACCTGGTTGAGTCGGGCACGATTTCAGGCAAGATGCTGAAAGACCTCTACGACCTTTCTTTCGAACGCGGCAAAGATTTCCCCGCCGTCTACGAAGAAGAAGGCCGCCCTCAGCAGTCCACCGACACCTCCGCGCTGGAAAAGATCATCGACGAGATCCTTGCCGCCAACCCAAAGCAACTCGAGCAATATCATGCCGGCAAGAAAACTATGCTCGGATTCTTCGTCGGACAAGTAATGAAGGCTTCGAAAGGCCAGGCCAGCCCGCAGATTGTGAACGAACTGCTGGCCAAGAAACTCGGCTCGTAGTTGCGGTACACTGCCCGCAGTGTCGCTCTCTGATCAACTTGGCTTCAGCTTCCGCCCGCCCGAGCGCCGCGTGTGGAAGGTGCGCGACCTGGTCGCCTCCGTTCGAACTCACATCGAGCGCGAATATGCCGACGCCTGGGTGGAGGGCGAGATCTCAAACTTCCGCGCCCCGGACTCCGGGCATCTCTACTTCACTTTGAAGGATGGCAACGCGCAAATTCGCGTAGTCATGTTCCGCTCTTCCGCGCGCCTGCTTCGCTTTCGTCCGGCCGACGGTCTGCAGGTTGTGCTGCGCGGCCGCGTCACCATCTACGAAGATCGCGGCGAACTGCAGATTTCCGCCGAATACATTGAACCTCAGGGCGCAGGCTCGTTGCAGTTGGCCTTCGAGCAACTCAAAGCCAAACTCGAAGCCGAAGGACTCTTCGCCGCCGAGCGCAAAAAGCCGATTCCATCCCTGCCGTCGCGCATCGGGATCGTGACTTCCGCACAGGCTGCCGCGCTGCGAGATATTCTGAACATCCTCCAGCGCCGTCATCATTCCGTAAACGTCCTGATTTTTCCCGCGCAGGTTCAGGGTGAAGCCGCCTCGGTCGAAGTCTCCGCCGGCCTCCGTTACTTCAACCAGCACGACAATGTGGACGTAATCATCATCGCCCGCGGAGGCGGATCCGCCGAAGATCTTGCCTCCTTCAACAATGAAGGACTCGCGCGCGCCGTCGCTGCCTCCGAAATTCCTGTAATCTCCGCGATCGGTCACGAAACCGACTTTACGATCGTAGATTTCGTCGCAGACCTGCGCGCCCCGACGCCCTCCGCCGCGGCGGAACTGGTGATCCGTTCGCGCCAGGAAATCGAAGAGCAAACCGCGGCGTTGCAGCAGAGGCTGGAGCGTGCCATGCGCTACCGCTTACTTATGGGCCGGCAAGCGCTCGTCGAACTCGCGCAGCATGGCGCCTTTGCCCGCATCATGGAATTGATTCACCAGCGCCAGCAGAAGCTCGACGATCTGACTCACCGCCTCGAACTGGCGCAACGATCGCTGCTCGAACGAATGCTTCGGCACTGGGAGGCTGTTTCCGCCGCGATCCGGCACTACGACTTGCGGCTGGTATTGTCCGGGATGCGCCGGGAACTGGAAAGCTGGACCGCTGCTCTGGTTGCGGTCATGCGCAACGTTCTACTGCAGCATCGCGTCCGCAGCGAGCGTTTGCAAACCGCGCTGGGATCCTTGTCGCCTCTGGCCATCCTGGATCGCGGCTACGCCTTGGTGTTCGACTCGGAGGGTAAGCTCTTGAAAGATGCCGCAAAGGTCAATCTCGGCGACGAAATTTCCGCCCGCCTGGCACATGGTGAAATTCGTGCCGCAATTACCAAGAAGGAATAAGAAGCAACCTGATTGACCTCGTACCAAGAGGTGCAAAATCGATACTGTGGGGATTCCGCGAGCCGGATAAATCCCCTGCTTTACAATGGAATTCGCGCGGTTCGTAATTCTTGTTGGAGAGCACTCGACTGATACCGGTCATCACATCGTGGCAGCAAGGTGCCTGGATAGCACTCGACATCCTGCTCGTCGCCTTGCTCATTTACCAGGTCCTGGTGATGATCCGCGGCACCCGCGCCGCTCCCATGCTGGTCGGCCTGACGGTAGTTGCCGTCACTTTCTACCTCGCGCGCATCGGCGAACTCACCACCTTGAACTGGGTGGTCAGTCACGTTCTGCCCTATGTTGTATTTGCGCTGATCGTCGTCTTCCAATCTGAAATTCGCCACGTCCTGGCAGATCTTGGACGTCGCTTCAGCTTTCTGCGCGGATCCACAGTCGACAGTGATTCTTACGATGACATCGTTCTGGCTGCCAATTTATTTTCGCAGAACCAGACCGGAGCGCTCATTGTCATCGAGCGCGAAATCGGACTGCGCACCCACATTGAGAGTGGCGTGCCCCTGGACGCGCGCCTTTCCTACGATTTGCTCGCCACTATTTTCCGCCCGAGCGCACCGCTTCACGACGGCGCGGTGATTGTCCAGAAGGATCGCATCGCGGCCGCTGCCTGCTTTCTTCCGCTTTCCATGAATCCCCTGCTCTCGACGCAACTCGGCACGCGGCACCGCGCCGGCATCGGCATCACGGAAGAGACCGACGCCATCGCCGTCATCTGCTCGGAAGAGACCGGCGCCATCAGCCTCGCCGTCGGCGGAAAGATCGAGCGCGATCTCACCGTCGAGCAACTCCGCGAGCGACTCGGCAGCGAACTGCGCCGATATATGGCTCCCGTCACTTTACCCACTCCAATGACGATGGAAGATTCAGATTCTGACCTGGATTCTCCGCTGCGCGAAGCCACTTCGCCACGCAGACCACAAGCGGGAACTGATCCGGAGCCGCGTCTATGATCTCGACTCTTAAACGCTACGTGCTCCACAACTTCAGCCTGAAGGTGCTCTCGCTTTTATTGGCGGGCGGTCTCTGGTTCGTAATTTCCCCGGACGAGCAGCCCGCCGAAGTCGCGCTGCGCTCTCCCATCGTTTTTCAGCACGTTCCCAAGCACCTGGAGATCAGTACCGAATCCATTCCCGAAACCCAGATTCGAGTGCGCGGTCCGGAACGCATCGTGCGCCACCTGCAGCCCAATGAAATTCAGGCCGAAATCGATCTTAGCGATGCCCAGCCCGGCGACCGCACATTCGATCTCACCTCGCAGCAGGTGCGGCATCCCAGCGACGTGAACGTGGTTCAGATCGTGCCCAGCCAACTGCACCTGAACTTTGACACGCGTCTCACTCGCGAAATTGAGGTACATCCACGCGTTACGGGAACTTTTCTCAACGGAGAACAGATTGTGAAGTACGAGGCGGATCCCTCCCGCGTCACGATTACCGGTCCAAAGAATCACGTCGAAAAAGTGATCGCCGCAACCACCGATCCAGTCGACGCGACTGGCACGCAGGGAACGGCCTCATTCGTCACCAATGCCTACGTGCCCGATCCCCTGGTGCAAGTCGTGCAGAATACTTCCGTTCGCGTCACAGTTACAGTACAGAAAGTGGGAACCGCGACTTCGCATTGAACTCGGCCCACCGGAACGAAGCGGGGTTTAAGAGCGCTCGGATCTACCCGCGAATCGAATCCTCTATCTCCTATGACTCAACAGACCAGGCAGTTATTCGGTACAGACGGCATTCGCGGAGTCGCCGGCGAGTTTCCGCTGACCAAACAAAGCACCTATCTCATCGGCCGAGCTCTCGGCCACGACTTAGTGCGATCCACGCGGCAGGCACAAGCCGTCATCGGACAGGACACACGCGAATCCAGCCGCTGGATCGCCGACCGCATTGCCGAAGGACTCGCCGCTGTCGGCGTGGAAGTACACAGCGCAGGCGTGATCACGACCCCCGGGGTCGCGTACCTGGCGCGTTCCCGCGGAATGGCGGCCGGCATTGTGATTTCGGCCTCGCACAATCCCTGGACCGATAACGGCATCAAAGTTTTTTCCGGAGATGGCTTCAAGCTTTCCGATGCGCGTGAACTCGGCATCGAAAAGGAAATCTTCGCGCTATTGCAGAATCCCTCCGCCGCCGACGATACCGCGCTCAAAGTCCCCAAACCGTCGTTACCCGGCGAAGCCGAACTCCGGCACTCCTACATCCACGGGCTGAAAAGCAGCGTCTCTTCCGATCTCGGCAAGCTGCGCGTCTTGGTTGATTGCGCCAACGGCGCGGCAACGGCGGAGGCTCCGGAACTGTTTCGCAGTCTCGGCGTGCAGACGACGTTCATTCACATTTCGCCCGACGGCAAAAATATCAACGAAGGCTGCGGCGCCCTGCATCCGGAAACTTTGGGCAAGACCGTAGCGGCCGCGCCCGGCCAGTTCGACCTTGGCGTGACCTTCGATGGTGACGCCGACCGTGCCTTGTTTTGTGATGCCTCAGGCCGCGTCGTGAACGGCGACGGTGTTCTGCTCGCCGCCGCCCGCGATCTGCACGCGCAAGGAAAGTTGAAAGCAGACACGGTGGTGGCGACGACCATGTCGAATATGGGCCTGGAGATCGCCCTCAAGAAATCAGGCATTCGTATGCTGCGCGCGAATGTCGGCGACAAGTATGTTCTCGAAGAGATGCTGAAGACCGGCGCAACTTTGGGCGGCGAACAATCGGGACACATCATCTTCCGCGACGGCGATTCCACCACCGGCGATGGCCTGCTCACCGCGCTGCGTCTGATGGACATCATCGTGCGCAGCGGCAAACCGCTGGCAGAGTTAGTTGCAGACCTGAAAGTCTTCCCGCAGAAAATCCAGAACGTGCGCGTGCGCGAAAAGATTCCATTCGCGAACCTGCCGGCGGTCCAGGCGGCGATCACTGAAGCGGAACACTCCCTCGAAGGCAACGGTCGCGTAGTCGTGCGCTATTCCGGCACGGAAGCCTGGCCCGAGTCATGGTGGAAGCCGAGTCCGCGGAAAAAATGCAAGCAATCACCGCAGCAATCGCGGGAGAAATTCAAAAAGCACTTGGAGTCTAAATGTAGGGACAGCCGCCCTCGGCTGTCCGGCCGGGCGCAGCCCGGCATCTATTTCCGCTTTCGGCGCTTTCCCGACGCCCGCACCGGCTCTTCCTCCAGCACCGCAAACTGCAACTTCTTCTCCACCGGATCGATCCGGTCGACCAGCACGCGAATCTTCTGCCCTAACCGATATAGTCTTGCGCGACCGCTGCCCGATAATCTCCCGCGTATTCTCGTGATACGTATACCGGTCATCGATCAGAGTATTCAGAGGAACCAATCCTTCGACAAACAAATCGGTCAACTCGACGAAGAATCCAAACTTAGTCACGCTGATGATCAGCCCATCAAACTCCTCGCCCACGCGATCCTGCATGAACTTCACTTTCTTCCACTCCATCAGATCGCGCTCGGCATCATCGGCCCGCCGCTCTGACTGACTTGATTCTTCGCCAATCTCGTGAAGTTCTTCGACACTGAGAGGTCCGCCAAGGCTCTCGTGTGACGCCGGTACGCTCGCTCGCGAACGCCGCTTTGACCAAGGCGAAGGCGCGTCTTCAAGTTGCGCTGGGTACGTCACTTCTCGCGTCTCTGGCGACAAAGCCGACCCTGAGCCTGTCGAGGAGTGGGGGGCCTTGCTCAATACGTCCTTCAGTATCCGGTGCACAATCAAATCCGGATACCGCCGGATCGGTGAAGTGAAATGCGTATAGCTCGTCGCCGCCAAAGCGAAGTGCCCCAGATTCTCCTCCGAATACCTCGCCTGCTTCAGCGACCGCAACATCAGGTAGCTGAGAATTCGCTCTTCCGGTTTACCCGCAATCTTCTCCGCAAGCTTCTGATACATTCGCGGCGTGATGTGCACTTCCTGCGGCACCTCAATCTCTCGCGCGCGCTTGCCAGTCCCATAGGTCGACCGCCGGTCAGCCTTCATCTGCACGCGATGAATCGGCAACGCCCCCACGCCCAGCGAATACCCGAACGTCGCCGCGATCACTTCGAAGTCATAGACTCGCTTCGCGTCCGGCTTCTCATGAACGCGATACAACGACGCGACATGCCGCGACTCCAGATGCTGCGCCACGCACTCGTTCGCGGACAACATGAACTCTTCAATCAACCGGTGCGCGATATTACGCTCCGAGCGCGTAATGCTCTTCATCAATCCAGACTCGTCAAACTCGATCACCGGTTCCGGCAGATCGAAATCGATGGATCCCCTCCGCTCGCGCTTACGCTTCAGAATCAGAGCCAGATCCCGCATCAGCTCGAAGCCGGCGACCAGCGGCGCGTAGCGCTCGCGCAGAGCCGCGTCGCCTTCGAGCACGGCATTCACCGCGGTATACGTCATGCGCTCAGCCGAGCGGATCACGCCCTCACTCAACTCATAGCTCACGATTTCACCGCGATGATCGATCTCCATCACGCACGACATCACCAGTCGTTCCACCTGCGGACGCAAACTGCAAATGTCGGTCGATAGTTCGAGCGGCAGCATGGGCACAGCACGATCCGGAAAATAAACACTGGTTCCGCGTAGCCGCGCTTCCTGATCGAGCGCCGATCCCGGGGTCACGTAGTGCGCCACGTCGGCAATATGCACATGCAACTCGAAATTTCCGTTCTCGAGCGTGCGCACCAGTACGGCATCGTCGAAATCGCGCGCCGTCTCACCGTCAATCGTGACAATCGGGAGCGCCCGGAAATCGCGCCGCCGTTGCAATTCCTGCGCAGGAATAATCCCCGACGCGTTCTGCGCCTCCTCGATCACCGCGACCGGAAAATGGTGCGGAAGATGAAACTTCCGAATCGTGATCTCAACATCCACTCCGAAATCATCTTCCCGCCCCAAAATCTCGACCACCCGCCCGCGCGGACTCTGCGTAGGCGAAGGCCACTCGGTAATCTCAACATCAACCACCAAGCCCTCCAGATTGTCCCAGTCCCCGCGCCGCGCCACCTCCTCGCCCAGCACGCGGTCGACAGATTTGGCCTTCCTCTGTGCTCTCTGTGACCTCTGTGGTGAAAGCTCTTCGCTCCCATCCCCCGCGGCAGAATTCGGACCGTTCCATCCCCGGCGGAATCGAAATCTCCTGCGTGATCTTCGCATCCATCGGCGTCACGTAATTTCGCCGCGCGCCGTAATGAAAGATTCCAACCACAGTCGGATTCGCCCGCACCACCGGCCGCACGATGCGTCCCTCCGCGCGCCCATCCGGCCGCACGTTGCTAATCTCGACCAGCACGCGGTCGCCGTGCATCGCATTGCCGATCTGATGAGGAGGAATGAAAATGTCGCCGGCAAGCCGCGACTTGAATGCAGCCGGAAGCGAACTCGCGTCCGGAATCACAAAACCGAATCCGTCGCGATGCATGCTGAGCCGGCCGACAACCAGATTCTTGTCGGCAGCGGCCTGCGGCAGCGCATAGCGATCGGAATCAACGGAAATCAAAGCGCCACCAGCGACCAGCCTCCGCAGTCGATCGTTGAGTTCGCGGCGCTCGTCCCCATGCAACCCAAGCTCGCGCACCAACTGCTTGAATCCGGCGGTGCCCTTCGGCTGCCGTGCGATGTGTTTGAGAATGGCGGAATCGGAGAGCATGGAGGATGGTGTCAGCTATCAACCGTCAGCTATCAGCATAACTCAGGATGTTATGACGAATGAGATGCGCGGAGACAGAAGACGAACGCTCCGAACTCGACTACCAGCTATCCCCACCGCCGCGCGGAGGCCACGCCCCCAGCGCCTGTCGCAGCATCACAATCTGCCCGACGTGATAGCTGTTATGCGCGACCATCTGCCACAGCACGGCTGCGAGTGTGTTGGCGTTCTTCACCTCGCGATCGCTATCAATCTCGCGATCCAAATCCGCGCGCGAAGATCGCGCCAACTTGTCGTACTCGCCGAGAAACCAGGCAAAGTCTCTTCGCAGTTGGTCCCACTCCGCGGCGTCCACCGTTCGCTGAGGCCGGAAAGCTCTCCGCAGAATGCTCCGGATACTTCGGCTTCTCCCCGCGAATGCGCCGCAGTTCGTAATTCATCCAATAGTTGATGTGAAACAGAACCTGCCCGATGGAGTGAGGGAATCCCGCAATCTGCCGCGAAGCCAACTCCGCCGAAACATCTTCCACGCACGCGATGGGGTCGGCATGCGCGCCCTTGCCACGCAGTAATTCCGCAAATGCCTGCTGACTCATGCCCTGATCAAACTACGGAAACTATCAAACGGTGGATTTTGAACTCGTTCCCGAAAACCTACTTCGCGAAATATTTCTCTTCCAGAATCCGACGATGATGCAACTCATGTCCGGCAATCAGAATACGCCAGCGCCCGCACCGTCACTTCTTTGTTGTTGGCAATCCCCCGTCGCATCCATGCGGTCTCGTCGAGATTGCGCAGCAGTGTCAGCGAGGCGCGCCGCACCGCAATGTAATCCTCAATAATCTCCGACAGCGGTTCCCGCCCAAACGGACCGTTCTTCACATAATCATCCTGCTCGAAGCCCTCGATCGGGGTCTGATCGCCGCGCGCGATGCGCAGCGCCCGGTAGGCGAAAATGCGCTCCGTGTCGCAGACGTGCCCCAGCACTTCGCCCGCACTCCACTTCCCGGGCGCGTAACGGAAATCTCCGTCCGCCTCATCGCGCCCCGAAAGCAGCAGCATCATCTGCCGGCGTTGCGCATCGAGCGTGTTCAGAATGTCGCCTTCCGGAACGCGCGAAATGTAGCGCTCGTAGTACTCGTTGTACTCACCCGGCTCAGGCCTCCCCACGAATACGGCGGCTGGCACCACGGCTGGTTCAGACATATTCATTCCCATCCTTTACGAGATCTGATCTTTTTAGGAGATCTATGAGATTCCTATAAATCTGGCCCCACTTTGATCCATTAGACTCTTTGCCCAGAATTCCGTTTTCGATAAATCTTCGACCTGTAAGCATAACGCCCGGATCTGTGGAAGGGTACGTATCCGGCAAGTTTTTCGGCAATCCTTACACGCGAGCAGGGCAAAAACACCTCGCCGATGAAGCTCCGACGAAAGCCGTTGACCCGCCTCCAAACGGGTGACATTCGAGGAACTCCCATTGAAAATAAAGGTCTTTTCCACAGTGCTCATTTTGAGACGCGGGAGTACAATTTGCTTTGGTCACGAACGTGCGGCTTGTGGCCCCTAATCCCAACAAGGAAGGATCTTCTCATCCATGTGGAAGCCCACTAATCAGCCCCAGACTCCCGGCCGTCCTGCTGAACCGGAACGCCCGACTGCCATGCCCAGCGCCCCGGCGATGACGCCAACGGCTGCCGAGCCTGCTCCGCGGCCGGTCACCACCACCACGGCAGACCAGGCCACTATCGGTAAGTCCCTTGTTATCAAGGGGGAAGTCACCGGCTCTGAGTCGCTTTACATTGACGGGCGGGTTGAGGGATCCATCAACCTCTCCGGCAATCGCGTCACCGTGGGCCGCAATGGAGTGGTCGCCGCCAACATCAATGCCCGCGAGATCGTGGTTCTGGGCAAAGTTCGCGGAAATCTGACCGCCAGCGACCGCGTTGACATCCGCAGCGATGGCTCGCTGACTGGGGACGTTGTCGCCGCCCGCATCTCGATCGAAGACGGCGCCTTCTTCAAGGGCGGCATTGACATCCGCAAGGGCGGACAGCCGCAATCCAAGCCCAACGGCGAGGATAAGTCTCTGCCTGCTGCCGAACCGGCAGCTGTCGGCGCGCGAGCCTAGTATCGCGCGTCGCGACGCAGGCGCACACTCCCGTGGGAGTGTCGCTTGATCATTGAGCTCAAGAAAGCGGCTGGGGTAAACTCCCCGGCCGCTTCATTCCTGTAGTTCCCCTCGAATGCTGCTGTAGCCGCAATCCCTCCACTTTCACTCGGCATCTCAGAGTCGTGCAATCGCCGATGGAGAACCTGCCTCGGTTTTGCACACCAGAATCTTGCAGGTTTCCTGGAGAGATCATGACTACACTCCGCATTTCCCTGACAGCCCTCGTCTCGCTGCTGCTCGTCTCCGCCGCCGCTGTCGCGCAAGACGTGAAGACCGACTTCGACCATCACGCCAACTTCTCGCAATTCCGCACCTACTATTGGGAAAAAGTTCAGACCTCCGATCCGCTGTGGGAGAACCGCATCAAGGACGCAGTCAACAAAGACCTCCAAGCCAAAGGCTGGCAGATGGTCGATAACGGCGGCGACGTCGCTCTCACTGCCGTTGGCAGCGCCCACAACCAGCGTGAATATCAGACCTTCTACAACGGCCTGGGCGGATGGCGCTGGGGCGGCTTCGGCGAAACCACAACCGAAGTCGAGAATTATCCCGTTGGCTCACTCGTGCTCGACATGTACGACGCGCACAACAAGCAACTGATCTGGCGCGGCGTTTCCAGCGACTCGCTCAGCAACAATCCCGAAAAGAACGAAAAGAAGCTCGACAAAGCCGTCGACAAAATGTTCGATCACTTCCCGCCGAAGTAGCCCCTGGAGCAGGATTGACATTCCAACGAGCATGCCCAACGGCATGCTCGGTTTACTGCTAATCCCATACCCTCGACTTTCGTTGACCCATCCCCTCATGCCGAGTAAGATTCATCGCGCATGATCGGCCAGACTATCTCGCACTACCGCATCCTCGAAAAGCTCGGTGGTGGCGGGATGGGTGTCGTCTACAAGGCCGAAGATACACGGCTGCATCGCTTCGTCGCGCTGAAGTTTCTGCCCGACGAAGTTGCCCGCGATCCCCAAGCCCTCGCCCGTTTCCAGCGCGAAGCGCAAGCGGCTTCGGCCCTCAATCATCCCAACATCTGCACCATTCACGACATCGGCGAGGAAAACGGCCTGGCGTTCATCGCCATGGAATACCTCGAAGGCGTCACCCTGAAGCACCGCATTGCCAGCCGGCCGCTCGACCTCGAGATCATGCTCCCGCTCGCCATCGAGATCGCCGACGCCCTCGATGCGGCGCACAGCAAAGGCATCGTTCACCGCGACATCAAGCCTGCCAACATCTTCGTCACCGACCGCGGCCATGCCAAGATTCTCGACTTTGGCCTGGCCAAAGTCTCTCCCATGGCCAGTTCGTCGAGCCAATCCGCCCTGAACACGCAGACGCAATCCATCGACGCCGACCATCTCACCAGCCCGGGCACGATGGTGGGCACGGTCTCCTACATGTCGCCGGAACAAGTTCGCGGTAAAGAACTCGATGCCCGTACCGACCTGTTCTCATTCGGCGCAGTCCTCTACGAGATGGCAACCGGAGCTTTGCCTTTCCGTGGCGAAACTTCAGCGATGATCTGCGAAGCGATCGTGAACCGCGCTCCGGTAGCGCCCGTACGCCTCAATCCCGAGTTGCCCGCCGAATTCGAACGCATCATCAACAAGGCCCTGGAGAAGGATCGCGACCTGCGCTACCACTCGGCCGCCGACCTCGAAACCGACCTGAAGAGGCTGAAGCGCGATACGGACTCAAGCCGGTCTGCGTAACGGCAGTCCCTGCCTCCGCCTCTGCCCTGGTGAAAAGCGCGCCGCGCTGGTTGAAATGGTCCGCGATTTCCGCCGCGCTCGTGATTCTTGCTCTGCTCGCCCTCTGGTTGCGCGCCCCGTTACCTCCTCCGAGACTGGGAGCGGTAAAACAAATCACCAACGACGGTCTGCCCAAGCTCAGGATCGTGACCGACGGCATTCGCCTTTATTTCACCGAGAATCCCCCTGCCCGTTACGCAGTTGCTCAAGTGTCGGTCCAAGGGGGCGAGGCCGCTCCGGTGGATGTTCCGTTTGAGAACCCTTTCGTGGTCGACGTTTCCCCGGAACGATCCGAACTGTTGCTGGAGCAGTCGGAACCGAACATGATCCCAAATTCCGTGTGGTCCATGCCGGTACCGGCCGGTTCTCCGCGACGCCTCGGCGTTATCAATGCGTACGACGCCAAATGGGGACCGGATGAAAGGCTATGGTTCACGCAAGAAAACGATGTGTATGTGGCGGAGCCCGATGGCGTCAATCCGAAGAAGATCGCCACCACGAAAGACGTTTCCCACACCCTGGCAGTATCCCCGGATGGCACTCGTGTCCGCTTTGCCGTCGTCAACTTGCCCAACGATACTTCTGAGATCTGGGAAGTCCGCGCCGATGGCAGCAACCTGCACCCGGTTTTTCCCGGCTGGAACAATTCTCCTGCCGAGTCCAAGGGCACGTGGACACAAGACGGCAAATACTTTTTCTTTACCAGTGTCCACGACGGCGCTTCCAATGTCTGGATTGTGCCCGATCGGATTGAGTGGTGGAAAAAGATATCTCGCGAGCCGGTTCAACTCACTACCGGGCCTCTGCAATATGACAACCCGCTTCCCAGTAAGGATGGCAAGAAGCTGTTTGTGGTCGGAACCCAGCCCCGCGCCGAACTGGTGCGCTACGACAACAAGTCCGGTGATTTTGTACCCTACCTCGGCGGCATCTCCGCCAGCGACGTCGATTTCTCCCGCGACGGCCAGTGGCTTACCTACGTCGTCCTTCCCGAAGGCACGCTGTGGCGCAGCAAACTCGACGGTACCTCACGGCTCCAACTCACCTACGCTCCCATGCAAGCCGCCTTAGCGCACTGGTCTCCCGACGGGCAGCAAATTGCTTTCTCTGGAGTCGTGCCTGGCAAGCCGTGGAAATTGTTTCTGATTTCAAAGGACGGTGGCAGTCCGCAGCAGCTTACGTCGGAAGAAAAAGCGCAGGAAACCGATCCCACTTGGTCCCCGGACGGCAATACGCTCGCTTTCAGCCGCGAGGGTGACGATGCCGCGGGGACGTGGATCCAGTTGCTCGATATGAAAACCCGCAAGATCTCCCGGCTGCCAGGCTCGGAGGGAATCTTTGGCCCGCGCTGGTCGCCCGACGGGCGCTACATTGTGGCGCTGATCACCACCAGCTACGACAAATTGATGCTCTACGATGTCAAGAACCAGAAGTGGAGCCCCTTGAATGCGACCGCCAAATCCTTCGGTTACATGGCGTGGTCGCACGACAGTTCTTCGATCTGTTTCGACACGATTCTCAGCGGCGACGCCGGATACTTCAAGCTGCGCATCAGCGACTCCAAATTGGAGAAACTGGTTGACTTGAAGAAGGTCCGCCAATTTCGCGGGCAGTTCGGCCCTGGCTCCTGGACCGGCCTCGGTCCCGGCGACATTCCACTTCTCCCTCGCGACATCAGCACACAGGAGATTTACGCCTTCGACCTGCAGCTGCCCTGAGACGCCTCACTCCCCAGTCTTTGCCGCGGCTGCCGCCGTCGGATTCTTCACATACGTATCCATCCAGCGATTCATCTCCCAGAACATGTGCAGCACCGACTCGCGCCCCGCATAGCCGTGAGACTCCAGCGGAAGCAGAACGAAACGCACCGTGCCGCCCGCTCCTTTGATCGCGCTGAACAGCCGCTCGCTCTGCAGCGGAAACGTGCCGGTATTATTGTCGGCCTCGCCGTGAATCAGCAGGATCGGCGTCTTGATCTTGTCGGCATACGAAAACGGCGACATCTTGTAATAGACTTCCGGCGCCTGCCAGTAAGTCCGCTCTTCATTCTGAAATCCAAACGGCGTGAGCGTGCGATTGTACGCCCCGCTGCGCGCGATGCCTGCCTTGAACAGATCGCTGTGCGCCAGCAAGTTTGCCGTCATGAACGCGCCGTAGGAGTGCCCCATCACCGCGACGCGATGCCGATCGACAACTCCCAGCCGCGCGCCTTCATTAATCGCGGCCTCGGCGCTGGCCACCAACTGTTCCACATATGTATCGTTCGGCTCGGCCTTGCCTTCGCCCACGATCGGAATCGTCGCATTCTCCAGCACCGCATAGCCTTGCGTCACAAACGGAATCGGCGAGCCCCACCACAAGAAAGCAAACTGGTACGGCGATCCCGTAATCTGCCCCGCCGCGTCTTTCGTCTTGTACTCGGTCGGATATGCCTCCATCAACGTCGGCAACGGCCCATCTCCCGCCTTGTATCCGGGAGGCAAATACAGATTCGCGCTGAGCTCCACCCCGTCCGCCCGTTTGTATTTCAGCACCTGCTTCTTAGGAATGGCCGCATTCCCGTAAGGACTCGGAAAGAACGTAACCTGCTTCAGTTCGTTGCTCGCCAGATTCCTGACGTAATAATTCGGTGACAGCTCCGGCGACTCGCGCCGTACCAGCACATTCTCATTCAGAACCGCGGCAGCCATTTCATAGAACTTGTCTTCCGACTGCCACAGCCGCTTGCTCTCTCCATTCGCCGCATTCATCACCGCCAGAAACGGACGGTCCCCATCCGGCGAAGCCCCTTCCGCGCGCAGATAAACGCCGCTCGCGTCCGCCGTAGTTTTCAGAACGTCTTTGCCGCTCGCATTCATGACTTTCAGCGGCTGACCGGGATCGTGATATCGATCCTCAAACGATCCTTCAAACAACTTCACGCCCGCTCCCGGCTTGTCCGGCGCAACCGCCAGCATGATCCGTTTGCGATCTTTCCATCGCGTCTCTTCCACCAGCGCGAGCTTGCCATTTCCCCAAGTAACGCTATCGAAGCGCAGCGGCAGTCCCGCTAACTTGCGCGGGGCTGCGTCGAAAGGCGCATCTTGCAGAAAAAGGGTATCGTGCACCGCGACATCGTTGTGCATATCGCCACCATCACCCGCTTCGGCCCAAGATAGCGTGGCCGGAGCGTCGCTGCGCCAATTGAATTCCCGCGGCCCGGTCTCCACAGCATCATGCACATTCGGAATCGTGTCCTCCAGCGGCTTGTCCACGATCTGCTTGGTCGTGCCTGCCGCCAGATCAACAACTGCAACCCGTCGCGGAAAGAAAGGATACGGAAGCAGGTACGAATACGGATGATGACTCTCCTCGGTCAGCACGTAATGGCCGTCGGGTGAAGGCGAAGCACTTTCAATCACGCCGAAATTACCTACCGCGCTGATCGGTCCGCTCAATTGCACAAGCTCAACCTGCGAAAGCGCGTAATAGTCGAAAATCTTTTCGTCCTCAGGACTCTTCAGCAAATCCTGATACGTTGGCCCCGGCGTCACTCGCCCCAGATTTTCCTGAACCACCGGCCCCGTCGGCACTTCGCTGCGTTTCGGCGCCGGCCCCCGATTTTGTACAATCGCTTTGCAAATCAGACTCTGACTATCACTCATCCATTCACAAGGCTGCCCAAAGACGCCATTCAGCGCGATGCCGGGAATCCGCTTCGCCTCCGCCGAGGCCACATCCAAAATCCACAGACTCAAGCCCGCATCCGCATTGCTGTCGCTGGCATTCACAAAAAACACATGCCGCGCATCCGGCGACCACGCGGCAAACCGAATCTTCGCGTTCGCCGGCAGTCCCGTCACCGCTTTCTCTGTTCCGCCAGACAATGCCTGCAGCTTCAGCGCCGTAGCATACCGCCCGCGGCTCGGCCCATTCGTCTTCGGATTGAAGCGCAGCCCCGCCATCCGCAATTCCGGCTGCGCCAGATCGCTGATCGACGGCAATCCTGATATCTCCTCGATCAACAGCCATTGCCCACCCGCCGCATCTTTCGGCGAAACTTCCACGCTCGGCGTAGGCCGCGTATCCACCAGATCAACGATCGCCTTCGGCGGCTCCTGATATTTCAGACTGGTCTGCGCCGGCAACTGCGCAACTGCCAACAAAACCATCGGCACAACAATTCGAATGATCCGACGAGCAGAACTCGACCGCATAATGAATCCTCCAACTGAAATGTGGGGAAGTCAGATAACCCTGGGAGCGAACATTCTGCCCTTAAATCACTTTCGCAGCAACAGCTTTCCGGAAAGATGTTAAGCGTCTACCAACATACAGTCCCCATACGAGTAGAAACGATACCGCTCTTTCACCGCATGCTCATAGGCCCGCATTACATTTTCTTTTCCACCCAGCGCGCACACCAGCATCAACAGAGTTGACTGGGGCAGATGGAAATTCGTTAGCAACGCATCCACCACCTGAAACTTGTATCCCGGATAAATAAAAAGATTCGCTTCGCCGCTCACTCGCTTGCACTTCACCGCCGCCCTGTGATGCCGCATACTCCAGCGTCCGCACCGTCGTCGTCCCGACAGCAACCACCCGGCGCCCCGCTCCGCGCGCCTGCGAAATCTTTTCCGCTGCCTCGGCTGAAATTGAATATGCCTCCGCATGCAGCGAATGTTCTTCCACGCGTTCCACCCGCACCGGCTGAAACGTTCCCAAGCCGACGTGTAAAGTAACTTCGGCAGTTTCTACCCCTCGCGCATGCATGCGCTGCAAAATCTCAGGAGTGAAATGCAACCCCGCCGTGGGCGCGGCCACCGACCCGCGTTCCCGCGCATACACCGTCTGATACCGCTCCCGATCGTCCGCCGAATCCGCGCGCGAGATATAAGGCGGCAAGGGCACATGCCCAATCTTTTCCACGAGCGCGAAGAAATCGGCATGCGGCGCAAACCGGATCCGACGCTCGCCAAACTCTCCCCGCGCAATCACCTCAGCCCGCAACTCATCCTGCTCACCAAAATAAAGATGTTCTCCCACCCCGATCTTCCGTCCCGGACGCACCAGGCACTCCCACTCATTCGGTGCCTGCTGCAATTGTTTCGTGAGCAGCACCTCAATGCGTCCCTGCAAGAATTCACGAGCCGCCGGATTCTGTACACTGACCGGCTGTGCCCTCACTCCTCCCCGCCGCCCATACAACCGGGCCGGAAACACGCGCGTGTTATTGAAGACGACCAGATCACCGGCCCGCAGCAGTTCCGGAGAATCACGAAACTCCCGATCCTCCAACCGGCCCGATTCCGAGTGCAAATGCAGAAGGCGAGACGCCGCCCGGTCCGCCAGGGGCTCCTGGGCAATCAGTTCTTCGGGAAGGTGGTAGTCGAACTCAGATACCAGCACGCGCTCTGATTATAAAGACGTCTCAACAGCCCCAAATCCGGCCTAAAAACGTTGGGATTTGGCGAAAATTTATTGTTTCTCCCATACTGCTGCTGCTACTATGCGGGTTGCCAGCTTGCGGCCTGCTTTTTGTCATCTCCCCCGAAAGGTATCATTGCCGACGGAACGCAAATATCGGGAAGAAATCGTCCACTATGGGCGCATGCTGCATGAGCGCGGATTCGTCGCCGCCATGGACGGTAATCTCTCGGTTCGGCTGGGTGAAGATCGCATTCTGGTAACGCCCACCTGCCTCAGCAAGGGTGCCATGCGCCCCGCCGACATGGTCATTGTTGATCGCGACGGCAACCGCGTTTCGGGTCGTCGAAATGTCACCAGCGAAGTCGGCATGCACCTGCTGATCTATCGCGAGCGCCCCGATGTACAGGCCATCGTGCACGCCCACCCGCCCACAGCCACGGGCTTCGCTGCAGCCGGCATCCCGCTAACCGAACCCCTGGTCTGTGAAGTGGTGATGGGCCTGGGATGCATCCCGCTAGCCCGCTACGGCACGCCGGGAACTTCCGAACTCGCCAAAACTTTGGAGCCCTACGTTCCTGAGTATGACGCCATCCTGATGTCGAATCACGGCGTCGTCGCCTACGGCGACACGCTCGAGCACGCCTACATGAAGATGGAAACCGTGGAGCACTTCGCGCAGATCGCGCTCGTGACCCATCTGCTGGGACGCCAGCAACCGCTGCAGGAAGTGGATATCGAAAAGCTCTTACTGGCCCGCACCAAGTATTTCGGCGCCAAGCTAGCCGCCGCCATGCCAATCCCCCGCGCCCCCCAAAAAGTCAGCTAAGACAAGCCAACAGCCGCAAACTCCGCTGGGACAATTCGGCTGAATGAGTGAGATCGGGATTGTTGCGATAGTTTCGGAAAACCCGCACACTTGACTTGTTCTGGTGAGTACCATCGCTCCGTT
This sequence comes from uncultured Acidobacteriota bacterium, assembly GCA_963757095.1. Classification (GTDB taxonomy): domain Bacteria; phylum Acidobacteriota; class Terriglobia; order Terriglobales; family Acidobacteriaceae; genus Sulfotelmatobacter. Next base: position 555 of record CAVWQT010000013.1, on the reverse strand, counting down.
TGGAGGCGTGCCGTGACTAGCCGTTTCTTCCACTTCGCAATCGTGGTCCTTCTCGCGCCTTTCTTGGCTCAAGCACAGACCAATGCCCCACAGTCAGAATCCAGCAATTCCGCCGTTGCCCGTCGGGCTGCTTACATTGGCACTGGGAACTGGTGGATCGGCCTTACCGACGACGCGAAAGACAAGTTCATAGAACGCTATACGAAGGCCATGGACCACGTCATGTCCGACTTGGAGACGGAATGCTCTCAGGGAATGCGGAGTCTACTTGCAGGTGAGAAGCCGCGTAGCGGCGTGGACGAGGTGGACGCCATGTCCAATTTCACCCTTTGCGAGGTTGCGTCATCCTTCGACTTCGGTTATGGCACGCACAAAGAACTGAGGGAAGGAGTTGACGCGTTCTTCAAGAATTCTACGAACCTTCCCGTTCGCATCCACGTTGCCCTGCAGCGCGTGAGGGACGCACTGGCGGTCAAACATCCCCGGGGTAGGCCGGGAGCTAATGGCTGAGTCCATGCCCAACTGTCGCAACCAGACCTTTACACTCATCGATCG
>CAVWQT010000012.1:0-407882 GCA_963757095.1 uncultured Acidobacteriota bacterium | reverse complement strand
AGTTCTTATTTTCAGCTGCTTGCAGACCTCCGGTTGTAACGCTGGTGTGACGCGACTGAGCAGTCGCAGCCAGAGGCCGAGTTTGCGTTGACTTCATCCACAGTCGCACTTACCATAGCCGCGTCTGTTGATCTCTTGCGCCACGAATGATCGACCAAACCATCTCCCACTACCGGATCGTCGAAAAACTCGGCGGCGGTGGGATGGGTGTCGTCTACAAAGCTGAAGACATCAAGCTGCATCGCTTCGTCGCCCTGAAATTCCTGCCCGATGAAGTCGCCAAGGACGCCCAAGCTCTTGCCCGCTTCCAACGCGAAGCGCAAGCGGCGTCTGCTCTGAACCATCCCAACATCTGCATGGTCTTCGAGATTGACGAGCGCGATGGTCAGCACTTCATTGCCATGGAATATCTCGACGGCGTGACGCTGAAGCATCGCATCGCGGGGCGTCCGCTGGAAACGGAATTGCTTCTCTCGCTCGCCATCGAGATTGCCGATGCCCTCGATGCCGCGCACGCCGAAGGCATCGTCCACCGCGACATCAAGCCTGCGAACATTTTCGTCACCAAGCGCGGCCACGCCAAGATTCTGGATTTTGGGCTGGCGAAGGTCAGCGTGGCGAGCACTTCTTCTAGCAACATTGCTTCGCTCAATACCGCGACCGGTTCGGTGGACGCCGATCATCTCACCAGTCCCGGTTCCACGCTCGGAACCGTCGCCTACATGTCCCCGGAGCAGGCCAAGGGCAAGGAACTGGATGCCCGCACCGATCTTTTTTCGTTCGGCACGGTTCTGTACGAAATGGCGACGGGAGCGTTGCCCTTCGCAGGCGAAACCACTGCGCTGATCTTCAACGCCATATTGAATTCCGATCCGCCGCCTGCGATTCGATTCAATCGCGATATTCCACCCAAGCTGGAAGACATCATCAACAAGGCGTTGGAGAAAGATCGCAATCTGCGCTACCAGGGCGCAGCGGAAATGCGAGCGGATTTGCAAAGGCTGAAGCGAGATACCGAGACCGGACGAGCCAGAGCTGCAAGTTCCGGTACCGTTGCCGTTGCAAGCGGCGGAGAGGCAGTCGAGCTTCGCTCGACCGGACAGCCGGGGGCGGCTGTCCCTACACAAGCCTCGCAAACAACCCATGTGGAAACAGCTCATGTGGGAATAGATGATGTGGGAACGGCTCGTGTGGGAACAGCTCGTGTGGGAACGGGCACTCTTGCCCGTTCAGGCCGAGCGAAGCTCGGCGGCTACGCTGCGGCTGCCCTCGTGCTCGCTCTTCTTCTCGCCGCCGGCCTTTACTACCGCTCCCACCGAGCCAAGCCACTCACCGACAAAGACACCATCGTCCTCGCCGACTTCACCAACAGCACCGGCGATCCCGTCTTCGACGACACGCTCAAGACTGCGCTCAGCGTCTCTCTCAACCAGTCGCCGTTTCTGAATGTGCTTTCGGATAGCAAGGTCGCGGCAACCTTGAAACTGATGACCAAGCCTCGCGATACCAAGCTCACGCCCGACGTTGCCCGCGAGCTTTGCCAGCGGGCGGACAGCAAGGCGTACATTGCCGGGTCGATCGCCAGTCTGGGCAACGAATACGTGCTGGGATTGAAGGCGGTGAATTGCCAGAGTGGAGACCCGCTGGCCGAGGAGCAGGTGACGGCGGCGTCCAAGGAGAAGGTGCTGGACGCGCTGGGCGAGGCGGCGTCCAAGCTGCGCCGTGAGTTGGGCGAATCGCTGGCGACGGTGCAAAAGCTTGATGTTCCGCTTGCCGAGGCCACCACGTCTTCGCTCGAAGCTCTGAAAGCGTACAGCCTTGGACGAAAGGCCGCTAACGAGAAAGGCCCCGCCGCCGCCCTGCCTTACCATCAGCGTGCCATTGAGCTTGATCCGAATTTCGCCATGGGCTATGAGGTAGTCGGCAGCGACTACGCCAGTCTGGGCGAGTTAGGGCGGGCCAGCGATTACTTCGCCAAGGCATTTCAGTTACGGGAGCATGCCAGCGAACGGGAAAAGCTGTCGATCGCCGCCAACTACTATCAGAATGTCACCGGGAGAACTGGATAAAGCCGCCCAGACATATCAGGAGGAGATTGAGAGCTACCCGCGATACTTCGCAGCGTACGGCAATTTGGGCAACGTGTACGGCGCACAGGGGCAGTATGAGAAAGCCGTCGAAGTTACGAAGCAATCCATGCGCCTTGCACCGGAGCGGCTGACTGCTTACGCGAGTCTCGCCAACCACACCCTCGCCTTGCAGCGTTTCGGCGAGACGCGGCAGGCCATCCACGACGGGCGAGCGCAAAAACTGGATAATTTCATACTCCACAATGCTCTTTACGCTCTTGCCTTTCTCGGAGCGGACTCCGCAGCGATGGCCGAGGAGCAGCAGTGGTTTGCGGGAAAGCCCGAAGAGAACTTCGGACTGTCGCTGGCATCGGACACCGAGGCGTATGCTGGTCATCTGGGCAAGGCGCGGGAACTGACCAAGAGAGCCGTGGACTCCGCCATCCGGGCTGACAGCAAGGAAAATGGAGCAGTCTGGCAGGCGATTGCCGCTCAGCACGAAGCGGCTTTCGGCTACGCTGCCGAAGCGCGGCAGTCAGCGGCAGAGGCTTTAAAGCTGGTTCCCAACAGTCAGGATGTCGAGGTCGAAGCCGCGCTTGCTTTTGCCATGGCGGGCGAGACGGCACGAGCCGAATCTCTGGCGCAAGACTTAGGGAAACGCTTTCCGCTGGACACCCAGAGTGCAGTTGCTGTGGCTGCCAGCGATTCAGGCGCAATTGGCGCTGAATAAGAAGAACCCCGCTTCCGCCCTGACTGCGCTGCAAGCTGCTACTTCACCGATCGAGCTAGGGGCAGTCAGTTTCGTCTGCAACATTTCCTGCCTCTATCCGACCTACATTCGCGGCGAAGCTTATCTGGCCGCCGGACAGGGCAAAGAAGCCGCCGCCGAGTTTCAGAAGATCATCGACCACAGCGGCATCGTCTGGAACTGCTGGACAGGAGCGCTGGCGCATCTGGGCGTAGCGCGTGCCAACGCGCTTGAAGCCGGCTACGGCCATGTAGGGGCGGACGCATTCGTCCGCCCGGCGGAGCAAAGCTCCGCAGCGACTTCGCCCGCCGCAATCTCCCCCGCCGATCGCGATGCCGCTCGCGTCCGCGCCCTCGCCGCCTACAAAGATTTCCTCACCCTCTGGAAAGACGCCGACCCCGACATCCCCATCCTGAAACAAGCCAAAGCCGAGTACGCCAAACTGCAATAGCGGAGCGCTCCAGAAGATCGAGCCACCTGTGACGCCGGTGTGACGCAAAACCTGCCAACACTGACAAAGTTGACGTCATTGACACTTCGCGGCGGCTGATTTCCAAAAACTTGTCTGTTTGCAGCGCAGCCCGGCGAATTCGGCTTACAGGGGACAGCTTGCGCCAGCCTCACGGCTAGCGGCATTTTGAGCGTAACGGCGATGTTAGGCCAAATGATCCTGGCGCATCCGCGGTCACCGGGATCAATTAGTGTCTGGTCGACGAGCCTGGGGCGGCGTTGACCAGGAATTCGTTGAGGAAGTCTACGACGGACGCTCCGAAATAAAGTCGGTTCAAGGGCATGTCAAGGCCATGCCCTTCATTGTTGGCTTCAATGTAGCGAACGTCGCGCCCGAGTCTTTCGAGGCGTTCGACCATTTGCCGTGACTGCTCCGGTTTGACCCGCACATCGTTGGCTCCCTGAAATATCATCAGCGGGACAGTGATGTTTTCGGCGTGGTTGATGGGCGAGATGCTGTCGAGGTACGCGCGAACTTTGGGATCGCGCTCATCGCCGTATTCGGCGCGTTGAACGTCTACGAACATTTCCTCGCGGCTATCCTCTAAAAATTTCGCAAGATCGGCCAAGCCAAACATATCGATGCCGCAGCGCAGGCGATTGCTGTAGTGCGTGAGTGTCGCGAGCGAGAGATAGCCGCCGTAGGAGCCGCCCATGACGCAGACGCGGGAAGCATCGAGTTGAGGATTTTTCTGTATCCAATCGAGCAGTGCGCCCACGTCCCTAACGGCGTCTTCGCGTTTGTCCTGATCATCCAGTGTCTGGAATTGCTTTCCGAAGCCGGCAGAGCCGCGGACGTTGGGTTCGAGAATCGCGACGCCCGCGCGTTGCAAGGTGGCGTCGACTGGATCCCAGTGGGGACGCCACGCGAGAGCTGGGCCCCCGTGCAGATTGATGAGCACGGGCCAGGGCTGCGCAAACTCGGCTGTGGGCGGTTTGAGCAGCAAGTTGATCGTTCGCGGCTTTCCGTCTACCGAATCGAAGGTAGGGTAACTCAGGATTTGCGCCGAAGGAACGGGCGTTCTGGATGGCGCTTTGCCTGTTGCCCATAGCTGCGGGGATGGACTCCGCGTATCGATGACATAAGCCGCAAATTGCCCGTTGGGCTGGATGGCGACTTCGACGAATTTCGGCTGGCGAGGATGCAGGCGGAGGGCTTCGAAATCGCCTTCGGGAGCGGGCAACGGCTGCTGCGAATTGTGCGCGGGATCCAGAAGATAGAGCTTCGTTCTGCCATCTTCATCATAGGAGACGACCAGCTTGTCACTGCCCTTGAGATGGCCGATGTCTATGGCGTCATGCTGCGGTTCGGCGATCAGAGAACGAATGCTGCCGGTGGTTGGGTCGATTTCGAATGGGCGCGCGAAATCGGAGCCCGCGTCGCTGGTGAGGTAGAGCTTGGAGCCATCTTCTGACCACGCTCCGCCGGTGATGCTGACGGGGTCAGTCCATGCAGGCGCGAGCTGGGTCAAGCGGTTGGTGGCTGCGTCATAAATCATGGCGCGGTTGGAGTTGAAGGCGAGCGATTGGACGACGAGCAAGCGCTTGCCGTCGGGAGCCCATTCGATGGCGGATGCCGCTCCTTTGAGCTTCGTGACGACCACGCGCACTGAGTTGGGGTCGCGAGGATCGGCGATCAGGATATCGGAAAGGCCATCTTCCTTGTTATTGCGCGTGAAGGCGAGGAGCGTGCCGGCGTTATTGATGCAGCATAACTCGAGACGTTCGGGAGTAGCAGTAAGCGGAGTGGGCTGAGCGCCAGGACGCCAAGTGAACACACGGTAAAGCTCGCTTCCGCCCTCGTCCTGGAGGTAGGCGACCAGGCGGTGAGTTGTGTCCGGACTGGCCACCAGCCAATCTACCTGCGTCGGGATCTCCTCGACCCGTTTGCCTGTGTCGTTTGGATTCGAAAGCACGACTCGCTGGCCGCCTCGTCCTGAACCGCGTCCGATCATTAGCTCAGTGTCGCTGGTCGGCCATCCATCGCTGTGCAGCACGCCGCCGAGCTCGCGGAGGGTGGAGGCGACTTTGATGGCCGATTGCCAGGAGACGCGGTGGGTGTGGCGGGTGGTAATGGAAGGTGGCCGCGGCACTCCGGTGATGACCATCACAAGAAGGATGATCAGGGTCGCCACAATAATTCCCTGGATCGCGCGAAGAAGGATATGGCGAATCTTCATTGTGACCTCCGAATGGGACGATGGGCTTCCTGTTTATACAGCAGCAAAGGCCGTTCGGTCTAAAGCATCACCTGGTCTCGCGGCCCTCATTGACACTTCCCGGCTACTGATTTCAAATGAATAGTCCGAGCGCAACCGCCGGTTGCGCTCGTTTCATTTCAAAGTAAAAAGGGAGAATTCATGTCCGCACCCAGCCGCCGGCCGGAGATTCGCCGGCGCCGCACCCGCAAAGAGAAGATCGTCCAACTACGCAAACGCCTGGCCGCCGCCAAAACCGATGCCGATAAGACCCGCCTGGGCGCCAAGCTGCACAAAATGGCCATCGGCTCGCCCGGTCAGCCACTGGTGAAGTAGCGCTTCCCGGCTGAACGGGCGAAGACGCCCGTCCCTACACTCGCACATAAAACTTCAGCCTGCGGCCGTGTGGCTGGCCGCCAGCTCGTTCTCGCCTACGACTTGTTTGTAGACGTCGAGCGTGCGCCGCACCGACGACTCCCAGGAAAACTTCGTCACCTGCTGGTATCCAAGCTCTTTCATGCGGGCGCGCAGCGTCTGATCGATGAGCACGCGATGCAGCGCGCGCCGAATCTCGAACACATTTTCCGGATTGACCAGCACCGCCGCCGGCCCTACCACCTCGGGCAGCGATGAGACGTTCGACGTCACCACCGGCGTGCCATGCGCCATCGCTTCCAGTGGAGGCAGTCCGAAACCCTCGTAGAGCGAGGGGAAGACGAAAATCTTCGCCTGATCGTAGAAGATGCGCAGCACGTCAATGGGGATGAATCCCAGGAATCGCACATCATTCTGCACACCGCTGCGCACCACGGTGCGGCGCAGATCAGGATTCCCGGAAAGATCGTCGCCGATAATGATGAGCTTGAGGTCGGGCATGATCTGGTCTTTCTCCAGTTCGTTTTTGAGCGCGGAGAAGGCTTCGATCATGCGCACAACATTTTTGTGCGGGCTGACGCGTCCGGCGTAGAGCAGAAACGGATACGTGACCTGGTAGCGCTTGGCGATGAGTTCGCGGTCGGCATCGGTGGCGTGGCCGTGCAGGAAGCGCTCGTCGATGGCGTTGTAAACGACGTCAATGCGGCCGGAGGGAATCTGGAAGAGCTTTTCGATTTCCGTCTTGGTGAAATTCGAGACGGCAAAAATCCGAGCCGCGCCTCGCAGCACGCGCCGCGTCAGCTGAAAGTGCACGGAGCGCCAGAATCCGCTCTGCTCGCGGGCCCGCGACATGTGCTCGAGCATATCGTGCACCGTCATCACGTAGGGGCAAGGCAGGCCGCGAGGCACGGAAAAAAGATTGGGCACGTGCAGCAGGTCGCAATCGAGCCGCGAGAGCGCAGTGCGGAATTCGCGGTAGCCCTGGATGGTGCGCTCGGGTGCGGTCAGTGCGATGTTCGAGAAGTTGGGCGGGAGCGGGCCGATCTCCTCGACCTTGGCGGGCGGACCGATCAGCAGATATTCATTTTCAAGGTCAAGCCGGCCCAGCGTGCGAACCACATTGCGGATGTAGGTGCCAACGCCAAACTCGGTCATCCGCCGAATGTCGATGGCAATCTTCAATGCATGCATTTAACCACAGAGGAGCGGTGGGAAGACAAACGAATTTCAAAGCAAACTGCCGGCGACGTATTCGGCAGGAGTGATAATGGGAATCCCCCGGTAAGAGCCGAGCACCAGAAGATCTTTATCGCCCGCGATCAGCAGGTCCGCGACGCGTCCGGGACGGACGGGAAGGCTTGGTGCGGCGAACGTCCCGGATCAGCCGAGGCACATCGTCTTCGGAATAGCCCGGATTCCTGCTTGCGGCATACTCACCGATTTCCGCCAGCGAGCGGCGCGCCTCCTGCGCATAATAGCTGCGGAAGGCCTCGCGAAATAGCTCGCTCATGGAGCGACTGTCTCGCTTGGCGAGAGCTTCGGCCTTTCGCGCCAGTTCCGGCGGGAGGCTGATCGTGTAAACCCGAGAAGCACGGATCGTGGCCATACTGCTCATATTACTTTGTAATGGAATCCATTACAAAGCATTAAATCCTACGCCCGCACTTCCGCCTGCGCCTTCGCTCTTCGCTCCGCGTACAGCGGGAACTCCTCGCAGAGGTCGAGCACCTGCTTGCGGATTTTCGTCAGCACGGCGGCGTCGGTGCGATGCAGGAGCGCTTCGGCGATCCAGTGGCCGATGCGGAGCATCTCCGGCTCCTTCATGCCGCGCGTGGTCAGGGCGGGCGATCCGATGCGGATGCCGCTCGGCTTCATCGGCGGATTCGTGTCAAACGGAATCGCGTTTTTGTTAACCGTGATTCCGGCCTCTCCCAGCGCCTTTTCGGCCTCGCTGCCCAGCATGCCTTTCGAGAAAACATCGATCAGCATGACATGCGTGTCGGTGCCGCCGGAGATGATGCGGAAGCCTTCGTCGGCCAGTGACTGCGCCAGCACCTTGGCATTGGCAACGACCTGCCGGGCGTATTCGCGAAACTCAGGTTGCATGGCTTCCTGAAAACACACAGCCTTCGCCGCGATGATGTGGATCAGCGGACCGCCCTGCATTCCGGGGAAAACCACTTTGTCGATGGCCGGACCGAACTCGGCTTTCGACAGAATCATGCCGGCGCGTGGGCCGCGAAGAGTCTTATGGGTGGTCGAAGTCACGATGTGCGCGTGCGGGACGGGCGAGGGATGCGCGCCTCCAGCGACCAATCCGGCGAAGTGCGCCATGTCGACGAGGTAGAGCGCGCCGACTTTGTCGGCAATCTGGCGCATGCGGGCGAAATCGATGATGCGCGGATAGGCGCTGCCGCCGCCGATGATCAGCTTGGGGCGCTCCCTCTCGGCAATCTTTTCGAGTTCGTCGTAGTCGATGGTCTCGGTCTCTTTCGTGACGCCGTAGGGAATGATCTTGTAAGTCTTGCCGGAAAAATTCAGCGGATGGCCGTGCGTGAGATGCCCGCCATGCGCCAGGTTGAGCCCGAGAATCGTGTCGCCCGGCTGGATCACGGCGGCGTAGGCTTCCATGTTGGCCTGCGATCCGGCATGGGGCTGGACATTTGCGTGTTCCGCCCCGAAAAGCTGCTTGGCGCGGTCGCGCGCCAGATTTTCGACCACGTCAGCGTACTCGCATCCGCCGTAATAGCGCTTGCCGGGATATCCCTCAGCATACTTATTTGTAAATACAGAGCCGGCGGCTTCGAGCACGGCTTCGCTGACGAAATTTTCCGAGGCGATCAGTTCCAGACCTTCGTGCTGACGGCGGGTTTCGTTGTCGATGGCGGCGGCGATCTGCGGATCGGACTCGTACAGCGGGCGGTACATGCGGTCGGAGGAAGATTTCTTCATGTCGTTTTCCTTAGCTCTGTGTAGAGACGTTGCTCGCAACGTCTCGGCCTGCAGCATCGTTGCTCCTGAGACGTAGCAAGCTACGTCTCTACAAATGCTTCTCGTATACTTCTGGCCGGTGCAGTTCCATGTAGCGGTCCGGCGACTTCAGCGGCGTGAAGCCAAACTTCGCATACAGCGCGTGCGCATCGCGGGTCAACAGAATCCAGCGGCGCAGACCTTGGAGCGACGGATGTTGGGTGATGCACTCCATCATCCACTGGCTCAGGCCGCGGCCGCGATGCGACTCCAGAATAAAAACATCGCCCAGATAGGCCACGGTCGCGAAATCGCTGACCACGCGGGCAAAGCCAACCTGCTCGCCGCTACCATCATAAACTCCAAAGCACAGGGAATGCTCGATGGATCGCGCCACGATCTCGCGCGGGATGCCCTTGGCCCAATAGCAATTGGTCAGGAAGCCGTGGACGACATCGAGATTGAGGCGCGCGGGATCGGTGGAGATGAGGAATTCGCCGCGGCGCTGCTCGACGATGGCGGGTGCGGGTCATTTCAAAACGCTCCCCGCAGGAACGAGGCGAGTTGAAATCCGTCCATGTATTTGTACGGCGTCTCGCCGGTCGTGTAGTGGCCGCATGGCAGCACGACTACTTTGTGATCGAGATTGTGCCGGGCAAACTCATTGACGGCATCCTGCGAAAATTCCGGCAGAAAAGTCAGATCGTACTTCGCATAGATGATCAGGGACTTTTTCGGCCAGCGCGCAAACTGGTTGAAGTATGCCATGGGGCTGATCGCCATCCACGCCTGCCGCAACTCTTCCAGATCGATGGCCTGCTCAATTCCCTGCCGAATGTGGCGCGTGGACTGGCCGTGCCAGACGACGTCGGAAAAATAAGTTGACGCGTGATTGAACGCCGCGACGCGAATGCGCGGATCATGCGCCGCCGCGAGAAATGCGTAGCACGATCCCAGGCTCGTGCCCAGGATGCCGAGGCGCGTGTATCCCTGCTGCTCCAGCCAGTCGAGGCAGCAGCGCACGTCGATCACGCCCTGGCGCGCCGCGTCGAGCGTGCGGCCGATGTTGGCCGACACCGCATAGTCTGCGCGTCCGATTTCGGCGGGCATGCGAATGTCATGATAGGGCATGCTCAGGCGCAGCACGGAAATTCCCAGCAGGTTGAAGACGCGACAGAGGCTGGCGTAGGCAATCGCGTCGGAGTTCCAGTGGGGCAGCAGCACGATGGCGCGGCGGCCCTGCGTCGGAAACCAGCGCGCGTTAGCGAGATTGTTTTCCGGATACGGCGTGCGCACCGGCGAGGTGAAGCGCAGAAATTCCGCGAATGTGCCTTTTACTTTAGCCGCGAGTTTGGCATCGGGCACGGCACGCGTGGAGAAGACCTGCACCTCGCGCCGTTCCAGACGAAAGTCGCTGGGCCGCGTGTAAGAAAAGAAATCGTCGCTGGCGGCGACGATGCGCCGGTTGTAATCAAGAAAAAACTTTTCAGGATTTTCAGGCGCCCGGCCGGGATGGAATCCGTTGCGGCAGGGCCAGTCGCGCGCCCACTCCGTGCCCCATTCGAGCGGACGCACTACGCGGTTGTTGTCCACCGAAGTGAGGCGGTGCTCCCAGTCGTACATCCATTGTGCGTAGCGCGAAGGCATAGGTAACTTTTTAGTGTAACAACGCAGGAGAGCGTGCCGAGATGTAGTGCAGGCAATGGCAGCAATTGGCGGTTGGCAGTTCGCAATTGGCGGGTGAGCGGGGCGCTCCCATTGGATGCCGAGGCGGCTGCTCCGATAACCGGCTAGCTTACGTATTTCCGCGGGACGCGCTTGGAGATGTTGCAGAGAATTTCGTAGGGAGAGCTGTTGGCGAGGCGGGCGTGTTCGAGGGCGTCCACGGTTACGCCGTCACTGCTGCCGAGCAGGATTACTTCGTCGCCTACGGCCACGCCGGGAATTCCGGTCACATCGACCAATGTCAGATCCATCGAGATGCTGCCGACGATCGGGGCGAAATGATCGCGGACGATGACGCGGCCGCGATTGGAAAGCTGGCGATTGTAGCCATCGGCGTAGCCTACGGGCAGCACCGCTACGTGGGCGGGCGCTTTGGTGACGTAGGTTCCGTTGTAGCCCAGGGGATGATCCGGCCCGAAATTCCGCAGCGACAAGATGCGCGTCTTCCAGGTGAGAACGGGTTTCACGGCGAGGCGCAGTGTGCCGCCGCTGACTTCGCGTCCAGCGCGCATGAACGGCAGATAGTATCCGTAGAGCGCGACTCCGGGACGAACCATGCTGCGGGCATTCTGGGCCGAGTTCAAATCGGACCAGGTTTCGCGGCGCGAGATGATGGCGCTGGTATTCGCCATGTGCACCAGCGCAGGATCGAATCCAGCTTCGTGCACCATGCGGCGAGCTTTCTCGAAGGCGCGTTCCTGCTCGGCGACCGAGGGCGCGTCCATGATCTCGGACGACGCCAGATGCGTGGAGAGTCCTTCCATCACGACATGCTTCGCCGCCTTGAATGCGGCCAGCACGGCGGGAAGCTGATCGATCGCAACTCCGAGGCGGCCCATGCCGGTATCGACTTTCAAGTGCACCGGATGCCGCGCCACGCCCAGCGTTGCGGCGGCTTTATCCAGCGACTCAATCTGCCACGGCTCCCACACCGTGGGCGTGAGGCGCTGGCGGACGATTTCAGTTTCTTCGCCGCGCCAGAAACCAGTCATCAGAAGAATGCTGGCGTGAATGCCGGCCTCGCGCAGCGGGATCGCCTCATCGAGCGACGTGACGCCCAGCCAGCGGGCGCCTTCGGCCTCGAGCGCGCGCGAGCACTCGACCGCGCCGTGCCCGTAGGCGTCGGCTTTGACCACGGCGCAGACGACCACGTTCGCTCCAACGTGCTTTTGCACGGTACGGAAATTTTGCCGCAATGCAGTCAGAGAAACTTCGGCCCAGGTGGGACGCGTCGCTACACGACTCAGAATTTCGGCGGTGGTGGCCACTTTCGCGATTATAGCGGGAGCAGCGCCGCAGCTCAGGTTACGCTGGGGCTACTCCCGCACGAAGTACGTCGGACGAAGTAGCGGCCAGGCATCTTGCCGGGTGAACGGCCGCCGAGTCGGCTGCGCCTACCATTGTTTCATTCCAGATGAAAGTTCACCGTGATCTGCGTCTCCACCTCGATGGCATCGCCATTCAGGATGTACGGGCGGTAGCGCCACTGGCGCACCGCTTCGACGGCCGCGCCGACCAGCAATGGATGTCCGGAGATCACATGCAGATTCTGAATGGAGCCGTCCTTGCCGATCGCCGCGGATAGAACGACCTGCCCCTGCACGCGCGCAGTTCTAGCGACCGTCGGATACGCGGGATCGACACGATGAACCAGGTTGCCTTCGAGCATGTGCGAGGTGCGAAACTGGCGCACGTTCGGAACCGGGGGAGGTGGGGGAGGCAGCACAGAGCGGGACGAAGGGTCAGTCAGCGATCTCCAGACGCCATCGCGAGGACCGGTGCCCGTCGATCCCTCAACGCCAATGCCGTCATACGGAACCTGCGGAGGCGCGGTCGCTTCGTCGATCTGCGCGATATGGTGCGGGATCTCGCGAGGCGCGATCAGAACGCCATCGGCGAGATTGCTTTGCACCACGGTGACCGTGCGGTGACGCTGCGGGGGCGAAGCCGGGGGCGGTGGCGCTCCCCACGAAAGCGGCGTGGGAAGAATGCGCATGTCGGGCAGGGTAACGGTTCGGAGCAACGGAATCAGCAGCAGCAACGTCAGCACGACGGCCTGCAGCGCGAACGATGTGAGCGTGGTCCAGCCGCGGCGCGTGCGCTGCGCCCCGGAAGCTTCGAGCATCGAGTCGGCGAAGATACCCGTTTCAAGCATGGCGTCCTCCAGTCGTAAGATCTTGCGATCTGTTTGCTGATATGGACACCGCCCGGGCGCGCGCGTGGCGTATTCAGGAAAAAATAAAAAGGCCGCGGGTTACGCGGCCTTAGGGAACTTTCAGGACACGCGAGGTGTCCCGGATTTATTGTGCCGGCTCCTATTGCTTAGGAGCTTCGGCCGGCTTCTGCGCAGGAGGCTTCGCAGCTCCCGTGCCGGTTGCAGGTTTGGTCGTCGAGGGCTTCGCGGCTCCGGTCGGAGCTGGTGCGGGCACGCCCGACTGCAAGTTGTAAGCGTCGACCACCGGCTTGGTGATGTCGACCGCCTCGCCCCACCACAGAATGTTGCTCTGTGGCCAGGGCTTGGAGGTATCGACGATCACGCCGAAGCCGTTCTCCTGGGCATATTTCACGATGAGTGGAGCCATCTTCTGCAACACGCGGCCGGCGACCTCCTGCTGCTGGCTGCCAGCTTCCTCTTGAAAATCCTGATAGGAGCGATCGAAGGACTTCTGCTTGGTTTCGATCTGCCGCTTCAGCGTGGCCAGCGCGTCATCGTTCAGCTTGCCTTCCTGCGTGGCCATCTGCTTCTTCAGACTCTCGAGCTCGTCGTTTTGACCTTTCAACTCAGTCTGCTTGGGCTCGAATTTCTTGCTGAGGGTTTCCATGTCGCGACGGCCTTCGTTGCTGCCGATGATGGCCTCGTTGATGTTGATGGTACCCACCTTGGTTCCGGTGCCGGTGGCAACAGCCGCTGCAGGACTGGAAGGCGCCGGCTTGGCGGCGGTAGCTGTGGTGGAAGGCGCGTCAGGAACGGTGCTGCCGGTTTGAGCCAGTGCGGAGATGGTAACCAAAACCGCAGCAGCCAGAGAAAGTCGCAGGAACTTGCTTGTCATCGGGTCGATTGAACTCCTTGGACCATGTTCTTCAAAACATGGTTCCGCGTATGAACGTCTCTGTCTAGCAGAATTTTTTCAGTCCACGCTGGGCCGCACTGAATGAGGTCTCCGCCGCTTGCACGGCCGCCAGATCGGGCGCACTGGATTTTGCCAGCGTTTCACGCCAAACCGTGGGAATATTCCCACGACGCTGTCTCACATTCGTGGCGTGATTCCAAAACATTATAAGTACGCAAGTCCGATGCCGTCAAACGGCGGAGGCTTCGGTGGTGCGGTTCCAGTCTCGACAATTCCTTCTGTTGAGTCATCCTGAGCGCAGCCTTGGCCCACTCTAGAACGTGGTGGCCACGGTGAAGCGGAACGTCTTGCGCGGCTCGCGCAACAGGAAGTTCGGCGAATAGGTAATTCTCGCCAGGTTGTAGGTATAGTCACCCGCCGCCTGATATGTGCCGGTGGGGAACATGGCCCGGGTCACCGGAATGGGCGGGTTGGCGTCCTGATCCAGGCGCACCGGATTGTACGCCCAATAAATACGGAAGGGCGCGTTGACCACGGGCAGGAACATCTGCAACTCCAGGCCGGTGGACATGCGCGGACGCCAGTTGGTGAAGCTCAGTACCTGCAAATCTTGCGACGGCGCCGGACTCAACCGGCTGCCCACCGAACAGCCGCTGGGCTGGGTGGGATCGTAACTCGGACAACCGAAATAGGTGCTGATCACCTGGTCATACTGCTGGTTTGCGATCTGCAACTGCGAGCGGCGAGTGATGGCGTCGAGGCCGGTATCGATGAAGGGAACGATGGCGACCGGGCCGGCGATAGTGATGCGGTATTCCAGGTTCGTCCAAATGCTGAGGTCGCCGCCGGGAAACACGATCTGATCGACAGGGATTGGCACCGTGACGCAATTGGACGCCGGCGAGGGCAGGGCGGCGCGACAGGGCACCGCAGCATTCACCGGGACGGGCGTGCCATCTGGGTTGCGCAGCACGATGGATCCGGCATTGGGCAGGAACGCGACCGGCGAGATGGAGCGGACATCGAATCCGCGAATGTCATTCTCACCGCCCATGTAGAAGCGCTGGAAGGGCGGCGCCACCAGCCCGGCGAAACCGCTGATGAAGGATCCCTGCACGTTAAAGCCGACCGCGTTGCGGCCCCTCTGGACCGGAAAAAATTGCTTGTATTGAATGATGGGCCGGATCGAACGCACGGTGCCACCGAGGCCGGCGAACTCGGCGCCGGCGGTCATCTGGCGACCGTGGTGGGGCGAGATGCCGCTATCCAGAGTGTTGAAGGAAAAGTTGGGAAAGATTTTGCTGGTGATAATGCCATTCACCGCTTGCGGGCCGGTGATGCCGCGGAAGGCAAGGAAATCGAACAGGTTCTTCGATGCGGTGCTCAATGGCAGCAGGTTCGCGCGATCGAGTGAATACGTAATGCCGACGCGCTTGAACGAGCGCCGCAGTTGGTAGCTGAGTGACGTCGTTCCGCCCACGGTCGATTGCGAATAGTTCTGCAGGTTTTGCAGAACCGCACTCGGTAGACTGAGGTTCTGCCCGCTGAAGACGGACAGTTGGCGCGCCTGATTGTAGCTGACCTTGTTGCCGAAGATGCTGAAACCAAATTGCAGCGGGCGGTCGAACATGTAGGGCTGGGTATAGCCGAACATGGCGCTGCGCGCCAGGTTTCCCAGACTGAGCTGCACGTTCAGAGTCTCGCCGCGGCCCAGGAAGTTGTTGGTGGAATAGTTCAGGCCGATGAAGGCGCCTTCGAGGCCGCTGACGCCGCCGTTGAGGCCGATGCTGTTCTTGCCCTTTTCATGGACGTGCAGGGTCAGGTCGACCTGCCCATTTTTCTCGTCGAGCTTCTTGTCGGTAACGTTGGGATCATCCGGCTTCAACTGATCGAAGTACGAAAGCTGGTTCAGGCGCAGCAGGCTGAGTTCCCACAGTTTCGAGTTGTAGATGCCGCCTTCTTCGAGGGCCAGTTCGCGGCGAATGACCTTATCGCGCGTGGTCGTATTGCCCACAAATTCAATGCGGCGGACATAGAACTGCTTGCCTTCGTCGACGTCGATTTCCAGATCCGCCGTTTTCTTCTCATCGTCAAAGTTGGTGGAAGGAATCGGCGTGAAATTGATGTAACCGACCTGCCCATAGGCATGGCGTAGGTTATCGAGGCCCTTGGCGACCTTCTCGCGGCTGAAAACGTCGCCATCTTTGATGGGGAACTGGGCGCGCAACGCGGCTGTGTTGGTAATGGCCTTGTTGTTCTTGAAGGTGATCTTGCCCAGATGGTAAAGATCGCCCTCTTCGATGGGAATGGTGATATCGACGGCCTTGCCCGGTCCGGACTGCAGCAGCGGGATATGAAATCCTTTGTGCCCGGTGTCGTGAATTTCCGTCTTGGCGTCGCCCGGCACGTTCATTTTGAAGTAGCCGCGGTTCTGATATTCGGCGCGGACGCGCTCGGTGTCTTCCTCGAGCTTGGTCGCGTCATAAGTCTTGGCAAAGATATTTTCGAGGAAGATGGAGTGCGGCACGCCGATAGGCTTCAGGTTTTTCATGGCCGCGCGCAGAATGCGGCTCCTGATGTGCGTATTGCCTTCGAAGCGAATCTTGCCGACTTTGACCTTCGGCCCTTCTTTGATGACGAAGGTGATGCCCACCGAAGCCGGAGGAATCGGCCGCACCTCGGTCCGGATAGTAGCGAACTGCCGTCCGTGCTCCGAGAGCAGCCCTTTAATTGAGACTTCGGCTTTCTTGATGCGGGTGGGATCGTACTGGCTCTCGACCGAAAGCCCGACCTTTTCCAGCTTGAAGCGATCGAGCACGTCGCTATTTGAGACCGCGTTCAGTCCGGTGTAGTTAATTTCGCGGATGGTCGGCTTTTCCTTCACCTGCACGATCAGGCGCCAGCCCTTGGGGGTCTGTTCGCGCAGGAACTTGATGTCCTGGAAATAGCCGGTGTTCCACAGCGAGTTGAAATCGCGCTCCAGGGCGGTCGCGTCATAAATATCCCCGGGCTTGGTGAAGATTCGGGCCAGGATGGTCTCTTTGGGAATTCGGCGATTGCCGGTGACGTCAATTTCGGAGATGACATCGTTCTGCGCCCACAGGGTGGAAGCCGTCATCAGGCACAGAAAAAACGCCAGCAGGGCCGCCAGCGCGCGACGGCGCCCGAGCCAAGATGCTCCGAATGAGCGAGATAACGAGGGTGCACCACTGCGGGCACGAACCCGCACGGGCACAACAAGATTCTCCGGATGAAAGCGAAACTGAATCGCTAAGACCTCAAGGCTCTGGGATGTAAGAAAACTGTCATTATACGGTAGAGCAACAGAAAGCGTCCAAGCGGCGACTCTTTATTTGTCCCGTCTGTCGCTTTTGCCGCGTATGTTCTGGCAGATCGCACACCAATCCCTAAAAGCGCTGGATTTGTGTCGTCCCTGCCGGTTGTCTAGCCGCCCCTGGTTTGTGGCTTGGATAACTCTACCTCAACCAAGACGGAATAAAACGTAGCCGAGTTGCCCATGTCGGTAAGTTTTTCTGAGGTTAAGCTGTTGATGCTCTGAAAGCCGGGCGTCAGCTTCGCCCAATTCAGGCGGGCAGATACCACGCCGGGCTGCACTTTGCCGTCGACGCGTGCCTTGAGTTCGATTTCTCCACGACGATTGAAGACGCGAACCCGAGCGCCCTCCGCGATGCCGCGAGCCCGCGCATCGGCCGCCGAAATTTCCAGCAGCCCCGGTTCTTCCATCTCCTGCACCGTTGGCAGATTGGAAAACGTGCTATTGAGGAAATTGTCGGACTTGCGCGCCAACAACTCCAACGGAAATGCGCGCTGCTTCGAGTGCCGTGATTCGGTTGGCGGCTTGAATTCCACCACCGGATCAAGCCCCTGCGCCTTCAGCGCTTCGCTGTAAAGTTCAGCCTTGCCGGAAGCCGTGCGAAAGTTGCCACAGGCAAAAGGCAGAAACGGCTCGGGATTTGTAGGGACAGCCGCCCCCGGCTGTCCGGCGGAGCGAAGCTCCCCAGCTAAATTCAGCCGCACGTACGGATCGCGCTCCAACCGCTCACGATCAATTCCTGCAAGCGAAGGACAATCCGTATCGAGTGCCAGATCGATCATCTCATCAACGCTCTGGCGGAAACAATCTTCCTCGAATCCCATGCGCCCGGCGAGCGCGCGAAACAAATCAACGTTCGAGCGGCACTCGCCCCGCGGCTCCATCGCCTGATTTGAAACCTGCAGGTAGTAATTGCCGTAGGATTTTTGCAAATCTTTGTGCTCGAAAAAGGTCGTCGCCGGCAGCAGCAGGTCGGCATAGTCAGTGGTGTCGGTAAAGAATTGTTCATGCACCACGGTGAAGAGGTCGGGGCGCTGCAGTCCGCGCACCACGCGATCGTGATCGGGGCAAACCGCCGCGGGATTCGAGTTGTAGACGAACAACATCTTCACCGGCGGATCGTTCACCTCATTGAGCACGCGGCCCAATTTCACCATGTTGAGGGTGCGAGCCTCGCGGCCCAGCGCAGTGTGCATCAGGTCAGGACGCTTCAGCGCCTTGCTGTTGAGCGCGACCGCACCGCTGGTCGAAAGCTGCAGGCCGCCGCCAATTTCTTTCCATGATCCGAGGATGCAGGGCAGCATCACGATGGCGCGGGTGGCCATGCCTCCGCCATCCGCCCGCTGCACACCGTAGTTCAGCCGAATCACCGACGGCCGCACGGTGGCGTACTCGCGGGCCAGTTTGCGAATGTCGGCGGCGGCAATGCCCGTCCACTGCGCCACGCGCTCCGGCGAATACTCTTTCACCTTCTCGCGCAACTGCTCGAAGCCCAGCGTGTACTTCGCCACATAGTCGGCATCGTGCAGATTCTCGCCGATGATGACGTGCATCATCCCCAGCGCCAGCGCCGCGTCGGTGCCAGGATTGATGGGCAAATACCAGTCCGCGCATTCCGCGGTGCGCGTGCGATAGGGATCGATCACCACCAGCTTCGCGCCATTGCGCCGCGCCTCGGCGATGAACGGCCACAGGTGAACGTTGTTGCCATGAATGTTCGACGCCCACGCGATGATGTATTTGGAATGCCGGAACTGCTCGGGCTCAGTACCGAGCTTGACGCCAAGCACCGATTCCAATCCAGCCTCGCCCGCCGCCGAGCAGATCGTGCGCTCGAGTTGCGAAGCGCCCAGCCGATGGAAGAAGCGGTGATCCATGGTCGAGCCGTTCAGCACGCCCAGAGTTCCGCCGTAAGAGTAAGGCAGAATAGCCTCGCTGCTGAATTCGGCGCTGATGGACCGGAAGCGAGAAGCAATCAAGTCCAGAGCCTCATCCCAGGAAATGCGCTCCCAAGCCGGTGTGGCGCGGGCACTCCTGCCCGCGTCCGCGGCGGAAGCCGCGGGCCCTTTAGGGCCAACCCTTCGCATGGGATACAGCACCCGATCCGGCGAATACACCCGATCCAGATACTTCGCTACCTTGGCGCACAAAAATCCGCGCGTCACGGGATGCTCAGGATCGCCCTGAATCCGCTTCGCGCGCCCATCCTCCACGGTGATCAGCACGGCGCAAGCGTCCGGGCAGTCGTGCGGGCAGGCGGCATGAACAATCTGTTTCATCAGGTCTTCGGTCTACGGTCATTCGATTATACGGTGCTCGCGCGGCGGCTTCGGACACGACGCACAATAAAATAAAAAAGACGCACAATAAAAAACGGACGGCCCGAAGGCCGTCCGCAGTAGTGAAACTGTATTGTGTGTTAGTTCGCAGGCACCGGAGGATCCGCCACCAGCCCGGCGTAGAACTCCACGTTGCCGCTCACCGGATCCTTCAGCAACAGGCCGCGCGTGACCAGCGGAATCTGCGTGGTCGTGGTCTGCAACTGGCCGAGGCCCGTGAGGTCGTAGAACAGCGTCAGGTTGAAAGTGTTGACCGTGACCGGTCCGCCGGCCGAGTAGCCGACGAGGCCGTTGTTCAGCATCTGGAAGCTGCCATCGTTCCCAGCAATAATCGAAACCGTGCCGGGATTGAATAACCCGTAAACGCCCTGCAGGCGCAGCGAAATCATCTGCGGCGTAAAGACGCTGTTGCTGTCGCTGCCGCCGATGAAAATGCGCTGGCCGATTTCGATCGAAGTGCTGTCGAAGAGCGCAGTCGGGCTGGCGCTGGCGAGGAAGCAGATCTGATAGTTCGAAACCGCGGTGATGTCGATGGTCTGAATGCTGTCAATCCAGCTGACCATGTCAGCGCCGGTTTCGCCGATCCACATCGTCACCTGCAGATCGCCCGCGTTATTCGTCACCGCCAGCACGCGGCCGGATATGAATGACTGCGAAGTAGTGACCACTTCAACGCCGCTGGCCATCAGACTGCCATCCGCCTGGAACTGGCCTTGCACGGCCACGAACGCTGGAGTGGCGAGGTCGTTGATGTTCCATCCACTGTTAAACAGCGTCGCGTTGTTCACGTAGACGGTGAGCTGCCGCCCATAGGGTCCTTGCAGCAGGAACGAATTGTTGGCCGCGTTCACCGAAACCAGTCCGCCCATGAGATCAGTGACCAGTCCATCAGGATCGCTGGCGTGCGTAGCCTTGATGTAAATGACGGGATTCACCGCAATCGTGTTGTTGGTAATCACGAGATTGCCGTTGCCATCCGTGGCAACGGAGTCGCGAATGTCCATATCCATCTTCAGGCCGGCAAGACCGCTGGCGCCCACCACCATCGGCGTGGGGAAATTCACCGTCACGGTGTAGGGATTCTGGCTGTTGGGGAAAACTCCGGTCAGCGGATTGACCGTCGGAGTCGGATTCAACGTGACGTAGGAAACCGACGGATTGGCCAGCACAAAAGTCGCGCTGGTGTAGGTGTCCGCGGGCACGGAGTTGAAGGCCAGCGGCGAACGCAGGCCGATGAGGCGCGCGAAATCAACCGTGGTCGGCGACGAAATCACCGTCGCGGTGCCGTTCTGTCCGGTGAGCGTGACCGAATTCAGAGTCACGTTGAAGCCCACGACGGAAACCAGCGGAGCGTCTTCTCCCGTCATGAACACGCTGCCGGATTGCGCGTTCGAGCCTCCTGAGGAGGAATTCGACGAGCCGCAACCCAGCATCATCATCAGGAACGCGAACGCGAGCGTAAACCCAAAGTACTTTTTCATGGCAAACTCCGTGTCGAAAGTGGATGTCGTGAAGGTCTTGGGGGAGTCGCTGCTTTGCTTCACGACGATGGAAACCCACGCCCGCGGGAAATGTCGCGTAACCACCATTCAGGGTTACTAGGGCAACAGGGAGACTATCTGGCGGAATTTATTGGACTTGCGGGGTGGGCGAGGAATTCGGACATGTACGTCGGGGCAGAATTTTGGTCTCTGCGTTCCTCTGCGTCCTCCGTGGTGAAAGAATCTAAGTCATGACCACAGAGGATAGGAGGGTCACAGAGATTAGGAGTTCACTTCAACTCCAGCACTTCTTTTTCTTTCGCCTTGCTCATCTCTTCCATCTTCTTGATTTCGTCGTCGGTGAGCTTCTGGATTTCGTCGAGCGAGCGCTTCTCTTCATCCTCGGTGATCTTCTTGTCTTTCAGCGCCTTCTTGATGGCATCGTTACCGTCACGGCGAATATTGCGGATGGCAGTGCGATGTTCTTCCAGCGCGCGGTGCAGATGCTTGACCATGTCCTGACGGCGCTCCTGGGTCAAGGGCGGCACGGGCACGCGGATCATCTTGCCGTCGTTCATGGGATTCAGGCCGAGGTCCCCGCTGCGAATTGATTTCTCAATCGCGCCCAGTTGTGACGGATCGAAGGGCTGCACCGTGATCAACTGAGGTTCGGGGGCGTGGACCTGCGCGACCTGGTTCAGCGGCATCTGCGATCCGTAAGCATCGACGGTGACGCCATCGAGCATGTGCACTGAAGCGCGGCCCGTGCGCACGGCCGCCATCGCCTTGCGAAAATCTTCGACTGCCTTCTCCATGCGCGTCTTCAGCTGCGCATAGGTTTCTTTCAATCCAGCAATTGAAGCCATGATCGCCATAATCTCTGCTCCGTCGCTTTCCTTGAAACCAAAACGTTGAATTATAAACCCGCAAAAACAAACCGCCACGGATTCTCGCGGATCAACACGGATCGATTTCTAAAATCTGTGTGAATCCGTGAAAATCCGTGGCTATCCTACGCGGTCACCAGCGACCCGATGCGCTCGCCCACCACGACGCGGCGGATGTTCCCGCGCTCGTTCAGGCTGAAGATGATGATGGGAAGATTGTTGTCTTTGCAGAGGCTGATCGCGGTGGAGTCCATCACTTTGAGGCCGAGTTTGAGCACGTCCATATAGGTAATGTGATTGAACTTCTTGGCGCCTTCCACCTTCATGGGATCGGCGTCGTAGATGCCATCGACCTTGGTGGCTTTGAGAATGGCGTCGGCCTTGATCTCCATGGCGCGGAGCGACGCGGCCGTGTCGGTCGAGAAATACGGATTGCCCGTGCCTCCGGCGAAGATGACCACGCGGCCTTTTTCCAGATGGCGAATGGCGCGCCGCCGAATGAAGGGCTCGGCCACCTGGTTCATCTCAATCGCCGACTGCACGCGGGTGTAGACCTTCTGCTTCTCCAGCGCATCCTGCAGCGCCAGCGCATTGATCACCGTGGCCAGCATGCCCATGTGGTCGGCGGACACGCGGTCCATGTCTTTGGCCTGCTGGGCGACGCCGCGAAAGAAATTGCCGCCACCGACGACGATGGCAATCTGCACGCCCAGTTTGTGAACGTCCGCGATCTCGGCAGCGATCTCGTGAATGCGAGCCGTCTCCACGCCGAAGCCCTGGTTCGCGGCCAGCGCTTCCCCGGAAATCTTGAGCAGGATACGTTTGAAGGCAGGGGCTGTTGCAGTAGTCGTCATGATTGGCAATCGTAGAACTGGGAACTACGTGATCATACTCCGCGGAGAGAGGCTTCGCACCGCCGGGGCTTTTCTTAGATGAAGCCTGGGGCTGCGCTCAGCACGACGCAAAAAAAGGCGCCCCGCAGGGCGCCTGAATTATTCGGCTTTCGGTTCTGCGGGCTTGGTGACCGCTACGGTCTCGCCCGCGTCGCCAACCTTGAAGCGCGCAAACCGGCGTACCGCGATATTCTCGCCCAGCTTGCCGACTTTCGCCGCAATGAGCTGCGAGATCGAGATGGTCTGGTCCTTGATGAAGGGCTGCTCCAGCAGGCAAACCTCTTCGTAGAACTTTTCCATCTTGCCCGTGACCATCTTCTCGGCAATGTTGGCGGGCTTGCCGCTCTTGATCGCCTGGTCAAGAAAGATTTCCTTCTCGCGATCGAAGTCGGCCTTGGTGACGTCTTCCTTGCGCACGTACTTCGGATCGCTGGCCGCGATGTGCATGGCGATGTCGTGCACCAGTTCCTTGAAGTCTTCGGTGCGGGCCACGAAGTCGCTTTCGCAATTCACTTCGACGAGCACACCAATCTTGCCGCCGGCGTGAATGTAGCTTGTCACCGACCCCTCGCTGGTCACGCGCGTCGCCTTCTTGGCCGCGACCGAAACACCCTTCTTGCGCAGAATCACGACCGCCTGCTCCATGTCGCCCTTGGCCTCGGTCAAGGCCTGCTTGCAATCCATCATGGGAGCCCCGGTCTTGTCCCGGAGATCTTTCACTTGTGCTGCGGAAATATTTGCCATAGTAGTGCTCATAAGTCCCTTCGTAGAGACGTAGCTTGCTACGTCTCTCTGTCCACCTGCGTCTGCGTCGGCAAGAGACGTTGCAAGCAACGTCTCTACATAAAATTCGACCCGCGCCGGACGCTCTCTCAAACGACCCGCGCGGGTCTGAATTCAAAGCCCGGTTTGTTTTCTGACCACTGGCAACTGATGCTAAACCGTCTGGCTCTCCACGGGTTGTACTTCGGGCTCTTCGGCAGCCACCGGCTTCTTGTGCGTTCCCGGACCCAGCACCTCTTCCATGCTGATATCTTCCGCGGCATCGACGGCCGTTTCGGCCTGGCCGTGGAACTCTCCCGGCAGCACTTCGGCAGCCTGCGCCTGATCGGTCGCGGCCTGCATGTCGGCCACCTGCTTGTCGGTCATCAACTGCGCGCCCTCGGCAATCGATTCCGAAATCTTCGAAGTAAACAGCCGGATCGCCCGCAGTGCGTCGTCGTTGCCGGGGATCACGTAATCCACTTCCGTCGGATCGCAATTCGTATCGACCACCGCGACCACCGGAATGCCCAGCTTGCGGGCTTCGCGCACAGCGATCTGCTCTTTGTTCGAATCGATCACGAAGATCGCGTCGGGCAGACGGCTCATATTCTTGATGCCGGCCAGGTTGGCCTGCAAATGTTTGCGCTCGCGTTCGAGCTTGATAACTTCCTTCTTCGGCAGCAGCTCGTAGCGGCCATCGGTGGCCATCTCGTCGAGCTCTTTCAGCCGCTTCACCGACTTCTGCACCGTGATCCAGTTGGTGAGCAGTCCGCCCAGCCAGCGCTGGTTGATGTAGAACATGCCGCACTTCTGCGCCTCTTCGGCAATGGCGTCCTGCGCCTGGCGCTTGGTGCCCACGAAGAGCACGATGCGGCCGTCAGCGGCCAAGTCCTGCACGAATTTCGACGCCTCTTTGAACATCTTGAGGGTCTTCTGCAGGTCGATGATGTAGATCCCGTTGCGCTCCCCGAAGATGTATTCCTTCATCCGCGGATTCCAGCGCTTGGTCTGATGCCCGAAGTGAACTCCCGCTTCGAGCAGCTCCTTCATGGTGATGGTAGCCAATTAACCTCCTATTTAATCTGCATCGGAAGCGTACGGCTTGCCGATTGCCATTCCCGTCCCCGTACCGCAGCACGGGAAGAATTGAACACCTAAAAATCAGTTGTAGAGACGTAGCTGGCTACGTCTCGTCTCGCCACATGCCGATCCGCTTGCGCCGGCAAGAGACGTTGCAAGCAACGTCTCTACGAAAACTATCTCTTCGAGAACTGGAAGCGCTTGCGCGCGCCCTTCTGTCCGTACTTCTTGCGCTCTTTGCCGCGCGAATCGCGGCTCACGAAGCCCTCAGCCTTCAGCTTTTTGCGAAGCTCCGCGTTGAACTGCATCAGGGCGCGGGCGATTCCGAGTTTCACCGCATCAGCCTGGCCGCGCACGCCGCCGCCTAAAACTGTGGCCATGACGTTGAACGAAGCCGCCGTCTCCGACGAGGCCAGCGGAGCTTTCGCCGCCGAGCGCTGTGCCGGAGTCACGAAATATTCTTCAAAGGCGCGTCCGTTCACCTTGAAATCACCGCTGCCCGGACGCAAATAAACCCGGGCAATCGCCGTCTTGCGGCGGCCCGTTCCGTAGTATTGAACCAATTCAGCCATTTAGCTTCTAGCTCCTAATATCTTCTCGTAGAGACGTAGCTTGCTACGTCTTGCGTGCGGCGCCAGTACTGCCGGCAGAGACGTTGCAAGCAACGTCTCTACGAAACCGCAACTTTGCGCGGCTTGTACTCGCGCACTTCCAGCTTCAAGTCCTGCGGCTTCTGCGCCTGGTGCGGATGCTTGTCGCCCTTGTACACATTCAGCTTCGAAAGCATGTGTGCCGCCAGCTTATTTTTCGGCAGCATGCGCTTCACCGCGGCTTCAATCACCGCCTCGGGCTTGCGCACCAATCGCTTCTTGTATTCTTCGCTGCGCAGGCCACCGGGATATCCCGTGTAGTGGTGATACATCTTCTGCTCAGCCTTGAAGCCGCTGGTGTGAATCTTCTCCGCATTAATCACGATCACGTGATCGCCGGTATCAAGAAACGGCGTGTACTGCGGATTCTCTTTACCCATGAGGATGCGCGCGACCTGTGAAGCCAGCCGCCCGAGCGTCTGCCCGTCTGCATCCACGACGAACCACTTGCGCACAATTTCCCCCTCTTTGGGGAAATACGTAGACATCGGAAACTCTCCCAGATTTGAAAAGGGCTGCGAAAGAAAAACCGCTCGTTGATTCCCCGGCGAGGACGCCAGTACCATCAGGCGGGCAACCACACTATTACCAAAGACTATAATTTACCGGACCCTGGTGGGCAATGTCAACGCTATGTTACCGACGACAGGCCAGTGCTAATGCTAAAAGCCACTTAGAGGCCGCGACAAAGCATCAACCACAAGGGCACGAAGTTACACGAGGGACGGCCTCTTAGGGCTTCCTTCGTGATCCTTCGTGTCCTCTGTGGTAATGATCTTCAAGAGCTGTCCCGGAAAGGGAACGTGCCATGGCAAACACTAAGCTTGAGCGACGGTTAGCTAGAAGAAGTTCTTCAACGCCTCCATCTTCACCTGCTCCTTCGCCACGGCGGCGCCCAGGCGTTGCATGTTCGGAATCTGGTCGGCGGCATCCATCTCCCGCACCTTGACCGGATCGACGTCAGGAAGTCCCAACTGATCAAGCCGCTGTCGTGTCAGGCCCACGGTGACCCGCTGGTACGTCACCAACTTCTGCGCCTGCAGGCCTGCGCTCACCAGATCCAACGCGTTCACGTCAGGAACACCCGACGCCGCTCCCGACGAAGTCAGCTCTAGAGTGGCCGATGAAATCTGCGGCGGCCGCTGCCCGATCAGGTGCATCAGCACGTTCTGCTGCAGGTTGGCCTCGTTCATCAGTTCCTTGATCATGTACTGCGCCCAGTCGAGCAATTCATAGTGCGACGCTTTGCCGGCTTGGATCGTGACCTCGCCGAATCCCGTGCCCAACGAAATCATCAGCAGCCGGTCTGCGCCCATCGGCCAGCCCAGCCCATACGCTGGAATGGTGGCTTCGAGAAAAACCTGCAGCGCCGGATTGTTGTAACTGCTCACGCCGCCGTCGATGAAATCGTAGCTCTGCCGGTTCCCGCATCGTCCGGCACCTGGATGGTCTGCGGCGGAAAGTACGTGGGCGCCGCGCTGCTCGCCCGCACCACCTGCCACAACGGCAGCAAAAGCAGGTCTCCTCGACCGGGAACGAAGCGCTCTATGACAAGCTAATCGCCACTCTGCCCGAGATCGAGCGCAAGGGCGACGCCAATCCTTACACATCTTTGAACGGGAACATGTTCACGCTGCTGCATCAATCCAGACTGGCGATTCGTCTGCCCGAGGATGAACGCGAGAAGTTTCTCAAGAAATACAAGACGACTCTGTTCGAAGCCTACGGCACCGTGATGAAGGAATATGTCGCCGTGCCCGATAGCCTGCTGAAGAACACGAAAGAGCTGCAGAAACATTTGGAGATGAGCTACGCATACGCCAAGACGCTGAAGCCGAAGCCCACGGCTAAGAAGAAACACTAGAACTGAGCAACGGCTAGCTAGAAGAAGTTCTTCAACGCCGCCATCTTCACCTGCTCCTTCGCCACGGCGGCGCCCAGCCGTTGCATGTTCGGAATCTGGTCGGAGGCATCCATCTCCCGCACTTTGACCGGATCGACGTCAGGAAGTCCCAACTGATCAAGCCGCTGTCGTGTCAGGCCCACGGTGACCCGCTGGTACGTCACCAACTTCTGCGCCTGCAGGCCGGCGCTGACCAGGTCCAACGCGTTCACGTCAGGAACACCCGACGCCGCTCCCGACGAAGTCAGTTCCAGGGTGGCCGATGAAATCTGCGGCGGGCGCTGCCCGATCAGGTGCATCAGCACGTTCTGCTGCAGGTTGGCCTCGTTCATCAGTTCCTTGATCATGTACTGCGCCCAGTCGAGCAATTCATAGTGCGACGCTTTGCCGGCTTGGATCGTGACCTCGCCGAATCCCGTGCCCAACGAAATCATCAGCAGCCGGTCTGCGCCCATCGGCCAGCCCAGCCCATACGCTGGAATGGTAGCTTCCAGAAAAACCTGCAGCGCGGGATTGTTGTAACTGCTCACTCCGCCATCGATGAAATCGTAGCTCTGCCGGTTCCCCGCATCGTCCGGCACCTGGATGGTCTGCGGCGGAAAGTACGTTGGCGCAGCGCTACTCGCCCGCACCACCTGCCACAACGGCAGTGCGGAATTATTCTTGAAAAATTTCCCATTCGGATTGTTGGTAAAAAACCAGTCGTTGCCCAAGGTCGCATTCTTGGCGACCAGCATGATTTGTGTGCGCAACTGGCTGCTGCCCAGCGTGGTCGATTCTCCCAGCACATCTTTCAGATGTTTTTCCAGCGGGCCGCTGGGATATTTGTGCCAGAAGCGAATCGGAAAAAACGGCTCCGGGGTGAAGATGTCCGCGCCGAAATTGATATAGAAGTCGCGCAACTCCGTTGCGGTTTTGCCCATCGCCAGACCAGCCGCCAGGATCGCACCCGTGCTGGTGCCGCCGATGAAATCAAAACGTTCACACAGCAGCTTTTGTGTGCCGGTCAGTTGGTTGAGCTGCTGCTCAATCTGGATCAGAGCTTCGGCAGGGATCAGGCCGGCCAGCCCGCCACCATCGATGGCCAGAAGTCGCCGGGGCCGGATCGCAGGCAGAACATTGGCTGACATGGGGGCCTCCTGGGAGGTACACATCATACCTCCAAGTAGCGCCGGCATCCTGCCGGCTGTGGCGCGGGCGCCTCGCCCGCGAGCGGCGAGGTCTAGGTGCCCGCGCGACAGCCGCCGAGACGGCTACGCTACGCTGCGGTTTTCACTTCGCAATTTCCGTGCTACTATGCGCCGCATGTCTGGCCGCCGCCTCGTTTTTTCGTGTCTAACTGCCGCTGTGCTGCTCTCTCTGACTGCCTTTGCGGGCGATGAAATCGGTCAGCCCGCGCCGCGCTTCCGCGCCAAAACTACTGGGGGCGAGCAGTTCAACAACGACTCGGTCAAGGGCAAGGTCGTGCTCTTTGAATTCTGGACGACATGGTGCCAGTACTGCGAGGCCGACGCTCCGATCGTTGACGACATCGCGAAGGAATTCAAGAATAAAGACCTCATCGTGCTCGCCGTCGACGTGCTCGAGCCCGACCAGAAGGTGAAAAAATATCTGGTGGACCATCCGCGGTCGGTGCCGATCGTCCTCACCAAAGATACGAATCTCGCCGCCATGTACAACGCGCAGGTGTATCCCATTTATGTGGTGATCGATCGCGACGGCAATATCGCTGGAGAACAGCGCGGCGGCGGTGAGCGCGGACTGCGCAGAATGCTCAAACGCGCGGGGATGGAATCAGAGTAGCGCCGGCATCTTGCCGACTGTGGCGCGGGCGCCTCGCCCGCGGGCGGCGCTACCGAAGACTACTCGTAGGCCAGCGCATCGATCGGATCGCGTTGCGCCGCCTTCACGGCCGGATACAGCGCCCCTGCCAAAGCGCCCGCCAAAGCGATCAGAGTCGCGCGCAGCACCCAGGTCTGGCTCCAATAAAGCCGCATGACCGGCTTCTCGACCATGATGATGTGGCGCGTCACCAGGCTGATAATCACGCCCGCGATGATGCCCACAATGGCCAGCAGCATCGTCTCCCGCACAATGACGTTCACGATGTAGAACTTCGACGCGCCCAGCGATTTCAGAATTCCAATTTCGCGCGTGCGTTCCATGACCGCTGTATACATGGCTTGAAAGATCACCATAAATCCCACGATGACCGCGACCCCAATGACAATCTTGATCGCCAGATTGAAGCCGGGAAGATTATCCGGCGTCATCATGGAAAGATATTCCTGCATGTTGCGCACGGAATAATTTTGCATGCCGTCGATAGCCAGAATCGATTTCTCTACTGCCGCTTCGTTCGCCGGATCGTCGAGTTTCAGGTAGAAGGCGGAGACGCGGCCTTCGGCGCCGACCAGATCCTGCATGGTGGAAAGCTGTATAAATTTTCGCCCGCCGGTTCCGTGAGGAACGATGCCGCAAATGCGGAACTGGTGGTTCACCACTTCCACCGAATCGCCAACCTTGGAGTGGTTCATCTGCGCGTAGTAATCGTCCACGATCGCGTCGTAGGGCGCTTGAAACGGGCCGCCTGAGAGGTATTGAAAGCGTGGAAGCAACCGCTGGTAGCTGGCCAGGTCGATGCCGTAAACGATCTCCAGCGGCTTCTGCGTAAACCACAAGATCACGGGCACCGCCAGGTTGACGTGCGGAACCTTTTCGAGCACGCCTCCCACCTTGGCGGAGATGGGCGCGCCCGACATGCCGACCAGCGCCGATGACCCCGGCGGAGTCACCATCAAATCCCAGCCGATGCTGGCCTGGCTCTCTTTCGATCCGTTGAGCAGTCCGTAGAACAGCGACACCACCAGCAGAATCATGGTGACTTCCAGCGCAACGGCGCTCGTGGTGATGAACGACCGCGTCGGCCGATGCACCAGATTGGCGACCACCATTTTGTTCATCATATGTGTATGAGCCGCGAGCTCTGAGCCGTGAGCTATGAGCTTAAATCAGAATCCCCACTTCCTAGTGGGGATCTCCCAACGGCACTACCAGGCTTGATTGCGGCCGGTCGAGGTGAACGATTTCGGCTCCGGCGGGCTGCTCCAGCGTGAACTGCTGATCGGTGAGCGGCTGGTTGATATCGACCTTCAGCATGTTCAGGGTGATGTCGTACTCCTCTTGCGGACGCCAGATTTCGATGCGCGAGGCGAAACTCACTCCGTTGTAATTCTTATATTCGGCGTAGCGCGCGTCGGTGGCCAGCTGTCCATCTTCATCGTAGACATACTGCCGGCGCGGATTGAGATCGAGGCGGCTGAAAATAATCTTCCGCGACAGTCCCCACCCCTTGTCGAACTTGCGGATCACGACCAGTTCGTAATCTTCCTGCAGCACGCGATGCCCTTTGGCATCGTGCAGGGTCTCGTAGCCGTTTTCGACGACGGCAATCTCGTTGTCCGAATCAATGGGCGGAATCAGCAGCGCGTCATAAATGTTTTGCGGGCGCAGATTTTCCAGCGTCTGAGTTGCCGTCTGGGACGAACTTTTCCCTGCCAGCTCGCTGGCCTCAGGATAATTCTGCGCGGGACCATGATTTTGGCCGATGACGAAACGGTTTTTCGGCGGAATCCAAAGTTCGAACTGTTTGCCGTCGCTGACCATATCGAAGGCGGTAGTGCGCACGATGGGCAGCAATCCGACCATGTGCAGCATGGCCGGCTTCCGGGCCAGCACATAGCCACGGATTTCCTTGTAGTCGGTGATCTGCCCCTTCTTGACGCCTCCGGCGGAGGTGTCGATATCCACGGTCGCCTTCAGCGACTGAATGGACTGGGCTTGCCGATTGATGCTTTCAATCAGCTGCTGCTGGGTCGCATCCTTCAGTGGAGCCTTCGAGTACTGCTCTTCGACCGGACGGGTACGCAACAGGCATCCCGTGGTGGGCAAAATTGCCAAACTGAAAAGAATGACCCAAAAACTGGAGCTACGTCTCATCAAATGATTCTAGAAAACCTCTATGGCATTTGAGTATACCGCGACGCGAAGGATGCACGAGTTTGCGCGCCCGGAGTATCGACTTGGTGATGTTGCCGGGGCGATGCCGGTTGCTCCCTTCTCTGGCCTGCCATCTCGAATCCTCTCAGATACTTACGAAAGTGAGCCCTACTCTGGTCAGATGCGAGCGCGCTTCCGCGTCATCTAAACTAGTGTCGTTTTCTGGTAGATATTTAGGAAACGCTCGATGAAGAAGCTGCTCTGGCTGGTGATGATCGCGGTAGTGGGCTTTGGCGGATGGCTCGCCTGGGCGGTCTTGACCCCGGTTCAACCCGCGGGGCAGATGTTTGTCCTATTGCATCCCGGCTACTCCACGCGTCGAATCGCGTCGGAACTGAAAAACGCCGGGGTGATCCGCAACGAGCAGGCCTTTGTGTTGTGGCGCTACCTACACCACGGCCGGTCGCTGAAGGCCGGCGAATATCTGTTCGAGCAGCCTGCAAACATTGTCGATATCCAGCGCCGCATCGGCCACGGCGACGTTTACTTCCATACCGTGGTCGTTCCCGAAGGCTTCACCATGTTCGACATCGCCCGCGCCATTCAGGCCGCTGGCCTTGGGCCTGCAGAAGACTTCCTGAAAGTGGCGCAAACCGATACCAGCTTGATTTCCGACATTGCGCCGGGAGCGCATTCGCTCGAAGGCTATCTGTTTCCCGACACCTACCAGTTCACCCGCATGATGACCATGGAAGAAATGGCCGGAGCGATGGTGAAACAGTTTCGCCAAGTCGCACGGCAGGTCGGGCTGATTCCGGAGGCGGGAGTGGAGGCGGATCCTCCAGCAGTTCCAGATTCATCGCATGACGTCCAGCGCACCGTGACCATGGCTTCGATCGTGGAGAAAGAAACCGCAGTTCCCGAAGAGCGGCCAGAAGTAGCCAGCGTCTACTACAACCGTCTCGCCAAGCGCATGGCGCTCGACGCCGACCCCAGCATCATCTACGCCGAACTGCTGGCGGGCACTTACCAGGGCGCGCTGCACCACGCCGACATGCAGTTCAGCTCTCCGTATAACACGTACCGCAATGCCGGGCTGCCACCGGGGCCGATCGGCAATCCCGGGCGCAGCGCGCTGGAAGCCGCGATGCATCCTGCGCAGAGCGATTATTTCTACTTCGTCGCCGATGCCCAGGGACATCATCGCTTCGCCAAGACAATGGAAGAGCACGACAAGAACGTGGCCGCCTACCGCAAAGCGATGCGTGACCGCTAGCGTGCTTATGTAGGGACCCTCGACCGGTCCAACCCGTGTCCATGTAGGGACAGCCGCCCTCGGCTGTCCATCCCGGCAAAGCCGGGCTGGGTGTTAGCGCGTAGCGAGGGCGAACCCCAGGTCGAGCTTCGCTCGACCGGACAGCCGAGGGCGGCTGTCCCTACATGATCTATCGCGTAGCACTCGCGCGCCATTCCATCCATCCTTGCAGGATCAGCACCGCCGCCATGCGGTCCACGGCTTTGCCTCGCTTCTCGATAGACAGTTCGGTCTCGCGCAGGAAGCGGTTGGCTTCGGCCGAGGTCAGCCGCTCATCATAAAGATGAACCGGCAACTTGAACTTCTTGCGCAATTCTTCCGCGAAGACGCGCATCTTCTCCGATTGAGTTCCCTCGGCCCCGCTCATGCGCAGAGGTAGTCCAACCACAATCTCTTTGACCCCATACTGTCGAATAACCTGGCTAAGCTGGTCGAAGTCATGACGTTTATTGCGGCGCTGCAAGGTCTCGAGCCCCTGAGCGGTGATGCCCAGCGGATCAGTGACGGCAACGCCGATCCGGCGCGAGCCGACGTCGAGGCCAAGGATGCGCCCTGCGGCTTTTTGAGGGGAATCCAAGCGGCGATTATAGCGGTCTGGCGGGCTGTCTTCCCGTTCTTCCCTCGCCAGGCACATGCCGAAGACACCCTGAGCCGGTTTTGTTTCATTCCCAGAACGGAACCCGCCGCCTTGCTTTCCGCCCCTTCCGGGAGTATCCTGTTTGTAGGGCTTTACAACGCTTCCCCACAAACCCTCCTTCCTTTGGGGTGCCTTTTATGAGTGGTATGGACTTGAATTTCCACATCGGCGACAAGGTCGTCTACCCCAATCATGGCGTTGGCGTTATTGAACAGATTGGCAGCCGGTCGGTGGGCGCGGCGGTTGAGCGGTTCTACCTCTTACACATCAAAGCCAGCAGTTTGAAGGTGATGGTGCCCTGCCAGAATGCCGGAAGTGTGGGCATGCGGCGCGTCGTCCGCAATGGCGAAATTCAGAAAGTGCTGGATTATCTGTCAGTTATGGAGAATGGCAGCAACGGCGACTGGAAAGACCGCTTCAAGGAAAACTCCGACCGCATGCGCACTGGCTCGCTCCTTGAAGTCGCCGGAGTGCTCAAGAGCCTGATCGCCCTGCACGCGGCCAAGCCGCTTTCATTTCGGGAAAAGAAGATGCTGGAGCGCGCCCGCTACCTGCTAGTCAGCGAGCTGGCCATGGCCCGCAACTGCGAAGAAGGCAAGGTCGAAGAGCTCCTGACCCTGACCCTGGCCAAGTGCAAACTGCGCTTCCCCGAAGCCTCAGAATTCCAGGCCTAGATCCAAAACGGGCGACTTTATTCGCCTTCGGTCGATTCCAGACCGCTGAGCGACTCGATCTGAATCCGGAAAAATAGCGGCGCCACCAGGTCGTCCCCAACTTTGAGCTGACGCTCGCCCAGGGCATTCAGCCACCAGTGATGTTGCCGATCAAGCAACTTGCGCGCGTGGGCGCGCTCGATCTCAAACTGCGGCTCGCGAAGTTCCTGGTATAGCCCGGTGACCACGATGCTCAGCCAGCGCGACTGTCCGCTGATCTCATCCGTCTGCACGCAAACTTTGGGGTTCGCTCGCATCCACTTGATCTTCTGCCCGGCGGTCGAGAACGAGTAAATGTAGTTGTCCTCATACACGATGCTGACGGGCACGATGTACGGCTGATTGTCCAGCGCGCATCCCAGCCGCCCAACGTGGAGGCGCGTCAACGCCTCGCGGCATTCCTGCTCCGACATTTCTTTGATAGCCATGGTCCTGATCCTACTCTCGCGATCTCTCGCGATGATTTCTCCCGCACCTGTATCATAGCTGTCGCGCAAGCTCCGGATGACATCGCTCAAGATTTCTCTGTGATCCTCTGTAGTGAAGAAGAGGCATGGACCACAGAGGACACAGAGAAGCACAGAGGAATCCGTTCCTGCGAGAGACCTATGAATGATTCCAAATCGAACTCTGCCCCTGGTCTCGGCACTCGCGCCGTGTGGGCTGGGGAGCTTTCCTCGAAAGAGCGCGGCGAGCGCTGGGCCGGGGCTACGCAGGTTCCGGTCGCGCTCAGCGTTTCCTTCGGATACGAGACGGTCGAGGAGTGGCTGGAAGTGGCACTGGGCCGGAAGCCCGGCCACATATACGGGCGCAACACGAATCCCACCGTCGCCGCCTTCGAGGAAAAGGTGCGCGACCTCGAGGGCGCCGAAGCCGCGACCAGCTTCGCCTCGGGCATGGCCGCGATCAGCAACACTTTATTTACTTTGCTCTCGCCCGGCGATCGCGTGGTCTCGATCAAAGATACTTACGGCGGAACGAACAAGTTGTTCATCGAGTTTTTGCCGCGCTTTCAGATCGACGTCGCTTTGTGCAATACGACCGACCACGAAGCGATTGAGCGCGAGATCGCGCAGGGCTGCAAAGTCGTGTACCTGGAGTCGCCGACCAATCCGACAATTCGCATCGTGGATATTGCACGGCTCGCGGCCGCTGCCCATCGCGCTGGCGCTATCGTCATCGTCGACAATACCTTTGCCACGCCCATCAACCAGCGGCCCATCGAGCTGGGCGCGGATCTCGTCATTCACAGCGCGACCAAGTTTCTGGGCGGACATGCCGACGCTCTGGGCGGAGTCGTCTGCGGGCCGAAGGAACTGGTCAGCCGGATTTATCACTTCCGCGAAATTAATGGCGCGTGCCTTGAACCCATGTCGGCGTATCTGCTGCTGCGCGGGATGAAGACTTTGCACCTGCGCATCCACCAACAGAACGCGAACGCGCTGGAGATTGCGCAATATCTTGCATCCCATCCGCGGGTGGAGCAGGTCTTCTATCCGGGGCTGCCTACACATGAGAATCATGCGATCGCGCGTCGCCAGATGTCTGGATTCGGCGGCGTGCTCAGCTTCGTATTGCAGGGCGGATTCGAGGCGGTGAAGGCATTCCTGCCGCAACTGCGCTATGCGAACCTGGCGGCGAATCTTGGGGCAGTGGAAACCGTGGCCGGGCCTCCAGCAACTACCAGTCATGTCGAGTTGAGTGCAGAGGAGCGGGCCGCAGCCGGAATTCCCGAGGCGCTGATTCGGTATTCAGTGGGAATCGAAGATGCCGCGGACCTAATCGCGGATTTGAGATCGGCGCTGGAGAATTTGGGCTAAGTTTCGCTTGCAAATGGCCGACGTAGGGGCGGACGCATTCGTCCGCCCGACGAGCGCAGCGAGTGCTCCCCGGACAAATGCGTCCCGGCCACATGCGTCCCGGTTTGAAAGTCATCCATCACAAAGACAGTACGCGCAACGGACACCGTTCCGTGGTAAAATCCCGAGAACTTTTGGCTGGATGGCGCTTCTGGCGTGGCATCCGGCAGGAAGTGCCTTCCAGGGGGTTTCAGCCATGATCTCTCGCTTCCCGGTTCCAGTTTCTCTGCTCACATTAATGGTCGGACTCTCGATGTCATTCTCGGCGTCCACGGCATGCGCGCAATCGCAGACGTTGCCCAAGCGCATTCTTGGCGACTACGGGTATTGGAGCCAGTCGGACACTCCTCCTTATAGTTCGGCGCAAATTCCGTTCAACGAAGTCACCCACATCAACCACGTCGGAGTGTCATTCGCGGCGGACGGAACGCTCTCTGTGCCCACTGGATTCCTCGAGCCCGAGCTGCTCACGAAGGCGCATTCGGCTGGTGTAAAGGTCTTACTGGAACTGGCTGGGGACTTCCCTGGAATGGAAACCAGCGGCGGGCTGCCGACCTTCGTCGCCAACCTGGGCGCGTTCGCCACGCAGTATGGCTATGACGGCTTCGATCTGGACTGGGAATATCCCGGCACCACGGCCGACCGGATTTTCTTAGATCAGATGACAGCGGCGCTGCGCACGGCCTATCCCAATTATCTTCTCTCGATCTACGTCGCTCCCTGGGGAGGGTACGGGTACGATCTCGTTCGTCTGCAGAAATCAGTCGACTGGTTCAACATTCTAATGTTCGATTGCGCCGGGCCGTGGACCTCGATTGGACAACTCAATTCGGCGATCTTCTGGAACTGGCACGACCCGCAGCCGTCTGAATGCCAGCCCGGCGGAAGCGCTCAAGGCGCGGCCGACATCATGCTGGCGCAGGTTCCGCCCCAGCAGATCAACATGGGCATGCCGTTTTACGGCTACTACTACACCAACATCAACGCGGAGTTTGCGCTGTGCCCCAACGCTGCGACGACCTCGGACGGCGACTGCGACTACGCGGTCGAGACTTTGAATTATGGAACTGCGATCAAGCGCCGGATCAATAAAGAAGGATGGAAGAGTTATCGCGATCCGCTGGCGTTCGTGCCGTATCTGCTGATGGCCGACGGCAGTAATGGCTACATCACGTATGACGACTCGTTCTCGACTTATTACAGAACCGTGTATTCGGACTGGCAGCTCGGGCTGGGCGGCACGTGGATGTGGTCGCTTGACGCCGATTACGATGGGCATTCGCAGGATCTGCTGACGGCGATGTATCAGGGCGCGCTGACCGGAAAGAAGTAGAGTGAGTCGCGGACAGGAGTGTCCGCGCCACATTTTGTCCGCGCCACAGCTTTGTCCGCGCCACAGCTTCACTCCAGCCACGTGGTTTCGAACGCGGGATTCAACGGCAGTTGCTTCTGATTCACGGCGTACATGCCAGTTGGATTGACCGAAAGGCGGCTCGGATTCAGCCCGCGGAACTGCCCGCGGGACCGTAGCGGCGGGGGTATAATGTCCCAAGCCTAACCGCAATCCGGCTTTAATCCATGACAGAGCAAATCAAACGTAAGCTGAAGGATGAGATCGACGCGCTCGAACACGAGCTGATCCACGAGCTTCCGAAAGAGATTAAGAAGGCCGCGGCGCTCGGCGACCTCAGCGAGAACGCCGAGTACCACATGGCCAAGCAGCGCCAGGAGTTCGTCAAGGCGCGCGTACGCCAACTGGGCAAGCGGCTGGCCGACCTGTCGATGGTGAACATGAATAACATCCCCCACGACAAGGTGGGGCTGGGCTCGACGGTCAAGGTTTTCGACAACAGCAAGAATCTGGAAATGCAATACAAGATTGTCACCAGCGAAGAGTCGGACGTGGAGGCAGGAAAAATTTCCACGACTTCACCCATCGGGCGCGCGCTGCTGAATAAGAAGGTCGGCGACGAAGTGATCGTGGTCTCGCCCAACGGCAAGCGCGAACTGGAAATTTTGAGCCTCAGCACCATCCACGACGAAGTGCAAAGCGACGCGCCCAAAGAGGCCGGCGCATAATGGCAGCCAGCTGGACATCAGCGTTCGGCCGCGCCTGCGGAGTTCTGCTCGATACCATCGTGCGCTGGCTGGCCCTGTCGCGCATCAATCCCAACGTGCTCACCTTCATGGGATTGCTGGTCAACACCTGGGCCGCGATTCTGTTCGGTTCGGCCAACGCCGAAAATCAGCGACGCATGTTTTTCTACGCCGGTCTGGTGATCATCTTCTCCGGCTTCTTCGATCTGGTCGATGGACAGGTCGCCCGCGCCACGAATCGCGTCACCCGCTTTGGAGCATTCTTCGATTCGGTGGTCGACCGCTATAGCGACGCTTCGCAGTACCTCGGGCTTCTGGTTTTCTACGCGCGCGGCGGAAGATTCTTCTGGGTCGTGCTGGCCGCCTTCGTCATGGTCAGCGCCATCATGGTCAGCTACACGCGCGCCCGCGCTGAATCGCTGATCGGCTCGTGCCGCGTCGGATTCATGGAGCGTCCAGAGCGGCTGGTGCTGGTGATTCTGGGAGCGCTGTTCAATCGCATGGCGCCAGTTCTGTGGGTGATCGCAGTGCTGAGCACCATCACGGTAATCCACCGCATGCGCTACACTTGGACGCGAACGCAAGACCCGCCAGTGGCGCTAAGCCCAGGGCAAGCGGCGTAGAGCAAGAATGTAGGGACGGCCGCCTTCGGCCGTCCAGCGAGCGAAGCGAGCGGCGCACTTAGAACTTCGTCGGCCACTTCCGCGCCCCATGCAACACCGCCAGAATTTGCACCGACTCGCCCTTCACCCGATAAGCCACCACGAACGGCGTTCCGGTCACCACGAGTTCTCGGCTTCCCTCGACCCTGCCGGCGCGGCCCATGTGAGGAAACTGCTCTAGTCTCTCCACGGCGGAAATAATGCGACCGACCACATCCGACGCAGCATCGGGATCTTCCGCTTCCAAGTAATCATCCGCTGAGCGCAAATTTTCCACCGCGCCATCCGTCCAGCGCAGCTTCACCGCCGCCAGCCCGCCACCATCTTTTTAACCTTGCTGTGATCAACCATTTTGCCGGCATCCGCCTGGCGAATGCCTCGCTCAATCTGCTCGATATGCCAGCGTTGTACCTCCAGATAGGCACTCACCGCCTCGTTGAGCAGATAGGTCCGGTCCCGATCGAGCGCCTCAGCCAGCGTATCCAGGGCCTCGACCTTGTCTCCGTCGATTCGAAAGCTGATTGTCTGCTTGTCCATATTACGTGATATTACATCGCCATTCGGCGTATTTCAAGCATGAGCCGATCTTGCCAGAACGGCGCATAGCGTAAAATCTTCACCGACTTCTCTGCTACCTCAGACAATTAATGAAACGCCTCTTACTCTCATGGAGCAGCGGCAAAGACAGCGCCTGGGCGCTGCACCTCCTGCGCCAGCAGGCGCAATATGAGATCGCCGGGTTGCTCACAACTTTCAATGAAGCGTTTGACCGGGTCGCGATGCACGGCGTGCGGCGCGTCTTGGTGGAACAGCAGGCGAGCGCGGCCGGGCTGCCCCTGTGGACCGTTCCCTTACCCTGGCCCTGCTCGAACGAACAATATGAAGCCCTGATGTCGCAGGCATGTCGCGAGGCAATTGCGCGCGGAATTGAATGCGTCGCGTTCGGTGATCTTTTTCTCGAAGACGTCCGCGCCTATCGCGAGCAGCAGTTATCCGGAACCGGATTGGAGCCGGTATTTCCGCTGTGGGGACTTCCAACGCGCGCACTGGCGCGGGAAATGATTACAGCGGGAGTGCGGGCGACCCTCACCTGCGTGGATCCCAGCAAGCTCGACGCCAGTTTCGCCGGCCGGCGCTTCGACCAGAAATTTCTGGATGAGTTGCCGGGCGCAGTTGATCCGTGCGGAGAAAACGGCGAGTTTCACTCGTTCGCGCACGCCGGTCCGATGTTCGCGCGCGAAATTCCTGTCATCTCCGGCGAAATCGTGATTCGAGATTCGTTCGTATTCGCCGATCTGATCCCGGGCGATGCTAGACTATCCGGTCGCTGACTCCTGCGGTATTCGAGGATTTTCTTGCCGACTGATCCTGTTTTGGTGGTTCATGGCGGGGCCTGGGCCATGCCGGATGACATGGTCGACGCCCATCTTCGTGGCGTGAACAACGCGCTGGCCGCGGGATGGCGCGTGCTCGAGCGCGGCGGCTCGGCTCTCGATGCCGTTGAGGAGGCCGTCGTCATCATGGAAGATGACGAGACTTTCGACGCCGGGCGTGGCAGCTTTCTGAATCGCGATGGGCGCGTGCAGATGGATGCGCTGATCATGGATGGAGCCACGCTTCGCGCGGGAGGCGTGGGATGCGTGGAGCACCTGCGCAATCCGGTGCGGGCAGCGCGCAAGATTCTGAGTGAGAGTCCGCACGTTTATTTTGTGGGCGAGGGCGCGGAAAGATTTGCCAGCGAGCATGGCATGCCTCTGTGCAAGAACGAAGATTTGATTATTCCGCGCGAGGTGGAGCGGCTGAAGAAGTATCAGGCGGCACAGGACGATTCGAAAGCCGACGGCAAAGATTTGTTCGCGCCACCAACCGGCGACGATCCCTCCATTTCGCATGACACGGTCGGCGCGGTCGCGTTGGATCGCGATGGCAGAATTGCGGCAGCGACTTCAACCGGGGGCACGCTGAACAAAGCTCCGGGACGGCTGGGCGATTCGTCGCTGATCGGATGCGGCTGCTACGCCGATAATCTCAGCGCCGCCGACGTCGACCACCGGATGGGGCGAGCCCATCATGAAGCTGGTCCTGGCGAAATGGACTGCCGACCGCATCGCGGCAGGCAACCTGCCGGAGTGGGCGGCGCTGGAGGCGATGAATTATCTGAAGCAACGGGTAAACGGACACGGCGGCATCATCGTCCTCGACCCGCAGGGCCACATCGGCATAGCGCACAACACCCCGCGCATGGCCTGGGCGTATAAGACGATGACGAAAGAAGAGGCCGGCATCGAGCGGGCTGAATAACCGGGCGAACTCCTGCAACATGAAGGGCCGTCGAGTTTCGCTCGACGGACAGCCGAGGGCGGCTGTCCCTACATGTTGTATCCGCGCTAGACGGAGACTTTCTAGAGCCAGCCTTTGGTTCTTGCGATTCTCGCGGCTTCCACCCGGTTGCTGGCGCCCAGTTTGCTGATCGCTTCCGAAAGATAATTCCGTACCGTGCCATCCGATAATCCCAACTCGCTGGCGATGTCGCCTGAGGCCATGCCTTCTCCGGCCAGGCGCAACACCTGGCGCTCGCGGTCGGTGAGGGGATCCATTTCCGCCCACGCTTCCGTCGCGAGTTCGGGATGGATCACGCGCAGGCCTTGATGCACGCGGCGTACGGCGTCGGCGAGCTCTTCGGCGCGCATGTCTTTTAGCAGGTAGCCGTTGGCTCCGGCTTCGAGGGCGCGGCGCAAATATCCGGCGCGGGCGAAGGTGGTGACGATCACCACGCGCGTTCCGGTGCGGCGGCGCTTCAGTTCGGCGGCTACGTCGAGGCCGCTCATATGAGGCATTTCAATGTCGGTGATGAAGACGTCGGGCTTGTTCGCGATCACGGCGTCGAGCGCTTCTTTGCCGTTGCGCGCCTGCGCGATCACGGAGATGTCGCCTTCCATTTCGAGCAGCGCCGCGAGCGCGCCCAGCACCATGCCCTGATCTTCGGCAATGACGACGCGAATCGTCTTGCGATTTTCCTTCACGCTATCGCGCACCGCATCTCGGGTGGAGGGATTCAATCTTGCAGGCTCTCGCGTTCCTGCAGCCCTTCGGCAAGTGAGGGTTGCGGCTTGTCTTTCAGCGGCAGGGTGATGGTGAGTTTCGTCCCCGAGTCGGTGTTGCGTTGCAGCGTTCCGCCGAGCATCTCGACGCGCTCGCGCATGCCGCGCAGTCCATTGCCCTCCATGCTCGAAGATCCGAGTCCGTCATCGTGAATTTCGAGGCGGCAGGAGCCGTTGAATTGTTCGATACGCAAGCGGCAGGTTCGCGCTTTGGCATGACGAACGACGTTGGTCACGCCTTCGCGCACCGCGAGTGAAAGCACGCTCTCCTGCACGGCGGGAATTTTCATGGTCGTGGCGGCATCGCATTGCACGGTCAGGCCGGCAGTCTCGAGCGTCGATTTCGCCTGCGCGAGTTCGGCGACTAAGCCTTTGGCGCGGTATCCGCGGATGGCGTCGCGCACGTCGGTCAGTGCCTGGCGGGAGATTTCTTCGACTTCGTGAATTTCTTTTGCGGCACGCTGGGGATCACGGTCGATGAGCTTTCCCGCGAGCTCTGATTTCAGCGTGATCACCGAGAGCGTGTGCCCGAGGACATCATGCAGATCACGGGCGATGCGTTCGCGTTCGGCGACTGTAGCCAGATGTTCTATTTCTTCATTGGCCTTGCGCAGCCGGCGGTTCATGCGGTTCCGCTCGGCGAAAAAAGTATTGCCCGCGCCGATGATGATGGGGAACAGGCCGGAGTAGAACATAGCCCAGGCCCCAATATGCAGCAGCCAGGCTTCCGTGGCGCCGATGGATCCGACAATGAACAGGCCGGCGACTGCAGTCCGTTGCGTTTTGACGCAGAACGGCAGCATCGCCGCGGCGAAGATAAAGAATGTGCAGGCGCCGCTATTGAACGGCAGGTAGATTAGACCCAGCAGAACCATCCCGCCGACGTGAGCGAGAGCCCGCGGGTTCTGCAGTAAAAACAGACCAAAATACAAGACCAGAAACAGCACCGCGCCAAGACCATCGAGCAGCCAGTGTTTCAGGCTGACGTGATCCAAAATCGGTTGGATGAAAAAGAAACCGAGATAGGCGA
Organism: uncultured Acidobacteriota bacterium; assembly: GCA_963757095.1. Lineage (GTDB taxonomy): Bacteria > Acidobacteriota > Terriglobia > Terriglobales > Acidobacteriaceae > Sulfotelmatobacter. Next base: position 365,471 of record CAVWQT010000012.1, on the reverse strand, counting down.
CCCAGAGCAACGGGCTCCAGCCATGTTCGCGATCGCGGAAGATTGCACGCCACGGCTTGAGCTTCCAGAAAGGAGCCTCAGGTGGGCACGTCACATCGCGTTCGAGAGAGATCAAAGGCATAGATTTATTTTCGCCCTCCCGTCAATTCCTGCCACTGCGCATGGTTGGCTTGGACCCGTACCATACCAGCATAGCCGCTGGAATCAATACTACAAGCCATTTTCCGCCAGTGATCAAGGTGAGCAGGCCGAGCAGGATAAGGGCCATGGTTCCGGTCATCGATCTTTTTGTGTTTGCGCTCATGGTCGTTTCCTCCCTCAGGGGCTAAAGCCCGTCCTTGGATTGGCCTCAGACGGCGCGGCTTAAAGCCGCGCCCTTTCAAAACATCTGGTCCGTGCGGCCGCGCCCTTTCGAATCACCTTATTTTCTAGCCGTACATTTTTTCCTGATCGCGCTGGAATCCGATGCGCGCGATGCCCAGGCAGATCATGGTGAAGGCGCTCAGCACTTCCCAATGGATGAGGTTCGACTGGTGCGCGCCTGCGCCCACCATTCCCAGAGCGAGTTGGGCCAAGTGATAAGGCGGCATGGCCAGCGCGATTGTCTTCACCACATTCGGCAGGAACATGATCGGCACCCACAGTCCGCTGCAGAACGACATCGGCAAATAAATCAGGTTGATGGTTGAAGGCGCGGAGTTCGGTCCGGTGAAGTATCCGAGAGCGAGGCCCATGGCCGAGAAGGGCACCGAACCGAGCACGAGGGTTCCCAATAACGAGGCGAATTCTGCACCGCTCAGGCGCACGTGTCCGAAGGCATATCCGAGTGCGAACAATGCGAGCACGATGGTCGCACTGAAAATCATCGCGGTGATCACCTTGGCTGTGAAGTACGCGAATGGCGGCATGGGACTGGCGCGCTTCACCTCCAGCCATCCCAAACCGCGATCAGAAGCCAGGCCCGACGCGGTGCCGAACAATGACGCGCCCATCACCCCGAAGGTACCGTAGGTAGCGATCATGTAGGTGGGTACGCGCATGCCGGCGATGGCTTGGTTCGAATTCAATATCAAGCCGAACAGAACGTAGAACATCGTCGGGAAGCTGAGCAGCGACGCGGTGTACATGCGCACGCGCAGGTTTTTCAGAAACTCGTACTTCGCTTCCTTCCAATAAATGGTTGCCAAGTGAGCGGGCGAACGCTCGATGCGCCGGTTGCTCAAGGTGATTGCCGCTGTGCTCATCGCTGTTCCTCCAGGTGCTGCTTAATCAGGTGCTGTGCACCGTGATGCGGTTCGTGGTTCAGTTCGAAAAACGATTTCGGTCAGGCTGCGCTTTCGTCTTTGGAATCTTTGGTCAGCGCAAGGAAAGCTTCTTCCAGGCCCGCGCTGGTGACTTCGAGTCCCGAGATGTACGGGTCGCGCGCGAACATTTCGCGGAGAATCGGCTCCGCTTCGGCCGCATCAATCTCAACCGCTTCGCGATCGACCCTCACTTCCCGCACTCCGGAAATCTGGCGCAGGTCAGTCACGTTCAGCGTAGTGATGCAGCGGATTCTCTTGCCGCTGGTGCTCGCCTTGATTTCCGCGGGCGTGCCCTGCGCGACGATCTCGCCCTGATTGATGACGGCGATGCGATCAGCCAGCGCATCCGCTTCCTGCAGGTAATGCGTGGTGAGCAGAATGGTTTTGCCCGCGGCGACCATGCGGCGAATTTCTTCCCACAACATGCGGCGAGCTTCGACGTCGAGGCCGACCGTGGGTTCGTCCAGAAAAATCAGGTCCGGATCGCCGCAGATAGCGAGCGCGAACAGCACCCGCTGCTTCTGTCCGCCGGAAAGTTCGCCGAACTTACGGTCGCTGATTTTCTCCAGGCCGGAGGCGGCGAGAACTTCCGCCACAGGCAGCGGCTTCGGATAGTACGAAGAAAAAAGATCGATGTGCTCGCGCACCCGCAGAGTTTCGGGAACGCGGCCCACCTGCAACATGGCTCCAGTTCTCATCCGGTTTTCCGGATTCGTGGGATCGCCGCCGAAAACGCGGACCTTGCCGGAGTTGGGAGGCATCAATCCGAGGAAGAGTTTTACGGCGGTGGTTTTGCCGGCGCCGTTCGGACCTAGCAGCGCGACCACTTCTCCGGCGCATACTTTGAAGTCCACGGAGCGCAGGGCTCGCACCGGACCGTAAAGCTTGTTCACGGATTCGAGACTGGCGACCACGCGGTCTGAACAGGAGGCCCGTACGATTTGCGCTGTGGATTCGAGGTATTCCGCGGTTGCGATCATCTTCGCTCCTTACGTTTTTTGCTTCTGCTGCTTGCAGCGCTTTGCTTGCCACTGCCCGCGGGAGCTGATTTCCTTTTCTCTCCCGCAACTGCATCATCGCGGATTCGAAGTTTCGGCAGTAGTGCCATCCATCACGGGGTTTGCGTGACAAATGTCATCCGGCAGGAGCGCAGGGCAATTCCTGATTGGTGGGACAAGGGATTACTTGGAAGCCGCAGCGGGGCGAATCGTAGCTTCTTTTACAAATGGCGGAGAGCGTGTTACGAAATCCGAACAAGTTTCAAAAATGTACCGTCCGAGGCACAGCGCGGAGTCTCCTCGACTTCCCCACAGAGGCTGGCGCAGGCCTGCATCTCAGGCGGGTAAACGCATGTTCGGATTTCGTAACAGGCTTGCACTCTTAGGAAGATTGCGCAATTTGGCACATACATCCATGTCCCATTTTGATATTATTTTGCCCACGTTCGGGAGGGCCCCACATGTTGCCGGCTGGCAAAAGTCTTCGCACCTTGCGCGAAAAGCTTGGCCTCACCATGCGCGATGTTGAGAACTCCAGTGCTTGCATCGCGGAGAAATATCGCAACGAAGAATTTTCCATTCCTCCCAGCCGTTTGTCCGATATTGAGACCAAGGGAATTCTGCCCAACATTTACCGCATGTATGCGCTGTCGGTGATTTACCGCCGCGATCTGCGTGAACTGATGTCGTGGTATGGCGTCGATTTGAATAATACCGCGGCCGATCTGGGGCTGGTTTCGCCGCCAAAATCCCATATTTCCGATGCACTCTCTGGCTTGGCAACGGTACAGGTTCCGCTGAAAATGGATCCCGCCTTCGACGAGCGGCGCACCACGAATCTGGGACGCATGGTCGAGCAGTGGGGATTGGTTCCGCTGGCCTATCTGGCGCAATTTGCCAACAGCGACTTCACCTACGGTTACGTGGGGACGCAGGATTTCACCATGTATCCGATTCTGCCGCCGGGTAGTTTCATTCAGGTGGATGAAGCGCGCAACCGCGTCGCAGAAGGCTCCTGGCGTTCGGAGTACGAACGTCCGATTTATTTCGTGGAGACGCGCGACGGACATACCTGCTGCTGGTGCAGCATGCGCCGCGACGATCTTATTCTGCAACCGCATCCGCTCTCTCCGGTGCCGGTTCGGGTACTGCGCCATCCGCAAGAGGCCGAAGTCATCGGCCAGGTGGTGGGCGTGGCTATGAAGTTGACCGAGTGGCACGCCCTCGATGCCGCTCCAGGCTCGAAAGCGCCACCAGCACTGAATTAAGATGAGCGGCGGCGGGCGTACCCTCGCGCTCGCTGGGCAGCAAATCCTGCATTTGTCCGCGCATCTGCTCGACGTATGCCAGCGGTCTCACACCGCTCTCACGGCTGGATTCAGCCAGATCCTCTAATAAGGTAGCGAGTGGAGCACGCAGCACGCCGGTGACGACTTCGGCGTGCGCCGCTTTCAGCGCCCGTTCGGCCGATTCCTCTCCGTGCAGCGACTCCATTCCCCAATGCTCGTAGCGCCCTTCGGAGCGCCGCAACGACGCTAAATAGGCCAGCTTCCCCAGCAGGCCAGACACGGCGGCGAGAGTGGTTTCTTTCAGGTCTTGCAATGCCGACTTCAGGGTCATGTTGTTTCGCCCTTTGTTACGAATTCCGAACGTTCTAATCCTTTCGTTCCTTTGGGAACGGCAGGTGCGGCCATGAAACTATCACTGTCCGACTCGCACTTACTTAAGGAGAACACAATCGTGAAACGCATGCTACTTGTCGTTGCCGCAGCCATCCTGTTCGTAAACACTCTGGTAGTACCCACCGCAGTGAAAGCCGACGGCGGAGGAACCAGCACGAGCTGCGGCAGGACTTTGTGCAAGCCCTAAGATATTGTGCACGAAATTTCCGAGAAGGCTCCGTCAAATTGCTCGGACTTACGAAAACGGAACAAAGATCAAGATGACGTTGCCGGTCGTGGCGAACGGGGGTATAGTGCCCTACGGCCATGCTGCAGGCGCACTCACTTCTGTGGAATTACCTTTGGGTTGCGCCCAACGTCCTTCTACTTGCGCTGGCGGTGCTGGTTTGGAGGCGCGGCCTTGGCAGGCAGTTCCCTGCGTTCCTTGCCTTCGCCGTTCTGACCTCTCTTAGCGAGCTAGCCGTCTACGCAGCGGACGTAATACCTTCCGTCGGGGCGACTGCTTTTTGGCGTATAGACTGGGCGAGTCTACTCATTCAGGGCCCAGCAAAATTCCTTCTGATCGGCGAAATCTTCGCCCATGTATTCGGCTCCTATGCGTCCATAGCGAAACTTGGGACGCGCCTGATTCGTGTGGTGGGAATAGTCCTGGCCGTCGCCGCTGCCTTGATCGCGGCTTACGCGCCGCAAGGCAGCCGATTCGGAATCGTATCGGGGGCACACCTGTTGGAGCAGACGATATTTTTCTCTGCATCAGGACTGTTGCTTTTTATCTTTCTCTTCTCCGCATACTTTCGTCTTCGCCTCGAGGGTCCCATCTTTGGAATCGCGGTCGGCCTGGCGGCGTCGTGCTGTGTGCACCTGGCAACTTGGGCCGTTATTGCCAATGGTGGGCTGCCTAACGAAAGGCGCACGATTCTCGACCTGCTCAACATGGCCACCTACCACGTGTGCGTCTTGGTCTGGTTTTATTACTTACTGGTTCCTGCAAGAGTTGCCACAAAGTCTACTGTTTCCCTGCCCGAGCACAGTCTTGAGCTGTGGAATCAGGAATTGGAGCGTCTTTTACAGCGATGATATTAGCCGTGGTTCTCGTCGTAATCGCAGTTCTGAGTCTGGCCATCGTTCTGCGGCTGGCTGTGGCGCGCAGCCTGCAGGTTTCTGCGCGGACCAGCCTTGCCGCACAAATACAGCCGCTGGATGTTGAGGCGTTCCGCAATTTAACCAGCCCTGAGGAAGACGAATTCCTGCGCCGGCGTCTGCCTGCGACGGAGTTCTGGCGGGTGCGGCGAACGCGCCTGCGGGCCGCTTCGGCGTACGTGCAGACGGCAGGAAAAAATGCGGCCGTGCTGGTGCGCCTCGGCCAGACCGCGATAGCTGCCGCTGACCCCAGCACTTCGCGGGCTGCGCATGAACTGGTCGATCAGGCATTGCTGCTGCGGCGCAACTGCGCGTTTGCGCTGATTCGAATCCACATTGCGCTCGCACTGCCAGTCCCGAACCAGGCCGCGACTACGGTCTTGCGCGGTTATGAGCAACTGAATGGTTGCGCCCTGCTGCTGACGCGGCTGCAGAATCCGGCCGCGCCGGTACGAATTTCAGTGTCTTAGTTTGGACCTGTGAGTGATCCTGATCACAGCGCACCCCACGCGTAAGTCCGACCGGTTTAGCGCGCATTAACTAATCATGACCTCGCCTCCATTCCGAGCTTGTTTTCCGCCAGCGTTTTGATATAAAACGTGCGGGATAACCCCGGTCCAATTCATTCGTGTTCACTTCGGCAATCCGCCGCAACCGTGATTCCGGTCGCCTACTCGCCTGGATGCGAGTGCAAGGGAGAACCTCATGATCCGCACTCCGAAAAGCGTGTTTGTACTTTTGTGCGTTGCTCTGCTATCCGCTATGGCATTTGCCCAGGGCGGCTCGGCGACCGGCGACCTGCGCGTCACCGTGAAAGATCCCAAGGGAAACTTGGTCACCAACGCGACCGTCACCGTGCAGGATGTGGCGAAGGGCCTGGAGCGCAGCGCGATCGGAGATGGCCAGGGTGGCTACAGCGTTCAGTCGCTGCCTCCGGCGACCTATACCGTAAGCGTGGTCGCGCCGGGATTCACGAAAGTCGAAAACACGGGAGTCCTGATTACGGTAGGTGGAGTGGTTGACTTGCCGGTCAACCTCTCGGTATCGGCGACCACGCAGGTGGTTGAGGTCAGCGCGCAAGCCGCGCTGGTGGAGACTTCGCGCAGCTCGACCACCGACACAATCGGGCAGCGGCGCATTGATAATCTGCCCATCAACGGCCGCAACTACATCAATTTCACGCTGACCGATTCTCAGGTAGTGCGCGACAACGCTCCCAGCCTCGGAGGCGCGGCTCCCACCTCCGGCCTGAACATGAGCGGACAGCGCGCGCGCTCGAACCTGGTGAACGTAGACGGCGCCGATGCCACCGACAGCTCGGTCAATGGCGTCCGTTCGACGGTGTCGCAGGAAGCGGTGCAGGAATTCCAGATCATCACCAACAACTACGCGCCGGAATACGGTCGCGCGGCGGGCGGCGTGGTCAACATCATCACTCGCTCGGGATCCAACGACTTTCACGGCGACGTGTTCGGCTTTCTGCGCAACCGGAATTTTCAGGCGGTGAATCCATTCAGCACCGTAAAGAATCCGGCGTACACGCGCGTGCAGGCTGGCGTGGCCTTTGGCGGAGCGATCAAGAAAGATAAGACGTTCTACTATTTCGCCTACGAGATCACGCGGCGCCATGAGACGGGATTCTCTTCCATCGGCCAGGGTAATTTCGGACTCACCCCCTTCGACACGTCAGCCCTTGGACTTCCATTCGGCACGGTGCAACTGACGCCCGATCAGGTCGGACTGATTACAAATCCTCAGATTGATATTGCTGCGGCGTCCAGTCCGGCGGTAGCCACGGCTCTGGGAGACTACATTGTGGCTTCAGGAGTTTCGTCGCAGCAGGCGATCCAGGGCAACTGGCCCACGCCGATTGTGACCGCGCTCTCCGGAGGTGCGTTACCCGGTTGGTCGGGATTCATTTCTGGTTGCACATTTTTCAGCCTGCCGAACTCCTGCCCTGCGGCCACGGTATTCCCCGGAACCAACGTTCCCGCTTCTTACCAGACGCTGACTTCGCAGGAGGGCAACTTCCCCGTATTCGAAGGCACCAGCGTGTGGTCGCTGCGGCTGGATCACAATCTGGGAGCGAATCATCGCCTGACCTTCCGCGCCAACGTGAGTCCCAGCACGGTAACCGGCATTGAGGTCAGCGGACAGGATCAACCCTTCGGGCAGAACGCGTACTCACGCACTTCGCAAACCACATTCCGCGACGTGGCGGGCGTTTTTCAAGATACCTGGACCATCGGCGCGAATCGAGTGAATGAATTCCGCTTCCAGTACGCGCGCCGCGGCTACTCGTACTTTTACAACACACAGATTCCCGGCGGCTCCGATCCGGCCGTCAACATCACCGGATACGCCTATTTCGGGCGCGAACCATTTTCGTATATCCAGCGCACTGAACAGCGCTATCAGTTCACCGACAATTTCTCGTGGAGTGTAGGCCGCCATAACATGAAGTTAGGCGCCGATGTGAACTACATTCCGCTGAGCGCGATCTTCACGGTCAACTACGGTGGAGTCTACGATTTCGGCGGCATCTCCGCCAGCAACTTCCTCAGCAACAACGACTTTTCCGCTTTCACCGGAGTGCTGGGCCCGAATGCGAACATCCCTGGCCTCAACGCAGTTCAAGCTTACGGGTTCGGTGTGCCGGGAGATTTCATTCAGGGTTTGGGGAGTCCCAGCGATTCGTTCCGCAATGTTTCGATCGGCGCGTTCTGGCAGGACTCGTGGCGTGTCAGCCCCAATCTCACGCTCAACTACGGTGTGCGCTACGATGTGGAAATTCCTCCATCGCTCAAGCAGCCGCAGGGCCTGGCTCTTCCCGCTTACAGCCTGTTGAATCTGCAAAAAGGAATTCAGACCGACAAGAACAACATTCAACCACGCATTGGAATGGCGTGGGATCCAAAGGGCGACGGCAAGACCGTGGTGCGTGCTTCGTATGGCATGTTCTATGACCATCCCCTGTTGGGCCTGTATTTCCTCGGCGACGCCTCCGACGGTTCTTCCAGCGGACAGTTGGCGTTCGTGGGAACGGGAACCTGCAGTGGCGGGCCCAGTGCCGGCAACCTGAATGCAATTCCCATCTTCCAGGGGATTCAGGGCACCCCGGGTGCGCGCCCTCTCCATTTCCGCTGGCGGACGCGAACCTGGGCTACCTGCCCAATCAGCAGCAGTTCACCTCTCTGAATTTCCCGCAGTCCGTGTTCTTGAATCAGAACTACCTGGCGCTCAATGCCAATCCGGCGCAGTCAACCTTCCTGCCCCTCGCCTTCCAGCCCTTCGGATATCCGCAGGCAAAGGGATTCGTCTATGCCTACGCGCAGCAGGCGAACGTGAGCGTGGAAAAAGATCTGGGTGGCGGATTCTCTTTGAATCTCGCCTACAACTTCAACGGCGGGCGGCATCTGAACCGGCCCATCAATGCCAACACCGTGCGCGGAGACTTGATGACCGCGAATTTCGAGGCGGCATATTTTGATGCGCTGGCTACGGGTGGCACGCCTCCGGCAAGTCCTTTCACGGTGGCCGGTATCTGCAATCCCGGCGGAATCCCGGCGTTGGGGCCTATCCCATACGTGGATGCGGCCCTGATGAACTTCTTCCGGCCCGGCGGCTTGAATCCTTCCATCGCGGCCGGCTATGGGCTGGCAGGCGATCCGCTGGGCTGCGTGGCGCAAGCTGCGGCCACGGCGGCGTCACTGCCCGGCTTCAACGCGGCCTGCGCCCCGAGTGGTGCAAACGGGTTCTCCTATACCGGCTGCGCACCGTTCGGCGACATGGACGCCAACTTCTCCAACGGCAGTTCGATTTACCATGGCTTCTCGACCAATTTGCGCAAGCGCTTCAACAGTCACTACGAGTTCCTGGCGTCCTACACCTGGTCGCACGCCATCGACGACTCCACCGACTTGCAATCCACCACCACTCCGCAGGACAGCTACTTCCCCGGACTCGATCGCTCCACTTCATTGTTCGATCAGCGCCATCGCTTCGTATTCAGCGGCATGTTGCAGACCGGAAAAGTGAGCGGCGGATTCATCGGAAAATTCTGGAGTGACTGGACCTTTGCCCCGATCGTCGACGTGGCCTCGGGACGGCCCTTCAACATCGTGACCGGAAATTCCGACAACCTGCAGATCTCTTCGCTGACCGCGCGGCCGAATGTCACGGTCGATCCTGCCTGTGGAACCGTCTATCACTCGAAACAATCGCCCACCGGCGTATTTCAGGAACCCTGCATCAACGGCTTCGTCGCGGCCTACGTCGGCAGCATTCTCTCCACCGGAGCTCCGTCGGCTTCGAGCATGCCTACTCTTCTGCAACTCGACGGCAACCTGGGCCGCAACGCGGGCATTCAGCCGTGGACCATCTTCGGCGATATGCGCGTGGCCAAGAGAATTTACTTCGGCGAGCGCCTGAGCTGGGACCTGATCGCCGACATGTTCAACGTCGCCAACCGCAACAATACGGCCGCGGTCAGCCCGCTGTTCACCAACGCTGGGCAGCCCACGGCAGCCTATGATCCGCGGCAGTTCCAGTTTGCGATGAAGGTTAATTGGTAGGGAAATTTTTCATCCCCGAGTCAGTTTGAATACGAAGTACTCCTGCGCGGAATTCTCGCGGACGTTTTGAAAGGGCGCGGCTTCAGATTCTCGCGGACGTTTTGAAAGGGCGCGGCTTCAGCCGCGCCGTAAGCGGCACAAAATCAATCGCGGCTTTAGCCGCCGGGCCGCGCGTTCGCGACCGACTACCGGGAACTTTCAGTAGCACTGCTGCGTAAGTTAGAGTGAGCCTGAAAGGTAGCGTGCCCATGTCCGATCCTGGAACTCGTCCTTCCCCACTGTTATCTGATCCGCTGCCTTCGCGAGCAGAAGAACCCGCGCCCCAAGGGCTACCTCCTCACTCCATTTTCCGCGGGCCCAACGGAATTCGCGCAGGATGGCGTGTGCTCATCTTCGCAGCTCTCGCCTGCGCCCTGGTCCTTCTCGCGTCCGCCGGCTTGCGACTCTTCGCCCGCGGGCAGGGACGCGCAGGTGCACAAGTGTCCGGGATTACGCCCGCTGCGCAGGTCCTGGTCGAGGGCTCGCTGCTGTTGTTGGCTGTGATTCCGGCGCTCATCATGGCGCGGATTGAGCGCAGAAAATTTGGCCAGTATGGTTTGCCCGTTCGCTTCGCATTCGGAAAAGATTTTTGGATCGGGATCCTCGTCGGCTTCCTGTCGATCAGCGCCTGCTTGCTCGCGATTTTTGCGCTGCACGGATTTCATCTGACCGGTATCGCCACTCATGGATCTTCCCTTGCCACCGCAACCCTGGCGTGGACTCTGGCCTTCATCCTGGTAGGACTCGCCGAGGAATTTTCTTTTCGCGGATATCTGCAGTACACACTGACCACCGGCATCGGATTCTGGCCTTCGGCGTTCTTGCTTTCGGCACTGTTCGGACTCGCGCACGCCGGCAATCCGGGAGAGAGCAAGGCTGGCTTGTTTTCGGGTGTGCTCTTCGGATTATTGTTTTGTTTATTTCTGTGGCGCCGCGGAAATTTGTGGTGGGCCGTCGGATTTCACGCAGGATGGGATTGGGGCCAGACGTTTTTCTATGGCGTGCCGGATAGCGGTCTCCAGCCCTATCACAATTTTTTCAGCTGCAATTTCAGCGGGCCGACTTGGCTGACCGGCGGCAGTGTTGGGCCGGAGGCGAGCGTGTTGACCCCGATTGTGCTGCTGATCGTCGCCGTAGTTTTTGCGCGAGCGTATCGCGAGAACCGATATCAGGCGCCGTAAGTCGCGGGCTACTCGCGCTCGAAATGCTACACTTTCGGTTTCACCCATCCTTGGCGCTTGCCCGGAGTTCGTTCCTCAATGCCTGAAAATTCCATGCCCACCCCGCGGACACGTGTGATCCGCGAGCCGCATCGCGGAGTCTATGATCGCGAGACCGTGTACCAGATCCTTGACGAAGGCTTCCTCTGCCATGTCGGCTTCGCGGTGGAGGGACAGCCATTTGTGATTCCTACGTCGTACGGCCGCAAAGATGCCACGCTTTACATTCACGGATCGGCCGCGAGCCGCATGCTGCGGCAGATGCGCGATGGCATTGCGGTTTGCATTACGGTGACGCTGCTCGATGGCCTGGTGCTGGCGCGCTCGGTTTTTAATCATTCGATGAATTACCGGTCGGTGGTCATTCTGGGGAAGGCCCAGTTAGTGGATGACCCAGCAGAAAAGCTGGAGGCGTTGCGCCTTTTGTCGGAACACATTCTGCCCGGCCGCTGGGAAGATGCGCGCCAACCGAATGAGCGCGAACTCAAGCAGACTTCAGTGCTGCGCGTCCCGATCGAAGAATTTTCCGCGAAGGTGCGCAGCGGCCCCGCGATTGATGACGAAGAAGATTATTCATTTCCGACCTGGGCGGGAGTGGTGCCGTTGGAAATGAAGGCGGGCGCGCCGATTGACGACGACCGCCTGCTACCGGGTCATGAAGCCCCAAAATATGCGCGAGCATACAGCCGCCGCTGAATAATGCAGGGACAGCCGCCCTCGGCTGTCCGGCGGGCGCAGCCCGCACCGGTTTTTCTGGCCTCCAGCAATCTCCGCTAAGCAATTGACTATAATGGTAAAACCATGTATCTTTACAGTAGGGAACGAAGGTAGGAATGAGATACTCTAGCCCCATCAGCGCCAAGGGCCAAGTCACGGTTCCGCAGGAGATCCGAAAACGTCTCGGAGTCTCTGCCGGGGACCGCATTGATTTCGTCATTGAAGGAGACCGCACCGTGATTCGTCCCTCCCGATCCGACGAAAATCCATTTCAAAAATACAGAGGCATTCTCGGCCCATTTCCTGGAGGCGAGAAAGGCATCAAGGACTGGATCGATGAAATGCGCAGCGATCAAGGCAGCGATGAAGGCCGCGATGAAGAGTGACGGTTCACGCCGCGAATGAAAACCGCCCTCGACTCCAACATCCTTTCCGCTTTCTGGTCGAATGAGCCGTCGGCCGCGCACATTGAGCAAGAACTTAAGAACTCCCGGGCGCAAGGCAGCCTGGTGGTCTGCGCGCCGGTTTATGTCGAACTTGCGGCGCACCCTCTGGTGTCGCCTGGCTTTCTGGACAAATTTCTTGCAGAAACCGGTATCGCGGTGGAGTTCATGCTCGATGAGCCGGTCTGGCGCAAGGCCGCGGAAGGCTTCACCGCCTACGCCGAGCGCAGACGACGCTCGGGTGGCACCTCGCCAAAGCGCTTGCTCCCGGATTTTCTGATTGCGGCGCACGCCCTTCTGCGCGCGGACCGGCTCTTTACCCTCGATCCCACGCGCTACCAGCAGGACTTTCCACAGCTCCGGCTGGTTTGAAAGAAAAACTCTGAGTGGTAGGTAAGGAAGCTACGGCACCAGCAGCAGCTTGCCGGCGACTTTGTGGGCTTCCAGATCGCGGTGGGCCTGGGCAGCTTCGGATAGCGGATACTTTTTCGCGATCTTCATCTTCAGCTTGCCTTCGGCGATCAGCTTGAATAGATCGCTGGTGCGGGCCAGCAACTCTTCGCGCGTGGCGGTGAAGTGCGCCAGCGTGGTGCGCGCCATGTAGAGCGAGCCTTTCTCCGACAGCTTTGCGGGATCGACCGGCGGCACGGGGCCGCTCGACATGCCGTAGAGCACCAGCATTCCGCGGGTGCGCATCACGTTCAGATTTTTTTCGAAGGTCGCTTTGCCCACTCCGTCGTAGACCACGTCGACGCCCTTGCCTTGCGTCAGGCGCTTCACCTCCGGTTCGAAATCGTGCTGAGTGTAGACGATGACCTCGTCGGCTCCGGCTTCGCGCGCCAGGCGAGCCTTGTCGTCGCTCGATGCGGTGCCAATCACGCGTGCGCCGACGGCATGCGCGAGTTGCACCAGAATGAGTCCGACTCCACCGGCCGCCGCGTGCACCAGGGCGGTCTCGCCAGCTTTCAGTTTGTGCGCGTCGTTGACTAAATAATGCGCGGTCAGACCCTGCATCATGGCCGCGACTGCTTGATCATCGGTGATCGATGCCGGCACGGGCACAAGATGTTGTTCTTCCGCCACTACATATTCGGCGTACGAACCGAGCGTGCCGCTCCAGGCGACGCGGTCGCCGGGCTTTAATGTCTTCGTTTGAGCGCCCACACTCTCGACGACTCCGGCGCCTTCCTGTCCGGGGATGAACGGCACCGGCGTGCGGAGACTGCCATCGCGGAAGTGACCGTCAATCGAGTTCACTCCCGCGACGGAAACTTTGATCAGCGCTTCAGCTGGTTTGGGTTGCGGAGTGGGAACGTCTGCGAGTTGCAGGACTTCCGGTCCGCCGGTGCGTTGAACGCGAATGGCTTTCATGTGCTCCTAAAAGTGGCGCTGCCACAGCGGCCAGGACGGCGGCGCTACGAAACTCTTAGGGTATCAGCAGCAGCTTGCCCGTGGTTTTTCTTCCTTCCAGGTCGCGATGAGCGCGCTGCACTTCGGATAACGGATAGGTGTGCTCGATGCGAAGTTTGAGTTTGCCGGCGGCGATCATGCCGAACACTGCGCTGGAGCGCGCCATTAATTCCTCGCGGGTCGCGATGTAATTGCCCAGCGAAGGCCGCGTCAAAAAAAGCGATCCCTTCTGCGTGAGAATAATGGGATCAAACGGCGGAACGGCGCCGCTGGAGCCGCCGAAGAGCACCATCATGCCGCGCGGGCGAAGCAGGTTCAGTCCTTTTTCAAACGTCGTCTTGCCGACCGAATCAAAAATCACGTCGAGACCCTTGCCGTTCATCAGACGCTTGGTCTCGACTTCGAAATCCTGCTGGGTGTAGAGAATAACTTCGTCGGCGCCGGCCTCGCGGGCCAGCTTCGCTTTCTCGTCGGTCGAAACGGTGGCAATCACGCGAGCGCCGATGTTGTGCGCCATCTGCGTCAGCAACAGGCCGACACCTCCGGCCGCCGCATGCACCAGGCAAGCGTCGCCCGACTTGAGAGGAAAACTGTCGTGGCAAAGATAGTGCGCCGTCATACCCTGCAGCATGGCCGCGGCGGCTTGCTGGTCGCTGACTCCGGCGGGAACGGGCACCAGTCGATCAGCCGGTATGGCGGCATACTCGGCGTAGGACCCGAGCACACTGGTCCAGGCGACGCGCTCTCCCAGCTTCACCGACTTCACGTCGGCGCCGACGGCTGTCACCGTGCCCGCGCCTTCTTGTCCCAGCACAAAGGGCAGCGGCGCTTTGTAGCGGCCTTCGCGCAGGTACACATCAATAAAGTTGACGCCCGACGCGGCCAGCTTCACCACGGCTTCATTCGCCTTCGGCTCGGGAACTGGGAGGTCGACCAACTCCATCACCTCGGGCGCTCCAACTTGCTTCACTTGAATGGCTTTCATGGGAGGTTTGGATTCACGCGAGTTGCAGAAGGTTCAATTGCAGGAAGATTTCTGTCGCGCGACTTATACCGCCCGGCGCGACGGCGGGGCCGGCTCGCGATCTTTCGCGGACTTATCAGAGGTTTCTGGTTCGAGGCCCGCGGCCGCCATGACGGCGCGGCCAAACTCTTCCGGCGAAATGGAGAAGGGCTCCGCCGTTGCGCCTGTTGCAACTCCTTCGATATGGGTTTCCGCGACGAACCGGTATCCGCGGCCAACTACGGTTTGCAGATAATTTGGCTGCGCGGTGTCGTCTTCGAGGGCGCGGCGAATCTTGCGGATCGCGGTGTTAATTCCCTGCTCGATGTCGACAAAAACATCCTTGCCCCAGAGCTTGTCCGCGATCTGATCGCGCGTGAGCAGTTGTCCGGGATTCTCTACGAGGTACATCAGGAGTTGGAGCGGAAGACCTTCCAGCACTACGGGCTTGCCGTCCCGCGAGAGTTGAAAGCGGCCGAAATCCAGTTCGTAGCCGCTGAATTGGACCCTCTTCCCCATAGCACCACCACTCCGTGAAGTTCATCAATTCTGGCGCGGGGTGAGGGCTCTGTCAACCTTCAAGATCATCAAGGTTTTTCGGGCCTGGAGATCGCCGTCTTCAGATCAATTCAGACTGCTTCAGACTGGCTCCATGGACGTTTCTGGTGAACGGGAGCAATATCACAACACTTCCCTGACGGAAAAAATGATCTGGAGGCGAATATGAAATACGCAGCGCACGTTCTAGCTTTGACGCTCACCCTGGCTTCCCTGACGGCCGCAGCGCAGTTGCCCAGCAACCAAACGCTGGTGGCCCAGGTGCCTTTTCAATTCAACGTCGCCAACAGCGCGGTTCCCGCGGGCGAATGGACGATCAAGTCAGTTAGCTCCGGTTCGCCGGCGCTGACCATGAACAACCAGCGCGCCAAGGTGTCCCTGATGACGATGCCGAGGTCGGACGAGGCTAAGCAGTCGGCCACTCGCTGCGCCCTGGTGTTTCACAAATACGGGGAGACGTACTTCCTGACCGGGATCAAGATTGGCGGATCGCGCGACACCTACAAGCTGCCGGAGAGTTCGAGGGAGCATGAACTGCAGATTGCGGGCGTGCCTGCAACCGAGCAGATTCTGCTGGCCTCTCTGAAATGAGGGGGCGGGGACAGATTGAGGGTTCGGGATCGAAGGATTCCGAACCCTCCACCCTGGGTTTCTCCTAGTCTGGATTTCGTACGATCCTCCGCCTCGCTTGCCCCGTCTGCTACACTTGCTCCGCTTTCGAGAGGAGCTCTTCCCATGGCCGAAAAGCAGCCGCAAACTTTTTCCAATCACACCCGTTGGGATCCGATGTTTCATTTCTTCCTGGGCCCGGTCTTTATCTTCGCGCTGATCCTGACGCTGATTCATTTCTTCGCGCACATGGCGGAGAACACGGGGAAAGAAAACTTCCACGCCTTCCTGCTGATCGTGCTGGCTTTCGCCTTTCTGATGATGCTTCTCAAGACTCGTCTTTATTCGCTCAAAGTGCAGGATCGAGTGATCCGGCTGGAAGAGCAGTTGCGGCTGACCCGGCTGCTGCCGGAACCGCTGCGCTCGCGGATTCCGGAGCTGACTGTAGACCAACTATGCGGGATACGCTTCGCCTCGGATGCGGAAGTTCCCAAGCTGGTGGAGCGCGCGCTGAATGAGAAATTGTCGCGCGCCGATATTAAGAAATCGATCCAGAACTGGCGGCCGGATTACTGGCGGGTTTGAGCTGTTTTCGATTCCATTCGCTGCCAACCAGTCAACGGCGAGCCTGCATCTGATTTTCAGGAGTCGAATTTGGGGGCGACCCTGGGCGAAGTGTGGCTGGGAGTAGTAATTGCCCCGGCGAGTGCCCAAAGTAACTCCGCCGGGTACCTTTTCTGCATTGACCCTGGAGCGCCCACCCGGTACGATTTTTGATAGAATTCACCGGGCATTCACACTGGAGAATCAACCCGGGAGAGGTACGCTTTCCCCAGCCTTATCATGCGATTTGATGGCCCCCACGCTCGGATTGCCACTCTAGCCTGCCTGCTGATGTCAGTCTGCGCCTGCCAGAGCGCGCACAAGCCGGTTGCGCGAGTGCCGCCGACGGCGCCGCCAGCGCTGAAGGCAGCTACTCCGGCGCAAGCCCCGTCATCCTCAAAAACTCAGGCTGCCGCCGCTCAGGATCCTCAACCGGCGAAAGACGCGCCAGCTCAGGAAATTCAAGCGGACCAGGTTTCCGATTCGACGCCCGCTCCGGATGCCATCGATGACCTGATCGTAAAAGTGGAGAAGGAATATCAGGCCGGGCTCGCCAGCTATCAGGCGGGCGCAACCGACGACGCAAAGCAGCACTTCGACCACGCCTTCAATGCTCTGCTCGACAGCGAACTTGATATCCGCTCAGACGGTCGCCTGCAAAGAGAATTCGACCACATCGTGGACGGCGTGAACCAGCTCAGTCTGGGAGACGAGGCGCCCGGAAATCAGACGGCCGACTCAGATCAGCAACAGAAATCCGAGCCCGCGCCCATTGACGAGACCAACGGCATGACCCCGGCGGCCGACGCCAGCACAAAGGCAAAGGTCGAAGCCGAGATCAAGAACACGCACTCCGATCTGCCGCTCATGATGACCGACCAGGTCGCGGGCTATATCAGTTATTTCTCCGGACGTGGTCGCGGAGTTTTTGAGCGCGCGTTTGCGCGGTCGGGACGCTATCACGACATGATCGTCTCCACGCTGCGAGAAGAAGGCGTGCCGCAGGATTTGATTTATCTGGCGCAAGCCGAGTCTGGATTTCATCCGCTGGCCGTGTCCCGCGCCGGGGCTCGTGGCATCTGGCAGTTCATGGCGGCGCGTGGTCGCGGATACGGATTGGGCCATGACATGTGGGTCGACGACCGCCAGGATCCGGAAAAATCCACGCGCGCAGCCGCCCACCATCTGAAGGATCTCTATAACCAGTTCGGCGATTGGTATCTCGCCATGGCCGCGTACAATTCCGGCCCGGGCACGGTGCAGGCTGCGGTCAAGCGCACCGGCTATGCCGATTTCTGGGAGCTCTACCGGCGCAACGTTCTGCCCAAGGAAACGCGCAACTATGTGCCCATCATTCTGGCCGTGACCATCATGGCCAAGAATCCGTCGCAGTATGGGCTGGATGATGTGGTGATGGAGCGTTCTGCGGATTACGACACGCTTACGATTAATTATCCGGTGGACCTGCGGCTGGTGGCGGAGTGCGTCGGATCCACATCGGCGGAGTTGCAGGATTTAAATCCGCGGCTGCTTCGTCTGACTACGCCGCGCGAGGGCAAGTTTGAATTGCATCTGCCCGCGGGAACGAAAGATGAGTATCAGACGGAGATCGCGTCGATTCCTTCGGACATGCGGCTGTGGTGGCGTTATCACACAGTGCATTCCGGGGACACGCTGGCCTCGCTGGCGCGCACCTACCGGGTGACGGCCAAGTCGCTGATCGCGGCCAACAAGCTCGACGCCAATGAATTGCAGGCCGACGCGAAGGTGATCATTCCAATCGCGCCGGGGCACCATCCCCAGAGCGATACGGCTTCTTACGCGAAGCGGATTACCCGCTATAAAGTTCACGGCGGCGACACGGTGCAGACCGTCGCCGATAATTTTGGCGTGTCGGCGCAGATGATCCGGCGCTGGAACGGGCTGCGCGCCGGTGATAGCCTTCGCGGACGCAAGGTTCTGGCTCTGCATCTGCCGGTGACTCCAAGCCCGCATGAGTCTGACGTGGCTTCCTCGCACGCCGTTCGAAAGCATCCCAAAGCTTCGCAGACTGCGAGCGTCAAGCCTCCGGCAACGAAGTCGTCGGAAGTCGAGCGACTCACCGAAGAGGCGAAGGCGGATCAGGATGTTGAGGAAGCTATAGTCCGTCACAAAGTGAAAACCGGCGAGACTCTCTACTCAATTGCCAGCCTTTATCGGACTACGGTCGCTGCGCTGAAGCGCGACAACGGGAATATTGCCGTGCTGCATCCCGGCATGGTTCTGATTGTGCAGCCCGCGCGCTAGTTTTCGCTCTCCTAGAAATTCACCCGCACAACCTTACGCTGACATCTTCATCATTTCCCACCCCAGCCGCGCACAGCGCTGCACGGGATGTGCCTTCGCCTGCACAGTTTCCTTGCTTACTGTGCGAGTTCCGGCATCTTGACAGCCCCGAGGGTGCCTCGCTCTTGCTCCAAGATGCAGATGTTTTCACACTGTCCTAGCCGCTAAAACGGGTGTAGTGTTGTCTCCCGATGGTTCAAAAGTCAAAAGCTTGGAGATGATTATGCGAGTGCACGCGAAGATTCTTGGGTTATTCGCTTCCGTTTTGTTTGCCACGACGATGTTCTCTCAGACTCAGCCATTTGAAAACTCCAAAAACGCAACGTCAGCCCCAACCTGCTCCCCTTCGACGCTTCCGAACCCAAACCAACTGGCATTGCTGCGCTGGTATCGGGCCAATCAGACGGCTACCTTCACCGTTGGTTTGTCGCCGCTGGGTATGGCTTTTGACGGAGCGAATGTGTGGGTTGTCAATACCGGCAGCAATACGGTCATGAAAATTCGGGCCAGCGACGGCCAACGGCTAAGCACGACAAACGTTGGACACGTACCTGGATACGCTGCCTTCGATGGCGCAAACGTCTGGGTTACCAATCTCAATGACAATACGGTCAGCAAGATTCAGGCAAACACCGGGATTGTGGTGGCCACCATCGCGACCGGGAAGTTGCCTTGGGGCATCGCTTTCGATGGGACCAACATCTGGGTCGGGAATATAACCGACGGAACCGTGAGCAAGATCCAGGCAACCACCGGAACCGTGGTTGGCACTTTCACTTCCGGACTGAATCCTATCGGCCTTGCTTTCGATGGCTCCCACATCTGGGTTACGAATCAGGGCGGCGCCAATACTGTAACCAAAATAAAGGCGAGCAATGGCTCTATCGCAGGCACGTTTACCGTCGGCGAGAATCCGGTGGGCGTCGCTTTTGACGGAACGTCAGTTTGGGTTGCGAATTCGACGAGCAACAGCGTAACGAGACTGAATGCCTCAACCGGAGCCGTGCTAGGAACGTTCAACGTCGGAACCAGCCCCCAGTTCGTCGTGTTCGATGGAGCGAACATGTGGGTGGAGAATCAGGGAAGCAACACGATCACCGAGTTGAGTGACTGCAACGGCACTTTGCTGGGAACATTCAGAACAGGAAATCAGCCTACTGGCATCGCGTTTGATGGAGCGAATGTATGGGTCAGCAACACGAAAGATGGCACAATTTCGAAACGATAACGGCACGTCGACGACTTGCCCTTCTCAGCACGGATTCACGCGGATCAACACGGACAGAGCAAGAACAAGGAAAGCGTACAGTCTTTGCGCCCAGGAACACGGCTAGGATGGGCACCCTCGCTCGTCTCTCGCCTTCTTCGTAGGGATTCTTAGATCCAGAAGTCGCTTTGGACGCCGCTTTGGCTGGCGCTGGCGGCGCGGCCCAGGCTGGGCGCGACGCGATTTCTTCCGGCATTCTTGGCTTGATAGAGCGCGATGTCGGCGGCGTGGAGAAGTTTTTCGATCTCGGCGGCGCTGGCACCGGTGGCAATGCCGAGACTCAGGCTGACCTTCACGCTGGTTCCGCCAGTCATGATGTTGCATCCGGCAACGTGAGCGCGAACGCGTTCCGCCAGATCCCAGGCCTCGGGCAAGCCGCAGCCGGGAGCGACAATCAGGAATTCTTCGCCGCCGTAACGTCCGACGGAATCATAGGGGCGCACCATCGCTGCCACCGCGCTGGCAATGATGCGCAGCACGGCATCGCCGGCAGCGTGACCGCGAGTGTCGTTGATAACTTTGAAATGATCCACGTCGACCATGATCAGGCCGACGGGGTCGTGGTCACGTTCGGCGCGAAGCAGTTCGCGCTCCAGAATTTCAAGAACAGCTTTGCGGTTCCACAGGCTGGTAAGGCCGTCGCGCTGGGCCTCGCGGCGCAGCGCCTCTTTGGTTTCAACCAAGCGGTGCTGCGTAACCAGTTGCCGCGTGCTGGCGCACAAAAACGATAAGAGCACGACTGCGGCCGCCAATCCCAGGCGCTCACGCGCAATGCGCACCGACATAAAGAGCACCAGCACGGGATACAGCAGGTAAAAAATTTCGGTGTAGATGCGCTTTTCTCGCGCGGGCACCTCACGGGTCACTTCCGGCGACTCGGCTTGCTTCCAGGTCACGGCCAGGTACATCGGAACCATCAGCATCGCGCTCCACAGCAAATCGAACCAGGCCCCGGTGGTCATATAGCGTCCGGGACCGTAGTAGTAGAGCGCATCCACGCAGCCGGAAAGCGCAATGGCGGCGCCCATGCGGCCAAACAGCGCCTTGGCATCGCGAGAGCGGGTGATCAACCCCCGCAGAACAAAGGCTCCGGCCACCAGCGCGTAGCCCACAAAATATGGGGTCCACACCGAGTGCGCCAGTTCAGAGTTGGACTCCGCCTTCGGCAGATAAAAGAAGTACAGGTAGGCCGCAACGCAGACCAGAACGGCCTGCACAAAATCGAGGACGACCAGCGTGTCCAGCCGACCGGACTCATTTTCCGGATCGAGAAACATCGCCATGGCCAACGGCACGAACCAGAAGCAGAACAGCAGATTGATAATCCAGGCGAGCCGGGGCGAAGGTTCGATATCGTTATAGACGCTGAGGCTCTGAGCCGCGAACCACAGAACGTAGGCCAACGCGGTTAAACGCCAGAACGAGCGGGCGAGGCCCTCGGAGCGATTGCTGGCTTCCACCGTAAAATAAATGAGCATTCCGCCCAGCGCGCACTGAATGGCGTCGGACAGGACCGGTCCGGCGTGCGCCGTTCCCAGGACGGCGATCACCATAAAATGGCTGAGCCACAACAGGCCGGCAGCGGCCACGGCGATGCGCGTGCTTCGCAATCGAGTTCCTTGAACAGTAAATTTACAGATCGTTCACAGGGAGGACTGTACCGAACAACCCCGAGACATGGCTTACAACAACAAAGCGTGACGTAAAACTAAAAAGTCTGCGATTGAGACTCTCCAGTATCCCGTATGAGGCTGGTTACTTTCACGTGACGTTGGTACTGTCCGGGCGAATTACCTTATAGCGGAACCGGAGGGGCTTTTCCAGCATTGTTTGCGGGGAATTCACGATCCCGCCTTTTCGTGTGGACAACACGAATTCTAAGGCCGGATTAATATAGTCCGGGCTAATTTGAAGGGGAGGCCAGTCGCATGAGTGAAGGGGCAGGAGCGATCGGAATTACGCGGGTGGGGCAGGTTCAGATTCGCGCGCACGATGTAGATCGGGCGGCAGGTTTCTATGAAAACGTTCTCGGGCTGCGCTTGCTGTTCAAGGCTCCGCCGGGGCTGGCATTTTTCGATTGCGGAGGAGTGCGGCTGCTGATCGATCATCCAGACAAGCCGGAATTCGATCATGCCAGCTCGATTCTTTACTTCGCCGTGCCTGATATTCAGTCGGCCTGCGCGAAGTTGAAAGAGAAGGGCGTGAAGTTCGAGGGCGAGCCGCACATGATCGCGCGCATGCCGGATCACGATTTGTGGATGACATTTTTCCGCGACAGCGAAGAGAATATGATGGCTCTGATGAGTGAAGTAAAAAGATAGTAGGTCAATTTCAACAAAGTTCATTTGTCATTCCGAATCGGGCTGAAAGCCCGGTGAGGAACCTGCTGTTCGCTGGATAAACGGCAGGTTCCTCTCGCGAAAAGACCGCGCGTTCGGAATGACAACCTTCAAACTGACCCCACTGCCCGACGGCATAGGTCAGGCGCGTTCATCTCCTGGGCTCGTCACCGGTGGCTTGAAGCGGGCTTTACGGTGGAACCAAACCTTGACCGATTTCGGTTGCCAAGCGGCCATGGCAGAAGTCAGAATCCTAGGCCATGAGCCATCCATCGGGACTTCCTGATTTGCCTTCTACCGCGCAGGAGAGCGAACCGACATACGAAATGGCCAGCGAGCACCGGCGCGGGTTGCTGCCCGAGCTGTACTTTCGCTGGCGCGGCGGCGAGATCACGCGGCTGGAAGCTTTCTGCGACGTGGTGTTTGGCTTCGCGCTGACCCTGCTGGTGGTGTCGCTGGAAGTGCCGCGCAACTACATCGAACTGATGACGGCGATGCGTGGCTTCCTGCCGTTTGGACTGTGCTTCGCGCAGCTGATCCTGATCTGGCGCGCCCACTACCAGTTTTCGCGCCGCTACGGCCTGGAAGATCCTTACACGGTATTTCTGAATATCGTCCTGCTCTTTCTGGTGCTGTTCTATGTGTACCCGCTGAAATTCGTGTTCACGCTTTTGTGTTCGCCGCTGACGGGCAGTGAGATCGGCCAGGGCATCGAATTCCACGAGGCCTCGGTGCTGATGCGCATCTACGCCGTCGGATTTTCCGCGGTGTTCGCACTGTTCGCGCTCATGTATGCCCGCGCCTACAAACTGCGCAACGAGTTGGACCTGAATCCGGTCGAAGTGCTCGAGACCCGGGTGGACGCGCAGCAGTATGCGCTGATGGCGGCCATTGGCGTGATTTCCTTCGGACTGGCCTTCACCCATCCAGAGTGGGCGGGCTGGTGGTTCTGCGTGATCGGCCCTCTCCTGTGGATTCATGGGGCGATCTATGGCAAGCGCGTGCGGTTGCTGGCGGAAAAGTTGGGAGTGGCGTAGGAACCCGGCGGAAGCTGGCTCTGCTATCATCGCACTCGGAAGTCATCTCCAAAAATCTATGCGCACATTCCAGGAAGACGATTTCGAAGAAGAAGAACTACCGGCGGTTTCCGGTAGAGGAGAAGGAATCATGGAAGAAGCTCCGGGCACAGGCACGGGCAGTGGACGCCGGAATGAAGATATCGCACTCGATCTGATGAAGTTTGTCGCCATGACCACAGGCTACGGACGGACCACGTCCACGGGTGTGGGATTTCAGGGCACAGGTTCAGCCGCCAAGCCCGAGGATTACGCCGAGCGGCTCCTCGAGCTGTATGGAAAGTGTTTAGGAGCGGTCGGCGGCAAGAAGTAGTAAGATTGCTTTCCCCCGGATTGGGAAGCAGTAGAAATGCATTCTAAATCTCCGCTCTGTACCCTGCTACTAGCCTGCCTGGCGGCTGCACACACATTCGCCCAGGAACCCACCACCCCTCCGTCTCTCGCGACACAGGACTTCTCCAAAGAGGGCTACGTCTTCGAACGCTGGTACACCCGTGTCATCCAGGAAAAAGACGGAACGGGAACACGCGAGCGAACTCTGGAAGTCAAGATACTTTCCGAGGCGGGCGTGAAAGCATTCGCGGTCCTCAGTTTTCCTTACACCAGCGCCAACGAAGTGATGGAGTTCGACTACATTCGGGTGCGCAAGCCGAATGGGACGGTGGTCAACACTCCCGATTACAACATTCAGGACATGCCGGGAGAAGTAAGCCGGATTGCTCCGCTCTACAGCGATCTCCACGAAAAACATGTTGCGGTGAAGGGCCTGGCTGTGGGTGACGTGCTGGAGTATGTCGCTCGTGCGCGGGTGGTCAAGCCGCTGATTCCAGGAAATTTCTGGTATGAAGAGTCTTTCAGCAAAGAGGTAATCATTCGCGACCAGCGGCTTGAGATCAATGTGCCCAGCGACAAGTACGTCAAAGTGGTCAGCCCGGATTACAAACCGGAGATCAAGGAGGAAGGCGGGCGCCGCGTCTATCGCTGGACCTATGCGAACCTCGAAGTGAAAGAAAAGAATCCGAACCCGCGGCCGCGGCGGACTCTCCCCAGTCCTGACGTGCAGATGACCACCTTTGCCAGCTGGGAGGACGTGGGGCGGTGGTATGGAGAATTGCAGAAGGAGCCGCTCACCGTCACCCCCGCAATTCAAGCGAAGGCGGCCGAGTTGACGAAAGGGCTGCAGCTCGACGATGAAAAAATTCACGCCATCTACAATTTTGTCGCGCTGAAGTATCACTACATCGGGCTGGATTTTGGCATCGGGCGCTTCCAGCCCCATGCAGCGGACGATGTACTCGACAACAATTACGGCGATTGCAAGGACAAGCACACGTTGCTGGCTGCGCTGCTGAAGGCGGTGGGCATTGAAGCGTGGCCGGCGCTGATCCACTCGCAGCGAAAACTCGATCCTGAAGTGCCGTCTCCCGCTCAGTTCAATCACGTCATCACGGTCGTACCGCAGTTCGGGCGGCCCCTCTGGCTCGATACCACTCCGGAGGTTGCGCCTTACGGGCTTTTGTTGCTCACCCTGCGAAACAAGCAGGCGCTGGTCATTCCGGTGAACGCTCCGCCGAAGCTGATGAAGACGCCGGCGAATCCTGAGAATCCGCAGCGCCAGGATTTTTCCATGGAAGGAAAATTGGCCGCGGACGGAACCTTCACCGGGCATGCCGAGCAAGTGTACGAGGGAGATGCAGCGGTCGCGTTGCGGGCGGCATTCCGTCAAGTTCCGGAATCGCAGTGGAAGGAAGCGATGCAGCGCTTCTCTTACGGCATGAATTTCGGCGGAGTGGTCAGCAATGTGAAGGTGTCTCCACCGGATGACATCGACAAGCCATTCCGAATTTCCTACGACTACCTTCGCAACGATTATGCGGACTGGAACAATCACCACACGTCAGCGGCCCTGCCGCCGATGGGAATAGAAGTGACCAGAGGCATTCGGGAACAGAAACCCGATGAACCGGTGCCGCTGGGGTCTCCGGGAAAAGTGGAGTATCGCTCGCGTGTGGAATTGCCCCAAGGCTATCGGGTAGTAGCTCCGCCCCGGGTTGAGTTGATCGAGTCCTATGCGGAATATCGTGGCGCCACCAATATTGAAGACGGAGTGATGACCACAACCCGCGAGCTGGATGTCAAGAAGACTGAAGTCCCCTTGAGCGAGTGGGAGGGATTCCGCAGATTTGGCACGGCGGTTGCCGATGATGAATTCAATCAGTTGAGCGTCGAACACAGCGGCCCAGAGACTTCCGACGATAACGCGACCGACAAGGGCAGAGACCATGTCGATGTGGAAAAACCGGATGGCTCCAAGACGGAAAAGATTGATACCGCCCAACTCGAGAGCATCTTTCGCAAAGGAACCGATGCCCTGCAGCAGCGCGACTTTCAGGGCGCGCAGGAGTTATTTGAGAAGATCGTGGCGCAGGATCCCAAGTATCCGGGCGCCCATTTCAATCTTGGCATGGCCATGGGAGCGCGCCGCGACCTTCCCGGCGCGATGGCACAATTCCGCAAGGAAGAGGAGGCTTCACCGAAGGATCCGCGCGCTTATCAGATCTTGGCGGTGTATCTGATTCAGACCGGAAAAAATGATGAGGCGGCGGACGAGTGGCGCAAGCTGCTGAAGATGGATCCGGAAAACCGTACCGCCGCTTCAGCCCTGGGAGGATTGCTCTACCGGTCCGGCAAGTACGGCGAAGCTGCGGGAGTGCTGGAGGCAGCTGTAAAGGCTGCTCCGGATAGCCCCGGTCTGCTGATGCAGCTGGGAACGGCGTATCTGAAGACCGGGGAGAGCGATAAGGCAGTGGCCCGGTTTCAGGATTTGATGGAACAAAAGAAGGACGATCCGGCGACGCTCAACGACGTCTCCTACATGTTGGCAGACAACAAAGTTAAGCTCGATCTGGCGCAAAAGTACGGCGAATCCGCGCTCAGCAAGCTGGAAGAAGAGTCACGAGAATCGGAATCGTCGTCCACTGCGGGGTTGCTTGTGACCTACCAGCTCTCGCTGGTTTGGGACACCGTCGGTTGGGTCTACTTCCAGCAGGGAGACACGAAGCGGGCCGAGAATCTTATTCGCTATTCGTGGCTCCTTGGAGAGCATGACGTTGTTGCTGAACACCTCGCGGAAGTCTACGAGAAAGAAGGAAAGACGCAGCAGGCCGCGCAGATGTATCAGAATGCGCTGACACTGTTTTCCGTGCCGAGTTACCAGGTTCGGCGCGACGCCGAGCCCTGATCAAGCGTTGAGCCGAGACAGGGACATTCGTGCACGCTACAAGAAGTTGACCGGCAAGGAACCTGGTTTATATGCGATCCGCCGCCTGCCCAATGGAGAGTGGTCGCAGACTCCTGCCGAGCAACTACGCCGGACCCGCGAGGTGAAGTTGACGAACGACAAGAAGTTATCGGGCTCGGCACAATTCGTCGTCACCTTGAAGCCGGGCAAGGTCGATTCCGCCGATTATGTTAGCGGAGATCAAAATCTGCAGCCTCTGGCCGGACAAGTTGAAAGCCGCACACTATCCGCTGGAATTTCCGCCTGACAGCGGAGTCATTCTTGTCCTGCGCATCGACGTCCGATGCCAGGCCTCGAATGCCTGCATTGCGACGCTCGTGCCTCCTGTGCCGGTTCCCGTAACACCCGCGTTTGGAAGTCCCAGTTCCTGAATTCAACTTCAATCCAAACAAAACCGCGCCCTCTTGTCGGGGCGCGGTTTCACACCAGCAAATTCAGCGGAGGCGCTCGCGGCCAGGATAGGCCCTAACGGCGCTTCTTGCCTTTCTTGGCCGGCTTCTTCTTGGCGGCTTTCTTAGCCGGCTTCTTGGCTGCCTTCTTTGCCTTTGCTTTTTTCGCAGGCTTTTTAGCAGCTTTCTTGGCTGGCTTCTTCTTGGCCGGTTTCTTTTTGGCGGCTGGCTTTTTCGCAGCTTTTTTGGGCGCGGCTTTCTTCTTGGCCTTGGGTTTGGCGCCGCCTCCTCCGCCACCGGCCGGTGCGGGAGGTGGGGGTGCGGGAACCGGTTCGTGTTCTTCAGGCTCCGGTTCCGACGTATGAGGTTCTTCTTCCTCTTCCTCTTCTTCTTCGAAATCTTCTTCGAGCGAATCGCTATAAGCGCCGCTGTCACCGAACTCATCTTCTTCATCACGTCCGTAGAGCGTGAAATCGTCGAACGTCATTGCTCCTCCTGATTTCAGGTGGCGGCCAAGCCGCGCTGATTGCGCCCGGTTGCGGGCGCGGAATGAATTCAACCACCGAAACTTCTGCTGGAACGGCGCCGGATTATAGCACGATGTTCCCGGCCAACTGCAAGGACTGCCGACACACCATGTTCGCTATCCTGTTATCACAGTGGACGGCGAAAAGGAAAGCAAAAAAGGCCCCACTTCTCGTAAAGGCGAGAAATGGGGCACCCGTTTCTTGATCGCGGCGCGAGGAAGATGATCAGCGCCGGTTTAGTGATGCTTGCCGCCGCCGTGCCCGCCGGAGTGGCCGCCGCCATGGGAGTGCCCACCGCCGCCGAAACCTTTGCCTCCGCCAAAACTTTTGCCACCGCCGAAGCCTTTCGGGGCGTGTCCTCCACCGCTGCTATGGAAGTGGCTTGACCCGCCGCCGAAGCTCTTTTGCGAATGGCCTCCGCCGAAAAGATGATGCCCGCTGGAGGAAGACTTGCTCGACGTGTGTCCGAAGAAGCCT
Source organism: uncultured Acidobacteriota bacterium (assembly GCA_963757095.1). GTDB lineage: Bacteria > Acidobacteriota > Terriglobia > Terriglobales > Acidobacteriaceae > Sulfotelmatobacter. The sequence goes on along the minus strand of CAVWQT010000012.1, from coordinate 337,470 downwards.
GAAGATCGGCCTCCGAAGTCGCTGCGGGGAAAATTGCCGGCCGATGCGCGATAGGATTCGCTTCTTCCCACTCGGCTCTGGTTGAAGGCAGAACGATATTGTCCGCGGTCTCCCGACATCCTGCCCACGGACCGATTATCGAAAGAGCGGTTGTTCATGGTGCGATTATCGAATGTCCGATTGTTGAAGGACCGATTTTCGAAGGATCGGTTATCGAATGCTCTGTTATTGAACCCAGACAGGCTGCGCCCGGACAGCGATCCGCGGTCGCTGCGAAAGGATTCGAATCCGCGGCCGGAAGAAGCGCCCAGAGAAGACATGCCCCGAGAAGGTCTGCCCCCATTTTCCGCGCGACGCTCGGGCTCGCGCGCGAACGAATGCCATCCGCCGGAATTGAAGCCGCCGCGGCGCCAGCTTTCCCCGCCCTGTCGCCAACCTTCGCCGCCTCGCCCGATGCCTGCGAAATCGTGCGAGCCGCGGCCAAAACCTCCGCGGCCCGAGTAGGCGTGGAATCCGCGGTGCGAAAAGCCCCAGTCGGCAACATTGTTGCCGTGAGCATAGTAGGGTGAGTCGTGAAACGTCAGTGAGTGCGCCAGCCAGTCGAGTCCCCAAGCAAGCCATCCCCAAGGCGTGTGCGCGAATGCCGACAGAGCGATCCCCAGGCCGTAGCGCATCACCCCCGACTCCAGGAACCCTCCCACCGCGCCGAGCAACGAAAATCCGGGATAGGGCGAGACGGGATCTCCGTAGGCCGCCCACGGATTGTAGGTCGGAACGTACACCACCTGCGGATCCGCCGGCACGAGTTCGATGTTGCCTTCGTCGTAGCGCACAGCCTCCTGCGGCGTGCTGCGGAGATATCCCGCGGCCTGCGATCGCCGGCGCATGATCTGCACCGCCTCAAGCACATCTTGCGGCTGGTTGTAGTAGGCGTTGCCGAGATCGGTGGTCCATTGCAGATTGCGGTCCAGCTGGGCGAGAACCTGGGGAAACGCGGCCAGGGCCTTGACGCTTGGATCCCAGGGCTGGGCGTCGGCGCCATACGCGATCTGATCGGGCGTGGCATAGGCCTGCTGCTGCCGCCAGCGATCGGCCTCCATCACCTGCGCAGGATATGTCGAAGCGACCAGCACCTGAGCCACCAGGGCATCGGGGTAGAGCGCAATCGGAGCCACGAGTTGCTCGAGCTGACCTGCATTCAATGGCTGCCGTGCCGGCTGCTGGGAATCCGCGTAAGGAGGCTGAGAGTCTTGATATTGGTCGGGCGACGCCTCTTGTGCGAAGGCCGCGACGCAGGCAAGAAGCAGAAACGGAGAGATCGCCAGTATCGCCAGTTTCCCGAAGTGCGCTGGCTTGCCCGCCCGCGGGCTGCGGTGCGACGACGAATCGGAAGCTGGGCAAGGCTCTTGGGAACCAACCGCTGAGTGGGAGTGCATCCTGACGAAGATGCGCAAAACTCGCGACCAGAGCAATGCAGCGGGCGTCATTTCGACATCAACCGCTAACGTATGGCAATTAATGAGCTTATGGCATTGGATAAGCCTTGAAACGGATAGCCGATGGGGATTTTCCACAGATGAAAAAGATGAGCCGAGGCTTTTCGATCAAAAAAGCTCTTGACAAACAGTACTGTGTTACATACAGTGTACGTCATATACTATATGTCGAACGGTAGCCAAGAGAACGGCGAGGTCTTCGAGAACCTGAAGTTGGAGCTGCGCCGAGGATGTTTGAGCCTGGCCGTCCTGACCCAGCTTCGAACCGAGCGCTACGGTTACACCTTGCGCAAGGCCCTGGCCGACGACGGCCTGGAGATCGATGAAGGCACGCTTTATCCCTTGCTGCGGCGGTTGGAAGCCCAGGGCTTGCTGGTCAGCCAGTGGCGCGAAGAGGACAAGCGCAACAAACGGTTTTACCGGCTCTCGGCCGGAGGGTGAGCGAGTTCTCGCTCAGCTATTGAACGAGTGGCAGCGCATCAACACATCACTCAGCAAAATTCTTCAAGAGGCGTAGTTATGGAACTTCTCGAAAGTTATTTGAACGCGGTCAAGCGCTATCTGCCACGGGCGCAGCGGAATGACATCATCGCCGAGTTAGCTGTGGAGCTGCGCTCGCAGATGGAATCGCGCGAAACCCAGCTGGGACGTCCGCTGCGTGACACCGAGCAAATGGCCATTTTCAAGGAGTATGGCGATCCCATGATCGTGGCGCGGCGCTATCGCCAGAACGGCCGCAGTCTGAGCATCGGCTGGGAACTGATCGGGCCCGAGTTGTTCCCCATGTACCTGATTATTCTTGGGTGCAATCTCACGGCTGCGGTTGGGTTCACGTTCGGAATTCTGCTCTACCTCCACCAACCGATCCGGCTGGCGACGCTTCTTCGACCTGCCTACATTCAGATCGTCGTCGTGACGCTGATATTCACGATTCTGAATTTGATCCGGCGCAAGTTTCCGCAGCCCTGGTACTACCCGCCCGCGGAGCTAGCGCCCATGATCCCGGTGGCGCGCTGGTGGTCGGGTTCCGGGCTTGTGGTGTGGAGCGTCTTCACTTTGTGGTGGATGCTGGTGCCGGTTTTTCCGAGCCTGTTATTCGGATCTGCCTCGGCCAGCCTGAAGCTGGCGCCTTCGTGGCACCGGTTCTATCTGCCGGTTCTGCTGCTGCTTGCGATCGGGACTGCGCAGCGCGCAGTGAATCTGGCGCGTCCGCTTTGGAGTTGGCTCGTTCCTGGGGCGCGTCTGTTGGTGAATGCCGCCGGGTTCGCGCTGCAATATCCCATGATTAAGAGTTATCCCTACGTGGTCGTTGCGGACGGAACTAAAGATCCGGCGCACTACGCGCATCTCGCGCTCGTCTACAACGGCAGCATTCTTTGGGGAGCCTTGAGTTGGATGTGGGCGTACCTGTTAATCAGTGCGCTGGTCTACGCATGGTATTGCATCCCCTACGTGCGCCGGCTGGCGCGGCCGCAGTCAGGCGAAGCCGGTCCCACGCGCGTGCTGAGCGGACTCGTTTGATCGGACTCGTTTAGGAGAAATGGTATGGACCTACTAGATCGTTACTTACAAGCCGTCCGCTTCTGGCTGCCAAAGTCACAGAAGCAAGACGATCTCATCGCGGAACTGGGCGAGGATCTGCGTTCGCAGATCGAAGCGAAAGAGGAAGAGCTCGGCCGCCCGCTCGACAAGATCGAGGTGGGAGAGATTCTCAAGCGCTGCGGCCCTCCTATGATTGTAGGCGCGCGGCTCGGACCGAAGCATTACCTGATTGGGCCGGGGCTGTTCCCGATCTACACGTTTGTGCTGAAGATGGTGCTGTTCTGGATCCTGGTGCCCGTATTTATTTTCATCGTCGGCCCCACGCATCTGGCGAGCAGCAAGGATTTGGGATCTGCCATCGCCAGCACGATCGGCGATCTTTGGTCGGGACTCTTCATCGCGGCGGGAATTATCACGCTGGTGTTCGCGATTCTGGAACGCACCAACGCGCAGGTGGCAGCAGCTTGCAAGTGGAATCCGGATTCGCTGCCGCCTCTGCGTACAACGGAACGCAAACCGTCGATGCTGAAAGTGGTTTGCGAACTGGGATTCGGCGTCTTCGGCCTGGTGTGGCTGCTGCTGCTGCCGCAACATCCGTGGATGATTCTCGGGCCAGCCGCGGCATTTCTGAAGGCAGCGCCCATGTGGCACACGTTCTATATCCCGATTCTGCTGCTGGGAGTTTTTGGGCTGCTGCGGGGCGCGATCACTCTGGGGCGTCCGGAATGGACATGGTTTCCGCATCTGGCTGAAGTGGTGCAGATGGCGCTTACCTTGGTCCTGCTGAACTTCATGCTCAACGCGGCAGGTCAGCCGCCCAACGGAGCGTGGCATCCGTTCCTGATGATCGCAGATGCGGCGAAAGGTTCGGCTCAGGCGAGGCATGTTGCTGCCATCGTGAATGTATCGATTCTGTTGAGCTTGGCCGCAACCTGGCTGGGAATCAGCATTGGGATGGTTGTTCACGTTTGGCAGTTCCTGGTCTACCTGCGCAAGCGCGATTCAAACGCGCGTCAAGCGGCGTCACTGCAGGCGCGATAAATCACCACACATCTTGAAGAGTATGGCGCGCCTGCACTTCCGGGCGCGTCTGGGGAAAGTTCTACGCGTTCGGATTGTTGAATCGAGTCCGCACTTTGTTCAAGAGATCGAAAACGAAAAGGAGTCCAGCCATGACCGCTTCTACTGTGCTCGCGAGTAAAGAAAGAATTCACAATCAACCACTACCCACGCTGCTGGAAAAACCGGCGAGCGCGTACAACGTATCAGTTGGATATCTGCGGGCGTTCATCACGCTGATGGTGGTGGCGCATCACGCTGCGCTGGCGTATCACCCATTTGCGCCCGAGGCGCCAGCCTCGCTGACCGCACTTCCCCGCTGGTGGCAAGCGTTCCCCGTGGTGGACCCGAAGCGCTGGACGGGCTTCGCGGTGCTGGTCGGATTCAATGACACTTTTTTCATGTCGCTGATGTTCTTCCTCTCCGGCTTGTTTGTGTGGAAAAGCCTGCAGGGAAAAGGAGCCGGGCAGTTTGTGCGCGATCGCGCGGTTCGGCTGGGAGTGCCGTTTCTTGCGGCTGCGGCGGTGATTGCGCCGCTGGCCTATTACCCCTCTTACTTGCAGACGGGCGCAAGCGGGATCGCGGGATTCTGGCGGCAATGGTTTGCGCTGGGAAACTGGCCAGCGGGGCCGGCATGGTTTGTGTGGGTGCTGCTGGCGTTTGATTGCATCGCGGCAGGATTGTTTCTGCTCGCACCGAAGTGGGGCGATGCACTGGGGCGGCTGGCTTCGGGAGCGGAGCGGCGACCGATTCTTTTCTTTGGCGCGGTGCTTGGATTGTCAGCGATCGCTTATCTGCCTTTGGAATTGCTCTTCAACGGGTTTCGATGGAGCGCGTGGGGACCGTTCACGTTTCAAACCAGCCGCGGACTGCACTATCTGGCTTACTTCTTGCTGGGAACCGGAGTAGGAGCCTATGGACTTGACCGCGGCTTGCTGGCAGCGGGCGGAAAGCTGGCGCGGCGCTGGTGGCTGTGGTCGCTGGGGGCGCTTGTGGCTTTTGCAATCTCCGCCGGAGTGGGACTGGCCGCGATGACAGCACACCTTGGCTCGCGCGGCTGGGAGGTTGGGGCAGACCTGGGTTTCGTGCTCGCGTGCGCGGCCATCAGCTTTGCATTTCTGGCGATGTTCGTGCGCTTTGCGCGAACGCGCCGGCCAGTATTCGACAGCCTCACTGTGAATGCATATGGAATTTATCTGATTCACTATGCGTTCGTCAGCTGGCTGCAGTATGCGGTTTTGAAATCTCAAATGCCCGCGATCGCCAAGGGCTCATTCGTCCTCCTGGCTGCCGTGCTTTTGAGTTGGGGAGCTACTGCAGCCTTGCGGAGAATTCCTGCTGTGGCGCGAGTCATCTGACGACTCTCAAAACCTGGAACCACGAAGGTCACGAAGTATCACGAAGGAGTTCGATGTTTCCTTCGTGTACCTTCGTGGCCTTAGTAGTGAATGGTTTCTTTGCGGTAAGATCGAATGTGATGACAGAATCGGAATCTCATCCTTCAAACTTCATTCGCGATCGGTTTATCGAAGACCTGAAGACCAACAAATTCGATGGGCGCGTGCAGACTCGCTTTCCTCCGGAGCCGAACGGATATCTGCATATCGGGCACGCCAAGGCGATCTGCCTCGACTTCGGACTGGCCGACGAGTTCGGCGGCAAGACCAATCTGCGCTTCGACGACACCAATCCTGAAAAAGAAGATGTCGAGTATGTCGACGCCATCATGGAGGACGTGAAGTGGCTCGGCTTCCGCTGGGACGGCCTGTTCTATGCGTCGGATTATTTCGATCAGCTTTACGAGTGGGCGATCAAGCTGATTCAAGATGGCAAGGCGTATGTGGACGATTTGTCGGCGGATGAGATTCGCAAGTATCGCGGCACGCTGACCGAGCCGGGAAAAGACAGCCCGTACCGCAACCGGCCAGTGGAAGAAAATCAGACTTTATTTGAGCGCATGAAGGCTGGGGAATTTCCTGATGGCTCGCGCGTGCTGCGCGCGAAGATCGACATGTCGTCACCGAATTTTAATATGCGCGATCCGGTGATGTACCGCATTCTGCATGCCGAGCATCATCGCACCGGGAATAAGTGGTGCATTTATCCCATGTACGACTTTGCGCACGGGCAGTCGGATTCACTGGAGAAAGTGACGCATTCCATGTGCTCGCTGGAATTCGCCGACCATCAGCCGCTTTACAACTGGTTCATCGAGAAGCTGGGAATTTTTCCGTCGCAGCAAATCGAGTTTGACCGCCTCAGCCTGACCTACACGATCATGAGCAAGCGCCTGCTGCGGCAACTGGTGGAAGAAAAGCGGGTGAGCGCATGGGACGATCCGCGCATGCCGACGCTGGGCGGGATGCGGCGGCGTGGGTACACGCCAGAATCGATTCGACACTTTGTCTCGGCTGCGGGCGTGTCGCGGACGAACGGCATTGTCGAGTTGGCGATGCTGGAGCACTTCGTGCGCGAAGACCTGAACAAGCGCTCGGCGCGGGTGATGGCCGTGCTTCACCCGCTGAAGGTCGTGATCGATAACTATCCCGAGAATCAGGTGGACGAGATGGAGGCGACGAATAATCCTGAGGATGAGAGTGCGGGAACGCGCAAAGTTCCCTTCTCGCGCGTGCTCTACATCGAGCAGGATGATTTCCGCGAAGATCCGCCGAAGGGCTACTACCGCCTGTCGCCGGGGCGCGAGGTGCGTCTGCGCTACGGCTACTTCATTACGTGCACGAGCGTGGTGAAGAATGAGAAAGGCGAAGTGGTGGAGGTGCACTGCACTTACGATCCGGCTACGCGAGGCGGGAATGCTCCGGACGGTCGCAAGGTGAAATCGACGATTCACTGGGTTTCGGCGGCGCATGCGATCGACACGGAGGTGCGGATTTACGAAAACCTTTTCACCAAAGAAAATCCCGCTGACGTGGAAGAGGGACAGGATTTCACTGCGAACCTAAATCCAAAATCACTGGAAGTGATTCACAACGCCAAGCTGGAACCGTCTTTGGCCAATGTGACGGCGGGCTCGCGGTACCAGTTCGAGCGATTGGGCTACTTCTGCGCCGATCCTGAAACCAAGCCCGGGGCGCCGGTTTTCAACCGGACCGTGGCGCTGAAAGATACCTGGGCGAAGGTGGAAAAGAAGCAGGCGGGGAAGAAATAAGACGTATCCGCGGGCTTGCATCGCGGGCAAATTCGTTTCTGGGCTTGACCTTGGCCCATGTCTGGCTTAAATTTGCGCTCACTTCAATTTTGAGAGGGGCGCAATGCTAGACGGATTCAAGAAATTCATCCTTCGCGGAAATGTTGTCGATATGGCGGTCGGCGTGGTGATTGGCGCGGCTTTTGGCGGCGTGGTCACCGCACTGACAACCGACTTGCTCACGCCGTTGATTGCAGCTTTAGTGGGCAAGCCGGATTTTTCTTCGGTTCAATTCACCATCCACGGAACCCTGTTCCCGCTGGGCCACTTCATTAACGCGGTCATTTCCTTCCTGTTGATCGCCGCGGCAATTTATTTCTTCGTGGTCACTCCAGTGAATGCGCTGGTGGCACGCATGCGCAAAGACCCGGCTCCGGCCGATCCGACCACCAAGAAGTGCACCGAGTGCCTGAGCGAGATTCCGCTTGATGCGCGGCGCTGCGCGCACTGCGCCCAGCCACAGATGGGGCGGGCAGCCTGATTCTGCTGGGGCTGGCCGGTGATTCGGTCAGCCCTGGCATCTCAACTCCTCGCGCGGCCATCTGCGGTTGCGGTTCGCGTAATATGACGGAATGAGCCGTCGTCATGCGCGCATAATTTTTTTTCTGCTGATAGTTTCTGCTCTACCGATCGGGTTGTTGGCTCGCGCAATCTTCCTCGTCAGTCTCCAAACCTTCGACCAAACAAGCGAAGCAATCTGCGACCCCTCTCGAATCGGGCATCGATGCTGGCGTAGTGAGCAACGGTATCTACCGCAATAAGGCGCTGGGCCTGTCGTGCAAGATCCCTGCCGGATGGGTTCTTCGCACCGACGAGATGAATGCGCCCAGCGAAGATGCCGGGAGCACGACCGCGGCGAAAGGCGCAGCGGATCCGGCCGCAGGCGCGAAGGTGCTGCTGGCCACGTTCTCACGACCTCCGCAGGCGCGCGGCGAAGAGGTGAACCGTTCGATTGTGATTGCCGCGGAGAATGTTTCGGCTTATCCGGGATTGCAAGAAGCGGTGCAGTATTTTGGTCCGCTGGGCGAAGTCGCGAAGGCGCAAGGATTCGTCCCCGATGACGAGCCCTACGAAATCGCTCTGGGAGCAAAGACTCTGGTTCAGCAGGACTTCCACAAAGATGTAGGCAGCCTCGTAATGCGGCAGTCGACTCTTGCCATGTTGTCTCACGGCTATGCCGTTTCGATCACCGTGATCGGCGGAACGGCGGACGAGGTCGACGAGTTGATCGACGGAATCGATTTTCCGGGAGCGGCGAAAGTTGTCCGCCCGCCGAAATGACGGCTGGTCGAACTCTCTGGCAGCAGATTGCTGAAACAACCCTTTCTGAACCTGGAGAGAGTCCCGCAGCGGCTAAAGCCGGATTGACTTTGCAGCGCCTGCGGCACGGCTCTAAGCCGTGCCCTTTCAAACCAGGATCGCCGCGGCCTCTTCAGCAGTCAGCTACTGCGCTACCGCCGCCGCTTGGTTGATGGCGATCTCGATCTGTGGCGGATGCAGCAGGGTGTTATGAATCAGGCAATGATGCACCGCGGCCTCGACGCCCTCGTGATGCCTCGCGTCGAGCGTGACCGGAGTGTCGATTTCAATGCGGAAATTATCCATGCGGGCGGGGTCCTTCAATTTTCCTGCAGTGACGCGGACCCGCGTGCCTTCGGTGGCCAGCTTGTGCTTGCGCAAATATTGCGACGCGTAGAAGGCGGCGCAGGAGCCCAGAGAAGCCAGTAAGAGTTCGGGCGGCGTCATGCCCTCGTCATGGCCTCCATTTTCCGGCGGCTGGTCGCACGCGATGGTGTGCTGACGCGCTTTGATTTCGAATTGAACGGCTCCGAGATGTTCGACTGTGACTTCCATAAGTGCCTCCAGAAAAACTTAGTTTGAGCCTTCGCGAGTGAGCGCCGCGTCGAGATGAAGCCGAACCAATTCGCGAGCGCGATGCAGGCGCGACTTCATGGCCGCGATTGAAATTCCGAGCGTGCGGGCGACCTCATCTCCAGAGCGGTCTTCGATGTCTCGCAGCTGATACACCGGCTGGTATTGCGACGGCAGCGAAGAGACGGCATCGTCAAGAAACTGCTTCATCTGGCGGCGCGCCAGGTTGAGCTCGGGAGTGGGCTCGACGCTGGGGATCTCGCGCCCTTCTTGTTCGAGGGTCGAGAGCTGCAGGAGGGGCAGCAGGGCCTCGCGCTCTTTCAGTTGCCAGCAGACGCGTTTTGCAATCTGCGTGAGCCAGGCGCGAAATGCGGCGGAATCGCGTAGCTGGTCGAGGTGGCGATAAGCCTTCAACAGAGCCTCGACGAGAACATCTTCCGCATCTTCGCGATTGCCGCAGACGCGGATCATCTGGCGATAAACAGAATCTTTGTGCTGGCGCGTGAGCGATTCGAAATCGGGCGGGTTGGAGTTCGCCTCGTCGTTTGCATCTGGGTTCGGGTTGGAGTTCGCAGCGAGGAGCATAACGACAGTCTGCGCCTCGGGGCCTGCGGTTGCTGTATTCCCAATCACTGACCGCTCCGCGATGGTGCCGCATCGGGACGAGGAACCTGGCAGTGGCGGGTGCGGTTCCACGGCAGCGTTTGCAACAGCTCTGCCATGGGGCAGATGTCAGTGAGGCCGGCGAAAGTGAGGCCGAGGCCGACGAATGCCGCCAATGCCAGCCATAGCGGACTCACGGTAAATGCGAGGACTGCGGCGGTGACCACCAACAGTCCTGCTGCCAGGCGTACCTGACGTTCGAGGGACCAGCGAGTCCTCACGCTTTTGACAACGGGCAGGCCAGCCTGAATCCACGCGCTGGTGCCGCCTTCCAGAACCGAGATTTCGCGGCGGCAGGGCTCGATCAGATTGGCGGTCATCTGGGCGCGCTTGCCCATCTGGCAGATGAGAATGGTTGGGGCGCCGGGGCGAATGTCATCGAGGCGCGATTCGATTTGGTCCATCGGGATATTGACCGCGCCGGGAATGTGCCCGGCGGCGAATTCGGAAGCAGACCGGACATCGACCAATTGAAAATTGGCCGGCATGTGGTGGTGCAGCTCGGTTGCGGTCAGGGATGCGGTCAAAATGCCTCCTACACAGGCCCTACATATGGAGGATCGGCATTTTAGAGAAAAGGATTCAGGGCTCTTTGATAATCTCCCCGAAGCTTCCGTTCGAGGAGACGGGCCGCTATTCGAGCGGTTCGGGGTGCAGGCTGAGATCTTTTTCCCCGGCAGCTTTTTTCTCGGCGTATTTCTTCATCCAGGCTTCCCAGCTTCTGCCGGCAGCGGTGTCGCGACCGGTGAAGGCTAGGGCGGCGATGTCGGCGTAGGAGACGGCGATTTTCTCGTCGGAATTCTTGGGGTAGAGGCGGACGACGGAGTCTTCCAGCGTGGCGGCTGTGCGGCGATCGAAGAGATAGCCTTCCACTTTGGAGCCGTCTCTGCGGGTGATGGTTACGTCGCCGCGATAGTCGAAGGCTTTTTCCAGCGCCTGGCGGAGTTCTTCCGGGTTGGCGAGAGCGGGAATCCAGCCTTCGAGTTGTTCGTGCGCTGTGCCCGGCGCCACTTCGAGATTCTCGGGATTGACAGCGCCAGCGTGAGGCGCCGCGGTTCCGGATTCGTGGTCGAGATGGCCGGCTTCTTTGCCTGTCATGAGTCTCTCAAAGTCAAAATCTTTCACCACAGAGGACACTGAGGAACACAGAGGCTAATGCGTCGCCGTTCCCTGCAGTGATTCGCTGGGTGGCGCGATCTGCACCAGCGGATTGACCGGGGCTTGCGGCTCGTCGAGCAGGCGCAACGCGGATTCGTCTTTATAGCTGGTGAACAACGTGGCTTTCACCGTGGCCAAAAATCCGCCGAGCGAATTGAATGTCGCGTGCACTGCCGAAGCTTCGTAGCCGCTGTGCACCATGCAATTCGCGCACGCAGGATTGCCCGACTCCGTGCCGTAGTTCTGCCACTCCGTGGTCTCGATCAATTCCTTGAATGATTCCGCGTAGCCGTCCTGCAGCAGGTAGCAGGGCTTCTGCCATCCGAAAACGTTGTAGGTGGGCATGCCCCACGGCGTGCAGGGATAGGTGCGCTTGCCCATCAGAAACTCCAGGAACAGCGGCGAGAGATTGAACTGCCAGCTCTTCTTGCGGTTCGACAGGATCGCGCGGAACATGCGGCGCGTGCGGGCGCGACCGAGGAAATGTTTCTGATCGGGCGCCTTGTCGTAGGAGTAGCCGGGCGAGAGCATCATGCCTTCGACGCCCAGGTCCATCATCTCGTCGAAGAAGGCGCGGACCGATTTCGGATTGGCGCCGTCGAACAGCGTCGTGTTCGTGGTGACGCGGAAGCCGCGTTTCAGGGCCTCTTTCACGGCGTCGACCGCAATGTCGTATCCACCTTCGCGGCAGACGGCGAGGTCATGCTCTTCGCGCTGGCCGTCGAGGTGCACGCTGAAGGTGAGGTACTTACTCGGCTTGAAGAGATCGATTTTTTCCTTCAGCAGCAGCGCGTTGGTGCAGAGATAAATATATTTCTTGCGGGCGACCAGGCCCTCGACGATCTCGCCGATCTGCGGATGCATGAGCGGTTCGCCGCCCGGGATGGACACCATGGGCGCGCCGCATTCGTCGACCGCGCGGAAACACTCTTCCGGCGAAAGATCCTTTTTCAGAATGTGGGCGGGATACTGAATCTTGCCGCATCCGGCGCAGGCCAGGTTGCAGCGGAACAACGGCTCGAGCATGAGCACCAGCGGATATTGCTTGCGTCCGGCGAGCTTCTGTTTCAGAACATAGCTCGTCACGGTCCACATTTGTGAGACAGGTACTGGCATGGTTAGGTTCGAACCCCTTTCGGTTGATTTTAGCAGGATCGAAGGTCATTCACCACGAAGGACACCGAGTAATAGAGGATCAAGCGAGAATGCGTCGGGGCAGCGGCTAAAGCCGTGATTAATTTTGCGCTACTGGCGGCGTGGCTGAAGCCGCGCCCTTTCAAAACACACGAAGGGAACCACTTTTGGAACCGGGTATGAAATCGACATGCCCCTCGCAAGCGCCTACAATTTGCGCATGAGCAGCCTGGGCCAGCCCAATCCGATGGCGGAGGAGCGCGACTCCAGCCGAACGATCATCGTGATCGCGGTCGGGGCGGTGATCGTAATTATGCTGGGCCTGGCGTTTCTGCTGCGTGAGTCGCCGAAGCCGGTGAAACCAGTTTCGCCCTATCTCGCCAGTTTGAAACTTTCTGATTTCAAGATGAGTGCGGCGGAAAATTTTATCGGAGCTACCGTGAGCTACATCGACGGCACCATTACAAATTCCGGCGACAAGACTGTGACTCGCGCCGTGGTCGAGGTGGTGTTCAAGGATTCGATGGGGCAGACGGCACAGCGCGAGGAAGTGGCGCTGCGGGTGGTCAAGAGCAATGGCGCGTATACAGAACCGGTCGATCTGAACGTTGCTCCGCTGGCTCCCGGCCAGTCGGAACCGTACCGGCTGACGTTCGACAGCATCTCGGCGCAATGGAACCGGCAGTATCCCGAGATTCGGGTCACGGACGTGACGGTGAAGTAGCTGCTCGGCCGTTCTTCCTCACCGGACGGCATTCAGGGCGATGTAGGCCAGGCCCGCGATTGATACAGCAATGAACATGTAAGGCCAAAGTTTGAGAGCGCGTCTCAAACCCGAAACAGATGGAGGTACTTGCGCTATCAGCCTCCGCATGTAATCACCCCCCGACGGGACAAAATTCATGCGCCTACGGCCCGTGAAGGACGGATGACAAGTGAGAACCTTGATGGACCGAAGCGAGGCGAGAGTGGCTGTGAAGACTATAGCGAATCCTTGGGTCTGCAACTCGCTGGGTGCCGTTTTGTTCGCAATTCGTAACTAGCCCTCATAGATCGCCGGAGCCGCAAAATCACCTCAATGCGGCTATGGCCTGATTGCCGACACGTGGGCCCCAGAAAACCGGCCTGCTACTGTCAGAGACTTCGGTAGCTGTCGTAAAATCGGTACATGACACGTGCGCTTGCCAACAATTCCGTCGCGCGTTCTGGCAACAGAGGTATCCGTCATCGCTGGAATTACCCTTCCTATCTCTACAATCGCTCGTTGGAAAGTCTCACTGGCCAGCACACAAGAGAAGACGCACAGAGGTCATTCATCCTGAATTTGCAGGCAGCCGAATCAGGAATGAAGGAAGCGGTTCTTGCAATGGGGTGGTTTTACCTCAACGGCGTTGGCGTTGAACAAGACACAGAGCAGGCCCGACGCTGGTATCGGAAGTCGGCGCGACAGGGCGACGAGAAAGCGATGTTTAGCCTTGGCCAAATGGCCTATGACGAGCAGGACTTCTCGGATGCTCAGGTCTGGTTCATGCGAGCAAGTGATAAGGGACATGCTAGATCGTTCTTCTGGCTTGGAAAGTTGAACTGGCGAGGCCTTGGAGTGCCAGAAGACCGGAAACAAGCCATGATGTTTTTTCAGAAAGCTGGAGCCAACAAAGTTCAAGAAGCACGGCGGGTGCTAAGGTTCCTGTCTCGCAAGAGTCGCCATAGCGCTCATTGACCAACGGTCAAAACGTTTAAAAGCTGGATTAAAACAGGTATGGGTTTTAACGTTCCCACAGGTCAAAGGGTTAATCCTGCTTCTTCCTCACAAACCTAAACGTGACACGGCTGCGATCACGGCCACTACGAGTCCTCCCACCGCCGAATAGCCATCGTGATAATGGGGATCGAAGAGCAATAGAAGATAAAAACCAAGAAGAAAACCGATGGGCAATGCCACAATCGAACACAACAGCGCGACCGAGGTACGTCCAACTCGGCTCATAGGTATAGCAATCATAGCCCTTTCCCCATTTCACTCATTCGGCTTTCGTCTGAATAGCAACACCCGCGCAGCCAATCATCTCTGCCCGCAGTTCGGCTGCCCTTGATCGCATTCCGGATAGTCTGCGATTTAGAAATCGCGGTTGAAAGAGAAATGCCGGGCGCGAATCGAAATCCTGCGCAGTTCGCTACAATGGCCTCGTGCCAGAGACCAAACCATTTCGGTTGACGGAGTCGGTGAAAGCTGCGGGTTGAGCGTCCAAACTGAGTCCGGCGGCGCTGGACAAGGTGCTTGGGAAATTAGCCCGGCAACATGATCCGAATGTTCTGGTCGGCTTCGATCACGCCGACGACGCCGGAGTGTATCTGATCGCGCCCGACCAGGCGCTGGTGCAGACGGTGGATTTTTTCACGCCGATTGTGGACGATCCCTACACGTTCGGCCAGATCGCGGCGACAAATTCTCTCAGCGATGTATATGCCATGGGCGGCAAGCCGCTGACTTCGCTTGCGCTGGTCTGCTTTCCTGACAAGGCGGATCTGGAAATTCTGGAGCGCATTCTTGCCGGCGGATTGTCGAAGATGATCGAAGCGGGATGCACCGTGATTGGCGGGCACAGCATTCGCGATGAAGAGACGAAATTCGGATACTCCGTGACCGGCATCATTCATCCGCAAAAAGTGTTGGCGAATAAAGGCGCGAAGCCGGGGGATGCTCTGCTCTTCACCAAGGGGATTGGGACTGGCGTGATTTCTACGGCGATCAAAAAAGGCAAAGCAGAACCGGCGTGGATCGAGGCGGCCGTGCGGTCGATGACGACTTTGAACCGGCGCGCCGCCGAAGTTATTAGCGAAGGCGAGTTTCGCGTGAGCGCGATGACCGATGTGACTGGATTCGGCCTGATCGGGCATGCGCGGGAGATGGCGCTGGCTTCGGATGTTTCGCTTCGCATTTCGGCGAGCCACGTTCCCTTGCTCGAAGGCGCGCTGGAATGCGTGCGCTCTGGATTCATTCCCGGAGGATTGAAGAACAATCGCGACTTCGCCGAATGCCTTGTCGAGTACGATGCGGAAGTTCCGGAAGACGTGCGGGCGCTGCTGTTTGATCCGCAGACGGCAGGGGGATTGCTGATCGCGACCGCGGAATCGGGGCGTCTATCCGCGGCGTTGCGCGATGCAGGAGTGGGTGCGGTTGAGATCGGCGAAGTTGTACCTGAGGGCAAGCCGCGAATTCGGATCACGCGCTAGGCCGGTGTGTCGCGGGGCTGCGGCGGGTGCATCAAAGTTGGGGAGCCAAAGAAGGGCAAAACTCGGACTGGCGGAAATCTTGTGTAGAGTGCGCGTTTCATTTCAGATGGTAAAACGCCCCTAGAAATGCCCCGAAAATAGCGTGCGAGAGAATCACCGCGAGCGGAGTGCGTCTGCCGTAGTGCAACGCCATGAACCCCGGCGGCTCGAGCATGTTGTGCGCCTCGGGGCCATGCTGTTCGCTGGCCATGCGAGGATGCAATCCGGGGATGAGCGACATAACCACGATCAGCACGAAGAGCGCCTGGAAAATTCCGATGATCATTCCGAGCCACCAATTGGCCTTGCCCAACGACGCAAAGATGAAGACGTAAATCAGCGAGACCGCCCAACCGATCGCGAGGTGGAAGAAATATCCGTACAACTTGGCGCGATCCCGATCCGGGGTGAAGATGGTTCCGAGCATGTAGGGAAAATTCATTCGAGTGAGGCCGATGCCCTCGGTGGCCGCGCTGATCGTCGAATAAAGGACTGTGGCAAGAAATCCCCACAACAACCAACTGGGCCAGTTCACGCCGCCTCCTTGGCGCGCGAGGGCTTGACGTCGGAACCGGTGTGCGCGGCCGGTTGCGCTTTACCTTTTTCCTGTTCAGCGAGAGTAAGGGCGGCACTGATCAGGCCAACGTGAGTGAAGGCCTGGGGAAAGTTTCCCAAAGCGCTGCCGGTGTGAGGATCGATTTCTTCGGCGAACAATCCGAGGTCGTTCTGATAACGAAGCAGTTCCTGAAAGGCTTCATGCGCCTGTTCGAGTGTGCCGCCGCCGAGGGCCAGATGCTCGACTCCCCAAAAACTACAAGCTCCGAACGCGCCTTCGGGCGGCTCGCGGCGATAGCGATAGAGCAGGTGATGTCCCGCGCCGAGGGCATTTTGCACACTTTGATAGGTACGTTTCATGCGGTCCGAATCGGCATGCTCGAATCCGTACCAGGCGAGACGAAGCAGAGTGGCGTCGAATTCATCGCCATCGAGCGTGGCGACGTAGCTGCCTAACGCTTCGTTCCATGCGCGCGATTCGATTTGCTGACGGATACGATCGCGCTCGCGAGTAAACCATTCCCGCGGAACGCCGTCCAATTGCCCTTTCTCGCTCAAGGCGAGCAGGCGATCGAGCGCAGTCCAGCACATAAGGCGGGAGTGAGTGTGATTGTGCCGGCCCGCTCTTGGCTCCCAGATACCTTCGTCGGGTTGATCCCAATTTTTCGCCACGTATTTTCCGAGTCCGATCAGGACGTTTCGCGTGGTGCGATCAAACGCGCCGAGCAGTTGCGCATACTGAGCTGTGGCCTCAATGACTTCTCCGTAGACGTCGAGCTGAAGCTGATGGCGGGCGCCGTTACCCTCGCGCACGGGACGCGAGTCGCGGTATCCCGAAAGACCGGGGATCTCTTTCTCCCTGCCTGAGACCCGGCCAAATAGCGTGTACAACACTTGCAACTCCGGCTGGGTGATGCGGGTGGCGTGCAGCAGCCACGTGAGAAAGCTCTGCGCTTCGGTGCGATAGCCCAGGCCGAGCAAGGCGCGAACGGTGAGCGAGGCGTCGCGCAGCCAGCAGAAACGGTAGTCCCAATTGAGCGTGTCACCGATTCTTTCAGGCAATGAAGTCGTGGGGGCGGCGATGACCGCGCCAGACGGTGCGTATGCGAGCAACTTCAGAGCCAGAGCGCTGCGGGTTACGGTTTCGCGGTAAGGGCCGTCGTAGCTCGAACGCGCCGCCCATTGCTGCCACCATTCCACCGAGCGTTGAATCGATGCGTCGATTGCCTTACCGAGCGCCGGAAGAACGGAGGGCGATTGCTGCGCATAGGTCAACGAGAATTGTGCACTCTCGCCTGGCTTGAGGTGCAATGAAGCGCAGGCGCGATCATCGGCCACTTCGAGTGGCGCACTGCTGCGCAGCCAATACGCGCCCGTCCCCACGTCGGCCCGCAGGCCCAGATTGTGCAGCGTACGGAAATTTACCGGCGAACGTCCGTAGTCGCGCCGCGGGTAAAAGTCGACTTGCAGGTCGAGATGACCAGCGGTACAACGCACGTAGCGAATCAGTTCGTGGTCGGGAAGAAATGCCTGGTGCTTGAATTCTTCGGAACACACTGGCATCAGGTCAGTGAGAATTCCGCGTCCCGACTCGCAGATGAATTCTGTCTGGAGAACATTGGAATCGGGAATGTAGGCGCGCCGCACTTGAAAAGGTTCGGCCGGGGAAATCGACCAGTGGCCGCCTTTCTCCGGGTCGAGGATTGCGCCGAAGATCGAAGGACTATCGAGGAGCGGCCAGCACAGCCAATCGATGGAACCGTATCGCGAGACCAGCGCCGCCGAGCGGGAATCTCCAATCAGGCCATAATCCTCAATTTTGGGAACTTGTTTCGAGACCTTCGAAACCTCGCGCGCAGGCATGGATGTTGGATGACGCGGGTCGACGCAATGATGCCGAAGAACTCATCCAGATCCCTGCGATGGGGCCTCCATTACGATGCTGGCACCGGTTGCCCAGTGGTGATGCGCAGGCTGATACAGTGAGATGAGGGATATCGAGCAGCAACAATTGCAGTTTACGGCAGCATCCCAGTCTTATGCGCTTTCTGGTTCTGGCAACGGATTATGACGGCACGCTTGCGGCCGATGGCAGGGTTGACGAAAAAACCTTGCAGGCGCTGCAACGACTGCGGGACAGTGGACGAAAACTGGTGATGGTGACCGGCAGGCATCTGCCAGATTTGCGCAGCGTGTTTCCCGAACTCGATTTGTTCGATCTCGTAGTCGTGGAAAATGGTGGACTGCTTTACGATCCTGCGACTAAGAGCGAGAGGCTCCTGTGTGGACCGCCCGATGAGCGACTGGTCGCGGCTCTTCAAGAAAGGGAAGTTCCGTTCGCTCTGGGCCGAACCATTATCGCGACCTGGCGGCCGCACGAAACAGCTACGCTCGCCGCGATTCGCGACCTCGGTCTTGAGCAGCAGGTCATCCTCAACAAACGCTCGGTGATGGTCTTGCCGTCGGGCGTGGATAAGGCGACGGGGCTGCAGGCGGCTCTGGACGAGTTGGGCATTTCGCCGAACAACGTGGTCTCAGTGGGCGATGCGGAAAACGATCTCTCGTTTCTGGAGATGTCGGGATGCAGCGTCGTGGTGGCGAATGCGCTGCCGTTTTTGAAAGAACAAGCGGACGTAGTGCTTCGAACAGCGCAGGGCGAAGGCGTTACGGAACTGATCGAGCAGATGCTGGCCGATGATTTGGCACAGTTTGACACGAAGTTGGCAACGTAAACGGCTCCCGTTGAAACCATCTCGCCGCACACGGCAGTTGCAATGTGCGCCATGCTTGGCGACAATCGTTCGGTGGTGACCAAATCCTCAGCCGTCGATTCCGCAGCACAACGCAACCAACAGGATCCTTTTCTTCCCGGCGCTGTCGTGGTGGTGACTCTCTCGAATCCGAGAGAAAAATTCTGGGGAATGATTCTGGGCCTGGGACGTGAAGGTCTAAGTCTCAGTGGCGCAGAGCTGGCGTCCTTCGAAGATCTCGCGGTGATGGTCAGAGATGGTGAGCCGTTTACGCCCGCAGTCGTTTTCTTTCCTATGCACCGCATCGAGCGCGCGGAACTTGATTTGCCGGATGGTAGCCTGCCATCGCTATCGCAGCGCTTTCTTTCGAAGACCGGGCTGGAACCGTCGGTTGCGCTGAAGCCACCGGTGAAAGATCCAGGCTGGCACGGCGGATGCGAGCCCATCACGAGGGCGCACCGTGAAGGAGCGCGCGTGAAGCGCTGGCAAATCTTCACTGCTCCCAATCAACTCACAATGCTGCGGATGATCTTCGTTCCATTCATTGTGATTCATCTGGTCGAAGGGCGGTACCTGTGGGCGCTCGTAGTCTTTGTGATTGCCGGGTTCAGCGATGGGCTGGATGGATTGCTCGCCCGCACGCTGCATCAGCAGACGCTGCTGGGACAGTATCTTGATCCGATTGCCGACAAGCTTTTGCTGAGCACGATGTTTCTTGTGCTTTCCATTCTGCACAAGATTCCGTGGAAGTACACCGTGCTAGTGTTCAGTCGCGATATTTCGATTCTGGCTGCGAGCGCGGTGCTGTTCGCAATTGCGGGGTTGAGAGATTTCCGGCCGGGGATATTCGGCAAAGCGAATACTTTTTCGCAGATCAGCGCGGTGTTTTTCGTGCTGCTATCTCAAGTGCACCGTACGCGGTGGATATTGATTCCGATGACGATGTTTCTGCGGGCGACGTTTATTTTCACCATTCTTTCCGCGCTTCACTATCTCATTCTGGTTCCCAATCGCCTGCGCGAGGCGACTCACGCGCTGCCTCCGGCCACGGAAACGGCGAGTTGACCCACCTTCTACGCCCCCCTAGAATCTAGAGTTCGTTCAACTGGCTTGAAATCTCTTATGGCGCTTCGTCTTTATAACACCATGTCTTCGCGGATCGAGGAGTTCCAACCCCTTCGCGACAACGAAGTTCGCATGTATGCCTGCGGTCCCACGGTTTACGACTACGGGCATATCGGCAACTTTCGTACATTCATCGCGGTCGATCTTCTGCGGCGTTACCTGCGGCAATGCGGATACCTGGTTCGCCACGTCATGAACATCACCGACGTCGACGACAAGATCATCCGCAACGCCAGCCGCGACGGCATCAGCGTGCAGCAGTACACGGCGAAATACGAGAAGGCATTTCTGGAAGATTCCGCGATGATTGGCATCGAGCAGCCCATTCTGGTGCGGGCCACGGAGCACATCCAGGAAATGGCGGGATTTGTGGCGAAACTGGTGGAGCGCGGAATCGCCTACCGCACGGATGATGGCTCCTACTACTTTCGCATCGCGAAGTTTCCCGAGTATGGAAAACTTTCCAAGAAAGATTTCGGGGGGATGCTCGACGGCGCCCGCGTGGACGTGGATGAGTATGACAAAGACAGCGCCCGCGATTTCGCGCTCTGGAAGGCGCCCAAGCCGGGCGAAGCTTCCTGGGATACGCCCATCGGGCCGGGGCGCCCGGGCTGGCATCTGGAGTGCTCCGTCATGTCGATGATGGAACTGGGTGAGAGTTTCGATTTGCATGCGGGCGGAGAAGATCTCATATTTCCCCATCATGAAAACGAGATTGCGCAATCGGAGTCGTTGACCTGCAAGCCGTTCGCGCATTTCTGGTTTCATGCGCGCTTTCTGCTGGTTGAAGGCGAGAAGATGTCGAAGAGCCTGGGGAATTTTTTCACCTTGCGCGATTTGGTGCTGAAGGGGCACAAGCCATCTTCAATCCGATATTTACTCGCGTCAGTCCCCTACCGCAATCAGCTCAACTTCACGTTCGACGGACTGAAGCAGGCCGCGGTTTCGGTGGAGCGCCTGCGGAATTTCCGTTCGCGGTTGCAGTCGGGAAGCTTTGCAGCGGGCAGCAATCCAGAGATGCAGGCACTTGCCATGAAGACGATCGATGGCATGCGGGCCGCGCTCGATGACGATCTGAATACAGCGCAAGCCCAGGGAGCCATCTTCGAAATGGTGCGGCAGGCGAATACTGCCCTCGACTCGGGCGGTATTAAGAAGGAGGATGTGCCGCCGCTGATTTCCGCTTTGCAGAAATTCGACGAGGTCTTCGCCGTTCTTGACGACAATGATCTGCCTAAGATGAAGCAGGTTTTCGAATGGGCATCGAGCGAGGGCCACGAAAAAGATATCGGCACCGAACTTCGCGAGGCCGTGCAATCGGGACAATTAACGGATTCGGACATCGACGCGAAGATCGCGGAGATGAAGGCGGCGCGCGCAGCGCGCGATTTCAAGAAATCGGACGCGCTGCGTGCGGAACTCGCCGACGCGGGAATCCTGGTCGAGATCGGCAAAGACGGCATTCGCTGGCGGAGAAAGTGAGCCCGCCGACCGGCCGAAGCGCCTGTCGGGGCAGTGTTAAGCTGAAAGCTGGCGACTGGTAGCTGACAGCTTCCAATGAAATCCCTCGAAGAGTATTTGCGCGATGCCGAGCAGGCTCACGGACACCTGTGCGCCGGTCAGGTGCTGGGCGTACGTCTGGCGATGCTCGGATTGCAGAAACTCGGAATCGAAGACCCGCAGGGAAAAGATCGCAAGCGGCTGGTGACATTCGTCGAGATCGACCGTTGCGCCACTGATGCGGTCGCCGTGGTCACCGGATGTCGCCTGGGCAAACGCGCTCTGAAATTTCGCGACTGGGGCAAAATGGCGGCGACGTTCGTCGATGTCAACAGCGGAAAGGCAATTCGCGTCGCCGCTAAGGAATCGTCCAAGGCGCTGGCTCGCGCTATGCATCCCGAGATCGAGAGCAAGAATCAGCAACAGATGCTGGCCTATCGCGAGATGAGTGATGACAATTTATTCGCAACGCAATGGGTGAAGGTCGATCTGCCCGCGGAAGAATTTCCCGGATACAAGGGCGAACGCATCGTCTGTGAGAGGTGCGGAGAAGGCATTAACTTTCGCAGAGAAGTTCGGCGCGACGGAAAAATTCTGTGTCGCGCCTGCGCTGGAGAGAGCTACTACGCGGCCGCCGAAGGCTCCGCTCCCTAAGCCGCCTGCTCGAAGGCGTGCGCCAGGCGTAAGATCGCGCTTTCGTCGAAGTGCTTGCCCAGCATTTGCAATCCGATGGGCAACTTTTCTTTGGTCTCGCCGCAAGGGATGGAGATTCCGGGAATGCCCGCGAGGTCCGCTGTCACCGTATAAATATCGGCGAGATACATCGCCAGCGGATCTTGCGACTTTTCGCCGAGTCGGAACGCTGCCGTTGGACTGGTTGGCGTCACGATCGCATCGACCTTGGTGAACGCTTCCTCAAAGTCACGCGTCAGCAGCGTACGTACCTTCTGCGCCTTCAAATAGTACGCATCATAGTAGCCCGCGCTGAGCGCATACGTGCCGAGCATGATGCGGCGCTTGACTTCGGGCCCAAATCCTTCATCGCGGGTGCGGCGATACATTTCAGAAAGCGTTTTCACTCCGCGAGCGCGGTGACCGTAACGAACGCCATCGTAGCGCGCCAGATTCGACGATGCCTCCGCCGTCGCAATCAAATAATAAGTTGGGATCGCATAGGGCGTGTGGGGCAAGGAAACCGGAATGATTTCGCAACCCAGGACGCGCAGCTTGTCGATAGCTTTTTCGACGGCTTGTCGCACTTCATCATCCAGACCTTCGCCGAAATATTCTTTGGCCACGCCAAGTTTCATTCCGCGGACTGGCTTGTCGAGTTCCGCAACGTAGTCCGGCACAGGCAAGATCGGCCGATGTCGAATCCATGGGATCGCGTCCGGCAATCGTGCGCAACACGATCGCTGCATCTTTTGCGGTCTTCGCCAGAGGTCCGATGTGGTCGAGCGACGAGGCGAAAGCGATTAGCCCATAGCGCGACACGCGACCGTACGTCGGCATCAGGCCCACCACGCCACAGAAAGATGCGGGCTGGCGGATGGAGCCGCCGGTATCGGAGCCGAGCGTGACGACGGCCATATCTGCCGCCACCGCGGCCGCGGAACCGCCCGATGATCCGCCGGGAACGCGGCTTAAGTCTCGCGGATTGCGCACTGGACGATACGCCGAATTCTCATTCGACGAGCCCATGGCGAATTCGTCGCAGTTCATCTTGCCGAGCACAACTGCGCCTGCTGATTCCAACCGCGCGACCGCAGTGCAGTCGTACGGAGGAATGTAGTGCTCTAGAATTTTCGAGCCCGCCGTCGTGCGCACGCCACGCGTGCTCATCACGTCTTTGATTCCCACCGGAACGCCCGCCAGCGGCGGCAATGGCTGGCCCTCGGCCGCCATGCGATCAATGCGATCCGCCTGCTCCAGTGCGCGGTCTTTGCAGAGAGTGAGAAATGCGCCGATCTGCACGTCTTGCTGCTCGATGCGGGCATAGTGCGCCTCCGCCAGCGCGAACGCAGTTGTCGTACGCTCCTGCACTGCAGAGCGGACGGCGTCGATGGTGAGTGAAGTCAGGTCCATGATCCGGAAATTGCGGTTATCGCTCGATCACCTTCGGCACCCGGAAAAAATTCTCGTCGGCGTCGGGAGCGTTGGCGAGAGCTTCCTGATGTAGCAGCGATTTCCGCAGCCCTTCCAAAATATCTTCGCGGGCGGCGTAAGCGAATCGATCGTCTGGATCGCCCGAACTCTTCGCTCCGTAGCGATCGGAAACCTGCGCCATGGGCGGAACATCGGACGTGTCCAGATCGTTGAGCCGGTCGACATACTCAAGAATCGAGTTGAGATCGCGCAGCATTCCGGTGCGCTCCTCGGCGGTGAGATCGAGGTTGGCAAGGTCCGCGACGTGGGCGACATCTAGTTCGGTAACTTTCATGCGGTCACTTTCATGCGGTGACTTTCATAGCCGGGCGATTCAGCGGGACTGCTTGTCTTTGTCTAAAGGTGCGCGGTCTAAAGGTGCGCGGCCGGCAATGACGAACTCGATTCTGTACACCGTCTCGGTCGTGTACTGGTTGATGCCCGCCAGATATCGCGGCGCGAGGGCCTGCAACTCGGACTTCCATCCGGCGTCGGCGACCTCGACGCGCAAGACACCAGCCTCAAAGATGAGCGGCCGCGTGCGCTCGGCAACCGCCGATCCGCACACTAGCGGCCAGGCGATGAGCGGGGCTTCGGTCGCCGGCATCTGCCGCAGCGATTGGGCGACGATCTTCTCCAGCCCGCGATTGGCCTGCTCTAAGTAGTGATCCTTCGGCATGGGGAACAGAACAGATTCTAGCACTCTGAAATTGTTGAAAAACGAGTCGAGCGGTCAAACCGGCCGATCGCTCAGGCTGGAAATTCATTGCGAACGAATTCCAGCGCGGCATCGCGAGAGGCCAGCCGGCCTTCCAGTTGGGCGTCTTCGATCGCGTTTAAGATTTCGCGAAACTTCGGCCCCGGGCTGTGTCCGGCGGCAATCAGGTCGTCGCCCGTTACCAGCGGAGTGGGGCGAATCTTCTCCGCAGGAATCTCGCGTTGTTTCTGCTGGAGAAATTCATAGGTGCTCAGATTTCGGTGGCTCGCCAGGGAATCGGCGCGATGCAGCGCCATATGCTGGTCGAATTCGGGCAGACGAAGAAATCGTTTGAGCGTCGATTCTTTCATGCGCCCGACGTGCCCGAAGCGCATGTGATTTTCGACCAGCGAGAGAATCTGCGTGGTGTCATCGTTGGAAAAACGCAGGCGCTGGCAAATCTCTTCCGCCATTTTGACGCCGACCTCAACGTGATTGTCGAAGCGGATGCGGTCGGGAGCGACCCGAAACGTCGGCGGCTTGCCCACATCATGCAGCAGCGCTCCCCAGGCGAGGGCCAGCGGACAGGGATTGGGCAGATTGTCGAGCAGCAACAGCGTATGCACGAACACATCGCCCTCCGGATGGAATTCCGCGGGTTGCTCGACTCCCTTCATTGCCGAAATTTCCGGCAGAACCTGCTGCAGCAATCGACTCTCGTCCAAGAGCAGGAACGCGCGACGGCCGTGGCCTTCGGTCAGCATGCGGGTCAACTCATCGCGCACGCGCTCGCGCGAAACGGCATGAATCTCGGGGGCCAACTTCTGGATCGCCGCAAACGTCTCCGGCTCAATTGTGTATTCGAACCGGGCTGCGAAGCGCACCGCGCGCAGCATGCGCAGTTTGTCTTCGCCGAAGCGCATCGCCGGATCGCCGATGGCCCGAATGATGCCGGCCTGCAGATCGTCACGGCCGCCGACATAGTCGAGCACTTCTCCGCTCACCGGGTCGAGCATGATTCCGTTGATGGTGAAATCGCGGCGGGCAACGTCTTGGCGCGGATCCGCCGCAAAGCGCACCTCATCCGGATGGCGGCCGTCGGTGTATCCGATATCGCTGCGGAAGGTGGCCACCTCGATGGCGTGCTTCGAGGAAGTATCCTGTGCGGCTAGCCCCACATCCGGCGCGGGAACCAGCACGACCCCGAACTGCGCGCCGACTGCGTAGGTCTGCGGGAATACGCGCATAACCTGCTCAGGCGAGGCATTGGTCGCGATATCGTAATCTTTGGGCTCGCGTCCGAGCAGGAGATCGCGCACGCATCCGCCGACCAGATAGGCTTGAAAGCCCCGCTGGCGCAGGGTCTCGACGACTTCGGTAGCGAATTTTTTCCACATGATGAGCGCGGCTTCTCCATCATAGCGCTGTGGATTGCAAGAAATCTCTTGACACGGTGTAAAGCGTGCTTTACATTCTCACTTGTAAAGCATGCTTGACATCGCATGACACTTGTCAGGTTGCCGGAATGACGCTTTGCACTGGCGCATCGATCGGCCGTGCAGCAGGATTGACAGCGTCAACCGCAGATCGAAGATTGCATATGGAGGACACCATGATTTCCCGTCGCTTCAAGGCCACACTGCGAGTTCTGGGCTGGATGGGCTTCTTCGCGCTGCTCTCCGCGCCTGCGTTTTTCGTTGGCCATGCCAACAACAGCAACAGCTTTGTGATTCGCAATGCGCGCCTGTTCGATGGGCACAAGGTGCTCGGCCAGGCTGATGTGTGGGTGCAAGAGGGCAAAATTCAGGCTGTGGGCAAGGATCTCAAAGTGCCGTCTGATCTAAAGGTAGTCGACGGCTCCGGCGATACTCTGCTTCCCGGGCTGATCGACTCACACACGCACGCGTGGGGCGACGCGCTGAAGGAGGCGGAAATTTTCGGCGTCACCACGGAACTCGACATGTTCACCGACGTCAAGTTCATGCAGTCGACCAGGAAGGATCAGGCCGAAGGGAAGGACCTCGATTGGGCCGACCTGCGCTCCGCGGGAACGCTGGCGACCGCGCCGGGCGGGCACGGCACCGAATATGGAATTCAGATTCCTACGCTCACCGCGCCCGCGGAGGCGCAGGCATGGGTCGATGCACGCATTGCCGAAGGCTCCGACTACATCAAGATCGTGGTCGACGATGCCAGCGCTTATGGCGGACATCGTCCCACGCTCAGCATGGAGACCGTGAAAGCCCTGGTGGAAGCGGCTCACAAGCGGGGCAAGCTCACTGTGGTCCACATCGGCAAACAAGCGGATGCGCGAGCCGTGATTGAAACGGGCGCCGACGGCCTGGCGCATCTCTTCGCCGACAGCGCCCCCGAACCGGACTTCGGTAAATTCGCGGCGGCTCATCATGTTTTTGTTGTGCCTACGCTGACGGTGCTCGAGAGCGTTAGCGGAATTCCCAGCGGGGAGTCGCTCACGACGGACGCAAACCTCGCGCCTTACCTGACCAGCGATGATGCGACAAATCTGAAGCGTGGATTCCCAAAGTTCCCTGCCGGGCTGAGCGAGAAATATGGGGAAGAGACGGTGGCACAACTTAAGGCGGCGCACGTTCCGATTCTCGCGGGTACCGACGCGCCGAATCCCGGAACTTCGCATGGAGCCAGTATTCATCGGGAATTGGAATTGCTGGTGCGTTCGGGCCTGACTCCGTCCGAGGCGCTGGCAGCGGCAACTTCGGTTCCGGCGGCTGCATTTCACCTTGATGACCGCGGCGTGATCGCTCCCGGCAAGCGCGCGGATTTGCTTCTGGTCAAAGGCGACCCGACGCAGGACATTCTGGCAACTCGCAACATCGTCTCCGTCTGGAAGCTGGGCGTCGAGGATGACCGGGCCGGCTACCGGGCGGCGATTGAGAAGCAGAAAAACGACGTGGCCAAGGCAGCACAATCGACTCCTGCCGGCGTAGAGGCCGGGCTGATCAGCGACTTTGAAGATGGCAAGCCCAGCGCGAAATTTGGCGCGGGTTGGATGATCTCGACCGACAGCATCATGAGCGGCAAATCCACGGCGGAGATGAAAATCGTGGATGGTGGCGCTGAAGGCAGCGCGCATGCACTGGACGTCGCGGGGCAGATCGATGGCGGATTGCCCTTCGCCTGGGCGGGCGTCATGTTCTCGCCCGGAGCGCAGCCGTTTGAGCCGGTAAACATATCAGCGAAGAAAAGTATTTCGTTCTTCGCCAAAGGCGACGGCCAGACCTATCGCATCATGTTTTTCACCGCCGGCGGCGGCCGCATGCCGTCACAGCAAACGTTCGTGGCGGGGAGCGACTGGAAAAAAGTCAGCATTCCCGTTCTCCGCATTTAACGGAACTGACGGCCACGACATTGCGGCGATTCTGTTCGTCGGAGGACCAGCGGCGGGCAAGTTCGATTTTCAAATCGATCAGATCAGGCTGGAGTAATGGCATTGGGCACATTAGTGAATGCTGTGCGGCAGTGAATGCTGTGCGGCATCGTGGAAGAGCGGCGCTTCAGCGCCGCGCAGAGTGCCAGAATGTGGTTACGGGCTTCAGCCCGCGTGACCCCGCCGCCAAGACGACCACCGGGGCTGAAGCCCAGCCGTATCCAAATCTTGACGCGGCCCTAAAAGGGCCGCTCTTCCACAAAGGACCGACGAGCACGGCTGTCAGGAATCGCAGGCGCTCTTCCACACCTGTTGCGGCAAATCGGTTGCAGCAAATCGGCCACAAGTTCCCGTACTATTTAGGAATCGTGGCTGACGCCTACATCCTTGGCATCGAGAGTTCCTGCGATGAGACCGCTGCGGCGGTGGTGCGCTCCGGCGAAGAGGTCGTGTCGAATGTGGTCGCTTCGCAGATCGCGACTCATCAGCCTTATGGCGGAGTCGTTCCCGAACTCGCGTCGCGAGAGCATCTGCGCGCAATCGTGCCCGTGGTGCGGCAGGCGCTCGCCGAAGCCAATCGTTCCTACGATGCCGTGGACGCGATCGCCGTGACCCAAGGCCCCGGCCTGGCGGGAGCTTTGCTGGTTGGCATCATCTACGCCAAGGCGCTGGCCTTCGCGCTCGACAAGCCGCTGGTCGCCGTCAATCATCTCGAAGGCCACATTCACGCCGTGTTGCTGGAGCAGCGGCAGAAGGGCAATCGCGAGCTGCAGTTCCCCGTTCTCGCGCTGGTGGTTTCAGGAGGACACACGCATCTTTATCTCGCGACGCAGAACAAAGATTCCTGGTCCTACGAAAACATCGGCCACACGCGCGACGATGCTGCCGGGGAGGCCTTCGACAAAGGCGCCAAGCTTCTCGGCCTGGGATATCCCGGAGGCCCGGTGATCGACCGGCTCGCTCCACACGGCGATCCGAGGGCAGTGAAGTTCGCCGCCGCGCAGATTAAGCACCCCGATCGCCGCGGTCGAAAAGATGGCCGCGCTGCCGAAGCAGGAGACCTGGAGCGCGAGCGCTTTGATTTTTCCTACAGCGGCATCAAGACGGCCATCCTGCGCCATGTGGAAACGCACGACCTGCGGGCTTCGATCGAAGCCCGCCGCGCGGCGCTGGCCGCGATGACCAAGCCGAAGCTGGAGGACTATCTCGCACTCACTGACCAGCCCACGCTCGATCTTGTGGCCTCGTTCCAGCGGGCCATCGTGGACGATCTCGTCGGAAAAACTCTGGCCGCGGCGCGAGCCTACGATATCGCGACGCTTTTCGTAACCGGAGGCGTGGCCGCCAATCACGAACTCCGCCAGACGTTCGAGCGCGAAGGCGCGCAGCAGGGACTTCCGGTGTACTTCCCTTCTCGTCCGCTCTCTACCGACAACGCCGCCATGATTGCGGCCGCGGCTTATCCTAAATTTCTGGCGAAAGATTTTGCGCCGATGGATTTCTCGGCTGAGGCAAGTCTGGTACTTCGCTAAAGCTCTGACGCTGAGTAAGTTCGATCAGAAAGCTCCGGCCATCAGAGATCGTCCGGCTGCGCGCTCTCTTCGATATTCATATCTTTGAATTCGCTGGATTCAAAGATCTCGCCACACTCTTTGCATTCCACAAATTCGGCATCTTCGGTGCGGCTCACAATTTGCACGCGCAGGTGTTTGCAGGGCTGCTTTTGATTGACGTTCTGGGGAGGAGCGGGCGACTTGGAGGTCATAAATCCGGAGGAGCCCTCGGACACGACCTTGCCAAGGCTCAACCAATTGCGTGGATTTTGGGGTATTTTAGACCGGCTGGGCGGCTTGTCAAGCCCCCAACGGTTACGGTGCGGTGAATTTCTTGTGGCAATGAGCGATTTACAGCACGTTTCACGGCGCTCCCTGGCCTGATTTCCGACCATTTCAGCCGTAATTTCCCAAACCATTCAATCCGTGCTATTTACCGCTAGGGCTGGAATTATTGCCGCTGGCTGGGAGGGCTTGCGGGAGGCCCTGAAATGCCTTATCATTAACTACGACGGAAACAGTCGGATATAAATCCGACTTATTCACTCGGATTTGTGCAGGATCTTTCATTGCTCAAGCTCACCAAAAAAGCCGACTACGCGCTGATGGCAATGAAGCATCTGGCGGAACACGCCAGCGAGGGTTCGCGCAGCGCCAAAGATGTGGCTGATGAGTTCGGCATTCCGCCAGAGGCGCTGGCCAAAATCCTGCAGCGTCTGGCGAAAGCCGGCCTGCTGCAGTCGCATCATGGCATTAACGGCGGATATGTTCTGGCGCGTGCGGCGCACACGATTTCGGCTTTCGAAGTGATTGAGGCTATCGACGGCCCGCTGTTCATTACTTCGTGCGTGACGCAGCGTGGAAGTTGCGATCAGACCGACCGCTGCAATATCCGCGAACCGCTGCGCAAAGTGAATGAGAGCATCGAGGCGGTTTTGAAGCGGATCAAGATTTCGCACATGCGGGAAGAGCCGGAAGAGGCCGTCAGCGCGGGTCCGAAGGCGACGGAATTAGTGACTATCACCTGAACCGTTGCGCCGATAAATTCATCGAAAAGAAAAGACGAAGCAGGAGAAGCGATCAAATGAGCACGGAAGTAAAGATCCCCCAGGCCTTAACGCAGAATGACCTAAGCCAGGCGCAGCACACCGCTCCCAACGGAGTGAAGCTGCCCATCTACATGGACAACCATGCCACCACGCCGATGGATCCGCGGGTGCTGGAAGAAATGCTGCCTTACTTCATGGAGAAGTTTGGCAACTCGGCCAGCCGCAACCATTCCTTTGGATGGGCCGCCGAAGAGGGCGTTGAGACGGCGCGCGAGCGCATTGCCAAGTTGATCGGCGCGACCACGAAAGAGATTGTCTTCACCTCGGGCGCGACCGAGAGCGACAACCTCGCCATCAAGGGCGTCGCTGAGATGTACCGCGAAAAGGGCAATCACATCATCACCGCGGTCACCGAGCACAAGGCGGTGCTCGATACCTGCAAGCGCCTGGAAAAATATGGCTATCGTGTCACCTACATGCCGGTGCAGAAAGATGGCCTCGTCGATCTCGATGATCTGAAGCGCGCCATGGACGACAAGACGATCCTGGTGACGATCATGGCGGCCAACAATGAAATTGGCGTACTGCAGCCGGTCGCGGAAATTGGCAAGCTTTGCCATGAGCGTGGAGTGATCTTCCACACGGATGCGACTCAGTACGTAGGCAAGGTTCCGACCGATGTGATCAAGCAGAACATCGACCTGGCCTCCATCTCGGGACATAAAATGTATGGGCCGAAGGGTGTGGGCGCGTTGTATGTGCGGCGCAAGAATCCGCGCGTGCAGCTTTCCGCCATCATTGACGGCGGCGGGCACGAGCGCGGCATGCGCTCCGGCACGTTGAACGTTCCCGGAATCGTTGGCCTGGGCAAGGCTTGCGCGATTGCTCAAGAAGATATGGCGAAGGAATCCTGCCGGCTCGCGGGTCTGCGCAACCGCTTGCGTGACCGCATCATGAACCGTCTGGACGAGAGCTATATCAACGGCTCGATGGAGCATCGCCTGCCGGGCAACCTGAATATCAGCTTTGCCTATGTGGAAGGCGAGTCGCTGCTGATGGGCATCAACGACATCGCGGTTTCGAGCGGTTCGGCATGCACCTCGGCGACCCTGGAGCCATCTTATGTATTGAAGGCTCTGGGCACCGGCGACGATCTGGCGCACAGCTCGATTCGCTTCGGCATTGGCCGCTTCAACACCGAGGCCGAAGTCGATTACGTAGCCGATCGCGTGATCGAGACCGTGGAACGCCTGCGCGAACTTTCTCCGCTGTACGAAATGGCGAAGGAAGGAATCAATCTGAAAGATGTGAAGTGGGCTGGGGAAGCGCACTAAGCAGCTAAGGTGGAAGGGCACGACTTTAGTCGTGCTACAGGATGGCTTAAGGGCACGACTTCAGTCGCGCCGTCAGGGTCAAATTTTGATGGGGCTTTAGCCCCTGTGGGTAAAGTCAGATTTCAGGAGAAACAAATGTCTTATAGCGACAAAGTAATTGATCACTACAATCACCCCCGCAATGTCGGTTCGATGGATAAGCAGAGCACCGACGTGGGCACCGGTCTGGTTGGCGCGCCTGAATGCGGCGACGTCATGAAGCTGCAGATCAAGGTCAATCGCGAAACCAACGTCATCGAAGACGCGAAGTTCAAGACCTTCGGCTGCGGCTCGGCCATTGCGTCCTCGTCGCTGGCCACCGAGTGGGTCAAAGGCAAGACGGTGGACGAAGCTCTCGCCATCAAGAACATGGACATCGTGAAGGAGCTGTCGCTGCCTCCGGTGAAGATCCATTGCTCGGTGCTGGCGGAAGACGCTATCCGCGCCGCGATCGGTGACTGGAAGAAGAAACAGGAAGTTACCAGCCCGGTAGCCGCCGAAGCGAAGTAGGTCTTAGCAGTGAGCGATGAGCCGCGCGCGGCGAGCAAGTTCGCCGAACAAGTCCGCTCATAGCTCATTGCTCATTAGCTCATTATGACAACTGCAATCGAACCCGCAGCAACGCCGCAGGCCCCCGCGAAGGGAATCGCGGTGACCGACAAGGCCATCGCGAAGATTCGCAGCGCGATGGTCAAGGAAGGCATCTCGCCCGAGCAGGGCGGGCTGCGCCTGGGCGTGCAGGGCGGCGGCTGCTCCGGCCTGAGCTACAACATTCGCTTCGACACGCAGCCCCGCGAACGCGATCGCATCTTCCTGTATGGCGATGTGCGGGTGTTTGTCGATCCGAAGTCGTTTATTTATCTGCACGGCATGACGCTCGATTATCAAGAGACGTTGATGCAGCAAGGCTTCGTATTCGTGAATCCGCAGGCGAGCAAGTCGTGCGGCTGTGGAACATCGTTCTCCGCCTGATGTGGCGCGGACACTCCTGTCCGCGTCTGCCTGCGCCACAAAAGAGTTCGAAATCAAAAGGCGCTGAGACTATGACCAGCGCTGAGGGAATTAGAACGTGATGACTAAATCCGCCCTTACCGCGATCACCAAGCCGGTTGCAGAGGAGACCCTCTCCTGCTGGTCGTGCGGCTCCATGCGCGCGGCGCACTTCTGCGAATCATGCGGCAAGGTGCAGCCTCCGGTTCCGGTGGACTATTTCTCCTTCTTCGGCCTGCCGCCGAAGTTGCAGATTGACGTCACTACTCTGGAAAAAGACTTCTACGATCTCAGCCGAAAGCTTCATCCCGACCTGAATGCAAAGGCGGGCAGCCGGGAGCAGGAATGGAGCCTGGAGCAAAGTTCGCTGCTGAACGACGCCTATCGCACGCTGCGCGATCCCATCAAGCGCACGCAATATCTGCTGAAGCTCGAAGGCATCGAACTGGAAGAGCAGTCGAAGACAGCCACGGAACAGGCGAGAGCTTCGGGCGAAGTTAAGAAACAGATCGTGCCGCCGGATTTGCTGGAAGAAGTTTTCGAAGTGAATATGCACCTCGAAGAACTGCGCATGCAGAAGACGATGGGCGGGGACGATCCTGCTCTGCTCGAAGAAATTGGAAAGGCCAAGCTGGCGCTTGAGGCTAAGCACGAAGCGCTTCTCGGCGAACTGCAGGGCGAGTGGAAATTGTGGGACAGCGTTATCGACCGTGGCGCGGAATCAAATCCGGCCGATCGCCCGGCAATACTGAACAAGATGGTAGACGTGCTGAACCGCCGCAACTACATTCGGAATCTGGTGCGGGACGTAAATGCGGCGCTGGAAAATTGAAAAACTGGGAAATTGAGTAATCGGGTAAGTCGCACTGACGCGGGCGGGTTTCAAATTACCCAATTACTAAATTACACAATTACCAAATGGCTCCTGAATACATCGTCGGCATCGATCTTGGCACCACGAACTCCCTCGTGGCGTTCATGCAGGGGGATACGCCTGTCGTCATTCCCGGCGAGGATGGATTGAACCTCGTCCCCTCGGTCGTCGCGATCGATGAAACTGGTCAGCCAATCATTGGCTCCGCCGCCCGTCGAAATCTGATTGAAACGCCGGAGCGCGCGGTTTACTCGATCAAACGCCTTATGGGGCGCGGCATGGAAGACATTCAAGAAGAGCTGAAGCTCTTCCCTTTCCGCCTCGCCGAAGATCTGCAGCCGGGCGAAGTTCTGCGCATTACGCTGGGCGACAAGACGTTCACGCCGCCGGAAATTTCCGCACTGATTCTTCGCCAGCTCAAGCGCAACGCGGAACGATATTTTGCCGGCCCGGTGACGAAGGCCGTGATTACGGTTCCCGCATACTTCAACGACGCGCAGCGTCAGGCTACGAAAGATGCGGGCCGCATTGCTGGTCTCGAAGTCTTGCGCCTGGTAAACGAACCCACGGCCGCGTCTCTCGCCTACGGGCTCGACAAGAAGCAGAACGGCATTATCGCGGTGTACGATCTCGGCGGCGGGACGTTCGACATTTCGATTCTCAAGCTGCACGATGGCATCTTCGAAGTCATCGCTACCAACGGCGATACGCATCTGGGCGGCGACGACATCGACAACCTGCTCATCACCATCGCGCTCGACGACATTCGCGGCGATCTTGGGCTCGACTTGCGACGCAATGCCGAAGCCGTGCAGGCGATTCGCAAAGCCGTGATTGAGGGCAAGATCGCGCTCTCGTCGCAGCCTTCGATCAAGCTCGACATCGAACTGCCCGGCGGGAAGCGTTACCAGCGCGAGATTACGCGCGAGCAGTTTGAACAGCTCATTCAGCCGATCATCGACCGCACGCTCGGCCCCTGCAAGCAGGCGCTGAAAGATGCGAATCTGAAGCCCGAGCAGATCGAGGAAGTCGTGCTGGTCGGCGGATCGACACGCATTCCGAAAGTTCGGGCGCTGGTGAAGGAACTGTTTCATCGCGAGCCGCACACCGATTTGAATCCCGACGAAGTGGTTGCGCTGGGCGCGGCGGTGCAGGCGAACATTCTGGGCGGCGGTTCGGAAGCCA
Organism: uncultured Acidobacteriota bacterium; assembly: GCA_963757095.1. Classification (GTDB taxonomy): domain Bacteria; phylum Acidobacteriota; class Terriglobia; order Terriglobales; family Acidobacteriaceae; genus Sulfotelmatobacter. The sequence goes on along the minus strand of CAVWQT010000012.1, from coordinate 302,863 downwards.
CGCAGAACATGCTGCTGCTGGATGTGACTCCGCTGTCGCTGGGCATCGAAGTTGCCGGCGGTGTCACGGACAAGATCATTCTGCGCAACTCGACCATTCCGGCTTCGGCGACGCAGTTCTACACGACGCAGGTCGATGGGCAGGCGAATGTTGCCATTCATGTGTTGCAGGGCGAACGCGAACTGGCAACCGATTGCCGCTCGCTGGCGCGCTTCGATCTGAAGGGTATTCCGCCGATGGCTGCGGGGATTCCGCGCGTCGAGGTGAAGTTTCTGATCGATGCCAACGGCATTCTGCACGTCTCGGCGCGCGAGCAGCGCAGCGGCAAAGAAGCCGAGATTCAGGTGCAGCCGAGTTATGGACTGACCGACGATCAGGTCGAGAACATGATTCTCGATTCGTTCGACAACGCGGAAGAAGACTTCCGGCGACGGCAGGTGATTGAGGCGCGCAACGAGGCTGCGACCATTCTGGCGGCGCTGGAAAAAGGCAAGAAGAGCGCGGCCTGGGGGCAGCTCACGACCGACGAGAAGAAGCAGATCGCCAAGATGGAGAAGGGTCTGGTTGCGGTGAAGGCGGAGGATGATTATCCGGCGATCCGCAAAGCGATTGATGTGCTGAATCAGGGCACGACGCGGCTGGCGGAGTTGATGATGGATACCGCCGTGACGTCGGCGCTCAAGGGCAAGAAGATGGATGAGACCGACCTGGGCGAAGGGCCTACGGCGCCACATCCCATGGCGAAGGCGGAATTTGAGTAGCCTCTGGGAAAAGAGCAAACGCTTCACCACAGAGGGCACAGAGAAACACAGAGGAAGATATAGGAGCAGGTATGGCAGACGAGAAGACACACGGAGTTAGCACTTTGACCGAAGAGTCTCCTTCCGAAAATACGGTTCAGGTTACGTTTCTGCCCGAGGGCAAGACGGTGCAGTTTGAGAATGGCAAGCTGCCTTACGAGCATCATGGCGAGCCGCAGTCGCTGCTGGATGTGGCGCTGAACTTCGACGTCACGCTCGACCATGCTTGCGGCGGCAATTGCGCTTGCACCACCTGCCACATCTGGGTGAAAGAAGGCGCGGAGAATCTGTCGGAGATGGAGGACGATGAGGCGGACCGGTTGGACATGGCGGCTGATCTCCAGCTAAACTCTCGTCTCGGCTGCCAGGCGCGGATCACCAAGCCGGGCAAAGTTGTGGTTGAGATTCCGGCTTGGAATCGGAATTACGTTTCGGAAGAGCATTGAGTTTCGAGCTGTGAGCTGAGCATGAGTTGCGAGCTTTGAGTTTTCCTTTCTTGAGGTCTGTTTCTTATGGCGAAAGCTTTGACTTGGGATGATGCTGAGGATCTGGGCATTTTGTTGTCGGAGACTCATCCGCAACTGGATCCGCTTACGGTTCGCTTCACCGATCTGCATAAGTACGTGACCGAGCTGCCCGGATTTGCGGGCGATCCGAAGGCTTCGAACGAAGGCAAACTCGAGGCCATTCAGATGGCCTGGCATGAAGAGTTTCAGGATCGCACCCAGGCTTAAGCTGCTCCGGTACCACCCTCCACATTTTTTTTGATCGCTCCCTGCAACGCTCTGATTCGGCGGCAGTTGTCTTGGGTACTCGGTCAATTTCCGCAAAATATTCTTTCCAAAGGACTTAGCGGCAAAATATTGCATCGCAAGGACTTGGCGTGATGATTCGAATTTCTTTGCATCGAGGCTTGGATCGCGCATGGGTTCAGTCTGCGCTTTCTGTATCCTCGGTCGCAGTTGCCTTGGGTAGATCTCGGTCAATTTCCGCAAAATATTCTTTCCAAAGGACTTAGCGGTAAAATATTGCATCGCAAGGACTTGGCGTGATGATTCGAATTTCTTTGTATCGAGGCTTGGATCGCGCATGGGTTCAGTCTGCGCTTTCTGTATCCTCGGTCAAGGTTGTTCGTCACATGGGAGTTATTTAACTGTGGAAAAGGGCTGGAAGCCGCGACGGTGCCCTTGGAGCGCCGGGGGCAGTTTCTTCGCTTTGCTGGCGATGAGGCAATGTTCCCGTTGATCGCTTGTGGAGGGCTGTGGAAAATACAGGGCCGGGTTCGACCCTTCTTTCTTTTCAGGATGATCCGGGAGCGGCGTTCAGCCTGAGCTCTTCTGCCGTCCCTTCGGGACTCGGTTCCTGTCAACTCTGCTTACCCGGCACTTACGTGCCGGGCTATAGTATGCCGCCCCTTCGGGGCTGGGGTTGGTGATCCGGTCTGCTGCGTTCTGCGCAAAATCGCTTCACCACAGAGGACACAGAGGTTCACAGAGATTGGGCCGTGGCCCACTCTGGGTGGTGGATATTCGGGTCAGGGTGGAACATCCCCACTCGGGTGTGTCGCGGGAACCGACCACGGAGCGATGGGCATCCATTATGTGAACGGCACACTGCTCGCCAATCTCACGCTGGATCCGGCGCAACCCAGGCGCTGATGTATGAGCCGTCGAATGGAAAGATGACGCTGGTGGGGGTGGAGTTCATCCTGGACCAGGCGAGCTGGCTCGCAGCCAACAACAACACGGCTCCGGTGCTGGAAGGACAGGTCTTCAATATCGTCGGCGTGCCTAACCGGTTCAATATCCCGGCTCCATTCTTTGATCTGCACGTGTGGGCATGGCGCGGCAACCCGCAGGGATCGTTCGTGGACTGGAACAACAACGTGAGCTGCGACGGTCAATAGCTTTTCCAGGGAAGGTTGTGGAAAAGGGAGGGTTATTTTTACATTCTCGTGACAATTGGAGGGGACGGGTCACCTATGTTTTGAGGGCAGGGTCAGTTCCGACCCTTCTTTCTCTCTCTTTAAGATGAACCGGGCACGGCTTCAGGCCGTGCCCGAATTTTTTGCACAAAACCCCTTCACCACAGAGGGCACTGAGGTTCACAGAGGCAAAGAAACTCTCTCAGCCTACCGTTACCGGGGCTGGCTCCTGGACGTTGGCTTCGCGGAGGAATTTGGCTGCTTCCTCTGGTGGGGTGGGATTGATGTAGAAGCCGGTGCCCCATTCGAAGCCTGCCGTCTTGGTTAGCTTGGGCATGAACTCGATATGCCAGTGATAGTGATCGTTGGTGGGATCCTGCACGGGCGAGGAGTGGATGACCAGATTGTAGGGCGGATTGTCCAGGACGCGGTCGGCGCGGCCGAGGAGTTCCTTCAGGGCACGGGCTAGATTCTCGAACATGTGCGAGGACGAGTTCTCGAAGGCGGATTCGTGCTGCTTGGGCAAAATCCAGGTTTCGAAGGGGAAGCGCGGGGCGTAGGGAGCCAGGGTGACGAAGTTTTCGTTCTCGCCGACTACGCGGGAGCCATGGTCCATTTCCTGACGGATGATGTCACAGAAGACGCAACGTTCTTTGTAAAGGAAATACTGCTTGGCGCCTTCGAGCTCCTGCACTACGTTGATGGGCAGAATGGGCAACGCTATCAACTGGGAGTGGGCGTGTTCGAGCGACGCTCCGGCGGCCTCGCCATGATTCTTGAAGAGCAGGATGTATTTGAAGCGGCGATCCTTCTTGAGATCGAGGATACGGTCGCGGAAGGTCCAGAGAACATCTTCAATGCGCTTGGGAGGCAGGCTGGCCATGCTGGCGGTGTGATCGGGAGTTTCGATGATGACTTCGTGGGCGCCGATGCCGTTCATGCGGTCGAACATGCCTTCGGCCTGGCGGTTGAGGGTGCCTTCGATGCCTAGCGCGGGAAACTTATTGGGTACGACGCGGACGGTCCATCCGGGTGAGTCGCGTTGCGGAGGCGGTCCGCCATTGGGATTGGGGCGGTAGGCCTGAATTTCCGGCGGCGTTTTGCTTTCGTTGCCATAGCAAAAGGGGCAGAACCCGCCCTTGATTTTCATGTTCTCGCGGACGAAGTCGGTGGGGCGCTTGGCGCGGTCCGTGGAGATGATTACCCAGCGGCCAACAATCGGATCTTTTCTAAGTTCGGGCACCTACAGAATCCTTTCAATGGCTAGCAAAACCGTTATTCTACGCCGCTAAGGAGGCATTGGGAAACACTTCTATCTGCGGGCGGGAATGCCGATGCCCGTAGTATACGCTGACCACATCGAACCTCCACTGGCACGTAGGTGGCAGGCGGCGGAGATAATCGCGGACGACCCGGGCGATTTCGCGGCGCTTGTGGCGGTCCACGGCGGCCTCGGGAGTCTTCACGCCGGGGGTGGTGCGGGTCTTGACTTCGATGAAACAGAGCACATCCTCGTGCCAGGCGATCAAGTCGATCTCTCCCGGGCAGCGTGGAGAGCGGAAGTTCCGGGCGATGATGGTGTAGCCGAGACGTCTGAGATGGAAGTAGGCGTCCTCTTCGCCTTGCATGCCGGTGCGCAGATGTTGGGCTTTGCCGTTCTCGAGGTGCAGATGTGCGGCGGCCCAGTCCAGGCTGCGTACGATGGCTCGCGTAATACCCGCTGCGGGGGAAAACATAAAATCGTTTAACCACTAAGGGCACGAAGGTACACGAAGGAGAGCCGGACCGAGATCCGGGTCTTCTTTGAGCTGATGCAATTTGAACGTATACCGGAGAGCGGGCGATAGAATGTGATTTTGCGCGTGGGAGGAGTGGATTCAGTTGGGTTTTATCCCGATCCGGGAATCGGGAATACGGAGGCGAGCCTGGGAGTGGCTTGCGGTTTTTCGCAGAAAATCTTCACCACAGAGGGCACAGAGGTTCACAGAGTCTGTTTTGAAGATCATTAAGGATACGAAGGAATTGCAATGAAATTGGATAATTCCCTGCTGAGAAAGCTGCCCAAGGTTTTGCTGCACGAGCATCTGGATGGAGTTTTGCGGCCGAAGACGGTGATCGAACTGGCTCGGGCAGAGGGCTATAAGGATCTGCCTACAGACGATGCTGAGGCTCTCGCGGAATGGTTTCATCAGGGCGCGAACCAGGGGAGTCTGGGGAAGTATCTGGAAGGATTTCGCCACACCATTGCTGTGATGCAAACGGAAGAGGCGATCGAACGCGTGGCTTACGAGCAGGCCGAGGACTTGAGCCGGGATGGAGTGGTTTATTACGAGACTCGGTTTGCGCCGATTTTTCATACGAGCAAGGGGTTGACTCACCAGCAGGTAGTTTCGGCGGTGCTGAAGGGGATGGCGCGGGGCCGGCAGGATTTTGGAGTGCAATCGGGACTGATCATCTGCGCCATGCGGAATATGAACGTTTCGCTGGAGATGGCGGAGCTGGCGGTGGACTTCCGGGCGCGCGGGGTGGTGGGCTTTGACCTGGCGGGTGAGGAAGGCGGATTTCCTCCGAAGAAGCACGTCGACGCGTTTCATTATATTCAGCGGGAAAATTTCAACATTACCGTGCATGCGGGCGAGGGATATGGGAAGGAATCGATCTGGCAGGCGATTCAATATTGCGGGGCGCATCGCATTGGGCATGGCACGCGGATCATCGACGACATCGCGGTGGCCGATGGCAAGGCGGTGAAGTTGGGGGATCTGGCGCAGTATGTTCTGGACAAGCGAATCCCGCTGGAGATTTGTCTGCTGAGCAACGTGCATACCGGGGCGACGCCGAGTCTGGGGCAGCATCCCTTCAAGATTTTGTACCAGGAAAAGTTTCGGGTGACGCTCAACACCGACAACCGGCTGATGAGCAATACAAGCATGACGCGGGAATTCGGAGCGGCGGCGGAAACTTTCGGGCTGGGGATTGATGATTTCGAGAAGTTGTCGATCAATGCGATGAAGAGCGCGTTTCTGCCTTATGGGCAGCGCATCAATCTGATTTATAAGACGCTGAAGCCCGGCTATGCGCGGCTGCGGAGCGAGATGGGAAAACCTTTGTAGGGTGCGAGGAAAGAGCCCAGGCGAGAACCACGAAGGACACGACGTATCACGAAGGTCTATACCCGCGCTCAATCCCTGGGGTGACTTCGTACAGGATTGTTCGGCGGGGCGGTCAGGAGTCGTTTCGGCTGCGGTACAGTGGCACGCGGATGGAGTTGCGCTTAGCTCAACGCTATAAGGAGACGAGGGAATTCTGCGCTCTCGCTGAACGCCAGGCATGGTAATCCAAAGTCAAGTTATTGTGTGGCCGGGCAAGCCGTACCCGCTGGGCTCCACGTGGGATGGGGAAGGCGTGAATTTTGCGCTCTTCTCCGAGCACGCGGAGCGGGTGGAGTTGTGCCTGTTCGACAGTACGGGACGGCGCGAACTGCAGCGCGTCAATGTCAGCGAGCAAACCGATCAGGTGTGGCACTGCTACTTGCCGGAGGCGCGGCCGGGGCTGCTTTATGGCTATCGCGTGTACGGTCCTTATGAACCGGCGAAGGGACTGCGCTACAACCCTAACAAGCTGCTGCTTGATCCATATGCCAAGCAGATTGTTGGCGATCTGAAGTGGAGCGATTCGCACTTCGGCTATCGCATTGGAAGCAAGCAGAACGATCTTTCGTTTGACCGGCGCGACAGCGCTCCGGGAATGCTGAAGGCGATGGTGATTGATCCGGCATTCACGTGGGGCACGGACCGTCCGCCGAACACTCCGTGGCACAAGAGCATCATTTACGAAACGCACGTGAAGGGGTTCACGATTCAGCATCCGCAGGTTCCGCAAACTTTGCGCGGAACTTATGCCGGGCTGGCGACGGCGCCGGTGATCGACCATCTGCTGAAGCTGGGAGTGACGGCGATTGAATTGATGCCGGTGCACTATTTCGTGGACGACCGGCAACTGATCGAGAGAGGGCTGCGGAATTATTGGGGATACAACACGATTGGATTCTTCGCTCCGGCGGCGCGGTATTTGTCGACGAATTCGGTGAACGAATTCAAAACCATGGTGAAGACGATGCATTCGGCGGGCATCGAGGTGATTCTCGACGTGGTGTACAACCACACGGCCGAGGGCAACCAGATGGGGCCGACGCTATCGTTTCGGGGAATTGATAATCCGGTGTACTACCGGGTGCTGCAGGACGATCCGCGCTATTACATGGACTACACGGGCACGGGAAACACGCTGAACATGCGGCATCCGCGCGTGCTGCAGCTCATCATGGACAGCCTGCGCTACTGGGTGCTCGACATGCACGTAGACGGATTCCGCTTTGATCTGGCGGCGACGCTGGCGCGGGAACTGCATGAAGTGGACCGGCTGGGAGCGTTTCTGGACATCATTCACCAGGACCCGGTGCTGTCGCAGGTGAAGCTGATTGCGGAGCCTTGGGATCTGGGTGAGGGCGGATATCAGGTGGGGAAATTTCCGGTGGGATGGGCAGAGTGGAACGATCGCTATCGCGATGCGCTGCGCTCGTATTGGAAAGGCGATGGTGGGCAGATTGGGGAGTTGGCATATCGCATTACCGGGTCGAGCGATCTTTACGCGCGGAGCGGGCGGCGGCCGTATGCCAGCATTAATTTTGTTACCGCGCACGATGGCTTCACGCTGAATGATCTGGTCAGCTACAACCAGAAGCACAACGAGGCGAACGGCGAGGAGAATCGCGACGGCACCGACAATAATCGGAGCTGGAATTGCGGAGTGGAAGGGCCGACGGACGATGCGGCGGTGAACGCGCTGCGGGCGCAGCAGAAACGAAATTTTCTGGCGACGCTGTTGCTCTCGCAAGGCGTGCCCATGCTATTGGCGGGCGATGCCATGAATCACACGCAGCGCGGGAACAACAACGCGTACTGCCAGGACAACGAAATCAGCTGGATCAGCTGGGACGATGCGAGCCGTCACGCAGAGCTGATCGACCTGGTCAGCAAACTCACCAGCTTGCGCAAGCAACATCCAGTTTTGCGGCGGCGGAATTTCTTTCTGGGGCGGGCGATCAAGGGCGCGGGCGTTAAAGACATTTTGTGGCTGCGGCCGGATGGGTCGGAGATGACGGACGAGGAATGGAATCAGGCCAACGCGAAGACTTTGGGAGTGTTTCTCTCGGGATCGGCAGTGGAGGAGATGGACGAGCGCGGGCAGCCGGTCACCGATGACAACTTCGTGCTTTTGATGAATGCGCATCATGAGGAGATCCCTTTCCGCCTGCCTACGGTAGCGTCGGGCATGGTGTGGGTGTCGCTGATCGACACCGCGTTATCGAATGGAAAAAGTCCGGGGCTTTCTCACGAAGCGAATTCGGCGTATCTGCTGCAGGCTCGCTCGCTGGCGCTTTTGGTGGAACGTCCGCGTGACCGGGTTCGCCAGGACCGAAGGCATGATTCGTAATCACACCATGCCATTCGGGGCAGAAGTGCAGGATGACGGCAGCGTGCGTTTTCGCTTGTGGGCTCCGAAGGCGCAGCGGGTCGAGCTCTGTCTGGAGGGTGGGGAGCGACATTCGCTTGGAGCTCGGGAGGGCGGCTGGTACGAGTTAGTTACGCATCGAGCTCAGGCCGGAAGTCGCTACCGATTTCGAATTGACGGTGGCGTGGAGGTTCCTGATCCGGCATCGCGATTTCAGCCGGAGGATGTGCATGGGCCGAGCGAGGTGGTCGATCCGAGGGCCTTTGCGTGGAAGGATGCCGACTGGCGCGGGCGACCGTGGGAAGAGGCTGTCATCTACGAACTGCACGTGGGCGCGTTTACGCCAGAGGGCAACTTTCGCGCGGTTGAGCAGAAGCTCGATTACCTGCGCGATTTGGGCGTTACCGCCATCGAACTGATGCCGGTGGCGGATTTTCCGGGACGGCGCAATTGGGGATATGACGGCGTGCTGATGTATGCGCCGGACAGCACGTATGGGCGGCCGGAGGATTTGAGGCGCCTGGTCGAGGCCGCGCACGCGCGCGGCCTGATGATGTTTCTGGATGTGGTCTACAACCACTTCGGTCCGGACGGCAATTACCTGCGGGCCTACTCACCGCAATTTTTTACCGATCGTCACAGCACGCCCTGGGGAGATGCGATCAACTTCGACGGGCCGGAGAGCCGCGTGGTGCGGGATTTCTTCATTCACAACGCGATCTACTGGCTGGAGGAGTTTCACTTTGATGGATTACGTCTGGATGCGGTGCACGCGATTGTGGACGACTCGACGCAGGACATTCTGAGCGAACTGGCGGAGCGGGTGAGGAAGACATTTGGCGACGAGAGGATGATTCACCTCGTGCTGGAAAATGGCGACAACGCGGCTCATTATCTGAAGCGAGGGGCGCAGGGCCGCGTTGAGTTGTACGACGCGCAGTGGGATGACGACATACATCATGCGGTGCATGTGCTGATCACGGGAGAATCGGACGGATATTATGCGGACTATGCGGGGCATGCGATTGGGCGGCTGAGTCGTTGTTTGACGGAAGGGTTTGCGTATCAGGGAGACTTTTCGGAATATCACAACGGCAAGCGGGGAGAGTCGACTGCGGGTTTGCCGCCTTCGGCATTCGTTTCGTTTCTGCAGAATCACGATCAGATTGGAAATCGCGCGCTGGGAGAACGGATCGGGCAACTGGCGTCTCCGCAGGCATTGAGAGCAGCGATGGAGATTTTGCTGCTGGCTCCGGCTCCGCCGTTGCTGTTTATGGGCGAGGAGTTCGGGGCGGGGTCGCCGTTTTTATTCTTCTGCGATTTCAGCGGTGAACTGGCGGAGGCGGTCACCAACGGCCGGAGGAACGAGTTTGCGCGCTTCGCGCAATTTAATTCAGCCGAGCTTCGCGAGCGGATTCCGGACCCGAATGCGGAGCAGACGTTCTTGCGGTCGAAGCTCAACTGGGAAAGCTTGACGCGGGAATCACATGCGGACTGGCTGCGCTTCTATCGCGAACTGCTGGCGATTCGGGGGCGGATGATTGTTCCGCGTTTGCGAGGAATGAACTTTACGCGGGCAGAGTTTTGCGAGGGGCAGCGGCGGCTGGCCGTGGATTGGGCCTGCAGCGATGGCACTCTGCAACTGCGGGCGAATCTGGGATCGGAATCACAGGCGACCGTGGAGGCGGCGGCTCCGTTCTATGCGAGCAGCGAAGAGGCTCGAAGAGAATTCGCGCGCGGCGCGTTGCCGGGGTGGTCCGTGGTGTGGTCGCTGCTGCAATAACGGACGGCAAGAGCTTAGAATCGTGCGCAGTTCAGGTGGCAGCTTTCTCAGGCATTCCTGCGGTAGGAATGCAGGAAACCCCTGATGGAGCACCTTCGATCGCCCCATCTAGCGTAAGCAGGGGCAAACTGTCCCGGAGAGCCGGAGATCACGCCAACGGGCTTCTGCAAGTGCAAGCGATGACTGGGCAGCGCGAAATTCCGACTGCGACTTATCGGCTGCAGTTCAACCGCACGTTTACGTTTCGTGATGCGGCGGCGATCGTTCCCTATCTAAGCGCGCTTGGGATCAGCCATGTTTATGCGTCTCCTTACCTGCGGGCGCGGCCGGGCAGCCTGCACGGCTACGACATCATCGACCACAATGCGCTGAATCCGGAGATCGGCTCGGAGGAGGACTACGAGCATTTTGTCTCTGAACTGCACCGTCATGGCATGGGGCAGATTCTCGATATCGTGCCCAATCACATGGGAGTGATGGGCAGCGACAACGCGTGGTGGCTGGATGTGCTGGAAAACGGCGAGGCGTCGGATTTCGCTTCGTTCTTCGACATCGACTGGGATCCTATTAAGGATGAATTGCAGGGCAAGGTACTGATTCCGATTCTCGCCGATCAGTACGGCGACGAACTGGAGGCGGGAAAGCTGAAGCTGGAGTTCGATGCGGAGCGCGGGGAATTCAGCATTTTCTATTTTCAGCATCGCTTCCCGGTTGTTCCGCGGGCGTATCCGAGCATTCTTGAGTTCGATCTCGACCGCTTGAAAAAGACGCTGGGCGAGACGGATAGCGAAGTGCTGGAACTGCAGAGCATTGCTACGGCGTTCGGCCATCTGCCGGGGCGGCGGGGCTTGAGTGCGGAAGAGCAGGCGCTGCGCAACCGCGAAAAGGAAGTGCAGAAGCGGCGGCTGGCGGCTCTGGGCACGCGTTCGGCGGCGGCGAAAGAATTTATCGAGGGCAACGTAAAGCGTCTCAACGGAACTCCTGGAGAGTCGCGCAGTTTCGATCTGCTGCATGATTTGATCAAGGCGCAGGTGTGCCGGCTGGCGCAGTGGCGGGTGGCGGCCGACGACATTAATTACCGGCGGTTCTTTGACATCAACGATCTGGCAGCGTTGCGCATGGAAAACGAAGCCGTCTTTGAGAACACGCATCGTTTGATTCTGAAGCTGGTGGCAGAGGGAAAGCTGGATGGAGTGCGCATCGATCATCCCGACGGGCTGTACGATCCGGCGCAGTATTTGAATCGACTGACTCAGGGATTGGCGGAAAGCCGTCAGGGCAAGCCGGCGGCGTACGTTGTGGTGGAAAAGATTCTTACGGGGAACGAGCGACTGCGCAAGGATTGGCCGATCGACGGCACGACGGGATATGAATTCGCAAACCTGGTGAACGGATTGTTTGTCGATGGCAACGCCGGCGAGAAGATGAGCCGAATCTACCGGGCATTTGCCGGGGATCTGCCGGAATACAGCGATCTGGTCTACCGCTGCAAGAAACTGATCCTTAAAGTGGTGCTCGCCAGCGAGCTCAACGTGCTGGCGAACCTGCTGACGCGGATTGCGCTGGCCAACCGGCATACCTGCGATTTCACGCTGAATAGTTTGCGCAGCGCGCTGGCCGAGATTATTGCCAGTTTCCCGGTGTATCGGACGTATGTCACGGGGCGTGAAGTATCCGAGGAAGACCGGCGATACGTGGAGCAGGCGGTGGCGGCTGGACGGAGAAGAAGCGATGCAGCGGACTTGAGCGTGTTTGATTTTGTGCGGCGAGTTTTGCTGATCGAGATTAACGGCGAGGAAGAAGAGTGGTACCAGCGAGCGGTGCGTCGCTTCGCGATGAAATTCCAGCAGGTCACATCGGCGGTGATGGCCAAGGGACTGGAGGACACGGCTTTTTACCGCTACAACCGGCTGGTTTCGTTGAATGACGTGGGGGGAAATCCGAACCGGTTTGGAACCAGCGTGGAGGAATTTCACCGCGCCAATGGGGAGCGCAGAAAAAGTTGGCCCAATGCGATGTTGTCGTCGTCAACGCATGATTCCAAGCGGTCGGCGGATGTGCGGGCGCGGATCAACGTGCTGTCGGAAATTCCGGGAGAATGGACGCGGCACTTGCGCCGGTGGCGCGACTGGAACCGCGGTAAGAAGCGGGACCTCGATGGTGTGCCGGCTCCGACCAGAAATGATGAATACCTTTTGTATCAAACGCTGGTGGGCGCGTGGCCGGCAGAGCCAGTGGACGAGAGCAGTTGGAAACAATTTGCGGAACGCATTGAACAGTACATGCTGAAAGCGGCTCGGGAGGCGAAGGAGCATACCAGTTGGGCGAACACGAATGCGGAATACGAAGCTGCCCTGGCGGAATTCGTTAGAGCGATTCTGGAGCGGGGAGATCCGCACTCTTCGCGCAGGAACCGTTTTCTGGCCGACTTCGAAGACTTTGCGCGGCGGGTGGCTCGCATCGGAATATTCAGCAGCCTGTCAGCGACGGTGCTGAAGATGACTTCGCCGGGTGTGCCTGACACTTACCAGGGGGATGAACTTTTCGAGTTCACCCTGGTGGATCCCGACAACCGGCGGGCGGTGGACTATGCGCGAGGGACGCGGGTGCTGGAAGAAATTCGGGGAGCGGAGTTTTCGAGTGGAAATTCCTTGAGCGAAGATTCTCTGAAGCAGCTTCGGGAACTGGTTACGGGCGCGCCGGATGCGGCCAAACTTTTTCTTAGCTGGAAGGTGCTGAATTTGCGCAAGGAATACACAGCACTCTTCCAGCAAGGGAGCTACATTCCGCTGAAGGTGAGTGGAGAACGAAGTGAGCACGTGGTGGCTTTCGAGCGCGAGTTCGAAGGGCGAGGGGCGATTGTGGTTGCACCCCGGCTTTGCGGCACGCTGCTGGGCGATCGGGCGACGATCTGTGACGAGGATTTGTGGGGGGATACGTCGATTGAAATCGCCAGCCCGAATGCGCGGTGTTACCACAACATATTTACTGGAGAGTGCCAGCAGGCTTCGAATGATGGGGCGCAGTCCATGCCGGTGGCGGGTCTGCTTCGATATTTCCCGGTGGCGATTCTGGTCAGCCAGAGACCTGGGGATGCGGAGTAGTACGGGTAGAGCCCGGCTGAGTTACGCGGTTCCACTGATTCTGCATCGCAGGCTGGCTTCGTATGATTGGCGGTATTGAGATCCGGCCTCCTTGTCCTGAAAGTGGCCATTCAGGGAGTGACTGCACACGGCGGCCCTCGTCGGGCCTTTGCAGTTTGACCGATCTGGAAGCCGTCCCTGGCGGCCGGACTCGATAATTCTGGCAAGAAAGAGCGGCACATTTCATGAAATTCGAAAAGCATCGGGCTCCGGCAGACCCGTCTCCGGATCCGGTAAGAACGCCTCCCGATCCGCCGGAGAATCCGGACGCACCGGTGCGGGAGCCGGAGCCTGCGGTTCCTAATCAGATATAGAGCAGGGATTAGAGGTCGGGGCTAGTGTGCTTGTGATCGGCGGTTGCTAGCCTGAGACGGGTTCTTCCGGGGTGGCTCGCTTCGCTCGCAGGCGGACGAATGCGTCCGCCGCCACGTGTGTGGAAATCGCGTCCAAAAAAGAACGATCCGCTCACCTCTGGCGGATCGTTCGTTTTAGTTCGCAGTCTTCTTTGGTTGGATGCTTAGCCTACTTTTCTCTGCGGCATGTCATCGACGTCGGAGCCGCTGGCGGGCATCTTCCAATCGCTGACTTGTTCTTCGGCCTTTTCTTTGGTGATGCCGTAGCGTTCCTGAATCTTCCCGACCAGCTTGTCTTTGCTGCCCGAGATGACAGTGAGATCATCATCCGTGAGCTTTCCCCACTGTTGTTTCACCGAACCTTTGAATTGATTCCACTTGCCTGCTGCTTGATCCCAATTCATTGCAAATGACCTCCCGATTAAAGTAGTGAAGCAGGCTTCCGCCTTTGAGCTGCCGGCGTGCGACGCAGATCGGCAGCCCCGTCATTGAGGGGAAGCGACAGCTAAATACCGGCACCGCGCCCGCGTCCCAGATGGGCGACGAGGGTGATGACGAACAGCACCAGGAAAATGAAGAAGAGGATCTTCGCGATCCCGGCGGATGCGACCGCGATGCCGCCGAAGCCAAGAACCGCCGCGATGATGGATACAACCAGGAACACCAAAGCCCAATACAGCATCATGCCTCCTTAAAGTTGCGAACTCTGAATTTGGCAAACTCACGAGGATGTTTCTACCAATCCCTCTGCGCCTATCTAGGCGAGAAGCAGGAACCGGACACCATAGCCCGGTTCCTGCTCGAAGGAAGGGAATGTTGGTAGAGTTTCATCTCTTGCAGGATAGCCAGCGGGGGATCGGTCAACAATGCTGGCGCTTCTGTATCTATCTGCGAAATATTCTGTAACTGGGCAGGGGCGTAAGGGGTGAGGAGTACAGGAGTTACTGGCTATGCCCGGGACGCGGTTGGTCCGGGAGGCTCGCTTCGCTCGGTGGCGGACGAATGCGTCCGCCGCCACGTCGGTCAGGCAAAAAAGGAACGGGACTGGGCAGAAAATAGCCCTCGCAATCGAGGTGGTTCCGAGTGCGAGGGCGCTTGAAGCTTTGCTGCTTAGCGGTTTAAACCTGGCGCATTAAAATCAGAACGAGCACGATCACGAGCACCAGGCCGAGACCGCCGCTTGGGTAATATCCCCAAGAGCGGCTGTACGGCCAGGTAGGTAGGGCCCCCAGCAACAGCATAACCAGCAGTACGAGCAATATCAGGTACATGTTTATCCCCTCTCTATGTTGACCCAACAATGTTGGCCTAACAGCTAGCTATTGATCGCGAGCTATCGGTCGCCTCGCACAAACTATTCACCAGTGGTGGTCTTCTCGCCCCGGGCCTGCTCAGAATACTTGCGAACCGCGGACAGGAAAGGCCGGCTTTCCTGCGGGGGAGTGATTTTCCCGTTCAGGATGTCGGAAAAAGGAACCAGCTTGCCGGCATAGAGCAAGCGAGTCTCATCTTTATCCTGAGTGATCGCCGTGCCGTTGAGATCGATTCCGGCAAAGATGCCGCGGGCGCGGGAGTAGCTGAGAACTTCTGCTTTCATCTTCCAATCGGTATCAGCAGCGGCATCGCGTCCGACCGGGCCGGCTGCGGCGGAGGCATCAGCGCCGATCTTGAATTTGCTGGATAGCAGGTGGTCCATGCCCTGCTGGTTCATGATCACCATGACCAGGTCGACGGCTTGTCCGCCGAGCTGCAATCCCCAGCTGCCGCCGGTGACGGTGAACGGAGCGGGAGCGCTCCAGCCGTGCTCGGTGCGGCACGTGGCCACACCTTTGCCATGGCTGCCGCCAAATCCGACGGCGATCTTCACCATGGAAGGAACGACGGCGATGCACTTGGCGTCGCTCATAACTTTGTCGGGAATGGCTTTGTCTTTAACGGCCATGATTTCATCGAGCACTCGGGCTGAGGCCTCGATGCGCTTGGCGATATCGGACTGATCTTTGTCTTTGCTGCTGGCTTCATCGTGGTCCTGGGGCCAGCACATACCGACTGTGAACGAAAGCATCACCCCCAGAAGCAGGACACCTCGTGAAAATTTCGAATTCATTGTGGAAACACTCCTTCTCTCTCTGGGCCCATGCGGACGCCAGTCGTCGTGGTACCGGTTGGTCCACGTTTGCAATTTATGCGCTGATAGAGCGGGGGTGAATCGAGTCCAAGCTGTACTTTTGGCAATCAGTTACAGGGGAAAGGACAGTGGGAGGGCATGTATGCGGGCGTGAAGTTGCCGTAATGAATCCGCCCCCGCAGGGGCTAAAGCCGCGATTGATTTGTGCTCCCTTGCGGGTGAAGCCGCGCCCTTTCCAGACGCAAATCCGGGCATGAGGGGAACTGCCTGGGCAATTCCGAGGGGGACAAATCTGGGATTAAGGAAGGAAGCTGCAAGAACCTGCACTCGGCTCTAATCCTTGACTTTGCTGGCTGGCATAGTATGATTTCTTGCGCCTTCCCCAGCGACCCCGCTGAAGTTCTGTGGAGCGGGAGGTTTCGACCCCGGTTCAACCTTGCATTGCAGCCTGTCCTAAGGAGATCTCGCATGCCCCGAGATAATAGATTTGCCACGCCACTGACCCGTCTTGCCGTTTGGGTCGCAATCGCAATCGTGATGTCTGCCGGGAGCGCAGTTTATGCGGCCGGACAGAATTGCCCGGCCTCGCCGACTTACACGCCGGATTTCAGTTCGAACCAAAGCTGCATGTCGACGAACGGCAATGCGATGTTCGTGACGGGGACGAGCACCGTGCTGCAGCTCACGTCCAGCTCCGGCAATCAGACAGGCTCGGCGTGGTACAACACTCCGCAGGTGGTGCAGAACGGATTCACCACCAGCTTTCAGTTCCAATTTACGAATCCGTCGACGCCTCCGGCCGACGGCATCACATTTGTGATTCAGAACGCCGGAATCAACTGCGATCGGCTACACGGGCGGCAATGGCGGCGCTCTGGGATACGGGGACACGACGCGAATACGAATCCCAGCCAGGGTGAACGGCATCCCCAACAGCCTGGCGATCGAGTTCGATTCCTATTCAAAACGGATGGGACCCTCCGGCGGTGAATAATGTGGATGCGCATGTGGCGATCCAGAGTTGCGGGACGGGGCGGAATACGTCGCACCACGGTGTTTCTTGCAACGGGAGCAGCGGACCGAGCTCGACGTTGGGCGCGGCCACGTCCTCACCGAGAACTTCGACAACTTCGCCGATGGTCTGTGCACAACGTGACCATCACTTACGTTCCCGCTTGCCCGACTTGCAATCCAGCGACTGTGGCGAATATTCAAGTGGTTCTGGATGGCACTTCGATCTATCCGAACGGGGATTAACGTGGACCTGAGCAGCATTGGCCTGGGCGATGGCGGAACGGCCCTTGTGGGCTTCACCGGCGCGACGGGCGGCGATTTTGAGACGCAGAGCATTCTGAACTGGACGTTTAATCCGACGCAGCAGGGAATGCAGATCATTTCGGGTAATACGGGGAGCCTTTCACAGAATTTCGTGAGCAACAACACGACTGGCAGCCACGTCGAGTTTGATTTCGACTACCTTAACTCCAGCAACAATGGCAATCTCAACATTCAGCCGGGGACTACACCGTTCGTGACGCCGAGCGCGATCAGCCCGTTTGACTGGGCGACCATTGTGAATGGAACCACCATGGCCGACGCTCCTTGCCTGATCGCCAATGGGCAGAGCGTTTGCGTGGTCAACACTCAGACCTGCACGACCTCGGCGAATAACGTAGCCGCGGGCGCGAACTGCCCGCAATCGGATGTGAGAAATATTCTGTTCACGCAGCAGATTGACCTGGCGCAGAACCAGCCGGGCATCGTGAATGGAATTTTGACCATCCCTGCGGGATACGCCCCAGGAATGGCGATGGCTCCAGATGCGCTGGTTTCGGGGGCGGAGTGCAACTTCCCGAGCAGCGGAGGACTGGTGAACTCGCTTTGTCCGCAGAGCATGATGACGCAAATCGAAGACCCCACGGTCAGGACCGGTGGAACGGCGACCACGGCCAATTCGACGTATGTATTTTTCTGCTGCGCTCCGGAATGGCAGACCACGCCGAGCATTCCGCTGTGGTTCAACGGGACGTCGGTACCCGCTTTGTTCAGCAGCGTGCCGCCGCCGACGCCGAATCCGAACACGAACAACTTCCACGCAGCACAGGGAGCTTCGGTAGTTTTCGGAGCGGAACCGCATGGGACGATACTGGACACCACATTCCCCTTGCCGGCTGAACAGACGGTGAACAATTCAGTGCCTTGTCCGGCGCTGGGGGTTCCTCCGGCAACGCCTTGGTCGACGCAGAATGCACAGACGTTTAGCGTAACCGGCGCGATCACTACATTCGACAACAACGGGACGGCGACTAATTTGACCGAGGGCGCTTATGACGCCCATTACTTCTCGGTGGATTGCGATGCGTTTGAGGAATTGGTTTATCCAGCAACGTTGAACGTAGCCCCGGGAACGCCCGGGCCGAATTTGGCCACGTTCAAGACGGTGCCGTTCAACATTGATACGACGAAGCCGCTGGTTCCCTCGATCGCATTGAATCCTCCGGGCGGTTACTACCAGCAGAATGTTTCGCTGTCTGCGACGGTGAGCTGTACCGATCCGTCGAGCCCAACCGTGTCGAACTTCTTCTCCGGAGTGGCGAAGTGCGGATCGTCGGGCTCGCCACAGGCATTTCCGGGAAATCAGCAGACGGTGACAACGACTCCGATCGGGCCGCTGAGCACTTCGACATTGGGGACGCAGACGTTCAACGCCATTGCAACTGATGTGGCGGGGAACTCGACGTCTTCGAGCATCACGTATCAGGTGGTGGGATCGGCGGATGTGGGCATAGGGATGCTGGGCAATCTTCTGGTGAAAACCGGAACGAACATGACCTACTACATCTTTGTGGCTAATGCCGGGCCGAACACCGCCGACGCGGTCACGGTGACGGATGCGATTCCTTCGGGAACGACGTTCGTGAGTTCGGGATACGCCATTGAATCGTGCACGTTCAACGGCGGACAGCCGCAGTGCACCATTACGGCGCCGAAGAATTCCTGCGGCGGAGTGGCGGGCACATGCAACGTCGGGAACCTGCCGGTATGGACGAAGACGAGCCAGACCGGGGCGCTGGTGGCGATCACGGTGAACGTCACGGCGAAGGCAAATACGATACTCACCGACATGGCCGCGGTGAGCGAGGCGAACGTCGATCCGAACAGCAAGAACAACACGACGAGGTGGTTGACGCTGGTAACGAAGTAGAGTTCGCGTTCGTTATTGGCTACAGGTCACGCCCTTCGCGGAATTCGCGGAGGGCGTATTTTTTTCGGAGCTATTTTCGGGCGGGGCCTGGGGATGACGCCTGAGGGCAGCTGTAATCTAGCGCGCTGCGTTGGAGAATTGCAAGGCTTCCGAGTACATCGACTTTATGTCGGGACGGTCCTGGATTTTTTCTGCTCCGGCGTCTTTTGCCATCTCGTCGATCGACTTGACGGTGAGGCGGTAATGTTGGGAGGCTTCGGGCTGATTGCCTGCGAGGCGTAATGCGGTGCCGAGCAGAAATTGGATTCGCGCACCCTGGTAATGCGCTCCCAGCTTATCGCTGCGGCTGAGGTCATTCTCTAGTTCCTGTTGGGCCTGCGGATATGATTTGCGCTGAATCAAGGCTTCGGCCGAGTCGACGGAGCTTTCGAGCGATAGATATTTCAGATTGCGGCTGTCCGCCTGCTGTTTCATCTTTCCGAATTCACGCACGGAAGAATCGGCGTTGGCCTTGTTGAGGGCGATTTCCGCGAGGTGTAATTGGGAGAGCAAAATCCGGTCGGGATCATGGCTGCGTTGGCCGGCTTGCAGCGCCTGCTGATAGAGAGAGGTGGCGGATTTAAGATCGCCGCCGTAGCGCTTTACATCTCCCTGGGTGCTGAGCAGTTCGGTTTGCATCTTGTCGTTTTTCAGATCATGAACCAGAGTTTGCTCTTCTTTCAGGAGAGGTTCGGACTCAGAGCCGCGGCCTGCCTGCGCGAGGGCGTCGGCGAGATCGTTGAGGTCTTCGATCATAGAAAGGCCCTTGTCACCGACCGAGCGATATCCGTTGACTGCTTCCTGCAGCGATTTGACAGCAGCTCCGAAGCGGCCCTGGTAAAGGAAGACGAGCCCGATGTCGTGGGATTCGTCGGCGGCGCCGCGGGCGTCGGCCGCTTTGCGCCATAGATCGAGGGCCTTCATGGCTGTGGTGAGAGCTTCGTCATATTGCCCGGTGCTGATGTAGACCTCTCCGATGGCGGACTCGGTCTCGGCAATCGCGGTGGGCACGTTGAGCTTCTGGCGCAACTGGAGAGCTTGCTGCAGGTAGGTGAGGGCGTTGTCGGTATCGCCTTTTTCCAGGTAGACGCTGCCGATGTTGTTGAGGCAGAGCCCTTGGTAATTCTCATCGTTGGAGTCGCGCTGAATCTGCAGCGACTCCTTGAAGTTCTGCAGGGCGTGGTCGTAGTCGCCCTTGGCCTGGTAGACGACGCCCATGTCGATGAGCGTGTCTCCAACTTCCTTTTTCATGCCGATGTCGCGCTGCAGTTGGAGCGCCTGATTGTAGTCGGCGATGGCGGCATCGACTTTGCCTTGGGTGTTCTGGACGATCGCCATTTCGACGAGATTGCTGGCCAGAGCGCGCTTGAGGCCGAGGCGCTGGTTGATGGCCATGGAATCCTGGTAATCACGCATGGCCTCGTCGGGCTTGTTGAGCAGGCGGTAGGAGATACCCATGGATTGCAGGATGAGGCCCTTTAACTCTGGGGTGTCGACTTGCACGGAAAGCGATAGACCTTTATTCAAGGGCTCGAGTGCCGATTGGGGATTGCCGCTGACGAATTCAAGGACGCCCAGGCGCCAGAGAGCTTTGATGTTCTTAGGATCGAGCGCGAGCAGTTTGGTGAGCTGGGCGCGGGCTTTGTCGTAATTTCCGGTATCGGTGTAGAGGCTGGCGAGGGCCGATTCGACGTCGGAATCTTCCGGCATGCTTTTGGCGAGATTTTCGTAGGCTTCGATGGCCTTCTTGTTGTCCTTGGTGACGCGGGCGTGGGTGGCTTCGATCAGATATTTTTCGGCCACCGGCAATGACGTGCTCAGATCGACTGCTCTGCGGGAAGATTGCTCGGCCTCGGCATCGTAGCCGAGGTCGGAGTCGGCTTCGGCAAGGCGCGAGTAGGCGAGCGCAAATTCGGGATCTTCTTTGGTGGCGGACTGAAGGGCTTGCACGGCGTCGAGGTTCTTGCCGTCGCGCAGAAGCTGGACACCGTGGTTATAGTCGCGCAGGGCGTCGGGCGAATGCGAAGTGGGCTGGAAGGAGCTGGCTTTCAGTTCCTTCACAACGTCGGAAGAGAAGGACAAGTTTTCGCGCACGGCTGCGGCCAGGCGGTCGACCGCGCCGGGGATGTCCTTTTCGTCGACGGCTTCAATCTTGATGGGGACGGTGCGATCGTGCTTGAGATCCTGCAAGACGGCGTCGATGCGGATCTGGCCGCCGAACTTGGCGTATTGCCCGAAGACCAGCGTGTCGGAGCCGCTGAATTCGGCGAGGCGATGCAGCGTGGTCGGATCCGGCGAGTTGTTGGGGGCGACCCGAAGGTCGGAGAGAACCTGATGCACGCGATCCTGCGAGACGGTGTGCAGGCGCGAGGACTGACCCACATCGGTGCTCAACATTTCAGCGAGGCTGGGACCGAGCCAGTCGAGGGCGGGATCACCGGATGCATTGCGAAACGGTAAGACGGCCAACGATACCGCGGGGCCAGCCGCTTTCTTGCTGGAGAAAAGAGGCTCGCGAAAGATGTAGGCGACGATTGCCAGCACGATCACGGTGAGAACGCCCGTGATGATGGGCCAGGGAATGGTCTGGCCCCAGGGCTTGACGTTGGCATGAAATCCCAGCGTGGCGGCGGCCCGTTTTCCTTGCCAGGAATCGAAGGCACGCAGCAACTCGGCGGCATTCTGATAGCGCAGGGTGGGATCGCGCTCCAGACATTTGCTGACGATTTCGGTGAGGGCTCCGGGCAGGCTGCCGTCGTGACTGGAAATGGGTACGGCGCGCTCCTGGGTACGTTTGATCAGGCTGGCGAGAGCGCTCTCTGCGCGGAAAGGCATGATGCCGGTGAGGAGCTCGTAGAGAATCAGGCCGGCGGTGAAGATGTCGGAGCGCTGATCGAGATCCTTGGCGAGCGCCTGCTCAGGCGACATGTATTCCATGGTGCCGACGAGCGCTCCGGTCTGGGTCATGCCGTCGCCATCCATGGTGCGGGCGAGGCCGAAATCCATGACCACGACGCGACCGTTCTCTTCCTGCATGATGTTCTGCGGCTTGAGATCGCGATGGATCACGCCGACGGCGTGCGCGGCCTCGAGCGCCTGGCAGACCTGCTGCATGACGTCGACCGCTGCTTCGGGAGAAAACTTCTTTCTTCTCCTGAATCAGAGAGCGCAAATCGCGCCCTTCGATGAACTCCATGGTGATGAACTTGACGCCCTCGGCATCACCCAGATCGAAGATGCGCACTACATTTTTGTGCGTGACCTGGCGAGAGAGCAGGAGTTCCTGCTTGAAGCGGGCGAGCATGGAGGGGTTGGAGGCGAGTTCGGGGCGGATGAGTTTGAGGGCGACGGGGCGGTCGAGTTCGCGATCGCGGGCTTTGTAGACGGCGCCCATGCCGCCTTCGCCTAAAAGGTGGAGAATTTCGTAACGACCGCCGAGAACGTCTCCGATCTGCAGGACGGCGGCGACGCCGAAGCGGGAGCCCAGGGAACTTCCAGCTGGTTTGGAACGAGCCGGGATTTGCACGTCGATTTGAGTGGCGTCGGGATCGATGACGCGTGGTTTCGGGCTCGGGGGCGCGCCTGGAATATCGATCAGCGTAGGACTATCGGAACCGAAGGAGTTGGAACTGTCGCCTTTGACGGGAACGCCCACACCTCCGCCTTGATTTGCGGGGTCCTCGCCGCCGGGAGGATCGAATGGCAGATTCGTCTTCTGCATAGGGTCCTGCGGGTCATGGGTCGTTCGGTTGGGGAATGTCCGCACTGCCCAAGCGCAAACAGAGTACGTCGAGTATATACCCGTGGAAAAGGGCCGACAGCCACTAAAAAGGAGAGGTAGCGGGTCAGTTCCCGGCGGCTGAAGCCGCGGGTATTTTGGGCTGGTAACGGCGCGGCTGAAGCCGCGCCCTCTTCAAGACGAACTCGAACTGAGCCTGCCAAAAGGAGAGCAAATCGCGGTCGGGTTCCCGACTCGGATCACAGACCCTTGTGATCCTGATCGTCGTTCGGCTACGGGTGCGTAGGCTAGCCTGAAGGGTTCGTTCTGAGGGCGCTTTGGCATGCGGGAGACCGTGCAGCGGCTGTGGCCGGAGATCGCGTGGATTGAAGATCTCGAACTGCGAGAACAAGTTACGGAGACCTGGATCAAGGCTCTGGAGCGCAGTCCGCTGCAAGCCGATGATCTGAACCGCATCCCCTTTACTCTTCTGGTTCCGAATTGCCCCATCACATTTATGGAACACAAGCGGTGCGTGGTGCATATTGCCCGCGAGAGCGCGAAGGCGATGCAGTCATTCATGGGACACGCGTTGCCGGTGGACATGGACACGGTGATTGCGGGCGCGATTCTGGCGGACGTGGGCAAGTTGCTGGAATACGAAATTGGGCCCGACGGCAAGAGCCGGCAAAGTGAGCGGGGCGAGGCGCTGCGGCATCCGTTTACGGGTGTAGCGCTGGCGCTCGAATGCGGAGTGCCGGACGCCGTTTGCCACGTGATTGCTGCGCACGCTGCTGAGGGCGAACTGGTAAAGCGGTCGACCGAGGCATTCATCGTGCATCACGCCGACTTCATGGCGTTCCTGCCATTCAAGAATCCGAAGAACCTCAAGGCGAGCGCTGCGAAGTAAGCGCTCGAAAGGAGAAAGACGTTGGCTGAACAAAAGCTGGCAGCGAAGGAAACGGTGACGGCGAAGATGGCGCGCTGGGCGGCCGATTTGCGATTTGAACAGATTTCGGCGGAGGCGGTGTATCAGGCGAAGCGTTTCCTGCTGGATTCGCTGGGCTGCGCACTGGGCGGATTCCAACAGCATGACGTGAAGATCGCGCTGTCAGTTTTGGCCGAGATTGCCGGGAACGGAGACGCCACGGTGATCGGGACCGGGCGAATGGATGGATCCGGTTTCCGCGTCGCTGGCGAATGCGCTGATGATTCGCAGCATGGACTACAACGACATTTACTGGAAGCAGGATCCGTCGCACCCGTCCGACATTTTTCCCGCGGCGATGGCGTGCTGCGAGCGGGCTGGCGGCAATGGGAAGGAATTGATTGTCGGGCTGGTGCTGGGACATGAGTTCGAGATGCGGCTGTGCGAGGCGGCGTTTCCGGGAATTCGCGAGCGCGGATGGCATCATGCAACGCTGACGGCTTTCGTTTCTCCGCTGGTGGCGGGGAGAGCGCTGCATCTTTCGTGGGAGCAGATTCAGCATGCGATCGGAATTTCGGCCAGCCGGCACTGCACGCTGGGCGCGGTGACCGCGGGCAAGCTCACCATGATGAAGAACACCGTCGATCCCATGGCGACGCAGAGCGGCGTGCTGGCGGCGCTGCTGGCGGAGAAGGGATATTCCGGGCCGGAGCACGTGATCGACGGGAAAGAGGGCTTGACGCATGTGTTCGGGCCCGAGTGGAAGCTCGATCTGCTGACGGAGGGATTGGGCGAAACGTGGCGGATCACGCGCTGCGGCATGAAGGCGTTTCCGACCGAAGCGCTGACCCACACGCCGATCTCGGCGGTGCTCGATCTGGTGAAGGCGAACGACCTGCATCCGGACCAGGTGAAAAGCGTGCAGATTCGATCGCTGGCGCGAGCGGCGGATATTCTTTCGGACCCGAGCAAATACGATCCGCACACCAGGGAGACAGCCGATCACTCGCTGCCTTATGTGATCGCGGCGGCGCTGGTCGACCGGCAGGTCACGCCGGCGCAGTTCACCATGGAAAAGATTATGGATCCGAAGATTCGCGAGCAACTGTCGAAGGTTGAAGTGGTTGCGGATCCAGAGATTGAGAAAGTGTTTCCCGGGTTACAGAGGGTGATTGTGCATATCACGACGAAAGATGGACGTTGCTTCGACAAACAACTGGATTATCCCAAGGGCGATCCGCGGAATCCGCTGACCGATCAGGAAATTGAAGAGAAGTTTGCGGCGCTGGCGGAGGGAGTGCTGACTCCGGCGGCGCAAAAACGTGTGCAGGAAAAGGTGTGGAACCTGGAGCGAGCCGGGTCGGTGAGCGAACTGATGGCCTTGATGGAGGCTGATGTTCGCGCCGCGAAGCCGCCGAAAGTTAAAGGACGGGCGCGGACGGGAACAAGTGAGAAGAGCCGTAAACCGGTGCTGGCGTGAAATCCTGGCCGGGGATGAGTGGACGAAAGAAGACTGAGGAAGTTCCCATGGCGCAAACCGTAGTGGAGAAAATCGCGCAAGCTCATCTGGCGGAGGGTCCGAAGCGGCCGCTGCGCAGCGGAGACTTCGTTTCTATCCGCCCGTTTCATGTGATGACGCACGACAACACGTCGGCGGTGATGAGCAAGTTCAAGGGGATTGGGGTGAAGAAAGTTTTCGACCGGCGGCAGCTTGTGTTTGCGCTTGATCATGACATTCAGAACCGGGAAGAAGCGAATTTGAAAAAGTACCGCGCGATCGAGGCTTTCGCCGCCGAGCAGGGCGTGGAGTTTTATCCAGCAGGATCGGGCATCGGCCATCAGATCATGGTGGAGCGCGGATACGTGGTGCCGGGAGCATTTGTTGTGGCATCCGACTCGCACTCGAACATGTACGGAGCTCTGGGGGCGATTGGAACACCGATTGTGCGTACGGATGCGGCTGCGGTGTGGGCCACCGGCGAGTTCTGGTGGCAGATCCCGCGGACGGTGCAGGTTGTGCTGGAAGGAAAGTTGCCGGAGGGCACGACGGGCAAGGACGTCATCATCACGCTGTGCGGGCTCTACAACCACGATGAAGTTTTGAATGCGGCGATCGAATTCAGCGGGCCGGGCGTGGCCAGCCTTTCGATGGATGCGCGATTCTCGATTGCCAACATGAGCACCGAGTGGGGGCCGATTGTCGGATGGTTCCCGGTGGACGAGGTGACGATCCGCTATTTGCGCCGGGTACGGCAGGAACTGCAAGCGATTGCGACTGAGCGCTTCAGCGAGACGGACATTCAGCGCTGGGCCGCGAATCCTCCGGCTCCCGATGCTGGACGCGAACTATTCGGCGCGCATCGTTCTCGATTTGAATCAGGTCACGCCGCACATATCTGGGCCGGACACGGTGCAGACGATGCAGTCGCTGGCGACGATTGAGAAGAAGCGCATTGCGATCCAGAGAGCCTACCTGCTGTCGTGCGCAAACTCGCGGGCGGAGGATCTGGAGGCGGCTGCACTGGTGTTGCGCGGGCAGAAGGTTTCGCCTGCCGTTAAATTCTATGTGGGCGCGGCCAGCGCGTGGGTGCAGCGGGAGGCAGAACATCGCGGCATCTGGCAAACGTTGCTGGATGCGGGAGCGATTCCGCTGCCGCCGAGTTGCGGGCCGTGCATCGGCCTCGGAACCGGACTGCTGGAGAAAGGTGAGGTGGGGATTTCCGCGACCAATCGAAATTTTAAGGGCCGGATGGGATCGCGCGAGGCGCAATGCTATCTGGCCAGCCCGGAAGTTGTGGCTGCGTCGGCGGTCGCGGGCTACATCACTGGACCGCGTTCATTTGCCGAACAGGTTCCGGCGCGCCAGTACAGCGAGTTTCCGGCGGATGGATTTCCGTCGGATCGAGGCTCGACCGAACGAGTAGAAATTCTGCCGGGATTTCCTGAGCAGATTCAGGGGCGGCTCGTCTTCCTGCCGCAGGACAACTTGAATACGGACGCGATCTACGGCAAGGACTATACGTATCGCGATGACATGACGCCCGCCATGATGGCGAAGGTGGTCATGGAAAATTACGATCCCCAATTTGGGGCGCGCACGCAGGCCGGCGATGTGATTGTCGGAGGATTCAACTTCGGCACCGGATCGAGCCGGGAGCAGGCGGTTACCTGTCTCAAGGCGAAAGGCATTCCGCTGGTGATCGCGGGCAGTTTTTCGCAGACTTATCTGCGTAACGCCTACAACAACGGATTTATCTGCATTGAAGTTCCGGCGCTGGTGAAGCGCCTGCGAGAACAGTTTGCGAGCAAGATCGCCGGGCAAGAGAAAACGATCATCCCGGGAGAAGAAGTGGCTATCGACTTCACCACCGGAACCGTGCGCTGGGGCGATGAGAGTTTTAGATTTCCGCCGCTGGGAAGCGTTCCACAGTCGCTGGTGATCGCGGGCGGCGCGGAGAATGTGATCGCAAAAAAATTAGGGCTGAATATTCACGACGAGAGCCCGCAACCCCTTGTTATGTCAGGAGACTAGTGATGGCAAAACATACCGTAGTTACGATGCCCGGAGATGGAATCGGCAACCAGGTTCTGCCGCAGGCGCTGCGCCTGCTTGACGCGGTGGGATTCGAAGCGGAATACATTCATGCCGATATCGGCTGGGAATGCTGGTGCCGTAAAGGCAACGCTCTGCCCGACAGCACGATTGATTTGCTGGCCCAACACAAGCTGGGATTATTCGGGGCAATCACCTCCAAGCCCAAGAAAGAGGCGGAAGCCGAACTGGCGCCGGAATTGAAGGGTAAGGGCTATTCGTATTTCAGTCCGATTGTGACCATGCGGCAGAAGTTCAATCTACATACGTGCATCCGGCCTTGCATTTCGTTTCCGGGCAATCCGCTGAATTTTATTAGAAAGAATCGGGCGGGCGGATTCGAGGAACCGTTGGTCAATGTAGTCGTCTTCCGGCAGAACACCGAAGGGCTTTACGCCGGAGTGGAGTGGACCAATCCGCCAGAGCAGGTGCGCGCCGCGCTGCAGACACATGCCAAGTTCAAGCCGTTCGGGGCTGTGCCGGGACGGGATCTGGCAATTTCGGTGCGGATCATCACGCGCCGCGCCGCGCACAACATCTGCAAAGCTGGATTTGAGTGGGCGAAGAAGTATGGCTACAAATCGGTTACGGTTTGCGAGAAGCCGAACGTGCTGCGCGAGACGTCGGGCCTGATGGAAGAGGAAGCGAAGGCGGTTGCGAAAGAATATCCGGGGATCGAACTGCGGTCGACGAACATCGACGCGCAGACCATGTGGCTGACCAAGAATCCAGAAAACTATGGCGTGGTAGTGGCGTCGAACTTGTTCGGCGATGTGATTTCGGACGCTTTCGCGGGGCTGATCGGCGGGTTGGGTTTCGCGGCATCGGGCAACATCGGGGATGAAGTTGCGGTGTTTGAACCGACGCATGGATCCGCGCCGAAGTATGCGGAACTGGATCCGCCGATCGTGAATCCGATTGCGATGTTCCTTTCCGCAGTGATGATGCTGGAGCACGTCGGCGAAATCGCGAAGGCGCGGCGCATTCGCGAGGCGATTGCCACCGTGATCAAAGAGGGCAAGGTGCGCACGTACGACATGATGCGCATTCCTGGCAGCGCCAAGGCCATCAGCCAGGGCGCGGCTACGACGATTCAGATGACCGACGCCGTTCTGGCGGAACTTGAACAGCAGACAACCCCCGAGAACGAGCGCGCGGAATTAGCGGGGGCGCGCAGCGCGAGGTGATCAACATGACGGTCACGACAGAAAGACATATCGGTAAAGCGGGACATTACGGGCCGGAAATTCACTCTGATCTGTATGTAGAGATCGAGACTCGAGGAAGTGGACGAACTGAGATCGAATTCGAATCGCGCCTGAGACCTGCTTACGGCGAAGAGATGCGGCGGCAAACGGAGAGAGTGCTGGCCGAACTCGGCGTGCGCCACGCGCGGGTTGAGATTCACGATGAGGGTGCGCCGCCATTCGTGATTTCTGCCCGCATCGAGGCGGCGGCCCGCCGCGCCGGACTGGGCGAGGGGCGGCGCGTGCTTCCGGATCAGATCGCTTTGCCGCAAGGCTTCCTCACGCGACCGCTTGCGGCGCTCGCTGCTTTATGTGCCCGGCAACGAGCCGAAATACTTAACCAGCGCGGCTGCGCGCGGGGCGGACGCCATCGTCCTCGATCTGGAAGACTCGGTGCACCCTGCGGAAAAAACTGCGGCTCGGTTGCTGGTGCGCAATGCCTTGCGCGCGGTTGACTTTCTGGAATGCGAGCGCATGGTGCGGATCAATCAACTGCCGCTGGGGCTGGAAGACTTGAATGAGATCATTCCCGAATCCCCGGATTTGATTCTGATTCCGAAAGTGGAGAGTCCGCAACAGATCGTCGAGGCTTACAAACTCATTTTTGCGCTTAGATCCGGCTATGGCATCACGCGGCCGCTGTGGATTCTGCCGATACTGGAGTCAGCGCTCGGCATTGAGAATGCATTCGCGATCACGAAGGCCAGCGAACATGTTGCAGGGCTGGCTATCGGATTGGAAAACTATGCGGCCGACCTTGGCGTGGCGAGGACGGCGAGCGGAGCGGAGTCGCTGTATGCGCGAGAGCGAGTGGTGAATGCGGCGCATGCGGCGGGGTTGCAGGCGATCGACTCAGTGTTTGGCGACGCGGACGACTTGGACGGCCTGCGCGCCTGGGGACTGAATTCGCGGGCGCTGGGGTTCGAGGGCATGGGCTGCGTCATTCCGGCGCAGATTCCGGTGGTTCATGAGGCATTTGCTCCGACGGCAGTGGAAATCGAGAGGGCTCGGAAAATTGTTGCGTCGTATCGCGAGGCAGAGCAGAAGGGGCTGGGAGTGGTCAGCCTGGGCTCGAAGATGATCGACGCTCCGGTGGTGCAACGCGCGCTGAAGTTGATGGCGCAGGCAGAGAAGATGGGAATAGCGGGCTAGGACCGCTGCTCAACCTCATCGGCTAAAGCCGCGATTGATTTTGTGGTGCTTGCGGCGCGGCTGAAGCCGTGCCATTTCAAAACGCATTCGACCTCACGCGACGCCCGTCGACGGCATCGCGCTCGACAAGCTGCGGCGGACAATCTACCTACACGATCTCCAGCATTTTTTCTTCGACTGTGTCCTTGGCCTGAGCGATCAGGCTGTCAAACTGAGCATAGTCGAGGCAGATGGCATGCTGGCCGTAGCGTGCTTCCTTACCAGTAACGTGCCAGTAAGGCATCCAGCAGAAACGCTGGCCACTGTGGTTCTCGAGGACCACCAGAAAAGGATAGAACGTCACCTCTTCTTGTTCCTCGCCCAGCCAGGAGTCCAGCTTTTCGGGAAGGGATGCGGATACGACCGTGAAATCGCCGTCGCCGCTGCCGAACTGGAAGTCGAGAGTCAGATGCAGCTCGCGCGTTCCACCGCACGACGGGCAGTCTTCGGGAGTGGCTCGCTGAAAATCGTAAAGAGTATCGAACAGCTTGTGATGAGCTGTATGTTTCTTATGACATTGCGTGCAGAAGAAATATTGCGAAGCCATGTGGGTACCTGCCTTGTCTGCGAGACCGAATGCATCGGTCTTCGGCCTTCGATTCAGCAATACTGGCGTGGATTGTAGGACGAAGCGGAGTATTCGGCTGTGACGAGGCTCACAGGCGGAGGTGCGGAGAAGCCAGCCCTAACGGCCGAAAATAATGGCCTCGCGCTGGAGCAAGCGCGAGGTCAACGCCAGCAACACGAGGGCGCAGATGATCACGGAGACGCCGGCGATCACATAAAGAAAAACAGGCGGGGGCTGACCTCCGAGGACATCGGCCGCCAGCGCGTACTGGCCGAGAATCGGAACGGGCGCCAGCCACGGGCGATTCGACATGGGATACAAGGCGGAGAGCACGCCAGGCAACATCGGCAATAGGACCAGCATGCCCATGTAGCCTTGCGCTTCTTTAAAAGAGCGAGCGAAGGTGGAGGCGAACATCACTACCGCGCTCAGGAACAGCGCGAGCGGCAGAACCAGGGCGAGCAGGCTCATCAAATCTGCATCGGAGACGCGAAAGCGGATTCCCATATCTTCCCAGGGAACGCGGCGCATCACGTTGATGGTGAGCAGGAGCGCGAACAGGACTGAGCCGCAGCCGAAGGCGGACGAGGCCAGCCATTTGCCGGCAGCGATTGCCATGCGAGGGACAGGGTTGAGCAGTAGAGGTTCGAGCGATCCGCGCTCGCGCTCGCCAGCAGTAGCATCGATGGCGACTTGCATCCCTCCCATCATCGCTGCCAGGATGAGCAGAAGCGGGAGCATGTTGAGCCGCAAGGCAAGGCGCTCCTGAGCGCTGGAAACTTCCACATCTTCGATACGCACCGGAACGGCCACAGCGGGGGAGACTCCGCGGGCAATCAGGCGAAGGCCGGCGAGTTGGCCGGAGTAAGTCTCCACGAGTGCGCGGGCGCGAGCCACTTTGCGCTCGCCGCTGTCGCGAGTGGAGTCGCTGATGAGCTTCACATGTGCGGGGACGGCGCGGCCGAGGTCCTTGGTGAAGTCCTTCGCGATGATGAGTACTACATCTTCCTTACGATCGCGGACCGCCTGCTCGGGATCGGCAGGCGCGGGCACGACCTGGACACCGGTTTGCTGTTTCAGCCAGTCGACAAAGGCAGGCGCATTTTCGACTCCGGCGACGGGCAACTTAATTTCTTCGGCATCGCGGCCGCGACTCGCCATCACTGAGAACATGCCACCGAGGAGAATTGGGGTTAGCGCGGCGCCGAATAGGGCGGTCGAAATCGAGCGGCGGTCGCGCAGGCCGTCGCGCAACTCCTTGGTGAGCACAATCCACACCATGCGAAGCATGTTCACGAGATTGCCTCTGCCTCGAGGCCGGAAAGAGCGACGAAGGCGTCTTCGAGATTCTCACGGCCGGTCTGGCTGCGGAGCTGGTCGGGCGTGCCGTCGGCGGCAACTTTGCCTTGAGCGATGACGACGATGCGATCGCAGAGCGCGGAAACTTCCTGCATGATGTGGCTGGAAAACAGCACGCAGCAGCCGTCCCGGCGAAGTTCTCGGATCACATCTCGCATGGCGCGGGTGCTCATCACATCGAGGCCGTTGGTAGGTTCGTCGAGAATTACGTTGCGAGGTTGATGCACGAGAGCCCGAGCCAGCGCTACCTTGGTGCGTTCCCCTTGCGAGAATCCGGAGACGCGGCGATTGGCGATTTCGTTGAGGCCGAGGCGCGTCAGCAGCGTTCGAATGCGAGCGGTCAGGCTGGAGCCGTCGATGCCGTGCAGGCGGCCGACGTATTGGATGTGCTCCATGGGCGTCAGGCGCGGATACAAGCCGCGCGAATCGGGAAGAAGACCCATGTGTTTTTGAGCGTTGATGGGATCGGCGACGACGTCGATGTTGTCGACACGAATGCTGCCTGCATCGGGGCGCATGAGTCCGGACAACATGCGCAGGGTGGTGGTCTTGCCGGCTCCATTCGGTCCGAGGAGGCCGACGACCGTGCCGTCGCTGGCGCTGAAGCTTACGTCGCGAACTGCTTCCACCGTGCCGAAGTTTTTTCGCAGACCACGGATTTCGATCACGGCTGGTCGCCTCCGGTATAGTTCACAAAAAATGGCGGCCGGTGTTGCGATTGCAGACAGGTTCCGTCGAGATCTTTGGCGCTGCCTTGGTCGAGGAACTTGCCAACGAGTTCGGGCGTGCAGCCGTGCATTAAGGATATGTGCCCGGAGCCGGGGACAATGAAGTGCTTCGAGTTGGCGAGGGACTGCGCGACGTGATCGCCCCATGAGGGCGGAGTGATGGGATCGTCCTCGCCGGAAAAAATCAGCACGGGCTTGCTGGAGACGACGGGCTGATAGAAATCGTCGCTGACCGTGCCCCTGGGCCAGAATTCGCAGGGCTTCATGTGGGTGTCATAAAAAGCGGTTCCGAGAAAGCGGCCGGTGGCTTCGTGAGCGACTTCGTCGGGTTGAATGCGCGGCATGTCTTCGGCACAAACCACGGAAAGAAACATGCCCTCGCTCATCGCGCCCTTGGGCATGTCGCGGGAGAATGCCAGCGCCAGCAGTCCCTGGTAATTTCCCTGCGCGGCGTCGGTGATGAGTTGCGGCAACAAGGAAGTGAGCGTGGGATCGTAGAGCGCACTAAAGATGATCATGGCAATCATGCGCTGGGAGATGGTCATCTGCTCGGATTTTCCGGTGCGGGGATGCGTGAACGTGATGTGAGGCCGGGCCGCCGCATGCGCGAACATGGTTGCCGCGGACTCGCGCAGGTTGGGAAATTTCTTGCCGCAAGCGGCGTCCTTGGCGCAATCGTCGATCATGAGATCGAGCGCTCTCTGTCCGTCACGCGGCATGTACAGAGGAAGGCGCATGTCAGGAGGAGCGACCCCGTCGAGAACGACTGCGCGCACTGAACTCTCGTGCCGCTTCAAATAAACCAGAGCGGCGCGCGTGCCGTAGGAACCTCCCCAGAGATTGATTGTGTTGTAACCCAAGTACTGGCGGACCTCGTCGATGTCATCCATGGCGATGGCCGTGGTGTAAAAGCGCGCGTCGGCTTTGAGTTGCGCCAGGCAGGTGCGCAGGCGTTCGACGGGATAGTCGTCGATCTTCGAGAAGTCTTCCTCTTCGCGATCTTCAGGCTCGCAGTTTAAAGGGTTGGAGCCGCCGGTGCCGCGCTGGTCGATGAGGACAATATCGCGGTCGACCTGGAAGCGATGAAACATGGGGAGGCGATACTCCGCCAGAGTGGCCGCGCCACCGCCGGGTCCGCCTTCGAAGATGAATAAAGGATCGGGAGCCGGATTGCGCTTGAGCGCGGGCGCGATCACGATCTTGAGCGCGATCTGGCGGCCCGCCTTGGTTTCGCGGTTTTCGAAAACGGTGTAGGTGCCGCAGAAAGCCTCGGTAGGTCCTTCATCAATCTTGCAGGGATGAAGGCGGTCGACCGCACTCTGCGGCGTGTGCTGACAGCCCGTCAGGGTGAGGGCGAGGATCAGCGCGGTAAGAGTCGGCCATGCGGCGCGCACGGCGACCATTACATCACACAGTCAGGATGACCGCTAGGTCGATTGCAGATTCATTCACAAGAGCCAAAGTTTCAGTTTGCGGTTGGCTGGGGAAGGGCGAGCCCAAGATCTGCCCCAAGATGAATGGCCGGGGGAAGCATACAGTCTCGATGCCGAGGCTAAGGCCGAGGAGGATCAATCCGAGAGCGATGTGAAACCTGCGTTTCATTCGCAGCATAGCGCAAACGGGTAATCCAAAGAGGGCAACAGTGCAAAATAGAATCTGGATTTCCCGGACGAAATCCGCGGCAGGATCGAAGAAAGAGACTAGCCAGAATGCTTTTTTCAGCTTGACAGCAGGTCCAAACAAGGCCTAAATTTCCAACTCATCTGCAGAGAATAGAAACAAATATTTCATCTATTCCTGCTTGGAATCGTGAGCGAGCGGGTCGAGGAGGATTCCATGAAGTTACTTGCGGCGTTGACGGGCGGACTTCTGCTGGCGGCGAGCATGTTGAGCGGCGCGCAGACGGCAGGCACAGGCGCAATCGTCGGAATCGTTTCGGATCCGTCGGGAGCGGTCGTCAGCGGTGCAACGATCAAGGCGACCAATGAGGCCACCGGCGAGTCACGGACTGCTACGTCGAGCAGTCACGGCAATTACTCGGTGCCGCTATTGGCTCCGGGTTCGTATGCGGTGGAGATTACCAAGCAGGGCTTCAAGGTCACGACCTACCGCGGAATCACGGTGACGGTGACGGAGACGGGAAACTTGAACGCGAGGCTGGAAGTGGGGAGCGTCAGGGAGTCGGTGGACGTCACCGGTGCGGGCGAGCAACTGCAGACCGATACGAGTTCGTTAGGGCGCGTGGCCGACAGCCTGGTGGTGGAAAGCATGCCCCTGGTGACGCGAAACTATACGCAGATCATTGCGCTTTCTCCAGGAGTTGCAGCGGATGTGATGAATGCAGGGGAACTGGGCCGCGGAAACGGAAGCGACGGCGGCGACGCCTTTGTTGCGGCGGGCGGCTCGAACAATGACAACAATTTTCAGATGAATGGAGTCGAGATCAACGACTTCCAGCAGAGCGGCTCATTCAGTGGTGGAGTCGCCGTGCCGAATCCTGACGCGATTCAGGAATTCAAGGTGCAGACCGGCCAATATGATGCGTCATACGGACGCGACGCCGGCGCGAACGTTAACGTTGTTACGAAGACTGGTAGCAACCGGTTTCACGGGAGCCTGTTCGAGTTTTTCCGCAATGACGCTCTAAACGCCAACGAGTGGTTCCAGAAATACAATGGCCTGCCGCGGCAGGAGCTGCGACAAAATCAGTATGGAATGACCTTTGGCGGCCCGATCGTTCCTAACAAACTTCTTTTCTTTACCTCTTATCAGGGCACGCGGCAGTTGAATGGAATCGATCCGACCTGCTCAACCACTTTCGCCATGGCGCCCTTGACGAATGACCGGTCGGCCGGCGCGCTGGGGGCGATGTTTGCCGGTCAGCCAACCCTTATCCAGGAGATCACAGGACTGCCTGTTGGCCCTTCTGTTGCTGCAGACGGATCGAACATCAGCCCGCAGGCGTTGGCGCTATTTCAAATGAAGCTGCCCAATGGACAGTATCTGATCCCGACTCCCCAGACGATCAACGGTGGCGTGGGCAGCTATTCGGCGAGCATTCCTTGCACCTACTACGAAGAGCAGTTTATGACCAACGCGGACTGGAACCAGTCGACTAAGGATCAATGGCAAGTCCGGTTTTTCTTTTCTAACAGCAGCCAGGATAATTCTTTGCCCACTGCCAACCTTGGCGGCCCTACGGCCCCCGGATTCCCCTACGTCACCAAACAGCACTTCCGGAATTTTTCCCTGACGTACAGTCACACCTTTACAAACAATGTGCTGAACCAGGCGGAGATCGGCTATCACCGGCAGTTCTCCGACGACGCGCAGCAGGAGGCGTTCTCCTACTCGCAAATCGGGGTGAAAACCTACGGTGTCTTTGACCAGCTCCCAGCAATCTATACGGCAGGTCTGCCGACCCTGGGTGGAAATGGACAAAATGTTTTCATCGCGCAGAATACATACGTGGCGCAGGACACGTTGGCCTGGCAGAAAGGCCATCACACACTGCGCTTTGGAGGTGGCATCACGCGCCCGCAGAACAACCTGGCAACGTTCCAGTATTTGGCCGGTATGCTTTTCCTGACGATTCCAGACCTGCTGCTGGGACAGGCCGGAACACCTTACGGCTTGCCATTTGGAAATGTGTACGCTTCGCTGGATGCGCCGCTGGATGCTTCGCGAGAGTGGCGGGTGCTGGATGGCAATGCGTTTGTCGTAGATGACTATAAGGTGACTTCACGGCTCACATTGAACCTTGGAGTCAGGTATGAGCGGTTGGGAGGGGTAAGCGACGGACTGGGACGTCTGGCAAATTTCGACGAACAGACTGCGAGCGCGACTCCAACCGCGCCGACACTGCAGGGCTTCGTCGTATCTTCAAACTACAATGGCCCGGCGCTTCCGGACGGAGTACAGAAACTGGGCAGCAAGCTGACGATCGCCGGCGATGGACAGAACACGATCGATCCGCGATTCGGTTTTGCGTGGCGGGTTCCGGGGACGGAAAAAGTTGTGCTGCGCGGCGGATACGGAATCTTCCA
Source organism: uncultured Acidobacteriota bacterium (assembly GCA_963757095.1). Classification (GTDB taxonomy): domain Bacteria; phylum Acidobacteriota; class Terriglobia; order Terriglobales; family Acidobacteriaceae; genus Sulfotelmatobacter. Next base: position 266,597 of record CAVWQT010000012.1, on the reverse strand, counting down.
CCAGCACGTCACGGGGCAGCCGACGATTCAGTTGCTGTTGAACCAGCCTTGGGGGTTGCTGCGCGAACAAATTGCATCGGACCCGAATGCAACCATTGCGGACCCGTTTGCGTTTCCCGGGCAAAATTACAATTTGCCAGCCTTCACACCCTACTCACCGACTACGCAACTTAGCCAGTTCAGTTTTGCGTGGAACTTCGAGCCGGCATTGATTCAGCGCTATAACCTGAATGTGCAAACGGCGGTCACTCGAGACATGCTGTTCGAAGTCGGGTACGTGGGTGCCAGAGGCGAACACCTGATGCAGCAACAGTTTCCGAATCAGGCTCTGGACGCGACGCCGACGAATCAAGTGCGAGGACAAAGTGACAATACACTGACCAACCTGCTCCAGCGGGTTCCGGTGCAGGGGTTTAGTACGGCATCGTGGGACCAGATCGCCTCCGAGGGCACGTCCTGGTACAACGGGCTGGAGGCAAGTTTAACCAAACGGTTCAGCCATGGACTGCAGTTCCTGGCGTCGTATACGTGGGCGAAGGAAATAGCGAGCGATCTATCTGCGTCGACGGGAGTGAACGGCGGGGCGACCATTGGCAATCAGTACGCGCCGAGCCAGCGGTCCGGGCCCGATTACTTTATTCGCCCGCAACGATTTGTCGTCAGTTATGTCTATGAGCCGCCGTTCTTCAAGGATCGCGGCACTCTGATGCGGACGGCACTGGCGGGATGGAAGATTGCTGGTGTAACTCAGATCCAGTCCGGACACCAGCTGTACACACAAGATACGAATCCTACCAATCTTTTCGGAGTTGCGGGCGCGGATGACGATTTTGCCGAGGTGTTGCCGGGCTGCAAGGTGGGCGCGGCCGGTTCCCTGCAACAAAGAGTAGTCAGCGGCTTGGTCGGCAACGGCGGCTATTTCAATCAAAGCTGCTTTCCTGGAACGTATCCGGTGATCAGCGCGGATGGGGGAACGGCATTTGGCAATAGCCGACCGGGCCTTCTTCGCGGGCCAGGACAGAACAACACGGACCTTTCGCTGATCAAGAATTTTTCTATACATTGGCCGAATGAACAGGCCGGAGTCGAGTTCCGAGCGGAGATGTTTAACGCTTTTAATCATCCGCAATTCAGCGACCCCAGCCTCGCGGTGGATAGCGGCTTTTTTGGAGCGATCACCACCACCGCGGTCGCCCCCAGGATTATGCAGTTCGCCCTGAAGCTGTACTTCTAGTGCGCACGATGGCCAAGTGCGCGACGAGGAATCCGGCAGTTCGCAGCTGATGCGTGCGTTGTCCCCAAGGAGAAGCCATGTTTCCCAGACAGACTGTTATCCAAGGATTGAATCGCGGCAAGCGAGTGATAGTTCCGGCTTTGATGCTCATGCTGATATTTTGCATTGGCACGTGGGCGCAAAAACCTGCTTCCCCAGCGGTGAAAACAGCAGCCGAGCCGGAGGGTCAGGTGCCGCAGGCAGCGGGCACGCACGAATTGACTGGCGCCGATCTCGAGGCGTTTCTCGACGGCATGATGCCTTCGCAGCTTGAGCGAGAGGACATTGCCGGCGCCGTGATCGCCGTGGTGAAGGACGGACAGGTGATTTTCGCCAAAGGCTATGGATACTCCGATAGGGTCAAGCGCACGCCCGTGACCCCAGACAGCACACTTTTTCGTCCGGGCTCGATTTCGAAATTGTTCACCTGGACTTCAGTGATGCAATTGGAGGAGCAGGGCAAACTCGATCTCGATCGCGATGTGAACGACTACCTCGACTTCAAGATTCCGCCTGCGTTCGGCAAGCCCATTACATTGCGCAACATCATGACGCACACCTCGGGATTCGAGGAAACGACCCATGATTTGTTCGTCGCCGACGCGCAGCATTTGTTTCCGCTCGAGCGCTACGTGAAAGAGAACATACCGAATCGTATTTTTCCTCCCGGCGTAATTCCCGCCTACTCCAACTATGCCACCTCGGTTGCGGGTTACATCGTGCAGCGAGTTTCCAGTAAGCCCTTCGAACAATATGTCGCGGACAACATCTTTACACCGTTGGAGATGAAACGATCGACCTTCGTGCAACCGCTCCCGAAGGATATGGATCCGCTGATGTCGAAGGGTTATTCGGTAGCTTCCTCAGATCCGAAGCCTTATGAATTCGTGGAAGCATTTCCGGCGGGGAGTGTGGCAACGACGGCGCGAGACATGTGCAACTTCATGATCGCGCATCTGCAGAATGGAAAGTTCGGTAATACGCAGATTCTCCGCCCCGAAACGGCCACACTGATGCACTCGCGTATCTTCGGCACGGATGATCGCATGGACGGAATGGCTCATGGCTTCTATGAAGAGTCGGCAAACGGCCACCGGATTATCGGGCACGGCGGCGATACTCTGGCATTTCATAGCGACCTGCACCTGATTCCCGATTCCAATGTTGGCTTCTTCGTTTCGTACAACAGCGCAGGCAAGGGAGAGATCAGCCCGCGGACAGTCCTGTTCCACAAATTTCTCGATCGGTACTTCCCTTACACGCCGCCTCCCGCAGGAAAAGTTGACGATCCCAAAGCGGACGCGGCCAGCGTAGCGGGACTCTACAAAAATAGCCGCCGCTTTGAGAGTAGCTTTCTGAAGTTGACCACCCTTCTCGGAGAGGAGAAGGTTGTGCAGAATGCCGACGGCACCATCAGCGTCGACCCCATGAAGAGCCCGAACGGACAGTTGGTTAAGTTCGAAGAGATCAATCCCCTGCTCTATCGTGAAGTTCACGGACAAGCCAAAGTTGCTTTCAAACGAGATGCCAATGGCCAGATGCAATTCCAGCTGGACTGGCCGATCTTCATCTCGCAAAAGGTCGGCGCGGGAGAGAACAAGTATCTGTTTTATTTCCTGGGAATCTTCGGGCTAATCATGGTTGTGCTCACGGTCCTGATGTGGCCGGTGGCGGCGATTATCCGCAAGCGCTATGGGCGGCCTCTGGATCTGAATCCGATGGAGCGCAAGCTCAGGCTGGTGAGCCGCCTGGTTTGTTTGCTCTTCATTTTATTCGTTGGCGGCTGGGGGTTCTTGTTGGCCAAGGCGGAAGACCCTGCCGTGATCAATACCCTCGGCCCCTGGATCATTATCCTTGGACTTCTTGGCGTGTTGAGCGCGATCGGCACTCTGCTGGTCTGTTTCAACGCACTGCAAAATTGGCGCGCGCCCAATCGCTGGATCTGGATCAAGCTGTATGAAACGGCGCTGGCGCTGGGATGCATCGGATTGATTTGGTTCGCGCTCACCTGGAATCTGATGAACTTCAACGTGCATTATTGAAGCCACGTGAGTCCGTGTTTACAGAAACGACATAGGCATACGGAGTGACCCGCATTTACTCCTAACCAAGAGGAGCACTTACGACTTTGCCTGCCTTCATCTAAGACCGCTTGATTGAAGTTACAGCGGTGTTAAGATGGGCGGCCATGCCAAAGCGCGCGAAACAATCCCCGGTCCGGGAACAATGGACGATGATGACCCAGACAGATCGTGTCTCCCAGCTCAGTGCGCGCAGGCGAGAAATCATTCGTCCGGCGTTTGAGGATCCGCGGCAATTCGTTCTGCTGAGTGTTCGCGATATGGCCAAGAAGCTGGGTACGGACCCGGCGACCACGGTGAGAATCGCCCGCGGACTTGGGTTCGAGAGCTACAAACAATTCCAGCACTATCTTCACGAACTTTCAGTCGTGCGCTCGACCTCTCTGGATACGATGCAGGCTGGCGCGCCGCCCGATTCCAGCATGAAGTCGCTGATGCGCGCCTGCTTGGACCAGGAACTCAAGAACTTTCGGGCACTGTACAACGGCCTGGACTTGAATCGTGTGGAAGCCGCAGCGCGACGGATCTGGAAGGCGCGGCGACTGTTGCTGTTGGGAGGCGATGCTGCGGCCTGCCTAGTGAATTATCTTGAATATCATTTCAACATACTCGGATTGCCTGCCTTTACAGCGACCTCTCCAGGGCAAGCGGTGCACGTGGTGCGCAGTCTGAGTGATGAGGATGTGGTTATCGCGATCAGCTTTCGCCGTGGCCTGCGGATGACGATTGAAGGCATTCAACAGGCGCGCAAGCTGGGCGCCTATTGCATCGGGATTACGGACACTTATATTTCTCCGGTGGCGCGCTTCTCCGACGAATGTTTTCTGACGGCCATTGATGCGACGTCCTTTGGCGCTTCCTACTCGGCGCCGGTGTGTTTCTTTAATGTGTTTCTCGCGGCCATCGCGGAGGTTCACCGCAACCGGTCGTTGCAGATTATGAGGAAGGTTGCAGACGAGCAGCGCCACGGCTTTCGTTTTTACGAAGAGTAGTTTGGGTCAGACGGGCAACGCGTCCGCGTTCACGGCAACTTTCGCTGTGGCGTGCCAGGCCTTTTCTCGCACCGTTAGTTGCTCGATGCGTTTTGTGAGTACGGTGTAGCCAAGGCCGATGCCGCTTGGCGCCATGATAGTTCCTCGCGGGGTCACTTCAACTTCGGGTTCGATAATGTCTTCCGTCCAATAGCGACTGCTGGCGGAAACGTCGCCGGGCAGAACAAATCCGGGCAGCGTGGACATAGCAATGTTGTGAGCCCGGCCTACTCCGGACTCAAGCATGCCCCCGCACCAGACGGGAAGGTTGCGGGAATGGCAGACGTCATGCACGGTGCAGGCTTCGGTGTGCCCGCCGACGCGCCCCAGTTTAATGTTGATAACGCCGCAGGCACCCAATCCGATCGCCGCTTCCGCATGTCGCGAGTTGTGGATGCATTCGTCGAGGCAGATGGGCGTACGAAGTTGCCGCTGCAGAGTTGCGTGGAGAAAAATGTCGTCCCAGTTCAGCGGCTGCTCGATCATCATTAGGTCGAACTGATCGAGCCGTTGCAACAGAGCAGCGTCGGCGGGACGATAGGCAGAGTTGGCGTCGACCATAAGTCGAATGTCGGGAAAGCGCTCGCGGACTTGCCGGACGACTGAAAGGTCACTTCCCGGTTTGATCTTGAGCTTGATTCGCTGGTAACCGGCGGCAAGTTCGGTCTCGATGTGGCGCAGGAGAACCTTGGTGTCCGCTTGAATGCCTAACGATACGCCTGAGGCAATTTCGTTCTGGGTACCGTTCAGTAATCGGTTAAGAGGAAGACCGGCTGCTTGCGCTTCGATATCCCAAAGGGCATTTTCCAAGCCAGCTCGCGCCATCTCGTGGCCACGGATCGCTTGCATCAGCCGCACCGCGTCGGAGGCCTTTTCCACCGACTTCCCCAACGTCATGGGAACGATGAAGTCGCTGAAAATGTGCCAAGCTGTATCGGTGGTTTCGCCATTGTAGAAGGGCTCTTCCTGGGTCGTGATCTCGGACCAGCCTGTCAGACCTTCCGATCCGACCTGGACCAGGAGTATGCGGCGGTGGAAGGCGGTTCCGAAGCTGGTCTCAAAGGGCGCCTTGAGATCCATCTTCAGTTCCCGAATGGCGATAAACTCAATGCGCATAACGCTCCTGCGAATTAAACTCAGGGAATGAAGGCCTATTTATCAGGCAGATTTCGATCTGAGGGCATCATGATCGTTGCGTCAATGTAAAACTGAAAGATGAGAATGTCAATGGCGAAAAGATAGATTGAAACAAAGGATTCGTTCAACAAAACTCTCGTTCTTGCCTGCCATAAATTCATGAAACACCGATAAAACGGACAGATAATTAACTGTCATAAGCATGCACTTGACATTCGTAAAGAGAATGCTAGAGTTCACAGATTATAGATTGAAACACGGGTTGCACTTGAAGTTGCCTTGGCTTATCTGCCTGAATTGATCAATCCTGGTCCGTGGAGAGCTTGTGCAGTCATTAGCGGAAAATCTCGAGGCCGGGCAGGATCCCAAGAAAGGACAGCTCTCTCGAGCGCTGCGATTTAAGGACTTGTTCTTCCTGGTGGTGGGAGTGGTAATTGGATCTGGCATTTTCCTGGTGCCGGGAGTCGTGCTGCGCTCGGTCGGCAATTCGGTTCCGCTGGCAATTGGGGCGTGGGTCGTAGGCGGAGTACTTTCGCTGATGGGTGCCCTGACCTTTGGTGAACTTAGCGCCATGATGCCCAAGGCCGGAGGTTTGTACGTCTTCATCCGCGATTGCTTCGGGCGAATGCCGGCATTTTTGTTTGGCTGGACGCTATTTTTCGTCATCAGCACCGGTTCCGTTGCCGCTCTGGCCGCGGCATTCAGCAACTACCTTGCCGAGTTCCTTCCGCTGAGTGTGGTCGCGGCGAAGGTGGTTTCGGTTCTGATGATCACGGTCATCGGCGTCGTGAATGTGCGCGGCACCCGGGCCAGCGCCAATCTGCAAAATGTGACGACGACTATCAAGGCCACCGCCCTGGTGATTATGGGAGCGGCATTGCTGTGGTTTGGTAGGGCGCCGATCATGCATTCTGGCGCAGGTCAGAATCTAACTCCTGGAACGTACGCCTCGGGGTTTGGATTGGCAATGATCAGCGTGCTCTGGGCGTATGAAGGATGGCATTACGTAACCTTCAGCGCGGGGGAGGCGGTGAATCCGCAGCGGGATTTTCCGATCGCGCTGCTGAGCGCAACGGCGGCGCTGATTGCGATCTACGTGTTCGTAAATGTTGGGTACATCGCGATGCTTGGCGTGGACGGGGTTGCAAATTCAAACCGAGTGGCGGCGACCGCGGTTTCACTGATCAGTCCGATTGCATCGAAGTTTGTGGCGCTGACGATTCTGATCTCGGTATTCAGCGCTGCCAATTCTGTGGTCTTGACTTCGTCGCGAGTGTATTACGCGATGGCGAAGGACGGATTATTTTTTGAGCGGCTGGCTCGAATCCACCCGCGCTTCAAGACTCCTGCTTTTTCCGTGATCGCGACCGCCATCTGGTCAGCCATTCTCGCCGCTTCGGGCAGGTTCGAGCAATTGCTCACGTATGTGATTTTCGTGGGATGGATTTTCTATGCGATCGGAGCCGCAAGCGTGTTCGTGTACCGTATCCAAAGGCCGGATGAGAAGCGCCCGTACAAGGTTCCGGGATATCCGTGGACGCCTGCCGTTTTTATCCTGGCTGGAGTTGCTATGACCGCGAACACGATCATCACTCAGCCGATTCGAGCTGCGGTAGGACTTGGAATTGTTCTAGCGGGCGCTCCGGCTTATTTCATCTGGCGAGCGCGCAGCAAGTCGCAGCCCGAACTTCCCGGAGAATTCTCAAACTGAGTTCTCCGCTGTGGCAAGCCGCTGTATGGGAGAGGCGCGGCTTCATCGAATATAGAATGATGCACCCTGAAACTTATCCGGGTCAACTTGATCTGATGTTTCATGGGACAAACACCCTTACTGCGATTGTTCCTAGTGCTGATGCTGGCAGTGCCCGCGTTATTCGCAATCGATAATTTGAAACTTAATCCGAAGCTGGACTATTCGAGTGACAGTCTCGATGGGCCGCTCATTACTGGGGACGACTCGGAGTCTGGCTTCGTCGCGGGAAAAACGAACTACATCATTATTTATGGGGAAGGCTGCTTCAATTCGAAGAGGCAGGCGCGGCGCACCGTTGAACTCTATAACAAGTACCGGGATCGAGTGCACTTCGTGGTGGTCGACCTTGACATGAAGCAATCGCCCGAGCAACAGAAACTGGTGAAGCAATACTACAAAGGATACATTCCACACGTGGTCGTGCTGGATGCGAAGGGGAACGCGCTCTACAACTCTTCCGGCGAAGTCGATTCGAAGGAAATTGGGGCGGCATTCGAGAAATCGTTCACCGAATCGTCCACTCGATCTCGGTAGGGTCGTGGAGTTCGAATACACTTAGGAGATAATTCAGATCACACCCGAGCCGAATTGAGTGAGGAATACTCCTATGCTGCAAGTCTCCGACGAAGCGGAATGCTGGCCTGCCCTCTCTTTGGATTCCTGGAAGGACACTTACGCGACACTTCACATGTGGACGCAGATAGTCGGGAAGGTTCGATTGCGGTTGACGCCGCTGGTCAATCATTGGTGGAATGTGCCGTTTTATGTGACTGCTCGAGGCTTGACTACTTCTCGAATTCCTTACGGGGAGCGGGCGTTTGAGCTCAGGTTTGATTTCGTCGGTCATCAGCTCGTGCTCGAGACCAGCGATGGCATGTTAAAAACTATGGCATTGCAACCGCGCTCGGTGACGGACTTCTACCAGGAATTCCTCAAGATGCTGAGTAGTGCAGGAATCGAAATCAAGATCTGGAGAATGCCGGTCGAGATTCCGAATCCGATTCCGTTCGATGAAGATCGTGTGCATGCCTCTTATGACGCGGCATCTGTGGAACGCTTCTGGCGGATTCTGCTGTCAGTGGACGCGGTCTTTACGCAGTTCAGGTCGAGGTTCCTCGGCAAGAGCAGCCCGGTGCATTTCTTCTGGGGAAGTTTCGATCTTGCCGTGAGCCGTTTTTCTGGACGGCGTGCTCCAGAGCGGCCAGGTGCCGACGCGATAACGCGCGAGGCCTATTCCCATGAAGTCAGCAGTGTTGGTTTTTGGCCAGGGAGCGGCGATGTGAAAGAGGCGGCGTTCTATTCGTATATCGTTCCCGAGCCGCAGGGGTTCAAAGAAGCGAAAGCGCGGCCGGATGCCGCTTATTACAACACGCAGGTGGGCGAGTTTCTGATGATGTATGAGGATGTGCGGAAAGCTCCGTCGCCGACGACGTCGCTACTGGATTTTTGCCAGTCAACGTACGAAGCTGGCGCTAGACTGGGCAATTGGGACCGCACGCTCGTACGATGAACCAGTTTCGGAGGAACGGTCTAGGTCAGAAGTTTCGCCGGCTCTCGACTTGCTTCCGCGAGATCTGCGAGAAACAGTGCGGCGCGGGCGCCGTCGGCTACGCGGTGATCGCAGGAGATGGTCACGGTCATCATGGGGCGAACAGCGGGCTTACCGTCTATGGCGACGACACGATCGGTGATGGCGCCGACAGCAAGAATCGCAGCCTGCGGCGGCGTGATGATCGCGCTGAAGTGATCTACCTTATACATCCCAAGATTGCTGATGGTGAAGGTGGCGTTTGCGATGTCAGCAGGGCGCAGTTTGCCGGCACGCGCACGTTCAGACATATCGCGTCGCTGGATTGCGATCTCGGCGAGAGATGCGGTGTGAGCGTTCGGAATGACGACGGCAACCACGCCATCTTCTACCGCAATGGCGATGCCCATGTTCACGTGGTCGTGCAGATGAATACCGTTCGCGGTCCAACTGGCGTTCAGGCGAGGATGTTTCAGCAGAACGCGTGCTGTTAAGGCGACCAGCAAATCCGTGTGCGTGATGCGGACTTGATGAGACTTTTCGGCATCAGCGAGGATGCTATCGCGGAATTGGTTGAGCGCGCTGGCGTCGACGTCGCGGCTGACGAAGAAGTGGGGGACCGTGGTCCAGCTTTGAGTCGTGCGCTCGGCCATGATGCGGCCGAGCGAACTGGGAACTTCGAACTTTGCGGAATCGTTCCCGACTGCAGTGGGCGTGGCAAACTTAATTGCGAACGCTTGAATATCGGACGCGAGAATTTCTCCGCCCGCGCCGGAGCCTTGCACTGAGGCGAGATCAACGCCCAGTTCTCTTGCCAGGCGCCTGGCCTTCGGCGAGATCTTTGCGCTCGATGCGGGAGCGGATGTGCTCGTAGCTGGCGCTGCGACGGGCGACGATTCGATGCGGTGCGAAGCGGCTCTCGCCGCCGGGACTGCGGTCTCGGCTTCAGCCGGAACTGTTTCACCCGGAGCGACGATCCAAGCGATAGTCTGACCTACCGGAACCTCGGCGCCTTCCAACGCCTTGACCCCAGCCAGCAGTCCGTCGGCCGGAGCTTCTATCTCGACGATCGCTTTGTCGGTTTCTATTTCGAGGAGCGGTTCGCCTTTGACGACGCGGTCGCCTTCCTTTTTTCGCCAGGCAATGAGCTTGCCGGTTTCCTGCGCCATCTCGAGTGCGGGCATTACCACGCTGAAGGCCATAGTCGTTCGTCGTCTGTCGGAGGCTGGGCGAGACCTTGGGTGGCCCCGGACGAATGCGTCCGGGGCTACTTGAAGCCGCGCGCTTTCAAAGCGAAAAGCTAGTCCGAAACTCCTACCCGCTCGGTTTTTGCGCTGGCCTCGATCATTTCGAGCACACGCTTGCTCGCGGGAGCTTCGCTTTCTCTTGTGGTCGGGAGCGGACCGTTCACCGTGTAATAGTGTGCGCCCGCCACCAGAAGTTCTTCCGCCGGAAACCGCGTGATGACCTCGTGCCCGGTCGGCGTGACCACAATTTCTTCTTCAATGCGAGCGGCGCTCCAGCCGTCGGTCGAAGGCCAGAAAGTTTCCAGCGCGAAGACCATGCCCGGCTTGATCTCTACTGGATGTTCGAATGAAACCAGGCGGCTGATCACGGGCTTCTCCCAGATCGCTAGGCCGATGCCGTGTCCGTACTGCAGCGCGAATGCGGCTTCTTCGTTGGGGAAACCGAAGTCGGTGGCCTTGGGCCAGACCGACGCGATCTCGGCCGTGGTGCGGCCCGGGCGAACGAGTTCGATGGCAGCATCTAAATAATCGCGGCAGCGCTTGTAGGCATCCACCATCGCATGCGATGCGTAGCCGACGGTGAAACAGCGGTAGTAGCAGGTGCGATATCCCATGTAGGAATGCAGGATGTCGTAGTACACGGGATCTCCGGGCCGCAGCACTCGATCGGAGAACACGTGCGGATGCGGATTGCAGCGCTCGCCGGAAATCGCGTTCACAGCTTCCACGTATTCTGAGCCGAGATCATAAAGAACTTTGCTGACCAGGCCGACGGCTTCGTTCTCGCGCAGGCCGGGCTTCATGGCGCGGTAGAGTTCGTCGTACGCGGCGTCAACCATCATTGCGGATGTGTTAAGGAGCGAAATTTCGTCCTGCGTCTTGATGACGCGGGCTTCGGACATCAACGCCTGACCATCGACGACTTCGATTCCTTCGCGCTGCAGCGCGAACAAGACCGGCAGTTCGATGATGTCGATGCCGACTGGCTCTTTGTGCAGGCCGCGCATTTCGAGTTCAATGCGAATTTTCTTGGCCACATCTTCAGCGCGGCCCATCTCCGGCGTCATGGCGCCTCGCAGCATCGAGATTCCTGACCGCGAGCGCTCGGGGCCGAGCCACGGGCAATTCAGCGCATGATGCCTGGCGGCGGATCCGAAATCCCAGAGAATCGGTTCATCATTTTGTGGAAGCAGGGTAAAGCGGTTCGCCTTGTCTTGCGCCCATGTGCCGATGTGCGTTGCGGTGAGGTAGCGCACATTATTCATGTCGAAGCAGAGCAGCGATCCCATCGACGACTTCTTCAGCAGGTCTTTGGCTTTTTGCAGACGCTCGCGGCGCAGTCGGTCGAAATCAATCCGGCTCTCCCAATCGACCGCCATGGTTCCATGAGTTCTTAAGGCCATAAAATCCTCCGTAGAGACGTTGCTTGCAACGTCTTCTCGCCGCGAAGAAGAGAGACGTAGCAAGCTACGTCTCTACGACTTGCTGCACATTGCGCGTGCGGCTTCGAATACTGTTTCTTCCGTCGGCACCGTCACATCTTCCAATGGCGGCGAAAATGGAATCGGGACATGCATCGCACCCATGCGCTTGACCGGCGCATCAAGATCGTAGAATGCGCCCTCGGCGATCACGGCGGCGATTTCGGCAGTCACGCCGTATCGCCCATAGCCTTCATCAAGCACGATGGCACGCGATGTTTTCTTGACGGAATCAATAATCGTTTTTTCATCCAGCGGCCAGGTCGTGCGCGGATCCACCACCTCAGCGCTGATGCCCTCATTCTCCAGCATACTCGCCGCGGCCAGTGCGATTTGAACCATGCTGCTGGTGGCTACGAGCGTGATGTCGTCGCCTGCACGTTTCACGTCGGCCACACCCAGCGGAATCGTATAGTCCTCCGCCGGCACTGGGCCTTTCTGCTTGTACATCATTTTGTCCTCGAAGAAGACGACTGGATTCTCGTCGCGGATCGCGGTCTTCAGCAGGCCCTTCGCATCGTAGGGAGTCGAAGGCAGGACGACTTTCAATCCCGGCACGTGGCTGAACCAGGCGTGCAGCGATTGCGAGTGCTGCGCTGCCGAACGCCGCGTCGCACCTAGTGTGGTCCGCATGACCATGGGCACTCGCCAGTGGCCGCCAGACATGTAATGCGCCTTCGCCGCCTGGTTGACCATTTGGTCCATGGTGAGCGTGATGAAGTCGCCAAACATGATGTCGACGATCGGACGCAGGCCCGTCATCGCGGCGCCTACGCCGATTCCGGTGAAACCGGCTTCTGAGATTGGCGTGTCGAGCACGCGCTCGGAACCGAATTCTTCTACCAGGCCGGAGAGTACTTTGAAAGGAGTCCCTGCTTCGGCGACATCTTCACCGAAGATGCACACCCGCGAGTCTCGCCGCATCTCTTCGGCCAGCGCTTCTCGGATCGCCTGCGCAAATGTAATTTCACGCTCTGGCATATACCCGCTCAGACAAAAAGTGTTCAGGCATAAACATCCTGATCCACTTGATCGACGCTGGGATACGGCGCCGCGACAGCGAATTTCACCGCCGCTTCCATCTCGGTGCGAGCTTCGGCAGTGATGCGATCGAGTGATGCAGCGTCTGCGTAGCCCTGCTCGAGCAGCCAATTTCCTTGCAGCTTGATGGGATCTCGCTCTGTCTTCCAGTGATGCTCTTCCTGCTTGGAGCGATAGTATTCGCGGTTAATGTCGCCGACGTGGTGGCCGCTATATCGATACGTGTCGGCTTGCAAAAATGCAGGACCACCGCCAGCGCGCGCCCGATTCACCAGCCGCGACGCAACTTCATAAACCGCGCGCACATCCTGGCCATCAACCGCGGCGGCCTCCAGACCGAAGGCTCCCGCGCGGCCGAGAATCGTTCCGGCCGTGGTCTCCGAAAAATGGGTGTACTCGTTGTACAAATTGTTTTCGCAAACGTAGATGACTGGCAGCTTCCACAACTGCGCGAGGTTCATCACTTCGTAGAGAGAACCCTGGCCCAGAGCGCCCTCGCCGAAAAAGCAGACGGCCACGCGTCCATTGCCGAGGCGCTTCGCGGCGAAAGCCGCGCCGGTGGCGATGCCGACGCTGCCACCTACAATCGCATTCGCGCCGAGGTTGCCAGTCGCCGGATCGGCAATGTGCATCGATCCGCCCTTGCCGCGACAATATCCCGCTTCCTTGCCCAGCAACTCGGCAAACATGCGATCCGGCGCAGCGCCTTTGGCCAGGCAATGTCCATGACCGCGGTGCGTGCTGGTAATGTAGTCCTCGGTCCGCAGGGTTTCACAAATGCCGACCGCAACCGCCTCTTCTCCGCTGTAAAGATGTGCGAGTCCAGGCATTAGAGCGCGGGTATAGAGTTCGTTCACCTGCTCTTCAAACAGCCGGATTCTTACCATCTGCCGGTAGGCGCGAAGCCCCGCCTCCTGTTGTGCAGCGGTGCCGGTTTGCGGATTCGTAATAGCCATACTCACTTCTTTGGACCTCCCATGGTCACAGGAGTGCTTACGCCCGACATCGCCGCCAGCACATCGAACATGCAGGCGAAGTCGTACTTCGTCCATCCCATGCCGCGGGCGGCGGTTAGAAATTCGTTGCTCACTGCGGTGGTCGGCAGGGGAACGTCAAGCTGGCGACCGAGATCCATGGCCAGCACCATATCCTTCTGCATCATGTTGACGTCGAACCAGGCCTCCTCGGGCTGCTGCAGAACGAAGGGTCCGCGATATTGAATCATCGGCGAAGCGACTGCGCTGTGGGTGAGCACATCGACCGCGACCTCACGGGCAATGCCGCTCTTCTCTGCGAGCAGCACGCCTTCGGAAAACGCCAGCATCTGTACGGCGAGACTCAGGTTGGTGGCGATCTTCATGGCGAGAGCCAGCCCGTTGTTGCCAACGTGAGTGACCTTCGGGCCGATGTCGAGCAAGAGCGGTTTGATTTCTTCGAAGGTCTCTTTGCGACCACCGACCATGACCGACAACTTGCCTTGCTGCAACGTGATCACGCTGCCGGAAACCGGCGAGTCCACCATATCCGCGCCCAGTGCTCGGACCTTCTCAGCTAGAGCTCGACTCACCGCCGGGCTGACCGTGCTCATGTCGATAAAACTTTTCCCGGCGCTCAGGCCAGCCAATAATCCATCGGGGCCCTCGGTGATGGAATGAATGGCGGCGGCATTCGTCACCATGGCGAACACATAATCGGAAGCCTTGGCCACCTGGCGCGGCGAGTCGGCCCACTGCATACCTTTCTCAATGAGCCATTGAGCTTTGGCGCGCGTGCGGTTGTAGCCGGTCACAGTGTGGCCCTTGCTCAACAACCGGTCGACCATGTTGCCGCCCATCACTCCCAGGCCGATGAATCCGAGTTTCGCCATCTACTGACTTCCTCCGTGCTTTCAGACTTCTTTAGTGCGCGCTCTTTCCGGGCATCTGCTTCGTGGGAGCGGCCTGCCCATCGTCACGCACCTGGTCCAAGTGTTCTCGCATCGCATGGCGCGCTTTGTCGGCGTCGCGGCGTTCCACGGCTTCGAGGATTCGCTTGTGATAAATCTGTCCACGCTCCGGGCCGCCGGGCACGCGAAATATGCGCAATCGATGTTCGCGCAGAAGTCCCACGATCGAATCCAGCAGCGAAAGGATCAGCGGATTCGCTGCGCCTTCGGCGAGTGCGAGATGAAAATCGAGATCGGACTCAATGTAAAGATCCGGATCCTCTCCAGCACGATCCATCACGGCGACCGCTTCGCGCATGGTCGCCAGTTCCGGGTCCTGAATACGCGCGGCGGCCAGCGCGGCAATCTCCGGCTCGAGAATGGCGCGCACCTCGGCCAGATGATTGAGGCCCTCCACCTGGCCGATTTTAATCATGAGATCGAGAGATTGGCGCACCGCCTGGCTGGTGCCATCGGTGATGAAGGTGCCGCGACCGGAGTAGGCCTCGACCAAACCTTTTTCCCGCAGGGCCTTGACCGCTTCGCGCACGGCGGTTCTACTGACGCCAAATTGCACAGCCAATTCGCGCTCGGCGGGTAGTTGGTCGCCCGGCTTCAGATCGCCTTTGACGATGGATTTTTCGATTTGCTGAACAATCTGCTCGTACAACCTGGAAGTTCTGACTAATTTGTACACAGCACTGTACCCCGCACGTTGAGGCGCAAGAATGGCCGGCACGCGTAGTTTGGTCTGGCTACTATACCCGATGTCCACAGCCTTGGTGCGGGATTGTTGTAAGATAGCCATGCGGCTGGTATAGGGGTCTAGTGGTATTACCAATTAAATTACCACGAGACGGATAATCGCTGCAAGAGCGCCCTCTAACCTGCACAGAAGAGAGTGCCTTCCAAGTAGCTATTCATCTTTACCGATTCGCGATAAGCTTCGTTCCCCAAGCGCCAATGTTCGCCAGCGGTTATTTTGCTTGACACTGTTTCCTCGCTGGTGGTATGGCTGTCGGACCGGAATTCAACGGAGGGTTCTATGCTAACCCGCAAGGTCATCACGGTCGCCACGTCTAGCGGCTGGATGGCCGCGAGCCGTGTCGTTCTCGCAGTTGTCGTTGCGCTTCTCTTTTCCTTGTCTGCGACCGCGCAGTCTACGGCTGGACGAATCCTCGGCACGGTCACCGATCAGAGCGGCGCTGCTGTCGCCGGCGCTTCGGTCGTGGTCACCGATATTCAGCGGAACAGTTCCCGCACGCTCAGCACCGACGACACCGGCTCTTATGTCGCGGCCGACTTGACGCCCGGCTCCTACAAGGTGCGGGTGGAAGCCAAAGGGTTCAAGAGCATCGAGCGCCCCAACGTTCAGATCGAAGTTGCGACGGATGTCCGCTCCGATTTCAGCCTGCAGCCCGGGCAAGTCACCGAAGTGATGACGATCATGGAAGAGGTGCCGCTGGTCAACTCGACCTCGTCCACCTTGGGCGGCACCTTGAGCAACAAGGAAATCAATGACCTCCCGCTGAACGGGAGAAACTACGAGAACCTGCTACAGTTGCGGCCCGGCGTCGTGCGTTATCCTGGCGGCGGATTCTCGACAACTAGTACCGACGGACTGCGCGCGGAAGATAACGCTTACTTTATTGAGGGTCTGTTCAACAGCGAGCCCTACTCCGGACAGGCCATCGTGAACGGTGCGGGTATTGCGGGCGATTCTGCAACGATTCTTCCCATCGACGCGATTCAGGAATTCAACGTTCAGCAGAATGCTCCGGCTGAATATGGATGGAAGCCGGGAGCGGTGGTGAACGTGGGTTTGAAGTCGGGGACCAATAAGATTCACGGAACTGCATTCGGCTTCGGCCGCGATGGCGCGTTAGACGGCAGAAATTTCTTTAACGACTCGCCGAACCCGAAGTTGACCCGTACCCTGGAACAATTTGGCGGAAGCGTCGGCGGCGCACTCGTCAAAGACAAAGCATTCTTCTTTGGCGCTTACGAAGGCCAGCGTTACAACGTGGGCAACTCCTTCGGAGGAATCACCAGCCCGTCGATGGTGACGATGCCGTTCAACGGCACCTGCGTGATGTTAACCACGGGGGATTGTGCAGACAGTATTCCTGATGCCGTCGCCGAACTTCAGGCTGCCAGCGTTCCGATCGACGCAGCCAGTTTAAATATTGCAGGCTGCGCGCTCTCCGGCGGGACGGTCACATGCAATGGTTCTGGATTCCCTCTCAACAACGCGCCTGGCATCAACATCACCAACGGCTTTAACAACAACGTCCACGTGGACAACCTCATCGTCAAATTGGACGACCGCCTGAGCGATCACCACAGCATCAACGGCGAGTATTTCTTCGGCAACAATTCCGGAACGGTCGAAGACTTCCCCGAACTGCAGCAGAAGTGGCTCTCCAACATTCACACCCGCGCGCAGGTGGTCGGTGGCAACTGGATTTGGACTCCTACCGCTCGCTGGGTGAACGATTTTCGCGCCGGCTATAACCGGCTCTATCAGCCGACTCTGCCCGGCGATTTGAACACACCGGCTTCGTCATACGGCCTGAACACGGGGGTCAGCGGTCCTTTTACAGGGGGCTTGCCGCGCATCGGTTTTGGCGGATACTTCTTCCCCGGACTTGGTGGATTCAAATGGCCGAAATTCCAGGGACCCGATTCGATCACACAATTCGTGGATCAAATTTCCTACAGCACCGGCAAGCACGCGCTGAAGTTCGGCGGCGAGCTTCACTACAACAAAGTAACCAACGCCGCCTACGGCAACGAACGCGGGAGTATCACGTTCCTGGGTGGAGTCGCGATCGGAACCGGCGCGGGATCCACTCCGCTCGAGGACTTTCTTGCTGGGCAGCCTTTCAAGTCAACGGTCGAAGTCGGCAATCCGACTCTCCACCTGCATAACTGGGCATACTCCGGATTTTTCCAGGACGATTATCGTGCGACCAAGAATCTGACGCTGAATTTTGGCGTGCGCTACGAGTACAGCTCGGTTCCGCAGGAGGCGAACAACCTTCTAGGAAACTTTGATCCGAATGCTGGTCTGGTACAGGTAGGCCATCAGATCAGCAGTCTTTGGAACCCGGATCATAAGAACTTCGGACCACGCGCCGGATTCGCGTGGGACATCCTGGGCACCGGACGAACCGTTCTCCGCGCCGGCGGCGGGCTGACCTACGAGACGGTGAACTGGCAATCTTTCGTCGCGTTCAACAATGCGTTCGGTCCGGGTAGCGTGCCGACAGGTGCAGCGATCGACGCGGCGGGCGACACATCAGGCGGCACCATCACCACCGGCAACGTGACCGTCAAGAATTTTCTGAATGCCGTTCCCTGGGACACGGCAAATTCGCCTCTCTACGGCGGCAGCACGGTCAATTGCGCGCCGGTTCTGGCCAGCGGCAATCCAGGCAGCCCTTGCCCCGTCATGACTGTTGACCACAATCTCACGACGCCATATGTGTGGAACTGGACGTTGAGCTTGCAGCATGCCATCACGGCGAACTTATCTTTGGAAGCCGCGTACGTGGGAAATCACGGCACGAACTTGACGGGCATTCGTGATATCAACCAGCCGCCAGTGGGATCGGGATGGCCGGCAGCGAATGTTGCTGCTTGTACCGCAGCGGCGCTCGCTTCCCCTGCGGTTTCCCCGTTCCCATATCCGACGGGAACGAATGCAGCGTGCCAGACCGCGCCAGAAGTGGGACCGTACAACACACAGTTCCCCTACCTGGCAAACATTTTTCAGATGGGGAACGTCTACCGTTCCAACTACAACGGGTTGCAGGTCACATTGAACGCGCGGAATTACCACGGTCTGAGCATGGTGGCGGGCTATACCTATTCGCACGCGCTCGACGATGTGGGAGCAAACTGGGACTTCGGCTATGGTTCTGGCTTGCCGCAGAACGCTCACAATCCGGGCGCAGAGTATGCCAACAGCGACTTCGACATCCGTCACCGGCTGACGCTTTCGCTTAGTTATGCTATTCCCGGACGGAAAGGCTACGGCCAGATGGCCGAAGGATGGGAGATCAATTCGATCACAACTCTGGCAAGTCCGCAGTATTGGGGTCCAATGGATGAAGGAACAGACGCGGCCGGAGTTGGTCCATTGCCGGTCAGTCCACCGGCTAACAGTCCAATCCGCTGGAGTTTCTACCACGCTGGTTCGACCGCACGGGGCAATCCGTCGGATTTCAAATCGCAAAAGGGGAACGGTCTACCGTTCGCAAGCGGCAATGGGACTGTGGTGATGCCGACAAATAATTCGGACTGCAACGCGACTGCATTGGCGGTAGATGGCGGCACTCCGGGAGCCTCTACCGAATCGCTCGCGTACTTTGGCTGTTACGAAAATGGCAGTTCGGTCATGCTTCCGCCGCCGTTGGGGCAGTTCGGCAACATGAGCCGCAACATGTTTCAGGATACCGGCTTCAAGAATTTCGATTTCTCGCTGGCGAAGAACTTCCACTTCGGAGAAGCGATGCGGCTTCAACTGCGCGCTGAATTCTTTAACATTCTCAACCATCCCAACTTTGCCAATCCGTATGGCGGACAGAACGGGTTCGGTCTGAACGATCCCTCGGTGCAGCCATTCGGTTGCGGATGCGCCACGCCGGATATCGCGGCGGCAAATCCCGCCATCGGTTCGGGCGGCCCACGCTCGATTCAACTGGGGGCCAAGTTCATTTTCTAGTTCGACGCAAACGCTGCAACTTTTTTGGGCCGGACTTATTTCCGTCCGGCCTTTTTTCATCTGCCCCGCAGATTCCGCCGCGGGCCAACAAAATGGGATACCGGACATGAACAACAACACTCAATTCATTCTCGTTGCATTATTGGGTAGTGCCGCGCTGTTTTCTCTAACCGCCTTTTCGCAAGAGCGTCGCGAGCGCACCATCGACGAAGTCAAGACTGAGGCGATTCATCGCGCCGAAGTCGGGCAGTATCCGCTGATCGGCCTGGATCCCGCTGACGTCAAAGAGGCATTCGAAACCATTCACACTTCCGATAAAGACGAATGGGCGGCAGGATTCATGCGAGTGGCCGACCGTTACTTCAACGAGGCGAAGTCTCTGGAGAAGACCGATCCGACGAAGGCTAATGCGGATTACATTCGGGCGTGGCGGCTCTATTCGTTTGGACGCTGGCCGATTCCGGCTTCGCCCGGCAAGCAGCGTTCGTACGAGAAAGCGATCGAAGCCTTCCTCGATCACGCCAAATTCTTTGACCCGCCGCTCGAAGTTGTGCACATTCCCTTCGAGGGCAAAGAAATTACCGCCTATTTACGTTTGCCGAAAAATGCCAAGGGACCGGTTCCGCTGGTGATCGCGGTCAACGGCCTCGACAGCCGCAAGGAGGATCTGACCGAGAGCTTCGGGGCGATCCTTCCCTTCGGCATCGGATTTCTCGCAGTCGACGGTCCGGGCACCGGTCAGAATCCAATCAAGGTCAGCGAAACGGCCGACCGCATGCTCTCGAAAGTGATCGACTACGCGCAGTCGCGGCCGGAGATCGACAAGAACCGAATTGCGATCCACGGTGTGAGCTGGGGCGCATATTGGGCTACGAAAATGGCGATCGTGGAACGCGCGCGTCTCCGCGGCTGCAGCGCGCAATCGCCGCCGGTCGACCACTTCTTCCAGAAAGATTTCCTGATGAACAACCTGCTCGGCAATCGCGAATATCTTTTTGATCAGGTGCCCGCGTTGATGAACATTCTCGAAGGCGTGCACACCCTGGATGAAATGGGAGAATACCTGCCGAAAATGTCTCTGGTGCATCAGGGCCTGTTAGGCAAACCGATGGCGCCAATGCTCGTCATCGCTGGAGTGCTCGACACTCAGGTGCCGATTGATGATGAATATCTGTTGCTGAGTAAAGGCGATGTGCCCAAGGATGCGTGGATCAATCCGCAGGGCGGCCACTTGGGCCGCCAGGTGGGCGTCTGGCCCGATCCCAGAATTTTCAAGCAGGTCATCATTCCCTGGCTGGTGAAGACTTTGGAACCAGAACAGTAAAGCCGGAACTATTGCTGAATCCGCAACAAACAGGCCGCACTTAGTGCGGCCTGTTTCTTGTGCGCGAGACCGAGTAAGCCGATTCTGTTGTTACGACTTATTTTGCCGCGGCCAGCAGTGCTGCTGCAATGAGCTTCTTCGTCCGCTCATCCATTTCCGGCTTCGCTTCGCTCAGTGTCAGTTCACTGGCCAGCCGCTTGTCCTTAATTCCGATATAGACGGCGTTGTAAGACGAATTTCCCAGGTTTTCTACCCTGTGCTTGAAGGGCGGGAACCAGCGCGGATCGCCCGGCTTGGCGAACACTTCCTGAGTCTTTCCATTTTCATCGGTGAACCGCAGATGGCCCGCGGTAAGAACGACAACCACGCCGCCCATGTGCGCATGCAGCCCTGACTTTTCGTGCGGTCCATAATGCACATTCACAACTTGCACATACTCGTTTTCAAAAGCCAGTCTGTAGTGCGTGGGCTCGACCTTGATAGGATCCTGGGCAAGCGCTGAGGTGCAAAACCACAAGGTGAGGCAAGCGCCGCAGAACGCACCACGACGCGAGAATTTCATAAGACCATTCATCAAAACGACCTCGACGGTTGGCTCGGACGCTGTCGTCAAGCTTATCTTGGCCGCAATCGCTGTCAATCAGAGAAAGGGAGTCCGGACCAAAGTGGTAAGAAGAACGAGCGGCGCACAAAACATCTTGCAGCCGGGTAGGGCAATCATGACCGCCGTTTAAAGAAATCCCAGCATCATCGCGACTCCAATATGAAGGAGCGCCAATATCCCGAACGCGTAGCTGAATGGCTTGTGCACGACATGCCACAGTTGGAAAATTCTTTTCGTGTGCGAGAGCAGCAGCATGCGCCTCGAAAGCAACGCCTGCTTGCGCACCAGGCGGACGACTTCCTCGAACGCGATATTCCTCGGCCGGCCAACTCCCAACATTGAAAGGAGGGCCGCTGCGCTTCCCAGAATTCTCATGCGCAGTTGCATGATCCGAAACGGACGCGCGAGATCCGACCCCAGCATGTAGATGGATGCGATGAGAGGCGACCAGCGGGAGACGCGGTCAGGACCAGGCAGGAGCGGCAGGAGCCGCCGCAGATCCGCCTGCCTCACGATGCTCTGCCGCTCAATTCCAGCTTGAAATTCCCGCAACAGCAATTCAGCCTCGGCGATATCCAGCAGAACTTGCGCGTACAGATAACGTCCGATCAGGCCGCTTACTGAAACCGCAACCATAAGCCAGAATGCCAGCCCTGCGAGCCCTCGAAACTTGAACGAGGAATGAAGCGCAATGCAAACCGGCGCCGCAACTCCCAGCACGACATGATGGTCCAGCCAGTGTTTCGAGTTCCCAAGTTTCTGCAGCCATCGCCAGCGCTTTCGCAGGGGATAAAGAAAGATTCCGCACAGCATCACAACGCCCAGCAATCCTAAATTGATCCCCACAATCCCGCCCGGCTTCAACAAATGATGCTTCGGCGAAAACGCACGTTGAGGCTGGCCAAGGCGGTAATAGTCTTGTCCATAGAGTGTGAGCGCAACCACCGCGCCAGCGAAAATGAGTAATATCCAAGCTAGTAAGTTTCTGTGTCTTGCCTCGGGGGCGTGTATTTCGGAAGCGCCTGCTGCGGGCGCCGCCGGAACAAACATGCTGGTCGATGCGCTCATCTTCCTGGTCCTTTCTCATCGAACCGGTAACCCAGGCTCAGGTACCACTGGCGATAGTTCAGCTGGGAGCCGTGTTCGAAGGTGTAACCGCTTTGCAAGAATGTGCGTCGGGTAAAGTTGGTGTCGATACTCGTGTCCACAAACATCGAGCGCTGGTTCAAAGTGAATGGCGAGTTAAGATTTTGTCTTCCGACCTGTCCGTCCCACATCATCCGGTTTGCCAAATGTCTGGATAGCGAAAGAATTTTGTAGTCACCGCGCGCGAAATCGCTATCAAACTTCGAGTAATGAACGTCTGCGCGAATCCCTGTCCGCCAAATTTCATTCCACGTAACCCCGTACATCTGATTCAGGCTGCGATGGGCATCGCCCGTCTTATCGCTCCGCCCAAGCGTGGTATAGATGCTGAAGTTCCGCACTGGCTTTACACGCACGCTCCCGTTTATGCCCTGATACAGCAACTTGTCCACCATCCCGGTGCCTACCAAGGCGGTCGCGGCGGTGGGAACATCGCGAAAGTAGTTGTGAAAGATGTCGAATGAAATCCATTCTTTCGGCTCGATGTGAACCGTGAGGTAACTGCGGCTGATTCCGCCTCCGGGCGTGATGCCGTCTGCGCTGAGTCCTTGCGGCCAGTCGACGATCAGCGAGTGATAGATGGAAAACACTCTACGGAAGGACAATCCATTCTCGAAAAATACGTAAGGACGGTCGAGTTGCCACTTCAGCAGGCTGAGCGCAAATCCGCCCGTGCTCGTGTAATGAAGGTCATCGTAGCTGCCACCTTCAAAATTAACGAACGATCCGGCGATCTGTTGATGCGGTTGATAGTTCCATGATGTCGGGTCAGGCGTTGAACCGAAGAAGACTCCGGTAGTGATGCCCTGTGCTACCTTCCGCCCCGCATATCCGCCATCGATCGTATCCAGGCTCACTGCCCATGGAAGATATAAGCGTCCAAACCCCGCTACCCACTGGGCATCTGGGTTGTCGTAATACATCTGGATCAAGTATGTCCGGTCGAGATAGTTTTGCAGCGTCTGCTCTTCGGGTTGAGAGTTCGTCGTCAACCTGTCGCGCCAATATCCTTGCAGGTTCCAATGAGTGCCGGCAATTTGCGTCATATCCGTGTTGATCGTCAACCCAAACGAACTGCTGCGTCCGAGTGTTGACCCGCTGCTCGTAACTCCGCTGTAATCGAATCCAATGCGCGCGTGAATCCGTCCTTCTTGCATCGAAACTCGCGCCGCTTGAGAAAGTGTTGCAGGTTCGGCTGCGGCGACAGGCTGGATCGGCTTCTTGAATGCGGCCGTTGGCCGGATCTTCTCCCAACTTGCCGAACTCTTCTTGCGATAGTTCAGCCCAGTCGCCCTGCTTTACATCGCGTTTGAGATTGTGAATCTCGGCCACGGCTGAAGTATCCGCGACCGAAACGATCTGCAACTCCGCCACAACCGGCCCGCGCACAGTGTCTGACTTTTCCGAATCTGTCTGGGCTTCACGCACCACGAGCTTCATACCTTCTTTCAGTCCCGAGCGGCGTCCTCCTGAAAGGTAAGCAGCTCCTTCCGCGACATATTTCACCTCGAAGCTCAGGTGCAGATTGGCATCGGACGGTTCCTCCTCCGCAGCGAACGTCGACTGCTTCGCTTTCGCATCGGCTGTGCCACTCGGCGCCAATCTCCACCACAGCGTACGTTTCGCGGCGGGCGCCGGCCCGCGTCCCGTGGCGGCTGCGGGCAGCACAGTCAGGATGACCGTATTACCCTCGGAAGTAAATCGGTACGGATGTTCACTATCGAGGTCTATGACCGCACGTGTAACCAGCGGATTCGTTCCATTCAGCCCGACGCGAACGCCAATCACCCCGTTCCGATTCACTGCAAATCGCTGCTGCGCCGATGGCCCATTCACATTGGGAAGATCCAGAATCAGGCGATCTGGATTCTTCGCAATCGTGACCTCAGGATTGATAGTTTTCGTGAGAACGATCAGCAGCCGCATTTCTTCCCCCGACCTAACAATCGTCACCTTGCGAATCTTTGCAACACCCGCGTCTCCGGCGTGCGCCACGCAAGCGCCCGCCAGCAACATCAACAATGCGAGCTCCGCAATTCCCCTCACCTCTGTTCGCTCCCCAGCCCTGGAATGGTGCTGCCTTCATCTCTTGTTCGAAATCGACCCCTTGGGATCACCTTCTTCGCGCCTTCATGCTCGCTGCGGACGTGGCAGTCATCCAGCCATCCATACTGGTGTGGCATTGCTGGCAATCCGTAGAAAATCCCAGCGCCTGATGATTCGGCGCGGTCGCTTTTTGAAATGCACTCAAATGACAGCTGACGCATTCCGTTGAAAGTCCCTGCCGGTTAAATTTCCCGATGGCCCCCGCGGTGTGGCATGAATAGCAATCCGCCACAGCGTGCGCACCAATCAGCGGAAAACGATCCTGATGCTCGTTGACGGAATGGACGGAAACTTGCCACCCGCTCACCCGGTGGCAGAGGTCGCACTGTGCCCCGTTTTTGCGACGGTGAATATCGGCATGGCAGTCCTGGCAAGTGCGGCCGACGTTCGCGAATACGGGATGCGCGTGGCACTCCTCGCAGGTCACCGCTGCGTGCAGCCCGCGCAAGGGATAACCGGTTTTGTTGTGATCGAATTCAGGCTTCTTGCGAATTGGCTTCCACGCCGATGCCGTATGGCAGGTTTCGCATGCAGCCTGCATCGGTCCATGGGGACTGATGCTCGACTGCGAGTCGCCGGCCTGCTGCGCAGGATGTACGGCCGCCACTTGCAGCAGCGCGACTTGCAGCAGTAAGACCGCGTGCGCCAGAAGCATCCTTACTTATCTCCTTTCCCGCAAGCCATCAATCTGCGGTAGTTTTGAAGTCTCGATTTCGGTGACACGCGACGCATTCTTTCGGTGTCGGCTTGTAAAACAGAACGACTTTTCCTGCGCTCATTCGCGTTAACTTGTGACAACTCTCGCAACGCACCTTGCGATGCGCTCCCTGCAAGGCAAACGAAGTCTGCTTGTCGTGATCAAACAGCGACGGCCTCCACGCCTTGCTGTCATGACAGCGCATGCACACTGTGATTCCGTGGTTGGCAAACTGCTGGCCGTGAACATCCGCATGGCAGGCTTCGCATTCTTTCCGCGTCACCTTGAAATCGACGTGCATCAGGCCGTCCCTGGAGATTCGCCGGTTTATGGCAACCGCTGCATTTCAATACCTCATGCGCACCGTTGAGCGGGAAAGCGGTCTCGAAGTGATCGAAGCGAGACAGGTCTGTCCAGGTCTCCGTCGAATGACACACGCCGCAGCCCATCGCTATTCCCTTGTCTTCCACCCGTCGCATCACTGCCTTAAATTGCCCCTTGTGCGGATCGGCGTGACAAGTTGTGCAGGCCAAGTCTGGCCACTCATATTGCGCCCTTCGCTTCGCGTCGAGTTTCAGAGATTCCTTGTGGCAGCTATTGCATGGAACTGCCAGGTGGCTGCCACTGAGCGGAAACGATGACTTGCTGTGGCTGCCCAGGCTGAAGGTGGAGGGCACAAATCTCTGCAGGCTGTGGCACTGCTCGCAACGATTGAAGTACGGTGCCGAGGCAAACTGAGCGGCATGTGCGTCGGCATGGCAGTCGTTGCAGTACTGAAATTTCATTTTGTAGATCGTGACCCCACTCTTTGGAACATGGCATTCCGCGCACTGCAACATGGCGTGCTTGCCCTCCAGCGGATAAGCGGTCGCTGCATGCTCTTTCAGAGCGAAGGTTGACGGCTTGAATCCGTCAAGAGTGTGGCAGTTCGAGCACTCACTTCCACCGACGCGTTTGACGAACTGACCCCCGTGGGGATCGGGGTGGTGGCAGTCCGAACATTTCTGAAAGGCCACCGGCTTCTTGAAGTCGCCGTGTGTGTGGCAACGATCGCACTCCACAGTCAGATGTTTACCGAGCAAGGGATACTTCGTTTTGGAGTGATCGAACGCGCGATCCATCTCTGTCGACGCAATCGTTTTCCAGCCCGATGTTCGGTGACACGATTGGCAACTCTCGGAAAAACCGCCGCGATGCGGATCGGCATGGCAATCATCGCAGTTGCGAAAAGCGAATCCAGTGTAGCGGGGTTGCTGGTCGGGTCCAGGAGTGTGGCAGCGACGGCAAGCAACATCGGCGTGCAGGCCGCTCAGTGGATATCGCGTCGATGAATGGTCGAACTTCTTGACATCTTTCCACTCTGTGAAGTTGTGACATTGCAGGCAGTTTCGATCCAAGCCGTCCCTTGTGCGAATCTTGATGACAATTCGCACAATCCGGAGACACTCCGAGATAGGTTTTGCTCAGATCCTTGACTTTGATGGTCGCGCGTTCGCGCTCAGATATGCGTGACGGCAGGTGGCAGCGACTGCACTCCACTCCGGCATGCTTACCTTCAAGCTTGTAGCCGGCCTGGCTGTGATCGAAGGCTTTGACGTCGAACTTTAGGATCGTAAAATCTTTGCCGTTGTGCTCCGAATGGCAACCGATGCACTTCTGGCTCGATCCCGACTGTGGGTTGTACGCAGCATGCAGCCCTCTTCTCGCAGCGACCCTTGACGCGATTTCCGTGTGGCACAATAAACACTTGTAAGTTTGCTCACCGGTGGAGATCTCGTGGCAACTGGTGCAGTCGGTTAACCCGCTGATCGACTGGTGGGCTTGCGAGAGTGGACCGGGTGAGATCTGACCCTCGGCGGACAACGTGCTCCACAATGCGCTCAGCACGATGCCCCCGAGGATCCCGACTTTCGCGGAATTAAGTATCGCCGTAACAAGAAACGATCTCCTGGCTGCGGGCGCCAAACCTTACTCCATCGACTCCGCGGCGTTGTCATCGGCTTCGGCGGCCTGGTCACTCTTTGCAAAACGCACGAGCTTCCTCTTTTGTTTTGCGACCAGGTTCAAATCGACAGCGGCGCTGACCGCAACTCCATTCGCATCCTGCGTGAACGACACCGGGTCCGACACACCAAGCAGCCCGCCGCAATCGAGAATGTTGAAGCTGGCCACGAAACGTTGCGCCATGAAGGTGAACAGCGAATTTGCGGCAGAGGTCACAGGGGAGGGGCTGGCCGTCAAGGCAGGCTGGTTTTGTGCGAGTCTCGCCGGCGCAAACCAGAGCATGCTGCGGCAATAACGCGCCGTATCGGCTTGCTCGATATATTGAACCTCATGCTGATCGACGCCTCGCCGATATGCATTGACTTTGGCAATATTGATCGATCCGTCGGTGTTCAAGGCCATTGGATCGCCCGCTGGAATAAGTGCAATATGACGATGCTGGTGAGCTCGCGCCTGCAGTTCGTTCAACGCCAGCCCCGGAACCGTTTGCCCGGGATCAGCCAGATCCGACACCTTCCACGACGTGCAATTCATCGCTGGGTCGAGGAATCGATTGAGCAATCCGTTATCGCTCGGGTTGCCAAGAGTTGTAGCCCCGGCCAGAGCCGCTGCATTGGCCGTTGTGTTTTGGGCCATCAATCCGCTGGAAGTCATCAGATACGTCACTGGAAGGTTGTCGCTCTGGTCCTGATCCACAACATAAAAATGGCGCACCGTGGGGCAGCGCGAGCCATCACTGGCAAATCCTCTTTCCGGAACCTGCAATTGACCGCTGCGTATCGCACGGTGGGCCGCTTTGAAAAATGCCGGCGCATTGCAGTAGGAGAATTGCCCGAACACACTATTTGGCAATCCATTGACACAATTGCTTGCCTCGAGAACTCCAGGGGAAGCGCCTTGCTGCACCAGATTGTCTCCATTGAATCCAAACCACAGCGCGACAATGGCGTTCGCTGGCAGAGCTGGCAGTGCTGGCTTGGTCCCGGGCGCAGGAGTAGAACCCGCATCAATCACCAGCGGGTTGTAAATGGAAATCTGTCCAGTTGCAGGATCGAAAATGGCGGCTTGCACGAACGCCGAGGAATTCGTGTTGGCTTCATCACATTTTCCCTGGGTTGGATCTGTAGCCGTCAGCTGGTATGGAGTCGCGAGCCCGGCAGCGGTGAATGGGGAGTTCGGAATGACGATGGTGCAGTTTGGATTCTGAGCGAACAGAAGACCAGGTGCGATCAGGAGCGAGCTCAGACACAATGCTGGAAGCAGATTTCGGCAATTCATTTTAGACACACTCCTCCTCACAGAATTAAGTCGCAAAAACGTGGAACGCAGCTTTCCTTAATGGGAGACGGGGCCGTCTCCATGTTCTAGCTAGCGTGCGCGAACAGAGTGTTCGGGCCAGAATAGTGCGAGGCTGCTCAGAATCCGACGAGACGCAGCCAAGTCAGTGGCGGTGCTGGGACTTGTGTTCGAACTTCTCTTACCAGTCTGGAAGGTGAGTTCACTTTAATTTTGACCCGAGTCTACGACAAGATGTCAGATGGTCAACCCGGGAGTACAGGACCTAAAGTAGAAATAGGTCAGACATAGAAGCGGGTTTAGGGCAATTGCGAGCCGACGAACGACGATCCATCGATGAGCCGTGGTTTGACAAAGAACCACCCGACGACAGGCATTTATTGCCAACCGCCACCGAGAGCCTGGTAGAGCTGGACCAGAGCGATGAGTTCGTTCCCCTGCGCCTGCGCCAATCCGAGTTCGGCAGAAAGCGAGTTGGTCTCGTTCGTCAAAACTTCCAAGTAATCGGTGGTCCCGGCTTTGAAGCGTACTTGCGAAAGTCGCGCCGCGTCCTGTGCTGATTCGAACAAGTGCTGTTGCTGGGCAGTGAACTCTTGATCCTTGTGATAGGCAACCAGCGCGTTCGAGACATCGCGGAAAGCACCTTGAATGGTCTGCTGGTAAGTCAGAGACCATCTGGTCGCGCTGCGCTTCGGTAAGGCGAACGTTCGATTTGAGTCTGCCTCCCTCGAATATCGGCTGCGTCAAAGAGCCGGCCAGGTTCCAAATGCCGGCCGGTCCCGTGAACAGATTGGTGAGCGCTGGACTCTCGTAGCCGGCAGTTCCTGTCAACGAGATTTGCGGAAAATAAGCGGCCCGGGCCACACCGATCTGCGCATTGGCGGCCATCAGGGTTGCCTCTGCTTCGCGAACGTCCGGTCGCCTCTCTAGTAACGATGAGGGAAGGCCGACTGGCACCTCGGGAGCGCGCGATTGCTCGGTCAATTTCAGACCTCGCGGAACATCGCCCGGATTCTTCCCCAGAAGTATGCTGATGGCATTTTCCTGTTGAGCGATCTGGCGCTCAAAGTCAGGAATTTCGGTTGCGGCGGTGTATAAGAGCTGCTCGGACTGCCGCACATCCAACATCGAGTTGATTCCGTGCTGCTCCAGAGTTTGCGTTAAATGCAGGGAGTCGCTGCGCGAACTTAACGTGCGCTGGGAGATTTCCAGTTCGAGGTCCAGCTGGCGAAGTTGAAAATAGGAGGTTGCCAGATTGGCGACCAGAGTCGCCATGACTTCTTTCTGCGCCCACTGGTTGGCCAGCAGATTGGCCCGCGCCGCTTCCGTTGCGCGCCGATATTTTCCCCAGAAGTCCAGATTCCAGGCTGCGGATGCGGCAACTTCTCCCTGGGTGATCTCATAGGCAGGAATGGGTCCGAGTTTCGGACTCTGCGCGCTCGTGACGTTGCCGCCTCCACTCACGGACGGAAGCTGGTCGGCGCGCGTGATTCCGAGTTGCGCCTGCGCCTGCAGAACTCGCGTCGCGGCAATGCGCACGTCATAGTTGTTCTTCAGAGCAGTACGAATCAGTGCTTGAAGTTCGGGATCCTGAAACACGTCCCACCATTTTTCGTCACCCAAAGATTGCACGGGCGATGAGTGCTGCGACGATTCCGAGATGGTCTTTTTTGGTTTCCCTTGGTCAGGCTGAGCATTAGGCGCAGCCGCAGAATCGGAGGTCGCGCCACGATACGTCACCGGAACGTCGACGGTCGGACGCCTGTAGTTTGGGCCGACTGCGCAACCGGTCATCCCGATCATAGCGAGCAGTCATGCCTAGAGATAAATAGCTACTTTTGAGAAGATTCATGGGATTAGTCTCCACTTCCTTCCTGCAGCGCGAATTCTGGAACCGTCGACCGTGCAGGCTTTCGCGTAGAGCGCAGGAACGGTACGCGATCCAGCACCTTTTCCTGGAATTCCTCCAGGTAGAGATAGATGGCCGGAGTTACGAACAGAGTGATGAACTGCGAAACAATCAGGCCGCCGACTACCACCAGACCCAGTGGCCGGCGGGACGATCCGTCAGCCCCGTAACCAAGCGCGATGGGAAGCGCGCCGAGCAGTGCCGCTGCAGTCGTCATCATGATCGGCCGGAAGCGTTCCAGGCTCGCGTCATGAATTGCCTGGTCATCGGCAATTCCCTGGCGAACCCGTTGTTCCGCGAAGTCGACGATCATGATTCCGTTTTTCTTCACGATGCCCATCAGCATGAACATGCCGATGTAAGCGTAGAGAGAAGCTTCCGCACCAAACAGCCAGAGCGTCAGCAATCCGCCCAGCAACGCCACCGGCAACGATGAAAGGACCGTGATTGGGTGCAGGTAGCTTTCATAAAGAATCGCGAGAATCACGTACATGACGAACACCGCGACCACCATGAGGATTGCCAGATCGGAAACTGTGTTCTGAAAAACCAGCGCTTCACCTTGCAATGCCCCTTGAATGCCCGGCGGAAGAATCTGCTTCGCTGTTTGTTGCACGAACTGGGTTGCCGGGCCGATGGCGTATCCGGGTTTCAAGTTGAAGAACATGGTCACGCTGGTGAATTGATTGATGTGGTTGACCGCTTGCGGCCCGATGACGGGATGCGAGCTGGTGACTGCATTGAGCGGAACCATACGCTGACCGTCATCGCTCTTGATGTAAAGCTTGCTCAAGTCTTCCGGAGCGGAGCGTTGGTCGTCGGCGACTTCCAGAATTACCTGGTATTGATCCGTAGCCTTTTTGATGAGGTAGCTGTAGTTCTCCGAGTAGGCGTCGTGCAGAAGAGTCAGAATGCGGGCCTCTGATACTCCATAAAGTTTCGCCTGATCGCGCAGAATATCGACCTGCAAGTTTGGCGTGTGGTTATAGAGATCGGAATTCACGAAGAGAAATCCGGGATACTCGCGCATCTTCGCCATCATCTTTCCAGCGGTCGTGTACACCTCGTTGGCATCAATGCCGGAAAGAGCGAAGGCAAACTGTCCTTGCGCGTTGGCGGTTGCGCCGGTACTGATTTCAAGCGCCGGATTCGGTTGCAGGAAAGCCACCACGCCGGGAATGGCGCCGTCAACTCCTCCCATCAACTGGCCCGCTACTTGATCGATCGGAGCGCGCTCCTTGGGATCTTTAAGAAACGCGATCAGGAATGCCTGGTTCGAGCCGAGGAAACTCCCATTCCCACTCATGGTGAAGGTGCTGCGCACGGCGGGATTCGCCTTCATGATTTTTTCCGCCTGCGTCTGATAGGCGCGCATCTGGTTGGGCGACGTTCCCTCCTGGGCTACCAGGACGCCGCGGATGAACGAACTGTCGCCGACCGGCAGGAATGCCTTCGGGACCACATAGAAGAGGTATGCAGTTCCCGCGAGGCAGACCACCCAGGTCACCGCCGAAATCCAGCGATTGCGCAGAAAGAACCACAGGTAGCGTCCATAAACGTCGAGCACCCGGCGTTCGAAGGCGCCGAAAACCCGCTCCATCCAGGTTTTCTTTGCTCCCTCTCCGCGATTGCTCAGTAGTCTGGAAGTCATCAAGGGCGTGAGCGTCAGCGAAACAATTCCGCTGGCCAGAATCGAGATGACGATGGTGATGGAGAATTCACGAAAAATACGTCCCATCAAACCGCTCATGAAGACAAGAGGAATGAAGACCGCAGCCAGCGAAAGCGTCATGGCCAAAATTGTGAAGCTGATTTCTTTGGCCGACTCCACAGAGGCATCGAAGGCGCTTCTTCCTTCTTCCATCAACCGAACCGTATTCTCGAGAAAGACGATGGCATCGTCGACCAGGAAGCCGATAGCCAGTGTCAATGCCATCAGCGAAAGGTTGTCGAGGCTGTAGCCCAGCATCTTCATGGCAATGAACGTGAGCAGCAACGACAACGGCAAGGCCACGGCAGGAATCAGCGTGTCGGTCGCGCGTCCCAGGAAGATGAAGATCACCATCACTACGAGTCCGAATGCGATGTAGAGCGTCGTCTGAACGTCTTTGATTCCGCCGACGATGGTTTGCGAACGGTCGTAAGCGGGAACGACCAGAACAGAGCCGGGCAGCTGAGATTGAATGGTGGGAAGAAGGTCGCGCACGGATTTCGCGACTTCCACTGCGTTGACACCGGCACGGCGGAATACCCCGACAACAACAGTTGCGCCGGGCTGTGGGTAGCCGCGCACCCAGAAGCGCATGTCAATGCGTTCATTCTGCACGCTATCCTTGGACGACGCGACATCTTTCAGATGAACCGGCGCACCATTGTTCTGTCCGACGATGAGGCCGTCGTACTGGTCGGCCGTGATGAGCTGCCCCTGCGGCTGCAACAGGAAAGTGCGATTTGGACCGTCGACCTGCCCGGCGCCCGTATACGCCGTGCCGTTCTTGATGGCATTGGTCAGATCTTCGAGCGTGATGTTGCGGACGGCCATCTTCGAAGGATCGGCCTTAATCCTCACTGCCGACTGAGTGCCGTATATCGCAACCTGGCTGACTCCCGGCAGAATGCTGATGCGCTCGCCGACCTGAGTATTTGCAAAGTCGTACAGCTGGCCTTCGGTGGCCGTGTCGCTGACCATCGCGATATACATGATCGGCTGATCGTTTGGATTCGTTTTTGTAAAGGTGGGCGGGCTGGGCAGATCGACCGGAAGCTGTCCTTGCGCCCGCGTGATTGCTGCTTGGACGTCAGTGGCTGCGCCGTCAAGGCTCTTGGAAAGATCGAACTGCAGCACGAAGCTGGAAAATCCCTGACCATTATTAGAGGTGACCAGTTCCAAGCCCGGAATCTGCATGAACTGACGCTCGAGCGGCGTAGCGACGTTGTTCGCCATCGTCTCCGGCGTTGCACCCGGATAACTCACCTGCACTTGAATCACGGGATAGTCAATGGCCGGAAGATCGCTGACCGGGAGGCGAAAATAGGCCGCCACTCCGAACAGGATTACCGACACGGTTAACGCAACTGTCATTACAGGACGACGAATAAAGACCTCGGAGAGATTCATGACTGCCCTCCTGGATTCTGCGTGGTCTTGCCACTGGCATTCGAAGCAGGCGCTGCATCTGAGCTGCTGTCGACTCGAACCTTGCCACCTGGTCGAACCAACATTTGGCCAGCCAGCACCACTCGCTCATTCGGAGCGACCCCTTCAGTTACAACCACCTGATCGCCCTGCCGCTGGCCGAGTTTCACCGGGCGGAGTTCGGCGGTGTCATCGGATTTCACGACGTAAACGAAGGATCCGCGCTGGCTGATCTGGGTAGCCTGATTCGGAATCAGTACTGCTCCTTTTTCTGTGGACAGAACAAGTTTGACGTCCACAAATTGGCCGGGCCAGAAATGATGGTCAGAGTTGCTCATCGTGGCCCGCAAGTTCACCGTGCCTGTGCCGTTTTGCACAGCGTTATCGAGGAATTCGACGCGGCCGCTTCGGGCTGCGTTTTCGGTATCCGAAGGCAGACGAACCGCTGCTTTCAACGTGCCGCTGGACATCTGTTTTTGAACCGCCGGCAGATCTCCCTCGGTGATGGTGAAATTCGCGTAAATCGGATCGAGGCGCTGGATCGAGAGCAGTGACGTCGTGTTCGGCTGCACGACGTTCCCTACATCGACCAGACGGGCGCCCGCTCGGCCATCGATGGGCGAATGAATGTAGCAGTAGTCGAGATTGATCTTCGCAGTTTCGAGGGCGGCTTCTGCAGCCTCGACCTGGGCCTGATCCACGTCGACGGCGTTCTTTTTCGTGTCGTAGTCCTGCTGCGAGATGGCCTTCTGCGCGATAACTTCCTGGTCGCGGACAAACTGGATATTGGCCAGATCGAGCGCCGCCTTCGCCTGCGCCAAAGTGGCTTGAGCGGCGTCGACCTGCGCCTTGTAGGGACGAGGATCGATGACAAACAGGAGTTGCCCACGTCTAAGGTTGTCACCGTCTTGAAAGTGGCGCTCAACGATCCGGCCGCTTACCTGGGGCGTCACCGTAACCGACTCGAACGCTGCATTTCTGCCAATTTCATCGAGGTAGCGAGGCACATCCTGCGCTGTTGCTCGAACTGCGGTCACCAGCGGCGCCGGCATCGCGGGCGCTGCTGCGTGAACGTTGCCTCGACTGCAGGCCGCTGCCGCCAGCAACACAGCCGGCACGAGAGCGAGTTTTGCATTACGAAAGAAAAGATCAGTCCTGCGCATTGTCGTTGCCATCCTTATTGGTGAAATTCTGTCGTCGTTACGCAGAGACAGCGAGACTGGAGAATAGCCGTGAACTGTGGCTCAGATCCCGAGTAGTCTCGCTGCATTTTCTGGATAGAGCCGATGCGCACCAACTTGCGGTGAAGATCGGCGGATTTGCCTAATCGTTCGAGCGCCCGAGTTCTCGCTGCCGCCACGTCGGCGCGCATGCAGCCGAGAAGGAGTGAGCATTCCTGGTCGGAGAAGCGCTCCAGAACCGACATCACGAATGCGAAGCGCTCGAATGCCGGCAGCGCAACGACACCGGCAATTTCAGGATGCTCGGTCTGTGCGTTGCCGTTCATTGGATCCGATGTCGAATGTGAGCTCTCGGCTATTTTCCAGGGCCGGATCATTCGAATTGCATTCTGGATTATTGCTCGCCGTGCCCAGGATTCCGCCCACTCTTTGAAAACCTGACTTCCTTCCTGGGCGATATGAAGACCGCCGACCAAGCATTGCTCGGCTATCGTTTGATCCGTAGTCAATAAGAGCGACAAAAGATACAAGCTGTTCATATCCTTCTCGAATATTCGGCAGAACTCGCTTCTCGTCGCGTATAGTGCCGGCGTCTGGTTCGTGGCTTTTTTTCTACCGAACATTTTTCCTCCTACCATCCTCTGAGATAGACGTTCGAGTCGGGCGCAATTCGACAGACAAATTCAGTCAGGTGTGCAGCGGCACCTGCGAGCCAACTGTTTCAAGACATGTTTCGTGAGCACGCCTCTGCAAGAAAACTTCGCGCCGCTCCTCATCAACTTGATTAGCGCGATCTCGCCGTCTGCACTGATGTGTGTCACGTTCGTCAGATCAACGACTAATTCCTTGCCTTGAAGCTCTTCTCCGGCAGTTTTCCACGCGCTCTCAACCTCTTCGGTCCACGGGCGGATCAATTTACCTTCCAGCACCAACCTTCGTTGGCCGCGCTCCTCGATGATGGAAATCTTGAACATTGCCCACTCGACCAGTGCTTATGGTTAGAGCAACGGGTAGGCCAAAGTCAGGTGACGTGCACGACTCAGGGAAGTCGTTGAAATTGATAGGTGAGAGCAAAATTGCCGGCAGCCAGTGTCGAGAAGTGTCGATGCCAACTTCGACAATTGACTTCGACTGTTGAGGAGGGAGGCGCGAGGGTCAGGCAGGCAGAGACTGCCCGAGGGAACGACATGACAATCCGTAGCGTTACGTTAAGAGATGCTGCGTGGCTCGATCCCGAGCTTCTTCATACGCGAGAGGAGCGTGGTTCGCTTGATGCCCATGCGCGCCGCTGCTCCCTGCAGACCGGCAACCCGACCCTTGGTCTCCTTAAGGATGCGCGTGATTTCATCGCGATCGCGGACTTCCCGTGAGCCGAGCATAGGCTGAGCTTTTCCACTATTGCCGATCTCTCCCAGCGGCAACTGCAGTGCAGAGGTATGCGTCAAGATCACCGAGCGTTCAATGAAGTTCTCCAATTCGCGGATATTTCCCGGCCAGTGCCACGCGGCGAGCTTCTTCATCCCAGTGGTTGGAATGGAATCAATCTGTTTTTCCATGCGGCGACTGTACTTCTGGGTGAAGTAACGAACGAGCAGAGGGATGTCCTCGGGGCGCTCCCGCAGGGGAGGGATGCGAATCGGAAACACATTCAGCCGGTAATACAAGTCTTCACGAAACTCACGCCCTTCAATCATCTTTTCGAGGTCGCGGTTGGTGGCGGCCACGAGCCGCACATCCACCTTCTTTGTGCGGGTGCTGCCGAGTCGCTCGAATTCCCGCTCTTGCAAAGCACGCAGCAGTTTTGGCTGGATCTCGATCGGGATGTCGCCGACCTCGTCCAGAAATAACGACCCTTGATCCGCAAGCTCCAGTCGGCCGACCTTCTGCGAGATCGCCCCTGTGAACGCACCCCGTTCGTGCCCGAAAAGCTCGCTCTCCAGCAAGCCTGTAGGAATGGCCGCACAGTTGAGCTTCACAAAGGTTCTATCTTTGCGTTTGCTGCGATCATGGATGGCGCGGGCAATTAATTCTTTTCCCGTACCGGTTTCTCCCAGCAGCAGTACCGTCGAATCGCTGGAAGCTACCGTCTCTACCAGGTTCAAAACATGGCGAAGGGCCGAGCTTTGTCCAACAATGCCTTCAAAATCCAGTTCGCCTCGAATCTCATCTTCCAGATACAGCTTTTCCTGGGCCAATCGGTCTGTCAGTTCTGCGATCTTGCCGTAGGCCAGCGCATTCTCCACCGCGATCGCCACCTGATTGGCTGCTTGAATCAAGAAGGAGACCTCGTCGCTGTCGAATGCGTCCTCTTCCCGTTTCGCGACGGCCAGCACTCCGAGCATACGGCTCTTGCTGATCAACGGTATGTCACAGAAGGAATGCAAACCTTCCCCGATCGCTTTGGCGTACATCTCCGGAGGCATTCCCTCAGGGTCGAGACGGTTCACCACGATCGGCTTGCCGCTCTTGAAAGAATCTCCTGGCATCGTGCCATCGATCGGGATGCTTACTCCCTCGGTGAAGATTCCGCGGCTCTCGGGAAAGTCGAGCGCGTGTACCCGCAGGTGCGTACCCTCCGAGTCCGCTAACATAACCGCGGCGGCGTCACAATGCATTACGCGGCGGACACTGGTAGATGCAGCCACCAGGAGATCATGAAACTCAAGATTGGATACGACCTGGTTTGAAAGGTCGAGGATCAACTTCAGCCGTTCTTGTACGCGCTGAGAAATATATAGATTCACCGCCGCATCAATGGCCAGAGCAATGTGTTCCGAGGCAAGACTAAGAAAACGGACTTCTTGCTGGTCGTAGGCATTCGGATAGGATCGCCCCAAAATCAGCACCCCTAGACGGCGCGAGCCTCTCACCAAGGGCAGGGCACAAGTTGACGCGATAGCGTGGTCAGCAAGGAAAAACCCGTAGGTCCGAAACCGCGCGTCCGTGCCCCAATCGTCCATGACGAGGGGCAGGCCCGTTTCGTGAACCCAGGGAATAGGGGAATGTTCGGAAGAAAGATCGTCGAGCGATGCCGAGTCGACTCTTGTGCCATTTGCTTCCAGCAACGACCAGCACGTGCGTTTGGTTTCTTTATCGAATGTTGCAACATGTATGAAATCAAAAGCGGTGACTTCCTTCAGTTTTTCGACCAGCGCGTCAGAAGCACAATCGCAATCCGCCGCTGTGGCGATAGCGTTGGCTGCGCGCAGCAACGCAACGTAGCGTTGCTCTTCCACGACTGGATAGGCTGAAGGAGCGGTAACCATAGTTTCGCTCGTCCTCCCTAGCGAGGGGATTGTGGCGCGGTCCTTCTACGCTCTCCACCCCGTTCTATCCCAGGGCGGGATTTCACTATGACCAATCAGATGCAGGGGTCCGGCTGAAGGGTTCTGAAAAGTGTCGACGTCCGTTGACATCCGTCGATGAATCTATTGAAACAGTTCCTGGACAAAGTGAACAAGTTGGCTTGGGAGCAAGCCAAAGTCACGGGCAGAGCCAGCGGGGTTACCATCTCATTGAAGTCTGTGACAGCCGCCAACCAGGAGCGCCGAAAGGTGGTTGCAAGCAGTCCTGCCGAAGGACTGATCAAGCGATGCGTCCCATGACCGATGAGTCCGGACTTTCATCCAGTTTCAATGGTCGGTCTCCAGGGCCACTGCCTCTTGCCAGTCAGTGGGCGGTAGAGGCACGCCCCAAATATTCCGAGGCTCAGCGAGTTCAATCCCGCAATGCAGCGGATTTTCAGGATCGATGTAGACGACCCGAGCCTCAGCCCGCTTGTCCGTCACGAAGACGTGAATCGAGATTTTCATTCCGGTGCTTAATTCAGTTTTGGTGGTGATCAACGCTCCATGAAGATTGATAACGATGGTCTCGCCATCGCACGTCCGGGTCTCAGCGCCCTGCTCAATTACGATTACCACCTTCAGTGGGACGCGAGTGCTTCGTCGCAATTCACGAAACGCAATTTTGGAAGACATGAGGAAAGGGCGTATGGACGGATGGCGACCTATACCCAGCCGGTGAGCGGCATGATAGCACGAGGCTGCCATCCTCTGCCGCTGGAGATCTTCCTTGCGCAAGAGAAGTTCGCCGGCCGCACAGCACAGTTCTACTTTTCACTCTCAAACGCCACCCGATCGTGGGTGCTGTTAGGCAGCTGCGATCATGTGCCGCTTTGCTAGAGCCTCAATGTCAGGCTCGGTCACCGCCGAGAGGTCGACGTTTTCTGTAGCGATGACCCGTCGAGAAATGTCGGGATGATGGGTCTTCAAATATTCTTTCAGGAAATCGGCGGCGTTACTTTTCCCAGTGGCGTGACCGATAAGGACAATCTCATTCGCTGAAGTGATATCTTTCGCGATCTCCTCATAAAACGAATCCTCTTCGGGTACGCGCTCACCACGGTAGTGCGCTTCCTTTCGATGAATCAGATGATGATGGAAATTGAAAGGATCGTAAGGTTGCACCTTGTGCTCGTCTGCCGGACGACTTCCACCGAGATCCTGGTAAACGTGGGCGGCGTGGTGGTCGATGACGACAATCATACGGCCGGGCTGGGGCGGTTTTTCTGCCTGCGCACCCAGTGCGGCTTCCTTCAAGAATTTACGCAGCCGAGAAACTTCCTCCACGCCGAGATCATGGGTATTCGGCCGCTTGAAAAAGGCGCGTTGGCTGCCGACGCGGAACACAAACTCATCGTCTCCATGCGGTTGGACATCACCCAGATGCTCGACCAGTTCGACTGCCTCGCTCCAACTTAGATTATGGGGTAGCTTGCCGTTGATAAGATTCTGATATAGCGATTCGAGGTGTTTGCTCATTTCAGCAGTATAGTATTCGCCGCAGTAAAGCGGAATACGCGGCGGCTCGCTGTGCGGTTGATGTCCGGCTAAATATTTCGGCGCACTCTGATTGGTATGGGAAGTGATTCGGCGACTTCACGGGCGAGCTTGTAAGCGCAAAGTGCCTGTTTACGTGGGGGGCGCATGGTTAGCCCACGACAGCGCAATGCTGGCGAGATAGCAGGCCAGGGAAATACAGACGCTTGTGAGAGGCACCCTGAAAAAATAAATCTTGCAGAGCACAACCAAACCACCCAGCATTGCCAGCCCGACAACGAGCAGGAACGGTGACTGAAAGAGGAGTTGATCGTGAGCCAACGCGAGATAACCGAAAACCAAGGCGAACAAAATAAGTCCCATGCTATGGCTGGCATTGAAGCCCACCCAACACCGCCACATTGTTGTTTCTTTCGTAATGACAGGTGAAATCTGGCTCATGCTGATTTGTAGCGCGGGATCACGAGGGGTGAGCACCGGCCCCCAGAACGTATAGACGAGGTGAACGACTCCGAGCGTAAAGATAATGCTCGCACTAAGAACCATGAGAATTCTGGCGGCCAAGATGCTCTTCCTTCTTTGTGGGCCTAGCTCTGAATCCGAGGCCCGCCTTCGGTTTCACCTCGGCAGCAAACCCCAAACTGCTGCCAAAGCCGAAACCACGGACTGTGGGCGAGCATTTCATCATGCCGCCGATTCGCAGCCGCGAGGTCACTCGCGCTCAGCGGCCTCTTGTCCGGCACTGCGAAAATGCGCTCAAGGCTCTCGATTTCGGCAATAACCTGCTCAGCGTCCATTTCGTTTCACTATCCAGCATGATTGTAGCAATCGTCAAACGGAGCGGATCGGAATGCGTGACTTTAGTGTGACTTTGAGAAGAGAGGCAAAGAGCTTCGATGAACAAGTCCCCACAGAAAAGACTTCCACCAGGGAGAAGTACCGAGGCCGATGGATCGCAAGGACTGTCCTTCGCGGAAACGGAGGAGCCAGAGCAGAGTTCCGGCGCTGGAGAACATGAGGGATTCTTTGGGGACGTTGAGGCCGGGTCCGGCGCTGGGAGCGAAGTGCCGGAAGATGTCGCGAATAGCATCACGCGCAATGCGGCACAGGTGCGGCGTCATCCGACCCTAGACCGCGGCGCGCGCCGCCTCTTCCAACGCTTTCATCGCCATGAGATAAGGGCGAGGGCCGTGGCTCACTCTTGCGACGCCGTGCTCTGCGAGTTTGCGCACGGAAGGAGTGGTGTCGCCGACCATGATGTTGAGCGGCAGTGGCGACTCCTTAGCCAGCCGCGCGATCAGAGCGATATCCGCTAAGCCGGGCGCGAAGAGTCCATCTGCGCCAGCTTCGGCGTAGGCGTGTGCTCGTTCGATTGCCTCAACGACCATGGCATCGTTGTGCTCTTTGGGCGGTGCTTGAAAAAAGATATCCGTTCGAGCATTGATGAAGAAACGGATATTGGCCCCGTCAGCCGTCTGTCGAGCGCGGTGGAGGCGATCGGCCTGATCCGCTGTCGTGCGAAGTTTTCCATCCGCCGGAAAGCTGTCTTCCAGGTTGCAGCCCACTGCCCCGGCGTCGATCGCCAGAACGATAGTCTCACCGACTAATTCTGATGTGTCGGAATAGCCGCTTTCCAAATCGACGGTCACGGGCAGATCTGTCGCGCCGACGATCCGGCGCAGATTGTCGATGGCCAAGGCGAGCGGGATGCGCTCGCCGTCGGCGAAGCCGTTCGCATTGGCAACCGACCAACTACCCGTGGCGACCGCCTTTGTGCCGGCCGCGGCAACAGCCTTGGCGCTACCTGCGTCCCATATGTTAAAGAGGACGAGCGGCTTTCCGGGTATATGCAGCGCCCGAAAATGTTCGGCCTTGCGATTCTGATCCGCCATTTTGTTCTCCTGATTCATTCGCGAGCGTCGAGTGTTTGCCTGTCATGAAGCGGAATTTGGTTCTGCCGCTTGCCAATGCGCGCGAAGCTCCTTATTAAATTCCTCCCAACGTTCTTCCGGGAAGAAAATCCTGGCACCTTTGAACTCGACGCGACGCCGAGTGCCCGGAATGTTGTCGGCTAGCCAGTTTGACCATTTCACATCGAAGTACACATCATCCGTCCCCCAAACGATCAGTGTCGGCGCCTTCAACGTCTTCAACTGCATTTCAACAGCGAGCGTATGTTTACTGTCAAAAGCTGCGAGGAAACGTTGCAGATCGCGCATGCGCTGCTCGCTCATGACAAACGGTCGCAGATATTTTTCGATAGTGTCGTCACTCACATGGTCCGGACTCTCGTAGGCCGGTCCCAGGGCTTGAGGAGATCGATAAACATTCTTATCCGACAACATCGCCTCTAGCATTCCACGCAAACCTCCCGCGGCCGCTTGCGCCAGAAAGGGTTTGAAGGCCTCGGGGGGCCAGTTGTCATGGGCATCACAGTCGGTGAGCGTAAGGCTGCGCACGCGCTCTGGGTACAATGCCGCGAAAATCTGTGCAATACCCCCGCCGCTGTCGTTGCCTACGAGATCTACTTGATCGATTTTCAAACCGTCGAGAAATTCCTTGAGCATCTTCGCATTCGCTGTCACCGAGACGTCCTGATCGGACGCGATTTCGGTGTCGCCATGCGCAAGCAAGTCCACGGCTATACAGCGTCGAATGTCGGACAAACCCATCAGCTGATGTCGCCACAGGTACCCGTTCAGCAGCACGCCGTGCACGAACAACACGACCGGTCCTGCACCCTGTTCCAAGTAGCTGATCGAACCCGACGGGGTCTGCACACTGTGGCGGGCCGGCAATCGTTTGTTGGCGTCCATGGCTCAGCCCTTCCTCGCCGCTGTCGCGGAAATGTGCGCTTCGTTCAGCTTCCGTGCGCACTCGTCGCAGCACACCTCGACCGCCTTACCGCCGATCTTGACCTGGATGGGATCCACATCCAACTTGCAGTCGCAAGCCGCACAAGTTTTCTCAACCATGACATTTCTCTCCGTATCCGAAGTCTGGACAGGATTATTAGGCCATGCAGGAAGAGAGTGCCGCTGTCAGAATCTTTAGCGATTTCTATCGGACAGATGCTAACGGCGCAGCGCCGACTGTCGAAACTCGGAGGGTGAGCGGCCGTAAGTCTCGCGGAAGGCCGCACTGAAATGGCTGTGGCTGGAGAAGCCCAGGTCCAGGCTGAGAGCGGTTAAGTCGCCATATTGCGCGAGAAGGTCCAAAGCTCGCGCTAACCGTAGCCGCAACTGGTAGCGATACAAGGGCAAGCCTTCCACTTGCTGGAAGACCTGTGTTAGATAAACCGGCGAGCCGCGCACTTCGGCGGCGATTTCAGCCAACGTCCAGCGTCGCGCAAGATCGCTCGCTAGCACGAGCTTGACCCGATCCACAAGGCGCTGCCGCCCAGCACTCGCTCCTGGTACGTGCGTGGTGCGTGGCCCCAGTGCCCGCTGTACCAGGGTCAGGGCCAAGCTCTCTGCCTCCAGAGGTTCCGCAATTTTCTGGCGCAAGCTGTGCCGCAGCAGCGCCGCGAGCGCCTGACTTCGCGCGTCAATCCGTAAACGTTGCCGTCGAAATGCGACCCTCGCACCGTCGCGCAGAAAAGTACGTGGCGCTAGTTCTTGCAGTAGGGGCTCAGTGATGGCCAGAGACATACTGGCATCGCCACCTTGTACAGGATGGCTCACCCGGTAGCCTTCAGTGGCGTTGAAAAAAAGTACTTGGTTCGCCTCGGCTACCGCCTGGTCATCTCCAAGATGCCGCACGTAGACGCCGCGATACGGAAACACGAGTTGCGTTGTAGTCGCGCACTCTTCCGTGTCCTGATGCCGGCATCTGCCTTGGCAGTACGTGTCCCGAATCGTAATAGTTGGAGATGTCAGTAGAGATTGAACGACAAATTCAGTGGGTCTGCTTTCGTTTTTTAACTCCCCGCTCTTGACCCCAGCGAATGAGCGATTCTTTCCCTTCAAAGCCGAGCCTCTCGTTCCCTTGGATGGGGCTGGTTTGAACAAAGGCTCATATTTTCGGCGCGCGTATTGGCTTTGAGAGCCAGAAACCGATTCATCGCGAGTGACCACGCTTTCCGCGCGCTGTTACAGCGCCTTGCGAAAGTGCACACATCGGTCCACAACCTCGAAACCCAATGCCTCGTGCTCTCTGCGATCCGTCGTTATCGATCAGTGCGTCCGACGCCATCTCAAGACAGCCTTGGCCTCTGGCCCAGTCTTCGGCTGAACGCATCAATTCCGTCCCGACTCCACGACTTCGGAACAGTTCATGGACGATCCAGCCTTCCACGAACCCAACTGGCCGAGCGGGATCGCACCCGTCAGCATGAGATCGTAGCCTGACTTCAAGGAAGCCGATCAATCCGCCATTCTCGTCTTCCGAAACGAAAATCATTATGGGCAGAGTTCCAGTCATCGCATGGCGGAATATCGCGTCGAGTTCCTCGATATGCTCATCGACTCCGGCGTCGGGCCAAAGTAGTGCCCGAATTTGCGCCAGTGCATTCCGATCTGAATCCCGCGCAGGGCGGACTCTCGAGATCGCCATTTTTCCATCGTAAGCGACCCAATCAGTCGCTTAAGCGGTTCCCTGACCCCAACGATTAGAAGCGAGCCGAGGTCGGAACGTGCGTCCCGAAATTCGTCTTTCAGCGGTTAATGACCACCGATTTGAGCCAGAACTCATGAATTCACTGCACCACCACTTTGCCAGTCATCTTCGGGTGGATCGTGCAGTAGTACGGATAGGTTCCCGCTTTTGTAAACGTGTAGGAGAACTTTTCGTCCGTGTCCAGCACCTTGGATTTGAACACACCATCTGTG
This sequence comes from uncultured Acidobacteriota bacterium, assembly GCA_963757095.1. Lineage (GTDB taxonomy): Bacteria > Acidobacteriota > Terriglobia > Terriglobales > Acidobacteriaceae > Sulfotelmatobacter. The sequence continues at coordinate 222,299 of CAVWQT010000012.1, read as the reverse complement.
CTGACCGAGGTATGGGGAATGTCATCTTTGTTTGTCCATGTGACTGTCGCTCCTACAGGCACGGTGATGGTCTGAGGGCCAAAAACGAAGTTATCGATTTTGACTTCCGTAGCCACGGCGGGCTGATCATTCGCCGCGACGGTCGGTGATCCCGCGACTAGCATTCCAATCGCAATTACTACCGCGGCCGTGAAACTTGCAACGCAAATGTCTTTCATTGTTCCGTTTCCTTTTAGTTTGATTTTCGTCCTTAATTTCCAGTTGCTGAAGACCCGCGCTTTGGCGATCCACGCAAGAACTGACTTAACTGCCGCCTGTGCTACTACTCACTGCAGAAGGGCCTGAGTCACTGAGTGGCGAATCGACGACAGCAAGGCTGCGGCCGCTGACCCGATAGTTCACATCGGTGATACCTAACACCCGCTGTAACTGGTCGGCTGGCACCTTCATGGGTCCGGCGGATGGAGCGGTTCCGGGCGCGGGCTGCGGGAAAGCTGTCGACATCGCGGTGTGGAACGACACCTTGCCTTCCACCTTCTGCATGATCTGGTGGATGTGGCCGTTTAACACCGTCACCGAACCGAAACGCTTGACGTATGACAAGGCCTGGTCACTATCGTCGGTACCCCATCCCCAATCTGGATAGATGGTCCACAGCGGAATATGCGCAAAGAGCACAATCGGAGTGCTGGCAGAACGACCCTTGAGATCGTCCTCGAGCCACTCCAGTTGTTCGTGGCCAAGCGACCCCATGCCGCCGGCCTTGAGATTGGCGACATTCACGAGCCCCACAAAGTGGACGCCCTTTTGATCGAAGCTGTACCAGCCACTGCCCTTCGTCCCTTTCCCGTAGCGCTGCAGATATTGCTCGCCGTTGTCGGTCAACATGTCGTGCTCGCCCGGCACAAAGTAGATCTGTTTCGCGGACGCTCCCTTCAGTACCTGGTCCAGCGTATCGAACTCACTCGGCTTCGAAAGCTGACTCAGATCCCCGGTGTGAATGATGAAGTCCGGCGTATGGGGCATCGCGTTGATCTTGTTGATTGCCGTCTGCAGGGTAGCCGTGACGTCCGGGTTGGCCGGCTTGTTAAAGCCAATGTGGCTGTCGCTGATCTGGACAAAACTGAAGTCTCCGCTTTTGGCTGCGTCCTTGCCGTGGCCTTTGGCGAAGGCCCGCGAAACTGGAATGCCGCCACTCATGGTCCAGACCAGGCCGGTGCCGGCCCATGCCATGCACTTGAGAAATCCCCGACGGTCGACGCCGTCGTTGTTGAGGTCTTGCAATTTCTGATCGATAAGATCTTTGTTCTTGTCTGTCATCTGGCCTCCGGTGTTTTTGCATCGTTCACAGTTGATAACTGGATTGAGCCGGTTTTATTCCAGATAAAAATGAAGGGGCGTCAGAAAACTTCCGTGGTTGTCTCGACGACATTGGCGCCTTGTCAGGTGCAAACTGCATGGGGGACGGGCATCCGCGAAAGGGGACCTGACTCAGATCTGCCTTCGTGCTGACGTCACGGGGCAGGGCGGGCCGGCACTAACCGACCCTAACCAGGGAGATTCACACCGCTCAAAAAGCCGCCCAAGTGCCCCGTCAAGGCGACGAGACCGACTGCCAGGAATTCAAGAGCGAGACGGTAGCTTGGCAGGCATGCCGTCCGCCGCCGAGCGTGAAAATGCACCCACCAGACCAGCCATATCAGCACGCTGGATACACACGCGAGTACCAAGTGCAGCAAGAGGGTTCCCTTCAGCTTCTGCCCCTCGAGTTGGAACTGCCACGCGAGTAGCCCAGTGGCGAGCACCGGAAGCGTTGAAATCGCCGCCACCAGCAAGTTGTAGTACGCCGCCATCGCCAGGCCGCTTCGTCTCGTCCACTGCCCTACGACGTCAAAGGCCACCGCCGTAATAAACAGGCCGATTGGGAAGTGGATCAGCACCACATGTTGCGCGTGTTTCGCCAAAAGCGCCGACTTGAGATCGAAAGGATTTACCATCGCCTCACCCCTTCTAAGAATCCGCTTCTCCTGCTGTTCACAATCGCCCTCCGCGAGATGAGCCTCACCGCCTCACCGTAGATAACGAACTTTGTGGCCTTTTTATTCCGCTTCGCTCACAAGAATTGTGGATCAACTGGCGACTCACTGACCGAGAACAGCGGCTGCAGCCCCCCTTTCGCACTGCAGCCAAGGTTACCCGCCGCTATCGCCTCCAGCGCCCGCTGATGCGATCTGCCGGACGGCAATGTTCACCGCGGGTCGGAGTTACGGCTGAGTCTTCCAAAATATGAATATGGGGTTATGCCAAATGGCATGTCTTGACTTCGTCAATAATCGGAGACATTTGAAAAATAAACTTGCCAAGAGTCACAGGTCAGTTGCAAAATAGCGCCCCATCAAGGTGCTCAGGGGTCTCAATCTTTCCCGTTCCTGGGCGGACACGATTCGAAAATTGAATAGCGCACCGTTTTTGTGCGAAGGAGCAGCCATGCGTCCTGTCAGAATGCTGAGCTTTCTAATCAGTATTGTGCTCTTGGGAACTTTCCTGTTTGGTCAAACCGGCACTTCAACGATTCGAGGAACGGTAACCGATCAGCAAGGAAGGGTCGTCGGTAAGGCCACCGTTACCCTAACGAACATGGCCACCAATGCCGAGCGAACCACCATGACAGGCGACGCGGGCGTCTACGTGTTCGACTTAATCACTCCCGCGGACTATCGCGTTGAAGTCGACGCGAAGGGCTTCCGGAAGGGCGTCGTCGACAACGTCAAGGCCCTGATCGGCAAGCCAACTGAAGCCGACGTTCAACTCGAGGTTGGCACTTCCAGGGAGATCGTGGAGGTGCAGGCCTCCGCGCGGGATGCGGTGGTCAACACGCAAGATGCGACACTGGGCAACGTCTTCGAGTCGATCCAGATTACCCAGCTTCCCCTGGAAGCCCGGAACGTGATCGACCTGCTCAGCTTGCAGCCAGGGGTGAGCCGTGAAGGTTATACAACCGGCGCACGCGCCGACCAATCGAATGTCACTTTGGACGGCGTGGATATTAACAACGCCCAAACCGGCAATACTAGTACGACTCCCAACAACGGGACTAGTCCAATCGGCGCCATCGATACCGACCGAGGCAACATCACTACGGGCCCGGTTCTAAGGCTCAACTCGGAAGCGGTGCAGGAGTTTCGCCTCACCACGGCGAACGGAAACGCTGATACGGGGCGCTCTTCCGGCGGACAGATCAACATGCTCACCCGGTCTGGAACTAATTCCTGGCACGGAGCCGGATTTGATTCGTACCGCACGAGGGGATTCGAAGCTAACGACTGGTTCAACAATCACGATGGAGTCCCGCGCCCGGCTTTGCAACGGAATACCTTCGGAGGCGGGATCGGCGGCCCGATAATCAAGAACAAGGTGTTCTTCTTTTATAGTTATGAGGGGAGGCGAGACTCCAGTGGAAGCAGCCAAGTTCAAATCGTGCCACTCAATGGTAGTCAGGTCTTTGGCGACGGCGATCTGGGCACCGGTTTTATCCACTACACCTACCCAGTTCCCGCGGGCGGATGCCCTGGCCCGGCTGTTTCAAGTGGTTGCGTTGCCTCATTAAATCTCGCTGCGAATCAACAGGTATATTCCGTGGCGGGTATCAATCCCGCCGCAACCGCGGCTCTCGCAGACGCCATCGCAAAATATCCTGCCAACGATTCCAGTGTGGGCGACGGACTGAACACCGGAGGATTCCGTTTTAACGCCCTCACTCCAGTCAAACTTAACTCCCACACCTTGAAACTGGACTTCAACGTGACCACGAAGCAGCAGGTTTTCGTCCGGCTGAACATGCAGTCCGATCACCAGACACTGCTTAAATACCTGCCAGATGCGGCAGCCCCCGCGGTTTGGAGTCATCCCAACGGAATAGCAGTCGGTCACACCTGGACCATCGGGAACAACTGGGTGAACAATTTCCGCTACGGCTACACCCGGCTGGCATTTTCTCAACTTGGAGACAGCACGGGGAATGACATCCAGTTCCGCTTTGTGTTCCAGCCCAACGGTGAGGCCCACAATGTTAGCCGGGAGTCGCCGGTCCACAACATTACCGACGATATCTCCTGGATTCATGGAAGGCACAATATCCAGTTCGGCGGCAACATCCGGAAAATCAATAACAATCGCATCAGCTTTGCGGACGCATTCGATTTCGCCAGTACCAATCCTTCCGGTTATCTGACTGGAGGAACATCGGTTTCGTCCGACTTCCAGGCTTTTCTGAACACGAACAATCTTCCAGGTTGCGATCCCACCACCTCTGGAACCTTGTGTCCAAATTCTCCCGGGGCGATGAATTCACAGACTTCGGTACAGGACGCGGGCACAGCCATCATTGGCCGGCTTTCTGGATACAATGCCAATTTTACTTTCGCGAAGAGCGGCGGTTTGTTGGCCACTGGCACGCCCTCCACTCGAGACTTTGCCACGCAAGCCTACGACACCTACGTTCAGGACTCATGGAAGGTTCGACGTGACCTGACCTTGACCCTGGGCCTTCGCTACAGCTTGGAACGCCCGGTCTATGAGACCAGTGGTTTTCAGGTGGGAACGGGGCTGCTGGACAGCAGTGGGACCTGCACTACCACTTCTATGTCCAGCTTTTTCAATCAGCGCATAGCCGCATCCGCCCAGGGAACCAACTTCATTTCTCCGATCTGCGTCAAGCTCGCTGGTCCTGCCAACGGCGGCCCGCCAATGTACAACTGGGATCATCACGAATTTCAACCGCGTATTGCGTTTGCCTGGACGCTAAATGGAGGCGACGGATTCCTTGGCAGGCTTGCGGGCCACAGCGGTGTTACGGTGCTGCGCGGAGGCTTTGCCATCACCAACGATAACTACGGTCAAGCCTTGGCCGTGGACTTTGACTTAAATAATACTTTGGGATTCACCTCGAGCGACCAGATTCCTGTGAATACTTACGGCACCGAGAACTCCAATAACCTGGCGCCATTGTTCACAGGCTTCAACATGGACATTCGTACGCTGCCGGGCATAACTGTGCCCCAGAACCTGACGTTTCCTTTATCCCAGACCCCAAACTACGGGGAACAGATTCAATCTTCCATCAACTCGAATTTGACGGCCCCCAGGAACTATGTCTGGAACTTCACGTTGGAGCGCCAACTGCCCAAACAGGGAGTGCTTACGTTCTCCTACATTGGGAGGTATGCGCAGAATCTGTTGGCGCAGCAAGATGTGACGGCATTTAATGACATCGTGGATCCTCAGAGCCACACGGATTGGTACACCGCAGGGACGATGTTGGAGAAACAACGGCAGCAGGGCGTTCCTATCAGCCAGATCGCGCCGATTCCTTTCTTTGAAAACCTCTTTCCGACAGGCGCAAATAGTCTGGCCAACTTGAGTAACGCCGCCTTTGGAGGTGGTTGGGACCCGACCTGGTCTAACACACAGTCGTTTTACGCGTTCAATTCCTCCATCTCGAACCAGGGCGCGTTCTTTACCGCCAATGACTGGACCGACACGCAGGGGATCGTAGATGAGCTGTTGGCCATAGCTCCAGAACTTGGGTTCCCAGCTGCCCCCACGCGCTTCATGCACCCACAGTATGCCGACCTTTCGGTGTGGAGCACGGTCGCTCATTCCAACTACAACGCGTTGGCGGTTTCTCTGCGTCAGCGCCTGCATGGTCTGTTGCTGGACGTCAACTACACCCTTTCTCACTCGCTGGATAACGCCTCCGGACTGCAGGGGGCAACTCAATTCGCGAATGCCTCGTTTATCGAGAATCCGCTCCGGCCCAACAGTTTCTATGGCAACTCTTCGTTCGACGTTCGTCAAAACATCAACGCGGATGCGGTGTGGCAATTGCCATTTGGCAGGGGCGAGGCCTTCCTGGGCAATTCCGGCAAGCTGGCACAGGCCCTCGTGGGAGGATGGCAGATTTCAGGCATCTTCCGCTGGAACACGGGACTCCCAATTCGCGACCCCTTTGACTCTGCGCAATGGGCAACCAACTTTCAGGTTCAGGCTGGTGTCACACCACTCTCTCCCGTGCACACCTGTGCCGATCGTCCGGCAAATGGCACTCCGAAAGTATTCGGCGGATGCAACGTGACGGCGATCTATCAGACCTTCCGCAGCGCCTATCCGGGCGAAACCGGTCCTCGGAATCCCTTCCGCTATCCCGGCTATATTGATACCGATCTGGGGATAGGGAAGCTTTGGAATATGCCCTACAACGAGAAGCACCAGCTACAACTCCGCATCGACGGGTTTAATATCTCCAACACCCAGCATTTCGGCCTCGCCGAAACAGGCACCCGTACGGGCTGGGGTGTGCTTCCGGATGCGAAATTAGCCAACATTACCCCGCCAAACGACTGGTCGAACTTCACGAATATCCAGGGCAATCCGCGGGTGTTGCAAGTCAGTGCCCGGTATTCGTTCTAGCTCGGTTCGAGAGACTCAAAAGGTGCGGGGTGCGGGCTCCAGCAGCGGAGGGAAAAGTAAAACGATAGTAAAAACGCAGAGGCAAATTGGGCAATTGCGGGGAAATTCAAGAGATGGCGGAGAGTGAGGGATTCGAACCCCCGATACCCTTTCAGGTATGCCGGTTTTCAAGACCGGTGCCATCAACCACTCGGCCAACTCTCCGCAATTACTACAGTTGTACTGCAGTCTGCCGTGTCTCAACCCCGCAGTCCCGGCCAATTTTGTTTCAATTCGATTGGTTGCACGCGATGGCCAGAACCAGTACAGAGGTTTTCAAGACCGACTGTTTCAACCACTCACACATCCCTCCGCTGTTTATGCGGGGCTTCTGACTTTCTAGTTTACAACAGTGATCTTGCCAGCCTCACGTTTCGGGCGGGTCTAGCGCATTCGTTCCGGGTGACGCGATCGCTACTTTTGTGTTTTCGTTTCTTTCAGTAGTCCGAAGGCCTGCGAGTGAAATTCCATGACCTCGGCGAAGTGAGAGAGGAAGTACGTCAGGCTGTGGTCTCCGGGGTATGGACGATATTCGTGTTTCACATTCTGTTTTCGCAATTCAACGTCCAGGGCGGCTGCCCCTTTCTCAAAGCCGTAATTGTCATTCTGGCCGCAGTTGAAATAAATCGCCTGCTGCCGCAAAGCTGTGGCGTGCTGTCTGGCCAGCACGAACACGCTGTTCGCATTCCAATGCGACGCGTTGATGGGATTTCCAAACACTGCGGCCAGCACTCCGGCGAGAGGCGCGCCCGACTGCATGGCCGCGTCCAGCTCCTGCGGCGAGTCGGTGATCAATGCCGCGCTCTGCGCGCTTGCAGCGGAGAAAAGTTCCGGATGCGCAAAAGCGAAGCGCAAGGCTCCGTAGCCTCCCATCGAAACTCCGCTGATCGCCCGGCCACTGCGCCCTTTGCGGATGCGGTACTTGCTCTCGATGTAAGGCATGAATTCTTCGAGGAAGAAGTCGCTATAGCGGACCTTGCCGTCGGCCGAGTTGATGTAGAAGGTGCGCCGTGCATCTGGGGCGACGATCAGGAAGTCGCCCATCTTGTGCTGGTTGCGGAGATCGTCCAGCAGAGTCCAGCCGCCACTGTTGAACAGCGTCTGCTCGTTGTCCCCAAGGCCGTGCAGGAAATAAAGAACAGGATAAAGCCGCGCTGGAGGCTTCGCGCCGGCATCGTAGCCCGAGGGCAAGTACACACAATAACGTACGGACCGTTGGAGGATACGGCTATTCAGCGCGCTGCAGTCGATGCGGCTCTGGGCAAGCCCGGAACTGGCGAGCGCCAGGGTAAGGCAGAGAAGAAAATGGGCCGAGCGCAGCATTTCGCGGCAGTTCACTCGTAGCGCAGCGCCTGCACCGGATCGAGCCGTGAGGCGCGCCTCGCGGGATACAAACCGGAGACCAGACTTACTACGAGAGAAAGGAGAATCGCGAAACCCACCAACCACCAAGGCACGATCCAGAAATGATCCGGCGGCAAAGACTGGCGCTTCAGATAAATGTTGGTTCCAAAATTTATGATCTGACCGATGGCCCAACCAAGTGCCACCCCTAAGGCGCCGCCTAGAATTCCCATCGTCCCGGCCTCGGCGAAGAACAGCTTCTGCACGTCGCCATCACTGGCTCCAATGGCCTTCATAATCCCAATCTCGCGGCGGCGCTCGAGAATCGCCATCACCAGCGTGTTGACGATTCCAATGCATGAAACCGTCAGCGCGAGACTGCCAAAGATCAGCAAGAACAAGTCCAGAATTTTAAAAAACTGAACGATACTCTTACTCGCATCGAGAATCGAGAACGTACTGAATCCCATTTTCTTGATGGCATCTTCGACACCTTGCACCTGTGTCGGATTTTTTATCCGCACACTGAGCGAGGAATACACCGGGGTGTTGCTGCCCGCGCGCGCAATCTCGCGAATGTCGGTGGGCTGCATTACGTGCAGGCTCTCCGCCAGCTTCAGCGGCAGAAAAACCTTGCCGCGAGTCGGTCCCCGCATGCTCTCCGGATCCAGATCGACGACACCGACGATAGTAAGCTTCTGCTCCCGCGAAACCACCGAGTAGGACGCCGCATCATCGGCAGACGAGTCCTTGGGGCGTAGCGGCACGGTCTGGGCCGCTGGGATCGCGCGCTGCGCATAGCGCATGACCAAATCTTTGCCGACCAGCGGTTTCGCCAATTCAGAAACATCCGGCTCCGGAGCGCCGAGCGCCGGAGTTTTCCCCAATAACTCCTCGGCAAACGATTTCTGCAGAATCGCCTCGGGAGCTGTGTCCGAAGTAAAGAAACTGCCCTGCATTCCATCGAACGCGTCATTGGATCTCATGGAATCGGGCATCGCCGAAACCATGGTCAAATGCGGCTTATCGTCGAATCGCAGTTCGGTGACGAAGCGGATGTCGGGATAAGCTTCGAGCACATTGGGCAGATGTTCGATCTCGAGCCGCGCCGGTTCGTCGAGCACGCGACTCTCACCGGGATTGGGGCCGCTGCGTTCTTCTTCGCGCCCCATTCCGCGCAAATCGCGGCGCGAAGTCACCACGACGGTATCGAACAATCCGGATTTCACCAGCCGGCGCGAAGCAAAGCGCTGCAGGCCGATTCCGAGCGAAAGCATCGCCACCAGGGAAGCCACTCCAACCGATATTCCCACCGTCGTAAGCGAGTTTCGCAGGAACGACTCGCGAAGATTGCGCAGCGCCAGTTCCGTCAAGTCAGGAATCTTCACGACTCGCTCCTTTGCGCCGCCGCGGATGTAGCCACGTTTTTCTGATCGTTTCGTTGATCATTTCTTTGATCGGCGACCAATTTCCCGTCTGCCAGAAAAATCATCCGCTGCGCGTAGCGCTCGGCCAGCGCGCGCTCATGCGTCACCATGACGACCGTCATTCCTAGCTCGCGGTTGAACGCACCCACCATATTCATAATCTCCGTGCCGGTACGGCTGTCGAGATTTCCCGTAGGCTCATCCGCCAGCAGAAGTTGCGGACGGTTGATCAGCGCTCGCGCCAGCGCCGCACGCTGCTGCTCGCCACCGGAAAGCTCACTGGGCCGGTGATTCATGCGCGCCTGCAAGCCGACCCGCTCCAACGCCTCTCGCGCCCGCGCATCACGCTTGGCACGGTCCACTTCGGCGAAGCGCAACGGCAGTTCCACATTCTCCGCCACGGTCATGCTTGAAATCAGGTTGAAGGATTGAAAGACCATCCCCACGACATGCAGGCGATATTTCGCAAGTTCTTCGCGTGAGAGCTTCGCCAGATCTTTATCCTGCACGATGACGCTGCCCGGAGGTCGGACGGTCTAATCCGGCGATCAGGTTCAACATCGAAGACTTGCCGGAACCAGAACTGCCGAGCAAGGCTACAAATTCTCCCGCACGAACTTCGAGCGAAACGCCGTCGACCGCGCGAATCAAGGTTTCGCCCATACGGTAATTCCGGCAAAGATTTTCTATTCGGATGGCTGCGTTTTCAGGATTGGGCAGCGCTCGGTCGGCAGTCGGCATGGCTTAACGGATTTCTCCTCGCAGCACCTTCAACGCATCTGGATCTTTCGCGCCGTTCTTGCCGCCGGCCCCATTGCCATCGACGACTGCATCGCCCTCACCAGGCGCCAAGAACAAGTTGTCCTCGATTCCATGCTGCCGCGTGTACAAGTCGTAATAGCGGCCGCGAGCGGCGTAGAGTTGCGCGTGGGTTCCCCGTTCCACGATGCGGCCCTGCTCCATCACCAGAATCTGATCAGCCCGGCGGATGGTCGAGAGTCGGTGTGCAATGACGAATGTAGTCCGTCCCTGCATTAAATAGGAAAGCCCATGCTGGATCATTTGTTCCGATTCCGAGTCGAGACTGGAAGTTGCCTCGTCGAGAATCAGGATACGGGGCTCCGCTAAAATCGCGCGGGCGATCGAGATGCGCTGGCGCTGGCCGCCGGAAAGCTTTACGCCGCGTTCGCCGACCACCGTGTCGTATTTCTCGGCGAAGGATTCGGCAAACTCGTCGACGCGCGCGATGCGGCAGGCGCGCATGATTTCTTCCTCAGTGGCGTCGGGACGGGAAAACGAAACGTTCTCACGGATGGTGCCGTCGAACAAGAACGATTCTTGCAACACCACGCCCAGCCGCGTGCGAAATGAATCCAGGCGAACCGTGCTCAAGTCGACTTGATCGACGCGGACCATGCCTTTCGTCGGCACGTAGAAGGCTGAGATCAAGCCGATGGTCGTGGATTTCCCGGAACCAGAAGAGCCCACCAGCGCGGTGACGGTGCCCGGTTCGGCGCGGAAAGAAATATCGTGCAGTACTTCGTGCACGCCGTCATAGCTGAAGGTCACATCGTCAAATTCGATCGTGCCCACGATGTCGGGCAGCATCACGGTGCGCCTCGGATCCTTGTCCTCCTGGCGCTCGCTCATGATCTCCTGCGTGCGCTCGAGACCGGCCAGCGCCTCCGTCAGTTGTGTCCCGATCGAAACAATTTGCATGATCGGCGCTACCAGAAAAACAAGTAGAAAGTTATACGAAAAATAACTGCCGGGGGTCAGGCTGTGCGCCACCATCTGCCGCCCGCCAACGTACATCGTCGCTGCGCCAACTACGCCCAACAGACACGCTGGCAGAAAGGCTCATCAACGAAGTCGCGGTGAGGGTCTTCATCACATTGTCGAGCAACCGCTTCACGCCGGTGGCGAAGATGTTCTCTTCGCGCTCTTCCGCGTGATATCCCTTGATCACCCGCACCCCGCCCAGCGATTCAGTCAGCCGGCCAGTAACCTCCGCGTTGATCTTGCCGCGTTCGCGAAAAATCGGACGGATGGTCGCAAAGGCCTTGTTCAGCACTACCGCAAAGCAACTCAAAGACCCAACCGCGACTAGCGTCAGCGGGACGGAAATGCGCAGAAGCAACACCAGCGCGATCGTAGCCGCAACCAAACCACCCGCGAAATCGACGAGCCCGGTACCCAATAAATTGCGCACGCCCTCGACGTCACTCATGATGCGCGCGACGAGCGCGCCGCTCTTGTTGGCATCGTAAAAAGCCACCGGCAGTCGCGAAATGTGTTTCTGCACCTGCTGCCGGAGATCAGCAATCAGTCGCTGCGCCGCTTTGGAGAGCAACTGCGTCAGCGAAAACGAGGTCACGCCCTGCACCAGCGTCGCAGCCAGGACCGCGAATACCAAGGGCTGCAATATCTGTGTGTGATGCTTGCCCACCACGTCATCGATCAGGAACTTCGAGGAATAAGGCAACACGAACCCGGCCAGGCGGTTGATCACCATCAGAAAGAAGCCCAGCGCCAGCAGAGCGCGGCGTGGGCGCATGAGTTTCCAAACCTCCGGCCAAACCGCCTTCAACCGTTGAAATTTGGGGGGCTTCTCGCCCTCTTTCTTAAGAGCGTCCAATTACTGTTTGACTCCGTCAGGCTTCAATTAGCTTCAATATTGTCACACATCGCCGGTTCGCACTGCGCAGCTAGACCGCACTGACAACCGCCCGCCAGTCGATGTATGCTCGGGGCGTGCCTCGCCCGTCCGCCGCAGAACGTTCGCCAACTTCAGGCCTGCTGTTCGGCCTGCTGATCACGCTGTCTGCCGTGGTGGCCTATTCAGGCTACATCACCTGGCAGGTGAACGGACTGCGCCGTCTGCAAATCGAAATGGTGGACCGCAACCGTAAGGACTCGCTGCAGTTGCTCAGAATTCAGAATGACCTGAGCCTGCTGGCCGTCGCCATGCGCGACATGGTCAGCGGAGATGAGCCCTATCCTCTCACCGCGTGGTCGTCACAATTCCAGAGGATTCGCACCGACCTGGATGACGCGCTTCGGCTGGAAGCCAGCTTCGCAGCCGGCAGCCGCACGCCCGAGCAAAACGCGTTCCTGACCAGTTCATTCAATCAGTTCTGGGATGCCGTCGACCGCGTCTTCTCTCTGGCTCACGATGGCAAGGATAAGGAAGCACGGGCACAAATCCAGCTCTCGCTGCAGGAACGTCAGGCCGCCCTCAGCACGGCCGTCTCGCGATTGCTGGTGCAGAACAGCGAAAGTGAAGAGCAGGCTGGACAGCGGATCGTCCGCATATACGACCGCGTACAGCGCGAGGTCTACGTTTTTCTGGCGGCAACTCTGCTTGCAATTCTCCTGACCAGCCTTTCGCTGATTCGCTGGAACCGGCGACTGTTCGCGCGTCTCGCGCAAATCTCCGAACGGCGCAGCGAGCTGGCGCAGAAACTGATCGCGACCCAGGAGTCGACGCTGCGCTACATCTCTCGTGAACTGCACGATGAATTTGGGCAAATTCTGACAGCACTCGGGTCCATGCTGCGGCGCGCCGGAAATCATGCGCCCGAAGGCTCATCCCTGCGAGCTGACTTGCAGGAAGTTCTGGAAACCGTGCAGACCACGCTGGAGAGCGTGCGCAGCCTGTCGCAGGCGCTGCATCCGGTCATGCTCGATGAGGCCGGCCTCGAAACTACGCTCGACTGGTACATTCCGAACGTGGAAAGACAAACTGGCATTGCCATATCCTATGAAAAGCAAGGCGAGCCGTTCCCGGTGGATGGTAGCGCGGGCGTACATATCTACCGCGTCTTGCAGGAAGCGTTGAATAACATGGCCCGGCATTCCGGCGCCAAAGCAAGCGTGGGTGCGTCTGCGCTTCTTGCCGGACGAACTCGAACTCGAAGTGGAAGATCACGGCGTCGGTCTTCCCGAGCGTCCCAACAAGCGCGGCATCGGGATGGTTGCAATGCGGGAGCGTTCTGAGTTGATGGGTGGACAGATTGTTTTTTCCCGTCCCCAGGAAGGTGGAACATTGGTCCACCTCGCAGTTCCCAGGGAGAAAGCGGAAACGTATGGAAAAGAAGATCACAGTGTTGCTCGTGGATGATCACAGCCTGGTCCGGCGCGGCTTTCGCCGCATGCTCGAAGATGAGCCGGACATGGAGGTTGTCGGCGAAGCTGCCGACGGTGAGGAGTCCATCAAGCTGGCGAAGCAACTACAGCCGCAAGTTGTCGTGATGGATTGCGCTCTGCCCGGCATCAATGGCCTCGAGGCCACGCGACAGATTATCAACAATTTGCCGAACACCGCCGTTCTCATGCTGAGCATGCACAGCGAGAGCACGTGGGTGCGGCAGGCGCATGAAGCCGGAGCACGCGGCTACGTACTGAAGAACGCGCTGGATCTGGAGTTGGGAGCGGCCATCCGCAAGGTCGCCGGCGGCGAAACGCTTTTCGATCCTGAGGTGGAGCAGCGGTCGACGCTGAAGGGCGAGCGCAGCGGCGCGCTCACGCAGCGCGAACTAGAAGTCCTGCAGATGATCGTTGACGGCAAATCGAACAAAGAAATCGCCACCGTGCTCGGCCTCAGCGCGAACACCATAGCCGTGCACCGCGCCAACATCATGAACAGTCTGGGAATTCACAAAACCGCGGAACTGGTCGTATACGCGATCCGCGCCGGGCTGGTGAGCGTTCCGTGAACCGCCGTTCGTTTTTATGGGGGATGGCCGGACTGGCCTCGTTATCGCAACTGCCACGCGCGCTCGCGCTGTCGGCACAGACTCCGAGTTCTCCGGGATTTCGCTTCACCGACATCACGCAGCCAGCCGGCATTCAGTTTCAGCACAACAGTGGGGCTTTCGGCGGCAAGTTTCTGCCCGAGACTCTTGGCTCCGGCTGTGCCTTTCTCGACTACGACGGCGACGGCTGGCAGGATATTTTGCTGATCAACGGCGCCGATTGGCCCGGCCACAAAAAGCAGCGCAGCACGCTGCGGCTCTACCACAACAATCACGATGGCACCTTCACCGATGTCACCGCGCATGCGGGACTCGACATCGAACTCTACGGCATGGGCGTCGCCGTCGGCGATTACAACAATGACGGCTTCCCCGACATTCTGATCACTTGCGTGGGACAGAACCGGCTGTTTCGCAATACGGGCAAAGGCACATTCGTCGACGTCACCAACACCAGCGGTCTAGGCAAGCGCGAAGGATTCAGCACCTCCGCGCTATGGTTTGATTACGATCGCGATGGCCGGCTCGATCTCTTCGTCTGCAATTATGTGAAGTGGTCGCCGGAGCACGATGTTTTTTGCAGTCTCGACGGAAAACACAAATCCTATTGCACGCCCGAAGCCTATCGCGGCCAGACCTGCTGGCTCTTTCACAATCGCGGCAACGGAACATTTGAAGACGTGACCGCTGCCAGCGGAATTTTTGACAGCAGCTCCAAATCGCTGGGCGTTGCGATGATTGATGACGATCGCGACGGCTGGATTGATCTGCTCGTCGCCAACGATACCCAGCCCAACAAGCTCTATCGCAACCAGCGCAACGGAACTTTCAAAGAAGCCGCGGTCGAGGCCGGGCTGGCTTTCAGCAACGAGGGCAAAGCGCGCGCCGGAATGGGCGTCGATGTGGCGGACTTCGAGAATTCGGGATCACCCGGAGTCGCGATCACGAATTTCGATAACGAGATGATCGGACTCTACCGCCTCAACGGCAAAACTTTTGAGGATATCGCTCCGCAATCCGGAGTCGGCATGGCGTCAAAAAATAGCCTCGGTTTCGGATGCGCCTTTCTCGATCTTAACCTCGACGGCTGGCTCGACTTCGCCGTGGCCAACGGACACATTGACGAGACCGTGCGCAACATCCGTGGCAATGTCGGATACGCGCAGCCACCACAGCTTTTTCTGAACGATGGGAAGGGCGGCTTTCGCGACGTGGCTTCGGAAGTCGGCGGTGGCTTCGATCAACCGAAGGTCGGCCGAGGCCTCGCCTATGCCGATTTCGATCGCGACGGAGATCTCGATCTGCTGCTCACCACCAACAACGGTCCCGCATATCTCTACCGCAACGATCAACTCGCGGGAAACCGCAGCATTCGCTTCCGCCTCGTGGGAACGACTTCCAACCGCGATGCCATCGGCGCGATGGTGCGCGTGTTTACCGGCGGACTGACGCAGTCACGAATGGTGAAGAGCGGATCCAGTTATCTTTCGCAATCGGAACTGCCCGTGACTTTTGGACTGGAAAAGCGCGACCAGATCGACCGCGTTGTGATCGACTGGCCCAACGGAAGGACTGAGGAATACAAGAGCCTCGCCGCCGGCCGCTGCTATGTTTGCACGGAAGGAAAAGGAATCGCGCCGCAGAACGGCTACTGAGCTGGGCTATTGCTGGCGCTTTGCTGCACGACGCTTCCGGACGCCAGCACATCGATCTGCACCGAATCACTGACCCGCAGAAAAAGCGTGCTGGGATTTTTCAATCCCCACTTCTGATATGGAATCGTGAAATGAATGGCTGCAGTCCAATGGTCGCCCGACATTTCAACCTGCGCCGGGACCGTGATTTCACGATCAACGCCGTGCAGCCGGAAGATGCCATGCACGCTGACCGAAGACTGCGCTGAGCTGCGCACAGTTCCTTCAACGCGCTGCGGCCGAAACGAAATCTCCGGATAAGTCTCGCTCTCCAGCACATCTTTGTGCATCTTGCGATCGCGCATGCCATTGCCCGTCTTCCCGCTTTTCGCGTCGACGAGGATCTCGCCCTGAATCTGATTCGATGCGGGATCAAATTGCAACCCACCCGGCTTCACCTGAAACGTTCCATTCACCGTGTGCAGCGCGGCATCCAGCGTGAATTTGACGGTCGATTTGGCGGGATCGGCCTGCAGGGCATAACGCTGCGCGGAAGCGGCCAGCGCCGTCGCCAGCAGAAAAACGATGATTCCTGATTTCCAGCAGAGTGCGTTCTTCATCTATTTCTATGCGGTGAGCAGTCCCCATCCCAGCGTCAATCCATCCCAGACAATTTCTGTGGGCGGAAGAGTCCCGACATGCAAGGCGAGGAAGCGCTGGAAGATTTCCGGCCGCGCCTGGAAGGTGCGCAAGACGCGATGCTGTAATCTCGGCCGGCCATCGAGCATCAGCATCAGACGAGCCATCCACCAGGGACGAAGCGCGAGCCTGCGGTGCTCTTCCTGATACGTACTCAGATCGCCAGATGCGAAACTCTCGGCCAGCGCAACCGCCTGACTGAAACCTAAGCCCAGCCCCTCACCCGTAATTGCATCAACCGTTCCGGACGCATCGCCGACCAGCGCTACATTCCCGCGCCACACACTGTGAAATTTTCGATTTCCGGTGAGCGCCCCTCGTTCCGCCGAGACTGCTTCTGCGCCGCGCAGCCGGGCGCCCAGAGTTGGCAGTTCGCGCAGAGCTTCCTCTGACCGCAGGGTCGAATCATGTGACGCCACGGCCACGCAGACTTCATCGCTGCTCACCGCGGTGGCATAGCCCTGGCAATGCTCGCCCCAGTAGACTTCCATGCGATCGGTCCAGGGCTTCACGCGGTAGTGACGCCGAAAGGCGTAACGCAAACGCGGTCTCGGACCATGATCGAGTCCCGCCCACTGCCGCACGCGGGAATTCGATCCATCCGCGCCCACGATCCAGCGGGCCCGAACGAAGCGATCGCCGAGATGGACTCCATCTGCAGCGATGCCGGTGACGCACGTTCGCCACAATAGTTCCGCTCCAGCTTGTTCTGCACGTTGCGTAATCAGCCGATGGAGCGCAGTACGACGCACCGCCAGACCGCATCCGCCTGCGGGAAAAACTGCATCGGCCGACAACCGGGAACTCACAAAGCGAATGCCGCGAAATTCGCTGGAGTCCGCAGCCGGAACTTGAATCCCCAACATGTGCAATGCAGACAATCCGTCGGGTAACAGACCCTCGCCACAGGCTTTGTCGATCGGCGGCTGCGCACCCTCCGCCACGACGACGCGAAATCCCTTCCGCCGCGCGGCAATCGCCACCGCCAATCCGGCGGGACCACCGCCGACGACGAATACATCGGTTTCGCTTGGCAGGTTCTGAGGCATCGGCGCATCACCAGCGCAGCAGCAATAGTTCTGAACAGAAGCCCGGCCCCATCGCCGCCAGCACACCCAGCGTTCCCGGCTCTGGACGCCGGTTTCGCATCACATCTTCCAGAACTACCAACACCGACGCGGATGAAAGATTGCCGACCTTCTTCAAGCAGTCCCACGAGGCGTCGAGCTGTCCATCATGCAGATCGAGAGCATCTGCGGTCGCTTCCAGTACTTTCGGACCACCCGTGTGCAACACCCAACTTCCAATGTCCTTACGCGAATGTCCATACTCTGCAAGGAATGCATCCACGTCCCCGCCGAGATGCTCGCGAATCAGTGTCGGCACTTCCGGCGATAGCGTGATCCGGAATCCCTTCTCCGTCACCTTCCATCCCATCATCTCTTCGGTGTCGGGATAAAAAACCGAGCGAGTGGCTAAAATTTCAGGGCCGTTCGAAGGGAGATTGGCACCCGTCACGATCACTGCCGCGGAACCATCGGCAAAGAGTCCGGAAGAAATCAAATTGGCCACCGACAGATCGTCGCGCTGAATGGTCAAGGAACAGAGTTCGACAGAAACCAGCGCCGCAGCCTGCGAAGGATAGGCGCGCACGTAATCCGCAGCGCGTGCGATTCCCGCCGCGCCCGCGACACATCCCAGTCCGAAGATCGGCACGCGGCGAATGTTTCGCGGCAAGCCCATCCGATTCACGAGAAGGGCGTCGATCGAAGGACTCGAGATGCCCGTCACCGAGACGAAAAACAGTGACCCTAGTTCTGTCGGCTCGATGCCAGCATGATGCAAAGCGCGGCAAAGAGCCTGCTCGCCCAATTCCTGCGCCACTTGAATCCAAATATCATTGGCCTGGCCCCACGTGGCGAGATCGTAATACTTCTCCGGCGGCATTGCCAGATGGCGGCCTTCCACCGTTACGTTGCGATGCAGACGGGCCAGCATCCCGGGATTTCTGAGGCGATCGCCCCAATACTCCTGCAGCTTTTCCAGCAGAACTTTCTGAGAATAATAGTGCTTGGGAAAAGCGCTGGCTGCGCTGGCAATTTTCATAGACTCTTCATTTTGCGAGCGCACGGGCTCGCGTTTGTCATGCACTTGTTAAAATCTCAACCTGTCGCCTGGCATCGGCACGCGAAACGGACTCTGATGTTTTAACCTACTGCAGCACCACAATCGAAGTCGGTGTGCCGGAGACCGGATATGTACCGACTGACGTCAGCGCGCCACTGCTGTTATTGAGGTTGAACGATTGTACGGTCGGCGTTGACTGGTTCCCGACGAATAGAAAATTTCCGCTTGGGTCGCCAGCAATCACGTTGGGACTTGGCCCGGTGCCAAATGTGAAAGTGGTCAACAAGGTCAGCCCGCCGTCCGAGCCAATGGAATAGGCAATCAGACTGCCCGTCGAACTGTCATTGGCTACGTAGAGAAACTTTCCCGATTTGTCGATGAGAAGCGCCGATGGAGACAACAGTCCTCCGCCCCCGATGATTGTCGCCGCGCCCAGGGATCCATCAGAGTTGATCGTAAACTGAGAGATCGAATTATCGGGCGCTGAATTGGCTGTATACAAAAACGTGCCGGCGGAATTGATGGCCAGGCCACTGGGATTGCTTCCCGTCAGGTAGGGCGAGTTCGGCAGCGGCGCGACCAGGGCACCCGCACTTATAGAGAACGCTTCGACCTGACCCAGCGAGCCCTCCGTCCCGGTAACGTAGAGAACATT
Source organism: uncultured Acidobacteriota bacterium (assembly GCA_963757095.1). Classification (GTDB taxonomy): domain Bacteria; phylum Acidobacteriota; class Terriglobia; order Terriglobales; family Acidobacteriaceae; genus Sulfotelmatobacter. The sequence goes on along the minus strand of CAVWQT010000012.1, from coordinate 203,149 downwards.
GCCCGTGGGAGACACTGCCAGATTGAGAGCAGTTATGCCGGTGTTAAACGGAGAGTTCGGAACCTCGGACAAGGTCCCGTCGCTGGCAATGGCAAAAACGGAAATCTCATTCGAGCCGGCATCCGCGACGTAGATGTAACTTCCAGCCGAATCCATAGCTACCAAATTTGGGCCCGTCGCGGGCAGGACGCTGGTCCGCGGTCCGGTCTCGACCAGCGTGCCGGAGCTGACGGTGTACAGCGAAATATCGTTCTCGGCGGAGTTCACGGCGTACACATACTTCTTCGAAGGATGAATCACCAGCGCCTGCACTCCGGGCCCGGCAGAAATGGGACTCGTCGACAGTCGAGTCAAGACACCGGAATTGGGATCTTCACGAAAGACCACGATCTGGCTTGATGCTGGAATCGCCGCATACACGTAGTTATTGATACTGCTTCCGCAACTCGTCCACGTCGCCGCGCTCGCGCAAACCAGCAACAGCGCCGCCGCTCTCTTTAGCATCCGTTACTCCTGAACTAGATTTTGCGAATCCAATCGCTGAAAAATCGGGAGATCTGCCCGGGAACTCTATCGGGACTGTATTTTTCTCAAACGCAAAGCCTATCACAAAGGGATGAGCCAATTTCGGCGCAGGATCGTTTAGCCGCGCTTTTCCTGCACCTGTGCTGTTGGGTCAACTGACCGAGCGCACACCGGTAGTGCGATGCAGAACCGATTTCGGCGAGTTGCACCGGCTTGATAAGTTAGGAGCAATCAGGCATGCGCCGGACCGGCATCGGGCAGCGCCTCATTTCCACGCCCCCGCAAGGCCAAGCGCAAGCGATCGAGATAGACATAGATCACCGGCGTAGTAAACAGGGTCAGCATCTGGCTCACGATCAAGCCGCCGACAATGGTGATGCCCAGCGGACGGTGCAGTTCCGATCCCGTGCCGGAGCCGATTGCGAGGGGCAGACCGCCCAGCAGCGCCGCCATAGTCGTCATCATGATCGGCCTGAAACGCAGCAGGCACGCATCATAGATCGCGTCCACCGGCTTCTTGCCCTGCGTGCGTTCCACGTCGAGCGCAACGTCGATCATCATGATGGCATTCTTCTTCACCAGTCCGATGAGTAGGATGATACCGATCGTTCCAATCACGTTCAGTTCGTTGTGAGTGATCAAGAGGGCCAGCAGCGCGCCTACGCCCGCCGACGGCAGCGTCGAGAGAATCGTGATGGGATGGATGTAGCTCTCATACAGCATTCCAAGCACGATATAGACGGTGATCAATGCGGTCAGAATCAGTACGGGCTCGCTCGAAAGCGAATCCTGAAACGCGGCTGCGGTTCCCTGAAAGCTCGCCTCTACGGTCGTCGGCATGCCGATGGAACGCTCGGCATTCTCGATCGCCTGGGTGGCTTCGCCCAGAGAAATGCCCGGCGCCAGATTGAAGGAAATGGTCACCGACGGCACCTGCCCCTGATGATTGACCGCCAGCGGCGTGTTCGAGGGCACATAGTGCGTAAAAGCTGAGAGCGGAATCGGCGTACCGGCAGTAGATCGCAGATAAATATTCGCCAGCGCCTCCGGCGTCTGCTGGAACTGCGGCGCCACTTCCATCACCACGTGATATTGATTCAGCGGCCGGTACATGGTCGAAACCTGGCGCTGCCCGAACGCGTCATAGAGCGCGTTATCCAGAGTCTGCGCCGTTATTCCCATGCGGCTCGCGGTATCACGGTCGATCACAAGTTTCGCCTGCAGCCCCTTATCCTGCTGGTCCGAGTTCTGGTCTCGCAGCTGCGGCAGGGTCTTCAGTTTCTGCAGCAGGCGCGGAGCCCAGCTGTTCAAGTCGTCGAGGTTGGCGCTCTGCAAAGTGTACTGATACTGCGCATTGCCGAAGCGTCCGCCAATCGTCAAATCCTGCGCCGATTGCAGAATGAGCGTCGCTCCCGGAACCACCGCCAGTTTGCCGCGAAGCCGGTTGATGACGTCATCGGCGGTCACATATTTGCACTGCTCCCAGAAATGATTCTTCTGTGCACGGACCGCGATCCTCCAGGGACTTCAGCATCATGAAGAATCGCCCCTGGTTCAGCGCCGTGTTGCCACCGGCGAATCCCACCACCGAATCGACCGCCGGATCTTTCATCACGATGGTGACGTAGCGGTTCATCTTGTCCGCCATGGCCTGGAACGATATGTCCTGCTCGGCCATCACGCCGCCCATGATGCGGCCAGTATCCTGCTGCGGAAAGAAACCCTTCGGCACCTTGATATAGAGATAGACGCTGAGGCACGCCACCAGAATTGTGACTGCCAGCGTCACCGGCTGATGCCGCAACACCCAGCGCAACGTGTGATCATAGGTCTTCAGCAGCGCCTCAAAGAACCACTCGCTCACGCGGTAGAACAGATTGTGTTTTTCGCTTTTCGCAGGCCGCAGGAATTTCGCGCACATCGTCGGCGTTGTGGTCAGCGAAACCACCAGCGAGACTCCAATCGCGATACTCAATGTGACCGCAAACTCGCGGAACAGCCGGCCTACGATTCCACCCATGAGCAGCAGCGGGATGAACACCGCGACCAGCGACACGCTCATCGAAATGACGGTGAATCCAATCTCCGCCGCTCCCTTGAACGCCGCCTGCACCGCGCCCATGCCGTGTTCGACGTAGCGGGTAATGTTTTCTAGGACGACAATTGCATCATCGACCACAAAGCCGGTTGAAATGGCCAGAGCCATTAGCGACAGATTGTCGAGGCTGTATCCCAGCAGGTACATCCCTCCGAACGTCCCCACCAGTGAAAGCGGCACGGCAATACTGGGAATGATGGTCGCCCGCACGGTTCGCAGGAAGGCAAAGACCACGAGGATTACGAGAATCACAGAGATGATCAGTGTGGTCTCAATGTCTTTGACGGATGCGCGCACCGTGACAGTGCGGTCCATTGCAATCGAGAGATGAATGGAAGGAGAAATTGACGACTGCAAATACGGCATCAGCGCCCGCACCCGGTCGACCGTCTCAATAATGTTCGCTCCCGGCTGGCGGAAGACGATGATCAACACGCTGGGCTTCCCGTTGGCCAGACCGATGTTGCGGGTGTCCGATACTGCATCCTCGACCGTGCCCACATCTCCCAGCCTTACCGGAGCTCCATTGTTGTAAGAAACAATCAGCGGCCGGTACTGATCGGCGGTGAAGAGTTGATCGTTGTCGTCGAAGGCGTAAGTTCTGGTGCTGCCGGAAACCGACCCTTTCGCTGTGTTCGCGTTGGCCGCATTCAGCGCGTTGCGAACGCTGTCGAGGCCGACGCCCAGTTTGTTCAACAGTGCGGGATTAAGTTCCGCACGCACTGCCGGCTGCGCCGCTCCACCTACAAACACCTGGCCCACGCCATCGACCTGAGCGAGTTTCTGCGCCAGAATCGAATCGGCAGCGTCGTACATCATCGGCACTGTTTGCGTATCGGAAGTCAACGCCAGAATGAGGACGGGGGCGTCTGCCGGATTGGACTTGCGATACGAAGGATTGCCCGGCAAATTGGCCGGGAGCTGGCTGCGCGCCGCATTGATCGAAGCCTGCACATCTCGCGCCGCCGCGTCGATGTTGCGGTTGAGATCGAATTGCATGGTGATCCCAGTCGTTCCCAGCTGACTGGAAGAAGTCATCTGATTGATGGCCGCAATGCGTCCGAACTGACGTTCCAGCGGCGTCGCCACCGCGGAGGCCATCGTCTGCGGGTCCGCGCCCGGCAGGCTCGCGCCCACGCTGATCACCGGAAAATCCACGCGCGGCAGAGATGCGACCGGCAGAAAATTAAAGGCGAGGATTCCCGACAGCAGCAGCGCGGCTGCCAGCAACGATGTCCCAATCGGACGCCGGATAAATGGAGACGAAATACTCATCGTTCAAAGCAGCTGCTCAAGACAAATCTCAAAACAAGCGCTGACAGAATCAATCTGCCGACATGGGCTCGTCTTTTGGAATCGGATTTCCGATGGCGTATCGCGAGAACCGTTGCGCCAGCCGGTCGAACCACAAATAGACCACCGGTGTCGTATACAGCGTCAGCAACTGGCTCAACAGCAAGCCACCCACGATGGTGATGCCCAGCGGCCGCCGCAACTCGGCTCCCGTGCCCGACCCCAGAGCCAGCGGCAATCCGCCCAGCAAAGCCGCCATCGTCGTCATCATGATGGGACGAAAGCGCAACAGGCACGCCTGATAAATCGCCTCTTCCGGCGGCTTATGCTCTTCGCGCTCTGCCTCCAGCGCAAAGTCGATCATCATGATGGCGTTCTTCTTCACGATCCCAATCAGCAGAATGATTCCTATGAGCGCCACCACGGTTAAATCATTCCCCGTAATCATCAGCGCCAGAATCGCGCCCACACCGGCCGAAGGCAGCGTGGAAAGAATCGTGATCGGATGAATGTAGCTCTCGTACAACACGCCGAGAACGATATAGACCGTGATCACCGCCGCCAGAATCAGGTAAGGCTCCGAGGCCAGCGAATTTTGAAACGCTGCCGCCGTCCCCTGAAACGCCGCATGAATGCTGGGTGGAAGTTGAATGTCTTTTTCAACCTGCTGGATCGCCTTGGTCGCGTCTCCCAACGAAGCGCCCGGCGCCAGATTGAACGAGAGCGTCACCACCGGAAACTGGCCCTGATGGTTTACCGAGAGCGAGGCGCTGCTCGACTTCATGTGCGTGAAGGTCGAAATGGGCACCGGGTTCCCGCTGGTGGTGACTGCTGCGCCGTTCGCGGAAGGCGCGCCCGCGTTGGCCGTTACCGTGCTCGGGCGGATGTAGATGTCTTTTAGATCAGACGGGTCTTGCGCAAAACTGGGCAGAACCTCCAGCACGACGTGATACTGGTTCAACTGCGTGAAGATAGTAGAAACCAGCCGCTGCCCGAACGCGTCATACAAAGTGTTATCGATCGCCTGCGGAAAGATTCCCAGCCGCGAAGCTGTATCGCGGTCGATGCTGACCGAGGTCTTCAGTCCATTGTTCAGCTGATCGGTCGCCACATCGCGCAACTGCGGCACGGTTTGCAGCTTCGCCACCAGCTTCGGCGTCCACTGCGCGAGTTCCTGCGCGTCGGCATCTTCAATCGAATACTGAAACTCGGTCCGGCTCACGCGATCTTCAACTGTGAGATCCTGCACCGGCTGCATGTAGAGCGTGATCCCGTCCACCTTGGCCAGCTGTGGCTGCAACCGCAGAATGGCGTCCGTCGCGCTATCCGCACGCTGATCCCGCGGCTTCAGATTGATCTGAATGCGCCCCGAGTTCGGAGTCGTATTCGTTCCGTCCACTCCGATGAACGACGACAGGCTCTCTACGTCCTTATCCTGCAGAATAATCTTCGCCAGTTCCTGCTGCCGCTTCGCCATCGCGTCAAAGGAAACATCATCCGGCGCTTCGGAGATGCCGAGAATGACTCCCGTATCCTGCACCGGAAAAAATCCTTTGGGAACGATCACGTATAGACGCAAGCGTGAGGACCAGGGTGGCCGCGGTCACCAGCAGCGTGATGGTCTGATGCTGCAGAACAAATTTCACCGTGCGCCCGTAAAACGCGATGATCCGGTTGTAATAATCTTCCGTGACTTCGTAGAAGCGCCCTTTTTCGCCTTCCTTGCGATGCTTGAGCAGCTTGGCGCACATCATCGGCGTGAGCGTGAGGGACACGCCCGCCGAGACCATGATGGTCACCGCCAGCGTGACCGCAAATTCGCGGAATAGCCGCCCGACGATATCGCCCATGAACAGCAACGGAATCAGCACCGCGATCAGCGAAACCGTCAGCGAAACGATGGTGAATCCGATTTGCGCCGAACCTTTCAGCGCCGCTTCCAGTGGCGATTCGCCCGCCTCCAGGTAGCGGTCGATGTTTTCGATCATGACGATAGCGTCGTCGACCACAAAGCCGGTGGAAATGGTCAACGCCATCAGCGTCAGGTTGTTCAAGCTGTAGCCCAGCAGATACATCACGCCGAACGTGCCGATCAGCGACAGCGGCACGGCCACGCTGGGAATTACCGTCGCCGAAAGATTTCTCAGAAACAGGAACACCACCATCACGACCAGCGCAATGGCCAGCAACAACTCAAATTCCACGTCCTTGACCGAGGCGCGAATCGTGGTCGTCCGGTCGGTAAGAATTTGTACCTTGATTGCCTGCGGGAGCGAAGCCTGCAACTGCGGCAAAAGCTTCTTGATCCGGTCGACGACGCTGATGATGTTCGCGCCCGGCTGCCGCTGAATGTTGACGATCACCGCCGGAGTCAAATTCATCCACGCGGCAAGCTGAGTGTTCTCCGTCCCGTCGATCACGTTGGCAACATCGCTCACTCGCACTGGCGCATTGTTGCGATAGGCGATGACGATGGGTTTGTACTGATCGCTGGAAAAAAGCTGGTCGTTGGCCCCAATCGTGTACGACTGCCGCACGCCGTCAATCACACCCTTGGCTTGATCGACGTTCGCCTGCACCAGCGCGGCCCGCAGGTCTTCCAGACTCAGCCCGTACGAGGCCAGCGTCGTGGGATTCGCCTGAATCCGCACTGCCGGCTTTTGTCCGCCGCTAATCGAAACCAGACCAACGCCCGGCAACTGCGAAATTTTCTGCGCCAGCGAGGTGTCGGCAAGATCTTCCACCTTCGATAGCGGCAAAGAATCCGAACTCAGCGCCAACGTAAGAATGGGCGCGTCCGCCGGATTCACCTTGTTATAGATCGGGGGATTGGGAAGATCGGTCGGCAAATACGTTGACGCGGAATTGATCGCAGCCTGTACCTGCTGCTCTTCCACGTCAATGTTCTGATCGAGTCCGAACTGCAGCGTGATCAGCGAACTGCCAAATGAACTCGTCGAAGTCATTTGGCTCAGGCCCGGTACCTGCCCAAACTGCCGCTCCAACGGCGACGTAACTGACGACGCCATCACCTCGGGATCGGCGCCCGGATAAAACGTCACGACCTGAATCGTCGGATAGTCGACCTCAGGCAGAGCCGACACCGGCAACTGCGTGAATGCAACCCAGCCGATGAGCAGCACACCAACCATGAGCAGCGTGGTCGCGACCGGGCGCAGGATGAATAGTCTTGAAGGACTCATGAAGCTGAACCGGCGTTAGCTGCCAGAACCTCCGCCGCCCGAAATTGGCGCCCCTGAACCGGATCCGCTCGAACCGGCTCCTGACGCCTGATTTGGCCGCCGCGCGCCATTCATCGCACCCGGCGCCGGGCGCCGGAGTGGTTGCCCGCGGTTCAATCTTGCTTCCCCGTTGCAGCTTGTCCTGACCATCCGTCACCACGGTATCGCCGGGATTCACTCCACTCGCGATCACGGTCGTGTCGCCTTGCGTCAGAGAAACCGTCACTGGGCGGTCTTCGACGGTCTTGTCAGGATTCACCGTATAAACGAACGTGCCCTGCGGACCTCGCAGGATGGCCGCCGTCGGAACAACCGTGCTGTTCTTCCGCGTTTCCAGCAGCAGGTCGGCATTCACAAATTGGTTCGGCCAAAGCTTGTCGTCTTTATTGTCAAACACGGCTTTCAGCTTTGCCGTTCCGGTCGTCGGATCAATCTCGTTGTCGATGGTCAGCAGCTTGCCCGTTGCCAGCTTGGTTTGATCGTCGCGGCTGAAGGCGTCGACTTCCAGAGTCCCCTGCTTCATATGACTCGACACGCTCGGCAACTGGTCTTCCGGAAGCGTGAAGATGACCGCAATCGGCTGCAGCTGCGTCAGAATCAGCATGGGATTGGTGTCGGCGGCATGCACAATGTTTCCCGGATCCACCTGCCGCAAGCCCACGCGCCCGCTGAAAGGCGCGGTGATGTGGCAATAGACAATCTGCAGCTTCGCATTATCGATCTGCGCCTGATCCGTACGCACTTGTCCATCGAGCTGGTCAACCGTCGATTTTTGGGTATCGACCTGCTGCTGCGCGATGCTGCCGGAAGGAATCAGCGAGGTATAACGATCAAGATTCAGCTTGGCGTCGCGCAACGTCGCCTGATCCTTGAACAACTGCGCCTGCATCTGTTCCAGTTGCACCTGAAAGGGGCGGGCATCGATCTCTAGCAGCAGGTCGCCTTCATTGACGAACTGCCCCTCGCGAAAATTCACCTTCATGATCTGCCCATCGACACGGCTCTTGATGTTGGCAGTATTGAAGGCAGTCACCGCCCCCAGGCCAGGGAGATACACGGGCACGTCCTGACGCTGCACCGGGGCCACCGCAACCGAGACTGCGCGCGGTGCCGCGGCCTGTGCTTTTTGCTGCTTCGAGTCGCTGCTGGTGCAGCCCTGGAACAACGCGCAAACTGCCGCAAGAAGGAGGATCGCCGCCGCATATGCAGCTTTGCGCCCACCCTTTACCGAATGTTGTGAATCGCTCATAGTTACAAGCAGTCCATTGCCGTGCTTCACCCGGCAAAAGGTCATCTATTAGACGTACGTATTGTAGGCTCGGTTTCGACAAACGCATCCGGCAGGCAGGAATTTCTCATCTCCAGGCGGGTGCGCATCAGAATTATCGGCAATGCCGGGAAACCTCGCCAATCCAGCATCAACTGTAGCGCCGGGGCAGGTCAAGACCAGCGTCGAGGTTTTACAATTCTTTACCCGTCTTGACCTTTTGTTAATTTAGACCCGTCGCAGCGCCGCTGGAACCGCATGCCGCGCTTCATACGCCGCAATCTCCGGCTCATGCTGCAGAGTCAAACCGATATCATCCAGACCATGGAGCAAACAGTAGCGCGTGAATTCGTCCATGGCAAAGGTCGCGCGAAATGCCTGGTCGTCGCGCACTTCGCAACGCTCCAGGTCAATCGTGATTTGATAATCACCGGTCTCCTGCGCCCGCCGCATGATCTCCGCCACTTCGCTTTCATTGAGCCGGACGGCCAGAAAGCCATTCTTCGCGCTGTTGTTCGCAAAAATGTCGGCGAACGAAGATGAGATCACCGCGCGAAATCCGAAATCGGCCAGAGCCCAAACCGCATGTTCGCGCGACGAACCGCATCCGAAATTTTTCCCTGCCACTAAAATGCTCGCATCTGCGAACCGCGGCTGGTGCAAAACAAAATCAGGATTCTTCTGCCCGTCCGCTGCGAACCGCCAATCATAAAAAAGAAACTGTCCGAAGCCTGTGCGCTCAATGCGCTTCAGAAACTGCTTCGGAATAATCTGATCGGTATCGACGTTCACTCGATCCAGCGGCGCGACGCGCCCGCGATGTACTGTGAATGGTTTCATTGACTGTCTTCCCCGCATTCCCAACCCGACGGACGAATGCGTCCGTGCCTACGTGTTCATCTACTGAAACTTCCAGTTCCTGACATCGGTGAAGTGTCCGGAGATCGCCGCCGCGGCCGCCATCATCGGACTAACCAGATGCGTCCGCCCACCGCGTCCCTGCCGACCTTCAAAATTACGGTTGCTCGTCGACGCGCAGCGTTCTCCCGGCTGCAAAATATCCGGATTCATTCCCAGGCACATCGAGCATCCCGATTCCCGCCACTCGAATCCCGCATCCTGAAAAATCCGATGCAGCCCTTCCAGTTCCGCTGCGCGCTTCACCGCCTGCGATCCCGGCACCACCATCGCGCGCACCTTCGCGCTCACCCGATGTCCCTTGGCAACACGCGCTGCCGCGCGCAAATCTTCAATGCGCGAGTTCGTGCACGATCCAATGAATACGCGGTCAATCCCAATCTCTTCAATCCTGCGTCCCGGCTCCAGTCCCATATATTGCAACGCCAGTTCTGTCGCCCGGCGGTCTGATTCACCCATGCTCTTGATCTCTGGAACGCGACCTGTCACCGGAGCCACCATCCCCGGATTCGTTCCCCAAGTCACGAACGGGCACAACTGCGCCCCATCAATCTCCACCACTTTGTCGAATACCGCACCGGCATCGGAAGGTAAACTCCGCCAGCCCGCAACGGCTTGATCCCACTCATCACCCTGCGGTGCGAACCGTCGCCCTTTCACATACGCGATCGTCGTCTCGTCCGGCGCCACCATTCCTGCGCGCGCACCCGCTTCAATGCTCATGTTGCAAAGCGTCATGCGCCCTTCCATCGAGAGCGCCCGCACCGCCGCACCGGCGTACTCGATCACATGTCCGGTTGCGCCGTCCGTTCCGATCTGCCCGATAATTCCCAGCGCCAGATCTTTCGCGCCCACGCCCTCGGCGAGCCGCCCGCGAACATCGATCTTCATCGTCTTCGGCCGCTGCTGTGCCAGGCACTGCGTCGCCATCACATGCTCGACTTCCGACGTGCCAATGCCAAACGCCAGCGCCCCGAACGCGCCATGAGTGCTGGTGTGGCTGTCGCCGCAGACAATCGTCATTCCCGGCTGCGTCAGACCCAGCTCCGGCCCAATCACGTGCACGATTCCCTGCTCCGGCGAATCCATATCGAACAGACGGACGTCGAATTCTTTGCAGTTGGCTTGCAACGCGGCAATCTGCTTGGCCGCAATCAGATCCGTAATCGGAGTGCCGCGGGGCTCGGTCGGAATGTTGTGGTCCACGGTCGCCACGGTGCGCGCCGGCTGGCGAAGCTTTCTCCCGGCCGCGCGCAGTCCATCGAAAGCCTGCGGCGAAGTCACCTCATGCACCAGGTGCAAATCGATGTAGAGAATGGACGATCGCCCGGAGGGCTCGGCCACCAGGTGGGCATCCCAGATCTTCTCGAATAATGTGCGTGCTTCAGCCATGAATCCCGCTTAAAAAAAGGGTGATTGCCAGTTTTTCACAGAGCGGCACATGGGGGCAAGGCGGACTGACCCGTCCCCACCCGAACCGCCCGCCATGGCCGCGAATGGCCGATGCGACATTCTCCTATGTGCAAAAAAGACGCTTGACCCGCACCCCAAATGATGGCAGAATTCCTGCCTCGTAACTCCCTCCCCTGAGCCGAGTATTCGGCGCAACTACGTCTTCACTCGGACCTGGCACGACCTCATCAGTTAAGGAGAACGATCAATGCCTCAGCCCGAAGCACGTGCCGCCCGCCCCACTATGCGAGTCACTGCAAGGCTCAATCAGCAGAACTCAAATCGCCGCAACACAACCCCCGTCAACTCGAAGCTCGAGAAAAATCTAGCTGCTTACATCGCCGCCGCCGGAGCCGCCGGCGCGCTGTTTCTCGCTCCCAGCGCTCAGGCCAAGGTAGTGTACACAGCGACTAATACCCAGATCAGTAATACGCAGATTGATCTTAACAATGACGGTATCGCCGACTACGTAATCACCTTCCATACCCTCGACCACACGGAATTCCTGACAGTGGCTCCGCTGGTCGCTGGAAACTCGATCCGCAGCAACGGCCATGGAGACGCCGCAGCCGGATTTTTCGGAGTGCCCGTTGGACCGGGGGAAAAATTCCGCAGCGGCAGCGGCGGCACCTACGGTTGGGGAGTCATCATGGCCGACCGGTTCGTCTACTCCGTCACGTCTTTCGGAGGACCCTGGGCCAACGCGGTCAACCGTTATCTCGGTCTCAAGTTCGTGATCAACGGAGAGACCCACTATGGTTGGGCGCGCCTGAGTGTAGGGGATTGGGAAGGCACGGGGAAGGTCGTTCTAACCGGATACGCCTACGAAACCATCGCGAACAAGCCGATCATCGAAGGCCACACTGCCGGCCCGGAGGAAGCCGGCAGCTTCGCTCCCGCCGAACTCCTCGCTCCGGCGTCGACGTCAGCTAGCCTTGGCATGCTCGCGCGCGGAGCCGAAACCTTGACAATCTGGCGGCGCGAAGAAGAGTGAGGAATGCGCTAGGGCCACGCGAGGACGATCAGACCACAACATCTAAGGAGACATCAAAGTGACAGCGCACTCGAAGCAGTGCAGGCCCACGGCCGCAATTAACTCGAAGCTCAACAAAAACCTCACCGCCTATGTGGCCGCCGCTGGCGCAGCCGGAGTCGCCTTGCTGGCTTCCACTCCTTCGGCCGAAGCCAAAGTCATCTACACGCAGACCTATACACGCCTTGCCGCGGGCAACCTTACGTTGGACATAAACCACGATGGCGTCTATGACTTTTTAATCAGGGATGAGGGTGGATGTGCGAGCGAACGCAATGGTTCCAACTGTGGCGGAGTCCTCGAGCTCAATCCTTCAAGCTACACAAAAGGCCATTTCATGGGAGCGCCGGGCTTTGCCTCTGCCCTGCGTGCGGGAGCTAAGATCGGGCCGACGGCTCAGTTCGGCGCTGGCGAAATCATAGGTTCGGATTTTTATCGCTTCTTTTCCGGCACAGTCACTCCGCCCACCTGGGACGGTCCTTTCGCGAATGGCGGTAAGGGAGTTCGTGATCGCTACATAGGCCTGAAATTCAATATCGGCTCGCAAGCTCACTACGGCTGGATGCGCATCTCCGTCCAGATTCCAAATCCCTTGAAACCCGGATTCAACGCGTTCATCACCGGCTACGCCTACGAGACCGAAGCGAATAAGGGGATCATTGCCGGCGCGACCACTGGCAGCGAAGAGAAATCGGCTTTGACTCCAGCCCCGCTCGCGCCGCAACCAGCAGGCCTGGGGATTCTGGCACGCGGCGCCGATGGCCTCGCGATCTGGCGGCGCGAGGAAGAAACGATTAGCCGCTAGCTGCGCGGCGTCGTGATCGCGCCTTGCGACGCCGACGACACCAGCGCTCCATACTTCGCAAACACGCCCGTAGGATACCTCGGCTGCGGAGCCTTCCACTGCGCCATCCGCTGCCTCAACGTCTCGTCACTGATCTCGACTTCGAGCACGCGCTTGCGCACGTCGAAGCGAATCATGTCTCCATCGCGCACCGCGGCAATTGGGCCGCCCAGCGCCGCTTCCGGAGAAACGTGCCCAGCCATCAGTCCGTGAGTCGCACCGCTGAAGCGCCCGTCGGTCAGCAGCGCAACCGAATCGCCGAGCCCTTCGCCCACAATCGCGCCCGTAACGCTCAGCATTTCGCGCATCCCAGGTCCGCCCTTCGGCCCTTCGTTGCGAATCACGACCACGTCGCCCGCATGGATTTTCTTTCCCGTGACCGCGGCCATCGCATCTTCTTCCGACTCGAACACGCGCGCCGGACCGCGATGCTCCAGCCGCTCATGCCCGCTGATCTTCGCCACGCATCCCTCTGGCGCAAGATTTCCTTTGAGAATGACCAGCCCGCCAGTCGCCTTCAGCGGCTTGTCGAGCGGAACAATCACTTCCTGCCCCGCAGTCTCGGACGCACTCTCAGCCTCGGTGGAAATCGTTTTCCCAGTCACCGTCTTCGCCGACGGATGCAGATGCTTTCCGTTCAGCAGCCGCTTCGCCAGCAACCGGACCCCGCCTGCACGATGCATATCGGCGGCCACGAATCTTCCCGAAGGTTTGAGATCCGCCAGCAACGGAGTCCGCTCGCTCACGGTTTGAAAATCATCAATCTCGAGTTCGACCTCAGCCTCACGCGCAATCGCCAGCAGATGCAGCACCGCGTTGGTCGACCCGCCAGACGCGGCAACCGACGCGATCGCATTCTCAAACGCATCGCGCGTCAGAATGTCTCGTGGCCGCAGGCCGCTCTGCAGCACGCTCATCACGATCTTTCCACAGTCGAAGGAAACCGCATCCTTCTGCGCATCCATCGCCGGCACGGTATTGAATCCCATCGGCGACAGCCCAATCATCTCCATCACCGTCGACATGGTATTGGCCGTGTACTGCCCGCCACATGCTCCCGCCCCCGGACACGCCACATCTTCCAGGTCGTGCAACTCCTGATCCGTAATTTTGCCAGCCGCGTTCGCGCCCACCGCCTCAAACACGTCCTGAATGGTCACATCCTTGCCGCGAAAACTTCCCGGCGCAATCGTTCCGCCATAAAGCACCAACCCGGGCAGATTCATGCGCGCCAGAGCCATGGCCGCCGCCGGAATGGTCTTGTCGCAGCCCACCACGCAAACCACCGCGTCAAACATCTGCCCGCGGCAGACCAGTTCAATGGAATCGGCAATCAACTCGCGGCTCACCAGCGACGCCCGCATGCCCTCCGTTCCCATGGTCTCGCCGTCGGAGATCGCGATCGTGTTGAACTCCATGGGCGTGCCACCGGCCGCGCGAATGCCTTCCTTCACCTTCGCCGAGAGCCGCCGCAGATGAAAATTGCATGGCATGGTTTCAATCCAGGTATTGGCCACGCCGATCAGAGGCCGCTTCAAATCGTCATCGGTAAATCCGATGGCCTTGAACATAGCGCGCGCGCCGGCACGATCGCGCCCATCGGTGATTCCACGGCTAATGTGCTTGAGATCCATAATCTGAGATTACCAAGAAATCTGCGGGTGGTGAGGCTGCTCAAAGCTCATCGCTCATTGCTCATCGCTCTGACAAAAAAAGGGGAACCCTTGCAGGTTCCCCCAGTTGCATGACGCTGCCCAAAGAGATCGTCATGCGTGCCCAGCTCTGCGCCTCCACAAGATCATGCGCGGGCGGCAGACCGCGATTCCAAAGAAACTCCCGCCGGAGGATGCGCCCCGGTCCAAAGCTCCGCATGCGCCGCGCCCGACCCGACATGCACGACGTCGGCAATCGCATACCACTCGCGATATAACTGCCCCACCTGCTTCGGAGTCACCTCCAGCAGCAACGTGGCCTGATGATGCCCGTCCGCCGCGGCTTCCGCGTGCACCGAAGGAATATCCAGCCCGCGCCGCGACGCCCCCGTCAGGATGCGCATCAATGTTCCCTGTGTATTGCGATAGCGAATGGTGAATGCTTGCATATTTTCTCCGTAGCGCCGGCGTCTCGCCGGCTGTCTGGCGGGCATCTTGCCCGCCGCTTCCTTACTGCGTCGGTTCTTCTTCCAGCAACATCTCCGAGAGCGCTGCGCCCGCCGGGACCATCGGGAAAACGTTGGCCTCCGGCGCGCAATCGAACACCAGCAGCTCCGGCTCTGAAGATGCAAGAAAACGGTCGATCTGATCGCCGGTCTCACTCGAAACCGGAAACTCTCGCATCGCGTCCTCATTCAAGCGGAAGCTATGAATCTTGTATGCCTTGGCAATGTCGACGAAATCCGGGTTGTCGCTCAAATCGGTCTCGGCGTAATTGCGCTGATAAAAAAGCTGCTGCCACTGCCGCACCATGCCCAGATATTTGTTGTCGACGATCACCATCTTGATCGGGCAGGCCGAGGCGGTGAACGGTTGCCAGCTCCTGGATGTTCATCTGAAATCCGCCATCGCCCGAAACGCACAGCACGCAGGCGTCGGGCCGGGCGAGCTGCACGCCGACCGCGGCCGGAAGAGCGAAGCCCATCGCCCCCAGCCCGCCTGAAGTGATGAAGCCTCGCGGCGAAGAAGAACGATAACGCTGCGCCGCCCACATCTGGTGCTGGCCCACATCGGCGAGAACCACATTGTTTTTCGGCAGGCGGCTGAAGAGTTCATCCAGAAAGCGAATCGTCGGCTGCGCCAGACCGCGCGGATCCAGTTCGGCGCGCTCCGGTCCGCAAGCAACTGCACGCCAGTCAGCAAAATCGGAAAGCTTGTGCCGGCGCAACTCTGCGTGAAACGCCGGAATCGTATCTGCCAGATTTCCAATCACCGGCAAATCGCAGGAACGCACGCGATCCAGCTGCGCCGGATCAATTTCGAAATGCACGATCTTGGCATGCGGCGCGAAACGCGTCGGCTCACCCGTCACGCGATCATCCAGCCGTGCTCCGAATACGAACAGCAAATCGGTCTCGTGCAGCGCCATATTCGCAGCCCGTGTGCCATGCATGCCGACCATGCCGAGATAGTACGGAGCCTCCGGCGGAACCGCGCCCAGTCCATGCACGGTGGCGAACGTGGGAACATTCAGATCATCGAGCAGTCGCCGCAATTCTGATGTAGCGCCCGACAGCTTCGCTCCTGCGCCCACCAGTACAACCGGCTTCGCCGCCTGCTGCAGCATGGCCACGATGGTGTCAGTAAATGCGCCCTCCGCCTGAGCGTCCGCAGGTCGCGCATGCGGCGTGAACTTTACCGGACCGGAAAATTCTTTCTTCGCCTTCAGAATGTCGGTGGGGATATCGATCACCACCGGCCCCGGACGTCCGCTGCGCGCCCAGTGAAATCCCTCCGCGATCACCTCCGGAACTTCATCCAGCGTGCGCACCAGCCGGCTCCACTTCGTTAGCGAAAGCGTGACTCCGAAAACGTCCGTCTCCTGAAACGCATCCGAACCGATCAAAGCGCTGCGCACTTGACCGGTGATGCACACCAACGGAACCGAATCCATCTTCGCGTCGGCGATGCCGGTCACCAGATTCGTCGCGCCCGGACCGCTGGTCGCCAAGGCCACGCCAACCTCGCCTGTAACCCGCGCGTAGCCTTCTGCCGCGAACACAGCGCCTTGCTCGTGCCGCGTCAGCACATGCCGGATGCCGCTGCCTTCGAGCGCGTCATACAGCGGCATGATCGCGCCGCCGGGGTAACCGAACATCAACTCCACCCCTTCGGCGCGCAGGCACTGCAAAACGATTTCTGAGCCCTTAAGCATTCACCACCTGTTCGGCGGTCGTCTTCTGCGGCTCAGCCGGCTTCTTGCCTTCTTTCGGCAGCCAACTCATCATGCCGCGCAACTGCTCGCCTACGATCTCGATCGGATGCTTCTTTTCTTTTTCTCTAAGCGCCGCAAAGTTGCGGCCGCCGTTCTTGTTCTCGGCAATCCACTCGCGGGCAAACTCGCCACTCTGGATGTCGGCCAGCGTCTTCTTCATTGCCTGGCGCGTCGCATCGCCGACCACCTGCTCGCCGCGCGTCAGGTCGCCATATTCCGCCGTATTCGAAATCGAATACCGCATCCGCGCCAGACCGCCTTCATAGATCAAATCCACGATCAGCTTCACCTCGTGCAGACATTCGAAGTAGGCAATCTCCGGCGCGTAACCGGCCTCGACCAGCGTTTCAAATCCCTTCTTGATCAGCGACGTCAGCCCGCCGCACAGCACAGCCTGCTCGCCAAATAGATCGCTCTCAGTTTCTTCTTTGAACGTCGTCTGCAGAACTCCCGCTCGGGTCGAGCCAATCCCGTGCGCGTAAGCCAGCGCCAGTTCGTGAGCGTGGCCGCTGGCATCCTGCTGGATCGCGATCAGCGACGGCACTCCACGCCCCTCTGTATAAACTCGCCGCACCAGAGTGGCCCGGACTCTTGGGCGCAATCATCACAATGTCGACATCATTAGGCGGGACTATCGTCTTGAAGTGAATGCTGAAGCCGTGCGAAAACCCCAGAACCTTACCCGGATGCAGATATGGCTTGATGCTCTTTTCGTAAAGCTCGCCCTGCGTCTCATCAGGGGTGAGCACATGAATCCAGTCGGCGCGCTTGGCCGCCTCGTCGGGAGCGACCACGACCATGCCGTCGGCTCGCGCCTGCTGCGCGCTCTGCCGGTTGGGGTCCAATCCCACAATGACCTTGTGTCCGCTGTCGCGCAGATTCTGCGCCTGCGCGTGCCCCTGGCTGCCGTAGCCCAGAATGGCGATGGTCTTCCCCTTCAGCGCTGCGGGGTTAGCGTCGTGCTCATAAAAGATAGTGGCCACAGTTTGAGTCCTCCAAATAATCGACGAACCGGCAACCGACTAAAAAACCGACCGGTCGGTCGGTATCTCATGATCGTAGCGTTTGCGCTTTCGCTATGTCAAGGAAAATTCCCCACCGACCCCTTCCCGTTATCAGTCACGTTTGTCACCACCTCTTCGTTACTCGCGCAACCCGAATCGCAACCATGCACCGTTCAGCCGAAAAATACGAAACCCACCGTCAACTCTCTGGCGGTGGGCTCGGAAGTCTAAACTTTTGTTGGGTTTAGGTGTCTTCCCCCGGCCAGAGCGATGCGGGAATAAGTCGTACACTGACTACGACCACCACGCTGACTCGAATTTCGCTCGGGCTGAGGTTCATAGGTTTACGCCGCTAAGAAACATTAGCGAGCGGTCGCACTGGTAGCCAACGCAAAGAGCGAATCCGACCCATCGAAATTCCTGATATTGGCAATCCGAGCGCCGACTCGGTACCATGTCCCCCGATGCCCCGCGAAACGCTGGTTGATTCCCGCCAGGAAATCCTGCGCACCGCCGCTCGCCTATTTCAGCAGCGCGGCTACGACGCCACATCCATGAACGACGTGGCCGTCCGCCCTCAAGCTGAGCAAGGGCGGCCTCTATCACCACTTTCAGAGCAAGGACGAGATCCTCTTCGAAATCATGAACCACGCCATGGAGATCACCGAAGAGCGGGTGCTCGCCCCGGTGCGCGGCATCGCCGATCCGCAGGAGCGGCTGCGCGCCCTGATTCGCCTGCACATCGAAGTCGTTCTTAGTCCCCGCGATCGCGAGATCACGGTCATGCTCCACGAAAACCATCCCCTGCCGCCCACCCTGCGCAGGCGCATCAATGCCCGCAAGAAAGAGTACGTGCATTTCGTGGAAGACTTGATCACGCAGGTGCAAAAGGAATCGCAGCGCGCCCACCACGCCAACACGCATGCGAACGTGAGCCCGCGCGCCGCCGCCTTCGCGTTGCTCGGCATGATCAACTGGATTTACCAGTGGTACAAGCCGGAGGGAAACCTGCAATCCCAAAATCTGGTTCCCCAATTCACCAATCTCGTGTTCAGGGGCATCCTCTGATGAAGACCTTTTTCGCCGACGTTACGGCCATCGATCAGCATCGAAGCCAAAAACAGAAGCCGTATTTCGAGTTCCTGCGGGTGGACTTCATGAGCGCCGGCCTCTACGTGCTTCCCGCGGGAGCCACCGACCTGCAGCGGCCGCATCAGGAAGACGAGATATATTACGTAATTCGCGGGCGAGCGCGTTTTCGCGCTGGGGAGGAAGATCGTCTGGTCTCTGCCGGAAGCGTGATATTCGTGGCCTCCAACGTCGAGCATCACTTCTGCGAGGTCACGGAAGAATTGGCGGTTCTGGTGGTTTTTGCGCCGGCAGAAACCTAGCCGCGAATCTGTATCCCGAGACTAGGGCTGACTGCCCGGCCCCGGCCGGTGCACCACGGGAACCTGTTTCGCAGGCACCCAATAGACTTCTTCCTTGATCGCTCTCTTGTCCAGGAATCCGCGCCGCCGCAGAATCGCCTTGCTGTTCTCAATCATGTCCGGATGCCCGCACAGATATGCCAGCGTGTTTCCGGCGTCGAGCCCCCACTGATCCGCATATTTCCGCAGCACATCATCGGCGCGCCCGATCTCTCCCGGCCAGTCGGCATGGTCCCAGGGCCGGCTCACCGTCGGTATGTAAGTGAACCAGCGGGCCTCCTGCGCAAAACGATTTAATTCGTCCTTGTATCCGAATTCCCATGGCCGGCTCGCGCCGTTCAACAGATACAGTTTATGCGATCCGTCGAAGCGTCCCTCTCGCCACTCCTGATACAACGTGCGCACGTAGCTGACGAACGGAGCGACCCCGGTCACGGTCGAAATCAGGAGATGATTCTTGCGCCCGTCGGCCGTATCGAGCCCAAAACTTCCTTTGGCGATCTTCCGCATAAGCAGCTGATCTCCCGGCTGCAACTTGTGCAATGACGGCGTGAGTGCGCCCTCCGGCACGAGTTCAATGAAGAACTCCAATTCATTTTCTGAAGGAGACGACGCGATCGAATACGGCCGCTGCACCCGCTTGCCTTCGACTTCGACCGCCAGTGTGGCGTATTGCCCCGGCACGTACTGGAAGTCGCCATCGCATCGCATG
The DNA here is from genome assembly GCA_963757095.1 of uncultured Acidobacteriota bacterium. Lineage (GTDB taxonomy): Bacteria > Acidobacteriota > Terriglobia > Terriglobales > Acidobacteriaceae > Sulfotelmatobacter. The sequence goes on along the minus strand of CAVWQT010000012.1, from coordinate 183,404 downwards.
CGAAACATAAACAGGTCGGCGGCGAAATCCGCCCGCTTGGTCACAGTCGCAACGTAGAACTTGTCACCCGGATCCATCGTTCTCCTGACTCCACATCTTAGACCGACCGGTCGGTCGGCACACGAGATGCGCTATCCTAGCGGGAATCTCTCACTTTGGAAAGTTCTTTTCGCCCACACCAGAGTAGATGAGGTCTCAAGCCGAGGCGATGCCGCACTAGCGCACGTTGTCGTTGGGAGTGACGCCGCCGGAGGCAGGTTGCGGAGGCGCCTCAGCCGGCGCAGCCTTCAACCGATCCAGATCCGCCTGTAACTTCGCCCACTCTTTCGGCTTGCGTTTGGTGGCCAGCGGCGCATTCAGGTTGGCATAGTACGAGAGAATGTTCTCCCGCAATTCCGGAGTCACCATCTTGAAGTCGCGATCCGAAATATTGCTCAGCAAGGTGGCATAGGTTTTGTCGGACAGCGCATACTCTCCCGCCTTCGTCTCCTGCCCCGTATCGAAATCCTTATCGGATAGATTCAGTGTTCCATCCTTTGCCTCGGTTAGCAGGCTGCCGTACTGACTAACGGTTTCATCCACGCTCTTGACGAACAAATCCTCGGCTTTCGGTGGAGGGATCTTGAAATTTAGTGCGCCGAACGGTCCAACTTTGGGCACGATCCTCAAGAAGAATGCCAATATACGAGTTCCGATGCCCGGCCTGCGATATTTCGTTCCCCACTCCCGCTCATACTTCGACCGCGAAAGATAATAGAGATACTTTTTCTTCGCAGCACTTGGCGTGTCCTTAACGATCTCCTGACGCCGGTTCATCAGCGCCACGCGCGTCATCTCCGGAATCACCCGGCTCACCGACCGCCGGAAGGTTCCAATCGCCAGGTCTTCGTTATGAATTACATCCTCGAAATTGGATGCCGTAGACCTTCGGAAAAACCCGCTTCATCAACTCCGTCGAAATCTCAAAGCCGATGAAGTCGTGAAAGCTGTCGGAGGTGTAATGGTTCTTCGCCACCTCAGTCATGTCGAAGCCAAATTCGGCGCGGATGTGCGACTTGGGCGAGTCTTCATAAGTCACCACGTTGCCATACTTTTTTTTCAGCGAGGGAAATTCCATTCCCACGGCGGCATTGATCGCCGGGTGGCCGCAGGTATCTGACGCATAATGCGCGAGCGCCCCTAGAGCAAACGCATATTCATTCGGCGTCTGCGCCTCCTGGACCAAGGCGGCGACAAAATCTCCCGTGCGCACGTAGTGCGTGAGATCGCTGAAATACTTATTGCCGAACGGATAGTAGCCCATGTCCTGCACCAGCGAGCCGCCATACGCATAAGCATGCGCCTGCTTCACATCCTGCTCGCTCAGATTGGGAAAGCGCGCCTTCAACATGGGACGAATCTGATGGTCCCAGAGCAAGTCCACAATCTGTTCATGGGTCAGGACGGAATAAGCCCCGCTCGCCCGCGCCAGAAACATTACCAGCGCGAGACCAAGCAGGGCCTTCCCGAATGCAAATCGTCGTGTCATCAGTCGTGTCATCAAATAATCGAAAAATTCTACTCTCCCATCACTTCCCCACCACCAGCACCACAAAGCTATCGGGCAAAATGGTGTGCCGGGGATGCGGATTCTCTGGCGTAGCCGCTGGTGGCGGACCGAATTTTGCCGTCACCACAAAAACGTTGTGCGTCTTCTGGTCGAGCGCCATGGTGCGCGCGCCCTGCTCCGTCGGAACATTCTCGGCGCTGAATTTGCCCGGCGAATCCTCTTTCACCACCGTCAACACGCCGCTTTCTCCGCAGGAAGCAAATCCAGTCATCGTCTGCGAATCGAATGTCGTCGCGTCCACGCCATCACCAATTGCCGGTGTCGCCAGAATTTTCCCGCTATCCGCGTCCACGATGGCCATCATCTTGTTGTCGCAGCCCACATACAGGCGGCGATTCTTGCGATCCATCGACAACCCGCTCGGCTCGGTGCATGGCGCCAGCGCCCACTTCGCCTTCACTTCGAGTTTGTTGGGATCGATAGCCACCAGTTCGCTCTTGTCCTCGATGTTCACGAAAATCTCGCCCTTCGCATCCGTGGCTGCAAACTCCGGCTTGCCGTCGAGTTTGATTGTGCCCAGCACCTTTCCGCTTGCCGCGTCGATGGCCGTCGAATCCTGGCTTCTTCCGTTAAAAGTGAACACCCGCTTGGTCGCCGGATCGTACAAAATCGCATCCGGATTTTCGCCGACCTTTACTTTGTTGCTGGTTGCCAGCGTTTTGATGTCAAAAATACTCACGGTGCCTTCCCGGCCATTGCTGGTGAATCCACGCCCTAACTCCGGCGCCAGCGCAATTCCGTGCACTCCCGGAGTGTCCGCAATGTCGCCAACACTTTTCCCGGAATCCGCATCAACGACCATGACATGAGTGCTCCGCGAGATGTAAATCCGGCGCGCTTCTGGATCGACGGTTAGATAATCCCATCCGCCGTCTCCACCGATCCTGTAAGTCTGAATTACGTGGTATCCCGAACCGCTTGCCGCGCCGAGGACTCCGGGCAGCCACAATGCTGCCAATCCCACCGTCACCACTGACATCCACAAACTGGATTTCACGTGCATGATTCCTCCTTGAATTTGCCGGGATCGTACGAAAGATTGCCGCGCCGCAGAGAGCCGAATTGTACTCTCCAGGGACCGAACCGAAGTAACCTTTACCCCTTTTCCGAGGTGAACCTAGACTTCATTATATGGATGTTCCCCAGCCATCACGCCAACCGGCTGCCGACCCGATCTCGGCTCAAAGTTCCGGCACGCTCGGGCCCAGCCCGGATGTTGCAGTTGGCGCTCCTGATGGAAAAATCGGTGGTCTTCGAACCGGACACTTCGCACCCGTTGCAGCAGTTGCCGCAGGTATATTCGCAGCCCTGCTGGTCGTCTTGACCGGCAGCGCTCATGTCGTACACCCGGGCATCAAGCACGCGGCAGTAGCGGTCCAGTCTCAACTCGACGGCCTCGAGCCGCAGAATCAGGCGGAGGCGCTGCTCGAACAGGCCATCGGACACTCCGATGGCGCCGTCGATCAGATTTCGTCACGCGTCGAGGGTTGGCAGGGAAAGCTGAACTGGAATTCGCAGATCGCAACGCTGACCACAGCCGCACTCAATTCCAACGACATGCGCGTGCGCCAGTCGGGCGTTGCCGTCGAACTCGCGGCCTATGGGCTTAGCAGGAATTCGAAGAGTCTCGACTATTTATTGAAGACCGCCGAATCGCGCGATCATGCGCGGAAAGTCTGGGCACTCTGGGCACTGGGGTTGATGGGCAATCAAGGTGTAGAGCCCGCGCAGATTGTGCAGGTCTTAACCACTCATCTGAAAGATTCTGACGAAGACTCGCGCCGCTGGGCGGTGGAAGGGCTGGCCCTGGTGGGCTCGGATCAAACGATCGAGCCTCTACTGAAAACTATGCACGATGATCGTAACGCGGGAGTTCGTGAGCACGCCGCCTGCGCTCTGGCGCAATCCGGAATGTTCACGCAGGAGCAGCGGCTGTCGATCGTCCCGAAATTGCTGAACTACACAGATGACCCCGCCCTCGATGCCCAGACTCACGCGTGGGCGTTTCAGGCGCTCGGCGACATCACGCGCCAGCATCTACCCAACGATGCCACAGCATGGCGCGCCTGGTACGAACAGAACTAAAACTAAGCATTCCGTAGAGACGTTGCTTGCAACGTCTTTGCCTGCGCCGCCAATCCGGCCGGCACAGGCCGAGATTTATTCCGCCATCTTTGCCACATGCACGTCGAAGCCAGTCTTCGGCAGCAACGACGTTAACGCGAACGCCTTGAACCCGTCTCCATTCACCTCGGTGTGGCGATAAATTCCCGGCTCGCTCTCAATCGTCTCGCGGCGGCCTTCCATGTCTCCGAGGAACGCTTGCGCCTGGCTGATCGTCACGCCCATATCTTTCGCCCGCGTCACTACTGCTTCGGAAGCATAGGAGCGCACCAGCTTCGGCCAATATTTTTCCAGCAAGTCCGTGCTCGCGAAAATATCCGTCCAGATAATGCGCCCGCTCACCGCGACTACCACTCCGACCGCATGTCGATCGCGAAGTTGCCCGATCAGGCTCTGATAATTCTGTTCGATCGGTTTGGCCACTTCGTCGACCTGCTTTTTCACCTCCGAGTTCTCCATCACCTTGGCGTAAGAACTCGTCTGCTCTAATTCTCTGGCCACCATGGGAGACGAGCCGGAAACTTCGACAGTCTCGGACGCGGTTTGTTTGCGCACCTCCGCCCACACTTCGTTCTGGTCCTTGTCCCCCATGGCCTTCGCGCGCACCGACGGTTGCGCCATCATCGTCGTGGGTACAGTGACGTTCTTTCCATTCATCGGGCTGCCTGCGTTGGAACCATACGTCGCGCCCGACGCTCCAAAATGCTCGCTGGTCGCGACCCAGCGACCGGGCTCAACGCAGAACACACTCAAGTCCACCGGATCGCTCTCTGCTGGAACGATGCGGTCCTTTCCAATCACGCGATCCTGCTTGCCGCCTGTCACAATTTCTCCCGCCAGCAACAGCAGCGGCCGCTTCGAATTGTTCACCAGCACCAACCGGTTCACCTCTGCGGACCCATCATGGTGAACCCGCGGCGCTGGCCCGCGCCGAATCAATCCCTGCACCGCACCCGCTTCGGTCACGACCACTTCTCCCGAACGCAGACCTTCGTCGAGCGTCAGGAACTCCGCCGTCGGATAACTCTTCGCCGCGACCACAGGAAACACCGTCAAATTTCCGTGCCGGATCGGCTCCAGCACCTTGTAACCCGCTGCTGGCGCGACTTCTCCGGCCCACGCCGGCCGCTGATTCTCCATTACCAAGCCGCTCAACATCAGCACCACGAAACCCAACGCAATCTTCGGATTCATAAGCGCTCCTTCCGCGAGCACACTTCCACGCAGCAGCCAGAGATCCCGCTTGGGGAGCCCCACTTCCGGCGGACTCGCCCGGAAGCGGGGTTCTCGGCCACGTCGTTCTTGTCACTTCGGTGCGAGAACGAAAATAACTTTCCGCCTTGCGTTGAAAATTCACAATCCGCGCGTCTAAGAACTTGTTAGCATCGGAGAAGAGGTAGTTGCTCAGGCGCTAATTTTCGATCTGTTTCTACTTCGATCATTGATGAGTTCGACCAAGCCAATCACCGCCGTGATCTCCATCAGCGAACAACTGCTGGAGGAACTTCACGCCAAAGGCGGCTGCGAGAAGATAGGCGTCACGCGCGAATTTCTCGCCGCGATTCTCATCGAGGTTGCGGGCAAGAACGCAGGGCCACGCGCCACGGATTCTGAACTCCGCACTTTTTTTCTCACGCTGCGCATCGACGAACTGGCCCTTGCCCGCGCCTGTGCCGCCGGAAGTAATCCAGCATGGGAAGTGTTTCTCACGCGCTATCGCGAGAAGCTATATCTCTCAGCCCTGCGTATAGCCCGAGAAGATTCGGCCGCCCGCGAACTCGCCGACTCGCTCTATGCCGATCTTTACGGCACCAACACGCGCGACGGTCAGCGTGTCTCCAAACTTTCTTCTTATACTGGCCGCGGGTCGCTGGAAGGCTGGCTGCGCACCGTGCTGGCGCAGGAGTATGTCAATCGCTATCGCCGCACCAAGCGCTATGTCAGCCTCGACGAAGAATCCGAAGAAGGCGTGCAGTTCAGCGCCCCGGAGTCCGACCCAACTCCGGCGCTTGCCGACGATCGCCTCGCCCAAGCTACGGACGAGGCCCTGGCCGCGCTGTCCGCCGAGGACCGGACAGTCTTGAGCGCCTATTTCCTGGACGGCCGGACTCTGGCTGAGATTGCCCGCATGCTGGGGGTCCACGAATCCACGATCAGCCGTAAGCTCGACAAGCTGGCCAAAGCCCTGCGCAAGCAGATTGTTGCGGGGTTGGGCCGGCGGGGCATGTCCCGCCGCCAGGCTGAAGAAGCCCTGGAAACCGATGTCCGGGACCTGCAGTTGGATATTCGTCGAAGTCTTGCGCAAGAATCTGCAGCGCCAGCGTTCTCAGAAAAGAGAGTAAAGGCCAGAACTCGGGAAGGCCCGGGATGACGGGGGTTTTGAAAGGGCGCGGCTTCAGCCTCGCCGCAACAACGTGAAAGTGGAAGAGCGGCGCTTTAGCGCCGCGTAAGCAACCTATAAAAAGCGGGCTTTAGCCCCTGAAAACCCGAACAAACATGCAACCCATACCCAATATCGCGCGCCAGCGGCTGAAAGCCCAAAACTCTGACGGCAATCACGTCGACGCGAACCTGCTCTGCGCGTTCGCGGAGAAGTCGCTCTCGGAGCGCGAGCGAGAAACGGTGCTCGATCATCTTTCTTGCTGCGCCGAATGCCGCGATATCGTCGTTCTCGCTCTGCCGGCCACGGAAGAAATGCAGCCAGCGGCCAAGCCCTCCCCCTCCCGCTGGCTGACGTGGCCTGGCCTGCGTTGGGGACTGGTCACCGCCGGAATCGCGATCATCGCCGCCTTTGGCGTGATGAATTACCAGCGCAACGCTGAACGCTCGGCGCAACGTGTGCAGCCAACTTCGCAGGGAGAGCAAGTCAAGATCGCGGCGAAGACGGAACCCACCCATCTAACTTTCGAACCTTCAGCCGGGAAGGCCGAGAAGTCGGCAGCGAAAACTGTTTCGCCTGAGTCGCCCTCAACACTAGACAAGAGTCCTCAGCCCTCCCCGAAACTGAAACAACAAGAACATCAGATGGTCGCCCATGGATTGTTCACTCAATCTGCGCCCACTCAATCTGGCGTCTCAGAGCACGCGATCGAACGCTCAGGTGAATCCGCCTTCCGTGTCTGAACCCGGGCAGACGCCAAGCCAGTCTGCCCAGATGCAAGCCGCGGCCCCGGCACCACCCGTCCCGACCGAGCTAGCACAGGCCGACCAATCGGCCGCAGCGGCCCGTTCCGATGATTCCGACGCCCGCATCGGAAAAGCGAAATTGCCCGTCTCGGCTCAAGTCGAAGTCTCAGGCGCCGCGCCGTTGGTGAGCGTCGACGGTGTGACGAAAACGAAAAAAGACCTGCCCACAAATGGCCTCAACGCTTCTGAAATGGTTGAAGTCGCGCCCGCCATCGCGCCGCGCTGGAACATCAGTTCTACGGGAACGCTGCAGCGCTCGTTCGATCAAGGCGCAACCTGGGAAGATGTCGACGTGACCGCTTATGCTTCCACCGGCGCGGTCATCGCAGGACCACTTAAGGCGCCCGCACCGGCTGAAGCCATGAAATTGAGCAAGCCATCCGCGCGCGCGGCCTTTCGCGCCGTAGCGGCGAATGGCCCTGACGTTTGGGCGGGCGGTTCCGCCGGCTTGCTCTATCACTCCGTCGACGGCGGCAATCACTGGACGCGAGTGCTTCCCTCGGGAGACGGCGCCGTCCTCACGGGCGATATCGTGAGCGTCGAGTTCCCCGACGCACAGCACGGCCGAATCACCACCTCCGTCCCGGAAGTCTGGAACACACCCGACGCAGGCGGCACCTGGCAGAAACAATAAAGCCTGCATCCCGAGAGCGGCGAAAACTACGTCCTGCGCGCCGCTAAAATACTTAGCTTTACGCTATTCTTCAATTACCAAAGTGACGTTTACAGAAAATTGAAGGGCCCCTACCATCGATTGGTAGTTGGCAGTTCTGGGGGAGGGCTGCCGAGGCGTCCTGGACTGAAAAGTCGAGGGCGCTTTACATTTTTAAGCGCGATGTCGCGCTAACCCGCAAGCCGCCGCACCATGTACTCCTCGTCGATGAAGCGGTCGCCAACTTTCAGCGCCCGCGGCTCGCGCCCAAACGTTTCAAACCCAAGCGAGCGATACAAGCCCACCGCGGCCGTCTGTGCAGATACCACCGAGATCAATATCTGCTCCACGCCGTCGATTCCCGCGCCTCGCTCCAATAGCGTCTCCAGCATCTTCCGGCCGATCCCTTCGCCTCGCCTCTGCGCCGTCACGTACACGCCCCACACGCGTCCTTTATGCCGCGTCTTCAATCCCTTTTCGCGATAAAAGCCGGCCATCCCGACCAGCCTGCCATCCTCAAGTGCGCCCACAACAAAGAAGTCGGCATCCTCTGGCCCCAGCCGCTTCCTGACATCATCCAAAGTGAGCGATTGATGATCTTCCGGCGACGAACTGAACGCCTGCGGGTCGCCCTGCAGCGACTCCAGTCGCAGCCTCCACCACTCACTGGCATCGTCCGGTTGAAGAAATCGAATTTCCATCGGCCCTCTACTTCGCGCCCCATTGCGAGCAATATCAGCCACGCTTCAGCCGCGAGACTAACACACGAAACCGGCCATCACTCTCGCGAGAACCCAGGCATCCAGCGGACCGGAAGCGCTCCCCTCCCAGCCCCGAATTCCCATTCCGGCAGCTGCTTACACGATTGCGACTTCTGCGGCTCCCCCGGCATCCAATAGCGGTGTTAACATATTGAGTTGGCATCCCGTAGGGGAAGCACTCATACCGATCGCCAGCAGCGGCAACGCCAGCTCCACAGAAGCGTCGGCCGACCGCGCGACGTTTACTACACAGGAGACAGCCCAATGGCAGGTAATGGAATCGTCGAAGTCACCGATGCGAACTTCGACCAGGATGTACTGAAATCGGACAAGCCCGTTCTGGTGGACTTCTGGGCAACCTGGTGCGGCCCCTGCCGCGCTATCGCGCCCATCGTCGAAGAACTCGCCAGCGAGTATCAGGGCAAAATCAAAATCGGCAAGATGGACGTCGATGCCAACAGCGCCACACCCATGCGCTACAAAGTCACCGGCATCCCCACCCTGCTGGTTTTCAAGGGCGGACAGGTCGTCGAACAACTGGTCGGCTATCGCCCTAAAGACGCCATCGCCCAGGCTCTGAACAAGCACATCGGCTAAGTTTGAAGCTGCGCTATTCACCAGAGAAACGCCCAGGATTTCTCACTGGGCGTTTTTATTTTTTCCCTCGAGTTCGACTACAATCCACGAACATGAGATGGCAGCTTCTTTATCGCGCCGCCGTTAGCTGCGCCATTTTCTTTCTTCTGGCTGATCTTCTCCACGCTTCCAGCGACACGGAACGTCGCCTCCACGATGAACTCCAGGGCAAAACGCTCGTGCTTCGCGATTTTTATACTGGCGATCATTTGCACTATGACTCCAGCGCAACGCCCGTTGGCGGGCCAAGTTCCGGCAGCTGGATGAGCGACGGATTCATCCTGGTGAAGGATCTGCATTTTTCGCACCACCGCCTGACCATCGACGCCGAGCGGAAGGTGGTCATTCAACTCGATGGAAAAGAGTTTCAGCTTCTCCCCGAAGAGCAGTCGGACGGACCCAAACTAAAAATCGACGCCGACCTGAATCTGGACACCCTCACGCCGCAGCAGTTGGATGCCGCGCTGGGAAAAATCTTCCTCGCGGCGCACGATAGTCTCGCGAACCTGGTTTCGGATTATTGGAAGCCCTGCGTCCTCGCCGCGGCGGTTGGCCATGACCCAGACTTTCGCTTCTCTCGTCAACTGCTTTCCGTTCCGGGAGTGGCCGTTCCGCAGGGCGCCAGTATCCGGGAAGACACCAACAACCAACAGGAACTCAATTGCAGCTCTGTACCGCGCAATGAACGCGGCGTCCATCCCATAGCCATTTATCAACCTGACCCCGAGTTCAGCGAGCGCGCTCGCCGCGAGAAGCACCAGGGAGTCGTCATCCTGAGTCTGGAGGTGAACGACGAAGGTCTTCCCTCCAACATCAGCGTCATTCGCCCGCTCGGCTACGGCCTCGATGAGAAGGCGATCGCCTGCGTGAAGAACTGGAGATTCAAGGCCGCAGAGAGGAACGGCCAGGCGGTGGCCGCGAAGATCGCGGTGGAAATCAATTTCCACCTGTATTGAGGAAGGCCAGAGAAGATTCGATCGACGAGACCGTTCAGTATTTCCTGAGCACGCCGATCACGCGCCCCTGCACATCCACAGCGGCCGCCGGCACGATGATGGGCTTCATAGTCACATTCGAGGGCTGCAGGCGAATGTTGTCGCCCTCGCGATAAAAGCGCTTCAGCGTGGCATCGGTCGAATCGATCAGCGCGACGACAATGTCTCCGTTGTGCGCCGTGCGCGTCTTCTCGACCAGCACGTAGTCGCCATTGAGAATGTGTTCGTCCTGCATCGACTCGCCCCGCACCTCGAGCACGAACACTTCTTTCGAGCGCACAAAATCGGCCAGAGAAATCGTCTCAGGATTCTCCACCGCCTCGATCGGTTGGCCCGCCGCGATGCGCCCCAGCAGCGGCAGCACGAGGCCGGTGTTCACGCTCATCGCCTGCTTCAATCGTCCCTTGGGCGGCAGAAGGTCAATCGACCGGCTGCGGTTGTAGTCGCGCGTCAGCAGTCCCTTCTTCTCCAGATTCGTGACGTGCTTGTGCACCGTCGCCAGCGACGACAAATCCAGCCCCTTGCCAATCTCTTCAAACGACGGAGAATATCCGTTCTCCGCCACGAAGCGCGAGATGAAGTCGTAAACCTGCCGCTGTCTGCGTGTGATCGCCATGCCGCCATTGTGGCGAATAGAAGGCGAAAAAGCAAGCACGAAGTATTCGGAAAAGTTTAACTGCGGGTGCCCCATGTCTCGCATCTTTTGCGAGACGTGCGAACGTGAACCAACGCAAGTCTTGTCATTCCGAACCGGCGCGAAGCGGCGGTGAGGAACCTGTTGGCGGAAAAACTGCCGGGTACCACATGCCTCGCATCTTCTGCGAAACATGGGGATTTGAACGCTAGACTCTCTGCGCTCCGCCCAGTCCGGACAAGGCCGCGACAACCGCCGCCGAACTCCGGGCAATCTCATCCTCGCGCAGCGTTCGCTCTTCCGACTGAAATTTCGCTCGCAGCAGAATCGAATACTTCCCCGCGCCAATTGCTCCGCCGCGGAAAATTTCCACCGGACGGAATTCGCGCAACTCGCTGATCCCAGCCGCAAGCACGGCAGTTCTCATCTGCGCGAACGAAACATCATCCCCAAAGACAAACGAGAAATCCCGCTCCCCCGCCGGATACTTCGGAAGAGGCGCAAACTTCACCGGCCGCAACCCGAGCCTGTAAAGCTGCTCCACATCAAACTCGGCCACGAATACATCCTGCCGCAGCTTGCGCGCCGCCGCGACCTCGGCACTAATCTGACCAAACTGCGCCACAGCCGCGCCATTCACCAGTGCCCGCGCCGACCGTCCGGGATGAAAATATTCTGCCGTTTCGCGATCGTAAGAAATCTCGCCCGGCAAACGCGGCCAGAAGATTCTCCACATCGCCCTTGAATCCGCGAAACGCCTCCGCAGCCGCGGCCTGCTCGCCCTTGCTCACATCGAGAGCGCCACCCGCCGGAAGCGCAGCCCGCACCGCCGCCGCAGTCGCGCCCAGGCAAGCCCGCCTCGGCTCGACCCGTTCTCCGCCGGACATCTGATACACGCTGCCCATCTCGAACAGCCGCGCGTCCGCCACATCGCGATTCAGGTTCCACGCCAGCATGCCGAGCATGCCGGGCACCAGTGAAGTCCGCATCACCGACGCTTCTTCGCTCAACGGATTCTCCAGCTCCAGCACCGAAGCCCCCGCGGAAAACGCCTCTGCATCCGCATGCGAAATAAACGTCAGCGACAGCGCCTCGTTATAGCCGAGAGCCAGCGCCCGCCGCCGGAATGCCGCATCCATCGCGGCATGCGGCAGCTCCACCACCGCTCCGCTATACGCCGGCAGAGTATTCGCGAACTTGTCGTATCCATGCAGCCGCGCGATTTCTTCGATCACATCGATCTCGCGCTCTACATCGAGCCGCCAGCTGGGAATGTGCACGCGAAACTGCGCATCGCCCTGACCTTCGGGAATCAGCGTGAATCCCAACCGCTTCAGCAGCCGGAAAATCTGCCCCGCATCGAGATTGCCGCCCAGAATCCGCTGCACCTCGGAAACCCGCAGCAGCACAGGAGCCTGATCCATGTTCTTCGATACAACGTCGACCACATCGCCAACCAGTTCACCGCCGCCCGACTCCAGAATCATCTGCGCGACGAGATCGCACGACAGCACCGTCGATTCGAAATCCGCGCCGCGCTCGAAACGGTGCGAAGCGTCGGTGTGCAGCCCGTGCCGCCGCGACATCTTGCGCACGATCCCCGGATCCCACCAGGCCGACTCGATCACGATGTTTCGCGTCTTCTCGGTAATCATCGTGTCGTAACCGCCCATCACGCCGGCCAGACCGACAGGCTTCTTCGCGTCGCACACGACGAGATCTTCCGTCGTGAGCTTGCGCTCGACGCCATCGAGCGTCTTAAGTTTCTCGCCCGTCCGCGCCTTGCGCACAATGATCTTCCCGCCCTCGAGCAAGTCCATATCGAAAACGTGCGTAGGCTTGCCGATTTCCCAGAGAACGTAATTCGTAGCATCAACCGCGTTCGAAATCGGCCGCTGATCCAGCAACTGCAAACGATGCGCAATTTTCTCCGGCGAGGCCTTGATGTGAGTTCCACGAATCACCCGCGCCGAGAATCGAGGACAAAGCGCCGGCTCCTCGACAGTGATCGGAAAGGGCGCATCCTTGGATGGTTTGGCTGACAGCTGAGAGCTGATAGCTGACAGCGGTTTCAGCGGCAGCTCATAAATCGCCGCCGCCTCCCGCGCCACGCCGTAATGATTCATCGCGTCCGGACGGTTCGTCCCAATCTCCATCTCGAAGACGGTGTCGGCGCCCGACCCGCTGATGCCTTCGACCCCGAGGCCGACGTTAGTCAAGTCTTCAGCGAGACGGTTGTCGTCAACCGTGAGATCGACGTAGTCGCGAATCCATTGTGGAGAAAGTTTCATGAGAATCTAGCTATGAGCTATGAGCAGTGAGCCATGAGCATTGAGCTACGAGAGCAGAACAAATCCGGCTGCTAACAGCTCACAGCTCATTGCTCGCCGCTAGCATTGCTCACCGCTCTACGCAAACTGCTCTAAGAACCGTACATCGCCCTGAAAGAACAACTGAATATCATCGACGCCATATTTCAGCAGCGCCAGCCGGTCCACGCCCATGCCGAACGCGAATCCCGAAACTTTCTTCGGGTCATATCCGTTGTCCTTCACAAACTCGAACACATTCGGATCGACCATGCCGCAGCCCAGCACTTCAATCCATCCCGTCTGCTTGCACGGACGGCACGGGGCATTCGCCTCGCGCTTCCCGCTCCCGCCGCAGATGAAGCACGTCACATACAACTCGGCGCTCGGCTCGGTGAAGGGAAAGAACGACGGCCGGAAATGCGTCTTCACCGACGAGCCGAACAGCGCCTTCATAGCGTGGTCAAGCGTCCCCTTCAAATCGCCGAACGTAATGTTGGTGTCGACGGCGAGGCCTTCAATCTGATTGAACATCGGCGAGTGGCTCGCATCCGGAGGATCGTTGCGATGCACCGTCCCTGGAATCACGATGCGAATCGGCGGCCGCATCGTCTCCATCGTCCGAATCTGCACTGGCGATGTATGCGTGCGCAGCAGCAAGCGCTCGCGCTGCGGCTTCGATTGCTGCCCCGCGATGAACAGCGTGTCCTGCGTATCCCGCGCCGGATGGTTCGGCGGAAAATTCAGCGCCTCGAAGTTGTAGTAATCGGTCTCGACGACTGGGCCTTCGGCGACCGAATAACCGAGCCGCTCAAACACTGCGACAATCTCATTCCTTGTCTTGATGATGGGATGCTCCGCGCCAATGGGCCGCCGCACGCCAGGCAGCGTGATATCAATGTATTCGGCCTGAGCCCCCCCTGCACCAACCGCCGCAACGTGCGCACCTTCCACCAATTCCGTGATGCGCGCCTTCAACGCGTTCACCTGGGAGCCGGCTATCTTCTTCGCTTCTTTCGGAGCGCCCTTCAGCCACAGATCGTTAATCTGCGTCAGGATTCCGTTCTTACGCGCCATCCAGCGATCGCGAAACGCTTTCAGTTCCGCTTCACTGCGAACTTCCGCCGCCTCGCTCGCGCACGCAGCAACACAGTCGCCCGCAGCCTTTTCCAGCGCCGCCGCCGAATAGTCCGTAAGTTTGGGAACGGTGTATGCCACGATTGCAGCACTCCAAATAGGGTTGTCATTCCGAGCCGCCCAAGCGGAGAGGAACCTGCTGGTCTCTCGCCACGAGCAAGAAGCAGAATCCTCGGCGCTCTCTCCGCGCTTTGCGCGTCTGCGAGCGCTCGGAATGACAATACTTGAAAGGTCTGAAAGCTGAATGCTGACAGCTGAGAGCTAGCCTGCGATCGCCGCCTTGGCCTGCGTCGCCAGATTGGCAAATCCCGCCGGATCGTTGACCGCCAGGTCCGCCAGAATCTTGCGATCCAGTTCGATGCCCGCCACCTTGAGCCCGTGAATGAACTGGTTATAGCTCATGCCACTCAGCTTGGAAGCCGCGCCAATGCGCACAATCCACAGCGAGCGGTATTGCCGCTTGCGCTGCTTGCGGCCGGAGTAGGCAAACTTCAGCCCGCGGTCGACGGCTTCTTTGGCCGCGCGATACAGCTTTGATTTGGTTAGGAAATATCCGCTGGCGCGGTCTAATAGCTTCTTACGTTTCGCGCGGCGTTTGGTCCCGCGTTTTACACGAGGCATGGTGTTCTCCTTTTTGCGTTCGTTTTATGGCGGCTGGAGGTAAGGACGATTCGCATAGAGCGATCGACGACCTCTTCACACGCCTGAAGGAATTTAGCGATTAAGCGTTTGGGCCATTGTGCGATTTTCAATCACTCAATGACGCAATCACAAAATCACCCAATCCTTCTCATCCTCATTGATACGGAATCATGCGCAGGACTTTGGCGAGATCGCCATCACTCACCAGGCCCCCGTGGCGCAGTTTCCGTTTCTGTTTCGTATCCTTCGACGTCAGGATGTGACGCAGCTTGGCGTGCCCGCGTTTCACCTTTCCTGTCGCCGTCTTCTTGAAGCGCTTGGCGGCGCCTTTGTGTGTTTTCAGTTTCGGCATAAGTCCCTCAAAAACAGCCGTCAGCTTTCAGCCATCAGCTGTCAGTTTTTCTCGCTTCCATGTCAGATGACCGCTCAGAAGAGACTTGTCATTCCGAGCGTCGCGAGGAATCTGCTTTGCTCTTTGTTCTTTACGAAGCCGGCTTCGCCACCTGCTCCGGCGGAGGTCCGGGATTCGGAGCGCTCGCTGCCGCAGGTCTCGATTTCTCTTTCTCAGCCTTCTTCGTCGTCTCAGCCTTCTTCGGCGCTTCGGACTTCTTCGGCGCCAGGATCGCGTGCAGCGTGTTGCCTTCCTGTCGCGGCCGGAACTCTACAATGCTGTGCGGCTCAACGTCTTTAATCAGCCGCTCCAGAATCTGCCGGCCCAAGCCGGTGCGCGTCATTTCGCGGCCGCGGAAGAAGATGGTCGCCTTCACCTTGTCGCCTTCGTCCAGAAACCGCAGCACGTGATTCTTTTTCGTCTCGTAATCGTGGTCGTCCACATTGATGCGGAACTTGACCTCTTTTACGGTAATCGTTTTCTGATGCTTTTTGGCTTCGCGCTCTTTCTTTTCCTGCTGGTAGAGATACTTCCCGTAATCCATGATGCGGCATACGGGAGGCTGCGCCGTGGGCGAAATCTCAACCAGGTCCAGATTCTTTTCGCGGGCTTTCTTGAGCGCTTCGAACGGCGGCATGATGCCTAACAGCCCGCCTTCGTCGTCAATCACGCGGATTTCGCGCGCCCGAATACGATCATTGGTACGGATAAAACGCTTATCGATACAATCCTCCGTCGGCGTCTAAGCGCCTGAGAATAAAGAATTATAACATGAGGTTCGGAACATAAACGTAGGGGCAGCCGCCCCCGGCTGTGCGGTCGAGCCTAGCTCGACGGTTGCCCGCTGCAATGGCTGAGAAGATAAAATATCTGCAGGTCATCCCTTATGTGCCGCAATATCAAAATCCTTTTCAACTTCAAGCCTCCGGTCACCGACGACGAGGTCCGAGCCGCTTCGCTTCAGTTTGTAAGAAAGATCACCGGATTCAGCAAGCCGTCGAAAGCCAACGAAGGCTCCTTCCAGGCCGCGGTCGAGGAGATTGCCATGGTGTCGTATCGACTGCTCCATTCGCTCGAGACCACCGCTCCGCCCAAAAACCGCGAGGAAGAAGCCGCCAAGGCGAAGGCTCGCTCCGCGGAACGGTTTGGTGCGCAGGTATGAGCGCGCTTGCGCACTAGCTCTCCAGTATCACCTGCGCCATTGCCTGCTCCTTGGTATGGGTGAGCGACAACGCGATGTTCTTTGCTCCAAGCTTCTCGGCAAACTCCGCCGCCTTGCCGTGAAACTTCATGGTCGGACGCCCGCCCGGCAGGCGCACCACTTCGCAATCCCGCCAGCGCACTCCATGATTCCATCCCGTGCCCAGAGCCTTCATCGCCGCTTCCTTTGCGGCAAAGCGTGCCGCATAGCGTTCGGCCCGATTCGCCTTGGAATCGCAATAACGAATCTCACCTTCGGTAAAAACACGCTGCACAAAGCGAGCGCCAAAGCGTTCGATCGAATAAGCGATGCGCGGCACTTCCGCAATATCGATGCCGGTGCCAACGATCATGATTTCGGGTCCTAGTTCCTCTTAGATTAGTAAGCTTGACATTAATAAGCTTGACATTAATAAGTTCGGAGTACGAGTTCTAGTGGAAGAGCGGCGCTTCAGCGCTGCGTAAATCGCCTCAAACTTTCGGGCTTCAGCCCCGGTGAAACGATCTACAGCAGTCTGTCTCCACGATAAATCAGCCGCCCATCGATCATCCGCCCCTCCGCCGTCATCCGATGCGCCTTGACTGGACCCTCCGCATCAATATGCAGAACCTCGTGTCCGTGCGCCACCAGCCAGTCCGATACCAGCATGCGATGGCATCGGAAGTACACGCGCTCGGCACACATATACGCCGTAGGCCCTTCTTTGGCGAGCGCAATCAATTCCGCCATCGCCTGCTCAAACTCTGGCGTCAGCATGTAATCGGCATAGTTGCGAAAGCTCTTATTCCGCAGCGCAATATTGGGCGAGTCGTCGCGCGTCTTCTTACGATACCCACCCAGCGCCTGCATCCACACATATCGAATTCCCGGCCTCGCGCAAACTCGCTTCAAGCGCCTCGCGTTTGAACTGCGGCAGCCGCCGCGACATGGGGAAGGCTCGAATATCGACCAGCGTGCGAATCTGATGCGCCTGCAGCGCAGCAATCAATTCCTCAATCGTGCGCGTGGAATGCCCGATGGTGTAAAGGACGGCCAAGCTTGCTCCAGAACCTCGTAGGGACAGCCGCCTTCGGCTGTCCCGCGAAGGCGAAGCCGAGCGCCAGCGAAACCGGTCTAACTGCCGAGTTGATTGAGCGCTCCAAGAATCAGTTCTTCTTGTTCTGGGAATACCGTCCGCAAATCCAGCAGCACGCGCCCATCTTCCACGCGCGCCACAATTGGCGGATCCGAAGCCCGCAGTCGCGCCGCTAGATCATCGGTACTCAAGCCGTCGCAAGTCAGCGCCAGCAGGCGCGTCGGCAAGACGGAAGAAGGCGCCGAACCGCCACCAAGCAGTGAGTGTCCATCGATGATTTCCGCCCGCACCCGTGACGATTGGATATTCGCGGCGAGCGTTTCGGCCCGCTTGCCGATTTCCTCCGTCGTCAGCCCCATCATCCGCAGCGCCGGAATCGCATCGTAATCTCGCTTCACATAGGCCAGAAGCGTCGCTTCCAGCGCCGCATAAGTCAGCTTGTCCACGCGCAGCGCGCGGAACAACGAGTTCGACCGCATGCGTCCCACCAGATCCGCCCGCCCGCTGATCAGCCCCGCCTGCGGACCGCCCAGTAATTTGTCGCCACTGTACGTCACCACGTCGACGCCCACCCGCAAACTGTCGAGCACGCTGGGCTCACCGCCAATCCCGAAATTCTGTAAGTCGACCAGCGCTCCGCTGCCCAGATCTTCCATCACCGGCAACCCGCGCCGACGGCCCAGTTCCACCAGTTCCGCAGTCGAGGCCTGTTCGGTGAATCCCGTGATCTCGAAATTTGAACGGTGCACGCGCAGCAGCAGCCGCGTCCGCTCATTGATCGCAGCTTCGTAATCTCCGACGCGCGTGCGGTTCGTGGTTCCCACCTCGCGCAAAATCGCGCCTGATTTCGCCATCACATCCGGAATGCGAAATGATCCGCCAATCTCCACCAACTCCCCGCGTGAAACGACAACCTCGCCGCCCTCGGCCAAAGAATTCAAAGCCAGCAAAACCGCTGCAGCATTATTGTTCACCACAATTGTCGAAATAGATGTTGGGCCAGCCTTGGCTGATGTGGAGACGGCCGCGGAACTATTCGCGAAGCCCGCACCATTCAGCAGCAGCCGCAGCAGCCGGTCCACATGCACATCTCTCTTGCCGCGCTCGCCCGAATCAATCTCAAACTCCAGATTGGAATATCCGCCAGCAGTGCCGCGAATATGCTCAAGAGCCTCCGCCGCCAACGGAGCCCGCCCCAGATTCGTATGCAGAACGACTCCAGTAGCATTCACAACGGCGCGCAGCGAATGGCCGAGAACGCTTCGCACCCGCGCCTCCACTCCAGTTGCGATCCCAGAAAGCGCCATCTGCAGTCCAGCTTCATCGAGCAGTCCGGAAGAGATTTCGGTACGCAACCGTGCCAGCGCCGCCCGCGCACCCTCGGTAACCGCCGGCACGCCGTGATTCGCCACCAGCGCGGCTACCGCCGGAGTGCGCAACACCTCATCGACCGACGGCAACTCGCGAAACAATTCGGAATGGGCAATTTTCTTCATTCGCGAAACCATCACAGCGTGTGCAAGTACGCCAGCAGATCCTGCAATTCCTGCGCACTCAACTTATCGCTGTAACTGGGCATCTCATTGCGCCCCAGCCGGATGATATCCGTCACCCGCTCATCATTCGCGGGCAATCCGCTTAGCGGAAGATATTTGTGCTGAAACATTCCCTTCAACCCCGGTCCCTTCTTGCCGCGGGTCGAGTACGGCTCGTGACAGCGATCGCAATTCGCGTCATAGATCTTGCGCCCAGAGGACTGCTGCGCATTGAGCCCGAGTTCGGCGTCCGACTTTCGTCGCTGCACATCACAACCTGCTAGCACCATTAAAAATAAAGCCGCGGCCAATCCGCAAAGAATCCGCCCGTCCCAGCGCATGCCTGACCTCGATCTCATTCCGTCCATATCCACCGTCGCAACCTGCACACGAACTATTACAATATAGAAGAAAGCCGATGCCGGTCGCCCTCAAACGCGTCTACGAGCCTGCTGCAAAAGGTGACGGAGCGCGCGTTCTGGTCGATCGTCTCTGGCCCCGCGGCCTCACCAAAGCGGCCGCAGCCGTCGACGAATGGCTGCGCGACCTGGCGCCTTCCAACGAACTGCGCCGCTGGTATCACGCTCACCCCGAACACTGGACAACCTTCCATAAAAAATATCTGAAAGAACTGAGTCTGCCGGAGGCGGAAACCGCTCTGACCACGCTCTACAATCTCGCTCGCAAGAAGAAGCGCCTGACTTTGCTCTTCGCGTCCAAGAATGTGGAACGCAATAATGCAACCGTTCTGAAGGACCTGCTCGAAGGCACGCGCAAACCTCCCACCGGAACCGGCCCGTCCGCGACTTCAGCCCGCCGCACGGCAGCCGCCCGTCGAAGATAAATTATTACCGTGTTCCTCTGACCTCCGTGGTCAAGCTTCCCCGGCCAGCGCCACAGCCATCCCTGATTTAGAATCAGCACGATTTAGAATCACCACTGCATGCGATCGGTCTTCCACTGGAACCTGGGCAAGCGCACGCTCGAACTCGGCAAGCGCACGCTGATCATGGGCGTGGTCAACGTGACGCCCGATTCCTTCTCTGACGGTGGACGGTTTCTCGATCCCGCCCGAGCCATTGAGCACGCGCAGCAACTGCTCGACGAAGGCGCCGACATCCTCGATATCGGCGGCGAATCTACCCGTCCCGGCGCGCGCGTTGATGTTGCAGCCCCAGCGGGCGTGCCCGCGCAATCGAAAAGTGCCGTGCCTGGCAAGCCAGTGGTGGGTGCAGACGAAGAACTGCGGCGCGTCCTTCCTGTCATCGAAGGAATCAGGAAAAGTCATCCCGCCGCGATCCTTTCCATCGACACTTACAAAGCCGCCGTGGCCCGCGCCGCGATCAGCGCCGGAGCCGAAATCGTCAACGACGTCAGCGGATTCCGCTGGGATGCGCTAATGGCGAAAACTGTCGCCGATCTCAAGTGTGGCGCGGTGCTCATGCACATGCGCGGACGTCCGGAAGAGTGGCACGCCCTGCCTCCGCCGGGAGATGTTGTGCTGCTGGTCAAGCGCGAATTGAAAGACTGGGCCGAAAAAGCAGTTCTCGCAGGAGTGCGCCGCGAGCGCATCGTGCTCGATCCCGGCTTCGGCTTCGGCAAAAGCTTCGACGAAAACTATCCTCTGCTCGCGCGCTTCAGCGAATTGCAGGCCGCAGGATTTCCCCTGCTCGCCGGAACCTCGCGGAAATCTTTCATCGGCCGTACGCTCGCGCACAACGGCAAAGACGCCGCCCCGCAAGATCGTCTGTACGGAACGCTGGCCACGCAGGTTGCGCTGATCCTCAAAGGCGCACACATCATTCGCACCCACGATGTGAGGCCCGCCGCGCAAGCGGCGAAAATTGCTGACGCAATCCTGCAAGCGCGCTGATGGATTTCTTCTCGCGAAAATAATGCCGTTGATTTTTCTTGCCTCGCAACGCCGGGAACATTCGGACCATCCTGCATTCCATTCCGCTCTACCATGTTGAATACATCGTGGATGCCTTAACTGGAATCGCTCAAAACCCGCGCGTGACCGTCCGCCGCTCCGGCCCGCCTGATCCTGACGGCACCTGCGTCGTTTACTGGATGCAGCGCTCGCAGCGCGGACTCGATAATCCCGCGCTCGACACGGCCGTCGAAGCTGCCAACGCACTGCACAAGCCAGTCGTCGCCTATTTCGCTCCCGTTCCGTTTTATCCTCATGCCAACCTGCGCCACTACCAGTTCCTGCGCGAAGGCATTCCGGACATTGCCGCCGCGCTCGGCAAAAGAAATATCGGATTCGTCCTTCGCCGCTATCCCGACCACAGCCTGCTGCGCTTCTGCGAGGAAGTGAAGCCTGCCACTGGTCGTCGGCGACGAAAACCCCATGCGCGAGCCAAACTCGTGGCGCGAGATCGCAAGCAAGAAGCTGCGCATCCCGCTCTGGACGGTCGATGCCGACGTGATCGTCCCTTCGAAGCTTCTGGAAAAAGCTCAATACGCGGCCCACATCATTCGTCCGCGGCTTCAGGCACAGCTGAAAACGTATCTGATCGCTTCAAGGAATCCGAGCGCCCGCGTGCCTTGGCAAAAGCCCGCGCGCCTGATGGCGCTTGATCCGCATTTCGACATCACGGAAAAGTGGAAGCTCGATCGCTCGGTCTCTCCTGTTGCCGACTGGCGCGGCGGAAGCACCGAAGCGCTTCGCCTGCTTACCGAATTCGTCGCCCACAAACTTCGCCACTACGATACGCAGCGCAACCACCCGGAGGTCGACCACACCAGCCGCCTCTCGCCCTATCTGCACTTCGGCCACATCAGCCCGATCACCGTTGCGCTCGCCGTCCAGCGATCCAGCGCTCCCAAGGCCGACAAGGAAGCCTTCCTCAACCAACTCATCGTGTGGCGCGAACTGGCCGTCAATCTCGTGCGCTTCAATCCCGACTATGACAACTTCGAATGCGGAGAGCCATGGGCGCACCGCACTTTGGCCAAGCACGCCCAGGATCCGCGCCCCGTTCTCTACACGGCAAGACAACTCGAGCAGGCCGAGACCCACGACCAACTCTGGAACGCTGCGCAGATGCAGATGGTCACGACGGGATGGATGCACAACTACGTGCGGATGTACTGGGCCAAGAAAATTCTGGAGTGGAGCAAGTCGCCCGCCGAAGCCTACCGCACGGCCGTCTACCTCAACGACAAATACCTGCTCGATGGCCGCGATCCCAACGGATATGCCGGGATCGCCTGGTCGATTGTCGGCAAATTCGATCGCCCGTGGTTCGAGCGCCCCATCTTCGGGCAAATTCGCTACATGTCCGCAGCCAGCACGGGCAAAAAGTTCGACAGCAAGAAATACATCCAGCAGAACTTGTAACCAGGATTGTTCTAAGGGAGACGACGCGCTTCAACAGCGGAGTAAATGTGGAAGAGCGGCGCTTCAGCGCCGCGTTAGCACGAGAGAAGCAACAGGGCTTTAGCCCCGGTGCATCACCGCGGAACCACGCGAATCTCGAACAACTTCGGCCAAAGCTTCCCCGTAACGAACAGCCGGTCGCCGGCGGCGTCATACGCAATCCCGTTCAATACTGCTTCGTCGTTCGCTAAATCTCGCTTGTTGATGATCCCGCTGAGGTCAATCCACCCCACAACTCGCCCCGTCCGCGGAGAAATGCGCGCGATCTTGTCGCTGTGCCAGATGTTCGCGTAAATCTCTCCCCGCACATATTCCAGTTCATTCAACTGCTCGACCGCCTGGCCGTTCTCGTCCGACACATGCAATCGCCGCGTGACGTGAAACGTTTTCGGATCGAGAAAGCGCAGTGTCGCGCTGCCATCGCTCATGATCAGCTGCGTCTCATCGTGCGTAATCCCCCATCCCTCGCCCGCGTACCCGAACGTGCGCAGCAATGAAAAGCTGAAGCGGTCATATACAAATCCTTTGTGCGCCTTCCACGTCAGCTGAATCAGAGTGCTGCCCCAATCCGTCAGGCCTTCGCCGAAGTATTCGGATGGGAGATCGTGCTTCTGCAGAATCTGTCCGGTCTGCACATCGACCAACCGAATCGACGATTTCCCATTCTCGCCCGTGCTCTCGTACAAATGTCCATCCACAAAAACCAGCCCCTGCGTGAATGCCCGCGGATCATGCGGATAAACGTGGACAACCTGATATCCGTCGGTGGGAGGAACAGCCGGCGCCGACGCCATCATCGAAGCCGCGCATAAAAACAAGAGAAGACGACGCGCCCACATTGCCGTGCTCAAAACTCCTTCTTCGAATCCAGCAGGATTGTCACCGGTCCTTCGTTGACCAACTCCACGCGCATCATCTCCTGAAAACGCCCGGTCTCGCAGCGCAGGCCGAGTTCTTGAAGTCGTGCCACGAACAATTCATAAAGCCGCCGCGCCAGCTCGGGCTTAGCCGCCGCATCGAAGGATGGACGCTTGCCGCGCCGCACATCTCCATACAACGTGAACTGCGAGACCGCCAGCACGCTCCCGCCCGCCTCCAGGACACTGCGGTTCATCTTGCCGTCGTCATCTTCGAAGATGCGCAATCCGCTGACCTTGTCGGCGAGGTAATTCGCGTCGGCCTCCGTGTCCTCGTGAGCCACGCCCAGCAGGACCAGCAGTCCCAGCCCGATCTCGCCGCTGGTGCACTCGCCGACACTGACCTTTGCCCGGCTGACGCGCTGCACTACTGCCCGCATGCCTCTCCATCTCCCGCCGCCATCATAACCACGTTTGACCTCGACATCTCGCTCGCTTTACGATTCTCTAGTGCAACTCCAAATCTTCGGCCGTACCGAATCCGGCACAGCCTTCCTTTACACCATTTCCCTCAGGCAATTACACTACTCACGCCTTTTTCCTGACAGCAAATGCATTTGAGGTGTAAAGGGCTGGTTTGGCCAGCGGCGCAACGGAATCATCAGAATTCAAATCTAATTCAAAGACGCAAGCGAGGAGACACATGGCAGCCGTAGACGAAAAGGTAAAGCAGATTATCGTAGAGCAACTCGGAGTCGATGAGGGCGAGGTGACTTCCAGCGCGTCGTTCGTCGACGACCTCGGCGCCGATTCGCTCGATACCGTCGAACTGGTCATGGCCTTCGAAGAGGCCTTCGACATCGAGATTCCCGACGAGGACGCCGAGAAAATCCGCACCGTCCAGGATGCCGTCGACTACATCGGCAAGCACGCCAAGGCGGGCAAATAATTTGGGACGCAGGGTCGTAGTCACAGGCCTGGGCCTGATCTGCGGAGTGGGCAATACCACCGAGGATGTGTGGAAGCGCCTGCTTGCGGGGGAGAGCGGCGTCGGACGGATTACCGGTTTCGACGCCAGCGCTTTTGCCTGCCAGATCGCCGCCGAGGTGCGGAACTTCGACCCGCTGAACTACATCGAGAAAAAAGAACTGAAGAAGATGGCGCGCTTCATTCACCTGGCGATTGCGGCCAGCGATGAAGCATTCAAAATGTCCGGCTTGAAAGTTACTCCGGAAAACGACGAGCGGGTGGGCGTGCACATTGGGTCGGGGATTGGCGGATTCGACGTCATCGAGCGCGAACACCTGTCGCTGCTCGAAGGCGGGCCGCGAAAGATCTCTCCCTTCTTCATTCCGGCAGCCATCATCAACCTTGCGGCCGGACAAGTCTCCATGCGCTTCGGCGCCAAGGGACCGAACGAGGCCACCGCGACCGCCTGCACCACCAGCGCGCATTCCATTGGCGATTCCTTCCGCATCATTCAGCACAACGACGCCGATGTGATGATTGCCGGCGGCGCCGAAGCGGCCATCACGCCGATGGGTGTGGGCGGATTCGCCGCCATGCGCGCGCTCTCCACGCGCAACGACGATCCGCAAAAAGCCAGCCGCCCGTGGGATCGCGACCGCGACGGCTTCGTCATCGGCGAAGGCGCGGGCATCATGATTCTGGAAGAGCTGGAATTTGCGCGCAAGCGCGGCGCCAACATTCTCGCCGAAGTAGTGGGCTACGGCATGAGCGGCGATGCCTATCACATCACACAACCCGCGCCCGAGCACGCGGGCGGATTCCGCGTGATGCGCAATGCGGTGCGCGACGCCGGCGTCACGCCCGATGTGGTGAACTACGTCAACGCGCATGGCACCTCCACGCCGATCGGCGATACGTTGGAAGCGCACGCCATCCGCAATTTCTTTGGCGAGCACAAGCTGGCCGTGAGTTCGACGAAGT
Source organism: uncultured Acidobacteriota bacterium (assembly GCA_963757095.1). Taxonomy (GTDB): domain Bacteria; phylum Acidobacteriota; class Terriglobia; order Terriglobales; family Acidobacteriaceae; genus Sulfotelmatobacter. The sequence goes on along the minus strand of CAVWQT010000012.1, from coordinate 158,322 downwards.
CGATGACCGGCCATCTGCTCGGCGGCGCTGGCGGGCTTGAAGCCGGCATCACGGTGCTGGCGCTGCGCGACCAGAAGCTGCCGCCAACCATCAATCTTGAGAATCCTGATCCCGATACGGCCGGCATGGACCTGGTGCCCAACCACTCGCGCTCGGCTTCGTTGGAATATGCGATGACAAACTCGTTCGGCTTCGGCGGGACGAATGGGGCGCTGCTGTTCCGGCGCTGGCAGGAGTAGATCTCCGCAAATATTGTTGGGATACCATCTGAGCTAGAGATCAGGATTTCCTCACCCTCTGGAAAGACGGCCGACCCAGACATCCCATCCTGAAAAAAGCCAAGTACGCCAAGCTGCAGTAGTCCAATGACGCTATTCGGCTAGGCCGGATATGTAATTGACACCTTCTTGTTTCTTGTTATGCTGCTTGTCGCGCTACTGCGCCGCTTTTTGGCGTCCCCTGCAGCGCGTTACCGGAAGTTTCGGCAGTCCGTTTCACCTCGTCGAATACCGTGATTTCGAATCGGAGAAAAATTATGTGCCTTAGGCGTGCCCTCATTTACCCTGCTTTTTGGATCGCTGCGATGATGATGGCGGTTATTTTCGCCGCGTCTATGGCATCCGGCCAGGCTGACAGTAATGCGGCCCTGAGCCTGGTGTTTCCCGTGAAGCAGAATACGGTGTGTGGAGGGACCTGCACTCCGGTGAACGCTCCCATCATGACGGTGTTCGATCACGAAATGCAGGTCGCGTATGAATGTACGGCCGGCGAAGGTGGATATGGCGGCGTGACGGCGTTTACGGCCGAGAGCGGCATGGTGAAGTATTCCGGCTTCAAAAGCGGCGCCGGAAAATGCAATGGCCTGCTGTTTGCCTACACCAACCCCAACATCGCCAGCTTCCTGAAGGGCTACAACTACGCTGGCGCTGGCGTGCTCTTCTACGACGGCCATCCCGGCATCGACTACATCTTCCCCTTTGGAACCGCTCTCTACGCTGCGATCAACGGTTGCGTGACCTATCTGGATGGCGCGGACGGAATCCCTCTAGGATCGCGAGGTCACGTACTGGCCATTGTTCCCGTGCCCACTCCGCCCCAGGGAGGATGCGCGACCGTCGTTAACAAAACCGGCTACCGGGTGGTCTACATGCATCTGGCTTCGTATTATGACGCCACCAACGGCCAGGTGATGCGGTGTACGAGTTCCGACTCCAAGGGAACCGAGTGCAATGCGGGTCAGGATATTGTTGCCTGCCCCACCTGTGCCCAACAGAACCAGTGGGTCTCCGTGCAGCGCACCAGCCCTATCGGCTACACCGGGAATTTCTCTGACAATGTTTGGGGCGGAGTTCCGGCGCACCTGCATTTCGAAGTGGACAACGTGGCTGGGTCCAGTCCCATCGCACTCGATCCCTACGGCTGGTGCGGTCCGCAATCCGATCCCTATACCGCGCTCACCGGTTTGACCAACGTCACGTTGTGGAGCAACTTTACTCTCGCGTGCCCAACCGAACCATGAGACTCAGCGCAGGCTGCAGGTTCCCCGGGAAATGAGCAGATGCGGAACAACGATCACATCGGCCTCGATGCAGCGCCCGGATTTACTGCGATAGGCATTTTCTTGTTCTTTGGTGCGGTCATGGCGAGTCTCGCCGCAATTACTCTGATCTGGCGAGGCACAGCTCTTGATCGTGTGTGGGGCCTCAATCCGATTGCCTACAAGCAGCTCGTTCCTCTGGGTGCTGGGGTTGGGATTCTCTTCCTGCTGCTAGGTGCTGTCCTCACAACGGCGGGGATTGGGTGGTTTCGACGACGCCTTTGGGGATGGAGATTGGCGGTTGTAATTATCACGATACAGGTTCTCGGGGACGTGCTTAACTGCGTCCGAGGCGACTGGCTTCGGGGTGGAGCGGGAGTTGTTATCGCGGGTGCACTCTTGCTGTTTCTTTTCCAGCCGAGAATCAGAGCCACGTTTGCCTAGAATTTCTTTCGAAGAAATTCAAAAATGGCATAGCCGCTGAGCGCGGCGATCATGGCAATTTCGAAATTGGCCGCCGTGAAAACGTCTCCGATCGCCCACGCTACGCCGTTCCTCTGTCCCATGCCTGAGCGCTCGAACTCTCCCATCAAGAGGTTGGAATAAAACAGGAAGATGATAAAACCTACCTCGATCACCGCTCTCCAGATACTTTTCCTCATGACAGATGCCGACTCCTGGGCGAAGCCGAGATTGTAACCGATGGTTGACACGCAAACCCATGAAGCACTTCCCCCACGATCGGGATCAATGAGTTCTAAAAAAGAGATGTCAAGAAAAACTCCGCTCGACCGGAGAGGGGATTGTTTCGGCGAGATCCAGGCCACTGTTTTTGTATTGCGGGTAATCGCCAGAATGACGGTTTTACTCAATAGGTTTCGAAGAACAGGCCAACCGCGCTTGGGGCGCCGGCAGAATACCGGGCACACTTCTGTCTCCGAGTTGGTCAGCGTTCGCTGATCTCCTGCTAATTCAGTGGCTTCCGGCGTAATGTCCTTTCTCCTGTCGATGCGAAACAGTACAGGCGCTTGCCCTGTGGCGGTGTTGGTCCTTAGGAACTTTCTTCGACTCCCCGCAGGATCCACAATGGGTTTGAAAGTTGAGTCACAAGTCTTCCCCCTCGAACTACTGAATCTGAGCTTTTACGGAAGCGTTCGGGAATCGAGCTTCGAACTTATGGATAAAGCTTTCGCGCCCGTCGTCCACCATTCCTCCAAGAGTCATTCTTCTGGCCATACGTTGCCTCCAGGCTCGCTCAACCAGGCCCTGTTCAATTCCAATACTCTGAACGCCCTGACGTCGCGCAAGGTCGCGGCGCGGGCGGCGCTGGTGGAGTTGAACGAGTCAACGCGCAATCTTCTGGCGGAATGTTTTCGGCAATTTGGCATCGAGACTGTGATCATGTCGGGGCAGGCCGCAGAGCGGCTGGGCAAAGAAAAGTTCGAGGCCTGCGTGCTGAACCTGCGCAGTGACGTAGCACCGCTGATGGAAGCGGCGCGCATGTCCCCGTCGAACTCGCGCTGCGTGATCTATGGCGTGGGCGGCAACGCTCAGGAGGCGATGCGCTTTTCGAAATACGGCATCAATGCCATGTTTCAGGAGCCGCTGGAGCGTCCGGCAGCGATGAAGCTGGTGCGCGCGACGCAGAATCTGGTGTTGCACGAGTTCCGGCGCTACGTGCGGATTCCGGTGATGACCGAGGTTTCGGTGGTTGGCGAAAATTTGCGCTTCAGCGCCAGCAGCATCGAGATGAGTTCGGGCGGAATGTCGCTGAAGAGCCCAGAGGACGTTTCCAAAGGGATGGGCGTGGAAGTGGCTTTCTCGCTGCTGACCTTGCCGCGGATTTCGGTGCGCGGGACGGTGACCTGGCGCAAGCCGAAGTCGTTCGGAGTGAGATTCGATCCGGAAGATGAGCGGCGGCAGAAGGTGAAAGTCTGGATCGATTCGTATCTGGAGAATTAGCTGGCGCGGGTTTTTGGGCGCGGGGCAAGTGTGGCGCGGGCACCTTGCCCGCGTTTTTTTGTCGGCGGTGACTGCTAAAGGATTCCGACTGCACTCAAGATGAGTTAGCTCTTAGTTGCATCCCTGCTTGCGGTTAACAGTCAAAGGCCTCGCTTCGCTCGTGGGACGGACGAATGCGTCCGTCCCCACGTGAGTCTTGCTGTCGTTACAATAGCTTTGTGCCTGACGTTCGCGCGCCTGACGCTGCGGCCACTCCGCAACCTGCATGGGACACGCAGCGCTACACGCTGCGGCAGCGCATTGTGCTGCGCATCATCATCTTCCTGGGATATTGGGTGATCCGGCTGATTGGATCGACCTTGCGGGTTTGCGTTTCATACGAAGAGGGCGCGCAGAAAACCGTGGGAGAACGGCCGCTGGTGGCCTCGTTCTGGCATTCGTGCCTTATTCCGTCGACTTATCTGTTTCGCAACCTGGGCGTACGGGTGATGAGCAGCAACAGTTATGACGGCGAGTACATGGGGCGGATCATTCACAAGTTTGGATATGTCGCGGTGAAGGGATCGAGCAGCCGGAATGCGGTGCGGGCGCTGCTGGGGCTGCGGCGCGCGCTGGAAGATGGCTGGACAGTGGCGTTCACGCTGGATGGTCCGCGCGGTCCGCGGCACACGGTGAAGCCGGGACCGGTGGCGCTGGCGCGATCGTCGGGCGCGGCGTTGACCATGTATTACGCGGCGGTGGACAAGGCGTGGACGTTGAAAACCTGGGACCGGCTGATGGTTCCGGTGCCGTTTTCGCGCGTGCTGGTGCGGTTTGGGAAGCTGATTCCGGTTCCGGCGAATGCCTGCGATGAGGATGTGGAGCGGTATACGGCGGAGTTGCAGGCGGCGCTGGATCGGGTGTGCGGGTTTGCAGAGGAGAATGTGGGGAAGGTGGGGACGGAGGAGTTTCCGTATCTTCGTCGCGAATGAAAATTCTTCCGCTGCCGAGCCTGCCACCGTGCGGCTTGAAGCCGCGCCCTTTCAAAACACTATTCCAGCGAGGCGCCTAGCATTTGGTAGCGATATTTCTTGCCATCCCAGAAGACGACGGATGAGGTCTGCTCGCCTTCGCCTTGTTCTTCCATGAAGACTCCCAGCGTGTTGCGCTTCTTTAACGTGAGGCGCTTCACGGTCAGGGTTCGGAAGGGAAGGTTGATGAGGAGGAATTTGGCTTTGGGCACTTCGGCTTGCCATGAGCCTTTTTCTGCGCCGTGAATAATGAGCAGGCAGATGCCGCGGCGCTCGGGCTCGTCGGAGGCGAAGGTGGAGGTGACTTTCACGTCGCCGAAGCCGAGGAAGTTGTCGTAGGGATCGGAGATGAGGAATCCATATTCATCGCGGTCGGCCATGGGATTCTTGCATTTCGCCACGACGACGAGATCGTCGATACCGTCGCCATCGAGATCGGCGACGAATTGCGCGGGGCCGGGGACGAGGGAACAGCCGTCGCCAAATTGGCGGTGAATGAATTCGTCGGTGACCGCGGGCGAAGGAGCGTGGGCATGCGCCGGCGGCGGAGGTGGTGGCTGCTTCTTCGACTGCGCTGATGCGGTGGCGATCAGGAGAGCCGCGACGATTGGGAGAGCATATTTGCTGGACTTCATGGTCCTACTGTAGTGCGGAATTGGATGAGTGGGTAGAGGGTGAGTAGTGACGGAGGTAATAGCTGGCTTTGAGTTTAGCGGCGGAAATTAGCGGCGGAAATGTTCCCAGCCTTGGGGATCCAGCTTGCGGGCCACGGAATGTTCGTCTCTCAGCAGGATTCCTTTGCCGCGACGGATGAGGCCGATCTGGGTCACGGGAATGCCGGCGATCTGGGCTGGGATGCGCTGGCGGCGCGGGGCGGTGAAGAGAAGTTCGTAGTCCTCTCCACCGTGCAGGGCTTCGTCGAGATCGACTTCATGAGCGGGCTTGCCGACCCGGGCGCGCGGGATGAGGGTGGAATCGATTTCCGCGCCTACTCCGCTTTCTTCGCAGATGTGGGCGAGATCGGTGGAGAGGCCGTCGCTTAGATCAATCATGGCGGATGCCAGGCTTTTCTCGCGGAGAGTGCGGCCGAGATCGAGGCGGGGATCGGGATAGAAATGGCGCGGGTAGTCGCGCGGATTGAGCTTCTCGTCGGGCCTGCGTTGCAGTTTGCGGACGGCTGCGGCGGAGCCTCCTAGTTTTCCGGTGACGTAGATGCGGTCGCCGGGCCTGGCTCCGGAGCGGAGGATGGCCTTGCCTTTGGGGACCATGCCGACGACGACGATGTCGGCGAGGATTCCGTTCGGAGATTCGGCCGTATCGCCTCCGGCCAGCGGGACGTTGTATTGGTTGGCCAGAGCGAGCAGTCCGCGGGTGAATCGGGTTATCCAGGATTGCGGCAGGTTGCCGGGGAGGGCCAGTGAGAGGAAGGCGGCTACGGGTTGGCCTCCCATGGCGGCGATGTCGCTGAGTCCGCGGGCCAGGCAGCGGTGGCCTACGGATTCAGGCGGATGCCAGTCGCGGCGGAAATGGATACCTTCGAGGGAAAAGTCGGTGGTGACCAACTGGTCGTGATTGGGCGGAATGCGGAGTATGGCGCAGTCGTCGCCGATGCCGGTGGGAACGATCCGGCTGCGCGGGGAGTTTGCCCGGCGGCGGATTTCGGCGATTAGGGCTTTTTCGGGTCGGGGCACGGCGGATTCATTATAGGGCTGGCTTAGGAAGTGCTTTCACCACAGAGGGCACAGAGGAGCACAGAGGAGAACGTGACCCGGGGTGTGCCGATTCGCGGAAAGTAACCCGTCCGGATGTACCCCTTTGGTTACCCCCATCTTCGGTAATCGGGGATGGACCTACGCTCCGTTGACAGGGGGGAACCTACTTTGTTACCGTGGACCAGTCTTTCACAACAACCTTTGGCCAAGCTAAGTTCCGCAAGCAGTTGGCATTGCGGGGAAGAATTAATTTCCAGGCTTTGGTCGTGAGTTCCGGTAGGCAAGGGACGCGCGAATAACCATTCCTAAGATGGGACGCGGCCCGGAAAAATCAGGTGGTCCGCACAGGCGCTCTGCAACCTCAGAACTTAGCCTGGAATTCCGGACCTGATTGAAAATCGGTTTTTTCAGTAGAAGGAGCGATTTGCAAAAGCGCTTTTACATTCTTTTTGTGGCCCGTGGGGATGACGGGCAGTTGCGCAAGATTTCGATCCCTGTCCATTATCTCTACATTTTTGTAGTGGGCGCAGCTATCGGCTTTCTCAGCCTTACAGGAATTGCCAGCTCTTATACCCGGATGTTGCTGAAGGTCTCCCGCTACAACCAGTTGCGGACGGAAAAAGATCAGCTCAAAGACAACTATTCACGCCTGGAAGAGGTCGCGAAAGAGCGCGACGTGCAGGTGGCTTCGCTGGGCTCGATCGCGTCAGAGGTTTCGGCGCTTTATGGGCTCAAGCAGCAGCCGACTCTGGTGACAGCGAGCACCGAGCAGATTCGCGACGCGGAGGTGAGTTCGTCGCTCGATCAGTTGCATGCGCTGCGGACATCGGCGCTGACGGGCGCAACCATGATCGGTCTGACCATGGGGTTGACGCGCAATGCGACTACGGCGGATTGGGTGCGGGCGAATTCGGCTCCGAACCTGTGGCCGGTCGAGGGTCAGGTTACTGGCAGCTTCGGCGAACGAATTGATCCGTTCAACGGAGAAGGCGCGTTTCATAGCGGAGTGGATATCAGCAGTGCCTACGGGACGCGAGTAATCGCACCGGCGGATGGCGTGGTTACATTCTGCGATCAGATGGGCGGGTACGGCCGGGCGATCATGATCGATCACGGGAACGGGATCAGCACGCGCTACGGACACCTTTCTGGCTTCGCCGTGACTTCCGGGCAGACCGTGCATCGCGGAGATGTGATTGGTTTTGTCGGCGCCAGCGGGCGGTCGACGGGGCCGCATCTGCATTATGAGGTTCGCATCAATGACACTCCGGTGAATCCGTATAAGTATCTTCGGATCACGGTCGCGCATAGCGACGGATATGCCAGCGGCAGTTAGGGGCTGTCCCTGAGCGGCTAAAGCCGCCATTTTTTTCCTCTCGATCGGCGCGGCTTAAAGCCGCGCCCTTTCAATTCTGACCTGAAAAACAGTGAACACGTGGCTCCGGACGCATTCGTCCGGAGGGCTCGCTGCGCTCGCGGGCGGACGAATGCGTCCGCCCCTACGCGGGCGATTTCGGGCATTACCTGTGTAATGTGCGGCTTTAGATTGTGTGCGGAATCAGTGTGGCGGCGCGCCTAACATAGTGGGTACCCTTCCCTTTCTGTGCTGGCTGAGCTTCATTCTTGCGCAGTCTGGAGACACTGCTTGGCAAATCCCGAGACGAAAAAATTTGGCCGCTACGAAGTTCTGGGCGAACTGGGCCGCGGCGCAATGGGAGTGGTGTATAAGGCGCGCGATCCGCAGATCGATCGCCTGGTCGCCGTCAAGACGGTTTGCCTGCGTGGAGAAGAGCCCGAGGCGGAACAGGAATTTCGCGGGCGGTTTCTGAACGAGGCGCAGGCGGCGGGACGGTTGCATCATCCGGGGATTGTGTCGGTGTTCGATGTGGGAGAGGACGCGGAGACGCACGATCCTTACATTGTGCTGGAGTATGTGGCGGGCGAGTCGCTGCACAAGATTCTGGGGCGGGAGAAGAAGTTCGAGCTGCCGCGGGCGCTGCAAATCGCGGAAGAGATTGCTGAGGCTCTGGAATATGCCCACGCCCAAGGCGTGACGCATCGCGACATCAAGCCGGGAAACATCCTGATCACACAAGAGGGGCACGCCAAGATTGCCGACTTCGGCATCGCCAAACTGAACCTGGCACACTTCACGATTCCAGGCAGAGTTCTGGGCACGCCGGCATATATGGCGCCAGAGCAACTCAGCGGCGAGGGAGTGGACGGGCGTTCGGATTTGTTTTCGCTGGGAGTAATTTTGTATGCCATGGTTACCGGGCATTCGCCGTTCCAGGGGAACAGCGCGACCACGGTGTGCTTCAAAGTGGCGAATCGTGAGCCGATTGCGGCCAGCATGCTGGAGTTAAATTTGCCGCGCGAGTTGGATGCGGTGATCGGGCGCGCGATGGCGAAGGATCCGGCGCAGCGCTACCAGAGCGGGGCGGAGTTCGCGGCGGACCTGCAGGCGCTGCAAAGCGCGGAGAAGCCGAGCGCAACCACGACAACGTTCCACGCAATTGCGGCGGAGACGGAGCGGCAGACTCGATCGCTGACGGCCCGGGGAACTGCCGCGCAGGCGCCGAAATCGGCAAAGCAGCCTTTGTCCGCGGTGCGCAGGTTTGCGTTGCGGGATCTGATGCTAGGCGCGGCGACGCTCGTACTACTTTTGATCGTTGGCGTGAAGTCGGGGCTGCTCTCACGAGGGAGTGAGCCGGCGCAGACGGCAGCGATTCCTGCAGCACCGGCAGTGCAAAATCCACCAGTGGCAGTCGCGCAGGCACCTGTGGTGAGTGCGGTACCTGTTGCGGTACCTCAAGTTGCGGAGGCTGCTCCGGCTACTGATCCCAAGCCAGCGGTGCACAAGGGTTCGACCAAGGCGTCCGTGTCGAAAGCATCCTCGCCAGCGACGGTTCGCGAGACGAGCACACGGTCTCGCCCGGCAGAAATAGTAGTAGCGGCGCCGGCCATGGTGGAATTGTCGGTGCGGCATCAGTTCAAGGACGCTACGCTCAGCGTTTGGGTGGACGATCAACTGGCGCTGACCCGGCCCTTGCATGGCGGCACGCAGAAGAAACTGGTCGTATTCAGCGCAGTGCACGGGATGGATTCGGAGACGCTGAAAGTTCCGTCCGGCAAGCACCTGCTGCGTCTGCGGACGCAGACGGGCGATCAGACGGTGGATCTATCGAAGACGATCTCGGCGGACTTTGTCGGAGGCGATGACAAGACGCTGATCATCACCTTCGACAAGAAGAATACGGCAATGCATCTGGAGTGGCAGTAGCGCGGCGGATCCCGATCTTAACTCGCCCGCATCATTCTCCGGAACTGCGCACGCACAACGCTCGATCCCACAGAATCGATGCTGGACGCAACTTCCACCAACTTCTGCAATCTGCAAACTTTCTTGCGGCTGAAATTATCGTGGCACGATCCCCGGTAATTGGCCGGTAACCAGACGACACTCCTGCCCGCAAACCCGCGAGCATGTTACCCTCGTCCCGCGTGTTGTCGTTCAATCCATCCAACCCGGCTTTCTATGCGGTGGCCGCCGTTTTTCTGTGGGGAACCTCCGACTTTGCCGGAGGCCTCGGCTCGCGCCGTGCCAACGCATTCGTGCTGACGGCGTTCTCTCACCTCTGCGCCCTCGTCCTGATGCTGGTGGTCGCGCTCTGCCTGCACGACCAGTTTCCTTCGCGAGCGAGCGTTCTATGGGCTGTTGCCGCGGGAGGGATCGGCGGTTTCGCGCTGGCGCTTTTTTATGGCGCACTCGCCTCCGGGAAGATGGGCTTGACCGCGCCAATATCCGCGCTCATCGGAGCGGCCATTCCAACCCTCGCCGATATCGCCATTGAGGGAGCGCCCAGCCGCTGGACGACTGCCGGTTTTGTCGTCGCCATCGCCGCGATCTGGCTGATCACGCGGCCCGAGCCGCAGCTCGAATCGGACAACTCCGGTCGTCCCAAAGGCGTGGCCATGGCCGCCCTCGCCGGAGTCGGTTTCGCAGGCTTCTATCTTTGTGTGCATCAGGCGCACGGTTCTTCGGCGTGGCTTGCGGCGATGTCCCGCGTGGGATCGCTGACCACAACGTCGATTGCGGTTTTGGTGACCCGCGCTCCGCTGGCGCTCGACCGGCCGCGGGTGGCGCTCGGTATGGTGGCCGGCTTTTTCGATATCGTGGCCAGCGCGCTATTCATCTTTGCCAACCAGCATGGCCGCCTCGACGAGGCCGTGGTGATCACGTCGCTCTATCCCGCGGTCACGGTTCTGCTGGCGCGGCTGGTGCTGAAAGAACATTTCAGTTTCTGGAAGGTCGTTGGGCTGCTGGCAGCGTTGGCGGCGGTTCCGATGATTGCCGCAGGATGAGAACAAAGATGATCGCCGCACGATAGACTTTAGTTCGTTCACTCTTCCATGCCACTGATTGAAGTTCGCCATCTCACCAAGGTGTTCGCGCACGGGGCATCGCCGTTCGGCGCTAAGCCGCGCGGCGAGGTCCGCGCCGTCGACGATGTCTCGCTCGACATTCAGGCCGGGGAAACTCTGGGATTAGTAGGCGAATCCGGCTCCGGCAAAAGCACGCTGGGCCGCCTGATTCTGCGCCTCATCGAACCAACCAGCGGGACCATTTCATTTGAGGGCCGAGACCTGCTCTCCACCAGCCCAGCCGAAATGCGGCGCCTGCGCCGCGACATGCAGATCATCTTTCAGGATCCGTTTGCCTCGCTCGACCCGCGCTTCCGCGTCGAAGACATCATCGCCGAGCCGCTCATTATTCATGGAAAGGAACAACGCGAAGGGCACTACCTGAATAGCGCGGGAGACGTCACAGATCTCCGAGCCCAGGTTGCGGAGCTTATTCGAGCCGTAGGCCTCGATGAATCCGCTCTGCGCCGTTACCCTCATGAATTTTCTGGAGGACAGCGCCAGCGCATCGGCATCGCCCGCGCCCTCGCGCTGCGGCCCAAATTTATTGTCTGCGACGAGCCTGTGTCCGCCCTCGACGTCAGTGTGGGCGCGCAAATCGTGAATTTACTTGCCCAGTTGCAGCGCGACTTCCGGCTGACTTATCTTTTCATCTCGCACTCCATGCCCGTCGTCCGCTATCTTTCCACCCGGGTCGCAGTCATGTATCGCGGCAAAATTGTTGAGGTGGGAGACACTCAGCAGATCACGGAACGCCCGGCCCACCCGTATACTCGTAGCCTGATCGAGGCCACTCCGCAACTTTCGGGAACGACGGGCGTTTAAATCGCAGTACCGCCTGCAGACCTAAGCAACCCAACTCCGGTCGCGGGCAGTCCTAGCTGGAGGGGTAATTTTTGTCAGCTACGAATACCAGCACGTTCCCGATTGCAATTCCATCGGGACGCCATTTTTCTCGTGATCTGGCGGAACTCACCATTGGTTTCGCCGCGATCATTCTGGTCCTCTGGCTACCCAACCGCGAACAACTGATAGTCGGTCCGATCGCGCTGCTCGCGCCGTTGGTGGTCACGCTGTGGCGCTACCCCGGGCGCGAGGAGCTAGGCGTCAGCGCCCGCGGATTCATTCGTTCCCTTTGGATTCTGCCCGCTTCGATCGCATTAAGCGTGGTGAGCGTGCTGGTGGCGCGGCGCTTCGGAACCTTCCACGCGCTATATCAGGCAGACTTCAAACACGTCGGCGGATATGTCCTGTGGACGATCTACCAGCAATTTCTGCTGCAGGATTTCTTCATGCCGCGCCTGACGCGCATTCTGAATCAGGAGAGCGCCATCGTCATGGCAGGCGTGCTGTTCGCCGCCGCGCATCTGCCGAATCCGACGCTGACTGTGGCGACACTGGTATGGGGACTAGCGTCCTGTTGGCTTTTCCGCCGCTATCACAGTCTGTGGGTGCTCGGCCTGGCGCAGGGACTGCTGGGACTCGCCTTCGCGGTCTGCGTTCCTGATGCGCTGCATCATCACATGCGCGTTGGGCTCGGCTTCATTCGCTATCACGCCATCCCAGCCGGCCAGGCTGCACCCTTTCACGGCACAGTTGGAAAATAATCTGCTAAAACCACAGCCACCACAACCAGTCGACGAATGTGTGCGTGATGGTCGAAGCCGGCACGCGATTCTGATTTCTCCACGCCCGCCCGTAGAAGATGCCTGCGATCGTTGCCAGAATTACGTATCGCCAGTTGAAGTGTGCCGATCGTTTATTGAAGTGCGACAGACCGAACAACACGGCTGCGACCAGCAAACCGCCCATCCGGCCAAGTCGACGCTGCAGCAGATTCTGCACCCACGCGCGAAAAAACAACTCCTCGGGAATCGCTACGAAAGAGGAAAATTCCCGCCCACGAGAGCAGCGCTTTCGCCAACGACGGAACATTTGCATGGGGATGAATAAATCCGAGCGCCAGCCCGAGCGCGATCACCACCGGAGCGAACAACGCAAGCTCGCGCAACCCGGTCTTCCAGTCGCTCCAGCGCAAATGAAAATCGAATCCCGTTCCTTCCAACTGTCGAACCGCGAGAAAGCCATACAATCCCGCGTCGACCAATAAGATCTTTCCCACTGCCTGCAACCCGACCGGCCACGCCGGCTCAAACCAGCGCAGATCGACGGCCAGCCCCAGCGTCAGCAGAATCACCGCATCGCGCCAATTTCCCCGCTGTTCCGGATCGGCCTTTGCTGCCCGCTCCAGCAGCCATGCGATGACGACCGGAAGTCCGGCGTAAAGCACGGCCCAATGCCAGCGCAGCATGTGGTCCGAGCACGCAACCAGAATGTAGGGAAGCACCAGCGCCACGGGAACGATGACGCGCACCACGGCGGGCCAGCGCTGCACCACGCGCGTAACGGATTCGACGGCGAATCCGAAGACAGCGGCGACCGCCAGCTCAAATCCGAAGACGGTAATCGCCACGGGCGTTACATTCTGCATGCAGAAATCTTAATGCAGCGCTGCACTCCGGCACATTTTCCCCAGGTCTTTCGCCCGCGAGTACAATCACCCTGAAGCCTTAATACGCAAACGAGAGGACGCCATGAAAACTGCTCTCTGTCTTTTTCTGATGATCGCAGCAACTGCCGTTGTGGCACAGGACAAAAATGCCCCAGATAAAAATCCCGTCAGCTCGGTCGTGAAGCAAATCCTTCCGCGCCAGGAAAAGAATCTGACCGCAGCCGTCGAAGAAATGCCGGCGGAGAAATTCAACTACAAGCCCACCGAACAGCAGATGACGTTCGGCCACCTCGTCCTGCACATTATCGAGTCGAACAATTATCTATGCTCGAAAATCGGAGACCTGCCGGAAATGAAAGCCGCGGTTCCGCTGAAGGAGTCGGACGGCAAAGACAAGCTGGTAGCCGCGCTGAAGGCCAGCTTCGATTTCTGCACCACCGCACTCAGCAAGGTGGACGATTCCAAACTCGCCGACGAAGTGGAATTATTCGGCGGCCGCAAAGGCCCGCGCGCCTTCGCCCTGATCGCCCTCACCAACGATTGGGCCGACCATTACAGCTCGGCTGCCATGTACCTGCGCTTGAATGGACTTCTGCCACCGACGGCCCAGGCCAAGAAGTAGCACGTGCCCCGAAGCCTCGCCTCGCCTCAATGAGCGTAATGGGGATGTTATGCCAATTCAGGAACTTACACGCCAGTCGGATAGTGTCTCAGTTTATTTTTGAGACAGAAAGTCTCCAATGAAGACTATGCCACCTAAGAACCAGATTGCTACTATCAACCAAAACGACTTCGGCTCTTTGGAGCGGCTGACCAAACCACCGCGTGTAAGAGTTTTCCCGGTACACATCGAAATTCCGGCCACGATCAAGAAGAGGAAGCCCAACAAATGAACTGGCTCGGTGATGAAGTATGAAATACGATCTATATTCATTCGGCGAATGCTTCCTGCAATCCAAGCTGGGCCGCTGTAACCTCTTTAGCTCGGTGGTGCCTGAGAGACTTTTACGGCTCCGAGTTTGCCATACGATCACTGCTCGATCAACTGACGAAAACACGATTTCACTCGCTGAGCGCCCGGAATCGCGCCAAGAGTGTAGGGGCGCTCCTGGTCAATCGGTATTCGAGTTGCAGCAGTTCGCGGCGGGGCGCGGCGGGGATCGAACTAGCCTGCACCTACCGGCCGCGCCGTCTCCCTGTTCGTGTTTCGTAACGAAGACTCCGAGACATCTTGCCTTGCCGATATTTTCTTGATAGTGTCCACCCTATTCAACAGGCCAGCGCTAATCAGGACTACAGAGGCCAGGCTGATTCCGTGGGTGTAGTTCCGCGAAGACTCCCGTCGAGCCATTACTCTGCCTTCTCTTTGCATCGCGGTTGGCCTGGCAGAAGGGCGATCTATGTCTACTTCAAAGAAATCCACGCCAAAGAAGTCTGCTCCGAAGAAGTCCACTGCGCAGTCCACTCCGGAGACGCGTATTCCACTCACCGGTAGTGAGCGCGCTCCGCTAAAAGGAGCGCAAGTAATCGGCCCCGCAAATCCGAATGAAATCGTCGACGTAACCATTCGCCTTAAATCTCGCGCCGGCAAGAAGCCCATTGTCGACCCCAACGAATTCACCAAGCCGGTCACCAGGCGCACCATCCTGAGTCGCAAAGAATTCGAGCAGCAGCACGGGGCTGACCCCGCGAGCATCGCTCGCGTTGAAGCATTTGCACGCGAACACAAACTGGCAGTGAAGGAAAAGAGCGCGGCCAGGCGGACCGTAATTCTTTCGGGAACCGTAACTGCGATGAATGCGGCGTTCGGCGTCGAGCTGAAACAATATCAGTACTCATCCGGCGCCTATCGCGGCCGCACCGGACCTGTCCAACTGCCGCCTGAACTGCAGGACGTGGTTGAAGGCGTGTTTGGCCTGGACAATCGTCCGCAGGCCAAGCCGCATTTTCGTAGGCGGCGCGAGCCAGCCGGTGTCCGCGCCGCTGCTCAGGACCTTTCCTACACGCCCGTAAAAGTCGCCACGCTCTACGATTTTCCGACTGGCGTCGATGGAACCGGCGAATGTATCGCGCTGATCGAGCTCGGTGGTGGATTCAATCCCACAGACCTGAGCAATTACTGGAGTCAACTCCAGCTCGCGAAGACACCCACTGTTTCAGCCGTCTCCGTCGGCAACGGCAGCAATAGTCCCACCGGAGATCCCAGTGGTCCGGATGGCGAAGTGATGCTGGATATTGAAGTGGCGGGAGCGATCGCGCCCGGAGTCAAGATCGTGGCCTACTTCGCCGACAACACCGACGCCGGTTTTCTGAACGCAATTACCACCGCGGTGCACGACAGCACCAACAACCCCTCCATCATTTCCATCAGTTGGGGAGGGCCCGAATCCTCCTGGACGCAGCAAGCCATGACATCGATGGACGAGGCATTCCAGGCGGCCGCCGCCATGGCGGTATCGGTTTGCGTCGCGGCCGGAGACGATGGGTCCACCGACGGTGTCGGCGATGGACTGAACCATGTGGACTTTCCCGCCTCAAGTCCGAACGTACTGGCCTGCGGCGGCACGCGTCTGCAGGCGTCGGGCAACACCATCACCAGCGAAACGGTGTGGAATGAACTGGCCAACAGCGAAGGCGCAACCGGCGGCGGCATCAGCGACACGTTTCCGCTTCCCAGTTATCAGAGTGGCGCCGGCGTGCCGCCATCCGCCAACTCGAGTCACAATGTTGGCCGGGGCGTTCCCGACGTCGCGGGCAATGCCGATCCCACGACCGGTTATGTGACTCTGGTCGATGGACAATCGGGCGTGATCGGGGGAACCAGCGCCGTCGCTCCTCTATGGGCCGGATTGATTGCGTTGATCAACCAGAGCCTGGGAAAACCGGCTGGCTTCATCAACCCATTGCTTTACCAGAGTGCCGGCAAGGCCGCTGACTTCGACGATGTCACGTCGGGCAACAACGGAGCCTATTCGGCAGGCCCGGGCTGGGATGCCTGCACCGGATTCGGATCTCCGCTGGGGAGCAAGATTGCAGCAGCGCTAGGCGCCCCGGCGATCGCAGCCATGAAGAAGGGCACCAGTTCGCGCTGAAGATTTCGCTTGCCGGGATTGCGCGATCGCGCAACTGCTATTTGATCTGGACCAATTCGCCATCTGGCACGGGTGTGCCCTGCGAATTCGCCGGCTCTTGCGGGTCGCGCCACGAATCGAAAATCGAAATCTGATGCACGCACGAAACCGTGCAATGCGGCGCGCAGCTTTTCTCCGCGAAGTATTCGCGGCGCAAATCCTCGCGCGTGTAATCGGCCAGCGGAACTCCCGGATATCCCCGCTGTTGCGAGCAATAATGCACCAACCCGTCTTCGCAGATGTAGAGATAGCGCCCGCCGGCGCGGCATCGCCAATCGTTGGTGAGTCCCTTGGCGATGTTGTCCTGAAACGCATGAATGCGGGTGAAGCTGCTTTTTTCCAGAGCCTGCATCTCGTGATAGATGCGGCGCTCCTCGTCGCCCAGTGGCTGTAACTGCCCACTGCCGTCGTGAATGATTCCAATCGTCGACGTGAATCCCAGTTCGATGGCGCGCTTGCCGATGACCAGGGCATCCTGCGGATGCGTGATGCCGCTGCCGACTACGGAGTTGATGTTCACATGAAAGTCGGCATGCTCGGCCAGCAGTTGCAGTTTCTTGTCAAGCACCTTCAGACTTTTCTTCGAGACATCGTCGGGATTCACGTTGTCGATGGAAATCTGCAGCCATTCGAGGCCGGCGCGATTCAGACGCTGAATGCGCTCGGCCACCAGCAGGTATCCGTTGGTGATCAGACCGGCGATCATTCCATTCGCGCGAATCCGCCGAATGACGTCGTCGAGCTCCGGATGCATCAGCGGTTCGCCGCCGGAAATCGTTACGACCGCAGTGCCAAGGGCCCCGAGCTTGTCGATCCTGCGATACATCTCCTCGATCGGCACCGGCTTCGAGAAGTCGTCGAACTCGTTGCAGTAGGTGCAGGCCAGGTTGCAGCGCCGCATCGGAATGATGTGCGCCAGCAAGGGATGCTCGGTCGAAGACAATGCGCGCGCCGCCATCGCCGCCCCCCGCAGATTGCGGTGAACGGCCTTGGCCTTCCGGCGCAGAGCTGTCAGAGTGGATGGCATCGTTGTTTCAATTACACCACATCAGTGAGCTGATGGCGCGCCCGCCCCAGCATTCGGTCGGTACAGCGCGTTGAACCGCGCGCATTGCAGGTCAATCCGGCAGGTCAATCTGATTTAGTGCGACAAACTTTCCATCGCGACAAGACGATCCAGGGCCAGCCAGCCGCGCTCTTTATCGCCGGTAACGAGGTAGACCAGAGCCGCTCCCTGAAATAACTGCAGCAGAGTCTGCACTGCAACGGCATCGGGAAGGAAATCGGCCAGCATCTCCGCCCACAGCCGCTGCTGCTCCTCGAAAAACCGCTTGCCGCGTTCCGACCCGCTCCAGCTTCGCCGCGTCAGATCCATGGTGAGCAACAGGATTCCTCGCGACTGCGGCGTGGTCAGTTGCTCCCATAGAACTTTCACCACCGAGCGTAGTGGCGTTCCCGGAGGAAATGCCCCGGCGCGAAAGCGCGAGCGCAAGCGCTCTTCCAGACGCGCCATGGCCCGCTCTTCCAGCGCCTCGCGGCTGCCGAAGTAGTGAACCAGCATACGCTTGCTGCTCTTCGCCGCCTTGGCCAGCTTGTCGAGGCTCAAATCTAGCGTTCCGGCTCGCACGAAGGCCGCCAGACAGGCCTCCAGCAGGTGCTCGCGATTACCGGGCTCTTTTTTTCGAGGCATCGCCTGAAAGCTCTTGCCCTTCAATGTACCATATGGTACAAGTATGATGTACCACATGGTACATGAATCAGCCGCAAGCCAGGAGCACTAATGAAGCCCGTCGACAAATTACTTTTCCCGCTGCTCGGAATCGCGTTCTGGATCGGGGGAACGATCCTTTACGAGTTCCGCGGCCCCTTCATCTTCGAACGCGGCGATCAGCGCTATTGGATTAACTTCGTCCTGACGCCAATTGTGACGTCCGCAATCTGCATTCTACTTTTGAAGTGGCGGCACTTGCCCGCCGCGGATTGGGGATCGGCCGCGCTCCTGCTCGCGCTCCCGGGAATGTTCGGCGAGGCCGCCCTGCTCTCCCGCTTCGCGATCTTCATGCCCCGCATGCGCCCCGAGACCGCAGGCCGCTACGGAGCATTTCTATTCGCGACCTATGCGCTGTTTCTGACGATTGCGGAGATCGTAACGGTGCGGGCCGGTAGCGCACAGTGAGCAATGAAGCAGTGTGGAGCGGGCGCTCCTGCCCGCTTGCAGTATCGATGCTCCCGGCAAGCGGACAGAAGTGTCCGCTCCACACAAGCGCCACTTAGCCCAGCGTCTGCACTTCCACCGACAACACCGCCGGCAGGTCGCGCACAATTGGAGCCCACGAATCCCCGCCGTCCGCCGAGCAATACACCTGCCCGCCGGTCGTGCCGAAATAAATGCCGCACTTGTCCAACGTGTCGACGGACATCGCGTCGCGCAGCACGTTAACATAGCAATCTTTCTGCGGCAGGCCCTTGGTCAGCGGTTCCCATTCATTTCCGCCGCTGCGGCTGCGGAAGACGCGCAGCTTGCCTTCGTGCACGTAGTGCTCGGAATCGCTCTTGATCGGCACCACATAAACCGTCTCTGGCTCGTGCGCATGGACGTCAATCACGAATCCAAAATCAGTGGGCAGATTGCCGCTCACTTCCGTCCACTGATCGCCGGCATCGTTCGACCGCATCACGTCCCAATGTTTCTGCATAAACAGCACGCCCGGACGCGAAGGGTTCATCGCGATGTGGTGCACGCAGTGCCCAACTTCTGCCGCCGGATCAGGAATGTATTGCGAGCGCAGCCCGCGATTGATTGGCTTCCAGGATTTCCCGCCATCGTCGGTGCGAAATGCGCCCGCGGCTGAAATCGCAATGTAAATTCGATCCGGATTTGAAGGGTCGAGAATAATCGTGTGCAGGCACATGCCTCCCGCGCCGGGCTGCCACTTCGGCCCGGTGCCGTGGCCGCGCAATCCGGACAACTCGTGCCAGTTCTTTCCGCCATCGGTCGAGCGGAACAACGCCGCGTCTTCCACGCCCGCGTAAACCGTGTCCGCATCCATAAGCGACGGCTCCAGATGCCACACCCGCTTGAACTCCCACGGATGCTGCGTGCCGTCATAAAACTGGTGGGTGGTGAGAGGCTTGCCGGTCTGCGGCGAGACGTCGTACACAAACTTATTGCTCGCCGCCTTCGGTGGTCCCGGCGCGGGCTTTTCGCCCACGGGCGCTCCCGGCTGATACCACGTCTTGCCCCCGTCATCCGAGCACTGAATCATTTGCCCGAACCATCCGCTGGTCTGCGACGCATAAATCCGGTTCGGATCCACGGGCGATCCTTTGAGGTGATACATCTCCCACCCGGCAAAATGCGGACCGCTGACCTCCCACTTGTCGCGCTTGCCGTCCGCCGTGAGAATGAACGCACCCTTGCGCGTTCCCACCAATACGCGTACCTGAGACATCTTTTTCCCCCAAGTGCGGGAACTCCCGCGGTCATGCTTTCTGGTAGTAAAGCACAATCACGCCCGAGCGCAACAGCCTCGTCCGCGCCAGTTTGAGTGCGAGTTGCTGCCGGATATCGCGGAAGAGCGGGTGGCCGCGGCCCAGCAGCAGGGGCGCGAGGATGACGCGATATTCGTCGATCAATCCCTGCTGCAGCAGCGCCGACGCCAGCATCGCGCTGCCGAGAATGACGATGTCCTTCCCGGGCTTTTCTTTTAGTCGCGAAATTTCCCGCGAGAAATCGCCGGCGATGAGCGTGGAATTGTTCCACTCAACTTTCTTGAGAGTGCGGGAGACGACCAGCTTGGGCAGGCCGTTCATCTTCTCCGCGATTTCATCCCGCTCCGCCGACGGCCAGTAGGCCGCCATGTGCTCGTAGGTTGCCCGGCCAAACAGAATCGTGTCCACCGAACGGAGCATATCCTTGGCGTACTCGAAGAATTCTTCATCGGGCTTGAACCAGTTGAATTCATGGTTCGGCCCTTCGAAGAAGCCGTCGAGCGACATCAGATTAGATACGAAGAGTTTTCTCATTTTCGAACTCCTGTCGCCGAGTCTTCTTGCGCTTTTGCTAAACGTTCCGCCAGTCTTCCAAGAGTCTGGGTAAGCCCTTCGACCGCGCCATAGGTTTTCGCCACCTGATCGCGTGCCGCGCCGGTAGAGAAGGTCATGCGGAAATCGACACGCGTCTTGTCGCCGGCGTCGGCGAAATCGACACGCGTCACGAAGCTCACCGGCTCGCTGCCTTTTTCCGGAGAGTTTTCGAACACTAGCCGCGCCGGTTTTTCCACCTCGCGATAAATAATCCGATTGTGATAATCGCGGCCGTCTGGACCGCGCATCACCAGCCTCCACTCGCCGCCCGGCCGCACATCCATTTGCTGCACCGTCGTGGTAAAACCCCTCGGCCCCCACCAGTGCGGAATGTGCTTGGGATCAGTGAACATCTGCCAGACCAGATCGCGCGGCGCATCGAACACGCGGGTGCAGGCGATCTCCCGCTCTCCTGCGAGCGCCGCCACACCACTGGCCGCCCGGCTTCCAGCCAGGTGCTCGCCCAGCCGATCCAGACTCTGAGTCCAGCCCATCTCCATGCCCTTGAGGTACTGCGGAGCCAGTTCGGTCGCGCTGATCACCTGCGCAGTCAGGGTCACAGATGTTTTCCCCCGCTCATCGGCGAACAGCACCGTGTTTACAATGTCGAACATCGACTTCCCGTTTTCGTCGAGCGCGCTGCTTACAAACACCATGCGCTCCGGCTCGACCACTTCCTGAAAAGTTCCGCTCATGGGATACACAACGCCATTGGGCGCGCGCATATCAATGTGAATCGATCCCTTCGGCCGGGCGTTCCATTCGCAGCGGGGATTCGTGAAGCCCTTGGGCCCCCACCACTGCGACACGAGCTTGGGGTCGGTCCAGGCCTTCCACACCAACTCGCGCGGAGCGTCGAACACGCGAGTCATGATCAAATCCGCGGGCGCGGCTTCCATCGAGTTCCTAATCTTTGCGTTTGCGGCCATGCTTCTTCTCCTTAGTCTCGTTTTTCGTTTCGCGCTTCTTCAGTTCGCGCAGATAGTCATCTAACCGGTCGAAACTCTGCTCCCAGAACTTACGGTAGTGCTCCAGCCATCCGGCGATATCCTGCAATGGGGCTGCGTGCAACCGGCACGGCCTCCACTGCGCCTCACGGCCGCGAGTGATCAACCCGGCGCGCTCCAGCACTTTCAGATGCTTAGAAATGGCCGGCATGCTCATGGCAAAAGGCTCGGACAATTCCGTGACCGAGGCTTCGCCCGAAGCCAGCCGGCCAAGAATCGCGCGCCGGGTGGGATCGGCCAATGCTCCGAAAGTTTCGCTGAGGTGGTCCATTGCCAGACTGTGCATTGCTAAACCAGTTAGTTAAATAACTGTTAGGTTAAATATATCATCCATCGGACCTTGTCAAGTTCTTTCTTGGAAGAATCCGCTGCGTGGCGAGTTGTGAGTCCTTCGGCGAGGGTCTACCGGACGAGATTTTGATCTTGATTCAGAGTCCTGTCCCGTTCCAATGAACCGCCGTCCTCACTCTGATAAAATTGATTCGCATGCTTCTCCCCTTCGTCCGTGAACTCTTCTCGGACGTAGAAATGCTTCCCGGCTTCGCGCGTGTAGCCTCCCATCTGAAAGAGGGCACGGGGCGGATTCGTGTGTCCGGCCTGACACCCACGGCGAAAGCGCTGCTGCTCGTGCTGTTGCGCCGAGCCGCTGACCGGCCCTTGATCTTTGTTGTCAACGACAACCGCGCGGTGGAAGACTTTTTCGCTGCCCTGAAAGGGTTCTGTGAACTCACCGCGGCGTGCGATCCGGAATCCATAGTCGCTCTGCCCGCCCGCGACGTGCTGCCGTTCCAGAATCTGTCGCCGCATCCGGAATTGCAGGAAGAACGCGCCACCGCCCTTTGGAAGATCGCCACTGGCAAAGCCTCGATCCTGGTCTCATCGGTCGCGGCCACGGCCATCCGCCAGCGTTCCGCCGAATATTATTCCGACCTCGCCCGCACCATTCGCCGCGGAGAATCCTTCGATCTCGACAACCTCCTTGCCCACCTGAACACGGTCGGCTACATGTCAGCCGATGTGGTCGAAATGCCCGGCCAGTACGCCCTTCGCGGCGGCATTCTCGATGTGTACTCGCCCGAAGCCGAGCGCCCGGTGCGCGTGGAGTTCTTCGGCGACGAGGTTGACTCCATCCGCCGCTTCGATCCCACATCGCAGCGCTCGTCAAATCCCATTGACGAAGCCTTGCTGCTGCCGCTTACCGAAACTCCAGTCAGCGATCAACTTCTCGGCGCGATCCATACCCGACTGTCCGGGAAACGTATCGCCGGAACATCAGAAGAGATCGTCGAAGCCGCCGTGCGATCCGGCGGAGTCACGGTGTTTCCCGGCTGGGAATTTTACGCGCCCGTGGCTGGGGCCGACCGCACCGTCTTCGACCTGCTTCCGCGCGCCGTTGTCCTGCTCGACGAGCCTGATCTGCTGCACTCCGAGTTCGATCGCTTCTGGACGCGTGTCGAAGAAATGCACGAGCGCAGCGGCGTGGGAAATCTCGTCCGCCCGGAAGATTTGTACACAACTCCAGATGAATGGTGGAAAAAAGTCGGCGCGATTACCGGAGCGGATGTTGAACATCTCGGCATCACCACCACTGAAGGCGCCGAGCACATCGTCATTCAGGCGCAACCCACTCCCCGCTTCCACGGCGCGATTCCGACCATGCTGGAAGAAGTTCAGAAGCTCACGCGCGATGGCAAGCAGGTGATGTTCGCCGTCCCCAACACCGGAGAAGTGGAACGCCTGGCCGGAATCTTCACCGAATACAACGTGTCGTTTCGCCTGGGAAGCCGCACCCGCGGCGGCGAGAGCTACGCCGACGAGACCAGCTATTTTGCCGCCGACATGCAAGCCACAACTCTGGCGAAGGCGTACGTACCCGATGGCGTGATGCTGCCCGAGGCGAACTTCGCCATCTTCGGCGCGCGCGATTTATTCGATGAGTCCGATACCGTCGCCTCGCGGCCGCAGCGGCAGAAATCCAAGGTCTCGGCCTTCCTCTCCGATTTTCGTGATCTGCAGGTCGGCGATTATGTGGTCCACGTCGAACACGGCATCGGCCAGTACCAGGGGCTGAAGGAAATCAACCAGGGCGACGGCAACGCCGAATTCATGCTGCTCGAATATGCGGAAGGCGCACGCCTGTATGTTCCCCTCACTCGTCTGGACCTGATTCAGAAATATCGTTCGTCCGAAGGGGCGAAGCCAGCGTTGAGTCATCTCGGCACGCAGGCATGGGCGAAAACGAAAGCGCGCGTACGCAAGGCCATGAAAGACATGGCCGACGAACTGCTCAAACTCTACGCGCAACGAAAATTGGCCGAGGGCCACGCCTTTCCGGCGGGCAACGAATTCGTCCGCGAATTCGAAGACGCCTTCGAGTTCAGCGAGACCGAAGATCAGGCACAAGCCATCACCGACGTGATGCACGACATGGAATCGACTCAGCCCATGGACCGCCTGCTCTGCGGCGATGTCGGTTACGGCAAGACGGAAGTCGCCATGCGCGCCGCATTCAAGGCGGTCAGCGATAATAAGCAAGTCGCAGTGCTCGCGCCCACGACGGTACTTGCGTTCCAGCACTACGAAACTTTCAAGCAACGCTTCGGACCATTTCCCGTCACCATCGAAATGATCAGCCGCTTCCGCAATCCCAAGCAGCAGAAAGAAATTCTGCAGAAGAGTGAAGCTGGCAAGATCGACGTTCTCATCGGCACGCATCGCATTCTTTCGAAAGACTTGAAGTTCGCCGACCTCGGCCTGCTCATCGTCGACGAGGAACAGCGCTTCGGCGTCCGCCACAAAGAGCGCATCAAGCAGATGCGCAAGCAAGTCGACGTGCTCACCATGTCGGCCACGCCGATCCCGCGCACGCTGCACATGTCACTCGTCGGCCTGCGCGATATGAGCGTGATCGAAACTCCGCCCAAAGATCGCATGGCGATTCAAACCGTGGTCGCGAGTTGGGAAGACAAGCTCATTCAGTCGGCGATCGAGCAGGAACTCGAACGCGGCGGCCAGGTCTACTTCGTGCACAACCGCGTCGAGAGTATCTGGGAGATTGCCGCAAAGCTGCAGGAGTTGGTCCCGAAAGCGCGCGTGCTCGTAGGCCACGGCCAGATGTCAGAAGGCGAACTGGAAAAAGTGATGCTGGGCTTCATGCATCATGAAGCCGACATCCTCGTCGCCACCACGATCATCGAGAATGGCCTCGACATCCCACTGTGCAACACGATTCTGATCAATCGTGCCGACCGCCTGGGATTGTCGGAGCTCTACCAACTCCGCGGCCGTGTAGGCCGCTCCAACCGCCGCGCCTATGCCTATCTCCTGATTCCGCGCGAGGTCGAACTCACGCCCATTGCGCGACGAAGGCTGGCCGCGCTCAAAGAATTCTCTGATCTGGGTGCTGGATTCAAGATTGCCGCATTGGATCTCGAACTTCGTGGTGCAGGAAATCTTCTCGGCGGTGAACAGAGCGGACACATCGAAGCTATCGGCTTCGAACTCTATACCCAGATGCTCGATCGCGCCGTCCGCGAAATGAAGGGCGAAGCCGCCCCCGACGAGGCCGAAACCCAGCTCAACCTCGGCCTCAACATTCGCATTCCAGCCGAATACATTCCCGAAGAAAATCAGCGCCTCAGAATGTACAAGCGTGTCGCCGGAGTCGAAACCGAATCGCAACTCGCCGACGTAGGCTCCGAGCTGCAAGACCGCTACGGACCTCCGCCACCCGCCGTCCGTAACCTGCTCGACTACGCATCACTCAAACTGCTGTGCATGCGCGTTGGCGTCAACGCCATCGAACGCAAGCGCGATTTCATAACGTTCAAATTTCGCCAGAATGCGGCCGTCGAGCCCGAGCAGCTGGCAAGATTCGTCGCCGCGCAGCGCGGCGCGCAGTTCACTCCCGACGGAATGTTGAAGTTCGCGCTGAAAGCAACGGCGGCGCAAGAAGTCCTGCGAGCCCTGCGCACAGTTCTAGAGCAACTAGCCAGCGAGGAAGCGGCATCTGAAGTGGGTTCGGCAAAGAACAACCCGCATTAATGCGACGAATCGCGAGCAGGCAAGAGAACCAGTTACAATTATCCCGCGCTTAAACGGTATGGCTAACGGTCGGCGACCAACGACCAACGACGCTTCGCCCAAGATCACTTCATGATGATGAAAGTCCGCAAAGCCGTATTTCCCGCCGCCGGCCTGGGCACGCGCTTCCTGCCCGCCACGAAAGCTCAGCCCAAAGAGATGCTTCCCGTCGTCGACAAGCCGATCATTCAATACGGCGTCGAAGAGGCGATGGCCTCTGGCTGCGATCAGATCATCATCATCACCGGCCGCGGCAAGCAGGCCATCGAAGATCATTTCGACGTCAGCTACGAACTCGAAAAAATGCTCGAGGAGCGCGGCAAGACCGATTTGCTCAAGATCGTCCGCTCCATCTCCGACATGATTTATGTGGCCTACGTCCGCCAGAAGGAAGCGCTGGGTCTCGGCCACGCCGTATTGATGGCGCGCGAACTGGTCGGGAACGAGCCGTTCGCCGTGCTGCTCGCCGACGACGTGATCGACAATCCTGTCCCCGCGTTGAAACAAATGGCCGACGTGTTCGATGAAAAGCAGTGCTCCGTGATCGCTGCGCAGGTCGTCGAAGGCCAGATGATCTCTTCCTACGGGGTCTTCGACGCCAAGGCCGTCGACGGTTTTAACGGGCGCCTCTTCGAAATTCGCAACATGGTGGAGAAGCCGAAGTTCGAAGAAGCGCCGTCAAATCTGGCGATCATCGGCCGCTACATTCTTACTCCGGCGATCTTCGACTGCCTCGCCACTACGCAAACCGGCGCAGGTGGCGAGTTGCAGCTTACTGACGGCATGCGGATGCTGCTGAAGCGCGAAAAAATGTACGCCTACGTCTACGAAGGCCGCCGCTACGATACCGGCGACAAGCTCGGATTCCTCAAAGCCACGGTAGAATTTGCGCTTAAACGCGACGACCTCGGCGGCCCGTTCCGCGAATATTTAAAGGATCTGAAGATCTAGCGCGTTTGTCATTCCGAACCGGACTGAAAGCCGGTGAGGAACCTGCTGTTCGCGGGCCAGCACCACTCAACATTTGTCCAAAGATAGGGATTTTGTACTGCCTGTTCTATAATCCCCACTTTGTCCGGGGTCTTCTTGCGCATACTGCTGCTCAGCGACATTCACGCCAATCTCGAAGCTCTGGATGCCACCCTGGCCTCGGCCCCGTCATTCGATTCGGTGGTCAATCTCGGCGACATTGTGGGCTACGGCGCCAGCCCCAACGAAGTCGCCGACCGCTCCCGCGAATTGGGCAAGGTCTTCGTCCGCGGCAATCACGACAAAGCCGCCACCGGCGTGATGGATCTCGGCGACTTCAATCCCATGGCCGCCGCCGCCGCGATCTGGACGCGCAACGCGTTGACTCCGGAGAATCTCGACTGGCTTCGCGACCTGCCGCACGGCCCAGTTTCGTTGCCGGAGTTTCCGCACATTCAACTCGTTCACGGCTCGCCCAACGACGAAGATGAGTACGTAGTCTCGCTCGGCGACGCCCTCGCTCCGCTGATCGCTTTGAACGTTCCCCTGACTTTTTTTGGCCACACCCATCTGCAAGGTGGATTCTTCGCCAACGGTTCAGCCGCCGACGGCTTTCGTCCCGAATACCGCACCGTGGGCCAGCCGGAGTCAGTGGCGTTGCAGTTGAAACCGCATACGCGTTATCTGATCAATCCCGGCTCAGTCGGCCAGCCGCGCGATGGCGACTGGCGCGCCGCCTACGGGCTGTTCGATACCGAAGCGCAAGTCGTCCACTTCCATCGCACGCCCTACAACCTGAAGTCCGCGCAAGACCGCATCTTCGACGCCAACCTTCCCGCCCGCCTGGCCACGCGCCTGGCCGCAGGACGTTAACTTTCCCTTTGTGAACCTCAGTGACCCTGTGGTGAAAGAGCGTTGTAAACTCGATCATGCCCTCGCCCCATCGCAGCACCCCGCATCTGTTCGAATCGCGTGAGAATCCTCCCGAGCATTACCTGATCGCGCACAGTGATGGCGGCGCGCGCGGCAATCCCGGGCCCGCCGGTTACGGCGTCGTGATCAAAGACGAGTCTGGGAAAAAAGTCGCTGCTCTCAGTGAATATCTCGGTCACCAGACCAACAACTTCGCCGAATATCAAGGATTGATCGCCGCCCTCGAATACGCCGTCAAGCACGGCCCCAAGGCGCTCAAACTCATCAGCGATTCCGAATTGCTGGTCCGCCAGATCAAGGGCATTTACAAAGTGAAGAACGCCGTGTTGCAGGATCTGCACGGCCGAGCCAAGGAATTAATCGCGCAAATGGACTGGTTCTCCATCGGCCACGCCCTGCGCGAGCACAATCAGGACGCCGACCGCCTGGCCAACGAAGCCATGGACAAAGGCACAGGACGTGTGGCGCGGCCACTCCTGTCCGCAGACCGCGTGCCCGACTCACCTGCGCGGTCTTCGAACCAGCCACAACCTCAAGAGGAATTCGAGGGCATCGTGCGCGACGGAATGGTGGAACTCTTGAACCGGGAAACTGCCGGAAGGAACCCGCGTCCAAGTACGGGTGAAGAAGTAGGGTGCGAAGTCTAGATCCAGCGACGCACACGTGCGCGGTACTGCTGGTATGCGCCCGGGAAGACGTCTTCCAGCTTGGCCTCTTCGACAGGAATCACGGTCCAGTTGACATAGGCAATCGTGAGGGGCAGAAGAATCGCAGGCCAGCACTGCTTCAGTAATCCCGCTTCTCCGAGGTAGGCCAGAGTGAGGCCAACATACATGGGGTTGCGCGTGAAGCGATAAGGCCCGGATGTCACCAGTTGCGCCGATGATTTTCCCGGAACCGTCGTGGTCTTTGCCTTGCGGAAGAGCACGAGGCCCCAGCCTGCAATCACCGCACCAGCGGCAAACAGAACGGCTCCGGCGATCATGCTCACTTGGCCGGCCTGGGAAGAAATGACGCGAGGAAACATCCGTTCCACCGCCACCCCGAGAAGATAGTTCAGAACGAATACCCAAGGAACAGGCACGTGAAGCAGGAAACGCACGGGATTTTTCACAGCGCCCTCCGTGCTCACTCTGCGGCCGAGGTGTGGTCGTGGATGATCTTCCACCCATCCGCAAATCGCCGAAACACCAGCGTGAAAATTCCATGCGGCGTCTTCCCATCCGACATCACCAGATGAAACTCTCCCCGCACAAACGCCGCGTCCGGACCGAGCATCTCAATTCGTAAGTCCGAAAACTCAAGCTTCCCCATCTCATGTCCCGGACCGGCATAGGTCGCGCGATAGTGATCGAGGGCTTCCTGCCACCCGTGATTCTCCCGAGCACCCGAGAAGAAAGTCAGCTGCGGCGAATTCCAATATCCCGCCATGAACGCGTCCAGGTCATGCCGGTTCCAAGCCTCCACCTGCACCCGCAGCACATGCTCGATGGCCGCCTTGTCATTCCCGCCGGTCGCACTCTTTCCACTCTCCTGCGCGGTTCCGGCGCTCGCAAATAAAACCAGTAAGGCCAGAATGCAGAAAATCCCACGACTTCGCACGATTCCCCCAGTCGTAGAGACGTTGCTTGCAACGTCTCTCTCACCATCACCAGCAATGCCGCCCGCAAGACGTAGCAAGCTACGTCTCTACGGATGTCGCGTTTAGTGCGCTTCTTCCGCCGCCGGCGCGGTATCCGGCGTATCCACCTTCTGCGCGGCATGCTCCGCAAGCGGCGGAGCCTGAAACTCTCCGGCATCTTTTCCTGCCATCGCTGCCGTCATGAAGTTCATCCACACCGGCAACGCCGCATGCGCCCCGGTCTCCTTCGCACCCAGCGACCTCTTCTCGTCATACCCAATCCACACGCCGCACGTCATCGTCGGAGAAAATCCCACAAACCACGCGTCGGTAAAGTCGTTGGTCGTTCCCGTCTTGCCCGCCACCGGAAAGGGCAACTTCGACGCTGCGATCCCCGTGCCATGCAGCACCACTTCCCGCAGCATCGCAGTCATCGTCCGCGCCGTGCGCTCGCTGACCACGTCCTTCACTTCAGGGAAATCTTCTTCCAGGACGCGCCCTTCGTAGTCCGTCACGCGCGTGAGGTAGCGCGGCGTCACCCGTACCCCGTCATTGGGAAAAACGCTGTACGCCGAAGTCTGCTCGATCAAAGTAATTTCCGCCGCTCCCAGCGCCACCGGCAAATACGGAGGTATCTTCGAAGT
Source organism: uncultured Acidobacteriota bacterium (assembly GCA_963757095.1). Lineage (GTDB taxonomy): Bacteria > Acidobacteriota > Terriglobia > Terriglobales > Acidobacteriaceae > Sulfotelmatobacter. Next base: position 128,690 of record CAVWQT010000012.1, on the reverse strand, counting down.
AATTCCGAAGCGCTCAGCATAATCAATCACATTCTTGATGCCCATCTTATTCGCCAGCTTCAACGCCGGAATATTGCGCGACTGCGCCAGCGCCCGCCGCAGCGTGATGACCCCCTCAAATTTTTCGTCGTAGTTATGTGGAGAATACGGCCCCGACGGTGTTTCAAAACTCACTGGCTCATCGAGAATCGTATCGTCCGGACTCGCCCCGCCATCAATCGCCGCGGTGTAAACATATGGCTTGAACGACGATCCCACCTGCCGCAGCGCCTGCGTCGCGCGATCAAATTTCGAATCATTGAAATCGCGCCCACCCACCAGTGCCTTGATCCCGCCCGTAGCATTGTCGATCGCCAGCAGCGCGCCCTGCGCGCCGGAATCCTGTTCCAGGCTCACGTGCGCCGCGCCATTCGCGCTCAGCGACGCAATCTTCACGTAGCAGATGTCGCCCGGTTTCAGAATGTCGGCAATTTTCTGCTGCGTCCAGGCGACGTCCGGCTGCCCCAGTCCCGCGGTATAGCGGCCGAATTTCACAGTCGCGATCCCAGTCCCCGCCGCAGTCACAAGCGCGTGAACGTAGCCATTCGCCTCCGGTTCCTCATCCCAGTCAGGATGTGCGTACTTGTCGAGAGCGAATCCCTCCGCCTCCACGTTTTCGAGATGACCCTTCCATCCATGCCGCCGCTCGTAAGCTGCGAGCCCATCTAACACGGCCTGTTTGGCGGCAACCTGCAAGTTCACATCGAGCGAGGTGTACACCTTCAATCCGCCCTCATGCACCTGATCGGCGCCGTACTTGCCTTCGAGATAGCGCCGAATTTCCTCCACAAAATATGGCGCCAGCGAATTAGGATCGTGCGCCAGACGCAATGCCACCGGCGCCAACCGCGCCTCCGCGGCCTGTGCCGCCGTAATCTTCCCGTCTTCCAGCAAGGCGTTGATCACCAGATTCCGCCGCTTCTGCGCTTTATCCGGATGGCTGATTGGTGAATATACCGTCGGCCCCTTGGGCAATCCCGCCAGCAGCGCCGCTTCATCGAGAGTTAACTGCTTCGCCGGTTTGCTGAAATAAAATTCCGAAGCGGCCTCAAATCCGTACACGCCGTGACCCAAGAAAAATCTGGTTCGCATAGAGCGTGAAAATCTGCGGTTTGGTAAATCGACGCTCGATCTGAATCGCCAGCATCGTCTCCTGCACCTTGCGATGAAACGAGCGATCGGGCGACAGGAATAAATTCCGCGCCAGCTGCATGGTCAATGTAGATGCGCCCTGCACCTTGCCGCCCGACTCAACGTCGCGATATGCCGCCCCAATAATTCGCCAGAAATTAATTCCGGAGTGTGTGTAGAAATCCTTGTCTTCAATCGACACCAGCGCGTCGCGCAGCACCGGAGGGAAGTCGTCGTAGCCAGCCACCACGCGCCGTTGCAGCGCGAACGATCCAATCACCCGCTCGTGATCGTCATATAACTGCGTCACCGAGCTCGGCCGATACGCTTCCAGCGCGTCGACCTGCGGCAAATCGGTCGTGTAGACCAGCAGCAGGCCTGCGGTCGCTCCCACCAGAGCCGCCACCAGCACCAGCAATGCGAACAGGACGCGTCCAACAATCTTCCGCTGTCCAATTTCTACTTCAGGAAAGTTTTCGTAAAGAGACTTCATGGTCCGGGAGCCCACGAATGCGGCGCGAGCTCAGAATAGCACTTCGCACAGCCCGTCCCGTTCGCTCGGAAGGCACACCTAAAATGAAATCGCGCGCCGGGTGGCGCGCGATCCACTCAATCTCATTGTCATTCCGAGGAAGCCGGAGCGAAGCGACGGCAACCGAGGAATCTGCTTTCTTCCTTAGCTGTTGCGGCTCTTCAGTACTTCCACCGCCTTGTGCAGTTGATCATCCTGAACTTTCTTCGGATGCTCATCCTGCTGATCCGGCGCCGGCGTGGAGTCTTCATCATCCAGCACAACCGAGTCATCCGCGTCCGCCACCAGCACATTCGGAGTCACGGCGACATCCTGAATCGCCTTGCCTCCCGGCGAATAATATTTCGCCACCGACAGGATCAGCGCTCCGCCATCCGGCAGATCAATCGTCTTCTGCACCGAGCCGTCGCCGAAAGTCTTATCTCCGACCACGTCCCCGCGGGCATTCTCCAGAATCGCCGCGGCCACTACCTCGGACGCACCCGACGTTCCCTTGTTCACCAGGACCGCCAGCGGCAGCGCCGTAATCGCCTTGGCTGGATCGGCATTGAACGCCTCGCGCGGATACTTCTGCCCCTGCAGATACGTAATCGTCCCATGATTCAGGAACAAGTTCGCGACCGCGATGCCCTCGGCCTCGTCGCCCTCAGCACAATTGCGCAGGTCCAGCAGAATTTTCTTCGCGCCCGACTTCTCCAGCGATTTGATCTTCGCCGAAATCTCCTGCGCCTTGCCCTTGGTCAAGGCCTCGGCCTTCACATAGCCGATACCTTCTTCCAGCATCTTGTCGGCAACCGAAGGCACGTTGACCACGTCGCGCGTGATTTCCATCTTCTGCGGCTCAGCCTTGCGCGCCCGCACCACTTCCACATGCAACACAGTTCCCGGAGCTCCGGCAATCAGGTTGCGAATCTCGGGCAGCGACATCTCCCGCGTGCTCTTGCCCTCAATCGATTCGAAAATATCGGTCTGCTCGATCCCCGCCTTTTCCGCGGGAGAGCCCGGCAGCACCGCAACCACGTCCGCGTATCCGAAGCGCTTCGAAACCACCGCTCCGATCGCCGCCTTGCCTTCCACCTTGCGCGCCTTGAACGCCTTGTAAGCCTCGGGCGACATGTAGCCCGAGTTCGAATCCAGCGACTCGAGCAGCCCGTGCAGCGCTCCGTCAGTCACCTTCGGAATGTTGGGCTCTTCGACGTACTCGGTCTGCACCCGCGACAGGACCTCGCTATAAACCTGCAACTGGCGGTAGGAGCCGTCGTTCGAAGAGGCGTGCACGCCTCCCATCGAACCCAGCACGACGAACAGCAAAACTGCAAAGGAGGCGACGAGAATCGCGGACTTCGTTTTCATGGACATCAATTTGGCCGTTTTCTGGAAGGAAGTGCTTCCGCTACGAACTTTGGACATTATATCCGATAGATGCAACCAGCCATCCCCCGGCTGCTTCAACTTGAGCCACCAGAGGTAACCGCCTTTTGGACGGCTGAACCAGCGGATGGTCACTATGAAAAGGAACCCAGGCCGGATGCCGCAATTCGCGCGTTCTGTTCTCGAAAAGCGGGGATTTGGCGGTAAAGACTGGTGCCTACGGCTTAAAGCTCACTGTCATCGACGTTTGCACGGAAACCGCCCGGCCATTCATTAGATAAGGCTTGAACTTCCACTGCTTGACCCCATCAATCGCCGCCCGCGCAAACATGAGCGATCCCTGCAGGAACTTGGCATCCTGCACCGTGCCATCCCGCCCAATCAGTACCTGCAAAACCACCGTCCCTTGCTGCCCTTTGCTGGCCGCCGGATAAGCAATCGCGGGCTGATCCGCCAAGATTCCGCGCTCGGTCAATTCCGGTACGGCCACCGGTTCGATTGTCGCCATGGCCGCTTCCACCGGCTTATTGCCACTGGCGTCGGGAGCCATCGAGGCCATCTGCGACTTCAAGCTGGAGGGAATCGATACATTCCCCGAGTTTGAAGATGCGGGAGCCGAAACATGCGGCTGGATCGGCGGCGGCATCGGCCGCGCAGGAACGACAGAAACACTGGGAGGAATCGCAGCCGGCGCGGTCGTCTTAGGCGATTCTGAGACTGGCGGGGCCGAGGGCGGAGTCGTTCCGGTCGGACTCGCATTCGCCGGTGCTGATCCCGGCGCTGGATTCTCCTGCACCTGCACGCTGCCGGAATTCGGCGCAGCATCTTCGGGATTCGTGTCTGTATCGTCAGGCGCTGGACTCTGTCCTGCTGCCGTGCCGTTGTTCCCGTTATTTGGCAGCTTCGCCGTCGGATCGATCACCGGCGTCACCCGAATCTGCGAAGGATCGGTGGTGGCATCTGGAATGTTCTCTGCCACCGGCAGCTTGTATTCGTCGCCCGCCTGGCCAAAATTTTCGTGGGTCGCCGGAGCCTGCGCCGGAGCCACGGGCTGAGGATTCAACCACGCATGGGCCGCACGTTGTCCCCGCGACCACAGGGCCATAGCACCCCGATGCCACGGAGCCTGCGGGGCCATCGCAATCGCAAATCCTGCCAGTAGCACCGCGATTGCAATCGCTCCCTTGCCCAGCCGGAAACCGGGACGAGCCGTATCTTCGGTCGCTGTTTCTTCCGCCGCATCGTAGCGGACGTGCTCCTGCGGCGCCTGATCGGTATCGACGGGCGCATGGAGCGGCGCGGTCTGAGGCGGCGCCGCAGCCGCATTTCCGGCAGAGTTTCCCCCGGAAGCGCTGGGTGCCGGAGTAGTCGACGGCGAATTCGACGCCGTCTGCTCGAAACCAAGCAACTCCACCTTCGCGGGCGCGGGCGCTGGAGCCGCTGCCGCCGCAGTTGCGAAGTGAGCCGGAACTGACGGCCTCGCGATGCCACTTTTTTTCAGATACCACTCCAGCCCGCGCGGCTCGCCGGGCAAACTCTGGGCTGGCAGCTCTTCTTTGGGAGCCCTCTGTTCCCTCTGTTCCATCGCCGCTGCCATCGGCTCTAATTCCTGCAGTGGATCGACAGGCCCGGCCATGGATTGGTCCGGAGAATCGGGGATGTCGCTCTCCGTGATGAACTGTCCGCCGGGCGCGGAAACCGATGACTGCAAAAACTCTCCTGCCCGCAAAGTCTTCTCATTCCCGGCAATACTGGTCGGAAGCACAGTTGGAGCAGGCGCAGGAATCACTGCCCGCGGCACCGCCGGCGCAGAGGCCGATTCCTGTCGCGCCCGCAGCAGATCGCGCGCCGTGCTCAGCGTGTCTTTCAGTTGGTTGGGGAGAATGGGCTTGCGCAGAATCGAGTTCGCGCCCGCCTGCAGCGCCTTCGGCACGCTGGCGTCGTCGCTCACAATGGCCAGCGCTAGCGGCCGCTCCGCGGCCTTGCGTTCCCGCGCCGCCTTCAGCACAACTCCCGCCTCAGGCTGCAGATCCCAATCGATAATGACGATCTGGTACGCTTCGCGCGCCGTTTTTTCCAGCGCGTCTGCCCCCTCCGAGCAGTGCTCTCCCTCTACCCCGATGCCCGGCAAGGCGAGAGCGATCGTCTCAGCGGTTCGATCGTCCTGAGTGAACAAAAGACAGCGCAGTGCCATCCCTGTCAGCTTAGGCGCACATGGTAACCCCAACAAGATTACCGAGGGTGGCCGCAGCCCCAGCCAGGTAACTCCCACAGGACATGTACCGCGGGATGCTAGCTTGCTAGAATGCGAGGTCGTCTCACCCCAGAGTCTCCGTGTTCCTCTGTGCTCTCTGTGCCCTCTGTGGTGAAGCAGTTTCCGACCGGAAAACAAGCCCCATGCCACTGCAAGAAAGAAATTACTGGCAAACCACAGCAGAATTCCCCAGGCTGGAAGCGCGTCCCTTACCCGAAGTCGCGGATGTAGCCGTAATCGGCGCGGGCTTCACGGGTCTCTCCGCCGCTCGTACCCTAGCCAAACGCGGTGCGAAAGTAGCCGTCCTCGAATCCGAAACCATCGGATGGGGCGCCAGTTCCCGCAACGGAGGCATGGTTCTCAGCGGCATGAAGCTGGGCGTCAATCAGTTGATCTCAAAGTACGGACGCGAGCGCACCCAGCGCATGTATGCCGCATCTCTGGCGTCCCTCGACTGCGTCGAGCAGATCGTGAACGAAGAAGCGATCGCCTGCGATTTCTCGCGCTGCGGCCACCTCGAAGTCGCCTGCAAGCAGAAGCACTTCAACGATTACGCCCGCCAGGTTGAAGTCATCGCCCGCGAATTCAATCACACCCTGCGCGTCGTCGAGAAAAACGATCTCCCCGCCGAGATCGGCTCAACCATCTATTACGGCGGCATGGTCGACGAGGTTAGCGCCGGATGCAATCCCGCCCGCTACGTCGCCGGACTCGGGCGCGCCGCCATGAAGGCTGGGGCGCAGATTTTCGAACACACCCGAGTCGAGAACATTCAGCGCGACTCGCGCCAGGGAGACTCCGGCTGGAAGCTCCAGACCTCCCGCGGCCCGCTCTGGGCTCACGAAGTCTTCGTCGCCACCAGCGGATACACCAGCCATGCCACGCCTGCCCTGCAGAAGAAAATCATTCCCATCGGATCGTTCATCATCACCACCGAAATTCTGCCCCAGAAACTCGCCCTCGAACTCAGCCCGCGCAACCGCATGATCTACGATTCGAAAAACTATCTTTACTACTACCGCCTCACGCCCGACCGCCGCATGCTCTTCGGAGGCCGCGCCGCATTCTTCCCTGAGACCGATCAGACCATCCGCCGGAGCGCGGAAATCCTGCGCCGCGGCATGATCGACGTCTACCCGCAACTTGCTGACGCCAAAATCGACTACGTCTGGGGAGGCACGCTCGACTTCGCCTTCGACATCATGCCCCACGCCGGGCAGATCGACGGCATGTACTACGCGCTAGGCTACGCTGGACACGGCGTCGCCATGGCGACGTATCAAGGCCAGAAAATCGCCGAAGAAATGGCGGGCGACAAACCAGAGAATCCGTTCGTAGGAATCAAATTCCCGGGCGCGCCGCTGGGCTTATACAACGGCAAGCCGTGGTTCCTGCCGCTCGCGGGGGCATGGTACAAGCTTCTCGATTGGATAGGTTGAAGCTAGGTCGCTTGAAGACGGCGCGTGGAACGGACCAAGGAATAATGAAGACAAAAGAAGGTCATCCTGACTGGTATTATCCGGTGCAGGGCATGCGAACCCTCATCCTCGGCACCTTTCCCCCGCATAGCGGAAAACGGCCCTTTGAATTTTATTACCCCAACAGTCAGAATCGCTTTTGGAAAGTCATGGCTGTTAAACAGTTTAGAAGTGCAATTATCAAATATTGAGCAGCCCGCAGTTGGGCAAGCTCAAGAACAAGGTCACCGGAACGGATTCCGAATCTTCAACTTCCTCTCGATCACCTGCCCGTCCTGCATATCCTCCGAGTACAAGATGGTGCATCGCGCGTCCAGGGCGGAGGCGATGATGAGAGCGTCATAAATTCTATAGCCGTATTTTTCTGCGATTGTTGACGCCTCTCTGTGAGTGTCAAGCGTGATCGGGAGCGGGTCGGGACAGAGGGTGTTGATGTTCTCTATTGCGAACCGTACTTCGTCCCAAGGCATCTTTGCCTTCCGCCGCGCCACATCCGCGAACTCGTTTAAGACCTGCACGCTAGCCCTTCCGCCTTCAGCAATCAATTCCTCCGCCTTCTGGGAGCGCGGATCATCTTGAAGTACGGCGTACACAAAGACGTTGGTATCGAAGAACGCGCTACCGCTCATAGATGTCGTCGCGGTCGAAGACGAATCCCGGAGGGAAGGGACGACGGAGTTTGCGCAGGTTCTCCAGAGCGCGCTGGCGACTTCGATCGCGGCTAACTTCGAAGGCCCGTGTGCCAGCGACCTGAATTTCGATGTCGTCGCCTGCCTTCAGTTCGAGCGCTTCGACCACCGCTGCGGGAAGGCGAATCGCCAGGCTGTTACCCCACTTCGAAACTTGCATATATCCTCCACTGATATACATAAATAATTGTATATCTAGCGCCTCCCAAAGGCAATAGCGCCATACACGGCCGGTCCCACCGCCATTGCGATCGCCCCGCCGATCATCCCAAACCGATCGCCTCCCAGCAACGCCACCAGCGCCATCACCACCGGCGCCCCGACTACGTAAGCCAATCCCACGCGCCCGCCCGGAATCGTGAACGATCGTTGCAACTCGGGCCGTGTCCGCCGCAGCTTCCACGCCGAGAGCACCGTCAGCACCGTCGTCGCCGACCGCAGCCAGATATAAACCGAAATCAGTTGCGCCAGGCTCTGCCAGGCCAGTAGCGCGTAAATCGCCGCCGAAGCCACAATCGCTATCCAAGGCGTTCCGTAGCGGGCATGCTTTCGCGTGAGCACTTCCGGAAGATATCCATCTTCCGCCATGGCGAATGGCATGCGCGTCGTCGTCAGAATCGTGCTGTTGAGCAGCGCCACGAATCCGATCATCGCCGCCAGCGTCATCCACGTGCCCAACCACGGTTTTCCATGGAATGTCCCCCCGATTATTCCGGCGGCGGTGGAGAAAAATCCCGTGTGCCACTCTTCCCAGTGTCCCGCTGAAGCCAGTCCCGCCACCGCCGGAAGAAAATATGCCGCCATCGACAGCGGCACCACCACCGCCAACGCCCGCGGATACGCTCGCTGCGGATTCTCCACTTCCTCCGCTACCGTCGAAAGCTGTTCATATCCCGAATACAGCCACAATCCCAGCGCCAGCCCCACGCCGAAGACTTTAAACGTCGGCTGATGCGGCACCACCCAGGGCGAGAAAGGATTGTGGTGCCAGTGGATCAGCCCCAGCACGATCATGATCATGACCGGCACAAAAATAAAAATCTCAAGCGCCGTCGCCACTTGCCCCACCATCTGAATGCCGCGCACGTTGACCCAGGTGAGGATGACGATCAAAGCCACCGAGATGAGATAGTGGTTCCACCACTGCATTCCCGGCCAGTAATATTTCAGATAGTCGGTGAACAGCACGGCATACGCGCCGCCCAAAAGAAACGATGCCGACCAGTTCCACCACCCGGAAAGAAATCCCCAGAAGTCGCCAAACGCAGCCCGCGTCCAGCGATAGAATCCGCCCTCCACGGGCATCGCCGTAGTCAACTCCGCCGACACCAGCGAAACCGGAATGCACCAGAAAAACGGCAACACCAACAGGTAGAGAAGCGTGATCCCGGGTCCTGAAGTGGTGACCATATCTTCGAGCCCGAACGGGCCGCCCGTCGTGTAAGAAAACATAACGAAGACGAGATAGAAGAGGCTGGCCTTGCGCAGCGTGGAAGATGAGTTCTTGGATGTCAAAAATTGTGAGCTTCGCCGAAAACATGTCGTAGAGACGTTGCTTGCAACGTCTCTTTCGCCAACATCCGAAATGACGCGGGCGCGACTTAGCAAGAGACGTAGCAAGCTACGTCTCTACGGAAACACATCTAAGCAGCCAGCGTGCCGCTCAGCGCGCCTTCCAGTTCCAACAGTTTGCGCTTCGTATCCAGCCCGCCGCCGTAGCCGCACAGGGTGCCGTCGGACGCGATCACACGATGGCACGGCACCACAATCGCCACCGGATTCCGATTATTCGCCATGCCCACTGCGCGAAATCCCTGCGGCCTGCCGACGGCCCGGGCAATGTCAGCGTAAGTTCGCGTTGAGCCGTAAGGAATCTTCAGCAACGCCCGCCAGCAGGCCAGCTGAAAATCTGTTCCGCGCAAATCGAGTGGAAAGCTGAACTCCCGCCTTCCGCCAGCGAAATATTCTTCCAGCTCGCGAACATAAGCCTGCAAGGCCGGCTCAGACTCTTCGAAGCGCACCTCGCGTTTCTCCGCCCGCAAGTCCCGCGGATTCGGACGGATCGTCTGCTGCCCCGGCAACCTCGCATCAAATTCGAGCGCCACCAGCCCGCGCTCAGAAGCGGCCAGAAACAGCGGCCCCACCGGAGAAGGGAGCAAGGTCGAATAAAGCGTTTCCATAAAATAAGGGCCACGGAACGCGGCGCAAACACGATAGCACGAAGCGGGGAGTGTGGCGCGGGCACTCCTGCCCGCGAATCTTTAAGCTCTTCAGGAGGCCCGTCGCAGTTGACAGAATTCCGGTTTTGCCCCAAAGTATCCAGCGACTGAGAAAGCGACCTTGGAAAGTTCTGCTCTGAGAAAGGCTGTTCTCATCCTCGGCCTCGTGGTCCTCGCCCCAGTGCTACTGGTGAGCGTGGTGGCCCTGGCCTCCGGCGAATGGAAGCCCGTCGGCCAGACCGAGACCGGCGCGGAAGTTTCTGTAAGTTCCGTCCGCTCACTTCCCAATCATCAGAGAAGCGCTCTGGTCCGCGTGCACTACAAGCAGCCCGCCCAACTTCCGCAAGGCGGGCCGTTCACCGAAATGCGCGCTCGCGTGCGCTTCGACTGTTCCAACGGCACGGTCACGCCATCCGCCGAGTGGTTCTATACCCGCGACCGCAACGGACATTACGCGGTCAGCAAAAAGGCCAACCAGGACAGCCAATTCGGCATGGCTCCCGAAGGCGGCTTCGCCGAGCTGGTCAGCAAGTCGGTTTGCGAATCCTCAAACTGACTGCCCCAGGATTTTGCACAGGCCCCCTACCTCGGTAACCTCGAAACCACTTCCACCGGGAAATCTTTCCGCATATGCTGATAAGTGAAATCGGATCGGCGTTCTCCGATTTCCGCCCGCCGTATGAACTCACTGCGAATCTTTGGGATGATCGGGATCAGCGGCATTGCCCTGCTCAGCGTGTACGCGCTGCTGCGGCGCAAGCCGAAGTCTGCCGACGACCTGGAACACGAACGCCGCGCCTGGCTAGAAGGCACAGGCCGCATCACCGACGGCACCGTCATCGACGTACAGGAACTCGAAGCCCAACATAAGTACCACGCCGCCGTCATGCTCATCTACAAGTACGACGTCGCCGGCGTCTCTTACGAATGCTCGCAGGATGTCACCTACCTCCGCCACTGGATCAATCTCCACTCCTGCCGCCTCGGCATGCATACGTCGGTGAAGTACGACCCGCAAAATCCCGGCAACTCGCTGGTTGTTTCAGAAAACTGGATGGGCTTAAGGCAGTAACCCGCTGCTGTCACCTGCAGCGGAACGTTAACGCTTCTATCAGCGGTGGAAGTGCTGAGCTGTGCCGGCTATTCCTTCGCCGCCCGCTCCAGCGCCGCGATGTCGAACTTCTTCATCTTCATCATGGCCTCCATGCCCTTGGGATGGCTGATGATCTCGCCGATCTGCGCCGGCACCACCTGCCAGCGGAGTCCAAACTTATCCTGCAGCCATCCGCAGGCGATCTCACTGCCTCCGCCCTCGAGCAGTTTCGAATAGTAGAAGTCGATCTCCTCCTGATTCTCGCAGCGCACCACGAAGGAAACTGCTTCGTTGAACTTGTGGTCCGGGCCGCCGTTCAAAGCCGTGAACTTCTGGCCGTCCAGTTCGAACGAGATGGTCAGCACCATCCCTTTGGGTACACCCGGCGTGTCGACCGAACTGCGAAGCTCACCCAGCTTTCGCGAGTTCTTAAACACGGAGAGGTAGAAGGCGACCGCTTCTTCTGCATTCTTGTCGAACCACAGGAAGGGGCTAATGCGGGGAAACTTCTCAAACATGCTCATCGGGAATCACCTCGTCCAGCATTCTGCGAGAGATACAATTTTGCTGCATTCGAAGAATTGGAAGTGTCACTAAGATGTGGATATTTTTAGGAACGTTTGTACGGTCGTTGCTGTACGAAAAGGTCGTAACGTATTAGACGTCGAACAATAAAGAGCGCAAATCGCGTTCGTTGTCTGCGCCACGCTGAGCCCCGTCAGACCAGTGCCTGCCCCGCTGGGCTTCGCGTGCGCGGGACAGCCGATGGCGGCTGTCTCTACATGGTTGTCGCCGCCGCACAGTTGCTTTTCTGCGTGTTAGAATCTCGACAATCGGCGAATTCCAGGATTTCTGAGGCCTTGGTTGATCGAGCTGGCACCATCCATTCTTTCGGCTGATTTTGCCCGTCTGGGCGAGCAGGTGCACGCCGCTTGTGACGGCGGAGCGCACGTCATCCACGTCGACATCATGGATGGACATTTCGTGCCCAATCTCACGATCGGGCCGCCGGTGGTGAAGTCGCTGCGTAAGGTGACCTCGTTGCCGCTCGATTGCCACTTGATGATCGAAAATCCGGATGAATATATTCCTGCGTTCGCCGATGCGGGCGCGGATTGGATTTCGGTTCACCAGGAGGCGGTGCGGCACCTGAACCGGACCTTGCATCTGATCAAGCATCACGGATGCCGCGCGGGAGTGGTCATCAATCCGGCGACGCCGGTGGCCACGCTGGCGGAAGTGCTGGATATTGTGGATTATGTGCTTGTCATGTCAGTGAATCCGGGATTTGGTGGGCAGAAATTTATTTCGTCTACCCTGCACAAAATGCGCGAGTTGGTTGAGATTCGCCGGCAGCGCGGACTGGCTTACCGCATCGAGGTGGACGGCGGAGTGGCGCTCGACACGGTTGCCGAGGTGGTGCGGGCGGGAGCAGAAATTCTGGTGGCGGGCAACGCAGTGTTCGGCAGCGGCGATCCAAGAAAGAATGTTGAGGTCCTGCTGCAGGCTGCGCAGGAAGCCGCAATGCTGAAGGTGTAGCAAGGCAGGAAATTTTTCCCCAGAGGTCTTATGTCACGTCGAATCATAGCGGTTACGGTGCTGGGTCTGATCCTGTTGCTGGGGTCGGCCTGCACCAACAAAAAGTCCGTCAACCCTTTGGCCAACCTGGGATCGAAGCAGCCGGATAAGGTGCTGTTCGACAAGGCCATGGACGCGATGCACCACAACCGCTTCGACGTGGCGCGCCTGCAGTTGCAGACCCTGATCAATACGTATCCGGACTCAGAATTCATAGCTCGAGCCAAACTGGCGGTGGGCGACTCCTGGTATGCCGAGGGCGGAACGGCGGCGCTGGCGCAGGCCGAACAGGAATACGACGACTTCGAGACCTTCTTCCCCAACATGCCGGAAGCAGCGGAAGCTCAGCTGAAGATTGCCAACATTCATTATCAGCAGATGGAAAAGGCGGATCGCGATTTCACGCATGCCAAGCGGGCGGAAGATGAATACCGGAAGATGATTCTTACCTACCCGGACAGCAAGCTGGTACCGGAGGCCAAACAGCGGTTGCTGGAAGTGCAGGAGGTTCTGGCGGAGCGCGAGTTTCAGATTGGACGGTTTTATAATTTGCGCGAGTCCTACAACGCATCGATCGCGCGGCTGAAGTCGCTGGTGGACAAGTATCCGTTGTACAGCCGGGCGGACGAAGCGTTGTATCTGCTGGGCCAGAATTATGAAGGACTGAGTTCGCGCCTGAAGAGTGCGGCGACTTGCGACGTTCACGGATTGCCGCGCGGTTGCATGAGTGAGGCGCAGAAGGCGAATGCCGGGCCCTTTCTGAAGGAATTCACCAAGAGTGCGGCCCAAGCCTACGACGAAATTCTTACCCGCTATCCGCTGATGGACCGTTCCGACGACGCCAGAAAGCGGCTGGAGGCGCTGCACCAGCCAGTGCCGCGGCCGACCAAAGCGGCGGTGGCACAGAACAAGGCTGAAGAGGATAGCCGTCACGGTCCGACTCCGGCGCAGAGGCTGATGGCCCTCATCAAGAAGGGCCCGGATGTCACCATGGCGGCACAATCGGGTGAGCCGGCGCTGGTGGATCCCACTCCCGTGACCGCTACGGGAGTTGCGCAAGAAGAAGCCCGGGGCGCGTTTGGAGGAGTGGAGGCGAATCGCAACGACAAGCTGGGTGTGGAAATCGTGAACCCGGCAGGGGAAAGCGCTCCGCCGGCTGCAGAGCCGCCCGCTGGGGCGAATCCTCCGGTCGGTGCTTCTCCTTTCGGACGTGCGAATACGACGCCTGCTGCCGCCGATCCCAACGAGCTGAAGCCCAATGCGCCGGATCCCAACGAACTGAAGCCTGACAATGGCGGCGACCCGTTGCCTCCGCCCCCGCAGGTCAACGAAATTCCGAGGAATTCTTCTTCGAATGCAACCGCGAAGGCCGAGGATTCCGCACCGGCCAGCGATCAGGAAATTTCCAGCAGCAGGAAGAAGAAAAAGAAGGGCCTGAGGAAGATCGTGCCGTTCTAGAAGCTGTCAGCTATCAGCTATCAGCTTTCAGTTATCAGCCAGGACTTTCAGCGCGGCCCCGGACGAATGAGTCCGGGGCTACGTGTTTTACGGGAAAACGTACGCCCACTCCGGGTTTCGCCCCGGTAGGTGTTGTCCGGTGGTAACTGGTTACTTCCCTTTTGCATCATTGACTTGCGTTGGTGGGCAGGTTACCTTCGCGATATCTCCCCTCATCAGAGGAAACCTCTTGGCCAGGAAGATACTGCTCGCGGATGACAGCGTCACCGCCCAGAACATGGGGCGCAAAATCCTCACGGACGCGGGCTACGAAGTCATTACGGTGAATAACGGCTCGGCGGCGCTGAAGAAGATCGCCGAGACTAAGCCGGACCTCATTGTTCTCGACGTTTATATGCCGGGATACAGCGGGCTGGAAGTGTGCCAGCGGCTGAAGGAAGCGCAGGAGACAGCGCGCGTTCCGGTGCTTCTGACGGTGGGCAAGCTGGAGCCCTTTAAGCCGGAAGAGGCCAAGCGCGTGCGCGCCGATGGCTACATCGTAAAGCCGTTTGAAGCCAGCGAACTGCTCAGTGCGCTGACCAAGCTGGAAGACAAAGTTGTGGCCCGTGCGGAGAGCTCCAAGCCGGGACGCTTCGCGCGCAGCATTGCCGCGATTGAAGAGGGCCGCTACGACCGTACGATGGCCACCGAGGAAGATTCGGGATGGAAGAGCCGGATTGGATTTCCCTCCAGCAAGAAAAAGAAGTCAGCGGAGAAGGAAGACGGCGATGATCCGGCAATTTATAACGCGCTCAACAAGGATTTGCGCACGGTTGTGGACCATAAGCCTGCCGCCGAGCAGGCGCCGGATGCTAAAGCCGAGGGGCATGTCGATCTGGCGGCGCTAGCGCCGGCTGGGACTGCCGAGCGACGTTACTCCTGAAGAAATTGCCGCGCTGGCCGCGGCCGCCGCGCAGGTAAAGGGCAGCATCGCTGCCAAAACGACTGAGGATCCGAAGCCCGTCGAGTCAGTAGCTGCGGACGAATCGAAGGTCGATGAGAAAGTTGCAGTGGCGGCGCCAGTCGAGAATGTTGCGGGCGCGCCGGCAGATACGGCTTCAAGTATTTCCGGGACTGAAGGCGGCATCATCGCATCCGAGTCGCACGCCGAGGCGGTGGCGAGCCCCGCGGCAGAAGCTCAATCGACCACGGAACCTGCGGCGCCCTGGCATTCCGACGAGCCGGTTACCATGGCGGCCGCTGCTGGAGCAGCGTCGGCGAGCAGCGCATCGCGTTGGACTGCAGTTGCGGTCGCGCTGGCGCCGGAAGAAACTGATATTTCGCTCGAAGCGGAGATGCAGAAGGCGTATGCGGATTTCGCCGCTACACAGACGGCGGAATCAACGCCTACGGTCGAGCCTACAGAGAATGCGAGCATGGCGGCCGCGCCGGTGGTTGAGGCGGTTGCTCCCGTTGCGTTGCCGGAAGTTGTAGAGACGCTGGGTGAAATCGCCGGCCCTGCGATCGACGCCATGACCGAGGTCGCTGACGAACTTCAGACTACTGCGGCATCTCAGGTTGAAGCTGAGCCCGTTCCACAGCCGCAAGGCGAGCCGGTACAGGCTTCGGTGAGTTCGGTGGAAGCTGCGGTGCCTGCCGAAATTTCTGAGGCGCGGTCGGAAGTTCATGCCACCGATAATGCTGCCAACGAGCAGTTTGCCAGCGATGCGACTTCGGTCGTCGCGGGCACGGAAGAGAACTCTCAGCCAGTCGAGGCGCGTGCGAATGCGGAGGTTTCTCCGGCGGCTGACGAGAGTCGTCATTCCGATTCAGAGGGGGCTGCACCGACATTTACTCCCGAACTTTCTACGGAACTCTCCGCCGAAGCGGTCGAGATGAATCAGCATTCCGGCACTCCGCATAACGGCTCCGAGCCGGAAGCGGCGCATCACGCGACGGAAGCGACCGGGAATCCGGAATCGGAAATCACAGCGTCGACTGCGGCCGCGTGGGCGAGTTGGCGGAATGTTCGCGAGACTGGAACTATCCACACGGAGCCGCCGTCCGAGCAGAGCAACGAGACCACAGCCTCCATCCCTGAAGATTCGAGTGCTATGGCAGTGGCCGCTGGTGCGGAACATCACGCCGAAGATGTGCGTGGGGAATCCGAGCCCGGATCGGCCGAGATCGCCAGCATAGTGGATAGCGTTCTGGCGGACCTGCGCCCGAAGATCTTCGAAGAGATATCCCGCAAGCTGGGCAAGAAAAAGTAGTCCTAGTCCGACCCGCCTTCCTGACTGAGACTGAGACCTGCAGATCAGTCATTTCACATGCAGGCAATCCGAATCGAGAATAGAAATCAAGAAACTTCGCGGGGAGTATTGCGCCTCCCTGCTCACTTAAGTACCATTCGTCCATCGGGTTCAGGACGGGGTTGCGCGCCAATGAACGAGCAGGTCGTCTCGCACTATCGCATTCACGAAAAGCTGGGTGCCGGCGGGATGGGGATCGTCTACAAAGCCGAGGACCTGCGCCTGGGGCGCATGGTCGCGCTGAAATTTCTTCCCGAAGATTCGACGCGCGATGTGCGTGCCTTAGAGCGCTTCAAGCGTGAGGCGCGGACTGCCTCCGCGCTCGACCATCCCAACATCTGCACGATTTACGAGATCGACGAAGAGAACGGCCATCCGTTCATCGCCATGCAGCTGCTCGAAGGGCAGACCCTGCGCGAGTGCATTGGCGACAAGCCCGTCCCGCTCGGAACGCTGCTGGATTGGGCGTTGCAGATCACGGATGCGCTGCAGGCGGCGCATACCAAGGGCATCATGCACCGCGACATCAAGCCGGCGAACATTTTCGTCACCGAGCGCGGGCAGGCAAAGATTCTGGATTTCGGGCTGGCCAAGCTGGCGAAGAATGAGCTTTCGAGTTCCGCCGATGTGACGCTCTCGTCGACGGGGCCGCTCACGCACACTGGCGCCGCGATCGGCACGGTCGCCTACATGTCTCCGGAGCAGGCGCGCGGCGAGCCGCTCGACGCCCGCACGGATCTTTTTTCCTTTGGCGTGCTGCTGTATGAGATGGCTTCGGGCAGGCAGGCATTTTCTGGGCCGACGTGGGCCGTCACGGTGCATGCGATTCTGGGGCAGGCTCCGGTCTCGCTGAACGAGTCGGTGCCAGGCTCGCCGCAGCGACTGCAGGAGATCATCGACAAGTGCCTGATGAAGAATCGCGACCTGCGCTACCAGACGGCGGTGGAGATTCATCGCGACCTGTTGCAACTAAGAAAAGATTTCGAAGCGGGCAAGAAGCTGAAGTCGACGCAGACCGCGGCAACGTGGACGCCGCGACGGAAGATGTGGATCGGCATCGGCGTTGCAGTCGTGCTGCTCGTGGCGGCGGCGGGAATCTGGGGTCCGCGGGCGCTTCGCCGGCTGGCGGCTTCCGGGGCGGTAC
Source organism: uncultured Acidobacteriota bacterium (assembly GCA_963757095.1). Lineage (GTDB taxonomy): Bacteria > Acidobacteriota > Terriglobia > Terriglobales > Acidobacteriaceae > Sulfotelmatobacter. The sequence goes on along the minus strand of CAVWQT010000012.1, from coordinate 111,413 downwards.
CGGCGTTGCAGCCGGTCAGTCTTGTTCCCGAGAGAAAGAGCATTGCCGTGCTGCCGCTCTCGGCGGTTGCGGGAGATCCCAAGCTGACCGCCTTCGGCAAAGGATTGCTGGAGGATGTGGCGGCGAAGCTTTCGCAGTTGAGCGCGAATCATGATTTGGAAGTCGTTCCCGCGCGGACGCTGGAAGAAAAAAATGTTTCCACGCTGGCTGATGCGAAGAAAGAATTCGGTGCGAGTCTGGGGCTGGCGGTGTCGCTGTCGCAGGACAGCGATCTGGTGCGGGCCTCTTATAGCCTGACCGACGTCAAGAGCGGCAAGAACCTGGCGGGCGACTCGATCACTGTGCCGGTTTCGGATCTGTTCACGATTGAAGACAAGCTGACCAACGGAGTGGCCGCAGCGCTGGCGATTCCACTGCGCAGCGAGGAGAAGCAAGCTCTGGGCGCGCATGCGACGAGTTTTCCTGAGGCTTATCAATACTACGTGCAGGGACGAGGCTATCTGCAGGATCCGCGTAAGGCGGAGAACCTGACCAGCGCGGAGATCGTTTTCAAGCAAGCGCTGAAGACCGATCCCAATTTCGGGCAAGCCGAGGCCGGGTTGGGTCAGATGTATTGGCAGCGCTATGAGTATGCGGGGAAACAGAAGCAATGGATCGCTCCCGCTCAGCAGGCTTGCGATAAGGCCATCGAGCTCGGCAATGCTGGAGCTGAGGGGCACATGTGCCTCGGCCTCATCGAGGACGGCACCGGCCAGTACGAGAAAGCCACAGAGCAGTTTCAGCAGGCAGTGCAGTTGGATCCGACGAACGACCGCGCTTACACCAGTCTGGCCGGTGCCTACCAACACCTCAATCAGCCGGACAAAGCCGAGGAAACCTACAAACGGGCGATCGCAGTGCGACCGCAATACTGGCGAAGCTACAGCTTTCTTGGCGCTTTTTACGAAACGCAGGCGCAATATGAGAAGTCGGTCGCAATGTGGCGCCGCGCTACCGAATTAGATCCGGACAGTTATCGAGCCTTCAACGGGCTGGGCGCTGCGCTGCTTTACTTGGGCAAAGACGATGAGGCGACCCCGGCTTTCGAGAAATCCATCGCCCTTCGCCCAAATTACAACGCTTATTCGAATATGGCTGTCGCTCTGTTCCGCCTGCGCCGTTATAACCAGGCGGCCGTGAGCTTCAGGCAAGCACTCGCCCTTGACGCCAGCGACTACCAGATCTGGGGCAATCTGGCGGATGCTTATTACTATGGGGGCGACATTTCACAGTCCATCGAGCCTTACAAGAAGGCCATTTCCATGGCAGAACAGCAACTCAAGGTCAACCCGCGTGCCGCCGATGTGCTAGGCGATCTGGCGGATTATTACTCGATGCTGGGCGACCGAAAGGAGTCTTTGGACTACCTGGACCGGGCGCTGGAAGTCCGCCAGGGCGACAAGGAATTGCTTTTTATCGCTGCTGTGGTATACAACCAGTTGCACGAAACGGGGACTGCTTTGGAGTGGTTGGGCAAGGCCCTGGACGCTGGCTATTCCCGCGCTGCAGTGGCAGAAGCGAGCCCTCTCGATAATTTGCACAGCAACCCACGTTATCAGGCCCTGATGCAGGCGAAGTAGCGACTCAATCAAGAATCGGAGGAAGATCATGCACAACGAAGATACGGTCTACGCGTGGATCAGCATTCAGAATGGATCAAGCGTGAATCCGCAGGGTGGGAGCATGCAGCTTGGGCAAGAGTTTTATTGGGCAAATCCTGTTCCCAACGTTTCCGTCACGCTGAGCGGCTGTGCTGGGTTTTGTGCCGCCGAAAGCTACAGCGTTCCCGCACCGCCCGCAGGCCAGACCTATGGGCTAAAGAAGGCACAATTACTCACTTCGCCGACGTCCTGGACTTTCTCTGAGAACCCCAACCAGTGGAACGCGCCTGGAGTGCCTCGGATTTCGAATCCGCCCGAACCGACCCCGCTGGAGGTAAAAAGAGAAGTCGCCTAAAGGCCAGCGTGAATGAATCATTCAGAAGTAGAAGGAGCGTCACATGGCAGTTCCAACTATAGATGTGGTTTCGGGACAAATCACGGGAGGGCCTCTGAACCCGGGAGAGCCATTCCAGTGGATCAATAACACCAACGCTCAGGTGACCCTGACCAATTGCGGCAATTTCTGCACAGCCGACAGCTACACGGTTCCAGCCGCCTACGGCAGGACAGCCTGGCATCACGCTACGCGCAGATTCGTGAAAATCCCAATATCGACTCCTGTGCTTTTACAGATCCGGCTTGGAATGCGCCCGGAATGCCGCACATCACCAATCCACCCATGGCTTGGAGAAGACAACGCGAGAAAGACGTAGCCTGAGAGGAAACGGCGCATTGCTATAGCGATCAAGGCAGAGAGGTTCGGTGTGCGCGCAGTTGTTGGGTGAATGTCGCACCGAACTTCTCTCGCATCCCCTCGCTCCGTTTGACCCTTCTTTTCTTCCGCAGGTAAGATCAAAAAGCACCCTGAATTCAGCATGAAGCAATCGGTCCGCAGTCGCGGAGTTGCTGCGACTGGGCTCATTGCCGACTGCTGATTGCTGAACTGCCGCTTCCCATGCCGCACGAACTGCCTAAATCCTACGAGCCGGGCGCGATTGAAACGCGCTGGGCCGACTACTGGGTCAAGGAAAAACTCTTCTCCGTTGCTACGCCTCCGCCGGGTGAAACGCGGCCGGTATTTACGCTGCTGCTGCCGCCGCCCAACGTGACCGGACGCCTGCACATGGGCCACATGCTGAACCAGACGCAGATGGACATCATCGTGCGCTGGCATCGCATGCGCGGATTTATCACGCTGTGGCTGCCGGGCACCGATCATGCCGGCATCGCGACGCAGATGATGGTCGAGAAGCAGCTTGAAACCGAAGGCATCAAGCGCCGCGAACTGGGCCGCGAGAAATTTATTGAGCGCGTGTGGTGCTGGAAGAAGATCTACGGCGGTGCGATTCTCGACCAGATGAAGCGCCTCGGCGCTTCGGTCGACTGGGACCGCGAGTACTTCACCATGGACGACAATCTTTCGCACGCGGTGCGCGAGGTGTTCGTTCGGCTGTATGAAGAAGGGCTGATCTATCGCGGCAAGTACATCGTGAACTGGTGTCCGTGGCACGAGACGGCGATTTCCGATCTCGAGGTGAAGCACGAAGAGGTTGCGGGCAAGCTGTGGGAGATTCGCTATCCGGTGATCGGAAGTGATGAGTTCATCACGGTGGCGACTACGCGGCCGGAGACGATGCTGGGCGATACCGCGATTGCGGTCAACGCGAAAGACGAGCGCTACACGCATCTGCACGGCAAGCACGTAATGCTGCCGCTGATGAACCGCGAAATTCCGATCATCACCGATGATCTGGCGCAGCCGGAGTTTGGCACGGGCGCGGTGAAGGTGACTCCGGCGCACGATCCCAACGACTTTCAGGCCGGGACTGCGGCACAACCTGCCGCAGATTAACGTGATGGACGACCGCGCGTGCATGAACGAGAACGCCGGGCCGTATGCGGGCCTCGACCGGTATGCGGCGCGCAAGCGCGTGCTCGCCGATCTGCGCGAGCAGGGATTTCTGGTTGCGGAGAAGGACTACACGCTGTCGCTCGGCAAATGTGACCGCTGCGGAACGGTGGTCGAGCCGCGGCTTTCGGAGCAATGGTTTATCAAGATCAAGCCGCTGGCCGATCGCGCGAAAGAGGCCGTGGAGAGCGGCGAAATCACGATCGTTCCGGAAAACTATCGCCAGGTTTATTTGAACTGGATGAACAACATCTATGACTGGTGCATCTCGCGCCAGTTGTGGTGGGGGCATCGGATTCCGGCGTGGACTTGTGGCGATTGCAAGGAAGTGATCGTGGCCCGCGAAGCTCCAACGAAATGCAAATGCGGCAGCGGGAAACTGGAACAGGTTTCCGACGTGCTCGATACGTGGTTCTCGTCAGGGCTGCTGCCGTTCACGACCTTGGGCTGGCCGGAGAAGACGCGCGATCTCGAGGTGTTCTATCCCAACACGCTGTTGATCACCGGCTTCGACATTTTATTTTTCTGGCTGGCGCGCATGGTCATGTTCGGCTGCCACTTCATGCGGGGGCACGAGCAGGATGCGGCGATCAAAAAGGCCAGCGGCGAAGCGGACAAACTAGACGACAGCGTCCCGTTTCGTCACGTCTACATTCACGCGCTGGTGCGCGATGCCGAGCGGCAGAAGATGTCGAAGACCAAGGGCAACGTGATCGATCCGCTGGAAGTGATTGAGCGCTTCGGCACGGACGCGACGCGGTTCACCTTGGCCGCGATGGCCGCGCCCGGCACGGATATTGCCTTTAACGAGAGCCGAACCGAAGGCTATCGCGCGTTTGCCAACAAGATTTGGAATGCGGCGCGGTTCATGTTCATGAATGTGGACAGGATCGAGCCGGGCCTGCGGCCCGGAGGCGGACAGGAGTGTCCGCCCCACACAAGCATTGGTGTGCAGGCTTTTCAGGTCGCGACTCTTGAGGATCGCTGGATTCTTTCGCGATTCAATCGTGTGGTTGCCGATGTTAATGACGCGCTGGCGACGTATCGATTTCACGAAGCCGCGAACCGCATCTACGATTTCTTTTGGGGCGAGTTGTGTGACTGGTACCTGGAGTTGATCAAGCCTCGGCTCAACGCTGACGAGGGTGCTGGAGAAACTGCGCGAACAGCATGCGCGAATCTGGTGAACTTGTTCGATGCATCGTTGCGCCTGCTGCATCCGGTCATGCCGTTTATCACGGAAGAAGTCTGGCAGGCGATTTATGAGGGCAATCCGCCGGCGAAATCGATTGCGCTGGTCGCGTATCCGCAGGCGGATCCGAAGCAGTTTGACCTGGCGGCAGAGACGGAGATGGCGATCCTGCAGGACCTGATTGTGAGCGTGCGGAATTTGCGGGCGGAGTTGAAGGTCGAGGCCAAGGTCAAAGTGCCGATCGAAGTCTTCGCGCACGAGCCTGAAATTCGCAAGATGATCGAACAGAATCACGGCTCGGTGGAGCGGTTGGGCAGCGTCGAAAATATCAGCTTTGTCGAAGGATCGCTGGCCAAGCTTTCCAGCGCGCGCAGCACAGCGCGATTTGATGTCCACGTCATCTATGAAAGAAAAGTTGACGTTGCTGCCGAATGCGACCGCGTGAAGAAGGAATTGGAGAAGATCGAAAAAGAGTTGGCCAACAATCAGAAGCAATTGGGCAACGAACAGTTTCTGGCCAAGGCTCCGGGAAAAGTGGTGGACGGCCTGCGCAGCCGGGGTCAGGAGTTGCTGGTGTTGCAGGAGAAGGCGCAGAGCAAGCTGAAGGAGTTAGGCTGCGCATAAAACTGGCGGGGCTTTGACCCACCCGGACAGCCGAGGGCGGCTGTCCCCACATGATTCTTTCCGGCAAGATTTTCTTATGGACTGGAATTCAAGACGACTCACTGCCATTCTGGAAAACGCGCTGCTCGAAGACCGGGCTACGCGCGATGCCACCAGCTACGCCTGCGTGGAGGCGAACCAACGGGCTTCGGCCACGATCATCGCCAAGCAGGAATGCGTTCTGGCGGGCGTGGGATGCATTGCGCGCATCTTTGACGTCTATGCTGCGCTCGATGGCGCGGTGACGTCGCACTACGAGGTTACGACCCATCCGGAAATGTTCGATGGCGTGCGGCTGCGGCCGGGACAATCGGTCGCAGTAATCCGGCACAACGCTCGCGTGATACTTTCCTGCGAGCGCGTCATGCTGAATTTTGTGCAGCGCATGAGCGGCATCGCCACTCTGACGCGCAAGTTTGTAGAAGCTGTGGCTGGCACCAAGGCGCGTATTCTGGATACGCGAAAAACTGCGCCCGGCCTGCGCGCGGTCGACAAGTACGCGGTGCGCTGCGGCGGAGGACAGAATCACCGGCTCGATTTATCTGACGGCGTGCTGATCAAGAACAATCACATTGCGCTGGCGGGCGGAATTGTTCCGGCGCTGGAGCGGGCTCACCGCAACCGGCGCGGAGAGCAACCCATCGAAATCGAAGTGCGCAGTCTGGACGAACTTCAGGAAGCACTGGCGCACGGCGCGGAGTCGATTCTGCTCGACAACATGTCTCCGGAAGATGTGCGCCGCGGAGTCGAGATGTGCGCGGGTCATAGTTCTCGGACGGAGGGCCGCCGCATTCCGATCGAGTGCTCGGGAGGCGTTCGCCTGGAGAATGTCCGCGCCTACGCAGAGACTGGCGTGGACTTCATTTCTATCGGAGTGCTGACGCACTCGCCCCAGGCTGCTGACATGAGCCTGCGCGTCAATCCCAGCTGACCGGCGGCTAAAGCCGCGATCGACTGGGCGCTACTTACGGCGCGGCTGAAGCCACGCCCTTTCAAAACGTATTCAAACTGACCCTACCTGATTGCCGTTGCTGATTGTTGTTTCTTCACGAATCGCGCATAATCTCCGCATCACCCGGGACCGAACAATTCGCAAACGCAGTTCGAAGCAGGCTGATTCCGCGTCTGCGCCGCTGCCCACCGATCTTCGCCTCGGCAAGATCGTGCGCTTGATGATGGAACATGCCACCGTGGTGGTGAGTGGAACGAAGATCGCCGAGGAAATTTCCTGCAGCCGTTCGGAAGTGTGGCGATTGATTCAGCAGTTGCGCTCTCTGGGCGTCGATGTGGCGGGACATCCGGCAACGGGATATCAACTGCGCTCGGTTCCCGATCTTCTTTTGCCGGAGATTGTTCGGCCTTTGCTGCGGGGAACGATCTTCGATGCACATCTGCATCATTTCTACAAAATTGGTTCGACCAACATGGCTGCGATGGCGGCCGCAGCGGACGGCGCGCCAGAGGGGAGCGTCTTTCTCGCGGAAGAGCAGACCGCCGGCCGCGGCCGCGGGTCGAATGCGTGGCAATCGCCGCGATCGACGGGAATTTACTGCTCGGTCATTTTGCGACCGACATTGCCACCATCGGAAGCACTGATTCTGTCGCTCGCCGCCGGACTGGCCGTGCGGGCAGCGATCGAGCAAGTCGATGCGCGCGTGAAGCCCGATCTGAAGTGGCCGAACGACCTGCTCATCGGCGACAAGAAAGTCTGCGGCATCCTCACCGAGATGAACGCCGAGGTCACACGAGTTCGTTACATCGTTGTGGGAATTGGGATCAATGTGAACCAGGCGAGTTTCCCGCCGGAACTGGGAGCGACTTCGTTACGGCTTGCGACCGGCAGCGAATGGTCTCGGGTAGAACTGGTAGCCGCTTTGCTAAAATCGCTGGATCGCGAGTATCGGCAATTGCTGAATGAGGATGAGGATGGTTCCGATGCGCACGAGTCGATTCTGCGCAGGTTCGCGGAGAATTCTTCCTGGGTGCGGGGCAAGGACGTTCGCATTGAAGAGAACGGCGCGGCCTTCGAGGGAATGACCGAAGGACTGGATGAGCGCGGCTTCCTGCGCCTGCGAAATGCCCGCGGAGTGCAGACGGTTTTAAGCGGAACGGTGCGGGCGCGTTAAATTCGCGCGGAAAAATCATGCTGCTGGTCATTGATGTCGGCAATACGAATACGGTTCTAGGCGTCTTCGCGCGCGTAGCCAAAGTGCATCCCGGCGCTGAGGCCGACGAAACGCCGCGCTACGAGCGGCTTTTGGCCAACTGGCGCGTGGCCACGTCGCGGCGGAGCACGGTGGACGAATACGGCGTGCTATTCCGCAATTTGTTTTCAATGGCGGGACTGGAAGCCAAGGGCATTCACGGGATCGTGATTTCATCGGTGGTGCCGCCGCTGGATCCCGTGCTGCGCCAGGTTTGCGAGCGATATTTCAATCTGCATCCGCTTCTTATTGAACCCGGCGTAAAGACCGGCATGCCGGTGCACTATGACAATCCGGCGGAAGTGGGCGCGGACCGGATCGTCAATGCGGTTGCGGCGTTCGACAAACACGGCGGACCCTGCATCATCGTCGACTTTGGAACGGCGACGACGTTCGACTGCGTGTCGGCGAAGGGCGAATACCTCGGTGGAGTCATTTGCCCGGGCATTGGGATCTCTGCCGACGCGCTGTTTGATCGCACTGCCCGGCTGCCCCGCGTGGAAATTCGCAAACCCGCGCGCGTGATCGGCTCGAACACGGTCGGCAGCCTGCAGTCCGGCTTGTACTACGGCTATCTCGGGCTGGTGGATGGAATTCTTGCGCTTCTGCTTGAAGAAATGGGACAGGAGACGCACGTCATCGCGACCGGCGGGCTGGGCCCGATGATTGGTACGGGATCGAAATACATCAAGGATGTGGACGAATTTCTCACACTGGACGGCTTACGCATCATCTGGGAAAGAAACTCAGCGGCTCGTCGCGAGGCTCCATCCAAAGTTGCGTCGCGATCATCTTCCAAACCAGTTCAGACGAAAACGGAACAGGCCAAGGCCGATCCCACCAAGAGCAAGTCTCCCGCGCGTTCTGCAGACTGAGCCGTGGAAAATTACTTCAACTACTTCACCGAAATTGAAGAGCGCTTTCTGCGCCGGCGGGGCGGAGGCTTGCTGCTCTCCACTCTCGACTGGGCCCTGATCGAAACCTGGAAGGACGCAGGCATTCCGCTGGAGGCCGTGCTGCGTGGCATCGATTCTCGCATTTGATCGGTACGATACGCGTCCGGCGAAAACGAAAAAGGTGAACAGCCTGGCTTACTGCTCGCAGCAGGTGCTGGCCGCTGCCGAGGACATGAAAGAAGCGGCGGTCGGAGCGGGGAGCGGCGAGCCTGGGCCGCCGGCGAAGTCCAAGGGTGATCAGGGATTTGAGGCAGCAACCGTGGCAGCGTTCCTGCGGCGCAATTCCGAAGCGCTGGATGCGGCCGCTTTGCCGCAACGCGGCGGAGTGTCCGCGCAAGTCGTCGGCTGTGAAATTGCAAAGACCCTGCTCCAGCTTGCGGAAGAGACGGAGAAAAAGCCCTCCTCGCGTTTGGAAGACCTGGAGCGCCATCTCACGGTTCTCGAGGAAAAACTTTTTGCTGCATTGCTGGGTTCGACCGCCGATGAGGAGATCGTGACGGTCCGTGCCGAAGCCGAACGTGAGCTTATTCCCTACCGCCGCAAAATGTCGGGAGCACAAATCGATCAACTGCAAAAACAATATCTGCAGAAGCGGTTGCTGGAGAAATATCGTTTGCCGCGGCTGAGTTTGTTCTATATGTGAGCCTCGTGACCCACTCATTCGACGCGCTGATTCTCGGTGGCGGGGCGGCGGGATTGATGTGCGCCATCGAAGCGGGCAGGCGTGGGCGGCGGGTCGCGGTGCTCGAACACAACGATCGGCTGGGCAAAAAGATTCTGATCTCCGGCGGCGGGCGGTGCAATTTCACCAACATCCATTGCCAGCCGGAAAATTTTCTTTCTTCCAATCCGCACTTCGCCAAGTCGGCTCTGGCGCGATACACGCCGGCGGATTTTATTGCGCTGGTGGAGAAGCATCGAATCCCGTATCACGAAAAGACGCTGGGGCAGTTGTTTTGCGATGGGTCCGCGCGCGAGATCCTGAATATGCTGGAAGAGGAATGCCAGGCGGCGGGCGTGCAGATTTTCCTGGGTGAGAAGATTCACGAAGTCAGCCGGTCAACAGAATTTTTCCGTGCGCACGACGGCTGCCGAGTTTCGAGCGCCGGCGCTGGTGGTCGCGACCGGCGGACTATCAATACCGAAAATTGGCGCGACCTCCTTTGGGTACGATGTGGCTCGGCAGTTTGGGATCAGCATAAAAGAACCGTGGCCCGGCTTGGTGCCTTTGATTCTGCAAGCGGACGACCGCTCCCGCTATTGCGACCTGACAGGCGTTTCCGCGGATGTAATCGCCTCAGCCGACAGCCAGCAGTTTCGCGAGAAGATGCTGATCACGCATCGCGGCCTGAGCGGGCCGGCGATTTTGCAGATCTCTTCCTACTGGAAGAAACCGCGCGCGATTGCGATTGATCTTGCCCCAGAGCGAGAAATCATGGAGTCATTTCGCGATCCGGCGCTTCCGCGAACTTTGAGTTCGCTGCGCAACGAGCTGCGAAAAGCCTTGCCCAACCGGTTGGCTGATCGCTGGATGGAACTGCATCCGCCTGCGGCGTGGACGAATCCAGCGCTCTCTGAGTTTGAGCGGAAGATCCATGAGTGGTCGATCCATTCCGGCCGGGACGGAAGGTTACGAGAAGGCCGAGGTGACTTGCGGGGGAGTCGACACCGACGAACTCTCCGCCAAGACGATGGAGTCGCGCAAAGTTCCGGGCTTATTTTTCATTGGCGAAGTCGTGGACGTGACCGGGCATCTGGGTGGCTTCAATTTTCAGTGGGCATGGGCATCGGGAGCGGCGGCCGGGCGGGCGTTATGAGTTTGTCATTTAGAATCCAGACTTGCTCCTCAACATTGAAAAGCTGATTTACGGCGGCGACGGGCTGGCGCGCATTCCTGCTGACGTGGCCGCTGGCGAGCCGCACAACCGCGGTAAGGCCGTTTTTCTTCCCTTCGTGCTTGCGGGAGAGCGGGTCGAAGCGTCTCTCACCGAGCAGAAGCCGGGCTTCGCTCGGGCCCGAGTGGATGCGATTGTAGAGCCATCGCCGCAGCGGGTCGAGCCGGCATGTCCTTACTTTGAGCGATGCGGCGGATGCCACTACCAGCATGCCAGCTACGAACATCAGTTGCAGATCAAAACAGAGATTCTGCGGGAGACGCTGCGCCGCACCGCCAAGCTGGAATTGGAGCAGGAAATTTCAGTGCATCCATCGCCGCCGTGGAACTACAGGAATCGATCGCGTCTGCAGGTGCAGACCGCGCCTACGTTCGCGGCGGGGTACTACGAGATGGGATCGCACAGACTGCTGCCCGTGGAAGAGTGCCCCATCAGTTCGCCGCTGATCAACCGCGGGATCGCTGTGCTGTGGGCAAGCGGGCGCGCCGGGAGGGTGCCGCTGGGAGTACGCGAGGTCGAGTTCTTCGCCAACGCCGACGACACGCAGATGCTCGTCGAGGTCTCTTGCGGGGCGGGGGTACGACGAGCGTCGGTGAGGGGATGGGCCGAAGAGTGGCGCTCCGCCATGCCCGAGGTTGCAGGGGTAGTGGCATTTCGGGACGAGGCATCCCGATCACAGGCCGGATCGCAGGCCGCACCGGCGAAATTCGTTGCTTTGGGCTCCGATCACCTAACCTATGAAACGCGGCGAGGGGCGTACCGAGTGAGCGCCGGGTCGTTCTTCCAGACTAATCGGTTCCTGACGGACGAATTGGTTGAAATCGTGACGGCTGGCGAGTCGGGAGGGCTGGCCCTGGACCTTTATGCCGGAGTTGGCCTGTTTTCCACAGCCCTAAGCCACTTTAATCACGTTATTTCCGTAGAGTCGTCACAGACTTCCACAGCCGATCTTTCCTACAATCAACCCTCGAATGCAGAAGCGGTTCAGGCTAGTACGGAGCAATACCTGGCCCGTACAGAGAATTCGGGGTGGGTCGGGAAGGGCGGTGTCCTCCCCCAAACATTTCATAAGCCCGACCTGGCGGTAGTAGACCCTCCCCGAAGTGGCCTGGGAGAACGTGTGGCACGCTTGCTGGCGAAGATGGGCGCGCCACGCATCACCTATGTATCGTGCGATCCCGCGACGCTGGCCCGCGACCTGGTAACCCTGATCGCGGCCGGCTACCGGGTGAAGGAAGTGCACCTGGTCGATTTGTTTCCGCAGACGTACCACATGGAAAGCGTAGTGCGGCTGGCCAAATAAGCACGCGAGGCCGGGGCTGCAGTTCAAAAGCGCGTGTCCATCGGCTAAAGCCGCGAACGATTTTTTGTGCTAATTACGGCGCGGCTGAGGCCGCGCCCTTTCAAAACTCATTCCGACGGACCCACTACCTAAATCGACTGCTTTGCGACTCAATTCTTCGCAACTCATTGAATTAACAGGCTTTTACATTGGCGACTGCGCTTTACTCGACGTCCCCGCAAGCCCCTGGACCGGTTCGTCCCGCAGGTCCCGTCGCAACGCCATGGATTCCTGCAATTCGTTTCAAAGCCAGCCGACAGCCGATGCTTTGGGCCGCGGTGGCATACGCCTCCGGCATCATTGCCGGGGTCTACCTGTGGCGCCCGACGCTCTGGTGGGTAGTCGCTGTGCTGTTCTTCGCCGGTGCGGCCAGCTACTTCGCGGGCCGCCGTTCGCGGTTGGGATGGGTGGTCGCGATGGGCGCTTTCTTTCTTTTTGGGGCGCTTCACATACAACTACGCGGGGCGGCGCCTCGTCTTGACACCAGCATCCGGCCATACGCAAACACTGGGCCGATCGAAATCACCGCCCACGTGACCGGCGATGGGCGAGTGCAGCAAGCCGGACCAAAAGAAATTCGTCAGACGGTAGACGTGGAAGTGGACGAGATCAGAACGGCTGTCAACGAAATCTTGCCCGTTGCATTCCAAAATTCGCACCAGCCTTTACAGTCGACATCCAAACAGCGACCCTGCCGATGAAATCTCGGGAGACAGTTCGGGTGAGGCAGGCGCCTCGATGCCAGTCTTCCACTACGGCGAGCGAATCCGCTTTGCGGCCAAGATCAAGCTGCCGCGCAACTTCCGCAATCCCGGAGCCTTCGATTACGAGGGATATCTGGCCGATCATGGAATCGCCGCATTGGCTTCCGCCAAGATCGAAGACGTTGAACTGCTGCCGGGATTCGCCGGCAATCGACTATTTAGCTGGCGCAGCCGGCTGCATCGTGGGGTCGTGGAGGAGGTTCACCGATTGTGGCCGCCGCGCGAAGCGGCCTTGATCGACGCCATGGTCATTGGGGAAGAGGCGTTTATTGATCGCGACACTCGCGTCAACTTTCAGCGCTCGGGAACCTATCACGTGCTGGTGGTCTCGGGGATGAATGTCACCATTCTGGCGTTCGTTGTTTTCTGGACGCTGCGCCGCATGCGGCTGGGCGATATTCCCGCAACGCTGATGACGATCGCGGGTTGTGCGGGCTACGCGTTTATCACTGAAGTAGGAGCGCCGGTCTGGCGTGCCACTCTGATGTGCGCCATTTATCTGGGAGCACGCCTGCTGTATCGCGACCGTGCCATGGTCAATGCGCTGGGCGCAGCGGCTTTGGGTCTGCTCATCTTCGATCCGCGACAGCTGTTTACGGCCAGCTTTCAAATGACATTCGTCTGCGTGCTGATTGTGGCGGCAATTGCAATCCCGATTTTGCAGCGTACGTCGGAGCTCTACCGAATGGCACTCGTAGATTGGGACTCGACCGCATATACCGCGACTCTTCTGCCGCGGGTGGCACAGTTCCGTCTGGATTTGCAACTGGTAGCCAGCCGTCTGAAACTTTTCATTGGGGCAAAATGGGCGCGGCGACTGGTCCGTGGAGGGACGATTTTTGCCATCCGCGCATTCGAGTTGTTATTCGTTTCGGCCATCCTGCAAATGGGATTGGCCCTGCCTATGGCCTATTACTTCCATCGGGCGACGACCGTCGGTTTGCCGGCGAATGCGCTGGTGGTGCCTTTGACTCAACTGCTGATGCCGGCGGCCATTTGCGCGCTCGTTCTGGGATATGTCTCGCCGTGGCTCGCTAAAATTCCGACTGCTCTTGCGACAATCGCACTGAACGGAATCTCTGGAGGCGTTCACGGATTGGGGACTCTGCGACTGGCCGACCTGCGCGTTCCCATGCCGTCATTGGCGATGATTCTTATGGCTGCAGGTGCACTGGTATTCGCCATGTGGAGCGCCCGGCGCAGGAGATGGCTCGCCATCGCTGGCTTGGCTGCAATGCTGGTTGTCTCACTGGCGCTGGCATTGGTAGCCGCAAGTCCGCGAATCCATAAGGGCGTACTCGAAGTTACTTCGATCGATGTGGGCGAAGGCGATTCCATACTCCTGATCACGCCACAAGGCCGCACGCTGCTGATCGATGCCGGAGGGCCGATCGGCCCCGGCGGTTCTCAGCTCGATTTCGGCGAAGATGTGGTTTCGCCCTATCTCTGGGAGCGAGGAATTTCGCGGCTGGACGCAGTTGCGATTACGCACGGCCACTCGGATCACATTGGTGGAATGATTTCCGTGCTGAAGAATTTCACGCCGAAAGAACTTTGGGTCGGCGTGCTGCCTCCGAGCCAGGCCTTGGAAAATGTAATCGCGACGGCTCAATCGCTGGGAGTAAAAATCGTGCGCCGGTGGGAGGGAGACGAGTTCGAATTCGGAGGAGCTAACGTCAATGTGCTGTTTCCGCCGCGTAATGGTGCAGTAGGCAGCAAGCCGGAGAATAATGATTCTCTGGTCATGCGCGTGAGCTTCGAAGACTCTTCGGTGTTGCTGGAAGGAGACGCGGAAAAGCAGGTAGAACGGCACATCGCCGCGGTGTACCATCCCAGCGCGAGCCTGCTCAAGGTGGGCCATCATGGCAGCGCGAATGCGACGACGCCCGAGTTGGTCGACTGCGCGCGGCCGCAATTTGCGGTGATTTCGGTGGGATCAGGAAATTCTTTCGGGCTGCCGAAACTGGGAACTCTTTCCCGCCTGCAAGATGCGGGGGCCCGCGTCTATCGCACCGATGTCGACGGTGCTACTACCTTCTACCTCGACGGACATTCGGTTACGGCTTCTGTGGCGGGTCTTGAATGATCGCGATCTCCGCAGTTTCATCGTCTTCTGCTAACGGACGCCGATTCTCGGCGATGAGCCGCCTCGCCTCTTCGAAATCCTCCTGACGAACGAGGATGATCATCCCTCCCAGACCGGGGAAGGCCTCTTGCACCATCGAGGCCGAGGTCAGATCGCTCTCGATGCCTGCGGAATCGAGCAAGCCCTTGACCACGAGCGCCTCGGATTCCTGCTCGGAGTCGAATACTTTCACGAGTTTCTCATTGGGATCGGGGCGGGGTTTCTCTGCGGTCGGGGATTTCATGGGCTCTGGCATGGAAGTCTCCAATTCTCGAATCGAACCGGGAAGCACCGGATCGTTGCAGTACGTTGCCTGATTTTACTCTTCCCATCGCGAGATAGTCAGTCTGGTTCAGTTCAAGAGGATAGCGCATTCCCGGCTAAGTTCCCATACGGGCTCGGCCCTATGCGGCACTTTTGGGTAATTGCATTCTGATGGCGATGAGGCAGAATGCCCTAACCTGACTGCGGTCAATCGGCGGCGCAACGCCGCGGCGGGCCGCGTCATCCAAGGCAGCGGGTAAGGGGAATCCATGAATCTCGAGTCTGCGAATCCGGAGAAACGTTTTCCATCAGGCGAACAAGAAGTGCTCCGCGAACGGGAGGAAGAGGCGCGAAAGATTCGCCGGCTGCAGGTGATGATTTCGATGGTCCTATCGGTGATCAGCCAGGATCCGAACCTGAGGCTCGAGGAAGCCTCCGAACTGGCCGCAGGGGCGAAACGGGCCGCGCTTGCCATGTTCCCCGATAAAGAGCTTGCCTTCGATCTGCTGTACAAGCCGCGTTTGCAACGGCTGATTCGGGAGAGATTCCGGCTGCAGTAACGCCCCGCTTAAACTGATAGACGACTGATAGACTTTCTCCGTGAGTCGAAATCCAGACATCGCGGATGCAGTCACATCCGACCACGCAGGACCTGCACTCACCGTAATTGAACCGAATCTGCTCGCCATTCCCGAGGGCTGGTTTCTGATAGGATGCGAAACCGGCCAGGATTGTGAGCGACCGATCCACCGCGTTTGGATCGACGCGTTTCTTCTTGCTGCCACGCAAGTCACCAATGCTGAATACGCTCGATTGTTGGGCGCGACTGGTGCGTTTCCGCCGCCATTCTGGAACGATCCAAACTTCAATCGTCCGGATCAGCCGGTCACGGGTGTTTCGTGGCACGAGGCGGTGCGCTACTGCGATTGGCTGAGCGCGCAGACTGGACGACGCTTATCGGCTCCCTACGTGAAGCCGAATGGGAGCGCGCGGCGCGCGGCGGTGTGGAACAAAAAGCGTTTCCGTGGGGCGATGACCCTCCGCAATCTCTGCCGAATTATGAGGCGCGATGGCAGACCGGGCCGGAGTCTGTCGCGCGTTACGCGGCGAATGGATTCGGGCTTTTCAATATGTGCGACAACGTGCACGAGTGGTGCAGCGATTGGTACGACCCGAATTATTATGCAATCTCGCCGGAGCGCAATCCACGCGGGCCGGACACCGGCACGCGCAAGTCGTCGCGCGGAGGATCGTGGCGGCACCACATCAAAGTTTCGCGATGCTCAGCGCGGTCGAGCATTCCTCCAGAATTTCAGTATGCCGACTACGGCTTCCGCGTAGCATGCGATTGAGCCGTTTCAACCGACTTCCAGATCGAGGCCCTCATGTTCCGTCCTGACCTTTTACAGAACAAACGCATCCTGATCACCGGCGGTGGCACGGGCCTGGGCAAAGGCATGGCTGGACGCTTCCTTGAACTTGGAGCCACGGTTTACATCTGCGGTCGTCGCGAGGAGGTACTGGAACAGACCGCCGCGGAACTTTCCTCCAAGGGCTCGGTCCACGGCATTCCTTGCGATGTGCGCAATCTCGACGCCGTCGAGGCGATGATGGATTCGATTTGGAGCGAGGCGCCTCTCGACATTCTGGTCAACAATGCCGCCGGAAATTTCATCGCCCGCACTGAAGAACTTTCTGCCGGCGCATGGAACTCCGTGATCGGCATTGTGCTGATGGGAACTCTGAACTGCACCATGGCTTGCGGGCGGCGCTGGCTGAAGGATTCTCACGCCGGTACCGTGCTCAGCATCTCGGCAACCTACGCGCCCGTGGGATCGGCGTACGTTGTGCCGTCGGCGGTTTCGAAAGCCGGAGTCGAGGCGCTCACGCGCAGCCTGGCCGTGGAGTGGGGTGATCGCGGAATTCGGATGAATGCGATCGCGCCCGGGCCTATCCCGACACAAGGAGCGTTTTCCCGCGTGCTGCCACATCCGGGACTGGAGAAGCTGGCGCTCGAACGCAATCCGCTGCACCGCTTCGGCACGGTGGAAGAACTGGCGAATCTTGCGGCGTTTCTGGTGAGCGATCAATCGGGTTACATCAACGGAGAAGTCATCCGCATGGATGGCGGCGAATTTCTGCAGGGCGCGGGAGAATTCAGCAGTCTGGGAAGAGTTCTGAAAGAAGAAGACTGGCAGGCGATCAAGCCGAAGAAGCGTCCTGCGCAGTAAAGAGCGCGCCAGCGATTTCTCGTCTTGCTAATTCTCGTCTTGCTATTTCTGGTCCTTCGCGGGCATAACGATCGCTTTCAGCACCAGGTTAACCAGGCTGAGCACGATCGCGCCGATAAATGCCGCGAAGAACCCGCGCACCTGAAATCCTGGGACGAACCAGGAAGCCAGTTCCAGCATGAGCGCGTTGATCACGAACCAAAACAAGCCAAGCGTCAGCATCGTCAGTGGGAAGGTGATAATTTTCAGCACAAAGCCGAGGGTCGCGTTGATGAATCCGATCACCAGGGCGGCGATCAGGGCAGCCGTGGCACCGTTCACGTGCACGCCGGGTACGACTTGCGCCACCACCCACACCGCGACCGCGCTCAGAATCCAGTTCAGAAGCAATCGCATTTCGATCTCCCCAGCGCAAAATATAAGCTCTTCTCGTGAGCCGGGCAACTCGGGCGGGGGCGGCGATCTATCCCTGGGTCACACCAGAAAAGAAATTCATCGATCATTCTTCATGCGGTGCGGCTCTCGCGTGTAAACTACGCAATTCGATTCCAAGGAGGAATGCCATGCCTGATACCGCACTCAGCGGATCCGAATTCAAGAAACAACTTCGCTCCGGTGCCCCGAAGATGGGACTGTTTCTCAACGCGCACAGCCCAACCCTAGCCGAGCAACTGGCGCACTCGGGTTACGACTGGCTGCTGGTCGATACCCAGCACGGGCCCGATGGGCTACGAAAAACTTTCGGCGATGCTTAGCGGGATTGCAAATGGCGGCGCGATCTCGATGGTTCGCGTCGGCGGTTACGACGATCGACCGGGGATTCAGCAGGCGCTTGATATGGGTGCGAACGGCGTGCTCATTCCGTATATCAACACGGCCGATGAAGCGCGGCAGGCGGTCAGTTGCGCCAAGTATCCGACCGTCGGCACGCGATCGGTTTATTTTCCGCAGCGCAGCATGAACAAAGGCGGACTGCTCGGCTATGCGGGCAACTGGAACAATGAGGGCATCGTGGCGCTGCAGGTTGAGACCGCATCGTGCATCGAGAACATCGCCGAGATCGCGGCCGTGCCGGGCGTTGACATCCTGTTTCTTGGGCAAAACGATCTTTGCATGTCGATGGGCCTATACAACAAATACGAATTTCCGCACATGTACACTTCGCCGGAACTGGATGCGGCGACAAAGAAGTTGATCGAGCACGCCCACAAGAACAATGTAATCCTCGGCCTGTTTTTGTTCGGGACCGCCCGTGTCGGCGAATTCCTGGAGAAGGGATTCACGTTCATCAGCGTCGGCAACGATTTGCATCATGTGCTGACGCAGACCGGCGCCTACGTTGCCGACATGGAAAAGACCGCGCAGGAAAAGGGAAAGCCCTGGAAGCGCCGGCCGACCGCGCTGTTCTAGACGAGAGGATAGCGGAACGGAACTTTCCAGTCGGCAGAGACGTACAATCAAGCAGGAGGAATTGGGCCATGTTTACCTTTCTGCTCTGGTGCATCCTCTTCGTCCTGTGCTGGCCGCTGGCGCTGATGGCGCTGGTCGCGTACCCGTTCGTGTGGCTGCTGCTGCTTCCCTTCCGGATTGTCGGCGTGGCCGTTCACGGAGTTCTGGAAGTTGTGTTTCTCGCCATCACACTGCCCTTCCGGCTGCTCGCCGCGCCATTCCGCATTTAGATCCGCGCGGCCTTGACTTCCAGAGGCGTGCACTAGAATGAATGCGGACAACCGCATGCCTCTTCTGCTCACGGAAATCGAAACCCGGGTTCTGGGCGCGCTGGTCGAAAAAGACATCACCACGCCGGACTACTATCCACTTTCGTTAAATGCACTGGTGAATGCCTGCAATCAGAAGAACAATCGCGATCCGGTCATGACGCTCGACGAAGAGACCGTTCGCGACGCGCTCTCGACTCTGCAGGAGAAGCGGCTCGCCGGGCCTGCCAGCGGCGCCGATAGCCGGGTCACGAAGTTCGAGCATCGGCTGCAGGAGGTTTATAACTTCGATCGGCGCGAGATCGCCGTCCTCTGCGTGCTCTTGCTGCGCGGACCGCAGACTCCCGGCGAACTCCGCGGCCGTACCGATCGCATGTATCACTTCGAAGGGCTGGACGACGTGATTTCAGCGCTCGATCGTCTGGCCCAACGCGAGCCGCCGCTGGCGCGAATCCTTCCCCGCCAGCCGGGCACCAAGGAATCGCGCTACACGCATCTTTTCTCGGGTGAGCCGTCGGGCGCGGAAATGGAGCGGACAGTGCAGCCGGCAGTCGCGAGTTCGAACTCAACTTCTGATCGTATAGGCGCACTGGAAGAAGAAGTCGCCCGGCTACGGGCCGAAGTCTCGGAAGTGCAGCAGCAACTCGCCACGTTTCGCAAGCAATTCGAATGATGGCGTTCCCTTCCAACTCCACTCTGGTGTAGCCTCAAACCAAGCGCCCCACTCGAGGAGATACCTATGCGACGCCGCGAGTTCCTCATCCGCTCGGCCACCGCAACCGGAGCTGCCTGGCTCAGTTCTAAATCCATCTTTGCCAGCTTGGCGAACGCGGCTCTCCCTACCAAGTTTGCTGCATCCGATACGGTGACGCTCGGCAATACCGGCATCATCACCAGCCGTCTCGCAATGGGTACGGGGACCGTCGGCAGCGGCCATCATTCGCATCAGACC
The DNA here is from genome assembly GCA_963757095.1 of uncultured Acidobacteriota bacterium. Lineage (GTDB taxonomy): Bacteria > Acidobacteriota > Terriglobia > Terriglobales > Acidobacteriaceae > Sulfotelmatobacter. The sequence goes on along the minus strand of CAVWQT010000012.1, from coordinate 91,558 downwards.
GCGCTGGGAGTCAAGGGCCTGTCTGACCTTCTGCTGAACGGATACGATCACGGCCTGCGCTTTTTCGACGCAGCCGATAGTTATGGAAGTCACGAGCACGTCGCCGCAGCGCTCAAGCATGTGCCACGAGACAAAGTCACGGTTCTCAGCAAGAGCTTCTCGCGCGACGCCGCCGGCGTGCGCGCCGATCTTGATCGCTTCCGCCGTGAACTTGGCACCGATTATCTGGACGTCTGCCTCATGCACTGCGTCACCGAAGGCGATTGGACCGATCGCTACCGGGGCGCGATGGATGTTTTGTCGGAAGCGAAGCAGAAGGGGATCATCCGCGCGCACGGCTGCTCGTGCCACACCATCGAGGCGCTCCGGGCGGCGGCGAAATCGCCTTGGGTGGAAATCGATTTGGCCCGCATCAATCCGGTCGGCGCTTACATGGACGCCGATCCGGCCACGGTGGTCAGCGTGCTCAAAGAAATGAAGGCGGCGGGAAAAGGCGATTGTCGGGATGAAGATTCTAGGCCAGGGCACACTGCGCAATCGCCAGGACGAAGGGATCAAGTACGCCTTGTCGCTCGGACTGCTGGACGCGTTCACCATCGGCGCTGAAAGCAAGCAGGAGCAGGAAGATTTGATACGTCGCGTCGCAGCCGCATAAATCGATCGCGCGTGCGATTTGTCGCCTAACTTTCCATGACTTTCAAGTTTGGGCTCACGATCAGCCGAGCCTCGGTTGCGCGCTGCACATCTTCAGGCGTGAGGCCGGAAGCTATTTCCTCCAGCAGCAGGCCATCCTTGGTTACGCGAATGTAGGCCATCTCTGTCGCGATGGTATCGACCACACGCACGCCGGTCAGGGGCAGAGTGCACTTCTTTAAGATTTTCGGAGCGCCTTCGCGGGTAGTGTGCTCCATCGCGACCACCACGCGGCGCGCGCTCGCGACCAGGTCCATAGCGCCGCCCATGCCCTTGACCATTTTGCCGGGAATCATCCAATTCGCGAGGCTTCCAGTCTCATCGACTTCCATGGCGCCGAGCACGCTGAAGTCGATGTGACCGCCGCGAATCATGGCGAAGGAATCGGCACTGGAAAAATAAGAGGTGCCCGGCATCTCGCTCACCGTCTCTTTGCCGGCATTGATCAGGTCCGGATCCTCCGTTCCCTCGATCGGGTACGGCCCGATGCCCAGCATTCCGTTCTCCGACTGCAGCGTGACCACCATGCCTGGAGGCACATGATTCGCAATCAAAGTCGGCATGCCGATGCCGAGGTTCACATAGAAACCGTCGCGCAACTCGCGGGCAATGCGCTTCACGATGCGCTCGCGTTTGTCGATATCTTTGCCTGGCTTGTTCATTCTCGTTGTCTCGAAGTTCGCGATTACGAGGTGACTTTGCGCACTGTTCTGCGTTCGATGCGGCGCTCGTACAACTCGCCCTGAAAAATGCGCTTCACATAGATCGAAGGCGTGTGGATCTGATCTCCGTCCAGTTCGCCGACTTCCACCAGATGCTCGACCTCGGCGATCGTGATCTTCGCGGCCGTGGCCATCATGGGATTAAAATTTCGCGCCGTCTTGCGATAAATCAAATTTCCCTGGCGGTCGCCCTTCCACGCTTTGACGAAAGCGAAATCGGCCTTCAGGCCGCGCTCCATCACGTAAAGGCGGCCATCGAATTCGCGCGTCTCTTTGCCTTCGGCGATAATCGTGCCTACTCCGGTCGGAGTGTAAAACGCCGGGAATTCCCGCGCCGCCCGCGCGAATACGCTCGGAAAATGTACCTTGCGGAACCAAGATCCAGCCTGATCTTTCCCGTCAGGACCATTTCCTCGAGCAACTTATTCTCGCCCACGTAGGAGCCGATGTGATGCACGATTTGTCCGGCGGCCAGCAGCAGCCCGTTGCCCACACCGTCGATACCAACGTTGTTGCTGATGGTCTTGAGATTCTTCGTGCCCTTGCGCGCCAGAGCGCGAATCAAGTTCTCGGGCATACCGCACAGGCCGAAGCCGCCGATCATGACGGTCGCGCCGTCGAACAGGTCGCGGATCGCGTCGTCCGCATTGGCCACAACTTTATTCATAGCGGAAGAATTCTAAATGATATTCACCACCGAGACCCAGAGGCACGGGGAACATCCAACACCGCTAGGCGAAAACTAATCGCCTTCTCCATAACTTCGTGATGAGTCTATTTTTTCTTCAGTGGCGCCTTTCTGAGTTCGTGGGCGCGCTCGAATTCGTCGGAGAGTCCCCGAGTCGCCAGATTTTCGCGGATGTGGGCAAGCCGTTGCTCAACCTTCCACAGAGCGTCTCTCCAGATTTTTTTTGTTGCTGATCGCGACATCGCGCCACATGGAGTACGGACTGGCAGAAATCCGCGTCATCTCCTGCAGCGCGCGACCGCCAGCGGGAAGCAGCGGGGCCTCAGAGCCGAACTCGTCGACCAGCGCGGCAGCCAGCGCGGTCGAAATCATCTGCGGAACGTGGCTGATCCAGGCACAGAGGCGGTCGTGCTCTTCGGCGGGGAGCATAGCAATGCGCGCTCCGATGTGATCGATCCAGCCCGCGAATTCGGCGATGACTCCTTCATTCAGATTTTGATCGGGCAGCGGCGTCAGGAACCAGACGGCGTTGCGGAACAAATCCGGATCGGCATAATCGACGCCACTCAGTTCTTTGCCGGCCATGGGATGCCCGGCAAGAAAGCGCTTCGCAGCGCTCTTGCCAAACACCTTTAACGCGCGCTCCACGACCAGGCTCTTGGTGCTGCCCACGTCCGTAAGCAAAGTCTTTGCGGGAAGCGACGGACCGACGCGCTCGATCAAATCAACTATCGCCAGCACGGGAGTGGCCAGCACTACGACCTGGCTGCCGTGGATGGCCTCACCGGGATTGGAGCTACCGCCGTCGATTGCGCCGCGCATGCGCGCCCGCTCCAATGCCGATTCGCGATCGCAACCGATGATGCGGCCGGCAAATTTTTTCTTGCGCAGCGCCAGGGCCAGCGAGCCGCCAATCAGCCCCGTTCCGATGATCGTGATTTGCCGGATGGCCATCAGGAGAGCATTTCGTGATTCAGGGATTTTGTAATTGAGTGATTTAGAAAACGTGCATGCTCAGAACTTTCCATCACACCATCGCCAAATTCCCGACCTTCAATTCCTTAGTCAATTTTTCGTCCGACCGCCGGCGCAATGATGCGCAACTCCTCCATCAATTTCGCGAACTGGTCGGGAAACAGCGACTGCGCGCCGTCGGACCAGGCCTGATCCGGCGTGCAGTGGACTTCGATCAACAGTGCATCCGCGCCCGCCGCAACCGACGCGCGCGCCATGGGGGCAACTTTATCGCGGCGTCCTGTTCCATGCGAAGGATCGGCCGTCATGGGCAGATGCGACAGTTTGTGGATGATGGGAATCGCCGAGATATCCATGGTGTTGCGCGTGTAGGTCTCGAAAGTACGAATGCCTCGCTCGCAGAGAATCACGTCGTAATTGCCCCCGGCCATAATGTATTCCGCGGACAGTAGCACTTCTTCCAGTGTGGCGGCGATGCCGCGCTTCAGCAAAACCGGCTTGCGCACTTTTCCCAGTTCACGAAGCAGGTTGAAGTTCTGCATGTTGCGCGCGCCGACCTGCAGAATGTCCACGTAAGGCAGCATCAGCGGAATCTGCGAAATCTCCATGACTTCGCTGATAACCAGCAGCCCGTATTTCTCGCCGGCTTCGCGCAAAAGCTTCAAGGCTTCTTCGCCATGGCCTTGAAAGGAATACGGCGAGCTGCGCGGCTTAAACGCCCCGCCCCGCAAGATTTTCGCACCCGCCTTAGCCACTGACTCTGCGGTCGAGAAGAGTTGCTCGCGCGACTCCACCGAGCACGGCCCGGCCATGACAACAACCTCGTTGCCACCGATCCCAATTCCGTTGGCGAGCCGGACGACCGTTCCTTCGGGACGAAAACTTCGTCCGGCCAGCTTGTAGGGCGAGCTGATGCGATGGACTTCCTGGACGCCAGACATTAACTCGACGATGCGGATGTCGAAATCGATGCCCGACCCGACCGCTCCCAACACCGTCATGCGCGCCCCGGTGGAGCGGTGCACTTCGAAGCCCATCTTCACCAGGTGCTCAATGACCTGCTGAATCTGCGCCTCGTCGGCGCCCTCTTGCATTGCCACAATCATAAGAATCTCACTCGCAGTTCATGGCTTAATCGTTCACTTCTGAATCGAATTCCGTGCCTGCTCTGCTAGGCTGCGGCGCAATTTCCTGTTTCTGGATGTTCCTCATCACATCGATGATGCGTTCGTAAATCCGCACCAGATCGCGGCCGGGCAAGGGCCCGGGATTCGCCTCTTGCACGTTGGTAAATACAATGCGCTCACGATCCGGTTCGTAGATGGGCAAAGAGGTGTCGCGCTTGAGCTTCCCGATCTCCACCGCGGCGCGAGCCCGCTCGCTCAGGAGCGCGACCAATTTGCGGTCGACCTCGTCAATTTTCTTTCGCCAATCATCGATGTCCATAGAACCCTTGCTATCCGCGGCTACGCGTGAACAGCCGTGAGCTTGCTAATAAACTCTCCGACTGCAGAAGCTTCCCGCCCACGGCTGCGTTCGACTGTCTCCACAATGGCGCTGCCGACGACAACGGCGTCGGCGAATTCACCAACTTCAGAGAACTGCTCTGGAGTCGAAATGCCGAAGCCGATGGCGATGGGCAATTTCGTCACGCGCCGCAGGCGTTGTACTAACTTCTTCGCATCGTCGGCGACTTGCTGACGCGCACCCGTCACGCCGGTTCGGGAGACTGCGTAAACAAATCCGCGTGAGGCCTCGGCGATGCGCTTCAGTCGATCGTCGGGACTGGTGGGCGCGGCCAGAAATACGGGTGCAAGATCGTGGTCTTGCATGGCGCGTAAGTATGGTCCCGCCTCTTCCACCGGCAAATCCGTGACCAGCGCACCATCTACGCCGGCGGCCCGCGCGACTTTGCAGAATTTCTCCATGCCCATCCGCAGAAGTGGATTCAAGTACGAAAAAATAATCAGGCCGGTCGATTGCGAATGCTGGCGTACCTCTGCGGCCAGAGTGAGCACCTGCGCCAGAGTTGTGCCGGCTTTCAGGGCGCGCTCGCTGGCCCGCTGAATCACCGGCCCGTCGGCGACTGGATCGCTAAACGGTACGCCCAGTTCGATCACGTCCGCGCCGGCCTCGATGGCTGCGAGCACGATCTCCCGCGTCGTTGCAAGATCGGGATCTCCGCAGGTTACGTACGCCACCAGCGCCGGCTTCTTGTAGAAAGTTAAGGGCATGCTCTCAGGAATCCAGCTTCAAGGTCTCCCGCATAATTCCAATATCTTTATCGCCGCGTCCGGAGACATTCACGATCACGACTTCCGACTTCTTCATCTTCGGTGCACGCTTGATGACTTCAGCCACGGCATGTGCCGACTCCAGCGCGGGAATAATTCCTTCCGTGCGCGCGAGTAAAGTCGTGGCTTCCAGGGCTTCGTTATCCGAAGCCGGAACATACTCTGCGCGGCCCGCATCGCGCAACGCGGCGTGCTCTGGACCGATGGAGGGATAGTCAAGCCCAGCGGAAACGGAATGCGTCAGCGCAATCTGCCCGCCTGAATCCTGCAGCACGTAAGAGTACGTGCCCTGCAACACACCCGGCGATCCGCCACGAAAACGGGCCGCATGATCGCCAAGCGCGTCGCCGCGGCCTCCGGCCTCGACGCCGATCAGGCGAACTTTCTTGTCGTTAATGAAATCGTAGAAAATTCCGATCGAATTTGATCCGCCACCGACGCAGGCGATAATCGCGGTCGGCAACTTTCCTTCAGCTTTGAGAATCTGCGCTCGCGCCTCGCGGCCAATCACGCGGTGAAAATCGCGAACCATCGTCGGATAGGGATGCGCGCCCAGCACACTGCCCAGTAGGTAATGCGTGGTTCTCACATTGGTAACCCAATCGCGCATGGCCTCATTGATCGCATCTTTCAAAGTGCGCGAACCCGAATTCACACCGCGCACCTCCGCGCCCAGCAATCGCATGCGGAAGACGTTGAGTTCCTGACGCCGCATGTCTTCGGTGCCCATGTAGACGACGCAGTCAAATCCGAGCAGCGCACAGACGGTCGCGGTCGCCACGCCGTGTTGCCCGGCGCCGGTTTCGGCGATGACGCGATGCTTGCCCATGCGCTCGACGAGCAGCGCCTGGCCGAGGCAGTTATTGATTTTGTGGGCGCCGGTGTGCAGGAGGTCTTCGCGCTTCAAGTAAATTTTGGCTCCTCCCAATTTTTGCGTGAGGCGTTGCGCGAAGAACAGCGGCGTCGGGCGCCCCGCGTAGGTCCGCAACAGCTCGTTCAATCGCGATTGAAATTTCTTGTCCCGCTTGGCTCTTTCGTATTCGCGCTCCAGTTCTTCGAGTGCGGCCATCAGAGTCTCAGGAACATAGCGCCCGCCGTACACGCCAAAGCGCCCCGGTGTGCCGGCAGAAACTGAGACCCGAGGGTGCGCGATCCTAGCCGTGCCTTTTGCGGCTAGGGTGGGATTTTTGACTCTTATAGCTCTCGGAACCGTAGCCATCCCTAACCAACCTTCCGATCAAAATCTCGTACAGCTTTCACAAACGTCCGCACCTTCTCCGGATCCTTCTTGCCTGGCCGTGCCTCTACACCAGAAACCACATCCACTCCCCAAGGCTGAAGGATCTCGATCGCCTGGCCTACATTTTCCGGCGTCAAGCCGCCGGCGACGACCAATTTAATACCGTTCTTCCGCATTCCTTCCCCAAGACCTCGCGCTTTCTTCCAGTCAAATGTATGTCCAGTTCCCCCGGGCTGGCGCGAGTTGCCGGAATCGATCAGAAGCGTATCCAGGAAGCCATCCGGGATCGAAGAGCCGCTAGGGATTTTTTTTCTCGATGCAGCAAGACCTGCTGCCATGCGCTCGATCTCGCTCACATCCTCACCAAAAGGACCGATAGAGAAAGCCATCAGGCTCCGGAAGCGCGATGGCAGGCAATCCCCACCAATCGCCTTGTTGCGGGCGTTGCTTCCTGCGACCCCTTCTGCGGAGAAGTAACACTGGGTGCCCGTCAATCCGGCTTGCAGTAAAACCATGATCGGATCCTCATCGGGGCCAACAAACACACCGATCTTCTCCACTTCCTCCGGCAACTTCCTCACAATCTCCCGCACCGTCTCGACACTCACGCACCGCGGGCTCTTCTCATAGAACACGAATCCCACTGCGTCGGCGCCGGCTTCGACCGCGACGAGCGCGTCTTCCAGATTCGTCATCCCGCAGATCTTTACCCAAGTCATAAACCAGTGGCCAGGGGCCAGTTGTCAGTGGCCAGTAAAATCGTGCCGCTAGTGCCGGCTCGAAATCGATTGCTCAGCCTTCGGTACGCCCATCAATTTTCGCAGCGCCAGCCCGGGAGACTCCGCCCGCATCAGCGACTCGCCGACTAGAAAGGCGTCGTAACCGGCTGCGCGAAGCTGAGCCACATCTTCTGCGGAGTGAATTCCGCTTTCTGCCACGCTCACCACGTCCGCAGGAAATAGCTTTGCCAAAGAAAAAGCGGTCTCCAGATCAACGTTGAACGTGCGCAGATCGCGCGTGTTCACGCCGATCAAATCGCACCCTGCATCGAGCGCTCGCTGCAATTCTTCGCCATCATGCACTTCGCACAGAACATCTAAGGCGGACTCGCGTGCGGCAGTCGTTAGTCGCAGCAACTCCGCATCGCTTAAGGCAGCCACGATCAGCAAGACCGCATCGGCCGAATTCGCCCGCGCTTCCAGCAACTGAAATTCGTCGACGATAAAATCCTTGCGCAGGCACGGAATCTTCACCGCTGCTGACGCCTCGCGCAGGTTCTGCAGCGAGCCTTGAAAGAACTCTTCGTCTGTCAACACCGAAAGCGCCGCCGCCCCAGCGACTTCGAGTTCGCTGGCCAGATCCGCCGGATGAAACTCGGCTCGAATCAGCCCCTTCGAGGGCGAGGCTTTTTTTAATTCCGCAATGACAGCGATTCCATCTCGACTCTTAGCCTCCAGCGCACGCCGAAAACCGCGCGGTGCATGCTGTACCGCGAGTTGCTCGAGGGCACGGCGATCCGCGGTGGGCTTCGTCGTCGCTACGCGCGCCCGCGTTGCCGCCACGATACGGTCGAGAACCGTAGTCATAGAGAATCCTTTGATTATAAGGGAGTCGGGCGGGCGAAGGGCTTTGGAAGAACCGGCGGTGCTAGGGCGAGTCCGCCAGCGGCTGAAGCCGTGATTGATTTTGTGCTACTCACGGCGCGGCTCAAAGCCGCGCCCTTTCAGAACGCATTCAAATGTGAGCACTGAGCCGACTCATTTGCAGATTTCCCTGACTTGCTTGTAGGGCTTCTCCGCCACGGGTGGGAACGGAATCTTCTTGGCATCCATCCACTGATCCAGGAGGGTGCCTTCCGGGGCTGGGGCGACATCAGGGTCTGCGGCGTAGATGGGATCGCTCTCCGCCTCCTCCAGTGTCACGAACTGGAATCCTTTTTTCTCCAGCAGGTCGAGGGCGTCGGGCAAGATCGTGCTGCTGAACGCTCCCAGATGTAGCAGCAGTACATGATTGATCTCGTGCCCGTATACCAGCTTCGCCAAGTTGCGTCCAAGATCGAGGTAGTCCGACGCCGTCTGCAAGTAGCTCGACCGCAACCACGCAATCGATTGTGTGTCGTTCTTGGCAACGCAACGGGCGTACGCGCTGTTCCACATGTAGTCTTCCCAGTCGAGCGTGACCTCGGCAACCCGGTAGCCGTGGGCCTGCAGAAACGCCCGGACGGCGCGGCGTTTTTCCTGCGTGTCGCCTTCGCGCAGAAAGGGATAGCGCAGCCAATGCCAGTTGTCGTTGTCCGACGCTAGCAACTCCAGCGTGGGTTCGTTCTCTTCGATCTCACGCTCAAAGGCCTCTGCAGGATTGGCATTCAAGTCCATGTGACCGTAGGTGTGATTGCCGAAAGGTTCGGCCGCTGCCCAGACCTTGAGTGCCTCCGCGGCGTCGGGATTCCCTTCCAGCTTCTTCGCGTTGATGAAGCCATACGCCGGGGGCAACTTTCGAGCCTTCAATATTGCCAGCGTGTCACGCGCGATCTGCACCCGAGTCACTCCGGGAGGAAGGTCTCCGTTCAGAGGCAGATCATCAAAGGTGATCGCAACCTTCTGCGCAAAACAAGTAGCACACGCAGCCAATAGAAGGAATCCCAACAGGTTGTGAATGCGGATCGGCCCTGACAGAAATGTCATGGCCAGAGTCTACAAGAGAAACCAGCGAGGTCCGCCATTCCCGCGAACTTTCCGAGCTGGGATAAGTTCAAGCTTCGGCTTGATCAAAGCCCGCCGGAAGCATGGCGAGAACGCGCAGGTCGAGCAGCGCATGCAGCACCATTGGCAGGAGCAGAGTTCCCGTCATCAGGAAAATCGCTCCGAAGATAAACCCCAGCACCATGGTCTGCACCGCACCCGCGATGCCCTGATAGAGATGACCGACGCCGAATATCGCGGATGAGGCCACTAGCGCCCAGAGCCAGGTCAGATGAAACGGCGAGAAATGAAAATAGTGCAGGAGAAATCCTCGATACACGATCTCTTCGCAAATCCCAGCCGAGAGGCACACCAGCCACCACCAGCCGCGCTCTTCTTGCGTAGAAGGTAGCAGAAAAGCCAGTCGCTTTCTGGCTGCCTTGCCTGCCGTGGCGCGAATCTTTTCACTGCGCAGAGCCAGTATCGCAGGCAGGAAGATCACGATCAGAATTCCGGCGGTCAGTCCTTCCAAAAATATGCGCCCGTGTGCACCGGGCTCGAGCCAGGAAATTTCATGCGAACTCTGAATCGTGAGAGCGGCAACGAGTCCGATTGCGAGCACACATACAATGGCGAGGACCCAGAGGAGGGTAGAAACTCGCCAGTAGTACTTCACTTTTTTGCGCGGCTCGGTGCTGGCCTTCAGCCGGGGGATTTCGTAGCGATCCCACAGCGGCATGCCGATCGCAAGAAGAAGCACCAGCGCGTGTTGCACCAGCATTCCGAAAGAAAGATCCGTCACGTCGTTCCTCGCTTATCTCGCGTCCGCTCTGCCGCCTAATCATAACCTGCCGACCGTGTGTTTCCGAGGCCACGCTGTGTGCGGCGAGACACGGGCCAGGACGCGTCGCATACCCGCAACTCCCGCCAAATCAATGCCGTGAATTCTGGCCCGCGTTGTGCACTCTTCAAAGCGCCGCTTGACGGCAGGAGGTGACCAACCATGACCCGCATCAACGCATTGCGCAACATCGCAGGAACCCGCGACTCCGTCGCGTGGGGAAAGTTCAGCAACATCGCCGCCGCAACCTGGGGCAACATCAACGCGCTCGTATTCGCTGCCGCTTTGATCGCATGCTCCGTAACCGTTGGCTGCTCGAGTGAACAGCCGAAGTCCGTAAGCTCCAACATACAGATTCCGCCAGCACAGGCGAGCCCGAGCATGCCGACCCCGGCGCCGGTTATGCAGGCGGAGAACAAGCCGGCTCCAAAGAAAGTCGTGCACAGGAAGCCGGCAACCGTGAACTATTCCGACAAAACCTACGGCGTCGCGTTCGAATATCCGCGTCGCTACGCGATTGAAACGGGCGACGCTGCCTCCGAGTTGGTGCTGTCTAGCCCTATGCCGATGAACTTCGTGCAGCCCGGCGGAGTGGCTCTGGCCGCGGTTGAACTGCCTGAAACTGGTTTTGCCAACACCGATTTCTCGTCCGCATTCTTCAACGTGAGCGTCCACAAGACTCTCACCGCCGATCAATGCTACGAGTTCGCGGTGCCTCAACCGAAGGAACTGTCGGCGACTCCGGTGACCAATGTTCCTGAGTCTGGGAACCAGGTCGCTGCAGTCGATGCCGCGAAGCCTTCAGCCTCGACTCCGGCTGAGGGATCGACGACGGATGGCCAGTCTGCGAAAGCGACGACCGATCCGGTGGCGGCTTCTTCGCCTGCTCCCACGCCGGAAGCGCCGGTTCAGTCCGCCTCGCAGCCCGCTGCCGAGGCGCAGGGATCGAAGCTGCTCATCGGCGATCTCGGCCTGCGTGCGACCGAAGCAGTCTCCGGAGAAGGCACGCGGCAGAGCGACTCGAAGTACTTCCATGTCTATCAGAATGGAGCTTGCTACGAGTTCGCCCTGAACGTCACGACCGTCGCGTCTCAGGATGGGTTGATCAAGCACGTGGACCGCGACCGAGTGTTCGATCGTCTGGAAAAGATTTTGGCTACGGTCAAGATCAATCCGGTCGCGGCACCGGAAGTGACGGCGGAAACGCCCGCCACGCCGACCGCCGCAATCACACCCGCACAGTAATGTGTCAGCCCTTAAGCACGCAGGCAAATCATCCCTGTCTCGCGACTCAAGCGAGGCAGGGATGATTCTTTTGGCGACAGCGAGTTGACAGTTGGGCCGTCAATATAGAAGCATCACCGATTGTGTGCTCCAACTTCGCAATGCTCCTTCTGATTCAAACCGATTTCAAAATGAACAAGCGAACCTATCCGCTGATCGCCCTCGTCGTCCTCTTTGCGACAACCTCGTCCACACTCTTGGCGCAGCAGCCTGCTGCGGACGCCAGCATCATCGAGCAGGGCAAGTTCACCCTGCACAAATTTGAACAACCGATCGGGCAGGAAACTTACGAGATCCGGCGCGACGGCGATTCGCTGGCCGCGAAGATCGATTTCAAATTCACTGACCGCGGCCGGGCGGTTCCGCTCTCGGCGACGTTCCGCGGCGCTCCGGACCTGACTCCGCAGGCATTCGCGATCAAGGGGAATACCGCGCGTTTTATTTCGATCGACGAGGCTCTGACCATCGGAGACGGAAAAGTACATTTCCGCACGCGCGACAAGGAAAGCGATTCCGCGCCACCCTCCGGTCCATTTTTCACCATTGCGGGATACGCGCCGACGACCATCCAGATGCTGATGGTGCGCTACTGGGCGAGTCACGGCTCGCCCGCTCAACTCGCGACATTGCCGAGCGGTACAGTGAGGATTGAACCTCGGGGCCAGGACAAGATCCACGTCGGCGCGAAGGATGAGACGCTGGATCGTTACACCATCGAAGGCCTGATCTGGGGGCGGGAGACGCTCTGGTTTGATGTGCATAAGAATCTGGTTGCGGCTGTCAGCACCGACGCTGAATTCGACCACTTCGAGGCGGTTCGCGACGGCTACGAAAGCGCTCTCGGAGAGTTCGTCGGGCGCGCCGGTTCCGACGGCATGAGCGCTCTGGCCGACATTTCGAAAGGAATCTCCGGCAGTCACGCGGCTACGATCGCGATCGTGGGCGGCACTCTGATCGACGGCACTGGCGCCGCAGCGGTTCCAGATGCCGCAGTCGTAATTCATAACGGCCGCATTGTTGCTGTTGGGCCGCGCGCGAAAGTGAAGATTCCGAAAAAAGCTTATGTCGTCGATGCCCAGGGCAAGACCATCCTGCCTGGACTCTGGGACATGCACGCGCATTTTGAGCAAGTCGAGTGGGGGCCGATTTATCTGGCAGCGGGCGTGACCACCGTGCGCGATTGCGGCAACGAATTCGAATTCATCACCGCGGTTCGCGATGCGATTGCACAAGGTCACGGCCTCGGGCCTCGGCTGCTGTTGGCCGGCGTGATCGACGGTACAGGTCCGCTGGCGCTCGGCGTCGCGCGCGTCGATACGCCCGAACAGGCACGGGAATGGGTTGACCGCTATCATGCTGCGGGCTTTCAGCAGATGAAGATTTACAGCTCGGTCAAGCTCGACGAGGTAAAGGCCGTCGCCGATGAGGCACATCGACTCGGCATGACCGTGACCGGGCACGTGCCGGAGGGGCTGAATGCTTTCCAGACGATCGAAGCCGGTCAGGATCAGATCAACCACATTCAATACATTGTCGACATCATGCACGCGCCACTTCCCGCGAGCGCGAAGCGCGCGGATCGAATGAATGCGCTGGCCAATCTCGATTTCGATTCTCCCGACGCGCAGAAAGCTCTGGCATTTCTGAAGGAACATCACACCGTGGTCGATCCCAACGCTCGCCGTGTTTGAGTTTTTCACCGCGACCACAGCCAAACCGCCGGCCAGTTTCGAGCCGGGCGTGAACAAAGTTGCGCCGGAACTTGCCGAACAACTCACCGACGTAGAGCCGCCGAATGAGCGCTCAGAAATCGGCGAGAAAATTTTCCAGAAGGAAGTCGCGGCCGTAGGAGCGCTGCATCGCGCCGGGATTCCTGTGGTTGCCGGCACGGATCAGACGGTGCCAGGACACAGCCTGCATCGGGAGATGGAGCTGTACGTTCAGGCGGGATTTACTCCCATGGAAGCGATTCAGGCCGCGACCATCGTCCCCGCACGGGTCATGGGTATGGACCGTGAGTTGGGGACGGTAGAAAAGGGCAAGCGTGCTGACCTGATTCTGATCAACGGAGATCCGTTGCAAGACATTCGCGCCTCGCGCAATGTCGAATGGGTCATCACGAACGGCGTCATGTATCACACGGCCGAACTCTGGCAAAGTGTAGGTTTCAAACCATAATGAATACGAAGAAATCTACGAACCTGGCGTCGCCGCCGACGGGCAGACACTTTCTCAGCGACAAAGTTGAGCACTTTACCGAGTCAGTCATCCGCGAGATGACGCGGCAGGCGATGCTCCACGGCGCGGTGAATCTGGCGCAGGGATTTCCTGACTTCCCCGCTCCCGAACGAGATCAAGAAGGCCGCCCAGCAGGCGATTGCGGGGGACGTCAATCAATATGCGATCACCTGGGGCGCGAAGAATTTGCGCAATGCCATTGCACGGCAGATGAAGGTCTGGCAAGGAATTGCGGTCGATCCCGAAAAAGAAATCACTGTTTGCTGCGGATCGACCGAGGCCATGATTTCGACTCTGCTCGCGGTCTGCAACGCGGGCGACGAAGTGGTGATCTTCGAACCGTACTACGAAAATTACGGCCCCGACTCGGTATTGAGTGGAGCGAAACCGAAATTTGTGAAGTTGCGTCCGCCCCATGACGAAAATGGCGAGTGGACTTTTGATGAACAGGAATTGCGGCGCGCCTTCGACCGGCACACCAAAGCCATTATCGTGAACACGCCGAACAATCCGACAGGGAAAGTTTTCACGCGGGCCGAACTGGAACTGATCCGCGACCTGTGCCTCGAGTTCGACGTGCTGGCGATTACCGACGAGATCTACGAGCACATTCTCTACGACGGCACCGAGCACATTTCCATGGCATCGCTCGACGGCATGCGCGAGCGCACGGTGACCATCAACGGCATGTCGAAGACTTACAGTGTGACGGGATGGCGCGTGGGCTGGGCGGTTGCGCCGGAAAAGATCACCAATGCGATCCGCAAGGTGCACGATTTTCTGACGGTGGGAGCGCCCGCTCCGTTGCAGGAGGCCGGCGCCGCCGCTCTAAGCCTTCCCCCGGAGTACTACACGAAGTTGGCCGAGGGTTACCGCGTGCGCCGCGATCATCTGATTCCGGCGCTGACCGCTGCTGGCTTCAAATGTTTTCGCCCGCGGGGCGCGTATTACGTGATGACCGACATCTCGGCCTTCGGCTTCGCCGACGATATTTCGTTCGCGAAGCATCTGGTGCAGGAAGTCGGAGTGGCTCCCGTGCCGGGCTCGAGTTTCTACCGCGATCCGGGGGATGGAGCAAAGCAGGTGCGCTTCGCATTCTGCAAGAAGCTGGAGACCTTAGACGCAGCCGCGCGCCGACTCGCGAAATTGAGCAAGCGAGCCTAGTTGAGCGGCCGTCATTCGCGGCTGGAAGTAGCTCTCAGTACGCGATCACTCCGCAAGCGATGCGATCACCCGAATTCCCTGAGGGATCGGTCTTGTAGTCGTCGGCGTGGGCGTGGATGACGATCGCCGTCCCGCCATTGCCGAACAGCGAGCGCGCCCCAGTCTTAAGCGATACATCGCTGTCCTGCAGCCGGAGTCCGTTCACTTTGCCGTCGGCCTCTACGGTGAAGTTCCTTATGTCGCCGGCATGGTGGCCCTCGGGATTGTCAAACCCATGTTTCTTGTTTCCGGGATTGAAGTGACTGCCGGCCGATTTGAAATCAGGGCCGACGCACTTTGACGCCGCGTGGAAATGGATGGCGTGCTCTCCGGGAGGCAGGTCGTGAAGGTGAAGCTCGATTTCGACGCCCGAACCTTTTTGCGACAGGGTCGCCATGCCCAGGCTTTTTCCCTGCGCGTCTTTGAGTTCAATCTGGTGCTCAAGCTTATTTTTGGATGCGCTGGCGGAAGGCAGGGCGAGCGAAGCGAGGCATAATGCGAGGGTTGCACAGGCAACCTGTCTCATAGTTATCGTTAACAGTCCCATAGAGTCAGGCATTATAGCGAAAGTTCCGCGAGCGAATGTTCGCCGCAAAGTGTGGCCAAACGGCTGAGTTGTCCACAAAAATGTGGAGTATACTGCGGGGAAGTTCAAGAATCTTTTCTGGGGATCGCACTTATGGCTTTGAATGCAGTCGAGCAGGTGGCGAAACAGGTTCCGGCTGACGATTTTGAAGTGCTGGAAGCCAAGATTTATCGCACGATTGAAATGTATAAAGCTGCCCGGCAGGCACAGAACACGGCCGAACGCGATTTGCAGCGGGTGCGCCAGCAACTGGAAGAACATGATCAGGAGTTGGCAGCGCTGAAGCGCGAAACGGTTCAGCTGAAAAAAGAGCGCGAGGAAATCCGCAGCCGGGTGGAGAAGATGCTGGAGCAGATTGAATCGATTGCCGAGGCCAGCTAAGACGCCGGGGCAGTCGCAATCGCAGCGGTTTGGTAAGAGGGACTATGGCAACGGCGACGAAGGATCAGTTGGTCAAGGACGCGCAGAACGCCGGTGTGCGAGTGGAAATTTTTGACCAGGCCTACAATCTGCGCGGGTCTGATCCGGAATACATTCTGAAGCTCGCGGAGTATGTCGATTCCAAAATGCGGGCCGTGGCCGAAGCCACTAATACCATCGATACCGTGCGCCTCGCGGTTCTCGCCGCACTCAACGTTGCCGATGAATACCACCTGCTCAAGAAAAAACAGGAGGGCGGGGGCAACGATTATCAGAAGCGCGCGCATCGATTGGCAGATGCGCTGGACGAAGTGCTTAGGGAAGATCGCAAGACTGGCTGATCGGCAGCTATTCAAGCTGACCCCTGTTTCTACACTCGCCTGCTGCGCGCTGCTGACCGCCAGCGCTTTCGCCCAGGACGTAACCCTCCGCTCCCAATCGAACATCGTGCTGATTCCTGCCCTGGTCAAAGATGCTCAGGGGGGAATTGTTTATGGCCTCGAGGCCAGCGACTTCATCGTCGAAGATGATGGCGTCGTGCAACCGGCACATCTGGACGAATCGCCCGAAGGGCAGCCGATTTCGCTTGTGATTGCCCTTCAAACCGGTCGCCGGGCTGCATACGAGTTCCCGAGGATGCAAGGTCTGAAAACCATGCTGGAGCCGCTGTTTACGCCGGGAACGGCGCGAGTTGCGCTGGTGGAATTCGACAGCCAGGTTCAGCTGAAAACAAACTTCACTAAGGACGAGGCTCTGATCTCCGATGAACTGAGCGGGCTGCAGCCGGGCGACGGCGGGGCCTCAACTCTCGACGCGATCGCCTACGCGGTGAACCTGCTGAAACAGGAACCGCCCGAGCGAGAGCGGGTTCTGCTGCTGATCAGCGAAACCCGCGATCACGGCAGCCACACCAAGGTGAACGATGCGGTGGCCGCGATTGGCCAAAGCAATGCGCTGATGTACGCGCTCGCCTTCTCGCCGAGCCTCTCGAACATCCTCGACACGGGCCGCGGAACGAATATAAGCGAGATGAATCCGTCGCCGGACTTGTTGGCTCCTCTGGTCATGACGGTTCAGGCGATGAAGAAGAATGTTCCCAGCACGGTCGCGGCGATGACCGGGGGCGAATACGAACTCTTCGCCACCAGGAAAAAGTTCGAAGTGCGGATGAACGACTTTAGCAACCACCTGCACAGCCGTTACATGCTGAGCATCACGCCCAAGACTCCACGTCCGGGATTGCACAATCTGCGGGTGCGCCTGAGAGATTCGGGAAAGAATACCGTGCTAGCCCGCAGCAGTTATTGGGCCGAAGCGGCCAAATAATTCCGCAAGATGCTGGTGGGGCATTCGCCGCCATCTGCCATTCCCGAATTGACAAGCACTTCATGTAAACGTGGCGTTACTTTGGTTGCAAACCACCTGCCATCTTTTTGTGGGGTTCCTCTTGCCAATCGGCCGCGACTTGCCTAGCATCCAATCTGAAAGCCGACCTGCCGGGTTGGTGATGGCGGGTAACCGATTTTTGAACCAATGCTGAATGAACGGGAGCTCGACTCGAACTAGGATCCGGTGAGCAACGCTGCGCCATGCGCAGATGCCTAAAGGGTCTCGGCGGGCGCCCAACGTCTACCGACGGGTTCATTCTCGGCCCCGTCACACGGCACAGTGGGTCGGCTTTATTAAATCAGCTGTACTAGCTCTTCGCTAAAGAGCCAAGGCTTGAAGAGCTCGATAGCTTCTGTCCTGCTAGACTGATCCTGTAGCGAATATCTTCGTTCGCGCATCAAATCAACTGGATGTTTCCCCAACTTTTTCATATCGGACATTTTTTCCTTCCGACCTATGGCTTCCTCGTCTCCATGGGAGTCCTGATCGGCCTGTGGATCAGCGTTCGCAACTCGGAGCGCCTCGGCATCAGCGGCGATAATGCGTGGAATTTCGGCATTCTGGTCGTGCTCTGCGGAATCGTCGGCGCCAAGATTCTGTACATCGTCAACGAATGGAGTTACTACGCGGCGCATCCCAGCGAGATTTTCAGTGTTGCCACGTTGCAAGCGGGTGGCGTGTTCTCCGGCGGGTTACTCGCGGCTTTTATCGCCGCTACCTGGTACGTGCGCAAGCATCACATGCCGCCGCTCGGCACTTGCGATGCATTCGCTCCCGGCCTGGCGATCGGCCACGCCATCGGACGCCTGGGCTGCTTCGCCGCGGGCTGTTGCTATGGCGTAGAAACCCATCATTGGTGGGGCGTGGTCTTTCGCAATCCGCTGGCGCGCGAAATTACGGGAACTCCGCTGGGCGTTCCGCTGGAGCCGACGCAGCTTTTTGAGTGCGCGGTCGAGCTGGCCAACTTCATTTTCCTGATGTGGCTGCTGAAGCGCAGAAAGTTCGATGGCCAGGTCTTCGGAGCATTTCTGTTTATCTATGGCATTGCCCGATTCTTCCTGGAGTTCCTGCGCGGCGATCCGGGCCGAGGCTCGGTGTTTGGCGGCATCATCACCGGAACGCAGCTGATTGCGATTGGGCTCGTGCTCGGCGGTGGATTGATCTGGTGGCTGCGGCCGGGCTCGAAGACAATTCCAGCGCAACCGGTGAGCGCGACTCGGTAGACGCCGCTACGATCTGCCAATCTAGTATCCTTCCCTGCAAGTGACGGAAACAGGTCCCATCGACTTTAACGTCGGCCCTGACGTGGCCGGCCAGCGCATCGATCAGTTTCTTGCCTCCCGACTCGACGTCAGCCGCGCCCGCGTGCAGGAAATGCTGGCTGCGGAAAAGATTCTGGTGAATGATGCTGCGGCTAAGCCTTCGCTGAAGCTGCGCGGCGGAGAGCGTATCCGCGTGCTCGGCTCGGCGCCGCGTCCTCCACTGCGCGCTATCGCCGAGGAGATTCCACTCGACATCGTCTACGAAGATGACGACCTCGCCATCATCAACAAGCCCGCCGGCATGATGGTGCATGCCGGGGCCGGAGCCACTGACGACCGCCGGAATCGCGGAACGCTGGTGAATGCGCTGCTGCATCACTTTCAAAACTTGTCATCGGTTGGCGGAGAGGTGCGGCCCGGCATCGTACATCGGCTCGACAAAGAGACCAGCGGGCTGATCGTTGTGGCGAAGAACGACGAGGCCCATCGCAAGCTGGCCGAGCAATTTGCCCGGCGCGAGGTGAAGAAGACTTACATCGCGCTCGTGCATGGCTCGATGAAAAGGGACTCCGGAACCGTGACGGCCAGCATCAGCCGCGACCGCGTTCGTCGCATTCGCATGACGACGCGTCACGCAGGCGGACGGGAAGCGATCTCGCACTATCATGTGCAGCGGCGGTTGGATACTCCCTACGGCAAGCTCTCGCTGATTGAAGTAAAGATCGACACCGGCCGGACCCACCAGATTCGCGTTCACATGGCGTCGCTGGGGCATCCTGTCGTGGGAGACAGTCTCTACGGCGCACCCGCTGAATTGAAGCCAGGTCCGCGCGGCAAGAGCAAAGACACTCACCCGTCAATTTCACTGGGGCGCAATTTCCTGCATGCGGCGCGCCTGGAATTAGCCCATCCGCGTACGGGGGAAAAAATCGCGCTGCAGAGCCCTTTGCCGCCGGAACTCCGGGGGTTTCTAGCTACAATCGAAGCCGCCGCCCAAGCAGCCTTTTCCGGGGAAAGACCTTCTTAGTAAGCGTGGGGCACTCTGCGAGCAGCGAAATTCGCGGATATAATGTGAGCCAAATGGCATTCTCGGGTCGACTCCTATCAACTTGTGTCGCAACGGCGACGTTTTCCTTCTCTGCTCGCCTTAACAGCGGCGGCGCAGTCATCCACTCCGTCCACGCCAGCCGCAACTCCGGGCGCCCAGCCGATGCAAGCTTCTCCATCGACTCCAGCACCCGCCGATCCCGATGTTACGGGCGACGAAACGCTGGCCACCATCCGGACGAGGACGAACGAAGTCAACGTCGTCTTCACGGTTACCGACAAGCATGGCAAGCGCATCACGAATCTGAAAGAAGGCGATTTTACGGTCGCCGACGATAACAAGCCTCCGGCCCAGATCAACAAGTTTCGCGCCGAGGCGAATCTTCCCTTGCAGGTGGGCTTGCTGATCGACGCCAGCAGTTCGGTGCGCGACCGCTTCAAATTCGAGCAGGAATCGGCGATCGAATTCCTAAACCAGATTGTGCGGCCGCGTTACGATCGCGCCTTCGTCATCGGTTTCGACGCCACTCCGGAAGTCACGCAGGATTTAACCGACAACACGGACTTGCTCGCGCACGGCGTGCACGAATTGCGCCCCGGCGGCGGCACGGCGCTTTACGACGCGCTTTATTACGCCTGTCGCGACAAACTGATTAAGGCGCCCAGCCCGCAGAATGTGCGCCGCGCCGTCATTCTGCTCAGCGATGGGGAAGACAACCAGAGTCACGTCACCATGGGTGAGGCCATCGAAATGGCGCAGCGCGCCGACGCCATCGTTTACACCATCAGCACCAACGTGACCGGCGTGAAGAGCAAGTACGACAAAATTCTGGAGCGCATTGCTGACGCTACCGGCGGGCGTGCATTTTTTCCCTTTCAGATTCGCGACGTGGTCAATGCTTTTGCCGAGATTCAGGACGAACTGCGCAGCCAGTATTCGATTTCCTACAAGCCCGCAGACTTCAAGTCGGATGGGCATTACCGCACCATCGAAATCATCGCCAAGGATACGAAAAATTTCCGCGTCCGTTCGCGCCGTGGATACTACGCTCCCGCCCAATAACATCCCTTAGCCATCATTCGTCCGGGGCTCGCTGCGCTCGCAGGCGGACGAATGCGTCCGCCGCTACCTGAACATCGGCCGTCCGGCCCTACGTGACCTGAATCACGGCCCACCGTACGACTTCGGCTTATAAATAATATTGAGGAAATGAATCCAGAACCACAGCCGAAACTACGGGTTACCCCTTGTCCTCGGTCTACTTACTTCCGTTCCTTGTAGTCGGACTCGCTCTGCTGATGGCGCTCTGGAGAGCGCAGCTTCGGCAGAGGGTGATCCTCGTCACCCAGCTCAAAAAGACGCAGGTCCTGCTGAGCAAGCGCCAGGAAGAGCGCGATGCGGCCATGCAGGAACTGTTTCGCCGCTTCTCGGAAGAGGGAAAACTCAGCAAGGAAAAGAGCCAGTTTCAGGCCAAACTTGCGGAGTACGAGAAATATGCCGCGCTCACGCAGTTGGCGCTGGGCGCAGCCCACGAAATCAATAACCCGCTGCTCGGAATCCTCTCTCACCTGGAACTGGAGTTGAAAAATGGGAAGCCCGAGGACGGACCCGAGATCGAGCAATGCATCGAAGCGGGCAAACGGATTTCCGTCACGCTGAGGAGTCTGATGAATTACGCGCGCCCCGGGCCGCTCGTCCTCAGCAAAGTAAATCTGCACCGATTGGTCTCCGAGACTCTGGCCTTCCTGCAACATCAGCCCATGCTGCACGGAAGAATTCTGGAAAATCAGATTCCGCCGGATCTGCCTTCCGTCAGGGTCGATGCGAACCAGCTTTCACAAGTGCTGATGAACCTGCTGCTGAATTCGGCGCAAGCCACGCCCGAAGGAGGACGCATCACCGTTTCTGCGAGTGCATCCGCCGCGGGAGATACTCTCGACATTCGCATTGTCGACACTGGATGCGGCATTCCTCCCGACGTGCTACCCCATGTGTTTGAGCCTTTCTTCACCACCAAGCGCGGCAAAGGAACGGGGCTGGGACTCAGTATCAGCCAGGCCTACGTGCGCAGCCACAATGGTGAACTTCGCATCGAGAGTGAACCGCAACGCGGCACCGCGGTCATGATCCGGCTTCCGTTGCCCCCCGGCGACAACCCGCCCCTGGGAACGGAGAATCGTGACTTCATGGAGGCGATCATCCAATAGCCATGTCTTACTCCGTCCTCATCATCGACGATGAACCTCTAACCCTGTGCACGATCAGTCGCGGGTTAACCGGGGAAGGATTTGAAGTATCCACCGCGGGATCGGGCGAGCAAGGACTAAAAACGTTCGAGAACGAAAAGCCGGACCTCGTGCTGCTGGATATCGTTCTGCCCGGAATCGACGGGGTGGAAGTGTTGCGCCAGATCAAGGCCGCGAACCCGGCGAGCATTGTGGTGATGATGAGCGCCTACCACATGGTGGATCGGGCGGTCGAAGCGATGAAGTTGGGGGCCTACGATTATCTGATCAAGCCATTTCACCTGGCCGATCTGGCTGCGACCTTGAGGCGCGCCTCGGAGATGCTGGCCTTGCGCGTCCGTGTGCGTGACACGGTGGAAACGGCCAAAGGACAATACGATTTCGGCCGCGTGGTCACGATGAATCCGGTGATGCGCGAGATTCTGGAAGTGGCGAAGAAAGCGGCCGAGACGGACCGCACCACCATTCTCATTCAAGGCGAAAGCGGAACCGGCAAAGGCGTGCTGGCGCGCGCGATCCATTACGCCAGTCCGCGCGCGAACCAGCCTTTACTTGAACTGAACTGCGCCACCCTGCCGGATGCATTGCTGGAAAGCGAATTGTTCGGCTTCGAACCGGGAGCGTTCACCGACGCGCGCCGCCGCAAAGAAGGACTGCTGGAACGCGCCCACGGCGGAACGCTGTTTCTCGACGAGATCGGCAACATGTCTGCCAGCGTGCAGGCGAAGTTATTGCGTGTGCTCGAAGAAGGCACATTCCTGCGCCTGGGCGGAACTCGATCCATCAAAATCGATGTCCGCCTGATCGCCGCGACCAACACCAATCTCAAAGAAGCGCTGGCCGACGGTCGTTTTCGCGAGGATCTCTTCTACCGCCTCAACGTCGTTCCCATCACAATTCCGCCGCTGCGCGACCGGCAGGAGGACGTTCTGCCGTTAGCCCTCGACATGGTTCGATGGTTCAATCGCGAGCTCAAGAAAAACTTCCTTGGCTTCACACCCGAGGCTGCGGATTTACTGGTGCAATATAACTGGCCCGGCAATATTCGTGAGCTCAAGAATGTAATCGAACGAACCATGATTCTGGTCCCGGAAGGCAATATTGATGCCGCCTCTCTGCCGGAAGAGATCCGCGATCATGAAGAACCACCCAAGCTGGATGTATTGTCCAACGATGGAAACTCCTTCACGGGAGACATGCTGGTGAGTCTGCGAGAACTGGAAGAAGACTACATTCACAAAGTGCTGGCCGCGACCGGCAACAACAAAACGCAAGCCGCCAGGATACTCGGCATTCATCCCACGTCGCTGATGCGGCGGCTCAAGCGGGAACCCGTCCTGAATTAGATCATTCTAATAATCCGTCTTGCCCCACGCTGCAAAACGCAGCAGCGATCTGCAAAGTGCACTGGTCGAAAGCGGGAATGACTCGACCCCTGCTGCCCGCAATCCCTTATAGATCAATGCTTACCACAGTGAGTGCGATTTGTTACCGACGTGCACTAACAAGTGCAGCGGTGGTTGCAGCAGACACAGAAACAACGCCGCACGATGCACGGAGGCAATATGTCGATACTGTTCGTGCTACTGACCTACATCGTCGTCATCACGGTGAATTACATGGTATTTCGCGCTCCGCGGGCACTGCCAATTTCCCCTGCAATTTCGGTCCGTCCGCCAGCGCCGGCAATGACGAAGGAACATGGCTTCTCGATTCCCAAGGGATACTGCTTTCACCCCGGCCACACCTGGGTCATGCGCGAAGGGCAGGAAGACGCCCGCGTCGGACTGGATGCATTCGCCGCCGACGTGGTCGGAAAGATCGACAACATCGAGGTGCTCAATCCCAATCGCTGGGTTCGTCAGGGACAGCGCCTGATGACGCTGCACGCCGGCGAGAACTCGGTCGATCTGCTCTCGCCGGTTGAGGGAGTGGTCATGGCCGTGAATCGCGACGTCATTCAGGATCCTTCGCTGGCGGCGAGTGATCCCTACAAAAATGGATGGATCGCGGTGCTCAAGACTCCGGATTTCGCCACCAACCAGAAAAATCTGATGCAGGACTCGATGGTCGCGCCCTGGATGCACTACAACGTCACGCGGCTGAATGCAGCCGTAGCCAAGCTGAATCCCGCGCTGGCACAGGATGGCGGCGTGCCGCTGAGCGGACTGCTGGCTCGCGTCGAGCCTGAACTGCGCAAGAAATTGATTACCGATTTCTTTCTCAATTGAACGACCTTTCCTGACACAGGAGAAAGAACATGCCAAGAACAAAAGCAATACTGATCGACATCACGAAATGCATCGGGTGCATGAGCTGTGAGCAGGCGTGCAAACAGACGCACGGATTTCCGCTGGACCCCGAGCCCACGCTCTCGACGACGGCCTTGACCGTGGTCGAACAGCACGGCGACCGCTTCGTACGGCGACTGTGCATGAACTGCCAGGATCCGGCCTGCGCTTCCGCCTGCCTGGTGGGCGCGCTGAAGAAAACAGAACTTGGGCCCGGTGACCTACGAATCTTCCAAGTGCATCGGTTGCCGTTACTGCATCGTGGCCTGCCCGTTCAGCGTGCCGCGCTACGAATGGTCGAAGCTGGTTCCATTCGTGAAGAAATGCGATATGTGCTATTCGCGGCAGGCGAAAGGACAAGCTCCGGCCTGCGTGGAAGCCTGCCCGGTGCAAGCCTCCATCTCGGGCTGGCGCGACGAGATTCTGGAAGAGGCGCAGAAGAGGATTTTGTTCGATTCGAAATACGTCAAGCACATTTACGGCAGCGAAGAGGTCGGAGGCACGTCGGTGTTCTACATCTCCGACGTTCCCTTCGAAAAGCTGGGCTTCCTGACCGTGCCCAGTCAACCCATGCCCGTTCTCACGGCCAATGCGTTGGGAGACATCCCGACCGTGGTGCTGGTGGGCGGAGGCCTGCTGGCCAGCTTGTACTGGATCACGAATCGGCGCAAACAGGTCGCGTTGGCTGAGGCCCAGGAAACTACGCCGGGCTCCCACGAGCGGGAGTGAAAGGAGCACGTCATGTTTAAATATCGGCTTCCTAAAATTACTTTCTGGCGGACCGTCGTAGCAGTCATCTTCGCAGCGGGTCTGTACGCCGCCTATGCCCGCTTCTTCCTTGGATTTCATCAGTCCACCAATCTCACCGACGCCCAGCCCTGGGGATTGTGGGTTGGCCTCGGCACCCTGTGCGGCGTCGGAATTTCGGCAGGAGGATTCGCCATCGCCGCCGCTGTGTACTTGCTGGGCTTTGAACGTTATCGGCAGGTGGTGCGAGCTGCGGTGCTGCTCTCGTTTCTCGGCTATTTGTCGGTGATCGTCGGAATGATGTACGAACTCGGGCTGCCGTGGAGAATCTGGCATCCGATTGTGATGTGGAACCGGCGGTCGGTGCTATTTGAAGTCTCGTGGTGCGTGATGCTTTACACCACCGTCCTTGCGCTGGAATTCTCACCCTCACTGGTGGAACGCATTCCGTGGGTTCGACTGCGCAAGCTTTACCTCAAATGGCATCATCACCTGCTGATCGGCCTGGTCATGGTGGGAGCGATTCTTTCCTCACTTCATCAGTCGTTCCTCGGCGGCTTGTATCTGCTGGCCAAGGGCAAATTGGATCCCCTCTGGTACAGCCAATATCTTCCAACGCTTTTTTATCTTTCGGCGGTGCCGGCTGGGCTGGCCGCAACCATCATGGCAGTGTTCCTTTGCAATCGTTCTCTGAATGCGCGGGTCGACTCCAGCGTTCTGGCGGAGATGAGCCAGATCATCGCGCCCCTTCTCTACGTGTATGCAATCCTGCGGGGCGTCGATCTATTCACTCACGGCGCAGCGCCTTACCTGTGGATGTGGCGGGAAGAGACTCTGCTGTTCTGGCTGGAAATCGGATTGTTTGTGATCGCTCCGATTCTTTTGTTGAGCCGGGCGAAAGTGCGTCACAATCCCCAGTCGCTCTATTTCACGTGTTCATTGGTCGTGATGGGATTCATGGCAAACCGGCTGAACGTTTCCATCACCGCATTCCAGGCAACTTCCGGGTTCTATTACATACCGAAATGGACTGAGTTCGCGCTGACTCTCGCAACCGTCACCGCCTCGGCGGTGGCCTTCTACTATGCCGTGCTCTACCTGGATATTCTTCCTAAGAGATCGCCGGCGAAGAGGTGGTTAGCAGTGGATTCCACGGCGACCGCATAAAAAACTTCCTCGGCGTAGAAAAAGAGCGAGCCGCTCATCAGCATCTGGACCGGTAAGTCCAAAAAGCTAGTGAGCGGCTCGCTCACATTTGACGACTTCCCACTTTCAGGAGTCCCAAGTCACCGCCTTCCGCCGGTAGCGCCGGTTAGTGCCAGCGGCGAAAAGGACTGGCTTATGCCGTTCTCCTTCCAGCAAAGAGGAAATGCGCCACGAAAGAGATCAGAGCAAAGAGCAGTAGCAGATGGATCACTCCGCTCGCCACGTGAAATACCACGAACGCAAGAATCCAGCAGATCAGCAGCGCGAGAGCAATCAACAAGAATGGTCCGAATCTCATCTTCACCTCCGAAGATTCCGTTCGCAACTGTACGATCTATTTGTAGGCGAAGAAGGGGCTGCGAGATATCGTCGGAATACTGTAACTTGCGGCCGGCGATGCCTGACGGCACGATGCGGGATTGCCCATTGAACAAGCACGTCCACCCTAGTTCACATGAAGGAATCCTGAGTACGAGCATGCCCACGCAAGTTTATTCCCTCTCTTTTGCTATGCTTCTGAAGAATTTGAGTGCGCCGCATGTCTGGATATTCAGGTACGCCACTTCCGAAGAAGTTAGGCATCAAGGAAGGACTACGCGTGCGGCTCCTGGCGATGCCGCCGGAAATTCGCGCTGAACTGAAGCCTTCGCTCGCCGGCTGTGAGATTGCGCTCAACGGCAAGAAGCCCGTGGACTTGATGATGTGGTTCACGAAGTCGAGAGCAGACCTTGAAGAGTTAGAGAAACTGGCGCTGCAAATCGCTCCGGCAGGCATGCTGTGGATTTGCTGGCCTAAGAAAAGTTCCGGAGTGGCCACCGACCTGAATGAGAACATTGTTCGAGAGATGGGGCTCGCCACAGGAATGGTCGACGTGAAAGTCTGCGCCGTAACCGAAATCTGGTCAGGACTGAAGTTCGTGCGGCGGTTGAAAGACCGGTAAAGCACGCATCGAGCGAGTGCGATTTCAGATGACAACGAAAGGGTACAGCACATGGTACGAGTAGGCCTGATTGGCTTCGGTCTGGCAGGGCAAGCGTTTCATGCGCCGGTGATTCGCGGCGTGGTGGGGATGGAACTGGCCTGCATTCTCGAGCGTCACACTTCGAAAGCGAAGGAGAGATATCCAGAAGTACGCCTCGCGCGCACGCTGGACGAACTGCTTTCTGATGAAACGATTTCGTTGTGCGTCGTAGCCACTCCCAACGATTCGCACTTTTCTTACGCAAAAGCTTGTCTCGAAGCGGGCCGGCATGTCGTGGTCGACAAGCCGTTCACTCCCACGATGCGAGAGGCGGAGGAACTGGTGCGGCTGGCGGCCGAGCGCAACCGTCTGATTACGGTCTATCAGGACCGCCGTTACGACGGCGCCTTCGAAACGGTCAAGAAACTGATCACCTCCGGCACGTTGGGAGCTGTCGCCGAGTACGAAGCGCGCTTCGACCGCTTTCGACTGAATGGCAAGCCCAACGCCTGGCGGGAACAGGCGGACTTCCCTGCCGCTGGCGTTCTTTGGGATCTTGGTCCGCACCTGCTTGACCAGGCGCTCGTCCTTTTCGGCGAGCCACAGGCGATCTGTGCCTCGGCTTTCACCCAGCGCGCGAGTTCACAGATCGATGATTCCTTTGATGTCTCCATGGAATATCCGCACACGCGAGCGAGCTTGCGGGCGCGCATCGTCGCGTATGCTCCCGGCCCTCACGTGCTGATTCATGGGACTGCGGGCTCCTACATAAAGTACGGAATGGATCCGCAGGAAGAAATTCTGCGCGGTGGCAATTGTCCCGATGGGCCAGACTGGGGCCCGGACTGGGGCAAAGAACCGGAAGAGCATTGGGGAACTCTCAGCCTGGTAACGGGTGAGACACGAAAAGTGCCGACTGCGGCGGGAGACTATCGCGCCTTCTACGCCAATGTTCGTGATGCCATTGAAAAAGGCGTCCCGTTGGACGTCACCGCCGCCCAGGCGCTCCGTACCATGCGGTCCGTGTTGCTGGCGCACAAGAGCAGCCGGGAGCGGAGAACCGTGCGTTGGAATGAAAATGTCGAGTAGCGGCACGGAGGGAGGCTCTAAGCGGCTGGAACAACGGCAGATATCAGCTCAGCCGCCTTGGAAAGCTGTGGTAACCTAGTGTTTGGTGCGTCTCCCCCGGAAGGATCATCCAATACACGTGCGTTTTTTGCGAAACTACCTTCGGTTTATGGTGGCCGTGCAGCTTCTGCCGGCTCTTGAGAGCGGTGAGGAAACCCTCGTCGGCGGACAGGCCGTGCTTGAGGGCGTGATGATGCGCTCTCCGCACGCGTGGGCCATCGCGTGCCGCAAGCCCTCGGGCGAAGTGGTCACCATGAGCGAGAACCTGGACCGTCCTTCGGAAAAGCACAAATGGATGGCTTGGCCGATTGTGCGGGGCGTCATGACGCTCGGCTACGCAATGAATCTCGGGTATCGCGCGTTGCGCTTCTCGGCGAATGTTGCCATTGAAGACGTGATGCAGAGCGAACAGCAGGGAGCGAAAGCTGCTGCAGTTGTCCCGCCAGCGCAAAGTGCGGCAGAATCCAGGTCTGAGACTCGCGAGAAAGCCGCAACCCTGAGCAACTGGCTGGCAGCGGTGAACATCGTCTTTTCGCTCGCCTTCTTTATTTTCATGTACAAGTACATTCCGCTGTTGGCTGCGACGGAGCTGAAGAAGATCGATCCCGCGCTCGGCGGCCGGATCGCGTTCAACCTGGTAGACGGCGGCATCCGGTTGGGCCTGTTCCTGTTGTTCATCTGGGGCATCTCCCTGTGGCGCGATATTCGCCGCGTTTACGAGTATCACGGCGCGGAGCACAAGACTGTATTCGCCTTTGAGAACGGCGATCCTCTGGAAACCGCCGCGGTGCAAAAGTATTCGACCTACCATCCCCGCTGCGGAACCAGCTTTCTGATGACGGTCATGCTGATCTCGATCGGCTTCTATATGCTGATACCGTTTACGACCTTCTGGGCACGGTTTCGCGTCGCGCATCGTGTTGCTGCCCATCATTGCCGGCGTTTCCTACGAGATCATTCGCTTCGCGGCTAAGCATCGCGGCTCGTTGTTCGCGCTGATGACGGCTCCCGGCTTGTGGCTGCAAAGGATCACCACCCAGCCTCCGTCCGATGAGCAGGCCCAATGCGCAATCGTTGCCCTCGACCACGCCATGTCGCTCGAGAAAGAGCGCGGCGGCGAGTTGGTAATTGCCTAGCGGTCCCCCCGCGAATACTTCCTCTTCGTTTCCCACTAAAACTACAATGCCGTAGAGACGTAGCTCGCTACGTCTCACCTGCCGACTGAATCGGCGCGGCCCAGCCGAGACGTAGCAAGCTACGTCTCTACGGAAGCTGACAGATATGTTTGAGAGATTAGATCAGATCGAAGCTCGTTACGACGAACTCACTCAGGCCCTCGCTTCGCCGGACATCGTCAACGATTCGTCGCGATACCAGAAGACTGCCAAGGCGCATGCCGAAATCGCGCCGATCGTCGAGAAATATCGCGAATACAAGGATTTGACCAAGGGAATCGCGGACAGCCGCGCCATGCTCGCCGACGAGAAAGATGCCGAGATGCGTGCCTATGCGCAGGAAGAGTTAGACCGACTGCAGGCGCGCGTCGGAGGCGTCGAAGAGGAGCTGAAAGTTCTGCTGCTCCCCAAGGATCCGAACGACGAAAAGAACGTGATTCTGGAAATCCGCGCCGGCACCGGCGGAGATGAAGCCACGTTATTCGCGGCGGAAATCTTCCGCATGTACACCAGATTCGCCGAGATGCAGCGGTGGAAAGTGGAAGTGCTGTCGACGTCGGAGTCGTCAGTCGGCGGCTTGAAGGAAGTGATTGCGATTATCGAAGGCAAACGCGTCTTTTCTCAATTGAAGTATGAGAGCGGAGTACACCGCGTACAGCGCGTACCCGCGACCGAGCAACAGGGACGCGTGCATACGTCAGCAGTCACAGTTGCGGTGCTGCCGGAAGCCGAAGACGTCGACGTGAAAATCGAAGCCAAGGATCTGCGCATCGACACGTTCTGCTCGTCAGGCCCCGGCGGTCAGTCGGTGAACACGACTTACTCTGCGGTTCGGATCACGCACATTCCGACGAACACGGTCGTGAGCTGCCAGGACGAAAAGTCACAGATCAAGAACCGGGAAAAAGGTATGCGCGTTTTGCGATCTCGTCTATACGAGATCGAAATGGATAAGCAGCAGCAGGCCCTGGCCAAGGAACGCAAGGCTATGGTGGGCTCGGGCGATCGGAGCGAGAAGATCCGCACCTATAACTTTCCGCAAAACCGGCTCACCGACCACCGCATCGGTTTCACCATCCATCAACTCGACGCCGTTATGGATGGAAAAATCCAGCCGTTGATCGAGGCCCTGATCACCCATTACCAGGCAGAAAAATTGAAACAGGAAACCACCAGCGTGGTTTAGGAGAAGGACGCGGGAGTCACTTCTCGCGAAGTGGGAGAGAACATGTCCCAGCTCGACAGTGCCGTCGCATCCGTTCTTGCAAATCGATATCAGGCCAATTCTGCTCGCGTGCGCGAACTCGCCGCGCCACTCACCAACATTCAGTTCTGGCAAAAGCCATTCGCTTATGGAAACAGCTTCGGCCATCTGGTCCTGCATCTGACCGGCAATTTGAATTACTACATCGGAGCCCAGATCGCGAATACGGGTTACGTCCGCGACCGCCCGCGTGAGTTCGCGGACCCGAATCCTCCGTCGAAAGATGCCGCTCTGCAGAGTTTGGATAGCGCCGTTGCGATGGTGGTCGATACCGTAAACAAACAGTCGCTTGAATGCTGGACGAAAGCGTACTCAGGAGTCGGCACCAACTGCGCCAACCGGCTCGACATCCTCATCCATTGCGCAGCTCACATGCAGCATCACATCGGCCAGATGATCTATCTCTGCCTACCACTGGAGTGGCAAGGCGAATTAAAATTGCGGCGGCAACCCATTCAGCCCGCGATTTCACCTAAGCAGTATGTCGAAGACGAAATCCCGATCGCTTCTTGCACTGGCTGGATTCGGCCTCGCCACGGCCGGAGTCGCCTGGTATGGCAGCCGCTATAGCCGCAATGGCAATCGCGACACGTGGTATCGCGAGCTCGACAAGCCCGGCTTCACGCCTCCTGACCAAGTGTTCCCGGTGGTCTGGACTACCCTCTACGCACTGATCGCATGGTCGGGATGGCGCGTCTGGAGCGCGGCTCCGTCTTCCCAGCGCAGCAAGGCTTTGCGGCTCTGGATGTCGCAAATGGCCGCGAATGCGCACTGGTCAAAGATTTTCTTTGGCCAGCGACGGCCCAAGCTTGCGCTCGCCGACATTGTGGCGCTGGAAGGATCGATTCTTTCCTATATCGTGGCGTCGCGCAAAGTCGACCGCGCCGCATCGAATGCCTTTATCCCTTACGCCGCATGGGTCGCATACGCCACAGTTTTGAACGCAGAAATCGCGCGGCGCAATCCGCAATTCTGATTTATTGCAGCGCTGGTTCGGGTTCGTGTTCAAATAAATCGTGCAACTTAAGGAAACCTTGGCGTCGGGCACTGCCCGTCTCACCGCCGACACCGTTCCCTCGCCGCGCATGAATGCGGAATTGCTGCTGAGATTTGTTCTTGGCTGCGACCGCGCTTATCTCTATGCGCATCCCGAGCGCGAAGTGACGCCGGATGAGCAATCCCGCTACGAAGCTGCGTTGAGCGAACGGGCCCGCGGAGTGCCCGCCCAATATATTACGGGACATCAGGAATTCTGGGGCTTGGATCTGGTCGTTACTCCCGCGGTTCTGATACCACGGCCTGAGACCGAGCATTTGATCGAGGCCGTCCTGGAATTGAGCGCCACTGTCGGGCAGGAGCGCCCGCCTCACAAGTTGAGGATTGTAGACGTTGGAACCGGCTCCGGCTGCATCGCTCTGGCATTAGCTAAGGAACTGGCGGATGCAGAGATTTATGCCACGGACATTTCGCCCGCAGCTCTCGAGGTTGCGCAGGCGAACGCCGCGCGCCACCAGTTCGAGAAGCGAATTCATTTTCGCCACACCGATCTGCTCGAAGGATTAGATCCTCCCTTCGATCTTGTCGTTTCAAATCCGCCTTACGTCGGAGAATCAGAAGAAGATCAGGTACAGCTGGAGGTTCGCAAGTTTGAGCCGCGCAATGCAGTCTTCGCAGGACCGACCGGCCTGGAAATAATTGCGCGGCTAGCTCCGCAGGCGTATGCCGCGCTCCGACCGGGCGGATGGCTGCTCATGGAGATCAGCGGGACCATTGCTGACGGAGTGACGCAACTCCTGAATGAGTGGGACGAAGTACGCATCAAGCCAGACCTGCAATCGATCCCTAGAGTCGTGCAGGCGCGCAAGAAGCAGAACTGAAGTTGACGAGACGCGCAGTCGCGAACTCAGCTGCGCACGACGGCAGGCAGAATTTCTTCCACATCCACAATGTTCGTCGGATACTTGCCGGTATAGCAGGCCGTGCAGTACGTGGCTTTTTCCCCTTCGCCACAGGCGCGCTTCAGCCCCTCGATCGAGAGATAAGCCAGCGAGTCGGCGCCAATGTATCTGCGAATTTCGTCGACTGAATTGTTGGCTGCAATCAGTTGCTTTTTAGAAGGCGTGTCGACGCCGTAGTAGCACGGGGAGATCGTGGGCGGACAAGAAATCCGCATGTGGACTTCTTTCGCTCCCGCGTTGCGAATCATGCGGACAATTTTGCGGCTGGTGGTGCCGCGCACGATCGAGTCGTCGACCAAAACCACGCGATTGCCTTCCAGCAAGGCGCGCACCGGATTCAATTTCAGCTTCACGCCAAAATCGCGCACACTCTGGCTCGGCTCGATGAAAGTGCGGCCGACGTAATGGTTGCGAATCAATGCGAAGCGAAATGGAATGCCGCTTTCGGCGGAGTATCCCATGGCAGCGGTGACGCCGGAGTCAGGCACGGGCACGACTAGATCGGCTTCAACGGGAGCTTCGAGCGCCAGTTGACGGCCCAGATTTTCGCGACTGGTCTGCACGGCGCGGCCAAACACAAAGCTGTCAGGGCGCGAAAAATAAACGTGCTCAAAGATGCAGCTTGACTGCGCCATGCTGCTCGAATAGAAGCGCGAGGCGATTTCATCCGGCCCCACCACGATGAGTTCCCCGGGCTTCACGTCGCGGATGTACTCTGCGCCGATCAGATCGAAGGCGCAGGTTTCCGATGCGAAAACGATCGTATCCCGAGTGTGACCTTCGGTCGCCGGAATGCGGCCCATAGCGAGCGGACGAAAACCACGAGGATCACGGGCCGCAAACACGCGGTCGGCACTCATCATCACTAGCGAAAAAGCGCCTTCCACCCGGCGCAGCGCATCCGCCATCGCCTCAGGCAGCGTTTGTTCCTTCGACAGCGCGATCAGATGAACAATCACTTCGGTGTCACTGTTCGTCTGAAAAATGGAGCCCTGGCTTTCCAGCCGGCCGCGAATCTCATTGGCATTCACGAGATTGCCGTTGTGCGCCAGCGCAATGGGGCCTTTATTCGATTGCACGCTGATGGGCTGCGCGTTCAGCAGCGCAGAGTCGCCGGCAGTCGAGTAGCGCGTGTGCCCAATAGCGAGCGAACCGCGCAGCTTGGCCAGCGTTTCTTCGGTGAATATGTCGGCGACCAGACCCATCGCCTTGTGCTGGTGCAGGCTGAGCCCGTCGGAGCTGACGATTCCGGCGGATTCCTGGCCGCGATGCTGCAGGGCGTGCAGGCCAAGGTAAGCGAGTTTCTCCGCCTCAGGATGCGCAAAGATCGCGACGACACCGCATTCGTCATGGAATTTATCGGAACTCAGCATTTAACTTTTTCCCTTGGCCTTCAATTCAGTCAGCGCCCACCAACTCTGGATCGGAATGCAGCGCTGATTCCAGCGCATTTTCGTACGCTACCGTCAAATCAGAAACCGGAGCAGAGATTGCAACTTTGCCATCGACAGAAAGCTCGAACCGACCGGGGATCGTTTCACCGATCACCTCTGCCTGAATCCTGTTCTTGCCGGATACTTGTTTGATTCGCCCCACAGCCTCGGGGTCGCACGAGACAAGAATCCGGCTGGAATCTTCTCCGAACAGCACGAACTCTGCAGGAAGCCCGCCAGAAGCGACATTCACACGAGCGCCAACACCCTTGGGGAACGCCTTCTCTGCCAGCGCAACCGCCAATCCGCCATCCGAACAGTCGTGCACCGATTCCGTCAATTCCTGCTGGATCAATTCGACAACTGTCTTTTGCAATGCGACTTCGCCCTCCAGATCAAGCTCTGGCGGGTATCCCCAAATCGTGCCGAGAACTTCCTTGGCATATTCGGAAGATCCGAACTCGCTCTGTGCGTCGGTAACGTCGCCCGATTCCCCCGCATGGAGCAGAACGATGCTGCGCCCTGGTCCGGAGAAATGCATTTTCGCAGTCTTAGTCACGTCGTCGAGAATTCCCACGACCCCTAGCACTGGAGTCGGATAAATGCCCTCACCCAGCGTCTCGTTGTAGAAGCTGACGTTGCCGCCAGTGATGGGAATTTCCAGCTCCTCGCAAGCTTTCGTAATGCCGTCGATGGTTTGCGAGAACTGCCACATGATGTGCGGCTTTTCGGGATTGCCGAAGTTGAGGCAGTTGGTCGCGCCTACGGGCGTTGCGCCTGAACAAGCCACTTTGCGCGCGGCCTCCGCCACAGCGTGCATGGCACCAAGGCGCGGATCGAGATAGCACCACCTGCCGTTACCGTCGAGCGCCATGGCCAGGCCGCGGTGGGGCGCGCCGGGATCAGAATTCTTAATTCGAATCACGCCAGCATCGCCCGCGCCCGGCGCCTCTACCGTGTTCGTTTGCACCATGTGATCGTACTGCTGCCATACCCAGCGCTTGCCGCTGATATTCGGGCTGGCCAGCAATTGCTTGAGCTGTCCGGTTAAGTCGCTGCCGCCGCCAATGTGAATTTGCTCCGGCATCTCGCGCTGCACAGGAGGTTCCCAGCGCTGCAGCGGACGCTTGTATACAGGCGCATCGTCAGTGAGCGCTTGATTCGGAATTTCTGCCACGACCTTGCCGTGGTGCAGTACGCGGAGTTTGTCGTCGGTGGTCACCTTGCCGACTTCGACCGCATCCAGTCCCCACTTCTCGAATACGCGGAAGACTTCCTGCTCGCGGCCCTTCTGCGCTACCAGCAGCATGCGTTCCTGCGATTCGCTGAGCATGATCTCGTATGGAGTCATGCCCGTCTCGCGTTGTGGAACACGATCGAGTTCAATCTCAATGCCGACATGCCCGCGACCACCCATCTCGCAGGTCGAGCAGGTCAGCCCCGCCGCGCCCATATCCTGAATGCCGACGATCGCTCCCGTCTGCATGGCTTCAAGACAGGCTTCCAGCAAGAGTTTCTCAAGGAACGGGTCGCCGACCTGCACGTTCGGCCGCTTGGCTTCCGAGGCCTCGCTGAATTCTTCGCTGGCCATGGTCGCGCCATGGATGCCGTCACGCCCGGTTTTCGCGCCCACATAGATGACTGGGTTGCCCTCGCCGGCAGCGCGCGCATAAAAAATTTCGTCCTTCCGAACCAGCCCCAGGGCGAATGCATTCACCAGCGGATTACCCGAATAGCAAGGTTCGAACTTGGTTTCGCCGCCAAGATTGGGTACGCCAAAACAGTTGCCGTAAGAGGCGACTCCGCTGACCACTCCTTCGAGAATGGAATGATTCTTGTGAAGTTCTTTCTGCGAGGTATGGGGACCGGGAGTGATCGGCCCGAAACGCAGCGAATCCATCACTGCAACCGGGCGCGCGCCCATGGTAAAAATATCGCGCAAGATCCCACCTACGCCAGTCGTCGCGCCCTGAAACGGCTCAATGAACGATGGATGATTATGCGACTCGATCTTGAAGGCGCAGGCCCAGCCATCGCCAATGTCGATGATGCCGGCATTTTCGCCCGGTCCCTGCAGAACGCGCTTGCTGCGCGTCGGCAAGCGTTTCAGGTGAACGCGCGACGATTTGTAGGAGCAGTGCTCGCTCCACATCACGCTGAAAATGCCAAGCTCGGTCATGCTCGGCTCGCGCCCGCCGAGAAGCTGCTTGATCTTCTCGTACTCGTCGAGGGACAGGCCATGCTGCCGGAGAGTCTCCGGCGCAATTGCGGATGTCAAAGAGGTAGCCATGGGAGGAATTCCTATTGTCGCATTTCATGGGGGCGTGAGGATAGACAAGACTTTGCGTCGCTCCTGCTACGATTCTGGAGAGATGAAATCGATCATTGTCGGCACAGCCGGACACATCGACCACGGGAAAACCGCACTGGTAAGGGCGCTGACTGGCATTGACGCGGACCGCCTGGAGGAGGAAAAGCGGCGCGGCATTACCATCGACCTGGGATTCGCGCACATGGACCTGCCCGGGTTGGACGGAACGCCGCTCCGGCTGGGCTTTGTGGACGTGCCCGGCCACGAACGTTTCGTGCGCAACATGCTCGCTGGCGTGGGCGGAATCGATCTGGTGTTGCTGGTGATAGCCGCCGACGAGTCCATCAAGCCGCAGACGCGTGAGCATTTCGACATTCTGCGGCTGATTGGTGTGCAGCGGGGCATCACGGTGCTCACCAAGTCCGATGCCGTTGATGCCGAGACTCTCGATGTGGTGAAGCTGGAAATTGAGGACTTTCTGCGCGGAACATTTCTGGATGCATCCGCCTCCCCGATTATTGCCGTCAGTTCGCTGACCGGCGCAGGTCTGGATGATCTGAAAACGGCGATCGTCCTCGCGGCGGCCGATGTGCGGCCGCGCGACTCTCGCGCGCTCGCGCGTTTGCCCATTGACCGCGTCTTCACCATGAAGGGCTTTGGTACGGTCGTCACCGGAACCCTGATTTCTGGCGCGATTCAGAAGGAAGCCGAACTGGAGGTTTTTCCGACCAGACGCAGGGTGCGGGTACGCGGGGTGCAGGTGCATGGAGAGACGGCCGAGGCTGCGATGGCGGGCCAACGCACCGCGCTGAACCTCGTCGGGGCGACCACAGAAGAACTGGCGCGCGGAATGGTTCTGGCGCCCGCGGAGACCTTTTCCGCGACGCGGCTCATTGACGTTCAAATGCAGCTTCTTTCTTCTGCGCCACGCACCTTGAAGAACCGGGCACGCGTCCACTTCCACTCCCATACGATGGAAACTACGGCGGAAGTAAGACTCCATGGGAGCGTTAGAATGGGCGCTGGAGAAACTCATTTTGCACGCCTCATACTGCCTGAGCCTGCCTTGCTTTTGCCGGGAGATCGGTTCATCGTGCGGCAGTTTTCCCCGGTGGTCACGATCGGCGGCGGCCAAATTCTCGACGCGCTGCCTTTGATCACCAAAAAGCAGGGGAATCGTCGCCAACCGAACGCGACCGCTGTGGCGGGGACATTACCAGCATTTGCCACCGGGACTCGAGAGTTGATTCTTTCGGCGAGGGTGCAGCGGCGGGGTCAGTACGGTTTATCGCTTCGAGAAGCGGTGGCGGAAACGGGTTGGCGGCGGGATGAGATAGCGGACCTTGCACAGCGGTTGGCGAACCAGAAATCGCTCCTGCGCTTGCACGATCGAATGTTCGCCGCGCCTGAATTCGATCGAGCCAGACAGAGTCTGCGAATCGCTGTTGATGCTTTTCATAAGAACGATCCCCTGCGGCCCGGGATGGCCAAGGGAGAACTTCTTGAGGAAGTATCGCGTGCCTTCAACATGGCCGCGGAGTTGTTCGAGGCGGCCCTGGCATCGTTGCTTAGCGATAAACAGATCGAAGTTGCAGGAGATCTGGTGCGTCTTCCCGGGCATGGAGCACAGTTAAAGGACGACGAGGCGGAATCGAAAAATAAAATTGAGCAGGCATTTCAATCTGCAGGATTGAAGGTTCCCGCGCTTCCCGATGTGCTGGCAGGCCTGAGAGTCGACAGGGCGCGGGCGCAGAAAATCGTAACTTTGCTGCTGCGCGAAAAATCTCTGATCAAAATCTCAGAAGATCTGCTCTTCCACCGCAGCGCGCTCGAAGAATTGCGCCGGATCCTCGCCACTCAAAAGCAGAAGGCGCCGAGGATGGATGTGGCGAAATTTAAGGAACTGACGGGAGTAAGCCGTAAATACGCGATCCCGCTCCTGGAATATCTCGATCGCGAACGGGTGACGCGGCGAGTCGGTGATATGCGGGAGATTCTCTGACGGCCGGGTCCTCAGCCTGCGCCGTCGAGCGCTTATCGAATGGTAAAGGCCAGGGGTCTTTTTGCCGATATAAGGCACATGAGAAACTATGTTCTGACGCTGCTCTGCGTTGGCATGCTCATGGGATGCGGTCAAGTTTGCTGGTCTCAGACATCTGATGAAGCCGCCGCACGTACGAGAATTCTGGCCCTTGAGCACGCGTGGAATCAGGCGGAAGAGGTCAATGACGTCAAAGCGCTGGACTCGATTTTCGACAATGCAATGGTCTACGTCGAGGACGACGGCACACTGATGACCAAGGCGGAGTTCCTGGCGAGGGTAAAGACGGCGCACTTGCAGAAAGTCGTGACCCAATCAATGTCGGTGGTACTGTTTGGAGATACGGCTGTCGCGACCGGCATCTACGAAGCGCACCTCTTCAATGGCGGCAAACTTAAGCTAGTTCGCGGGCGCTTTATGGACACCTGGGTCTTCAAAAATTCCACTTGGATCTGCATTGCCGCGCAGTCCACCCCCATCCAACGCTAAAGCCCGGTGGGCCCGCACCCATCATCCGCCGGCGCGCCGGTGTATAAACAGAGAATCAAATCGATTGGAACCTTTGGCCCAAATGAGCGACAAATCTTCCGCTGGCGTGCGCATTATTGGAGCCGGTCTTGCCGGCTCGGAAGCGGCGTGGCAGTGCGCCCAGCGCGGCATTGACGTTTCGTTATTCGAGATGCGTCCGGTGCGCTCGACGCCGGCTCATCAAACTGCGGACTTCGCCGAACTGGTGTGCTCGAATTCGCTCAAGTCGGATAGCGAGAACACCGCTCCCTGGCTGCTGAAGGAAGAGATGCGGCGCGCGGACTCGCTGCTGATAAAGATTGCACGCGACTGCGCCGTTCCTGCCGGACATGCCCTGGCCGTGGATCGCGTGACGTTTGCGGCGCGAGTCACGGAAGTTATTTCGCGTGAGCCGCACATCACTGTGTGTCGCGAGGAAGTTTCTTCCGTCGACGAAAATGGGGCCGTGACCATTATCGCCACCGGGCCGCTGACTTCGGACGGACTGGCTCGCGAGATTGCTCGCTTGAGTGCAAGTCCGAGTGCGTCAGACGCGGAAGCTCAACAGCTATATTTTTACGATTCCATCAGTCCCATCGTCGAAGCGGATTCAATCGACATGACGCGGGTGTACATGGCGGCGCGGTATGACAAGGGCTCGGCGGACTACATTAACTGCCCCATGACACGAGAGGAATACGACCTTTTCTACGACGCGCTGCTGGCGGCGCAATCGGTCGAAGAACGCGAGTGGGAAAAGCTGAACTATTTCGAGAGTTGTTTGCCTATCGAAGAAATCGCGCGGCGCGGCCGCGACACGCTGCGGTTTGGGCCGATGAAGCCCGTGGGACTGATTGATCCGCGAACCGGCAGAATGCCCTACGCGGTGGTTCAGTTGCGCCAGGAGAATCTGCGGGCGGATTCCTACAACCTCGTCGGATTTCAGAATCATCTGAAGTTCGGCGAGCAGGCGCGCGTCCTGCGACTGATTCCGGGCCTGGAGAATGCGCGATTCATGCGTTACGGGCAGATTCACCGCAACACTTACATCAACTCCCCTGCTTTGTTAAGCAACGCTTTGCAAATGAAGTCTCATCCGCGAGTATTCTTCGCCGGTCAGATTTGCGGGGTCGAGGGGTACGTGGAATCGATTGCCACCGGATTGCTGAGCGGAATTCACGCTGCTGCGTTAATCTCTGGCCAGGAAATTGGCCCCGCCCCGCGCGCATCCGCATTCGGCTCGCTCACGCACTATGTCACCCACGCCGATCCGCGAAACTTTCAGCCAGCAAACATCACTTTCGATCTTCTACCGCCGCTGGAAAAGAAGATTCGCGATCGCAAGGAACGCCACCGGCTGCAATGTGAGCTAGCCCTCAAGGAGTTCGACGGGTGGCTCGACCACATTCGTCTGATGCCGGTTTGAGTCTGTTTTCCGGTGAACAAAAACCCGGCCCCATGCGTATCTAACATTAGGCTGGCCTGAGAGGATTACTTTCTCCTCCCGGCTCCGTCCAACCTACTAGCATGACGGTACGCGATCTTATCTCCGACGTCCTGAGAACGTTGTGGTCGCACAAGTTGCGCGCCTTTCTCACCATGTTCGGCATTGCCTGGGGCATTGTCTCGATCGTGCTCATGGTGGCAGCCGGCGAAGGGCTACGCAAGGGCCAGGAAGCGCAGGCGCGGAATCTGGGCAAGGATGTGATGATCGTTTTCCACGGCCGCACCAGCCTGCAGGCGGGCGGCACGCATGCCGGCCGCGTCGTGCACTGGGAAGATGAGGATGTGCCTGTGGTGCAAGCCGATTCTCCGGACTGCGAGTACGCGATTCCCGAGCTTGAGCAGGATACGGTTCGCGTGCACAGCAATTTCAATAATGCGGCATTCACGGTTACGGGGTCCTATCCGCCGTTTGGCTACATTCGCAGCCTGGACGTTGGCTCCGGACGCTTTTATGACTGGGATGACATGCGCGAGGCCAGGCGTGTGGCGTTCCTCGGATCGGATGCGTCCAAGCAGCTTTTCCCCGGACGCAATCCCGTGGGCGACACCATTTATCTGAACGATTTTCCTTACACCGTCATCGGCGTAATGGCCAAGAAAAAGCAGGACTCGAGTTACGACGGCTGGGATGTGAACAAAGTCTTCCTGCCTTTTGCCGCGATGCGGCGCGATTTTCCGGACAAACCGCCGGGCACCGATTCCACCTTCGATCAACTGCTGGTGACCCCGAAATCGGTCGAGCAGCATGAGGCTTGCAAGCACGAAGTGCGCGCCGCGCTGGCGCGCATGCACCGCTACGATCCGGCTGACAAAGAAGCGTGTCCGATCTGGGATACGGTGCAGGAGGCCCAGGCCTTCAAGACGATGACCGATGGCATGAAGTTTTTCCTGGGAGCGGTGGGCATCGTGACCCTGGTTTTAGGCGGTATCGGCGTAATGAACGTGATGCTGGTCGCGGTGCGGGAGCGGACTCGCGAAATTGGCGTGCGCAAAGCGATTGGCGCTCCGGCGGGTACGATTCTGCGGCAATTTTTCATTGAGGCGCTGATCATTGCGCTGCTGAGCGGAGGAATTGGGCTCGGCATTGCGTTCGGTTTATGCGGGCTGGTGAACTTGTTGCCCATGCCCGACTTCTTTGCGGGATTGATTCCGAGTTGGAGTTCCGGGCTGATCGCGGCCGGCTTGCTGGGAGCGATCGCCGTGGGTGCGGCTTTGTATCCCGCGCGCAGGGCGGCGTCGATTGATCCGATTGAGGCGTTGCGGTATGAGGCGGGCGGATAAGAGCTTCAACCACTAAGGACACGAAGGTTCACGAAGGAAATCCTGGAGTTTCGTGGCGCTTCGCATCTTTGGTTCAAGGTTTCAGAAATGCTGATTGAAATTATTCTCGAGGCCTGGATCGCCCTTAAGCGGAACCTGACCCGCAGCTTTCTCACCATGCTGGGGATCGTCTGGGGCATCGCGACGGTAACTTTGCTGATCGCCTACGGCAACAGTTTCCGCAGCGTTCTGGTGCATGGTTTTGACGCATTTGGCAAAGGCGCAGTGATTTGCTGGCCGCAACAGACCAGCGAACAGCCGGGAGGCCAGCGCGCTGGAAAAAAGGTGGTGCTCGAGCAAGCCGATCTGGACATGGTGAAGCAGACCGCTCCGCTGGTAAAGCATGTATGCCTCGAGACGGTCAGACGCCCCGGAATTGCCTACGGAGACCGCATCGTGGGAACGGCACCGGTGCGCGGAGTCTGTCCGGAGTATGGCGAGATGCGCAACGAAGTTCCGTCGGAAGGCCGCTGGATTAATGCCGAGGATGAACTCGAGCGACGGCGCGTGATCTTCCTGGGCGGACGGCTCAAAGAGGAATTGTTCAGCGGTCGTCCGGCGGTGGGCGAGACGGTGCAAGTGTCCGGCGTACGCTTCACTGTGATTGGGGTCATGGCGCGGAAGATTCAGCTCAGCAACTACTTTTCAAGCGACGACGAGTCCTCGTGGATTCCGTATTCTGCGGCTGGGGATTTGTGGAACACGCGCTACGCCGCCGTGATGGTGTTTGAACCCATCGCTCCGCAGTTCGAGAAAAAGGCAATGGCGCAGGTGCTGGCCGCGATCGCCGAGCGGCAGAATTTTTCACCCACCGACCCAAAAGCATTGCAGATGTTCGGGCGCGACGAATTTCGTCCGGTGATCGACGCGCTGACGATTGGACTGCAAGTGTTGCTGACCTTCATCGGCACATTGACTCTCGGGATCGGAGGCGTGGGCGTGATGAATATCATGCTCGTGTCGGTGGACGAACGCATCCGTGAAATCGGTCTGCGGCGCGCGCTGGGAGCGCGCAAGCGCCACATCAAGCTGCAATTTCTGGCAGAGACGCTGCTGATTATGCTGATCGGCGGCGCGATCGGCGTGGTGCTTTCCTACTTGATCGCGTGGTCGGTCGGCACCCTGCCCATGATGGGGCCGCTGTTTGAAGACGATTCCGGCCAGGGCGATATCCATCTGCGAATCTCGATGATGACTGTGATCCTCTCCACCCTGGTCCTGCTGGTGGTGGGCGTGATCAGCGGCCTGGTTCCGGCGATGCGAGCTTCGAAGCTCGATCCGGTGGAAGCGCTGCGCTACGAATAGAGCAACTATTTCTTGCCGTGAGGCCAGGAAAAGCGCCGCCCCACGATGCACTTCACGATCAGGTGATCGGTGGAGTGCGTTACGCCGACGCCAACTCCGAAGTTGAACTCCCACTGCGGCCCGAAATCCACATCGATTGCCGGAAAGAACTGTTGCTGCTGATCGCGCAGCGAGTCGAATCCAGCCAGCGAGCCATATGAGGCGTAATACTCCAGCCCCCCGGCAATTCTCTTGGTGATGTCGTAACTGATTTTGGCGTTGGGAGAGAATACAACCCCCTGGTTCACGCTGGGACCATGAAACGAACGGTCCAGCGTCGGGTTAAACGACCAATACCACGGTCCGATTTTCTGATCGATGATGGGCCGGATTTCCCAAGTCCAGGTGTCGGGAGAAAAAGCCGCGCGCTGGTAGCCGATTTCGTTCGAAATACTTACCCCGACTGGCCAGTGCCAGCGCTCCGGGACGCGCACGCGGGGACGAATGTGATCGCCCACCCATTGCCATCCGTCATTCGGCTGAATACTGGAGAAGAGATAAAAGCCGACCTCGGACCAGTCGTTAACACCTTGCGTGACTTCCAGAGTCTCGTGCTCGGCGTGATTGGTGGGCAGCATGCCATCGACGACCGTTTTGCTGCCGTCGACGGTGAAGTTGGAATGAATCTCAACCATCGTCGAGCGGGGAG
This sequence comes from uncultured Acidobacteriota bacterium, assembly GCA_963757095.1. Classification (GTDB taxonomy): domain Bacteria; phylum Acidobacteriota; class Terriglobia; order Terriglobales; family Acidobacteriaceae; genus Sulfotelmatobacter. The sequence continues at coordinate 47,907 of CAVWQT010000012.1, read as the reverse complement.
CGACGGTTTCCGCGCCGTAAACCTGAATTTCGTAGTTGTCCTGCGCGCTAGCAGGACTCAGCCACGCCAGCAAAAAAATGATCCCTAAGATAGCAGCGTGGGAGTCCGGCAGACGCGTCATAGTTCTGGTTCGCGGACTCGCCTTTCCGTTGGACTGCCGACGCGACCGCCAGTTCCATCATGCCCGCACGCGCGGAACAAAGGCAACTTGCCAGCCAGAAAAGCGCTCTTGGACATCCCCCGGGAAGCGATAGTGCTATCATTCCTTCGATCGCATTTTCATGCGGATTAAACGCACTCTCCCCATCCTTCTGGTGGTCGTAGTCATAGCCGCGGCCATCACGCTCGCCGTCCAACTCAGAAAGAGTGCACCGCCAGAAGCGGCCCGGCTTCTGCCGGGTGCCGACGCGTTTGTCTATGTCGATCTGACCTGGGTTCGTAAAGGAAATGCTGGAAAACCGCTCATCCCGGTGGGGCGAGATCCGGACTACGACCGCTTCGTCGAGGAAACAGGCTTCGACTTCGAGCGTGATCTCGATGCCGCGGCTTTTGCCATCCATTACCCGAATCAGTGGCCCGGTGGAGGAACCGGCGGAACTGCGCCTGAGCCGCGGTTTTCCGAGGTGTTTACAGCGAAGTTCGACCGCACTAAGTGCGTGGCTTACCTGAAACGGACGGCCAGTTCGGTTGAGAATTACGACTCCATCGATATTTTCACGATTCCGATCCAGGGCCGGACATTCCGGGTCGCAATCCTGAACGTCGACACCGTGGCCGCATCGAACCTGGATGACGCCGCGGTCATTCATGGCATGGTCGACCGTTCGCGACGGCTTGCTTCGCCGTTTGGCGGCCCTGCGCTGTTGCGGCGCTATTTCAAGCGAGTGCAGTTGGCGAGCCCTTTCTGGTTGATCGCGCGGGTTCCGCCAAAAGCAGGATTTGACCCATGGTCTGAAATATTTTCCAACCCGGCCGACCTGGTCGTTTCGGCCAGCTATAACCCTCTGCATCTGCCGCTGCGCACAGCTACTTTGCATGTGCGGGCTGAAGCGTGGGCTGGCAACGACGAACAAGCCCGCGCGATTACGGACAAGACAAACACCTATCTGACCATGTTTCGCAGCGCGGAAGTCTCGGTTGGAACGCCGGGCAGCGATGCCGACCTGAAAACTCTTTTTGACAGCCTGCAGGTGCGGCAAGAGGACAGCCGGGCGGTGCTGTCTGCGATTGTGCCCGCCGGTATCTTCCACAAATTGCTGGAATCGGCGCCAGAAGCGCAGCCCCAGGCCGTTCCGCTCCCTGCCCAGAAGCCTCACTGACCGGCGCCCTTTTGCAACTAAATCCCTGCCCGTACGTCTTATGGAGAGTAGTGGCCCAGCAGGTACAATAAGAACGAATGTCGAGCCTTCCACTGCCGATTGCCGCCTTCTTTGCAGGCCTGATCTCGTTCTTGTCGCCCTGCGTGCTTCCACTTGTGCCGGGCTATGTTTCTCTGATTTCCGGCGCCGGCGTGGAAGAGTTGAAGGCGCCGCAAGGCCAGCTGATGCGGCGGGTGATGGTGAATTCTGTTGGGTTCATCCTCGGATTCAGCGTGGTCTTTATCACGTTGGGCGCGATTTCCACGGAGGTGGGCCAGATTGCGGCGCGTTACAAGCACACGCTGTCAATCATCGCAGGCGTGGTGATTATCATTTTTGGCCTGCACCTGACTGGAATTTTCAAGATCAAGGCGCTATACATGGACGCCCGGCTGCATAGCGTGAAAGGGAGCAGCACTCCGATCGGGGCATTCGTGATCGGATTCGCCTTTGCTTTTGGATGGACGCCATGCCTGGGGCCGATTCTCACGGCCATCCTGACGCTGGCCAGCGAGCAGGATACTCTGGTCAAGGGAGTCGTCTTGTTGGGCGTTTATTCGCTGGGGCTGGCGGTGCCGTTCTTGCTAACCTCGCTCCTGATGGAGCGTTTCCTGAAGTTTTACAGCCGCTTCCGGTCTCACATGCACGCGCTGGAAGTGGCGTCTGGCGGCCTGTTGATCGCGCTCGGAATTTTGTTGGTGATCGGTCGCTTTACGCTTATTTCCAGCTGGTTGTCGTTCTTGAATCGTTTTGCTTTGTAATTGAGGGTGAAGTTTTATGTCCGACGAATTCGTAAATAATCCCGCACCAGAAAATCCGGGCCTCGGCGAAAATCCTGGCCCAAGCGCTCCGCCTCCGCAGCCGAACCGGAATCCCATGGTTCTAGTTGTGGTTGCCGTCGTGATCGCCGTAATGCTCTACTTCGGCTACCATCAAGCGCGCCGGTCGGCATCTGCCGGGGGATCGGACGGTTCGTTCTCCGGTATCACCATCTCGAAGCCGGCTCCGGATTTCACACTCGAGTCGCTCAACGGCCAGAACATACGCCTCTCAGATCTGCGTGGTAAAGCGGTGCTGCTGAATTTCTGGGCTACCTGGTGCGCGCCCTGCAAGATCGAGATGCCCTGGTTCGTTGAACTGCAGAACGAGTATGGCGCACAGGGCTTGCAGATTGTCGGCGTCGCCATGGATGATTCCAGCAAAGATGACATCGCCAAGTTCGCTAAGGACATGGGAGTGAACTATCCGGTTCTGATTGGCAAAGAGGCTGTGGGCGAGGAGTACGGCGGTGTTCCAGCCCTGCCCGAGAGCTTTTTCATCGGGCGCGACGGCAAGGTCGTCGACAAGATTATCGGATTGAAGGGCAAGGCTGAAATCGAGGATGCTGTCAAAAAAGCGCTCAATACTCAAGGGACTCCTGCCGCGACGGCGGCGATGCAGCCTCAACAATGACAACAGTCGCAACAAAGAATGCGCTCTACCATTCAACTATGAACACGCATTTTAAATACGTATTGGCGTGCGCCCTGGTGCTGCTGCTAACCGGGGTCACCTGGGCGCAGATGCCGCCTTCGCCCTCAGTCTCAATCGCTCCCGTGCCGCTCGTCGTGGCGCAGCGAGCTGCGCAGACCATGGTGGATCTGAACTTCCGGGTGAGTGCCGGATTTCATATCAACTCCAACGTGCCACAGTCGGAGTATCTGATTCCGACCACGCTCAGTCTGGACCTGCCCACCGACATCGTTCTGGGGAAAACCAAGTATCCTGACGGCGAGAAGATCAAGTTTCCTTTTTCGCCGGATGAAACGCTCAGCGTTTATAGCGGAGACTTCACCGTGAAGGTTGCCGTCCATCCGCTGCATTCGGTCGTGCCGGGGAAATACATCCTGCACGGCGTCCTGCGCTACCAGGCCTGCGACAACGGACAATGCTTCCCGCCGAAAACTTTGCCGGTAAGTTTTGACGTCAAGGTGGTGAAGGAACCCGCAGGCCACCAGCAGAATCCGGCGCAGAGCCCGCACGTCCACAACTAGCCCATCGCCGTGGATCGCTGGCGCTGGGAATCATCCAACGACTCATGAAGCGATTTGCGGCAACGTGCGAAGCCATCGCAGCGACCACGAAGAGGCTGCAAAAGACCGCCATCCTTGCCGACTACCTGAAATCTTGCGTCGCGGACGAAGCTGCCATTTCGGCCGTATTCCTTACCGGTCGTCCGTTTCCGGCATGGGAAGAAGCTACGCTGCAAATCGGCGGGCGCTCGCTTTGGCAGGTTGTTGCCGACCTCGCCGGGAAGAGCAGTGCTGACCTCGAATCCGCATACCGCAGGCTCGGTGACCTCGGCGCGGTTGCCGGGGATTTGCTCCCTGACAAACCTGCATCCAGCCTGACCCCGAGCAGAGTAGAGAAAACATTTCGCGAAGTTGCTGCTGCCCGCGGACCTGCCGCCAAAGGTTTATTAGTACGCGACCTGCTTTCGCGCGCGACTCCAATGGAAGCGAAATACATCGTCAAGATCATGACTGGCGACCTGCGCATCGGTCTGAAAGAGAGCCTGGTCGAAGAAGGAATTGCTAAGGCTTACGATCAGCCGCTGGCCGTTGTGCAACGCGCCAACATGCTTCTCGGCGATATCGGACAGACGGTTCGTCTCGCGGAAAAAGGGGCTCTCGCCGAGGCGAGGATGCGGCTGTTTCATCCTCTCGGTTTCATGCTGGCGAGTCCGATTGAGTCCGCCGAAGAAGGGCTCAGCTACTTCGCCGAGGCTGGAGTGGAAGATAAGTACGACGGCATACGGGCGCAGGCTCACGTGTCGGACGGCACGGTGAAACTTTTCTCTCGCACGCGCGACGAGATCACGGAGTCGTTCCCGGAACTTCCGGACGCGATCGCGGGTTTGCCGCTAGATGCCGTTCTCGATGGAGAGATTGTTGCGTGGGAATATCCAGACCAGCGCTTAGATGCCAACCAGATCGTGGACGAACTTGCTTCCAGCTCAAGCGAGACAAAGGCCACAAACCTGGGGCGGGCCCGGCCGTTCAGCGCCTTGCAGCAGCGGCTTGGTAGAAAGAAGGTAAGCGAGAAAATGCTCCGCGAGAATCCCGTCGCCTTCCTCGCCTTCGACATTTTGTACTGCAACGGCGAGTTGACGATCGATCTTCCACTGCGCGAGCGAGCCCGCATTCTCGACAAACTTCTTGCGGATACGCGGAAGCCCGGCAGATTGCACACCACCGCTGCACAAGGCCAACTAGAATTTGGGGGCGAGAGGGAAATTGCCGCCGCCAGCATCATCCGTGCGCCGGTCTTTCAGGCTACTTCCCCGGATCATTTGGAAGAATTGTTCGCAGCTGCACAGGAACGCGGCAACGAAGGCCTGATGATCAAAGATCTCAGCTCGCCCTACACTCCCGGCAAACGCGGAAAGCAATGGCTGAAGATGAAGCGCGAACTGGCCACACTCGATGTGGTCGTCACGGCCGCGGAATACGGCCACGGCAAACGCATCGGCGTCCTCAGCGACTACACTTTCGCCGTCTGGGATAGGGACAAAGACCGACTGGTGAATATCGGGAAAGCCTACTCGGGTCTCACCGATGCGGAGATTGCGGAGATGACGAAGTGGTTCGTCGAGCACACGATTGAGGACCAGGGCTTTCGCCGCATCGTCGAACCGAAGATTGTGCTGGAGGTGGCCTTCAATAACATGATGCAGTCGGACCGGCACGAAAGCGGATATGCGCTGCGCTTTCCGAGAATCGTCCGGCTGCGTCCCGACAAAGCAGCGGAAGAGGCTGACACCATCGAGCGCGCAAAAGAGATATTCGAAAGGCAGGCGAAGTAGCGCTCAGTGATGGTGATGCTGGTGCCCTTCGCTGACCCCGACCGGCATAACGCATCCGTGGGCGGTCTCACAGATCACATGCTCAAACTGGATGGTGGTGTGGTCGATGCGAAAGCCGTGGTGCAGACATTCCTTCACATCGCGCAGAATGCGCTCACTGACCGAAGGCGGAATGTCGGCAATCGAAATGTGGCAGGAAAGAGCGTGTGACTCCGAGCCAATACTCCACACATGCAGGTCGTGGACGTCGTTCACTCCCTCAATCGCCCGGATCGCCAGCTCAATTTTTTCGAGCTCCATACCACGCGGCGTACCTTCCAGCAGAATGTTCAGAGTCTCACGCACGATGCCGTAGCCGGACCACAGAATGAGCGCGCCAATTCCGATCGAAAGCGCGGGATCGATCCAATAGTTCCCGGTCGCCAGAATCGCCCAGCCGCCGACAATTACGGCTGCCGTGGAAAGCGTGTCCCCCACTTCATGCAAGAGGGCGCTGCGGATATTCACGTCACCGCCGGAGCGGTAGAGCAGCAGCGCGATCGCTCCGTTCATCACCACGCCGGCCGCCGCTACCCACATCATCACGCCGGCCTGCACGTGCTCGGGATGCTGGATGCGTTTGACGGCCTCGTAGAAAATGAAAAACGAAACCAGCACCAGCGAGCCCGCATTCACCAGGGCGGCCAGCACTCCAGCGCGCTGGTAGCCATAGGTCTTGGTAGAACTCGCCGGGCGAGACTGGAAGTAGAGCGCAACCAGCGACAGCAGCAATGCCAGGAAATCGGAAAGATTGTGTCCAGCCTCTGAGAGCAGGGCGAGTGAGTGCGCCCGAATGCCTGCGACCACTAGCAGCGCGATATAGGCCAGGGTTACGCCCAGCGAGATCTTCAGAACTCGCGTCGGCCCGCCCGCGGCATGAGAATGCACGTGCATATTGTAAGTTTACGGGTTGCCGCATCCGGGCATCAAGCCCGCAGACTCATCGCCCATTACGCACGCGCTCCGGAGGCCATCCCATCTCTCGCAGCTTGCGGATACTCAGGGCATCCTGCCGCTTAGCTAGTCGCACTCCGGCCTCGTCGCGCTCCAGATCGCAGTGGTAGTATTCCGGCACAGTGAGAGCCAGGGCCCGAAACAAAAAAATCTGCCGCGCTGTGGACATCAGAAGATCCGCTCCGCGAACTACTTCCGTAATTTTCATGGCAGCATCGTCGACCACGACGGCGAGTTGATACGCAGTCACATCATCGCGCCGCCAAACAATGAAGTCCCCGAAATCCCGACCCGCGATCATGCGCTGCGGACCAAGATGCAAATCGGTGAAAGCTATTTCCTCGCCATCGGGCACCCGAAACCGCCAGTTCACTCCGCCCGGTTGGGAACATGTAGCGACGGCCGCCTCGGCCGTCCCGCGAGGGCGAAGCCGAGCGGCTCCGGCGACAGGGCGGCAAGTCCCCGGATACACCGGCTCATCGTCCCCCTCATTCGGCGCTCCGGCCGCCTGCGCTACATCCTTCCGAGAGCAGGTGCAGGGATAGATCATCCCCAAATCGCGCAGCTTTTCCCACGCCGCCAGATAATGCACCCGCCGCTCGCTCTGCGAATAAGGACCGAACGGACCGCCGCAATCCGGCCCCTCCGACCATTCAATTCCCAGCCAACGCAGATCGTCGTACATCGCCTGAGCGAATTCCGGACGGCAACGCTGCGAATCCAAATCTTCGTTGCGAAAGATCAACTGGCCGTGGCGTTCGCGGGCACGCTGCGCCGCGATCCAAAACGTGCGCGCATGCCCCAGATGCAGCAGGCCGGTGGGCGAAGGCGCGATTCGCCCGCGATAGGCACAGCGGGATGCGAATCCATTCTCCTCGATGGTCTTGTTCCAGCTCACTTTTTTCACCGTCCTCACGAACGTCCGACGGAAAACGGCGAGCGCGAGCGTCACCGTGGAAGAGTGGCGCCTTCAGCGCCGCGTAGAGCGAGAGTTGGTACCAGGCTTCAGCCCCCGTGGTCGTCGGTCGGTTGCCGAACGACTTGCTGGTGGCGGGACAATAATGGCAGGCCGCGGCGCTGGAATCGTCGCAACTTTCTCCGGAGTGATCTGCAGCATGGATCGCCCACTCACAGGAACGAAACTCAATTCACGCGCCGCCAGTAGCGCGTTGACGGCGTCCCGCACTTTCGAGCGTGCGATAAAGTTTCCGAAGAAGATTTCCAGATCCGCCTGCTCGATTGCGACCACGCAGTCGAGATACTTGGACAGCAGGGCCGTGAGCGCCTCTGGCACAGACAAACCCACGCCCTCCTTCACCGCATCCGGCGCCCAGCGCGAGAGCAAATCCCACACCGAGCCTTCACTGGCCTTGTAGTCCACGCGAGTGATGCGCAGCTTCGACCACAATTCCGCCAGCGCGCCATCAAGCGCCGGGAACGACACGCTCCCGCCCAGCACTTCCTGCATCTTCTGCTTCGAGATTGGCCCTTGCCGCTGAATCAGAGCGAACGCGTCACAAGCGAGCTGCGAATACGCAGAGCGCGAACCCGCGCGGGGCGCCTGCTTCGGATTGCGCTCTCCCGTCAGCGCGTAGAAATACGGAAAGACTGAAGCTGCCACCAGAAGTCCATTGTTCTCTTCGAACAATTTGGCTTCGAACACAGTCTTCTCACGCAGCAACCGCACCATTAGTTCCGTAACCTCGGTTGCGCGCGGATCGGAAAATGCACGTTGCCAGTCCGGCAGGTGATCGTCCGAGCCGACGAACGCGCCGATCAGCGTGGGCACGAGCAGCGCCGGCCGCTGCGGATACATCAGGCAGAATCCCACTTCCTCCAAAAACGCGCGCGCCTGCTCGATCGTCCGGACGGCCTTGCCGTCCAGTCGCCATTTCTCGCGGCGAAGTTGTTGGAGTTCGAGGTCAGTCATAAAAGCAGCTGTCAGCTATGAGCTATCGGCTTTCAGCGAAACCTTGGTACGACAATCGACTTAGGGGCTACTGATAGCTGATAGCTGATAGCTGACGGCTGAGAGCTAGATTCTCTTAAACGCCTTCTGAATGTCCTTCACAGAATACCGCAACACGACTGGCCGGCCGTGCGGGCACGACATAGGGTGATCGGTTTTCGCCAGTTCCGCCAACAGCCATTCCATTTTATTCTGTTCCAGCGGCATGTTCACCTTGATCGCGGCGTGGCATGCAATCGACGCCGCAATGCGCGCGCGAATTTTTTCCAGATTCAGCGATTGGTCCTCGCGCGAGAACTGATCGAGCAATTCGTGCAGCATGTGCTCAACGGCAGCCGCCTCGATTCCCGCCGGAGCCATCTTGACCGCGACGCTGCGCGCGCCGAACGGCTCGGCATCGAATCCGTTGTGCGTGAGTTCGCCGGAGATTTCGCCAAATACCGCCTGCTGCGCTGGAGACAGCTCCAGCACAATCGGCATCAGCAGTCGCTGGCTCTCGACCTTCTGCGCTGCCCGTTGCTTCAGCACGCGTTCGAACAACACGCGCTCGTGCGCCACATGCTGATCGATGATCCACAGCCCATCCTCATTCACCGCGAGGATGAACGAATTGCGCACTTGCCCCAGCGGCTTCAAGGTTCCGAGCGAAGAAAGCGTCGGCTCGTCGCCCTCGACGTCCAGTGCCGGAGCGCAGCCGTGATCCGGAACCGGCTCTGGACCACGCGCCAGCGGAAGCGTCTCCAGCCCTCGCGCCACCGGGATGGCGGCGTTCGCCTCGACCGCGATTCCCCCTTCAAACTGCAACCGCGCCGAAACCGGAGGCACAACCGGAGGATGCAGAGCAAACCCGCCAGCGCCCAGAGAATCCGCGGGTGCCCCGTCGAAAGCCGCGCCGGAGGCGGGATCCCACGATGGGGCAACAGGAGTCATTGCTCCCGGCGTCAACGCCTGACTTGCCGTCGCATGCGCCCGCATCTCCGCGACAAACTGTGGCACCGGACGCGCCTTCATCAACGCTGCCCGAACCGAATCGCGCACGAAATCGTGCATCACCGTCTGCTGGCGGAAGCGCACCTCGGTCTTCGACGGGTGCACGTTCACATCCACCTCGGCCGCCGGCAGTTCCAGAAACAGCAGCACCACCGGATACACCGACGGCGGAATAATATTTCGATAGGCCTCGGTCAGCGCGTGCTGTACCAGGCGGTCGCGAATCAGCCGCCCATTCACAAACACAAAAATCGAATTACGGTTCAACTTCTGAATTTCTGGCTTCGAGACGAAGCCGTGAATCCGCATCTCGCCGGGGTCCTTCGCCGTAACCTCGTCATCTTCTTCTGCCGCCCGCCGCCACGGAGGAGGCTGCGGCAATCCCACGCGCTCCAGCGCAACTCGCGCGGCCACTGGAATCAACTGGTCCAGCGTTTCCTTGCCAAAGACTTGATACACGCGCTCGCTGTATCCCGCCACCGGAGGCGCAACCAGCATGGCATTCGTCGCGGAATGCAATTCGAAATGCTTCTCCGGATGCGCCAGCGCATAGTGCGTGACCAGCGACGCAATGTGCGACAACTCGGTCGACTCCGCCTTCAGAAATTTCTTCCGCGCCGGAGTATTGAAGAAAAGATCGCGCACCGTAATCGACGTTCCCAGCGGCAGTCCCGCCTCTTCCACCCGCGCAATCTTTCCGCCATTAATCTCGAGCACCGTGCCGGATTCTTCTTCTGCTGCTCGCGTCTCCAGCCGGAGGCGCGAGACCGATGCGATCGAAGGCAACGCCTCGCCGCGAAATCCCAGCGTGGCCACGCTCAGCAGATCTTCGGCGTTCTTGATCTTCGAAGTCGCATGCCGCTCGAAGGCCAGCATAGCGTCGTCGCGCACCATGCCGCAGCCGTTGTCGGTGATCTGAATCAATTTTTTCCCGCCCGCCTCCACGCTGATCTTGATGCGCGTCGCCCCGGCGTCGAGCGAGTTTTCGAGCATTTCTTTCACCACCGAAGCCGGACGCTCCACCACCTCGCCGGCGGCGATTTTGTTGGCAACGATTTCGGATAGAACGTGGATGCGTCCCATGGGGCAGTTCTCAGTGGATGAGCGGCAGTGGCCAGTTTCGCAGATGCGATGGAAAAAACAAAGGCGACGTAGCGGAGAATCCGAGTCAACGCTCAGGAATCCGTACGAGCGCGGTGAGCCCCGGACGAATGCGTCCGGGGCCACGCATGCAGATGCTTCACGCTGCACAGAGGCGAGGGCTACTGCACAACGGTTACCGTAAATGTGACTTGGCTGGTCACGGGGACCGCACCGCCAGTCGTCGCGCTAACGGTGAACGTGTAGGGCCCCGCCGGTGTTCCAGGATTCTTGTTGGTGCTGTTAGTGCTGCCGCTGCAAGCTCCCATCCACAGCGTGGAGACTCCCAGAGCCACAATCAGTCCCAGCAGCCGCATGCTATGCAGTCTTGAAGATCGCTTCCGCGATCCCACGGTAAAGATGATCCCTAGCAATCCCGGCAGCAGCGCCGCGTAGAAGATTCCCGATCCGCGGCCAAATGGTTTGTGCAACTGCGTCACCGGAGCCGTGGCCGTAATCGTGAAGCTGGCGGCTGTCGAGCTGCTGATGAACCCCGAAGGCCCATTGCACACCGACTCCGACGCCGTATCGGAGCAGCTGTACTGCACAGGAGTATTAAAGCCGTTGTTCGCGGTGAGATTCACGTTTATCTGGACCTGCGATCCCTGCGCCACCTGCGGCGCCCCGCCTTGCAGTGCCAGTGTGAAGGATTGATCCGTCGCGTTGACCGTGAGCGAAACCGTGCTGGTGGTCGTGGCACCGCCTCCGGTCGCGCTCACCGTAACGGGAGTCGTTCCGATCGCCATGCTCGGAGAGGTCGAAATGGTCAGGCTCGTCGAAACGGCGTGAACGCCATCCGGTGTGACCATGGTTGGAGTGAACGTGCAACCCGTAACGCCCGCAGGCACGCTGTTGCCGCAACTGAACGTGACCTGCGAGTTGAATCCGCTAATCGGAGTGAGGGTGATCGTGATCGCACTCGTGGTATGTCCAGCCGTCACCGTCGCACTGGGCGAATTCAGAGTGAAGCCGCCCACAGTGACAGTAGCCGCCGTCGAGTTCGATACGTTGTTGTTTCCGTCGCCGTTGTAGGTCGCGACCACACTGTTTGTGCCGGAAGGCAGGGCCGTTGTCGCAAACGTGGCCGTGCCACCGGAAAGCGTTCCCGATCCCAGCGCGGTGGAAGAACCGTTGTCAAAGAAGCTCACAGTTCCCGTGGCCGTCGAGGGCGTCACGGTAGCTGTGAACGTGACACTCACTCCCTGATTAACGCTGCTCGAGGAGGGCGAAACCGCAGTGGTCGTGTTGGCGCGCGAAGCGGCCCAGGCGTTGATGAACGCATTGATATCGACCGATCCCAGCCCGGTCACCTGATTGTAGGTGTGTCCGCCGCCCACCGTGAATCCGAAAGTACCGCTCGAACAGCGCAACTGCGAGAGCTCGAAAGCTCGGGGTGCCGTCCGTGCAAGGTACAACATTGTCGGATGCTGCTCCGGTAGTGGCGCTCGTGCCCGCCTGAGTTTCGTTGAAGACTCCCGTCGGGTTCGCTCCGAAAATCTTTCGGATTGAACAGGCCAAGCCCGCTACCACCCAGATACTGGTTCAGGAGCGCTGCCACTCCCGCGGTGACCGGGGTCGAGGCCGAGGTTCCGCCAAAAGCGGAGTTGTGAATGAAGCGCCGTTGCTGATGTCGCCGGTGGCGATGCCCGAGGTCCGGGACGCAAGTGCTAGTGGAACTGCTGCCATTGTCTCCGATTGCGGCACGCACACAATGTACGGGTCGTTCACGTTCGAGGCTGAGAACGCGATGTCAGGAACGTCGCGAACTTTGTCACCTGGTGTGACAGCAGTCTGCCATGTCGGCTTGGGAAACCGGCCGCACTGGTGGAGCATCACAGAGCTCAAAGGCAACGCCAACTGCTGGTCGTTCCGGTGCCGAAGGCGCAGTTGCTGGCGCCACCGCCGCTTCCGTCCAGAGTGTTCACGAACGACAGGGCGCTGTCGTTCCAGGCGATCTCCGGAATATAGCTGTGGGCCGAACCTCCGTTGGTGCCATTGGTTGGATTCCAGTAGTTGCCGCTGCCCTCATCGAACTCCGTGCCGCCAACACCCGTCACACTGGGGCTGCTGGCGGGATAGTTTACAGAGAGTCCGAGGATGCTGCGGGATAGGCGCCGCCATCATAGTCACAGGTGGCTGCCGCGTCATCGCCGGACGCCGCGAAGAAAGAAATGCCCTCGCTGGCCGCCTTGGCGTAGGTTGTCCTGACTCGCGGCAATACTGGGCGGCGTAACGAAGCCTCGCACAGGCCATAGCTGTAGCTGATCACTGGGCGCGAGCGGGGGATTTGAGTCGATCGCCCAGCTGGCCGAAATCGTCAACGCCCCCCGCATTGCCGGAGGAGGTTACGAAAATGATGTTGGCCCCCGGGCCACGGAATTCATCCACTCGATGTCGAGGTCAGACTCGCCCACTTCACCGGGACTGATACCTGGGTCTTCCCCATCGCCTGGGACAACCATCTGAAAATTACCCGTGCTGCATGCCCCAGCTTGGAGAATGGTGTTGGTTCCGTCGAGTTTGCATCCGCTAAGGCTGGTAAATCCAAAGGCGCTGCGGAAGTAATTTATGTCAGCGATGTAGACGTCGGATTGTCCGGCGATCACGACGTTCTGGCCGGTGCCGTCGATGGCCGGCGTTTTTGCATACAAGGGGCCAAGGTCATAAATCGTGGCGATGTCTCCGGGCGCGAGGAACTCTGAAGCTGCTGGTTCCGTGATCTCGCGAAAGCGTGTAGTTCGGGCGCTGCCTCAGCATCGGATGCGGGGTGAAATTGTGCAGCCCTCGGAAGCCTCCGACAATTCCACTCAACGCCGCCGGAATCATGGGCGGGGTCACGTTGGCGAAGTGTGCTTTTCCGTTCACGCTGTAGTTGTGGATCGAGGTACGAAATGTAGCCTGCACCTGCGCGGCAGTACCCTCGAACGCAAGAAAATCCCGCCCGTGCGCGACGTATGTGACTTTCAACCCCTCGGACTCCAGCCACGCACTGATCTTCTCGATATCGTTCTGGCTCAGACCAAACTGCTGGCCGAACTGGTCCGAAGTGAGCCACTGATGAAACCTGGGTGACTTCGGATTCTGCTGATCCGCCAACAACTTCTGCAGAGCCTGCTGTTGCTGGGCCGAAGGCGTAAACAGCATGGTGACGTGAAGCAAGCGAGACTCGATCCACGGGCCCCTGATCGAACTGCGATTGCGCCATGACTGCCACGTGATTCTTCAGTTCACCATGTTCGTGGAGTCGATCTTTCCGCTGATCCGGTCGGGCGAAGCGGCAAGACTCATACTGCAGAGGAAGATGGCACACAGGGCACTCGACACTACGCACTTCACAATTCGCATAGATGCTCCGCTGTACATTCGGATGGATGGGGCTGTATTTAACCTTATACGGTTATCCTGTACTTCGATCAAGACAGATAGGCATTGGTTGTACCAAGGGATAAAACTTAACAATTCCAGCTGGCGCAATAGTCTACAAGGCCAGGAATCGCGCCGGTGTCCGCCAGAGTCGCCGGTGTAAATGTGGCAACAAATTCGGATTGATCCATAAAAACAACCCCAAAACACGGGCGAAACGCTGCCTGCCGTATACTTCCCCTGCCCAATTCTCGTCCTGAATCCTCATGAACCCGCCGCAACCGGCAAAAATTCGGCTCGCTTATATCGACTGGATGCGCGGCCTCGCCTGCGTACTCATGTTCCAGACCCATTGCTACGATTCCTGGCTGGGGGGCGCGGCGCGGCAGTCGAAGTTCTTCATGTACTCGCAGCTCGGCGGAACGTTTCCGGCGCCGCTCTTTCTTTTTCTTGCCGGCATCTCGTTTGCGCTGGTCACGGAAAAACTGCGGCAGAAAAATCTCGCTCCCGGGAAGATCGCGCGCACGACCATTCGGCGGGGTGCGGAAATTTTGGGCTTCGGCCTGCTGCTTCGCCTGCAGGAATACGTCATCGCCTGGGGCTGGGCGCCGAAAAGCGACTTGCTCCGCGTCGACATCCTGAACACCATCGGCGTCTCGATGATGCTGATGGGGGTGATGTGCTGGATCGTGCTGGCGCTCTTCTTTGGAGCGAACAATCCGGGAGCGCAAAAAAAAGAGGGTGCCCCATTCTTGCCGCGTTCTTGGCGGCAAGAGTGGGAATGGATGCAGCAAGCACCATTCATATTCGCAGCCGTCGCTACCGCCGTTGTGATCTCTCTGCTCAGCCCGCTGCTCTGGACCACGTGGCGGCCGCGTTTCCTGCCATGGCCGCTCGAGTCCTACATCAACGGAGTGCACAACCTGGGCACGCCGCAGGCGTGGCTATTTCCGATCTTTCCGTGGGCAAGTTTCGCCTTCGCCGGACTCGCCGTCGGATTTCTGCTGCAAACCACGGCGGCCAAGACGCGTGGCGCGACTGTCTTTCTCTCTCTCGGCGGGATCGGGATCGTATTCGTCGAACTTTCCCGCTGGCTCGACTCGCTGCCGGTCCAGCTCTATCCGGTTTACGATTACTGGCACACCAGTCCCAACTTTTTTCTCATTCGCCTGGGCATGCTGATGATGATTCTCACGGCCAGCTATGCCTGGTGCCGCTGGGGCCTCGGGCAATGGGGATTCAGCCCGCTCATTCAACTGGGACAGGCGTCATTGCTGGTTTATTGGGTGCACATTGAATTTGTTTACGGACGATTGTCGATCCTGCCGAAGCGCGCGCAAGGCATCGGAATGGCGTCGGCGGGCTTGCTCACGATTACTCTGGCCATGCTGGCGCTCGCCTACATTCGCACGCACATCAACGGCTGGATGAAAGATCGCGGCCTGGAACCATTCGCTTGGTTGCGCAGCCGCCTGGCGCGCGCAAGCTGATTCGACTAACCACATCGTTCCACAAACTCGACGATCTCGCGCTCGGCCCAGCGCCCGTCATCTCCATCGCCGTTGGCTTGCCCTACGAAGGCGCAATGTCCGCCGTCAGCCGGTTCAATGTAGGTGATATTCGGGTTCGCCTGAATGCGCTCTCGCGTCTCGGGGACGCACCCGGATGAAGGGATCATTCGCCGCGTGGAGGATCAGCGCGGGCACTGCGATCCGATCGATAACGTTGGCCGCCGCCGCCCGCGCGTAATAATCGTCGGCCCCGGTGAATCCGCAATAGTAGGCGGTGACACGATCATCGAACAGGCGCAGGCTGGTAACTCCTCGCAGCCGCTCCCGATCGAAGTCGTTGGGAAACAATTTCACCTTGCCTCGAAATCGCCGGTAGAGTTGCATCAGGAAGTACCACTCGTAAATTCGGTTGGCCGGCTCGTGCAGCGCATCGGCGGACGCGGCCAAGTCGATCGCGGGACAAACGGCGGCCACTGCCCGGAACTCTGGCGGCGGGTTCTTGCCCCACTCTCCCGCGAGCTTTAAAACCAGATTTCCGCCCATGGAAAACCCGGCCAGCGCGAATTTCGATACGCCATCGTTCTCGATAATGTTGCGCGCGACCGCCGCTACGTCAGCCGACAAACTGGAGTTGTAGAGCGTCGGCGCGAAATGATCCATGCCGCCGCAATTGCGCTGGTTCATGAGCACGACGTTCATTCCGGCGCTCAGCGCATGCCGCGCCGTTCCGGTCATGTACTGGGATTCGGTTGATCCTTCGAGCCCGTGGACAACGATCAGCGTCAGGCGCTGACTGCGGTCTTCTTTTCGCTCACCCTGCCAGCGGCACCAGCAGCGCACCTTGATTCCAGGTGCAACTTCGATCAGCCGCTCCTCGGCCGGAGGCAAGTCAATTTTGCGGCGAAGCACGAAGCTGGCAATAGTTTGTACGTGGCCGCCCTGCAGCCAAGGGCGCGCGCGAAAAGGCGAGCTCGGCTGCCACGCATTCCGCGCAGGCGCAGAGGTTTGATTCTCCTCGCTGGCAGAATCTGAGATTTGCGAACTCCCCACAAATTGATTCTAATAGGAGCTGGAGCCGATATGCCTATCTTCGAATACATCTGCAAGGAATGCGATCACCACTTTGAGGCGCTGGTTTACGGCAAGGAAAAAGCCGAGTGCCCGAAGTGCCATGCTAAGAAGCTGGAGCCGCAGCTCTCGGTGTTCGCGGTCTCGGCGAAGAGTTCTGCCTCGCCGGCGTCTGGGCGCGGCGCCTGCGGATCCTGTGGCGATCCCCGCGGTCCCGGTGCCTGCTCCATGCGCGACATGAACTAGCTCATCGCAGGCTGGGAAGCACCCTCGCGCCTTTGCTTTCTTGGTACCGGTGTTTGCGAATGCGGTTGCCGGGATTCCGTCCTGCCGCTATGCTAAACCGCAAGTCTCATAGGGCCCGAATCAACCTCTGTTTCCTGGGTGTCCGTTCTTAAATCCTTTTTATGAACCTGAGCGTCAGAAGTATCTTCGGGTCGGTGTGGTCGCGCCCTGATCCCGTTCTCGCCCAGGCAGCGGTCTCTGGCGAATTGCTGGTGGCGAAAATCCGCTTGGGACTAGCGTCTGTTCTGCTCCTCATCCCTCTGATCGACTTTTTGTTCTTTCCCGACGACCCCAAGGAAGCCCTCGTCGGCGTGGCCCTCACGGGCGGAACATTTCTTCTTTCGCTGGTCGTCTTTGCCTTGGTTCGGCGCGAGTACACGCCCTCATGGCTCAGTTTCGCCAGCACCAGCCTTGACGTTACGATGGTCAGCGCCTCGCTGGCTCTTTTTCTTTTTCTGAACGAGCCGCACACAGCGGTGAACAGCAAGGTGGTCTTTGAAGGATATTTTCTGGCGATTGGCGCCTCGAGCCTGCGTTACGACAAACGCGTCTGCATCATCGCCGGATTGCTGGCCTTCGGAGAGTACCTGGCCATCGTCTCATTCGCGGCCACTCACTGGGACCTTAACAGCCCGCAATACGCGCCCTACCTCTACGGCATGTTTGCCTGGAACAATCAGATCTCGCGGCTGATCATCATGCTGACCGCATCGGTGCTCAGCCTGGCGTTGGTGGCGCGGAGCCAAAAACTGCTGCAGCTCGCAACACGCGACCCGCTCACCGGGTTATTCAACCGGGGCTATGTGGACGACCGTTTCGCGGTGGAACTCAGCCGCGCCCGCCGCTACGGGAACGTGCTGGCCATCGCAGTGATCGACGCCGATCAATTCAAATCACTTAACGACACGCACGGCCACTTGTCCGGCGACCTGGTTTTACGCCGCATCGGCGGACTCCTGCAGGACTCCTTCCGGCAGAGCGACACAGTCGGACGTTATGGCGGCGAGGAATTCGTGGTCATTCTTCCCGAGACGGATGCGGAAGCCGCTTTGCTGAAGATGGAGTCCCTCAGGAAACTGGTTGCCAGTGCTCCGATGGTGCTGGGGCCGCGCAAAGAAACGGTTCACGTAACCATTAGCGCGGGTGTGGCCTGCTTCCCGAGTGACGCGGACAATACAGCGGAACTGTTCACCATCGCCGACGACAGAATGTTCCAAGCCAAGCGCGAGGGCCGCAATCGCGTCGTAGCAGCCAGGCCGCTGGTTGGCTTGTAAGGTGTAGGTCCGCAACAGGAGCTCTTCGCGGGCCTTTCTGGCAGTCACTTTCGGCACTTCGGGCCAGTGACCGCAGTAACCTGCGCCGGAGCGGTACCTCTTCTACTATCCGGAAGACCCATTTCAGACGAGGTGCTGTGCATTCATGGACCGACGCCGTCAGTCGCGTGTCTTTGTAGAACTTCCCGTTCACATATGGGGCATGGACGCCAACGCCCGTCCTTACACTCAGCCCGCCAGCCTGCGCACCATCAGCGGGCGCGGAGCCACACTACAGGGCGTCAGCGTCCAGCTGAAGCCCGGGGATGTGGTTGACCTGCGGTATCAAGGGACCAAGGCACAGTTCCGCGTGGTCTGGCTGGGCCAGCCCGGTACCGAAATGCACGGCGAGGTTGGAGTGGAAAATCTGACCCACGACGTTCAGCTCTGGGACGTAGATCCGCTACGCTGTGCCGCTGCCGTGGGCCAGGGATAGTTAGAAGTTACTGCTACTGCACGGTCGGATCTTGATCTTCGGGCGCACCGTGCCGCCGCAATAACTGCGGCAAATTCTGCGAAAACGCCGAGCGCGGCAACACCATGTCGCAGCCCACTTCGTGGGCCTTCTGCTTTAGGTCACCCTGCACGTGCGACAGGAATCCGATGATCGAAGTGCCCTTCTTGAGCTTGCTCTTCAGCTTGGGAATCAAGGTCAGCGGCTTCACGCCGTTGTTGTTCAGATCGAAGATGATGAGCGAGGGCTTTTCTTCGCCGTTCTGTTGCATCCGCTCCATCAGGTCTTTGTCGGACTTCACGAACTCAACTTTCACGTTGAGCTTGCGCGCCGTCTCCTGAATCTTCGCCATGAAGAACAGGTCTTCGATGAAGGCAAAGATGCGGGAATTCGCATCGCCGTTGGCGGGTAGCGGCTCCGGTTCGGGCTGCGCAAACTGGGGCGCAAATCCTGGCCTTTGCCGTCCGTTCTTATGGCCGTTGTTGCCACCGCCCAGCACTGCGCGGTAGCTGTGATCCATCGGCGCCGTATAGATGCCGTCTTTGTTTTCGCGGCTCAGTCCTTGACCGGGGCGCTGCCGCTGGTTGGTTGGACGACGTCCGCGCCGTCTTCTTCTTCCCCCTCCGCCACCACCGGAGGGCCTTCCTGGTCCTGCGTTCATAGTCCTCTCAAGCTGTTGCGTACGAAGTGCACAATGTTGCCGATTCGGAAAGGGCGTAGCCGTCAGTCATTCCCCGTTATAGGAACAGGACTCCGACGGCACACGGGTCTAGCGCGTTAAGGGCGGCGACTGGATACACTCTGGAACGAACCCCGACTCTCAAACAAACTGCTATTCGCGAATGAAAATACAAATCGTTTAGTATCGGTTTTTCTTTATCGGATCCGTGGGCGCTGCCTCGGAACGGCTAGCGCGGAAGGCCTGCGCGGGAACGAGGCCTAGCTTTACAGAACAAAACTATATTACTCGTCCTTGCGGAACCACGCAAGGCCAATTCCACGTAGACGGCCGCACGGCGGTACATGACTGATAAGGGTTTCACCCGGGCGAGCCTACAGTTGGGCGGATAGTTGAGGACTATTCTACGGCGTGGCAGCCGCGCTCGCGGGCGGACGAATGCGTCCGCCCCTACATTGCATTACACGGTCGAAACCTCTCTCGCCCACTGCTGCGCCTGCCAGTAGAAACCGGCCACGTCTTCCGGGTCGAGATGAAGGCTCTCGCTGAGCCGCGCCGCCGCCTTCCATTCTCCACTCTCATGCGCCAGCATTAACTGATACAACGGACGCAGTGCGCTCGGCTGCCCCAGCAGCACGGACTTCGTTTCCTGATCGAGAGGAATCTTGTTCAGAACTTCAGCCATCGGCATCTCGAGCATGGCGTCAATCAGCGACAAGAGACCGAGCAGAAAAAGATCCGACTCGCCGTGTGCTACTCGAGGCGCCAGAAGTTCACCAAAGCGCCCACGCACCAATGCCGACAGCACCAGATCGCTGGTCTTGTCCTGCCCCGCTCCCACCGCGGCCACCAGCCTTACCCAGCGACGGACTTCTCGCTCCCCCAGCATCGACAGCGCATGCCGCACCGAATGGATCTCGCTCTTGAACGCGAAGATGGACGAGTTCAAGTAGCGAAGCAGCCGGTAACAGACCGAGGCCTCGGCCTTGATGATTTTTTCCAGTCCTTTGATATCAAGGTCCGGCCGCGAGACTTCCTGCAGCATGTGCAAATAGTGCAGGCTGTTTCCCGGCATGTCGTGCGCGCTCAAGGTCTCTGGACGGCGGAAAAAATATCCCTGGAAATAAACGAACCCTTGCTCGCGGGTGCGAATAAAATCGTGCTGGGTTTCGACCTTCTCCGCCAGCATGCGGCAGCGCCAGGGGCCGTAGCGCTTCACCATCGCCGACCGCTGCTCGTCCGTCGTCAGCGGCATCTCCACTTTGATGATGTCGGCCAAGTCCGCCAGCGCCTCGCGCTTGTCGTTGGCGACAAAATCATCCAGCGCGATCATGTAGCCGGCCTCTTTCAGACTCTGGCAGGCTGCGATTACGTCGGGATCGGGCGGCACGTCTTCCAGAATCTCTACAACCGTGGAAGTGGACGGAAGCAGGGTGACCAACCCCTTCAGCAGCGTGTCCCGCGTGCAGTTCACAAACGCGCGTCGCCCGTCGCATAGCACGTCAAGACCGATCAGTAGTGAACTATCCAGCGTCGACCGCGACGCTTCGTCCGTATCCCCGCTGAAGTAATTCACCATGCCGTCGCGAAACAGCAGTTCGTATCCGAAGACCTTCTCGTCGCGATCGAAAATAGGTTGCCGCGCCACATACCGCAAAGGACGAGCATCCGGCACTCGAGCTTTCGCCGCCCCCTGTGCAGACACGCCTCGTCCGGACGCTCCTCGCCCCGCACCCGTAGTAGTCATCTTGATGTCTATCGGCAGAAGAGGAGGAAAACTTGCCTGAACCGCTAAGAGCGGCGCAGACGCAGCGCCTATTCGGTCTTCTCCAACTGCGCGCTAAGGTGCACGTTACTTCCGGCACTTACTTTCAGAGTGCGTTCCCAGTCCTTGAACCCGGCTTTCTTAACGGTAATCGTGTGGCTTCCTTCCGGCACTTGCACATCTGAGGGAGTGTTTCCGACGAAACTGCCGTCCAACTGGATATCGGCCCCGCTGGGATTGGAATCGAGCTGAAGTTTAGCGGACGTCACACTCGGAGAGGGACTGGCAGCGGCCTCTTGCACATCCGGCACCTTAGGTTGAAACTTTGCGATGTCACACGATCGTGCATCCCGGCGTTAGAGATTCGTATCCCGGCACGCCTTAAGGCGTGCGACAGCACCAGAGAAAATTCGGCGTGGAACAAATCGGGGGGGCGACACAAATCAAAAAAGGGAGCGCTTGGCGCTCCCTTCAACTGATCACTGCACTGGCCACTGGCCACTGCTAATACTTTGGCACCTTCGGGTCCACCCGATCCGACCACGCCGTGATTCCGCCTGCCAGGTTATGCACCTTCGCGAATCCCGCCTGCTGCAGGAACGCCACCGCCTTCGCACTGCGTCCACCCATCTTGCAGTGCACCACGATGTCGCGGCTCGAATCGAGTTCGCTCACGCGCTTCGGCAGATCATTCAGCGGGATCAGATATCCACCCAGATTGCAGATCTGATATTCGTGCGGCTCGCGCACATCGAGGACAAACAGATCCTCCTTCGAGTCCAGCCGCCGCTTCAATTCTTCCACTTGAATTTCGGGAACGCCGCTGCTCACCGGTTTTTCCTCCCCGCGAATGCCGCAAAACTCGTTGTAGTCTATCAGCTTGGTCACGGTGGGATGCGTACCACACACCGGGCAATCGGGATTCTTCCGCAGCTTCAATTCGCGGAACTTCATGCCCAAGGCGTCGACCAGCAGCAACCGCCCAATCAGTGGATCGCCGATGCCCAGAATCAGCTTGATCACTTCCGTGGCCTGCATCACGCCCACGAGTCCAGGCAAAATGCCGAGCACGCCGCCTTCGGCGCACGAAGGCACCAGTCCCGGCGGTGGTGGCTCCGGATAAAGGCAGCGATAGCATGGCCCGTCTTTTGTTGCGAACACACTGGCCTGCCCTTCGAAGCGGAAAATCGATCCGTAGACATTCGGCTTGCCGGTCAGCACGCAGGCATCGTTCACCAGATAGCGTGTTGGAAAGTTGTCGGTCCCGTCGGCGACCATGTCGAACTCGCGGAATAATTCGAGCGCATTGGCGCTGCTCAATTTCGTATCGAAGGTGCGCAGATTCAAGAACGGATTCATTCCCTTCAGCTTGTCCGCCGCTGAGTCCAGCTTCTTGCGCCCCACGTCGGCCGTCGAATGAATGATCTGGCGCTGCAGGTTGGTGTAATCCACTACATCAAAATCGACGAGGCCGAGCGTGCCGACGCCCGCCGCCGCGAGATACAGCGCCAGCGGCGATCCCAGGCCGCCCGCGCCGATGCACAGCACGCGCGCAGCCTTCAGTTTCTGCTGCCCGTCCATGCCAACCTCGGGCATGATCAGATGCCGCGAGTAGCGCAGGATTTCGTCTTTGCTGAGAGTTACCGGAATTTCCGTGGTGGTCGCCATAAGAAGTGCAATTCGTTTCTAAATTGTCAGCGAGCGTGAGGGCAAAACTTACAGCGCATCGAACTGTGGAGTCAACGAATCCCTACCGGCCCCCCGCGATGGAAGGCACAATCGAAATCTGATCGTCTTCCTTCAACTCGGTCGCTTCCTTCTGCAAATAGCGAATGTCCTCATCGTTGACGTAAACATTCACGAACGCCCGCAGCTTGCCCTCGTCGGTGTAGAGGTGCTTGCGCAAGTCCGGATGCTGTTCCAGCAAAGCGCTCATGGCTTCAGCGACGGTCGCGCCCTTTACTTCAATAGAGGCCTGTTTACCAGCATATTGCCGCAGTGGCGTAGGAATATGAATCTTGCTCATAGATGTACTGTAAGAGATGCGGCCATCCTACGGCAAGATTCATAGCCTTGCCGGCCTGACACTTTCAAGCCACTTATCTGCAAGCGGGCGCGAACCTAGAATCGCCGCGGGAGAACAATTATGTCGATTTTCGATCCAAATCGCCCCCGCGTGATTGATACCGGCGGACATGGCGCCGCCCTTCTTCGCCTCATTGGACTGGGCATTCTCGCTTTCGTGCTGGTGATTCTCTTTTTCAGTTCCGTGACCCGCGTGGGCACGGGCCATGTCGGCGTCCTCACTCTGTTTGGCAAGGTCACAGGTGAAACGCTCGGCGAGGGCATTCACGTCATCAATCCTCTGAAGACCAACAACGAAATGTCGATTCAGACGCAGACCATCAAGGAATCGGCCAGTGTTCCCTCGAGTGAAGGTCTGATGATGAGCCTCGATACCTCGCTCATCTATCACCTCAATCCCGACCGCGCGGCAGAGGTATTCCAGCACATTGGCGGCGATTATGAAAATGTTGTAGTCGAACCCACGCTGCGTTCCGCCATTCGCGAAGCCACCGCCTCTCACACCGCCAACGCTCTCTACACCGGCGAGCGCGAGATGGTGGCCAAGCAGATTACCGATCAGATCACGGCCGAACTGAACAAACGTGGCATATCCGTGGAGAACGTGCTGCTGCGCGACATTCAATTACCCGCGACGTTGAAGGCCGCAATCGAAGCCAAGCAGCAGGCCGAGCAGGAATCGCTGGCCATGAACTTCCGCCTGCAGAAAGAAACCCAGGAAGCGCAACGCAAGCGCATTGAAGCCGCCGGCGTGCGCGACTTTCAACAGATTGTCGCTCAAGGCATCACGCCATCACTGCTCGAATGGAAGGGCATCGAGGCCACCGAGAATCTGGCCAAGAGCGCCAACTCAAAAGTAGTGGTGATCGGCAACAACAAAAACGGCCTGCCGCTGATTTTGGGACAGTGATGCGGACGCCGAGTATGAACATGTAGGGACAGCCGCCTCGGCTGTCCATTGCCCGAAGGGCAAAGCTTTTCGCTGCTAACATGATCCAGTGCCGGCACTGCTAGACGTCCGCAACCTGAACATAGACTTTTCCCCAGCCTCAGGACAGCCGAGGGCGGCGATCCCCACGCGTGCGGTGCGCGATCTGACCTTCTCCATCGCGCAGGGCGAAGTCCTCGGCCTGGTCGGCGAGTCCGGCTCTGGAAAATCGATCACATCGCTGGCCATTATGCGTTTACTGCCGTCGCAGGCCCATATCACCGGCGAAATTCTTTTCACAGAAAACGACTCCGCCCGAAGTCTCTTTACCTTGCCCGACGACTCCATGCGCCAACTTCGGGGATCGCGCATCGCCATGATCTTTCAGGAACCCATGACCGCGCTGAACCCGGTCATGCGAGTGGGAGATCAAATCGCCGAAGCCGTGCTCGCGCACCATCCGATCACGAAGAGCGAAGCGCGCGAAAGAGCCGTAGCTGCAATGAATGAGGTTGCCATTCCCGATCCCGCGCAACGCGCCCACGACTATCCTCACCAGCTTTCAGGCGGCATGCGCCAGCGCGTGATGATCGCCATGGCCATCGTCAACCGCCCGCAACTGCTCATTGCCGACGAGCCGACAACCGCGCTCGACGTCACCATTCAGGCGCAAATTCTCGATCTGCTGGCGGAACTGCGCCAGAAATTCGGTCTGGCTATGCTCTTCATCTCGCATGACCTCGCAGTAGTCTCGCAAGTGGCCGACCGCGTTGCGGTCATGTATGCAGGCAATCTGGTCGAACTCGGAACCAGGCGGGATATTTTTCAGGTGCCGGGGCATCCCTACACCCGCGGCCTTCTCCACGCCATCCCTGATCTCAAGACGGACCGTTCACAGCCGTTAACCACCATCGAAGGCACCGTGCCCGGGCTGAATGCTCTTCCGCCCGGATGTCCGTTTGAGCCGCGTTGCGAATTCCGTGTGGAAGAATGTGCGCGATCCCTGCCGCCATTAGTGGCGATCGGCAAAGGCCACTGGGCTCGCTGCCCGGTGGTAAATCAAATATCTGTCGGTTAAGGGCGGGCTTACTTCTCTTTCAGCTTTCGGGACTTCTCTTCGACTCCGCGGGCCAGCTTCGCCTTGTGCTCAAGCAATTTCTTCGCGACCGATGCATCGGCGAGACCGATGATCTGTGCCGCGAGAATGCCCGCGTTCGTGGCCCCCGGCTTGCCGATCGCAACCGTCGCCACGGGAATTCCCGCTGGCATTTGCACCGTCGAAAGCAGCGAGTCCATCCCCTGCAGCGAGGTCGATGGGATGGGCACGCCAATCACCGGAAGTGTAGTGTGCGCCGCGATAACGCCCGCCAGATGCGCCGCCCCGCCAGCTCCGGCGATGATCACGCGAATCCCGTTCTCCGCGGCTTTGCGCGCGAAGTCCGCCGTGCGATCAGGCGAACGGTGTGCGGAAGTTACGTCAATCTCGTATGCGATTCCGAATTCATCAAGCGCCTTTCCCGCCTCGCGCATGATCTCCAGATCGGAGTCACTGCCCATCACAATCGAAACCTGTGGTTTGCTCATTATTCCTCTCTTCAAAGTTGAATTGCGAAGGGCACGACTTCAGTCGTGCCACAAGACGTGCGAAACGTTAACCGGCTTTAGCCGCTGAGAAAACTCCTCCTGAATGCATACCTCTACTTCTTCAGCGCTCTTGCCGCAATATCTTTCCGGTAATGCGCGCCCGCAAAGCTGATCTTCCCGCAAGCCTCATAAGCCCGAGCCACGGCCGACTCCAGATCTCCTGCCCGCGCCGTCACGCCCAGCACGCGTCCGCCAGAAGTGTAATAGGCTCCATCGCGCTTCGAGGTGCCCGCATGAAAAACTTTCACGCCCTCGACCGCATTGGCCTCTTCAATCCCGTCGATCCGCTTGCCCATCTCGAACGTTCCCGGATAGCCTCCCGAAGCAATTACCACGCACACCGAGGCATCCTGCGACCATTTGAAATCGCCCTCACTCACGCGTCCCTCGATCGACGCCTGCAGCGCGTCGACCAGATCGCTTTCCAGCCGCATCAGAATCGGCTGTGTCTCCGGATCGCCGAAGCGGCAATTGAATTCGAGCACCATCGGCCCTCGCGCCGTCATCATCAGCCCGCAGTAAAGCACGCCTTTGAACTCCGAGCCCTCGGCTTTCATGCCCGCAACCACCGGCCGCGCGATGTGATTCACCAGCCAGTCGCGCATCTGGTCGTCGACAATATCGCCCGTCGAATATGCGCCCATGCCGCCAGTATTCGGCCCGGTGTCGCCATCACCGACACGCTTGTGATCCTGCGCCGCCACCAGCGGCACCACGCGCTCACCATCGCTGAAAACGAGAAACGACAACTCGTCGCCCTTCAGACATTCTTCCAGCACGACCCGCGCTCCGGCTTCACCAACCATCTTGCCGCTCAACATTTCCGCCGCGACGCTGGCCGCTTCTTCCTTGCTCTTGGCGATAACCACGCCTTTGCCGGCCGCAAGTCCATCGGCCTTCACCACAACCGGCGCGTGAAAGTGGCTCAGAGCATCGCGCACTTGCTCGATGGAATCACAAATCGCGAATGGTGCCGTGGGAATGTGATGGCGCTGCAGAAATTCCTTGGCGAAGCTTTTGCTTGATTCCAACTGGGCGGCGGCTTGCGTCGGACCAAACGCCGGCCATCCGCGGCGCTGAAATTCGTCCACCACGCCCAGGCTGAGAGGCAGTTCCGGACCGACGACGGTCAAGTCGGGAGCCAATCGCGCGGCCAGCGCCGTGATCGAGTTCAGACTCTTCAGATCTGCCGGCAGGCACTCGGCCTCATCCGCGATGCCGCCATTTCCCGGAGCGCAGAAAAGTTCCGTCACACGCGAGGATTGCCGCAACTTCCATACCAGCGCGTGTTCGCGCCCACCGCTGCCTAAGACAAGGATTTTCATAGCCAGAGAAAATCAGGTTAGGGGCAGAGGCAGGAACCTGTCAAACGCCCAAGCCACGATTCCGCCATTAACCATGGTTAACAATTAACCAGGATTAACCCGCATCGTATAATCTTCGCAGATGATCACTGTCTCCAAAGAGGACTACCTCAAGTCGATCCTCGAAGCTGAGAGTGAGGGCGAGACTGTCATCTCCGCCCGCCTCGCCGACCGGCACAAAGTTTCTCCGCCTGCAGTCACCATGGCGCTGCGACGGCTGAAGAAAGACGGACTGGTTCGCATCACCAATGCTGGCGAAGTACGGCTCACCGCGGCCGGTCGCAAGATTGCTCGCAAGCTCACTCTCCGTCACCACCTCATCGAGCGCATGCTCGCGGAAATGTTTGGCATGGAGTGGTGGAAAGTTCACGATGAGGCTGAGCGTCTGGAACACGCGGTCTCCCCCGATTTCGAGGCACAACTCCTCTCCAAGCTAGGCAGCGACGGCGCCTGTCCGCACGGCAATCTGAGCGAAGTGGAAAGTCCGGATAGCCGTCGTCGCCGCGGCCTTGCCCTGCTGGCTGATGCCGAACTCGATACCGCCTACACCGTCAGCGGAATTTACGAACGCGATCGCCAGTTGCTGGAATTCCTTGAACACCGCGGCGTTCGCCCCGGAGCGAAGCTGCGTCTGCTCGAACGCAACTACGACCAGACCCTTACGCTTTCGACGCCCGCAGGCACGGTCTCGCTCGGCCCCGCAGCATCCCGACGCGTGTGGCTCGCCCCAGCCCAACGCCTGAAGCGTTAATTTCCATCGATCATCGATCTCTCAATCTCGGCAAAATACTAGTTAACTATGGTTTATGTTCTGATATATACTTATGCTAACTTCTGGTTTCGGATGGGGTCCCTGCTCACTGACGCTGCAAGATGACCGCGCCCCCAACAGCCCGCAATTCCGGCGAACGTCTTCCCCCGAAGGGGGATCACCCATCTGCCATTGTCATCACCCATGAGGATATCGACCGGGCCCACGACCGCGAACTGGTTCGCGAAACCCGTGCCCGGCACGGCTTCTGGCCCCGCACGCGGCTGCTCTGGCTCCTGATCGGCCCCGGCATCCTGGTCATGCTGGGAGAAAACGACGGGCCCAGCATGCTCTCCTATGCGGCAACCGGCGCCCGTTTCGGCATCGGATTCTTCCTGCCCTTCGTGGTGCTTACGTTCCTCATGGCTTGCGTGGTTCAGGAAATGACCGTGCGCCTGGGCGCGGCCACGCATCGCGGCCACGCGGAACTGATCTTTGAGCGCTTCGGTCCCTTCTGGGGATGGTTCTCCATGGTCGACCTCATGGTCGGCAATTTCCTGACGCTGGTGACGGAGTTCATCGCGATCCGCGCCGGACTTGGCTATTTTGGCGTGCCTCCGGCAATCTCGGTTCTGGGCGCATGGTTCGTGCTGGTCGCAGCGCTGACGGCTCACCGCTACTGGACCTGGGAGCGAGTGACCCTGGCCGCGGCCATATTCAATCTCATATTCGTTCCGGTCGCGCTGCTCAGCCATCCGCACTGGGGGATGATTGGCAGCGCAATGCTGCACTGGAAGCCGCTTCCCGGTGGTCTCACGCAGGACACCGTCCTGATCCTGCTGGCCGATATCGGCGCGACAGTCACTCCGTGGATGCTGTTTTTCCAGCAGAGCGCAATTGCCGACAAAGGGCTCACCACTCGCGATATCCACTTCGGCCGAATCGATACCGTAATCGGCGCAGCTTTGGCCGCGGTGGCAGCGCTGGCGACTATCGTTGCCACGGCGCCGCTCTTCGCTCACGGCATGACCACCGGAAATTTCGAAGCCGGCGAGTTCGCCCAGGCCTTGCAGCCATTCGTCGGCCGCTGGGGCGCTTCTCTGTTCGCGCTAGGAATGTTCGAGGCGGGCATGGTCGCGGCCATTACCATTTCCACGTCGTCCGCGTACGCCTTCGGGGAAGTAGCGCGCCGACCGCACAGCCTGAACCTTCCCTTTCAACAAGGGAAATCGTTCTACCTGGTACTGATCATCGAGGCCGCAGCGGCCGCAGCGCTTGTCCTCATCCCCGGCATCCCACTGGTCTACATTGTTCTGGTGGTAAATGTCATCGCCGTACTGGCTATGCCGCCGGCGCTGCTGTTTCTCTACATGCTGGTCAATGATCGCGAGATGATGGGCGAACTGGTAAGTCCCCTCTGGGCAAATGTCTTAGCGCTTGGAGTAGTCGTGGTGCTGGTAGCGGC
The DNA here is from genome assembly GCA_963757095.1 of uncultured Acidobacteriota bacterium. Classification (GTDB taxonomy): domain Bacteria; phylum Acidobacteriota; class Terriglobia; order Terriglobales; family Acidobacteriaceae; genus Sulfotelmatobacter. Next base: position 18,938 of record CAVWQT010000012.1, on the reverse strand, counting down.
GGGCATTCTCTTCGGGATCAGCGTCGTAGCGCCGCATGCGCTTGCAATTTTCGGAGGCCGATAACATGGAGTCGAATCTTCCCTCAACCGAGTGAGTCGATCAGTTCGGAAGCGGTCGCATCGGTGGTTGCGGCGCTCGAACCCGATCAGCTGATTTCCGCAAAGGAACTCCGCATTTGTCCTCGTCGCCACCTAACTCCTACTGAAAAGGTGCTGTTCTGGATGCTGAGGTTCTACCTGATCTTCATGTTCGGAATCGTGATCTACCAGGTCTGGACTGGTGCCCGGCATTAAGGTCACCTCTCGCTAGAGGGATCCAGCATCCCCACCAATTGACCTGTCTCGAAACGTCCGGCTAAAATCGCGTCACGAAATGTCTGGGGTTCCCCTATGAAAGCTGATCGCCTGAAGTTTGCCGCCTGGATTCTGCTGTTCGGCTTCGCCGCCAGCTACAGCTCTTGTCGCTGACGACGAAAAAGACCACCACCACGAAGCCCTGAACGAGACGCAACTCGGAACAGTCCACTTCCCCGTTTCGTGCGCGGCATCGGAGCAGAAGCCTTTCCAGCGCGGCGTGGCGCTGCTGCACTCCTTCTGGTACGAAGAAGCGGAAAAGGAATTCCTCGACATCGCCAAAGACGATCCCAACTGCGCCATGGCGCATTGGGGAATTGCCATGAGCATCTGGCATCAACTGTGGAACCCGCCTGATGCCAAGGTCATCGCACGTGGCTTGGGCGAAGCCGATACCGCTGAAAAGCTGGCCAAGAACGCCACCCCGCGCGAACGGCTTTATATCGCCGCAATCAAGGCTTTTTACACCAACTCGGACAAAATGGACCAGGACGCCCGCGCCCAGGCCTATTCCGACGCGATGAAGAAGGTCCACGAGTCCTTCCCAGACGATCACGAAGCCGCTATCTTCTACGCGCTCTCGCTGCTTGCCTCGGAGCCGCACCATGACGCGACGTTCGCCAATCGCAAGCAAGCGGCCGCCATTCTCGAAAAACTTTTCGCCACCGAGCCCGATCATCCCGGAGTCGCGCATTACTTGATCCACAGCTACGACAAGCCGCAACTGGCGCAGCTCGGCATTCCCGCCGCGCGCCGTTATGCGCAAGTCGCGCCCGCCGCTCCTCACGCGCTGCATATGCCATCGCACATCTTCGCCCGCGTCGGCCTGTGGCAGGACGACATCAATTCCAACCTCGCCTCGATTGCCGCGACGCGCAAAATGTCGGCCATGGGCATGGGCGGCGAAGGCCACCAGTTCCATGCCATGGATTTTCTTTTCTACGCCTACATGCAAAGCGGTCGCGAATCCGACGCCCGCGCGCTCATGGACGAAGTGAACAAGATGCCCGAAATGCACGACATGTATGGCGTGGGATTCGATCCGCATCTGGCTACGGAAGCGAACTTTGCCGCCTTGTATCCGATCGAGATGCGCGACTGGGCAACCGCTGCCGGCGCTGACTCCGATGGACATTCCCGGCACCGCCAGCGACTCCTTCGGTTATTGGGCCAAGGCCATCGGCTCGGCCCATCTTCATCAGACCGAGGAAGTCCGCAAAGATGTCCACGCCATCGAAATCATTCACCAGAAATTTGTGGACCAAAAGAAGGATTACTTTGCCGAGGGAACCGAGAGCGATCTGAAGCAGGCCCAAGCCTGGCTGGCTTTCTCCGAGGGCAAGTACGACGATGCCGTAGCTATTTTGCGTCCGTTAGCTGAAAAGGAAGAAACGCTCGGCGACGAACCGCAAGGCATTCCGAGCCGTGAGATGATTGCCGAAATTCTGCTCGACGCCAAACATCCGCAGCAGGCTCTCGCCGAATATCAGGCAGATTTAAAGTTCAGCCCCAACCGTTTCAACGGCCTCTACGGCGCTGCCCGCGCCGCGGAAGAAGCTGGCAGGCAGAGCGATGCGAACGAGTACTACGCCCTGCTGGTTAAAACCTGCGAGGGAGGAAGTTCGACGCGTCCGGAGTTGAGTCGGGCAAGGGAACTGCTCGCGAAAAAGTAAAATAAATGCAGTGGCGATGATGAAGCATCTGCCAGAGCTTCTGTGCATGCTGTTAAGTGCTGTGTGCCCTGTGGTTGCCCAGGCAAACTCAGCGGCCGAGCCACGCCAGGTAACTTATTGCGAGCTGTCGAGAGATCCATCTGGCTATAACCATCAGTTGGTCCGACTGACTGCGTTCGTGACACACGGCTTCGAGGACTTTCAGGCCACGGAACCAGACTGTCCCACACAAGGCTTCTCCGTCTGGCTGATGTACGGTGGCAAAACCGAATCGAATACCATGTATTGCTGCCCCGGAGAAGGGGCCGCAGAAACGCGATCGGAACCGCTCAAGGTTGAAGGCATCGAGATTTCGCTTTCTAGCGATAAGACATTTCAGCAGTTCACCGACCTCCTAAAAAAGGAATCTGACACAACGGTGAGGGCAACAGTTGTCGGTAGGTTCTTTTCCGGAAACAAGGTAACCAACGCAGGCTCCGCACTTTGGACAGGGTACGGCCACATGGGCTGCTGCAGTCTGCTTGTCATTCAGCGAGTTGAATCGTTCGAGGCACACTCGCGGGCCGACCTTGACTACACCGCCGAGGCAGGCTGGCATGAGGATGAAGGCTGTAAATGGGGCAGTGAACAGGATCGAAGAAGTGTGTCGGTGTCCAACTGGAATGGAACCGCGCAGCAAGCCGTTGCGGAGCAGGGGAAAGCCGACAGTGGGCAGGCTTGGGCGTTCAGTGATCCTCAACGAGTCGCGATTGAGTCGCTAAAGATCTTATACCCAGGCCAATCTCCAGTTCTGCGGCGAGTAAAGCAGACTCCCGCGCGAGAGGTATTTCGTTGGAGAGATGGGAAAAAATCAATTGTTGTTGTTGTAACGCGACCGTATTGGCTGTCGTTCTACGCGAACTCAGACTCGGTAGCGTGGGTGAGCACGATGATCAAGGAAGCTGAATGCGAGTAGCCGCCCCCCTCAAGCGCGAAGGACTTCGCTTTCACGACCATTTCCAAACGCGAACGCACCAAGTCGTTTTCACCTTGGCACTTTTTATTGTGCTCGCCAACTGCGCTCTGTTTGCCCAAACCGGCGCGCCGTCAATCTTCGTCAATTGGGAAAAGAAAACTCCCAACCGGACGATCCCGACCCTGCAGGCAGTGGTGAATCCTATGTTGCGGCGTGGGTCACCCATTCACGATGCCGCGTTCGACGCTCTTCACAATTTAGGCGCGGACTATGTTCGTTATGCCTTCTGGTTTCCGTATCCGAAGCTGGCAGTGGCCGAATTGCGCCCGCCTGACGCGATCCACACCTATTGGGATTTCCAATACATGGATCCTCTGGTGGAAGATTTCCTCGCCTCCGGCGCTCACCCGAGCGTGATGAGCTTCAGCACGATTCCTCAGTGGATGTTTACCACGCCGCAGCCCGTCGCCTATCCCGAGGATCCCAATCAGGTGATGTGGAATTATTCGCAGGGCACGCAGCTCCTCGATCTGAAGGCGTTGGGCGATTACTATGCGCGGGTCGCGAGCTGGTACACGCAAGGCGGATTCACCGACGAGTTGGGAAAGTTTCATGCCTCCGGGCATCACTTCGACATCCGCTACTGGGAGGTCTTCAACGAGATCGATGGAGAGCACGACACCACTCCCCAGCAATACGTCGAACGCTACGATGCCATCACCAAGGCAGTGCTGAAGGTCGCGCCGGCAATGAAGTTTGTGGGCCTTGCGTTATCGGCGCCGTCGGATGCTCCGCGAACCTTCGCATATTTTCTAGACCCGAAGAACCACCAGCCGGGCGTGCCTCTCGACTACATTTCGTTTCACATTTACGCTACGCCATCGGGCGATCAGACAATCGATAGCTGGCAGCATACTTTTTTCAATCAGGCGCACGAATTTATTTCGGTGACGCGCTACATCCTTCAGATTCGAGATCAGCTGTCGCCAACGACCAAGGTTATGGTCAACGAAGCAGGCTCGATTCTTTCCGGCGACATGACTCAGGGCGAGGCCGGGCACGTGGAGAAGCCGATCCCGCCGGCCTATTGGAACCTGAGTGGAGCGATGTACGCCTATCTGTACGCCGAGTTGGCGAAGCTTGGGGTCGACATTGTCGGCGAGTCGCAACTGGTCGGCTATCCAACCCAGTTTCCCAGCGTCGCCATGCTCGACTGGACGACTGGCAAGCCGAACGCACGATTCACCGTGCTAGAGCTGATCAAGAATAATTTCGGGCCGGGAGACGAGCTCCCCTTCACGGAAGTACGAAGCGGCGGCTCGCTGGCGGAGTCGGATGCCATCGAAGCACAGGCTTTCACCAAAGACGGTCACCGGAAGTTGCTGCTGATTAACCTGCGAAATCGCGAGGTCACCGTGGAACTGCCGAAAGTGTGCGCCGGGGCGGCGATCCAGGCAATCGGAGGCGCTTCTCCGGACACGGTGAAGGTGAATTTGGATGAGGGCAAAGTCCGGCTGCTGCCGTTATCTGTGTCCGTCGTTGCCTTGAAGGATTAGGCGAGTTAACTTCGAAAGAGCATCATTTTCGCGATCAGCGCCGCCAGCATCGCCAGCACGCCCAGCAAAGCGTTGTATTCGCGATGTTGTAAGTACAAATCCATCGAAAATCCACCGCCATCCGGATTCGATCTGGAAGGTAAGATGCGCGGAAACATCCGTGGCACTTTCCGCGCATATTCCTCAAATTCCGGAAACTTTCCGCACAGGAATGCTTCTTCACTTCGAATTACCGGCATATAAATCGCGAAGAACATAATGACGAGCGCAGCGCCGATCCACCAACTGCGGGCGGCAACGCAGAATCCGACACCCATCAGCAACGATCCCAGGTAAAGCGGATTGCGCGTGTAAGCGTAAGGTCCAGTGGTGGCCAGCGCTTCGTTCTTACGCACATGCCCGGAAGCCAGTGCGCGAATCAAAAGCCCCAGCACAATCAGGATGAGGCCAAGCCCAATCGATCGCGATGATGGCCGCGCCAGCCAAAAATAAAAGATGGCAAAAACAAATCCCAGCGGCACTCGGATACGACGAGCGATGCGCGACCACTCAGCCATGACATGCCTTCCGGTGCCTGTTTTACGAGCGTCTGATCCGCCAGTAATCGCCGCGCCGCGCTGATGACCACGTCAGCGCTGATCTCCAGCAAACCCTGGTCCGGCTGAGATCGCCGCGCGTGTGTAGTCACGCTTTCGGGACTGCGCAGTACAACGCTGGCCGTTCCGTAAGGCCCGTTGCGCGACGGATTCGTGGGACCGAAAATCGCGACCACTGGAATTTTCAATGCCGCAGCTAAATGCAGCGGACCCGTATCCCCGCCGATGAACAAACTTGCCCGCCGGGCGAGCGCAATTAACTCGCTCAATGAACTCTTCAGAGCCGTCGCAGTGCCTTCACTCGCAACCTCGACCTCACTCGCTAAACGTTCTTCGCCAGGCCCGTAATTGACAATCGACCGAACGCCATCCGCGGCCAACGCCTTCGCTACACCCGCATAGCGCTCTGCCGGCCAGCACTTCGCGCCCCAGCCCGCGCCGGGATTCAGAATGGCAAATCGGCCAACTCCGGTTGCGGACAGATGCTGCGCAATAAGTTTCTCCGCAGCTAGATCGTGAGGGAACTCGACGGCGGGCATGGGCATCTTCATTTGTGCCACCGCTTCCGCTAAAGAAAAGTTCTGCTCAATCACATGCGCGCCAAGCACGATCGCCTGTCGCGTGTAAAGCACGCTCGCAGGAGACTCCCGCGACTCGGCCGCTCCGTAGACCGCAGGCGCGCCCGACCAGCGCGCCAGAACCGCCGAACGAATCGCTCCCTGCAAATCAACCGCAACCTGATAGTGCGCGCTGCGAACGTCATGCCAAAGTTTGGCAATCTGTTGCAGGGTCGCAACCGATGCCAGCGACTTTCCCCACGCCCGCAACTTCACGGTGTGAACCCAGTCGGCCAGCGGCCGCTGTGCCGCACGCCTGCCGCGCAGCGGAAATCCCGGAGCGCATAACAGTTCCGCCCAACGTTCTTCAACCAGCCATCCGATCATCGCTTCAGGAAATGCACAGCGGAGCGCCTGCACCGCGGGCAGGGTGTGGATTATGTCTCCCATGGCACTGAGTCGAACGATCAGTATCCGCTCGACTCGCGACCCGTCCGCGGCTGCGATGATCAAGATTTCCTCGGCTCGTTGCCGCGCCCGCGAGAGCGCACGATTTCGCTGGTGGAATGATCTTTCGGATCGCCGACGATCTCCACCCGACCTCCGCATTCCAAAACCACATCCCGTTCGGGAACGGACTCCGCGGTATAGTCAGTACCTTTGGCGTGAATGTCGGGACGAATCTCGCGAATGATCGCTCGCACATCGAGCTCAGGAAAAATCACCACCGCGTCGACGTCGGCCAGCGCGGCAACGATCTCGGCGCGCTCGTTCTGCGGCATAACCGGCCGGCTCTCCCCTTTGAGCGCGCGCACCGACTCATCCGAATTGATCGCAACCACGAGCTTTCCGCCGAGGGCCTTCGCTGCTCGCAAGTAGCGCACATGCCCCACATGGAGCAGATCAAACGCACCGTTGGCCAGCGTGACCTTTGCGCCGAAGCGCCGCCATTGCTGCACGCGCTGTTGCAGTTCTGCGCGGCTCAGAATCTTTTTTTCTTCGCTCTTTTTTTCTTCGCTCAATGCGGTCGTGTAACGGGCGGCGAGTGTTCCAATGCATGAAACAATTCTTCGCGCGAGACGGTGGCGGTGCCGCGCTTCATTACCACGATTCCGCCCGCATAATTGGCCAACTGCGCGGCTTCCTCTGTGGTTGCTCCGGCGGCGAGCGCTGCGGTGAAAGTCGCCATCACGGTGTCACCGGCCCCAGTCACATCCGCAACTTGATCGGAGCCGAATATCGGAATGTCCACCGGCTTGTGCTTGTGATTGAACGCTACCATACCATCGCGTCCGCGAGTGATGATCAGAGAATCCAGTTTCATGCGCTGCATAACCTGCTCCCCCGCGGCCATCAACTGGTTCCAGTCCTGCCCGATCGTCATACCCAGCGCCTCTTCCACTTCCGGTTCGTTGGGGGTCGCCGCGGTGATTCCGGAATATTCGAGCAAGCGGTGACGCGAATCGAGAACAATCGGCACGCCAGTAAGCTTCCCCTTCTTGCGCAGCGCATCCACAATCGCAGGCGTCGCCGCACCGTATCCGTAATCGGAGACCAGCAGCGCATCCGAGGCATGCGCATAATTTCGAGCCGCCAGATACAGTTCACGCGTCAGGTGGCTGTTGGGAGCTTCCTGCGGTTCGCGATCGACTCGCACTACCTGCTGCCGCGCAGTGTGCGTCATCCCTGCGAGAATGCGCGTTTTCGTGACAGTCGCGTAAGTCTTATCCTTGAGCACGCCACTCACAGCGATCCGCTTGCGACGAAAATATTGCAGCAGCAATCGACCCGCCTCATCGTTGCCCACAATGCCGACTGGCAGGACATTGACACCCAGGTCCGCCAGATTGTTGGCCGCGTTAGCTCCTCCGCCGGGCACCACGGTGCGCTCGCGGTGCTTCAAGATAAGAACAGGAGCCTCGCGTGACACGCGCGAAATTTCTCCGAAGACAAACTCGTCCGCGACCAGGTCTCCGAGCACGGTGATTGTGATTTTCGGAAACGCTTCGACAATTTTCTTGAGCCGGCCGGCTTCCTTTGGATGCTTCGTCATTCGAAACCTGCAATCAGGCGCACTTCGCCCGCGAGAAAGCTGATTTTCTCACGCGCTTCGTCTCCGTTCTTCAATCATCCGCAACATGGTATCCAGAGCGTTAGCTGCATCGGCCAATTCCATCTTCACGGGGACGACCGCCAGAGGCTCGAGAGCGCCCAAATATCCACGTAAATTGACTGCGTCTTTCTCCGTGGTCACAAACCCGCCCGCTGCACTTTGCTGTCGAAGAGCCAGCAACTCGCGGATATCTTTTTCTGTGTACGCGTGATGATCGCGGTAAAAGGCCTCGGCCGCCGGTTCGATATTGGCCGCCCGCAGTTGCAACACAAAACTTTGCGGACGGGCAATGCCGCAGAAGACTACGGGGCGCAGAGGAATGTTCGCCGGCACAATGCCACGCCGCACCCGCCAGATCAGCTTGCCTGGCTTCGCGAACGAATCCGCGGATGCTCCACTCACCAGCGCGATCGCATCCGCACGACGCAATGAGCGTAGCGACTCGCGAAGCCGTCCACCGGGAAGCAGCCCGTCTTTAGCATCCTGCGGCGTCACCAGCACGATGTCAAAATCTCGAACCAGCGCCCGGTGCTGAAAGCCATCATCCAACAGATGCATCTGAGCCCCGAATCTGGCCTCCGCATGTTGCCCGGCATCGTATCGGTCTTCACCAACAATCACTGGAACCTGCAGCTTGCGTGCAATCAGGAGTGGCTCGTCCCCGAATTGCTGAGGACTTCCTCCGGGATCCACCAGCAGTACGCCGCGCGTTCGCCGACCATACCCGCGCGACAAAACGTCGAACGGAATGCCACGCTGCTTCAACAGTTCCCCTAACAAAATCACGAAAGGAGTCTTGCCCGAGCCGCCGGAAGACACATTGCCAATACTCACAACGGGGCCAACCAGACGCCGCGATCGCAGAAGCTGCCGGTCATAGAGCGTATTGCGTGCCCCGACGACCGCTCCGTAGATATTCGAGAGAATGTTCAATCTATATGCGCGATGGGCGCTGTGAGATTCGCGCGCGGTCGCGCTTCCCCGAGCAAATGCTGCAGAGCATGTAAGGTTCTTGCGGTTGCGCCCATCTGCGAGCGCAGAGTTTCTTGCGCACGTCGTCCGAGAGCGCGACGTTCCGCATCATTGGCCAACAATTCCATCAACACCAGGGGCAACTCTGCCATACCCACAATGCGCACGGCGTTTCGACTCTGAAACAGCGCGACAATATCGCGGAAGTTTTCCGTGTGATTTCCTACCACAATCGCGACGCCATATTGCGCCGGTTCGATAATGTTATGCCCGCCGCGCGGCACCAGGCTGCCCCCCACAAAAGCCACGTCGGCCAATTCGTATACAGCCGAGAGTTCGCCGATCGTATCCAGCAGCAGAACGCCGCCGGCAAGTGCTTCACCCGCCCACACAGACCGCCGGCAGAAATGAATCTGCAGACTCTGCAGCAATGCTGCAACCTCGTCGAACCGCTCCGGATGACGTGGGGCCAGAATCATCACCGCCCGCGGATGCGCCACCCGCAGATTCTCAAAGGCCTTGAGCAATAGAGCCTCTTCGTCATCGACGGTGCTGCCGCAAACCAGCACCGGGCCGGCCCCTTCCGCCGCAAGCGCTCGTGCGCAGACTTTCGACGATCGCCGGCGGAGAACCGGGATTCATATCGAACTTCAGATTACCCGTAACTTGCACTCGTTCCGCATCGGCGCCGATCGACTGCAGCCTCATCCTGTCTTCTTGCGTCTGCGCCAGAAACAAATCGACCTGCTTCAGCATGCGCCGCAGAGCCCAGCGAAAGCGCCGGTAGCTCGGCCACGAGCGGTCGGAAATGCGCGCATTGACGACTGCAATATGAGCCCCACTCTCATGCGCAAGCCGCAAGAAGTTAGGCCAGAATTCCGTCTCTGCCAACACAATCATCTCCGGCCGCAGCGCCCGCAGATAAGGGCGGATCGCAAACGCAAAGTCCATCGGGAAGTAGAACACATTCTCCGCGCCGAAACGTTTGCGCGCGAGCTCCTGTCCAGTGTCGGTAGTCGTCGTCACCAACAGTCTCCGGCCGGCAAAGCTACGCCTCATCTGCTCGACCAGCCCGCTAACCGCGAGCACTTCACCCACTGACACTGCATGGACCCAGATCACAGGTTGCGACGACGAACCTGCACTCGTGGCGAGCAACCGCGCCGGAACCGTTCCCAGCCGCTCGGAAAGTCCGCGCCGGTATTTTCCATGACGCACAATCTGGTACAGCCAGTACGGCAGGCCTACCAACATGGCCGCGCCCAGCCCCAGACTGTAAAGTAAGTAGATCAAGTTGAGCATTTTAAACCGGCTGATCGGTGAGACCGATAGCCTTCTATAATTGTACTCATGGCTTCCGCTCTATTGATTCGCCGGTCACTCGCCGTACTGTTGTGTGCAGCAGTGCTTCCTGTCGTGCTTCTGGCCAAGAACTTTGTAAAGCCCGTCGCGCAACCTGCCAAGACTTATCCCGCCCACGACATCCACTCCGACGAAAAAGTAGCCATTGCCGTCGACCCTTACGACACACCCGAAAAAGCCAAGCTCTTCAGCGTCGATCTTCTGGAGAACGGATTTCTTCCTGTCTTCTTCATGGTCACTAATGACGGCGATCAGCCCATTTCGATCGCACACATCGACATTACATTTCTTACCGCCAACCGCTCCAAGCTGACGCCGCTTTCGACCGACGACCTTTACCGGCGACTTTCGAATCCGCAGGCTCGCACTTCACCCAATCCCTTTCCCATCCCGCGCAAAACCGTAAAGACTGGAATCAGCAAGAAGGCGATGGAGGAAATTGAGTCTTCTCAATTTGCGGCCAGAGCGGTCGAACCGCACAGTACGCAGTCCGGATTTCTCTTCTTCGACGTCGGCGGGATTTCATCTCCACTCGACGGTGCCACCATGGACATCAACGGGGCTGCAGATGCCAAGGGCCATGAACTGATGTTCTTCGAAATTCCGATAGGAAAGTAATCGCCGCCCGTCCATTGATCAGCCAATGCCGCGTCGAGCCTTATAATTTCTCTTCTATGGCGACCAAAGCAGACGGTTCCATCGCCGCCCATCCGAAGTTCGAGCCCGTGATCGGCCTCGAAGTCCACGTGCACCTTCTCACGCTGACAAAAATCTTCTGCTCCTGCTCGACTCGATTCGGAGCGCATCCCAACACCAATGTGTGCCCGGTCTGTCTGGGGATGCCCGGTGCTTTGCCCGTGCTCAACAAGAAAGCGGTCGAATTCGCGACGCGCGCTGCCATGGCTCTGAACTGCCGCATCAACGAAACCTCGATTTTCGCACGCAAAAACTACTTCTATCCTGACCTGCCTAAGGGCTATCAGATTTCGCAATACGACAAGCCGTTGGCAGAATTTGGCTTCATCGAAATTCCGGCGACCGCTGGCAAAAAGAAAATCGGTATCACCCGCGTGCATCTGGAAGAAGATGCCGGCAAGAGCCTGCACGAAGGCTTCGCCGACTCCCAGGAAAGGACCGCCATCGATCTGAATCGGACGGGTGTGCCCCTCATTGAAATCGTCAGCGAACCAGATATTTCCGCCCCGGATGAAGCCTACGAATATTTGACGCGGCTCAAGGAAATCATTCTCTATACCGGCGTGAGCGACTGCAGCATGGAGGAAGGTTCTCTGCGCTGCGACGCGAACGTGAGCGTGCGGCCACGTGGACAAAAAGAATTCGGCACAAAAGCGGAAGTCAAAAACGTGAATTCGTTTCGCTTCATCCGCGATGCGCTCGAATATGAAATTGAACGCCAGATCGAGCTGATCGAGAGCGGCGGCAAAGTTATCCAGGAAACACGCCTTTACAACGCCAACGAAGGCAAGACCTACAGCATGCGCTCGAAAGAACAGGCGCATGATTATCGCTACTTCCCTGAGCCTGATCTGCTGCCGCTGGTAGTCGGGGAGCGTTTGAAGTCCGAGATTGCCCACTCGCTGCCGGAATTACCGGAAACTCAAAGAGCACGCATGGTGAAGGATTACGGCATCACGGAATATGATGCGCAGGTCCTGACCTTTTCCAAGTCGCTGGCAGATCAGTTTGAGCAAGCTGCGAAGCCCGCGAAAAATCCGAAGCGCGTCGCCAATCTCGTGCAAAGCGAACTGATGGGACGGCTCAAGACAAAAGGTCTCGAAATCGAGCAGTCGCCAATTTCCATGCATGGAATAGCCATGTCGGCCGACCTGGTTGAATCAGGCACAATTTCAGGCAAGATGTTGAAAGACCTTTACGACCTATCGTTCGAACGCGGCAAAGATTTCCCCGCGGTCTACGAAGAAGAAGGCCGCCCTCAGCAGTCCACTGACACTTCCGCGCTGGAAAAGATCATCGATGAGATCCTTGCCGCCAATCCAAAGCAACTCGAGCAATATCAGGCCGGCAAGAAAACTATGCTCGGATTCTTCGTCGGACAGGTAATGAAGGCTTCGAAAGGCCAGGCCAGCCCGCAGATTGTGAACGAACTGCTGGCCAAGAAACTCGGCTCGTAGTTGCGGTACACTGCCCGCAGTGTCACTCTCTGATCAACTTGGCTTCAGCTTCCGCCCGCCCGAACGCCGCGTGTGGAAGGTGCACGACCTGGTTGCCTCCGTTCGAACTCACATCGAGCGCGAATATGCCGACGCCTGGGTGGAGGGCGAGATCTCAAACTTCCGGGCCCCGGACTCCGGCCATCTCTACTTCACTTTGAAGGATGGCGACGCACAGATCCGCGTGGTCATGTTCCGCTCTTCCGCGCGCCTGCTTCGCTTTCGTCCGGCCGACGGCCTGCAGGTTGTGCTGCGCGGTCGCGTCACCATCTATGAAGATCGTGGCGAACTTCAGATTTCCGCTGAATACATTGAACCTCAAGGCGCAGGCTCGTTGCAGTTGGCCTTCGAGCAACTCAAAGCCAAACTCGAAGCCGAAGGACTCTTCGCCGCCGAGCGCAAAAAGCCGATTCCATCCCTGCCATCGCGCATCGGCATCGTGACTTCCGCACAGGCTGCCGCGTTGCGGGATATTCTGAACATCCTTCAGCGCCGTCATCATTCTGTAAACGTCTTGATTTTTCCCGCGCAGGTTCAGGGTGAAGCCGCCTCGGTCGAAGTCTCCGCCGGGCTCCGTTACTTCAACCAGCACGACAATGTGGACGTAATCATCGTCGCCCGCGGAGGCGGATCCGCCGAAGATCTTGCCTCCTTCAACAATGAAGGACTCGCGCGCGCCGTCGCTGCCTCCGAAATTCCCGTAATCTCCGCCATCGGTCACGAAACCGACTTTACGATCGTAGATTTCGTCGCAGACCTGCGCGCTCCGACGCCCTCCGCCGCGGCGGAACTGGTGATCCGTTCGCGCCAGGAAATCGAAGAGCAAACCGCGGCGTTGCAGCAGCGACTGGAGCGTGCCATGCGCTACCGCTTGCTTATGGGCCGTCAGGCGCTCGTCGAACTCGCGCAGCATGGCGCCTTTGCTCGCATCATGGAATTGATTCACCAGCGCCAGCAGAAACTCGATGATCTGACTCACCGCCTCGAACTGGCGCAACGTTCGCTGCTCGAACGAATGCTTCGGCACTGGGAGGCTGTTTCCGCCGCGATCCGGCACTACGACTTGCGGCTGGTATTGTCCGGAATGCGCAGGGAACTGGAAAGCTGGACCGCTGCTCTCGTTGCGGTCATGCGCAACGTCCTACTGCAGCATCGCGTCCGCAGCGAGCGACTGCAAACCGCGCTGGGATCCTTGTCGCCCCTGGCCATCCTGGATCGCGGATACGCCTTGGTTTTCGACTCGGAGGGCAAGCTCTTGAAAGATGCCGCAAAGGTCAATCTCGGCGATGAAATTTCCGCTCGCCTGGCACATGGGGAAATTCGTGCTGCAATTACCAAGAAGGAAGAAGAAGCAACCTGATTGACCTCGTACCAAGAGGTGCAAAATCGATACTGTGGGGATTCCGCGAGCCGGATAAATTCTCTGCTTTACAATGGAATCGCGCGGTTCGTAATTCTTGTTGGAGAGCACTCGACTGATACCGGTCATCACATCGTGGCAGCAAGGTGCCTGGATAGCACTCGACATCCTGCTCGTCGCCTTGCTCATTTACCAGGTCCTGGTGATGATCCGCGGCACCCGCGCCGCTCCCATGCTGGTCGGCCTGACGGTAGTTGCCGTCACTTTCTACCTCGCGCGCATCGGCGAACTCACCACCTTGAACTGGGTGGTCAGTCACGTTCTGCCCTATGTTGTATTTGCGCTGATCGTGGTCTTCCAATCTGAAATTCGCCACGTCCTGGCGGATGTTGGACGTCGCTTCAGCTTTCTGCGCGGGTCCACAGTCGAGAGTGATTCTTACGATGACATCGTTCTGGCTGCCAACTTATTTTCGCAGAACCAGACCGGAGCGCTCATTGTCATCGAGCGCGAAATCGGACTGCGCACCCACATTGAGAGTGGCGTGCCGCTGGATGCGCGCCTTTCCTACGATTTGCTCGCCACTATTTTCCGCCCGAGCGCACCGCTTCACGACGGCGCGGTGATTGTCCAGAAGGATCGTATCGCGGCCGCTGCCTGCTTTCTTCCTCTTTCCATGAATCCTCTGCTCTCGACGCAACTCGGCACGCGGCACCGCGCCGGCATCGGCATCACGGAAGAGACCGACGCCATCGCTGTCATCTGTTCGGAAGAGACCGGCGCCATCAGCCTCGCCGTGGGCGGAAAGATCGAGCGCGATCTCACCGTCGAGCAACTCCGCGAGCGACTCGGCAGCGAACTGCGCCGATATATGGCTCCCGTCACTTTGCCCACTCCAATGACGATGGAAGATTCAGATTCTGACCTGGATTCTCCGCTGCGCGAAGCCGCTTCGCCACGCAGACCACAAGCGGAAACTGATCCGGAGCCTCGTCTATGATTTCGACTCTTAAACGCTATGTGCTCCATAACTTCAGCCTGAAAGTGCTTTCGCTTTTATTGGCGGGCGGTCTCTGGTTCGTAATTTCCCCGGACGAGCAGCCCGCCGAAGTCGCGCTGCGCTCTCCCATCGTTTTTCAGCACGTTCCCAAGCACCTGGAGATCAGTACCGAATCCATTCCCGAAACCCAGATTCGAGTGCGCGGTCCGGAACGCATCGTGCGCCACCTGCAGCCCAACGAAATTCAGGCCGAAATCGATCTTAGCGATGCCCAGCCCGGCGACCGCACATTCGATCTCACTTCGCAGCAGGTGCGGCATCCCAGCGACGTAAACGTGGTTCAGATCGTGCCCAGCCAACTGCACTTGAACTTCGACACGCGCCTCACTCGCGAAATTGAGGTACATCCACGCGTGACGGGAACTTTTCTCAACGGAGAACAGATTGTGAAATACGAGGCGGATCCTTCCCGCGTCACCATTACCGGCCCAAAGAATCACGTCGAAAAAGTGATCGCCGCGACCACTGATCCAGTCGACGCGACTGGCACGCAGGGAACGGCCTCATTCGTCACCAATGCCTACGTGCCCGATCCCCTGGTGCAAGTCGTGCAGAATACTTCCGTTCGCGTCACAGTTACAGTACAGAAAGTGGGAACCGCGGCTTCGCATTGAACTCGGCCCACCGGAACGAAGCGGGGTTTAAGAGCGCTCGGATCTACCCGCGAATCGAATCCTCATCTCCTATGACTCAACAGACAAGGCAGTTATTCGGTACAGACGGCATTCGCGGAGTCGCCGGCGAGTTTCCTCTGACCAAACAAAGCACCTATCTCATCGGCCGAGCTCTCGGCCACGACTTAGTGCGATCCGCGCGGCATGCACAAGCCGTCATCGGACAGGACACACGCGAATCCAGCCGCTGGATCGCTGACCGCATTGCCGAAGGACTCGCCGCTGTCGGTGTGGAAGTACACAGCGCAGGCGTGATCACGACCCCCGGGGTCGCGTACCTGGCGCGTTCCCGCGGAATGGCGGCCGGCATTGTGATTTCGGCCTCGCACAATCCCTGGACCGATAACGGCATCAAAGTTTTTTCCGGAGATGGCTTCAAGCTTTCCGACGCGCGTGAACTCGGCATCGAAAAAGAAATCTTCGCGCAATTACAGAATTCCTCCGCCGCCGACGATACCGCGCTCAAAGTCCCCAAACCGTCGTTACCCGGCGAAGCCGAACTCCGGCACTCCTACATCCACGCGCTGAAAAGCAGCGTCTCTTCCGATCTCGGCACGCTGCGCGTCTTGGTTGATTGCGCCAATGGCGCGGCAACGGCGGAGGCTCCGGAACTATTTCGCAGTCTCGGCCAGCAGACGACGTTCATTCACATTTCGCCCGACGGCAGAAATATCAACGAAGGCTGCGGCGCCTTGCATCCGGAAACTTTGGGCAAGACCGTAGCGGCCGCGCCCGCTCGGTTCGATCTTGGCGTGACCTTCGATGGTGACGCCGACCGTGCTTTGTTTTGTGATGCCTCCGGCCGCGTCGTGAACGGCGACGGAGTTCTGCTCGCCGCCGCCCGCGATCTGCACGCGCAAGGAAAGTTGAAAGCAGACACGGTGGTGGCGACGACCATGTCGAATATGGGCCTGGAGATCGCCCTCAAGAAATCAGGCATTCGTATGCTGCGCGCGAATGTCGGCGACAAGTATGTTCTCGAAGAGATGCTGAAGACCGGCGCAACTTTGGGCGGCGAACAATCGGGACACATCATCTTCCGCGACGGCGATTCCACCACCGGCGATGGCCTGCTCACCGCGCTGCGTCTGATGGACATCATCGTGCGCAGCGGCAAACCGCTGGCAGAGTTAGTTGCAGACCTGAAAGTCTTCCCGCAGAAAATCCAGAATGTGCGCGTGCGCGAAAAGATTCCATTCGCGAACCTGCCGGCGGTCCAGGCGGCGATCACTGAAGCGGAACACTCTCTCGCAGGCAACGGCCGCGTAGTCGTGCGCTATTCCGGCACGGAAGCGCTGGCCCGAGTCATGGTGGAAGCCGAGTCCGCGGAAAAAATGCAAGCAATCACCGCAGCAATCGCGGGAGAAATTCAAAAAGCACTTGGAGTCTAAATGTAGGGACAGCCGCCCTCGGCTGTCCGCCGGGCGCAGCCCGGCATCTATTTCCGCTTTCGGCGCTTTTCTGACGCCCGCACCGGCTCTTCCGCCAGCACCGCAAACTGTAACTTCTTCTCCACCGGATCGATCCGGTCGACCAGCACGCGAATCTTCTGCCCCAACCGATATATCTTGCGCGACCGCTGCCCGATAATCTCCCGCGTATTCTCGTGATACGTATACCGGTCATCGATCAGAGTATTCAGAGGAACCAATCCTTCGACAAACAAATCGGTCAACTCGACGAAGAATCCAAATTTAGTCACGCTGATGACCAGCCCATCAAACTCCTCGCCCACGCGATCCTGCATGAACTTCACTTTCTTCCACTCCATCAGATCGCGCTCGGCATCATCGGCCCGCCGCTCTGACTGACTTGATTCTTCGCCAATCTCGTGAAGTTCTTCGACACTGAGAGGTCCGCCAAGGCTCTCGTGTGACGCCGGTACGCTCGCTCGCGAACGCCGCTTTGACCAAGGCGAAGGCGCGTCTTCAAGTTGCGCTGGGTACGTCACTTCTCGCGTCTCTGGCGACAAAGCCGACCCTGAGCCTGTCGAGGAGTGGGGGGCCTTGCTCAATACGTCCTTCAGTATCCGGTGCACAATCAAATCCGGATACCGCCGGATCGGTGAAGTGAAATGCGTATAGCTCGTCGCCGCCAAAGCGAAGTGCCCCAGATTCTCCTCTGAATACCTCGCCTGCTTCAGCGACCGCAACATCAGGTAGCTGAGAATTCGCTCTTCCGGTTTACCCGCAATTTTCTCCGCAAGCTTCTGATACATTCGCGGCGTGATGTGCACTTCTTGCGGCACCTCAATCTCTCGCGCGCGCTTGCCAGTCCCATAGGTCGACCGCCGGTCAGCCTTCATCTGCACGCGATGGATCGGCAACGCCCCCACGCCCAGCGAATACCCGAACGTCGCCGCGATCACTTCGAAGTCATAGACTCGCTTCGCGTCCGGCTTCTCATGAATGCGATATAGCGACGCGACATGCCGCGACTCCAGATGCTGCGCCACGCACTCGTTCGCGGACAACATGAACTCTTCAATCAACCGGTGCGCGATATTACGCTCCGAGCGCGTAATGCTCTTCATTAATCCAGACTCGTCAAATTCGATCACCGGTTCCGGCAGATCGAAATCGATGGATCCCCTCCGCTCGCGCTTACGCTTCAGAATCAGAGCCAGATCCCGCATCAACTCGAAGCCGGCGACCAGCGGTGCGTAGCGCTCGCGCAGAGCCGCGTCGCCTTCGAGCACGGCATTCACCGCGGTATACGTCATGCGCTCAGTCGAGCGGATCACGCCCTCACTCAACTCATAGCTCACGATTTCACCGCGATGATCGATCTCCATCACGCACGACATCACCAGTCGTTCCACCTGCGGACGCAAACTGCAAATGTCGGTCGATAGTTCGAGCGGCAGCATGGGCACAGCACGATCCGGAAAATAAACACTGGTTCCGCGTAGCCGCGCTTCCTGATCGAGCGCCGATCCCGGGGTCACATAGTGCGCCACGTCGGCAATATGCACATGCAACTCGAAATTTCCGTTCTCGAGCGTGCGCACCAGTACGGCATCGTCGAAATCGCGCGCCGTCTCACCGTCAATCGTGACAATCGGGAGCGCCCGGAAATCGCGCCGCCGTTGCAATTCCTGCGCAGGAATAATCCCCGACGCGTTCTCCGCCTCCTCGATCACCGCGACCGGAAAATGGTGCGGAAGATGAAACTTCCGAATCGTGATCTCAACATCCACTCCGAAATCATCTTCCCGCCCCAAAATCTCAACCACCCGCCCACGCGGACTCTGCGTAGGCGAAGGCCACTCGGTAATCTCAACATCAACCACCAAGCCCTCCAGATTGTCCCAGTCCCCGCGCCGCGCCACCTCCTCGCCCAGAACGCGGTCAACAGATTTGGCCTTCCTCTGTGCTCTCTGTGACCTCTGTGGTGAAAGCTCTTCGCTCCCATCCCCCGCGGCAGATTCTGGCCGTTCCATCCCCGGCGGAATCGAAATCTCCTGCGTGATCTTCGCATCCATCGGCGTCACGTAATTTCGCCGCGCGCCGTA
>CAVWQT010000011.1:0-354440 GCA_963757095.1 uncultured Acidobacteriota bacterium | reverse complement strand
GTTAAGTGTTGTTATCAAGCCACAGGGGGCTCGACTCAGCCGTCCTCTGACACGAGACTGGATGCCCCACCCGTGGCAGTTTCACGGGTGGGCGGCTGCGAACTCTGCCTCATGTTCATCGGTCACAGCCAAATCGCCACGTTCTGTACATCGTTGTCATGCCAACCAACCTGCACCTTTACTACGGCGCCGGATATTCCCACTTTATTACCGCTTCTACGATTTCGTTGTCTTTACCGAGAAGAAGCGCGTGGAAAAGCTGCGTTACATGCACCGCAATCCCGTCCAGCGAGGTTTAGTTCTGAAGCCTGAGCAGCGGTTGTGGAGCAGCTTCCGCCATTACGCCTACGGCGAACCCGGCCCGGTTTTGGTCAATGAAACCCGTCCAACGAAGCTGCAGATCCGCAAAATCTCCTGAGCCCATCGGCATCGCGGACCACCCGTGAAACCGCCCACGGGTGGGGCATCCGGTCTCGTGTTACAGCACGGCTGGGCCAGCCCCCCAGTATCTGCGGGAAGTGGAAGAGCAGAACCCGATGGAAGAAAGAAGTCCGGGCGGAGTCGGGTAGGTTGTTTTGTGGCAGGTTAGGAGGCGATCTCATATCCTGAGGGCTAGAGTGTTCACTGTAGTCCAAAGGTAGTGGTATTCGTTTATTCTCAAGGGCCTGTTTCTATGGGCGAGCGGGCTGGGTAGCGCAAACCGCAATCAGATGGTGGTCGATCGAACGCAAGAAGAATCGTACGCAAGAAGAATCGAACGCAAGAAGATATGAGCACACTCCCGAAGGACATTTCAGCAGCCACTGATGACAAGCAGGCTCAAGAGGCCCTGCGCCGCAATGCCGAGGCGTTCGCGGCGCTGGTGGAGCAGGCGCCGCTCGGGATCTACACGGTTGACTCAAAGTTCCGGGTACGAAATGTGAGCGTTGGAGCGATGCCGGCATTCCGCAGTGTCCATCCCTTGATCGGGCGGGACTTTGGGGAAGTGATGCGAATCCTGTGGCCGGAGTCTTTTGCCAGCGAGGCGATCAGGATTTTCCGGCACACGCTGGAAACCGGCGAGCCGTACGTTTCACCGGGGCTGACGGAAATGCGTAACGACATCGGGGCGATCGAGTCGTACGAGTGGCAAGTGAATCGAGTGATACTCGGGGACGGGCAAAATGGTGTGGTGTGCTACTACTTCGACACGACTCGACTGCAGCAGGCGCACCAGGCGGTGCGGGAAAGCGAGGAGCGATTCCGCACTTTTATGAGTGCGACTTCCAACGTCGTCTATCGCGTGAGTCCGGATTGGAGCGAGATGAGGTATCTCGATGGAAAGGAGTTCATCGCCGACACGAATGACTCGAGCCGCACCTGGATGGACAAGTACATCCATCCCGATGATCAGCGCCACGTGATGGCGGGCATCCAGCGGGCGATCCGGTCAAAAACCATCTTTGAGATGGAGCATCGAGTGATTCGCGTGGACGGTTCGCTGGGCTGGATTTACTCACGCGCCATTCCGATCCTCGACGGGCAGGGCGAAATCCTGGAATGGTTCGGAGCTGCGAGCGATGTAACCCAGCGCAAGCAGGCGGAAGCGGCGCTGCGCGATCAGCAAGAGCGTGCCGAGTTCGTTGCGAACGCTTCGGACGTGGGTTTCTGGTTCTGCGATCTTCCTTTCGACAAGCTGATCTGGGACAAGCGGGTGAAAGATCACTTCTGGCTGCCACCCGATGCCGAGGTCACAATCGACACGTTTTATGAGCAGTTGCATCCCGAAGACCGGGAACCCACTCGACTCGCCATGGAAAGATCGATGGCCAACAATACCAAGTACGACGTCGAGTATCGCACCGTGGCCTTGGACGGGAGGCAAAACTGGATTCGCGCCATCGGTCGCACATTCTACGATAAAGCTGGCCAGCCTATGCGCTTTGACGGCGTGACCATAAATGTCACCGACCGCAAGGAGTCCGAACTCGCTTTGAGTGCCAGCGAGGCGCGCTATCGCGAACTGGCGGAGAGCCTCGAACAGCAGGTGCAGGCCCGCACTCTGGAACTGCAGGCACGGAATCGAGAAGTACTGCACATGTACGAAGGCCTGAGGACGCTTTCGACGCGCATGATGGCGGTGCAGGATGAGGAGCGCCGGCGGATTGCACGCGACCTGCATGACAGCGCTGGCCAATTGCTGGCGGTGATTGGCATGCAACTGAGTACGCTGGCTCTGGATCTTCGGCAAGCGGCTCCGCAGCTCAATGAGCAGGTGGAGGAGACCGAGCGGCTAGTAGAGCAGTTACAGAAGGAGATCCGGACCACTTCCTACCTGCTGCACCCACCGCTGCTTGACGAAGCCGGGCTCTACTCGGCGCTGAGCTGGTACGTGGAAGGATTGAACAAGCGAAGTGGAGTACAGACGGGGTTGGAGATCACTCCCGATTTCGGCAGATTGCCGCGCGACATCGAGCTGGTGGTCTTCCGTCTGGTGCAGGAGTCGCTAACAAACGTGCACCGGCATTCGGGCAGCAAGACTGCGATGATCCGCATTGCGCGGGACGAGGGAACGATTACGGTGACGGTGCAAGACCAGGGAAAGGGAATTCCGCCGGAAAAACTTTTGCAGATTCAGTCGGAAGGCTCGGGAGTTGGCATACGGGGAATGCGGGAGCGGCTGCGGCAGTTCAACGGCGAGTTACGAATCGAATCGGGAAAAAGAGGGACGCGGGTTTGGGTGACGATGACCATTCCCCAGACGCCAGTTACCGAGGAGTAGAGCAGACTCGAAGCGATGAAGACGACTGGGTGAATGCCTTTCTCGTTAGTAGTTGGCGAAAAACCCGGTTACGTTGATTTGGCCTTGGCCTCGGGGCAGTTGAGTGTAGGCGGCGATTTCACTCATTGATCCTCAATGAGCGTACTGGGGATGTTTCGTTAGGGGGGCTGGCCCAGCCGTCCTCTGACACGAGGCTGGATGCCCCACCCGTGGCAGTTTCACGGGTGGGCTGCTGCGAACTCTGCCGCATGTTCGTTGGTCACAGCCAAATCTTCACGTTTGTGATACATCGTTTTCATGCCAACCAACCTGCACCGCTACTACGGCGCGTTGTTTTTACCGATAAGAAACTCGTGGAAATACTGCGTTACATGCACCGCAATCCCGTCCGGCGGGGTTTCGTTGTTAAGCCCAAGCAGTGGCGGTGGAGCAGCTTCCGCCACTACGCCTATGGCGAACTGGGCCCAGTGCTGGTCAATGACACCCGTCCAGCGAAGCTGCAGATCCGCAAAATCTCCTGAGCCCATCGGCATCGCGACCCACCCGTGAAACCGCCCACGGGTGGGGCATCCAGTCTCGTGTTAAAGCACGGCTGGGGCGAGCCCCCCTCAAACCAATCGGGGGGAAGCAGGTTCCTCACCGGTCTTTCAGACCGGTTCGGAATGACAACACTTTTGTTAAAGCAGCACTTTTCTTAAAGCACAGCACTTTTGTTAGCGCTCACGAGCCTCGGATCATGGCATTCAACGCCGACGACAGCCTGGCTTCTAGTTCGGGGTCTGCGTGTCGAATCTCTTGCAGCAGGGCCTGCATTGTGTTTTGAAATGCGCGTTGCAGCTTGGTAGGTTCGAGTGATTCCGGGAGACACGCGGCCGCGTTGGCGCGCTCCGCGGTTGGGAGGTCGTCGAGACCTCGGCCCTGGTGCGCGATGGTTCCACAGCGCAGGCAGGTGAGTTCGAAGACATGGTTGCGCATGCCGCTCAACATGTATTCGGCCTGCAGGGTGCGTCCGCGGGCGAGGCTGGAGCGCACGTGCAGGGCGTAGAGCCAGGCCATGCCGATCAGAGACTGGGGATCGGGCTGCTCAGACGGACGCGGCGGCTTGGCGTCACCGAAAATAAGCTTGAAATTCGGGCCGATGGCGGCGAAGTCGTCGGCGGCCCAGAAGGCGATATCCACCTGCAAAGTATTTTTCAGCAGGAAAACGCGGAACAGCGTTGCACCGCGCATGACGTCAACGTGGGCGCGGCCTCATGACTTCCATAGAGCCGGTCGGTCCATTCGGCGACCACTTGATCGTGCGAGGCCGTGGGCTTGAGACAGAGAGCGAGGTCAATGTCAGACCAGCGATCGAGACGGCCGGATGCTGCCGGAACCGGTGTGGGCGGCGCCGCAGAGGTTTCGGATCGTGTTCGGCCGCGGCGACGAGCTGGGTGCGAAGTTGTTCCCGCTGCTCGATGGTGAAAATGGACACGCGGGAAATCTTAAACGATTTGCGCGGGAGGCGGGGAGCGAGGGTTTGAAGCAGGTTCCTCACCGGTCTTTCAGACCGATTCGGAATGACAAAGTTCTATTGGTGACAAACGTTTTTTTAAAGACCGGTTCGGAATGACACGATGTCAGGTGCGGCGACTCGGGTAACATTTCAATCATGAAGCTCGACGACCTGCGCCGGCTGGTGGTTGGATACAGTCTGTTTCCGCCGACCACGTTGCGGCGGGCTCTGCACTGCATGAAATTCGTTCAGGCGGATCCGATCCGGGCGCCTGCCCGGGCCCAGGATCTGATTCTCCGGCAGCGCGTGAAGGACTACCGCGCAGGCGATCTGGAACGGCGCTACGCGGGGCTCGGGCAAAGCGCGCTGGGCGTGGAAGAAGATTTCTTCATCAACTACGGATTCGTCACCCGCGAGCTGCAGGCCTTGATGCATCCGCGAAACGAGTGTCGCGTGCCCATTGGAAGTAATCTGCCCTGGCCGGGCGGCCGCAGAATGCGCGCGCAGCAACTGCTTGAGTTTGTGCGCGAACGCGGAATCGTGCATCCGCAGGAGGTCGACAAACATTTCTCTCATGGCAAGGTGAAGAATTACTGGGGAGGGAATTCCAACGCGACCACTCACCTGCTCGATGCCATGCATTATCAGGGGCTGCTGCGAGTGGTGCGCCGGGACGCGGGGATCCGCGTCTACGCGCTGCATAACCATGCCACGACACCAGCGGACAGAGCCCTCCGCGACGCCCGGCTGGATGCGCTGGCCGACGTGGCGATTCAGATCTATGCTCCGCTTCCGCATCGCAGCCTGAGGATTCTGCTGCGCCGGCTGCGCTTCGCGGCGCCGCAGTGGGAGCGCGAAATGGCTGCTGTGGTTGAGCGCGCGGAACAGCGTCTGGCGCACGAGCATATCAGCGGGGTCGAGTGGTACTGGCCTGCAGAATGGACTGCAAAGTGGAGCGAGCCTGATGAGGCGGTTCGACTGCTGGCTCCGTTTGATCCGGTGGTGTGGGATCGCCATCGTCTCGAATTGCTATGGGGATGGGTGTATCGCTTCGAGGCCTACACTCCGCGCGCGAAACGGGTTCGCGGTTACTACGCGCTTCCGCTGCTGTGGCGGGATCGAGTGATCGGTTGGGCGAACCTGTCGGTTCTGGATGGCGAAGTCAAAGCGGACGTTGGGATACGTGAAGTCTGCGCCGCGCGATCGCGTTTTCGGGCGCGAGCTGGAAGCGGAGGTGGAGCGGGTCCGGATCTTTCTGATATCGAGGAAAGCAGGTTCCTCACCGGGCTTTCAGCCCGGTTCGGAATGACAAACTTTTATTAAATCGGAAATCACAAACCTTTATTAAGTCGGAATGACTGGATGTTGTTGATGGATCGTCCTCGTGAACACGATGTTTTGCACAAGTGGATTGTGACGTCTGACACTGCAAATCTTGAAGTAAATCCATAAAGTCTTGTCATTCCGAATCGGGCTGAAAGCCCGGTGAGGAACCTGCTGTCGTTCGCGATGTTATTTACGGATCGTCCTCGTGAACACGATGTTTTGCACAAGTGGATTGTGACATCTGACACTGCAAATCTTGAAGTAAATCCATAAAGTCTTGTCATTCCGAATCGGGCTGAAAGCCCGGTGAGGAACCTGCTGTTGTTCGGGATCTTATAACACGATGTTTTGCACAAGTGGATTGTGACATCTGACACTGCAAATCTTGAAGTAAATCCATAAAGTCTTGTCATTCCGAATCGGGCTGAAAGCCCGGTGAGGAACCTGCTGTTGTTCGCGGAGGCCGTCATGCCGGAGAGGCGCTACTACGTGTACATCATGGCGAGTAAGAGCCGAGTCATTTATACGGGGATGACGGGTTTTCTCATGGCGCGAGTGTTGCGGCATCGGGCGGGCGAAGGTGGATTGTTTACGCGGAAATATCGGGTGCATCGACTGGTTTACTTTGAGTCGTTCCAGAATGTTGAGAATGCAATCGCGCGGGAGACAGAGATCAAAAAGTGGCGCCGCGAGAAAAAAGTTGCATTAATTGAGCGCGAGAATGCGACTTGGGAGGATTTAGCCGCAGGGTGGGGAGAAGCGGCAGTTATGCGGGTCGCAGGGAAAGCAGTTTCCTCACCGGTCTTTCAGACCGGTTCGGAATGACAACCCTTTTGTAAGGGAACTCACAAATTCGGAATGACAACTTGTCTTTACGCTGCCTGGGTTCGTGTTTACCCTGCGAGTTCGTGCTCGGCCCCGCGGAATAGGGCGCGCATGGCGCGGATTACAACTCTCGTCAGCAGGACGATGATCACCACCAGCGTCAGCGCCACACTTCCCGCTATATAAGGATGGCGCGTCGCCAGCCAGGTGAGCGCAACCGCGAGAACATCTTCGCCGATGCTCAGCGTGATATTCGAGAGCGGCTCGGGCGAGGGCGTCACGATCGTCCGTGCAGCCATCTTGCCGCCGTGGGCGGCGAAGGCTACGGCTGCTCCCAGCAGAGTTGCCAGCAGTTGTTGCTCGGGAGAGAGCTGTCGCGTCGCCTCAAAGGCCAGCAGTCCCGCCACCGGCACACGGATGAAGGTGTGCAGAGCGTTCCAGACGAGATCGAAGGCGGGAATCTTGTCGGCGAAGAATTCGATTCCGAATAACGCCGTGCTGGCCGCAATCACCGGCCATCCGGCTAAGAGCAATAGGCCGGGAGGCAGCGGCAAATGTCCAAAGTGCGCCAGCAGCCCGAGTACTGCCACGGTCGCGTACAGATTCAGGCCGGCGGCGAATCCGATCGCGGCCAGCAGTGCGAAGAGTTCACTCGGCGGAATTTGTAACATGTTGAGCATCGAGACTTGGGTGGTAGCCTCCAGCCGGAAAGCAGGTTCCTCACCGGTCTTTCAGACCGGTTCGGAATGACAAAGATTTGTTTAGGCCGAGACCTGACGGTCACGACCTGACGGTCACGACCTGACGCTCACGACCTGACGCTCACGACCTGACTCTGGAGCCTATCGCCCTGGCTCTACAAACAGAAAGGGTCGCTCCTTCCAGAGCGACCCTAAACTCCCGGTACGGCTGTCCTTTACAGCGTGGACTCAATTTCAAAGCCCCAGGCTTCGAGCAAGGGCTCAGGAATGTACTTCGAGTTTTTGTTGCGGCGTGCCCACTCCCGCAGGCGGGTCGACCGCAGATACTGGTCGGGGGACAGCTTATATTCACGCACAACCTGCTCAAATTCGGTGATGGTGGGGGTAATGGGCCCGATCGGCTCAGGCTTGCCCCAGTTCGGATTTCCGCGTCGCTTGGCCATTAAGAAATGCCTTTCCACGAAGAATGTGGTCTTGCCAAAAAACTGCTAAGTATATGATTCTCCAACCAGTCCCTGGGATTCACCGGGATCCTGCGACAAAAATTCCCACCGGAGCTCCAAACCGAACGGAGCAGCCCCAGCGACCCAGACGCTTAAAGGAGACTGCATATACTACAGCAGTTTTGACCGTTAAGTCAATCGGATTTTTACCCTACAACTACATGAATGAACGTGTATCAAGTGATTGATAGTGCAGGCTTTAGTTTCGTCTAAGTGGTCAGTCTGCCTGTCCCAGGCAGATGGCCTCCGCAGTCGCTTTCAGGCTGCACGAATTGCCCGTGACGACAGTAATCACGCCGGGGCTGAAGTCATTGAACCTTCAATCCGTTGGACATAGAGTCAGGGCAGAGACCAAGCGTCCCAGGAACCGATTATGAGCCTGAATTCCCTAGTGTTGTGTTCCGACGAGAAGATTGTGCGAGTGCTGCGCCGTTCCCTGGGGGATCTCGACATTGGAGTAGACCTTTGCTGTGACCCGGCCGTAGCCCTGCGAAAGCTGACGCGGCAGAGATTTGAAGCCATCATCGTCGACTGTTCCGGCGAGGGCTCGTCCGACGTGCTGCGCAGTGCCCGTAACGCTCCCTGCAACAAACAAGCGGTAGCGGTGGCGATTGTCGAACCTGCGGTCGGGCTGAAATCAGTTTTCAGCATTGGAGCGCACTTCGTTTTGTACAAACCGGTATCGAGTGAACGCGCCAAGTCCAGTTTTCGCGCGGCCCGCGCCCTGATGAAGAGCGAACGCCGCAGGAATGTTCGAGTCGGCGTACAGATTCCGGTGACCATGCGGAATGTGGAAAGCGGCGGAGCAGATGAAAGTTGCCACCGTCGACCTCAGTGAAGGCGGCATGGCGATCAGCAAAGTGAATCGGCGACGCGCCTCCGGCCAGTGGCAAATTTCGTTCACTCTTCCCGGCATGGACTCGCCCATGCGACTTCTGTCGGAATTTGCCTGGGAAGGAGCCAGCGAGCAGGCCGGCTTGCGATTCATGCAGGTCTCACCCGAGGCGACCAGCCGCCTGCGTGGATGGCTCAAGCAAAACTCGCCGGACGCCGAGCAGGACGATCCGCCGATCAGTTGCCGGCTTACGGATCTGAGCCTGGGTGGCTGCTACCTGGAAATGGCGTCGCCGTTTCCGGTAGAGAGCCGGGTCATGTTGTCGATGCGCGCCGGGGCGGTGGAAGTCCGCGTTCATGGCAGCGTGCGCATCATGCATCCGGAAAAAGGTATGGGCGTGGAATTCACCCTGGCCACGGCGGAACATCGCGCCGCAGTGGAAAGATTTCTCGGCGTGCTCTCTGAAAACCGCACGCTGTTGCCCGAACTTCTGGTCGAGCCCGAGGGATTGGAACCGCTGGGCAGCAGCGCCAAGCCGCAGCCGAGCGATACCGACGATCCGTTGCTGCAACTCTTCTACGGAGAGCCCCTCAGCGCCGATGAGTTCGAAGCCGCGCTGCGCCAGCAGCGAGCCAGTTCCACCGAAGGGCACGTGCCTCCCGTTGCCGACGCCACGATCGCTCCGTCCTTAGCCTGACCCTTACTCCTCCGCGAATTCATCGCTTCTCGATCCGCCATTCAGTCCAGCGGACTGGGCCCGCGATAGAATGAATCCCGAGCCGGGATGGCGAAATTGGCAGACGCAGCGGACTTAAAATCCGCAGGTCCGAAAGGACTGTGGGGGTTCGATTCCCCCTCCCGGCACCAGCACTAAATCTGTGAGCGTGCGAGATTATCTCGCGAGGGGCGAACAATTCGATCACATTTTCGCTCCTTTGAATGTATGAATGTACTTTCATTTATCTCTTCTATTTGGTTTTCGCCGCCGCTTGCTCGATCAACTCCGCCACCTCTCTGGGGTGAGACAGCATGGCCAGATGATTCGCCGGCACGGTGACTGCAGTTGCCTTTATGGCCACTGCTTCGTCTTTCTCGAGTTCTGGCGGAATGGCCCGGTCGTTGGCCGCAATCAAGGCCCATGAAGGCTTGCTCTTCCACGCGGCTGTCGTGATTGTCGCTCCGAAAACAGATGACGACGTCTGACCCTGTGTCGCCGTGAGTATCTCCTGTTCCCCGACCGGGAGATCCTGCGCCATGTCTTCGGCAATTCCTTTTGGAGTCGCCGTTAGAAAACCCTGAGCGTCGGGCCGGAGCTCGCCGCCCAGCGGTGCGGGCGGGTACGGTTTGGTGACGGAACTGATGGATTCACCTTCCCCGAACGCGAACGCCGCCACGTACACCAACCCGACAACCTTTGGGTCATTCCCCGCTTCGGTAATCACTACGCCGGCGTAGGAATGTCCGACTAGTATTACCGGTCCGTCCTGCAACGCGATGATGCGCTTCGTCGCCGCTACATCGTCAGCCAGCGAGGTTAAAGGATTCTGCACAGCTACCACATGAAAGCCCTTCGCCTGGAGGAGCGCAATCACTTTGGACCAGCACGATCCGTCCGCCCATGCGCCGTGAACCAGGACAATGTTCTTGACCCCTTGCGTGGAATTCGTCTGAGCGAATCCTCTCGTGACGAGTCCGGACGACAGAATCAGCATCGTGGTTGCGATCAAAGCGGTTCGGCACATTCGCGAGAGTTTCATTTCCATCTCCTCGTTGAATTAACTGTCGCGATTAAGCCAGAACCACCTTGGCCACGCAATTGGACGATGGTATCGACAATACCTTGGTAGGGTGCCCACGGCTGTAGCGTGATCCAACGCAGGTGGCGTTCACGGAGTTGCGCTTATTACCCTGGTACCCTTTCCGCCTGGTTACCTCCCCATCTCCTGCCGGTGGTTCAGCTTGCGCGGGTTCCCCTTGGTAATTCGCGGAGGCTGTGGGGCGCGACTACGCTCGTCTGCGGGGGTTTACATTCGCATGACCAAAATCACGCAGTTGCTCTCAATCCTTGCAGTGGGTGGTCTGATGTTTGTCGGATCGGCCGCTGCTCAATCGCAAAACACTTCCGGCGCCGGTGCGGGCCAGGTTGATCCCGGCCATCCGCGCGTCAATCAAGTTAACGCTCGCGAAACCAACCAGCAGAATCGCATTGCCAACGGCGTGAAGAACGACAAGCTGACGCCGGGACAGACCGCCAATCTGGAGAAGGGCCAGCAGCGCCTGCAGAATCGCGAAAAGTCGGATATGGCCAAGGATAACGGCCACCTGACCAAGCAGAATCAGCGGCAGCTGAATCGCGAAGCCAACCGGCAGAGCGCCAAGATCTACAAAGACAAGCACGACAGCAAGTAGTTTCCACTTTCTGTCTTCTTAAGGTTCTGGAGCCGATTTGTCGATCGGCAGCATCCAATGGGCAGATGTTGCATGCAAGGGATTAATCCTGATGGCGGCAGCATCTGCTACAATGGAAAAAGTTTTCAAGCCAAGGAGACCTGAATGGCAACCACAACCGTCCCTGAAGTGAAGCCCGACTCTACGATCCCTGAGGTTAAGAAGGCGCCCGTCAGTCTGACTGCGAGCGCCGTCACCAAAGTGAAGGAAATCATGGGCCAGCAGACCCCTGTTCCCGCCGGGCTCCGTATCGGCGTGGTGGGCGGCGGATGCTCCGGATTCTCCTACTCGATGCAGTTTGAGAACGGCGCCGGCATGATGGACAAGACCTTCGACATGGACGGCCTGAAGGTATACGTGGATGCGACCTCGGTCATGTACCTGAATGGCTGCATTGTCGACTACGTCGAGACCCTGGAAGGCGCGGGCTTCAAGTTCGAAAATCCGAACGTGAAGAGCACCTGCGGCTGCGGCAGTTCGTTCAGCGTGTAGGTTTACGCGTAGCGACGGACGCATTCGTCCGTCGGCCGTGCAAAGCACGGCAGCGTTTCTAGCAGAAATCAAAACGGCCTCATCTTTAGTTTTGAAGATGAGGCCGTTTGCATTTCCCTCCGAGGCCGGTTAAATCAGCGGCCCGGCATCATTTCTACTGTGGCTGCGGCGAAGAATTATTCGGCTGAGGCGAACTTCCGAAACCGCCGCTGGTCGGCAGATTCGGATTATTCTGCATGCCGGTGGGCGGCTGTCCGTTGTTCGAGTTGTTGCCATTTTGTCCGTTCAGGTTCTGCTGCTGCGTCATCTGAATCTGCTGGTAGGGCGTGGTGATCAGCGTTCCCCGATCCTGCGACGGATCGTAGACGAACGCCCAGTCCTTATATTTCTTCTTGTGGTCGAACTCTCGAATGGTGGGATCCTTGTCCTTGGTGGCGCTGGCGACGCCAACGATCGGACCGCCGATGATGACCTGCTGATTGGGAGAGCCGCGATCCGCGGGATTGTCGGCTCCGGTTACCTGCTGAGTCGCGGCGTTGGTCGCGCCTGCCGGTTGCGACCCGTCGGTCGAGGTCCCCTGATCGGTGGTCGTCGGCTGGCCCGCCGCCGGCTGATTCTGCCCGAAGGCCGAATTGGAGTTTCCTCCGAAGCTGCTGTTCTGGCCGAAGGAAGAGCTTTGCCCGAAGGATGAAGACGAGCTTTGGCCGAAAGATGAAGTCGAACTTTGGCCGAAAGATGAAGATGAGCTCTGGCCGAAGGCGCTCGATCCCGCGGCCGATCCGATGGGTTGCGCGCCGGGAATGCTGCCGCCGCTGATTCCGCTGAGCGTCATCTGCACTTCGCCGAAGTGCAGCAGTTTGAAATCCTGGCAGGTGGTTCCCTGACAGTTCATCGGATCTTTGTAGCGCTTGCGCAGAAAGCGCATGTTGTTGGAGCTTTCGAGGTCCTCGATCTTGGTGGGATAGCGTCCGAACTTTTTGAAGTAGGCGCGGATGGCGCGCGAATACTGCACCCCGCGATGAATCATCTCCTCTTCGCGGTCGCGCTTCATCTCAAAGGCAATCGTGGGCATGATCACCGCCGCGGCAATTGCCATCAGGGCCATGACCAGCAAGAGCATGAGCAGAATGTATCCGCGCTCACCGGGCCGGGCCTTGCGTCGTGTGTGGAAATCGAAGGTCATCGAAGAAAGTTTCTTGTCTCTTGTCCCTTGTCTCTTAGCCTTGCGTCAGCGGAATATTCTGCGGGGGGCCGCTGCCGACCACATCCTGCATTTCGACCGAGGTCGGCGAGATGCGGAGCACTTTGTAGCGGCGGTTCACGATCTCGCCTTCGCCCGCCACAAAAATGTCTTCACCCTGCTGCAGGAAAATCTTTTTGGGCTCGCCGGGCTTGCTGGCAAATCCGAAAAACTTCAGCGGAATCGGCGTCGGAGGAGGAACGGTCGGGATGTCGATATTGAGCAGCCTCTTCGGCGGCTCTTTTATCCGGCGAGCCTGAAGCCACAGGCACCGGAATCTCCACTTCGCGCTGCGATACGAAAATATTTCTGCCGTTGCCTTCGTACTTCGTCTGCTCACTCGAAGCCAGCAGATCGAGGCGCAGGGTGGGATCCAGATTCTCGCCCTTCGGCTTCTTGCCGGACTTCGCTCCGGCGCGACCCGACAGGCGCGTACTCGATAGCGATGGCGCGGCGGCTTGAGCGCTCGATGTCGGAGCCGACGGTCCCATGAAAAACGGGATCAACTCGTAGGCCAAGACCAAGACGGCAATGCCGCCCAGGATGGCCGCCCACATCGTCTGCTTCTTATTTTCCAGTCCGAGCTTCACTTAGGATCCTGCCCGCAAATACGTTTCCAGCCTGACGTTTAACTTCACCTGACCCTGCGGCTCGCCGCCGAGGGTGACACTATTGATGATGAAAAACATGTCATCGCGTTCCAGCGCGTTAATGAATTTCGCCAGCGCCGTGTAATTGCCCGCGAGGTCGGCTTCCATCTCGACCGGTTGCAGTCGCGCCGCGCTTTCCTCTTTCACCTTGTATCTTTCCTGCTCGATGGCGACGCCATTGGCCGCCGCCAGCTTGCCGAACTCGGCCGGAATCTGCGAATCCTGAGAAGGGAAGCGCTGCTTGTAGAAGTCGGTGATCTGATGGCTGGCCAGCGTCACCTTTTGCGGCAGATTCCGCAGCGGTGCGACCTGGCGCGTCTTGTCATTGAGTTCGGTCTGCAGGCGATTCAATTCCTGCCGCCGCGAGTCCGCCGATCCCACCAGCGGAGAGAAGTAGATGCCCGCGGCGAGCACATCCACGGCTGCCATGACGACCAGCGCAATCTTCAGCTTTCTTCGAGTTTGGCGCAGATCGGGCATCAGTGGTTCGCTCCTTGTCCCTGTCCTTGTCCCTGCGCCAGCGACCGGGGCGCTGCCTTGGTGGGCGGCTTGGCCGGAGTTTTCCTGGGTTGCGATGGCGGATGCACCGCAGGCCCTGCAGCGCCGGTAGCGTCTTTCGGCGTCGCGTCTTTGCCTGGGCTCGCGGGGTTCGCAGCGCCCGCGTCGGCGGCCGCTGCCGGCTCCGGAATGTAGATTGCCGCAATATCGAACTGCTCGGTGTCGCCGGTGGTGGACTGGGTGGAGCGTCCCGCCATGATATTGGTCTGCGCAAAGCGCTTGGAATCTTCCATGCGCTGCGCTAACTCGATGGCGCGCTCGCGCGAGTCGCCGGCCACGGTCATCTTCAGCGAAAGCTGGTTGTCTTCATCCAGGCCGGGGCTGATGGAAACCAGGTGCACCCGCGCGGGCATCACCTTCTCCAGATTTTCCAGCACGCGGGTCCAGGAGAACGCCTTGCGCTCGATGAGTTCGTTCAGAAACTGCGAGGTGTCGCGGGTAGTGCGGTTTTCCGGACGATTCAGGAATTCCTCGGCATTGGCGCGGACCTGGTCGCGCTCGGCGATCAAGGCGCGCTTTTCCGCCATGGCCCGGCGGTCGCGGCGGGCATTGAACCATCCGGTGACGGTCAACGTGAGCAGCAACAGGGTCAGCAGCCCGGCGGCGCCGACAGCCGTGCCCCAGCGCATCCAAAATTGCCGCGCATCCTCGTAGGGCTGGCTCGCGAGATTGATATCCAAACGCATAAATTAATTACGTAGCCCCGGACGCATTCGTCCGGGGTGGCTCGCTGCGCTCGCGGGACGGACGAATGCGTCCGTCCCTACGTGAGCAGTCATGAAATCAAAGCTCCTACCACTCCGGCCATTCTCCAGCGCGGTACGCCTCCGCCGGACGAACCCAGTTGCGACGACGCGACTAATTCCTGCACCTCGGCGCCGGTCTGCGCTCGCAGCGCTCCGGCGGCGGCGGCCGAGTCCGGCAGGCCGGCCACATAAATCCGTTCGATATTCAGGTGATACGTATCCTGAAAAAATACTACAGAGGGATACACTTCCTCGGCCAGTTGCTCGCCGGTAATGGTCACGCCACGCGCATTTTCGAGAGTGCGGAAAAGCTGCAACTGATCTTCGTTCAGAATCGCCAGACTGGTGGTGTGCGCGTCCACTTTGACGACCAGCGTAGGACGCTTTCCTTCCGCTCCGCCCAGCGCCGCCAGCGTCGAGGGCAGCACCACTCCGGGATTGAATCCGGCATCGCGGAACAGCGACTCGTACTCTTCCACCACGCTGGCCAGAGCTACTGCGGCAACGACCTTTACTTCATCCGCTAGTTTCTGCGCGTGGTAGGAAACTTTGGCCTTCTCGACATCGAAGGGCAGAGACTTTTTCAGCCGGAAGCGCACCACTCCGAGCGCCTCCTCGTGATCGGAAGGCAGCGTGTCAAACTCGACCAGCATGACGCGCACGGAGGCATCGGGAAGAATCGCAATCACGTCTTTCGATCGTCCGGCAACCGCGCCCAAAGCCGCTTCAATGCCCGTCCGGATGGCATCTCTCTGGCGCAGATTGTTTTCCACCAGGTCAGGCACGACGCTGCCCGGCGCCAGTTCGCGCGCCGCGGAAGCCTCGAGCCCTCCGCCATGATCGGAGAAGCGGCCAGCCAGCACACGGTCGGCCGCGATCTCGCAGGCCAGTTTCGGCTTGGCTACACTGGAATTCGAACTCATATCTTTAATCTTAGGAACGCAATCTCAGGAACGCAACGTTAGGAACGCAATATTAGGAACGCCCCAACCCGGC
This sequence comes from uncultured Acidobacteriota bacterium, assembly GCA_963757095.1. Classification (GTDB taxonomy): domain Bacteria; phylum Acidobacteriota; class Terriglobia; order Terriglobales; family Acidobacteriaceae; genus Sulfotelmatobacter. The sequence goes on along the minus strand of CAVWQT010000011.1, from coordinate 338,864 downwards.
ATTCTTGCCGTAAACCCTTCACTAAATGAGAACCCGTACCGCCAGGAATTGCAATACCTCACGAGGCACTTGGCCCCCTGGCCACAGGCCCACGCTGGCAGGGGCAATTCAGATTACCGCATCGTTTCGATAAAGGTGACCTTATTGATCTCCTTGAGGGTGGTCATGCCCAGCCGCACTTTATCCAATGCGGATTCGCGCAGGAAGCGCATACCTTCTTCGCGCGCCGCACGGCGGATTTCCGATGTCGGCTTCTTGGCCAGAATCATCTCACGGATGCGGTCGCTCAAATCAAGCAGTTCGTGAATTGCAGTTCGCCCGCGGAATCCGGTGCCCGCGCACTCGATGCATCCCGGGCCTTCGTAGAGCGGAACCTTGCCCCATTGCACGGGATCGAGGCCGCTGGCTTCGAGAATGTCGGGCGCGTAGTGGACTTCGGTGCGGCAGGAGTCGCAAATCAAACGCACCAGCCGCTGCGCCAGAATGCAGTTCAATGCGGAAACGAAGTTGTAGGGCTCGACGCCCATGTTCAGGAATCGTCCAATCACGTCGACTACGTTGTTGGCGTGGACGGTGGTGAAGACGAGGTGGCCGGTCAGCGCGGATTGAATGGCGATCTGCGCAGTTTCGGCGTCGCGGATTTCGCCGACCATGATTTTGTCGGGATCATGGCGCAGGATGGAACGCAGTCCGCGAGCGAAGGTGAGTCCCTTCTTTTCGTTGACTGGAATCTGGGTGATGCCGCGCAACTGGTATTCGACCGGATCTTCGATGGTGATGATCTTGTCTTCGTCGGTCTTGATTTCGTTGACCGCCGCGTAAAGCGTGGTGGTTTTGCCGGAACCGGTCGGCCCCGTGACCAGCACCATGCCGTAAGGCTCTTTGATGTAGCGCCGGAAGCGGCGCAGGTCGTCTTCGTCGAAGCCCAACTACGTCGAGGGTGAGCGTGCGGAACTTCTCGCTCATCGACTCTTTGTCGAGCACGCGGAGCACGGCGTCTTCGCCGTGAATCGACGGCATGATGGAGACGCGGAAGTCGATGGCGCGTCCGTTATATTTCACGCGGAAGCGGCCGTCCTGCGGGACGCGGCGCTCGGAAATATCGAGCTCGCTCATGACCTTGATACGCGAAATCACGGTGGAGTGATGCTCTTTGCCGATCGGCGGCATGGCTTGCGTGAGCACGCCATCGATACGGAACTTGATCATCACCGAGTCGTCGCGGGTCTCAATGTGAATATCGGAAGCGCGCCGCTGCAGCGCGGTGAAGATCGTCGTATCGACCAGGCGGATAATCGGGCTGGCGTCGCTGGCCGCGGTCAGCTTGTCGATGGTCAGCGTTTCTTCGACGCCGGTGGCTTCGTCCTCGCGGATGATGGTGAAGCCTTCGCTGGCTTCTTCGAGCACGCGCTGCGACTGCTCGGTCTTCTTGAGAATGTCGGAAATCTGCTTGAGCGTCGAAACCTTGGTGACGATGCGCTGCTTCAACAGCAGGCTGATCTCGTCGATCATCATCAGCTGGCTGGGATCGGCGATGGCAATGGCGAGACGGCCGTCACCGGTCTCTTCCAGCGGAACGAAGTTGTAGCGGAACATCAATTCGACCGGGATGCGTTTGAACAGGTCGTGATGAAGTTCGTAATTGGTGAGATCGATGAATTCGCAGCGATAGCGCCGCGCCACGTCCTGCGCGCGCTCCAGATCGGTCAAAGGATTGCCAGTCGGGCTGATGGGCCCGCCATTCCCGCCGTTTACGAAGACTGATTTTTTATCCGCTGTTGCCATTTACCTGTCCTGACTTATTACGGAGCAATGAGCGATGAGCAATGAGCGAACACCCGATCTGGCCGCTCATCGCGTTCTTGCTCATAGCTCATTGCTCATGCTCATTGCTCATCGCTCACTGCTCACTAATGCACGCCTAACGTAAAAATCGGCAAATAAAGCGAGATCAATACCCCACCAACAAAGATTGCCATGATGATCAGGATGAGGGGCTCGATCAGCGCCATGGCCGCGCCCAGCGCGGTCTGCACATCTTCTTCATAAAACTCGGCGACCGAGTTGAGCATGTCCGATAGTTTGCCGGTGGACTCGCCCACTTCGATCATCTCGACCGCGAGCTCGGGAAAAATCTTCTGCTCTTCCAGACTTCCCGCCAGGCCCTGTCCCTCACGCACGCGTATGCCGGCACGCATCACACCCTTTAAGATGCGCCGGCTGCTCATGGAGGAGCCCGCAGTCTCCATGGCTGGAACCAGGGGCAATCCGCCTTGCAGCAGGGTGGCCAGCATGCGCGAGAAGCTTGCCACCTGATGCTTCAACCGGATTGAGCCCAATAGCGGCAAGCTCAAAATCACACGGTCAATGCGATCCGCGCCGCGATCGGTATCTTTCCAGCGCCAGAACAAAAATCCGAAGACCACCAGCCCGACCAGCACAAACGGCGCATACTTCTGGGCATTCTGGCCCACCACCAGCATGAATACGGTGATGGCCGGCAGCTTGGCGTCGAGACTGTTGAACAGCTCGGCAAACTTGGGCACAACGTAGGTGAACAGGAACGTCACCATAATCAGGACCACGCTGACCAGCAGCGTGGGATAGATCAGGGAGACGAATAGCTTTTTGCGGAAGGTCATCGCCATGCGCTGGAAGCCGATGTAGCGGGTCAGCACTTCGTCGATGGCGCCGCTCTTCTCGCCGGCCAGCAAGGTCGTCGTATAAATCTTCGGAATGACGCCCTGGGCCGCGAAGGCGTCGGAAAGCAATTCGCCGCCTTTGACCCGGTCGCGCACATTTTCCAGAATCTGCTTGAGTTGAGGGTCCTTCTGGCGCTTGATCAGCAGTTCGAGCGCCTGCAGGATCGGCATTCCGGCGCGGATCAGGGTCAGAAACTGCTGGTTGAAGACCAGGAATGTAGCCTGCTTCAGCTTGCGCCGCTTGCGCATCCCTCCGGTCATCAGGCCCTGGGGCTTGATCCAGTAGACGTGGTAGCCCTGCTGCAGGAAGCGGTCGCGGACTTCGGCTTCGGAATAGCCCTGTTCGACGTGCTGGTGCACGTTGCCGCGCTCGTCCGCGATTTTGACTACAAATTCCGCCATTTGCCGGTTTTTCTAGTGATTTTGCTGGGTTAATCCTAACGCTCAGTTTAACATCCTGGCCTCAGATTCGAAGCCGCCGACTCCCGCCAAACTGCCTCGAACTGGTTCCGCAAGTAACCATCATCCGGAAAGGGAACCAGTCTTCTTTTTCCTTTTCCTTTGATGCTATGGCCCGGTCAGATCCTCCACCGTCTCCGTTCCGGCCGGAGGGTGAAACTCAAATTGCTGGTCCGCCACCGGCACATCCGCCTTCTCGCCGTTAAACCGGTACTCGGTGGCTGAACCGTCGACTTCTTCAAGAATGATGCGCGAAATCCGGTGCTCGGGTGTGATCTCCAGCACAATCTCGCTGATCTGACTCGCCAGCCCCTGCGGAATGCCCCGCAGCACGGTATCTCCGGTGGCCAGCGGGGTTACGTCTGGAGCCAGGGACAATCCCTGTAACTCCTTTTCCAGCTTCGCCTTACCCAGCAAGAATGCAAGTGGAGAGCGAACATCGTCGAGCTTCTTGGCTGCCATTTTTCTCGCCTGCCGGTCGTCGGGAACGTAAAACCACGCAGTTTTGCCGTCGCTGACAAACAGCTTCTCTTTGGGAGAACGATATTCCCAGCGCATCTTGCCAGGTTTTTTCAGCCAAACCGTGCCCGACTCGTTGCGCTCCATCCCGGAGCCACGATAGAGCTCGGTGAACTCCGCCTCGAGGGAGTGGAGATGGTTGTAATAGGCGTCCACCGCCGCAGCTTCGGCCTTGACGTCGGCGGCAGAGGCCGCGAGCGCGGGGAGCAGCGAGAGGCTCGCAGCGGTGAAGACAACCATGAATTTGAGAAGTCGCAAAGGAATCTGCTGCCTCGTAGATCGATTGGTTTGAAGTATCCAGACGAGCCTGCGTCTGAATACACGATACACGGCGCAAAATTGTGATGAAAGGAACCCTTGCATCATTGTAGCGACTCTGCGTGCGTGGCCGCCTCACGCCCCTAAGGAAACACTGAACATCGAATACTGATGCGTCCCGGCAATCTTGTGCAGGGCTGCACTCTCGCTCAGAACCCGCTCTAGCAGCGGATTATGATAGAGCACGTACACAGGGCGCGGGTTCGCGCGCACGCTCTGTTCCAGATTCGCGAGCACGCGGCGCAGGACGGCCTCGGGGAATGGATTGAATAAATAGAGCAGTGTGGGTTCGGCTGGAAAAAGAAAATCCGTGGCGTCGGCGCAAATCGATTCGATGGCGAAGCATTGCTGCGATTCGCTTTTGTATTCGGCTACATTCTGTTTTGCAATGGCGTGGAGCGAGGGCAGCAGCTCCACTCCTACGATGCGGCGAAAGGGATAGTCTGCCGCCATCAGGAGCGTGCGTCCTTTGCCGGAGCCGAGATCGAGGAAGGTGAAATCGGCGAAGTGGAAATTCGGCTGCTGGCGGAGCGCATCCATCATCTCGTGAAAAAGTTTTGGTTCGGTTGGCTGGTAGGGCGAATGAAAAACGCCGAGCAGGCGGTCGCGCCAGCCCACGGCTGCGCTGGTCGTGTTCACACGATGATCCCAGTCGTAGTCGGCATCGCCGTAGCGCTGGCGCAGTCGCGATGGAGTGGAATCGCGGGCAAACTCCCACAGTCCTGTTAGCAAGGCGCGCGTGGCGGCGAATGAGCCCTCGCGGCGGCTAGGTCGGCCCACCATTGGCGGGCTGCGGGCAGGATTTTCGGCGCTGATGGGTTGGAGTTCATCGCTTGTATGAAAAGACACGATACAAGAACACGGGGAAGCGGTCAGTTCGAGAATGCAGGCCAGCGGCTAAAGCCGCGATTGATTTTATGCCAGGTATGGCGCGGCTGAAGCCGCGCCCTTTCAAAGAACGCGGGCGGAGGCGCCCGCGCCACACTTCCCGCCACACTTGCAGCTAGAGCTTGGTATGGAATTTCGGCAGAGCTGACGGCTTGTACCCCGGCGGTAGGCCTTTATCGACGAAGGGAAAATCGTCGGGATGTTCCAGCAGGATGCGGCCCTCCGCCGTCAGTTGGTAGGGAGTGCCGTCGGGATCGAGCGGGACGCCGGGCAGATGTTCGGCTTCGACCAGTTCGTTGATGCTGGCCGGCAGGCGTCCGGTGCGTTCTCCAAAGCGCGTGACCGCAGCCTGCAGGTTGATGACGTCTTCGTCGACCTGAATCGCGCGCAGATGTTCGAGCGCGTTGTGGCGCACGTTGGCCTCGCGGCCGGTCTGATAGGTTGCGCTCCACAGCATGCGCGCGGTCTGCAGGTCTCCGGCATGTTGCGCGGTCTGCGCCGCCATGATCTTCATAAAAGGATGCGCGCCCGGAACCTCCGACCCGCGCTCGAAAACTTCTGAGGCTTTGCGGTATTCGTGCAGTTCGGTGTAGTAGACAAATCCGAGATCGTAATAAAGCTGCGAGTCATCGGGATTGTGCTCGATGCCGTACTCCATGAGCCGAATGGCGCGATCCGGCTCCCCGGCGCCGTTGGGAGGCTGGGGCGCTAGAAAGCTCGCTCCGAACTGATAAGCGGGGAGCAGATGAGGATCGAGTGCGGTGGTGATCTCGAGCAGCGGGGCCAGTTCATTGTAGGTGTGCTCGTGATCGAAATGCCGTTGGCCGAAGTACTGCACGGTGCGCGTCCAGTAAATGCAGGCCATCAGCCCGTTGTAGCCGAGGCTGGCGCGCTTCAACAGCTTCGGCGAATCGATATATAGAGCGTCTTCGATATTGGCCTTGGGGCGAATCTGGTCGATGTGGCGAAGCAGAAGAGTGCTGGCTGTCATGGAGATCACGAGGCAAGCGCCCGCGATGAAGGTAGTGCGCCCAGCGGCGGTCATCTGCGTGCTCCGGGGCAGTAGTGTTTATGTAGGGACAGCCGCCCCCGGCTGTCCGGTCGAGCGAAGCTCGACAGCCTTTCCACGGGCAAAAATTCTCCAGTCACCGCAAACCTCCGCCGCGCTGCGCCCGGACTGGACGGCCGAGAGCGCCTCTCCCCACATGACATTCCCGCGCACGCTCATTTCAAATTCCTGCGCTCGAAGATCAGCACGGCTCCGCTCAGGGCCATGACGGAATAGAAGATTGCGTACAGAGTGTTCTGCAGGATGAGTTGCCCGCTGAGTGGTTGCTGGTGCGCGACCGCGCTGATGACATTGAGCGCCGAAAAATTCGGGACGAGATACGCGACTCCGGTGGCGATCCAGTGAGTGAAGCCGTGGGCCAGTGCGGCGAACCCGCGCAGGTCGTCGGCGAAGCTGCCAATCACGAAAAGCGAAAACGCAAAGACTGCCGAGAGCAGCGGGGAAGAGAACGAGGAGAACAGCAGGGCCAGCGAACAGATGATGAGAAATTCCAGAATGATGAAATACAGCGCGACCAGGATGGTCGCATCCGACGCGGAGAATTTGTGGGCCACGTAGAGCAGCGCCGCGAATACGCCGATCGCCATGAACAGCGTGTTCACGACCAGCGTGCCGGCCAGGCCGAAGAATTTGCCGACGATGAATTCCCAGCGGCGCACTGGCCGCGAGAGCACGGTGTAGAGCGTCCGCTTCTCAATCTCTTTCGACACCAGGCCGATGCCGATGAAGATCGCGATCACTACGCCGAATAACGAAACCGCGGTCAGACCGAGATTGACCACCACCAGGCGCTCGATGTCGATGGAAATCTGTCCCACCAGAATCGCCGCGCCGGAAAGCAGCAGGGCAAAGGCGATCAGGTTGTAGAGCACGCGGTCGCGGACCGCCTCGCGGAAGGTGTTGCGGGCGATGTGCAGGATGCGCGCCGTCATGCTCCGAACTCCTGTGTGGTTCCCGCCGCGGTTTGCGAGTGCTGCAGCTTCTCGACGAAATAAGCTTCGAGCGAAGTGCGCAGAGGCGTGAGGGCGATCATTCGAATGCGCTCGCGGCGCAGCGCGTCAATGGCGGCGTCCTGCTGGTTTTCTGCAATCACTGCGCGGACCGTGTCTCCCGTGACGTGGCACTCGGCGCCCAGAGCCTTCATCGAAGCCGGAATCACCGTGCCTTGCCAGATCACTTCTACTTTTCCCTGCACATTGGCGGTCAACTCTTCCACCGCGCCCACGCCGCGCAATTCGCCCTGGTGAATGATGGCCACTCGGTCGCACAGGGCTTCGGCGTCGGAAAGAATGTGAGTCGAGAAGAAAACGGTTTTGCCTTCGTGCTTGAGTTGCTCGATGAGGTCGCGCACCTCGCGCCGGCCCAGCGGGTCGAGTCCCGACATAGGCTCATCGAAGAAGACAAGCTTGGGATCGTGCAGAATGGCCTGGGCGATGCCCACACGCTGCAGCATGCCTTTGGAAAACTTGCGCAGCTGCAGACCTTTGATGTCGGTCAGGCCAACGCGCTCCAGAACTTCCTCCACGCGCGGCTTGCGCTGCTTCGCGGGAACGCCCGAAAGCTGTCCGTAATAGTCGAGCAGTTCGTGGGCAGTCAGATGATCGTAGAAGTAGGGCTGCTCGGGAAGGAATCCGATTTGCGCTTTGACTTCAGGATCGGTCCAGTCGCGGCCCAGGATGCGCGCACTTCCGGCGGTAGGGAAGACCAGGCCCATCAGCATTTTCAAAGTCGTCGTCTTGCCCGCGCCATTGGGGCCGAGGAAGCCGAAGATCTCTCCCTCTTCCACGGTCAGGTGCAGCGGATGCAGCGCGCGTTTTGGGCGCTTCCGCCAGAAGCCCACCATGTAGGTTTTTTCCAGGCCGAGAATTTCGATGGCTGCCATTGTCCGTGTGAGAGTTCGAGGCTTACAAAAAAATTATAAACAAAGAAGGCAGACGGACAATGCCCGAGCCGGTTACGAGGGTCACTGGCAAGCGTTGGTGAGGGCGCGGTATCGGTCGTATTGGTTCAGCGCGGAGGCTGCGCGGGGCGCGTGAATCTCAACTTGATATGAGACTCACGAGACAAGTGATAATGACGGACCGACTGTAACGCGCGCTGGACTACTGCAGCGGAGTAAGGGCCAGGCAAGCTGCCGAACTGGCAATCGCCGCGCCTGTGGGCTGGACGCGAACCACAGCGTCAGAATAGGAGCAGAAGCTGCGGGTGCCAGTTTGATTCAGGCCAAGCGGAACCCCAGTGGCGAAATAGTTGGTAGCGGGAGGACCACCGGCGCCCGTCGCCGCGAAACTGTAACCACTCTTGGAGCCGGCCGACAGAACGCTGTCAATCAAGCAAGCAGCGGTCGAAGCCGGGACGCAAGGAGCGAGGCCGCCCAGCGAAGCCAGAGTGGCCGCGAAGCCCACCGTCGGATAAGTGGCGTTGTAGGTAATCATCGCTGTATTGATGGTGCGGAGGGAAGCGACAGCCGACGCCTCATTGGCTGAGATGCGAGCGCGCAGCAAGCTCGGAATTGCGATGGCTGCGATGATGAGTATGATCGCTACCACGATCAACAGCTCGATGAGTGAAAAGCCCTTTTGTTTGCGCATTGTGGAATTCTTCTCCGTCTAGTAGCTCGCGTCAGTGCGAACCCCCAGGTGCCGAACAGCAGTCCGTCTCTATTTCTGTCGCACGCTAAGTTCCAAAATAGAAGGCTGATGGGGCACACGCGTAACCTGCAAGCGCTTTGTTCTCAGCAACAGGGGTCGCCGTGCAAGACGGATGCGCTGGGAATCAGGACCGGAAAGGAGAAGGTTGACATTTTCTGTCATCGGTTCTCAGGTTGCGAAAACTCAAGATCAGGCCGAGGAAGTGGTCGCGAAAAGACAAAAGAGCAGCGAACTTGCGTCCGCTGCCCCGGCTTGTACCCTCCCCCTGAGTACTTCGCCAATTCTGGTGTGCCTACTGGTTGAGCGGCAGAAGAGCCTGGCAGGCCGCTTCGCTGGCGATCGCGGCGCCCGTAGGCTGAACGCGAACCACAGCATCTTCAAAGGAGCAGAAGCTACGGATACCGGTCTGGTTCACGGTGACCGGGACGCCTTTCGCGTAGTAGGTGCCAGCCGGAGGACCACCCGCGCCGGTAGCCGCGAAGGTGTACCCGCTCTTGGTTCCGGCCGACAACACGCTGTCAATCAAGCAAGCAGCAGTCGAAGCCGGGACGCAAGGAGCGAGGCCGCCCAGCGAAGCCAGGTTAGCCGCGAAGCCAACCGTCGGATAGCTGGAGTTGTAGGTAATCATTGCCGTGTTGATGGTACGGATGGAAGCGACAGCAGACGACTCATTGGCCGCCATGCGGGCGCGCAGCAAGTTGGGAATAGCGATGGCTGCAATGATCAGAATAATTGCCACCACGATCAGCAGCTCAATCAAGGAAAAACCTTTTTGTTTGGACATCGAAAATGAAGTCTCCGGTTCGAATTTGCTTGCAACAACGCGTGAGTACGTTCTTGCTCGTGCGAACTCATATTTCTAGTGGCACGTCATGGGCCAAGATGAGAAGATCCGAATAATTCGCCGGCGTTCTTAGAAGGTCTTTATTTTCAAGAAGCCCGCGCCTGCGGCGTGAGCTCACGTTGTCGGCGTTGAGCGGGATGGAGTGAGGGACTGACTTTTATTGTCATCCAGTGTGGGCTAGAGTGCGCGAATGCGGTAACGGTGGGAAAGAAGATGGAAGATTGGCCAAAAAAACAAAAGAGCAGCGAACTTGCGTTCGCTGCTCCCGGCTTGTACCCTCCCCCGAGTACTTCGCCAATTCTTACGTTTGCTTACTGGTTGAGCGGCAGAAGAGCCTGGCAAGCCGCTTCGCTGGCGATCGCGGCGCCCGTGGGCTGAACGCGAACCACAGCATCTTCAAAGGAGCAGAAGCTACGGATACCAGTCTGGTTCACGGTAACCGGAACCGCTGTCGCGTAGTAGGTGCCAGCCGGAGGACCACCCGCGCCGGTAGCCGCGAAGGTGTAGCCGCTCTTGGTGCCGGCCGACAACACGCTGTCAATCAAGCAAGCAGCGGTCGAAGCCGGGACGCAAGGAGCGAGTCCGCCCAGCGAAGCCAGCGTACCGGCGAAACCAACCGTCGGATAGCTGGAATTGTAGGTGATCATCGCCGTGTTGATGGTACGGATGGAAGCGACAGCAGACGACTCATTGGCCGCCATGCGGGCGCGGAGCAAGTTTGGAATTGCGATAGCTGCAATGATCAGGATGATTGCCACCACGATCAGCAGCTCGATTAGTGAGAAACCCTTCTGTTTCCGCATCTCTTTTTTTCCCCTCGTTTGGTCTAGATTTTTGCTGGTCACGGATGACGCAGTCGATCCTGATATTTGCATTTGCCTCGCCAAAGCCCAAGTTACCTCGGTGCCTGCGACCCTTCGAGGAATGGCTTTGTTTTCAGTCAAAGGCTGCACTTTGGGGCGTATCCCTAGCCATTTCTTAGGAGATGGAGGCCCTTGGGCTGGCAAAACATGGCGTTGGACTGACAAATCGTGGCAATCCGCAACCGGCACGGTTCCCACCGTAGAACGCAGACGAACGGCGGACTTGCCTGAGGGTAACCATGTTTTTTGTTACTTTCCTGAGGTTCGGTGGCCATGGGCGGAGGACTGCGCCCGGGGATAGAATGTCGAGCTTCGCTCGACCGGACAGCCGAGGGCGGCTGTCCCTACATACAAAGCCTGCCTTACAATCAGTCGCGTGAACGATCCGTTTCAGATTGATCCTGAAATTGCGCGGGCGTGGACTCTGCCTTCCTTTCTTTATACGGAGCCTGGCGTCTTTGCGGCGGAGAGAGAAAAAATCTTTTCGCGCACTTGGCAGGTGGTTGGACATGCCAGCCAGGTTGCGGCCGCGGGTGACTACTTCACCACGGAACTGTTAGGGGAGCCTCTGGTTTTTGTGCGTGGCCTCGATGGAAGGTTACGAGGTTTTTATAATGTCTGCCGGCATCGTGCCGGACCTCCCGCGGAGGGTTGTGGGTCGCGCAAACTTTTCCGCTGCGGCTATCACGGATGGACGTATGGCCTCGACGGCGCGCTCATCAGCGCGACCGAAATCGAGGGCGTCGAGGGATTTTGCGCCGAAGACTTCGCCCTCAAGCCGGTGCGGACGGAGGAATGGTTCAACCTGGTGTTTGCGAATCTCGATCCGGAGGCGCGGCCGTTGCGTGAATGTTTGGGCGAGTTGCCGCGGCAGGCGGAAAAATTTGCTTTCGCGGAGATGAAGCTGTTCGAGCGCCGCACTTACGACATGAAGTGCAACTGGAAGACCTACGTCGACAATTATCTGGAGGGGTATCACCTGCCCAGCGTGCATCCCGGGCTGAATCGCGAGCTCGACTACAACGCGTACGTGGTCGAGCCGCATGCTCAGGGTTCAGAAGGATATGTGCGGCAGTTCAGTCCGATCCGCGGCGCGCAGGCGGGCGATGCCACGCCGCGACGCTATGAGCGGGCGCGGGAAGATTTAGCTTCTCCTTTAACGACGGACTACTTCTGGATATTTCCCAACTGGATGTTGAACTGTTATCCCGACAACGTTTCGCTGAACATCGTTCTGCCGGTGGGGCCGGAGCGAACGCTGGCAATCTTCGAATGGTATTTGCCGGAGAAGGATCACTCGTCGCCGGCGGCGAAGGCTTCGGTTGAATTCAGTGATCAGATTCAGATCGAGGATGTCGCGATCTGCGAGGCTGTGCAGCGCAATTTGCGTTCGCGAAGTTATTCGCGCGGACGCTACAGCGTGAAACAGGAAAAAGGCGTGCACGCGTTTCATCGCATGTATGCGGAATGCATGAAGGAAGGCTCGCAGTCATCCTGAGCGGAGCCGTTTTTCAGGCGGAGAATAAGGCTGCCATGCCGGGATGACGCCTTTCGGGTTCGTCGTTTTACAATACTGTACGTACAATACTATACATAAGATGCTTCGCGCGAGAGCGGCATCGAAAGCAGTTGTCGGCTCGCCATCTGCGATGCCCTTTGCGGGGCCGGAAATGGCCCTTACAGCGTCACCAGTGGTCGCGGTAGTGTCTTGGGGCATCCCGTGAAAAATTGCTCGCCATTCGGCTCGCCAAGCCGTTCTACGAACTTTCAACGACTTACACCAAGACTCAACGACTTACACCTGGACTCAACAGGTTGCGGCGAGAGGGGCGCTCGCTTCGCTCGCTGGACGGACGAATGCGTCCGTCCCCACACGATCTTGGGCGGACCCTTCGGCTTTGCTCAGGGCAAGCTGCGTCTGCCCTACGCGGGCTTCAATAGGCCCAGGCTTAGCAGACTTTCGGCTGTGGCTACTATTGCGTCTTCTCGGGAGCGCGGCGTCCAGCCTAGGACGCGTTGCGCTTTGGCGCTGGTGGCATTCTTCTTCCTGCCGAGTTCTGGAGTGATCTGCCTGACCTCCGGATCGAAAATGGCTGCCATGCGAATCATCCAATCGGGCAGTTCTCGCGTGGGCACTCGTTTCGCCGCTGCGCCCATGCGGGATTTCAATACCTGCGCAATGTCGAGCGCGGACAGGAAATCTCCGGCGACGGCGAGGAAGCGTTCTCCCTTGGCGGCGGGATGAACCATGGCGCGGAGATGCAGGTCGACTACGTCGCGCACATCAACCGCGCCGAAATAGAGATGTGGCAGGCCGGGCATGGCGCCATCCATCAGGCGCTGCACGATCAGGATCGAAGTTGCGTAGTCCGGACCGAGCACGGGTCCGAACACGCCTACGGGATTCACCACCGCCAGTTCGAGGTTGCCGCCTTCTTGTGCGATGAAATCCCAGGCAGCGCGTTCGGCCAAAGTTTTCGATTTCGTATAAGGGGCGACATCGGGGGCGTTGGGATCGGTCCAGTAGGTCTCGTCGAAAGGGGCGGTCTGCGTGGGATGGCCGTAGCCGATGGCGGCGAACGACGAAGTCAGCACCACGCGCTTCACTCCGGAATTACGCGCGGCTCGCAAGACGCGCAGCGCGCCTTCGCGCGCGGGCACGATGAGTTCGTCTTCATTCTTAGGGACGGTCGGAGGAAATGGCGAGGCCACGTGCAGCACATAGTCACAACCTGCGACGGCTTCCGCCCAGCCTGCATCTTTTTCAAGGTCGGCGGCAAAAAATGACAGCCGATCTTTCATCCGATCTCCCGCATCAGCGCCGCCCGATTTCAGCAAGCCGCGCACTTCAGCTTCGCGGCTCAGATTGCGCACCGTGGTGCGCACCTGGTGGCCTGCGGCGAGCAGCTGCAAAATCGCGTGACTTCCGATGAAACCGGATCCGCCTGTAACCAGAACTGTGCTCATGATGTTTTCTTAGATGAATGCAGTGTGCGAAAAAATCCTACATATCGACGGCTTTGATGAGCATGCAAGTGACGTCGTCGTGCTGAGGCGTATTGCCGACGAATAAATCCACCGCTGCCATCAGGCGTTTGAGCATCTCGACGGGAGTTTCGGATTTTCCGCCTTCCAGTTCGGTCAGCAGACGAGCCTCGCCATACTCCTGCTGATGCGTATTTTCGGCTTCGATTAAGCCGTCGGTGAAGATGATGAGCCAATCGCCGGGATCGAGCGTTACCGTGGCCGCTTCGTATTTGACTTCGGGCATGATGCCGAAGGGCAGGCCGCCGACGTCGAGGCGCTCGATTTGTCCACTGGCGCGGCGCAGGATGGGATTGTTGTGGCCTGCGTTGATGTAGTAAAACGTGCGGCGGGCGGCATCGTATTCGGCGAGAAACGCGGTGGTGAAGCGCAGTCCGCCCTGGCTGTTGGAGCAGGCGTACTTGTTCATGTTGGCCGCGAGTTCGGTCAGCGGCACCTGCGCGGTGGAAAGCGTTTTCAGGCTGGCTTGAAAGGTCGCCATCAACATCGCCGCGGGAATACTTTTTCCCGCGACATCGGCCACGGCAAAGACGATGCGATTGTCATCGGGAGTTTTGCCGGGGCGAGGAAACACGTCGTAGTAATCGCCGGCTACGGTATTGGCCGGCCGCGTGGCGTAAGTGAGAGTGAGGCCGGGAATCTGCGGCGGCGCGCCGGGCAGCAGCCAGGTTTGGATCTCGCGCGCGATCTGCAGGTCGCGCTTCATCACCACGCGGTCGGCGATTTCAAGAATGAGCAGCAGCAGAAGAAGCAGCCCGCCCCAGAAGTGAAGATCGAATTCAATGGCGTAGGCCTTGCCGTTATCTCCTGTGTAGTTGAAGCCGCTGTGCGGGATGACGAGCAGAACCAGAGCGGCCAGCAGCAGGACGCGGCGAGCGGGCGTGAGCTTTTCAAATACTGCCCAAAAGAATTCTCTGACGATATGAAGATTTCGACCGCGGCGCGTGAGCCCTTCGGGGGTCTTGGCTTCAACGTCTCTGGAATACAAACGGTAGCTGGCGCGAGCATCGGTCTCGAACTGCGACCAGAGCTGGCTGACCTCCAATCCTTCGGTGACGCGGCGCCAGAAGTTGTGCACGCGCACGCCGAAGGGGACGCGCTGGGAGGGTCCGGTTGGGGGATAGAACGGGGCCATGAGCTTTCAGAAAGATTATAGGGGAGAATTCTCAGAACAGGCTCAACTGCTCGTCGAAGGCCTGGGCGGGCCACTTTGTGGCGAACGCGGCTCGGTCGCGGCGGGTCAGTTTGTATTTTTCGCGCAGGCGGTGCACCAGGTCCGAGAGGCGCTTCGAGTAGGACGGTGGCAAGAAGGCGCGGTCCTGATAGCGCTGGCGATAATTCTGGGCGAGATGGGGAAAATTCTCTTCGAGAAATGGCAGGAATACGGCGGCCGAGCACGGCTTGAGAAAAAGTGGATTGGCGAAAACGTAATCGGCTCCGGCTTCGGAGGCGGCGCGGATGACCGCTTCCAGATCTTTGGGCGCATCGGTGATTCCCGGAACCACGGGCGAGCAGCTGATGCCCACACGAATTCCCGCGTGACTGAGCTCGCGAACGGCGTCCATGCGCAGGTCGGGGCGCGGGGCGCGGGGTTCGAGGATGCGTGCAAGATCGACGTTGAGCGTGGTGATGGTGATGTGGACCGAGAGTTGATTCGTTCGCGCGACTTCTTTAAGCAGATCGACGTCGCGGACGACCAGGTTGGATTTTGTCACGATGCCGAGGTCGTATCCGCGATGGCGCGTAAATTCTTCGAGGATGCCGCGCGTGACTTCGTAGCGGCGCTCGGCGGGCTGGTAGGGATCGGTGGCAGTGCCGAGGGCGATGGCTTCGCCGGCTTTCACGCGGCGCAGTTCGTGGCGCAGCAGCCCGGCGGCGTGCTGCTTGACGTAAATTTTCTGTTCGAATTCGAGGCCGTTGCGCATCTCCATGAACTCGTGGGTGTAGCGGGCGTAGCAGTATTTGCAGGCAAACTCGCAGCCGCGGTAAGGATTGATGGTCCAGGTAAACGGCATCTGCCGGTTGCTGACGCAGCGGTTCAGCAGCGACTTCGACTCCAGCGTGAAGTACTCGACCTCGTGGCCTTCGCGGATCGACTCGCCCTGGGAAGCGAGGCGGGCAATGCCGACGAGGCGGGGCTTGACGTTGTTATTATCATTGTCATTGTCGTTGTTATTGTCAGGAGTGCGGGGCGGGAGCAAGGGCAGGGAAGACATATTTCGCCTTTTGTTCGCCTACGATATTCCCATTTGGTGAAGTTGTCAAACGGAAGCGGGGGTAGTTCCTGTTTCCGGATTGCTGACAATCCCAGCACATGTCGTGCAGCCCCGTTGACATGCTTAGTACACTCCTGGAACCAGTCGCTTGGTTGCACGACAATATTCGAGATAGCTCTCGCCGAACGCATGCACCAGAGCTGTTTCCTCAACACGAATGCGATGGAGCACTGCGATGGTGGGAGGCACCACCGCGACTATCAATGCAGGCCAGGCACGGGAATGTAGCCCGACGGCCACGAAAATGATTTCCATACCCAGATAAGAGGGGTGCCGCACCAGGCTGTACAATCCGCCTCGTTGTAGCTGCTGCTCCGGTTGTGTGACGACGTTCGCCGTGAACCACCGCCCGAGCGTCGCGATAGCGGCCGCGCGGATGGCAATTCCGAAGATCAGAAGGATCAGACTTAGCGGACGCAGCCAAGCTGCATGCCAACGGAAAGACTCCGGCACCAACGCTTCCAGGAATCCGGCCGCAGTCAACGACAGCACGATCACGAACCAAAGCAGGGCTTGGGTTCCGCGATCCTGGCTCTCTTTCGCATGACTGCGCCGCCGTGTGCCAATGGCGATGACGATCTCACCGGCTACCCAGCCGAAATAAAGCACGCGCCAGATTATCGACAACCATCCACCTCCGAACTTAGACATACTCTAGCGAAAGGGTTGCCTCCCCGTTCTTCCGCCTTGCGTTGGCTTGTGCAGGGGAACACCCAGCTCATGAAACGTTGTTCGAGAAATCTTATATTTCAGGTGATCCGCTGATGTCCGCGAGCGTATCACGGCAATCCGGAAGTCAACTGATGTAACCAGACCATTTCATAAGTGAGCCAAAGGAAAATTGTTTTCACTGGTTTTGTCAATGTTGCTGGGGCTAACGATGCGCCGGGTCTCGAAGGCAAATATCCATTTAACTAACTATTGCACTCGTTTGAGGTCCATTATCCAATCCGTTTCCCACGTTTTGCCACCGTCGGTTGATTGTGCCTGCTCCCAGTGACCTGAGGTGGGTGTGATCTCGGACCATAGGAGCCGTGTGCGGACTGGTTTCCCGCCTTCGGTATCGTCGTTCGCATAGAACGTTCCTACGCCATTGTGGAAGCTGCCTCTCACCGGCGGATCCAGCGGCCCAAGTGGCGTCCTGCCGTCCATCCACCAGATCGACCACTGCCCCGTCTTGGCGTCGAACGATCGGGCAGCTACGCCGCGGTAAGTGCCGCCCGGAACTTCGAACACGGTGTCGTCGACATTCGCGTAGCCACCCATCAGTGGCTGGCAGAATAATGTCCCTTCGAATTCGATCCACTCGTGACTGTTGACGAGGCGATGCTTCAGCCTTCGATGATGGATTTGCCAGCGTCCGAATAAAAAATCGAAGTCATGCAGTCCCGGCACCGCATTTTCTGCATGACCTATGTCTGCTCCCGAACCCGGGGAGGACTGCGCCACAGTGAGCCCCGACGACGCCAGGCCTATCCCCAAGTACAAGATCACCATAATGTGCGGACGTATTTTCATGTATGACTCCTCTTCGTACCGAATTAGCGCTGGACCCCGCTTAGCGTATGGCGGAAGCAATCAGGACTGCCTCCGCAGTTTCAACAGCAGCGGAAGATAAGACTTTTGTCATCTCCTTGCGCTCTGTCATTGACGCACAAGAATGTCGGCTCTGCGTCGCAATCGCCTACTCAGTGTTGACTGCTTACTTGCGAAACGGGATCAGTTCGCGCAAGCGCGCCTCGCGAACAAAAATCCCTCCCCATGCCAGCGCGCCGAAGATGACCGGGAAGATGCATTCGAACAAGGGATGGCCGACGTGAATATTCGCCAAGACCGCTCCACCGAGATAGCCGGTAAGCAGAACGGCGCCGAGAATGGCGGTTCGCGGAATCGCATAAAGCACCGTGCACGCCAGCATGAGCACGCCGATTAATACCATCTCGCTGGGCGAAAAGCCGAACTGGGCACTGGCAGCGATCACGTGAGGTTCCTTGATGACCTTCATGAGGCCATCGAAGGCACAAAACAATACCACTAGTGTGGGCACAATGCGTCCGACCCAGATCCAAGTTTTCGAATCTGAAGTAGTGATGTTCGGTAGCGGGCTAACTTGAGTAGCTGCGGACATTGAGATGATCTCCTTTTATGAATTTTGCAGTGCTACGAACAGACGCCTAAACAGCAAAATCTGCCGCCTCAAACTCTGGTCGAATTTCAATGTCAGAATCCACGAGCATTGGATTCGGGCAGCGCTTGATCCATTCGACCGCTTCGTCAATCGACTTGACCTCCCACAGCCAGTAGCCAGCCACTTGGTCCTCCGTCCGGGCGAAGGGGCCATCAATTACCGTACGCAGCGCACCAGAGAACCGGACCCGTTTGCCTTGGGAAGTCGGTTTCAAGCCGCCACCGCCCTTCATGATGCCGGCCTTGAAGAGGTCCTCGTTGTACTTCCCCATGGCGGCTAGCAATTCCGGGCCGGGCATGGTGCCCTTCTCGCTGTCGGCGCTCGCTTTAACGAATATCATGCACTTCATGTTCATTTCCCCTTTCGATTTGTCTGACGTGGTTGATTGAATAGAGCTTCGAGATAACGCCGCAGATGCGCCAGGCTCTCGCGAACGACATCCGGGGTTTGCCTGGCCTTAGCAAGGATGAAGCCGCCCTGCAGAACGGCCTGAATGAAACAGCCCACACTTTCAGCCCTCCAGTGTGCCTTGGGTGCGTAGAGCTTTTTGGCGGCTTCAACATCGCGCGTAAGCTCCGCGATGTGTGACGACATGCCTTTATCGCAAGCAGCGCGAATGTCCGGGTGGGTTGCATAGGTTTCTTGAACCAGCGTTCCGAGCAGGCAGGTGTAATCGGGCAAGTCACCTTGCAGAATTTCTCCGCGAAGATCGATGTACCCAAGCAGCCGTTGCAGCGGGTCTTGCAGTTTGCGGTACGGTGCCGCCGCGAAAAAACCATCCGTCATCGTTGCCCAATGCGAGGCAGCGGCGATCGCCAGTTCGTCCTTACTCTTGAAGTGATGGAAGAAGCTGCCCTTCGTTACCTCTGCCTGGTGGCAAATGTCATCAATCGTCGTAGCCGCGTAGCCCTTGGCCCGGATGACGTGCAGTGCCGCGTCGAGCAACTTGGTTTTCGATTCGTGCTGTATTTGCGATGTCATGTTTGTTCCATACCAACTAGACGGTACGATACCAACTAGTGGGTATGCTGTCAAGAGCAAAATTGCGCGCGTAATCCCCGTCAAACGGAAGCGTTTGCAGGCGGCAACCTGGTGCAGGCTATTATTCTGAAACGTGAATGAAAAGCCAGACGCACCACCCGCGACTCCGCGGGGCAAGATTTTTCGCCGGTCGGTTCTCCGGTCAGTTCTCCGATGGCTTGTCATCGGTGTCGTACTGGTTTGGGCGTTTGGCGCGCTGATCCTCGTGGCCGCTCGGTGGATCGACCCACCGTCGACGGCAGTACACATGCAGCGCCACTTGCAAGCCTGGATTCACCACACTTCGTATCACGAACATTACAAATTCATTCCGCTCAGCGAAATCTCTCCCGATCTGCAGCACGCGGTGGTCGCCGCGGAGGATGCGCGCTTCTACCAGCATCACGGATTCGATTGGCATGAGATGCAAATCGCTGCCGAAGATGATTTGGAAGGCGGTCGCACGCGAGGAGCCTCGACCATTACGCAGCAACTCGTAAAGAACCTGTTTTTTGGGACCGGCCGCTCTGTCCTCCGCAAGGGTGCGGAGGCCGCACTCGTACCGGTGGCCGAAGTCGTCCTCGGCAAGCGACGCATTCTGGAGATCTACCTCAACGTGGTGGAATGGGGTCCTGGTATTTATGGGGCAGAGTCAGCGTGCCGTTACTATGACGGAGTTGCGGCTCGGAGCATCGGTCGCGAGCAAGCAGCACGGCTGGCCGCGATTTTGCCTGCTCCGCTGAAACGACGGCCCGAGCGCATGAGTCACTACAGTGAGCTCATCCTGGAGCGTATGCGCCAGATGGGCTGGTGATTTTTTTGACTTCGGACGCAGGCATTCCCTGGTTCCACGCTTCGCAAAATGCGCGAAGCATGGGGCGGCCATTGGGTTGGTGCTGCCAGCGAGATCAAGGGCTAGGGCCAACTCGCCTGCGGCTTGGTGTCGAGGGTGAAGTATTCGACTTCGTGCCCTCCGCGAATCGACTCGCCCTCGGAAGCGAGGCAGGCGATGCCAATGAGGCGGAGCTTGTCGTTGTCATTGTCAGGAGTGCGGGGCGGGAGCAAGGGGAGGGAAGACATATTTCGCTGTTTGTTCGCCTACGGTAGGCGTAAGAACGCGACTTGTCAATTGGGGGCGTTCGGTTGGGTCAGATTGAAAGTTGTCATTCCCAAGCGCGGTCTTTTTGCGCGAGGAATCTGCTGGGTCCCCGCGAAAAGCAGGTTCCTCACCGGGCTTTCAGCCCGGTTCGGAATGACAAGATGACCTTTGTTGAAACTGCTGTTGAAACTGCGCGCGGTCTTTTTGCGCGAGGAATCTGCTGGGTCCCCGCGAAAAGCAGGTTCCTCACCGGGCTTTCAGCCCGGTTCGGAATGACAAGATGACCTTTGTTGAAACTGCTGTTGAAACTGCGCGCGGTCTTTTTGCGCGAGGAATCCTGCTGGGTCCCCAGCGAAAAGCAGGTTCCTCACCGGGCTTTCAGCGCGGTTCGGAATGACAAAATTCGGAATGACAAAATGACCTTTGTTGAAACTGTCTGAAACTGCCCCGCTTGCGGGAGATGCCACCCGTTCCCCACGTTGCACTCGAAAACGATGAGGCCCCCGATATAGGGGCCCCCGTTTGGTTGCAACGTGTAAAGGCGGATTGATCAACACCTAAAACCGGAAATGCGGTCCGAGGCGTCGCTGCGATTGGTTTACCGGGAGGCCTTGTGAAAAGATCTCAAGAACCACTGGGGCAGAGGACGCCATGGCGTACAAATAGGTTCCCGCTGTTCCTCCGTTCATACCGAAATAGTCTGAGGTGCTTTCAAGGCCTAAGCCGGTCAAGGTACCTGAGAAAGGGCAACCTGTACCGGTGAAGGTCATGGAAGAGGAAAAGACATTGAGATTTTGAGAAGTGGTTCCCTCTTGAGTAAGCGATCCACTCAGCGTGCACGTGCTGCCCACGTTTGGTCCGGAGAAGGTCATGCCAGCGCCCGTGTCGGTTGCCGTTACAGCGAACTGCCAGATGTCGGCGCCGGGGTCACCCTGGATCTCACCGAGCATAGAGCCAGAAACGGCGGCGACTGGCGTAATCAAGGGCGAAGCCGGAGGAGCGGCGGTGAAAGGGGTTGACCCAGTCGTGGCGGTTGCAGTGCCGGAGATGGAAGTGTCCGAGTTCACGTTGCCGGTTACGGTGGCGGTCCCGGTGCCGCCGCCGCCCAGGCCCGTTGCGTAGATGGTCGCGTTCCCGGTGAAGGAGCAAGCGCCCGTAATGCCGGGGAAGCTTACGACATCGCCGAAACTGTCGAAAAACAAGGTCAGACCCGTTGTGTCGATGACTCCGGCCTCACCTGCGGCGCCGTTGAGGGTGAGATTCCAATTGCCAACAACATTGAAGGTTCCGGTGCACGCCTTCGTTTTGGGAGCGGAAGAACTGCCACATCCGACGGTGAGTGCAAACCACGCTGCCAGACAGAGAAGGGCGAGTAAGAAGATGGACTTGCGCAACACAGGAATACTCCTGGCACGGGGAGATTGTCCGGGTGCTTTCTGCCCGCGCAGGGGTTTGTGCGGAGAGTTGGTTTCGACACGAACGCCGAGCGAGCACCGTAGTATAGGGCCGCTTCTATGGCGCGGCAATGATTGCAATCACAGCTGAGCCTAGAACATTTTCTTGAAGGCCCAGAAGAGGAATCCTGCCAGCATCATTGAGGCCGGGAGGGTGAGGATCCAGGCCATGGCTAGATTTCTTACCGTCGACCATTGCAGGCCGGAGCGATTGGCGGCCATGGTTCCTGCTATGCCGGACGAGAGCACGTGCGTTGTACTGACTGGCAGGCCCAGGCCGTCGGCGGCTCCGATGGTGGCCATGGCGACGATTTCGGCGGCGGCGCCTTGTCCGTAGGTGAGATGTTCCTTGCCGATTTTTTCGCCGACCGTTACCACGATGCGCTTCCAGCCGACCATGGTGCCGAGACCCAAGGCCAGAGCCACTGCGACTTTCACCCACGTGGGGATGAAGCGGGTGGCCCGGTCGATGTGCTTCTTGTAGTTATCGAGCACGACCCAGTCGTCGGCGTTGAGGGCGGGCTGCTTGGTCTTCTTCATTACGCGCAGAGCTTCGCTGACCAGGTACATGTCATTGCGGAAGTTGCGCACGCGGTCATGCGGAACTTTTGCCAATTCTCCGAACAGTGAAGTTTCGTTGCCGATATCGTTGACCAGTTGGCGCAGGGCCAGCATGGTATTCGGAGTGAACTGCTTGGTGCGGATGAAGTCGGTAACTTCTTCGCGGTCGTCGCCGACCACGGCGTTGGAGTCGACGTATTTGTCGAGCGTGTTTGCGGATTGCTGGGAGACGGCGATGAAATCCTCGGAGTCCTTGTGGGTGATGGCGTGGTTGAGCGCGTAGGCGGTCGGAACGGTGCCGACCAGGATCAGCATGATGAGTCCCATGCCCTTTTGGCCGTCGTTCGATCCGTGGAAGAAGCTGACTCCGGTGCAGGTGAGAATGAGAAGAGCGCGAATCCAGATCGGAGGCGGCTCGGTGCCTTCGGGAGCGATGTAGAGTTCTTTGTTCTTGATGATGGCCTTCATCAGGCGGAGCAGAAGGTAGGCGAGAATGAATCCGAAAATGGGTGAGAGCAGCAGCGACTTGCCGACGTTGGAGGCTTGTCCCCAGTCCACGCCGCTGGTTCCGGTCTTGGCCGACATCAACTGGTTGGCGATGCCGACGCCGATGATCGAGCCGACCATGGTGTGCGAACTGGAAGCGGGCAGTCCGAAATACCATGTGCCGAGATTCCAAATGATGGCAGCGACGAGCAGGGCGAAGACCATGGCGAATCCGGCCTTGCTGCCTACTTGCAGAATCAGTTCAACCGGAAGCAGAGAGATGATGCCGAAGGCGACCAGGCCGGAGGAGGTCATGACGCCGAGGAAATTCCAGAAGCCGGACCAAACGACGGCAATGTGGGGCTCGAGGGAATGCGTGTAAATAACAGTCGCGACGGCGTTGGCCGTGTCGTGAAATCCGTTGACGAACTCGAAGCCGAGAGCCACCATCAGCGCGAGCCCCAGCAGGAGATAGGGCATGAAGGAATCGGAGTGCACGCCGGAGAGGTCGGAGAGCAGGTGATAGGCGGAGTAGCCAACGCCGATCACGAGAACGATGCCGAATCCGATGATGCCGATCAAGGCAGGCCGTTTACCGAATTTATCTTGAATTGCCGGCGCGGTGGTTGCGGTGGCCATGAAGATCTCCTGAAGAGAATTTCGATTTTGTGCATCCGGAGGATGCGGCAGGCTCCGGAATAGGGCGGACTATAGCGAATGTTTGTTACGCCAGTGTGAAAAGTGCATTTTTTTGAGATGGAAAGATGGGGCGGCCTGAGATGTGAAGCGAGAACTCCTTCCGGCAGGCCTTAGCTTGGCTGCCGGCAAGCGGGCAGGAGTGCCCGCTCCACATGGGCACTGCACAGTGCCCGCTCCACATGCAGTTTCAGACCCTTACCTTTGGCATTGACCGGGGTTCGGCGTGCCTTGATAATGAAGGGGAGCCGGTCAGCAACGCAGTCACCTTCCCCCCACCGATTCCCCGAATCTTGAATTTTGCCGCGATAGCGATAGGGAGAGCCTCATGAAATTTGCCTCGTCTGCCGTAGTGCTTGCGTTGATCTCGACGGCCGCCGTCTCAGTGCAGCGATCGGGGAACGTTGCTCATCATGCGCCCGTCGCCCTGGGACAAACGTATTGCTCGGGATCGACTCCTTGTGTGCTCACTTACCACAACGATGGCAGTCGCGATGGGGTGAATCCGAATGAGAGCGTGTTGCAGGCGTCGACGTTGGGCACCACGGCGAAGCCCACGCCGAAGTGGATGGCAGTCGCCGATGGGCAGATTTATACGCAGCCGCTGTATGTGCATCAGTTGCTGGTGAACGGAGCGGCGAAGAACGTGGTGTATGCGGCGACCGAGAACAACTGCGTCTACGCCTGGGATTCGGACAGCACGAACGCGAGCGGCACCGTGCTGGCCAGCGTGAACTTGAACAATGCCAGCGATCTGGGGGCGGGATATACGGAGATCGCGATTCCGTGGTCGGACATGCCGAGCTGCGGAGGGCCGAACATTCAGCCGGAGGTGGGGATAACCGGGACGCCGGTGATTGATGTGTCGGTAACGCCGCCGGTGATGTATCTGGTGAGCCGGCACGAAGACATTGACGGGGCGGGCAACAAGACGTATCGCCAGAAGCTGCATGCGCTGGCGGCGGATACTTTGCAGGAGTTGCCGGGAAGCCCGGTGCTTCTGGATGCGACGTTTGCGACGAACCATGCGCCGGGATTCGATCCGCTGAATGCGAATCAAAGGGCTGGACTGGCGCTGGTGCCGACGGGAAACGGGAGCAGCCAGGTATGGGTTTCATGGGGAGCGTTCTGCGACGGCACGTTGCATTACGGATTCGAAATTGCGTTCACCTACAGCTACGAGGCTGCGGGATTTCAGAACACGTACAACGTGTTTAATCCGGAGGAGGGATGCACGCAGAAGGCGTGCATTGGCGGAATCTGGATGGGTGGTTCGGCGCCCGCGGTGGATGCGAGTGGGAACATTTATTTCGCGGTGGGCAACGGAGGCGATGTCGGGCAGGGAACGAGCACGTTCAGTAACAGCGTGGTCCGGCTGAACAGCGGCGGATTACAGGATTATTATTCGCCGCCCGATTACAACACGCTAAACGACGGGCATGCGACGGTTGCGTGCACGAACCCGAATCCGCCGAAGTGTCCGAGCCCGTGCAAACTCGACAGCACCGGACATTACTGCCAGCTCGCACTGACCACGGGAGATTTGGACTTGGGCTCCGGGGGAGTGGTTTTGCTGTCGCCGTCATTTCAGTTGAACTATCCGGAGCTGATCGCGGCGGGCAAGCAGGGAATGATCTACGTTGTGTTTAGCGACAACATGGGGCACATCGACAGCCATTCCGCGAACCCGACTGAGTACGCCTGCACTACGGCGACGAGTCCGACCGCGGGCGCGATTGCGCAATGTTTCGCAGGACTGTCGGGCGGCGCGAGCGACACCGACCGGGGAAGCCGCGGCGCTCCGGCATTTCTCTCCGCAGGCTCGGGCAAGACGCAATACAACTATGTTTATTTCGCGGCAATTTCGGACCCGCTGAAGGCGTTCAAATTTCAGAACGCCAGCGGGCTGGGAACTTTGAATACCACGCCGTCGACGGCGAACTCACCGCATAAATTTCTGTTTCCCGGAGCGTCGCCCTCGGTGACATGGAACAACGCGCAAGTCACGAACATCAGCAATGCGATTGTGTGGGCGATCGACGGCGGCGGATTTGGCACCTTCACCAACGCTGCGGGCGGGGCAGAGCTCTATGCATACAAGGCAATTCCGAGCGGAACGGGCGCGGGATCGCTGGGCACGGAGTTGTGGGATACGACCGCGTTCAACAGCACCGTGCCGGGGAATCCTGGGGCGGTGAAATTTGTTGTCCCCACCGTTGCTGATGGCAAGATCTTTGTCGCGGGCGGCGGCCAGGGCTATAAGCCGGATAGTGCGAATTGCCCTACGCCTTCGGCGACCGTGCAGCCGACAATTTGTGGCGCGCTGACTATGTACAAGTGAGATTGTTGTGCAAACCACCGGTCGTTAGCGCAAAGTGCCTCGCTACGCGTGGGCGGGACGCCCACGCGACAGCCGCCGGGACGGCGGCGCTACATTTCGAAGATACATTTCAACGAAATGACTAGAACTTCTGAGTAATTTTTTTGGCTCTGGGCTTTGACAATAGGGTGAAGGATGTATAGCCTGAGTTTTCCGCTCGTAGTTTCCGCTTGCCTCCCACAGTACGCTAGGGAGTGAAGGCGGGCTAGCAAGACTCCAGGGTTTCCTGCCAAGTGCTGGTGCGATCCCCTCTGATTACTCATGCAAGCCTAGCAATGTCAGCACGTTAGCAACGATATCTCATCCAACGGGAGAAAAGCGCTCATGCCCAAGCACGCCCCCCTGTGCACGCCTCGGTTTGTTCTCAGCCTCATTTTTATCTTTATCCTTTTCCTGGCCTCGATTTCGGCGTTCGCCGGGGTGACCGTGAGCAGTCCTGCCAACGGCAGTTCGGTGGGGACGTCCGTTAAGTTCGTGGCCTCGGCGAGCACATCGTGCTCCAAGGGAATCTCGGCCATGGGCATTTATCCTGCCGCCTACGACCTCGTGTATACCGTCAACAGCTCGAGCCTGAACACCAGCATTAATCTCAGTCCGGGAACGTACAACGTTGTGATCGAGGAATGGGACGGATGCGGCGGAGCTTCGACCGCCGCGGTGACGATCAACGTGAAGAGCGGGACGGGCGTTTCCGTGACTTCGCCAGCGAACAACAGCACGACCAATGGCGCGGTGAATTTTGTGGCGACCGCGACCACGGCCTGCTCGGCGGGCGTTGCATCGATGGGCATCTATACCGCGCCCTCGCAGTTGGCGTACGTGGTGCAGGGAGCGAGCCTGAATACGAGCCTGAATCTGAGCCCGGGAACCTACAGTGCCGTGGTCGAAGAATGGGATAAATGCGGCGGTGCGGCGACCGCGCCGGTGACGGTTACGGTCGGTTCGGGCGGCAGCAGCTTTTCTAATCTGCAAGCCTCCGGGGCATGGACCGGTTACGCGCAACAGCCTCCGACTTATGGCGATTGCAATACCTGCACGTCAAAAGGGCCGGGCACGACCTGGGCGATGTACCAGGGAGTGAGCAATCCGTCGCTCTCGGGCAAGGCGACGCAGTTCAATGTTGGCGGCAACATGGTTTATACCGATGTGCTGTGGAACAACCACCTGATTGGCGATCTGTCGTCGCAGGGCATGCCGGATACGAATCACACGCTGGTTCCGACGCTGAGCAACTTCACCTACGACGTTTACTTTTACGGAAGCAACTTGGGCGCGTCGCAGGCGCTGGAATTCGATATCAATCAGTTCTTCAACAATTTGGGCTTCACCTGGGGCCATGAGTGCCGCATTGCCGGCGGCAACGAGTGGGACACTTGGGATAACGTGAACGCGAAGTGGGTTCCGACGGGGATCCCGTGCTATCCGCTGGAGAACCAGTGGAACCATCTGACGCTGCAGGTGCAGAGAACTTCCAACAATCAACTGCTCTACCAGTCGATCACGTTCAACGGCACGACCTACAACTTGAACAAGACTTCGGGCCCGTTCTCGGCGCCGGGATGGTGGGGCGTCACGGTCAACTACCAGATGGACGGAAACTTTGCGCAGTCGCCGTACAGCGTGTATGTGGATAAGCTGACGTTCACGTATTAGCGGGAGCCGCAGTATCTGCCCACAATCGGCACGGGACCGGCCAGACGCAGCCGGTTTCCGTGCCGATTGTTATTGTTCGCCCGTTTCTCTGCGGGCGCTACTTCTCGGGTGATGGCAAGAAGAACGCGATCGCGCTGCGATCGCCCCCCGAAAGGCCGGAGGATTTCATGCGAAGAGCCTCAAGCTGGCTCCAGCGGAAATAGGCTGGAGCCCGGCTTGATTTTAGACTTTGCCACGACGCGGAGGAAAGCCGTCGTCGGAGAATTTTCAATTCGGCTTGCTGGGAGGGGTCGGGGGAAGTTTTTCCGCCAGCGGCTTGTCGGGCGAACTTGGCAGTGGCTTGTCGTATTTCATCCCATTGCTGCCGACCTGTGGCGAATCGCTGTGATCGATTGGTTTCATGGCTACGACTTGATAGCGGCGTTGCTTGTGATCGCCATCAGGAATTTTCATCTCGATGACGTCTTTGTGAACCCGGAACTCACCTTCCTGCCCGATGGGCAGCAGTCGCGGATGTTTATGATCGAGCGGGCGAACGTGATACTCCATGTCATCGGTGCGCAGCATATATTGCGGGCACAGCTTCTCGTCTGAATTTACGCTGGTGATACCGACCGAAGCCCAGACGCTGCCCAATCCGGTCACGCCGTGCTCCTTGGCGCCGCAGGGCACGGCCTCCATCTTCTCGATCATGGCGCGCTGGGCATGCTTCTTTTCTCCAGCAAGAGCCGGGAGCACGGACGCCAACGCCAAACTTGCGATCAGAACGGCTTTGCCCTTCATAGTTCCTCCCTTGAGTTCACAGCTTTACGAACGAGATTTTTAGGAGGGCCGCCGGCAGAAGGCCGCCCTCCATTTGGCGCCACGTCTACTTCGACTTCGGGTCAGCCCCTGGCATCTTCGGCATGGTCTTGGGCGCCGTGCCTGGGGTTGTGTTGCCGATCCCCTGCGCGGACTTGATGAACGATTGCGGATTCTCGTTCAATTCCTCACGCACCTGAGGATGAGACTGCAAGTACGTCTGCAGAGCGGTGTGATTTTCCAGGTACTCCGAGTTGGTTGCGAGCGAAGGAGTCTTGGAAAGTTCGGTCGCGATGGTGTCGTGCCCTTGAAGGAACTCGTGGAAGCTGGAGAGCTCGCCTCGGGTTACGTCAGAATCGCCGCGATCTGCGCGCCCGTCTTCACGCCGGTCTTCACGCCGGTCAAACCGATCTTCCTGACGCATGAAGGCGTAGGGATGTTGGTCAAACTGCTGCCGTATTTCCGGATGGCTGGCCATGAACTCCTGCAATTCCGGATGGCCGGCGACCCACTTCCTGTCGTCGATGAGCTTGGGATCTTTCTTCAGCTGCTCGGCGACCTCGGGATGCTTGTCGAGAAACTGATCCATGGTTGCGAATTCGCCACGATCTTCGCGGCGGTCATAGCGATTCTCGTCGCGCATGAAGGCGTAGGGGTGTTGATCAAACTCCTCGCGTATTCCGGAATGCTCGGAAAGGAATTGCCGCAATTCCGGATGGCCGTCGACCCACTTTTTGTCGTCGATGAGCTTGGGATTTTTCTTCAGCTGTTCCGCGATTTCAGGATGACTGTCGAGAAAACTGTCCATGCGGGCCACTTCGCCCTGCGTAATTCCATCTCGATCGTGATCCCGGTCTCGGTCCCGATCGCGGTCTTCGGCGCGATCGTAGCGCTGTTCCTGATGCATCACCGCAGCAGGATTGCGGTCGATATCTTCGCGGACTTCGGGATGTTCCTGTAAATATCGCTGCAGGTCAGGATGGTTTGCGACGAATTCCTGGTTATCGACCAGCGATGGATTTTTGCGAAGCTGTTCGGAAAGCTCCGGATGGTTGTCGAGGAACTGATCGAATGCAGCCAGTTGCTGCCGGGTCAGATCGTCGCGATCTTGCGGGGTCGTGCTTGGCGACTGAGCTCGTCCAGGCGCTGCCCAAATGAGGGTGATAAGCGCCAGGGTTGCCAGCCAATATCGAGTTGTCACTCCTGTGCGTTTCATAAAAATAGAGAACCTCCTGACATCTGCGTTCGGATTGAGCGGGTGTAATTGTTTACGGTGCACGGCGGAGGCCAGTTGGCGCGGCCAGCGAACTCGCGTCTTTACCGGAGCTTGGGTTGGCCTTAGGAGTTATTCCGTAGGGCGCCTGACAGGATGGAAATTCGACACAGGCGGGTAAATTCCGCGTACGGGGATCACCTTAACGAGGTTAGAAGTGAAAAGGTTGTCGAATTATCGATAACTTAGATGAAGATTATGGCTGTGTGCCGGTTTCCGCGGGCTTTTGAAATAGTTTCGCATCGACCGGCGGATTGATCTCGATTTTCTTGTATTCGACGATGCTGGTTTCTTTTCCGTTCTGCTGGTTCTTGTGCAGGTAGGGCAGCATTAGGCCGTCCGCCGTTCTCCAATCGGAGAGATCGGTCTGGCCGTCGAACTGGGCGCCGCTGGGTCCAAGGCCGTGGTATTTCTCGCGCAAAATGTATCCGGTTTTCGGATCGACGTACCAGCGAACCCAGGGCACGGCTCCTCCGATGTCTACAATGTCAGCCTTCACGTCGCCGATCTGCTCGCTGCCGGCGCTGGTGAAAGTGAATGTCAGATCGCCGGCATGCTGCGCGATGTAAATCAGATCGTGATGAATCTGCGCCAGCATTTCCGACTTCTGCGCCGGTGGCATGCTCCGCGCCCCCATGGTGCCCATACTCATAAACGCGGTGTCAGGAGAGGCCACGATCGTCAGCTGACCCTGCGGTGTCTGTACATCTACGTGCATACTGTCGGGGAAGGCGAGGGTGATGTCGACGGGCGCGGGCGGTCCACCGGGCTCGTTTTCTGAAATCACGGCGTGGATAGCTTTGACCGCCTTCAGCTTGTCGAGGCCGCCCATCGCGGTGGCGACCTTATTCACCAGATTGATGCCGTCAGGGTCGGAGGGCTTCGATTCGGAGTTCTGTCCGCCCTTGTTTTCGCCTGCGCCCGCCGGCGGAGGAATGGCGATGTTGATTTCCTTGACCGATCCGAGTGAGGACAAGCGGCTTGTCGAATTCTTTGGCGTTGCCGACAACCAGCACCGCGAGTTGATCGCGGTGCAGATATTTCGCGGCGACACGATTCACGTCGGCAGCCGTCACTTTTCTTATTTCCGCTTCGTACTTGTCGAGCCAGTTGGCGGGATATCCGTAGAACTCGTAGGTCATGCGCTCGGCCAGAATTTTGTCGGGCGAATCGAGACGGAAGATGAAAGCGTTGAGGATGTCATCTTTGGCGCGGTCGATTTCTTCCGCGGTGATGGGATCCTTGGAGAGATTGTTGATGTCGGCGTCGGCGGCCTGGATGGATTCGATGGTGGTCTGGCTCTTGGTGCCGATGGCGATTTCCAAAATGCCAGGATGGCCGAAGTTCGCGCCGACGCCCCCGCCCACGTCGTAGGCCAGTCCGCGTTTGGTGCGAATGTCGTTGAACAGGCGCGAGGAGAAGCCGCCGCCGAAGGCCTCATTGAATACGCTGAGGGCGTAGTAATCCGGATTATCGCGCGTAACGCCGGGGCCGATCATGCGAATGCTGCTCTGGTTTATATCGCTCTTCGGAACGAGGTAATAGCCGGGGGCCGCGGGCGAGTAATGAATTTCCGGCTTTTGAAACGCCGGGCCCTTGGGCCAGGACTCGAAGGCCGCGCGCAGGCGGGCTTCCATGGCTGCGGAATCGAAGTCTCCGGCGATGCCGAGAATGAGGTTGTTGGGCCGCACGTATTTCTCGTGCCAGTCGATAAGATCCTGACGCGTGATTGCGGCGGCAGTCGCGTATTCGGGCACGCGAGCGTAGGGATTGTCGGCGCCGTACGCGAGTTTGACACTTTCCCGCTGCGTGATCTGGCTCGCTTCATCGTTGCGGCGAGAGATGCCATCGTTCATGCCATTCTTGGCGATTTCGAGTTTCTCGGCGCGGAACTCAGGATTGCGGAGCACGTCGAGGAAAAGTTTGAAGACGTCGTCGAGATCGCCCTTGAGACAGGAGAAGCTGATGCTGGTGGAGTCCGGACCGCCGCCGGTCTCAACTTTTGCGGCGCGAATTTCGAGGAAGTCGTCGAGCTGATCTCCGGTTTGCGACTTGGTGCCGCCGGTGCGCCAGACTTCTCCATACATGTCGACCAGACCGGTTTTGTCGGCGGGTTCTTCGACGGAGCCGCCACGAATGCGCGCGAAGCCGTCGATCAGCGGGAGTTCGTGATCTTCCTGCAGGAAGATCACCAGGCCGTTGGAAAGTTCGATGCGCCTGGGTTGCTGCGGATGGAACGCGGGCAGCGGAGGAATCGGGATTTGTTTCCAGCTGGGAAGTTCGTGCGATGCAGTCTGGGCCGGCAGCAGGGAAGCGGAGCAGGTCAATAGGAGCGCGAACAAAATTGCGGTGGTGGCGGTTTTCATTGTGCGCCTCCCTGATCGCCGGATGCGCTGGCGGGCGGGCCGGAGCCGGCCGACTCTTGTCCCGTCTGAATGATGCCGACGGTGCGGTTGGTATCAGTGAAAACTTCGTTGGCCACACGTCGAATGTCGGCCTTGGTCACCTGATCGATGTGGTCGACGGAGCGGAACAACTCGCGCCAATCGCCGTAGCGAGTCTGATAGGTGGCAAGCTGGGAGGCCAGGCCCGCATTGTCGTCGAGGCTGCGAATCAGGTTGGCTTTGGCGCGCGTTTTGATCATCTTCAATTCTTCATCGCTAATGTCTTCTTTTTTCACGCGATCGATTTCGGCATGAATCGCGTCGGCCATTTCTGCTGGAGTGTGCCCGGGCAGCGGCACTGCGAGGAATGCGAACAGGTGCGGATACTTGACGCCGGGATATCCGGTGAAGCCTTCGGAGAACGAGGCGATTTTCTTGTCGCGAACCAGCGCGCGGTAGAGGCGGGAAGTGCGGCCTTCCGACATCAGATCGCTGATGGCATCGAAGACTGCGTCGTCTTTGCTGCGGTAGTCGGGCCGGTGATAGCCCTCAATGTAGAGCGGCTGCGACTGCTCGGTGAGCACGACGCGGCGTTCGGAATGCTGCGGCGGTTCGGTGGTTGTGGTCTCGTCGGGCTTGGGGCGCCTGGGCAGGCGGCCGAAATATTTCTCGAGAATCGGCATGGCCTGCGCGGCCTTCACATCTCCTGCGACGGCTACGACCATGTTCGCGGGAACGTAATACTTGTCGAAAAATGTTTTGGCATCGCTGGCGGAGAAGTAGTTGAGGTCGGCCATCCAGCCAACGGTGGGGCGGTGATAAGGGTGCGCCTCGAACGCTTCTGCGCTGAACTGCTCAAGCAACTGGCCGAATGGACTGCTGTCGGTGCGCATGCGGCGCTCTTCGATCACGACGTTGCGCTCTTTGTAAAACTCGCGCAGCACGGGATGCAGAAAGCGCTCCGACTCGAGATAGGCCCACAGTTCCAGCCGGTTTTCGGGAAGAGAATAATGATATGCGGTCTCGTCGTAACTGGTGTTGGCGTTCATGTCTTCGCCGCCGTTGGCCTCGACGATCTTGCCGAAGGCGTTGCTGACGACGTATTTATCGGCGGCCGCGATGGCATCTTTCCAGGCTTTCTCCAACTCTTCCAGCTTGGCTTTGTTCTGACCGACTTCTTTGTCGCGTTCGACGATGTAGGCGGCGTAGGCGGTTTCGACTTTTGCCAGCGCGATTTTCTCGGCGGCCGCGTCTGTGGTGCCGATCTTGTCGGTGCCTTTGAAGGCCATGTGTTCGAACATGTGCGCGAGACCGGTTTGACGCATCGGGTCCTGCACTGATCCGGCGTCGACCAGCGTGTAGAAAGAAAAAACGGGAGCCTCGGGGCGTTCGCAGATCAGGAGCGTCAATCCGTTAGGCAGGGTCTTGACCGTGATGCGCTTGGCGAACGAGGCAACATCCTGGGCGGCGGCAAAAGTTGCGACCAGCAAAAGAACTGTTGCGACCCGAAACGCGGCGCGCTGCAAGGAATAAGCTTTCATCGAACCTCCGAGGCGGATGACACAGACGTGAGTTGGACAGTCACGAGAGCAGAAATTTCAAGCTACGTGGGAGAAAGGCAGGTTGTCAAACCCGCGAAATACGGCGGCCCAGGGCAATACAAAACATTCTGTACCGCGCCACGGGCAAGAGGTGTATTTTGCAGGTTCTTCGGTTTCAGGCACAATGACAGGCGGAGCGAGCATTCGCCCACTCGAACATGGACTCTTCATTAGAAATTCAGGGCCATTATCTCAAGCTGTCGAACCTTGAGAAAGTTCTGTATCCGGCTGTCGGGTTCACTAAGAAAGATGTGATCGATTACTACGTGCGCATTGCGCCCGCGATGCTGCCGCACCTGGCGGGGCGGGCGCTGACTCGCAAGCGCTATCCGGATGGCGTGGAGGGCGAGCCGTTTTTCGAGAAGAACGCGCCCATGCATAAACCTGACTGGGTGAAAACGGCACCCGTCTGGAGCGGGCACAACCGCAGGACAATTCACTACATTCTGGCCGATGATCTGGCGACGCTGGTGTGGCTGGCGAACCTGGCCGCGCTGGAACTGCATCCGTCGCTGGCGCTGGCGACGGACATCACCTGCCCGACTGAGATGGTTTTCGATCTCGATCCCGGGCCGCCCGCTAACATTGTGCAATGCTGCCAGGTGGGGCTGTGGCTGCGCGAAATCTTCGAACATTTTGGGCTGCGGAGTTTTCCGAAGACTTCGGGATCGAAAGGCCTGCAGGTTTATGTTCCGCTGAATACGCCCACGACTTTCGATGCAACCAAAATGTTCGCGCACGCGCTGGCGCAGTTGCTGCAGGCGGATCATCCCGATCTTGTGCTGTCGGAGATGAGCAAGCAGGCGCGCACCGGAAAGATATTCGTTGACTGGAGCCAGAACGACGAACATAAAACCACGATCGCGGTTTACTCTTTGCGCGCGAAAGAGCATCCAACTGTTTCGACTCCGGTGAGTTGGGATGAGGTGGAGCGGGCGTTCAAAAAGAAAGATGCGAAGCTGCTGGTGTTCGAGGCTGCGCAGACGGTGACGCGTTTCGAAAAGCTGGGCGATCTGTTCGAGCCCGTGCTGGAACTCAAGCAGCGGTTGCCGGATCTGAAAAAGGCCGCGCCACAGGCGGGCGGAATCGAGATTGCAGCAGAGGCGGATGAAAACGATTCTCCAGAGAGAAAGTCAGCCAAGAAGTCCGGCAAGAAGGGAAGTCCGGCTGGAAAAAAACGGTCTGGCGTTGGCCCCCGTGGGCGAAAGCGGGGCGGGGGATAATCACCAGCCTGCGGAGCGGCACGTGCGCCCAGCGCAAAACGGAGACGCGCAGGTCGCTCTTGAATCCATCGAACATATGTCACAAATTTACGCGGGAACTTCGGGATGGGCCTATGCACAATGGAAGCCCGACTTCTATCCGGCCAAGCTGGCGCAGAAGAAATTCCTGAACTTTTACGCCACGCAACTGAATACGGTGGAAGTGAATTTTACCTTTCGCCAACTGGTGAAGGAATCGACGCTGCAGAACTGGCTGCGGGATACGCCGCCGCACTTTCGATTCGCGGTGAAAGCTCATCAAGTGATCACACATATTAAGCGGCTGAAAGGGGCGGAGGATTTCGTCACGCGCTTTCTGGCGACGATTGAGCCGCTGGCGGCTGCCGGCAAGCTGTCTGCGGTGCTGTTTCAGTTGCCGCCAAATCTGAAGGCGGATCCGGGATTGCTCAAGGACTTCATGGCGCTGCTGCCGCAGACGGTGCCAACGGCATTCGAATTCCGGCACGATTCGTGGTTTGAGGATTCGACCTGGGAGATTTTGAAATCGGGCAAGGCTGCGGTTTGCGTGGCGGAGACGGAGACGCGCACGACTCCCGATGTGGTGACGGCAGAGTTCGCTTACTATCGCTTCCGCAAGCCGACCTACACTGGGGAAGAGCGGCACGCCATGTTGGAGCGCATCGAGCAACATGTCGCCGCCGGGCGGAATGTTTATGCATACTTCAAGCACGAAGAAACGCCTGAGGGCGCGCAATATGCGGCGGAGTTGCTGCGCCAGGTAAGCAAGGTGGAGGGTGCTTGAGCGCCCTGGCCTGTTCATGATTCGTGCATCCCGCTGATTACTTTTCTTTGGGTCC
Source organism: uncultured Acidobacteriota bacterium (assembly GCA_963757095.1). Taxonomy (GTDB): domain Bacteria; phylum Acidobacteriota; class Terriglobia; order Terriglobales; family Acidobacteriaceae; genus Sulfotelmatobacter. The sequence continues at coordinate 303,554 of CAVWQT010000011.1, read as the reverse complement.
GATAACGCGCATACTCATTTTCTTCCCGTGGCTTCTCAAGCCAACGCGCGCGTGCTTTCGGCGTTTCTCGACTACCTGCAAATCGAGAAAGGTCTGGCGCCGCTTTCCATCCGCGCGTACACGACGGACATCGGTCAGTTCGCGGAATTCCTGGAGAAGCGCAAGCGCATTCTGCTGAATGCGCGGCGCGAGGACGTGCGCGAATTCCTGCAGCAACTTTTCTCGCATCAGGTAGACGGGCGCAGCGTGGGGCGCAAGCTGTCGGCGCTGCGACATCTTTATCGCTATCTGCTGCTGGATAAGCGACTGGAGCACGATCCCACGCTGAACATTGAATCGCCGCGACAGTGGAAGGTACTGCCCAAAGCGCTGGCTCACGATGAAATGGAGGCGACGCTGGCGGCTCCGGGCGCACGGAGCGGGCTGACGCGGTAAACAGACAAAACAATCCGCGGCTTTAGCGATCCGCGATCGCGCCATGCTGGAAGTGTTTTACGCGGGAGCGCTCCGCGTTTCGGAAGTGGTCAGCGCGAAGCTGGAAGATTTGAAACTGGAAGTTGGATACATGCTGGTGCGCGGCAAAGGGGACAAAGAGCGAGTCGTGCCGCTAGGGCGATCGGCGCAGGACGCGCTTACGGATTATTTGAGGGAGTCGCGGCCCGTGCTGGCGATGTCGAAGGCGGCCGACGGCGGGCAAAGTTCGCCGTTGTTGTTCATCGCGCGCGGGGCGCGCAAGCTGACGCGGCAGCGGGTGTGGCAGATGGTGCGGGCGGCATCGGCCGCGTCGGGGCGGAAAGCTTCGCCGCACATGTTGCGGCATTCCTGTGCGACGCACATGGTGGAAAATGGAGCTGACCTGCGCACTGTGCAGACGATTCTGGGTCACTCCGATATTTCGACTACGCAGATATACACGCATCTGGCGCTGGACCGGCTGCGGACCGTGTATCAGAAACATCATCCGCGCGCACGGAAGGCAACTTGAGTGGAGTGAAGGATTAACGATGACGAAGCAAGCCACAATCGCTGCCCGAGCCGTCTCCGATTTTCTCCGCCATCTGCGCGAGAAGAATTCTTCGCCGCATACGATTAAGGCTTACGCAGGAGATCTGGAGTCGTTCGCCGCGTACTGCGGCTCACGGGATTGGAAGCGCATCGACCACATCGCGATTCGCGGATTTCTGTCGCAACTCTATGAAAGAGGTTTGAGCAAGGCTTCTGTTGCGCGCGCGTTGGCTGCGGTGCGCTCGCTCTATCGCTGGCTGGCGCAGGAAGGCGTGGTGGAACAGAATCCAGCGAAACTGGTGGCTACTCCGAAGCTGCCGAAGAAACTTCCGCGCGTGCCCACGATCGAGGAGATGAACTCCGTGCTTGACGGCCAAATGCCGGAGACCGCGGCCTTCCCCGAGCGCGACCGGCTGATGCTTGAACTGCTTTACGGATGTGGCATTCGTAATTCGGAGATGACGGGAATCAATGTCGACGATGTGAGGATCAGCGCGGAAGCAATCCTGATTCGTGGCAAGGGGAAGAAGGAGCGCTACGTTCCGTTTGGCGAGTCGGTGAAAAGTGCGCTGGCGGCATATCTTCCGGCGCGGCAGGCCACTCTTGCGGAAACGCGCAAGAACTGCGCGGCGCTGCTGATCAACCAGCGCGGCGGGCGATTGACGACGCGCAGCGTGGGACGAATCGTGAAGCGCATCGCAGTTGCGAAAGGGCTCTCGCCCGACGTTCATCCTCACACCCTGCGCCACGCCTTCGGCACGCACATGCTGGAAGAAGGCGCCGACCTGCGCGCGATCCAGGAGTTGCTGGGCCATGAGCGGCTTGCCACCACGCAGCGCTACACGCAGCTTTCGATGAAGCATGTGCTGCAGGTCTACGATCAGACTCATCCGCGCGCCAAGTAGGCACCTTTTGCCGACGGTACTTCAGTAATTTTGGTGCTTCCCCTCAAGATTTGAAAATGGAAGGAACGGGAACGCTTGGATTGGAGCGGCGCTTGGGCCGGCTCCAAAAGAAAACGCCTCTGCAAGCCCCGGCGAGGTGAGTGTGAGAAAGATTAATCCAGAACTCTGGCTGTTGCTGTTCCTGGTAGTGATCGCGGCGATGTTGAATTTTCTGGTGGCATCGCAGCGCATGGTGCTCGTCTTTTATTTTCTGCCGACGCTTTTCTCTGCCTATCACTTTGGCCGCCGCCACGCCACGCTTACTGCGTTGGCCAGCGTTGTGCTGGTGGTCTTGATGGCGTACGTAAATCCGTTCATGTTTACGCGCCGCTTCGACCTGCCCTTTGATGCACGCTGGTTCGACCTGACGCTCTGGGGCGGAGTGCTGATGGTCGCGGGATATGCCACGGGCACGCTCTACGAGCGTAATCAGAAAACGCTGCGCGAGATGGAAGAAGGGTACGACGGGTTGCTGGTCATTTTGCAGAATTTCCTGGCGAACCAGAAATACAGCGATGCGCACTCTTATCGAATTGCTCTTTGCGCCACGCGAATCGCCGAGGCGGTAGGGCTTGATTCCGCGAGCACCGACGACGTGCGAACGGCCGCACTGTTGTTCACCATGAAGGAACTCGGGATCACGCATGAAGTGCTGTGCAAGGCGGCGCAGATTTCTGAGACTGACTGGACCGGAGGCAAGAGCAAGCGCAAGGCCTTGTCGAGCGCGATGGGTAACTCGTTGCGGCGGGCCATCCCGATTTTCATGAGCGAACGGCAAGTGCGGCAAAGCGGCGGCAAGATGGACGAGGCCGCACTCGAGGTGCAGATTCTGGCGTTGGCCGAGGAATACGAAAGCCTGACCAGCGGGCAAAACGCGGCGAAGATGTCGCCGTCACAAGCCGGGCAGGAAGTCCTGCGACGAGCGAATGGGCGATATGATTCGCTCATCCTGCAGGCATTTTCCAAAGCTTTCGGGCAGCAGGCGGCAGGGGCCGGCACCGGCGCGTGAGGATCAGGAATTCTTCCGCAGGCCTTCCCACATTTCGACGACCCGGGCTTTCACATCGGCCGTAAGCTGCTCGTAGGCCGCTTCTGAGGCCTCAGATTCTGGCGGCGGGAAAATTGGATCTCCGAAGACCATCTTCAATGGGGCCAGCTTCTGGAAAAACTTCTTGCCGCGCGGCCATGATTCGTAGAACCCATCAATCGCAATTGGGACGATTGGAACCTGCATGTGAATCGACAGAATGGCTGCGCCCTTTTTAAAAATCCGCGGGGAGCCATCGATCGAGCGTTCGCCTTCGGGGTAAAGAACGAGGACGCAGCCCTGGCGCAAGCCGAATGCTCCCGCGCGCATGGCAGGAATGAGATTCGAATCGGGATCGAGCACGACGACCCGCAGCCAGCGCGCCAGCTTCCGCATGAAGCCTTCGCCGAAAATTTCGCTGGTACCGACGGCGAACGATTTTTCCAGAATCTCTTTGGGCAGAACTCCCGACAGAACTACCGGGTCGATAAAACTCTGGTGGTTGGAAGAGAGGATGAACGGGCCCTTGCGCGGCAAACGGTGGAGGCCGCTCACCCGCAGGCGAAAAAGATCGCGGGAGATCATCTGAAAGACGCGCGACAGCGCATACCAGAAGACGAAGGCAGGGTGCGGATCCTTGAGAGCCAGCACATCTGGTTCGGTAGGCTCTTCGGCGAGGATCGTTTTCCATCCGGCAAAGGGAGCGCGGGCTGGTCCGCCGCCCTTCGCTGCACTTTCGAGAACCGCATCGAGCAGGTCACGCACGGTGTAGATCTGCGCGAGTTGCGATTCCTCGACGCTGCTCCCGAGTTCTTCTTCGAGGCGGCTGAGAACTTCCACGCGCTGCATGGAGTCGAGGCCGAGATCGAGTTCGAGATTGTGCGAAGGGCGCAGGGTGGGCGGAACGGTGCGCGCGGAGTCGCGCAAAATCTTTAAGGCGCGCTGGACTTCGGGGCGATCGAGCCATGCGGAGTCGTCTGCGGTCAGAGGCTTTTCGGAGGGCAGCTCGGCATCGCCGGAAGACTTCTTGCCGAGGTTTGCCTTCACCCGCTTCTCGACTTCAAAACGCTTGATCTTGCGCGTGGTCGTGCGCGGCAAGTCCTCATTCCAGATTTCGTAGCTGCCGATTCGCTTGGTCGATGCAATGTGGGGCGAGAGTCCTTCAATGTCGAAGCGAATGACTTCGCGGGCGTTGACGACTTTCCGCTGCCGGAGCACATCGAAGTTGGGAACGATCACCGCGTGCAATCGGTCGCCGCCCGCGCCCGGCTTGCCTTCCAGGCCGATGACGGCGAGTTCTTTAATGAATGGCGATTTGAGATAGTGAGCTTCAATTTCTTCCGGGTACACATTCTTGCCGTTGCTGAGGACGATGACTTCTTTTTTGCGGCCGGTCAGAAACAGGTTGGCATGCGAATCGAAATAGCCAAGATCGCCGGTATAGAGCCACCCATCACGAAGCACGGCAGCGGTGGCGTCGGGGCGATTCCAGTATCCCTTCATCACCATGGGCCCGCGAATCACCACCTCGCCTACCGGCGGACCGTCTTCTTGCGGTTGAGGGTCGACAATTTTGGCTTCGACTCCTTTCATTGCTTTGCCTACGGAGCCGAAGACGATGTCATGGGGCGAATTCACAAAAATTGCCGCCGCGGTTTCGGTCAGGCCCAGAGCCTGCATCACATCGATTCCGAGATCGTAAAAGTCGCGCGAGATTTGCGGATCGAAGCGGGAGCCGCCGGTGGCGAAATAACGCATCTTCGGTCCCATCGTGTTATGGACCTTGCGGAACAGGACGGGACCGGCGTTGATGCCGAATTTTCGCAACAGGCGATTGAGCCCAAGCATTGCGCCGAAGATTTTCTGCGTGACTGTGCCGCGCTTTTTGACCTCATCGAATATGCGCTCGTGAATCAGGTTATAAAACTGCGGAACGACCGCGAATGCAGTGATGTTGCGGTCGACCAGGGCTTTCATCAGTTCCGCCGTATTGAGGGTTTCCAGATAGACGACGCGCGATCCTTTGACTAGCGGCAGCAGCAGGTTGGCCATCAAAGCCAGCACATGAAATAACGGCAGGACGCCAAGCAGTGCATCGTTTGGGCCGAGATCAATCCAATCGAAGACGGCATTTACCTCGCCCAGGAAGTTGCCATGAGTCAGCATCACGCCTTTGGGATCGGCGGTCGTGCCCGAGGTATAGAGCAGGGCAGCGAGTTCGTCGTTGTCGGCGGGCGCAGGTTTGAAATTGCCCGGGCCGGTGGCAAAAATTGCGGGCAGATCGGCGAGCCACTTTTCGTGCAATGGTTCGGTCACGCGGTCGGGGTCGGTCAGGACGAGGCCGATGTTGAGTTCAGCGGCGGCGGGATGCGCCACCGGCACATGTTTTGCGTCTACAAAAACTGCTGACGTGCCGCTGTCTTTCAGCAGCTTGGAAACCTGGTCGGCGTGCAGAGCGGTATCGAGAGGCACGGCCACGCAGCCGGAGGCACTGATGCCGAGAAAGACTGCGACCCAGCGCGGATGATTGTCGGCGAGAATGGCGAGGCGAGCGCCGCGCGGGAACTTGTTCTCGAGGATCCAGCGGGCGACCGATCCCGACATGCGGTGAAGTTCGCCGTAGGTGCAGCTTTCCAGATGGTCGTGGCGCTGCAATTCGAGGGCTACATGGTTCGGCCAGCGCTCGGCGCACTCGGCAAACCGGTCATAGAACGTGGGCATGGGTCGTGGGAAATCTTACAGGAAAAGCGTTTTGACCGCCCAGCGGGAGCTACAAAGCGTTAACCACTAAGGCCACGAAGGTACACGGAGGAAACCCGTTGAATCGAACTTCGGGATGCTTTGCGGTGAATGTCTTTGGTACTCCCACGGTCGGTCCAATCCCCCTCCGCGCGCATCGAATATGCTAGGCTTTAAATATCCTTGGGCGGGCTGCCCTTCGAAGGGATTTCCAGTTTGATTAATCAGCTGCTAGGCAAGGTTTTCGGCACCAAGAACGAGCGTGTGATCAAGTCGTTGATGCCGGATGTTGCGGCCATCAATGCGCTCGAGCCGGAGGTGCGGAAGCTCAGCGATGAAGAGTTGCGCGCGAAGACGGATGAGTTCCGCCAGACGCATCCAGGAGCGCATGAGCCGTCGGGGCGGCGGAAGCAGCGAAGGTCCGCCCGCTGCAGTGGCAAGCGGCGCCGGTGCTGAGGAAGAAGATGACCTCGACCGGCAGAAGCGGCTGGAAAAAGAAGAATACGAAGCACTGCAGGAAGTTCTCAATGACATTCTGCCCGAAGCCTTCGCCGTAGTGCGCGAGGCGGGATGGCGCGTGCTGAACATGCGGCACTTTCGATGTGCAGTTGATCGGCGGCATGGTGCTGCACAAGGGAACGATCTCGGAAATGAAGACCGGCGAAGGTAAAACGCTGGTCGCCACGCTTCCGGTCTATCTCAATGCGCTGAGCGGGCGCGGCGTGCACGTGGTCACGGTGAATGACTATCTGGCCAAGCGCGATTCGGAATGGATGGGCAAGCTCTATCGCTTTCTGGGGCTGACTGTCGGCGTGATTGTGCACGATCTGGATGATGAGGAGCGTCGCGCCGCCTATGCCGCCGACGTGACGTACGGCACGAATAACGAGTTCGGCTTCGATTACCTGCGCGACAACATGAAGTTCGATATCAAAGATTGCGTGCAGCGCGGGCACAATTTCGCAATCGTCGACGAAGTCGACTCCATCCTGATTGACGAAGCGCGAACCCCGCTGATTATTTCCGGCGCCAGCGAGGAATCGACCGACAAGTATTACAAGGTCAACCGCATTATTCCTAAGCTCGAAAAGGGTGAAGAACTCAGCCAGAACGAAGTCCGCGAACAGCTGGACCAAGGTAAGTTTTCGCCGGAGCGAAGAGAAACTCTGATTCGCGCGCTGAATGAATCGGCCGGCGATCCGCAGCGAATGATCCTGACCGGCGACTACGCCATCGATGAGAAGCATCGCAACATTACCGTCACCGACGAAGGCTGGGAAAAAGTTGAGGGATTGCTCGGCATCGGCAATATCGCCGATCCGGAAAACTGGGATCTCAAGCATCACGTAGAAACGGCGATCAAGGCGCACGCGCTTTATCGCAAAGACGTCGAGTATGTGATCAAAGACGGCGAAGTGATTATCGTCGACGAATTTACCGGGCGCATGATGCCGGGGCGGCGCTGGTCCGATGGCCTGCACCAGGCGATTGAAGCCAAGGAAAACGTCAAGATCGAGCGCGAGAACCAGACGCTGGCGACCATTACTTTCCAGAATTATTTCCGCATGTTCAAGAAATTGGCCGGCATGACCGGCACGGCGGAAACGGAAGCGGAAGAGTTCGAGAAGATTTACAAGCTGGAAGTGGTCGTGATTCCGACCAACATGCAGATGCTGCGGATCGAAAATGCTGACATCGTCTACCGGACGGAGAAGGAAAAGTATTTTGCAGCGGCAGACGAGATTCAGCAACTGGCCGCTAAAGGGCAACCGGTGCTGGTCGGCACGACGTCGGTCGAGAAATCGGAGCGGCTTTCAGACCTGCTGAAGAAGAAGGGCATCAAGCACGTCGTGCTGAATGCCAAGTTCCACGAACGCGAGGCCGAAATCGTGGCCCAGGCCGGACGCAAGGGCATGATCACGATCGCGACGAACATGGCTGGCCGCGGTACCGACATCCTGCTGGGCGGCAATCCTGAATTCATGGCCAAGCAGGAGATGGTGAAAAAAGGAATTGCGCAGCAACTCCGCGTGGCGCAGGGCAAGATTGAAGGGCCGCAGGAAGATGGCGAGTCCTCTCTGTTTTATTACAACGGCAATGAATTCACCGTGCCAACGGATAAGTGGAGCGAGGCGCTCGCCCGCTACAAGGCGCAGACCGACGTAGAGCACGACGAAGTCACCGCCGTGGGCGGCCTGCATATTCTGGGCACGGAGCGGCACGAGTCGCGGCGAATCGACAACCAGCTTCGCGGCCGTGCCGGCCGCCAGGGCGATCCTGGCTCCTCGCGTTTTTATCTGGCGCTTGAAGATGACCTGATGCGCATCTTCGCCAAGGAATGGATCTCGACCCTGCTGCAGAAGTTGGGGATGGAAGAGGGCGTTCCGATCGAGTCGAAGATGATCAGCCGCCGCATTGAGACTGCGCAAAAAACGGTCGAGGCGCAGCATTTCGAATCCCGCAAACACCTGCTCGAGTACGACGACGTGATGAACAAGCAGCGCGAGGCCGTGTATGGCCTGCGCCGCCGCTTGCTCGAAGGCATGGATCAGAAGGACTTGATCCTCGAAGATTATGTCTCGGCAATTTTGAGCGACCTGCTCGAGCAATACATTCCGGCCAAGGCACACGTTGACCAGTGGGACGTAAAGGGCATGAAAGATGCTGTGTTCACACGCTTTGGCGTGGACTTCCTGGCTGAGGGTGTGAAGCCGGAGCAGCTCGAACGACAGGCGCTGGGCGATGCAATCTTCGAAAAGTTAAAAGAACGCTACGACGCGAAAGAGAAGTTGATTGGGCCCGACGCCATGCGCCATCACGAGCGCATGATCATGCTGAGTGTGATCGACCAGCAGTGGAAAGATCACCTGCTCAGCATGGATCACCTGAAAGAGGGGATCGGGCTGCGGGGCTACGGCCAGCACGATCCGCTGGTCGAGTACAAGAAAGAATCCTTCGACATGTTCGAAGCGATGATGCAGCGCTTCCAGGAAGACACGGTTAAGTATCTTTACCTGATGCAGATTCTGGAGCGGCCGCAAGACCCGAATGCGGGCCGGCCTCAGCCGGTATCGTCACCTTCGGGGCAAAGTTCAGAGGCCGGCGAGCCCCAGCATGACGGAGATGGCAATGGCCGGCGTCCGCACCGGATGGTCTCGACTTCGGCGGATGAGTTGGAAGAGGCGTTCATGCGGCGCAAGCGCCGCGAGTTGGAGCAGGCCCGCATGGCTGGAGGCGGCGATGCGCCACAGGTGCAGCAAGTCGTCCGCGGCCAGGAAAAAGTCGGGCGCAACGATCCATGCCCTTGCGGTTCGGGGAAAAAATATAAGAAGTGTCACGGGGCGTAGCGCCGCGGTTTAGATTCGCTGGCCTGCGTTTTTCACTGCAAAGAAAGTCATTTCTTCGGCTTTACTTTTCTTTTCCTTCTTCCAGTCGGAGAACAACGTCGCATAGTTTTTCGTGATGTAATCTGCAGCGCTTACGCCTAACTTCTTTGCGGTTGCGTCGATCCAGCGCGGCGGGCCTTCGATTTCGCAGAAATTGCCGATGGGTGTTTCGTCGACCACGACCTGCCCTTTGCCATCGGTCCATTCAGCGCGGAATTTCTCATATCGGAATGTGGGCAAGTATCCCAGCGCGCGCAAGATCGCGTCCATCACTTTGCCATCTTCCACTTTTGTTTCCAGCTCGATTCGGCTGCTGTGCTGGCCGCTAATTGTGCCGCTCTTGTGCGTGATCGTCCACTCCGAGCCGTATTTTCGGATGCGCAGCAGTTCTTTCCGCCGGCGCAGTTTTGCTCCCGGTAAATCATAGAGAGTGTTCATCTCATGCGTGCGCCGGGTTTCCAGCCGAAATCCCTGCGCTGTGAGTGCGCGTGTGAGCTGGCGAACGTTTTGAATCCGAAACTTGATCTCGATTTCTTTACTCATGATTCATTCGCCAAAATTGTAGCGCCTGCGGCTACCGCTTCGGCGGCAAGATCAGCGTTGTCCATCATTCCGGATTTATCTTTCCACACCACTGGTTCCACCGGACCCAACATCCATGCCCAGACGGCCGCTCCCATCCAGGCAACGCTTCCGGCAATGAGGAATGGCAAGCGGAACTGGCCGGTATGTTCCACCAGCACTCCCGTCAGCGCGGGCGCGATCACGCCAGAAAAATTTCCGATGAAGTTCTGCGCCCCGACCCAGCGCCCAGCCGCTTGCGGTCCGGCCAGAGTTTGCGAAATGGCCCACGTGTTGGAATTGATCAGGCCAAAGCTGGCCCCGGCCAGCATCAGCAAAACCACGGAGACATCTCGAGGGGCTACTACCGCCGCCATCAGAAAGGCGCCGGTGAGCAACGATCCCGTGACCATGAAGCCCCCGCGGACGCGAGTCGGAGTGGAGCCCGCAAGGATCCAGCGGTCCGACAGCTTTCCACAAATGATGGCCGAAACCGCCGCGGTGAATAGCACCGCTCCGCCGACCTTGGCCATTTCGCCCATCGAATATCCTCGTTCGCGCACGAGGTAGAAGGGCAGCCAGGTGATGAGGAAATAGTTGACGTAATTTCCGCAGAATAAACCAACCGCGGTTGCGGCCCAGGCGCGGCGCCGGACGATTTCCGGAATTCCGGGCCCCGCCATGTTCTTGCGATCTTTTGCAGTTTGCGTTCGCGGCATGCAGGCAGCCCATGGAATAAGCCAAAATATGCTGACGAGCCCCAAGATGAGAAAGAACGGCCGCCAGCCGAATCTTCCCATGAGCGTGCCGCCAAAAAGCATGCCGACACCCGGGCCGAGAGAGAGTCCGCAGGCGATCACGGAATTTGCCAGGCCGCGATGGTGTTCACGAAAATGCGTGGCAATAATCTTGGAATAAGACGGATAGGCGACGGACTCACCGACTCCCAGCACCACCCGCGCCGCGACCAGCGCGGCGAAGGTGTGCATCACTCCCGTCATGGCTGTGGCCGCCGACCAGAGGAGAAAGCCTCCAGCGAATACCCACTTCACTTCGAAGCGGTCCACCAGCCATCCGGCGGGAAGCTGCAGGCAGGCGTAGGCCCAGAAGAAAGCCGAGAGCAGCACGCCCAGTTGGGTTGCCGAAATTCCCAGCTCGCCTTTGAGCAGCGGGGCGGCGATGGAAAGATTGCTGCGATCGATGTAGTTCAAGAAGACGGAAAGCCCCAGCAGAATCAGCACGCCCACCAGAGTCGGAGAGACTCGGGTGTGATTCGCTGCTTCTGGGTTCCCCATGAGAGCACTCATCGTATCGGAAGCCAGAGATTTGCGCATCCGGAAAGGGGGAGGATTTCAAGGAGAAATGCGCAAATCGCTAGTGGTCAGCCCAGGAACGAGGCGCCGCGGCGGCTAAAGCCGTAATGGCTTTCGTGCAACTTACGGCGCGACTGAAGTCGCGCCCTTTCAAGACGCATTCAAACTGACCATTGCCTAGAAATCAACAGGGGCGGCAGGGCTCAATTGAAAGTTGGCAGCTTCACCAGATCATCTTTTGGAACTGATTCCAGATGGCCGCCGGCCTTGCGCCAGGCGGTGAGTCCGCCAACGATTACGAACGTGTTGAATCCTTTTTCCCGCAGTAAATGCGCCACCCGGGCGCTGGTCGCTTCGCGCGCTCAAGTGCAGTACAGATAAATGTCCTTATCTTTGGGAAGGTTCTTAACCTCGTCGTCCAGGTTATTGGGCTCGATGCGAATGGAGCCGCGAATGCGCTCCGCCCCGGCGTTGTAGTAGCCGTGGCTGCGCACATCTGCGATCAGCACGCAATCTTTCTGATCGGAGGCCAGGCGGGATTCCAGTTCTTCGACTTGTATGCGCGGCACGACGTCATACTTGCGATATTTGCGGAATTGAATCACGCGGTAGATGGCATAGATCAAGAGCGCAACCGCGACCACGGCTTCCATCGCCCGCCCGGCAGCATTGAAACCGTTCAGCACTTTCGCCAGCACGTCGCGCGACAGATATCCGATCAGCAGGTACGTGGTCGTATAGAGCAGGCATCCGACCAGGTCCAGGCGCAGGAATTGCCAGAAGCGCATCTTCATGCTGCCGGCGAGTGGGGCGGCCATGGTGTTAATGCCTGGGATGAACTTGGCGATGAGCAGCGTTGTTTTGCCGCGTTTGTAGAACGATTCGGCCGAGCGCAGGATGCAGGTTTCCGGATTCATCGAAACGCGGCACAGGAACCCGAGCAGGGCCCATCCGGAGTAACGCCCGAGCCAGAATTGGAGGGTATCGCCTACGAGCAGGGCAACCGCGCCAGCCAGCACCAGACCAGGCGCAGATAACGTATGCGAGGCAACGGCTGCGCCCGCCGCAACGAGCGCAACCGAGGCTGGAAGCGGCAAGCCTACCGACTCCGCAAAGAGTATGGCGAAGGTCAGGGCATAGCCGTGCCGTGCTAGGAGCGGAAGCAGATTATGCATAGACGGTGATTGGATAGTACGAGCCCAGAGCAGGGTTCAGTATATAAAACAAGGCGGACGTGAATCCGAAGGATCCACGTCCGCCTTGCTGCACGGGGAACACGTCTCTCAGGAGGACAATCCCCGTCCAAGGTGAGCAAGACAGCGGCCTACACTCGAAGTCTATCCGGCCCTGTCAGGGCCGGCGCGTCGAAAAACCAAGGCGCCTTTCGTCTAAAGCTTCGACTGAGGCCGCTGCCTGTGTGGTTGCAGGAGTGTACGCGGCGGACAGAAACCCTGAGCGACCTGCCTTTCCTCAGGTGCCAAGGGGAGATTGAGGTCGCGTTTCGCGCCTCAACGCATGCCAGTAGCGTCTCATTAGCCTTCCGCTCTGGCGAACAACCCCGGCAACTGGCAGCATTGTGCAAGCACTTCCACCCCTTCGTCTGTGGCGATCGTCACGGTTGAGAGTGATGGCAGTCGGGCCGGAAAAATCAGGGGTTTTGTGCGCTGGATCACCGCGGATTCGAATTAAAATAGCGGCTATTTTTCTCGCGCTACAACGAAATCCGGGGCCCAGAGCAGGGCGCGCTTGATCTCGGAATCGGGGAAGGTGCAAATCGATTTTTGCGCTGACTCGGCGTAATGGGCTGCGCTTGTGGATGCGGCTTCGAGAGATCCGTAGCGTTGCAGAATTTCCAGAATCTCCGGGTGGCTTACGCCGTTAAAGGCGCCGTGGTGCAGGACCACTTCAATCTTGGCCCGCTCCTGCGGTGTGCAGCGTTCGAGCGCATGAACCACCGCCATCGTGACCTTGCCCTCGCGTAAATCACTGGCCACGGGCTTGCCTAGAACTTCCTCCGACGCGGTGAGGTCGAGCACGTCGTCGACAATCTGGAAGGCCATACCCAGGTCCTGGCCATACTTGCCGAGGGCGGCTTCCTGAGCAGCAGTGGCGCCGCCGAGAATCGCTCCCAGCCGCATGCATACGGAGAAGAGGCAGGCCGTTTTGCGAAAGATGAGATCGAAGTATTCGTCGAGCGAGATCAGCTTGCCGAGTTTCTCGATCTGCAGCAGTTCGCCTTCGACCATCTGCTGGGTGAGTTCGATGAGAGTGTCGAGAATGCGGAAATTGCGTTCCTGCACTGCGATCTTGAACGCCTGCATGTAGAGCCAGTCGCCGGCGAGCACGCACTTGGAGTTGCCCCATTGCGTATTGGCCGCAGGACGGCCGCGCCGGGTCTTGGCTTCGTCGATGATGTCGTCGTGGACGAGGGTCGCCGTGTGGATGATCTCGACGACCGCGCCCATCCGAACCGCGCCACGGCCCTGATAATCGAAGAGTTTGGCCGCGAGCAGGAGCAGGGCAGGGCGAATTCTCTTGCCGCCGCCGGCCCGCAGGTATTCGCCGATTTCGGTGATCGCCTTAACGCCGGAAACGGTGTCGCGGCCGAACTCATCTTCGAGCGCGAGGAGGTCGTCCCTCAGCAGATCGAAGACTTCTTTCCCGTTAATGGCGGCTGGCGCGCTCAATCTATTCTCGTGAATCTCAATTCGTCCGGTAGTTCGTAAACTGTAAGTCGATGCCGAAATCTTTTTGCCGTAGCATGGCGATCATTTCCTGCAGGGTGTCGCGATCTTTACTACTGATGCGCACCAGGTCGCCCTGAATCGAGCCTTGCGCTTTCTTCTTCGAATCCTTGATCAACTTCACAATCTCGCGGGCCTTTTCGATGGGAATCCCTTGCTGCATGGTGATGCGGCGCTTCACGGTGCCGCTCGCAGCGGGTTCCACCTCGGTGTAGGTCAAGCCTTTCAGCGAAACTCCGCGCTTGACCAGCTTCTGCTGCAGCACATCGTTCACGGCTTTTAACTTGTACTCGTCGGCCGAGTGCAGAGCGATTCCGTCTTTGTCGAGTTCGATATTTGACTTCGAGTCTTTCAGGTCGAAGCGGGTATGAATCTCCTTCAACGCCTGCTGGATGGCGTTCGAGACCTCCTGCAGATCGACCTTGCTGACGACATCAAAACTGTTGTCGGGCATCTATTTCTAATCTTTCTGAAACAATGGAATCTTAACCTGAGATTAACAGAAACGCGAGTTTAGCTAAGCGGAACTTTGCTTTCAACGATTTCAGCCAGTTTGAAAAAATCGTAGAAGTTGCGGGAGGTCCGTTCGCCGATTTCGTTGGCAGAAAGCCCGCGGAGTTCACCCAACTGGCGGGCGGTTTCTACTACAAATGCGGGCTCGTTGCGTTTGCCGCGGTGCGGAACCGGCGCCAGATACGGGCAATCGGTCTCGATGAACATGCGGTCCAGCGGTACCTCAAGGGCGGCATCGCGAATCTGCTGAGCCTTGGGAAAGGTGATGTTGCCGGCGAATGAAATCATGAATCCGATATCGAGGGCGCGCTTGGCTTGTGGCGAATTGCCGGTGAAGCAGTGAAGAATTCCGCCGAGGCCTTTGGGAGCCCATTGTTTTTCAATCATTCCCAGGCAATCTTCCCAGGCATTGTCGCTGTTATCTGAGGGGCGGCAGTGGATGACGATGGGCAGCTTTGCGGCGGCGGCCAGTTCCATCTGCCGGGAAAATACCTCTTGTTGCTTGTCGCGCGGAGAGTGGTCGTAGAAATAGTCCAGGCCAATTTCGCCCCAGGCAATTACCTTGGGATGCCGCGCCAGGCGCTCCATTTCGAGGTATGCGGCCTCGTCCGCCAGTTGCGCTTCATGGGGATGAATTCCGATGGTCGCGTACATGAACGGATACTTCTCGGCCAGCCGGATTCCGGCGTCGAGCGTCGGCGGGCCATCGCCATTGCCGATGGCGACGATCGTCGAAACGCCGGATTCTCGCGCGCGAGCGATGACTTGCTCGCGATCTGCCGCGAACTGCTTGCCATCGAGATGAGCGTGAGAGTCAACAAACATTGGGCATTATTGGTCGTTCGTCTTTGGCTGCACGATCAGATTGCCGAGCTTTGCTCGGCCGGACAGCCGAGGGCGGCTGTCCCTACATGAGCAGGGCACGGCGGACTATTTCAGCCGCGACCCAACCGGGACGTCTTCTAGGAAGCTAGCTAGAACGGGCTTACCGCCTTCCAGCGACGCGGCTACGATCATGCCGTTGGATTCAAGGCCCCGCATTTTGCGCGGAGCGAGATTGGCGACGATCACTACCTTGCGGCCGATCAGAGTTTCGGGCGCATAGGCCTCGGCGATGCCGGCCAAAACCTGCCGCACTTCCGTACCGATGTCGATTTCGAGCCGCAGAAGCTTGTCGGACTTGGGAACACGCTCGGCGACTTTCACGAGCCCCACCCGCAGATCGACCTTAGCGAAATCGTCGATCGTGATCTTCGCGCCTTCGGTCGTGACGGCAACCGCCGGAGCAGCCGGTTGCGCGGTCGCTGTTGGTGCAGGCGGAGCCACGTTCTTTCCTTCCTCCACCACAGGTCCTCGCTGCTGTTCTTCCATCTGCTGCATCCTTTCGATGGCGCTTTTATCCGCTCGCGGGAACACGGGCGCGATGTCGCCAAGCTTGGTGCCCAAATGCAGCTGACCCCACTTTAGTTCGGGCAAGTTCAATTTCTTGATGTCGCCGAGGCCCATCTGCGTCCAGATTTTGGCCGTCGCGTCGGGCATGATGGGATGCGCCAGCGCGGTGACGATGCGTAACGCCTCGGCTGATGTATAGAGCACTGTGGCCAGCCGGGAGCGGCTGTCCTCATCCTGCTTTTCGCCCAGCGACCAGGGTTCGTTTTCAACGATGTACTTGTCGACGGCCGCAATCAGAGCCCACGCCGATTCGAGCGCGCGCGAAAACTGGAACTGGTCGAAGTAGGTACCAAATTCGCGAATCGTGTTGCGCGCCGTTTCCGCGATGGCATCGTCCTCCGCCGTGCGCGATGCTGTATGCGACGGATAAGGCACTTCGCCTTTGAAATAGCGGTTGATCATGGTCAACGTGCGGCTGGCCAGGTTGCCGAGACCGTTGGCCAGATCAGAGTTGTAGCGCTGGACCAACGCGTCGAAACGAAAACGATCCATCCTGGCCGAAGACGACTTCGCGCAGCAGGAAATAACGCAGCGCATCGGCGCCGAGCACATCGAGGATCGTCTCCGTGCGCACAATGTTGCCGCGCGACTTCGACATCTTGCTCTCTTCAAACAGCAGCCAGCCATGGGCCACAATCGCTTTAGGCAGAGCCAGCCCGGCAGCCATCAGAAATGCTGGCCAATAGACGCAATGGAAGCGGACGATTTCTTTCCCGATCATCTGCACATCGGCTGGCCAGAATTTCTTGAACGCCTCCTGTGCCCCGGCATGCGAAGATCCGTATCCAATCGCGGTGATGTAGTTGGCCAAGGCGTCTAGCCAGACGTAGATCACATGCTTGGGATCGTCGGGGACGGGAATGCCCCACGAGAACGTCGAGCGGCTGATGGAGAGATCGCGCAGGCCTGAGCGCACGAACGAAATTACTTCGTTGCGCCGCGTCTCCGGGCGAATGAAATCCGGATTCGTGTAAAGCTCCAGCAGTTTGTTCTGGAAGGCTGAGAGCTTGAAGAAATAATTTTCTTCGTGAACGGTTTCGGTGATGCGGCCGCAGGTGGGGCAGGGATCACCCGGCTGGGCACCATCGACGTAGAGTTCGTCGGAGACGCAGTATTGGCCGGTGTAAGTGCCTTTGTAGATAAAACCGTTATCGCGCAACTGGCGGAACAGTGCTTGCACGCGCTTCTTGTGCCGGTCTTCGGTGGTGCGGATGAAGTCGTCGTTCGAAATGCCCATCCGCTTCCACAAGTTGCGGAACTCGGCGGAGATTTCATCGGCATACTGCTGCGGAGTTTTGCCGGCAGCTTGCGCCGCGCGCTCGATCTTCTGCCCGTGCTCGTCGGTGCCGGTAAGAAAGAAAGTCTCTGCGCCCAGCATGCGTTGCCGGCGAGCGATGGTGTCGCAGGCGATGGTTGTGTAGGCGTGGCCGATGTGTGGTCGCGCGTTGACGTAGTAAATCGGGGTCGTGATGTAAAACTTGCTATTCATACGGATGCGATCGTGGTCCCTGGTTTCTGAGCAAAAATGTAAGCCCGCCGGCTTTGGTACTCAACTTCTGGAGCGTAAGGTTCGCGCTCAATAATCTCTTCAATTACAAGGCCCGCGTTGCGAAGCTCTTCTGCCACTGTGGAGACGCGGAAAAACGTGAATGCCAGGGCGGTCCCGCGGTCCCACATGTCTTCTACCTGGGAGACATCACCGCCGATGTGAAAGCTGATCAGTAAGCGCCCGCCCGGTGCTAATACACGCTTCATTTCACGGAGAGCCTGAGTGAGCTCGCCCGGCGACAAATTCACGATCGCATAGAATGCCGCGATACCGGCCCATGTCTCATCGCTAACAGGCAAGGCCCGCATGTCACCCGAATCGAATGGAATTTGCGGATTGAGCTGCCTTGCACAGGTCACCATGCCGGCGGACAAATCCATCCCGCAGACTTCGAGCCCACGGGTCTGCAGATACCGAGCTACCTGTCCCGGGCCGCACCCGAGATCGCACGTGAGGCCCTGACCGCGAACGCTCTCGGCAAAACGATCCAATAAGCGCGGTCGAACGGCTTGTGCTGCAACTCATCGTAGATGCGGCGGGCGTACTCCTCCGCCACCAGGTCGTAGCACGACTGCACGTCACTGATCTTTTCCTTTTCCTTTTCCTGAATCATGACGTGGTCCTGGCCGCAGCGTAGAGCCGCACCGCTTCCTGTATCACGGTTTTCAGAGGTACATGATTTTCCGCCGCAAGCCGCCGGCAGTCTTCGTATTCGGGCGCGTAGTTGGTCACGGTTCCATTCATGCTGGCGATTTTGATACGCACTTCGCCCCAGAGTGTGCGTACGTTTTCCCAGCGCCGGGCGAGCGTCTGCCGCGCCTCATCGCGACGCCGCACGCCGATAGTGGTGGTCTCCGCGAAAATCAGCTCTGTCAATCGAGTTGCGTCTTCGGGCTTGCATAGAACCGTCAGCAGCGTTCCTGGACGATTCTTCTTCATCTGTACCGGCACGGCGAAAGCATCGAGCGCGCCCTCTTCGAGCAGACGGTCCATCACATAACCGAATATCTGCGGAGTCAGATCGTCGAGATTGGCTTCCAGCACGGTGACCGTGTCGGTGAGTGTTTTCGATGGAATTGCGGCCGCTTCGCCGACGATCAATCGCAGAACATTGGGATGGGCTGGAAAGTCGCGCGAGCCCGCTCCGTAACCGGCTTTCTCGATTTTCATCGCAGGTAGTTCGGTGAAACGTTTCGCCAGTGTTGCTACGATCGCTGCGCCGGTAGGAGTGACCAGTTCTGCTTGCACGCCCGAAGAGTATACGGGAGCATTCTTCAGCAGTTCCACGGTTGCAGGCGCCGGCACAGGGAATGTTCCGTGCGCGCATTGCACGGTTCCGCCGCCGACATTTAGCGGCGAACAGATGATCTCGTCGACTCCCAGAGCTTCCGCTCCGACCGCTGCGCAAATGATATCCACCATGGCGTCGACTGCGCCGACTTCGTGGAAATGCACGCTCTCGATCGAAGTATTGTGAATCCTGGCTTCGGCTGCGCCCAGAGCCTCAAAGATGGCGATGGAAGTTTTCTTCGCCTGATCGCTGATGTGGGCCTGGGTGATGATCGATCGAATTTCGCTCAGGCCTCGACCGTGAGAATGCGGCTCGGATACGTCTGTCCGAGAACTCTTTCCAGCAGACTGCGGCTGATGTGAGTGATTGTCTTCGTGTCTGATGGCCGTGGTCGTGCTCGTGCTCGTGGTGAGATTTCGCGGGCGAGGGCGCCCGCGCCACACTGGCTTTTGCCCAGTATTCTTCGCGGGGCATATCTTTCTCGCCGTCGACCCAAACGTCCACTTTGGTGGCTGAAATTCCGCTGCGGTTCACACGGGAAATTTCAAGCCGCGCACCGAGGTCGAGGGCCGCCACGGTTTCTTCGAGTACACGCGCAGATACTCCGGCATCGACCAGGGCGCCCAGAAACATGTCGCCGCTGATCCCGGAAAAACATTCTAGATACGCGATGCGCATAAGATTCCAACTCACCACAGAAAGGGCTTGCGGGACTTCGATGAGAAACTTTCATCATAGGGAAGGCCCCAAGCCCCGTCAAACTTGGCGGTTTACTCTGCTAGAATCACTGATTCTCCAATACTGCTGATTGCAAAATAGTCTAGAGGGATTCTTTGTATCGTTATCTCGAACACGTTCTGGCTGATGCGATTTTGAGCGCTCTGCAGCGCCGCTATCCGGGTGTTGAGTTGCCGGGCGTTGTGATTGAGCAGCCTCCGAAGGTGGAGCTGGGCGATTTTGCAATTCCGATTTTTCCATTTGCCAAGCCCTTGCGTTCTGCCCCTCTGAAGATCGCCGAGAGCATTCGGGCCGAGGTTGGATCCATCGACGGCATTGCCGAGATGCAAGTTGTGCCTCCCGGCTATCTGAACGTTAAGATGGACCGCGGATGGTTCGCTGCCAGGCTGGCCACCGATGAGAAGCCTCCAGTCAAGATTCCGGCTGGGAAAATTCTGGTCGAGCACTCCAGCATTAATCCCAACAAAGCGGCCCACATCGGACACTTGCGGAATGCAATTCTGGGCGACACCTTCGTTCGCTTGCTGCGTTACGCCAGCAGGGAAGTGGACGTGCAGAATTACATCGACAATACGGGCGCGCAGGTTGCTGATGTTGTTGTGGGTTTCACGCATCTCGAAAACAAGTCGCAGGCAGAGATCGAAGCCCTCACCCGCCAGCCTCGTTTCGATTACTACTGTTGGGATCTTTATGCCCGCGTTTCCCACTGGTATGCCGAGGACAAGCAGAATCTGACGGTGCGTGCACAAACGCTGCACGCTTTGGAAGAGGGCGGAAACGAAACGGCGAGGATTGCTGAACTGATTTCGGTCGCGGTTCTGCGCCGCCATCTCGAGACCATGGACCGGCTCGACATTGAATACGATTTCCTTCCACGGGAGAGTGAGATTCTGCACCTGCATTTCTGGGATGCGGCTTTCGCTAAGTTGAAGGAAGCGGGAGTTCTCACCTACGAGGCTGAGGGAAAGAACAAGGGCTGCTGGGTGATGCGGCGGGCAGGGACTGTAAGTGCTCTTGCCCCAGAGGGCGCAGAGGAAGACCGGATCAGCGAAGAAGATCAGAAAGTCATCGTTCGTTCCAACGGCACGGTCGGCTATGTCGGGAAAGACATCGCTTATCACATGTGGAAGTTTGGGCTGCTGGGGCGCGACTTTGGCTATCGCAAATTCTACAAGTATCCGGATGCGCACGACTGCTGGATTTCAACCACCGACGGCGAGAAAGATCACCCGCATTTCGGCGACGTCGCTGAAATTTACAACGTCATCGATGCGCGTCAGTCTGAGGCACAAAACACGGTGATCGAAGCCCTGCGCGGGCTTGGCCACAACGAGACCGCCGACCACTACACGCATTTTTCCTACGAGATGGTTGCGCTGACTCCGCGTTGCGCCGCCGAACTCGGCTACACACTGAGCGACGAAGATAAGGCGCGGTCTTACATTGAAGTCAGCGGGCGCAAAGGTTTTGGTGTGAAGGCCGATGACTTGCTCGATCAATTAATCACCTCGGCCAGGAAAGAAGTCGATTCACGCCATCCGCAATTATCAGACGACGAGCGGTTGAGCATTGCCAGGCAGATCGCCATTGGCGCCCTGCGCTATTTCATGCTGAAGTTCACGAAGTCCTCAGTGATCGCTTTCGATTTCAAGGAAGCTCTCAGCTTCGAGGGCGAGACGGGACCGTATGCCCAATACGCTGTCGTCCGGGCAACCAGCATTTTCCGCAAGGCAGGCTCAGAGGCGGAAACTTTCATTCAGCAAATTGCCGCTAGACTGACGGCCGCCGATTTCGCAACTTTTCTCGCGGGCGAAGAGGCCAACGAAATCTGGGAACTGTGGCTCGCCTCGTCGAAAACTTCATACATAATCGAGAAGTGCATCGCGACTACCGAGCCGGCGTATCTCGCCAAGCATGTATTCCAACTGGCACAGCTGTTTAATACGTTCTACCATCGCCATCCGATATTGATCGAGCCAGACGAGAATCGTAAACAGTTTCTGCTGGCCACAATTGCGGTCGTCCGGCGCGAATTAATTCGCAGCCTGGCTGTCATGGGCATCGAAGTGCCCCCGGTGATGTAAAATGCCCGCCTGAGGCGCTGTGCCAGTTCGGCGCATTCGGTTCCGCTATGAGTGACGCCGCATCTCCATCGCCGACCTCGCATCATTGGCTGCGAAGGATACTGATCGGTCTGCTCGCCTTCGCGATCGTTCTCGCCGTCGCGGGCTTTCTTTACGAAAACATCTCCGAATCGCGTGATCGCCGCTTCAACCCCATGCCGGGACGCCTGATTGATGCAGGTGGTCGGATGATGCATATCGACTGCACCGGCGAGGGCTTGCCCACGGTCATACTTGATTCCGGTCTGGGCGATACATTTCTTTCGTGGCGCAAAGTGCAGCCGGAAATCGCAAAAGTTGCGCGTGTATGTTCCTACGATCGCGCAGGCCTCGGCTATAGCGACTCCAGTCCGCAGCCGCGCACCAGCAAGGTCATCGCCGAAGAATTGCACGCTCTGCTGCAGGCAGCGAATATCCAGCCGCCCTACATTCTCGTGGGCCATTCCATGGGCGGATACGATGTGCGCGTCTACGCCAGCCTTTATCGCAGCGAAGTAGCGGGGATGGTGCTGGTCGATGCGTCGCATCCGGATCAGGAAAATCGGTTTCCGCGCGAGCTTAAAGATATGGAAGGCAGTTGGCGGCGCGAGGCTGAGTTTTTAGCCTATACGGCGCCGTTCGGCATCCCACGGCTGATAGGGTTTTGCGATGATCAGGTGGTGGAGCGCGCGGCCGAGTGCAATTTTGATTCGGCTCGCGAAGCCGTAGCCGAGTTGAAAGCCTTCCCGCAAAGCGCTGCGGAAACAGCGGCTACCGGAACTCTCGGCGACATGCCGCTGGCGGTGCTGTCGCACGATCCGGACAAGCCCTCGGCGGACCTGCCTCCCGATCTGGCGAAACCCACCAACGAGGCTTGGGAGAAAATGCAGCAGGAACTCGCTCATCTTTCCACTCGGGGAACGCAAGCGATTGCAAAGGGCAGTTCGCATTACATTCAACTCGATCGTCCCGACATGGTGATTGATGCCGTGCGCGCAGTCGTCGATCAGGCGCGTGCCGCGCAACCTCCACCCGCCGCGCAGCGTTAACGGCGAACACGGCCCCGAATCTGCTATTTTTAGCGCTTCCAATACAAAAGGGTAGAACTGAATTTTGAGGTCTACCTCAGGAGCAAATCATGGCATCGGCTCGTCGGCCGGCACTCCTACTGCTTTGGCTGGTAATCGTGTTGAATACTTTTCTCGCGAATGTTTCCAAGGCGCAGGACTCGACTCCTTCGTCGCAAGTTTCGCGTCCGCGGATTGGTTTGGCGCTCAGTGGTGGTGGCGCGCTTGGGCTGGCGGAGATCGGAGTGATTCGCTGGCTC
The DNA here is from genome assembly GCA_963757095.1 of uncultured Acidobacteriota bacterium. Taxonomy (GTDB): domain Bacteria; phylum Acidobacteriota; class Terriglobia; order Terriglobales; family Acidobacteriaceae; genus Sulfotelmatobacter. The sequence continues at coordinate 280,863 of CAVWQT010000011.1, read as the reverse complement.
GAAGAGAATCACATACCAGTAGATCGCATCGCGGGCACCAGCATGGGCAGCATCATCGGCGCAATGTATGCGACGGGCATGTCGCCTGCCGAGATCCAGAAGTTTGCAGAAAAAATCGACTGGGACCAGGCCTTCCTCGCCGGCCCGAAGTATTCCGATCTTTCTTACCGGCGCAAGCAGGACCTTCGCCGCTTTCAGGTTACGGCCGCGCTTGGACTGAAGCATGGACTCAGCGGGCCGAATGGATTCGATCCTGGCCAATCGGTGGAGTTGCTGCTCGATCGTATCGCGCTGCCGGAATCCGGCATAGCGGGCTTCGACGATCTTCCCATTCCGTTTCGTTGCGTCGCTACCGACATGCTGAATGGCGAGGCGGTTGTGCTGCACGACGGGCCGTTGGCGCGTGGGTTACGCGCCTCCATGGCGATTCCCGGCGTCTTTACTCCGGTGGAGATCAACGGCCGCATCCTGGCGGATGGCGGGCTGGTGGAGAACATTCCTGTTGAAACCGTCCGCGACATGCAGGCCGATATCGTCATTGCCGTGCAGTTGCGCACTCCGCCCGCCAACGCGACTGAACTGGAAACGATCGGGGGCATGCTCAGCCGCTCGGTCGACATCATGATCGCGCAGAACGAGGGGCGTTCGCTGGCGTTGGCTCAAGCGAAGATCAGCGTCGACGTGACTGGTTTTGACGCGTTCGATTTCTCTCACATAAAAGAGTTGATCGAGCTTGGGTACCGCACCGCTGCGAGGCAATCAGGCGACCTGCTGCGCTATGCAATCCAGGATCCCGAACAGTGGCAGCAATATCTCGCCGCCCGCGCGGAGCGAAAGCGCCCGGTACCGCAGAAGGTGACCAAAATCGAAGTTGCGGGCGGTGACTCCGACACCAATCAAAGAATCGAACACCGCATCAGCAAGGCGCTGCGTGGAAATCTGGATATCCCCAAGCTCGATACGCAACTCACCCGCATCGCCGGCGAGGGCCAGTTCGACCGGCTCGGTTACGAGGGCTTCACGCAGAACAACGTTCCGTCATTGTTGGTCACGACGCACGAAAAATCCTATGGACCGCCGTTCGTCGATCTTGCGGTAAATGTAGAAGGTTCGGGCGTGGCCGCGTTCGATTTTTCCGCGGGAGCGCGCGTGACCTTTATGGACATTGCGCATCATGGCGGCGAGTGGCGCAACGATTTTCTTTTTGGCTCAAGCAATCTCGGCGCCACCGAGTTTTACCAGCCGCTGTTTGGATCGCGCTTCTTCGTTGCGCCGTATGCGTTCGCTTCGAAGTTCGCCCGCAATTCTTTTAGCGGGTCAGCGCGCGTCGCGGTCTTTGGCGATGAGCGGGCTGGAGGTGGTCTGGATTTCGGTTACGATACGCGGCGCAGCGAAGTCCGCCTCGGCTATGAGAACTTCGATGGCAAACTCAGTCCGCTGATTGGCGGCAGCGGTTTGCCCACGGTCAGTGGCAGTACTGGCGAATTTCGCGCACGCTATGTCTGGGACGGGCAGGACAACCCTGCCGTGCCCAGCACAGGTACACGCTTTGTCGCAACGGCTGCGCGCATTCTGCAAAGCCCCGGCCTCGCTCATCCCATTGGGCAAGTCGACGTTCGTGACACCAGCTTCATTCCGCTGGGCGTGAAAACGTCGCTGTTTGCCATTGCTGCTGGCGGCAGCACTTTCCGTGGCTCCGCGGGGCCGTTTCAGGTGTTCTCGCTCGGAGGTCCATTCCACTTGGGGGCATATCTGTCCGACGAATTTCTGGGCAATCACTATGCGTACTCTGTCACTCGGATTTCGGCGCGAGTTCTACCGCTTGCCGCAACTCGTAGGCGGCAAGCTTTATTGGGCAGGCTGGTACGAGGCCGGTACGGCCTTCGGGACGGCGCTCAGAAATCCGGGCCCGGTGGCGGTGAAGGGTACTGCAAATCTGGGGATTCTTGCCGACACCATCGTGGGCCCGATCGCGATCGCGGGAAGCATCAGTCCTACCGGGCAAAGCCGGGTGAACTTCTCGGTAGGGCGCCTTTTCTAGCGGCATTAAATGAAGAGAGAGATATGTTGCGAGCAACGTCTCTTTTTACGCAAATGAACTCGCTGGAATCTCAGAGCGTCGCCATATCGATTACGAATCGATAGCGCACATCGCTTTTCAAAACCCGCTCGTAGGCTTCGTTTACTTTCTGAATCGGCACCACCTCGATATCGCTGAAGTCACGCCGTGCTGGGCGCAGAAATCCAGCATCTCCTGTGTTTCGCGAATGCCGCCGATCTGCGAGCCAGCCAGGCTACGTCGCCCGGCAGTCAGCGAAAATGCGCTGATCGGGATGTCTTTCGCAGGCAGTCCCACGATCACCATGCTGCCGTCGACCTTCAACATCGAGAGATATTCGTTCCAATCGATCTGCGCCGAAACCGTGTTGATGATCAGATCGAAATAGCCTTTGAGGTTGGTGAATGTCTCAGGATCCGAGGTCGCGTAGAAGTGATCCGCGCCCATCCGCTTGCCGTCAGCCTGCTTCTTCAGAGATTGGCTGAGAACGGTGACTTCCGCGCCCAGAGCGTGCGCCAGCTTCACACCCATGTGGCCGAGCCCGCCCAGTCCGACGATCGCGACTTTTTTCCCCGGCCCGGCATTCCAATGCTTCAACGGAGAATACAGGGTGATCCCGGCGCATAGCAGCGGCGCGCTGGCGTCGAGCGGCAAGGTCTCAGGAATCCGCAGAACGTAATTCTCGTCGACCACGATTTTGTCCGAATATCCGCCATAGGTTGGCGTGCCTTCTTTGTCGCGGCTGTTGTAAGTCCACACGGTCCGCGACGGTGCAATATTGCTCAAGACCGCGCTTGCACTCCACGCAGGTGCGGCAGGAATCGACGAAGCATCCCACGCCAACTTTGTCGCCGACTTTATACTTCGTGACCTTGCTGCCGACGGACGAGACTACGCCGGCGATCTCATGTCCCGGCACCATGGGGAAGATCGATTCTTCCTGATACTCGCTCCACTCGTCGCGCGTCTGGTGAATATCGGAGTGGCAAATTCCGCAGAACTTGATCTCGATGACTACGTCGTGCTCCCGCGGCTCGCGCCGTTCAAATGAAAACGGCGCCAGAGGAGCCTTGGCCTTGGCTGCAGCATATCCCTTGCTCTTGCTCATGATTGCTTTCCCTTTCTTCTGAAGACAAACTGAAGATTCGACCGACAGTTCCAGCAGTTTCTATTCCACCGTTTGATATACTTCGCGCCTCAGTCTTATCAAGCGAATTTGCTCGAACAAGTCCCAGGAGGCAGACGCGTGCGCGTATCCAAATTGAAGATCGTTCTTCCGCTGCTGCTGGCCGTTGCCGCTGCTGCGCAGCAGGCGCAGCAACAGGCTGAAGCCAAGCCGGTATTCACTCTACAAGAAGTGATGATTCCGGTGCGCGACGGGATTCATCTTCAAACTGTAATCCTCACGCCGGTCGACCAGCAGGGACCGCTGCCGATCCTGTTCCGGCGCACGCCATACGGCGTGCCCGACAAGCCTCCGGCTCAAATGCCGTCATCATTCAAGGAATTGGCCCAGGACGGTTACATCTTCGTCTTTCAGAATCTGCGCGGGCGCTTCAAGTCGGAAGGCGTGTTCAATCTTTCCTCCTGGGTCGACCTCAATGATCCGAAGGCTACGAACGAGACCACGGATGCTTATGACTCCATCGAATGGCTGGTCAAGAACGTTCCGAACAACAATGGCAAGGTCGGAATGTTCGGAGTCTCTTACGATGGACTGACCACCGGGCTTGCGCTGCTGCATCCCCACCCGGCGCTGAAAGCCATCAGCGAGCAGGCTTCGCCAGTCGATCAGTGGATGAATGACGACATGCACCGCTTCGGCGCGCTTCGCGAAAGCTATGGCGTGGAATATTCCGTGCTGGAGCAGGCGGACAAGAACAAGAATACAAATTTCGAATTCGAAACCTACGACACTTATCAGTGGTATCTCGACCTGGGCCCGCTCTCCAATGTGAATGAAAAATATCTTCACGGCTCCATTCCTTACTGGAATTCGATGGTCGACCATCCTGATTACGACTCGTTCTGGAAAAAAGAAGCGTGGGTCAACCAGCTTCACGCCTCTACTGTGCCGAACTTAAATGTTGCCGGATTCTGGGATCAGGAAGATCCCTGGGGACCGTGGCAGATTTTTCGCCATGCCGAAGAGAATGATCCCAACCACACGAACTTTATGGTGGCCGGGCCGTGGTTTCACGGAGAGTGGCAAGCGCCCAAGGGCGACACGATTGGCCTGATTCCATTCGGTGGTCATGAAACGTCGCGCGAGTTTCGCGAAAATATTCAGGCGCCGTTCTTTCGTTACTATCTGCACGGCCAAGGCGAAAAGCCGGCGTGGCAGGCGAATACGTTTCAGAGCGGATCGAACTCGTGGCACACCTATACGGTGTGGCCTCCGAAAGAAGCCAAGCCCACGAAGCTGTATCTGCGCGCCGATGGGACGCTCTCATTCACCGCGCCTGAGGCCGGCGGTAGGCCTACGTATCGCGAATACATTTCCGATCCCGCAAATCCTGTGCCGTACCGCGAACGCCCGATTTCGCCGACTTATCCCGCGGGGGACTGGCGTACCTGGGAGGTGGCCGACCAGCGCTTCGTGGATAATCGTCCGGACGTGCTCACATTCGTGAGTGCAGCACTCGATCACGATGTAACCGTCACGGGGCCGCTGGCGGCCAATCTGACTGCATCTACTTCTGGAACTGACAGCGACTTTGTGGTGAAGCTGATCGACGTCTATCCGCAGAACGCACAGAAGAACGCATGGGATCCCGAAGAGGGACCGAAGCCCGGCCAGTATGCGCAGTCATTGGATGGTTACGAGTTACCGATTGCGATGGAAGTGCGGCGCGGCCGCTATTTGAAAAGCTACGAGAAACCGGAGGCCCTCGCGGCCAACAAGCCGACTGAGTGGAACATTTCGCTTCGCGACCATGATCACGTTTTTCTGAAAGGGCATCGCATCATGGTGCAGATTCAGTCGACCTGGTTCCCGGTGATCGACCGCAACCCGCAGAAGTTTGTCCCCAGCATTTACAGGGCGAGCGCTTCTGACTACGTGAAAGCTACGCAGCGGATTTACTGCTCGCAGGAAATGCCTTCGTACCTGCTGCTGCCCATCGTTCCCTAATAGATGGAGTGCGCCGTGCGAGCGCCCCGGACGAATGCGTCCGGGGCCACGTGAAAAGAAAAGGCCCGGGATCGCTCCCGGGCCTGACCTCGCCTTGCTTTGGTTATTTCCCGCTGGCCGCGCCGTGCTGTCCCAGCCACGATGCCAACTGCGGTTCCTGCTGCGACTTCAGATCGATGCACGAATTGATCCGTTCAATCGACTGGTTGTACGTGCGCTCAGACCCCGCGACTTTGTGCGCCGCGAAGAACTCCGTGACCTGATCGCGCATGGTCGGACTGCAGAATACGCTGGTGGCTTGCACTACCGACGAACTGGCAAACGGTCCACCGGCCTTCTCCATTTCCGGCCAGTGTTGCCGGATGAAGTCCCACGCCAGTTGTCGGCCGGCGGGATTGCCCAGCACGCTGCCAATAACCTGCAGCGCATCCTGCGACCGCACATCGGGCGAGATGGCGAAATCCAAAGTGCGTTGCAGGAGGCTCGGATCGGTGAATTCCGTCAGAGTGAACAGATCGTTGTAGTAAATCTCCGGCGATTTCGCACTCTTCAGTCCGGTCATCAGCTTGTCATAGAAATCGGCGTCTCCGTTGAGCGCAGCCAGGCGGAATGCGCCACCCGCGAGCTCGTGATCAACCGACGAAGGATCGACTAAAGCCTGATCCGCAATCTTCCGAGCTTCGGCGAGAGCCTGCGGATCGCGTCCGTCATAGCCAAGGGCGTTGAACAGCCGCGCCCGCAGCGTTTTCTGTTCATCGCTGTCACCCGACTTCGGTTCCCATCCCACGTCTTTCATTGCGGGAGTGAGGTAGTCCCGCATCCAGGAGCGAAACTGATCTCGATCACCATCGCTGACCAGGTATTCGCCAATGTAGTCCAGACGGCCGAGCACATCTTCCATCACCGCGCGATTGCGATCCGATTTCAGACCCTGGGCGAAGGCGAGATAGTCGCCGACCGGTTCGCGCCCGACGCGCACCGAAGCCCAGATATCATTCTGGACTGCGATCTTTTCACCGGGAGACAATTTTGCCTCCGCGTCCTTTGCGAGATCATGCACGGCTTCGGGTTGAAAGCCGACGCGGTAATAGCCTTTCGCATTGGCGTTGGCCAGAACCCAGGTGGAGCAGCCGTTCAGCTTGAAGGTTTCTTCCTTCTTGGTGAGCAGTTCGCACTTGGCGGTGCTGTCGGCCGATCCCTTGAGGCAGAGCGGAATCTGCCACAGCTGCTCGTTCGGGGAATCGAACTTGGTGCGGTCGTAGTAATAGCGTTGCTGCGACAAAGCCACGCTGGTTGAATTTCCCGAGCACTGTGTCTTGACATCGACAAGGGGCGCGCCTCCCTGGTTCACCCAGGTAGGCATGATCTGGTCGACTGGCTTCTTAGATGTCTTAGTCTGTGCGTCCCAGAAGTCCACAGCACTGGCATTGGCGTATTGATGTTTTTGTAAGTACGCGTTCACGCCCGCCCGGAAGGTCTCAGGTCCCAGGTAGGCTTCCAGCATGCGCAGTACGGCCGCGGTTTTTCCGTAGGCAATGCCGTCGAACAATTCTTGAATCTCGGCTGGCGTTTCCGCCGCCTGATGAATCGGACGGGTGTTTGCCAGCGAGTCCACACTCAGGGATCCGCCGGTTCCACTGACATCGTCCAGATCGACGTTCCACTCCGGCTTCCAGGCTTCTACCGGCTTGCTTTCCATCCAGGTGGCGAAACCTTCGTTCAGCCAGATGTCATCCCACCATGCCATGGTGACGAGGTCGCCAAACCACTGGTGCGCCATCTCGTGCGCAATGACGCTGGCTATGTTTTTCTTCAGATCCACCGAGCCTTGCTTTTCGTCGATGAGCAGAATGACTTCGCGGAAGGTAATGCACGCCGTATTTTCCATCGCACCTGCGGAGAAATCCGGCAGGCCGATCAGGTCCAGCTTTCCGTAGGGATACTTGATTCCGAAGTAATGGTCGTAATAGGCGAGGATGTGTTGCGCCGCCTCCAGCGCGAACTTGCCCATATCTTTCTTGCCCGTGGTCGCCCAGACGCGAATCGGAATGCCGTCCTGTTCGCCTTCGACGTATTCGAAATTTCCAACTACCAACGCCGCCAGGTAAGACGACATTTTTGGCGTGGTCGCAAAGCGCACGGTGTGTTTGTCGCCATCCGCCGTGTCGGAAACGACTTTCTGGTTCGAGATCGCTACCATGCCCTTCGGGGCTACGGCGGTTATGTCAAACGTGGCCTTGTAGGCGGGCTCGTCAAATGACGGGTAGGCGCGGCGCGCATCGGTAGATTCAAACTGCGTTGCGGCATATTTGCGGCCCTGGTCATCTTTGCCCAGATAAAATCCGCGCATCTCGCTGTTCAGCGTGCCGGCGTAGGTGATGTGAATGGTGGCCGGACCCGCGGCGAGCGGCTTTTCGACGCCCAGCACGACCATTTCTTTTTCTTTCTCAGGCGTGACCGTGGCCTTCTGCTTCGTGCCGCCGGCGGTGATCGTCACATCGTGGAAATCGATATCGACCGCGTTCAGCGTGATCTCTGAAGTGGGCTTCAAGATCTGGATTGAAATGGTTTCTTCGGCATCGAAGCGCGCGTTCTCGATATCCGGCGTGAAGGTCAGCTTGTAGTTCTCGGGGCGCGCGGTCTCAGGCAGACGTTGCGCAACCGCCAGCGAGAAGGTCAGCAGCAGGAAGGTGACTACCGCAAAAACACGTTTCATAGGTTTCCCTCAGAGAGAATCAGGATCGATTTCGAACTCCAGATATTGTGTCGGGCGCACAGGGGCGCCCAGTCGCGAACGTAGAATTCCACCCACGGTGATACGCAGGTTCCAGCTTGAAAGTTCAACTGCGGGAGATTACAACCCCATTGGCTATAGTCATCGTACAACGATTAGCTCCAAACCAGTATGGGATCTCCCGGTAATCATCGACCGCGAACACCGCCAAATCGGCATCTTTGCCCGGCTCGATGCTGCCTTTTCTATCCGCGACGCGCAGAGCCCACGCGCCGTTGATCGTGCTCGCAGCGATGGCTTCGGCGGGCGACATCTTCATGTGCGTGCATGCCAAAGACATCGCCATTGGCATGCTCAGCGTCGGCGACGTTCCGGGATTGTAGTCGGTGGCCAACGCCACTGCCACGCCGGAGTCAATCAACCGCCGCGCATTCGGATATTCCCGCAGCCCGAGAAAGTAATTTGCCCCGGGCACCAGCGTTGCCACGGTATCGCTGGCGGCAAGCGGTGCCAAGTCGGCGTCGTTCACGTGGTCCATGTGATCGAACGACGCTGGCTTAAACCGCAGGAACGGGGACAGCGAAGTCTCAGAAAGCTGGCCCATGTGCGCCCGCACGCACAAACCATGTTCTTCAGCCGCTGCAAAGATCTGTTCCGCCTCTGGCGCCGTAAATGCGCCCTGGTCGCAGAACACATCGACGAACTGCGCGAGCTTATGCCTCGCGGCAGCGGGAATCATCTCCTTACAGACGATCTCGACGTACTTTTGTGAGCAACCCTGAAATTCTTTTGGGACAACGTGAGCGCCGAGCAGGGTTGGGATGACCGTTCCCGGCCAGCGGGAGGCGGCATCCCGAATCGCCTGGAGCGATTTCAGTTCAGAATCGAGCGTTAGGCCATAGCCGGATTTTGCCTCGACCGTGGTTGTGCCGTGAGCAGCCATGGATTGGAAGGCCGCCAGAGTTTTTGACACGAGCGCGCTCTTTGCCGCCGCGCGTACTGCTTCCAGACTGGAGCGAATGCCGCCGCCTGCAGCCGCAATGGCTTCATAGGCTGCCCCCTCAATCCGCTTTTCGAAGTCGACCAGCCGCGGGTCAACAAAAACCGGATGGGTATGGGAATCGACAAACCCCGGCAGGACGACCTTTCCGGAGCAGTCAATTTCGGTGATGTTCTTGCGGTGCTTCTTGATCCAGGGATCGCGGAGAGCATCTTTGGTGGTGCCCACGGAGACGATCTTGCCGCCGATGGCCAAGACCGCGCCAACTTCGACGATGCCAATATCCTTGAGGTGAGGACCGCGGCGCGGCGCCGGGGAAGTCGAAGAGCGCAGAGTAAGCAGCTGTCGAATGTTGACCAACAGAGCCGCGGGTATTGTGTTTGAGCGCGAAGAGCCCTGTCTCATGGTCGTTGACTAGTGTATCAGCGGCAGTTCAAACATAGAATGCCTGAATATCAGGCAAATGATATAATCAGGCATACGGGAGGCGTCATGCTGTCAGCAAGAGTAGGGAAGCGGGGAGCTATCATCGTGCCGGCGAGCCTGCGCAAACGCTATGGCATCGAAGAGGGGACGATCGTAACCGCGGAAGAAAGCGGTGATGGCATCCTCATCCGCCCTGCGGTGGTAATTCCCGTCGAGAAGTACAGTCCAGATCGTCAAGCCGAGTTTCTCCTATCAACAGCCGTCTCTGAATCCGATTACCGCAAAGCGCGAAGGGCAGTTCGAACGCTTGGTCTTGATCCAGACAAGGTGACACACCGACGCCCATAGAATGGATCGACTTTTCCTGGATGCGAATGTCCTGTTCTCGGCAGCCTACCGCGCCGATTCGGGGCTGTTGCGATTGTGGAAACTTAGGAATGTCGAGCTTTGCAGCTCTCGCTATGCGCTGGAGGAGGCAAGATTCAACCTCGCGGACGAGGCCCAGCGAAAAAGGCTTACGGGACTATCGGAAGCGTTGCGGTTCTATGAAGCGGACGACCAGAAACGGGTGCCCGACGTTTCTCTACCCGAGAAGGATGTGCCTATTCTTCTGGCTGCCATCGAAGCGCAGGCCGATTATTTGCTGACCGGTGATATCTGCCACTTTGGTCCTCATTTCGGGAAAACGATTGGGCACGTCGAGATCGCACTCCCCGGGCATTACCTCAGAGCCAGGCAGCGCCAGCGTAAGAGCTAATTTCCCATCGGCACCTTCACGCCCGTCTTCTTCGCGAACTCTTTCGCCTCGTCGTAACCTGCGTCCGCGTGGCGGATGATGCCCATGCCCGGATCGGTGGTCAATACGCGCTCGATGCGCTTGGCCATCATCTCCGTGCCGTCGGCGACTGTGACCTGGCCGGCGTGCATGGAATAGCCGATGCCCACGCCGCCGCCATTGTGTATGGAAACCCACGAAGCGCCCGCTGCAGTGTTGAGCATAGCGTTGAGCAGCGGCCAGTCGGCCACTGCATCGGAGCCATCTTTCATGCTCTCGGTCTCGCGGAACGGAGACGCCACCGAGCCGCAGTCGAGATGATCGCGGCCAATCACAATCGGCGCTTTGAGCTTGCCCTTTTTCACCAGATCATTCATCGCCAGCCCGAACTGCGCCCGCTCGCCGTATCCCAGCCAGCAGATGCGCGCCGGTAGTCCCTGAAACTTGATGCGCTTGCGCGCCAGATCAATCCAGCGCCGCAGGATGCGATTCTCGGGGAACAGTTCCAGTACGAGATCGTCGGTTATGTGAATATCTGAGGCCTCTCCCGACAGCGCCACCCAGCGAAATGGCCCGCGGCCTTCGCAAAACAGCGGACGGATATATTCCGGCACGAATCCGGGAAAGTCGTACGCATTCTTCACGCCGCGTTGAAACGCAAAAGTGCGAATATTGTTTCCGTAATCGAAGGTGATTGCGCCCATCTTCTGCAGCCGCAGCATGCCTTCCACATGCCGCGCCATGGCGTCGAGCGACTTTTCCTGATAAGCATGGGGATCCTTTTTTCGTAGCTCGAAAGCCTCGGAAAGGCTCATCCCATTCGGTATGTATCCATTCAGCGGATCGTGCGCAGAAGTCTGATCGGTCAAAAGATCAGGAACCACGCCGCGTTCCGCCAGCTCAGGAATCACGTCGGCGCAATTGCCCACCAGGCCGACTGACACATTTTCTTTTTTGCGCACGGCATTTTTCAGGATGCGCAAGGCTTCATCGAGCGTAGTGACCATGAAGTCGCAATAGCCGGTCTTCAGGCGTTTCTTGATTCGCTCGGGATCGACGTCAATTCCGAGGAAGGCCGCGCCGGTCATGGTCGCGGCCAGCGGCTGCGCTCCACCCATGCCGCCCATGCCGCCGGAGACAATGAGTTTGCCCGCGAGATCGCCGCCAAAATGTTTTTCTCCGGCTGCCGAGAATGTTTCGAACGTGCCCTCGACAATCCCTTGCGAGCCGATATAAATCCACGACCCGGCGGTCATTTGCCCGTACATCATCAGTCCGGCACGTTCGAGTTCGTTGAACTTCTCCCAGTTCGACCAATGGCCAACCAGGTTCGAGTTGGCGATCAACACGCGCGGCGCGTAATCGTGTGTCTTGAAAACGCCGACCGGCTTGCCCGACTGCACCAGCAGCGTTTCATCATTCTCAAGAGTTTTCAGCGTGGCAACTATTGCGTGATAAGCCTCCCAACTGCGCGCGGCGCGGCCCGTTCCGCCATAGACGACGAGATCTTGCGGGCGCTCGGCGACTTCTTGGTCGAGATTGTTCATGAGCATGCGCATGGCGGCTTCCTGCTGCCAGCCTTTGCATGTGATGGAGTTGCCGCGCGGCGCGCGAATCGAGACCGGAGCCGAAAGTTCCGTTTCAACGGGCATGCCTAGATGGTAGTGCGTCAGCGGCGGGAGACGCAATGTGGAGTCAGGAAGTTGGGCTCAGTAGCGGAAATTAGTCTCCAGAAAGAGTAACTGCCCGTTGGGATCCTTGGGATAAATGCTGTCTACAACGCCTCTGCCCCATGCTTTTCCGTAGTACAGGGTTGCTCCGAACATGCGCGTGAGCTGATAGTCGGCGCTCATGTCCCACACATTCGCGAGACCCCGGTTGCTGAAGCTGGGACGCCCCTGGTAACCGAACGTGGACTCTTGAAACGCGCCGCCGCCTGAATACCACAGGTCCTTCGCCTTCGCGAGCCGGAGCGAGTGCACTTCACTACGCAGCGAAAGCTTTGCGGTCGGCTTTAGGTTCAGCGTTCCATAGACGTCCTCATCATTCATCATGTTGTAAAACGGAAACCTTGCGTACTGGCGGGGAGTGGTCAGAACCTGGAAAAATGTTCCGTGACGCGAATCCGCATTGTTGCCATCGCCGCTGCCAAAGGAATAGCCGGCGCTGATCCAGGGCTTCCACGCGATTGAGGGAGGCTGCCATCCGGCTTCGCCGACGAAGGCACTGGAGCGCTGCGTCAGCTCTCCCCACGATCCGCCTTGCAATGCAGCCCAGCCCAGCACATCGAATTTTCCGGCGGTGGACGTGTTGAATACATGCACATAGTTCGCGCCGTAGGTGGCGATTTCGATCTTATCCTTGTCGCCGGATCGGACGGATGCTGGACGGTTATCGGTCTTCAGCGTGAGCGTGCGGTGGTCGATGTAACCCAGACCGAAGATCCGCAACTGTCCGGCTGAATGCGTGGTTGTCACCGGGACGGTAAAAGCGCCGTAGTAGGTGTCGACATCGAGTTCGCCCATGCCATCAACCTGGAACACGCCTTCGGTCGGTCGCAGGGCGACGAAAGTCAGGTTGTTGTGTCCGAGGTTCGAGGAGAGTTGCACGCCATCGAAACTTCGCTGGATCGCGGAAAATCCGAAGTTCGCGATCAGACGCTGCGCGATGCGCGTCTGGATGACGGTAGCGAGTGTGGGATCCTGCGGCTTGACTTCATTGCCGTCGAAATATTCGAACCTGCCAATCTTCAGGCTGGTTCCATAATCCTTGAAAATCACGAAACCCTGTTTCAGAAAACCGCCCACATTGTTCACGTTGCTGTTGTTGGCCGCGTAATAGGTGCCGCCCAGCCCGAGTTGTCCCTGGGGCGCGGGGTCGATGGCCATGGTCGGCAGTCCGACGAGGGCAACTTGCGCCCCTTCCAGAAACCAGGAGACATGCTCGCGGCGCTGCCCAATGGCGATGCGCAGCAGGGAATCGCCCAGAGTGTAGTTTCCGTGGCCGGTTGAGCCCTTGAACCAGTCCCAACCTTCGGCTCGGGCGCGCCAATTCACTGAGAAATCGAATGGACCCAGCTTTGGGTTAGCGAGCGCGTCCGGATTCTTGTTGTCGGGCGGAGTCGCCGGTTGTTGCGCAAAAAGCCCGCTACTTGCGAGAACGATCACCGCCAACCACAGCCACATTTTAAAATTCATGCAAAAAGAACCCCAGCACTTCGCAGAGTCAGACACAAAAACGCACGCGTGTTCTGCCGGCGGGAGAACGCGTCTCATCCGGTCTCTGCCGTTGAATTTTCAGTTCTGCGTGGAAAAACCCCACTGCAAACGAATTGGAAGGTTCTAGATTGTTTGCGGGGATATGTCCATAACCAGAAACTACTAGTGGGAGTAAAAACAGGGAGTGGAAGAGAACTTTGTTACCAACTGCTGTAGGCTTCGCCGTTAATAGCGGTTCCCGAGGAGTGGGAGTGGACTCTCGTGATGCCGGGTTGTTGCGGGTCGGCCGCGGTCTGGGAATCTTCCTGTTCAACGTCCCAGTCGGCCGCTCCCGTCATGGGATCTTTGGGAAGCTCATGCAGATAATTGGCATTTTTCAGATCATCGAGCGATTGCGGGGCTTGCCTTTTGTCCATCGTGTACTCCTGGATCACCTTGTTCAGAGTCTCCAGGTTTGAGCGCAGGACGGCCTCGCGAGCCTGGACAACGTGCTGGGTGTAAAGAGGAACGGCGATCGCCATCAGAATCATCATGAGGCTGATGACGACGATCAACTCGAGCATGGTGAAGCCAGAGAATCTCCCCGATCTCGAGGATCGCTGCAGGGCGCCGGATTTGGTCAAACCACCGCGCATCGTCATCATTCGGTCCTCACCAACTGCTGTAGGCCTCGCCCGTACTGGAGATTGCGTTGGACGCGGAATGCACGCCCGTAATCCCTGGATCCTGCTGCTGCAGGGAGAGCATGAACTCATCCTGCTCGACCTCCCAATTCGGCTCGCCGGTCATCGGATCATCCGGGATTTTCTCCAGATATCCGGCGGTCTTCAGGTCATCGAGCGATTGCGGCGCCTTCTGCTTGTCCAGCGTATACCGGACAATCAATCGATTCAGCGTGGTCAGGTCCGCATGCAGCGCCCGCTCGCGCGCTTGCTGTATGGAGTGGTTATACATGGGCACCGCGATCCCCATGAGGATTGCGATGATGCTCAAGATAACGATCAACTCGATCATCGTGAAACCAGCTTCTAAGCCGGTCCCACCGCTCATCTTTTCCGCAGGCGTGCGTACCCCGGTTCCACTCACGCCTGGGCCGCTAATTTTGCTCGCGCTGACCACCTTCTACCAGTCCTTGTACTTCGTCCCATCGAGGCCAGTGCCGTCGGATTTCGTATAAACGTCAAAGACACTTTGCCCGCCCCACGAATCCGAATCGGGATCGTCTTGCATGGAGCGCATACCCCATTCCTTGGTGTTGGTCATCGGGTCTACAGGGATAGAACGCAGGAAACGGATTTTCTTGCCGCCTTGTGCTTCAACTCCTTTGACCAGAGTTTCCAGGTCGGGTGGGTAATTCATGCTATCCACCTTGGTCTGAAACTTGTTCTGGTCGGCGGCATCTTTATAGCGATCGATGGCGTCGCGCATCTCCCACAGGTCGAAGCGCAATTCCTTTTCTTTTTCCCGCTGAATCGTGAGGCGAGCCAGCGGCAGCGCCATCATGGTGAGAACGGAGAGGATCGTGGCCGCCACGATCAACTCGAGCAGCGTAAATCCCTTTTGCCGGCGCTGATTCCCGCTGCGCAGATTCCTACCGCGATGAAATTGCCACATCATGTTAGTCTTCGTCACTCGAGCTTAGCCGGTTTCCGGAACACTATTGGATGGTGACCGATGCCTGTGCTCCATTGACCGTGATCGGCTGTAATCCCGGATCGCGCGCGCCGCCGCGCGTGATCGTTATAGGAGTCTGGCCGTCTGTCTTCGCCTGGAAGGTCAGCGTGACCACTGCGCCCTGGCCGGAAATTCCTCCAGCGCCGGGCGGTCTGGTGGCCGTAATCTGCGATTGCCCGACCGTCTCGTCGTCGCGGTGAACGAGGGCGACGACCTGACCGTCCTGCGACAGGAAGCCGCCATTCGATACGTTGACCAGTTGCACCATCTTCGGATCGTAGTTCAACTGCACCGGCACGGAGTAGACGTTCTGCGCACCGGAAATCAGCAGGTTCACTACGAATGTGTTGCCCTTAGCCACCTGAACGGTTGGCGGATCAAAGAGAAAACTTGCCGGGCCCGGCGCGCTGGGCGTCGGCGTATTCGGAGCCGGAGACTGCGGGGTAACCGCAGGGGTGGCAGGCGCAGTCGCTGGCGCCGCCGCGGCGGGCTTGCTGATATGCCGCAACTCGATAGTGGTCGAGGTGCCGATATCGATGGCGCGCTGATTCATTTCGTTTACATCTGTGCCACGAATAATGTGTGGAGTAATGGCGAATACGGTTTCGTCAGACGAATGATCCTGATTCACCTGGCCGAAGAGATAACGCAGGATCGGAATCTGCGCCAGTCCCGGGATTCCGCTCAAAGCCCTCGTCTGCGAATCGTCCATGATGCCGCCGATCAGACTGGTCTCGCCATCTTTCAGGCGAATTTCGCCCAGATCGACTTTCTTCTGCCCGATGATCGGCTGGGTGATACCGCCGATGCTGGCCTGCCCGATCTCGGATGAGATTTCCATCGAGATCTTCATGGTGACATCGCGATCCGCGTGCACGTGCGGCGTGATGTCGATATTCACGCCGACGTCGATGTATTGAAACTGCGTATTGACCAGCGGGTTGATGCCGACGCCGCCGATGCCCGGCTGAAATGATCCGGTTGCGACCGGGAGACGTTCGCCGATCTTGAGCGATGCCTTCTGATTATCCAGAGCTCGAATTTGCGGACTCTGGATCAGCTTGGTGTCGTTCTCGCCCATCACCGCCGACAGGTTGGCGGAGGGAATCGTGACCTGGAAGTTGGTCGCGTTCAGGTTTGCCAGACTATTCAGGTTGATACCGCCAGTCCCTGAGCTGGGAGTAGTCGTGCTACCGGTCGTGGAAGTGCTGGTGGTGGTGTTGATGTTGTCCTGCAGGGCAACCGTAACGCTGGTTGGCGGACTCAAGCCGAGGGTGCGGGACCGGTCTTTGCTGATCTGCATCACGTCGATATCGACGATGACTTCGGGGCGGGCTTTGTCGAGATCCTCAACCAGCTTTTCCGCCAGAGCAATCTGATCGGGAGTTCCGCGCACGACCAGCGCATTCTGCGAAAGCAGCTGCTGTACGCGCTGCACGTCGAGCACGGCGCGGATCGCGTTCACCACATCCTGCAACTCCGTGGGCTGCGAAAGGTTCGTAAGATAAAAAGTTTTGAGTACGCTCTGTTCCAGTTCCTTGCGCTTGGCAGCATTGTCGGTCGCGACAAAAATCGTATTCGGGGTTACTGGACGCCAGAAGGTCTTCGATTCGAGGGCCGTAATCTGCAGCGCCTCTTCCAGCGTGATTCCGTTCAACTCAACTTTGATAGGGCGAGGCGTGTAATCGGGATCAAACAGCACATTGATGCCGGCGAGTTGTCCGATGGTGCGGTAAACCGTATCGGACTTGTCGGTCAGCTTGACGGTGATGGGGACACTCGAAATCGGCGCCAGTTCCACTGGACCAGCGGCCTCATGCACCCGTCGTTCCAGGCTACTGGGCGGACCAGCGGCTTGCGGCTGAGGATTCCGCTGGTTGTTGATCATCTGCAGCGTGCGGTTCAGTTCCTGTCGGGCGATGTAGAGCGACGGATCGATGGCCACGGCCTTCTGAAACTCGGCGAGTGCTTCATCGAGCTTTCCGTCGTCCCGCAGTTGCTGGCCGTGGTGGACAATGGCGAACGCAGCCTCCGCCCGCGTCCGCTGAAAAGCGGCGCGATAGCGCAGGTCTTTGGGCTTCAGGTCGTAGGCCTGCTTGTAGAGATCGTAAGCCGCCACATAATTCTGGCGAGCCTCGGCATCCTGGCCCTTGGTGTAGAGATCCTTAGCTTTGTCCGCGATGGCGGGAAGTGTGACGACCGCCACTAATATCAGCCAGAGTGCTGGGCGCCTCAGGCGTGCCATTGGATTATCCTTCACGAAATGAGTCCTTTTTGCGTTTCTACGCGATCACTGGGTGCAGTGAAGCGCGCTTGCGCACACGAATTACCTCGCCACCAAACTGCAAAAACTGTGTCGTTTCGCCGATTATAGCATCGCCCTTCCGGGCTTCCGAAGTGCTTGTACGTGAGGCAGTTACACTCTTTGGTCGTAGGACCACTGGGTTTCAAGCCGTTCCCCCGAATGGAGAGAGCGAAACCCTTGGTGAACCTGTCGGTTCCACGAAGTGAAGATCCATCTCCATCTGGTGAAATAAGAAATGAGAATGCACCCTGCTAAGATTGAACTTGCATCAATATGCCCCGTCAATCCACCCACGAGACGAAGCCGAGCGCGGAAAAATCGCCGCGCCGGGAACCGACCGCCAGCGGACAGCGCGATGCTGCCGTTAATAGGATCGCTTCGCATAACTACTTCTTGCTGGAAAAATTTGAGGCTGGGGTCTCCCTGACCGGGACCGAGGTCAAATCGGTCCGGGGCGGTCTGGCCAACCTGAAGGACTCGTACGGACTGGTCAAGGACAACGAAATCTGGCTGCTGAACGCCCACATTGGCCCCTACGAGCATGGCAACATCCACAATCACGCCCCGCTGCGTACCCGCAAGTTGCTGATGCACCGCGAAGAAATTCGCAAGCTGATCGGGAAAACGCAGCAAAAAGGTCTGACCCTGATTCCGACTCGCATGTACTTCAAGGGCGGTCGCGTGAAGGTTGAACTGGCGTTAGCCAAAGGCAAGCAACTCTGGGACAAGCGCGAAACCGAACGCCGGCGCACAGCCGACAAGGAAGCCCGCGAAGCAGTCAATCGAGGCAAACGCCGAGATTAAGAGAGTGTTGCTTCGATAAGCTTGATGCACTACAATGTAGTGCATGAAGACTGAGGTCTACACTTGGCGCCTTTCTGCCGACAGAAAAACTGCTCTGGAAGAAGAAGCCCGGCGCGAGGGGACATCTCTCTCCATGCTGCTCGATCGCGTTACCGCCGATTGGCTCGCCCAGCGCCGCAACGGCCACTCCGATGAGGACGGCGAGCAAGCCGAGATTCGCAATCGCGCCAGGGCTGCCATCGGTTCGATCCAAGGGGACAATTCGACTCGCTCCGAGCGGACCAGCGAACTCGTGCGCGAAATCATAGCCTTCAAACACAAAAAGGAGTCCCGTGCCCTTGCACGAAGGTTCCGCAAGACATCCCGGCGGGCAACCGGTCAGGCTGCCGGTCGGACTCATTGATACCGGTGCCATTCTTGCTCTCGTTGATCGCAACGACAAGTGGCACGTATCTTGCGTCGAAACGTACAACCACAACCGCTTGCCGTGGCTGACGACGGAGGCCGTCCTGACCGAGGCCTTCCATCTTGTCCAACGCAACCTGCGCGACGAACGGCCCATTTGGACGCTCCTGCACGCGGGTGCAATTGTTATATCCGCCATCGCCAACGAAGAACTGCCGCAAGTCCACGCCCTGATCGGCCAATACGCGGATCGGCCCATGGATTTCGCCGACGCCACTCTCGTCCACCTCGCCGCACGCGAACACATCAGCCTCATTTTCACCATCGATCACGACGACTTCTCCACCTACCGGCTTCCCCACCGCAAGAAATTTACAATCTTGCCTAAGACGCGATAAGACGAGGCTGCCATCAAAACCGTGGACCTCAAATCCGACCGGCCTTCCGTTGAAGAGGCCCTTCAGCGTCTATCTCATCGAACTGGAACTGGCTCGCCGTGAAAGCGTATCGCTGCTCAAGCTCATTCACGGATACGGTTCCACCGGCGTTGGCGGCGACATTCGCATCGCTGTCCAGAGGCGCGTCCATGAGTTGGCCGCGGCCGGGCAGATTCGATGCTGCATCTTCGGCGAGCACTGGACAAAGTCCGATGACACGACCTGGAGCCTGCTGAAGGCCAATCCAGACTTGAAATCCGACTCTCATCTGGGACGCAGCAATCGAGGCATCACCATCATTGTGCTGTAGGTCCGCTCTAACATTTCGCGGATCGCAATTTGCAGGAATTACCTCATTGACCGTGCTCGATGCTCGACTGCTCTAATTAAAGTTATGCTTGAGCCTGCGGTGAAGTCTGGTCACACACTTCAAATGCCTCGAATCAGACGCCGCTGGCCTTGGATCGTGGGCATCCTCTTCGTCGTTTGGATTGGAGCGCTCTGTGCGGTTTGGATCGCCGTTACTCATGCCGAACCCATACTGCGCGCCCGCGTGATCGAAACGCTGTCCGCGCGTTTCAAAACCAAAGTTGAGCTGGCAGAATTGCACGTTTCTGCCGGAAATGGCCTTGAAGTCTATGGCAGCGGACTGAAGATATTCGGTCCAAGCGATCCTAATCCCAGCGAGCCGGGCGTGCAGCCGCTGATTGCGCTGCAGGAGTTCCGCTTCCGCACCAACGTGCTGGGGCTGCTGCATTCGCCGATGCACCTCGACGCCGTCAGTGTGCGCGGGATGACTCTGAACATCCCGCCCAAAGAAGATCGTTCGCAGGTTGCGGAAATGGGCGGCAGGCAAGGCGGAAAGATCAAAATTATTGTCGACCATTTCGTCTGCGAAGACACCCACCTCATCATCAACACGCTGAAGCCGGGCAAGCTGCCGCTCGACTTTGCCATCGGCCATCTCTTGATGAAGGATGTAGGACCGGGACAGCCGTTGAGCTTCGAGGCAACTCTGATCAATCCCAAGCCGGTGGGAAACATCGATTCAGAAGGAACGTTCGGCCCGTTTCGCGAAGATCAACCCGGAGACACGCCGGTCGCCGGGAGCTACTCTTTCACTCAAGCTGATCTGGGAACGCTGAAGGGAATCAGCGGTATTCTGTCGTCGAGCGGGAAATACCAGGGCACTCTGGAAAAAATAGAAGTCGAGGGCGCCACGGATACGCCCGATTTTCGCGTCGCCACCAGCGGCCATCCGGTCGCGTTGCACACCGACTTTCACGCCATCGTCGATGGCATGGACGGCGATACCTATCTTCAGCCGGTCAAAGCGCGATTTCTGCATTCTTCTTTCACCGCCAATGGAAAAGTGGTTCGCGTCAGCAATCCTCCGGGCCGCGACATCGAATTGGATGTGGTCATGAATCACGCGAGAATCGAGGATCTGCTGCAACTGGGAGTGAAGACCGATCCGCCAGTGCTGCGCGGCGATATCCAGATGAAAACTCGCCTGAGCCTTTTTCCGGGCGAGGAGGATGTTGCGCATCGCCTGCGGCTCGACGGCACTTTCCGCATCCCCGAAGCTCTATTTTCGAACCAGAAAATTCAGGACCGCATCGACTCGCTGAGCCTGCGCAGTCAGGGCGAGCCCAAGCAGGCTGCGGAACACACTGAGGCCGCAATTCCCTCGGAGCTCGGCGGATCGTTCAAGCTGGGCGACGGTCTGTTTCAGTTTCCAGCTTTGCGTTTTGATGTGCCGGGAACGCAAGCCGACGTCACTGGCCAGTACAGTCTTGACGGGCAGATTTTCGATTTTCACGGGAAGCTGCGATTGCAGGCGAAACTATCGCAGACGATGACGGGGTGGAAATCGATTCTGCTGAAGCCCGTCGATCCTTTTTTCAGCAAACACGGAGCGGGTACGGAAGTGCCGTTCAAGGTGACTGGAACGCGCTCCGAGCCGCACTTCGGTCTCGACTTCGGCCACAAGAAACAGGCCGCCAACGCGAGCACTTCTTCCCGCTAACCTCTCACGCCGGATTGCCGGATGCTGGATCGCTGATCACCGATGCCGGTGCAGCCGACGTCGCGACCGGCGCGGGAGCGACGGGAGCCACGGGCTGCGGAACCGGCGCAGAGCTCGTAGTTGGAGTCATCATCAGCGGCGCCACCATCTTCTGCTCCCAATAAGCCACGGCAATGCCGCGCTGCCAGAAGCGCGGAATCAGCAGCAGTAAAAGGATGATCTGCGCAACCACGAATGCCCCGGCCACGCTCGCCGGGGGAACCATCTTCATCCAGACCCAGAGACCGCCCAGCAGAATGATTGCGGCCACGATGGTCGCGCCTACATAGCTGGCCAACAATCGAAAGAAACCGCGGAAGGTATGCCGGAACGCCGATCCGATCGATTTGCGCACCGCGCGCTGATCGTTCAGGACAACGTCGGCCTCGGCCAGATCGAACCAGATGCGCAGCGTCGTCATAATGAGGAAGATCACGGCGAGGCCCGTCATCTGCAACTCAAACGGCAACATTTCGTTGGTACTATCGCCCGCTTTCTTGACGATCGCTGCGTTGATGCCGAATAGAATTCCGGCCAGGATGCCCATCACGATGCCGGCCAAGATCATCAGCCGAATGAATCGCCACAAATTTCGCCCACAGGCTCGGAAGAAATCTTCCCGCGGCAGGCGATAGGTTGACGCGTATCCCTGAAACACTCCGGGCAGAAACAGCGCGGTCGCGATGAAGAACAGCAGCGCGAAATAGACAGCCGGCATGGTTGCCGACTGCAGCGGTCCGAACTCCGGCCGCGCCAACAGCTCGCCGAATACGCTGGCATCGAAGCCGTGGACAAGCTGGCCGGCGTACAGGCGATGATCGAGAACGGAGTGCGCGCTGTTCGCGAATGCAACCGTGCCGAACCATCCAAGCACCAGATTGAGCAGCCAAAACCAGACTATGTAGCGTTTGTTGCGGGCGACCATGCCCAGCCCCGCGCTCAGCAAACCCTTGTTTTCATTCATGATTTTGATCCCTCAGAACCGTCAGATAGTCTTTGGCGTTGCTAAACCGCCCACCAGGCCAGCGCCTGCGCCACCCACTGCGAAACAAACATCCAGTAGTTGGACAATTTATGTGTAGGCTTCGTGTCGGCCTCGACCACGTAACTGTTATTGAAATTATTTCGATCGATCTGCACGGTGTGGTCGGGATCGATTTCCGCCGACACAGCCTTCGCTTTTTTCTGATAGGAATATCGAATCCAGCGGCTTTCGCCATTCCAGTGCTCGCGGATGGTCTCGCCGTTGTCGAACTTGATCGCGACTTCGACCGGCATCACGAAATCTTCCACCCGCCGCAGCGATACGTAGGTCTGATAGACGGTATCGTCCTTGGCATCTTTCTTGTCCTTCTTGTCTTTTTTGTCTTTGTCTTTCTTTTCGTCTTCGTACCAGTTCACCGGGAAGGAGTCGACTGCGCTCACTTCATAATCCAGCACCGGCGAGCCGTAAACCGCCTGGCTAAAGTACCAGTCCAACTTCTTGCCCGATACTTCTTCAATCGTGTCCAGAAAATCTTTCTTCGTGGGATGCGTGAAGCGGTACTTCATGAAGTAGGTACGCATGGCCTTGGCCATAGTGTCTTCGCCGATGATGCCCTCGAGCGTCAGCAGCACGCTTGCGGTCTTGCCATAGGTAATTCCGCCGTATGAACCGAAGCTGTAGTACTGGTAAGCCGCCTGGGCCATGGGGTCGCGATTGGCCACACCGATGTAGCTGTCGCGTTGTTCTTCGCGCTCGCCCATGGTGGCTCCAGCCATGTTCAGGATGGACGTATCTTTTCCCAACACCGAATCGAGCACCTTGACTTCGGTATAGCTGTTGATGCCCTCGTCCATCCAGGCGTCTTCGAATTCGTTGGTCGCGACCATGCCGTACCAATATTGATGACCGAATTCATGTTCCACGACGAGTTCAACCCCCTTCACACCATCGGGTGCGATCCAACTGGTTTCGCCGGTGATGAACGTGGGATATTCCATGCCGCCCGCCGCCGATCCAGGCTCTGGATCGACCACGGTCAGCGACTTGTAGGGATACGGCCCGTACCATTTTTCGAATCGATCGAGAGTGTCGCGAGTAATCTTTTCGTGACGGTCGACCTGGCTCCAGTGTGCGGGTTGCATCAGGAAGCGCAGCTTGATCGGACCCATCTGCGACTCGTACGTGCTCTCGCGCACTTTGTAACGTGGGCTGACGGTCCAGGCGAAATCGTGAATGTCGTCGCCGTGATAAGTCAGCGTCTTGGTTCCGTCCGGATTGTTCACGTCGCTGATTTCGACGCCGCTGGCGCCGAACACTTCATTCTGCGGAACCGTCACCTTTACGTCGTAAACGCCGAAGTCGGCGAAGAACTCGGTGGTCGCGTGATACTGATGGCAATTCCACGCGCCATGCCACCACACGCCAACCTTTGGAAACCACTGACCGGCGAGCAGGAAATCGCGTTTCCATCCGGAACGCGCCTGCGTCTCCGGCATCTGATCGTGAAAGGCAATCTTGAACTGCACGTAAGCATTCGGCGGAATCGGCTTGGCCAGCGGCAGATCGACGACCGTCTTGTCATCTTTGTTGCCGTCGTCGGGCGCGATGTAATGCAGTTGCGACGTCAGATCTCCCTGGCCCACGACTTCAATGCTCTTGATGTCTTCCGATCCATACTCCTTCGCATCCCACTTGTCGTAACTGGTGTCGCGGCTACCCTCAAGCTTGGAGTCGCGTACGAACGTAGCCTTGGGTTCAAACGCATTCTGATAAAGATGGAAGGGGAAATGGTCGAGCGCCTGCCCGGTGAGATTGTGATAGGTGAGCACTTCGGTTGCGTCGATGGTGTGCTTGCCGGCGTCGTACTTGGCATCGATCTCGTAGTGGACGACCCGTTGCGACATTGGCGTGGGAGAATTCACCGCGATCGTCGTATCCGGAATCGACATAGAGGCCGCCGACATAGAGGCCGCCTCGCCGTTCCCGGCTTTCGGCGTCGCCGCTTTTGTCGCCGCTGCTTGTGCGGGTGCCGCTTTTGCCGTTCTCCGAGTGACGAGCGCGGTAATCGCAAGCGCCAATGCCATCGCCACGAACACGAACTTCCATCGAATCTGCATGTCAGACCTCATCCGAATGATTGCCGAGGCATGATGCCCTACACAACTGCTCAACCGCCAACGAGCGGCGCCCTTGAATATACTCCAGACGCAAAGTTGCCGTCGTCCCATGCAGAGGTACGCGTCACGATGCCGGTTGGTTCCACGATTACGCCGCTCACTCGTGGCCAACGCGCTGACAAGTTAAAATCAATCAATGATCATCGGTGTCCTGGCTCTGCAAGGAGATTTTGACGCCCACCGCCGCCGGCTCGAAGAGCTGGGCGCTGAAGTTGTGCTCGTCAAAAAGCCGAAGCAACTCGATCAGATCGACGGCCTCGTGATTCCCGGCGGTGAGTCCGGCACATTCCTTAAACTGCTTGGCGAAGAAGGTTTCAACAAGCTGAAGGAGTTTGTGCGCATCAAGCCTACATTTGGAACCTGCGCCGGAGCGATTCTGCTCGCGGCAGAGATCGATAATCCAAAGCAGGCCGGGCTCGGCGCGCTGAATATTCGCATTCGCCGCAACGCCTATGGCCGGCAGCTGGACAGCTCGATTCGTGAGGGTAAGCTCTTGACTGAATTGGAAGGGAAGTTAACGGAGTCGCCGCTGGAGATGGTCTTCATCCGCGCCCCGAAAATCGAGCAGGTTGGGGAAGGCGTGGATATATTGGCCACGCAAGGCGCCGACCCGGTTGTAGTGCGCCAGGGAAAAACCATGGCTGCCACTTTCCACCCTGAACTGTCAGAAGATCCCAGGGTGCATCAGGTTTTTTTAGATCTTGTCGGCGGCACATTAGTTGACCAGACTCGAGGGCTATTTTCCGGTACGCCATCCCTCTCCGAGGAGTTGATCCGCGACCGTCGCAAGGATTTCGAAGAGTAAGCGTCGCCGAACTTGCCCGCAAGTCTTCAATTCAAATTTCTTCAATAAATGACTTGACATGTGGAATGTGTAACCGTACAGTTACATCATTATGCGTGACCGTTCGGTTACACATTCGACGACCCGGACCAGCGAGGCCACGTTCCAGGCTCTCGCCGATCCTACCCGCCGCGCCGTGCTCGATCTGCTACGGCGCGGCAGCCAGCCTGCTGGACAGATCGCCAATGCTTTTCCAGTTTCCCGTCCGGCAATTTCGAAGCACCTGCGCCTGCTCCGTCGCGCTCATCTGGTGCGCGAGCACCGGGAAGGCCGTCATCGCGTTTACCAACTCAATCCCGAACCTCTTCGCGCGGTCGATTCGTGGATCGAGCAATACCGCGTATTCTGGGCTGCAAACCTGAATAGCCTGAAGTCGTTTGTCGAGGCCGAGCATGCCAAAGAGATGGCGGCTGCGGCCGGTCGTCCGAAATCTCGCAAGCCTTAATTGGGGCCTGGTATGAAATCAGAAAGGAGAATCGTCATGACAAATTCAGTTCGCACCGTAGCGCTAACGCTCCTCGCCATCGCGCTCGCCGCCACCGCCTATGCTCAAACCGATGCCCAGAGGGCATTCGCCGCTATCAAGAACATGCCCGGAACGTGGGAGGGGAAGGCCACCGACGGGCATCCTCTGCAGGTGACCTTCAAGGTGGTTTCCGGAGGTTCCGCCGTGATGAGCGAAATCGTGGGCCATGGTTCTGAAGACATGATCAGCATGTTCAATTTGGATGGTCCGGGAAAACTGCTGATGACGCACTACTGCGGCGTCGGCAACCAGCCGCGCATGCAGGCCAGCGTCTCGCCTGATGGCAAGATCATCACCTTCACTTACTTCGACGCCACCAATCTGGCGACGCCGGATGCGGGTCACATGCAGAAGATGGTTTTGACGATGCTTGACGAAAATCATCACACCGAAGACTGGACCTTCCTCGATCACGGCAAGGAGATGAAGGAATCTTTCGACCTGCATCGTCCGATGTAAGGAGGAGAACGCAATGGCAACGACGATCATCACTCCCGATCAAGACGCAGTAATCAGCGAGATCCATATCTGCGGCACCGCCGGAGCGCATTTTCCGCGCGCTGACCGATGGCGGCGAACTCATGCGCTGGTTCAACAGCGGCGAATGTCCCGTCAAGTTCTGGGAGATGGATGCGCGCCTCGGAGGACGCTACGGTTACGCGACGCAAAAAGGTTCGTTCGTGGTCAACAACATCAGCGAGTTCGAATGCCATGGGGAGATCGTCGAGTACGATCCTCCGCGAGTGCTCGCCTACACCTGGTTCGGCAACTGGCACGAGGACGTGGCGCGGCGCACGGTCGTCCGCTGGGAACTCATGCCCAAAGCCGGCGGAACACAAGTGAAGGTCACGCATAGCGGCCTCGGCAGCGAGCCCGCCGCCCGCAAGGATTACTCGAGCGGCTGGACCGGTGTAAACGAATCGCTGAAGGCATTTGTGGAGACGGGAAAGTCGGTGGTGTAGCGCCGCAGTAAAGCTGGCTGGGCCATCCTGACGCCGTGCTGCTTCGGCGATGTCAGGGTGGGATTCTCGAGAGTGTGCAAAGGAAAACGACCATGGCCACAGCAACTGTTAGTCCCGACAACACCGCTGTAATCGCGGAAATCTTCATCGCCGCGCCGCCGGAGCGTGTCTTTCACGCGATCAGCGATCCGGAACAGTTGTCGCACTGGTGGGGACAGAACGGTCTTTACCGCATTACCGAACGCGGGGCGGACCTAAATGTGGGGGGAAGGTGGTGGTGCGAAGGCGCAGGCGCGGACGGAAAATCCTTCCGCGTCGAGGGTGAATATCTGGAAATTGATCCGCCGCGGCGTCTGGTTCACACCTGGACCGCCAGCTACATGGGTGAACTGAGAACCGTTGTCTATTGGGACCTTGTGCCGCAAGCGGTGCACGGATTGCATCCCAGCGGACCGAAGAAGGCAGGCACCGGCACGCTGGTGAAACTGCGGCACGAAGGCTTCGCCGGAAATGCTCAGGCCGCGATCAGCCACGGCGATGGTTGGAAGCGCGTCTTTGGCTGGCTCATTGCCTATGTGGAGCGAGGTGAAACCGTCGACACGCGAAGTTAGCCACCAAGTCTTTGGTTGTCACACCCCACGAGAAGAAAGACTCCAATCTGTGCAAGGGCAGGCCTGTCGCCGAGTTTGACACTTTGCCCGCAACGGTTTCATACTCCTCGAACCCAGCAAATCGCCTTCCAGGAGCGCTCTATGAAGAAGTCCTCGCTGGTTGTTATTCTGCTTGCCGCAACCCTGAGTGTGGCGCAAGCTCCCATCATCCACTCACCCAAACTCACGTTTCAGCGAAGCAATACCACGCAGTTGCTGATTGCGGTCAGCCCCGTGAACTCACAGGTCGTGTGGGCAGCCGGAACCGGCGGCACGTTTGTGGTCACAACGAACGGTGGCAACACTTGGACGTCCGGCATTGTGCCCGGCGCCGAACAGTTGCAGTTCCGTGACGTGCAAGGCGTCAGCGATCAGATCGCCTATCTGATGTCGATTGGAAACAACACGACGGACTTCCGCATTTACAAAACGACCGATGGTGGAAACACCTGGAGTATCGAATTCACCAACGAGACGACGAATGCCTTTTATGACTGCATGGCGTTCTGGACCGCCGACAACGGCATCGCGCACAGCGATTCGGTGAACGGAGTCTTCCCCGCCATTCGCACCACCGACGGCCTGACCTGGCAGTCCATCGCCAGCAACATGCCACCGGCGCTGCCGGGGGAAGCGTCGTTCTCATCGAGCGGTACCTGCATCACGACGCAGGGCAGCACGAATGCCTGGATTACCACGGGCGGCGCAGCCATCTCACGAATCCTGGCCACTACGGACGGAGGCAATACCTGGAGTGCTTACGACACTCCACTGACCAGTTCGCCCAGTGCCGGCGGATTCTCCGTCGCCTTCCGCGACGCGCTGCATGGAGTAGTGGGCGGCGGTGACTTGTCCAACAATTTCTACGGCCAGATGGCGGCCTCCAGCGACGGCGGGCAGATTTGGACGATGACCAATTCTCCGCCGATTCCCGGAGCTATCTTCTGCCTGGCCTATGCCAACGGTCAGACTCTCCCGAGCACCGCCGGCGATGAGGAAGTCGAACGACCGGTGGCCAATCCATTCGCCCGCACCGTCGTGGTGACCAGCGAAATGGCGCCTAACTTCAGCACCGGGTCCGCAGCCTGGACGCCAGACGAAGGAAAGACTTGGCACACTCTGTCGCAAGCCAGCGGCTACTGGGCGGTCGCCTTTGCTGATCCACAAGACGGATGGTTTGTCGGCAACAACGGCCAGATTCTGAAAATCAGTTTTTAGAAATTCGTATTTGAACAAGCGGATGCCCCATCCTGACGTCGCGCGGTTTGTGACGTAAGGGTGGGGATTTCTTATGAATGCTGCTGGTTTGACACCTTACTCCACGCCGCGTAGACTGCGCCGACTTTCAATCAAGCTAGCAATAGGAGCCCTATGAACAAACGTTTCGCAGCGTGTTGTGCGGTTTTGTGTTTTGCTTTCGCAGCGGTTGGCTTCGCGCAGGATGCGGCCAAGGTCGATCCTGCTCACTACAAAGTCGAGTTTGAAAACGACAAAGTGCGGGTATTGCGCTTTCACTACGGACCCGGCGAGAAATCGGTCATGCACAGCCATCCCGATGCGGTTGCCGTTTTCCTTACTGACGGAAAAATCAAGTTCAGCTTCCCCGATGGCAAGACGCAGGACGCTTCCGGTAAGGCTGGGGCGGTGCAGTACACGCCCGCGCAGGTTCATCTTCCCGAGAATGTCGGGACTGCTGCCATGGAAGGCATCGTCATTGAGTTGAAGGGCGGCGCTGGGAAAATGGCGAAGTAGGAAAGTCACAAAACGCTGAGACGGGCCGCAGCCATGCGGCCCGTTGATTGCGAGTTACAGCAATTCCAACAGGTAGTTAGGCAGGTGTACGCCGAGCTCGATTTTCGGCGCGGCGGTCGGGGATTGCGGTCGCTGCAGCAGCTGGTTAATTTCGCGGTTGAGGATGTGGATTTGTTCCGTGCGAAGGGACTTAAAACGGAAGGGCTGCAGATATCCGGTGACGCTTCGCATGGGAAACAGCGACTCGGCCCGCCCCTGCACGACACCGGATCCAATCGATAGCGTGAAGCCGAACGAAACGCGCTCTTCGAGATAGACCGGCAGATCGAGCAAGCCTCCGGTCAGAGAGATTCTCTGGAGCCGCGCAGTGAAATGGCGGCCGTTCTCGAGTTGAACGCTGACGAACGAGCCGTTGGGCGCGGTGACGCGAGGAGCGCGCAAACGAAGCGGAGCGCGAGCCGAAGGGCTCATCGCCAACCCCACGAGGTGGACTTGTTCAATTCGTTGGCGGACGCGGCCACGCTGGGCAGCGGCAGCAGGCGCCCGGTCTGCCGCATTCCATCCCAGTCGTACTCGTAGGCCGTTCCGCAGTGCAGGCAGACCTGGTAATGGCGACCGCAGGCGTCAGCACGCGGCCAGCCGAAACTATGCGAGCAGGCAAGTCGAACGAGCGTATCCAGGAATTTCATAGTTTCTCCGCGTGATTTCGCATTTTCCACTGATCGAGCCAGCGGTAGAAGAAAGGTTGGACGGCCCCGGAAAGCAGGCCATGCAGTGTGGCCAGAAGCAATTCTGGCGGCTGCGATTTGGAGAAGTACCGGTCGACGGAACGAAACTGGATTGCAGGCGGACCATAGGCGGAGAGAAGCAGGATGGGAACATGTCCCTTCAAGCCCTTCAATCGCTCGGCGAAGAGGGCGCCGTCCGTTCCGCGCATCTCGTTGTCGACCACGACGGCGTCGACCGCATACGCGAAGAGAAGTCGTTGCCCTTCTTTGCTGCCGACGGCCTCTACCACCTCGTAGCCGCTTTCTTCGAGCCGCAGCTTGTATCCGAGGGGGTCGCGCAAATGGTCATCGATCCAAAGGATTGTCGCTTTTCGCCGACGTTTCACAGCTGAATATCCCGTTCGGCCAGAGAGGTTTCTTGTGAACGGCAGGATTCAGCGAGCAGAATCTTGCCGCGAATAACGTGACGAGGTCGGCAAATTCATTGGACTACTCTTTGGTAAGCCTCACAAATTACGAACGGGCACTGCGAGTCGAAGTTACCCCCTTTTTCTCAAGGGGCGGAGAAGGAACTCGGGGTTTCCCCGTCTCCGGAGCGCCCGCGCCGGAAAAAGAACCCTACCGGACCCGCGTTCAGCCCGAATCTACGGTCTGATTCTGACGCAAACGGCTGCGAGTTGCGGGGCCGAGGCTCTCGCCGCGCTATACTTGGCGTATGTCTGGGGTTCCACAACCGGGTCCGCAAAAGACCTTTTATCTCGAAACTTTCGGCTGCCAGATGAACGTTCACGACTCGGAAAAGGTCGTGGGCACGCTGGTGCGGGAAGGCTACCGGCAGGTGGAGACGGTCGAGCAGGCCGACCTGGTGCTCTACAACACGTGCTCCATCCGCGATAAAGCCGAGCAGAAGGTATTCAACCGGCTCGCCGATTACAAGAAATACAAAGCGCAGGGCAAGACGTTTGGTGTGCTCGGATGCGTCGCGCAGCAAGAGGGCGAAAAGATTTTCGAGCGCGCGCCCTACGTTTCGCTGGTTGCGGGATCGGCGTCATACCGCAACCTGCCAGAAATGCTGGTGCAGATTCAGGCCGGGAACCAGCGCGTGACGGGGCTCGACGATCGGCAGACCGACGAGTGTTTCGAGACCGAGTTCACCGCTCGCACCAATCCACATCGCGGTTACATCACGATTATCGAAGGCTGCGACAAATTCTGCGCATACTGCGTGGTGCCGTTCACCCGCGGCAAAGAGCGCAGCCGCACCTCGGAGTCGGTGCTCGCCGAAGCCCGCCAGATGGCCGATCTCGGCTATACGGAAATTCAGTTGCTGGGCCAGAATGTGAATTCATACAAAGATCCGGACTGCGGAGACTCCGGCAAGAAACGTTCGTTTGCCGAACTGCTGGCGGCCGTAGCAGAGATTCCCGGCATTCATCGCGTTCGCTTCACCACCTCGCATCCGCGCGACTTTGGGCGCGACATCGTCGACGCCATCGACGCGGTGCCCACACTTTGCGACCACGTTCATCTGCCGGTGCAAAGCGGTTCTACGCGCGTGCTCGATGCGATGC
Organism: uncultured Acidobacteriota bacterium; assembly: GCA_963757095.1. Classification (GTDB taxonomy): domain Bacteria; phylum Acidobacteriota; class Terriglobia; order Terriglobales; family Acidobacteriaceae; genus Sulfotelmatobacter. The sequence continues at coordinate 249,630 of CAVWQT010000011.1, read as the reverse complement.
AGCGTCTGTATACGCGCGAGCAATATCTCGAACGCATTGCGTGGATGAAAGCCGCGAAGCGGGAGATCAGCATCACCAGCGACGTGATCGTGGGATTTCCGGGAGAGACGGAAGCCGATTTCTCCGAGACGCTCAGCCTGCTCGATGAAGTCGGCTACGACGCTGTCTTCGCGTTCAAATATTCGCCGCGCCCCAACACTCCGGCGCTCAACCTCGATGACGTTATTCCGGAAGAAGAGAAATCGCGTCGCCTGGAAATATTGATGGCGCGGCAGCGCGAAATTCAGATCCAGCGCTACAAGAAATACGTTGGCACCATCACGGAGACCATGGTGGAAGGCCGCAACCAGGCGCGCAACCAGTGGATCGGCCGCACCTCGCAGAACAAGACGCTGAACTTCACCGCCAGTGCCGGTCCCAAGGTGGGAAGCTATGTGAAAGTGCGGGTCACCAGCAGTTTTCCCAACAGCCTGCTGGGCGAAATAGTGGTATAAGAAAAAACATCGGGAGCTCACGATGGAAGTGGAAATGACAATTCGAGGCTTGTTAATGGACCCCGTCACCAATATGCCCATAGTTATACTTAAGGATGTGGGCGGAGATACGGTTCTGCCCATCTGGGTGGGGGTTTACGAGGCGAATGCGATCGCGCTCGAAATGGAGAAGGTGAACACTCCGCGTCCGATGACGCACGACCTCATCAAGAACGTCCTGACCGGCCTCGAAACGCAGGTGCACAAAGTCGTGGTCACGGAGCTGCGCGAAGACACGTTTTACGCCGTCATCTGGCTGGAGCGCAGCGGCGAAGTCATCAGCATCGATTCCAGGCCTTCGGATGCGCTGGCGCTGGCGTTGCGGGTCGACTGTCCGATCTTCGTGGATGATCTGGTGCTGAAGAGTTCAAAGCTGGCTGCGAACATGTCGGATCGGGTCACCAGCGAAGAGTTGCGCAAGTGGCTGGAAGGTTTGAACGACGAGGATTTGGGCAAGTACAAGATGTAGTTTCTTCTCTCGATCGAATACCGACGCGCGTGAGACTCTTCGCTTCGCCCGAAATGCGGCTCCGCTCAGAATGACTCCTATCAACTATGTAGTTCTGCCGTCAGCGGTAAATATCCCTCCTGTATAATCGCGAGTTTGACTCTCAGCTGTAAAAAGTTCTGGAGGATCTTTGCCCCAAGCGGAAATCGGCATCATCGGCGGTAGTGGCCTGTATTCGATGCCGGGATTAACCAAAGCCAAAGAGGTGCGGGTTCGGACGCCATTTGGCGCGCCTTCGGATGCCTACATTTGCGGCATGCTCGAAGGTCGTAAGGTTGCATTTCTGGCGAGGCACGGGCGCGGCCATCGCATTCTACCCAGCGAACTGAATTTTCGCGCCAATATCCATGGGTTCAAGCAGCTTGGTGTGGAGCGAATTGTCTCGATCTCTGCCGTGGGATCGTTGAAGGAAGAGCACAAGCCGACGGAGTTTGTGATTCCCGATCAATTTTTCGATCGCACGCGACATCGCGTCGATACTTTTTTTGGCAACGGGATTGTCGCGCACATTGGCTTCGGCGATCCAGTCTGTGGGGAACTGGCGCGAGTCGTCGAGTCAGCCTGCAAGGAAGCGGGAGTGGTTGGCAAGCTCGGCGGTACTTATCTGTGCATGGAAGGGCCGCAATTTTCGACCAAGGCCGAATCCAATGTGTATCGCTGCGATGGGCATGGATGTGATTGGCATGACCAATCTGCAGGAAGCCAAGCTGGCGCGCGAGGCCGAGCTGTGCTACGTCACGGTTGCGATGGTGACGGACTACGACTGCTGGCATCCGCATCATGACTCAGTGACGGTGGATCAAATTGTGGCGGTGCTGGTGAAGAATGCCGAAAACGCCACGAGGGTCTTGCAGGCAACGGTGGCGGCGATGCCGAAAGGTCGGGCGTGCAAATGCGGATCGGCGCTGGCGCATGCGATCCTTACGGACCGTAAGAAAATACCAGCCGCTACCAGGAAAAAGTTGAAGCTGATTATCGGGAAGTACATGAAGGGCTAGCGAGCTGCGACGCTTCATAAGATCCAATCCAATTCTTCTTAAGGAAATCCTGAATGAGCATGTTGGTTGTGGGATCGGTTGCGTACGATGACATCACTTCGCCGTCGGGAAGCGTGAAGGGCATTCTCGGCGGTGCGGCTACGTATTGCGCGCTGGCGGCCAGTTACTTCACGCAAGTTCGCGTAGTGGCCGTTGTGGGCGATGACTTCGGGCCCGAGCAGGAAAAAGTATTCCATCAGCACGGCATCGATACGCGCGGCATTGAGCGTTCCAAAGGGAAGACTTTTCGCTGGGGCGGTTCGTACTCTGACAATCTTAACGAAGCTAAAACCGATTTCACCGACCTGAACGTGTTCCAAACATTCCACCCGCAGATCCCCAAAGAATACGAAGACACGGATTATCTCTTTCTCGCGAATATCCAGCCCACGCTGCAGGCCAACGTTCGGCGCAACATGAATGGAGTGCGCCTCACCGGCTGCGACACCATGAATTACTGGATCAAGGGGACGCCGAAGGAACTCGCCGAGACGTTGAAGCTGGTGAACGTTTTGCTCATCAACGACACGGAAGCCAAGATGCTCGCGGGCGAAACCAACTTGCCGCGCGCCGCGCAAAAAGTTCTGGCGATGGGGCCGCAGGCCCTGGTGATCAAGCATGGCGAGTATGGAGCGACCATATTCTTTCGCGAGGGCGCATTTGGCGTGGGGAGGCATCCATTTCGCGCTCCGGCGCTGCCGATTGAAGAGGTGAAAGATCCGACCGGCGCCGGGGATTCCTTTGCCGGCGGATTCATGGGCTATCTGGCATCGCAAGAGGTCGTAAATCGAGAGGTATTGAAGCGGGCGCTTTTCTACGGTGGCGTCATGGGATCGTTCGCGGTCGAGCAGTTCGGCACGGAACGTTTGCAGTCATTAAGCCGCGAAGAGATCGATGCCCGCTTTCAGATCTTTCGCGAGTTAACCCACCTCGAGTAGTCGCACAAAGTTCTCACTCGGACAATCGAAATGCCCAAGCGAATCAAGAAGCCGCCGGCCGTTGCTCCTTGGGATTCCGAGGGCAAACTGCTTGCCTGGGTGGCCACTTGCGTTTCGGTTGTCTCCTTCCTTTATTACTATCAGCGCGGCGAGGTGATCCTCTACGGGGATGCCGTGGCGCATATCAACATTGCGCGCCGCGTTTTCGATTCCCGGACTCCCGGCCTGCTTCAGTTAGGAACAGTGTGGCTGCCGCTGCCGCATTTGTTGATGATCCCGTTTCTGGTCTCGAAGTCGATGTGGCAGCACGGCGGAGGCGGATCGATCCCGTCGCTGGTGGCGTTCGTGTTCGGAGTGGTGGGGATATTCCGGCTGGTGCGGGGCGCACTCTCGCGTGGAGTTGAGCGCGATGTGATGGCTCACGTTGCCGCGTGGATGGCAGCGTTCATCTACGCGGCCAATCCGAATTTGATTTACATGCAGACGACCGCTATGGGCGAGCCGCTGTACCTCGCATTTTTCATCTGGGCGGTGGTGTACCTCAGCGAATTTGTGCGCGGAGATCTTGGTGCTCTCAATAAATGCGGCCTCTGCCTGGCGGCCGCCTGTCTGACGCGTTATGACGGATGGTTTCTGACTGCGGCCATCGCGGGTACCGTCGTGCTGCGAACCGTGGTGTCGCGAGAGAAGAAACTGCCGCGAGCCATGCTGATTCATTTCGTACTGATCGCAGCAATGGCGCCCACGCTGTGGCTGGCTTATAACGGAATTGTCTACCGCAATCCGCTGGAATTTGAAAACGGTCCGTACTCGGCGAAGGCAATCGAAAAGAGGACTCAGAACGCAGGCAACGTCGGACATCCGGGCACGAACAATCCACTGACTGCGGGATTGTACTTCTTCAAATCTGCCCAGGAAAATGTTGCGGCGAACGACTGGTTGGGACGAGCGTGGATTCTGCTGGCGCTTGCAGGTCTGGGCGCCGTAGCAAGTGGTTCCCGCTCTGCGCAGGCGGATGCGAAGCGCCCGGCTAGCGCGCCCAGTGCTTTTCCACTACTGTTTCTTCTGACGCCGTTGCTGTTTTATTCCCTGTCTGTGGCCTACGGTGGAGTGCCCATCTTCGTTCCGGCGTGGTGGCCCTTCACGCTTTACAACGTGCGTTATGGATTGCAGTTGCTTCCCGCATTCGCGGTGGGCTTAGCGCTGATCGTATGGCTTGTGTTGCGATTCGAGAAATGGGATTGGCGCCTGCGCCTTGCGTGCTGGCTGGCCTTGATAGTATTCGTGGCCGCGAGTTTCGTATCGATCTGGCGCACCGAGCCGGTTTGCCTGCGCGAAGCCGAAGTCAACATGAGAACCCGCAATCAGCTGGAAACGCAGTTGGCCAACTCGCTGCAAAAACTTCCTGAGAATGCAACTCTCCTCATGTACTTAGGCGATCACGTGGGCGCAGTTGAGCGGGCCGGAATTCCGCTGAAGGATGTGATCAACGAAGGCAACCACCGCGTGTGGAAGCAGCCTGACGATCCGGACGGATTGTGGGAGCGCGCTCTGGCTGATCCTTCCCGTTACGTTGATTACGTGATTGCCTTCGAAGGCGATCCGGTATGGAAAGCTGTGCGGTCCGATCATCTGGAGGAACTAGTAGAAATTCACGTCAGCGGGCAAGCGGCCGCGATTTTGTATCGCGCGCGGTAATCTTGTGCGTTAACGCAGGTGCGACGGAGCGGAGTGTTAGAATCCGGCCATCCAGAGCACGCCGTATTGAAGAATGCAGCCTCGTTGAGGCAGGTAGAACGCGAATGAACTCGGGATTGCGTACCATTCCATTCGTTAAAGCCAGCGCTTGCGGAAATGATTTTCTGCTGATTGACGCCGCCACGGCTCCTGAAGATGTGGCCGCGTTTACCCGGCGGATTTGTGACCGGCACGATGGCGTCGGAGCGGACGGAGTGGAGTGGATGTCCCCGCATTTTTCGGCCGATGCCGAGATACGCCTGATTAATGCCGATGGGTCGCCGGCGGAAATCTCGGGCAACGGCACGCGGTGTGTCGCGGCCTATATCTGTGCGACCAAGGCGAAGGAACGGACTCTCGATCCTGACCGGGGCCGGAACGAAAGTGTGTACTCTGACCGGACGCAGCGATTCCGACTATGAGTTTGAAGCTGAGATGGGCGAGGCCGTGGTGGCTAGTGAGATCGTGGTCAAGCTGAGTGCGGGCGATGTGCAGGGCATCCCGGTCTCGATGGGAAATCCCCACTTCGTTTCTTTCGTTCAGGAGTTCATTCCGGGCTGGCAGGCGCGTGCGGCGGAGATTCAGCGCGATGCGCAGTTTCCCCAGGGAGTGAATGTCGAGTTTGTGAGAGTCGACAATAAGCGGGAACTGAGCACGCTTTTTTTTGAGCGTGGCGCCGGGGAGACCCAGAGTTCTGGAACCGGCTCTTGCGCCGCTGCTATGGCAGCGATGGCGACCGGGCACGCCGATTCGCCGGTGAAAGTGCATGCGCCGGGAGGAACCCAGGTGGTCCGCCGGGACGGTAGTAAGATTTTGTTGCGCGGGCCGGCGAAGTTGGTGTGTCGCGGAGAATTCTTTCTGAGCTGAAGTGCAGCGTTGCAGCGCAGTGGTTCCCGCCGGGTTCTTGCGGGAGTTGTTTTTCATCATGACATCATCACGACCTCGGCGCATCAAGCCTCCCGCGTTGCGCGCGGGCGATACCGTGGGCATTGTTGCGCCCGCCAGCCTTATCAACAAGGCCGACCTCGATCGGGGATGCGAAGCCCTGCGGCGGGCGGGATACCGGCCGTTCTATCTCGATTCGATTCTGCAACAGGATCTTTATTTCGCCGGCTCTCTGGAGCGGCGGGCGCGCGAGTTGGAAGAGATGTTTGTGCGCGACGAAGTGCGGGCGATCATTTGTGCGCGCGGCGGGTACGGCGCGAATTATCTGCTGCCTTTGCTCGATATCGAGAAGATCAAAGCGCACGCGAAGATTTTTGTCGGCTATAGCGACATCACTTGTCTGCTGACGCACTTTCTGGATGCCGCGGGCCTGGTGACTTTCCACGGGCCCATGGCCGCGAAAGATTGGGCGCATGAAGACGGCGTGGATATCCTGTCGTGGCAAGCCGCGTTGTCAGGGGATGCAGCCTGGGATGTGCTAATCGCCGCCGACGTCAAGGGATTAGTTGAAGGCGAAGCCGAAGGTGAGCTGTACGGTGGCTGTCTCTCGATCCTGGTTTCATCTCTGGGAACGCCTTATGAAATCAAAACGAAAGGCAGCATTTTATTTATCGAGGACCTCGCTGCCAAGCCGTATCAGATCGATCGCATGCTCATGCAGTTAAAACTGGCGGGGCATTTCGACGGAGTGCGCGGCATCGTTTTCGGCGAAATGCTGGATTGCGTGCAGACTGCCACCCAGGGCTACACTCTCGAGGAGGTAGTCACGCGCATCGTTGGTGATCTCGGCATTCCGATCGCCTACGGTGTGCGCTCGGGCCACGTTGCGGGTGAGAACATCACCTTGCCATTCGGGGTGCAGGCGAAACTATCGGTGAGTGGCGGCCGTGTTGCGCTGAGAATCCTGGAGTCCGCGGCGAGTGGCTAGACGCTGCTGCAACTTTGTGACCTAAGAAAAGACAATCCCGGAAATGACGAAGAAGAAGCACATACATCTCATCGGTATCTGCGGCACGGCGATGGCTTCGCTGGCCGGAATGCTGAAACAGCGCGGGTTTCACGTGACAGGTTCGGATGCTGCTGCTTATCCGCCAATGTCAGATTTCCTGCGCCAATTGGACATTCCAGTGGCGCAGCCCTTTGATGCCAAAAATCTTGATCCGAAGCCCGACTTGGTCGTCATCGGAAATGCGATTTCGCGCGGCAATGTCGAATTGGAATTTGTGCTCGACCAGCGGATTCCTTTCTGTTCTTTGCCGCAGCTGCTGCATGACGAGTTTTTGCGCGGCAAAGAAGTTCTGGTTGTGGCTGGAACTCACGGCAAGACGACGACCACTTCCATGCTGGCGTGGATCTTTCAGTCCGCAGGCCTGCAGCCTTCCTTTCTGATCGGCGGGATCGCGGAGAACTTTGGCTCTAGTTTTCAGCTGGGAGAAGGAAAGCATTTCATCCTTGAAGGGGACGAATATGACACTGCGTTCTTCGACAAGGGGCCGAAATTTCTGCACTACTTTCCGGATGCGGTGATCTTGACTTCGGTCGAGTTTGATCACGCCGACATTTACAAGGATCTCGACGCGGTGGAGACGGCGTTCAAGCGCCTCGTCAACCTGATTCCGCGCCGCGGACGAATCATCGCTTTCGATGGAGTGGCTGGAGACGCGAAGGAAAGCCCAAGTCTGGAGCGCTGTTTGGCGAAGGCATTCTGTCCGGTGGAGCGTTATGGCGCCGGCGCGCGCGCGAATTGGCGAGTCACGAATTTGAAACTCGATCCGGGGCGCACGTCGTGGACGGTTTCACGCGATGGTCAGCCTTGGGCCGATCTTGAATTCGCCCTGGCTGGTGAATACAACGTTTGGAATGCGACCTCAGCCGTGGCGATCGCTGCTTCGTGCGGCCTTTCGAAGGAAGCCATTGCTGATGCGCTGAAGACCTTCAAGAGCGTGAAGCGCCGGCTGGAAGTGAAGGCGCAGGTTGCTGGCGTCACCATCATCGACGACTTTGCGCATCATCCCACTGCGATTGCCGGCACATTGAAAGCGCTGCGCGCGCGCTATCCGGGTGCGCGTCTGTGGGCGATTCTCGAGCCGCGCTCCAATACTTTGCGCCGCCGCATTTTGCAGGGGGACCTGGCGCGCAGCCTGGCGATGGCCGATGAAGTCATCGTTGCCGGAGTGTTTCGCTCGGAAGCGGTTCCGGAGAACGAACGGCTGGAACTGCCCGCGCTGGCCGCGGAAATTGAAGCGTATGGCCGCCGCGCGCGCCTTTTGCCGGATGCCGATGCCATCGTGGAATCGATCGCTCCGGAATTGCGCGACGGCGATGTGGTCGCCATCCTTTCCAACGGCGGGTTCGGCGGGATTTATGAAAAGCTGCCGGCGCGTATCCGTGAACTGAGTGGAAGCGCCAAGGCAGCGGAGGTGAAATCCTGATGCGCGTCGCGCGCTATTTCCCTCTTTTTCTTGCTATCTGCATTTCCGAATCCGCATGGGCCGCGCCAAAACTTCAGAGTCGTGAAGACGCCGGAACTGCGACTCCAGTTCGCTACACGATCTCGCTTTTCGATCTCGATCAACACTTGCTGCATGTTCATATGGAAGTTCCAGCGGGAGAGGCCGAGCAAGATCTGCAATTGCCGGTGTGGAATGCTACTTACCAGGTCCGCGACTTCGCTCAATATGTGAACTGGTTGCGCGCTCGCACACCCGGCGGACGCGCGCTTGCTGTGCGCCTGCTCGACAAAAGCCGTTGGCACATTTCCGGCGCACAAGGCGGAGCTGTCATCGACTACGAAATCTATGCCGACTCCCCTGGTCCTTTTGGGGCGCAAGTAAATTCGCATCACGCTTTCCTGAATCTCGCGGAAGTGTTGATGTATCCCGTTGATGACCGCTCGCGCAAAGACGTGGTCTCATTTGAAATTCCGAAGGATGGCGCATAGCCACGCCACTCCCCGGACCCATATTCGAAGCGGAGAATTACGATCGCCTGGTGGACTCGCCGGTGGAGATTGGCGATTTCAAGGAAGCTGACTTCGACGAAGCTGGTGGTCACTTCCGGGTTATCGTTGACGCGGATCCCGCTGACTATGACATGGAGAACATCGTTGGCCAGTTGCACAAACTTGTCGCGGCGGAGACGAGCTGGATGAACGATCGCCCCTTCGACAATTACATGTTTCTTTATCACTTTCCGCGCGGCCCCGCTGGGGGCGGAATGGAGCACGCATATTCGACCGCGATTGAACTGAACGCTGGAATGCTGAAGGATCTGCCCGACGGATTGGCGGTCGGTCACCGCGCATGAGTTTTTCCATCTGTGGAATGTAAAGCGAATCCGCCCGCAAACCCTGCAACCTGTGGATTACACGAAAGAGAATTACACGCGCGCGCTCTGGTTCAGCGAGGGCGTGACCAGCACGGTCGAGGGAATTGCCGAGTTGCGGGCGGGCCTGATTGACGAGAAACTTTATCTGCATCGCCTGGGCGAGCAGATCACCGAACTGGAAAGTCGTCCTGCGCATTTGACGCAATCGGTCGAAGAGTCGAGCCTCGATGCGTGGCTGGAGGGCGATACGTACTACCGCCGGCACAGAACGCAGTATTTCGTACTACAACAAAGGTGAGTTGCTCGGAATCATGCTCGATCTCGCGGTGCGCCAGGCCAGTCATGGCCAGGCCTCGTTGCGCGAAGTCCTGCAGTGGATGAACAACAACTATGCCAAGAAGGGCCGCTATTTTGACGATTCGAACGGAGTCCGTGAAGCGGCGGAGGCCGTCAGCCACGCAGATTTGAGCGAGTTTTTCACAAAGTATGTTGCTGGCACCGAAGAGATTCCGTGGGATGATTTTCTCCGTTCGGTCGGGTTGCGCGTAGAAACGGAGTCGAGCACGTCGGCGGATACGGGTTTCTTCGCATCGCGGAATTTCGAGGGCCCCATCACCGTCGGCGCAGTCACTCCGAATAGCGACGCGGCACGCGCCGGCTTACAAGTCGGAGATGCGATTCTGGAGTTACAGGGAAAATCGGTAGAGCAATCGCGCCAGGAATTGGCCCGGCTGGTTCCGGGCGACACCATCAGCGTTAAGGTTCGAGGACGGCGGGGCGGTGAGCGCGATCTCAAGTGGAAGGTCGGAAGCAAACAAGAAATTTCTTACGGGGTGAAAGATCTGGATCAGGTCACGGCCGCCCAACGCGCCCGCCGTGCGGCCTGGCTGAAAGGTGAAGCCGAGGCGGCCCAGAGCGCCGTAGTTACGACTCCGCAATAGATCCCGCATCAGATTTCACTATGATCCACACTCTCATCATGCTCGGCTTCTGGAGCCTCGCAGCTCCTGTGGCCGCACTGATCGGGTTTCCGTGGACTTTCATCACGGGTGACCCCAGCCTGCTCTACCGCATGTTCATGTGGGGCGCATCCACCGGAGTGCGTCTGGCGGGAGTGCGCGTCGAAGCGGTGGGCCTCGACCAGTTCGACCATTCGCGCAGTTATATCTTCATGACGAATCATGTTTCGAATCTGGATCCGCCAATTCAGATTCCTCTGATTCCGCGGCGTTCGTCGGTGATGGTGAAGAAGGAGTTGTTCAAAACGCCGATCCTCGGGCGCGCCATGCGACTGGGATCGCTGGTGCCCGTCGATCGCGGGAATCGCGACGCCGGCATCGATGCTGTGAAGGACGCAAAAGCTGTTATCGACCAGGGCTTGAACATGACGATCTATGTCGAAGGCAAACGTTCCTTCGATGGCAAGCTGCTGCCTTTCAAAAAAGGCCCATTTTATCTGGCGATGGAGTGCGGTGTTCCGATTATTCCCATGACCATTGTCGGCACGCACTACGCCATGCCGAAAGGAAGATTCGCGGTCAAGCCTGCGCTGGTCAAAGTGATTTTCCATCCCCAGATCGAGCCCAAAGATTTTGGCGACCGCGACCAGTTGATGGAAAAGGTCCGCGCCGCGATCGAGAGCGGGTTGCCGGAAGAGTACCGGCAGAACGCAACCACGGAGGACACTGAGGAGCACAGAGGCAGATCTTTAGCTTGAGCCTCTGTGATCCTCTGTGTCCTCTGTGGTTATTCTTTTGGAATTTTCCGGATGGCGCGTGCGATCTCAGGCAAGCGAGGCAGAATTGCCGAATACTTCAGCCAGAGTTTGTGATCCACGGCGGGCGCGCCACTGACGATGGCCCCGGCTCTCAATGTCATTCGCGACACCGCTTTGCGGCGTCACGATGGCGTTGTCGCCGACCTTGCAGTGTCCAACCACTCCCACCTGGCCGGTAAGAATGACCTTGTTGCCAATCTCGCTGGAACCGGCCAATCCCACCTGTGCGCATAACAGAGCATCTTCGCCGACCTGCGATCCGTGGCCGACCTGCACCAGGTTGTCGACCTTAACGCCGCGTCCGATGCGGGTTTCGCCCACGCTGGCGCGATCGATGCACGAGTTCGCCTGAATCTCGACATCGTCTCCGATGACGACCGAAGCTGGTTGCGGAATTTTGTGCCAGCGGCCTTCCGCGGTTTTCGCGAAGCCGAATCCGTCAGCACCAATGATGACGCCATTCTGCAGAAGTACGTTGTCACCGATGCGGCAGTTCTCCCGCACCACGGAGTGAGCGTGGCCGAAAAAATTGTCGCCGATGGTCACGCCGCGATAGAGCACCACATGCGCCAGCAGGACCGCGTTGGCGCCGATCGTAACGTTCTCGCCCACCACGACATAAGGTCCGATGTGCGCTCCCGGGCCAATCTTCGCTGTCGGATGGACGACAGCCGAGGGATGCACGCCCGGTTCATATCGCAATGGCGCATGAAAAAGTTCCAGCGCCTGCGCAAAGCTCAGGTACGGATCTTTTGCCCGAAGCATGGGCGCAGGAATGGCAGGAAAGTTTTCGGAGACGATGACAGCCGACGCCCGAGTCGTGCGCGCCGCCGCGCCATACTTGGGATTCGAAACAAACGTCAACTCACCCGGCCCAGCCTGCTCGATCCCATTGAGGCCGGTGATGTCCGTGTCGGGCGATCCGTTTTCCAGGCGCAGGTTGAGGGCAGAGGCAATGGCAGAAAGTTTCATTGGATGGAGTCGCAGCTAAACAGTAAATCGTACACTACGACAACATACGCTCTGCCTCTAACCTCTCTGCGCGATCTGCAGGCGTCTATTGCAACACCAGCACAAACCCGGTGGTGTTTGTAGTTGAGCCACTGGTAGCGGTGACGGTGACGTTGTAGGTGCCTGCGGGCGTGCCCGGATTCGATGGCGGCTGGGAAGAGCCGGAGCCTCCACCGCCGCAAGCCGGAATTACGACTAACATCGCCAGCAGCATCAGGAACCGAACTCCCCGGCGTTGCCTCTGGCTGCCGCACAGCACAAGGGAGAAGATGCCCATCCCCATCATCCAGTGGGCAAGCAGAAACGGCCTGCGATTGGTCTGCAACGCAGCGGCGGTGGGAGCGGTCGTAGTGACGTTGATCGTAGCCGTCGTAGTCGCCGCCGTGCCGCTGGCCGTCACCGACGACGGAGAGAAGGCGCACGACGCTTCCGACGGAAGTCCGCTACACGCTAAGCTGATAGTGCCGCTGAAGCCCGTGGAATTGGAAACCGACACGGACGACTGCCCAGTGGAGCCCGGGGCCGAAATCACCACGGTGGATTGCGACGATGAGATCGCCGCGGAGAAGCCCGGAGTAATAGTGAAAGTCTGCGACTGGGTCGTACTACTCGCGTTGAAGCTCGAATCTCCGCTGTAGCTGGCGGAAATAGTGTGTGTGCCGGTGTCGAAGATCGACACCCCGTTCGGATTGGCAGTATTCCCCTGGCTGTTCAAGGTGAAGGCGTTCCCACCCGGGATTGTCCCAAAGGTATCGCTGAACGTGACTGTCCCAGTCGGGACGCCATGTCCAGACTGGCCGGCCACATCCGCGCGCAGGTATACGAAGCTGCCAAATGGGCCGCTGGTGAATGGAATTGGATTTCCACTCTGATTGATACTCAGAACTGAGACCGTCGTGGCACTTGGCTCCGGGTTAATGGTGAAGACGTTAGAGCCCGGCGACGTGCTCGGGGCGTAGGTCGAGTCTCCCGAATATGTGGCTGTGACGATATAAGTTCCTCCCGGCAGATCCGTAGTGGTAGAAGAAACGCTGCCATCGGTTAGCGCAAACGGTCCAACAGTTGTGGGCTGTGGAGAGTAACCGAAGCTTCCCGATCCGAACAAGACCACGCCGCCAGTGGGAACTCCCGTGCCACTGTTCGGACTAACACTGACCGAAAACGGCATGGGCGAACCGTGCATGATCCCGGAAGCGCCTAGGGAGATACTCGTCGTGGTCGCGTTAAAGGCCACGCTGGCCCATTGGCTCTGGAGGTTGGCCACATTCACCGATCCCAACCCGGTCGTCTGATCAAAGCCTGGGCTAGCCTGATAGCTTGTACCTACTTCGCCCGGAACCACGTTATTTCCGACCGTCACGTCATTGAACACACACATACTTGTGGGGGGCGTCGTGGTGTCTGAACCGTTGCACTGCGAAGGATAAGCGGCCTGTTCGGCGGCGAGGCGGTAAAGAACATAATTGGCCTGACCTTGGCGTTGATCCCCTGCGCCTTGGTCGATCAGCGCCATAATTCCCGCGAATGATGGCGCCGAAGCTGACGTGCCACTGATGAAATAAACAAAAATCTCTCCCTGGCTGTTCGGCTGACATGAATCTTCAAGACAAAGTAGGTACGGATCATGCCCCGCCGCAGTCAAGGAAACGTCAGGGAGATCACGCACCCCATCGTCAGGAATACTACTCAGCCCGGACTGCCAGTTGGGTTTCGGAACTCCTCCTGTCGTTCCAACTCCGCTCTGAATGTTCCCCGCACTGGCGCCGCCGCTGCTTGACCAAAGTCCATTGCTCAAGCTGCTTTCATTCCACACATCCTCGGGGATATACGAAATCGCGGTTTCGGAAATCGGCGGGGTCGACGTCCAATACTTGCTTGGGTCGCCGTTCTCGTTGAACATCGTACCGCCAACAGCAACATTGAAAGCAGTCGAGGCAAGATAATTGACTGAGATTGGATTGGTGGCCGGAGGAGTATTCGGGTCGTCGCATCCCTCAGCGCCATCGTCGCCGGTCGAGACGAAATAGGTGATGCCCTGCGCGGCGGCCTGTTCGGCCATGGCGCTGGCGCCGGCGAGCTGGGCGTCCGTCGCGTATAACTCGCAAGCGCTGAAACTTTCTGTCATTACATCCGCCAGATTATTTTCGATGATGTACGTTTCCGACAGGTCGATGCCGTCCGTTGTATTCGTTGTGGCCGAAACCACTAAGAATACATTTGCTCCGGGAGCTATCGCTCCTGACCATGTCGAATCCAATGTGGCTTCCGCTTCCTCACCGCCCCCCAAGTCGCCCGGATCCGGGCCGTCAAGGACTACGAGGGGTCCGAGACGACTAGAATTATTTCCTGTTCCGATCGTCTGGAAGAAATCGAAGACGTCGCTGCCGCCATTAAACAGGTTGCTCCTAGCGACAACGGCGATGCTGGTGCCAGTAATATTAGCGTTATAGACCGGGTTGATGTTATAAATCACCGCATAATCCTGCGGTGCCAGCGCGTTGATGGCTGGTTGCCCATTCTGCCCCGGGAAGGTTACCTGCGGCCGCTTCTTTCCCTGAACCAGCTTCGCCGGAATGGGCTCACCGCTGAAGTGAATCGTCGGTTTCTTGATGAAGTTGTGTAGCGTCAATACTCCCGCCACCGCTCGAGTTAGCGCGGTCGGAATCATCGGATCGCTGGCGTTCGCCCAGTGCTGTTCGCCATTCACCACGTACTTGTGAATTGTCGTGTGGAAGGCTTCCTGGACTTGGCTGGCCGATCCTGAAAATTCCAGCACCGTGCGTCCCTTGGTCGATCCGACTTCAAAGCCGTGCGATTGCAGCCACGTCGCTATCGTCGCCATGTCGGTGTCGGTAGGGCCGAACTGCTTGCCGAATTCATCAGGCGTCAACCACTTGTGATAGTTCGGCGAGTGCTTGTCCTGCTGGTCGTCGAGCAACTTGCGCAGGGCAGTTTCCTGCTCGGGATTGCGCTTCAGCACGAGCAGCATGCGCAGCATGGGCAGGCTCGCCGGCGCGGTGCCGAGGTCGAACTCCGGACGTGCCAGGGGATGCGTGTTCCCCTTCAGAGTCGTCAACTGGGATTCATCGACGGCTTGGGTAATCAATCCGCGCGATGAGGCGGCTACCTGGCCCAGACACGGGGGTGCCAGAATGATGGAACAGGCCAGTGTAAAAGACAACGTTGCGACCAGAGACACTTGCAAACACTTAGACGAAGTGCGACTCGGCATGGCGGCACACCTACGGCATGAGATATAGAACGCCCATTAAGACCGAACCGGCAGAGGGAAGGAAAGGTCGCCGGGCTCGTCTCTCCGCAGAAACGGGCTTCTGCTGGGACCTGCGACAGTACACCAAATAACAGTGTCGATCAATCGCATTTTCGAGCTATGAAGCATGTTTCCGCGCGATTTCTTGCAGCACAGAGGTTGCAGAATGCACTGTCGAGTCCGCTGAATTTTCCTTATCGATGGCATACTGAACCTACAGCCGAAGTGGATGTTGGGGACCCTATGAAGCGCAAAGACGCAACGATATTCGCAGTTTTGGCATTGGCCGGGGCGGTGGCGGCCACGGCGCAAACTTACACCGTGACCGACCTTGGTGTGCTCAAGGGCGACAACGAATCCAGCGGATTCTGGATCAACAATCTGGGCGATGTGGTCGGCTGTTCAGATACAGCGACGGCTGAAGGCTATCCGTGTACCGGGCTGGTTCCCGGGCAGCATGCCTTTGTGTGGAGCAAGTCCGGCGGGATGAAAGACCTGGGCACGCTTTCTGGAGCCACGGTCAGCGGGGCGCAAGGCATCAACGACTCCGGCACCGTCGTGGGCTATTCCAATGTCAAAGGCCAACTCGCGACCAATTTTGTGGCGGTTGAGTGGTCATCCAAGGGAGCAATTACCGATCTCGGCACGCTCTCTGGAGGCTCCTCCAGCGCGGCGTTTCAGATCAACTCGGCGGGCGAGATTGCCGGAGATTCGTTCCTTAAGAGCGCGATCGTCGACGCGACCAGTTGGACCAGCAACAAGATCAAGAGCCTGGGTGGGCTGACGAAATCCATTTTTAATGCGGGTCTCGACCTCAATGACAAGGGCGACATCGTGGGCGAATCGGTTTTGGGTTATGGTCCGCCCTTCGCCTCGCGCGGATTTTTCTGGAACGGATCGAGCCTGACGAATCTGGGCACGCTGCCGGGCGGGATTACCAGCGTCGCCAATGCGATCAACACTTCGGGAGTGATTGTCGGCCAATCCGATGGCACCGCGACGGGCGGGCTATGGCACGCCGTGATGTGGGACACTTCGCACAAAATTCACGATCTCGGAGTGATCAACTTAGGAAGTTACAGCATAGCCTTTGCGGTGAACGATTCGGACGTGGTCGTGGGTTACGGAAATCTTTTCAATAACGCCGCCCATGCCATGATCTGGACGTCGAGCAAGGGTATGCAGGATTTGAACACGCTGATTCCGGTCAACTCCGGCTGGGTGCTGATCAATGCCAATGCCATCAACAACGTGGGTCAGATCACCGGATACGGCACGAAGGGCGGGCACAACCACGCATTTCTGCTGACGCCTTCGAACTGAGGATTGTCACACTGAGGGCGGTCGCAGCTACTCTTCGAACAGAGTCACCTGGCGCTGATCTTCGGGGCGGCGTTGCCGGCGGCTGGCGCCGATGACCGCCAGGACCGTCAACGATTCCAGCGCGGTGCGGGGAACAAAAATCCGCTGAGTGTTGGAGCGCTGATCCGGCGGGTTCACAAGGAATCCTTCGGGAGTGGTCTGGGTCAGATCGGCGGGCATTAACCCCTCGAGGGTCTCGCTGTCCTTGAATCGCAGGCGCACCCAGAGGCCCTCCGATCGAGGTCGGGATGTAAAGGTCTTGCGAGTCAGCGACTCGGAGTCGCCAAACTCACGCACAAAATAAACTCCTTTGATCTCCCGCAGGTCGATAGCAATGACCGTCCCCGCCGTGTTCAGCAGTTCGAGCTTGCCTTCGTGGACAAACTGCGCCGGCGAGACGTATCCCGAGACGGAGTCGCGGTCCATCTTGCGGACAATCACTTTTTTGTGCGTCGAAGGCATGAAGGAGTGGCCAGTAGTCGGTGATCAAGGGCCAGTCGGGATCAACTCGTTTCTAGCCACTGGTCGCCGTGCACTGGCCACTGATTTTCGCACTTTTCCGGCCTGAACAGGCGGAATCCTCCTTGGCAGTAGCCAAAATGTAAACTGTGTGTTATTTTCTTTAGCTTGCCGCAAAGTTTTCATTCCGCTTAAGTACTTTGAATTAAGTCACTTGCATCTGAGTGACTGGGTCTCGTCTGGGCACGCCAGTTGTGGCTGTGGAAATCATGTGGAAATGTCGACCCGTTCAATCCGGCGTGATCGTCGCAGTGGCCGGCGAAATCAGAGTGGGCAACGGGTTCGACGGTCGGAAGGCCGCTTGAAAGCGAATGGCTGATTACATTTACACCATGGAACTCCGGCTCTCGCCGGACCAACTCAAAGGCGCCGCCCTTATTCAAGAAGTCACCCGCGCGGCGGGGATGAACCTTTACCTGACGGGCGGAGCCATCCGCGACATTATCAGCGGATTCACCATCCGGGATCTGGATTTCACCGTCCAGGGCAATCCCCTCAAGCTGCAAAAAGATCTGGAAAAGGCTGGGGCGAGAATCACCGCGGTGGAAGAAGACGCGCGCACGATTTTTATCGCCCTACCCGGCAATGCCCGCGCGGAAATCAGCATGGCGCGGACGGAAGTTTTTGAGAAGACGGGCAAGCCGCCAATCGTTTCACCGGCCACGATTCATGAAGACCTGCGGCGGCGCGACTTCACGGTTAACGCGATGGCGCTCTCGTTGAACGAAGGGTCGCGCGGACTGTTGCTCGATCCCTTTAACGGCGTAGCCGACATCGAAGCCAAGCTGATCCGCATTCTGCATAATTATTCATTTCTGGAAGATCCTTCGCGGTTGATTCGCGCCACGCGCTTTGCGGCGCGTTTTCACTGGCCGCTGGAAGAGCGCACGCAGGCTCGTTACGACGCCGCGAAAGAAGGCAAGTACATCGATCACATTCTGCGCAGCTCCATCGGTCACGAGATCGCGGCCCTGGCGCATGAAGATGATCCGCTGCACGTGGTGAAAATGCTCGAAAAAGAAGGCTGGTTGGATGTTCTTCACGAGCATTGGACCAGCGCCAAGGCGGATGCCGAAGGCTTGGGCGCGCTGATGAAGACGCGCCAGCAGATGGTCGATCTGGGCTATGCCCCCGACGCCGGTCCGGCCGTGATGTACTTCCTGACATCCCGGCTGTCAGATAAAGACGTCTCTGATCTGCAGCGCCTGATTCCGCGCAAAGATCTGGTGGAGGCCTGGCGCGACATCGAAGATCACTCCAAAGAATTGGCCAAGCGCCTGATGGGCAAGGAAGCGGCCACGCCTTCGCGCACATGGCACCTGCTCTCGACGGCGCGGCCGGAGATGATTCTGTTCCTGGCTGTCACCGCGAAACAGCAATCGGTCGAGCAGAAGATCAAGAATTTCTTAACCAAGTGGCGGCAGATCCAGCAGAAGCTTCCGTTGCCTGAGATGACGGAATTGCTGATCACTCCCCAGTTGCCGGAGTATCCCAAGCTGGCGCATGACGTATTCATGTTGCTGCTCGATGGCAAGCTGCGCTCGCGCACTGAGACGTTGAAATTCCTGAAACCGTTTGCGCCGCCACCACCGCCTCCGCCTCCAGCGCCACGTCGAGGACGCGCCAAAGCTCTCGCGGCGGCAGCACCAGCTCCAGCACTCGACGCGAAGGCTACGGCGAAAGGGAAGAAGGGGAAGGCGGAAGCTGCCCCAGTCGCTCCTCCTGCAGCCGCCGCCAAACCGGGAGCCAAGGTGGAAGCCAAACCCCACGCGAAGGTCGAAGTGAAAACACCCGCGAAACCTGCGCCTGCGAAGCCAGTTCCTGCGAAAGCAGCGCCGCCGAAAGCTGCTAAGAAACCTGCAGCCAAGCCCGCAAAGAAAGTTGCCCCGAAATCCGCGGGCAAAATTTCGTCCAAGAAGAAGAAAAAGAAATAAGCAGGCAGCGGCTTTCGAGTACGGTGATTTCCCGTACTTTGGGGAATCCATCCGTACTTTCTCCGGAAACTTCGATTCACTTCTACGCCATCGCGCGTACGACTCCAGCCGGCATTTTCGACTCCTACTATGCGATGACTCCAGAAGACCGTGTGCGAATGGAAGTGCTCTGCGCACAGATCGCAGAAGAAAAAGACAATCGCAGATTTACCGATCTGATCCGGCAACTTATTGATCTGCTGGATCGTTCCCGTCATGCGGACGGACAGCATCGCTCCCCGCTGCAGGCGGCTTTGCCTCAGAAGCTTGCTCCGCCGAAGCCGGATCTGCCGAACGAATAAGCGGCAGTAATTCCCGCACGGCTGCGATGATGGACGCGCTGTCGGACTTCGCGACAACTTTGCGCACGCCGCATTTCAGGGCCTCAACGCTGATGCGCGGCGTCCAGTGCAGCGTATGCAGGATGATCGGCATTTCGGGCAGGGCCGTGCTGATGACCCGCGCGGCCCGCATTCCATCCATCACCGGCATGGCCAGATCCAGAATGATCAAGTCCGGTTTGACCTCGTGGGCCTTGGCCACGGCATCTTCGCCGTTCTCGGCTTCGATGACTTCCCAGCCACCCGCGTTCTGCAGGGTTCGCCGCAGCGCCTGGCGCATCAGGTAATTGTCGTCGGCAATGAGGATTCGAAGCGCCATCGGTTGTTGCCGACGAAGAAGATGCGGCGCAGTGGCGGAACACTACGCTATCCAGAACGTTGGATGTCCTACAAATAAAACATGCTGTCTTGGACCCTAGAAATACAGCAACACCTGTAGGCTTCAGCCCCGCCTATTTTCGTATGAGTACGGATTCTTTCCCTGTCGGCTATCGCGTTCCGCGCAGCCCCGGCAGTGCACTGCGACGCATCCAAGTAACCGTGATCTCAGTTACTACACCGCAGGCAAGAAAGAAAGAGCTGATTACGATGAAAGCACGGAGCGCCAGCGCAGAGCCTCTGCACGCAGGAGAACGCACCAATACCGAGGGGAAGCCCATATCCAACGCCATTCTGCTCGCCCTTCCGGGCGATGAGTTTGCGGCGATCCGGCCCCCCTGGAATGGATCGGATCTTCCTCACCACATGCACCTGCATGAACCCAACCGGAAGGTAGAGTTCGCTTATTTTCTGAATTCCGGAATGGTTTCTCTAGTGATGACCACCCGCAAGGCGGAAAGCGTGGAAGTGGGCGTGGTGGGGAACGAAGGCTTTTCACCGGTGCAATTGTCCGCCGGGCTCACGCGAAACCCGCACCTAGCGGTGATGCAGATTGCCGGCGACGGCTTCCGGATCGCAGCCGACGTTTTGCAGTCGGCGTTGCCCACCTGTCCACATCTGGAAGCGGCGCTTAATCGCTACGCGGCGGTTCATGGGTTGCAGGTTGCGCAGACTGCCGGTTGCAATCGCCTGCACGATCTTGAACAGCGGCTTGCCCGCTGGCTGTTGCTGACCCAGGATCGCGTTGGCAATGGCCTGCTGCGCATCACGCACGATTTTCTTGCCACCATGCTAGGCACCGATCGGCCCAGCGTCAGCTTGGCGGCGGGAGCGTTACAGAAAAAACGCATTATCGAGTACAGTCACGGCTCGGTCCGGATTCTGAATCGAAAGAAGCTTGAAACTTCGGCCTGCGAGTGCTACAGCGTCATTCAACAATTTGATGGGCAATTGGCCGTGAAATGAGCGAGAAATGTGGCGTGCCCCTGAAAAGACCCATCCCATTGAATACCGTGCTGGGGGCTTGATCTCGGGGATATAATGGTGCTGTATGCGTCGCCTGATGGCCATCGCGGCGTTCGCGCTTTTCCTGACGGTACCGGTGTGGGCGCAGCATGGAGGCGGCCACAGCGGCGGTGGAGGCGGTCACTCCAGTTTCGGCGGAGGTCACGCCGGAGGCAGTTTTGGCGGACATGCTGGTTTTAGCGGCGGCGGCCACGTCTCCAGCGGCTTTCACGCGAGCCCCGGTTTCTCACGCGGATCCGCTTCAGGATTTTCTTCTCGCTCGCGCCAGCCTTTCCTGCACAGCGGCATGAATGCCTCCCGCTTCAACTCACGATTTGGCAATCGCGACCGTTTCCGGTTTAACAATTTCCGCAATAATTTCCGTGGCCGGAACCGCTTCGGCTATCCCTACTGGGGATGGGGCTATTACGATCCGTGGCTATGGGATTGGTGGGATTCCAACAACTCCTATAACAACGACTACGATCAAGATCTCTCGGCGGCCAACGAGATGAACGAGCAGAGCCTCGAGCAGCAGCAGATGCTGCGCCAGGAAGAGGCCGATGGCGATCAGGATGCCTACGCTCCGCCGCGCAGACCGCCCAACGACCGGCCATCAGCCTATGACAGGCCACCCAACGAAAAGCAGGGCGACCCCGTCCTGCCGCTCACGGTTCTGGTTTACCGCGACCAGCACAAGCAGGAAATCCAGAACTACGCCATCATCGGCCAGACGCTGTGGAACTTTGCTCCGCAGCACACGCAGAAAATTCCGCTCTCGAATCTCGATTTGACTGCCACGATTAAGGCCAACGAAGATCAGGGCATCACGTTCCGCGTGCCTTCGAGCAACGAAGCTCAGTAAATCCGGTCATCCTTTTGCCTCCCGTTTAACCCCCGCATTCCCCTTTCAAGCCACTGGAATCGGTGTTCACCCGGCTCAAGTTTGCTTTCGCCACAGGAACTTGTAGGCTCATACAAAGGCGATTTGCAGGGAACCTGGGGAATCACGGCTACTAAGCGGAAGTGTGCCTTTCCCGGTGATAAACTATAGAGACATCAACTTATGCCTTTAAAAACACTGTTTTTGAATCCTCCTTCGTTTGAGAATTTCGATGGAGGCGCGGGTTCTCGTTGGCCAGCCACGCGCGAAATCGAAAGCTACTGGTACCCGGTATGGCTGGCGTATCCGACCGGCATGCTTGAGGGTGCGCGGTTGCTCGACGCCCCTCCCCACCACGTTTCGGGCGAGGAGACCATCCAGATCGCGAAGGACTACGAGTTCCTCGTGCTGTTCACCTCGACTCCCGGATTCCCCGGCGATATTCGCCTGGCCGCGGCCATTAAAGAGGCGAATCCGAAGATCAAGATTGCTTTCGTGGGTCCGCATGTCAGCGTGCTTCCGGAAAAGTCGCTGCGCGATTGTCCGGCGATGGATTTCATTTGCCGCAAGGAATTTGATTTCGCGGTCGTCGATTATGCCAAGGGCAAGCCGCTGGAAGAGATTCCCGGCGTGTCGTTTCTGAAAAATGGTCAGGTTGTGCACAATCCGGACGCGCCGCAGATTCAGGATCTTGACGCGCTTCCTCACGTGACCGAGGTCTACAAGCGCGACCTCGACGTCACCCGCTACAACGTGCCATTCCTGCTGCATCCGTTTGTCTCGCTCTATACCACCCGGGGCTGCCCGGCGCAGTGCACGTTCTGTTTGTGGCCGCAGACGCTCAGTGGACATCCGTGGCGAAAGCGTTCGACTGACGATGTTGCGCAGGAGATGGCCCGGGCGAAGGAATTGTTCCCCCACGTGAAGGAATTCTTTTTCGACGACGATACCTTCAACATTCAGGGGCCGCGCACCGTCGAACTTTGCGAGAAGCTGAAACCGCTGGGGCTGACGTGGTCGTGCACTTCGCGGGTCACCACTAGCTTCGAAACTCTGAAAGCGATGAAGGAAGCGGGCTGCCGTCTTCTGATCGTTGGCTACGAATCGGGCGATGCGCAGATCCTGAAAAATATCAAGAAAGGCGCAACCGTGGAGCGCGCGCGGGAGTTCACGCGTGACTGCCACAAGCTGGGCCTCGTGGTTCACGGCGACTTTATCCTCGGCCTGCCGGGCGAGACGCACGAGACCATCAACAACACCATCAAGTTTGCCAAGGAACTCGACGTGGAAACCATCCAGGTATCGGTGGCGCACGCTTATCCGGGCACCGAACTTTACGATCATGCCGTGAAGAATGGATTCATCGTCTCCGGCAACAAGATGGTCGACGATGGCGGACACCAGTTGGCCCAGATTCAATATCCGGGCTTGCCTGCCGATGACATCATGTCCGCCGTGCATCGCTTCTATGACGAGTACTATTTCCGCCCGAAGGCGGTGTACCGCATTTTGCGCAGGGCAGTTTTTGACAGCAATGATCGCAAGCGCTTGTACAAAGAGGCGAAGAGCTTTCTGAAACTGCGCGCCGCCCGCAACAAGATGGTCAAGCAGGGCGGAACTCCATCGACTCCTGAACCGGCCAAGGCCTGAAGTGCGGAAGTTCACGTGACCTTCCGCAAATATCTCGTTCTGGCCGGAGTCACAGTTTTCGCTGCGGCCGGCGACACCATGCTCTCGCATGGAATGAAACAGACCGGCAGCATTTCCATTCATCACCTGCAAGGGCTGGTGCTCGCTGTTTTGAACCCATGGGTTGCGGTGGGCATCCTGCTGCTGCTGGCGTTCTTCGCCTCCTACATGAGCGCCCTCAGTTGGGCCGACCTCACCTATGTGCTCCCCGCCACTTCGCTGGGATACGTGCTGCTGGCGCTCATCGCACGCTTTGCTCTGCATGAGCAGGTAAGCCTTCTGCGCTGGCTGGGAATCGCGTTGATCGCAGGCGGCGTGGGGTTCGTTGCGGGAGGGCCTGCACTTACAGCAACCGATAGTAAATCCGAAGATCTGTCAGATTCCGCGCTGGGCGCGCCATCCGAGCGCACCGGCTTGCAGAGCGTTTCCAGTGGGTCTAAACCGTGAGCCATCCCTATACCCATCTCTATACATGGTGCGGCATTCTGGTGGTGGTCTTCGCCTCCGTTGTGGGAGACGTTCTGCTCGCGCGCGCCATGAAGCAGGTTGGCGACGTGCATGAGTTGTGGGACCGCTCCGGATTCTGGACGGTGACGGCGCGCATCATGAGTAATCCCACGTTTGCCCTCGGCGTGACGGCTATGGCCGCGGCTTTCTTCAGTCTGCTCTTCGCGCTGTCGTGGGGAGATGTCAGCCTGGTCGCGCCCGCGGCCGCATCGCTGACGTTTATCGGCAACGCCTTTGCCGCCAAGATTTTCCTGCACGAAAAAGTCGATGGCCGCCGGTGGTTCGCTGCCGTGCTGGTGGCGGCTGGCGTGGCCCTGCTGGCGGGCTAGCTCGATTCAGAAAAGCCGCATGAAACCAGACGCCGACAAGTCCGGCGAGATGAACCGTGCATCGCCTTGTCCCGATGCGCGTGCCAGCGCCTCAGCCGCCAGATAGCCGCTGCGAACTGCACCTTCCATCGTCGCGGGCCATCCGGTTGCGGTCCAATCGCCGGCTAGAAAGACTCGCGGCCATACCGTGGACGGCGTCGGTCGATACGCGTCAATTCCCGGGCGCGGCGAGTAGGTCGCATTCACTTCTTTAATCACGGTTGCCTTGACCAGATTCGCCTGCCGCGCGGCCGGGAAGAATTCGCGCACTTCGCTCAGCGCAAGATCCACGATTTCGGCCCGCGATTTCTCAATCAGCGCCTTGGAGGAACTGATGACTAGCTCGATGTAACTTCCCGCGGGTGCGCCATTGTCTCGGAGACGAATCGGTTGCAGCCGCGATTTGTGGAACATCCATTGAATCGTGCGGTCGAGCAGCACGGCGTGATCGAGATCGCTGATTTCACGGTCGAACCACATATGCACGCCCGTGATAGACGAAGTCTCGAAGTGTGCGACCTTTTCCCGCAGCGCCAGACTCTCCGCAGAATTCGGCAATATGCGATCGAGAGCTTCAAAGGGCAGGGCAGAGGATCAAATAGTCGAAGATCGCCTCCTGCTCTCGAGCCGTTCGCAGGCGCACCTGCGACGAACTCGGCAGCGAACCCATCGACGACTTGCGAAAATGCAGCAGCACCGCCTCGCGCTCGCACATAGTCTCCGGCCGCATTGTAGAGGTCAGTGAGTGGAACCGTCGGAACCCCCATGTGCCGCGCCGCCGGAGACTTCATCGATTCGCGAACCACCTGCGCGGCGGCAGGAATCGAAATGCGGTCGAGTTCTTCGCTCAAGGCGCTGACGAGAATGGGGCGCCAGAAGCGGTTCACCGCGGTTTGACTCTGTCCATGCCGGTCGAGCCATTGCTGAAAGGACTGCCCATCGTCGTGCGGCGCGCCGAGCGTGAGCGGCGCCAGAGCGCGCGCTACCGCGAGTTTGTCCGCCAGACTGAGAAATGAAAAGCCGAAAAACGATGGAGCGGTGTGCAGCGGCGCGGGAAGGAATGACGATTTCATCACCGAGATGCGGCCGCCCGGCTCGATGAAATTCATCTGATCGTACCAGCGGATTTGTTGTGCTACGCCGATGCGTTCGTAGAACTCGATCAGGTTCGTGCACACGCGAAAAAGCACGTGCTGGCAGTTGTCCACAATCTCACCGGTACCCGGATGTTCGTAGGACGAGGCGCGACCGCCAAGGAATGGGCGCTTCTCGAAGAGCGTGACGCGAAATCCGACATTCGACAATGCGCACGCGGCGGCCAGTCCGGCGAGGCCGCCTCCGGCGATGGCAACGGTTGGCTGAGAGGGCGTGGGGGGCATTCCGATCAGAATTTTGAGAAATCCGGCGAGGCTACGTCAGGCGCTTGATGAACCCTTTCCCCAGAATTCGCACCTTCTCCCAGCGGCTGAGCGCGGCTCGTTCGGTGAATACGTCGTACTGTTTCTCCGCAATCTTTTCCAGCAGCCGCCGGTAGATGTTCACGAGAACCCACAAAGCCGGCTGACTGTCTTCCGCGACGTACGGGATCAAGGCGTCTCCCGAGGCGTAGAACTGACGCGCACGATCGGCCTCCAGCGAAAGCACTGGCCGGAAACGCGCTGGATCGGGCGTTGCCAGAAGTTCTTCAGACGACAGGCCGAACTTCGCCAAATCTTCCTGCGGCAGATAAATGCGGCCCATGCCGGCGTCCTCTTTCACGTCGCGAATAATGTTGGTCAGTTGGAATGCCAACCCGCATTGCTCAGCCAGAGGCTCCGCGGCTGGATCGCGATAGCCAAAGATATGAATGCAAACCAGCCCGACCACCGACGCCACGCGATAGCAATATTGCCGAAGATCTTCGAATGTCTGGTACTGAACGGTGAGGCCCGTTGTGGGTGCGCCTTCTTCAATGTCCATGGCGGTGCCCAGCGCGAGTTCATCGAGCAAGCCCGCAGGAATCGTGAAGCGGCGTTGGGAATCGATCAGCGCCAGCAGAATGGCATCGTCGGTAGGCTGGCCCTGCTGCGTCCGGTGGAGAGCGTCGAGCCAGGAATCGAGCTTCTGGCGCCGCTCGGCTGCCGTCATGGTCGCGTCGTCCGCAATGTCGTCGCAGCGGCGCATGAAGGCGTATACCGCGCACAGGGCCTCGCGTTTACGACGAGGCAAAACCAGAAACGCGTAGTAAAAATTCTTAGCCGCCGAGCGGGTGATGCCGCGGCACACAGAATATGCCATGACCAGCTGCGGCGGAGCTGGAGCCCAGGGCAGGGGAACCTGTTGCGTGCCGGCGCTCAAGATGTGGCTCCTGTGAGTTTGCCCAGCGCGGCGCGCGCCACCAGCGCGAGCTTCCGCCTCTTCGAGATCGATGGGCGATTCCCCAGCACCGCATAGCGCTGCTTCTCGATGGCGTGCAGAATCTCCTGGCCGCCGCGACTGAAGAGGTCCAGATCGATCGCCAGTTCGCGATTCACCTTGGAGATCAGCGGCAAGCCTTGCTGAAACCAATCCCGTGCACGTTCAACCTCAAACTTCATCATCGCGCAAAAAGCCGGAGTGTTCTGGCTGCGGGCGATGTCATCTTCGCTGACGTTAAACCGCCGAAGATCTTCGAGCGGCAGATAGATTCTGCCTTTAGCTGTAGTCGACGCTCACGTCCTGCCAGAAATTGGCCAGTTGCAGCGCGGTGCAGGTGAAATCGGAAAGCTGCTGCCGCTCGGCGTCGCGATATCCGCACAAATAGAGCACAAGGTGGCCGACCGGATTCGCCGAGTAATGGCAATATCCCAGCAACGTCATCGAAGGTGTCGAATCGCGTTATGGTCTGGTCCCGACGGAAGGCGATGAGCAGGTCGGAGAATTCGTGCTTCGGAATTTCGAATTGGCCCACGGTTTCTTCTAACGCCACGAAGACCGGATGCTTCGGAGTGCCTTCGTAGCAGGCATTGAGCTCCGATTGCCACTCGTCTAGCAGTGCGAGCGAGGCGGCTGCGTCGCCCACTTCGTCACCCAGATCGTCAGAAATGCGGCAATAGGCGTACACGTTGAAGAAATGCTGGCGCAGCCGGCGCGGTAGGAACCAGCTTGCAACCGAGAAATTTTCGTAGTGCGAGCGGGCCAGCCGGGCGCAATATTCGCGAGCCTCGGCGAGCGATGGCGGCTGCGCCGGAATTGCATAGGCTGCGGGGAGCTTGCTCCAGCCAATCGCGGCGGGCGAATTTTGAGCAATCTGCGTCATTGAAAATTCGGGCGAACGTGATGGACCCCGGAACACAGCCGCGGCGGATAACTTAGGAATCCTTCGACTGTGTTGCTTTCGCTTCGCGAACGGCAACCTCGCTCAGGATGACAAAAACGCCCACGTCCCCAATCAGTGGCCGGGAATGATTGCGGTCTTGATGTCGCCGCTGCGATTCAGCATGTGACGCAGAACCTGCTGCAGGCGCGACAGCGGCGCTTCGCCCGTGATGTAGTCCGTGGGACGAATCTTTTTGGCCGCGATCAATCCGAAGGCCCGGCGCACCGTTTCTGGCGTGTGGTGAAACGTTGCCTTCAAGGTGATTTCCGAATAGTGCAGCCGGTTGGTATCAAGTTGCACCTTGATTCCGTTGGCGCAGCCGCCGAAGAAGTTGACAGTGCCGCCCTTGCGAACCATCTCCACGGCCCACTCCCATGCTTCCGGCTTTCCCACCGCTTCGATGACGACATCGCAACCGCGTTTCTGCGGGGAGAGAGCGCGCACCGCTTCCACCACGCTGGGCACCTTAGTCATCTGCACGATTTCGTGGGCGCCCATCTGCTTGGCCGCTTCCACCTGGCCGTCACGCTTGACCACAGAAATCACGTTGCAGCCGATGGCGCGGGCCACTTGCACGAACATCAGCCCGATCGGCCCACCGCCCAGAATGGCGACCGTATCACCGATTTCGACCTTGGTCTCATGCAGTCCGCGCAGCACGCAGGCCAGAGGCTCGGTCATGGCAGCGTCTTCGAAGGAAACATTCTGCGGAATGACCAGCATGTTGGCTTCAACAATGCGGCGCGGCACGCGGATGTATTCCGCATAAGCGCCGTTGTTGAAGAGCAGATCTTCGCAGAGATTTTCCTGGTGCTTGGAACAGTAGAAGCACATCTGGCAGGGCGCGGAATTGAGCGCAACCACGCGCATGCCCTTCTTGAAGCCATTAACCCCTGCGCCGACTTCCTCGACCACGCCGGCCAGTTCGTGCCCGAACAGTGCCGGAGGCACAATCATGCGTGCGTGGTAGCCGCGCTGATACACCTTGAGATCGGTGCCACAGGTAAGCGCTACCTGCACCTTGACCAATACCTCGCCGTCACCAACGCGAGGAATGGGTACCTTTTCGATCTTCAGGTCTTCTTTGCCGTACAGGACGGCAGCGGTCATTTTTCCGTTCACTTCGGCTTTCCTTCCAGATTCTTCTGCCCGCAGGGGCTAGCCCGAACTATTCCAATGTCTGTTTCAGAGCCGCTTAAAGCGCCTGCTCGCCGGGTTGAATCACAATTTTCATCGACGCGGGCTGCGGATGAGCGGCCAATTGCAATGCCTGAGCGCTCTGGGTGAGCGGAAAACGATGGCTCACCAGCCTCTCCAGGTCCATCTCGCGATTCATAACGAAGTGAACCGATTCCTGCTGTAGGTCCACCGACGCGCTGTAGGATCCCACCAATGTCTTTTCGTCGACGCAGATCGCCGCCGGGTCGATCGTAGCCTCCCCGTGCTGGGTCTGCGCAAATAACAATACCCGTCCTCCGGGACGGGCCGAATCCATCGCCGTGCGTATCAGAGCATTTCCGCCAACCGCCAGAATCACCGCATCGGCGCCGCGCCCCTGGGTTAATTCCCGGACGCGGTCAATCATATTTAGATGTGAAGAATCGATCGTAAGTTCTAACCCGAAACTTGATCCTATTCTAAGCCTCTCGGCATACAAATCGGAAGTGATAACAGTGGCCCCTTCCCGTTGGGCCAATTTACTCAATATGATGCCGATCGGGCCCTGCCCGATGGTCAGGACGGTTTCTCCCCGGCGCAGGCGCAGCGCCTCGATCCCCTTCATGCAGGTATTTATCGGTTCGACAAAGCAGGCCTGCTCGAATGAGACGCCTTCGGGGATGCGTACGGTACCGTGCTCCACGATCCAGTCCATGACCCGCACGTATTCGGCGAACCCCCCGCCGGAGGGCTCGAATCCGGCCGTACAGCCGACTTTCTTGTAGGTCACGCACTGGGCGAAGGTTTTGTTCTGGCAGTAATAGCACTCGCGACAGGGAATGTGATGAAAGACGACCACCCGCTCGCCGACACGGTACTGAGAGACGCTTTTACCGACTGCGGCTATGGTGCCGGAGGTTTCGTGTCCGAAGATGCGCGGGGCGGAGTGCGATCCGGTGGAGATTTTCTTGAGATCGGTGCCGCAAACCCCGCAGGAATGCACTCGGACGAGTATTTCTCCCGCCCCAATCTCAGGGACGGGAACGGTTTCGAGGCGGACGTCGTTCACCCCTCGATAAACGGCGGCCAGCATGCTCGCTGGAATCTCGTGAACCGCAGTTTCGACCACTGAGGGTCGCGAAGTGGGCATACCTCATTTTAGATGATGCCGGGCTCAGGGGCGGTTCAAATCCGGACTCGGCATCAAGTAAGCATTGATGGGTATTACTCCTCATCCAAAAGCCTCAAGGCGTTCCATCTCTTTCGTGCTATGCTGCGGCGAAACTGCGTCTCACAAGGATTGCGCGTGCTGGTTGAACTTCGTCTGGAAAACTATGCGGTGATCGATAGCCTGGTCGTCGAGTTCGGCACCGGGCTCAACCTGCTGACCGGCGAGACCGGGGCGGGGAAGTCGATTGTGATCGATGCGCTCGCTCTCCTGCTGGGGGACAAAGCTTCCACCGACGTGATTCGAGCGGGCACGGACCGCGCTGTCGTTTCCGGAGTGTTTGAAGTCGAGGGAACGGCTGAAAAGGCGGTCGCGAAGATCCTTGAAGCCAACGGGCTCGATGAGTCCGATGACGGTTCGATCATCGTAAGGCGCGAGATTGCGATGGGCGGCAAGGGGCGGGTCTTCGTCAACAACCAGCCCGCGACGGTTGCCGTGCTGCGGCAGTTCGCGCCGCATCTGGCGAGTATTCACGCGCAGAACGAATCCATTCTTTCCTTTGACGGCCCAGCGCGGCTGGGGCTGTTGGATGCCTTTGCCGGCAGTCAGCTCGATCCGGTTGAGACGGCTTTCACGACGTGGCGGCAAATCCGTACTCACATCGATGAACTCGAACGCGGGGAACAGGACCGCCTTCGCCTGGTCGACTTGTGGCTTTTTCAGAAACGCGAGATTGAAGACGCCCGCCTGCAGAGCGGTGAAGACGAGCACCTAGAGTCGGAGAAGCGTGTCCTCGCCAACGCCGAGAAAATCTATAACGCTGCCATGAATGCTTTCGATCTGCTGTACGAAGGCAACGGGTCGACGGCATCCTCGCTGCGCGCGGCACAGAAGCAGGTGGAGGAACTGGCTCGCTTTGAGCCGAAATTCCAGGAGGCTCTCGCGACCCTGGAGGCGGCTCGCATCAGCGTCGAGGATGTAGGGGCGACGGTCCGCGACTATGCAGGCGGCATTCACGCTTCGCCGGAGCACTTAGCCGAGGTTGAGGACCGGCTCGCGCTGATCGACCGATTGAAACGCAAGTACGGGCCGACTCTGGATGAGGTCATCCAATTTGGCGCGGACGTTGCGCGCAAACTTTCGGAGGTGGAGAACAAGGACGAGATTCTGCGGGAATTGCGGGCAAAGCTCGCCAAAGAGGCAGAAGCCTATTTGCGCGAGTCGCGAGCGCTGTCAAAGAAGCGGACTGAGGCGGCACGAAAGCTGGAAAAATCGGTTGAAGCCGAGGTCAATGATCTGGCGATGCGGGCGACCTTTCGCATCGAGATAACGTCGTCGCAGGAAGAAGGGAACTGGACTCCCTTGGGATTCGACCAGGTCGTCTATATGATCACCACTAATCCCGGAGAGCCATTGCGGCGTCTGGAGCATGTCGCCTCGGGCGGAGAGCTCTCGCGAGTGATGCTGGCGTTAAAGGCGACGGTAGACGCCGGGAAGACGCCTGCCGCGAAGCTCCCGAAACGTGGAACTGCCCAGCGCACGCTGGTTTTCGACGAAATCGATACCGGAATCGGAGGGCGCGCCGCCGAGGCTGTAGGCAAGAAGTTGAAATCGCTGGCACGCTCCAATCAGGTGCTCTGCGTTACCCATCTTCCCCAAATCGCTGCTTTTGGGGATCATCACTACGTCATTGAAAAGAAGGAATTTGGCGGTCGCGCCCGGACCAGCATCCGCCCCGTCACCGGCGATCAGCGCACCGAAGAAGTGGCCCGCATGCTCAGCGGCGCCAAGCTCACCGAAACCTCCCGCAAACACGCCGAACAGATGATCAAAGCCAACGGCTAAACTTCCGGAAACTGAATACTTTGAAGGGAAGTCCGAATCCAGTATCTGTGGCAGCGATTTCGCTTACTTGGGAAGGCGCGAGCTCCGAGGTGCTATACCGTGACCAGCATGTCGCCAGGGATCGTCATACGCCGCGCCCAGCCTAGTGAGAACGACTCGGTGCACGCGCTTGTGCAGGCCATTGCGGATGAAACTTTCGCGTACCTGTTCGCGCCGTCTCAAGTACCGATCGGAGAGGCCAAGTGGCTCCCAGCGTGGCTGGCAGTCTCCGGAGAAGAGATTGTTGGGGTAACCATGACGCAAGACGAATGGCTCAGCGATTTGTGGGTTCGCTGCGACAGCCGCAGGATCGGTGTCGGCGGGGAGCTACTGGCACATGCCGAACGTGAAATACGCAGCCGCGGACATGACATACTTCGCCTTCGGGTGGTCAAGTCGAATACTCGGGCCGTCGAGTTCTATCGAAATCATGGCTGGACGGTTCGGCGTGAATTCCCGCACGAGAAGTTCGGCCATGCGATGTTCGAAATGACTAAATCGAACCCCATGCCGCTAGCGTGAGAGATTGTGAAAAAGGGAAACTGCTCGGTTAGGAAACGGTCTGGTTGGGAAACTGGACGCGATGGAAGAGTTTGAGCCTGACAGGCGACGGCTAATCCGGCTCGCTCTAGCTGATTTTGGGTGAGCTGTCGCCGACGCGGATGGTGAAGTTCACGGTGATGGTGGCCTTGGTCTCAACCGCCTGGCCATTCTGCAGATAAGGCTTGAAGTGCCATTCGCGCACAGCCTGCTGGGCTGCGCTAGCCAGGATGGCGGGTCCGCTGAGCACTCGCAGGTTCTGGATGGTGCCGTCGGCGCCGATGAAAGCCTGCAGTACAACCGATCCCTGCACCCTCATCTGCTGCGCCAGCGCGGGATAAACCGTGGTTACGGCTACGTTTGTGGGTGCCACGCCTTCGGTCGCTACATGTTCCCGCTCAGAGGCGCTGGTGGCTCCGGCAAACGTCGAGTGCGACGCGGCGCCGGACTTCAGGATTTCTACCTTTAGGGCGTTGCTGCCGGGGCGAAGCGTCTTGTGCGTGTCGCCCGCCACTATTTCAACATCCAGCGGAGCTACTGCCGTGCGGTTGGCGGCAACTGCCGGAACGTCTGCCGGCTTCGCTTCGGTCTTGGCTTCGGGCTTCGTTTCGGTCTTCGTTGCGGCCTTGGTTTCAGATTTCTGAGCTGCCTTCACGTCCGGCTTGGGTGTGGCAAGGTTCTTCGCGACCGGGAGCTGCCTCTTAGGAGCCGCCGCCGGAGTTGTTGCCGGTGTGGCTGGGGCCGGGTTGGTCACGGCAGGAGCTGATTTCTGGGCCGTCTGTGCGGGAATTTCCTGTTCGGTTGCGTCCGCATCGCTGGGCTGCTCGGAGGTGAACCAGAATTCGTGATCTCGGACGACTACCGCCGCGAAGGCAACCACCAGGAGCAGCAGAGCCAGCAGCAATCGGCGGGTCTGTTTGCCTGACTTGGCCGCTGGGCCTTGAGAACCACCGTTCGGTCTTTGGTTAAGCTCCAGCATTGGTAACCTTGGGAGATCGTTAAGTAACACCGATAGATTGCTTCAACTTGCAATCGCTTGCAATGGCACGGGGCGGGAGGTAACAGGCACGACCGGGCCATATTTCCTGCAGTGCTATTAACTTCCATGGTTCCGGGGTGTTAGAGGGCTACTTTGCGGCAGGTTTTAGCAGCAATTGGTGCGCTTTGGCCGCCGTTACGGCCTTTGCGCTGAAGGGAAGCGTGAATGTCGAGCCCTCGTACCAGGCCTTCCACTGGTCCATGTAATACGGGCTGAGGAAATTTCCGCCCTGGCCGGTCACGGTATTGAGCGTCGAGCGATCCAGGTCGGCCAGGTTCGCGGTAAAGCGCTCGGACGGGCCATGGTGGCGGCTCACGGCCTTCACTGTATAGCGGCTGCCCGACTGTTCTCGCACTCCCGGGCCCGACCAGTGCCGGATTACCGGCATTTTCCCCAGAATCGGATGCTGAATGTCCAGCGCATTGAAATCTCCCCAGCGCCAGGAGGCCAGATCTTTCGTGGCTTTCGGGCCATTCACCGCCGCATCTACGGCCGCGGTCAGCAGTTCGTCGTAGTTAGGATATTTCTCCGGAAGCCAGCGCTTGGGACGGTGCAGCAGCACATTTTCCA
Organism: uncultured Acidobacteriota bacterium; assembly: GCA_963757095.1. Classification (GTDB taxonomy): domain Bacteria; phylum Acidobacteriota; class Terriglobia; order Terriglobales; family Acidobacteriaceae; genus Sulfotelmatobacter. Next base: position 215,825 of record CAVWQT010000011.1, on the reverse strand, counting down.
GCCACACCGACCGCATCTCCCACGAATAGGCTTTCCAATTCAGCGATCCGTCATCCTTTTCAGGGTAGTCGGCTGGGGCGCTTCCTAACTTCGGTTCGAGCAGCAGGCGCTCCAGTTCATAGATCGAATTTTCGGCGATTGTCGGCGCGGCCGAAGACGCGGACATGCGTCCATCCCAACTGCGCATCAGATCTGCAGCCTGCTTCACTCGCGCCGACGGCTTAGACGCATGGTCGACCGCGTAGACGAAACGTTCCGCCGCGAACAAATCGGACTCCGACTGAATGTCGTTCTGCAAGGCCAGCATATCTGCTGGAGAAAATTGCTTCCCCGACTCCAGCACGTGATAAATCCGTGCCGTCCGCCACGGAGCTTCCCACTCCATGCTGATCGAATAGGGATAATTGTCCGGAGCGATTCGTCCATTCGCAGTGGCGATGATTCCAGACGGCGGATTGTAGATATTCGGCAGCTTTTCGAACGGAATGTAGGAAGTCCACTCGTGCGCGTCGTCAGCCCCGCTCGCCGGCAAACTGCCGTCTCCAGAGGCGCGAATCGGAACCTTGCCCATCGCATGGTATCCGATATTGCCGTCCACATCGGCGTACACCACGTTCTGTCCGGGCGCCTCCCAATTGGAAAAAGCCTTGAGAAAATCCTGCCAGTTTTGCGCGGTATTGACGCCGTAGAACGGCGTATGCAGGCCGTCGTAGAGTGTCCAACGCAGCGCCAGTGGCCGCGTCTCGCCTGGGACCAGTTCGGTGATGATGGGCCCGTGCCGCGTGATCTTCACATCCACATTCACGTCGGGCTTGCCCTTCACGTGAATCACTTCGGTGCGAAGCTCCGGCTGCATCCATCCGCTGGGTGTCTGGTACGCGCCCTGCGCGTTGAAGTTCTCGATGTAGACATCGGTCACCGTGGGGCCGACGTTAGTGAATCCCCACGCGATCCTTTGATTGTGGCCCACGATCACGAAAGGAACTCCGGGCAAAGTCACGCCCGCTACATCCATCTCGCCCGCCCGCAGATGCGCCTCATACCACAGGTTCGGCATCTGGTGGCCAAGGTGCATGTCATCGCAGAGCAGCGGCTTTCCCGTGGTGGTGTGGGCGCCGGAAACGACCCAGTCGTTCGATCCATTCACCGGACGGTCTAAGCCCAGCACGTCGGCCATCGCCTCAGCCCGCACCGCGGCCGCTGGATCACCCTGAGTCTGCCGGTGGGTTACGGAGTTGTCGGGAAGATCCTCATCGTCTTCATCGTCCGAGTCGTCGGTTTTGTTGTCGGGCTGGCTGAGATCTTCGCGCATCACGGTCGGAGGCCGGTCGTGCCACGAACGATTTATATATAAATCCGCAGTCAGTTCTGGCCCGAGCTTGGCCAGAATTTTTTCCCGCGCCAGCGCGTCGTAGAAATAGTGATAGTTCAGATCCTTCACCATCTGGTTGCCGATCACCAGCGAATCCTCCGGCAGCCAGGGCTGGGGCCGGTAGCGCAGGATGCGAAACTCAATCGGCAGGTGCTCGCCTTGCGCCTGGATAAACGCGTTCACGCCGCGGGCGTAGGCCTCCAGAAAGCCCTGATCGCGCGGGCTGGCCATGGCCAGTGATTTCTTCGCCGTCGCCCGCAGTCCAAGGACGCGCTGCTCGCGGTCAAACTGAAGTGTCTCGTCGCCCAGAATCTCCGACAGTTCGCCGCTGCCCGCGCGGCGGATCACATCCATCTCCCACAGTCGATCCTGCGCCGTGACGTATCCCTGGGCGAACAAGAGATCTTCCAGGGTGGATGCGTCGATGGTGGGCACGCCATGGCCGTCGCGCGTTACGGTCACCGGGGCCGCAAGTCCGCGAACCTGCAAAGTGCCATCGAGCTGCGGAAGTGCGGAGCGCGCCGCGTAATCGCCATAGCCCGCCAGCGCCGCCACAATCAGCAGCAGGGCAAAGGCGATCCAGAGCAGAACGCGCGCCAGGGGCGTCCGCCGGGAATGGGTTGTGTTGATTTCTGCCAGGGAGCTCATCAGAATCTTCGATTGTATTCCAGGCGGAGGGCCGCCGGTTGGGGCTGAACATGAATTTCATTTTCAATCTGTCCGGGTGCTATCCTGACTTCGGTTCCATCCCCCATGCTGCAGAAACGCATTGATGATCAGCCCACCATCTCCCGCCAGATGGTGCGCGAGGCGCAGGGAATTCTGCACCGCCATCTGAAAGATGTCGGCCTCAAGCAGACCGCCCAGCGCGATACCATTCTGCGGACGTTTCTGGAGACCCGCGATCATCTCTCGACCGACGAACTCCACCGGCTGGTGCAGAAAAAAGATGCGCACATCGGCTACACCACCGTCTATCGCACGCTGAAGCTGCTTTCCGAATGCGGCCTGGCCAGTGAAGTCGCCTTTCATGACGGCATCTCGCGCTACGAGCACCAGTACAATCGCCGCAGTCACCATCACATGGTCTGCACTGAGTGCGGAAGTTCCGTGGAATTCTTTTCCCCGGAAGTGGGCGATCTTGAGCAGGAAATCGGCCGCCGTTATCACTACCTCACCACCCGGCATACATTTCAGATCTACGGAGTCTGCGAGGATTGCCGCAAGAAAGAGCACGCGAGCTAAGGCCTTCCCGTTCACCTATGCCATACGCGTGCCCCGACTGCGCCGCCGAGATGCCCGAAACAGCCGGCTTCTGCCCGGCCTGCGGGCGTCCCATGCAAGAGTCCGTACGGGCTCAAGGCAGCGTGGGCGCGCTGCCAGAAAACATCGCCGGAGCTCTGGCTTATCTCACGTTCATTCCAGCGATCGTGTTTTTGTCTCGGCCGCCCTACAACCGCAACCGTTTTCTCCGCTTTCATTCCTTTCAATCCATATTGCTGTGCGGAGCTGTGCTGGTCGTCTTGCTGCTGCTACGGATCGCCAGCTTCATTCTCCCCGTGGTTCCGATGGTCGGCCCGCTGTTCGTGGTGCTGGCATGGGTAGTGGCCGTGATTGCGGCTGTCGTGATCTGGCTGGTTGTAATCGTGAAGGCTCTGCAAGGGGAGAGTTTCGAATTGCCGGTGCTGGGAAGCATCGCGGCGCGCCTCGCGGGGTTACCCTAGCATTTGCGTGGAGCTACTCCGTGCTTGACTTTCTCCTACCAAGCTGTCAATCCTATTAGCTTTTATCCCTGCGCCGTGGTTTCATTGCTGAGCCAGCTTTGTGGGGATGCATCCTGAAACAACCGGGGTATCGCTTGCGAGTACGAGTTTTCTATCACGACAAGTGTTTCGACGGAGCTTCCTCCGCCGCGCTGTTCTCGCGTTTCTATCGCGAGCGCATTCGCAGCGATGCCGAATTCATCTTTACTGGCCTGGTGCACCGCGCCGGCGCCCTGTTCGACGAAAAGGAGTTTGATGGTGACGAGAACGCCATCGTCGACTTCAAATATTCCAGCTCGCCCAACATTACGTGGTGGTTCGACCATCACGAGAGCGCTTTTCTTTCGCCGGCCGATGCCGAACATTTCGAGCAGGGTGAGAGCAACCGCAAGTTTTACGATCCCGACTTCAAGTCATGTACCAGTTTCATCGCCATGATCGCGCAGCAGCGTTTCGGCTTCGATCCCACGCCGCTGGCCGATCTGGTCTATTGGACGGACATTATCGACGGCGCACTCTACCCTGATGCCAAGACCGCGGTGGAAATGGAAGCGCCTGCCATGAAGCTGACCATGGTCATCGAATCGGCGCCCGATCACGGCTTCGTCCCCAACCTGATCCCGCTGCTGGCCACGAAGTCGCTCAAGGAAGTTCTCGAAGAACCGTTTGTCGCGCCCTTGCTGCCGCCTCTGCTGAAACGGCATGAGCTCTCCATCGGAATTCTGCGCGACCGCGCGGAGTGCAAAGATCGCACCATCTTCTTCGATGTTACCGATCATGAACTCGAGGGGTACAACAAGTTCATTCCGTACTATTTGCATCCAGAGTCGGTTTATAGCGTAGGGCTGAGCAAGAGCAGTTTTCGCGTGAAAGTTTCAGTGGGTTCGAACCCGTGGGCCCCGCAGGCGCCGGAGGTAAATCTGGCCCGCATCTGTGAACGGTACGGCGGAGGCGGCCACGCCCGCGTGGGCGCCATCTCATTCAACGTGGATCAGCATGCCGCTGCCATCAAGGCTTCGCAGGAGATTGTGGAGGAGCTGCGCGCCGCGATTCGCGCCAAAAAATAAGCCGCCATCTCTGGCGGCTAGTATGCACGACGCCGATCTATTGAATCGGCGTTCCGTTCGCGAAGCATTGCTCCGGGGTTCCGCTTTCTGACGCGCGAATCGCTCCCGACTGGTCTGCGCAAAATGTTTTTCGTCCGAAGGTGTTGCCACCCGGCGCTGCCATAAGACGAAAACTCGTGGCCGGCGCACCCGAGCATCCCGATCAGCGTAAATACAAATCCGAAGCGCTTGCCGCTGGCCAGCCCGCTATTGATCAGCATCGCCTGGTGCGCATTCGGTTCGCCTCCGCCAAATCCATCCAGATCGGAAAGCATGCAGGTGTATCCCACGTTCGCATAACTCTGGGCGTAGGTAGCCTCGGCCGAAAGAATTGTGCGCATCGCCGAAATCACCGTCTCGTCACTTCCCGCAGATGGCGTGATGGGTTCGTGTTGCTGCGCGAAAGTCGTGGGCTGTACTTGCACCTGGGGCTGCGCCGACACCTGCGGCTTCATCTTCTCCGTGACGGCCTTCAGAAATTCCGGATCCGCCAGCGGCAGATGAATGGTGATGGACATTTCATTCAACTTCCAGATTTGCGCTTCCCGCTTCATCGTAAAAGTAAGCTGCGGCATGAACGCGGTGTGCTCCGCCGCGCCGTTCTTGTAAGTCTGGAAAGAGAGTTCGATATCATCGCGATCCCCGCGCAACGTGTCATTCACTACCATGATCTCAATCTTCTCTCCGGTCTGAGGATTCTTCCCGGACAGCAACACCGAACCTGTCTCAAACGTCTTTAGATTCGATTGCTGGGTCTCTAGTTGAGCGGTGAAGATCGAATACTGCTGCAGGGAAGCCATCGCTCCGGATTTCTCTAGTGCTGCCAGCGTTGTTGCCGGAAGGTGCTTCACGAACGTACCTGACGCCTTGCTGAAGAACATTTCCAGCAATGCCTGCCGCGCGGTTTGTGAAGTCACAGCCGGCTGCTGCGCCTGCGAAGTTCCGCCCACCAGAATCAACAAGACAATTACAGACAAGAGTTTCCGCATGCGTGTTCTCCCTGGTTGATGCTGCCACTGATCTCGTGCGTACTCCAGTTACTGAGGTAAGGAAGATGCATATTGCGGAAATCGGGTAGGGAAGTCCTGCATGTCCGATTGGCCCGAGTCCGTGATACCCTGCCTTCGGGAATTCGACCCGTTCAATGCTCCATGCCGGAACCAAGCTAAACTTGCACTACAGCCAGCGCAATGTGCTGCGGGCTGTGGCCAGCTTCGAGTTCTGCAAAGGCTTGTTCGTTGTTCTCATGGGAATCTGCGCGCTTGTGCTGGTGCACAAGGACGTGTGGTTGATCGCGGAAAGCCTGCTCGCGCTGCTGCACATCAACACTGACCGGCGCTCGGCGCAAATGTTTCTGGATTTCGCCGACAGCATCACCGACGCGCGCCTGTGGGCCGCGGCTCGCATCGCCTTTGCCTATGCGGTGCTCCGCTTCACCGAAGCCTACGGCTTGTGGAAAGAGCGCACCTGGGCGGAATGGGTCGCGTTCGTTTCCGGCTTTCTTCTCCTGCCTCTTGAAATTCGGGAACTGCTCCGCGGCGTTACGTTTTTGCGCTTTGCCGTCTTGATCGGAAACCTGGCGATCATCCTCTATATGCTCTATGTCATCCTGGCAAACCGGCGCGAACGGCGAAACGCCGAATCCTTGCAGGTGTAGGCCTGCAGCCCTTACAGAAGCCGGTTCAGGCAGAAACCGTATGGCTGTACCACTCTTCGGCGGCTGATAATTTCAGGAGTTAGCGTCGCCTGGAGGTATGCATGCGTCGATTTACCTTCTTCCTGTTTGTAACTGCAATCCTGATTTTTGCCGGCATTTGTTCTGCGCAGGACACAAATTCCTCGCAAGATTCTAGCTATGGTCCGCATTTCCAGCATCCCCTCGAAACTCCTTCGCTGGATTTGTCGGCGCCGAAATCGCATCGCCGAACGCTCCTCCGACTGAGCACACCGGCGTGCCCGACTCACCCGGCTTCGGCGGCCTGGAGAATCAATCCCAGGTTGATGAGGTCTATTACGGCGTGAGACCCAGCGGACTTCCGACTGCTCCGACGGTGCGCAGAGTTCGTTCCCGTAGAACCGGTCGCTCCTCCTGCGTCCGGAGTCTTTGACGTCGGTGTAAGTTGCAATTGCAATCCATCTGGGCTGCACGACCAAGGCTACGGAGTCTCGCTCGCCCAGGCTGCCGCCTACTGGAGATTGCACAAAACGCAGGTAGTGCGGACCTACACCAATGCCGACATAGCACGTCTGCCGGGTGGCTAAGCTCGGCGGGCCCAAAAAAGAAGTGCCGAGCTCACGGAACCCCGATTGTGTCCCGGGGAGCTCGGCATCCTGTTATTTCTGTCGCCGTTTTACTTCGGCATGACTTCGTGCGCCAGTTTGCTGGCGATCACTTCGCGGATATCGTTTCGCTTCTTGCCCGCTTCAAGCATCGCCTCGCGAGAGCCATAATGTTTTGCGAGGATGGTCGCTGCCTTGGCATCCCCCTGGTCCAGTGCAGCCCAGTTCGGATACATGAGGCCGATCGCAACATCCCAGTCTTGCGGGCCATCGGTGGTCACGTTGGTCCAAACTTTATAGTCGGAGAGAATCCCTTCCTTCTTCACGGCCTCGTAACCCGGTTTCAGGTTTTCGCGGAAGTCTTTCCAGAAGGCTTCGCCCTGCCCGGCCTTGAGGTGGTAGTAAGTGACGCGCCAGATCGGACCATTGTCATAGTTCGGATTTTGCGCGAACGCGGGCAACGCACTACACAATGCAATCACAAACAAAGCGGTGCAGACCACTTTTCTCATGCTGTCTCCTGTTGTTACTTGAATTGGGTGAGGATTGGACGGCGAAGGGTAACATCCACGATGATGGTTTACAAGCGAACCGCGTGCCTGAACTCCACTGCGCGTCGGCGTCCCGCGTGTTAGGCTGATCCGGCCACTCACACACGGAAACCATGCCCGCGCCCAATCCTTCGCCCCTCGACCTGCAAGCCACGGCCAGACAAGTCATGATCCAGCATGGCTTCAATCCGGATTTCCCGCCGGAAGCTGCGCAACAACTCGCCGCCTTGCAAGCTCATCCTCCGCAAGTCGAAGCCAAGGATGGAATCCGCGATCTGCGTAACCTGCTCTGGTCGTCGATCGATAACGATACCTCCCGAGATCTCGATCAGATCGAGGTCGCCGACCGGCTGCCGAACGGCGACGTGAAGGTGATGATCGGCATTGCCGACGTCGATGCATTCGTTCCCTTGCACTCTGCGATCGACCAGCATGCCGCGAGCGAGACCACAACCGTCTACACCGGCGTGCGCAATTTTGCGATGCTGCCCGAGCAGCTGTCTACGGGCGCGAGTTCACTCCTCGAAAATCAGGACCGGCTCAGCGTCGTGATCGAGTTCGTCGTTGGCGCAGACGGCAATTTGAAATCCGGTGATCTTTATCGCGCGGTGGTCCGCAACCATGCGCAACTGCAATACAACTCCGTGGGAGCGTGGCTGGAGAATAAGGCTGCAGCGCCGCCGAAGGTTCTTTCGTCCAGCGACTTGCAGGCGCAATTGAGACTTCAAGACGAAGTGGCGCAGAAGCTGAAACAACAGCGCTTCCAGCACGGAGCGTTGAACCTTCAGACGGATGAAGTTCTTCCGCTGGTGCTCAACGATCAAGTCGTAGATGTGGTGAAGCAGCAGAAGAACCGAGCTACGGATCTGATCGAAGATTTCATGATTGCGGCCAATGGAGTGGTCGCGCGTAAACTGGAAAATGTCTCCTCGCTGCGCCGCATCGTGCGCACGCCCGAACGCTGGGACCGCATTGTGCAACTCGCGGCCACCAAGGGCGAGAAACTTCCCGCGCAGCCTGACTCGAAGGCGCTCAACGATTTCCTGCTGCGCCGCAAGGCCGCCGACCCCGATCACTTCGCCGACGTTTCTCTCGCCGTGATCAAACTCATCGGCCCGGGCGAGTACGTTCTGGAAAAGCCCGGCGAAACCGCTCCCGGACATTTCGGCCTCGCAGTCCAGGATTACACCCATTCGACGGCGCCCAACCGCCGCTTCGCCGACATCGTTACCCAGCGCCTGATCAAAGCCATGCTCGCGGGTCAGCCCAATCCTTATTCGGACGACGAACTCACCGGCATTGCCACGAACTGCACACTGAAAGAAGATGCCGCTCGCAAAGTCGAGCGAGAAATGTCGAAGCGCCTCGCGGCCATCGCCATGCAAAACCACATCGGCGAAGTCTTCGATGCCATCGTCACCGGCGTCACCGACAAGGGCACGTTCGTTCGCGTGCTTCAGCCCCACGTCGATGGACTGCTCTTCCAAGGCCAGCAGGGCCTTGATGTTGGCGATAAACTTCGAGCCAAACTCATCCGCGTCGACCCGCAAAAAGGCTACATCGATTTCGCCCGCGCCTGAACCAGTCTGAAGAGCGCGATGGCTTACGCCTGTCCGCATCAGAGTCGGCAATAGAAGCCGCGTTGCCCGCCAGATAAGCTTATTGGCATTGGTGCGGAGAGACTCGGGGATTGGACGATTTCAGCGGCGCGTCTGCGCCTGCTGGCTCATCATCGCAACGCCATTCGTGTCGCTGCCCGCTCAGGACAGCGCTGCGGCCATTCTGCGCAGCAACGGCAGCGTTCTACTGAATCAGAATTCAGCGCCTACCTCGGCTGCTCTGTATCGCGATGACGTGATTGAAACCCAAAAGGGCGGAGCCGCTCGCATTGAAGCCAGTGGATCAACGGCGGATTTGAATCCTGAAACCATGCTGCAATTCGAAGTCGATGAACTGGCGCTCGACCACGGCAGTCTTTCGGTCAACACCAGCCGCGGCTTGCGGGTTCGCATTGGATGCGTGACCATCACTCCGGTCAACGTTGCGGAATGGACGCACTACGAAGTCGCTGACTGTGGACGGCAAGATCTCCGTTTCTGCCAGCAAGAGCGATGTGTATATCGACTCACGCACGAGCAATCGCCCGCAATCCGCAACGCGCCCGCGATCGGAGCGCGTCATCGTGCACGAAGGCGAACAAAAATCGCGCGGAGAAAAGTGCGCCGCCGCGGACCTTAAAGAAAGCAGAGTGCCCGGGCGGGGAGCCATCATGAATTCGCTTTGGGCCAAGGTCGCGGCCGGAGCGGGAATCGCTGTGTTAACGGGGTGGGTTTTATCCCAAAGCGACGATCCGATCAGTCCCTCGGCTCCCTCACAACATTAACCGCGTTGAACTAGAAACCTGGGGGCCCCGGGCAGAGTCGAACTGCCGACCAACGGTTTAGGAAAAAATGGATGAAACTACGGTTTGGTAATTTCCCTGCTCTGGTGGCCATCGGTGAGACTCGAACGCGCGACCTTTTGTTCAAGGTGTTTTGACTACAACCGCCGCCGCGACCGGAGTGGCTTTTCGCGCCAATCGTGCCTTACAACTCGAAGGTTCAATGTAAGCAAATCGTAGTAATTCCGCTCGTATATTCCATCGTCTCCAGCACGTTATCTGACTGCATCTTAAAGCCGGGAGTGATGCGCTGCGTCGTGGCCGTCTTCCTTTATTTCCTTCAGCCATTCTTCGACGATAACTGGTGGGCGAATCAGTGCCACTAACTGCTCAATACCCTCGTGCAGCGGGTGCTCTTTGCATTCCTTATCAAGAATTACGCCATAAAGGACACGGCGACACATGACTGCTGCTGCCGTAAGAGCGCCCACGTTTATAGCCTTCTGGGCTTCAACCCAATCGTTGCCTATGTGCTTTGGGATTGACCCGTGTGCGGTCGGCAGCGGGCCTGAAGGATAGTAGTCGAGAAAATCCTTGTGTGGGTCCTGAGCAAGAGTGTTTCTCTGTTTGCTGGTTTCGATATAAACAGCATTGTGCGCAGGCGCGCCGTTGTTGCAAGTGACTATCAGCCGATAGGTTACGCGTGCATTGACGATGTTTTTCGCTGTTACCTGCGCTAGCGGGACAACAGTGCAGGGCCTGTCGCAATGCGGGCAATGCATCGCAATGTGCAGGAGACGATTCGATTCTGGAAAGTTCCTAGCCAGTGCTCCGGCAAAGGCATAGTTTCATCGTCCGATCTTGCGTGGCCCCGGAGACGTGACTCGAACACGCGACCCTTCGTTTAGGAAACGAATGCTCTATCCAGTCTGAAGCTACGGGGCCACATGCTGAATGCGTACCATGCTCCTCGCGTCGTACCTCACGATGACCCATCAAGTGAAAGCGCCATACGAGCACGTTCAACGGACGGCGCTGCCAAGATCCCGAGCAGGAAGTGAAACGCCCAATTGAGCCCCAGCCATGCGCTGCCATTCTTGTGAGCAAGGACTGGTTCACCGCATGGTCCGCTGAACTCGTAGATGTCGCTCTGTGCGGTAGTTCCGTTGATCACATGCAGATGTTCAACATTCGCAGCGCTGACTTGAGGTAAGTCCTCAGATTCGGGACGAGACGCTGGTGCCTCCAAGTTGGAGGATCAGATGTATCCTGCACACCCTTGATGGTCAAGCGCCATCTACAGACGGCGATGGGTCTATCGACCACGCGAACCTTAGAGCAGCGATCAGCTCGAACTTCGCTGAAGGCGAGGTAAGACGAGGCATCTGTCAGTCGCCAAGCGGCGGCCTCGCACGTAAACGAACGCAAGACCTGACTTGCGGCACCCGTCTGAGGTCAAACATCAGCGTGCAACAATCCAGAAGGCGTTCTTTATCACGTCCATGCAACGCTGTTGCACTACCGAAAAAAGGCCGCAATCACTTGCAGGTGCTTTTGAAATTAGGGTGCGAGGGGGAATCCAATGCCTGCTAGTCGCTCAACGATGAGGCTCCGCCGATCCACGACTCTGCCAGTTCCTTGAGGTTTTTCTTATAAGTGCGCGTAACCGTAAACTCTTTACCGCTTTTCAAGCGCAAGCCATAGTCCCCTGTCAGGAACGGTCGAATCTCTTCCACAAAGCGGCGGTTGATCAGGACGGAACGATGGATCCGGACAAATCCAAACCCACCCATTTTTCCCTCCACTGCCGATATGGACTCCCGCAACAAGTGAGATTCAGATTCAAGCTGCAGCACGACATAATTGCCCTGTGCACTGATAGAAACGACTTCTTCCGGGTTGAGAAACAGGATGATCCCTTTGGTTTTGATAGCGATTCTCATGTGTGTTTTCCATGTTCAGCGCCTGAATCGCTCACCAGTACACAATGGGACAGTTACAACAACGGCCTTATTTTGACTAAAAGCGATGGCCGCATTTGAACCCGCAAGCAAAGTAAATACGAACCAGCGAGGTCTAATTACGATCGACACTCGCAAAAAACTTACGCACATCCTCGACCAGCAGATCGGGTTGTTCCAGCGCCGCAAAATGACCGCCTCGCGGCATTTGCGTGTACTGAACAACGTTATATTTCTGCTTGATCCAGCTAAGCGGAGTCGCGAACACTTCCTTCGGAAAATCTGCGAAGGCGATCGGAGTCGTCAACCGCGGCGACCGCGCTTTCTCACCGCCTGCCAGCCGGTATTCGCGATATATTCGCAACCCGGAGCCGACCGTATCGGTTACCCAGTAGAGGGTGACGTCGGTTAGAAATGTGTCTCGGTCCACCGCCGTAAGAAAATCGCCGTTATTGTCAGTCAGCAGTTGGAATTTTGCGATCATCCAGGCCAACCATCCAACGGGGGAATCCGTCAGCGCATAGGCCAGCGTCTGCGGTTCAGTGGCCTGAATTTTGTAAAAGCTGCTTTCCTCGCGGTCAAAGTACGAATACCGTTTCTTCTCCGAATCGCTCATTTGCGCCACTGCTTCCGGGTTCGGCGGGTCCGCGTACAGAAGATTCAGATGAAGCCCGATCACGTGCTCAGGTGATTCGTAAGCCATGTCGCGCGCAACTTCCGAACCCCAGTCGCCGCCCTGGATACCGTACTTGGCATATCCCAGACGATCCATCAGTACGGCCAGGGCCTTCGCCATCCGCCGTGGATCCCAACCTCGCGTAGTGGTAGGTCCGGAAAATCCAAAGCCAGGAAGCGAAGGAACGACGACGTGGAACGCCGGGCTATGGCTGTCCTTGGGATGGGTGAGGGGTTCGATCATTGCGAGAAATTCAAGAAACGAACCCGGCCAGCCGTGGATCAACAGCAAAGGTATGGCGTCGGCTCGTGGCGAGCGCACGTGGATAAAGTGAATCGTCTGACCATCAATTTCTGTAGTGAACTGGTCAAAGCGGTTGATCTTCGCTTCTTGCGCGCGCCAGTCATAATTGTTCTGCCAATAATCCGCCAGGTCTCGGACCTTCTTTATGTCGGCGCCATACTCCCAGGTCGAGCCCGGAAGTTGATCGGGCCATCTGGTATCCGCTAACCGGCGCCGAAGATCGCTGAGAACGCGGTCGGGAACATGCACTTTGAACGGGTGAATGGCGGCAGGCTCCGCCTTGGCTTGCGCGTGCCCAAGCGCAGTGGACGCGAACAAAAGCAATGCGGCCAGCAGAAGCGTCCCGCACCGCGAAGGAAAAAATCGGAGCCCCATTCCCCACATTGTTTTCAGTGTCCCCTCCTACATGACTGGCGCAGCTGTGCCGTCCGACCACATGCCGGTACCCATGATGAACATATACATCGGTTCCGGATTGCCTTTATACGTTGGAGCCAGTAAGACCGGAGAGCCCGGGCGATCGGCGCCCCATTCCGCACCGAGCGGCATATAGAACATGAGGTGGGCCATGTTGTGCGAACCCGCGTCCGTCAGATATGCATCTTTCGACATCATGTAGCTCATCGCTCCAGCTTCGAGCTCCGGCAGTTCCTTTTTCTCAATCGCGGCCTTAACACTCTCTTTTATTTCTTCTTTCGATTTTCCAGCCAACGCCAATTTTGTCCTCAACAACGTGAGCGGCAGCACCGTTCGGGCGGCGGGTGGATTTAAGCAAATCGGACTGCGATTCTTTTGATTCCAAAACTCGGGGCTATCGAATGGACTCATCCACGCGCGTTCGACCATGCAGACAAAACCGTTCTTGCCTTCAGCCGTGGTTTCATAACCGTGCGCCCCCAGGACCAACACTTTCGCGTCGCCGGAAATGGACGGCGGAGCCGCAGTTCGCGCCAGCGCAATCTCGGCATTTCGATCTGCGATCAGGTACTGGTCCAGCGGAGCCATGCTGGGATACGGAGTTTTGGCGTCCTGTGCGTGCGCTAGCCGGACCGCTGGCGCAAGAGCCAGCGCAAAGAATCCCAATGCAATCATCTTGACTGCAGTTCGTTTCATTCGTTTATCTCCTTGAATCGTTGCTTTCATCGATCGTTCTCTCCGGACTCACACTGCCCGCTGGTTACTCTTGCGGCAGGTTCGGGATCTCGACCACTGGCCGGATTTCGATCGTGCCCTTGCGTGCGACCGGAATCCGTCCCGCAATGTCGATGGCCTCATCCAGATTCTTGGCTTCCACCATGAAAAAACCGCCGAGTTGCTCGCGGGTCTCGGCGAACGGCCCGTCCGTGACCAGTCGTTTGCTGTCCCGCACCTTGACACAGGTGGCGGTGGCCACCGATTGCAACGGCGCAGTCGAGATGAACTGTCCGTCCGCGTTGAGCCGATGCGCCAGCTGGGTCGACTCTCCATAACATTGCAGACGCTCAGCTTCGCTCCACGCGTTCTCCTCGGTGTAAATCAGAAGCATGTATTTCATTTCCGTGCCTCCATGAGTAGATCGAACGGCAGACGTCCAAATCGACAATCCGTGAAAAAAAATATGCGTATACGGGTTTTGTCCCGCAGATGGGTAGCCAATTGCTTCTGCAGTTCTCGGAGTTCGAGTGTACCGCGAGATCGGACGGATGATCCGGCGGAAGAGGCGGAAATACACTGCATAGGACAATCGTGCTGCAAATGGCCCCTGAGCGCTCTCTTGGATTCGGGATAAAAAATATAGAATCAGGTATGTCTGCCGTGGCCGCCGCGGCCCTTGAATCCCTCTATCGCTCTGACTGGGGGCGCATCGTGGCCACCCTGATCGGGCTCATCGGCGACTTCGACCTTGCAGAAGAATGCACGCAGGAGGCCTTTGCCGTTGCCGTTGACCAGTGGCGAGATTCCGGTGTTCCTGAAAATCCGCGCGGATGGATCGTTCAGACCGCCCGCCATAAAGCGATTGACAGCATCCGTCGCCGCACCAACTTTGCAGAAAAGATGGAGACCTACGGCAGGGAACTGGCGTCTGTCATCGCGGAGCCAGATTATGATGACAATGAAATTCCCGACGATCGCCTGCGCCTGATTTTCACCTGCTGCCATCCCGCGCTCGCCCTTGAATCTCGCGTGCCGCTCACTCTCCGTACACTATGCGGCTTGGAGACGGACGAGATCGCCCGCGCATTCCTGGTTCCTCCGGCGACCATGGCGCAGCGCCTGGTGCGAGCCAAACACAAGATTCGCGATGCGCGAATTCCCTACGTCGTGCCTGAGACCAATGAAATGTCCGGGCGACTCGACGCGGTCCTGACCGTGATTTACCTGGTGTTCAGCGAAGGTTATGCCGCCACTCGAAGCGGTCCGCTGGTGAGAACTGATCTTTGCACCGAGGCTATTCGCCTGGGGCGCTTGATCCACAACTTAATGGCGCCCTCTGTTCCGAACGAAGTCACCGGACTGCTCGCACTCATGTTGCTGCACGATGCGCGACGCGATGCGCGCCTCGATGACGCGGGAGATCTTATCGTTCTCGAAGAGCAGGACCGCAGCCTCTGGAATCATCCTCAGATCAGCGAAGCATTGCCGCTGGTCGACGAGGCCCTGCGGGGTGGCCCTGGCCCGTTCTCGTTGCAGGCTGCAATCGCAGCACAGCATTGCCGCGCATCGCGCCCCGAAGAAACGGATTGGCCGGAGATCGTTCGCCTCTACGAATTGCTGGAAAGCGCGCAACCATCTCCGGTGGTTTCGCTGAACCGCGCTGTTGCCGTGGCTATGGCAGATGGTCCAAAACGCGGCTTGTCGATCATGGACGAACTCGCGGGCGATCTCGACCACTATTATCTATGGCACGCTGCGCGCGCCGATTTACTGCGCCGGCTTGGATCCGCAGAAGAGGCGGTGAAGAGTTATCAGCAGGCTCTTTCCCTCGTGACCCACGACAGTGAGCGCCGGTTTCTGGAGCGCCGATTGCGCGAGGTTCAGTCCCCGGCAGCGGAACCCGAAGACGCTCGACCATAGCCCACAATCCAGACGTCTGCATAACTTCGTGCCGCGTGACCTCGACGAAGTTAGCTGAGCACAGCTAACTCATTTTGTATCCTTATCACCTCAGCGAGTAGGGCGGCGTTGTCCTGCGTCTGCGAACATCCCACTATTTGGAATCGTCAACGCAGAGTTGTGAATACACAAAATGTCATTTCCAACCTACACAAATGAATGTGATATTGCGGATTTACAGTGTCTAACTGAATGCTACTACGTGTGAGTGCAATGCAGTTTCGCGTAGATATATGCACTAAGGCGCTGCAACACCACAAAACGCGCCTCACATCTTTGTACGCTCGTTGTGTGCGATTGTTGTCTCTCAACCACTTTCACCACGCCCGTGACTTTGCACCTTGTTCGTCACGTACATGGCCCACCACATGCCTTGTCAGATTGTGGGTGCGCCCTCGCTCAGCCCGGTTGTACGCGCGCCCGTGAATGTCAATCTCAGGAGGCAGTTCCCATGCGATTTAGTAAGTGGTTCCTGCTGCTGGCTCTTACTGCAGCATTAGTTTTGTCGTCCAACGTGATGCTGGCGCAAAGCACGACCAACGGCGCCATAAGTGGTACGGTAACCGACGCCAGTGGCGCAATTCTGCCGAACGTCGCCGTTGGCCTGAAGAGCATTGAAAAAGGTTTCACCCAAAAGACCAACACGAATGCTCAGGGCTTCTACGAGTTCCCGCTGCTTGAACCGGGCACGTATAACGTGACCATCGCAGCGCACAACTTCAAGACTTCAAGCGCGACGACAACGGTTAGCGTGGGAAGCAACGCTATCGTCAACGTCAAACTGGAAGTGGGCGCAGAAGGAACCACGGTCGAGGTTTCAGGCGAAGCTCCGCTGCTGCAGACGGAGAGCTCAGAAATTTCCACGACATTTAACGCCCGCGAAATTTCCGAAGTACCCAACCCGGGCAACGATTTGAGTTTTGTGGCTCAGACCGCCGCTGGCTCTGTGATGAATACGGGCATGGGCTTTGGCAACTTTGCCAGCTTCGGTGTATCAGCAAGTTCAAACCTTTTCACGCTGAACGGCATGTACGACAACGATCCGTTCCTGAACGTGAATAACTCAGGCGCCACCAACCTGCTGTTGGGCAACAACGAAGTGCAGGAAGCGACCGTGGTCACCAACGGCTACTCCGGCCAGTACGGCGGCTTCGCCGGTGCGAACGTCAATTACATTACCAAGTCCGGTTCGAATAACTGGCACGGCAACGCCAATTACTGGTGGGATGGCCGCGCCATGAACGCCAATAACTTCTTCAACGTTGGTAACGACTCACCTCGCCCCTTTGTGAACGCCAACCAATACGCGGCGTCCTTTGGCGGACCAATCAAGAAGGACAAGGCGTTCTTCTTCTGGAACTATGAAGGTCTGCGCGTGATCCTGCCCACGAGCCAGCAGGTGCAGGTTCCCGACCCGCTCTTTCAGACTGCGGTCCTGAACAACCTGAGCCAGCCGTTCAATGCAAGCATCCCGGGCAGCGGCCTCAGCCAGTCAGTGCCTTTCTACCAGACGATGTTTAACCTCTACAATAATGCGCCGGGCGTTTCTCGCGCTGTGCAAGGCGTACCCAACGCCACGGATATCAGCGGGTGCGTTGGACAGACATTCACCGATCCCGTAACTGGGACCGCATTCGGCGCCGGCCAAAACTACTGTGCTGATTCTTACCGCGGCACAGCTCCTAACTTCACGCACGAATTCCTGACCTCGGGCCGTTTTGACTTCAACCTTACCAATAATGACAAGATGTTTGTGCGCTTGCAGGAAGACAAAGGCGTGCAGGCAACTTACACCGATCAGATCAGCCCGCTCTTTAACGCAGTCAGCACCCAGCCTGAATACCAGGGGCAGGTGAGTTGGAACCGTGCTTTTGGCGCGAAGGCGGCCAACAACCTGATCGTTTCCGATCAGTACTACAGTGCGATCTTCACCACCTCTAACCTCGCAGCTTCCCTGGCTGCGCTCCCGACCAGCTTGATTTACGAAGACGGAGCGTTTACCGATTTGGGCGGCGACGACTTCGCATGGCCGCAGGGACGCAACGTTACCGGCTACCAATTGGTTGACGACTTCTCCTATATGCTCGGGAGTAAACATACTCTGAAAGCTGGCCTGTACTTCCACCGGAACCTGGTTAGCGATCACAACTACGGAGCCTTCACCTCAGGTCTGGCGCTTCCGCTCAGCTTGACCGGTTATTATGACGGCCAGTCGCTGCTGGATCTCCAGACTTTCCCCACAGCGCCCGAACAAAACATCAAGCTCTACCAGTTGGGCCTGTACGCGCAGGATGAGTGGAAGGTAAAGAGCAACCTGAAGCTGACGCTGGCCTTGCGCGCGGATCACAACTCCATCCCCACCTGCGCGGCAGACTGTTTTGCCCGGTTGGCGGGAAACTTTAACAGCATCGATCACAATGTGAACACGGCCTACAATCAGACCATCCAGACCGGCCTCAACCAGGCCATTCCGTCGTTCACGACCATCGCTTGGCAGCCCCGCTTAGGCTTCTCCTGGACTCCGTCAAAGTTAAAGAACACGGTGTTCCGTGGCGGTGTTGGCCTGTTTATGGATACATTCCCGGGTGAGATTGCAGACTCCATATCCGAGAATACCCCAGTCTTTAACCAGTTCCCGTTGGCTATCTTCGGCAACACATCGCCGCAGCAGATAGCGAACGGCGGCAACATATTCTCCTCGGCTGCCGTGTCTAACGCTGCCCTCACGCACGGGTTCAAGAATGGCGAGAACCTGGCCCAGATTCAAGGCGACGCAAACGCGGCGGGTGGCGAGTTTGCTGCCCCGCAATTCAATAACGTGAGCGCAATCAAGGCTCCGGAATACTGGGAGTGGAACTTCGAAGTGCAGCAGGCGATCGGCAACAATAGCTCGTTCACCCTTAACTACGTGGGCAATCGCGGTTATCACGAGACCGCATTCCTTAACAACGTGAATGCCTCTTGCCCCACCGCTGTTTGCCCGAATGGCTTCATCGGCTTGCCGACAGTTCAACCTGATCAGCGCTTCTCCATTGTGCAGCAAATCGCAACTCCGGCGGTTTCCAACTACAATGGCCTGTCATTCAGCATGCAGCATCGCTTTAGCCGCGGGCTGCAGATGCAGGTCAACTACACCTACAGCCACGCCCTGGATGAAGTCTCCAATGGCGGCTTCAACCCCTTCATCAACAACAACCAGGCGATCGGCCGGGTGGGCAGCTTGGCCAACCCGATCAACGATAACAACATCCGTCAATTCAGCTATGGCAATGCCGACTACGACACCCGGCACTACCTCAGCGCCAATTACGTCTACGAGCTCCCCAAGGGCCCGACGGCGTTGTTGAAGGGCTGGCAACTCTCCGGGACGCTCTTCGCCCGCAGCGGCCTGCCCTATACCGTGGTCAACACTGCTGCCTCCAATGATCTGAGCCAGTTTGGCTATGGATCACAGGTTTTTGCCAACTTCACCGGAACCTCAACTCCGGGCTGCAACGGTCCAAGCAGCATCACGTCTGGGCCTTGCCTCACTTCAGCGGCATTCCCTGACATAGCGGCAGGACAGGCCATTAATCCGGCGACAGTAAACCCGCAGAATCCAACTGGCTCACCTTACGGTCCAGGCGCCCAGCTCGGATACCTGAACTCGGGAGTAAACGGAACGGGTCCTGGATACGCTGGGGGAACCGAGAATCAACGGCGCAACCAGTTCTTCGGACCTCACTACTTCGATACGGATATGACCATCATGAAGTACACGCAGATCCCGCACTGGGAGACCGCCAAGCTCGGCTTGGGTGCGCAGTTCTTCAACCTGTTCAACCATCCGAACTTCGAGAGTCCGGTGAACGACATCAACAATGGCAGCTTCGGTCAGGTACTGGATACGGTGAACACGCCAACCAGCATCCTGGGATCCTTCCTCGGCGGAGACGCTTCGCCGCGGCTGGTCCAACTAACCCTGAAACTGAACTTCTAACCCTCGCACCCTGTAGAAGTTTGCAGGTTATTCCGGCGCCCGATGGACTAAACAGTCCACCAGGCGCCGGTTTTTTTGTACCTGCATCAATTCCATCCGCATATCCGGCGGCTGGTCCAAGCGTTGAGAAATATCAGAAGGGAAGTGTGCAGGTAGGATTGCTGCAGCGGCGACCCGTGCGGATATGCGTTGAAGGGAACCGATTCCGCGGAATACCACACGCGGTGGAGTAAGTCTCTATAAGTGCTACCAGGCGCGCGCTTCGGCTGGCTCCGCGCAGATCCAGAGCGCACTGCATCCGTCAGAAAAACTTAATGCACGCCCTTTTCCGGGTTCCACGATCCCTGTTCTTTTCGAACCATGACGATCTCTCCGATGTGATACGCGTTGTGCGCTCCGACATGAGCAATCATCGAGGCTGCCTCTTTCAACTTCGCGTCATCCGCCGCCTCGACCGCCTTTTCCCACTCCGTCATTACCTTGTCAAGTTCCTGTGCGGTGGCATTCCAATGCTTGGTGTCAAACTTGGTGAAAGTATCGTCGTTGTTGCCGCTGTATTTTTCCGGCTCATCACCCTTGAACTTCGCCAGCGACCATCGGTCCCAGAACAATAAGTGATAAGTCAGTTGTCCGATCGAATGGTTGCCCTTGCCATCGGTCCAGTTGGCCTGCTCGGGTGTAACTCCGTCGACCGCGACCGTGAAGGGCACATACCATTCCGCTTGATTGTGAGTAGTGCGCAGTTGCTCCAGCAACACGGCTTTGAGCGAGGTGGCCTTCTTTTCCTTATCTTTTCCTGTGCAAAGCTCGCCAGAGACAGAGTGACGAGCGACAGAATGACGGCGGATCTGATCATTACGTTTGCCATGTTTCGGTTCATAGTGTGGTTGTTCCTTTGAACTAGACTTCCAGCAGCGGGGACGCTCTGAGGCCAATTGTACCCGGGCTTTCAGGAGCGGTGGTGGAAGGATGTTTCCTGTCTCGAATCGCAAATACCAGGGCGGAGCCAATGAATAGTACTGCAGCCAGCAGGAGCAGTGCGCGCAATATGAGTTGCGCGTAGAGCACGATGCGAAATGGCGAGTCCGCCTGCTTCCGGTCGAAATCAACATTTGCTTCCGCGATGTACCCGGAGTCATTGGCGATTGCCGCGTGGCGGTTCGCCTCGTGCATCGGCGGCGTAACCTTCGTCGAAGTAGTCGCTCCCGTGCTCATGGCGAACGCCAGCAGCAGCATCACGAACGCGATTGGCCCCACGCTACCACCAAGCACACTCCATAGGCCCCTATGCTTCATTACCCTCTAAGGATGAACCCGATAGTGGTCAGCCGCAATACCCATTTGACGTGAGTTAGACATAGCCATTAAGATCCTTGAAATGAAGAAAGCGCCTTCGGGAATCCTGCCCATCATGACGGTCGATCGAAAGGCGGCCAAGGCGCTTCACCGCCAGATTTATGACGCCTACCGCTCTGCGATTGTGGAGCACAGGTTGCAGCCCGGCCAGCGAATTCCCTCCACGCGAGTGCTCGCTTCTGAACTTGGGGTCTCACGTTTCCCTGTGCTCAATGCGTATGCCCAGCTACTAGCCGAAGGCTATTTCGAAAGCAAAGTCGGAGCGGGAACTGTCGTTTCCAGTTCACTTCCCGAGCAAGTCGCCCCCAACGCGGCCAAAGGATCGCCGCCCGCGGCCGTTCGTTCCGGACCTCGGCGCGTGGCCCTACGCGCTTCGATTCTCCCCGCGAAGGAACGTGAGCCATGGTTGCAGGGGCGAGGCGCATTTGGCGTTGGTCAAGTCGCTTCCGAGCATTTTCCCCTTCGCGTCTGGCGCAACCTGATTGCCCGGCGCAGCCGATGCATGGATGCGAAAGCATTCCACTACGGCGATCACATGGGTTCTCCACATCTGCGGGAAACCATCGCAGCCTATCTGCGAACGGCGCGATCTCTACGCTGCGAAGCGGAGCAAATCATGATCGTGAGCGGCTCCCAGCAAGGATTGGAGATTTCGGCTCGCGTCCTCTTCGATCCCGGCAGCCGCGTGTGGGTCGAAGAACCTGGCTACCATCTGGCTCGAAATGTGCTAAGCCTGGCGGGCTGTCACCTGGTTCCGGTTCACGTGGACCAGGAAGGGCTGGACGTGACCGCCGGCATCAAGCGATGCGCCAAGGCGCAAGCCGCGCTGGTGACGCCCTCTCATCAATTTCCGCTGGGCGTGACCATGAGCGCCACGCGGCGCTTCCATCTGCTGCAGTGGGCCCAGGAAACGGGATCCTGGATCATTGAGGATGACTATGACAGCGAGTACCGCTACGAAAGTTCGCCCATCGCTTCCATGCAGGGTCTCGACCCGCACGCTCGCGTGATTTACATCGGGACCTTCAGCAAGGTTCTATTTCCTTCGTTGCGCTTGGGCTATATCGTTGTTCCGACTGATCTAGTCGACCGCTTCCTGACCATCCGCCGCGCCATGGATCTTGGGCCGCCCACTTTTCATCAGGAAGTGCTGGCCGATTTTATTCGGGAGGGACATTTTGGGCGGCACATCCGCAGGATGCGCGTCCTCTACCGTGAGCGCCGGAGCGTATTGGTCGAGTGCATCGCCCGGGAACTGGGGTCGATGGTCGAAGTAATCGGCGATGAGGCAGGCATGCATCTGACCGTCATGCTGCCCAAAGGGAGACGCGATCTGGAGATTTCCGCACGAGCCGCCCGCCAGAATCTGTGGCTATGGCCGCTTTCGCCTTCTTATGTGGCCGAGTCGCGACCGGGCTTCATCCTGGGCTTTGGCAGCACTCCGGTCGAAGAGATTCCGGAAGCGGTCCGCAAGCTGCGAAATCTGCTGACGGTTAGTCGATGAGTGAAAGCCGCCCCGCGAATCCTGACGATGAGCATCGCTATTCATAACGTCGTCACAATCTGCTTCGCGGATACGCTCGCTTGCGTATAGTGTTTTGGCCGAATCCGTGACCCATCGCTTAGGGAGAGATGCAATGAATCAAATGGCGGCAGCCTTTTCCAGCCCACATCCAAACTCACTGAGAACCGTTCTGCGGGCGGGCCTTCTTGCTGGCGTTATGGATATTACCGCCGCGTTCCTCGTCTACGGCTACTTCGGACATCCACCACTGCGCTTACTGCAGGGCATTGCCTGGGGATTGTTAGGCTCCGCCGCCTACGAAGGTGGACTCGCAACCGCGCTGCTCGGCTTGGTTTGCCATTTTGTCATCGCATTTTCCGCCGCTGCCGTGTTTGTCGGAGCAAGCCGCTACATCCTCTTCCTCGTACAGCATCCAATCTGGTCCGGCACGGCTTACGGCGTGATCGTATATTTCTTTATGAACCTTGTCGTCATTCCGCTCTCGGCCATCGGAAAAGGTCCGTTCTCTCTTAAGTTCATGGTGATCGGCATCGTCATCCACATCTTCTGTATCGGACTTCCCATCGCGATGGTCGTACGCAGGTATTCAAAGATTCCCAACTAAAGTCTCCTGGGGACCCTTCCGCCCAACCTTCCCAAGCATCTACGGCCGCGTCTTTCCTTAACAGACGCGGCATTCGGCAACCCCTTCGCGCGAATCCACATCTACATTTTTGCCGTACAGACCGCTTCTTCTAACTATGGAAAACACTCGTGGTTTGGGTGCTCTGGAAGTAAGAGTTCGTTGCCGTCTCCTGATTCTGGCCATCATTCTTCCCCTCGCCGGTTGCGGCGGAATGAAGAATTCGACCACTTCCACGACGCCCGTCAGTGTTCAACTCAATCAGACATCGGTGAGTATCTCGACTGGCGCGCAGGAACAATTTGTCGCTACCGTGCAAGGCACTACGAATACCGCGGTGACGTGGTCGGTCGACAGCGTCTCTGGCGGAAACTCCACCGGCGGTACCGTCACGCAGTCTGGCATGTACACTGCGCCGACGCTTGCCGGAACCCATACCGTCACCGCCGCCAGCGTCGCCGACCCGAGCAAATCGGCAAGCGCGGCCGTCACCGTTCAGGGCAATGTCACGATCACCATCTCTCCCGCTTCCGCTTTGCTCAATCCTGGAGCCACGGAGCAGTACAGCGCCAGCCTTCAAGGCCTCTCGAATAACAGCATCACCTGGTCCGTGGATGGAACCGTGGGCGGAAGCAGTTCAGTAGGAACCATCACTTCCAGCGGTCTCTATACGGCTCCATCTGCCATCGGAGCCCACACCATCTCTGCCACGAGCGCCGCGGATTCTTCGATCAGTGCGGATGCTTCGGCCACGGTCGTGAATGTGGCACAGTCGGCGGTTCTCACCTACCACAACGACGACGCGCGCGACGGAGCCTATACCGAGGAAGTCACGCTGATGCCGTCGAACGTGAATTCCAACCAGTTCGGCAAGCTCGTCGCCTATTCCGTGGACGGCCAGATTTATGGGCAACCGCTGTATGTGCCGCAGCTGCAGATTCCGAATCAGGGCACGCGCGATGTCGTCTTCGTCACCACCCAGAGCAACAGTGTTTACGCCTTCGATGCAGATGCGACATCGTCCAATCCCACAACCCTGTGGCACGTCAATCTAGGAACGCCAATCACTGTTTACGATTCCGGAGGTCCCTGGCCGAGTGTCGGAATTCTTTCCACTCCGGTAATCGATTCGACAACGAACACGATCTACGTGGTCGCCGAAGTCGAGGGAGCCAGCCCGCCGTTCTGGTTGCATGCCCTCGACATCACTACTGGAGCCGACAAGGCTACCCCTGTCGGCGTGACTGGTTCCTACAGTGGCGATACCCTCAGTACGTCGTGTTACCAGCGCATGGGGCTGGCGCTGAACCCGGTGACAAATTGGATCTACATAGCATTCGGTAGTTGCAGCAACGGCTTCGTCTTCGCCTACGATAAGTCTTCTCTGGCGCAGGAGGCAGTCTTCGAATCCACGAACGGCGCGCAAGGTGGCGGCTTTTGGTCCAGTGGTGGCGCTCCCGCCATCGATGACAAGTCCGGGAATGTTTATCTGATGAGTGGCACCGATCTGGGTGACGCGACGTTTATCACTCCGCCACCGGCGTACACGCAAACCGGATACAACGATTCCTTCTTGAACCTGAATCCGACTACGCTTTCCGTTCAGAGTTATTTCTCGCCGGATAACAATTACGTCTTGGCCGAGAACGACGCCGATCTTGGCAGCGGGTCCAACGTGCTGATTCCAGGTGATTCTCAGCACCCGCTGGAACTTATCGGAGGCGGCAAGGATGGCAACGTATTCGTCCTCGATCCTCTGAACATGGGCGGCTTCAATGGAACAAACGAAAATCTCCAGACCATCCACACGGGAGTAGCACAGTACGACAATATTTTCGATACTCCCGTCTATTGGAATGGAAATATTTATTTTCACCCGGCCCAGGATGTGATCCGCGCGTTCAGCTGGAATTCTGGCGCTGCCGCCGGACAGCAACTCTCCACCAACCCAACGTCTGTTGGCGCTGCCGTATTTGCAGCAGCCTCGCACGGTGCGACCGCATCCTTGTCAGCGAACGGAAATAATAACGGCATAATCTGGGATATCGACAACTCGACTTATGTCGGAAACAATCCCGTCGCCAGCGGCCTGGCCGTGTTGCACGCTTATGACGCGACCAACGTTGCCAACGAACTCTATAACAGCGCCCAGGCGGGCAGCCGCGATCAGGCAGGACAAGCTCTCAAGTTCACCGTGCCCACCATCGCGAACGGAAGAGTCTTCGTTCCCACCGCGACTGAGCTGGATATCTACGGCCTGCTCGGCAAGTAACTCGGTAAGCACTTCGCACTTAGTGCCCCGACGTAAGTTGATCCAGGGCTAAGTTCAATTCCAGAACATTCACGCGGGGCTCGCCCAGCAGGCCGAAATCGCGCTGCTTCGTATTCCTTTGGATAAGGTCGCGAATGGCTGCTTCTGAGAGCCCGCGTTCCCGTGCGATCCGCGGAATCTGAAACTCAGCGGCCGCCGGCGAAATCTCCGGATCCAGCCCGGAGGCCGACGTCGTAAGCAGATCCACCGGAATCGGCTGGCCGGGATTTTCCTCATGCAACGCTTTGGCGTCAGCCTGAACGCGATCGATTAGTTTCTGATTCGTAGGCGCCAGGTTGGTGCCGCCGGAGTTGGCCGCATCGTATCCATTGCCTGCCGCCGACGGCCGCGGATGAAAATACTTTCCCGAAGTAAATGGCTGCGCGATCAGGCTCGATCCAACCACCTCGCCATTGCGGGTGATCAACTCCCCATTCGCTTTGTTGCGAAACAAAACCTGGGCCAACCCGTACACCACCATCGGATAAATCAGCCCCAGCAGGATCGTGGTAACGATCGTCATTAGAAACGCGGTAATCAGATTCTTTTTCATAAAGTCCTCAGGCCAATCCAACAGCCGTAATGCACACGTCAATAACCTTGATGCCCACGAAGGGCGCGATGAGTCCACCTACTCCGTAAATAAGCAGGTTGCGCCGCAACAGCGCCTCAGCATTCATGGCGCGATACTTCACCCCGCGCAACGCCAGCGGAATCAGGGCAATAATGATCAGCGCGTTGAAGATGACCGCCGAAAGCACTGCCGACTCCGGCGTCTTCAGGTGCATGATGTTCAGCGCGTTCAGCACCGGGAAAGTCCCCGCGAACATTGCCGGAATGATGGCAAAATACTTCGCGACATCATTCGCAATCGAGAACGTAGTCAGAGCACCGCGCGTCATCAGCAACTGCTTGCCGATTTCTACGACTTCAATCAGCTTGGTCGGATTCGAATCGAGATCGACCATGTTTCCGGCTTCTTTCGCAGCCTGCGTGCCGGTGTTCATGGCGACGCCCACATCTGCCTGCGCCAGCGCCGGAGCATCGTTGGTGCCGTCCCCAGTCATGGCGACCAGTTTGCCGCCAGCCTGCTCGCTGCGAATCAGCTTCATCTTGTCTTCGGGTGTGGCCTGCGCCAGGAAATCATCCACTCCGGCTTCGCGCGCAATCGCAGCAGCGGTCAGCGGATTGTCGCCGGTAATCATCACCGTACGAATCCCCATCGAGCGCAGTTGCGCAAACCGGTCCTTGATTCCGCCTTTCACCACGTCTTTAAGGTGAATCACTCCCATCGCCTTGTGGTTCTGCGCAACCACCAGAGGCGTACCGCCCGACGATGCGATGCGTTCGACGGTGGCGCGCACTTCCGCTGGCATCGGTCCGCTGCCGTTTTGCTCGACATAACGGCTGATAGCGTCAGTAGCACCTTTGCGAATTTCCCGGCCATCGAGATTCACTCCAGACATCCGCGTCTGTGCGGTGAACGGAATAAATTCGGCTTCGTGCGAAGCGAATTCGCGCCCGCGCAAGCCATATCTCTCCTTGGCGAGAACTACGATCGACCGCCCTTCCGGAGTTTCATCCGCCAGCGACGAGAGTTGCGCCGCGTCGGCCATATCCGCCTCACTCACGCCCGGCGCCGGCAGAAATTCAGTGGCTTGCCGGTTTCCAAACGTAATCGTTCCTGTCTTGTCGAGCAGCAGGGTGTTGACGTCCCCCGCTGCCTCGACCGCGCGTCCGGACATAGCCAGCACGTTGTGCTGCACCAATCGATCCATGCCCGCGATGCCGATCGCCGATAGCAAACCGCCAATCGTTGTCGGAATCAGACAAACCAGCAGCGAGACCAGTACAAATACGGTCTGTGGCGAGCCCGAGTAAATTGCGAATGGCTGCAGGGTCACCACCGCCAACAGGAAAATAATCGTCAGTCCGGCGAGCAGAATGTTCAGCGCAATCTCGTTCGGCGTCTTCTGCCGCGTCGCCCCTTCGACCAACGCAATCATCCGGTCCAGAAAAGTTTCGCCCGGATTCGACGTGATCTTCACTTTGAGGTGATCGCTCAGCACGCGCGTTCCACCCGTAACCGCCGAGCGATCTCCGCCCGCTTCGCGGATCACCGGCGCAGACTCCCCGGTAATTGCGGATTCGTCTACCGAGGCGACGCCTTCGACGATTTCTCCATCTCCCGGGATCAACTCGCCGGCACTGACAGAAACGAAATCGCCCGCGCGCAATTGTGCGCTGGCAACTTCTTCGAGCTTGCCGTTTGCGGTGTAGCGTTTCGCAATCGTCTCCGATCGCGCCCGCCGCAGGGTTTCGGCCTGCGCCTTGCCCCGTCCCTCCGCCATCGCTTCCGCGAAGTTGGCGAACAGCACTGTAAACCACAACCACAGCGTGATCTGCAGGTTGAATCTGAACTCCGCGTGCGGATGCAGAATCAGCAGGATCGTAGTGATCACGCTGCCGATCTCCACCACGAACATGACGGGATTGCCCATCATGTGGCGAGGATTCAGCTTCAGCAGCGAACTCCATGCCGCGTTGCGAACCAGTTTGATATCCCAGATTGATTTGTGATGGCTAGCCATGAAATCCCTCAGAAAGTCTTTCCCGTATACAAAAGCAAGTGCTCAAGAATCGGCCCCAGACTCAGTGCTGGGAAGAAAGTGAGCGCACCCAGGATCAGAATCACGCTGATCAGCAGGAACGTGAACAGCGGCGTCGTCACCGGAAATGTTCCCACCGACGGCGGCACATATTTCTTCTGCACCAGGTTTCCTGCGATGGCCAGCATCGGAATAATCATCAGGAAGCGTCCAGCCAGCATCGTCATCCCCGTGGCCGCGTCGTACCACAGCGTGTTGACAGTGAGGCCACCGAACGCCGAGCCATTGTTTCCCGCAGAGGAGACAAACGCGTACAGAATTTGCGAGAATCCATGCGGCCCGGGGTTCGTAATTCCCGCAGTCCCAAATCCCTTCACCGACGAAATCGCAGTGAGCGCAAGGATGACCAGTGGAAAGACCAGCGAAACCAGCATCGCCATCTTTACGTCGTACGCCTCAATTTTCTTGCCCAGATATTCCGGCGTGCGTCCCACCATCAGCCCCGCGATAAATACCGCCAGCACGATGTAGACCAGCATTCCGTACATGCCCGATCCCACGCCGCCGAAGATGACCTCGCTGAGCATGATGTTCACCAGCGGCACCATTCCGCCCAGTGGTGTGAACGAGTCGTGCCAGCCATTGATCGCCCCACAACTCGCGTCGGTCGTAACCGTTGCGAATAAGGCGGAGCTTGCGATGCCGAAGCGTGTCTCTTTCCCCTCCATGTTGCCGCCCGGCTGCGAAACAGTTTGGTGTTGCGCAATCGTGGACGGGTAAAGCGGATTGCCTTTCGCCTCAGCCCAGTACGCGACCGTGACGCCCGCGAGGAAGAGAAGAGCCATTGCGGCCCACACTGCCCATCCGTGAGCGATCGAGCCCGTCATGCGGCCCAGCGTATACGTCAGTCCTGAACCGATGGCGAAGATGCAGAACATCTCGAACAGATTCGAGAGCGGTGTCGGATTTTCGAATGGGTGCGCGCTGTTGGCGTTGAAGAAGCCTCCGCCGTTTGTGCCAAACTCTTTGATGATCTCCTGCGATGCGACCGGGCCTTGCGCGATCGTCTGGGTCGTTACCGTATCCATCACCGGCTTGCCAGCGGCATCGACTGCCGGCTTGCCGTCCGCGCCCAGATGCGGCACCTGCTGCGGCTCAACCAGTTTCACCGTGTCATACGGACGAAGGTTCTGTACCACTCCCTGCGAAACCAGGAACAACGCTCCCACTATGCAGAAGGGAAGCAGTACCCACAGAGAGCAGCGAACAAAATCAACCCAGAAGTTTCCCAGCGTCTGCATTTGCCGCCGCGCAATGCCGCGGATGAAGGCGATTGCCAGCACAATGCCGGTCGCTGCGGACGCGAAGTTGTGGAAGGCAAGCCCGGCCATTTGCGTGAAATAGCTCATGGTCGTCTCGCCGGAGTATGCCTGCCAGTTCGTGTTGGTGGTGAACGATGCTGCCGTATTGAACGCCAGATGTTCCGGCATCACCCCTGTGAAATGCTGGGGATTGAAGGGCATCACTGCCTGGATGCGCTGGATCAAATAGAGCACCAGCATCGAGACGGCGCTGAACAGCAGCATCGCCGTGGCGTATTCCGTCCACCGCATCTCGTGCTTCTCATCCACACCGGTGATTCGATAAATCACCCGTTCGATGGGCCGCAGCACCGGGTCCATAAAAGTGCGTTCCCCCGCGAACACCCGAGCCATGAATACTCCGAGCGGCTTGGTGACCACGAGAATTAGCCCGAGAAATACGAAGATCTGTAACCAGCCGAGGATGGTCATATCAGAATTTCTCCGGACGCAGCAGCGCGTAGAACAAGTACACCGTCGTCGCGGCGCTGATGATGAGCATGATTGCTGATTGCGTGTCCATAAGTTCCTCCTACTTCACCCGATCGCAAAAATGTACGTATGCGACCGACACTGCGAAGAACGCGATTGTGACTACGATCCAAATAACATCTTGCATAACTCGTCTCCACTCATGACTCGAACTTGCGCGTCTACCACGCGCCTTCTTTTCGACCCCACCACCACACCAACCCCAGAGTGGCCGTGTTCTGATCCTTCCTCAGCACGCCTTGTACATCCGAGAGAAATGACGGTTGGTTGGAATAGTCCCGCCGCCATTCGTACCGCATCAGAAGTCCTTCCGCCACCTTGTAATCGAAGGTGACGGTATTTTCTTTCAGAGCCTGCGTCAACCCGCTAAACAGGCCCTCGCGGTCCGACATGTATTCCGCCCGCGATCCCAGCGCAAACTTCGGAGTCAGCTGATATTGGACATACGCCGCTCCGCCATCCACGTGGGACGGTGCCGAAGATTCTCCCGATGCAGCGGTACTCCACAAGCGCTGAATAGAGTAATCGCCCTCCAGCGCAAACGTGAGCTTCGAACTAGGCTGCCAGGTAACGTAACTGTCGAAAATGTGAGTCTTCCCATTGGGCGCCGGAGTAATCGCGGTAAAACACAATCCAGGCTGCACCGGAATTGGTCCACAATTCGTCGCTGGAGCGCGATCGGGATGCTCTTGTCCCAGGTAGTAGTTGAAAGTCCAATTGACGTTCTTGCGAGGCTTTGCCGTAAACCCGAACAGTTCATCCTTGAATCCATTCGTCGCTTCCACCTGATTCGTGCCATTCACGATCCAGTAGTTCACACTGAAGCGATCATTCACTGGAATGCTCACCCGAGCCCCCATGTGATAAAAGGGCAGCAGATTAAACCAGAATGCCCGCGAATAGTTAATCTGATCCTTGGTGTAGTTTCCTTCGATACCCAGCGAACTGCTCCACTTGCCGAAGTCAACGGTCACGCCTTTGCCCAGCGGAGCTACATACGTTCCGTATGCCTGGAATATATTGCGGTAAATGTCGGGCCTCGGTTCGTTCGTCGGATTACCCTGCAACGTGTCAGTGGCCTGGCCGAACTGCAGGTCGAGACGTCCGCCCCAGCGCCGGCCCGCGCTGACATCGGGCGCGTGCTCCAGAACTATGCTGGCCTGGTTCAAGACTGAACTCATTGCTCAAAACGTCGTAGGCACGCAGCAGGTTCACCCGTCCCACCGGATTGTTGAAGTTGTAATCGTAGTAAGTATCCAGTCCAAGATTGATCGTGCTATTGCGCAGAAAATCGAGCGTTTTGTGCTCCTCGCCGCTCAGTCCGGAGCGCCGGCTCCGGAACGCTCGCAGGTGCAGCACTCACCGCCTCAGTCGCCGGTGCGGGCGCAACGGCAGTCAGGCTGCTGCTGCCCGCGGGTACGCTCGTCTGCATCTGTCTCATCATTTGCTTGAGCTCTGCTACTTCCGCTTCCAATTGCTGCACCCTAGTTTGCAAATCCTTCGTGGAGTCGCTCGGAGAAGGAGTTTGCTGAGCCTGCCCCTGTCCGTGTCCCTGCGAAGCGCAGAGAAATACTGCGAGCGCGCCTAGGAGACGTGATTTCATGGTTCACCTTTCCACTCCTTGCGGCTCCGCGCATCGAACGCACTCGTGCAAGGACATCCGCTCGACTAGAACTTCACCAGAATCGCCATCGTGGCGCGATCCTCAGTCCTGCGCAGATCCGGATACCAGACTGTACCGTTCGACAACACTGTTACCGATCCCGGATCTCCGTTGTTGCCTCCCGGC
Organism: uncultured Acidobacteriota bacterium; assembly: GCA_963757095.1. Classification (GTDB taxonomy): domain Bacteria; phylum Acidobacteriota; class Terriglobia; order Terriglobales; family Acidobacteriaceae; genus Sulfotelmatobacter. Next base: position 184,296 of record CAVWQT010000011.1, on the reverse strand, counting down.
GGCGTCATGCCGCCCGGCCCCGTCCAGTACGGAACATTTGCATGCCGATGATTGAACTCCCAGCGGAACGTGATGTACTGGCTCGGCATGTAATCGTATGTTGCGGAGATGTCCCAAGCTTTAAATGGATCGCCCGGATTCTCCGTGAAGTAAGGCGTACCCGAAGTCGCGGTCGCGCCATCGATCGGGGGCAGCAACACCAGATAACGTCCGGGATTGTTGATCTTCCCGCCGCCGACCGTCACCGCATAACGGTCTTTGTGGAACCACCACCGGTTATAGAGCATGTAGCCGAGAAAGCTCTGCTTGTAGGCGGTGATCTGTCCGGCAGCGTTCTTCCGGTTGGTGGTGCAATTTACGCCACCGCCAGTTTCGCAGCCCATATCACCCGTGAGCGTGAATGCCATCTTGTCCAGAAACATCTCGGGACGGTCGAAGTATTTAATCTCGAGGCTATTGTCGGTATGCATGCGCGTGCGGTTGGGATTGCCCAGCGCGTCGGCGCCTAGTCCGTAGTTGTTGGAGAGCACGGAAAGCCAGCCAGTCGGGCGATAGAGAACCTGCCCACCTAACCCCAGACGGTTGTTAAACCGGCCGTATGACTGCCAGCCGTTGATGATCCAGGGCTCGATCTTCAGCTTCTCCGTCGGAAAAACCTGAATGCGCAATCCGGTAAAGAACCAGGGCGTGTTAGAAGAAACATAAGACGGCTGATATGCCCAGTTATCAAAGTTGTAATAACTGAATAGCCCGACATATGACATGAAAATGCCTGCGTCGACGTTAATGCCATGCAGCGCGTCCCAGTGATATCCGCCGTAGGCTTCGGAAACATAGCGGTACGCATCGGCAAGATTCCATTGACCGCGCGAGTAACTGGCGTCGTTGCGAGGCGTGGTTTCCGAATACAATCCGAACTGCGTCATCAGGCGAGCCCGCACATGATCGAAATGAAAATCGCCGCCTACCCCAAGCTGCGTGAGATTGATTTCGTTCGAGCGAAAGACCTCGCTTGATCCGCCGATCGAGTCGTCGCTGGGATGATTGAAGTCGTAGGTATAGTCCACATCCGCGCGGATTTCCGGCGTGAAGAATTTCGAATCGAAGGCGGCTTCCTTCGTCCGCGGATTGCCGTTCAGCCAGCTCCAGTCGGCGAAGGCAAAGGGTTCGGCGGGCTGCGGCTTGGAGGGCGTCGCCGCTTCTTGTGCGACCAAGGCCTCGGTGGCAGGCTTCGGCGCCGCCGCAGGAGGTGCAACTGCAACCACGGTCGGCGCAACCGCTGCACGCTCCGACGGTGGTGCGGGCTGCGGCGCAACATCGCGAGCTTTCAATTGCGCCTCCAGTTGCTCGATCCGCTTTTTCATGGCATCCAGTTCTAGCAGGACATCCTGCGACACCGCTTCCGATTTCGCGCCCGCTGTGGCTGAACCAGAATCCGCTTCTTTGAACGCAGAGGCCGCTGGCGATTGCTGTGCATCGGCCGGGCGCACCAATCCGCCCACAATCAATGCGACCAAGAGAGCTAGAGCGATTCGCTCCCCGCCTTTGCCTGGGAATCTGTAATTTTGTGAGTCGGCATTCATAATGATGAGTTCTCCTTGCTGACGGTATGTAATCGATCTCTCCGCGCTTGCGGGATGAAACTTCGCCAGATATACCTTCACGGGCTCAGGCGCAGGTTGCAGCGCCTCGCGCAACAAAGCTGCGAGCACACGCAGCAAGAAGATCACTCCACTCGCGCACAGAACTGTCAGTGCAACTCTCATAAAGTTGGCAGTTAACTCGTCCCTTTAATTTGTGGATGAATACGATTTGATACCGGCGAGCGTAAAGGCGGGATTAGGAATTCGTAAAGAATTCATAAAGACGCACCCGCCTGCTTAACGCAAACTGGGTGCGGATCCGCCCTCTTGATACAAACCGCTGCGTCAGCAGCCCCAGTCGGCCTCGCCAGGCTTCGCGAAATACGGCCGCTTTTCATTGACCAGTTCGGGCGAGACGGCCAGTTCCAGCAGAGCCAGTCGAGCGGCCGCGACCATCAACTTGCGCTCCTGCTGTGGAGTTCGATCCCAGGAAGAAGTGCAAGATAATGACTCAGTCGGGTTTTCGTCGCTAGTACAGTCAAAGTCGTGTGCCAACGCTCCGCGATAGTGATGAAATAGTTTTGCCAGTTCTTCCGCCGAAACATCCTGAATCGACCACATAATCTTTACCTTCTCCTTGATTTTGTGAGTTTCACACCCACAAGCGGGACTTTTCTTCCTCCCGCGCTCAAGTCATTGGATAACCCAGGCCGTAAAGATTGGATAAAGAGTGCATAGATTCTTCGTAAGAAATGGTGGGACGTTCCAGCGAGATTGTTTTCAGGCGGTTAGCGACTTACGCGATAGGGGATTTCTCTGTGAACCTCTGTGCCCTCTGTGGTTAGGCGGTTTTCGCACTGATGCACACATCCGACCCGTGCACGAGGCAAGAGTCGCACGGATTGCGGCGCGCAGAATTAGATCTCTTTCCCGCCCGGCTCGAATCGGTATCCCACCCAGGGCTCGGTGACGATGTAGCGCGGCGAGGACGCGTCCGGCTCCAGTTTCTTGCGCAATTGCCCCACGAACACTCGAATGTATTCCACCTGCTCCGTGCTCTGACCGCCCCAGATCGCGCCCAGCAGCGCCCGATGGGTGACCACTTTTCCCGGCCTGCGCGCTAGATAGACGAGTAATTCGAATTCTTTCGGTGTAAGTCGAACTTCACGCCCCTTCACCATGACTTTATGTGCGGCCGTGTCGATTCGAAAGTCACCTGGCTCGATCACCGCATCGAGCTCATTCTCAGTAGGGACTCGCCGCAGATTCGCCCGCACCCGCGCCAGCAGTTCATTCATGCCGAACGGCTTGGTCACGTAGTCGTCCGCCCCGGCATCGAGGGCTTCCACTTTCTGCCGCTCCTGGTCACGCACCGACAGCACCACAATCGGAACCTGCGACACCGTCCGCACCCGGCGGCACAGCTCCACGCCATCAATCGACGGCATGGATAAGTCCGTAATGATTAAATTTGGAGACCAATCTTTCATGATCTCCAACGCCATCTCGCCGCTGTTGGCAACGCGAATATCATAACCCTGCGCCGAAAGGCTGGTTCGCAAAACGCGCGTGATCTGCGATTCGTCGTCCACCACGAGAATGTGAGCAGGCTCCGCCATCAGCGAGCCTCCTGCGTGACAATATGCACATCGACAGAGGGCGCGTCGCGCAGAAAGCGCTGAATCGCTGTCATGTAGAGATACCTTTGCCAGCCGGTGCGCGCCGAGCGCCCAAAGATCACCTGCGTGATGTGATGTTCGCGCACCAGTTGCGAGACTCCATCGGCGATACTTCTACTGGTAGTCCGCGCTACCTTTCCGCCCAGATTCTCCGCGAAGCGAATATTTTCCGCCAGCGTCTTCTGATCTTCCGGCCGCGTGTCCCGGCCCACATCGATGTAGAAAACGTAGAGTTCGCCGTTCATGCCCTGCGCCATGCGCGAGCCGCGGGCGATCAGATACTGCGCCGCCGGATTCGAGCTGACGCAAACCCCGATGCGCTCGCGCACCGTGTGCGCGGGCTGCTGGGCATCCTGATCCAGAAATGCATCGAGACTTCGGTCCACGACGCCAGTTACCTGACGCAGCGCCAGTTCGCGCAGTGCGATCAGATTGCCCGGACGAAAGAAATGCGACAGTGCCCGCTGCGCCCGATCCTGCGGATAGATATCGCCGCGTTCCATGCGCTTCTTCAAGGCTTGCGGAGTCGCGTCGGCGAGCACGATCTCATCCACGCGCTGCATCACCCAGTCGGGAACCGTCTCTCGCACCTGCACCCCCGTGATCTGCTGCACCGTCGGCCCCAGGCTCTCAATATGCTGCACGTTCATGGTCGAGAGCACGTCGATCTTCGCGTCCAGCAGTTCGAGCACATCTTCGTAGCGTTTCATGTGCTTACTGCCCTCAATGTTGGTGTGCGCCAGTTCATCTACCAGCACGACGGAGGGTTTGCGCGCCAGAATTGCATCGACGTCCATCTCGTCAAAAATGGTTCCCTTGTATTCGAGTTTCCGAGGAGGGATGCGGTCGAGTTTGGCGGCCAGTTCCGCGGTTGCCTTGCGCCCGTGAGTTTCGACGACGCCAACGGCTAAGTCTTCTCCGCGGCTGGCGCGCCGCAAAGCCTCGCTGAGCATCGCGTAGGTCTTGCCAACTCCGGGTGCGTATCCCAGGAAAAGTTTGAAGGTGCCCCGCGGTTTTTCCGTCGAGACTTCGTTCAACCACTCCTCGGGTGTCTTGGGCATTGCAGCTATTCTCTTTCCGAAGGTCGCAATTTGTCATCCCCATCGTACAATGCGGGAGTGAAAATCGGGGCAGGCAAGCAGGCCACGCGCTACACGGTTGGTGTCGCAGCGGTAGCTCTTATCACCGCAGTCGATTTCCGGCTGCACCTCAACCACACCACCGTGGCGTTGATGTTCCTGGTCGCGGTGCTGCTGGCTTCGGCCTATTGGGGCCTGCGTTATGCCGTGGTGATGGCGTTTGTAGCCACTGCAGCCTTTAATTTTTTCTTTCTGCCTCCCGTCGGAACGTTCACCATCGCCGATCCGCAGAACTGGGTCGCTCTCTTTGCTCTTTTGGTGACCGCGCTGGTGGCCAGCAATCTCAGCGAGCGCGCCCGCCGCGAGGCGGAGCGAGCCAAAGCGCGCCGCCGGGATGTGGAGCGGCTCTATGGTCTCAGCCAGCGATTTTTAGCGTCGGAGAATGTTCTCGAACTGCTCAACGCATTGCCCCTCTACGTGCAGGAAACTTTCGGGGTCGACAGCGTGGCTGTGATGGCGGCTGATCATCCCACGGTGCACCGCTCCTCGCTCGACGCTCCATTTGAAGAGAGCGTCTTACGCTCAACTCTGTTGCGAGGCGAGCCCATTACGCAGGGAGGTGTGTCCTATGTTCCGCTGCGCCTGGGAATGCGCACCGTCGGTGCGCTCGCAGTAACCGGATCCGAATTATCCCGCGAAACGCTGGATGCGCTGGGAAGCCTGTCTGGTCTCGCGATCGAGCGCGCCCGTGCGTTGGAGGCACTCAGCAAGCATCGCGCCGAGCAGGAGCATGAACGCTTGCGTTCCGCTCTGCTCGACTCGGTGACCCACGAGTTCCGTACTCCTTTAACTTCCATTAAAGCCAGCGTGACCACTCTGCTCTCGGGTTCGAATCTCGATGATCTGGGAAGACGCGAATTGCTCACCGTGATCGACGAAGAGACTGACCGGCTGAACCGGCTGGTGGGCGAGGCTTCGGAGATGGCACAACTCGATTCCGGCATGTTCAAGCTGGATTTGCACCCACATTCTATTGAAGACGCACTCGTTCCCGCGCTGCAGGATGCCAAGTCTGCGCTGGAGAATCATCCGGTGGAATTGATCGTCACGCCCGATCTTCCTAAAGCTCGCATGGACGTGCAGCGCATTCGCGAAGTGCTGATGCACCTGCTGGAGAATGCGGGCAAGTATTCCGCACCGGGAGTTCCCATCAAAGTGACTGGAGAATTGAAGGCCGATCAGCTTGTGATTAGCGTGGCGGATCGCGGACCAGGCATCGATTCGTTTGAGCAGTCGCTGATTTTTGAGAAGTTTTACCGCGGCCGCAATCAGCGCTATAGCGCGCCGGGCACCGGTATGGGCCTGGCCATCGCCAAAGTCATTGTGGAGGCTCACGGCGGGACGATCGGCGTCGTCAGCCAGTTGGGCAGCGGTTCAGTATTTTCCTTTACGCTGCCCGCCGAGAAAAAAGCTTAGCCGCGACCAAGCTTGCGCTTATTGCTTGCCACCTGCCAGCAGTCCGTACACATCAAGTTCAGCCTGCGTTCCAACGTAGACTTTGCCGTTGGCGATGGTGGGCACGACGAATTTGACGCCGTTACCGGCCTTGTCGCGCGCCGAGTTTTGCGAGCTGGTATACAGCTGCTTGGCCAAGTTGGTTGCGTCCCAGGCATAGAGAATCGCGGCCTTGCTGCCAGGCTTGGTCGAGAGCAGATCCTGACGCGCGATCGCCCACAGAATGCCGTTGGTGTTGCCGTTGGCCGAAATGGACGGAGTGGCGCCAATGGTGAGCCTTTGCGAGCTCTGGGCCACCGCAGTCGGAGGGCTGAACAGGCCGCTCACCATGGTCCACATGCGCAGGTAATCGCCGGCCGGGGCCTGGTTTTCACTCGTCAAGCCACCGTAGTAAACGTAAGTGGTGGTCGCGCTCTGCCAGTAGGCGCCGCCGCTCCAGTAGCCGCCTTGCGGCCCATCCACCGTCTGAATGTCGTTTCCCGAGTCCTCTCCCATGCTGTCGCCGTTCACCAGAAAAATCGGAGAGATCACGCCGTCGCAGGGATATCCCTTGCCTCCCAGTAAAACCAAGTCCGGAGAAGTTGCGCCCAGTTGCGGCGGCAGAATCAGAGGCGATCCCGAGCCCAGATCGACGTCATTTTCGTACCGGCAACTCTGATCTTGTGGGGAGAAGTAGTCCAGCACCTGGAACGCGTAACTGCTGCTGGTCGAGTTGAACTGCAGACTCAGCTTGATGAGCGTGTCGCCGTAGTCGGCTCCGCCCGTGTTCACGTCGTAGACGCCGTCTGCGGTTACCGCATAGAGGTTGCCGTTCGCGTCGGCGCCCACCGCGCCGCCGCTGCCCCAGAAGCCCGAGAGCCCTTTACCGCTAAGCGTCACGTTCGGAGCCGAGCAGAAAACAGCGAGCAGCTTCAGCGTCGAGGCGTCGAACGCCATGATCCAGCCGCGGTCCTGACCAAATGGCACGTAGAGCACGCCCTGAGCGGTGCCGGCATAGGGCGTCAAAGTCAGCGCCGGGCGCTGCATCTGATGCTGCGGAATGAACAGATCGAAACTGCTGGTGTTGTAAGGAGCAAACAAACAACCCTTGCCGGCCGCCGCGTTGCAAATCGTAACCGGACTGTTCGGCTGCTCGGCACCAGTAGCGATATTCAACGCGTGCAGGCGAATGGCATAGGTGATCCCGCCCTTCGGTCCCGTTTCCTGCGTCCGGGCGATCACGTAGATACTTTGGTTCGCCAAATTAATTGCGGGTGTGCCGGTGATTCCGATGATCGGGTAGACGTTGCAATAGGTGTCGTTCTGCGTGCACGGCATGGCCACCACGCTGGGAGGTTTGGTGAAGGCGGTCTTCCAGAGCGGGTTGGGATTCAGCGCTGCGCTGTCGGCATCGAAGGCGTACACGCTGTCATTTTCCGTCGCGGCATAAACCACGTTGTGAGCCGCGCCGTTGATCGTCACGCCCTGCACGTAGAGCGGCTGCGCGTACATCATCCCGTCCACGGGATAAGAGAACAGCTTCCCGAAGTTCTTTGAATTCACATTGGCGGGCGTCAAGGTCGTTTCCTGCAGATTCTGTCCGGTGTGCGCGTTGTCGTTATGCCAGGTGGTGACGTTAACTTGAGAATGTGCGCGCACGGTGAAGACGGAAATCGCTGCGCAGACTGACAGAACGGTGAGCAGGAAACGAACACGGGTCATGATGAACCACTCCTGGATTGATGGGTTACGCAAAACCTAGGGATCTTACGCTTGGGGGAACACAGAACTTCTGGCAAACAGTTTCTAGTGTCTGCGCGGGCCTGTCAATGTGAAAGAATCTGCAACTTCGTAGCCGCAAGCCCTTGCACTCTGGGCTACAATCAGGTGCTTCCACAGGCTCGGAAACGCGTCAGACTTGGCATCGGCAAAGGGCATAAAACCCAATTTATGAGTGCTCAGAGCGCAGCGGTTTCTGCGGATATTGACGGCAAGCGAATTTTCTACAACCGTTTCCTTCTGATCGTCGCCGGACTCGGCGGACTGCTCTACGGCGTAGACGTCGGCATCATCGCCGGGGCCTTGCCTTACCTCGAAGCTACTTCAGGCCTTAACGCCGGCCAACTTTCCATCGTCGTGGCTGCGGTCCTGCTGGGCAGCGTCATTTCAACGCTTTTCGCCGGCCTGCTCGCCGACTGGATGGGCCGCAAGGTCCTGATGACATTGAGCGGCCTGATGTTCGTCATCAGCATTCCGATGATTGCGCTGGCCCATGGTTACGGCCCGCTGGTATTCGGCCGCTTGCTGCAAGGGGTGAGTGGCGGTTTCATTGGCGTCGTCGTTCCGCTTTATCTAGCCGAATGTTTAGTGGCGTCGAATCGAGGCAAGGGAACTGGCATCTTCCAATGGTTGCTGACGCTGGGAATTTTCATCGCCGCGTTGGTCGGCATGTATTTCAGCTTCCGCGTCGATCAGGTTGCCAAGCTGGGCGACGCGGCCAAACTGCTGGCCTTCAAAGACACCGCCTGGCGCGGCATTTTCTGGGTATCGTTGCCGCCGGGAATTTTATTTGTCATTGGCAGCTTCATGGTGGCCGAGTCGCCGCGCTGGCTCCTCCGTCGGGGAAAGATAGAGTCTGCCTATGCGGCGCTGCTTCGTTCCCGCACGAAGGATCAGGCCGACCTCGAACTCAAGGAAATGGAAGAGGTGCTCGCCACCGAAAAGCAGAAGGCCACAGCCGGAGCCAAGTCCAGCGAGTCTCTGTTGCGGCGCAAATACGTAATCCCGTTCCTCCTCGCCTGCGTTATTCTCGCCTGCAATCAGGCCACGGGCATCAACTCGATCATCGCCTACAACACCAACATCCTGCTGCAGAGCGGGTTGTCCGATATTGCCGCGCACTGGGGATATGTCGTCTTCACCATCGTGAACTTCCTTGTAACCTTCGCCGGCGTCGTGCTGGTGGACCGCAAAGGCCGCAAGTTCCTGCTGACGCTGGGCACGGCAGGGATCATCGTCTCTCTGATCTGCACCGGCCTGTTGTTTCATGGCACCGAGAAGCTGCGTGTCGACGCGAAGACGGAACTGCAATCCATGGTCGCGCCCGATCAGAAGCTCAGCCTGCTCTATAACCAGGATCTGGCTGCGCGGCTGCTTCCTAATGGCGGCGCAGATGCGACCCGGCCAACCTCTTTGGTTGTCATCTATTCCTACGGAGATTTCCGCGCGGCGACGCAGGCCGTACGATCCGATGATTCCGCTGCCAAGCCCATTGAGATTACGCGCGACGGTTGTGTGCCCGCCAACAAAGTGGTTGCCTTCTTCTCGAAGCCATTTGGCGATCTCGACGCGGCCCGCACCGCGCCGTTGAAGATCGAAAACGCACTCATCAGCCCGATCCCCGACGCCAGCAACGGCTGGATGGTCGCCATCACTCTCTTCGTGTTTATGGCATTTTTCGCGATCGGCCCTGGAGTCTGCGTATGGCTCGCTCTGTCGGAACTGATGCCGACGCGCATTCGCTCCAATGGCATGAGCATCGCGCTGGTCATCAATCAGGCAGTCTCGACCACCATCGCCGCGATTTTCTTACCCACCGTCGGCAAATACGGCTACTCCACAATCTTCTTCGGATTTGCCGCCTGCACGGTGATCTATTTCATAACCGCGACGTGGTTCCTGCCGGAGACGAAAGGGAAGACGCTGGAAGAAATCGAAGCCCACTTCGAAGCCAACTAGCCGCGAACGAGATTTGAAAGGGCGCGGCTTCAAGCCGCGCCATCAAGCTTCTTAAGAGCTTGGGCTTCAGCCCCTGAGGGTCGCTCCGCGGTTTGCTCGCAGCCCGGCGAGTCATTTACCCTCACTGCACAACTATGACTTCTGCCAATCAGTCTTCGCACTACATGCGCAGCGAGATTTACGAGCAGCCTGAGGCCATCGCCCGCACCATTCAAAAGCACCTCGACAACGACATCATTTTCCCCGGCGAGTTGAATGCCATCGAAAGCGCGCTCCTCACTTTCGAGAAACTGATCATCGCCGCCAGCGGCTCCAGTCGCCACGCGGGCCTGGCCGGCGAAATCATGATCGAAGATCTGTCGGGCGTCGCGGTCGATGTGGAGTACGCCAGCGAATACTGTTATCGCTCGACGCATACCTCGGTCGATCCCATCGTGATGGTGATTACGCAGTCCGGCGAAACAGCCGACACAATCGCGGCGCAGCGCGAAGCACTGACGCGCGGGCTGAAGACCATCGCAATCTCCAACGTTTCGCCCGCGACTATCGTAAGCGAGGCCAGTGCAGCACTCATTACCGGAGCAGGACCTGAGCTGGCTATTCCCGCGACCAAGAGTTTTACGACTCAACTCACCATCGTCTACCTGATGGCGCTGTTCTTCGCCCGCAAGCGCGGACGCATGACCTCGGAGGTCACGCGCTCTTACATGCAGCGCCTGCAGCGGCTTCCCGAGGCTATCGATCAAAACCTGCGCGTGTGGGACGAGTTAGCCGAACAGTTTGGCGCCGTCCACTTTCATGCTGAGAAATTTCTCTATCTCGGACGCGGCGTGCACTACGCCATCGCCCGCGAAGGCGCGCTGAAGCTCAAGGAAATTTCCTACGCGCACGCCGAAGGCTATCCCGCTGGAGAACTCAAGCATGGTCCCAACGCTCTAGTCGATGAGAAGTTGCCGGTAGTGGTGCTGGCGACCTGCGACCATTCGGATCCGGATTCAGTCCTGCGCTATCGCCGCACCCTCGATGTGATGAAGGAAGTGAAATCGCGCCGCGGGCCGCTGGTCGCAGTCGCAACCGAGGGCGATGACGAAGTCGCCGCCATCGCCGACCACGTATTCCACGTGCCCGCCGCTCCCGAACTATTGCTGCCGATCATGGAAGTGATCCCGCTGCAACTCTTCGCCTATCACATTGCCACCAACAAAGGCTACGACGTAGACCGCCCGCGGAATCTGGTGAAATCGGTAGTGACGGAATAAGAGAAGAATTTTAGCCACAGAGGTCACAGAGGTTCACGGAGATTTCCCCTCTGTGTTCCTCCGTGCCCTCTGTGGTGAAGGTTTTATTCAGTCCGATGACTTTCCTCCGACAACTTGCGCAAAGACAAACGCTCATGCTGCGCCAGCAGCATTCCTGAAGGCACGACCGAAGCGAACGTAACAATCCACAGAAGAATGCCGCAACTGGCCGCCAATTCCGGCCGCACAGCGAACAATCCTGACAAAGCCGCAATCGTAGCCATCTGCGAACCGCCGCCGACCGCAGGCAACTGCAGCATCGAACCCGCCATGCTCGATCCCATCAGAATCAGAATCTGCAGAGGACCGATATTCAAGCTCGCATCATTGTAGGATCGCGTCACCGCCGCATACGAGAACGCGATCACGCACCACATGCCCACCGAAACCACGGTGAGCCATACGAACGATCCCACGCCGTGAATCGTGTTCAGCCCGTCCTTGAACTCGCGCACCTTCATCGCGAGCGAGTGTCCGAGTTCTTTGCGATGGGCGAATCGTCCTTCGATCCACTGCGCGACCCGCTCGCCCCGCCAGCGAACAATGATCGCGGCCGCGGCCATGCCCAGCGTGAGTGCCGTCAGAAAATAAGCGCCGATAAAAAGCTTTGAGTACCATGCCGGCTGCAGCGCCCGCGGGATGCGGCTGGCCTGAACAATGGCGGCCAGCATCAGAACCGCAACCGATCCGACATCGAAGGCCCGTTCGATGGCCCAAACCGCAAGCTGAGACGAAAAGGTAAGACCAGTTCTGCGCGCGATCAGATAGGGACGAATAAATTCCCCGGCGCGCCCCAGCAGCGCCAATCCGGAGAAGCCAGTAAGCGTGGGAGATACAAGTTCACTGGTCTTCGTCAGTGGACGAACCGGGCGCAGAAAAATCTTCCAGCGCACCGCGCGCAGCCAATACGCGAAGTAGACGAGAGCAATTCCCCCCAGCACTTCCAACTTGTTGACGCGCCCTGTCTGACTCCAGAAAGTGGCCCAGTCGAAGGTCCGCCAATGCCGGTATTGCAGATATACGAGAAAGGCCAGGATCAGAAACACGACCACGCTGGCCACAATTCGCTTCTTGTCCATGAAGGGGGAAGACTCCGCGCCGCGCCCTCAGCAACGCGAAGCGGGAAACGGCAATTCCAAGGTAAATGACGAAAGTAGAGGGGTCAAACGCCGGAAAGCGCAAAGGAAAATGTTGTCATCCAAGCCAGAAGAAAACCTTGTCATTCCAAGGCGGCAAGAAAACCTTGTCATTCCGAGCGAAGCGAGGAATCTGCTTGTGGCTACTGGCTACTCTGCGCAAGCCGCGTCTGCGATGCACTCGCAGCACTTTGCTTTTGTGGCGTTGTCGCTTTGTGGGTCGGAGTTTTCGTTGCAGTCTTCTGCGCAATCTTTTTCTTGTTGAAATCTTTCACCACGCGCGCCACATAAGCCCGCGTCTCATAATAAGGAGGCACTCCGCCATACTGCTCGACTCGTTGCGGACCAGCGTTGTAAGCCGCCAGCGCTTTGACCATGTCGAAGTTATAGCGCTCCATCAGTTCCCGCAGATAGCGCGTCCCGCCCTCGACATTCGCCTGCGGATCAAACGGATTCGGCACGCCCAACTGAGACGCCGTTCCCGGCATCAACTGCATCAGCCCCTGCGCGCCCTTCGGCGACACGGCGTGCGAGTTGAATCCGCTCTCGGCCTTGATCACGCTGTTGATCAAATCAGGATCCAGTCGGTAACGATCGCCGGCATCATTGACCACGTCAGTCAAGTTGGCTTTCGGTCGCCCAGGAAATCCCGAGGGGCGATTGGGGAAAGATGCCGACTTGGCGCTCGCCGGCAGTTCCGGCGCAGCTTCGTAATGCTCGATCTCGGCAGTCGGCACATCGACGAAACTCGCGCCGTCGGCGGTCACATAGAGCCGCGTGATATCGCCCACAACCTCGCGCCGCTCATGGCGGATCGAGAATCCATTTTTCAGCACCGCGACTTCGTCGGCGAGGCAGGGAAGTGCGACCGCCAGAATCGCCGCGACCCAGACTGCCCTCGATAATGTTTGCAAAATTCGCATTCGCTTTGCGGCGCCGAACCTAATGTCCCACAACCAAATCTTCTCCCATGGCCAACTCGACGGCGGCGGCCAAACCACATTCGTGATTCCCGCCCGTCACCCGCCAGCCACGCCCGCGGAGTTCTTCGCAGGCATTCCCCATGATAACCGGATGCCCGGCAAATTCCAGCATTTCCACGTCATTGTGGTTGTCACCGATGGCCATGACCTCTTCGCGCCGGTAGCCGCGATGGGCCGCCCACCGCTCCAGCGCATGCCCTTTCGAACAGCCGGCATTGAGCAGGTCGATCATCGACAGATCGCGCTCCGGGTACTCCGTACGCAGCACGGTGATCAGATCGTCCAATTTCGCGTTACGCAAGGCCACCAGAGCCTCGTTCATCAACTGTCATGGTTCCGCAAAACATTGCCTGCACCGGATCCACCACTAGCGCCCGCTCAATGGGCACGACAATCTCCACAAACTCCATGTTCTTTTCCAGCCATCGGCGGATGCTGGCGCCGACTTCATCCAGCCGCTCGAGCACGATGGCGCCCTTCGATTCCTTATCAAAGGTCAGAACCGTGTGCCCGCGGAACTCTTGCATCGCCTGACAAATCTGCCGGCAGGTTTCGGCCGGCATGAGGTCGCGATGAAACGTTTCGCCGCTGAGCGATCGCGTGACCGCCCCATTCGAGCTGATCAGCCACAAATCAAAGCCAAGCTGCTCGGCGATGGGCATCGCAAAGCGGTGCCGCCGCCCGGTCACCAGCACAATTTCGATGCCCGCAGCATGAGCCCGTCGCAGCGCGTTCATGTCGCCGGGAGAAATCTGAAATTGGGGATTCAGCAGCGTGCCGTCGATATCCGTCGCCAGCAGCCGAATGGAAGGCCTGAAGCTCACACAATATTTTACCATTGGACGCGCAGCCGCCCGCCGCGCTATGCCGGCTTCAAACGAGCCAAGAGCGTGCTCGCCTTGCGGAACCACGGGCGCTCCTGGCGGCGCAAATATCCCGGCATGGTTTCCCGCTTGTCCAGAATTTTCTGCGCCCACAGCCGCGCTTCAACCATGCGGCCTTGTGACTGCAGGAACAGAGCATAGTGATAATACGATTCTGAACTGGTCGAAATCCGCGTCGCTTCGCGAAACATCGCGTTGGCTTTCTCGTTCTGCCCGGTCTGTGCATAGGTCCAGGCGAGCAAGCCTTTGGCGCGATGAAAATCGTAATCGGAATCAGCCGTGACCGTCCGCTCCAAGTCGGGCAAGGCAGCCGCGAAGTCCTGGAGTTCGACCTCTGCCACACCGCGGCGGTAAAACGCGTCGATGGAGTCGGTGCGCGATGAGATGGCGCGGTCGTAGCAGGCTCGCGCCCGCGCGAAATCATGCTCATCCAGATACAGCAAGCCCAGTTCTTCGTAATTTCCAGCCGAAGGATTGTCGATGATCTCGCGCTCCAGATCGTGAATCCGCCGGCGGCGCGGAAACGCTTGAAAGGAACCGCGCAGCAGGCCAGCGTCCGGAATCACCTCGACCACGATGTAAACCAGCGCGCCAATCCAGTGAAAAAGAATGATGAATAGCCAGAACCAATCCGGCCGCCGCCGGATGAAGTGGACGATCGCCACCACCCGCAGCAGAATCGCCCACCACGAAAACGCGAAAAAGAGAAACGATCCCATGTAAGTGAAACTATCTCGGGACCGGAACGGCCGGCGCAGCAACCGGCGCCGGTCCAGCGGCCAGGCTGTCCTTCACCGCTTGTGGCAGCTTGTCGGCATTCGCCATCAGGAAACTAACCTGCCACATCTGCGTCTCGGAAAGTGATTTATCAAAACCCGGCATCCCCGTCATGCGAATTCCGTTAGCCACTTTCCAGTAAGTCTCACCCGCTGGATCGTCGGTCACGCCCTTGCCTTCAAGCAGTTTTGGAGGTTTGGGAAACTCGCCCTTCGCAATCGCCGTCTGCGGTTGTCCCGGCAGGCCGTGACACACCGCACAATGGTCTTTATAAATCTGCGCGCCCGCCGCGTACGAGGCATCATCCGGAGTGAATGGAGCCGCCTTCGGCGCCTCTTTGTCGATTCGTGCATTCAAAGCCATGTGGGCGAATTTCTTCTCGAACGGCATCGGCTGAGCAGTTGTCGCCGCCGGAGCGGTCCCCGTAGCAAAGTAGGCGTAAACACACAACGGAACGATGACTAACCCTAAGATAAGACCGGCAACGAACTTTCCCATTCACTATCTCCTGGTAACTTCGAAATGTTCGACCACCTACTTGCGGCCGCTTCCCGCGCGCGTAGCGGCGATTCTCAAAAATCGCGGATGATTCTCAGCATAACATCATGACCTTTCCTATCCTGATCATCCCCAACCGAGTTAAAGAGTCGAGGAAGTATTGTTCGCTTTTACGATTTCGTCCGCATGGCGCGAGTGCAAGCGTACCTACTCTCCAATCGAAACCCTGCAGACATTCTTTTACAACCTCCTGACTTCAAGCTGACACGGTCTTCAATTCGCGCCGCTAATCTGCTCTCACGTTGATTCGAAGTCCCTGCTTCGATTGCCGACGTAATTCCACGAACCAACCTTGGAGTACAGAATTTATGAGCCACGAAAAGACTTCTTCTCCGGTTCTGTCATCGGAGAAAGCCCAAATTTCAACCCCCGAAGAAGCCTCCTCATCCCGAGCGGTCAACCGGCGCTCGTTCATGAAAAAAAGCGTAGTAGCGGGAGCGGTCGCTGCCGGCGCGGGCCTCATCGCCAATTCCATGCCAGCCTTCGCCCAACCAACCAGCTCCTCTTCAAATTCTCTGTCAAAAGGAGACATCGCGATCCTTCGTTTTCTCGCGGCTGCGGAACTGATTGAAAGCGACCTCTGGGAGCAGTACGCCGAACTCGGCGGCGTCACGGCCGGAACACAAAATCCCTATCAACTTGCCCTACAGCAACTCGATGGCGACGGCTCGCAGTACATCAGCAGCAACACGCTCGATGAGATGAGCCATGCGGCTTTTCTGAATGCGTATCTGAAGTTGAAAGGCGCACCGCCCGTCAATCTCAACCCGTTCCGCACTCTGCCCAGCAGTCAGGCCACCGGCGCGAAGCAGATTGGCCGGCTCACCAACCTCACCCAGCTCACGGTGGATACCAGTTGGTACACGCGCTACCGCAGCAAGACGAATCCTGACTTCGGCGCCACCTTCCCGCAGGCGATTGATCTGGTCGGCGTCCCCGCGATTCCCCGCGATAATTCCGACTTCGGTCCCAATAATCACATTCAGGCGATCGCTAACACGGCCGCATTTCATTTCGGATTCATCGAGCAGGGCGGCAGCAGCCTCTACTCGGCGATGGCGCAGAAGGCTTCGAATGCCGAGGTCCTGCGCATCGTATTGAGTATTGGCGGAGACGAAGTCGCCCACTTCCTCGAGTGGGTGGACTTTGCTGGCAACGGCGTGCAGACGCCCATCGCTCCTTTCACCGACCCAACCAACGGATTGACCTTCCCCGATTTCAATGCGACAAAAAATCCGTTGTTGCAAACCAATCTGATCTTTCCCGTGCCCTGCGAATTCATCAACGCAGCCTTGCCCAGGTGCGCAGTGATTCGCCCCACAGCAACATCCGGCATTGCCGCGGGAGCGGTCAAGGCCTTCACTGACGACGGACTCTTCATCGGCCAGTCGACTGAGTTCTTCGACACCGTCAGCGCGCTGGCCGAAGCGGCAGACGCGGCGCAGCGCGGATAACAATGTTATCTGTATTCACGTGGCCCCGGACGCATTCGTCCGGGGCACTTACTTCTGGAGGATTTATGTTTGAAGGCTTGTTTCAACCCATGCACCTGCTCGTCATCGCTGGCCTCGCTCTACTCATTCTTGGGCCGAAGAAACTCCCTGAGCTCGGCAAAGGCTTAGGCGAAAGCATTCGCGGCTTCAAATCCGCGATGGCGGTAAAAGAAGCAGTCCCAGACCAAAAAGAAGACGTGAAGTCTGAAGCCTGAGTGATTCAGCGGTTGCCGCGAAAAATCGCGACCAGGCACTGACCGCTGGCCACTGGCCGCTGCTCTGCTAAACTCAGGCTTCATGCTGACGCATCTTGAATGCACGCGCTGCGGCGAGCATTATCCTGCTGATCGTCCGCAATCCGTCTGCCCGAAAGATAGCGGCATCCTTTACGCGCGCTACGATCTCGACAACATCAAGCGCACGTTTTCTTCGGCCCGCCTTGCCGGACGCACGCCGACCATGTGGCGTTACGACGCGGTACTTCCCGAAGCTGATCCCGTCTCGCTCGGCGAAGGTTTCACGCCGATGCTGCCCAGCCGCGAGTACGCGAACGTTTTCATCAAAGACGAAGGCCTCAATCCGACCGGCTCGTTCAAAGCGCGCGGACTCTCTGCGGCAGTCACCATGGCCCGCCATTTCGGGTTGAAGAAACTCGCAATCCCATCGGCAGGAAATGCGGCAGGAGCGCTCGCCGCCTATGCCGCCGCCGCGGGTCTCGAAGCGCACATCTTCATGCCCAAAGATGTGCCCATGGCGAACCGCATCGAATGCGACTACTACGGCGCGCACGTCACGCTGGTCGACGGCCTCATCAGCGACTGCGCGAAAAGAGTCGCGAAACTAAAAGATTCCGAAGTTTGGAAAAACGACGGATGGTTTGATGTCTCGACAACCAAAGAGCCCTACCGCGTCGAAGGCAAGAAGACGATGGGCTACGAAGTCGCCGAACAACTCGGATGGCGCATGCCGCAAGGCATCATCTATCCCACCGGAGGAGGCGTCGGCCTGCTCGGCATGTGGAAGGCGTTCGAAGAGATGGAAGCGCTGGGATGGATCGGCTCGGAGCGCCCAAAGATGGTTTCGGTGCAAGCATCCGGCTGCGCGCCCATTGTGAAAGCATTTGAAGAAGGGAAGCAGGCAGCCGAGATGTGGAGCAATGCGACCACGCTAGCCTCCGGCCTGCGCGTGCCCAAGCCATATGGCGACTACCTGATTCTCGACATCCTAAAAAAGTCGAAGGGCATCGCGATCAGCGCGACCGATGACGAAATCCTCGAAGCCACGCGCCACTGGGCGAAAGTCGAAGGCATCTTCGCCGCCCCCGAAGGCGCAGCCAGCCTGGTCGCCTACCGCAAGCTGCTAGCCACAGGATTCTTCAAACCAGAAGACACGGTAGTTCTGTTCAACACTGGCACCGGCCTGAAGTATCTAGATGTGCTCGATGCAAATGTGGAGCGGACGCCCCCGTCCGCTAAGCCATCTGATCCGAAGCCGAAAGCCCGCCAGATCGCCGGTATCATCGGACCCTACTAGCAGTTCCTCTGTGCTCCTCTGTGTCCTCTGTGGTTAAAATGAAGTCAGCCGATGACGGACCGCCTCTACTACCACGACTCGTTCCTCTACGACTTCGACGCCGAAGTGCGCGAGGTCCACGAATCTCCACGCCCCGCGATCGTTCTCGACCGCACCGCGTTCTATCCCACAAGCGGCGGCCAGGTATTCGATACCGGTGTGATCTCGGTTGGCGGCGACCAGCTTCGCGTCACCGAAGTGGCCGACACCGAAGATGGCAAAGTCGTTCACTATCTCGAAGCGCCGCTGAAAGATCTGAAACCCGGAACGCGCGTGCGTGGCCAGATCGACGCCACTCGCCGGCGCGACCACATGCAGCAGCATTCCGGACAGCATGTGCTGTCGTCGGCGTTTGTCCGGTTGTTCGGAATGGCCACCGTCTCGTTCCACATGGCCGACGACTATTGCTCGATCGATCTCGATACGCCGACGCTCAAGAAAGAACAGATCGAAGCTGCCGAGCGCCTTGCCAACGAAATTATTTTAGAGAATCGTCCGGTCGAGATTCGCTTTGTGACCCGCGACGAAGCAGGGAAGCTGGGCCTGCGCAAGCCTCCTGCGACGGATCGCGACGAGTTGCGCATCGTCGACATCCGCGATGTCGATATCAGCGCCTGCGGCGGAACGCATGTCAATCAGACCGGACAGATCGGCTGCATCCTGCTGCGCAAGTTCGAGAAGGCTCGCCAGGGATGGCGCGTCGAATTCGTTGCAGGACAGCGCGCGGTCGCCACGGCCCGCCGCGATTTCACCGCGCTGACGGAGACTGCAACGCTCTTCTCCGCGCACATCTACGATGTGCCGCAGCAGGCGCGCAAGTCGCTCGACGAGATTCGTTCGCTGCGCAAGCATGCCGAACAGTCGCTTGAGCAACTCGCCGAAGCGCAGGCCGCCGCGCTGCTGGCGGAAACTGCCGACGTGAACGGACGCAAGTTAGTCGTCCGCACCTTCATCGACCGCGACTTAAACGCCATCAAGCTGCTGGCGCAGAAACTCACGCGCCTCTCCACAAACGCTGTTGCCTTACTGGCGACGACTTCGCCGCAGCCTGTCGCTGGTCTTTGCGCAATCCGCCGGGCAGCCTTTCGACATGGGCGCTCTGATGAAAGAGACCATGGCCACGCTCGGTGGACGCGGCGGGGGCAGCAAAGATATGGCCCAGGGCGGCGTGCCCAATGCCGAGAACCTTCAAGCTGTGCTCACCGAGATCGCTCAACGACTTTCAGCTCCTTCTGACGGCTCGTAGTCACTCATTCCACACACTCTTCCGCTCCACCAATCCAATCTCTGCGCTGGCTCGTATCTATCCATGAAAGCAGTTCACATCGAAATCACATATTTCAGGAGAGATTTTATGAAGCGCAAAGCCGTTCTGCTGTTGAGCTTGAGCATCGTCGCCATTGCCTGCATGGCCTTCGCGGCCGATAAGAATCCCGTGGTTGGTGGACAGCCCATGTATCCCACGAAAGACATCATCGACAACGCGGTCAACTCCGCCGACCACACCACGCTGGTCGCCGCCGTCAAGGCCGCCGGCCTGGTCGACACGCTGAAGGGGCCCGGACCGTTCACCGTCTTCGCGCCCACCAATGAAGCGTTTGCCAAGCTGCCGGCCGGCACGGTGGAAACGCTGCTGAAGCCGGAGAACAAAGAGATGCTGACCAAGATCCTCACCTACCACGTGGTCGCGGGACGGCTGAGCTCGGCGGAATTGAAGAAAGAGATTCGCGCCGGACACGGGCAGGCGACTCTGAAGACGGTCAGCGGCGGCACGCTCATCGCCATGATGCAGGGATCGAACATTGTGCTGAAAGACGAAAAGGGAGGCATGTCGACGGTGACCATCGCCAACGTGTTTCAGTCGAATGGCGTGATCCATGTGGTCGACACCGTGGTGATGCCGAACTAAGCTCGGTCGAACCAGTAGGTCCCGAGAGGGTGCAGGGTGCCCCATGTCTCGCGCTGGTTGCGAGACGTGGGGATTTTGATTTTGGGTCAGGACCCCTCCCCCACATTTTTTTTGATGGCTCCGATAACATCTTCATTCCAGGTGAGTTAGGGATGGTAGATCTGCGGTGCTTTTCCGCATAATCTTGAGCCGCAAGGAGTTATAGGTAAAATATTGCGGAATAAGGAGTTAGCTGGCTGTCAATTTTATCTCTCCGCCTCTCGGCTCTTCCCATGATCAGAGTGCGGGGCTGTGGAAGGCAAGGTCAGATGTCACAATCGGGGAAATAAATCTGTGGAAAGACAGCGATAAATTGGGGAGCGTCCCGTCTGTCCGGGGCTTATTCGTTAGTGCGGCGGGCGCACATTATTTGTTCTTTCGGATCGATTCCGCTCAGACCCTCTACCAACTGCCAATTACTCGATACTTCATCTTGCCCATCAGCTTGTGAGAGACGATGCTATACACGTAGATTCGTACGGCCTTATCGCCGTCCGCTTCAACCTCGTATGTGCCCGCCGCCAAGTTCGCGCACTTGCGGAACCCCGCCTGACACCAGAGGGTCACATGTTGATTGTTCGGGAAAATTGCGTGCACTGACTCCTGTGCAATGCTTCCGTGGCTGACATAGGCGGACCTTCCCGGCGTCGTAGTCGTTGTGCAGTTCGTTGTGGCATTGACGTTGCCATTTGTGTTGTCGCCGATTGTCGTGGCGTTAACACTGCCGTTGGTATCGCAATTGGTATTCGAAGTGCCGTTGGTGCCCGCGTGGTAAATGGCGACATCTCTCTGCCAGGCATTAGTTCCAACCACTTCAATTTTGAATGTTGGCTTGTCCTTCGCGAATACCGCGATCGAACAGGCCGCAATCATGACGAGGCAAGCAAGTCTCTTCATGTACCCTCCGTAACGAGATTCTTACCATTATCTCCTGAGGCGGTAAAGATTACTTTCAGTTCCAATCCCTTCCCTAAGTTTGTTCCTCGCATAATGGCGGTAGAGTATTAAATTGAGAGCAGTCTGGAGGTGACATGAGACCGGGACTTGAAGAATGGTTTAAAGAAGAAACCGCTGCTTTGTCTGACACGAGTATTCCCTACGGGGTTCGCCTACATCAATGGAAGAGATTGATTCAGGCTCAAGACGGAGTGGTACGCATCCAAACTGATGGATCAATTACAAGCCCCATCGACCCCGACGATAGTAAGGACGCTGTCGAGTACTTGGGGCGTCTAAAGCAGGTCAATGTGCCACGATAAAAGGACTAATCCCAAGGTCCGGGATCGGATGAACCTTGGACCTGATAACGGCGATGGTAGTCTGGCCCTTCAATCTGGTATCCACTCTTGCACTCGCGGCATTCCCATTTCCTGAGGTCGGCACGGTTGATCTGAAGAAAAAGGTGAACCGAGGCTTTGTCCTTCTCAAAACACCTTGGGCAAAACGGAACGTTATCACCCTCCTGAAAATAGAACGGCTCCTTGAAGGTCATTTTGCCTTGCAGGGCAAGTTTCCCCTCTAACTCTTCGATCTTCTGATCCGCTTGCCGTTTATCTCGTGTCAGGTCCATCACCTCACCTTCGAGGTGAACTATCTTCCGGTACAGTTCGATGTCACCGATTTTCTTAGCAAGGTCAGCCGCATCTTTGAGGTTCTCGACAATGCCCATAATGCCCTCTCGCGTAAAGGCTAAACCGTGGCTTTTCAATTTGCAATGCGAGTTACCTCCACTTCCTCAACTGATTCCACGCCTTTTCGGCACGACTTAAGTCGTGCCCTTCCCGGTTTGTTCATAGCGCCTCGGTGATTCCGGCGGGGAGCGGATTCCTCCTGTCTCGCTTCGCTCGCGCGTCGGAATGACAACGAGAAGGAAGCTTCGCTTGCGCGTCGGAATGACAACGAGGAAGGGTTTCGCTTGCGCTTCGCAATGATGGTTGGTTGGAGGACGTTGGTGCGGCGCGGCTGAAGCCGCGCCCTTTCAAAGCGTGGTGAAGCCTTCATCTTTTCAAAGCTCGGTGGGCTGCCTCGCTTTGCTCGGTGGACAGCCGAAGGCGGCTGTCCCTACATGAGCATTTCTTGAGCCAACTGGGGTTTGCCGACGCTAAGCGTGAGCTGGCTGCGTTATATTGTCCCGACGGGATTCTCTTCCCTCTACATCCCATGAAGCGAGGCCGCGATGAAGCTGGTTGCGAAGTCATTTTTTCTGGCGGTTTTGTGTCTCACGATTTTTGAGTGCGTTCCTTCCGCGCTGGCGCAGGCGCGGCAACCGGATGCCGCCGCGATCGCACGGCGCAACGCTACGGAAAGCGAACTGGAATCCGTCGCCATCATCGAGCGCAAGGTTATGGTGCCGATGCGCGATGGCAAGCGCATGCAGGCCGACATCTACCGGCCTAAGGATGAGTCGAAGAAATATCCCATCATCTTTGTACGCACTCCTTACAACTTCAATTATTGGGACGTGGAGTTGGGCGCGCCTCGCGACATGTCTGGCCCACTGGAGGCGGTGAAGCATGGCTATGCCTACATTGAGATGAACGAGCGCGGGCGATATTTCTCCGAGGGCGACTACGACATTCTGGGCGTGCCGCTCACCGATTCCGACGACGCGCTGGACTGGATGGGCGGGCTGCCCTGGTCGCTGGATAAGGTTGGGCTGATCGGATGCTCGTCGACGGCGGAGTGGCAGCTGGCGGTGGCGGCGCGCGGCAACAAGGCGCTGACGACGATTATTCCGGAAAGCTTCGGGGCGGGCGTGGGCCGGGTCGCTCCTTATTACGAGCAGGGCAACTGGTTTCGCGGCGGGGCGGTGCAGATGCTGTTCGGCTCGTGGCTCTACGACTATGGCTTGCTGGTGAAAGATGGGCGGCCGATGTTTCCCTCGGGCATGACGCAGGAAGAGATGGTGGCTGCGGCCAAGTCGTATGATCTCTCGGCGCATCCGCCGACGGTTGAATGGTCGAAGGCGCTGCAGCATTTGCCGGAAAAAGATATTTACGCGGCGATTGGCGGGCCGCATGGCATCTTTGCCGACACTACGCCTTCGGGCAAGCCGGGGATGATCGCGCGCACGCCCAACGATCCTTCATGGTACGAGGGCGGGCTGTGGAACGACAGCATGCGCATCAACATTCCCGGGCTGTGGATGATGACGTGGTACGACGTGAGCATTGGGCCGAACCTTGCCGCCTACAACTACGTGCGCAGCACGGCTAGCGCGGCGGTGGCGGCACAGCAGTATGCGGTGATCGCGCCGGTGGCGCATTGCAGTTACAAGCGGGCCGCGGAACATACGATTGTCGGCGAGCGCGATATGGGCGACGCGCGGCTCGACTACGACGCGCTTACCTATGGATGGTTTGATTACTTCCTGAAAGGTGAGGACAACGGCATTCTCACCAAGACTCCGAAGGTGCGCTACTACACCATGGGCAGCAATAAGTGGCAGACGTCGGAGACATGGCCGCCGGAAGGGGCGAAGCCGGTTACTTATTATCTGGGCAGCGGAGGGCACGCGAATTCGCTTTACGGAGATGGAGGTCTGCTGCGCGGCGCCGGAGGCGAAAGATGCGCCGGACAAGTTTGTCTACGATCCTATGAATCCTGTGCCCACTCGCGGCGGCGGATTCTGCTGCCTGGGCGCGGAGTACAAACCCGGCGCGATTGATCAGCGCAGTCTGGAAGTGCGCGACGATATTCTGGTCTACAGCACGGGACCGCTGAAGGAAGGCATCGAAGTGAGCGGGCCGATCGACGTTACGCTCTACGTGTCGAGTGATGCCAAGGACACTGACTTCACGGTGAAGCTGATCGAAGTGCTGCCCGATGGGACGGCTTACAACATCGAAGAAAATATTCAGCGGGTGCGGTATCGCGAAGGCTATGCCAAGCCGCCGGTGTGGATGGAGAAAGGCAAAGTCTACAAAGTTGCGTTCCAGCCCATGCAGACCAGCAACTACTTCGCGGCTGGGCACGAGTTGCGGATCGAAATCAGCAGCAGCAACTTTCCGCAATTCGACCGCAACCTGAACACTGGCGGGGAGAACTACAACGAGGCGCAAGGCGTGGTCGCGCACAATGAGGTGCATCACTCAGCGGCGTATCCGTCGAGCATTACGCTGAGCGTGGTGAAGCCGCGGTGATTTCGGCGGAGAGTAGATTCCGGCTGCCTCGCTTCGCTCGGTGGACAGCCGAAGGCGGCTGTCCCTACATGAGCAGTACAGACAAAAACCCCGCCCAAGCTGAGCTTGGACGGGGCACCCTACGGGTTCTTGCTGAGAGCTGACAGCTAATAGCTAATAGCTGAGAGCTGCTCTTAGTACATGTCGCCCATGCCGCCGCCGCCGTGTCCACCCTGCATTGGAGCTTCCTTCTTTTCGGGAATCTCCGCTACCAGGGCTTCGGTGGTGAGCATCAGGCTGGCGATGGATCCAGCATTCTGCAGGGCGGTGCGCACGACCTTGGTCGGGTCGAGCACGCCAGCCTTGACCAGATCCTCGTACTCGTTGGAGAAGGCGTTGAATCCATAGTTGGTCTCTTTGGACTCGAGCACCTTGCCGAGGATCACTGCACCTTCTTCGCCGGCGTTCTCGACGATCTGGCGCAGGGGCTCGGTGATGGCGCGCTTCACGATGTTGATGCCAATCTGCTCATCGCCATCGGCCTTCACCTTATCCAGTGCGGCTGCGCAACGGGCCAGTGCAACTCCGCCGCCGGGGACAATGCCTTCTTCCACGGCTGCGCGGGTGGCGTGCATCGCGTCTTCCACACGGGCTTTCTTTTCCTTCATTTCGGTTTCGGTTGCGGCGCCGACTTTAATGACGGCTACGCCACCGACCAGCTTCGCCAACCGCTCCTGCAGTTTCTCGCGGTCATAGTCGCTGGTGGTCTTGTCGACCTGGCTGCGAATTTCTTTCACGCGGCCTTCGATCTCAGCGTGCTTGCCTTTGCCTTCGACCACCGTGGTGTTGTCTTTGTCGATGGTGATCTTCTTGGCCTGGCCGAGGTCCGAGATCTGAACGTTCTCGAGCTTGATGCCGAGATCTTCAGTGATGGCCTTGCCGCCGGTCAGGATAGCGATATCCTGCAGCATGGCCTTGCGGCGATCGCCGAAGCCAGGAGCCTTGACGGCCGCGACTTGCAGCGTGCCCCGCAGTTTGTTGACGACGAGGGTGGCGAGCGCTTCGCCTTCCACATCTTCCGCGATGATCAGCAGCGGCTTGCCGGACTTGGCAATCTGCTCGAGCAGCGGGAGAAGATCCTTCATCGAGCTGATCTTCTTTTCGTTGATCAGGATGTAGGCGTTCTCGAGGGCAACTTCCATGCGCTCGGGATCGGTGACGAAGTAGGGCGAGAGGTAGCCGCGGTCGAACTGCATGCCTTCGACGACTTCGAGTTGAGTTTCGAGGGTCTTCGACTCTTCGACGGTGATGACGCCGTCTTTGCCGACCTTCTTCATGGCCTCGGCGATGATCTTGCCGATGGTCTCGTCATTGTTGGCGGAGATGGTGCCGACCTGGGCAATCATTTCGCCGGTGACGGGCTTGGACAGTTTGTCGAGCTCGCCGTTGACGCGGTTGCCATCTTTGTCGATCTTGCCGGCGATGATGCTGACGGCTTTCTCGATGCCGCGCTTCAGGGCCATGGGATTGGCACCGGCCGCGACGGTCTTGACGCCTTCGCGATAGATAGCCTGAGCGAGAACGGTGGCGGTAGTGGTGCCGTCGCCGGCGATGTCGGAAGTCTTGGAAGCGACTTCACGAACCATCTGCGCGCCCATGTTCTCGAGGCCGTCGCGAAGTTCGATTTCCTTGGCTACGGTGACGCCGTCTTTAGTGATGGTCGGCGAACCGAATTTCTTTTCGATGACTACGTTGCGGCCCTTGGGGCCGAGAGTAACTTTCACGGCATCGGCCAGGACGTTGACGCCCCGGAGAATCGCCTGCCGGGACTCTTCTCCATGAATAATTTGCTTTGCCATT
The DNA here is from genome assembly GCA_963757095.1 of uncultured Acidobacteriota bacterium. GTDB lineage: Bacteria > Acidobacteriota > Terriglobia > Terriglobales > Acidobacteriaceae > Sulfotelmatobacter. Next base: position 158,093 of record CAVWQT010000011.1, on the reverse strand, counting down.
GCTTTTGTCTCCTTGATGAATTCTGTTTTGAAGCTGTCAGCTATGAGCTGTCAGCTTTCAGCTTGGAGCTTCTAGCTACTCGCTCCGAGCTACTGCTAAAACTCTTTTCCTGCAGACCACTCATTCGCTTTGGCTGACAGCTTAGAGCTGACAGCTGAAAGCTACTTGCGTGATCCTGCGGTTTCCTTCTTGGCGGTCGAGACGGTGAGGATGCCGAGGACTTCTTCTTCGCGCATGATGATGAAGTCTTCGCCGTCCAGCTTGATCTCAGTGCCGGAATATTTTCCGAACAGAATGCGGTCGCCGTCCTTCACGTCGAGCGGACGAACCTTGCCGTCCTCGTTGATCTTGCCTTTGCCGACGGAAACGACTTCGCCCTCCTGCGGCTTTTCTTTAGCCGAGTCGGGGATGATGATGCCACCGCGGGTGGTCTCGCCTTCTTCAATGCGCCGCACCAGAATGCGGTCATGGAGTGGGGTAAATTTCGCCATGGTTGAAACTCCTTTCAAGGTAGTTTGAGAATTGGTTAGAGAGATCGCGATGCCGCTGATCTCGTGTAAGCTCATGATTTATATGGGTTAGGCGCTGCTGTTAGCAGTTAAGCCTTACGAGTGCTAATTGTAGAAGGGTGCGGGGGCGTTGTCAAGGGGGCGGGAAAGTCGGGAGTGCCTCAGTCTGACATTCTTAGGGCGCGGCTGAAGTCGCGCCCTTTGCGGACGTACTCAAAACTGCCGGACTCTTGTGGGCGCGAAGGAGCTGTGCGGTCCTTCTCTCAACCGTTAAGGCTGCGGCCCAAAGCTGCGGGCCGCGTAGCCCAGGTTGACGCAGAGACTTATTGGGTTGAGGTAGCTTTCCGGTTTTTTACTTCCAACTCGTTGACTACCTGTTTCACGTTGGGGACGTCTTTGGCCAGCTTTTCTGCCGAGCTGCGGCGAGATTCCGAAGGCACGTCGCCCTTCAGAGTGACTACGCCGTTCTTCACGTCGTATTTCACGTCGTGATTCAGTTTGTTCTCGACCAGCATGGCGTCGAGATTTTTGTCGATGCCCTTATCCAGATCAGAGTCGACGGTGCGAGCGGTGTCGTCGCCCTGGGCGCGGACTTCAATCTCATTGGCGACTACCAGGCTTCCTGCGGCCTGCTTGGCGATGGATTCGGCTTGCCCTTTTTGATCGTCGCTGGCGGTCTTGCCGGTGAGGGTGACGACGCCTTTGTCGCGATCCTCACTGACACTTACATCATTCAAACCGGCTTGACTCAGTCCTTGGCGAACGTTGGAAGTAACGTCGGGGGCTTTGTCTTTGGTGTTGCAGGCGAACGTGGCGGCGAGAATCAAAGCTAGAAAGCTGGCACCGACGGTCTTTGACAGTGTCACGGTTAGGCTCCTGATTAGCGATTCGTTTCAACAAATGAAAGCGTGAACTGTTTGGCGCGATTGCGATATCGGATAGAGTCCTGAGCGCTGGGCGGAAGGGAAGGTACGGAGCGGGTTTCAGCGCTGAATCGGCTACAGTGCTGCTTATTTTTGTGTCCGAAAACTGCATGGCATCCCTGAGCTGTGGCCCGATACTTCCGGGCCGCAGGACAGCCGAGGGCGGCTGTCCCTACATGCGTTCTGGCAGGGTATGATGTGGGCCAACTACGAGCGTCATCTGCTTCCGGAGGATGAATCTTTGGACATTTTGGGATTGTTGTTTGGGCGGCCGCTGGCTACCGAGGAAGAGAAGGCGGAGCGGATCGGGCCGCTGAAGGGGATTCCGATCTTTGGGTTGGATGCGCTGAGTTCGGCGGCGTACGGTCCGGAGGCGGCGCTGACGCTGCTGATCCCGCTGGGCATGGCGGGAGCGATGTACGTCTGGCCGATCACGATCGGAATCGTGGTGCTGCTGACGATTGTTTATTTTTCCTACCGGCAGACGATCGCGGCGTATCCGCAGGGCGGCGGATCGTACACCGTGGCTTCGGAAAATCTGGGCGAGGGCGCGGGGCTGCTGGCTGCGGCCGCGCTGATGATTGACTACGTGCTCACGGCGGCGGTGGGAATTTCGGCGGGAGTGGGAGCGCTGGTTTCGGCGGTGCCATCGTTGCAGAGCAGCACGCTGTGGTTGTGCCTGGGAATTCTGGCGGCCATCACGATTGTGAATCTGCGCGGCATGCAGGAGACGGGCGGAGTGTTTCTGCTGCCGACGTATGTCTTCATTGCGTGTTTGTTGGGGATGATTGCGGTGGGAATTATTAAGGCGGTGATGGCGGGAGGACATCCGGTGGCGGTGGTGGCTCCGCCGCAGTTGACGGCGGTGACAGGGACGGTGAGTTTGTGGCTGCTGGTGCGCACGTTTTCGAGCGGCTGCACGGCGATGACCGGCGTGGAGGCGGTGAGCAACGGAGTGATGGCGTTTCGCGATCCGACGGATCAATACGCGAAGCGGACGCTGACCATCATCATTGGAATTCTGATGGTGATGCTGCTGGGGATTGCGTACCTGGTGCCGGCGTATGGGATTGCGGCGACGGATCCGGGGGCGGTGGGATATCAGAGTGTGCTGTCGCAGTTGCTGGGCGCGGTGACGGGCAAGGGCTGGTTTTATTGGGTGAGTATTGGATCGATTCTGGTGGTGCTGTCGCTGTCGGCGAATACGGCGTTTGCGGATTTTCCGCGGCTGGCGCGGGCGATCGCGGCCAATGGATATCTGCCGCATGCGTTTGTGTTGCGCGGACGGCGGCTGGTGTTTGCGCAGGGCGTGTATGCGCTGGCAATTCTGACAGCAGCGCTGCTGATTATTTTTCGCGGCGTGACCGACCGGCTGATTCCTTTATATGCGGTGGGCGCGTTTCTGGCGTTCACGCTGTCGCAGGCGGGCATGGTGGTGCACTGGCGGCGGCATGGCGGCGGCGCGCACAACATGTTTTTCAACGGGCTTGGGGCGCTGGCTACCGGGATCACTACCGCGGTGGTGCTGGTGGCGAAGTTTGTGGACGGAGCGTGGATCACGGTGCTGCTGATTCCGGCGCTGATTTTGATGATGAGTTCGGTGCGGCGGCATTATGCAAGAGTGGCGGAGGAGACGCAGGCGCTGGAGCCCATTCACACGGGAGATTTGTGCGAGCCGGTGCTTGCTGGTGCCGATCGATCGCTGGAGTCTGGTGGCGGAGAGGGCGCTGCGCTATGCGTGGACGCTGTCAAAAGAAATTCACGTGCTGCATGTGGCTTGCGGAGAGCACACGGACGAGTTGCAGCGTTGCTGGGTCGATATGGTGGAGAAGCCGGCCCTGGCGGCGGGATTGCCGGTGCCGCGGCTGGTGGTGTTGGAGTCGCGCTATCGCTATATCGTGAAGCCGATTGTGGAGTATGCGTTTCAAGAGCAGATGAAACAGCCGGACCGGATTATCACGGTGCTGATTCCGGAGCTGGTGGAGAGCCATTGGTATCACTATTTTCTGCACAACAACCGGCCGGAGGCGATTCGGGCGCTGTTGATGTTCAATGGGAATCAGAGGATTACGGTGGCGACGATTCCATATCACGTGCAGGCGTGAGGCGGGGGCTGAAGCCCGATCCTTTTGCGGCAGATGACGCGGCGCTGAAGCGCCGCTCTTCCACGTTTCGCGCTAACGCGACGCGGGCCCACTCTCCAGGTTTCGCTCTAACGCCGCGCTCGTCCGCGCTTCCGCGTTTTTCTCCGCTTCGCGGGTATATCATTTTAGGTAGAGCGCTCTTCAACATCTTCAGTCCTCGCGGGAGTTCTTGCCATGGCTTCGATCCGGCTTTCGATTAATGGACAAAACGTTTTGGTGGAGGCGGATCCTCGGACTCCGCTATTGACGGTGCTGCGCGAGCATCTGGATATGACGGGCAGCAAGTATGGGTGCGGTGAAGGCATGTGCGGAGCTTGCACGGTTTTGATCGATGGCAAGGCCGAGCGGTCTTGCGTGACCTGGGCTGGATCGGTTGTGGGGAAGCGGATCACTACTATCGAAGGGCTGGCCGATGGGGACAGGTTGCATCCGGTGCAGCAGGCGTTTTTGGATGAGGACGCGATGCAGTGTGGGTACTGCACTTCGGGGATGATCATGTCGGCGGTGGCGCTGCTGAAGAAAAATGCGGCGCCGTCGAAAAGTGAGATCGTCAAATTTATGGATGGGAATGTGTGCCGCTGCGGAACTTATTCGCGGATTGTCGCGGCGATTCAGAAGGCGGCTGGGGCGGGGAAGGGAGCGGGGTTATGAGCGGGGACAAGGGCGAGAGTTTGCTGCGTGGAGATGTTGTCGAGCTTTGCTCGACTGGACAGCCGAGGGCGGCTGTCCCTACAAAATCTGCTGTCCCTACATATTCTATTGAGCCGGAGCGGTATGAGCTTTCGGCGGCTTCGCCTTACCGGTTTGATTTGGGGCGGCGGGAATTTTTCAAGTTTCTGGGCGCGGGTGTGCTGGTGGTTTCGGTGTTGAAGACTGCGGTTGCGGCGCAGGAGTCTGGTTCCGCGCGGCGGTCGCGTGGGGAATCTCTGCCGAAAGAGATTGATGCGTGGCTGCACATCGGCGAAGACGGCCGGGTGACGGTGTATACGGGCAAGGCGGAGATGGGGCAGAACATTCGCACTTCGCTGACGCAGGCGGTGGCGGAGGAGCTGCATGTGGGGATGGAAAAGATTGAACTGGTGATGGGCGACACCGAGCTGACTCCGTTTGATATGGGGACGTTCGGGAGCCGGACGACTCCGACGATGAACCTGCAATTGCGGCGGGTGGCGGCGGCGGCGCGGGATGCGCTGATCGGGTTGGCGGCGGCGCAGTGGAAGGTGGACGCGCAAAGTCTGGTCGCGGAAAACGGACGAGTGCGCGATGCGAAGAAGAATCGATTTATTGAATATGCGGCTTTGACCAAGGGGCAGCAGATTGCGCAGACCTTGCCGGCGGAAGATCCGCTGATTCCGGCGAAGGACTGGAAGGTTGCCGGGCAGCCGGCGGCAAAGGTGAATGGGCGCGACTTTGTGACGGGGAAGCATCGCTATCCGTCGGACCAGAAGTTGCCGGAGATGTGGTACGGGAAGGTGGTGCGTCCGCCGGCGTTCGGGGCAACATTGACGTCCATCGATATAACAAGAGCCGAGCAGATGGGCGCATCGGTGGTGCGGGACGGCGATTTTGTGGGCGTGTCGGCGGCGAGCACGGCGCAGGCTGAGGCCGCAGTGAAGGCGATTCAAGCGGAGTGGAAGTCGGAGCCGCAGATTTCGAACAAAGAGTTGTTCGACTATCTGCGGAAGAACACGACCGAGGGGGAAGATCCGACCGGAGATGGCGACCGGTTCGATGTGGGTTCCGTGGACAAGGCGATGGCGGCTGCGGATCACAAGCTGCAGCAGACTTACACGGTTTCTTATATTGCGCACGTTCCGCTGGAGCCGCGGGCGGCGCTGGCGAAGTGGGATGGCGACAAGCTGACGGTGTGGACGGGAACGCAGCGTCCGTTTGGGGTGCGCGGGCAGTTGGCGGAGGCGTTTCGAATTGCGGAGGATCAGGTGCGCGTGCTGATGCCGGACACGGGATCGGGATATGGCGGCAAGCATACGGGGGAGACGGCGATTGAAGCGGCGCGGCTGGCGCGGGCGGCGAAGCGTCCGGTGAAAGTGGTGTGGACTCGGGAAGAGGAGTTTACGTGGGCATATTTTCGTCCGGCGGGCGTGATGGATGTTTCGTCGGGCGTGCGATCAGACGGGACGATCACTGCCTGGGAGCATCACAATTACAATTCGGGGTCGGCGGGGATTCGGAGTTACTACGAGATTCCGAACCAGCGCATCGTGTTTCATGCGACGAAGTATCCGCTGCGGCAGGGATCGTACCGGGCGCTGGCGGCGACGGCGAATCATTTTGCGCGCGAGTCGCACATGGACGAGATGGCGCACGCGGTGAAGATAGATTCGCTGGAATTTCGGCTGAAGAATTTGAAGGACGAGCGGTTGCGGGCGGTGTTCGAAGCGGCGGCGAAGAAATTTGGATGGGGCGGGAGCAAGGCCGCGGGGCAGGGGTTTGGAATGGGCGGCGGTTACGAGAAGCTCGGCTACATTGCGACGTTTCGCGGATGTTCATGTCGATCGCAAGTCGGGCGAGGTGAAGGTGGCGCGCGTGGTGACGGCGTTTGATTGCGGGGCGGTGGTGAATCCGGATGGGCTGCGCAATCAGATTGAAGGATCGAATGTGCAGGGGTTGGGCGGAGCTTTGTTTGAGGCGATCTCGTTTGAGAATGGAAAGATTTTGAACGGGCGGCTGTCGGAGTATCGGGTGCCGCGATTCAGCGATCTGCCCGAGCTCGAGACTGTGTTGATTGATCGGAAAGATCAGCCTTCGGTGGGAGCGGGGGAGTGTCCGATGATAGGTTTGGCGCCGGCGATTGCGAATGCGATTTTCGATGCGTGCGGAGTGCGCTTGCGCGGGTTGCCGCTGGTTCCGGATGGGCTGAAGGCGAGTTAGCAAGATCCTGACTGAAAGGGAGTGATGCACGAAAATGTCTGCTAGAGGAATTGTCGCGTTTGTGGCGGCTTGGTTGATTGCGATTTCATGGGCGCCAGGCGCTTTCGGGCAGAGTACTTCGGGAATGCTGTTGGTGTTGGAGAAGGATGACCGGATGCTGGCCCTCGTCGATCCTGCCAGCATGAAGGTTGTGGGGCGCGTGGCGGCGGGGGAAGATCCTCACGAAGTGGTGGCTTCGGAGGATGGACGGTTCGCCTACATTTCCAACTACGGTGCGTTCCGAAATCCGCAGCACACGCTTTCTGTCGTCGATCTGGTGGAGCGGAAAGCGCTTCCGGCGGTCGACCTGGGAGCGCTGCTGGCGCCGCATGGACTCGACCTGGTCGACGGGAAAGTTTATTTCACGGCGGAGGGAAGCAAGGCGATCGGGCGCTACGATCCTGGCGAGCGGGAAAATCGACTGGGTGCTGGGCATCGGGCAGAATCGCACGCACATGCTGCTGGTGGCGAAGGATCAGTCGCGAATTTTCACTTCGAATGTGAATTCGGACAGCATCGGCATTCTGGAGCGCGACAAAAATGCAGATGCTTCGGGATGGAAGGAGACGTACGTTTCCGTGGGCAAGGGGCCGGAGGGTTTCGACGTTTCGCCCGATGGCAAAGAGTTGTGGGCGGCGAATTCGCATGACGGAACGGTTTCGATCATTGATATCGCGAACAAGAAAGTTGTGCAGACGTTCGCGGTGCCGACGAAATTTGCCAACCGGGTGAAGTTCACGCTCGACGGCAAGATGGTGTTGATCTCTGACTCTGGGGACGGGCGAACTGATGGTGCTGGACGCGGCGGCTCGCAAAGAAATTAAGCGGGTGAGTCTGGGGAAGGGGATTGCGGGAATTCTGATTTCTCCGGATGGGGCGCGGGCTTATGTGGCGGCGAGCGCGGATCATTGCATCGCGGTGGTCGATCTCAAAACGCTGGCGATGATTGGGAAGATCGAAACCGGGCGCGGGCCGGACGGGATGGCGTGGGCAGTTCGAAAATAAATCGATAGCTCCTGCGGGTGTTTCTTCCTCCGCCGACCGCCGGGAATCTCTCTGCATACTTGCGGCTGGGTTCGCGGGTGACGGAGAGTAAGTCAGCGAAAATCGCCGTTGCTGAAGGAAGGAATCGTGCAACCTATATTCTGCTTGCGCTGCCGGCGCGAGATTGAGGCGGGAGATAAATCGGTGGCCGTCTATATGTTTGCGCAGACCGTGGGAGTGAAGCCGCGGCAGAAGTCGGCGGCGCAGAGGGTTTGCTTTTGCCCGCAATGTGCGGTGTCGCTGGCGATGGGGCTGCCTCCGGAGGGCGCATTGAATATGGTGGCATGGGACATGATCCGAGAGATCGTGAGCGCGAATCCGTCGCTGAATGATGCGGCCTGGGAGAGCTTGCGGGGAGTCATCGGGTTGCTGGGAACGGGCGAGGAAGAGTCGAAGGCCTATCGCCGCGCGGGATAGAATTTGCAATTCCCCGCCTGAAGTAAACCTCATCAATCATCGCTGCGCAAATTTCTGCAGCTCTGGCGAGCAGGGCGGATTCCATTACTGGTACGGGGTTGCAAGAATTTGCGACTTTTGATTTTCATCAGCTTTTCATTGGCGTTGGCAGTGCGGTTGGGCTAAGATTTAAGTCCGTCAGGTGTGGTTTCCCCTTTCTTGCCTGAGGTTGTTCCCCCGGTTGGGCCTGCAATTCACTGGGACACGAGTGTGTCGAGCAAGTTCGGCAATTTCTTTGGAATCGAGAATTGAATGAGATTGAAATTCACGATATTGGCCGCGCTGTTTCTGATCGCGGTTGTGGCGCAGGGACAGATTCAGAGCTCGTTTTTTGGAATGGGCGTGGTGGCTTCCCAGGATCTGCCGAAGATCACCTATGGGGTGATGAGCCATCCTCCGTTGGCATGGACAGCGATTGAGGGAAAAGGGCGCGGAGTGTACAACTTCAGTGTTATCGACCCATTTGTTGAAGGCGCGCCGAAAGACGGCAACGGCGTGGCGCAAGTGGATCTGGTGATGGGTTGGACGCCGGGATGGGCGGCCAGTTCAACGAAAGGTTGTGTCACCGAGAAGAATGGCGTGGTGGCTTGCACATCGGCGCCGGAGAATCTGCAGGACTGGACCGACTTTATTACCGAGGTCGCAAATCACTACAACGGAGTGAATGCGCCGCAGGTGAAGTACTACGAGATCTGGAACGAAGCCAACACGATTCCGTTCTGGACGGGCACTGTGAGCCAGTTGATCCAGATGGGTGAGATCGCGTATCCGATATTGAAGCAGAATCGGTACAGCACGGTGCTGACGCCTTCAGTGGCGTGGACTCCCAGCGGCACCGGATGGATGGCCGAATATCTGGCTGGCGGAGGAGCGAATGTGGCCGACGGGGTGAGCTTCCACGGATACCCGAGCAAGACGGGTAAGGGAGTAACCATGCCGGTGGCGTTGCCGGAGAGTCCAGCTTCGACCAACGCGGCGATCCAGACGATGGTCGCAGATTACCGCGTCGTAGCCAATTCGAATGGCATGTCGGAAAAGCCGCTGATCACTACCGAAGGCGGATGGGGAGTGAACGGAGTTTCCGATCCGGATATGCAGGCGGCGTGGATCACGCAATACGAAATTCTGCAGGCGGGGCTGGCGGTGACCGACAATCTGGAAATGCAGACCTGGTACACGTGGGGCCTGGCACAGTCGGGAACGATTGAGACGACTACCGGAAAGTCGACTCCGGCCGGATTGGCGTATCAGGAAGTCATGACGAAATGGCTGCTGGGAACGATTCCGTCGCCGTGCGCTAATTCGGGGAATCTGTGGTCCTGCCCGGTGGGAACGAACTTGATCATGTGGGATGCGTCGCAGACCTGCAGCAACGGAGTGTGCACGACGGGCCCGTACACGCCGCCGAGAGGATACTTGCAGTACATCGACTTGACGGGCGCAATCCACGCCATCAGCGGGACGATTGAATTGGGAGTGAAGCCCATTCTGATGGAGCGATAGGCGCAGAAATCTTAATCCCCCACCAAGAGCGCGCGCGGTGTGGCCATGCGATTTCTTCAGCGCCTACTGCGCCTTCTGGTCGTCGGATTTCTTTTTGGCCAGCGAGCGTACGTAGTTGACCAGGTCCCAGTTCTCTTCGGTTTTTACCCGCGGACCCTCGGGAGGCATGTCCTGATGGCCGTTCTTGATGACGTAGAAGAGTTCGCCATCGGTGCGGTCTTTCAGCGTGGCCGGATCGGTGAAGTCTTTCACGGTGAGCTTCATATCCTGAGCGGTTTCGCCCTTGCCGTTGCCATCTTGCGCATGGCACATGGCGCAGTCGAGGCCCCACCATTTCTTTCCCTTGGCTAAAGATTCGGGCGTGGGCTTGACCGGATTTTGCTGTTTCGCGGCCTCGACAGGCGTTCCGGCGTAGGGGTCGGTTTTCTGAGCGCTGGGGGCTTGGGGCGTGAACAGAGATACGAAGATTAGGATTGCGGTAACCAGTGCGAGTCGGTACATGCGCACCTCCTCTTGCATTAACTTAAGTACAGTGGATTCTAGTACCTGGTTTGCTTGTGATCTGTGATTAGGATCACACGGGTGCGTTTTGCATCCGAGTTGTAGTTCCTGCTTTCTTGCCACTGGCTAAGAGCAGCGGGCAGGAGTGCCCGCTCCACACAGGCTACTTCTACACCAGCCCGTCGATTATGATATTTTCTTGAGTTCGCGTCTGTGGGCGCGGACGGGCACGCCGTACTTCTCAAAGAAAGTCTTTTCAAACAAACTCATCGGAAGAAATCATGGATAAGAAATTTCGCGTGTTTGCTACCTGCGATATTGGCGAGGCGATCGATGTGCTGCGCAGGCGGGGATATGAGGTCGAAGTGTATCCGCAGCCGGAGGCCCCGGCGAAAAGCTTGATTCTGGATAAAGTGCGGTCGGGCATTGACGGGTTGATTACGACCTTGCGCGATCCGATTGATGCCGAGGTGTTTGAGGCAGGCAAGGGCAAGCTGAAAGTCGTGGCGCAGATTGCGGTGGGCTTTGACAACATCAATCGCGCCGACGCGAACCGGTATAAGGTTCCGTTCACCCATACGGCGGATGTTTTGACTGAGGCTACCGCGGAGTTTGCATTTTTCATGCTGGGGGCGCTGGCGCGAAAAATGTGGACCGCGGAACATTTGACGCGTGAGAACCAGTGGGGATACTGGCATCCATACCTGCCGTTTCTGGGCGACGAAGTCACCGGCAAAACCGTGGCGGTGATTGGAACGGGACGGATCGGACTGGCGTTTATCAAGAAGTGCGTCGGCTTCGATATGAATGTTTTGTGTTACGACCCGGCGTATGAAAATCATGCGTTCGTAAAGACGATCCAGGAAATTCATGACCTGCGGTATGCGCGCGGTCTGGTGAAAGAGCGGCCATGGATCAAGTATGTGGCGTTTGAGGATGCGCTGCGCGAGGCGGATTTTGTCAGCGTGCACGTGCCCTTGCTGCGCGCGGGAGAGAGCAAGACGCCGACATATCATCTGTTCAACGAGAAGACGCTGAGTCTGATGAAGGCGACGGCGTATCTGGTGAACACGTCGCGCGGTCCGGTAGTGGATGAGGCGGCGCTAGCCCTGGCGTTGCGCGAGAACTGGATTGCCGGAGCTGCGCTGGACGTGTATGAGAAAGAGCCGCTGCCGGCGGATTCTCCACTGCGGGATCCGGCGATTGCGGATCGGTGCCGGTTGATGCCGCACTTTGCCAGCGCGGCGCGAATTACGCGCCTTTCGACCGATCCTGACAAGGGCATGGCGGGGCGATGCGTTCAGGGGCTGATCGACGTCCTCGAAGGCAACTACGGCGGAGATATCACAAAGATGCCTTATGTGGTGAATAAAGAGGCGTTTGGGAGCTTAAGCCGTTTGCAACCAGAGACATTCAGCGGGAAACCGGGTTGGAAACAGAAGAAGAAGGTTTCTAGTGCCTGGGGCGAGGCTGACGCGTACAATAACGTGATCACTATGTGGAGTTTGTCCACAAGGCGGGCATTGTTTTCGATCCTCTGCGGAGTGCTGGTCTGCGCTTCGGCGCTGCCGGCCGTGCAGTCGAACGACCGTACGTTTCTGACCCTGGAGCCTTCGCCGAAGGAAGTAAAAGTGGGCGATGGCGGCTTCAAGGTGGGGCCGCGCACGAAAATCTACGTGTTCCTCGGACATCAGTCCGAGGATCGCATTGCGGCCGAGACGCTGGCGGAGCAGGTGGAAGATCAGTCCGGATTGAAGCTCGACATTGTGGGCATGAAGCCGGCGGGCAAAGCGGAAGATGGCGCGATTGTGCTGGCGCGGCTGAACGATGCGCGGGTGCGGCGTTTTCTCGCGAGGAACGGGCTGAGGGCCGACGCGGAGATTGGGGACGACGGTTACCTTTTGTTCTCCGACAACGACCATTTGATCGTGGCCGCGAATTCCGGCGAGGGGCTGTTTTATGGGGTGCAGACCCTGCGGCAGTTGCTCCGTCCCACGGCCAAGGGCGTGGTTTGTCCGGCGGTGGGGATTCGGGACTGGCCGGGCGAGACCATCAATCTGGGCGAGGCGAATCGCAAGCCGACTCCGCAGATCATCGTGAAGCAGTGGCGGGCGCCGGGCGCTTAGCGCCGGCGTCGAGTTTTGTTGTGCCGCTGACAAGTTTATCCTGCCTCTTAGAGTAGAAAATCCATACATGTTTTCGGAACGTACCAACTGGAAGCTGGCGCAGAACCGCCTCACCGCGGCGATCGAGGAAGCGCGCGCGCGGGGCGCGGCGATTCTTGATTTGACGGTTTCGAATCCTACGCGCGTGGGGCTGGAGTACGATTCGGCGGCCATTCTGGCGGCGCTGAGTTCTCCGCGGGCGATGGATTACGATCCTCAGGCCAAGGGCTTGCTGGCGGCGCGCTCGGCTGTGTGCGGGTACTATCGCGAGTTGCCGGATCGTGGTGAGAGAGACGTTGCCAGCAACGTCTCTACGGACAATTTGATTTTGACTACCAGCACTAGCGAGGGGTACTCGTTTGTGTTTCGGCTGCTTGTGTAACGCTGGGGATGAGTTGCTGGTGCCGAAGCCTAGTTATCCCCTGTTTGAGTTTCTGGCGGATTTGCAGGATGTGAAGTTGGTTCCGTATCCGCTGATTTACGACCACGGGTGGCAGATGGATTTTCCTTCTTTGGAGAAGGCGGTCACGGCGCGCACGCGGGGCGTGGTGGTGGTGCATCCGAATAATCCGACAGGGTCGTATGTTTCGGCGGAGGAAGTGGGAGTTGCTAAATGCGTTTTGCCAAAAGCATGGGCTGGCGGTGATTGTGGATGAGGTGTTTCTGGATTATCGGCTGGATGATGATGCTGATACCACCAGACTCATGTAGGGACGGCCGCCCTCGGCCGTCCGGTCGAGCGAAGCTCGACAGCGTCGCCCGCAGCAAGCTTCGCCATGAACAAGGATGTGCTGACGTTCACGCTGAGCGGAGTGTCGAAGATCTCGGCTTTGCCGCAGATGAAGGTGGCGTGGATCGTGACCAGCGGGCCCGAGGAGGAAGTCGCCGCGGCGATGGGTCGGTTGGAAGTTATCGCCGACACTTATCTGTCGATGAATGCGCCGGTGCAGTGGGCGGTGCCGGTGTTGCTGGAGCAGCGGAAGAATATTCAGCGGCAGTTGATGGAGAGAGTGCGCTCAAATCTTGCCGAACTCGATCGGCAACTGGCAGGGCAGCAATCGTGTTCGCGATTGAGCGTGCAGGGCGGATGGTACGCCGTGTTGCGGGTTCCGGTGACACGATCGGATGAGGAGTTGTCGATTGAGTTGGTGCGGGAGAAGCGAGTGCTGGTGCATCCCGGGCATTTTTATGATTTTCCGAGCGATGGGTATTTGGTGTTGAGCTTGATCGGGGCGGAGGGGGAGTTTGCGGAGGGGATCCGGAGGGTGTTGAAGCATCTGAGTTCGTGATTGTTCGGTGAGAAAACCGTTCTATAATCCACCTGACCTATGTGCCGTTTGATGGCCATCGCGATTGCAGTTGTTCTTTGCCTTTCGGCTTGCCTGGGCTGGGCTCAGGATCATGTTGCAGCGGTTGGAAAACGCAACCAAACGGAAAAGCCATGCACGTCTTTTCCTGCGGAAAAAGCGCACCTCCATGACGTTCCGGTCATCGCAGTTTCGTTTTCAGGAAACGTCCGGATGCCAATTGCAGACCAGAACCAAATTGCTGGTGAGCTGAAGGATCTGACCTATTCGGAACCTTTGACTGGCGTAACCGATGAACTGCTGGAGCGGGTAAGACGAGCGTGGCAGGATCGCGGGTACTTCCAGGTGGAAGTCAACGGAGACGCGGGTTTGACTAGCCGCGGTGGTGACCGCGGCATCTCTCTTAGTGTTCACGTCGATGAGGGTCCACAATTTCGATTGGGCGGGATTTCATTTCAGCGCAACAACGTGATAACTAACATCAATGCACTGCGGGGCCAATTCCCAATCGAAAACGGCGCGGTCTTCAGCCGTTCCAAGGTGGCCGAGGGATTGGACAATTTGCGCAAAGTTTATGGCCAGGTCGGCTATCTAAACTACACTGGCGTCCCAAACACGAAGATCGACGCCGAGAAGCGCAGGATCTATGTCGTAGTTGACATCGATGAGGGGAAGCAGTTTTACGTCGACGAGGTGAAGGTGGTTGGCCTGGATGACGCAGGCCGGCGAACGCTTTTAAAGGAATCTGCCTTGCAGAGCGGAAACATCTATAACGCCAGACTCGATGAGTTATTTCTCGGAACAATCAAATCGCTGTTTCCCGACTGTGGATGCAACGAAGTTAAGCACAACCAGATCGATGAGCGCAGAGGGACAGTCATATTGACCTACGATCTCCGCTCGTGCTCTGTCAGTAAATGAGATTCCAGCCTCTGCGGTTTAACGTTTAATCAGGAATGGATTGGTCTCGCGCTCTCCGCCGATTGTGGTCAGTTCGCCGTGGCCTGGCACTACCACCGTTTCGTCTGGTAGCGCTAGCACTGTGTCGTGCAGGGAGCGCATGATTTTTTGCATGCTGCCGCCGGGGAGATCGGTGCGGCCGATGGAGCCGGCGAAGAGTGTGTCTCCGGCGATGAGCTTTTTTTCGGGTGCGAAATACAGACAGATGCTGCCTTCGGTGTGGCCGGGCGTGTGCAGGATTTGCGCGGTGTGCGATCCGGCGGAGACTGTGTCCCCGGTGGTGAGGCTTTGGTCGATTTCCACTTTGCCGGGAGACGCTACGCCGATCCAGGTGGCTTGTACGTCCAGCATTTTCAGTAGATCGTAATCGTTCTGGTTGAGCAGGATGGGTGCACCGGTGATGGCGCGAAGTTTCATCGCTCCGCCGACGTGGTCGATGTGAGCGTGGGTGATCACGATCTGTTTGACGTTGAGATTGTGCTTGCGGATTATCGCAAGAAGGTCTTCGATGTCATCGCCCGGGTCGATGACCATGGCTTCGCGAGTGGTCTCGTCACCGATGATGGAGCAGTTGCATTGCAACGGGCCGACGGGGAGGATTTCGTGAATCATGCCAGTGTGGA
This sequence comes from uncultured Acidobacteriota bacterium, assembly GCA_963757095.1. Lineage (GTDB taxonomy): Bacteria > Acidobacteriota > Terriglobia > Terriglobales > Acidobacteriaceae > Sulfotelmatobacter. Next base: position 143,027 of record CAVWQT010000011.1, on the reverse strand, counting down.
TCATGGGAGTATTGTAGATTCTCACAGGGGCTAAAGCCCATTTCCTCCAGTGCGCGAACGCGGCCCTGAAGGGCCGCTCTTCCACTTAGCCGTGGCACTTGCGCTGGGAGGGGTTCCGGTGGAAAATACTGGCCGCGTGCCTGGGAGGGTTCTTGGCGAAATATAGGCAGCATGGATATCAGGATCGCGATCGCGAGCCGCGGGGTGAATCGCGAGGCGAGCCACGCAGCGACAAGCCGAAGAAAGCCCCGGTGGAGCGCACGAGCGGTCCACCGAAGTGGGATCATGCGCTGGGGCCGAAGCCGATGAATCTGCCGGGGACGCGGGACGTTTCGCGGTGCGCGCAGTGCGGCAATCTGCTGCAGGGATTTGGAGTAGAAGGGCGGTGTCCGAAGTGCGGGTTTGAATTGCACGCGTGCAAGCAGTGCATGTATTTCGATCCGGGGAGCCGGTTTGAGTGCATGCAGCCGGTGAAAGAGCGCGTTGCGAAAAAAGATGAGCGCAACAGTTGTGAGTTTTATGAGATTCGGGTGGCGCGCGAGAAGGAGACTTCAACTCCGGTAGCGGCGCGGCCGAAGGATGCTCGGGCTGCGTTTGATGCGCTGTTTAAGAAGTAACGGGCTTTCACCGCAGAGGGCACGGAGGTTCACAGAGTACAACCAGAGCTCTCGTCGCTTTGCTTCTCGGACAGCCGATGGCGGCTGTCGCAACATTTCATCTCACGGTTTTTGGGTTGGTCTTAGCAGGATTTCACTTACAAAGGATTGCGGAGCTTGCGTGGCCAGCATGGCTACGGTGTGCGCTACGTCTTCGGGTTGGAGCATCTTGTTGGGGTCTTTGCCGGTGTGCGGGCTGAGTTCGGTGTCGACTGAGCCGGGGCAGACTACCGACACTCTTATATTGTGGCCGCGCAGTTCCTCTGCTACCGAATACGACAAGCCGTTCAATCCCCACTTAGAGGCGGCGTAGGCGGCTCCGTTGGGCAAAGCGTTCTTTCCCGCTAACGACGAGATGTTGATGATGTGACCGCTGTAGGCGCGGATCATCATGGGCGCGAAGACCTGGATGGCGTAGTAGACGCCCCGCAGGTTGGTGTTGAGGACGCGGTCCCAGTCTTCGGGAGGAAGTTGATGGAGGGGATGGCCGAATCCGCCGATGCCGGCATTGTTGACCAGAATGTCGACGCGACCGAAAGTGCTTTCGACGCGCGCGGCGGCGTGTTCGAGTTGACGCAGAACGGTGACGTCGCAGGGAATGACTTCGGCTTTGCCTCCGGCGTCGATAATGGCGAGGGCGGTTGCGTCTAAAGTGGACTGGGTGCGCCCGCAGAGAACGGCGGTGGCGCCGAGTTGGGCGAGTTTGCGGGCGATGGCGGCTCCAATGCCGCGTCCGGCACCGGTTACGACCGTGACCTGCCCGACTAGAGGCTTTGTGGTGTCCATAGCTAATGACTCTGAGCTGCGGATTTTGATGACGTTGCCGGAGAGTATCCGTCGCAGCTGATTCTCGCATCTTAGCAGTAATGGTGAGGTCGAATGGGAAGCGCTTGCCTTCGGCAGGGCAGGTACTTATAATCCGGCAGAACCGGGATGAAGGGTCTGCGCCCTCGTGTATGCTGCGAATCCTGCAACCCGGCGTACCTGCCAGGGAAGCCCGGCATTCCAACGCAGGATCGAACGGCGAAGTCGATCCAGATGGAATGCAGTAGCCGCCCGGTTGTAGAGAATACGTTTCCCCGAAAAGTTTATTTTCCAAGAGTCCAAGGAGCCAGACTGATGAAAACGATGCTGCTGACGGTTGTGCTTGGGATTGCCGTAAGTGCGGTGGGACAGAATCCAGCTCAACCAGCTCAGACACAACCAGCCGCGCCCGCAGGGCAGGCACAACCGGCCGCGCAACCGGCGGCGCCGCAGAGTGCACAGCCGGTCATTAAAGATCCCGCTGAATACAACGCCTATGTGGCGGCCGTGCAGCAAAAAGATGCCACTGCGAAGATCAGCGGTCTGGAAGCGTTTCTTACGCAGTATCCCAACAGCGTGATGAAGAATCAGGCGATGGAACTGCTGATGACTTCGTACCAGCAGGCGGGAAATACGAAGAAGACGATGGAGTCGGCGCAGAAACTGGTGCAGGCGGATCCCTGCAATGTGCGGGCGCTGACGCTGTTGGCATTTTACGATCGCGCCCTGGCGCAGAATGGCGATCCCAATGCCGCGCAGTTGCTGACCGATGGCAAGAAGTATGGCGAAGAGGGTCTGGATTGCCTGCCGAAGAATACCGATCCGGAAATCGCCAAGATGAAAGATCAGATGGCGGCGAATTTCAACGCGGCGATCGGCATGAAGGCGCTGCAGGATAAAGACGACGCGACGGCGGCTAAGGATCTGCGCGCGGCCGTTGATAGCGGCGCGGATACGCAGAAAGATTTTGGCCTCGTCTATCCGTTGGCGCTGTCGTATCTGGGCGAGAATCCACCGGACTATCAGAATGGAATCTGGTTCGCGGCGCGGTCGGCAGCATTGGCTCCGGCGGCGGCACAGCCACAGATTGAGAAATACGCGCGTTCGCAGTATGTGAAGTTTCACGCCGGGGATGACGGCTGGACCGATGTGCTGGCCGCCGCGAAAGCCGGTGGGCCGCAGGTTCCGATCAAGCCCGCGCCGACTCCAGCGGAGCAGGCGCATAACATGGTCACGGCGACGCCGCCCGACAAGATGGACTTCGCGACCTGGGAGTTTGTGCTGACGAACGGAGCTCAGGCCGATCAGGATACGGTCTGGAATGCGATTAAGGACAAGCCAGTGCAGATGAATGGAACGATCATCAGCACGGAGCCCGATACGTTCATGATTGCCGGAAGCTCGGACGACATCGACGCGAAGAAGGCGGACATCACGTTGAAGTTCGAAGAGAAGATTCCGGTGAAGATGATCCCGAAAGATGCAGCCAGCTTTGACTTTCAGGGTCAGCCGGCTTCGTACACGCCGAATCCTTTCATGATGGTGATGGAGAAGGGTCAGCTTCTGCGGCAGAAACCGGTGGCTCCCGTGAAGAAAGCGGCTCCGGTGCACCATAAGGCGGCGGCAGCGCAATAGTGGATGGTTTTGTGTGATCGAAGGCAGCCCGCGAGGGCTGCCTTTTTATTTTGGCCCGGAGCGCAGTGCCCTCAGCTGCTAAAGCCGAGGCATATTCTGCGCCAGGTCGGCGCGGCTTTAAGCCGCGCCCTTTCAAAGCTAAGCCCGGGCAGCATCACCGGAATGCGTGCGGGCTTTAGAGCCGCGCCCTTTCAAGGCAAGCTGGTGCAAAGGTCAGCGGACGACTTTCTTTTCGAAAGTCATGGTGCGAGTGCTGCGGGGCGGGCGCTTGCCGCCGCGCAATTGGCGGACATCGATCTTGAGCTCGCTGATGGTGCGGCTGAGCGTGTTGCGATGCATGCCCAGTTCGCGGGCGGCGCGGCACTGGTTTCCTTTATTCTCCTGCAGCACGGTGAGAATGAAGCGCTTTTTGAATTCGCGGACGCCTTCGGAATAAAGGATGTTGCTCTTGTACATCATGAGAACGAGTGCTTCCAGTTGGTCTTTCACGAGTAAGTTTCTCTTTTCGCTGTAGATTTTTCGCTGCGCTATTTCGACGGAGAAGCAGGAGTGCCGGTCAGCTTATTTGGCGCTTGATGGAGCAAATCGAGACCCTGATAGAAACGCGCGCGCAACTCCGAAGGAGCCAGCCAGATGGCAGCGCGGCCCACGACTAAAAAGTAGGGGGCGAGCTGCGAATTCTCTAAAAACCTCGAAGTTGGCGCGAACGCGGTCATACCCATCAGAATCACTGCCACCATCAGGCCGCCCTTCAGCAGTCCTAAAAGTCCGCCGAGGAAACGATCCAGCCCGCTGAGTCCAGCTTTCTTCATCACCCATCGAGAGATCCGTCCGGCAATGCCGAACAGAATCACGATGGCAAAAAAAATGATAAGGAATGCCAGAATTTCAGCAAACCATGAATTCTTTAAATACTGTTCCAGCCACTGCGCGACGCTACGGTACTGCCACGCTGCCACAATGTAGCCGACCACCAACCCGGCCAATGTGAGGGCTTCGGAAAAGAAGCCCTGCATGGCAGCGGTCACTACATTGAGCAGCAATATCGCACAAATCACCCAGTCCGCGGGAGTCATCTGCGTCTCCCGCGGTGGGAAATCCGGTTAGACATCCAGCTTGCGCCCCGTCAGCTGGAGGTACGCCTCGAGATATTTTTCGCTGGTACGGATGGCCACGTCGGTGGGGAGGCCCGGCGCGGGCGGTTGCTTGTTCCAGCGAATCTGTTCGAGGTAATCGCGAACGTATTGCTTGTCATACGAATCCTGCGGCCGGCCCGGAGCATACTTGTCGGCGGGCCAGAAGCGGGAGGAGTCGGGAGTAAGAACTTCGTCCGCCAGCGTGATGCCTTTGGCGGTGCGTCCAAATTCAAACTTGGTGTCGGCAATGATGATGCCGCGCTGGCGAGCGTAGGCCGCAGCTTTGGTGTAGACGTTGAGCGTCAGATCGCGGAGACAGCTTGCAGTCTCGGTGCCGACAATTTCGCACATCTTGTCGAAGGAAATGTTTTCGTCGTGCCCGGTCGTGGCCTTGGTGGAGGGGGTGAAGATGGGCTCGGGCAGGGCGTCGGACTCGCGCAGACCTGTGGGCAGTTTTATGCCGCAGACTTCGCCGCTGGCCTTGTATTCCTTCCAGGCCGAGCCGGAGATATATCCGCGCACGACGCACTCGACGGGAAACATTTCGGCGCGGTCGACCAGCATGGAGCGCCCGCGAAGCTGGTCGGCATATTTGCGCGCAGTGGCGGGATATTGATCGACGTCGGCCGTGATCAGATGGTTGGGAACCACGTCGGCGAGGAACTCAAACCAGAAGAGCGAAATCTGGGTCAGCACCTGGCCTTTGTACGGAATGCCCGTGGCCAGAATGTAATCGAAGGCGGAGATGCGGTCAGTGGCGACGAAAAGGAGTTGCTTGTCGCTTACCGTGTAAACGTCGCGCACCTTGCCGCTGGCGTGAAGTTGGAGGTCCGGGATGTTGGTTTGCAATAAGACGGAATCGAGAAGTTGAGGGCTCATCATGAAATTTTACAGGTAAGGAGCGATGCGTATTCTAGCTGGTCGAAAAATTTTGTCAACGATTCTGATCACGTAGCCAGGCGCCGGGGCGAGTGCTATACGATTGAAAAAGATTGACAGGATGCGCCCGGTCGAGATCAGGCGCGGAATAAGGGTTTTAGGCGAATCGGGGTTGTGGAAAATCTGAGGATGATGGTGGATAAGTGGGCACACAAGGAAAACCGGCGCTTCGCATGTTTAGCGTTGGTCGGAGGTTTCGAAGCATTTTTGCGCGGAGCTCACGAACGCTCTACCAGGTCGCGAGGAGGTCTTGGCTGAAGGGTGGGCTCCCGCAGACAGCAAGGATGCGAAAGGGCAATCCACCTATAAACGAAATGATTCACAACTATTGACAAGCACTCGTAAAATGATCTAACCTTCCACGTCATCGGGGTCCTTCCGCCGCTTCGCAATATCTAAGGAGAGCGCAATGAAATCCTTCCAAAAGCTTTGCTTATTCCTAGCACTCGCGTCCACGTCGGTTCTGGCGCAGTCGGGATCCACCTTCTACGTTGCGAAGAGCGGAAGCGACGGCAACTCGGGCAGCTTTACCGCGCCCTGGCTCACAATTCAACACGCGGCGAATTCTGTGACGGCGGGCGCGACGGTGTATGTGGAAACCGGCGTCTACAAGGAGTCGGTAAATTTTCCGAACTCCGGGACATCGACGAACCCCCTTACGTTTGCAAACTATCCCGGCGAGACGGCGACGATTGACGGTACTGGAGTGGCCGTGAGCGGCACGCAGGGCTTGATCAATATCGTGAACCAGAGTTATGTCACGATCAACGGGTTCGAAATTCGCAACTACACGACGAGCAGCGCGAACCCCACTCCCGCGGGCATCTGGGTGACGGGGTCGGGCACCGGAGTTCAGTTGCTGAATAATTCCGTGCATAACATCACCACGACTTCCGAAAAGAATGGAAACGCTTTCGGCATCGCCGTCTATGGCACGTCGAGTACTCCGATTACGCAGATCACCATCAGCGGCAACCAGCTCTACAATATGAAGACCGGCAACAGCGAAACCATGGACGTGGACGGCAACGTGACCTATTTCACGATCAGCAACAACATCGTCCATGACAACGACAACATCGGGATCGACGCAATTGGCTTCGAGGGCGTGGGGCCGTCGGGATCCGATCAGGCGAGATATGGCGAGGTTAGCGGCAACACGGTCTACAACATCAGCGGAATCAAGAATGCGGGCGAGGGCGATTCCTACGATGCCGACGGCCTCTATTGCGACGGCTGCGAGTATGTCATCTTCGAGCGCAATACGGTCTACAACTGCGATCTGGCGATGGAAGCGGCCAGCGAACATAAAGGACACGACGCCAGCTACGTCACCATCCGCAACAATGTGTTCTACGACTCAAATGCGGTGGGCGTTTCGATTGGCGGCTACTCGAACACTGTGGGCGGAAGCGATCACGTGGTTGTGGTCAACAACACGCTCTACAACAACAATGTGAAGAACCAGGGAACCGAGTTCCAGATTCAATATCATTCGGGCTCGCAGTCGGGAAACATTTTCGAAAACAATATCGTGTACGCGGGCACGCAGAACGTGTGGATCTACAGCTTCGTGAAGCCGACGTCGACGTATCCCGCGCCCCCGGCCACGTTGAACTGGAACCTCTACTACTCGACCAAGGGATACGTTTCTGGCACGTCGATCGATTGGGCAGGCACGCACAGCTACAAAACTTATGCGGCCTACCAATCGACGACCGGAGAAGATGCGAATTCGCCGAATGCGAATCCGCTCTTCGATAGCGTCGGATCAAATTTTGATGTGCAGTCCGGATCTCCCGCGATCAATGCCGGGAGCACGAGCCTGACCTGCAGCGTGGGATATTGCGGCAGCGGCACTTCGATTTACGGCAGCACGGATTACGCGGGCAATCCACGCATCAACAGCAGCGGGCAGATCAATATCGGCGCATACGAGAAGTAGCGTCTTTGGCTGATCCAGAGTCGGCAGCCGGAAACTCTAGGCGCGGTTGAGGAGTTGTGCCTGACTCACCATGAGGATCGCAGTCTGGGCCAGGCGTTCGAGAACCGCGAGATCGCCTTCGTCGAAGGCGAAGGGATCGGGAGAGAACACCTCTACTAATCCCACGACGTCACGTTCGTAGCGGATGGGTGCGGCCGCGATGGAGCGAATACGAAGGTGGCGGCAGGTTTCGGCCGCGACGCGGGAATCGGTCTCGCAGTCGTCGCAACGTAGGGCTTTGCCGGTGCGCACGCACTCCCCGGAAAAGCCAGAGTTGATGTCGACACGGGTCCCGAGCGGAGGACCGCCGCTCCCAATGCTCGCCCGGCACATCATGGCGGTTGCGGTCGTCCTCTCGGATGGCATGCTCCCCGAGGCACCGTGATCGATGAGTGCGATGGCGGCTCCGGAACCGCGCAGCAGAGTGCGCGCGCGTTCGCTGATGACCCGCAATGCAGCATTGAGATCGGATCCAAGCGAGTGGAACTCGTATTGCACAGTGGCCGAGCCCGCGGAATAAGCGTCCACATTTTCTGTGCCTGCAGTCAGCTTCGAGAGTGATGGAGCGCGGCTTTCCAATTTCAGTGCCAGCAAGTGTGCTGGCGCGAGAGGGCGCAGTCATCTGGTCGAAGGTCAGTTTCGGGGCCTTGTGGCTGGGCGTTTCGTCGTGGAGTGTGAGCCACTGGTCGAGGCGCAGCCGCGCATCCTTGGGAAGATCAGAGAATCGCACCCCGGCGCGTCCCAGGGCGTCTGCCCACGCGATGTAGCCCGTCGTTTCCAGGGGAACACCGGAATCGGGCAGATCGAGTCGGAACTGAAGCTTGCGATTGGCGTCCATGGGGACCATCGTCTGCATGGATAGTCCCTGCTCGCTGAGATCCAGAATCATGCCGCCCGTAACGCCATCAAAACTGGCGAACACTGGCCCATGCACTTTGTGGCGCAGGCAACTACGCCGTTCAGTTAGCATCTTCAGCCTTCATCCCGTGCGTTCTCGTTCTTGAGCACGAGAACATCCGTCAGAGGAGATAGTCTCCGCAGGGCTGTCCCCATTTGCGATGGAGAATGTCCTGGGGACCGCGCTGCTTCGATCATGGAAGCAAAGGCGAAGAAAGGGAAGTACAAGACAGGGTTCTACCCGTCAAGAACGAGGTGGCTCCGCCAACAGCACCCGGCAGTGATCGGTGGCTGGACTTCTGCATTGGGATGGCTCGGCAAAGATATTCGCCGTTCTTTCGATGGGCTTAAAAGCTCTCACTCCACAGGGGCGAACTGTGGCAATATTTGTACATCAAGAGGTGATTCTTCATGTACGCAGTTCGCCTAAGTCTCTGGACGGTAACCATGGCATATACCGGATTCCTTCTAACCGGCCAGGGGCTGCGAACGTTCAATAGCCTCTCAATTTCGGAAGCATGCCTGGGAGCGTTAACCGGATTTCTTCTAGCAACCATGTTCATTTTGCGAGAGAGGCGGCGACGAAGACCTGCCTTCATTACATATTCCCCTGCAGAAATATACCCGGACTGGGGCATGTCCGAGGAAAGACGCGGCTCCCAGCCGGGGCCAAAGCTTTGATTCCGAGAGAGGGCGGTGTGAGTTCGGGCTGCTCGTGCTTGATCAGGTCCGCGTAAAGAACATTTCTGGCGAGGTAGTTCGTCCCGATCGGGCGATGCGGCAAACTTTCCCTCAGACCCTCACCGACATTATTCGTAGGATATTGATGTCGATGACCGCAGGTTGCGAAGCGATCATTTTTCGGGAGAGTTGCGGGCAATCGATAAGTGGGAGCCTCTGCCTTTGGCGAATAAACCGCACAAGCTTGCGCTAAGGCCTGATTGCTTCAACTGACGATCTCAGTCGAAAAGTGGGTTCCTCTGCACGCTTCATCATCAGCATTGCACATTCACGGGCAACTCAACTGCGCCGCGGCATAAACTCCACCAGTGAAGTCGCAGCCGGGGTCTAGAGGGTGTTGGGGATACCCGGCGCTGCTTCCCTCCGCCGAAATCCAATACATCCCTTTGGCACCGGCGGAGCATTGTGCCACTCCGCTGGCACTAACGGAGATTGCAGTCTGACCACACGTCCTCCACGTAACAGGCAGTGGGGTCATGGGCGTGGACCGGTTTGAAAAGAAACCGGTCGCGGTGAACTGGACCTGCCCATCGGGATAGTCTTGCGCGTCCGCCGATGCCGGACTCACATTGACAGATTGCAGCAGATGTTGTGATGAACCGCAAGCCAGCGTGATCGCGGCGGCTGAGATCAGAAGAGAAGTGACGACGAGAAGGCATAGACTGCGGAGACGAAAGCAACGCATGGCAGACCTCCTGCCCGGCTAGGAATCGAAGCGAATCCTGCGGGTTGCCCGCCCCACAATTATATTCCACCCAATTCCACCGGCCCGCATTGGACCAGTTGGCGTTAAATCCGCATTGCACTCGAAAATCCATCCCCCCGGGGTTGAGTGCAAACGTCTCTTCCTCTCCGCGCCACAATGTGTGACAATCGCGCGACAGAAATCCCAAACCGTCAACCGCAGATTCCAAGCGAAATGTCTGGTCAGAGCATGCACGATCTCAGCTTCGTGATTGAGCGGTACGATGACTTAATCGTGGTCCGCTGCTCTGGCCGCTTGGTCTCCGGAATCAACCAGCAACTCAACATTGAGGTCGGCAAGCTGCTACCCGGCCCCAGGCGAATCGTTCTCGACTTCGAGCATCTCACGCACATGGATAGCGGAGGGCTCGGTGCGCTGGTACGACTCTACGTGCACGCCAAGTCGGCAGGCTGCGCGCTTGAAGTCGCCAATATGGGGAAATCCATCCGCAACCTCCTGGGTGTCAGCCATCTCCTGTCCATCCTTCAATCCGTCGGAGAAAATCACATCAGGATGGGCTGACCGACGGTGCGTGGGTTTTGCCAGACTCCTTCGCGGATGGTTTGCGAAGTTTGCGAAAGGTCGTCGTTGCACTTGTTGATGCGATTGCAGTAGCCTTATTCTGCTCTCGCGAATCTCCCCTCCTCCTTTCCGTCTCCAGCGAAAACTCATCCATCTGCTGCAAGGGCTGTGCAATACAGGGCGGTTGTCCGTAAGGGCATACCACATATAGTGTTATATTGCTTGACGCCGCCTGAATTTGGCCGTTACAGTAGCTTAACTTTGTGCCCGCCCTGTCCAGCCCTGGGGTGAGAACGGCCATTGCAGCGATGGAGAAGGCATCGAATCTCAAGGGGAGGAATCCTCTTGGTAAACACTTGCGCCAGAGCGCAATCAGAATCCCGACGTTTCGCGAAAGACGCCCAACGCGAAGGGTTTTGACTGGCAACTGGCCACTGATCACTGGCCACTGATTCTAAGGAGTGCACTTGCTCAAACTGAAAAGGCTGCAGATTCTCGGGTTCAAGTCGTTCTGCGACCGCACCGAACTCAAGTTCCACGGGGACGGTGTGGCGGCGATCATCGGGCCGAACGGCTGCGGGAAGTCGAACATCTCCGACGCGATTTCGTGGGTGCTGGGCGAGCAGTCGGCCAAGACGCTGCGCGGATCGCGCATGGAAGACGTCATCTTCGCGGGCACGCGCGACCGCAAGCCCACGGGCATGGCGGAAGTGTCGCTGACGCTGCTTGATCCGGGAATCTACCCCGGCGCCGATGCCAGTGCGGCGACGGAAATCGATATTCAGGATGAGATGCCGGAGGGTGGAGGACACGTCGCCGAAGAATGGGACGAGGCCGCGGTGCGGGCGCGGGCGGCGGATGATACCGAGCGAGCGGTGGAAGATGCGCAGCCAGGAAAGACCGAAGAAGTGGAAGTGCCGCGGTCGAAGGTCAATACCATCGCGGTGGCGTTTCCCGAGGATGAGCCGATCTTTGCATTGCCTGCGCATAATGTGACGGCGCCAGCGAGTGCGCAAGCGGTGGGAACGGCTGCGCCTTACGTGATGCTGAAGATCCGCCGGCGGAAATTTAACCAGCAGCAGTTTCGTGCGGGGGAGATTGTGGTCACGCGGCGGCTGTTCCGGTCGGGCGACAGCGAATATCTGCTGAATGGCAAGCTCTGCCGCTTGCGGGACATTCAGGAATTGTTCATGGGGACGGGGCTTGGTCCGGAGTCGTACGCGCTGATCGAACAGGGAAGAATTGGGCAGATCCTCAGCAGCCGGCCTACGGATCGCCGCGCGATTCTGGAAGAGGCGGCGGGGATTACCAAGTTCAAGACCAAGAAGCGGCTGGCGGAAGCGCGTCTTGAAGATGCGAAGCTCAACCTGGCGCGCGTGAATGACATTTTCGACGAAGTCACGCGGCAGATGAACTCGCTGAAGCGGCAGGCCTCGAAGGCTGAACGCTACGCGCGCCTGCGGGAAGAAATGCGGGCGAAGCTGCGTGTGGTTCTGGCCAGCAAGTTTGTGGTGCTTGAGACCGAGAGCGCGGAGATCGATTCTCAACTCAACGCTCTCGGGGAAGAGATGCGGCATCGCACGGAAGAAGTGCAGCTGCTGGAGAGCGAGCATGCGGAGGGAACGCAGCGCGGATATTTGATTGAAACGGAGTTGCGGGAGAACCGCGAACGCATCAGCCAGATCGCGATGGAAATTGAGCGCGCGCAGGCGCGGCGTAAGCACAATGAAGAGCGCTGCGCGGAATTGCTGGTGCGGTCCGCTTCAGCCGAGGCGGAGTTGGGGCAGGCGCAGCATCGGCTGAGCGCGCTGGAAGCGGAACGCGAGGCGAATCAGCAGACTCTGGAATCGGCAGCCGCGGATGTGGCCGCGGCGCAAGCTGATCTCGCGCTCTGCCAGCAGGAAGCGGCTTCGGCGGCGGCGAGCCTGGCGGAGATCGAACGAGCGCAAGAAGAGTGGCGCGTGGCGATGTTTGACACGGTTTCATCGGCGTCGCGGCTGCGTAACCAACTGGCGCAGGCGGAGGAACGGCTCGCCGGGGCGGATCGCGAATCGCGACGGCTGGAGGCGGAAATCAGTAACGCCAATATGCAGGTGGAAACGTTTGGCGGACAGCGCGGGCAACTCGCGCTTGAGTTCGAAAGTGTGACGCAGCGGGTTTCGGGGATCACGGAAGAGATCGGCCAGTTGCGCCGGTTGATTGAATCGAAAAAGCTCGATGAAACGCGGGCGAAGACGAACCTCGACGTTCTGCGAGCCGAGTTCGCGACCGCGCTGGGGAAGAAGGGCTCGCTCGAGGCGGTGATCGCCGAGCACGGATATTCCACGGAATCGGTGCGGCGGCTGTTTCAATCCGGAGTGATGCAGAGTGGACTCGCGCCGGTGGGCGTGCTGGCGGACTTTCTGGAAGTTGAGCCGAAGTTCGAGCGCGTGGTGGAAGATTTTCTGCGCGATGAGCTGAATTACATCGTGGTGAAGTCGTGGGACGCCGCGGATGAAGGCTTGCGCATGCTGCGCACCGATGTAGACGGTCGCGCGACCTTCCTGGTGCATCCAGAGGATTCGCAGGCGAAGTTTTCTTTCGTGCTGGATGAGGCGGCACACTGCGCGCCTCCGGCCGAGCAGATCATTCCGCTCAAGAACACGATTCGGGTGCTCGACGGCTTTGGCAAATCGCTGGAAGTGATTCTGCCCAAACTGCGCGACGGCTACATCGTGCCGCAGGCGGATGTGGCACGCAGTTTGGCGCTGTCGAATCCGGACGCATTCTTCCTTTCGCAGGCGGGCGAATGTTTTCACAATGTCACGGTGACGGGCGGCAAACAGCGCTCGGAAGGTCCGCTTTCGATGAAGCGCGAATTGCGCGAAGTGCTGCGCCAGTTGGACGATCTGGAACGGGCTTTGCGTGAGGAAGAAACGCGCGTGATGACGCTGGGGCGCGAGATCAAGGAACTCTCCGCGCTGCTGGACCGGCTGGAAGGTGAAAAGCGGGAATCCGAGAACCAGGTGATGACTTCGCGGCACATGTTGCAGCAGCTTGATTCGGAGATGTCGCGGGTGGGTGAGCGGCTGCGGGTCGCGCAATTTGAATTGCAACGGCTGGCGGCGGAGCGCGGCGAACAGGAGGGCATCATTGCAGCACGAACTGCGGATGTTGCTGGCCTGGAAGAGCGGCGAATCGCGATTGAGCAGCAGATTACGGCTGCGCAGGAATCGTTGACGATGCTTCGCCAGCGGCGCGAGGAGTCGGCGCAGATTTCTTCGCAGAATGCAGCGCGGGTGGCGACGCTCGAGGAGCGGCATCGCTCGGCGACCGCGGTGCTGCAGAGGATTGAATCGTTGATCCTGGAAATGGATCAGCGGGTGCAGTCCCTGAGTTCGCAGATTGAAGGCGCGGCTGCGGAAAAATTGCAGCGCGAAGCGGAGAATGAACAGCTTGTCCAGCAGGCCACGGACTTGGAAGCTGAGCGCAATGCGGCTCAAGCGCGCGAGGGGTTGCTGCAGTTTGAAAACGAGCAACTGCGGGCGCGGCAGGCGGAGATCGAGGAACTTTTGCGCAATGCCCGGCTGTTGCTGGACCAGGCGCGAGACCGGCGCGGCGATCTATCGGCGGCGGCGGCAAAGCTGCAATCCGACGCGCAGTACATGGAGCAGACTTGCCTCAACGAGTTGGGAATCGAGCGCGGTGCTCTCACGGCGGATACAACCCTGCCCATCGTCTCGGGCGAAGAGCTTGCGGCTGAGGACCAATTGTATCGCGAGATGCGAACGAAACTAGATGCCATGGGTCCGGTGAACATGATGGCACTGGAGGAGTACAAAGAGACGGCGGAGCGGCACACGTTCCTGGAGACGCAGCGTAAGGATTTGATTTCGTCGATCGAGAACACGATCGCGACCATTCGCGAGATCGATCTGGTTTCGCGGCAGAAGTTTGAAGAAGCATTCGCGAAGATCAACGAGAATTTCCAGGCGACGTTCAAGAAACTGTTTGGCGGCGGACATGCGTTCATGAAGCTGACCGACGAGGACAACAGCGCGGAGAGCGGCATCGACGTAGTCGCATCGCCTCCCGGCAAGCGACTGCAAAGCGTGCTGCTGCTTTCCGGCGGCGAGAAAGCGCTTACTGCTCTGGCGCTCCTGGTGGGCATCTTCCAGTACGCGCCTAGTCCGTTCTGCATTCTGGATGAAGTGGACGCGCCGCTCGACGAGGCGAACATCGGTCGCTTCACCGAGCTGGTGAAAGAGATGAGCGTACAGACGCAGTTCGTGCTCATCACGCACAGCAAGAAGACGATGAGCATCGCTCCGGTGCTCTATGGCGTGACCATGCAGGAGCCGGGCGTTTCGAAACTGGTGTCGGTGCGGTTCGGGGCGCAGGCTTAAGGGATACGATTCAAATCCGGAAGTAAAAGGCCAGCCCTCCGGCTGGCCTTTTCTATGCTCTGTTTAAGCGCCTAGCTTTTCAAAGAACAAGCAGATAGTTTCGATCCCGCGGTGGAAGTTCGGGATGTGGAACTTCTCGTTGGGGGCGTGCAGGTTGTCGTCGGGCAGGCCGAAGCCCATCATCACGCTGGGAATCTTCAGCACATCCTGAAAGTCGGTGACGATCGGAATCGACCCGCCCGAGCGGATGAACACCGTGTCTTTCTTGAACGTATCGTGCAGCGCCTGGGTTGCGGCTTCGATGTACTTGTTGTCGGTGGAGACCACGCAGGCCGGGCCTTTGCTCCACACTTTGATTTTCGTTTCGATTCCCTTGGGCGTGTGCTTCTTCACGAATGCGGTGTACTTCTTGAGGATGTCGTCGGGATCCTGGTTGGGAACCATGCGCATCGAGACTTTCGCCTTGGCTTTCGCCGGGATCACAGTCTTCGCGCCGTCGGCGACGAAGCCTCCGGGCATGCCGTGGACTTCGAGCGTAGGCCGCGCCCAGGTGCGATAGAGAACGGAATATCCGGGCTCGCCGGTCAGGACCTTCGATTTGACTTCAGTCTTGCGGTAGTGTTCTTCGTTGAAGGGCAGGCGCTTCCAGGCTTTGAGTTCGGCCGCGGTCGGGGCTTTCACGCCTTTGTAGAAGCCGGGAATGAGGACCTTGCCTTTCGAGTCCTTCATCTTGCTGATGAGCTCAATTAATCCGAAGAAGGCGTTGGGTGCGGCCCCACCGTACATTCCAGAGTGCAAGTCCGTCTGCGAACTTACGGCTTCGATTTCGGTGTAGACCAGGCCGCGCAGTCCGACGCAGAGCGTGGGAAGATCGGGCGCGAAAAGTTCCGTATCGCAGACCAGCGCGAAATCGGCCTTCAGCTTCGCTTTCTGCTTGCGGATATATTCGGCGATCGACTCGCCGCCAACTTCTTCCTCACCTTCGAAAATTATTTTCACGTTAATCGGCAGCTTGCCGCCGCTGGTCTGCATGAGAGCTTCGAGAGCTTTCACTTCCATCCAGAGCTGGCCTTTATCGTCGACGGCGCCGCGCGCGTAGATGTTGTTGTTGCGCTCGGTCGGCTCGAAGGGCGGAGACTTCCATTCGTCGAGCGGTTCGGCGGGTTGGACGTCGTAGTGCGCGTAGCAAAGTACGGTCGGCTTGCCGGCGGCGTGCAGCCAATCGGCGTAGATGAGCGGGTGACCCTTGGTGGGGATGATCTCTACATTTTCCATGCCGATGCGCCGCAGTTCGCTGGCGACGTAGTTGGCGGCTTTCTGGATGTCGGGCTTGTGCTCTTCAAGAGTGCTGACGCTGGGGATGCGGAGAAGATCTTTGAGTTCGTTTAGAAAGCGCTGCTGGTTATTGCGTGCGAAGGCAACTGCGGGAGAGGCCATTGGGGCGTCCTTTCTGTGATGGACGTGCAGGATTGCGGATTTTATGTACCGCTGAAAACGAATCAGTATAACGCGGTGCGGGGGCTTGTGGCGGGCCACTGGGGCTAAAGCCCAGAAGATGTGAGAGTCTGACGCGGCCCTGAAGGGCCGCTCTTCCACCTGCTGGTCCCAGAAAGATGGCTCTCGCGAATCAGGCGTAGGCCAGCCGCCGGAGCCGTCCCAGGTACGCCGCGGCCAGCAGGACGAGTGCGGCGATGGCGTAGGCTCCGGGGGAGCTCGATGCCGGAGTCGTGCCCATGAAGTCGAGGCCGGGCATCTGATGGGCGGGGCCCATATACCACCAGGCAGTGTAGAGGGCTTCGAAGGCGCGGGAGCCTCCGCTCCAGACGCCGAGGGCAAGGGCGAGGCTGGGAATAAATGCGGATGCGGCGAGGTAGGCGGCGAGGCTGCGCCAGTCGGCGCTGAGGAACGATCGAATGCCAACTCCGGCTCCGGTTGAGAGCGCGAGGATGACACCTGCCGTCCACAGGGCGGGGAACTGGCGCGAGAGGCTGCGCTCGGACGAGAACAGCAAGGCCTCGGTGTTGGAGCGAGCTTCGCGGCAGCCCATCTGCGACCACAGAAGAATGGGCCAGATCCAGGCGGCGAGGAGGAATCCGCTACGAACTTGGGGGTCGGGAGAAACCAGTTCGCCGATGAGAATGCCCGCAGCACCCGCATACCACCACCAGCGCTGGCCTTTAAGCATGAGGCGGAGTTCGGAGATTGCGGTTCGCAGAAAGGTGGAGGCCGGCGAAGTTCGGGTCGCTGGGCTGAGATGAGCCGCCGTTACCGTCACGGCTGCCGGATGATATTGCTCAACTGATACCGTCAAATCTGATGCGGGTGCAGCCTTGCGCAATCGTATGCGGGCGCGCGCGGGATCAAAGCGGTGAAAGAACACAGATGCCAGCAATGCAATGCTCGCGGCTGCCGCAATCCAGGCGAAGCGCATCAGCAAAGCGTGCGCGGTCCAATCAAAACCGTTCCACAGAAACGTGCGCACGGCCCGCTGTCCGCCGATGGTGAGGCTGAAATGAAAATTCTGCGGATTCGATGGATCGATCGACTGCAGCGTCTGCCGGCTACTGCGGTAAAGAAGTTGTAATCCAGTGGGATCGTCGAAGCCTGTGGCCCCAAGGGAGAGCACTCCCGTCCAGGCAAAGAAATAAATGACGTTGCCCACGCCGCCGCGCAGCACAGGAAGAGTCTCAAACAGCACGGCTACGCTGGCGGTGAGGAGCATCGTGGGCAGCGCGAGTAAGAGGAATGGCGCGCACAGCTTCCAGAGCGAGAAGGAATGAGCCTCGGCGCGAATGAGTTGCATGGCGACCGCGGCCAGCATCAGCGTGACGACCATACAGGCGAGCACCGCGAAATTGCTGAGCGTCTTCGCGGCCGTATAGAAAGTCTTGCGCATTGGCGTGGCGGCCAGAATTTGTCCGACGCGGGTGTCGGTGTCGCGTTGGATGCGAATTCTTGACGATGTAAAAGCCCGCCAGCGACAAGAACACGGAACAAGTGATCGACATGAGAGCGCCGATCCAGGCGGAGTTGTAGACGCCACGATAGTCGTTGCCGACGACAATCCACATTTTCTCGGCGGCCACTTCGTAGGCGAGGTACAAAGCGCCGGCCAGGATGAGAAAAAAACTGTAACGGCGGACGCGCTCCAGAAAATCGGCGCGGACCATGTGATAGAGCACGCGGGCGGAGTTCATGCCAGCGCCCCAGCTTCCATTACTAGCGGATGCGTTTTTCCCCGGTGTTCGGACAGACAATAGAGGTAGGCGTCTTCGAGCGTTGGAGTCGCGGGCTGCGCGTTGGGCGGTGCCAGGTCGGCGATGACGCGGGCGTGGACGCCATCGCTGCGGCGCGCAGTGTTGCTGATGAGATATTTCTGGCGCGCGGCATTCAGTTCGGCGCTTGCCAGCACCCACTCCCAGACGCGGCCTTCGACTCTCTGCAGCAGAGCTTCGGGTGAGGCGTGGGCGACGAGCGAACCGTGCGAAATGAGCGCGATGTCGGTGGCCGTGGCCTCCACGTCGGAGACGATGTGGGTGGAGAGAATGACAATCCGTTCGCCTGAGAGTTCCGAGAGCAGGTTGCGGAAGCGCACGCGCTCTTCGGGATCGAGACCGGCGGTGGGTTCGTCGACGATGAGCAGTTGGGGATCGTTGAGCAGAGCCTGCGCGATGCCGACGCGCTGCTTCATGCCTCCGGAATAGCCGCCCAGCGGGCGTTTGCGAACATCGGTGAGATTAACCAAGTTCAGAAGTTCGTCAATTCTTCGGCGCGAGGAGGCGGCGTCAAGTCCCTTGACCGCGGCGAGGTATTCCAGAAACTCGACGGCGCTGAGGTTGGGATAGACGCCGAAGTCTTGCGGCAGATAGCCGAGAGTCGAGCGCAAGGCGTCGGGATTCTTGGCGAGGTCGGCGCCGTTCCATTGCACGTGGCCTTCGGTGGCGCGGGTGATCGTGGCGAGGATGCTCATCAACGTGGTCTTGCCGGCGCCGTTGGGACCGAGCAGGCCCGAGCACGCCGGGGCGCAGTTCGAGGCTGAAGTTGCGCAGCGCCCAGTTCCCGCCTCCGTAACGTTTGCTTACATTTTCGATCGAGAGTTGCAAAAGTAGCTCCTGGCTCTTAGCTCCCAGCTTTCACTAAGCAGCGTAGTGGAGGAACGTATAACACTTAACAAAAGTTCCGTGCGAATCCACAAACTTCTCGCGCATAACACGGCTTGTCGTAGAGACGTTGCTCGCAACGTCTCTCTCGCCAGAATTTCGGACGCTGCCGGCAGAGACGTAGCAAGCTACGTCTCTACGGTAGAAACCTGGACGGGGCGAACGCGGTCAAATCATATTCTGGAGTGCGGCCGGTAATCACGTCCGCCATTACTTGCGCTGTGATTGGCGCGAGCAGGATGCCGTCGCGGAAATGTCCGGTGGCCACGTAGTAGCCGGGAGTTGCGGTTGCGCCGAGTATTGGCAAAGCGTCGGGAGTGCCAGGGCGCAGGCCGGCCCAATCTTCCAGAATCTTCGCGTCTTTCAGTTTGGGTACGAGCGCCAGCGCTGAGTGATGCAGACGCAGGATGGTGGCGGGATCGGTGCGTTTGTCGAAGCCGGCTTCTTCGACGGTGGCTCCGACGAGTAGGCGTCCGTCGCTGCGCGGGATTAAGTAAACATCAGGCGTGCGAATGACGTGCTTGATCAGATCGCGCGGGTGCATGGCGAGGCAGAGCATCTGGCCTTTGACGGGGCGCGTCGGAAAGTTGTGCGGCGCGATCTGACCCGACCATGCTCCGGCGCAGTTGACGACTTTAGCAGCGTGGAATGTGGTCTTGATGGTGGTGACGCCGGTGGCGCAGCCGCCGAAGATATTTACGGCAGACACTTCATCACCCGAGGAAAAATCGACGCCCCGGTTCTTGGCTGTCTTCCACGCGGCTGCGGAAAGCGCGCGGGGATCGACGCTGCGTTCCTTCAAGTAAACCGCGCCACAAGCCGCCGCCTCGGTTATTGCTGGCTCGAGTTCTGCGATTTCTTGGGGACTACGATTCTGGGCGCCGTCCCCATGGGCCAGTAAGATGGTTCCCTGGTCGCGCAAGTCCACCCGCATGCCCGACTCCAGTTCTAGCTCGTGGGCAAATTCCGGATAGAGCTTCGCGCTGGCCGACGCGAGCGCCTGCAGGGGCTGCGGAGTTTCCACCAGACAATCCACCAGCATGCCTCCGGCGGCATGTGAGGCTTCGCGACCGGGCTCGCCGCGCTCGACGACGAGAACACTCGCGCCGCGCTTACGAAGGGCGATGGAAAGCGACAGACCAATAATGCCGCCGCCGATGATGATGACGTCCCAGGACTTCACAAAGTCATTGTAGAAGACGATAACTGTGAGGGGTTGGTATTGCCGGCGGCTTGCCGGATAATCGCTGCAGGAGGTCTAGCCATGCGTTGTTCAAGCATTCTTCCAGTGTTTCTAATTCTTGCTGCCCTGCCTGTCTTTGCGCAGGAACATCCGACTGTGGCTGCGCAGGCGAATACGATCTATGTGGGCGCGGACGGAAAATTCGAAGCTGCTCCCGATACCGCGCAATTGCAATTCAATGTGTCGGTGCAGGCCGACAGTTCTCAGGCCGCATTCGAGCATGCGTCGAAAGATGTTGAGCAGGTGCGGCAGGTGATGCGGGCTAATGCGATTGATCCGAAGACGGCGACGGTGGGATTTCTCTCGGTGCAGCCGGTTTATGAATGGAAGCCGAAGCAGAGAGTGATTGGATACCGTGTGAGCACCGACGTGATGCTCAAGCTGAAGGATTTCAGCAAAATCGGTCCGGTCACGCAGCAGTTGGCCGATGCCAACGTCAGCGAGACGCAGACGCTGAATTACACGCTGGAAAATATGGACGAGGCGAAGAACAAGGCGGTCGAGGACGCGTATCGCCGCGCGCGCAACTCGGCCGAGACTCTGGCCCGGGCCAGCGGGCGCACGCTCGGCGAGTCTGTCGTACGCATCCGTTGACACCTTCGAGAACCAGCGGCCCATGCCGCACATGGCGCGGGCGATGGCGGCGAATATGAATGCGGCGCCTGCTCCGACGGAAGAGTTTACGCCGCAGACAGTCACGGTGACCGCGCACGTGAATGTGCTGTTCAATTTGAAATAAGACTCAGAGCGCCACTGGGGAGGGAATGTTCGCAGGCGGCGTTGCTCCGAGTGGATCGACTTCCAGGGTGAGGCCGTCGACTTTGCGGACGATCACCATCTGGCCTGCGGGAAGGGAACTGGATGCCACTGCATCCCAGAGTTCTCCGTGAACGAAGACCTTGCCCATGGGCGAGAGCGCGCTCTGAATGACGCCGGTTTCTCCGATCAATCCTTGGGCTCCGGTTACGACTTTATTGCGGCGCGCTTTGAGAGCGATGCTCATCAGGAAGGCCGTGATTATGCCGAAGGGAATGCTGACGGCGAGCGCGGTCAGCAGATGCACGCGCATTTCGGGGATGGGTGAATCGACGAGCAACAATCCGCCGAGCGTGAGCAGGACAATTCCTCCTACGGTCGCGACCCCGTGAGTGGCGAATTTTGCTTCCGCGGCGAAGAGCAGAAACGCGCCGAGAATCAATCCCAGCGCGGCGAAACGCGTGGGCAGGAAATTGAGCGCGAAGGCGGCGAGGAGAATGAAGACCACGCCGACCGTACCCGGAATCACGGCGCCGGGATGATTGAATTCGATGTAGAGCGCGAGCGCGCCGATCACCAGCAGAAGAAAGGCGATGTTGGGATCCATCAGCGCATCGAGGATTTCTTCTTTGAGCGTCATGCCGAAGGGAACTAGCGGCTGACCAACGAGATTGAGCGTTGCGGTGGCGCCGCTGAAACGCTTCAGGGGCTTGCCCTGCATCTGGCGAAAGAGATCTTCAGGGCTGGTAGCGGCGTAGTCGATCAGATGCTGGGCGAGCGCCTCCTGCTCGGTGAATGACTTCGATTCGCGCACCGCGCTTTCGGCGGCTTCGATATTGCGCCCACGTTTGCCCGCGACTGAGCGCATGAGGGCTGCGGCGTCGTTCTCAATTTTCTGCTTCATCTCGTCATCGGGCTTGAGCTGAACGGGGCCAACGAAGACTACGGGATGCGCGGCGCCAGCTGCGGTTCCGGGAGCCATGGCCGCTATGTCGGCGGACTCGAGAATGAAAATTCCAGCCGAGCCAGCGTGACCGCCGGTTGGAGTCACATAGACGATGACCGGCACAGGCGACGACGTGATCTTCTCGATGATTTCGCGGGTCGAACTCACCAGGCCGCCGGGCGTGTTCATTTCGATCAGCAGAGCGTTGGCGTTGGTGCGGTGGGCTTCATCAATCGCACGGGAGATGTACTCGGCGCTGATGGGCTGAATGGTGTCGTCGATTTTGATGGTGAGAACCTGGGCGCTGGCGGGGGCGCAGAAGATTGCGGTGATGGTCAAGGCAAGAACGGCCAGAAGGATCGCGCCCCCACATTTTGTTTTGAAGCCCGGGGCTAAGTTTATGATTTGGTTCTGGTTGCGTAGGGTAGACCGGCCCAGATCGCGGCAAAATATTGAATACAAAGGGGTTACCGGTAAAATACTCTGAGACAAGGACTTCGGCGGGATTGGCTGGGTTGTAGCTTTACGTGATGTTTTGGTGCAAAACACAACTATATTCATTCTAACAGTTTGAGGCGGATTGTTCGGGCGTGGAGCGCAGGAGAATTCGCTTTGCGGGGAACGGGTTAGGGCGGTCGCGGAAGATTTTGCTTGACAGTTGGAGCGCTCCGCGACAATCGGACGACATCGAATCCTTCCGCTCATCTGTGGAGATTGGGATACTAAAAATCGGGGGCTTCTTTAGTTTCCAGCCGCGCCTCAAACAGGAAGCCGCTCTGCTTGCAGCGGAGATTCTCCGATTAAGACTCGTCTTTTCTGGGACAACTCAACCCCACAACTAGTGCTTCGTCACTTCGCCCTTCCGGAAGAAGGTCCGTCCCCGACCTTGGGAGGGTGCCGCGCCAGATGACCGCGCCGTAGCCTGCAAAATCTTCTTTTCCGCTTCGGGTGTGGGATATGCATCCGGGGGAATCACAATCGAGTGCTCGGCACAGATTCGCAAAAATTCTTCTGTTCCGTCTCCGGCGAACTCTTGTATGGGATAACCGCAGAGCAGGGAGAACGGAAACCGCTTCGCCAGATTCTCCCATAGCAACTCGACTGCTAGCACGCCCTCAAAGTCACGCCTCGCCCATAACAAAGCTACTAGTTCGCCAAATACAGTTAAGCGCGACGCCGACACTCCTGTCGCCTCGTTCGCTCCCGAAATTGTTTCGTCAATCAGCAGGTTCAATCGTTCCAAATCCAATTTTCCGCCCGTATTGTGGTTGGCGAGAGTTCTGTCCGCGTTGAGCTCAACATAGCTGCCTTTGCGCTTCAGGCCAACAACATCAATCCCAGACCTGATAAGCGTTTGCTCAATCGCATAGGCGTGTCCATCCGTTGCCACGATGACGGCTCCATCGCCTGCTCTGAGCGAGGCACCGATGAACTGACAAAGAATACGCACCAGGAAGGCCTCCTCCAAATAGAACAGAGCAGCGTGATTCCAGATTTGATAATCGAGACCAAATGGGTAGGTGGGAGCGCGTCGGTCGGAAGTTGGATCGGGCGGCTTCATAAGGCCCTTTTACGCTGTCGGAAGTGTACTCCTAAGGCCGACTTAACGCTCAACACCTTTTGACAGATTGTGTTTTCTACTTGGGTGAGCCGCTGATCACTTCTTCCGCCATTGGATTCCCGCCTTGCGCATCGGCGTGGCCGCTCTCGGTCCATCCCGGCAGATAAGTGCTGCCGGTGATGAGGCGGGCGCCGCGTTCGTACGTTACATACGACCACGCCCACTGAATGAAGACGAGAAGGCGGTTGCGGAATCCGATGAGAAAGAGAATGTGCACGAACAGCCACGAGAGCCAGGCGAGGAATCCTGAGATGTGGATCTTGCCAAAGTCGGCGATGGCTGCGGCGCGGCCGATGGTGGCTAGGCTGCCTTTGTTCCAGTAATGAAATGCGGGACGAGAGGCGGTCGAGCTGCGCTCGACTGGACGGACGAATGCGTCCGTCCCCACTTGCTTAGTTTCTTTGCGAATCAGTTTGGCTACGAATCGTCCTTGCTGAATTGCTACAGGAGCGACTCCCGGTAGCATTTTGCCGTGCTCATCTTTGAGGCTGGCCAGATCGCCGATGACGAAAACTTCGGGATGGCCGGGGACGCTCAAGTCGGGCTGGACCAGAACTCTTCCGGCACGATCGACGGGCGCACCCAGCTTTTTGCCCAGCGGCGAAGCGGCTACTCCTGCGGCCCACAAAATCACCGTGGCCGCGATGCGGGTCTGGCCCACGGTGACGGCTCCGGGTTCGACTTGCGTTACCAGGGCCGAGGTGCGCACTTCGACTCCCAGATGTTGAAGTTGTTTCTGCGCGCTGAGCGATAGGTCTTCTGGGTAAGTGGGAAGAACGCGCGGGCCGCCTTCAACGAGAAGAATATGAGTGCGCGCGGGATCGATGGAGCGAAATTCATGAGTGAGGGCGTGGTGGGAAATTTCCGCCAGCGTTCCGGCAAGTTCGACGCCGGTTGGTCCACCGCCGACGACTACGAAGTTCAGAGGCATGAAGGCCTGACCGGCGGCGGCCTGGCGCTCGGCCAGTTCGAAGGCGAGCAAAATGCGGCGGCGAATTTCAAGCGCATCTTCGATGGTCTTCAGGCCCGGAGCGAGCGGCTCCCACTCATCGTGTCCGAAATAGGCATGGCTCGATCCAGCGGCGACGATGAGGTAGTCGTAGGGAATTTCGGCGTCGGAGGTTTCGACGGTCTTGCGCTCGAGATTGAATCCCAGAACCTCGGCCATCAGGACTTCGACATTCTTGTGAGAGCGAAGAATCGAGCGGACGGGCGCGGCAATCTCTCCCGGCGAAAGGCCGGCGGTCGCGACCTGGTAGAGCAGCGGCTGGAAAGTGTGATAGTTTCTGCGATCGATCAGAGTAATTTTCAGCGGAGCTTTGGCTAGTCCCTGAGCGGCGTTGAGTCCGCCAAAGCCCGAGCCTACGATCACGACCCGCGGAATATGCTTGTTGTTCATCTCGCTCCTGCCTGGCGTTGCGCGGTTGCTGTTCGCGCCTCTGCCTTATAAGATTCACCGCGATGGAAGACGGTTCCAGAACTTCGACTAGCGACGCGAATTGGATGCGGGTGGCGATGCCTTCGTCGGCGGATTTAATTTTTATCGCGCTGCTGGGCGTGCTGGTATTTACGCCGTTATCGGTGAAGTTGTTGGGGGATGCGGGGATTGGATGGCACATTCGAACGGGACAGCAGATTCTTCTCACGCATGCGATTCCGCGTGTGGATTTATTTTCTTCCACCATGCAGGGGCGGCCGTGGTTTGCGTGGGAGTGGCTATATGACGTTATCGCGGGCTGGCTCGACGCGCGGCTGGGACTAAACGGAGTGGCATGGGTTTCGGCAGTGGTGATCGCGACGGTATTTGCGGGGATGTTTCGTTTGGTCCTGCTTCGCGGGGGGAACATGCTGGCGGCGCTGATGCTGACGCTGCTGGCCATCTCAGCCTCGATGATTCATTTTCTGGCGCGGCCGCATGTGGTGAGCTGGTTGTTTGCGCTGGCGTGGTTTTGCATTCTGGATGGTTTCGAGCGAGCCGGCGCTCGTGCAGAAAAAGGGCAGCGCGCGATATGGATTCTGCCTTGCCTGATGGTGGTTTGGGTCAATGTTCATGGCGGCTTTGTTCTGGGATTCGTGCTACTGGGGATTTTCTGGCTGGGCGCCGCTTTGGGAATGGTGGACGGCGAAAGAAGCGACGATTGAGGGAAGTCTTCGAAAGATTGCGGCGCTACGGCGCGTACGAGTTTTAACGCTGGTGGGTCTGATCTCGGCTGCGGCCAGCCTGGTGAATCCTTACGGGTGGAAGCTGCACGAGCATGTGTACTCGTATCTGACGAATCGCTTCCTGATGGATCACATTGAGGAATTTCAGTCGCCGAATTTCCATGGCGTTTCGCAGAAGTGCTTTGCGATTCTGTTGCTGGTCGCGCTGGCAACATTCGCGGCGCGCGGGCGGGAACTGCGAGCGAGCGGCGTGCTGATTGTTCTTTTTTCTGTGTACTCGGGTTTGTACGCGGCGCGAAATATTCCTGTTTCTTCGGTGCTGCTGGTGATGGTGATTGCGCCGTTGCTGACTTCAGTGCCGTTGGCTGCAGAATATTTCCGCAGAATGGCTGGCATTGAACTGCGCGCGCGCTGGCATTTGTGGCCTGCGCTGGTGGTGGTGGGAACGTTATTGATTGTGGCGAACGGCGGGCGCGTTGGATCGGATCAGCTCGCCGATGCGCATTTCGATCCTAGGCGGATGCCGGTGCAGGCGGTCGATTATCTGCAGAAGCAAAAGGTGCGAAGACCGATCCTGAGCACGGATTCCTGGGGTGGGTATCTGATTTATCGAATGTATCCCGACGCTCGCGTGGTGGTCGATGACCGGCACGATTTGTATGGAGAAGAATTCCTGAAGTCTTACTTGAAGACGATTCGAGTGGAACGGGGCTGGCAGGAGTTTCTGGATGCGCATGAGAGTTCCTGTGTGGTGTTGCCCAGAGATTCCGCTTTGGCGAATGTGCTGATCGCGACCGGACAGTGGGTGACCGTGTACTCCGACGAGGTGGCGATCATATTTGTGCGCAGGTCGAGCCTGGCGGAATTGGAGTGAACGTGTCCCACGCTTGGGAAGAATGATGAAGATCGATAGAGTCAGAAGTCAGAACGGCCCGGGTCCGATTCGCTTCTTCAAATCCGTGATGGCGACGATGACTGCGGCGGAAGCTAGAGAGTATTTGCTCTGCGAGCAGGGAGCACTTTCCTCGGCGACCAGCTCACCGGCATTGGCTCGGCGGATAAGATCTGCTGCCGCGAGATGAAATTGAGCATGGGCCTGTTTCAGACGGTGGTAATCCGCCAGGTCAGAGTATTTCCAGCCATCCGCGTAGATCCATCGTCCCAGGGCGCAACGGTCGTCAAGGCACACCTCGGAGGGGAGCATGGCTAAGGATCCGGTCGCCAATTGCTTGCGGAATTTTCGCTTCCACCGGCTGTGCTCGGCGATTGCGTTGTTGAACATAGTTATGCACGCAACGTTATGAGCGCAACGGCTGGCAAGGCGTGTCATTGTCGTACATCGGCCAGACGAGGGAACGGTTTAGCGGTTATAGCCTGACGAAGGTAACCGGAATCAGAAGCGGTCGTCGGTGCTGATGTTGAAGCCGATGATGGCGGTGACTTCGACGGGCTGGTTGCCGCGCATGGCAGGTTGGAATTTCCAGGTGCGGAGGGCGGCGAGAACCTTGGCGGTCATTTCGGCGGAGCCGCTTTCCAGAACGCGATAACTGCGCAAATTGCCGGAAGCATCCAGGGTTGTCGTGACCACCATGCGGGCCTTGGGCAAACCTTCGGGCAAACTATCGCGGATGGGTGTGGGCGCGGTCAGGGTTCCACCGAAATTGTGGCTGGTGGCTGCCTGGTCAGCGAATTCCATCACGACCGGGCCGATGGCCGTATCGAGATAGGTGGTGTACTTTTCGCCTTTTAGCAAGTTGCGGTAAGGCTCGAAGGCTCCGCCGGAATTTGCTGTAGCTACGATAGTTACATTCAGGCCGGCTTGCTTTTTGGCGGGCGTGCGGCTGGGCCCGGTGGGATCATTCGCAGCAGGGTCTGAGCCGAAGCTGGGCAGAGTCACGCTGGAACTTCCGCCGCTCACGGAAACGCCGGGAACGCGCGGAGTTCCGGTGGGCGCATTGCCTGCTCCGCCGGGACCATTGCCGGGGGAGATGCCATCGCGGGCATTGGGATCTGCACCGCGTCCGACGCCACTTTTGCCCGCGCCGACGCCTTCGCCATTCACGCCGCTGCCCGGACCGTTGCCGTGACCGATGCCGGTGGTGCCGCCGGAGCCGCCGAGTCCGGGCTTATCGCCGCCTGAGGGAGAAAGCGCCAGCGATCCGCCGCCGCCGCTCATGGGCAGTCCGACTTTCGAACCGGGATCACTGGAGATGACTGCGCCGGCTCCATTGCCGCTGGCACCGCCGCTGGCAGGCGCATTGGGAGCGCCGACCTCCATGGGACCACCAAGGCCTTCGCCTCTGCGTCCGGTGCCCGATCCTGTTGAGCCGTTGCCTCCACCAATTGCGGGCGGAGGAGGAACCACGTTATTGGCGAGCAGCGTTCCGCCGGGGGCCCCGGCGCCGCCGCCGTTTAAGCCTGTGCCGCCACCTGATCCGGAGAGCGAGGGCGGAGGAGGTACGACGTCGGGCAGTCCCTGCCTGGGCGCCGACGAGTTGGCCAGTGAACGCGAGCCAGTTCCGCCTTGCACTCCCGCGGTGGGCGGAGGCGCGATCACGTTGGAGCCCAGCGACTGGCCCATGCCGTTGCGACTGCCGCGCGGATTTCCGCCAGCGGCCGAGGCCGAGACCGAAGGCGGAGGCGCGACAACGTTTGGGGAGAGCGCCGCACCGCCTCCCCGCGCGGTGCTTGAACTTACAGCCGGAGGCGGAGGAACGACATCACTGGCGCCAAAGATTTTGCCGACAATGCTGCTGAGAAATGATCCGCTGCTGGCTTGCGTCGGCGGCGGAGGGACTACGGTTCGAGCTGAATCGGGAGTGCTGCCACTGGCCAGACGGCGCATGTCACGCGAAACATCGGCGGATGGCGGAGGCGCGATCACCGAAGGCGAGGGCAGAGAAAGTTTGGGATCGCGGGAGCTGGCGCGTTCCGGCGAAGAAATCGGAGGCGGCACCACGGCGACGTTAGCCATCTGCACGGGCGAACTGGAAAGTTCGCGGCTCACCGCGCCGGGAGCGGGCGGAATCACGGCTGCGTTCACCGAGGGAGCTAAGCGCGTCCGGTCATGCGAGACGCTGGGCGCGGGAGCGACAACGGATGTAGCGAGAGACGGACCGCGCTGTGAGCGATCGCGGGCAACATTGGGCGCGGGAGGAATCACAGCTGGTCCGAGCGCAGGAGCTACGAGGCGGTGATCGTCGGAAACACTCGGAGCGGGTGGAATGACATCCGCGCTGATGTGCGGAGCCGACATGCGCGCATCGCGCGAGACCGCGGCTGCGGGCGGGATTACGGAATTAAGCTGAACTCCATTGCGCGTGTAGTCGCGAGCCACGGTGGGCGCGGGGGCGACGATGGAGGATGAGAGATTGGGCGCGGTCCGATTGGAACGCATGCCCTCGGACGGCGGAGGTCCGGGATTGGGCGAGATGGCCAGCAAATTTGCTACGGCATCACTTGACGCGGGCAGCTTGAGGTGAGGAGCGTCGACGACTTTGGAAACCATCGAATGGCCGCGCGCGATGCGGATGGTCTGCGTGCGGTGATGAGCTTCTTCGCCTCCGGCGCGCCCGGTTGCGCCGGCTTCCGCGCCGGCGAGATCTTCGGTGCGCGGCAGTTCATCGCCGCTGTAATAGATCACATCGTGACTTGACAGTCTGGGCGCGACGTAGGGCCGCATTTGGTCGATTTTGATCTGAATGGCAACGACTGCGAGAATCACGAACAGTTCGACAATGTACGAGGGAATAAGAATGCGATAGGGAATCAGGCCGAAGGGAGCTTCGCCCGCAAGCCGGGTTTCAGAACGCGCGAGCGCCGGGGAGATGGAAGTGACAAACTCGTGCCAGGGCGAGGACCATTCGACCAGCAAGCGGGGCGGGGCGATGGGCTGGACAGCCCTCTGCTTCTCGACTTGGAGTGTTTGGGTCACGCGGTTGGCTCGACCCCATCTTTTCCAGGGTCGATCTTCCCAGTAATGATTTCGATTTTATCGCCGACCGAGGTTCGTGTCTGCACAGCCGTGTGACTCGGAAGTTCAAGCACCGAGGTGGCTTGAGAGCGGATGGGAGCGAAGCGCCAGGGCTGAACGTCGCTGCGAATATCGACCACGGTCAGGGTGCGGTCGAGATAGAGAACGTCGATGGGAAATCCCATGCCCAGGGTATGAATGCCGTGACAGGGAACGATCCAGAGGCCGCGGCCGTCGGGGAAATCTTCGGAGCGCAGGCCGAGCAGGCCGCGCAGGCGGGTCCAGTGAGTGTTGGCCACGGAGAGAGACGTCGCGAGGTAAGTCTCGCGTGTACGATTGAACGCCTGTCCCTGCGGGATAAGACCTGCCATGCTGCGTTTGCTCCCCAGTAGCTCTGCGCTTCTTACGTCTTAGATCACTCCTTCGATCAATGTCCCGATACCGGGCCCAGTTGCCGGATCAGTTCGATCACAGCGGGACCGATGGTGACAAAGATGATGGAAGGCAGAACAAACACCACCAACGGGGGAACCATCTTGATGGTAGTTTTAGCGGCCTGTTCTTCGGCGCGTTGCCGGCGTTCCGTGCGGAGGGAGTCGGAATGCACGCGGAGGGCCTGGGCGACGCTGGTGCCGAAGCGGTCGGTCTGGATTAGTGTACCAACAAGAGAGCGGATGTCGTCAACGCCGGTTCGCTCGACCAGGTTGCGCAGGGCCTCGGCGCGGGGTTTGCCGGCCCGCATTTCCAGGTTCACCAGGTGAAACTCATCGCTGAGGTCGGGATGGGCATGATGCAAATCCTGGCCTACGCGCATCAGGGCCTGGTCAAGGGCGAGTCCGGCCTCGACGCAAATTACGGTGAGATCGAGGGCATCGGGCAGGCCCAGACGAATGCGCATTTGCCGGTCTTTAATCATGCGCTTCAAAAAGAAGCGGGGAAGAAAGAAGCCCAGTCCGGTGATGCCGGCGAGAAGCGGGACATTATCGAATCCGGTGAAGAGAACGACGCCAAAAAATCCGACCATCGCCAGGAGAAGGCGCGAGCCGAAATAATAATTGAGGTGCATGGCATCGCGGAACCCGGCTTGGATGAGCCACGCGCGCGTACGGGAAACGTCGGCCGGAGAAAGCGGCAGGGCTTTGCTGAGGGGATCCATGGCCTGCTCGAGTCGTTCGCGAAAGGCAGGCTTGGCGGCTTCCTGCTGCTGTTGCTGCAACCGCCCTCCCAGCGCGCGAAGCCGGGCACCCAGCATGGAACTGGGAGTGATCACCGCCGCGCCGAAAGAAAATACGACCAGCACGATGGTGACGAAGACAACGACCGTTAAAGCCAGAGGCAACATGTCAACCTGAATCCCTTAAGTCTTTACCGATAAATCTGAATACCTACACCTGAATTTTAATAATTTTGCGAATGACGAAATAACCCACGGTCTGCAACGTGATTCCGGCCACGAGCAGAGTGTGACCGATCGGATCTGAGAACAGCGGCTTAATGAAGCCGGGATTGAGGATCATCATTACCGTGACGATGATCGGTGGCATGCCCATCAACAGGGCCATGGTGAGCCGGCCCTGGGCGGTGTAGACGCGCACCTGGCGCTGGATTTTGAAGCGCTCGCGGATGACGTAGGAGAGGTTGTCGAGAATCTCGGCGAGATTGCCGCCGGTTTCGCGCTGGAGCATGACTGCGGTGACAAAAAATTTCACGTCGACCGAGGGCATGCGCCGGGTCAGATTGAGCAGAGCATCGCGGACCGGCATGCCGAATTTCTGTTCTTCATATAACTGGCGGAATTCGCTGGAAACCGGTTCACCCACTTCGCCACTGATCATTTCCAGAGCGGTGGTGAAGGCGTGTCCAGCGCGGACGGCGCGAGCCAGCGTGTCGATGGCTTCGGGGAAAAGTTCATCGAACTTGGCGAAACGCTTGCCCCGCATGTACGAAGCGTAGGAATAGGGAAGCAGCAAGCCGACCATCAACGCGATCCAGGCAATCTCAATGCGGTGGGCGAGCAGGTAAACGATGACGGTGGCGGCGATCCCGGCGAGCACAGAGAGACCAATAAAATTTCCCGCGCGCATGGCGATCCCGGCTTGATCGAGCACTTTCTGCAGGGCAGAAACGCGCTCGGAACGGCGCAGAAAATTGTCGAGAGCTGGAATCTGGCTGAGTTGCTCGTTGCGAACCAGGGCAAGCTCTTCTTCCGGGGAAGGCTCGGCGCCTTTGCGTTGCTCGACGAGGCGTTCCTTGAGCAGGCGGGCCTGGGCGCTGCGCTGGTCGAAGAGAGAGAAGGCAACGAACGCTCCTACGGCGACTACGATGAAGGCTAAGAACGCAATCAATGCTGCAGGCATGGCAGTCTTAAACCTCCACTTTGTTTTCGAATAATGCCGGGCGCAAGCGCGCGCCCGAGGTGGCGAGACGCTCGGCGAATTTGGGACGAATGCCGGTGGCGCGGAAGGCGCCGCGAACTTTTCCGTTCTCGTCGATGCCCGTGCGGTCGAAGCTGAAGATATCCTGCATGGCGATGGATACGTCGTCCATGCCGGTGATTTCGGAGATGGTGATGACTTTACGCGTTCCGTCAGAGAGACGCGCAATCTGAATCACGGCATGCACGGCGGAGGCGATCTGGTGGCGGACGGCGCGTTCGGGAATGTTGAGGTTCGCCATCGAGACCATGTTCTCGATACGAGCCAGGGCGTCGCGCGGGGAGTTGGCGTGGACGGTGGTCAGAGAGCCCTCGTGGCCCGTGTTCATGGCCTGCAACATGTCGAAGGCCTCTTCGCCGCGCACCTCGCCAACCACGATGCGGTCGGGGCGCATACGCAAACTGTTGATGACGAGTTGGCGCTGGCGGACCGCGCCCTTGCCTTCAATGTTGGGCGGGCGAGTTTCGAGGCGGACGATGTGTTCCTGCTTCAGTTGCAGTTCGGCGGCATCCTCGATGGTGACGATGCGGTCGGAGTTCGGAATGTAGCCGGAGAGCACGTTCAGCAAAGTGGTTTTGCCGGCGCCGGTTCCACCGGAGACGAGAATGTTCAGACGGCCTTTAACCATGGCCGAGAGCAGTTCGAGCATGGGTTCGGTGAGCGTCTGATTTTCGATCATCTGGCGCGCGGTGACGGGATCGCGACCGAAACGGCGGATCGACAGGCAGGGGCCGTCGATGGCCAGCGGAGGAATGATGGCGTTAACACGCGAGCCGTCGGCGAGGCGGGCATCGACCATAGGCGAAGATTCGTCTACGCGGCGGCCGACGCGAGAGACGATGCGCTCGATGATCTGCATCAGGTGCGAATTGTCTTTGAAAGATAATCCCGTGATCTCGAGTTTTCCGGCGCGCTCAATGTAGACGCGATTGAAGCGGTTCACCAGAATGTCGGAGATCGTAGGATCTTTCAGCAGCGGCTCAAGCGGGCCGAGGCCGAAGATTTCGTCGAGAATTTCGCGTGCGAGGCGTTCGCGCTCGGCAAAGCTGAGGGGAACGACTTCGGCGTTGACAGCGTTGCGAATGACGACCAGAACTTCATCGCGCGCCGAGTCGCCCGAGCTCTTGCCCAATTTTTCCAGGTCAAGACGGTCGAGAATCTTGCGATGCAGGTCAGCCTTTACCTGCTGGTAATCGGTCCTCTCGAAAGACTGCAGATTTGCCATAGTGGGCTACTTATACTGCGCCCTGCAAAGCTAACCTCAGGCGCTAAAGCGCAACGCGTTTTTGAAACTTCTTTGCGGCACGAGTAAAACTCGTGCCCTTCCCGTTCGTGCCGACCACACATTCCCAAGCCGGACTACACAACTCCTACCTCTCTGGATCCTATACTGACTTGAACAGACTCCATGCCGCGCGTTTTACATCCACGTCATTGCGCGTCAACTCCTGCGCCAAGCCTGAAAAACAGCGGGCAATCTCGCTGCTCCGCTGGTCCATCACGGGCACACCGCGATCGATCGCGCTGGTGACTGCGAAATATTGATTGGGAACTCGCCACAGCAACTTGGCGCCGGCCGCGGCCTCGGCGTCGGCTTCACTGAATCCCGGAACCTTGCGATAGCGATTGAGCACGAGCCGGACGCGCTCGCGGCTGCCGGTCTCTCCAAGATATTGTTGCACGCGGGCCGCGCTCCACAGCGAGGCAACGTCGGGACAGGCCACGAGCAGCACGGTTTCCGAGAGATTGGCGATGAGGCGGCTGGCGGCATCGAAGCGCGAGGATGCGTCCACGACCACGTAGCGGAAGTGCGTCACCAGCATGTCGAACAGCCGAACGAACTCGGCGGTGGAAGGCTCGATTCCGGCCGGCGTGGTGCTTCCGGCCAGGAGTTGGAGGCCGCTGCTGTGCTTCGTCATGAAGCTTTCGAGCAGAGATACGTCCATGCGATGCAGGTTGCGAGTCGCATCGGAAACGTTGAAGGCGGGCTTCAAATTCAGGTGCAGCGCGGCATGCCCGAGGGGCGCGAGATCGATCAGCGCAGTCTGTCCCTGAACAGCGTGCAGGGCGATTGCGAGATTGACGGCCACGGTGGTGGAACCATTTCCGCCCTTGGCATTGATGACGGAGAAAACTTTTCCGCGGATGCCTTCCTGTTTGACGCGCCGTTGCGCGGCGCTGAGCCGCACGAAGGCTTCGATGAGATCGGTGGTGGTGGTGGGCCGCTCGATGAATTCGCGGGCTCCGGCGCGCATGGCATTCACGATGACCTGGGGCTGGCTCAGAGTGCCGATGGCGAAGATGGCGGTGTCGGGCATCTCCTGGTGCAGCAATTCCACGGCGCGCAGGGCCATGGGAGTATTGTCGCTGGGAATATCGACCAGGGTGACGTCAGGATTGGCGGCGCGGATGCGGCGTGTGATGGGATCAGAGGCCGCCATGGGCAGGCTGGCGCAGGTGTGCACGGTGCGGGCAACATTGGTCCCATCGACGAGCACCTGCAACACAGCGCGCTGTTCGCTGTCGGTGGCGACGATGACGACGGACGACTCAGCCATAAGGACCTGCGCGTTTTCCTGCTCGAAACGTTGCTACTCGAAACCTGCCTACTGAAACCAGTCCGGCTCATGCCGGGAATAAATTACTTGCTGACCGGTTTATCGATCTTCTCTTTATCGAACTTGTCGTTATTGAGAAACGGCGCCGGCATCTTCGGGCCTGGCATCTCCGCGCCCGGTGAAATCTTGTGCACCGTGCACAAGACCATCAATTCCGAATTGCTCTTCTGCAAACTTTTGCTGCGGAAGAAATTCCCCAGAATAGGTATGTCGCCCAGCCCCGGGATCTTGTTGTAGATATCGGTTACGCGATTATCCATAAGGCCGGCGATCACGAAGCTCTGTCCGTCTTGCAACTCGAACTCGGTTTCCGCCTTGCGCGTGCTGAGGGCGGGGACAGTAAAGCCAGAGATGGTCAGAGCGTTGGCGAAATCGAGTGTGCTCACCTCAGGCGAAACCTTCAGATGAACATTCCCATTGGGCATGATGACCGGAGTGAACTGCAGGCGGACCCCAAATTCCTTGAATGATATTGTAACCGCAGTGAAGCCGTTTCCGGGCTGCACAATGGGGAAAGGGAACTGGCCGCCGGCGAGGAAGCTGGCTTCTTTTCCGTTCAGCGCGATCAGATTGGGCTCGGCGAGAATCTGCAGCAGATTCTTGGTTTGCAGCGCCTCGATGACCGCGCCGAAATTGATGTCGGGACGGAACAGGAAAAGATTCAGAACGTTGCTGATGGTCTGGATGCCCGTGTTCTGGGTCGCGGTGCCGCCGAGAGCAGAAGTCGTCTGCTGGGTCTGCACGTTCACTGGCCCGAACCCTCCATACTGGCCGGTGCCCACGGCTCCGATGGTGTTGCCGAGACCGTTCGACAGGAAGTTCACGCCCAACTGGGTGATCGCACTGCGATCCACTTCCACAAACTTCACCTGCAGCAGCACTTCCTGCGAGCCCACCGGTCCGAAGGTCAGCACATTGACGACCTTGGGGGAATAGGCGCTGGCCAGTTCTCCGGCGCGCTTGGCGACATCCTCAGTGGAGACATGCCCGGAGAGCACTACGGCTGCTCGCGAGGGCGTAACTGTGATCTGCTCATCGGGGAAGACGCGATGTTCTTCATCGGCGCACGCGCTGACGTCTACGTCGACGCGAAGATCGAAACTGCGGGAGCGTTCGAGTTCATCCCAGATGAGGAGCGAGACCTCGCCGGGAGCCTTGCCGTGGACCAGAATCTGCGTGGGAGTAATCGGCTGCGCGTAGGCGATGCCGGGGTCGGTGACGGAGAGACGTTTGATGCGCTCCGTGGTATTGATCAGCAGAGATTTTCCCACCATCACACGCAGCGGGGCAGAGCCCTGAGGCGCCTGCGATTCAGGAGGCAGGTTTGCCGTGGGAGTGCCGCCCGGCGCCTGGGCCTGGGGCTGGGCCGTCTGGTCCTGATGGGCCACGGAGGAGAATGCAGGAGACGCGATGATAATGATGACGGCGAAAAAAAGACTTCCGAACAACCATCTGCGAACTATCATTTGTACGATTTGTCTCCTGTCAGGAAACTTGCCGCCGCGATCATAAGAGCCGTTCCACCGTTTGCCGATCACTTGCTTTCGCAACCTTCGTCCGTGCACTTCACGACGTCAGGCTTTTTGTCTCCCTGATAAACCTCAACGCTCACGCCGGCTGGAGCTTGCGGAGGAGGCGCCGCAACCTTCGGGGCTGCACGATGAACCGGAGCGTGTGCCTCGGTCGTCGGGGCAGGAGCGATGCCCTTATAAAGGCCGCGTTCGCTGGCCGAGGCAACTTCTTCGGAGCGCGTGTCCAAAGGATTGCGCAGTGCCAGCTGAATGTGACCTTGAGCGCTGGCCAGTGTAAGCCGCTCAGCATCGTCCGGGGAAACGAGAAGAGTAATGACCGGGGTGTTCTGCGCCTCGCCAGTCGCGGTCCGCTCCAGCGTGTGGCCGGAGGCCAGGACGGCGACATTCTGCAGCACGGTCGTGGTCTGCGGTTCGCTGCCTCCGGTGGGACTGCCGGTCAGCAGAACATCGACGCGCGTTCCCGGCGTCACAAATCCCGCCACGGAAACAACTTCGTTGACGCGAACCGAAACGGCGCGCATCCCCGGAGGAATTAGCGCGGGCAGACCCGACCCGGCATTTTCACCCGCCAATTTATTGGGCAGGATGAACTCGCCCTTGCCGATGGGAATAACCACGCCGTGGCCTAAAACATCGGACTTGCGTCTGGGGGCTCCGGCGGGCAGATCGCTGGCATTAATCTTGATGATCTTGATGTCGTGCTCATCGACCCTGGCCCCGACCTGCAAATCGTCGGCGGCGACGATCACGTCCATGCCAGGTTCGGCGCCCGCGCCGGCGCGGGCTTGCAGGTTCTTGTACACATAGAGGCTCGCGAACAGTCCCAGCGCCAAGGCCAGAACTCCGATCATCAGCAAACGCGTACGATTCATGCTGCTCCCCTGGGCGCCGATGCTCTGGCCGCCCTAAGAAATCCGCCGCCCTTGAAGCGCGGAAATTCTACTGCTGAATAGAACTGGCCACACTCGAGAACACGGTGTTCGCGTTGGAGCCTATCAGGCGAACCGTTCCAACCACAATGACCAGGATGACGGCCAGCATGACGGCATACTCGGCAATATCCTGTCCTTCTTGTTCGTGCCACAGGCTGCGCAAAAGCTGCATAGACGTTCTCCTTTCAAACCACCGTGTTGCGTGTCTTGTGCTCAAGCGGAAGGGGGTTTCGCGGCGGCTATGACCACGAACATCACACTGGGGTTCTTGAGGAGTTCCGTCAGCGTGTTCACGCCCGCGAGGTTCCGCTAAACTCGACTACGTTACTATACCCTGCGCTTTGGGGAAAGAGTCGTAAATTTCTGCATACGATGGCGAAAAATCGGTTACGACCGTGTCCGCCGGGCTTTGTGTGGACGGGGCCTTGCAATTGAGGTGGAACGCATCATCGGCCGGCCTCAATCTGCGGGGTCCATGGCTGGGTGACGGCCTCGCAACAGGATGATGGCCAGCATAGGCAGGTAGGTGGTCAGCACAATCCAGCGGCCCACCTGGTCGAAGCTGGCCGGAGGATGGTACCAGCGCCAAATGCCGGCACACCAGCTGAAAAATACGGTGACCAGGATCTCCCGGCGGGATTTCGGGATGAGCCACAGAATGAAGACGTCAAAGAACCAGCGCATCGGCATGATCGCGGACAAGACCAGGAGATAGGCATCCTTGTCGCGATAGCGAATCAAAGCCAGCAGGACCAAAGGGCCGGGCAGAATCAGGATCGCGAAAAAATGCTGGTAAAAGCCGAGCTGTCCCAGCCATAGCCACGGCCACCTGGGCATGGCGACCAGACTCAGCAGGCCGACCGCGACACAAGCGAGCAATCCTTTGCGGCTCAGGCGCGTGAGGAACACGGGAAGCCCGACCTGGGGCTTAGCCATGGCGGCCGGTAAAAGAAGCGGAAAAAATGCGCTGGCCGTGATCAGCGTCGACCATTGCACCGTGAGCAGACCAACCCAGAAGGGATAGGCCAGGAAGACATACAGCCGCTGATAGCCGTCCCGGGTCAATCCGAAAGCCAGCAGCGCGGAGCTCAGGCCGTAAAAGATGCTGGCGGCAATTTCAGGTCGCACCCGGACGAAGGGCAGCGCGAACAGGGCTGCGGGAAATGGATACTGCTCCAAAGGCGTGTCGTAGGGATTCTGATGAGCGAGGAAGCGTTGCGCCAGGTGAATGGCCCAGCGAAAATCCCCTGCGTCCTGATGGAGCTTCTTCATCAGGAAAAAACAGAACGAGCCGGCAACTACCCCGACCAGGCCCGAGATAAAAATTCGCCAGCGCATGCGCGTTGATTTGGAAGGATAAGTTGTAACATGAGCACGACCATCGAACTCACGGTTGTACCTTATCCTTTACGCGACGGATGCCCGGAAAGCCTTACGCAATTGTCGGAGCTGCTCTGCTCGCTGCCACCATGTGGTTCTGGGTGCAGGACATCGCGATTGCCCATCAGCAGGCTGAGTCGCAGGCGAAGGGCATACCACGCGGCAATCTTTCCGATTTGTATCCGCGCTGGCTGGGGGCAAGGGAACTGCTGCTGCACGGACGCAATCCCTACGCCGCTGATATCACGCGGGAGATTCAGACTGGATACTATGGCCGGCCGATTGACCCTGCGCTTCCGAATGATCCGAAGGATCAGCAGGGGTTCGCTTATCCCGTCTACGTCGCATTTTTGTTGGCGCCGACGGTGAAGTTGCCTTTCGCCATCGTGCAGCGCGGATTTTTCTTCCTGCTTGTAGCCCTGACTGCATATTCCGTTTTCTTGTGGTTTCGAGCCGTGGGCTGGCGGGTTTCGAAGGCGACGGTCCTGTTGTGGATTGTGCTTACGCTCGGCTGTTTCCCGGCGATTCAGGGATTTAAATTGCAGCAACTCACTTTGCTGGTCGCAGGTCTGCTGGCGGCTGCGTTTAGTGCCCTGGCTGGCGGATATTTCGTTGTTGCTGGAGTCCTGCTCGGCGTCGCCAGCATCAAGCCGCAACTGGTCGCGTTGCCGATTGCATGCCTTGGGATCTGGAGTCTCGGCCAATGGCGGGAGCGGCAGAGGTTTGTCTGGAGCTTTGGGATCACGATGCTGCTGCTGTTCGGCGGCGGCGAACTCTTGCTGCCCGGGCTGGATTGGAAAATTCCGCACCGCCTCGGCGGAGTATTTGCGCTACACAGGCGGAGGCCGATCCGTGCTCGATGTGGAGCTGACGGCATTTTGGGGCAGGCTGGTCTCGGCGGGGTTGGTGTGTACGCTGCTTTATTTCGCGTGGAAACTGCGGCGGGCTCCGGCGCGTTCGGTTGACTTTGCCTGGCTGGTCGCTCTGACGATGGCCACAACGCTGGCCGTGATTCCGATGTTCGCTCCTTATAACCAGGTGCTGCTCTTGCCGGCGTTGATGGTACTGGTGCGCTATATCCGGCCGCTGTGGGAGGCTGGCGGGCTTTGCCGGTTCTTTGTGGTATTCACGGCGCTGTCGATTTTCTGGCCGTGGATTGCGACGGTAGGCTTGGCCGCAGCCTCGCTGTTTCTGCCCAGAACAGTTGTGCAGAGCGCGTGGACGATGCCGCTGTATACGAATTTTGCGATCCCGACTCTGACGCTGGGCCTGGTGCTGATTGCGGGCAGAGTGTTGCGCCGCGAACCGTCTTGAGGGGGTGATTCGGCGGATGCATCAAGCCATCCGTCGCCGCGAGTATCTTGCAGCAGAGTGCGGCAGCTAGTACTCTGGAGAAGCTTTTTAGCCCGTAATGCGCGCTTACGGCGACCTGACTGGTCGGACGGTGCTCGCTAACCATCCACATCCATGGCCCTCAACGCAATTAGTCATCACAGTTCTGGTTCCGGTGTCTTTCCCGCCCTCGTCTTTGTTCAAGGCAGTGAGCAGAAGAACATCGTTCTGAACCGCACTCCGTTCACCGTGGGACGGAAGGTCGATAAAGACCTGGTGATTGCCGATCCTCGGGTCTCGCGCGATCACGCGCAGATCACGCAGGAGGGGATGGATTTCTTCCTCGTCGATCTGGGAAGCAAGCATGGAACGTTCGTCAACGGCGAGCGCATTCAACGGCAGAAACTGGACCGCGGCGACCGGCTGGAGTTTGGGGCGCGCGATTCGGCGTACATCCTGTTCAATCCTGCGCACAATACTTCGAATACGGCGCGCGAATTTCTCAGCCAGATTTCCGGCATTCAGATCAAGCAGGAAGCCACCGATCTGGAAAAGCTCACGCTGTTTCTGGAAGCTGCGCGCAAGCTCAATACCGCGGGAGTGCTGGATGAAATTCTGATGACCATGCTCGACGTCACGCTGCAGTTGACGCGGGCCGAGCGCGGATACGTTTTTCTGAAAGATGAAGAAGGCAAGCTGCGGCTGGCGGCGGGACGCAATGCGAAGAAAGAGCCGCTGCTCGACGACAAGACGATTTCGCACTCGATTCTGGAAGAGTCGATGCGTTCGAACTCTGAATTTCTGCTGACCGATACCAGCCAGTCGCTGGATCTTGCGGGGCGGCAGAGCATCGTGGCTTACGATCTGCGGACGGTGGTCTGCATTCCTCTGCGCAAGATGCAGGTGCAGGCGACGCGCGACGCGCAGACTCCGGCGCCGAATGTTGCGGCCGAGGCGATGGGAGTTTTGTATGTTGACTCGCGATTTGCCTCGCGCGATATCAGCGGGGTCGGCCAGGACATTCTGCATGCCATCGCGATTGAAGCGGCGTCGCTGATTGAAAATGCGCGACTGGTGCAGGCCGAGGAAGAATCGCGCCGTTACCAGCAGGAATTGGGCATCGCGGCCAGCATTCAGCAGCGGCTGATGCAGGTGAAGATTCCCGAAGTGCCGTTTGCGCGGCTGCGGGGAAAGAATCTGTCTTGTAAAGAAATTGGCGGCGACTTTTTTGATGCGGTGAATACGAAGGAAGGTCTGGCCGTGGTGCTGGCCGACGTCAGCGGCAAGGGAGTCTCGGCGGCGCTGCTGGCTTCGACTCTGCAGGGGATGATTTATTCGCACTTGAGCGCGGGCTCGGCGCTGCTGGAGGTCGTGATCGCGGTGAACCGGTTCTTTACGGACAAAATTCAGGGCGAAAAATACGCGACGCTGTTGCTGGCGCGCCTGCGCCGCGATGGCGAACTGGAATATGTGAACTGCGGCCATGTGCCCCCGCTACTGGTGTGCGGTGACGAGGTGATCCGGCCGCCGCATGGAAATGTTCCTGTGGGCCTGCTGCCTGACGCCACTTTTGAGAGCTCGACGTGCCAGATGAAATCCGGCGACCGCTTCATCATCGTGACCGACGGTGTGACCGAAGCGGAAAATTCCATGGGAGATTTCTACGAAGACTTCCGTCTGGAAGCGGCGGCCGCGAAGTCTCCGACGCTCGAAGGAATTTTCGCGTCGGTGACGGAATTCTGCGCGGGCAACCCGCTCAGCGACGACTGCACGGTCGTCGAGGTGTGCTACACCAGCACCGAGGAGTAGGGCGGATCTGGTCTTGCCGTTGTCGGCCGCCTGGCTCAATGAGTGTTATGGGGATTTTTCGCCAGTCACTGCGCAGTACCCGTTACGGATACCTCTGAAGCGTGCAGATGCACGATCTTCCAGCCTTTCTCCGTTTTGTTCAGGACGATGGTTCGCCGATTGAGAAACCCTACCCTATCGTCGAGATGAAAGGTCGCAATCGCCACGTCTCCGAAGAACTGTATTCTCATTTCTTTTGGTTGGATATCCATATAAGGAGCGGCAGTTTTGCCGTCGCGAATCTGCTGGAACACCGTCTTGAAAGCCTTCTCGAATTCACCACGACCATTGGCACGTTGTGGCATCGCACGCGGATAGAACACCGTGGCATTGTCATCGAACGCGAGCCGGAAATGTTCCCAATCTAAGTCATCGAAGGCCCGAATGAATTGGGCGAGCGCCTCCCGCACGTCCGCATCCGGAGGCCTGGGTTGTGATTGAGCGAAACCTATAGGGAGAAGAAGTGCGAAAGCCACGGCGATGCGGAGGATCATAGCGGATGAGTATAACGGCGAGGACGGTGGCTGTTGAAACAGGGCGTTACACTCAGAATCCCCAGAATCTCGGCTCCGGGTATTGTGAGTGAAATGGGGATTTCTCGACACCTATATGTTCGTTTGGGGTATGTGGTGCTCAGCGTTCTTTCTTCGCCTCTTCGCAACCGCCAACATCACCAGCGCGGTACACGGCATCAGTAACAAGCCCATCTCAAGGAACCACAGTGTTTCTCGCTCTATCAGCAGTGTGAGTGTAGCCAGAACCAGCCCAGCCAAGCCGAATAACCTAGTTTTCTCGAACACAATCGAATACGCACTGCAAACCAGCGCAGGAGAGAACAACATGGAAGAGATGATGATGAGGGCTGCCGATACGAATTTGCCATGCTGTCCCAAGACACCGACGAGCGGGAAACACGCTGCGGTAAGGCCGAGCGGCAGAAGGCTCAACGCCCCGATTGGTGCGGCTTTCATTTTTTCGTGCATGGAAGTTGCCCCACACACTAGTGTACTGCCGCGATAGCTGCTGTTAACAGGCGATTTCACGCGTTGAGAATTAGCCGAGTGCGTGCCCAACCTAGATAGGCAGCAGAGAGCGGCTGCCCTAGTTCCTAAGGGCGGTTCTACTTCGGGGTCGCCGAAGTGAGCAGCGCGGCGGAGTTTTTGTCCAGAT
This sequence comes from uncultured Acidobacteriota bacterium, assembly GCA_963757095.1. Lineage (GTDB taxonomy): Bacteria > Acidobacteriota > Terriglobia > Terriglobales > Acidobacteriaceae > Sulfotelmatobacter. The sequence goes on along the minus strand of CAVWQT010000011.1, from coordinate 100,474 downwards.
AGACGGTGGTGTTGGGATGAGTGCGCAGGATTGAGGCGGGCGCGCGCGGGCTGATCTCGCCTTCAAGGCAGGCTGCTACGGCTTGCGCCTTGCGCGCGTCGGGAACGGCACAGATGATTTCTCGCGACTTGAGAATCTGGCAGATGCTCATGGAGATCGCCTGCCGCGGGATTTCAGCCAGGCTCGCGAACCAGCCTTCGCTCAGTTGCTGATTTCTGCAGGCCTCGTCGAGCGTGACTACGATGTACGGTTCCTCAGTTTCGAAATCCGCTGGGGGATCATTGAAGGCGAGGTGGCCGTTTTCTCCGATACCGACCAGAGCGACGTCGATGGGCGCTTTCTGCAGCGCGTCTCCGACTTCGCGGATCACATCGGCTGGGTCCCGCTCTCCGTCGAGAAGATGGGCCTGGGTGATTCCGACTTTATCGATCAACCGGGCGCGCAGATAATTTCTGAAGCTGGCGGGATGAGTCGCGGGCAATCCGATGTATTCGTCGAGATGAAAAAGTTCGACTCGTTCCCAGGCAATGCCCGGTGCGCTGGTGAGAGCGTCCAACAATTCGAACTGAGACGCGGCGGAGGCGGCGACCATTCGGGCCTGGCCGTTGTTCTGGATTTCCCGACGAAGAGCCTCGGCTGCCTGCTGAGCGGCGGCGCGGCCGAGAGAATGCTTATCGTCGAAGACCTTGATGATCATTTTCTAGGGAAGAAATTCGTGCCTTCCTGGCGATCAAAAGAGCTCAATGTGCGCCGTGTGGCCGGAGGCGGCTGCCAGACGAGCATCGCGCGTAATCAGGGGCGCTCCGAGTTTTTCGGCAAGCGCGACGTAGGCTGCATCGTACGCCGAGAGATTGTGACGGTATTGCCAGATACGCGGAAGAAGCAAAGAGTGCGGATAGCGGAGGATGCGAAGGGCCATCAGATCGGAGATAGCCTCTTCGGCGCGCTCCGCCGAAACGGCGCGTTCGCGGGTGAGACGGCGGAAGGCTTGCGCGACCTCGAGGTCGATCACATGCGGCGCGTGCAAGCTTTCCCGGGCAGCGTAGATACGTTCTTCAATACGGCCGCCGGCGGAGGAGTGGAGGAGCCATTCAATAGCAGCGGAGGCATCCATCACAATCACCGCGCGTCTCGCTCCTGGCGGATCATGCGGGCAATATCGAGCTGCAGTTCCACGGGTTCCCGGCGATCGAGACGCTCGCGGAATTCGGCGAGGGTGGGCTTTTCGGCGATCTCCCGGATTTCCGACAAAAGATAGTCGGACAAAGACATGCCTGCCAGGGCGGCGCGAGCCTTCAGTCTGCGGTGCAGGGCGTCGGGGACGTTGCGGAGCTGAATCATCTTTGACATGCTAGTAGCATAGTTTCATGTGCAAAACATGTCAATGAAATATGACGAGAATTGCATCCGGGAGATGCTTCGCCTCGCCTGAAAAACGGATGCGCTCAAGACGATGGCGGTTCGATCTTCACCGTGTAATCCGTTCCCTCCCAGCGGTTCTCGTCTGGCCGATAAAACGTGAACACCGCTGCGCCGCCTGCGGGCAGCGAGGCCGTGGGCAGGTCGAGAATGTAGGTGCCGAGACCGGTATCGCGGCAGGCAGTGTCGTGCGCGGTCGTCCAGCCGTCGATGCTCCAGTGAACCCTTGCCGGCCAGAGCAGAACGATGCGCAGGGTTTTGCCGCGCGGGATGGAACGAGTTTTGTTGTTGAAGCGCCAGCCGAAGATTTGTCGCTGGCGCTTTTCGACGAGATAGCGTTGCACGGTTTGCGGCGGCTGATCAAAAACTTTGCCGTCGCGAATGGAGCGCCGCAATTTCACGTACTCAGAGTGCGCCCACACCAGCGGGCAGGCCGATCCTGACGGCTTGCCGCGAAACAGTTCCAGTGCCGGAATGTCGGCCGCGTCCCAGACTTGCTCGGGCAGCAGGCGGCTCTGACCCGCGGTCGAATTTTCCATCACCGAAAGCAGCGCTTCGGCTTCATCGCGATGGCCGCCCACCAGAGCGTAGTGAGCACGCTCTCCGGCGAGTAAAGGCCAGGGGCGGCCGATCCCGGTGCCATCGAAGGGCGAGCCATCTTTGTGTTCGCCGTAGCCGTCGCCGTTGTAGCGATACCAGCACGGGCCTTGGGGCAGTTCTACGGCGAGCATGGCATCGATGGCGCGCAGCGTGTTCAGAATGCGCGGATCGTCGGGCGCGCGCAGGCCGAAGCGCACCAGGGCCAGCGCGTCCGGGCTGATGACGTGATAAGCGCGATCACCATCCTGGCTACCGTCCTGTCCCGGCGGGCGATTTTTGATGGGAACGAAACCTTGCGTGGGCGAGGCAGCGCCGTCGCTCGTGTCGGGAGGCGAGATGCGCACGTAGTAGCCTTGAATTCCGAGTTGCTGGGCGAGTTCGCCTCCGGTGGCGTAGGTCCAGCGTTCAATGTTGTCGTTCCAGGCGTCGGCTGTGTCGCGCAGAACCTGCGCCTGGTCGCTGTGTCCGGTGAGATCGGCGATGTCGGCGGCGGCCAGCAATCCGGAAATTTCGGCGGCAAGGGTGAAGGGAGAATAGCCCGCGTCTTCTTCCCAGCGATCCTGCATGGTGACCGGGCCGTTGCGGATGATAAAGCTCGCGGCGTTGCGCACCATGGGCCACCAGCGATCGAGTTTGCCGAGTTGGTCGGGCGCTTCGCGGCGAATGAGATCGAGCAGCAGGATGGGGAATGCGGTCTCGTCCATCTGAATGCCGTTCCAGTAGGGGCGTCCATCGAGCCACATGTTCTGCGCCCAGTTGCCGTCAGCCTCCTGGGTCGCTTCCAGATAGCGCAACACGCGGACCGAATCGGTGACGGCGCCCGCAGCCAGTAGCGCTCCTGCGGTCTCTACCAGATCGCGCGGCCAGACGAGGTGGTAGCCGCCCAGATCTTCGTCGCCTTTGTTGAATCCCCAGGGAATGGAGAGGCTGGCAATGATGCCGCCTAAGAAATCTTTTGACTCGTGGGTTCGCAAGACCGCGGTCGACGAACGATAGAGATCGAACTGGCGTTGCGGCTGATCGAGATTGAGCAGCGTGTTCTGCCAGTTACTCCACTGTGAAACATAATGCTGCCGGATGTCAGAATAATCTTCGAGCAGAGTGGAGCGTACTTGCTGGCCGGCTTCGGTCCAGATGTGGCCGAAGCCAAGGGCGAGGATGAACTCGCCATGGCAGGCCGCGAGATCGATTTCACCGGTGAAGGCGATGTTGCCATTTTCCGCGCGGTCGTATTCCCACTCCATCTGGAAATGTGTCGAGACGTCCTGCCAGCCATCGGAGGTGCCTACAAACCCGACCGACATTTTTTTCCACGGAGCTGATGAGCCCAGGCTCAATGTGGCTTCGTCGCGCTCGGCAAAAAACGCTGGCAGCCCCTTGTAGTCGCCAATCCAACCCGTGTTGTGGTTCCCGCAGTTGGCCAGGTGCGGCGAGAGCAGCGCGTACAGGTGGTAGTCGGAGAGTTGCCCGACCAGGGGTTCGAACCGTATTTTTTGCAGGACCACGCTGCGGTAGGGATCGGTTAAGACTTCCTTGTGAATGCGGTAGCGCCCGCTGTGGCAGGTATTCATCAATTCAAAGACAGGGATACCCGGCTCGATGGGACGATTTTCAAAATCGCAGTTGCGCTTCTCTTCCGAGAAAAATTCGTGGCCGTCGGTGACGAGGAATCCCATGTCGCGCGTGCAGGCCTGATCGACGCGGGGGAAGTAGACCTCGTTCAGAATGCCGTGGCTGAGGGTGAACCACACTTTGCTGTGCTGGTTGAGCGCAGTGCCGGCGCCGGACTTGGCGCTGGAAGTCCAGCGAGGAGAGATTCCCGGCCAACCGGGCGCATATTTTATCGGTGAATCAGCCATGAGATTCCGTTGTGTGGGCGAAAGAGCCTGGGCGAAATTGAGAATAGAGAGTCATTTTGCGATCGAGAGACAAAAGCATAAACCACGAAGGTCACGAAGGTTCACGAAGGAAATTAGTCTAAGCATTGTTTCGTGTGACCGCAGGTCCTGCGCCATGCGCGTTCCGCATCCGAACACATCAGATAGTTAAGGTCGGGGAAAAGATGCAATCGTATCCTCGGACCGTTCAATATTGACCGTTCAAGGATCATAGATGATCGAGGAGGCTGCGTGTCGTGGCCGGTGCGTTGGGCGTGCCAGGGGTCACACGGTCAATTTTCAGGGACCACATTGTTTTGGCGCGGGGTTGATCGCTTGCAGAGCGGGCACTAACCAGCGAAGTTGTGACCGGGAATTCGCTGGCGTCGCGGTTCATTCACTAGAAATTCACTCAGTTGTAACCATCCTGTAACACTCCGCCGCTAGAACGATGGGTATCGCTTCATAGGAGGAAAGACTCTCGTCATGCGCAAACTTGTGCCGCTGTTGGTGTGTGCCCTACTCGCACTGCCGGTAGTTGGGCAGACCAAGCTGAACGGAGCAGGCGCAACATTTCCCAATCCCATTTACTCGAAGTGGTTCAGCGAGTATCACAACGCTCATTCCAACATCGAAATCAATTATCAATCCATTGGCAGCGGCGGCGGAATTCGGCAGGTGACCGAAGGGACGGTGGAGTTCGGCGCCAGCGACATGCCGATGACCGATGCCCAACTGCAGGAAGCCGAAGGCAAGCTCAAGACCAAGATTCTCAACATTCCTACCGTGCTCGGCGCCGTGGTGCCGGTTTACAACGTTCCAGGCGTTAGTGGCGAAGTGAAATTCACTCCCGATGTGCTGGCCGATATTTATCTGGGAAAAATCTCGAACTGGAATGACAAAGCGATTGCCGGGGCCAACCCGGACATTAAGTTTCCCAACCAGGAAATCGTTGTCGTGCACCGCTCGGATGGTAGCGGGACGACTTTCATCTGGACGGATTACCTGTCGAAAGTCAGCTCGGACTGGAAAAGCCAGGTGGGCAGCGGCACGTCGGTGAAGTGGCCGAAGGGGCTGGGGGGAAAAGGAAACGAAGGCGTCGCCGGTTCGGTGCGGCAGTTGCCGGGTTCGATCGGTTATGTCGAGTTGATCTATGCCGTGCAAAACAAGATTCCGTATGGAAGCGTGCGGAATGCGGCAGGATCGTTTCTGAAAGCGTCGCTCGAAGGAGTGACGGCGGCAGCGGCTTCGGCTCCCAAGATGCCGGCTGATTTCCGCGTGTCGATCACTAATGCTCCTGGCAAGGATGCTTACCCGATCTCAAGTTTCACGTGGTTGTTGATTCCGCAAAAGTCGAAAGATTCCGCAAAAGGCAAAATCCTGAACGATTTTCTGAACTGGATGGTCACCGATGGACAGAAGATGACCTCCTCTCTGGACTATGCACCACTGCCCGAAAGCGTAGCGGCGAAGGTAAAGGTTGCTATCAAGCAGGTCGATTAGTTCTCAGGAGTTCCATTTTTTATCTGTGCAAATTAAGGAGAGACTCATGAAGTCTGTGTGGAGAGTGTGTGCCATTCTGTCCCTGGCTACGGCTCTGGTCGGACAGACCAGCACCCCGGCTAAACCCAAAAAGACGAAAGCCCCGGCAGTCTCGGCGGCGGACGTCCAGGCGCTGAAGGATGCGGTGGCTGCGCAGCAAGCGGCAATCACGCAGCAGCAACAGCAGATTCAAGAACTGCGGAATGAATTGCACAGCAAGGATCAGGCGGTGCAGCAGGCACAGTCCACCGCCAGCGACGCGGCCAGCAAGGCGGACGCAGCCCAGGCGCAGAGCGCGCAGGACCAGCAAACTGTGACTGCGCTGAAGAGCGACGTCACTGACCTGAAGACCGGAATGATCAGCACGGTGTCGACGCTGCAGGAGACGCAGAAGATTATCAACGAGCCTCCGACAGCAATTCACGTGAAAGGCATCACCATTACTCCGGGCGGATTCCTGGCGGCTGAAACGGTGCGCCGGTCGCGCGCTCTGGGCGCCGACATCAACACTCCGTTCAACTCTCTGACCATGCCTGGCGCATCGCAGAGCACGTTGTCAGAGTTCTTCGGGTCCGGTCGCCAGTCGCGTATCTCGATGCTGGCGGAAGGGCGGCTGAAGGATGTGAAGTTGTCGGGATTCTACGAAGCTGACTTCCTGTCGGCAGGGGTTACGTCGAACAATAACCAGAGCAACAGCTATACGCTGCGCCAACGCCAGGTGTGGGGCCAGGCCGCTTTCGATAACGGCTTTAGCTTCACCGGCGGCCAGCAGTGGAGCTTGATCACCGAAACGAGGCATGGTATGGACAACCGCTCGGAAGCGTTGCCCATGACCATCGACCCGCAGTACAACGTGGGCTTCAGCTGGGCGCGGCAATACGGAGTGCGTCTAGTGCAGAATATCGACAATAAAGTGTGGCTGGGTTTATCCGTCGAAAACGCTCAGGCCACGCTGACCTCGCATAACAACGCAGCCAACTTTGTTTTGGGATCGGCAGGGGCGGGCGGCGGACTTTACAACGCCTTGCTCGGTACTTGTACCAGCAGCTTCAGTACCACCACCAATACTGTGACAACCACTTGCCCTCCGGCCGCGCCTTACTCCTTCAACCCGTCCCCGGACATCGTGGCCAAGATCGCTTTCGAACCCGGCTTCGGGCATTATGAAGTTTTCGGTATCTACAGCCGCTTCCGTGACCGTGTCTTTCCATGCGCTGAGATCGCGTCAGGCAGCAGCTGCGGCGGTTCGACCAGCACCAGTGTTCTGGGAGCTTTCAACAGCTCAAAGAATGGTGGGGGCATTGGCGCTAACGCGCGTTGGTCGATGTTCAATAAACACATTGATTTCGGATTGCACGGTTTGACCGGCCGGGGCATCGGCCGCTACGGATCCGGCGGTCTGACTGACACGGCCGTGCATGCGGATGGAACTCTCGATCTGGTTCGCGTCTATCAGGGTCTGGCCACCCTGGAATGGCACGGACCGAAGCTCGACGTCTACGTGAACGCGGGCTCGGAATACGCCAGCCGCTCGTGGGGACTTGACTCGATCTCCGGCAAGTATGTGGGATATGGTTCTCCGAAGTTCCCCAACTTCGGTTGCTACGCTGAAACTCTACCCAGCAGCGGAGGCTTCTTGCCGGGCGGTCTGGGCAATTGCACTTCGGACACGCGCGCTCTGACGGAAGGAACCGTGGGCTTCTGGTACAAGCTGTATAACGGACCGAAAGGTCGCGTGCAGTGGGGCCCGCAATTCTCTTACGTTAACCGCGCAACGTGGGCTGATGAAGCTCATGCTCCGGGGTATGAGCCGCACGGAGTGGACGGCATGATCTTCACGTCGTTCCGTTACTACTTGCCGTAGAAAAACGGTTCGATTTGTCCGTAGGAAAACTGGGGCGCCCGAATGGCGAAAAGCCGATTCGGGCGCATTTTTCTGCGGGTTTGCAGGGCTGGGGCCTGGTCGCAACGCCAAGCTGATTGATGGTCTATACTATTTATCCCGTGGTCAGTGGGCGGGCCGGCTCTAGCGGCTGCCTTCCGAATCTCAGATTGGGGAACGAAGCCGGCATCCTCTGCGGTTGACGGCCGTCCGATATGGCTCGAATCTCACTCGATAATCCTGCATATTTGATTAACCGCGACGTTTCCTGGCTCGCGTTCAACCGGCGCGTGCTCGAGGAAGCGGAGGATGAGGGCAATCCTCTTCTGGAGCGGGTGAAGTTTCTCGCCATTTCCGCCAGCAATCTGGATGAGTTCTTCGAAGTGCGCGTGGCCGGCATGATGCAGCAGATCGAAGACGGCTACAACGAGGCCGGTCCCGACGGCTTGACGCTCACCGACAAGCGGGACGAGTTGAACAGGCTGACCCACGAATTCGTCGAGCATCAGTATGACTGCTGGAATGCGCGGCTGCGTCCCGCCATGGCGGAAAAGGGAATTCGCGTGCTGGGATTGCACGATCTGGATTCGGCCGGTCTGCGTTTCGTAAATGAATATTGCGAGCGCGAGCTCGATCCGCTGCTGACGCCGGTGACGGTCGATCCGGCGCATCCGTTTCCGCGCGTCATCAACAAGGCGCTGTGCATGGCGTTTCTGCTGCGCCGCCGCCGCCGTTCGGCGCTGACTTATACAGGAGTGGTCTCGGTGCCGCGCGTTCTGCCGCGGCTGGTGCGCCTGCCGTCCGAGGGTACGACCGACTTCATCTTCCTGGCAGATCTGGTGGCGCATCACGCGGTGAAGATGTATCACGGCTACGACATTGTTTCCGCGGCGCCGTTCCGCGTCACGCGCAACAGCAATCTTTATCTGGCGGAAGAAGAGGCGCGCAGCCTGCTGGAGTCGGTCCGCACGGAGTTGCATAACCGGCGTAAGGGTGACGCGGTCCGCATGGAGATTGAGGCCGACGCCGATCCGGAGATTATCGACCGCCTGCGCTCGGTGTTCGAACTGGATGCCTGGCAGGTTTTTCCGGTGAATGGGCCGGTCAATCTGTCGCGCCTGTTCAATATCTACGATCAGGTTGAGCGTCCTGATCTGAAATACCGGCCTTTCACGCCACGGGAATTGCGGCTTACCGCGAAGTCGAAGGATTTGTTTGAGGAACTGCGGCAGCACGACATTCTGCTGCATCATCCCTATGATTCGTACGACGCGGTGGTGTCATTCATTGAATCGGCGGCGAAAGATGACAAAGTTCTGTCGATCAAGCAGACGTTGTATCGCACCAGCGAACATTCGCTGATCGTGCCTTCGCTGATGGATGCGGCGTCGCGTAAGGAAGTCACCGCGGTCGTCGAGTTGAAGGCGCGTTTTGATGAGGCCTCGAACATCCGCTGGGCGCGCGATATGGAAGATGCGGGCGTGCAGGTGTTTCATGGGCTGGTTGGGCTGAAGACACACTGCAAGTTGTCTCTGCTGGTGCGGCGCGATCCGGATGGCATGACTCGCAGCTACGCGCATATTGGCACAGGAAACTACAACGCCAATACGGCGCGGATTTATACCGATCTGAGCCTATTCACGGCGAATCCTGAGGTCACGCGCGCGGTGCACGACGTGTTCAGCTTTCTGACCGCGTACGCCGAGAATCCAAGCTACGAGCCGCTTCTGGTGGCACCGCTCGACCTGGCCGAGAAAGTCATCGCATTGATTGATCGCGAGGCGGAGCATGCGCGGCAAGGGAAGGAAGCCCGCATTATTGCCAAGATGAATGCACTGCTGGATCGAGGCGTGGTGCAGGCGCTCTATCGGGCGTCGCAGGCGGGAGTGCAGATTGATCTGATTGTGCGTGGCATTTGCGCGTTGCGTCCGGGTGTGCGCGGAGTGAGCCATAACATTCGCGTGCGTAGCATCGTCGGCCGCTTTCTGGAGCACAGCCGGATTTACTACTTTGCGAATGCCGGCGACGAAGAGATTTATATGGGCAGCGCCGACTGGATGCCGCGCAATCTGTATGAGCGCGTCGAAGTGCTGGTGCCGTTGCGCAGTGAGTCGCTGCGAGACCGCGTGCGGCACGAAATTTTGAATGCGTACCTGGCGGATAATCGCAAGGCTCGGATATTGCTTCCCGACACGACTTATATTCGTGCCTGGCAGTCGCCCCATGGAAAGCGGAATACCAAGCCGCCTTCCGGCGCAGCCGCCTTTTGCTCGCAGAATTTCCTGATCGGAGTGGCGGAAGGCAAGGCTCCGGCATTGCCGCCGGCACCCGATCCTGGCGCGCGGCGCAAGGTGGTGCGCAAGAGCAGAATCGCCGTGGGGAGGGATCGATAGCCGATGATTCTTTACTTCCTACGCCACGCGAGTGCGGGAGTGCACTTTCCGAATCCGAAAAGAGATGAGAAGCGCGCCCTCGACAAAGAGGGAATCGAGCAGTGCGGCTACATCGGCCGCGCCTTGGCTGCGCTGCAATCGCAAGTCGATACCATTGTGACCAGCCCGCTGAAGCGCTGCACACAGACGGCTTCGCTGGTGGGCAATGAGTTGGGCTATGAAGGCAAATTGCAGATGGATGCGGGGCTGCGTCCGGAGGCGGGCCTGGCCGACTTTCGCAAGTTGCTGGATAAGTATGCGCGCCTGGAAGCGATCATGGTGGTAGGACACAATCCCAACCTGAGTCAATTTCTGGGATCGGTCATCAGCGAATCGGGCTGCGAGGCTTCGCTGGAATTAAAGAAGGGTTCAGTTGCGAAGGTGGAAATGCGGCGCACTTCAGGAACGTTGCAGTGGTGTCTCACGCCCAAAATATTGCGCGTCCTTCATGAAACAGCCGTCGAAAGTTCCCGGCCAAAAACCTCTCGGAAGTAAGAACAATCTTTTTCGATCGCCCAAAGCTCCAGATCGACGCCCATGCGGCGCCGCGGCACCAGCGTGAGCTTTACTTCGGGTGAGCGCACTCCGACACGAACTTTCTGCACGGCGCGGCTGCGGCCCAGATTCAAGGCGCGGGCCAAACGCAGTAACAGGATCGCCTTCTGCACGTCGCCCCGATCCGCCGCATCGATAAGCTTCATGGGGCCGTCATCAAGCATGGGCCGTGACTTTCCCAGATAGCGCGCGATACCAGCAATCAGGCGTCGTTGCTGCGGTGTGTAGCCGAGGATTTCTGAATTCGAAATGATGTAGTGCGTGTGCCGGTGGTGGCCGTTGCGATTCAAATAGTCGCCGACTTCGTAGAGCATGGCGGCAGCGGAAATCCATTCGCGGTACTCCGGCGGAAGGCGGTGCACCGAGCGCAGCGCGGAGAATAGGAGCATGGCCGATTCGCGCACGTCCAGCGCATGCTTGCGATCGATGTGATAGTGATCGACCGCCTTGAGGATGGATTCCCAGCGCTCCGATTCGATCTGTCTGCCGGAACGCGTGGTGCGATCGTAGTCGGCGGCCATTTGGGCGAGAATGCCGTCCCGCAGCCCGAGCGGCGAATAGCGAAAGGCTTTGAGGTGCAGGCGGTCGAGCAGTTCCTGGTAGACGATGGCGCCGGCGACGATGATCTCCGCGCGCCGCGGGCCGATGCCTTCGATGTTGCGACGTTCCTCCAGGGGAAGGCGCGCGATCCGCTTGGCGGTGCGCGCCATTTCGGCCTTGGTGACAACCGGACGCTCGCGCTTGCCACTTCGGCGCAAGTGCATTGCGACCGCTGCCAGTGCGGCCGCGGTGCCCGAAGTGGCGATCACACTTTGAATGCGAGCGGTCGCTATGCGGGCGGCAACTCGATTCACTTCGCGAGCGATGAATCCACGCAGCCGTTTCAATTCTCCCTTGCGAGCGGGATCATGCGGGAGAAACTCGTCGGTGAGCCGTACGGCGCCGAGGGGCAGGCTCACGGCGTCGCGAATGTGTCCTCGCTGCGAAACCGTGAGCTCGCAGCTTCCGCCGCCGAGATCGATCATCAGAGTTGGCGCATTGTCGGCGCGGGGAGTGGAAACCAGGCCAAGGTGAATCAGGCGCGCCTCTTCCACTCCCGAGACGATTTCGACTCGCCAGCCCGTCGCCGATCGCACCCATTCCAGAAAAGCCTGTGAATTGCGCGCGTCCCGCAGGGCGCTGGTCGCGACCACGCGCACGGTATCGGTGACGATCTGCTGGGTTGCGCGATGGAAACGGCGAAGGACTTTAACCGTTTCTGCCATCGATTCAGGGGTGAGAAATCCGGAACGAAACACGCCCTCGCCCAGACGCGTGACTTCGCGATCTTCGTGCAAAGGCCGCAGGCGGCCGGTTTGCAGGCGCGCAATTTTCAAACGCACGGAATTCGAGCCGATATCGACCGCGGCAAATGTGGGCATGGGGAAGCTTCACAGTTTACATGGCAGGGGCGGCGAACGTCAGCGAACTCTTCTCATGGCAGAAAGGAGGGCGAGGGCAGGAATTTCTAAGCAAGAAAGGGTCTGAATTTTTAACACCTTTGTAACAAGGCTTTGCTACGGTGGAGGGTGAATGGCTAACCCTGCCTTTCGACGGCCTGATATGCCCGGTCCGCATCCTGTTGAAGTGACGCGCGTTACGTCATCGGCGGAGCGCTCAGGGCTGTTGCTGCGCGCCTCTTCGGGCGAAGTATCCGATCGCATTTTTCAATACGCCATGACGGCCTGCGGCCTGGCGGTATTGGGCGTTCTGGTCCTGATCGTCTACGAGTTGGTGGTGCGGTCGGGGCTCTCCTGGCACGCCTTCGGTTTCAAGTTCTTCACCAGCGAGGAGTGGGACCCGGTCAACGAGCAGTTCGGGGCGCGCCCGTTCATCTTCGGAACCCTGGTCTCGTCTTTGCTGTCGCTCATCATCGCGGTGCCGCTGGCGGTTGGCGTGGCCGTCTTCACCACGGAAATGTGTCCTAAGGCATTGCGCGGCCCACTTTCGTTCTTTGTGGAATTGCTGGCGGCGATTCCCAGCGTGATTTATGGTCTGTGGGCGATTTTTGTTCTGGTGCCGATCCTGACGCAATACGTCGCGCCCGTGCTGGCGAAGGCGCTGGGGTGGACCCCGCTGTTCTCCGGACCTTTTTACGGATATTCGATGCTGGCCGCAGGAATCATTCTGGCGATCATGATCATCCCGATCATTTCGTCGATCACGCGCGAGGTGCTGATGGTTGTGCCGCAGCACCAGCGTGAGGCTGCTCTGGCGCTGGGTGCGACGCGCTGGGAGATGATCCGGATTGGCGTGCTGCGCAACGCTCGGGCGGGAATCGTCGGCGGAATTATTCTGGGGCTCGGCCGCGCTCTCGGTGAAACCATGGCTGTCACCATGGTCATTGGCAACCGGCCAGAGATTGCGAAATCGCTGTTCGCTCCTGGATATACGATGGCGAGCGTTCTGGCGAACGAGTTCAGCGAGGCGACGGGGGACACTTACTTGTCGGCTTTAATTGAAATCGGCCTGGCGCTGTTCTTCGTCACCATCGTGGTGAATGCGCTGGCGCGAATACTCGTCTGGACCGTGACTCGTGGGCAACCTGCGAGGGGCAATGCCTAACGCCGCCGCCATCGCGCTGCACCAGGTTCCGCCGATCAGTCTGCGGCGCCGCTTCGTCGATCATCTGATGACCGGCGTGGCGATTGCCACCGTAGTGATCGTGCTGGCTCCATTGATCGCCATTTTCGGTTACCTGGTGTATCGCGGGATTGGATCGATTAACTGGGCGTTTCTGACGCAGCTTCCGAAACCAGTGGGCGAATCCGGCGGCGGAATGGCGAACGCGATCGTCGGTTCAGGTGTGATTTTAGGGATCGCCAGCATTATCGGCGTGCCCTTCGGAGTGGGCGCGGGAATTTATCTGGCAGAGTTTGGACGGAACCGGCTGGGCAGCGTGGTCCGCTTTACTGCGGACGTGCTGAACGGCGTGCCTTCGATCGTGATTGGAATTGTGGCTTACGCGATTGTGGTGCTGTATCAGAAGCATTTCTCAGCGCTGGCGGGCGGGGTTGCGCTGGCGATCATGATGGTTCCAACCATCAGCCGGACGACCGAAGAAATGCTGCTGCTGGTGCCGCAGGCGTTGCGCGAAGCCGCGTATGGACTGGGCGTACCGCGCTGGCGTACGACGCTATCGATCGTGTTGCGCACGGCGACTTCTGGAGTGATTACCGGGATCATGCTGGCGTTTGCCCGCGTGGCTGGCGAAACGGCGCCACTGTTGTTTACCGCGTTCGGCAATCAATTCTGGAATCTGCAAGTGAACCAACCGACAGCGGCCTTGCCCTTGCAGATTTATGTGTACGCGATCTCTCCCTATGACGAATGGCATCGGCTGGCGTGGGCAGGATCGCTGGTGCTGATCGTCCTGATTGTCGGCGCGATTTCGGCCGTGCGCTATGTGGTGCGTCGCGGAACGTTTGGAGCATAGGTTATGGGCGTTGGAATTGACGTAGAGAATCTGAATGCCTGGTACGGCAAAGGCCAGGCGCTCTATGACATCAATCTGAAAGTGGCCGCGAATCATGCGACCGCGCTGATTGGGCCATCGGGCTGCGGAAAGTCTACGTTCATTCGCTGTTTGAATCGCATGCACGAGACGATTCCGGAAGCCCGGGTTACGGGCAAAGTGCAGATTGGCGAGATCGACGCCTACAACGGCACCTCGGCGACACAACTGCGCCGGCGGGTGGGGATGGTGTTTCAGAAAGCGAATCCGTTTCCTACGATGTCGATCTACGACAACGTTGCGGCAGGATTGAAATTGAATGGATTCGGCAACCGCCGCAAGCTGGACGAAGTGGTTGAGCATTCGCTGAAAGTCTCTGCGCTATGGGACGAAGTGAAGGACAACGTGCACAAGAAATCCGGCGCCAGCTTGTCGGGCGGGCAGCAGCAGCGCTTGTGCATTGCGCGGGCATTGGCGGTGGAACCCGAAGTTCTGCTGATGGACGAGCCTTGTTCGGCGCTCGATCCGATCTCTACGGGGAAGATTGAAGAATTAATTTTCCAGTTGAAAGAGCAGTATACGATCGTTATCGTCACTCATAATATGCAGCAGGCCGCGCGCGTGGCCGAATTTACCGGCTTTTTCCTGTTAGGCAAGTTGATCGAGTTTGATAAAACGGAAAAGATCTTTACCAAGCCGTCGGATAAAAAAACTGAAGACTACATTACCGGCAGATTCGGATAAAGTAGATTCGTAGAGGAAGGTCTCGGGATCATGCGCACGCGTTTTCAACTTGGACTTGACGATTTGCGGCAGCGGTTGCTTCGGATGGGAGGTCTCGCGGAGCAGGCCGTCGATCGCGCTCGCCAGGCCTACGTAGAGCGGGATCTGATCCGCTGCCAGATGGTGCTCGAAGGCGAGAGCCTGATCAACATGGCCGAGCGCGAAATTGATGAAGCGGCCTTCGACCTGCTCGCGATGCAGCAGCCCATGGCGGTGGATCTGCGCTTCATTCTTGCCGTCACCAAGATTAATTCCGATCTCGAGCGCGTAGGCGACCAGGCGGTGAACATCGCCGAGCGCGTGATGGATATGGTCGAAATGCCAGCGGCCGATCTGCCCATCGACATTCAGCGCATGGGTGCGGCGGTGAGCGCCATGGTGCGCCGGGCGCTGGAATCGTTCATCGAAGGCAAAGTCGAACTCGCTCAGGCGGTGCTGGAGATGGATAACGTGATCGACCGCATGCGCGACGACGCGTTTATTCAGCTGGTGAAGACCATGAACGAACGACCGGAGGTGGTACGGCAAGCGCTGGATGCGCTGCTGGTGGCGCGCAACCTGGAGCGAGTTGCTGACCACGCCACGAACATTGCCGAAGACGTCATCTTCTGGGTGCAAGGCTCCGATGTGCGGCACAACGTTCATCTTGAAGACGGCGAGGACCGGCCGGACTCGCAGCATCCTGCTTCGAAGGCTTCGGGAATCTAGCTGCCGCAGTTTTGACCACTCGCGGCGGCTTCCTTTAGTCTCAATTTCATTCCCTGACCAAGTCTCGTTCGGAGGCGCCGTGAATCTTCGCTTGTATTTCATGTGTGTGTTGGTGATCGCGCTGGCGGTTGCGGCTGGCGCGCAAACGCCTCAGAGTCCGTCCAAGATTAATTTGCCGACGAGCAAGACACTAACCACGCCTGCGCCCGGTCGTGTTGGAAGCACCAACAGTTTTCCCGGGACGATGGTTGTGAGTCCGGACGGCCGCTATGCGGCGACATTGAACTACGGCTACGGCACGCAGGAGGCGCGGGCGCACCAGTCGATTTCGGTGCTCGATCTGAAGACCAACCAGATCGCCGATTATCCCGATGCGAGATTTAGTGACGAGGCGCATCAGAGTCTCTTCGTAGGACTGGCTTTCAGCTCGGACGGCAATCATCTTTATGCATCGGTCGGATCGATCACCGACCCTACGGGCAAGCGTGCGGGAGATTTGGGCAACGGCATTGCGGTTTATAGATTCACTGAAGGCAAGGTTGCGCCCGAACGCTTTATCGCGATTGCGCCTCAGTCGCTCGCGGCAGAGAAGAAAGTTGCGATCGGATTGCGCAAGACCGCGCCGCATACCGCGATTCCTTATCCGGCCGGGCTCGTGGTGAATGGAAGCGGAGGACACGACAAGCTGCTCGTGGCGAATAATCTTTCCGACAATGTGATTTTGATGGATGCGGCTAACGGGAAGGTGCTGCATAGCTTCGACCTCAGCACGAGTAATCAGGTGCCAGCGGCGTATCCGTACACTTGCGTGGCGACTCGTGATGGCAAGCGCGCCTGGTGTAGTTTGTGGAATTCCTGGCAGATAGCAGAGTTGGACTTGACCAACGGCAAGGTTGCACGGTGGATCAAGCTGAGACCAGTGGACGATCCGCTGTCGCCGACATTACACGCCACCGCAATGCTCCTGAGCCCAAACGAAGAGACGCTGTATGTCGCGCTCTCGAACTTTGACCAGGTTGCTGTACTTGCGACCGCTGACGGGACGATCTCCAGTGTTCTGGAAACAGTTCTGCCCCAGAAGTTTTCGGGGGCATTCCCCACTGCCCTGGCACAATCAACGGATGGCCAGCGACTATTTGTCGCCGATTCTTCGTTCGATGCGGTCGCGGTGTTCGATTTGTCAGGGAAATCATCGCACCTCGACGAGACCCATCCACAGGCTGTTGGTTTCATTCCCACCGACTGGTATCCCAGTGCGCTTGCCGTGCACGGCAATGACCTGCTGATCGCGACGGCCAAGGGCGAAGGCTCACGCGCGAATAAAGACATGGGCAATACCGCCTACGAGACGAAACACCACGATCATCCCTACATACCGACATTGCTCAAAGGATCGATCGCGCGTCTGAACATTGCAACGACCCTCAGCAGGTTGCCGGAATATACGCAGATCGTTGAACAGGACAATCTGCTGCACAGCGATCCGGGAACGATTGCATTCGCCGGCGGCAAGAATCCGATCAAGCATGTGATCTATGTCATCAAGGAGAACCGCACGTACGACCAGATTCTGGGCGATCTGAAAGTTGGGGAGAAAGCGGTGGGCAACGGCGATCCTTCGCTGACGCTGTATGGCGAAGACATCACACCCAACGAGCACAAGCTGGCGCGGCAGTTTGGCGTGCTCGACAATTTTTATGACAGCGGGGAAGTTTCGGGTGATGGACATCCGTGGTCGACGGCCGCGATCACTTCCGACTACAACGAGAAGACCTGGCAGATTGCGTATCGCGGCAAAGAGCGCACCTACGATTTTCAAGGGCAGGTGGCCGATGAATATCCTCTGGACCTGAATATTCCCGACGTCGACGATCCCTCCACCGGATTTCTCTGGGACAATCTGGCGCGCAATCATTTCACCTATCGCGATTACGGCGAATATGTGAATGCGGTGTGGTGCAACGAAAAAGTTAAGGCCGCCAACCCGCAGGAGGGAACGCCGTCGGGGCAGGAGGCGCCGTGTCCGCGTACCGATGTTGACCAGCGTGGAACATTGCCGCCGAATGTGGGCGATCCGCGCGGAGGGCCGAGTCCGTGGCCGTGGGGCGTGCCTTTGTTCGATGGAGTGAAGCCGACGAAGGCGGTTTTGCGCGATCACTTCGATCCGCTGTTTCCGGATTTTCAGACCGACTATCCCGACCAGCTTCGCGCTGACGAATTTCTGAATGAGTTTGGGGCGTATGTGCGCGCGCGGCAGGAGCATGAGGGCGCGAATTTCGAATTGCCGCAATTCGTGCTGCTGTATCTGCCGGATGATCACACGGGAGGAACGCGGCCGGATCATCCACGGCCGGCGGCATCGCTCGCCGACAATGATCTGGCGCTGGGCCGCGTGGTGGATGCGGTTTCGCACAGCCCTTACTGGGATGACACGGCGATCTTTGTGTTGGAAGACGATGCGCAGGATGGCGCGGATCACGTGGATGCGCACCGGTCGATCGCGTTCGTGGTGAGCAAATATTCTCCGGGATCGATTGCGCAGCCTTACGTCGAGCATGCCTTTCACACGACCGTGAGCATGATCCACACCATGGAGACGCTGCTCGGGCTGCCGCCGATGAATCAGAACGATGCGTATGCGCCGGTGATGGAGCACATGTTCTCGGGCGCTGGCGATCAGCCGGCGTACAAGGCGGATCGTCGCAATCTGAACAATGGGCTGATCTACGAGAGAAACCGAAAAGATGCACCGGGCGCGAAGATGTCGTCGACCATGGACTTCTCGCGTCCGGATGCGGCGAATGCGCAGCAACTCAATCGAGTGCTGTGGCGCGATCAGAAGGGATCGGCGCCGATGCCTGCGGCGAAACACACGGTCGTTTCTGTTGCCGCAGGCGGCGATTAAGGCGCGGTCTTATTTCAGATTCACGGTTTCCTTCAGCGGCAGATTTTGCGACGATCCGCCGACCATGAAGGTGTACTCTCCCGGCAGCAACTGCCAGCCGTTCTGCGCCACGTTGAAGATCGAGAGATATTTCGGATCGACTTCGATGCTGACTTCCTTGCTCTCCCCGGCATTCAGCCTCACTTTGCTAAAGCCCACGAGGCGCTTGGGCGGCTCTTGCGCCGCGGCGGGGAGGGAAGCGTAGACCTCTGCCACTTCAGCGCCTGCCCGGTTGCCGGAGTTAGTTACGGTAAACATGACGCTGGGTCGGCTGCCAGCCGACACTTTGAGATTCGAATAGGAATACGTTGTGTACGAGAGTCCGTAACCGAAGGGGAAGAGAACAGGCTTGTTCTCCGCGTCGTACCACTTGTAGCCAACCTTGACGCCTTCGTTGTAGGTGACCTGAAAGGGGGCCAGGCCGTTGGCGATTTGAATCCAGGGCTCGGGCCGAGACTCGTCGGGGATGGACTCCGGTCCGGGCTTCACGATGTTGGGATGAGGCAGATCGGTATCGCTCTTGGGGAAAGTAACCGGCAACTTGCCGCTGGGATTTATATCGCCGAACAGAATATTGGCGACCGCTTGCGCCCCGCGGCTGCCGGCGAACCACGCCTCAACGATTGCGCCGACCTGATCGGCCCATGGCATGGTCACGGGGCCACCGCTCTCAATCACGACGATGGTATGGGGGTTGGCCGCGGCGACCTTGGCGATGAGTTCGTCTTGATGCTCAGGAAGCGCCAGGCTGTCGAGATCCATGCCTTCGCTCTCCCACTGGTAGGCGAAGACGATGGCCACGTCGGCAGTCTTGGCAACGGCCGCTGCAGAATTCGGGTCAACGCCTGAATTGAACTGCACGTTTGCATTCGACGCCTTGAAGTGAATCGCGCGCAGTGGCGAAGTGGGGAACCAGACCTTGTCCTGCCATTTTGTCTGACCTTTGCCCGGTGGCATTATTACGTTTCCGCCCGGAGGATCGACTTGCGCCGAACCGCCGCCGGAAATCATGCCGATATCTGCGTGCGGACCGATGACCGCGATGCTATGAAGTTTCGAAGCATCGAGCGGCAGCAGAGATTGGTCGTTCTTCAACAGCACGATGCTCTGCTCGGCGATTCGCTGCGCGACCTCGAGGCCGCCCATGACGTCAGGCACGCCGCGAACTGGCGGGTCGTCGACGATCCCGGTGGCGAACATGGCTCGCAGAATTCGGTGCACGTGGTCGTCGAGTTCCGACTGCGGCACTTTGCCCGACTCGACTGCCTTCTTCAGATCGTCGGCATAGAAAAGCCATCCCGGTTCTTCGTGGTCGAGACCCGCAGCGGATGCCTTGACGGCGCTATGCGTTCCGCCCCAGTCAGAGAGCACGAAGCCTTTGAAGTTCCAGTCTTTCTTCAAAACGTCGGTCAGGAGATATTTGTTTTCGCAGGCGTAGTCGCCCCAAACGCGGTTGTAGGAGCACATCACCGCGGCCGCATCGGATTCCTGCAAGCCGATTTCGAAAGCCAGCAGATCGCTTTCCCGGGCGGCGCGCTTGTCGATATTCACATTGACGGCGTTGCGTCCGCTCTCCTGATCGTTGAGCGCATAGTGCTTGATGTCGCCGATGACGTGTTGCGCCTGCAGGCCTTTCATCAGCGCTCCGACCATCTTTCCGGCAAGCACCGGATCTTCGCCGAGATACTCAAAGGTGCGGCCGTTGCGCGGTTCGCGGGTCAGGTTGACGCCGCCGCCGAGCGTCATGTTGTAGCCCTGGGCGCGCAGCTCGCGGCCAATCAGCGCACCGTAGTCATACGCGGCCTCCAGATCCCAGCTGGCTGCGCCGGCAATATCCGACGGCAAGGCAGTCGAGTAGCGGCCATTCTCTCCGCTCATGCGCACGCCGTAGGCGGCGTCCGACATCTGGATAGCGGGTATGCCGAGGCGAGGAATGGCCGGGACATATCCGGCTCCGCCGTTGGAGTGGACGATCAATGGGCTCAAGGGGCTCAGGCCAGCCATGCCGGTTCCATGCAGCATGTTGATTTTTTCGTCGAGGGTCATTTGCTTGACGACCATGGCGGCCCGGTCGTCGGGCGAGAGGCTGGGATTCATCCAGGGATGTCGGCTCCCGGATTGCGCAGCGGCGGCAGCGAGCATCACGCCCAACAGCACGGTCACGAACGCAAAACTGTCCCTCGTACCCACGTTCCTTCGCATTGGTTGGCCTCGTCTGGATCTTTGCCGAAACGATTATGTAGCGGCTTTTCGCCATTTTCTTCCTATCGGACGATTCCGTCAAACGATTGATCAAGGGGTGTCCCAAAAGGGGAAATATGCCGCGACAAGGGTCTCGGCTTAAACTAGTAAGGTGAAAATCGGGCTTGGACAGATCAACCCAACGGTCGGAGATTTCTCCGGAAATGCAGCCAAAATCGTCGATTTCTCCCGCCGGGCAAAGGCGGCGGGGGCCGGCTTGATTCTTTTCCCGGAGCTTGTCGGTATGTGGCTACCCCCCTAGGGATCTCGTTGAACGACCTTCTTTCGTTGCCCGGAATCGTGAGACGGTCGATCGCATTGCCGCCGAAACGCGAGGAATCGCGGTGATCTGCGGTCTGGTGACTCCGGCGGAATCGGGCAGTGGCAAGTCGGCGATGAATTCCGCGGCGATGCTGATGGACGGCAAGGTCGCGTTTCTGCAGTCGAAAATGTTGCTTCCCACCTATGACGTTTTCGACGAGGTGCGAAACTTCGCTCCCGCCAAAAAGCAGGAGCTGTTTCCGTTCTGCGGCAATCGCATGGCGCTGACCATTTGCGAGGATGCCTGGAACGACAAGCAGTTCTGGAGGAAGCCTCTATATTCGGTGGATCCAGTGGATTCGCTGATTCAGGCCGGGGGAAATTTTGTGCTCAATATTTCTGCCTCACCCTTCTGGATGGGCAAGCGCGAACTTCGGCGGGATATGTTGGCCAGCATCGCCCGCCAGCATAAGGTTCCAGTCGTGCTCGTGAATCAGGTGGGCGGCAATGACAGCCTGGTGTTCGATGGATCGAGCCTGGTTCTCAATCGAGATGGTGAAGTCGTCGCGCAAGGGCGATCGTTTGAAGAAGATCTGATTTACTTCGACTCCGCGAATCTGACCGGCGAGATGCATGAGCAAATCGCCGGCGACGAAGCCAGTGTCTACTCTGCGCTGGTGCTGGGAACGCGCGATTACATGCGGAAATGCGGCTTCCGGCAGGCGCTTATCGGCCTCAGCGGAGGCATTGACTCAGCGCTCACGGCGGTCATCGCAGCGGATGCCGTAGGGCCGGAGAATGTTATCGGCGTGGGCATGCCGGGGCCGTATTCATCACCCGGATCGATCGAGGATGCGCGGGCGCTGGCGGAAAATCTGGGTATTCGTTTTGAGCTGCTGTCGATCGATCCCGCCTACGAAGCCTATCTCGAGATTCTTAGCCCGGTTTTCGCAAAAGAGAAAATGACGGATCAGAAGGGTGACGTGACGGAAGAGAACATTCAATCGCGCGCTCGTGGCATGGTCCTGATGGCGCTCTCGAACAAACTTGGAGCGATCGTGCTCTCGACGGGAAATAAGAGCGAACTGGGAGTGGGGTACTGCACGTTGTACGGAGACATGGTGGGCGGGCTGGCGGTGATTTCCGATGTTCCCAAGACGCTGGTGTATGGGCTCAGCCGCTATGTGAACTCGCGGCGGCCGGTTATTCCGGAGGCGACGCTGGAAAAACCTCCGTCGGCAGAGTTGCGGCCGGATCAGAAAGACAGCGACTCACTGCCGCCGTATGAAGTTCTGGACGCCATCCTCGAAGATTACGTGGAGGATTCGCATTCCGCCGAACGCATCGCCGACCGAGCGCGGATTCGACATTGAAACTGTGCGGCGGGTAATCTGTATGGTGGATCGCGCTGAATACAAGCGCCAGCAAGCCGCGCCCGGCCTCAAGATCTCTCCCAAGGCCTTTGGTTATGGGCGGCGGTTCCCGATTGCCGCGAAAAACGAACTTTGAAGTATTCTGAAGGACAACCTTATTCAGACCGGAATCGCAATCAGAAAGGAAGTCATGTTTCATCTGCGACGCCAACTTGTTCTGTTCCTGCTCATCGGAAGTCTCGCTGCAGCGCAAACCACGTCCACGAAACCGACCCTGCAAAAGCCGGGCGAGAAGCCTGCTTTAGGGACGCATGCCTCGGCCGATCTTCCGTCTGAGGCTACGGTGGATTCTTTCCTGCAACAGACTTTCGGCTACCAGCCTGAGCTGTCGTGGAAGATTTCCAGCATCAGGCCGTCCGGAGTTGGGGGACTGGCAGAAGTTACGGTGATCCTGGCCAACGGGCAAGGACAGCAACTCAGCAAATTTTATGTTGCCCCCGACGGCGAGCATGCTGTGATCGGCGACATCATTCCGTTTGGAGCTCGGCCCTTTGACCATGCGAGAGATCTGCTGAATAAGGGCGTCACCGGGCCGGAGAAGGGTCCGAAAGACGCGACCGTGACTATCGTGGAATTTGGCGACCTGCAGTGTCCGGCCTGCAAAGCGGCTCAGCCGACGATTGAAGCGCTGGTTGCGGCTGAACCCAACGCCCGCTTTGTCTTTCAGAACTTCCCGCTGGAGATGCACAACTGGGCGGCGAAGGGCGCGTATTACGCCGACTGCGTGGGGCGCGCTTCGAACGATGCTTTCTGGAAGTTTGTCTCCCAGACGTATGCCACGCAGGGCGACATCACCGCTGAAAATGCGGACGAAAAGCTCACGGCTCTGGCCGAGGGTGCGGGAGTGAAGGGAGCGGAAATTGCTGCATGCGCTGTGAAGCCGGACACCAAGACGCGCGTCGATGCCTCCATTGCACTGGGGAAGTCTGTGGACGTAACCGGTACGCCGTCGCTATACATCAATGGACGGAAAGTCGGAAGCGTGGATTCCCGTATGGCGGATGTGCTGAAGAATCTGGTGGAGTTTGCCGCGAAGGACAGCCAGAAGAAGTAAAGGCGACTCAGCCGAGGGGCTGGCTAGCGCGTGCTGACCCAGATCTCGGGCGCGGTGCGAAACGTGTTGGCCATGATGTGCGGCACGATCGTGATGAGCAGTTCGCTCGAGTCTTCTTCCTTGGTGTTGTTGGCCATGATTTGATTCAGGACCGGCACAGCGCCGAGCCCGGGAATTCCGGTCATCGAGTAGGTGTCAGTCACCGAGACTTCGCCCGCCATCACGGCGGGTTCGCCATCTTTCACGTTGATGCTCCCTTTGTATTCCTGATTGGCAATGACCGGGACTCCATTGGCCGATGCGCCCGTCAGAGACCTGACCTCCAATTCAATTTGCAGGCTTACGCTGTCGCGGAGAATCGTCGGCTTGACCTTAATGTTCAGCCCGAGATCTTCGTAGCTGACGGAAGGGAACGGCGGAACGTAGCTCTGATTCCCCAGGACCTGGGAAATCTGCGGCGAGTTGAAGATAGGTGCGTAGCTTGCGTTCTGGATGGGATAACGCTCGCCCAAATGGAAGGTCGTGTCGTTCCCCTGGGTAGCCCGCATGCTGGCCGTGGACAAACTGCGCGCCCAGGATTCGTTCACGGAAAGAGCCGCGGAAAGGTGATCGAGGCTCAACCCGCTGAACGTCAGGCCGCCGCCGAACGTGGCCAGCGGCTGGCTGAAGATTCCGCTCTGCCCGCTTCCCAGTTGTGCCAGGAGTCCGGAAAGCGCCGTGCTGCCGGCCTGATTGATGCCGCCGGAAGCGATGAGCTGGTTGATCAGTTGCTGAATATTTTGCCCGCCCAATCCGACCAAAGCTGCGACCGGAATGTTGTACAGGTTGAAGGTCTGCGGAACGTGCATGCCGATGTTGCGGGTGAAATTGTTGCTGATCTGGAAAATCTGGATGTCGAGCATGACTTGCGGCTTTTCATAGCTCAACTGCGCCAGCAACGTGGCGCAGCCCGCGACAGCTTCTGCTGATCCACGAACTTCGACGGTGTCCGCCGTTTGTCCTGAATTAATGAAGCGAATGTCGAGCATGTTGCGCAAGGTGGTGATCAGATCGTTCACCTCCTGCGGCGTGGAATGTGCCGGCAGGGCGAGCGTGCGCAGCGACAGATGGTCGAATTGCCGGTGATTGTCCGGTGTGTCGGAGGCGATAAGAAGTTGTTTGGAGTCCAGCGCGGCCCACATGGTTTTCGTCACTCGTGAGGCCAGATTCAGCGCGGTGACGAAGTCCACATCATCGACAAAAAAGCGGACAGGGCGGCTTTGGACCGAATCGTCGAACTGAACTTTCAAGCCAAACGAATTGGCGAGTTCGGTGTACAAGCCCTTGGCATCTCCGCGAAAGTGGAAGCTGGCGCGGTCGGCTACCGGCTCAAGATGAATTTCGCCCGTGTCGGCGAACCTGGCCGGCAGCACGGGAGGGGCGTCTACATTGGGGTTGCTAGTGGCGTCTGCCAGGCGCTGCTGCGCGAACTGGTTATCCGGATCGAGTTCGAGGGCGGCGCGGAACTGCGCAGCGGCTTGCGGACGGGACTCTCGGGCCAGAAGCAGATTTCCATCTTCCACGTGGCGGAATACCAACTGCGCTTTTACCAGTTCGCGGGCCTGCAAGAATTGAACATTCTGCGGCACCATGCGGGCCGCCTGATCAAACTGTTCAAAGGCATCTTCCAGGCGCCGTTGCTGCTCGAGCTTCATTCCGAGTGAGTATGCTTTGCGGGCGTCTTTAAGATCTCTCTTGCTCAGGATGCAGTTCAGCCCGCCGGGAATGCCATTGCCGCAAGTAATCGGCGGCGGCACGGCGGAATCGTCGCTGCCGGCGAGAGCCAGTGGCGCGAGTGCGATCGCGAGCACTCCTATTGCGAAGATGATTGGTGCCTGCCGCATTGACTTCAGATTCTATCGTGGATGGCTATCGCCGGCATGCGCCGATAGGCCCTGGTACCTTTGGCTGCAACGGGGGAGGGTCCGTCTAGAGAACGTGGCGGTGGCTGAATCTTGCGCATTCCTCAGCGGCTAAAGCCGCGATTGATTTTGTGCCAGCTTACGGCGCGGCTGAAGCCGCGCCCTTTCAAAACGCATTCGAACTGACTCACGACGAGCGGCTACGAGAGCATCAGGCGCTCGATTTGGCGCGCCTTGCCGGTATTTTCGTCGCAATCGATGAGCACCGCGCAGAGGCGCACATCTCCGGTGGCGGGCTCAAAGCGCACGGGCATGCCGTTCAGAAACTTTTGTACGACCAGCTCTTTTTTCACTCCGATCACGCCGTCGTAAGGGCCGGTCATGCCTACATCGGTGATATAGGCCGTGCCATTGGGGAGCACATGCTCGTCAGCAGTAGGCACATGGGTATGCGTGCCAAGTACCGCGGTGACGCGCCCGTCCAGGTACCATCCCAGCGAAATTTTCTCTGAAGTCGCCTCGGCGTGAAAGTCGACCAGGATCACCTTGGCCTTCACTTGCTTCAGAAGCTGGTCGGCAGTGCGAAAGGGATCATCATTCGAAGCCATGAAGACGCGGCCTTGCAGATTGATCACAGCATAGGGGACCTTGCCCTTCATGCCCTCGTAGAGTCCCCAGCCGGGCATGTCAGCGGGATAATTCGCGGGGCGCAACACGCGCCGGGCTGGGCCGCGGCCGTTGCCCTCGATCATCTGAAAGTAGTCGATGATCTCGCGCTTGTCCCAAACGTGGTTGCCGGTGGTGATGACGTCAATGTTGAGCTCGAAAAGCTCTTCGGCCAGCGCGGGGGTGATTCCGAAGCCGGCGGCTGAGTTCTCGCCATTGGCAATGATCAGCTCGACGGCGCGATCGCGCACAATGCCGGGAAGACGATCTTTCACGATGTTTCGTCCCGGACGCCCGAAGATATCGCCAATGAAGAGAATTCGCATGGGAGCAGAACTTTTAATGCTAACACGCGGAGAAGGAGTGCCCGGAAAGGCGCGCACGGGGTCATAACGAATGTGGAGTTGACACTACTGCCCGCTGGCTCTTGCCGCCACTGGCAAAGCGGGCAGGAGTGCCCGCTCCACATAATCTCGGTCCTTATGGAGTCAATTCCGCTTTGCGCAGGAAATCGTAGTTGCCGGCGGGATTGAGCTCGATATTACGCACGCGGCGCGTGTGCACCAGAACGTTGTCGAGATACCACAGATTAATGTAAGGAACATCCTCGGCCAGGATGCGCTGCACCTCGGCGTATAGAGGCTTGCGCGCGTTGGGGTCGACTTCCTGGCGGGCGCGGTTGATCAGCGCGTCGACTTTCGGATTGGAGTAGAAGCCGCGATTGGCGCCGTTGGGAGGAAACTTCGCCGAGTCGAAGGCATACTCGAAGATGTCGGGATCTTCATTGCCGCCAATCCAGCGCAGCCCGTACATTTGAAACGCTCCATGGGTCACATCCGAGAAAAATGTGGCGAACTCGAAGCTGCGAATATCGAGCGCGATGCCCACGGTCCGCAGTTGCTGCTGCATCACGGCAACCATCAGGCGCGTGTTCGCGTCGGTCGAGGTCTTCATCGTGATGTGGAAGCGCACGCCATTGGACATGGGATATCCGGCGGCATCGAGCAGGCGATTGGCTTTGTCTGGATCGTGGTTGTAGAGCGGCACATCGCCGTGGTAAGCCCAACTTTGTGTGGGAAGCACGCTGCTCGCGGCCTGGGCCTCGTTGCGCCATAGGTATTCGATCATCGGCCGGCGATCGAGAGCGAAAGCAATTGCCTGGCGAACGCGTACATCTTTGAGGATGGGATCGCGCAGGTTGAATCCCAGATAAGCGAGGCGGGTTCCGTGCGCAGTTTCGACAGCCAGAGCAGGATTGCGCGCGAGCGTTACAACGGTGTCGGGAGTGAGCGAGTTCACCGCGATATCACCACTGCCCTTGCGCAGTTCCAGTGCCTGAGTGGTCTCGTCCGGGACAACGGCAAAGCGCACCCGCGCCAGCCTGGCCTTCTCGCCCCAGTATTGGTCGTTGCGCTCGATGACTACTTCGCGGTCAGTCTCCGCGCTTACAAACTTGAACGGCCCAGAGCCGATCGGATGCCGCGTCATTTCATCGCCGCTGCCGTAGGGGACAATGCCGATGGCGCCGTCCGACATGTTCCACAGCAGGGTCGAGTCGATTTGCTTCATGTGGAAGACGACGGTGAAATCGTCGAGCGCGTCGATATGATCGACAAATTTGTAAACCGCTGCTTTGGTGCTTCGAATCTTGCCTTGCAGCAGCGAGTCGAAAGTCCACTTCACGTCGCGCGAGGTCAGCGGACGGCCGTCGTGAAAGGTTGCCCCCTTATGAAGATGGAAAACATAAGTCAGGGAATCGGGGGTATCCCAGGTCTCGGCCAGGCCGGGAGCGACATTCAAGTTGTCGCCGCGCGAGAGCAGATCGTCGAAGATGAGATTGTCAATTCTCTCTGAAGCTGCGTCGATGCCGATCCGCGGATCGAGATTGGTGGGGCTGGATTCGATGATCATGACCAACGTGTTGGGGTCGGGCTTCGAAGTGCAGGAAGTGGTGAGCAGCAGGGCGGCAGAAAATATGAATGCCGCGACGATTCGGAATCCAACCGTCATTCGCCTACGCATAGGAAATTTTCCCCAAAATCGCTGGCCGCTTCGCACCCGTCGCGGAAGGCACGTTCGACGGGCGCCTATGCCAGGTTTCGTAGGCCAGGACCGCGAAGGCGACGGCCTCTTTGGCTTGCGAAGGCAATCCCAGGTCATCGGAGACTCGCAGGCTCAGTCCCAGCGGCGAGAGGCTGCCGGACAACATCTGGACTAGAGTTCCGTTCTTAGCGCCGCCGCCGGAGAGAATCATCTCGCCAAATCCGCGCCGCGACCTCGCCGGCATGGCAAACTTCTGAATCGCAAGCGCGATCGATCGCGCCGTGAGAGCCGTGGCCGTAGCGACGATATCCTGCTTTCGCGCGCGGCCACATGCCCGCATGAATTCCCGAACGAATTCGCGGCCGAACTCTTCGCGCCCGGCGGTTTTAGGCGGACGCTTGCGAAAGAAATCGCGCTGCAAGAGCTGAGAAATCACGTGCTCAAGCACCTTCCCAGACGCGGCAATTCTGCCCCCGCGATCGTATGGCCGATGGTATAGGTTCTCCATCACTTGATCGATGACCATGTTTCCCGGCCCGGTATCGAAGGCAATGATGTCGTCGATCTCGGCGCGCGCGGGAATGGCAGTGAGATTCGCGATGCCGCCGATGTTCTGCACGATCCTTCCAACCTCGTCATCGCGAAACAACAGGCAATCGAGATAAGGAACCAGCGGAGCGCCTTTGCCGCCGGCAGCCATATCGGCTGGACGAAAGTCTGAGACGACTGGCACGCCCAACCGCGCCGCGATCACCGCACCTTCCCCCGTCTGCCAGGTCGTCGCGATCTTTTTGCCCAGATAGTTTGCTGGCTCGCCCTGGTGATAGATGGTCTGCCCGTGGCAGCCGACCAGATCGGCTTTCAGCCGAAACTTTCGCTGCGCCGACAGCACGGCCTTAGCGTAGAGCTCTCCCAGTAAGAAGTTGAGCCGCGCCAACTCGGCCACGCTGAGCGCGTTCGGCATTCATGGCGGCGAGCACGGCGGCACGAACCTTCGGCGCGTAGGAATATTCTGCGTGTCCCAGAAGGTCGATGGCGTGGCGCGGGCGCCCCCGCCCGCGTTTTGAGGAGGAATCAGCTTCTGCAATTCTCACCAGCGCGACATTAATTCCGTCGGCTGAAGTGCCGCTCATCACGCCGGCCACAAGCATTGTCTGATCGCTCATGCGCGGCGCCGGTCCGGTTGGCGACTCAAAGCTTCGAGTCGAACTTGTTCGCCAAACTCCCACAACCGGCGCGTCAGCTTCTCGATGCTTCCTGAAGTCGGAGCCTTTGCCGCGCGCAACAGCTTGCTCCACTTTTTCTTAAAGGCCAGCACGTGCCGCTCCGCCGCGTGCATGCGATGCTGAAATTTATGGTCGCGCTCGGCGGCCCTGATGAGCGCTTCGTGCGCTTCCAGGACGCGATCCTCGCGATGGCAAACCAGGCACAGATCGCCGCCGGCGCGGACGAATTCAACCGCGGCCTCGCCGATCGAAGCAGTCGCCAGCACGCCGCCCATCTCCAGATCGTCCGACACGATCAGGTTGCGGTAGCCGATTCGCTTACGAAGAATTCCGCTGATCCAGGCTGGCGAGAGCGAGGCCGGAGTGCGGTCGCGAGTCACGAGCGGATAGGCCGCGTGAGAGACCATCACGAACGGCAATTGCCTCCGCAAGAGGCGGTAGGGAAGCAGATCCTCCGTCCAAAGCTTTCGCAGAGATTTCTCGATCACCGGCAATTCGTGATGGCTGTCGAGGTTGCCCTCGCCGAGGCCGGGAAAATGTTTGCCGCATCCCAGTACGCGCTGTTTCGTCAATCCGGCGAGAAAATCGCGGGCATATGCGGCCGCTTTTCGCGGATTGGCCGATACGGCACGCGACCCCAACACCTTTCTTGAAGCTTCGCCGGCCAGGTCGAGTACCGGGGCAAAATCGACATTGAATCCTAGGCCGCGGCAATTGGCTCCGATGATCTCACCGTGCTTGCGAAAGAGTGAGCGATCGCCCGTGGCAAATACATCTGCAGCGGAAGGAGTCGGGCCCAGCACTTCGCGAAAGCGATCTACATCTCCACCTTCCAGATCGACACAGGTGAACAAGGGAGTCCGCACGCACTTCCGGCATTCGCGCAACAGTCGCCAAGTTTGATCTGCGCTCTTGAGATTGCGCGCGAACAGGATCACTCCCGCCGGCTGCACGCGCGCGAGCAAAGAACGGAGGCGTGGAGACATCTCGACGCCGTCGAAGCCGATGATCAGAAGCTGTCCCGGTGCCGGCGACAATTTGTGAGACTGCTTGTGTATTCTTGCCAGTTAGATTTCCTTCTTCAGCTCTGCCAGAAGATTGAGCGCCTCCAGCGGCGTCAGGCGATTCAGATCTACTTCCCGTAATTTGTCCAGCACAGGCTGCGACAGTGGCGTAAAGATCGTGAGCTGCGCGGCAGGAGGCGAAGCTCCGGGCGACAGATGCGCGGTCGCCTGCTGCTCGGCGAACTCGTGCTCGATCAAGACTTCGCGCGCACGCGTGATCACCTCATTCGGCAGCCCGGCGAGTTTCGCCACTTCAATGCCATAACTGCGATCGGCTGCGCCCGGCTCGACCTTTCGCAGGAACACGATGCCGCCGCCGGTCTCCTTCACCGACACGTGATAATTCTTGACGCCGGAGAGTTGGTCGGCCAAATCTGTCAGTTCAAAATAGTGCGTAGCGAAAAGAGTTTTCGCACGCACCCGCGCGTGCAGATATTCGACCGCGGCCCACGCGATGGCCAAACCGTCATAGGTGGACGTGCCGCGTCCGACTTCATCAAGCAGGACCAGCGAGTGCGGCGTCGCGGTATGCAGGATCGCTGCCGTCTCCGTCATCTCGACCATAAAAGTTGAGCGCCCGCGGGCCAGGTTGTCACTCGCTCCGATGCGCGTGAAGACGCGATCCACGACACTCAAGCGAGCCGAGCGCGCCGGAACGAACGATCCCATTTGCGCCAGGATCACAATCAATGCCGTTTGCCGTAGATAAGTGGACTTCCCGCCCATGTTCGGCCCAGTCAGCAGCAGAACGTTGTGCGTGGTGGAGTTCAGATACAGATCATTGGGAACGAATCGTTCACTGCCACCGGCAATCTCAAGCTGCTCGATGACGGGATGGCGGCCTTCAATAATTTCCAGTTCACTGCTGTCTTTCGATGCGACGAATTGCGGCCGCGCGTAATTGCGCAACGCTGCGACGTGGGCGAAGCAGGCGAGGACGTCAACTTCCGCCAGCGCCAAGGCAGTCTGGCGAATGCGCTTGGCCTCGGCAGCGATGGCCGTGCGTAGTTCGGTGAACAAGCGGCGTTCGATCTCGACAATTTTTTCCTGCGCATCGAGAATCTTGGCCTCGTACTCCTTTAGCTCGGGCGTGGTGAAGCGCTCTGCCCCAACCAAAGTCTGCTTGCGCTCGTAATCGTTGGGGACAAGATGCAGGTTCGGCTTGGAAACTTCGATGTAGTACCCAAAAATGGAATTAAACTTCACCTTCAGCGATGAGATGCCAGTCCGGCCGCGCTCGCGCTGCTCGATCTGCGCGAGCACCTGCTTGCTGTTACGGGAAAGTTCGCGCAGATCGTCGAGTTCGCGATCGCGGCCCGCGGCGATGATTCCGCCGTCCGCAAACGTCAGTGGAGGCTCGGGAACAATTGTTTGCTCGATGCGCGCGCGAAGATCGCCCAATTCATCCAGAGCGGCGTCTAGAGCCGTCAAGCGCGGAGCAGGAAGTTTTCGTACAGCGGCTTTCACCGACGGAATCTTGCCCAGCGAGGCGGCCAGCGCCAGCACGTCGCGAGGGTTTGCCGTCTCCAGTGTGACCCGGCTGAGAAGGCGCTCCAGGTCAAGGATTCCGTCGAGTGCGCGGCGCAGCTCTTCGCGAGCGATGAGATCTTTCACCGCGGCGGCAACTGCATCGAGGCGCGCGTTGATTTCCGCCAATTCGAGCGAGGGCCGCAACAGCCAGGCGCGAAGCAGGCGCTTGCCCATGGGCGTGATAGCGGCATCAATGGAACGGAAGAGCGTGACCCCCGCGTCTGTTCCTGCAAACAGCGGTTCGATGAGTTCCAGATTTCGCACCGTGACTGCGTCGAGCACGAGACAATTCTGGCGCTCATACCAACCGATGCGATCGACGTGATCGAGTGAGCCGCGCTGCGTGGAGCGGACGTAATACAGGATCGCTCCAGCGGCCGAAGCCGCTGCTGTCTTTCCCGCGAGTCCGAATCCTTCGAGCGACAGAACTCCGAATTGATTCTCAAGCAGTGGGATGGCGTGATCGGGAGAGAAAATCCAGTCGTCGAGCGGAGTCTCAGTAAATCCCGAAGGTTTGGCATTGAGCGCCCGGGGAGCCTCATGCGAGGGTTGTGCATGACCAGTTCGTCCGAGCAGGGTTTGGCTTGCACTTGCCTCGAACAGCGGCGTCGCGGACGCGTAAAGCAGTTCTCGGGGGCGCAGTTGTTCCAACTCTTCCTGCACCCGGCGCAAGGCGGTCGGGCCGGAGAACTCTGTGGCGCGGAATTCGCCCGTTGACAAATCCAGCGCCGCGAATCCCACGCAATCATTCACCTGAGCGAGGGCGGCGAGAAAATTATTTTCTTCCGATCCCAGCAACGAATCGGCGGCCGTTCCGGGCGTGACCACGCGGGTGACTTCGCGGCGCACCAGTTTCTTAGCCTGGCGCGGGTCCTCCATCTGCTCGCAGATTGCGACCTTGAACCCCTTGCGAATCAACTTTCCGATATACCCTTCGGCGGCGTGATAGGGCACGCCGCACATGGGCACGGCGATTCCTTTTTCCTTGTTGCGCGAGGTGAGAGTGATTTGCAGTTCCTTCGAGGCGACGATCGCGTCCTCGAAAAAGAGTTCGTAAAAGTCGCCGAGTCGAAAGAATAAAAGCGCGGTGGGATGTTCTTTTTTGACGGCAGCGTACTGCCGCATCAGCGGAGTGGACGGCTCGGTCATCTGGCGGGGCTTCGGCGGATTATAACAAAGCGCGCGGCGTGGGCCCGTCGACAATTTCAAATGGCTCGGAGGAAATCTTCGCGAACGAATCAGGTTGACTCCACTTCTGCCCAAATGTTCTCCTTTGCTATGGAATTGCGCAAGGATCCCATCACGCGTTCCTGGGTCATCACGGGGGATGATCCGGCGGAGGGCGGACCGCGCCCGGCAGAAACGTGCCGCTTCTGTTCCGATTCCGCTCTGCCCATGCAAGTCATCGCGACGTCGCCCAACAATCCTGGGGCGCCGTGGTCGGCGCGCGCGGTCGTCCATCCTGCGCCGCTCTATCACGTGGAGGGCGAACCGGACCGTCGCGGCGACGGCATTTATGACCGCATGCACTCGGTCGGGGCGCATGAGGTGATCGTCGAGAATCCGCGCCACGACCGGCATCTATGGAGCGCGAGTGATGATGAGATCGGGCACTTTCTGCGGGTCGCGGCGGAACGCATCCTTGATCTGAAGCGTGATCCACGCGTCAAATACGTCAGCCTGTTTAAGGATTACGGCAAGAACGCAGGACAGGAATTCAGCCATCCCACTTCGCAGATCACCGCAACCATGTTCGTGCCGCGCCGCGTGCTCTACGAATTGCGCGCGGGGCGCGAGTATTTCGTCGGCAAGGAGCGGTGCGTTTTCTGCGACATCATCCAGCAGGAAGAGCGGCAGGCTTTGCGCGTGCTCGAAGCGCGCGGAGATTATCTGGCGCTGTGTCCGTATGCGCCTCGCGTGCCCTACGAAACGTGGATTCTGCCACGCTATCACGATGCATCGTTTGAACGCGCAGGGCTGAACCGGCCCGGCCTGCGGGTGAACCTGGCGGCTTTGCTACGGCGAACGCTGCAGCGGGTCCGATCGGTCACGGAAGATTTCCACCTCGTGCTGCATACTTCGCCCAACACCATGCACTCGTCCAAGAATCTGGGCTACTGGAAGACGATCGATGATGACTATCACTGGCACATCGAGATTCTTCCCGTCGTGAGTTCGAAGGCGAAGTCGTATACGTTTAAAGAGGTCTATTATTCGCCGGTCAGTTCAGAGACGGCGGTGAAGCAGCTGCGCGACGCCAAGATCGACGGTTAAATCTTTCCGGAGCGCATTGGGTTACGGGACAAATGACCAGTTTCCGTTTCATAATGTGGCGATGACCGTCCGCCGATTGAAGACTTACACTGGCGCGCAAGGCTACGTCTACCAGTACTACTTCGTGGGCAAGCGCGCCGCGCTGGATAGCGATCCGGAAGCTCCCGCCACAGAATTTGTCTTCGACGTGACTTCAGATCGCAAGTTGACTTATGCGGTCAGCGTGTTTCTGCCTGCGGGTCCAGTGGCAGCCTGGGCCGCCGTTCATGGACGCCCCTTGAACGATGCTGAACAATATGCCGCGGTCAAGCTTCGTCTGTTTCGTGCATTCGATGAACTCGAGGACGTGAAGGGCCACGGCCGGCGCTTGACGATTGACGGTGGATTACTCGAAGAAGCGCTGGCAAGTTTGGGGGTTGAGTGAGAAATCAAGACTTCAACTGCATTAACAATGACTCAAGACAACATCTCCAGGACAGTCCGCTCGACCTGCTTCCACGCCGCCGTGCTGGGATCGATGAGATCGAAGTGCCCCGCGTCGGCGATTTCGAGCAGGTGCGCATCTTCCTTCGGTGACCGCTTGCTCTTCGTTTGAACGTAGTCTCGGCTAAAGTTCGGAGGCACGATGTCATCCGCAGTGCCCTGGATCAGCCACTGCCGCGCTTGTGGAATGGACGACTGCATAGGATCGGCCTCCCGGTAATGATCGGGAACCTCCGTCGGCGTACCGTGGAGAAACTCGACGACAGCATCGTTGCTGAGATGAAGCTGGAAAGCGCGCTGCAAGTCCACGACTCCGGCGAGCGAGACGACGCGAGTCAGCGCGGCTTCGTGCGCAGCCAGACAGAGCGCGAGCTGGCCGCCAGCAGAATGGCCCATGACGACAACCTTTCGCGCATCGATTTTGTGCTCTGCCGCGTTTTGTACGAGAAAGCGATAGGCCAGCCGAACGTCGGAAAAAGATCCAGGCCATCCGCCACCTTCGTTGCCTACGCGGCGGTATTCGAGATTCGCTGTGGCCATGCCCGCCGCGGTCAACGCGACGCATAAGTGACCAGCGTGGTCGAGATTGTATTTCGCGCGCCAAAATCCGCCGTGGATATTGATGACAAGCGGGAACAAATCCTTGCCCGTTTTCTTCGCAGGAATTCGCAGATCCAGAAACTGGTTGGAATCTGAACCGTACGGGACGCGGGCGTCTGCCGCTGGAGGCTTCAGCGTAAGAATGTCATCAGACATAGCGGGTCACCTATTCGTAGCGCAGCGCCTCGATCGGATCGAGGTGCGAGGCTCGCATAGCCGGGATCATGCCGCTGATAATCCCCACAATTGCCAGAATGCCGATCGCGATCAGAAGAATCGGGGGTGAAACGATCAGCCGGATGTCTCCCGCTTCCGCGTGTTTGGCCATGGCGCTGTAGAACGTCAGGCGTCCCACCGACAGAGAAACAATGTAGGAAAGAACAACCCCGAGCAGGCCGCCGATCGCCGTGACCAGCATGGCCTCGGCAAGGAACTGAAAGAGAATGTCTCTGCGGCGCGCGCCCAGCGCCTTTTCGACGCCGATTTCGCGAGTGCGCTGCGTAACCGAGACCAGCATGATGTTCATCAGCCCGATGCCGCCGATGCTCAGAGTGACGGTGCCAATGACACCGAGCAGAATCTTCAGCATGGCGCCCATAATCGTGAACTGAGAGAGTTGCTTCTGGGCGTCGAAGACGAAAACTGCCCGCGGATCATCGGGCTTGAAACCGTGCGCAATGGCGAGTGTTTCCTTGATGGTCTTGGCCATCTTGTCGTGGTCGAGTCCGGCTGAATCGAGCCACATGCCATCGAGATAGTGAGTGTCCTTGACCACATCCATCGAATTGAAGGGAATGTAGACGACGCGGTTGTCGTCGCTGTCACCCTCCTGCATGCGCGGCTTCAGCACGCCCACAACCTGAAACGTTACCCCGTCGATTCGAATCGTCTGGCCCACAGCATCCATGCCGGAGAAGAGCCGGTCCCGCGCCTCCGACCCCAGCACCGCGTTCAGACCATGTTGCATGTTGTCGGCTTGGTTGATGAAGCGGCCCTGCGACATGCCGAGATTCCAAATCTCCTGAGCCGAAGGATCGATGCCGGTTGTGGGGAAGGTGAAGGAACGATTGTCGTTCTGAACGTTGGAGTCCTTCTGCGCCATGCGAGAGACATTGCGGCAGAGCGGGACGTTATTTTGCAGAAGTTCGAGATCCTCGTTGGTGAATCGGATCTGCACCCCCGCCTTATTGCCGCCAGCCTGTTGCGAAGTACGTCCGGGAAAAACACCGACCGCCGTGGCGCCGAAGCTCTCAAAAATATTGGTAATCGCCTGAGCGAAGCCATTGCCGTAGGCGAGCAGCAGTACGACGGTCGCGATTCCCCACGCCATTCCGGCCATGGTCAGAAGCGTGCGGCGAAGATCGTGCCGCATAGCGGAAACGGCTTGTCGCAGCAGGTCCCGATAAGAAGTAATCACTGGACGAAAGGGAAGGCGGCTGGCGGCGTGGGGCGGCAACGGCGGCGCGGAGAATTCCGGAGTTGCCGCCGTTTCGCCGAGTTCGAGCAGTTCGTCAGAAGTCCGGTCCATTCCTCGTCCTGATTATTCTTTGCGTAACGCTTCTACCGGTTCCAGCAGAGCCGCACGCCGCGCCGGGTAGAGGCCGGCCGCAACCCCTGCGACCGTTAATGACACCACCGCCAGAATCGCTGTGGATGCGACCAGCTTGGGAGGATCAAAGTTGCCCATATCCACTCCCGAAAGCGCGGCCATGATTGCGGCAGCGCCAGCGATTCCGATGCTTCCGCTGAGCAGCGTCAAGAAGGCTCCTTCCACGAAAAACTGAAACATGATGCTCGCGTTGGTGGCGCCAACCGCTTTCCGCAAACCGATCTCGCGGGTACGGTCCGCCACGGCTACCAGCATAATATTGACGATTCCGATTGCGCCCAGAGCCAGGGTTACCAGGCCGACACTGCCCAGGAACGTGTTCATGGCGTCGAAAATTTTGCCCACCTGATCCGCGGTCTGCACCGTATCCCACTCGTCGAAGGAGTCGGGATTATTGGGATCAAATCCGTGATTGCGGGCGATGACTTTGTGTACCTCGGCCTTCGCAGTTTCATGCAGAGCACGCGTCTTCGGCTGATAGTTGATGAACGAGATCACGTTGGTGGCCTCGCCCGCATTGGTCGGCGGAAAAAATTCGCGCATCGCGCTGAAGGGGACGAAACTCTGCAGATTCTGATTCATGTTGTCGCCGTGGCCGATGCGCGCCAACGTGCCGATCACTTCGAAACGGATTCCATTGAGCAAAATGGTGCTACCCACTGCGGGCCGGCCCAGGAACAGAGTGCGCCGGGTCTCATCGCCCAGAACGATCACAGGACGTTTCTGCACGATATCCATCTCGTTGAGCCAGCGGCCCTGGTTGATGGGCAGGTAGCGGATGCGGTTGATGTCCGCCGGGACGCCCATGATGCGCCCGCTGGACTGGTAGAAGTCGCTCACCGCGCGGATGTCGTTGCGGGAGATCACCGGGGCCGCGGCGCCGACGCTATGGCAATCCCGCAAAACGTCCTGATAGTCGCGGTCGTTGAGATAGTACTGGCGCAGGGCAGTGAAACTGCCTTGCAAGGCTGGAGCGCGGCCTGACCAGATGAAAATTACGTTTTCGCCGATGGAAGCGAATTCGCGCCGGTTTCCCGCACGAAATCCCTCTCCCACACCCACTAGCAGTAGCAGGGAACCCACGCCCCAGGCGATTCCGAACATGGTCAGGAAGGAGCGCAGCTTGTGCGCCCAGAGGGTGCTGAGGGTTTGGCCGAAGATGTCGAAGACAAGGCGCACTTTATAAATTATACGTGCAAGTACGGATCTCTCTCAGATCGCTTGTCCCAGGGCGCTTTTGCGAAAGATTTCTGAAAGCCTGAGCAGAAATTCATTCCGAATTCCAGTCGAGTTGTTTATGCTCTAACCGGAATGACCACCTTGGCTCTCAGCGACCTGCTAGGGGCGCCCGTTTACGACCGCTCGGGCGCGGCCAGCGGACACGTGCGCGAGGTGACGCTGGCTCCGCAAGAGGATCGCTCCCGCATCGCGTCGTTCATCGTAAAGACGAAGACCGGCAATCGCATCCTGCCCTTTTCAGCCGTCACCGAGATCAACGGCGGCATCAAGGCAGCGAACTCGGCAGGGGAGTGGAGCCCATCCGACGCCACTGAGGGACTGTTTCTGCTGGAGCGGGATCTGCTCGATCAGCAAGTGATCGACATCAACGGACGAAAGGTGGTTCGGGTCAACGACGTTGATTTGCAGCTCGATTCTCACCGCGAAGCAGGCCAGCCACGAACCATCTTGCGAGTGCACTCGGTGGACGTGGGAGCGCGAGGCGCCGTGCGACGCCTGCTCCACGGACTTGCTCCCAAGGCAGCACTGTTTTCGCTGCTGGGGAGAATCCCGCCACGCAGTATTCCCTGGAACTTCGTCGACATCATTGAAACCGATCCGGCGCGCCGCGTGCGGCTGAAGATTTCCCATGAGGGGCTGGCAACGCTGCATCCGGCCGACATTGCGGACATCGTCGAAGATCTCGCGCCGGACGAGCGCCAGGCCGTATTTCAGACGCTTGACGAAGAGACGGCGGCCGACGCTCTGGAAGAGGTCGAGCCCAAAGTGCAGAAGTCGATTCTGGAGTCTCTCGACTCGGGACGCGCCGCCGACATTGTCGAGGAAATGAATCCTGACGCCGCCGCAGACCTGCTGGCCGATCTTTCGGAAGATCGGACCGAGCAGATCCTGGTGCAGATGGAGCCGGAGGCTCAGCAGGACGTCGTCGAGTTACTGGAGCACCGGGAAGGCTCGGCCGCGGGGCGTATGACCACAGAATTTCTGGCGCTTCCGGTCACGGCGACGGCGCGCAATGCGATCGATTCGATGCGCGAGTTTGAAGGCGGAGTGGAATCGGTGAGCACGATTTATCTTGTAGACTCGCACGGCACGCTCACGGGGGCTGTGCCGCTGGCGAAAGTCGCGCTGGCAGATCCCTCCACCCCGATGCTGTCGCTGGTTTCAGAGCCGCTGGTCCTGGCGCGCGAAGATCTCTCCGAAAACGAAGTTGCCGAACTATTCGACAAGTACAACTTGCTGACGCTGCCTGTTGTGGATGAGCACAACAAGCTGACCGGCATCATCACCTCAGACGACGTGATCAGCATGCTGAGGGCGAAACTGTAGGACTGCCCGCAACGTTTTTCGTTTGGCCAGATCCATTGCCTGCGTTTATTCTGTTCGGTCGTTGCACCAGCTTTTCGTTCCATCCATATGTTTGCGAAATATGCGCATGAAGTTCTGGAGACGTTGGAAGATCCGGATCCTGCTGTTCTTTGCCGTAGTCGGACCGGGCTTTATTACCGCGAACGTCGATAATGATGCCGGCGGCATCCTAACCTACTCGTCCGCCGGGGCGCAGTTCGGACATCTCCTGCTGTGGACCATGATCCCGATCACGCTATCGCTGATCGTGGTGCAGGAGATGTGCGCCCGTATGGGCGCGGTTACGGGCAAGGGGCTCAGCGACCTCATTCGCGAGGAATTCGGCTTTCGCATCACGTTCCTGATGATGGTCGGCATCCTGATCACCAACTTTGGCAACGTGGTGACGGAGTTCATCGGCATCGCCACCAGCCTGGAATTGTTTGGCCTGCCGCGTTATGCCACCGTGCCGGTATGCTGCGTGATTGTCTGGCTGATCGTGGTTAAGGGGCAGTACAAGAGCGTCGAAAAAGTTTTCCTGGCGGCATCCTTTTTCTATATCACCTACATTTTTGCGGGCGTCCTGGCCCACCCAGCGTGGAAGGAGGCAACTCTCGCCACCTTCAAACCGCCCGACCTGAAAGCATTTCGCGAGCAGGCCTATCTCTACATGGTGATCGGCGTGGTCGGCACGACGATCGCTCCCTGGATGCAGTTCTACCTGCAGTCGTCCATCGTGGAGAAGGGCGTGACCCGGCGGCAATACAAGGCTTCCATGCTCGATGTCATCACCGGTTGCATCTTCACCGATGTTGTGGCCTGGTTCATCATCGTGGCCTGCGCGGCCACGCTTTACGTGAACGGATTTCGCAACATTACATATGCTGCCGACGCGGCTGCAGCGCTCAAACCACTCGCGGGACAGTACGCTTATATTCTCTTCGCCGTCGGATTGTTTAATGCTTCCTTGTTTGCCGCTTCCATCCTTCCGCTTTCCACTGCCTACACAGTTTGCGAAGGATTGGGATTTGAGTCCGGAGTGGGCAGGAAGTTCAGCGAGGCTCCGGCGTTTTACTGGCTCTACACGGCGTTGATTGTCGCGGGCGGGGCCGTCGTGCTGATTCCCGGTTTGCCACTGGTAAAAATTGCGGTGCTCTCGCAGGTCGTCAACGGGATTGTGCTGCCATTCGTTCTGATCTTCATGCTTCTGCTGATCAACAAGAAAGAACTGATGGGCGAATACGTGAACACGCCATTGTTCAACCTGGTCGCCTGGGTCACGACGGTAGTGATGATCGTGTTGACGGTGGCGTATTTCTGGACGCTGCGCTCAGGCTAAAGAAGTTTTCCTGCAGCAAGGTCGCGAACCAGGGTGAGATCGGCTTCGAGAAAATCGTATTGGGGAAGGCTGGCCGGAAGAGCCCACTGCATGTCTTTGAAGATGCGGTTCTCAATTTCGCCTTTATATTCACGCACGACGAAGAAGCGCAGCTCCACCATGCCGCCGTTGGGATACTCGTGCTGAATGCGCTTCACTTCATCGCCGACAGTGGCCAGGATTCCGAGTTCTTCTTCCAGTTCGCGTCGAAGAGCATCACGTGGCTGCTCTCGATCTTCGATCTTGCCGCCCGGGAACTCCCATTTCAGCGGCATCGTCTGGTGGCGCGTGCGTTGGCACACTAGTAGCTTGCCTTCTTTTTCAATCAAAGCTGCGACTACGCGTTTCATTGGGTCGAAGCTTCCAGCTTTTTCCCCACGAGTTGGGCGCAATACTGCACCAGTCCCTGGTGTTCAGGAGTGAAGGCAGCCGAGAAGTGACTGTCGATGTCGAGTTCGCCCACGATTTTTCCGTGGACGAAGACCGGAACCACAATTTCAGACTTCGTTTCAAGCGAGCAGGCCAGATAGCGCGGGTCTTTGCTGACATCGTCGACCACAACCGTTTGGCCGCTCGAAGCGGCGGCGCCACAGATACCCTGGTTCAGCGGAATGCGGGTGTGCGGCGTCATCGCGCCTTCGAACTCGCCAAGGACCAGCATCGGCGGTTGAGCTCCGGGCTCGAGCAGATAGAAGCCCACCCAGTTGTACTTCAACATGCGTTCATGCAGCAGTTTGACCATCTTCTGCATGAGTTCTTGCGCGTTCCTTGCGGACTGAGCAAGTTGGCTGATTTCTTCGCGGGTTTCCTGAATCTTGTCGGCAACCACCATCCCTGAATCTTAACTCACCGGACCGTTCTCGACGACTGGCGCGTAGCCGATGGCAGTGATCTGCCGGATTCCCCGGGGGCGCGGGAAAATCTCCGGATGAATGGCGTACGCAAGTGCATCGAGGCCTTGCAACAGCGTAGGGGCGGGAGTATTGAGAAGTTCATCGCTGATGCAATAAACGCGCCGGTTCTCGACGGCGCGGGTTTGCTCCCAACCGCGGCGAGCCACGATCTTTTCGAGGGGAACGCGATCGCCCGCTCCGCACCACGCGGCGATGACCACCTCGGGGTCGAGTTGCAAGATTTCTTCGGCGGTAATCTGGCGCGCCGGAGCCGTGAGGAATTCACCGCCGGCGGCTTCGACGAGTTCGGCGACCCACGCCTGCGAGGTAATCAGCGGGTTGCCCCATTCTTCGCAATAGACTCGCGGTCGAACAGTTCCGCTGACTCGCGCACGAGTCTGCTCGATTCGGCCCCGCATTTGTGAGATCACTGCTTCGCCGCGATCGGCGCGACCCACAGTGCCTGCAACGGTTGCGATGTCGGTATAGATGTCCGCCAGAGATTTAGGCGCGAGACCAAGGAATCGCGCGCCCGCTTTGAGGATCTCTCCGATCGCCTCCACCTGATAAGGCACAGCCGCAATCACAAGATCGGGTCGGGCGGCGATGATCTCGGCGGCATCGGCAGTCCAGGAATCCGCGAGGATTTTGCGTGATCCGTCAGCTACCTCGCGGACGACGTCGGCGCAATAGCGCGTGCAGGCCACCACACGTTCGAGCTCCCCGATTGTGTGGAGGATGACAGTCGCGCTCGGCTGCAGGCAGGCAATGCGGCGCGGCGTGTGCGAGGAAGTCATGCCCGGGGCTCCGTTTGGACGCGAGCGAGCGCGGTTGAGAGCGTGTCCAATGCGAGCTGAGCGGCATGCGTCGAAGCCTGCGGAAGGCCGCCTACGCTTGCGATCAGCTGTTCACGGCTGACGGCCCGCGCCTCTTCCACAGTCTTCCCCACTACCAATTCTGTGAGCGCCGAAGCGCAGGCCATGGAAGCGACG
Organism: uncultured Acidobacteriota bacterium; assembly: GCA_963757095.1. GTDB lineage: Bacteria > Acidobacteriota > Terriglobia > Terriglobales > Acidobacteriaceae > Sulfotelmatobacter. Next base: position 58,008 of record CAVWQT010000011.1, on the reverse strand, counting down.
CAGCCTTTGGCCTTGAACCGGATTTCAACAATTCGTCCGGACTTTACTCTCAGGCTGAATCGCAAGACATCGCCGCAGGCCGGATTCTCGATCTCTGCGGACGCGTCGGCGCCAGGGAGATCGCCGGCATTCCGCGGATTCTGGAAATGATCGAGCAACTGCGGCGAATACATACATTCAAATTGTAAACGGACCGGAACGGCCCGCCCCCCGGAACGGAACTTCCAGAAAAAATATGAAACGATCGCTGCCTGGCTCCAGTAAGCGTATATAGGAAGGCAAATGGAAGTGTTGGAACAGTCCTCGGACGTAATGCAACGGTTCGCTGCCGGCGAACTGGAGGCCTTCGAGACTTTGTTCCGTCAATTCCAATCCGAGGTTTATGGCTGGATAGTGCGGATTGTCCGCGATCCCGCGGCGGCTGAGGATCTGACGATTGAAACGTTCTGGCGAATTCACCGCGCGCACGCCCGCTTCGATCCCGCGCGCAGCTTCGGAGCCTGGGCGCGGAGAATCGCCACCAACGCGGCTCTCGACTACTTAAAGACCAAGCCCAGCCGGGAGATGCCGATGGACGACGATATGGGCAGCGAATTCGCGGCTAGCCACGCGGGCGGGAATCCTGCGGTGCAGCGCGAGATACGGGAGCGCACGAGGCTTGCATTCCAGCAACTGCCGGCCAAACTTCGAATCGTAGCGACGCTGGCCCTGATTGAAGACCAGTCCCACTCTGAAATCGCTGAGGCGCTGGACATCTCAGCCGCGGCCGTGAAGTCGAGGCTGTTTCGAGCCGTTCAGTTGTTGAGAAAGAAATTAGGGAACCTGACCTATGCATGAACACGAAGAACAGAAGTTCGCCGATTTGTTGAAGCAGATCCGTGTTGAAGCAGTCAATTCCACCGTCGAATAGCGAGTTGCAGCGCGACCTTTGGCCGCAGATGCTCCGACGTCTTGACCAGAGCGCAAGTCATCGGCACTGGCTCGCCGCGATGTTCTCTCCGTCGGCGCTGTCGTCGGTGCCATGGTTCGACTGGGCGCTGCTGGCGATGCTGGTGTTGGGAATCTGCGTGTTTCCACGCTCGATTCCGATCTGGCTCTACCATTTTTGAGTTGGAGGGATTATGAATACTCATCCTTATTTGCGGGCTTACATGGCGGGAATCACCGTGCCTTCCGTCATGCTGTTAGTGGTGCTCACCGGTTTTGTCGTAGCACGATACACCTTCCAGATGCCAATCCCCATCGAGCGGGCGATCATTTTTCCCATGGCGCTCGTGCCCAATCTGTTTGGTATGTGGAACATTTTCTATCTGTGGCTGCGGCCGCACCGTCATCTGCCCATTGGATTTCATGGAGCGATTCTGCCTTTCATTCTGGCGCCGAGCGGATTCATCATTGGGACTTCGTTGGGCCTTCTGGCCGCAACTTCCCGTGGCCTGGTGTGGTTCCACGAAATCGTGATTCCGTATCATGTTCTCGCCATAGGATTCACGCTTTCGTTGATTGCCTATTACCTGGTTTGGAAATATCTGGTTGGATTCTTCAACGAGGTACTAGGGATCGCATAAGGGGCGATCAGCGCTGAGTTTCATCGGGGAAGTAGATAGTCCAGCCGCGCGCGCGGGCAGTGACTTCGAGGTCGGGATTCGGATTTACCGCGAACGCGTGCTTAGCCGTCGCAAGCATTTCTGTGTCCCAGCGAGCATTGCCGAAGGCTGCGTCGATTTCCTTGCGAACCACTTCGCGCAGCGCTTGCGGCTTTCCCGGGCCGGAAGGAACGCGGATCAAACGATCCGTCACGACGCCGTTCTCAACTGCAACTTTTGCCGCCAGAATGCGATTCTCGCCGATGCCAAACGGCTCGAGGCCGGCGCGAATCACCCATTCGTTCGATGACGAGACAGCCCAGATTTCGCAGCCGTTGCCCTGCAGGCGGCGCACCAGTTCGAGCATCTCGGGAAAGACGCGGCCCGGAAATAAGTTGGTCATGAATTCACGGGCGGCCTGCATCAGCACAGCTTCGGACATGCCTCGATGCATGGTAACCATTTCGCCGCACATCTTGTCCTCGGTGACTTTGCCTGACTTGTATTCCGCGTAACGCGTGCGCATCGCCTGGCCGACATCGGCGGAAACCAGACCGGTCCTGACTTCCCAATCGAAAAACGTTTCACCCGAATCGCCCGACCAAAGGGTTCCGTCGCAGTCGAATGCCGCGACCGCGGGCTTCAGGGTGACGACCGAGTCCAGAAATTCCTCGCGGGTCATGGCAGAAGCTTGAGGATCTGAGATTTCCATGCTCTTCGACGATAGCGGAGCGCGGCTGCCTTACGCAATTTCAAGGCAGATTCGAGTTCGACTCCCTCATAGCGAGTGCAGCGTAGTCATCGGGCGTGTTGACGTTCAATGCGACGAACGGGTCGCTGACCGTCACGTAGCGAATGTGCTGCTGATGGCTGTGTTCTATGTCACGAGCCGTCGCACTTGCCGGCGCTTTCAGGAAGAATTCGATCAGTTCGCGCGTTGCCAGGTAAGGATGGCCGTGATGTCCGGAGAATTCCGGCACAACAGCCCAGATTTCAGGCGAGGATGAGTCGAAGGCAGTGCGCAGCAATTCGAGCGTCGCGGCGCCAACGGGAGGGCGGTCGACGAGAGTGACCATGGCGGCATCGCGTCCCCGGTTCAGCACTTCGCGCAATCCCACCTGCAGGGAACTGAACTGGCCCTGGCTGGGATCGGGGTTAACGACGATCGAGGCTCCATTGGCGTAAACGATTGGACTCAGAGTCACTTCGTTGGCTCCGGCAACCACCACAACAAAGTCAGTGGACGACAGACTTTGAATGGCTGCAGAAAGAAAAGTCTCGGTGGATGGTGCTTGTCCCGCCACTTGTGGAGGCCAGGGCAGCAGGGCCTTGTCCCGGCCCATGCGCGAAGACTCGCCCGCGGCGAGAATGACTCCGGCAAAGCTGGAACTGCGGGACATTGAGCGGAAGATAGCAGAAAGCGGGGAGAAAGTCAGTGAGCGGGGTTACGCGTTCTGGTCGTCCAAGTTCTGTACTGATGCAGCGGCTTCATTTGCATCCGCTTCGTTCTGATCTGCATGTTTCTGCTGGAACCAGCTGAGATGGGGAAGCGAGCTGCTGGCGTGGCGGCGGATCGCGATCATTTCGGCGGTGATGGCAACCGCGATCTCTTCCGGGGTGATGGCTCCGATGTCGATCCCGATGGGAGCGTGTACGCGATCGAACAGGTCCGCTTTCAAGCCTTCCTCCTGCAGGGTCTTGAAAATTGCGATGACCTTGCGCTTGGATCCGATCATGCCGATGTAACGCGCCCGCGTCTGCACCGCCCAACGCAGGATGCGCATGTCGTCACGATGGCCGCGCGTCACGATCACGATGTAGGAAGATTCGTTGGGATCGAGCGTCCGCATGGCCTCGTCGAATTCCATGGCGTGAGTATCGTGGGCAGCCGGGAAGCGCTCTTTGGTGGCATAGGAGGAGCGGTCGTCGGTGACGATAACGTCAAAGCCGGCGCTCGCTGCCACCTGACAAAGGCTTACTGCAACGTGACCTGCGCCGAATATATAAAGTGATACTGGAGGCAGAACTGGTTCAATGAATACTTCAAGTGTTCCGCCGCAAACCAGCCCAGTATCGTATTTCGGATCCTGGTTGAGATCGAAATGAAGGGTGCGCGGCTTCTCCGATTCCATGACCTCGCGGGCAGCCTGCCAGACGTCAGCCTCGACGCATCCGCCGCCAATCGTGCCCACAATCGAGCCGTCATCGCGAACCAGCATCTTCGCCGTCTTGAAGGAAGGAATCGACCCACGCACATTGACGATGGTGGCGACGGCTCCGCGACGGCCTCCGCGGCGCAGCTCGACGATTTGTTCGTAGATGTCCATGCGGAATACAACAGGCTACAGTTTGATTATCAGTCGGTTAACAGACAAGAGTCAATCGCCACAATCGGTAGATGTAGGGCTAGGCGCTTGACTTACTATTAGCGGATAGAAATCGAGAGGAATCTGAACATGAAAGCCGTTCGCATTCATCAATTCGGCGGTCCGGAAGTTCTGACGTACGAAGACATTCCTGATCCGTCACAGCGCAAAGATCAGGTGCTGGTGCGGGTCAAAGCGTGCTCGGTCAATCATCTTGACGTATGGGTGCGCAAAGGTTTGCCCGGTGTGAAGCTGCCGCACATCCTGGGCAGCGACATTGCGGGCGAGATTGCCGAGGTCGGCGAGTACGTCGAAGGATTCAAAGCCGGGCAGCGCGTGCTGGTTGCGCCCATGCACTTCTGCGGACATTGCGCCAAGTGCGTGGCTGGATTGCAGAACGAATGCCGCGAGTTCACCGTTCTGGGCAACGCCGTGGATGGCGGCAATTGCGAACTGATCGCCGTGCCAGTTGCTAACGTGATTCCGATTCCGGATGCGCTCGACTTCGTGCAGGCGGCGAGCGTGCCGCTGGTCTTTGTCACAGCATGGCACATGCTTGTCGGGCGAGCGGCCGTGCGGACAGGACAGACGGTGCTTGTCTTAGGCGGGAGTTCAGGTGTGGGCATCGCGGCGATTCAGATTGCCAAGTTATTTCACTGCCGCGTGATCACCACCGCGGGCGATGAACCGAAGCTCGAAAAAGCGCGTGCGCTCGGGGCCGACTATGGCATCAACCATTACAAGCAGAAAATTTCCGAAGAGGTCCGCAAGATCACGAATAAAGAAGGCGTCGACATCGTCATCGAACACGTCGGCGCCGCGACCTGGGACGAAAGCATTCGTTCGCTGAAGAGCGGAGGCAAACTGGTCACCTGCGGCGCGACCACCGGGCCGAACGTTGGCGTCGACCTGCGTCATCTGTTCGCGCGGCAGTTGAGCCTGCTCGGCTCTTACATGGGAACGATGAGCGATCTGAACGAAGTTCTCGGTCACGTTTTCGCGGGGCGGCTGAAACCTGTCGTGGACCGCACGTTCCCGCTGAGCGAAATCCGCGCGGCCCACGAATATTTAGAGAAGAGTCAAATGTTCGGCAAGATCGTGCTGAACATTTGAGCTTATTACCTGCCTCGCTTCTTGCCACTGCTGGATTTCTTTGGTGGCTTTTTTCCTTTCGCCGCAGGCGGAGTCTTACCTGCGCCCTTATGTCCCCCGGCCCCAGAGCTGACCGTGTGCTTGACCAGATCAATCGTGAAAGTATCAACCACCTTACTGGCAGGCGGACTTCCGCTGGGGTCATACGGAGCTGAGGTATAGGTCCCGTTAATCAGAGTCTTGCTGACCTCGAGCCGCAGGAATCCGAAATTGTCGTGGTCGTAAGTCTCGAGCGTGAGTCCGCTTTGAACGGCCAACGGTTTGCTCGGATCAGGATAGGCTCCATTGATCTTCTGCAACTTGCCCAGATTCGTGTATCCGCCGGCGCCCACCACCAGGCACGGAATCTGCAACTGTCCCTTGGGCCCCTTCACGACATTGGTGAAGCGCTGATAGTTGTGCACGTGCCCGGAAAGAATCAGATCGGCATAGCGTCCGGCTGCCTGGAAACTCTTGGTGAGAATGCCGTCCACCACGCTGCTGCCCATGTGCTCTGTGTCGCCCGAAAACGGGGGATGATGCACGCTCACAATCAGCGCCAGATTCGGATCCGCCGCCGCCACTTCTTTTTGGAACCATGCGACCTGATCGGGATGAATCTCTCCCTCGGTCTCTCCGACGTTTGAGAACAATCCGATGATCGTCGCGAACGGCGTGGTGAAGGTCCAGTAAACGTTGGGCAGATCCATCTGGGTGCGATTGGAAGCCGTCTTCAACGAACCCAGCTGCCCGGGATTCTTCGACATGAAGTTCTGCACAAACCCATCCAGCGGTTTCTTCGTGGGATCGACGGGACCATCCTGCGGATCGTCCGGCTGGCAATCGTGATTGCCGGGAATCGCGACGATGAATCCGGGATAGTCCTTGTAGGTCTCGTAGAAGTTGTTGCCGTACATGTCGATGTCGCCGGCGAAATAGACGACGTCGCCCAGGTGATAGAAGAATGCCGGCTTCTTGTTGTCCGCCTGATTTTGCGCGTCTTCTGTCATCATGGCGGCGACGAAATCCTGCTGGCGTCCGCGCGCGTCGCCGGTGTCGCCCACGGTATGGAAGACCATGGAGCTCGCGGCCTTGATTTTGTTGACGTCGTCGGCCGACAGCAGTTGCGCCAAATCGAAGCGATATGGCGCCGGCCCATTCGGCGGCGGCAGCGGTTGAAATGGATAGTGCGGAAGCTGAATGGAAGCAGCAGCTCCGGCGGAAGCCTGAACCTGAAGCTTGGGGCCGCCCGTCACCGGAGGCACGTGGCTGAACCGCTTGCCTCTGCCTTGTCCGGCAGTGAAAGAAAGCAGGGAACTCATTGTCTTCTCCTTTGGAGTGTTCGCCTGGGCGCCATCCGTCCTACGCACATCTTCAGATGTGCTGGAGATGTGCAGGGCGCATTTTTCGACTACACCGCACGTGGACTTGGAATTGAAGCCAGGGCCCGGAACCACCCATCGGGGAAGATTTCGGAAAGAGTACTCCATAGGCGCGGCTTGTCAAGTGAATTTCGGAAAATCATTACCACGAAGGACACGAAGTCACACGAAGGAAGCCCCGTGGAAATGAGATCGTTCGCATGGTTTAGAATTAAGTCATGGCGCGTGAATTGAATTTCGGTCCGTACGTCGACGTCGAAAACGGCAAGAGAGTCGTCAAGGACCTGACCTACGGAAACCCGACTCCGGAAGGCGTTGTGCTTACCACGCTGGACTCCGCCGTGAACTGGATGCGCAAGAGTTCGATCTGGCCGATGACCTTTGGCTTGGCCTGCTGCGCCATCGAGATGATGTCGATGGGAGCTTCGCGCTTCGATATCGCGCGTTTCGGCGCGGAAGTGTTTCGTCCATCACCGCGACAGAGCGACCTGATGATTATCGCCGGCCGCGTTTCGAACAAGATGGCGCCCGTGATTCGTCTGCTCTGGGAGCAGATGCCGGAGCCGAAGTGGGTGATCTCAATGGGCGCCTGCGCGACTTCGGGTGGGGTGTTTCAGAACTACGCGCTGGTGCAGAGCGTGAACCAGGTCATCCCGGTGGATGTGTATGTGCCGGGCTGCCCGCCACGGCCGGAACAACTGATCTACGCCATCACACTGCTGCAGGAAAAAATTCAAAAAGAGCGCGGAACCATCAAGAAAGCCCTGAATCTGACGTAAGTTTCGCCCGCGCTAACAACCCGATCCCGCCTCTTCTCATCTCAACTTCTGCTGGGCACGGATGCTGCTTCTCTAAAAGTTCCCGTTCGAGGCTGAACCGGCCAGAGCTATAATGAAGCCACTGGTTTCTGGGGTGCTCTATGGAACGTCTTCGCGGCGCGTTCTTCCTGTCGGTATTCCTACTGAGTGCTGTCGCATTGCCGCGCTGCTACGGGCAGACGAGCGATCAGCCTCAATCTCAAAGTCAAAGTCAACCCGCTCCCACACCGATCACCATTCGACTGCCGGAGATAAAGCCCTCCGCGCCTCCGATCCCCGGCAACTCGCCCCGCATGGCGAAGCAAACCCGCTACGAGATCATCCGCGACTTCGAGACCCAAATGGTCTACGCGCGCACGCTGTTCCCGATGGGCACGAAGGGACTATTGCTCAAGGATGGAACCACCGAGCCTAACGGACAAGATCTGCAGCAGGCGTTAGCTGTATACGGTCCGGCGATCAAGCCCGGTGATCCGGCGCTAATCTCATGGGTGCAGATCAAGGATAACCACATTCACTTCGAGATCAATGGTGGTCCCATTCATCGCAAGAAGTGGTACCAGCATATCGAGGTTTCCGGCAATGGCGGCGCGCAGGTTCCGCTCGGGCAAGGGGAAGCCCCGCAAAATCCGCATGGAACTTATCTGGACATCTACTTCGATAAATATGTTCCAGAGATGACCGCACAACAATTGCGCGATCTTGCTAATTCCGGTGCTCGATTTCAATGCGCGCAACAAAGAGCAGGCCTACCTCGACACTGTCCCGCCCAAGGTGAAAGAAGCCATTCAGGCGCACCATGTGCTCATTGGGATGAACACCGACATGGTGATTCATGCCATGGGCAAGCCGCCCCAGAAAGTGCGCGAGAAAGATGGCGAGATCGAGTATGAGGAATGGATCTACGGCGCTCTGCCGCAGGATGTGGATTTCGTCCGCATTGTGAACGATGAAGTCGTGCGCGTCGAAACCATGCGGGTGGGCGGCCAGAAGATTGTGCGCACCGAGAGAGAAATCATCCTGAAGCATCCGGGCGACGAGGATACCGAAGCGAAGAAGAGGGATCAGGATCGCCCCGCGAGTGCTCCCAGCTTACGGCGTCCGGGGGACGATCCCTCTGACGTGCCGCAACCCACGAATGGAGCCTCTCCCGCGCCGCGCATGCCTCCGCCGGATATGCCGCCGCCACCGGGGAATCCAGGACCGGGCGAAGTCATCGCCGGTCATTGATGATTAAATCCGGATGATCGAATCCGGATGATCAAACGTCGGAGATCAAATCCGGACAATCAAATCTGAATTGTTCTCTGGCTGGTTTTCGGCTGGAGAAGTGAAAGGCTTACACTTCCGTATTCCGCCAACGTGCTGGTCGCCTTCGTACTACAACCAATCGAAACTGAGCTACGCCACTTTGCTTACGTTGGCCGCCTGCGGACCTTTTTGACCTTCGGTAATTTCGAACTCTACCTGGTCACCTTCTTGCAGGCTCTTATACCCCTCAGAGGAAATTGCGCTGTAATGAACGAATACATCCGGTCCATCCGTGCGCCCGATAAACCCATACCCTTTGGCGTTGTTGAACCACTTCACGGTTCCTTTCAGGCGATCCACTTACCCCCTCTTTCCGCACGTCCGGGGAACTAAGGACATGCTCCCCACAGTCATTCAATAATTTGCATTTTGTCGCTGCAGGCAGGGGCTGTCAAGGAAATGTGTACCTTAAGGTCGTGAAAGGACAGGCCCTACAGGAAACTACTGTGTCGATATGCAAACGCTGAAAATAGTAGGGCACAAAACCGAAGCTGCCGTAATCTCTTGAGTGCAAAAGAAAATCCTGCTCTAAGTTCGTTGCGTAGTTTGCTTGGTGCGCATCATGTGATCGAGCCAGAGGACCGAAGAGATCGTCTTGGAGTCTCGAATAGTCCCGCTGAGCACCATGGCCACCGCAGTTTTCAGCGGGACCATGCGCTTCTGAATTACCTCATCTTCTTCCGGCTGAGCCTTCCCTTGCCGCAGACCGGTTGCCAGATAGACGGCCATGGTTTCGGCCACAAACCCTGGACTCGCATAAAACTTGAAGATCCGCCGCCACTCTTGCGCAGTGTATCCAGTTTCTTCCAGCAACTCGCGCTTGGCCGCCTTGAGGTCTTGTTCGCCCGGGTCGATGCGCCCGGCCGGTAGCTCCCACAGATAATCCTGCGCGGCGTGCCGGTATTGACGCTCCAGCAAAACGCGCGGGGATGAGCCGGAATCGTCCACCGCCAGCACAACTACAGATCCTGAGTGATGAACCACATCGCGTCGCGCCCGAACCCCGTTGGGCTCCGCGACATGGTCGGTCGTCACCCAGAACACCGGCCCGCGATACACCGTGCGTGAGGAGAGCAGGCGGCCTTTTGCAGGTTTCTTGAGGGATCGAGTCTTGCTGGATCGCGCTGGCGAAACAGTTTTCTTGCGAGCAGATGAGTTGGCCATGTTCACAATATAAAGCACTGCATGGGCGCAGAAAATTTCGCGGAAAGAGCTCGCGCTTTGATCTTGATAACGATTCGGTTTCGCTCCCTCAGTTCGGTGCGCGGCTTCTGCTATGCTGCCGGGCATGGCGGCAAAGCCAACGATTGCCATTGTCGGAGCGGGGAATCTTGGAACTGCTCTGACCGTGTCGTTGCGGCGTGCGGGATATACGATCGAAGCGGTGATCGCTCGATCGAATTCAGGATCACTCAACAAGGCGCGGCGATTGGCAAGGGAAGTTAAGGCGCAGGCCATGGCCGGAGTTCCTAGCAGATTGCGCGCAGAGGTGATCTGGTTTTGTGTTCCGGATGCGAAGATCGAGTCCGCTCGCGAAGTCATGGGCGAAGTTCGAGTGGCGAGGAAAGATTGCGTCTTCATTCCAGCGGCGCGCTGACCAGTGATGAACTGAGCCCCGTTGCGCCTGCAGGGAGCGGCGGCCGCATCGGTACATCCGTTTATGACATTCGTGCGCGGCTCGCAGCCTTCACTCACGGGCGTTCCGTTCGCGGTCGAAGGCGATGCCGCCGCAACGCGGTTAGCGCGCCGGATTGTGACCGATCTCGGAGGCCACGCATTCTCCATTCGAAAAACCGACAAGGCGGCTTACCACGCCTGGGGAACCTTTGCCTCGCCCTTCTTAGTGGCGCTGCTGGTCACGGCAGAGCAAGTTGCCGCCATGGCAGGCATCAGCAAAAGTGCAGCTCGACGGCGCATGACTCCGATTCTGCAGCAGACAGTTGCCAATTACGCCAAATTCGGCGCGCGGGGAGCGTTTAGCGGGCCGATCATCCGCGGGGATGTTGACACCGTGCGGCGGCATCTGCGAGTGCTGCGGAGAAATCAGGGAGCGCTCGATGTGTATTTCGCGATGGCTCGATCCGCAGTCCGCAACCTGCCTGCACGCAACCAGCATGCGCTGATGAAAGCCTTAGCTCAGAAAAGGCCGGCGTAAAGTGAACCACGAAACGCGCATGCGCCCGCAACTCAGAGCTGCATTGATTCTCACGATCTTTTTCGCGATTGGAAGTTGTTACTACTACTTCGGCCTGCTCCTGCCGCAGTCCCGCCGCCAAAGTGAAGCCCGGGCGATGGGCGTGCAATATTCCTATGGCGGCGATTTCTATCCCATCTGGCTGACCGGGCGCGCGCTGTTTGAACATCGCACCGATCCGTACACCCCGGAGACTACACGCGCGATCCAGATAGGGCTCTACGGGCGCACCATGGATCCGAATCGTCCGGGTGATTTTCCGCCCGAGTACCGCGCGTTTTCTTATCCTCTTTATACCGACCTGCTGGCCGCTCCGCTTCTGCCATTGAGCTTTGATGGAGTTCGCATCGTGCTGACTCTACTGTTGGCTCCACTCACTGCGCTGAGCGTTTTTCTCTGGCTGAGCGCATTACGAATGCAGATTTCCTCCACAGCGCTGCTCATCGTCATCATTCTGACGCTGGTGAGTTATCCCGTGCTCGAAGGACTCTATGCGCAACAGGCAGGACTGCTGACGGCTGCGGCCTTGGCCCTGGCGATTGAAGCGCTGACGCGAGATCGGCTGATCCTATCTGGAATCGCATTCGCCTGTGCCTCGGTGAAGCCGCAGATGGTGTGGTTGCTGGCTCTATTCTTATTGCTGTGGGCCATCAGTGATTGGCGGCGGCGAAAAGGCTTCGCCATAAGCTGCATAGTTTCGATGGCGGTGCTGTGCCTCGCAGCTGAACTGATTCTTCCAGGATGGTGGTCGGGGTGGTGGCGAACCGCCATGCAGTACTCAGGCTACACTCTGCCTCCGCTTCCGCAGTTGATACTTGGAAAAGTGCTGGGGACGGCAGTTGCGTTGGCCATGCTGGCGGCAGCCGCCGCAATCGCCTGGCGCACAAGGATGCAGACCGCAGGCTCTCCCGGATTCTCCCTGGGAGTCAGCCTGGTGCTCACGGTTACGGCATTGCTGCTTCCGACCGGGGGCGCGGTTTACGATCAGATTGTGTTGCTGCCGGCGATCTTCTGGATCTGGTCGAGGCGGGCAGACATTCTGCGTGCAAGTCCGCCGGTTCGATTGCTCTTGCTGGCAGGCTTCTTCGCAATTTTGTGGCAGTGGATGACGGCGTGCGCCGTCGCTATCATTTCTCTGGTAGTCCCCGCCTGGGCGCGCAACCCGGCGCTATTGGTCTTTCCCACGCGAATGGCGGCATCGCTTCCGTTTGTAGTGTTTGCCATCCTGGCCTGGCTCGCAGTGCGGTACTGGAGAATCTCGGCCGAGCGCGGCAACGGCGTAGCACCTGCGGTAGGCTGATCGCCTTTCTGCACGCCTCCAGCCGGCAACGGCCTTTGTTACAATGCCTGCATGTCGTTTCGTGCTCCGCAAGCGAATGCCGGCGCGGCCAAACGCGGCCGGACGCCTCCTCCGCAAGATACGTTTGAAGAAGCTGCCTTTCTCAAGGCGCTCGGTGAAAAACAGAAAGCGGTCACCATCAAGCTGCTTGACGGGCAGATGGTCCGTGGCTGGATCGAGTATTACGACCGCAACATGGTGCGACTGACTCGCGAAGGCGCTCCCAATCTTTTCATCTACAAACACGAGATCATGTACATCGCCGAGGACGGCGGAAAACGCAAGCAGGGCTGAGCCAGACGCATGCCATCCCCTGCCCGCCATCCTGACAGCTTTCTTCCCGCCATGTCGGTCATTGCCCGCGAGGCGGGCGCGCTCATCCTGCACTACTTTCATCAGAAGGTGAAGATCGAATACAAGGGCGACGCCGATCTGGTCACCGCGGCCGACCGCGCCTCGGAAGCGTTGATCCGCGAGCGCATCAGCAGCCAGTTTCCGGGGCACGATGTGCTGGGCGAAGAGCAGGGACTGAACGATCGGGGCAGCGATTATCGCTGGTACGTCGATCCGCTCGACGGAACCACGAATTTTGCGCACGGATACCCTGTGTTTTGCGTGTCCATGGCATTGGAATACTTGGCCGCGGAAGATCGCGCCGCAGGCCGCGCCGGGCAGCGCATTGCGGGCGTGGTGTACGATCCCACGCGCGACGAACTGTTCAGCGCGGAGCAGGGAAGAGGCGCGAAGCTAAACGGCGAAACAATTCATGTTTCGAAAGCCGCGCAGTTGAAGGAATGTCTCCTGGCGACCGGGTTTCCCAGCCACAAGCGGCACAAGAATCCGAATATTTTCTTCTATCACCAGATCACGCTGCGCACTCACGGTGTGCGGCGGGCGGGATCCGCTGCTCTGGACCTGTGCAACGTCGCTAGCGGACGCTTCGACGGTTTCTGGGAATTTAATCTCAACCCGTGGGATACTGCGGCCGGTGCGCTGATCGTGGAAGAAGCCGGAGGCAAGGTCACGCGCTTCGACGGCTCCGCGTTTGAACTCAACAGCCGCGAGACGCTGGCCTCGAACGGCCTGGTGCACGACGTGCTGGTGAATGAATTTCAGGAGATCTTTGCAGGGCGAGGGCTGGATCCGTTGCCCGACCCGCGCACCTACTGAGCGGTAGCATCCCGCGTTACAATAAATGCTGTGGGAGCGCTCATCCGCCGGGCGCTTAAATCTCAAAATCCAGGTTAACCGTGATCGACTCACTGCTCGAACGCAAGATCGAAAAGCGCCCGGACAAGGTCCGGCTGCCAGGACGCATTCTTTTTCTCACCGAAGATCCGGAACTGATCAAGCGGCAACTCGCGGGCGAAGACCTGCCCTGGGACACGAAGAATCCGGCCAACAATCCCAAGCTGCGCGACGACATTTCGACCGACGAGATCACGCCCGCGCACTATTGTTTCTACTTCGACGAAACGCTGGGCGAGATTCCGTACCTCGGATTGAAGTGCGGCAGCGTGACCCCGATTGGCCGCAGCGATGTGAAGCGCGGAGGATTCGTATGCGCGGTCAGCGGCAAGCGGCGCGGCAAAGGCTCGAGCCGCGAGCAGTCTCCGTATGCGGAAATGTGCGCTGGCATTCGTTGCGTGATCGCCGAGAACATTGAGCGCATCTACAAGCAGAATTGCCAGAATCTGGGCCTGCTGACTTCGACCAATTTTTCGTTGATCGACCGCATTCGGGGCGGGGAAGAGATTGCCCTGAGCGAATTCACCGCCGGCGAAGATGAGATTACGCGGCAGGTGATCGAGTACGGCGGGCTGTTTCCATTCAATGTGGCGCGCATGCAGGGGAAAGTTTTCTTGCCACCGATTCAGGAGGCAGGTACAGACGCGGACGAGGGACGCTCGCGCCACACGGCCGATGACACTGGCCGAGAAGATTTTTGCGCGACACATGATGAATGAAAAAGGCGAAGTCGGCGTTTCGTCAGTCAAGCCGGGCGACACCGGATTTGCCCGCGCCGATCTGCGCTTCAGCCATGAATACGTCACGCCCATGGCGGCGATCTTCTTCGAGCGCTATGTCGGCAAAGACGCCAAGGTCAACGATCCCGCCAGCATCCTGTTCTTCCGCGATCACCTGACATTTCTCGACGAGGTGATCTCCGAAGAGAAGAAAAAGCTCGGCCTGCTCGATCTGGCCACGCAACTCAAACTCAAGCAGCAGGATTTCGCCAAGAAGCAGGGAATACGGCTGCACGGCGAATTGACCGACCGCAAAGGTTCCGAAGGCATCTGCCACTCCATCGTTCTTGAAAGCTACGCGCTGCCTGGGCAACTGAACATTGGCTCGGATTCGCATACGCCGCATGTGGGCGCGATCGGCTGCGTCGCGTTTGGCATCGGCACCACCGACGTTTTCAATTCGTGGATCACCAAAGATGTTCGGGTCAAAGTGCCCGAGTCGGTGAAGATTGTCGTTCGCGGCAAGCGGCATCCCAACGTCACCGCCAAAGATTTCATTCTGAAGATTCTCAGCCTCGATTACGTGCGCAGCGGCAAGGCGTCTGGCCAAAGTCATGGAGTACGCGGGCGAGGCCATCGAAGAACTGAGCGTGGACGAGCGCGCCACCATGACCAACATGGCGGCGGAAATCGGCGGCTTCACCGGCATCGTTGCGCCCGACAAGAAGGCAGTCGATTTTCTGGTCGAGCGCCGCGGCATCGATCGCGCGAAGGCCGAGGCCATGATCGAAGGTCTCTACAGCGATCCTGGCGCACAGTACGCGCACGTGATCGAACTTGACGCCGCCGACATCACGCCCATGGTTGCGACGCCGGGCGATCCGGGCAACGGAAAATATGTCCGTGAACTGAACACGCCCGTGCCCGGTCGAAATCGCTTACGGCGGCACCTGCACCGCCGGCAAGAACGAAGACATGGATATGTACGCCCTCGTGCTCGCCGATGCGCTCAAACAAGGCAAGCGCGTTGCAGACTCGGTGCAGTTTTACATTCAGTTCGGATCGCAGGAGACGCGCGAATACTGCCTGCGCCGCGGATATCTGGATGTATTTCAAAAAGCGGGAGCGCACGTGATCGAGCCCAGTTGCGGAGCCTGCATCAACGCGGGTCCGGGAGTTTCGACGCGTCCCGACCAGGTTGTGATCAGCGCGCAGAACCGCAACTTCCCCGGCCGCAGCGGTCCCGGCCAGATGTATCTCGCCTCGCCGCTGACGGTTGCGGCCAGCGCGGTCGCGGGCTACATCGTGGAGTATGAGCCCAGCGAGAAGAAAGAGTTGGTGGGAGCGTAGTTCGCTGGATGGCGCTACGATTTCTCGGAAATCTCCCTGTCCAGACCTTTCTTGCCGGGAGCAAACGGCACTCCGTTATCTATCCATTGAATACGCAAGAGGCGGCTGCCAATGACAAAGGCGGGCAAGGGCCAAGAGACAAAGAAGGAATCGCTCTGGTGCGAATGCGAATGCGCCAACTGTGAGATTGGAGCTCACGAGCGCTGCAACTCGCCTAAGTGTCACATGCCGAAGTGGAAGGACATCCACGCCAAAACGCCCAAACGCGACCGCTAGCGCAGGCTCTTCTGTGCGAACTGACGGAACTGGAGCTCGAATTCTTCGGGCGAATAAATACCCTTCTGCACCAAGAGAGTGTTTATGGCATAAATGGTTGCGCGAAACCGCTCCTCGCGAGAGAGTCGATCCATCGCTTCGTCGAAGCCAATCAGTTCCGCGCTCATCGATGACGCCTGCTCCGATTGCTTAACGGGTGTTGTCGCCATAAAATTCCCCCTGCGACCATGATTCTACTCCAACACCCTCGCAGTTAGACTGCTAACCGAGGGTGGGATGCGCGTCTGATTCATTCAGGAGGACGACATGCTTCGTTCCCGCCTGCTGCTCACCGCCTGCATCATCTTTACATTCGCCTTCGCCGCAACTGCCCCGCACCGCCTTCCACACCACTGAACCGCGAAACGCAGGTTCGCTCTCGCCTGCGGCGCCGATGCTCGAGGCGCGCTCCGGCCACACGGCGACTCTTCTTCCCGACGGCAAAGTGCTCATCGCCGGGGGCATGCGCCGTAATCAGGATTTCTACAAATCCGCGGAACTCTACGATCCGGCCACAGGCAAGTTCCTGCCGACGGGCGAAATGAGCATCGGGCGTGTCGGTCAGATCGCAGTCCTGCTGCGATCAGGGCAAGGTGCTCATCGCGGGAGGATGGGTCGGCATGGGCGGGACGGACTCAGCGGAACTGTATGATCCCGGCAGCGGAAAATTTACTGTCATCGCGCAAGATGACTACGCCGCGCGGACGGCCGAGCGCAACGCTGCTGGCCAACGGCGATGTGCTGATTGCGGGCGGGGAAAGACGGGACAACGAATCCCTGGCCTCGGCTGAGATTTTCCATGCCAGCACGCTTTCTTTCCAGTCCACGGGATCGATGCACCAGGCTCGCATTGCCCATACGGCCACGCTCCTCAAAGATGGGCGCGTGCTCATCGCGGGCGGTTACGCCGGAGCAGTTGAATCTACCGCGGAAGTGTACGATCCCGCGCGTGGCACCTTCACCGAAACTGGCAGCCTCGGCACCGCGCGCTCCAAGCATACAGCTGGCCTCTTGCCCGACGGCCGGGTGCTGATCGCCGGTGGTTCCGATTCGCGTGGGTGGAACGGCAACCTGAGCAGCGCGGAGATCTATGATCCGCAAACGGGTAAGTTCAGCGCAGCTTCGCCCATGAACGACCGCGCGCTTCAAGCTGCCTGATGAGGCCGTCGCGCTTAACTCCGGAAAGTTGCTGGTCGCGGGAGGAAGTAAAGACGTCGAAATTTTCGATCCGGCCAGCGGAAAGTTTTCGTGGCATCCGGCCAGATGAACGACAAGTGGCACTACATGTCTGAGACCAGGCTGAAAGACGGCAGCGTGCTGCTGGCTGGCGGCTATCCGAACAGCGATCAGGCCACGGCTCAGGCCTGGATTTATCGCCCGTAGAGAATGCCCACGAAGCTGCGCTAACTCATTGCCCCGATCCTGCGCTCTGGCATTCCGCCTAAGTGGTTGAATTTAACCAGGATGGCTGAAATCAGCCACCCTGGAATCTGCAACTTTTCCGCGCCTCCCTGGTTCAAATACGTAGAGGAATTTGGAAAGGGCTTCAGGAGACCAGAGTGATGGGGATCCGGGGCTGGGAGGTGATTATGAAATACCTGAAATATGTTGCGATGCTGGCAGTGCTGATGGTTCCACTGGCCTTCGCGCAGGCACAGGTTGGAGTCGGGATTGGAGTGAATGTTGGGCCGGGTTACGTCGGCGGGACCTCCGGTGTGCGAATACGGCTACTACGGATATGCTCCTTACGCTTGCGCGCCTTACGGCTACTACGGTCCGGACTGGTTTGCGGGTGGCCTCTTCGTCGGAGCCGGCCCGTGGTTCCATGGTCCTGGATGGTTAGGCCGCTGGGGCTGGGCTAACGGATGGTACGGTCGTCCGTGGTATCGGCACACCCGGGCTGGGGCGGCGCGTGGTACGGCGGACGCGGCTACGTTGGCCGCGGCTATGTTGGACGTGGCTACGTTGGCCATGGTTACGTGGGACGTGGTTACGTGGGACATGGTTATGTAGGACATGGCTACGCAGGTGGCGGATTCCGTGGTGGAGCGGCAGTTCACGGAGGCGGCTTCCACGGTGGCGCAGTCGCTCATGGCGGTGGCTTCCATGGCGGAGGCGGCGGATTTCATGGTGGCGGCGGACGCCGGTAAAGCGATTCGACGCATGCAACCCGAACGGCTGGCAGCCTGCGCTGCCGGCCGTTTTTGTTTTTCGTATCTGTTTTCGGCGAGAACCTGTACCCAGCGCCCGCTTTCTTGCTAGAATGTGCGCTCGTCGATCGTGCGCGGTCGCAGAAGCGGTAGTAGAATACGAGGTAAGACTTCCAGGAGATTGAAACCCTTATGGCCTATGTAATTGCCGAGCCGTGTGTCGGAACCAAAGACACTGCATGCGTAGATGCGTGTCCGGTGGACTGCATTCACCCCAAGAAGGACGAGCCCGCCTACGCGACTGAGGAATTGTTGTATATCGATCCGGTCGAATGCATCGATTGCGGCGCTTGCGTGCCGGTTTGTCCCGTCTCCGCCATTTTCGCGCTGGACGACCTGCCGGAAAAGTGGAACGCTTTCACCGAGCGGAACGCCAAATATTTCGGACGGTAAGTCCTGGTTCAAATTCGACTCGCCTGAGGCACGCTTCCGCGGGAATGCGTGCCTTTTTATTTTCTGCCAGCGCGTGGAGGCGCGGCCCGTCATTTGGATCGCTTGTCCACATTTCCCAGAACTTCCGGTTCGATCCCCGTGTGCGCTTTTACTGCATCCAGAATCTGCGTGTAGTTGCGCTTGTCCATGCGCAGAACCAAATTCTTGCGCGCGTCCTGCTGGTGATAATCGACCTCCAGCCAGTGCAGCTTGGACGTGGTCAGCATGACGAGGAAGCCAAACGGGTCCGCTCCGATCGCCACCACGATGAAGCCCAACGTAATGCGGTGCTTCCGGCTGAACTGGTACGAGCATTGGTCGATCTCGTTATAGGGAACGGTCAGCGGATCGCCCTTAACCGGATGCACGACAATCGCCTTCTGGGTATCGCTGAAGGTCAGAACTGCTCTGGTCTGTTTGCCCGACTCATGCGGCACCTTGACGTTCGAAAAGGAAGTGTCCTCCGCAAACGTGAGATTCGCGATGGCAAGAATGAGGAATGCGCAGAAAATGGATTTCACAATCTTGAAAGTATATCGAAGTGGCGGAGGCAGGCGCGTCTGGCAGGTTGAAGATCATCACCACAAAGGACACGAAATCACACGAAGGAATGCGCAACAATGAAGTCCTTCGGCACCCTTCGTGGTTCATGCTCTTGCTCTTTTCCGCTAGAATCAGCCTCATCGTATGGCCCTGCAAGAATCAGAAGCGATTGTGCTGCGCACCTATCCGATGCGCGAGGCCGATCTTCTGGTGACGCTGTTCACCCGCAGCGAAGGCAAGATTCGCGGAGTCGCACGCTCGGCCAAGAAATCGAAGCGCCGCTTCGGCGGAGCTCTCGAGCCGCTGACCTATGTGCGGGCATTCTACGACGTGCGCGAGGGGCAGGAACTGGTTCGCCTCGATGCCTGCGAAGTCCTCGAGTCTCCGCTGGCCTCGGAAGTGAGCTATGCGCGCGCCGTTGCGCTGGCCCATATCGCCGAATTGCTGGACGAACTTCTGCCCGACCGCGAAGCCAACGACGCCATCTTTCGCCTGACGCTCTCTGTGCTACGGGTGATGACCGGGCCTGAGATCTGGATGCCGGTCACGTACTTCGCGCTCTGGCTGACGCGCCTGGTCGGATTCCTGCCGGAGCTGACAGAATGCGTGGTCTGCGGACGCAACCTGAACGGCAGCCGCGCCTATTTCCACGCGCTGGCCGATGGCCTGATGTGTGCCGACGACAAGCGCCTGGCATCGTCGGAGATTTCCAGCGATTCGCGGGCGCTGGCGGCGCAGATGTTTCGCGCTCCGGTGGAGAGTTTTGCCGAAATCGAATGGCCCAAGGCGCAAGCCTCCGACCTGCGGAAGTTCCTGATGCAGATCCTGCAGCGCCACCTGGAGAAGAAGTTGGTCACTGCTGGAATGCTCGAAAAACTCAGCTAATCGGCGCAGCTAGCTGACGGTTACCTGCTTCATCCATTACAATCTCTGTTTATCTTCCAAACGCAAAATTCAGTGACTCCAGCCAAGTCCAACCCGCTTACCTTTCAGGAGCTTATCCTTCGCCTGCAGACTTTTTGGGCGCAGCGTGGATGCGTGCTGCAGCAGCCCTACGACGTTGAAGTCGGCGCGGGCACCATGGCGCCGGAAACATTCTTGCGTGTGCTCGGACCGAAGCCGTACAAAGTTGCGTACGTGCAGCCGTCGCGCCGGCCGGCGGACGGCCGCTACGGAGAGAATCCGAACCGGCTCTTCAAGCACATGCAGTTGCAGGTGATCCTGAAGCCTCCGCCGGAGAACGTGCAGGAGCTGTATCTGGAATCGCTGGGCGCGATTGGCATCGATCTGCGCCAGCACGACATCAAGTTCGAAGAAGATAACTGGGAAGCCCCGACGCTGAGCGCGTGGGGCGTGGGCTGGCAGGTGATGCTCGATGGCCTCGAGATCACGCAGTTCACCTACTTCCAGCAGTGCGGCGGAATTGATCTGTTCCCGATCTCAGCCGAGTTGACCTACGGGCTGGAACGCATTACAGCGTTCTTGCAGGATGTGGATTCGATTTACGACATCGTGTGGGCGCGCGATCCGGATTCGGGCGCCGAGGTGAAGTATGGCGACGTGCGGCTCGCCGACGAATTGCAGTTTTCGGTATACAACTTCGAAGCCGCCGACGTGGAGAGCGCGTGGAAGCACTTCGACTTGTACGAGGCGGAATGCAAGGCGCTGATTGCGGACATTCGGGTCAATCTGGACTCGCTGAAGGCTGGAGGCGGTGCGGTTTCGCCAGCCGTGGCGTTGGCCGAGGGAGGACCGCCGGAGATGGCTCGCGTTCTCCGCGGACCGGTTCTGGCGGCTTACGACCTCTGCCTGAAGTGCTCGCACTTATTCAACATTCTGGATGCCCGCGGAGCGATTTCAGTGACCGAGCGCGTAGGAGTGATTGCGCGCGTCCGGGCACTGGCGGTGGGGATCGCAAAGGCCTGGGTCGATCAGCAAAAGAACGATCAGCAAAAGAGTGAAGCAGCGTCGGAGCAGGCCGATGAGCCTGAACCTGCGCGCGAGAAGAAGCCGAAAGCCAAGAAGGAAGCGCTATCGCCAGTCGGATAGAGGCGCGCCGCAGTGCCGCTCAGCCGGCGCTCTGGAGCACGTTTCCCACAGGTTGTCTGTGATGGATATCACATGCGACCCTTTACGACTTCTGAGAGACTGGGTGATCTAAACGCATGCCAGACTTTTTACTGGAAATCGGGTGCGAAGAGATTCCGGCGCGGATGATTGACGCCGCGTCCCAGGAATTGCGCGAACGCGTGGGAGCGCTGCTCACGCGGGAGCGGCTTGGCGGCAGCGAAATCACATCCTTCGATACACCGCGGCGTCTGGCCGTGCTCGCCTCCGGGATTGCAGCGGCGCAATCCGACATCGTGGAGCAGGTCACCGGGCCTTCGGTGAACGTCGCTTACAAAGATGGCCAGCCCACTCCGGCCGCGCAGGCGTTCGCCAAAAAAGCGGGCGTCGAGGTTTCTGCGCTGGAACGAATCTCGACCGCGAAGGGCGAATACATCGCCGCCAAGATCACCAAGAAGGGTCGCACCGCAGCCGACATTCTGGCGCAAGGCTTGCCCAAAGAAATCGCTTCGATTTACTGGCCGAAGAACATGTACTGGCGCAAGACCAGCGAGCGCTTTGTGCGTCCCGTGCGCTGGCTGGTCGCGATGCTGGATCGCGAGACGATTCCGCTGGAGTTTGACGGCATTCACGCCGGCAATACTTCGCGCGGCCACAGAATTCTGTCGGATGGAGAAGTGAGAATTCCGGGCGCAGGCGCTGCCTATCGCCGAGTCACTACGAACGGTCAAGGTTCTTGGACGAGCCGAACGCGATCATCAGATTCGCAAGGCGCTCGACGCCGCGACGCGCACCATTCCTGGGGCGCGCTGGCGCGACGATAAAGCCCTGCTCGATTCAGTCGTGAACCTGACCGAGTTTCCCTCGGTTATTCTGGGCAGCTTCGATCCCCAGTTTCTGGCGCTTCCAGAAGAAGTGTTGGTCACGGTGATGCGCGATCACCAAAAATATTTCGCCCTCGAAGATGCATCGGGCAAGCTGCTGCCGCATTTCCTCGCAGTGCTCAATACTGACAGCGATCCTCAAGGCCTTATCCGTCACGGCAACGAGCGTGTGCTGCGGGCGCGCTTCAACGATGCCCGCTTTTTCTGGGAAACGGATCAGAAAAAATCGCTGCTCGACCGACTGGATCTGCTTCGCCACGTGACCTTCCAGAAAGACCTCGGCAGCTATTACGACAAAACTCGGCGCGTCCAGCGGCTATGCAGTTGGCTGAGCGAAATGCTCAAGCAGGGCGGCACAGTGGTGCGGCCCGGCGTGGTTCACAAAGCTGCGGCTCTGGCGAAAGCGGACCTCACGACCGAGTTGGTGAAAGAATTTACCGAGTTACAGGGAATTGTCGGCGGACTGTACGCGCGAGCGCAACAACTCGATCCGAACCTGCCCGAAGCTACCCGCATGGCGATCGCGGACGCCGTCTACGATCATTACAGGCCGGAATCGACTGACGACTCGATCCCGCGGTCGGTTGAAGGAGCTGTGCTTTCGATTGGCGATAAGGCCGACACCATCGCAGGAATGTTCTCGCTCGGACTGGTGCCCAGCGGATCGAAGGATCCCTTCGCACTGCGCCGCCAGGCGAATGCAATCATTAAGGTGATTGCCGAAAAAAAGCTGCCGCTGCGGCCCGTCGAGATGATGCGCGATGCGCGGGCGGGATATCAGCGCTCAGACGCGGAAAAGAAATTCGTCGACGAGCAGACGTTTCTGGAATCGGTCCGTGCATTTTTCCGCGAACGACTCGAGTTCTATCTGCGCGACGTGCAAGGTTATTCCTATGACGTGGTCAAAGCCGTCCTGAACGCCGATGCCGAAGACGTGCCCGATTCGCTGGAACGGGCCGCGGCGCTGAAGCAGGTCTTGCACATGCCGGAGTTCCAGGCCATCGGCGCGGCGTGCAAACGTATGCGCAATATTTTGAAACAGGCGGAGGAGAAGAAGATTCGCGTCGCAGCTCAGCCCGAGTCTCTCCCCGATTCCACCGAGGAAGAAAAGGCGCTGATTGCGTATCTCGAGCAGGCTGGTCCGAGGATTGCGGAGTATCGCAATCGAAAGGAATATTTGGATGCGCTGCGCTTGCTTTCGACGGCGCGGGAACCCGTCGACCGTTTCTTCGACAAAGTCATGGTCATGGTTGACGACGAACGCGTGCGGTCGAACCGGCTGGCACTGTTACAGAAGGTGTTGAGTGAGTTTTCCACCATCGCGGATTTTTCCGAGATCGTGCCCGAGGCCAATTAACAGTTGTTGGAGCCCTCATGAGTGCCGACCCCAAACCCGACCGTGGAGTACTGGTGGTTCTCATAGGTCTGCTCTTGCTCGGGGCGGCCTCTCTGAATGCGAAGTCGGCGCCAGCCGAATTGAAGCCAGCAATTGCATCTCTGGGGTACTTTACTGGCGACTGGGAGTGCTCTGGAAAGTTTGATTCGTCAGGCAAGACGATTGAGGCTCAGCAGCATTTTTCTCCCGACCTTGATGGGTCGTGGATGATATTTCGTCACGACGACAAGCCTCCTTTTGGGTATCACTCGATGGCAGAGTGGGGGTGGGACGCGAACGGCAACAAATTCATCATGACGGTGCAGGATTCGGCTGGAGGCGTGCGAATGTTTCATTCCAGCGGATGGGATTCAACCCGACTGCAATGGGACGGGGATGATTTGGTCGGGACATCCTCTGATCAGAGGTTCAGTTTTGAGCGGCTCGACGATCATCACTTCAAAGTGAGCTACTACACGCTGAAGAAGGGTGACTGGTCTCGCGTGGACTCGAGCACTTGCAGCAAACAATAAATCTTCCGAAAAGGACTTATATGGCAACGATGACTCTCCCCGAAACTGAAGTCAAGCAAAGCAAGAAGCCCGCAACCAAGTACGTGTATTTCTTCGGCGGCGGCAAGGCCGACGGCAATGGCAAGATGAAAGATGTGCTCGGCGGCAAGGGCGCTGGCCTCGCCGAAATGACGAATGCTGGCTTGCCGGTTCCTCCCGGATTCACCATTCAGACCGAAGCTTGCCGCGAGTCTATGCGCGGTAGTTTGTCGCAAGAAGTCGACAAGCAAATGGACGCCGCACTCGCGCAACTGGAAGCGCTGCAAGGCCAGAAGCTGGGCACGGGCGAAAATCCGTTGCTGGTCAGCGTGCGCTCGGGCGCGAAGTTTTCCATGCCGGGCATGATGGATACGATTCTCAACCTCGGCCTCAATGACAAGAGCGTGGAGGCGCTGGCGAAACGCAGCAACAATCCGCGCTTTGCAGCAGACTCTTATCGCCGCCTGATCCAGATGTTCGGCAACGTCGTGCTCGATATCGAGAAGTCGGCATTCGACGAAGTGTTCGATGCGAAGAAGAAGCAGCGCAAGACCAAGTTCGATACCGATCTGACCGCTAAAGATCTGCAGGACGTGATCGTCGAATACAAGAGAGTGGTGAAGAAGCACGCCAAGCGCGACTTCCCGCAGGACCCGCGTGAGCAGCTGGTCATGGCCCGCGACGCGGTATTCCGCTCGTGGCAGAACGATCGCGCCAAACACTATCGCCGCATCAACAATATCGACGACATGCTGGGCACCGCGGTCAACGTGCAGGCCATGGTCTACGGCAACCTCGGCGATACCAGCGGCACGGGCGTCGGCTTCACGCGCAATCCGGCAACCGGAACCAGCGAGTTCTACGGCGAGTTTCTGATGAACGCGCAGGGCGAGGATGTCGTCTCCGGCGTGCGCACTCCAGTACCAATCCTCGAACTGCAGAAGATCATGCCGGCTGTCTATGACCAGCTTCGTGAGATCACCACGCGGCTGGAGAAGCATTACAAAGACATGCAGGATTTCGAGTTCACCATCCAGGACGGCAAGCTCTACATGCTGCAAACCCGCAATGGCAAGCGTACAGGCCTGGCCGCGGTGCGAGTTGCGATTCAGATGGTTGAAGAAGGGCTGATCACAAAAGAAGAAGCAATCTTCCGCGTCGAGCCTAACCAGTTGTATGACTTTTTGGTGCCACGGCTGGACGAGAAGAGCACCAAGGTGGAAGTTCTCGCGACCGGACTGCCCGCTTCGCCCGGAGCGGCAGTTGGACAGATCGTCTTCACCGCTGATGAAGCGGTCAAGATGGCGGGGCACGATGCCACGAAGAAGCCTGTGATTCTGGTGCGCGCGGAAACCACGCCGGAAGACATTCACGGCATGGAAGTGGCTAAGGGCATTCTGACTTCGCGCGGCGGCATGACCAGCCATGCGGCCGTTGTGACGCGCGGCATGGGCAAATGCTGCGTCGCTGGCGCTGGAGACATCGACGTGAACGAGAAGGCCCGCGAGATGCGAGTGAAGGGCCAGGTCTTCAAAGAAGGCGACTGGATTTCGCTCGATGGCACGACCGGACGTGTGATTAAGGGAAGGCTCGGCACGCTCGATCCTTCGCCCGACGATCCTGAGCTGCAGAAATTCATGGAGTGGGCCGATCCGCATCGCACCATGAAAGTCCGCGCCAATGCTGACATTCCGCGCGACGCCGTTCAGGCGCGCGCATTCGGAGCGGAAGGCATCGGCCTGTGCCGCACCGAGCACATGTTCTTCGGCGAGAAGAAAATCGGCCACATGCGGACCATGATTCTTGCTGACAACGAGAAAGACCGTCGCGTCGCGCTGAAAAAACTCTTGCCGCTACAGCGCGAGGATTTCGCCGGCGTCTTCAAGGCGATGGACGGACTGCCGGTGACGATTCGCACACTCGATCCGCCACTGCATGAATTTCTGCCCCGCCGCGAAGATTTGATGGTCGACATCGCGTTGCTCTCGTCTTACAGCGCGAAGCAGAAAAAAGAACTCGTTACGAAATACAAGGACTACGGCGTGAAGGGCATCGGCGACTTGAAGAAAGCTCTCCCGCCGTTGTTGGCCCGGGTCGAACAATTGCACGAGTTCAATCCCATGCTCGGACACCGCGGCTGCCGGCTCGGCATCACCTATCCCGAAATCACCGAAATGCAGGCGCGCGCCATTTTCGAAGCGGCCGTCGAATGCACGAAGAAGGGAATTAAAGTCCTTCCCGAGGTCATGATTCCTCTGGTAGCCACCGTGAAGGAAATGGCCAATCAGGGCGCCATCGTGCGACGCGTCGCCGACGAAGTATTCAAAGAGAAGGGAAAGAAAATCGACTACCTGGTCGGCACTATGATCGAGTTGCCACGCGCGGCGCTGGTCGCGGATGAGATTGCGAAGGAAGCCGAGTTCTTCTCATTCGGCACCAACGATCTGACGCAGACCACCTTTGGCTTCTCGCGTGATGACGTTAACAAGGTGCTTCCCACGTATCTTGCTGAAGGCATTCTCAAGCAGGATCCATTTGCCGCCCTTGATCAGGAAGGCGTTGGCCAGTTGGTAAAGATGGCGACCGAGCGCGGACGCAAGACGCGCCCGAATTTGAAAGTCGGGATTTGTGGAGAACATGGCGGCGAGCCGTCGTCGGTCGAGTTCTGTTACAAAACCGGCTTGAACTACGTCTCCTGCTCACCCTTCCGCGTTCTGACGGCGCGTCTGGCAGCGGCGCAAGCCGCCGCGGCGGAAGTGCTCAAGGTCGAAGGCGGCCGAACGAAATAGCGCAAGAATAGAGCGCAAGAATAAAGTCGGCTCGGGGCGTAAGCTCCGAGCCGAATCGCTTCTTACGGGCGCTACTGAACTTTCTGCAGCCGCGCGATCAATTTCTGAGCGAGATTCTCCTCAGACTCCGACCAAAGCAAACGTCCGGTGGCTCGAGTGTTCTTCTCAGCCTTCATCGTGAATTCAACCAGCTTGCTGACGTTCTCGCGCACCTTGACCTGAACTTCCTCGGTGAGTTCAATGTTCTCCTGAAGAAACGGAGCATCGAGTCCGAAGTCGATCTCAATGTGTCCGGTGCTCTGCTGCGCGGCCTCGTCGAATTCCTCGCCCTGCAGAATAAATTTCACCGGACTGGGTTGAAGGTGCCATTCCTGACCCGCTTCGTCCGGCATCCAGAGATCCCAGTAGGCATCGAAGGTGTAGGCGTAGTCGTCGTGGATCAGATCGGCGGCGATGACCAGTGCTTCCTCCGGCGGAATGCCCGGCGAAAAGCGGCGTTCGACAATGCTGGCCTCGTTCCATGAAACCGGCTGCACGGCGGCGTAAGTGATTCCCGGCCGTTGCACCGAAAAAGGGAACTGCTGCAAGACCGCCATGGCATGGGGCAGCATCGCCGGCCCGGAGAAGTCCGGAAACCACAAGCTGAGATAAAGAGTGTCTGCCATGGCAAGCTGGTAAAGTCTGCCTCAATTGTAATGCGAAGGACGCTTCGATGCCCATGCGGGAACAGCCGACCCAGCTCTCCATCGAGCGAAGCTCGAACCCTCGCGCCACTGAACCGCGGATAGTTTTTTGACACGCAAGAATCGCGGCTGCTAATATCGAAAGGTTGCTCGCACGAATCCCGTCCACCATCGTCCCCGTCGTCTAGCCTGGCCTAGGACATCGCCCTTTCACGGCGGTAACACGGGTTCAAATCCCGTCGGGGACGCCAACTCCATCCTTGCAGTGCGCAATGTCCCTAAGCTGATGAAACAAAGTAGGGTTAGCGGTGTTCAAAAATCCACGGGTTTTGTCGTAAGCAATTCCGCCTTGGAATAAGAAATTTTGAACACACACCCGTTGCTCAACCTCTGCTCGTTGCCATGCAGACGCGATGTCCACCAGCATTAGCTTGGAGAAACGTAGGAACGCGTCGAGTGACCCCCGCTGCGAATGACTGGCGTTCAACTGCTGCGTAAAAGCATCGATTTCGTTATCGAAATCGGAATTTCCTTGGACATAGTCAGCTTGGCTCACTTCGCCGCGAAGCTTCGCTCGCAGTAGTTCCGCCTTCAGCGTCTTTTGCTCCTCAAGTCGAGCCTTGAGCCTCTTGACCATCGCAGTTGTTTCGACGTGCCTGTGTGCCCATACCTTGGATGCGATTTCAGGAAACTCAGCAACAGTCTCTGGCTCCGGGCGTAAGGTCCGGAGGTATTCGATGAACGTTCCTTCAAGTCGAGACTTCGACACGCTCACAGCTCTACACTCTGGATTCCGACACCAATAGTTCGCGTAGCGCTTCAGCTTGCCCTTGTTCATCCCGCCCGTGAGCGGAGTTCCGCAAGTACCGCACTTCACAAAGTGCTTCAGCGGAAATGCTGGGTTGTGTTTTCGTTTTGGTGCGCTTAGCACCTTGCGCCCGGACAGCACTCGTTGCACGCCTTCGTAAGTCTCCTGGCTGATTATTGGGTCATGCAGTCCCCTCACCCTCTCGGGAACCCCCGACGAGTACACCCAGCCTGCGTAAATAGGCTTGCGCAACATTGCATCGAATGTTTGGGCCGTTAAAGTCCGCCCACGCTTTGTCCTAAGCCCTTTGTCAGTAACGATTGTCAGGACTTGAATCTTGGTGTGTCTGCCTGCCGCGAAGAGCTCGAAGGCTTCGCGAACAAGCGGTGCGGTCGCCGGGTCCGGCTTGATGTTCGCGCCATTGCTCTGCTTCAGGTTGTTGAAGAAACCGATTGGTGCGGGCCATGGCCAGCGGCCTGCACGGACACTAGCAGCCGAACGCTCCTTCATTTTTTCAGACAGGGCATCGGAGAAATATTGGTTGAATACACCAGTCACACCGGCGGCCATGCGACCCGCCGCTGTGTTGTCGACGTTCGGTTCCGCCAAAGAGAGCAGGGTGATATCGTGCTCACGCAGTTCAGCTATAGCCGTGCTCTGGTCGGCGACGTTCCGAGCGAAGCGACTCAATGACTCGACGATGACATAGCCGATGCGATTGCGGTGTACCTTGCAGTACGAAAGCAACCGCACGAAAGATGGTCTGTCTGCGCTGCGCCCCGATTCACCCGGCCCGAGGATGACTTCGGCTACGACAATACCGCGCTGCTCTGCGAGCCTTCGGCATCCGTTTTCCTGATTCTTGAGATTCAGGGGATCGGCCTGTTCCGGCGTGCTGACCCGTAAATACAGAACAGCTTCTGATGCCTGGCGCTTATTCATGGGCTGATGTCAAGCAGCCTTCTCCAAATTCCAGGGGACACGCTCGGGCCCATCCGGCAGTGTTTCGAAGATTGAAGCAAAGATTTCTGCCAACTCGTACATCTGTTCGAGCCGTTGCCCGCGATTGGCTTTCCCTAGCCGTGAGATGGCTCCAATTCCGCCAGCGGTTTCTGTGACGGCCTTCGCAGACAAGCAATGTCTCCTTTACCCGTTTGGCCTCCATACGGCCTCCCTTTTGAGAAGCTGTATTTAAGACCCCTTTGCAAGAGGATCGCAATTCGACGGTCCCAACGGGTTATTACGGGCTGGCGTTTGCTAGGCGTATGTTTTCGGCTAAGCCGAAACATGATTCACGAACACAACCGGAGCAAACAGCTAACCGAAATCCCAATAACGGCGACGGATTTCGCCCAAAACGGTCACCTAACCTTGAATCAACAGAAGTCAAAGAGCATCAGTAGCTGTCGCGATAATCCGAATAGCGGCGACCACTTGGACGCCTTTTACGAACCTGGAGTCGCCGCCCATTCCAGATCAGACCGTTAAGGTGTCTGATTGCTTTCTTAGCGTGGTGGTCGTCGGGCATCTCAAGGAGTGCGTACCCGAGTGGCCTGTCGGTAAAACGGTTACGAAACAAGTCGATATTGATGACTTCGCCGTAGCGCCTGAACAAGGCCCGCAAGTCTTCCTCGTCAGTGTGCTTTCCGAAATTTGCGATGTAAATTCTCACGCCACTCCTCCGCTACCACACGAAGTGCCGCTGCATCTTAAGGGCGCGTCGAATTCAAACAGAAATTCGGTTGTCGGAGATATTGAGACGCTCTACCGCCTGCCGTGTGTTCGCTTCAGCTCTCGCTGCGTTCGTTTCCACGAAAGTGATGTCCAGAAAATGCTTGAGCAACTAGTACCCCGGTGGCAAAACTTGCAAAACTACAAAAGCAACTATGCTAATGTCTTGGGCTTATAGACGACCGACTCGCCACTGATCGGATGTACGAACCTCACGGTTTCTTTCAAATCGAGCTCGCGAAACAACGTCTTGGGGTCTGGCACGAAATGAGGAGGAGGCAACGCTAAATACTTCTTGCGGTTGCTTCTTTCCGGTTTGTTTGCGATTCGAATCACGCCCGCCTGCACGGCATACCGCAACTTGCTATAAGCCTTGTCCTGCGAAATACGAAGTTCGTGGGCTACTTCCGTGGCTGCTACGGGCTTTCCAGTGACGAGTGAAATCTTCTCCACGGCGCGTCGCGTGTCTTCAGCTGAGCCTTTCCCAATACCCAGGCTTTCAACGAAAACGCGATCAAAGATCAAAGCCGTAATTGCAAAATCTGCAAAATCTATTTCCAGGCGACCGGAGCTGCACTTCCGATCTCGGCAGAAGGATCTGATTAGGCAGATCGTACAAAGCGCTTCGACAAAGGCAGGGAAGTAACGGCGCACTCGAAGATCGCTCAACAAATACGTGGTCAGCTACTTTTTCAAACCACTTCGGGAACGCAACTTTGGTGCCGATTTTCTTTCGGAGCAGGCGATGCACCATCCGCCACAGTTCCAATTCGCGGCGTACTCAATCGTGCACGGCGACGCGCGTAAGACCTGACAATCTCGCGACTCTGCGCTTTGGACTCATCAACCCAAATGGAGATGTGGCGGGTTTCATCATCAGTCTTGAGGCGATTCTTCGTAGTGGTGGAGATCGCCGCCACGGGCCCGCGTGCAACAAACCTTTTTGTTACGCGTTTTCCGCCTTCGTAAGCAGTAGCGATGCGGACCAGTCTTCCTTCGCTGATGAGTAGGCGCATCGGGTCCATTGCACCAACCGCTTCATTTTGTTCCTGGAGGTAAACGACTCGGTGACGAAAATCGGATTGCGAGTAGCTCCAGGCGTGTTCAGATGCACTGGTGATCTCACGGACTGCGCTCTTTGGCAGAAGGCGTAAAACGTATTTGACGAGCCAATTCTTCCCCGCCGAGCTGTGGCCCTTTACGAACAGATTAAGCGGGTGCTCGCGGATACACGACACCGCCACCACAAACACCACCAGCGCGGCGAGGGCTTCGCCCACAAGACCCAGCTTCTCCATCGCTTGCAGGAACTTGATGAAAAAGAATCGCGACCGCAAAAGCTTTTTCGCCTTCCGCTGCGTTTGTTTTCGTTCAGCTCGACTCATTCTGTGCTTGTGTTTGCTCATGTGATGTCCTCGAAGTGCCGCGTCCATCTACTAAGTGCACGGTCAACCTTTTCGTTAATGGCAAGAGGAACCAAGAATCGATGGAAGTTCACAATCCTGTGCCTACGGAGATAACAGCGTAAGCGTGAAAGCGAGGATGCTCGCAGGTGGGCACCGGCTAACAAGGCGCGTCCGCCATGCTTCCGAAGAAGATGTTGCTTCAGGCGATGCCAATCGATTTCGACGAACTGGAGATGGTGGGGGTAAATAAGGTCGGGTATGCCATCAAAATCATCTAGAGTTGAGATTTGTTCACGTTTCAGGATCTGCGAATGAAGTTCGACTTCGACGCGGTAGCCGTTTACTTCTTCTTTTTGGTAGGAGCGCACAAACTTGTCGCATTTCCGACCTCCCCAGTACACGCACGACTTCGATTCTCTGCGGGCGCGGCGGCTCTTGCCGAAAACCGCGCAACGACGTACGAAATCTCTGTTCACTCCAGTCGAAACGTTGAAGTCGAGAGCAACCTCAACGATCAAGAAGCGGTAAAACCGGCAATGGTTTAGCACATTCCCGATGTCGGCGTAGGACAATCCGGCTTTGTCATCAGCTACGATGGTGATCTTCCACGGTTTGAGCCAACATTTTTGGCGGTCGTATTGCCAGTAGATCTTGGTGTCATTAATCGCGCTCTGGTACTGGCGGCATCTGGCGTAGGTCTTGATGTTCGTTTGGCTGCGCACAAAGGAATCGCGGGTGATCGCAAAGCCTTCCAATGACGGCGGCTTCCGCCCTTGTGGCGCCCACGAAACAATCTGCACCCTGTCGAGCCTCACGATTAAGTCATGCATTCATTTCTGGTTGTCGGCCCGCTTCCCGAATTCTCCTTTCCCGAAAGATCCGCTCGATTTCACCTCTCACTAACACCAAATTTGCAACATCCAACCGCTCAAGACATGCCATCGCATCGGCAATGTCAGTTGACGAACACACTCTTGGGGCTTCATTTGCCACGAGATCCTCCTCGCTCACGCTTTTGCGTCAGCGCTGGTCGGACCTTAAATCTCACGCCTGGTGTTTGTCTTTGGAAGGTAAGTTCAAGGTAAGGGGGAAAAAAAACTGGAGCGCCGGGAACTGGCGCTCCAACGGTATTCAAGCATCAAGTGAGTCTCCCAGGGTCAGGCATGTCGTCCCGCCCGTTTTGAGATCATCGCTCCTACGCGGTTCTTGCATTTTGGATGACGGTATGCCTCAACGAAGGTGCTCACTCCGAAGTCCTCTGTCCAGTTTTCCGGGAAGAATCCAGGGGGGCGCTCACGGTCGCAGAAGATCGAATCAAGATGCTTGCAAATGTCTAGTTGCGATTGTTTCCGGTTTGCGTCAATGACGAAGTTCCTGTGATCCACGCCGGGATTACACCCACGCGTTTCCGGTATAAGGCTTACAAAGTCAGCGACCAAGGTCCATTCGAAATTCAGATTCAGTTGAGCCAATTGTTCGTCGATTCGCTGCTGGGCGACCATCAATTCCGACCTCCGGTTTTCGAGTTCTTCAACTCGCTTTATGAACTCGCTCGCGAACTCTTTCCTCCGTTCTTCACACCACTCCACGAAATCAGGTACTGCATAGGGGTGGTTGCAGGACCGCAGTTGCTGTTCAACTTTCTGGATCTCTGCGGCGATCTTGGTCCGCTGCTGAATCATCTCGCACACCGTCATGAGGGTTCCGTTTTGTGCCAGCATCAAGAAAGCACCGCTGACAGGCAGCTCATTCAGGCAATGGCCGGTATCGATAGGACCATTCCTGGTATCGTTCGTTTCCATGGTTCCTTCTCCTTAGTTTTGAAATGGAAAAGCCCCGCATCGAGCGCGAGGCTTTGTTTGCTAAGATGGTTCTTCTATACGCCAGACGGCCCCTTTTGAGGCACCGCTGGGCACATTTCTTGCCCGGAGAAATCTGAGCAATGTTCAAGGTTTGGGCGATTGACCGACCCCATCGCCTTTCTTCGCTCGTTTCAATTGACACCTCCTTGAGGCTCACACGGCACAGGCTCTCTTACAGAAGCCTCTACGCGCTTTCCTCTACAATCCATCAACATCACAGTGAACGGGAACGGGGCATTCTTGTGAGTTACTACTCTCTTGTCCGCTGTGCCGTTCATGTCGGCATCGAAGGCCATGCGGCAGACGCAATCTCCCTCAGCATCGGTCACTTCGACAACCCACGGCAGGGTTAGTCCTCTATCTTCGGCTACCTGGAAAAAACGTTGGAAGCCTCGGCTAAGCAGATCGTTAACGACTTCTATCGACGGTTTCATAACTCCTCCTTGTCGTCCATTAGTTAGGTGAATTGTTTTTGGGTTGTTAAGGGGATGGCTCTTGCGCTTCATTCAAAATAAAAAAAGCCCCGCATAGATGCGAGGCCTTGTTCAGTTGAAAATTACCCTACGCCAAACGGGCCCGTTTCTGGGCCCGCTGGGCACACCACTGACTGGGGGTATCGTAGCACACTTCCAGCTGCACCGACTAGAACGTTAAAAAAAACACTCGCACGCGGCGAGTGACGGAGTGAAACTCCCAGGGCTGGACTCAGAAATTCACGGTCCAGTCATTCGCGCTTTCCTCTTCCCAGGCGGAGCGCCTCCGGAAGTAATGCCCCTCACGAAAGAAATCCTAGACTTGAAAATATGACTCGTAGAATCCTCAACCCACCAGGTCAAAATCAGCCGCGGGCGAGTGTTTTTGTGGGGATAGTATTTAGCCTCCGTTTCGGACTGGCACTCCGATTCCCGGCAAACGGTGGAATACTGTTTGGTTGCCTGTGCTGGGCAGAGTTTTTGAGCGAATTTTTGGGAGCTCTTCTTCTAGTCTTCGCGCTCCTCAGTCTGGGCGAGGCAATCAGAACTTCACATCCGGCTCTTGTTCCTTGAATCCGCATCTTGCTGCAGTCCGTTCATGACAGCCCACACCTCGTGCAGCGCCCGACCGTATCGCATTCCCGGTGTCCCTTGGTATCTGGCAGCTTCATCCTTGAAGTTCGACCACTCTTGCTCTTGCGCCAGTTCGCTGAGAATTGAGATCCACGACACCTTCGGGACGATCAACCGGTAGCGATAATCCCGATTCTGCGATTCATGAATTTCGCCGGCTGAGAGCATAGGAAACCGTTTTTGAAGACTGTGCAAATGGTCGATACACCGGGCTCTGATCATGACAGACTGACCGTCGAGTGAGCCATCCGGTTTGCTGGCACAGGCGATCGAATAGAATCCATAACGAGTGAAGACCCACATGTCATCCTTCCCCACCAGATCAGACCTCTTTACCACTGCGCAGCTACTTCTTGCACAGCAGCGTGAATTGGACTTTGGATCAAAGCTTCCGGCCAGCGTTTGAGGTGATAACGGGAGAGGCATTGCCACTCCAAGCAGGTCTGAGCACAGCAATTTTACTCCCCTTCAGCCTAAACGCGAGGGTCATGGAAGCGTGCAGTTTCCCCTCAAACTAAACAAAATAGGCGGTTTAGTGATGGAATGGCTTGGCATGGGCGTGCAAAAATGCCGGTTCCCTGCGTTCCCGGGCGATTTCCCGCATGTTTGAGGGCGGCTGGGGGTTGGGCAAGGGGGCGATTTTGCCTTGCTATTACGTAAGCTATTGAAAATGCCATGTTTAGTTGTTGTTTTGTGTTGTTTTGGCGTTTTTGAAGGATTTTTTGGTAAAAGTTGGCGTCGCTGGCAGCTCCGATCCCAGCAATGTACCGACTGTCCGTTTCTGCCATAGCAATCCGGAGGGAGACCACTACTTTATCGACTGCGCTGGTCGAGGTGAGCCTCGATCATTTTCCAGGGGATGATCTTTCTTATGGCTGCACTTTGGGACTGCAGTTGGGGGCTTGCGGAAAGGGCAGCCTTCTTGGCTTTAGAGAGTCTCACGTTCGGAATACCTGATGCTTCAGCAAGCCACAACACCATCGGTGCGCAGACTATGTGGTTGTAAATAAACTCCGCCAAATCGATGTGAGTTATTCTGCCGCAATACCCGAGCCCCCATGCTCGGAAAGCTAACTTATCCAGTGCTCCTTCTGCGATGTATACCAAACACCATCTCTGCCCTCTAGGTGCCTCGCATGGCGATAAAATGCTCAAATTCGGTAGTTATCCGAACGCGCGCCGGCAGTTTACGAATTTTAGCCGCAAGTTGAGTCGCCGTCATCGTCATCTAGTCTGCATCCTTCTGGGAAGTTATCCTGCCAGGGGCAATCCTTTACGACTTAGATGATTCCGAATCTATCTTTCAATATCTGTGTCGCTTAGGTCCATTTGGCAGTAGAAGGTCATATTCGGATAAACTTCGCGGAGTCATTATCCACTGAAAACGGTAGACACGGGAATTCTTGTGCTCTTGGGGTATGCGCAGAACTGTTTGCCTCCCAGCTCGAAAGCTGCTCCGCTTTGTCTATCAATGTTCCATCTTCCACTTCTGATGGATCCAATTCTACCGAGATTGTTGAGTCTACCGCATCGAGACCCTTCCACTGATGGATGCAGCCTGGTCCACAAATCTTCTGTAAAGTGTAAGTGTAAGAGCAAACACATACTTGACACATTGAATCCGCAGCGCCACTTGATCGGCAAATTCTCAGGCAGCAAGTATTCGTGCCTTCGTCCAAGGCGGATTACTGCCGGTTAGCGCGTTATTCGCGGGGTGACTGGCTCGATTTTCACAAGCTGACCTCTCATTACTCAGGCGGTCCAATGGTCGACATCAAGCCCCAAGCCGGCGCGGGCTTCCAAAGATACTACACCAGCGAAGAGGAATTCGGAGACACATGCTTCCTTGTATGTGCTTTCCCTCCGAAACTACGAAGTAATCTTCGCGCCGATCTGGATATGACGCGAGCCGCCGGAACCGCCCGACCCAAGGTCCAGCACCGTCTCGCCCGGACTGAGCTTCGCCAAGGCAGTCGGGTTTCCGCACCCTAACGAGGCCAGAAGCGCCTAAAAGCGGATCTGCGCTTTCAGTTGGATCATCCGGGGGGAAACATCGCCTCCAAGGCCAGATCCCAGGATGCTGGTCGGTGGCATCTCCATCGTCGCTATCTCTCCGAACCCTGGGTCCGAGCTGTCGTTGTCGGGCGGGCCGAAATTTGGGTGATTGAAAAAATTAAAGAATTGGACACCAATACCCAGCACCACTTTGTCTCGACCGACAAGGCTCGTTTTCTTCATGACAGTGAAGTCAGTATTGAAATAGCTCGGATAGCGGAAACGGTTGCGTCCTTGAGCGAAGGAAACGGCACCGCCTGAACAAGGTCCCTGTGAAGTTGGCAAGTTCCCGGTATTGAATCCTGTTTCGCAACCCGTTTGCACGAAATCTGCATTTGTATTGGGTGTCGTTGTGCCGTCCGGCAGCGTCACCACTTGCGGCGGCCAACAAGGATGCGGGAAGGGTGGGATTACGGCTCCCGCTCCGCAGGAATGGGACCCGCTGAGTGGGGCAACTGGCACAGAGTAGATTGTTCCATAGAAATTGTTCCGAGCCAGGTTACCGGTTTCTGCGAGATCGATCACCGTGTAGGGAAATCCGGTTCGGGCGAAAATCGTTCCCGAGACCTGCCATCCCTTCACCAGGTAATCGGGGCCGCGGCCGTGGAGCATGGTCTTTACCGGGAGTTGCCACACATAGTTCGCATTCAAGGAGTGACGAACATCGTAATCTGCCGCTCCGTAGCTGCCGCGCAGATTAAAGGGGTCCTGGGGGAAGTCGGAACTGCCCGCCGCGAATGGGGCTTGCCCGCCGTTGGAAACTTCATCGAGAGCATGGCCGTAGGTGTAGTTTGCCTGGAATAAACCATTGCCGAAACCAGCAAATCGTCGTCGAAAGGAAACAACCACGCCGTTGTAGTTCGAGATTCCGGGTGTCGTGTATTCAGTGACACCAGCGAAGCGAGGGTCGGCGCAGGGCGGAACGGGCGGGCTCGCACAGACTGTGGCTGGAAATGGGCCGAATCCAAAAGCATTGGCTGAGGGATTTTGCACCAACTCATGAATTCCGTGATTGCCGTAGTATCCAAGAGTCAGCGAAGTGCTGGTACCAAACCGCTGCTGCACTTCCAGGCTCCACTTCTGATACTGGGCTGAGTGGGTCTTACTATTCGGAACGGTAAGATTTGGGGGAAAGAACTCCGGATCCGACGCTTTGATCTGAATAAGGTTTTCGCCGGCTGCAAACCCTTTGACAAAGGCGGCATTCGAGGCTGCGGCCACTTTAAAGAGGCTGTTGGTTTCTTCCGGAGCGAGATTGTAGGCGCCAAATACTCTCACGCGGTTCACGAGTGGTGGATTGTCAGAGAAAACGGGTCCGAACCCGCCAGAGAACAGCTCGTAAAATAGACCGAGACCGCCGCGTACCACGGTATTATGCGAAACTCCCAGCGGTTGCCAGGCGAAACTGAATCGCGGCTCCCAGGCAACAGGGTCCGTGTGAAGAAAGGCTTGCTTACGATTCGAGAGCGCCTGATTGTAAGGCTGTGCGGGGTCGTGACTGATCGATTCAAACGGTCCAGAGAATTCGGCAAAGCAATCATGGGCGCAGACCGGATTTGATTGATGTTCTACGCGCAGGGCGAGAGTAAGGGCCAGGTTGGATTTTATGTGCCACTCATCCTGCCCATAGCCTGCCAGAGTGTAGTTAAGGAAGAGCTCTGCCCGCTGCGTCGGAAAGGATTGACTCAAGCGTGTCGAGTCACTGTTGGGAGATGCTGGGTCCACGCCTCCGGAATAAAATGCGTCGATGGTCTGTGGAACGATATCTCCGACGGCGTTCTGGGTATATTGGGCGTGTCTCAAAAATGCTCGGAAGAAGTCTCCCCCGAATCCGAACTTGTGCTTGCCCCACGTCTTCAGGAAATCGTCGGCGATGCGGTACTCCGTGAACCCTGTGACGAGGGGATAGCCATAGAGATAGTCAGATCCTCCCAGCGACGTGAACGGCTGACCCGCGTTGGACCAATCCAGAGTGGTCGGAAAAGCAGCCAGGGTTTGTAACGGGTTGACGAGGCTCAGCACGTCGTCTTTGTAAATACCCGCCACTAGGAACTGGTTCGCGGCGGTAGTTCCAAATGTGTGAGTTTCGTTCAACTGGGCTTCCCACCATGGCCCGGTCTCATAGACGTTGAAGAGTGAGCTTATTGGGTCGACGACAATGGGTTGACGGCCATTGTCGTATTGGAGGAGGAAGAAAGCACGATCGTTGGTACGGATGTTCCAATCCATACGGCCAGACACAAGGGATTCACTCGTCGGCTGCCCAAGCGTTTCCTGAAAATGGATTGCGCACGGAAGATTCACGCCGAGTTGCCCTTGGGGGTCTGCGGACCGATAAACACACCACTCGGGCTTGCGTCGAGACAGCCAAGAGGATCGGCGAAGCTCCCCGGAGTAGCCGCTGCTATTCCAGGGGTTTGGTTATACAGACTGAACATTTGCTTGTAGAAAGCATCGGAAGCGGACGCAGAGCCAAAGATAGAATCGATATTGGCGATGGTTGCCGCCTCGAACTGCGGGCTCGGGAGAACCACCTGAACAGGAGAGGGCAGCAAGACTCGCAAGCCCTCGGTATCAAAAAAGAAAAACAACCTATTTTTCTTGATGGGCCCTCCCACCGAACCCGCCCACTGATTGGCGATATCGAAGGGCCGAGGATTGCCGAATGCTTTCGTGATCCAGTCGGTAGCGTTCAACACGCTGCCATTCCAAAAGTACTTGGCGTTCCCGTGGAAGTCATTTCCTCCGGACTTTGTGACGTAGTTCACATACGAGCCCGCGTCAGTTCCAAAATGTCCCGAGTAGCCATCACTCACCACAGTGGCTTCCTGAATCTCGTTCTGACCCAGAAGCATACCCGTAACGCCAGTAAAATTAAGATGACCCGCGTCGTCGTTCATGCCATTCAAGGTGAATTGATTTGAGGTCCCCGGCATGCCCAAGATTGAAAAGTTCCCGCCCCCGCCTCCAGTGCGCGCATTATCGGTGTTCATGATTGCGCCGGGAGCGGTCTGGGCGATGTAGGTGAGGTCGTTACCGGGATTGGGTAGTTCCGAGATCTGCCTCTGGCTCATGGTAATCGAAACGTCGCCGTTGTCTGCCTGAACGAGCGGAGCTTCTGCGGTCACGAAGAGTTGCATGTTTGCTTTTGCAATCTCCAGCGTGATGTTGACTGTAACTGGTGTCCCTAACAATACAGTCACACTCCGGCTTTCCTTGCGAAAGCCGTCGTGCACTACGGTTAGCGTGTATTGGCTGGGAGAAAGAAAGAAGAAGCGGTACACGCCATCGCGGTCTGTTTTGGTTGATTCTGTCGTGCCCTTGTTGATGTCCCTGATCTCGACATCCGCATTCGGCAGAACCGCAACGCTCTGATCAGTAACGACGCCGGTCACTGCGCCGGAAGTCGTGGTCTGCGCCCTCAGTCCATTTGCGAGGCAAATCGCTAGGAGAAAGGCTGAAAAGCAGCCTCGCAATCTCATCGAAACACCCCAAGCAAATTCGATCGAAGCGGACCTGCGATCCGTAGTACGGCATCATATCCGAAAATCGGCCAAGTTGTGCACGGCTAGAGATTGCCTGTGCGTCGTACATTGGCGAGAAAGAACATGTACCCACCGAGTATTTATGAGATGACTTCCAGATAATCAAGAGGAGCGTCCACGAACAAATGCTAAATTCGCGAGCAACGCCTCTCCCAACGGAGAAAGGTGGCTATCGAGGCTGGTCAAGCCCGACGCGGTGGACCAGATCCACAAAACG
The DNA here is from genome assembly GCA_963757095.1 of uncultured Acidobacteriota bacterium. Taxonomy (GTDB): domain Bacteria; phylum Acidobacteriota; class Terriglobia; order Terriglobales; family Acidobacteriaceae; genus Sulfotelmatobacter. Next base: position 17,985 of record CAVWQT010000011.1, on the reverse strand, counting down.
CGGGTCGCCGCGCAAGGGATCAAAGTATGGATGGACCTTGATCAATTGCAGGATGTTTGACTGTTCCTGGTAGGCCCGCTCCAGCCAGGCAAGTGCCTGCTCGTTGTCACCGAGTCCCAAATAAGCGTTCACAAAGGGGGCGGCGGCAACGTAGCTTGTCTTGCTGCCGTCGTTTCAACTCATCAAGCAAGCGAAGAGCTTCCTCGCGACGCCCAGCATGCGCATAGGCCCGAACCAGCACGCCCATTACAGCCGGATTCCGGTCGGTGCCGAGCGCCTTCTCCAGCACTGTAATCGCTTCGTCCGGTTGGCCGTTGGCAATCAGGGCGAGCCCCAGAAACCAATGGTCCGGGTCGTCGTTTCGCAACTCCCTGATGGCCTCGTCGTAACGTCTCGCATGAAACAAAATCAAACCCTTGGTGATGGCAGCGCCTCCAAGCGGAGTGACCAGCGGCTCCAAGCGGATCAAGTTCGCGGGCACGCTGGACCCATGCCAGGGCCTCGTCCGTCCGCCCCTGGCACAGCAGCCACTTAGCGTATCCGACGTGAGCACCAGCATCGTTCGAGTTCAACTCCAGAGCCCGCTTGAATTCCGCTTCGGCGTTGCTCCACTGCCACTGTTTCTGATATACCGCTGCAAGCAAGACGTGCGGTTCCGCAAGGTCCGGATCCAGTTCAATTGCTTTTCGGGCTGCGCTCATCATTTTTGGATGCGTTTCCTTCGGGGGGCCACCGACAAGAACTGATCCGAGCCTCTCGTATGCCTTCGCGAGGCCGACATAAGCCGGTGCAAAGTTAGTGTCCTTGCCGATCGTTTCCTCAAAGTAGGCAATACTCTGTTCAAGCCCAGCCTGGCTGCTACTCTTGCTGAATTGATCTTCGGCTTTAAGATAGCTCTCGTAAACTTCAGGCGAGACATGATGCGCCGCGACCAGCCTGGCACGCTCCTCTCCGGTGACCTTGACCTCCACTCTGCGCGCGATAGATTGCGCCACCTCGCTCTCGAGAGTAAGTACATCCCCCAACTCGCCGTCGTACTCATCCGCCCAAATGTGCTCGTCGGTTGAGGCACGAATCAACTGGGCGTGCACACGAATCCGGCTGCCCTGCCGTATCACCGAACCTTCGACGAGGGCGTCCACCCCAAGCGTCCTGGCAATCTCTGGCACCGAGAGCTTCGTACCCTTGAAGCGCATGACCGAGGTACGGGAAATGACGCGCAGATCATGGATTCTGGCCAGGCGTCCGCACAGCTCTTCGGTCATCTCGTCAGCCAGGTATTCCTGAGTTGAGTCGCCCGACAGGTTGCTCAAGGGCAGGACTGCCAGCGACCTGATTTTGGTTTGGGTCGTATGCCCAGTGTGGCCCCGGAGCATAACGTAGGTGACGGCAATAAGCGCGAGTCCAGCCACACCGCCTAGAACAAGCCAGAGACGTGCCCGCGAAGTCCCGGTTGGTCGGACGTCGACTTCTCGCTCCGCCGGTCGTTCCGCCCTAAACCCATTCGCACTTGGATTTGGCCGCAAAGGGATAACAGCGAGCGACTCGATCGGCGTTACTCCGGTAGACAAATCGCCGTTTTGCACCTGACCAATGAAACGGTATCCCCGGCGTGGCAGAGTCTCGATGTAGCGAGGTTCCTCGGCTGAATCGCACAGCGCGTCGCGCAGCTTTTTAACGGCGCTGTTCAGACCGGTATCGAAGTCGACAAAAGTGTCGCCGGGCCAGAGTTTCTGGCGAAGCTCCTCGCGCGTAACCACGTCCCCCGGATGCTCCAGCAAAAGCGAGAGTACCTGGAAGGGCTGGCGATGAAGCTTTAGCCGGATGCCGTGCTTGCGCACTTCGCCCGAACGCATGTCCACGTCGAAGGCGTCGAATCGTACCCTGCGGGTTCGGTCGGTAGCCTCCATAGCAGGCCCCCCAGATTGCCAGTTAGTCTATCACAACTGCTTATCAACCTCGCGAATATTGTGCGGATGCGACCTACAAGCCACCTGCATTCAGATAGTTGCACGATCAGAACAAAAACACCCGCAGACCATGCGTCGACCATTGCGCCGTAAGCGACTTCGCGCCAATGTCGCGAGACGCAGGTCGAGCATTTTGTACAACGACTGAGCGTGACGAAGGTAGCAATGCAAAATTCGCGGACCAATTCGTTCATGAACCCGGGATTTCACCGGATCGCCACGGCGCTGACTATAGCCGCTCGGGGGCCATACCGCGACTCTGCTGGCGAACGTCAAAGTCCTGATTGCACGCGGGCCGATCAAGATCAGCATACCCAAAATTTCTGGAGGCAACTATGCACGGCAAGAATTTCTTCTGGTCGGTAGGGGCGTGGGCTCTGGTGCTCGCGCTAGGCGCAAGTGCAGCGACGCAGGATTCGCCAAGCAGGCACTACAGAGGCGTGATCAACGACTATCCAGTATCAGCCAACCCGACAGCCGGTCCGTGGGAACTTCGCGGCCCGTGGACCTTGAGCCTGCAACCGTTCGGAAGGGCAAATTTTTCAGCAGCTCTGACGATGGAGTTTTCCGATTTAGGGTCCGGTTCTGGATTCAGCACCGACTCCCGACACCAGCACACCCACCATATAAGGATGAAGGGCGCGGCGTTAGTTTGGAACCCGCCTCAAACCGATTGCCCAACCGGCATCACTCCCTTCCCTACCTACACTTGGGTTCTGGAAGTGAACGGAATGGCGGATGTAACGGGAAATGGAGGATCTCCCTTTACTGGGACAGTGCCGCTGCAGGTCTGCCTCGGCGGCGGCCCGAACCTCGAGATTTCGAACATCACGCTGGTGTTCACGAATCTCTCGACCGGCCCATCCCAAGCAACAGATCATTTCGGACCGCAACCGATCCACGGGGTCGTGCGGCTTCGTAGGGAACCTGAATAGGGTGTCAAAGACCAGCACTGGAGTGGACGGCCGGGCACGGGCAGTGATAAGGGCGCCCCGGTGGTGAAGCGGTTGTACTTCTCGCCTGACGGTCGGTGATGTGGAAGTGGGTAAGTGGAACCGGAGGGTGCCATGAAAAGCGAAGCAGTGGAGAAAGCTCGCAGTCGGGGGGATTGTGAGCCTCTTACTCCTTGCCGGATGCGGGGGCGGCGCGAGTCCGTCATCGGTCAATCAGCCTCCATCCAGCGGATCTAGTCCCACTCCAACAATCACCACAATCTCGCCGAACAGTAGCGTAGCTGGCGGTGCGGCGTTCACGCTGACAATCAATGGGACGAATTTCGTCGCAGCTTCTACGGTTAACTTCGGCGGGTCGATGCCCGCCACCACCTTCATCAACTCCACGCAATTGACTGCGGCCATCCCTGCTGCCAGCATCGACTCAACCGGCGTTCCGGCCGTGACAGTGACCAACCCCGCTCCCGGCGGCGGCACCTCCAAGGCGATTAACTTCACCATTACGAGCGGCAGCCCTAGCTCCGTCCCGACGATCAGGTTCTCTTTCCAAACTGCGCTCCCGCAGGAGAGCCGTCCTTTCAGTTGCGGTAGTTGGGCCTTATCCAGGGTCAAATTTTGTGACCGGTTCAGTCGTGCGCTGGAACGGCAGCGACCGGCCGACCACTATGGATGCGCATTAACGGACTCATTGCTCAGATTTCGGCGAGTGACGTTGCCGCAGCCGGGACAGCCGCGGTCACAGTCTTCAACCCTGGACCCGGCGGGGGGAGCTCGAACGCGTTGACCTTCACCATAACGACAGGATCTGTTGATCCGCAATCAATCGCTCGTGGACCCTGCCGGAAAGTTCGCCTATGTGGCGAGATGGCGGCTGCGATGGCGATGGTGGCTACGTGTCCATGTACACGATCAACCCCACCACCGGGGCCCTAGCGTCCATAGGACCACCGGTGTCAACATACGGCTACGGTGTCTACTACGGTTCCGGCCTCAACGCCGATTCCGTGACCGTAGATCCTTTTGGCAAGTTCGCCTACGTGACAAATTCGGGGGATGTCTACGATGATGGGGATGTCGCTTATGGCAGCGTCGCGATGTACGCCATCAACGCCACGACCGGGGCCTTAACCTCCACAGGAACGATAAACGGAAATTGTCCGGGATTGTGCCTTCCCAAGTCGGTGGTCGTGGATCCATCCGGCAAGTTCGCTTATGTGGCGAATGGGGATGTCGGCGAGCTGGTGCGATCAACGTCGCGATGTACACCATCAACAGCACGACCGGGGCCTTGACGTCCATTGGGACGATCGCCGCAGGAACAGGCCCTCGTCTCCGTGGCCGTGGATCCTGCGGGCAAGTTCGCCTATGTGGCGAATTGGACCGGGTCGACACTGACGGTGACGTCTCGATGTACACCATCGACGCCACGACGGGGCCTTAACGTCCATAGGAACGATAGCTGCTGGGACTAGTCTCCTACCTCGATAGCCGTCCATCCGTGCGGTAAGTTCGCCTACGTAACAAATTCCGGCTCGAACGACGTCTCGATGTACACCATCGACGCCACGACCGGGGCCCTAACATCTATAGGGTCGATCGCCGCCGGAACAGACCCTGTCTCCGTAGCTGTGGATCCTGCGGGCAAGTTCGCCTACGTGGCAAATTGGACGAGATATGACACTGACGGTAGCGTCTCGATGTACACCATCGACGCCACGACCGGGGGCTTAACGCCCACAGGAACGATAGCTACGGAGCTATCTCCTACCTCGATAGCCATCCATCCGTCCGGTAAGTTCGCCTATGTGACGAATTCCGGCTCGAACAGCGTCTCGATGTACAGCATTGATAGTGCCACCGGGACCTTGACGCTCATAGGGACAATAGGCACATGAAGGGGCCGGCTCTAAAGCACGCAAAAAACAGGGAAGAGGAGAGTACCATGATTTCCAAAACGTTTCGCATTTCTTTAACGATTGCTCTTGCCAGTTTTGCGCTCAGTTCCGCTGCCTGGGCTGCTGGTCCAAACGCGCCTTGTTCAAATGCCTCTCTGAGTGGCACCTACGGGTTTCTGCACGGCGGCATAGATAGCCACGGCGCCCCTGCGGCCGCCGTGACCCAGGCCACGTTTGACTCAACCACGGGCACATTTACCGGAGAGGACACAGAAAACATAGACGGCGCGATGGTCCTCTCGTCTGTCAACGCAATTTACACAGTTGCCAAGGACTGTACCGTCACGGCTCAAGTCACGCTAACCACCAGCGGCCAGTCTGAGAATGTCGATGTCTCCTTTGCGGTTACATCAACAGGTTTTTTGTTCCTTTTCCAGAAGCCCGGCGCGATCTCGTCGGGATTCGGAGTGAAGCAGGGCTCCCCGACCTGCACCAATGCAGGAGTCGCGGGTAGTTTTGACTTTCAAACAACCGGCGTCCTCCTCGCAGGGGCGCCCGCCCTAGGACCGGCGGCCTTCATCGGCGAGTTGAAGTTAGCGGTCAACTCTTCTGGGGAAGGAGTAATAAGTGGACGCATAGCGGCGAGCGAGGATGGCACGATTCTTACCTTCGCAGACGAATCAGTCACTGGCTCTTACTCCGTCGACGGGAACTGCAGGGGAACAGCCACCATAACGCCGCGGGGGCAGCCCGAAATGAACTTCAGCTTCGTGCTTGTAGACGACGGGAAGGAAATGCTAGCCGTCGAGACGGACGCGGATACGGTTATCAACGGCACGCTGGTGAAGCGCAATTAAGTAACGAAGACGGCATCTGTGCAATGCACTCCCTACACCTTCATCACCCGAGAGAGGAGCGAATCCATGAGGCAGAGTCATTTCATCAGTTCGACCCCACTGGTCGCGGGGCTGCTGACCGGCCTCCTGTTCGCGATCCTGGTTGTTTCACTTAACGCAGCCGACTCGAATTCGCGGTATGACCTCACCAATGAAATCACGCACAGCGGCGCCGCCAAGAGAGGGTTGACGCTATGAACCGCAACTTCACCAGCATCCTCGCGTTGATTTTGCTTTGCCCGGTTTTCGGATTTCTGACGGGTTGCGGCAGCAGCGGTTCGAGCACGACGCCTCCGCCTCCGCCGCCCACCCTTGCGATCACGGCGACGAGCGGATCGGGACAAAAAGCAAACGTCGGTGACGCCTTTACCAACATGCTGGTAGCCACCGTGACATCCAACGGAACAGCAGCCAGCGGGGTAACGGTTACGTTCACGCCTGTTCCGGGATCAGCCGGTCAGAGTTGCACCCCCTCTGCCACTACTGCTACCACCGCCTCCGATGGCACCGCATCAATCACCTGCACTGCAAACTCGACGCCCGGCGCCTACTCAGTAACGGCCGCAGCGACGGGAGCCACAGCAACGGCCAGTTTCACCGAAGGCAATACAGCTCCCCGCGTGTTCGTGTTTTATGTGAACGGGACGGAAATCAGCCCCCAATTCGGACCCGGGCCGGCTTACTACGCCATCGCAGGCGCGGTGGGCTTTGACTTAAGCGGAAAAATCCTCGGCGGCGAACAGGACTATAACGACGGGAGCGGCTTCACGTCACCCGGCGAACCCACGACCCCCGACGTAATCAGCCCCACTGGCAGTTCGATGACGGTGAATTCAACCACCGGCACCGGGAAGCTGATCCTTGATGTTTCGGCCAGCAATCCTAATGTTGGGGTGAACGGCGTCGAGACCTTCGCCGTTCAGTTTATAAACGCAAATCATGCGCTGATCACGCAGTTTGATGGATCGGCAACTTCCAGCGGAAGCCTCGACCTGCAGACGGCAAGCAGTAGTGCCGGCGGCAATTTTGCCTTCACCCTCTCCGGGTTGGACACCACGAACGAAGCCACGGTTGCGTATGGAGGCGTGTTCTCGAACACCAGCGGCACCATCCATGGCACATACGACGAAAAGGATTTCGGGAAGGTGCTCGCGGGGAATCCTCTCACCGCGACGGACGACGGCGTCGGAGCAGATGTGTACGGGCGGGGCAGTATCAGCGGCTTCACGGATCCCAACAACGGCGATGCACCCATCTCGCTCGTCTACTACATCGTTGGTCCAGAAGTATTACGCATCATCGATGTTGACTTCGTTGATGCTCTTGTAGGTTCAGCCTACGGCCAGGGCAGCGCCACCTCCTTCGACAGCACGGTCCTGTCAAGGGACGTATTTGGCATTCTGGACAACACGGCAGACGCCTACTTCGCCGCAGCAGGGCAACTCGTTGCTGCCGATACCGGCGTTGGGACGTTTAGCGCCACATTCACGGGTGAAGCGGATGACGACGAAGGGGGCGCCGTCATGGCCACGGGTACCCCGGGCGGAGTCGCAGGCAACTATTCCTTTTCGAACACCGTGCTTGGTTATGGCAGCATGACCGGCATCACGGGGTTGGGATCCATGCACACGCTCGGTCTGTATGCGACCGACCCAACTCTCAACCTCCTGGATCCTAACAACACTACGGTGGCCAACCTGGGAGCCGCCCTTGTTCTCGATCTGGATGCTAATTTTTTCGCCCAGGGCACGGGAATCGTGGTTCCGCAAGGGACCATAGCGTCCGACGGATCTGACCTCAACCACAGCTACGGCTTCGGAGCGCAGGCCTACATGCCCGGCGAAGGCACCTGGCCCACCGGGAACCAGGGCTGGGAGTTCGACTTCGTCGGACAAGGAACGTTTGCGTCGCTTGCTTTCACGACTGGGACCGGCGGGCCCCCCACTCCGGCAGATATCAGCGATCCGTTCGCATACTTCGTAACGGGCAAGCCGGATGAGTACACTGCCGTCCCGATCGCGGGGAACGCGGCCAAACCTGACGCCGCGGGGCGATACACCTTCAAATCGGCTACTCCATTTGCCATCGGTCCCGTCGGGGGCGCTGACGGTCCAACCGTCGACTTCACTGTGGTCCTGTACGAAGCTGGTCCGGGGCTGGTGTTCTCAATCGACGAGGACGACCTCAGCGAATGGCTGGGCACCTTCCAGGAAAAAGGTGCCAGCTCACCGCAGGCAATGCACGCGAAGACAGGACCGCTAGTCAAGAGTCAAGCGAAACCGAAACGCTAACCAGTATCAGTCAATCCGGCAGTTTGCGGCCGTCTGGCGGGCAAACAGGAAACTATGTTCTTGGCCGCAAAATGACTTCGCTAATACCCAGGTCGCCTGAGTCTCTGAATACCGGGCGACCCACACGGCGGGAGTAAGGTCTGGAAGGCACCTGATCGGGAGATCGGAAAGCCCGGGGAGAATCGTAGAAAAGTAATCCCGCACCCTTGGAGCCGACGGCAGCTTTCCACAACCGAGAGAATCGCTGCAACCTTCGGTCCTGCGAGTGGGCTGCCGATGTGGATCCAGTTTTTTCGACCCAGTGCCACAGGACGCATGGAATTCTCCGCCAGGTTAGTACTTAGCTCTAATTCGGGATAATCGAAGAAGCGCGTGAGCTTATTCCACAGTGCGAGCGCGTACTGGCAGGCCTTGCTAAGTGCGCTGGAAGGCAAAGCAGCGGACTGCGCTGCATAGATCTTGCTGCGGATATCATCGAGAAGAGGCCTCGCTCTTTCCTGGCGCCGGACATGGCGCGCATGAACATGCTGCTGCACGGGGTGAAGGATTCGGAGTTCGAAATCTTCCACGGCGACACGCTGACCAATGATTGGGAAATGCTGCGCGAGACCAACCCCGCCAAGAAGCCTTATTTCGATGCCGTGGTGGCGAATCCGCCGTTCAGCTACCGCTGGGAACCCACTGAAGCCATCGGCGAGGATGTGCGCTTCAAGAATCACGGCGTGGCGCCCAAATCCGCCGCTGATTTCGCCTTTCTATTGCACGGCTTCCATTACCTGAAGGACGAAGGCGTCATGGCCATTATTCTGCCCCATGGCGTGCTATTCCGTGGCGGAGCGGAAGAGCGAATCCGCACCAAGCTGCTGACCGATGGGCAACATTGATACGGTCATCGGCCTGCCCGCCAATTTGTTTTATTCCACCGGCATCCCGGTGTGCATTCTGGTGCTCAAGAAATGCAAGAAGCCGGACGACGTGCTCTTCATCAACGCCAGCGAGCACTTCGAGAAAGGCAAACGCCAGAACCGCCTGCGGGACGAAGACATCGACAAAATTATTGAGACCTACCAATTCCGCAAGGAAGAGGAGCGTTATTCAAAACGAATCCCGATGGAGCGGATTAAAGAGGAAGGTTACAACCTGAACATATCCCGCTACATCAGCACCGCAATAGCTGAATCAGAAATCGACCTGGCGGCGACTCATGGCGTATTGGAAATAATCGAGAACACAATCCAAAAGGCAACGATTAAACACAATGAATTTCTTGAAGAGCTTGGCTTGTCCCCATTGCCGTCGCCCGATTCTAATTAGGAGGCCCGCAAAGGAGCGCTTTCTTAACAATGCCGTCATCGCACATTCGACTGAGCGCTTCACTCTTCTCTTGAGATGGCCGATGAGTAGACCCGCCTGTGAGCCCGAATTCCTCGTTAACTGTTGGTGTTGCCTGAGTCTCCCTTGAACACAATTGAATTGCGTCCGAGAACTCGATGCAGACGAGAAGTTGAAGTGCGTCAAGATCGAGAAGAACACCTTGACAATTTTCCCAAACCATCACGCGAGGGTCCGACTGTTGCGCCCTTTTTAGGAGTTACCAGTATTCGGACGCGGCTTGGGAGCGACGACCTTCCCTTGTGCATCAATCACTTTGCCGTCCGCCGCTTCAATCGCCAAGTCGTCATTTTCAGCGGAGAAGTAGATGTTGCCTTGCTTCGGCAAGCCGCCATGCTTATCAATCTCTTTGGCTTGAGTAGCGGTCATCTTCGCCATTATTTCCTTGTACTCCATCATCTTCCCCCTTCCGCGCAATAGTAACTCATCAACGGAGGAAAGAAATGGAGAGCTTGCACTCCGAGTTTTTCAGAAATCCAGACCGCAAAAAAGAGGGTCCTCGAGGATGAATCACGCTAGCCGATGAAATCCTCGAACTGAGTGGCTCGCTCCCATTCTTCGTCTGCGGCACGGCACTCATTGTTTGCTTCCGCACCTCGCAGATACAACAATGCATGCCCCAGTTCGTGCTTGAGGTGTTTGGTCATCTCTTTCACGGGCAGACGCTCAAGCTCTGGTTGGAAGAGCACCAGAAGGACTTCGGTGGGCGGTCGTACTTCGATCTGTTCAGTGATCCACCGGTGCTGCTGAATTGGGAAGAATGCCAATACTGGAAAGCCCTCGCTGGAAACAGGCACGACTTCTATTTGCAGCCGTGGATCAAGTAGGGCCACTTGCGCTAGGATTCCGAGCTCCTCAACTGCTGACTCGAAACACTGTTCGATCGCGGGGAAGTAGTAGTCATCCGACCACCCATTCATAAAGGACCATTCCTCCCATTTGTGCCAGAGGGCCTTGACTACTCGCGCTTTCCAATACGGGTTTTGTCTCTGGGAGGGGATGTAGGTCGCCAGCTCATTGAGCGCTTTGTTGAGGTGCTCAAAAACCTCCTCCGTGGCGTCCTGTGCAGGGTGCGTAAAATCAGGGTCCGATTTCGGCATTTTTGTCCTCCCAAAATGATTTGTTTTTAAGCGGCGCGTGAATATTCAGGCACGCGCTTCGCTCATTTTGCTGATGATGTACTGAGTTGTGCCGTACTGGAGCGCCAAACTGCGGACGCTTGCTCCTTGCTTGCGGAGCTCACGAATCTCGGCTACTTCGGCGGCATCAAAACGGCGCAACGCGGGGCGCCCAAGTCTCTTTCCATTGCGGCGAGCCATTTCCAGGCCAGCTTTGACGCGAGTTCTGAGCATTTCGCGCTCGAACTCTGCGACAGCGCCCAAGACCTGAAACGTTAATCGGCCCGCCGGCAATGTTGTGTCCACGTTCTGCTTCAGCGCGACCAAGTCCACGCCAAGGGATCTGCACTCCTCTGCGATACTCAGCAATTGCTTCAGTGATCTCGCCAGGCGATCAAGCGCCCACACAACGAGGACATCTATCTTTCGCTTGCGCACATCTGTGAGAAGGGAATCAAGCGCCGGCCTGCTCTCTTTTGCACCACTTTGGCCCGCATCTCGATAGATTTTGTATTCCCACCCTCGCCGTGAAACGTATTCTGTGAGTTCGACTTCCTGCATCTCCGTCTCTTGCGACTTAGTGGAGCATCTCAAGTAAACTGCTGCCCGTTTCGCCTTCATTTCGCCTCCTGCTGCAAGACAATTTTGAGCGCCTGCAGCCTAAAACCGCAACTTTTGGCCGAAATGGCTGGAAAATTAACCTTGCGAGGGTTCCTGATCGAGACCACTTGTTTTATGAGGGTTTTTGAGCGCAATCGAGATTCTTCGCCAGTACCGTTTGGATGGGAGCTACCCTCGACGAACATGGAGTGTGATGAGAATCGCACACAACGGCGCAAGGACACGAAGCAATTTCCTAGTTGTGATCTCCCAGCCCGTGTTTCTGGCCGCAGAGTTTGCACTGCGTGGGCTTCTCGGTGTTGTCCACGATGTGATGCACCGGCTTCAGAGTGCGGAGGTAAGCGAATATCGCTTTCAGGTCATCGTCCGTCATGTTGCGAAAGATCCACCAGAGCATGGCTGAATTCAGGTGGCGGGCGCGAACTGATCCCGTGCGCATGGTCTGGACAAACAGTGCCTCGTCGTAATAACCGATGCCGGACGAATCCGGCGTGATGTTAGCCGAGTTTACCCCCTCTTCCATCGGGTTCCCGCCTGCCATCGCCAGTCCCGGTATTGGCTGAAACTTAGAATTGAGCGGTGTGTGGCAGTCGCTGCATGTTGCCATTTTGACCAGGTACTCGCCGTACCTGGCGGGCCTGGACCTGTCTGGCTCGGGCACGATTTGCATCACCGGCTTCGGCACCGCAAGAATAAGGCGTGCGAACAAAAACGGAATTTTGCTGCGAGGCAGATTGCTGTGCGCCGCCGGCACAGTGCGAAGGAAGACTACGACAGAAGCCAGGTCTTCGTCAGACAAGTCGCGGAAGTGGTCGTAGGGCATGAGTGGAAACAACGCTGTACCGTCAGCCGCGATGCCTTCGCGGACGGCGCGGGCGATGGCGTCATCGCTCCAGTTGCCAAGCCCAGTCTCCGGATCGGAAGTGATGTTGGGCGCGACCAGCCGAATGTTGCCTTGTTCAAACAAAACTTGGCCGGAGCCTTCCTGGGCAGCCAGTACGGGCGGGTTCGCTTTGTCATCGTGTTTAGAGTGGCATCCCATGCAATGCATAACCGCGTGCACGAGATAATCTCCGCGACGTAAGCGTTCTGGTGTGGATTCAAACCTGCGTGTGGTGAGTGCACGCTTCTTCGCCCCAATCACCGGCCGCCAGCCAACGGTGAAGGTTATGGCAATGGCGGCAAGCAGCAACACAACAAGAGTCCCGTAGACGGCAATTCTCGCCAAGAGTCTTCCCCAGGTCCGAGCCATAATCCGCCTCCCTGGAACAGTAATCGCCAAATCGGGGGAATCATACCGGAAACAAGGGCCGTAAGGCGGTCAGTTTCCGAGTCCTGCTCCCCTTTGCCTCAGTTTACGAGACTAAACTGTGGCGATTCTACGAGGAGCAAACGGTATGCCTCGTCCATCGTTCGAACTACGTGCAACTCAGGGCGAGCTTCGCTGAGTAGCTGCAACATTCGCATCATTCCAAACAGAAAGTCTTGCGGAGCGACGATGACGCGCATATAGCCAGCCGGAATTATGGGTGACCTGTTTACCAGCCGCCTAATGGTGTCGCTGGAAACTTCAAGCTTGCCTGCTACCTTCGAGAAGTCCCAGATGCCGCGACACGGCGTATGGGATGCCGTATATTTCGCTGCTGCTGCGTAGTAATCCAACAGAAGGCCGTCTGTGACTGGGCCTTCCACAGTCCCGCGAAGGATGCTGTTCTTTGCGTCGAACTCTAAGACAAAGCCCATCGCAAGCCTCGTCCAGCCAAGATACCTGTCTTTGCCTGACGGCTCAATTGTCGCAGACAGCGTTAGCACTCATTGAGAATTTCTAGCCGTCGCACGCGCTTTTGGACTCTCGAGATTATGGACGGCGTCGTTAGCAAGGCGGAAGCAATCTCCAACCTGCCAGTGCAGGCGATTAGAAGGCTAACTTCAGTAACTTCAGCAGTTGCAATGGCACGCCTAGAATCGCGGTGGGAGAAGTCTTACCTGTCAACCCGCTCCAAACTCTGGATTGGTGCAGCAGCGGGTTTAACCGTGGCCCAAGCCTTAGTGTCTGCATGGCTACCACGTGGCTTCGGACTCACAGCAGTCAGCGATATTTTGTGCGCGTTGGCGATGTTGGCGCCGATGCTGGCGTTCGTCGGGAATGCTATCCCTAGTCAGGGACGGGTGCGCGCTTTCTGGATCCTTCAGGCGGCTGGCTGGCTTCTCTGGCTGGCGGATCAGAGCTTGTGGATCGCTTACGATATTTTCCTGCACAAGCCCATGCCCGAGGTCTTTGCCGGAGATGTGCTTTTGTTTGTCGCCGGGGTTCCCATGCTGGCAGGGCTGTTGCTGCGGCCGCATCTACAACCATCCGCACGTAGTGCACGGCTGGGAGTACTGGATTTTCTGCTGCTGATGTTTTGGTGGGTTTATTTTTACGTGTACTTTGTGGAGTGCTGGCACTACGTCTCGAAAAATGATGCACTCTACGACCAGAATTTCGACAGACTGTATGTGGTGGAGATTGTGGTCTTGGCGATAGTGCTGGGGGTGTTATGGAGACGAAGGGCAGGCGCATGGCGACGCTTCTACGCAAATTTTCTCGGGGCAGTGTTGTTTAACAGCGTAGCTTTTCTAGTGGAAAACTCTGCGGTTGAGCAGAATAAGTATTTTGGCGGGATTTGGTACGACACGCCCTATTTGGCGTCGTTTGCGGTTCTGGTAATGGTGGCGGTCAGTGGGCGCGGCCTGACGCCGAGTCTGGAGACTCGTGAAGACGAAGAGAGAGGCTCTTGGATGAGGAGCCTTGCGATGGTGGCGGTGCTATCGTTGCCCGTGATTGCGATAACCGCGCTGTTTGACGGTTCAGTGCCGGCAGAGATCGTCCGCTTCCGCGTGATTGTCACAGCGGTGACAATGTTCGTCATGGCGGCCATAGTGTTCACCAAGCAGCACGGTTGCACCAAGAGCTGCAGCACTCGAATCAGGTGCTGGAGGAGGTTTCCATGACCGACCCCTTGACTGGAATCCGGAACCGGCGGTTCTTTTCGGCTACGATCGAAGGCGACGTCGCGCGGACCGTGCGAGCATACGCGGAAGGGCATGACCGGTCCACGCGGGACCTGATTTTTTATCTGATCGACGTGGACAATTTCAAGGAGGTAAACGACCTGTACGGTCACGATGCGGGTGACCGTGTGCTAGTGGAGATATCGCGGCGGATCAGTTCCGCGATCCGTAATTCTGATCTACTGGTGCGCTGGGGCGGAGAAGAATTTCTGATCGTGTCCCGATTCACCGATCGCGGAGAAGCGGATATTCTCGCCTTGCGCGTGCTGGAAACGATCCGAGGAGAACCTTTTGTGGTCAGCTCCGACGACAAACTGCGCCGCACCTGTTCTATTGGCTGGGCGGCATTCCCCTTTTTGGAAGAAAATGCCAAAGCAGTGGGATATGAAGAGGTGCTCAAGCTGGCAGATAGGGGCCTTTGTCAAGCCAAAGCAGCTGGGAAAGATCAGGCGATCGGCATGAATCCGTCGCGCGAAGTTGAGGCTCGCACTTTCATACAAGTGTAAATGGGGATGTTTCGCCAACTGAAAATCCCTCAGAGAGAGAATGTCCCTTCCATCATTTGCACAGCCTGACCACCAGAAGCTCGGTGAGTATTATCAGGATATTTTCAACGATTGGTCCATCTCGGCTTAAAGAACCAAGGCCCTCACTCGTAGCGCAAGGCCACTATCGGTTCCACCCCTTGGTCGCTCGCCGCGCCGGGATGTGAACCCGATCTTGGGCCGAGTTTCATTTCCTGAGGACCACGATCAGACGGTCGTGCTCAGTGAGTCGTTCTGGAAAACCCACTTTAATCGCAATCCCAGAGAATGTTTCGGTGCTCTCGTTAGAAGGCAAGCGTAAACGGATGCAAGGGCGATGACCATCGGTTCCTTCTTCACAGGAGACCTTCAGAACTCTTACTGGCCTGCATCTGGTAGGCCCATTTGACGCCCCTGTGTCACTCGGCTAAGATGCGAGTCCGTGGACGCGATCGTTGGCAGCACCATCGCGCATTACCGGGTACTGGAAAAGCTCGGCGGCGGCGGCATGGGCGTCGTGTACAAGGCCGAAGACACGCGTCTACGACGGCAGGTCGCGCTCAAGTTCCTTCCCACCGAAGTATCGCGCGACGCGCTGGCGATTGAGCGTTTTCAGCGCGAAGCTCGTTCGGCGTCAGCTCTCAACCACCCGCACATCTGCACCATTTACGACATCGGGGAGGATAAAGGCGTCCATTACATCGCGATGGAGTTGCTGCCGGGGCAGACCCTCAAGCACTTCATTGAGAACCGCAAACTCAAGGTAGAGGAGGTGCTGGACTTCGGAATTCAGATCGCTGATGCACTCGACGCCGCCCACAGCGCTGGAGTAGTGCACCGCGACATCAAGCCTCCGAACATTTTTGTGACTGCGCGCGGGCAAGTGAAGATCCTGGACTTTGGCCTCGCAAAACTGGTGTCCAGCAGGCCACCGGATGGAGCCACCGTCACGGAACATGACCTGACCAGTGCAGGCATGACGGTCGGCACAGTTGCGTATATGTCGCCGGAGCAGGTGCGCGGGGAGGAACTGGACGCCCGCAGCGACCTGTTCTCATTTGGAGTAGTGCTCTATGAGATGGCGACGGGCATGGTGGCGTTTTCCGGCAACACTTCGGGCGTTGTGATCGACGCCATCTTGAACCGCGCCCCGCTTCCGCCGACGCAGCTCAACCCCGAGCTTCCCCCAAAGCTGGAAGAAGTCATCAATAAGGCGGTGGAAAAGGACCGCGAACTACGCTGCCAATCGGCGGCTGAAGTGCGCTCGGATCTGAAGCGCCTCAAGCGTGACCTGGACTCTAGCCGGACTGCGCGGATCGTCGTCCCCATGCAGGCCGGGCAGCCGCCATCGCAACCGCCGGCCTTGCGGAAGACAAGCAGGCGCCTTGCGGCAATCGCATTATCACTTTCGGCGGTGATCCTCAGCGCCATCGCTGGAGCTTGGGTTGATCGACGGCAATCGATCGTGGAGCCTCCCCTTTACCACCAGTTGACGTTCCGCCGCGGCACGATTCGCATGGCCAAGTTTTCTCCGGACGGTCAAACGGTGGTTTACAGCGCGGCTTGGGAGGGAAATTCATCAAGCCTGTTCTCCACCCGCCCGGAGAGTCCGCAATCGCGCGACCTTGAACTGGCTGGCGCCGAGATTGAGTCCATGTCCTCCACCGGCGACATGGCGGTGTTGATCGGCAGCCGGCAAGTACGTTCCTACATCCATGTTGGAACCCTGGCACGCGTTCCCTTGTCAGGGGGCGGTCCGCGGGAGATTCTCAATAACGTGCAGTGGGCCGACTGGTCGCCCGACGGCAAGAACCTGGCTGTGGTCCAGGATGTCGGCGGCAGGAATCGGCTCGAATATCCCGTCGGCAAACTGCTCTACGAGACCGGGGGATGGATCAGTCATCCACGAATTTCGCCGGACGGCGACCGCGTCGCATTTCTAGACCATCCGCTGGAGGGAGATGACGGCGGCTCTGTAGCCGTGGTCAATTCCAAGGGTGAGAAAAAGACTCTGACCCAGGATTTCTACACTGCGCAGGGTTTGGCGTGGAGTGCCGACGGCAAGGAGATCTGGTTCACGGCAGCAACCTCTGGCCTGGACAAGGTGCTTTATGCGATCAAAGCAACCGGCGGCAAGCCGCGGCTGCTGGCACAGGCGCCTGGTGATTTGCTTCTCCACGATGTCTATCGCGACGGGCGGGTGCTGCTGGCGCGCGACAATTCACGGCGAGGACTAATCGGCCTGCGTGCGGGCGAAAACGCTGAACGTGACCTGTCGTGGTTCGACTGGTCCTACCCGGCAGATTTGTCCAGCGACGGAAATATGCTCCTGTTCCGCGAAGAGGGCGCCGGTGGCGGACTCAGCTACAGCGCCTACGTCCGTGCTACCGACGGCTCGCCTGCCATTCTTCTGGGCGAGGGTCGCTCTTTTGCTCTTTCGCCCGATAAGCAGTGGGCACTGTCGACGTCAGTGACGGCCCCCACGCAATTGGTCCTGCTTCCCACCAAGGCCGGTGAGCCCAAGCCATTCCCGCAGAGCAACGTAAACCACGTGGACGGCCGCTGGCTGCACGATGGCCAGAGCTTCATCTTCTCGGGGAATGAACCCGGGCACGGCGCTCGTCTTTACGTCCACAGAAACAATGCTGCGAGTCTGGCACCGATTTCTCCGGAAGGGGCCAATGCATTGGCCTACAGCATCTCACCGGATGACAGACTCGTGGCCGCTGTCGGCCCCGATCAGAATGGATACATGTATCCGCTGGACGGTGGAGAGCCGCGTCCGATTCACGGCTTCCGCACCGGCGAACTTCCTATCAGCTGGAGCTCTGATGGCCGCTTCATTTACGTGTATGGCACCGCGGAAATGCCGGCTGTGGTGGTCAAGATAGACGTAACATCAGGCCAGCGCAGCGAGTGGAAGAAGCTCCGTCCAGCTGACCCGGCGGGCGTGGAATTTATCGGCCCAATCCTGCTCACCCCAGATGCCAAGACTTACGTCTATGGCTATCGCCGGCAGCTAACTGACCTCTATTTGGTAACCGGACTGCGGTAGAGATTCTCACCGATCCTGCGCTTGTCTTGGCTTGAATGTGTTGGCATCTTGTTTGCGTACTCGTGCAATCTTCAAGACAGGCAGCTAGACGGATCACCTTCACCTGTGACCTTTTCGTGAGGACAGATTCGATTGTGAATCTCGTAAACTGGCTTTAGTGCTCGGTCTGCGGGCTGGTTAACGGGCACCCCGGAAGTTGACTGTTGAAATCAGGCG
>CAVWQT010000010.1:0-297243 GCA_963757095.1 uncultured Acidobacteriota bacterium | reverse complement strand
GGCGTGATGGCGATCGACACTAGCGTGGCCGGGTTTACGGTCAGCGTGGTTGTGCCCGAGATCGATCCCAACGTGGCCGTCGCACTGGTGCCGCCTACCGCGACACTGGTTGCCAGTCCCTGCGCGTTGACTTTGGCAATGCCGGAGTTCGTCGTGTTCCACGAAACCGAAGTACTGATGTCCAGCGTGCTGCCATCGGTATAGGTGCCAATCGCTTTCAACGGCTGCGTCGTGCCCAAAGCAAACGACGCGTTCGCCGGCGTAATCGCAATCGATACCAGCGTGGGCTGCGCAACGCTGAGGGTCGCGGATCCGCTGATCGTTCCGAAGGCTCCGGTAATAGTCGCACTTCCTTGCCCTATGCCGGACGCCAGACCAGAACTGCTGACACTGGCGATCGTAGTGGACGACGAACTCCAACTCACCGACGACGTCACATTCTGCGTGCTCTTGTTGCTATAGGTTCCGATCGCAGTGAAGGGTTGCGATGTTCCCAGCGGAATCGTTGCGGTACCGGGAGTGACAGCGATCGACGTCAGAGCCAGCGCCGTCACCGTCAAGGTCGAAGATCCCGATACGGTGCCTGAAGTTGCAGTAATCGTGGTGGTGCCTTGAGCAACGCTGGTGGCGAGCCCGCTGCTATTCACACTAGCTACGGTGGCGACGCTGGAAGTCCACTTGACGGAACTGGTCAACGTCTTTGTAGTTCCGTCGCTGTAGGTTCCAGTGGCCGCGAATTGCTGAGTCGAGCCCAACGCGATCGATGCGGGAGCGGGACTCACTGCAATCGAAACCAAATTCGCTGCTGCGCCGGTTCCACTCAACGAGACGGTCTGCGGGCTGTTGCTGGCCGAGTCGCTAAAGCTTAGAGTGCCCGAGCGTGTCCCTGTCGACTTAGGAGAGAAGGTGACCGAGACTTTACAGTTCGCACCTCCCGCCAGAGTTGCCGGACAAGCGGAACTTACGCCGAAGTCCGCCACGCTGCTGGTGACGGAACCAATGGCGAGCGATGCCGATTGATTGTTAGTGAGAGTAACTGTCTTCGCCGTGCTGGTTGTGCCCAAAGCTTGACTGGAAAAAGACAGCGATGTCGGATTGGTCGTCGCAGCAATCACCCCAGTTCCAGTCAATGAGACCGTGGGACTGTTACTCGCATTGTCACTGATTGTGAGTGTTCCCTTACGAGAGCCTGCGGCTGCGGGCGTAAAGAAGACGGAGACGGTACAACTTCCGCCCGCAGCCAAAGTACTCGGCGTGAGCGGGCAGGTGGTCGCGGTGGTGTAGTCCCCCAGACTGCTCGTGATCGATTTGATGGTCAACGCGGTGGTTTGACTGTTCGTAACCGTTACAGGCGAAGCCGAACTTTTCAATCCGATCGCCTGGTTGCCAAACGAAAGCGAAGTAGGGACGGCGGTAACCGCAGCGATTCCCGTCCCAGTCAGAGTCACACTTTGGGGGCTGTTGCTGGCATTGTCGGTGATCTTCAAGCTGCCGCTGCGGACGCCCAACGCGCCAGGAGTGAAAGTCACCGAAATGATGCAGGTCTTGCCGGCTGCAAGAGTCGAAGGACTCAGCGGACAAGTGTTGGTCTCGGAGTAGTCGGATAAAGAGGTGGCAACCTTACTGATCTTGAGGGCAGTGGTCAGACCGTTCTGGAGTGTCACGGTTTGGACGGAGCTCGGAGTACTCAGAACCTGATTTGAAAAAGATAGACTGATAGGCGTGGCAGTTACACTCTGGCCGGCGGCCAGAGTAACGCCAAACAAGACAAAAGCGGCAGCTACCCGAGAGCGTCCGCGAACCTTAGATGGATTCCTCACCAACCCTCGAGAAAACAGAATTTCCTGGGGGCCCCAGCCGGAATGTCCAAGGGGGATTTAGACCGCACGGCTCATGCTGGGAAGCGACACTAGACGAGAATCCCAGGGAAGTCAACAACTGTTAAAGGGCTGTCGTTAGCACATGACATGAACTACTGACGCTCCTTCGTTCGGTCGCAGCTGCTTGGTCAACGAGTTTCCGATCTTCCTCTGTCAGATAAACAAACGTTTTCCGGCCTACGCGCTGGCGCGACCGACGCCGAGACTTGAGTTCGGGTTCCTTCTTCATGGCCAAATGGCAAACGGAAGAACCCAAACCCAAGGTCACTGAGGATCCTGATTCTGATGGGCAGAATTCTAACAGTTGCGTTCGGATCGCTCACACTAAAACCAACATGACGCAGGCGGTTTCCACTTGGCGAATATCCCACGCACAAGCTAGAGGTTCGAAGAGCCGGTTAGCTATGCAGTGGCAGCGCAGGGCGAGACAGTACGTCCGCTTATACACGTCAACGAAGGCCGAAATAACCTTTTCTGCGAAACGAAGCCACTAAGTGGTCTATTTTCAATAGACATTGTGTGGGCAGCCGAGCCGGAGTAGTAGCTATTGAAAGATTTCCTTGTGCGAATCGGTCAGCTACGCATGGAAGAAGGTGGGTGGTTGGGTGGACATTGATTTCGGAAGGTGATCGAACTAGTGGGAACCAGAAGGGGACGGTGACGCAGGCCTCTCCGGGTACAAGCGGTCAAACTCCGGTTCGTCGTGCAAAGAGATGAGGTCCGGATCGCGGCGAGCCCACGCAGCGTCCTTGAACCCTGCTTCCCAGGATTTACGCAGGGCATCCATGGCATCTGACCTTCTGTTCAGCTTGCAGTATAGACAAGCTGCATTGTAAAGAATCGAGGCCTCGTTGGCGCGCAAGGTAACGGCCAAATTGAGTTCCCGCAGAGCGTCGTCCGACCGTCCCAAGTAAGCGTAGTCGGAGCCCAGCAAGATGCGCGCCCGCGCGTCTTCGGGCACTTGTTTCAAGTGGTTCTCAAGCGCCGCCATCCTGCGCTGGCGCATATTGCGAAGACCCTCTTCTTTGCCCATCGCGCCCAGGCAGTTCAGGATGGGCACATATACGTTGTAGTCCTCACCGCTCGCTTCTACGGCGGTCTCCGCTACGTCCACAACTTCTTGGTATCGCCCTGCAGCAAATAGTGCGCGGCAAAGCAGGTAATGGGCGCCTTCGCAGTCGCGCTTGCGTTCGATCGCCTTCTTGGCCATGCGCACGGCTTCGTCATGCAGTTCGGCCGCGTAGAGCACCCAGGCTTGGCTGACCTGCACTTCCGGCAGATCCCAGCGCAGAGCTACGGCCTTGCCGGAAGTTTCTCGCGCGCGCTCCACCCATACTTGGTCGCGGCTGTAGTTGCAAAAGAACATGGCGCAGGCATTGGCACTCGCCGCGTAGGCCAGGGCGAAGCTGGGGTCGATGGCCACCGCGTTCTCGAACATCTGCAGGGCGAACTCGAGGTCTTGCCGGGTCTGGCGCCGCGCGTAGCGCTTACCGCGCAAGTAGAGGTCGTAGGCCTGTAGGTTTTCGGTGGGCTTCACCGCCAGTGCCTCAAGTTCTTCAGGGGAAAGCGTCACGCGCAGAGCCTCGGCGATCCTGCGGGCCATTTCGTCCTGGACTTCGAAAACGTCTTTCATCTCGCGGTCGAAACGATCCGACCACAGCGGAAAATCGGTATGCGTATCCACCAGTTGGGCATTGATGCGGAGGCGGGCTCCGGACCGGCGCAAGGTGCCGGTGAGGACATAGGCTGCGCCAAGCTGCTGTCCGACCTGAGCTGGCGTCACCGGCCTGTCCTTGAAGGTCAGAACAGTGGGTCGCGAAAAAATGTTCAGTCCTCGAATCTTGGAGAGCTCAGTGATGACGTCCTCGGTAATGCCATCGCGCAGGTATTCGTCTTCCTTGGCGCCGCTCAGATTTTCAAAGTAGAGAACGGCCACGGATTTCTTCGTCTGCTTCTGCACGCCGGGATCCGATTCCGTCTTTTCCCTCGCTCGCCGTGTGCTGGATTCGAGGTCCCGTTTGAGACGATTGAGGTCAGTTTTCAGCTCCGTAGCCGTTTGACAGCGGAGATTTCGGTCCTTCTCAAGAACCTTGCCCAGGATGCGCACAAAATCAGCGGGTAGCACGGGATTCAACTCGGCCGCCGGTATGGGTTCGCGATTTAGGATGGCGTCGAAGACCACAGCCGAAGTGTCTCCCTGAAACGGCAGCGTTCCAGTAGCCATCTGGTAGAGCACCGTCCCCGTGGAAAACAAATCTGTCCGGGCATCCACTAGCTGCCCGCGTGACTGCTCCGGCGACATGTAAGAAACCGTACCCACAGCCGAGCCTGGCGAAGTGAGTTCATTCGCGAAAACCTGGGTCTCCTCCTCGACTGAAGCCACCTCGGCGATCTCGCCACGGCTCATCTTCGCCAGGCCGAAATCCAGAATCTTCACTTGTCCGCGTCCAGTGAGAAAAAGATTCGCCGGCTTGATGTCGCGGTGCACGATTCCCTTAGCGTGGGCCGATTCGAGCGCGTCGGCGATCTGGATGCCCAGCGCCAGTAGCTTGTCAATTTCCATCGGCTGCCGGCTCAGTTGTTGCGCAAGCGTCTCCCCTTCGAGCAATTCCATGACGATGAAATGCCGACGTTCGTGCTGTTCAATGGCGTGAATGGTGCAGATGTTCGGGTGATTCAAAGAGGAAGCAGTCCGGGCCTCGCGCTGGAACCGCTCCAGCAACTGGCTGTCCTGGGCCATGTCTGGCGGAAGAAACTTCAGGGCCACGCGGCGGCCGAGCTGTGAGTCTTGGGCTTCGTACACTACGCCCATGCCACCCGAGCCCAATTTGCGCACGATCTTGTAATGCAAAAGGGACTGACCGATGAGCGGATCTTGGTTCATATTAGCCGGTTGATGGTATCCGGCGGACAGTATGCCGTCAAGGAGACCGCTGGCCAGTCCTGGCTTGCACGGACCGGAGGTTGTTCAGTCGCGGACTGCGGCTCAGCGGGTTTTCTGGCTGATGAAGCGACCACAGCGATAATGTCCGCGAGCGCCTCCCGAAGCTTATAGAGACTTCAAGAACTCCAAGACGGCATCCTGATCGTCTTTCTTCAGTTTTTCAAATTTCTGCGTCACGTGGAGTGCTTCGCCGCTGTGACGACGGATCGCGTCCCGAAACGTCAGGGATTCTCCGTCATGCATCAGCCGTGGACGTAAGCGTACTCCCCACAAAGGCGCGGTGCGAATTTTATTCCGACTGCTCTCGAAGTTCTGCTTTGCAAGATATCCCGACATCATCTCGAACACTTTCTTCCCGTAATGTTCCGGAATCGCCTGCAGGATCCCGTCGCCAGTACCCACGTCATGCATCAGGAAATCGCCGTACGGATGGAATGAGACTGACCCCAGCGCGGCTGGAATGGTGAATGTCCCACCGTTGATCTTCGTTCCCGCAGGGGCGGTGGTCAGGGTTTCCACGTGGCAAGTCCCGCAGCCGATCTCATCGAACACACGGTTGCCTCTCTTGGCCGAGGCGCTGTTAGCGAGCACGGAATCGCGCGCCGGAGCTTTGGTGGCCCGAATGAAGCGAGCAAAGTGATCGATGTCAGAGAGGCCGTCCGGCCCCGGCGAATCATTCGGCTCGGCAGCGGTGTTGCAGAGTTTCGTGACTTCATCGGGTTGGAGCCGGTTCGTGATTCCCATTTCGTTGAGATACGCGTCGCCGGAGAAGGATAGCAGGCTTGCATGCTGGTCTTTCCAGCCAAACCTGCCCACGCCCATCTGTCCGGGAGCCTCAACGATGGGGACTTCGAGAGCTTGTCCGCAGATTTTACTGTGCGAAGACTTGCATTGTTGTGCGGCAAAGTCGATGAGAGTTTGGTCGGCTACGGCTTCGACGAAGCCGTCTCCCAGAAGATTTAAGGAAAGACGAAACGTCCGGATGGTCTCGGTGTCAGGAACGCGCTCTTGAATCTCTTTGTCGGGAAAAGCGCCGTTGGGGCAAATCGCCCGGTCATTCACCAGGGACCTGCCGGTAATTACTTCGGCTCCGTGAGCGATCGGGATTTCGGCATTGCGGAAGTGCCCATCTGGAGCCTGATGACCGACTCTCAATTCTGAGACTTGGGAAGCGGCGCCGGAGACTGGATCCTGGTGGCACTCGCGGCAGGATTGCGCGTTATAAAGCGGTCCGAGACCGTCGCTGAGTTGCTCGACTTCCTCGAATTTTGCTTGATCCGCCTGATGAGTCGCATCGTCGGTCATGCCGTTGCTTTTGTTGTCAAAACCGACGGGCGCCTCGGGTGAAGGCGAGGCAGAAGGGAAGACCAGGAAACTCGCAAAGGCAAGGCTTAGACATGTCACAGGGATTGAGAATCGCATGGCGCGTTCCTCCTTTTTGCCACCCAGGAATACCACCTTTGTTGTTTCAGGCCAAGATGCAAAAGGGGCAACGTGCCTGGAATCCGGGCACAGTTCTCAATGTCATCCACCCAGTTGCGATCAGCTTATTGTTACTGCCGTAACTTGGTGGTAACGCTGGCAGGCAATGAAGATGATATGAGTCGTCATGTCTACTGGGGTTCAAAAGGCGTCGGGCGCAGGGCAAGCCTCGTCTCAGGCTCTATCGCTACTTGATGGCACGATACTGGCCATGATCATGAGCCAGAGTCCCCTCCCGAAAATATTGGAAGCTCTGTGCGCCGACATTGAGAAGCATTATGCCGGAATGGTGTGCTCTGTCGTCATGCTGGATGCTGACGGTGTAACTCTGAGGAACGGAGCTGCCCCTGGTCTTCCCCAGGAATATCGACAAGCCATTGACGGCCTGAAAATCGGTCCTTGCGTCGGATCATGCGGCACCGCTCTCTATCGCAAGCAGCCCGTCATTGTTACGGATATTGCAACTGACCCGCTGTGGGCAGACTACCGTGAACTGGCGCTGCCTTATGGTCTGCGAGCCTGCTGGTCCACCCCGATTCCATCGCAAGACGGGAGCATGATCGGGACCTTTGCCATCTATTACCGCGAACCGCGCACTCCCGATGCAGAACATCTAAAGCTGATTGCCCACGCCACCCATCTGGTAGCTTTGGCGGTCGAACGGGATCGCGACAAAAGCGAGTTACGCGCCGCGGAAGATCGCTATCGGACGCTGGTCGAGCGCTTGCCGGCGATCACCTACATCGCCGAACTCGGCGCGGGCGGTCCGTGGCACTACGTCAGCCCTCAAATCGAATCTATTCTTGGTTTCTCGCCGCAAGAGTGGCTCTCCAACCCTCTGAACTGGCTGGATCACATTCACGCCGAGGACCGGGAAATCGTAATTGCCGAAGAGAACCGTTTCAAGCACAGCCGCGACTTGTTCCACGCGGAGTACCGGATGGTCGCGCGTGATGGCCGAGTCCTCTGGTTCCGGGACGAGGGAGTGTTGCTTCGCGCTGCCACGAGCGACCGCGAGTTGCTCATGCAGGGCGTGCTCTACGACGTCACCGAGCACAAACGTTTGGAGGAACAACTCCGCCATGCACAGAAACTGGAGGCGGTTGGCCAGTTGGCGGGCGGCGTGGCCCATGACTTCAACAATCTCTTGATGGTCATCCAGGCTCACAATGAGCGCCTTCGAGGAAGGATCGCTGACAACGATCCCGCGCACAAGGACGCTGTTGAAATCGAACGCGCCGTTGCCCGCGGCTCTGCGCTGACCCAGCAACTGCTGGCATTTAGCCGCCGGCAAGTACTCCAGATGAAGGCGCTCGACTTAAATATGGTGCTCGCTGAGGTGCACAAAATGCTGGGGCGTCTCATTCCCGCCAGCATCGAGTTGCAGATTTTGCCCGCCGCGTCGCTGCATAAGGTCAAGGCTGATCCCGGACAAATCGAGCAATCGCTTTTAAATCTTGCGGTGAATGCGCGCGATGCCATGCCTGAGGGCGGCAAGCTGACCATTCAAACCCGCAATGCCGAACTACACGCGACTTACGCCGGAAGTCACTCTCCCATCCCGCCCGGCCAGTACGTGGTTCTTACTGTAAGCGACACCGGTACTGGAATGACCGAGGACGTCAAGGGCAAGATATTTGAGCCCTTTTTCACCACTAAGAAACTCGGCAAAGGAACCGGCTTGGGCTTGGCTATTGTCTACGGAGTAGTCAAACAAACCGGCGGCTGGATCACGGTCAACAGCGAACTCGGTAATGGCACAACTTTCGAGATGTACTTCCCGCAACTGCGGTCGGAAGACCAGGTCGACGCAGAAGATGCCAAAACGAAAACGCCACAAGCCCACGTTGCGCGCGGAACCGAAACCATCCTTTTAGTAGAGGACCAGGATGGAATTCGCGATCTTGTTCGCGAGTTCCTCCAGAAAAACGGTTACACGGTGCTCTATGCGATCGACGGCAATGAGGCTCTGCAGATTGCGGACGCGTACAAAGATCCGATTCACCTGTTACTAAGTGACGTCGTTATGCCCAATGTCGGAGGACGGGAGCTAAGCCGCCGCCTGACTCAACCACGGCCCGAAATGAAGGTACTATTTATGTCCGGCTATCCCGATCATGCAACCGGGAGTAGCGAGCAGGCCGATGACAATACTGCTGTCCTCCTGAAACCCTTTACCCTGGACTCCCTGGCGCGCAAGATCCGCATCCTCCTCGACGACTAACGGCCGAGCCCACCAAAAAACAGGTACGACTCTGACTCAATTCGCAACGGCTATCGCCTTATAACAGCACTCACCAAACAAGACCGCAGAGGACGGAATAGATTCGTGCATGTTATTGTCCATCCTGCCGCTTGAGGTGAGGAAAGAACGGACTCACCTCGAATGGCATCTTCTCTGACGCCGACTCCAGGCGAACTGGTTTGGCTTTGAGCATCTCAATCCGGTCCGACCAGGGATCAAGCAATATTCGCGAGCCGAGCGGCAAGGCAGCAATTTGGTCCAGCCGATCCATTTGCAGGTTCTTACCGGTCTTGGCCAGAGCCTCCATTCCGACCAGGTGGCTGCTCCCGAAGTCATTGCTGAATCGCCCATGCAGCAAATTCGGCAATTGCAAAGAGCGTGCTTGCAGAGCTTTCAGGAAGAGCCCGGCATTTGTGAGTTGATCTTTATATGGCGACTTCAAAAACAGCTCGAGACCTTTCTTGTCGGCGTCGGCTTCCTGCGCGGGATCGAAATGAAAGTCCAGTTTGGCAAAAATCTCTCGATCCGAAAAAGGCAATGTCTCACCCGACAAGGATCCGGCGCCCACGGAATGGCCCAAAACGATGTGGGCCAGTTCGTGCGCCAGCACCGCGGCCAGCGTCGCCTCATCGGGTAGCACATCGAGAAGCCCGCGGCTGACGACAATGGTTCGTCCCATCACGAATGATTCCAGTGGCGTTGTGAGCAGCACACGGCATCGAACCCCAGCAAGGTCGAGCTCATTGGTCAACATCAGATTGTTGACCACGGTCTGCAAGATCCCGTCGACCTCGCCGTCAGGTGCCATGAGTCCGGCAACTTGCAACCGCTCCACCACATTGTCGTCCCATGTGTAACTTGTTTGCCCCAAGGTATAAGCCGGATCCAAGTCCTGCGAAGCTTCGCGCCGCTTAGGATCGACCCACACCGGCTCATCGGTCAGAGGCTTGGCATATTCCCGGTGGTCCCCCGCGTGTGCCAAGTCGTAACCCCAAATCCGAGTTTGAGCCTTAAACCAGAGTGCGTGGCTCAAGGGATGAGCATGGCTCGTGGAATGATGAGGCTCCGACTCCTCGCTATAAACATAGGCAGGCATCCACATGATGCCCAGGGTATTCAGCCGCCAACTGTCGAAGTGAAATGCGGGCTGCGAGAATGCCTTCGAAGTGTGCGTTCCCGTGAAACGCACAATGTTGAAGTCGTGATCTTCCACCCAGATCCGGCCGACAAAGCGATGCTTCTCCGGATTCTCAAGGGGCTTCACGTCCACGACGGCGCAACGCACTTCGCCGAGATTCTCCCAGCGGACAAATTCGAATGTATAGTTTTGCCGATCTAAGTGTTCCATGTCCGGGAACAGCGCCTGCGCGAACCCGGCGGCCGAGAAACGCTCTTCATACTTGAGCAACTTCGTCTTCCAACCCCGCTTCAACGGCTCCTCGTCTGCAAACGCTGAAGTGTGGACAGCATTGCCCGCTACTTCCAGACGGCTTAAGAAATAGTCATCGTCCCTCGGAGACGTGCCAAGGACGGAATCGGACTGTTGTTCCTGGATATACGTCTCAGCGATCGGCTTGAAGTAGCGCAGCAAATCGATCATGCGGCGTTCCTGGTGGATAGCCGAGTCGACAAAATCATCAAACGTAATAGCCTTGCGCGCAGAAACTGAGAACGCGGACTGCGCTGACCTCGTAGGCTGGGCCGCGGGAGTAGCGTTCTGACCTGCAGCGAGCCCGACCGCGAACACCGCAAAGAGGGCCCACCCAAGCCAGGAAATTGGCCTCAGCACAAACATCCAGAGACCAGTCTAAACCCGTGACAGCTTCGCAATCCGGAAACCACGCGACCCACCGGTTTACGGCTCGAGCATGATGGGTTTCACGCCCAGATGGATGGTCCCGGAGATGAGGTAGAGGGTGTTCGTGATATCTAAATACTGGCTGTAACCGCTGGGTGGAGTATAGGGAGACGTGGTGCACACGCCTTTGCTGCATGCCTGTGAAGTGTCCCAGACGATCAGGTTGGAACCGACCACACACGAATAAATGTTCCCGCTATTGGTGCAAGGCTGAGGCTCTTGCCCGATCAGCCAAGTGTAAACGACGTTATAGGCGTCGCCCGCAGGAGTGGGCGTCCCGGTACTGGTCTCAATAGTTCCAGAGACGCTCTTTCCCCATCCGAACCAATCTTGAAAGACGAGATTGTTGCTGGCCGCCAGACCGGCTTGCAGGATCTCGTAGTGTGCAATCCATGCGGATTGCATATCGGGATCCGTCAAACCATTGGTGCCCCACCCGCCCTCGGTGGTCATCATGGGCTTGCCTAGCATGCCATTGGCGTCGGCCAACGCGCGGAAGGTGGAGATCATGGTCATGATGGGAGCATTGGTGGAGAGCGGACTTTCAGGCATGGGCACGGGTTTCAGCGTGCCCGGGCCGGTCTGACTGGGGTAGCCGTGAAAGGTGAGCGCGTCGGCGTAGCTGCTGCCTCCAGCTTCGAGATAGGCAGTCATGAACTTGACGCCGTTCATCCACACCACCGACGGAGTAAGCACGGTGGCATAAGGATCCTGTTTCACGATCGGATAGGCAGCCTGAGCCAAGGCGAGCATTTGGCCAACGGTTCCGGTCCAGAACTTTGTGTTGCTGGCCTCGTTCCAGATTTCGTAGTAAGCGACGTGCGGTGCGGTCACTCCGTTGTAGTGGTTCATCACGGTGGTGACGAAGTTGATCCAGTCCTGGATATTGTCCGGAGGAATGGTACAGACAGAAATCTTCTGTTGGTTGTTGTAACAGGTGCTGTGGTTGGCGACCGCCCATTCCGGCGTCCAGCCACCCAAATCCAGATTGACGAGCGCAGCGCCGCTTGTGTTCCTGGGAGCTTTCTTTACGAATGCATCGATGCTGGAGAAGTTGTATTTTCCGCGCGAGGCGCCTTCCACGGTGGTCCATACGACGGGAGGGTGGCTGATGAGGCCGTAGCTGACTTTGGGCATGTCCGCAGTAGTGGACACGCTCATGGCAAAGAACTGAGGTTGAATCTGACTTTGGGCTCCAGCCGAGAGAACCAGAACCCCGCAGAATAGGTTTACGATCCGGTTCATGTTTCCCTCCGAGTTTATTTCAACTATGAATCCAAAAGGGGCCCGGTTTCGCGAAGGTATTCTCCGGCTCTCGTCGCTTCACAGACTCGACTCGAGCGTTACTAAGCTGGAATGTACTCCAAAAAAAATCCAAAGGAAATTAGCTACTTGGATGGAAGGAGCTTTCTCGCCAACAGTCGAAAGGTTGATAAATCTCGACTAACTTCATGGACCCGGGTGTACCTGCTTGCAATGCGCGTCGAATTGCGCTTGCAGCGACCGCTGATACTCTTCACGGTTCGGGCGATGTCCTGAACCTTGAGCTCTGAAGGTAACGCCCGCGCAAGCGGAGCAAGTGGCCTCTATGGGAATATCGGTCAGCCACTTGGTTACGCGGATAGTTGGCTTCTTCATCGCTGCTTGGACTTTCTTGAGGGTTTCTTGTCCGGCTGTTTCTCGTGATGGATGAACGAGAGCCCGCGTTTCAATTCAGCCGTAAGGTCGGTGTTTTCAGTAGCGACATGCACAGGCTTGCCCGATTCTTTTCCGAGCCAGGCATTCAGTTCCGTAGGCGTAGTCTCGACGTAGCGGCCTTGCCTGCGAACCGGCATTCCTTCCGTGGCCCATCGCTGGACAACAGACTGCGGCTCACCCAGGAAGGCGGCGATTTGCTGCCAGCCCTTTAGTGTTCCCGGCTGAGGTTCTGGACGCTCACCTTTCTTCGCTTTCTTAGGCATGACATTTCACCCAAACAGTTGACCCTGTGGAGGCGCTTCTGGTTCGACAGGCATAGAACAATCTGCGTCATCATTCTGGACGTGATTCACGCGGGTGCTCACCGGAAATGAACGCATCGGGCCCGCGTAGGGTCTGAGGAGCTTGAATACGACTTCCGTACTGCCCGAGTTGAGCCACACATCGAAGTCGCCAGGACTCAAGATCACGGGCATACGATCATGGAGGTCCGCTAGGAGAGCGTTGGGGGTAGTCGTCAGGATCGAGCAGGTTTCAACCGCTTTCCCTTGCGGATCAATCCATCGGTCCCACAATCCTGCGAACGCGAAGATCTCGCCCTCGCCGACCTCGAAGCAATAAGGTTGCTTCGTCTTGCCCGTCCGCTTCCACTCGTAGAAGCCGTCTGCGGGAATCAGGCAGCGCTGCGATCTAAACGGCTGGCTAAATGATGCCGTGGTCGTGACTGTTTCCGACCGTGCGTTGATCGTCTTGACCCCGATGCCAGGGTCCGAAGCCCACGACGGAATCAAGCCCCATCGCAGCAATGACAGTTCGCGTTTAGAATTCGTGGGCTGGCGAACCACCGGGACAGGTTGAGTGGGAGCGATGTTGTAGCGGGGAGTAAAATCCTCATCGCCCGAAACGTTGAAATACTCCTCTACGAGTTGCTTTCGCCGCGAGAGCCGATACCTGCCGCACATGAAAAGAATTATTGCAGATTGGCTCAATGAGCGCTCGCTCAGGAGGAGGTTACGTTTTGTCATTCCGCGAAGCGATTGACGCCTGCGTCTGCGCTCCAACCGGTAGATTGATCATCTCCGCGATCTTCGGCCAGCGGCGGCTTGCTCTCAACTCCTTGCAGACCACAAAGCGGAGATAGATCATCATGGACGCATCGCGCTGTTCGACTCGGGTTTCGCCGGTGATTGCTCCTCGGGGATCTGCAAGCCGGCCTTGCGCAGGCCTTCTATAACCGGTTCGATTCGCTCGGGGTCAAACCACTTTGCGTATTCCTGGCGGACTGTAGCTGCGAAATCAGGACGCAGCGCCAGAACTTTTTCGAGGACTTTCCCCGCTTCTTCGCGCCGGCCGAGTTGACCGAGCGCTGCCGCATGGATTGCGGGAACGTGGAAGTAGTTTGGCATGTTGATACGGGCCACGCCTTCGATCGCTTCCTCGTACTTGCCTTGCAAGTAGGCACTCCAGCAGCCGGCGAAGTAGAAATATCCCGGGCAGTTGGGATTCAGCTGCATGGCGGACTCAACCATCTGGCAGCCGCGGTCCCACTCACCCGCCGAAGCAATCAGCAAGCCTAGATAAGCTCTCACCGAGGCGTCCAGCGGATTGAGCGTCAGGGCTCGCTCCGCCTCCACGCGGAAGGGGATCATCTCCTTGCGGAAAAAATATACGGTCGCCAAAGCATAATGGCCGAGAGCATGAGTGGGAGCGAGATCCACGGCGCGCTGCGCGGCGGCCAGAGCGCGGTCCAGCGACTCGGGCTCGGCATTGAAGCCCTGCGCAAATTCGCCGCGATAAATCATCGACAACATGGCCCAGCTATCGGCATGATCGGGAGCCTCGCGGACGGCGCGTTCGAGAATCTTCCTGACTGTGGCGTGCTCCTCGGGCGTGATGCGGCTGAAATAGCTGAAGGTCCGCAGCACGGCTTCTTGCGGCGTGAGCTGATCGTCGCTCTTGCTGCGGAGCGCCTCGCTCATGCTGCGCGGAAGGATGCCGTACTGGTCAGCCACCGTCGAGACGATGCGCGGAACCAGTTCATCCTGTAGATCAAAAACTGCCGCTTGACTGAATGCGCGCTCGTAAGTTTCTGCCCAGAGATGTGCTCCAGTGGTCGCGTCGACAAGTTGCACTGCGAGACGCAGCTTGGTTCCAGCTTGGCGCAGGCTGCCTTCCATTACGTAACGCGCGCCGAGTTCCTTGCCGATCGCCCGTACGTCGCCCGATTCACTCGAATATTTCGCGGTCGAGCCGCGAGCGATCACTCGCAGATACGAGAAGCGGGACAATCCGGTAACGACTTCCTCCGACAATCCGTCGGCGAGAGCTTTGAGGTCGGCGTTGCCGCCCGCGTATTTGAAGGGCAACACAGCAACCCAGAATCCCTCCTCTTCTCGTTGAGCGGCGCGGACTGCGCCGGATCCCGTCGCGCTGGAAACAGAAGCTTGATGCGAGGGCTTCGCCGGGTCGTCCGCAATCTCCAGTCCCGCTTTGCGCAAGCCGTCAATGAGATGCTGGGAGAATTCCGGGTCGAAACGCGTAGAGAGCGCCGGTCGTACGATCGATCCGATATTCGGCCTGAGCTTCAGCAGTTCCTGAACCGCCTTCGCGGCTTCGTCGCGCTGGCCCAGTTGTCCGTAAATTGCGGCGAGCACCATGTGCGTCGAGTAGAGACTGGGCAGATTGATTTTGAGTCCGAGGCTCAGCGCGCTGTCGTAGTCGCGTTTGCGGTAGGCATTAAAGCAGGGGGCAAACCAATACCAGCCGGGATGATTCGGATTCAGCTGCAAGGCCTGCTCAACCAGCGCGCAGCCGCGTTCCCATTCACCCCCGTAGGCGATAAGTGCGCCCAATTGGGCGATGTTGCAACCGTCCATGGGGTTGAGCGCGATGGCCTTCTCCGCGGCGGTCCGGAACGCCTGAATTTCCCTGCGATAGAAAAGAACATTCGCCAGAGCCTGATAGCCACGGTGACCCGATGAGTCGAGTTCGACGGCCCGCCGTGCAGCCTGGAGTGAACGCTCCAAGGGATCGGGTTGCGGGTTGAACGCGAACGCATACTCATCAGCGATGAGGAACGCCAGCATGGCCCAGGCGTAGGCGTAGTTCGGAGAGGCTTTTACGGCCCGCTCCAAAGCAGTCCGCGCGACCGTATGTTCGGCGGGGCTGACGCGCTCGGCGTATCCGAAACCGCGCAGCACAGCCTCGTAGGGGGTGAGTTGCGCCGGATCTTTACCCCGGACTGCTTCGCTCATGGTGTGAGGCAGAATTCCGTGCGCGTCGGCAACCGTGGAGACGATGCGCGGAACGAGTTCATCCTGCAATGCGAAGATGGTCTCGGGGGTAAAGGTGCGTTCAAAATTCTCAGCCCAGAGATGAGCGCCAGACACCGCATCCACAAGTTGCACTGCAAGCCGCAGCTTCGTTCCCGCCTGGCGCAGACTGCCTTCCATCACAAAGTGCGCGCCCAATTCTTTGCCGGCCAAGCGTACGTCCACCGCTCCGCTGGCGTAGCGTTCCGTCGAACTCCGGGCAATGACTTTGAGATAAGAGAAACGCGAGAGGCCGGTGGTGATGTCTTCTGTAAGTCCGTCGGCAAGCGCGGTGAGGTCTGCATTGTTGCCGCTGTATTTGAAGGGAAGAACCGCCACCCAGAAACCTTCTTCTTCTCGCACGGAGGCGCGACTTGCGCCGGATCCTATCGCACTGGTAACGGAAGCTTGAAGCGCGCTCTTCCCGTCGTCCGCAATCTCCAACCCCGCCTTGCGCAGGCCATCGATCATGTGCCCGGCGAACTCCGCGTCGAACCACTTATCGAGTCGCTCGCGTCCTGCCGTAGCGTAGTCCGGTTTCAGGCGGAAGATTTCGCGCAAGCTCTCAGCCGCCTTCTCGTGCTCCCCGAGTTGTCCGTAGGCCGCTGCCAGAGCCTCATGCATGACATGGAAGCCGGGCAGATTGAATTTGATCGCGAAGTTCACCGCGCCGCGGTAGTCGCCCTTGCGGTACGCGTTGCAATAGAAAGGAATCCAATACCAGCCAGGATGACGCGGATTGAGCTGCATCGCCCGCTCGACCAAAGCGCAGCCGCGTTCCCAATCGCCCGCATAGGCCATCAAAGCGCCCAGCCCGGCGACCGTGGGAGTGTTCAGAGGGTTGAGCGCGATGGATTGGTCTGCCGCCGTGCGGAAAGCCTGAAACTCTTTCCGGAAGAACATCGCGTAGGCGAGGCCGCCGTACGCCATCGCACTCGAAGGTGCGGCGTCGACCGCTCGCCGTGCCGCCTGGAGCATACGGCCGAGCGCATCGGGTCGCAGGTTCGTGCCGTGAGCGAACTCGTCCATGTACACCCGAGCCAGCATGGACCAGGCATCGGCGTTACTGGGAGCTCTTTCGACAGCCAGTTCCAGTGCATCCCTGACTGCCGCATGTTCCTCGGGAGTTTGGCGGTAGCCGTAGCCGAAGCTGCGTAACACGGCTTCGTATGGGGTCAACTGGTCGGCAGGCTTGTCGCGGAGCGCTTCGCTCATGCTGTGCGCCAGGATTCCGTGCGCGTCACCGACGGTGGCGGCGATGCGGGCGGCGAGGTCGTCCTGAAGCTCAAAAGCCGTTTCGGCGCTGAACGGCCGCTCGTAGGTTTCCGACCAAAGTTGCGCACCGCTGGTGGCGTCCACTAGTTGTGCTGCAACGCGCAAACGGACGCCCACCTGGCGAAGATTGCCGCTTACCACGTAGCGCGCGCCCAATTCTTTCCCGACGGCGCGCAGATCGAGAGACTGATCGAGGAAGCGCTGCGTCAAGCCGCTGGTGATCACACGCAGGTAGGAGAAGCGCGACAAGCCTGCGACGATCTCTTCGGAGATTCCATCAGCGAGAGCTTTCAGTTCCGCGCTCGTACTCGCAGACTTGAACGGCAGCACCGCAACCCAGAAGCCTTCATCCTCTCGCACGGCGGCGCGGCTTTCTCCCGACGCCGTTTTCACAGGGACTGTGATCGATGATGTCCGCGACGCTGCTTCAGGCGAAGGAAACCCGGCCTTGCGCAGATCGCCGAGCATCTGTTCCACCAACTCCGGCTGCCACCAGATGCTGAGATCTTCCTGCGCGCGCGCCGCAAAATCCGGACGGGCCGCCAGCAGGTTACGCAGCGCACTGCGCGCCTGATCCATCTTTCCGAGCTGGCTGTTCACCACCGTGAGCGCTACTTGCGCGGTCCACAGGCCGGGCATGTTGATCTTGACCGCATGCTGCAGCGCCCGCTCTCCGTCATGTTGGCGGTAGGCATTGATGACCAGTGGCAGCCAGTACCATCCGGGATGATTGGGATTGAGTTGCGTCGCGCGTTCCGCCAACGCACACCCGCGTTCCCAGTCGCCGGAATAGGCGAAGTGCAGCCCGAGAAAAGCCGTGGTGTATCCCTGCATGCGGTTCAGCGCCAGGGCGCGCTCCGCCGCTGCGCGAAACTCGCCCAGTTCCCCGCGAAAGAAATGGGCTGATGCCAGCGCGGCATGCGCCAACTGACTGGAAGGCGCGAGGTTCGCAGCGCGTCGCGCCGCCGTGAGCGCGCGCTCCATCGAATCCGGACGTGCGTGATATCCATGGGTGTACTCGGCGCGATAGAGCCACGAGAGCATCGCCCAACAGTCCGCATGATCTGGAGATTTCTTCACCGCGCTTTCCAGCGCAGTAATTCCAGCCAGATGTTCAGCCTCGCTCACGTGCTGATGAAATCCGAAGCTGCGCAGCAGCGCCTCGTAGGGTGTCAGCGATTCCGGATCACGATTGCGCAGCGCCTCCGTCATGCTGTGCGCCAGAATGCCCTGTGCGTCTCCGATCGTGGCCACGATGCGAGGCACGACGTCGTCCAGCACATCGAGCGTCTCTTCCGGCGTGAACGGACGGTCGTAGGTTTCTGCCCAAAGACTGGACCCAGTGTTGGCATCAATCAGTTGCACCGCGATCCGAATCTTATTTCCGGCCTGCCGGATGCTGCCTTCCATCACATAGCGCGCACCTAGTTCCTTGGCGGCAGTGCGCACATCGACTGTCCGCTGCGCGTATTGCGCGGTCGACCCCCGCGCCACGACCCGCAAGTAAGAGAACTTTGACATGTTGGTAACGATGTCGTCGGTCAGGCCATCGGCAAGAGCCGCCAGATCCGCGTTGTTCCCGCCGTATTTGAACGGCAGCACCGCAACCCAGAAACCCTCGTCGGCGCGGGCGCTCCCGGAATCGGCAGCGGCCACTTGAGTTCGTGCGGTCGATGTCTTCGCCGCCGCCAGCTTCTGCGAAGTCTGTCGAGACAAGTCGCGGAATTCATTGCTGACGTCGCGGGCGGTCTGTACGCGGTGGCGAGGATCCTTCTCCAGGCAGCGCCGCACCACGCGGGCCAGATCGCTGGGCAGATCAGGACGCACATCGGTTACCGACGGCGGCGTGTCACGCAGAATTGCCGAGACTAACTCAGCCGAAGATGCGCCTTCAAAGGGACGGCGTCCCGTCGACATCTCGTGAAGCATTACACCCATTGAGAAAATGTCGCTGCGATGGTCAAGCGGGCGGCCCGAGGTCTGTTCCGGAGACATGTAAGCCGGCGTTCCCATCACTACGCCGACTTCTGTGCGACTAGCTGACGTCATGGTCGCGTCGCCGAGGTTGGAGCCGCGAACATCCTTAGCCAAGCCGAAGTCGAGCACCTTGACGCGGCCATCGTTCGTGACCATGACGTTGGCCGGCTTCAAGTCGCGATGAACGATGCCCTTCTCATGCGCCGCCGAAAGCGCGTCGCCCAGCGCGCTGGCAATCTCGACGATCTGCTCCACGGCCAGGCCCCCTGCGGGAATCAGGCGGTCGAGTGGCTGACCCTCCACGAGTTGCATGGTCAGAAAATGGACGCCGTCCGACTCCTCGACCGAATAAATGGTGACGATGTTCGGGTGATCGAGTTGCGCGAGCGTCTTGGCCTCGCGGCGAAAGCGCGCCAGTCGCTCCGGGTCCTGGGCCATCTCGGCAGGCAGCACTTTGAGTGCGACGTCGCGGCCGAGCTTCGTATCGGTGGCGCGATACACCTCTCCCATTCCACCGGCGCCAAGCGGCGAATGAATTTCATATAACCCGAGTTTCGTACCAGAGGCGAGCGCCATGAGTGGGCGTAATTATAGCCTGTGCAACACCCGCGCGATCCCCCCTTTGCGCCAGTGCGGTTAGCCGCAATTGCGCAGGAAACGATACTTCTAATGACCGAGGCACAGTGGGAACCAATCAAGGGGAAGCCCCGTTTCGGGAACTCAATAATCAAATTGGAGTGCATCGTGTGCACTTACTGACATAGTGGTGCCGACGATGCGTCGTGCCCCTATAGAATAGGCGTTGAGATTCAGAATCGTACTTCATACTTTTTGAGGAGGACTTCATGGCAGCAAAGCGAATTGGTATCCTCACGGGAGGCGGCGATGTGCCGGGCCTGAATTCCGTTATTAAGTCAGTCGTCTATCGGGCCTCCGAAATTGGATGCGAGGTGCTTGGCATTCGCCGTGGCTGGGAAGGATTGACGCACGTGGACCTGAAAGATCCGGCCAGCCGGTCGCGTTATATCCTGCCGCTCAACCGGGAGAACACCCGCACCATTGATCGCACGGGTGGCACGTACCTGCACACTTCGCGCACGAATCCCACCAAGATGCAAAAGCTGCCGCCTGTGCTGGCGGGACAGCAGTTTTCAAGTAAGGAAATCAGCAAGAAGGGCATGACCAGCACGGTATTCGACGTGACTCCAGCAGTGCTGAAGAATATTGAGACGTTGGGACTCGACTACCTGGTGGCGATCGGTGGAGATGACACGCTGAGCTATGCCGCCGAACTGGACCGCCACGGAGTGAAGGTGATTGCGGTGCCGAAAACCATGGATAACGACGTTCGCAACACCGAGTATTGCATAGGTTTTTCGACTGCCATTACTCGCGCCATGGACGCCATCGAACGGCAGCGGACCACCGTGGGATCGCACGAGCGCATCGGCATTTTTCGGGTGTTCGGGCGCGATGCCGGCTACACCGCTCTCTACACTGCCTACGTGACATCGGTGCGCTGCTGTATCCCCGAATACAAGGTGAACCTGCAGCATCTTATCGAAATCCTGATCACTGACAAGCGCAACAATCCCAGCAACTATTCTCTGGTGATTCTGTCTGAGGGCGCCCAGTGGGAAGGCTATACGGTGAAGGAATATGGCCCGGCCGATGCCTTCGGCCACCGCAAAAAGATGAGTGTGGCCGAGGACCTGAGTGATGAAATCAAGACTGCCACCGGAGACGAAACCGTGGTCAGCGACCTTACCTACGAACTACGCTCCGGCAGTCCGGATTTTGTGGATCGCATGGTGGCCATCACGTTTGCCGGCATGGCGATGGACGCTGTGGAAGCGGGCAAGGCCGGCCTGATGACAGGGATCAACAGCGGTTGCTTCGCGATGGTACCGATTCCCGATCCCAAACTCGGGCCGCGGAAAGTGGAGGTTGCCACGATGTACAACACGGAGCGCTATCGGCCGACTTACGATCGCAAGCTGGGATTACCGATCTTCCTGACGCGAGCCTGATTTCGCAGATGCGACGGCGATCAAGCTCTCAAGCGGCAGCGGATCAAAGGTAAATACATCTCAATACTTCCACATTCTGATTTCGCTGCCGCTCCGTTCGAACTTCACCTCGTCCATGAGTTGACGAATCAGGTAGACTCCGCGCCCGTGATCTGAATGAAGGTTCTCTTTTTGCTTCGGATCGGGGACGCTCACCGAATTAAAACCAGGGCCGGGGTCGCTGACGATGATGATGATCCGGGCGTCGTCGTCGGACTGCATCCGGCAGGTCACGTTCTTCGTGGGATCGCTGCCACACCCGTGAACCACGGCGTTAACGAGCGCCTCCTGCACGGCCAACCCAATCTCCAGTCGCTTCTGCTCCGGAACTTCGAGCTGGCTTAGAGTTTCCGCGATCGTGTCGGCTGCGGTGGCGACAGCCTCGAAATGTGCCGGAACCGTCAGGTGAAGCAGTTCCCGAACGTTCTTGTCATCACCCGGATTGTCAGCAGAAGACATGAACAATCTAGGAGAAAGACTCCACCGCAGCAGTTTCGGCGTCGTAAACCTCGAATAGATTCAAAATGCCGACCAAGCGCAGGGTTTGCAATACGAACTTGCAGGGCTGCACCAGTTTCAGGCTTCCACCACTTCGCTTTGCGGAGGCGAGAAACCTCACCAAAATTCCAATCCCGCTGGAATCAATCATGGGGACTTCCGTCAAATCGATGACTAGCCGTGTGTCTCCGTTGGCGAGCGCTTCCTCGATCGCCTGCTGCAGACTATCGACCCCGGGCCCCATGCGCAGTTGGCCCCGCAACTGAATCACTTGAACTTGTGAACGCCTCCGGACATTGATGTCCACGACGGGTCTCCCTGCAGGCTGCGTAATTGGTGGAACAGGACTAAGACAGACGGTGGCAAAGGTACGGGATTAACCAGAGTTTTGCAAGCGGGGCCAGGGTGACCGGGGAAAGATTCACCATTGACGGGTGAAATTGTGACTATAATGGCAGGCTGCGAATCCGCCTCCGCGGAAGGAAAGGCGACGCTTACCCAGTATGCCGGCACCCTCCTCATCTCAGCGTCCCGCGAGAGTTGCTCTGGTCTGTAGCGATGAATCCGTACTTCCTACCGTCGAGCAGTCACTCGCACCTTTTTTTCATATCACCTATTTGAACTCTGCCAACGAAGTTCTCCCACTGCATGAGGAAACCCCGCTCGATGCAGTAGTGATAGACATCGATCCGGTCGAGGCGAATGCGCCAGATAGCTCAGAGATTTTGCGAGTGTTGCGCAAGGCCAGTCGCGACCTGGTCTTGTTTGCCATTACTCGAGTCCGAACCAGGCAGCACCGGTTGCGGGTCCATGCTTGCGGTGCAGATGAGGTTCTGGCCGCGCCGGTCGACTGCCAGGAACTCAAAGTGAAGCTGGAACAAGCCCTTCTCGATCGTGAAGCCGAAATCGAGCGGCGACAGTTAGAGGCGGAGGCTCGCAACCGCTCGTCATTTTGCGGACTGATCGGGGCCAGCGATGCCATGCGACTGATCTATAGCGCGATCGGCCGCGTCGCCGAGAGTTCTACGCCAGTGCTAATTCGCGGCGAGAGTGGCACCGGAAAAGAACTGGTTGCGCGAGCCATCGTTTCCACCAGTTCACGTCGGGACCGGCCATTCATCAGTCTCAATTGTGCTGCTCTGCCTGAAACCCTCGTCGAAGCTGAACTCTTTGGCCATGAAAAAGGGGCATTTACGGGAGCTCACGAAGCGCGCTCCGGACATTTCGAATCGGCCCAGGGAGGTACGGTCTTTCTCGATGAAATTGGCTCTTTGGGACTCGTCCTGCAAGCCAAGCTGCTGAGAGTCCTGGAAGACCACACAGTTCAGCGCCTGGGATCGAGCAAGACACACCGCGCCGACTTCCGGCTGCTCACCGCCTGCAACGACGACCTGGAAGAGATGGTCCGGACGGGCAGGTTTCGCGAGGACCTTTACTACCGCATCAACGTCGTGCCCATTGTTCTTCCCGCTTTGCGCGAGCGGGAGGGCGATGTCCCTCTGCTGGCGGAGCATTTCGTTCGCTTTTACTGTGCTGCCGACGGACGCGCCGCAAAGACTCTCGACCCGGAAGTTGTGGAAATCCTGGAAGAGTATCAATGGCCAGGTAATGTTCGTGAACTTGAAAACCTGATTCGGAGGTTCGTGCTGATGTGTGAAGGCAGCACGGTCAAGGTCAAGCATCTGCCCCAGTCCATCCTGCAATTTTCGGCCACGACCCAGGAGGCTTTGTTGATCCCGGAGGAGGGCATTGATTTTGACCGTGAGATGGAAAACACCGAACTCGCCTATCTACACGCGGCGCTCCGCCGCACGGAGGGAAACAAGGCGGCTGCGGCACGCTTGCTGCACGTCAATCAGCAGCGCATGAAGTACCTGTGCCGGAAGCATCGGATCGGAATGGGTTAGAAATTGACCCATGATAGGGTTAGTTTTTAAACCATCGGCCAATTTTGCACAGGCTCCCGGCACTCCGGAAAATCGCAAACTATTGAAATTATGGAATTAAAGCTCTCGCAGTGGGACTCCTCGGATCTGGCCTTCACCGTGCTATAGACGAAGAGTAAGCCGCGGCGATTCAAAACGCGGCACAATCTCAAGAAAATGGAGAACTACACCATGGCTATCGAGAAGAAATCTCTGATCAGCAGCAGGACCGCCGCGAAGAAGGCTGTTGTCGCCCGTGAGTCGGGAAATCAGGTTACGGCTGGCACGACCAAGGTCGCTCCTATTAAGCGTGTTCCGATGCGGGTTGCCCTGAAGAAAGCTGCCCCAAGCAAGGCTGCACCGGCGAGGTTTGCTCCGAGTAAGGCTGCACCGGTAAGGTTTGCGCCGAGTAAGGCTGCCCCGGCGAGGTTTGCGCCGATGAAGAAGATTTAGAGGTTTTGCGATAGCTGGCGAAAAGAAGGGAGGCCACTTGAATGGGGCCTCCCTCTTCATTTTGGAACGACGCTACCAGACTTTTCGTGAGACGAAGTCCGCTGCAGATTCGCTGAACAGGCCTACCAGACTTCGATGGCGGACGAAGATTTTCGCCTCGCCAATCATGCCGATTTTCAAACTGCTGTTTGGGTTCGCCACGTTAATGTCGGCGAAGTAGAAATTGGGTGCATGGAGCCCGGTGTACTTCTCTTTATCCATGATTCCGGGTTCCATGGCAGCTACGGCAGGCGCGATCGCGGCTATCGTTCCTTCGAAGGAAGAAAAAATGCCGGCGACATGGAGTTTGGCCTTGCCACCCAGAGAGAGCTTGCGAAGATCAGTCTCGGCCACATAGATTCTGGCCTTCATGGCCGACAGGTCCGCGACCACGGCGAGTTCAGTCCCTGCAATCACATAAGACCCCAACCGATCCTGCAGCCGCGGCGTTACGACTGAGCCGGAGATGGTGGAAGTCAGCACGAGTTGCGTGGCCTCGTCGTGAAGCAGTGCAAGCCTGGTGCTGAGCTGTTCTCGCTCGTGCTCGGCGCTGGAAGATGCCGCATTCCGCAGTCTCGCCGCCGTAAGGCGATAAGTTGCGCTTTGGTACTCCGCCTCAAGCTGCGTCAGTTCCGATTCCAGCTTCAAATCGCGCATCCGGATTAACGGGGTTGCTGCCTTGACCACCTGCCCTTCTTGAGCTTCTACTTCGACCACCTGTCCCGGGACGCGCGAGCGGATCACCGAACTGCGCACCGGTTCGAGGACAAATTCTCCCGAGACATTTTCCTTCCAGATCGGCGCCAAGAGCAGGGCGAGCAAGAAAACGGCGAATGCCCATCCGCGCCGCGATTTCATCTTCGCGCGAAGGAGGTCTTTCTTGTCGAGGTAAACCTGACGGATCAGGCTCAGGAAAGCTCGGATTCGTTTGCGGAACATCAGCCACCCCACGCCGAGTGCGGGTATAAATGCCCACTGCGGCGAGTATTTCGAGCTCAGGTTGTAAACAAACGTCACTACAAAAAAGAGCAGAACATAACCATAAATGTCGGAAAGAACGTAGTAGGGCACAAACAATAATCGCCGCTTCCATGGCGTCGCGGGCACTTCTACAGGAAGCCTGAAAATCTTCTTCTTCACCCAGGACGTTGTGAATTCAGTCGATAACTCTTTCAGTTCGGAGATATTCAGCATCTCTGCCAGAATGAAGTAGCCGTCAAGCTTGATAAGGGGATTCAGGTTGATAAAAACCGCAAACAATCCGCCGATCAGAATAATTTTGTAGGCGAATTCGTGGACAAATCCTCCGGGGGGCAGTCCCCACCACAGAATCGTGGCGAAACCACACAAGATAAGTTCCGACCACAAGCCCGCCGCCATGGTCATGATGCGCTGCCATTTGGTCCCGTAAATCCAAGCCTCGGTTACATCGCAGAAAAAGCAGGGCTCCAGGTAAATCAACAAGAACCCCATGCGATGTACCTCGCCACCCGTGTGCTTGCAGGCCAGTCCATGGGCCGACTCATGCACAAATCCGACGACAAAAACCAGCAGCCAAAATTCGACCAAGTCCCATACACCCTTGTGCGTGAAGGTAAAGAACTCGAGAGTATCGTGGCCAATCTCGCCCCACCGGTCGATCCAGACGTAGGCCATGAAGGCAAACAGGATCAGATTGAAGATGAGAAATTTTCGGGTGAAGACAAACTTCAGTTTCGCGTGGGCCTTCGTGAGGTATTCGTTTGGATCCCACGCCGAAAAAGTGATCTCGGCCAAATTGCCGAAACGCGATTCTTTTTTTGTCCGGCGTTGCCGCTCATCTTTGAGCTTTTCCCATAACGCGATGTTTTGTTCCTGAGCTGTCTTGTACCAGAAAGGCTGATCGACAATCGATTCGACGAATTCGCGTACATATTCTTCGGTATAAAGCACAGAAGTGTGGGCAGTATGGAGTTCAGCAATTTCCAGGTAGCTTCGAATTCCATCGAACAAAGACAGGAGGTCCCACTGCTCATGGGTTAGAGGGTAGTAACGCCGTGTCGAGGGGATGACCACCATCACCATCGGCTTCCCGTCTTGCATCTGTTCTTTAATGATCAGATTCGGGTCGAGGCGGAGGGGGCGGTCCTTCGGCAGGTTCCTTATCGGAATCTCAGGCAGAGCCGCGTTGAGGGCTTCGGCAAGGTTCATCGCGATGGATCGACGGGTGGCGTCAGGTGGATGTTTGCCGTCATACCGGGGCGAAGCCCGTCCGGCTTGCCGGACAGCTTCGCCAGGACATCAATCGAATCGCTCGCCGGATCGACCAGCGGGCTAATCTGAACGATCTTGGCAGCGTAGTTCTTATCCGGCGACGACTGCGCACTCACATAAACAAGTCCGCCAGTCTTAATCTGATTTAGAAAGCGCTCCGGCAGCGTGAACCTGACAAGCAGCGGACCCACGGCGGAGACCCAGAACATACGATCGCCGGGCGCGGCGGTTTGTCCCACTCGAACGTAGCGACGGGCCACGACCCCGTCGAATGGAGCTTTGATGTGGGCTTTCTGCAGCTCAAGTTCGTAATAGCGTAAGTTGTCCCGAGCATTATCGAGTTCCCGCTCGGCTTTCTCGATTTCGAACTTCGACCCTTCGAGCTTGTATCTTGCGTGTTCCAATTCTTCCTGAGTATTGATTCCTGCGTCGCGCATGCG
The DNA here is from genome assembly GCA_963757095.1 of uncultured Acidobacteriota bacterium. Lineage (GTDB taxonomy): Bacteria > Acidobacteriota > Terriglobia > Terriglobales > Acidobacteriaceae > Sulfotelmatobacter. Next base: position 270,896 of record CAVWQT010000010.1, on the reverse strand, counting down.
CTCGGCACGCTTGTAATCGGTCTCCGCCAATTTCGTTTCGGCTTCCCAATCGCTCAGGTCGGCTTGGCCGCTCTTCAATTTAGCCTCAGCGGCATCACGTTGAGCCAGAGCTTCGCGATCATCGATCAAGGCCAGGATCTGGTCCTTATGAACCAACGAGCCGACATCGGCTGATATCTGTGCTATGACTCCGCCGCGCAAAGCAAGGACGTCGACTTGATTCTCCACGATGATCGGACCCGACGCGACATAAGAATCATCCTGCTTTACGGGCAGGGGAGGAGCGGCCTTTTCGGGCGTGGCAACGGCGGCAGTGGCAGCCTGGGTTACAGGAGCGCTGCTGCATCCTTGCAATCCAGCCAGCATCGTCGCGCCCAGTATGACAATGAGGCTGCGATGTAAACACTCGGCGGTGGCCGGCATGATTGAGCTCATTTCCATCTTCTTCACCATCCCAACCATGACCACAGCAGCGAGTACAGCCACATGACGGGTCCGCGGAGCAACACCACTCCGAGCGCATGCCATCCAGCGGAAATTTTCCCCACTCCCTGCATTCCCGGGCGCATCATTCCCTCGGGATTGCGCACACTCACCCGCGCATAAAACACCCGTTGATCGCGTTCCATCTGGCTCTGAAGGCTAACCACTGCAACAGAGCCGCGAAACGTTTCTTGCGGATAAGCCTCCAGCTTAATCGCCGCCGCGGCTCCAGACCGAAGGAGGGGAAGATCGGTTTCGTCAATCGATACATCGATTCCGGCGTTGGTGGTATCCGCGACTTCCATGAAATCGTCACCCGCGGACAATTTTCGACCGACAAAATTCTCCGTGTGCGGCGTTAAAATTCGCCCGGAAATCGGACTTCGCAGTTGAGTCTTTTGCAATCGTTCCTGGAGGCGGTTGACTTCGGCGGCCCAATATTGCGCAGAAACGCGCTGAATTCCGGCTTGTTCGCCATCGTTGGCCGCCAGCGCACGATTCGCCTCGGAAACCGCCGATTGAGATTTCGCCTGCGCCGAACTGAGCGCAGCCCGGTAATCCCAGTCCTCAAGATCGGCCAAAATCGATCCCTTTTCGACGTAATCGCCTTCGTGCACGTAGACCGAGCGGACCACGCCTTCGACTTCAGGTTCGATTTGTGCTTTCCTTGCCGGCGCAACAATCGCATTGCCTTGGACTCGCATCGGCATCGGCACCGCCGCAATGAACACGATTCCAGCCGCGATCATGATAAGGATCGCTCTGCGCTTGCGCGCCGGCATCGCCCTGAATTTCGCTTTCTTCTGCAGGAGCGGTTCAAGAACACCGATGAACGGCACCTCCTGATAAAGCGAGGCATTCCTGAGGGCAACAGTGGCCTGCCCCACCAGTACCTTAATCATCTCCAGATGAGCGTCGCTCAGGAAATTGGGATCGCTACTCTCAAAACAAAGGATGCCGAGCCGACCTTCCTCATCCTGGAGCGGCACGGCGTAAAAGGCACGCATGCCGCTCTCCTCGAAATATCGGCGGAATTTCTCTCGCGTTTCGTCCCGCGCCGCTTTGACTTCGTCGCCGCTTTGGCTCACGAACAATTCTTCGTTCAGCAGCGAGGCCCACTGGAGGATTCCATTGAGCCTGTCGACTTCCGGAGCGTCGAAATTAATTTCCTCCGTCCCGGAGATGGCCTTCAGTCGCAACTTGCCTCGCTGTTCCAGGGCGATCGCTGAACGTTCGTGAGGAATGACGGCACTCGGTCCGTTCACAACCGCCTTCAAGACTCGATCCAGATTTAGAGTGGAGGTGATTTCACCGCTGATCTGGACCAGCGTTTGCAGGATTTCTACCTTGCGCTCCGCCTGCAGCAGGCTGGCGTTGTGGAGTGCGTTGCTGGCGGTCTCGCAGATATTCGCCAGCAGGAACTCGTCGTCTTCATCGAAACCAGATCCGTCCGATTTGTTGATCGCCTCTACGACGCCGACCAGTTTCCCGCCTTCGAGCAAGGGGACGGCCAGTATCGACAGAATCGGAGAGCCTTCGGGATCGGAATTTCGCTTCCGTAAACGTTCGTCGTCCGGATCAGAAATTAGAACACTTTCACCGGTATCGGAAATGTCACCCGCCATACCCTCTCCAGGTTTTTGGACGGCACCGATCTCCACGGAAGAATCGGGGCCAGCTTGATTCATCAGCTGCGGAAAATCGCCGTTAATCATCCAAAGATTGATTGCCTGGACGCCCATCACGTCCTGAAGCTTCTTCGCAATGATGGGCAGGAGTTCGTCCATCTCCAGCGTCGAATTGAAAACCTTCTCCAGGTCGTACATCTGCGTGACCCGCGTGATCGATTGCAGGCGTGCGTTGGATTCACTCTCATATTTCAATGCCGTCGCCAGCGCCGGCGAAGCCAGTTCAGCAATCTCTTGGACTTTCTCGATCAAGTCCTCGGTGAAAACCTCGGTATAGTGGATCAATTCAATGGCGCCGATGAGGTCATCGCCCGACTCGAGCGGAATATAGGCAAGTGATGCAACGTCCCTTCGGACGTCAAAATGACTGTAACTTTCGCGAGACAGATCGCTCCCTTTGAACACCAGGCTCGACCTCTCTTCCGCCAGAGTTCCCAAGGTGCCTTGCTGGAATTCGATCTCTGGAACTACGGAAATATCGCCGGCAGTCGCTTTCGGCGTCCATGACGGATGGTCCTGATCGGAAACCACGTAAACTACAACCAATGTCTCGGCGAGCAGTTGCTCGCATTGATTCGCGGTTAACTGTGCGCGAGGCGCGACTTCTTGATGACTGAGTAGGCTGGCGCCGAATTGTGTTACGGAGACAGCGAATTCCGATTTTTGTTCGGCCATACGCGAAGAGCGCTGGGTGAGGCCTTAAAGGCGCGCGCACGCCAGGATGAAAGCATCCTGACTATGTCTTTATCGAGTGGGCATCTTATGCCGCTTCGGGCCGTGGGTCAAGGCTAGGATGTGTGCGCTTTTCGGGTCCTAACGTCCACTGGACGGCATTTCTGCAATCGCAGTTCCGACCGCGTTCTATGATTAGGGTTCACGCAGAGTCATGAGAGACCTCGATTTGGTTGTACAAACGGCTCAAACTCCCGAAGCTTGAGAAGATCAATGGGCCGCGCGCCGAGTCGGCGCCTTCCGATGAGATGCGATTAGGAGAACAGCGATGAATCGCAGGAAGTTCCTACGTGGGGCGGCCTCCGCAGTTGTGGTTTCAACCGCAGTGACAAGTCCGTTTGCGGCGACAACGCCCCAGGTGCATCCGGCGCCTGCTGATCTTGCACCGGCCGCCAGTAAACATCCGCGTGCCATTACGATGTGGGACTTTTCTTGGATTGAGAGGCGCTGGCCCGGCGCGGGCTACGAAGACTGGGATCAGGCTCTCGATGAACTGGCTGTGCGCGGGTACAACGCCGTTCGCATCGATCCGTTCCCGCACCTGCTCGCCGCTGACCCTCATAAGATATGGACACTCTGGCCGGAGTGGAACACTCAGATGTGGGGATCACCCGATGTCAACCGCATCGTGCTCCTCCCGGCGCTCTTTGACTTTCTCGGCAAGTGCCACGATCGCGGCATCATGGTTGGACTCTCCACCTGGTACAGGAAGGACGACGCCGACACGCGGATGACGATCACCGGTCCCGAGGTGATGGCGGCAAACTGGATCAAGACACTCGACCTCATTGCGCAGGCCGGCCACATCGACTCCGTCCTCTACACCGATCTCTGCAACGAGTGGCCCGGCGATGACTGGGCTCCGTTCGTCAAGCCCCACTTGACCTACGGCGACTGGGATAAGCCTGTGTCGCTCGCCTACATGCGCCAGGCAATTGCGCTGGTCCGCGCGAAATATCCGCAGATGCCTCTGCTGTTCTCTTGTGCTGAAGACAGCCCGGAAAACTATCTGGAACATGAGCTGAGCGATTTCGACCTGCTCGATCCTCACATCTGGATGGTGCAGCAGAATGACGGTGAGTTCTACAAGCTCGCCGAATACGGGTACGAACACTTCGATGCCAAGGGATATACCAACCTGAGCCTGAAAGCCGAGGACATTTATCGCGCACGGCCGGAATACTGGCAGACCGCGCTGGCGCAGGCCATCGACCGGCACGCCGCGGTTTCGCGCAAGATGAAGATGCCGCTCATCACCACCGAGTGCTGGGGTGCCGTCGACTACAAGGATTGGCCGCTGCTGAAATGGGATTGGGTGAAGGATCTCTGTGCGCTCGGCGCACAGCGCGCGGCCTCAACTGGCCAATGGCTCGCGATAGCGACCAGCAATTTCTGCGGTCCGCAGTTCGTGGGCATGTGGCGCGACAAGGTCTGGCACCAGGAGTTGACCCATGCGATCAAGTCAGCGCGGATCACAGCTGAACTCCGTCAGGGCCGACTGTACGGAAGGTTGTAATCGGCGAGACGCGACTCCGGGCAGCTGGTCGGCAAGTTCGAAGTTCGGCTTACAATGGCACCTCGATCAGCGTCGGACCCTCGCTCTCAAACCCCCTCCGCAGTACGGTCGAAAACTCCTCCAGCGATCTGACTCGGGCGCCGGGTACTCCCATGCCCTTCGCCAGTTGCACCCAATCGAGGTTGGGACGGCCGATCTCAAACATATCCTGGGCGCGGCACCCGGGATTGCCCGCCCCCAAATAGGAGAACTCACGCTTTAGGACCGCATAATCATGGTTAGCGAAAATCACCGTGGTGACGTTTAGACCTTCGCGGGCCATCGTCCACAAGGCCTGCAATGTATACATGCCGCTGCCATCGGCACTCAGGCATAACACCTTTCGATCCGGGCAAGCGACCGCCGCACCCACCGCGAGCGGCATTGCAATACCGATCGACCCTCCAGTATTTCCCAGCCAGTCGTGCGGCGCAGCGCCTTTTGTTGCCGCCATCATTCCTCGCCCTGAAGTCATCGATTCATCCACCACAATCGAATTCTCAGGCAGGAGTGCGCCGACAACGGCTGCAAGGCCCGGTAGAGTGATGCCGCCATCTGGCAGCGCGGGCCGCTCAGCCGGCTGGGATGAGGGTTGTGCTCCTTGCAGTGACAACGCCTCTGCCAACGCCGAAAGTGCTGCCACGCGATCTTGATTCGCGCCTGCAAGCGTGTGGGTCGCGCAATCGGGCGAAGTGAACGCGCTGTCTTTTCCCGGATACGCAAAATACGCCACAGGAGCAACCGCGCCCACCAGTATGAGCTGGCGAAATTCTTTGAATTGCTCGATTCCTTGTTCGAGCACGTAGGCAACCCGCTCGACCGGAGGGAGCCCAGCGCCCCGTTCAACGCGAGTTACCGGATAGGGGCAGAAGAGTTTCGCGCCCGTGGCCGAGGCGATACGTCCCGCGGCCGCCAGACCTTTGCCGTACAGCGCATTGCCACCCAGCAGAATCGCGGTTCGCAGACCGGACCGGAGCATCCGTGCGGCATCCTCGATTGAATTCTTGCACGGCATGGGTGCGCCAGGTAGTGGGGAGAACGCTGCGATTGCTCCGCCCTCACTCCACGCCACATCCGCAGGCACGATCAACGTGGCGATTTGGCCAGGAGACATGCGAGCTGCTTGGATTGCATCGACCGCATCGTTCGCAATCTCTGCCGCAGATGACGATGTGCGCAGCCAACTTGAAACCGGCCGTGCGATGCCTTCAACGTCAGATTCGAGCGGCGTGTTGCGATGCAGATGATAAGTCGCATGCTGTCCGATGATGTTGACGATTGGCACCTGCGCCTTGCCGGCATTGTGCAGATTGGCGATGCCGTTGCCGAGTCCAGGGCCGAGATGCAGCAGAGTGCATGCAGGTCTCTCTGCCATGCGGGCGTATCCGTCAGCCGCTCCCGTGACCACTCCCTCGAATAGGCCGAGAACGCAGCGTATCTGCGGAATTTTGTCGAGTGCCGCGACGATGTGAATTTCGGACGTGCCGGGATTGGTAAAACAGGTGTCAATCCCTCCCGCTACCAGTGTGCGAATCAGACTCTCGGCACCGTTCATCAGGGTTCTGAGATCCTTCTGGATATTTTAAATTCGCAACGGCTGCTCGAGATTCTTCGTTGCACTGGAAGTTTAATCGTTATTGGGTCTGAGATCGAATCTTCTATTAGGAGGCGTGGGAGGCGTGGGAGACACTCGGTCAGACGCCGTCAGTCAGGCTGGCCGCCCCGATCATTCGAAACATTTCTGTGCTGGAGAACTGGTTTCTGATGGTGGACTCTGAAGACTTTTTTGCCAGGCTCTCTTCAGCTTGCGAATGAGAGAACTCTTGGCGACCATTTCTCTGGCTGTGCGGTCAAGAAACGATGTCAGTGATCTGAGCAGGTTCAGTCGCAATCCAGCCCGGCTGAGCGCGTAGAGATACAGTGGTCCGTCTTGCTTGGATTGATTACAGATCACGCGTTTGTATTGTCGATCTCCCCAGCCCAGATCGAATTGGGTCGCGCGCATTTCAGGATCGAAGCATTCTTCGATGCAGTGCATCAAGACCAGCAGCCCGGGAGAATACTTCCCGTATTGTGGGTCAAATCCCATGAAGTATCCGTGAAATATGGTTCGGTACTGTTTTCCGATAAAGAATGCGCAGGGTTGCTCGTCCACATACAGTACGCAGCCCCTGAGTCCCCCTTGATGGGCAGTAGTGCGCAGCAATTCCACGATTTCCTGGTCAGGCCGGAATCCCACGCCGAGCGCTCTTTGATAGGTTTTTGCCGAGACTTTTTCGACCTCCTGAGCCAGTTCATCCACTTCCTCTTCGAGATGGTAACAGCGCATACGGGTCCTGCCGGAAAAGTCTTCGGAGAATTTTCGATCGTGCCGACGAAGCTCGTGGCGATTTTTCCGCGGCAAACCGTTAACAAATTCCTTGAAGCTTCCCGGCAGTTCAAGCCACCGGTGTTCGTGAAGAGGTGTGAAGTGTCCACGTCGGACAAACCCGAACTCCGATTCTGCGGCCTTATACAAAGGCGAGTCTTTGGTTAATCTTGCAAACTCAACATGCTCGGCTTCGCCACTCCGAAGACATTCCCGCAATCCTTGAGCCAAAAAGAGGCTGTTTTCGGGGGTAGTATTCCCAAGGAATCCGCCCTGGAGAAAAAACAGCCGCCGGATCTGCGGTTCGAACAGGGTTGTGTAGCCCACTTTGAGTTTTAACCGGCAGCTCTCCAGCCTTCCCACCAACATGCAATCAGGCCGCCCATACCTGTAAATGACCATGACATGCGGCCGCACAAAGTCCGCGCGGTACCGTGCCGAAGTTAAGTACTGCTCCATATCCGAATTCGGGTCGTTGCACCACAGATTCCATACGTCCCTAATTTCTTCGAGTTCGGGAACAGTGCGAAGGATTCGCAAAGCAAGCGAGTGCGACTTCGGCGGACCTATCTCGGAATCTGACTGATGGATCTCTTCCGCCGCTGGACCCGCACATACAACACCCGTATCGAAAATTGCCATGAAATCCTCTGAATAATGGATGCGTAACAATTTAGGCGGGGGGACGCCGGTCAGGGGGAATAACGCTGATGGCTAGTCAGCATTATCGGCTGCGCACTGAGCAAATTCTGTGTCTGTGGTCACAGCGCAACACTCGCTAAGCGGGCGTGTTCCGGACAGAGGCATTAAATTGTGCAAGATATTGCGACCTCCCGTGCTTTCGGCCACGTTAATTTACCGCTAATTAAGGACTTGCAAACGGACCCGATCAGCAGCATAGTTGTGCACCTGCCAGGGTTGGATATCCTCCCATCCAGTCCGGAGACGAACTAGAAAAATGATCCAGGAACCCAGCTTAGGAATTCGAAGACGCGTCTGGCTTTGGCTCAGCTCTCAAGTTGTCGGGAAGGTTCCAGATGAAGACAGTCTCTGCGAATATGATTGCCGCAAGCAGGAATGCGCTCAAGATGAGTGGGCCCAATGTGAACGCAGACTGAATAAGGCGGCTGGGGAGTTGCGCCCGGGAAAGCGGTAAGCACACAACTTTTGACCTGCGGGTTTCACTTGGAATGAGTCCTATGTTGAAGCCAGCGCTTGCCGAACCCAGCGTGAGAGAACCGGAGCTAAGTCATCGATGTGAGTTGCAATCATTCCAACGTGATCACCCGATACTGTTTCTATCTCAAGGTCTCTCACCCACAGACGCCAGACAGGAGCGGGGTCCGAAGGGAAATAGGTCGGAACCGCGGCGCGTATGAAATTCACCTTGCCCTCGTAGAAACGCGGACGATAATTCCGCAGTGCTCGATATTGCGCCTCTTTCCAACGTTCCATCGTCATCGAATACTTCTCTTTCGCGAGCGTCGCGTTAGACCCTCCCGGCGGAATCGGTGCCTTTTTCTGCATCCCGCGGGCCAGACGCAGCCACGCGAGCCGGGGCGCAAGACCCGCGCGTTGTATGAAGGATAATTGGCGCCGGTCCGGGTAAGAGTCGATCATCGCGAGCAGTGCGACATTCTCATCCGTCATGCGCAGACGATGTGCTATCTCAAGTGTCACCAGCCCGCCAAGTGAATAGCCGATCAGGAAGTACGGACCACTGGACTGCAACCGTCGAATTGCAGCCAGGAAAAAATCCGCCATATCTTCAACGCGATCCCGGATGTTTTCTACGCTGTAACTTCCTGGCAGCTCCATTCCGTAGATTGCCTGCTTGGATTGCATTCGGCGAGCAAGTGGAACGAGGTCGATTACGCTGCCACCAATACCTGGACACATAAAGATAGGCGGACCTTCAGTGCCCGGCTTCAGCAGTACCAGCGGTGCCGAAGTAGAGGATGCCCTAAATAATGATGAAAGGGTCGCGACCGTAGGGGCCGCGCAAATGGTTGCTGCCGGCAAAGTCCGATGGAACCGGTCTTCAATCTCCATAAACAATTGGAAGGCCAGGAACGCGTTTCCGCCTAAGTCAAAAAAATCATCGTCGGGTCGAACCGATTTGCATGACAGAACCCGCTGCCAAATTAAAGTCAGGGCCTGCGCGATGTCGGATGGGGACTGGGATTGATCAACCATTCACGTAAATTTGCACACTCAACGAGCAAACTTCGGACGATTCTAGCGGATATCCACAGCCACGTCTCTGGCCACCCTATTCTGAAACGGAAAGCACCATTTTCCTGAACATCCAATCCTGCGGGCATTGGCCTAGCCTATAGTCAACACTGGGCTTAGCGGCCCATTGAGAGAACTCTTGGATGTATGCAGCGCTTTGCAACCATCGCAACAACTCTCATCTTGACAATCACCTATCCCAGCGTTCAAATGAAGGCTGCCCCTGCTGCCGGGGCCTGGGCGCTACCAGTAAACTCCCCCCGAATGGCTGAGTTGGTCCGCGACATCGAAGTACTGGGAGTACAAATGTCCAATCGAAGCTCAAAATTGCTACTGCTGGTCGGTGTTCTGTTGCTTACGCCTCTTTTCTCTTTCGGCGCGCCCCGGGCTGACCACCACGAAAAAGGATGCGATAACGACCGAAGAAGCAGCAATTGCGCTCAGGTGCCGGAAGGCGGATCTAGCAGCATTTACCTTCTCGGAGCAAGTCTCACTTGCCTGGGAGCCATTTTCGTCCGGTCGCGCCTTAGCAAATCAAACCAAGCTTAGAATTCAGCGAGAATAATCGAGCCCGCCTACTCGGCGGGCTTTGTCTTTTTAGCAAGCGGCATTCGCTGAATGATCTAAATGAGTGCGGACCGCGGCCGCCGTTCGCGTTTCCTCAGGACCCACAGCAACAACACAACAGCAATCACGGCCAGGCTAAGAAATACGATCCCTCCCTGCCGATGGAGCCTTCCGGTAAGGAAGCTCGGGTCCACGCGTGTCGTAAGTTCCCCGATGGTGAAAATCCGAACGGCGTTCTTGGCCACAGACAATGGGATTGCCACCAGAACGAGTAAAGTCCTTTTCCAGTAAGAACCAAGAAATAGATAAGCCAACGTCAACGTGATCACGATCAGCATCATGCTTGAGCGGATGCTGCTGCACTCTGGCGCTACTTCGATGTCCAGGCCGGGAATCGACAGCATCACGCCATCGCGTGTAACCGGAACTCTAGCCAGATGAAATAGAACGCTCGCGCCCCAGGCGGACTGATATTGCAAGAAGCTGGTAATCGGGTTGAGCAATCGATCGGGAAAGGGAACCATCAAGAACAAAAAGCAGAGAGGAAATAAAAGACGGTGAACGATACTGGAGCCAAAGCAGACGATGACCACCCCGATCCAGCAGATCACGAGGGAAAATATGCTGAGCGACAGATTATCGCTTTGTGAAAAAGCTCCGATGTTTCGAGCAGTGACAATGCGTAGCAGAAATGCCAGGACTAGCAGCGCGCCGCCGCTTCGATAGTTGGCCGCAAGACCCGCCGGAAACTCTTCGACGGATGAAAGTTCCCTGATCTTCAGGTAGAGCAGAGCCAGACTGAGAGGCAGAATCAGCAGAATATGTGTGTATGCCTCGTTGTTGAGCGCGAGCTTGTAGCATGACACGAGCGGCTGCCACCACAGCAAAACTGATGCGGCGACGAGAAGCAACAGCTTGATCCACGGCGATCGGTTGGTCACAAGATTCCTCAATTGGGTGAACCGCGACAGAGCGAGGCCGAGATGGGGGCGCCGGGATGAACCGATTCTTTTGTAGCGGTGGCTTGGGCCAGGTTTGAAAAGGAACTGACGCGACTCCCGGCGTCAATGGCGGCTGCCACGTAGTAATAAGTATGGTCGTCTTGCACCAGGTCGTCGATGCACACTACCGCACCGACAGGTATTTCGTTGACGCGTTGACAGTTCTTGCACCGGTTGAGGCTAGTCGCCGTGATTTTGGTCTCGCTGCGATAGATGCAATACCCCTTCACATCGTGACCTTTCGATGGCTCGCTCGCGTGCCAACTCAAGACGACTGTGTGATGGCCCGATTTCGAGGACGGGCGAACGGACCCATCAGGACACTGCAACTCCTGCTTCTGGGGCGCATGCACTGCGCCTGTCTTCGACGCTTGCATGTATCTGCGGGCTTCTGATTTAGGCGTGACGAGGGCAACGCCGCAAAAGACAAGCGCGCAAAACCGCATTCCCTTCAGAAGATTTGGCCGCACTCGATCATTTTGCATCGGTATGAAAATCCCAGACACCGAGCAACAGACTTTCCTCGTGATTCATTTCGCAGGCGCTGCGTAACCGAAAATAGATTTCAGTTCGAGAAATTCTTCGAGCCCGGCCTCTCCCCATTCGCGACCGTTGCCAGATTGTTTGTAGCCGCCGAAACTGCCGGCGAAGTCGACGCGGGCATTGTTGATGTGGACGTTGCCGGCGCGAATTCGCTTGGCTACGCGGCGTGCCCGCTCGACATCGGAGGATGTCACGAAGCCGGAGAGGCCGTAAGGACTGTCATTGGCAATGCGCACGGCGTCGTCTTCGTTTTCATAGGGGAGGATGCAGAGAACGGGGCCGAATATCTCTTCGCGGGCAATCGTCATGTTGTTTTGAACGTCGGCGAAAATTGTGGGCTTCGCGTAATAACCTTTGTTTATGCCATCTGGACGCCCGCTCCCGCCAGTCACCAGTGTGGCGCCCTCTTCGATGCCTCGTTGGATAAGCCTCTGAACCTTATCGAACTGCGCTTGGCTGACCAGCGGGCCGATGGTGGTATCCGGCTTGCGTGGATCGCCGACTTTTGTGGATTCGGCCTCTTGCTTTGCTGCGGCGACCGCTTCCGCCATCTTTGATTTTGGAACGAGCATTCGAGTCGGTGCATTGCAGGACTGTCCCGTATTGCGAAAACAGGCTTGTACGCATTCCCTCACCGACTTCACCACATCCGCATCGTCGAGGACGATGTTCGCCGACTTTCCGCCAAGCTCCTGCGTAACCCGCTTAACCGTTGGCGCCGCGGCCGTGGCCACGGCAATGCCGGCCCGCGTCGATCCCGTGAATGACACCATGGCCACATCCGGATGCGAGGCGATGGCAGCGCCGACCGTGGGACCGTCTCCGTATACAAGATTGAAGACGCCAGGCGGAAGGCCCGCCTCGTCCAGGATCTGCGCGAACAGTTGGGCGGAAAGTGGGGCCAGCTCACTCGGCTTCAGAACCATGGTGCAGCCTGCCGCCAGCGCCGGGGCAACCTTGCACGCGATCTGGTTCATGGGCCAATTCCACGGAGTGATCAGTCCGCAGACTCCGATGGGTTCCTTTCGCATCAAAGTCGTGCCCTTGAGCTCTTCAAATTTGAATCGCTCCAGCACCTTCGCTGCTTCAGCGAGATGAGCCCACCCTGCCGCCGCCTGCGCCTTACGCGCGAGTGTCAGGGGAGCTCCCATCTCGGACGAAATCGCCTCCGCCATCTGCTCACTCTTTGCCTGGTAGACGTCGATGATCCTCCGCAAGAACGCCAGCCGCTCATCGGCAGTCGTCTGGCTGTAAGAGTCAAAAGCTTTCTTCGCTGCGGCGACCGCTTTGTCGACGTCTGCGGCAGTTCCCAGCGAGAGGGTTGCTAAAGGCTCTTCGGTGGCGGGATTGAGAATTGTGAGGTCATGCGCCTTCTCCGGAGCGACCCACTTTCCATCGATATAAAAATTGCGGCACTCGATCATCAAGCACTCCTCAGGACTGACTGCATTGCAGGACGAATTGAAATCTCTCTCTGTATCATACCGCCGAGTCCTCAGCCTCATCATTGACTCGCAATTTCAGCTGTCGTACCGTACGAATTGGGTCGGGAGTTATTTGGGCTGAGAGGAGCATCCATGGCGTTGGGCAGCGGCTGGTCGAAGACCTGGACCTATTTCGAGGACAACTGGCACGAGGGCAATGTGCCGATCATGGGTCCGCGCACGCATGCCGCGTGGTTGTGCTCGATGGTGTTCGACGGTGCGCGTTATTTTGAGGGCGTCACGCCTGATCTCGAGCTGCACTGTGCCCGGGTCAACGACTCGGCTAAGAAGTTGTTTCTTAATCCTACGGTCTCGGTGGAGACTTGGGTCCGCCTCGCGCGCGAAGGCGTCGCGCGCTTCGACAAAGACTCTGCGCTCTACATTCGACCGATGTACTGGGCCGAGAAGGAGGGCCCCTGGGTGCAGGCGCACGATCCGGCCTCGACCCGGTGGTGCCTCTGCATTTACGAAGCGCCCATGCGCCCGCCGAAAGGCTTCTCCATCACTTTGTCGCCCTACCGCCGGCCCACGCTGGATACGATGCCCGTCGATGCCAAAGCTGGATGTCTCTATCCCAACAACTCGCGCGCGCTCTTTGAGGCGCAAGCGCGCGGCTTCGACAATGCGATCGTGTGTGATGTTCTGGGCAATGTTGCCGAGCTCGCCACTTCCAATATCTTTATGGCGAAAAATGGAGTGGTGTACACGCCCATCCCCAACGGAACGTTTCTAGCCGGGATTACCCGCCAGCGGGTGATCGGCCTGCTGCGCGAAGCGGGTATATCGGTCGTCGAGAAGGTGATGACGTATCAGGAGTTTGAAGCCGCCGATGAGATCTTCGCGAGCGGCAATTATTCCAAGGTCGTCCCGGTCACGCGGATCGAAAGCCGCTCCCTGCCATTTGGCCCGATCTATACCAAGGCCCGCGAACTCTATTGGGCCTTTGCGCACTCTACTCCTGCCCTGGCGCACAAATAGAAGTCGCCAGCGCGAAGAATCCGTTACGGAATGGCGACCTCGATCGGCTGGGAGTATGAGCTCTCTTTTCCAGTGGAATCCACCGTGGTAGCGCAGTAGTAGTAGGTCGCTCCGGGAGCCACGGACTTATCGACGAACGTTGTCTGGGGATCGAGGGCAGTATTGACCTTGGAGTAGCTGCCGGGTGCCGTTCCTCGATACACGTTATAGCCAGCGGTCGAAGACTCGCCCGGCGACCAGGACAGTGTCACGTAGGGCATGGTGCCGGTTCCCGCTGCAGGTTCCAGAGTCTTGCTGGTCGAACCGTTATTCACAAAGGTCAGTGTGCTGGATGAATTACCCGAGCTCGTTGGAGTGAAGTTGAGATTCACTGGAACGCTCTGGCCTGCTGCGATCGTAAGCGGAAACGAAACCCCGGCAATCATGAATTGCGAATTGCTGCTGCCAGCGCCCGTCACCGTCACGCTGCCGCCCGTGGCACTCAGGCTTGAAGATTGGGTCGCGGTCGTTCCCACATCAACGTTGCCGAAGTTGATTGAAGTCGGCGCGACTACCAGCTGTCCGATCGTCGCGGTTGTTCCCGTTCCGTAGAAAGGTATGTTGAGATAAGCGCCGGAGACGAAAACGCTGCCCCCGGTCAGGCCAGTCCCTTGCGGAGTGAACGTGACCGTCAGCTTTACGCTCTGTCCGGAAGCCAGCGTCATCGGCATCGTGGGACCACTGACTGTGAAGCCTGTCCCTTGCGGAATGAGTTCGGCAAGCGTGTCGCTCTGCGTATGAGTGTTCGTCAGTACAACGGTCATCGCCGCACTCTGGCCCACAGGTACTTGTCCAAAGGATGCGCTCGAAGGAGTGGCCGTCAGCATTTCAACTTTGACGCCTCCTCCGCCCATCAGAACAGGGAGGCTGGGGTTCAAGGCATTACTGGTGAACGTGAGGGCACCGCCGGTCCATCCGCTCACAGTAGGCGCAAAGATCACGCTGGCTTCAACCGTCTGGCCAGCCGGGATCACCGCTGGCAGATTCAGACCGGCCAGGGTGAACTCTGATTGATTGAAGCTGGCCGCGGTGATGGTCACTGAGGTATTTCCAACGTTGCTCAGTGCTATCAGTTGAGTCTCCGTCTGGCCAACCGTCACCGCACCAAATCTTAGCGCGAACGGCGTACAGACCAATTGCTCAGTAGCTGCGGCTGCGGGCAGCACGGCTGTCAATGTCAGGAGAAAGAAAATGGTGGAGATACGAAGAAAGAGCGGATAAGTGCTCGACTGGGGGAGTCGCATGTAAAGAAGTTTGGAGGATGTTCGCACGATGGGCTAGATACCAGAGGGACATGTATGAACAGGTCATTTGGCCAAGGGGACACCTGCACGATTGGGGAACATCGGTGCGGCATGCCCAAACGATTGAGAAGAAAGAGTTTGAGCAGGCGGCGTTTTATCCTGACAAGCGAAGAATAGAAATGGGAAACTCGTCCCAGTTTGGGGACTCTTGGGGACTACTGAGTGGGAATCTGCAGGTTGGAAACGATATTAGAGTAGCCGCTCTCTTGGTTGCTGGAGTTCACGGCGGTTGCGGCATAGCAATAGGAAGCGCCGTCGGCAACCGTGTTGTCGGTATAAAGCGTCGTCGTATTCAGCACAGGATTGATCTTGCTATACCCGCCACACGAGCTGCCATACAGCGCGCGATAAACATTGTAGCCGGAAATATCCGACGACGAACTGGCATTCCACGACAGGTTCACTGAGTGCGTTGGCGCCGCAGTGCCCGAGCCCGTCAGTGCCTCGACCGTGGTGGAAGGCTGAGCATTGCTGGTAAAGGTGAGCGAAGCACTCGCCGCTCCTTTGACCAGCGGGCTGAACGTCACCGTGAAAGGCTGGCTTTGGCCTGCGGGAATGGTCACGGGCAGCGGCAAGCCGCCCACGCTGAATACTGAGTTGTTGCTGCTTGCGCCCGTGACGGTCACGCTCGCTCCGCTGGCCGTCAGAGTACCCGACCCGCTCCCACTGTTCGCCACCACCACGTTGCCAAGGCCTAGTGTGGCGGGTGACACCGTCAACTGTCCAACTGTCACAGTACCTGTGCCCGACACGGGTACGGTCAGTGTTGCATTCGATGCAGTGGAAGTCACCGTAATATCGCCACTCACCGCCCCAGAGGATTGAGGGTCAAAGGAAACGCTAAAGTTCGCACTTTGTCCTCCGCCGAGGGTCATCGGGGTAGCAATTCCACTCAAGGTGAATCCTGCGCTGATTCCCACTTGCGAGATCGTAATACTCGAGGCGCCGGTGTTGGTGACGGTTTCTGAGAGAGTCTGCTTACTTCCGACCGTAACGTTCCCAAAGCTAATGCTCGTGGGATTCGATCCCAGCGCGCCCACAGGAACTCCGGTTCCGGATAGCGCCAGGGCGAGAGTCGGATTGGAAGCGTCCGACGTGATAGTCACCGTGCTGCTTGCGCTGCCGGAGGTTTTCGGTGAGAACGCAACCGTAAAGGTTGTGCTTTGTGCTGCATTCAAGGTAAGGGGCAGGTTGATTCCGCTGACCTGAAACCCTGTTCCGCTGGCCGACGCCTGCGAGACGTTGATGCTCAATCCGCCAGTATTGGTCAGCGTGACGGTCTGCGTCTTGGTGGTGCCGGTGGCGACGCTACCAAAATCCAAAGTGGAAGCGCCGAGGGAGAGACTTCCGGTTTGCTGCTGCTGAGTCTTAGACGAGCCTCCAGAACTGAATCCCTGACAGCCCACCAGCAGGCTGAGGCCAGCCAGCAGAAACAGGGTCGCCGCCACTTTCGTCAGGCTGTCGGAGGAGAGCTTTATCGCCAGTCGCATTGTGCGTCATGAGCCACCAGCCCTGAACGCCATAGCAAACTTGGACGCCGGGGGTAGCTTGTACAGTCTAGGGCATGGAGCATACCAAGCTAGGTTTCGAAGGTACATGCCAAATGGACGAAAAAGGCCGATTTAAGAATCGAGAGGAGGTTGCAATAACTTGCAACTCTGGCCGTGGTTTGGGAGATGGCCGGGATGAGGGAGCGAGTGCAGCGAAAACAGGGCCGCTGCTTGATTTGATTGGTGGCGGCGGTAGGACTCGAACCTACGACCTACGGATTATGAGACCGTCGCTCTAACCACCTGAGCTACACCGCCACGGGCAACTTCGGGGACAACGCGAAAGCAGTCCTTCGCCAGCTTAGAACCGGCTCCCCGACTTCAAGAATGGAATCAACGAACCTGTCGGCAGCGTCGCGTCCAGCTTTCAATTCTAAGAGCGGTAGCACGATAGGTCAAACTTGAACTTGACCGTCACGCTGCGGATATACTCTCCGGCATGATCATCGGAACGCATTTCCTTCTCTACAGCCGGGATGCCGAGGCCGACCGAATTTTCTTTCGCGACGTGCTCGGGTTCCGCTATGTGGATGCCGGGCACGGCTGGATGATCTTTGCCATGTCCCCGGCCGAAGCGGGCATTCATCCGATCGAGAATGATTCGTCGCCGCGGGGCGCCGGTCAACCGCTGATGGGGGCCGTCCTGTATCTGATGTGCGATGACCTGGCTGAATTCGTGGCGTCGCTGAAGGCGAAGAAGGTGGAGTGCTCCAGCGTAGAGACTGCGCCATGGGGCATCACAACGACGATCGCGCTCCCCAGCGGCGGACGCATCGGCGTTTACCAGCCGCGGCATCCCACTGCTCTCGATTTGAAATAACTGCATGCAAAAGTGGAGAAGAGTTTGAGAGCCATTGCCGTAATTCCCGCGCGTCTCGCGTCCACACGGCTGCCGCGCAAGATGCTGCGCGAGATTGCCGGCCAACCTTTGGTTGGCTTGGTATACGAAGCGGTGCGTTCGTCTTCCTTACTCGCCGATGTCATCGTGGCCACCGATTCCAACGAAATTATGGCTGCATGCCGCGCCCATGGCTGGAAGTCGCAGATGACTTCGCCGGACCATCGCAGTGGTACGGAGCGCGTGCAGGAAGTTTCAGAGCGTGAACCGGCAGACGTTTACATCAACGTTCAGGGCGACGAACCCATGATTCGCCCGGAACATATTTCGAGCCTGCTTCACGTGATGGAGAATCCCGACGCGCCGGTGGGAACACTGATGACGCCGGCCGCCGAAATCGACATCGCTAACTCCAGCGCAGTGAAAGTTGTTACCGACTGCAATGGCAGAGCCCTTTATTTTTCCCGCGCCGCAATTCCATTTGATCGCGATGGCACGCGGCCTCGCTACTTCAAGCACCTTGGAATCTATGCCTACCGTAAGACCGTTCTCGACCAGTTCGTGCGCTGGCCGGAGTCGTCGCTGGAAAAAAGCGAACGGCTCGAGCAGTTGCGCTTTCTGGAGAACGGCATTGCGATTTATGTGGGAGAAACCCCGTACGACAGCGTCGGTGTCGATACGGAGGAAGATCTCGAACGCGTGACAGAAATTTTGCGGCGCCGGTGAGTGAAGTGCCTTGAATCCGGATCGTCAGGGTTGATGAGGAGCGTTCTGCCCTCGTTCCCACGCTTGCGCTGCTTCGAGTCTTCTGGAGATGGAAGGATGCGAGTGGAAGAACCATTCCACCCACTTCGCGGGCGTGCGCTCGGCCAGGTTCTGGTCGGCTAATTTGTTCATCGACGAAACAAACGGTTCGACGGTGGCGATCGATTCGAAAGCGTAGCGGTCCGCCTGTCGCTCGTTGAACCTGGAATACGCATTGAGCGCGGGCATCAGCAGAAACGACAGCAAAACCGAAATCAGCGCCAGTAGCGGCAGGTTGGCGAAGTCGGAAAGCTCCTCGAACATGTGCTGATCAACGGCGTAATGCAGCGCCCAATTCGCTGCGAGGAAACCCACGAAGGTAATCGCAGCCTGCACGAAGATGCTCTTCAGAATATGGCGATGCACGTGGTGCCCGAGCTCGTGGGCCAGCACCGCCTCGATTTCGTCGGGCGTGTAATTGTCGAGGAGCGTATCGGCCAGAATGATGCGGCGGGTCGCTCCGAGCCCGGTCAGAGCCGCGTTTGCCTTTTTACTTTTTTCCGACAGGCGCCAGCGATACACTCCGCGCACCCTGGTGCCAGCACGCTCGCTCAGAATTACGAGACGGCGTCTGAGTTCTTCGTCGTCGAGCGGCTCGAACTTATAGAAAATCGGAAACAGCACCACCGGAGCCAGCTGCGCCATCACTATAAATAAGGCCATGAACAGGGCCCACGCCAGCAGCCACCAGTTCTGCGGCCACTGCCGGATGGTGAAATACAACAACTCCACAACAATTGTCCCGATGACGAGTCCGACCAGGAAGCCCTTGAATTCATCCCACAACCACGAGCGCAACTTCTGATTCGAAAGCTTGTAATTGCGCTCCAGGCGGAATCCGTAGTAGTCGAGACCGATCCCCAGCACTCGGCTGATGACCAGCAGTAGCAGCAGATACATGAAGAGCGAGAGTGAATAATTCCTGAAGCCCAGCCGGTAGGCAAAATCGCGCAGCGATCCCGACCACCCGGTGGCCAGAAGCACGACGAGGAAGACCAGTCCAAGGACGAAGTCGGCAATGCCCAGCCATCGTCGCACGCGGTTGTAGCGGCGCGCCTCGGGCGAGTCGGTCTGCACCGGATTTTCAGCGTCTGCCATTCACAGATATTAGATGCGTCCACTCGGATGTTCTGTCGAACCGCAGTCTCGCCGGGTCAGGCGGCCTGCGAAACGAAATCCTCGCCCGTCCGCAACAACTCGCTCACCAGATCGCGTGACGATGCCTCGGTATAAAGCCGGAGCAAAGGCTCAGTCCCCGATGCGCGAAACAGCACCCACGCCTCTGCGCCATTTCCATTGGTCGGAGCATCGAGGAAAAACTTCACGCCGTCGCGGTGCTCTTTCTTCAGCACTCGATACCGACCCAGAGTCTGTGTGCCTTCGGCGCGAGCGCGCTGGATCGCGCTCTGCTTCACCGCCTCTGGAATGTGCAGATCGCGCCGCCCATAATAATGAGCGCCGAATTCGCGTTGCAGGTCGGCAACCAGTTGTCCGAGCGGCTTGCCCTCTTCCGCCATCACATTCGCCAGCAGCAGGCAGTTCAGTACGCCATCGCGCTCAGGCAAAAAACGGGAGTACCCGATTCCGCCCGACTCCTCGCCCCCGATCAGAATTTCATGCTCCATCATCAGGTCGGCAATGTACTTAAATCCGATGGAGGTCTCGTGCAGCTTGCGTCCGTGCTTGGCCGCGATGCGGTCGAGCATGCGGGTCGTGTTGAAGGCGCGGACCACATCGCCGGGCCACTTCTTGCGCTCCAGGAGCCAGCGCAAAAGAACGCAGAAGATTTTATGCGAGTCTACGAAACTGCCGTCTTCCGCGACCGCGCCGATGCGGTCTGCATCGCCGTCAGTGGCAAGTCCGGCATCGCATTTCTCACGGACGACGGTCTCTTGCAGCATCTTCGTGTGCGGCTCGATCGGCTCCGGATTGATGCCAGGAAACAATGGATTCAGCTCTTGACGAATAGCAACGAACTGCACCCCTCGTTCCGCAAATATGCCGGTCAGAACGCCACGCCCCGAGCCGTACATGGCATCGACGGCAAATTTGAATTTCGTTTTGGCAATCAGGTCCATGTCCGCGAAGGCGCACACCGCGGCCACATACGCTTTCTTGAGATCAACCTCTTCGATCTTCGCGGTGACATTCTTCGGCGCGGCTCCCGCGGCCATCTCTTCCTCGATCCTTTTCATGATTGCCGGCGTCGCCGATCCACCGAAGTTGGCTTTGAATTTCACGCCATTCCAATTCCAAGGATTGTGGCTGGAGGTGATCATCACTCCGCCCGCGGCGCCTTGTTGCTTGACCGCATAAGAAACTGCCGGAGTTGGAGTGTAGTCGTTCGCCAGCTTCACCGGAATGCCCCCGGCCGCGATGACCTCGGCCGCGATTTGGGCCGCCCGCGGGGAGGCGAACCGCGCATCGTAGCCAATGATCACTCCGCGGGTCGCATCTTCGTATTTCAAAACGTACGAGGCGATCGCGCCGGCCACACGGCGAACGTTCTCAAAAGTGAAGTCGTCGGCGATGATGCCGCGCCAGCCGTCGGTCCCGAACTTAATCTCTTGCGCCATAGTTAGTCGTGAAACCGCTGCTCAACTCTCTGTGCCGCGCGCGACCGGTTCCTAACGTTTGAGTTGCAGGTGGATATTGATCCAGTAATCGCCGCGCGGTGGACTGCTGAACTTTCCCGCCAGGAGTGCAGTGCGAATGCAGCCCGCGAACTGCGTTTCAGGATAAACCAACACCTCCTGCACCTTGCCCTCGGCACTGAGTTTCAAGAACATGTCGAACGGATCGATCGCGGTGCCCGCAGGCAAGGATTGCTTACACTGCTTCACGCTGGATAGATATCTCTCAGGGAACTCTTTCCCGATCAGGTCGTCGTACTGCTTTCCGTCCGGCGTTGCCAGGTTCGCATCGACCGCTGCCAGGGCCGCAGCCAACTGTTTCTTGTCGGCCGCGGAGCACATCGCGACGCAACCGAGCAAGACCGCTAGAAAAATTGCAACTCTCCCGCGCAGTTTCACCTTTAACCTCACTCTTGCCAATCTAATTAGACCAGCTTGTGCAGCTTTTTCTCGTCGAGATACTTCACGATCTTGCCCACATCCTGCGCATGCTGGCGGGTGGTAATCAACAGGGCGTCGGGCGTCTCTACGACAACCAGATCGCTCACTCCGACTGCAGCTACAAATTTCCCCGGAGCGTGAAAATAATTGCCCCGCGCATTCATCAGGAATTGGCCGGAAGCCGCAACCAGATTGCCATTCGCTGGACTGCTCTTCGCTGTGTGATGCTCATGCAGCGCTGTCCACGAGCCCAGATCGTTCCAGCCGAAATCCGCCGGCAGACAGAAGATGTTTCCAGCTTCCTCGCCCTTAGCCGAACGCGGCTCGAGCACGGCATAGTCGACGCTTATGTTTTCGCACTTGGGATACAGCTTGCGGAAGGTTTCCGCAAACTTACGCGTGCCGAACGCACCTGCAATTCGCTCGAGCAGCGGCGCCGTGTTTGGCAGATGCTCGCGCAGTGCGTTGGCCAGCGTGCGGGCGCTCCACAGGAACATGCCACTATTCCAGAAAAAATTTCCCGCAGCAACGAACTCGGCGGCCCTCGCCGCGTCCGGCTTTTCGGTGAAGCGGCGCACTCGCAGCGCATCGCCATGGAAAGCCCCGCCCGCTTCGATGTATCCGTAGCCGGTCTCCGGACGATTCGGACGGATTCCCAACACCACAATATTCTCGCCCGAAGCTGCGATCTCAATTCCGCGCTCCAGAGTTTCGCGGTAATGCTTCTCATCGGCGATCACGTGATCGGAAGGGAACATCCCAATCACGGCGTCGGGATTTTCGCGAAGCAGCAGAAAAGCCGCCAGACCGATGGCCGGCGCAGTGTTCCGTCCCACTGGCTCGGCGAGCAGTTGCGGCTTCGGCAGTTTAGGAAGTTGTCTCGCGATTGCCAGACGGAGGTCTTCGTTGGTGATCACCCAGAATCTTTTCGCAGGGGCGAGCGGCAGCAAACGCGCCACGGTCTGCTGAATCATCGTCTGCTTGCCATCGAGCGCGAGTAACTGCTTGGCGCGTTTTTTCCGGCTCAATGGCCAGAAGCGCGTGCCGCGCCCTCCAGCCAGGATTACGGGATAGAAGTTTGAATTCTTAGCCACTTATTCTCACGGATATGCGCGAATCTAAATCGAACGACAAAGAAATCACATTCTCGTTTCCGGTTCAGGTTGCGGTTTGCCAGGGACATAAGCGCGCAAAAAATCGAGTGTCCACTGCGGGCGCACACTGAAACTTCCCAACGCCGCTGGAACCACAACGGCATCACCCTTGGCAAACGTAACCGGATCCATTCCCGGCGACTCGAGCACGCCGCAACCTTCGACTGCAGCCAGAATCTGCACCGAATTCGCCGCCGAATCCTCGCCGGTCGAAAGTTCCAATGGTTCCTTTGCCTCAAACATATCGACCACGAAATATGGCGCTGCAACCAACGCCGCGTACCGGCTCTTTCCTCCGCGATATTGCACAGGCGCCGGCCGCACTACTTTTCCTGACCGCGCATTTTCTCTCACCGCCGCAATACCGCGCTCCAAGTGCAATTCCCGCGGACGCCCGTAATCATACAGGCGGTAAGTCGTATCGGACTGCTGCTGCGTTTCGACAATCACCGACCCGGGCCCCAGCGTGTGCACCGTTCCACCCGCAACATAGATCATGTCACCCGCATAAACATTGATCCAGTTGAGCAAATCTTCCGCTCGCTGCTGATGAATCGCTTCTTCCAATTGCTTTGCAGTCACACCCGGCTTAAGGCCCAAACCAATCTGCGCCCCGGGCTTGGCTTGCGCGACGTACCAGCACTCGGTCTTGCCCCACGGTTCTCCCACGCGCCGCGCCTGCTCATCATCGGGATGAACCTGCACCGACAGCTTCTCGTGCGGAAAAAGAAATTTCAGCAGCAGCGGGAATCGCTTCGGGTCGCGCGCGGCCTCGCCCACCAGTTCGCGCTGATATTGCTGGCTAAGTTGCGCCAGAGTTTTTCCGGCGAGCGGCCCATTCGCGACTTTGCAGTCGTCCCCGCTCAGCCACGCTTCCCCAATCTTCTCGGCGAACTTGTGATTGGGATAAATCGGCGATAGATCGTTCGTGCCCCATGGACGCGGGTCAAAGCCCGGCAGCATCAGGAATGGATAAAGATCAGCCATACAGAAAGACGCGTCGACAAAAAAGACCGCTCACCAAGGAACGGCCTTGACCAGCCTTATCATCTCCCAAGAATCGGCCTGAGTTACAGCGCCCCGAAAAATTTCCGCATGCGTTCGAGGCCGCGATCCAGTTCAGCCTTCGTGGTCGCATATGAAACTCGAATATGTTCGCCCGTCCCAAATCCTTCCCCGGGTACGGTCGCAACGTGCACTTCACGCAACAGCCGTCCGGCCACGTCGGATGCGGACTTCAGGCCGCCTCGCCCCAGAAACGCCGAGATATTCGGATAAGCATAAAACGCACCTTCCGGCAGCGTGCAGGTTATGCCCGGAATCGAGCGCAGCCCTGCGACCACGTGATCGCGTAGCTGAATGTACTCGCGCCGCATTTGCTCGACGCATTCCTGCGGGCCCTTCAATGCAGCGACTGCGGCCTTCTGCACGATCGAAGTCGGATTCGACGTGGACTGGCTTTGCAGCTTCGCCATGGCGCTGGTAACGGCGGCGGGAGACAATGCGTAACCCAGCCGCCAGCCCGTCATTGCGTAAGTTTTCGACAACGATCCCAGCACAACCATGCGCTCTTTGTATTCCCGTAGCGAACCCACCGAAAAATTCTTGCCCGTGTAATTGAGATAAACGTAGCACTCGTCCGAAAGCACCCAAATGCCGCGCTGGTGGGCCAGTCGCACCACCTCAGTCATATCTTCCGCGCTCATCACCGCGCCTGACGGATTCGATGGGGAATTCAGAATGATCGCTTTCGTGCGCGGTGTGATCAGCCTCGCGACCATTTCTGCCGTGACCCGGAATCCCTGGGCCTCATCGGCTTCCAATAGCACACACTGGCCGCCCGCGTAGCGCACGATATCTTTAAACGAAACCCAGTACGGTACCGGCAGGATAACTTCATCGCCGTGATCGACCAGCACCTGAACAGCGTTGAACAATGCATGCTTACCGCCGGTTGAAGCAATCGCTTCTTCGCGACGGTAGTCGGAATCGAAATCCACGGCGTGCCGGTGCACGATAGCATCGCGCAATTCCGCAGTGCCTGCGACCGCGGTGTACTTCGTGAAGTTCCCTTGAATCGCGGCGATGGCGGCTTCTTTGATGTGCTGCGGCGTGGCGAAATGCGGCTCGCCCGCGCCGAAGTCGACCACGTCAATTCCCTGCGAACGCAGCTTGTCGGCCTCGGCCACCACCGCCATCGTGGCGGAGGGTTCGATGCGGTTGATGCGGTCGGTTAACTTCAGCGCTTCCGTGGTTGCGGTCGTCATGCCTTCTTCTTCCTTCTCTTTTCTTTTCGCACCGGGACTTCGATGAGTTGCGGCTCGCGAAGTTTGTATACCGGATCTAGCTTCTCCCGCAGCTTCTGTTCCACCGCGTCGGGCACGAGATCTTTGACCGGGCCCCCCGCCTGCGCCACTTCGCGCACCAGTCGCGAACTTACATAGGAATACTTTACGGCGGGCATCATAAATACAGTTTCCAGCGTCGGTTCAAGCTTGCGGTTCATCAGCGCCATCTGCAATTCATATTCGTAGTCGCTGATGGCTCGAATGCCGCGCAGCACACACATCGCGTCGATGGACTTGGCATATTCCACCATCAGGCCGTCGAATGTGTCGATGCGAACATTGCTCAAATCCGCCGTGAGGTGTCGCAGCATCTCAATGCGCTCCGCCAGGCTGAACATCGGAGTCTTCTCCGAATTGCGCAGAATCGCGACTACCAGATGTTCGAACATCTTGCTGCCTCGCTCAATCAGGTCGAGGTGCCCGTTGGTGGGCGGGTCGAACGAGCCGGGATAAATGGCGATGCCCTTATTCAATCGTCCTCACAGACACACGTGCGCGGTAGCTCCAGCGGAAAGCGATGGGAAGATTCTATGCGGGCGGAAGCGAGGATGGCAAACGTGAAGTAAGTCTGCGCAGATGGGTATGACGCAGATTGTGTGGCGCGGGCACTCCCGCCCGCGTGTCCGCAACATTGAAAAAGACGCGGGCGGCGGCGCCCGCGTCACATCTTTAATTGCATTACCGTTTCGCCGCCACCGGCACCTTCACCGGTTCCGGAGGCGCGCTCGGCATGGTAGTCACGCGGCCTGACGGTGCGCCAGTTGGCGCAGGCGCGGCCGCGGGCTGCGGCGGCGCCGCGATCAATCCCAGAGCCTTACGCACTTCAGTATCCAGCCTGGCCATCACATCCTTATTGTCTTTCAGGAACTGGCGCGCATTCTCGCGTCCCTGGCCAATCCGTTCCCCCTTGTAGCTGTACCAGGAGCCGGACTTTTCGATGATGTTGTTATTCGAGGCCAGATCGAGCAAGTCTCCCTCACGAGAAATGCCCTCACCATAGAGAATGTCGAACTCCGCCTCGCGAAATGGCGCGGCGACTTTGTTCTTCACTATCTTCACGCGAGTGCGCGAACCGGTGACCACGTCGCCATCTTTAATGGCCGCGATGCGCCGGATATCGATGCGCACCGAGGAATAAAATTTCAGCGCTTTGCCGCCGGTGGTGGTCTCGGGATTGCCAAACATCACGCCAATCTTCTCGCGAATCTGGTTAATAAAGATCAGACAGGTGCGCGACTTGGAGACCGTCCCCGTCAGTTTGCGCAGCGCCTGCGACATCAGCCGTGCCTGCAATCCCATGTGGCTATCGCCCATTTCGCCGTCAAGTTCAGCTTTGGGCACCAGCGCCGCCACCGAATCCACCACCAGCACGTCAATGGCATTGGACCGCACCAGCGTCTCCGTAATCTCCAGCGCCTGCTCGCCGTAGTCCGGCTGCGAGACCAGAAGGTTGTCCACATCCACGCCGAGTTTCTTGGCGTAGCCGGGATCGAGCGCATGCTCCGCGTCGACGAATGCCGCCATCCCGCCCGTCTTCTGAGCCTCAGCAATCACTTGCAGTGTGATGGTCGTCTTGCCCGAAGATTCCGGCCCGAAGACTTCGACCACACGTCCCCGCGGAAATCCCCCCACCCCCAGCGCCGCATCAAACGAGATCGACCCGGTCGGAATCACCGCGATCGGGACGATGGCTTCCTTCGACCCCAGCCGCATGATCGAGCCCTTGCCGAACTGTTTCTCAATCTGTGCAAACGCCATCTCGATCGCTTTACCGCGCTCATCCGCCATGGCAGAGGCTCCTTTAAGAATGCCGAACTAAATGAAATCTAATCTGGCCGGATTATACATTCAGATTGAAGCGAAGAAAAGGCGAATCAAGATAATAACGGTGGAAATCGTCCCGAATCGGGAGTGGGGCGCGGGCGCCCACGCCCGCGAAAGCTAGCCAGAAAGAGGAATCGCGTGCCCAGCGAGCCAGTCGCGAAGCAGAGGGAAGCGGAACTTGCCTTCAGCAATCGTCGTCATCATGAAATCCAATGCAGCCTTGCTGCTGACGTTCAAATCGAATCCGTTCATGAGTAAGAATGTGTGCCCCGCGGCAAATCCGACGCGCTTGTTGCCGTCGACAAAGGCGTGATTGTTGACCAGCGACTCCAGCAACGCGGCCGCTTCCTCGCTGATATCGTTGTAGTAACCAGTCTGCGGACGAAACACAGCGGCCTCCAGCGAGCCCTGATTCATCATCCCAGTCTCGCCGCCGTACTCCTCGATTTGGTAATGGTGGATGGCGACGACTTCCGCCACCGTGAGGTATATGCGCTCAGGCATCACTTCGCCAGTTTCTTGTACAACTCACGGTACTTTTCGTTGGAGCGCCGATAGGCAGCCATCACCTCAGGCCTCACTAAGCGCTGCGAAGGGATGACATTGTGCAGATAATGTTCCAACGCACGCTCCAGCACAAAGCGCTGCGACTGCCCGTTCTCCTTGGCGACAGAGACCAGTTCCTGATACAGCTTGGCATCGATTTCCGGAGCGATCTTGACGGAACGCGGCATGGGTACCTCAATCAGATTCTAGCCGCGGCGACTAGCAGGACCAAGATAAATCTAGAGACTGCTACAAAAAGGCCAAGCGTGAATCTCAACGATACGGGTTTGCCTGCCATTACCTCTGCAGCAGATCCACCGGCGCGGTCACATCGTGCACTCTGAAATACTTCGCCAGCGCCGGATACTTCCGCGCCACGGCCTCATACATTGCATAGGCGACGTTGCGATAGGAAACGTGCCCGGCGGGCGTAGTGCGCAGTTCGGAAATGTAGACCGCCTCGGCGAAGTCCATCTTGAACAGCGCCCGCTTCTTGAACGCCAGGGGAATCGCGTACTGCGAATTCTCCTCCGCTTCCGGAGTCTCGCGCGCAGCCAGATTCTCAACCGCCGATTGCACCCGCCGCATAGCCGCGTCAAACCTCCCGCGCACGCCCGCGTCGTCCATGTCCATCAGCATTTCGTACCCGTGCACGGTCGTTGCCGACTGCATCACTTGAATGCAGCGCCGGTGCCGGTGCATGTCGCGGAATCCGCCGGTATCCATCAGGATGTCGAAGCGAAACTGCTGCCCCGCGCGGAAGGCGCGCATCATCTCGTCGTGCTTGCCGCGATGCCGCAGTCCCAGGTCGATGATCTCCCGCCGCCGCCGCTCGCCCGCCACCTGCACCGCCTGCCGAATCTGCCGGTAAGAATGGTGTGAATGTTCGTAGAGCAGAGTCGTCGCGATCTCGACCTCAAGCGGTTCTTCGTCCAGCAAATCGACGATCGCCTTCGACGGCGCCAGTTGTTCGTGCTCCATCAACTCGCGCGCCGCCTGCCGCAACTCGCGGCGCGTTTCCATCTCATATGGATTCGGGTCGGCGTACTTCACCAGCGTGGGCGCAACCGAAACATCGCGCAGCAGCCGGAAATCCGCCCGCGCGCCCAGTTCCGGACTCACCGCCCGAATCTGATCCACCAATTCACGCAGGGACTCCGCATTCACGTTGTAGGCTGGCGTCGTGGCCGCCTTCTTCAAAGCTGCGCCCAGCGTACGTACTTCTTTGTGCGTATGCGAGAGCAGATGCGTCACCTGGTTTTCCAGCGTGCGCGCATTTACGATCTCGCCAAGAGAAGTATTCGTCGCCAGCGGCAGCAGGTAACGGGTAATGTCAAAGGCCCGCGCCTTCAGAGTGCGTTCGTACGCATCCTGCTTCATGTCCGAAGGCTTGGGCGTGATGCGGATCAGGTAGCCCGTCATGTGCGCCGAAAGCGCTTCGTATTCGGCGAACAGAAAATCCAGAGTCTCGCGATAAAGCTTGCGCGCGTCGTCATCCGCGCCAAAATCCGGAGTGAAGTACCCGCTCTTCTTGAAATCCTGATAGCGCGTCGATCGCTCCTGCCCATCCCAGCGCTGCTCGTCGGCCAACTCAATCGCAGCCAGAATCGACAGTCGCTCGACGGCGAGCGCGATGTGCGCCAGGTCGGCAATCGACCGGTGCCCGTACTGAAAATAAAACGTGTTGAGAAACTTTTCCGCCTTCTGCGAGCTGATCTCGCGCAGCGACTCCTTCATCGACAGCGACGACCGCGAATATTTCGCCATCGCGTAAGCCTGAATCTCCGGCTCAACGCCAAACACGGCGAACACTTCCGTCGACGGGTCAGCAGCACTCGGAGCGGGCGATTCGGGCTCTGACTTTCCCACCAGCATTGGTTTGTCCGCCGCCGCGGCGCGCTGCGTCGAACGGTGTCCCGAACCACCGGCGGGAGCATCGGAAGAAGGATTATTGTCGGAAGGCTCAGGCATACTCACAACGTTCGTCGCAGGGTTCATGGAGGTGTGAGGATGTTACGCGGCATCCTTGTGGATTAGCAATGCGATTCGTCGGCGCATTTCCATGCTGAAAACTATGTAAGAAAGCGGCTTCCGGCGGTCCATCCAGCGCGGTTCGACCATCCTTCCAGAACTCTCGGGGCCCGCTACCGCGTATAATTCCGCGTTCCACTGAATTGATTCGAGTAAGGAGATTCCCATGTCCTCGTCAGGACGGGTAGCTCTGGTCACCGGCGCATCGCAGGGCATTGGACGCACCTGCGCGCTCCGGCTAGCCAAAGATGGCGCGACCGTTGCCGCCGCCGCACGCAATCTGGAAAAGCTGGACGAACTGGTCGCCGAAATTTCTGCGGCCGGGGGGCAAGCCGCCGCATTCGTCCTCGATGTCGCCGACGAAGAGCAGGTCAAAGCCTGCGTCAAAGCCGCCATCGCGCAGTTCGGCAAAGTGGACATCCTCGTCAACAACGCTGGAATCACTCGCGATCAACTCGTCATGCGCATGAAGCGCGCCGACTGGGACGCAGTTCTGCAGACCAATCTGACCTCCGCCTATCTCTGCATTCAAGCGGTCATCGGCTCCATGCTCAAACAGCGCTGGGGACGCATCATCAACATCACCAGCGTCTTCGGCCAGATGGGGCAGGCGGGACAGGCGAACTACTCCGCGTCGAAAGCCGGGCTGATCGGCCTCACCATGGCGATCGCCCGCGAAGTGGGATCGCGCAACATTACTTGTAACGCCGTCGCTCCGGGATTCATCGAAACCGCCATGACCGCGACTCTGGGCGACGAGTTCAAACAAGCCGCGGCGAAGCAGATTCCGCTCGGCCGGGTCGGATCGCCCGAGGACGTGGCATCCGCCGTGGCCTTCCTGGCATCCGACGAAGCGTCGTATATCACCGGTCATGTGCTGAACGTGAACGGCGGCATGTTGATGGGATAGATTCCAAAATCACCACAGAGGACACGGAGGACACAGAGGAATGGAAACGGAACATCTCAAGTCTTCCTCTGTAACCTCTGTGCCCTCTGTGGTGAAGGGTTTTGCATTTGCCCAAGCGGAACTGCCCGCCCAGATCGCGCAGGCCCGCGAACTCTTTCTCGAGTACGCGCAGTCGCTTGGCTTCAGCTTGTGCTTTCAGAATTTCGATGAGGAGCTCGCCGGGCTCCCCGGAGACTACGCGCCGCCGGAAGGCCGCCTTCTACTCGCGTCGTACGAAGGTCGGCTAGCGGGTTGCGTCGCTCTCCACAAAATAGACAGCAGCACTTGCGAGATGAAGCGCCTTTACCTGCGTCCGCAGTTTCGTGGCAAGAGACTAGGGGCCGCGCTGGCCCAAAGCATCATCTCGGAAGCGCGCCAGATCGGCTATCAACGCATGCGTCTCGACACGGTCGAGCCCGTAATGGGTGATGCGGTCGCGATGTACCGCAAGATGGGCTTCCGGGAAATTGCTCCGTATCGTGAAAATCCGATTGCCGGCACGTTGTACATGGAGTTGCAATTGTGACAAGCGGAAGGCTTCTGCTCATTTGCCTCATTTTCTTTTGGGTGGACGTCGGATGCCTAATTCTAGGGAGAAAGCGAACCTGGTTACACTCTCTGGGAATGCACGGCCTCATGACAGATTTCCTTCTGCTGCTTATCGTCGTTGGTTTGTACATCTTTAGAGAGGGTGGAAAATCATGAAGATCTTTTGCTTGCCATTGATTGTCTTGCTCGCAGTTACTGTTTCTTTTGCGGCCGATTCCAAAAACGTCTCCTACAAAAGCGGCGATGAAACCGTGCAGGGCGTGGTCTACACGCCGGCAGGCAAAGGCCCGTTCCCTGCGCTCATCGTCATTCACGAATGGTGGGGACTGAACGACTGGGTCAAAGATCAGGCGTCGAAGCTCGCGGACGAAGGTTACGTAACACTCGCGATCGATCTCTATCGCGGCAAGGTTGCAACCACCCCCGACATGGCACACGAGATCATGCGCGGAGTGCCCGAAGACCGCGCTAAGCGCGACCTCAATGCGGCATTTGATTTCCTCGCCTCGCAACCCAACGTCAAGAAAGATCGCATCGGCGCTATCGGCTGGTGCATGGGCGGTGGCTATTCTCTCGACGTGGCCCTGCAGCAACCGACGCTGGCCGCCGACGTGATCAACTACGGCCATCTCGCCACCGACGTCGATGCATTAAAGAAAATCAACGCTCCCATTCTCGGCCTCTTCGGCGCGCAAGATCACGGCATCACTCCCGATGACGTGAAGAAGTTTGGTGCAACGCTGGATCAACTCGGCAAGAAAATAGAAATCAAAATCTACGACGACGCCGGACACGCGTTCGAGAATCCAAACAACAAAGACGGTTACCGCGCCGCCGATGCCGCCGATGCGTGGAAGCGCACTACTGCGTTCCTTGCGGAAAATCTGAAGAAGCCGTAGGCGCAGTTTGCGTTCAACGCTCGTGTTCCTTGTACGGCGTTAAACTTTTCTGCGCCACCGTCGAGCTCACTACTGGAAATTCTTGACCGCACCATTCCTGAGGCATGGCACGGGTTGGCACACCAATGGCACGAATTTCCACTTGCCAGAAGTTAGCGATCTGGTTACTATTCCCCATCCTGAAATGCTCCCAACAATGAATATCGGCGAGACGATCCGCAACTACCGGCTGCAAAAAGGTATGTCGCAGGGCGATATCGAGAAGCGTACCGGCTTGCTGCGCTGCTATCTCTCGCGCGTCGAGAACGGGCACACTATTCCGTCGCTCGACACGCTGTCGAAGATTGCCGGCGCCATGGATCTGCCGCTCTCGCAATTCTTCGCCGAGCCTGGACACAGCAACGGCTCGAAAGGATTGCCGCAGCTTTCCGACGACGAAGTCCGCTTCCTGAGCCAGATCCGCCGCTACGCCACCAATCTCAACGACAGCGACCGCAAACTCGTCCTCGCCATGGTCAAGAAGATGGCGTCGAACTCCGGCAAGTAACCTCAGCTAGCATCAGCCATCAGTTGTCAGCAGAAGAGCGCGCTTTTAGGGGCTATTCCAACAGCGGCTTGGCTGAAAGTTGACGGCTGAGGGCTGACAGCTTACTTCCGTACGATGCCCTTTGGTGACCCGCCGATACCTCCCCGCCCGGAGCTTCAATCACTACACTGTGTGTGGAGACCTCTGTGACTACCGACGAGGAATTAGCCGTACTCGACACGCAGTTGCGCCGGCTCAAGATCGAATACGAGATCTTCTTCAGTAATCCCACTAAGCGGCCTCCCACTGACATTGAGTGGAAGGTGCTCTCGTTGCTGCGCAAATTTTCCGATGGCGGGCGCATGAGTTTCTCGCAGCGCTACCGCTATAACGAGATGGCGCAGCGTTACGCGATCTACAGCGATCTCTGGCGCAAAAAGTCCCGCATTCGCGAGGAAGGCTATCGCCGCCCACAGGACGCGCTGCTTTCGGTGCAGGGCGTACGCGTCACCGAAGAAGAACTCAAGCCGCAGCATCACCCGGTCTACGGAGTGGCCTCCGCCGCAGCCGCCGGAGCCGGGGCGGAAGCGCCCTCATCGCAGCCGTTCATGCTGCACAGCGTCGATAAGGCCGAGCGCGAGCAGGTCGAACGCTTGTACAACACCCTGGTCGCGGCCAAGAAAAAAGCCGGAGAAAAGGTCACCGGCGGCATCGATTCCTTCACCACGTTCGTGCAGAAAAAAACCGAAGAAATCCGCAAGCAGTACCACTGCGAGAACGTCGAATATTCCGTTGAAATCACCAACGGCCACGTCAAGCTCAAGGCCAAGGCAAAGACCTAATCAGATTGTGGTTTGGAGTTGCTCGCGCGTGAGAAGAGTCGGGCTGCGGGTCGCTGGCTTCAGCTGTAGGTGACTTTGCGCTCACCCTTGATGATGCGGCCAATCGTAAAGGCTTTCTCGCCCACGCGATCGAGTACGGTCTGCGCTTTCTTGAATTTTGCTGCAGGCACCACCAGCAGCATTCCCATTCCCATGTTAAAGGTGCGCAGCATTTCATCCTGCGGCACTTTGCCCAGCTGCTGCAGATGTTCGAAGATCGGAGGGATTACCCATGAGCCCAGTTCGATGGACGCGGCCGTTCCACGCGGCAGCACGCGGGGCAGGTTCTCAGTAATTCCGCCGCCGGTAATGTGCGCCAGGGCCGCGACGCATTGCGCATCAAGCAGCTTCTTCAATGCCGGCCAGTAGCTTTTGTGGGTGCGCATCAGTTCGTTGCCGACCTTGTTCTTGATCTCATTCACGTAGGTCTCAGGCGAATATTGCGCGACTTCGAACAAGAGCTTGCGCGCCAGCGAATATCCGTTGGTATGCAGCCCGTTCGAAGGCAGGCCGAGAATCACGTCGCCGATCTGCACATCTTTGCCGGTAATGATTTTGTCGCGGTCCACCACTCCCACGATGAATCCCGCCAGATCGTATTCGCCGTCCGGGTAGAAGCCCGGCATCTCCGCCGTCTCGCCGCCGATCAGCGCACAGCCGTTGTGCTTGCAGGCATCCGCAATGCCTTCCACAATCTGCTCCGCAATCGTGGGATCGAGCCGACCCGTCGCCAGATAATCCATAAAAAACATGGGTGCCGCGCCCTGCACCGCGATGTCGTTAACGCAGTGGTTCACCAGATCAGCGCCCACGGTCGAGTGCAGATTCATTTCAAACGCGACCTTCAGCTTGGTGCCCACGCCGTCGACGCTCGAGACCAGCACGGGATCGAGGTACTTGGTCTTGTCCACCGCAAACAGACCGCCAAAGCCGCCGATTTCGCTCAGCACTCCGCGGGTAAACGTCTTGTGAGCCAGATATTTAATGCGCTGCTTGGTTCGATTCGCGCGGGTGATGTCAACACCGGCGTCGGCGTAGGTGATCGGCGTTGGGCTGGACGCGGGAGGCTTGGCCACAGGTTCTATTCCGTAATCCTGAATTCCTGGTGTGGGATCGGTGCCGGGCGCAGAAGCAACGAGGCCGCTCATTGTAGCACGACGGCTACGTCGTTCCGCGGTCCAGGCTGTGGAACTCCGAAATCACGAATGACCTCAGATACACTTCACCGCCGTCCGCGGGCAACCTGCCCGCTCACCATCTGCCAAACCGACTAATGGGCGATGAAATCCGAGAAGAAGTACGCTAACACTCCGAATAAACCCAGCCCACAAACGGCGTACGCGGTCAGCACCCAAGCACCGCGGCCTTCATGATGTCGGGTGGGACTAGACGACTGCTGTTCAACGGAAGAAACTGAAGGGGCCCGATCTTCCATGAAAAAACCTCCGGACGGAAGGATCGTGGCGCAAGTTGATTATGCGTCACGCCTGCCCCCACAGACAGGAGCAGGACATCTGAGCGTGGATTTTACTCCGAATTAAAGGCCGCGCCATAAGGAAATGTGAGTAGAATCACCGGATTCATATGCAAATATGTATTCCTGTTAGGAAAATACAAACTCCTCGCCGCGGGTACTCTTTCTGCCGACCAATTAAGACAGACTCTCTCCGCAAGCGGTGCCACTCTGGTTACATGGAAAGAGCGGACCCTTTAAGGGCCGCGTTTAGCGATCAAATGGGAACTGGCCTTCAGGCCCTGCGTGCCCCATGGGATAATACGAACTAGGATTTTTCCCATTATGTCTAAGTTTCTCAGCGCCATTGTCTTTCCCTGCCTGCTGGCCGTGAGCTTCGCACAAACCGCGACCCCCTCTCCCGAGAACGGCGGGACCGCAACCAGCCAATCCAAGGACGCTCCCACGCAGACTTCCGCCGCAAAGCTGGCCGAATCCGCGCACAACTATGCCCAGGAGTCGTTCGTCGTGGAGCAGATGCACACCCACTACCGCTTCGAATCCGACGGCACGGGACGCCGCGAAACCACCGCCCGCATTCGCGTGCAAAGCGAAGCTGGGGTCCAGCAGTGGGGACAGTTGCTTGAAGGCTACAACTCCGCCAACGAACGCCTTGAGATTCCCTACGTCCGCGTCCTCAAGCAGGATGGCACCGTCGTCACAGCCAGTGACGCCGATGTGCAGGATTTGAGCGCGCCCATCGAGCACGAAGCGCCGGTCTACACCGACTATCGCCAGAAGCATGTCACGGTGCCGGGGTTGCGGCCGGGCGAAGTTCTCGAATATGAAATGGTCACGGTGATCCACACTCCGCTGGCCGCCGGACAATTCTGGACCGATTACGAATTCGACAAGAACAGCATCAATCTGGATGAAGCTCTCGACATCGACGTTCCCGCCGACCGCCCGGTGAAATTGAAAACCAAGCCCGGCAGAGATCCCAAGATCACCGAAGAAAACGGCCGCCGCATTTATCACTGGTCAAATTCGCACCTCGTCCGCGAAGACGAAAAAGATAAAGATGCCGAGAAGAAAAAGAAACATCGCCCGGAAGACGATCGCCCTGATGTTCAGTTGACTACCTTCGAAACCTGGGATCAGATCGGCCGCTGGTACGCGAGTCTGGAAAAAGATCGCCGTGCCCCGTCGCCGGAAGTCCGCGCCAAGGCTGCCGAGCTAACCAAGGGCTTCGACAACCAGATGGATAAAATCCAGGCGCTCTACGATTTCGTCTCCAAGAACTTCCGCTATGTCAGCCTTTCGCTCGGAGTCGGCCGTTACCAGCCGCACGCGTCGTCCGACGTTCTTCACAACCAGTACGGCGATTGCAAAGACAAGCACACCCTGCTGGCGTCACTGCTCGAAGCCCAAGGCCTGCACGCGGATTCGGTGTTGATCAATTCCAGCCGCAAGCTCGACCCTGATGTTCCGTCGCCCGCGCAATTCGATCACGTCATCACCATGCTCCCGCTCAACACCGATGGGAAGACGGAAGAAGTCTGGATGGATACCACAGCCGAGGTTGCGCCCTTCCGCCTGCTCGCCTATAGCCTGCGGAAGAAGCAGGCACTGGTGATTCCTCCCGCGGTACCGGCATCGGATGTGCCGCCGCATCTCGAAATGACGCCCTCCGACACGCCCATGCCCGATAGCGAAATCACTGACGTGACCGGCAAGGTCAACGATATCGGCAAGCTCGAAGCCCATGTGCAATACACCTTTCGTGGCGATGAAGAGTTGATGCTGCGTTCGGTATTTCGCCGCGTGCCCGAGGCGAACTGGCAGCGCGTCGTCGAAAACGTGAACTCCGGACTCGGCGGCGACATCACGAATCTGAAAGTCAGCGATCCCGCCGCTACCCGCGAGCCCTTCACGCTGGCTTACGATATTTCCAAGGTCAACTTCCTCGACTGGTCGAAGAAGAAATCTGAGATCGCCTTGCCGCTGGTGCAATTCGATCTGCCCGAGGTCGATGACGACGATGCCGCCGCCGCCGCCGACGGCGATATGCTGCGGCTCGGCCCCAAAGGCGACTACTCTTACAAAATCAAGCTGGAGTTGCCGGCCAAATACACTGCACACGCGCCGCTCGCGATTTCCCTGAAGCGCGATTACGCGCAATACGACGCGACTTACAAAATCGACGGCGACGTCTTCACCGCCGGACGCAAGCTCACGCTGGTGCAGGATGAGATTCCGCCCGCGCGCGCGTCCGACTACGCATCCTTCCGCCGCGCCGTCGGCTCGGATCTTGGCCAGTTGTTGTCGGTCGAAAGCACTGTCGCCGGAGAGCCCATTCCTCCCGCCGACATGAAGGCTGACGACCTGGTCGACAGTGGCCGCGCCGCCATGAACAACGGCAATCTTCCGGTCGCGATCGCGCTGCTGAAACGCGCCACCGAAGTCGATGCCAAAAACAAATACGCGTGGAACAATCTTGGCCTCGCGTACTTCACAATCCATGACGATGCTCAGGCTATCGCAGCGTTTCAGAAACAGCTCGAAGTCAATCCCTACGACGACTACGCCTGGAACAATCTCGGCCGCGTCTATTGGAACGAGCGCAAATACGACGACGCCGTCAACGCCTTCAACAAGCAGCTCGAATCCAACCCGCTCGACAAATTTGCCCACGCCAACCTGGGGCAGATGTATGCCGAGTGGCACCACTACAACGAAGCGGTGACTGAGCTCGAGAAGGCTACGTCTCTCGCGCCCGACAATGCCGAGCTGCAGGTAAGCCTCGGCGATGCGTATCTGAATCTGGGCCAGGACGACAAAGCGCTGGCCGCCTTCGATCACGCCGTGGAGCTGGCGGCCACGCCGCTGGTGTGGAACAACATCGCCTATCAACTCTCGCTGAAGAAATCTCACCTCGACCGCGCCCAGCAATATGCCGAGTCCGCAGTTTCAGCCACTGCGGCGGCCTTGCGCAATGTTTCGCTCGATCGTCTTTCGCAGCAGGAGCTACTGCTTGTCTCCTCGCTCATCGCCTACTGGGACACGCTAGGCTGGGTCCACTTTGCCGAAGGCGATTACGATCACGCCGAGAAATATGTCTCTGCCGCCTGGGGCCTCGGCCATCACGGCGAAGTGGGAGACCATCTCGGCCAGATTTACGAGAAGCGCGGCGACAAACAACGCGCTCTGCAGACCTACGCGCTTTCCCTGAACGGATTGCGTCCCATCCCGGAGACGCGCACGCGCCTGGCCTCGCTGGCTGGAGGAGACGCCAAGGCCGACGCGGCGGCCGCGCACTCCAAAGAAGAACTCCAGCACCTGACCACCATTGATCTGGGCAAGGCCACGCAAGTCGGCAACGCCGATTTTTTCATTCTCCTGAGCGGCGGTGCCAACTCTGCCACAAAAGTCGACGCGGTGAAATTCGTCAGCGGCGACGAAAAGCTGAAGTCGTATACCGAAGCCCTGCGCACCGCCAACTACCACCTCAATTTTCCAGATGACACGCCAGTGAAAATCCTGCGTCGCGGAACACTGTCGTGTTCCGGTCCAACCGGCAAATGCTCATTCGTCCTCACGCTGCCTGACGACGTGCACACCGTCGACTAAGCGCGAAGCCAATGTAGGGACAGCCGCCCCCGGCTGTCCTGAGGAGCGAAGCTCCTCATAAGCGTGGGCCAGGCGGAATACTAGATCTTCCCGCCAATGCGGACCTGCGATCTGCAGGCCGACCGGCAACCCACTCCGCGTGAATCCGCAGGGAACCGAGATCGTCGGCAATCCCCACACATTGAACGGGCGCGTATTGCGCAGCAGCTTCAACTCAGCCGGGCGCAAAGCCTCAGGATTCGATTGCAACTCCGCGATCAACGGAGCCGGGATCGGCGTCGTCGGGGTCACCAGCAAATCCACGTCGGCAAACACCGAGCTGATTTTGCGGCGAGCTTCGTCCAGCTCGCGGCGTCCCCGAATGTACTCCGCCGCCGAAACATTTTCTCCGCTGCGAATGCGACGCAGCGTCTCCGGCTGGTACAACTCCGGGTTCTTCGCCACGTCCGCAGCGTGAAGTGCATACGACTCCGCCGCTTGCAAAGTGCGGTCGGTGGGCACATCGAGCCGCACTTCTTTCACTTCCGCCACCAGACTTCCCAAAACGCGAAGTGCATCCTCCGATCGCCGACCCGACCTCCGGATCGAGATCGTCGTAGAAATATCCTCGCGGCACGCCCACCCGCAGCGTTTTGGCACTCTCCCCCAAAGCCGAAGCATAATCAGCCACAGGAATATCTGCGGTCGTTATATCAGCCGAGTCGTAACCTGCAATGGCCTGCAGAACCGTCGCGCAATCCGCCACGCTCGCGGCAATTGGGCCCACATGATCCAGCGAAGGCGAAAGCGAAATCACTCCCCGGCTCGACACGCGCCCGTAAGTCGGCTTGAGGCCCACGCACCCGCACAAGGCAGCCGGCTCGCGCACCGAGCCCGCCGTGTCCGTGCCGATCGCCGCGTATGCCATCCCGGTCACAACCGCCGCCGCCGACCCGCCCGACGACCCACCCGCAACGCGGTTCGGATCGCAGGGATTGCGCACTTCCCCAAAATAGCTGATTAGCGAGCTGCCGCCATAAGCGAACTCGTGGAGATTGTTCTTCCCCACGATGACCGCTCCGGCCAGCCGCAACCGCCGCACAATCTCGGCGTCTTCCGCGGGAACGCGCTCCTTATATAGAGCGCTTCCG
This sequence comes from uncultured Acidobacteriota bacterium, assembly GCA_963757095.1. Classification (GTDB taxonomy): domain Bacteria; phylum Acidobacteriota; class Terriglobia; order Terriglobales; family Acidobacteriaceae; genus Sulfotelmatobacter. Next base: position 231,733 of record CAVWQT010000010.1, on the reverse strand, counting down.
GCCGTCGTCCGCACACCCGCCGTATCAATAAGATCCTTAAGCGCGATCGGAACCCCATGCAGCGGCCCACGCCATTCGCCCCGCGAAATCTCAGCCTCCGCAGTCCGCGCCTCAGCAAAAGCAGACTCGCCCGTGACCGTAATGAACGCGTTGAGCGCCGGATTAAGTTTCTCAATCCGTTCCAGACAGCTGCGCGTAATCTCCACCGGCGAAATCTCTCCCCTCCGGTAGCCCTCGCCAAGTTCGCGAATCGTGAGCCTGTCCTTTTTCATGGGCGAACTGATTGTAATGGCAGAGGGAGTCAACTCTTGGCCCGATTCCGACATCTCAGTGCAGGAGTTTTCACTCAACCGTGCCCGCGCTTGCGCTCAAAAGTCCTATAATCAAAAATCGAACGTCCGGCCCCGAGGAAAAAATCATGGCGGATATGACGATTGCGCCGGTTGCCACGCACGGTTTCTTCGTAGATGGAAGATGGTGGGAGGAGGGCGACGCCGTCGAGGTGCGCGCTCCCTATGATGGCAGCGTCATCGCCCGCGTCATGCAGGGCCGCAAGGAGCACGCCGAGGCCGCCATCGCCGCCGCCGTGAAAGCTTTCGGCACCACCCGCCGACTGCCCGCCTTTGAGCGCCAGCGCGTCCTCCGCCGCATCTCCGCCGGAATCGCGGAGCGTAAAGAAGAATTTGCCCGCACGCTGGCACAGGAAGCGGGCAAGCCGATCAAAGGTGCGCGCACCGAAGTTGAGCGCGCCATTTTCACCTTCAATGTCGCCGCCGAAGAAAGCACCCGCATCTACGGCGAATTTCTTCCCCTCGACTGGCAGGAGTTCACCGCCGGACGCTGGGGCATCGTACGCCGCTTTCCCCTCGGCCCGGTCGCCGGCATCACGCCATTCAATTTCCCCATCAACCTCGTCGCCCACAAAGTCGCCCCTGCCATCGCCGCCGGATGCTCGATGGTCCTCAAGCCTGCGCCCCAAACTCCGCTCTGCTCGCTGCTTCTGGCCGAGTGCGTACAGCAGGCGGGCTGGCCGGACGGCGGCCTCAACGTGCTCCCGCTCTCCAATGAAGATGCTGGCCTGCTCGTTACCGACGATCGCATCAAACTCATCAGCTTCACCGGCAGTGTGCCCGTCGGATGGGACATCAAACGCCGCGCCGGAAAAAAGAAAGTTGTTCTTGAACTGGGCGGCAACGCTGCGGTCATCGTTCACAGCGACGCCGACCTCTCCTATGCTGCCGAGCGCTGCATTTTTGGCGGCTTCGCTTATGCCGGGCAGACCTGCATCTCCGTTCAGCGAATCCTGGTCGAGCATTCGGTCTATGGCAGATTCGTCGATTTTCTGCTGGCAGGCGCGAAGAAGCTACACGTCGGCGATCCGCTCGACGAGTCCACCGATGTCGGCCCGCTCATTCGCGAAAGCGACGCCATCCGTACTATCAGCTGGATTGAAGAAGCTGTCCGCGGTGGCGCCCGCCTCCTGTGCGGCGGAGGACGAAAGAATCTCGTCATCGAGCCCACCGTGCTCACCGGAACCAAGCCGGAGATGAAAGTGAATTCGCAGGAAATTTTTGGCCCCGTCGTGACGGTTGAGCCCTATAAGGATTTCGATCAAGCCATCCGCCAGGTGAATCACTCTTCGTTCGGCCTGCAGGCGGGCATCTTCACCCGCGATGCCAAGCTGCTTTTCCAGGCTTACGAAGAGTTGGAAGTCGGAGGCGTGATCGCCGGAGACGTGCCTTCCTTCCGCGTGGACCACATGCCTTACGGCGGTGTGAAAGATTCCGGCCTCGGACGCGAGGGCCTGCGCTATGCCATCGAAGAAATGACTGAACCCAAGCTTCTGGTAATGAATTTGCGCTAACGTGAATCAGAAAGTGAAAGTCGCGTGGTTGCAGTTCTCAACAATTCTCGCTCTTCGCGGATTTCCGCCCGCGCAAGAAACCCGATTTTTTCCAAGTAATGCTCACCGCAAAACTTTTTTCTTTAGCGAATTTCCAAAAAGCGCGACAAAGCTTCAAGAAATATTTATAATTTCCAGTTTCGCAGGCAAAAGAATATCTGTGGAATCTTTTCTCCTCGAAACACAGCCATAGCGTTGGGATCGCTCCACCAGAACGCTAGATTCTTAACCGAATGCCGCAGATATTTCATCGCAGCACGAACACTTTGTCTCGCGCCACGATTTTCGGCGCGGTCTTCGTGCTGGCTGCGCTGGGCTGGGTCGCCTATGAGGTCCAGGGTTCTCCTTATGTAACCTATGCGGGTGTTCGCAAGCCGCAGCCGGTGCCCTTCAGCCACCAGCATCATGTGACCGGACTCGGCATCGACTGCCGTTATTGCCACACCTCGGTTGAAACCTCAAGCTTCGCCGGCATCCCGCCGACGCGCACTTGCATGAACTGCCATTCGCAAATCTGGACCAACGCCAAGCTCCTCGAGCCGGTGCGCGCCAGCTACAAATCGGGCGAATCGCTGCAGTGGACGCGGGTCAACCAGCTTCCCGACTTTGTTTATTTCAACCACAGCATCCACGTGACCAAGGGCGTCGGCTGCAATACCTGCCACGGCCCGGTCGACACCATGCCGCTGATGTACCAGCAGAATTCGTTGCAGATGGAGTGGTGTTTAGGCTGCCATCGCGCGCCGGAGAAAAATCTCCGCCCCCGCGATCAGGTTTTCAATATGCGTTATCAGCCGCCATCGAGTGGGAATCCGGTGGTGGTCGATGGCCATAGTTACACGGATCAAGCCGAACTGGGAACGGCGTTGATCAAGAAGTATGAAGTGCGCAACGTGAAAGACATCACGACCTGCAGCACCTGTCACAGATAGATTTTGGGGTCTCAAAACCTGTCGAGATTGTAAGTCTTGATGCCAGCCCCGAAGGGGCGACATTCATTAGCCCAGGACGTAAGTCGGTAGTATCGGCAACTTGGAACGAGTCCCGTAGGGACGGCACAAATTGATCGATGATGAACGAAGAAAAAAATAACGGCCTGATTCAGATCAAGAAGCGCGAAGACATCTGTCCCGGCGCAAAAAATAAGCTCGACCTGAGCTCCGTCCGCGAGCGCATCGACTACGCCACCGCGCACGATGCTGCCGAAAAAACTGGTCCTGAATATTGGCGCAGCCTCGAAGAACTCGCCGGAACTCCCGACTTCCAGGAAGCCCTGCATCGCGAATTCCCCAAAGGCGCGTCGGAATGGCTCGACTCGGTTTCCCGCCGCGGATTTCTCAAAGTCATGGGCGCATCGCTCGGCCTCGCCGGCATGACCGGCTGCGTCAAGCTTCCGCTCGAGCCCATCGTTCCTTACGTGCGCCAGCCCGAAGGCGTCATTCCCGGCCGTCCCATGTATTACGCCACGGCGAGCACGCTCAGCGGATACGCTAATCCGCTGCTGGTCGAAAGCCACCTCGGCCGTCCCACGAAAGTCGAAGGCAACGACCAGCATCCCGCCTCGCTCGGTGGCACCGACATTTTCGCGCAGGCCTCGCTGCTCACCATGTACGATCCCGACCGCTCACAAACCATCACCTCCATGGGCGAGGTGCGCTCGTGGCAGGGATTTCTGAGCGCGATTCGCGGACCGCTGACCGCGCAGAAAGGCTTGCAGGGCGCGGGCATTCGCATTCTGACGACGACCATCACTTCGCCCACGCTCGCCGATCAACTGCGCAATTTCCTGAAGATTTATCCCCAGGCCAAGTGGCATGTCTACGAGCCATGCAATCGCGACAACGTGCTCGAAGGCGCGAAGCTGGCCTTCGGCCAGCCGGTCGAAACGCGCTACGACTTCTCGAAGGCCGACGTAATCGTCTCGCTCGACGCCGACTTCCTCTACGCGGGCTTCCCCGGAAACGTGAAGTACATCCGCGACTTCGCCAGCCGCCGCAATCCCGACAGCGGCAACATGAACCGCCTGTACGTAATCGAGAGCACGCCAACGTCAACCGGCGCGAAGGCGGATCACCGGATTCCTGTGCGGGCCACGGAATTGCTCGATGTTGCCAAAATGATGGGTGAGCGACGGCAGGGCCAGCATGGCCCCGTCCAGAACGCCAGCGACTTTGCAGTTGGTGCATACGCCGATTTAGTTAGCCACCGTGGTGCAGGGATTGTGATCGCGGGAGACCATCAGCTTGCGGAGGTGCACGCCCTCGCTCACGTGTTGAACGAGCAGCTCGGCAATGTCGGTAAAACAGTTTTCTACTCAGAACCCGTCGATGCGAATCCGGTCAATCAGACCGAATCGCTCAAAGAACTCGTTGCCGACATGAGTGCCGGCAAAGTGGAATTGCTTATCATTCTCGGTGGCAATCCGCTTTACGACGCGCCCGCGGATCTCAATTTCGCTCAAGCTCTAAACAAGGTTCCACTGCGCGTTCATCACGGCCTCTACAACAACGAGACCGCCGAACTCTGCCACTGGCACGTCGACTGAACGCACGAACTGGAAGCGTGGGGCGATGCCCGCGCTTACGACGGAACCGTCAGCATCATCCAGCCGTTGATTGCGCCGTTATACAACGGTAAGAGCGCAATCGAATTCGTAGCGTTGCTGTCCGGACAATCCGATGCGCCTGGCTATGACTTGGTCCGCGCCTACTGGCAGAAGCAGCACGTCGGCGCCGATTTCGAAGCCTTCTGGCGCAAGTCGCTGCACGACGGCTGGGTCGAGGGAACGAGCTTCGTGCCGAAGCAGCTGCAGCCAAAGCCGGAGCTTCCACGGCAGTGGCCGGTTCGCGACAACATGCCGATCGAGCTCAACATCCGCCGCGATCCCACCATTTACGACGGACAATTCTCCAACAACGGCTGGCTGCAGGAACTGCCCAAGCCGATGACCAAGCTCACCTGGGACAACGCCATCCTCATCGGCCCCAAGATGGCGAGTCGGCTCGGCATCCAGACCAAAGACGTCCTCGAACTCGAACTGAACGGAACCAAGGTCACCGGAGCCGCCTGGATTCAAGCCGGTCATCCCGACAACTCGGTCACCGTATTCCTCGGCTACGGCCGCAAGCGCGCCGGTCGCGTCGGCACGGCACAGGGTTTCGACGCCTATCCGCTGCGCACCAGCGCCGCGCCGTGGATCGCCAGCGGCGTCACGATCCGCAAAACTGGCGACACCTACAATCTCGCCTCGACCCAGGGCTGCCAATCGATGGAGACGCCCAACGGCGACGTTCGCCCGCTGGTGCGAGAGACGTCCCTCGAGGAATACAAGAAAGATCCGAACTTCGCCAAAGGAGAGCAGCCGGCGCCGGGCGACACGCTCTACCCGCCGTATCCCTACAACGAAGAAACCTACTCGTGGGGCATGGCGATCGATCTCAACAAATGTGTCGGCTGCAACAACTGCATGCTGGCCTGCCAGTCGGAAAACAATATCGCCGTCGTCGGCCACGAACAGACTTTGCTCGGCCGCCACATGCACTGGATTCGCATCGACGCCTACTACCAAGGCGACCGCGACAATCCCAAAGCTTTCTTCCAGCCCGTGCCCTGCATGCAGTGCGAGAACGCGCCCTGCGAAGTCGTTTGCCCGGTTGGTGCCACGAACCACACCACCGAAGGCCTGAACGATATGGTCTACAACCGCTGCGTGGGCACGCGCTACTGCTCGAACAACTGTCCGTACAAAGTGCGCCGCTTCAATTTCCTGCTTTTCCAGGACTGGGAGACGCCGCAATACAAGATGATGCGCAATCCCGACGTCAGCGTGCGCAGCCGCGGCGTCATGGAAAAGTGCACCTACTGCGTGCAGCGCATCAACGAGCACCGCATCGACGCCGAGACCGCGTCGGTCCGCGAAGGCAAAGAAATCCGCGTCGGCGACGAACTGCAGACCGCGTGCCAGCAGTCTTGTCCCGCGGAAGCGATCGTCTTCGGCAACATCAACGATCCCAACAGCAAAGTTTCGAAGTTGAAAGCACTGTCGCGGAATTACGCCTTGCTGGGCGAACTCAACACGCGCCCGCGCACCACGTATTTAGCAGAAGTTCGCAACCCGAACCCGGACCTGGAAAGGTCCACGTAGGGACGGACGCATTCGTCCGTCCCGGCGAGCGCGAAGCGCAGCCGCGTACGAGGAGAGTTTTGAAAGGGCGTAGCTGCACACGAGCAGGGGTTTTGAAAGGGCGCGGCTTCAGCCGCCCCGTAGAGAATAGGCAAGGCCAGGGGCTTTAGCCCCCGAGAACCAGAATGCCAGAGCAATACAAAACGACGGTGGACGAAAAGGCCCCGGTCATCGAACCGGGCCACACTTTCGGCACGGTCACCGAAAAAATCAGCGCCATCGTTCTGACGCGTCCCACCTCCAACGGATGGTTCGTCGGCTTCGCCCTCGCATTCATCGTGACCATGATGATGCTGTTCGCCATCGGATACCTGTTTCTGAAAGGTATCGGCATCTGGGGAGTCACGATTCCCATTGGCTGGGGCTTTGCCATCGTCAACTTCGTCTGGTGGATCGGTATTGGCCACGCCGGCACGCTGATCTCGGCAATTCTTCTCTTATTGCGTCAATCGTGGCGCAATTCCATCAACCGCTTTGCCGAAGCCATGACGCTCTTCGCCGTGGCCTGCGCCGGACTTTTTCCCCTGCTTCACGTCGGACGTCCCTGGCTGGCTTACTGGCTGTTTCCCTATCCCAACACCATGCGGATCTGGCCGCAATTCCGCAGCCCGCTCATGTGGGACGTTTTCGCTGTCTCCACCTACGCCACAATTTCCGCGCTGTTCTGGTTCGTCGGCCTCATCCCTGACCTCGCGACCCTGCGCGACCGCAGTGACAAGAAAGCCGCTCAAGCTGATCTACGGCATCCTCTCGTTCGGTTGGCGCGGCTCGGCCCGTCACTGGCATCGTTACGAAACCATGTACCTGTTGCTGGCCGGGCTTGCGACTCCGCTCGTGCTTTCCGTCCACACCGTCGTGAGTTTCGACTTTGCCGTTGGCATCGTCCCGGGCTGGCACACAACCATCTTCCCGCCTTACTTCGTTGCCGGCGCCATCTACTCCGGATTCGCGATGGTTCTGATGCTCGCCATCCCGATCCGAAAAATCTACGGGCTTGAGGATTTCATTACCGAGCGCCACCTGCAGAATTCAGCAAAGGTCATGCTCGCCACCGGTCTCATCGTCGCCTACGGTTACGGCATTGAGGCGTTCATGGGCTGGTATAGCGGCGATCGTTACGATGCCTTCACCCTGTGGAACCGCCTGCATGGGCCCTACGCTCCCTGGTATTTGTCGCTTCTCGCCTGCAACATTTTTATTCCGCAGGTGCTCTGGATTCGCAAGCTGCGCAGCAGCCCGATCGCACTGTTCCTGATCTCCGGCGTGGTCCTGGTTGGCATGTGGCTTGAGCGCTTCATTATTGTCGTCGTGAGCCTGCACCGTGATTTCCTGACTTCCTCATGGGGTATGTACTACCCCACGCGCTGGGACTGGATGATCTTCATCGGCACGATCGGAATGTTCCTCGCGCTGATGTTCCTGTTCCTGCGCCTGCTGCCGGCGATCTCGATTTTCGAAATGCGCACCCTCCTGCCGGAAGCTGAGGTGAAAGAGTGATGGCGAGGCTCGGAAGATGAAGCGCGATCCTATTTACGGCATGATGGCGGAATTCGATTCGGCCCAGGCGCTGGTCGACGCCGCGCGCCAGACGTACGAAGCCGGGTACAAGAAGATCGACGCCTACAGCCCGTTTCCGATCGAAGGCCTCGCCGAAGAAATTGGATTTCATCACGATGAAGTTCCGCTGGTCGTGCTCATCGGCGGCATCATCGGCGGTCTGAGCGGATACTTCATGCAGTACTGGATTTCGGTCGTCGACTACCCGCTGAACATTGGCGGCAAACCGTATCATTCGTGGCCGGCATTCATCGTGATCACTTTCGAAATGACGATTCTGTTTGCCGGAATCTCCGCCGTGCTCGGCATGCTCGCGCTGAATGGCTTACCCATGCCGTATCATCCGGTGTTCAACGTTCCCAGATTTTCGTCGGCCACAAAAGACCGTTTCTTCCTGATCGTGTTTTCCTCCGACAAGAATTACAAGACGGACGATACGCGGAAATTCCTCGAAGCCCTGCATCCGCGCTCAGTCTCGGAGGTGCCCAGCTAAAATGCAGCACTTCCGCCAAATGAATCCGAGCGGTGCCACCGCCCATATGGAAACGAATGCCCATGTGGGGACGGGCGCCCCCGCCCGTCCAGTCGAGCGAAGCTCGACAGCGCTTTCTGTCGCAGTGCTATTGGTGCTGATCGCTCTAACCTCAGCCTGCCGTCTCGACATGCACGTGCAGCCCCGCGAGAATCCGCTCTCCCGCAACGACTTCTTCACCGATCAACGCTCAGCGCGCCCGCTCGTCGAGGGCACGGTAGCCCGCGGCGATCTCCGCGCGGACACATACTTCTACACCGGCAAGATCGGAACCGCGCCCGGCGAGCAGATGCCTTTCGCTGTCACGAAGGAAGTGCTGGACCGCGGTCGCGAGCGCTATAACATTTTCTGCGCGCCTTGCCACTCGCGTGTGGGAGACGGTAATGGCTTCGTTCCGTCCCGCGGATTTTCTCGCAAGCCGCCGTCCTATCACATCCCGCGCCTGCAGAAAGCGCCCGTCGGATATTTCTTCGACGTGATCACCAACGGCTTCGGCATCATGCCCGACTACGCTTCGCAGATTTCTCCGCAAGATCGCTGGAACATCATCGCCTACATTCGCGCCTTGCAGTTGAGTCAGAACGCGACTCTGGCCGACGTTCCCGCCGGGCAGCAAATTCCGTCCGCGCCCATGAAATTCAGCGAGCCCGGAACCGGCGCGACCTTGCCGACCCCTGCTCCCGAAACTAAGCCCGACGATGCAAAGGAAGAACCGAAATGAGCGCGACGCCCGCGATTCAACTCGATCTCACCCCTCCGCCGGTGGTTAAGACCATCGCGCAGCGGTCGCTGATCGTCGGTGTCGTCTTCGGTATCGCCGCCGTCGTGCTCGCCTTCACCCGCCCCGAAGAGTTCTATCGCGGATACCTGCTCGGCTTCATGTGCTGGCTTGGCGTCGCCCTCGGTTCCATGGCGATTCTCATGATTCGCCATCTCACCGGCGGCGGATGGGGCATGGTGATCCGCCGCATTCTCGGCGCGGCCATGCGCACCCTTCCACTGCTCGCGCTCCTCTTCGTCCCCATCATCCTCGGCATCCATCATCTTTATATCTGGGCGCAGCCACTCGACCGTGTCGCCGACGAACATCTCCGCAAGCACCTGGAAGACATCACCCGGACATATCTCACCACCAACGGCTTCATCATTCGCGCCATCATCTACTTCGCGATCTGGAACCTGTGCTCGTTCCTTCTGTCCCACTGGTCCCGCCAAACCGACAGCGCCGGACACCCCGACAATACTGACAAATTTAAGGCCGTCGCCGGCCCCGGCCTCATCCTCTACGCATTCACCATTGCCTTTGCCTCCATCGATTGGCTCATGTCGCTCGATCCCAGCTGGATCTCGACCATCTTCGGCCTCATCATTCTGATCGGCGAACTGCTCTCGGCCATGTGCTTCGCGGTCGTGATCGAGCGCATTCTGTTCAACTACAAGCCCATGTCCGAGATGCTCAAGCCGGACTTCGTCCACGACCACGGTAAGTGGATGGTGACCTTCATCATGGTTTGGGCCTACTTCAGTTTTTCGCAGTGGCTCATCATCTGGGCCGGCAACCTGCCTGCAGAGATCTCTTTTTATCTCAAACGCCTGACCGGCGGTTGGGGAGCAATCGGCCTGTTCCTCGTTCTTTTCCACTTCTGCGTGCCATTCGCCGTCCTGCTTTCGCGCCCCTTCAAGCGCAATATTCGCAAGCTGGTCTGGGTCGCGATCTGGCTGATGCTGATGCGCTACCTCGACCTGTTCTGGACTATCGAACCGAATTTTTCGAAAACTCTGAACCTCACCATCGCCGATATCGTCGTGCCCATCGCTATCGGCGGTTTCTGGCTGGCCTTCTTCTTCCGCAATCTCGGCTCGCTGCCGCTGCTGCCCGCCTACGATCCGTCAGCAGGAGAAGTTCTGCACCCAGCCCATCGTCACGGAGGCACCTAAAACGGCGTGCATAACCAACCGCGGCAGCTAGAAGAAAGAATTTAGACAAACGAGAATGACGAACCCGACCAATCCCGCAAACAACGGCCACGGCGACTACGAGCGCCGCGACATCGGCGTCGGCAGTGTGCTCTATTTCCTGCTCGGGCTCGCCCTGTTCCTCCTGATCAGCCACTTCGTGGTCGATGCCGTCTTTCACTATCTCGAAAAGCGCAGCAATGCCCAGCAAGCTCCTGTCAGCCCCATGGTCACCAATGCGCCCGTCGATACCCGCAAGCTGCCGACCGACTACCGCGAATATCTCAAGCAGAATTTCCCCAGCCCGCAACTGGAAGTCGACGAGCGCACGCAGCTCGACAAGATCCGTCTCGACGAAGAAGAAAAGCTAAGCGCCTACGACTACGTCGACAAGCAGACTGGCACCATCCGCATCCCCATCGAGCGCGCCATGGACCTGATCGCCCAGCGCGGCCTCCCAGTCCGAAACCAGGCCCAAGAGAAGGAAAAAAAGAAGTGAGCCGTCAGAATCACAATTCGAGATCCACCAGAGGCCATGTAGGGACAGCCGCCCTCGGCTGTCCGGTCGAGCACAGCTCGTCAGCGCATTCAGCCGCCACCGCCAAACTACGGCCCTGCAGGGTCCTGCTGTTGCTGGCACTCCTCGCCTCGGCCGCCGTTCCCCAGGCGATATCTCAGGCCATGTCCAAGGGCATCATGTCTCCGCCCGCGAACGTTCGCCCGCCCTACCTGCAAAATGTCGGCATCGAGCAGCGTCTCGACGGCCAGGTCCCGCCCGAACTCACCTTCGTCGACGACACCGGCCGCTCCGTCAAACTCGGCGACTACTTCGGCAGCAAGCCCATCATCCTCAACCTCGTCTACTACAACTGCACCATGCTATGCGGAGAAGCGCTGGCCGGACTCACCGGCGCCATGAAGATGGTTAAGTTTGACGTGGGAAAGGAATTCGCAGTCGTCACCGTCAGTTTCAATCCCAAAGAGACGCCGGAAATCGCCGCTGCCAAAAAGAAAGATTATCTATCGCGCTATGGCCGCGCGGGCGCCGCATCTGGCTGGCACTTTCTGACCGGACCGCCGGAGTCCATTAACGCGCTCACCAAGGCTGTCGGCTTTCAGTATCAGTACGACGAGAAAAATAATCAGTACGCGCACGCCACCGCCATCATGGTGCTCACCCCGCAAGGCCGCATCTCGCGCTATTTCTACGGCGTGGATTTTCCGCCCAAAGATCTGCGCATGGGACTGGTCGAAGCTTCGCAGGGAAAAATCGGAAATCCCATCGATCAGGTTTTGCTCTATTGCTATCACTACGATCCCGCCACCGGAAAATATGGCGCGGTAGTCTCCAACATGTTGCGCCTCGGAGCCGGCCTCACCATCGTGTTTCTGGGCGCTCTATTGCTGATCATGTTGCGGCTCGAAAAAATTGCGCCGCGCCGCGGTTGGGACTCAAACAAGTCAGGACCGAGTCATACAGGATATGTTCGATAATTTTCCATTATGGCCGCAGCGGGCCTCGTCGATGGCGGGCAGCGTCGATGCCCTCTACATCTTCCTGCTCATCGTCTGCGGGTTGATGACGCTGCTCATTTTCATCACCTTGGTTTACTTCGCCGCGCGTTATCGCGCGCGCAAGGGCGTGCCGGCCGAGCAGATCGAGGGTTCCATCCCGCTCGAATTGACCTGGTCGATCATTCCATTCGCGGTGTTCATGGTCATCTTCCTCTGGGGCGCGGTCGTCTACTTCCGGGGCCACACTCCTCCCCGCGACTCGACCGAGGTCTACGTCGTCGCCAAACAGTGGATGTGGAAGCTCGAACATGCTGAAGGCCAGCGCGAAATTAACGAACTGCACGTGCCCGTCGGCCAGGACGTCAAGCTGATCATGACTTCGCAGGACGTCATCCACAGCTTCTTCGTGCCCGCGTTCCGCATGAAGCAGGATGTGCTCCCCGGCCGCTACACCATGGCCTGGTTCCGCGCCACGAAAACCGGCACCTATCATCTTTTCTGCACCCAATATTGCGGCACCCAGCACTCCGGCATGATCGGTTCCATCGTTGTTATGGAGCCTGCGCAGTATGAAGCCTGGATGAGCGGCACTTCCAACGGTCCGCTCTCCGTCACCGGAGAGAAACTGTTCGCCGAACTGGGCTGTGCCACCTGCCATCGCACGGACACGCAGGGCCGTGGTCCGAACTTGCTTGGAGTCTTCGGCAAACCCGTCCAGCTTGAAGACGGGCGCACTGTCGTCGCCGACGAAAACTACATTCGTGAATCGATCCTGGATCCGGGCGCGAAAGTCGTGCAGGGATTCAAGCCCGTCATGCCGACTTTCCAGGGACTGGTCAGTGAAGAACAATTGAATGCGCTGGTCGCGTACGTGAAGTCGCTCTCCAAACCGATGGAGCAGCCCAGCGTAAAAACCGCGGCCGGGCAGGAAACGCCCAAGGCTCCGGTCAAGGGAAGCCAGGTGAACTGAGTTATGGCTATCGCTACAACTACGCCCGTCGAACGGGAAAATTATCTGAACAAAGAGTACGGCGTCGGCTCGTGGTTGCTCACCACTGACCACAAGCGCATCGCCCTGCTCTACCTGATGTCGATCACCTTCTTCTTCTTCATCGGCGGATTCTTTGCGCTCCTCATCCGCCTCGAGTTGCTGACTCCTGCCGGCGACCTCGTCCAGGCCGATACCTACAACAAGCTCTTCACCCAGCACGGCCAGGTGATGGTTTTCTTCTTCCTCATCCCCTCCATCCCCGCTGTGCTCGGCAACTTCCTCGTTCCCATGATGATCGGCGCCAAGGATCTTGCCTTCCCGCGCATCAACCTGCTGAGCTGGTACCTCTACATCATCGGCGGCCTGATGATGGTGCACTGCATGCTGACCGGCGGCGTCGATACCGGATGGACCTTCTACGTACCCTTCAGCACCGCCTTCAGCAACACCAAAGTGATCGAAGCCGGACTCGCAATCTTTGTCGCCGGATTCTCCTCCATCCTCACCGGCCTCAATTTCATCGTCACCATCCATCGCATGCGCTGTCCCGGCATGACCTGGTCTCGGCTTCCTCTATTCATCTGGGCGCACTATGCAACCAGCGTCATTCAGATTCTCGGCACTCCTGTCATCGCCATCACCCTGGTACTGGTGGTCGCTGAACGTGCGTTGCACCTCGGCATCTTCGATCCCAAACTCGGCGGCGATCCGCTCCTGTTCCAGCATCTCTTCTGGTTCTACTCGCACCCTGCCGTCTACATCATGATTCTGCCCTCCATGGGCGTGGTCACCGAAATTATTGCCTGCTTCTCCCGCAAGCGCATCTTCGGCTACACCTTCGTAGCATTTTCTTCCATCGCCATCGCGGTCTTCGGATTTCTGGTGTGGGCCCATCACATGTTCGTCGCCGGCATCTCCGTCTATGCCGCGCTGATCTTCTCCATCTTGAGCTACGCCGTCGCCGTTCCTTCGGCGGTCAAAGTTTTTAACTGGACCGCAACCCTCTACAAAGGTTCCATTCACTACGACGCGCCCATGCTCTACGCTTTCGGATTCCTGGGCCTGTTCACCGTCGGCGGCCTCACCGGATTATTTCTCTCCGCGTTAGGCGTCAATGTTCACGTTCACGATACTTATTTCGTCATCGCCCACTTCCACTACATCATGGTCGGCGGCGCGGTCATGGGATATCTCGGCGGCATGCATTTCTGGTGGCCCAAAATTTCCGGCAAGCTCTATCCGGAAGGCTGGGCACGGCTCGCTGCGCTGATCGTCTTCATCGGATTCAATCTCACCTTCTTTCCGCAATTCATCCTCGGCTATGTCGGCATGCCGCGTCGCTACTATCAATATCCGCCTGAGTTCCAGGTGCTGAACGTGCTCTCCACTGCCGGCGCTACCATCCTTGGCATCGGCTATGTGTTGCCCATGATCTATTTCCTCTGGTCCATGCGTTACGGCAAGCCCGCTCCTGACAACCCCTGGAACGCCGCCGGACTCGAATGGAAGACGCCTTCTCCTCCGCCGACTTTCAACTTCGACGAAGAACCGGTTGTCACCTGGGAAGCTTATAACTATGAGGAGATCGACTCTCCCCACAAGCAGGAGGTGAAAGTTGTCGGATAGCGCAAGCTCAACCGCAACCCAATCCTCTGCGCACAAGGGCCTGCATAATCCCGCTCTGCTGCACCACTTCGCCACCGAGGAACAGCAGCGCGATTCCGCCAACCTCGGCATGTGGATCTTTCTCGGCACCGAAGTCATGTTCTTCGGTGGACTGTTCTGCGCCTACCTGATTTATCGCGGCTGGTACTTCGGCGATTTCGGTGCCGCCAGCAAGTCCATCGACGCGACTCTGGGCGCCGCCAATACCGCTGTCCTGATCTGCAGCAGCTTGACCGTCGTTCTCGCCATCTGGGCCGCGCAAACTTCTCGCCGCGCCCTGATGATCGCCATGCTCGTGTTCACCATGCTCTTTGGCCTCACCTTCCTGGGTATCAAAGGTTACGAATACTACCAAAAGTTCGCAGAGCACCACGTTCCCGGCGCGAGTTTCAGTTTCGATCATGTCCCTATCCCCGGACATCCTGATCAATACGCCAATCCGCAGCATGCCCAGATTTTCTTCTCGCTGTACTTCATCATGACCGGGCTGCACGCCTTGCACATGATTATCGGACTCGGCATCTTCGCCTGGCTTTTGTGGGCGGCATGGAAGGGCCGCTTCACTCCCGAATATCACACACCGCTCGAAATCGGCGGCCTGTACTGGCACTTCGTCGACATCATCTGGATCTACCTGTTCCCCTTGCTCTACTTGATCGACCGGCATCCCTGAGGCGCACTCATGTCTGAACATTCAAATTCCGGACACTCAACTTCTTCGCCCTTGAAGACATACTTCAGCGTGTGGATCGCGCTGCTGGTCGGCACCTTTCTGACCTACAAAATCGCCTACATCGACCTCGGACGCTACAACGCCGCAGTTGCCCTGACCATCGCCACCATCAAAGCCCTGCTGGTCGCGCTGTTCTTCATGCACCTCAAAGGCGCCGGCGAAAAGCTCATCAAACTGGTTGTGATCACCACCCTGTTTTTCCTTTTCCTTCTGCTAGCGCTCTCCATGGCCGACTACGGCACACGCCTCTGGAGTTAACCACGTAGGGACGGACGCATTCGTCCGTCCGCCGAGCGAAGCGAGGAGGCATCAGTGACAGCCACGTAGGGACGGACGCATTCGTCCGTCCGCCGAGCAAAGCGAGGAAGCATCAAGGACAGCCATGTAGGGACAGCCGCCCCCGGCTGTCCAGCGGAGCGAAGCTCCGCTCTCGAAATCCAAATGGAAAAGCACAAGTCCACTCGCACCGCCAACCCGCTCCCCGAAAAGGCGCTTTAGCGCCCGAGCCACTACCTCTTCTGCGATATACTCGCGGCATCAACCAACGATCATTCTTCCCAAGGTGAACCATGGCATTCTGCAACTCCTGTGGCTCAACTCTGAACGCTGGGGCGCAAGTCTGCAGCAAATGTGGAACTCCCGTAGGAGCGCCCGCCGCAGCTTCTCCTGTTCCCGCACCACCTCCCGCCGGCAATAGCGCCCTGAAAACCGTCTTGATCGTGGTCGCCGTAATCGTCGGTTTGGGAATCCTCGGTGTCGCCGCCGCCGGCTTCGTCGCCTATCACTTGGCCAAGGGTTCTCACGTCTCGCAGAACGGCGACCAGGTCAAAGTCGAAACTCCTTTCGGCGTCGTCGAAACCTCCAAGGACGCCGACCAGGCAGCTCACAATATCGGCGTCGAGGTTTACCCCGGAGCCGAAGTTCGCCAGGAAGGCGCAGCCATCGCGAGCGTCGGCGGCATCCGCACCGTGACCGCCAGCTTTACCAGCAGCGACTCCGCCGACAAAGTTTGCGCCTTCTACAAATCCAAATTTCCCAGAGCGACCGTGACCTCCTCCGACCAGAATCGTTGCACCATCGTCGACCGCGATAACAGGAACGTATCGACCATCAATGTGGAGGGCGAAAGATCGCCCACGACCATTCAAATCGCAACCGTGAGGAGATAGATTCGCACTCCGGAGCAGTGACAGAAAAACCCGCCCGATGCCCAGCGTCCCAGACCCCACGTTCGTTCCACAATCGTCACTGAGCCCTGCAACGGATCTCGCCCAAGCGCTGGGCAAGGCAGTAAAGGGAGACGTCCGCTTCGACGCCAGCAGCCGTGCCCTCTATGCGACCGACGGCTCCAACTACCGCCAGGTTCCGATCGGTGTGGTGTTGCCCCGCGACAACGACGACGTTCTCGCCGCAATTTCCGTCTGTCGCGATTTCGGCGCTCCTCTACTCTGCCGCGGCGGAGGAACTTCACTGGCCGGACAATGCTGCAATGTAGCCGTAGTGCTCGATTTCTCCCGCTACATGACGCAGATCCTCGAAATCGATCCCGAGCGCCGCATCGCCCGTGTGCAGCCGGGCGTCGTCCTCGATCAACTGCGCAACGCCGCCGAAAAATATCACCTCACCTTCGGACCCGATCCCGCCAGCCACGACCGCTGCACCATCGGCGGCATGATCGGCAACAACTCCTGCGGCGTCCACTCGGTAATGGCCGGCAAAACCGACGACAACATCGAAGCGCTGGAAATAGTCACCTACGACGGCACCCAAATGCGAGTAGGCCAAGGCGCCCACGTAGGGGCGGACGCATTCGTCCGCCCAGGCGGCCCAGAAGTATCGGGCCGCAGCTCGCGTGCACTCGAAATCTACAGCTCCCTAAAGCAAATCGCCGACCAATACGGCGATCTAATCCGCCAGAAATTTCCCAACATCCCCCGCCGCGTCTCCGGATACAACCTCAACTACCTCCTCCCCGAAAACGGATTTCACATCGCCCGCGCTCTCGTCGGCACCGAAGGCACCTGCGCCACCATCCTCGAAGCCACCTGCCGCCTCGTCGAAAGCCCTCCGCAGCGCGTGCTGCTCGTAGTCGCCTATCCCGACATTTATCAGTGCGCCGATCACGTCCCCGAAATCATGGCCCACAACCCCATCGGCCTCGAAGGCTTCGACGATCTGCTCGTCGGCTACACCCGCCGCAAGGGCCTCAATCCCGCCGGACTTTCTCTTCTCCCCGAAGGCAACGGATGGCTGCTGGTCGAGTTCGGCGGCCAGACGTTGTCCGAAGCCGAGGCGCAAGCTCTCGGCCTGATCGGCGCGCTGAATCGCAGCGCGAATCCGCCGCATGTGGCGCTGTACTCCGGCGCGCAAGCCAAGCGCGTCTGGGAAGTTCGCGAATCAAGTCTCGGAGCCACATCGCACATCCCCGGTGAGCCCATGAATTGGGAAGGATGGGAGGACGCCGCCGTCGCGCCAGAAAAATTAGGTGGCTATCTCCGCGACCTGCGCAAAATGATGGCCGACTTCGGCTACATGGGATCGCTCTACGGCCACTTCGGCCACGGCTGCGTGCACACGCGCCTCAACTTCGATCTCAAATCAAAAGAAGGCATCGCCAAATTCCGCCGCTTCGTCGAACAAGCCGCCGACCTCGTCGTCAGCTATGGAGGATCGCTCTCCGGCGAACACGGCGACGGCCAATCCCGCGCCGAACTCCTGCCGAAAATGTTTGGCCCAGAACTGATCGAAGCCTTCCGCAAATTCAAGTCTGCATGGGATCCCGATTGGAAGATGAATCCGGGCAAGGTCATCGATCCCAACAAGCTCGACGAGAATTTACGCCTGGGAGCAAACTACGCCCCATGGGAACCGCGCACGCGCTTCCAGTTTCCGGAAGATCATGGAAGTCTCGCCGAAGCCACCCTGCGTTGCGTAGGAGTCGGCAAATGCCGTCGCGACGAAGGTGGCGTCATGTGTCCCAGCTACCGCGCCACGCGTGAAGAAGAACATTCCACCCGCGGCCGCGCTCACCTGCTATGGGAGATGACGCAAGGAGAAATTGTCCGCGACGGCTGGCGCAGTGAAGAAGTCAAACATTCCCTCGATCTCTGCCTGGCCTGCAAAGGATGCAAGAGTGACTGCCCGGTAGGCGTGGATGTCGCAACCTATAAGGCAGAATTCCTGTCGCACTACTACGAAGGCCGACTCCGCCCGCTAAGCGCCTACGCCTTCGGCAACATCGATCTCTGGGCGCGCATAGCGTCGAACATCCCAGGCCTGGTCAATCTCACAACGCAATTACCGTTCTTCCGCGACATCGCAAAGCTAGTAGCCGGAATTCCCCAGCAAAGAAAAATTCCAGCCTTCGCCCCACAAACCTTCAAAAGCTGGTTCAACTCACGTAGGGGCGGACGCATTCGTCCGCCCAGCGACGCGAAGCGAGCCTCCGGAGAAAACGGGTGGAAGAGCGGTGCTTCAGCGCCGCGTCAAGCGGGAGAAAATGAACGGGCTTCAGCCCCAGTGGTTATGCTCTGGGCCGACACCTTCAACAACTATTTCCTCCCGCAAACCGCCCGCGCCGCCGTCGAAGTCCTCGAAGCCGCCGGATACCGCGTCGTCGTCCCCCAAGCCAATCTCTGCTGCGGACGCCCGCTCTACGACTTCGGCATGCTCGACCGCGCGCAATCTCTGCTGCTCGAAATTCTCGACCAGCTCGAGCCTGAAATCGAAGCCGGAATCCCCATCGTCGGCCTCGAACCCAGTTGCGTTGCGGTCTTCCGCGATGAGCTCGTCAATCTTTTCCCGCACGACCAGCGCGCCCAGGCCCTCAGCAAACAGACGTTCTTACTCAGCGAGTTTCTCGAACGCAACTTGGCCAATGCGCCGTTGCCGCAGTTCCCGCGCAAAGCCCTGCTCCACGGCCACTGCCATCACAAATCAATCATGAAGATGACGGCCGAAGAATCCCTTCTGCGCCGCATCGGCATCGACTTCCAATCGCCCGCCCCGGGATGCTGCGGCATGGCCGGATCATTCGGCTTCGAGCACGACAACTACGAAGTCTCCGCCGCCATCGGCGAGCTCGAACTTCTGCCCGCGGTGCGCCAGGCTCCCGACGACTGGCTCATCATCGCCGATGGTTTCAGTTGCCGCGAGCAGATCGCCCAGGGGACAGGCCGCCACGCCCTGCATCTGGCCGAAGTCCTGCAGATGGCCCTCGATCCCGCTGCGCAAATCGACGATCCATTTCCCGAATCGCGCTCGGTGCGCCAGCGCGAAACAGAACTCCGCGCCTCGATGAAACGTTCCGCACTCGGACTCGGGGGATTAACGGCAGGGGCGCTTCTGTTATGGCAACTCGCGCGCCGTTGAAGCCAGGCGCACAAAAAAACGCGCGCAAGAAATCCGAAGGCTGGATTTCTAAGCGCGCTGTAGAAGCCTCTAAGCTCGCTTCACGAACCGCAACGAAGCCGAGTTCATGCAATATCGCAGCCGCGTCGGCGGAGGCCCGTCGTCGAAGACGTGTCCAAGATGCGCATCGCATTCCCTGCAGGCTACGGCGATCCGCTCCATGCCCAGGCTCACGTCGCTGATCTCGTGCACATTCTCTTTCGCAATCGGAGCCCAGAAACTCGGCCATCCGGTGCCCGAGTCGAACTTCGTGGCCGAGTCGAACAGCGCATTATCACAGCAGATGCAGCGGTAGAGCCCCTTGTCGTGCAGATTCCAATACTGTCCGGTGAAAGCGATCTCCGTGTCCGCGTTCCGCGTAATGTCGAACACATTCGGAGCCAGCTGCTTGCGCCACTCCGCCGCGGTCTTCATCACCTTGGCAACCTGAACTTTTTTCAACCGCTCGCCCGTGTCAGAGAACAGCACCACTGTGACTTCCTTGGGCTCGGTCGAAGCCGCGTCGACAATCTCGACGCCGTGCGACCGGTTCCACTGCCACAAAGCGAGTCCGCCCACAGCCGCCACCGCGCTTCCCAGAAATGCGCGCCGCCGCACATTGATTTTTGCAGCGTCACGATCAAGATCAGAATTGAACATGCTTCTCTCCTACTTCCCCGTATAAAGATCCGGAAATTCCTGTCGCAGATGCTGCACCTTCGGAGCGTCGTTAAAAACAATGTACGGCTGGTCGGGATGCAGCGTCGCATAGTTCTGGTGATAGCCCTCCGCCGGATAGAACGCCTGCAGCGGCACTACCTTGGTCACGATCGCCCGCGGGAAGACCTTCGCCTGATCGAGCTGCGCGATATAAGCCTCGGCAATCTGCTTCTGCTCGTCGCTGCTATAGAAAATCGATGACCGGTACTGCGTGCCCTGATCCGGCCCTTGACGATTGAGCTGCGTCGGATCATGCGCCACCGAGAAAAAGATTCGCAGCAGTCCGCCAAAAGTAATCTGCGACGGATCATAAACAATCTGTACCGATTCCGCGTGCCCGGTCTCTCCCGTACTCACAATTTCATACTGCGCGGTCTTCGCCGATCCGCCCGAGTAGCCGGAAGTCGCGCTGATCACGCCTTTCACGTGCTGAAACACCGCCTGCACTCCCCAGAAACATCCCCCGGAAAGAACAACGGTTTGCTTGCCCGGAGCCGAAGCTCGCGCAGCATCCAATGTCGGCCCGGGCACTGGCGTAGGCGTACCCGCCTTAGCGCTGCAACCTGTAACTGCCAGTAACGACGTCAGCACCAGCGAAGCCAGCCGAATAGAAATTGTCATGTCGTTTCCCCACATTCTAGTACGAAGAATATTGCCTGCCAGATTGGAGTGCCGGCGCCACGAAAAGTTGCAGGTTTGCTGTGATTCCAGTGCTTGCGTTTCCATCCGGCGTGAAGATAATAGCCATTCCCCCTGGGGAGGCGCCATGTCACTGTCCTGTCGTAACTTATTCTGGCCTTTAGTCGTCGTGTCTTTCGCTCTATGGGCTGGGCCAACCCTCGCTCAAAACGCCGGGCCCGCGCCCAACTCCGATCCCACCTATCAGGCGCTGCGCTCTCTCACTCTTAGCGGTGAGGCGGTAAGCGTCAGCAATTTTGAATTGAAGCGCGAAGTGGCGACCTTTCACCTACGTTCTGGAACTATTTGCTTCGTTGCCCCGGTGAACGGCAAGGTCACCGGAGCCGTTTTCATTGGCGATGGGAACCTCATCCTGAATCCTCCGCCTTCTGAGCGATCCATGCTGAAATTACTGACCAAAGAAGAAGAATTCAGTGAGACCTTCAGTCAAATGGTCCTGCGTTTCACCGACTCGACCTACCAGGACATCAAGGCTGCGGGAACTGCCGGCGCGTCGGGTTGCGACGCCGGGCCTTTAAAGGATAGCCAGCACACCACACGTCACAAGCTCAAAGAAAATCTGGAAGCTCGCATCCTGGCGGACGTGCTCAGCCCAGAGCCCGGTGGGCTGTTCGTCGCGTTCATTCACGGCAAGCACTACGACGGCGAGGAGCTTTTTTCCATTGACCCCCATGACCCGGGCGATCAGGTCCAGTTCATCACCTATGACGAAAACAAGTTCGGAGATTGGCTTTCTACTCCAATGCTCGAACGCAGAAAAAACTCGGTCGGCAACCCCATCCTCATCGAGCACGAGCAACTCGATACGACTTTCGAAAAAAGCGGAAATCTCATCGGCAAAGCGTCTCCACAATTTAAGGTACGTCTCGACGGTGTGCGGGCTGTGCAATTCGATCTGCACCGCACCCTCCGCGTGAAAGGCGTCCAGGCTCAGGATGGCCAGCCGCTGGCGTTCATCCAGGAAGAAAAGAATGAAGACGCCGACCTGTACGTAATCCTTCCCAAACCCCTGGCCGCCGGTGACGAATGCACCCTCACCATGGAATATGAGGGCAAGGAAGCGGTTATGAACGAAGGGGGAGGGAACTATTTTCCGGTGGCTCGCAGCAACTGGTATCCCAACAATCCGGGCGGCAGCTTCGGCGAATTTGCCACCTATGACATGACGTTCCGCATTCCTAAGGGCATGCAAATCGCCGCCACTGGCGTTCGCCTCAGCGACAGCAATGAAAGCAGCCAGAACGTGACGGTCTGGAAGAGTGAGGGTCCGCAGACGGTCGCCGGCTTCAGTTTCGGCCGCTTCCGATTAGAAGAGGCGAAGCTCGATAAGCCCGAATATTTCATCCAGTCGTATGCCAACGAGGAATCTCCCAACTGGGTAGAGGCCCTCAAGCATGCGGCCGACGGCGATGCCATAAGCCCTCAAGGAAGGGCCGGCATCGGCGGGAATATACCGCAGGTTGCGTTGGGATCGATGAGTACGACCAGTCTCAACAAGAAATCCCTCGCGGAGGGCGAGTTGGCCGTCCAACTCTATTCGGACTTCTTTGGACCATCTTCGTTCAAGCATCTGCAAATCACGCAGCAGACCGCCTGCAATTTCGGCCAATCGTGGCCTGAACTTGTCTGGATTCCGATCTGCTACTACTTCGACACCACCGTGCGCCACCAGTTGCAAATGGATTGGGGAGACCGTGGCTACTGGAAAGTAGTAACTCCTCACGAGGTCGCTCATCAGTGGTGGGGGCATACCGTCGGATTTACTTCGAGCCGCGACCAGTGGATGAGCGAGGGATTTGCCGATATGTCCGCTTCGCTCTACCTGAGCATGATCGAGAAAAATCCCAAGAAATTTATTACCTTCTGGAACGACGAGCGCGAGCTCCTTCTGGAGCGCAACGCCCAGGGCTATCGCGCAATCGACGTCGGAGCGCTTACTGCCGGCTACCGCACCAGCAATTCGCGCACCGGCTTTGATATCTACCGCCGCCTCGTCTATCCCAAGGGCGCCTACGTTTTGCACATGGTCCGCATGATGATGTACGACAATCGCACCGGCGATCAACGTTTCAAAGAAACTATGCAGGATTTCGTCAAGACTTACGGCGGCAAATCCGCCACCACCGAGGACTTCAAGGCGATGGTCGAAAAACACATGACCCCAGAGATGGATATGGAAGGAAACCACAAGCTGGATTGGTTCTTTAACGAGTACGTCTATGGAACCCAGCTGCCGACCTACAAGATGGATTCGTCCTTCGACACGGGCTCGGACGGCGATGTTGTCCTAAGTATGAAGCTGACACAATCCAACGTCGACGATCACTTCCGCATGCTGGTGCCTTTGTACCTTGAGTTAGCCGACGGAAAGATGTTCTTCCTGGGCAGGGCTCGCTTGACTGGGAATAACACGGTCGAGCAGAAAGTTCCGCTTAAGGGCTTGAAGACCAAGCCGCGCCAGGCTTTGCTGAATTATTACGACGACGTGCTGGCCTCGCCGAACTAGAGTTTATTAAACAGGAGGAGCACAGTGCTCCTCCTGTTCCGCCTCGCGAACAACCTGCTACTTGCTGCTTCCCGCAGACATGCCGTCGCTGGCCTGTCCGAGTTCGAGAGCATATTTCTTGCCTTCGAAGCGCACGCCCTCAAGCGAGTTGCTGCCGTCGTTGTTTTTCTTCACCACCGCCGCGTTATTCGCCGATGGCGAGGGCAGATCCACCACCTGTGCCTGCGCCTTGGCCAGGACTTTCTTGCCCTGCATGATGCTGACTTCCACATTAGGACCGCTGCCATCCCATTCCAGTTTGTAGTCGCCAGGCTTCAGTTGGGTTCCATTCACGGTAGTCGGATTGTGCAGTTCGAGGGTTGCCTTGTTGCCGGCGAATGCACTGGAGGCCAGCAGTAGAGCGAATCCCATCACCAGACTTTTTGAAATTGTCGCGAACTTCATAGCTGCTCCTTTTTTCTTTCCCGAAACCACGTCGGGAAGCGGGTAGGGCGGCCCGGTTCGCGACTAGCGCGAGAAAATACTTGAGTTTCCTCGCCAATCGCCTACAATGCTGTCGCCGGGGTTGAGCGTGCAAGCGAAAGCTCGCACTGCTCGCATGGGGGTCTTCTCACCTGGGCCGCCAAACCGAGAGTGGGAAAATCCCCTATACCCCGTTGATCTCGAATAAAGCCGGCGCCACCTCTGCGCCCGCTTTCCTTCACTTCCTCTGGATACGCAGTCCCTTCTTAAAAAGTTCCCGCGTCAAGATCTCGTTGCTCATTGGACGATGCCTGCGTCCATCCGGTAGCAGAAAGATCACTCATCTTTGTTCCGGTGATATTTTTTTGTAGGCCACAGCGGTACCGCGTTTTGTTGTGGCAGGAGTGGAATATTTGCGGATTTGAAAGGGAATCACGAATGAAAGCAGGATTTGAAGGGGCGCAGCTTTTAGCCGCTCCGAAATTGCCGCTACACGATGGCGTTTTGTTGGGCCGCTGCACCACTCAAGTCAGCCCTCACTGCTCATGCTCATTGCTCACTGCTCACTGCTCATGTCAGTCCGCATCCCCGTGTTGCCGTTCCACCGAGAAAATGTTGGCCTGATCTTTTTCAAACGGATACACGTGCACCATCCAGTTGAAAATGATGGGACGAAACGTGCCGCCCGCAGCGTCGCACGCTTCCTGTGTCGTGATCGATCCCCGCAAGCCAAATTGCGGATGCGCCCCCAGCATTTCCCCGCGCTTGTCTGCCGGTGGTGCGCAGAAATTCACGTGCTCGTGCCACTGCGCCACACTCAGCGGAATCCGCTCGTCGAGTTGATCTTCCGTCAGCCGCTTCGGCGCCGTATACATCACTCCGATCAGTTTGTAATCGTCTCCATGTTTTTCATAAAGCAGAGACGTCGGATGCTCGGGATTGAACTTGAACGCATTCTCGATTGCATACCGGTAGTTGGTGAAGTGGT
This sequence comes from uncultured Acidobacteriota bacterium, assembly GCA_963757095.1. GTDB lineage: Bacteria > Acidobacteriota > Terriglobia > Terriglobales > Acidobacteriaceae > Sulfotelmatobacter. The sequence continues at coordinate 206,934 of CAVWQT010000010.1, read as the reverse complement.
ACATTTTCTGCGGAATTTCCGGATGGAAAATCCTGAAGCCGTCGTCCAGCGCCTTGTGGTAATCGGCATAACTCTCTGAAACCTTGCGTGCAATCTCCGCCACCTTCTGCGCCCGCTCCGCATCGCCGGGATTCGGCTTGCGCAGCGCCGTCATCTTCATGTGCGGCCCCATATCCATATGGCCTTCCATGGAATGCATGGCGTGGGCGCTGGCATCCGGGTCAGCATTATCTTTATCCTTGTCGGCGCTCATGGGCATGTCTTTCATGTTCGACATATCGTGCCCCGACATACCCGGCATGGGCTGTCCTGGCGTCGACTGTCCGGGCGTCGACGGCGGCGCGCTTTGTGCCTGTCCCCAGGCAATGCTGCACATAAAAATGGAAAGGACGATTGCAATTCGATTACGCATGATGAACCCCCACGATTCTCCTGATATTAACCCTGCCGCAGGTCGGATGTTTCTGCAAGCCGCCACAAGTTACTGGCGGTTACAGCAGTAACACCGAACGCGCCGTAATCCGAATTGGCGGTGTCCGCAGGTTTTCTGGTACACCTAACATCTTGACTCTGCAGATCATCATTTTTCTTTTTATCGCGGGAGTGTTAGGCGGGGCGCTGAATTCGGTGGCCGGCGGCGGAAGTTTCATCGCCTTTCCCGCGCTCCTGTTCACCGGAGTTCCCCCGATTCCAGCCAACGCGACCAACACCATCGCTCTCTGGACCGGCGCCGCCGCCAGTGGAGGCGCGTACCGCAAGCGCCTCGACGTCCCGCGCCGCGTGATGGTCCCGCTGCTCGCTGCCAGTCTGATCGGCGGCTTGGCCGGGGCGTTTCTCCTGCTGCGCACTCCGGCTCATACGTTCATGCGGGTTCTTCCCTGGCTCACGCTGGGCGCGACTCTGCTTTTCGCCTTCGGCCAAAAATTGGCGGGTGGTCGGGCCTCGATCATTGAGCATGATGCCTCCAATCAAGCCCTGGCTGGCGCAACGCTGTTTCAATTGTGCGTCGCGGTCTACGGCGGATATTTCGGCGGCGGCATGGGCATCGTCATGCTCGCCATGCTCGCGGCTCTGGGCATGACCGATATTCACGCCATGAACGCGCTCAAGAGCGTGATGGGATTCGTCATCAACGGCGTCGCCGTAGTCACGTTCATCTTCGCGCGCGCGGTCTATTGGCGGCACGGCGTCATTATGATCGTGGGCGCAATCGTAGGCGGCTACCTCGGTGCGCACTACGCCCAGAAATTTCCGCAAGTCTGGATTCGCATCTTCGTCGTGCTGGTCGGCGCAGGAATGACGATTTATTTCTTCTGGATCTCGTACTGAAGAACCTCGCCACGAACGAAACGGATCGCCCACGAATAAATCCGAATCAAGTTTTATCCGTGAGAATCCGCGAAAATCCGTGGCCAAGCTTTTTATTGCAAAGGTTCCGAAACGTGCTCATGCACGATCAGCCACTTGCCGTCCTGATTCTCCAGTACCGCCGTCCAGCGGAAATTCCCCATCTCGACCTTCCCGGCCTTCGTAGTCATTTCTTCCGCAGCGGTCGAGGTTACCCAGACCAGGTCGCCATGCGGATGAATTTCGAGGTCATCATTCAGCGTAAATTTCGCGCTCTTGTAGTTTGCGACAACCGCCACGACGCCTTTCTGATACTCATCCCAGCTGTTGTATTTCAGCGGCGCGATATCGTAAAACGTGTGCGGCCCAGCGGCGTAGAACTTCGCCACATTAGCCGGATCAAGCGTAGACCAACCATCCCACACCTTCTGCAGGTAAGCTCGGTCGGGCGCGGCTGGCACGGGCGTCTTCGCCGCCTTCTTCATCTGCGCAGAGGCAGCAAAGGTCAGGGCGAGCATCAACAACGAAACGGTAGTCAGGCGATTCAGCATTCAGGTTTTCCTCCGGGAAGTTCGGCGGAATTCTCGCACAAACTGGACCAGGATCAAAATCGTCACAGGACCGAGACGTGAAGCAGGACTAAGGCGTCCATCGCAGTCGAGCAATATCGGTTTGACCGATTTCCACAGCGCACGTTAGAATAATTGAGTTTGCCTGTACTCGCCGACCCGTTCTGGGGGCGGCTGCCTTGGCTGCTTGAGCGCCGCGGCGGAAAACACAGCAAGCAAGGAACATCAGCCAGACCCCGCATCGCGCCCGTGTGCGCTCCGGGCGATTGTCGGCTGATTTCAAAGAGATTCTTGGAGGCAGGCGTATGTACGCGGTTATTCGCGCCGGTGGCAAGCAGTACCGGGTGGCGCCGGGCGATGTGATTCGAGTCGAGAAGGTCGGCGATGGTACCGATGGCCGCGTGGAGTTTCCCGTGGTTGCCGTGTCCAGCGAAGCGGGCCAGGTAGTGGCGAATCAGGCCGACGCCCGTGTCGTCGGCGAGGTCCTCAACGAAGGCCGCGGCGCGAAGATCCTGGTCTTCCACTACAAGCGCAAGAAGCAGTACAAGAAACTGCGCGGGCACCGCCAGTCATACACCGCGGTCCGCATCACCGAGATCGCCTCCGGCGGCCAGAGCTTCAAGGCCCCCGACCTTCCCAAGAAGGAAGCGAAGCCGAAAAAGGTGAAAGAAGTTCACGCGGAAGCTCCAGCAAAAGAGGCGAAAGCTTCGGCCAAGAAGAAGGCTGCTCCGAAAAAAGCTGCCAAGAAAGCACCCGCGAAGAAGAAATAAACGACTCCGAGGCCAGGATGGCCTCGCGACAGCCGGCGGGACGCCGGCGCTACCTGAGGATATATGGCACATAAAAAAGGGCAAGGCACTTCACGAAACGGCCGCGACTCCAATGCGCAGCGGCTTGGATTTAAGGCATTCGGCGGGCAGGTCGTGCCCGGAGGCACCATCATCGTCCGGCAGCGCGGCACGCGCGTAAAGCCCGGACTCAACGTCGGCCGCGGCAAAGACGACACGCTTTTCGCCAAGATCACCGGCCGCATCAAGTTCTTGAACAAAGGCTCCATGGGCCGCTTCGTCATGGTCGAGCCCGTCGAAGCAAAGTAGGTTGGTGCTGCATTCGCGGGTCGCAGTGCCCGCGCCACATTAGCCTCGCCCTAGGGCTGAGGCTAAATTTTTTGTAGCCGAAAAAGCTGGCCACTAATCACTGATCACTAATCACTGGCCACTATTCCCATGTTCATCGATGAAGCCAAAATTCGAGTGAAGGCCGGCGACGGCGGCAACGGCTGCATGGCCTTCCGCCGCGAGAAATTCGTTCCCCGCGGCGGTCCCTCCGGCGGCGATGGCGGCAAGGGTGGCGACATCGTCATGGAATCCAGCCAGCGCCACAACACGCTGGTCCATTTCCGCTTCAATCCCGAACACAAATCCGAGCGCGGACGCCACGGTGAAGGCTCCAACAAAACCGGACGCGAAGGCAGCGATGTATTGCTGAAAGTTCCGGTAGGAACCATCGTCTACGACGACGAGACCGGAGACAAAGTCTTCGACTTCTCCCAGCCCGATCAGCGCTTCGTCATCGCCCGCGGAGGCCGTGGAGGCCGCGGCAACGCCCGCTTTGCCACCTCGGTCCATCAGGCCCCGCGCGAGCACGAAGCCGGACGCCCCGGCGAAGAACGCACCTACCGCCTGGAACTCAAGCTACTAGCCGACGTCGGCCTGGTCGGATATCCCAACGTCGGTAAGTCCACGTTGATCTCTCGCATCTCCGCGGCCCGCCCGAAGATCGCCGACTATCCCTTCACCACGCTCGAACCGAATCTAGGAGTGGTCGTAGTCGGCGACCCCAGAAATGAAGTCAGCTTCGTCGTGGCCGACATCCCCGGCCTGATCGAGGGCGCGCACACCGGCGCTGGCCTCGGTACACAATTTCTGCGTCACATCGAGCGCACGCGCCTGCTCGTGCATCTGGTCGACGTCTCCGACAGCAGCGGACGACCCGACGTCACCAAGGATGTTGAAGTCATCCTCGGCGAGCTCGGCAGCTTCGGCGCCAATCTCGAAGACAAGCCCATGATCATGGTCGCCTCGAAGATCGACGTGGCCAACCAGGACAAGCTGGCCGCGCTGAAAAAATTCAGCAAGAAAAAGAAGTGGAAGCTCTACGAGATTTCCGCCGTCACCGGGAAGGGAATCGAAGAGCTGAAGTATGCGATCGCCAAGGAAGTTACCGCCCTGCGCGAACAAGAATTAGAAGCCCGCCAACAGAGCCAGGCCGCGCAAAGCTCCGAGCCAATGCGCGAATCCTGACCCCGACGTTGCTCGCTCACGCTCTACGCCCGCGGCAGCGGCCCATGCTGAAAGTGATACTGCAGAATCCTCGCGGCCAGCGCCGGGCTCAGAGTTTCGCCCGCGGGCTCAACCGTCCGCACCACTTCTCCACGGCACACCACTTCTGTAGCCGTTAAGCCCGCAATCTCCGCCGGCAGCACCAGATTGATTTCCAGCTGCGAACTCGGCTGCAGCACTTCCTCAGTGCTGAACAGCATTCCCGATCGGCTGATATTTTCAGTCGTGCCGTCATGCCACTGCTTCTCGCCGAGACGGCGATAGCGCAGCGGCAAGTGCAACTGGAACCGTTGCGCGCGGCTGGGTGAAATCTGGTTGGTTGGCTCGGCTTGGCGTGAAGTGGCAGAATGTGCGGACATAGCGACCTCCGGGGGAATTGTTTTTGCATCCAGCACTTCGCGCACCCGGCTCTTCAGGTCGCGAAGGTTAAACGGTTTTTGCAGCAGGCGCACGCCCGCGTCCAGCGTTCCATCATGTCCGACCACGTTCTCGGTGTAACCGGACATATACAGAATTTTTACGTTCGGCCGAATTTCCGAAATCCGCTGCGCCAGTTCCCGCCCGTTCATGCCGGGCATGATCACGTCGGTAAGCAGCAGGTGAATGGTGCCTTCGTGCGCCACCGCAATCTGCATCGCCACTGCGCCGTCGGCCGCTTCGATCACCTTGTATCCCTGCTTTTCCAGATACTGTCGCGCCAGATAGCGCAGGTTCGGCTCGTCTTCCACCACCAGAATCGTTTCCGTCCCCGGCTCTACCACCCGCGTGTCGGGCGCCTTCACCACTGGCGCCGCCGCCTCACTCATCGAAGCGATGCGCGGCAAATAAATTTTGAACGTCGTGCCCTTGCCCACTTCGCTGTACACCCAGATGTATCCGCCACTCTGCTTGATAATTCCGTACACAGTCGACAGCCCCAGCCCTGTACCCTTCGTTCCTTTCGTGGTAAAGAACGGCTCGAAGATGTGCGATTGCGTTTCTGTGTCCATGCCCGCGCCGTTGTCGCTGATGGAAATCATGACGTAATCGCCCACTGGCAAAGGCGCATGAATCCGGGATTGCTCTTCATCGATGGTCACATTGGAAGTCTCAATCCTGAGCTTCCCGCCGCTGGGCATGGCGTCGCGCGCATTCACCGCCAGGTTCATCACGACCTGCTCGATCTGCCCCGAATCGGCGCGCACCGCCCACAGATTCGGATTCGGCACCATCACCAGATCGATGTCTTCCCCGATCATCCGCGTCAGCATCTTGATGTTTTCGGTCACGATGCCGTTCAGATTGATGATCTGCGGAGCCAGCATCTGCTTGCGGCTGAAGGCCAGCAGTTGCCGCGTCAGCGACGAAGCTCGTTCGGCGGCGCTGGCAATTTCCTGCGCCGGGGCCCGCAACTCCGGCGCGCCGTTCAGCCGTTCCAGCAGAAATTCTGAATAGCCCGAAATCACCATCAGCAGATTGTTGAAATCGTGCGCAATGCCTCCGGCCAGGCGTCCTACGGCTTCCATCTTCTGCGACTGCCGCAGTTGCTGTTCCAGCGCCCGCCGCTCGGTCACGTCTTCCGTGAACAACTCGAATACCACGCTCGACTCTCTGCCATTCGTCACCGATCGGCCCGATACCCGGACCACGATGGTCGAGCCGCCTTTTCGTTTCCACTCCGCATTCAGCCCGTGAAAGGGAGATGAAGAACGCAGAAAATCCGCCAGTTCGAACCAGCTGTCATTGTCCGAGTAGAGACTGAAAATATGCTGGCCAATCAGCTCCTGTGGCATCGGATAGCCGAGCATTTCCAGTAACGCCGGATTGGCATCCAGAATCTTGCCCGTCGCGTCGCATCGGCAAATGCCGTAAGGCGCATTCATCACCAGCGAACGGAAATTCATCTCGGAACGCCGTAGATTTTCCTGCGAGGCGCGCAGCGCCGCGTTCAGCCAGCAGATCAGCATCGCCAGGAAAAAGAAAAGCGACAGCCGGATGATGGCCGTGCGCAACTGTGCGGGTGTGTGCTCGCCGGCCAGTGAAAAGTAAGCGCCTACGGTCAGGGCAAACGAGGTCGCCACCAGACCAGGCTTCCAGCCGCCGTACCACGCGCTGATCATCACCGCCACGCCGAACAGAACCAGTCGGCTTTCCGAAACATTCGCCAGCAGAATTGTGGGGATCAGCGCCAGCGCGGTGCTCAGCACTGCTACGCCGTAACGCAGAATGGGTGCACGGCCCGGAGCAATGCGAAGTAGGGGGAGGGTTACTCGCATGTCAAGGATGTTAGTGCCAAAATGGGAAACGCGCGAATTACAGAAGTGCATTCCCGTGCCGCGGCAGGTTCAGCCGTCCGTTGACCGGATGGACTTCGCCACACTGCCCGGTTGGACCGCCCGTTTGCGAATCCTCCCACCCCCGACTTGCATCCCAAGCCATAAATCAGGACACTAGGCGGGGACTTCAGGACTCACCATTCGAATGAATATCGGACTCTTCGGCGGTACCTTCGACCCGGTTCACCGCGGACACATCGCTCTGGCGCAAGCCGCGCTCGAAAAATTCAAGCTGAACCGCATCCATTTCGTGCCGGCCAATATCCCGCCGCACAAACAGAAACAGCCACTCACTCCGTTCATCCATCGTTTTGCCATGCTCGTCCTGGCCACCGCAGTAGAGAAAGCGTTTGTGCCCTCGCTGTTGGAGGCGCCAGACGAGAGCCGCCGCAAAAAAAGATAAGCCGGCCAAACCCAACTACACCATCGACACCGTGCGCCGCCTGAAGCAGTCCCTCAAGTCGATCGACCGCCTGTTCCTGCTGATCGGCATGGACGCCTTCGCCGACATCGCCAAGTGGCATCAATCCGAGTCGCTGTTCCGCGAGGTCGAATTCGTTGTAGCCGGGCGCCCGGGCTATTCTCTGGCGGACGTGGCCAACGCCCTGCCCGAGCGCCTGCGGCCCCGCGCCGAAGTCACCCGCCCATTTCACAAGCAGCCCGCCACCGGAGACCTCGTCTTGCCCGGCGCCACTATCCATTTTCTAGGCGACCTCAAGCAACCGGCCTCGGCCACCGCCGTTCGAGAGGCCATCGCCGCCAACAAGGCCACCGGACGATTCCTCGACCCGCCCGTAGCCGACTACATCAAGAAACTGGGCCTCTACCAGTAAACGGGTTTTGAAAGGCGGGCTTGGGCTAGCCCGCTTGAGAGGGCGCGGCTTCAGCGGATGCGTTTTGATCTTGGGCTAGCGCGCTTTGAAAGGGCGCGGCTTCAGCCGCGCCGCAAGCCGCTTTTCCAGGTGAGCGGTGGGAACCAAAATCTACCAAAAACTCTAGCCGCGGAGCGGCGGAATGTGAAAGCCCGGCACGGAAGTGCCGGGAGCAGTGGGCAATACACCTGAGTCCCGGAGGGACGGCACTCGTTGACTCTCTACCCCACTGCGATCATCCGCTCCTCCGAAAGCCCCGTTCCCGGTATGATGGTAGATCACGTAGCATCCAAGAATCGAAACCACCAAGGAGAAGGCCACATGGCGCAGAACCACTACGTCACCAAAACCAAGCGACGCAATAAAAATTCCAAGCGTAAAGATCCCTCCGCAAAAACCATGGCAGCCTTGCGCAAACACGCCGCAGCCGAAGCCAAGACCTCAAGCACTCCGGCAAAATAAAAGCTCGGTTACAATGAGCTTCAAGCCACCACGAAACGTCACGACTGAATGAAGAAGAACGAACTTCGCCAACAAGTTGCCGCCGCGATTCAAGCCTGCCTCGAAAAGAAGGCCGAAGAGCTCAGCATCCTGGAAATGGAAAAAGGGTCGGGAGCCTTTACCGACTACTTTGTGCTGTGTAGCGGCACCAATCCGCGGCAAATCCAGGCCATCGCCGACGAGGTCGAACTGCGTCTGAAAGGCGCCGGTCTGCGGCCCACGCACGTCGAAGGCTACAACCAGGCCGAGTGGGTGCTGCTCGACTACGTCGATTTCGTGGTGCACGTCTTCTCCGAGAAGGCGCGAAAGTATTACGATCTCGAACGCCTGTGGAAGACCGCCACTCGCCTCGAACCCTCCGACCTGAAGTCAGCTCCGCGCAAGCGCAAAGGCCGAGCCCAAAGCCGCGGCCAAGCCTGCTGCGGCCAAGAAGCGCAAGAAGAAAGAGACCGCCTGAGGTCTCCGGTTTCCTTCGTGACCTCGCCACCAAACTCCGAGCCATCCTGGGGATCGCAATATCGCCTCGTCGCCTCGGAAAAATGGAAGGCCAAGTCGGCCGCGATGGGCCAACCCGTCACCGACGCGCTGGTCGACTACGCCAATCCGATGCCCGGCATGCAAGTCCTCGACCTCGCCAGCGGCACCGGTGAGCCCGCCATCAGTCTCGCGCTGCGCGTCGGCCCGCAAGGCCACGTCACCGCCCTCGATCTCAGCGCAGATCTTTTAGAGATTGCCGCCCAGCGCGCCAAAGCGCGCGGCCTGCAGAACTTCACCACTAAAACTGCTGACGCCCACAGCCTCCCATTTCCCGAGAACAGCTTCGATCTGGCAACCTCGCGCTTCGGCGTGATGTTCTTTCGCGACGCGATTTTTGCTCTGGGCGAATTGTGTCGCGTGCTGCGTCCCGACGCGCGCGCCTGTTTTCTGGCCTGGGGATCATTCGAACAACCGTACTGGCAGTCGATGATGGGTGTGGTGCATCGCCATGTGGGCGGTCCGATTCTGCCGTCCGGTGGCCCCAATCCCTTTCGCTTCGCCAAGCCCGGCACTCTTTCGACGGTCATGCAAGCCGCGGGATTCCGCAATGTCGAAGAAGAAACTCGAACCCTGCCCTGGACGTGGCCCGGCCCGGTCGAAGAAGTCTGGGAGCAGGCTCGAGCCGTGGCCGTCCCCTTTCGTCCCATGCTCGACCGCGTCCCCGCCGACAAGTGGCCGCAGATCGACGCCGAAATCCACGAGGCCGTGCGCCGCTACTCCGACGGCGAGAAGATCGCCTTCGGCGCATCGGTAGTGTTCGCATCGGGCAAGAAGTAGGCCAGCGTGAAAATCAAGATTGCATGGATTGGTAAAACGAAAGAGCCCGCGATTCAGGCCCTCACGGAAGAATATCTGAAGCGGATCTCGCGCTACGCTCCCATCGAAGGAGTTGCTCTGCGGGATGAAGCAGCATTGCTGGAAATCAGCGGCCGCAATTCAGCCGGTAAAGCCGCGGCCAGATCGACGGCCAAATCGACGTTAGTCCTGCTCGATTCCCGCGGCAAAGAATTTTCCTCCGAGCAGTTCGCCAAATTCCTAAGCGACTATCAGGACCGCAACCCACTGCCGCTGATCTTCGCCATCGGCCCCGCTGACGGATTCAGCTCCAGAAACCAAAGCCGCCGCGCAACACACCATCTCTCTCGGGAAAATGACACTAGCCCACGAACTGGCGCGTGTGGTCTTGCTGGAGCAGGTCTACCGAGGCTTCACTATCCTCAAGGGCCACCCCTACCATTGCGGGCACTAATCGCCCGAACTTTGATCGAGGATCGGGTGAACCTGTAAAGGGTGCTGGCGTCCCTCTGAAGAACTCGCAGATGCTTCGTGCAGTAGGTCGAGTTCAACGCGAATTTCGTCCAGACGGTCCAGCCTCTGACGGTAAGCGGTTCTTTGTTCCAAAGTAGCCGCTTCGCCTCGTTTCCAATACAAGCTGTTTATGGCGTGGATGGCATCCATCTCCACAACCAGGGCCGCTCTTCTCGCCCTCGCATTGGCATCTGCTTCCATAACAGTATGAACGCCATGGCTGGCGTTCATTACGGAAGGTTAACAACGCCAACCGGCGCAGAGAAGCGCCAAAGTGCGCCGTCTCTATATTTAACGTTGCGGGCCAGATTCCCCCTGGCCTTTTCCTGTGGTCGTGCAGGCCTCATTTCTTCGGCGCGTTTTCACCCGAGCCCACCAGCACTTTCAGAATCGCATTCGCCAGATCGCCCGAGTCCACGTCCTCCATGTTCGCCAGCACAACCACTCCAGCCCCCTTAGTCGGAGCAATCACAAAATCCGTGCTCGTCCCCTGCTGCCCGCCGCTATGCCCAACAAACAACGTCCCATCCAAATCCCCCACGCCCCACCCTAACCCGTAAGTATCCTTCGACCCATCCGATGCCTTCAGCGGCGTCCACATCAATTCCCGCGTCGCCCGCTTGATTAGCTTGTCATGCAGAATCGCGACCTCGAACCGCGCCATATCTTGCGCCGAAGAGAGCCACCCGCCGCCCGGAATCTTGTAACTCGAATCCAGAAAGTCGGCATTCTCCACGGCCCCCGCCGCAGTCTTCTGATAAAACCGCGTACGGTAGGGAATGATTGCGAACCGATCGTCCACCTGCGTCGCGGACATGCCCGCCGGTGCGAAAACATTCGTCCGCATGAAATCAACGTACTTCGCCCCCGAAGCGCCCTCCATCACGCACCCAACCAGCGTGTAACCCTGTGTCGAATAATGAAAGTGCGTCCCCGGCTCCGCCACCAGTGCATCGTTCTTGAAAAAATCCAGCCCGGCCTGAATCGGGTTATCGAAGTGCTTCGTGTTTCCAATCTCCGGATCATCCTCGGTCTCGCCCTTGTAGTGGCGAATCCCTCCCAGATGTCCCATCACCTCGCGCGTAGTAATCGGCTTCGACTTCTCCGGAAAGGCTGGACAATATTTCTGCACCGGAGCATCCAGATCAATCTGCCCGCGCTCCCACAACTCCAGTGCCCCAACCGCAGTCAGCGGCTTCGAGATCGATCCCAGCCGGAACAGAGTGTGCTCCGAGGCCGGCACATTATTCTCCAGATCCGCAAACCCAAAGCCGCCGCCCCACTCGTATTCGCCATTCTCCACCACCGCAACCGCCACGCCCGGAGCATGGCTTGTCGCCATGAATTTGGAGACGGCCGCCTCAATCCGAGCCCGCTTCTCCGCCGGTAGTTTCTGATCCTGTCCGGAAGAAATCGCCGCACAGAAAAGCACAACCAGAAGGAAGCAAGCCGCAGCCCGCCTTCGCGCAAAGCAAATCTCAATTTGAGCCATAGGAGTTTAAGAGAAGCGAGCAATTCTAAACGCAAAACACGTAGGGGCGGACGCATTCGTCCGCCCAGCGAGCGAAGCGAGCCCCGGGGCAAATGCATCGGCGCCAAGAGCTCTAAAAGCGCAAAAGAGAATTCCCGCCCTACTGCGTAACCGTAGCCTGATAGCTCACAGCCTGCCAGTGCCCAGTGCGCCGCACCCAGACCCGCGTATAGCGATACGGCCCGCTAAAGTCTTCCCCAAGCTGATGCCCTCTCACGTCGGCCCGCGCCGTCACCACCGCCGTGTCCCCGTACACGCGCACCACCATATCGCTGACGTTGATGGTCTCATAGCGCAGTTGGCCGCTCTTGCGCGCCGAAAGCGTGTCCTGCTTAGTGGTCACCTGCCCCAGCGGCGTGATGGCCACGTAATCCTCAGCCAGAGTCTTCTGCGAGAAGTCCGCGTCGCGGTGCAGGCTGGCGTCCCGCGCCTGCCGCTCCATGTCGAGGATCTCCCGAATCGTTGCCTGATCGCCCGTATCCAAATTCGGCCTGGGATGGATGGCTACATGCTGTGCAGCCGAAGCCGCAAAAGCCGTGGAAGTAGCCAACAACAGCAGCACAAAAAACCGGTTCCGCACGATGAGACCTCCGGAATGTTGCGGGGGCAGAGATCCGCCTGAGCATGCTACGCAACATTGGATGCACAGGTTCCCTGGAAAAGTTCCTCAGGAGAATAAATCACCTCAAGGTTTTTAAGAAGTTGCCCCTCATGCCACGTACCAAGATCGCCCTGTACCCGCCTCCTGTAACCTGCTCCTGTAACCGGGTCCTGTAACATAGAAAGGTGGTGACCCAGTCTGCCCGCCAGAAAACCCAGAAACTGCAGGTTCTTCGCTCCACGCATTTGAGCAAGCTTCCCTGGCTGCTGCACGGCTTCTCCACCCGCACCGGTGGATTCTCCCGCGCGTACGGCAAAGGCGACCTGAACCTCGGCTTCACCAAAGACGACAAGCGCGCCACAGTAGAGCGCAACCGGGAAGCCTTTTTCCGCGAAATATGTAGGGACAGCCGCCCCCGGCTGTCCGGTCGAGCGAAGCTCGACAGCCCAGGCCGATGGCCCCTGATCACCCTCCGCCAGATACACTCCGACGTAATCCACTGCATCGATTCGATCCCAAATGCCCAGCTCGCAGGCGACGGCCTAATCACCAAAACTCCCGGCCTCATGCTGGCCATTCAAACCGCCGATTGCCTGCCCATCATCCTGGTCGATCCCAAACACCACGCCGTAGGGGTTTTTCACGCCGGATGGCGCGGCACCGTCAAGCGCATCGTCGAAAAAGGTGTAGGAGAGATGTTTCGCCACTTCGGCACCCGCCCGCAAGATGTGAAGGCCGCCATAGGCCCCGGCATTCAAGGCTGCTGCTATGAAGTCGGAGAAGAAGTTCGCATCAAGTTCGAATCGCAGTTCGCCTACGCGGCCAGCCTCTTCCGCGAATTCAAAGAGTCCGATCCCGTCCGCGAAAAATATCCGCTGTTATTTCTGACCGCCCGCGCCCCCGGCCACAGCGAGTTGCCCACGAAGATATTTCTCGATCTCGTCGAAGCCAACCGCCAGCAGCTTCTAGCCGCGGGCGTGCACAAGAAAAATATCGAAGCCTCGCCCCTCTGCACCAACTGCCACCCGGAATTGTTGTTCTCCTATCGCGCCGAAAAAGGCAAGACCGGCCGCATGATGGCCGCGGTAGGCATCAGAAAATAATCTGGATTCGTGCGGCATGAAACGATGTTTGAATTTGTTTTGAAAGGGCGCGGCTTCAGCCGCGCCGTAAGCGGCACAAAATCAATCGCGGCTTCAGCCGCTGCGGGTTTCCTTCGTGTAACTTCGTGTCCTTCGTGGTAATGATCTTCATGCTGCCCGAATACTGGAGATGCCGCACCCCGAAACACCCACCGGTCGCTAACCACAAAGTTCACCAGCGAGCACGCTGCGATACTGATCAGATTCGCCACCAAGGGCCGCAGGTGCGCCTCCCCTACCAGCAACCCCATCAGCACCAGATTGCCTCCAATCGACACCGCGCCATTACTTAGATTGAATCGCAGCAGCCGGATCGCCGCCTCCCGACTTCGCCCACCCGCCCGATCGCGCCAGGTAAAACGCTCATGCCACACGAAATTATTCAGCACCGCGGCCTCCACCGCCAGCGCGGTCGCAACCATGTAGCCCATGCCGAACGCGGTTAAGCACCACAGCGCCGCGATCTGCACGACAATCCCAATCGCGCCGACGAGGTTGAATTTGACCCACCGAATAAAAGCCTGCCACCGCGCCGATTCGCTCACGGCAACCGCTCCTCCTGATACAGCCTCGCCGTATGGCTCACCGTAGCAATCACCGCCATACCAGCCATCCCCGCAATCGCAATCGCTCCGCCCACGTCGAAGAGGAGGAGCGTTCGCCCCAGCAAATGCGCATTCGGCCAATAAATCAACGCCACATTCCCGATGATCAGCAGAATCCGAATCTCCGTCGGCCCAAAAAGCCCGTACGACATACGGAACTTCCCGATCGTGTACGTCGTCAGATAAGACTCGACCGACAGCACCAGAAACGCCACCAGCATTCCCACCGCGATCTGCCAGTGCAGAAATCCCGACAACGCCAATCCCGACATGAGGAAGACCGAGCCAAACGTGTCGACCATGTGATCCACATAGAAGCCATACCGAGGGCGCAGCCGGTTGCGGCACCGCGCCAAAGTCCCATCCAGACTGTCGCCCAGCCAGTTCACGCCAATAAAAAATGCGGCCAGCAGCAGGAAATATTTATTCCATCGCGCCAGCGCATAAGAAACGCCAGCCAGAAATTGCGCGGCGAATCCCAGCGCCGTCAAATGATCGGGAGAGATCGAATCCGGCACGCGCTCCGCCAGCCATATCAACGCTCTCCGCTCCATCGACGCTGTGATCGACTCCTGCACCCGAGTCGCATTGCGAAATCCCGATCCCAATGTCCTGGTGACGCTGGCAGCGGCAGACATAAATCCCTCCTCAATCTTAAAGTCTTACTTCTGTGTGACCAATGCTTTACCGCTCAACGTTTTCTCGTTCAACGCGGCCCGGGTCGCATTCAACGTAGACTGCAACGACTCGCGCGGAATGCTGTTCACAAACGGCCCAACCACCCAGTTCAGCCCGGCCGGAATGTCGCGGGTTAACGAGATCGCTTCGCATTGCACCAACACCCCGCCCTCCGCCTGTTCGAAGGCCCAGTAGGAATTCAGCCGCCACATGTATCCGTGGTCGCGGCCCGCGGGCAAGGCGTGCTCATCAGCGCTACTCGCATCTTCAACCTCAGCCACGCGCGTGCTGCGCGAAGTGCTGTACTGGTGCGCCGCATCGAGCCGTCCATAATGCACGTCGTATTCGGTATCGAGCACAACCGTGACCACCTTCTGTTTCCGCAGCCGCATGAACACATGCAGGTCGTCCCCCCGAGCCGAGACCAGCCGCGACTGCATAACGTCCGGCGAGTAATAACGCGCCAGGTGGTCGTAATCCCGCACCATATCGATGACGCGCGCCACCGTCGCACCGGGCACGAAAACCACTCCCACCCAGTCATGAATCAATCCGCCAGGAATTTCCTCCGGAGTATTTCCGTATTTCTCGATCACAACTTCGCCCCGCCGCAGCCGGCTCATCACCTCAGCCCGCTGAGCCGCCGAAAGCGATTCCAAATTCAGAAAATACTTCGCATTGCTCCGCTCATTTCCGATCCGCGCCTCCGCCTGCGCAATGTAACGGTCAAATGCCGCCGCCGTCTCCGGCCGTTGCGCGAAGCCAGCCTGCGTCGCCAGCAATACAGTCAACACCGCCAACCTCAAAAGCCATGTCCTGAACATCCGCCCTCTCGATCGCCCTCTCGAACAGCAGAATGCCCGCGCTTCTCCGCGATAGCAATCGCTCCCCGCTCAAGCCCGCGTCATTTTCGGATCATCCGCTAAACTGTGGGAAATCCGACGTTTAGCGGAAAGGATCAACCCATCGCAACCCGCCGCAAGCTGTAAACTAATCACCGCAGATGGAGGAAATTCCCAAAGGCCGGCTGGTCCGCTTCGGAGTCTTCGAGGCCGACCCGCAAACCGGAGAGTTACGCAAGCAAGGTCGCCGTGTGCCCCTGCAGGGCCAGCCCTTCGACATTCTCATCATGCTGCTTGAGCGCCCCGGCCAGCTCGTCTCGCGCACCGAGATTCGTGAGCGCCTGTGGCCCGACGGCACTTTCGTCGACTTCGACCACAGCCTGAACACCGCCGTAAACAAGATTCGCGATGTGCTCGGCGACTCCGCCGCCAGCCCCCGCTTCGTCGAAACCCTGGCCCGCCGCGGATACCGCTTCATCGCTCCGGTTCAAGTCGATGGCGGAGATTCCGCTCCGAATGAAGTGACGAAGACCGAAGAGCCCGCGCAACAGCAACCCGCAGCACCGTCGGAATCTTCCGAACCGTCAGCGGCGGGCGGCTGAACGAAGGCCCAGCGTGATCAAAACCCTGCTCACCGCGTCTCACGAAATTCCCACCGCCTCCCGCTCGCTGGTGCGCACGCTCTTCGTTCTTCTGCAGGTGATGTACTTCTGCTTCTATCTCATCTCCCTCGCGCGGCTACACGTGGTGGAAGAAATCATCCCCGCGACCTTCGCCCGTCCCAGTTGGGTTCTTGTCCTGTTAATCATCACCGCGGTGGTGGGCATCCCCACACGCCTCTATCTCATGACGGCAGCCGCCTTCAACGCGCCCGGCCTGCGGGAAAAATTCCTTCGCCTGTTCGCGTTCATCTTCCCGCTCGACGAACTCTGGGCCCTGGCCCCGTTCCTGCTAGTTCAGCAGATCGGCTACGGCCTCGCGCTCGGCCTCACCGCCATACTGCTCTACGCTCCCTTCGCCGAACGCTCCCTGATCCTGATGGGCGCCGGCGGCCCCGAAGCTGAGCGAAACACGTAGGCCCGGACGCATTCGTCCGGGCAGGTTTTAACGGCTCACATAGGGACAGCCGCCCCGGCTGTCCGCCCCAGCATGAAGCGACGCCGCCCCGGCTGTCCGGCTCAGCATGCGAAAACGATCCAATCTGCTAAAGTCCGGTGTCTAAGCATCTGAGGCCCTTCCCTTGAGATATCGAATCGCAATCGCGCTTCTCGCCACAGCTTGTTGTTCCCCGATCGTCGCGTCTGCACAAGTCTCCTCCACCCAGATCGACGCCATCTTCTCCTCACTCAAGTCCAGCAACGCTCCCGGCGCAGCCGTGCTGGTCGTGCGCAACGGAAAGCCCGTATTTCGCCGCGGCTACGGCGTCACCGATCTCCGCACCCAGCATCCCATCGACCCCGCCACGAACTTCCGCCTCGCCTCATTCACCAAGCAGTTCACGGCGACCTGCATCATGCTGCTCGCCCGCGACGGCAAGCTGCACTACGACGACCACCTCACCGACTTCTTCCCGGAATTTCCCGCCTACGGCAAATCGATCACCGTCCGCAACCTGCTCAACCACACTTCCGGCCTCGAGGACTACGGCGAACTGTTGATGAAGCAATACGGCAACACGCCGCCCGAAAAAGTTCCGCAAATTCTCGACGCCGGAGTGCTAAAGCTGATGGAGCAGCAGACGAGCGGCAAGTTTCCGCCGGGCACCAAGTGGGAGTACAGCAACTCGGGATACGCCGTTCTGGCGATGATCGTAGAAAAAGTTTCCGGCGAACCCTTCGGCCAATTTCTGCACGAAAGAATTTTCGTTCCCCTGAAGATGAAGAACACGCTGGACTACGAAAAGGGAAAGAACGAAGTCCCGCACCGCGCCTATGGACACACCAAGACCGACGCCGGCTGGCAGGAGACCGACCAGAGCCCAACCTCGGCGGTCCTTGGCGACGGCGGCATTTATTCCTCGCTCGACGATCTAGCCAAGTGGGACCGCGCCCTCCGCGACCACACGCTGCTATCCGAAACTGAGATGCAGCCGGCACTAACTCCCGCCCAGCCCACCGAAGGCCCGGCAAAACTCGACGACGGCTCAACCATCCACTACGGCTTCGGATGGTTTCTCGATCCCCACCAGGGCCACAAGCGCATGTCGCACGATGGAGGCACCATCGGCTTCCGCACCACCATTCAGCGCTTCCCCGATGACAAGCTGACCATAATCGTCCTGGCCAACCGCACAGACATCGATCCCGAAGAGCTAGCCCTGAAAGTAGCCGACCTGTATCTGGGAAAGTAAACACGTAGCCGGCAGCATTCGTCCGAATAGAGGTCGTGTAGGGACAGCCGCCTCGGCTGTCCACCGAGCGAAGCGAGGCGCTACTGGCCCGATTTTCGTTTTTCGATTTCCGTTAAAGACTTGCGGCAGCCCTACGCCGTAGGGGCAGGAGTCGCGGGAGGAGTAACCGGAGCCGCAGGCACCGCCGCGGCCGCGCTCGCATTCACCAGATCTTTCAATTCCTTGCTGGGCTTAAAGAAAGGGATTTTCTTCGCGGGCACTTCCACACGCTCGCCGGTCTTGGGGTTGCGTCCCACGCGAGGCCGCCGCTGCCGTGTACGAAAACTGCCAAAGCCGCGAATCTCGATCTTGTCGCCGGCGCGCAGCGAGCGCACCACGCTGTCGAAGATCGTTTCCACAATCACTTCGCTGTCTTTCCGCGTAAGTTCCGCCAAACGCGAGACTTCATCAATGAGATCGGCTTTGGTCATTTCGCCCCCTGATAGCTCCCGGCGCCCGGCGGTCCGCCGCGCCAGCATCCATAACCTTCTCAAATTTCAGGGGTTGGATGCAAGTTCCACCACGATTCGTTTGCCTGGAAGGGCCACAGACGAGGCTGCCCCATCCTTGCAAAAATTCGGGAAAGGGCAGAAAAACGAATGTGGCTGCCCCATCCTTGCGCGTTTTCTGCGCAAGGGTGGGAGACGGAAATGCCTGCGCAATGCTTTCGGGTGGGCGGCGCTTCAGCGCTGCGATTGCCGGGAAGGCAAACAAAAACGGGAAGGGAAATGAAAACGGAAAAGGAAAACAAAACGGGAAAGGCAAACAAGAACGGGAAGGGCACGAGTTCCACTCGTGCCATTATAACCCACAAGAACACCGGCTTTAGCCGCTGAGGGGCGCCCATCTACACGCCCCCTACTTCCACAGATAATAAAATCCCACCTGCTGCTCCATCAGCTTTTCCCGGCTCGGAATGTACTGCGACACATCCCCCAGCAGCAGATCCATCAGCGTCCTGCGATCTTTGTCCGGACGCACCAGCGTGGGCTCGCCGCTGATCCCCACCGACTTCGCCGTATCCGCCACCGCCGCCTGGAAATCGCCAACGCTGTCGATCAGCTTCATGTCCAGCGCCTGTTGCCCGGTCCAGACTTTGCCGTTCGCAATCGCCTTCACGTCGTCGACCTTCATGCCGCGTCCATCGGCCACCGCCTTGATGAACTGCCCGAACATGTTGTCGATCAGCGCTTGCATGTACGCCTGCTCGTTCGGAGTCAGATCGCGCGCCGGATTCCCCGTATCCTTAAACTCGCCCGTCTTGATCACGACATTTTTCAGCTTCGCCCACTTCAGCAGGTCGCCATAGTTCATCCATTCCGCGATCACGCCAATCGATCCCACGATGCTGCCTTCATCGGCAAAAATTTTGTCCGAAGCCGAAGCCACATAAAATGCTCCGCTCGCGCCCACGGT
This sequence comes from uncultured Acidobacteriota bacterium, assembly GCA_963757095.1. Taxonomy (GTDB): domain Bacteria; phylum Acidobacteriota; class Terriglobia; order Terriglobales; family Acidobacteriaceae; genus Sulfotelmatobacter. The sequence goes on along the minus strand of CAVWQT010000010.1, from coordinate 187,939 downwards.
CTCAATCGAAACCACAATCTTCTTTTTCTTCTCCGCCCGGATGCGCTTCACTTCGCGATAAATCTCTTCCGAAGCGGCCACGCCGCCGCCCGGCGAATTCACGTGAATAATGATTGCCTTGATGGAAGAGTCGTCGGCAAATTTTTTCAGCTCGCCCACCACCGGCTGCGGCGACAAGAATCACGCCATCCAGATCGACCACGCCGATGCGGTCGCCGAAACTGGTGAGCCCCGCGCCCTCCGTGTTCCCGGCATGCAGCGTCAGGTACACCAGAGTGAACACGGCCAGCACGAAGAGGAAAAAAGCTCCTCCGCCAATCAATACCCAAAGCAGTGTGCGCGAGCGTCCGTCAGCCATGAGGAAAGTTTAGCACCGGGACTGTTTCGCTGCGCCAATCAAGCCCGGGTCATCCCAAGCGCCGCCGTTCGCCAGAAAGGTCACCTTCGCTCATCGAGCGGGTTCCTTCGTGTAACTTCGTGTCCTTCGTGGTAATGACTTTAGCTTCTACGACGCCACAATCACCCGCAACGCCCCTCGCTGCACTCCGATCTCCACCGGAGTCTGACACACAAATTCGCCATCCGCATAAATGTCGAGGGGACACTCGCTTTCCACCCGCACCCACTCCGCCTGCGAATAACTTACTTCCGCGATCTTTAAATGCCCTCCGCCATACACCGTAGGAAACATGCAGAACAACTTGAACGGATCCACGCCGCCAACCACGCAGATATCCAGCAGCCCATCGTCCATCTTCGCGAGCGGCGCGATCTTCATCCCACCGCCATACACCGGAGTGTTCGCAAACGCGGCCAGCGTAGTGGCACGATCGCTGCGAACCGTCCACTCCGAATTCTGACCGTCAGGGCGCGTCAGAATTTTGACCGGCAACGGAGCAAACGAAAAATCGCAGGCAGCAAAGAAAGAACGTACCCGCCGTGCCCCCGCACCCACCGCGGCAAACGGTTTGCCCGCCGGTTGACCTCGGCATCCAACCCCAACCCAGCCACACAACAGAAATATTTGTGTAGCGCCGGCGACTCGCCGGCACTTCCGAACGATGTGATCACTCCCAAATCAATAGTGCGAACCGAACCCAATCCTTTGCAAAATTTCTCCCAGGCCGCCACCGAATCCCGCACTCCCCGAATTCCCAGCGCCCGCGCAAAATCATTTCCGCTCCCCGCAGGCACAACCAGAACCGGCAATCCCAGCCGCACCAAAGACGCCAGATGCCGGTGCACCGTCCCATCGCCGCCAAAAATAAGAACCGCATCTGCCTCATCCGAAGAAGCCGGCATTCCCATCCGCCATTCCACCGCCGCGTCCGTCTGAAACGGTCGAAGCTTTTTAGGCGAACATCCCAGCCCGAAAATAGCCGCGGCGCGCATGCTTGACCTCTATGTAGGGACTAGCTCTATGTAGCGACAAGCTCTATGTAGGGACAGCCGCCCCCGGCTGTCCAGCGGAGCATAGCTCCGCAACTCATGCTAGCGCAGACCGTATGCCGTCGCTCTCACCGTGCGAATCTCACCACCACCATTGGCCTGTTGGCCGTTCCCGATCGTAACCGCGCAGTCTCTCCCCAAAGCGCGCACGGGCTGTCATCATGATGCAGCCATATTTGGAGGAAGAACCATGCCGCTGCCGCGCCCGCTCCTCGCGTTTTGCCTGGCCGCACTCTGCCTGTTCTTTTCCGCATGTGGCGGCAGCAACTCCTACAGCGGCGGCGGCGGTAACATGCCCACTGCTCCCAGCGTTCAGACCCAACCCTCGAATCAGTCCGTCACCAGCGGCCAGACTGCAACCTTCTCCGTAGCGGCCAACGGCACCGCTCCCCTGACCTATCAATGGCAAAAGGGAACGAGCGCAATCAGCGGCGCAAACACAGCGAGTTACACCACCCCGGCAACTCAGCTTACTGACAGCGGATCGCAATTCAGCGTCATCATCACGAACGCAGCCGGCAACGTGACCAGCAACACAGCAACTCTCACCGTCACGACCGCCACCGGATCAACCGATGTGCTCACCTATCACAACGACATCGCTCGCACCGGCCAGAATCTCGCCGAAACCATCCTGACCACGAGCAATGTCGTGTCCTCAACATTCGGTAAGCTAGGCGCCTTCACAACAGCGAACGCCAGCATCGACGCAGAACCGCTTTACGCCTCGGCTGTCACGGTAGCGGGCAACAAGCACAACGTGCTGATCGTCGCCGCCGAGAACGATACCGTCTACGCCTTCGATGCCGACAGCCCCGGCACTGCACCTCTCTGGAGCACGAACCTGCTTCAGTCCAGCGAGACAACTTCCGACACCCGCAGTTGCGATCAGGTCAACCCGCAGATCGGCGTCACCTCCACTCCCGTCATCGATCGCAGCCTGGGTCCCAACGGAGTGGTCTACGTAGTCGCGATGTCGAAGAACAGCAGCGGCACCTATTTCCAGCGCCTGCACGCGCTCGATCTAGCCCTCGGCACCGAAATGTTTGGCGGGCCCGTAGAAATTCAGGCGACTTATCCCGGCACCGGCGACAACAGCAACGGCACGGATGTCGATCTTCGATCCCGGGCAATATAAAGAGCGCGCCGCGCTTGCTCGAGTTGAACGGCATCATCTACACCGCATGGGCTTCGCACTGCGACATTCGTCCCTACACCGGATGGATCATCAGCTACAGCGCCTCAACCCTGGCGCAGACCAGCGTGTTGAACGTGACGCCGAATGGCTACGAAGGCGCGATCTGGATGGCGGGCGATGGTCTCGCCGCCGACAGTTCGGGAAACATCTACTTCCTCGACGCCAACGGCGACTTCGACACAAGCCTTACCAACGGATTCCCCAGCAACGGCGACTACGGCAACGCTTTCATGAAACTTTCGACCACCAACAACAAGCTCGCCGTCGCCGATTATTTTGAGATGTACAACCAATCGTCGGAAAACGGCAGCGACACCGACCTCGGCTCCGGCGGAGAGATGCTGCTTCCCGATCTCAGCAACGGATCGGGCCAGACCATGCATTTAGCCGTCGGCGCAGGGAAAGACGGAAACCTGTACGTAGTGAACCGCGACTCCATGGGCAAATTCACTCCCGGCAACAACAACGCTGTCTATCAGGAACTTCCCGGAGCCCTCCCCGGCGGCGTGTGGGCCATGCCCGCCTACTTCAACAACGTTGTCTACTACGGATCAGTGGGCAATGCGATTCAAGCCTTCCCCATCACCAACGCGAAGTTGTCCGCGGCCACAGCACGAACCGCAAACAGTTTCCAATATCCCGGCGTGATTCCAAGCGTCTCCGCCAACGGCTCCAGCAACGGAATCGTCTGGGCGATCGAGAGCAGCAGTCCCGCCGTGCTTCACGCCTACAACGCAGCCACGCTGAACGAACTCTACAACAGCAACCAAGCCGCCGGAGGCCGCGACCAGTTCGGCAACGGCAACAAATTCATGGCGCCAACCATCGTGAACGGAAAAGTCTACGTAGGCACACCAACCGGAGTAGCAGTATTCGGCTTGTTACCGTAAGCTGCACTGCGCTCGCGCGGACCATCGCAGGATCGAGGGATCGATCCGTCCCCATGTCATCCTGAGCGTAGTTAAGTGGTTATTGGGACAACGATTCTGTAACGATTCCCGTGCCAGGGATTCCTGGCCGAACCCGCCTGATCTTGCGCCCAACCTGCAACGTGGGCCGATCAGAAATATCGAGCACCTTCGACGGATCATTAACGACCGCGCCGCCCACTTTCACTGCGCCTTGCTTCACCATTCGGCCGGCCTCGCTTATTGATGCCGCCAGCCCGGTGCGAGCCAGCAGTTTGTCGATTCGTATCTTGTTTCCTGGCGCTTCGACTTCGATCTCCTCCACATCCTCCGGCACCTCATCCTTCTGAAACTGCCGCGCCCAATCCTCCGCCGCCTTCCCCGCCGCTTCTGCCGAATGAAAATCCGCCACGATCCTCCGCGCGAGTTCTTTCTTCGCCTGCATCGGATGCGCCTCGCGCTTCATCTTCTCGATCTCCGCCACCGACTCATCCGTCAGCAGTTCGTAATATCTCCACATCATCTCGTCGGAGATGCTCATGATCTTCCCGTACATCTCCAGCGGCGGTTCGTGAATGCCGATCGCGTTGCCAAGCGATTTCGACATCTTCTGCACGCCGTCGAGCCCCTCCAGAATCGGCGTGGTCAGCACCACCTGCGATTCTTGCCCATACGCCCGCTGCAACTCGCGTCCCACCAGCAAATTAAATTTCTGATCCGTGCCGCCCAGCTCGACATCCGCTTCCAGCGCCACCGAGTCATATCCCTGCACCAGCGGATACAGCAGCTCATGCACCGAGATCGGCTTCTCCTCCTGAAATCGTTTATGAAAATCCTCGCGCTCCAGCAACTGCGAAACCGTGAACTTCGCCAGCAGCCGCACAAAATCGTCCGCTGTGAACGCGCCCATCCACCGCCGGTTGAAATCGATCACCGTTTTCTGCGGATCAAGAATCTTGAACACCTGCGTCTTGTAAGTCTCCGCATTCTGCTCCACCTGCTCGCGCGAGAGCGGAGGCCGCGTAGCCGAACGCCCCGTCGGATCGCCGATCATCCCGGTAAAATCGCCGATCAGAAAAATCGCGGTGTGCCCCAGATCCTGAAAATGTTTCAGCTTACGCAGCACCACCGTATGCCCCAAATGCAGATCCGGCGCAGTAGGATCCATCCCAAGCTTCACGCGCAAAGGCTTGCCCGAAGCCCGCGACTTTTCGAGCTTCGCCCGCAAGTCGGCCTCGCGAATAATTTCCGCCGCGCCCTTCTTGAGATAAGTAAGCTGCTCGTCCACCGAAGCAAAGTTAGCCATGAGACAAGCATTATAAGGGGATGCTTAAGCGCACACGTGGGGACGGACGCATTCGTCCGTCCGGCGAGCGCAGCGAGCGCCGTGTAGGTAGGGACAGCCGCCCTGGCTATCCTGGTCGAGCAAAGCTCGACATCCCCATCCAGTCATCGCCCGAAACCTCACCCACCCGATAAAATGTCGACCATGACCCCGCGCCTGCGCCAAGCCTCGCCCGCCGACATCCCCCGCCTGCGCGAAATCATCGAAGCCAGCGTCCGCGGCCTGCAAGCCGCAGGATTATTCCCCCACCCAGATCGAAGGCGCCCTGACCAGCGTCTACGGAGTCGACACCCAACTCATCGCCGACGGAACCTATTTCGCAGTAGAAGTCGAAAACCAAATCGCAGCCTGCGGCGGATGGAGCAAGCGCCGCACCCTCTACGGAGGCGACCAGTACGCCGCCCGCGAAGACTCCCTCCTCGACCCTCACCACGAAGCCGCCAAAATCCGAGCCTTCTTCGTCCATCCCAACTGGGCCCGCCAAGGCCTGGGCACCCTGATCCTCGAAGCCTGCGAGAAAGCCGCCATCCAAGCCGGATTCACCCGCCTCGAAATGGGCGCCACCCTGAGCGGCATCCCCTTCTACCGCGCCAAAGGCTACGTTGAACTGGAAAAGCAGGAAGTCCCGCTAGCCAACGGCGAGACGCTGCCGATCGTAAGAATGGCAAAGGGAAGTTAGCCGCTAGAGTAAGATGGGGTCATCCTGACCGGAGCCGCATTTCAGGCGGAGGGAAGGATCTCGCGTATAACAGCTGTGCACGTAGTCCGCACGAGCCCGGTGCCTCACCTCCCCATTGCGCCCCATCTTACCCCTGTGATATCGTTTACAATTGTCCCGGACATCTGGAAGGGATCCGTGGGATAAGTTTGCGCGGAAGCGCGCCTTTCCCCAGTTGCTGGCGTAGCTCAGTCGGTAGAGCATCTGATTTGTAATCAGAGGGTCGGGGGTTCGATTCCCTTCGCCAGCTCCAGAGTACGAGTAAGTTTTCGGCAGGCGGCGGACTAGCTAGCGGCGTAACAGGTTTTTCCAAAACACACTTCATTCGGAACCCCCGCAATGCAGTGATCTTCGCGAAAGTCACGCGACTTGGTTTCCCTGTTCAGCAGAACATGTTTAGCGGAGCGTATTTGGCAGAGCATGTTCAGCAGAGTTTGTTCGCAGAGTTGTTCGGACGAAGTCTGTATCTAGTGCTGCGTTGGTCTGCGGGTTTGGCGTGCGTGTGACTGGGTTGGAGTGAAAAGCAGCGGCCGCATCGCCCGAAAGTTTTCGCACAGGTGGGTGAGTGGTTAAAGCCAACAGACTGTAAATCTGTCCCTCCTAGCGAGGTACGAAGGTTCGAATCCTTCCCTGTGCACCAGTCGTGAGGCGTTGAGCAGGCGTGAGCGGAGCGGGAGCCTGCTGGCAAATCCCAAGCGCTTTTTGCGAGGGAACTTTAGATGAACCGATTAGCTGGAGCATTGATCGCCTACGTCGTGCTGGGAGTGCTGACGTGGATGACGATCAGCAATTCGCGGATTCGAGGCGCCACGCTCCTGATTCTGGCGCTGTTCGCGGTGAAAAGCTGGGTGCGCCGCAAAGATGTGCTGCACGGCAGCCAGAGCGACGCCGAGTAGATGGGTTTGCAGGGCCGATGTAGCTCAGTTGGTAGAGCACTCCCTTGGTAAGGGAGAGGTCATCAGTTCAATCCTGATCATCGGCTCCAGAATTTGGATGGAAGGGCTTTGAAAGGGCGCGGCTTCAAGCCGCGCCGGTAGAGTCGGGATTGAAAAGCGGCTTTAGCCGCGGCGGTTTTAGCTGAAAGCTGACGGCTGAAAGCTGAGAGCTTTTGTAAGGGCGGGAGTAACTCAGTGGTAGAGTCACAGCCTTCCAAGCTGTTGGTCGCGGGTTCGATTCCCGTCTCCCGCTCCAGACATCGAATGTAGTCAGGGAATGACAGTGGCTTTCGAACAGGCAACGATCAAGGTTGAAAAGGCGCAGGAGTTCTCGAGGCTGCAGGCCGCCATCGAGAAGGCGTTCCTGCCAGAGAACGTGGGACGATTCCTGAAGCAGTTGGATCGCAAGGGAATTCGCGTTCGAGATCTGGATGCGGTCCTGGCGCAGCGCGTGCTGGAGCAGTTCGCAGAAAAGGGATTGGAAGCGAAGAGCCTGTACGATTCGCTCCCCATCTCCGATCAGGCGCAGATGCGCGAGTTTTATCTGTCGAAGCTCGAAACGGTAGACCAGTCGCTAAGGCACAAGTTCAAGAAGCTGTACCAGTATTATTGAGCTATTAGTTCCTGTAGAGACGTAGCTCGCTACGTCTCTTTGCTGGTGAGAGCAGGCTGGTGAGAGCAGGCTGGTGAGAGCAGGCTGGTGAGAGCAGGCCGGTGCAGGCAGGCCGGTGCGTGGTGAGACGAGACGTTGCAAGCAACGTCTCTACGGAGAAAAGTAGAAATGGCGAAAGAGAAATTTGACCGCAATAAGCCGCACTGCAACGTAGGCACGATTGGTCACATCGATCATGGCAAGACCACGCTGACGGCGGCGATCACGAAGGTATTGTCGAAGCACAATCCGAAGAACACGTTTCGGTCGTTTGATTCGATCGACAACGCTCCGGAAGAAAAAGCTCGCGGCATCACCATTGCGACGGCGCACGTCGAGTATGAGACGGCGAACCGGCACTACGCGCACGTCGATTGCCCGGGTCACGCCGACTACATCAAGAACATGATCACCGGCGCGGCGCAGATGGATGGCGGCATTCTGGTGGTCGCGGCGACGGATGGTCCGATGCCGCAGACGCGCGAGCACGTGCTGCTGGCCCGCCAGGTGGGCGTGCCGTATCTGGTCGTGGCGTTGAACAAAGTTGACGCGGTGGATGATCCGGAGTTGCTCGAACTGGTCGAACTCGAAGTTCGCGAACTGCTGAAGTCCTACAAGTTCCCGGGCGACGACGTTCCGGTGGTGCGGGTGTCGGCGCTGAACGCGCTGAACGGCGACGCGAAGGCGGAAGCGCAGATTGATGAGTTGATGGCGGCGGTGGACAAGTATGTGCCGCAGCCGGCGCGCGAACTGGACAAGCCCTTCCTGATGCCGATTGAAGATATTTTTTCGATTCAGGGACGCGGCACGGTGGTCACGGGACGTATCGAGCGCGGCAAAGTGAAGGTGGGCGAAGAAGTGGAAATCGTCGGCTTCCGCGAGACCCGCAAGACGGTGGTCACGGGCGTCGAAATGTTCAAGAAGCAATTGGACGAAGGCATGGCGGGCGACAACGCTGGCCTGCTGCTGCGCGGCATTGCGAAAGAAGATGTCGAGCGCGGCATGGTGCTGGCGAAGACGGGATCGATCACGCCGCACACCAAGTTCAAGGCCGAGGTCTACATCCTGACGAAAGAAGAAGGCGGGCGACACACGCCGTTCTTCAAAGGATACCGTCCGCAGTTTTATCTGCGAACGACGGACGTGACTGGAGTCGCGGAGTTGCCGGCGGGCACCGAGATGGTGATGCCGGGAGACAACGTTTCTCTCGTCATCGAACTGATCACGCCGGTCGCCATGGAAAAGGGCCTGCGCTTCGCGATTCGCGAAGGCGGACATACGGTAGGCGCCGGAACGATCGCGGAAATTATTCAGTAGCAAGCTGTCAGCTATTAGCTTTCAGCTGTCAGCAAAACGGGACAGTTGAAGTTATGTCGACAGCAGCCCCGAAGGGGCGAAATGATATAGCCCGGGGCGTAAGCCCCGGGGAAGTATCGACAAAAAGAACGAGTCCCGTTAGGGACGGAACAAACTAAGCAGGATTTGGAGTCAGGCAATGCCCCGAGAAATCGTGACACTACAATGCGGTGATTGCAAAGAGCGGAACTACTCGACGACCAAGAATCGGAAGACGACCACCGAACGGCTGGAATTCAAAAAATTCTGCCGGCGGTGCCGCAAGCACACGCCGCACAAGGAAGTGAAGTAGATTTTGTAATTGAGCAATTGGGTAATTTGGTAATTTGAAAAGCGCAGATTTCAAATTACAAAATTACCCAATTACCAGATTACTCAATCAGGGTTACAGGGGCGTAAGCTCAACGGTTAAACTGTCGGTCTCCAAAACCGAACTTGGGGGTTCGAATCCCTCCGCCCCTGCCAGAGTTTTAAAGGCTCGGACCGGGCCGCAAGGCGCAGAGCCGGAAGGAAGTAGAAGAAGGATGGCGACCATCGCAGAACAGAATGCAATCGTAACCACGGTGAAGGGCTGGCCCGAGCGCATCAGGACCTTCTACAACGACGTGCGCACCGAAATGCGCAAGGTCACCACGCCCACGTGGAAAGAAGTGCAGGCCACCACCGCGGTCGTGGTCATCACCGTATTCATTTTCGCGCTGTACTTCGCGATCATCGACTACGCGATTCAGCACGGCGTCACCTATCTGTTCCACTATTTCAAGGCGCAGTAGCACCAACGAGAATCGACGATCGCAGTGAAGAACGCAATTATGGCGGACGAAGAAAAAAACGAAGCAGCCTCAGGCGGAGAAGGCGAACAGCATCCTCCCACGGCGGAAGGTGCCACCACCACCGCCGAAGCCCCCAAGAATCCGAACATGAAGTGGTACATCATCCACTCCTATTCCGGGTTTGAGCGCAAGGTGAAAGAATCGCTCGAGTCGCGCGTCGCGGCCTTCGGGCTGCAGGAAAAGATCGGCAAAGTGCTGATCCCGACTGAGTCGGTCACCGAAGTGCGCGGCGGCAAGAAGTACACCTCCGAGCGTATGTTCTATCCCGGCTACGTGCTGGTTGAAATGGACATGGACGATCACGTGTGGCACGTCGTGAAATCGACGCCGCGCGTCACCGGATTCGTCGGCACCGGGCAGCAGCCCACGCCGCTCTCCGAAGAAGAAGTCCAGCACATCGTCTACAAAGTTGCTGACAGCCGCGAGAAGCCGAAGCTCAAGGTCAAGTTCGAGAAGAACGAATCGGTCCGCATCACCGAAGGCCCGTTCGCCAGCTTCACCGGAATCGTCGACGAAGTGAACGAAGACCGCGAAACGCTGAAAGTAATGGTCACAATTTTCGGCCGCTCCACCCCGGTAGAACTCGAGTTCAACCAGGTCGAGAAGGTCGCATAGGTTTTGAAAGGGCGCGGCTTAAGCCGCGCCGCAAGAAGCCCAACGAGACTGGGCTTCAGCCCCTGAGGGATTGAGTCTCGAATAGAAAGTCCGCAGAACGCCGAGCCGAAAATCCTAGACTCGCACCGCGGACGGAAGAGAGATTATGGCAAAAAAAGTTACAGGTTACGTCAAGCTGCAGATCGCCGCCGGCAAAGCGACTCCCGCGCCCCCCGTGGGCCCGGCGCTCGGCCAGGCGCAGATCAATATCATGGAGTTCTGCAAGCAGTTCAATGCCAGAACCAACCAGAAGGAAATGGAAGGCCTGATCATCCCGGTCGTCGTATCGGTATACAGCGACCGCTCCTTCACCTTCATCACCAAGACGCCTCCGGCCTCGATTCTGTTGAAGCGCGCCGCCGGCATCGCCAAGGGATCGGGCGTGCCCAACAAAGATAAAGTCGGCAAAGTGACCGCCAAGCAGGTCGAAGACATCGCGAAGCAAAAGATGCCTGACCTGAACGCCGCCTCGGTCGACACCGCAATCAAGAGCATCCGCGGCACCGCAAGATCGATGGGCATCGAAGTAGTTGGCTAGGTTTAGGTGGGGACGGACGCATTCGTCCGTCCAGCGAGCAAAGCGAGCGTGCTTTTGGCTGGCGTCGTCGACGTGGTTAGAGTTCGCGGGCAAGAGTGCCCGCGCTACATAAGGTTTTGAGTCAACATCACCACGGCTGATCGATTCAACGGTCAGCGGTGGGAGACAAGGAAAACGAAATGAAAAAAGAAGGAAAGAACATCGCCAAGGCGCACTCCGCAGTCGAGAAGCGCCCCTACGTTCTGCAGGACGCCGTTCCTCTTCTGCAGAAAGTAAAATTCGCCAAGTTCGACGAGACCGTCGAAGTCACCATGCGCCTGGGAGTCGATCCCAAGCACGCCGACCAGATGGTCCGCGGCACAGTGGTTCTGCCGCATGGCCTCGGCAAATCGAAAAAAGTTCTGGTCATTGCCACCGGCGACAAGATTAAAGAAGCCGAAGCGGCGGGCGCCGATTTCTTCGGCGGCGAAGAGATGGTCGAGAAGATCACCAAGGAAAACTGGACCGACTTCGACGCCCTCATCGCCACTCCCGACGTGATGAAATCCGTCGGACGTCTGGGCAAAGTGCTCGGCCCCAAGGGCCTGATGCCGAACCCGAAAACCGGCACCGTCACCTTCGACGTGGGCAAAGCTGTTCAGGAAGTCAAAGCCGGTAAAGTCGAATTCCGTACCGACAAGACCGCGCTGGTTCACTGCCCCGTCGGCAAGATTTCGTTTACGCCCGACAAGCTGATCGAGAACGCGACCGTGCTCATCACCAGCGTGATCAAGGCCAAGCCGTCGGTCGCCAAGGGCAAATACATCAAAGGCTGCTACCTGAGTTCGACGATGGGCCCGGGAATCATGGTGGACGTGACTCCGATCGAGACGGCTGCAAAAGCATAAGTTTTTCGTGGGGACGGACGCATTCGTCCGTCCGGGCGCTTCAGCGCACCGAAGATCATTTACGAGGGATGGAATTATGGCGGTTACCAAAGCGAAGAAGACAGAGCAAGTCGAGAAGCTAAGCAAAGATCTGAAGAATGTTGCCAACGTCGTCGTGGCCACTTACACCAAGATGACCGTTCCCCAGGACTACGAGCTGCGCAAGGTACTGCGCGCGGCGGGAGCGAAATATCAGGTGGTCAAGAACACGCTGGCCGAGCGCGCCGCCAAGGGCACCAAGGTTGAGGGCGCGTTGAAAGATCTGGCGGGCGTGACTTCGATCGCCTACACCACGGGCGATCCGGTCGCCATGGCCAAGGCGCTCACGAAATACGCCAAGGACACGCCGGAATTCACCTTCAAGATCGGTGTGGTCGAAGGCCGCGTCATCAATCTCAAAGAGATTGAAGCCCTGGCCACGATGCCGTCGAAAGAAGAGCTGTATTCGAAGCTCCTGTTCCTGATCAATGCCCCGGCCCAGCGCCTGGCCACGGCCATCAACGCCGTCCCACGCAACCTGGCGGTAGTCATCGATCAGGCAGTGCAGCAAAAGAAGTTCAAAGAAGCGTAAGAGCTTCTGTAGAAAGAGAAAGAGAGATTGTGTGGGGACGGGCGCATTCGCCCGTCCAGCAAGCGCAGCGAGCGTGGTTTTTGCTGGCAGCACTGCTAAGGCGAGCGGGCAAGAGTGCCCGCTCCACACAAAAAAGTTTGGTTGTTTGCAAGTCAGGGGTTGCGCGGTTCATTCCCGGCGTTGTCTGGCGCTCGGAATCAGGACCTGCCGCACTGGAAACCGTGGCTGGCGGACGGCGAAAGCGAGACGCGCAAATCGCGTCTCTTCGAAAAAGAAAAAAGTCTAAACATACTGGAGAACTAACATGGCGGATCTCGCACAACTGGAAGAATCAATCGTAGGCTTGTCGCTTCTCGAAGCGGCAGAGCTGGTCAAGAAGCTGGAATCGCGTCTCGGCGTTTCGGCGGCGGCAGCAGCCCCGGTGATGGTGGCGGGCGGCGGCGGCGCGGCGGCAGCGGCTCCGGCCGAAGAGAAGACCGAGTTCACCGTCGTCCTCAAGGAAGTCGGTGCCAACAAAATCAACGTGATCAAGGCCGTCCGCGAAGTCACCAGCCTGGGCTTGAAAGAAGCCAAGGAACTGGTCGACGGAGCGCCTAAGAGCATCAAGGAAGGCGTTTCCAAGGACGAAGCCGAGACCATCAAGAAGAAGTTCACCGAAGCCGGCGCGACCGTAGAAGTAAAGTAACCAGGTTATGTTGGTCGTGCCGCCAGCGGGCACTCCTGCCTGCTTGCCGGCAGCATCGGGCCAAGGCTCGGCGGGCAAGAGTGCCCTGCTCCACATAACCGCACCACATTCGGTGCAAAATCGTTTTTCTTATACGTTCCTACTTGTTGAACCCTATGGGGCGGTGTTAGCATCTAACTTAACATCGCTACTCAGGTTTCATTGTGTGCGGGCGAGGCCCGCATGGGAAGTTTTGGGCAACTGCTTCGCGGGCAGGCGAAGCGGAAACAGGCCGGAGAACTGGCGCGAAAGAGTTCAAATCAAGATTGGCTAAACGCCTCGAACGGCGTCTGCGGGAATGACTGTCCCCGCGGGCGCCCCGTTGTCTTTTTAGTGTGCACGTAGGTCCCAGGTTGTAGAGGTCCTTCGCAAGGTAGGTTACCGCGGCGCGGCTTTCACAGTAACGACGCGCCCCACATTCGCGGTTAGAGCGCGGCCTCCGGCTGCGCGTGAGATTGGGAGTTTCTTGACGATGAAGATTAATGCCTTCCGCAAACGCTTTGATTTTTCCAAAATTCCGGCAACCATCCAGATTCCGAACCTGATTGAGGTCCAGAAGCGTTCTTACGACCGCTTCCTGCAAATGGACAAGCTCCCCAGCGAGCGCGAAGACGGCGGCTTGCAGGCGGTGTTTCAATCCGTTTTCCCCATCACCGATTTTCGCAACGTATCACAACTTGAGTTTGTGGATTACGCCATTGGTAACTGGGAGTGCAAGTGCGGACACCTCAAAGGTCTGCATCACCTGCGCACCACTTGCAAAAATTGCGGATCCACCGTTATTACCGATCCCTTTCATCCCGGCGAAGTGCTCTGCCAGAAGTGCGGAACCTACAACGCCAACACTCCGGACTTCTGCAACAAGTGCGGCGACCCGGTCGGCCTGCAACTGAAATATGACGTGGCCGAGTGCGAAGAGCGTGGCATGACGTATTCCGCTCCGCTCAAGGTCACCATGCGGCTGACCATCTTCGACAAGGATGTCGAGACCGGCAACCGTTCCATCCGCGACATCAAGGAGCAGGAAGTCTTCTTCGGCGATGTTCCGCTGATGACGCAGAACGGCACCTTCATCATCAACGGCACCGAGCGCGTCATTGTCAGCCAGTTGCACCGTTCGCCCGGCGTCTTCTTCGAGACTGCAAACAATCGCACCTACTTCCTCGGCAAGATCATTCCTTACCGTGGATCGTGGGTCGAGTTCGAGTACGACCAGAAAAACGTGCTCTACGTCCGCATTGATCGCAAGCGCAAATTCCTGGGCACGATTTTCCTGCGCGCCCTCGGCCTGCGCTCCGGCGAAGATATTCTCAAGACCTTCTACACCACGGATCGCATTGCGGTCCGCGACAAGAAGCTTTACTGGACGCTCGATCCATCCAGCGAAAAAGCCACCAACCTGCTGGGCATGAAGCTCGCCCACAGCGTGAAGAACAAGTCTGGGGACGAGATTGCGCACTCCGGCCGCAAGATCAACCACGCGATTCTGAAGGAAATTCAGAAGGCGAAGATCACCGAAATCGAAGTCGACATCACCGACCTCGAAGGCGCGTGGACGGCTGGCGACGTCGTCGACACCACCACCGGCGAAGTCATGCTCGAAGCGAACTCCGAGCTGGCTGCCGACAAGGTTTCGAAGATTCTCGACTCCGGCGTGGTGGAAATGTTGCTGTTCTTCCCCGAGCGCGACGATGTGGGCACGGTCATCAGCCAGACGCTGAAGCGCGATGCCATCAAGACTCCGCAAGAGGCTTTGATCGAAATCTACCGCAAGCTGCGTCCCGGCGATCCGCCGACGCTCGACACCGCGACCGCGCTGTTTCACGGCATGTTCTTCGATCCGCGCAAGTACGATTTCTCGCGCGTCGGCCGCCTGAAGTTCAACATCAAGCTGCACGAGAACCAGGAAGCGACCTCGCTCGACAAGCGCACGCTCGATCCCGACGACTTCTACGCCACCATCGCGTACCTGCTCAAGCTGCGCAAAAGTATCGGCGCGGTCGACGACATCGATCACCTCGGCAACCGCCGCGTGCGCGCGGTCGGCGAGTTGATGGAGAACCAGTTCCGCATCGGCCTGGTCCGCATGGAACGCGCCATCAAAGAAAAAATGTCCGTCTACCAGGAAATGTCGACGGCCATGCCCCACGACCTGGTCAACGCGAAACCGGTCATGGCTGCGATCCGCGAATTCTTCGGATCATCGCAGCTCTCGCAGTTCATGGATCAGACCAACCCGCTCTCCGAGATCACGCACAAGCGGCGTCTCTCGGCCCTTGGGCCGGGCGGTCTGTCTCGGGAACGCGCCGGATTCGAAGTCCGCGACGTTCACCCCACGCACTACGGCCGCATCTGCCCGATTGAAACGCCGGAAGGTCCGAACATCGGCCTGATCTCGTCGTTGAGCTGCTATGCCCGCATCAACGACTACGGCTTCATCGAGTCGCCCTATCGCAAGATCAAGGGCGGCCGCGTCATCGACTACGTCACCATCGTCAACGTGGGCGACAGTGACTTCAAGGTCGGCGACCACATCGAGAAGCACGAGATCGAGAAGATCAATGCGGATCTGAAAGACAAGCGCAAGAAGCCCGCTCAAATCGAGCCCTTCTCGTTCTACCTCTCCGCATGGGAGGAAGATCGCCACACCATCGCGCAGGCCAACGTCGAACTTGACGACAAGCTGCGCATCGTGGCCGATCTGGTCAACGCCCGCAAGGCTGGCAACTTCGTTCTCGTAAGCCGCGACGAAGTGGACTACGTCGACGTCAGCCCCAAGCAACTCGTCTCCGTCGCCGCCTCGCTGGTTCCGTTCCTCGAGCATGACGACGCGAACCGAGCTTTGATGGGCGCGAACATGCAACGCCAGTCCGTGCCCCTGCTCCGCGCGCAAGCGCCCATCGTCGGCACCGGAATGGAAGGCGTCACCGCTCGCGACTCGGGCGCAGTCGTTCTCGCCCGCCGCAACGGCATCATCGACTCGGTCGACTCCGAGCGCATCATCGTGCGCGTCGAAGGCGAACATCATCCCACGCAGCTGTCGCGTGAAGTCGGTAGCGACATTTATCAGCTCACCAAGTTCAAGCGCTCCAACCAGAACACCTGCATCAACCAGAAGCCGGTGGTCATGAAGGGGCAGCGCGTCCTTAAGGGTGAGGTCATTGCCGACGGCCCTTGCACCGATCACGGCGAGTTGGCTCTGGGACGAAACGTCCTGGTCGCCTTCATGCCGTGGCGCGGTTACAACTTCGAAGACGCGATTTTGGTCTCCGAAAAGATGGTCAAAGAGGATTACTACACCTCGCTGCACATCGAAGAGTTCGAGATCGAAGCGCGCGACACCAAGCTCGGTCCCGAAGAAGTCACGCGCGACATTCCCAACGTCAGTGAATCGATGTTGCGCAATCTCGACGAAGCCGGCGTCATTCGTATCGGCGCCAGCATCAAGCAGGGAGACATCCTCGTCGGCAAGGTCACGCCCAAGGGCGAGACTCAGCTCACGCCGGAAGAGAAACTGCTGCGCGCGATCTTCGGTGAAAAAGCCGGCGACGTGCGCGACGCTTCGCTCTACTGCCCGCCGGGCATCGAGGGCGTCATCGTCGATGTGAAAATCTTCTCGCGCAAGGGCCAGGAAAAGGACGAGCGCGCCAAGGCCATCGAAGCCACGCAGATCGCCAAACTCGAAAAGAATCTTTCGGACGAAATCCGAATTCTGACCGACGAGCGCCTGAAGCGCCTGGAAAATATCCTGGGCAATAAAGAGGTTCAGGCCGACCTGCACGACGAGCGCACCAACAAGCGCCTGTTGTCGAAGGGCGCCATGCTCACGCGCGATGAGATCGAACGCATCTCAACCCGCAACCTGAAGCGCATCAAGTACGCCGATAAAGATCCGCGAGTCAACGAGCAGATCGACGAGATCGAAGAAATGACTTCGCGTCAGATCGACGTTCTCAAGAAAATCGTCAACGAGAAGAAAGAAAAACTCACCAAGGGCGACGAACTGCCGCCGGGCGTGATCAAGCTGGTCAAGGTCTACGTCGCCATGAAGCGCAAGCTGAGTGTCGGCGACAAGATGGCCGGCCGTCACGGCAACAAGGGCGTCATCGCCCGCATTCTGCCGGAAGAGGATATGCCGTACCTCGACGACGGAACCCCGGTTGAAATCGTCCTCAACCCGCTGGGCGTGCCTTCCCGTATGAACGTGGGCCAGATTCTTGAAACCCACCTCGGATGGGCCGGCTTCGTTCTCGGCGAGAAGATCACGACCCTGCTGAAAGAGAATACGAAGACGGAAGCGATCCGCCGCGAGTTGAAAGCGTTGTTCAAAGACTCGCAGCTGGCCGACATCATTTCCGACATGAGCGATGAGGAACTGGAAGCGGTCGCGCCCACGCTCACGCGTGGCGTGTTCATGGGATCGCCCGTGTTCGATGGATCCAAAGAAGGCGAGATCAAGGCGCTGCTCGAACACGCCGGTCTCCCCACTTCGGGCAAGACCAACTTGTTCGACGGCATGACCGGAGAACAGTTCGAACAGCCGGTCACCGTCGGTTACATTTACATGCTGAAGCTGTCGCACCTGGTGGACGACAAGATTCACGCCCGTTCCATCGGTCCATACTCTCTGATCACGCAGCAGCCGCTGGGCGGCAAAGCCCAGTTCGGCGGACAGCGTTTCGGAGAAATGGAAGTCTGGGCGCTCGAAGCCTACGGCGCAGCCTTCATCCTGCAGGAGCTGCTGACGGCGAAGTCCGACGACGTATACGGCCGCACCAAGATTTACGAGGCCATCGTCAAAGGCGAAGCCGCCATGGAGCCCGGCGTGCCCGAATCGTTTAACGTGCTGATCCGCGAGCTGCAATCGCTCTGCCTCGATGTCGAACTGATCAAGGTAAACGATAAAAAGCCCACGGCCAGCGCCGCAGCAGATTAAGTAGCGCCGTCGTCCCGGCGGCTGTGGTGGCGGTGTCTCGCCGCCACAGCCAGCCAGAGGCAAGACGCTAAACAGAGTTCCGAAGAAGAGTTTCGCGGGGCAACAGCTCTCGGCCGCCGCGAAACATAAAAACTGGCCACTGATCACTGATCACTGGCCACTGCGAGAGCAGGAAGCGGAGGATCCCCTTGTTTCGTTCGAGCCCATTCGAAATGGCAAATGTGATCGCGGACTTTGACGCCATCCGTATCAGCCTGGCGTCTCCGGAAAAAATCCGGAGCTGGTCCCATGGCGAAGTCACCAAGCCCGAGACCATCAACTACCGTACGTTCAAACCCGAGCGCGACGGCCTGTTCTGCGCGCGCATCTTTGGCCCGGTCACCGACTGGGAGTGTCTCTGCGGCAAGTACAAGCGCATGAAGCACCGCGGCGTGATCTGCGACAAGTGCGGCGTCGAAGTCACGCTGTCGAAAGTTCGCCGCGAGCGCCTCGGCCACATCGAGCTCGCGTCGCCCTGCTCGCACGTCTGGTTCTTCAAAGGATTGCCCAGCCGCATCGGGCACCTGCTCGATATTTCTCTGCGCGATCTGGAATCCGTTCTTTACTTCGAAGCCTACGTCGTCGTCGAACCTGGCGACGCTCCGGTAAAAGAGCGCGAAGTAATCAAGGACGAAGCCAAGTTCCGCGAACTCGATCAGCAATACCGCCCTGCCGGCTTCAAAGCCATGATGGGCGCGGAAGCGATTAAAGAATTGCTGAAGCGCGTCGACACTGACGGTCTTTCCGTCGAACTGCGCGAGAAGATGAAGAACGAGAGCTCGCTGCAGAAGCGGCTCAAGTACGCCAAGCGCCTGAAAGTGGTTGAGGCCTTCCGCAAGAGCGGCAACAAGCCGCACTGGATGATCCTCGACGTCATCCCGGTCATTCCGCCGGAGCTTCGCCCGCTGGTTCCACTGGATGGCGGCCGCTTCGCCACGTCCGACCTGAACGACCTCTATCGCCGCGTCATCAACCGCAACAACCGGTTGAAGAAGCTGATGGACCTGCACGCTCCTGAAGTCATCGTGCGCAACGAAAAGCGCATGCTGCAGGAAGCCGTCGACGCCCTGTTCGACAACGGACGCCGTGGCCGCGTGCTGCGTGGCGCCAACAACCGTCCGCTGAAGTCTTTGTCCGACACGCTCAAAGGCAAGCAGGGACGCTTCCGACAGAACCTGCTCGGCAAGCGCGTCGACTACTCTGGACGTTCCGTCATCGTGGTCGGCCCCGAGCTCAAGCTGCACCAGTGCGGTCTGCCCAAGAAGATGGCTCTGGAACTGTTCAAGCCGTTTATCTATCACCGGCTCGAGCAGACGGGCAACGTCACCACCATCAAGCAAGCCAAAGAAATGGTCGAGCAGCAGGAACCGATCGTCTGGGACATCCTCGAAGAAGTAATTAAAGACCACCCCGTTCTGCTGAACCGCGCTCCCACGCTGCATCGCCTCGGCATTCAGGCGTTCGAGCCGGTACTCGTCGAAGGCAAGGCCATCAAGATTCACCCGCTGGTCTGCACCGCGTTCAACGCCGACTTCGACGGCGACCAGATGGCGGTTCACATCCCGCTGTCTCCGGAAGCTCAGGTGGAAGCCAGCGTTTTGATGCTGGCCTCGCACAACATTCTTTCGCCAGCCTCCGGTCAGCCGATCACCGTGCCCACGCAGGACATGGTTCTCGGTCTCTATTACCTGACCAAAGGCAAGCCCGGCGCCAAGGGTGAAGGCCGCGCCTTCGCCAACATCGAAGAAGTGCTCATGGCTCTCGATGCCGGCGAAGTCGAAACTCTCAGCCCGATCCGCCTCCGCTATTCAGGATCGCTGATCGACCTGACCACTGCCTACGACGATCAGGACATCATTCACACTGAGCCGGTGCAGGTGGAGCGCTCGTTCGTCAACACCACCGTCGGCCGCGCCATTCTGAACGATCAACTGCCCGAAGGCATGCCGTTTATCAATGGCCTGCTCAAGAAGAAAGGCATCGGCGCGCTGGTCAACTATTGCTATCTGACCTTCGGCCTCGAAACCACGGTCAAGATGCTCGATGAAGTCAAGACGCTGGGCTTCAAGTTCGCCACGCGCTCTGGCTTGTCCATCGGCATCGACGACATGGTCATTCCCGACAGCAAGAAGACGCTGGTCAAGGATGCCGAGAAGCAGGTCGTCGCCGTGCAGCAGCAATATCTCGACGGCGCCATCACCAACGGCGAGCGTTACAACAAGGTCATCGAAATCTGGTCGGCGATTACGGAAAAAGTGGCCGACGAAATGTTCGGTGAAATGCAACGCCGCGACAAGGCCGGCGAACTCAATCCGATTTACGTCATGGCCGACTCCGGCGCTCGCGGATCCAAACAGCAGATTCGCCAGCTCTCCGGCATGCGCGGATTGATGGCCAAGCCGTCCGGCGAAATCATCGAGTCTCCCATCACGGCCAACTTCCGTGAAGGTCTCACGGTGCTCGAATATTTCGTCTCGACGCACGGCGCCCGCAAGGGATTGGCCGACACGGCGCTGAAGACGGCCGATTCCGGCTATCTGACCCGCCGCCTGGTCGACGTCGCGCAAGACGTCATCATCAGCGAATACGATTGCGGCACGGTCGACGGCATCTACGTGCAAGGCATCGTCGAAGCCGGCGAGATCATCGAAGCCCTGCGCGACCGCATCATTGGCCGCGTTTCGCTCGAAAAAATCAAAGACTATGACGGTAACGTCATCGTCGACATCAACCAGGAAATCACCGAAGACCTCGCGGTGGCGATTCAGGCTGCCGGCATTGAGCGCGTGAAAATCCGCTCCGTGCTGACCTGCGAATCGAAGCGCGGCGTCTGCGTCATGTGCTACGGCCGCAACCTGGCTTCCGGACGCCTCGTCGAACTCGGCGAAGCCACCGGAGTCATCGCGGCGCAGTCCATCGGCGAACCTGGAACCCAGCTCACCATGCGTACCTTCCACATCGGTGGTACCGCATCGCGAGTTTCCGAGCAGTCGCGCCTCGATGCCAAGAACAACGGCAACGTGCGCTTCATCGGATTGCAGACCGTTCGCGCCAAGTCCGGCGACCTCGTCGTGATGAACCGTCAAGGTTCCATCGCCGTGGTCGACGACAAGAACCGCGAACGCGAGCGCTACTCGGTGGTGTACGGCGCCAAGCTGAAAGTCAATGATGGCGATCCGGTCACGCAGGGCCAGGTCATGGTCGAGTGGGATCCTTACACCTTCGCCATCCTGACCGAAATCGGCGGCACGGTGCAGTTCAAGGACTTGCAGGAAGGCGTCACGCTGCACGAAGAAGTCGACGAAGTCACCGGCCTCTCGCGTCACGTGGTCGGCGATTCGCCCGATGAGAAGCGCCAGCCTGCCATCGTGATCAAGGGCAACAAAGCCAGCAAGCGTTACCTGATGCCGTCGCGTTCGCACTTGATGATTCAGGATGGCGACGCGGTCAATCCGGGCGACGTGCTGGCCAAGATCCCGCGCGAAACCACCAAGACCAAAGACATCACCGGTGGTCTGCCCCGCGTGGTCGAACTGTTCGAAGCCCGCAAGCCGCATGAAACCGCGGTCATCAGCGAAATCGATGGCACGGTCAAGTTCGGCGAGGTTTCGAAAGGTCAGCGCAAGATCTACGTGGTCGCCGACAACGGCAGCGAAAAAGAATACTCGGTGCCCAAGGGCGTTCACATCAACGTGCAGGAAGGCGAGCGCGTGAAAGCTGGCGAACCCTTGATGGACGGCCCGCTCAACCCGCACGACATTCTTGCCGTCCTCGGCGAAAAAGAGCTGCAGGCTTACCTGGTCAACGAAATCCAGGAAGTCTACCGCCTCCAGGGCGTCAACATCTCCGACAAGCACATCGAAGTGATTGTGCGGCAGATGATGCGCTGGGTGAAGGTCGAAGACGTGGGCGATACGGCGTTCTTGCTCGAGCAGCAGCTCGACAAGTTCCGCTTCCGCGAAGAGAACGAGCGCGTGATTGCGCAGGGCGGCAAACCGGCCACCGGCCGTCCGCTGCTCCTCGGCATCACGAAAGCATCGCTCTCCACCGACTCGTTCATCTCGGCGGCCTCGTTCCAGGAGACCACGCGCGTGCTCACCGAAGCCTCCATCCAGGGCGCGGTCGATCACCTGCGCGGTCTGAAAGAGAACGTCATCGTCGGACGCCTCATCCCTGCCGGAACCGGCATGGAGTACTACCGCAACGTCCGCCTCTCGCCAGAGATGGAAGAGGCTGCCGCCAAGGTACAGGCGGAAGTTTCCGCGGCGTACGAAGAGGCTGAGCGCGCTCTCGAACTCATGCGTCACGAGGGCGAGACCGACGAACTCACTGCGGAACTTCCTGCGGCCGAGTAACCGAAACTGAAACCGACTCCGGGGGCGAATGAACTTCGCCCCCGACGTCGTTTCTGGAATAATTAATAGACCACGTGGTGACGACGACGGACCACGTGGGGACGGACGCATTCGTCCGTCCAGCGGAGCGCGAAGCGCAAGCCACTCAAGGAGAAGCCGGAACCAAGTTTCTTAGCAACCTCGTATTTGAACGAATGAACGCCAACCCCCAACGATTGCGCATCGAGGAACCTCAAGAACTTCCCTCCTTGCAGCCCGTGCCTCCCGGCCCTAATCTGGGTCAGAGGATGCTCCGCTTCCTGCGTTTGCTTCGCATCTCGACCTGGCGTGCCTTCGAGCACGACGCCTTCGCTACCGCGAAAGCGTCGGCCTACTCCTCGATCCTCACCTTTTTCCCCGTTCTCCTGATCGTCGGCTCCGCCCTCGCTAACTGGCGCAAAGGCGGCCCTTACCTGCGCGAGATTTCCTACGCCCTCGGCAGCATTCTTCCTGCAGGCGCCAACACCGCCATCAACTATCTCAAGGGAGCGGCCAAGCATCCCGTAGGATTCCTGCTCACCACCTCGCTCATCACGCTCTGGACTGCCTCCGGCGTCATGATCTCCTGGATGGACGGCTTCCGCCGCTGCTACGAACTCCCCAAAACCTGGGGCCTGGTGCAGGAGCGCCTCATCGCGTTCATGCTGGTGATTTTCGCGCTCATTCCCATGACCTTCGCGACGCTGCTGGTCGCCGTCGGCTCCAAATTCGAAACTCGCATCCTCACCATCATCCATCCCGACTTCAGCGCCTACGTGCTGATCCTTTGGGGCGTCATGCGCTGGGGCATCGCCACCCTCACCAGCATCGCCGTCATCGCGCTGATCTATCATCACGCCGTCCCGCGCACCCAGCCCTGGCATAGCGTAATTCCCGGCGCCACGCTGGCGACCATCTTCTGGTTTTCGGTGACTGTCGGATTCCGCGCCTACCTCCAGACCTTCGGCGATTTCACCACCATCTACGGCTCGCTCGGCGCCGCCATGGCCCTGCTCGTCTGGATGTACATGATCTCGCTCGTAATCCTGGTAGGAGCCGAATTCAACGCGCTCCTGTTCCCGCGCGCCATGCTGGGCAAAGAACTAACGGCCATCAAGTCGTGAATGGTCGATGCAAGTCGTAGAGACGTTGCTTGCAACGTCTCTCTCACCACGATTCGAAATGCTGCGAGCAGAGACGTAGCAAGCTACGTCTCTACAGAGGGTCTAACCACACGAGGAACGATTGAGCGAAGCTCCCCAAAACGAAGCTCCCCAAAACTCCCGCCGCGCCAAAATCATCTGCACCATCGGCCCCGCCTGCAACACGGAAGCCGCCATGCGCGACCTTCTCCGCCTCGGCATGGACATCGCCCGCCTCAACTTCTCCCACGGCACGCACGAAGACCACGCCCACAACATCGCCCGCCTGCGCCGCGCCGCCGAGCGTGAACATCGCACCGTTTGCATCCTGCAAGATCTGCAAGGGCCGAAGATCCGCACCGGGCAGCTCGAGGGCCACGATCCCGTGATGCTCGAAACCGGCTCCGTCGTCACCATCACGCCGCAGAACGTTCTCGGCACCGCGACGCGCATATCCACCACATTTCCCGACCTCGCCCGCGAACTTTCTCCCGGAGCCCGCATCCTGCTCAGCGACGGCCTCATCGAACTGCGCGTTCGAGCCTCACGCGGCAAAGACGTTCTCTGCGAAGTCATCAACGGAGGCCTGCTCGGCGAGCACAAGGGCATCAACCTCCCCGGCGTAGCGCTATCCATTCCCGCCCTCACCGAAAAAGATCGCAAAGATCTCGATTTCGGCCTCAAGCACGGCATCGACGCCGTAGCGCTTTCCTTCGTACGCACTGCCGAAGACGTCACCACGGTCAAGCGGATCATCACCGCCCATGGCAGCGACGTTCCGCTCATTGCCAAGCTCGAAAAGCCGCAAGCCATCGATCATCTGGAAGAAATTCTCCAGGCCGCCGACGGAGTCATGGTCGCCCGCGGCGATCTCGGCGTAGAGATGGCGCCCGAAAAAGTTCCTGTCATTCAGAAGCATGTAATCCGCCGCGCCGCCGCCGCGCGCAAGCCGGTCATCACCGCCACGCAGATGCTCGAATCGATGATCGAAAATCCGCGCCCCACGCGCGCCGAAGCCAGCGATGTCGCCAACGCTGTTTTCGACGGCACCGACGCGGTCATGCTCTCCGCCGAAACTGCCAGCGGCCGCTACCCGCGCGAGGCCGTCTCCATCATGTCGCGCATCGTGGTCGAGGCCGAAAAGAATCTCGCCGAGTTCACCCAGCCGCGCCGCCGCCGCGAGCATCGCGGACTCTCCGTCGCCGAAGCCATCTGCGAATCCATCGCCCACGCCGCCGACGATCTCCCCATGGGCGCCATCGCCATCTTCACCGAAACCGGCAACACCGCCCGCATGATTTCCAAGTACCGCCCTCAAGTTCCCATCTACGCCTTCACCCACGTAGAGCCGGTAGTGCACCGCCTCAATCTCTATTGGGGAGTCCATCCCGTCCGCTGCCGCCAAGCCCGCAGCGCCGAACAGATGGTCACCATGGCCGAGCAGCATCTGGTCCGCGCCAGGGCGCTAACGTCAGGAGAAGTTCTGGGCGTAGTAGCCGGAACCCGCCAAGCCTCCGGCAGCACAAATCTAATGCGCCTCCACGTAGTAACCGACGAAGAAGCCGATCGCATCGTTCATCCCAAAGCGGCGGCCAAAAAGCCGCGCCGAAAGTAGCAGAAGAATCATGTAGGGACAGCCGCCCTCCGGCTGTCCGGGTCGAGCGAAAGCTCGACAGCCCGTCCACACGCTATAATTTCCCCTCATGGCGCAAGAGATCCTGTCAGTCGCCGTATGGAAACCCGTCCCGCAAATGGAAGCCGCGTCGCTGCAGACGCTGCGCGAACTAACTGCCATCGTCACCAGCAAAGGCTATGGACGCGACGTCCTCTACCGTGAAGGCCGCGCCCACTACGTACTGCTGCGTTACTGGAAATCCGAAGAAGCCCGCCAATCCGCCCTCGAAGATCCCGAAATGCTCCGCTGCTGGGCCCGGCTAGGCAACGAAATCGAAATAGTAAAAGTCTACGAAACCCTGACAGAAGTCCCCATGCCCACGTAGGGACGGACGCATTCGTCCGTCCAGCGAAGGCGAAGCCAAGCAACTGAGAGATGACCCTGAACCCGGAGGAAAACACTGGGTGCCTCATTTCTCGCGCCCTTTGCGAGAAGTGGGGTTTTGAACTAACCTCTCCCACATGCCCGCTCCCCAAGAATTCTCCGACCTAACCCAAGACCCGCAAGTCCGCGGATTCCTCCACACTCCCGAATCCTCGAACAACAATGCTCTCGCGCTAACCCACGGAGCCGGAGGCAACGCCCAAGCCCCGCTCCTCATCGCCCTCGCGGAAACCTTCTCCGCCGCCGGATTCACCGTGCTCCGCTTTACTCTCCCTTACCGTCAAGCCCGCCCCTACGGCCCACCCAACCCAGCCGCAGCCGCCCGCGACCGCGCCGGAATCAAGAACGCAATCGCCGCGCTAAGAAAGCAAGTCGACGGAAACATCGACCTCGGCGGCCAATCCTACGGAGGCCGCCAATGCAGCATGCTCTGCGCCGAATCTCCAGATATGGTGGCCGGGCTGCTCCTACTCTCCTACCCGCTCCATCCGCCCGGCAAGCCGCAACAGCAGCGCACCCAGCATCTCCCCGACCTCCGCACGCCCACGCTCTTCGTGCAAGGCACAAGCGATCCCTTCGCCACGATCGCGGAATTACAGCAAGCCCTGAAGATGATCCCCGCAAAGACGAAATTGCTCCCAGTAGAAAACGCCGGTCACGACCTGGGATTCAAAACAAAAGCCAGAAGAGAAGAACTACCCAAGCAGATAATGCAGGAGTTCCAAAAACTCCAATCGTAGAGACGTTGCTCGCAACGTCTCTCTAACCGGATTCGAAATGCCATCACCACGAAGCGCTCTGTCATTCCGACCAAAGCGAGCGAACGCGAGCGAAGCGGAGGAACCTGCTGTTTGTTCTCAATCCGCGAAAATCCGTGGCCAGACTTTCTAGTTCACCCACCCCGACTTCCCCCCGCCGTTCCCCTTGCGCACATCGTCATCGGGAGGAATGTAATTCCCGTGCTCGTCGAACTCCACCTTGCGGTCGTGCTGCTTCATATACACTTCAAATTTCCTCGCCGCCCGCCGCCGCTTCCAGCGGTAATACGAATTCCGCATGCCGTAATACCGCTCCGCGAAGCCCACATTCACCAGCGCACCTTTCGGCCCGCGCCGCGCGTACAGCCATCCGAAGAACAGTCCGCCGAGATGCGCCACATACGCCACGTTCCCGCCGCCCGTCATGGCAAACGCCAGCGTGATCACGATCAGAATTCCGACAAAATATTTCGCCTTGATGAGGAAGGGAAACGGAATCATCATGATTTCGTTGTCCCCAAACAGCATGCCGAATGCGATCAATATCGCGAATACTCCGCCCGACGCACCGATCGTTACGCTCAGCGGATTTCCAATGATGTGCGAATAGGAAAGCGCCACCGTGGTGATGGCCGCGCCCACTACTCCAATGAAAAATAATTCCAGGAAGCGCCGCGTGCCCCACGCGCTCTCAATCGCTGAGCCGAACATCCACAGCCCCAGCATGTTCCCGAACCAGTGCCAGAAGGCGAAGTGCAGAAAGCCATACGTGACCAGCTGCCAAATCCAGCCATGGAAGATGACTTCCGCCGGAACCAGCCCGAAATACACTTTCAAGAACGCCTCGACCGGCAGTCGAGTAGTGGCTTCCACCAGAAGCTTGAGCAGATAAATCCCGGTATTGACTCCCACCAGCCAAACCACCGCCCGCGTGAACGGAGGCAGGCTCAACGTCATCGGTTCGCCAGATCGCCGCACTAGATCTCCTCGCCCCCTAATTCTACTCGTATCGTCCACACACGCGGCTTAAGCCGAGGGGCTTACCGCTCCGGCGTCGGTACCACCGCCAGACTCCGATGCCCCGCTCGATCCAACGCCCTCACAGCAAAGATGACATTATCCTTCGAAAGTTTCAGCGTAGTTCGCGTCCCGCTAGAAACTTTTTCTGCATGCTCCCATTCCGGGCTCGTGGTCGCCCGCCACAACACCTCATACCCGGTCGCGCCCGCGGAAGCCTCCCAGGTCAGCGTCGAATCGTTCTCCAAATTCTTCGTCGCCAGATGCACGTTCGCCGGAGCCCCCGGCGCCGCCGCCAAAGACGCCAGCGTAGCCGCATTCAGCCGCGCCACGTGCGCCACATAGTCGTAATCCACGAACTTCGGCAAATCACCATATTCGATGCCGTCCTGCGTCCGCACGTCCTGATGCTGATGGTTGTAGTCCTCGCGGAATTCCGTGAACCGCACCGCCGAAAATCCCTGCTCGTTGAACGAATAATGATCGCCCCCGCGCAAATAGCGGTCCAGCCGGAAGATCAGCATCGGCTTCACGCCCACGTCATACGCCCGCCCGGTCTCCGCGATATACCGCGCCAGCTGCCGCGACCCCGAATCGCTCTCCCCGCCCAATCCGCGAATCTGCCGCAAATCCTGCTCCGAAGCCGCTACCGGCACGCCCTCCGAAAATACTCGCACCACCGCATGATCCTGCCCCGAACTCTTATCTCCGCCCACGATATCGTTATTCAGCACGGCCTCGATCTGCCATCCCTGCTCTTTCGCCATCTTCGCGAAATGCCGGCTGCCGTTCAGCCCCTGCTCTTCGCCCGCCACGGTCAGGAAAATAATCGTTGCCGGGAACTTCATCTTGCTCAGCACCCGCGCGCATTCCAGACTCACCGCCGTCCCGCTCCCGTCATCATTTGCGCCCGGAGCATCGCCGCTCACGTTGAACGTGTCGCTGTTGCGCGAATCGTAGTGTCCGGTCACCAGCACAATGCGCTTCGCGCTCGCCGCATCGGTGCCCTTCAACACCGCATAAACATTGGTGATTTCCGTCGCCTTCGGAATCCGTCCGCCGGGTTGCTCCACGAAGCTGTCGGTCTTCACCTCCAGGCATCCGCCGCAATCTTTCGAATAGCGCTCGAACTCCGACTTGATCCACTCTCGCGCCGCGCCTACACCTCGGCCCGCCGCAATCGCCTCCGCATCCTGCGCCGAAATCGTCGACCGCGTTCCAAAGCTCACCAAGGTTTTAATCGTGGCCTGAATGCGCTGCGCCGACACCTGCTTCAAAGCCGCCGCGATCTGCGGATCCGCGCCTCCATCCACCGCCTGCGCTCCGCAGTTTGAAACTCGCCCAAAAAACCACGGCAACGCTGGCCACACTCCACAGCATCTGTCTCACGCCATCTTTAATCACTCGATTCATCTCGGGGGCCTCCTATCCGCAAACACTTGACCGCCAACAATCAACCACAAAATATCGATATGGCAAAAAGATTATTTTTCTTGATCAGGGAGAAAAACCGCGGAAACTAGCCCGGTCCCACTTGACCAACTGCCATAGAGAATCTAAATATTATCAGGAGGCTCTAATAGGCGAGGGAGGCGTTATGGTGCTCTGTCCGGAATGCGATACCAACCTGGATGTCGAAGAAGACGGCGTGGACGAAGGGGAAGTCATCTCCTGCCCCGAGTGTGGCACGGATTTTGAAGTCGTCACCACCAGTCCGCTCGAGTTGAAGGCTGTCGAAGCAGGCTACGAAGAGGAAGAGGAACTGGAAGAAGAAACGGAAGACGGTGACTACTCCTAAGCTCTGGCCGGGGAACTTCCGCTCGCGCCAGAGTCTCCCCTGGTTTTCCCGCTCCGGGCTCCTCCTGCTCGTAGTCCTATTCGGCCTCAGCTCGAATGTTCTTAGCTCCGCTCCGCAGCACGAGAATGAAAAGCCCTATGCTCTGATTGCCGGCACCGTGTGGGGGCCGGATGATCGTCCCATCTACGGCGTGCGAGTCAAAATCCGCCGCTCCACCGACAAGCCCCACAAAGTCCGCTGGGAGGTCCTCTCCGACCACCACGGTGAATTCGCCCAACGCGTTCCTGCCGGAGAAGCCGACTACATCCTCTCCGCCGACCTCAAAGGCGTCAAACTCGCCGACGGGGCCCCCGCTCACGCCCAGGACGTCACCGTTCACATCTACAACGAAGAACGCCAGGACACCGGCGTGCATCTCACCCGTTAGCTCATCCCCTTTGGTCGTCATGAGACAATATCCCTACGATGCCGCACAAACCGTCTGCGCTGGCGGCTGCCGCGATACTCTGCTCTGTGCTGATCGCACTGGCCGCGATAGCCCACGCCTCACCCGATAAAAAAGACAAGGCCGTCGGACGCCTGCTCTACGGCCGCGTCCTCGATCCCCAGGACAACCCGCTTCCCGACGCCGTCGTCTACCTCACCAACACCCGTACGCGCGCCATCAAAAGCTATATCGTGGGCCCCGACGGCTCTTACCGCTTTCCCGCCCTCTCCAGTGCCATCGACTACGAGGTCTACGCCCAGTACAAAGGCCACAAAAGCGACCTCAAGTCGGTCAGCCAGTTCGACGACCGCTCCCAGGTCTATATCGACCTCAAAATCGACCCCAGGTAAACGCTCCATCGCATCTTTCTCTGCAACTTTAGAGGCACTTCAGGGTTCAATATGCTAGGGATTATTACGCGTCTGTTGGTTGCAGACACGCAGTTAGGGACAGCCGCCATCGGCTGTCCGTCGAGCGAAGCTCGACAATATTTGCCTGGAGGATATCGTGAACGGACTGCACTCTTTCAATAAACCCAATTGCACTGCCTTGGCCGCGAAGGTCGTTTTGGCGTGCGTAACCTTGCTCTGCGCTTTCTCCGCCTTCGCCCAAGGCGGCGCCATGAGCCCCTACCAGGGCGAGCAGGATGGCGTCAGCGCCGGTGGCAAATGGATGGAGTTCAAATCAGAAGACAAGATGAGTGGCGCCAAGCGCGTGCGCTTCGAGCTTCTCGCGAACAACTATTTCCGCGAGGATACCGATTACCAACCTCGCGTCGAACTCATTTGCGAAGACGGTAAATTCAAAACCGGCGAATTCAATCCCGGTGTCCGCATTCGTCCCAACCGTCCCGGATTCTGGGGTCAGCCCCAACTCGAAGTCGAGGTCCGCGTCGATGACGTCCACAACTTCCACGGCTGGAATTGGCAAGGCCGCATTCTCTCCATGGATAAAGGCACCGCGCGCGGCATGATCGGCGGCCAAGTCGTCAACATCGCCCTGCCAACTCCCAGCGGCCGCCAGATCGCCGAATTCTCACCCGCAGGCATGAACCTGGATGAAGTCCGCAAAGTCTGCGACCTAACGCCCAAAAAGCCCGGCAAAGACTAAGGCACCGGACCACGTGGGGACGGACCACGTGGGCACAGACGATGTGGGGACGGACGCATTCGTCCGTCCCGCGAGCGAAGCGAGCTCCCCACAACCAATGTAGCGACAGCCGCCTCGGCTGTCCCGCGCAGGCGAAGCCAAGCGGCCCCGCATCCCGAAGCTACCCTTTTGAGGAAGCGCAGAACTACACACTCAGCAGGCCAACGCAACGCTCCCCTACTTCCACCCCGACAAATCCCGATTCAACATCCCCTCCAGCGCCTCCACTTCCGGCCGAAACATCTTGCGCAATCGCACCCGCTGGGAAGCCGTCAACTCCGCAAACGCCGGCCCTCCACCCACGAACAACTTCGACGCTCCCACTCGTTTCGCCGTGGCCACCATCGAATCCAGCCGTCGCGCCTTCAACCACTCTGCCAACAAGATTCCCGCCCGCGTCCATCCATAACTGCGCGGCTCCGTCAATTCATCCGAAGCCAGCACGCGGCGCTTCTGCGCCGGAGCCAGCGTTATCCGCGGCACTCCAATAAAATCCACAATCTTGTTCAGGTAGGTTTGCGGATCCCCCTGAATGTCCTCATGCACCGTCACCAGCAACTGCGAATCTCCCAGCGTCTTCCGCCACTCTTTCAAATGCGCCGCATACCGGCTGCTTTCCAGCAGTTCCGGATCGCGCGCCAGCGCCTCCTCAAAATTCCACGGGATCAATCCATACGCGCGCTTCAGCCGGTAGAGCGAGACAATGCGGTCCACCGGATTGCGAAATGTGCAAACCACTTTCGCATGAGGAATCGTCTGCGCGATTCTTTGCCGCGCCAAAGATGACGCGAAGTAAGTGGGCGCAACCTCCCCAATCATGCGGCCGTCTCCTGCCTTGCGATAATGCGCCTTGTACCATTCCAGTCCGCAATCGAAATACTTATCGAAAAAGCGCGTCTCTTTCGTGGGATGAGCCAGCCACGTGCACTCGCTCAAAATCTGATGCAGCCACGTCGTTCCCGTACGCGGAGGCCCGATGATGAAGAATGACGGAAGCGCGGAATCCTTCCCGTTGCCGTTCTGTTTGACTTCAGTTTGACTCCCGAAGCCATGATCGGGCATTACACACGTTCCTCGTTCTTGCCGGCGTTACCCGGTCGGAATACCCCTCAAATCATTTTGTGGGCAAGCAGCCTACTCTAGATGCCCTGCAACAATCCGAGGTTGGCCTATATCCTTAGGCAAATCGCCAGAAAACCGACTCCAAAAGCCCCAACTCTCGAAAACAGAGGCAATTCCATGCCCCGTCCGTCGCAACCCTTCTGGTACTTGCTTCTACGCCCATCCCGCTGGCACTTTGGAGAGGTACATCCTGGAGCGCCCATGGATAGCAGCATCATTTCCGGCCTGGCCTTAGTCTTTTTCGCGGCCGCCGCCGGCATTTACGCCATCATCCTCTACAACGGATTAGTGCGTCTGCGCAATGAAAACGACCGCGCTCTGGCCAACATCGACGTGCTCCTGAAGCAGCGCCACGACGAAATTCCCAACCTCGTCGAAGCCGTTAAGGGATACATGCAGCACGAGCAACAGACTTTGCTCGCCGTCACCCAGGCCCGTGCCGCATCCATGAATGCCGCCAGCATCAATCAAAAAGCTGTAGCCGACCTTAAGCTGGAAAGCGCGCTGCGCGGCCTTTTTGCCGTGGCAGAAAACTATCCCCAACTCAAGGCCAATGAAAACTTCCTCAAGCTGCAGAACCGGATTTCCGAACTCGAAGAGCGCATTGCCGACCGTCGCGAATTCTTCAACGACGACGTCAACACCTACAACACCCGCATCGGACAAATCCCCGACGTCTTCGTTGCCAGCTTCATGGACCTGAAGCCCCGCCCCATGTTCCAGGTCTCCGACGAAGACCGCAAGCAGGTAGAAGTAAAGTTCCAGAACCAAAACGCTGCAGGAGCGTAAAAGCCGTGCCGCATTCTTTCCAGCCCAGTGCCTGAGCGCTCCCGGCCGCGGCGACTGAGCTTTCCTACTTTGGCACCTGCTCGCTTTCATCCCTGTTGTTCTTTGTGCCGGGACTCGCTCTGCTTGTTATGATGCCCTGTTCTTCTCCAAAATATCTTGAGGTCGCATTTTGCGACCTCAACTTTACCGGAACAAACTATGAACAAAACGGCGCTCGTTCTCACCAAAAGAGTTGGTTCCAAGATCGTGATCTTGCGCAATCAGAAAGTCATCCTCGACTCCGACTTGGCTGATCTCTACCACGTCTCCGTCAAGCGTCTCAACGAGCAAATCAAGCGCAATCCGCGGCGTTTTCCAGCCGATTTTCAATTCACTCTCACTCGCCCCGAGTACCTTAACTTGAGGTCGCAATTTGCGACCTCAACTTCTCTCCACGGTGGCCGTCGCTATCTTCCGCATGCCTTCACCGAACACGGCGCCATCATGGCTGCGACCGTCTTGAACTCTAAACGCGCCATCGAAATGAGCGTCTTTGTGGTGCGCGCCTTCGTACAACTTCGCGAATCCCTCATCGTCAACCAGCGCGTCGTGCACAAGCTTTCCGAACTCGAAGCGCGCTTGGACGACCACGACGTTGGCCTTCAGGAGATCGTCGCAGCCATTCGAGAACTCATGGCTCCTCTGCCAGCCGACCATCGCCGCATCGGCTTCGAGGCTCCCACCGAGTCTGCGAAAACCCGTAGCCGCGCCTTGGCTGCTCCTCGCCGTTCGGCTCGTTGACACCGGGGAATTACCACCGCATTCCGACGCGGAGAGGGTGGGGATTTTTGATTGTTCCGGATTCTTAGGCTGGATACACAGGGGGCCCCATTTCTCGCGCGAACTTTGCGCGAGAAGTGGGCAACGATACGGCCGAACCTACCGACCGGTAGTAAAACAGAACCCAAATCTATCCCAGTAACTTAGCCGCATCCTTTGCGTGATAAGTCAAAATAATGCTCGCTCCCGCTCGCCGGATGCTCAGCAGCGCCTCCATCATCACGCGCTCGCGCTCGATCCATCCATTGCGCGCGGCCGCCTCGATCATCGCGTATTCGCCTGACACCTGATACGCGGCCAGAGGCAGCTCAAACCGTTCCCGCGCTGCCGCAATCACGTCCAGATACGGCATCGCCGGCTTCACCATAATCATGTCCGCGCCTTCTTCAATGTCGGCCTCGATCTCGCGCATCGCCTCGCGCACGTTCGCCCCATCCATCTGATACGACCGCCGGTCGCCGAATTGGGGCGCCGAATCTGCCGCTTCGCGGAACGGTCCATAAAAACCCGAAGCAAATTTCGCCGCATACGAAAGAATCGGCGTATTGATCAGCTCCGCCTCGTCCAGCGCCTTGCGAATCGCCGCCACTCGCCCGTCCATCATGTCCGACGGAGCGATAATGTCGATCCCTGCTTTCGCCAGCGACACCGAAGTGCGCGCCAGCAATTCCAGTGAGGCGTCGTTGACGATTTCGTAATCAATGCGGCGAGCATAGTCGGCCATCTGCGACGCAACCTTCTCGATCGCTCGCGCTTTCTCCTCATCGCTTTGGACCGAAACCACCTTAGCTGATTTCAGGGTGTCTCTGGCCGCAGCGCCCAGCGACTGCGCCAAGGGTGCAGCTTTCACAATCCCGCAATGCCCGTGCGACATGTATTCGCAAAGGCAAACATCGCCCATCAGAATCAAGCCCGGAACTTCGCGCTTGATGGCCCGCGCCGCCTGCTGCACGATCCCATCGTTCGCCCATGCGCCCGTCGCCACTTCGTCCTTCTTGTCCGGCAGCCCGAACAGAATCACCGACGGCACGCCCAGCGACTTCACTTCCCGGCACTCCTTCACCGCCTCATCCACTGACAGATTGAAAACGCCCGGCATCGAGCGCACTTCCTTGCGCACGCCTTCCCCAGGACACACGAACAAGGGATAAACAAACGCATCTGGCGTCAACCGTGTTTCGCAAACCAGATTTCGGAGTTCGGCGGTCCGGCGCAGCCGCCGCAAACGAGTTGTAGGAAATGCCATAAGGCCACCAGTCGGAAGGCCAGAACCGCCTTCCCGAATCCAATCGAAGAACTATAGATTCTAGAACCCGGCACCAGGATTGTCATCCGAAGCATGGGTGTTATGCACGGGCGTCACGCTGAGCGGAGCCGCTTTTCATGCACGGCGAAGCATCATGAGATCCGAAGGAACCCTCGCCAGTGTGACAAAAGTAACCTCCCAGATGCCGAACGGTTATCGGAATCTTCAATTAAACCTCATAAAATTGGGGCGGATGAGTCCGTTCCGACGATACCCCTGGTTTGTCGCGGCCTGCGTCATTACTCTGGCGTTTGCAGCAGTGTCGTTAACAGCGCACAAAAGTTTTGCTCTCACCGTTTTTGCCGATATTTTCGAATGCATTCTATTCACCGCCGTCGCCGCTGCCATGCTCGCCGCTTGCATCGCCAGACCGCCTACCGAGCGCAGCTTTTGGGTGCTGATGACGGTAGGATTCTCTCTTTGGGCGTGCAACCAGGCGTCTTGGGTCTACATCGAGGTGGTGCAGCGCCGCACTTTCCCTGATCCTTATTTCTTCGACATCGTTCTCTTCGTTCACGTGGTTCCGATGATCGCCGCCGTCGCCTGGCGTCCGGACCTGGGCAAGCGCCCGCGCAGCGCACATC
The DNA here is from genome assembly GCA_963757095.1 of uncultured Acidobacteriota bacterium. GTDB lineage: Bacteria > Acidobacteriota > Terriglobia > Terriglobales > Acidobacteriaceae > Sulfotelmatobacter. Next base: position 152,754 of record CAVWQT010000010.1, on the reverse strand, counting down.
TCAGCGCCTTGAATTTCCTGATGCTCCTCGGCTGGTGGAGTTTTCTCTATGCCTTCCTGGTTTTTCCGCATCAGTACGTGCTCCTGAACGTAGATGCCTACGACTTCTGCTACAACCAGCTGTACCTCATGGAGAACATCTTGCTGGCCGCCGTGCTGGCCTTTGCCGTATGGAACAGTTCCGGCGGATGGAAGCGCCTCTACCTTAACTTTTTTTCTGCCGCTGCCCTCTACGCCGTTAACTCGCTGCTGCTCAATCGTGCAGTGAGCAATGGCACCTATTATTCCGGCAGCTTGCACGACGTGCCGCTCGTCGCCGCTCCTTTATGGATGGCGGCCACTGCTCTCTCCGCCCGAAAATGGGAGCTGAACAGCACATCGCCAGTCAACAATCAGCGTTTGAAAAAAATGATTCCGCGCCTCGCCATGCTCACCATCCTCTCGCTGCCCCTGCTCGGCCTGTGGACGGTTGCGGTCGACCCCTCACTCCCGATCGTGCGAGCCTTCCGCATTTTTACTGTGCTCACTGCCATGCTGCTGCTCGGCGCCTTCGTCTTTCTCCGGCAATATGTCCAGGATCAAGCGCTGGTCGGCTTGCTCCAGGAGTCCCGCCGCGGATATGACGGCCAAAAGCGTTTGCAGAATCAACTGGTGCAAAAAGAAAAATTGCAATCACTCGGAACTCTCGTCGCTGGAGCCGCCCACGAAATCAATCATCCTCTGGATGCCATCCTGACCCAGTCCGACCAGTTGTGGGCGCGCGAAGGTTTGTCGGACGAGCAGAAAATTCTTCTTCGGAAAATTGTTGCCCAGGCGCAACGCACCCGCGACTTGGTCTCGAACCTTCTCAACTTCGCTCAGCAAACGCCGGGAGAAAAAGCGCTCGTCGATCTGGGCACCCTCCTGCAGCGCGCCACCCAGATGCTCGAACCCCGTTATCCCGGTGGCAAGATTCGCGTTGAACTAGCCGTCGACCCGAATCTCCCCCCCGTAAGCGGCAACGTGAATCAGCTGTTTCAGATCTTCGTTGAGATTATCGAGAACGCAATGGACGCCCTGCGTGAAGCCGAAGGCGGTTCCCTTCGCATTACCGCCGCTACTCAAGACGCCGAAGTCATTCTGCAATTCTCCGACACAGGCCGCGGCGTGCGCGATACCGAGCGCGTCTTCGATCCCTTCTACACTACCAAGCCAGTAGGCAAAGGCACCGGCCTCGGACTCAGCGCCGTATTTGGATTAGTCCAGGACCACGGCGGTCATATCTCGTGCCAAAACAAACCAGAAGGCGGAGCCCTCTTCATAGTCCACCTGCCACTATCCGAACCCAAAGCCAGCGTAGCCGGAGCCGCCGGAGATTAGCCGTATGTGGCGCCGGCAAGTGTGGCGCGGGCGCCCCCGCCCGCGAACTCTATCCACCAGACCAAATGTATGAATCGCAAGAGTCCTAGGGATTCCGCCGGGCTTCAGCCCCCCGACTCCGCCCCCGCTCCTGTAACATAAATTCCGGTACCCACCAAATGTCCGCAGAACTTCTCCACACTTCCGCCCGCGCTCTTGAGTTCGAATCCCTCCGCGAACTCCTTCGCGGCTATTCCTCCTCACCTCTCGGCCAGCAACGGATCGCCGCCCTCGCCCCCACCACCGATCGCCAGTGGATCGCCCGCCAGCAAACCTTGACCAGCGAAATCCGCGAGTTCCGCCGCGTCGGCGGACGCTTCGATTTCTTCGGCCTCAACCAAGTCAGCCCGCTAGTCGAAAAGTCCCGCATCGCCGGAGCCGCCCTCGAAACCACCGAGATCCGCGACGTAATTCAACTCGTCGATCGCGCCGCCGAGTGGCGCCAGATCGCCCAACATCCTCCCGCCGCCATGCGCTCCGAGTGGCGCGAAGTTCACACGCTCTCCGCCCAGATCGTCGACTTCAACGATTTCCTCCGCGCCTTCCGCAACAAAATTCAGCCCGACGGCACCCTCGACGATAAAGCCTCCCCCGAACTCGCCCGCATCCGCCGCGAAATCGAAAAGCAGCGCCGCGCCATCCAGGAATCTCTCCAGGGATATCTCCGCCGCCTCTCCGCGGGCGGCGCCACGCAGGACGAGCTCATCACCATCCGCGGCGAGCGCTTCGTCATCCCCATAAAAGTCGAACAAAAGCGCCGTGTCCAGGGCGTGGTTCACGGAGCCAGTTCCAGCGGCCAGACAGTCTTCGTCGAGCCGCTCGAGACCATCGAACAAAACAATGAATTAGTTCGTCTCTTCGATGAAGAGCTCTCCGAAATTCACCGCATCCTTCTGGAGATGACCGCCCGCATAGGCGCCGAAGCCCCGCAAATTCTCGCAGCAACCGCAGCACTAGCCGAACTCGAACTCCAATTCGCCAAAGCCAAATTCGCCGAAGACTACAACGCAGTACCCGTGAAGTTGACGGAGGACCACCCCGACACACGTGGGGACGGACGCATTCGTCCGTCCAGCGAGGCGAAGCCGAGCCAGCCCGACTCATGTGGAGACGGCCGCCTCGGCCGTCAGGCGAGCGAAGCGAGCCAGCCCAGCCTCCTGCTCCACAACGCCCGCCATCCACTCCTAGAAAGAAATCTAAAAGCAAAAAACGCAACCGTAGTCCCGGTATCCGTAGAACTCGAAGGCCCCCGCCGCCAGCTGGTAATCACCGGCCCCAACACCGGAGGTAAAACCGTAACTCTAAAAACCGTAGGCCTCCTGGCTCTCATGGCCCAATCCGGCCTCCCAGTCCCCGCCGATCGCGCCGACCTCCCAGTCTTCGACGCCATCTTCGCCGACATCGGAGATTATCAGTCCATCGAACAAAATCTCTCCACCTTCTCCGCTCACGTCACCAACATCGATTTCATCTCGCGCCAGGCCACGCCAGACTCGCTGGTCCTGCTCGACGAACTAGGCTCCGCCACCGATCCCGAAGAAGGCGCCGCGCTGGCCGTAGCCATAGCCGCGCATTTCGCAAGCATCGGATGCATCACGGTCATCTCCACGCACCACACCTCGCTCAAAGTCTACGGAGCCAACACTCCCGGAGTACTCAACGCAGCCGTAGGTTTCGACGAGAGAACTCTGCAGCCCACTTACGATTTGAAAATCGGCGTCCCCGGAGCCTCCGCCGGAATCAACATTGCGCAGCGCCTGGGATTGAATCCTTCGATCATCGAGAGCGCCCGCGCCCGCCTGGGCACGCAAGCCCGCGACGTAGGCCAGTTCTTGGATAAGCTCCACGCCGATCTCCGCGAAGCCGAAGCCGAACGTCTCCGCCTGAAAGCTCGCGAGCAGGAACTGGAACGCGAAAAAACGCATCTCGCCACGGAAGGGAAAAAAGAACAGCAGAATAAAGTTCGCGAGATGGAGAAGAAACTAGAGAGCGTTCTCCGCGACTTCGAATATCACGCCCGCGAATCGATCAGCGCCATTCAGGATCGCGCCGCCGCCCAAAAGCTTTCCAAAGAGGCCGAACGCCGCATCGCCAAGCTGCGCCGCGAATTTCGCGAGCAGTTCGATTCCACCGTAGTCGCCCACTCCACCGGAGCCGATCAGGGCGATCCCCACGCCCAGCCGCAACTCGTCAGGCACGTAGCCGAAGGCGACACGGTAAAGTTGAAATCAACCGGCCGCCCCGCAAGAGTAGTCCGCAAGATCGACGACAATCACTTCGAAGTCGAGATGGGCTCATTGAAAATGAAAATCGCCCGCGACGACATCGCCGGAATTCTGGCCAGCGCCCAGAGCCCTGCCGAAACTCCGCTGAAAGCAGCCCGAGCCCGCGGAATCTCCGTCTCTCTCCAGGACGAATCCGCCAACGTTCCCACCGAAATCAACGTCATCGGACAAACCGTCGACGACGCCTCCCGCGAAGTAGAAAGATTCGTAGACCGCGCCTTCATGGCCGGACTCCCGCGCGTCCGCGTAGTTCACGGCAGCGGCATGGGCATTCTCCGCAAAGCTCTCCGCCAAATGCTGCAAAAACATCCCCACGTAGCCACCGTAGCCGAGCCCCCGCAAAACGAAGGCGGCGGCGGTGCCACAGTAGTAGAGCTAAGAGTCTGAGATTTTGGAATCGCAAGGCGCGGCTTCGTCGCCGATGCGCCAAAGGACCACGTGGGGACGGACGCATTCGTCCGTCCAGCGAGGCGGAGCGAGCCCAACGGGAGCCGCGCCGTATGCGCCAAAGGTGGAAGAGTCGGCGCTTCAGCGCCGCGCCAAGCGCGAGGCATTGACGAGGCTTTAGCCCCTCGGCTCACCAAACAATCTTCTTCCAATTCTCATCATAGATCACCTCCCGCGCCGCCTTCGCAATCGCCCGCTTCTCCCCACCCTTCAAATCATTCGACAAAGTTTTCCCAATTCGGCGGGTGCCCCGAAAGAAAAAAGGCACGGCCGAAGCCGTGCCTCAAGATCCATCCGTGCAATCCGCGTAAATCCGCGGCGACGAAGCTAGTCCCGCACTCCATCCATGAACGCCCGCAACTTCCGCGACCGTGACGGATGCCGCAGCTTGCGCAGCGCTTTGGCTTCGATCTGGCGGATGCGTTCGCGGGTGACCGCGAACGACTGCCCGACTTCTTCCAGCGTGTGCTCGCTGCCGTCTTCCAGGCCGAAGCGCATCTTGATGACTTTTTCTTCGCGCGGGGTCAGCGTGCGCAGGACCTGTCCGGTCTGGTCCTTCAGGTTCACGTTGATTACCGCTTCCGCCGGTGAAACTACCGCGCGGTCTTCGATGAAGTCTCCGAGATGCGAATCTTCTTCTTCACCAATCGGCGTTTCGAGCGAGATCGGCTCCTGCGCGATTTTGAGAACTTTCCTTACTTTCGCGACAGGAATGTCCATGCGCTTGGCGATCTCTTCGCTGGTCGGTTCGCGTCCCAGTTCCTGGACAAGTTGCCGCGAGGTGCGGATCAGCTTGTTGATGGTTTCGATCATGTGCACGGGGATGCGGATCGTGCGCGCCTGATCGGCAATGGCGCGGGTGATGGCCTGCCGAATCCACCACGTGGCGTAGGTCGAAAACTTGTAGCCACGGCGGTATTCGAATTTGTCGACGGCCTTCATCAGTCCGATGTTGCCTTCCTGAATCAGGTCGAGGAACTGCAGCCCGCGGTTGGTGTATTTTTTCGCGATCGAAACCACCAGGCGGAGGTTGGCCTCGATCAGCTCGCGCTTGGCCTGCTCCGCGTCCATGTCGCCCTGGATGATCTCGCGCTGGGTGCGCTTGAGTTCCTGGAACGACACTCCGGTTTCGAGTTCAAGTTTTTCGATTTCGCCGCGAATGGCGCGGGCTTGCCGCCGGTATTCTTTCTTTTGTTCCTCGCTGCGCGTGGCCTCGGCCTTGCGCTCGAGGTTCCCCGTCTGGCGGTCGAGCGAACGCATGCCGTCGACCGTTTTGGCGACGCGCTCAATCAGCCGCTTGCGCTCGGCATTGGTGAAGCCCAGCTTGCGGAGGGCAATCGAAGTCGCAACAATGGCACGCGCCAGCTTGCGGCGGGCGCGACGGTGATCCTTCGGCTTCTTGGTCTTCGAAACTTCGTGAAACTTCTCTTCGAGGACGGTGGCCTTTTTGTACAGCTTGGCCATGTCGTCGATCTTGTCGGTGAACTCATTCAGGCGGTTCTGCAGGATCTCGTCGGTGATCTCTTCTTCGTCGAAGGTCACGACTTCCTTGATCGAGCGAACGTTCTTCTTGAGGTCCTCGCCCAGAGTGAGCAACTCGCGGATAACGATGGGCGATCGCGAGAGTGCTTTGAGCACGCGGATTTGTCCGCGCTCGATGCGCTTGGCGATTTCTACTTCGCCTTCGCGCGTAAGCAGCGGCACGGTTCCCATCTCGCGCAGATACATGCGGACGGGGTCATTCGTCTTTTCCAGCGCTCCGGGGGTCAGGTCGAGTTCTACGTCCTCGCCTTCCTCGGATTCATCGAATTTTTTATCGAGCGCCGCCGAAGGCATTTTCGGGCCTTCGAGCACGTCGATACCTTGCGTACCGATAGTCGTCAGCAGATCGTCAAGGTCTTCGGGACTGTGCACGTCATGCGGTATGAGGTCGTTGACCTGGTCATACGTGAGGTAGCCCTTTTCTTTACCTGTGTCGATCAGCTTTTTGATATCGTCGAACTTGTCGTCTAGAGCCAAGAGGTGTTGTCCTTAAACGTAATTTCGTTCACGCTGTCGCGTGTGATAGATTTCCGGAAAGGGTGGGAATCTGGGGTCCTGCGGGATTGTGCGCCTAGCACAAACTTACAGAGTTTAGCACATAAGTGCTGCCCCGTCTATCGGTTGCCCGCCTGATGATCCTGACGCCCGCCGGTCTTACAAACTCCGCTAGATAGTTAGATGGCAGTGGAAGCCTTTTTGTTTCAAGCACTTTTCTGTGTTTTGGCAGAATTTGGCGCGTCTGGCTGAGCCAGACTGGGGTCGCGCAGGGCGCGGCTGATGCGCTCCAGCTCGGCCAGGAGTTCGCGCAGGCGGTCTTTATCGGCCGCCAGGCCCGGTTTCTTCAGTTCGCGCTGGACATCTTCCTGGCTCCGGCGCAGGTGAATGCGGCGGAGGGCGCGGACGGCGGCTTCGAGGACCTCGGCTGTCAGATCTTCCTCCTCCTTCAGGAGGATGGAGGCGAGCACGCGGCGGTCGGCGTCGCTGGTGGGCACTTCCAACACGTCGGCAACTTCGGCGCTGGCATTGAGCAGCGACTCGGCGAGCGACTCGGTGGCGAGACCGCGATGCAGGCTTTCATTCTGCAGGACGAAAGCGGCCTGGCGGGCGGGATCGAATTCTTCTTCCGCACCATCGCGCATGGAGAGATGTTCCTGACCGGGCTGCATTTGCCGGGCTGAGGCGAGGGCGCGAATCAGAATTTTTTCGGCGTCGGTGACCATGGCTTCTGCTGGGGCTTTCACCGCGGCGGCGGAACGGGTCGAGGCGGCGTGGCGAAGTTCCTGGCGAAGGACCGCGCCATCGATGCCCAGCTTCTGCGCGATCTCGTGGGCGAGTTCGTCGCGGACGATGCGGCTGGGAATGCGCTGCACGTGGGGCAGGAGATAATTCACGGCCTTCACTTTGCCGTCGGCGCTGTGGACGGCGAACTGTCCGCGGGCGCGCTCGATGAGATAGTCGAAATAGCGCTGGGAATGGCGGAGCGCATCTTCGTAGGCTTCCTTGCCTTTGCGGCGAATGAAAAGATCGGGATCGAATCCCTGATCGAGGGTGAGAACTTTGATTTGAAATTCTTCTTCGACCAGCAGGCCGAGAGTACGCTCGGTGGCGCGGGCTCCGGCGGTGTCGGGATCGAAGTTGACGACTACGTTCTTGCTGAAACGCCCGAGCAGCTTGGCTTGCAGCTCAGTGAATGCGGTGCCGGAGCTGGCGATGACGTTCTGAAATCCGGCGGCGAAGACGGAGATGCAATCCATCTGGCCTTCGACGAGGATGGCGTAATCGAATTTACGAATCCAATCTTTGGCGTGATCGAGATTGAAGAGAACTTTGCTTTTGGAGTAGATCGCGGTCTCGGGAGAGTTGAGATATTTCGGTCCCGCTTTTTCGTCGGTGGAGAGAGTGCGTCCGGTGAAGGCGATGACTTTGCCGGCGTCGCTGGCGATGGGGAACATGACGCGGTTGCGGAACTTGGAGTACATGGCTGCGAGCGATGAGCTATGAGCTTTGAGCGGTGAGCTTGATCCGTTGTTGCCGTCCTGATCGAAGGGAGAGGGCTCGGCATCCTGGCTGGAAGAACTGCCGGCGCCGGCTCGACGGGCTGGGTCAAAATCCCCGCCCAAGCGGAGCTTGGACGGGGCACCCACACGGGCACTCTCGCGCGCACCCTCACGGACATTCTCACGGGATTCTTCTTGCTTCCAGGAAAAGAGTCCGCTTTCGCGGAGGACTTCTTCCTGGAACTCGGACTTGAGGCGGTCGCGGAGGAGGAATCCGGAGTCGGGGGCGTAGCCGATGCGAAACTTGGCGATCATTTCTTCGTTGAGGCCGCGGCCAGCGAGGTATTCGCGGGCTTTGGCGCCTTCGGGGCGGCGGAGACATTCCTGGAAAAAGGCGACGGCGCGCTCGTGGACGTCGAGTAACTGTCCGCGGAGGCGGGCTTCTTTGGCTTCGCCTTCGGTGGCGTAGCTAGCCTTGGGCAACGGGATGCCGAGCTTTTGCGCGACGAGGCGGACGGATTCGGGGAAGGTAATGTTTTCGATTTTCTGGACGAAACTGAAAACGTCTCCGGAGACGCCGCAGCCGAAGCAGTGGTAGAACTGGCGCGTAGCGTGGACGGAGAAGGATGCGGTTTTTTCGCCGTGGAAGGGACAGAGTCCGGCGTAGTTTTGCGATCCCGCCTTTTTGAGTTTGATGTAATCGCCGATGATGCGGACGATGTCGGCCTGCTGCTTGACGGTGTAGGCGAAATCGCCGGGGTTGGACATTGATAGGGGAATTGTAGGGGTTGAGGGGAATATTTAGGAGTCGGATTGTTGTGGAGAAGCTGTGGGAAACGGGGATTAGCGGTGAGAGTTGGGAGAAGCGGACCTGAGGCGCTAAAGCGCTGACGCGGTGCTCTTCCATGGGATCTCGGGTTCGACGAGCGAGTCGAGCTTTGCTCGACTGGACAGCCGGGGGCGGCTGTCCCTACATAAGGCGTCCCTACATAGGCCATCCATACGTGGCTTTGCTGAGTTTTCCTCATGCGTCCACAGGGAAGTCGCGTCGTCCACAGATTCTGCACAAACGAGTCGAGGTTTTTTATTGCGGGGCGCAACAATGTGGTGGAAAGTGGGTTCACCGAAAACGTGAGAGTTTCTGGCTTGCTGAAATGATTGCGGCTGAAGCCGGTGGCAGACGGTGATTCTCGAGGGTGAATCATCGGGGGACATATCAGACACGCGCGCGTGCGCGAACTGGTTGCCCGGGCGTTGCGGCCTTCTCCCACATCCAGCTCTTTGAGCTGGACGGGCCACTGGTAGTCGCTGCGGTTGTGAGTTCTGTGGTCGCAAGATCGCGGAATGTGCAACCGGACTTTGGCAGAGGCGGTGCTTGACACCTGCAAAGGTGGGAAGCGCTGACGGCTGAAGCGATCATCTCGCCGCTTAGCGGTGACGACGGCAGGTCGGGAATCCACGTAGAAAAGCGGCTTGGGTGGCTGGCCCGGGCCGCTTTTGTATTTGGGGGGTGTCGGGGGGCCGGGGGCTGAAGCCCCCAACTTCTAAGAAGCCTTTACGCGGCGCTGAAGCGCCGCTCTTCCACGGAAACTCTGCTGGCGCTGAAGCGCCGCTCTTCCACATGAATTCGGTTTTGAGCCGCGGCTGAAGCCGCGCCCTTTCAAAGCGGCATTTCGAGGCCACCCGGCGGCGCGGGACTTTCACAATCAAAATGGGGCATCCAGCTCATCTTTGTAAACCAAAGTCAAAGTCCCCACTCTAACGTCGCAAAAGGCGCGACGTTAGAATGGGGCACCCGCTTTTCATCTCCCGCTTTCATAACTCCCGCTTTCACATCTTGTGTCTTCACATCTCTCGTTGTTCTCAGCTCTCTTATTTCTTGGTGGCTTTGCCTTCCATGAAGGTCATCCAGGTGGTGCCATCGACGGAAGTTTCTACTTTCAGGTTGTAGCTGGTGGGGGAGAGTTGTTTGACGGTGGTGCGGATCTGGACATCGGTGCCGGCGTAGTTTTGGGAGGCGGTCCAAGTCCAGGTGTCGGCGGCGAAGGTGCCTTTCGAGGAAACGTGGCGGCCCTGGCTGTTGAACTCGTCGCGGGTATAGACGTTTTGCTCGGCGTCGTAGCCGGTGATGGCGGTGGATTTGCCGTCTCCGCCGACCTCGGGAGGCATTTTGAAGTCGGATTGGGTTTGGAGGTAGAAGTCGCCGAGCTGCCAGGTCGTGGTTGTGGCGGAGGTGAATTTTCCTCCAGCTCCCCATGGACCCTGAGCGATGGTGGTGTCGACGCTCCAACTGCCGACGAAGTAGTCGAGCTTTTTGAGTTCGGGGCCGGGCTTGGCGGGCATCTGGGCCAGGGCGGAGACGGCTAACAGAATGAGAGTTGCGGTGAGGATGGTTTTGCGAGTCATGGGTGCTCCTTTACTGTTGGTCATTTGTCGTTTGTCGTTTGTCATTGGGCTTGGGCGAATGCAAGGTCAGAGTATGGGATGCGAGGATTGCTTGCCAGTGCAATTGGTCAACGGTGTTCGATGACATTTGTCATGGGTCGGATTATTCGGCGGGTGATCCATCGCCTGCTGCCACCGCGATTGGTCGAAGATCAATGATGAGGTGGTAGAGAAAACGTCCGGGCTCTTCCTGCATGACCATGTGCGCTGAATTGTCGAACACTACGAGCTTTTTCGAGGGCGCCTGGATTCGCTTGAACCATTCGGCAGCCAAAGCGTAGGAGACGTCATAGTCGTGGCGACCTTCAAACAGGAAGACGGGACATTTAAATGTGACGACATTTTCGTCATTGAATGCTTCCAACGGGCCTAAAAGATGGGTAATAGAGTACAAACTGCCCTCGTCTACCAGATCGAGATCCTTGTCGGTGTAGTCCGGGGAAAGCGTCCACGCATTTGCGTCGAAAGTAAAGTCAGTGCGTCCATAGGTGAGACCCCCGTAGAACATGAGCCATTTGCGCTGCAGGCCGATTCTGTCGAACGTCAGTTCTGCTGTGCCGGGATACGGAGCGATCGACAAGAGTTCCTTCTCCGCCTCGCTGTTACCGTGCGAGCGAGCCTCATCGAGGGCGAAGCGATATCCCTGCTCTTCACTGCGTTGGGAGTTGATCATCTGTCCCACGCCGAGATAGGCATAGAGCCATTCCGGGTGTTGTTGGGCAACATTCAGCCCAAGCGCACTGCCCCAGGAGTGCCCAAGCAGAAAGATTTTCTTCTTTTCGAAATTTTTCAGCAGGTATTGGATGACCTCTTCCGCGTCGCTTGTCATCTGGGCAATCGTCATGGTGGAAGCGAGCGCCTTGGGATCGTTCGAGGCATAAGTCTTTCCGGCGCCGCGCTGGTCCCACTGAACCACCGTGAAGTAATCCTCCCAAGGGGTCTGGAAGGTATAGTCTTCCGGCATGGTTGGCGATCCTGGGCCGCCATGCAGGAACAGCAGAATGGGATTGCGACGATCTCGACCGCGGATCGAAACCCATTGCGTGGACCCATTGATCTGCAATGGAAGAAGCTCCTCGACTCCGTTGGGAGAGACGATCTTGCGCGAAGCGGCAATGATAGCGGTCACTTCGGGCCGCGACATCATTTGCGGCTGGGGAGTCTGAGGAGTGTTGCCGGCGGCGGGCTGCTGGGTTCCGCTACTCTGAGCGAGACAGAGGGAAGAGAGTAGCAGCAGTGGAAAGATGGCGACATCGAGGATGACGTTGGATGAAACGGGAGCTTTTACTTTGTTCATGGGCGCTCTTTCGGACAATCGAATATCTCGACGCGGCGCTGAAGCGCCGCTGTTCCAGATGAGCCTTGCGCAGATGGAGCCCCGGCGTTTGGGCCACCCTCACAATCAAAATCCCCACTTCTCGCGCCAACACCGCGCGAGAAATGGGGCACCCGAATTCGGGGGCTAAAGCCCAGTTGCATTTCGGAGCTTGACGCGGCGCTAAAGCGCCGCTCTTCCACCTTATTGTTTATTTTGATTTGGTGGCTTTGCCGTCCATGATGGTGGTCCACTTGGCGCCGTCTTGGGACATTTCATAGGTGAAGTTGTAGGTGGTGGGCGAGGTGATCTTCATGGTGAACTTGCCTTTGAAGCTCGAGTCACCCATTTTTTCGTCGGCGGTCCAGGTCCAGGTATCGCCGTCGTTCTGGCCCTTGGAATCTTCGAATTCTCCCCAGCTGTTGAACTCGCGATAGGTGTAGGCCTTGGCCTCGCTGGAGAAGCCGAGGATGGAGAGGCCTTTGCCGTTGCCCATGGTATTGCTGGCGTAGTCGGTGTGGCAGACCAGGAAGAATCCGCCTTCGAGCCACTCGCATTTTTCGGTCTCGGTGACTTTGCCGGCAGGGCCCATGGCGCTGGCCTTGGTGTCGCCGTCGAGGGTCCAGGAGCCAGCGAAGTAGTCAATTTTTTTCTGTTCGGGGCCGGGCTTGGGCAAATTCGCATCCATTTGAGCGGCGGCCGCGGCGGAGAGAAGCAGGCAGATGGTGAGCGTGAGAGTAGTTTTCATGAGGTCCTCATAGGGAGCGTTGGTTCAACGATTAGACATTCGTTCATTGGTTAGACGCTCCAGTCGTTGCGGGGTCATGGTAATGGCGGATTGGAAAATTAGCAATTGGGAGTTGGGGTCAGGGACGGGCCCCCGGGCGAATGCGTCCGGGGCTACGTGATTTTGTTATTTTTACCAGTCGCCCCAGTGGGAGACGGTCATCTGCTGGAATTTTATCTTCCACACGTCGCCTTGTTTGACCCACGTCGTGCTGAAGTGCTGATAGCGCGGAGGAGGGCCTTGATCTTCCTCCGGGGGAACGCGGAGGACTACGTCGTAGGTGACGATGGCGGCGGTGTCGCTGATGGGGAGTACTTTCATGTTGTAGGCGAGAAGGTCGAGGCCGCCCTCGGCGAACTGGTCGAGCATGTCTTGACGATCGTAGACTTGGCCGTCGAAGGGGACGAATTGGAAATCATCGGCGAGGGTGCGCTGGAAGAATTCGGGATCGCCTTTTTTTACGGCGGCGATGAAATTGTTTTCGGCGGAGATGAGGGTCTTTTCGAATTCGGTGGGGGATTTGGGGGCGGGGGTTTGGGATGACGCGGTTAGGATTAGAGCTGGTAGTAGGAAGATTAAGAGAGTGATGGAACGGTTTGGCATGTATGGATCCCTCGGCGGCTGAAGCCGCAGTTTGTTTCTTGTTTCAATCGCAGCGCCCAAAAGCCAGGGGCTAAAGCCCTGTTCTTTTGGGGTGCTTGACGCGGCGCTAAAGCGCCGCTCTTCCACAACGCAACGCGCGCTAAAGCGCCGCTCTTCCACTGCACCCTCACGAGCCGGAGGTGCTTGACTTAATCTTTTGCGCTAGCTCGGCGCGTGGAACGCTCACTTGTTCTCCTGTGGTTAGATTTTTCAGGGCGAAGGCATCGGCTTTTATTTCGTTCTCGCCTACGATCAGGATGTATTTGGCTCCGGCTTTGGTGGCGGCTTCGAAGGATTTTTTCAGGCGGAAATTTTCGTCGCCTAATTCGACGATCAGATTTTTGCGGCGGAGTTCGCGGGCCAGGCGTGCGGCTTCGGTGTTCATGGAGGCCATGGGAGCTATGTAGACGTCGGGCTTGGGGGCGATGGTTTCGGCGGGAGTTTTTTCCTGCAGCGTCAGGACCAGGCGGTCTTCGCCTATGGCGAATCCGATGCCGGGGGCGGCGGGACCTCCGAGGGCTTCGGAAAGGCCGTCGTAACGGCCTCCGCCGAGGATGGCGTTTTGCGCGCCCAGGGCTCCGTGGGTGAATTCGAAGGCGGTGCGGGTGTAGTAGTCGAGGCCGCGGACCAGCCGGTCGTTGATATGAAAATCGACACCGACGGCTTTCAGAATTTGCTGCACGGCTTCGAAGTGCTGGCGAGAATCCTCGCCTAGAAATTGCGAGACGCGCGGGAGCGTGTCGATGATGGGTTGATCATCGGGGACTTTGCAGTCGAAGACGCGGAGAGGATTGGTGACGGCGCGGCGCTGGCAGTCGACGCACATTTTTTCTTTGACTGGGTCGAGTGCGGCGCGCAGGGCTTCGTTGAATTTGAGGCGATCGGCGGGCGTGCCTACGGAGTTGAGTTCGAGATTCCAGCCGGTGATGCCGAGACGATCGAGGAGGGTCGCGAGCATTTCGAGAATTTCGGCGTCGCGGGCGGGCGAGTCGCTTCCCGATGTCGCGGGGCCGATGATTTCGGCATCGATTTGATAGAACTGGCGGTAGCGGCCCTTTTGCGGGCGCTCGCGGCGGAACATGGGTCCGATGCAGTAGAGCTTGTTGAGGCCGCGGTCCCACAGCTTGTGCTCGATGTAGGCGCGGACAATTCCGGCGGTGGCTTCGGGGCGGAGGGTGAGGGATTGTCCGCTGTCACTGGCAGCGCGGCCGCGATCTTCCCAGGTGTACATTTCTTTGCTGACGATGTCGGTCTCTTCGCCGACGCCGCGGGCGAAGAGTTCGGTGGACTCGAAGATGGGCGTGCGGATTTCCTGGAAGTTGTAGGCGCGGAAGACGTCGCGGACCGTGGACTCGATGTGGTTCCACAGAGCGGTGTCGGGGGGGAGCAGGTCGCGGGTTCCTCGGGGGGCTTTGATCATGAAAAAATCAGCTTTCAGCTTTCAGCCGTCAGCTCTCAGCTAAACCTCATCTATCCACATCGGTCTGTTTTTCCTGATGGCTGATAGCTGATAGCTGAGAGCTTTCTTTCAGATACTCATCTTTGTAGCTTAGATAGTTATTGGCGTAGCGCATGATGGTTTCTGTTTCTGGTGGTTGTAGCTTGCGGCGGAATTTGCCGGGGGAGCCCATCCAGAGCGAGCCCGGCTCAACTACTGTTTTTTCCGGGATCAGGGTGCCGGCGGCGATGATGGAGCCGGCGCCGATTCTGGCTCCATTCAGAATGATGCTGCCCATGCCGATCAGGCAGCGGTCTTCGATGACGCAGCCGTGGAGCGTGACCGAGTGGCCTACCGTTACGTACTCGCCTAGATAGACGCCCCATTGTTGCTTCATGCCGTGGAGGACGCTGTTGTCCTGAATGTTGGAGTGGGCGCCGATGCGGATTTCGTGGACGTCACCGCGGAGGACGGCGTTCATCCAGATGGACGCGTGCTCGCCGAGGACAACGTCTCCGATGAGTTGGGCGGAGGGGTCGACGTAGCAGGTGCTGGGGACGGTGGGGGTGACGCCTTTGTGGGAGCGGATCATGTTTGAGAGAAAATTGAAGTTAACACGAGAGCGCGGTTGGGCGTAAGGGCGGGGGGCGTTCTGGGGCAAAAGCCCCCTACACATTCTCGAGGCCGGACGGCGCGGCTGAGGCCGCGCCCCTTCAAAGCCAAATCGGACGGATTTTTTCGCATGGATTCAGTGTTGGGGCTCGCTTTGCTCGCAGGCGGACGAATGCGTCCGCCGCTACGCGAGAAAATCCCCCGGCTGCGCAAATTTCTGCATCTTGACAGAGGGCAGGAACGCGGCCAGAATCACAAGCCTGTCGGTCCTCCCTCAATAACCAACCAGTTCTGATCGCGGCGGGTGGACGAATGCGTCCGCCTCTACGTGGGCAGAAAACAATATGGAGAATGCAATGACACGGACTAGTGAAAGCCTTGCTCGCACCAGAGTTCCAGCTCGTCTTACACCCAAGCTGGACAAGCGCCTGATCGCCTACACCGCGGCTGCGGCGGCTGCTGGAATCGGCCTGAGTTCGCAGTCCGTGGAGGCGAAGGTTGTTTACACCGCAGCGAACATCCAAATCACCAATCTCGGCGGTGTGAACCTCGACTTAAACCACGACGGAATCGCGGATTTCACGCTGGTTCTGGGCTCCGCCTATGGGGGGCGTCGCTTCCCGGAGGGAGCATTTGCGTCGGGCCTGACAATCTATCCGGCACAGGCCGCCAATGAGGTATGGGGAATTAAGAGCGCCAAGGGTTGGGAGTGTGCAGCCGCTCTGCCGTCAGGGGTGAAAGTGGGGGCGGGCGCGGCTTTCCAGAAGGGGTATCTTCCCTTATGGCAAGCCTCGGGGAGTTATACCCGGGGAGCGACCGAGCATTGTCCGTGGGATGGCTTGCGTCGGGGGGCGTTTCTTGGGCTGAAGTTCGTGATCCATGGAGAGGCCCATTACGGGTGGGCGCATATCACTGTCGGAAAGACGACCGTGCTGAGTGGATATGCGTATGAGACGGTGCCGAATCAGGCGATCGCTACGGGGAAGACTAGCGGGCCGGCGTCAGTCGCGGAGTTGAATTCTGTTTTGCCTCAGTCTCAGCCGGCTACGTTGGGGACGCTGGCTTGGGGAGCGTGCGGGTTGGAGATCTGGCGACGAGACGAAGAGTTAGTTGGATAGTTGGATTACGTGGGCCCGGACGCATTCGTCCGGGCGCTTGCTTCCCCGGGGGCTAAAGCCCCAAATTCTAGCGAGCCTTACGCGGCGCTGCGCGCCGGTCTTCCACTTCGCGCTGCGCAACATCGCTTTCATAGAGGCGCTCTTTTTTCAGGGCTCGCTTCGCTCGCTGGCGGACGAATGCGTCCGCCGCTACGTGTTTCTGGTTCCGTTCTGGGATTTGTCCTGAAAAAGAGTTGGGCGAATCACTGAAGTGCGCGGGCGCGCGATGCTATACAGAGGATGGTTTCTCCTTCATTTTGGCGGAGGAGATTTCCGGCCGCGCGGTTGCGTCCTCCGGCATCTCTCCGCTGTTTTCCCGATTCGCGTCCGGTTAACGCGGGCTGGGTCGACCCTCCGAGCTGAACTCTTTTGGCAGGGGCGGCTCTATGTCTTCTCGGCGGTCTGGGTGGCGTAACTTCTTTGCGGTTGCTTCCTTATTATTATTCATGGTGATGATGCCGGCGGCGTGTCGGCTGTGGGCGCAGGATTCGGCGACCGGGGCGATTCGCGGCGTCGTGTTGGACGCGGCCGGTAGTCGCGTTCCGCAGGCTTCGGTGGTGGTGGTGAATAGCGCCACGGGCAGGATTTACAGCATCAACAGCGACGAACTGGGAAGATTCGCGATCGATCTGCTGCCGCCGGGAGACTATTCGGCGCGCGCGGTTGCGCCGGGGATGTCGCCGCAGGTGACCCCGGCGCTGCATGTGGATGTGGGCGGCGTGGCGGAGTTGGAATTCAAGCTTTCGGTGGCGGGGGCGGAGGAGAAAATCACGGTGTCGGCAGCGCCGGGACTGGTCGAGACGCAGCCGAGCGCGGTGTCGACGCTGCTGGATGAGCGGGCGCTGGCGGATATCCCGCTGAACGGGCGGCGGTTCGGCGATCTGATGCTGTTTTCGCCGGGAGTGACGCAGGATCCGCGGAGTTTGAATTCGGGGACGAATGGGGATTTGTCGGTGGGAGGGATTCGCGGATTTCAGAACAGTTTTCTGGTGGATGGCGGGGATTACAACAACGCGTTTTTTGCGCAGGCTCGGGGAAGGTACCGGGCGCCATATCAGTTCTCGACAGAAGTGGTGCAGGAGTTTCGGGTGTCGACGAATTCCGCTGGGGCAGAGCAGGGACGGTCGGGCGGGGCTGTGATCAACGTGGTGACCAAGTCGGGATCGAATCATTTTCACGGGACCGGGTTCTACAATGTGCGGGATAGTTCGCTGGGAGCGAACGATCCGTTTCTGGCGTTTCGTCCGCACAACCGGCAGCAGCAGTTTGGGGCGACGTTTGGCGGACCGGTGAAGCGCAACAAGATTTTCTTTTTCGCGGGATACGATCAGCACATTTTTCATGTGCCGAATGTAGTCGAGTTTTTGAATGGCAGCGCGCAGGTTCAGCCGCAGGCGGGTACGGCCGCTACGTCAGGGGATTACGACCTGAGTGATGAGAATCTGGTGTTCGCTGCCGCGGCGCAGTTGAGTTCGCTGGCGGGAGAATATCCTGCGGCGCAGATTGGATATTCGTCGTACGGGAAGCTGGATGTGAATTTGACGGCGCATCACCAGCTGGCGTTGCGAGTCAACACGACGCGCTACTGGGGAGCGAATAATGTTTTTCTCGATCCGGGGAGTCCGGTTACGTATGACTCGATCAGTGACAACGGGCAGGAGCGGGTGGAGACAGAGACGGCAAATCTGGCGCTGACGAGCAGCCTGGGGGCGCGGTGGATCAGCCATCTGCGGGCGCAGTTTTCGCGCGATCTGCAGGAGTCGTCCAGCAATACGAGTGATGTGCTGGTGAAGATTCCGACCATTCTGAATGGCGTGGGGCGGTCGGATCTTTTGCCGCGGCAGACGCGCGAGCACCGCCTGCATCTGGCGGAGACTTTGAGCTTTGAAGGCAAGCGAAATGCGTGGAAAGTGGGCGGAGATGGGTTGCTGACCTGGATTTACGATTTTTTCCCCAGCCAGCAGAGCGGGGAGTTTCTGTTTTATCCACTGAAGGTGAATCCGTTTACGTATGCGCCGATGGAGGCCGGGCTGAAGTTGAGCCCTTTGCGGGCGTATGCGCATGAGGTGCCGCATTACTATTTGCAGAATTTCGGGAGCGCGACTTCGCGTCCAAACACCAATGAATATGCGGCGTTTGCGCAGGACACGATTCGGGTGACGGACCGGCTCGCATTGAACCTGGGAGTGCGTTGGGATTTGCAGACGTTTACTACGGCGGGGTTGATTTCGAATCCGTTGTTCCCGCCCTCGGGGAAGGTTCCGTTTCAGCCATTCAATTTTGCGCCGCGGGCGGGGCTGGCGTATTCGATCGGGGACAAGCGGCCGCTGGTGGTGCGGGCAGGATACGGGATTTTTTATGTGCGGATTCCGCAGATTTATAACTCGGTGATTCAGACGGAGAACGGGATCACGGATTCGCAGGTGTTTCTGAATAATACGAATTACTACGACAACCAGGTTTTTCCTTCGTATCCGAATCCGCTGGTGATGTGTCCGGTGATGGCGGCGGCGTGCTCGTTGCCGGTGGGGTTTACGCAGGGCGTGACGCATGAAGTTTCGGCATTCGCTACCAACTTTGTGACGCCGCGGGTGCAGCAGGCGAGCATAACGTTTGAGCGGGAAGTGGCCGACCGGACTACGGTGGCTTTATCTTTGCTGAACGTGCGGGGGGAACATTTGATTCGGGCACTCGATGTGAATTTGTTGCCGCCTACGTCGTTGACGTACCCGGTATTCGATTCTACGGGGTCGATTTTTCAGGGTGGCTACTACACACTGGATTCGTTCTCCAGTTGGCAGTTTTCGCTGTCGCCGACATGTCCGTTTCCGCCGTGCATCAATCCGCTGGGGCGGCCGATTGCGCAACTGGGGGCGATCAACGAATTTCAGAGCGCGGCGGCGAGTGAGTACAACGGAGCGACTTTGTCGATCAACCGGCGGGTATCGCGTGGGACGTATCTTCGGATTTCGGGGACCTATGCGCGGGCGATGGACGATGGTCAGGACGCGCTGGTGGCGGGACAACCGGCGACGGTGCAGAATTCGTACAATCCGACGGCGGAGCGCGGGCCGAGCGTGACCGATCAGCGGTTTCGCGTGGTGGCTGCGGTATCGGCGGAGCCGCATCCGTTTCATCGCGAACATGAAACGTTGGGGCGCTGGTTCAATGACTGGAAGGTTTCGTCGGTCTTCAATTATGGAAGCGGGCGGCCGGTGAACGCGACCGTGGCGGGCGATCCTAATCAGGATGGCAACGAATTGAACGACCGGCTGCCCGGCTACAGCCGGAATGGATTCACCGGGCCGGACTATGCCACGACTGATATGCGGCTTACGCGGACGATTCGCTTTGCGGATCGTTACAAACTTGAGTTGATGGCGGATTCGTTTAACTTGTTCAACCGCGACAACCAGCGGGTGACGATTACTTCGAATGGCATGATGGCTTCGGCGACTACATTTGTGCAGAGCTATGTGACGGCTGGGGTGGCTGCGTACCCGGGCTATTATCAGTTGCCGAGCAATTTTATGAAGCCGAATGCGGCGTATGCTCCGCGGCAGGTGCAGCTGGGCGTGAAGTTTATTTATTAGCCGGTTGAGGCTTACTTCTGGCGCAGAATACGCCAGAGATTGGGCACTCGTGACCCTGGGGCTAACGAGTATGTGTGAGAACTGGTGGCGTCCCTCCGGGACTTGCTGTCTCTTCCCACCCTACCCGGCACTTACGTGCCGGGCTATCCTATGCCGCCGCTTCGCGGCTGGATTTTGGTGCTGTTTGTTCCAGCGTTCCTACAGAAAACCAGTTCTTAGTCAGTCTCTGAAGGCCTGCTCTCTTTTTGTTCCTTGCGGCGCGGCTTGAAAGCTGCGCCCTTTCAAAGCTGCTCGGGATGACGCCAGGAGCCGGGACGATTCTTGTTTTATACTTCCCGCGAGCAGATGAAAAGCCCACGGATCTCGCGGCGCAAATTTATCGGTGCGGCTGGAGCGGTTGCTGCGGCTGCAATTCTTCCCGCACCTCTGCGTGGCGCCGGTTCTGTTTCTGCGGTGCGCATTTCATCTTCGGCAGTGCCCATTCTTTTCGATCCTGATCAGGCTCTGGGAAGTTCCATGGACCTTCTTCCGCACGATGCGGTCGACAAGGTCTACACCGAGGCGATGGTGAAGCAGTGCCTGGCGGCGGGATGGGGACCGATTACTTACCGGCAGAACACGGAGCTCAGCATTGCCGCGTGGCATTGGAATCCGAATGGAAGCTGGAGTGATGCGGCCAATCGGCGCGGATACTTCACCGGCAGCACGGAATTGAAGGAGCCGATACGGCATTCGTATGGATATCCGCTACCGCACCGGGGCACGACGCGGAATGGCGGCGCGGAACATGGGTATTCCCGGCTGACAGATGGAAATGCGGAGACGTATTGGAAGAGCAATCCGTATCTCGCGAGCAAATTTACCGGGGAGCCGGACGCGGTGCATCCGCAGTGGATCGTGATCGACCTCGGCGCGCACGAGCCGGTCACGCATGTGCGAATTGACTGGCACGATCCATACGCGCGGCGGTACGAGGTGCAGTACTGGGTCAGCGAGAAGGCAGGACATGAGGACCCGATGGATGCTGTCATCTCGGGCAGTTGGACGCCTTTTCCGAGCGGCATGTTTGGCGAGGGAAGAGGTGGAACGGAAACTCTGGAACTGGCGACCACGCCAGTTTCGGCACGCTACTTGCGCATCTGGATGACGGAATCGTCGAACACCGCGGACTTGCGTGCGAATGCTACGCACGATGCGAAAGATGCGCGCAGTGCGGCGGGATATGCGATTCGCGAAATTTATGTAGGGACGGTGACTGCGGCGGGAGAGTTGGTCGATCTGGTGCAGCACCGGCCGGATCAGAATCAGACGGCGACGTATTGTTCGTCGATCGATCCGTGGCACGCAGAGTCGGATCTGAATGATCGCGGCGACCAGACGGGATTCGATCTCTTCTTCACCAGCGGCATCACCAACAATCTGCCGGCCATGATTCCGATCTCGCTCGTGTATGGCACGCCGGAGGACGCGGCGGCGCAGATGGCGTATTTGAAAAAGCGCGGGTATGCGATCTCGTATGTCGAGATGGGCGAGGAGCCGGACGGGCAGAACATGCTGCCGGAAGATTATGCGGAACTCTACCTGCAGTTTGCGGTGGCGATGCATCGCGTGGATGCGAGATTGAAGCTTGGCGGCCCCGTGTTTCAGGGAGTGAATGAAGATATTAAAGTGTGGCCGGACGCGCAGGGGCGCACGTCGTGGCTGGGACGGTTTGTGGATTATCTGAAGGCGCGCGGGCGGATGGCGGATTTGGCATTTATGTCGTTCGAGCATTATCCGTTTGCGCCGTGCGAGATTGTCTGGGCGGATTTGTATCGCGAGCCGGAATTGATCGGGCACATTTTAGACGTGTGGAGAAAGGATGGTTTGCCGAGCGATATTCCGCTGATGAATACCGAGAGCAATGTGACCTACGGCAATGCCGAGGAGATGGCTGACATTTTTGCCGCGCTGTGGCTGGCGGATAGTGTGGGCGCGTTTCTTACGGCGGGAGGCGCGGCCTACTATCATTCGCCGATTCAGCCGGAGCCGTTGCGGCCGGGATGCCGCGGGTTTGGGACGTATGGAAATTATGTGGCTGATGAAAATCTCAATATCAAAACTTTTACGGCGCAGTATCACGCGAGCCGATTGATCAATCTGGAGTGGGTGCAGCATCGCGCGGGGATGCATAAGCTGTATCCGGCAAGCTGCGACTTGAAAGATGGTGGTGGACACACGCTGATCACGGCTTACGCTGCGCTGCGGCCGGATGGTGAGTGGTCGCTGATGTTGGTGAATAAAGATCAATCGAACGCACATGAAGTGCGGATTGCGTTGGATAGATCAGACGGTTCGCAAGCGGCTTTGTCGGGGCCGATCTCGACGATTACGTTTGGCAGCGAGCAGTACATGTGGCAATCGCAGGGGGCGAATAGCCATCCCGATCCGGATGACCCGCCGGTGAGAAGAACTACTTCCGGCGGGAACTGCATCCGTGACGCTGCCCAAGGCGTCAGTCACGGTTCTGCGGGGGAAAGGGTAGGGCTCGGGCTCGTAGCAAGAAAGTCGAGGGAGGACGCGGCTGGAGGGCACCACCTGGTACCGGCACGGCCTTTGGCCCGCGAGTTACTGGAGGCCGTGGTCGGATGCGATCATTCATCGCATTCATCTGCGCGTGTTGAATCACATTCGGGATGTGACGGAACGAGGGTAGAGCGATCGAGGGGTGAGTGGTTGTGGTTCAGGAACGCAGTGCTCAGCGGTGAGAGAGCTTGCGTGAGAACCTGTGTCGTCCCTCCGGGACTCGTTCATCGTTGTCGCACTTACCCGGCACTTCCGTGCCGGGCTCTCACATACCGCCGCTTCGCGGCTGGAATTTGCTGGATTTCCTCCACCGCTCGCCCAAGTAATTATTTCCCGCGCTCACGTAAGATCCGCGATTGATTTTGTGCTGCTTACGCGCGTGGCTGGTGGCGCCCTTTCAAAACGCGATCAAAAGAAGTGGCCGGGCTGATAGGAGTGGTTCCTGTCGGCCCGGCCATTTTTTCAACGCCTAACTTTGTTTCCGGATTACGCGGACGGATGCTTCAACACATCTGCGAGGGCGTGCATGCGGGTGGCGTCGGCTGGAGTCTTGGCGGTGGCTGCGCTCTTGTCGAGCGAGGGCGCCATACCTTTCAGCTTGGCCACGTTGGTCTTGCTCATGTGCGACTTCTCCGCGGTGTCGATCGCTTTCTGCAGTTCGGCGATTTTGGTTTCTGGCAGAGCCTGCGATCTTGACAACTGGTCGACGTAGGCTTTGGCCACGATCAGCTTTGACGGCCAGACGATCTTCTGCTGGTTCTGCACGTTCAGGTAAGACACTTGAACGGCTTTGGCTGCGTCGATTTCGTTCTGCGTCAGGAACTTGGTCGGCGTCAGTTGAAATACGTCGAGGCCGCGCGCGATTTCTGAGCCGTAGATGTAGCCGTTGTACCAGTAGGCGGACCAATCTCCGCCGAGCACCAGCATGTTGGGATCGATGGGGCCGCGATCGAAGTAGGCGATCTCGGTGGGGTTGGCGGGATCGGTGAAGTCCATGACCGAGATTCCGCCCTGATACCAGGCCTGCACTTCGACGTCGCGGCCGGGAATCGGAATGAGAGAGCCGTTGTGGGCGACGCAGTTTTCGGTGTCGCCTTGCGCGGCGGGCAACTTGTAGTAGTTGGCGAAAGTCAGCTTGTCGTCGTGCAGATTGAAGATGGCGTCCGCGCCCCACTTGTTGGGATCGTTCGGACGGCAACGCGCTCCGAGGCCTCCGCCCCACTCGTCGGTGAAAACGACTTTGCTGCCATCATTGGAGAAGGACGCGGAATGCCAGTAGGAGTAGTTGGGATCGTTGACGGCATCGACGCGCTTGGGATGGACGGGGTCTTTGATGTCGAGCAGGATTCCGTTGCCGGAGCACGCGCCCGCGGCCAGGCCGATGGCTGAGTAGACAGTGATGTCGTGGCACTGGTCGGTGTCAGCCGGTTTCTCGGCGCCTTTCTTGCCGTGAGTGCCGCCGTTGTTCAGGCCGTTGATGGCGCCGGTGCGGGGATCGATGAAGACGCGCGGACTGGAAACGATCTTCGCGTCCTGCGGCGCGGCGACGGGAACCTGGATTACATCGATGCGGAAGAGAGCGGTGTTGGGATCTTTGTCGGGCTTTTCGCCGGAGCATCCCGCGAGTTCTTCGGGCTGACGGACGAAGGAAGTTCCTGAGACGTAGATGTAGACGTTGTTTTTGTCGTTGGGATCGACGACGAGGGTGTGGGTGTGGGATCCGCGGCAGGTCTGGATGGCTGCGACCTGCTTGGGTTCCTTGATGTTGGAGATGTCGAAAATTCTTACGCCGCGGAAACGATCTTTCTGGGCGGCGGGGAGACGCTGGCGGCGCTGTTTTTGTTTGTCTTTGTCTTTAGTCTCTTTATCTTTGTCCGCGTCCGGACCTGCGTCCTTGGCTTGATCAGACGGCTTGTCTTTATCGGCATCGGCCTTGGCGGCGTCTTTGTCTTTATCTTTATCTGCATCTTTATCTTTGTCTGCATCGGCGGGCATGGGTTCGGGGGGAAATCCCTGGGCGCCGCAATCGAGACGGCCATTCGGCATTTCTACCGACATGAACAAAAGATTCTTGTAGACCGACACATCGCCTTGGCCGCCGGGGCAGACCATGGTTGTGAGCAGCGAAGCCTTCGCGGGATCGGAGATGTCGAAGATGTTCACGCCGTAAAAATTTCCCTGGAAAAGGTGGCTACCCTCGAAAGCGAGGTCGGAGTTGGCAAAGGCGAGTTGCGCAATCACCAACTGCAGCGGCTTGGGCATCTTCGACATCATGGCCTCGGGCAGGCCCAACTGGCCGAGAGTCTGCTTCACCTTGGGATCGTCGGCGTCTGCTGGAGCCGAGTTGAAAGGCGTCGGGCTTTTTGAGCAGCAGGAGATGCTGCAGGCCCATGGCGGCTTCGCCGGCGTCATACATTCCCGGCGCCAGCTTGAAGCGCGGATCATTGGCGTCAGAGCCGCTCATGCCGGGCGGCAGCGGGGGAGCGGGCTCTGGCGCGAATGGATTTTCCTGTGCGCCAGCGTCTTTCTTATCCGCATCTTTCTTGTCGGCGTTGTTGTCGGAGGGCGGGGCAGCGGGCTTCTGCGCCTGATCCTGCGGCGGAGCGGGCTGCGTTTCCTGTGCGGGAGTTCGATTTACGGCGAAACAAAAAATGAAGGCACACATCACGCACAGGGCAAAGCGGGGCAGTCGGTTCATCGTTTCTCCTCGGGAATTTCTTTCTTCAACATATTCTGCATGATCTTGATTTCTGCGCGTTGCGAATTGTCGGCATCGGTGGCGAAGTTGAATATCTCGGCATCCTGTCCGGCGCCGGCGGTGTTGAAAAGATCTTTCACCATGATGAGCGCGCCGTTGTGATGCTGGATCATCCCGACCAAAAATAAGCGGTCGAACTCGGCGCCCCTGGCGTTGCGCAGGGCTTCCATCTGCTGGGGCGAAAGCATGCCGGGCATCAAGGCCATCGACTGGTGTGACATTTCCATGCCGGGCATATCCATGCCTTGCATGGGCGGCATTTCCTTGGGAACGGATTCTCCGCGAGTGGCGAGCCAGCGCTTCATGAACTTGATTTCGTCGGACTGCGAGCTGCTGATGCGCGCGCCCAGAGCCCGCAGGTCTTTGTTCTGCGAATGCGAGGGGATCATCGCGGTCATCTCGACTGCTTGAGAATGATGGAAGATCATGCCCTGCATGAATTCAATGTCGGCGCGCGAGAGCGGAGGCAGAGCGGCATGGGTCGAGGGCGGCAATGTTTTGCTGGGGGCGCCGGGAGGTCCGGGTTGCACCACCGCCGGGTTGGAGGAACGGGTCTGTTGTGCGCTGGCGGCCTGGAGGAAAATGGCGCAGATGCTCGCGGTGAGCAGGGCGCGCAAGATGAGGTGTGCGGATCTGAGGGCTCGTGGCTCACGGCGGAGACGAGTGTGCCCACTGGTATTGAGGGAGAAAATCTTCATGTGCCTCAGATGTTTTGCGATCAGTTCTTCAGGACGCAGACATCAATGTACACCGCACTCTTAGCCGATCAAAGATTCTACACCGATTGGCGTGGCCTGGGGCGCACGCCGAGCAGAGGCATTGTGTATCGGCATGTTTTGTTAGACGAAAACTGAAAGGAAAGGTTATTAAGCCCGGTAACCTGGCGGCATCTTCTCCCTGCCTATTGCGCTGGGGCAGAGGGCGTTGAGAGGATCATGCGCCACGGCCCATTCTTTCTCGACGGCCTGACCGGGCGCTGCTTTTCCTATTTCTAGCTCAGAATGTGGTTAATGAGTGCGATGGGTGTTTCAACAGCTAGCCTCGGATCACGCCCGCCAGATGTGCCGCTGAGGATCGAGGGATGAAAACATCGTAGGCTGGTGGTGCACCTCGGTAGCGTGTCGATTGAGAGCTAAAGCGCCCTGGGTGCGGAGGTTGCCGTCACGGACATCGAAATCGAGCGTGCTGACACTGTATTCGCAACGAGTACACTTGAACTGTATTCCCGCTGCTATCCGATTGGTGGTGTAGTGTGCCACTATCTGATTGTAGTCTACCGCTCGGGAAGGAACGATGCACCACGGTGGGCTGTCGAAGGTAACGAGTCTCTTAGATCACAGTTGTAAGCGGCGCCATTACGCTCATTGACCCCGCTCTGGTCTGCGTCGAGGCCTTTTTCAACGAAAGACAAAACTGAGAAGTAAAAAGACGGTCGTGAAGTTTTCGTTATACGCTGGCAAACTATTGATGAAGTTGGTCGGGGCGCGCGGATTTGAACCGCGGACCCCCTGCGCCCAAGGCAGGTGCGCTACCAGGCTGCGCTACGCCCCGACTGCATCAATTATAAATGAGGGGCGCGGGAGCGTCTCTTGGTGTGTTTCGAAGGCGGGGCTTGGCTTCCGCGGGGCGGGTGAATGCGGCCCGTCCCCACGCGTTGCGATAGCGGCGTATAATTTCGTTTCAGGTATGCAGACTCGGCGCTACGCGTTGGTGGCATATGTGAAAAGCGCGGCTGGAGAGTTCGTCGAAAAGCTCCGTCGCGAACTGCATCCTGACCTGCCTCATCTTCCGGCTCACCTGACAATTTTGCCGCCACGCCCCTTGCAGGGCACCGAGACCGCTGCATTGCAGCTTCTGGAGCGGGTCTGCGGTGAGACCGAGCCGTTCGAGGTGAATCTGGGTGGCGTGGATACATTCATCCCGGTAACGCCCACGGTTTACATCCGGGTGGACGGTGCGGCTGGCCGCATGTGTGAGCTGCATGGACTGCTGAATGTGGAGGCGCTCGAATTCAACGAAGAGTGGACTTACATTCCGCACCTGACCATCGCCAAGATGGGCGGGGAGCAGATGGCGGTCGACGCCATGAAGATTGCCCGCGAGTGCTGGGAGCGGTATTCGGGGAGCCGGCGCATCCTGCTGGAGAATCTGACTTTTGTCCGCGAAGACGGGCAGAACTGTTGGGTGGACCTGGCACCGGTGCCGCTGGGAAGCCGGCTGGTGCCGCGGTAAGGCCTGTCGCTTAGATCTTTACGCCGCGCCGCCCCTTCAAAGCCAGGGGCTAAAGCCCCAAATTCTAAAGAGGCTTACGCGGCGCTAAAGCGCCGCTCTTCCACAGCGGCTTTCCACGACGGTTCTTCCACAGTGGCTTTTCCACAACGGCTCTTCCACAGGCTCATCCACGGGCTCATCCACCGGCCATCACGCGGCTCTTCCGGGACGCGTGAGAATGCGCACCCGCCTGGTGCCGCGCGGTAAATCCAAACCACATCGACGAGGACGCATTTGTTCGGAGGCTCGCTTTGCTCGCGGGGCGGACGAATGCGTCCGCCCCTACGTGGGGTAATCTCTTGTTTGTTACCTGCTTGTGTTACTTGCCCTGTTACTCAACCCGGTCGCACATGGCCCTAGGTACAGTTCCCTCCCGTGCGTTGAAAGGCCAGGGTCGGGGATGTACATAAAGGACAGGGCAAAGCATCCGACGATCCTGCGAATGGCCACTTTTGACGCGGGTTTCGGGCGGAAGGGGAGAACGAATGCAGATCGGGGTATACGGTTCAGGGTACCTGGGAACGGTGATTTCGGCCTGCCTGGCGGACTTTGGCACGCCCGTGTCCTGTTGTCATCCGGACCGATCGCGCATGGTGGAAATGGCGCAGGGCAACATCCCGTTCTTTGAAAAGAATCTGAAAGAAATCATTCGGCGCAACGTGCGCGCGGGACGGCTGGCCTACTCGACCGACATTGAATCGTTTGCCCGCAAGACGCAGGTGATTTTTCTGGCCGAAGACAAGCCGGACCATCTGACGGACATCGCGATGCGCATCGCGCGAATGGCGACCAAGCCTCCGATTCTGACGATCGTAACGCCGGCGGCAGTGGGCACGGCGAATGCGCTGGAAAAAGCGATGCACGATGCCGGGTTGCAGGCGACGATTGTGGCCCAGCCTATGTTCTTTACCGATGGCTGCGCGGTGGAGGATTTTAACTGGCCGGACCGGCTGATTCTGGGAACACAATCCAATGAAGCAGTGCAGATCCTGAAGCAGATTTTTCATCCGCTGGTGATGCGCGGGGTTCCGGTGATTGTGACCAACCAGGCGACGGCGGAACTGGTGCGCGAGTCGGCGACGGCGTTTGTGGCGACGAAAATTTCGTTTATCAACGAAGTAGCCGCGCTGTGTGAACGGGTGAACGCCGATGCGGTGAGTCTGGCACTGGCGCTGGGACTGGATAAAAAGATTGCGCCGCGCTGCTTGCAGCCCGGAGCGGGGATGGGCGGCGTGTTCGCTGAGAGCGACATGGATTCGCTGGCGCAACTGGCACAGGAGCATGGCGTGTCATTGAAAGTGTTGAGCGCGGCGCGCGATGTAAATCATCAGCTGGCCGATCGTCTGGTCGAAAAGATTGCCTTCGTGCTGAATTCGGTCGAGAACAAGGAAGTCGGCATTCTGGGATTAGCTTTCAAGCCCAACACGAATTCGGTTGCCGGATCATCGTCAGTGCGGCTGGCCGAATCGCTGATCTCCAAGGGAGCGCATGTGCGGGCTTACGATCCGGTGGCGATTCCGGAAGCGAAGACAATGCTCGACGCATCCGTGCGGTATTGCGACTCGGCGTACGCGACGGCGGAAGGATCGGACGCGCTGGTCGTGGGTACGGGCTGGCCGGAATTCCGCGCGCTGGACTTCGAACGCATCAAGCATCTGCTGAAAAAACCTGTCATCGTGGATACGAAGAACCTGCTCGACGCTACGCGGCTGCGGGCTTTGGGATTTGAATACGTGGGCATCGGCCGCGCGTAGGGCAGATTGAGTGCTTGCGGTTTCGGGCCGCCGGCAAAGTACATAGGTCCTTCGCTGCGCTCAGGATGACAAGTCGCGTTCGTGCTACACGTCGAAGTACTTTCCGTTAACATCCTTCGTGAGCTGGACGATCTTCCCCTTCGCTGTGGCGCCAGGGGTTCGATTCTGACAGTGCAGTTTGCAGTTGCTATAATGAGACGCGGTGGTGGGAATAGCTCAACTGGTAGAGCACCGGACTGTGGCTCCGACGGTTGCGGGTTCGATTCCCGTTTCCCACCCCAGATTTTTTGTGTAGGGACGGCCGCCCACGGCTGTCGATGTGCCTTCCCTTTTTCGCGGCCCCGTAGCTCAACTGGATAGAGCATCAGTCTTCGGAACTGAGGGTTGGGGGTTCGAGCCCCTCCGGGGTCACCATTCAGTCACAGGGGCTAAAGCCCGAACCTTCTCCGCGCTTGACGCGGCCCTGAAGGGCCGCTCTTCCACCCCGCTTGACGCGCGCTGAAGGGCGCTCTTCCACCCGCGCTTGACGCGGCCCTGAAGGGCCGCTCTTCCACGTTTTCGCGGCTGATGGCGCGGCTCAAAAGCCGCGCCCTTTCAAGGCTGAGGTCTGCTTACTCTCCGTTTTGTCCGCCGGAGCCGCAGGTGCAGAGGCCGTGGCCGCTGCCGTCGATCTGGATGGCGGAGCAGGCTCTTTCCATACGTTTCATTTCTGTGAGAGTGAGGGTCGCGTCCTGCGAGGAGGTCTCAGTCTCGGTGAATGCGGAGGTTTGAATGTGGGTGGTCCAGGCGCGGATCGCGGCCTCCGGACTTACGGTCACGGGGTACGTTGGGCACACGCCAGAGACCGGAATGGTCGAGACAATTTTGATCAGGCCGGTGGTGAGCGTAACTGGGGTAAGCGGGTTCTTGGTGAGGTCGGTGTTGACCGAGAGCGTCGCCAGGCCGTCGGGGCTGACGAAGCAACTGCAGCACTCGCTCAACTCCTGGTCGGGATCGAATACATAGATGCTGGCGCAGACATTGCCCGGCGCGGTGCCGGGATTGATGATGCGAAGCGTGCCGTCGGGAGCTTTGTTGGTGTTGGCGTTGGAGAAGTAATCTACCTTCATGGTGTCGGGGGGAATCGTCTGACTCGACGCAGTGCTTGCGCAGAGCGCCAAAGCCAGGGTGGAGAGGGCAACTATCGCAGCCTTGTGCATGATAGCTCCAGGCGATGGGCGATCGCGGACGTGGAGATCCCCTCCGCGCCCTTATGCGCGAAACTAGAACATATTCTCAGGGTCTTCGGCAACTATCCAAGAGAATTAACCGCACGGGTTAGGAAAGAAGTGGGTTAGAATCTGCTCTGCGACTTTGCGGTTTGTCAGCTCCAGTGAGACGGATCTTCCATCTTCGTGGTTCGGCGGCGGGACTGCACAGGGCAGCTGTCCCCACATCCTCTCAGCTCGGACCGTTAGAGCAGCGACTGCTGGAGGCGCTTTGGGAGCGCCGTAGCGCAACCGTCCGCGAACTGGTTGAGGACTGCTGCACCGACCTCGCTTATACGACGGTGATGACCACGCTCGACCGGCTGTTTAAGAAGAGTCTGCTGAGCCGCGAAGCGGAGGGTCGCGCCTTCCGCTACAGTCCGAGTTTCAGCCGGGAGGAACTGCATCGAGACGCCGCGGGCGCGGCTTTCCGGCAATTGATCGAGGCGAGCCCGGCATCGTCGTTGCCGCTGTCGTATCTGGTAGAGATCGTGACTGAGCGGGATGCACAATTGCTCGATGATCTCGGCCGCCTGGTGGAAGCGAAGCGGCGGGAATTGCGGGGCGAGCGCAAAAAGAATTCTGCAGCGGGCTTCGAACCGGGGCCCTGGCCGCAAGGAGAAACCATAATGTTTCTTGCGCGCGGCGTAGCCGTTTCGTTTTCCGTTTTCCTGATCATCTACTGTTGTTTGTCAGTGGCGGTGAGCTGCGCATGGCGCCGCGTGTGGGCTTCGATTCATCAGCAATCGATTCATCGGAAATCCAGCCGAGGGGCCGCCGACCTGCTTTTTGGCTTGCGGATTTTTCCTCTGGTCACTGCCACTGTAGTTACCATTGCTTTCGCGATACCGTCATTCCTTCTGCTGGAACCGAGGCAAATCGAGGAACCGCTGGGGTGGATGCCTCTGGCGCTGGGTATCTGTGGCGCGGGGCTTGGAATCTTTGGGGCGGTGAATGCGATGGTAGCGTTTCTCCGGGCTGCGCGGATGATCGCTGGGTGGAGTTCCGGGGCGCAGCAGATTTCGTCTGATATTGCAGTTCCTCTGCTACGGATTGTGCCGGCGGTGCCTGCGATGACGGCCACGGGTATCATGCGGCCGCGAATCTTAGTGTCGGGTGAGGCGGAATCTCTGCTGACGCGAGGCGAGTTGAGTGCGGCGCTGAATCATGAGATGGCACATGTGCGGCGGCGGGATAATCTGAGAAAACTTATTTTGCGCTTCGTGGCATTTCCCGGGATGCGCGCGCTGGAGATGGCGTGGCGCGAGGCCGCGGAGATGGCGGCGGATGATGCCGCGGTTTACAACGCAGACGAGGCGCTGGAATTGGCCTCGGCGCTGATCAAATTGTCGCGCTCGCATCAGGCTCCGCCGGAAGTTGACCTCACCGCTGCTCTGGTGCACAGTCCAGCCTCGATGATGAACGTGCGCATAGAGAGGCTGGTTGCGTGGAATGAGGAGATGCAGCTTCAGCCGCGCGCGTTATCGCGGCGCAGCCTGGTCGCGGCACTGGCGACTCTGGTTTTGCTCGCGGCTACCTACAGCCAGTTGCTGAGTCGGCGTGCATGCCGCGACCGAGTGGCTGGTGCGGTAAATCCCGTCCGGTAAATTCCCCGACCGACCGACTGATCATTCATTCGATCAATCATTCATGCAATCAATCAGAAAGTCACGCGGACGCCGAGTTGCGCGGCGAATGGAATTCCTACAGTTGTGCCGGGGCCGAAGAAATCTCCCAATCCGCCCTCAGGTATTTCGAGCTGTTTCAAGCTGGTGAGGGGCGCGCAGTTTGGATTACAGATTCCGTTCACGGCGCCATTCGCGTCAAATTGTGCTCCCGGAACCTGAGCGATGTTCGCGGCGAAGTTTGCGCCAGGATTGTTGCGGTTGAAGAGGTTGAAGAACTCGATGAAGGGATCGACTCGCCAGCGCTCATTGACTTTGATCGGGCGAGTCACGCGCAAGTCGGACTGAATGTAGGGCGTGCCGCGGAATTCGTCGAGGCTGGTGTAGGTGTCCGGGCCGTTGTTTAAGGAAATTGAAATCCGTGCGCTGCCGTCCGCAGTAGTGATCGTGATGGGGCGCGCGCTCTCGAATTGATTCACCGTGCTCAATTCGAATCCGCCCGGGATGTGCACAGTGCCGGCGAGGACGACGCGATGATGAACGTCCTCCCCCGATGGGCCGTAGTCGCCGGGTCCGAAAGCATTCAACTGCCCGGCATTCGGATAATTAAATCCGCTCGGGACTGGGCAGACACCATCCACGTAGTCAAAGAGTTCGCCCAGCACACATCCCCAGGTCTGCGCCTTGGAGTAGGTGTAATTCGCCACCAGATTGAAACGGTGCGTATTGCCTTGCAGATGCAGCATGAGGCCGTTGTAGCTGGAACGGTTGTCGGACTCGAACACGTTGACATTGGGGACGACGTTCGTCTGATCGCTTGTGTCCGCAGCCGGAATCAGCGGACTGAGTAGAGTTGTGCCGCTCGCATAAGGAAATGCGCGGTAGCCATGATTGCCCTGCTCGTGCACATAGTCGGCGCTTACCAGCCAGCGATCGTTGAATGCGTGCTGAACGCCTCCGGTGATATGGATCGAGTAAGGCGTTTTATAAGCAGAGCCGATCAGATTGCCCGTGGCTGCAGCGCCTCCTTGCAGGCATCCCGGGCCGTTGAGCGCATAAGTGCCCACGCCTCCCGTAAGGCTGCACGATCCGGTGATGGAAGTAGAGTTGTTGACGCCCTGGAAAGCGGTGGCCCATCCATTCTGAGCGAGGTCATCGTAGAACATGCCAAAGCCGACGCGAATCACGGTTTTGCCGCTGTCACCGGGAGAGTACGCGAGCCCAAGACGCGGCGCGATTTGCTTGCGGTAATCCTGCGGCACGCTGGGCACAATCGGAATCTGCAGCGCCTGCAGCGTCGTATACGCAGCGTTGTCGGCTTCGCTGCGGCCCGAACCCGCGAGCAATCCCCAGGTGGTCTGATAGCGCAGGCCGTAGTTGACCGTGAGCTGGTGCGAGACGCGCCAGGAATCTTCGGCATAGAGGCCGATGCGCTGCACATTCTGTGAAAAGCTGCCATCGCTGGCGGGAGTGAAGGCGCAAGTCGATCCGTCGGATGCAGTGAAGTTCACACAGCCGGGCGTGAAGGTTCCAAAGACGCCCGGGTTCAGCACATAAAAATCTGGATCGTTGACGTATTGGGCAAAGGTCTCGGTGGTCGCGGCAAATGCCCCGCTCAGCACCGGTTCGTGAATGAAGTTGACTCCGAACTTGATGGAGTGGTCACCGGCGGAGTGACTTACATCGTAGCGGAACTGATATTTGTCCTGATTGCGCAGGTCGGGGAAAAGAGTGATGGGAGTGGCGAACTGATTGTCGCCGAAGGTTTCGAAACCCGAGACGGTGAGCGCAGTGGAACTGAATGGGAACGCCAGGGCGAAGCCCAGATCAGTGTTGCGGGTCTGCGTGAGATGCAAGAGGCTGGCATCAAGCACCAGGTTACCCAGCCACGTTGAATTAAAGGAGTAAGTATTGCTGAGCGCCACGTTCCAGTAATTGTTGTGCGTGGTCAGGCCGGTCGAGGGCAACGTGCCCTGCTGCACGAGAGCATTGTGGGTCAGATAGGTGTCTTGCGATGTACGCAGGAACCAGTTCGATTTCGACGATTGTGCCCAGTCGAAGCGCACCGAACTAATGTAGTCGCGAAAGGGAATGGGAACATTCGCGGGAACGGCTGATCGAGGGAACCCCGCTGATGAGCCCCTGCGACGCTAATTGCGCCAGTGCGTCAAATTGCGTGGTGCTATCGGGGCTGTAGGCAATGCTCGCGTTTTCATGCACTGCTTCGAAGGAAGTAAAGAGCCAGACCTTGTCCTTGACGATGGGGCCACCGAGCGTACCAACATAGTTCTGGCGGGAGAATGGCTGCTTCGGATTCGGGGCCGGATTCTCGATGGGAAAGCGCGCGTTCAGCGCGGCCTGGCGGTCGAAGAATGCCCCGGTGCCATGCCATTCGTTAGTACCGCGCTTGGTGGTGATGACGACGGATCCGGCGGTGGTGCCTCCCGTGTCGGCATCTTCGTTGGATGTGCGCACGGCAAATTCCTGAACTCCATCGGGGGAAAAGTTTTGCAGGAAGCCGCCGATCCAGTCGTCGGAATTGTCGGCGCCATCGACGGAAAGCTCGTTGTTTAATCCCGAGCTTCCTCCGGTGGAAACCGCAGTGATGCGCGCCTTGGTCGGATCAGAAGGCTCAACCGGCTCGGTTCCGGGCACGAGGTAGGCGATATTGGCGAAGCTTCGCGCGGGGAGCGGCAGGGTCTCCAGATCCTGAGTGCCGACCACGCCCCCGCGCACCGCGCTCGAGGTGTCGATTGCCGCAGTGGTGATAGAGGAAGAAACTCCCTGCACAGTGACGGTTTCCGTTCCAGTCGCAGGCTTCAGCGTGACCGTGACATCGCGCACCAGGCTCACGGCGACCGCAACATCCGCCTGCGCGGGGGCGAAGCCAGTGGCGCTTACCGTCATGCGGTAAGGCCCAGGCAGCAGATCGTCAAGGCGGAATTCGCCGCGATCTTCGCTGGCGGCTTCACGACGCAGAGAGGAATCGGCGGCCTGCAGCACGATTTTGGCAGAGGGAATGCGCGCGCCGGTGGCGTCTTGAACGGTGCCGCGGAGGGATCCGCGGGGGTTCTGCGCCTGTGCGGTTGCGAGCAAAAATAGAAGGAAGAGCAGCGTTGAGATTTTGTGTTGGAACAAGGCTTGCCTCAGTGAATCGCGGTGAGGTTTCAGCGTAGCTGGTGGTTGGTACTACTACCAGTCGTCGTAGGATTCCTGCGTCGCTAGCAGATCTTCACCACAGAGGACACTGAGGGGCACAGAGAAACACAAAGACCTAGTCCGACCAGCGTTGCGGCTTGCGGTCCCAGCGGTGTTTTTTCAGTTCGGCTAGAAGATTCCGGTCGAGCGGGCCGGCGTCACTGGCCGCTATATTTTCGCGGACGTGGTCTGGGTTACGCATGCCGGCGATCGTCGTGCTCACGGCTGGATGCGAGAGAATGAAGCGCATCGCCATCTGCGGCAGGGTCATGCCCGCGGGCAAAATCTGCTTCAACTTCTCTACGCGCTGAATCGTGTTGGCCAGATTTTCCGGACCGAAATATCCCGAGCGCCAGTCGTCTTTGGGGAAGCGTGTCTCCATCGTCATCTTGCCGCCGAGGCTGCCTTCATCCAAAGGCACGCGAGCGATCACGCCGATGTTTAATTCCTGGCAGGCGGGAAAAAGTTCATCCTCCGGCGCTTGATCGAAAATGTTGTAGATGACTTGCACTGTGTCGACGAGGCCCGTGCGCATGGCCTTGATGCCGTTCTCGGGCTCCCAGCGGTTGAGGCTAAGGCCGAAGTAACGGACCCATTCATCGTCTTTCAGTTTCTCGATTGTGGAGCGGAACTCGGGATCGTCGGTCCAGGAGTCGTCCCAGACATGAAATTGGAGCAGGTCGATGGTGTCGACGCGAAGCTTCTTGCGGATGAGACCGGCGTAGTGGAAGACGTGCTTCGCGGGGAAAACGTCGCTGTACTTATATTCCGGGCGTGCGGGCCATTGCAGATTTGCCGGCGGAATTTTGGACGCGGCATAGAGGCGCCTGCCGTGGTTGCGCGTCAGGATGTCGCCGAGCAGGCCGTCGCTCTTGCCGTCGCCGTAGGCCCACGCGGTGTCGAAGAAGTTGCAGCCGAGATCAACGGAGAGTTGCAGGGCGGTGAGCGCTTCGGCGTCGCTGGACCCGCTCCATCCACTCATGCCCCACAATCCGTGGGCGATGTCGCTGACTTCGAAACCGGTGCGGCCAAGCTTGCGATATTTCATGGAGGCGATCCTTGGAATTGTCAGAATACACGGCGTGCGGATCGCGTGCGGGTTTTTCGATGCGAGCTATTCAAAATTTGCCACCCGCCCGAGGCGGCGAAGTGGTTCAATAGATCGCGTACGGTTCATTTGGAGGAGTGTCTATGAATTCGAATCGCGCAATTTTTCCGGGGAACGACGGTAAGAAACAAGATGAGTTGGCGGCTCCGACGTCGCGCTTTACCGACGAGAAAATTTCTGAAGAGTCGTGTACGGAGTCGCAACTCGATAGCGCTTTGAAACCAGCTGGGCTGGCGAATCCCTTCTGGAAGTAGTGTCCTCTTTGTCCTTGTTTCTCTTCGCGCCGGCTAGCCGATTGTGATCGGCGGCCGGCGCAACCTTTTTGGGGATTGCTATGACTCGCGCAGAATCGGCAGGCAGAGGCACGGCCTGAGATTGAAATCGAGTTTTGCCATTTTTTCCAGGGCTGGACGCAACACCGAATCGCGGCAGGGTTCGAGAGTGATGACGAAGGGCAGAGCAGCTTTGTCGAAGCCGGGCTTCTGCAGCAGCGAATCGATGTTCAGGTGATACTCTGCCAGGATTTCTGCCAGTTGCGCCACGATCCCGGGTTGGTCGCGCACAAAGAAACGTAAATACCACGGCGTCTCGAAATCGCTGCTGACGTGGGAGGTGGAGAGGCGGGGCATGGCACGATTTCTTTTGCCCTTGGAAAGGCCTTCGGCCACGAACATCAGGTCAGAAACGACGGCCACGGCCGTGGGATCGCCGCCCGCGCCTGCGCCCAGAAACGCCATATCGCCGCCGTACTCACCCGAGGTCAGAACGAGGTTTAGGTTTCGCTGCACGCGTCCAAAGGGCGATCCCGAGGCGACGAGGCAGGGGCCAACCTCGGCGAACAGAGTTTCACCTTTTAATTCTGCGCGCGAAATCTGGCGAATGGTGCAGCCCAGATCGGCGGCGTAGTCGAAGTCGACCGCATCGATGGTGCGAATGCTGCGCGCATGAATGGATTCGGGCGCAACCCGCGTGCGCAATCCGGCCAGCGCGAGAATCGCCGAGCTTGGAGCGCGCATCGCCGCCATCCAGGTCCTCTGACGCGTCGGCCTCGGCGTAGCCCGCGCGCCTGTGCCTCTTCGAGCGCCTCGCTGAAAGGAATGCGCGCGTTTTCGATGCGGCTGAGAATGTAGTTGCAGGTGCCGTTGAGAATGCCCGCGATGCCGTGCAGCCGGTCTCCACATAGGCCGGTGCGAAGCGCGGGAAGCACGGGAACGCCACCAGCGACGGAGGCGCCGAATTCGAGCTGGCATCCATGCTTTGCGGCCAGTTGCAGAAGATCGGGGCCGTGGCGCGCGATGAGTTGCTTGTTCGCGGTGACGACCGGCTTCCCAGCCTGCAGCGCGCCGCGAACGATCTCGTCCGCAGTGGTGACGCCGCCGATGAGTTCGATGATGATCTGCACGTCCGAGTTGAGGACTGACTGAATATCGTCAGTCCAGATCACGTCGGCAGGAACCCACGGTTGCTTCTTTCGTTCCACGTTGCGATTCCAAATGTGAGTCAGGTGGAGGGAGCCATCGCCCTGGGTGAGAATTTTCACGACTGCTCGGCCCACGGTGCCGAAGCCGAAGAGCGCGACGCGGCAGGCGGACCCGCCCGAACTGTCAATCGAGGCTGCGTTGGGCGTGCTCTTGTGGCGTGGTGCCGGCATCAGCAAGTTTCCCGGTGCAATTTGAACATCCTATGATACGGGTGACGCGCACATTCGTGCACTGCAAAACATGGCCTGCAGACGGCTATACAGGCGAAGGTCGCATCAAAGTTGGTAATATGGTGCCTTCCTGCGAATGCAAATTTAGGAGAATGAATGATTCGAAAGTTCGCGGCGTTTCCTGCCAGGTTTGCTGAGGTGACCATCCTGGTGATAGCCCTGGCGGCGAGCGCAGCCCTCAACGCTCAACAAACTTCACCCCAACCCGCGCCGGCCGAACCGACGTCGGGCCAGCAAACCCAGACAGCGCCGGCGAACAGCCAGCAGTCCGGCAGCCAGGAGGCTTCGGCAGATGTGGCCCTGCCTCAGCATAAGGTCAAGGCGAAGGAATACAAGAACTGGAACTTCAATGTGGGCGGCGGCACGAGCTTGACGAGCGGAACGACCCAGAAATTTGTGCGCAGCGGCGGCGGCATTGCAGCGGCAGGCGTGGCGCGCAATTACAGTCCATATTTTGGCTTTCGTCTCGACTTCCAGTTCGACAATCTTCCACTGCGCCAGTCCGCGCTGCAAGCGGCGCAGGCGCCAGGCGCGACCAGTCACGCCTATACGCTGATGCTGGATCCGATCATTAATATTCCGGTGAACAAGTTGTGGAGCGGCTACATCGTGTTTGGGCCGGCGTATATGCATCGCTCCGGCAAATTGGATTCTTCGACGGCTTTGCCGGGAGCGGCGTGTAACCTGTTTTTCGACTGGTGGGGATCTTGCTATGCCTTCAACCTGCCGCTGAACGGAAAATTCCTGAATGCGAGTCAGAACGAATACGGGTACAACTTTGGCGGGGGCGTGGCGCGCAAGGTTCACGACAACATCGAAGTGTACGGCGAGTTCCGCCTGATTCACGGCGTAGCCAACGGAATCACCACTGACCTTCGGCCGGTCACGATTGGCGTGCGCTGGTGAAACGAGTCCAGATTTATTCAGGATTGGTACGGTAGCGCCAGAGATCGGCGGAGAGTTCCTGTAATTTGACGAACGATCCGGCGGAAGGCTTGGCCAGCGATGTGTCCGCATTGGCTTGCTGGACGGCCGTTTCGACTCGATGATGAGACGGGGCGAGCGAGCACGCAGGATCGGTAGCATTTGCGTCCCCAGCCAGAAGGAAGGCCTGGCATCGGCAACCGCCAAAGTCTTCGGTACGGCGTTCGCAGGAGCGACAAGGCTCCTGCATCCAGGCTTCGCCGCGAAAATGGTTGAACGACGGCGAATCATTCCAGATCCATTCCAGCGACTTCTCACGCACATTCTCAAACGACAAGCCGGGCAGCACTTCGGCTGCGTGGCAGGGAAGAGCCTTCCCGGATGGATTGATGAGCATCAATCTTTGTCCCCAGCCGCCCATGCAGGCTTTGGGATACTTTGCATAGTAGTCGGGAACGACGGAATCGATGCGAATGCGGCCGGCGAGGCGCTTGTCCGCCTCGGCGATGATAGCGACCGCTTTCTTGAGCTGCGTCTTGCGTGGGCATGAGGGCGGCACGATTCGCGAGGGCCCATCCGTAATATTGCGCGTTCGCGATTTCGACGCGCTCGGGATGGAGTTGCTCGATGAATGCGACCATCTCTTCGAGGTGGTCGAGATTCTGCCGGTGCACGACGAGATTCACAGTGAAGGCGAGCTTTCTTTGGTCGACGCGGCGGCGGATGGCGCGGGAGAGTTCGATCTTGTGGGCGTGAGCCTTTGCGCCGGCGATCCAGTTCGCCGTTTCTTCGCGCGAGTCCTGAAAGCTGATCTGAATGTGATCCAGGCCTGCGGAGACGAGCGCCTCAAGCCGCTCTTCATTCAATCCGATGCCGGAGGTGATGAGGTTGGTGTAGAGGCCGGAGGCCTGCGCGGCGGCGATCAGTTCGGTTAGGTCGGGTCGCGCCAGCGGTTCGCCGCCAGTGAAGTGCGCGTGCAACATTCCGAGCTTGCCCGATTGCTGGAAGACGCTGGTCCATTCTGCAGTCGAGAGTTCTGATTGCGTGTCTGCCAATTCCAAGGGTTCGAGCAATAGACGCAGTGCAGCGGGCAGCGGTGCGTGATCTCGGCGATGAGGGCTAGAGGGTTGGAGAGCATGAAATCTCAGTAGTCCACGATGCGCTTGCGCTGCAATTGCTCAAGGAATGCGCTGATGTCGGCGCGAATTTTTTCCGGGTCCGTGGTGCCGAATTCCTTTTTCAAGTCCTCGATGATCTGGCCGAAGGTGCGCTGGCCGTCGCAGCGCTCGAGGATTTGCCGGCCCGTGCCTTGCAGTTTAATCGCGCCTTCGGGGTAGAGGATCATACGATTCTCTTCCGTACCGCCCCAGCGGCATCCGGTGGCGAGGCGCGGTTGGCTGGAATCTGCGGGGGGCGGCATTAGTGATTGACCCCGGCTGCGGCGGAACTGCAAAGAAAATCAGGTTCCTCCGCTGCGCTCGCTTCGCTCCGCTCCGGTCGGAATGACAGAGCTTTTGGAGTATTCATACTTAACTGCCCTCCATGCGAAACGCGCCCGGTGGCGGCCAGCCCGGCTGTACGTATGCGAAATAGAGCGCGTCGAGTTGCGCCCAGAGAATGTCGCACTTGTCGCGCAGCGCCTGGATGGCGAGTTCCTGCTCGGCTCGCGTCTTGGCATTTTCGTGAACGTACGCGACTGCGAAGCGCGAATCTTCCGGCGCCTGGTACATGCGAGCTTCGAAATAATCGAGCCCGCCGGAAAGCCACGGATAATGCTGGCGGAGCTTTTCTACTCGTAACGTAATCAACTCGGGAGAGAATAATTCTGTTAGCGACGACGCGACTGCTTCAAGCAGGCTGCGGCTGCGCACGATGTTGAGATATTCGTTCACCGCGAAGCGGGTTGCGGGAAGAATTCCTTTGCCGGTGCGAACCTGATCTGCATTCAGACCAGCGGCCTCGGCGAGCTTCAGCCAGCGCTTGATTCCGCCCTCGCTCGTGGCATCGCCGTCGTGATCGACCACGCGCTTGCGCCATGCGCGACGAAAGACAGGATCGGGGCCGCGCGAAAGAATGATCGAATCCTTGATGGGGATGATGCTCTGGTAGTAGTAGCGGTTCAGCGCCCAGGCCTGCAACTGGCCGCGGTTGAGGCGGCCTTCGTGCATCATCAGGTGAAACGGATGTTTGTGGTGATATCGTTCTTCGCCCACGGCACGCAACTGCGCGCGCAATTCGTCGAGCGAGAGCAGGGCCGCGTTTTGTTGTCCCTCTAAATTTCCAACTGCCATCCATCCTCCGCGATTTCCCAGCCAGACTCGCGCACCTGGGCGTACTCGGGGCCAGCCTCATTCAGCATGGGGTTGGTGTTGTTGATGTGTAGATAGATTTTACGTGGATGACGCAGTTGCGCCAACTTGTAGAGACTGCCTTCTGGCCCGGAGACAGGAACGTGGCCCATTTCGCGCGCGGTCTGTCCGTAGCCCTGAATGCGGATGAGTTCGTCGTCGCTCCAGAAAGTTCCGTCGAAGAGGAGAACGTCAGCGGAATCGAGCAGCTTCAGCAAGCCCGGTTCGAGTCGCGGAACCGCGGGCATGTAGGCGAGACGCTTTCCCGAGGGCGAGTCGAGAATGAATCCTTGCGAGGCTTCGAAGCGGCCCAACTGCGTCCGGCGGGCGGCTGATACGTACGCGGGAAAATGTTCGCCGAGCGGAAGCGGAAGGCAGCGCAGGCCCGATGGCTCGCCCGCTGCGTTCAGCAGAGGGAACGAGGTTGCGGCTGGAAATTCGTTCCATGTGACCTGATCAGGAACGCGCTGCAGCATGGCGAACATGGAATTATCTTTGGTCAGAATGCGGCGCACGGATTTTGTGCAATGCACGCGGAAGGGATGCAGTTCGCGCATCAGGAGCAGGCCGAGGACGTGGTCGATGTCGGCATTGGCGAGCACGGCTCCCGCGATGGGCGATTGACGGATGCCGTCTTTGGTTTTACGCGGATGGAGTTCGGGTGTGGCTTCGATTTGCGCGCGCAGGTCGGGAGAGGCTCCGAGCAGGAACCAGCTTTCAGAATCGGCGCTGATGGCGACTTGCGTCTGGGTTCGGGCCTTGCCCTGAAAAGTTCCGGCGCGCAGGGCGCTGCAGTTGGGGCAGGCGCAATTCCATTGGGGAAATCCTCCGCCGGCGGCTGAGCCCAGAATCTTGACGAGCATGTTGGGAGTGTACCTCAGGCGCTAAAGCGCTTCCGCTGCGCGGGTCTATCAGTACGAGTAGAGTCACGCTTCCATTGGTTTCGTGCGACCACTCTCGATCTCCGTTGGAGTGTACAAACGGCCTGTCGCGCTTCGCTCGACCTGGACAGCCGAGGCGGCTGTCCCTACATACCTAAATTGATTTAGCCGGGGGGCCAGGCTAGGGTGCGGCCGCCTAGCAGATGGACGTGGAGGTGGAAGACGGATTGTCCGGCGCCGGGGCCGACGTTGAGGACGGTGCGGTATCCGTGTTCGATGTTGCGCTGGCGGGCGATCTCCGCTGCGGCTAGATGGCAGCGTCCGATGATTTCAGCGTCGGCAGCCTCGGCCTCTTTCAGCCCGGCAAAATGTTTCTTGGGAATGATCAGAGCATGCGTGGGCGCTTGCGGGTTGATGTCTTCGAAGGCGAAGACGTAGTCGTCTTCGTAGATTTTCTTGGCGGGAATTTCTCCGCGGATGATGCGGCAGAATAGGCAGCTTGGTTCGGGCATGAGGGACCTCGGCGGCTATAGAGCCGCTTTTCATCTTAGCTGGAATTGCGGTGGGGCTGGAAGGCGCAGGTTGCCTGCTGGCGGCAAGAACTGTCGAGCTTTGCTCGACTGGACGGGCGAATGCGCCCGTCCCCACGTGGGCATCTGCGGCTGCAATCAGTCGAGGCGCACTACGAATACTGCGCCTTCGGGGGTTTGGGTTTCGGCGGCTAATTCCTGGGCGCGCTTGTGGTCGTCGTCCAGGACGCGGATGCGGATCCACCAATCTCCGGCAGGACTCGAGAAGCAGAGAACTTTCGCGGTGCGATAGCGGCGAGTGAGGTGATCGGCGAGTTTGGCGGCTACGGGCTGGTCAGGGAATCCACCGATCTGCACCGCCCACTTTCCGCCCGCGTCAGCCGGTCGCGGGAGATTCCATCAACTCGACTCTGCACTTCGGCGACGCCGGGTTGCCAGACGTCAACCTTGTGCGCGGCAGCGAGAGAGAGATCGAGAATGCGGCCGGGAATAAACGGTCCGCGATCGGTGATGCGCACGATTGCGGAGTGCCCGGTCTTGAGATTCGTAACGCGCACGATCGATCCCGAGAGGAAACGTGCGATGAGCCGCGGTCATGGCGTTCATGTTGTAGACCTCGCCATTGGAT
Organism: uncultured Acidobacteriota bacterium; assembly: GCA_963757095.1. Lineage (GTDB taxonomy): Bacteria > Acidobacteriota > Terriglobia > Terriglobales > Acidobacteriaceae > Sulfotelmatobacter. The sequence continues at coordinate 109,549 of CAVWQT010000010.1, read as the reverse complement.
CCGCGGCGGTTGTGGTAAGGCGGACCGTACCAGCTGGCGAGCCCGGTTTCGGTGGCGAGAACCTTGGCTCCGGCAGGGAGGGCCGGTTCGGGTTCAGCTTCGGATTTTGCGGAGGGGCTTTCCGATGGCGTGCTTGAGTTCGGCTCGGGCACTTCCGTGGATGGCGGGGGCGGTGGAGGAACGTTGACGCGCGCTTGCTTGGGATGCCCGCAGGCAGCGCTGAATGCGATCACCAGCAGGAGCAGGACGCGGGTGACAGGAATATGGCGAATGGGCTTCGGAGGCGATTTTGGTTGGAAGAGAGGACACTACTTGGGCCGGTTCTGTTCCATGTATTCGGCGAATTCGGCGAGCTTCTGCGAAGCCGTTCGCAGCGCCTTCGAGGAGTGGTTGCGCACGGCGGGAACGACTTCTTCGTTGAGATACTTGATGAATTCCGGAATATCTTTTTCCAGTTGCTCGGCGGCGTTGCTGATGGTTTGGCTGACGCGTGTCGAAGCGTCTTCCACCTTGCGGTTGAAGTCGTTCATGGAACTCCTCTCGATCGAAAGGCGTGAACGGGCTCACGCGATGGTGCGGATGCCAGGCTGGATTATTATTTCGTGCCGCGCGGCTGGGGTCAATGGCGGCGGTGATCACTCTGGGGCGGCTGAGATAGAATGCGAATTTCCGCATGAGTCCTCGATCCAATAAATTGAGCGCGCATCGGCGCGAAGTGACGTTCCGCAGGCATTTGCTTGGCTGGTACGACGTGCACGCGCGCGATCTGCCTTGGCGAAAAAATCGCGATCCGTATCGCGTATGGGTATCGGAGATCATGCTGCAGCAGACGCGGGTGGCGGCGGTGATTGAGCACTATCACGAGTTTCTGCGGCGGTTTCCTGCGGTCGAAAAGTTGGCTGCGGCGCGCGAGGCTTCGGTACTGGCCGCCTGGAGCGGGTTGGGATATTACCGTCGCGCGCGCATGCTGCATGCGGCGGCGAAGATGATTGTGCGGGAGTTGGACGGGAAGTTTCCAGCGAATGCCACGGGATGGCGGGAGTTGCCGGGGATTGGACGTTACACGGCGGCGGCGGTTGCGAGCATTGCATTCGACGAGCCGGTCGCCGTGGTGGATGGGAATGTCGAACGGGTGCTGCAGCGGATTTCAGGCAAGCGACTGGCGGGGGAAGCGTTGTGGTCTGCAGCTGAGGGGTTGCTGGATCGTGAGCGTCCGGGAGATTTCAATCAGGCGATGATGGAATTGGGAGCGACGGTGTGCACGCCGCGGGCGCCGGTTTGCCTGATGTGTCCGGTCGTGGAGTTGTGCGCGACGCGAGGCGAAATGTCGGGGACCGCAAGAGTTGAGCGACAGAAGAAGCGAGAGATTCATTACGCGCTGGACGCGCGCGAGGGCAACGTATTTCTGGTGCAGCGGGCGCGCGACGCGCGGTTGATGGCCGGGATGTGGGAATTGCCGGAGACGACAGGCTTCGTGGCGGGCGCAGGCAAGAAGCAGATTCCTCGCGTTGCTCGGAATGACAAAAATAATGTTGCTCGGAATGACAAAAATAGCGTTGCTCGGGATGACAAAAAAAATGTTGCTCGGAATGACAACGCCAATGGCGGTGGAGAAGCGGGCGCACCGCTGTTCAGCGTCAAACATTCGGTCACAGTGACCGACTACACCGTGAGGGTTTGGCGTCAGGCTGTGCCGGACGCAGGTGCGGGGAAATGGATCGCATCCCGCCGGCTGGGAAGACTCGCGATGACGGGGCTTACACGTAAGATCCTCCGTCGCGCCGGCTTGCTGGATTGAGTCGTTCGCGGAAGTGCTGCGATCCCGGAGTTAAAATGTTCGGGACGACTTCATCTTCATCGCGCAAAGGAGCGGGACCATGCGTCCGCAGCCTCTCATCTGTGTCACGGATGTCGAAGCCAGCAGCCGGTGGTATCAGCGCCTGCTGGGCTGCCGCGGGGCTCACGGCGGCGGGCAATATGAGCAACTGGTGAAGGACGGCTCGCTCATCCTGCAATTGCACAGCTTTGACGTCGAACATCATCACGGCCCCATCGGCAATCGCGCTGACAGACCCTACGGTAATGGCGTGCTGCTCTGGTTCGAGGTGGATGACTTCGACGCGGTAATGCAGCGCGCTGCCGAAATGAGTGTCGAGATCGTGCTGCCCCGCCATCGCAACCCTCCTGATAGCGAAGGCGGCCCCAACCACTGGGAGTGTTGGATGCGTGACCCGGATGGCTACACCGTCGTGGTCGCCAGCCCTTATGGAACCGCCGACGGTAGCTGGCGCCCCGGCCCTGAGCTATTCACGTAGCTAGGCCGCGGTGTCTAAGTTTGTTTCGTACTACCTCAGAAACCGTAGAACTATTTGCCTGCGCCCTTGCGTTTTTCCAGCGCGCCGTAAATCGCGGCGTCGGTGCAGACTTCGTAATAGGAGCGCTCCGTCCAGCCTTTGACGGTGAAGTCGGTGGGATCCATGCGTGGGATGCGGCTTTCGCGCACGACGATTTTGCGGAAGATATCGTGATCGACGGGAACCGTCGCGCTGAAGAGGCGGTATTCGCCCTTGTCGGTAGCCAGCCCGGTGGGCAGCTTCACTCGAAGCGGCTCCAGCGTGATTTCTTTTTGCAGTTTGCTGAAGGCGGCTTCATTCATGCGAATGCCGCCCAGATTGAAGCTCAGGATGACGTCTTCGGGATTGCCGTCGGCATCGAGTTCGGCGGCTTGAAACGCGTAAACGTGAAACGGACCGGCCTGCGGCTCCATGATTTTGCGCAGGCGCTTGTTGCAAGACGACAGGCGGTCGCTCTCGTTGAGCGCTTCGGAGATCATGATCTGATGCTCGCCATCCATCAGATAGAGCGGAGCGGATTCCTGCAGCGTGATGCCGAGCCCGAGTTCGAGCTGCGGCAGGTCGGAGCGCTGCATCAGTTCGTTGTATCCGCGGACGATTTCAATAATCTCGCGCGCCAGCACACACATGCGGCTCACGGCCAGGCCGGGCTCGCCTTCGCGCTCGAGAATGGCGAGAATGATGGCGTCGCCTTCCAGAAAAACTTTCTGCGCGCCATATTTTTCCAGCAGCTTGTTGACCGGATCGTAAAAATTCAAACTGAAATACGAGGCCGGATTCAGGCCCTTCTCCATCATGGTCTGGGTGACGCGGGTCGAGTCGCGGACGTCGGCCTTGAGCACCACATGGCGCAGCACGCGCTCGGAATCGGTCTCGCTCTGTTCTTCGGGGAGCAGGAATTCGTAAAGAGTGCCATTCACGCGCGAGAGTTCTTCGAGCCGCTCGTTGGGAACGAGATTCACGGAATCGAGGGCGGAGTTGAGAGTTTCAAGGCGGCGCAGATCGCGGTGGTAGTGAAAGAAGTCTGCGAGGAATCGCGCCGCGACTTTGGCTCGCTCCGCGCCGCGGCAACTGGCGACCTTGGCCACCGCGGTGTACAAACTGTTGGGCGTGAGCTTGCCAAAATCCTGAATCATGCGCTCGACCCGGTCGCATTCCGTGCGGTCGATGAGCGCATTTTTTAACTGCTGTGGATTGATCCGGGGCGCGTACTCGCCAAGCAGCGGCACCACGTGATAGGACGCGATGACGTTCTCCATGACGCGCTCATCTTCAAATAGCCGCACCAACGTGGCCAGGCGCTCCTGCTGTGCTCCGCCTTCCACGGAATCTTCGGGCGTGCCCGACCCGACCAGCAGGCGGGCATTTTCCGGAACATTCATCCACGCATCAATCGCCTCGGTGGTGACATCCTCTCCGTAAAGCGAGTGTAGAAACGCCGTAATGATCTCGCGCATGCGCCCATAACGATCAGGATCGCGATCCCAATTGCCGAGCATTACGTAGTGTTCGGCGCAGAGATAATCGTCGCGGCCGTCCTCGGAAAACAGCATGCGGTTGATGAACAGCGGGTAGGTGAAATAACTTCCGGCGCTGGTCTCTTCGCCAAAGAGCGAGCGGCGAGTGCGGGCGAGCGTACTCTTTTCGACTTCGCGCAGGGTCTCGAAAATATCCTGCCCGGTCTTGCGCAGAATGATTTTCTTGCGCACCTGAAAGTTGGCCAGGCGCTCGCGATATTCATGCGCCTTGAGCTGCCGCATATTGTCGTAGCTCTTGATGGTGACGCGGCAACGCTCGAGCACCAGGGCAAACTGCTGCTGCATTTCAGAGCGGAGAAATTTGATGACCGCAATCCGGGCCAGAATGTCGACGGAGACCTTGTGATCTTTTTTGGCGCGGTTGAGGGCGGCCACCAGCAGTTCGGTGAGAACCGTCTTCCACTCGCCCGCATCGTTTTTCGGACGAACGCTCTTGCCGGCGAGATTGCGCATCCACGATGGGCCTTGCGACACCGGTGCCTCGGCCGAGAGCAATCCCTCAAGCTCGCCATGGCGCGCGATCAGGCGCGAAATCTGCGCCCGCGCCAGCTCGCCCAGCCGCCGACTGAGCAGCACATCATGCCGCAGATTATCGACCCCGAGGGCGATCCCCTCGAGCGTGAGAAAAGGCGTCGAAGAGGCCAAATGCGGCAGCTCCGGTTTCTCCGGCGCTCCACCCAGGCGAAAGATTGGAAGTCTTGGCATTCTTGCTGTTTCAGTGGAAGTTGCTGATTACAAACCTACATATCGAGGCTAGCATGCAGGATGGGCGGTCTAAAGTTACCGAGGTTACCGAGTCGGGGTGATGGGACAGGTGAAAAGGGGCCTGGGAAGGCTGCGGAGATTCATCGGCCTTCGGCCGTCAGGCGCCCGACAGCTGAGGGGGCCAAGGGTCGGCTGTCAACGAGTGATATGGGGATATAACGTCAGCCTGCGGCGTAGTTTCCGGTTAGCCGATCAACCGGAAGTTATCACGCCACCTCCGTAGTTACCTTGTCATAAAGCAAGTGTCCCAGCGTCGACCTGTTTCTGCCAAGAGCCGTCATGGTTTGACGGGCCACGGCCGCATCTTTAAGATGAGGCGACCCGAAGGCCGGACATCTCCCGGTTGCTAGGAAATGATGGTTAATCAATGATCGGCCAAACCATCTCGCACTACCGCATTGTAGAGAAGTTAGGTGGCGGCGGGATGGGTGTCGTCTACAAAGCGGAAGACCTAAAGCTCGGTCGCCAAGTCGCTCTAAAGTTTCTTCCCGACGATCTCGCCAACGACCCACAAGCCCTCAGCCGTTTTCAGCGCGAGGCCAAGGCCGCATCCTCTCTGAATCACTCGAACATCTGCACTATCTACGAAATCGACGAGGACGCAGGACGCACCTTCATCGCCATGGAATTGCTGGAAGGTCAAACTCTCCGGCACCGCATCGCCGGCAAGCCCCTGGAGATAGAAACCGTGCTGGATTTGGGGACGGAGATCGCCGACGCTCTCGACGCAGCTCACGCCAAAGGCATCGTCCATCGCGACATCAAGCCCGCGAACATCTTTGTAACTAATCGCGGTCAGGCGAAAATTCTGGACTTCGGACTCGCGAAAGTCACTCTCAAGTCTGAGAGCTTTGCCCTGAGCGCCGCCACCATCGACTCTGAAGAACATCTCACCAGTCCCGGCAGCGCTCTGGGCACCGTCGCCTATATGTCGCCGGAGCAGGTGCGGGGCAAGGAACTCGACGCCCGTACTGATCTGTTCTCCTTCGGCGCAGTGCTGTATGAGATGTGTACCGGAACGCTGCCCTTCCGAGGCGATACTTCGGCGCTGATCTTCAATGCCATTCTCGAACGCACCCCAGTATCTCCCGTCCGGCTGAATCCCGACGTGCCCGCCGAACTGGAACGAATCATCAACAAGGCGCTGGAGAAAGACCGTGACATTCGCTGTCAAACCGCTGCGGAAATAAGAGCCGACCTGAAGCGCCTGAGGCGCGACACCACCTCGGGAAAGATCGAAGCCGTCCCCGCCCGGGCTCCTGCTCGGCGGCCTCGCTGGCTCTGGCCCGCGGCGATCGTGTCTGTGGCCGTTGCTTTTGCAGTGGCATTCGCCTGGTTCAGTTCATCGCCGCCTCCACCGAGAGTGCTGAACACCACGCAACTCACGCGCGACGGTATCCCGAAGGGCAACGTGGTTACCGATGGCTCCCGGCTCTACATCGATGAAGGAACCGATGCGAGCCGCATTGTTCAGGCTTCCGCCGCTGGCGGCGAAACCTCGCCTCTTCCCACTCCGTTTACCAACGCGCACGCTGTCGACATTTCGCCCGATCACACTCAACTCTTGGTGGCCAGTTCGGTGGGCACCGCGACGGAATATCCGATCTGGGCTCTGCCCCTTCCCTCGGGCGCTCCTCGCCGTCTCGCCGATGTTGTCGCTCATGGCGCAACCTGGTCTCCTGACGGGCGCCATCTCCTATTTGTCAACGCCTCCGACATATTCCAAGCAAACGCCGACGGCACCGATCCGAAAAAGCTGATTACCGTTTCAGGCACTCCCCGGATTCTCGCCTTCTCCCCGGACGGCTCCCGCATTCGCTTCGACATTGCAGTGCCGCAAACCAACTCCATCTCGCTCTGGGAGATTCGGTCCGATGGCAGCGATCTTCATCCGCTGCGCCCGGGAGGGCAGAACCCGATTCAAGAATGCTGCGGCGTCTGGACGGCGGATGGGCGCTACTACTTCTTCTTGAGCGGCCCCAACGTTTGGGCCATGCGCGAACCCGCAGGCCTGTTTCACCGACGATCTTCTGCACCTTTCCAACTGAGCACGGGCCCTTTAGCCTTCTATGCCCTGGCGACCAGCCCAGATGGCAAGAAACTCTTTGTCGACGCAGCGCAGAATCGCGGGGAACTCGTCAGCTACGATCCCAAGTCCCATCAATTTGTGCCGTTTCTTTCGGGGATCTCAGCCGGGGAACTGGACTTCTCCCGCGACGGCCAGTGGGTCACCTATGTTTCCTACCCCGAGCAAACCCTCTGGCGCTCCCGTGTGGATGGCAGCGATCGCTTGCAGCTCACCTATCCGCCAGTTTTCGCCGGTTTGCCGCGCTGGTCTCCCGACGGTACCCAGATCGCCTATATCGACGCTCAACCAGGCCGGCCCTGGAAGGCATTCCTCATCTCTGGCCAAGGGGGCACGCCCCAGGAAATGCTCTCCGAAACTCACACCCAGGCGGATGCGACGTGGTCCCCCGATGGCAAGAGGCTCGCCTTCGGTCGCACCCAGCAAACTGGATTGTCCGAACCACTGGCGATCCAGATTGTGGACCTCGCGACTCGCCAACTCTCTCCCATCCCCGGCGCAGCAAACCTGTTCAGTCCACGCTGGTCACCGGATGGCCAGTATCTGGCTGCCATCACGGCCGACTCCCAGAAACTCCTTCTTTACAGCTTCAAGACCCAGAAGTGGTCGGACTGGGTCACTGAACCCGGCGCCATCGGCTTTCCCAACTGGTCGCGCGATGGAACTTACCTTTACTATGACAATACTTATACCGACCGTCCCACATTTCGCCGGGTCAAGGTTGGGCAAACCCGCTCGGAACTCTTAGCTGATTTGAAGGACCTGCATCGCTATGGCAGCCCCACAGCCGGTGCCTGGAGCGGCGTCGCTCCCGACGGCTCTGGCCTTTTCGCACGCGACCTGGGTACCAGCGAAATCTACGCTCTCGACTTGGATCTACCGTAACGGGATAGCTTGACGCTGGCCCGTGTCAGATCAAATGCAGCGTCGTTACGGCGATTCCACCCGAGTAACTGGCAAACCAGAAGTTAACTGTTGAAACCATGCGATAGCCTTCATTAACTCCTCGCCGCCTAGAACCAGTCGCTGCGGTAGGCGATCCACCATGAGGCGAAAAGTATGGGAATGGTCGCGACGCAAGCCCACAAGAACGGAAGCAGGAAATCTGCCATCAGTCCGAGTACCGTGAAGACCATCCAGAATATCTTTTTCTGCATTGTGGCGATTCTGATTTAAGGACAACGATGAAAGCCCACTTCTCGCGCGCAATCCTGGCGAGAAATGGGCACGCGATTATTGAGTCTTTGTTCTTGCCGTTTCGAACTCATCGCCGTGCTGCCATTGAATGAGTCCGGGGAGGCTGGCAGCTTCCCATCCTAACGCGAAGCCGAAGCGGGCCATGGCGGAGTCGCCGACGAAGTCCATCTCTGGGTGATATTCGTCGCTGGGCTGGTGGTAGTGCTTCTCGACGTATTCGCGATCCTGGTCTACGCCCCATGATTCGGGATGGCCTTTGTACTTCATGCCTTCATTGATCGAGAAGGATGGAATGCCCACGCGGGCCAGGCTGAAATGATCGGAGCGGTAGAAGTGTCCAGCCTCGGGGCGCGCGTCGGGACGAATCGCGAGGCGGAAATCTTTCGCCATCGCCTGCACTACGGGATAGAACGTGGTGCGCTCGGCGCCGGAGACCTCGACTTCCTCGGGCGCGCCCAGCGGCTTCACGTCGTCATAGTTGAGATCGAGCGAAATCTTCGATGCGGGGATGGGCGGATGTTTGGCGAGATATTCCGAGCCCAGCAATCCTTGCTCTTCGGCGGTGACTGCGGCAAACAGAATCGAGCGCTGCGGGTGCTGGCCGGCCGACTCCGAAGGCGCGCGCCAGTTCGAGCAGAATGCCGCATCCGGTGGCGTTGTCGGCAGCGCCGTTAAAAATGTTGTCGCCGGGCATGTCAGGACGGATGCCGAAATGATCGTAGTGCGCGGTGTAGAGCACGGCCTCATCGGACAATCTGCGATCGGAGCCGGGCAGAATCGCGAGCACGTTGTTCGATTCGAAGTTGCGCAGCTTGCTCATCATGTGGGCTTTCAACTTCGCGCCCATACTTACGGGATGAAAGTCGCGCGATTGCGCATCGCGCATCATCTTGTCGAGATTCATTCCTGAAGCAGCGGCAAGCCGCTTGGCGGCGTCGAATTGAATCCACGAAGCCACATGCAGCGCGGGGCCGTCGACCTTGAGCGCGGCCTTCTCACCGGAATTCGAGTTGCGCACCACTTCCCACGGATAGCTGGCCATCTGCGGCTGGTGGACGAGAATCACTCCGACTGCGCCTTTGCGCGCGGCCTCTTCGTATTTGTAGGTCCAGCGGCCGTAGTAGGTGAGCGCCTTGCCCTTGAAAAATTTCGGATCCTCCGACGGCGGCTCGTTGACCAGCATGAGCAGAACTTTGCCGCGAACGTCGGCGCCCTTGTAGTCGTCCCAGTTGTACTCCGGGGCCTCGATGCCATAGCCGACGTAAACGATTTCGGCGTCGACTTCCGAGAGCAGTTGCTGGCTGAGATCGTAGGCGACGTATTCGTCGAGCGGCTTCAAGGCCATGGCCTCGCCCTGTTTCGGCACGAGAGAAAACTGCGTGTCGGGCATAGTAGTAATGCCGACCAGCGGAACTTTCTGCATGTAGGTGCCATGATCGCCGGCCGGTTTCAGGCCATATTCGGCGAATTGCGTGGCCATGTACTCGGCAGCGATGTCGCCGCCACGCTGGCCGGTGCCGCGGCCCTCGAGCAGATCGTGCGAGAGATAGCGAACGTGCCAGCGAATGTGATCAGGAGAAATCGTTTCCAGCGCGGCAAATGCCGCGCCCGGCAGCCGAGTGGACGGAACCTTGGCGGCTTTCGATCCGGATGCGCCTTCGGGCCACGCCGGCAAAGTGATGCACACGACCAGACAGGCGGCTAGAATTCGTCTCATCTTTTTCATCAGTAATGCTGGCATAGAACCGTTCGTCTCGAAATTGCGGCTCGGTCGCAGAAATCTCGGGGGAGATCTGGTGTGGAGTCTCGCCCGCAACGAGCGCAGACTGCCCTCGCCGCAGCCGGCGAGACGCCGGCGCTACTTTAAAAATTGTAAAGGATGGCGCGGTTTCCGCCTTGCGCGAAGTAGGACCATACGGAGCACGGGAGTGCATCGACCGTATGGGCAAAGATCGCTGTAAGTCCTTGTTTTTGTTTCAGTCCGCCAGACCGGCGGGCTAGTTTTTCGATCCTCAACCAGCGCGGAAATCGCGCACGTCTTCGCCCGGCTGGAACATCGCTGCGGGCGCCGTCTTTCCAGCTTCGGCCATGCGCCGGTTGATCTGCTCGAAGTCGGCCTTCAGCCAGCCCACGCTGGAGATTTCAATCTCGCCATCTTGCGCGATCCAGAAGATCGTCGGAACGTTGGTCAAGCCATACGCGTTGGAGACTGGATACTTATGCGTGTCATCGAGCAGGACGGGGAAGGTCACGCCGAATTGCTGGTTGAAGGCGCGAGTATCTTTGGCATCGTTTTGCGAGACGCCCACGAGGGTCACGCCGTTCTTCCCGTAGGCTTTGTACAAACGCTCGAAGAAGGGAAGCGCGTACTGGCATGTAGGACATGACACTTTGAAAAACGCGAGGACCACCGGGCCGCGCTTGAGAGCCTCCTCGAGCGAGAAAACTGCGCCATCGATCGTCTTCAACTCAAATTCCGGTGCTTTCGCACCTGTCGCTAATGCCGCCATCCATCATCCTCCAAAGTTCTGCTTACAGAAGATTAGATGACTTGACCCGGCCTGCGGGCGCAAGCGGTTCTCGCGATCGAATCGCGTTAGAAATTGAGCGCAGGACGGAAGGGGATGCGGAAGGTGGCCTCGACATCCACGGGCACGCCAGCTTTGGTGGCTGGCTGAAACTTCCATTGGGCAATCGCGTCGCTGGCGAAGTGGTCGAGGCGGTCATCGACTCCGCGGAGAACGCGCACGTTGCCCACGCTGCCGTCGGCATGGATCACGGCGTAGAGGACCACCGTGCCCGCAACGTTTTCCTTCATCAGCTGCAGCGGGTAGGCGGGATCGACCTTGTGTGTGGCCATGGGCTGCGAGAGATCCGCAGGCGGAGCCTTTGCAGCGTCCCCGTTGGATTGAGCGCCCAGTTCGGCGAAGCGGATGACCCAGCTGCCTCCGCTGGAATTCAGATTCGGCATGTTCAGGGATACCGAATAAAACTTCCGGTCGCCGAATACGGCGCGCTCGGGCTCGGAGAGTTTCGCGGCGTTGTCGGGCTGCAGCGGCTTGGCGGCAGCGGTCACGCGAGACGGGGCGGTGTTCGCGATGAGATTGGGATTGGCGGTATTGGCCGCCACTTTGGCGCCGGTGGGATCTCCGGCGACCGTGGCCGTCTTGCCGGCGGCAGGTCCGACGTAAAGTCCTGCGGGAAGACCACCCGCGTGCGCTCGAGCGGAGCCGCTGCCGTTTTCCTTGCTGCCGTGGCCCGCCGCTCCGGGATCGCCGGTGGCTCCAGCATGTCCTTCGGGCGTTGCGGCAAACGATCCGCGGCGGTTGCCGGCTGGTGGATCCGGAGGTGCTCCGATCGCAGGATGGAGGTTGAGAGCGATGATGCGGCCGGGCGCTCCGAAGGCGGCTCCGGCGGTACCCGAACTTACGCTCGGAGGTGGAGGAACGATTTGCGCGTTCAAGCTTCGTCCTCCGGGAACGGCGCGCTGTTCCGCCACTGCAAGCGAAGGCGCGGGCGCGATCACGGCACTGCGGCCGATGTTCAATTCGCCGAGCGGGCGGTTGGAGGCCACTTCGACGCCGGGCGGCGGAGCGATTACTGCCGGTTGAGGGGCACGCCTTGGGTCGCTCGGGGACAGCATTGTCCGCTCCACATCTTTCTGCGGAGGAGCGACCACGGAATTCAACGCGGGCGCGAGCCGCTGAATTTCGGCTGCCGGAGTGAGCGGTACGGGAGGAATGGCGAGCTGCGGCCTTTGCGGCGTGTCGGACCAGGCGACGATGTTGGGCAGAGCCACATCCTGCTTCAGTCTGATCTTCGGCGGCGTGACGATGGTCTGCGTACGGCTGTCGTGCTCGGGCGGGACAGAGATGATGGCTTGTTTCGAGAACTCCGGATCGGCTTTTCTGGGCTGCGCATCTTCGGGGGCTCGGGTATCGAGCGGAGGCAGATATTCCGACGGGCTGTAATAAATCACTTCCGCGTGCTGAAAGGCGGGCACCGGTTCGGCCTGAGGCCGCAGCGCGAGCAAACGCGTGAAGACGATGAGCAGAGCGAGGGCGAGAAGGTGAGTCAGGCTGGATTGAGCGAAGCCACTCCAGGGCAGACCGCGTTGTACGAAGACGTCGGGCCAGAAGGCGGCCGGGGCAGAACGAATCTCGAGCGGCGGAAGCCGGCGCGGAGCCAGGGTATCGCGCAGGTTGGCGAAGAACGCCCGCGGCCAGGAAGGCAGTTCGACCAGCAGCGCCGGAACGGCCACCGGGTGCCCGGATTGGTCAGGCCGCGTTGCGGACATCTCTCTATGGTAGATGCATAGCCGGGGTTTGGGATAGCCGGGAGGGCATGTGGAGAGCAAGTGGAGCGGGCACTCCTGCCCGCTTGCCTTGGCGATACTGCCGGCAAGCGAGGAAGAGTGCCCGCTCCACACCACACGTTTAATCGCCTACTGCGTAACGGTGAGACTGACGGTGGTCTTGCGAGTCACGCCTCCGCCGATGCCGCTGATGGTGATGGTGGTGGTTCCGAGTGGTGCATGCGCACCCACGGTGACGGTCATCGTGGATGTGCCGGAACCTGGCGCCGGAATCGGATTCGGACTGAAAGTTTTTCCGGTACCAAGAGTGCTCAGGGTAACTGCGGAGTTAAAGCCTCCGGTGACCTTCGAAGTAATTACCGAGGTTCCAGATTTGCCCCTGGCTACGGTGATCGAAGTTGGATTTGAAGTCAGAGTAAAGTTGCCCTTCGCCGCGGTGGTCACGGTCAGGGTCACGGTGGTGGTTTGGGTGATGCTTCCGCCCACGCCGGTGACGGTGATGGTGTATTTGCCGGCAACGGTGGTGGAAGCCACGGTCATCGTCATGGTCGAGGTGCCGGAACCCGGCGCGGCAATCGACGTCGGATTGAAGCTGACGGTTACGCCCGTGGGCTGTCCGGTTGCAGACAACGCGATGGACGAATCGAAGCCACCTGCGATGGCGGTCGTGATGGTGGAAGTACCACTCTTGCCCTGCGCCACCGAGACTGAAGTGGGCGAAGCAGAAATGGAGAAGTTGGGAGACGACGATCCGACCAGCGAGGCGATCAGAGCGCCGCCGTTCGGACTTCCCCAGCCGGTGGACAAATCGTAGCCAACGGTTGTCCCGTCGGTATTGCCGCCGGTGGTGATGTCGTGGAAGTTGGTGGCATAGTTCGCGCCCAGGCCGATGGTGTAAAGCGCCGGGTTGATGAAACCGAGCGTGGTGCTCGATCCGTTCAGAAGGTTTTGTTCGTTGGCGAGAGCCAGATAGGCTGCCCACATAGGCGCGGCGAAGCTGGTGCCGCCATAGAGGTTCGCGTTACACGTGGTTTGATCGGCGCAAGTGTAGAAAGTGTAATTCGCATTGGCCGAAACGTCAGGGCCGTTGCGGTCGGTTTGCGAACACTTGGCGCAGCCGGCAGCCGCAGTGACCTGCCAGGAAGGAATGGCAAACTTGTTGGGCGAAATTCCGCCACCAGTTTTAAGCCATCCCGTCTCTGACGCCCAGGCGCCACCCGCGCCGGTGGTATCCAGGTCGGTACCGCCGACTGACGTGACGAACACGCTATCCGCAGGCCAAGCAAAGCCAGTCGTCGTCCACACACCGGAATCGCCGGCAGCCACAAATAGATTCTGACCCTGCGCGGCGAACTCCTGGAAGTACACGTCGTCGGTGGTGCTGTCGGCCGGCCTCCATGCCCATGAACTGCTCAACTGAGCGTTCAGAGGATTGGCGGTAGCCATGGCGTTGAAGATGCCGGCATCGTCGACGGTCTGGCCCGACAAGCCGCCGGTTCCGATGTACATCACCAGGCTCGACATGCCCGGGGCCATGCCGAGGGCCTGCGTCATATCGAGAGTCTGTTCGGTGTCGTCGCAGCCGCCGCTGGCGACGCAGCTTGTGCTCTGGGTATCAACCGATTTGAGAGTGACTGGGACATTATTGGTCTGGCCGACGTTTTTGTAGTAAGTCGTGAGGTCCGCCAGATCGGTGCCCAGAAGCTCGAACAGTCCGAGCGACTGTCCAGCGCCGGTGAGGGATCCGCCGTAATATGCAGCTCGCATATCGCTGCCACAAAAAGATGCTTGAGGACAGGAGCCGGTCGTCGCGTTGGAAATAGCGCCCGCAGTGTTGGCATCCCGGCGAGTGAGCATGGTTTTCGGAGTCGCATAGTTGTCGAGTCCGGCGACGCGCCACAACTGGACGGACATGTCGGCCATAGGCTCGCGATCGGGAGCGAAGAAGGTGCGATTCTCCGTGTCGTGCTGGTACATGCCCATGGTCAGATGGAAGGCTTTCTCGATGCTGGTCACCGTTCCCGTGACGTCGATGTTCGTGCGATTGCGGGAGGTGCCGACCACGGTGAAGCCGTTCGCTTTCGCGAAGCTGATTACGGAGTCATAGTCTTGCTGGCTCGGACCAAAACGTTCGGTGAATTCTTCCACCGTGAGGAAGTGACGATAGGACGAGCTGTAAGGATCGTAGAGGTCCTTCAGGAGTTTTTCTAATTCAGCCTGGTTGCGGTGCGGGAGAACAAGCACCAGCCGCATGGATTGGTTGGAGGGCAGATGTCCTACTAAAGGCGATTGGCCATTCACTGTCACGTCACGGACGTGATGCGTCATGGCGGCCTGGGGCTGGGCTTGCGAGAAAAGACTGAAGACTGAGACGATCGCGATTAGTGTGAGCGAGTGCACACTAAGTTTTCGAAGCATGAATTTCTCCTTGTAGTGAACGACGGGAATTGGGCTGCAGGATCCAGGAGAGGGCAGCAGGGACCCCAATTGGATTGCTTACGCCTGCGCATCGTACTACGGTTTTCGCCGCGCGGGACAAGGAAATTCGCCGAGTCCGCAATGTGCATTTTCTTGCAACTCCGGGCGTGGCGGGCGTTTCGGCGGTGTACGATTGAGCACGCATGAAAACCTACATGAGTAAAAGCCATCTCGTTTTGTGGATAATTCTGAGCGCGTCTCTCGGTGTAGTTGCGGCACAGGAGTCGAAGCCTTCACCGGACGCGCCCGCGCAGGCCGCAGTCGCGCAGAAGGACGGCCGCGAATATTCGGGGATGTATTCCTTCCTGAAGGATGGTGAGTTTGTGCAGGTGACAGTGGAGGATGATGGGCGCGTCACCGGTTTTATTTCTCGCTATGGCGATGACAAGGTCACCTTTGTAGATCAATTTTTCAAGACCGGCAAGATCGACGGAAATAAATTGAGCTTTACGACGAAAGTTGTCAGCGGCCTGGCGTTCGATTTCAAGGGAACGGTGGAGCGCGGCGAGGGAAAGAATCCGGGCGATGAGGATTATTTCGTGCTCAAAGGCACGCTCTCGGAAAACTTGACCGACGCGAACAAGAAGACTACTTCGAGTTCGCGCGAAGTGGAGTTCAAGGGATTTCCGCAGGGTCCGGGAACGGATACGAAGAAATAAGAATTAGTTGTGGCTCAGCGGCTGAAGCGGAAATCGTCTTCCCGGCACTTGAGGCTCGACTGGGCCTGTTAGCGCGGGGCGCAGTGCGGTCGAGCTTCGCTCGACCGGACAGCCGAGGGCGGCTATCCCTACAGGCTGTCCCTGCATAAAGCTATTGGCCGGCGCGGATGGGCGAGAGATTCAGGCGGCCTGGGGCTTTCTTTGTGGCTGATTCCTGACCATACACAAGATCCTGGCCGCCCTCGGATTTTGAGGCCGCTTCAGCCAGCGTCTCGGCGAGAGTGCGATAGGAGCGGCTGACCTCGGACGTATCCTGCAACACGATCGGCGTGCCGTGGTCGATGGCCGGAGAAACCTGCTGGTATGCGTTGGGAACCTTGAACAGAACTTTGCAGTTGGTGACCTGTTCGACATCTTCGTCGGTGAAGCCGGGAATCTTCTTGTAGCGATTCAGCACCAGGCGCAGGCGGTCGCGGCCCGTGCCTTCTTCCAGGAAATTGTGAATGCGGGCGGCGCTCCACAGCGAGACCACATCGGTCTGCGCCACCATGAGCACGGCATTGGAAAGATCGGAAAGCAATCGCGTGGTGGGATCGAGACGGCTCGACACATCGACCACCACGAAGCGGTAGTGATTCACCAGCAGATCAAAGAGGCGGGCGAGTTCCCCGGGCGTGGGCTCGCTGGGATACGGCTGCTGCGGTCCGGCGAGAAGATGCAATCCCTCTTTGGTCGGGCTCATGAGGCCGTCGAGCAAAGACGTGTCCATGCGGTGAAGATTCTGCAGCGCGTCGAGCACGCCGAACTGTGGCCGCAAGTTGAGGTGCAGGGCCGCATGTCCGATGGGCGCGAAATCCACGAGCACCACGTCGCCATGCGCCTGTTGCAGCGCTACGGCCGTATTGACGGCAGCCGTGGTACAGCCGGATCCACCTTTAGCGCTCAGGAAGGTGAAGACGCGCGCCTTGCCGGCAGTGCCAGGAGTTCGCGTGCGGATGGAACTGAAGCGAGTCAGCGCTTCCAGCAGGGCGTCGGAGCCGGCAGACTCGTCCACGTACTCAACCGCGCCGGCGCGCATGCTGGCCACAATGTTGGCCGGCTTGGTCAACTCGCCGTTGGCGAAAATTCCGATCTGCTGGGTGGTGGTGCGAATCAGTTCGATGGTGCGGATGGCGCGCTGCGCATCGTGCGTGGGAATGTCGATGATGACGACTTCGGCGCGCGATTCCTGCAACTGGCGAAGGATTACGTCGGTAGGTCCAACCGGAAAGCCAACACTGGTGAACACAGCCCGCGCCAGGCGCGTCGCTTCCAGTCGAGTTTGGAGCGCGGATAAATGATCGCGGTCCTCCGTGAGGAGGGCGACGGCAATGCCATGCATAGCGCGGTTCTCGCTGATTTCTCTCGGTGTCTGCATGTTAGAAAGAGAACGTACTCTCCGCCAAGTGACTCAGGTAACCGGCCGCGGCCGCATAAATCCTCCAGCCGCGCCAATCCCCATCCACATCAGCGCAATTCGGTTCACGCCGGATTTTCTCAATCCGGTTCTCGTAATCCGGCTCACACTTCATGAGGCAGCAGGTTGGGGGAGGTGCACTACGTAGAAATCTGGAGGCAGTTTACCTCTTGCCGTATTGTATGCCAAGAGTCCGACGATTAAAAAGTTGAATGTGCGGGCTGAAGAAGTTTTTTTAAGGGCAAATCGCGCGCAGCTAGCGCGCTCTGGAGGGCTCGGCTCGAAGAGGCTGCGGTTCGGGATGCAGCGCCGAGAGCCGCGTGAAGGTTGCCGTAGATTCCGCCGGCTCCGCCAGGTATTCGTATCCCTCGAAGCGAACCGCGACGCCGATTTTGGGCTCAGGGCATCCGGGATTCGTCGCATCCTGCGAGGAAGCGAGCGGTTTCAAAACTCGCAGGACGCGTCCGCGGCAACGCACGCGCATGCTTTCTCCCAGCGTGATTTCCGATGGCATCTTCAGCGTGATCTCGATTTCGCTGCCTTCTTCCACTGGAGCATCGGTGAAAAAGAAAACTCCGCGCGAACTCAAATCCTGGGTGAAGCCGGCGCCCTGAAGATTGGTCGCGTTCTGCGATAAAGTCAGCGGAAGAAGATACGGGAATCGTTGTCCGGCACGGCGTTCCACTCGAACTGGAGGAGTCGTCATCATAGCTGGCGAATGCCTTGTCGCGACGCCGGGAAAGCGTACGCGCTACTTTAGCTCAGGTCGCGCAACAAGAGAAGTCATAAGTTAGTTACAGCCGGCAAATTGTTCCCAAAATGGTCATTTGCTTACACTTCGGGCGGTTGCTGCCTGAGGAATGCGGGCTAGTCCGGGCGTAGTCTGTGGAAAACTTGTTGGGATTTTTGGAGTATTTCGCTTTGATCTTGAGCGAACAAGAGCATGAACCACTAAGGTCACGAAGGATCACGAAGGGAATTCATTGGCAAGCATTTCCTGCGCGCGACGTCGTGGTAAGGATTTCTTAAACCGAAACCGTTGCTGATTTTAGAGTGGATGCTTTTTGCTTAAAGCTGCGCGGAAGCCTGCCTTTATACTGGTGCTCAACCCTTCACAGCATCATCCATATGAGAGATTGTGGCTGAGTCGAACAATCAAATTGATGAAGTAGTCGCCGAAGTCGCCGAGCAGACAGCGGAACGGCGGTCGCGCTGGCAGGTGGCCGGACGGGCATTGCGGCATCGCAACTTCCAGCTTTTTTTCAGCGGACAACTGATTTCGTTGATCGGCACCTGGATGCAGACCGTGGC
Organism: uncultured Acidobacteriota bacterium; assembly: GCA_963757095.1. Classification (GTDB taxonomy): domain Bacteria; phylum Acidobacteriota; class Terriglobia; order Terriglobales; family Acidobacteriaceae; genus Sulfotelmatobacter. Next base: position 91,390 of record CAVWQT010000010.1, on the reverse strand, counting down.
TCAGTCGTGGCTTGTCTATCGGATGACGGGGTCGGGATTGTTGCTGGGGGCGGTGGGATTTGCCAGCCAGGTCCCGGTATTTCTGGTGGCGCCGATCGGTGGCATCACGGCGGATCGCATGAACCGCCAACGTGTGGTGATCGCGACGCAGACCGCGTCGATGATCCTGGCATTGATTCTGGCGGCGCTCACGCTCACCCATACCGTGCGAGTGTGGCACATCTTTGTTCTGGCCGCGCTGCTCGGCGTGGTGAATGCCTTCGACATCCCCGGGCGGCAGGCGTTTCTGGTCGACATGGTTGGCAAAGAAGATTTGATGAACGCGATTGCGCTCAATTCTTCCATGTTCAACGGAGCGCGCGTGATTGGTCCGGCAGTCGCGGGCGTGCTGGTGGCGCGACTGGGCGAGGGCTGGTGCTTTTTCGCCAACGGCGTGAGTTATATCGCAGTAATTGTCGGATTGATGCTGATGCGCGTGAGTTCTCCGCGCCGGGCGACCCATGGCTCGCCGGTGGAGCACATCATGGAGGGATTTCGATTCGTCAATCGCACGGAGCCGATTCGGGCGTTGCTGCTTCTGTTGGGATTGGTGAGCGCGGTGGGTATGCCTTACACGGTGTTGATGCCGATTTTCGCCGACAAAATTCTGCACCATGGCGGGCAGGAGTTCGCCACGCTGATCGGATCACACGATCTGGGGGCGGTGCGGCTGGGAATTTTGATGGGCGCGGCGGGCGTGGGCGCACTGCTCGGGGCGCTCACTCTCGCGCTGCGCTCAGGCGTAAAGGGACTGGGCCGGTGGGTCGCGGTTTGCTGCGCGGGATTCGGCGTGAGCTTGATGTTGTTCGCATTTTCCACGTCGTTCTGGCTTTCGGTGTTGTTGTTGCTGCCGGTGGGATATTTCATCATGCTGCAGATGGCGTCGTCGAACACGCTGATCCAGGTGATGGTGCCGGATGCTCTGCGCGGGCGAACGATGGCGGTCTATTCGATGATGTTCATGGGCATGGCGCCGCTGGGCGCGCTGCTGGGCGGCGCGTTGTCTGACCGGCTGGGCGCGCCTTTGACGGTGGCGATTGGCGGGCTGGCTTCGGTTGCGGGCGCGATATGGTTCGGCATGCATCTGCCGAAGATTCGCGTGGAGGCGCGCAAATTGATTCTGGCGCAGCAAATGGCTGGCGGACAGCCACCCGACATTACTGCAGCGGCGGTCGCGGAGGACTGATGCGGCGTGGGTACTGCTGCCCGCGGGCGGCGAACTGATAAAATCTAAAGATTCATGGCAGATGCTCCCCAACTGATTCAGATTGAGCTTGGTCCCCCGGTCCGCACGCCGAAGCCCTCGTGGCTGCGTGCGAAGGCTCCCGTGGGCGAGAACTTTCATGATCTGAAGAAGCTGGCGCGCGGCCTCGGCCTGCATACGGTATGCGAGTCGGCGCAATGTCCGAACATCGGCGAGTGCTGGAATCACAAGACGGCGACGTTTATGTTGCTGGGCGATATCTGCACGCGGCGTTGCGGATTTTGCGCCGTGCCTAAAGGGCGTCCGGAGCCGATCGATTGGAGCGAGCCGCGCCGTGTTGCGGAAGCGGTTGCGACGCTGGGTTTGAAACATGCGGTCGTGACCAGCGTGAACCGCGACGATGACAACATCGGCAGCGCGCGAGTTTTTGCCGAGACGATCCACGCCATTCGCGAACTGATTCCCGACTGCCGCGTGGAAGTGTTGATTCCGGATTTTCAGGGGATTGAGCAATCGTTGCGCATCGTGCTCGATGCGAAGCCCGACGTGCTCAATCACAATACCGAGACCGTGCCGCGACTCTATCGCGCGGTTCGTTCGGGAGCGCGCTACGAGCGCACACTCACGTTGCTCGAAAACGCAAAGAAATTTTCGCCGGGCATGGTGACCAAGAGCGGCGTGATGGTCGGCTTGGGCGAATCTACGGACGAACTGGTCGAAGTGTTCCGCGATCTGGGCACGCGCGGCGTCGACATTCTCACCGTTGGGCAGTATCTGCGGCCCTCGAAAGATCATCTCCCGATTGCCCGCTTCTACGAGCCGGAAGAGTTTACTCATCTGCGGAACGAGGCTCTGCGCTTCGGTTTCCGCCATGTTGAATCGGGACCGCTGGTACGGTCCAGTTACCACGCGCACGAGCACGCCGATGCCGCACTGTCGCCCCGAGCGGTGATATAGCTTGCGGCTGACGGGACTCCCCGCCATTTCCAGAAAGTTTCCATCCGTCTCATTCAGAATGGGGATCGAAGCAATCTTCCGAGAGTGGAAGAACGACTGGAAGATTCCCGCATGGTGACGGTGCTGCTGGTCGTGCTGGGATTTTTTGCCGGACTGCTGGGAGCGCTGACCGGCATCGGCGGCGGCGTGCTGCTGACTCCCATTCTGGCGCTGCACTTCGGCATTCCCATTCGCGAGGCGATCGGCACCAGCCTGGTCGCGGTGATCACCACTTCCGCGGCAAGCTCTTCGATTCATCTGCAGCGTCACACCACTGACATTCGTCTGGGGATGACGCTCGAACTGGCGACTGCGCTGGGCGCGGCGGTCATGGCGTATCTGGTCGGATACTTCAACCGGAATGTGCTGGAGGGATTGTTCGCCGCTTTTCTTGTCTACAGCTCGATCATAATTCTGGCGCGCGGCGGCAAGGTGAAAGAGGGACATCCTGCAACCGATGCTAACGGCGATGCGGTAATTCCCCCGTATCAGCCGAAGAGATACCCGCTGGGAATGGCTTCGTCGCTGGTTGCGGGAGCGCTCTCCGGATTGCTTGGCATCGGCGGCGGTCCCATCAAAGTTCCGGTGATGTTCATATTCATGGACGTGCCGCTGATGGTGGCGACCGCGACTTCGAACTTCATGATCGGTGTGACGGCGGCGGCCAGCGCCATCGTGTACTACCGGCGCGGCGACATTCTGGTGCAGTATGCCGCGCCGCTCGCCGTCGGCGTGTTTCTGGGATCGCTGCTCGGAGCGCGTCTGGCGCCGCGCGTCCACACCAAAGTTGTCGTCTACCTGTTGGTGGGGGTGATGTTCTATCTCGCCGCAAATCTGATTGTGCATCTGGTGCGAGGCCTGCTATGAGCGAGATGCGCGAGCCCGGCTTCGACAGAATTGTGGCTTGGGTTCTACGCGTGGGCGCGTTCGCGTGCTTCTTCGTGATGCTTGCGGGGTTGATGGTGGGCTTGTTTGTCCCGGGGCGCATTCCGCTGGATATCGAACGCGCCGGCGTATTACTTATGCTGGCCACTCCCGTGGTCCGCGTTGTGGTCGCATGCTTTCTTTTTTTCCGGGAGAAGGATTGGCGCTATGGCTGGATCTCGCTGGGCGTGCTGCTGATTCTGATGCTGGGCGCGGTGTTCGGAATCGGTGAGCACTGAAACGCGTCCAGCACGCGTGTGCTAGGCTTCCTCTCGCTACGATTTTCAGGAGCTTGTTATGCATTCGTACGGATTATTTCTTGCTGCACTCTTTCCACTTCTTCTTGCTTCGTCGCTCCCGGCGCAGGTTAAGACGGTCGCTGAACGCCTGGGCTATCCCGCCGATTCAAAACTGCTCATCGTGCATGCCGATGACCTTGCGGTTGCGCATTCCGTCGATGCCGCGAGCTTTGATGCGCTCGACAAAAACGCCGTCACGTCGGCCAGCATCATGGTGCCGTGCCCGTGGATTGCCGAAGTTGCGGCTTATGCCAAGGCGCATCCTGGCGCCGATCTCGGCCTGCACCTTACGCTCACCAGCGAGTGGAAAACTTATCGCTGGGGACCGGTCGAGTCGAAGAACGCAGTTCCCAGCTTGCTCGATCCTGCGGGAACGTTGTGGAGCGACACTTCACTAGTCGCGGCCAATGCGAAGCCGGCGGAGGCCGAACGCGAGATTCGAGCACAGGTTGAACACGCGATCGCACTGGGCATCCATCCCACGCATCTCGACAGCCACATGGGATCGGCATTTTCTACGCCTGAATTGTTCGCCGTTTATGTGAAGGTCGCGCACGAATATCATCTTCCGTTTCTCGCGGTGCGAGTTACCGACGACCGCGCCAAACTCTTGTCGCTGCTTTCCGACAAAGATGTCGTGGTGGATTCCGTGGTCATCGCGGGGCCCGGCATTCGCGCTGATCAGTGGAAGGATTTTTATCTCGATGCGATTAAAAATTTAAAGCCTGGGCTCACAGAAATGATCGTCCATCTCGGCCATGACGATGCCGAATTGCAAGCCGTGACCGTCGACCATCCCGACTACGGCTCCGCGTGGCGACAGCGCGATTACGATTTCGTCACCAGCGCCGAGTTCAAGAAGGCGCTCGAGGAGAATCACATCATCCTGGTGCGCTGGAAAGATCTAGGGAAGCTTGTCAACCAGCCATGAATGCGGCAGGCCGCGGCTCAGAAGATGTGCAGCTTGATGCTCAAATATTTCTTCGGATTCTCGCGGAAGGCCTTCATGAAATCTCTCGCCTGCATCATCGTCTCGTTGGCATTGTTGTAGAGGGTTTCGTCTTTCAACAATTTACCTGCCGAGCCCTTGCCCGCTTGAAGATCTGTAGCCAGCTCTGAAAGCTTAGTGATGGTGTTGTCGAGCTTCTGCGCCAGTTCCTCGTCTTTGGAGAGCTTGCCCAGCGTGCCCTTCCCAGCATTCACATCTTCGGTGAACTTCTTCAGGTTAGCGATAGTGTCGTTAGCGTTGTTGTAGAGTGACGGATCCTTGAGGATCTTGCCAGCGGTGCCTTTGCCCTGCTGGATATCGTCGATTACGGAATTCATCTTGTCGAGCGTGCTCAGGAATTTGTCGTAGGCCTCGTTGCGGTTGATTAACGCTCCCAGGCTGCCCTGCCCACTGCTGACCTCATCCACAATTTTCTGGAAATCGGCCACCGTGGCCGAGAAGCGGTTGTAGAGCGTGGGATCGTAGATCAATTTTCCGAGAGATCCCTTGCCGCTTTCGGCGAAAGCCAGAATGCGGTCCGCGCGTTTGAGCAGCGCATCCATATTCTGCAGAGTGCTCTGGCTGGCGCGGACGACCTGATTGAAGTCGGGATGCACCTGCGTGGGCAGCGTATCTCCGTCGCGCGCCTGCGGCCCGACGGCCTGTGCGCTGTCGATGTCGATGTAGGTTTCACCCAGCACGCCCGCGGTGTCGAGCGAACTCGTCGAGTCCTTGTGCAGGTCATAGTTGAAATCCGTATTGACCTTCATGGTGACTTCGACGGGCGTGAGTTGTTTGTCTTTATACGGCACGATGAGGATTTTCGTTACGTTGCCGATATCGACTCCGCTCAATCGAACCGGCGCGCCCTGGCGCAATCCTTCGGCGTTATCGAAATACGAACGGAGAGTGATGCGATGACTGAAAAATCCGGCGGTGCCGGACATGAGGAATAGCAGAACAGCGAGCGTCACGCTGGCGACGATCACCGTGATGCCGACTCGGAGTTGCGACCATTTGAGCTGCTTCTGGCTAGGCAATCGATTTCCTCATGGCGCGAGTCTGTGCGCCTGCTCCCAGTCGCCGCATCGCGAGCTTGCAACCGCTTGCCTGCACGCCCATCGCAGCATAATAACAAAACTGCAGGCGGAATCTACGCTGCATTACTCCGCAGGGCCGGCATGAGTGCCAAAGCGACCAGATAGGCCGCGGCCCCGCAGGCTAAAGTCACGGTCAGCCCGAACTGGATAGCGATGACCATCGCCAGCACAGAACCCAGCACGCTGGCGGCGGCATTCATCGCCCAGGCCCATTCGATCACACTCTCGGAAGTTCGCGAAGAGGCCGCCAGACCGCGCAAGCCGGTGGGAAACGGCATGCCCATGACAAATCCCAGCGGGATCAGGAATAGCCCGCTCAGCAGAAGGCGGTAGGCAAAGCTCAATCCGACCAGTGCCGCCAAACGGCCGGGCAGGAAGAAAACTTCCACCAGCAGCGCGGCGATGACCAGGACAATGGGCAGCCAGCCTTCTTCCGCATGGGTGAGCCAGCGGCGGGAAAACAGGCTGCCCGCACCGCTGGAAAGCATCAGCAGAAAAATCACGACCGTCAGCGCGTAGGTGGGATGGCCTAGAAATAATGCGAAGCGCTGGATGAATGCGATCTCCACCAGAATGTAGCCGAGCCCTATCGCCACAAAATAAAGCAGCGGAAACGGGGAATGGCGCGCGCCTCCGGCCCTGAGGGCGAGCGGAAGAATCAGAAAGGCGAGCACGGCGACGAACGAAATCACCAGCACAAGCAAAAGAACCAGGACCCCCAGATTCACCTTCCAGTCGATGCCATCGCGCAGCGCCCGGTCACCGAGAATTTGCGATGCCTTCAAAGTGAAAAAGAAAAACGGAGCATTGTCATCGACCGGCGAGACGTTGTACGCATAGCTTCGGGCAAAGGCGTAAGGATCGTTGCTGGCGATCAAATCGGAAAATGGATTCGTTCCGGGCTGCGATGGCGTATAGAGCGCGTCCAGTTCAGGATAGTGGTCGAGATGCGCGGCCACAGCGGCCTCTTCCGCCGGGGTGAACGGCGTTTTCTTCGCCAGCACCACCACCGGAATGCCGTCAGTGTTGAGTTCGCCCTGAGATGCGACGATGAAGTTGCGCGCCGGATTTTCAACGCCCAGTCGATGCAGGGCTTCCATGGCGACTGAGACCACGCGCAGCGCCTCGCGGGGATGCTGGAATTCCCAGCGGGTGATGGCAATCATTCCCTCCGGCTTGAGGTGCTCGAAATATTCGCGAAAGGCTTCGACCGTGTACAAATTGTTTTCGCTGAGCGCGAACGCGCCGGCGGCCGTCGAAGCCCACGTATCGACCAGCGTCATCTGCACCACGTCAAATCGTTGCGGCGCGGAGCGCAAGAACGAGCGGCCATCGGTCACATGAATGTGCACGTCCGGCCGTTCGTAGAGATGTTGCGAATAATCGGCGTAGCGCCCGCGCATGATGGTCGTGGCAATGATGGGATTGATTTCGATGCCGGTGACGCTCGGACTGCCGTTCGCGACCGCGCGCAGAACGTCGACGCCGCCGCCCGGGCCGATGATGGCGAACTCGCCGTGTGGGCGAAGAACGTTAGCCAGTGCGGGCGGCGCGGACATCAGATTGTGCTCCCACTCCGTGCCCTGCCAGTGGCTCAGGTCCGCATTCATGATGTAGGTGGAGGCATCGGCGTCGATGACCACCGCCTTCGCCTGACCCTGGCGGTCGACTTCGACGCGGGAGAGCGCGTTCCAGCGCGCAAATTCCACCCACGCCGGGTCGCGGAACATTCCCTTGGCATAGACCACGTCGATGAGGCGGCCGGAATAATTCGCGGCGACCAGCAGAGAAAGGATCGCGGCAATGACGACCGATCGGCGGCGTGACGACTGAACTTCGGCCCAGATGGCGCCCGCCACGGCCATCGCGATGCCGGAAAAGACGATCGTATTCGGACCGCCCAGCCAGTTCAGCAGCGGCACGACCGCGAGGCAGGCCAGCGCCCCTCCGCAGAGATCCGCGCCGTAGAGGCGGGGAATGCGATGTGTCTCGCGCGCGAAGACAATCGAGAACAGCAGGCCGGTCAGGAAAAATGGGATCGCCGCGGCGAGGTAGATATCCGTGAGGCGCAGAAAGTTCCTGCCCGAAACCTCGAGCGCAACCCGAGAGTGAATTACGACCTCGAGGACGAGAACAATGACAATCGAGTTCGCCATGCACAGCAGTGCCGCGAGCCTGCGGGTGCCGATAGCCGCGAGCCGGGCCCGCAGCAGGTGGGCAAAGACGCCGCCAGCGCCCAATCCCAGTAGTGCGATCGAAATCGCCAGGAAGGCGAAGTGATAAAACAGCACGACCGAAAACAGCCGGGTCAGCGCGAGTTCGAGCAGAAGAGCGGCGAAACTGGTGAGGGCGAGTCCAGCGAGCAAAGTTGTTTCGGGAATTTCCGAGTTACTGGGAGCGAGCGTAGGAGTGGTAGTTAAGACGGCCATATTCGATTCGGAGGCGACAGTCTAGCAGAACGCCGATACCGTTCTGCTGCTTGACACGGTGTGGGTGGGGCTATAATCTCCGGCAACATCGAGGGGGAGGCCCATTGCGGCTAGAACTCGTAACCAGGCAGGTAGGGCGCGTCACGATTGTGCAATGCAAAGGCCGCCTTGTTTCAGGCAGCGAAAGCGAGGCCTTGCGTGCGCATGTGACCTGGCTGTTGCGCGACCGGCGGGCGATTGTTTTGCACCTGGGCGAGGTTGTGTTCATCGACAGCAGCGGGCTGGGCACGATGGTGCGCACGCTGACCAGCACGCGTCAGGCTCGCGGTGATTTGAAACTTTGCGATGTCCCCGCGCATGTGCGCAAGGTGCTTGAACTCTCGCATCTGACCAAGCTTTTCGAGTCGCATGAATCGGAAGATCTCGCCGTGGCCGCGTTCTATAAGGCTCCGGCGCTAGCGGAGCAACCGGTGGCCAAGGGCCACAGCGTGTTGTGCATTGACCGCAGCGCGGATGTCGTCACCTACATTCGGGAGGTGTTGCGGCGCGAGGGGTACGACGTTCACACCAGCAATAATCTTCGCGACGGGTTGATCCTGATGCGGGTTTCGCGCTTCGACCTGCTGCTTCTGGGAGCAGACGTCGGCGCATCTCCCGCGACGGAGAAGTCGTTCCGCGATGCCTGCGCGCGCGTGCCGGTCATTGAACTGGGAAGAGAATTCTCGACGCTGGAAGCGGGCGAAGCCACTACCGGGCTACTGGAGAAGATTACTTCGCGGCTGCATTCGGGCGCGCAGAGCTGAGAGTCAATTATCTTGCAGCGATGTGCCCAAGCAAATTCCCATCGATCACATCGCGAACTTGCGCAGACAACCAATGGTTGGGGTCGTGGCGCCCTTTCAGCCGCAGCTTCAGATAATTGTCCGTGAGGGCTTCGGTGAACTCGACGCCGTCGTCGTGGCCGGTGACATTCAGCGTAATCACCTTCAGTAACTTCCCCACGAAACTTTGCATGAAGGCGAGCCGCTTTTGCGCAGCCAGTTCGCGCAGGACGCGATTGCGCTCCCGCGCAATGAGCACTGGCACCTGACTCGGCATCTCTGCAGCCGGAGTTCCGGGGCGCGCCGAGTAGGTGAAGACATGCAGATAGGTGAAGGGCAAGTCTTCAATCATCTGGCGCGTGGCTTCAAATTCCGCGTCGCTCTCGCCGGGGAACCCGACCATCACATCGGCACCGATTGCAGCGTCCGGCATAGCAGCGCGAATCTTTTCAATCTTCTCGCGATAGTGCCACGGGCGATATTTGCGATGCATGCGGCGCAGCACGGCGTCACTGCCGGATTGCATGGGCACATGCGCGTGCTTGGCGATCCGTGACGACTCGGCGACGAGCGAGATCAGTTCGTCCGACCAGTCCATCGGCTCGACCGAAGAGATGCGCAGTTTTTCGAGCGAAGTCTCGGCGAGAATGTCACGAATGAGATCCTCAAAACGGGGATTCTGCTCGGCTTTTGGCGGGCGAGGGCGCCCGCCCCACGCAAGGTCTCGGCCCCAGCGGCCCAGATTAATTCCGCTGATGACCACTTCTTTGTAGCCGGAAGCGACCAGCGCATTGATTTCGCGGACGATTCGCGTTGGGTCGAGCGAACGGCTCTGCCCGCGCACGTATGGAATCACGCAGAACGAACAGCGATTGTCGCACCCGTCCTGAATCTTCAGATTCGGCCGCGTGCGCTCGTTGGCGGCGTCGAAGACGGGCGCGGCCAGCAGTTCGGTGTGGGCGAAGATGTCGGAGACGAAGATCGAGTTCTCGGTTCTCAGTTCGCGGTTCTCCGACAAATTCTGAAGTGGAATGAAGCTCGCATTCGCTCGTTCGGAAATGCCGCTGCTGCGCAGCGCAATCTGCGCCAGTTCGTGCTTGTGCGAGTTGCCGACGACGAGAGCCACTCCCGGCAGGGACGCGACTTCTTCCGGCGCACGCTGCGCGTAGCAGCCGGTGACGATGATGCGGGCTTCGGGATTCTGGCGCTGCAGGCGGCGAATGGCGGCGCGGGCATCCTGATCAGCGGCCGCCGTTACGGTGCAGGAATTGATCACCACTACAGCGGCTTGATTCGGCGCATCAGCGCGTGCGAGACCTTGCTCCTGGAACTGGCGTTCGATGGCGGCGCCATCGGCCTGCGTGGCGCGACATCCGAAATTTTCCACGTAATAGCCGGGCACGTCTCTATGTTAGCGTACCCGCGTGATTCGTGGACAAAGGCCGCCCACGACTTACTCCGCCGCATTCAGCGTGATCCGCCGGCGGAACAGAATGCGGTTGCCGGTGTTATTCAAGTCGAGGCGCACGTAGTAGAGATACGGATGATTTCCCAACTGCGCGAAGTTCAAGTCAGGCGCGTCCGGATCGATCAGCGAAAAATACGCATAGAGCCAACTGCCCGGCTCATCCTCTGAGAGCAACTGCTGCACCGTAACGACCAGTGCCGGCTTGCTCCAATGCACCATGTCCGTCGACGTCGTCAGATACAGGCCGGGAGGGCCCAGAGCGTAATCCCAGTAATCCCATAGCGTGGCCACGACTACATTTTCCCGCGGATAAACATTGATTGCATTCACATACGCCAGGTATTGGATCGGGGTATAAACGTGCTCTAGCGGATTGGCCACTGTTCCGACATAAGGATCGGCGAACGCCACCGAAAATTCTTTGCCGTTCCAACCGCGCCACGAGGTCGGATCAAAAACATTCTGCGTTCGCAGCGGCGCAGCGCCGTAAGGCACCAGACACGGCATGCTCGTTCCAGCCGCACAGTTTGGCGGCCAACTGTAATCGGTAGCTACCGCGTAATACCAGCCGTCATGTTGAATGATGTTGGTGTCGACGCTATAACCCATGGGCCCATCATCGATAATGTACTGGTAGGGAAATCCAGCCAGAAAATTCTCCGGCGGACTCGGCGTAAAGAAGTGATATCCGCCATCTTCGGAGACATGATAGGTGTCGGAATCGTATTCGCACTGCGAGTACTGATTGTTACCCTGCACATTGCACTCGCCCTGAATTGCCCATCCGTGATACTCCGTATGCGCCAGCACCGCGATGTTCCTGCCATCGAGCGTGTAGAAAGAACTGAGCCACACTTGATCGTTGAAGTCGGCAGGATTGGCATCGTTCACGGAGTTGAACGCCCGGACGCAACTGTGTTCGACGGTGTCGAGCGTCGGGCCGAGGCTTGGAAATAGCTCCGAACTTGCTGATGAAAAATGGACCGTCCCCTTGTAATCGCGGAAGGCTCGCGCCATGGAGTCGGGAACGTCGTTGACATCGCAAGAATCTTTGGGAGAGACGAAAATTGCAGTGCGCGGACCGTCCAATTGCCCTTGCACCGTGGTGGAACTCTGCGCCACCGCCCCAGCAACCAGCAGTATCGCGGCGAAGGCAGGGAATATAGTTCTCATCGATAAACCATCCTTGTCGCATAAGTAAACCCAACCTGCGGTCGGGTCCACTCGCAAAGTTTGGATGATTTTTTCAGTTGCTGCGGCACTGGAGCGCGGAAAGAGCCCTCAGGCTATTCAGACACGAATGCTGAAGCCTGGCCGATCAAAGATCGTGGAATCGCCGGGCACACTCCAGCCTCACCCGGACAATCGCAGCATGAGTCAGCAAACGAGAACTACGCGGACGCCGCCGTCCTTCGGGACTGGAAGCATTCGCGGCAGAACACAGGCCGGCCCTGCGTGGGGCGGAACGGCACCGTAGTCTGCTTGCCGCAGCCCGAGCAGGTAGCCTGGGTCTCCACTTTAGGGAAGCGCGGCGCCTGCCCGAAGGCCGGAGGCGCTCCCAGCACCGCGACCCGCTTGGTCTTGCAGGCCTTGCAGCGCTTGGGTTCGTTTTTGAACTGCTTGTCGTGAAAAAAGAGTTGTTCCCCCGCGGTGAAGATAAAATCCGCTCCGCAGTCGATACACTTCAGCACCTTGTCCTGAAATTCCATTGAGGATGGCTCCTTCAGCCTGTTCTTGCGGCGTCCACACGCGGGAAAAGAACGCGGTGGTACTCACGCAAAATTCAGGTTGTGTACAACTCCCCCTCAGTACTACCCCTGGACTCGGCCCGCCACGCGCCGAAAATAAGGGCGTGGGTACAACTTATCGTTTTTTAAAGCCGTGGGATGAAATGAAATAAGAAAGTCCCTTGATGCAACTCAACTCGGCGGGGGCCAGATTTGAGCAGGGCCGTCCCGGGAAGGAACGGCCCTTTGCAGATCAATCCTGCTCTTTACGTGTCTTCTTGCGAGCTCGCTTGCGCGCTAGTGCTGCTTTCACGCGTTTTTTTTCGCCCGGTTTCAGGTAAAAGGAGTGGCGCTTTACCTCCTTGATAATGTCTTCCTGCTGAACCTTGCGTTTGAAGCGGCGCAGAGCATTTTCGAGGGATTCACCCTCTTGAAGCCGCACTTCTGCCAAACTTACACACCCCCAAACTCGTCCGGTTGGACCGAATAGTTATGACAAGGATTTGACTCTAAGTCAAGTGGAAGTGGCGAATTTCGTTCGGACTACGCCGAAAGGTGAGGAATTGGCCCAAATCGGTATGACCTTTCGACCGCAAATGGCGGCTGAACCCCACGCCGTCATGCACTCCTCACATAATCCTGGCGGCGGAGTATAGCCCAAAGAGATAGAAGATTTACCTGGTCAGAAGCTGAAGCATCCCGGACTCTTCGAACTCCCGACGGATAAAAATAAGCTAGAATACGCAAATTATCGCGACTGGGAGTCATGGGGAATCAAAAGATCGACCAAGCCCGCAACCCGGAGACGATCGACGAAATCACCATACTCTGGGTGACTGCGGGGCTGAGTTGTGACGGCGACACCATTGCCATGACGGGCGCGACGCAGCCCAGCATCGAAGACATCGTCACTGGGGCCCTGCCTTGGATTCCCAAAGTCAATTTCTATAATCCATTTCTCGCCTACGAAAACGGAGACGAGTTCCTCGCGCCCTTTCGCGAAGCCGCCGAAGGAAAATCCAGCAAGCCTTTCATCCTGATTGTCGAAGGCTCCATTCCCAACGAAAAAAATAAGGCAGAGGGCTATTGGGCTTCCATGGGAACCGATGCGGTGAGCGGCCAGCCCATCACGACTTGCGATTGGATTGACCGGCTGGCGCCGCATGCCTGGGCGATTATTGCTGCTGGAACTTGTGCAACCTACGGCGGCATTCACGCCATCGAAGGCAATCCTACCGGGTGCATGGGGCTGCCCGATTATCTGGGCTGGAGTTGGAAGTCGCAGGCCCACATTCCGATCGTCTGCGTTCCGGGCTGCCCGGTGCAGCCGGATAACCTGATGGAAACGATTCTGTACCTGCTCTACATGGCGTCGGGGCGCGCGCCAATGATTCCTCTGGACGACGCGCTGCGTCCCACGTGGTTGTTCGGGAGCACGTTGCATGAGGGCTGCGATCGCGGCGGCTATTACGAGCAAGGCCAGTTCGCGGAGGAGTATGGGTCTCCGCAGTGCATCGTGAAACTGGGCTGCTGGGGCCCGGTGGTGCAGTGCAACGTAGGCAAGCGCGGATGGATGGGCGGCATTGGCGGCTGTCCGAATGTTGGCGGCATCTGCATCGGCTGTACCATGCCGGGCTTTCCTGACAAATTCATGCCATTTATGAACCAGCCGCCGGGGTCGCTACTTTCATCTCATGCGGTGCAGACTTACGGGCGGGCGATTCACGCCCTGCGCCGCTTCACGCAGGCGTCGCTGAACAAGGAACCCAGCTGGAGAACTCGACCGAATCCAGCTACGCAATTGTGATTATTGGTTAAAGCGGAAGGCCTAAACCACGAAGGTCACGAAGGAACTTCATTTGTGAGGTTTCCTTCGTGTGACTTCGTGTCCTTCGTGGTAATGATTTCACAGTGGTTCTGTAACTGCGCTAAAAGATTCTGATGAGTACCTCCTGGCGAATGGGCGCGAACGCGTCTCCCGGCGTGAACGCCGCGGAGAGCGCAACCGACAACCCGGAGAAGCCGCTCAGCCCGGAAGAAGCCGAATCCATCCTCGTCGAACTCGCCGGGACCTACGCCAATTCCAAAGACGTCGTCGCGTCGCTCGGAACTCTGCATCACTTTTTCCAGCGCCTCGATCAAAGCCCTCCCAGCGAAGCGCAGCTGCCGAACCTGGAGGCGAAGTATCGCGCGCTGGTCGAGCAACTTCCGGCGGTCGTGTTCATGGCTTATCTGGATCGCGGCATTGGCGAAGCGTACGTCAGCCCGCAGATCGAGGCCACACTGGGATTCAAGCAGGCAGAATGGCTGGAAGATCCGGTGCTGTGGTACCAGCAGATCCATCCCGACGACAAAAACCGCTGGAGCATCGACGCTTCCGAGATGTTCATCTCGGGCAAGCCGTTGCGCGCCGCTTACCGCGTTCTGGCGCGCGACGGGCATGTGATCTGGTTCCAGTGTGAAGCCAAAATGATTCGCCGTCCCGATGGCGCTCCCTGGTTCATTCACGGGATTGCGTTCGACATCACCGATCTGAAGACGACCGAAGAAAAGCTGGAAGACGAGCGCAACGTGGTTTCCGCGATTCTCGATACGGTGGGAGCTCTGGTGGTTGTGCTTGATCGCGAGGGCCGCATCGTGCGCTTCAATCGCGCCTGCGAACAGGCTACCGGCAGTTCATTCGAGCAGGCCCGCGGCATGCATATGTGGGATGTATTCGCCATCCCCGACGAGCAGGAGCAGTTTCGCAAACTTTTCCAGCAGATTTGTACCAGCCAGTCGCGTACAGAATATGAAAGTTCGTGGATCGCGCGCGACGGCAGCTTGCGCACCATCGCCTGGTCCGCGGCCGTTCTGCCTGCTGCCAAGCAGATGCCCATGTACGTGATCGCGTCGGGAATCGATGTCACCGCGCAAAAGAGAGCGCAAACCCGCTTCCGCGGCCTGCTGGAAGCGGCTCCGGACGCGGTTGTCGTCGTCGATCAGAAGGGCAAGATCGTACTGGTGAACGCGCAAGTGGAAAAGCTATTTGGCTATCCTCGGCAGGAGCTTCTGGGAGAGGAAATCGAAAAACTTGTGCCCCAGCGTTTGCGCGGGAACCATCCGGCGCATCGCAGACATTTCGCCGCCGAACCGCGGGTGCGGCCCATGGGCGCGGGCGTGGAACTGCACGCGTTGCACAAGGATGGGCACGAGTTTCCGGTGGAGATCAGTTTGAGTCCTCTGGAAACGGAAGAGGGCATGCTGGTGTCGAGCGCCATTCGCGACATCAGCGACCGCAAGCGCCTGGAGAGAACAGTCCTCGAGATCAGCGAACGCGAACAGCGGCGCATCGCCCAGGACCTGCACGATGGCCTCGGCCAGCATCTTACCGGCATCGCTTTTATGAGCAAGGTGCAGGCGGAGAAACTGCAGGAGAAGCAAATTGACGAGTCCGCCGATGCGGCAAAGATCGTCGAACTGGTCAATGATGCGATTCGCAAGACGAGGGAATTGGCGCGCGGCCTGTTGCCGGTGGTCTCGGATGCGCAAGGCTTGATGTCGGCGCTGAGGCTCTACGCCAGCGAAGTGAAGGATTTGTTCCGCATCGCCTGCCACTTCCAGTGCGACGCGCCGGTGTTGATTCACGATGCCTCGATGGCGGCGCATCTGTATCACATCGCGCAGGAGGCGGTGAATAATGCCATCCGGCATGGGCACGCCACTGAAATCGTGATTCGTCTTTTTTCCGGAGACCGGGAGGGGACGTTAATGATAAGAGATAACGGAGTGGGCATCGAGCGGGGGAAAACGCCGCACACGGGCATGGGATTGCAAATCATGAATTATCGTGCCGGGGTGATTGGAGGAAATCTGGAGGTTCGCCGCGAATTGCCGCGAGGCACATGCGTGACCTGCAGATTTCCAATCAGCGCCTCGGACGATGACGAGGCCGCAGAAGGAGCGCAATGAATCAGAGCAGTGTCGCGACGAAAAAGAGAATCCTGGTGGTGGACGACCATCCGATCGTGCGCCAGGGTTTGGCGTTGCTCATCAATCGCGAGACCGATCTGATGGTTTGCGCCGAGGCCGAAGACGCGCACAAGGCCATGCAGGCGATCGCCACGGCCAAGCCCGACATTCTGCTGGTCGACATCTCGCTGAACGGCCCGGATGGCCTGGATCTTCTCAAGGACGTGCGTGCCCACTATCCCGACCTGCCGGTGCTGATTCTTTCCATGCACGATGAGTCCATCTACGCAGAACGCGCTCTGCGCGCCGGCGCTCAGGGCTACATCATGAAGCAGGAGGCCACCGAAAAGGTTCTCGTCGCCCTGCGCCGGATTCTCAGCCGCGAAATCTACGTCAGCGAGCGCATCGCCAACCGCATGTTGCAACGCTACATCGGCAATCGCGGCGAAGGCCGGCCGTCTTCCGTCGCCGATCTGACCGACCGCGAACTCGAAGTCTTTCGCCTCATCGGCGAAGGCCATTCCACGCGGAAAATTGCCGAAGAACTGCACATCAGCGTGAAAACCGTCGAATCCTACCAGGCGCACATCAAGGAAAAGCTGTCGTTACGCAGCGCCCGCGAACTGGTGCAGCATGCCATTCAGTGGAGTATCAGCGAAAGGGCTTTGTAAAGCCGGCCGAGCCCGTTCATTCCAATTCTTTCCGCTTTCTGACTTCCGGCCTACGATCGCTTGGGGTCTTCGCTTATCAGGAAATCCCCGATCACCCCTTACGCCGAAGGACTACTGGAAAAGAAGGCCGCGCCTGCTTGTCGATGACGATTCAAAAAATTGATTCTAGCCAAAGAAATTTCCGCGAGACGCTGTGCCTTTCGTGGATCTTTTGAAAAGCGATCTTCTGAAAAACAAATCTCGTTAAGCAAGGTCTGCACCGCAGCATCGCCAGAGCAAAGCAACATGCTCGACGATGGACAAATCCGCCCGGCGTCAGCCTTGAAAGGAGACCCGATCATGGCAACAGAAACGGTTCCTTATGGAAGAAAAACGCAAACACCGCCGGCCGTCTCAGAAGTTCACATTCTCTGGATCACCGCTGGATTGAGCTGTGACGGAGATTCCGTCTCAGTCACGGCTGCGATGCAGCCTAGCATCGAAGATGTGCTGCTCGGCGCCATCCCGGGATTGCCCAAAGTGCATCTCCACAATCCCGTGCTCGCCTATGAAAACGGCGACGACTTCCTGAAGTTCTGGTACATGGCGGAAGAGGGCCGGCTCGAACCCTTTGTTCTGGTGGTCGAAGGCTCCATCCCCAACGAGAAAATCAAGAAAGAAGGCTACTGGGCGGCGCTCGGCACCGATCCCAATACCAAGCAGCCCATCACCACCAACGAGTGGATCGATCGGCTCGCGCCCAAAGCGACGGCAGTCATCGCCTGCGGCACCTGCGCCACCTACGGCGGCATTCATGCCATGCAAGGCAATCCCACCGGCTGCATGGGCCTCGCCGATTATCTGGGATGGAACTGGACATCGAAGGCCGGCCTGCCGATAGTGAACGTCCCGGGGTGTCCGGTGCAGCCCGACAATTTCATGGAGACGGTTCTTTATCTTTTGTATCAAGTTGCCGGGCGCGCCCCCATGATTCCGCTCGACGATCAACTCCGCCCGACCTGGCTTTTCGGCAAGACCGTGCATGAAGGCTGCGATCGCGCCGGCTACTACGAGCAGGGCGACTTCGCGGAAGTTTACGGCTCGCCCAAATGCATTGTGAAGCTCGGCTGCTGGGGCCCGGTCGTAAATTGCAACGTGCCCAAGCGCGGCTGGATGGCCGGCATCGGCGGCTGCCCCAACGTTGGCGGCATCTGCATCGGCTGCACCATGCCGGGCTTCCCTGACAAGTTCATGCCGTTCATGGATGAACCGCCGGGCGCCAAAGTCTCGTCCAGCGTGGTGGGGGCCTATGGACGCGCCATCACCGCCCTGCGCACCTTGACTCAGGCCACGGTGAACAAGGAGCCGAAGTGGCGGCATCCGCGTGCCGAACTTACCACCGGATACCATCCGAGGTCTTACTAGAAATCCACAACGCCCGACGAACTCACCAGAGAGGAGCAATCGAAAATGGCCACCATTACTGCACCCACCAAAGAGGTCGATACCAAAGGCAGGAACCTGGTCGAGATGAACTGGGATCCGATTACGCGGATCGTGGGCAGCCTGGGAATTTTTACCAAGATCGATTTCGCGAACCATCAGGTGGCCGAGTGCCACAGCACCTCGTCGATTTTCCGCGGGTACAGCATTTTCATGAAAGGGAAAGATCCGCGCGATGCCCACTTCATCACCAGCCGCATCTGCGGCATCTGCGGTGACAACCATGCCACCTGCGCCACCTACGCGCAGAACATGGCGTTCGGAGTGCGCCCGCCCGCCATGGGCGAGTGGATCGTGAACCTGGGCGAGGCCGCCGAATACATGTTCGACCACAATATTTTTCAAGACAACCTGGTCGGCGTGGATTTCTGCGAGCAGATGGTGAAGGAGACCAATCCGAAAGTTTGGACGAAAGCGCAGTCCACCTTGTCTCCGCACTCCAACCTGCACGGATATCGCACCATCGCCGACATCATGACCGCGCTCAATCCCTTCACGGGGGCCTTTTATCGCGAAGCGCTGCAGATGAGCCGCATGACGCGCGAGATGTTCTGCCTGATGGAAGGCCGCCACGTGCATCCTTCCACGCTGTATCCGGGAGGAGTCGGCACGGTTCCCACGGTTCAGCTGTTCACCGACTACATCGTTCGGCTGATGAAGTATGTGGAGTTCATGAAGAAAGTCGTGCCCCTGCACGACGATCTCTTCGACTTTTTCTACGAAGCTCTGCCCGGCTACGAAGAAGTGGGCAAGCGCCGCATCCTGCTGGGCTGCTGGGGATCGTTCAACGATCCTGACAAGTGCGACTACACCTACAAGAATATGACCGACTGGGGCCGCGCCATGTACGTGACCCCCGGCGTCGTGGTCGACGGCAAGCTGGTTACGACCGACCTGGTCGACATCAATTTGAACATCCGCATTCTGCTGGGCAGTTCGTACTACGACGACTGGCAAAATTCTGAAACGTTCGTGAAGGCCGATCCGCTGGGCAATCCGGTGGACAAACATCATCCCTGGAACCAGACCACGATTCCCCGTCCGCAGAAGCGTGACTTCGGTGGGAACTATACGTGGGTGATGTCGCCCCGCTGGCTCGACAAGCGAACCGGCGATCATCTCGCGCTCGACACCGGCGGCGGACCGATCGCTCGCTTGTGGGCAACCGCACTCGCCGGCCTGGTCGATATCGGCTATGTCAAGTCAACCGGCAGCAGCGTGAAGATGTATCTGCCGAAGACCACTTCGCTGCCCGAAGTCGAATTCGAGTGGAAGGTTCCGAAGTGGAGCAATGCCATTGAGCGCGATCGCGCCCGGACTTATTTCCAGGTCTACGCGGCGTGCTGTGCTCTCCATTTCGCCGAGAAGGCGCTCGATGAGCTGCATTCCGGCCGCACCCGAACCTGGAACGAATTCAAGGTTCCAGAAGAAGCCATTGCATGCGGCTTCCACGAGGCGGTGCGCGGAGTGCTCTCGCATCACGTCGTCATCCGCAAGGGCAAGATCGCCAACTATCATCCCTATCCGCCGACGCCATGGAATGCGAATCCGCGGGATGTTTACGGCACGCCCGGGCCCTACGAAGATGCCGTGCAGAACACGCCGATTTTCGAGGAGAATGGTCCCGACAAGTTCAAGGGAATTGATATCATGCGCACGGTGCGCAGCTTCGATCCCTGCCTGCCGTGCGGCGTGCATATGTATCTGGGCAACGGAAAGGTGCTGGAGACGCGGCATTCCTCCATGCTCGGCCATCAACGCTGAAGGCTGAGGTTGCCATAGCGGAGCGAGAGCGTCCCGGGAGGGCGCGGCCCGATTGCAGAGAGGGCGCTCTCGCTCGTGTTGCTTGAAGAAATTTTTCGAGGAGGGTTGTGGCCGAGGACAGAGATTTTCAAAAGCGAGTGCAGCGCATCGGGGAACTGGTGGGCGAACTGGACACGATCGCCGATCCGGCTGCCCGCGCCGCGTGCAAGGGACTCGTTCAGTCGCTGATGGAGTTGCACGGCCAGGCTCTCGAACGAATTCTGGAAGTTGTCTTTCAGTCTTCGAATTCCGGCGAGCAGTTGATCGATGAGCTGGGTCAGGATTCTCTCGTCAGCAGCCTGATGATTTTGTATGGACTGCATCCGGAAGAGTTGCAGGTCCGCGTCGAGCGGAAGCTTCAGCAGATCGGCTCGAAGCTCTACAAGATGGGCGCGGAAGCGCGGCTGGTCAGCGTGAACGGCGGAGTGATTCGCGTCCACGCCCACATCGAGGGCCATGCCTGCGGCTCAACCGCGAAGAACGTGCGGGCAACTCTGGAAGAAGCAATGTACGAAGCCGCTCCCGATCTTACTTCGCTGGTGATCGAGGGTCTGGAAGAGCCCGCCGCATCGGGATTTGTGGGGCTGGACAAATTGATGGGATCGTCCCCCGCGGCACCGGCGGAGTTGCGCAGCGACGGGGATTAGTACTGGAAGCACCAGCGTAGGCCATGATCAAGACGGAACCAGGGCGAGACACGTCGCAGGCCTTCGATGCGCTGCGCCAGTTCGTGCGCAAGCCGCGCCGGAACGTCGAGCAATGCGAATTGTGCAGCACCGACCTGCACGCCGGCCATCCCCACCTGATTGAATTGACCCAGCGCAAACTGCTGTGCTCCTGCGACGCCTGTGCTCTGCTGTTCAGTGGGCGAACGGGCTCGAAGTATAAGCGCGTTCCGCGAGACATCCGCCTGCTGGCCGACTTCCACATGACCGACGCGGAATGGGACAGCCTGCTCATTCCCATCAACCTTGCCTTCTTTTTTCAGAACAGCCTGACCGCGCGCGTGGGCGCTCTGTATCCCAGCCCGGCCGGAGCGACTGAGTCGCTGTTGCCGCTCGAGTCCTGGAACCATATCGTCGAATACAATCCGGTCCTGCGATTGATGGAGCCCGATGTGGAGGCCCTGCTAGTCAATCGCGTTGGGCATGCGCGCCACGGCGTGGCGGCCGAGTATTACATTGTGCCCATCGATCATTGCTACAAACTAGTCGGACTGATTCGCCTGCATTGGCATGGACTTTCCGGCGGCACCGAGGTTTGGCAGAAGGTCGGCGAATTCTTTAACGAGCTGCGCTCCCAGGCAGAAGTCGTACCCAAGGAGATGCATGCCTGATCTTTCATTCCAAATCGAAGGCGCAGAAGTCGCACAGTTTGCCGCGACACCGCAAATCGCGCTCAAGCTGCGGATCACGAACTCTGACCCTGCCGAGCAGATCCATTCCGTCGCGCTGCGCTCGCAGATTCAGATGGAGGTTACACGCCGGCGCTACAGCCCGGAAGAGCAGCAGAAACTCCTCGATCTTTTTGGCGAGCCCGAGCGCTGGAGCCAGACCCTGCGCAGCCTGCTCTGGACCCATGTCAACGTGAACGTGCCTCCGTTTCGTGGATCGACGGTGGTCGATCTTCCCGTCCCCTGCACTTTCGATTTCAACGTAGGCGCGACAAAGTATTTTCATGGTCTGAGCGATGGCGATGTCCCGCTCTGCCTGATGTTCAGCGGCACCGTGTTTTATGCCCGCGACGATGAGCATCTTCAGGTCGCTCCAATTTCCTGGGACAAGGAAGCGCGCTTCAACCTGCCAGTGAAGCTGTGGCGCGACATGATGGACGTCTACTATCCCAACACCGCATGGCTGTGCCTGCGCCGCGACGTATTCGAGCGCCTGCAGGAATATAAAATGCGCCACGGCATTCCCACCTGGGAGCAGGCTCTCGAGAGCATGCTCGAAACTAACGAGATGGTGCGTTCATGAATCTGGCGCAGGTCGATCAGATCGCGAAGGCCGTGCTCTACGAGGGATACATGCTCTATCCCTACCGGCCGTCGTCGGTGAAGAATCGCCAGCGATTTAATTTTGGCGTGCTGTATCCGCAGGCCTACAGCGACTCACAGGCCGGTGCGGACGCCTGCTGCATGCGCGTCCAATGCCTGGTGTGTGGCAGCGGCGACGCGACGCTGATAGTAAGGTTGCGCTTCCTGCAGTTGCAGACCCGCAGGGAACAGGCGCCCGATTCCGCGCTGCCCGAGGGCTGGCAGGAAGCCGAGGAGCGTGAGCTTGAATTGCCGGCGCTGGAACTGGGAGATCTCTGCGCCCAGCCGATGCGCCATGATTTCAATTTTCCTGCGCAGGCCATCTCCGGCAACGAGGGCGAGGAAATCCGCGGCGCGCTTGAGGTCACCGCCGAAATCGCTGCCCAGAATATTTACCGAGTAACGGTTCTGGTTCGCAATTCGACCGGAGCCTCGATTCCTGACAGCGATCGCGACCACGCCCTGCTGCACTCCCTGGTTTCTACGCACTTGGTTTTGGGTGTGCAAGGCGGCGAATTCGTTTCGCTGTTGGAGCCTCCCGAAGAATTGCGCGGCCTGGCGGAACAATGCCAGAACGCCGGCGCGTGGCCCGTCCTGATCGGCGATCCGGGCGACCGCGACACTATGTTGGCTTCCCCCATCATTCTGTACGACTATCCGCAGATCGCTCCCGAAAGTGCCGGAGATCTTTTCGACGGCACCGAGATCGACGAAATCCTTTCCCTGCGCATCATGACGTTGACCGACGAAGAGAAGCAGGAAATTCGCCGATCCGATAATCGCGCCCGCCAGGTTTTGGAACGAACCGAAAACCTGCCCGCCGAACAGTTCATGAAGCTGCATGGCGCACTGCGCGGCCTCCGCCCGCTGGGGAAGGAAACGCCATGAACGAGTGGGAGTGGCAATTGCTCGAGGACAAGGCGGGGATTGACCGGCTGACGATTGCCGGAGTCGAGGTGAAGGTGGGCAGCCGCGTGCGCCTGCGACCGCGCAAGGGCGGCGACGTGCTCGATATCGCGCTGGCGGGGCAAGTGGCCATCGTCGAAAGCATCGAGCAGGACTACGAAGGCAAGAACCACATCTGCGTGGTGATGGAAGACGATCCCGGACGCGACATGGGGCTGCTCCGCCAGCCCGGTCACCGATTCTTTTTCGATGCCGAAGAAGTCGAACCATTGCCCGGTGACGAGGCTCCGGCGGAATCCGCGGCCAAAGCGGCGCGCATCCTGGTGGCAGGCATCGGAAATATTTTTCTGGGGGACGATGGCTTCGGCGTGGAAGTGGTGAAGCGTCTCAACCCCTCTGACTTCACATCAGACGTTCGCATCGCCGATTTCGGCATTCGCGGCTTCGATCTTGCCTACGCGCTGCAGGACGGATACGAGACCGTCATCCTGGTCGATGCTTACCCGCACCAGCAGCCTGCCGGGACGGTTTCGCTGATCCAGCCTGATCTGAGCAATCTGGATTCCGCGGAGCCCGCCGTAGTCGAGGCGCACGCCATGGATCCACTCAACGTTCTGCGCATGGCGAAAGCCATGGGCGGGATGAAGACGAAACAGATCCTGTTAGTGGGTTGCGAGCCCGCCGACCTCGGCGGCGAAGAGGGACACATGGGATTGAGCGAGCCGGTCACGGTTGCGATCGACGAGGCCGCGCGCATGATCGCATCAGTAGTGCAACGGATCCTCGAGGAACAGCAATAGGTGCTGAAACGAATTTAATTCAAGGAGGCGGACATGGCGGAGAACGGTAAACATTCCGACACTGCAATGAATGGTGGAACCGATAAGGACACTCTGTACATGCTCAGCGGAGCGGCGCTGATTATCTTCGGGGCGGGATTGATTCTGTCCAACCCGCTGGTTCGCCGTTATCTGGGACAAGTCGGGGTGGGCAGTCTGGTGCAGGGCGCGCTGCCCGACCTGGATCGCTACCTCAAATTGCGATCGATGTAGGGACTCGGTGTAGAACAAGTTGTTCGGGTAGGACCCAATTTCCGGGCGAGAAAGGGGGGACTTCACCGTCGACGTTTTTCGCTGTGCCTGACGGTGGTCGATCTGGCCATGACACCGCAGAATGCAACCGTTGTTCAGTATGCAATCGACGCGAAAGCCAGCCAGTTCACGGTGCAGGCCTTCGCCAGTGGCTTAATTTCGGCCGTGGCTCACAGCCCGAAAATTGCGATCCGCGATTGGACGGGAACTGCGAGTTTCGTCCCGGATTCACTGGATCAGGCGAAGATCAGGGTGGTGATTCGAGCCGGTTCCTTGCAGGTGCTCGACGAACTTCGGGAAACCGATCGCCGCGAGCTTCATCGCGTGATGTATGAGGAAGTGCTGGAGACCGCGAGGTATCCGGAAATTGTGTTTGAGAGTTCCCACATTACCGGCGACAAGCGCAGAGAAGGGCTTTACCGCGTGAATGTAGAGGGACGGGTGTCGCTTCACGGGATCACGAACAGTCAGACTTTCTTTTCTGAGGTAGCCTTCGGAGTCGATTCATTTCGTGCTCACGGAGAATTTTCTTTGTTGCAGTCGGATTATTCGATAAAGATCGCCTCCATCGCTGGCGGAACATTGAAGCTGCAGGACGAGCTGAAATTCAGATTCTATATAGTGGCACGCAAGGTAAGTTGAAAAACAAGGACGAATCCAGGGGAGAAATCACTGTGAGTGCAGCCCGGCCATTGCTGGAGGACGCCAGCGTTCAGTATAAAATCGACGCCAAAGCCAGCCAGTTCGTCCTGCAGGCATTTGCAACCGGCTTGCTTTCCGCCTTCGCGCATAGTCCCAAAATCGCCATTCGCGACTTTCAGGGAGATCTGTCGTTCACGATCTCTGGCGCCACGCTGCAGGACGCGCGCTTGCGGATCACCGTTCAGGCCGACTCGCTGGAAGTCATTGACGACATCAGTGAAAAAGATCGCGGGGAAATTCAGTCTCGCATGCGCGAGGAGGTTCTTCAGGCGGACTCATTCCCCGAGATCATCTACGAATGCTCTCGCGTCACGGCCAGCGGATCGGGCAATACTTACTGGGCCGCACTTTCCGGGACGCTGACGCTGCGCGGCGTGACTCAGCCGCTGCCCATCTCGGCCAAAGTGACCGTCAATGGCAACTCGCTCAAAGCATCTGGCGAATTCACTTTGCGGCAGAGCGTTTTTGGAATCGCTTCGGTGACCGCCGTGGCTGGGACCATCCGTCTGAAAGATGACTTGAAGTTTAACTTCGAGATCGCAGCCACTCGGCAGGAGTAGGCGCGCTCCGAAGCAGGCCTTACTTCGCACTCTCCAGTGCTTCAGCCATCTCCAGCATCCTGGTCACGCTGTTCAAATTCCGCGCCGTGCCGGTAACCTTGAACAGCTTCTCCAACGAAGACCAGGGCAGTTTTGACTTGCCCGCTCCATCGGGAAAATAAATATACAGTTCGCGGCCAATCAGATGGAGTTCCTCGGGATACGCCTTCAGGCTGCGGAGCGTGGCCTGCGCCTCGGGCCCGGGTTCGCTGGCGAGAAATGTGACCAGAAGCTTGCCGGGTTCCACGTCGCGGCGGCCGGCGAATGGATTCGCGGCCAGAGCACTCTTGAACTCGTCAGTCGTGCGCAAGATGATCTCGGGACGAAAGCCGAATGCGCCCTCAATCGCTCCTTGAATCTTTTTCGCCAATGCGGCTGGAGCTTGCTGCTTCGCGCGGAAGATCACATTGCCGCTTTGCACGTAGGTGCACGCGTCCTCGAGTTGGAGGGATTGATACACCGCCCGCAACGCGTCCATCTTGATCCGGTGATGCGAACCAACATTCACTCCGCGCAGCATTGAGATCCATACGGACATAGGAATTCTGCCCATTTTCGCATGGGGAAGAGGCGGACGGCATGGTTCAAGGCCACCTGCCCTTCCGATTCCCAGCGGAACCAAGAGAAACACTTTGACCAGGGCCGGCGTTCGTCGAAAATCAGGGTTAAAGCACGCCTAAGCACGCCAGTTGTTCGCGCCTTCGTCGCAAGCAGATCTTTTTCAACCTGCACTCAGGTACCCAGGAGAATTATGTCGGGACAGGTCATTTTGTATTTCGAAGATCAGGCAGACGCACTCAAATTCGCGCTGGCGGCCGGATCGGTGATGTCCGGGGAAGACAAGCTCAACAGCGAACTGATCGAGGAAACCACGCGCATCTCGCGCATTCGCCTGGACGCGGTGAATGGGGGCGCAGCGAAAAAGCCCAATCCTGAATTCGCGGCGTGATCGTTGGGCCTATCGTTGCCGTGCTTAAGCGCTGCCCGCGTTCGTGAACGCTTCGAGCGCATCGGCCAGCGTAGGGAACATCAGGAAAATCTGTTCGACCTTGGTAATCTCAAACACCTTCCGTACACGCTGATTCACTCCGGTCAGAGCCACGCGGCGGCCTGCTTTCAGGCAGGACGTGCAAGCGCTCACCAGCGACCCGAGTCCCGATGAGTCAAGGAACGGGACGCCCGTCAGATCAAGAATCATGGTGGGAGCGTCTTCGCGGCGCACCGCATTCAAAAACGGCTGCACATTTTCCATCGTCAGCGGCCCGCGGAAGCTCAGCACTCCCCGCTCCAGATGGTCGATTTCCAGCGGTTCAGACGCCATGGGTATTCGATTCTAGTCAGATGTGGAGCGGGGTTCAAGACAATGTGTAGGAATAGCAGCTTTCCCCGGCGGAATTCCGGAATTCGTAAAAAGCACATTACGGAACGCGCTTTGTAATCTTTTTGTGTTTTCTTCCCTCCGCATGCTGCAACCACGGCTCTGCCTACTATGATCGTCATCAACGGCATGTGGGGGGAAACGGATGAAGAAAAGCTTTGGAACTCCTCGCAAGCAGTGTAACCAGCTCCGGTAGTCAGGTAGATTTTCAGCCCCATCCCAAAGGCACGCAAGCCCGCGTTCTGCTGACCTCGGTCTTCGGACCGTACGCGCAGGATGACGAATTCGGCAGCCGCTCCATCAACCCGATGGAGCTTTATCACAATCAGGTCACGCGCGCTCAGGGCAGCTTTTCGCTGCGCATGTTTCATCGCTCCTGGGGCATCATGATGATCCAGGAAAATATCTCCGCGCCCTGCACGGTGCTGGACTTTCCCACTCGCGAACGTTTCGCCGAAGAGCTCTCGCAGCAGCAATACGACGTTGTCGGCATCTCGGCGATCATCGTGAACGTCGCCAAGGTGCGGGAGATGTGCCGCATGACGCGCCAGCTTTCGCCGCGCTCGGTCATCGTAATCGGAGGACACGTTGCCGCCATCCCTGGCATCGAGAAGATGATCGACGCCGACCACATCGTTCGCGGCGAAGGCATTTCCTGGATGCGCCGCTACCTCGGAGACGACGAGGCCGCGCCGGTCCGTCATCCTGCCATCGTCTCGGGCATGCAGACGCGCATTATGGGCATTCGTCTTCCCGAGCGCAAAGGCGCGACCGCGGCCACCATCATTCCCTCCGTCGGATGCCCCATGGGCTGCAACTTCTGCACCACCTCCGCGTTCTTCGGCGGCAAAGGAAAGTTCGTCAACTTCTTCGAAACCGGAGACGAACTCTTCGACGTCATGAGCCGCATGGAAGACGAACTAAAAGTAAGCTCGTTCTTCATCATGGACGAAAATTTTCTGCTGCATCGCGAACGCGCCATGCAACTGCTTGCCCGCATGAAACAAGCGGGAAAAAGTTGGACCATGTCGGTCTTCGCTTCGGCCAATGCGATTCGCAAGTACACCATGCAGGAACTGGTGGAACTCGGCGTCTCCTGGCTGTGGATGGGCCTCGAATCGCCGCAAGCCGGATACAGCAAGCTGCAGGGATCGGACACACGCGAACTCACGCGCGAACTGCGCGAGCACGGCATTCGCGTTCAGGGCTCGACCATCATCGGCCTCGAGCATCACACCCCCGACAACATCCTCGCCGAAATCGAGCACGCCGTTTCACACAACACGGACTTTCATCAGTTCATGCTCTACACGCCCGTGCCCGGAACGCCCTTGTACTCGCAGATGTTAGAAGAGGGCCGAATGCTTCGCGGCGTCGACTTCGCCGACGTGCACGGCCAGTTCAAATTCAATTTCAAGCACGCGGCCATGTCGCGTGAAGACTCCAAGCGTTTTCTCGATTGGGCCTTCTGGCGCGACTTCCAACTCAACGGTCCCAGCCTTTACCGCATCGCCCGCACCCTGCTCGTAGGATTTCGACGCTACAAGGACTTTCCTGACCCGCGCGTGCGCGAACGCTTCACCCGCGAGATGGGCCGCCTGAGCGGCGTTTACAGCTCGGCGCTGTGGGCCATGGAACACGAGTTCCGCAAAGTCGATGTAAGAGTCAGCGAGCAGATCCGAGCCTTGCGGCAGGAATTCAAGCAGGAGTCTGGATTCGCGGGCCGTATGCTGCCCGCCGTTCTCGGCCCGGTACTGCTCTGGACGACCCGTCGCGAAGAGAAGCGGCTGGCGCGAGGCAGAACTTACGAGCCGCCCACAATTCTGGAGCGCAGGAACTGGGTCGAAGCGTGAACAACGGCTAACGATGCGGGGCTCCGCCCTCACCTGAGTAATTCAGGACCCAAGCCAACACGGGATCACGCCCAGCCTTGTAATCGTCCCACGAGGTACGAATTTCTTGATCGGGGCTGATGAGGTTGTCGCCACTCTCCACGAATTTATAAAACTTCACCGAATAGCGCACGGTCCAATGGGAGTTGGGCAGTTTCATCTCGCGTGCTTCCTGGTAGCTGTTGGGCTTCTCCCCAATCGGTTCCCCGACCAGAATCGCGCTCGTTTGATAACGGAAATGTGCGGCGTTCGACATGGCGGCTGAAAATGTATTGGGCCCGATCAGAACGAACAGGTGCCCCTTGCGATTGATATCGGGCAGGTCGCGAATGGGGCGCACCAGATGCTTGAGCCCCTCGTTGTAGTCGCCGCCGCCGTTCTGGCGCAGATCGACGACAAGCTTGTCCGGATGCTGCTCCCGAATCAGATCGAAGAGTCCCTTCGCATGCTTGCCCAGATCTTTGTATCCGCGAAAATTACAGTACACCGTATGGGAGTCGGGCAGATAGGTGTACCAAAAGGTCTCGTCAGGTCTTTGCCGAAACAGCGGGCGCTCCTGGAACGCGTAGACCCAGTTCGGTTTGTCCGTAGGCGCAATGGCATGGATGTCGACGGCGAACTCGTTACCCTCATCATCGGCGAGCGTGTAATGGGCCACATTGCGGTCGGGGATGATGCCCATTCCGTGAAGGAAGATTCCTGTCGTGAGGAAGCCGAGGACCCGCGAATCGCGTAGGGCCGGCGTCTCATCGGCTGGCGTGAGAGCCAAAAGGAGTGCATGCGCACGTGCGACAGGTATGTCTCCGATCTTGATCACCCGCGTGCCGAGCACTTTTTCATTTCCAGAAGCAGCGACCACCACGCGATATTCATTTCCAAAACGCTGGATATCAATAGGAAAGTTGGCATTGTCCTCAGGAACTCGAATGTAGGTGTGACCGTCACCGATTGAATTCGCGATGCGATCCATCCCAACGTAGATTTCATCGCTGTTCATCTTGTCGATTTTGCCATTCAGTTCCGTCACTTGGTCCTGAAATTGTTCACGAGAGATGAAGTGGAATGCGTTGACGTGGCGGCTCGGCAATTCCCGCGCCAAAAAATCGAGGTCTTGATGCCACTGTTCTTTCGACAGGCTCAGCGCGTCCGTGGCAGGCTGTACCTCGGCGGGACTAGCAGGGGAATCGCCTTTCCAGTGCAGTTCGACGGGTCCCGAGTCAGAGCCGGCCGCAAAACTGCCGTGCAGCGAACCAGAATCAAATGCAGCATCTACAGTCACGATGTCGGCGCCGGACACGAGATTCAAGTGCAGTTTTCCAGCCTCGATGTGCCCATCTTTAATGGCGTAGCGACCAGCCGGAGTGACCAACTCGCCTGCATATTGCCCCTTGTCGCAGCGAAGGTTGAGGGACACATCAAGCTGGCCCACCTCGTGGCTCATCGCTGTGCCTTCGAAATGGCCGGTGGGATCATTCGGCTTGCACGCATTCTGGCCCAGGCCTGCGGAAGCCCACGCAACAAGCATCAATGCCAACCACGTGCGTCGCAACGAATTCAAATGGTGTCCTCCGCGATTTCGCCGACCCTTGCCCGGTCACAAACCATGTTTAAGACGAAGGTCAACCCATTTGGTCACCAAAGGGATTGGAGCTGGCTCAATGTTGAAGGGGTCTTTGCGAAACCGAACCGACGGACTGCGGTTCGCAGCAGGGGGAATTATCCGGTTCTGCGCGCTGACAGCAAGTTCAGAATCTCGCGCAATCCCTGCCGGATGTGCTGAATCTCTGATGACGCCTGCTTGGGAAAAGGAATCGTGCTCTGTGTCTTGTCGGGCTTCGTATCCGCGCGCAATTGCTGCCGCGCGCCCGAAATCGTGAATCCCTGCTCGTAGAGCAGTTGCTTGATCCGCAGCACGCTTTCTACGTCGCGCCTGCGATACATGCGCTGTCCCGTGCCGCTCTTCACCGGCTTCAGTTGCGGAAACTCCGACTCCCAGAAGCGCAGCACGTACGCCGGGAGCTGGCACAGCGTCGCCACTTCTCCGATGCGGAAATACAGCTTGTCGGGAATCAGTACTTCTTCGCTCTTCTGCTTGACGGTGCTTTTTTTGCGGGCAGCCATGTCGTTTGGGACTCCGCTCCAGCCCTACAGTCTGCCTATTCTGACACAGCCCGCGCTGAGTATGGAGAAAAAGGAAAAGCCTCTCAAGAGGTATTTCTCCCAAGAGGCCAGGAAACTCGTGGATCGCGAGATTTCGTCTCGCAGGCGGTTAATGTTTCTTCTTTTTTGCTTTTTTCTTCGTTGCCATGGTGAAGGTTTCCTCCGTGAGCGATTTTCCCTTGCGAAATCTGCTTACGACTTGGGCCCTTGAATCTGCAGGACCAGCCCCACGAATAGTACAGGTTAGTCCTATAACCCAAGATATTGCGGCAGTATGAACAAAGTGTCAACATAATTTTGCAATTTCACTCACGATTTTCCTCAGAAAGTTCGCCTGCTCCGTTGCGCTTCCGGCCAGTTCGATGACTCGCCCTGCGGCGCTCGGAGTAAGATGACGTGCTCTAAGGTCATTTCAAAGAAAAACGCTGCCGCACAGGAGATCCGGATCATGCACATTGTCAAATCAGTGGGAGTTCTTTCCTTCGCGAAAATCATGGGCCTGGTCCATGGCTGCCTGGGATTGATCTTCGTCCCCTTCTTTCTTCTGATGGGCCTTCTCGGCACGTTTGCCGGACGGCAGAACAGTCCTCTGGCCGGAATCTTCAGCATCGGTTTCGCCCTCTTTATGCCCATTCTCTACGGGGTGTTCGGATTCATCGCGGGCGCCATCGGAGCCCTGCTCTACAACCTGTTCGCCCACCTCGTGGGAGGAATCGAACTCGAACTGGATGTGCGGCCCGCGTTGACGGCGCCATATCCCATCATCCCGCCGCCCGCCGCTGCATCCAATCCGTAAACCTTTAGGAATCTCGCCGGAGCGGAGGACCTCCATGAGCGACCTGGCAACTCACTATCTTGAAGAATCCCGCCGCCAATTTCGTGGGCATAAACGGATGGGCGAAGCGGCCATGGCGCAACTCACGGACGAAGATTTTTTGGTTATCCTCGATCCCGAATCGAATTCCGTCGCGATAATCGTGAAGCATCTCGCCGGCAACATGCGCTCGCGCTTCACCGATTTTCTCACCAGTGACGGCGAGAAGCCCGACCGCTTCCGCGACCGCGAATTCGAAATCACTCCCGCGACCACGCGCGCCGATGTAATGAAGTGGTGGGAAGAAGGCTGGTCAATCGTGTTCGCCGCCATCGATGCGCTGAAACCGGAAGACGTCATGCGCACGGTCACAATCCGCAGCGAACCGCACACCGTCCTGCAGGCCATCAACCGCCAGATCGCCCATTACGCCCAGCACATCGGGCAGATCGTTTTGCTGGCCAAGCATTTGCGGTCGAGCGAGTGGAAAACGCTGAGCGTTCCCCGCGGCAAGTCGGAAGAGTTCAAGACGGCACCGCCGAAATCTGACAAAGGTCTGCCGCCGGGGAAGTGAATCAGCCTGCACGGCTGAGTGTCTCGCGTCCCGCCTATTGTTTGGGGGCTTCTCCGTTTTTCGAGTCCGACGCGGATGCTCGCGGCCAAACAGGGGAAACCAGTTCAGTGCGCCACATGGGCCCTCCCATGTACGACAATGTTTCAGACTTTACAAAGGCCGGGGCTTCTCCGCCAAGAATCCAAATGTGACTATCCGGCGGTTGCTTACCTACGATGGGCGCCACCACGCCGGCGATGCCGCCAATTTCAACTTTCGCGACATAGTGGACCGCCTCGCGGCTGAATCCACCCAGGGAAAAAGGCTCCGAACCCTGGGCATTCAAGACGACCTTCACCAGCCTGGGCTTAGGTGCAGCCACCACCAGAGGAACTTCCATCTGTGACGTGCCGGCTCGCATATTTGTCAAAAGCGTTGGGATCAAACCATTGGCCAGATCGGCCGGCAACGCCATATGCTCGTTGGCTACTTTCTCCTTGCCATCGTCGTCTGTGTAGCGAACGGTAACCTGCCCCGTGGCGCACGTAACCGAGAGATCGCTCGCGTTCTTGAACGCTGGACCCTTCTGGACCATGTGATAGGAGATGAGCCGGAAGTCTCCGCGCTGCGAGAACACTGTGGTTTCCTCCTGCCGCGAACCATCCTTGAATCGGAATACAGTTTGACTTGTGACTTGATCGCCGTGGGGAACCTGGGTCAGGTCACCTGCCGCGATGACGACGCCATCCAGCGTGCTGAGCGCCAGAAAGCCGTGAACTAAGCCTTGTTTGTGGCGAACCACCGCAGACCCTGAGGTCGCGGCGCCGCAAAGAACACAAGTGGAGATCATCAAAACAGCGAGCACTCGAAAGCGCAAAGGTCTAACCTCGGATTGCCCAGGTTGTGGCACGGTTATTGGATGCGGTTGCCTCCTGATCGGTTTGCGCCATTACTGGGCAGGTCGGGTGGGCGTCGCGGCAAGCCGGCGCTGCGGTGCTAGAATCATGTGTTTCCGCTTGAGTCGTCACTCGCAGCGAATTTATAGGTGGCAAGTATGGCTGTGGCAGGTGCAACAATGCTCGCAGTAGTAAAGCCGGAGGCCGCGCCCGGCGCAGAAGTGCGCGATGTGAAAATCCCCGCCTTCGGGCGCAACGATGTTCTGGTCAAAGTCAAAGTCGCTTCCATCTGCGGCACCGACCTGCACATCTACAACTGGGATCGCTGGGCGCAGAACCGCATTCATCCTCCGCTGATCCCCGGCCACGAATTCTGCGGCGAAGTTGCCGCCTTCGGTGACGAGGTCACCAGCGTCAAAGAAGGAGACTTCGTCTCCGCCGAAATGCACGTTGCCTGCGGCAAGTGCCTGCAGTGCCGCACCGGCGAGGCCCACATCTGCCAGAACGTGAAGATCATCGGCGTCGACGCCAACGGCGCCTTCGCCGAATACGTCGTGATCCCCGAATCGAATATCTGGAAGCTCGACCCCGCCATCCCGCTGGATTACGCCTCGATTCTCGATCCGTTGGGCAACGCGGTGCACACCGTGCTCGCAGGAGAGATCGCAGCCAAGAGTGTCGCCATCACCGGATGCGGGCCCATCGGCTTGTTCTCGATCGCCGTGGCCCGAGCGGTGGGTGCGACCACCATCTTTGCCATCGAAGTGAACGAACATCGCGCCGGCATTGCCCGCGCCATGAAGGCCGATTACGTGCTCAATCCCGCCAAAGAAAATGTGCACGACATCATCATGGAAAAAACCGGCGGCCTCGGCGTCGACGTCGTACTCGAAATGGCCGGACATCCCGACTCGATTCGAACCGCCTTCGACGTCGTCCGGCGCGGTGGCAGAATTTCCCTTCTTGGCCTGACCTCCAAACCCATCGCGGTGAATTTCTCCGAAGACATTATTTTCAAGGGCATCACGGTGCAAGGCATCAACGGCCGCCGCATGTATCAAACCTGGTATCAGATGACCGCGCTGCTGAAAGCCGGCAAACTCGACCTGCACCCCGCGATCACCGACCGCATCTCAATGAAAGATTTCGGCAAAGCGATGGAGCGCCTGAAAACCGGAGAAGCCAGCAAAATTCTGGTCTACCCGAATGGAGTGAAGTAAGTGTGTGGCGCGGGCGCCCCCGCCCGCGAACTTCGTCGCCGCAGATTCCCGCGGATCAGCACAGATCCGAAGAATCTTCGACTGATCAGCTGCGCAAGGAATAAGGAATAGGTTTCAGGTTTATTCGCGTTCATCCGCGTAAATCCGCGGCAAAGAAGTTCCGAGGCAAGCGATGACCACCGCAACCCGCACCAACCCGCTCTCCTATCTCACCGACCAACTCAACGAACTTAAGGCCAAAGGCACGCACTTCAAGTTGCGCGTGCTCGACGACGAGCAGGCCGCCGGTCTGCACCTTCGACGGCAAGAAGGTCATCAACCTCGCCTCGAACAATTACCTCGGATTGACCACGCATCCCAAGCTGCGCGAGGCCGCCCTAGAAGCCACGCGCAAGTTCGGCGTCGGATCGGGCGCCGTGCGCACCATCGCCGGCACCATGAAGATTCACATGGAACTCGAAGAAAAGATCGCGCGTTTCAAGAACGTCGAAGCCTGTGTCGTCTTCCAGTCAGGATTCGCCGCCAACGCGGGCACAGTGTCGGCGGTGCTGGGCAAAGATGATTTCATCATCTCCGACGCGCTCAACCATGCCTCGATCATCGACGGCGCGCGCCTCTCGAAAGCCAAAGATCCTCGTCTTCCGCCACAAAGATATCGCCCACGCCGAAGAACAGTTAGCCAGCATCAAGAGCGAGCCGGGCAAGAAGCTGCTCATCACCGACGGCGTCTTCTCCATGGACGGCGACATCGGCCCGCTGCCCGCGCTCTGCGATCTCGCCGAAAAATATGGCGCCATCATGATGGTCGACGATGCCCACGCCTCCGGCGTGCTCGGCCGCAACGGCCGCGGCACTGTCGATCATTTCAAGATGCACGGCCGCGTCGACATCCAGGTCGGCACGCTCTCCAAAGCCATCGGCGCGCTCGGCGGATACGTCTGTGGCACTCACGATCTGATCGACTTCCTCTACCACCGCGCCCGGCCGTTCCTGTTCTCGACCTCGCATCCGCCATCGGTAGCGGCCACCTGCATCGCGGCTTTCGATGTTCTGGAGAACGAGCCCGAGCGCATGGAAAAACTTTGGGAGAACACCCGCTTCTGGAAAAAAGAACTGGGCCTGCTAGGCTTCGACATCGGCGGCCGCAGCACTCCCGCCAGCGAAACCCCGATCACGCCCATCATCATCGGCGACGGCAAACTCACCATGGACTTCTCCCGCGAACTCTTCAAAGAAGGCGTGCTAGGCACAGGCATCGCGTTTCCCACAGTGCCAGAAGGCAAAGCCCGCATCCGCACAATCATGACCGCCACGCACACAAAAGAAGAGTTGGAGCAAGCGCTGGGCGTGCTGAAGAATGTAGGGAAGAGAATGGCAATTCTGGCAGCGTAAAGCCCTATGTAGGGACAGCCGCCCCCGGCTGTCCGGCGGAGCGAAGCTCCGCAGTGTGACTGTCAGCCCTCTACTTGTTCGGTTTTTCCCGCTCGGGGGATAAGTCTCGAATCCGATGCCACCGAGCTTCGCCTGGCTGGACAGCCGAGGGCGGCTGTCCCCACATCAGCCCTCAATCTCCGCCGTACACGATCTTCCCACCCACAATCGTCGCCACAACTTTCCCCGTCAGCTGCCAGCCGTCGAACGGACAGTTGTGCGATAGCGACCGCGACTTCGCCGCTTCAAACGTCCAGCGCTTCTTGGGATCGAAGATGGTCACATCGGCGTGATTGCCTTTCACTAGCGATCCACGCCCACGCAGATCGAACACCCGCCCCGGGCCGGCGGTAAACAATTCCACAATCCGCGTCAGAGGAATTTTGTGCTCGCGGTGCAGCTTTGTAATGGCGAGCGCCAGCGCCGTTTCCAGCCCGGTAATCCCGAATGCCGCCCGCTCAAATTCCACCTGCTTCTCGTGCAACGCATGCGGCGCATGGTCGGTGGCAATCGCATCCACGGTGCCGTCGGCCAGCGCAACCAGAATGGCTTCGCGATCCGCGGCCGAGCGCAGCGGCGGGTTCATCTTGCAGTTGGTG
The DNA here is from genome assembly GCA_963757095.1 of uncultured Acidobacteriota bacterium. GTDB lineage: Bacteria > Acidobacteriota > Terriglobia > Terriglobales > Acidobacteriaceae > Sulfotelmatobacter. Next base: position 55,212 of record CAVWQT010000010.1, on the reverse strand, counting down.
TCGTACTCGCCCACATTTTCATCGATCAACGTGAAGTGGTGCGGCGTGACTTCGCAAGTCACGCGCGCCTTCGCCCGCTTTCCGCGTCGCAGGGCCTTCAACCCATCCGCCGTCGAAAGATGTGCCACATGCAGCCGCGACTCGTGAATCTGCTGCGCCAAAGTTACGTCGCGATCCACAATCCCCGACTCAGCAGATGCCGGCATCGCCCGCAATCCCAACCGAAAACTGGTCGGCCCCGCATTCATCGAGCAATTCTCCGTAAGCCGAGTATCCTCCGCATGCTGCACCACGGGGAAATTCAGCTCTGCCCCCAGCCGCAGCGCCATGCGCATCACGTCATCATCCAGAATGGGTTTGCCATCATCCGTCACCGCAACCGCTCCGGCCCGCTGCACCGCGGCAAAATCGGTGAGAGTTCCTCCACGGCTGCCGCGCGTCGCAGCCGCAATCGGAAACACATTCACCACCGCCCCACGCTCCGCATTGCGCAACCAACTCACCAACTCCGGCGTATCGACCACCGGCGCAGTGTTGGGCATGGTGCAGACAGAAGTGAATCCGCCGGCAGCCGCGGCAGCGGTTCCAGTTGCAATGGTCTCTTTGTAACTCTGCCCCGGCTCGCGCAGATGCACATGCAGATCGATGAATCCCGGCGCCACAATCAGCCCGCGAGCGTCGAACTTTTCATCCGCTCCGCCACGAATCTTGTTAGGTAGGGCGATCTCCACCACACGCCCGTCGCTCAGCAGAATGTCCATCGGACCATTGATCTTCGCCGCAGGATCGATCACATGCCCACCCTTGATCAGCACACGCTTCTGCTCGGGTCGCGTCATCGGATGCTCCCGGGCGACTTCTTCTCCGCGGATTCACGCGGACTTCGAGGATTTTTTCTGGCATTCTCGAATGCGTAGCGTTTGAATTGTGCATTCGGGCCGAAATTGAAGAGGAGCCCGACCTCGATATCCGTGGCTCGGAGGTAGTTCAGAAGCTGCTTCTCCCATGCGGGCTCGATATCCCGCCCCGTTTTAAGCTCGATGATGACTTTTCCGTCTACGAGCAAGTCAGCACGGAACTCGCCCACCTGTTGACCGTGAAACCATACGGGCACGGCGAACTGTCGCTGGAAAAAGATATTGTTCTCCGCAAGTACTACGGAGAATGCCTGCTCATAAACCGATTCAAGGAAGCCATGGCCCAGCTCGTTATAGATGCTGAAAAAAATTCCGATGAGCCTCTCGGTAAGATCTGCATGTTTCAATCCGCGAGAATCCGCGTACATCCGCGGGATGGAAGTTGCGATTCTCACTTCGTCCTCCCCAGCGCTCGCGCCAGAATCGCCATCCGCGTGGGCACACCGTTGTGGACCTCATCCACAATCACCGACTGTGGCCCGTCAGCCACATCCGTCGTCAACTCCAGCCCGCGAATAATCGGCCCCGGATGCATCACGATCGCGTCGCGCTTGGCCAGCTTCAGTCGAGCCGCCGTCATCTGATAGCGCGCAATGTAGTCCTGCAGGCGAATCTTCTGCCCCGCCAGCCGCTCTTTCTGCACGCGCAGCAGCATGATCACATCCGTACCCCGCAGCGCATCTTCAATATGCCGCGTGACTCGCAGCCCCGGCGTCAGCGTCGCCGCCACATCCGGCACAAACTCCGGCGGCCCGCACAAAATAACCTTCACGCCCATTTTCGTCAGCAGATGGCAAGCGCTGCGCGCCACCCGGCTATGAAAAATGTCTCCAATAATCGCCGCTTGCAGCCCCTTGAACGATTTCTTGTGTTTGAGAATCGTGAACGCATCCAGCAAAGCCTGCGACGGATGTTCGTGCATCCCATCGCCGGCGTTGATCACCGGAATATCAAGATGCTGCGCCATCAGCAGCGGCGCGCCTGCCGACGGATGCCGCATCACAATGCAATCCGCGCCCACGGCTCGCAACGTGTATCCCGTATCGAGCACGGACTCGCCTTTCTCAATGCTCGATCCCGACGACTGCACCAGCGTAGTCATCGCGCCCAGAGATTTCGCGGCGAATTCGAACGACGACCGCGTGCGCGTCGACGCCTCGTAAAAAAGCAGCACGATGCGCTTGCCGCGCAGCAGCGGCCGCGCTTTCTGCGGATTCATGCGGCGGGCCAACTGGAGCAGGCCCAGAATTTCCTTCGCCTCGAGATGCTCGATCCCGAGCAGCGATCCGCGCGCCGGTTTATTCATTGAGTTCAAGTGAACGCTGCATGATACGCGGCAGGTGCGGCACGCCGCAAGCGCATCGCTCGAATGCCATGAAAACGAGCGTCCGTGGCTGGCTTCGCCTGGCTAGCGCCACTCCGCCAACTTCGATTGTTCAGCTTCGGTTGCGCCGTCCTAGCGTCAGCCCACCCAAAGCGCCGCCCGCCGTTCCCAGCAGAAGGAAGAGGAGAAATCCGAAAACAATCACGAATACCATCGTGACGACCATCCCATCAGGGGAGCGCATAAAATCGAAGCCCGGCTGAAGTTGGGGGTCGGGATACTTGGCCGCAGTCTGCTGGATGCTGTCCAGGATCAGCTGCCGAACGTGGGCTCCCTTGTGCAGAATCGCGACCGCGAGCGCCTCGAAGATCGAAGTCATTCCAAAGCACAGCAGGCCGCACAGCGCTCCCAGCCGAGCCCCGGCTCCGGCGTTAACCGCGATCTCCGGGCTGAGCCGGCGATAAAAGGCAACCGCCAAAAAGCCTGCTGCCAGTGCCGCGATCAATGGAACCATCAACTGGAGCACCATGGCCAACGCCCCAATCAGGGCGGCAATGGCACACGGCCTTATTGCGCGTGACCATGCCATGGGAACTGCCAGCATGGGCGTCGTATCGGATGCCGCCAGCGTGGCCACACCCGCTGCGCTTGCACCCTCAGCCGCGATGGCCAACGCGGGCACCGGTTCCGGGAGCATGACGCGAATCTGCGGCGCCGCGCAGTGCGGACAGAACGCGATCCCTTCGTCCACCGACTTTCCACACTTGTAGCAGGATTGTTCCATGAAAAAGTTTAGGCAGGCTTTGACCTTGAAATTATCTCACCGCGATGCGCGGGGCAGGAAGGGAAAGCGCCACCAGTCACAATCGTCGGTCAGCTACAACTCGCCGCGCTGGCCGCGCGAGCGCACGTAAACCAGAGAGAACGTTGTGCCCTTGCCCGCAGCGCGCGGCTCAATAGCAACTACGTGCTGATCGTCCTCTGTGCCAACTTTAAGTTCAGTCACCGGGCCGGAATTCTCCTCACACTTCAATTCTTTGCTCTTCGACGAGTCCTTGTCGTCATTATTCACGTCGACCCCGTCGCCATGCTTCTCGGAGTGGCATTCCAGGACCTTCCCATATTTCTTCAACTTGTCGTGATAAAACGCGATGACCTTGTCGGGAGCGTCATCGGACTCGTACTTCGCCACCACCAGCTTGAATCCGAATGCCTCGGTGAACAAACTCAGATTCGCCCGGCTACTGTTATCGCTATCATCCGGCTTCAGCCGGGCTCCGGGATAAAGCGGCACGCCGACCTTCTTCGCATCGGCATCGCTGCCCAGGTGCATATCGCCGACGGTACTTTGCACGTCGAAGCTATCGTTATTGTTGGCAGCCTTCTGCGCCAACGCGCTCATGCTGACGACGAAGAACAAGGCGATTGCGAGGGTTGGGTAACGCAACATAAGCATTCTCCTGAACTACCTTCTTCGCTTACGAAATCCGACTAAATGTCCGCGTCTTTACCGTGCGTGCGCACATACACCAGCGAGAAGCTGGATCCCTTGCCATCCGGCTCAACTTCGACGATGTGCTGGTTTTCTTTCGTTCCAACTTTCAACTCAACATTGTTCCCGCTCGATGACTCGCAGGTCAGTTCTTTGGAACTGTTGTTGTCCTTCTTGATGTCCGTATTCACATCGAGCCCGCTAGTGTGGCACTCCAGCACCTTGCCATATTTCTGCAACTGGTCGCGGTAGTAAGAAACTAGTTTGGTCGGCGAATCATCCGACTGGTATTCGAGCGCAACTACTTTGATTCCGTATCCGAAGCCAGAGATGTTTACGTTCGCGCTCTTGTCGTTGCCATTATCTTTCGGCTTGAGGCGCGCGCCGGGATAAATGGCCAGTCCAACATCCTGCGCGTCCGCGTCTTTGCTGACGTGAATGCCGCCCAGCGGCGTGCTGATGTCGACCTGTTTATCCTGCCCACCCTTTTCTTTTTGCACATTGATGCTGCACGCCGAGAGCGCAGCGATCAGCACGAGGCCTAAACTCAGACTCCCAACTGCCCGAATCCTAGTTCTGCGCATGAGACCCTCCCTTCGCAACCTGGACCGGACGCTCGATCCCGGCACCGCGTTCGGCGATGTTCGGAATGGTCACGGGCAAACGCCCGCGCACCGGAATCTCCCCAAACAGCGCCTTCACCGCTGCCAACTCCGACACCGTCGCGTTGGAAAACGTGCACACGTAATTCTCGACCTTCGGGAAAATCACTGGCCAGATACGGATTTCCCATCGCGACCACCGCGGTTTTTCCCGCCGCGTGATCGAGCACCTGCTCGAGCAGAGTGCCCGTGGCGTCGGACATCGCCACCGAATTGCCGACCTTGCCCGCCGTCGGAATCACATACACCGCCGCCACCACGGTCTGCGCCTCGTCCACTGCCTTGAGAACGTCAAAACTCAACCCAGTTGCGACCCGCGGATCAACATAAATCACATGCGCGTCCGGAATGCGCGCGCGAAACTCCCGCCCGAATGCGCGGCCAGATTCCGTCCGCATATCGTCAGAGAAGACAATCGCCACCACGTCGTTGTGCGTCTCCTCTCTGCTCATATACGGAAGACCGGCCTTCAAGGTTCCCTGAGATTTAAGTGGAAGCACTTTTCCGTTATCCCGTACCAGGGTGATGGCAGAGTCGGCAACCTGCTGCCCAAAGGCAAGATTTTCCGGCTTGCCCACCGCCGTGGAAATCGCGTTCAGATCCACTGTGCGCGACTCGTTCAGCCCCACCGAGGCCTTTGCTTCCAGGAGTTTAAGAACCGAATGATCCAGTCGCTGCTTAGGGATTTCCCCTGACCGCACCGCCTTCAGCATAGCGTCATACGAGGCCCCCAGGTCCGCCGGAATCAGCAGCAGATCGTTCCCGGCCTTGAATGCCTCGACAGCCGCGCGCCCAATATCGTTGGCAAAAAGATGCGTCAGTCCCGCCATGTCAAGCGCGTCGGTCACAATGATGCCCTTGAATCCAAGCTGCTTCTCCAGCAGGTCGGACACAACTGCCGGAGAAATGGTTGCCACATGATTCGGATCAGCATCGAGCGCCGGTACGGTCACGTGCGCCACCATCACCGAATCCGTGCCCGCCGCGATCGCCTGCCGGAACGGCGGCAATTCGATCGACTCCAAATGCGCCATGTCGCCGTTTACGCTGGCCACGCCCAGATGCGAATCGGTCGCCGTGTCGCCGTGTCCGGGAAAATGCTTCACCGTGGTCAGCATTCCGCCCTCGTGCGCGCCCGTGATGTAGGCCGCAACCAGGTTCCCCACCTGCTTGGGATCTTCCCCGAACGAACGCGTGTTGATGATGGGATTCGCCGGATTCGAATTCACGTCGGCGTCGGGAAAGAAATTCCAGTGCACACCAATCGCCCGCGCCTCCTGCGCGGTGATGCGGCCGAACATTTCGGCATCCTGAAGCTTGCCGTCGGCGCCGAAGGCCATGGCATGGGGAAAATTCGTTGCTCCCATCAGCCGAGTCGCCACGCCACGCTCGAAGTCCGCCGCAAACAGCAGCGGCAGCTTCGACTCGCGCTGCAGGCGGTTGAGCAGTTCCGCGGCCTCGTAGGGCTCGCTGCGCAGCAGAAACGGACCGTCCACATGCACCGTCATGGCGAACGATCCAACATGATATTTCTGCATCGCATCGAGTAATTGCTGGTACTCGGGGTTCTCCACGTTGAGAAAACTCGCCCGGCACCAGATCATAAAAACCTGCCCGATCTTTTCCTCGACCGTGAGCTTGCGAAGCGTCTTCTCCGCCCAACGCGCCCGGTCGCGTGTGAGCTGAATCGCCGCCGGATGCTCCGGCTTAGCTTTCTCTTTGGCGTATGAGGGCAGGGAAAGAGCGAGGCTTAAAATAATGGCACAAACAATTCGCTGCATGACACAAAACGATAGCAGAAAGACGGACCCCCATCCCTGCAAAGAATTCATGCAGGGACAGCCGCCCTCGGCTGTCCAGTCGAGCGAAGCTCGACGATTGTCCACCTAGCAGGAATCAGCGTTCTTCCTCGGTGGCGAAGAATTTCGAACCAGGTCCAATGCCTCTTCCTGAACCTTCAGATCATCCCCAAACCCCCGCAGCCAGCGCACTTCAGGCTCTCGCCGGAACCAGGTCATCTGCCGCTTAGCATAGTTGCGATGCCCCTGCTGCGCAGCTAGCACCGCCTGTTCCCGCGTGACCGCGCCGCTCAGAAACTGCACCGCCTGCTTATACCCGAGCGAAGCCAGCGGCCGGGTCGCCGCCCCATACTTTTTCAGCAAGGCCTCAGTCTCTTCGACAAGTCCGAAATCAAACATCCATCGCGCCCGTTCATTGATACGCTCATAAAGCGCCGCCCGATCCGGCTCCAGCCCCAACCTCAAAATGCGAAATCCCTGCAGCGCATCGCGCCCCTGCTGCCACAGTTCACTCATCTTCTGCCGCGATGCCAGACAGACCTCGACCGCCCGGATCAACTTCGGCGCATCGTTGGCATGAACCTTCCGGGCAGTCTCCCGGTCCAGCCGGGCAAGGATCTTATGCAAGTACGCCGACCCGCGCCTCACCACCAGTTCCCTTAAACGCTCGCGCAGTCCCTCCGATCGCTGCGGTCCGGGAAACAGCCCATCAATCAGCGCCCGCAAATAAAGCCCCGTTCCGCCGACCACAATCGGCAGTCGTCCGCGACCAGCAACGTCGGCAATCACTGCTCGAGCCTGCCGCGCATACTCCCCGGCAGTCACCGCCTCCGGCGGATCGACCACGTCGAACAAATGGTGACGCACAAGAGCTCGCTCGGCCGTGCTGGGTTTTGCCGTCCCGATGTCCAACTCGCGGTACATCGAAACCGAATCGCAGTTGACGATCTCGCCGCCGAACGTCTGCGCGAGCTTCAAAGACAGGGCCGTCTTCCCACTGGCCGTCGGGCCCAGAATGATTACCAGCAGCGGCTCGCCCTGGACGCCCTCGCGCTTCTCCCCGCTCACTCAGCGCCAGCTCCAGTGGATGTTATGCCAGTACCGCACCAGAGTAAGGATCAGCAAAACCAGTGCGATGACGACCAGCCCGACCGTTTCCGACGCATAAACACTGCGCCGCCGCGGCTCCTGCGACGACTCGTTCTGTGGCTTGGTGGCCGGCACGCGGTTATTGTAGTCCTGCCCAGTCGCGGTTTAGCATTTTCGATGGAACCAGACTCACCGTCCGCACGTAATCACGTCTAAGAGGGCGGGCACAGGTGTGTGCCGCCGGAGGATCTCAATGAAACGCATGCACGCTTTGTCTTTCCTGTTCGTAGCCGCCTTGCTCGCCTCACTGCCCGCGTCAGCTGACGAATGGTCGAAGACCTACACCATTACGGGCAAGCCCGACCTGCGGGTTGAGACCTCCGATGCCAACATCCGCGTCACTACCTGGGATCAGAACACCATCGAAGCCAAGGTCATCACCAGCGGCTACAAGATCGGCGAAGGCGGCATCCGCATTGATGAGCACCAGTCCGGCGACTCAGTCGAACTCAACGTGCGCTTTCCTCACATGGGCTTCAACTTTGGCGTGAACCATCACCGGGTCGACATCATTCTCCAAATGCCCCGCGCAGGCCGCGTCGACCTCAGTACCGGCGATGGCAAGATCGAACTTTCCGGTCTGAAGGGCGAAATGCAACTGCACAGCGGCGACGGCTCCGAGATACTCGACGGAGTTGACGGCCGTCTGCGCGCCAACACCAGTGACGGCCACATCCGCGCCAACGGCCGCTTCGACGACCTCGACCTCAAAACCGGCGATGGCCGCGTCGAGGTTCACGCCAACCCAGGTTCGTCGCTCGGAACCGGATGGCGTCTCGAAACCGGCGACGGCAGTGTCAGCCTCGAACTCCCAGCCGATCTCGCCGCGGATGTCGACCTGCACACCGGCGACGGCCACATCGATCTCGACATGCCCATCACCACCGAAGGCAAAATTCACGAAGGCCAGGTGCACGGCAAACTCAACGGCGGCGGCAGCCCGCTCACCATCCGCACCGGAGACGGCTCCATTCATCTGGGCAAGAGCTAAAGCTGTCTGACGTTAATGCTACAATGTCTGACATGAAGTCAAGCCGCATCACAATTCGAGTTCCCAAAGCTCTCGGCGACCGTCTGCAACATCGATCTAGAGCCAAAGGGAAGACCCCGTCCGAGATTGTCCGCGTTGCTCTGGAAACCTATCTTGGAAACGGTGACGCTGTCCCATCGGCGTTTGAGGTAGCACAGAGTGCGGGACTGATTGGTTGCGTCACTGATACCCCGAAGGATCTCAGTACCAATCGGCGCCACTTTGATGGTTTCGGAAAACAGAAATGACGCGCGTTCTGGTGGACACAGGTCCTCTGGTCGCAATCCTTGCCCGCGCAGACGCGCAGCATGAAGTATGTCTGGATGCCTTGCGTCAGATGCGCGTTCCATTGTTATCTTGTTGGCCGGTGATCACCGAAGCAGCCTGGCTTCTGCGCAATTCTCCTCAGGCAGTACGACGATTGCTGGAGAGTGTCGATGATCGCTTTCTGGAGTTGCTGCCGCTCTCCTCTGCAGATGCGGCGTCGATTGCGGCATTGATGAGCAAGTACGAGGATCTTCGACCCCAATTAGCCGATGCAGCCTTGGTATATTTGGCGGGACGAGAACGCATCAAGACGATCTTCACCCTCGACAACCGCGACTTTTCTGTTTACCGTCGCGGCAGCCGCCGAAATGCTTTCGAAATAGTTCCGGAACTTCGTCATTAATCTGATTTCAGATCCGCTATGGAGAACCTTAAATGCGCACTACTCTTAGCTCCACGTTGAGCTTCGTGCTTCTATTCTGTGCCGCCGCATTCGCCCAGCAGCCGTCCGACAAATACGAACCCGCCCTTGACGTCACCTCGATGGATCACACCGCCGATCCCTGCGTCGACTTCTTCCAATATTCCTGCGGCGGATGGATCAAGAACAATCCCATCCCGCCCGACCAGTCGTCGTGGAGCACCTATGCCAAAATGCAGGATGAGAACCGCTTCAAGCTGCGCGACATTCTGGAAGCGGCCTCCACGCCTGACCCCAACCGCAAGCCCGTCACCCAGAAAATCGGCGATTACTATGCGTCCTGCGTCGACGAGAAGGCCATCGATGCCAAGGGCGCGGAGCCTCTGAAGCCCATGCTTGACAAGATCGCAGCCATCAAATCGAAAGCCGACCTCGCCGACGTGGTCGCCGCCATGATCGACGACAACGCGCTCTTCGATTTCAGCTCGCAGCAGGATTTTCGCGACGCCAATCAGGTCATCGCCGGCGTGGATCAAGGCGGTCTCGGCCTGCCCGACCGCGACTACTACACCAAGACTGACGCTAAGTCGGAAGACTTGCGCAAAGCCTATCTCGCGCATGTGCAGAAAATGTTCGAACTCCTCGGTGACAAGTCCGAAACCGCCGCCGCCGAAGCTCAAACCGTCATGCGCATCGAGACCGCGTTCGCCAAGGGCTCCATGACGCGCGTCGAGCGCCGCGATCCTAAAGCGCTCGATCACAAACTAACGAGCGCTGAATTCGAGAAGATCGCGCCCGAGTTTCGGTGGAAAGTTTATTTCGCGAAAGTGGGCGTGCCCTCGTTGTCGTCGCTCAACGTCGCCTCACCCGAATTCTTCAAGACGCTGAATGCGGAACTCGCCAGAGAAAATCTCGCCGACTGGAAAATTTATCTGCGCTGGCACCTCGTCCACGCCGACGCGACTCATCTCGCGACCCCGTTCGTGAACGATAATTTCGCTTTCTATGGCAAGACTCTTCGCGGACAGCAGCAGCTGCAGCCGCGCTGGAAGCGGTGCACGCAGGCAGTCGACGGCTACCTCGGCGAGGCGCTCGGCCAGGCCTACGTAGAAAAATATTTCCCACCAGAGGCCAAGCAGGAAGCGCTGAAGGTAGTCAAAGAAATTCAGGCTGCTATGGAGCAGGACATCAACAATCTTACCTGGATGTCGCCCTCGACCAAGCAGCAGGCGATCGTCAAGCTGCACGCCATGGCCAACAAGATCGGCTATCCCGAGAAGTGGCGCGATTACTCGAAGCTCGAAATCGTGCGCGGCGACGAGCTGGGCAACGTCGAGCGCTCCCGCAAATTTGAGTTCGACCGCGAACTTGCCAAGATCGGCAAGCCCGTCGATCGCAGCGAGTGGGACATGACTCCGCCCACGGTCAACGCCTACTACAACTCGCAGATGAACGACATCAACTTTCCCGCTGGAGTTTTGCAGCCGCCCGCCTTCGATCCTAAATCCGACGCCGCGCCCAACTATGGCGACACCGGAGGCACCATCGGCCACGAACTCACCCACGGCTTCGACGACGAAGGCCGCCAGTTCGATGCCCAGGGCAACCTGCGCGACTGGTGGACTCCGGAAGATGCGAAGCAATTTGAAAAACGCGCCGCCTGCATCTCCGATCAATATTCCACCTACACCATCGTCGACGACATCAAGATCAACGGCAAGCTCACCCTCGGCGAAGACGTCGCCGATCTTGGTGGATTGATTCTCGCCTACATGGCCTGGAAGGAAGATACAAAAGGCCAGAACCTGCCGTCCCTCGACGATCTCACGCCGGACCAGCGCTTCTTCGTCGGCTACGGACAGAGCTGGTGCGGCGAGACCCGCGATGAAACCAAGCGCATGCGCGCCACCGTCGATCCCCATTCGCCGGAGAAATACCGCACCAACGGAGTCGTCTCCAACATGCCCGAATTCCAGCAGGCCTTCCGCTGCAAGCCAACCGCCCCCATGGTGAATCAAAACCGCTGCCGCGTCTGGTAAGCGATGCTCATGTTAAATGAGCTCATGTAGGGACAGCCGCCATCGGCTGTCCCGCGGCGAAGCGAGCGGAACGATCAGCAGTGTGTGGAAGAGCGGCGCACAAGCGACCAGTCCAGATTTTAGTGGAAGAGCGGCGCTTCAGCGCCGCGTTAGCGCCCGAGAATACCAGGGCTTTAGCCCCTGTGGCTCTTACACCTCAAGCCCAATCGATCGCATCAACGCCAGCCCATTGCTCTTCGTGACCACGCCCTCGCGCAGCGTGTAATCAAAACTCATCTTGCCGTTCTCGAGTTCATCCTGAAAATGAACATTGCGCAAAGCCGCGCCGCCGCCGCCAATATCGGTCAACGCCAGGTCGTGCGTGCTCACCAGCCCGATCGCCCCGCGTGTCACCAGCGCCCGCACAATGCCCTCCGCTCCAACGCGCCGATCATTTGAATTCGTCCCCTGCAACAATTCATCCAACAGAAAAATCAGCGGCGGATTGCCTCCCGCCAGCTCAAGAATCTGCCGCAAGCGCGTGATCTCGGCATAAAATCGCGAACTACCCTCCCGCAGCGAATCGTTCACTCGAATGCTGGCGCCCACTTGCGGCGCGGTGAGCCGCAGCCTTTCGGCGCGAACCGGAGCCCCCGCCATGGCCAGCACCACATTCATTCCGATCGCCCGCAGCAGCGTGCTCTTGCCCGACATATTCGACCCGCTCACCAGCAGAACTCGCGTCGGCTCGAAAATGCCAACATCGTTGCGGACACAAGTCTCTTCCGGTAGCAGCGGATGACCGAGCTTCACTGCGTCGAAGAACGCCGTGCCCTCTACAAACTCCGGAAACGGATCCGCGGGATGCTCGAAGCTGTAACTTCCCAGCGAGAGCAGCGCCTCGATCTCGCCAATCACCGCTATCCACGCCCGCACCGACTTGCCATGAGCCGATCGCCAGCGTTCCGCCGCGAATGCCACCTGCACCGAGTACATCAGCGGCGCATCAAGGATTCGCACCATCACGTTATGCCGCGAGTTGATCCGGTCCACCAGACTTCGCAATCGCGCGATCGCCTGCGACGCCGCCACCGATCCCGAAGACAGCTGCCCCTGCAGCGCCAACAAGCGTCCCGTTTCAAAGCCATGCTGCTCGATGCGAGCCAGCACTCCTGATAGCAGATCCAGATCCCGAAATGCATGCTCGGCCCCGTGCAGCACGTCGTCGAGCGCATGACGCAAGCGCCATGTCAGAATGGCTTCCATCACCAGGACGATAACGAATGGCGTGGCCATGCCCCACACCGCCCACACCACGGCTCCAGCAATCGCCGCTACAGCCAGCCACGGCGCCAGCTTTCCAATCCACAACGCCGTCATCTGATTCGCAGATTCTGCCCACGAGGCGAGCGCGTCAGGATTCACACCTACCCGGACATCAGCCCCCAGCACAGCCAAGTCTTCCCGCAGATCGAGTTGATCGCGAAGTTCCGCCACCGCGGCCTGCCGCTCGCGAACTTCTGGAATCAGCGCGGGCGCAAGCAGCCACTTCGCCAGCGTCTCTTCTCCCATGCGGGTGCGCGCCGTCGACAGAAGTTCAAACAAACTGCTTTCTCCAAACAAGTCCAGATCGGCGGCATACACATGATGCGGATCGTTGAATCGCTCCCCGGTCTCGCCCGTCCCGGACCAGCGATCTTCAATGCGCGCGACTCCTCGTTCATAAAAGCGAACCGCCCGCTGCGCCAATTCTCGCGACCGCAGTACCCGCGAGTGATACGCAGCAACGCCCATGAAAGCCGCGACTGGAGCGCACAGCCACCACGGCGAAAAGTAGTGCGAGTGGAACGAGGCCCACGCCGCCAGCACGAAAAGAAATGCCAGGGCCAGCCGCGCATTTCCCAGCCTTACATGAATCTGATCGTAACGAGCCACGCGCTGGCGGCGCGCATCAATCCGGCGGGCGTATTCCTCAGAGGCGGACACTGCTCAGAATGTAGCAGGAGCGTCGAACGCGAGAAAGGTTGGAGTAGGACGAAGGTCTATGAATTGGTAGGGAATTCTTGGCGATCTTGCGCTTAAAAAAAATTCTGGTCGCTACTCGATCTCACCCTTGTCCGGGTTGTAATAGAACCGGAAACGCAGCTCAAGATAAGGTCCAGTGAAATTGCTGGGCAGCGGAGGAAACGGATCCGAAGCAGTGATGCTCCCATACGCCGGACGGTCGAGCGCCACATCTCCCGATGAAGTCTTGACCACAAGACCCTGCACGTGACCGTCCTTCATAATCGCAAATTCGATCGCCAGCTTGCCCTTCTTTATCTCCGCCGACTCGGGAATCAACCGGTACCAGTTTTGCCGCACGTCCTCGAGAATGCGCTGCAAGTACGGCCCAAAATCTACGCCCTGGGTGTCGCTCAGAATCTCCATATTGCCGAACTGGCGTCCGTGGGCGCCGCGCTCCAGGCCGAAGTCGCCTTCGTCGCCACCGCCGCCTCCACCGCGCCGCGCTGCTGCCGCTTCCGTAGCCTGTTGGATCGCCGAACCGGCGCTTGTCGCACCAGCATATTTATTGAAGACGTTCGCAGTATTCGGACGCGCCGGGGGTTGCATCAGCGCATTTGGATTCTGATCGCTCTGGAACTGTGGCCGCTGTGACGACTGCGGTTGCTGCTGCGGCTGCTCGGATGGTGGATTCTGCGCCATCGCCTGCGGAGGCGCCTGCGCTGCCTGCGGACTCCGCGAACCGCGCATTCCCGGCGCGCCCGGCGGCGGCGTCACGATTCTCCGCGCATTTACATCCGGATGCTGCGACATCGATGTCCGGTCTTTATCCGACATCACGTTCGTATTCGGCCGGCGCGCCAGTTTCTGTGCGTCCGGCGGCAGCGTCAGGTACGTTAAGTTCTTATCTTTGGTTGAATCTACCGCAACCACAACTCCCCGGTGCCAAACATTTTTCTCAATCCAAGGCAGGTAGATCAGGATGATGAACAGCAGCAGGTGAACGATAACCGAGATCCAGGCGGCTTCGCGCTTGCGGGATCTCTGCAGATCGTCCTGCAGTTGAATGAGCAGGTGCGGCACACGATCGTCCAGTTCGCGATAAGCAGTCTCCCAGCCGTCTCGGTCGTACAGACCAAGCTGTTCCGGCTTTGGTTTTTTGGGAGGAGCCACCGGATCCTGGAATGGAATATGCGTGATCGGCATGCGCTGGGTTTGTCGCTGTAAAAGGCCTAGCTGAGTCCGCCCACCATTAGAAACGAATTACACCCGCAAAGTTGCATCCAGCATTTCGAGGGAGGGATGCAACTGCGCAGTGCTCTAACCACTAGCAAGTTGTTTCTATTCTCGCATCTTTCGCCCGATTTTGCTCACGCCCAAACGTGGGCGGACTTAGGTGTGTAAACAAATGTAAACGTGGATGTTGCAGATGCGGTGAGGTATGAGTGTGTCGCGGGCACTCCTGCCCGCGACTTCTCAGCCGATATAGTTTATCCGGGAGTCGCCCCAGCTTCGAAGCGCGTAACAATACAGCCCGCAGCGCAAACTATGGATTCCAGGGAAACAACTAGCTAGCCCTGGGACGAAAGAGATCTCAATCGAGCGGCCCGTCGTAATCCCAACTCACGCCCGCCCCTTCGCAATTCCCGCCAGCCCGATCTCCTTACTATGCTCGCGAATCGCCGCCACAATTTCCAGCGCCAAACTCAACGCCCGCCGTCCATCTTCAAACGGAACCACCGGCGTGGACCGCTCCCGCACCGCGTGCAAGAACGCCTTCAACTCACCGTGCAGAGGTTCCTCGGACGCGACCGCCGGCTTCGCCACGCCGATCTGCGGATTCACCGAAGGTTCGCCCTCGTTTCCCACAGTGAAGACCAGCACTTCCTGCCGCCCGTAATCCAGCGAAACGTACTGCCGCGGCTGAAAGAATCGCAGCTTCCGCACCCGCTCCGTCGAAACCCGGCTCGCCGTGAAATTCGCGATGCAGCCCGATTCCAACTCCAGCCGCACGTTCGCGATATCGACTTTGCCCGACAAAATCGGCAGCCCCACCGCCCGCACTTCCTTCACCGGAGAATTCGCAAACGCCAGCACAATGTCCAGATCGTGAATCATCAGATCGAGCACCACATCCACATCCAGCGACCGCGGCGTAAACACGCTGAGCCGGTGCACCTCGAAAAACATTGGCTGCGTCAGCAGCGGAATCGTGGCCCGCACCGCCGGATTAAACCGCTCCAGATGCCCCACCTGCCCGATTCGCTTATGCTTGGCGGCCAGGTCAATCAGTTCGTCGGCTTCGGCAAGGTTGGCGGCCAGCGGCTTTTCCATCAACACGTCGACTCCCGCCGTCAACAGCTCCTGCCCCACTTTCAAATGATGCACCGTCGGCACCGCGACCGAAGCCGCCTGCAACTCGCTATGGGTCGTCAACATCTGCTCCACCGAGCCGAAGGCCTTGCAGCCAAACTCGCGGGCCACGGCGTCCGCGCGGTCCACATCCGCATCCACCACGCCCAGCAGGCGCACGCCTTCGCCCTGCAGTTCAAGCTCTTTATAGACCCGGGCATGATTGCGTCCAAAAACGCCCACGCCCACCACGGCCACGGAAATCGATTTTCGCGATGTCAGGAAGTTTTCTCGCTAGCTGGTTGCCGGAACAAAGTTGCCGGACAAAATTGTAAACGGAATCGCCGCAAACAGCATCCTCGATTCACGCCGGAGTATCGAGCGCGACAAATGCTCCCAATCGAGCTGAGCCGCGAAGCGGCGGGATGAGATAGCCCGGCACGGGAGTGCCGGGTGAGCGGTTGGAAAATGAGCGAGTCCGCAGGGACGCCACCCGCACCGCTTTATTCCCGCGCCTCAGCCAGCGCTTTCTTCAGAAGCGCAATCTGCCCCGCATGATAAAGCTCGTGTTGCACCACCCCGTGCAGATTGTGATAGAAGTCATACCGCTTTCCCGGAACGCGCTCGCGTAATCGCGTGTCGGGAAGCGCGGCCACGGTCTTGACCAGATCATCGTGCGTACGTTTCGTCGCCCCGACGGCCTTGCGCCATGCGGACTCCGTGACTTCAGGCACGCGAGGAAAATTGCGGACTCCGGTCGGTTGATGTTTCTTCCCGTCGAGTCGCACGATCGCAGCCCGGTCCCAGACCTCAACATGCGATACCAACTCCCATATGCTGTGCACATGCGCCAGAGGAGTAGCCGCCGCCATCGCCGCATCCACATCCTCCAGCAATTCGAGCAACGCCGGCCCATGCCAGGCGCTGCCATAAAAAGCCCGCCGCAACTGATCGGCAATGCGCGCGCCTTCTGAAATCGAATCGTTCATCCCATTCACTCCGCGATAACGCAAATTTCCGACGCATTCGCCGCGTCCAAAACTTTCTGCCCATCCAGCAGCAAACATTTTCCCGCATCCACCGCCAGACAAGTCGCTCCTGCCGCCCGCATCACCTCAATCGTCTTCACCCCAATCACCGGAACATCGAAGCGCATATCCTGATTCGGCTTCGCCACCTTCACTACCGTCAGCGCGCGGCTCAAAGTCGAAGCATCCCCACGCAACGACCGCATAATCTGTCCCGCCCGCTCGATTGTCGCATCGGTCCCTTCCATGGCCTCAACCGCAACGCAAGCCGACTCCGCGATCACCACCGTCTGCCCAACATCATGCTGCCCCAGTTGCCGAGCCACCCTGCGTCCGTACTCGATATTCTTGCGCTCCTGCTCGCTCGGCGCGCGCTGTGAAAGAACGCCCGCCTTCACCAGCAGCGGCTCCAGCAGCCAGGTTGACTTCTCCAAAATAATCCCCTCGTCGCCCAAAACTTTCGCTACCGCGCCCAGCAGCGAGTCCGTATTCCGCGTGGTCAACGACAGCAACATTTTCGCCAGCCGCCAGTCCGGCCGGATGCTGGAAAAAATCTGCTTATGCTGCACCTGCCCGGCCATCACCGCCCGCCGCACGCCCTCGCGCTGAAACGTCTCAATCAGCTTCGACAATTCACCCAGCGAAAGCCAGTGCACCACCGCCGCGCCATGGGATGGCGATTCGATCTCCGCCGACGCTTCTTCCCGGATCGCCGCCACCACCACGTCATATCCCTGCGCCCGCGCCGCATCCAGCACAAGAAACGGAAACGTACCATTGCCCGCGATCAGCCCCAGCTTCTCTTTCGCAGAAGTCATCAATGAAGGCGCACACAGATCCGCGCCGAGTAAGCATAGCATTCGCAGTTCAGAAATAAATCCCGCGAGGACTAGGGCTGGCTTTCCCCGAGTTGCTTGAGTTTGGTCTG
The DNA here is from genome assembly GCA_963757095.1 of uncultured Acidobacteriota bacterium. Taxonomy (GTDB): domain Bacteria; phylum Acidobacteriota; class Terriglobia; order Terriglobales; family Acidobacteriaceae; genus Sulfotelmatobacter. The sequence goes on along the minus strand of CAVWQT010000010.1, from coordinate 37,821 downwards.
CGCGCTGTCGCGAATCGCATCGCGTCGATCCTGCGGATCCGTAGTGTCATTCGCCAGCAGTTCGAGCGCCTTCTTGGCATTCTGCCGCGCCAGATCCTTTTGCCCATCCGCCAGATAAGCGTCGGAAAGGCTGTCATACGCGTTCGGCGAGTTCGGAGTAGCGGTGACGTTGAGCTTCATGATCTCGACCGCAGACTTAGTGTCGCCCGCTTGCATGTGCTCATACCCGATGAAATTCACCAACGCTTCCGGAAAAATTACCGCCTTGGGGTCGCTCCGGCGCGCCTCTGCCAGCTTGGCCGAGACTTTTTCCACCCCGCCCGGCGTCTCAATCTCATTCAGGATCTGCGCCGTTTTCGGTGCCGCCTCGCTGTTCTTATCCGCCGGCGCATGCCCCGGAGTCTTAACCAGTGTGGTGACAAACCAATCCACGATCACGCCCCTGAATTCGGGATGAACGCCGAAGATGTCAGCCCCATGCCCGCCCTTGGCGTAGCGCACAAATTTTTTGCCCGGGTTCGAGTCGACAGTGTAGAGCCAGGGCATGACGTCGGCCGTCGGCCGAAACTCGTCATCGTCAGCCACGGCGAAGAGCACGGGCAGTTGCGAACTATCGCGAAGAAACTGCCGTCCCGCGAAATTCGTTCCGCCCGACAGCAGCACCAGCGATTTCACCTCTCCCGCATGCCGTCGCGCCGCCAGAATGGAATTGTTGACGCCGCAACTCGCTCCTCCAACGCCGATCACATCGTGTGTGACCCCGGGCTGAGAGACCAAATATTGAAACGCAGTATCAATGTCGCCGGGCCATTTCTCTTGCTCAACCTGTCCCACCTGTTGGGGCGTCAGCTTGTCGAATCGGTCGCCTCCACTCTCGCCGAAGCCGCGCAGATCAAAGGTGACCACATTGATCCCGGCCGCAGCCAACTGTCCCCCTAGCTCATCCCACACCTTCCGCTGCCGGTTGCACTGATGCAGCAGCAAGACACCGGGGCCGGGCTTGGCCGCTGCAAAATACGACGCCTTGAGCAGCGTGCCGTCAGCCGCCTTCAGATCGATCACACGGGGCGCGGGCGACTGCTGGCCTATCGCGCTAGCAGCCATGAGAAACGTGCACAGTGAAAGCAGAACCAGGCGAGGACGCATCATGGGGGCTACCTCCGGACTCATTCTCTGCTCAGTAGAAATCAATGGTCAACTGGCTTCGAAGCCCCGCTACTGCACCTTCGCCGATTCCGCCCGTGCCTGCTTCATGATCGGGATATCCGCATCGGCGTCCTTCCAGAAAGCCAGAAAGTCACGGTAGGCCGCAGCGGCGCGTTGCCGGTCTGCGTCGGAGTGGCCTGCCTTCAGCGCATAGGCCCGTGCTAATCCCAATTTCGACATCGCGCCCGTCGAACAACTCCACACTACACCGCTGTGATCGAGTATTTTCTGGAACTCCGCCGCGGCCGCATCGCCGTCTCCCGCGGCCAGGTATGCATTGCCGCGAACGTACACCGAATGTAGACAGGAAATGTTCGAGAGAAACTGCACCAACCCCAGTTCGATTGTCCCGGAGATATTCAGTCGCTGCACTGCGTCAGTGGCCGATTTTTTATCCAGCGCGAGTTGCGCCTCAATCGTAGGCAGCCACACGGATTGCATCTGCGTATCCAGCGGCCAGCGTTTCCCAAGGTCTTGCAACAGCGATTGCGCGCCGCTCGTGTCCCCGGCTATCGCCAGAGCCAGCGCGGATTGAACCTCCACTCCCTGACTCTTCGGCGACAACTTCAACGCTGCGGCCGAATATTTCTTCGCCTCCCCCCCGCTGCCGTACTCCGCTTCGCGCAGCGCGGCGCAAGCCAGCGCCAGCGCTGCATTCTCTCTGTTCTCGCTACGCAGCGCCGCATTCACGGCCTGCGCTGTCAACGCTCGCGCCTTCTGCAAATGCCCGATGTACGCCTCGGTGTCCGATTCCAGAGAAAATCCTTGTGGCGCATATTCCGCTTTACTCTCCAGCCAGGAAATCTCTTTCGCCATCGCAGCAGCGTCATTCCCGATAAACCCCAGCAAATATTTGTACAGATGAATGTCCAGGTCATCCAAGTTCTGCGCCTGCGCGTCATTCAAGGTTTTTCGCGCCTCGTCAAAACGCTGCGCCGCCAGCAATACCTCCGCCAGATTTTCATACGCGACCACATTATTTAGCGAAAGCTGCAGAAACTGTCGGTTCGTTTCGATCGACTTTTCGTATTCTCCCTGCTCAAAATACAAAATCGCCAGACTTCCATACGCGATCAAGTCTCGCGGATAACTGTCGATCCAGTCGTGATAGACCTGTGCAGCCTTGTCCAATTCCCCAGTCACATCCTGATAGTAGTACGACGTGATCAACAGTTTTTCCCGCTCGGTCGTGTGCTCACGCAACTGAAATGCCCTGGAGAAATAATCACTTGCCCGTCCGACTTCAGTGAGGCTGTTGTAATTGCCGCCCACCGCCCAGTACGCCATAGCAAAATTCGGATCCAGTTCAATCGCCCGGAGTCCATGCCGCAAGGCCTCCGCCGTACCCTGTGCGCTCATCGCCTTGTATTGCAGGCTGTACTCCTTTAATGCATCGAGCGATGAAGTCGTCGCCTGCTCCAGCGGCACATCGAATCTCTTCACCGTCGCCAACGATTCACCCAGGCTGCCGCGAATATCCGCCGCCGCCGCACTCAACGCCGACAGCACCTTCTCCTTTGAAGCCGCCGTCACCTGCTGCTGCGCCAGCACTTCGCCGCCCTGGCAGTTCACAACCTTCAGGCCAAGCACGTACTCGTTGCCCAGCAGCGCAATCGCGCCCGCAATATAAGCCTTGCTCCCCGAGCGCAGGCAAATCTCGCGCGCCACCGGCGCGGTCAGCGGAGTGTTTGCCGGCTTCGTCATCAACTGCAGAGTCGCAACGACCTTGTCGTCCGTCAGGATATTTAGAAATGGAGACTGTCCCAGGCTGACGCTGAGCGCCTGCTTCAGCGTGTCATCAAAGACCGCGTCGCCGGTAGTGTTCGCGAAGTCCGCCAGCACCACGGTGTCCCGCTCATTCAATCGCGATGACTGTTGCCACCGCTGGTAAAAGAAATATCCCGCCACCGCCAGCACAATTACGACCGCCGCAACCAGGACTGCCTTCACTGCACGAGACCGCGCCGGAGTCAGCGCCAAAGACGCCCGCCCGCGCGAGTACGAAACCGTCCGTCCCGATTCCGTCTCCCGTTGCAACCGCCGCAAATCGCCGCGCAGTTCCGTCGCAGACTGGTAGCGCAACGACTTATCTTTTTCCAGCGCCTTATTAATGATCCGCTCAAGCTCCGGCGGCGTCTGCGGATTCAGACTTACCGGCGCCACCGGCGCCCCATGCAGAATTCCGTCGAAGATCGCCGCCGAAGTCGTCCCGGTAAATGGGCTTTTGCCCGTCGCCATCTCGTAGAGCACCACGCCAAAGCTGAACAAATCGGACCGCGCATCTACCTTCAGCCCCAGCGCCTGCTCCGGCGACATATAGGCGATCGTGCCCACGGCGTTGCCGCCATCGCTTCTCGACAGGCTCTGCGTCGAGTCAACATCGCTTCCCGACGATGCTTCCAGAACTTTGGCCAGGCCGAAATCCAGAATCTTCGCGTGCCCGCGTTTGGTGACAAAAATATTTCCCGGCTTGATGTCGCGATGCACAATGCCCGCAACGTGCGCCGCATCCAGCGCGTCGGCAATATCGACCCCCACGGCCAGCAGTTCTTCCATCTCCATCGGCCGGCCCGCGATGCGCGTCTTCAGCGACATCCCGTCCAGAAATTCCATGATGATGAACGTCATGCCATCCTGCTCGCCGACGTCATAAATGGTGCAGATGTTGGGATGGTTCAGCGTGGACGCAGCCCTCGCTTCGCGCCGGAATCGCTCCACCGCGGTGCGGCTGTGATGAATTTCCGGAGAGACGAACTTCAGCGCCACCACGCGGCCCAGCACCGTGTCCTCGGCCTTGTACACCACGCCCATGCCGCCAGCGCCCAGCTTCTCGACAATGCGGTAATGGGAGACGGTTGTGCCGATCATCCGCGCAAATCTAACGTGCGCACACGCCGCGAGTCAATGAAGCATGGCTGGGGGCTGCTTCATTTACGGTGTGCGCAACGGCAGTTCGATGGGCTTTACAAATGCCTTCTTATGATTATTGAGCCACACGAATTTGCACGACGCTCCATCCTCAGGCTCTTCCCAGCTCGAACCGTCCGCGAATAAAACGCTCGTGAGGACGAAAGCTCCCCCGCCGTTGTGTTCAAAGTCGAGGTCGGCGCGACCCCACGTCAGAGTCTTGGTCGCCCCTGCTTTCAGTGACTTGTTCCAGCCGAACTCGCGCAGAGGCCGGGTATCGTCGAGGTCCCAGTGCACCCATTTCCAATGCTCCGTGGCATCGGACAGGGCAGCGTAAAAACTGAGACCGACAATTGCCTTTCCACTTACGTTCTTCACGCGAACGCTAACGCCCCACGTGGTTAATCTCACAAACTCAAGAGGGCAGCTTGATGGCGCGGCAGCAGCTTGTGAAAAGGCTGGAAGGGAAAGAACCAACACGACAATTCCCAAACGAGAAACCCATGTCCAGTTCATGGCGTTGTCTCCTCGTTTGAATCGTAGGCTTGTATCCCCCGACAGTACGTAAAGAGTCGGTAAAGCTGAGTAAATGTTTGCGATAGTCGGTTAGCTTTGAGTTGGAAGGGATCTCGAAATCGATCTCGGGCCCGATTATTTCGGTTGCCGCACGACCGCGCCATTCTTCATCACGAAATTCACCTTGCGCAGCGATTCGATATCGTCGAGCGGGCTCGCCGGCATGGCGATAATGTCCGCGAACTGTCCTTTCACGATGGCGCCCCGTTCCTTCGAAATGCGGAATAACTCTGCATTGTTAGTAGTCATGCACTTCAAAATTTCCGCCGGAGGCACGCCCGCCTTCCGCCACACCGCCAGGTAATCCCAGGTCATGTCCGCGCGGGATTCATTCGGAGCGTCGGTAACAATGTCGGTGCCAAATGCCATCTTCACGCCAATCTTATAAGCGCGAGCCAGCCGGTCCACGATCGCCGCGCCCACCTGCTCCGCTCCCGGGAATTCCCCTGCGGCGAAGTGCTCCGTAGGAAATTCTGTGCCCGAAAGAAAGATGCCCTTCTCTTTCATGCGGCGCAGTTGATCATCAGTCAAAAAGAATCCATGCTCAACCGAATCGACGCCGCCCTCGATCACATTAGTCGCGGCCTCGCCTCCCAACACATGAACCGCAACCGCGCGTCCCGCATGATGCGCCTCATCCACCGCAGCCCGAATTTCCTCCACCGAATAATGATAAGGCGAATTATCCGCAACCAGCTTGATCAGGTCCGCGCCATAAAAAATGTTTTCGTGGACAGCCTTGCGGATTTCCTCGACGTTGTCGGCGTCGTAATATTCGAATTGCCAGAACGGCCCGAGCTCTGCGGGAATTCCCGCGCTTTGTCCGCCGAAGGGCGCAATGATTTTTCCCGCGGTCAGCACTGTAGGCCCCACGAACCATCCTCGATCAATCGCCCGCCGCAGCGCCACCGCAGCAAAGTTGGCATCGTTGCCCACGTCCCGCACCGTAGTGATGCCGGCGTTCAAGAGCAATTGCCCGGTGTAAAGGCCGCGCAGAGCGCGAAACGGCGTGTCCTCGCGCAGATAGTTCGCGTCGAGATCGCGGAAGTACTTCACGCTTTGCGTGATGTGCGTGTGCGCGTCCATGATGCCGGGCATCACCCACTCGTCCGAGAGGTCGACCACGACGGCGTCTTTCGGAATCGCAACGCCCGCCCCGACGTCCACAATCTTCTTGTCCTTCACCAGAATGATCTGGTTCTTCGCAACGGTCCCGGTAGCGGGATCGATAAGATTCCCGGCGCGAATCACAACGGTTTGCGCCCAAGCGGATGCCGTGAACGAAATCACCAGCAAAACTCGAAAGAAAAACCTGGACATGAATTTCCTCCCGACGAAGCCGAAGTTAGAAATTTGGCTCAATGGCTCGCACATCGTACGCTTCCCATCTACGCGGCACAACCGACGCGCGCTCGCAACTTTTTCGCGAAGTCATCCTGACCGGAGCCGCACTGCAGGCGAAGGGAAGGATCTCCCACGCACAACTGCACACGTAGTCCACGGGTTCGAGGGACGAGAGGTGCCCTACCCGCTTTCATCCCCCTTGACAGCGCTCCCGGCGCGGCTTACAAGAGATACTCTGCCTCGCGCCGCAACCGCGCGAAATTTAGTTCGCTGAAATGAAGGAGATTGTCATGGGACTTCTGGATGAAGCCGAAAAAATCGCTGGAGCTGTAATCGCCGTGGAAGGCCTGAAGAAGGTCGATCCCAACGCATCCATCCTGACCGAAGGCGCAGCCGCCATCGCCGGATTCGAAGGCACCGAGGCCATCAAAGAACACCTCGAAAACAAAGAAGAAAACAAATAGCAACAAGCCTTCCCCACGTCTTGCACAAATTGCGAGACGTGGGGAGTTCACCTTGCCGACTTATTCCCGCCTACCTCTTCAACCCTGCGCTAAAGTTCGACACCACCGTGATCGGCTGGCTCACCTGCTGCGCAACTCGCTCCATCAGCAGTTTCTTGCTGTCGGGCGAAACGCTGTAAAAGGGTATGGTCAGAATCGTCCACTGGCTGACCAGAGTTTGACTGGCGCCAAATTCCAGCGTGTTGCCCAGGTCCTTGACCGGGACAGCGGAGATGGATTGTGTCCCGTCAAAGTAATAGAGTTCCTTTCCATCCTTGCTCCACTGCGGCACCTGCCCGCCGTTAGGCGAGACCTGCCATTTGCCCTGGCTGCCGCCGTAGCCCACTACATAGATTTCCGACGCCCCTGAGAACGCGGTATAAGCGAGCCAGTGGCCGTTGGGCGATAGCACCCCGTTGGTTCCGTGCGCAACCACCTGCTGTGGTTTTCGGTCTCCATCCAACGGCAGGGCCCAGATGATTTGATCCCCGGTCAAGAGGCCAGTCGAATAGAACAGCGTCTTGCCATCGCGGGACCAGTCAGTGGGAATAAATCCTGTGGCATCCGGAGCCGAGATGAGCGCCTCTTCGGCTCCGCTTCCGTCGGCCAGTTTGCGGTAGATGCCGCTGCTCCCCGGCCGCCTCGATCCATACGCGACCCACTTGCCATCGGGCGACCAGATCGGATACGTATTGGCCACCGGCCCAAAAGTCAGCCGTGTCCGAACGCCGCGCGCCAGATCGAGCGACCAGATGTCATTGATGCCGGAATCCAGCATCAGGGCAATGCGATCGCCCTCCGGCGACAAGCGCGCGAACTGCAAATTTTGCAGATTCTCAGCCGCGACGCTGGTCTGCTTTCCAGTACGGTCCATCCACACCAACTGAACATTGCCGGAAGTGCCGTTGCCGAAGGCCAGCAGCCCGCCGTCGCTGGCTGTCGCGCCCAGATGCCAGGTCGTGACATCGTTCAACACGCCGGTAGAAACGGTTTGCACCTGACCACTCAATTTGCCGCCGGCCGGGTCGAAAGCTTGCGCCACCAGTTGGTCTCCACGGCCAAACAGAAGAAACCCAGCGGCATAAATAGCGTTGGTCTGCGCGTGAACCAGCAGGCGATTCTCGCGCCCATCGAGCGATGCATAGTAGACAGCGTTATTCGCGGACTTCGAGGGGTCGTGATGCATCGCGAAGTAAAGGAAATGCTTGCCGTCGGGAAGAAAAAACGGCCAGCGATGCGATGTGTGCAGGGCCGCGTCCAATTTTGTGAGCGCCGTGGGAGTGCCTCCGCTGGCGACCACCTGCGACAGATCGGAAACCGGAGCCGGCGAGAAGACGATCACCCCACCGCTGCCCCACGCGCCGCCGCGCCCCAGCGGGACATCACACACGACCTGCGCCACGCCCCCGTCAATCTCGATCGTCTTCAATTTGTTGTTGGCGAAGAACCCCAGCGATCGGCTGTCCGGCGACCAGAACGGAAAGATCGCGTCGTTGGTGTCGGGAAGCGCGTGCGCCTCCCCGGCATTCATGGGTCGCACCCAGATCGACGTCTTCCCATCGCCGGTTGCAGTGAAGGCCAGATATGCGCCGTCGGGCGAAAGCACCGGCGGACCAGCAGCATCGTCGGTCAGCCGGAAGTGCGCGCCCGGCGGAGGATTGATCACGGTGCGAATGCTGGCAGCGGAAGGCCCGGGGCGGTGCAGCAAAAATCCGGCAATCGTTCCCAGCACAATCGCCGCCGCGACTGCTGCAATCCAGGGAATGCGGCTCCGCGCCGGCGCAGCCGCAGATTCCACTTCTGCCGGCGCAGAACTTGCCAGAGCGACCCAGCGCAGTCCCATCGCCACGTCGTGTGCCGATTGAAATCTGTCCGCCGGATCTTTCGCCAGGCAAGCCCCAACCACCTGATCCAGCATTGGTGGGGCCATCGGCTGGCTGGCACTGATCGGCTCCGGATCTTTTTCCAGAATCGCGGTGAACACGCTGAGCTGCGACTTGCCTTCGAAAGCCCGCCGCCCCGTGATCATTTCATACAGCACGCATCCGAAGCTGAACAGGTCGCTGCGCGCGTCCGCCTCCACTCCCTGCAAACCTTCCGGCGCCATGTACTGAAACGTCCCGACAATCGAACCCTTCTGCGTGAGCGGCGAAGCCGCCGAAGTGAGCGACGCCAGATTCATGGTCGGCGTCGATGGAGTAAACGTCCCCGCCGCTTTCGATGCAATCGATATTTCCGATTTCGCCAGACCCGGTTTTGCCAGACCAAAGTCCATCAGCTTCGCGCCCGCCTTGGTCAGCATGATGTTCGCCGGCTTCAGGTCGCGATGGATAATCCCCTGTTGATGCGCCTTCTCCAGCGCCTGCGCGATTTCCGTCCCGATCTTCAGAACCTGATCCAGCGGCAGCGCCCCTTTCGTCAGGCGCTCGGCCAGAGTCTGGCCTTCCAGATACTCCATCACCAGGAAGTTCGTGCCGTCCTGCGTGCCGATGTCGAAGAGCGTGCAGATATTCGCGTGCTGCAGCGCGGAAATGGCCTTCGCCTCGCGCTCCATCCGTAATTTCAACTCAGGATCAGAAGAAAGATGCGCCGGCAGAACTTTGATGGCGACAGTCCGGTCCAGCCGCGTGTCCTTCGCGCGATAGACCTCGCCCATGCCGCCCGCTCCCAGTGGCGATTGAATTTCGTAAGGCCCGAGCTTTGTGCCGGAGGTCAGAGTCACTTAATGATTCCCCGATCTGCCGTTTCCACAAATCGGATCAGCATCTCCACATCTTCCCCGCGATCGGACTCTGCCTTCAGCTTCTCCAGCGCCTGCGAAGTATTCATCTTCGAAGCCAGCAGAATTTTGTACGCGTGATGAATCTTCGCAATCCGCTCCTTCGAAAATCCGCGCCGCTCCAGCCCAACTTTATTCATGCCGTAAGCATGCGTGTCGCGCGCCGCCGAGGTCATCGAAAACGGCAGCACATCCTGCGTAATCGTCGTCCCGCCGCCAACGTAGGAATGCGCTCCAATGCGCACAAACTGATGCACCGGGCACAGCGCTCCCACCACCGCCCATTCCTCGACGGTCACATGTCCGCCCAGCGTCGCGCCATTCACCAGCATGGCGTGATCGCCAATCACGCAGTCATGCCCAATATGCGTATACGCCATGATCAACAGATGGCTGCCCACTCGCGTGACGCCGCCGCCCTTCACCGTTCCGCGATTGATGGTCACGCACTCGCGAATCTCGTTGTGATCGCCAATCTCCAGCCGCGTCGCCTCGCCCGCGTAGGTAACATCCTGCGGAGCCATGCCAATCGCGCAAAAAGGGAAAAAAGTATTGTGCGACCCGATCTTCGTCGGCCCTTCCATCGAAACATGCGAGATCAGCCGGCAATTCTCGCCCAGCTCAACGCCTGCACCGATCACGCAATAAGGCCCAACCGCGCACGAAGCCGGAACCTTCGCGCCGCTATCAACAATGGCCGTAGGGTGAACGTTCATGAAAGGTGTGTCTGGCAGGAAGCGAGAGTGCTGAAAGCGAGGATGAAAAGGCTGCCCCACCCTTCGACTTTTCGAAAGGTGAGAATTCCCAAGCGCTCTTGCCTAGCCAGCTCCGCCATTGCTCTCGGTCGATCCCCGCCCGCGCGCGCTATCAATCAACTGGCAAGACACCGTGGCCTCCGCCACGCGCTTCTCGCCAACGTAAGCGTATCCCTGCATCTTCGCCGCAGTCATGCCCGGCACCGACCGCCAGCCCTTGACCTCCACTTCCAACCGCAACTGGTCCCCCGGGCTCACCGGACGCCGGAATTTCGCCCGCTCGATTCCCGTGAACACCATCACTTTGTCCGTGCGGTCTTCCACTTCCGTCAACAGCAGCGCGCCCCCGGCCTGCGCGATCGCCTCCACAATCAGTACGCCCGGCATAATCGGCAGTCCCGGAAAATGTCCGTTGAAAAATGGCTCGTTGATAGTGACGTTCTTAATCGCGACGATCCGCTCCTTGCGCTTCAATTCGAGCACCCGGTCGATCAGCAGAAACGGATAGCGATGCGGCAGAATCTTCAGAATGTCGTGGATGTCGAGTGCCGACTTCGTCTGCCCGGGCGAAGTTTCCGTCACGGATGTGGATTCAGTCATAAATTCACATGTAGGGACAGCCGCCCTCGGCTGTCCGGTCGAGCGAAGCTCGACGGCGGCGCTTGCCCTCACGTCAATTCGGCCCAACGCAGCTTGAAGATTATACTGTACGACTTGTGCCCACGGGACTCGATCTCCGGGGCCGGAACAATTCTCGAGCCAAATTAAAGATGCCTTCCAAAACAACTGCCCCCAAAAAATCGCATCGCCCCGCCAGCCAGTGGAGCGAACGCCTGCACTTTTTCGAACAGCGCCAGCCAGCTCTCGTCGCCACCACCCGCGACTTCGCCGAGATCGAATCTCCCAGTGATGACAAGCCCTCCGCCGACACCATGTGCATGCATCTCGCGCACAAATTCGAAGCCCTCGGCGGCCGCGCGCGCATCCACCATGCCGAAGATTACGGCAACAATCTCCAAATCGATTTCGCCGGCCGCGCCAACACCCAGCCCGTCCTGCTGCTCGGCCACTACGATACCGTCTATCCGCTGGGCACGCTCGTCGCCATGCCCGTCCGCGAAGTCGATGGATGCCTTTACGGTCCCGGCGTGCTCGACATGAAATCCGGCATCGCCCTGATGTGGCACGCCATCGAAGCCCTGCAACAATGGCACGGACAACTCCCGCGCCCCGTCACGGTTTTCCTCGTCTCCGACGAAGAGGTGGGCAGCGAATCGTCGCGCCCCCTCACCGAAGCGCTGGCCAAACAATCTGCCGCCGTCTTTGTGCTCGAGCCCGCCGCCGGACTGCGTGGCGCCGTCAAAACCGAACGCAAGGGAGTCGGCGAGTACGTGCTGCGCGTTCAGGGCATCGCGGCTCACGCCGGGCTCGATCCCACCAAAGGCCACAGCGCGATCCTCGAACTTGCCCGCCAGATCAACGCCATCGCCAAACTGAACGATCTCAAACAAGGCCTGTCTTTGAATGCCGGAGTCATCCGCGGCGGAACTCGCACCAACGTGATCGCCGCCGAAGCCAGCGCCGATATCGATGCCCGCATCCGTCACGCCAAGCAGGCCGCCGCCCTCGATCGCAAGCTTCGCGCCCTCAAGCCCTTCGACAAGCAGTGCAAGCTCACCCTCGAAGGCGGCATCAATCGCATGCCCATGGAGAGAACTAAGGGCGTCGCTGCTCTCTACGAAAAGGCGAAGGCCATCGCCAGCGAAATCGATTGGAAGCTCGAAGAAGCCGCGGTCGGCGGAGGCTCCGACGGAAATTTCACCGCCGCCCTCGGCATCCCCACGCTCGACGGCATGGGAGGAGTAGGCCAGGGCGCTCACGCCATCCACGAACACATCGTGATCGACGAACTCCCCCGCAGAGCCCTGCTGTTAGCAGCCATGATCGAAACCGCGTAGCGTGAATGTGGAAGTAGCGTGAATGTGTGCGAAGTGACGGGAAGTGGAGTAACGGAACGTGGAAGAGCGGCCCTTCAGGGCCGCGTTGGCTGAAAACGGATCGAGCCGCGAAGCGGCGGCATGAGAAAGCCCGGCACGGAAGTGCCGGGTCGCGTTTCGTAAAATGACACGAGTCCCGTAGGGACGGCACCCTCTCGTGCGACTCATCCTTATTTGACTGAAGCCATGCTCAAATTCATCGTCGTCCTTTACCGCCGCCCCGCAATGTCTCCCGCCGACTTCCGCCATCATCTCGAACAAATCCACGCCCCGCTCGCCAAAGCCCTGCCATCCCTGAAAATGTACATACAAAATTATCCTTACCCCGATCCCAAACGCACCTCTCCCCCATGGGACGCCATCGTTGAACTTTATTTCGAAAGCCGGGAATCCATGGAAGCTGCCTGGGCCAGCCCGCAAGGTGCAGCCTCCGACGCCGACCTTTCCCTGTTCGCCGATCTGACCCGCACCACCTGGTCGGTGGTCGAAGAACTTATTCTGCTGCGCTGAACACCAGGAAGTAATCCATCTTGTCGCCCTTCACAAAATCAAACTGTCCCACGAGCTTGTAACCCGCTTCCTCCGCCTCTCGAATCACCACCTCGCGGCCCACGCCGTGATCCTCCCCATTTCCATTGCGATCGATCACACCCACTTTCGCGCCCGCACGGAGTGCCGGCCGCAAATTCTTCAGCAACGTCACCGGATGCGACACCTCGTGATAAGTCTTCAGCATCAGAACGGCATCCACCGAATGCGCCGGCAGCAGCGGGTCATCCGGCTTGCTCAAAATCGTCTTCACGTCCGTCAACTGCTCTTTCTTCGCGCGCTGCTCAATGTATCGAACCGCCTCAGGATTAATGTCGACCGCATAAACCACTCCGCTGTCGCTCACTCGCCGCGCCGCCCGCACCGTGAACCAACCCGAGCCCGCGCCGATATCCGCCACAGCCTTGCCCGGCGAAATCTTCAGTAGGTCCATCACCCGATCGATCTGCAATCGCTCCGCGCGCCCCGCCGAATCAAAAATCGAAAGGTCGCCCGTGTAAGGATCACTGGTCTTGCGCTCACCCTGAGCAGAAGCAGCCGGAGCCTCCTGCGCGAGTACGGAAACTCGACCGCAGAAGAGTGAAACAAAGAAGAGCAGCAGACAAAGCAGGAAGAAACCGCGAATCCTGGACATGGAAAACCTCAGAGAACGAATACTTCCAGAATAGACTCTCGTAATCCCCGGCGGTAAGCACTCTTTGACTCGCCGTCCACCGAAGCCTAAAATTTCATTAGTGGGTGCGGCGGTGTCTACCTGCGCCACAGCGCCACTTGGAGGCTTCATGGGTGAGGGACTATTTCAACCGTTCCATATTCTGTTGATTATCGGAATCGCCCTGCTCCTGTTTGGCCCGTCGAAGTTTGCCTCGCTAGGCAAGGGTCTCGGCGAAGGCATTCGCAACTTCAAGTCAGCCATGAAAGATGGCGAAGAGAAGAAAGACGTCAAGCCCGAAGACAAGAAATCCTAAATTTCCAGATCCTTTAGCATTCTCCACACCAGCGCCACCGGCAGTCCCACCACATTGCTGTAATCGCCCTCAATCCGCGGAATCCACCGCGAAGCCATCCCCTGAATCGCGTAAGCCCCAGCCTTGTCCATAGGCTCGCCGGTAGCGACGTAATCCCGAATCTCCGCATCGGACAACGAATTCATCGTGACCAAAGTAGTCTCAGAAGCAATCTCGGTCTGACTGGCCACTGGCCCCTGACCACTGGCCACTGCCTTCACAACACACACGCCCGTAATCACCGCATGCACGCGCCCCGAAAGCATTCGCAACATCCGCGCTGCATCCGCAGCGTCCGCAGGTTTGCCCAGAATCATCTCGTCGACCACGACAACCGTATCCGCCCCCAGCACAACATCCTCCGGACGCGCACGCGACACCGCCAAAGCTTTCTCCCGAGCCAGCCGCTCCGCGCAAGCCCGCGCCGTTTCTCCCGTCATAGGAGTCTCGTCAATATCGGCAGCCTGCACCGCAAACGCAATCCCAGCCGAGCGCAGAAGTTCCTGCCGTCGAGGCGAAGCCGAAGCAAGCACAATCATGGATTTTGATCTTACCGACAACAAGTACTACACGCTCACTAACTCAATCCGATTCCCAAACGGATCCGAGATGTGACATCGCCTTACTCCCGGGATGCTCTCGTCGAACTTGACCTCGACGCCAGCGGCGTGCAAACGAGCAAGTAGCGCATCGTAGTCGAGGCATCGCAATGCGGGATGAGCTTTCTTGGCCGGACGAAAATCTGCTTCAATCCCCAGATGAATCTGCACCGCCCCGCTCGCAAACCAGCATCCGCCGCGCTTGGCCAATTCGGGCGGTTTTGCAACTTCGTCCATCGTCAACAATTCGCCGTAGAACGCACGTGCGCGATCTTCGCCGCCTGCGGGCATCGCAAGTTGCACGTGATCAATTGCTGCAAATGGGTAACTCACGGTTGTTCCTCTACCGAATCCCCACCAACCCTCGCACCGACTCAATCAACTTCGCCGAGTCATACCCCACGCCGTCCTTGAAAACCGTCTCCACGTTTTCAATGTCCTCAATCTTCTTCGACGGATCGCCTTTGATCACCACCAGGTCCGCCTGCTTCCCCGCGGCAATCGTCCCGATGCGATCCAATTCGCCCAGATACTGCGCCCCGTTATAAGTCGCAATGTGAATCGCCTCCAGCGGCGTGAATCCCGCCTCCACCAGCAACTCCACCTCGCGCTGATCGCCAAATCCCGCCAGATCCCCACCAATCCCGGTCGGATCCACTCCCGCCAATAGCAACCCGCCCGCCTTCACAAACGCCCGCTCGAATTCCATCTCCTGCTTGAACATCTGCGCCCACGGACTCGTCATCACCTCGCCGGTTTTCGGATTGCGCAACGGAAGATCCAACGCCACCCGTGTTTGCAGATATTGATCGCGAGCCTCCTGCGACATCGCCTGCAAAACTCGCGGCTGCAGCGGTGCCTTATCCGCCACGAAGAGTTCAAACACCGGAAAGGTCGACGTCACTGCCACATGATGCTCCACCAGATCGTGAATAGTCTGCTGAATTGGCGCATCATTCACACTCATCTTGGTTAGCGCCGCCGCCACCTGCATCATTCCCTGGAAGGAAGCGGCGGGGCACTCATCCGGCTTCTTGCCCGAGAAAAATTCTGTGTCGACCGTGAGCCCGTGTTCCAGATCATCAATCCCCAGCGCCGCCGCCTCGCGAAATCCAATCGAGCACAAATGTCCCGTCACCTTCAGCCCGCGCTTGTGCGCCGCATCGATCGCTGCCTTCAGCACTGCCCGCGAAATAAAGTTGTAGGCCTTGAAATTATCCACCCCACGGTCCGCCCAGAAATTCACCGTGGCCACAGCCTCCTCCGGAGTTTTCAGCATCGTCATCTGCGGCGCCCACGAGCCCGGTCCCTCCAGATAAGGTCCCGGTAACATGTATGTGCGGCCCCGCCGCCTCTCCGCTGTCGATTTCTCTTCTCAGCGCCAGATCCATATACGGCTCAATACTTCCCGCCGTCCGCGCCGTCGTCACGCCGCCCGCCAGATAAAGCCGCGGAAAGCTGATCGCCATCTCGTGAAAAATCGCATCCCCCGCCGGGTAAAACATGTGCTCGTGCATCCCCACCAGCCCGGGGATCACCGTGTATCCCTTCAAGTCGATCACCTGCGCATCTTTCGGCGCGCTCACCTCCGAGCCCTCGCCCACCGACTCAATCTTTCCCTGCCGCATGACGATCATCTGATCTTCCCGCGGCTCCGCTCCCGTTCCATCAATCACGCGCACATGAATCAGCGCAACCACCGGCGCATCCACCTTCACAAACGATTTCACCAAAGGAGAAAGATTCTGCCCCACGAAAATGACCGGACAAGTGACAAGCAAAATCAAAACAGCAGTCAGTGCGCGCATGGCTCTTCTCTCCTTGACTTGTGAGGAAGCTTCAACCGAGCAGGATTCTACTGGAAACAAAAATTCCGCGGTGAGCAATTCTCATTCCTGTGTGGCTCTGAACTAACTGACCACTGACCGCTGACCACGCCTTCCCCTGTTAGAATCAATATTTACGCCCCTCATGGATTCCCAGCACATCCGTAATTTCGCGATCATCGCGCACATCGACCACGGCAAATCCACGCTTGCCGACCGCCTGCTCGAGCTCACCGGATCGCTCACCGCCCGCGAAATGCAGGCCCAGGTCCTCGACTCGATGGACCTCGAACGCGAGCGCGGCATCACCATCAAAGCGCACGCCGTCCGCATGGCCTACACCGCGCAAGACGGCCAAACTTACCAGCTCAACCTCATCGACACGCCCGGCCACGTCGATTTTTCCTACGAAGTTTCCCGCGCGCTCGCCTCCTGCGAAGGCGCGCTGCTCGTAGTCGATGCCTCGCAAGGCGTCGAAGCGCAGACGCTCGCGAATTCTTATCTCGCCATCAATCACGGCCTTGAAATCATTCCGGTCATCAACAAAATCGATCTACAAAGCGCCGACATCCCGCGCACCAAGGAAATGATCGAAGGCGCCGTCGGCCTCGACGCCACCGACGCCGTCCTCATTAGCGCAAAGACCGGACAGGGCGTGCCCGAAGTTCTCGAAGCCATCGTCAAGCGCATCCCACCGCCCAAAGGATCGCCCGACCATCAGCTCCAGGCCCTCGTTTTCGATTCCTGGTTCGACGCCTACCGCGGCGTCATCGTCCTCACTCGGGTCTTCGAAGGCACGCTGAAAAAAGGTCAACGAATCCGCCTCATGTGGAATGGCACCACCTTCGACGCCGAAACTCTCGGAGTCCTCACCCCCAAGCCGGTGGAGATCGATCAACTCGTCGCCGGCGAAGTCGGATTCGTCATCGCCAACATCAAGAATGTCGCCGACACCAAAATCGGCGACACCATCACCGAAGACCACAATCCCGCCATCGAGCCTCTCCCCGGCTTCGAAGAAATCAAGCCCATGGTTTTCGCCGGACTCTACACCGTCGATTCCCACGAGCACACCATGCTGCGCGAGGCGCTCGAAAAACTTCGCCTCAACGATTCCTCATTCTTCTTCGAGCCCGAAAGTTCCGTAGCTCTCGGCTTCGGTTTTCGCTGCGGATTTCTCGGCCTGCTCCACATGGAAATCATTCAGGAGCGCCTCGAACGCGAATTCAATCTCGAGCTCATCACCACCGCTCCCGGCGTCCGCTACAAGATCTACAAGACCGACGGCCAAATGGTTGAGATCGACAATCCCTCCCGCTGGCCCGATCCCAGCGAGATCGCGAAAATCGAAGAGCCCGTGATCCTCGCCACCATTCTCACCAGCGAAGAATATGTCGGCGGCATTCTCGCCCTCGTCGAAGAAAAGCGCGGCGTCCAGAAGACTTTCGAGTACGTCAGCTCCAACCGCGTCATGCTCCACTACGAACTGCCGCTGAACGAAATCGTTCTCGACTTCTACGACCGCCTCAAATCCGTCTCTCGCGGGTACGCCTCGCTCGATTACCATCTCGCCGGATATTGGGATTCGCCCATGGTCAAGCTCGACATCCTGGTCGCCGGCGAACCGGTCGACGCGCTCTCCATCATCGTCCACCGCGATTTCGCCTACGAACGCGGCAAAGCGCTGGTCTCCAAGATGCGCGAACTCATTCCCCGCCAGATGTTCGAAGTCCCCATCCAGGCCTCCATCGGCGCCAAGATTATCTCCCGCGAAACCGTTCACGCCATGCGCAAGAACGTTCTCGCCAAATGCTACGGTGGCGACATCAGCCGCAAACGCAAGCTGCTCGAAAAGCAAAAAGAAGGCAAGAAGCGCATGAAGCGCATCGGCCGCGTCGACATCCCCCAGGAAGCCTTCCTCGCGGTCCTGAAGGTAGGCGAAGGCAGCTAGATTTCTGGTTGATGTAGGGACTGCCAATGTAGGGACAGCCGCCCCCGGCTGTCCGGTCGAGCGAAGCTCGACTCGCACCTGCTTTGAAAGGGCGCGGCTTCAAGCCGCGCCGTCCAGATCGAGAGAAAATAATCGGGGCTTTAGCCCCTGAGGGCGAACGTGAGACGCTGCTTGTGACCCTCTGCGGAAGGAAGCATCCCTAACCATCTGGCAACCTTGCCTAACCCCGAAAATCGTCTAAACTCGCCCTGAAATCGTCAGTCCCAAACCCCAAAATGTGCAAATCTCAAATACGGAAACCCGCGCCAATTTGGGAGTCTTACAACATGTTAATGTCGGATGAATTGTATAACTGGTTACTACTCAGTCGTTTGAGAGGCTAAAAACGGCTAGTCCCATACCGGTACCGCCCGCTTTACTGAAAGCATTTCGGAACTCGGCTTTTGCTTCCACAAGCTTTTCCACAGGCTCGACTCGCTCCCGCCGGTTAACCCGCAACCCCAAGTTGTTTAAGGTATTTACAGGAAACCCCTACAGCAAACCCTGCATCGCCACCCAACTATTCCTCGTTCGCCCGCCCACCCTCGACCATGGTTTCAAAGCGTGTGCAGTGTTTCAAAAACGCCATCATCACTCGACCAATCGGACCATTTCTCTGCTTCGAAATGATGATCTCCGCCCGCCCCTGCAGCTCCGGATCATCCTGCCGGTAGACCTCTTCGCGAAAAATAAACATCACCAGATCCGCGTCCTGCTCAATCGATCCCGACTCGCGCAAGTCCGCCAGTTGCGGCCGATGATCTCCACCTCGACTCTCTGGCGCGCGGCTCAACTGCGACAGCGCAATCACCGGCACGTGCAACTCCTTGGCCAGAGCCTTGAGCCCGCGCGAGATCGCCGACACTTCCTGCGTGCGATTCTCAAATCGCTTCCCGCCGCCCGACATCAGCTGCAAATAATCCACGATGATCAGATCCAGATGCCCGTTCTGCGACTGTTTCAGCCGCCGCGCCTTCGCCCGCATCTCGCTCAACGAAATGCCGGGGGTATCATCAATGTAAATTGGCGCATTCGCCAACTGCTCCATCGCCCGCACAACTTTTTTCGTATCGTCCTGCCACAACGATCCGGTCCGCATCTTGTGTGCATCCACCCGCGCCTGCGAACACAGCAAGCGCATCAGCAGCGCCTCGCGCGACATTTCCAGCGAAAACACCGCGACCACTTGCTTGTCTGCAATCGCCGCGTTCTCCGCGATGTTCATGGCAAACGCCGTCTTGCCCATCGACGGCCGCGCCGCAATGATCACCAGATCCGACCGCTGCAGCCCGCTGGTCATCTCATCCAGATCCGTATAGTGCGTCGCCAATCCAGTGATGCGTTGCCCGCGTTGCAGCAACTGGTCGACCGATCCAAAAGACTCGCGCACAATCTCCTGGATCCCCATGAACCCGCGCCCAATGCGCTTTTCCGAGAGCTGGAAGATTGCCGCCTCGGCGTCGCTGATCACATCTTCGGCCGAATCCGACTGGTCGCTGGCCCGCGCAATCGCCGTGTTCGCCGCCGAGATCAGCCCGCGCAGCATCGCCTTGTCGCGCACAATCTTGACGTAGTGCTCGATGCTCGGCCGCTCCGGCACGCCATCCACCAGGCTCGACACGTACGCCACATCGCCGATCGCGTGCAGATCCTTATGCCGATCCAACTCCTCGATCAGCGTGATCATGTCGATCGGACGCGACGACTCCGCCAGGTCGATCATCCGGGCATAGATTCGCCGGTGCGAGTCCAGAGAAAAATCGTCGCTCCGCAAATGTTCCGCGGCCTGGTTGTAAGCAAAATTGTCCAGTAAGATCGCGCCCAGAATTGAGCGCTCGGCTTCTACATTCGCCGGAAGAGTGCTGATCGTATATTCGGAAGTGGCCAAGTCAGTCCCGCTCCGCCAGACACGCGACTCCATCCCCGGAGTCACCGTCCCGGATTCCTCTTGCTGATGTTGTGCTGGTGTGAGGTCATACTAGCGCGATGTCCCTTGTGAAATTCCTGCGCCCCTGCGGAAAACTCTCCCCAATCGATTTTTTCTAGGAGACCCAAATGCATCCTCCAAAGATTCATGTAGGGACAGCCGCCCTCGGCTGCCAGGTCGAGCGAAGCTCGACAGCCTCGGTTCAGCCCAGGCGGCAAGCTGGACGGCGCCATCATCGCCGAAGTATACCGCACAAAAGCGAAGAAAACACGAATCAAGCAACCACGAACCATGTAGGGACAGCCGCCTCGGCTGTCCATCGAGCGCAGCGAGACCGCCAAAGCAAAGCTGTGCCAACGAAACCAAAACCCGCAAACCAAAAAAGCGGACCGACGCATATGCGCCAACCCACCAACCGAAACCTCCGCCCTCGATCCCCGTCTAACTCCCGTGCGCAGGCATATAATCCCTCGGACTCAGCCCTCGACCCGGAACTCAACGCCCAGCAGGAGAAAGAACATGCAGCTCAAACTTTGTTCCTCATTATTGTTAGCCGCCGCATTGCTAACCTCCGCCGCAGCCCAGCAGTGGAAGGCTCCCACCACCATGAAGAAGTTGCCCAACGGCCTGACCGTGGTGGTCTCTGAGGATCACTCCGCTCCCACCTTCGGCGTCTGCGTCAGCTACGGCATCGGATTCCGCCTCGAACCCGAAGGCCGCACCGGATTCGCTCACCTCTTCGAGCACATGATGTTCGAAGGCACGCCCAACGCCCCCAAAGGCGTGCTCGATCGCGTCATCGAAGGCGGCGGCGGCAACAACAACGGCGACACTCGCTACGATTACACCGAATACATTGAGACCGCCCCGATCTCCGCGCTCGATCCCGTCCTCTGGATCGAGGCCGATCGCATGAAGACCCTCGATTTCTCCATCAAGAATCTAGAAAACCAGCGCAACGTAGTCGAAGAGGAAGTCCGGGTGAACGTTCTCAACCGTCCCTACGGACTTTTTTTCGCCATCGACCTTCCCGGCAAGGCTTTCGACACCTATCCCAACGCGCACAATTTCTACGGCGAGTTCAAAGATCTAGACGCCGCGAAAATTGCCGATGTCCAGGCGTTTTACGAGCAGTATTACGCTCCCAACAACGCCGTCCTCGCCGTAGTCGGCGACGTTCAGCCCGACGAAGTCTTCGCCAAAGTAGAAAAATATTTCGCGACCGTCTCTCCGCGCAACACTCCTCCGCGGCCCAACGTCGACGAGACTCCGCAAAAATCCGAGCGTCGCTTCAACGAAACTGACAAACTCGCCAAAGTTCCGGCGCTCGCCGTCGCCTACCGCATGCCGCCGCGGCATTCGCCCGACGCCCTGGCCGGAGCCGTGACCGGCGAACTGCTGCACAACGGTCAGGCATCGCGCCTCTATCAAGCTCTAGTCAAGGAGAAGCAGGTCGCGCTATCGGTGGATGGCGGCCTGAACTGGCCGCTGGGCACGCCTTACGAATTCAACGGACCGACTCTCATGACCTCGTTCGTCGTGTATCCGCCGACTGTTTCCGAAGATCAAGTCCTCGCCGCCTACGATGCCACCGTCAAGGAGCTCATCGACAAGGGCCCCACCCAGCAGGACCTCGATCGCATCGTCTCCAAGATGCGATCCGACTGGTACGATCAACTCGAGATTCCCATCAGCCGCGCCTCCGCGCTTTCCCACGCCGTGCTCTTCGACGGCAACTTCGAACGCGTTTATCAGATCCCCGAAGACTTGGCCAAGGTCACGCCGGCGCAGGTGCGAGCCTTCGCCGCAAAATATCTGGTGAGCACCAATCGCACCATCATGACGCGCGTTCCCGAAAAAGCTGAGGCCGCATCCGAGAAAAAGCCGGGAGGTGGACAATGAAAGCCAGAACAATGAAAGCCAACACAATGAAAGCCACAATCATCGCACTCGCCATGTTGTTCCTCGCGGCATCCGACCTTCGCCCAAAAAGAAGTTCCCATGCCCAAGGACCTTCCCGCCTACGGCCCCGAAAAACCGCTCAGCCCGCCCGTGGTTCACTCCACCAAGCTCGACAACGGATTAACCGTGTGGCTCGTCTCCGAGCCAGGATTTCCGAAAGTCTCATTCACCGTCGCCATCCGCGGAGGATTCGCCGCCGATCCCACCGATCGTCCCGGCATCTCCGACTTGCTCTCGAAGACCGTCGACCAGGGAACCAAGTCCCGCTCCGCCAAACAAATTGCGCAGGAACTGCAGGCCACCGGCGGCGATCTCAGCGCCTCCTCGCACAAAGACTTCATCGAAATCGATACCGCCGTCCTCGCTTCCAAAATGGACGCCGGAATTTCCGTTCTCTCCGACATCCTCGAAAACGCCGCCTTCCCCGACGCCGAAGTCGCGCTGGCCAAGCGCAATCTCTCCGACTCGCTGCAGCAGAGTGAATCGGAGCCCTCATTCCTCGCGTCCCGCGCCATGGCCAAAGTTCTATTCGGAGACCATCCCTACCACGTGACCTCCGCGACTCAGGAATCGGTGGCCGCGTCCACTTCCGCCGATCTCCGCAGAATTTTCGCCCAACGCTTTCGCCCCGATCAGGTCATCCTGGTCGCCGTCGGCGATTTCGACAACGCAAAAATGCTCGACGTCCTCAAATTAAAATTCGCCGCCTGGAAGTCTCCCGCCGAGCCTCCCATCTCGCTCCCAGCTTCTCCGTCCACCACGCCGGAGCACGCCGTATTTGTGGTGCCGCGCCCCGGCTCCGTCCAAACCACGCTCGAACTCGGAGCCTTCGGACCGCGCCGCGGCGATCCCGACTACGCCGCCGCCACCGTTGCCAACGCCATCTACGGCGGCACGTTCAGTTCGCGCCTGGTCTCCAACATCCGCGAGGACAAGGGATACACCTATTCGCCCTTCGCTTTCCTGGGCACCTATCAAAGCGCAGGAGTTTTGATCACCCGGGCCGACGTTCGCAACCAAGTCACCAGTCCCAGCCTGAATGAAATTAATTACGAACTGAATCGCATCGCGACCACCGCTCCCGCCGACGAAGAACTTTCCAAGGCCAAGCGTTATCTAGTCGGCACTGAAGCCATCCAGCTCCAGTCGCGGACCTCCGTGTCCTCGGAGTTGGCAGGCCTCTGGGTCGATGATCTGCCTGCCGAGCAAATCGGCATCTACGGCCAGAAAGTTGCCAACACCTCATCGGCCGAAGTCGAAGCCGCCGCCCAAAAATATTTTCCCGCCTATCGCACCGCGATCGTAGCCGTGGGTGAAGAAAAAGTAGTTCGCGAAGCCATGGCCCCCTTCGGCCTACCCATAAAAATGCTGCCATGACACACGTGGCCCCGGACGCATTCGTCCGGGGCTCGCTTCGCTCGCAGGCGGACGAATGCGTCCGCCTCTACGCACGCGGATCACGAGGACAGGCGCGCCGCGCGAAGAGAACGCGGAAGAGCCGCTCCTCGACGTTTGCCGGAAGCCCTGGAAACGCCGCGCTTCAGCGCCGTATGGGCAGCGAAACGTGGAAGAGCGGCGCTTCAGCGCCGCGTCAATCCCGCCAGGATTTCCCGGGCTTTAGCCCCCGCGCCCCATCCCACTGAATCCCCATCCCTTACGACCTCTGCATCTTTCTCGCCCCCTCCCTCGTATATCCGATAGCATGAACGCCGCTACCTACTTCTCGATGACTGTCATGGAATCCGAGACGACCGCCATCGCTCGCGGTCTCCGCCGCCGCGATCCCGATCTGCTGGATCGCCTCATCGAGCAGTACCAGCACCGCCTGCTGCGCTATCTCATCTATCTCTCCGGCAATCCCGCGCTGGCCGAAGATCTTTTCCAGGAAACCTGGATTCGCGTCCTCGAACGTGGACATCAATACGATGGCAAGCACGAATTCAGCACCTGGCTCTACGCCGTCGCCAGAAATTTGACCATCGATTATTTGCGCAAGAAAAATCCCGTCAGCCTCGACGGCCTCATGGAAGATGAAGAGCATCCGTCGCTCGAGCCCGCTGATCCGCGGCCCGCCGCCTGGGAAGTTCTGCAGCAGCACCAGCAGGCCGAGCGCATCAACGCCGCTCTCCTCGGCATTCCCACGGAATATCGCGAGACCGTCGTGCTGCGTTTTCAGGAAGGCCTCGCCCTGGAAGAAATTGCTACCGTAACCGGATCGAAACTGGGCACGGTGAAATCGCGCCTGTATCGCGGCCTGAACCTGTTGATGGGCCAGTTGGAGGGAACTCGATGACGCGGGACGTACATGGAAACGCACCCGGGGATTCACATAATGAAGCTCGGCAGCTGATCGCGCTCGGCGCCAGTCTTTCTCAAGAGGAGCAGACCTGGCTGCGAACTCATTTGCAGGAATGCGAAGCTTGCCGCAATTATTCCGAAGCGGCCAGCGCCGTGGTCAGTAATTTGCGTTCGTTGCCGCTCGCTGCCGATGCCCGCCTGGTCCGCGCCACACAGATGCGCGTGCGTTTCCACGCCGCCCACCTGCGTGAGACTCGCGAACGCATGTGGCTGGTAGGCCTGGCGTGTCTCGGCGTAGGCCTCTCCGCCACGCTCACCATTCCGTTAGCCTGGCGGCTCTTCGCCTGGATGGGCCAGTGGGCGGGCGTTTCCAACTGGGTTTGGGAATCGGGATTCGCATTTTTCTGGATCGCGCCCGCGCTGGTCGCCAGCGCGCTGCTGCTCGCTCGCGGCACGCATCTGGCCAGCAACGGTGAGAACCATCGCAGATAAGAAATTGATTGTTGGAAAGCGGGAAACTCTATGCAACTAAGAAACGAAACTCGAACTGGATTCGCCGGAGAAATCAAAATCATCCCGGCATGGGCATGGACGCTCGCCGCGATCGTATTCGTCGCCGCGCAATGGTTCTTCAATCTCGAACTGGCTCACCAGCACGATGCCCCACCCGCGTGGTGCAGGGTGCTGCTCGGCCTCCTGGCTGGCATCTTTGGAGGCTGCATTCTGCTGCTCATCGGCTACATCAACCGCGATGCCAAGCGCCGCGGCATGAGTCCCACGCTGTGGACGCTGGTCGCTATTTTCATTCCCAATGGGCTGGGCGGTCTCCTCTACTTCATCCTGCGGCAACCGCTGCAAGGCGCATGCCCGCAGTGCGGCAGCGCCATTCAATCGGGATTCAACTTTTGCCCGCGCTGCAATTGCAAACTGAGCCCGAGCTGTCCGCAATGCCAGCACGTGGTTGCCATGACTGATGTCTATTGTCCCTACTGCGGAGCCTCGTTGCACAACCAAACGCCACCGGCCGGAGGACTCCCCACCGCTAATCCAAGCTAAGGAAGGACATCGCTGGAGGCGTAGAAGGAGTAGGACGCGAACGAAGAACGGGAAACGATTGAAAGAATATTCTTCGCGTCTTCGCGATTAAACGCTTGCATTGACGCGAAATTCCGCTTCTCGTTGCCAATTGGTGCTGTTTTGAAAAGGCGCGGCTTCAACCCGCGCCGCCAGCAGCAAATAAGGGAACACCGGGCTTTAGCCCCAGGGCCACAACCGCCGTTCAACGACTCTCGCGCTTCAACACCCGCAGCGATGAAAGCGCGTCTTCAATCGCCTGCCGCTCCGCATGATGGTTCGTATTGCCGGCAATCGACTGCAGCCGGGTCGCAATCGCCGACTCCGCGGCTGCGATCCGCCTGCTCAATTGTTTTGGATCCAGCTCCAGCAGAGCTTCCAGATAATCCTTCTGCCATTCCGGATACAGAATCGTTTCGTCCATGGTCATGCCGTCTTTCATTTCATAGCAAAGTTGCAAGGCTAGAGTCCTTTCCTGTGTCCGCGGTTGCGCAATGCCGGCCAACTCAGCAGCTTGGGCCTGCGGGCTGGAATAGCCGGAACTGCGAGCCGCTTTTCATCCAACGGATCGGCGTGAATATCCTCTTCGGCAATCTTCTTCACCACTGCAACCGGGATCTGCTCAAAATAAGTTTTCGTGTTTCGCATCGGCCAACATCTCCCTCTGCTATTTCGACACTAGCAGAGTGGAATTCGTACGGGTGAAATGGTTACGGTGCGCGTTATGCCGACGACCTCGCGGTTAGCCCGACCGCAACTGCTGCAATTACGCAACGTCGCCGCCGGTCGCTCTTACGAAGCCTTTTCCTGTGGATCAAATTTAACCCTCATTTTTTTAACGAGTTTTTACTTGCAGAACCCGATATCGTTTGCTTACGATTAGTCTTACGTTAGGTTAACGTTTCGGGTTGTCCGAGAGCGCAAGGAGATTCGAAAATGAGCCCGCGATCCCAGAAAATCATGGCGAAAGCTCCCATGAATTTCACCACCATGTCCCAGATCGACGTTCCGCAAGGCCGCAACGGCAAGCACAAAGAGATCGTCACCCAGATCCTCTCCGATCTCGATCAGCTCAAACCTGGAATTGCCCTCAAAGTGCCCCTGGCCGCTCTGGCCGAAAGCAAGGAAAAGGTGCGCGCCGCGCTCAACCGCGCCACCCACAAACAGAATCGCCAGGTCGCCACCGCGACCGATGCCACCTACTTATATGTCTGGAATCAGGAACAGTAGTTACCCCGATCCCCGGAAAAGATTTCGTCTGATTGTTCGATATCCTGCAGAACGCGTTAGATCGATAATGGTAGATTCTTGGTCTCGCCGAAGGCGCGTCCGCGAGACGCGCGTTCGATCTTTGGTTCGCTCTGCAAGTGAGGGTTGACTTTTGGAGACGCCGGCAAGCTCACCGGGCAAATCAACCGTCGCCCGCTACGGCCTCGCGGTGCTGGCCGCGGTCGTCGCTCTCTTGCTCCGGGACATGCTGTCTCCTCTGCTCGGAGTCACCAACCCGTACCATACCGCCTGGGCCGCGGTCGTCTTCGCCGCCTGGTCCTGCGGGCTCGGCCCCTCGATCGTTACGACTCTCCTTAGTTTCTTCGGAATCTGGTACTGGTTCCTTTCCCCCTCCGGCAGCTTTCGGCTGCAGGATCCAAGAGCGCAACTCTCCGCCATGGCCGGCTTCCTGATTCTCTCCGCATTCATCATCGCGCTGGGAGAAGCCAACCGCCGCTCCAAGGCGCGATTCGAACGCGAGATGCAAGACCGCCTCCGTGTGGAGCATGAATTCCAGGCGCTCGCCAATTCGCTTCCCGAACTTTGTTGGATGGCTAACGCCGATGGCTATTTTTTCTGGTACAACGAGCGCTGGTACGAATACACCGGAACCTCGCTTTCACAGATGGAGGGCTGGGGTTGGCAGTCGGTGCATGATCCCGCCGTCCTGCCGTCGGTGATGGAACGCTGGAAAGGTTCGCTCGCGACCGGCCAGCCCTTTGAAATGGAATTTCCCCTGCGCGGGGCCGATGGCGTCTTTCGCTGGTTCCTCACCCGCATCCGTCCGGTTCGCGATGCCGAAGGAAAAGTCGTTCGCTGGTTCGGAGTCAACACCGACATCCATCAGCAGCGCGAACTCCGGCAATCTCTCATTGAGGCTCGTCACGAACTCGAAAAGCGCGTGCAGGATCGCACCGCCGACCTCGAACTGCTCAATCAGAATCTCAGCCAGCTTTCGGCCCGCCTGATTCAGTTGCAGGACGAAGAGCGCCGCCGCATTGCCCGCGAACTTCACGACAGCGTGGGGCAGATGCTCGCCGCCATCAAAATGAATATCGCGGTCGTGCAATCCACGCCGCTCGATCCCCGCGCCGCCGCCGCTGCCGCCGAGAATTCTCAACTCGTCGACGAAATCACTCGCGAGATTCGCACTATGTCGCACCTCCTCCATCCGCCGCTGCTCGACGAGGTCGGACTCTCCTCGGCCATCGAATGGTACGTCTCGGGATTTTCCGAGCGCAGCAAAATCGCCGTCCACCTCGAAATCGCGAGCGATCTCGGCCGTCTCGGCTACGACCTTGAAATCGCCATCTTCCGCATCGTGCAGGAATGCCTCACCAACGTTCATCGCCATTCCGGAAGCCGCAGCGCCGCCGTGCGCTTGAGCCGCGACGACTCCCGCGTGCGAGTGGAAATTCACGACACCGGCAAAGGCATCCCACTCGAAAAGCAGCAGGACCTCATCGCTTCGGCCAAGCTCGGCGTGGGCGTCCGCGGCATGCGCGAGCGCCTCACCCAACTTGGCGGCAAGCTCCAGGTTCAGTCCGATAAAAACGGCACCACCGTCCGAGCCGAAGTCCCCTTGCGAAAAAATAACGACAACCAGGAAGTCGCCTAACCCGCACCAGAAAACTTTGGAAGGTGTCATCCTGACCGGAGCCGCATTTCAGGCGAAGGGAAGGATCTCCCTCACACGACCGCTGCGCGGAAGCGGCGTCCTCTCCCCACCATTTATAATTCTCAGTTCCCGAACCATCATTCCGACTGTAAGGACCCGAACCTTGCTCGATTTTTTAGGCGACTTAAAACGGACACACATGTGCGGCACCCTCCGCTCCTCCGACGCCGGCAAAAAAGCCGTGCTCATGGGATGGGTCAACAAGCGCCGCGACCACGGCACCCTCCTCTTCATCGATCTGCGCGACCGCACCGGCATCATGCAGGTGGTCTTCAATGCCGAACGCAACGCCGCCATCCACGAAAAAGCAGAAACGCTGCGCAACGAATACGTAATCGCCGCCATCGGCACGGTCAAACTGCGCGACCCCAACACCATCAACCCCAACATGCCCACCGGAGAAGTCGAACTCGTAGCCGACGAGCTTCGCATTCTCAACGAGTCGAAACTCCCGCCGTTCCTGCCCTCCGACACCGCGCTCACCAACGAAGAGACGCGCCTCAAATATCGCTACATCGATCTGCGCCGCGACGCCATGCAGTCCAACATCGAGCTGCGCCATCATGTAGCCAAAGCCATCCGCGACTATCTCTCCGCGCAGGGATTCTTCGAAATCGAAACGCCCTTCATGACCCGCTCCACGCCCGAAGGCGCTCGCGACTACCTGGTCCCCAGCCGCGTGCAGCCGGGCACCTTCTACGCGCTGCCGCAATCGCCGCAGATGTTCAAGCAGATTCTCATGATCTCCGGCTTCGACCGATATTTTCAGATCGTGCGCTGCTTCCGCGACGAAGACCTGCGCGCCGACCGCCAGCCCGAATTCACCCAGATCGATTTAGAAATGACTTACCCGCAACCGGAGACGCGTCTGGGAAGTCGTGGAAGGATTTCTCACCGCTGCCTTCAAAGCCGGGAACTATGAAATCAAAACGCCGTTCCCGCGCATGGACTACGACGAAGCCATGCGCCTCTACGGCATCGACAAGCCCGACCTCCGCCTCCCCGCGTTCACCGACGTCCGCGACTGTTTCACCGCCGGAGAATCTGCAAGAGCTCGCCATCAACGCCAATCTCCCGGTCATCGCCGTCCGCACGCGCAAAGTCGGAGAACTCTCCCGCAAAGAGCGTGACGACATCAAGCCCATGTTCCACTCCAAAGGCGGCGCCAGAGTCTACGAAGATTTCAAACGCATCGCCAACAAATATCCCGAAGCCGCCGCGAAGATCACAAAAAAATCGCAGGCCGAAGACGGAGACCTCATCGTCCTGGTCGCCGGATCCGCGCAAGCCGGACCGCAGACCGCCCTGCCCGCAAACCGCAAAGTCACGCCCGCCGAGCTGGCCATCTACGCCTCCGCCGGACTGCTGCGCCTGGCGCTAGCGCAAAAATATGCCGACCGCCATCAATGTTTTCAGCGCGGAGATTTCCGTTTCCTCTGGGTCACCAACTTCCCCATGTTCGAGTGGGACGAATCTGAAAAACAATGGATGGCCGCCCACCATCCCTTCACCTCGCCCCACGAAGAAGACATGCAGCTGCTGGAGGCCGGAGTCGACTCCGTCACCGACCCGCAATCCAGCCTGAGCGCAGTCCGCGCGCTAGCCTACGACGTGGTGTTGAACGGCACCGAGCTAGGCAGCGGATCGATCCGTATTCATAGACAAGATATTCAAGCGGCGGGCTCGGCGGGCTCGGCGGCTTCGGGAGCCTCGGCCGGCCTGCTGGGCACCTGAAGTGCCGGCCGGCTTCGATGCCGCGTGCTTCCCCCGAACCTGACCGGTTACCGGGTCGATGCGCCGGTGGTCATGAATGACCGGACCGGAGCCCGTCTCCTCGGATGCTGGCATCAGCGCGCTCCGCCCTCGCGCGCTCGTCGCTGTCGCCCTCGTCGACGATCTCGGCCTCGACGACCTCGTCGTCCTCGGGCGTGCTGGTGCTGCCGTCGGCCGAACCAGACTGCGCGCTGGCCTGCTGCGCCTGGGCCTGCTGGTAGATGGCGGTACCCATCTTCTGGCTGACCTGCGCGGCCCGCTCGCTGGCCGACTTGATGGTGTCGGTGTCGTTGCTCTCCAGCGCCTTCTTGACCTCAGCGATCGCCTCGCGCACCTCGGACTTGATGTCCTCGGGCACCTTGTCCTCGTTCTCGCCGAGGAACTTCTCGGTGCTGTAGACCAGCGTGTCGGCCTGGTTGCGGACCTCGGCCTCCTCGCGGCGCTTGCGGTCCTCCTCGGCGTACTGCTCGGCGTCGCGGACCATCTTCTCGATGTCGTCCTTGGGCAGCGCGGACCCGCCGGTGATCTGCACCGACTGCTGCTTGCCCGTGCCCAGGTCCTTGGCGGACACGTTCACGATGCCGTTGGCGTCGATGTCGAAGGTGACCTCGATCTGCGGCACGCCGCGGGGCGCGGGCGCGATCCCGGCCAGCTCGAACATGCCGAGCTTCTTGTTGTACGCGGCGATCTCGCGCTCGCCCTGGAAGACCTGGATCTGCACCGACGGCTGGTTGTCCTCGGCGGTGGTGAAGATCTCCGAGCGCTTGGTCGGGATCGTCGTGTTCCGCTCGATCAGCTTGGTGAAGATGCCGCCCTTGGTCTCGATGCCCAGCGACAGCGGGGTCACGTCCAGCAGCAGGACGTCCTTGACCTCGCCCTTGAGCACGCCGGCCTGCAGGCAGGCGCCGACGGCGACGACCTCGTCCGGGTTCACGCCCTTGTTCGGCTCCTTGCCGCCGGTCAGCGACTTGACCAGGTCGACCACCGCGGGCATCCGGGTGGACCCGCCGACCAGCACCACGTGGTGCAGGTCATCGAGTGAGATCCCGGCGTCCTTGATGACCTGCTGGAACGGGGCCTTGCAGCGGTCCAGCAGGTCGGAGGTCATCCGCTGGAACTCCGCGCGGGTCAGCTTGGCGTCCAGGTGCAGCGGGCCGTCGGCCGAGTGGGAGATGTAGGGCAGGTTGATCTGCGACTCCATCGACTGCGACAGCTCGATCTTGGCCTTCTCGGCGGCCTCACGCAGCCGCTGCAGCGCCATCTTGTCCTTGGACAGGTCGATCCCGTAGCCGTTCTTGAAGTCCTTGACCAGCCAGTCCACGATCCGCTGGTCCCAGTCGTCACCGCCCAGGTGGTTGTCGCCGCTGGTCGCCTTGACCTCCACGACGCCCTCGCCGACCTCGAGCAGGGACACGTCGAAGGTGCCGCCGCCCAGGTCGAAGACCAGGATGGTGGCCTCGGTCTCCTTGTCCAGGTGATAGGCCAGCGCCGCCGAGGTGGGCTCGTTGATGATGCGGAGCACGTTCAGGCCCGCGATCTGCCCGGCCTCCTTGGTGGCCTGCCGCTGGTGGTCGCTGAAGTACGCCGGGACGGTGATCACCGCGTCGGTGATCTTCTCGCCCAGGTAGGCCTCGGCGTCCCTCTTCAGCTTCTGCAGGACGAACGCGCTGATCTGCTGGGGAGTGAACTTCTTGCCGTCGATGTCGACGGACCAGTCGGTACCCATGTGCCGCTTGACCGAACGGATCGTCCGGTCCACGTTGGTGACGGCCTGCCGCTTGGCGACCTCACCGACGAGTACCTCTGCATTCTTGGCGAAGGCCACGACCGAGGGAGTCGTCCGTGAGCCCTCGGCGTTGGCGATGACCGTAGGCTCGCCGCCCTCAAGGATGGCGACGACTGAGTTAGTCGTCCCCAGGTCAATCCCTACCGCACGTGCCATGAGCAGTCCCTATGTGTGAGTTGTGTGTGTGAAGTTGAGTAGTTCGGGCTCAAGCTTGCCAGCGGGGGCTACCGCCGTCAAATGACTTGAGTCATATAGGCTCAACTTAGCGGAGTCGAGGAAGATTCCCGCCCGGGAAAGAAATCCCGCCCGCGCCGCGAAATCCGCCCGCGCCGCACCCGCTCTCGCCGGCCCGCGCCGCACTCACTCTCGGCCGCCCGCGCACGCTCACGTCCGCCCCGCGCACGCCCGCGCACACGCTCGCGAGCCCGCGCCCCCATCATCGTGTGCGGAATACGACCCCTCGGATGGGCAGTAGCTACCCACGATCCTGAGACTACGCCGCAGATCATGCTCATCCGCACCGTCAGTAACGCCTGGCCGTGTCCGGGCTAAGGCCACCGGGCAGCAGTGCCCAGCGGAACGGCAGAGGCGCCGAATGGGCTGGGGTCGCGGCAGGAGCTGAGGCCGCGGGACTGGCCGCGGAGGGCTGGGCCGCGGGAAGGGCTGGGCCGCGGGAAGGGCTGGGCCGCGGGAAGGGCTGGGCCGCGGGAAGGGCTGGGCCGCGGGGAGGGCTGGGGCGCGGGAAGGGCTGGGGCGCGGGGAGGGCTGGGGCGACGGTAAAGGCTGAGGCCGGGGATGGGCTTCGCGGGCGGGGCTCGGTGGGGTATGGCGAGTGATACCGACCCCGTTCGGGAAAAAGGGTTTAAATAGTTTAAAGAATTAGCTATAAAGAGTATGGCTCGGCCTGGGTGGGTGCGGGGCCGGCTCGGGACGTGGAAGGGTTTGTGCGGACGTGATCATGTCGTGGCGCGCCTGCGCGGCTACGCTTGAGCTCCGGATATTGAGGAGGTTCGCGTGGTCTTGCGGATGACCGTCGGCCTGGTCCTGACTGTGGTCGCGTTCGCGATCGCCGGGCGCCGGCTGTGGTGGCTGAAGCGGCTGGCGTTCAGCGGGCAGCCTGCCCCGGAGCGGATCGAGGCGGTGCGCGAGCATCCCGGCAGGGACGTCGCGACGGAGACCACCGAGGTGATCGGGCAGCGCAAGCTGCTGAAGTGGACGGTGCCGGGGGTGGCGCATGCCCTGACGTTCTGGGGCTTTACCTTTTTGCTGCTGACGATCATCGAATCGTACGGCGACCTGTTCAGCCGGACGTTCGCCATTCCCTGGATCGGGCACTGGGAGGCCATCGGCTTCCTGGAGGACCTGTTCGCCGTCGCGGTGCTGGCCGGGATCATCACGTTCACCGTGATCAGGTGGCGCAACTCGCCGGAACGCGAGGGACGCGCGTCGCGGTTCTTCGGCTCGCACACGAGCGCCGCGTGGCTGGTGCTCGGGATGATCTTCGGGGTCATCGCGACGCTGCTGCTGTACCGGGGCGCGCAGATCAACACCGGCGTGTTCCCCTACCACCACGGCGCGTTCGCGTCGCAGATCGTCGGGCACTGGCTGGCGCCGCTCGGCTACGGGGTGAACAGCGTGCTGGAGGTGGTGTTCCTCCTCGCGCAGCTCGCCGTGGTGCTGGTGTTCCTGGTCATCGTGGTGTACTCCAAGCACCTGCACATCTTCCTGGCCCCGGTGAACGTCCTGTTCTCGCGGCGGCCGAACGCGCTCGGGGCGCTGGAGCCGATGCGCTCGGGCGGCAAGGTGCTCGACTTCGAGGAGGCGGACCCGGATACCGACGTGTTCGGCCTGGGCAAGATCGAGGACTTCACCTGGAAGGGCATGCTGGACATGGGCACCTGCACCGAGTGCGGGCGGTGCCAGTCGCAGTGCCCGGCCTGGGCCACCGGCAAGCCGCTGTCACCCAAGCAGGTCATCCTGGACCTGCGCGACCACGCGTTCGCCAAGGCGCCGTACCTGCTGGCCGCCTCGGACGAGGAGCGCGAGAAGCTGCCCGACGCGGTCAAGGCCGAGGCGGAGCGGCCGCTGGTGGGCGGCGCAGGACGACGACGGGGTGATCGACCCGGACGTGCTGTGGTCCTGCACGAACTGCGGGGCGTGCGTCGAGGAATGCCCGGTGGACATCGAGCACATCGACCACATCGACGGGATGCGGCGGCACCAGGTGCTGATCGAGTCCGCGTTCCCGGTCGAGGCGGCGGGGATGCTGAAGAACCTGGAGAACAAGGGCGACCCGTGGGGGATGGGCGAGGCCCGGCGGGCGGAGTGGATGACCGAGCTCGACTTCGAGGTCCCCGTCGTGGAGCCGGGAAGATCGAGGCGGATGTGGAGTACCTGTTCTGGGTGGGCTGCGCGGGCGCGCTGGAGGACCGGGCGAAAAAGACGACCAAGGCGATCGCCTCGCTGCTGCACACCGCCGGGGTGAAGTTCGCCGTGCTCGGCCCGGCCGAGACCTGCACCGGCGACCCGGCGCGGCGGATCGGGAACGAGTTCGTGTTCTCGATGCTGGCCCAGCAGAACATCGAGACGCTGAACGAGGCGGCGCCGAAGACGATCGTGGCGTCCTGCCCGCACTGCTTCAACACCATCGCGAACGAGTACCCGCAGCTCGGCGGGAACTACGAGGTGATTCACCACACCCAGCTGCTGGCCCGGCTGGTGGCCGAGGGGAAGCTGACGCCCGCCGGGCGGGTGGATGAGAAGCTGACCTATCACGACCCGTGCTTCCTGGGCCGGCACAACCGGGTGTTCACCCCGCCGCGCGAGATCCTGGAGGCGGTCCCCGGCGTCGAGGCCACCGAGATGCACCGGTGCAAGGAGCGTGGCTTCTGCTGCGGCGCCGGCGGCGCGCGGATGTGGATGGAAGAGCGCATCGGCAAGCGGATCAACACCGAGCGCATCGAGGAGGCCCTGGCGCTGTCCCCGGACACGATCTCCACGTCCTGCCCGTACTGCCTGGTGATGCTCGGCAACGCGGTCAGCGCGAAGAAGAGTTCGGGGGAGGCGAAGGAAACCCTCGAGGTCGTCGACGTAGCCCAGCTGCTGGTCCGGTCGGTGAGCCCGGCAGCGAGTCCGGCCGGGGCAGGCGCCGCAGATGGGAGTGCCGGAGCGGGGACCGGCCGGGGGCCTCGGACAGCTGACCGGAGCAGCCAGCCGCCGGGCCCCTAGCTCCTTTATCCGAACGGCCACAGGTGCCCCGGTCCGGAATACAAGGAAGGCTCCTCAGGGTCGCTGTCGTCGGCCTCGCCGCGGTCCAGGTACGGCCAGGCGGGGTTCGGCGTGGCTCCGGCGTGCCGTCCGGCGGGAAGACGGCGTATCACCTCGAGCACGACGATGTGGCTGCGGCGGTCGTTCACCACCACGCGGACGTCGCTGGCCCAGCAGGCGGCCCGCAGGATGTCCCTGGCCGCTTCCAGGTCCCCGGCGGTTATCCCGGCGCGGCACCACAGCCAGACCCGCTCGCCGAAGTCGGCGGGCACGGTGTAGAGCACGACCGGGAGTCGGCCGTCCCTGGTCTGGATCCAGGCGTGCGTGCAGCCGGTCCTGACCCGGTGCGGCGTGATGACGCACCAGGCCCTGGCGATGATGGCCTGGCGGGAAGGCGGCCACGCCATCGCGGTGACACCGATGGCCATCGTCGCCGCCGCCACGGCGATGAGCCAGTCCAGGCCCAGGGTGTAGCCGATGGTGATCGCGCCCAGGAGCCCTCCGGCGATCAGCCCCAGCTCGTAGCGCCAGTGCCACAGCCGGGCGATGAGGTTCGGTCGCGGGACCGTGCTGACGGCGGCCTCGACGCTGGCCATGATGCTCGGGTCATTGGGCTGCCGCGGCCGTCCGGACGCCATGGCTAGCTCACCTCCCCGAGGGTAATCCGGCCCGTGCCGAGGCAGGGCGGGCACGGCAAGTCCGCGGTGACGCCCGCGCCGTGGCACTTCGGGCACTCGGCCAGCGTGTCGAACCGCGGATCGCGGTATCTCCGGGCCAGGCCGCCGTGCGTCTTGGTGATCTGCCAGTCGCGCCAGTAGGCCTCGGTGTCGTTCGTGACGAACAGCCGGTCTCCCAGGCGGCGCGGGATGGCGGCCAGCCAGTTGAGCAGCACCCGGCCGACGATGGCCAGGATGCGGCCGAGGCGGGCAGGGCTCGCCTGCGCGGTGGCGTCGCCGCCCCTGGTCGGGTGCCCTCGGCTGCGAGGGCTGGGCTGGCCTGACTGGTTCCTCCGGCCGCCACTGGGGGTTGTTTTTGCTGGTGAAGTTGCTAACGTTGATCACATCGCTAGCCCTTCTCGCTCGCTCCTGAGCCTGGCTGGTGTTTCGCTGGGTCGGTGTTGCAGCACCGGCCCAGCGGTGTGTCCGGGGTATCGCGCAGCGGATAGCCGCGGGAATCCCGGATCGTTGCGGTTGCTGCCGCGGATGTAGAGCCGCGGCCCGTATGCTTCGGCACAATGGAAGCGGATGCGGTCTTTGCGGGCTAAGTGAAATGGCAGTGCCTCCCCTCCCTCACGTGGCCAGGTCGCCGCGGGGGCGACTCTCGGTCGCCCGGTGCGGGCCTTAGATGGCACGCGGTCTGCTGCCGGTAACCCCCTGGGTCACCGCTCGACCCCGTTGTCGGCGGGTCGCTTGAGGATGACTTCTGCGATCTGCTTTCATAGTGCATCTGGCACTGCTTCTTGGCAAGTGCCAATTTAAAGTGCATCCTGCATGTATCATCTGCACAGTCCCAAGGGTTGGGATCAGCGGTCCCGGGTTATGAGCTACAGCTTGAGATCCTGCGAAAGGATGGCAGCTTCGTGCCTGAAGTGCGCAGCCCCACCGTTCGCCGCCGCGAACTAGGCGCCCTGCTGCGCGCACTTCGGCTGGAGAAGGGCCTCACCGTCGAACAGGCCGCTGAGCGACTGATGTTCTCGATGAGCAAGCTGAGCCGCATGGAGACTGGTCACGGTGTTGCTACCCCTCGGGACATCCGTGACCTGTGTGACCTGTACGGCGTGACCGACGAGGCCGAGCGCGACCGGATGATGAAGCTCGCCATGGAAGGCAAGCAGCAGGGGTGGTGGCAGTCCTATGATCTTGCTTTTGGCACCTACGTCGGCCTGGAAGCAGACGCCACGGGACTCCAGTACTACCAGTCCACGATCGTCCCGGGCCTGCTGCAGACGGCTGACTACGCGCGCGCCGTGCATGAGGCGGTCGTCCCGAGGCTTCCCCCCGACAGGATCGACGAACTCGTCGAGGTCAGGATGATGCGACAGCGACTTCTGACGCAGGACCCGCCGCTACGTCTTAGTAGTACTCGACGAGGCAGTACTGCACCGGCTGGTGGGTGGCCCCGCCGTCATGGGCGCACAGCTCGATCGACTCATAGCGTTGTCAAACCAACCCAATGTAACTATGCAGGTCATTCCTTATACCGTCGGTGCGCATCCGGCGATGGACAGTACTTTCAACATCCTCGAGTTCACCGACGTGGTACCGGAAGTAGTTTATGTCGAGGCTTTGAGCGGAGGGTTCTTCGTCGAGCGTCCCGATCAGATCAGTACGTACAACAATACTTTTGAACACCTCCGGGTTATCGCTCTGAATCCACAAGAATCGATTGAACTTGTCGCCGGAATCAGTGCAAGTTACAAGGAAGATTAGATTTCGCGGCCATAATAACAGCTACGCCTAGGATACAAATGGGTTCCTGGGGCCCCATCGTTTCACTAGGCGTAGTTAATAATTGGCGAGTTATTTGTTCTTGATGTCTGAGACAAAAGCTCGCCACGAGTGCACCGGGTACGCTAGCCAGATGCCATCGGGATTTTTGGAATCCCGTACGGCTACGTGCTTGTTGGCGGACGCTACCTCTACGCATTCGCCGTTGCCGATGCTGCGTAGCGCCTTGCGCCAGCTGAGAGACCGCATATCGATACTGGTGAGGGGCACCAACGTTCCTCCTTCCGCTACTTCGAAAATAC
>CAVWQT010000009.1:0-185518 GCA_963757095.1 uncultured Acidobacteriota bacterium | reverse complement strand
TTGTGGCAGCCGGACCTGTAAGCCGAATTCTGTCCTCCGCATTGCTGCGGCGGGACGGCCATTCCTCTGGGCCGCGCATCGCTGCGCGGCTCTAGCGACCTACCCGAAGGTTTGACGCACCGAGCCGGCACGTGTCCCGCCGAAGCGGAACTTCCTCCCTATTTGGTCTTGCTCCGTGTGGGGTTTGCCCTGCCCGCTGCATTACTGTCGCGGCGGTGCGCTCTTACCGCACCTTTTCACCCTTACCCCGGCCTTGCGGCTGAGGCGGTATGTTTTCTGTGGCACTTTCCGTCCATCCGGCTTGAACCGGACGTCCCGGACGTTATCCGGCACACTGCTCTGCGGAGTTCGGACTTTCCTCTGTCGCACCCGAAAGCGCTACAGCGACCGTCCGGTCCGGCTGCCTACGCGAGTATTATAAGCGATACGGGTTGATGGCCTCCCGGGGCCGGCAATCCCGGGGCGCAATCCGGGGCAGCCACTCGTTCTCATGCAAATTCTCGAATGCATCCGCATCGCGTTGCGCTCATTGTGGGCGAACAAGCTGCGCTCCGTGCTCACGCTGCTCGGCGTGGTGATCGGCGTGGCGGCGGTGATTGCGGTGGTGACTTTCGTCTCCGGCATCAATGATTATGTCGCCAAGAAGATTTTCAATCTGGGCGCGGACGTATTCATCGTCTCCAAAACGTCGGCGGTCGAGACCAATCCCGATCATGCTCTCGAGGCCGAAAAGCGCAAGAACCTCGACATGGACGATTACCATGCCGTGCTCGAGAGCTGCCGCCATTGCGACTACGTGGGCGCGCTCATGCAATCCAGTGGCAAGGTGAAGCATGAGGAGCAGTCGATCGAGAACACCAACATTCAGGGCATCACGCCGTCGATCGCCACCATCGTCGACACCGACCTGACTTCCGGCCGCATGGTGAACGACACCGACATGGACAATCGTCTGCAAGTCGCGGTCGTGGGCACCGACATTGTCGAACAACTTCTCGGTGGCTCCGATCCTCTGGGCCAGGAGATTCGCATCGACGGCTGGAGCTACCAGGTGATCGGCGTCGGAAAGAAGAAAGGCAAGACGCTGGGGCAGAGCGCCGACAACTACGTCCTCATTCCGATCACGGTTTATCTGAAGAAGTATGGCTCGCATACCAATAGCATTGGAATCTGGGGCAAGGCCGCGGCTACCGGAGCGCCGCTGAATCAGGCCATCGATGAGGCGCGGGTTGCGCTGCGGGCGCATCGCCACGATCTGCTGGGCGTAGACGACAGCTTCGAGATCGAGACCAACGCCAGCCTGCTCGGCATCTGGTCGGGGCTGAGCAATACATTTTTCATGGCGACGATCGGGATCGCGGCGGTCTCGCTGATTGTGGGCGGCATCGTGATCATGAACATCATGCTGGTCTCGGTGACGGAGCGGACGCGGGAAATCGGCATCCGCAAGGCACTGGGCGCGCGTCGCGATGATGTGCTGCTGCAATTTCTGATCGAAGCGCTGATCCTGTCGCTGATCGGCGGCGCGATCGGCGTGATCACCGGCGTGATGTTCGCCGAAGTCGTCACGGCGCTGATCGGAATGCCGTCGTCGATCAAGTTGTGGGCGGTGCTCGCGGGACTGCTGGTCGCGGCGAGCGTGGGAGTATTCTTTGGAGTCTATCCCGCGCGCAAAGCGGCGAGGCTCGATCCGATTGTGGCGCTGCGGTTTGAAATGTAGGAATAAATAAAGAAGTTGTCATTCCGAGTGAAGCGAGGAACCTGCTGTTTGCCTGTGCTGGCACAAAACAGATTCCTCGCGTTGTCGGAATGACAAGATAGATTGCCCATGAAGCAAAGAGATCAATTCGGCGAAATCATCCAGATGGCGGTGGACACGATCCGCAGCAACAAGCTGCGTTCCGCGCTGACCGTGCTTGGAATCGTGATCGGCGTCGGCATGGTGATCGGCGTTTCGTCGATTGGGCGCGGGCTCGATGACAACGTCCGCGACCTGGTTGCCAGCATCGGATCGAACATCATCTTTGTCTTCCACATCGAGCCCTTCACCTTCGGCCGCATGACCCAGGAGATGCGGACCCGCAAAGAGATGACCTATGACGACGCCATGGCCATCCGCGACTTGCCGCATGTGAAGGCGGTTTCCGCGGGGCTGCGGCTGTTTCGTCCGGAACTTGGCATCGGCACCTATGCCGTGAAGTATCAGGATCGCAAGGCGAAGAACACAATCCTCGAAGGCGACATGGCGGAGGCGAAAGATGTCTTCGATCTGCCCATGGCCAGCGGGCGCTGGTTCAGCGATGTGGACGACGAACATCGTGCGCCGGTGGTCGTCGTCTGTTACGAGACCCAGCACCAGCTATTCGGCGACGAAGATCCGCTGGGCAAGGAAATTAACATCGAGGGCCGATTGTTTGAAGTCGTCGGTACAGTGAAGAAGATCAAATCTGTCTTCGGCGGGGGCAAAGATCCCAACGACAATCGCGTCATCATGCCGCTGCGAACTTTCAGAACGCTGCATCCGGAGATGAAGCAGCACTGGATCAGCGTGAAGGCGACTTCGCACGACGACATGCCGAAGGCGATCGACGAAATTCGCGAACTGCTGCGCCGCCGGCGAAAAGTTCTGTTCGACCAGCCGGACAATTTCGCCGTCTTCACCTCCGACTCGCTGACCGACGTATGGAACCAGTTGACCGGCGCGCTGTTCATTGGAATGTTCGCCATTTCGAGCGTGGGCCTGGTAGTGGGCGGCGTGGGCGTGATGAATATTATGTTAGTCAGCGTCACCGAGCGCACGCGCGAGATCGGAGTGCGCAAGGCAGTCGGGGCGCGCAAGCGCGATATCCTGCTGCAATTCACGCTGGAAGCGATCATGCTCACCGCCGTCGGCGGCATTGTCGGAGTGTTGTTCGGGGCGCTCGTGGTCTGGGTCATTCCCATGTTGTGGCCATCGCTGCCGGCGCGCCTGTCGATGTTCTGGGTGACGTTCGGATTTTGCTCGGCCGCAGGAGTGGGATTGGTTTTCGGCATCTATCCCGCATGGAAGGCGGCGAATCTGGATCCGATCGAGTCGTTAAGGTACGAGTAGAATCACGTAGCCCCGGACGCATTCGTCCGGGGGCGCTTCGCGATTGCGGGTAGCGCCGCCGACTCAGCGGCTGTGCCGGCAAGGTGCTCGCGCTACGGATTCGGGTGTGGTCGTCAGCCTTGAACGCTCTCGCATGATTCATTCCGCCATCGCAATCATCGCGCTCCTGGGATGCATCTCCAGTTCGGCGTACTATCTGCTCTGCCTGTTCAGCGCTGCAAAGTTTTTGCGTGAGCGAGAAGCGGGCGGGGGCGCCCGCTCCACACAAGCACTTCCAGTTTCGATTCTTAAGCCGCTTAAGGGTGTCGATCCCGAGATCTATGAAAGCTTCCGCAGCCACTGCCTGCAGGATTATCCGGAGTACGAAATCATCTTCGGCGTGAGCGATCCCAACGATCCCGCGGTCGCCAGCGTGCGACGGCTTCAGCTGGAATTTCCTGATCATGCGATTCGGCTGGTGGTGTGCGAAAAGATTCTGGGGACGAATGTGAAGGTCAGTAATCTGGCGCAGATGCTGCCACAGGCTCGCTACGAATATCTCGTCGTGAACGACAGCGATATTCGCGTGGAACGCGACTACCTGGCGCGCGTGACTGCACCGCTTGCCGACGAGCGAGTCGGAATGGTCACGTGCCTCTATCGTGGGATTGCGGCTCCGACCGCGGGTTCGCAGCTTGAATCCCTGGGCATCGGCACCGATTTTATTCCCGGAGTGCTCGCCGCCCGCCAACTGGAAGGAGAAATTCGTTTCGGTCTCGGATCGACGCTGGCCTTCCGGCGCGCCGATCTCGCGCGCATTGGTGGTTTCGAATCCATTCTTGATTTTCTTGCCGACGACTACGAACTCGGAAAACGCATCGCCGATCTTGGCCTTAAGGTTCAGCTCTCCGACGTGGTGGTCGAAACTCATCTTCCCGCATACACGATGCGAGGGTTTCTGTCGCATCAACTGCGCTGGGCACGCGGCGTGCGCGACGCCCGCGCCGGTGGGTACGTCGGGCTGGTTGCGACTTTTGGATTGCTGTGGTCTCTGCTGAATGTAATCGCCGCGCACGCCGCGCCCTGGTCATGGGCCGTGCTGGTTGCAGTCTATGGATTGCGTTTAACGGTTGCCCTCGTGGTAGGAAAATCGGTTCTGCGAAACAAGGAACTGCTAACGAACCTATGGTTGCTGCCGCTCCGCGATCTGATCGCGGTCGGCGTCTGGATCGCCAGCTTCGCCGGGCATACGGTGACCTGGCGCGGTGATCGCTTTGAACTCAAGAATGGCAGGCTGATCCGCATCGGCTGAGGTTTTCCTTCAGAGGCTGAAGCCGCTCTGATTCAGAACGCCTGAGTGGCGCGGCTTAAAGCCGCGCCCTTTCAAAGCGCGCCCATCCGCCTTGCTCTATCGCTGCTCAGACGAGGAAATTAATTCGAAGCGACCATCGGCGTAGAGGCGATAGCGTCTCCCGCGCCACGCAATCGTGTTACCGAAAAATCCCGCGACCCAGAAACAAAATCCCATCACATCTTCGATCGGCAACAGAAGCCAATCGATTCGAGTACGTAGCACGCGCTCTGAGACCGCATAGGCCGCAGCCGCTCGCACCACCAGCGTGAGCGGCAAGACCGGCCACCACGCGGGAGCGGCCGCGCAGACCAGCAACGCCAGCGGGAAGGGCATAGTGAATAGCTGGCCCACATATCCCGCCGGGCGCGAACGCCGCGTACTGCGCGCCCAGCGCAGTCGATGGTCGAAATTCTCCCGCAGCGTCGAGGTGCCGATGTGGTGCTCGATCACATACGAAGAAAGAATCACGCCGTGCCCGGCTTCGGCCGCGAACTTGCCGATGACGAAATCTTCCGCCAGATAATCTTTCACGCGAGCGAATCCGCCAATCGATTGCAGCGTTCGCTTTCGCGCAGCAATCGTTGGGCCAACGGCGAAACGCATGCCTTCGAGCATGCGAGCCACCAGCGCGCTTCCCCAGAAATCGGTATTCATCCCCGTAGCCTCAAGCCGCGACCAGAAGCTGGGTCCGGGCACGGCGCGATAGGGACAGGTGGCAACGCCGATTCGCTCATCCTGAAACTCGGCGGAGATGGTGCGCAGAAGCGAACTAGTCACGCGAATGTCGCTGTCGCTCATCACCACCAGATCGTTGGCGGCCGCGGCCAGCATCCGCTCCAGACTGAAAACCTTGGCGTTCGGATAGGGAGGCTCGCCGGTGATCAGCAAGCGCGAGGGAACGTGAGGATACTCCTGCTGCAGGCGCGTAACCACCTCGCAGGCCGGATCGCTGGCCTGCCTCACCGCAAACAGAATTTCGAACTGGGGATAGTCCTGCTCGAAGAACGTGCGCAGGTTGGATTCGAGATCAAGATCAAGGCCGGCAAGAGGCTTGAGAATGCTGATCGGCTCAGCGGAGTGAACCGCCGGAAGCCGCACTGCCAGGTAGCGCCGCGCCGCCACAATCTGCAGAGCGGAATAGACAATCGCTCCGCATAAAAAAATAAGCAGGAGGCCGGCGACCAGCGCGCCTGGACGGATGCCGAACAAGACTAGCGACAGCGCACATCGGGCGCCTGGAAACATGGATTGAAGATCGAGAAGATCAACCAACCAATCATGCCAGACAAAGCATGATCCACCCGAACGACAAGGCCATGATTATACGCGGCAACTCAGGCCGTGGCTGCGGCCTTTTTATCGAGGCAGGCGCGAACTTTGTTAGAGAGCTGTTTCAGGGTGTAGGGCTT
Source organism: uncultured Acidobacteriota bacterium (assembly GCA_963757095.1). Taxonomy (GTDB): domain Bacteria; phylum Acidobacteriota; class Terriglobia; order Terriglobales; family Acidobacteriaceae; genus Sulfotelmatobacter. The sequence goes on along the minus strand of CAVWQT010000009.1, from coordinate 179,685 downwards.
CTGCAGAAAATTCGTTTCCAGGTCGAACACTTGATGGTCGAGAACCGTTTTCCCGGGATATCCGGAAACGAACAGCAGGGCGGAGTCGGGCCGCAGCTGCTCCAATTCTTTTGCCAGCTGGCCTCCACTCATGTTGGGCATGACGACGTCAGTCACTACCAGGTGGATCGGCTTCTGGTACGCCTTCACCATCGCGACGGCGTCGAGACCGTCGCGCGCTTCGAGCACGGTATAACCCTGAAGCCGCAGGAGCTCGCCAACCGCGTTGCGAACGGCCGCTTCGTCCTCGACCAGGAGAAGCGTCTCCGTGCCCCGCGGCGCTTCCTCGGTGGCCGTATCCGCAGTTTCCTCATGCGCATGTTCCGCGACGCACGGCAGGTAGATCTTAAATACGGTGCCCATCTGCCGCTCGCTGTAGGGCCAGATGAATCCGCCACTTTGTTTGACGATGCCGTAAACCGTGGCCAGGCCGAGGCCGGTGCCTTGGCCCGGCAGCTTGGTGGTGAAGAATGGCTCAAAGACATGCAACAGGTGTTCGGGCGGAATGCCGGGGCCGTCATCGGAAACTGTAATCAGCGAATAGTGCCCCAGGGGAATCGCCGCATTCTTCTTATCAACGTATTGTTCATCGAGAATTATGCGCGAGGTCTCAATGCGGAAGTGACCACCCTGTGGCAGAGCATCGCGCGAGTTGGCGGCCAGGTTCATCAGGATCTGTTCCATCTGCATTGGATCGATGCGCACGCGGCCCAGGGCCTTGCCGGGTGTGAAGGAAAACTCGATGTCCTCGCCGATGAGCCGCGGCAACGTCTTGGCGATATCCGCGATGACCTGGTTCAGGTCCGTGACGCGGAGCGCCTGGGGCTGCTTGCGGCTGAAGGCCAGCAGTTGCCGCGTGAGTTCGGCGGCACGCCGCGCGGCGTGCAGAATTTCTTTCAGCTTCGCTTCCAGCCCGCTGTGGTCGGGCACCTCGTCGAGCGCCAGTTCTGCGTAGCTGGTGATGATGGTCAGCAGGTTGTTGAAGTCGTGCGCCACACCGCCCGCCAGGCGGCCGATCGCGTCCATTTTCTGGGCCTGCCGTAGTTGCGCTTCGAGGCGAACCCGCTCGGTGAGATCGCGCGCATTGGATATGAAGTGCGTGATCTTTCCCTCGACATTGCGCACCGGGCTGATGCTCTCTTCAATGTAATGCAGTTCGCCGTTTTTCTTGCGGTTCACCATGATGCCCCGAAATACGTTGCCGGCGCGGATCGCCTTCCACAACCCCTGATAGAAGGTGCGATCCTGTTCTCCTGATCTCAAAATGCGCGGCGTTTTTCCGCAGACTTCCTCCGCGCTGAAGCCGGTCAACGTTTCGAAGGCCGGGTTCACGTATTCGATAATTCCGATGTCGTTGGTGACAAAGACGGCGTCGGCCGATTGCTCCACCGCGCGCGAAAGCTTGCGCACGGATTCCTCCGCCAGTTGCCGATCCTGGCGCACGGAATGCAGTGCCAGCGTGCTGCGAATGCTGCGAATCAGATTCACGCCGTCGATTTGCGACTTGCCCAGGCAGTTCCAGCTGTCCGATTCGATGGCCGCGGCCACCGTCTTCTCGTCGGCGTGTTCGGTCAGCAGGATGAAAGGCAGCGCCGTTCCCGACTCGAACAGATCCTCGAGCAGACGGATGCCGTGTGGGGCCCCCATCTCATTTTCCAGAAGGACCAGGCCGTAGGAATGCTGTCGCAGCAGGATGCGCGCCTCTGCGATGGAATGAGCATGATCCAAATCGGCTGGCAGGGTGCCTCGGTTACGCTCGAGGATTTCTCGGATGACGAAGAAGTCCTCTTCTTTCGCGCCGATCAGCAGAACGCGAAGATTGGGCGAAGCTAGAGCTGGTTTCGCTGCCGTGACCACCGAATCTCCTTGTCATTGGTTACCATCGGATGCGGGCCGCATGGAGATTGCGGTCGAGCGGGGATTCGTTTGGCCCGGGAGCGAGAGATTCCCGGAAGGGAGCGATTCCCATTGTGGAGTTCACCTTCCTCCTTGGTCCCTTTGGAATCGAGATTTCGCTTGCATCTTTCCATCTGCTTCAGGCGGGATTCGGGTGGGTTCGTCCTCACGCTACGTCACGTCGGCCCTGCTTTCGCGATCGCGGTTAACTGATCGACGCGAGCCGCGTCTAATCAGACAGGACGGTTGCGGTTCATGCCCTGGGAGCAGATTGATGGAACGTTCCAGGCCTGCGCCGCGTACTTGTTACTGGAAGCCAGGCTCCGCGGGGGAAAGCTGTGTCGGGCGCTCGCAGATAGTGTGGAGGGGGCATGGAGTACACGCAGAAAGCGAATGGTTCGACCGATAAAAGTTCGACGCAGTCGGATTCGACCAAACCAGCCGAGCGCTATGACACCGCCCACGTGCAGGAAGTGGTGCGGCAGGCCCACGACGAGCTGCGCACCCTGTTGCACCAGCGCGCCGAGGTGATGAAGCGCATCGGCACGGTCAAGCAAACCATCGCCGGTCTGGCGAATCTGTTTGGCGACGACATCCTGAACGAGGAACTGCTCGAACTGATCGACCGCAAGAGCAACGGCCGGCAGCCGGGATTTACCAAGGCATGCCGCATGATTCTGCTGCAGGCGGGGCATCCCATGGGCGCGCGGGAGATTAGCGACTACATGCAGCAGAAGATGCCGGAGATGATGGCGCGGCACAAGGATCCGATGGCGTCGGTCACGACGGTGCTCAATCGGCTGGTCGAATATGGCGAGGCCCAGGCTGTGATGGCCAATGGCCGCCGCGCCTGGCGCTGGGTGGCGGATGGCACAAGCGAAGGAATTCTGCCCGAGGCAAATCTGCAAGCAGGATAGTTAATGCTTCGCGTCCTTCGGGAAGCCTTCGCCAAGACAATCCGCGAAGGCCACGAAGAAGGCGAATCTAGTTTGGCGGCAGCAGCATGCCTTTTTCCAGGTGCCGCGTCACGTGCGCGTACGAGGCTGCGTGCGGATCGTGCGTGACCATCACAATCGTCTTCTGAAAATCTTCATTCAGCCGCTTCAGAATCTCTAACACTTCGGTCGCAGAATGGCTGTCGAGATCGCCGGTCGGCTCGTCGGCCAGCAGCAGCGTGGGATCGCTGACGATGGCGCGGGCGATGGCGACGCGCTGTTCCTGACCGCCAGAGAGCTGCTTGGGCAGGTGGCCGACGCGGTCTTCGAGGCCGACAAGCTTGAGCGCGGTCATGACGTGGTCGCGGCGCTCCTGCGCTTTCAAGTGCGTGAGCAGCAGCGGCAGTTCGACGTTCTCAAACGCGGTGAGCACGGGAATCAGATTGAACGTCTGAAAGACGTAGCCGATGTGCTCGTTGCGCCAGTGCGCGATTTGCGAATCGCCGAAGCGGAAAATATCCTGCCCCTGCACCAGCAGCTCGCCTGAGGTCGGGCGATCGATGGCCGCGATCATATTCAGCAGCGTGGTCTTGCCCGAGCCCGACGGGCCCATCAGCGCGAGAAATTCGCCCTTGCCGATGTCGATGGAGACGTCGTCGAGCGCCTTCACTTCAAAGGCGTCGCGCTTGAAGATCTTGCTGACTCCGCGAGCCTGCACGACTTTTGTTCCCGTGGCCACGTTGGTTTGTGCGACTGTGCTCATGATGATTGCCCTCTTTTAGGATTGACCTTTGATTCTAATTTTGTCGCCGTCTTTCAAAGTGGCAGGCGCGTTGGTGATGATGTTTTCTCCTCCAACCAGCCCGCTGACCAGCGCACCATCGCTGCGTTGGCTTACGATCTGAACTTCACGGGCAACGGCCTTTCCATCAAATGCGATGAATACGATTTTCTTGCCGTTGGTGTCGCGCATAGCCGTCGATGGAACGAATGCTCCCGTTGGCCCTTTATCAGTTTTCGGCTGATCGTTGGCCAGGAATTTCACCGTTGCGTTCATCTCCGGCCGCAACTGAATTTCCGGATACTTTCCCGGATCCAGCACCTGCACCTTCACCTGCACGGTGGCCTTCTGGCGGTTGGCTTCGGGAGAAATCTGCGCGATCTCCCCGGCGTATTGTTTGTCGGGATAAGTGTCGGTAGTGACGATCGCCTTCTGATTCGGGCTGAGCCGCGCGAAATCGGCCTGCGCGATGTCGAGTTCGACCTGCAGATCGTTCAAGTCGGCGAGCGACACGACCGAGCCCTGCGGCCCGCCCGCCGCGGCGCTGGCGAATTGCGCGGTGATCAGCTCCCCTTTTTCCGCGGTGCGGTCGAGAATCGTTCCAGTTACCGGCGCGCGAATAACGGTCGCATCGAGCTGCGCTTGCGCATAATCGAGCTGGCCCTGGGCCTGCGTGAGAGCGCCCTGGGCGCGCAGGATCTCTTCGGGCCGCGGACCGATGTGGGCCATTGCGAACGCCTGCTGCAGAGAATTCGCGCGCTGCTGGTCGGCCTCGAATTTCGCCGTGGCATCGTCGAACTGCTGCTTCGAGACCACGCCCGCAGTTGCGAGTTCTTTTGTGCGATCGAGCGTGAGCTTGTCGTTGGCCAGCGTGGCGCGAGCTTCGTCGAGATTGTGTTGCGCCTGTTGAATTTCTTCGGGGCGCGAGCCGTGCTGCAGTTCTTCGAGATACGCCTTCGCGTTTTCCACGCCGCCCTTGGCCTGTTCGTAGGCGGCGCGAAATTCCTGATCTTCGAGGCGGACCAGCACCTGTCCCTCTTTTACCTTGTCGCCTTTTTCCACGCCGATCCATTGCAGCCGGCCCGTAACTTTCGAGTTCACGTTGATGGTGTGGTGCGCGACGATATATCCGGTGGCGGAGAGCACGGTCGCCCCTGCAGCATCGTTGCCGCTGGTCTGCGCCGAGGCGCGGACGACCTCGACCTCCGGCACGTTGGCGGAGAGAGCGCGGTACCCCAGCGCCAACAGTCCGAGCAACAGGATCAGGACGATGCCGCCGATGATGTAACGCTTCGCCCATGCGGGCGGCTCGCCGCCGCCGTCATTGCTATTGCCGCCGCGCTGCGAACGGTCGATGCGCAGGCTCTGCAAGTCGTCGTGTTTGGTGTCAATCGCCATAAATGTCGTTACGTCCTAATCTCACGTAGTGGCGGACGCATTCGTCCGCCCCGCGAGCGGAGTGAGCGCCCCGGACGAATGCGTCCGGGGCCACGGGTTAAGGGCTAACTCCTTAGCGCCGACAGAATATTCTGCCGTGCCGCATGCCATGCGGGCGCTAGCCCGCCGACGAATCCCATGATCAGCGCAAAGATGATCGCCCGCATCGCCACTTGCGGCGTGATGCGCAACGCGAACACTACTTCGCTGAACGTCACCTGATTGGACGTTCCAGTTTGCATGCCGTTGAAGGGCAGCATCAAAATAATTCCCACGATCGCTCCCAGCAGCGCGATGAGCAACGATTCCAGCACGAACGACGTGAGAATCGAAGGCCGCGAGAAGCCGATCACGCGCAGTGTGGCAATTTCGCGCCCGCGATACGCCACCGCGGCGTACATCGTATTCATGGCGGCGAAAATCGAGCCAACCGCCATAATCACTCCGACAACCCAGCCGATCACTTTGATGGGCGTGCCCGAACTGGTTTGCTTGGCGTAGTAGTCGTTCTCGAAAACGCCATCGAGCTTGAGTCGCTGATCATCGCTGACGCGATTCTTCAGCGCCTCCGCTGAAATTGGATCAGTCGCACGCAGGTAGGCGGACGCGTATCCGCCCTGGCGGTCGAAGTCGGAGGCCATCTGATTCACATCGCCCCAGATTTCGGAATCGTAGGCCGAGCCTCCGGCGTCGAAGACTCCGACAACTTTCCATGATCCTTTGCCGAACTCCATCGTGTCGCCGAGGCTGGCATGATTGAAGCGGCCGCTGATCGACTGGCTGACCACCACCTCGCGCTGCCCGGTCTGAAACCAGCGCCCAGCAACCAGTTTGACGTTCTCGTGGCCCTTGGCGTCGGGCAGTTGCCGCATCTCGAGGCCGTCGGGCATCATGCCGCGCACGGTCACGTTGACCTCACCCGTTCCATCTTTGCGGGGAAGCACGATCACCACGACCCACTCGCCCGATGCCATGGGCTCGCCGTGACTGTCTTTGGCAATGCCGGGCAGGGTTTTAAGCGTAGGGAAGAGCGAGGCGTCGAAGCCGCCAGTCAACTCGGATTCTGATCCTTTGCGCAGCACCAACACGTCGAGCTTACTGCCACTGCTGACGAAGGCGCGATCGAGGCCGGCGATCAGGGCCATCAGGAAGATCGCCGTGGTCACGGTGAGCGCAATGCCGAGCGCGGTCATGATGGTGAGCCCCTTGCGGAGCTTAAGATTGCGAATGTTATAGCTGATCGGTATCGCCATAGATTTAAACTTTCCCGTTACGCGGATTCCGCTACCCGATGTGCCTCAGCCCTTCCACAATATTCATGTGGGACGCTCGGTACGCGGGCACAAATCCGCTGACCACGCCTAAAATCACCGCGACCAGCAATGCCAGTCCCGCTGCCGGAGGCTTCACCCGCATGTCCAGCGGAATGCCGAGGCCGATGAACTGGTGCGTCATCGCGGCGATCACCGGAATGGCAACTGCAATGCCCAGCAGTCCGCCGAGCATCGAGATCGCCACCGACTCGCTGACAAAAATCGAGAGCACGCGCTGTTTGGTGAATCCCAAAGTCTTCAGCAGAGCGACTTCGCGGGTACGGCTGCGCACCGCCATCGCCATGGTATTCGCCGAGACCAGCATGATGGCGAACATGACCGCGCCGCAGATTCCGAGAATGAATGCCTTCACATTGCCCAGCGATGCGACGAAGCCGAGCTGAAACGCCTTCTCGCTTTCGCTTTTGGTTTGCAGAGGCGAGTTGCGGAACATGTCGTCAATCGTCTTCGACGCTGTGCCAACATCCTCCGCCGAATCCACCTGCGCGCCGTACCATCCGGCTTGCCCTTTGAACCAGGGCACGGCCTCTTCCAGATACTTCGCATTGAAGTAGAGTGCGTTCTGCGGCGGATCGCGGTGATAAATAGCGCGAATCGTCAGATCGAGATTGGTCGGGAAAATCGTTCCCTGAATGTGAATATGGTCGCCGAGCTTCCATCCATACTTCTGGCACAACGTGACATCGACCAGCGCTCCGGCGCGATCCTGCTGCCAGGCCTTCAGTTGCTCGGGCGGAACGATCTTGTCGGAGGCAACTTTTAGATATTCATCGGGATCGGTCGCCAGACGCGCGAAAAAATGTTCGGGACGATTATCGATGTAGCGGCCTTCAAACCAGGTCATCGGCGCGACGGCCGTGATGCCGGGGACGGCGCGGATTTTGTCGCGATAGAACGCGGGCAGAAAAAATGCCAGCGAAACGCGGTCGCGGACAATCAGTCGGCGCGCCGCCTCGGGCGCGACCTGATCCACGTAGAAGGAGCGCCAGATGCAGATCATCATCGTCAGCAACAGCAGCGAGAAGCTGATGCTGACCATGGTCAGCAGGCTGCGCCGCTTGTTGCGGAAGGCGTTGCGCACGATGAAGGTGCCTAGCGTCATAAAATTGTTCTGCCCTCATCAACCGTCGAGCTTCGCTCGACCGGACAGCCGAGGGCGGCTGTCCCTACATAAATCAACCTATATGCCTTAGGCCATCCACGATGTTGATTTGCGACGCGTGATACGACGGAAGCGCCGCACTGAGCAATCCCACGATTCCTGAAATCAGCAGCGCAGAAATCCAAATCTGCGGCGTCATTTTCAATGGAAAAAATGTCATCTGCGGCGAGTGCGCAAAGCCAAATACCATAAGTCTTCCGAGGCTCGCGCCCAGCAGGCCGCCGATCAGCGCCAGCGCCACCGCCTCGCTCACGAACAGCGCCAGCACGCCGCCCCGAGTGAAACCCAGAGTCTTCAGCACGGCCACTTCGCGGGTGCGTTCGCGGATTGACATTGCAATCGTGTTGGCGGAGACGAGCAGCGTCGCGAATAGCACGGCGCCGCAAATGCTGAGAATAAACGCCTTCACATTGCCCATCATGGCCACAAACTCAAGGCCAAAGGCTTTCTCGCTCTCCGTTTTCGTGGGCTGGGGCGAGTTATGAAACATGTCATCCACCGCGGCCGCGATTTTACCGACGTCGTTGGGATTGTCGGCAAGAATGCTGAATGTTCCAGCCTGACCTTTGAAAAACGGAACCGCCTCCTCGACGTATTTGCTGTTGAAGTAAAGCGATTTAGGATCGGGATCGGCGTGGTAAATGCCACGAATATAAAGCTCCAGCGTGACTGGATAGATATCACCCACAATCGTAATCTTGCTGCCGAGTTTCCAGCCGTATTTTGCGGCCAGTCCCTCGGAGACGACCGCGCCTTGCCGGTCACGCTGCCAGGCTTTGAGCTGATCGTCGGGGATTTTTATGTCGCGGTAGACGGTGAAAAATTCGTCGGGATCGGTGCCGAATCGCGGGAAAAAATTCTCCGGCTTCTGGTCTTTGTACACTCCCTGGAACCACGAACTTGGAACGACGGCAACCACTCCCGGAACGGTGCGAATCTTGTCGCGATAAAAACCGGGCAGGGTAAACGTCAGGGATACGCGGTGACGCACCACCAGCCGTTCCGCCGATTCGGCACTGCCATCTTCCAGCGCGAAGGCGTGCCACAGGGTCATCATAAAGGTGAGCAGGAGCAAAGAAAAAGCGATGCTCAAGACCGTCAAGGTGCTGCGGCGCTTGTTGCGGAAGGCGTTCTTGGTGACAAAGCGAGTCAGTGTCATGCTGGAACCCCCAGGGATGCCGGAAGGTGGGCGCAGGAGTAGAGCACGTCCCGGTAGGGCAAGCATAGACGAAAAAACTCATTCCAGGACAACCGCGCCGCGTTGGATTTGCTCCTGAATCAAAATCCGCTCCGAATTCCTGCTAGAAATACTCTCGCGCAGCCGCGGACGGGCCACAAGTGGTGATCGTCACGGCTGCCGGATGACAATTGTCATCTGCTTGATTCCCTGCCGGTTACAACCGCGGACCGGCGGCGAAAGTTACGCTGCCCGGCCGACCTTTTGAACACGTGGACGAACGCGCTGGCGGACGATAGCGTCAGGGCCTCGCTGCGCTCGGGGGCGGACGAATGCGTCCGCCGCTACGTGAGCCAGGCTGCGCCCGCCTATGGATTTCGCCCCCAGATCCCTGCTTACCTTCGTAACTCGAAGGCGGGCGCGCGCGACGCTATCCTGTTCACATTGCGCATTGAATCTCCGCCGGCCGAACCCCGCTTTCGCGACGACGCGGAGGGTTCGCGATGGAGTGGAGCTTAGAGAGAATGTCCACGAAAATCGGCCACTTCGAAATTCTCAGTGAACTGGCGAAATCGCCCACTGGGACGGTTTATAAAGCCAACGATCCGGAAAGCGGGCAGACCATCGCCCTGAAGGCCATTCAGCTGAGCGCCTACGGAGAGAGCGCGGTCGCGCTCGAAAAGGCTCTGCTCGAGGAGACCGAGGCCACCAAGGTTCTGAGCAGCCCCAACATCACCAATGTCTATAGCGCGAGCGAAATCGAAGGCCAGTTCTGCGCGGCCATGGAATATGTGCAGGGCAACAGCATTGCCACCATGCTGGCGCGCAAAGAAGGATTTTCCATCTGGGACCTGCTCGACATCGGGCGCCAACTGTGCGCCGCGCTCGATTACTCCAGCTCGCACAACATGGTTCATTACAGCCTGGAGCCAGCCAAGATCATGTGCGGCTGGGACGGCACGGTCAGGATTTTAGGATTCGGCGTTTCGAGCGTGGGCAACTTTGCGCACCTGCTGGCCGACGGACTTCCGCCCACTCTGCATTACATGTCGCCGGAGCAGGTGCAAGACCTTCCCATGGATGGGCGCTCCAATCTCTACAGCCTGGGCGCGATCTTCTATGAGATGGTGACCGAGCGCCGGCCATTCGACGGCGATGGCATTGAAGCGGTGCGGCAGAGCATTGTGGAAAATACGCTGGTCGCTCCGGTGCACGTGAATCCGAAAGTGCATCCGCTGCTTAGTGATCTGATTATGAAGGCGCTGGAGAAAGATCCGGCGCAACGTTACCAGAACGGCCGAGAGATGCTGGACGATCTGGAGAAGTGCAAGGAATCGAAGCCATCGGCGGCCAAGAAGGCGGAAGCGGCGAAGCCCGCGGCAGCCGCGGTTCCTGCGGGTGTGAAGGCAGCGGCGCAGTCGAAATTTGTGGCTTCCGCGGCGCCGAAGCCTGCGGCAAAGGCGGTTGCGCCTCCAGTGATCGCGAAGCCCGTGCCTCCGCCTGCAGCGCCCACACCATCGCGGGTTGCGGCTCCGGTGGCTTCTGGACTGGCGAAGCCGGCATCGAAGCTGGCTGCGCCGAAAGCGGCCTCCGTGGCGGTGGGATCATCGGCAACTCTGAACTCCGCTCCAACAATTTCCCGGCCGGCTGACGAAATTCCGGAACTCGATCTGTCGAATCAATTCATCACCGCGAGCGTGAAAGCCACGCTGGCGGCGGCTGAGCAGCCGTCGACCTACATGTCTTCCGCGGTTGCGGATGAGCCGGAGATCGAAACCTTCGAACCTGCGGCAGAGAATGCGCCCAGGATCGTGGTCGATCCCATGATGGCCGAGGGCGCAGCCAGCGAAGGCAGCACCGCCACCAGCTTCTCGGAAATTTCCGAACTGCCTCCTTTGAAGGAGGTCTATATTGCGCCTCCTCCGCCACCGCCGGACGTGCCCGCCCAGACCAAGATGACTCCGGGCGGAACGATGTTTACCGGGACGGTCGGAGAAGGAAAAGACGAGAAGCCGAAAGTTAACGCGCGCGAGGCTGCCGAGAAGGCGATCAAAGAGATCAAAGGCGTGCCGCCGAAACTGGCGCTCTATGCGCTGGGCGGAGCGGCAGCGCTGATCCTCGCGATTGGCATTGGGGTGACGTACTACATTCACCAGCAGAATAGCGACGACGATTCCGGCAAAGCTGCCGCAGCGGCGGTGAATTCCGCGCCCGAGGTCAGCCAGACGCAGCAGAGTGCAACCCCGGCGCCAGGCGCCAGCGCAAGATGAGCCGCGAGAGATTCAGCAGAAGGCCGCTCCGGCCGAGCGTGCCGCAGCTCCAGCTCCGCGCGAGCGCGCGCCGCACAAGAAGGCTGCCCCAGTCGCGCCGGTGATCATTCCCGGGCAGATGGCCATTGACTCCACGCCTGCGGGCGCGCAAGTACAGATTGATGGCAGGAGCGACCCGAGTTGGGTCACGCCGTTCGCTGTATCCAATCTCGAGCCGGGAGCGCATTCGATTACCGTGAGCAAGGCCGGATACGCGAGCGATTCGCGTACCGTGCAGGTGACTTCGGGAAATCGCGCGACCGCTTCGATCAAGCTGGCGCAGTTGGCGGCCACGCTGGTGGTCAACAGCACTCCGGCTGGCGCCAACGTGTACGTCGATGGGCACGATGTGGGCACAAAGACGCCCGCGCAGGTGAACATCGGCGGCGGCCAGCACGTGGTGCTGGTGCGCAAGATGGGATATCTCGACGAGACCATGAACACGCAGTTCGTGCTGGGCCAGACCTTCAACTTCTCGCCTACGCTGCGGCCCCTGGGCAATGTCGACGACATTCGCACGGTGGGGAAGATGTCGAAGATCTTTGGCGGGAAGAGCGCGCTGCCGGGGCAGTCGATCGTGAGCATCCACACCCAGCCCAAGGGCGCGCAGGTGTCGATCAACCAGCACATCATGGACAAGAATTCACCGCTCGATGCGGCGCTCGATCCAGGGAACTACGTGATCGACATAACCATGAGCGGATATGCGCCGGTGCATAAAGTCATCAACGTGGATAAGGGCGCGAAGCTGGTAGTGGACGAAATGCTGCAACCGCAATAGACGCCGGGCGGCGGCTCCGCAGGGATCTTATTGCGTGAAGGTCTTCGCAGTTGCTTTTGCGTTTAAAGGTTTTTCACCGCGCAGGCCGCGAAGGTCGCAAAGAAAATCTAATCGAGTTTATTTTCTGCTTTCTCTACATCGTTTGGCTCTTGCCTTCGATTCTTTTCTGCTTCTCTTGCCAATCCTCGTTCCACTTGCCGCCTTTTAAAGCTTAGGAGTGATCACTCCCACATTGGGTGGCAGCCCCGAGCTATTCGGGATAGCCTCTGACGCACCCTGGCGTTCGGATGTCCCTTTATTCCTCGCTCGCATGGGGAGGCTGCAGGGGCCACGAGTTTCCTAGGACTAGCGCGGCATCACACCCGGTACCTACGATGCACAGAATATGCAGAGTGAAATTCTCAGTCACGGTTGTTCGTCACATGACGCGAATAAATCTGTGGAAAACTCTTCGGGCTGCACCGGTATACGAAGGCACTTGCGGAGATCCGCTTCTCGCGCAAACGGCGGCGCGAGAAATGGGCGACCAACTGAGGGCTAAAAACAAACAGGGCATGCGAGCGTCGATCGCATGCCCTGGTTTACTCTGCTTCGGACTATCGGGGTAACTTGAAGTTGATGGTGATGGGAGTCTGAATCTCGACCGGCTCGCCGTCGAGCAGATACGGTTTGTACTTCCACTGCTTGACTGCCTCGGTGGCCGAGTGGGCGAGTTGCGGATCGCCGTTTACCACTTTGATGGCGGTGATGTCGCCGTTCTTGGAGATGGTGGCCAGTAGCTGCACCGATCCTTCCAGGCCCTGGCTCAGTCCGTTGTGCGGATAAACGGGCTGCACTTTCTTGATCAGCAATCCTTGCGATACGCCTTGCGAGATGCTCATGCGTTGCAGCAGCGGCTTGGGAGCGATGTTCGATGTGCTGCTGGCGATGTTGGGCGGCAGTTCGCCGGAGTTGCCGGCGCCGATCCCGATGACGCTGGGAGCGGAGACGTCGGGCACGGAGACCTTGCCTTGCGCTGCGGGCTTGCTTCCGCCTTTCACGATCAATGGAGCAGGTTCGCTGGCATCTGCCTTGGCGCTGGTAGATGCAGCAGAAGGCGATGGTTTGGTTGCGGGCGCGGCCGATGGTTTGGCGGCGGGCAGGGTATCGGTGTTATCAGAGGCGCTGGTGATGGGAGTGGCTGGCTGCGAAGCGGGCTGGGTCAACGGCGCTGCCGTTGCCTTGGGCATCGCAGGCTGAGCGTTTGCCGGTTGCGGCTGCGCGGTGGCTACTGGTTTGGAGATGCTGGTTGCCGGGCTGGCGGGCTGCCGTTGAGAGTAGGTCCAGCCGAAGTATCCGCCCGCGGCCACGATAGCAAGGATGCCGACGGCCGATAGGATTTTCTTGTTGCCCCCGCTGGTCTCGGGAACATTGGCTCCGCCGAAAGTGAATGATGGGGCGGGCGCATGGCTTGCCGGGCTGGGATCGTCGATCTCCGCGATTTCTTCGACCGGCTGGGAAACCGCATCTGGCGCAGGTTTAACGGGCTCTTCGATGATTTGTGGCCGCTGCGGCTCGCGGGCGGGAGCCGGAGCGCTGGCCGCTCCACTTCCGAAGGTCGCCGAAGGCCGCGCTGGCGGCGCTTTCGGAGCAACCTTGGCCGGAGTGGGAAGTCCACTGACGGGCAACTTCGGAGCTGCAAGCGACGGCGCTGCGAAAGACGGCGCAGGGACAACGGGCGCCGCAATCTTAGTGGGAGATTCCTGGGGCGTGTCCGGGGAATCGTCCAGGATGATTTCGGGGATTCCTGCGTTGCTGGGCGTAGATGTGCGCGCGGATGCCTGCGCGGCTGCTGCCGGAATGGCTGCCGGCGCGGGCCAAGCGGGCCGGGGAACTGGCTTGTCGAGGGCTGGCTTAGGCGAGGCCGTAACCGGCTTCGGCTGGGCAGGTCTCGGCGGCATTACTGACTTCGGAATTGTTTCTCCTACCGGCGCGCTGGGCGGCACCGCGCTGGCGCTCGGCGTGGCCTTGCTGGGCTCGCCTTTGCGCAGCAGGCCGCGAGCTACGCGCAGCGTTCCCTTGGCTTGTTCGATATTGATGGGCTTGGTGAGCACCAGATTGGCGCCGATGCGGAATGCCTTGGCGACTCCGGCCTGACCCTCCACCACGGCGACAGCCAGCGAGGCCTGATTGGCGGCGGAATTGCGAGCGCTCTTGAACAGCAGCGTGGCGTTCTGCTCGTTGTCGCAGTCGACGACCACCGCGTCAAAGTGCGCGCCCATAAGCTTCTTGACCGCGGCGAAGGTCTCGACGCAGGCTTCGACTTCGAACTCGAGGTCGGTGAGAACCTGGGTGACCGTGCGGGCGGTTTTTTCGTCAGGACAGAAAAGAAGTGCTTGGTAGCTCATACTAAAGTCATCGTAGGTACAGGCGTAAGTAGGCAGCAAGTTACGCTGGTAATTCGCTGGAAAATAAAGACGGCAAGACGGCAGAGCTCCGGCCGGGAGATCCTTCGCTTCGGCCTGAAAATCGCCTGCGTTCAGGATGACCGTTCCGTCGGCATACAATGCGTCGCATGCGGATTCCGCTTTGGCTGAAGGTGGGATGGACGGTATGGCTTTTGGTTTGGGCTCCGGTGTATTGGCGGCAATATGGGCCGCAGAATTTTCTGTTCTTCTGCGACATGGGGAATGTGCTGATTGGAATTGGGCTGTGGCTGGAGAGTGCACTGATTTTTTCCTGGGCGGCTTGCGGGTTATTGCTGTTTCAAGCGCTGTATACGATCGACCTGGCGGGCGCGCTGATGACGGGGCGGCATTGGATTGGCGGGACGGAATATATGTTCGATCCTGGGATCCCGCTGGCAATTCGGCTGCTGAGTTTGTTTCATGTGGTCGTGCCACCTCTGCTTTTGTGGGCGATTTGGCGCTTGGGGTACGATCCGCGCGGATGGAAGTTGCAAACTCTGACCACCTGGATTGTGGTGCCGATTAATTATTGGTGGAAGCCGGGGCTTGATGTGAACTGGGCGCGCGGGCTCTTTTTTCATGAGCAGCAGGTGATGGCGGGGTGGGCATATTTATTGAGTTATCTGATTGTGGTGCCTGCGGTCATTTATTTTCCCACGCATTTGTTCTTGAGATGGTTCAGTGAACACAGGGCGCCCCTCAGCGGCTGAAGCCGGTCGATTTGGGGTCGGTTTGCGGCGCGGCTGAAGCCGCGCCCGTTCAAAACCTGGGGACTTGGGGTCGGGTCGCTTGGGTCCAAAGCTTTAAGCGCGAAGTTCGCCAGGGAAAGGGCGCGACGTTCGCAGGCACACCTGCGCTCTTTATTTCTTTGCTTGACATCGGTTTCGGTTTCGCGCAATATGGCGTTGTGCGACATGTCGTTGGAGGACTTAATGGAGAGTTTGCCGCTTACCGAGCCAGTGCTTCTGATTTTGCTCAGTCTGGCGGGGCAGCCGCAGCACGGGTATTCGATTTTGAAAGACGTGGAACAGATGAGCGGCGGGCGCGTAGTGCTGAGTACGGGCACGCTTTATGGAGCGTTGTGGCGATTGCTCGACGCGAGTTGGATCGAACGGCTGGAGGAGAAAGACACTCCGCGCGGGCGGCAGACCTATCGCCTGAGTGCGACCGGCCGTAAAAATCTTCAGCTTGAAGTGAGTCGCTTGAAGCACATTACCCGATTGGCTAGCTTGCGTGTCAGTACAAAGGAGTCCTGACCGTGCTTACTCTCTATCGATTTTTGCTGCGCTTTTATCCGGCGATGTATCGGCTCGAGTACGGCGACGAGATGGTTGCGATCTTCGCCGAGGCGCGAGACGAGATGACGACAAAGGAATGGACGGGGCGTGTGAGGTTTTACTGGCGAGAGACTGCGGGACTGATGTCCGGAGTGGTTCAGGAACATCTGCGGGGATTTCCTACTGGGAGGTTTGAGATGCGCAACGGATTCCGTTTTCCCAAGACGACTGCCATTCTGATGGCGGTGATTCTGGGTGGAGTAATGCTGGCCATACAGAAAGGCGAGGCGATCGGGATTTCGCTGGCGGATGTGAATCCGCCCATCGGGCCGATTCAACCGGCACCGCACTCGACGCTGCTATCGGGCATTGTGGTTTTGTGGATCTTCTTTTGCTCGCTCGGGCTAGCGGGCTGGGCAGTGCTGTTTGCACTGCGCCGGTCGGGAGTGCATCGACTGGCGGATGCGGCCGAGCCGAAGTGAAGGAAAGTTCTTTGCCGCGGATTCACGCGGATAATCCTCGGCCTCTTGCCGCACGTAGCTCCGGACGCATTCGTGCCGGGGGCTCGCTGCGCTCGCGGGCGGACGAATGCGTCCGCCGCCACGCGAGTGTATCTGGTCATTTCTTCTCGGGCATGTCAGGTTTTTCTTTCTGCGGGCTTTGATCGCTCTTGATGTAGAGCGTTTGCGAGGGTTGGGCCAGGCCTTTGCCGGAGTCTTCGACTATCCCCATCATGCTTAATAGGAGATCCTCGCGGACGGCAGCAAACTCGTTGAAGTCGCGGGTCAGGATGTAGGAGACAATCTCTGCGATATGCGAGCCGCCGGAAATATCGATGAGGCGCACGCGCACGGAGTTTTTCTCTACCTTGGAATGATTCTCAAGCAGGCGCCGAAGTTCGGCGAGCACGACGCGCAATTGATCGGCTTTGGTTTCAGGATGCAGCGCGAGCTTCATCTTGAAGAGGATCTTGTCGCGGCGGCTGAGATTCTCAACGTTCATGGTCGCGACCGTGCCGTTGGGAATTGCCAGAAGCGTGCGCTCTTCGGTGCGCACGCGGGTGGAGCGCAGGCCGATATCTTCAACCGTGCCGGTGCGATCACCGAAGGTGCACACGTCGCCGACGCGAATGACTTCATCGCCCAGGACGGAGACTCCTCCGAAAAGGTTGGCGATGGTCTGTTGCGCGCCGAAGCCGATGGCGAGACCGCCGATGCCGACGCCGGCAAGAGCCGTGGTCAGGTTCACGCCGAGGCTGCCCAGCACGACGAAGAGTCCGGTTAGAAAAATTGCAGCCTTTAATAAGCGCTCGCCCAGAAGCATGAGCGATCCGGTACCAGCGTGGCCGTAGGCCAGGGCACGATTGCGCACGCGCCGCAGGAACCATTGCACGATGCCCCAGACAATCCAGGTGGCGCCGATGATGAGCGCGACCGAACTGAACTGGTAGTAATAATGACGCGGCAAGACCGGCATTCCCAGATAGCGCGCCATGACCTGATGAACCAGCGTACCGGCGACGAGCCAGCCGGGGCCCGAGACGTGGCGCCAGTCGGAATCGTCGACCTGACCGCGGCGGCGCGCCCACCAGCGCAGCGGAATCCACAGCAGCACCACGATGATCCAGCCCACGGCCGTGGCGAGTGGCACGGCAATCAGCAGGGCAATCCACTGCCACAGGGGCATGCCGCCGATCTGATGCTTGACCAGGAAGCTGGGAAGTTTGTTCTCGACCTGGCGTGCCTGGACCTGCTCGTAGAGTTCGGGAAGCTTGGCGAGCGTTTCGGCGGAGACGAGCCAGATTTTTCCGGCGCTGGGATCGCTCACGCGCACCATGTCGAGATTGGCGTCGACATCTCCGGATGACATGGTGCCGATGCGCTGTGCGCCCAGAGGAACGCCTTCCTGCGGAGTGCCGTCGGCGTCGGTGAAGGCGCCCACGCGACCGTTGAAGGCGCGGTCCATGACGATCTTCAATTCGCTGGCGATTTGCTCGCCTTGAGACTGGCGATGCGCGGCACTCATCTGCAGGTATTGCGCGGCCAGCGTGTAGTTGCCGGACTGCGCGGCCTGCAGAAATCCGAGGATGCTGCCGGAGGGCGTGGTGCGATTGAGCGGATCGGTAGAAGTTTTCGCAGGCGCGCTGGCGGACGTGGTGCCGGGAATCTGGCCGACGGCCGCCGTTGCGAGGCAGAGAATTACTAGGAGTGCGGCGAGCCTTCGCGGATTGCGCATTCGAGACATAGCGATCTGATCTGTGATGCGGTGCGCGTGTTCTGAGGCGCGAAAATTCTGTGAATGAGAAATCATTGTATCGAAACGGAATCCCTGGACGAAAAATCAGGATGACGCCACGTAGCCCCGGATGTGTTCGTCCGTGGAAGCGAGGAGTTATCCGCGCTTGGGGCGATAGATGTCGGTGCTGGTGCCGTAAAACACTTCGGCGGAGTTCATTACGGTTTCGGACAGCGTGGGATGGGGGTGAATGGTGAGGGCGACGTCTTTGGCGAGTGCGGCCATTTCGATGGCGAGGACGCCTTCGGCGATCATTTCGCCGGCGCCGACTCCGACGATGCCGACTCCGAGCACGCGCTCGGTTTGGGGATCGATGAGGAGTTTGGTCATGCCTTCGGTGCGATCGAGCGTGGCGGCGCGGCCGGACGCGGCCCAGGGAAATTTCGCGACTTTGATTTCGCGATTTTCGTTCTGCGCCTGGGTTTCGGTGAGCCCGGCCCACGCGACTTCGGGGTCGGTGAAGACGACCGCGGGGATGGCATTGGGCTCGAAGGCGACTTTGTGTCCGGCGATGGCTTCGACGGCAGTGCGTCCTTCATGCATGGCTTTGTGCGCGAGCATGGGCTCGCCGTTCACGTCGCCGATGGCGTAGATCGCGGGATCGTCGGTCTGGAGTTGCTTGTTGACCTGAATGAATCCGCGCTGGCCGATTTGAACGCGAGTTTTGTCGAGACCTTCGATTTCGGAATTCGGCTTGCGGCCGACGGAGACTAAGACTCGATCGAATACTTTTTCCTGCGTGCTGCCGTCTTGTGCCTTAAGCGTGGCGCGGATGCTATTGCCTTCATCTTTCACGGACGCGACGGTCGTGTTCAGCAGGATCTGTTCGAACATTCTTTCCAGCCGCTTGTGGAGCGGGAGGACGAGGTCGCGGTCGGCGCCGGGAAGCAGGCCAGAGAGCATTTCGACGACGGTGACGCGCGTGCCGAGCGCGGCGTAGACGGAGCCGAGTTCGAGGCCGATGTATCCGCCACCGACTACGAGCAGAGTGCCGGGGATGTCTTCGAGGTTGAGCGCGCCGGTGGAATCCATCATGCGCGGGGTGTCGAGCTTAAGCGAGGGAACGATGGCGGGGCGCGAGCCGGTGGCGAGAATGATGCGATCGAAGGAAAGATTTTCCTGCGAGCCGTCGGCTTTGGTCACACGCAGCGTGGTGGAATTTTCGAAGGCGGCGCGGCCTTGCACGTATTTCACTTTGCGCTGCTTGGAGAGAATGCCAAGGCCGCCGGTAAGCTTCTTGACGACTCCTTCTTTCCAGCCACGGAGGCGGGCAAGATCGATCTTGGGCGCGGCGAATTCGATGCCCCAGTCCTTGGCTTGCTGCGATTCTTCGATCAGTTTGGCGACGTGCAGAAGCGCCTTCGACGGAATGCAGCCGCGGTAGAGGCAGACGCCGCCGGGATTGATTTCGGGGTCGATGAGAGTGACGGTCATTCCCAGGTCCGCAGCGAGGAATGCGGCGGCGTAGCCTCCGGGGCCGGCGCCGACTACGGCGATGTTTTGATTTTCAGGCATGTGGGCGAATGAATTTCCTTCGTAGAGACGTTGCTTGCAACGTCTCTGCGGGCAGTATCACAGGCTCGATGTTTACCGGTATTGCTGGCAGAGACGTAGCAAGCTACGTCTCTACGGTATGGCTATCCTTGTACTGATAACAGGAACGGCTGTTCGAAGGCTTCGGCGATCCAGCGCAGGAAGCGGGCGGCGTCGGCTCCGTCGATCAGGCGATGATCGTAGGAGAGCGAGAGCGGCAGAATCAGGCGCGGCTCGAACTTTCCGTTGATATATTCGGGCTCCATGCGGGAGCGCGAGAGGCCGAGAATCGCGACCTCGGGATGATTCACGATCGGCGTAAATCCGATGCCGCCGATGCCGCCAAGATTGGTAATCGTGAATGTGCCGCCTTGCATTTCTTCGGGCGTAATTTTTTTGTCGCGAGCTTTCTTCGAGAGCTGGGAAAGTTCGACTGCCAGCTCGACGATGTTTTTCTTGTCTACGTCGCGGATCACGGGAACGAGCAGGCCGCGGTCGGTGTCGACGGCAACGCCGATATGGATGTACTGCTTGTAGACGATCTCTTCCTTCTCCATGTCGATGCTGGCGTTGAACTGCGGGAAAACTTTCAGCGCGGCGGCGCAAACTTTCAGCGCGATGGCGGTGACGCTCATCTTGCCGCCGGCCTCTTCGGCGCGGGGCGCGAAACGGGCGCGCAGTTGCTCGAGCTCGGTGATGTCGGCGCGATCCTGCTGCGTTACGTGCGGGATCGCGTTCCACGCTTCGGCGAGATGTTCGGCGGTCTTGCGGCGCACGCCGCGCATGGAGACGCGCTCGATCTTGCCCCACTTGGCGAAGTCGGGAAGCTGCGGTTGAATGAAATGTCCGGCGCGCGGCGGAGCTTGGGCTGCCGCAGTTGCCGCTTGCAGCAGGGATTTCGCGTAGGCCTTGACGTCGTCTTCGCTGATGCGGCCGCCGGGGCCGGAACCTTTTACTTCATAAATATCGATGCCGACTTCGCGAGCGAGACGGCGCACAACCGGGGCGGCGGGAATCGGTTGGCGATGCTCGGTGCCCGCAACTTTTCCAAGCTGCACCGGCATGGAGAAAACCGGCGGAGACGATTGCGGCTGATCGGGAGGAAGAGCTTGCTGCTCGGTCTTGCCTTCGGCGCGGATCGCGGCCTGAAAGGCGAGGCGGGCGCCATGTTGTCCGGAAACGTGCTCAACGGGAGCATTGCGCGAGCGAGAGGGCGCGGGCGCGGCGGGCGCGCCGCCTTCGAGGGTGAAGATGACCTGTCCGACTTTGATCTTCTCGCCTTCTTTGACGCGCACGTCTTTGACGATGCCGCTGACCGAGGAAGGAACTTCGATGACGGCCTTGTCGGTTTCGAGTTCCATGACCGGCTGGCCTTCGGAAACTTTCGTGCCGGGGGAAATCATGAGGCGGACGAGATCGCCCTGGGTGATGTTCTCGCCGAGTTCGGGGAGAGTGAATTCACTGGGGCCAGGGGCCGTTACGTTGTGGGCGGCGGCTCCACTTGGGCGGCAGGTTGCGGTTTCGGTTGAGGTTTCGATTCTGGCGCGGCAGGCTTGGTCGTTGCGGCTGCCGGCGCGGCCTCTTTCGGGGCTCCATTTCCGTCGACGGTGAAGACGACTTGTCCGACCTTTACTTTGTCGCCTTGTTTGACGCGAATTTCCTGGACGGTGCCCGTCACCGACGAAGGAACTTCGACGACCGCCTTGTCGGTTTCAAGTTCCATCACCGATTGACCAGCGCTTACGCTGGCGCCCGGTTCGATCATCAGGCGCACGAGGTCGCCTTGCTCAATGTTTTCGCCCAGTTCCGGCAGTTTGAATTCAATCACCGCGTTGCGTTCCTTTTGAATGTCAGGTTCGGGCTGTGTCGTCCCTACGGGACTTGTTCCCTTTTTTGGTTGCGACCCAGGACTTACGTCCTGGGCTATGTATACCGCCCCTTCGGGGCGCGGTCTGCAGCGTCCGGTCGGCGTCTTCACCCTACGGATCGCTTTGTGCTTCAATCTGCGTTTCGGCATGCCTGAAGGCGTGCCCTGATGCGAACTTTAGCTGATCGCCGGGTTTGCTTTTTCGGCGTTGATTTCCAGTTCGTTGATGGCTCGCTTTACCACGTCGGTGCTGATTTTCTTTTCGCGGGCTAACGCTCCCAGCGTGGCCAGCACGATGTGCTTGGCATCGACTTCGAAGAAGTCACGCAGCGCGGCGCGATTTTCGCTGCGGCCGAAGCCGTCGGTACCGAGTGAAACCAGTTGTCCGGGTACCCACTTCGCCAGACTTTCGGGCAATACCTTCATATAGTCAGAGGCCGCGATGAACGGGCCCTGCGCGTCTTTCAGTTTCTCGGTGACGTACGGGATTTTTTGCGTCTCCGTTGGATGCAGCAGGTTCCAGCGCTCGCAATCGTTGGCGTCGCGATAGAGCTGCTTGTAACTGGTGACGCTCCAGACATCGGCGGCGATTCCATATTTTTGTTCGAGGAATTGCTGCGCCTTCAGAACTTCAAACATGATGGTGCCGCTGCCCAGCAGTTGCGCGCGCAACTTGGCATCTTTCATGGTCGAGGTCTTGAAACGATACAGGCCCCTGAGCACGCCCTCGCGAACACCAGGATCGGCGGGCATTTCCGGCATGGGCAGCGGTTCGTTGGTGACGGTCAGGTAGTAGAAAATCGATTCCTGATCGATGTACATGCGCCTGATGCCGTCCTGAATGATGATGGCGATTTCGTAAGCGAACGCCGGGTCGTACGCGAGCAGATTGGGCACAGGAAGGGCGAGCACATGGCTGTGGCCGTCCTGATGCTGCAGGCCTTCTCCGGCAAGCGTGGTGCGTCCGGCGGTGCCGCCGATGAGGAATCCGCGGCAACGCATGTCGCCGGCGGCCCAGATTAAATCGCCGATGCGCTGGAAGCCGAACATCGAATAATAAATAAAGAAAGGAATCGTGTTGATGCCGTGATTCGCGTAGGCCGTGCCGGCGGCGATGAGAGAGCACATGGATCCGGCTTCGGTGATGCCTTCTTCGAGGATCTGGCCGTTCTTCGCTTCCTTGTAATAAAGGAGCGTGTCCATGTCGACGGGTTCGTAGTTCTGGCCCACGCTTGAATAAATTCCCACCTGCCTGAATAAAGCTTCCATGCCGAAGGTGCGGGCTTCGTCGGGGACGATAGGAACGATGAACTTGCCGAGTTCGGGATCGCGCAGGAGTTTCGCGAGCAGGCGGACGAAGACCATGGTGGTGGAAACTTCGCGGCCATCGGTGCCTTTGTGAAATTCCTCGAAATGCGAATCGGGGAAGGGCTTCATCGGTGCCGCGCGCAGCTTGCGCTGCGGCATGTAGCCGCCGAGTTGCTGGCGGCGCGCCTGCATGTATTTGATCTCGGCGCTGTCGTCGGCGGGACGATAGAAGGGCGCCATATGCAGTTCGTCGTCGGGGATGGGAATGCCGAAGCGCGAGCGGAACATCTCCAGCTCTTCTTCGTTCAATTTTTTCTGCTGGTGGGTGATGTTCTTGCCTTCGCCGGCTTCCCCGAGGCCGTAGCCTTTGATGGTTTTGGCGAGAACGATGGTGGGCTGGCCGGTATGATCGACCGCCGCGCGAAATGCGGCGTGAACCTTGATGGGATCGTGTCCGCCGAGGCGCATGCGCGCGAGTTGCTCGTCGGAAAGATGCTCGACCATCTTCAGCAGGCGAGGGTCGGTGCCGAACATGTTCTGGCGGAAGTAGGCGCCGCTCTCGACGAAATATTTCTGGTACTGGCCGTCGCTGACTTCGCCCAAACGCCGCACCAGCAGGCCGTCGCGGTCATTTTGAATGAGACTGTCCCAATCGGATCCCCAGATGCACTTGATGACGTTCCATCCCGCGCCGCGGAAGATGGCTTCAAGTTCCTGAATGATTTTTCCGTTGCCGCGAACCGGGCCGTCGAGACGCTGCAGGTTGCAGTTGACGACGAAGATGAGATTGTCGAGTTTTTCGCGCGACGCAAGCGTGATGGAGCCGAGCGATTCGGGTTCATCCATTTCGCCGTCACCGAGGAAGGCCCAGACTTTGCCTCCCGTCGACTGCTTCAGGCCGCGGTTCTCGAGATACTTGATGAAGCGCGCGTGATAGATGGCTTGAATCGGGCCGAGTCCCATGGAGACAGTGGGAAACTCCCAGAAATCGGGCATGAGCCAGGGATGCGGATAGGAGGTGAGCCCGCCACCGGGCTTCAGTTCGCGGCGAAAATTCTGCAGCTTTTCTTTGGAGATGCGGCCTTCGAGATAGGCACGGGCATAAATTCCGGGCGCGGCATGCCCCTGGAAATAGACGATGTCGCGGTCGCCAGTTTCGGTTTGCGCGCGAAAGAAATGATTAAAGGCAACTTCGTAGAGCGTGGCGGCGGAGGCGAACGTGGAAATATGTCCGCCGATGCCTTCCTGAATTTTGTTGGCGCGGACAACCATGGCAAGCGCGTTCCAACGGACCAGACTCTTGATGCGGCGCTCCATCTCCTGACTGCCGGGAAATGGCGCCTGCTGGCGGGTCGGGATGGTGTTCTGGTATGGCGTGGTCGCCGAGAAGGGCAGGTTGACGCCGGCCTCACGACGCGCGTGCAGCGCGAGTTGCTGCAGCAGGCGTCCCGCGCGGTTGGGCCCGCCTTTTTCAAGAACGTAGTCGAGGGAATCGACCCACTCCCGCGTTTCGAGTACTTCCAAGCCGTCGGTTTCCGTTTGAGGCACGTCTGCTGTCTCCGTCGCTTATTTTATTGGAAAAGAGGCGATATCTCATCATAAGGCAAGCGCGGAAGTTTGTGCGCGCGGAACGCGAGTTTTCGCTTTAGAATCGCTACGATTGAGCGGCATGGGAGAAATCGAATGTTGCGCATTCTATTGATATTGCTGGTGCTGAT
This sequence comes from uncultured Acidobacteriota bacterium, assembly GCA_963757095.1. Lineage (GTDB taxonomy): Bacteria > Acidobacteriota > Terriglobia > Terriglobales > Acidobacteriaceae > Sulfotelmatobacter. The sequence continues at coordinate 155,389 of CAVWQT010000009.1, read as the reverse complement.
TGTTGCCGTGTTGCTGGTGCCGCGAGTTTTGTCGCGGTCGGTGACGCCAACGGTGGGCAGCAACGCTCCGGATTTCACGCTGCCTTCGCAGGATGGAACGCCTGTCAGTCTGAAGGATTATCGCGGCAAGTGGGTGGTGCTCTATTTTTATCCGAAGGATCAGACGCCGGGATGCTCGCGCGAGGCGCACAATTTTGAAGTGGACCAACCGAAGTATGCGGCACGGAATGCGGTGGTGCTGGGCGTGAGCGTGGACAGCGTGGAATCGCACAAGCGCTTCTGCACGAAAGATGGGCTGAACTTCAAGCTGCTGGCCGATACGGACAAGAAGGTCAGCGGCGCTTATGGATCGCTGACGAATTTTGGCGTGGTGAAGTTTTCTACGCGGAATACGTTTTTGATCGATCCATCCGGCAAGATTGCGAAGGCATACATCAGCGTGGACCCAGTCAAGCATAGCCGGGAAGTTTTGGCCGACCTGGATCTGATGGCGAAGGGCGCGGCTTAGGCGCGGGCCTTCGGGATGATGCCTCGAGTCCATTCACGCCTCGTCTCTGGCAGAATAGCCCTCCCGGCGCAGTAAACTGGACTCATGGCGTTTGCTGTAAAAGATGAGCGCGAGGCTGCGACCGGCGCGGCTTATAAATTCCCTCCTGGATTTCAGCGGAATCTTTTGTGGTTTGCCTTCCGGCGGTTTCGGCCGGCGAATCCCATCCATTTGTTCGAGCACCTCGCCGAAGAGTACGGCGACATTGCGCATTACAAAATCGGCTGGAATCACATTCTGTTTCTGAACCATCCAGACTACATTCGCGAAGTGCTGGTTGTGCAGAACGACAACTTCATTAAAGAGCGCACGGTGCAGCGGTCGAAGATGCTGCTGGGCGAGGGCATGATTACCGCGGAGGGCGCGCAACATCGGGCGCAGCGGCAGACCGCGCAACCGGCATTTCACCGGCAGCGGATTCCGGAGTATGCGTCAACGATTGTGCGCGAGGCTGTGGTGATGCGCGAGAAGTGGCGCGCAGGCGAGCGGCGTGATATTGCCATCGACATGATGCATCTCACGCTGAACGTCGTGGCGCAGACTCTGTTCGCTACGAATTTGCGAGAGCAGTCGGGCGATGAGGTGCACGAGCTGGCCGACGCGATCAATCGCATCATGGGTCTCTACAATTTTCTCGTCATGCTGCCTGCGGCGGAGTGGCTGGTGCATGTGCGGCCTCCGGGGCTGGCGGCGTTTGTGAAGGCGCGGAAGAGAATTGATGCAGTGGTCTATCGCATGATTGAAGCGCACCGGCGGCAGGGGCGGGATCGCGAGGCTTCGAGCGGTGGATCATTGCTGGATATGATGCTGGCGGCCTCGCCGGATCGAAGTGCGGAATCAGAGCGATCCCTGCGCGATCAGGTGATCACGATTTTTCTGGCGGGATACGAAACGGTCGCCAACGCGCTTTCCTGGACCTGGTATTTGCTATCGCAGAATCCGGAATGCGAGCAGCGGATGCAGGCGGAGATCGATGGCGAACTGCAGGGACGGCTGCCGGGCTACGACGATGTGACGCGGCTGCGATATACCGAGATGGTGCTGGCGGAGTCGATGCGGCTCTATCCGCCGGCCTGGGCGATGGGGCGGTATGCGCTGTCGGATTTCCGGCTTGGAGAATATTTTCTTCCGGCGAAGACTACGGTGCTGATGAGCCAGTTCGTTCTGCACCGCGATGCGCGATTTTTTCCGGATCCGCTGCGCTTTGATCCGGAACGGTTCACGCCTGAGGCTAAGGCGCGCCGATTGAAGTTCACTTACTTTCCGTTTGGGGCTGGGGCGCGGCAGTGCATTGGGGAATCGTTTGCCTGGATGGAGGGCGTGCTGGTGCTGGCGACGCTCGCGCAGAAGTGGAAATTGAGTCTGGTGCCGGGACATCGCGTTGAGCCGCAGCCTTTGATTACGTTGCGGCCGAAATATGGGATGCGGATGCTGGTCGAGGGGAGAACTTAGATCTCTAATTCCCTGCCCAACTTTCAAATGGGGCACCGTCTGTGGGCACTGCCGAAGTTCTATTTCTTTTTAGGCGGCAGGTATTTCTTCTCGATTGAGGCAACGATCACGTAGTTGGGATCGACCATTTCGTTCAAGTGAATCTTGCCTACCTGCGACAGAAGTTCGTAGGCATCCAGCTCGGACAATCCGTAGTCGCGGTGGATCCATTTCACCAGTTCGGTGAAGGCGATGCGCAACGCATCGTCCAGCGGGCGATAAGCGCCGACCGTCATAATGGCGTCTTCGTTTTCGAATTCCGGCCAGTCGATCTTGCGGCCTTTGATTACGCTCAACTGCACCCGAGCTTTCAGCGGGACTTCGATGGCTGTACCGGCGATCTCGCCGTCGCCCATGGCGGCGTGGCCGTCGCCGATGTAGAGCAGGCCCCCTTTCACGTTGACGGGAAAATAGGCGGTGTTGCCGGCGCTGGCTTCGGGCGAATCCATGTTGCCGCCGAATTCGGCGGGGACGACGGAGGTGCGCGCCTCCCCTTCGGCCGGAGCGACGCCGATGCATCCGAAAAACGGATGCAGCGGAATCTTCACCGAAAAATCGGAGTCGAGGGCTTTGAAGGTCGCCGTGTGATCGGCATGATTGATGGGAAAGATCCAGACCTTTTCGGGCAGCGGGGGATGCAGCATGGGCGTGTAGCTGGTCTCATTGAGAGCGCCGAATCCGGGGGCGAATGCGCCGACGCCGGTGTCGCCGTCAACCTGCAGGTCGAGAATTTTCACGGCGAGGGTGTCACCGGGCTCGGCGCCTTCGACGTAGAACGGGCCGGCGAGCGGGTTGTCTCCCTTGGCCATGCTGAGGGTGTCGCCGGGCTTCTTGATGGCGTTGCCGAAGCAGTCGAGCGTGTTGGTGTCGAGAATGTCGCCAGACTTCAGGCGCGCTACCGGGTCGGCGGTGGCGAAAAGATATTTCACGTTGTAGATGGTGGTGGTGTAGTGGACAACATTTTGCGAAGCAGTGTTCTGCGCCAGGGCTGCGGTTGTTAGCAGAGTGAGGATGAGTGGACGGAAGATCATGGCGGGCCTCCGGGGTGATGAGAAACTGGTGAGGATTGTATATGGCGTGTAGGCCGGTGGTATCCGGTGAAGGGTCGGTTGCCACCTAACGACGCAAATTGCACGACGTGAGTAGCGGGCCACTCTTCTTGGATATTTAATTTTGCTATTTCTTTTTCTTGCGGGCGTAGAAGTTGCGGACCTTTTCGCGGTTGCCGCACCTTGTCATGTCGCACCAGCGGCGGCGGTGGTTTTTGCTGACATCGAGAAATAGCCACTGGCAGGTTTCTGAGGCGCAGGCGCGCACGAATTCCAGATGATCTGAGGCGAGCAATTCTGCGGCTGCACGGGCGATGGGCCACAGCGGGGCTTCGAGGTGATCGCGGACGTCATCGAACTGCCACGCAAACTTTCCGTTCTCCTGCACTAGAGACGAGTGTTGCGCGGCTTGCTGCATATATTCATTCAGCTTGCGCAGCGCTGGCCGCGGCACCGGCTTCTTTGTGACCATCGCCCAGATCACGGTGAAGATGGCCTCACGCAACTCGATTGCGGCATGAAGGGCGCGGTCCGCGTCGCGGGCAGAGTCCTGACTCAATTGCGCGAGATGATCGGCGTGGGCCGGTTCGAGGATGTGCGTGTCTTCGGCGAAGCGGACCAGATCGGCGTAGCTCTTGAGCAACTCTTTGGGTTCGTGGGAGAAGCGATCGTCGTAAGTGTTGATGAAGTCGAGCGGCACCGATCCGCCAATGAGATCGAACTGTGGCAGGCGGCGTTTCGGACTTTTCTTTTGGGACATAGGGCGCTTCGAATTTTTTCTACACTCTATTATCTAACCATTAAAACTGTATTGACAAGTTATATTGTTGAACGTAAGATTGGCCTAACCTATGAAATAACTGTAGGAGGTTAGGCGATGTTCCGAACCGAGCCCGCACAAACCCTGGCCCAGATCCGAGACCGCAGCGATGAAATGCGAATGCCTGGAAAAGAAAGACTCCCGCACGAGCGGATGAGAATCATAGGAGGCAGGCCCGTGATCGTCCCCGCAACTCAACCCGACCGCAACCGCGCGTACAACATCAAGCTGGCGCTCGCCTTCGCCGCGATCTATTTAGTGTGGGGATCAACGTACTTGGCAATTCGGTATGCGGTCGAGACGATTCCGCCGCTGCTTACGGCAGGACTGCGACATACGGTTGCGGGCAGCATTCTGCTGGTGTGGGCGTGGGCCCGCGGATACCGGCCGAAGCTTGAGCATTGGACTGCAGGCATGGCGGTGGGTGCGCTCTATTTTCTGATCGGCCATGGGTCGCTGCATTGGGCGGAGCAGTATGTGGGATCGGGGCTGGCGGCATTGCTGATTGCGACCGAGCCGATGTTCATTCTGCTGCTGGCGTGGGCGACGGGCCAGCAGCGTATCAGCCGGATGAGCGCGCTGGGATTGGGTTTGGGCGTGGTGGGAGTGGCGATCCTGATGGCGAGCGAGTTGGGCGCAAAGGGATCGACGCTGCTGGGCGTGATCGCGGTGCTTACGGGTTCGCTGGCCTGGGCGGGTGGCGTGGTGCTATCGGCGAAAGTGAAATTGCCCACGGATGCTTTGGCGCGGACGGCGGTGCCGCTGGTGTGCGGCGCGATGATGTTATTAATCGCGGCTGCAGTCACGGGTGAGTTTCATACGGTGCATTGGGCTGGCATCACGTTGCGGTCGTGGCTGGGATTGGCGTATCTGATTATTTTTGGATCAGTGGTGGCGTTCACTGCGTACACGTGGCTGCTGCAGCAGTGTCCGCCTGCGCTGGTGGCGACGCACACGTATGCCAATCCGGTGGTTGCGGTGCTGCTGGGATGGCTGCTGGCTGGGGAGTTGCTGAATGTGCGGATTGTCGCGTCGTCGGTGGCGATTCTGGGAGCGATTGTGCTGATTCGCCGCGGCGAGCGGAACGCGGGGTCGGAGCAGAAGGCTCCGGTGACGGCGGACCTGCGTCCGGCCGTGCGGAGGGTTTCATGATCGGGCGTTGGGTAGGGTGCGAAATCGACATCGACGATGATCCGCTGATCTAATTTTCGAGGTGCGATATGCAATTGAAACCTTTTCTGCTGGATATGTGGCTGGACAGCTACGAGCACGACATCGAATTCAACCTGGCCTCCAGCGAAGGACCGCGCTGGACCCTGAATGAGATCCTGAGTCTCGCCAGTGAGGAGGAGCGGGAGCGCTTCCTGAACCACAAATTGGCCTACAGCCGGCCAGCCGGAGCCGAGGGCTTACGCGAGGCCATCGCCGAGATGCAGGATGTGAGCGTCGAGACCGTTCAGGTCGTGACTGGCGCCTCTGAGGCCTTGCTGGTGCTGTTTTGGCTGGCGGCAGAACCTGACGCCAACGTTGTCCTGCCGCGACCCGGGTATCCTCCATTTTCCGCGCTGCCCGAATCGCTCGGCATCGAAATTCGCTCCTACGCGCTTCGGAAGGAGAACGGCTTCCGTATCGATATTGAAGAGATCAAGCAACTGGTGGATCGCAATACCAAGCTGATTTTGATTAATAGTCCCCACAATCCCAGTGGCGCCACGATCAGCGATGCGGAACTGGACAGCTTGCACGAGTTCACCGCGTCGCGCGAAATTCAACTGGTGAGCGATGAGGTCTACCATCCTATCTATCACGAACAAACGACACGATCGGCTTCGCGTCTGCCGCACGCGACCGTCATCCATGATTTTTCGAAAGCGTTCCCGCTGGCCGGAGTGCGAACCGGTTGGATGATCGAGCACGACGCCCGGCGCCGCGAGCGCTACCAGAATGCGCGAACTTATTTTTCCATTTCCAACAACACTGCCGGAGAAATGCTGGCGGAGATCGCGATGCGCAACCGGAAGATCGTCCTCGGAAAAACGCAGCAGACGGCAACGCAGAATCTTCGGCAGCTGGTCGAGTTTATGGTGGAGCATCGCGAGACGCTGGGATGGATTCCTCCTCGCGGCGGAGTGACGGCATTCCCGTGGCTCGTCAGTGGAGAGAACAGCCGCGCGTTTTGTCAGGCGGCTGCGGAACAGGGCATTCTGCTTGCCCCGGGAGATTGTTGGGATGCGCCGGAACATTTTCGCCTTGGGTTCGCGGCGATGGCCGACAAATTTCCGAGCGCCCTGGAGCGATTGGGAGAATTTGTGAAAAGCTGGTCCGCCGCGAACGTGACCAAGGCATAGCGAAATCTGATCCGCGAACGCTGAAGGTATCGCGTCAAAATCGTGCTGCGATCAGCGGCGGATTTCGGAACAGACCAGCCACAGGTGATCCATATATTCGCCGCTGTTGGAGCGGAATCCGGTGACTACGAAGCCGGGCTGGCATTCGGCGCCAGCGGGATGTCCACCGGCGTCGGGGCGCAGGACGGACTGCGTGCGCTCGGTCGGCGGATGGTCGCGGCGTTCGGCGATTTCGCGCAGCGGGCTGCAGATGCCGAAGGCCTCATCGATGGACCCACCGGTGCGTCCGCGCAGGCCCCGCATCACCATGCCTCTGGGGCAGAAAGCGTCTTGCACGGGGCGCCCGCCAGGACTGCCGGTGCGGCCGGTCGGGTGGACTTCATCGCCGACATCGCCGTCGGGACGAATGTGGGCGCAGTCGAGCCACGCCGTGTTGAAGTATTCTCCAGTCTGCACGTGAAATCCCACGGCGACGGAATCTTCCTCGCATACAGCATCGGGTGAAGGACGGCCGCCGTTGCCGCCGCCGAAATCGATCGCCATACGCTCGTGGGAAATGTGGAAGCCGCGGTCGAAGGCCCGGTCGCGGTCGCGATCCTGATATCGCGGTGCAGCGATGGCGGTGAGCGCGACTACGAACAGGATCGTAGAAATGAGGATGGGAGTGTGATGCTTTAAAGTTTTCACGGGTACGCCCCTTTTTGATTTAGCCGGATGGTAGAAGGCGGGCGCGGCGGTGTCAATGCAGAATGCGATGATGGGGGATCGCAGCGGCTGCAGGCTGCGCCCTTTTAACGCTGAAAACCAGGAACCGGGGAATACCGCATTGCGTACTCTAGCTGAAGGAGAAGACTGAATGCATGACGGATCGACTGCGACTTTGCATGACTTGGGGTGCGGTGAGGAAAGGGCGCGGCCGGAGACGGCGATTCTGCTCGCGATTGCCGGGGTGGTGGCGCTGGTGCATGTGGCGACGAATGGGCGGTATGGATTTCATCGCGACGAGTTGCAGACGTTGAGCGATGCGCTGCATATGGATTGGGGATTCGTGGCGTATCCACCGTTTACGCCGTTTGCGGAGCGCGTGGGGATGGTTGTGTTTGGACATTCGCTGGTGGGATTGCGATTGTTTTCGGTGATCGCGCAGGCCGTGGTGATTTTCGTGGCGGGATTGATGGCGCGGGAACTGGGCGGTGGGAGATTGGCGCAGGTTACGGCGGCGGTGTGCGTGGCGCTGGCTCCGCTGGCGATGTTTCAGGCAACGGAGTTTCAGTACTCGACGTTCGATTATTTGTGGTGGGTGCTGATTGCTTATTTCGTGATCCGGCTTCTGAAGTCGGAAGATGCGCGATGGTGCGTGCCTATTGGCGCGGCTGTTGGCCTGGGCTTGATGACGAAGTACACGATGGCATTTTATGTAGCAGGAATTCTGGGCGGGCTGGTGCTAACTTCGGCGCGAAAATTTCTGTGGAGCAAATGGTTTTGGATGGGGATTGGGATCGCGCTGATTATTTGTCTTCCAAATGTGATCTGGCAGGTGCGGCATGACCTGATCTCGCTGCATTTCTTGCGTCACATTCATGCGCGCGACGTGCGGCAGGGGCGGGGTGACGGATTCTTCAAGGATCAATTTCTGATCAATGCGAATCTGGCTGCGACGCCGCTGTGGATTGCGGGCTTGGTCGGGTATTTCCGGGACCGGCGGTTTCGCATGATGGGGTGGATGTATGTGATCCCGCTGGTTGTGTTCGCTGCGACTCGGGCGCGATTTTATTACGTGGGCGCAGCCTATCCGATGCTGCTGGCGATGGGCGCGGTGGTGTGCGAGCGGTGGGTTGCGAGCTGGTCGCGGGGGTGGCGATGGGCTGTGGAGGGGATTGTGTTTGCCGCGATAGCCTTTTGCGGAACCTATTCTAGCGCGGTCATTATTCCGTGGGCGTCGAGCGGTCCGCTGAAGGAATTCGCGCTGAAAAATAATGGCGACCTGCGTGAGGAAATTGGCTGGGACGATCTGGTGCGCGCGGTTGCCGGAGTGCGGGATTCGTTGCCGGCGGAGCAACGTGAGAACGTTGGCGTTCTTGTGGGAAATTATGGCGAGGGTGGAGCGATTACGTTTCTGGGGCCGGAGTATCACTTGCCGCCGGCGATTCAGCTGACGAATTCAGGATGGCTTCGCGGATATCCCACGCCTCCGCCGTCGACGCTGATTGTGGTGGGGTGGGACCGCGAGCAGGTGGATGAGGCGTTCACGGCGTGCCGGGTGGCGGGGCATAACGGAAATTCGTTGGGCGTGAAGAATGAGGAGAGCGAAGACCATCCCGATATTTATGTGTGCGGGCCGCCGAAGTTGCCGTGGCCGCAGTTTTGGGAGGAGCACCAGCGGTTCGGGTGAGGGGAGTTAAAATCCACTTCTCACGCAAAAGCGAGTGAGAGATGGGGCTGCCCGTACCGGGGCTAAAGCCCGGCTAGCTTGGCTTTGGACGCGGCGCTGAAGCGCCGCTCTTCCACCACAGTCAAGAACAACGTCGAGAACAACGTCAAGAACAACGTCAAGAACAACGTCAAAGAGCAGCGGGCAGGAGTGCCCGCTCCACATAACTACACAATATAACCACGATAATTTAGCGGTGTTGGTCGCGGCGGCGGAGGTAGTCGATGAACATTTGTTCGACGGGCTTGTCGTAGGCCATGAGGACGTGGCGGACGGTGTGTCCGCTGACGAAGTGGCAGACTTCTTCGGCGAGATTCTTGGCGTGGTCGCCGGCACGCTCCAGCGACTGCGTCATGAAGATGACTTGCAGGCTGGCCTGGCGGTGAACGTTTTCGGGATTCTCGATGTGGCGCAGGAAGATGAGATTGCGGAGGCGATCCATTTCCGCGTCGGCGCGCAGGACGTCGATGGCCTTGGCGATTTCGCGCGAGGAAAACGACGCGCCGCAGTCGGTGAGCATTTTTTCGAGGATGGTGGCCATCTGCGTGAGGTCGCGGGTGTCCTCAGGATCGATGCGGTTTCCGGCGGCCTGGGCGCTGTTGGCGAAGCTGAGCAGGAGATCGCCGATGCGCTCGAGGCCGATCATGAACTTCATGCAGGCGAGAAGTTCGCGAGCTTCGGCGGGTCCGACTTCGGTGATGGCGGTGGTGACGCCGGAGTCGATTTCCATGTCGAGGGTATCGAGTTCGCGCTCGCGCTGGCGCAGCGATCCGAGCAGAGTGGCGGAGCCGGTAGCGATGCCTTCGGCGGCGGCGCCCGCGGCTTCCTGGGCGAGGCGACAGGCTTCCACGGTGCGGCGCACGATGTAGTGGTGAGCCGGTTCGGGATCGGGAGTCTTGACTGCAGTACTCATGACGGTGTCCGCCGGGCGCGAACGCAAGGGACGCTGGATCGCCGGTGCGCCGCGTTTCTGCCGTTCGTTGGATGGGATGGCCAACGACTCAGCATAGGTTTTATTGTAGAAGGAGTGGTTAACAAGCTGTGAATTTTCCGTGATTTTTTCGCGTGCGGATTGCGCGATTGGCATAGCCACGGGCTGAAGCCCGAGTCGAGTGTGGTCGTGACGCCGTGCTGAAGCGCCGCTCTTCCACAAAACAGGCTAGGCGTTGGGTAAGGTGAAAAGAAACGTGCTGCCGTGGTTGAGTTCGCTTTCGGCGCGGATGGAGCCGCCGTGGGCGAGCATGATGTGCTTGGCGATGGCGAGGCCGAGGCCGGTGCCTCCGGATTCGCGGGAGCGGGCTTTGTCGACGCGGTAGAAGCGCTCGAAGAGGCGCGGCAAATGTTCGGAGGAAATGCCGGCGCCGAAGTCTTGTACATAAAATTCGATGCCGCGTTTCGCGGCGCGCGCGCCGAGCAGAATGCGACCGCCCGAGCGGCCGTATTTCATGGCGTTGTCGATCAGGTTGGAGAAGACCTGGTGAATGGCTTCGCGATCGGCGAGGACGAGAGGGAGCGACTCGAGCGTTCCGCTGTCGCCATCCACGATCTGCAGGTCCACGCCCTGGCTGCGGGCGATCTCGCGAAAACTTTCTTCGGCATCGTGCAGCAGTTCGATGGGCGGGACAGGTTCGGTTTCGAAGCGAGTCTCGCCGGATTCGACGCGTGCCAGCGTGAGCAGGTCTTCGGTGAGGCGCGACATGCGAGCCGCATTCTTGCGGATGATTTCGAGAAATTCGCGGCTGGGAGCGGTGTTTTCGGGAGAGCTGTCGAGGAGCGTTTCGGAGTATCCCTGAATCGAAGTCAGCGGCGTGCGCAGTTCGTGGGAGACGTTGGCGATGAAGTCGCGGCGAGTTTTTTCCACGCGCTCGGTTTCGGTGAGATCGCGCAGCACGGCGACGACGCCGCCATCGGGCAATGGGGCAGCGGTCACATCGAAGGCGCGGCCGGGAACGATGGAGGTGGCACGCGCGGTCTTCACTTGTTTGGACGTGGTGGCCGCGTTGACCGTGGCGAGGAAATCGGGATCGCGGATGGTTTCGACCACCGGCGCGTTGAGGCGGGTACGCTGTGGAACGAGACGATCCATGGGCTGATTGGCCCACTGCACCAGGCCGTCGGAACTGACGGCGATGACGGCATCCTGCATGCTGTTAAGCAGGGTTTCGAGCTGGCGCTGGCTGGAGCGAACGGCGGCAAAGCTGCGCTCGACCTGTCCCGCAGTTTTGTCGATGGCGGCGGCGACGCGGCCGATTTCATCGAGTGGCTTGTCGTGCACGCGGGCGCGAAGATCTCCCTGCTCGATGCGGGCGGCAACATCGACAATGCGCTCGAGACGGCGGGAGGTCCAAACGGAGGCGGTTGCGGCGACCAGCAGAGCGATGATGAGGGCGAGCGCTGATCCCCAGAGCATGCGGCGGTGGACCTGCTGCTGAATCGCTTCCACATCCGACAGCGGATAAGCGAGGCGCACGGCGCCTCCGGAGACGGGCGCGGCGACGTAGAGAAATGGAATGCCGACGGTGGCGCTGCGGCGCTCATCGGAGGCGACCCGGCCCGAGAGCGCGCCGGCGAATTCCTTGCGGGTGGAGTGGTTCTCCATATTGGAGGGATCAGACTGGGAGTCGGCGAGCACCCGGCCCGAGGCGTCGATGACGGTGGCGCGTGCGCCGGCGGCCTGGCCTTCCTGGGCTGCGATTTCCGCGAGCGAGTGGGCGTGATCGCTCTCGACGCGATGGGCAAACATCAAAGTTTTCTGCCGGAGATTGCGCTCGATCTCGCTGCGGAGAGAGGCTTCCCAGGCGCTGCCCAGCATCAGGTCCATGATGAGGGCGGTCGCTGCAATGACGATGAGGAAGACTGCGAGCAGCTTGAAGAAGATGCGGTTCTTCATCTGCGGAGGTTAATTCCTCTGACAAAAAAGTCTCGGATCATTTGGGAACCTCGAAGCGATAACCGGCGCCCCGCACGGTTTTCAGATAGCGCGGATTCTCCGGGTCGGGCTCGATTTTTTCGCGGATGCGGCGCACGTAGACGTCGACCGAGCGCGGAGTGACATAGGAAGTATCGCGCCAGACGGAGTCGAGTAAGTGGTCGCGGCTGAAAACGCGTCCGCGGTGACGGGCAAAATAGTCGAGCAGGCGGAATTCGGTGGCCGTGGTGGGAACGAGCGTGCCGCTGACGGTGAGCGTCATGGCGGAAGGATCGATTTCGATTTCGCCGACCTTGACCGGGCTGGGCGGAAGCGGGCGCTCGAAGCGGCGCAAGACGGCTTTCACGCGGGCGACGAGTTCGCGCGGGCTGAAGGGCTTGGCGATGTAATCGTCAGCGCCCAGTTCGAGCCCGAGAACGCGGTCAGCCTCGCTGCTCTTGGCAGTCAGAAAAATTACCGGGACCGGGGACAGTCCCGCGGTCTGGCGAATGGTGCGGCAGATTTCGAGGCCATCTTTGCCGGGGACCATGATATCGAGCAGGAAGAGCGCGGGGCGCTGGCGTTCGGCGTCGGTGAGAACGTTAGTTCCTGTAGGGTAAACCCGAACCGTGAAGCCTTCGTTCTCGAGATGATGGCGAACGAGGCGGGAAATGTCGGGATCGTCTTCGACAACGAAGATGCTGGGTTTCACGGGAGTATTGTATCGAAGGCGGAAGCTGGTACCTAGCGCCGAGTGCCCTGTGGCGCGATGCGGCGACGATATTCATCGGGCGTTCATATTGAGGTTGGTGCAGAGCCGTTGGTAACATTTTCAACTATGCGATACGAATTCCTTGGTGGAAACCTACGCGACCGAGCGGGTGAAGGTGGTTAGCGTGTGGAGCGAGTTTCGCGATGAAGATCTGCCGGTGCGGCCGCGTGCGGGCGATCCGCGGGGGCGCAGCGTGCATGAGCAGATGGTGCATCAGTGCGTGAGCGAAGATTTGTGGTTTCGCAACATGCTGGGAATTGATGTGGGAGCGCCTCCGCTGCCGGCGCAGGAGACGCGGATGGAGTTCATCAAGCAGTACGCGGAGGACAGTGGAAAGCGCCTGGCGGCGCTGCAGGCCAAAGATGACGCGTGGTGGGAAGGGGACACGTCATTCTTTGAGGTTCAGCGGTCGCGGGCGTGGGTGATGGTGCGGCGGATTGCGCATACGTCGCATCATCGCGGGCAGTTGATGGCGATGGTGCGCATGCTGGGGCGCGATTTGCACAGTAATTACGGGCCTACGGCGGATACGGGCGGGTTGATGGCGAACCATGCTCCGACGATTTATGCGTATGGAGGTTTGGAGGAGTTGTTGCGCGGCGGGCCTGCGGCGAGGTTGCCCGGAGCAGGTGGCAAGGCGGTTACGGAGAGACCGGAGACGTGAGACGTTCGAAATCTCCAGCAGATTGCGGGCGTTACGTTTAACGACTCAAATGCATTCATCGAGCCGCCTCGCTTCGCTCGGTAGACAGCCGAGGCGGCTGTCTCTACATGAGTTGCGGAGCTTCTCCTTACTTCGTAAAGGCCAGAGTCAGCAGCGTTTTCTGTTCTACCTCGTGAGCCTTGGCGCTGCCTGTAGCTGGGCTCGGGCTGGAACTGCGCTTCACGCTTAGAACCGGGCGGTCGCCGGAGATGCGCTTCAGTCTGGGCAGCATATTGAATAGGGCTCCCATGTTGGCGGGCTCTTCCTGCACCCAGACGATGTCGGCGTGCTGGCCGTGCCGATCAAATTCGGCGACGACTTCCTGCTCGGGGAATGGGTAGATTTGCTCCAGGAACACGATTGCCGTCGTCTTGTCATTTCTTCTTTTGCGTTCGGCCTGGAGTTCGTGGCCGATTTTTCCAGTGCAGATCAGGATGCGATCGGCCTCTCCGACTTCAGTGTCGGGGATAACGTTGAGGAAACTCTTGTGCGTGAAGTCTTCAATGGGCGAACTCGCGTCGGGATGGCGCAGCATGCTCTTCGGCGTAAAGACGATTAACGGTTTGCGCCAGTGACGCAGGGCCTGGCGGCGCAGGAGATGAAAATATTGCGCGGCGTTGGACGGCTGCGTGATTTGCAGGTTGTGTTTGGCGGCGAGTTGAATGAAGCGCTCGATTCGCGCGCTGGAATGTTCAGGGCCCTGGCCCTCGTAGCCGTGCGGGAGCAACATCACGAGGCCGGAGAGCAGATTCCACTTGGCTTCTCCGGCGCTGATGAACTGGTCGATGATGGCCTGGGCGACGTTAACGAAGTCGCCGAACTGAGCTTCCCAGAGGATCAGCGATTCGGGATAGTCGCGGCTATATCCGTATTCGAAGCCTAAAACGCCCGCTTCAGAAAGTGTTGAGTTGTAAATTTCACAGCGGGCCTGGTCGGCTGCGATGTTTTCGAGCGGGACGTATTCGTTTTCATTCTCAATGTCGATGAGAACGGAGTGGCGCTGGTTGAAGGTGCCGCGGCGGGAGTCCTGTCCGCTGAAACGCACGTGGACGCCGGCTTTCACCAGGCTGCCGAAGGCGAGCGCTTCGGCCATGCCGTAGTCGACTGGGCGCTTGCCGTGGCCCATCTCAGCGCGCTGCTCGAGAAGCTTCTTTACCTTCGGATGAATGTGGAAGCTTTCGGGATAGGTCGTGAGACGATCGGTTAATTCCGCTAGTTCGCTGGACGAGAGTCCAGTTTCCACTTCGTATTCCGGGCGGTGGGGTCCTCCGAAATAGTTGTTCCAATATTTTGGAAGTTCGCGCAGAGTTGGTTTCTGCTTGATGGAGCCCGCTTGTTTCTGCGCGGCTTCGAATTCAGCTTTGATGGCGGCGGCGCGAGCTTGCGCGTCAGTGGCGCCGATGTCGTCGGCGTAAATTTCCCACAGCGGCGGGTGCTCCTTGATTCTCTTGTAGAGCAGCGGCTGGGTGATGGTGGGATCGTCGACTTCGCTGTGGCCGTGGCGACGGTAGCCGATGAGATCGATGACGACGTCGGTGCCGAAACGATAGCGATATTCGACGGCCATGCGGGCCACGCGGACGACCGCGTCGACATCTTCGGCGTTCACATGGAAAATCGGGATCGATTGCCGGCGCGCGATGCAGGCGGCGAAGCGCGTGGAATGTTCTTCGGTATAACTCGTGGTGAAACCCAGCAGGTTGTTAACGACTATGTGAATGGTGCCGCCGACCGTGTACCCGGGAAGGTCGGCGTAATTCATGGTCTCGGCGAGGATGCCTTGTCCGGCGAAGGCGGCGTCGCCATGAACGAGCAGCGGGAGATATTTTTCGCGGCCGCCTTCACCGGTGCGATCTTGTTTCGCGCGAGTGCGGCCTACGGTCACGGGGTCGACGGCTTCCAGGTGGCTCGGATTTGAGACGAGGTGGATGTGAACTTTGTTACCGCTGCGCGTGTCGTATTCTCCGGTCGCGCCCATGTGATATTTCACGTCGCCGGAGCCGAGAACGCTGCGGGGGTCGACGTCTTCGAAGCCGGCGAAAATTTCCTCCGGTGGACGCTGGGCGACGTGGGCGATCACGTTGAGGCGTCCGCGATGGCTCATGCCCATGACCAGTTCGATGGCGCCGAGGCGCGAGCCGGTGTCGAGAACTTCATCGACTAACGGGATGAGCGCGGTGACGCCTTCGAGCGAGAAGCGCTTCGAGCCCAGATAGCGCTGCTGCATGACTTGCTCGAAAATGTCGGCGCGGATGAGCAGGTCGAGGATGTCGGCTCTGAATTTCTGGAGTGATCTCGAACCCCTGATCGGGCGATTCCATGCGGTCGTAGACCCACTGGCGGCGCTCAGGAGCGTAGAGATGATTGATCTCGATGCCGATGGTGCTGGAATAAATGGTGCGGGCTTCGCGAGCGTACTCGCCTTCTTTTTCGAGTTCGGGCGTGGGGCGCGGGCGGAGAAAGCCGAGCGGGTCGAGATCGCCTTCGAGGTATCCCCATTGGCGGTAGGCAGCGAAGACGCGTTCGCGTTCGGGGTTCGCGCCGTTGGTCGAGGCGCGGGGTTCGAGCACAGCGGAGGGACTGGATTTTCGGGTCGGCATAGGTGAATTACTAGGATAAAGGATGCGGGGTCGGGCTGTGGAGGATTCTGGGGCTAAAGCCCCGGTTCTTTCTTGAACTTTACGCGGCGCTGAAGCGCCGCTCTTCCACGTTGGTTCCTGAGTTCCGTTTTTCTACAAGAGTCAAAGTCCCAACTCTAACGTCGCAGAAAACGCGACGCTAGAGTTGGGCACCCGTCTTGCTACTTTTACTTGGTGAAGTGGAAGGCGTCGAACAGGTCATCCAGTGCCGGGCTGTTGGTGGGCACGTAGGGATTGCCCGCCGAGGTCTTGGGATTGGGGAAGTTGTCGCGGCTGCGCGAGGTCACCGGCGGCAGATTCCAGTTGCGTTCGATGAACTTCAGCAGCGAGACGTGGTCGGAATAGCTGTGATTCACGCGACCGCCGGTGGAGTAGGGAGAGACGATGAGCAGCGGAATGCGCGTGCCATCGCCGAAGTAGTCGAGGGGCTGAACGTACCCCGAATCATAGTAGCCGCCGCCTTCGTCGAAGGTCACGAAGATCGCCGTGCTCTCCCACAGCTTCGCATTGGCCTGAACTCCGTCCACGATCTTCTTCACGAACCCCTCGAACAGATCGAGTTTGGAGGAAGATGGGTGGCCGTCGAGCCAGCCGTCGGGCTTTACGAATGACACGGCGGGCAAGGTTCCGGACTTGATCGCCTGATAGAGGTTGGTGGTGTCCTGCAAGTGAGCGCGGCCAGAGGCGCTGCGCATGATCGAATTCGTGTACTGAAACGGGTTGCAAATGTTGCAGTACGTGTTGTCGGCAACGACGTAGTTAAGGTATGGGTTGGCAAGATATTCGCCCCACTGATCGCCGTAGTAGGCCCATGAAATCTTGCTGGCGATCAACGTATCGCCGATGGTCTTCAGTGGAGCGGGAGGAATGGTGAACACGGTGGAGTTCGGGTTATTGATATCGGCATAGGCGTTCTGGCCGTTTCCGTAGTAGCCGGGATTGTAGTTGTTCAACAGATAAAAGTGGCCGGGCTGGCAACGCGGATTGATGGGAGTGCTCAACGCGGCAAGAAAATCGGTGATCTGAGCGACTTCTGACCGGCTGGTATCGGTGCATTCGGAATAAGTTCCGCCGCCGTAGGAGGCAGAGCCAAATGAGCCCCCGCCATAACCGTCTTCGCTATACCAGTTGTTAGTGCCCGGCTCCGGATTCGGATTCTCGATTTCATCGACGATCCCGGCATTCGAGCTGCCTCCGGCGATTAACTGATTGTGCGGAGGCATGGCGGGCTTGCCTTGAGAGTTAGTGAACCAGATGGCATCGCCGCTGCCCAGCATCACGTGATTGGCGCCAGTTCCGCCCATCACAGCCTGGTGATAGTTGTCGCTCATGGCATAAGTGTCAGCCAGGAAGCGAAGGTAAGGTGCGTCGCCCTCCAGGACGTTGTAGAAGCCCATAGAGGTTGATCCTTCTTCAGTGGTGGTGTCATTGAAGCCGGCAATTTGGGAAAGGCCATTGGATCCGGCCCCGATCGTGGTTTCAACGTAGGGAAACAAATCATGCGCGCATCCCGTGGGATTCGACGTGGTGACGTTGGCCGCGTTGCAGTCGAGTTGCTGCCACATCTGGTAGAAGCGATGCACGGGGCTGTTGTCGTAGGCGTCGTAAGGATGCGTAGACGAGGTGATCTGGAACGGGCCGGAAGGCAGAGTGCTTGCGTTGGGGATGCGGGTATCCACCGCTCCATGACTCAGGCCGGTGCCGCCGGTCGTGAGCAGGACGTAGTCGTCCGTCTCGAGACCGTTCTCATACAGCATCGCGCTGGCGGCACTGGGGAAGGGAGGCGTGGTGTAGCCGCCCGCGAGCACCGGAGGCAATACGGAATAGGGAACATTGTCCGGAGGATTCAATTGATAGGTGGTGGTGTCGGATGCCGAGGACTGGCTGGCGAGCGAGAAGTTAGGTCCGGGCGTTCCGTCAGCATTGACGATGCCTTTGGAGAGCAGGTTGGAGACCGATCCTTGAATCGGTTGATAGGTGGCGAAGACGTGATCGAAGGTGCGGTTCTCGCCGATGATGATGATCACGTGCTGAATGGGTGACGCGGTGGAAGGATGGTCTTGAGCGGCCGCGGGAAGCGGAGCTCCGAGATTAGCGGTGAGTGCTACAAGGCTCACGCCGACGGCGGCGTGCTGCCGGGCCCTCGCCAGGAATCCTGGTGTAGTCATAGAGATTTCCTCCTGAAAGAACTGCTTTGAGGAAGGTAGCGGGGCGGCGGTTACGGGAACGTGACGCGGAGATCAATAGCGTGTTAAGAGAAATCCACAACGAGCGAAGCGGAGATGGAGGGCGGTTGCGCGAAATGCGGGGAACTAGAAGTTTGCGGGATGAAACGTAAAAGAAAAATTACAGAAGATCCACAGATCCGCTGGAGGTTCTACAGTAATGTCCTTAGACTTTGGGCGCGCCGAGGTAGTGAAGAATGAGGGGATGCGATGACGAACCTGGGAGTGCCGAGCTTACTGGGAATTCCTTTCGATGGGCAGTCTTCGTACTTGCGCGGGGCGGGCGAAGCTCCGGGGAAGATTCGCGAGGCGCTGCGCTGCGAGGCTTCGAATTCGTGGACGGAGCTGGGAGTTAATTTGGGTGTGGCTGGGGCTTATGAGGATGCGGGCGATCTTGCATTTGGCGAGCGCGATGCGTTTGCGGCGATTGAGGCTGAAGTGAGTGCACTCATCGAGCGGGGCAAGCGGCCGGTTTCGCTGGGCGGAGATCATTCGATTACGTTTCCGATTATGAAGGCGTTCGCGCGGCGGTATGCGGAGTTGACGATTGTGCATTTCGATGCGCATCCGGATTTGTATGACGAATTTGAGGGGAACCGGCTGTCACATGCTTGTCCATTTGCGCGAATTATGGAAGCAGGGCTGGCGAAGCGGTTGGTTCAGGTGGGAATTCGGACGGCAAACCAGCATCAGCGGGAGCAGGCGGAGAAGTTTGGAGTCGAGATAGTAGAGATGCGGAGTTTGCCGGCTTACGAAAAGGTGAAAGTGGCGGGGCCGGTGTATGTGTCGTTCGATATGGATGTGTTGGATCCGGCATTTGCGCCAGGAGTTTCGCATCGCGAGCCGGGAGGGATGTCGGTGCGCGAAGCGATTGCGCATCTGCATGCGATTGGGGGCGAGATTGTGGGTGCGGATTTGGTGGAGTACAACCCGGTGCTGGATTTGGGTGGGGTTACGGCTACGGTGGCCGCGAAGATCTTGAAAGAAATTTTGGGGTTGATGATTGCCGGTCAAAAACATTAACCACAGAGGTCACACAGGTGCAGCGAGGAACTTGGGCGTGGATTTTCGGGGGTAGAATCGGGGCTATGAAGTCTGCACAGTTATTTCTTCTTTTTGGAATGCTTGCCTTTGGTTTGGCTTGTGGCGGTGGGAGTATGGGATCGGGTGGTGGCGGTGGTGGAGGGTCGACTCCCACGGCTACCGTGACGATTTCGAAGAGCCCTGGCGCGCCGTTCAGCGTGGCGATGTCGACTGCCTTTCAGCCGGCGGAATGGGATTATCAGTTCTTTACTCTGAATCCGTCGGCAACCACGACCCTGAGTAATTTGGGACCGAACCATGTGCGGTTGCAGGCTGCGTCTGAAGGCGTGCCGCAGGGGGTGCAGGGCACCAGTTCAACTGCCTGGAATTTTGCGATTGAGGATGCGATCACGCAAAAGGTGCTCGGCGTGGGCGATCACAGTCCGGAGTTTCAGATCGCGAAGGCGCCCGCCTTTCTCTATTTGAATAACGACGACACGCAAAGCTTTGTCGACACCACCGATTTTTCTGCATTTGCCACCTATGCGCAGAACCTGGTGCGGTACTACAACACCGCGGGCGGATTCACCGCGGATGGAACGCTCTATGAATCCCTCGCGTACGCGCAGAACGGTTACAAAATCACGTGGTGGGGGATTTATAACGAGCCCAGCATCAACAACAATCTCACCGCGGGCGAGTACACGGCGATGTACAACGCTCTCGTACCGGCGATGCAGATCGCGGACTCTTCTTTGAAGTTCGTCGGACTGGAAATGTGTTGCAGTTCCGAAGACTGGGCGCTGACTTTCGCGCAGAGCGTGACCGCACAGGTGGACGCGGTCGCATCTCATTACTATTCGTCGTGCAATCAGAAAGACACCGACGCGATGCTGATGGGCACTGTGCCGGGATTTGTCACCAGCGTGCAGACCATCCAAGCGAATCTGGCCACCAATGCGGCATTGGCCAACGTTCCGGTTTGGGTGACCGAAAACAACGTGAACGCCGACTACGATGCGGGCAACGGAATGAGCGCGTGCCATCCGGGGCAGACGTATGTGACGGACCTGCGTGGGTCGAGCCCGTTTTTCGCGGCCTGGCGGCCGTACGTTTTTTCACAGTTGGGCAAGGCGGGCGTGCCGATGCTCTATCACTGGGATTTCGACGCGGACCAGCAGTTTGGCGAAGTGGACTACAACAACGATGCTCTGCAGTTAAGTTATTGGGTCGACTACTGGCTGGGGCAGATGTTTCCTGCGACCGCCGGTTCGACCGTACTGTCATACACTTCCACCGACAATTCTGATCTGGAGACTTTGCCGGTCATCAACGCAGACCGCAGCGTGGTGGTGATGATCTCGAATCACACGATCGACAATCCGGCGAGCGACAACAATGGGCCGGGAGTCGCGCAGAACGTGCTAGTGGACGTTTCGGCCCTGGGGACCTTTTCGAGCGCGAGCTTAGTTGTGATCGACAACAGAACCAGTGTGACGAACGGCCCGGTTTCCACTTCGGTTACACCCGCGGCGCAGATTACCATTCCTCTCAACGGATATTCGGTGGGATTTTTGAGCCTTAAACCGTAACAGCGCGAGAACACCGGCCGCTAAAGCCGCTTATCCAAGCATCACTGACGCTGCGGCATAAAGCCTCGCCCTTTCAAGGCTTGAGCCGGGTTCCTGCTGATATTTTGCGTCTTTTCGGGTGATGTGGAATCTTGGTCTTAGGCGAGAGATCTTGGGGTTGCCTGGTGTCTTTCTGCTGGATGTCCACTTTCGCATTTCTTTCGTTTTGAGTAGATTATTAGGGGCGTGGTTCCACCTATGGAAAAGAATCTTTTAAAGCTGTTGGGAAGAGGGCTGTTCGCGGCCGGATTGGCGGCTGGCGCAGTCACTGTCGGTTGTTCGAGCAAGGCGGCTTCGAATCCGCAAGCAGCGGGTCCGGGGGCGATGCCGGTCAAAGTGCTCGAGGCGAAGGATGTTCCGGTCAACGATGCTTCGGAGTATGTGGCCACGATGAAGTCGCGGGACTCGGCGGTGATCATGCCGCAGGTTGAGGGGCAGGTCACGCAGATTTTCGTGCACTCGGGCGACCGCGTGGCCGAAGGCGCCGCATTGATGGAGATCGATCCGCTGAAGCAGCAGGCAACGGTGAAGAGCCAGGAGAGCGCGCGCGCGGCGCAGCAGGCGAATCTGGACTGGGCCAAGAAGCAGTATGACCGCACGGTGGGACTGGCTTCGGCGGGCGTGGTGAGCAAACAGGATCTTGATCAGGCGAAGTCGAATCTGGACGCGGCGCAGGCGCAGATGGATTCGCTGAATGCGCAGGTGAAGGAACAGGAAGTTCAGCTGCATTACTACAAGGTGGTCTCGCCGCGGACCGGGATTGTGGGCGATGTTCCGGTGCGGGTGGGCGATCGGGTCACGGTTTCTACGCAACTTACGACCGTGGATCAGCCGGGAAGTTTGGAGGCTTACATCTATGTACCGATCGAGCACTCGACGCAGTTGAAGATGAATTTGCCGGTGCAGATCGTGAACGGTGATGGCAAGGTGCTGGCCAGCACGAAGGTGAGCTTTATCTCGCCGCAGGTGGACAACACGACGCAGACGGTGCTGGTGAAGGCGCGAATCGCCAACACTAATGATGCGCTGCGGCAATCGCAGTTTGTGCGCGCGCGGCTGATTTTCGGAACGCACGAGAATCCTGAAGTTCCGATCCTTGCGGTTTCGCGGCTGGCCGGACAATATTTCGCGTTTGTCGCCGAGCCCCAGAAGGGCGGGTCGTTCGTGGCGCGACAAAAGCCGTTGAAGATTGGCCTGACCGTGGACAACGATTACGAAGTGCAGGATGGCATCAAGCCCGGGGATAAAGTGATTATCTCCGGGACGCAATTTCTGGTGGATGGGGTGCCGGTGATTCCGCAGAGTTAGCCGGGAGCCGCGAGTTGTGAGCGGTCAGTAATCCTGGCTCGCAGACCGACCATTCTAATTTCCAACGTGCAATTGGGATAAGCGCTTAGCAATCTCGCTGAGGATCTAAATCTTCATGTTCGTTGAATTTTTTATCCGCCGACCGGTATTTGCCACCGTTTGCGCGCTGCTGATCGTACTGGCGGGCGCGGCGGTGATTCCGACCCTGCCAATTTCACAGTTCCCCAATCTGGCGCCGCCGCAGGTGGGCGTTACCAGCGCCTACATCGGCGCAAGCGCGCAGACGGTGGAGAGCGCGGTCACCATTCCGCTGGAGCAGCAGATCAATGGCGCCGAGGGAATGAAGTACATGACCTCGACCAGCGGCAACGACGGAACCAGCAACATCACCGTCACGTTCGACCTGGATCGCAATCCGGATCTGGCCACCGTCGACATTCAGAACCGCGTGAACACGGCGCAAGGACGGCTGCCCAGTTCGGTGAAAGCGGTCGGCATCACGACGCAAAAGACATCGCAGAATTTCGTTTTTGGCGCCGCGGTCACTGCCGACAACGGTAAGTATTCGACGCTGTTCATGAGCAATTACCTGGACGTGTACGTCCGCGATTCGGTGAAGCGAATCCCGGGCGTGGCCGACGTGCTGATCTTTGGCGAGCGCAAATATTCCATGCGGCTGTGGCTTGACCCGGTGCGCATGGCAGGCCGCGGGCTGACGGCGCCGGACGTAGTGAACGCGCTATCCGAACAGAACGTGGAAGTGGCGGCGGGGCAGGTGGGACAGCAGCCATCGATCGCGAACCAGCAGTACCAGATCAGCGTGCGGGCCGTGGGGCGCCTGAGCGAAGCTTCGCAGTTCGACGACATTATTTTGAAGACGAACTCCGACGGAACGCTGGTTCGATTGAAAGATGTGGGCCATTCGGAACTGGGGGCAGAGAGTTACAGCAACGACCTGCAGTTTAACGGGCAGGACGCGGTGGGTATCGGAGTCACGCAGCTTTCGACGGCGAACGCGCTCGATGTGCATCGCCGCGCGATCGCCGAACTGGAGCGCCTGTCGAAAAGTTTTCCGCCGGGCATGCACTACAAAGTCGCGTTCGACACCACCGATGCCGTGGGCGAATCGATCCGCGACGTGGTCTATACGGTAGGCTCAGCGATCGCGCTGGTCATCCTGGTGATCTTCATCTTTCTAGGCGACTGGCGGACGACGATGATTCACTTCATCGCTACTCCAGTTTCGCTCATCGGCACTTTCGTTTTTGTGAAGCTGCTTGGCTTCTCGATCAACACGCTGACGTTGTTCGGCATCACGCTCGCCACTGGGCTGGTGGTCGACGACGCGATCGTGGTGATTGAGAACATTGAGCGCCATATTACTGAGGGCGAACACGACTCGCACAAAGCGGCGGCAGCGGCCACGGCCGAGATTACCAGCGCCGTTATCGCCACCTCGCTAGTGCTCTGTGCCGTGTTTGTTCCGGTTGCGTTCTTCCCGGGGACGACTGGCATTCTGTTTCGGCAGTTTGCGCTGACCATCGCGTTCTCCATTGCGATTTCGGCCTTCAACGCGCTGACGCTGGCTCCCGTGCTGGCGGCGATTTTCCTGAGCGGCCCGCACCGGCAAAAATGGTGGTGGCTGCAAAAATTTGACGACGGTGTCTCATTGATGACTCGGGGATACCGCCGCTTGCTGCGCCACGTGCTGGATTACAAGCTGGCGATGGTGGTGCTATTTTTCATCGGGCTGGGGCTGACTTATTTTGTGTTCACGCGCGTGCCCAGAGGATTTGTGCCGGATGAGGATCAGGGATATTTCATTATCGTGATTCAATCGCCCTCGGGCGCATCGCTCGAATATACGAAGGCGATTGGGAAACAAGTGTCGGACATGTTGGCGGATGTGCCCGAGGCGGAGGGAACATTTTCGGTGGCGGGCTTCAGTTTTGCCGGATCTGCCGCCAATCAGGGAATCATTTTCGTTCCGCTGAAACCGTACGGGCAGCGCAAGGGCGAGCAGCATACCGCGCCGGCGATCGTGAATCGCGTGCGTCCGCGGCTGTTTGGAGTGTCGGGAGCAATCGTGTTCGCTACGCTGCCTCCTGCCGTGCAGGGATTGGGGCAGTTTGGCGGATTTCAGTTTGTGGTGCAGGATCTGGCGGCGCACAAGCTTGAGGAACTGGCGGGTGCAACCTATGGCCTCATGGGGGCAGCTCGGCAGCGCAAAGATCTTGTGGGACTGTACACGCCGTTCACGGCGAATGATCCGCAGTATCTGGTGACAATCGACCGCGAGAAGGCGAAGAGCCTGCACGTTCCTCTGTCGCAAATTACCGACACGCTTGGGGTGTACATGGGGTCGGCGTACGTGAACGATTTCGACTTCAACAACCGGTCGTATCGCGTCTATGTGCAGGCCGACAAGGAGTTCCGGGCCACGGCGCAGGACATGCGGCAGTTCTACGTGCGCTCCGACTCGGGAGCGATGATTCCGTTGGATAACTTGATCAGCATTACGCAGACGACGACGCCGCAAGTGATCAGCCACTACAACCTGTTCCGGTCGGCGGAGATCGATGGCTCGGCCGCGCCGGGATACAGCTCGGGGCAGGCGATTACGGCGATGGACGATCTGGCCAAAAAATTGCCGCAGGGATTTTCCTACAGCTGGACGGGACTGTCACTGGAAGAATTGCAGGCGGGCGGAACTTCGCTGATTTTGTTCGGGCTGGGGACGCTGGTGGTGTATCTGACGCTTTCGGCACAGTATGAAAGTTTTGTGTTGCCGTTTATTGTTTTGCTGGCGGTGCCCATGGCGCTGCTGGGCGCGCTGGGAGCGCAGTGGATACGTGGCCTGCAGAATGATGTCTTCTGCCAGGTGGGGCTGGTCATGCTGGTTGGACTGGCGAGCAAGAACGCAATTCTGATTGTGGAGTTCGCCGAACAATTGCGCGAACGCGGCATTCCGCTGGTGGAGTCGGCGGTGCAGGCGGCGACGATCCGGTTGCGACCGATCCTGATGACTTCGCTGGCATTTATTTTAGGTGTCGTGCCGCTGGTGGTGGCGACCGGGGCGGGCGAGAACGGACGGCATTCGGTGGGCACGACGGTGTTTGGCGGGATGATCATGTCGACGGTGCTGAACCTGTTTTTCATCCCCGTGCTGTATTTGATCATTGAAGGATGGCGCGAGCGCGGTAAGGGAGTGAAACACCGGTAGGAGACGCGGCGCGGCTACAGCCGCGCCCTTTCAAGTTCTGAGGTTGTAGGCTTTCCTCTTCCAGCCACTATCGCGCCGTTGGGAATCGTGGTCCTGCCGTTGCTTGCAGCTTCCAGTTGTTTCTTCTTGCGGGCTTCGCGGCGGCGCATCTTTGCCATCCACTCGCGGGAATACATGGTGCCGCGGCATTTGCGCGAGCCGCAGTAGCAGGGCGCGGGATCTTCGTCGTCGTAGAGGTTGTAATCCCAGACAAGTTCTTCGCCGGCAGCGATGTCGCGCAGAGCGATAAGCCAGACGCGGCCCTTGATCTCATCGACCTCACAATTGGGATCGCAGGAGTGATTCAGGTAGGCGCCTAAGCCTACGCCATCGATCACCGTCTTGCCATCTTCCAAGCCATAAAGATAGGTCCGTGCGGCGTGCTCGTAGAGACGGTCGGCTTCCTCGGGCGTGATGCGCGGACCGAGGTATTCGACGACACGCGCGCCTTTGCGGATCGGCGTCGTGGCATAGACGCCGACGGAATGGATCGGAGATGGGCGAACGACTAAAGGCACGAATCTAATTTCGCACGAGAGTGTGGTTTTGGGGAATGGCAAAAATGGGGGATTTTTGCAGTCGCTGGTTGATCAGGGATCACTAGTCAGAAAAAAATGCTGACGACTCTCGAAGTCCGTAGGGCAAGTTCTTGCATACGAGTGTGGCCGCGGGTCAGCTTCGAGCGGCGGAAAGCTGCGCCGGATAAGGGGTTTCGCGCCGAAAGCTGGGTTCGAACCTGCTGCTTCCGTGATAGACTTTCGCGACTCGGCGGGAAGCTGGAAAAACTAGCAGGGGGAAATTTCATGCGCGCTATGCAAAGACTTGCGGTATTCGCGGTAGTTTCGATTCTGTGCGGAGTAGTTCCGGCGGTTGCTCAAACTGCGACAACGAAGGCTGCGAACACTCCGGCAACGAAGGAGAACTATTGCACGACCACCGGCGGGCTGGTGGAAACGCGGCACGCGGTGTTGGGAACGAACAATCCTCCGCAGGACTGGCTGCCGCTGGATGGGGTGGAGGGATTCTGCCAGTACACTTCAGCTGCGGACGGATCGCGGATTCATATTTCGCTGCAGACGCTTTACTCGACCAAGCCGACCATCGCTGCGCTGGCCTACTACGCGGAGCCGCAGTATGGCGGCACGTGCAACGGGAACCCGGCCTCGTGCTATTGCACGCAAATCGGCGGCGCCGAGATCGGAGCATTACAGGCTTCTGGCGGAGCATGGGTGTCGACGAGTGGGATTGATGATCTTCTCGAGACCTGCGTTTTCCCGGATAACTCGACGATCGACTCGTGGGGATTGCTATATCACTCGGTGGGAACGATTCGCGGAACCGATCTATCGACCGTGCTGAAGTATTCGAATCCTTATCCGGCGAAGAAAGCCGAGTAGCTCCAAAGATCAAAATCCCCAGTCAGACTCACTCAATAAAAGTCCCCATTTCTCGCGCGTACTGCGCGAGAAATGGGGCATAGGTTCATCCACGTCAAACTTCCGCTAGCGGCCCTTGCGCGGCTCTTTGGGCGCGCTCTGGTGCGGCGGAGGGCTCGACTTGTGCGGAGCAGGGCTCGAATGCTGACTCGACTTCGGCTGGCTTGCCGGAGCGGAATGCGGCGAGCTTTCGGTGTGCGACTGCGTGGTGCGCGAAGGCTCGCTGTTGTTGGTCGTTCTCGAATTGTTCGACTCGGTCTTCGACGGTGGCGTGAAGGAGCGAAATCCCTCGTTAGACTTATTTCCTGCCGGGGACGAAGCCCGCGCATCCTTCGGAGCCATGGCCGGAGCGTGATATTCGGAGCCTGCGGACCGGGCCGCGACTGCCGAGTGGCTGCTGAAGTCACCAGCCCTCGAGGTGGCGGCGATGGCGGGACGCCCATGATTTTCTGAGGCGAAGTTCTGCCGGTTCTGCGCGGCCATCTGCTGATGCTGTGTCTGCGCTGCCAAAGGAGCCGTGTGTTGTTCGTGAGCGGCCGCTTCTTCGGCGGAAGTCGGACGGGCCGCGACCCCACCCTCGCCACCGTTGAAGGCAACGTGGTTCTCGTTTACGACCACGGTGTGGTTATAGACGTTGGTCACATTGGTGACGCTGACGTTGGTGACGGCGCGGTTGTAAAAGAAAGCTCCGCCACGCCACTCGCCGCCGACAAAGCCGACTCCGCCGTATCCGAATCCATAGTTAATTCCGCCGTAGAAGCCGATATGCGGACCCCAGTATCCACCGTGCCAGGCGTAGAATCCGCCACCCCATCCCCAATAACCGGGAGTCCAGAGCATGCCGATGGGCGCGACCACCCAGGTGCCGGGCACCCAGTAGTAGCCGCCGTCATCGTTCCATCCCCAATAACCGGGCGTCCAGAAGTAGCCTGGACCGGGGCAAATGGGTTGCGCGTAAATGGGCAACGCGGGCGGTCCGATGCGGACCGAGACGAAAACTTGCGCGAAAGACGCCGCGGATAAAGCCAGTAGCACTACTCCCAATACCAGGGACCGAGTTACGGTTCGATTCATGTTTAATGCCCCTCTTCTGTGGTTGCCCAGGAACCGATAGCACGCTGAGTGTGACCATTGTGACGCAAAACGTGCTCCACCCACCTATTACGTTCCTCCCATGCAAACACTGAACTTTGGAGTATGTTGCGGGCGCCGGGGGCATTTGTGCACGAAAGAGCGAGCCCTTTGGATGGGCGCTGGAAGCCGGTTTTAGCGGGACTAGGGTGAATCCCGGAGGGTAAGGGGAGAGATGCTAGTTGATCTTTTTGGCTTTGGCGATGCGCTCGTCGATGGGCTTGCGGCTGGCGAAGCCCTCATCTGTACCGTGCCAGTGGGTGATGGATTTTTCACCCAGCTTCCAGCAGAGCAGGATGATCTGGCCATCGACTTCACAGGGGAAATCGAGCAGGCCCATGTTGAGATCTTTCACCTGCACGCCGATGGAATTGATTTCGTCGAGAGCGTCTTTGGCGCGTTGCTCGGCTTTGGCGCGCTCGGCTTTGCGACGGGCGAGGGGCACGACATCGACGAATGTGCCGCCGTTCAGAAAGATGCGGTGACTCAGTGCCTGTTGCTCCGCCTCGATTTCGTCCATCAGTTTCTTGGCGCTTACGGCTGTGCGCAGGAGCGATTCGAGAACGGGTAGAAGGGAGTGGGCATCATCCAGACTGAAGGTGCGTAGGGACATAGGCGTAGATCTATTCTAGCGCATGGTGAGCGAAGATCTTAACCGCGAAGTTCGCCAAGGATTCGCGCTGGGTCGCGAAGGAATAAAACTGCAAGCTAATTACGGTTGGGCTGCGCTGCTTGAGGCGGTCGATGAGCCTGCCAAGGCGCGCAGATTGCCAACTACTTTTTCGAGAGCTTGCTCAAAATTTCTCTCGCGGTTGCCGCCTAGCACGGCCCACTGCATATGTTCGATCCTGCCCCATAGCAACACATTCGTCTTGGGATCGTGGATGGTTAGACGGAACTGCGGATCGTAGACCACGGAGTCCTGGGCGCTGATGCTATCCATGTCGAGCTGATGAGAAACTGGCGGAATGGTGAACTGGATTTCGATTACCAGGTCGGCATCGGCTGGCGCAGGAACCAATTCATAGCGCCCCCAGGCCTTGAGAGCGGCATAGAACTCGTTGTAGGCGCGATCGGGGCCATCCTTCACGGGCCCGTCCGAATAGCTCCACTCTTCGGCGCCAGCATTGGCGACGAAGACTCTCTTTGCGGCGAGAATCTGCGCGGGCACCGGGGCGGCCGCGGCGGGCGCTGGTTTTGTTTGGGCGATAAGCACGGACGAAAATTGAAGTAACAAAATGATGAGGCTAAAGCCAGGACCAAGAGAATGTTTCGAGGCGCGCATCGTATCTCCTTATGCCTTGTTTGGAACTCCCGTTGGTGAGCGATCAGTTTCGGCCCGATTTCTCTGCCGCTCACTTCTATAGACGTATCGCTCGCGCGAATACTTTGTAATTTTGTCATTGTAGGTAAAAGTTCGTCACCGCCGAAGTATTGTTGGAGTGTCCTGCTTCTCCGGACGAGAAGCCACCCTCGCATCCGAGAAAGCTAGCGGCTACGGGCATGCGACGGATCTGGGGACGTGGCGGAGTTCACGTCTACGTGCAGGCTCTTCAGCGAGGATTCTGGAGGGTAGCAATTGTCGTCGCGGCTGTAATTCGTGCAGTGGGCGGCTACATCTTTGCGGCGCGGCGATTGGGCGAACTGCCAGACTTCAGCGAACTTCACGCCGCTGGCACCGGGCGCAGGCGGGGATTGCGGAAAACTGCATCCGGGTGAGGGCGGGCAAGCGTCGTTTATGGCCCAATAGACGATGTTGCGTCCAGCGGCGCTTTGGCGAATGTCCTCGACGGTGACTACTTTTTCATCGTCCGCCGAGGGAATGCCGGAGCAGTAGATTCCGACGCGGAATCCGGCTGCGATGATGCCGTCGACCCAGGAGTAGATGTAGGCCTTCTGCTCGGGGAGCATGCGGCCTCCCTGTTCCTGATCGAGAAAAATTATGGTGGCGCCGGGGAAGCCCTCGCGCCGGGCTGCTGCTGCGGCGGCCTGCGCATCGGACTGGCCTAGCTTCGCGGCATTGGCAACGGATTTCAGCTCGGCATAGAGGCGGCCGTTAAACAGGACTAAAAATCCGAAGCCTGCCTTTTCGATCGCGGCGCGATGACCGGTCCAGCTATTGGTGGATTCTCCGGGAGGATTGTTGAGCCAGTATCCGGTGTAGGAAAAAATCTGGTGAAGCGCTTTGAGATTGGCGTCGCCGGGATAGTCGTTGCGGTCGAAGCCGAGATAGGTTTGAGACTGCGCCGTGGCTGACGCGGTAATGCACGCGAGCAGTGCAACCAAGAAAAAGATTCGTATCACGGCGAAGTTCATGCCAGTCGCATTCGGCAGGATTGGATCATGCCTCAGAAAAGCTTGAACCTCACGCGCTTCACTTCTGCGGTGCCGTCGGGATTCTTCTGAATGATATGCGTGGCCCGCAACGGGAGCTTGCCGTCTTCGGTGAGTTCGGCGGCTTCGCCGCGCGTCAGCAAGTCCTGCACGAATTTATTCGAGCCCGGCTGCGCGGGTGTCTGGGCCGGATCAGGCGGGTTGGAGCGCCCGTTCTTCTGCTTCCGGGCAGCGCTGTTCTTGTTTTTCGGGGCAGTCTTTTTTGCTTTTTTCGGCATGCCGATGAACACCTACGCTCACTCTACGGCAGGCGCAGGCCATGGTCAAATCCGCAGTCGAAGGCGATTCTTCTCAGAACCAACTCTCCTTTCTCATCGAATATTTTGTGAGACTTGAATCGGAATGCATGCGATATACCACCGGTTGCGCTACCGTATTGGCCGATATCGACATGGCCGCGCTGGAACAGATCTTCGGTATAGGCCTCGGCGGCTTTCTGGGGCGAGCGTGGATCGGAGGATCCAACGGCTGCCGCTCCGGTGACACCCAGTCGTTTCGGCTCCGCCGCGAGATGGACTGTCATTACGGGCTTGCTCAATCCGTACTCGGCTGCGGAAATCGCCACGCGGGGAAGTTCCGCGGCTGGGCTGATATGAGGCGCGATGCCGCGGGCAGACTGCTTCTGCATCCCGCTGATCATCACCGCGCTAATCGTTGCCGCCGCCTGCAACGAGAGAATGCCCTTGCGGACGAACGCGCCCTTCAGGATGTCGCGATACTTTCCGTTGAAGGGCGCGGCTTCGCCGCTTTGGACCATGGAGGCCGCGACCTGGCTGAAATAATCGGGAACGACCGGAGCGGCGAGAACGCCTGCGATCAGGATTTGCGCGCCGTCCTGCGCGGTCTGGACCAGGTTGACGTCGTTGGCTGCGCCTTGCAGCTGGAAAATTCCAGCGAGGATTTCGAGAAACGCTCCGGTGAAAACGCGGGAGAACGAATGCGGCTCTGAGGAGAGCTGCGAGGCCGGAGCATTGGGCGAGAGCTCTTGCGGATCGGTATAGAAAAACGAGTTGCAGGCATTGCGCAGGCAGTCAGGATCGACGGCATCAGGCTGGACCTGACGGATGGCGGAGCCGAGTTGCTCGGCGAGACGCGACCAGCGCGAGGAACGATTGATCTTCCCGCCCGTGTCGCTGAGCAGCTTGGCGCGGAACGATGGCACCTGCAGGGCCGAAAGCAGCGCGCTCATGTCGGCGAACGATTCGTGGAAGGCCGGCGCCTCGATGGTTTGCGCATCGAACAGTTGCGGGCGGAGGGAGTCAAGAACGCCATGGCCCATTTCGTGGCAGACCACGTCCGGGCTTTCGCCGGAGTAGTAGACTCGGCCGCCGACTGAGTCGTGGAAAAAATGCAGGCCGGGGGAATCACCTCCGCCGCCCCGCGTGTAGAAGGCGTTGAAGTCGACTCCGGTGTCTAACTGGACGGGCAAAACTTTCCCCAGCTGCCACGAGGTTCCGGAGGGAATGATGCCGCTCCAGAAGTTGGCGGTGCGACGCAGCGCGGCGGCCGCGGCCCAGTAGCGAAATTCGGGCGTGCCCGGCTGGTAGATGCTGGCGGAGGGCGCCGTCCCGGAGATTTTGTAGGGCAGGGGAGTCGCGGCCGGATTCGGAGCAGGAACCTGGATGGGCGCCAGCGGCGGCGGAACATTGGGATCTCCAGGATCGTCTTCCCAGACTGCTACGAGGGTAGAAGATGCGGCAGCCCTGTTAGAGATTGAGGGCTTTCTGGCTACAGCTTTTTTGCTCGCGGCTTTGGGCATGGTGAATCCTCCTCATGCGGTGGTCAGATTTTTGGCGCGATGGACTTGAAACGGGAAGGATGGGAGAGGCCCGGAGACAGCGAGTTGAACTTGCGGGCCAAAGGACTACTCCTGCGTTGTCCGCTACTGAGCGGATTAAATTCTGTCCTTTGATAACGAGAGCGAACTTCCGAGTGGAGGTTCCGGCCTCGCCGCACTTATGCTGTGGAAGGTAATCGCCCGGAGGAAGCCTGTCAAGAGGGACGCGTGTAAAGAACGGGGAATTAGCCGCCGATGTGGACCATGGTTCTGGAGGCAGGGACGAAGTCGGGCTCGCCGATGTGGTGACGTTCTTCTTTTTTCTCGACGACTGCGCGGATGAAGTCGGCTACTTCTTCGTCACTGGCGCCGCGGCGCATCTGGGCGTGCAGATCGTGATCCCAGATCGAGAAGAGGCAGGTGCGGATTTTTCCGTCGCTGGTGATGCGGATGCGGCTGCAGTGACCGCAAAAGGGATGCGAAACCGGCGCGATGATGCCAATCTCTCCGATGCCGTCATCGAAGCGGTAGCGGCGAGCAGTTTCGGAACGCCCGCGTGGGATTTCGACCAGCGGGCGATATTCGGCCATGCGCGCGAGGATCTCGTCGAGCGTGACCACCGTCGAAGGAGCCCAGGTGCGCCCTTCTTCGAGCGGCATGAACTCGATGAAGCGCAGGATTACATCTTCTTCGCGCGCGAACATGCCGAAGGGAATGATCTGATCTTCGTTGAAGCCGCGCATCAGGACGCAGTTCACTTTGACCGGGCCGAGACCGGCACGGCGCGCGCCGCGAATCCCGGCAAGCACGCGGTCGTATCCGCCGGGCACGCGCGTGATGCGGGTGAAGCGATCGGGATCGACGGCGTCCATGGAGACGGTGACGCGGGACAGGCCGGCATCTTTCAGCGGCTGGGCGAGGTCGGCGAGCAGGTGGCCGTTGGTGGTGAGGGCAATGTCGAGAGGCTCCGCACTTTGAAAGGGCTCGGCTTCAGCCGAGCCATTGACATCAGAAAAAGATGAGGGCTTTAGCCCCTGCGGCCGCAGCTTTGCCAACTCGCGAACGAACTCGACCACTCCATTGCGCAACAACGGTTCGCCGCCCGTGAGACGAATTTTCGTGATCCCCATGCCGACGAGGATGCGCGCCATGCGCAGATAATCATCGAACGGCAGGTCGCCGTAGAGCGCGCCTTCGTTCCCAGTGCGGCAGTAAACACACTTGTAGTTACAGCGATCGGTGATGGAAATGCGCAGATCGCTGATGCGGCGTCCGAATTTGTCAGCAAGAACAGCCATTGGCTTCTTCGCAATTCAAGTTGGGAGGCAAACAGACAGGCGGGATCATCCTGTGGCTGTCTCCTTTCCAATGCGCGCCTTGCGGCGTGCGGGAGGCGACGGCGTTTCCAGCGTCACCCTCGGGAAACTTTCTTTGCGAAATACGCGAAGAGAAGTCATCCCTCGCCGCCGTGGCCTGGGTATGCCCGAAGGCCAGGCGGTCGGAAACTATCTTCACATTATAGGACGCGCGGCAGAGGAACAGGATTCAAGGCTTCGTGCCGGCTAGAGCTTTGGCGATCGCGGCGTCGGCCAGCGGGGCCATGAGCTTGTATCCGGTGACATTGGGATGCAATCCGTCTTCGGCCAAGTCGCGCTTCAGCATGCCTTTTTCGTCGACCGTGGCGCTGAAGTAATCGAGATAGACGAGGCCATTTTTCGCGCAGTAGTCCTTGAGCCAATCGTTCAAGGCGAGAATTCTCGCTGGCGATCGTTGAGCGAAGAGTTCTTTCGAGCGCTCGGTGTAATTGTTCACGGGCAGGATGGATGAGAAAACTACCTGGATCTGATGCAGGCGCGCCAACTCAGCCATGGAAGCGTAGTTGGCTTCGATGTCTTCATTGCGGGTGGGGCCGGTGTTGCCGGCGATGTCATTGGTGCCAGCGAGAATGACAACGACTTTGGGATGAAGGTCGATCAC
This sequence comes from uncultured Acidobacteriota bacterium, assembly GCA_963757095.1. Taxonomy (GTDB): domain Bacteria; phylum Acidobacteriota; class Terriglobia; order Terriglobales; family Acidobacteriaceae; genus Sulfotelmatobacter. The sequence goes on along the minus strand of CAVWQT010000009.1, from coordinate 121,517 downwards.
GTCCTGACGGAAGCGCACCAGCATCTGTGAAGTAGTCTGCCCGCCGATGCCGCGGTTGATGTAGGGCTTGCCGGGGAAATAATCGGCGAGTTTCCACATGTCGGTGATGGAGTCGCCGAAGAAGACGACACGATTCTCGCCTGTGGCGGCCGGAGTGAGCGCGGCGTTGGCGGCGCGGTAGCGGGAGAGTTGTCCAAAGTCGTCGGAGTAGATGGCGATGTTGCCGGCGCGGTAATGATCGAGGCCGGGGAAGCCGGTGGAGGGAATGGCGGGCGCAGATTGCTGGGCGACCGCTAATACGGCGACCAAGAGAACCGACGCGATGGTCTCGAGTTTGCGCGAAAAGTTCATAAGCCTGTCCACTGATGACCAGGAGCGAACCCACTATAAATGAACTGTCGATGCCTGAGCTTCGATTAACGTGCGCTCGCGATCGCCTTCGCGATGGCCTTCTCTGCCATTGGCGCCATGATTTTGTATCCGGCGGCATTGGGATGCAGCCCGTCATCGGAGAGATCGCGCATGAGCATACCCTTGTCATCGACCATAGCGCTGAAATAGTCGAGATAGACGATGCGATTGCGGATGCAATAATTCTTGAGCCAGGAGTCTAGAGCAAGGATTCTCTCCATCGGGCGCTGGACGAAATAATCTTCTCCGTGCTGCGAATAGTTATGCACGGGCAGCACCGAGGAGAACACAACCCGGATGCCGTTGGCCCGCGCCAGATCGGCCATGGACGCGTAGTTAGCCTCAATGTCCCCATTGCTTAGCGGGCCAGTCGTGCCGGCAAGGTCGTTCGTGCCTGCCAGAATCACCACCACTTTGGGATGCAGGCTGACTACGTCTTGACGAAAACGGAGCAGCATTTGGGGCGTGGTTTGCCCACTGATGCCGCGGTTAACGTACGGCTTTCCGCCAAAATACTGTGCCAGTCTCCAGCCCTCGGTGATCGAGTCGCCGAAGAAAATGACGCGCTTTTCTCCCGCAGCCGGATGCCCAACAGCTGCATCTTCCTGCCGGTACCGCCCCATCTGCCCGAAATCGTCGGTGTACATGGCAATGCGCGAAGCGCGGTATTGATCGAGCCCAGGAAAGCCAGTGGGGGGAATGCCCGGGGTGGGCACGAGTTGCTGTCCCAGCAGAGGGATTGTGAGAATGAAAAAAGCGAAGAAGGGGAACCGCTGCCAAGTTCTTGAAATCACAAAATAGTTTCGTGTTCATTTCCCGTTGCCAGCCTTGCTTGTGAGCGCCTTTGCGATCGCCTTCTCTGCCAGCGGCGCCATGATTTTGTACCCAGCGACATTCGGATGCAGCCCTTCATCCGATAGATCGCGCCTCAGCATGCCCTTGTCATCGACCATCGCTGAGAAGTAGTCGAGATATACCAGTCCGTGCTTCTCGCAATAATCCTTGAGCCATGCGTTCAGCGCCAGAATTCTTTCACGCGGACGCAGGGCGAAAGATTCCTTCGCATCCTTGGTGTAGTTGTTCACCGGAAGCAGCGAGGCAAAGATCACGCGAATATGGTGCAGGCGGGCCAACTCGGCCATGGACGCGTAGTTGGCCTCGATGTCCTGGTCGCGCGTGGGCCCGGTGACGCCGGCAACGTCGTTGGTTCCGGCCAGCACGATTAGGACCGCCGGGATGCAGGTCAATTACATCCTGGCGAAACCGCACCAGCATCTGCGAAGTGGTCTGCCCATCGATGCCGCGATTAAAGACGACATAAGGCTTGCCGGGAAAATAATCTGCCAGCTTCCAGTAGTCGGTGATGGAGTCGCCGATAAACACGACGCGATTCTCTCCGGCCACGGGCGCCGCGAGCGCGGCATCGGCTGCTCGATAGCGGTTCAGTTCTCCGAAATCGTCGCTATAAATGGCAATGCGGGAGGCTCGGTATTCGTCGAGACCAGGGAATCCAGTGGAAGGGATGGAGGCTTGCTGGGCGAGAGCTGGAACGCAGAGAAATGCCGGCAGGAGCAAGTGTTTCAGTCTTCGGAGGTCGTATTGCATGAAAATGGTTCGGCTCTGAATTCGATCGTCATTGTATCGTGGCTGTCTGACCTGCCACTGCTGCGCCTCAGTTGCCCGGGGGGACGGGCGAATGCGCCCGTCCCCACACGAGCCTTTCTCTCCAAGACTTTCCCCACGAAACTTTGTGTCCCCCGTCACAATCTTCCGTGACATATCGCACTGAGTTTCTCTTGTACTGGGTACAGCCTCTGAGTGTAATAGAGCGTTGCCGCGCAGCCTGGGTCTCAGGGGCCCTCCCATCCGCGCGGGCGTTTCTGGTTTGGACCCCTGCCCGCTATCCGCGGGCAACATTCTTACAACTCGGTCGGAGGATCGCATGCTCCATCTCGATACCGGCAACACCGGTTTCATGATTTTATGCACCAGCCTGGTGATGTTGATGACGCCGGGACTGGCGTTTTTTTATGGCGGCCTGGTAGGCCGCAAGAACGTTCTGGCCATCATGATTCAGAGCTTCGTCTCCATGGGCTGGACCACCGTTATTTGGTACATGTACGGCTATTCTCTCTGCTTCAGCGGCGACTGGCATGGAGTCATCGGCAATTTTCACTACGCCTTCCTGCGCGGCATCGGGCTTAGCACTCCGTCGCCCAATGAGACCATTCCAGCATTCGTTTTCATCGCGTACCAGATGATGTTCGCCATCATCACGCCTGCGTTGATTTCGGGCGCGTTCACCAACCGGGTTACGTTCAAGGCGTACATGCTGTTCCTGACCGGATGGCTGACGTTTGTGTATTTCCCGTTCGTTCACATGGTGTGGGGCGGAGGATTTCTGCAGCAATGGGGCGTGAAAGATTTCGCCGGCGGCATCGTGGTGCACAACATCGCCGGTATTGCGGCCCTGGCATCTGTGATCTACGTCGGCAAGCGGCGCGTGCAGGATCCCGGGCCGCACAGCATCCCGCTGGTGGCGCTGGGCACGGGCCTGCTGTGGTTTGGCTGGTATGGCTTTAATGCAGGCAGCGAAATGCGCGTGGATTCGGTTACGGCAACCGCGTTTCTGAATACCGATGTTGCCGCTTCATTCGCCGCCGTGGCGTGGCTGTTAGTGGCATGGTTCAACGAGAAGAAGCCGAAGTTCCTAGGCCTGCTCACCGGCGCTGTCGCTGGACTGGCCACGGTGACTCCGGCCGCGGGCTACGTTTCTCCGACCACGGCGGTCATCATTGGCATCGTTGCTGGCGTGGTTTGCTACTACGCGGTCGAGATGAAGAACCGGCTGCAGTGGGACGACGCCCTCGATGTCTGGGGAGTTCACGGAGTAGGCGGATTCCTTGGCATCATTATGTTGGGCATCTTCGCCAACAAGCAGTTTAATCCTGAGGGGGCAAACGGACTGCTGTATGGCGATCCGATCTTCCTGGTGAAGCAGGTGACGGCGGTGGTGTTCTCCTCGGTTTGGGCGTTCGCGTTTACCTATGGCATGTTGCGCATCATTGATGCCTTCACGCCGGTGAAGGTCAGCGAAGCATCTGAGGAGATTGGTCTGGATGAGTCGCTCCATGGCGAACATGCCTACGAGCAGCTCACCGATGACGACGTAGTGCACAAGCTGGTCGCGTCGGTCCGGGAGGAAATTCGGAAGTAAGTAGGGAACGAACATCACGAGAAATCGCGAACAAACCTGAGGCTCCATCGTTACTTCGGTGGGGCCTCAGATTTTGATCCATCGAATCTGTACGGGGCGCGCCTCGCTTTTCTCTGCGGACGGGCGAATGCGCCCGTCCCCACACGAGCATCGTTAGATTACATGCCGTCGTAATTCGGGCCGCCGCCGCCTTCTGGAGGGACCCAGGTGATGATCTGGTAGGGGTCGGCGATATCGCAGGTCTTGCAGTGGACGCAGTTGGAGGGATTCAGGCTGATGCGCTTGCCGTTGGGCTGGCTGGGGTCGTCCACCATTTCGTAAACGTTCGCCGGGCAGAAATTCTGGCAAGGGCTGCCGAATTCTTTCACGCATTTCGTATTGCAAATATTCGTGTCGTGGATGACCAGGTGCGAGGGCTGATCTTCTTCGTGCTTGGTGCCGGAATGGTAGAGGTCGGTGAGTTTGTCGAAAGTGAGCTTGCCGTCGCCTTTGGCCGGGCCGAGCAGATGAGCCTCGGGGCCGCCGTCGGCTGGCAGTTCAGACGAGTTTGCGCATGCGCTCGTATCCAGCATGGCCGGGATAGCGATTGTGCAGGCCACGCCCGCCGCTGATCATCTGCAGCGCCGTGTTAAACATTCCGGCGAACATGCCGTGTTCGAATCCCTGATGCAGATTGCGAACTTTCCAGAGTTCTTCTTTAATCCAGCTGGATTCGACTTTCTTCTGGAAACCGGCGAGCGTTGCCGCTGACGAATCGTCCTTGGTCAGCGCTTCGAATGCGGTCTCCGCCGCGAGCATGCCGCTCTTGATCGCGAGATGAATTCCTTTGAGGCGCGCGGAATTCAGAAAGCCGGCGGAGTCGCCGAGGATCATCCATCCGTTGCCGGCGACAGGAGGGATCGCCCACCATCCGCCGTAGGGCATGGACTTCGCGCCGTAGCGAATCATCTTGCCGCCTTCGAGCAGCTTTGCGACAAATGGGTGACGCTTGAATTCCTGCAGCACACGCTGCGGGTCGAGGCGCGGGTCAGCGTAGTCGAGGCCGGTGACGAAACCCAGCGAGACCACGTTGTCTTTCGAGACCGTAAATCCAGGCGCCGCCGTATTCATGCGTGGTGAGCGGCCAGCCCATGGTGTAGATGACGTCGCCGGGCGCGATCCGGCCGGAGGGAAGTTCCCAAAGCTCTTTCACGCCGACGCCGTAGGTTTGCGGGTTGGCGTCTTTGGCGAGATCGAATTTCTCGATGAGCTGCTTGGTCAGCGATCCACGCGTGCCTTCGGCGAGGATGACGACCTTGGCTTGCAGATCGTATCCGGGTTCGAAGTTCGATTTCGGGTGACCTTCTTTGTCGACCCCCTTGTCGTCGGTGCGAACACCGGTGACGCGATCGCCGTCGAAGAGTAGTTCTGAGCCGGCGAATCCCGTGAAGGTGGTGATGCCGGTTTCTTCGACCTTGCTGCCCATCCATTTCACGAAGCGGTTCAGCGAGATGACGTAGTTGCCGTGATCGCGCAGAAACGGCGGCGTGATGGGAAATTTGAACTTGCCTTTTTCAGTGAGAAAGTAGACCGCTTCTTTTTCGACCTTGGCGTCGAGCGGCGCTTCCTTTTCGAATCCGGGAAGCAGTTCGTTCATGGCTCGCGGATCGAGCAGCGCGCCAGAGAGGCAGTGCTGGCCAATCTCCCGGGCTTTTTCTAAGACGTAAATATTCTCTTTGCTGAGCTGCTGGTCGGGGTGCGCAGCGTTGTGCACGTCGATGAGTTGGGCGAGGCGAATGGCGCAGGCCATGCCAGCCGGGCCTCCGCCAACAATGACCACATCGGCAGGCATCTGCGGGCGCTCGACGCCTTCAATCGGTTTGCGGAAAATCAAGCTCATAACGGCTCTATCGGTTGGCCAGGGTTGCAATTTCTCCTAGCCCCAGCAGCGTCTTATCCGCTGTGATTAGAGTCAAATTCAAAACCTTGGCAGTCGCAGCCAAAAAGCGATCAGCGGGATCGGCGTGCGGGAGCGCCAGAACGAAGCTCGCGCGGACAATCTCTTGAGTTAACGGAGCCTCTCTCATCTGAGAAGCAGCGCTCTCCACCCATCGCAAAGGATCGGCGATGCGAATGCGCTTTTTCTGTGCGAGAGTGAGAACTTCCCAAATGCTGACCGGGGAGAGCCACAATTCATTCCCTGCACTCGAGAGCACTTGTGCCGCTCGTTTTCCAAGACGGCCGGGATCGGACTTGCTCCACAGCCATATGTGAGTGTCCAGGAGAAGCTTCAATCGCGGTTGGCCTCAAACTCTTCCAAATCAATCACCGGAGAGACAACGTCTCCGAGGAATTCGACAGTTCCTATCATATCTCCCAGGAACTTACGCTTGCGGTCAGGTCCAGCCGGAATCACTTCCGCGACTGGGCGGCCGTGGCGCGTAATGCGCAGCGGCTGGCGAGTCTTATGAACCTGCTCGATCAAACCCAGGCACTTGGCCTTGAATTCGGAGATGGAAACGTCATTCATGACCATTATTTTATCTATGGTCAATATAATAGTCAATATGCAAAAGGCGGCATCACGAGCCCGCTTTTGCCTTTTTCACTTCTTCGATCAGCGGCGGCACGATGTCGAATAGATTTCCTACGACCGCGAAGTCTGCGATTTCGAAGATCGGAGCTTCTGAATCTTTATTCACCGCGATGATGGTGCGCGAGCCCTTCATGCCGACGATGTGCTGAATAGCACCGCTGATGCCTAGCGCGAGATATAGCTTGGGAGCGACGGTCTGGCCGGAGGAGCCGATCTGTCGGTCCATGGGAAGCCAACCGGAATCGCAAATAGGCCGCGATGCAGCCAGATCGCCTCCCAGCGCGTCGGCCAGTTGCTGCGCGATCTCAATGTTCTTCTGCTCCTTGATGCCGCGGCCCACCGCTACGATGACTTCCGCCTGCGTCAGGTCGACGGCTTGCTTGGCCTCTTTGAAGACTTCTTGCGGCTTGTTGCGAATCACGCCGTCGGCGATTTCGACGCTTCACAGTTTCAACGGGTGCGGCGCTCGCTCCGGCTTCGGCCTTATCTCCGCGGAACGAGCCGTTCTGGAATGTCGCAAACCATGGTGCATCGCTGGTAAAGCTCACGTCGGCGGCCAGCTTGCCCTGGAACATCTGGCGGGTGAAGACCAGCTTGCCACCATCGTGTTTGAAGCCGATGCAGTCGCTGATAACGGTGCGTCCCATGGCGGTTGCGAGTTTGGGAATGAAGTCGCGCACCTGGTAAGTGTGCGGCATCAGCACGAGCTTCGGCGAATGGCTTGCGAGGAATTGCTTCAGGGCGGCGGCGAAGGCGTCGGGCGTATAGGGCTCGAGCTTCGGCGATTCGATGGCGTAGACCTTCGCCAATTTCTTGCCGGCGACTTCGGCGGCGATGCCGGCGGCGTCTTTGCCGACTACCGCTGCTTCGAGATTCCAGCCTGTGGCTGCGGCGATCGCTTGAGCCGCAGTGATGGTTTCCAATGAAACGCGATTCAGTTTGCCTTCGCGCTGTTCGACGACTACCAGGATTGTGTCTGACATGATTAGGTTCTCAGTTCTCAGCTCTCGGCAATACTTGCCTCGCTTTGCTCGGTGGACAGCCGAAGGCGGCTGTCCCTACATGAGTTGCTACAGGACCCGCAGTTCGTTGCGCAGCTTATCCACCAGCTTTTTGGCGATTTCGGATGGGGATCCTTCGATATGTTCGGTCTTCTTGGTTTTCTGCGGGATATATAAGCGCTCGATCTTTTGCAGATTTTCGCCGATCGCCGACTGCACTTCGGCCAGCGCCACTTTCCGCAGCGGCTTGTTCTTGGCTTGCTTGATGCCGATCAACGTGGCGTAGCGCAGTTTGTTGATGCCCGACTGAATCGTCAGCACGGCGGGCGTCGGCATGTCGACGAACTGGAAATATCCTGCTTCCAGTTCGCGCTTTCACGCGGATGCCGCTGTCAGTCTTTTCAATCTGCATGATGATGGTGGCGTGCGGCCAGCCCAGGAGTTCGGCGAGGATCACTCCAGTTTGCGCATAGCCGTAATCGTCCGACTGCAGGCCGGTAAAGATGAGATCGAACTGCTCGTCCTTGATGGCGGCGGCGATGGCCTTGGCCGTGTTGAAGGCGTCGAGGCCGACGAACTTGTCGTCTTCGAGGTGGATGGCGCGATCCGCGCCCTTGGCCAGCGCCTCGCGCAGCACCTGCTGGGCGCGCGCCGGGCCGCTCGTGACCACGACTACTTCTCCCTTATGCTTTTCCCGCTGGCGCAAGGCTTCTTCGAGCGCGTAGGCATCGGGCTCATTGACTTCATAGGAAACATCTTCGCGGATCCAGGAACCGGCTTCGTTCAGCTTGAGCGGCGCATCTTTCTGCGGGACCTGCTTCATACAGACCAGAATTTTCAAGAGGAAGACTCCTTGTCCAGTGGCCCCGGGTGCCACTGCAAAACTTGTCAGTATAAATGAGGCGCACGTGGGAGGGAATGTGCGAATTCTATTAGTGAAGCCAGATTACTTCTTTCGCGGTAGCGGTAAGGCCGCGGACTACTCCGTGAAGACCACCGACTGTACGCCGGAAATCTCAAAGCGCTTGCGGCACCGCATGTTCTTGCAGGCCATGAGATCGTCTTTGCGGAGCATGTAGGAGCGGGCTTTGGCGAAGCGGGCGCGATCACGTTCGTCGGCGCGGCCGGAAAGCTGGCGTTTCTTGGTGCGGACTACCCACGTGACTTCGTACTCGCCCGACTGCTGGCAGTGCGGGCAGTTCAGCGTGGCTGGCTTCTTTTCCTGACGTTCATCAAAAAACTCGCGTTCTTCCATAGATATGGCTCGGCTTGGTTTCTTCCTGAATTATTGCATATCTGTGCACGGCTGCACGATCCGCAACGGCGATTTTGCCGGCGAGAGTTAAACTGTCAGAATTCGCAAGAGGAAGTCTGACATGGCGAAAAAAAAGAAGATGAAGCGCTTTCGTGCCGTCACCGCAGTGAAGGAATTGGCGCGCGAGCGCCTGGGGGCTCCTCCCGCGGAGAAAATTGTCGTCGAGAAGAAGAAAAAGCCGGAGAAGCACAAGCCGACGCTCGGCAAGCTGTTGGAGGAGAACTGAAACTGGTTTGACTTGCGGTTACCCCTTGACGGCCTCAGCTATGACTCGGGCGAACAGCTTAATGTCCTCTTCAGTCGTGTCGAAGGAGCACATCCAGCGAACGATGCACTCCTCCTCGATCCACGGATAGAAGAAATATTGGTCTTTGAGCTTTTCGATGGAGTGGCGCGGAATCTGAGCGAACACTCCGTTGGCCTCGACCTTCCAGACAACGCGAACCTGCGGAATCTTTGCCACCTCGGCCTCAAGCACGCGCGCCATCCGGTTGGCGTGCTCGGCGCTGCGGCGCCACAGATCGTTGGTCAGAAGGGTTTCAAATTGCGCGGCGATGAAGCGCATTTTTGATGCGAGCTGCATGCCTTGCTTGCGCAGGTAGAGAAAATCCGAGCTGAATGCGCGATTGAAGAAGACAACGGCTTCGCCGCCCATAATTCCGTTCTTCGTTCCGCCGAATGAGAGCACGTCTACGCCGACATCGCGCGTAGCCTGGCGCAGGGTTTGCCCCAGGCTGGCGGCGGCGTTGGCGATGCGGGCGCCGTCCATGTGCAGGAACATCTCATGCTCGTGCGCGAAGCGGGCGAGCGCTTCAATCTCCGCCGGCTGGTAGACCGTGCCCATCTCGGTGCATTGCGTAATCGAGATGACGCGCGCCTGCACGTGATGCTGATCGCCAATGCCGTGATAGGCGTGGCGGACCGAGTCGAGGCTGATTTTGCCGGCCTGATGCGGAAGCGGAATCAGCTTGCAGCCGATATGTTTTTCGGGCGCGGCGCATTCATCGGTGTAGATGTGCGCGTATTCGCTGCACAGCACGGCGTGATACGGGCGGTTGATGGATTGCAGGCCGAGCACGTTCGCGCCGGTGCCGTTGAAGGTGAAGAATACATCGATGTCGCTGCCGAAATGTTCTTCGAATTTCGCGATGGCGGAACGCGTGTAAGGATCGTCCCCGTAAGCGACAACGTGGCCCTGATTGACGCGGGCGATGGCATCGAGCACCTCCGGATGCACTCCGGCATTGTTGTCGCTGGCAAAACCGCGCTTGGGCGTGGCGGGAACCTGTGGCATCACGAACCAATTTAGCAGAGGAGTTGTCGTTGGCGCGCGGGCAGGGCACGAATTACAATGCCTGATCTTCTTCCTGCGGGAGGCGGGTTCGTGAGATCAATGAAGCGGGCGTTCGCTGGATATTTCCTGGTCGTTGTCGTTGTCGTTTTCGCTGTAGTGGCTGGCGCGCAGACCGCCGAGCAGAAAACGGCGAACTATCTGGAATCGGTGCGCAAGCAGCCGCCGCTGGCGCTGGCGTTCCTGGCCGATATGCCCAAGGGCGGCGACCTGCACAACCATCTTGACGGTGCAGTGTACGCGGAGGACTTCATTGACTTTGCCGCCTCGGACAATTTTTGCGTCGACCGCACGACTTCACGTCTGCTGGGCGCGCCCTGCGATTCCTGCGAACACTACACGGCGAAGCCGGCGATACGCTGCGCCTACAACGACCACGTGCTTTATAACCAGATCATTGATGCCTGGTCGATGCGGAACTGGAAGCCAGGCGATGAATCGGGCCACGATCATTTTTTCGCAACCTTCGACAAATTCCTGCTGACGTCGAGCAACCACGCGGCAGAGGACATTGCCACCTCGATCAATCGCGCCGGCCGCGAACACGTGCAGTACATCGAATTCATGCACACGGCCGACGGAATCGCGGCGGCTCAACTCGGAATGAAATCGGGATGGGAGGGCGATCTTGGCAAGATGCGGGAAAAACTTCTTGCCGGCGGTCTGAAGGAAATTGCGGCTGCGACCAGCAAGACGTTAGCGGAAGACGAGGTTCGCGTGCACACGGAGCTGAAGTGTGGAACGCCAGACGCCGAGCCTGGGTGCGGAGTCACGGTGCGCTATCTGTATCAGGTGCTGCGCGGCCTTCCGCATGAGGCGGTATTCGCGCAGATCCTGCTGGGATTTGAACTGGCGTCCACCGATCCGAAATTTGTGGGATTGAACCTGGTGATGGCGGAAGACTGGTATGTGCCCATTCGCGATTTCAACGAGCACATGGCGATGATTGACTACTTGCATCGCGTCTATCCCAAGGTGCACATCTCGCTCCACGCCGGTGAACTGGCGATGGGGATGGTGAAGCCGGAAGACTTGAAATTTCACATCCGCTCATCAGTCGAGAACGGCCACGCCGAACGCATCGGGCATGGTGTCGACGTGATGTTGGAAACCGATGCTGTCGGCCTGCTGAAAGAGATGGCCGCCAAAAATGTATTGGTGGAGATCAATCTATCGTCGAACGATTTGATTCTCGGGGTAAGCGGCGTCGACCATCCTCTGCCGATTTATATGAAGTACGGCGTGCCCGTCGCGCTTTCGACGGACGATGAGGGCGTAAATCGATCGGACATGACGCACGAATATCTGCGGGCAGTCGAGGACTTCCATCTGTCCTATTCAGAGTTGAAGCGGATGACGCGGCAGAGCCTGGAACATAGCTTTCTGCCGGGCGAAAGTCTGTGGGCGGTCACAAAGACGGATTTCCGGCCGGTGGCGGCATGCGCGGGAGACGCGTCAGGCGCGGAGAAACCGTCGCCTGCCTGTGGGACCTTTCTTTCGGCAAGCGCACGCGCTCGCGAGCAATGGAAACTCGAAAGAGAATTCACCGCCTTCGAAAAAAAGTTCTGAGAAGCGGAAGGAGGAAATTTATGGGCCCCACTGCCTCGATGAAAACTGAGAACCTGTATGACGTACATCCTGGCGTCGCCATGGTCCGAGAAGTGGATTGCCGAACTAAAGGACAAAACCGGGCGCTCACTCGACGAATGGATCGCATTCATTCCGAAACATGGCCCCAAAGATGAAAAGGCCCGTCGCGAATGGCTTAAGTCGAAACACAAACTCGGCACCAACTCCGCGGCGTGGCTGGCGGAGCGTGTGGAGGGCAAGGGCCTGGAAGAGGACAGTCCTGATGCGTACCTGGCGGCAGCGGCTCAGTTCGTTGAGCAGCAATACTCCGGATCGAAATTGGCTCTCCGCGCGATTTACGGTGAGTTGCTGAGCCTCGGTAAATCGCTGGGGCAAGACGTGAAAGCGTGCCCGTGCAAGACGGTGGTGCCGCTTTACCGCAACCATGTCTTTGCGCAAATCAAGCCCACCACCAACACGCGCATCGATCTGGGCTTCAGCCTCACGCATTACAAAGGAAAACTGCCCCAGCGTCTGGTGGATACCGGCGGCATGGCAAAGAAAGACCGGATCACGCATCGCATCGAAATCAAATCAGTCTCCGAGATCGATGATGGAGTGAAGCGCTGGCTGAAGATCGCCTACGATCTGGATGCGTAGCTTCATTCGATGAGTCACACGAACTAACAACCATGACCAATCAATTCGAGTTGGCCGAATCTGCCGCGCAGTTGATTTTGTCGCGGACATCTCTGCGTCCGCGCATCGGACTGGTACTGGGCTCCGGCCTTGGCAGTTTCGCCGATTCGCTCAGCGATGTAACTCGCGTTCCCTACAGCGAGATTCCTTCGTTCCCGCAATCGACCGCAATCGGGCACGCTGGTCGCATGGTGATCGGGAAAGCCGGCGAAGTAGCGGTGGCTGCCATGCAAGGGCGCGTGCATCTGTACGAAGGATATTCGGCGCAGCAAGTTACATTTCCGATTCGCGTCTTCGGGCGCATGGGTGTGCGCGCCGTCATCCTGACGAATGCCGCGGGAGGAATTAACCTCGGTTATTCGCAAGGTGCGCTGGTGCTGATTCGCGACCACATCAATCTTCAGGGAAGCAATCCGCTGGTCGGTCCAAACGATGACCACTTCGGACCGCGCTTCCCAGACCTGACGCGGGCTTACTCGCGCGAATACCGCGCCATTGGCCGCGAGGAAGGACAGAAGCTCGGCCTGACGCTGCACGAAGGAGTTTATGCGGCGATGCTTGGCCCCAGCTACGAGAGCCCGGCGGAGATTGAATTTCTGCGCCGCATCGGCGCTGACCTCGTCGGAATGTCGACGGTTGCGGAGGTCATCGCCGCGCGTCACATGGGGCTGAATGTGCTTGCGATTTCCTGCGTCACGAATATGGCGGCGGGCATTCTCGACCAGCCGCTCTCGCATGAGGAAGTGATGGAGACCGGCGAGCGCGTGAAGACTACGTTCGAATCGCTACTGCGAGCCGTGCTTCCGCGCATCGTGGGCAGTCTTTCCTAGTCCGCCCTTCACTTCCCAGCGTGCGGAATAAAGAGTGCGACCGGCGGTTTGATGCCGTAGGTCGCCGCGAAACTTCCCTGGTTCACGGCCAGTGCAAGATGTCCGCGCGAATCGATATAGAGCAGCGGCTGAGCGACCGGCACGTCGCTGAACGTCTTCACGAACTTCAACGTCATCTCTTTGTCGCCCACTTTGACCGGAACGTCCTGGCCGCGTTGATATCCGAGCTTCATGAAATCCTCAGCAGCCACGTTTGTGACCAGGTTGCCGAAGGGGCCATCGGTGGCGATCACCGTGGCATTCAGCCCGTGATCGTCCACGGCGGAGATTTTCCAATCGAGGCGCACCAGATCTTTCACGGGCATTTCGGGCCCGACCGTGGTCCAGTCATCGCCGCGTGCCATGTGCGCGCCGACGGGTGAAAAAATGTCGCGCCCGTGAAAGGTGGAGGAGAGTTTGCTGCCGATCATCCAATCGGTGTTGCTGATGACGCGAACCGCGTCGATGCCGTCGCGCTGGTCCACCAGCGTGAGCAGGCCGTTATCGGGCAGAACAAAATATTGGCCGCGCTTGGAGTGGGCGACGATTGCCTTGCGCGTGCTGCCGACGGTGGGATCGATCACCACGACAAAAACCGTGCCGGCGGGAAAATACGGCGTCGCGCCGTCGAGGAAGCGCGCTCCATCCTGAATGGAAAATGGCGTGACCTGATGGCTGAGGTCCACGATGCGGACGCTGGGCATGATGCCGTACATCACTCCGCGGCAGATGGCGACCGAATCGTCGACCACTCCGAAATCGGTCATGAACACGATGGTGGACGGATATTTCTGCGCGTCCTTGGCGCCCTGCGCGGCGGGAGCGATCCCGGCCAGTCCACAGAGGAGTGAGACAACGATGATGCGCGTGAAGATGAAATTCCAGCGTGGCGAAGACATTGCTTGCGGGCTCCTCAATGATTGAGACCGGAATTCTAAACGTGCAGACGCGCCGATGCGAAGAAAAAGTTCAGGAAACCACCGCGAGGAAAGATCGGGCCGCGCTCGCCAGCCCGAGTTTGTCTATAATCGATTTGCAATTTCTGGTTCTGGAGGGTTCATGTCGCAGGTCATCCCCGAAAAATACCGCGATTTGTTTCAGAAGCGCGCCTTCGCCAGCCTCGCCACACTCATGCCCGATGGCCGCCCCCAAGTCACGCCGGTCTGGTGCGACTTCGACGGCGAGCACGTCATTTTCAACTCGGCCAAGGGACGGCAGAAGGACCGCAATGTGCGCCGCGATCCGCGCGTCTCGCTGGCCGTCATTGATCCCGAAAATCCCTACCGCTATCTTGAGATTCGCGGCCGCGTCACCGAGATCACCGAGGACGGCGCCGCGGAACACATCAACAAGATGGCCAAGAAATATCTCGGTGTGGACAAGTATCCCTACGGGCAGCCCGGCGAAGTTCGCGTGCTCTACAAGATCACGCCCGAACACACAACGGTGATGGGATAGGCGTGGTGCCTGGGCTGTGACCTATTCGGCGTGACGCGGGCCAGGACCTCGTCCGCGCCGTGGAAGAGCGGTGCTTCAGCGCCGCGTCAGCGGCCTGGAAAAATAACGGGCTTTAGCCCCCGTCTTCGGGAATAGCCATTCGTACGTACAATCTCTGCTTCCTTGGCTTCGGCAACGTGAACCGGACGCTCGTCCGGTTGCTGGAAGACCGCGCGGAGGAACTGCGCGACGCTACGGAATTTCCTATCGCATCACCGGGGTTGCTTCGCGGCGACTGGGTTGGATTGCGGATGCCGGCGGGCTGGATACAGCCGCATTGCTTCCGTTGAATTCTGATCCGGGCGCTGGCCTTTCGCGGGCGGGGGCGCCCGCGCCACATTCGAATATCACAGAGTGGCTTGCGGGGGCTCGCGCTGATGTGCTCTTCGAAGCCACTTCGCTGAATGTTGAGAATGGGCAGCCGGCCATCGATCATATTCGCGCTGCGCTGGAACATGGAGCGCATGCGATCACGGCGAATAAAGGGCCGATCGTGCACGCTTACCGGGAGCTGCGCGATCTGGCGAAGACGCGGGGCAAGCGCTTTCTGTTTGAGTCGACGGTCATGGATGGCGTACCCGTGTTCTCGCTTTTTCCCCAACTTCCGTTGATTCATCTGCAGGGATTTCATGGAATTCTCAACTCGACGACGAATGTGATTCTCGGCGAGATGGAGCAGGGGCTCAGCTTTGATGAGGCTTTGAAAAAGGCGCAAGCACTCGGCGTCGCCGAAACCGACGCCACGCATGACATCGACGGCTGGGACGCCGCGGTGAAAACCGCCGCGCTGATTACCGTACTGATGGACGTTCCGGTGCGCCTCGATCAGATCGAACGCGACGGCATCCGCGACTTGACCACCAGTGCGCTGCGCAATGCGCGCCGCGACGGCTGGCCCTTCAAACTCGTCTGCCGCGCCCGGCGGACTCCGAATGGCGTCGAGGCCAGCGTGAAGCCGGAAAAAGTTCTGAGCACGCAGCCCATGGCGCGGATTAGCGGGACGTCATCCTACATTTATTTCGAGACGGATATTTTTCCCGGGCTCGCGATCACGGAAGATAATCCCGGCCTGTACGCGACGGCGTACGGGATGCTGGCAGATTTTGTGCGGGCAGTACAGACGCTATGTTTGAATGGGCTTCGGGAAAGCTGCCGGTTTTAGCCACCAAGGGTTAAAAACCTCGAATGACCGCGCTAGGTGCAGACATCGAGGAACAAAGCGAGCCCAAAACTAGCGACCAATCCCCGGCCCACGCGATCCGTCTGGATCGGTTGCGATCCAGGTTATCAACCCAACAGCCAGCCCCTCACAAGACGCAGCAATCCATAGAAATCGGATCGCGCCATTTCCGAGCTTGGCGAGATCCTGCTCGCGTCCTTTGACTCCAACAAGATCGCCATACGCGATGCCTTGTCCGAGATAGCTCAGCCACGACAACGCCGCCTCCACAAGCAGCGTCGCGGAGGAAACGAGGAGAATGATTTTGTTTCTCTTCACCTGTTCAACTTGACGGGACAGATTATACACTTACCTGACTATCCACAATGTATTCGCTTTCGTGCGTAAGAATTGACAGGTATGCCGATCTCCAGAACAATCCGTCGTCCCCACCCTCGACCTCACCCACGTTCGCTCCCAGTTCCCGTCGCTCGCGCAGACCGTTAACGGGCATCCTGCCGTGTTCTTCGACGGGCCTGGCGGGACGCAGGTGCCGCAGCGCGTGATTGATGCCATCTCCGACTATCTCCGGCGCGATAACGCGAACTCGGGCGGAAATTATCCGACGAGCCGGCGGACTGATGCCGTCATCGTGGCTGCTCGCGAGGCGATGGCTGACTTCTTTCACTGCGCGGCCGATGAAGTTGTCTTCGGACAGAACATGACCTCGCTGACCTTCGCGTTTTCGCGTGCGTTCGGACGAGAGCTTGGACCCGGAGACGAGATTCTGGTGACGCGCCTCGATCACGATGCCAATGTCTCTCCGTGGCTGGCGATGGCCGAAGACCGCGGCGTCACGGTGCGCTGGGCCGAGATTCATGACGAAGACTGCACGCTGAATCTCGCCGACCTGGCCTCGAAGATCAATGAGAAAACCAAGCTGGTCGCGGTCGGCTATGCCTCGAACGCTGTCGGCACGCTGAATCCGGTGAAAGCCATTACGAAGCTGGCGCATGCTGCCGGCGCGCTCGCCTTTGTTGACGCTGTGCATTACACGCCGCACGGGCTGATCGATGTGGCTGCGATCGATTGCGATTTTCTGGTGTGCTCGACTTATAAATTCTTCGGGCCGCACATGGGCGTGCTCTTCGGCAAGCGCGAGCATCTGAAGCGGCTGCGGCCGTACAAAGTGCGTCCGCTTACCGACACGATTCCGTTTCGCTGGGAGTGGGGCACGCTCAACCACGAATGCATTGCCGGGATTACCGCCTGCGTGGAATACATCGCCGATATAGGCCGGCGGGCGCGGCCTGACGTCGCAGACCGGCGGGCAGCCATTGTGGCGGCGTACGAGAGCATTCACGAGCACGAGAGTCAGTTGCTGCGGCGCGCTGTCGAGGGGCTGAACGAAATTCCCGGCGCGAAGATTTATGGCATCACCGATCCTGCGCGCTTTAACGAGCGTTGTGCCACGTTGGCGGTTCGGATCGAGGGGCACACGCCTCTCGAACTCGCCACCAAGCTGGGCGAGCGCGGGTTCTTCACCTGGGACGGGAATTATTACGCGTTGAATTTGACCGAGCATCTGGATGTAGAGAAGTCGGGCGGATTCTTGCGCATCGGTCTGGTGCATTACAACACGCTGGAGGAAGTGGACCGCTTGTTGAGTGCTTTGCGAGAAATTCTGGGGCGGTAATTCCTCAGGCGTCCCGCCTGGCGACGATCCTTTTAGATCCCAAAAACACTTCAGCCCGGGATGCTCTCCCGGGCTGGATTCAATACTTTATGCCCAAGCTGCAGGCCTGGGCTAGGGCGCAAATTTCGAAAACGCGCTTATGGCCAGCGCTTGGCGCCGTCTTCCCATCCGGCTGCGCGCACGGGTTGCGGCGCGGGAATCGACGGCGGCGAGGGGATGGTAATCCGGGCCGTGGATTGCGGTCCGTTAACGGCCTGGGGCAACGCCGACTTGCCCATGTCAGAAATCGATTCTTTTTCCTCGGAGAGCAGTGGGGCCACCAGCCGCAATGCCTCGACTTCTTTTTCCAGACGGGTCAACTCCATCTCTTTTTGGCGCAATACTTCGTAGACGTTCTTCATAGCCTGGGCACCTAGGTTGGAGAAATTCATAACCTTCTCCGAACTCTAGCAGAGTTGTTTGGGTTGTCAAGAATTTCCAGAGGTTCCCCGCGTCCCGAAAATGGAACTAGCGGAACAGCCAGGCGGCCATCACGGCAGCCGCTGCCAAGATGGCTCCAACAATGTACTTATTGGACGACAGCCAGGATCGAGAGGGCTCGATTCCGGCGCTCAGTGTGAAGGTCGACAGAGAGGGCTGCGCAAGATCCTGCACAGCCGGCTTCGGGAGCTTGGAGGAAGCCGGTGTGGAAGGCGCAACAGAAATTGCCACTGTGGATACGCCCGCATTCGAGGCCGGAGCCGGACTCGCTTTCGTTGGGGCAACGGTCCCGCGCCCGCGCCAATTTTTCTCCTCGCACTCGACGCAGAATGAACGCCCCGGGGATACCGGGAAGCCGCAGGCATCGCACTTGCGCAAGCCCCGCAGTACTTGAGGGACCCGGCTTACATCGTCGGAGGAAGGCTGCCCATCGCTCACACCATCTAAAGCAGACCACAATTTCTTCTTCTGCTCTTTTGCGGGAGCGGGGGCTGGCACAACCGGGCTCAGCTGCGGCGCAGAGAATATCTTCGATTCAACAAAGACCCTTTCAACCTGTGCAATTGCCACCGACGCGGCTGCCGGAACCGCGGATTTCAGCGACTGCGGGCCGGCGCCTGCGGCACTCGCCAGCTTGACGGCAATTCCAACCATCTCGCTCAGTCGCTGCAGCGCTGCCAGATCACGGTCGCCGAAGGCGTTGGGCTTTCCTGAAAACAATTCAAAGACGCCCATGACATGGTCATCGTTCACGATGGGCATGACCATCACGGAGGCGATTCCGAGTTCGCGGCAGATATCACGATTGACGCGCGAGTCGCGCTCGGCGTCATTACAGCGCAGCGGCTGGGCGGTGCGCACGCTTTCGCCGGAGAGGCCGAACTCGGTGGAGAAGAGCGCGCCCACCTCGGGAGCACTGGCTCCGGCCCGGGCGTGACACATCATTTCGTTGCGACCATCGCGGCGCAAGGCGATGGCCGCTCCACCCGCTTGCGTGATGTACTCCGCGCGCTGCGCCAGAAGCTGCAGTGCTGCAGTGAGATCCCGTTGCGCCATGTCGACCAGATCGTAGCCGCGCTCTTCTACGCGTGGCGCCAGCGCCGTCGCGGCGGCAGCGCCTGCGCTAGCGGATTGTGATCCTCGATTTGTAGGACTTTGCTGCAAGCTTGTGCCTTGAAGCGGCTTCTAGGAAAAGTTCTGTAAGTGCAGTCTCTCGCGGACTTTACCGGAAGTCAAAGCACCGGCATACGCGTAGGTACTAGAACAAAAGTGTCATTTGCAAGGGGCGGTCCTGCCCGGGGCCTACTTCTTGAGGAGGAGGGCCAGGTGGGCTAGCCGGTTGGCCTCGTCATTGCGCTCGCGGGGCACGTGCGAGATGGAGAACTTCAATGCCCGGGCCAGTTTGCGGCAGGTCCAGTGCAGGGAATAAAGGCGCGAACTGCGGCAAACATATTCGCCAGTCATCTGCCGAACCATAACCTGCGAATCAGAATAGACGTGGAGTTTGCGGGCGTTGCAGGAGATGGCGTACTGCAGGGCTTCCATCAGGGCAGCGTATTCGGCGACGTTATTATCCTGGTGGCCGATCCACTTTGAGATGCGGACGGGCTCGGCCTCGCCGCCGCTGATCACTATGCCAATGCCGGACGGCCCCGGATTTCCCAGGCAACCACCGTCCACATAGGCGACGAGTTCCGACATCCTTATTGGTTCGCTACTGATTTGAAGATGCGCTCTGCCGATTCCGCCGTCAAGACGATTATTTGATTCCCTTTCAGCGTTTTGCGGTCGTGTCGGAAGTTGTGCAAGTTTTTGTGCAAAATCGGGAATTATTAAAATGCTTTGCGAGTAAGTAACTACTTTACAGCGCTTTGCATTTTTCGTTTTGCACAGCTTCGTTGTCAGCGATTGCACCGAAACTTTGCGTTGACTTTTGTGAATGCTCTGTTAACTTTACTCACGTCGACGGTCGAAAGGGTTGGCACAATAATACTGAGCCGGTCCGAAGTAGACTGAGTGATCAGCCAAGCGGGGCGACCCGCAGGGCGACCGAACCTGAAAAAACCGACGGCGCTGCGAGGTGCAGTTGGGGTTAGGGACTGCGAAAGCAGTGATCGCATCAAGGGGCTGTGACGGTACATGCTTCCACGTTGTTAACTCCCTCGCAGGAGTTGGCGGCTAGAGCATAACCAATGTCACGGCCCTTTCAATTTTTTCCCCGCCTGTTTCAAGCCATCAACTCCTCTTACTGCTCACCTTGGCCCTATTTTTCGCTTCGGGTTGCACTTCCCAAAGCTGATATGCTTTCTGCGCTCACGGGATACTAATAACAGGACAGAGTTTCCACATGCGAAAAACTGCCATCGCTTTGTTTCTGATGCTCTGCGCAGCCTGCATCTCACTGCATTCTGAGGAGCCCAAATCTCCGTCAGCAGGCCATTACCTCTTCGCCTGGACCGGCGACTCGGAAAACAAAGGCGACGACTTTCTCGCCGTCATCGACGCCGACCCGGTTTCGCCCAACTACGGACATCTCATCACGACTCTCGTCACCGACCAGAAAACCGGATACGTCCACCATACCGAATACACCATGCCCGCCAGCGGCATGCTCTTTGCCAACGATCACGATGCGGGACGCACCTTCATCTTTGACGTGCGCGACCCCCTGCATCCGAAAACCGTCACGTCCTTCACCGACATGGACGGGTACATGCACCCGCATTCCTTCCTGCGCCTGCCCAACGGCCACGTGCTCGCCACCTTCCAGCACTCGCATCACGGCAAGCACTCTGGATCGCAAGGCGAAAGTGGCGGCCTGGTCGAAATCGACGACGCGGGCAAGGTCGTTCGCTCGGCCAGCAATGCCGATCCCGCATTTCCCGATGCGCTGCTTACCCCTTACGGTCTTGCCGTCCTCCCCGATCTCGACCGCGTCGTCTCCACCAACTCGTCCATGCACGAGGAGGATATTTTCCGCGGCGTGACTTATCAGATATGGCGACTGTCTGATCTGAAACTGCTCCACACCGAATACTTCGACGTAGGCGAGAACCACTACGGGCAGATTAGCCCGGAAGAGCCGCGACTCGGACCGGATGGGTCGATTTTTGTGCAAACGCTGGGTTGTGGCCTCGAACGCATCACCGGCATCGATTCCGACCATCCCACTTCGCATCTTGTTTACACATTTCCCGGCAACTGGTGTGGAGTCCCTACCATCATCGGCCACTACCTGATTGAGACTGCGCCCAACATACATACCGCGATCGTCCTCGACATCGCCAATGCAGCCAAGCCCGTGGAGGTCTCCAGGTTTAAATTTGCCGACAACTATCGTCCTCACTGGACGGGATGGGACGCAAAAACCAATCGCGTCGTGATCACTCCCGGCCCCACTGGAAACACGCGCCTCTATCTGCTGAAGTTTGATCCTCAAACCGGCGCGCTTACCCTGGACGAGTCGTTCCACGACGCCGCCGGCCAACCTGGCTTTAATTTCACCAATCAAGAGTGGCCGCATGGCTGGAAAGGCACAGGCGCGCCCCACGGTGCCGTCTTCTCGCGCTAATCCTCCGTTCGTAGAGCAGGAACCTAGACTTATGGATAGGTCCCAACTCTTTTAGAAAATCGTTTTTACAAAGGTATCGGTTGTGCAATAATTCCTCCCCGGTGGCCCTCCGTGCCGTGTCTTGCACGCTGGCATTACGGAAAATTCTGAATCTTCAAAGGCGGAAAAATTTCCATGTCGAAAAATCCCCTGTCTCGCCGTAAGTTCATGCAGATCGGCAGCGGTGCGCTGGCTGCCACAACAGTCGCCAAGAACATCCTGCAACCTCACATACTCTCCGCCGCCACGCGCCCGGTCGCGCCCAGCGATACCGTACGCTTCGCATCCATCGGCACAGGCATCCGCGGCTGTGAACATCTGGAAGCTTCGCTCAACGTGCCCGGAGTCCAATGTGTGGGCGTCTGCGACTTGTACGACAGCCGGCACGCCGCCGCGCAGGAGGCGGTAAAGAATCCGAACGTGGCTGCGACCCGCGACTATCGCTCGATCCTCGATCGTAAAGATGTCGATGCTGTGATCATCGCGACCATGGATCACAATCACCGGCGCATCTTCGAGGACGCCTGCGCCGCCGGGAAAGACATTTACTGCGAGAAGCCGATGTCGCACACGGTGGAAGACGGGTTCTCCATGGTGGAAGCGGCGCACAAAAATAACCGCATGGTTGCGGTCGGCAGCCAGCGCGTCAGTTCGGTGCTCTATGCCAAGGCCAAAGAGATTTACGATTCCGGCAAACTCGGCGAAGTGTTCTCGATCAACGCCTATTGGGATCGCAACTCGCCCAGCGGGGCGTGGGTTTATCCGATTCCGCCCGATGCCAGCGAGCAGACCATCGACTGGAACGACTTCCTGGGCAGCGCGCCGAAGCGCCCCTTCGATCCGGTGCGCTTCTTCCGCTGGCGCTGCTACACCGATTACGGAGAAGGCTTGGGCGGCGATCTCTTCGTCCACCTGCTCTCCGGCATTCATTTCATCACTGGCATCAATGCGCCGGCGTTGCGCGCGCAATCGGCGGGCGGCCTCTTTCACTTCAAGGACGGGCGCGAATTTCCTGATCTGATTGAGACCCTGTACGACTATCCGAACTGCCGCGTGACCCTGCGCTGCAATCTCAATAATGATGGCGGAGAGTTCATCGGCTTCTACGGGACGAAGGGCACGATGATCATCAAGGATGCGACCCTGAGCTACAAGCCGCAGGACACGCGTCCCGAGCCCGAAGGCTACTCGATTTTCGGCTGGCCAAAGGTATTGCGGGATCAGTATCTGCAGCAGTGGCATGCGGAGCATCCTGTGCCGGCCGCCTTGGGGTGGAATGTCGACGCCGAGGGCGAATCGTATGCGAATCCTCCGGGATACAGCGATACGGTCGACCACCAGGCGAACTTCTTCAACGCCGTACGCACCCGCAAGCCGGTCGTGGAGAACGAGGTGTTCGGGAACCACACGGCAATCGGATGCCATCTGGCGAACTTTTCCTACTTCAACAAGACCGTCGCGGTTTGGGATCCGGCCGCGAAAAAGATAGTAAAGGGATAACGACAACTCCCGTCCTGTCCTTCCTCTCCGGAGGGACAGGGCGGTTTTCACAGTAATGCCGCCTTCGCGCTGCGCAGCTGTGCGCATTTGCAGACGTTGGATTGCTTTCGACTCGGCCAAGAAACCACAGCGCTAAACCGGCTTCGCAGCGATCTTTCTGCATCGCGCATGCGTGTCTTCTCATCCTGACCAATAGAGTCGCTTGTGGGGGAGACATTCATGAGCAAAGCAACGCGCCGCCTGGCGATGGCGCAGTGGGACGTTTTTTCCGCCAAAGCGTTAGAAGGGAATTCGCTGGCCGTCTTCTTCGATGGGCGCGGCTTGTCTGACGCGGAGATGCAGTTGATCGCCAAAGAGATGAACCTGTCGGAGACGACATTCATCATCCCGCGTGATCTCGAAGTGGAGCGCGAACGCGGCGTGCGCGTGAGAATCTTCACCGTGCAAGAGGAATTGCCGTTTGCCGGACATCCCACGCTGGGCACGGCATTTGCCGTGAGAGGCGAGAGCGGCGCAAAAGAAATCACCCTCGACCTGAATGCGGGGAAAGTCCCGGTCCGGTTTGAGCAGGCGCCAGGCGAGCCGGCGTTCGGAGAGATGACGCAACTCGATCCCGTATTTGGCATGGAGCACGATCGCAAGGCGGTCGCCAAGGCGACCGGTGTAAGCCTGAATAGTTTCGATCCGAAGCTACCGATTCAAACTGTGTCGACGGGAGTACCGTTCACGATTGCGCCGTTGAAGTCGTTGAGCGCAATTCAGAATCTGCGGTTCGATTCCCATGGTGCGGCCGAGTATCTGGAAAAGACGGAGGGAAAATTCTTCTACTTCGTGGCGCGGGAAACCGTGGATCCGGCCGCCCATTTGCACTCCCGCATGATCTTTTATAACGGAGAAGATCCAGCGACCGGCTCAGCCGCGGGATGCACGGCGGCGTGGATGGTCGCGCACGGCGTGGCTCCATCCGACAAGCGCGTGCTCATCGAGCAAGGCATCGAGATGCAACGGCCGAGCCGGATTTTTGTGCGGGCTGCGCGCGACGGTAACCGTGTGGTTAACGTTCGCGTCGGAGGCAACTCGATCGAAGTAATGCGCGGCGAAGTTTTTCTCTAACTTGCGCCGTGCAAGGTCAGCAAAACATGCGAACACACCGTGCCTTGCGGAAGTCAATGGGCTGAAAGTCCCATTAGCATCGGCGGCACTTTACAGCAGCACGTCTTCCCGTTAACATCCACTTCGCTCAGACATTCTTCATATAGAGAAAAAGCCTCTGTCGGATCTGCGATTGTCGGGTCAATCGCGGCTGACGGGTTGCGGAAGGCGGATGAAACCTAAGCGCACTATCCTGTGTGTTGACGACAACGAACAATCTCTTTCTAATCGCAAAATTGTGCTGGAAACACGCGGATATCGCGTGGCCGGCTTTTCCCGCGGAGAGGACGCGCTCGCAAGGTTCCTGCAAGGCGGCATCGACCTCGTAATCGCCGACATGGCGATGCCCGGTATCGACGGCCCGCAATTGATCGCCAGGATCAAGCAATCGTCTCCGCACACTCCTGCCATTCTGATCTCGAGCAAGGTGCGAGTCTACGAGCACGACTCGCAAGCCGACGTTTTCCTCACCAAGGGAATGTATGCGACGGCCGATCTGCTGGAGCGCATTCGACAATTGCTGGTGCGCAAGCGCGGCCCCAAGCGCATGCAGCAGCGGCCAGTCGAAATCGCGCGTCAGGTGGGCGTTGCTTAAATCTTCTGCAGATTTTTGAAACGCAATCCGTCTTCCTTGTCTGATCTCGCGCGATCTCGCCGCCTGCTGCCTTCGTGTAAGATTTAGTCAACGCATGCCCGAACTATTCATCGAAGCCAAAAATCTGCGCAAGGTCTACCACGTGGGCAAGATTGAAGTGGAAGCCCTGCGCGGAATCTCCTTCAGCGTGGAAAAAGGCGAATTCGTCAGCGTTGTGGGCCCTTCGGGCAGCGGAAAATCAACCCTGTTCTATCTCCTGGGCGGACTCACTCATGCCGACGGAGGCAGCGTCGTGCTCGACGGTGACGATCTGGCGACGCTCTCCGACGGCGAACGCACCCGCATGCGCAAGCGCAAAATCGGCTTCGTGTTTCAGAAATTCAACCTTCTGCCGACGCTGGATGCGCGTTCGAACATCCTTATGGCGAAAGAAATTTCGGGGAACGGCGATCGGGACCCGTCACATTTTAATCGCATCACGGACTTGCTCGGCCTGACCAAGCGGCTGGCGCACCGCCCAGCGGAACTTTCCGGAGGCGAGCAGCAACGCGTGGCGCTGGCGCGTGCGCTCATCAACAAGCCTGCGGTGGTGCTCGCCGACGAGCCGACAGGCAATCTCGATTCCAAGAACTCCGATGTCGTGCTCAGCATGCTGCGGCGATCGAACCAGGAACTCGGCCAGACCGTGCTGATGATCACTCACAATCCGGAGGCGGCGAAGTACGGCGACCGCATCATTCACATGCGCGACGGGCAGATTGTGCGGCCGGAGGACGATCCGCAGTGGGTCGCGCACTAAAGGAATTCGCGGCGCGATGATATCCTGAGTGAAGTTCTCTTAAGTACCGATAATCCCGCAATGAGGCTGTAACCCTCTAATGTCGAACCCATCCACTACCAATCCACAAACTCCGGAAACTCAACCCGCTGCCGAGACGACAGAATCGTTCGGCGAAATTTTCGCGCAATATCAGAAGAGCCATTCGCGCAAGACGGAGGGCAGCCGGCAGATCGATGCCACCGTCATTTCCGTGACCGCCGACTCCGTGTTCTTCGACATCGGCTACAAGTCAGAGGGCATCCTCCCGGTCGCGGCGCTGCAGGGACAAACCCTCAAGCCCGGCGACAAGGCGCTGGTCACGGTCAAGGGCCGCGACCTCGACGGCTATTACGAACTCTCGCGTTTCAAGGTCGAGCGTCCGATGGATTGGTCCGCACTCGAGAAGGCCTTCGCCGAGAAGTCTTCCGTGCTGGGCACGGTGACGGCGGTAGTCAAGGGCGGCTTCAGCGTTGATGTCGGCGTGCGCGCATTCATGCCCGCCTCCCGCAGCGGTGTGCGCGAAGCAGCCGAGATGGAAAACCTGGTCAGTCAGGAGATTCGCTGCCGCATCATCAAGCTCGATGTGACCGATGAAGATGTCGTCGTTGACCGCCGCGTGGTGGCCGAAGAAGAAGAGCGTGCCTCGAAGGATCGCCTGTATTCGCAGATCAAAGAAGGCGATGTGGTCAGCGGCACCGTGCGCAGCCTGACCGATTACGGCGCATTCGTGGAACTGGGCGGAGTCGACGCGCTGCTGCACGTGAGCGACATTGCCTGGGGACGCATCAACAAGCCGGCGGACGTGCTTTCGGTCGGACAGCCGGTTCAGGTGAAGGTGCTGAAGCTGGGCACGGAAGGCGACAAGCGCCGCATTTCGGTGGGCCTGAAACAATTGCAGGCGCATCCCTGGGACGCCGTGGCGGGCAAGTACAACGCCGGTGATCGCGTGCACGGTACAGTGACGCGGCTGATGGAGTTCGGTGCATTCGTCGAACTCGAAACCGGCATTGAAGGACTCATCCATATTTCCGAGATGTCGTGGTCGAGGGGCAAAGTCCGCAAGGCCAGCGATGTGGTGAAGCCGGGCGAGACAGTCGAGGTCGTGATTCTTGGAGTGAACTCCGCCGAACGCCGCATCGCGCTGGGGCTGAAGCAGGCGCTGGGAGATCCCTGGGTCGACGCGCCGCAACGCTTTCCAGTTGGATCGGCGATCGAGGGTCCGGTGACCAGTCTGACCAAGTTTGGCGCGTTCGTGCAGCTTGCCGAGGGCGTCGAGGGCATGGTGCACGTCAGCGAGATCAGCGCTGAGAAGCGCATCAATCAGCCGGCGGACGTGCTGCGCGTCGGGCAGGTGGTGCAGGCGCAGGTGATCGCGATTGATCCTGAAAAGCGGCAGATGCGGCTCAGCATGAAACAGCTGGTCCCGACGGGAATCGACGAATATCTCGCTGAGCACAATGAGGGCGATGTGGTCACCGGGCGAATGATGGACGACTCCGGCAGGGCCGAGTTGGGCCAGGGAATACATGCAATGTGCCGGAAGACCGCGCAGACTGCGGCTAAACCGGAAGCTCCGAAAGAGTCGAAGGCGGATCTTTCTTCGTTGAGTTCCATGTTGCAGGCGCGCTGGAAGAGCGGTGCAGGCGCTCCGCCCAAGGCAGAGCCCGCGCGCGCCGGGCAGGTTTGCAGCTTCCGCATCGTGAAGCTGGACGTTGCCGCGAAGAAGATCGAAGTGGAGCTGGCGTAGCTGGGTTGTTTCACCAGCCGGCGATGAATCAGTCTGGATGCGTCTTGAAAGGGCGCGGCTTCAGCCGCGCCGTAGAATGGCGCAAAATCAATCGCGGCTTCAGCCGCCGTGCGAACCGTCCCTTAAACTGACGCACCCGGATGCCGGTTGGTAATGTTGGCAGGCGTGCGTGAGTGCTGTAAAATAGTTTGGCTGAGCGGGAGTAACTCAGTGGTAGAGTGCGACCTTGCCAAGGTCGAAGTCGCGGGTTCAAATCCCGTCTCCCGCTCCAGATTTGCATTCTCCTCCGGTCGTTTCTCTGGCACTGACTTCCGATGGACATTTTGCGGCCGGAACGCTAACGTAATGAGCAGGGGCGCGGTACCCAAGTGGTAAGGGAGAGGTCTGCAAAACCTTTACGCGTCGGTTCGATTCCGACCCGCGCCTCCAAAGACTTCCTCAGATTTCGCGCTTTCTTAGATCCTTCTCTATCCGCATCCGCCGATAATGGTTGACCAGCCAGCGTTCCTCCGCCATTATTCCCACACACTCGACAAGTGCAATCCCTTGCGCAGTGGGACCTTATGAAGCTTTCGGTGGTCATGCCTGTCTACAACGAAAGAGCCACGCTGCGAGCCGCAGTGGAGCCGGGTTCTCGCCCTCCCACTGGATATCGAACTGCTGTGTATCGATGACGGCTCCGACGATGGCTCTCGTGAAGTCCTTGCCGAACTGCAGGCTGCAGAACTGCAGAAGCAAGACCGGTTGAAGGTTCTTCTGCAGCCGCGCAATCTTGGCAAAGGGGCTGCTCTTCGCCGGGGCATTCAGGCTGCCACTGGAGATTTTCTCATCATCCAGGATGCGGACCTCGAGTACGATCCCAACGAATTTCACACGATTCTCGCACCTCTACTGGAAGGTGAGGCCGACGTCGTCTACGGTTCGCGGTTCGTCGGGGCAGGCCCACACCGTGTGCTGTACTTCTGGCACCGGGCAGGAAACTGGTTTCTGACCTTGCTTTCGAACATGGTGACCAATCTCAATCTCAGCGACATGGAAACCTGTTACAAGGCATTTCGACGAGAAGTCATCCAAAGCATTCCACTCGAAGAGGACAGGTTCGGCTTCGAGCCGGAGATTACGGTGAAGGTCGCCAAGCGCCGGCTCCGAATCTACGAAGTCGGAATCAGTTACCGCGGCCGCACCTACGAGGAAGGGAAGAAGATCGGGTGGAAAGACGGCGCGCGCGCCATCTGGTGTCTACTGAAATACTCCTTTGCCGAGCCCAGGCTTGCCACCGCTCCTGATACTGGCAGGGAACCGAGCGACAGAGCGCGCTCCTGGTTCGCGTCCGGCGACGTGAAGAGGTTGAGAAGTGATTCTGGCCGCCGCACGGTTTGACAGCCAGCAGCAGCGCTTTTATCCTAACTTTGTGTTCAGTTCCTTCATCGCTTGCGCCATGTGCTGTTGTTGTCGGCTGGCGCCGGCGTGTGGTTAGGGACTCATCGAGATTTTCCCGACCCACCCGGTAAAGCGGGTGGGTTTATTTTTCCTCCTCTGCTTTACCTTTAAGCGCCTGGACACGAATGAATTCCAGATGATTCCAAGGAGAAGATAAAGATCATGACGACCGCGACGACCAATCCCACCTCCAGCGTTCCTCGCATCAACGACACGGCTCCGGACTTCACCGCCGAAACCACGCAGGGGAATATCGATTTCCATCAATGGATCGGCGACGGCTGGGCCATTCTGTTTTCGCATCCCAAAGACTTCACCCCCGTGTGCACCACCGAACTCGGATACATGGCAAAGCTGCAGCCTGAATTCGCCAAGCGCAACGTGAAGATCATCGGACTCAGCGTCGACCCCGTGACCAACCACGCCAAGTGGGCGGCCGACATCGAAGAGACGCAAGGTGCCAAGGTCAACTACCCCATGATCGGCGATCCGCAGCTCAAAATCGCCAAGCTCTACGGCATGCTGCCTGCCGACGCCGGCGACACCAGCGAGGGTCGCACGCCCGCACTGAATGCCACCGTGCGCACGGTGTTCGTTGTCGGCCCGGACAAGAAGATCAAGCTGCAACTCAGCTATCCCATGTCCACGGGCCGCAACTTCGATGAAATTCTGCGCGTGATCGATTCTCTGCAACTCACGGCCAAACATTCGGTTTCCACACCGGTGAATTGGAAGCCAGGCGAGGATGTGATCGTCGGAGGCAACGTGAGCGACGACGACGCGAGGAAAAGATTCGGCAACTTCAAGGCGCCCAAGCCATATCTGCGCATCGTGCCGCAACCGAAGTGAGAATCGTCCAAGCGGGGAGGGGCAGACTGGATTGAAGCTCTGCAGTGTGGGACGTTATTCAAGCTTGGAAAAGGCGCGGCTTCAAGCCGCGCCGCCAAGGCTAACATCGGATTCCGGCTTCACAGCCGCTGTGGTCGCGCGCTGGTAGAATCCATCGGGCACGGAAGCGCATGCGGTCCGGTGATCGTCCCGGTCTTCAAAACCGGCGGGTGGCAGGCAATCCTGTCACCGGTGGGTTCGACCCCCACTCGCTTCCGCCAATTATTTTGTGGTCGCGGTCTTCCTTCGCCACTCACTCATACGAGAAGGTTAAATTGTCGAGGTAGATGTTGTACGGATCCTGCCGGGAATCGCCATCCATCTGGTAGTTGATGGTCACGCCGTACCAGTTCGAGGGCGCTGCGCCCGGCGCGAACGTCAAGTTCACGTTGTGCGTTTCTCCGTTCAGCGTGATCGACTGGTAGAGCAGTTGATTGCCCGCGGTGCGCTGCACCTGGATCGTCACATGATTCCACGCATTGCCATTGGGATAGCAGGGAATCCCGGTAGGAGTCCAGCGGGCGTTCACATTATCCCAAACGTCCCACTCGTTTCCTCCTGCGATGCGGCATTCGTGGCCCCATATAAATCCCGTGCTGTCAAAAAATTGGTTGATGTCGAATTCCACCGCCTGCGAAAGCGCCAGATTGTCGCCGTAGAAATACACATCGTAGGTGAACGAGTGCAGCGTCGGAACCAGCGTTCCGTCGGAGTCGGGCATGCCCTGCGATGAAAATGCCCCGATCAGATGATTGTTGAACAGCGCGTCGGAATAGATGGCGCTGCCTCCAAGATTGAACTGAGCCGCCGATCCGGTCATCGAAGGCGAATTCACTCCCTGCGCCATCGAGAACGTAATCCCATCGCACGGCGAAGGCGAGCAGTCTACAAAACTCGGAGGCCCCTGCCCGTACTGGCCCCAGCCACCACTGCGTTGCAAATTCGTAAACGAGTTCGCGCCGCTGGTGCTGCCGCCGCCGCTGCCCCCAGCTACCGCCCGTAGTTTTGTTCTGAGAGGTTCCGAACGATGAAGAATTGCTTCCGCATGCGCTCATAATAGCCAGCGCGAGCAAGACCAAAATCAAAGCAGCGTGTTCAAAAGCAAAATGCTGCAATGAAGCGGAGCGGTTTGAGCGGGCTTCGGGCACACGGCCGGTTGATGGGCAGAACATCTACCTACCTCTGAAGTAAGTTTTTGGGGGCGTGCTCCAGGAGGATCCTGGTCGTTCTCGACTGCGTACTTGCGACCAATAAACTTGAGAAAATCAGGGGCGGCTTCGAGGGTGAAACCGCCCCGTCATTCAAAACGAATCTACTGAATCGCCGTATTCGCAGCTTGCGTCAACACCTGCGCATAGGCGGCTCCATACTCGCTGTTGCCCGGATACGACGGATCAAATGCCAGCAACCAGTCCTGGTAATAAATCTCCAGAACCGAGGCGTGATGGCTGACCGCGAACGGCACCAGGTTTACCAACGATCCAGTGGTGCAACTGTTATCCGGACAGCTCTGCAGCAAGGTTTGCAGTTCCAGCGGAGCCTGCCCCGCGTACTGGGCAAACAGATTGCACCAGTTCGCTGTACAGTTCGGATAGTTGGTGATGTCGCTTACCTCCAGCCCTTGGCTGCCGAAGCCAACATGCATCGGCACCGCGAGTGGCGCCACGTAATCGGGAACCACTGTGGCCGGCGCGCCCATCGGCGTCACGCCCACCATCAGCTGCTTGCCCGATTTCAGCGTCTCTTCGTAATCCAGCATTCCGGCCAGATAGGTTTCCCAGCTCGCAACCGTAATGCCCCACGCAGCGAATGCTTTGCCGCAGGCCGCCCCGGTGTTGTTCCATCCCGTCACCGGGAAGGTCTCGCCGCCGTGGCCAAGTCCGAAGCGAATGTAGCCGATGCTCCCGTTCGATCCGTAATGCTCAATCGCCGCCGCCATGAACTGCTGGTAAGGCAGCTGGAATGCGGCGCGATTAAGGAAGTTCGGAATCTGCTGAGTTCCATATTGCGTCGTGCAGGTGACGTAGTTCGACGATCCCAGCGCATTCCACACGTACGACGGAATCGCGCAATTGCCAGTCGTATTGGTCTGACCGTTGCTGCACGGCGAGCTGGTGTTGTCGCTGTTGGCCCAGACAATCAGATTCACCTTCTTGCCTGCGGCTATCCACGGCGCAATCGCATCGTCGATGGCGCTCCAGTTGTATTGCGGATTCGAGCTCGGTCCCTGATCGATCATGCCCCATTCCACCGCCAGGTTCCCGCCAGACACTGCGGGATTGCTCATCAGGTAAGTCTGCACAGCCTGGAACTCGCTCGATCGGGTATTGGTTGGTGGGAACAGCACTTCGAGGGAAACCTTGGCCGAAGACCCGGTAGTTGTTACCGAAATGTTGGCGCTCGCGGACTTGCTGCTGTCGGCCACGCTGGTCGCGGTGAGCACGACACTCAAACTCTTCGTCACTGTCGGAGCCGTGTAGAGGCCGCTGGAAGAAACCGTTCCAGCTGTAGCGCTCCAGTTCACTGCGGTGTTGGAAGTATTCGAGACTGTCGCCTGAAATTGTGCGGTTGCGCCCGAGCTTACGGATGCGCTGGTGGGCGTGACGGTCACGCCCACGGAGGTCACGCCATTGACTGTGAGCGTGAACTTCGCGATTCCGTCATCCCCCTGGGAATCTCCCACCCAAATTGCAAACGAGAAATTTCCCGCAGTCGTCGGCTTTCCGGAAATTCCTCCGGTCTTGTTGTTCAGCGCAAGTCCTGAAGGAAGGTTTTGCGACCCAAACCAATAGGGCGCCGTGCCGCCGCTGACCGAGATCACCGCGTTATACGCGATTCCGACAGTTGCCGGCGCCAGCGTTGCGGAGATCGTAAGGTGCCCACGCTGCGAGCTATTCGTCTGGCTCACACCGATTGAACTGTCGCGCATCTGCGCATTCAAATTTTGCGGGAAGGTAGAGCCGGCCAGAACTGCGATGAATAAGAGGAAGAAGAAGCCAGAAAGCATCTGCGGGCTGCGAACCGATAGACCGGTCGAGTATCGAGGAACGTTGGGGGACATACATACCTCTCTTACTTTCTTTTTTGTTTTGGGGCGTGGCACGGGAATGACCCGGACCTGTCTGACTTTATCCATCCTCCGATTGGCGCGGAAGATAACATCGGGTCAGTGTCCTAGAGAGACTCACTAGTGCATCGGGTGCCCGCTCCGACACTCCCTTTTGCCCCGCGACTGCCAATAAAAAAAGCGCCGGGGAAGGTCCCCGGCGCTCTTGCTTCGCACTCAATCGTGGCATTTTGAAACCTACTTGCCTGTGGCGGCAGCTTTAAACGCCGCCTGATACGCCGCTCCATACTGGCTGTTCCCCGGATACTTCGGATCGAACGCCAGTAGCCAGTCGTCGGTATAAATCTCAAGAATCGTGACGTGATGGCTGACCGCAAACGGCAGCAGATTCACCAGTGACCCCACCGGCGGCTGATTCTGCGGGCTGCTCAGCGCAATCGTCTGCAACTCCAGCGGAACGTCTCCGGTATATTCATCAAACAAATCGCACCAGTCTGACGAACAATGCGGGTACTTGGTAATGTCGTTCTGCTGAAATCCCTGATTGCCGAAGCCCATCTTCAGCGACACTGCGGTCGCCGCCTCCGAATCCGGCATCGACGAAGAATCCACGCTGTCAATGCCCACCATCAACTGCTTGGGCGAATGCAACGTGGCTTCGTAATTCAGCATGGCGTTCACGTAGTTCGTCCAGGTCGTGTCGCTCCATCCCCACTTCTTCTCGAATACGCTGGTGCAGGGATCGTTGCCAAAATTCTGCGACGGAAAAGTCTCGCCACCCCTGCCCAATCCGATCCGGATGTAGCCGATCGATCCATTCGTGGCGTAGTGCTTGATCACTTGCGCCATGAACGCTTCATAGGGAAGCTGGAACGCCGACGAGAAATAGTTCGGAATCTTTTCGCCCGCGCAGGTCGTGATGTTTGAAGAGCCAAGATTGCTCATCACATACGCCGGAGTGGCGTTATTGGTGGGCGTATCGCTCACCGCCCAGACCACGATGTTCACTTTCTTGCCTGCCGCAATCCACGGCGCAATCTGCGCGTCGAAAGCCGAGAAATTGTATTGCGGATTCGACGTCGGCCCGTTGTCTGCGGTCGCCCACTCCAGCCACACCGTTACTCCCGAGACCAACGAGTTGTTCACCAGGTAGCTCTGCACATCGGAGTAGTAATCCTCGTACGGGCTGGTGGGTGGGAACAGCAGTTCCAGCGCAATCGGCTGTTGGGTCGTATTCGAAACCGTTACCGTCGAAGTGGCCTTCTTCGTCGTATCGGCCACGCTGGTCGCAGTGATCGTCACCGATGTGTTCTTGGTTACGACCGGAGCCGTGTAGCTTCCCGACGACGTCATCGATCCCGCCGAAACCGCCCACGTCACATTCGTATTCGTGGTGTTGTCGACCGTCGCGATAAATTGCTGCGTGCCCGACGACTGAATCGTCAGCGTACCCGGCGCCAGCGAGATGCTTACCGGCGGCTGGGTGAAGGTCACGTTGAACTGCGCGTTTCCGTGGTTTCCGGCCGAGTCGCTCACGTAAGCCTGAAATGCGAACGTGCCCGTGCTGTTGCACGTTCCCGTGATCGCTCCCGTGGAATTGTCGAGTTTCAGTCCCTTCGGAAGTCCGCCCGTCTTGTACTCATACGGCGCAGTGCCCCCGCTCGCCTTCAGCGAAGCGGTATAAGACTCGGTCGCCACTCCCGTCGGGAGGTTTCCCGTGACCGTGAGCGTGGTCCTGGTCGGACTCGCGAACATCCACGGTGAAAAACACATTGACCCAATAAAGATAAAGATAAAAGTAAAGAGCAGGGCCGCGCGCGAACCGATAAGTGTTGCTGGTTGAATCGTGCGGATGGACGTGCTGCATTCCGCCAGCTCTGCGGCTGACAGGTGAAACTTGGGGGACATAGCTGCACCTCAAAAGAAATTTCGAACATCGACGAAGTGAGCGCAGACTACGTAAATACCTGTAGTGAATTTAGGGGAGACTGCAAAGAAGTGTCAGGTCTCAGAGGTTCATTGTCATACCAGTAAATAGGCCCAATTCCTTCTAGCCCTTGGGGTTACGACTTTTGGTCTAGGAATACCAATTCGGGAAGTCGCGCTTTTTTTCAGAAGTTTGATTTTGGCCCAACATCCGCGGCCTTTCGTGGCGATTTGCAGTGAACACTGTATTGGAAGGGGCGTATCGCAGGCTGCAGAGGTTCAACGCTCTTGCACAATCGTAATGTCTCTCGTCTTCTGGATGGCGGTATGATGACCCCGTTCGCGCGCTGTAAAGTTGGAGAGCTTCCAATGCTGCAACGCAAAATTGCGATCATCGTCGCAGCAGTTCTCTGGGGCGCAGCGCTCTCGGCCTCTGCCCAGGATGATTCACCCTCGCTCGGCGATGTAGCCCGGCAAACCCGCCAGCAGAAGCAGCAGAAAGATCCTCAGTCGAAATCGACCGACCTACATACCAATAAGGAAGCCCCGAAACAAACACCAGACGCAGCCGTCAAAGCCGCAAACACAACGGCGAAGAAGGTCATCACCAACGATGAGATTCCGTCGCACGTAGGGCCGAC
Organism: uncultured Acidobacteriota bacterium; assembly: GCA_963757095.1. GTDB lineage: Bacteria > Acidobacteriota > Terriglobia > Terriglobales > Acidobacteriaceae > Sulfotelmatobacter. Next base: position 86,292 of record CAVWQT010000009.1, on the reverse strand, counting down.
TGCAACGTATCAGCCGGGCCAGTCGCAAACCTGGGCTCGCGCCGCGAATGACCGTCAGGAAGGAAGTGCGAAACCGACAGCCGAGGCGGTGACCGCACACTTCCGCGCGATGAAAGAAAGCATTGCCAGCCTGGAGAGCGTAATCGCCCAGGCCAGCGAATCCATCCAATACGCCGGCGGAAACTGTGTCACCAACTGCGTGCAGTGGAACGAGCAACAGAAGCGCAAGCAGGAAGAGATCGATGCCCTGAAGGCGCGACTCGCCGAAGGCCGCCAGCAACTCGAAAAAATGCAGGAAGACGCCCGCAAACAAGGCTACGGCAGCGCCGTCTACGATCCGTAAAATGCCTTTGTAGGGACAGCCGCCCCCGGCCGCCCAAGATGAACCACGTGGGGACGGGCGCATTCGCCCGTCCAGCGAGCGAAGCGAGCCGTTTGGAAGAACAAACGGAAGAGCACCCTCCGCGTGCGCAAGAACGAAAGAAGCGAAGACCCCGCTGGTAATGACAAAGAATAGAAGACCCCGCAGGCAAAGACTGAGAGTGGAAGAGCCGCGCTCGGCAGCCGCGTAAGAGAATCAGGGTAAGAGAATCAGTGGAAGAGCGGCGCTTCAGCGCCGCGTAAAGAATCGTAAATAACTCAGGGCTTTAGCCCCCGCGCTCTTCTTTTTCCCTGCAAGCCTTACCTCACATCCCGTTCTACCCATGGAACAGGGCAAGCAGAGTGCACTGGTTCAGACGCAGAAGAAGCAGATGGCGATTAGCAGAGATGGTTCTCGCCCCTCGCACAGGTACTAGAGTGCAGGTTGGCGGGAACCCATCTCTGCTACAATTTTCCTTCATAAAAATGGCAGCGATGCGAGAACAAGCCGAGCCGGTGCGCCCAAGGAGTCGAATCTCTATGTCGTCGATCAACCCCAGAATCCGCGTAGTCGGCGCCATCGCCGCTCTCGCCACCATCGCTCTCCTGGCCAGCTGCCGAGGATTCTTCCCGCCAGCCACGTTGACTTCGATGACGGTCGGCCCTACGACGCCCACAATCGACACGGGCAGCACGAATAATACGGTTCAGATGTTTGCAATCGGCAACTACAACGGCAATACCGGAGCAGCTCCTCAGGTTATATGGAGCATTTCCCCGAGTGATAACAGTATCGCCACGCTATCAAGCACCGGGTTGGTAACTGCAGTAAATGCGGGCTCGGCGGTCGTTACCGCGACGGCCACTCAAAATTCATCCATCACCGCGAACCAAACCGTCACGGTGAACCTTGGCAATATCACAGCCCTGACGCTGGACAACTCGACCTACAGCATCGCAGCCCCCAACGATACCGCTCCCGCGTTCGCCTATGCGCAAACCTCGAGTGGTAAAGTGGACGTCTCGTCAACCGCAACCTGGTCCACCGCCAATGGGCAGGTTGCCACGGTTCAGGGGGGCAGCGATCCCGTAACCATCACGGGAATTGCGCAGGGAACCACGACCGTAACCGCCCAATACCTCAGCGCCGGTGTAACGTACACCGCGACTGCGAATGTTACGGTAGGCCCGTAAATTTCGTACTAGTGATTCCGGGTGCCCCATTTCTCGCGTCTTGTGCGAGAAGTGGGGCGTTTGACTTTCCATCCTGACCACAAAGTTCCCCACCCCTCGCGCTCAGTGCGCGCCGGAAATAGGGCACCCACATTCAGAAGAACGTTACAGTCCCAGCAGAGTACCTTTTCTCTCGCCGCTGCTCTGCGCAGGTCTTCATCCAGCGTGGCCAGCGGAAGACTGCGGCGCAAAGCCAATTCCAAATATGCGGCATCGTAAAGAGTCAGACGATAGCGCTCGGCCAGCCGCAGCGTCGCGCCCCACGCGGACCGATCGGTCTCGCCATCGACTTGAACGGGAAGCTGCGCCAGATCGGCCAGCGTCACGTCGCGAAATTCGGAGCTGTGCCGTTTGCGCCGCACGCCCATCTCCAGCACGTTGGCGACTTCCAGCCGCCACAGCCCGGGAACCCAAGCGCCCTCTCGTGCCAGCGATTCAAAAACCTGTGCCACCGGGGCAGTTGTCTCCTCGCTGTAAACAAAAGCCAGCGCAATCGAGCTGTCCAAAACCAGGCTCATCGGATTCGCGTGCATCAGGGACGTTCAGAGTCGCGCAGCTTTCTCAACTCGGCCCAATCCTCCCACCCGGTCTTTCCGCGCTTTAACCGCCGCGCTCGCTCCCGGATGCGTGCGAATGCAGCCTCGGCCTGTGTCTGGTCCACGCGCCGGGTGTTGGGCACCAGGCGCGCGACCGGCTTTCCATGCCGCGTGATCACGATCTCCTCGCCACGCTCCACCCTGTCCAGCAGAGTTCCCAAAGTGTTTTTCGCCTCAAAGGCGCCAATTTCGCTCATAGCCTAGCTCAAGCTAGCTTAATCTAGCATAAACCGAAACCAAATTCCAGTTTGGCTTGAGCAATCAAAAGCCCCATTTCCCGCCAGGAAACGCGGAAAATGGGGCGCCTGATTTTATATCTTCTGATTCCCGACTATTCCTTCATCACCGCGTCAATCGTGGCGTAGAGCTGGCTGTTGTCTTTCACTTCCACATACGGACGCCCGGGATTCTTGCTGCTCACGATGTAGACCGTCGGCGTGTGATCGAGCTTGATAGCCTTGCCCAGATCGCGATCGGCATTCACCAGCGCCGACAGCTTTCCGCCCGGATCGATCACGAACGGAAAATCCACTTTGTGCTCGGAGGCAAACTTTTCAGCATATCCGCGCAGGTTCTGCGGATTGATCTCCAGCTGGTTCACGAAAATGTAATCGCGGAAATCGTTGCCCATCGCCTTCGAATGGGTATCGAAGTAGCGCGCCATCACCGCCGCCTGATACGACCAGTTATGCATGGGCAGCGGGAAGTCGTGGCGAATGACCGGAATCTTGTAGTCCTTCGATGCCTTCTCCACCAGCGGCGCCGTGCGCCGGCACATCGGACACTGCAGGTCTTCAAACACGACGATCGCGAACTGCGATCCCTTCGGCGGATGAAATACCGACTCAGCCGTATCCTGCGCCGAAGCCGACGACCGCAGCGCGCCCGCCACCATCAACACCATGAATAGAGAAGCAGCCAAAAGATTCCGCAGTGTGTTTTTCATCGCTACTTGTGTGTACCCCAAAGTGCCGATTTATTGACCTGATTTGTTAGACGCCGATATCTGTTAGACGCCAATCTGTTAGACGCTGGAGGAGGCGGATCGGCAACCTGCGCCCCAAAGCTAAACGCGGCCCGATTTCCGTACTACCTTATGGTACCCGACATCGCTTTCCTCTGTCTTGTCTGCATTGCGATTCGAAGGATGCCGCCCGAACGTGCATGAAGCGTAAACCTTCGTGCGCTCAAACTCGCCCGTCAAGGCGCTATAGTGAGAGTTCGAGTTAAAGTTCGAATAAGAGTTCCAATAAAGGTCCGCCTGCTTCCTGTCGTGATATCCATTGCGCCACCGTCGCGTCTGTCGCGAGTCGCCCGTCTCGCCCTGACGCTCTCATTCCCGGCCGTCCTCCTTTCGGTCATGCTCCTCTTTCCCGCCTGCAATCGCGGACGGCACCGCGTGCTCGAAATCGCCTACGTTTCCGCGCCGCAAGCCATCTTGCGCGATCAGGTTGCGGCCATCTTCAACCGCGTCGGCAACGTCAAAAACGGCGACCGCGTCGAAGTCCTCGAACATGAAAAGCGCTTCTCCCGCGTCCGCACTGAGACCGGAGTCGAGGGCTGGATCGAGCAGCGTTTCCTGGTCGACCAGAAGACCTTCGACGCCATTCAGAAGCTCACGCAAGACAATCAAAGCGACCCCGTGCAGGCTCCCGGAGTTCTGCGCAATGACACCAATCTCCACGTAACTCCCGGCCGCGAAACCGAGCACCTGTATCAATTAACATCCGGCGCGAAGGTGTCGATCCTCAAGCGCGAGACGGCCGAGAAAGAGCCAGCCGCGAATCCTCCCAAGGCCGCCGTGACTGCGCCAGCGAGATCCGGAGCAAGAATTCCATCTGGGCCCATTCTCGAAGACTGGTATCTGGTGCGCGACGCCAACGCCCGTGTGGGATGGGTCCTGTCCCGCATGGTCGACGTCGACGTCCCCCTCGACATCGCGCAATACGCCGAAGGCCAGCGCATCGTCGCCTTCTTCATGCTCGACGAAGTCCCCGACGGAGACAAGAAAGTCGCTCAATATCTCTGTGTCGTGAGCGAGCCCCACGACGGCCTGCCCTACGACTTCGACCAGATCCGCGTCTTCACCTGGAACCAGCGCAAGCACCGCTACGAAACCGCCTACCGCGAGCACGGCCTGAAGGGCGTCTTTCCCGTGACTCAGACCACCGAAAACTTCGACAAAGAGGGAACCCTCCCCGTTTTCGTCATTCGCACCAAGGACGATTCCGGTGCCATCCGAGAACTGAAGTACAAGCTAAACACTCCCATCGTCCGCCGCGTGTTAGCCCCCGGCGAGATGCCACCTAAGCAGCTCCGCCAAACGCCGTCGCTAGCTTCCGTCAAGTAGGCCCTCGTTCCCCGCATTTCGGCCCCCTGAGCTTCCAAATACCGTATTCACCCTAGCGATACCCTACTGATTTCCGTATCAAAACGCTTTTGTCATAATACAAACAATTGAAAACACACCCCTTACTACAGTAACTGTTTGGATGGTGAGTTGCATTGTAAAGAGCGTCCAAGTGTAGGCGTTGATTTCACGGACAGCCATTAAACCCGCCAGTTAGACGGGGTGCGTTGCGGAAGCAATTGCAGTCTTGGGGTCTTGAATTCCCGGCTCTCGCAAGTTTCGAAGGATCAAATTTAGCTCGTTGGATCGCGTCTTTCTGACCGAAGAAATCGGTCAAAGGCGCTTGATCTGAGTAACACACTTCTAAGGAGGCAAGAGATGCGATTTACATCCATTAGGCTACTCGCGCTGCTAGCGGTGATAGCCCTGGTCGTGCCTGCCGTCATCGTGGCGCAGAGTACGGTCACGGGAGCCATTAGCGGCGTGGTCACTGATCAAAGCGGCGCGGTTCTACCCGACATCAACGTGACCTTGAAGAGCGTCGAAAAAGGCTTTACGCCAGACGACCAAGACCAATTCCCAGGGCGCCTACCAGTTCCCACTGCTGGAACCCGGCACCTACTCGGTCACCATTACGGCAGCCAACTTCAAGACCACCACCGCGACCACCACCGTGAGCGTCGGTCAGAACGCGATCATCAACGCGAAACTGGAAGTCGGCGCGCAGGGAACGACGGTAGAAGTTTCCGGCGAAGCTCCGCTGCTGCAGTCGGAAACGTCGGAAATTTCGACCACCTTCAACTCCCGCGAAATCTCGGAAGTTCCCAACGGCGGCAACGACATGAGCTTCATCGCGCAGACCTCCCCCGGGTCGGTCATGAATACCGGGTTCCGGATACGGCAACTTCTCCATTTTTGGCGTCTCCGCGACTTCGAACCTGTTCACCTTGAACGGCATGTATGACAACGATCCGTTCCTGAACCTGAACAACTCGGGCGCCACCAACCTGCTGCTCGGCCAGAACGAAGTGCGCCGAAGCGACGGTTGTGACCAACGGCTACTCCGGCCAGTACGGCGGCTTCGTGGGCGCGAACATCAACTACATCACCAAGTCCGGTTCCAACAACTGGCACGGCAATGCCAACTACTTCTGGAACGGCCGCGTGATGAACGCCAACGACTACTTCCACACGAACTTGCCGACAGATCCGCGTCGACGCCCCGTGGTTTTGTCAACGCGAACCAGTACGCGGCGTCGTTCGGCGGCCCGATCATCAAGAACAAGGCGTTCTTCTTCTGGAACTACGAAGGGCTGCGCGTGATCATTCCGGTATCAGAATACCGGCCGTACATGCCCCCACGCAGGGCTTTCGAGAACGCGATTGTCGACAATCTGAACGCCACCGGATTCGCAGGATTCGGTGCCGTTCTACAAGCAGATGTTCGGCTTCTACAACAACGCTCGCGGATCGCGAACCGCGACACCCGGGTAATCGGGCGCGGCGGATCCGACGCGGTTGTCAGGGCTGGCTTACACCGACGCCACGGACTGCTCAATGGATCGGCTACAGCGACCTTCGGTGGTGGCATCGGCCTGCCACTGCGTCAACACTTTCTCCAACACCATCGGCAACTTCACTCACGAGTATCTGACGTCTGGCCGATTCGACTTCAACGTCACCAACAACGACAAGGTCTTCGTCCGGTTGCAGGAAGACGTCGGAACCCAGGCAACGGCACACCGACCCGATCAACCCGATCTTCAACGCCACTCAGCTATCAGCCTGAATATCAGGGCCAGGTCAGCTGGAATCGTCCGATCGGACAAAAGGCGTCAACAACCTGCTGTTTGCGGCTCAGTACTATCGGGCCATCTTCGGTCCCGCCAATCTGCAACACGACTTTGGCGGCACTTCCCGACCACGGTTCATGTTGAACGACGGCTCGTTGACGACCGATCGGCGGTCGACGACTACATCTGGCCGCAGGGACGTAACGTCACCGGCTACCAGATCGTCGACGACTACTCCTACAACCTCAACTGCAAAGCACACTCTGAAGCTGGGACTTTACTTCCATCGCAACCTGATCAGCGACCACGATTACGGCGTTTTCACCAGCGGCTTGGACCTTCCGCTGAGCTTGGACGACTTCTACTATGGTGGCGCGGCACGGGAGCGACGGGCGGCGGCACGACGTGCTGGTGCAGAACTTCCCGACGTCGCTCGATCAGCCCATCAAGCTGTATCAGCTCGGCTGGTATGTGCAGGATGAGATGGAAGGCGACGAGCAATCTGAAGCTGACCTTCGCGCTGCGCATGGATCACAACTCCGTTCCGAGTGCGGCACCAACTGCTTCGCGAGCTTCAGCGGGGTCGTTTGCCTCGGTTGCCGACCCAGACTGGCACGGTTCCCTACAACCAGTCGATCAAGACCGGGCTGAAGTCAGGCTTTCACTGGCTTTACCAAAGTTGCGTTCCAGCCCCGCTTTGGTTTCTCCTGGTCACCGTCCGCGATTGAAGAACACGGTATTCCGCGGTGGGATCGGAATCTTCATGGATACGTTCCCGGGCCAGATCGCCGACGCGCTCTCCAGCAACACCCCGGTGCTGAACGCGTTCACAGTGTTGCCGGCAGCAATCTCGCCCCGACGCGAGACTGGCGCATGGGCAACGTACTTCCAGGTAGCTGTCGTGCGGCTCGAATGCTGCACTGCTCACCGGATTCGATGCGGGCGAGCACTTTGGCAGTCAATCCAAGCGGCTGATCCGCTTCGTTCGCTCCTCCGGGCTTCACCAACCCGGGGCATATCGTGGCTCCAACCACCACAGAATGGAACTTCGAAATCCAGCAAGGAATCGGAAACAACACTGTCATTCACCATTAACTACGTGGGCAATCACGGAATTCACGAGACCGTGCGTTCAACGGTGTTAACGGATTCTGCCCCCAGCGACTCTCTCGAACCGGTGCCTTTGCCCGAATGGCTTCGCCAGGCTTGCCAGCTACCGCTCCGGATCCGCGCTTCACCGGACGTCAACCAAATACGACACCGTAGGCGATCTCCAACTACAACGGTCTGAACTTCAGCTTCCAGCATCGTTTCGCGCGTGGGCTGCAGACGCAGTTCAATTACACTTAGGGCCACGCGCTGGATGAAATCTCCAACGGCGGCTTCAATCCGTTCTATGCGCCATCGACCGGAGGCGGAGCCAGCATTCTGTTCCCGGTCAACAACCAGAACCTCCGGCAGTTCAACTACGGCAATGCCGACTACGACACCCGGCATTCCATCAACGCCAACTACGTGTACGAAATTCCCAAAGGGCCCGACTGAGTTCCTGAAGGGCTGGCAGCTTTCGGGTTCGGTGTTCTGCCGCACCGGCTTCCCGTACACCGTCGTCGAACACGCGGCGTCAGTGGACTCTTGAGCGCGTTCGGACTTCGGCGGGCCAGCCTTCGCGACCTACAACGGTGCGGGCTATCCGAATTGCACTGGACCGGTCGGAACGCTCGACAACGCGGGCACCTGCTTCCGACCGCCGGGTTCCCGGACTTCGTTTGCGTCGGGAACCATGGCGCCAATCAGTTGACAACTGGCATCATCAATCAGCGCCGCAACCAGTTCTTCGGACCTCGTTACTTCGATACCGACATGACGCTCATGAAGTACACGAGGATTCCGCACTGGGAGACGGCGAAGCTCGGAATTGGAGCGCAGTTCTTCAACCTGTTCAACCATCCGAACTTCCAACCACCGATCAACGACATCAACAATCGCGGCTTTCGGCGCAGGTGCAGGGTACGGTCAATCCACCGACCAGCATTCTGGGATCGTTCCTGGGCGGCGACGCTTCGGCGCGGTTGATTCAGCTGACGGCGAAGTTTAACTTCTAGGATCCACTTTCAACCCGCGCCAGCGGAATCTGGCAGGCGGTCTCGATTTTCGAGACCGCCTTTTTTGTGCGGCAAATCGGCCGGGGATCTTTTGATGGGAAGAGAAAACTGAGGGGCGGTACATAGCCGCCCCTTCGTTTGCGTGGGGGTGGGAAAACTTCGTGTGGGCCGCGCTAGTAGCGGCGTTCCGCGGCCCAGAGGAAGACTTCGTTCTCGACCGAGAACGGAGCATGCTCCGGCAACAGGAACTTTGCGGAAAGAGAAAACGCGTGCACTTCTAGCGGCACCGTGAAGTGGGCGCGGCTCCGGGCAAAGGCGCGCACCCAGAGCTCAGCGTAACGCTCCAAGCCCAGCACACGAATCTGCACCGCATGCACCAGTCCGTGAAACAGCGCGCGCTCGCTAAGGCTCTCGTTGAACACGATCACGTTCGAGAAAGTCAGGGAGTCCATGTGAGCGATGTCCGGCAGATTGTCATAACCCATGGCGCGGGCCTGCTCGAAGAAGTCCGGCACGGGCACGCGCGCGCCATGAAGTTCGGCGACGCGGATGCCGTTCAGAACCGAGTCAGAAAAGTACGGTGAAAAGCGCTCGACCTCTTCGCCGGCTCAGCGGACGCGTCGCCGGCAAGTAGCGTTCGCGATTCTCGCGCAGATTGCCGCACAACCATGCCACAGCCTGCGCGACCTGCTCTGTGCTGGGTTCGGGGAGGGCCGAGGCCGACGGCGCAGTTGCGATGATGCGCTGCTGAATTGCCGAGTAGAACTCGTGCAGGGCGCTGGCCGCCTGGGCCGACTTGCGCAGTACATCTCCGCGGCCAAAGCGGATCAGATCGTCGCTCGAATAATGCAGCCGCAACTGGTGCACGGCGCAGTGAGCGCTCAGCAACTCCAGGTGCGCGTGCTGGATTTCAGAATTCATTTGCAGGACAGTTGTCTTGTCCTTTACTTTTTGCTGCGGGCACATCGACTGCGCTCCTCATTACATCGACTTGCGGACGGTGATTCTTTGACGGCGTTATATGTACGCCGTACACGAAACAGCACGGACCTCAGTCTGAGAGAGGCCGGTTTCCGGCTACTGTTTCTCCTCGCTGAAGAGGGCGTCCGGCGGGCTTTTCCACCTGAAACGCCTATCCTGACAAAAACCACATCCTGGAATTGGAGAGGGCTTGTACAATTAGATATACAGCGTTACGTATACGCTGTCAACATAATTCTCCGATCAGGAGTAACATGCCCCGGCACCCCGATGCTGGCCTGGAAGACCGGATTCTGAAAGCGGCGCACGTGCTCTGGCAGCGCGGCGGCGAAAAGTCCCTGACCATGCGGTCGGTGGCCCGCGCCGCGGGAACGAACACGCCTGCGGTGTACCGTCGCTTCAAGAATCGCCAGGATCTGGTGCGCGGCCTGCTCCGGCAAATTGCCGGCCGCATTCGCGATCGATTCGAGGAAGCCGCCACCATCGAACAAATGGCGGAGGCTTACATCGATCATGCGCTGCGCGCGCCGCACGAGTATGAGCTGTTCTACTCCCACGCTCGCGAACTATCACCGCGAAAGGGAGCCGGACGTCCGCAACCCATTCGCGAATCCCGCCCGAATTTCGCGCTGCTCGAGCAGTTGTTGGCGAAGCGGCTGGGTGGCGTTCCGCAAGATCATACCAACCTGGCGCTCGCCGTTTGGGCCACGCTGCATGGGACGACCATGCTCCTGCTCACGAAATCAATTCCCGAGGGCCACGAGGAAGAGCTGCGAACCGCCTGCCGCGCCGCAGTGAAAGCCCTCATCAGCGCGTAGAGAAAGTCCGCCAAGAGAGAAAGCTCCATCCACACTCCGCGAATCTGCATGAGTGAAATCTCACCTTGCTGAGCCCTTTCGTTTTCATTCCTGCTGTACCGTCACGACCATTCTGCCGATAGAAAATCTGAAGGCACTCGCACGCGGAGCGCCCCATCAAGCGTCCTGAAAAGATTGCGTCCCGAGATTGCGCCAACATGACCAAGATACTGCTGGTCGAAGACAGTAAATTCATGCGCATCGCCACCGAGAGAGCGCTGGCTCGGGCGGGCTACGAAGTCACCACCGCGATCGATGGCGAGCATGCACTCGAGTCCGCGCGTCTGATGCGGCCCGACTTGATTCTCCTCGACCTGCTGCTGCCCAAGCTGCCTGGCCCGGAAGTGTTGAAAGCGCTGAAGGGCGATTCGTCCACTGCCTCCATTCCAGTCGTGATTCTGAGTGGTATGTCGGAGAAGAATGCTGAGCGATTGCACCGCGACGGCGCCTTCGCCTTCCTCGGCAAAGAAGCCCTGGCGCTCGATAAGGGTTCGGGAGCCCTTCTGGCCGTGCTGGCTGGAATCGTTCGCGACCTGGGGCTGGCCGTCCCGCAGAGCGCCGTACCCGCAGCCACCGGACACCACATCTAGCTAGTCCCTCGTAACCTGCAGTAACCATTACTCCAGCCTCTTTCGGGCCTCCTGTGGATTTCGCTGAAACTAAATCGCTTAAGCCGGGAACTCTGCGCCCGCCGCCGGAGTCTATGTCTATGAGCCTGGAATTGTGGGGATCGCAACGAATTTTGCGGGCGCGGTAGGGTGGAAAAATCCTATAATCGACAAATGCCTTTGCGGCAGGAGTTACCACCTTGGGTGAATTAGCCAGTGCGATAGGAATTCGGGCGCAAGAAGAGGCGGCCATTGTCGCCGAGCTGAAAGCCGGGTCGGAAGCGGCTTACGCCTGGCTGATCGCCGAATTTCAGCAGCCCGTCTACGGATTGGTTTACCGCATCGTGAACGATCCGTCCGATGCCGCCGATACGACGCAGGATGTGTTCCTGAAAGTCTTTCGTGGGATGAAGCACTTTCACGGCGGGTCCAGCCTGAAGACCTGGATTTATCGCATCGCGCTGCACGAGGCCGCGAACCGGAAGCGCTGGTGGTTCCGGCACAAGGCGCGTGAGACTTCGATTGAGCCGGCGGAATCGGAAGGCGCGAATCCTGGCGAGAACGCCATGCAAACGGCGCTGACCGATCGCGCGGATTCTCCCTTCGACAACGTCGCTCACCATGAGGTGCAGCGGCGGGTGGAAGAGGAACTGAGCAAGCTGCCGGAGCCGTATCGCACGACGCTGATTTTGCGCGATCTGGAAGAGATGTCGTACGAAGAGATTGCCGAGGTGTTGGAGATTTCGCTGGGCACGGTGAAATCGCGGCTGACGCGCGGCAGAGAGGCCTTGCGCGAACGGCTCACGCCGTATGTGCGCGAGGTTGGAGATGAACTGGGGCTGGCTGCGCCGGGAGAATAAGGACGACAAAGCCGGATCGCGGTCGCAGGTTGCGGGTAGGGGGAGAAGGGTCGAGGTGATGCCATGATGCGCACCGACGAGCACCGACAAAACGGGCATCGAGACAAGCGCAGCGCAGTGCCGCCGCACGCGGCGGCAGTTCTCACTTTATCTGGATGGCGCGCTCACAGGCGCGCAGATGCTGAGGCTGCAGGAGCATCTTTCGGGCTGCGAATCCTGTAACCAGGAGTATCAAGAGCTGCGTCGTACCCAGCAGTTGCTGGCCACCATGAAACGGCCGAAGGCTCCGGAGGATCTGGGACTGCGGTTGCGGGTGACGATTTCGCGCGAAGCGGCGCGGGCGCGAAGTCCGTATCAGGGATTGCTGGTGCGCCTGGAAAATGCCTTGCGCGAGAACATGGTTCCCGCGATGGCCGGTTTTGCGACTGCACTGATCATCTTCGGCATTGCGATGGCGTATTTCGTGGCGCCGTCCACGCTGCAGGCCCATAACGATGTGCCGCTGGTCATGCTCAACACCGCGCCGCAACTGCAGCAGAGCGCGTTCGGCATGACGCTCGACACCATCAACGCGGATTCGCTGGTCATCGAAGCCTACGTCGATACCAGCGGCCGCGTGCAGGATTACCGCATTCTGTCCGATCCGAACGCTTCCCAGGACGTGCTGCCCCAGGTGAAGCGGATGCTGATCTTCACCACGTTCCGTCCAGCGCTGTCGATGGGCCGTCCCACGCCCAGCCGCGCCGTGCTGTCGTTCTCGCGCATCAGCGTAAGAGGTTAGACCGCACATGTAGGGACAGCCGCCCTCGGCTGTCCAGCGGCCCTGAACCACCCGGCCGCAGCTTGGCCAAACTCTACAATCTTTCCAGCGAGATGAAAGTGAACGTGCCTGCAGGATTCATTCTGGCGCAGGCAAACAGCGGGTTCCTCGCTTCGCTCGGAATGACAAGCCTTACCTGGGGATGACAAGCTTTCCTTTTCGGAGTGACAACCCTGCGGCCCGATGATTCTGGGCCGCTGGACAGCCGGGGGCGGCTGTTCCTACATGGGTGGACGGACGAATGCGTCCGTCCCTACGTGGGTACTGGTTCGTTTGACCCTCTGCTTTTTGGGCCTTAGACTTGTTGTGTTCTCCGCTTCGTTGCTGGTGAATTTTTTGGGAGGGATTCCTGAGGGCTTTTCTTCGTTTATCGGCTTTTGGATTGCTGGCTGCGGCTCTTTTGGGGCTGCTGGGATCGGTGTGTTTGGCGCAGAATACTCCGATTTCTTTGGATACGAGCGAGAATCTGTTTGCGGTTCTGGCGGCGATCAATACTTGCGGATATGACGTGGACCTTACGCGGTCGGATGCTACGCGGTTGAATGTGCGGGCGGAGATTCAGCGGAATCTGCAGGGGTCGGATGAGGCCAACGAGGCGATGACGGCGATGTGCGATTTTTACCGGGCGCATCAGGCGCGGGATGCGGCGCATGATCTGTCGCAGTATGTGTCGCTGGCGCTGTATCTGGGCGGGCCGCCGCAGTTTTTGCCGCGGGTGAAGGAGGATGACCTGCCTCCGGATGCGGCGGAGATTTCGGGATTCGGGGCGCTGCTGGAAAGGTTCTACGACAAGGCCGGGCTGCATGGGATATGGATGCGGCATCGCACGAACTATGCGGAACTGGCGGAGCGCTACAACAAGCCGCTGGCGAAGATGGTGTTCGACACAAATATTTATCTGAAGCTGCAGAGCGGGGAATTTCTGGGGCGGACGTTCACCATCTTTATGGATTACATGGGCGATCCCGACCAGGTGAACGCGCGGAATTATGGGGCGGATTATTACGTGGTGGTGTTTCCGTCGCCCGATCCGTCGGCGATGGAGCCGCTGAAGATGCAGGAGATCCGGCACACGTATCTGCATTATTTGCTGGATCCGATGGCGATGAAGCATCCGTCGGCGATCAAGCGGATTGAGCCGTTGCTGCAGACGGTGAAGCGGGCGCCGCTGGAGGAGAGTTTCAAGACGGATATTTCGCTGATGGTGACGGAGTGCATGGTGCGGGCGATCGAGATTCGGACGCTGGGCACGAAGCAGACGGCGGAGGCGATCCGGCTGCAGTTGGTGGATGAGGCGGTGCGGCAGGGATATATCCTGACACGATATTTCTATAATGCGTTTGCCTTGTTTGAGAAAGATCCGGCGGGATTGCGCGCGGCGTATGGCGACATTCTGGATCAGATTGATTTGAAGACGGAGGAGAAGGCGGCGACGGCGGTGCAGTTTGCTTCGGCGAGTGCGCCGGAGCTGGTGCAGTTGTCGCGGCTGGAAGACCGGCGAATGCTGATCACGGCGGAGCAGCGGTTGAAGGCGGGCGACGCGAAGGGCGCAGCGGATCTGGCGCAGCAGGCGCTGGATAAAAAGATCGGGGATCAGGGGCGGGCGCTGTTCATCCTGGCGGAAGTTGCGGTGGCGAACAAGAATATGGATGGGGCGCGGGATAATTTCCAGAAGGCGATCGATACGGCGAAAGATCCGAAGGTGGTTGCCTGGTCGCATGTGTATCTGGGAAGGATTTGGGATTTGAAAGAGGAGCGCGAGGCGGCGATGAATGAGTATCGCGCGGCGCTGACTGTGGGCGCGGGGCTGCCGGAGGTCAAGGCAGCGGCGGAGCGGGGGCTGCAGCAGGCGTATGAGCCTCCGGCGAAGGCGCAGTGAGCGATGAGCTGAGTGAGCAATGAGCTATGAGCAGTGAGGTTTGAGCTTCCTGATGGGTTGGAATCGGTGATTCCTGCTATAGAATGCAGCGTTGCGGGTTTCGGGAAAATCTTGGGCTGGTTGAGTTGAGGAGAACGCATGAGGCGAACGGTGGGTGTGATCGCGATGCTGGTGGGCATCAGCGCATGGAGTTGGGCGCAGGGAAATAAGCCGGCGGCGGCGGGATCGGGGCAGGCAGCGTCCTCCCCCGGACAGGCGGCGGCTCCGGCGGGGAAGCGTCCGCCGCAGGCGCAGACGCAGCCGGAGTTTCAGGCTTATAAGGCGGCGATTGCGCTGACGGACGCGACGGCGGTGGAGAAGGCTGCGGACGATTTTGCGACCAAGTTTCCCACGAGCGAGTTGCGCGTAGTGCTGTACAAGGCGGCGATGCAGCGGTATCAGCAGGCGAACAACGGCGACAAGATGATGGAGATGGCGCGCAAGGCGCTGACGTTTGATGGAGACGATCCGGAGGCGTTGCTGGCCGTGTCGCAGGGACTGGCTGAGGGCGTGCACGATACGGATCTGGATAAGGATCAGAAGACGGCCGAGGCGAAGAAGGATGCGGAGCGGGCGCTGGTGACGATTGATACGGACGTGCCGACGTCGGGATATCCGCCGGAGCAGCTGGAGGCGTTCAAGAATTTTATGCGGTCGGAGGCGTATCTGATTCTGGGAACGCTCTCGTTCAAGACGGATAACTATCCGGATGCGGAAACGAATTTGCGAAAGTCGATTGATGCGTATCCGCAGCAGCCCGATCCGGTGGGAGTGTTCCGGCTGGCGGTGGCGCTGGATGAGCAGAAGAAATATCCAGACGCGTTGAAGTTTGCGAATCAGGCTGTGGATATGACGAAGGATCATCCGGATTCGGGCGTGGGCAAGGCGGCGCGGGATGAGAAGGATCGGCTGGAGAAGCTGAGCGGGGGGACGGCTCCGGGGGCGGCGAAGCAGTAACCGGGCGGGATGAAGCGAATGTCGGGATATGCGGGTTGGGTCGCGCTTGACAGTGTCCTTTTGGCTGGCTCGCTTCGCTCGCTGGACGGGCGAATGCGCCCGTCCCCACGTGAGCACGGTGGTGCCTGGCGCCTGCGTGAACATCGTTAATTCTTTATGAAGGAACGGGAAATTACGGCGCTGGAGGAGGGGCTGGGGTATCACTTTCGGCGGCGGGCGGTGATTGAGCAGGCGGTGACGCACAGTTCGCAGGCGCGGGAACAGGAAGCGCAGCAGGCGGGCGAGAGCAAGTACGCGGTCAGCGACAACGAGCAGCTGGAATTTCTGGGCGATGCCGTTTTGTCGCTGGTGACCAGCGAAGATTTGTACCAGCGTTTTCCGCAGTTTCGCGAGGGCGAACTTTCAAAGCTGCGGGCACACCTGGTGAGCGAGCGGCATTTGATCCGGGTGGCGCAGCAGTTGGAGTTGGGCCACTATCTGCGCCTGGGGCGGGGCGAAGAAAAGAGCGGCGGGCGGGGCAAGACGGCGCTGCTCGTGGACGCGCTGGAAGCGATCCTGGCGGCGATTTATCTGGATGGCGGGCTGGACGTGGTCCGGGATTTCGTGGTGCGCAACGTGATTGAGCCGGAGCTGGCGCACATGGAGACTCGAGGCGGCACGCTGCCGGTGACCGATTTCAAATCGGCGCTGCAGGAAGCGGTGCAAGGTCTCGGATTGTCGCAGCCGGCGTACGTGCTGGTGGACGAGGCGGGGCCGGAGCACAGCAAAACCTTTACGGTGGAAGCCCGGCTGGGCGCGAAGAACGGAAAAGAAGCAGAGTTCGTGGGACGGGCGCAGGGCTTGACCAAGAAGACGGCAGAGCAGGATGCGGCGCGGCAGCTGCTGACTTTTTTGGCGTCGCGGTCGAAAACAATCGACAGCCGGGCCGGGGAAACGAAATCCGCGGGCAAGCCGTCTCATACCATAGATAAGTAGAGGTTCATGGATTCTTCACAAGCTCCCGCGGGCACCCTCACAAGTGAACTGATTGGTTCCCTGCAATCGCTGCTGGGCACGGTGATCATTGCGATTTTCGTGATCACGTTCATCGTGCAAGCGTTTCAGATTCCATCCGAATCGATGGAGAATACTCTGCTGGTGGGCGATTATCTTTTAGTAAATAAGCTCTGTTATGGGGGAGGCTCGCTGGGCGATTTTCTGATGCCGTATCAGAAGATCAAGCGCGGCGACATTGTGGTATTTCATTATCCGGTGGATCCGACGCAGCATTTTGTGAAGCGGGTGATCGGGGTGCCGGGAGACCGGCTGCGGATGATCGCGAAGAAAGTTTGGATTAACGGCACACCATTGGACGAGCCCTATGTCCGGTTCATGGAGCCGCCGAACAATATGTTCCGCGACAACTTTCCGCGGACGGACATTCCGGCGTTTGGGTTAGAAGGAAAGTGGTGGCTGGAGATGCGGAAGCTCGTGGAGGACGGCGAACTGATCGTGCCGGAGGGCCACTACTTCGTGATGGGAGACAATCGCGACAATAGTCAGGACAGCCGCTATTGGGGATTCGTGCCGCGGGAAAATATTATCGGGCGGCCGCTGGTGATTTACTGGTCGGTGCGGGATTGGGATCACCGGCCGATGGCGACGTTGCCGGGCAAGATGTATCACGTTGCGTATGCGATCACGCACATCTTTCAGATCACGCGATGGAACCGGACGTTGCGGCTGGTACACTGATTTGGGGCCCTCAGGGGCTGAGGCCCTGATCTTTTTGCGGCTTTATGGCATGGCTGAAGCCATGCCCTTCCACGACGAACGTGGCTAAGGCCGCGCTTTGACAGATTGAGGTTGCGTTTAAGGACAGGGGCTGAAGCCCATCTTTTTGCGGCTTTATGGCATGAAAGCCATGCCCTGATACGGAACTGGCACGGGCTGAAGGGGTGCCCTTTCAAGGCACATTTTTCTTGGCATAGAACAGAATGGCGAAGAACGAAATTATTGCGGAACAAGACGTGACGGACGAGAAGCCGAAAGAGACGATGGTGGAGTTTTTTGCGTCGCTGGCGGCCGTGCTGGTGACCGGGCTATTCATCATCACCTTTATTGTGCAGGCGTTTGAGATTCCGTCGAGCTCGATGGAGAACACGCTGCTGATCGGCGACCACGTTTTCGTGAACCGCATCAAGTTTGCGCCGAAGACTTCGGGGGCGACGCCGCTGGTTCCTTATCGCGATGTGAATTTTCAGGACATCGTGGTCTTCCTGCACCCTGACCCGCCGCAGGCTGGGACTTACGTGGTCAAGCGGATCATCGGGCTTCCGGGCGATCGCATTCACTTGCGCGATGGCGTGGTGTACCGCAATGGCGTGGCGCTGGACGAACCTTATATCGATCACGACCGTGATAATCCCGGCGACTTGTATCGCAATAGTTTTCCTTCCGTGGCGCCTTCGGACAATGACGACCTGTCGGCGAACTGGATGGTCGATCTGCCGTCTTACATTCAGGGCGAAGATCTGGTGGTGCCTCCGGGACATTATTTCGCGATGGGCGACCATCGGGGCGTGAGTCTGGATAGCAGGTATTGGGGATTTATTCCGCGGGCGAACATCATTGGGAATCCGATGTTCATCTACTGGTCGTTTGAAACGCCGGAGGATCAGTATCGCAAGACCGGTTGGGGAGACCGCGCGGCGTTCCTGGCGAAGGTCGTTTTTCACTTCTTCGATGAGACGCGGTGGAAGCGGACGCTGCGGGTTGTCAGGTGAGGAGTCAGGGGCTGAAGCCCGGTCTTTTTTGCGGGCCTTCCGGCACGACTGAAGTCGTGCCCTTCCGCTTCGTTCGCCGGCTCGCTGCGCTCGCTGGACAGCCGAGGCGGCTGTCCCTACATGGGTCTTGGCGGCTCACTGGGCTTGCTATAAGGGCTAGGCGGGTGTCTCTACATGGGTAACTTGGCTGGCTCGCTTCGCTTGCTGGACGGGCGAATGCGCCCGTCCCCACGTGGGCAGATCCTGCGTGGGCAGATCTGAGGCCGTTGTTCCCTCCACGATGAGTAGGGTTTGATGAAACTTTTTTCCTCCCGGCGACGCAAGGCAGCGGTGGCAGTCGTGATTGTGCTGCTGCTGTTTCTGTTCCGGCCGGGAGTGTCGCGTTTGAAATCGCGAATCATCGCTTCGATCAGCGCGGGCGTGGGGCGCAATGCGGATATTGGGGCGGTTCATTTCCGGCTGCTGCCGCGGCCGGGCTTCCTTCTGGAAAATCTGGTGGTGTATGACGATCCGGCTTTCGGGGCGGAGCCGATGCTGCGCGCCAGCGAAGTGACGGCCGATCTGCGGCTGATGTCGCTGCTGCGGGGGCGGCTGGAGATTGCGCGGCTGGATCTGACGGAGCCGAGCCTGAATCTGGTGCACGGCGACAATGGCCGCTGGAATCTGGAAGCGCTGCTGGAACGAGCCGCGCACACGCCGCTGGCGCCTACGGCAAAAGTGAAGTCGGAGCGGCGGCAGGAATTTCCTTACATTCAGGCGACGTCGGCGCGGATCAATTTGAAGAGCGGCTTCGAGAAAAAGCCATACGCGCTGACCAACGCGGATTTTTCCTTGTGGCAGGATTCGGAAAATACCTGGGGAGTGCGGCTGAAGGCGCAGCCCCTGCGCACGGATTTGAATCTGAACGATACGGGCGTGCTGCTGATCAATGGAACCTGGCAGCGGGCGGCGATTTTCCGCGAGACGCCGATGGATTTCCGGCTGGAGTGGAGCCGCGGGCAACTGGGACAGCTCAGCAAATTTTTTCTGGGCAGCGATCAAGGCTGGCGCGGCGGCGTGCAACTGGATGTGGCGATGAAGGGAACTCCGGCGGCGCTGCAGATTACGAGCGACGCTTCAGTGCAGGATTTTCGGCGCTATGACATCACAAGCGGAGACGCGCTGACTGCGGCGGCGCACTGCGATGGGCAATACAGCGCGGTGGATCACGCATTTCACCAGATCGACTGCAAGGCTCCGGTGGGTGTTGGGGTGATCACGCTGACGGGGGACATGGGGCTGCCGGGAAGCCACAACTACGGGCTGACGCTGGCGGCGGAGAACGTTCCGGCGAGTGCGGCCGCAATGCTGGCGCGGCGGGTGAAGAAAAATCTGCCTGACGACTTAGCGGCGAGTGGGACGGTGCAGGGCAGCGTGGAGATTCGCGAAGATGCTGCCAGGGATTCGCAGGTTCGATGGGAAGGGAAGGGCGAGATTGCGGAGTTTGGTTTGAGTTCGATGGAGAATCACGCGGAGCTTGGGCCAGAGACGATTCCGTTTGTGGTGGCTAGCGGAGATGCGGCGGCGGCGAAGCGGGGAGTTCGCAGTTCACCGGCGGTGAGGCTTCCGGACGGGCCGCGGATTGAGGTTGGGCCGTTCTGGTGGGGAGCAGTGCGGGCGGGCTCACCGATGATTCGGGCGTGGATCGCGCGCATCGGGTACAGCGCTGCGGTCACGGGCGATGCGGACATTGCGAAGACGCTGCGATTGGGGCGCATGGTCGGCGTCCCGGCGCTGCAGTCGGCGGCGGAGGGGACGGCCAGCGTGGATTTGCAGGTTGCGGGCTCGTGGGGATACGGGGCGCAATCGGGGTTCCTGGGACCGCAGGTTACGGGCACGGCGAAGTTGCACAATGTGCGGATCGCGCTGCGAGGGACGGCGGGGCCGGTGGAGATTACAGCGGCGGAGTTGCAGCTTCTTGCGAATGAGGTGCGGGTGGGCAGGCTGGCGGCCAGCGCGGCGGATACAGCGTGGACGGGGTCCTTGGAAATGCCGCGCGGGTGCGGTACTCCGGGGGCGTGCGCGGTGCACTTCAATCTGCATGCCAACAAAGTTGCATTGGGCGATCTGAGCGCTTGGGCGCGGCCTGGCGCGAAGGAGCGGCCGTGGTATCGGGTGCTGGAATCGAGCCCGCAGGCCGTGCCGTCATTTCTTGCGAGCCTGCATGCGTCGGGAAACTTGAGTGCGGGACATTTTCAAATACAGAAATTTGCGGCGACACAGGTTTCGGCGGATGTGGATCTGGATCACGGAAAATTGCGGATTGCGAATCTCAGCGCGGAGTGGCTGGGCGGAACGCATCGCGGAGAGTGGCTGGCGGATTTCAGCGTGAGTCCGGCTGCGTGCAGCGGGAGTGGAACGGTCGAGGATGCGTCACTGGCTGGACTGGCGGAGAATGCCGCGTGGATTACGGGCACGGCGGGCGGAGAGTATCAGGTGAAGGGCCCGTGCTCGGCGGAGTTCTGGCAGGCGGCGGAGGGTGTGGTCCAGTTTGATTTGCGGGAAGGGGCGCTGCCGCATCTTTCGCTGGCGGAGAATGAGGCGGGAGTGAAGATTTCGCGTTTGTGGGGACGGGCGCGATTGCAGGGTGGGCAATTTGAGATGAAGGATGTTTGGTTGAATTCTCCGGCGGGAAAATTTCAGCTGAGCGGGACGGCGGGGTTGAGCCGCGAGGTGGAAGTTAAGATGACGCGCGCGGCGGGATCGAGCGGGTATGCGATTTCCGGGACGCTGGGGGAGCCGCGGGTGACGACGTTTCCGGGCGCGGAGCAGGCGCGGTTGAAGCAGTAGGGTTCGGTGAGTGTCGTCCCTACGGGACTCGTTAGTCTTTCCTGCCTTTACCCGGCACTTCCGTGCCGGGCTTTCACATGTCGCCCCTTCGGGGCTTGCGCATCGAGCAGGAAAATCCACGATAGCTGGTCCATTCAGCGGGGATCGCTCAGCGGCTAAAGCGGCGATTGATTTTGTGCTGCTTTGCCTTTACCCGGCACTTCCGTGCCGGGCTTTCACATGTCGCCCCTTCGGGGCTTGCGCATCAAGAAAGAAAATCCCGGGTAGCTGGTCAATTCAGCGGGGATCGCTCAGCGGCTAAAGCGGCGATTGATTTGTGCTGCTTGCGGCGCGGCTGAAGCCGCGCCCTTTCAAAATCTAAATGACCCTTGGCAAGTGCCCACTTCTCGCGCATAGAACGCGCGAGGAATGGGGCACGCTGGGTAGTTCCGGAAAAAAGCCGGGCAAAAAAGAAAAGTGCAGCCGCGGAGTGGGCTGCACTGGTGAATCGTGAGATTTTGGGCGACGTCGCCCGGGTTGGCTACGATGGGCCGCAGCCGCCGGTAGGCGCGTTGCTTTCGGCGATACCCATGCCGATGCCGACTGGTTGCGTGGTGAAGCCGCGATAGGTTGCGGTGACCTGATAATAGCCGGTATAGGCCCAGGCTGCCGGAGTCTGCGGCTGGCCGTTGGCGCCGTTCAGATCGACCCAGGTGCAGATCTCGGCGATGCCCGTCATCAGACCGGTTGGGCTGATGGTCACCGTGGTCGGACCAGCGGCTGGCAGAGGGCCAAGCGCGGGGAAGCTGGGGTCGGCCGTACTGTATATGTACCCGGTCGAGTTCGGCGTGATCGTCCAGGTTGAGTTATTGGTCACATTGATGGTCTTGCCGCTGTGGTAATTCGCGATTACGGTGAGCTGCAATGTGCCATCCACACCGGCGAGGTTGTAGAAGCCTCCGCTGGAGCTGCCGGCGGAACTGAGCGTGAGCGACTTCATGTAGTCTGAGGTGCCGCAGCTGGTTGAGAGCAGGGCAACGGCGGCGACGATCAAGGCCAGAAATAGGGATATCCGTTTCACAGGAAAAAACCTCCGCGAGATTTCAATTGGCATGTTGTCAGGTGGGGAGCGGCGAGGCAAGGAACGGACGTGCACGTCCGATGGTCACCGGGGGTAGTGTCCTATTCCGCGTGAGGGTGTGCGGACCCGTGTCAATGTTGGGGAAACGTGGTTTTGGGGCGCGGCGGTGGGTGGGGTTTCGGCGGGGTTACCTTCGGGGTTTGGGGGCGTCGGTATCCTCGGGGGCTAAAGCCCGGGTCTGAAGAGGTGCCTTTACGCGGCGCTGAAGCGCCGCTCTTCCACGGAACGATTGCGGCACGGCTGAGGCGCCGCTCTTCCACGGGACGCTTACGGCGCGGGGGCCGGTCTTCCACGGCACGATTACGGCTCGCCGCTCTTCCATGGAACGATTGTGGCGCGGGGGCGCTCGCTTCGCTCGCTGGGCGGACGAATGCGTCCGCCCCTACGTGGTTATTCTCGCTGGATAGACCCTTCGACTTCGCTTCGGGCTGGCTGCGCTCCCCTGCGCTTTTTTGGGGCCGGATTCGTGGAGGTTTCTTCCGTAAGGTCCAATGACATTCGTAACGTTGTTCTGGGGTTACTTGAGCTTCTACTATCGCGATGGGTGAGAGTGCTTCTCGCCGCCGCGTATTTGTGGAGGCTTCATGAGGAATTGGTTACGCATCGTACTTGGTCTGCTGGGACTGCTGGCGGTGATATTGATGGCGGCGTGCGCGGGCGCGCCGGGATGTCCGCAGAATTCGTTTGGCGGTGCTACCTGTGCAGGCGGAGGCGGTGCGGGTGGCTTTGGCGGCGGTGGAACTGGCGGCGGTGGCGGTGGCGGGAATGGTTCGGTGAGCACATTTGCCTATGCGATCGATCAGGCAGGCACGATCGATGGATTCGCGTTGAATGCGACGGGGGGGACTTTCGCGGCGCTTCCCGCCGCCACGTATACCGCACCGGTAGTGCCGACGAACACCGGCGGCGCGGGCATGGTGATCGCGCAATCGCAATATTTGTACGCCGCATTCGGGGCTACAGGACAGATTTACGCATACACCATCGGCTCGACTGGGACCTTGACGCTGATTAGCGGCAGCCCTTACACGGCGTCGTTCCTGGGCGGTTTCGCCTCGGGATCGACTCAGGCCGCGATGATTACGAATCCTACTGGCACGCTGTTGTTCATCTCTGATCCAATCGGCGGGACGGTTTATTCCTATACGATTGGGACGGGCGGGGTGTTGACCCCAGTCTCTGGATCTCCATTTCCGGTACCTCTGACCAATCCCGTATTTACCCCGTTCAATCTGGCGACGGATGGACTGGGCACTTATCTTTATGCGGTGAGCGGGGCGACGATCGACCATCAGGGCACGCAGATTGCGGCCTACTCGATCGGGAGCGGGGCGACTGGTACGACGTTTGGCGCACTGACTCCGGTGGTGGGCAGCCCATTCTTTGGGGCGGGCGATAACATGTTTCAGCTCTCCGGAGAGCCCACCGGACAATTCCTGATTGGCACGACGGGAAGCTCGGCGTTTAATAGCGGCGTTTCCGACAACGACCATCTTTACGTATTCAGCATTACGCAGACGGGCAATAACGCGGGAGCGATCACGCCGGTGGCAACGTCCCCCTTTCCGACCTTATATTCTCCATTCAGTATTGCGGTGCAGCCGACAGGCAACCTGGTGTACTCGTTCGGCTTTAACGATCTGGGAACGG
This sequence comes from uncultured Acidobacteriota bacterium, assembly GCA_963757095.1. GTDB lineage: Bacteria > Acidobacteriota > Terriglobia > Terriglobales > Acidobacteriaceae > Sulfotelmatobacter. The sequence continues at coordinate 62,490 of CAVWQT010000009.1, read as the reverse complement.
CATTCAATCCGATTGAAGGCTATGCGCTCTCGAGCACGGGAACGCTAGCGGCCGAGGCCAACTCGCCCTACAACCTTTCCAACGACGAAGGCAGCTGGGGGCAGTTTGATCAAAGCGGGTTATTCCTGTTCAGTTACGCCAGCTTTACGAATTCGAGCGGCACGGTGGTTACGCAGATCGCGCCGATGGCGGTGGCATCGGATGGGACGCTGACGCAGGCGGCTACTCCGGTTTCGCTGAACACTCCGGGATTCTGGGTGGTGACGGATCCGCATTAAATGACTGCTCTCCTGTTAATTGCTTTGAGACCCGCGTGTACTGCGGGTCTCTTTGCGTTTGTGGGGTGGGGGGTACAATGAGGTATCCCTTGATGGCCGATTTCGTTGGTGTTCGCAGAGTGGTCGAGCTTCGCTCGACTGGACAGCCGGGGGCGGGCTGTCCCTACATGGAGCTATGAGGGACAAACCTTTTCTCGTGACGGTACGTCTGAAGGGATAGCTAGACGGTTTCATGGTTGGCGGGCTGCCACTGGGGCTAAAGCCCACGAGATTTAAGAGCGACTGACGCGGCCCTGAAGGGCCGCTCTTCCACGAGGATGGGAAGCTCTTCGCGGGGAAGGTCTTCTAGAAGACGGGGCGAATCTTTCACGGAGGATGGGAAGCCCTTTCGCGGCGATGAGAATGGGACGCGGTTTCACGGCGAATGAGCATTAAGGTCAAAATTCCGAAGAGTGGTGGATCGCCGGAGGGTAAGGCGATTCGGGGAGTGCCTCGCGATCCGGTGCTGCGGGCGGGGCTGATTCTCTTTGTCGTTCTGGCGGTGAGTTTCACCGTTGCCTTCTCTTATTACTACGTGAAGTACGACCGCATTATTGAGAAGCGGTTTCGCAGTCCGGTGTTCAGCAATTCGGCGAAAATTTATGCGTTGCCGCGGACGGTGCACGAGGGCGAGAAGGTCGACGCCAAAGAGATCGTGACCGACTTGCGGCGCGCGGGATATACGGACAAGGACGGTCAGTCGCCGCTGGGGACATTTCACGTGGAGAAGGATGGGATTGACGTGGTGCCGGGGCCGGAGTCGTACCACAGCCCGGAGCCGGCGCACATCAGCGTGGAAGACGGGACGATTGCGAAGATCACCAGCAAGGGCAACGAACTTTCGGCGTACGAACTGGAGCCGCAACTGGTGACTGCGTTGTTCGATGCGGAGCAGCGCTCGAAGCGGGAACTGGTGAAGTACAACGAGATTCCTCCGCAGATGGTGCAGGCGGTGCTGGCGATCGAGGACCGGCGATTCTTCGAGCACAGCGGCGTGAATTTTCTCCGCATGGCTGAGGCGGCGTGGATTGACGTGATCCGGCGGCGGCATGAGCAGGGCGGATCGACGCTGACCATGCAGCTTTCGCGCGGATTCTTTCTGTCGCCGGAAAAGACGGTCAAGCGCAAGCTGATCGAGATGCTGATTGCCGAGGAACTGGAACAGAAGTTCACCAAGCAGCAGATTTTCGAGTTCTACGCGAACTGGGTGGATCTGGGACAGCGGGGATCGTTCGCCATCAGCGGATTTGCCGAGGCATCGAAATCCTATTTCAATAAAGACCTGAAAGACATCACGCTACCGGAAGAGGCGCTGCTGGCGGGATTGATCCAGCGGCCGAGTTACCTGTCGCCGTACCGGCATCCGGAGCGGGCGCTGGAGCGGCGGAATGTGGTGCTGGAATCGATGGTGGAGACGCATGCCATCACGCGCGAGCAGTGCGATAAGGCTAAGGCCACGCCGTTGAAGCTGGCGCCGCCGAACGTGGAGGCGAGCGACGCGCCGTATTTTGTGGATATGGTGCGCGACACACTGATCAGCAAATTCAGCGAGAGCGATCTGAACGAGGAATCGTACCGGGTGTATACGACGCTCGATCCGGATTTGCAGAAGGCGGCGGCGCAATCGGTGGAGATGGGCATCAAGCTGGTCGACGAGCAGGTGATCAAGCTGCGGACGAAGAAGATCAAAGTCGGAAAGAAATTCGAGACGAAGGTTGAGCCGGGACCGCAGGCGCAGGTGGCGATGGTGGTGCTCGATCCGCATACGGGAGCGGTGCTGGCGTTGGTGGGCGGGCGCGATTACGGATGGAGCCAGCTGAATCATGCGGTGGCGAAGCGGCCGACGGGATCGATCTTCAAGCCGTTCGTGTATGCGGCTGCCATGAATACCGCGCTGGATGGGTCGCAGACGGTGATCACTCCGGCGTCGACGGTGACGGATGCGCCAACGAGCTTCGCCTATGGCGATCAGATTTACGAGCCGCGCAATTATAAAGAGGAATATAAGGGCGACGTGACGTTGCGGTATGCGCTGGCGATGTCACTGAATAACGCGACGGTGAAAGTGGCGGAGGAAGTGGGCTACGACAAAGTTGCGGATCTGGCGAAGTCGGCGGGCATCGCTTCCGTGAAGGCGACTCCGGCGATGGCCTTGGGATCGTATGACGCTTCGCCGGTGGACATGGCGGGCGCGTACACGGTGTTCGCTAACAATGGCGTGCGGCTGTCGCCGATCCTGCTGCGCTCGGTGCGCAATGCGAAGGGCGATGTGATGGCGAATTATTCGACGGACGAGCGGCAGGTGCTCGATCCGCGGATTTCGTACGTCATGACCAACATGATGGAAGGCGTGATCAATAACGGGCTGGGATATACGGCGGTGCGGTTGCGAGGATTCACGCCACCGGCTGCGGGCAAGACAGGCAGTTCACATGATGGGTGGTTCGCCGGGTTATACGTCGAATCTGCTGTGCATTGTGTGGGTCGGGTATGACGACTACAGCGATCTGCGGTTGAGCGGCGCGATGACGGCGGCGCCGATCTGGACCGAATTCATGAAGAAGGCCGCGCTGATGCCGCGTTACTCCAACATGCAGGAATTCCAGCAGCCCTCGGGCGTGGTGGATGTGCAGTTGGATAAGGCGACGAACCGGCTGGCGACTCCGGCCTGTCCGGATGACTATGTTTCCGCGTTTATCGCCGGCACTGAGCCGCGGGATACGTGCGACCAGCAGGCAGGGGTGAAGGGCTTCTTCTCGCGGATATTTGGCGGCGGGCAAGAAAAGGTACTACCGCCTCCGGGCACGCCGGGGAGCGGGCCGCCAGCTGTGGCGCAGGATGGCCAGGGCCAGGATGGTCAGAAGAAAAAGGGCTTTTTTGGCAAGATTGCAGGCATTTTTAAGGATGACAAGAACGCGGCTCCGGTGTCTAAACCTCCAGATAGTGGGCAGCCGGCTCCGCATTGAAGGCTGGCAGGTAGCAATGGGCAGTTAGCCATTCGCCGCTTGCCAGTGGCTATGGCGTGTGGTCCGGAAGTGGCTAGTTTGCCGCAATTTTTGCGCTGGGCGGCCAAAACTGTGCCACAATAAGCTCACTAGCTGGGGGTGGCCCATGTCGTCCGTGTCCTGGCCGAAGTTCTTTCTGGTTCCCGTCTCGCTGTTCACCGCCTGCGTATTCGCCTTTTGTGCGAGTGCGTCCGGGCAAGCTTCTCACTCCGAACAAGTGCAGGTACGCCCTCCGATGATGCGGATCACCGATCCGCCGTCGAAGGATGCTTCCGTTGCGGATCTGGAGTCGAGAGCGGATCAATTGCGCGTGCAGAAACTGTTCCTGGATGCGCTGGACTATTACCGTGCGGCCCTGGCGAAGGAGCCGAACTCGGCGCGACTGCTGAATAAGATCGGGATCACCGAGCTGATGATGCAGCGTTACAACGAGGCGCGGCGGTTCTTTGAAAAGTCGATCAAAGCGAATCACCAATTCGCGGACGCCTACAACAATCTGGGCGTGGTGTATTACGAAGGCCGCAAATACCCGGCGGCGGTGAAGGAATATCGCAAGGCCATTGCGATCGACGGGAACTCGGCGTCGTTCTTCAATAATCTAGGCGCGGCGCTTTTTTCGAAGAAGGAATTCGAGCCGGCAATTGCCGCCTACCAGCATGCGATGGAGATCGATCCGGATGTGTTTGAGCGGACGTCGCGCGGCGGAGTGCAGGCGCAGCTGCCCAGCCCGGAAGATCGCGCGCGCTATGACTACACGGTGGCGCGGCTCTACGCCAAGATGGGATTCTCCGACCAGTCGTTGGAGTTCTTGAGAAAGGCGATGGAAGAGGGATACAAGGACTTCAACAACGTCTACAAGGACGAGGATTTTGCTGCGCTGCGCAAAGATAAGCGCTTCACCGAACTGGTGGCGACGAAGGTGCAACCTCTGCCGGAATAAGCAGTGCGGTTTACTGCTCTCGCTTCGCTCGTGGACGGACGAATGCGTCCGTCCCTACGTGATTGTCTTGTCTTTGGGCGACCGCCCGGGATATCTTCGTGGTTCAAATTTTACAAAGATTTACAAAATTAGACGGAACTCTATGGGCCGACGGTGTTTAATTTCTTAACATACTCCTGAAAACAACAGGGTGAGTAAGGAGAAACGGTAGCCCATCGGATGCTGACCCGAGCACGCCCCAAGCAAGCATCCGGTGGGTTTTTTCTAGAGCTCTCAGCTCTCAGCTCTCAGCTCTTAGCTAAAAGCACAAGCACTACCTCGCTAATTGCCGGGGATGGCGCCCTTGTCCTGGAGATAATTCCCCATAGCTTCCTTCCATTTGCCTTGAGCTTTCAGGATGAATTCCACTGCGTCGCGAAGCGCGCCTTCGCCTCCGGAGTGGGGCGTGATGTAGTGGGCTTCTTGTTTTATTTCTGCGCGGGCGTTATTGACCGCGATCGACAAACCGCCTGCGCGCATAGCGGGGAGATCGACGATATCGTCGCCGACGAAAGCCGCTTGTTCGGGTTGAAGTCCAGCCTGCCGCACGATCTTCTCGAATGCCGCGCCTTTGTCTCGGATGCCCTGGCTGACGAATTCCAGTTTAAGGTCGCGGGCGCGCACGGCCACGGTTTCAGAAAAGCGCCGGGTGATGAGACCCGTGCGCAGGCCGCCGATGCGAGCCAGCGAGATGGCAACGCCATCGTGTGCGTGAAAGCCTTTGAATTCGATGGAGCCCTGGGCGGTGAGTTCGGATGAGGATTTCTGGGTGCGATCGGGGAGAAAGAAGAGCTTGCCGTCGGTGAGGACGCCGTCCACGTCGAAGAGGAGCAGTTTGATTTTGCGGGCGCGGGCTTGCGGGGAGAGTTTGGGCATGGCGGGATTTTAGCAGTCGATGAAAGAGGGACTCAGGGGCGGCGGGGGAGCCACAGGATGGGGATGCGCCGGCCGAATTTCTCAAAGTCGCGGTCAGAAGTAATGAGAGTCGCCTTTTGCGCTACCGCGAGAGCGGCGGCGATGCTGTCCGCGTATGGAATTTTGTGAAGTGCTTTGAATTCTCCCGCCTTCAGTGCCTGCGAAAGGTTAACGGGCACGATCTGGAGCGGGAGAAGAGTGAGGTCGTCGATCGTTTGTCGCGCTTTCTGTTCACCGTTCATCCTCCAGAGCAAGTAAAACACCTCACCCAGGTTGATGACGGAAATCATGAGCGCGACATCGTGGCGGAAAGCCTCTCGAAGAACGCGTTCCAAGGTTGCGGAGCCGGGGCCGTCCTCGATGTAGTCCATGACAGCGTTGGCGTCGAGTACGTAAGTTTTCGCCGGAGACTTCAATACCGGTCGTCCTTGTGCTCATGCTCGCGGGCTTTGACCAGAGACTCGCGGCCCTTGCATGAGCCGCGCAATTTATGAAGTAGATGCTCGAACTCAGGCGAAGGCGTGATCGCGCTGTCATCCTCATGAAGAGTCTCGCCCTGGTATCGGACATCGAAGCCCCGCTCCTTCAAAATGGCCACAGCTTGGTGGGAGTTGGTGGGGTCGTTAGGCGGAACGCCTGCGGCCTGCAAGACGAGGGGCCTAGCGGGCAACTCGCGACCGTCGACCACGACACTCCATTTTGGCATCTGGCGAGTCCAACGGAAATTCCTCGCCGCCGTGGCGATGTCATCCTTGGTCAGGGCAGAAACTCGGGAACTCGGCACGATCGTGGCCTCCGAATTATTCATATTCATCATATTCAAATTCATACTCATCGTCAACTTCCTTGCTCGTCATTCCAGGGGCGAATGTTTTGCGAAACTGCAGCTACGAATTAGAATGTCTGAATGCAGTCCCTTCCTTCTTCTCTTGCCTGGGCGCACCCTCTGGTGGCGGAGTGGTTTGTCTCGCGGTTTGGCACGCCGACGGAGCCACAGGAGCAGGGGTGGCCACACATTCTGGCGGGGCGGACCACGCTGATTTCCGCACCCACCGGGTCGGGCAAGACTCTGGCTGCGTTTCTGGCTTGCATTGACCGGTTGGTGCGCAAGGCGCTGGCGGGCGATCTGGTGGATCGCACGGAAGTTCTGTATGTGTCGCCGCTCAAGGCGCTGGGCAACGATATTCAGAAAAATCTGGAGATCCCGCTGGGGGAGATTCTTGCGCTGGCCAACGAGCGCGGGCTTTTGATGCCGGAGATTCGGACGGCCGTGCGCACTGGCGACACGCTGCAGCACGAGCGGAGGGCGATGTTGAAACGGCCTCCGCATATTCTGGTGACGACTCCGGAATCGCTTTACATTTTGCTGACTGCCGACAAGAGCCGGGCGATTCTGCGCGATGTGGAGACGGTGATTGTTGATGAGATTCACGCGGTGGCGGATGACAAGCGCGGGTCGCATCTGGTGCTGTCGCTGGAGCGGTTGGACGCGCTGACTCATCGGCGGCCGGTGCGGATTGGGTTGTCGGCTACGCAGAAGCCAATTGAGGAAGTGGCGCATTTTCTGACTGGCACGGGGCGAGGCCAAGATGGCCTCGCGACAGCCGGCGAGGACGCCGGCGCTACCGTCGGCGATCCGGTCATCGTCGACATTGGGCATAAGCGCAAGCTGGATATTGGAATCGAAGTACCGCCCATGCCTTTGGGGCCGGTGGCTGCGAACGAGATGTGGGATGCAATTTACGACCGGCTGGTGGAGTTGGTGGGACAGCACCGGTCGACGCTGGTGTTTGTGAATACGCGGCGGATGGCGGAGCGGCTGGCGCACGAGTTGGGCGAGCGCATGGGCGAGGAGAATGTCGCGGCGCATCACGGATCGTTGTCGCGGAAATTGCGGCTGGCGGCTGAGAAGAAATTGAAAGAAGGACAGATTCGGGTGCTGGTGGCGACCGCGTCGCTCGAACTGGGAATTGATGTGGGCACGGTGGACCTGGTGGTGCAGATCAATTCTCCGCGGGCGATTGCAGTGGCTCTGCAGCGCGTGGGGCGGTCGGGACACTGGCGTGGGGCGGTGCCCAAGGGACGATTCTTTGTTACTACGCGCGACGATCTGATGGAATGCGCGGCTTTGGTTCGGGCGATCAAGTTGGGCGATCTGGACCGGCTGATGATTCCGGAGGCTCCGCTGGATGTGCTGGCGCAGCAGATTGTGGCGGCGTGCGCGGCGGGAAGTGGTGAGAGTTCGCGGGCAGGAGTGCCCGCGCCACACGAGGCGACCGCGCCACACGAGTCGTCCCTGCCACAGGAGTCGTCTCTGCCACAGGGGGATGGTTGGGATGAAGATGAGCTTTTTGCTTTGGTGCGGCGGGCTTATCCGTATCGCGGGCTGAAGCGGGAGACGTTCGATTCGATTCTGGAAATGTTGTCGGAGGGGATTGCGGCGCGGCGCGGGCGGTATGGCGCGTACGTGCATCGTGATCGGGTGAATGGGAAGTTGCGGGCGCGGCGGGGGGCGCGACTGGCGGCGATCACCAGCGGCGGCGCGATTCCCGGACAATTCTTTGTACACGGTTGTGGCTGAGCCGGACGGCGGAGTGGTCGGAACGGTCGACGAAGACTTTGCGGTGGAGAGCAATCGCGGCGACATCATGCTGCTGGGAAATACGTCGTGGATGATTCATCGCGTGGAGACGAATTCCGGGCGAGTGCTGGTGCAGGACGCGCATGGCGCTCCGCCGACGGTGCCATTCTGGCGGGGCGAGGCTCCGGCGCGGACGCAGGAGTTGTCAGAGCATGTGGGCACGTTGCGGGAAAAAATCAGCGAGATGCTGCCGCGTACTTCGCCGGTTGGATTCTCGGCGACGCAGCCGGATGTGGCCGCCGCGGTTTCGTGGTTAAAGGAGGAATGCGGGCTGGATGATTCCGGCGCGGAGCAGGCGATTGAATATATTCTGCAAGGTCGCGCCGTGCTGGGCGCGGTGCCGACGCAGAAGACGGTGATCGCCGAGAGATTCTTTGATGAAGGCGGCGGCATGCAGTTGGTGATCCACGCGCCGTTTGGCGGGAGGATTAATAAGGCGTGGGGACTTTCGTTGCGCAAGCGTTTTTGCCGGGGATTTAATTTTGAATTGCAGGCCGCGGCGACCGATAACGGGTTGAACATTGCGCTGGCCGAGCAGCACAGTTTTCCGCTGGGCGATGTTTTTCATTTTCTGAACGCGGATACGGTGCAGCCGATTCTGGAGCAGGCAGCGCTGGACTCTCCGATTTTTGCGACGCGCTGGCGCTGGGATGCGAACCGGGCGCTGGCGCTGTTGCGTTTTCAGAATGGCAAAAAAGTTCCGCCGCAGATTCAGCGCATGCGATCGGATGATTTGCTGGCGTCGGTGTTTCCGGATGCCGCGGCTTGCTTTGAAAATATTGAGGGCGAGCGGAAAATTCCCGACCATCCGCTGGTGGGCGAGGTGATGAAAGATGTGCTCACCGAGGCGATGGATGTTGAAGGGCTGAAGGCTTTGCTGCGCGGCATGGATTCGGGAGAGATTCGCGTGATTGCGGTGGATACGCCGGTGCCGTCGCAGTTTTCGCACGAGATTCTGAATGCGAATCCGTATGCGTATCTGGATGATGCTCCGCTCGAGGAGCGGCGGGCGCGCGCGGTGAACATGCGGCGGGTGCTGCCGGAGTCGGTGCTGGAGGAAGTGGGCGGGCTCGATCCGGGGGCGATTGCGCAGGTGCGGGAAGAGGCTTGGCCGGATGTGCGCGATGCGGATGAACTGCATGATGTGCTGCACACGCTGGTGGCGCTGCCGGAGGAAGTCACTGTCCCCACTCTAGCCGCACAAAACGCGGCTCGAATGGGGCACCCTCGTTCGAGTTTGGGATGGGACATTTATTTCGAGCGACTGGTGAATGAGGGACGGGCCGGGACTGCTTCGGTGGATGGGCGGCGATACTGGGTCGCTGCGGAGCGGGCGCGGAGTTTTGCGGCGTTGTTTCCTTCGGCCGAGTTTGAGCAGAAGTTGGCTGAGGTTGAGACTGGGGATATTTCTCGCGATGATGCTTTGCTGGCTTTGGTGACTGGTTGGATGTCGCATAGTGGTCCGGTTACGGCTTCGCAGTTGGGAGAGTGGTTGGGGCTGGCCGCTTCCGATGTGGAGAATGCTTTGCTGCGGATGGAGGCTACGGGAACTGTTCTGCGGGGAAACTTTATTGGCGGCGCAGGCACGCGGGCGGGGGCGCCCGCGCCACATTTGCCCGCGCCACATGAGCTTGGACAGCCGGGGGCGGCTGTCCCTACACAACGCGAGACGGAGTGGTGCGAGCGGCGGCTTTTGGCGCGGATTCACCGGCTTACTGTGGGCATGTTGCGCAAGCAGATTGAGCCGGTGAATGCGGCGCAGTTCATGCGATGGCTGCTGCGCTGGCAGCATGTGGCTCCGGGGTCGCAGGTGCTGGGAGAGCGCGGTGCACTCGAAGCCTTGCAGCAGTTGCAGGGGTTTGAAATTCCGGCGAATGCGTGGGAGCGGCAGGTCTTGGCGCGGCGAATTGCAGATTACGATCCGAAATGGCTGGATCAGCTTTGCCTGACGGGCGCTGTTGGTTGGGGAAGATTATCGCCGCATCCCGCGACTTTGGAATCGGGCGGAGCCGCTGGTAGCGATGGCGCGCCACGGCAGCGGCGCGTGATTCCGACCAGCGTGGCTCCGATTACGTTTTTTGTGCGCGAAGATGCGGACTGGATGGGGCTGAAGGAGAATCCCCACTTCTCGCAAACTGCGCGAGAAAACGGACACTCGGGCAGTGGGCTTAGTCACGGAGCTGGGCTGGTGTTGGATTTTCTGCGGCAGCGAGGAGCTTCGTTCTTTGCCGACATTGTGCGGGGCACTGGCAAGTTGAAGGCGGAAATTGAGACGGCTTTGTGGGAGCTGGTTGCGGCGGGCCTGGTGACGGCCGATGGCTTTGACAACCTGCGGTCGCTGATCGATCCTAAGCGGCGGGCGGGGCAGGGCAGTGGGCGCAGCACGCGTCCGCGGCATAGTGCCGGGCGATGGGCGGTGCTGCATGCCGATGTGGCCGTCGAGCGTCCGCGCGCGGTGGAGGCGGCGTGCTGGATGTTGCTGCGGCGTTACGGAATTGTGATTCGCGATTTGCTGGCGCGGGAAGCGAATCTGCCGACCTGGCGCGAATTGTTGATGGCCTTCCGGCGGCTGGAGGATCGGGGAGAGATTCGCGGCGGGCGGTTTGTCGACGGATTTCTGGGCGAGCAGTTTGCGTTGCCGGTGGCAGTGGAGTCGGTGCGGGCGATGCGCAGCCTGCCGCTGAGCGGGGAGACGATCACGCTGTCGGCGGCGGATCCGTTGAATCTGGTGGGGATTCTGGTGCCGGGGGAACGAGTGCCGGCGATCTCGGGTAGGACGGTTAGTTATCGGGATGGGATTGCGGTGGAGGCGGATCTGGTGGTTGCGGTACCGGTTGCTGGTTGATTCTCACTGGGGCTAAAGCCCGATCATCAAAGGAGACGCTGACGCGGCGCTAAAGCGCCGCTCTTCCACACTTCTGACCCAGTCCAGCAAACAAAAAAAGTCAGAAGCCTGATGAGGGGGTCTCCCAGGCTTCTGACTGGCGATCTCGGCGAGAACTAATCGAAAAGCGCTTCCCCCATCGCTTTTGCCAAGACACGCATACTAGATATTGCATTCAACGTGCCATTTGCCGGCGCGCCTCTGAAGCCGTATCGCAACTATCATCTATCCCTAGTTTCTTCCGCGGGTTAACGTTATATTGGAGCCGCCTGGCGGGGCCGGCATTGGCCGGGCGACAGGCTGCGGAAACTATCTGATCGGATAGGTTGGCTAGCCGTTCGGTTGGCGGGACCGGACAGGGACAGCAATCGAATCCGTGCCGCAGGAACTCGCGAGAAGTGAAGGGACCCGCTTGCGCCCCAGATTATTTGCCACCGCAGGACCTCTCGAAGATTCGACAATTGTGCTGCCCGATAGTGAAGCCACGCTGGGGCGCGATCCGACGAACGCAGTGCCGGTGGTGGATCCGTCAGTGTCGCGGAAGCATTGCCTGATGCGGCGCGCGGAGGATGGCCGCTTTCAGATCAAGGATCTGGCCAGCCGCAACGGAACCCTGGTGAACGGCGTCACGGTGCAGGAGCAGTGGCTGCGCCACGGGGATGAGATCGCGATCGGCGATTCGGTGTTTCTGTTTCTGCTGGACGAGATTGACCGCGTTCCCGCGACCCGCGTGGAGTTTGACGACAGCCATCCGAGTTCTGAGACGAAGCTCATCTCCCCCAAGGAGGTGGTCTATCTGCAGCCCGACCGGCTGCTGCGCGAGTTGCCGGTGACTTCGCAACTGGCGCGCAACCTGAGTGCGCTGGTCAAGATCAGCCGGGTGCTGCACGCCATCCGCGACCTGGACGAGTTGCAGGGCCAGTTGCTGGATCTGATTTTCGAAGTGGTGCCGGCGAACCGGGGCGCGATTCTATTGACGGAAGGCGCCAGCATGGAATTTAACTCGCAGTTTGCGCGCACGCGTCAGGCCGGCGCGGCGCAGTCGGTGCGAGTCAGCCGGACGATCGCGTTCCAAGTAATGAAGGAGAACGTTGCGATTCTGGGCGTGGATGTGCCCGGCAACGCGAAGCTGCGCGAAGTCGAAAGCCTGGCGGGTGCGGAAGTGCGCTCGCTGTTGTGCGTTCCGCTCACTGTGTTTCAGCGGATGATTGGATGCATTTATCTGGACAGCACCGCCGTGGGCAATCGCTTCAACGAAGATCATCTGCACTTGATGGCGGCGATTGCGGGAATCTCCGCGGTCGCGCTCGATAACGCGCGGCAGTTGCAATGGCTGGAACAGGAAAATCTGCGGCTCACTACCGAGATCAGCCAGGACCAGAGCATGGTCGGCGACGGAACGCGCATGAAGGAAGTGCAGGCGCTGCTGGCGAAGGTGGCGCGGGCGGATTCGACGGTGCTGATTGGGGGCGAGAGCGGAACGGGAAAAGAGCTGGCGGCGCGCGCGCTGCATCGCAATAGCGATCGCGCGAGCAAGCCATTTGTGGCGATTAACTGTGCAGCGATTCCCGAGGCTTTGCTGGAGAGCGATTTGTTCGGGCACGAACGCGGCGCGTTTACCGGGGCGTCCACGCAGAAAAAAGGCCGGCTGGAGGTGGCCGACGGCGGCGTAGTGTTTCTCGACGAGATCGGAGATCTGGCGCCGTCGCTGCAGGTGAAGCTGCTGCGCGTGTTGCAGGAGCGGGAATTTGAGCGCGTTGGCGGCACTCATCCGATCAAGGTGGATATTCGCCTGGTGGCCGCGAGCAATCGTGATCTTGCCGAAGCGGTTAAGCAAGGGGAGTTCCGCCAGGATTTGTATTACCGGTTGGCGGTGGTGAAGTTGACCATGCCACCGCTGCGCGAGCGCAAGGAAGATATTCCGATGCTGACCCGGCACTTCGTGCAGAAATATTCGAAGCGTTGCAAGATGAAACCGAAACCGGTGTCGCGCGAGGCCATGGCGGCTTTGGTGAACTATGATTGGCCGGGCAACGTGCGCGAACTGGAAAATGCGATCGAGCGCGCGCTGGTGCTGGGAGCTTCAGATTCGGTTTTATTGGAGGACTTGCCGGAGTCTTTGGCGGAGCAGGAACCGCCTGCCGACATGTCGGAAGGGAAATATCACGCCAGCGTCAAGGAATTGAAGAAGCACTTAATTCTCGATGCGGTCGTGCAGACGCGCGGGAATTATGTCGAGGCGGCGGCGATTCTCGGCGTGCATCCTAACTACCTGCACCGGCTGATCAAGAATCTCGCTTTGAAGGATGCTCTGAACGAGGCTCTGCGCGAGGGTTCGCGAAGTCCGAGGAGCAAGTTGACTGGTGGGTTGGGGTAGGCTCTTGCGATTGCCGGCGGGCAGAGATAACTGCATCAGGCGCGCGGGATCGAGATAGGTTCCTTGCCAGCGCACGGCGACGTGAAGATGTGGGCCCGTGGCGCGACCAGTGCCTCCGCTAAGACCGATGATCTGACCGCGCTTCACAGAATCTCCTTCCTTTACTTTGAATTCGGAAAGATGCAGGTAGAGCGTGAGCAGTCCCTGGCCGTGGTCGAGGACGATGAAGTCGCCCTCGAAATACAGCGGGCGTGCAAGCAGCACCGTGCCGTCATTCATGGCGGCAACGGGAGTTCCTGAGGGAACTCGGAAGTCGAGGCCGAAGTGGGGGCGTTGCGCCTTGCCGTTGAAGATTCTCTGTGAGCCGAAGACATCCGAGATGGCGGCGTCGGCTGGAGCCGTGAATGTCCCGCTCCACTCGCGGTCGGCAGTGACGCGGTTTAGATAATCCTGCTTCACTTTCTGATCTTCGTCGATCTGTTTGAGTTGCTCGGGGCTGGGCTCGGTAAACTTTCCTTCCACCGTGAGTTTGACTTCGATCTTGGGATACTTGGCAGCCGATACCATGAAAGTTCGCGAGAGCGTGACGGGCATTTTGCTGGCCGCGGGCGTGCCTTTCAGTTCGAGCGCGTACTTGCCGGGAGTAGTTTCGAAACTTACTCCGGCCAGGGCGAACCAGGTCTTGGTGGAAGCGGAATAATTGAAAACGACTTCGTGGCCGAACCACGTGCCAGTGAGCGAGTCGAGCTTGGTGGAAGGCTTCACCTGAAACAGGATTGGGGCTCCGTTGACCAGGCGTGTGGGTTGAGTGCGAACGGTCCAGGTGGCGGCGGCGCATGGAGAAGCGAGGAAGAATGCGCAGGCGATGGGCAGCGCAAAGAGAAGCGTCCGAAGTGGTTGTTTCCGCATGGACTGTTGCGGGTTATGATTCAGCATCGGTTTACAGCGTAGCATTCTGATTGGTATGCAATCACCTTCTGCCTGACGGCGCGGTGCCCGCCATCTTGCCTTCAAGTTCAGCCCAGCGGGCGTAGAGCGCCTCCAGTTCCCTTTGTGCCGCTTCCATCTCGGAGTGGACTTGGAGCAGGCGAGGACCGTTGCTGGCGATGGCCGGACTTTCCATCTCGGCGCGCTTGTTCTGCAACACCTGCTCTGCTTGTGCGATGCGCTGCTCAATGGAGGCGTACTCTCGCGCTTCCATATATGAGAGTTTCTTTTTGGCCGGCGTCGCCTGCTCGGCTGGAGCTGCGACGGACCGCATTGTCTTCGATCCCGATTTGCGTTCCGCCTGCCACAGTTCCCATTGCGCGTAATCGGCGAAGGTCTCTGCGCCGCCCTGACCGTCGAGGCCGAGAACGATGGTCGACACGCGATCGAGCATGTAGCGGTCGTGCGTTACCAGCACCAGCGAACCGCGAAACTCGAGCAGGCTCTCTTCCAGGATTTCGAGCGTCGGAATGTCGAGGTCGTTGGTGGGCTCGTCGAGTAGAAGAATGTCGGCGGGCTGCAGCATAAGTTGCGCAATTAGCACACGAGCGCGCTCGCCTCCGGAAAGTCGCTCGACAGGTTGGTTGAGCTGTTCGCCGGTGAAGAGGAATTTCGCGGCCCACGATGCGACGTGAACCTGGCGGTCTTGATAAGTAACGGAGTCTCCCTCGGGAGCGAGCGCGCGGCGCAGCGTTACGTTCTCGTCGAGCTTGCGGCTCTGGTCGAAGTAGACGATGCGCAGCCAGTCGGCGCGGCGAATTTCTCCGGCGGTGGGGGCGAGTTCTCCGCGCAACAGCCGGAGCAACGTGGTCTTGCCGCTGCCGTTTGGACCAACCAGTCCCACTCGCATTCCGGCCGTGAGGATGAAGTTTAAGCTCTCGAACAGCATCCGATCGCCCATCGCGCAGGAGACATTCTCGAGTTCGATCAGGCGTTTGGTCTTGCGCTCTGTGGCCGAGAAATCAATCTGGGCGGTCGCGGTTCTGGTTCTCGAATTCAAATCGGCGAGTTCGCTCATCAATTGGCCGGCTTTGTCGATGCGGGCCTTTGATTTTCTAGTGCGCGCCTTGGCTCCGCGGCGCAGCCATTCGATTTCGGAGTGAACCAGATTCTCCAGCGCCTCATGACGCTTGCCTTGCGCGTGTAGGAATTCTTCTTTCTTCTCGAGGAAAGTGCTGTACTGGCCGCGCACTCGCAGCAATCCGTCGGGATAGACGCGGCTGAGTTCGGCGGTCTCGGTGGCTACATTCTCGAGGAAGTAGCGATCATGGCTCACCACCACGCACGCGAATGCGGCTTCTTCAAGCAATTCTTCGAGCCATTCGATTCCGGCGAGATCGAGATGATTGGTGGGCTCATCGAGCAATAAAACGTCGGGAGCCTTGACCAGGGCTTCGACGATGGCGAGGCGCTTTTGCCAGCCTCCGGAAAGCGCGGACGCCTCTGCTTCCAGATTTTCGAAGCCGGCGCGGCCGAGGGTCTCGGCGAAGTGAGTGCGGTGTTCCGAATCGACGGCGGTCGAATCTTGCAGCGCCCGTTCCACGACGGAGCGCACGGACTCGCCGGCTGGGAATTTCGATTCCTGCGCTACATAGCTGAGTTGCAGGCGCTTGCGCACGGCAAGCGAGCCACTGTCGGGCACTTCGGTACCGGCAAGAATCCGCAGCAGCGTGGATTTGCCCGAGCCGTTGGGTCCGATCAGCGCGATCCGGTCGCCCTCAGAAACGGTGAAGGAAACGTTCTGGAAGAGCGGCTTGGCTCCGAAGGCTTTCGAGATTCCTTGTGCGTTGAGGATCGGTGGCAACGGCTAGGGTTCTCCAGGTAGTGAGTTGAAAAACATGGACTACGAAGCGCACGAAGGATCACTAAGCATAAGACTTGTATTCGAGTGACTTATTGTCCGTATGGTAAGCCTACACCTCCAGACGGGCGCCATCAGACGACAGGTGTGAACTAGTGCGGGTACGGCTGCGACTCCGTTTGTGTCATGGGCAGCGCTACCGCGAGAATCTGGGGTCCCTCCGCCGCGAAGAACGCTTCGCGGGCGTGTTGGGCACGCCGGTTGGCGGCCTGTAGCAGTTCGGGAAATCGGGGAGACTGCCGTAACGGCTGAAGCCACTCGTCTCGCGCAAGAGCCGAAGCGAACACAAATCCGCTTTCGAGAACATCGGACAGGATTGAGATCGCCCGCTCTGTTTCTCCGATTCGTGACAGCTGACGTGCCAGGTAAAAGAAGGTCTCGGGCGTCCGCTGCACCGCGACTTCGTCAGTCTGGGTCGCCTTCAAACACGCGGCAAAATCGCCGTCAACATAGGCGCGGAGGGAACGCATAATGGCCCGCATCGCACCGGTTGCGCCGCCATTTTCCTCGCGTTCTCTGAGCTTGATTAGGGCCTTCTGGTTCTCTCCCAGCGCCGCCAAAGCGGCGCAATCCAGGTAGTAGCCTGCCTTGTTGCCGTAGGATTCTATGGTTCGCTGGTAATCCCCGAGCAAAAAGAACGTGTGCGCCACGCTGTCGGTGACTTGCGGGTCAAGATGGAAAGCACGCTGATGGGCCGCGAGGGAGGCTTCCAACTGGTCGCAGTATCGGCACGCCTGAACCAGACCAGCAAATAAGTCGCAGTCGTTGCGGCGGGAGCGGGCAAGGTTCAGCAGTCTCACCATTGCTCTTTCCGCAAATCCCTGGTCACACTCAATCGGGGTATAAAGGCTATGGGCAACTGCAAGGTCCGGGCCTAACGCGAATGCCCGGCTGAAAGCTGCTTCGGCCTTCGGTCCAGCGGTGCTCTCCCCGCTGAATTTTTCCAGGAATGCATACACCCTTCCCAATCGGGCCCAGGCTGGGGCGTAGTTCGGGTCCTCCTCGGTACACTGCAGGTACAAGTCGCGAGCCAGGTGGAAGTTGTCCAGTGTTCGGACGGCAGCAATTCGGTTTGCGCGCAAATAGTATTCGTATGCCTTGGCACTGCCCGGCACATCCCGCCTGAGATTGGAGCGCTCCTTGTCGCTGAGAGGAACCATGAGCGCTTGCACAACGCGCTCGCACAGCTCATCTTGCGTGCGAAACAGGTCGCGGATCCAGCACGTTTCGGTGTCGGACCATATCACCGTGCCGCTCGGAGCTTCCACCAACTGGCAAGTAACCCGCAACTGCCCGCCAACCTGCATGAGCGTGCCGGTAAGGAAGGCGTCGATTTCCGCTTCGGCGGCCAGACGCCGTGGATCTGGAAGGTCCGCGAAACGGGCAGCCACCGCCGTCGAACGCACGATCAGGCTTTCCAGACCAGCGAGCGAGTGGGTGATCGCGTCGGGCAGGCTGTAGGCGAGGAAATCTGTTTCCTCGTCCCTGCGCAGAATCCTGAACGGAAGCACGATTAAGCGCGACACGGTCCGGGGGCTGGACACGCCTCCGGCACTGCCTGACAAATCAATCGCAGCGATCGCCTCCAGCATCGCACCGGCAGACGCGAACCGGTCTTCCGCTTGCTTGCTGATGGCGCGCCGGATGATCCGATCCAGCGCCTCAATACCGGCAGATCCGCTGAGTGGTGGAGGGTTCCGATGCAAAACGGCGAATAGGATGTCGATGGTAGAGGCGCCGTCAAACGCGCGCTTCCCGGTTAGCAGTTCGTACAAGATGCACCCAGCGGCAAAGATGTCCGCGGCGGGCCCTACGCTATCTCCACGTGCCTGCTCCGGAGCCATGTATTGCGGAGTTCCGACCACCATGCCCGGTGTTGTGAGAGCGGTGGCAGTCTCTTCGACTGCAAGCCGGCGTGTGGTGCGCACCAGTCCGAAGTCGAGCAGCTTCACACCATGTTTTGTGAGGAAAACGTTGGATGGTTTCAGATCGCGATGCACGATGCCCAATTCATGCAACGCCCCAAGCGCCTGCAAAATTTGCGTTTCGATCTGGATCGCTTCGGCCGCGGGCATCGGCCCGCTGGTGAGGCGGTCAGCCAGAGATTGGCCTTGGAGCAGCTCGAGCACCAGAACGACACGCCCTTGCTCGTCGACAACATCGAAAACCTGGCAGATATTGGGATGACTGATTCGCGCCAGAGACCGCGCCTCGCACCATAGCCGGTCACGGGAAATCGAGTCGTAGGTTTCGCGGATTGTCTTGATCGCGACTGCGCGTTGCAGACGAGCATCCCACCCTTCGTAGACCGTCCCCATCCCGCCCTCGCCGATCTTGCGGCGAACACAGTAAGGGCCAAATGAAACTCCGATCAGCGAAGACGCGCTTATGACCGGTTCTGTCATGCTGCAACGGCGCCCTTCTTCTTCCAAGGCGCATGGTAGGTCCGGAGGGAACGGGTGTCAATGGGGCCCCATACCCGTCTAATCCGCAGATAGACAAAAGCACTTGAAAGAGTTAGGGGAATCGAATGGCAGCCGCGAAGAATTGTTGGGAGATTTGGTGGACCTGGTCGGGATCGAACCGACGACCTCTTCCATGCCATGGAAGCGCGCTCCCAGCTGCGCCACAGGCCCACTTTTAAGGGACGGAATCCCTACGGTTCAGAATCTTGCGGAAGGAACCTCAAGTATTCTCGCTTAGTGGGGCGGGATAGTCAACGCGGCGCTCGCTGCCTCGCGGACAGTCGATGCGGCTGTCGCTACAGAAATCAAATTTCTTCTATTTGTTTCCACAGGAGTTTCTGCCATAATTGATTGTGCACGCCACCTGCACAATTTTCCAACCACAATTTAAAGCGAGGAAGAGATGCCAGCGAAGTACATCTTTGTGACGGGCGGAGTTGTGTCTTCACTTGGTAAGGGATTGGCCGCGGCTTCGATCGGCTGCCTGCTGGAGAGCCGGGGAATCAAGGTCAATTTGATGAAGTTCGATCCTTACCTCAACGTCGATCCAGGCACGATGTCGCCGTTTCAGCATGGCGAGGTTTTTGTCACCGACGACGGCGCGGAGACGGACCTCGATCTGGGCCACTACGAGCGCTTCACCCACGCCAAACTTTCTCGCGACAACAACTGGACCACCGGGCGAATTTACGAACAGATTATCGCCAAGGAGCGGCGCGGCGATTACCTGGGCAAGACGGTGCAGGTGATTCCGCACGTGACGAATGAAATCAAGGCCGCGATGAAGAAGGTCGCGCAGGAAGTCGACGTGGTGATTGTCGAAATCGGCGGCACGGTGGGCGACATCGAATCGCTGCCGTTTATGGAAGCGATCCGGCAGATGCGGCAGGATCTGGGCCGTGAGCACACTTTGTTTGTGCATGTAACGCTGGTTCCGTTTATTGCGGCGGCGCAGGAGTTGAAGACCAAGCCGACGCAGCACTCGGTGAAGGAATTGCTGAGCATCGGAATTCAACCGGACATTTTGCTCTGCCGCACCGACCGCTTTCTGGCGAAAGATATCAAGTCGAAAATTGCGCTGTTCTGCAACGTGCAAGAAGAGGCCGTTGTGACCGCGAAAGACGTGGCTTCGGTTTACGAAGTGCCGCTGGTGTTCGCCAACGAAGGCGTGGACACGCTGGTGCTCCGCTATTTGCACATGGAGGCGAAGGAGCGCGACCTGTCGAAGTGGGAGGACGTGGTTCATCGCGTCTACAACCCGAAGGATACGGTCACGATCGGAATCGTTGGCAAATATGTGGAGTACGAAGATTCCTACAAGTCGCTGAAGGAGGCGCTGGTTCACGGCGCGCTGGCTCACAATCTGAAGCTGCAGTTGAATTGGATTGAAGCCGAGGGATTGGAGACGGGCGACAAGAGCTATGAGGCGCAACTGGAGGATTACGACGGGATCCTGGTTCCGGGAGGATTTGGCAAGCGTGGCATTGAAGGCATGCTGATCGCGATCCGTTATGCACGCGAAAATAACATTCCGTACTTCGGCATCTGCCTGGGCATGCAGACGGCGTGCGTTGAGTTTGCGCGCAACGTGGTGGGACTGGCGGATGCGAACTCGAGCGAGTTCGATCCGGCCACGCCGCATCGCGTGATTTACAAACTGCGCGAACTGCGCGGCGTGGAAGAACTGGGCGGGACGATGCGGTTGGGAGCGTGGCCATGCAAGATTGAACCCAATACGCTGGCTGCGCGAGATTTACGGGAGCCTCGAGATCAGCGAGCGCCACCGGCACCGGTACGAGTTCAATCGTGAGTATGAAGAGCCGATGGTGGCGGCGGGCTTGCGAATTTCGGGCTCAACGCCGGACGGAACTTATGTGGAGATGATCGAGTTGCCGAACCATCCGCATTTTATTGGTTGCCAGTTTCATCCGGAGTTCAAGTCGAAGCCCTTGGAGCCGCATCCGCTGTTCCGGTCGTTCATTGGCGCGGCTTACGAGCGCGGAAAGAAGCGGCGGTCGGAAAAGGAAACGGCCGAGGTGGAAATGTTCCACCGGCCGGAGCGGACGAGAGCCTAAAGCGCAGCCACGGATTTCGCGGATATTCACGGATAAGGCAACACAGTGTTCGAGGGTATCTGTGAAAATCAATGGCTAAGGTTGCGATGCACAATTCTTTCCAGGTCGGCGATGTACACATCGGTTCCAGCGCGCTGTTTCTGATCGCCGGGCCTTGCGTGATTGAGAGCGAGGAGCACGCCATTCGCATGGCGGAGATCATCAAGGGCGTGGCGCGGTCGCTCGACGTCCCTTTCATCTTTAAGGCGAGTTACGACAAAGCCAATCGCACTTCGGTTCGCAGCTTTCGCGGGCCGGGGTTGAAGGAAGGCCTGCGAATTCTGAAGAGGATTAAAGACGAACTGCACCTGCCGGTGCTTACTGATGTGCATGAGACGGCGGATGTGAGCAAGGTTGCCGAGGTCGTGGATGTGCTCCAGATTCCTGCGTTTCTCAGCCGGCAAACGGATCTCGTCGTGGCGGCAGCGTTGAGCGGGCGGGCGGTGAACATCAAGAAGGGACAGTTTGTTGCGCCATGGGATATGCGGCATGCGGTCGAGAAGTGCCGGGACGCGGGGAATACGCAAATATTTCTGACCGAGCGCGGGTCGAGTTTTGGCTACAACAATCTCGTCGTCGATATGCGGTCGCTGGCGATCATGGGGAAATTTGCGCCCGTGGTGTTCGACGCGACCCATTCGGTGCAGTTGCCGTCGTCGCAGGCGAATGATGGCGGTCCGGCGGTGAGTGGAGGGCAACCGGAATTCATACCGCTGCTGTCGCGCGCGGCCGTGGCGGCGGGTGTGGATGGAGTGTTCATGGAAGTCCACGACAATCCGAAGGAAGCCAAGTCAGATGGGGCGAACGCGCTGGAGTCGACTAAGTTGCGCGGCGTGTTGAAGGAATTGCTGGCGGTGCGGAAGGCGCTGGAAGTAGCGCAGGCGGCGCCATAAAACTCGCGCGAAGGATCAATGAGTTCAAAGGCCTGATTTCAACCACTATCTAGTCGGCGATTCTCAGGACGTGGTATCCAGCCGCATCGGTCGCGAGTTTCTGCACTGCACGGAAAGATAGTTTGCGAACGGTCTTTCCATTGCGGCTGATTAAGACGCCCCATGTTTTGAGGGGGTCGCTGTAGCCTCCGACCTTGACCGCATTGAATAAGTAAACCCCGCAACTGGGACGATGTGCTGGAATCCCGACTTTAATGCGGCCATCGTGCGGTACATCGTAGTCGTCCATTCTTTCCGTGTTTACTTGTACGGTGTACTGCTCTGGCGTGTTTGCGACAATGCGAATTAGCTCTTGGGATGGCGGAGCAAAAATAGGCAGGCGATAGGCGCAACTGGCGAGCGTTAAGACCAGACCTATGAGAGAAATTGTGACGGCGCAATTTCGCGAACGCATCATCGCCATCATAGCCCTACCATCGTTCGGCGCACGGTAACTGTTGCAAAATCGCTATTTCACTCAAAATAGGCTAAAGGGCTAGACAACCGATGGCGAGTATCGAGGTTGACTTCAACAACTGTGATCGGGAAGGAAGAGTACGCCTAAATACAATTAGCGCGATTCAGTCCCGCAACGAATCGGAGGTCACGCTGCCGAATGGGTTGGAGGTCGAATTGACGTCCGGTGATTTTTCCCCGACCAAAGGCATCGTGGAATATTCGGATTCTGAGCATATCTGGGTTGCGCGGTTTGACATTAATGATCTGCGCGATAGGGAAATCGGGTCGCCGTCAGAGCGATGATTGGCGACGCCCCCCATTACACTTATTGACCCGGGTCAACGTTCTCAAATGGCAAACGGGACGGCGTGCGCCGTCCCGTCCGATCTCCCGTCGGAATATCTCACTCCAGGACAAAAATATTCTTCTTGGCGCACATCTCTTTTAGCACTTTCGGCCAGACGGTTACGCTGACTTCGCCCAGGTGGGCTTTGCGCAGCAGCAGCATTAGCGTTCGCGATTGGCCGATGCCGCCGCCGATGGAGAGCGGCAGTTCGTTGTTGACGATGCCCTGGTGGTAGGGGAATTTGAGGTTGTCGAGCAGCTTTGACATCTCCAGTTGACAGCGCAGCGATTCGGCGTTCACGCGAATGCCCATCGAGCTGAGTTCGTGGCGGCGCTGGGTGATGTGGTTCCAGACCAGGATGTCGCCGTTTAGTCCGTGGGTGTCGCGTGAAGTTTCTTTGCTGGTGTCGGTGATCCAATCGTCGTAGTCGGCGGCGCGCATCTCGTGCGGGTAGCCGTCTTTGAGCGGCCAGCCGATGCCGATGATGAAGACCGCGGGATGCTTCTGCAGAATGACGGTCTCGCGGCGCTTGCGCGGCAGGTCAGGATATTTGGCGAGGAGTTCTTCCGCGTGCAGGAAAGCGATCTCTTCCGGCAGGTTGGGATAAAGCGGATTGCGCAGCTCGGGGAACATTTCCTGCGCGAACTTTTCGGCGCCCACCAGAACCTTCCAGATTTTGCGCACGATGGATTTCAGAAACTCCAGATTGCGCTGCTCGGGGACCATGACGCGTTCCCAGTCCCACTGGTCGACGTAGGCGGAGTGGTCATGATCGAGGAAGTAATCTTTGCGCACGGCGCGCATGTCGGTGCAGATGCCGTCTCCGGGGCGGCATGCGAACTGTTTCAAGGCCATCCGTTTCCATTTTGTGGCGGCCTGCACGACCTGGGCATCCATGGGATGTTGGTCACGATCATTGGAGATATGAAACTGGATGGGAGTGCGGGAGCCGTCGCGGTCGAGCATGTCGTTAACGCCGCTTTCCGCGTCGACGATGAGGGGAACCTCGACCATCATCAAGTTGAGCTCTTTACATAGATGGTCTTCGATATAGCGCTTCACCTGGAAGATGGCTTGCTGCGTTTTCTTGGGAGGCAGAAGCGAGTGGTAGTCGCGCGGCAGGATATTTTCCAACTCGTTGTAATCGCCGATTCCGGGTCCGGCGAGGTCGGCTTTCTTGCCGGCCAGAAGGTCAGCGTGGGATGTATCGTGGGACGGGCGATCGAGAGTGCGAAGACTCATGAAAGGAACTCCTTTTCGACCAAGAGCGGTCTGGTGAACAATGGCGCTTACTCCTATTGGATGGCCGCGGGACGGCGGAAACCGTGACTCGGGTCACAGCGATGCGTGTTCAGAGGTAGCCCTTCTGTGGCTGGTCAGCGGTTAACGACCGTTCTGGTCCCTGTGCTAGATTGAAAGATTGCTATGAGACATGTTGCCAAGTGGGCGTTGGATGTGGCCGCGCTGCGCGGGGCGAGTTACGCCGATGTGCGAGTGGTGGCGCAACGCAGCCGTGCGCTGGCCACTAAGAATGGCAAGATTGGCAGCGCTTCGGACGCCGAATCGGTAGGCTTTAGCGTACGCGTGATCGCCGATGGGGCCTGGGGTTTCGCGGCATCGGCGGAATTGGGGCGGGGCGCGGTCGAGGCCACGGCGGCGAGAGCGGTCGAGATCGCGCGAGCTTCGGCGAGCGTGAAGCGGGAAGATGTGCAGCTTGCGCCGGAGAAAGCTGTGACGGCGGAGTGGGCGACGCCCTATCTGATCGATCCCTTTAGTATTTCGATTGAGCAGAATCTTGATCTGCTGATGAAGATTGATGCGGAACTTCGTTCCGTCGCCGGGATCACGCTGGCTGAAGCGAATCTGAATTTCAATCGCGAAGAGCAGTGGTTTGTGTCTTCGGAGGGAAGCGACATTCATCAGACGAAGCTCTCGTCGGGCGCGGGATATGCGGCCTATGCGTTTGCGGGAAATGAAATTCAGAAGCGGTCGTATCCGAATTCGTATGGCGGGCAGTGGCAGAACAAAGGATATGAGCTGATCGAGGAATTGCAGTTGGTCCAGAACGCCCGCCGCATTGCCGAGGAGGCCGTGGCGCTGCATAAGGCGGATCAATGTCCGGAGGGAACGTTCGATGTGATTCTCGACAGCTCGCAACTGGGATTGCAGATTCACGAATCGGTCGGACATCCGATTGAGTTGGACCGCGTGCTGGGGATGGAGGCGAATTTTGCGGGGACTTCGTTTCTGACTCTGGAAAAATTGCGGAAGCTGCGCTACGGGAGCGATCTGGTGAATGTGGTGGCCGATGCGCGGCAGGAGCATGGTCCGGGGCTGGGCACGTTTGGCTTTGATGACGAGGGCGTAGCCGCGCAGTGCACGCCGATCATCACGGATGGACTGTTCACGGGATATCTGAGTTCGCGGGAGACGGCGCACACGATCGGGGAGAACCGTTCGGGGGGAACGCTGCGTGCCGAAAGCTGGAACCGGCTGCCGATGATTCGCATGACCAATATCAGCCTGCTTCCGGGCAAGAGGCCCGCTGTCGCTCGAACAGTTGATTGCTGGCACCGATCACGGAATTCTGATGCAGACTAATCGTTCGTGGTCGATCGACGACAAGCGCTACAACTTTCAGTTTGGGTGCGAGATTGGATGGGAGATCAAGGGCGGAAAGCGCGTACGCATGGTGAAGAATCCTTCGTACTCGGGGATCACGACGGAGTTCTGGAACTCGCTGGATGCGATCTGTTCGCGCGATGAGTGGACGCTGTGGGGCACGCCGAACTGTGGCAAGGGGCAACCGCAGCAGGTGATGGGGACGGGACACGGTGCAGCGCCGTCGCGGTTCCGTGGCGTCAAGGTCGGAACCGCGTTCAAGAGTTAGTTTTTTCACCACAGAGGTCACAGAGGTACACAGAGGGAGTTCAGGCAAGAAATCGACATGCTGACCCAAGAGCACGCCAGCGAAATCTTTGATCGTATCCGAAAGCTCTCGACCGCCGACGAGGTCGAAGCGCTGATTTCTGGCGGACGATTTGCGCTGACTCGTTTTGCCAACAATACGATTCATCAGAATGTTGAAGAAGAGAATTCGGTGGTCTCGGTGCGGACGGTGTTCGGTGGCCGGACGGCGCGTGCATTCACCAACAAGTTCGACGACGAGAGTCTGCGGCAAGTGGTGCTCGCTTCGGAGAGCCTGGCGAAGGTGCAGCAGCCGGATCCGGATCTGTTGCCGATGCCGGATGCGGGGGAGGCCGACGGCAACGCGGACAGGAGTGTCCGCGCCACATCGAGTGCCAGCGCCACATTCAGCGCCAGCGCCACATCGGGAGCGGCTGTCCCCACATCATCGGTGCCTTCGCGGCATTTCCCCGCGACTGCCGCGCTTACTCCGCAGCAGCGAGCCGAAGGCGTACAGAAAATTGTGGCCGTGGCGGATAAGCACAAGCTCACTACGGCCGGAGTTTTTTCGTGTGCCGATTCCTTCGAAGGCATTTTCAACTCGCGCGGTCTGAGCAAGTGGCACACCCAAACGCTGGGAGAAATTTCCATCACTATGCTGGCGGCGGACTCGTCGGGCTGGCAAAAAGCGAACGCGCCGGACGCAACGATTCTCGATCCTCTCCTGCTGGCGGAGACGGCTGCGAAAAAGGCCGTCGACACGGCCAGTCCCCGCGAAGTTCCGGCAGGGAAGTACACCGTGATTCTGGAACCGGCGGCCGTGCTCGACATTGTCGGCTTCATGTTCTGGGATTATTCCGGCATGGCGATTCTTGACCAGCGTTCGTTTCTGACGGGGCGAATTGGCAGCAAACTTTTCGGCGACAACATCACCATCTGGGACGATGTCGCGCATCCGCTGCAGACGGGGGCGCCTTACGATGGCGAGGGTATGCGGCGGCAGAGAGTCGAGTTGGTGAAGAATGGCGTGATCGAGCGCGTGGTCTACGCGCGCGCGACTGCAGAGCGCATGCGGCGATCTGAGTTTCGCGACAAGGCTGGTCCCATCGTAGCCACCGGACACGGATTTGGATTGCCCAACGAAATGGGAGAGATGCCGCTGAATATTGTCTTCGCGCCGCCAGAGAATCCGCAGACCGTCGAACAGATGATCGCTTCCACTGAGCGCGGAATTCTGGTGACGCGGCTGTGGTACATCCGCGAAGTCGAGCCGTTCGAGAAAATTCTCACCGGCATGACGCGTGACGGAACGTTCCTCATCGAGAATGGAAAGCTGCAAGGCGGCGTCAGAAATTTTCGTCTCAACGAAAGTCTGATTCATATGCTGTCGAATGTGGAAGCGATGAGCCTGCCGGTGCGGTCGTGCGGCGAAGAGTCGTTCGACATGGTGGTGCCCGCGATGAAGATCAAAGATTTTAACTTCACCGAAGTCACAAAGTTCTAGACGCGGCGATTAGTACGGGCATTTTCGCGCAGGGTGGTCCGATGCCATTACGTGCCGTGTTATTCCGCAATTGATCCTCCAATCACCCGCAAACTCTGGTTTTTTCCGGTCATTCTCTGGCTCTCTTCGCCACCCGTGGAATTCACCGTAATCGTCAGAAATTAAAGCCTTTAACGCTCTTTTGTTCCATGACTTCGGTAACTTTGCACACCTGATTCGGGGGTGTACGCTGCCCATAAGTTCACAGAATTTCCACAGACGGAAGGGTCAGCAGCGGTGGCGGAAGCAGGCGAAAACCCGGTAGCCGAGACGCCCAACGGGCATTACGAAGAGATGCAGAGCGCTCCGCGCTTTCCGCTGCATCTTTCAGCGTCGGTCAAGTCGCAGGGCAGTGCATTCATCGCTGAGACCGAGAACATTTCGGCGAACGGCGTATTGCTTGCCATGGAAAACGACGTGCCGGTGGGCTCGATGGTCGACTTCACGATTTTGTTGCCCGCCGAAGTAGTTGGGGCGCGGCAGGATGTGCAGATTGATTGCCGCGGACGTGTGGTCCGCAGCTTTGAAGATCGCGGCCGGCGCGGCGTCGGCGTTGTGATTGATGAGTATCACTTTGAACGGGCGTAGCAGAAGGGACTGAATGGTCAGCATTCCGGTGAGCATGGAAGAAAATCTCGGAATCGGCGAAGGCCCGACCAACGGCCAGTTCGTCCGAGTAATTGTGGCTGATACCCAGGCCATCTTCCGCGCCGGTCTCAGAAAAATCTTCGCGCTCGAGGATGACATTCGCGTAGTGGGCCAGGCGGAAACGCTGGTTCAGACGCAGTCCGCCGTGGCGAAGTTCTCGGCGGATGTGCTGATCTTTGAATCAGCATTGACGCCGAATCCGGTGGAAGCCGTCGCGGATTTGCTGCGGCAGAATCCGCAGTTGCGCATTATTGTTGTAACTCCGGGCTCCGATGAAGGATTAACTCTGGAACTGTTCCGCCGCGGCGCACACGGCATTTTGTCGCGCGAAGTCGAGCCTGAGTTGCTGGTGGACTGCGTGCATAAAGTCGCGGCCGGCGATACCTGGCTCGATAGCCAGGGAATCCACTGGGTCATGGAAGCCTACCGGAACCAGAATAATCGCCCGTCCGGCTCGCGTCCGAAAGTACAGTTGACGCCGAAGGAATCGATGATCGTGGCCTGCGTGACGCAGGGCATGAAGAACAAAGAGATCGCAGTGCGGGTGGGCACGACCGAGCAGGTAGTCAAGAATTATCTGCGCAAGGTATACGACAAGCTGGGCGTGGCGGACCGCCTGGAACTAGCGCTCTATTGCTTGAACCATCGCGTAGTGGATCACGTGAAAACGCCGCCCGCCCCGGTGAATGGCAATGCTGCCAGCGCCGCGGCCGCGGGAGCATCGGCATCGGGAGCACCAGCGGCAGCAGGAGCTTCGACTACAATCCCCGTAACCAACCCTGAATCTTCCTCACCGCTGAAAACCTCTTAATTCCGTATTCCGCAGGCGCATAACAAGGCGCTATAACGATCCAGGTTGTGAATCCGATCGATCCCCGACAGCCGCGCGAGAGAAAACGCGTTTGTGAAAGTTGCGATTCGAAGACTTCACCCATAGAATTGAACAGAACTACAGGCTGCGGAAAGCAAGAACCTTGCGCGGCTTGAACGAGGGCATCCTGTAAGAGTCGTTCCTTCCAGAGAATTTCGCCGGAGAGATGGCCGAGTGGCTGAAGGCGCACGCTTGGAAAGCGTGTTTAGGGGAAACTCTAACGTGGGTTCGAATCCCACTCTCTCCGCCAGTTCCTTTACCCGCATAAACACTGGTGTATTACCTCGGTTATCTTGAATCTGTGTTAGAATCTGTGCTAGGCTCCGAGGCATGGTCGAGAAACACGGAGCCAGCAAAACGCCGGAATATCGTGCCTTTAAGAGTGCACGACAGCGTTGCATTATGCCCGACCATCCCCGATACGAGCGGTACGGCGGACGTGGCATCAAATTCCTGTTCACGTCTTTCGCCCAATTCATCGCCCACATTGGCCCTCGTCCGTCTACGAAGCATTCCCTCGACCGTAAGGACAACGACGGCCATTACGAGCCAGGGAACGTTCGCTGGGCCACGAAGGAAGAACAACTGAGTACCCGTGAATGGGGCGGGTTCATTC
The DNA here is from genome assembly GCA_963757095.1 of uncultured Acidobacteriota bacterium. Lineage (GTDB taxonomy): Bacteria > Acidobacteriota > Terriglobia > Terriglobales > Acidobacteriaceae > Sulfotelmatobacter. The sequence goes on along the minus strand of CAVWQT010000009.1, from coordinate 33,623 downwards.
CTGATGCTACGCGAGCGACCCCTCCGACCGTCGTGATTTTTACCCGACACAAAGAATCGTGCCCTCTGCTCGGGCAGGAGTTCCATCACGACTGCAACTGTCGAAAATGGCTTCGATGGTCTGTGACAACTCAGACGGGCAACGTGCAGCACCGAAAGACGACATGGACTTCCGCCCTCTCCCTTGCTGACGGTAAGCGACAGCTTCTGCAGACGAAACTCAACGAACAATGCCTGCCAATGTGAATTCGCGGCCAGTAGTAACGGTTTACGTCCGGCACCGCCCGACGTGTCGCCACGCCAGCCGGGGCGAGTTCTACCGGGGCTGCGACTGCGCCAAGTGGCTCAGGTACTCCCGAACCGGCCATCAGTATCGAAAATCTGCCAAGACCCGGACCTGGGGCATCGCCGAAGAACGGGCCGCAGAACTCCAAGCCCAGCTAGACCGGGGCGACACGCCCCGACCGATTATCGCCAAGGCTCCGCAGAGGACCATTGCGGACTGCATAGAGACCTTCATCAGTGCCAAGGAGAGCGAGGGCATTTCCGCACGGAGGATTAAGAAGCTCCGGCGTCAACTCGACGCGTTCGAGCAGTTCATGGCGTCTCGGTCGAAGCTCTTTCCGTCGCTGATTACTGCGGCGGACGCAATCGACTTTCGAGTGGGTTGGAACAAGTCTTGGAAAGCGACGACGACCCGCCAGAAAGCCCAGCAGAACATTCGCAGCTTTCTCCGTTCTTGCTGTCGTGAGAACCTCAACGAGCTTCTTGCTGCGCTCAAGACCATCCGGTTGTCGAAGGACGACAAGGAGCGGCTGAAGCCGAAGCCTTTCACGGAGAAGGAAATCAAAGCTCTCTTCGCCCAGATTCCGAAGACCTTTCCGCCGGAGAAGGTCGCTCTCGCAACCCTTCTCGTCAAGTTCATGATTGCCACGGGCGTTGCGATTCGGGACACGGTGCAGCTCAAACGAAAAAGCATTCGAGACGGCTGGCTCAGAATCAACAGGCAGAAGACTGGAAGACCCGTTCTACAGCATGTTGACCGGGCCCTCTGTCGAGAACTGCTCCACGGAGAGGGAGAGTACGTCTTCTGGGACGGCAAGTTTCAGGTGACCTCTGAGGTCACGACATGGCAGGACGACCTACGTCTCTTGATGCAGGAGGCTGGACTCTGGATTGAAGGAAACGTCTCGCATCGGTTCCGGGACACGGCGGTCGATTTCTGGCTCGGCCAAGGATGCAGTCTGACTGAAATTGCCGCAATGCTGGGTGACACTGTTGCAGTCTGTGAGCGTCACTATGCGAATCTGGCTTCAGCTCGAATGGAAGAGAGGTTGGCGAAGATGCCGAAACGTTCGTGGGCGCAAGAAGGAATTGAATCGTGAGCGACCTATTGACCGTTTCGGAAGTCGCCGAAATTCTAGGCGTTGGCTACGACACTGTCGTCCGCCGATTCTCCAAAGTCAAGGGTGTTATCGACCTCGGAAGCCCTGAGACACCGAAACGCCGTCGTTATCGTGTCCTGCGAATCCCGAAGTCGGTCGTAGAGAAATTCTTGCTGGCGCGTGGTGGGTCGGTCGAAATCGAGACGCCTGCAAGACCCCCGAAGGCGTCGAAAAAGAAAGTCTTGAACACTCCCCCGACCGAAGATGAGCTTGTTCGCCAACTCGCAACGATTACAAAGCAGCACGGGGCCGAAACTCAGAAAACGCTCGACAAGATTGCCGAACGAGCGCGTCTCTTGACGGCCCACGTCCCCGAGGACCGATGGTCGGAAATTATTTGGCTCGATGATGAGGACTGAGCAGTTGCTGCGTGGGGCTAAGATCTTTTTTGGGGGGTCGGAAGAATCGGTGAAGATTATCTGCACCAAGATGCCATTGGTTTAAGCGGAGTGAAGCAGTAGAGTTTAGACAGCATCAAGAGCAGCCCGTCCAGTGCGACGGTGCTCACCAACCGAGCGAAATGCCACGGTGGTTGCCTCTAGGCAGATGCGGCGGGAAACCGCAAAAGGAGAACCCCTTGCAATCACCACAGAACAGTCGGTCACACCTGACGTTCTCGTCAACAACGTCGGGACACTGTACACATTCTGTCCCTTGACTCTTCAGGCTAAGGAATGGATCGACGAGCATGTTCAGGACGACGCCCAGTGGTTCGGGTACGCACTGATCGTCGAACATCGTTATGCGTGGGGACTGGCTCAGGGAATGAAGGATGACGGGCTGGTGCTGGGATGAACCGCAATCTTCCTATAACGAAACTGACACCGTCAGACCTGAGAGCCGAGGCACAGAGGCTCATCCGTGTGGGAAAGATGCCGAGCCTGAGTCAAGTGCTCGACACCATCCGCGAAGTGAAAGGAGATCCGAAGCACGACACGCCCATCATTCAGGGCACGCTCGTTCGTGCAGAGGGGAGGAAGCAGTGAATAACGTTGGGACGCACATATACTGAGGCGGATGTTGTCAGTTTAGAACGTTCTTGCTCAATGCAGGCGAAGCCACTCATGGAGCGGATTCATATCAAGCCGACTGACCGTGTGTTCGTGCTTACCGGCGCGGGCATGAGCGCTGAGAGTGGCATCCCGACGTTTCGGGATTCGAACGGGTTGTGGCGGAACTACCGCATCGAAGAGGTCGCCTCTCCGGAGGCATGGCGGCGAGATCCGCAGCTCGTCTGGGAGTTCTATTCCATGCGCAGGACGGTCGCAGCAGTCGCCCAGCCCAACCCGGGGCATCGCGCTCTGGCAGTCCTGGAGCACACTCTGGGCTCTCGCCTCTTTCTCTGCACGCAAAACGTCGACAATTTGCACGAGCAGGCAGGCTCTCATCCGCTCCACATGCACGGCGAGCTGTTTAAGAGCCGGTGCGAGCGCTGTCAACTGCCCTTCGATGACACGAATATCTATCACGAAGTCCCACTTTGCGCATGCGGTGGAAAGATCCGCCCGCATATTTGCTGGTTCGGAGAAAGGCCGTTTGGTATGGACCCGCCGGTGATGTTGATCAACCGCAGCCGGTATCGAGTTGCGGTGTGCAATTCGACGGGATCTGGCTGGGGATAGCCGTTTACCAGCAGCATAAAACCGAACGGAGCGTATTTACCCATGCTAAAGACAAACGTGCGGTCATGCTCCGGATCATATTTCTGTCCCGGCTCCAGTACGATCAGTGCCCCATACAATCCATTCCGCAACTGCATGTCATCGTGCCAGTGGGTGTGATAGATGAACGTTCCCGCCCGCGGCGGAGTCATGCGGGCGATGAACGACGTTGCTGGAGCAACCGGCGGAGAAGTCTGCTGGGCCCGACCCGGTCCAGCCTGCAACACCACTCCATCCACTTTGAAATAAAAACCGTGAAGGTGCATTGCGTGGTCCGACCAGGTCGGATTGAGGACACGCCAGTGGACTGTCTCGCCGATCTAGTAACTGAGGCGTTAGGTGTACGGCCATGACTTCCCGTTGATCGATAGTAGCTCGTCGGAGCCAGGCGTACCGGGTATGCCTTTATTCCAAATACCGATCATAAAGATGCGGTCGTCCGTCCTCGCTCCAGGTGCGTCAACAATAAACGCACCGGAAAGCATGGTTTCCCCTGGTCGCGTAATTCCTGAGGGTTGCCGGACGTCGTGGCCCAGTACTGGTAGGTGCCCGGTTCTCCGGCAAGAAAATGCAATTCGCGCTTCTCGCCCGGAGCCAGCCGCAGCACATCGTTTGGATCTCCGGGATGGCGATGCAGGCCATAGATCCTGGCCTCCAGAGCCAGCGTGTTATGAATCGTGGCGTGGATCTGTGTCCCTTGCAGAACGCGGATCAGCGGGCCAGAACTTTGCGGCAAGTGACCCTCCTGGGCGAACGCGTAGATATCTCGATGGTCGCCGTTCTCATCCTCGGGATACCAACAACCCCGACGTGGTTCGAGCCGCAACTCCAGAACACCATTCTCCAGCTGTCCGGCAGACGTGCGGTTGTCGTTCGCCATCACGAGCGGCAATGTGGAAGTTTCTGCATGCATCTCCCACGCAGCTAAAAACAGAAGGACCAGCACGATTCCGACGCGACCCAGATGCCGCATGACACGCCTCCTTGCCGAGTGCGGAGAGAACTGAGCGATCACAATCAGTACTTTTGCGTCGGCGAAATACGGGCAGGATTCCGCCAAGGAACCACTCAGCATTCTGCGCCGCTGCCTGGGGACAAAGCTCCGGCTCGGCTCAAGACGAACTAGTGAAGAGACCAAAGGATGAGTTGGTTGGTAGATGTCGCGATGAAAAAGTACTGATCGCCGACGAAGGTTCCTCCATATATGGTGATTCCCGGCTTTTGAAAATCGGCCTGTATCGTTCCGTTGTCCAGATTCCACAACGTGAGGTGGTTGATATCCAGAAAGCGTTCAGCGGAGGTATAAACGACGGCTGCCCGCTTTCCGTCGAGCGAAACATCGACAGACCAAATAACTCCGGGTTGTTTCGGAATGGTACGCAGAATGTTTCCGCTCGCGGCTTCGATCACCGAAATCGTTTTCTCGACGCCGCCCGCGAGCACCTTTCCGCCATCCGGGAAAAATGCAACCGCCATCGGTTCTAGAGTGTAACCCTTCGTCGCGCTCCGCAGTGAGCCGTTGCTTGTGTCATGCACGCGTACGAAGGCGTCTCCGTCGGCGCTGGCAACCCACCTGCCATCCGGCGAAAATGAAAGTGAAACCGATCCTCCAAATGGTGGTGATATGTCGATTAGATTTTCCCCGTTCTCCAAGTCCCAGATCTTTTCAGTGTCATTGTGGAAGTCGGAGAAGGCAAGGCGATGATTGTCTGGAGAAAAGACCAGCGTGTACATCGTGAACGGTGTTGTTAGATTGTATTGCACTTTCCACGAACCGACATCGAAGACTTTAATCGCTCCCTTTTCATACACGGCTATTTCGTAAGCCACGGCCAGCAAGCGGTCATCGGTCGAATAATGCACGGCACTGGGTAGCTTACCGTTTTCATCGATGGTTCTCAGCAGTTCTCCAGAGTGGGCGGACCAGACGCGCACCAGACGGTCGCTGCATATTGCCGCAAGCAGGTTGCCGCTATGGGAGAGAGTTGCGTCCGTGAGTGATACTCCTGCCGTCAGATCAATGGTTGTTTCCCGACGTGCGGTTTGCGCGGGGGCTGCTACTCCCAGGCAGCAGAGCAGCAATAGGACTGCGAGATCCGTCCGCATCAGAGTCGCTCCAGGCAAAGCTCAAATTGAACTTGGGCGTGTACTTCATTTGGATCGCCCGTCAATATGACTGGACGGATAAGCTCAGGCGTCTGAAGCAGCGGATCGCGGGAGTAATTTTTAATTGGGTCGCCATCGAAGGTGGGATCGGTGGCGAAATAAAGCTGGGTGACGAGAGTCTTGTGTCCAGGGGCCATGACAAGATAGTGGACGTGCTGGCAGATGCGACTCTTGTCGGGATAGTGGCCGGGGATCACCGATTCAAAGGAATAGGCCCCCGATTTGTCTACGGGTCGCTTTCCGCGATAACGATAGCCGTCCAGGTCGTAGTAGCCCTGATGGTTGGTTTGCCAAATCTCGATGGTAGCGTCGGTGACGGCGTCGCCTCGCGTGTCGAAGACTTGTCCTGAAAGGGTCAGAGGAACGCCGGCATCTCCGGGCGCGCGCAGCACGTCGTTGACTGGCGTGAGACGTTTGTAGAAGGGTCCAAGCGTGTTCGGCGGAGTGGGCTTACGGTGTTGGCTTTCGTGCTCTTGAAAAGCGGCGAGCATCTCTTTGGCGGAAAACCGAGACGCAATTGAGACGGAACCAAGGGCGGCGCACCTTTGAAGAACATCACGACGGTTGAGCATAGAACCTCTTTCGTTCGCTTTGGTCCGTGAGCGTAACAAAAGCTGAGCCATTTGCCATGATTTCCCCTTCGCGTTGACTTGCCAATCGCTGAATCGGCTTCCTCACGCTTTTGTTGCAAATCTGCGAGCGGCTCCATTCAATACTTGGCGGATACAATATCGAACGGCTGCATGATTAGTGCTTCAAACCCCGGTGCCGAAATCTTCATCTCGACGTGCCCCTCATGATCCGACTCATATTCGATGTCGCGGGTTGAACCCACTGTCAACCCCATATCTGCCGCAGAAGACCTCAGTTGTACGGCGGGGAGATCGGCTCCATCGCTCGCGATGACCTTCCACTGTACCGGTGCGCCCTCGCGCTCCAATCGCACTCGCAGGTCTGCCTCGTTCGTGGAGATGTTGATCAAGCGCAGCCTGTATCTGGTCCTAGTCTTCAGTTCCACGGGATCTGGTTCTGGAGTGCCGTTCACGACCAGCATCGAACCAAACGGTGCGTAACGACCGACGCTGAAAACGAAAATCTTATCGTGCTCGGGGTCATATTTCTGCCCCGGCTCTAAAACGATCAACGGCCCATACATTCCATTCTCCAGCTGCTTCTGGTCGTGCCAGTGCGTGTGATAGATAAACGTACCCGCACGCGGCGGCGCCATTTGCGCAACGAAGGAGGTCCCGGGAGCGATGGCGGGAGTTGTCTGCTGGCCCGAGCCCGTCCACCCCGCCACCCCGTCATAGAAGCTTTCCAGTTCAATACCATGCCAGTGTATGGCAGTCGGGCTGCTCGTCATGTTTTTCACTTCGATTTCAGTTTCTTCCCCGCGCGTGAGCAAGATCGGTGGCCCTAATAGTCTTGGCGACTTTGTCTTATCAGACTCCGACGGCGCCTGCGGATCGTTTACCTGAAGCTGGTACAGCGGAACCTTATCCGAATTCTCGGAAATCACAAGTTGCAACTTGCGCGGGGCCTTCGTGACAACTGAAGGTGCCGCAGGGACGGCGCCCGGAAGCACGGTAATCCCGATCACCAACCCGCCCATGCCGCCGCTGTGATCATGTTCTGAATAAGCAACCGGTTGCGCTTCTTTGGGATGAAGTGCCGCGGGCGCGGACATGTGCATCATCATATGGCAGTGGAACAACCAGTTTCCCGCCCGCTCCGGCGTCCATGTCATTTCGAACACATGGCCGGGGTTGATGATCTCGGTGACACCCTTAGGTTGCTGCTGCTCGGAGTAACGCTCGTAGTGTTCTCCGTCTCCGACGGCATTGACCGTGAAAAAGAAGCCGTGAAGATGCATGGCATGCGGATCGTCCGAGGTATTAATCACACGCCAGTGAGTAGCTTCTCCTATTTTGTAGGTCAAATGCTCGGTGTAGGGCCAGGACTTGCCGTTGATCGAGGGAATCAGTTCGAACCCGGACGGGTCGACTTTCAGCCAAACACTTAGAACAAAGACGCGGTCTTGCACTGGCACGCCCGGAGGGTCGACAACGAACGCACCAGAAAGAAGGGTTTCAGCAGCGCGCCGGCCCTTAAGTGATTTGTCGGATGTAGTGCCCCAGTACGGATAGGCTCCCGGCTCGCCTGCGGGAAATTCGAGTTCGCGCGTCCCTCCCGGCTCCAACTGCGCAGTGTCGTTCGGATCGCCGGGATGAGCATGCAATCCGTGGATCTTGACCGCCAAGGTGAGTGTGTTGTGAATTGTGATGCGGATTTGTGTTCCTTGCGGAACTCGGATCAGCGGACCCGAACTCTGGGGAGGCCTCCCTTTCTCCCCGAAGGCATAGGCATCTCGATATTGCCCCTTTTCATCTTCCGGGTACCAGCGGCCTTGGCTTATTTCGAGTTCCAGCTTCAACACCCCGTTCTTGAGCTGTCCGGCAGGCGTACGGTTGTCGTTCGCCATTACGAGCGGCAACGAGGGATTTTCAGCATCGACCTCCAAAGCCGCCAGAAACGGAAGGAGGAGCAACACGACTCCGAGCCGACCGAGATGCCGCATAAAATGTCTCCTTGCCGGGTCCGGAGAGAAACCGAGTCGTCACAACCAGTACTTGCGTATCGCCGAGGTTCGGGCCCGATTTCCTATGGAACCGTTTGCGTTCGCGCCGTGGCCCTGCACAAAAGCTGCACTCGCCCCATAGTGAGCTATACGGTAAGATTCATACCGATTCAAGTGGCCTAAAAGACCCCACCGAGGTTCGTAGCCACTCCTATTGGGAAGGCACATGCGCCTGCGCCGCCGACCGATGTTGCTCCGTGATGTTCAACGTTGTGCCGAACTGATCGCGTCCAATCCCCTCGAAAGCAACCGCTACGGCCAACTGGCGGAGCAATTACCGTTAGCCTGGAGGGAATGCCTTCGCAGCGGGTCGCTCATCACTGTGGTTCTGGAAGATATGGAGTCTGGCAAGCCTTCGCTGAGGGCATTTGGAGTCAGCGCGTTTGTAACGGACGAATTTCTGAATTCCTGCAAAATGCCCTGCATGCGATGGATCGGTCCGGAGCTTGTGCGATATCTCCTGCGCGGAGATTCGCCGGTGTTGGGTCCAAGAGCAATCCGTGATGCCAATTCGACCGAAGGTCTGAATCTCGCGTCGTGGGCCTCGATTCTTTGTCCCCAAAGCGAGGCCGACCGGACTCAAGTGCAAATCGAACTCTTCACTGCCTTCATGCAAGAACACTGCGGTTTTAAGCTGAAAGAGATTATCGGCCAGCAAAACGAACGCATCATGATGGAAGTAGTCTCAAATAGCGGTGGTTTGTTTTGGGACTGCGCTCAGGAACGATATGTAGAAGTGCACAATTTCGATATTGAAGAAGTGCTACAACATCCTTTCATCCTGGGTGCAACTCCAGAGACGGCAAGACAACATCTCTCGTGGACTACGACCCTCTTCCAATACAGTTCACCTCGCATGTACCCGAAGCCGGCGGAACAGAAGCTGCTCTCCGCCGCCATCAGAGGATTAAAGGACGAAGAATTGACTTGCGAACTTGGCATGTCGCTCTCTTTCATCAAGAAAACCTGGTCTTCAATTTACAACCGCGCAGCCGAGAAACTGCCGGAGCTGAATCTGGAGATTGCTGCTGGCTCAGCCCCTCAACGCGGGAAAGAAAAGAAGCAACGCGTCCTCGCATATCTCCGCGAGCATCCGGAGGAATTGCGGCCCATTTCCTCATCCAAATGTCGGTCGTAGAGTTCCCTTACCGAATTGATCGGTTTAAGGGCGAAGCCCAGCCTTGCTTCCAGCGCAGGTAACCGCTACAGATTTTATACTCGCAAATAGATCCTGAGAAACACCAAGCTTGTATGAACCCGAAGCGGTCATGTGACGAATCGTCGGCTAACCTTACCTTGGGATTACTTCACGTTTGCCCGTGATCCGCCCCGAAGAATCTAGCCAGACCGTGTCATTGGCGCCAAGCGGTTCACAACAATCACTTCCGACTGTCGCGTTTCCCTTTGCATTGCAAATTGTAAGATTCCTCCCCTTTACGGATGGCATTTGATTTCTATTCGAAGAAGGCTGGGAGCGCCCTCGCGAAGAGTGGAGGCACTTTTAGGATCCCGCACGACCTCGATGGCATGCATCGGCTCGGGCTTCATCCAATGCACACTCCAAGTACCGGAATGAGTTGGCTCATCCGTGCTAGGGCTGTCCCTCACGCTGCCGTCAGGGCGGTGATAACGGATATGCGGTCTTCCGCCTCCGGTATCCCAGTCAAGAAAGAAACTCGGCCAACGGTGGTGGTGCATCGGTTCCGTGGTGCCCGGTGGCGGCACAGTAACTTCGAGCACGCGTACAAATTCATTTTCGAAAATCACTTTGTGACTATTCGGGGCAGCTTGCACGGCGTCGAAACCATCGGGGAAACCTGATTTGTCCTGTCCGTAGGCGTAAAAATACCTGCCCAGCATCGCGAGAGAACTCGCGATGAACAAGGCGATCAACACGAGCTTTCGGGCGCGGAGAAGTCGTTTCGATTGGTTCATGACGCAGAACTATATTAACTTCCTGCTGATTCGGAAGAACTTTGTTTCGCGGCTAGATTAGTTCCGTCTTCGGGTATCCTGAGAATCCCAACAATCTCTCCCAAAATCACTTCTAAAGCCGAGAGAAGGCGATCTTGAGGACCACTCGAAGTACTGGAACTCCTTTTGGGGGATGGCCTCCGTTCCTCAAGCGGTACATCACGGAGCAACCCTCGAACTGTTGCCGGTGTCGCGCAAGAGGATGACATCGGAGACAGAACTAAAACGCTGCATGGCCAGAGCCTTGCCATCGCGAGACCAACGGAAATCTCGGATTTTTTCAGGATCGTTGAAGTGAGTCAGTTTTCTTCCCTTGGATCCGTCCAGGGGCTGCATCCAGATATTATCTTGCCCCGCCTCGTCAATCACGAAGACAATCGATTTGCCGTCAGGAGAAAAGCGGAATCCGGCGCTGGCGGGTGGTCCCTCAGAACGGAATACCGCCTTCAGAGCGGGATCGAGGTCGAAGTTTCGCATGCCTGATCCCAGGCTGGCGAGCATGATCCGGCTGGAGTAGTTCTTAGACTCAGGATTCAGCACTTCGGTAAGTATTGCCAGCGTCTTGCCGTCAGGCGAAAGTGCTGCCTGAAGCGTGAGCGAATTCGGAGGATTCGATCCCGGCACGAGTTCGGGTTTTCCGCCGCCGGCAGCGACTCGCCAGACGCCGTTCGTGATCTGCTGTGTGTAGTACAGCCACTTCCCGTCCGGCGAGCATCCCCAGAGGCTGCCGAATTCTCCGGACGTGAGCGGCACCGCACCGGAGCCGTCGGGATTCGTCCGCCAGATTCGGTTGCCGCTTCCCTCTCCGTGAACCATCCAGTTCAAAGCAATCCAGCGGTCGTTGTCGCACGATACTGGATCGCTGATCCAGGCCGCCGGATCGCTCAGAATGGTGACCTGGTGCGTGCCATCGGTGTGCTGCCGGACGAGGCGATCGCCGTGCGAGATGAGCAATTGCCCATCCCCTGTCCAGGAGAAGCTTGGCAGATTTTCGCGTGTTGCGATGCCGGGCACGGACGTAAGGGGCCCTACCCCGCTCGGCGACATGAGAAGGATCTGAGTGGAAGTCTCCTTCTGCACGGTTGCCAGGGTGTGGCCATCGGCTGAAAGCGATAGAGAGTTGTGGTCGGTCAGGTCGTTGGTAATGGTACGAAACGTTCCATCTGGGTAGGAGAACAGCCCGATCTGAAGCTGGACCGACAGATGCTCGCCGCGGGGCACATAGGCAACGAAGATTCCTCGTCCATCCGGTGCCCATGCATTACCCAAAATGATTTTGTCGGTGGATGCGACGAAGGGTTGCATGGTTCCCCGCGCCAAATCGAAGAATTGAATCTGGCTGAGAGACTTGCTGTTCGAAGTCAACGTCGAAATCGCCACGCGTTTGCCATCGGGGGACCACGAGAGTTCTGCTGGCGGACCGCCGGCGGCGGGTTCGACATGCAACACTTTCTCGTTTCCGCCGTCGGCGTCGGCTTGCAGCAATCGCCACTTGTTCAACTCAGGGTCGTTGTAGCGGGAATACACGATGCGCTTGCCGTCCGGCGAAAATACCGGACCTCCGTCTACGTCTTTGGCTAGCAAGGTGGGTGAACCGCCGAGAAGCGGAGCCCGGAAAAGATTAAACACTGCTGCGCCACCCGCGGTCTCTCGGAAATAGAAAGAGTCGCCGTCGGGAGAGAAGATGAGCGAAGCGAACGATTGCCCCGACGCCGGGAGCACTTGCGTGTTACTTCCGGTGGGAATGTTTCGCAGCCACAGGCTTTCGTTGCCGTTATCGGATTGCACGCTGAGCAGAAACCTGCCGTCCGGAGAAATGGCGGCGTCGAGCACTTTGCCGGAATTGGTTAACCTAGTGATGGAAAAGTTCTGAAAAGGAGCGGCTGCCGGGCGTTGCAAAAGGGTGTATACACCGTAAACCACGGCCGCGGCGATCAGCAGGCCGGCCAGCAGAGCGGCCCCGGTGGCCGCCTTGTGCCGCTGGGCGGCGGCAACGGCAGAGGACGAAGCACTGGATGGCGCTGATGCGTCAACGGCTGAACTCGCGGCACCAGACAATTGCCCGGCGGATGCGCTGACCCCGGGGACAGCCGAGGTTCCGGAGGGAGCCGGAGACTCGCTGCTCGAGGCGAACAGACGCCCGTTCGAATCCAGATCGCGCTTGACGCGCTGCATATCCGTCCCCATCTCGGCGGCTTGCTGGTAGCGCAGATTGCGATCCTTTTCGAGCGCCTTGTTGGTGACTTCTTCCAGCCGGGGAGGCAGATCGGGATTCAACCGAACCGGCGCCACCGGAGCCTTGTGGAGAATCGCGTCGAAGATCGCGGCTGACGTCTCGCCACGGAACGGCAGCGTTCCGGTCGACATTTCGTACAGCACCGCGCCGAAGGAAAAAAGATCGGTGCGATGGTCCAGTTCTTTTCCCAGGGCCTGTTCAGGCGACATATACGACACCGTGCCCAGCGTAGTGCCGGGACTGGTGAGGTGCTGGTCGGTGCCTTCCGCGGTCGCCTGCAGTTCCGCGAGTTGAGAAGATTCAGCTTGAGCCGCTTTCACTTTGGCCAAGCCGAAGTCGAGCACCTTGGCATGACCTCGCTTGGTCACAAAGATGTTGGCGGGCTTGATATCGCGGTGCACGATTCCGGCGGCATGGGCGGCATCGAGCGCATCCGCAATTTCGATGCCCAGCCGCAGAATCTCGTCAACTTCCATCGGGCGCCCACCGATCCTGTGTTTCAGGGTCACCCCTTCGAGAAACTCCATCGCGATGAAGGCATGGCCATTCCCTTCGCCAATATCGTGGATCGTGCAGATGTTGGGATGATTGAGAGCAGAGGCGGCCTGGGCCTCACGTCGAAATCGTGCCAGGGACTGTGCATCTCCGGCCACTTCGTCGGGCAAGAACTTGAGCGCGACGAAACGGTGCAGTCGCGTGTCTTCGGCTTTGTAGACCACGCCCATGCCGCCGCCACCCAGTTTTTCCAGAACTCGGTAGTGCGAGATGGTTTGGCCGATCATGCGTACCGCAGAAACCTCAGGTCGCCATATGTTAGGGCGCTACTGCTGAGGAAGTCAAAGCGTTACTCTGTTCGGGGCGGATTGTGGGTGGTTTGTCGGCAAACCCTACCTTACGGGATTATGGAAGGGTAGCCCGTTACCTAGACATGATCGTCGAGGAGATCGGACTCTCCCCGATAGATCACTCCATGTGAGGGTCTCGCAGTGGATTGACCTCCACTAGACCCTCGCGAGATACTCGCTGAATCTGATTTTGAAGTGCGGAACGAATCTTGGGGTCTTCCGGCGCGTACTTGAGAGCCTCGGAATATGCACGTACACACTTCTCGCGAGATCGACTCTTCAGGTAGAGATTTCCGAGTTGAATATGGACAAAGTATGCCGTCGGGTCGAGTTCGGCGGAGCGACGAAAGGCTTCTTCTGCCTTTGCGTCATCCGGGTTGGTCGCCGCATTCCGACTGGTATGCTGAACCTTAGTCTCTGAAAGAGCAAAAGCAGGGCGACGATCCGCGAAACCTGTGACTTTCCTTAGGAGCCTTCTCCACAACATCGGCGTCGTGCTGGTTGGGCTTGTCGTCGCCTACGTCGGCACATGGCTGGACTCGATTCTTGGTGTCCCCAATTTCCGCTCTCTGGGCGGCATCATCGCAGGTGGCCTGCTTGTGGCTGTTGGTTTTTTGCTGCGGATGTGGGCAACGTACATCTTCTATGAACACCGGATGAAGGTCATCTCGCTCTCGCCGCAAGCCGTGCTTGTCACTTCCGGCCCTTATCGATTCAGCCGGAATCCTTTATACCTTGGGGGGAACGTGTTCATTTTCTTCGGGGCAGGCTGCCTTCTGGGTTCGCCCAGCGCCATTGTTCTGACCGCTCTCCATCTTCCGCTCATCGATCTCTTCATCAGGAGGGAGGAAACGCAACTGGAAACGAGGTTCGGAGACCAATGGCTGCGCTATAAACAGCATGTCCGCCGTTGGGTGTGAACCGGACCTTTGCATTGTGGCGGGACTTCTCAGAGCCTAGCCTTCAATCCCGCCTACTCGGTGTTCGGGCGACTCAGGTCGGCAACAGACCCCAAAATGCTGCCAAAGCTGAAACCAAGGGCTGTGGGCTAATGCCTCGTCGTGTCTGCGATTTGCGGCAGAGATATCGCTTGCGCTCAACGGTCTAATGTCCGGCGCTTCGAACATTTCCTCTAGCTGTTCGATCTCGGCAATGGTCTGCTCGGCATCCATTCCGTCTCAATATCCGACATGAGTGTGGCATTCGTCAAACGGAGCGGTATCTCTAAAGACTCTTGACTGCCCGCTCACACGGCATAATGTATTCGCCAAGGAGACAAGCCATGAAACCCAGACGGATCATCCGAGCGGTGATGCCTACCATAGTTCTTGCGCTGATCACTGCTGGATGCGGCGAGCAGCGCAAAGTTGACCTTGCGGCTGAGGAAGCAGCCATTCGTCGGACTGATGCTGATTGGCTGGCCGCCGCTTCTGCGCGTGACCTGAATCGAGTGCTTCCGTTTTGGACCGATGATGCGACCATTGTCACTCCGGGCATGCCCCCCATTGTCGGCAAGGACGCGATCCGTAAGTACGTCTCTGGCGCATTCGCTACGCCGGGATTTTCGATCACTTGGAAGACTGAGAAGGTGGATGTCTCCCAGTCTGGTGATTTGGCGTACTCCACTGGGACTGACCGAATATCTTTAAACACTCCGGATGGTAAGTCTGTGACAGAGGAGAATAGAGGAGTGGCCATCTGGAAGAAGCAGGTCGATGGTTCTTGGAGAGTCGTTTTGGACATGGGCAGCCCTTCTGCGTCTGCAAATGCAAAATGACTTGTCGGAGCGTCTTCTCATTTCCCTCTGCTCTGGCGAGATTTGATTCTGCGGAAAAACCCTAGCGTACAACCCCGAACCCGTGGGGAGGGGTTGATGCCGTGCTGAGGCTTAAATCCTTTGGGCTTCCACGGTCCGTTGCCCACAACCCCCCGCACTAATCGCAAAAAGTTCCCGCCCATGATCTTCTGAATGTCCTGTCTGAATACCGCCTTGGAAGTCTCAGCCTTCTCAGTCTGATCCCGCTAGACGAACTGAACAAGCTGTTTTGGGAACAAGCGAAAGCCACGGCCACAGCCAGCGGAGATACCATTTCAGTGAAGTCCGTGACAGCCGCCAAATAGGAGCCGCCGAAAGGTGGTTGCAGGCAAGTCCTGCGGGAGGACTACGCAAGCGATGCGCCCAATGACTAAATGAGTTCGGGGCCGTTTTCATCCCTGTCGCGGGCTCAATGGTCGGTCTCCAAGGCCACTGCCTCTTGCCAATCATTGGGCGGTAGAGGCACGCCCCAAATATTCCGAGGCTCAGCAAGTTCAATCCCGCAATGCAGCGGATTTACAGGATCGATGTAGACGACCCGAGCCGCAGCGTGCCAGCGGTGGTGTGCTGCCAGCGTCCCGGCACACCCGGCTCCCAGGATTCTCCCAAACCAAGGTAACTGGAAAGTGAGTGCGATCACAAAGGACGGCGAAGGGCGGCGGCTATGCTCGGCGTTGTTTACATTTGCAGGAATAGAGATGGAAGGACCCAAACGGAAAAGCAAGATGTGCAGCAGTGGCTCGAAGCATTTGCCCAGAAAGCGAGGGTGCAATGAAGCGGACGAGCGTTGAGCCAAAGCCCACTCCGAGAAAGTCAACGGCGAAGCGACCCATCGAGATGAGGACAAAGAGTGGCTTGTGGAACAAATATTTTCCAGATGTTCCGCTGTCTGACCCCCGATGGATAGAACGTCTTAGCCACAAACATCTTGAAGAGGCTCTCGGGGTTACAGCAGCGGAAGACCGTGCAGGGCGGTTCCCAGTGCGTGACCAAGAAAACATCGGGAGGTATTTGAGTCGGGTCGCCAGTTGTCTGAAGAACGGGGGGACATTCGATGGCTCCGGAAAGGGTGTGGAGACTGTCACATTCCGGGTCACGATGGCGGCTGGCTACCGGTTTACCGCCAGCGACAAGAATCGGCTCACGCGCCGTCTCCGTCTTGATGGTGACTGTCTCAGGTGGACGGGCGCGAAGACAGCAGACAGCTACGGTAGGTTCAAAGTGAGCGGGAAGGTCATGTCAGCGCACTACGCAGCCTTCTTCATGGAGGTCGGGTTTCTCCCCGGCAACGGTGAACTCGACGGTCAGAAGTTCAATGTCTCTCATAACTGCCGGAACCGTGACTGCTGCAACGCGAAGCATCTGACGATGAAGACTAAGCGGGTCAACCTCGAAGAGCGTGAATATAGCACCTATAGCCCCACGACTAGCTGCGTGCCGCGCCCTGCCAGCGTCAGCCCCGGTACTCAGCAGCCCCCAACGCAGCCAGCACGTACTGCCAGCACGCTGCCCCTACTGTCCTGCGACTAAAGAACTTCTGAGTGCTAAAAAGATTGCCCGATTTTGCCTGATTCCCCCAACGGTCTACATGTACACGACTGGGCTGTACGACGTATATCGTCGAGTGCCCAAGTACAAAAGGACTACCACCTCATCGTCGCCCCCCTCGCTTTACTTTGTAATGCGCGGATTCGTGTCGCAGTTGTTCGTGACCACCCAAACGCATTTCGCTGGGTGAATTCGCAGCCTTCCGGGGTCAATGACACGAAAGTGATCAGCAGGCAGGTAGGTACTAGATTTGGTCGACCTGCCGTCGACGCAGTGAGTCGCCCGTCGTTTACAACGTAACGGAATGTTTCAACCATCGGTCCAGTTCCCTGAGCCCCGGGCCTGTCCCCGGCGGCCTGCCGGCACGCATGGGGCGTTCTGCTCGTCGCCGCTCGCAATCGCTCGACAGTGTAGTAACCTCGGACGGCATGTCACTCGTCTACATCGTATATTCCAGAGAAAAAATATGTGGGCGATTCCCCTCGACCCCGGCCCGACTCTCCTGGAGTGCGTCTATTAGGAGCCGGGAAAAGGGTACCTGTATGGAAACGCGGGAGGGAGCAGGACGCGTTGGCTAAGCAAGGCGGCTTAGCGGGCAAAGACTCCGCGGGGCGTCCCCGGCGGTGGCCTGTCCTAGAGGTAGTCGTGACACCCTATTGGAACCGAATCTGTACCGATAAGATCCCTAGAAACCCCTTCTGATCCCTTTTCCCGAGGATCCGAGTCTCGCACGAGCCGAGTACTTTCTTGGAATCAATGAGTTAGGCCGGGAAAGAATTGTACCAAATAGAGCGATTCGGACGTCGGGGTGGCCAATCGGACTTGGCAAAACGGGCCCCAGGGGACTCCCGGGGCGTACGGCTGTCCTTGCTCAGTGACCCCCTATCCCATTGTAAATATATGACTTACAGCAGAGTGATCAGAGGCTGACATGGACCGAAGGATCCGCCGGTTGCGTTACAACGTACACGATTCGCGACTTTCGCTTATCTTTCGGGGCGAATGCACGGCGGAGACAGGTCGACAAAGTTCAAACTATTGATAACATGATAGATAAGTGAGAGATTGTCGCTTCCTCATTTTGACAACCGGGCAGAATGGCCGCTCACGGGGCCGTTTCACTCACATAATCGTTTCGCCCTCTAGGGCTCCAGGCGTTGGCCAAATCAGCAAGAGATTACGGTAAAAGGAACACATTTCCTGCAGGAGGACGCCCCCTCTGAAATTGGAGAAGCCACAGCGCGTTTCGTAGCGAACGCATTTGCCGGTCAACTATCGCCAAAGGCCGCATGAGTTCTTGGGTTGTTGATCGTCGACAGCGAGTTCTCGCAAGATTTGCCGTCGCGGCCATTGAATAAGGTTGAGGAGCATACGTGGCAGCGCGGCCCATCTATATTCACTGGGGAACAGCGCTTTACATGATGATCGTTGCCGCGTTTCTTCTGAGAAGGAAGGCCGCCTGACTTATGCCTGGGTGTAGCTTAGGGGGGAACTCATGATGGAATACCTAAATGCCGTTGCGATCATTGTCGCTGGATTGATGGTTGGGAGTGAACTGGCCATCGCCGCGTTTGTTCACCCAACTCTTGATCGGCTTCCGGATAGTGTTCATCTGCCGGTGGCAAGCGCCCTGGCTCGCGTGCTGGGGAGATTCATGCCGTTTTGGTACATCCTCGTATTCTTGCTTACTTTAGCCGAGGTCTTTTTCCAATGGCACCAATCCAGCCGCTTACCTATCTGGGTTTCTACGTCAGCCGTATTGTGGGCGTTGGCGAGTGTGTATTCGATCGCTGCTTTGGTGCCGATCAACAACCGTATTGCATCCTGGGAAAAGGTCACCCCCCCGGCCGATTGGAAGACATTTCGGAACAGATGGGACCTGCTTCACCGCTGGCGTGTTGTGCTCCTCACGATAGCTTTCGCGTTTCTGATCGTGGGAGGCGTTAGTAGATAGAGTAAGTTTATGAGTACCGAACCAGCAACGGACAGCAGAAGATGTTCGGATTAGCCCAAGTCGGCATGGAATTACGAACCATGGGCTCATGAAGAGCCCGGTTCCAGGCCGATGCAATCGTTCACTGCATTGCGAAAACGTTGTTTGCATCCGAGGTAACGCTCTGTGGTTTGCACCGAAACGTGGCCAAGCAAGAATTGGATCTGCTCCAGTTCGCCTCCCGCTTCGTGGCACAGTTTCGCGCAGGTTCTCCGAAGATCATGAGGTGCTATTCGAGAGAGACCGCTGTTTGACGCCGCCTGTCTGACAATGGACCAGATCACTTTCGGTGTGAAACCCGTACCCCACACACGGCCCGCCTTGTTGATCGATCGAAATAACGTCCCCGATATGATCGACGCCGGGATTGCCCACTGATCAATTGCTGTCTTGACCCAATCAGGCACGGGAACGGTTCGAATGTGACCGCCCTTGCCGTTCAGATCGGCGAGCACCCAATGCCCCTCGCGAAGCTGCAGATCTTCGATTTTCAATGCTGCTGCTTCCGCCCGACGCAGACCACAGCCTGCCAGTACTGCGAGCATTGCATAATTCCGACGCTCTCGCAGAGTCGCGTTGCCAGCACCCGACAGCAGACGCCGGCCCTCTTCAGCCGTGAGCCAGTTACCGATCTTAACTCCGAGGCGGCGGACTCCTTTGACACGGCGGATTCCAGCCGCCAAGTCGGGGCTGAGTAGCCCGCTATCTGACGCTTCGTAGGCCAGTCGTCGGACCGCGGCCAATCTCAGATTGATGGTGGAAGGAGCGTAATGCTTCTGCTCCAGAGCAATGCGATACCGAGTCACGACCATTTTGTTGAACGCCAGTCGTGGTTCAGAGCAATACCATTCGATGAACTCACGAATCGCATGATCGTAGGAACGCTGGGAGCTCGAAGAGACAAGGCTGTTCAGCACAGCGGATTTTGACTGTTCGAGATCAGGCAGCCTGAGAACAGCTTTCGGGGTCTTCTTCCTTTTGGGATTCGAGGACTTAGCCATCGGCGCGGCCTCCTGTTGCCGCGCCAAACAGGATGTTCCCGATCGCTATTTTCTGACCATCTGCGCGTTTATCAGGAGTCATCACGACGATGGTCTTTCGCCGACAATGAGAGCATTAGCCTGTTTTCTTCAATTGGGAACGCCTGGTCAGGCGGCCCATTCATCGAATCGGCGCATGATCTCCATGAGCTTGCATCCCAACAGGATGAGAGAGCCCCACAATATGAAGGGGACGCCATAGAGTAGGAGATGCTTGCGCGAACGGGCTAACTCAAAAACCCGCACCTTCACGATGGCGTATACGTTCGCTGAGAGATAAGCAACGACCAAACAGCCCACTACCAAGTTATGCATCTTGTTGCTCCTTCCTTTACCGTGGGAGTTCCGCGCCAATCGTAAAGCTCGCGCCGAACACGATGTTTCCTCTTGGGCGGAGCGCGCAGTGGCGACGACTGAGCCGCCGCCACTGCGTTCGCTATTGCATAAAGTGCGCAACGGTATGCGAGTCATTGAAGACCGTTCTCGATGCCAGCTTGCCCTCTCCGGACGGTGCACGCCTTAGAGTTGAGACCAGCCGCCATCGACCGGAAGTTCAGCGCCGGTCGTGAAGAGGTGTGGGTAGCGCTGCGCCTCAATTGGGCCTGAGAACTTCCCTTGCGCCGAGGCGAAGGATTGCCCTGAGACGTCGGTTCCGAGCGCCTAAGTTATGAAATGGTGAATTGCCTCGTTGGCGTTATCTTGAAATGAAGTATTTTTCAAATCAGTAAAAAAAGTGCTCTGGTCCACCATGGCCCCTGATAACTTACCCTCTTTACTGGCATAAAAAACGCCGCTTTGATACCGCTCATCCGAAATGGCATCTACAAAGCGTTTTGCACCTACATCCAGCGTATGCACCATTTCGCCCATCAATGGGAATACGATAGGCATCATCACAAACTTCAACATAAACCGCATCGGCGGGGGAAGACTATCTGGCGCCTGAGTTCCTTTTGTATTTCCTGGGCTCACAACAACAAACTTGAGCTTAGGATATTTTCTTGCCATTGATAACGTCCACATGGTTTCCGCATACTTGACATATGCGTATGCTTGCAATGCGTTGAACTTCTTACCAAAATATGATCCATCAAGAACAGCAGCAAACTCATCTACAGAAGAAGTCCTCATTGAAACTGGTTTTACTCCGAGCATCTTTACGCCTGGAACAGCTTCCGCACTGACTGATAGGACTGTTTTCCTCAACTTGTCCCGTTTAATCAATTCCTCCACTAGAATTACATTGCCTAAAATATTCGTAGCAGCTAATTGATTCATGCCGGAAGGTGTAGATTTCGCAGCCGTTTTCCCAATTACTCCACCTGCATTTAAAACGATGGCATCAATAGGTTCCTTTATTTCTTCTACAGCCTTTCTTACTGAATTTGCATCCGCAACATCCCCAATAACAATTGCAAAAACCTTTTTCCCCGTTTTCTCCTCAAGGTCTTTTTTTGCTGCCTCTGCTCTCGCACGATTTCTGCAAAAAAGAATTACCTTTCTTGTTTCTTTTTTCAAGGCGAACTGTCGGGCAGTCTCTTTCCCAAGCCCAGCATTTGCTCCGGTTATCAAGATACTTTCGGTCATGTTTCTCTCCTTCTTAGGTTGTTAGTTACTTGGGGAATGGAGCAATCCGACAGTCAGTTGATGATGGCCAATGAGCGGGGCCTGAGCCGCCTCGATGCCCTCCGAAGTGAGCACGCGCTTCTTACCTGGGACCATCCCTGCATTGAGCAGTAAGAAACCGATCGACCGACCTCGCTTACCCAACTCGGCGAGGGCGGACTGAACGCTGGACGGCGCGTCCAGATCCAGTTCCAGCGGCGTAAAGACCTGTTTCTTGGTCTCAGCCGCGAGTTGAGCGGCCGCTTGCTGGGCTACGGCCAGGCTGCGCCCGGTGACGATGATCTCGTGCCAGCCCTCTTTGGCGAGCAGGCGGGCTGCCGCATTGCCGAGCCCGGAAGTGGCGCCGGTGACGAGCGCGATCGAATGTTCCATGGGCGTCTCCTGGTATTTACTGTCTTGCAGCGTTACATACGCGAGAGTACGATACCAACAGATGCAATGCAAGGAGTTTCGTACGCGATGGTAACTAATATTGCGAAGCGCCCCCCAGGACGTCCAAAAGGCTTTATCCCCGACGAAGCACTCGACCGTGCCGTTGAGATGTTTTGGGAGCATGGGTATGAAGGAGTCGACGTGGATCGGATCGCGCGCGCCGTGAACGTCACCAAACCCGCGCTATACCGAGCCTTCGGAGACAAGTCCACCTTGCTGCTCAAGGCGGTCGAGCGCTATGCGCTGATCTATGGAGCTCCCAAAATGGCAGCATTTCAAGCGGAGCCGGACATCCACAAGGCCGTAACCGCCTTTTGCGAGGCTACCGTCGACTCCTGTACTGGCGAGGCTCGCAGCGGCTGCATGATGGCCGCTGCTGCGCTGGGACAGTCGGAGCGGGTAACGGAGATCCGTTCCCGGCTCAAGAAGGGCCTGACCGGATCCGCTGATATTTTCGCGAAACGTTTCGAGCAGGAGATAAAGGCGGGGCGACTGACTCGCACACCCTCTGCCAAGGTGCGAGGCCGTTTGCTCGTTGACTTGCTGCAGGGTTTGCAGCTTCGCGCCAAGGTTGGTATCACTCGCGAGGAATTGCTGGAAGACGCCCGAAGCTATGTGCCCCTGATTCTTGGCCAGCAAATCTAACGCACGTCTCGGGGGCTATGCGTCTGGACGAGTGCCAAATCGCCGCTGCGCTCACCGATACCAGATTAGTAATGATAAGTCTTAGTGCTGTATCTGAAGCGCCCGCGAGCGAAGAGCTGGGAGTTGAGATGCTGTGTAGGGGCGCTTCAGATACAGCGACTTGAAGGAAGCCGCCCCGGGGGGCTATGGGATTTGTTTCTCGATGAGGCAGTCGTTGTCGTTTGCGAGGTGGCGCCTGCTGTCGGTGTGCTTTCGTTTCAGTTGCTCGTGGCAGAGAGAATGGTCGTGCGCGCGGCATGTCGGAGAGTCCCGAGCGCACAACCATACCGCACTCTGAGGAATGCGAGACAGAGAACCAGTGTGCGCGCCGAAGCGCGAGCGAGATTCGAGGCTGGAAATGTGCATTCATGGGGTGCACCGGCTGAGATGAGGCGGAGATCGGAGGAGAAGTTGCGCGGCGGAGAGGCGCTCGACAACCTGCATGGTTCCGCCGCAGAGCGGACAGGTCCCTAGTGAGTGAGCGGGGAGCGTGGTCGGCGAGGTGGCGTCTGCTGCTGGCTGATCGGATGGCTGGAGCAATCGGAAACAGAGTGGAAGAAACTCCGCTCGCCGGCGGTTAGCGAGAAATCCGAAGTTGCGGATGCGCACGAAGCCGCGTGGGAGCAGGTGGAGCAGGAAGCGGCGTAAGAACTCATCGACGGGTCAGAGTCATCAGCCGCTTCTTGTTGCCGTGAGTGGAGTCGCGCCAGCGAAAGGTAACGTGGCCGTTGGCAAGAGCAACCAACCTGCTGTTGGAAATGGCGACGCGATGGGTGTAGGCACCGAGATATCGCAGCACATGTTCCGGTCCTCCGAAAGGCCGCTTGGAGTAGACGACCCAATCGTGACGGAACAGTAGCCGCAGCCACGAGGCGAAGGCACGCGGTTCCGCGAGCGGTAAGAGATGTCCGTGGAACTGGAGTGTGCCTGTCTGAAAGGCGGTCTTGAGTCCGGAGACAAACTTGCCGCGGAAGACACGGCTGAGCACTTTGACGGGAAGAAAGAAGGAGCGGCGCGAGGAGATCCAGCGGGAGCGGTCAGGAGCGAGACCGCCGGCGGCCACCACGCAGTGGACATGGGGATGATGTTGCAGTCGCTGGTCCCAAGTATGGAGCACGCTGAAGAAACCGATCTGTGCACCGAGGTGACGGGGATCGCGAGCGATCTCCAGCAAGGTCTGAGCGCTGGCGTGAAACAGTAGGTTGTAGATCAGCCGTTTATTCTGCAAGGCGAGCGGAGCCAGTTCCCGCGGCAGGGTGAAAACGACGTGCACGTAGCTGGTGGACAGCAACTCGCGTTCCCGCGCCTGGAGCCAGCGCAGGCGGGCGTTGCCCTGACACTTGGGGCAGTGCCGGTTGCGGCACGAGTTGTAAGAGATGACGGAATGTCCGCAGTCCGAGCACTGATCGCGATGTCCACCCAGCGCGGCGGTTCGGCAGCGTGTGATGGCGAGCAACACCTTTTCGTGTTGGCCGTTGATCCACTTGCGACTGCGTTCAATGAAGGACTGTCCTGCACAGCGAACGATGTCGGCCACCTCCAGAGGTGGCCGGTTCATGCGTTCTGCGTCTGTTCTCCTTCTCCGCGGATCGGGAGTGCATCCAGCGGACTGCCGGTAGCGCTGAGATGCCGCCGGGAGAGATGCAGATAGATCGTGGTTTCCTCCAGGTCGCGATGCCCCAACAGCATCTGGATGGTTCGCAAGTCGGCACCGGCTTCGAGCAGATGAGTGGCAAAGCAGTGGCGCAGAGTGTGGGGATGGATGCGCTTGTGCTCAAGACCGGCGCGTTCGGCGGCCTGCTGACAGGCGGTCCAGAGGACCTTGGTGGTAACAGGATACTCGCCGTATGCCATCGATTGCCGGGAAACAGCCAGTCGGTGGGCTTGCGTTTCAGCCCGCGCCAGTAGATGCGCAGTGCATCGAGCAGCTTGGGGCTGAGCATGACATCACGGTCCTTGCGTCCCTTACCGCCCCGGATATGAATGACCATCCGTTGGCTGTCAATATCGCTGATCTTCAGGTGCGCCACTTCTGCGCGACGTGCGCCCGTGGCATAGAGGGTCATCAACAGAATGCGCTGAAAGGGAAACTCTGCCGCGTCGATCAAACGTGCCACTTCGTCCTGGCTCAGCACCTGCGGCAAGTGCAGAACCTTCTTCGGATACGGGGTCTCGGCTACGCTCCAGCCTCGCTTCAACACCTGGACATAGAAAAAACGCAGGGCGGCTAACCGCTGCGTCACCGTGTTCGGGGCCAGCTTCCAGCGCGTGAACAACGCGGCCTGATACTGGCGAATATGCTCGGGGCCAAGCTGATCGGGCGAACGATGGAAGTGCCGACTGAAATGCTCGACCGTGTGAATGTAAGCGTGGATGGTGGACTCGGCGTAGTTGCGGCGCCGTAGTTCCTCAAGCATGATCTGACGTAGATGGGTCACAGAGACTTCCTCCTCTGCGCCACAAACTAACTCAGATCACCTCGACCGTTGGCCCCGCAACACGCGAATGCGTCCGCCGCAACGCGGCTTAGTTCAAGTCGGCTTGTCGGAAGTGATCTCCGCACTTCCATCGAATCCGGGCGGATTACTGGCAAACGGAAGGATTCTGCCGTGCTAGTTCCTTGAGCGCATTGGTGGGGTCGATATTGCAACATCGAGCCGGTCGCGCGCGAGAGGCACACAGTGCTTCAGCACCGCGTACGCCATCGTCAGGCGTTCTTGATTTCCGCCTTTCTCTGCTCCAGGTAGGCGTCGATCGCGCGCCTGATCAATTCTGCGACTGGCGCCCCTGTGACCTTCGAGAGGGTCTGCAACTTGGTCATCTGGCCCAATCTCACAAACAGCGCCGTCCGAAGCATTGTGTCTTTCATACGCAAGCGTAACCTGTAGGCATATACCTGTCAATAAGATGATCTATAGATTACTATGGATGACTATAGTGCTATAGATATGCCTGTAGTTACATTGTAGACTGAGCCTATGGAATACCTCAATCGCGACGAACTGGTCAGACTGTTCAGGGTCGCCCGGCAGCACAATCTGCTCCACCACGTCGCTTTGCTCGTCGGTCTTTTACACGGTCTTCGAGTGTCAGAGACCCTGGCGATTCGTGGACGGGACATCTGCGACGGCCGGCTCGCAGTCAAGCGACTCAAGAAGAGCCGTGCGACGCTGCACGCTCTGCGAATTGACAGCGATCCACTCTTCGACGAATCTCCCCTCCTGGAACTCGTGAAGGCGAATCCTGAGACCGAATTGTTTCCGTGGTCGCGCCAATACATGGATGTTCTGCTTAAACGATATGCTGCCCTCGCGGGCATTCACCCAGCAAAACGGCACTACCACGTCCTCAAGCACAGCATTTGCGTTCTGCTGTGGCAGGAAACGCACGACCTCAATGCGATCCAGGACCACGTCGGCCACCGCAGTTCCTCGAGCACGCTGATCTATTTGAGGGCGGACGCGGCTCTGAAGGCCCAGATGACTGTCGCCGGAATGTCATTCAGCGAGGCGACTCAAGTCTAGTCACGAGTGTAGGGGACGATATGTGCCTAGAAAATTATCCAGAGTGCGGAGACGGCGGAGACCCGAGATTGTGGCGCAGCGCAATTCAGCCACTACCCAACTCCACGCTTTCATTGACTTACTTTGTTTCGCCCACGTAAGATTTGCCCCTAATGCTCGGGCAGACTATTTCCCACTACCGCATCGTGGAAAGACTCGGCGGTGGCGGCATGGGCGTTGTGTACAAGGCCGAGGATACCGATCTTGGTCGTTTCGTAGCGCTCAAGTTCTTGCCAGATGACGTTTCCCGAGACCCGCAGGCATTGGAACGTTTCCGCCGTGAAGCTCGTGCCGCTTCTGCACTTAACCATCCCAACATTTGCACGATTCACGAAATTGGGAAAAGTGGAGACCAGTTGTTCATTGCCATGGAGTTTCTTGATGGCATGACGCTGAAGCACCAGATCGGCGGGCGTTCGATGGAAACGGAACTGATTCTGTCGCTAGCGATCGAGATTGCCGACGCCCTCGATGCCGCACACGCTAAGGGAATCGTTCACCGCGACATCAAGCCCGCGAACATTTTCGTCACCGAGCGCAGCCACGCCAAAATTCTGGATTTCGGGCTGGCGAAAGTCACGCTCGCAAGCAATTCTTCGGAGCAGAATCGGGGGTCTTAATACACAGACTGTGGATGCGGAGCATCTGACCAGTCCAGGTACCATGGTGGGAACGGTGGCTTACATGTCACCGGAGCAGGCCCGCGCCAAAGAACTGGATGCCCGCACCGATCTGTTTTCGTTTGGTGCTGTTCTCTACGAGATGGCGACAGGGCAACTACCCTTTTATGGCGAAAGCTCTGCGCTCATCTTCAAAGCAATACTCGATTCTGTTCCACCACCCCCGATTCGCTTCAACCGCGATCTGCCTGCGGAACTGGAACGGATCATCTACAAGGCTCGGGAGAAAGACAGAAACCTCCGCTATCAGCACGCCTCCGACATTCGCACCGACCTGCAACGGCTGAAGCGCGATACCGACACCGGGCGCTCAGTTGTACTTCCCGCCACGTCCTCGACGGATGTCGCTCAAGCGGGCGTGTCGTCGCCGATGCCATCGGCAAGCACTATCCCAGTGGCCGTCGGGAACGCGAGTTCCAACAGCCAAGTCGTCGTTGGGCTATTGGCACGGCACCGGAAAGCTTTTCTGGCGCTAGCTGCGGTGACCATCCTGGTTTTGGCTGGCCTCGGCTATGGGGCGTACCGCTGGCTTTCGCCCGGTTCAGGCTCAGCCATCGATTCCCTTGCCGTATTACCCTTCGCCAATGGGGATGGAAATGCCAATACCGACTATCTCAGCGACGGCATTACAGAATCGTTGATCAACAGCCTCGCCCATGTGCCCCAGCTCAAGGTGAAATCGCGTCACTCAGTCTTCCGTTACAAGGGCAAAGATGTTGATGTGCAAAAAGTAGGCAATGAGTTGGGGGTGTCGGCGCTGGTGAGCGGACGAGTGACGCCACACGGAGACAACGTGGAAATCAGCGCCGAGCTTACCGCTGTTCGAGATAACACCGTAATCTGGGGGCAGCATTACAGCGGCAAGAGCACAGACATCATCTCGTTGCAGCAGCAGATTGCGGGCGACCTGGCGGAGAAACTGCGCTCCCAACTCAGCAGTTCAGAAAAGCAGCAGGTCACCAAACAGGGCACCCAGAATCCAGAAGCCTACGAGTTGTATTCGAAGGGGCGTTACTCGTGGAACAAACGGACTCCTTCGGACATTGCCGCCGCGATCTCCTATTTCAATCAAGCCATCGCCCTGCCACAACGTCAGCATCCAGCATCATGAACGTCAGCCGTCGATAGCCTTCCAACGGATTCTTCAGATGAAAACCGATGATAGCTTCCTTCTCCCATGACTCCAACCAGAAATCCCGAGGAACCCAACCGTTGTGCTCGTTGACACACCCGTAGCGTTCTCGCCAGTCATAGAACTTGCTGGCCGTCACGCCCAGCCATTGGATGAATCGCCCGACGCCGATCTCGGTCTTCTCCGACCAGCATCGGACGAAATCCACCACCTGGTCCCGCACGTCATGCGGCACCCAGCTGCCGGTTAGAGTTCCCCAAGTGTTTTTTTTAGCGCGATGTGCTCCGCCATCAACTCGGCCAGGACCTCGTCCTTGGTCTGCACCTTCTTCTCCAAGAACTCAATCCGTTTCTGTTTCTCCTCCACCTGGCGGTCTCGATTTCGGGCCTCGTCTATATCGCCTTGAATTCTGCGCGGTGAGGAATTTTCGGGACTCCACTGTTTCAGCAGGGGCCCCTTCTGGCCCATGCCAAGGTCACGCCTTTGCGAATGTTTTCCCTGTGTTCGTCTGAGTAGGAGCCGAGCTTGCGGCCACGATTCCAGGCTGGTCGCCCAGTCGGTATGCCAACCCGCGACTGGTTCATATTTCTGCGGAGTTCATCTCGTACGTCAGGACTTCTACGGAAGTCATTTGCTGGGCAAAGGCGCACAGACCCAGAGATGACGCCAGAGGTAGCAGCACTTGGTCATTGTCGTATTCTTGCGGTGGCAAACAGGATTTTCTTGGCATCTTCATCCAGAGTGTCGATGGTATTTTTCAGTGCCCGAATACCATCCCGAGTGAAGCCTCTAGCCCGTGCAGAAATTGAGTCCAGGTCAATAAGCGCCGTAAGGCTTTGGCGTGGTTTCCCGCGCTTTGCTTCCTTGGACTCAGGCACGTGAAATCGCATCCCTTCTTTGAAATTTTCGTAGGCTACGAGGTCAGCAGGTTGGAGCGGTACGCAATGCTCCCAGCATTCTGGATTTATTGATGTGAATCGGTGGCGAAACTCAAAAGTTTCGTCATTCAATATGTAACCGAACTGTTGAGCGAGTGCGGCGTCATAATCACAACGGTCGTGATGCAGGCTCAGAAGTTCATCCTTGTAGCCTTTGAGGCTCAAGGTGGTCTCCCCGATCTGCTGCATAAGCTCCATCAAGAGCACGATGTAGGCAAAGCCGATGGGATTGGGTGCGACCGCCGGGAACTCCTCAACTAAAATCTGGAGCGGCATATCCCATCCGTGAATATGAACGGGGTTTCTGTGGAACACCTCAGTCAATTTCATGGAGAACTCTAGCCGCTCGTCAGGACTCCAGTCCTTGAATTCTCCCTGAAAGTTGTTCAGTTCGTTGGCATGCACTCGGGGAATTTCTTGGCGACCCTGCCGTCTCAACTCGCCGTTCTTCCATTCCAGTACCTTTAGCCAATCCCACTCAAAGTGGAGCCAACCCGCATTGCTGGAGACAAGGCAGGACAGAGTGAAGACTTTCGGTACGGTCGCTGAATCGTGACTCTCGTCAATGTAGCCTACAAACACGTTTGCACTCCCATTTCCGGCCGTATCGCGGCCAACGCTCGACTGTTGCGGTTCACAATAAATCTGAGCGCCGTATAGAATCAACTGGGCGGCTTCCCCAAGATGTCGGCGGTTCTGCCTGGGTTGCTTTGCGAATCTCGGGCAAGAGTGCCGCTACTAAGGGAATATTCCGTGGCAGGAATTCAGCACAGCAGGCTGCAATTCTTCTACCGCGCGCGCCGCCTGAAGGACTGCAGAGAAGAAGTCAACTGTACCAGACTGATCCGTGGCCTGATTGTTGCTTTGCTTTTTCAGCAAGCGTTCTAAGTTCTTCACGGATGGCAAGGACACGAAACTCTCGTTTCTGATGTTCTGCACTCTCAGCTGGTGAATGGCGGCTGTTGTTGCGGTAGCGTTGCTCCTGTTGCTGGATCAGTTCAATCTCTCGACGGAGCTTTCCAGTCCGTCCCGCGATTGAATAATCGTCCATGTGTGAACTCTACGCCTATGCTGGAAAAACAAGAAGGCTCCATCTAGGCGATTCCCCTCCAACGCGGAATGTTTCAAGATTTCCACAGATACCGCCTTCCGGGTGGTGCGGTCCGAAGAGTGCTTTCATTTGCCCGGATCAGGTGAGAGAATTGCAGCATGACCCAGACCAGCCTTCCCCAGCCGCATGAGCAGCGCAAAATTGAAGAACTGCTCATGAAACTTTCGAAAATGAAACCGACAGGAGAATCTGCGATTCGTGTGGACTCCACGGCGAACTCGAAAGTCTTTTTCTCGACATAGGAATCGGTCGATAAACGTTTCCCAGTTCATAACCCCCTGAAACTGTGACAGGCTGTCCGCGACATGGCAGACCGCAACTTCATCGTCCTGAAATATGAGGGCAAGGTTCCTGTCATGGCAGGCTGCGAGAGGTGCCAACGCAAGTTCTTTACGCCGGCCACTTATTCAGGTGATGCCGTTGGTGCACAGCAATACCTGTTTAGCAAGTTTGATCGTCACAATTGTGAGACACCACCCACGAAGCCCCAACGCCCTGGCAGCAGTGGCGTTCTTTGACGGCATCTTCCGGAGTAATGCCTAGCCGAGACAATCGCGTGAGAGGAGAGCTAATTCGTTCGCTAACGTCGCCGACTAGTTCCATTTTCTAATTCGGACCGCAACCGCTGGCATTGCACGGAAAACACCAGCACGCTGGCGGACGCACCAATTGCTCCACCGAGAAAGAACGTCGCTACAAACCAGACATCCACGGCATACACCTTTCTCCCCCTCGCACCCAACGTAGCTGCTGGGATGTTACGAAGTGTGGTTCATCAGGGTTCTTGTCACAAAATCCGAACAAGCAACGCTTGAAAGCACCGCGAAATCGAGCAAAGAGCTGCACGAATCTCTCTGGATTCCAGCAATCACGGGATTGCCAGCCCTGATCCGTCTCGATTTCGTAACAAAAACCACGATGGCAAAGCCGTGGTGAAAAAGAATGGCTATGATGTGCGCGCTCACCCGGAAAGGCTTTGTATTGGAATGTCGGACACCCAAAGCACAGACAACTCGCTTGCCCCGGCTAAGAAGAAACCATACATAAAACCAGCCTACCGCATGGAGAAAGTGTTCGTGACGACTGCTCTTTCTTGCGGGAAGGTGAACGACGGCTCAGGTCATTGTGCTGGCAACCCCCTCCAGACCGGCAGCGCGTCCTAGGAGAAGCCGAAAACACTTTTCTAGCAGCACGCACGCAGGTAGATCGGGATAACCTCGAGCGCCTCCAGCGCTGCCGTAAGTAACGGTATATCAATGCAATCCTAGGTTGACTTTCCGAGGTGAGCGTATTTAACATAACGCCGTAGACTATTAGAAGCCACATCCGCGGAGCGTAATCAGCCAATTACACCTCCTAATCGCGGTGTGGCTTCTTGTATGTTTGCGCGACTTCAAGCGTAGTGCCTTCCTTGGGTATAACGACAACCATGGTAGCCGTATAACCAACAACATGGTAGGAGACCCAAATGCCCAGTGACGGTTTGGACAGTTTGGACAGTTTGGACAAATCTGGAATATTGGCAAGTACCTCCGCTTGTTGTGAGCCACCCAAATGGTCTGCAACTTGTACAAGGACGATGAACCGAATCACCACCTCAAAGAGATCGATCAGCAAAGAAAACCGCTGGGTAGCCTTCACCGCGGTCATGGCACGAATCGTCAGCACAGGCAGACGTTAGCGCTGTTCGAATTCCGGCATCAAGCTCGTCTTTCTGCTAATCCTCACATTCTCGGGGCTCACGACTGTAGGCGAACAACCGATTGCAGATTCCTCAACAGAAGGAACAGTGTGGCACGAGCGCACTGAACAAAGCGGGGCGTGGTTCATTTGGTTAAAACGCCTGCGCCTAGCCGTGATTTGGGACTCCTGGTGACCTGACTCGCCCATTCCCATTCAGCGATCCAGTTTCTGCGGCATCTCCCTTCACATTGGAATTCCGACATTCTTCCACCGCATTGTGGGCAGACCAAGTTAATGATTGACGAGATGACGTACGCATTCGATTCACCCGGCAGTGTGTCAAAGGTGCTCATAATCATTCTCCTATCCAGAGATCCTAAAAAGATGCGAGGGGCAGAACAGCGGCCGCAAAAGACGGAGCTGTGCCGCGGGTTTTCGGCTCTCAGTAGCCCGTAGTGGTTGGCTGCGGAGTCCGTCTCGGCCACTAACTGCCTGCCGCCTCGCTCAGCTACGAGAGTGCAAGCGCAATGCCAATGCCGAATCGCGAATAAGAGCCGACAACGAAGCAGTTCCTCAGTGGGGCGTTGGTATTAAATATGCTGCCTGTGCCCAGCACTAGGCATGTGCCCAGATGTGGGCTCAACTTGGCACTTGAGGTGCGGTGAGTCTGCGAGACCGAAGACATGCAAACACATGAAGAGTCAACCGCGTTGAAGACTTTACCCCACGCTTCAGCCAATGGCATGGGGATTGCGATCCAACACAAGTGATTAGGGTCTGCTCTTCGGCGAGCGGTCGTTCGTGGGACCGAATTGCCGGACCAAGAAAGAGTAAACGGGAGGAGTCAATCGTGCGGAAGCTAATAGGTCTAATCGCTCTGTGCCTGCTGACATTTCCGGCTCTTTGCCAGACGACGTCGAATTGGCAGATAGCCGCCATTACTGAGGTGAAGCCGCATCCGGCCGCAGGAGAGGACGCGTCTGATCCCATCACCTATGAAGTATCCGTGAAGGTGGGTAGCACAATTTATCTGGTGCGGTACACAACACCGGCGGGCGAAATCGCCCCGAAATACGCAACCGGGCGCGAGATGTTAGTACTCGTCGGAAAGAACACAATCACCTACAACGACATGTTGGGTCGGTCGCTTCAGGTGCCGATTGTAAGCCAGAGACCGGTTACCGATGCTAAGCAATCGAAATAGAGCCTGTTGCGGCAGAGTCATGCTCGAGAAGTTTTGTTCAGGAGTTACCTTTCGACGCAGCGATTCGAGTCGACCCGGAGGAAGAATGTATCGTTTATTTGTTCGAAGGAACGAAAAGAGCGGCTGCTTCTACGGACGCGTACTTATCAGTGTCTGGGCATTACTGTTGTGCTCCGGCATTGGTGCATTGGCCCAGAGCGCCACTACAACATCGAAGGTGAACCCACCGTTCAGCATTCGCGCTACTCATCTCCTGGGTTTCCCCAACACAAAAAACAACTGCAACGGGACCTTGTCGGTTAAGGACGACGCGTTGCGATTTGAGCAGGATGCAAAGCCCGCCGCAGAGGTAAAGATCGCGTCTGTTCAGGGGGTGTTTCTGGGCAGCGAGAGCAAGCAGGTCGGCGGAACGCCGGCTGAAGATCGGGAAGGCTGCGGCTCCGTTCGGAAGTGGCCGGGTCGTCAGTCTCTTTGCCCATAAGAAATACGACACCCTGACCGTGGAATATGTCGACGCTGATGGAGGAGTTCACGCCGCGAGTCTTCCAGGTAAAGGAAGGACAAGCTACACACGTCCGACAGGAGCTTGTGACTCGGGAAGTATCTCCCAGTCATCACGACGACCGGTCAGCGGAACCCAGCACTTCGGAGGCCTATGAAAAGCAATAAACTGAATTTATACATCTGTCTCGCGGTCATCGTTGCCGTCGCGGTTGCATCTCCCCGTGAAATGGCTGGCCAATCTCCATCCGAGAAATCCTCGCCTGTAAACAGCGGTTACGCCCCGCAATGGAGTGTGCAGATAGACTGGGTTGAGCCCGGCGAGATCCAGCTTGCTTATTTCTTCCAAGCCGCCATCTACGAGAGCCTCATCGAGGAATTGAACAAGACACACCAGTTCAAGCACGTGTTCCGGGAGGGAGATCGTAAGGCTGGCGACGCTCCCAACTTGCTCGTTCTAAAAGCGACCGTGGTGAGATACACGCCGGGGAGCGAGACACGGCGGGCAGTGACGACTTTTAGCGGAGCGACAAAATTAAGCGTTCGGATCGACCTGGTTACCCGCGAGGGAAAGATTGTGCTCGATCGCCCCGTGAACGGGAATGTTCCCCTCTTCGGCAGCAATTTGCGCGCTACCCACAATTTGGCCCGCAATACCGCCAAAGTGATCAAGCAATCGGAATGGCTAGGATCCGAGCGGCTGGCGCG
>CAVWQT010000008.1:0-383686 GCA_963757095.1 uncultured Acidobacteriota bacterium | reverse complement strand
ATGCCGGGACATACGACCGCATGGTTTGTGGCCTATCCAGAACTAGCGAGCGGGCCCGGTCCTTATGAAGTCGGCCGGACCATCGGGGTCTACGATGCTGCCATCGATCCCACGCGCGAATCGACCTATAAATTTCTGGAAGAATTTATCGCCGAGATGGCCAAGCTTTTTCCCGACGAATATTTTCACATCGGCGGCGACGAAGTGAACGGCAAGCAGTGGAGCGCGAATCCGAAGATTCAGGAATTCATGCGCGCCCACGGAATGAAAACCAATCAAGACCTGCAGGCCTACTTCAATCAGCACCTGCAGAAGATGGTCGCCAAGAATCACAAAATAATGGTGGGATGGGATGAGATCCTGCATCCCGATTTGCCGAAGACGATTGTGGTGCAGTCGTGGCGCGGACAGCAGTCGCTCGCCGCAGCCGCCAAACAGGGCTACAGCGGCCTGCTCTCGTACGGGTACTATCTTGATCTGATGTGGCCGGCGGCGCGGCACTATGCGGTCGACCCGATGGTCCTACCGAACGCGGATCCGGCCTTGAGTCTTACGCCGGATGACGCGCGGCGCATCCTCGGTGGCGAAGCCTGCATGTGGGCGGAATGGATTACGCCGGAAAATGTGGATTCGCACATCTGGCCGCGCAATGCCGCGATTGCCGAACGGCTCTGGTCGCCGCAAAATCTAACTGATGTTGCCTCGATGTACACACGGTTGAACGCCGTCAGCCTCGACCTGGAATGGCTTGGGCTGAGTCACCGCTCTGCGCGTATGCACATGCTGCATCGCATGGCGGGTGACGCGGATATTACTTCGCTGCGCGTGCTCGCCGACGTAGTCGAACCGGTGAAGGATTACAGCCGAGAGAACTTGACGAAATCTCCCATCGACCTGCGGGCCCCGCTTACAAAGTTGGTAGACGCCGTGTATCCCGAGAGCGACACAGCTCGGCAGTTCGCGGCGCTGGTGCAAGCGTTCGTGCAGAGCGGCGCGAAAGATCAGATTGCAGAAGCGCAGATTCGCAACTGGCTCACGCTCTGGCGCGACAATGATGGGAAACTTCAGCCGCTGCTCACGCAGTCTGCTCTGCTGCAGGAAGATGAACCGTTGTCGCAGGAATTGTCGGCTCTGGGCGCGGCTGGACTGCAGGCCCTCGACTACCTCGACAAGGCGCAGTCCGCGCCAGATGCGTGGAAGGTGCAGCAACTCGCGGCCATCGATGAAGCGGCTAAGCCAAACGCGAATCTGCTACTGATGGTTGCCGCTCCCGTGCGCCAGTTAGTTGAGGCGAGCGGCGCGTCGCACTAATCGATCTGAACTTCCCGCACAATGATCCTAGGGTGTGAATTGGTAGATGGCGCCGTCGTTGTCGGATCCCCCGTGCACAGTCGCGCCATAGAACGTAGTCGCGGCGGCATCGCCGACCATGCCGTTGTAGGCAAAGCCGGGACTGGGTTTGCCGGGAAAACGATAAACGACGCTCTCGCTCCACTTGCCGCTCGACCCGCGGGTCATTTTAAAAATGACTCCACAACTGCAGGCGCTGGCGCCGCCATCGCTGGTCGTGCCGTAGAAATTTCCAGACGCGTCCGCGACCAGGCTGCTGATGGGGCTGGCGCCGTCCAAGCCGCCCTTGAAGCTGTAGAGCACGCTCTCCGTCCACGTCGTGCCGGTGTGCGTCGTCAGCTTGTACACCGTGCCCAGATCGTTGGCGCCAGCGTAGTACGTCGTGCCATACAGATTGCCGGACTTGTCGAACACCACTCCGCCATAAGGCAAAGCGCCGTCGGGCTGATCTTTAAAGGAGTACAGAGTCGTGAGCCGCCACATTCCCTGACTCTCCGAGAGCTTGAACACGTTGCCGAATCCGTTGGCGCCGCCGACCGTGCATACGCCATAGAGATTTCCGGCCGCGTCGATTAGGAGCCGACCCGCGCCGCCACCGC
This sequence comes from uncultured Acidobacteriota bacterium, assembly GCA_963757095.1. Classification (GTDB taxonomy): domain Bacteria; phylum Acidobacteriota; class Terriglobia; order Terriglobales; family Acidobacteriaceae; genus Sulfotelmatobacter. The sequence continues at coordinate 381,737 of CAVWQT010000008.1, read as the reverse complement.
CGCCGTCCGCACCGCCGGTAAAAGTGTGAATCACATGAAGCTGCCAGCCTTCGCTTCCGTTCGGCTTCAGTTGATAGACGACGCCCTGGCCCTGGCTGCCGCCGGTCGGAGTCGTGCCATACAGGTTTCCGTTTTTGTCGAACGACACTGGGCTGCCGGGGCCTGAACCGTCATTGCCACCGGTGAAGGTATGAATCACGCTCTGCGTCCAGGTGCCTCCATCGTTCGTCAGCTTGAACACAACCCCGCAGCCGCCTTCGCACGATCCTCCACCACCGGTGACCGCCGTTCCATAAAGATTGCCTTGGGAATCGAATGTGACGCCCTTGTACGGTTCTCCGCCATCGGCACCGCCGGTGAAGTTGTAGAGCACGGTGTGGACTCCGGCCGAAGTGACCTCAAAGACCGTGCCGCCGCCGTAGATTCCGCCCTGCACCGACGTGCCGTAGAGATTGCCGGCGCCGTCCATCACGAGTTCGGTGTCGGTGTATTCGCCGTCGGCGTTGCCGGCGAAGCTGTAGATCAGCTTCGTGGTGCTGGCGGCCCAGCCGAGTGCCGACAATGTGGTTGCCGCCGCCGCTGTGATAACCATGATAAGAAGACTGCGGATTGCCCGCTGCAAGCCTGGTTCGATAGACATGGCGACGCCTCCCGAGAACGCTTAGCGGGCTAAAACTGTAGCACTTTACTGCGGCAGAGGCTAGCGGCGGGCATGATATTCTATTAACTCCAGCTGCGTACCGTCTTGGCGGAAATTTCCCGCAGTTCCTGAAGAGCTTCCCGAAAGAAGCACAGAGCACGAAAGAAGAGAAGCCAGAACCATGCTTTCAGTCAGTAATGTTTCCATGCGCTACGGCGCGAAAATTCTGTTTGACGAAGTCTCCACGGCGTTCACGCCGGGTAAACGTTATGGCCTGACCGGGCCCAATGGCGCGGGTAAATCCACATTCATGAAGCTGCTCAGCGGCGAGATGGACCCGCAAAAAGGCACCGTTGTCCGCCCCCGCAAGGTGGGTGTGTTGAGCCAGGACCAGTTCGCCTTCGATGCCCATTCTGTGATTGATACCGTCATCATGGGCAACAAGCGTCTGTGGGCCGCCATGCACGAGCGCGACGCCATCTATGCCAAGCATGACATGACAGACGAAGACGGCATGAAACTGGGAGAACTTGAAGGCATCGTCGGCGAAGAGGACGGATACTCGGCCGAGAGCGATGCCGCCATTCTGCTGCAAGGCCTCGACATTTCGGAAGAGTTGCACGCCCGCAAGATGGGCGAACTGCAAGGCGGACAGAAAGTTCGCGTGCTGCTGACGCAGGCGCTATTCGGCCATCCGCAAGCATTACTGCTCGACGAGCCTACGAACCACCTCGACTTGGATTCGATCCACTGGCTGCAGGGATTTCTGAACAACTACGACGGCATCGTGATCACGATTTCACACGATCGCCATTTCCTGAACAGCATCTGTACGCACATCGCCGACATCGATTACCAGACGATTATTACCTATACCGGCACCTACGATGACATGGTGGTAGCCAAGACGCAGGTGCGCTCGCAGATCGAATCGCAGAACGCGCAGCGGGAAAAGAAGATCGATCAATTGAACGAATTCATTGCGCGCTTCGCTGCCGGAACGCGGTCGAGCCAGGTGCAATCGCGGCGCAAGGAAGTCGAACGCCTGCAAGTGACGGAACTTGCGAAATCGAACATCGCGCGTCCATTCATCAAATTCGAACAGAAGCGGCCTTCGGGCAAGCACATTCTCGAGCTCGAACATCTCAACAAGAGCTACGACGACAATCATGTCATCCGCAATTTCACCGCCAGCATCACCCGCGGCGAGAAGATCGCGCTCATGGGGCGCAACGGGGCAGGGAAGACCACGCTGCTGAACGCGCTGCTGGCGCATTCGCCAAACACGCCAGACGCCGAGCTGCGCAAGACCAGCGGCTATAGTGGATCGTTCCTCGATTCCGGCAAAGTTCTCTGGGGCCACGAGGCCTCCATTGGCTACTTCGCACAGGACCATCGCAGCCTGATTGAAGAAGGCACCACGGTGATCGAATGGCTGCATCAGTGGGATCCGGCAGCCGTGACGGAAGAACTTCGCGGAGTCCTGGGGCAGATGTTGTTCGTTCGCGATGATGCCAATAAATCGACCAGTGTGCTTTCAGGTGGCGAGGCGGCGCGTCTGCTTTTCTGCAAGCTGATGCTGCAGAAGCCGAATGTGCTGGTGTTCGACGAGCCGACCAACCACCTCGACCTCGAATCGATCAACGCGCTGAATATTGCACTGCAGCGCTATCACGGAACGGTCCTGCTGGTTACGCACGATCACGATCTGATCGATGAGGTAGCTACCCGCATCTGGCATTTCGAAAATAACCACAAAATCACTGACTTTAAAGGCACCTACGAGGAGTATCAGGCGGCCGCGGTCGCGGTCAGCGGCGCGGTGTAGGAGCGAGTTGCACCATCCTCGCTGCATGTAAATCAACCAGGTTCTCCACAGCCTTCCACATGGTTTGCAGTTGCGGAAACAGGGGCAAATTTACGATAATGGCGCGAACCTTCTCGCGCAGCCCGCGAGCGTTGTGTCATTGTGTACAGCCGAACCGATTTACTGAGAATTCTTCACGTCACTCCGCGCCAGTTAGCCAACTGGGAGCGCATCGGACTGGTGACCTCAGCCGAAAACTATTCCTTCTCCGACTTACTGGAAATTAAGAAGGTTCGCGACCTGTGTGCCATGAGCGTGCGTCCGGCGGTGATTCGCCAGTCGCTCGATGCCATGCGCAAGCAGGCATCCGGCGTGGAGAAACCGCTGCTTGAGGCGGGAGCATGGTCCACGGCCAAGCATCGCGTGGCCTTCCGCCATGATGGCAAGCTGCTGGAGCCGATTGCCGGGCAGTTCCTGATGGATTTTTCCGAGCGCGAAAAAGTGCTGACCAGCACGCCGGTGCCGCGCCGCGAGCCTAGCCCGCGCGAAGCCGAGGCCGCATCGTGGTTTGCGCGGGGCATCTCCCTGGAAGAAGATCCGACCAGCCAGAGCGAAGCCATCGCCGCCTATCACAAAGTTCTCGATCTCGACCCGGCCCACGCTGCCGCCCACATTAATCTGGGCACGCTCTATTACAACCGGCAGGATTTTGTGCAGGCCGAGAAGCACTACCGGCATGCGCTGGAAGCCGATGCGCGTTACGCGCTGGCTTATTTCGATCTGGGTAATGTGCTCGACGAAACCGGGCCGCGTCCACGAGGCCATTCAGACCTATAAGACCGCTCTGCAGTTGGCTCCTACTTACGCCGACGCGCACTACAATCTTGCGCTGGCCTTCGAAAAAATCCGCGAGCCGCGCAAGGCTCTGAAACACTGGCAGGCCTATGTCAAGCTCGACACCACCGGTCCATGGGCCGTCCACGCCCGCAGTCAGATCAAGCGCATCCTGCAAGCAGATGGGCTGAAGCTGGTTCCCAAGCGCGACTAGAACCACCACAAAGGCATCAACCACAAAGGACACGAAGGTTCACGAAGGAAAGCAATTTCCAAGAATTCCTTCGTGCCCTTCGTGGTGTACGCATTTCGGTTCCCTATTTGCGGGGTGCTAGAATTGCCGGTTTGGCATCTTATTTTTGAAGGGTGTCCCATGCCTGAGACTGTTCTGCAAGCACCTACTCCCGCGCCCCTGACCACGCTTACCGAAGACGAGATTCTTTTTCGCGACAACATTCGCCAATTCGCCGACGAGAAGGTCCGTCCGCTGGTGAAGGAGATGGATGAAAAAGGCGTCTTCGAAAAAGATCTGATCCACGATTTCTTTCAGCTTGGCCTGATGGGCATCGAAATTCCCGAGCAGTACGGCGGAGGCGGCGCAAAATTCTTCGAGGCGATCCTCGCCGTAGAGGAGCTTTCTCGCGTCGACGCGTCCTCCGGCGTCATCGTCGACGTGCAGAACACGCTGGTCAACAACGCCCTGCTGCGCTGGGGCAAGGAAGAACAGAAGCAACGCTTCCTGCCGAAGATGGCGACCGAGACTGTCGGTGCCTACGCGCTCAGCGAGGCCGGTTCCGGCTCCGATGCGTTCGCGTTGCAGACGCGCGCCGAGCTCAAGGGCAGCGATTACGTTCTCAATGGGCGCAAGCTCTGGATCACCAACGCTAAAGAGGCGGGACTCTTCGTCCTGTTCGCTACGCTCGATCCCAGCGCCGGATACAAGGGCATCACCGCATTTCTGGTCGAGAAGAATTTTCCTGGATTTACAGTTGGCAAGAAAGAAGACAAACTCGGCATCCGCGCGTCATCTACTTGCGAGCTCATCCTTGAAGACTGCCGCGTGCCCAAAGAGAACATTCTCGGCGAGCCGGGCAAGGGCTACAAGATCGCCATCGAGACGCTGAACGAAGGACGCATCGGCATCGGCGCCCAGATGATCGGCTTGGCCCGCGGCGCCTGGGAGTTCGCCTGCAAATACGCGGTCGAGCGCAAGCAGTTTGGCAAGGCTATCTCTGAGTTCCAGGGAATTCAATTCCAAATCGCGCAGATGGCGACCGAAATCGAGGCCGCGCGCCTGATGGTCTACAACTGCGCTCGCATGAAAGATGCTGGGGTGAACTTCGTCAAAGAAGCCGCCATGACCAAGCTCTTCGCCTCGCAGGTCGCCGAGCGCGTAACTTCGCTGGCCATTGAAATCTACGGTGGATATGGATTCACCAAAGATTATCCGGTGGAAAAATACTGGCGCGACGCCAAAATCGGTAAGATCTACGAAGGCACCTCGAATATGCAGCTGGCGACCATCGCCAAGCTGGTGCTCGGCAAATAAGACAGGTCTTTAAGGCTGAGGATTGAAACGCATCTCCACCGGCTCCCGCGATTCGGCGCTGGCCGGGGCATATTTCCACCTGGCGATGGCATCCTCAGCGGCCTGCAGTAACAGCGGGCTGCCGCCCAACGGTTCAACTTTTTTCACCGATCCGTCCGGGGCGACCACGGCCAGTACTTTCACCGTACCGCTCAAATTCATTCGCTTGGCGACCGCGGGATAAATCGGAACAATTTTCTGGACAACCTTGCGGGCGCCGTCGGCCAAAGCTTGCTGGCTTTGAGCCTTCGGTCCGAAGGCGCACGAACACAATAGGAGAAGAACTAGAAAGCATCGCATCCGCATGCTTGCGATCCTCTAAAGGCAAAACTTTCCGCCCTTTTTGTAATCTTAAGAACAATTGAGCCTTCAGGACAGTGACCAAAGTAATGGGATTCCAGGCCGGTTTCGGCAAATCCCGCTTGCTCATTTTGTGCAGCGAGTTGCACTTGCGAAGATTCGGATGCCCCGCCGCGATGGTTGTAAGTGCGGCATTATCAATGCATTACCGACATCTGCTGCGATGGCTCACGAGATGCACTTTATCCACTGCCTGCTGGCCTCTAGGCGAAAGATTGGGGTGACATTTGATGTCCCTGGTGAACGGCGCCACCGTACCGGTCGTGAATCGCATGGAGCAGTCGGCTGCTCCCAAAAAGCGCGGCTGGTTGCCGCTGCTGACCGTGTTATTTCTGATCTCGTATGGCCTGATGACCATGCTGATTATCGAGCAGGGCGCAACCATCGAGTCGCAGCGCGCGCTGATTCGCGAGCTGTTTCGCGACAGCACGGAATTGACTACCCTTAAAATGCAGGCGAACAAGGACGCGGCCGCGACCACCGCGAAGGGCCACTCGCAGGTTCCGACCGTGAAGGCTCCATCGACCCAAAATCCAGTAACTCCGTCGACCCAGGCACCATCGAAGCAGGCCCCGTCTTCCCAGGCGGTACCACAGCAACGCGCGCAGAAGCAGACACAGAAACCCCAGTTCCAGATGCCGTCAAAGCCAGCGTCAGATCTGGCTGATCAGGAACGGTCGCTGATTACGATCTAACGCAAGAAGAAATGGCAGTAACTCTGTGGCAGATTGCTCGAAGCAGGTTCGCAGTAAGAAAGTGACCCAATGAAGGCCTTGACCCTAGCCTTGTTGTTGAGTGTGAACGTCGCCCACGTGACGCCACAGAAGCCGCAGTTGCGCGAACCCGTGATGCACACCGCCCAGCGCCCCAAAGGTGGACGCTGGTACTTAGCCGCGAGCGGCCACGCCGTCTACTGTTACGGCCCCGTGATGACGATCCCCGACGCCAACGGCTCCTTGCAGCGAGTCGCCAGCCTCTGCCGCGACGGCAGCGCTGTGGTCCCACTGTACGAGTCACCAGACCCTGTGAAAGTCGTGCCGAAAGAACAGAAACAGGGAAATGCTCCGTACAAGCCCCGCATAAGAATGTAGCGCAACGAATCACGTGCGGACAGGCGCATTAGCCCGTCCGTCTTATGTAGGGACAGCCGCCCTCGGCTGTCCAGCGAGCGAAGCGAGCCAGCCAGAGTACGCCCCGTCGATCTTCCTCACCATCAGCGCTCGTCTCCGTCTAAGCATAGACTCATCCCTGATCGGAGTGTGTTCATGCCAAGCCTGGCGTCGAATCGCGACTTTTCTCTTGCTGGGCGCAGCGCTATGCGCGGCCCAGAAATCCCCTGTCCCCGTCGATGCCGCGAGTGAGGCGGGTCTCGAAAAAGATATTCCAACGCTCATGGAGAAAGCCGGAGTGCCGGGGCTTTCGATCGCCGTAATCCGCGGCGGCAAGACCGTGTGGGACGAGAGTTTCGGCATTCGCGACGAAGCGACCAAAAAGCCGGTCACGAAAGAGACGATGTTCAACGTAGGCTCGCTGAGCAAGCCGGTCTTCGCCTATGGCGTGCTCAAGCTGGTGGATTCCGGCAAACTGAAACTGGACGAACCGCTGGCGCCCTACCTTCCCAAGGAATTTACCGCGGGCGATCCGCGGTTCAATCAAATCACCGCCCGCATCGTGCTCAGCCATCGCACCGGATTTCCCAACTGGCCGGGAGATGGCCAGCCGCTGGCCATCCATTTCACTCCCGGAGAACGCTTCAGCTATTCCGGCGCCGGCATGGTTTTTCTGCAGAGAGCCGTGGAGAGAATCACGGGCAAGCCACTCAACGATTACATGCAGGAGGCCGTCTTCGGCCCGCTGGGCATGAAGCATTCGAGCTATGTGTGGAATCCGGCGTTTGAGAACGACGTGGCCATTGGACACGACGTGGGCGGCGCACCGGCGGATTTGTTCAAGGCCGAACAGGCCAACGCCGCTGCGAGTCTTGAGACCACCGCGGAAGATTATGCAATTTTTCTCGACGCCGTCCTGCAGAAAAAGGGATTAAAGCCGGCCACGCTGCGCGACATGGAAGCTTCGCAGGTTGCGGTCGATACCGGCTGTTCGAACTGTGTCGAGGGCACGCCGTCCGGCAAGTTGTCGACGACGATCTTCTGGGGCCTCGGCGTCGGCATCGAGCAGACGGCGGAAGGCGAATCGCTGTGGCACTGGGGCGACAACGGCGTCTTCAAGGCATTCTTCGTGGTGCGTCCGCAGTCGAAGTCCGGCGTCGTCTACATGACCAATAGCGAGAATGGTCTCTCCATCGGGCGCGAGATTCTGGCCGAGACCCTGGGCGGCGAGCAGCCCACATTCGATTGGCTCAAGTATGAAAACTACGACTCGCCGGGGCTGATGTTCACGAGGGCCGCAGTGCAGAAGGGCGGAGCGGCAGCGCTGGCGGAGTTTTCCAAAGAAATTGCCAGCGGGGCAATCTCCGAATCGACAATCAATAACGCCGGGTACTCCCTGATGGGCAGCCAAAAATTCGCCGACTCGATTCTGCTGCTACAGAAAAATGTCGAGCTGCATCCCGACTCATGGAATGCCTACGACAGCCTGGGCGAGGCCTACATGAAGAATGGCGACAAAGAACAGGCCATAAAGAACTATCAGAAATCGGTCGACCTGAATCCCAAGAACGAAAACGCAGTAGCGGCCCTGAAGAAACTAAAAGCAGAGTAGGCAACGTGGAGACAGGCGCGTTTCATGTGTGGGGACAGCCGCCTTTGGCTGTCCAGCGAGCGAAGCGAGCCAGCCGTGCAGAGCTACTTCCCAATATCCTCATTCCACAAATCCCCATGCTCGCGGATGAACTCCGCCATCATGCGCACGCACTCGGCATCGTCGAGCACCACAACCTCAACCCCACGCGCGCGGAACAAATCCTCCGCGCCCAGAAAATTGCGATTCTCGCCAATCACAACTCGTGGAATGCGGTAGAGCAAAGCCGTCCCTGTGCACATGATGCACGGACTTAGTGTGCTGACCAGCGTCAGTTCCGGCCAATCCCGCCGCCGCCCCGCATTGCGAATGCAAACCGTCTCCGCATGCGCCGTAGGATCGCCCGTCTGCACGCGCAGGTTGTGGCCACGAGCGACGATATTGCCGGCGCGGTCAGCCAAGACCGAACCAATGGGCAGGCCGCCTTCGCGGAGGCCCGTCCGGGCTTCTGTGATCGCTTCTTGCAGTAGTGCCGGGTCGTTTCGCCGATTGGTCGCTCGTACCTCTGTTTGGTTGACGAACAATTCCACTCCACTTTTCTTATTGCACAGTTTGCACGACTGACGCCGAACTCTTGGCGATATTAGAGTCTCCATAAGTTGCTGTGATGGCGGACGACCCCATATGGGTTTTATCCTTCGCGCTGAGTCAACTCGAGCCAAACTTAGCACTGGGTTGAGGCATCGTCAATGCCGATCGTTGATAGCGGCAATGGCGCCGCAAAGATATGGCGACCAGCGGTTCTAAGAGTCCCCTTCACTTCGATCGGCCACGGACCCGGAGAAAGAACACGCCGTTGCGTCAACCACATCAGCGAAATATCGCTTCTGTCGCAGATTGTTCTCACTGTTTCAAGTAACGAAGCGCAACGCTTCCTGATTTAAAAGTCTTTGTCTCGACAAGTTTCAATCGGCGTTTCTCCGGCAGGTTGACGCCTTCAAACAAGCGTCTCCCTTCGCCAGCAATGATTGGCGTAACGACAAAACGATATTCGTCAATCAGGCCAAGCTCCATCAGTTGTGAAGGAACATCTACACCACCGACCAAAATATCGTTGCCCCGTTCTTGCTTCAGTTTAAGTATTTCGTCGCGAAGGTTCGTACCAACGATTTTCGTGTTTTCATCTTCAGCGCTGGCCAATGATCGTGAAAAAACAATCTTCTTCTTGGAGACAAATACTTGAGCAAATTCGATATCCGATTTTGTCTCGGACTGGCTTTTTGCGATGTCAGGCCAATAAGGAACCATCAATTGATAGGTTTTACGCCCATAGACGAGCAGGTCAGCATCTCGCAGGAGGTGCGTAAAATATTCATGTGTTTCTTCATCGGGATTGAATTTCGTATGGTCGCAGCAGCCGTCCAAGGTAAGGTTGATTGCGTAGGTTACATTTCTCATTTGATCCCCTTTTCAGTTTTGTCGGCCACCCGCCGTTACTTGCTTCCGGCGGAAGCCCAGAGTTTGAATTGCCGAAGCTACCGCAACTATGGGTGCCGCGCCCTCATCGCGAGGTATCCTTTCGCCGCCGCCGCTCGCTCTGCTTCATAATTTCGTTCAAGTCTGCCGCTGGCCGAATCTCGAAAATGCTGCCGTACTTTAGCGCTGGATGCTGCGTCATGATCTGCACAGCATGATTCATATCCCGCGCCTCAAGGACGAGAATGCCACCGAGTTGTTCCTTGGTTTCCACATAAGGACCGTCCGTAGTCGCGACTTTGCCGTTCTTCCAACACAAGGTCAAGGCGGTTTCCGAAGGCTGAAGAGATTCTCCACCAGCAAAATGCCCATTGGCGCGAAGGTGGTCGTCGTATTCAGAGCATGTCTCGAACATCGCGTGTTGCTCGGCTTCGGTCATGTTTTCGTGTTTGTCTTTGTCGTAGTATCCCAAACAGACGTATCTCATCCATTCCTCCTCGTGTCCTGTGCCTCAGAGCCGTAGCTCATCGTCCTGTTATGAGATAGTCGTTCGGGGAACCGAAGATCGACCTCCACTCCATTTTTTCTTTCCGGAGAGACGAGAGACAGACCGGACATCGACCAGTCCCACTCGCCGAAAAACTGCAGAACGTTCTGATTTTTCCGAACAGATCAATGACATTTGTTCCTCTCCGGCGGCGCGTCCATCATTATCGGGAGCCCGAACGCCGGGAAATTTTCCGGCATGAACACCACGATCTCCGTGATCAAGCCGTCCTCGATTCGAAGAAGCTCCAGCGCCAGAGCTCGCCAGGTGGAATCGCCGGGCCGGCGCACATAAGCTGCGACCGCCGGCTGCAGGTTGGCGTGGGTTACAACGCAGTGGAGGCGACCAAATCGTTCGGAGCCGAATCCTCCTTCGACCCATAGCTTGAACATCTCGTCACGGCCTTCGGCGGTGCCGAAGTCGGGCGGCATGCGGAAGGTTGCGTCCGCACGGATGATCGATTCGAAAGCCCGAAAATCCGCCGATTCGCTCGCCTCGACGTATTTCTTTAGCAGGTCGCGCTCGGCCGCGCTGGCATCCACGTTGGCGGGCCAGGGTGGCTTGCGAGACGGCAGACGCTCGCGGAGCCTGACCCGCGCGCGCTGCAATGCACTGTTTACGGCTGCGACGCTGAGGTCGAGCAGGTCGGCAGCGTCCTTGGCGGACCAGTCCAGCACGTCGCACAGTATCAAGGCAGCCCGCTGCTGCGGTGTGAGGAGCTGGATTACCGTCAGAAAGGCGATCTCGAGGGTTTCGCGCATCAGCGTCATCGCCTCCGGTGTTTTCGCTGGCGGGCTGGCTGGTTCGAGTACGGAGTTCGGAATCGGCCCCAGCCAGACAACATCTTCCAGCTCCCCGGTCCAGCCATCATCCGCCGCGGCCCGGGCCGCGAGCACCGCCCGCCGCTCATCGCGGGCAATCGCATCGAGGCAGGCGTTCGTGGCCACGCGGTAGAGCCACGGGCGCAGCGGCGCGCCTTCCTTCAGGCTGTCGCGATACCGCCAGGCGCGAAGCAAAGCTTCCTGCACCGCGTCCTCGGCGTCCGGCAAAGAGCCGAGCATGCGGTAACAGTGGAGCAGCAGCTCGCGGCGATGACGCTCGACGTTGCTAGCGAACTCGTTCATTAATGTGCCTCCGTTCCAGCGCTGCCGATGGATCAGCATCGATTCTTACTTGTAATACCGGAGCTGGGTCGAAAACTCATCGCGCATTAGCTTTCGGAGTTTTCCCGAACGTCTAGGCGAGCCGCTCATTTCGAGATGGCAGCTTATATCATCGGAATGCAAGAGATCGGAATGCAACAGATTGCGTCACTCGCTTCTCAAAGAAAACGAGTTTCTGCACCAAGGGCTGAGCCCGATGCGTCCAACCAGCCCCCTGCCGCATCAAAAGCAAGTCACCCTACAGCGAGGCTAGAGAGGCCACCATGTCCATCCGACCGATTAAGCGTGTGATCAAGTCGAAGCCGACCCTCGAGGGCGCTGGAGTCCATCTCCGCCGCGCGTTTGGCTTTGGCAATACCAAGGAAACTGATCCGTTCCTGTTGCTTGACGACTTCCGCAACGATGTTCCCAAGGATTATCTCGCGGGATTTCCCTGGCATCCGCATCGCGGCATCGAGACCATCACTTATGTCCTCGCCGGAACCGTGGAGCACGGCGACAGCATGGGCAATCACGGCGCCATCGCCGCCGGCGACGTGCAATGGATGACCGCCGGCAGCGGCATCATTCATCAGGAAATGCCGAAGGGCGATCCCACTGGCCGCATGCACGGCTTTCAGTTGTGGGCGAATCTGCCGGCATCGCTGAAGATGACGCCGCCGCGCTATCAGGAAGTGAAGACGGGAGACATCCCCGAAATCACCGACGATGATGGCACCCACGTGCGCGTCGTGTGCGGAAGTTTCTGGGGCAAGAAAGGCCCGGTGGATGGAATCGCCGCCGACCCGGTCTATCTGGATGTGTCGGTGCCGCCGGGCGAGACCAAGACGCTTCCGGTCGAGACCACGCGCCACGCCTTCGCCTACGTGTTTGGCGGAGACGGCAAGTTCTGCAACGCCTCCGAACCGCTGGCCGTGCCCACAGAGAGCGTGAAGTGGGCCGACACGACTCCGCCCACCGACGCCGACAACCGCTCGCTGATCTTGTTTGATAGCGGAGATGAAGTGCGCGTGACCGCAGGCGAAGACGGCATCCGATTTTTGCTGGTCTCGGGCAAGCCTCTGGAGGAGCCGGTCGCGTGGTATGGCCCCATCGTGATGAACACGCAAGAGCAACTGCAGCAGGCCTTCAAAGAACTCGAGCAGGGGAATTTCCTGAAGAAGTGATCTGCGGGCGCTGCGCAGTGATCCCAGTTGTTTTGTCATTCCGAGCGCCTTTTTTCTGGCGCGAGGAATCTGCTTTTTTGCGTGCTGCCCCCCGAGAGCAGATTCCTCGCTTCGCTCGGAATGACAAGGTAGACGTGTGACAATACGAGTGCTCGAATCCAACAGACATGCCTGAACTTCCTGAAGTCGAAACCATCGCCCGCGGCCTCGCCAAGCGCGTCACCGGAGACGTCATTGAATCGGTATGGCTGGGCGAAAAAAAAGAGCCGCTGAAATCCCCGGCTCATGAAATTGCCGCCACGCTCGAACACGCCCGTATCACTAATGTTCACCGCATGGGCAAACATATCGTCTTCGATCTGGATGGTGTTGCGCGGGCACTCCTGCCCGCGAGAGGCCGGAAATCAAAACCGCAGCGTCCGGGAACAAAGCCGAACCAGGGTTCGTCAACCCCGCAGGCAGAGGCGGACAGGAGTGTCCGCCCCACATCTTCCAACCCCACATCCCACTGGATCGTCCACCTCGGCATGACCGGCCGCTTGCAGGTTTGCGAGCCGAATGCCGAATTCGAGAAGCACACCCACGCGATTCTCAAACTCAAATCGGGCAGGGAGCTGCGCTTCGTCGATCCTCGCCGCTTTGGACGCCTGAGCATCACGAAATCCGCCGAGTTCGGTGGTATCGAGCCGCTGGAGATCGATGTCGATCGATTTACGAAACTTTTTCGCGGACGCAAGACTCCCATCAAGAGCGCGCTGCTCAACCAGAAACTTCTGCGCGGAGTGGGAAACATTTATGCCGATGAATCTTTATTCCGCACCGGCATTCGCCCGCGCCGCCGTGCCGCGACCCTTACTCGTGATCAACTCGCTAAATTGTCTGTCGCTGTTAAGGAAGTGTTGAAGGAAGCCATCGCGCTCGGAGGCTCGTCGATTTCCGATTACGTCGACGCCGACGGCGCCGAAGGATTCTTCCAGCTCCAGCACCGCGTCTACGGCCGCGAAGGCGAGCCCTGCCTTGTCTGCAAGACGCCGATCAAGCGCATAGTCATCGCCGGCCGCAGCAGCCACTACTGCCCGAAGTGCCAGAAGTAAGGCTGGTCACGATTCTGTTAACCTCTACCCCATGCCCGATTTTTCCATCGCAGTCGATCTCGGTGGTACCAACCTGCGCATTGCGGCGATCACTGCCGATGGCCAGCTTCTCGACAAAGTCGCTCTCAGTACCAAGGCTACATCGAGCCCCGATCAGGTGATCGATGAGATGTGTGAAGCGATTCTTCGCTTAACCAGTCAATACCGCAGCAACGGCGAATTTATCGGAGCGGGCATCGGCATTCCGGGCATCATCGATTTGGAGGCGGGAGTCGTCCGCACGTCGGCGAACTTGCCCACGTGGAAAGATTATCCGGTGCGCCACGAAATCGAGCAGCGGTTGGGCGCTCGCATCTGTCTGGACAACGACGCCAAACTCGCGGCGCTGGGCGAACAGTGGCTTGGCGCCGGCCGCAACGTCAGCGACATGGCGATGATCACGCTTGGCACCGGCATCGGCGGAGCGATCGTGCTCAACGGAAAAATCTTTCACGGCATGAATGGAATGGCGGGTGAATTCGGACACGTCACCATCGAGCCCGAAGGCGTTCCCTGCGGATGCGGCAATCGCGGTTGCGCCGAGCGTTATGCGTCGGCGACGGCGCTGGTGCGCATGGCGCGTGAAGCAATCGCATCGGGCCAGGTCTCCGCGCTCGCCGCTTGCTCCGATGCGGAATTGAGCGCGAAGTCGATCTACGACCTGGCAATGCAAGGCGACTCGGCGGCGAAAGATATTTTCGATCGCTTTGGCCGCGCTCTAGGAATCATGCTCGCCGACATTGTCAATGTACTTAACCTTGAAATGTTCGTGATCGGCGGCGGCGTTTCCAGCGCGTGGGACGCCTTCGCGCCACGAATGTTCAAAGAGTTGAGCGAGCGTTCGACCATCTATAAGGCAACCTCAGTCGCCCCGCCGCCCGCTCGGCGAACCATCATCACGCGCGCTCTATTAGGAAGTGACGCTGGCCTGTTCGGCGGAGCCAGACTTACGGCGCTCTAGCCGTTCGCGTTGGCGGGCCTGCTTTGGCCGCCGATCTTGCGCAGGGCACTCAGCAGAAAGTCATTCTGATCCGGCGTTCCAATACTCACCCGAACGCAATTGGGCGCGCCCCACGTGCCTAAGGGGCGAACACTCACACCCTCGTGGCGCAACCGTTGCGCAAATTCCGCAGCATTCTCGCCCACATTGCAGTACAAGAAATTCGTCCACGTCGGAAGCACGTGGTATCCCAGTTCGGAAAGTCCGACACCCACGATCTGCGCCTGCGCTGCATTGCTGGCAATCGTGTGCTCGATGTGGTGAGGATCCTCAAGCGCGGCGAGCGCCGCTGTTTGCGCCAGCGACGAGACCGAAAACGTATTGCGCATGCGCGAGCAATATCCCAGCAATTCCGCCGGACCGATTCCATAGCCGACACGAAGTCCAGCCAGGCCGTGCGCCTTCGAAAAAGTCCGCAGCACGACCACGCTGGCGCCCTGCCGCAGATACTCCAGCGAGTTCGAAAACTCCGCCTTGCGATGCGCCGCGAAATAACCCGCATACTCGTAGTAGGCCTCGTCGAGGACGACCACGACATGGCTCGGCACCTCCGCCATGAAGTCGTTCAATTCGGAGGCCGAGACCATCGTCCCGGTCGGATTGTTAGGGTTCGCCAGGAAGACGATGCGCGTGTCTTCGTTGATCGCATTCAGAATCGCGGTGAGATCCAACGCGTCGTCGCGCATCGGAGTCTCGATCAGCCGCGCTCCTGAAGCATGTACCGCCATCGCATAGACCACGAACGACCGCTCGCTGGTCACCGCATTCAAGCCGGGTGCAAGCATCGTCTGGCAGAGCAGGCCAAGCAGTGCGGTCGAACCGGAGGTCACGAGGATCTGATGGAGCGTCACGTCATGCAAGGCCGCCAGCTTGCGGCGCAATTCCGTGCAGTCATCGTCCGGATAGGAATTCGCGGCGGTCAGCTCCAACACCATCGCTTCAACGGCTCGCGGCGAAGGCCCAAATGGATTTTCGTTGGAATCGAGCCGGATCAGGCGCGGCTGCGCGCCGGCCAAACCCTGAGGCGCGGGTGCGCCTGGCTGATAGCCTTCCATTTCACGGGCTGGCTTCGAAACCAGATCAAAGAAGCGACTCATCCTCGCTCGTCCTCATCTCGCTCGTCCTCATGACGTGGCTGGCTTTCCTTTTTTGGCCGGCCCCGATTTGCTTGCCGACTTCAGACGCTCGATTTCCCTCAACGTGAGCGAGCGAAATTCTCCCGGAGGAACATCCAGGCTGAGCGGACCATATTTCACGCGCTTGATCTTTTCCACATGGTGGCCGACCGCCTCAAACATGCGCCGGATCTGCCGGTTGCGGCCTTCGATCAGCGTGATCTCGTACCACGGATTCGCCGCCTCTTTCACCACGCGCACCAAAGCCGGCCCCGTCTTCACGCGCTTTCCGTCATCGGTCGCGATCGAAATTCCGGCGCGCAATTTTGTGAGTGCCTCTTCTTTTGGCGTGCCCGCAACTTTCACGACATAGGTTTTCGGAACATGCGACGCCGCCTTCATCAACTGGTGCGCGAGAGCGCCGTCATTGGTCATCAGCAGCAAGCCTTCGCTGGCATAATCCAGGCGCCCCACTGGATACACTCGCCCTTTGACTCCGCGCATGAGGTCCATCACCGTCGGCCGCTTTTCCGGATCGCTCATGGTGGTGACATAACCTTTAGGCTTATTCAGCAAAATGTAAAGATGCCGCTGGGCCCCTTGCAGTAGCTTGCCATTTACGCGAACGTGGTCGGTTTCCGGATCGGCCTTCGAGCCTAGCTCGGTGACGGTCTTGCCATTCACCTGCACCAGGCCACCAGTGATCAGTTCCTCAGCCTTGCGGCGAGAAGCGATCCCGGCAGCGGCGATAATTTTTTGCAGGCGTTCGATGGGCATGATGTTGAAAGTTTGCTGACAGCGCTTTAGCGCCACGAAATCGTGGCCGGCAAAACCCGTGGAAGAGCGGCGCTTTAGCGCCGCGTTAAGAGTTGATATTTGTGAGGGCTTTAGCCCCGTGCTTACTAACCAGCCTTTTGTTCTGCAGGAGTTCCATCGTCCACAGATTCCGCTTCAACCCCCTGCGTGTTTTCCTGAACGTTTTCCTGAGCTGCAGAAACAGGCTCCGCGGCGCCACTCTCCACGGGCGCCATCTCCGCCTGGAACGACTCTGCCACCAGCTTCTCGAATTCCTCCATGCTCGGCAATTCGTTCACATCCTTCAACCCGAAGCGCATCAGGAATTCTTTCGTCGTCTTATAAAGAATCGGCCGCCCGATCACCTGCTTGCGCCCGGCGGTGGTGATCAGCTTGCGATCAAGCAGAGTGCCAATCACTCCGCCAGAATCGACGCCGCGAATGTCGTTGACCTCCGGCACCGTGGCCGGCTGTTTGTAGGCGATGACCGCAAGCGTCTCCAAAGCCGGCAGCGACAGCCGGTTCGGCGGCTTCAGGCTCTTGGCAAAGGCACGCACCATCTCGTGCTGCTCGGGCTTTGTGGACATGCGGTATCCGCCCGCCACCTGGCGAATTTCGATGCCGTGATCGGGTGCTCCATAGTCGGCGATCAGTTCTTCCAGCGTGGAGCGGAGGCGCGACTTGATCTCCGTGTCGTCGGATACGCCTTCAGCGACGATGCTGTCTTTCACCAGCGCGAGCATCTGCTCCAGCGTGATCGGAGTCTCTGCCGCGTAAACAATCGCTTCGAGTTGAGCTTTTAAAGACATAGGGAATCGGTACTGCGGTTTATCTCCAGTCGTCTCGCACTGCGGACTGCTCCTTCATGATTTCTTCAAAATGCGTATGCTTGCGGACGGCGATCTCGCCGAATAATTTCTCCTGCCGCACCTGGATCGCCTGCAGTCGAACTAATTCCAGCAAGGCCAGGAACATGCACACCAGCGCCTGCCGCGATGGAATCCGCATTAACAGTTGCTTTAATCGGATCGGCCGGTCTTCCAGCGACAGCCGCCGCCGCAGATAATCAATCATCTGCCCGACGGTGACCGTCTCTTCGTCCACGTTCAACACCGGACGCGTGCGCACCCGGTCCAGCACCTGCTGAAACGTTTTCACCAGATCGATCACATCGACGGCCAGTTCCGGCTCGGTGCCCTCGGCGTCAATAAATTCTTTCATCGCCGGATTCGACAGCACCGCGTCTTCAATCTGCTGTTTCTGCAAAAGCATCTGCGCCGCCGACTTGAATTTCTCGTGATCGAGCAGCCGGTTGACCAGCTCGTTGCGCGGATCTTCCTGTTCCTCGGCCGGCGCATCGGGATCGCGCGGCAGCAGCATCTTCGACTTGATGTGAATCAGCACGGCGGCCATATAAATAAATTCCGCCGCCACGTTCACGTCGAGTTCGCGAATCTTTTCGACATACGCCAGGTACTGGGCCGTGATCTTCGCGATCGGAATGTCGTAGATGTCGATATCCTGCTTGCGAATCAAATCGAGCAGCAGGTCCATCGGGCCTTCGTAGACGTCGCCGACGGACACAGCAAAAGGAAAATCGCTCTGCTCTTTTTTCGCTTGCTCTTTAGAGGTTAGCGCAGGCGCTACAACGGCAGGCGAGACTGCCGTTGCGACATTTTCCGGAATTCGAATTTCTTCACTCATCCTGAAACCTTCGGCGCTTCATATGCCATCGACATTCCCATGGCTGCGCGTACATCTTTCATGGTTTCCTCCGCAGCCGCAGACGCCCGCTTGGTGCCGTCTTCCAGAATATCCCAGGCCAGCCGCGGATTCTCCTCGAATTTCTTGCGCTTCTCCTGAATCGGATTCAGCAACTGTACCAGCGCGTCCGCCGCCCAGCCCTTGCACTCGATGCATCCAATGCCTGCCGAACGGCAGCCATCATAAACCTTGGCCAGAGTTTCTTTGCTCGAGAAAATCTTGTGCAGATCGCCTACTGGACAAACATCCGGATTTCCCGGGTCCGACCGCCGCACCCGCGCCGGATCGGTCACCATTGTCTTCAACTTCTGCCTCACGACGGGCTCCGGATCGGCCAGCAAGATCGTGTTCCCGTACGACTTCGACATCTTCCGGCCATCCGTTCCCGGCAACTTCGGAGAAGGAGTGAGCAGAGACTGCGGCTCAGGAAATACATGTCCGTAAAATCCGTTGAAGCGCCGCGCAACTTCGCGCGTTAGCTCGACGTGCGCCACCTGATCCTCGCCCACCGGAACCACGTCCGCTTTGTACGCCAGAATATCCGCCGCCTGCAGCAAGGGATATCCCAGAAAACCGTAGGTTCCCAGATCTTTCTCCTTGATGTTCTCGCGCTGTTCTTTGTAGGTGGGCACGCGCTCCAGCCAGCCCAACGGCGTGATCATCGACAACAGCAAGTGCAGTTCGGCGTGCGCCGGAACATGCGACTGAATAAAAATTACTGACTCTTCCGGATCAAGCCCCGCCGCCAGCCAGTCATAGGCCACTTCCAGAGAGTTCTCTTTCACCTGCGAAGTATCCGCGTAGTCAGTGGTCAGCGCATGCCAGTCGGCCACCATGAAAAAGCATTCGTACTCCTGCTGCATGCGCACCCAATTCTGCAGTGCGCCAACATAGTTTCCCAGATGCAGCTTTCCGGTTGGACGCATGCCACTGAGCACGCGTTTGCGCGGTTTGGAGGGAGATGTCATTGCTTTTTATGAAACCTAAAGCCCGCGGGTATAGCTCCGCCGGGGCAGATCGAAGTTTGGAATGGCATGCGGATGATCTTCGATACTACCACGCGACTCCGCTAGAGCAGCCTGTCGAAGATGTGGGGACAGCCGCTGTTCGGCTGTCCATTCGGGCATGGCCCAGCGGCTCGAAAGTGTGCGTAACCCGAATGCTTTATAATTCGCGCCGCGTGCCCTCGCCCACCTCAGCGGCCTCCTCATCGCCCAGTCTCGCCCGCAAGCTGCGCAGCGTCGACTACTTCACGCTGGGCTGGGGATCGATGGTCGGTGTCGGCTGGCTGGTCGTCATGGACGACTGGCTGCTCCGCGGTGGCGCTCTCGGCACGGTGCTCGGCTTCGTCATCGGCGGCGCCGCGCTGCTTCCCATTGGATGGGTCTACGGCAAGCTCGTGGCCGCCATGCCCGACGCCGCCGGTGAGATCGCCTACACTTCCGCCGCGTTCTCGCGCCGCATCAGCTTCGCCACCGGATGGATGATGACGCTCACGTACTTTATCGTCTGCCCGTGGGAGGCCGTTGCCGTGGGCCGCATCGCTGCCTACATCATTCCGCAGCTCGATTCCTTCGAACTCTACCGCATAGCCGGTCGTCCGGTCTTTCTCCCGCGCTTGATCATCGGACTCTCGCTCACCGCGCTGCTCACGGTGCTGAACTATCGCGGTGTGCGGCTGAGCGCCAGCTTTCAGAACTGGACCAGCTTCGGCACGCTTGGGCTATTCGTGATTTTCGTTGGCGTCGGCGTAAGCCGTGGCTCGCCCGCAAATTTTCCGCCGCTGTTCACGCATACGCCGTGGATGTCGATTCTGCTGGTTACGCAGATCGTTCCCTACTTTATGGCAGGATTTGAATCAGTCGGCAAAGCTGCGGAGGAATCCGGTCCGGAGTTTCGATCGGGCAGTTTTTTCGTCGCGATCTGGGCGGCGATAATCGTGGCTACGCTCTTCTACGCGATTATCGTCGCCGCAGTCGCTTTCGTCGCTCCCTGGCATTTGCTGACTGGCGGACAATTTATGACGGCGGTCGCATTCCAGCAGGCCGTGGGCGCGCGCTGGATCGTCAACGTCATTCTAGTGGCCGCCCTGCTTTCGCTGTTCAAATGCTTCAACGGAAACTTCGTCGCAGCCAGCCGCCTGCTGTTTGCGCTCGGGCGACGGCAGATGGTGAACTCCGCCGCTGGGGCGGTCCACCCGAGTTATCGCACGCCGTCGACCGCAGTACTCTGCATCGGCCTTGCGACTGGAATTTGCATGTTGTTGGGCGATGCGATCCTCGTTCCCATAACCGAGGTCGGATCGGTGGCCTGTGCGATAGGATGGTCCGCAGCCTGCGCGGCGTGTTTAGCGCTAAGCCGTGATCGCAACAGCGGAATCCGTCTATCGACAATCGAACGGGCAGTCGCCGCATTCGGACTTGTGGTAGGCATCGCCATGACGCTGATGAAGCTGATCCCGGCAATCCCCGGACATTTCACCATCTATGAATGGATCGCGCTGGGGACGTGGATTGCGCTAGGCGTAGCCGCGGCACGCAGCGGCAAATTGACTCTCGGGGCCGCGTAGGTCTTAGAAGATTTCAGATTTTAGCCACGGAAGGGATGCATGAACAGGAAGATGAACAACGATATGAAAGTTACCTGGTTCCCCACAATTCGCCTCGCACTCGCCTTCGTGCTGTTCGTTTCGTTTGCTGTAGCTCAATCTTCTTCTTTCGACCTGGTGATCACCCACGGCCACATCATCGACGGCACCGGTTCGCCGTGGTATTCGGGAGACATCGGCATTCGTGACGGCAAGATCACCGCCATCGGCAATCTCTCCGCCGCGCCGCGCAAGCGCACCATCGACGCCGCAGGAAAGGTCGTTGCTCCCGGCTTCATCGACATGCTCGGCCAGTCCGAATTGACCATCCTCGTCGATCCGCGCCTGCCATCGAAAATCTTCCAGGGCATCACTACCGAAATTACCGGGGAAGGCAATTCCATCGCACCGCTCAACGAAGCCATTATCCAGTCCGACCGCAACGGATACGATCACTACAACATCACGCCCGACTGGCGCACCTTCCGGCAATATTTCGCGCGACTCGAAAAGCAAGGCATCGGCATCAACGTCGCCGACTACGTCGGAGCCACGCAGGTTCGCCGCATGGTCCTCGGCGATGACGATAAGCAGCCCACGCCCGCGCAACTCGAAGAAATGAAATCCCTGGTTCGCGACGCCATGAAAGACGGAGCCGTCGGCGTTTCCACGTCTCTCGAATACGCGCCCGCACCCTACGCGAAAACGGACGAACTGATCGCGCTCGCCACCGAAGCGGGAAAATTCGGCGGCATCTACGCGACTCACATGCGCGATGAGAGCAACACTGTTCTCGAAGCGATTGACGAAGCGCTGCGCATCGGCCGCGAGGCGCAGATTCCTGTAGAAATCTGGCACATCAAAGTTGCCGGCAAAGCCAACTGGGGGCGCATGCCGCAGGTGGTCGCCAAAATTAACGCGGCCCGCGCCGCCGGCGCTGACGTTTCCGCCAATACCTACGCCTACACGGCGTGGTTCAACGATTTCTCCGCCTTCATCCCGCCGTGGGCGCACGATGGGGGCAACGCCAAACTCGTCGAGCGCCTCAAAGATCCCGCTACCCGCGAGCGCATCCGCAAAGACCTGCTCACTCCCTCGGGCGATTGGGACAATGAATGGCAGGAAATCCCCGGCCCCGAGGCCATCATGATCGGCGCGGTGCAGAATCCGAAGATGCTGCCGTTCCAAGGCAAGCGCCTTTCAGAGATCGCGAAGATGTGGAACAAAGATCCCATGGACGCGCTCTTCGATTTCCTCATCGACGATCCCAACACCGGGGTCGCCGTCTTCGGTATGTCGCAACCCGATGTAACGCTCGCGCTGCAGCAACCCTGGGTTTCCATCGACAACGATTCCGAAGGCACATCGCCGGATGGCGTTCTCGGCCAGGCGCACCCGCATCCGCGCGCCTACGGCACGTTTCCAAGAATCCTCGCCAAATATGTCCGCGACGAAAGAGTTCTGACCCTGGAAGACGCTATCCGCAAATTCTCCGCGCTGCCGGCGCAGCGCATGCGCCTCACCGATCGCGGCGTGCTCAAAGCCGGTATGTGGGCCGACGTGGTCATCTTCGATCCCGCAACCGTCCACGACCGTGCCACCTTCGACAATCCCAATCTGCTTTCCGAGGGAATGGAATACGTGCTGGTAAACGGAATTCCGGTAATCGAGGCAGGGAAGATGACGGGTGCGCGGCCAGGCAAGGTACTCCGCGGACCCGGATATGTTCCGTAAGAGAGGCGGCTTGAATTAGAAGGTCTTGTTACCGCTCGAAGGCGTGAAATGCAGCGTGAACGAGTAGCCCGGCAGGCTTACCGGAACGGTGTAATCGGCCGCAACGTATACTGCGGGAGCTCCCGGCGTGCCAATGCGCTCGACGGTGACTTGCTCAGGGGCCAGAGTAATTCCGTGCTCCTGCCCCGCCTTGACTATCGCGGCCACCAGTTCTTGATCGGTCTCGTGTGGGTTCGAGCCTCCCGTCAAGGCGACATTCCGCAGGTCGTCCGTGAAGGAGTAATTGGTCATCTCCGGCGGAATAATCTGAAATCCGGCGTAGATCAGCCCGATGATGGCGAGAAACCCGATGAGGGCCTTAATCGTTCCCATGTCCCACAATCCGCTCTGCGCGGGACCGGAATTAAGGCTGAAGAGCTACCCCGTCCGCCCGAACAGTGCTTGAAAATGCTCGACTATTGCGGTGATCGTAACATCGCGCACCTCGCCGGTCGAACGTAAAACGACCTCCACAGTACCTTCGGTAACTTTCTTTCCGACCGTAATTCTAAAGGGGATACCAACCAGGTCGGCGTCCTTGAACTTAACCCCAGGGCGTTCATCGCGATCATCGAGCACGACGTCGAATCCCGCAGCCTCCAGCCGCTTGGCAATGTCCTCGGCCGCGTTCCGCACCGCCTCGTCCTTCACATTGACCGGAGCGACATCAATTTCAAACGGAGCAATCGTCGGCGGCAGCCAGAAGCCATTGGCATCGTTGCTCTGTTCCACCGCGGCCGTCAGAATGCGCTCGATGCCGATTCCGTAGCAGCCCATGATCGGCATGACTTCCTTGCCATTCTTGTCGAGCACGCGCAGCCCCATCGATTCCGAGTATCGATAGCCGAGCTTGAAGATGTGGCCGATCTCGACCGCGGTATCGATGCGCAGCGGTTGGCCGCAATTCGGACACGCCTCACCCGCCGTTACCGCGCGCAGATCGGCATACGCTGTGGGATGGAAGTCCTTCCCCGGCGTCAGATTTTTCAGGTGGTAGTCTTCTTTGTTCGCGCCGGCGATCAGATTCGCGCGACCTTCCAGAGCCTTATCCACCAGCAATACGGGCTTGTCGGAATCTTTCTTGGCATCGCGTGCCCACTCAATT
This sequence comes from uncultured Acidobacteriota bacterium, assembly GCA_963757095.1. Classification (GTDB taxonomy): domain Bacteria; phylum Acidobacteriota; class Terriglobia; order Terriglobales; family Acidobacteriaceae; genus Sulfotelmatobacter. The sequence goes on along the minus strand of CAVWQT010000008.1, from coordinate 358,184 downwards.
CCAATCGGCCCCAAATATCCTGCGGGAGACTTGAAGAGCGCCTTGATCTCATTTTCATCCATAGGCCGCGTAGCCGCGCCCACGGCGCCATTCAGCTTGGCTTCGTTTAGTTGATGATCGCCGCGCATCAGCACCACAATCGCGCGCAGTCTCGCCTTACCCGTCTTCACATCTTTCTCTTCCGCCATCAAAGCCAGCGTCTTGATCTTGTTCTTCGGCGACACTCCCAGAAACTTCGCTACATCTTCAATCGTCTTCTGCCCCGGGGTGTGCACCTCCAGCGGCTTTCCATCGCCCTCCGGCGCAAGATCTCCCCACGGCTCCAGCTTCGAAGTCGCCTTCTCCATGTTCGCTGCGTAGTTGCATCCGTCGCAGCTCACAATCTGATCTTCGCCGGCCGGAGTCCGCACCATGAACTCGTGCGACTCCTTGCCCCCCATTGCGCCCGAGTCCGCCTCGACCACCATGTACTTCAAGCCGCAGCGGTCAAAAATCCGGCAATACGCGTCGTAATGTTTCTTGTAAGAAACGTCCAGCCCGGCCGCATCGATGTCGAACGAATACGAGTCTTTCATCATGAACTGGCGTATGCGCAGCAGCCCCGACCGCGGCCGCGGCTCATCGCGAAACTTGGGCGCAATCTGGTACCAGATCTGCGGCAACTGCTTATAGCTGCGCAATTCTTTCAACGCGATGGAAGTCATGACTTCTTCTTCGGTCATGCCCAGGCACATGTCGGTGCCCTTGCGGTCTTTGAGCCGAAACAGGTTGTCGCCCATCAGCGCATAGCGTCCGCTCGCCTCCCACAGTTCTCGCGGATGCAGCGCCGGCAAATAAAATTCCTGGCCGATCCGGTCCATCTCCTCGCGGACGATGGCCGTGATCTTGTTGAATGACCGGTTGCCGAGAAAAAGATGCGAGTAAATTCCCGCCGCCAGCTGGCGAATGTATCCGGCCCGCACCAGAAATTTATGCGAAGCCACTTCGGCATCCGCCGGCGCCTCGCGCAATGTAGGAATAAATAGCTCTGACCAACGACGCATAGTGGAGTTCTCGATGGAAAGTTGAATTGATGATTGTAAATGATCGCCGCAGCATGACTCATGTGGGGACAGCCGCCTCGGCTGTTCATCGAGCGTAGCGAGATGAATCGACGCACTGTACAATGACCCGGCTTAGAAACTCAGGAGGACACAAGCATGAGCAACGCCACCGTGCGCTTCGCTGTGAATCTCACCATCAACGAGGGAAAATTCGAAGAGTTCGCGACTATCGCGCAGGAAATGCTGGCCTGCACTCAGAACGAACCCGGCACACTGGGCTACGACTGGTATTTCAGCAGCGATCGCACGCGTTGCCGCCTGCTTGAGACCTACGTGGACGCCAATGCCATGCAATCCCACATGGCGGGCCGAGCGGTGCAGGAATTTGTACCGAAGATGCTAGGAGTATCCAACATCAGCGCCTTCGAGGTGTATGGCGACCCCGGTTCGGCAGGAGAAACGCTGAAAGGATTCGGCGCGGAGATCTTCGGCTTATGGCACGCGCTGGAGCGGTGAGTCCCCGAGCTTTGACGAACTAAGAACGTAAAGCGTTCGTCTGGGACTTCTAAAGTCCTCATTATGTCTTGCCGCGGCTCCCCGGCTACCATTCCCGCACATCGTAAACGTGATCGCGTAGACTTGGGGCAGTCATGCGTACTGACCTTACCCCGTTTTACTTTCTTGGGGGCATGCTTGTCCTCATGGCCGTCATCATTACGGCCAGTGTCCGGTACGCGAAAAAACGAACCCGGGAACTCACCGAAGTCGCGCAGCAGATCGGTTTCCAGTTTGTCGGAAAAAACTGGAGCGGCCCGTCTCTTCCATCCCAACCCAGGATCTCGCTGTTGCAACGCACCCGCGGAAGATTCAGCAATGTCATGACTGGATCCTCGGGTGGACTCCAGATAAGCCTCTTCGATTACACCTACCCGATGGGAAAAAGTTCCGTCACTCAGACCGTGGCCACTTTCATCCAGGACCTGCCTCTGCCGCCCTTTGCGCTACGCCCCGAAAACTTTCTCGACCGCATCGGGGATGCCATCGTTCACAACGACATCGACTTCGATTCCAACCCGGAATTTTCCAGGCGCTACCTTTTGAAGAGTCCGGACGAGACCGGCACCCGAAGACTCTTCGCCGCGAGCCTGCTCGCCTACCTCGAACAATTCCAACCGGATTGGCACATCGAAGGCAGCGGAACTACCCTCATCGTCTACCAGGGAGGCAGGCCGATCAGTCCTTACGACCTGCCTGGCTTTCTCGAATCAGCTTCTGGGATTGCCCGGACGGTCTTTGCTTCCGAAGGCCTGAGACGGCCGGTGGGGTAGCTGTCAGCGCGGTTTCGACAAGACGAACTTAGCCTACCCCGCCAGATGTTTCAAAATTTCTTTCCCCAGCTTCTGCGTCTCGCCGAAAAGCTTCTGATATTCCACAAACATCCGGTTGAGCTCCAGAGCCTTATCGGTTGACGGATGCTTGCGCAGAATCATGTCCCGCACATGCACGGGGTTCGGCAACGTTGCATCCTCAGTCAATTCTTCCAAAGCGGTATTGGGATCGTAGTGATACATGGGACACCTTGATTGTGCAATTTAGGAATTGAGTAATTGCGTAATTGAAAAGCACGTCGCGCGGATTTTCAATTACACAATTACCAAATTACACAATTACTCAATGCTCTAGACCAGTTCCGTAGTCCACAGGTCGTGCAGGTGGACGATTCCCTCCAGCTTTCCGTCACTGTCCACGACCATCAGCGAAGTAATTTTCTTTTCTTCCATCACTGCGAGCGCGGTCGCGGCAAATTCTCCCGCGCCAATCGTCTTTGGATTGCGCGTCATGGCCTCGCCGGCGGTCAGATCCATCACGTCTTTGCCGCGCTGCTCCAGCAACCGCCGCAAATCGCCGTCGCTGATAATCCCCACCAGCTTCTGATCCTCTACCACGGCCGTCACGCCCAGCTTCTTTCGCGACATTTCGTAGATCACATCCGGCATTCTGGTCGAGGGCGCAACGCAAGGCAGCGCGTCGCCGTTATGCATCAGCGATTCCACACGCGCCAGCCGTTTGCCCAACTTCCCGCCGGGATGCAGATTGGCAAAGTCTTCTTCCTTGAATCCGCGCCGCTCGCTCAAAGTCACGGCCAGGGCATCGCCCAGAGCCAGCATGGTCGTAGTCGAAGCCGTGGGCGCCAATCCCAAAGCGCAAGCCTCCTGCGCCACCGAACAATCCAAAGCCACATCGGCCGCAGCCGCGAGTGTGGAGGGTGTGGAGCGGGCACCCCCGCCCGCTGCTTTTGACTTTGCTATCCCCCAGATCGCATCCCCAGTCATGCTGATCAGCGGCACCTGTAGCCGCTTGATCGTCGCCAGCAGCGCCAGCATTTCCTCCGTCTCTCCCGAAGCAGAAAGCGCCAGTACGACATCCCCGCGCACCACCATTCCCAAATCCCCGTGCAGGGCCTCGACCGGATGTAGATACAGCGCCGGCGATCCGGTCGAGCTCAGCGTCGCCGCAATCTTGCGCGCAATCAGCCCGCTCTTGCCCATCCCGGTAACGACCACTCGCCCGGCACAACCAAACATCAAATCTACCGCCCGCTGAAACGCCGCCGCCATCGGACCGCCAATGCGATCCGCCAGCGCCCGCAGCGCCTCCGCCTCAATCCGCACTACATGCTCGCCGGTGTTGGTCATTTTTCTAACGAATCAAGCGCGAGAATCGGAAGGATGGATGTTAGCACGCAGAGGAAGTTTCTTTCGCGGAGCGAGACTTGCTCAGAAGTGATCCGCATCTACGACCTGGCCTGGTACTTGCGCTTTCTGTCCAAGAATCGCCAGCCCTTTGGCTTGAATGATGCGATCCCACGGCCCGGCCTGCCAGTCGTCGCGCAATTTTTCCGGATGCCTCCAGGGCGGCAGCGTCAACATCAGGTTCCGCGATGTGGCATGCACGTAGGGCTCATACATCGACCGCAACTTCGCCAGCTTGTCGTGCGCTGCGTCATCGTTCTTGAGCCGTAGGCCTGCAGCGGCCAGCGACTCGCGCAGTCCATCCAATTCCGCGTCGGTCAGGCGCTCCGGTTCGGCCGCATCGTATCTGGCATTCACCACCTGCGCCAGATCCACCGCCGCATGCCTCGCCATAGCAAATGTCAACTTTGCCTGCCCAGGATGCACTCCTTCAATTCCGGTCAGCACCAGCGAAGTCACATCCAGCATGGTGGTCAGCGCCGCCAGCCACGATTGGTTGCTGTGCTGCGATCGGAAAGAACGTGAGCACGGGATACGAAATCTGGCTTTCCAGCAACTCTGCCGCCCACCTCTCCCAATCGCGCAGCACCTCGTCGAAAACTTTCTGATCAACTCCCGGATCCTCCGACCGCCCCGCCAGCCGCACCAGCAACTCTACCGCCGACGGCGGCGATCCCGCCCTTGCATCCAGCATCGATATCTGAATCTCACGCCGCGAGAATGCCGAGTACACCACCGGTATGTACCCGATTACCAATCCCAGAAAAGCAAATCCCATCCCCGCTTCAATCACCGAAAGCGCCCGTGCTGCGCCCGACGTGGGCACAATGTCGCCGTATCCCAGCGTGAAAAAAGTCTCCCCGCTGTGATACACAATCTTCCCGAAAGTGAGCGGCTCGCGGTTGAGTTGCTCGTGTCCGCCAATGCCGTACTGGACGAGCGCAAATCCTAGAATCAGCCCAGTCGCCCAGAACGCCAGCAAAAGGATCAGCGACAGCGGCCCGAAATATCCCAGAAAATTATGCTGCCGCGATGTCTTCTTGATGTGGGTTGCGATGCGGCGCCACGGAATCCACGTGCGCCGGTAAAAATATGCGGTCAACCGGAAATTGCGCAGAACCCGGCGCGGCAGCACCACCGTCTCAAATGCGTCCAGCAGGACTGACCAGATAACTACGACTCCGGCCAGCACCGGAACGATATAGATGTGAGTATGCAAATCCAGTCCTCAAACTGCCAAGTAGATGCGCAGGGAAGGGTAACAGATTCGCGACGCGGAGTTGAGGATGAGGATTTTCTCGACTGCGGATCCGGAGACTTACTGCGGTTTAGCCGGGGCCGGCGTCTGCACGGGCGGAGTCTGGGTCTGTCCCGGCACCGGCTTTATGCTCAACGGCTTGGTGGTCGCGGGTTTCTTCTTCACCGGTGGCTTCTTCGCCGGCTCGTTATCATCGACGACGATCTTCTTGGGCGGCGTTGCCGGAACCGCTGCCTGTGCCGTCTTCAAGTCGGTGCGCAGGCGTACAATTTCCGCTTCTTTAGCCGCAGACAAATTTTCAATCCGTTCTGCCAGTTGCTTCCGGGTGCCCTCAAAGCTGTTCAAGTCGTTCGACAGCGATTGCAGATCGTCCTTCGATCCGAATGCACCCGCCGATTCCACCACGCTACCCAGCACGTCATACAAGGCATCAAGATTCCGGTAGAGCTTGAACGTCGCCGGCACATCCGCCGGCGCAGCCCGCAACTGCCCGATGATCTCCGGCAGTGCCCCCTGCAAATTGCGCTGAATCGAATCCACGTTTTCGAGCGCCTGCTTCTTCATCGCGCCGTCGGTCTTCCAGCGTTCGATGCGCAGCTTGCTTAAATCCGCCTGTGCACTCTTCGACGTGGCCTCGAGTTGCGCCATCATGCCATTCAACTGCGTTACCGAGGCATAGGAAACGGGCGCTCCGCCCTGCTGTGCTGGACCGTCTGACGAGGGATTGGCTGCGGCCGAATTCGAAGCCGAAAGAGTTGGAGGCGATCCGGCGGCTGGCGCTTGACCGACGCTGCCTGCCGATAAGAGCAAGCACAGACCTGTTGAGAGGATGAAGGTGCGTTTCATTCTATGGAGTAGTGGCGGGAAATAGCATACTACAACCAAAGCTCGCTTGAAGATCGGGGCTTTCCCCGAGGAAGGAACAAAGTCTCACGAAGGAATGCTTACCCATGGATTTCCCTTCGTGATCCTTCGTGACCTTTGTGGTTCATGCTTTTTCCGGCCTCGCACGGTTGGCGTGCATACGCGGCAGAGACGATAATGAAATTCGATCATGTTCCGCCGATCCCACATTCTGCTGGCCGTTGCAGCGCTTCTCTGGTCGATCCCTCACTGCGTCGACGCCCAGGATCTAGCTCGCCGGCTGATTCTCAAAGACGGCTCGTACCAAGCCGTCACTAAGTATGAGGTCAAAGGCGACCGCGTCCGCTACTACAGCGCCGAGCGCGAAGAGTGGGAGGAAATCCCGAACGGCCTGGTCGACTGGCCCGCCACCGAGAAATATGAAAAGGACCGCGCCGCCGGCGTGGCCGCTCCCGAAGCCGTGCAACTCGACAAAGAAGCCGAGCACGATCGCGAGCTCGAGGCCATGGAGCGTCCGCAGGTCGCTCCCGGTCTACGCCTCCCGGAAGACTCCGGTGTATTTCTGCTCGAGAATTTTCAGGGAGAGTCTCAGATCGTTGAAATCCAGCAGGCCCAGGGCGACGTCAATCGCAACACGAAAGGCAACATCTTTCGCGGCGCGCTGAACCCGGTGGCCAGCATGAAGCAGACCATTGAACTCGAGGGCGCCCACGCAACCGTGCAGGCCCACGTCGACGTTCCTTCGCTGTATATCAACATCGACGACTCGCCCGACCAGCCCGCGCGAGCCGATAACTCGAAGCCCACAACCCAATCTCCCCAGCAGCCTCAACAGCCCCAGCAGCCTAGTGTTCCGTTCGACCGCTTTCGGATTCTCCGCGCCGAAGTAAAAGGCGGCAAGCGCATTGTGGGCGATGTGAAGCGCCAGGTCACCGGCAAGACCACCGAGGAGCAACACTTCGTCAAAACCACGATCAGCCGTGTGAGCGGAGGCTGGCTGAAAATCACCCCGATCGAGAGCCTCGCCCCCGGCGAATACGCGTTAGTGGAAATGAACGGAACACAGATGAATCTCTATGTCTGGGATTTCGGCGTGAACGCGAAAGCGCCAGCAAATGCGAATCCATGGAAGCCAGATGCGAAGCCGGCGGACCAGCCGCCAAAGAAGGCGGACGAACCACCAAAATAGGTTTTCTGTGGTTGCGGCGCGCAAGCGCTGAAGTGATGTAGAAGAGCGGCCCTTCAGGGCCGCGTAAAGGTTTGAAGAAATTTGGGGCTTTAGCCCCCGCGCGTCAATCTTCGCGAGCTTCGAGCTCCACCTTCAACACCCCACGCTGCGCGATCCCGATATTGTCGCGGGTCGAATTCTTCACCATGTACATCATTCCATCGGCCTGCCGAATGACATCATGCGCCGTGCGCGCGTCATGCGGGTACGTCGCCAGCCCGATCGAAGCCCGCACATTCAGATTCAATCCTTCATCCTTGCAGAACTTGCTGGCCCGCAGCGCATCGAGTAAACGTTTGGCCACCACCAACGCCTGATCCTTGGCCGTCTGGGGCAGCAGCACCACAAACTCATCGCCGCCATAGCGAAAGGCGAAATCAATCAATCGCAGCTGCGCCTTGATCAGATATCCAATCTCAGCCAACAGCTTGCTTCCAATCAAATGCCCATGCGTATCGTTGACGGTTTTAAAATGATCAAGATCAATAAACAAAATGCTGAACTCATAACCAAAGCGCGATGAGCGGTAAACCTCGGTCTCCAGCGTCTTATAGAGATGGCGCGCGTTGTAAAGTCCGGTGCAGTCGTCAGTAATCGTGAGTTCCTGAATCCGCTCGACCGAGCGCGCATTCTCAATGGCAATCGCTGCATAGTCGCAGAGCGATTGCAGGAAAAACAATTCCGCTGCGCCGAACCGTTCCATCTCGACGTTTACTAACTGGATCACGCCCAGCACCCGCAGCTTCGAGCGCAACGGCACACAAATCACCGAGCGCGTCTCCCACTTCGTGGTTTCATCGACGCGGCTGGCGAAAAACGGATCGCTGCGCACATCGGGCACTACGCGCGCCTCGCCATTCTTGGCCACAAATCCGGCGATGCCCTCGCCCATCTTCAGCCGGACATCTTTCAGGGCCTCGGCGCGGTCGCCCACCGCAATCGCGAAATAAAGATCGTCGTGCTCCTCATCCACCATCAACAGCGACCAGGTGTCTGGACGGAAATATTCCGCCATCTTGTCCATGATGGTCTGCAGAATGGAGTCGAGGTCCAGCGACGACGTGAGCGTTTTAGCCACGTCGTGAAAGATCGTCAACTCCTGGCTCTGGCGCGTCAATTGAGTGCCGGCCTCAGGCATGGAATTCCGTTGTACCTCGATGGATGGGTGGCAGTTCAAAAATTATATGCACCACCTTCGTGTAGGGGCAATGAACGTTGGTAATAGGAACCCGTAACGCCAACCATCGAAAGCATTTCCCGAGACCCGGTGCCCATCTCGTCTTTTGCAAGATGTGTGGAGGTCTGCTCTATGACTCGCTGTGTATTCGATGGTGAAGAAATTAATCCTCTGAATCCTTGGCGCACATTGTCGTAGTCTAATCCCCATGCAAAACCGATTCGGCAAACTGCTCCTCATTCTCGCCGCCCTGGGGCAGTTCGCGCTAGCGCAAGCCAGTTCGACTCCAGCTACCTCAACTCCAGACTCGCACTCCGTCCCCAGCCTCGACGGCGGCCTGGGCCCGTGCACCGCCGATTTCCTCATCACCGACACCGATAGCAAGCCGGTCTACAACGCCAAAGTCAAAGTCCACATCGCCTACGGATTCATGAACGTCCGCAAGCTTGATCTCGAAGTCGACACCAACGTCGACGGCAAAGCTCGCTTCACCGGACTGCCTAACAACCTCAAGCACGGAATTTATTTCCGCGCCTCCGAAGGCGACCGCAGCGGCGAAGTCTTCGACGACCCCGCCCAAACCTGCCAGAAGCAATTTGCCATCACGCTACGAAAGGGTGACCAGCCGGCACAGCAGTAACCGGTGCCCCATATCTGACTTGCCGGGGCCTGCCCCCGGCACTCCACAAGTTACCTTCTCCTTAGACTCATGGCTGTAGCGCGTTCTCGCGGCTTGTCCTATGATGATCCGGTCATCATGGGGCGAGTACACGCTCGCTGCGCAGGCTCTAAGTGGGAGAGTTCGGGGACAAATTCCGCAAGGCGCGCGAGAAGAAAGACATCTCGCTCGATGACGTTTCCAACGTCACCAAGATCAGCTCGCGCATGCTGCAAGCCATCGAAGAGGAGCGCTTCGACCTGCTTCCCGGCGGCGTCTTCAACAAGGGATTCATTCGCGCCTACGCCAAGCATCTTGGCCTGAACGACGAAGAGGCCGTCACCGACTATCTTGCCTGCCTGCGCCAGGCTCAGATTGATGCCCAACAAGTATGGTCGGAACGCCCGGCGGCCGCGCCCCGGCAGCCCGTCACGCCGCGCCCGCTGGTCGAAGCCAAGCCCGATTATCAGAAGCCCAACCTGACGAAACATGGGCAGGTTCAGGTCGAGGAAGAGTTGCCCGAGTTGCAGTTGCCGCGCGCCGAAGACGCGCGTCCCCCACGAAAGAATTTTGCGATTCGCACCGATCCGGCATTTTCCTGGAGATTCCCCGCCGTGGCGGTGGTGATCATTGTTCTGCTGGCTGTCTTGTGGTTCTACCGCTCGCATGGCAAGAACAGTGAGTCCGCACCTGTGGCGAAATCCGCGCAGCCTGCCAGCGCCGCGCCGTCGGCCCCTGCCAGTTCTTCAGCGCCGAACACGGCGGCAAATGCTCCTCAGAAAATCGACCACTCTGTAGCCAACACGCCGGCCGCCACCCCGGAAAAGCCGGGCGCCGCTGACAAGACGGCGGACAAGACGGAAGACCCCGACAACGATGCGAACGATGTAACCGTACGCACCTTTCCGGCGGCTAAGCCAGCGACTAAGTCAGCGACTCCTGCCGCTAAGCCTGCAGCCCCGGCCAAGACTGCTGCGAATCTGAAGCTCATCATCCGCGCGTCCGAGACCTCCTGGATCTCCGTCACCGCCGACGGCCAGCCTGTGGCGCATGAAACCCTGATCGCCCCGGCCGCCTTTTCTGTTCGTGGAACCCGCGAGATCGTGGTCCGCATCGGCAACGCCGCGGGCGTCAGCTTCCTGTTCAATGACCAGGACATTCCCGCGCAGGGCGCGGAATCCGAAGTTAAGGCTTACGTCTTCGATTCCACCGGCATGCACCAGGTCGCCACCCAAGAACCAGCCCAAACCAACTGAGGAAGTCTGGCGAAATCACCACTCAACGGCCGTTCGCGCGAAAACGTTTCTTTCTCCCGTTCGTCCAAGCTCTCGAAGTAAAATCTCTGCCATCGGCCGGAAGTAAGAGGGCAGCCCATGAGCACAACCTTACAAGCCAGTCCCGTCGCCTTCCTTCCTGCATCTACATCGCGCATCGCATCCATCGATCTGATCCGCGGTGCTGTCATGATGTTGATGGCGATCGATCACGTCCGCGTCTATTCCGGCCTGCCCGCCGGTGGACCCACGCCGGGAATATTTTTCACTCGCTGGATCACCCATTTCTGCGCTCCGGCTTTCATCTTTCTGGCGGGCACCAGCATTTTCTTTTACGCGAGGAAGCACACCGACGTCTCCCGTTATCTGCTCATCAGAGGAGCCTGGTTGATCGTCCTCGAACTAACGGTTCTCCGCTTCTGCTGGACCTTCAATTTCGATTTTGCACATTACGAAATGGCGGGGGTTTTGTGGGTCATCGGGTGGTGCATGATTCTGATGGCGGCGTTGGTGAAATTGCCGCTGCCGGGCGTGGCGGCGATCGGGGTAATCATCATCGCCGGTCACAACTTGATGGATTCGCATCTTCCCAACCTTTTGGCTGGCCTCGACAGCAGCAAATTCTCCGCTCTCTGGAAGATTTTCTACGTTGGCTTCTTCGCTGGCCCCGTCCAGTTCGGCCCGAACGGTCCCAACCTGATCGTGCTTTATTCCATCATCCCGTGGATCGGCGTCATGGCAGCCGGCTATGCATTCGGCAAAATCCTGACGCTGGATCGCACCCAGAGGAAAAACATCTGCCTCGCCATCGGCCTCGGTGCGATCGCGCTGTTCCTGATCCTGCGCGGTTTCAATTTGTATGGCGATCCTCGCCCTTGGCATGGTCCGACACCCGAACGCCCGATGCCGGCCTGGCTCTCATTCCTGAACACCACAAAGTACCCCGCGTCTTTGTGTTTCCTGCTGATGACCTTAGGACCGATCATTGCGCTTGTCCCTATGCTCGAAAACGTGCGCGGTATTCTCGCCCGCGGGATAACGATATTAGGACGAGTGCCTTTCTTCTTCTACGTGCTGCACATTCCCCTGATCCACGTTCTTGCGCTCATCGTGTCGAAAATTCGGCTGGGCTTTGTCAGCCCCTGGCTCTTCACCAATCACCCCATGGGGAATCCCGAACCGCCCGAAGGATATATCTGGAGCCTGCCGCTTCTCTACCTGGTGTGGGCCATCGCTATCGTGCTGCTCTATTTCGTGTGCCAATGGTTCGCAAATCTGAAAGCGAAGAGTAGCAACCCGTGGCTCAAATACGTCTAGAGGGACCGATTCTCTGCGCCTGTACTCGCGTTGCTGCTCACCCATCAAACCCCACCATCCAAAGCCCTATTTCCGCAATTGAATTCACCCTCGGCCCCTTGGCCCCAAATCCATTGCGCGTCGCTATACGGTCTGTTAGCCTTTTTCGAAGGACTTTCACCGGTAGTAGTGCTTCATCGCGGTCGCAGCAAATCCGCAGTCCCGCCCTATTAAAGTCCTGAGCGTTCGTGAGCGGCGCACGCAATTTCAAATCGCTGCGCGCTCTCTTTAAGGAGAGGAACAACTTGCCTTCCAAGAATCGTTATCTATTCACCTCGGAATCTGTAACCGAAGGCCATCCCGATAAGATCGCCGACCAGATTTCTGACGCTATCCTTGATGCCTGCCTCGCCGACGATCCCGTCAGCCGCGTGGCCTGCGAAACCCTGACCGCAACCGGCCTGGTCGTGATTGCCGGCGAAATCACCACTAAGGCCTACGTCGATTTTCAGAGTGTGGTGCGCGGCACCGTCGGCGCGATTGGGTACGACAATGCCGTCTACGGTTTCGATTGCAACACCTGCGCCGTGATCTCGACCATCAACAAACAGTCCGGCGACATCGCCATGGGCGTCGACACAGGGGGCGCCGGCGATCAGGGGATGATGTTCGGCTATGCCGTCAACGAGACCGAAGAGCTGATGCCCGCTCCCATCTCGCTGGCGCACAAGCTGACCCAGCGCCTCTCGCAGGTCCGCAAGTCCGGTCTCCTTCCTTTCCTTCGCCCCGACGGCAAATCCCAGGTCACAGTCGAATATGACGCGAACGGCAAAGTCCTCCGCGTCGACGCGGTCGTGATCTCGACGCAGCACTCTGAGACCGTCGCCAACGACGAACTGCGCGCGGGCATTCTGAAGCACGTCATCCAGGCCGTGATTCCCGCCCACCTGCTCGATGAAGACTCGAAGTATCACATCAATCCAACGGGACGGTTCGTTATCGGCGGCCCCATGGGCGACACCGGCCTGACCGGCCGCAAGATCATCGTCGACACTTACGGTGGTATGGGACGGCACGGCGGCGGCGCGTTCAGCGGCAAAGATCCGACTAAGGTCGATCGCTCGGCCGCCTACATGGCTCGCCATATCGCGAAGAACGTCGTCGCCGGCGGACTGGCGGATCGTTGCGAAGTGCAGCTGGCGTACGCGATTGGCGTGGCCGACCCGGTCAGCGTGCTGGTTGAAACTTTTGGAACGGCGAAGGTTGATCCCGCGATAATCCCGGACATTATTCGCTCGCACTTCAAGCTGACGCCCCGCGGCATCATCGATGCGCTGAACCTGCGCCGTCCGATCTATCGCAAGACCGCCGCCTACGGCCATTTCGGCCGCAGCGACGCCGACTTCACCTGGGAGGCGACCGACAAAGCGGCGAAACTCGCCAGCGATGCCGGCCTGCGCGAACCAGTAGCAGCGCGGAAATAATTCACCACAGAGGACACAGAGGTATCACAGAGAAAATCGCTTTTCCTCTGTGATCCTCGGTGACCTCTGTGGTCAAGTTTCTACGGAATCTAAAGGGCTACTCCGTCGTAGTCCCAAAGCCGTAATCCGAAAGTGAATATTCGGAACCTGACCTGTTCCCGAATCTCATGTATTCTGCGAAAATACTCATTGAGCTGATAGTCATCCACCGGTAATCAAACAAATTTTCTGCCGCTGTACGCGCGCCAAAACAGGAGACGTATGTCAACCGCCGCCATCAATTGCGATATCAAGAACATCGAACTGGCCGATCTGGGCAAGAAGCGCATCGAATGGGCCAACCAGTCGATGAAGGTCCTGCAAATCATCCGCAAAGAGTTCATCAAGAACCAGCCCCTGAAGGGCATTCGCATCTCGGCCTGCCTGCACGTGACTGCCGAGACCGCCAACCTCGCCATCTGCCTGCGCGATGGCGGAGCCGACATGGTGCTCTGTGCCTCGAATCCTCTGTCCACGCAGGATGACGTCGCCGCCTCGCTGGTTCGCGACCACAACATTCCTGTCTACGCCATCAAGGGTGAGGACAACGACACGTACTACAATCACATCCTCGCCGCCATCGATCACAAGCCGAACATCACGATGGACGACGGTGCTGACCTCGTCGGCATTCTGCACACCAAGCGCACCGATGCACTGGAATTTGTGATCGGCGGCACGGAAGAAACAACCACCGGCGTGATCCGACTGCGCGCTATGGCGAAGGAAGGCGTGCTGAAGTTTCCTATCGTCGCCGTTAACGACGCCGACACGAAGCATCTGTTCGACAATCGCTACGGCACCGGACAATCGACGATTGACGGCATCATCCGCGCTACCAACTTCCTGCTGGCGGGATCGAAGTTCGTCGTCGCCGGCTACGGATGGTGCGGCCGCGGCCTCGCCTCCCGCGCTCGCGGCAACGGCGCCGAAGTCATCATTACTGAAATCGATCCCACGAAGGCGCTCGAAGCCGTGATGGACGGCTTCCGCGTGATGAGCATGACTGAAGCCGCCAAGCTCGGTGACGTTTTCTGCACCGTCACCGGCAATAAGAGCGTGCTCACCAAAGAACATTTCGAACTGATGAAGGACGGCGCGATCATCTCCAACTCCGGCCACTTCAACGTCGAAATCGACATCCCCGCGCTCGAGAAAATGTCGTCGTCCAAGCGCACCACCCGCACCTTCGTCGAAGAGTTCTCGCTCAAAGATGGACGCAAGATCAACCTGCTCGGCGATGGCCGCCTCATCAACCTGGCCGCCGCCGAAGGCCATCCGGCGTCGGTAATGGATATGTCGTTCGCCGATCAGGCCCTCTCGGTCGAGTACATGGTGCGCCAGGCCAAGAAGCTCGAAAAGACGGTCTACAAAGTTCCCGACGATCTCGACAAGCGCGTTGCCAAGCTGAAACTGGAGTCCATGGGAATAAAAATCGACCGCCTGACTCCAGAGCAGGAAGAGTATCTATCCGGCTGGAGCGAAGGAACGTAGGCACGAGAACACACACGACGCATTCGTCCGTCAAGCGGCCCGGAAGTTTCGGGCCGCTTTGTTCTTGCTTTGTGATCTTGAATGCAGCCGAAGGATTCTACGCAATCCTGGCGCTACCGCAGCAGCGGTTGATTCTCTCCCGGCACCTGGGCCGCTCTTTTCGCCTTCCGCCAGACGCTAGCCACGGCGATCGTCCAGAAGGGAACCAGATCGACTCCGGGAACGAGTTTGACCAAAAACGAAGGCAGAAATTCCCAGTGCCAGCCCAATAGATGCACCAGGAGCCCGGCCACGCCAAGATCCAGCAGATCGTCGGCAGGAGAAAGAGCGCCCGCGGCGAACATGGGGAAGACGACCAGTTGCAGCGCGTCCGCAAGAATGGCCACCAGCATCGCCGTCCGGAAGCTGGGACCTGGTGAAATGGTGATCGTGTCGTCTGGCATCGCGGCACTCCGTTCCTTTCATCTTAGATGATGCCTGTCCCCTCCGGCGATTCTTCGCGGCTCTGAAACTGTTTTCTGCCCGTCATACGGAATCCACGGTATCGCTCCTCTGCCTCGGAATTCGATAGCGTGATTTGTCGGACATTATGTTCAGGTCCAAGTTGGATAGGAGAATGCCATATGAATTGTGACAGGGAGCGTTGGCTGCGGTCAGTAGTGAAGCCGGCGATCGCAATTGCTTTCTTGGCGGGAATGCTGTTTTTCACGGCAGTGCCGCGGGCGCGCGCCGAGAGTGAAGCGGATTGCCAAAGACGCGTGGCTCGGGCCGATCAACTGCTGCACATCGCGGTTCAGAAGAATGGACCGCAGAGTGAAGACGCACAACGCCGCCGGCAGGAGTTGCACGAAGCTCGCGAGCGTTGCTGGAACGAACATCACAAGTGGTGGGATGAAGACCAGCATCGCTGGCACGACCAGCAAGACTGGGACGATCACGACCACGACCGGGATCACGATCACTAACCCATGACACAGCTCGCTGGCTGACCCATTTCTCGCGCGTTCTGTGCGCGAGAAGTGGGGTTTTTGCAGCGTCCGGCGAGCGCAGCGCTTACTGCGAGATCTCCTGCCGCAGCCGCTTGGAGAGCTTTTCCACTTTCTTCAGTTTCTGGTTGAGATCCTTGGCCAGCCTGCCTTTTTGCAGTTGCTGCAAGTCCGACTGCAGCGACGCACTCAAATCCGAAAGCTCCGCGACATCCTGGAAGAGGGCTTTCTGTCGCATCGCGCGTTGATCCGCCTCCGGTACTGCTTCCGGCCTTAAGTTATTGTCGTGGGCCGAATATCTTTGCTGAATTTTTTGTTGAATGCCGGACTGCTGGCTGAACGCGGGGAAGGTGACGAGCAGAGAGAGGACGAACACGAGGCGGACGTGCATACGAACCTCCATCTCGCCGACGGCGAAGTAGGCGGGAGTTTACACCCGTTTGGGAGGAAGTTCGAGAGAAAAGTTTTGAAGGCGCGAAACAAAATTCCGCGCCCTGCTGTGCGTGCTTAGTCGTACGACGATAACTTGTTCTGCGCAGTCAGTGGAAATTCAAATGTCTGTCCCCCGACCGGAACTCGCAAGATGTACTTGGCGGCCTTCTTTTCCTTCTTGAAGACAATGATGCCTTGCGCTTCTTCGCCGGGAGCGATCGTCTTTTTAGCCACGGCGTTATCGCGGACCCACTGCGCCTGCGAGGCAGAGAACGCCGATACCTGCTTCGACATTTGCATCTCGGCATTCGTGGGCTGGCATTGCACTGCGCCAGCTATGTTGCAGTGAGCGGACGACAGTTCCTGAGACTTGGCTTCGCCGTACTTTTGAATGGAGTTGGCCGCTTTCTCGGGGACTTCGGCGCGCACCACCTTGTCTTTCTCGTTCACCAGCATCGCCGATTGGGGATCGAAATCGATCGGTGCCTTGCTGTGATTGGCGACTTGCACCCAGACACGGTTGAATTCGGTGTCCTTCAAGTCCGCGATACTCACGAATATGTGCACGTCATCGGTTTTCAGACCTTCGATCGTCGTGTCATTTTTAACCTCGGACGTGGCGTTCGGCGCGCCTTCTGCCCAGCGCAGAGGCGCAGCGGTTTGACCCACGACGGCAACCGTTCCAAACAACAAAGTGGCAGCTATAGCAGAGAGAATTCGCATTGATTCGTAACCTCCTGAATACTTATTGGGACCATCCAAGGTCTCACTTCTAGCGAGGGAAGAGAAATTCTACACCCTCCAACCCGAGACCGAAGTGATAGTTCTGGCACGGTCCATGGAACTTACAGATTTCACAAGCCCCTCTGGCGAGGGAACGAGCCCAGCTTTCCAACTTGCCCTTGCGATCCGCTATTTTCCCAGAATTCCGTAGTGAGCGCTGGTGGCCATAAAGAACAGCAGCGGCACCGATAGAAAGAAATTTGTCCGCGACGCCAGAAATGCCTGCCGTGCCATGACGGCCGCGTTCGCCGGAGGAGTTCCAGCCAGCGTGCCGCGAATGATCTTCTTGTTATTCGGCCATATGATGCCCCACACATTGAACAGCATCACAATGCCGAAACCACCGCCCACCCCGATCGATAGCACGTGATTATCGGTCTGGCCCACGGGCGTGTAGTTCACGAACAGCCAGCCCGCCGCGACGCAAAGGACCGTTGTAACTGTCCCCAGCACGAATCCGCTGGGCGCCATCTTCTTGATCACCATGAAGAGGATGAACCACACCGCAATCCATAGCAGCAGGAAGAATCCAATGGTCGCCCCCCCGCTATGCCCTTCGAGTTGGGCGTCGGGAGCCACCAGAAACTGGCCCCAGTACCAGAAGCCGATAAAGACAGTGGCCAGCGCGCTCCAGCGAAACCAGTTGAGAGCCGGCAAGGTCATAAATTGCAGGATCTTCGGCTTCATGGGCGCGTCCACCTGCTTCATGAAGTTCACGTTGACCAGGTTGAAGAAGTAGAGCAATCCGATCCACGTAATTCCGGCAAGAAAATGGAACCAGCGCAGGATCAGTTGAGTGGCTTCGGCACCAGTGTGGGAGGGCATGACGAATGTGACGGCGGCTAAGTGGTCCATAGTCGAGGGAAGTCTGCACGTTCGCCACTGGCCCTGTCAACCTGTAAGCGACACTTGTAAGCGATTGGCCTGTAAGGTCGCCCTGCCATCGGTTGGGCGCAGTTTGGCATAGGTTCCGAGTTGAAAAGCGGCAGAATTCGCCGTATCGTACTGGTATATCTGGCTGCCAGGCCCTGTCTGGCGCAATTTGTCCCCCCAAGTTCCCGGGCTGCGGGGAGGCTTACGGGAACCTGCTGGAGTTTTTGAATCGGCCTGCGAGTCAGTTCCGCAGACCAAGGCAAGTGCGGTGTAAGACGGTGCAGTTTCCGAATGCGTTATCCGGAAAACGTGGTTGGCACAACGTGGTCGGCACAACAAGGAGATCGGCTATGGACAGCAATAAGCCGGCGCAAAACATTCAGGATTCCTTCCTCAACACGGCCCGCAAGGAGAGAGCGAGCATCACGATTTATCTGCTCAGCGGGGTGAAGTTAACGGGCCGCATCCGTTCTTTTGACAAGTACTCCGTCGTGCTGGAGGCGAACGGTCAAGAGCAACTCATCTTCAAGCACGCCATTTCGACCGTGGTAATGGGCCGGGTGGCGCCGTCGCATGCACCCCACGTGGCGCATACCGATAAAGCGGCGGTGGGTGCTGCCGCAGGTTCGGCCGGCGCAGTGGTGAGCGCGTCGGGCACCGAAGGATAAGGCCTTTTCGGCTTGGGAAGTTCTCACACCAAGAAATCCCGCGTACCTGCGCGCGCCAGCAGACGTGTGCCGCTCGCGTCTGAAGCTGCGCGTGCGCAAGCCGCGAACGCAAATAATCAGCCACAGCGTGAGAAGGCATTTCTGGTAGGCATTGATGTTCGCACTCGCGGTCGCTCGGCAAAGAGTTCCATCACCGCGCAAGCCGCCGCAGCGCGCGATTCTCTCGCGTTATCAAGCGCTTCTCCCAAATCCAACGGCAAGCCCAGCATTCCCGAGTTTGATGCTGAAGAGTCGCTGGCGGAATTGCGTACGCTCGCCGAGAGCGCCGGAGCCTCCGTCGCTGGACAGATATTGCAGCGCCGCGACCGCCCCGATCCCGCAACGCTAATCGGCACTGGCAAGCTCGAAGAAATTGCCGGAGCGGCCGCTTCGGTCAACGCTGACGTTCTTCTGTTCGATCACGACCTCAGCCCTTCACAACAGCGCAACATTGAGCGAATCGTCCAGCGCCGCGTGATCGACCGCACGCAGCTCATCCTCGACATTTTTGCGCGGCATGCGCGCACCCGTGAAGGCCAACTGCAAGTCGAGTTGGCGCAATTGCATTACATGCTGCCGCGCCTTGCCGGACACGGCATCGAGATGTCGCAACTCGGCGGCGGCATCGGCACCCGAGGGCCCGGCGAAACTCAACTAGAAACTGACCGCAGGAAAATCGCGCGCCGCGTGCGCCATGTAGAGCAGCAAATCGAAAACGTCCGCCGCATCCGCGCCCAGCAACGCCAGCGCCGTGAATCGGCCCCGATCGCAACTGTCGCGCTGGTGGGCTATACGAACGCCGGCAAATCCACATTGTTCAACGCACTCACGCAAGCCGGAGTTCTCTCCTCCCCGAAAATGTTTGCCACACTCGATCCCACGATCCGCGGCGTCGCTCTGCCCTCAAAGCGCAAGGTGCTTCTTTCTGACACCGTCGGATTCATTCGCAACCTTCCGCACACGCTGGTCTCGGCCTTTCGCGCTACGCTCGAAGAAGTGCAGCGCGCGTCACTCATCCTGCACGTCTCTGACGCCAGCAGCCGCCTCTCCGCCGAGCAGGATGCCCAAGTCGAGATCGTCCTGAAAGAACTGGAAGCCGAAAAGAAGCCGCGCCTGCGCGTGATGAACAAAGTCGATCTGCTCGACGTGGAAGTCGCGCAGAGCCTGATCGCCGATGCAGCCCACGGCGGAAACACAGTCTACGTTTCGGCGGTCGAGGGCACAGGCCTGAAAGAACTGCTAGCCCGCATCGACTCGCTGATCGAGGAAGATCCCGTAAGCCGCGTCCATCTTCGCATCCCGCAAGAAGAAGGCAAGCTGCTGTCCTTGCTGGAAGCCCGCTCGCGAATCCATTCCCGCAAGTACAAAGACGGTGCCGTAGAGCTGGAAGTCGATGCTCCCGAGTCAGTGCTGCGCCGAGTAAGACAATTCATGGTGGAGTAGACTAAGCAGCTTGCGGCGCGAGGAAGGCTTCACTGTGCGGCGCTGCATCAGTCGCTGGCCTTCCAACTGGGGGAGCATGGATGTAAGTCGTCACATCATCAGACTCTGCGTTGCGGCTGCCATGCTTTTCTTCACGCCCGCACTGCTTGCCACCGACACCATTCTGATTCACGGGCACATCTATACCGGCAATCCGAAAGTACCGTGGGCGCAGGCTCTGGCCATCACCGGGACGCGCATCGAAGCGGTGGGAACCGACGTCGAAATTCTGAAGCTGAAGCAACCGCAGACGCAGGTCATCGATCTGCAGGGGCGCACCGTGATTCCGGGCATCTCTGACTCGCACACCCACATGTGGATTGGTGCGCTCGAACTGCATGGATTCAATCTGTCGACGCCGGAAAGCAGCATCACGCCCGACGAGCCGGAGCTTCTGGTCAGCAAAATCAAGGAATACGCGGCGAGCCATCCCAACGAGAAAGTCCTGTTCGGACGGGTGGATTACAGCACGACTCCGCCTTCTACGCCGAGCCACGAACTACTCGACCGCGCCGTGCCGGATCGCCCGCTGGTGGTGCATCACACGTCCGAACACTCCGTGTGGTTGAACGCCAAGGGGCTGGCCTTGGCGGGGATCACAGACGAGCCGGTAGCGGACGCGTCAGAAGAGAAGTACATCATCCGCGATGCCAGTGGGCATCCCAGCGGCGTTCTGCTCGAAGCGGCGGTGCAAGTGATGGAGCGCGCGCTGGGCAACGCGTTTTCGCAGGATGAGAAGCTCGCGCTGGTGCGGAACGCTGCACATCACCTGAACAGTTACGGCATCACCAGCGTGGTGAACGCTTCCGGCAATCTGCAGGAGATTCAGCTCTACGGAGCGTTGCGCGATCGCGGAGAACTAACCGTGCGGACGAAAACGTCGTTTGCGTCGATCGGAGTGGCCCATCGGTTGACTCCGGAATTTCTAGCCGATCTCGAGAAGGCGCGGACGCTTTACCACGACGAGTGGGTTTCGGCGAACCTGGTCAAGTTCTTCGCCGACGGCGGTACGGGCCTGGTTTCGCCGCTGATCTATGACCCACGAGAGTACAAGAAACTCGTCCTCGAACTCGACAAGCGCGGCTTCCAGATCATGACGCACACCTACCGAAACGACACCGCCCGGCTGGTGGTGGATGCCTATGAAGAAGTCGAGAAGGTGAACGGTCCGCGCGACCGGCGCCTGCGTATCGAGCACGGCGATTTTTTGGCGGCCGAAGACATTCCACGAGTCGCGAAGCTGGGCCTGATCCCGAGCATGCAGCCGACGTTTTGCTGCGACCAGAACGGATCGAATTATGATCCTAAGGATCACTCCACGACCGATCGCTGGCAGAGCCTGGAGAAAGCCGGAGCGAGGCTGGCGTTCGGCAGCGACTGGCCGTGCACCTGGCCGCCCAATCCGTTTGTCGCGATCCAGGAGGCCGTCACTCGCCAGATTTGGCGTCCCGCCCAGGGCAGCGATTTCCCGGGAGGAGTCTTTGACGGGGCAGGTCAGGCCGGCAGCATCGCGACCAACGATTCGTACACTCCCGAAGAACGCATCACCGTGAAGCAGGCTGTGAACGCCTACACCCAAGGCTCGGCCTACGCACGGTTCTCCGAGGATCGCCTTGGCACACTCGAAGTCGGGAAAGAAGCGGACCTCGCCGTGCTCTCGCAGGATATTTTTTCGGTGAAGCCCGAAGAAATTGGCAAGACCACAGTATTGTCGACCATGGTGGCGGGAAAAGTGGTCTTCACGGCAGGGAAGTAATTCCGAATCTAAGAAAAGCAGTGGCAAAATTTAAATGGGCCGGCAACCAAGAAGCGGTGACATTCCTTGGCTATCGGCCCATTCGATCCTGAACTGGATCGGAGGTGATATTTCTATGCTAATCCTCTTTAGGGCTAAGTCAAGCGATATATGCAGAAATCTGCGATGTGAGACGCGCTGAAAACCGCGCCCGCTAAGCCTTCTCTTTCCTGATACTTGCAAACAGCGCCGAGGCCAGCACAATCACCACCGGATAACATTCCAGCGTATATCGCGGCTCAGGATTTTCCAGCGTTCCCAGGAAAGCCGACCGCACCACCACAAACAAAACAAGCAAGCCAATCCCGGTCACGGTACGCCCGCGCACCAACCCACCGGAAGCCGCGCCCACGTACAGCAAATTGATCGCCCCCAACGCCAGGCTGACCGCCAGCCAGCGGCCGTCGTCGTTGAACTCCCACCATCGCGGGTCGGAAGGGAACAACTCCGACCGCGGACGCAGCCACATATCGGCGATCCGCAATGCCGGCAGCCAAACGTAATAACGCAGCGGCGCGGCGTGCACTCGATCTGCGGCAATCGCGCCCAGGCGAGCATCCAGGTCCGCATTCATATCGTGATCGCGGTTGTAGTCAGCGAATATTTCTGCAGTCTTCCGTCGCTGCTCGGCAGAATCGAACGCCCGGTTGGGCAGATGGCCCAAATCAATTTCCTGTCCCGGCACATTCCAGTAAATTTCTTCCACCGAAACATATTCCGCCATCCACGTCTTCACCCAGCGATTAAATCCCGGCATCAGCGCCTCATCGGAATCGTTGGCATACCGCGGCGCCAGCGGTTGAAAGCGATGCATCGTGTGCAGATTGCGAACCGTCCACGGAATCAGCGGAGCGAGCGCCCCAATCAAAACCAGTACTCCGGCCCAAACTACAACTCGAGCCGGCAGCGTCGCACTCGAACTACTCCGCAGGCTGCGCACCAGCAAGAACAGTAGGTACGCGCCAACTGCCATCAGCAAAATGCCGCCATCCGGCCGCAGCAGAATCCCCGCGCCCACCGCAAGCCCGCACCCAAGCCAAATCCACCTCGAACTTCCTCGCTCCTCACCCAGCCCGCAAAGCGCCAGATCCAGCGCCAGCGCGGTAAAGAAAATTTCCAGCGTCTCCGTTAAAGCGGTCGCCGCATAATTTGCCAGAAACGGACAAAGCCCCGCCAGCAGAAACGCCGCCTTCCCAGCCCGCTCGGAAAACATCCGCCGCGCCATGTCCGCGATCAGCAGGCAGGTGCACAAATCAAACAGCACTTGCACCAGCAGCACGGCGCGAAAATTCTCCATGCCAAAAATCGCGAAGATCGCCGCTAGAAATGCCGGATATCCCGGCAACCGCGACAGCGTCGGCATAATCACGCCGGAGTTGGTCACGCCGTAAATGCCGTGCCGCATCCAGTTTTCGGCAATGTTGGCGTAAAGCCGCGAATCGTCTACGACGGCAGGAAAGCGAAACACAAAAACCAGTCGCAGCCCCAGCGCCGCTAGTCCAGCCAGCGCGAAGAAGCGCCTGTGCCTTCGCAGCAGCGGCCACAATCCGAATTCCCGCAAAGCGTCAGCCGACATTTTGTAACCGCCGACTATAGCGCGTTTCCCCAAACCGCGCAGGGAATCGCACGAGCAATCCTGCCGGCAGGATTCTGCATCCAATGGACCAACGCGGCTAGCAGATCCCTGTCCCGCCCACAATTGACCGTGTGCTCCCCGCAGCATACGATGAACAGTCCAGAATCCATGGCTGAACCTGTCTTTTATGATCCTGAGCGCGCCCGCTGGAAACGCCTGCGGCGCACTTTTGACGTGACCGCGGTTGTGGTCTCCGCGCTGGTCATTTTTTTCTTCTACACCGCGCTGCGCGACGAGCCTTTACCCGAACTCCTCTTCTCACCGCAGAAGCGCGCCTTCAAGGCTCTGAAAGAAAATGAAAAAGAGAAGGCCCGCGACCGGCAGAAAAAGCTGGCCGCGCGCTCGCACCGCAAGTCGAAGCTCGCCGCCTCGCAGGTCAAGCTGAATCAGGAGGAAGGCATTCGCGCCGCCTTCTACGTGCCCTGGGATGCTGCCAGTTACTCGTCGCTGCGCGATTACGCCCGCCAGATCGACATTCTCTATCCCGACTGGCTGCACGTTCTCACCGCCGACGGCCGCCTGCAAGGCATCGACGAACAGACTGGAAAGTTTTTCGATGTCGTCCAGGGCAGCTCCGTTCAGCCCGTCGACGATCGCGTCATGCCCTTGCTCAATGCTGAAGACCCAGCCATGGAAGTCTTCCCCATGGTCAACAATTCCGACGGCGCGAATTGGGTGGGCGACATCGTGAAGTTCCTGAACGACCCTGACGCTCGGGATTTGTTTTGCCAGCAGGCGGGACAATTTCTTTCTTCCGGCCGCTATCACGGCCTGATGGTGGACTTCGAAGCCTTTCCGCTCACGGGCCAGGCCGGCTACGTAGCCCTGCTGCAGGAATTATCCAGCGATCTTCACGGGCGCGGCATGAAGCTCTACGTCGCAGTGCCCGCGCACAACGACGAATACAACTACAAGGCAATCTCCGAGGCCGCCGACGGCGTGGTGCTCATGAACTACGACGAGCACTATCCCGGTGCGGCCTCCGGTCCGGTCGCGTCACAGGACTGGTTCGTACAGAACCTGAAGTACGCTGAAAGCGTCATTCCCAAAGAAAAAATTATCTGCGCCATCGCCAACTACGGTTATGACTGGGCGCTCAAGCCGAAAAAAGGGATGCTTCCCGCCGGCGAGCACGATCACACCGTTAGCGTGCAGGATGCATGGCTGGCAGCGCGCGATTCCGATGTCGACATCGACTTCGACGACGACGCCATGAACCCGCATCTCGGATATCTCGACGAACTCGGCGTGCAGCACGATGTCTGGTTTCTCGATGCGGTCACGGCCTTGAATGCCATGCGGGCCGCGCAAACTCTGGGCATCAAGACCTTTGCCCTGTGGCGCTTGGGCGGTGAAGATCGTTCCCTGTGGCGCATTTGGGACGTGCCCGGCGATGCCGGTGCGGCCGACAAGATTAAAGATGTGCCTCCTGGCAATGATGTCGACATGGAAGGCCAGGGAGAAATTCTTCGCATCGAAGACAAGCCCGCGCACGGTACTCGCGATCTCACCATCGACGCCGGCAGCAAGCTGATCACCGATGAAGTTTTTCAGAATCTTCCCGAACCTTACCGGGTAGGCCGCTACGGGTACAGCCCGAACCGCGTGGCCATCACCTTCGATGACGGCCCTGATCCCCAATGGACGCCCAAGATTCTCGACGTCCTGAAAGAGAAGCACGCGACCGCAACTTTCTTTTTGATTGGCATTCAAACCGACAAGTATTCCGGCATCGCGAAACGCATTTATAACGAAGACAGCACAATCGGCAACCACACCTTTACCCATCCCGACATCAGCAATATCCGCGACGCGCAATTCAAAGTGGAATTGAATCTCACCGAGCGCCTGTTCGGCAGCCTGCTTGGGGTTCGCGCCACGCTCATGCGCCCGCCCTACGCCATCGACGAAGAACCCGACACTGCCGACGAAGTCCGGCCCCTGGAAATTCCGCAGGACATGGGCTACATCACGGTCGGCAATCGCATCGACCCCAACGACTGGAGCGACCATCCGCACCGCACCGCCGAGCAGATTTCATCCTACGTGCTCGATCATCTTCCACCCTGTCGCGTGGAAGATCTGCGCTGCGGCAACATTGTACTGCTGCATGATGGCGGCGGCGA
Organism: uncultured Acidobacteriota bacterium; assembly: GCA_963757095.1. Classification (GTDB taxonomy): domain Bacteria; phylum Acidobacteriota; class Terriglobia; order Terriglobales; family Acidobacteriaceae; genus Sulfotelmatobacter. The sequence goes on along the minus strand of CAVWQT010000008.1, from coordinate 332,796 downwards.
TCGTTCGCAGACTGTTAAAGCCCTTCCCGCGATCATCGACGGCATCCGCGCCCGCGGATATGAAGTTGTGCCCGTCTACGAACTTTTAAACAAGACGCGCGCGGACGTGATGGCTCCGCTGCCGCCCGCGGAACTCTGGGCCGCCAGGCTCGACCGCCTCGGCTTCTGGCTATTCGACGCCGGAATAGTCGGCATCACGTGGATTTTCCTGATTGGCGATCTGCTCATGACCGGACGTCTGATCTTCATCGGCACGGCTGCGGTCTACGATCGCGTGCACGAAAAAATTGTTGGCAAGCCGGCGGAGGTCGCGCATTACAAGCCGAAAGTCGCGGTTCTCATTCCTGCTTACAACGAAGAGAAAGTCATTGAGCGCACCGTGCGTGCCGTCCTCAACTCCAACTATCCCAACCTGCGCGTAATCGTGATTGACGATGGCTCGAAGGATCGTACCCTGGAAGTCGCGCGCAGCGCGTTCGCGAAGGAAGCCGCTCAAGGCCGAGTGATCATCCTCGACAAACCCAACTCCGGCAAGGCCGAGGCGCTCAATTACGGCATCGAGCACATCGGCGACGCCGAAATTTTCGTCGGCATCGACGCCGACACCATCATCGCCACCGACGCCATCTCCCGCCTGGTGCCGCATTTCGTCAATCCCAGAGTCGGCGCCATGGCCGGCAACGCCAAGGTCGGCAACCGCGTAAATCTCTGGACTCGCTGGCAGGCCCTGGAATACATCACCAGCCAGAATTTCGAACGTCGCGCGCTAGACGTTCTCGGTGCGGTCAGCGTGGTGCCGGGAGCGATCGGTGCGTGGCGCGTCTCCGCCGTGCGCGAGGCCGGAGGCTACCATACCGACACCGTCGCCGAAGACGCCGATCTGACCATGGCGCTGCTGCGCCTCGGCTATCGCGTCGAGTACGAAGACATGGCCCTCGCCTACACCGAGGCGCCCACCAACGCGAATGGCCTGATGCGCCAGCGTTTCCGATGGTCCTTCGGAATTCTGCAGGCGGTCTACAAGCACATGGCAGTCTTCGCCCGCAAAGGCGCGCTGGGATGGGTCGCCCTGCCCAACATCGTCATCTTCCAGATTCTTTTGCCGCTGGTGTCGCCTCTCATCGACATCATGTTCGCGGTGGGAACGATCTGGTATTTTATCCAGAAACATTTCCATCCCGACTCCACCGACCCGCAGGACTTCCACAAGCTGGTGCTCTTCTTCTTCGCGTTTCTTGTGATCGATTTCATCGCATCGGCCATCGCCTTCGCGCTTGAGCGCCACCGTCCCGACGATAAAGAAGATCCGTGGCTGCTGACCCAGGTATGGCTGCAGCGCTTCGCCTACCGCCAGCTGTTTTCGATTGTGCTCTTCAAGACGCTGAAGCGCGCGCTGGAAGGCCGCAAATTCGCCTGGGACAAACTGGAGCGCACCGCCGCCGTGAAGTACGTACCGGCAGAAAACCACGACCACGCCAACGTCCCATAAAAAATTGCAATCGTAGAGACGTAGCTCGCTACGTCTCTGCCGGCAGTGCTCGCGCCGCCAGCAAGACGTAGCAAGCTACGTCTCTACGAAACCTTCTTACCGGAATAGCAACCCGGCGAATTCCGCCAGATTCCTCCGCCACACCATCCAGGTATGCATGCCCGGAGTTTCGGTATCTATGTGCCGGATTCCTTTCGATTTCAGCCACTGGCGCAGGTTCCGGTTCACCGTGATCAGATCATCCTCAGTTCCGCAAGCAATCCACAGCAGCCGGATCTGATCATTTGCCGTGGCATCGAGCTCGGGAAAGTCCGTGGAAAAATTCTCCGGAATCCCGCCCGAACTGAAGGCCCCAATCCACGCGAACCTGTCGAGATTGTTCAACCCCGTCAGCAGCGACTCCGACCCACCCATCGAAAGCCCCGCAATCGCCCGCTGGGTGCGATCTTTGGTGATGCGATACTCGCTCTCCACCCGGGGCATGACCTCAGTGAGCAACGCCTCGCGGAATTTGGAAAAATTCCGATCACGCAGTTCGTGGCGGTCCCACGAGTTCCACCGTCCCCGAATCATCTCCATCGTGCCGTAGCCCAGCGGCATGACGATAATCATCGGCTTGGCCTTGCCCTGGGCAATTAAATTGTCAAGAATCACGTTTGCGCGCCCTACCGCCGTCCATCCGCTAGCGTCGTCGCTATAACCGTGCAGCAAATACAGCACGGGATAAGTGCTCTTCTTGGCCGCATCGTATCCCGGAGGAGTGTAAACGTAATAATCGCGATCATCCCCCGCCACCTTTGACTTGTAGAAATGATGATGCACCTCGCCGTGCGGCACATCGTTAAGCTCCCAAGGCAACGATGGCGGCCCGGGAACGTGCACTGCGTTTTCCGTCTCAATCAAATTCGGCTTCAGCAGCGGGTTGAACGGATCGATCGTGCGTACGCCATCCACCAGAATCGAATATCCGTAATAATCCGGAGCCAGCGGCGCGGTCGTCACCGTCCAGATTCCCGCGTTATCTTTCTGCATGGCTACGGCGTCCGCGCCTTCGCGCTCAAGCTTCACCTCCAGCGCATTGGGCGCCAGGAAGCGAAACGTGACGCTGCCATCGGCATGAGCGATGGGCGTATCCAACCACTCGGGCAATTTTGGTATCGGCGTGGCCGGAGTCGACTGAGCTGCACTGAAAAAAGAAAACATCAGGCAGAACACCAGGAGAAAAGAAGTTCGCATGGCACGACCTCCCAACGAAAGGCGAATTGTATAGCGATTGCGGAGGTGATGTTCGGTGAAAGAGCGAGTTGGAGAGCGGCGCTTCAGCGCTAAGTAAGCCCTAAAATGAATTGGGCTTTAACCTCTCCGGCGCTTTTTCCGCCCCACAAAAACTCCAGAGTTTAGTGTAAATTTGAAGAGACCGTGGCCCTGTCATCTAACGGTTAGGATACTGCCCTCTCAAGGCAGGTATACGGGTTCGATTCCCGTCAGGGCTACCAAATCTTACGTCCGGCTCTCTTCACCATCCTCACCAAAATTAGCGTGGAATAGAAACCTGTCGGATCTTGTTATCCCCTATTCATCGCCGCCTCCAGCCGCGACCTTTCCGACGACGCGTGAGAAATGGGGCAACCTGTCTTTAGTCCTTCCTGAACCTTTGATTCTAATATGCATCGCCGCCCCTCACTCCACAATCTAATGAATTGAACTAAGCTAGATTCATACCCCTATGGGAAACACATTCAAGACCGCGTTTCTGCTGACGCTCATGACGCTGTTGCTGATGATGTTCGGCCGCTACTTTGGCGGACAGAACGGCATGTTCATCGCACTGATGTTTGCCGTCGTCATGAACTTCGTCTCGTACTTCTACTCAGACAAGATCGCGCTGGCCATATATCGCGCGCAGCCAGCGACGCGCGAGCAATTGCCGCGCGCTTACGCGGCCGTCGAGCGGCTCACGCAGAAGATTGGCATTCCGATGCCGAAGATTTATGTGATCCCCAGCGAATCGCCCAACGCGTTTGCCACCGGACGCAATCCGAGCCACGCCTCGGTCGCGGTCACGCACGGGATTTTGGGTCTGCTGACTGACGAAGAGCTTGAAGGTGTGCTGGCGCACGAGCTCGGCCACGTCAACAATCGCGACATCCTGATCAGCTCAGTCGCAGCCACGCTCGCTGGAGCGATCACCATGCTGGCCAGCATGGGACGCTGGGCGATGCTCTTCGGCGGCTTTGGAGGCCGGGATCGCAATGACCGCAGCGGCGGGGGACTTGGTGCGCTGTTCATGCTGATTGTGGCGCCGATTGCCGCCACGCTGATTCAGCTGGCCGTCTCGCGCTCGCGCGAATATCAGGCCGACGCTACCGGTGCGCATTTCACGGGCAATCCATATGCCCTGGCCAGTGCGTTGCAGAAGCTCGATACCTACGCGCGCCGCGTGCCCCTGCAGGCCAGCCCATCGACAGCGCACCTCTTCATCATTCAGCCTTTCCTCGGTGTGAGTGCCGGCATGTTCGCGAATCTGTTCTCGACCCATCCACCGATTGCGAAGCGGATTGAGCGGCTGACGGGGCGGCCAGCCGAGTTTACGCAGTAGAAAGCAATGAGCAATGAGCAATGAGCCATGAGCTAACCCTGATCTTTTCGCGAATGATTAAGGGCAAGTTTGGATTCGGTCTCCGTTCTGTCTCTGGCCGGAGTTCATTCCTCATAGCTCATTGCTAAGTAACGTAGGTAACTCGGCCCCTTCAGCCTGCAATAGTAGAATCCAAAGAATGTCTCCTGAGACTGCCAGCATCGTGTCCCACAAGGCCGTGTTTGACAAAGCGGGGCAACTGGAACAGGCGCTTCGCCGCGTGATTCGCGGCAAGGACGATGTGGTTCGTCTGGCGCTGGTCAGCATCTTTGCCCGCGGACACCTGCTTATTGAAGGCGTTCCCGGCGTGGGCAAGACGACGCTAGGCCAGGCGCTGGCGCGCGCCATCGATTGCACCTTTCAGCGGGTGCAGTTCACTTCTGACATGCTGCCCTCCGACGTGCTGGGAATTTCTGTCTACTCGGCGCTGGAGCAGCGATTCGAGTTCAAGCGCGGCCCAGTGTTTACCAACATTCTGTTGTCGGATGAGATCAATCGCACCACGCCCAAGACGCAGTCGGCGTTGCTGGAGGCCATGAACGAAGGCCAGGTCACGGTGGACTCGCACTCCTACGAATTGCCGCGGCCGTTTCTAGTAATCGCGACGCAGAATCCGGTCGAGCATCACGGAACATATCCGCTGCCGGAGTCGCAACTGGATCGCTTTTTGCTGCGGGTGCGCATGGGATATCCGGACGCGCTGGCCGAGCGCGAAATTCTGCGTTCAGAAGCGGGCGCATCGCGCATGCAGGATATTCGTCCGGTGCTCACTGGCGAGGACGTCATCGAAATGCAGGAGGCGGTGAAGCAGATTCGCGTGGATGAGTCGCTGGTCAGCTATGCGCTGGAAATTGTGCGGCGGACCCGCGAATCAGAATTTTTGTCGCTGGGCGTTTCGCCCCGGGGATCGCAGGCGCTCTATCGCGCCGCGCAGGCCATGGCATTTCTCGAAGGACGCGCTTTCTGCACTCCGGAAGATTTCAAGCCGCTGGTCGTCTCTGTGTTCGCTCATCGCGTGGTGGTCAATGGGCACTACGCTTCCACACTGAAAAAATCGGAGCAGTCGGATCAGGTGCTGCGCGAGATCGTAGAGAGCGTGCCGGTTCCGGTCTAAGTAGTTGCTTCATTGACAATACATCGGCGGCGCGACTGGCTATAATTCTCCCGTCATGTCATTCCTTCGCTACTTGATGCTGCTCTCGCTGGTGGTTTGGATCGGCGGGTTAATCTTTTTCGCGTTTGTGCTGGCGCCGACGGTGTTTCAGGTTTTGCCCACGCACCTGGCGGGAAATGTGGTGGGCCGCGCGCTCGGCAAACTGCATTGGCTGGCGATCATTTCAGGCATCGTCTTTCTTCTCAGTTCACTGGTTTACTCCCGTCTCACGGATGGAAACGCGCATGTGTTTGCGCTTCGCCATGTACTCATCTGCCTGATGCTGGCGCTGACGTTGTTCTCGCAGTTTTGGATTATTCCCCGGATGGATACGCTGCGCTCGCAGGTCGCCGATTTCGGGGCCGTGCCGCTGAACAATCCGACGCGGGCCCAGTTCGATGTGCTGCATGTGTGGTCGACGCGCGTCGAAGGTGCGGTGCTGCTGCTAGGATTGATCGCCGTCTATATGACAGCGAACGTTTTGCATGCGCCGCGCTGAAATCACGTCGCCCCAGAACGCATTCCTCTCCGGGGCCTCGCCGCGCTCGCTGGCGGACGAATGCGTCTGCCGCTTACGTGAGCTTCTTGTAGCGGAAGCAATCGACTACATGGTCGTTCACCATGCCAACCGCTTGCATGAAGGCGTAGCAGATGGTTGATCCTACGAACCTGAAGCCGCGTTTCTTGAGATCTTTGCTCATGGCGTCGGATTCGGAGGTGCGCGCGGGAACCTGCTTCAGCGACTGCCGCGCATTTACCCGTGGCTTGCCACCGACGAATCGCCAGATGTAGCGGTCGAAGCTGCCAAATTCTTCTTGGACGCGCAAGAATGCTTTTGCATTCTCGACGGCTGATGCAAGCTTCAGTTTATTGCGCACGATTCCCGGATCATGCAGCAGTTGCTGGATCTTGCGCCGGTCATAGCGCGCAATCCGCTGAGGATCGAATCCGTCGAAGGCTTTGCGGTAATTCTCGCGCTTGTTCAGAATCGTGTTCCAGCTCAAGCCAGCCTGCGCGCCTTCGAGGATTAGAAACTCGAAGAACCTGCGGTCGTCGTGAACCGGCACGCCCCACTCTTCATCGTGATAGCGGATGGAGAGTTCGCCGCTGGCCCAGGAGCAGCGAACCGGGTCCGGAAGACTTTTCGCCACAGAGGTCACCGAGGTCACAGGATTTTTTTACTCCAGCGATTTCGGGTCTGATTTGTTCACCGGCGACTTGGCATCGAGCAGAGAGATCAGCTCGCGGGCGCTCGCTGGCACGCCGGCCTTGCCTTCGCGAATGATTTCTTTGGCCGACAGCTTCCTGCCATAGAGTTTCATGTTGGCGCCGCCATCGGAGCGCAGGGTTGATCCTTCCAGCGAGATGCCGGCGAAGAGCCCTTTATTGCGCGAGTAGGAGAGAATCTCGGCGTTCATGACGATGTCGGTAGCGCCCTCGGCGGTGCGGCCTTTGGGGCCGGCGGCTGCGGAAGCGTCGGCACCCAGTTTCACTTTGCTGCTCAGCAACGATTGCGCGCCTTTGGCGTTCATGACCAGCAGGACAAAGTCGGTGGCCTGCCCGCCTAACTGAAATCCGATGCTGACGCCTTCAAGCGCATACATCGACGGAGCGCTCCATTTGCCCTTGAAGTGGGGGCCGGTGCGACAGGTCATCAGGCCGCGGCCGTAGCTGCCGCCAACTCCGAAGGCTCCTTTTTTCACGGAGGGTAGAATCGCGACGCATTCCGCTTTGTCGAGCAGATCCTGCGGAATGTCGTCGGGGATATTCAGAATTTCCTTCATGACGACGCCGGCGTCCTTGACGCGGTCGTCGACCCGATCGTCCTCGGCTGCGAACAGCTGGATTGTGGGCAGGATACAAAGAAGACAGAGAATGAATTTCCCCATGGGTTGCCTCCAGTGCGATTTTATGGAACGTCACCGCGTTGGGGATGACTATATTCGAAGCGGAATCTGAATACCAACTCCGGCAATCTAATGGGGTAAGATTTGCTCTCGTCTTTTGTCCCGGTTCTGGTGGGGCGGGGTTCTGGAAGTTCATGCCAGGGCGGGCGAAATGGCAGAAGGGGCGGGCTGTCTGCTATGACCAAACGTGTGCTCCTTTTGTAACTTGGCACATGCTGGAGAAGGCTCCTAGAGTCAATCTGATGCACAACTGGGCCGCCGACCCGATTTCGGCATGTCGCGTGCATCGAGTATCTTGGAAGTGTCTGTGGGCACGATTTGCGTGCAAATTTTGGATGATCTGGGCATGAAGTACACGAACTGGACATTACGTTTTTTTGCCCTTCTGCTGGCAACCTTTGCCGGAGTTGCCCAGATGCACGCGCAGGCCGCACTGCCCTCGGATGCTCCGAGAATGGCCGCTTTCAACGCCGACCCGAACGCTTCCAACGTCGCCATCGATAACCCTGATGATCAGACCACCGTTGCCACCTTCCGGGCACGGGTAAATGAAGTCAACCTGCTGTTTATCGCGACCGACAAGCATGGCAAGTTCGTGCGTGATTTGAGTCAGAGTGACTTTACGATCCTCGACGACCACAAACCGCCGCAGGCGATTGAGAACTTCCGCCGCGAGACGGATCTGCCACTGCATCTCGGGCTGTTGGTGGATGTGAGCGGGTCGGTCGACAGCCGCTTTGATTTCGAGCAGGATGCTGCCACCAAGTTCTTAGAGCACACACTGCGCGTGGGCTTTGATAAGGCTTTCATTATCGGATTCAACACTCACAGCCAGATGGCGCAGGATTTCACCGACAACGTGCCGTTGCTGGCCGCCGGAGTTCGTCGTCTGCACGATGGCGGCGGAACGGCGCTGTATGACGCCGTATATCGCGCCTGCAAAGAGAAGTTCTTGAAAGACCGTTCCGATCATCCAGTGCGGAAGGCGATCATCATCGTCAGCGATGGCGAGGATAATCAGAGTGAAATGTCGAAGGCGCAAGCCATCGAGATGGCACAACGCTCGGAAGTGATCATCTACGCGATTTCGACCGACGATAGCGGACTGGTGATGCGCGGCGACAAAGTTCTGGAACAGCTGGCCGAGGCGACCGGCGGGCGCGCATTCTTTCCTTTCAAGATGAAGGACATTACGCACTCGTTTGCGGCGATCGAAGACGAGCTGCGCAGCCAGTATGTGGTTTCCTACAAGCCTGCTGATTTCAATGCCGACGGGCGGTATCGCACGATTGAGATTTCCTCCTCGAAGAAAGATCTGCAGGTTCGGGCGCGCAAGGGATATTTCGCGCCGCAGCCCTAGCGCCGGGGCTAAAGCCCTACCCCAATCAAACTAGCTTACGCGGCGCTGAAGCGCCGCTCTTCCACGTGGCGTCGGGCGCCGCTCTTCCACAGCGCGTCGCTGCGCACCCTGGCGATCATTGCTGGGGCTCGGCTGCTGTGGTAACGTCCCATTCAAATCCAGTTCCATCTTGGCCGCTGAGGAGGCGTGCATGGCCGGCATCATTGTCATTGTTCTTCTCGTCGTGATCGCGGTTGTGTTGATCGGGATGTACAACAGCCTGGTGCAGCTGCGCGTGCGCTGCGATTCTGCGTGGTCCGACATTGATGTGCAGCTGAAGCGGCGGCACGATCTGATTCCGAATTTGGTGGAAACGGTCAAAGGATACGCCGCGCACGAGAAGGGAACTTTCGAGAACATCGCCAAGTTTCGTTCGCAGGCGATGCAGGCTACAAGTCCGGCGGATAAAGCGGTAGCGGAGAATCAGCTGACCGGGGCGCTGAAAAGCTTGTTCGCGGTGGCGGAAAATTATCCGGAGCTGAAGGCTTCGGAGCAGTTCACGCAGCTACAGGGATCGCTGAGCCAGACCGAAGATGCGATTCAGAATTCGCGGCGCTATTACAACGCAGTGGTGCGGGATCTGAATACGAAGATTCAATCGTTCCCGACGAATATTATCGCCGGAATGTATGGGTTCACGGCGCGGCAGTTCTTCGAGACGGATGCCGCGGATCGCGAACCGGTGCAGGTGAAGTTCTAATCTGATGCGAATCCCAGCCTTCGTAAAGACGTTGCTTGCAACGTCTTTCGGCCGCGGTAAGAAGAGGCGTAGCCAGCTACGTTTCTACGGAATTGCTGCGATCCTTCTTGTTGTCTGCGCGCCCCTGTATGCCAAGTCGTGGCGGGTCGCCGATTTTCAGGACAATATTTCTGTCGCTCAGGACGGCAGCGCGGTCGTCACCGAGCGGATCACGCTGCATTTTGAGGGCGAGTGGCACGGGATTCACCGCACGATACCCGTAGAGTATCCCGGGCCGGACGGGACGAACTATAAGCTGTATCTCGACGTTGCGAGCGTGACCGATGGGCAGGGAAATGCGCTGAAGCACGAATCTTCGACCTCGGAAGGCACACGCGATCTGAAGATTTATATTCCCGGCGCCGTGGATGCGGACAAGACGGTCGAGATCATCTACCGCGTGCGCAATGGCACGCGCTTCTTTAAGGACTACGACGAATTTTATTGGAATGTGACGGGGAACGATTGGCCGGTGCCGATCGATCATGCGGCAGCGACTGTGCGGTTTCCGGACGCGGCTGCAGGTTCCTTGCGAGCGCAGGCGTTCACCGGTGTTTACGGTTCAACCGAGCACGATGCCACGGCGAAGGTGAATGGAGCTGAGGCAGAGTTTGAGACCAACAATCCCTTGCCGATGCGCGGCGGGCTGACCGTTGACGTCTACATTCCGCAAGGAATTCTTAAACAGCCGAACGGAATCGTGCGCTTTTTCTGGTTTGTCGGTGGCAATCCGATTCTTCTCTTGCCGCTGGTGACGCTCGCCATCATGTTCGCGGTGTGGTGGTACAAGGGGCGTGACCCGGACCCTGGCATGTCGGTGGCGCCGATGTACGAGCCTCCTCCGGGGATTACTCCTGCAGAGGCCGGCACGTTGCTGGAAGATGCGATCCATCCGCGGGACATTACATCGACGATTGTCGATCTTGCAGTGCGTGGATATATCAAGATTGAAGAGACGACGGAGAAAGGAATCGTCTTTACCAGCAAAGACTACATTTTTCATCTACTGAAGCCGCAGGCCGAGTGGAATGACGCCAGCCTCGTGCCGCACGAGCGGGTGATGCTGGAGAACGTTTTTGCCGGCGGGCAACAGACGCGGCTCTCCGAGCTCAAGAATCGCTTCTATACGGCCGTGCCCATCATCCGCCAGGACATTATGGCGGCGCTCAAGAATAAAGGAATGTACCTGCTCGATCCCGAAGCGGCGAATGGATACAGCATCGGCGCCGGCGTCGTTATCGTCGGTCTGTTTGTGGCTTTACAGTTTCTGGGATGGACGAACTTTCTCGATTCGATTCCGCTGCTGATTGCGACTGGCATAATCTCGGCGGTGATCTGGTGGCTGTTTGCGCGAGTGATGACGGCGAAGACGGTGAAGGGCGGACGGGTGTGGATCGAGGTGCTGGGATTTCAGGAGTTCATGAATCGCGTGGACGGCGAGCGGTTAAAGAAGATGCCCCCGACTACCTTTGAAAGATATTTGCCGTACGCGATGGCGCTGGGAGTGGAGCATCACTGGGCGCAGGCGTTTGCCGGGATCGTGAAGGATCCGCCGAGCTGGTATGTGGGGCCGGGCTACGGGCCGGGGATGGGGTTCAATCCGATTTTCTTTTCGAGTTCAATGCACAGCATGGCGGGCGACATGCACCAGGTGTTCATCTCCGCGCCGCGGGCGAGTTCTACGGGATCGGGTTGGAGTGGTGGCGGATTCGGCGGCGGCGGTGGCGGCGGATTTTCGGGCGGAGGGTTTGGCGGCGGTGGGGGAAGTGCATTCTAAGAGCTTGCAACTCTTACCAGACACGAGCCACATGGTAGAGATCGAAAATGCGATCGTTGCTGATGATGGAAAGGTTCTCAGACTGCGCCTGAGAAATCAGCATCCGGTCAAAAGGATCTCGATGTTCTCCTGCAAGGTTGCCGGCCCGGACTGCATGTTGAAACGTGATGGCGAGAGTTTCGAAGCCAACCTGCCTTAGGTAATTATCGAAGTCATCGATCAGTTCCCGGCCAGTCGGCAATTTTCCCAGCCGCACTTTCGTTGCAATTTCCCATCCCGAGGCCGCGCTGACAAGAATTTCGTTCCCCTGGTTCTCGATTGCGCGGCGGGCGCGCACGCTGAGCTCCGGAGAGGCATTGAAACTCCATAGAAGCGCGTGCGTGTCAATCAGATACCGCATCGCTACTCCCAGCGGTCGAGTTCATCGGGTGGAAGCGGCTCGAAGAATTCCTTGCCGACGACAAGTTTGCCCTTTAGGATTCCGAGTTTTCGACGGCCCTTGCGGCCGCCGATTGGAACCAGCCGGACCACGGGGTCCGAGCCGCGGGCGATGATGATCTCCTCGCCGCGGCAGGCCTTTTCGATCAACCGGGAAAGATTGGTCTTGGCTTCGTGAATAGTGACCGTTTTCATGTTAGCTAACTATATCTTAGCTAATACAATATTAAAGCGCAATCAGCTTTTTTCAGAAGAGATCCTTCGCTCCGCCTGAAGTGCGGCTCCGCTCAGGATGACGCCTAACTCTTTTCGCAACTCGATCCGGCTAACGGTTATTCCATCTCTGAGGTTACGTACATCAATCCGTCGTCGCGCTCTACCTGGAAGACCACCGGATCTCCAGCTTTGAGGGCGGTCACGGCTTGGCGGAGCTTGGCGAGCGAGTCGATCGGAGTCTCGTTCAGTTGATGGATGACGTCTCCGGTTTGCAGGCCGTTGTCGGGCAGGATTAGGTCGGCGGCGCGTCCGACTACAACCACGCCAGACGGGATGCGCAACGAACTCAACTGTGATCGCAATGCGTCGGTGAGGTCGATGGCCAAGATGCCGAGCCGCGATACGAGGCTGTTCTCCTGATTCACGGCATCGAGAAGCTGGTCCATCTGGTCGCGGCGTTCAATGGCCGGAACGTACAGCGTCTTTCTCTCCTTGCCCCGCAGGACTTCAAGCTTGACGACCTCGTCGAGGCGATGGAGATAGAGTGCGGCGGTGAGCGACGGGAGAGTTTCGATGCGCCGTCCGTCGGCGAAGAGAATGATGTCGTTGATCTTCAGGCCAGCCGCGCCGGCGGGACCATCGGGCTTGACGTCGGAGACGATGACGCCCCAGTGCTGGGGAAGTTGCAGGCCGTCGGCCAGGTCCGCGGTGATCTCCTGCGCGGTGGCGCCGATCTCGACGCGGTGCACGTGACCGTACTTACGCAGGCTGTGGTAAACGAAATCGACGACGCGCGCGGGGATGGCGAAGCCGAGACCTTCGCTGCCTCCGCCTTGCGAAAGAATGAAAGTGTTAATGCCAAGCACGGCGCCATTCATGTCGACCAGCGGGCCGCCGCTGTTGCCGGGATTAATAGGAGCGTCGGTCTGAATGTAGGTGAGAGGCTTGCTCGCGTCAGGCTGGCGGGCCAGCGCACTGACCACGCCCATGGTGACGGAGTTCTGCAGGCCCTCAGGGCTCCCGATGGCGAAGACGAGTTGCCCGACGCGAGGGCGCTGCTGGCTGATGAGGGGAAGCGTGGGCAGGCTGGTGTCGTCGATTTTCAGCAACGCGAGATCGGTGTCGCGATGCTGGCCGATCAGACGCGCCTCCACGATGCGGCGTTTGCCGATGGGCACCTGGCCGGACGAGTCTCCCATGGGCAGCGGCAAGGCGACGCGAATGCGCTGCGCGCCTTCGACGACATGGGCGTTGGTCATGATGTAGCCATCCGCATCGACGATGACGCCGGAGCCGACGGCGTGTTGCCGAACGATGAAGGCCGTTTGTGATTTGTCGTCGCCTTCGTGCAGCGGCCCGAAGCCGGTAACCAGAATCTGCACGACGGCGGGGGAGACTCGGGCGGCGAGATCCTGCAGGGCGCCGTTGAGCTGCAGCAGGACGTTCGGCGACTCAGGATTGGCTGGCACCTCGGGCGAAGGAGCACTTTTCTGTGCTGGAGCCTGAGCCGGCTTTTGTGATGGTGTTTGCGCGGGAACAAGGGTCGCGGCGATGAACAGACTAAGAATGAGGGCGAAAGAAACGAGCCGGGCAGCGGCATGCCAGCCACGGTGATAGGTCGTCATAGGATCAAATCCCCTTTCTTCGAGAATACTTACGCGTTCAGACGGCTGGCACTCTAAAGTAAGCCTGTGGTCGCCCCCAAAGCGCGGTTGTAGAATGGAAAACTCTCAAGGCAAGTTAGATGATGTCCACCTCAGTTAAGGATAAGAATGATTAGCAGTCTTGCGAACGCGATGAAACGTTGGCGAGAAAATTACTATTTCAGCCACGTTCTGTCGGCAGCCATCAAGCCCGTCCAGGCAGGCTGCGCCGCGTGCGCCCGGCAAATTCAAGAGAAGGTTAAACGGAATGGGGCTTCGATCGAAGTGGGCGAAGGACAGATCCTGCGTTTCGATCGAGATGCCGGCGTGAATCTCGCTTCGCTCCTATTCTGGTCGGGCCTGGATGGCTACGAGCCGGAGACAATGCAAACCATGCGTTTCTTCTTCCAGCGGGTATCGACGTTCGTAGACGTAGGAGCGAATTATGGGCTGTACTCGATTCTGGGGGCGATCTCGAATCCAAAGATCAGAGTTGTGGCCTTTGAGCCGGTAGCCGAGATTTATAGCGGATTGTTGCGGAACATCGCTTTGAATCATGTGGAGGGGCGGGTCGACTGCGAAAATCTTGCCTTGGCGAGCGTTTCCGGGCCGGCGAAGCTTTATCTGCCGAAGGCGCCAGGAAGAGACCTGGAGGCGACGGGCACGCTGAGCGCCGAGAGTTGGCAGGTGCGACAGGGAGCACCGGCTGCGCAGGTTCAAGCGGTGAGGTTCGACGAGTACGAGTCGCAACATCCCATGCGAGTCGATTTCATCAAGATCGATGTGGAGGACTTCGAAGCGGATGTGCTGGCGGGAATGGAAAGAGTGATTCGAAGGGATCGGCCGTTCGTAGTGTGCGAGATTCTGCCTCGCAATCGCGAACATAAGAACGAAAAAACGCGGGAAATCATTCAAGCCCTTGGCTACACTCCTTTCTGGATCGCGCCCGGCGGGTACATTCGCATAACGCGTTTCGATTTCGAACGGAAGTTTCTGAACTTTCTCTTGTCACCGGTTTCGCTTCCCGGAGAAGTGTTTGACAGTCCGAATCAACTCTGGGAGTGCAGGCAGCGGGAGTTCGATTTATCCGTGTAAATGCTTCCGAACTGAGCTTTGGCCGCCGGGGGGAACCTAGATATTACCGTTAACTAATGGGTTATCAGGCTTTTACGGCGATAACTTTCGTGATATAACCGCCCCTGAGCACAAATGCGGGCCAAGACCCGCCTGGAGCTTGGTTTGATGACGTTGGCCTCATCCTCAGAGAGCATAAGAACTACAGGCCAGCAAAGAGGAGGCCCTGTGGGCGAAGAAGCGCGGACGGGAAAAAGATTTCCGCTGGAATTGCCGATTAAGATTCATAAGGATGCCGGCGGAGACGCCAAAGGAATGACCGGCAATCTGAGTGCGGCGGGCGTGTACATCAAGGCCGACGCTTCCATGGAAGTGGGATCGCCGGTGGAATTTGAAATTACTTTGCCGCCGGAGATGACGGGTGGCCCGGAGAATGTAACCATCCAGTGCAAGGGCCGAGTGGTGCGCGCCGACGAAGCTGAGGGCGGAGATCGCGGCGTGGCGTGTGTGATCGACTCGTACGAGTTCACGAGAAATTCCTAGGTTTTCTGGAGCGCTGAAAAATGCTCAAACTGATTCTGGCCGACAACCAGGCGATCTTCCGGGCGGGCATCGCAAAAGTGCTTGCCGTCGAAGATGAAATGCGCATTGTGGCCCAGGCGCAAACGCCCGAACAGATGTTCATGGCTCTCGATAAGTTTCGCGCCGCGGTGCTGGTGGTAGCGGCGGGATTCCATGGAGACTTTGCCGCGATCGTGGTGGCGGCGAACAAAGCCAAGACGCGCGTGATTGTGCTGGCCGATACCGGCGAGAGCGCGCAGAAGCACATGTCGAGCGGAGCTCACGGAGTCGTCTATCGCAACGTGACCAGCGCGGCGTTGGTGGATTGCGTTCGCAAAGTGGCGCGCGGCGAGACCTGGGTGCAGGATGTCGCCGTGCCCAGCGAGCTCACCGAGAACGATATGGTCGGGCTGCGCGTACGCGACCGGCTGACCGCAAAAGAACTGCGGATTGTCGCGCTGATCGTGCAGGGCTACAAGAATAAAGAAATTGCCACGCAGCTGGGCACGACCGAGCAGGTGATCAAGAATTATCTGCGCAACGTGTATGACAAGATCGGTGTGTCAGACCGTCTGGAACTGGCCCTGTTCACCATTCATCACCGGATTCTGAACGAGGCTGCTGCCGCGACCGCTGCGGGAACGGTGCCGCAGGCCCCGGCGGGAGTGGCGCAGTAACGTTTACACAACTTTGATTAACAGAGGCCGCCTACCAGGGCGGCCTTTTTTATTGCAAGCTAGTCACGCGTAGGGGCGGACGCATTCGTCCGCCCCGCGAGCGAAGCGAGTGCCTTCGGACGAATGCGGCCGCCCCATGTGTGTATTTGTTAAATCTTCTCGCCTACCGCTTTCGCTTGCGTGAAGAGATACAGATAATCCGGGCCACCGGATTTGGAATCGGTGCCGGACATGTTGAAGCCGCCGAAGGGATGCGCGCCCACCATCGCGCCCGTGCACTTGCGATTGATGTACAGGTTGCCGACGTGGAACTCCTGGATCGCGCGGTCGATCTTGTCGCGCGACTTGGTGTAGACCGCGCCCGTCAGACCGAATTCGGTGTCGTTGGCGATTTCGAGAGCATGATCGAAGCCGCGAGCTTTGATCACGGCGAGCACGGGGCCGAAGATTTCTTCCTGCTCGAGTTTTGACTTTGGCGGAATGTCGGCGAAAACCGTGGGCTGGATGAAGTAGCCTTCGCCCATTTCCTTAACGCGCTCGCCGCCGGTGATGAGGCGTCCATCTTTCTTGCCCTGCGCGATGAATTCGAGGATGGTCTTCATCGAACCTTCGTTGATGACCGCGCCCATGGCGGCATTCTCGGCGACGTCGCCGACTTGAATCTTCTCGACGCGAGCTTTGAGTTGCTCGAGGAACTTATCGTAGATGCGCTCGTCGATAATCGCGCGCGAGCAGGCTGAGCATTTCTGTCCCTGGAATCCGAATGCGGCTTGCGCCACGCCTTCGACGGCGGAATCGATGTCGGCGTCGGCGTCGACGATGATGGCGTCTTTGCCGCCCATTTCGAGGATGGTGCGCTTGATCCAGATCTGGCCGGGAGCTTGCGTGGCGGCGACCTTGTTGATGTGCAGTCCGACTTCACGCGAGCCGGTGAAGGCGATGTAGCGCGTCTTGGGATGCGCCACGACGGCGTCGCCGAAGCTGGCTCCGGCGCCGGGGCAGAAGTTCACTACGCCCTCGGGCATGCCGCATTCTTCAAGCAGTTCGACGAACTTGGCGGCGATGGTGGGCGAATCGCTCGATGGCTTCAGAATGACGGTGTTGCCGCTGACGATCGAAGCCATGGTCATGCCGGCCATGATGGCGCAGGGGAAATTCCACGGCGGAATCACCGCGCCGACGCCGAGCGGAATGTAGTGCAGCGTGTCATGCTCGCCGGGAAGTTGGATCGGAGTGGTCGCTTTGGCGAAGCGCAGCGCTTCACGCGCGTAGAACTCAGCGAAATCGATGGTCTCAGAAACATCGGCGTCAGCTTCGCCCCAGTTCTTGCTGACTTCGAAGACCAGCCAGGCCATGTATTCCATCTTGCGCTGGCGCATGACGTCGGCGACGCGGAACAGCAGGCTGGCGCGCTCTTCGACGGTGGTGCGGCTCCAGAATTTGAAGGCCTCGAGCGCCGCCTTCATGGCGGGCTCCACGTGGTCCTTGTTCGCCTTCTGGTGGATGCCGACGATCTCGGAGGGCTTCGAGGGGTTCAGGGACTTGATCTTGTCGGTGGTCTTGACGTGCTTGCCGCCGATGATGAGGTCATACTCGCGGCCAAGCTGGGCGCGGACTTTGGCGATCGCGGCGCGCATGCGGCGGGCGTTCTCTTCGTTGCGAAAATCGAAAAAAGGTTCGGTGACGAATGGTCCTGCATGCAGATTTGTGCGCGGCCGGACGGGGGCTTCCAACGTTGCCATGGGAGAGATCCTTTCGAAGCTTAGAGGTTGAATATTAGGGCCTTACCTAAATATTTTACACCTCCGGGACGAACCTCAATCGTTCCACGCCATGGCGACATCGATGGGAATTTGGTTTGGAAGAGGATCCAGCTGGATCGAGGAAAATCCCCCATTTCTCGCGCATAGAACGCGCGAGAAATGGGGCAGCCTGAGAATTTACAGTCTACTGATTCTGCGCGGGCATTTCGGCGTGGTCGATAACCAGGACGGGTACGGAGGCTGTGACCGGTTCCAACTTCAGGCCGAGTTGTTCCTGGAGGGCGGCGAAAATGTTAGGGCCTCCTGCTTCAGAGGGGGGTGCGGGAGCTACTGGCATGCCGTGCTGTTTGAACATTTCGTCTTCGCTGGGATCGGGTGTCCAATGAAGGCTGAAAGCATAGTTGCCTTTGAGCCCGGTTTTGTCGACGACGGTGCGGCCCAGGCGCATGGAGAGATCCTGGGTCAGCAACTCCAACGGAACACCTTCTGAGGTCAGCTCGCCCCGGTTCATGCGCAGCATACGGAGTTGCTGGGACTCCGGCAGTGCCTGGAGTTTAGGACCGTTGCTGTCGACGACCAGGTTGTACGCGGGAAGATTTTTGGCCTCAGAGTGCGTCGCCATCTTGAAATAGTTGGCGAGCAGCGACTTCAGAATGATCTGGTCATCGGACTTAACCTCGACTTTGGACTCATCCGGTCCTTGGGTGCCGAGCGCCTGGGCGGAGGCATCATCCAACTTGGCGTCAACGTCGAACTTGGTCGTGTTGAACCAGTCCGGGCCTCCAGAGATCTGACTATCCTGGATGTGATAGGCCATTCGAGTCAGGGTTTCGAGAGTGATGCCTCGTGCGGAGAAGCTGCCGACGCGCAGCGAGAACATGGCGTGCGACCGCTGTGGACCTTGGTCGGCAGGATCGTAGGGCTTGATTGAAACCGATGCGAACGCCGACGTCGGCAGGGTTGCGGTCGCAGACTGCGACTGAGCGTGACTGGGTGTTGCCCTGAGCAGGCCGAACAACACAGGAACGGCAATGGCAGCGAAGGCAGTTGCAGTGAGCAGGAGTTTCTTGGCGAAGCCGAGTTTTTGCAAGATGCGATCGTTCATAATGTGAACCATCCTTTTCTTAAGATCAGCGCCGGTGACCCCAGATACGCAGGGCAGCGGCGACCCCAGACAAAACTCACACACTCTCAAAATGCTTTCGGCATAGATTTGGCGGTCGTTGCCGAGAGCCACGACCTCTTCGTCGCAGGCGCGCTCGCGCTCGTCGATGAGCCGGGCTCCGAGCCACCACACCAGGGGATAGAACCAGAAGACGGCTTCCACCAGCATGTGGAGGGCGGCGAAGAGATTGTCGCGGCGGCGCACGTGCCAAACTTCATGGGCGAGGACGGCTTCGAGATGTACGTCGTCGAGGTGTTGCGAGATTCCCTCGGGCCAGACCAGCACTGGCCGGGCGATTCCGAAGATTCCCGGCTCCAGCGAAGTTTGCGACAGCAACATCTCGAGGGGCCTTCGGATTCCGCCCATGCGCTCGACACGGCGCAGCATGGCGACTTCGCGGCCCTCGCGGAGCGTCACTGCACGCCGCATGACGGCAGAAATTCGGAGCCAACGCGCGCCCCAAACAATCAGGACGGTAAGAAATCCAACCAGCCAAACGGAGAGGATCGCCTGCGTCATCCGCGGCAAGATCGCCGAGAGAATGGAAGAGGCATGGGCAGCGGGGGAGACGCGGACGCCGATCTGGGTGAATGGCTGGCTGATCTGCTCGACCGCGAAATACACTTCAGGCCGAACCGGTGGCGCGGCAGCAGGCGCGAAGGGCAGGCGATTTCCAATGGCGACCAGCAGCGAAAACGGAACCAGAAACTTTAGAGATGCAGCCATCCAGAGCCAGTGGCGAGCCCGGGCATTGTGTTTGCGAAGCAGCAAGGCCAGCAGGCCGGCCGCGATAGCGAACAACGTTGATTGCCACAGATGATTGCCCACACTGGGCGCGAGGGAGGACCACACCGCAGAAAGGTATTCGCCGGTCATATTAGGACTGCTCCTTTCTCTCAAGCTTGCGCAGGGTTTTCTCGGCTTCTTTCACATCGGCTAGCGTGAGTTTGCCGGATTCGATGAGATGGGCCATCACGGGCTGGGTTCGGCCGCCGAACAAGGCGAGCAGGTCGTCAATCAGCCTGCGCTGGGCGAGGTCGCGACTGACCGCAGCTTCGAAGATGTGGAAATTGCCAACCTTCCGGACCCGGTTGACGGCCTTCTTGCTCTCCAGACGGTAGACCGTGGTCTGGATGGTGGTGTACGCGGGCCGCTTTTTCTCCGGGAAGCTTTCTTGAATTTCGCGGATGGAGGCGCTTCCACGAGTCCACAGGGCTTCCATGATCTGCAGTTCCAACTTGGTCAGCTTGGCCTGGGTCATCTCATCTCCTATCGATGTGTGCATTATTACTACACATGTAGTAGATGTCAAGAAATTTCTAGGGAAATTAATTTGGCAGTGAGGGCGGGGCTAGGCGCTGGCCTCGCGAGGGACTTCTGGTAGCACAACTTCCTGATACGGAATTTCCAGGTCAGGATTTCTGGGCCGCGATCTCTGGCGTCCGAAGATGGCTTCCTTCACCAGTTTGAAGATGGTGGCTCGATTTTGTGCGATGACTTTCACCCAGGCAAAGCGGCCCATCATGGGGAAATAAATGCCGCGGAAACAGAGACGGGCGAGGAAGATGTTGATGCGATAGCCGAGCGGCTGGTCGTCGAGCGAATCGACGGCCTGCGCCAGAGCTTCCGGGCTGTAGGCTTGCGACCAGCCATAATTCACTTCGGCGTGCGCCTCGTCGATCGTCATCTTCAACGGCGTATGCGCCATGGCGAAGGGAATGAATTCCTGCCAGTGCTTGGGACGCGTGAGACGGCCAGCCGCTTCCAGTCGCTTGTAGAGCGGGGTTGCGGGCAACGGTGTCAGCAGACCGAAGATGGGCAGTCCCGGCGGCCAGGTGCGGACTTGCTCCAGTGTGCGCTCGGCTACGCCCGTGGTGTCGTTATCCATGCCGAAGATAAATGACGTGATGGCATAGACGTTCCGCTTCGCGAGGCGCTCCAGCACCGTGGCATATTCGCCGGGCTTGTTGAATCCTTTATTCACGTCTTTCAGGTTGGCGGGATCGATGGATTCCATGCCGATGAATACCCACTTGCCCCCTGACGCGGCGATCAGGTCGCAAAGTTCTTCGTCGCGCAGCAAGTTCGCGCTGATCTGCGCAACCCAGTGCACCTGGGCTTTGGCAGCGATGATGTCACGCAGCAGCGACTTGGTGCGCTTCACGTTGATAGCGAAATTGTCGTCGATGAAGAAGACCGCCATCTGTCCTTTTTCACTGCGGGCGCGTTTCTTCAGCAGGAGCAGTTCATTCACCACGCTCTCATTGGTGCGGAAGCGGATGGAGTCGCCGAAAAATCCGGTGACAGTGCAGAACTCGCAGCCGTACGGGCAGCCGCGTCCGGATTCGACGGGGATGATGCGAAACGTTCCCCAGCCTTCCCCGACTTTGCTGAGCAGCGGGTAAACGACTTTGGGGAGAACATTAAATTGATGGAGATCGATCTTGTCCCAGGGGACGACGGGATACTTCTGCAGAGATGGTTTCTGCTCCTGGCCGAAGACATCGACCGGGGTGTAAATCTCTTTGAGCTTACCGGCGGCGGCATCGTTGACGATTTGCGGCCAGGTTTCATCGGCCTCGCCGAGAGCGACGGCGTCGGCGTGGCGCGGGCCGCCATCGCGGCCGAGAGCTTCATCGGCCATTTCGGTGACGTGCGGACCACCCATGACAACGGGCACTCCAGTGGTGCGGATGGCGTCGGCGATGCGATACGCCTTGGCGATCATGCGGGTCATCGCGCCGATGCCGACCAGGCCGATGTTCTGGTCGCGGACATATTGCGCGATCTGGGCCTCGTCCATGGGCTGGGCGTTGCCGTCGATCAGCAGGACTTCATGACCGCTGGGAGTGAGCGCCTGCAGAAGAAACATCCACAGGTGCGGCATGAAATTGCGAGTTACACCGTTGTCGGGGTTGTACAGAAGAATTCGCATGTCTGCCAGCCTTTCTAAACAGGAGCGAGTCGATCGTGCCGTCACGAACGATCTGAAAAGGCGGCAGTCTTGCTGGTGTTGGTTTCACTGATACAGGTAAGTATCAGGTCTCGGGGATTGTACTCCATTTGCGGAGAAGGAAAGTAAAAAGTGCAGATCGAGAGCGTGACGCTGCCCGGATTTCCCGATCTGGTAAACCTCGTCTGTCAAATCACCGTCCGATTTTTACTGTCCGACGATTCCCTTTTTCAGCGCTGCATTCGGCGGTTTCGGACCAAGCCACACGGAGAAGATCATCTCGGCGAAGGCCGGGCCGGCGATGGTCAGCTTCTCCTTGCCGCCAATCGCGAGCGAGGTGCCCACACCCGGCAGGTAGGTGAAGACGATCTCATCTCCGTCTTTTACGGCGTCGAGAGCGGCGAAGAGACGATCGATGTCAGGCTTCAGGGTCTTCGCCGCATCGGGCGTGTTGCCTTCGAACGATTCGGTGAAGCCGTCGGTGATCTGGCTCTTGCTGACATCGCGCACGAAGTGCATCACGATCCGCTTGGGCGCGTCGGCCTTGAGAATGGCTGCGGGGTCAGAAGATTTCTGCGCGAGATAAAGCCCGGCGACGTAGACCTTCACCATGTACTTAGTGCGCAAGCCCATGCCATTCAGGATGAGGGTTGTACCGCCGGCCTGCACGGTGTCGGGCAGGGTGACGTTGTTGAGCGTGCCGGCGTGGGCGATGGACGCGAGGGCGAGTAGTGCGAGCGTGAACAACATGGAGGATTTGCGCATTAAGCCTCCTTGGAAGCTATGGGATTAGGAGTGCGACGACGATTCACGTTACATCGAGGTGGAAGCGTGGGCCGTGATCGTGGTCACGGGAGCATCGAATGGGCCGGGTGCGATGCAGACTCCTAGCCGAGTGGAGTCACGGCAACCTTCACCGGTTCCAGGTGCGCGGTGAAATGCCGCAGGAACGGCGCTTCGTATGTTATGTGCATGCCGGGGATTCTTTCGCGGTTCTTCCATACTTCCAGAATTACTTCGACCACGTAGTCAATGTGGCTTTGGGTATAGACGCGGCGGGGGATCGCGAGGCGCACTAAATCCATTTGCGCGGCGGCGGCGAACATCAACGTACCGATTTCCACGCTGCGGATTCCGCCTTCTAAATAAAGTTCGGCGGCCAGGGCCACGGCGGGAAACTGATCTTGCGGAATGTGCGGCAAAAACGCGCGCGCATCGAGATAGATGGCATGGCCGCCGGGCGGCTGCACGATGGGCACTCCGTGGCTGGCAATGTGATTGCCGAGGTAGGCGGTCGAGGCGATGCGGTAGCGCAGGTAATCTTCTTCGAGCGCCTCCTGCACGCCGACGGCGATGGCTTCGAGATCGCGTCCGGCGAGGCCGCCGTAGGTCGGGTAGCCCTCGGTGAGGATGAGCAGATCCTTTTCCTGCTGGGCCAGCAGATCGTCGTTGGTGCAGAGGAAGCCGCCGATGTTGGCCATGCCGTCTTTCTTGGCCGACATGGTGCATCCGTCGCCGAGGCGAAACATTTCCTGGGCGATTTCTTTGGGCGTTTTCTTCTCGTATCCTTTTTCGCGCAGCTTGATGAACCAGGCATTCTCGGCGAAGCGGCAGGCGTCGAAGTAGAGCGGAATTTTGTGGCGCTTGCACACGGCGCTGACCTGGCGAACGTTTTCCATCGAGACCGGCTGGCCCCCGCCGGAGTTGTTGGTGACGGTGAGCATGACCAGCGGAATTCTCTCGCGGCCAACGCGCGCGATTAAGGTTTCGAGCGCGGCGACGTCCATGTTGCCTTTGAAAGGATGCTGCAGCGCCGGGTGGTGGCCTTCTTCAATGACGAGGTCGACGGCTTCCGCACCGACGAATTCGACGTTGGCGCGCGTGGTATCGAAGTGCGTGTTGTTGGGAACGACGTCGCCCTTCTTGCAGGCCACGCCGAAGAGGATGCGCTCGGCGGCGCGTCCCTGATGGGTAGGGATGACGTGACGATAGCCGAAGATATCTTGAATGGAATTCTTGAAGCGGACGAAGCTCTTGCTGCCGGCGTAGCTCTCGTCGCCTTCCATGATGGCGGCCCACTGGTGCGTGGACATGGCTCCGGTGCCAGAGTCGGTGAGCAGGTCGATGAGGACGTCGTCGGCGGGAAGGAGAAATAAATTGTAGTGCGCGGCTTCGAGCAGTTGCTCGCGCTCGCGGCGAGTGGTCCAGCGGATAGGTTCGACGCTTTTGATGCGGAAGGGTTCGATGATGGTTTTTGTGGGCATTGGCGCGGGACCTCGAAATCAGTCTCAATGAAACTCTTCATAATACGCTTGGCGCGTGAGGCTTTCCGTGCGCCTGAATACAGTCGGGCTGCGCTCGACCGGACAGCCGGGGGCGGCTGTCCCCACATTCGGGCGGCGGCTGTTCCTACACTGAAGCTGAGTGGTAGACTCGAACGTTTTCATTGAGGCGATTATGAATATTCAGAAAGTTGGGGTAATCGGTGCGGGTACGATGGGCAACGGCATCGCGCATGTTTTCGCGCGCAGCGGGTTCAGCGTGATTTTGTGCGATGTGGAGCAGAAGTTTCTGGAGCGGGCGCTCAATACCATCACCA
The DNA here is from genome assembly GCA_963757095.1 of uncultured Acidobacteriota bacterium. Taxonomy (GTDB): domain Bacteria; phylum Acidobacteriota; class Terriglobia; order Terriglobales; family Acidobacteriaceae; genus Sulfotelmatobacter. The sequence goes on along the minus strand of CAVWQT010000008.1, from coordinate 308,605 downwards.
AAAATCTCGACCGCGAGCTGGCGAAAAACAAAATCACCGAGAATGACAAGGCCGCTGCTTTGGATCGCATTCAGCCGGTCACGCGGCGCGAGCATCTGGCGGATTGCGACTTCGTGATCGAAGCGGCCACCGAGAAGTTTGAAATCAAGACGGAAATCTTTCGCGATCTCGACCGACTGACGCGGCCGGAGATTGTTCTGGCTTCGAACACGTCTTCCATCTCCATCACAAAACTGGCGGGGATCACCAAGCGGGCGGACAAAGTCATCGGCATGCACTTCTTCAATCCCGTGCCGGTGATGAAGCTGGTGGAAGTGATTCGGGGTCTGGCGACTTCGCAGGAGACGTTCACGACGGTTCGCGATTTGTCAGTGAAGCTCGACAAGACTCCGGTCGAAGTCAACGACGCTCCGGGATTCGTCTCCAACCGCGTGCTGATGCCTCTGCTCAACGAAGCTATGTACGCGGTGATGGAAGGGGTGGCTACGCCTGAGGCGGTCGATGAAGTATTCAAGCTGGGCATGGCGCATCCCATGGGGCCGCTGACGCTGGCGGATTTTATCGGACTCGACGTCTGCCTCGACATCATGCGGGTGATGCAGAGCGGGTTGGGAGATCCCAAATACCGGCCGTGTCCGCTGCTGATCAAGATGGTCGACGCCGGCTGGCTGGGCCGCAAGAGCGGGCGCGGATTCTATAAGTACTGAAATCATCATGACAGCGACGGGAAACGCGCCTGGCACAAATGATTTCTGGTTCTATCTTTTGGCCGCGCTCTGCGGCATTGGCACAGGCTGGGCAGATGTCGTGATTGACGATCTGCTGTTCACCGCGCTGCTTGTGCTCATGGCGTGCATGCTGCTCGGCCTCTTGCGGCGACGCTGGCCGTGGCGATGGGTGGTGATGGTCGGCGCATTTGTTCCGCTAACCGAGCTTGCGGCTTACCTGGTGAGGACGGTCAAGCCCTCGCGGGCGCAAATCTACGGATCGTTTCTCGCATTTTTTCCCGGCATCGCAGGCGCGTACGGCGGAGCCGTCATGCGCCGCGTGGTCGATGATCTGCGGCAAGGGAAGTGAGAAGTGGTGGCCAGCGTAAGTGATTCTGGGTTGCAGATCACCGATCACTGGCCACCGACTCCTCTTTAGGGTGCGATCTCGAAGACCGTACCTTGCTTGTCGCGGCCGCCAGACGCTGCAATGCCGTAAAGATTGCCGTCCATGCCAAAGATCATTCCTGCGTTGGGGAAGTATCCGCCTGCGCCCTGACCGCTGAAATTGTTCAGCAAAGTTTCAGTCCACGGCCCGCTGCTAGTGGGCGCCAGCTTGAATGCGGTTCCGCGGCCGTGATTGCCGCCCCCGATGGTAGCTCCGTAGAGGTTGCCCGAAACATCGAAGGCGAGGCTGTTCGAGGGACTGTTTCCGTCTCCAGCATGCTGGTTGAAGTTGTGCAGAACTTTTTCCGTCCACTTGCCGTTTGCGGCCGATAGTTCGAAGACGATGCCGGCATTCATCGCTCCTCCGCCCGATCCGGTCGTGCCATAGAGATTGCCGGCGGCGTCGAAAGTCAGCTTGCAGGCGGGAACCGCTCCATCGTTCGCATTGGTGGTGAAGTTGTGCAGCACGGTTTCATTCCAGGTGCCGTTGGTGTTGCTCAACTCGAAAATCAGCCCGCAGCCGTAGCGGCATGCGGTTGATTTGCCTCCGCCGAGAGAAGCTGCGCCATACAGATTGCCCGCCTTATCGAGCGTGAGCCCTTCGAAGGGAACGCCGCCATCGCTGCCGCCAGTGAATTGATGGAGCACGTTGAAGGTCCATCCACCGGTGCCGGGAGAAATTTCAAATATGGTGCCGTTCGTATTGGTGCCGCCGTTGGTCGCCATGCCATAAAGATTTCCATTTCCATCCATGACGAGGCCGGGATGAATCTGCCAGCCATCGGTGCCGGCGAAATCGTGCAGGATTGTTTCTTTCCAGGCGACATCGCCGGTGGGCGATAACTCGAAAACTGTTCCGCAACCGAAGCCGTTGGTGCAGCTGCCGGTGCCACCAAATTCCGTGGTGCCGAAGATGTTGCCGGCTTTGTCGAAGATCACGCCGCTGGTGGGGCCAAATCCGTCAACGCCGTTGGGATTGAAGCTGTATAGCACCGACAGCGTCCAACCGCTCGCGCCGGGCGACAATTCGTAGACCATGCCGTTACCGTTCACGCCGCCATAAAACGTCGTGCCATAAAGATTGCCGGAGGCGTCGGCGGTGAGGCCGCCGATGGGTAAGGCATCGCCGAACGGGCTGTAGAAACTGAAGATGGAGGTTTCCTGCGCGCCGGCGATGGCGGTTACCAGCAGGAGCGCGGCTAAGATCGGGAGAGCACTGCGGAAAAATCGGACGGAAAACGGCTGCGATGGCATACCTCATTCTCCTTCTCGACTTCTAATTGAGTTTTCGAATCGGGGCACTATATCACGGATTGCCGTGCCCGGCGCGGGATTTGAAGCGAACTGGAAAGACAAGTGCTTGAACCACGAAGGGCACGAAGGATCACGAAGGACTTCGTTTTCTGGCGTTAACTTCGTGGGCTTCTTGGCAATGCCGTTTGGCTTAACCAAAAAGTAACTCCCGTATCCACAGGAGGGACGAGTATGCTCGGAAAAAGGGTTTGGACTGATCTCGATATGAGTGTTTCTGTCTCCATGCTGGCCTCGGGCAGCCGCGGCAATTGTGCGGTGGTAGCCAGCGCGCGCACCCGCATTCTGGTGGATGCCGGCATCTCCGGGCGCGAGACTTTCAAGCGCATGAAGGCGATCGGCGACGATCCGCACGCGCTTTCCGCGATCCTGATCACTCACGAACATTCTGATCACATATATGGATTAGCCACGCTGGCCAAGAAGTTGCGCATTCCGGTCTTTATGACGGGAGCGACCCACCAGGCGTGGGGACGCGCGCTGCGCGATGAAAATGGCGTGAAGCCGCAACTGGAAAAGTACGAGCGCTTCGAATCCGGCCATCGCTTCCAGATCGGCGACATTGACGTGAAGCCCTTCACCATTCCGCATGACGCAGCCGATCCCGTGGGATTCACCTTCACTGCCGAAGGGGCCAAAGTGGGTTTCGTCACCGATTTGGGATGTATGCAGGCCAACGTTAAAGACAATCTGAAACGCTGCGACGTTCTGGTGATCGAGTCTAATCACGATCTGGAAACGCTGCGCGTGGGGCCCTACCCGTGGTCGGTGAAGCAGCGGGTCCTGAGCCGCGTCGGGCACCTGTCGAACCTGGCGCTCGCGGATTTCTTCAGTAACGACTATGATAATAGTGCAACGTTTGTAGTGCTGGCGCATCTCTCTGAGCAGAACAATCATCCGGAAATAGCCCGGAGAGAGGCCGAAAAGGCGCTGGCGACGCGGGGCACACTTTTCTCGAACCACGTGTTGCTGGCGACCCAGACTGAGGCGTTGGAACCGATCCGGCTGTAGGGCAATCCGGCTGTTGCAAGATTTTGTCGGCGCGGTCCTAATTCATGAGTCAGCAGTGCATTGATCCAATCGTGGGCAAGATTCTGGCGGGCTGGAGATACGACATTTCCGGCCTGGCTCCGGAGATGTCCGGCGATTACGAAAAACATCTGGAAGCCTGCGAAGGCTGTCACCGCCTGCAGCAAATTCACCGCATCATTGACGTTGGGCTGATCTTCCTGGCCTCGGTTTCGGGCGCTGTTTTCCTGCTGGCGTTCGGCGTGATCTGGCATTTTGTGCCGCGGCATGCCTTCTGGCTGGAGATTGCGGCCTTGACGGGATTTGCGCTCTCAGCGCTGATCTGGCTGGTGGTTGCGGTGGCAACTCCCGCGCCGGTGACCATGCTCGATGTCGCCAAGGAAGGCGCGCGGCGCGTGCATGACCGCTTGCCCGAAGAGATCCGGCAGCGCCTGCCCGAAGAATTGCGCATGAAGATTACCGGAACGTAACCCCCAATGCAGATGTTGGCGCGCATCTTCGGAGTTTCGTTGCTGGTATTCACAATCGCAGTGTTCCCGGCGGTGGATGCGTTGGGTGCATCGATGGTTCCGGCAGCTTCCGCGTGCCACATGCATTTCCCGGCGAAGCACTTGCCGGCACGGCCCGCGCATAGTCCGGTTAGCCATCAATGCTGCGCGACGGGGCAGAATGCGGCCATTCCGAGCGCGACATACAATCCGCGACCGTTGGTCGTTCAGATTGCTGCCGCTTCAAATGCTGAGCGCGTTGCAATAAGTCCGGCTCTGATTTTGTCATCGCTTTCCGACAGTAGTTCTGGCAGCCCTCCCGATTTCTCCCCTTTGCGAATCTGAGTTTTCATTCCTCCTCCTGATGCCGGGATGTCTCGGCGAGTCGTCTCCAGCAAATCTGAAGGGAGAGTTTCGGAATGAAGCGTGTGTCACTTTTGGTGTCGCTGTTGGTAGTCGCGTTTCTGGCAGGCGGACCACTTCATGCCCAGGATGCGCATGGACAAGACATGCACCAGAACGACATGAGCATGTCAGGGATGCAGATGGGGGAGCCTGCGCCGTCGAACTTGCCCTCGCCCCATGAAGGGTCGGGCACGGCCTGGCAGCCCGCGTCGGTCTCAAGCCCGCAGTGGATGTGGATGCGCGGCGGCTGGATGTTGATGGCGCACGGCGTCATCTTCGTCGACTACAACCAGCAGGGCGGGCCGCGCGGCGAAGGCAAGGCTGAGTCGGTGAACTTCGGCATGCTGATGGAGCAGCACAAGCTGGGCGCAGGAACGATTCTGTTCCGGCAAATGCTTTCCGCGGAATCGCTGACCTCGCCGCATCCCGGCTTTCCCGAGCTCTTTCAAACAGGCGAGACCTATCACGGGGAGCCGCTGGTCGATCATCAGCATCCCCACAATGTGTTTGCCGAGCTGGCCGCGCTTTACACTCTGCCGCTGTCGAAGAAAGTTTCCTGGGAGATTTATGGCGGACCTTCGGCGGAGCCGGCGCTGGGCCCAGTGACCTATCTACATCGCGCATCGGCGGCGGAGTTGCCGATGGCTCCGCTCAGTCATCATTTGCAGGACTCGACGCACACCAGCTTTGGCGTAGTGACAACCGGCTTCACGATCGATCGCATCAAGCTGGAAGCTTCGGCCTTCAATGGCCGCGAGCCGAACGAGGAACGCTGGAGCATTCAGATGGCGCCCCTGGATTCGTGGTCGGGACGCGCCTGGATCGCTCCCACGCGTAACTGGGCTGCGGAGTATAGCATTGGGCGCCTGGAGCATCCTGAGGCGCTCGAGCCGGGCAGCCAGTGGCGGGAGACCGCGTCGGCCGAGTACAACCGTCCTCTCGCCTGGGGCAATTGGGCAACGACGGCGGTCTGGGGACGCGTGCACAAGATCGCCACCGATGCGCATTTGAACAGCTATCTGCTTGAATCTACTTTGAATTTCCGGCGACTCAATTACGCGTTCACGCGGGTGGAACTTGTGGACAAAGACGAACTGTTTCCGCAGGCGGCGGTTCATCCTGTGTACAGAATTGGAGCATACACGTTTGGCGGGGTGCGCGATCTGATTCACAATCAGGCCTGGCAATTGGGGCTGGGTGGGGACATGACGGTGTATTCGAAGCCTGCCGTGTTGGACGCGGCTTATGGGAACTTTCCGGTGTCGTTCCAGATTTTTCTGCGGATGCGGCCGGGGAAGTCGGAGCATCATCATTCGCACTGACCGCTTCCAAAAAGCCACGTAGCCCCGGACGCATTCGTCCGGAGGCTCGCTGCGCTCGCGGGGCGGACGAATGCGTCCGCCCCCACGTGAGCTCTAGGCTTTGATGTGGCAGCTGGCCAGGCCGCGCTTTTCCAGGTACTGCTGGTGATAGTCCTCGGCGGGATAGAACGTCACCGCCGGAACGATCAGCGTAGCGATCGGCTTCGAGTAGCGATGAGCTTTTTCCAGCGACTCTTTTGAAGCCTGCGCTTCGGCCTGCTGCTCGGGCGAATGATAGAAAATCGCCGAGCGGTACTGCGTGCCCCAGTCAGGGCCCTGGCGATTCAGTTGCGTGGGATCATGGTTCTCCCAGAACACTTTAAGCAAGTCGGCGTAGTGAACCTTGGCCGGATCGTAGTCGACTTCCACCGCCTCGGCGTGGCCGGTGCGGTCGGTGCAAACTTCCTTGTAGGTCGGATTATCGGTCTTCCCGCCGATGTAACCGACGCGAGTTGCGATCACTCCCGGAATCTGCCGGAAGGTGGCTTCGACTCCCCAGAAGCATCCTGCTGCAAATGTAGCTTTTTCCATGGCTTACGTTCTCCGTGTCCTGCAGTCTATTGGATGGCGGAACCTGAGGAAAGTCACAGACTTGTAAACCTTAAGGATATGACCCTTCCGGGCAATTGACGCTCCGCCGGGATCACGATAAAGTCAGCTAGGTTTTGTCCGTAGGAGTAGTGTGTGAGGTCGACCAGCCGCCACTGTCTAGCCACGTTTGGAATAGGAACGAAAAGTGTGCAAAAACTTGCACTTTTTGTTTTCATGGCGCTGACGCTGTCGGGTGCCGCGCTGGCGGTTTCAAGCTTCGCTCCTCAAACCAGATTAGGCTATACCACCGGCGACCAGTGGGAGCCCGCCATGGCTGCCGACGGCCACGGGCACGTCTACGTTCTCTATCCGCAGTACGGTTCGATTGCCGATTGCCCATCCTGCACCGCTCCGACCATGGCGCTGACCGTCAGCAGTGACAATGGCGTGACCTGGCAGCCTTCCAAGGTGATGCTGCCGCTGGCGACGGGCGAGTTCGATCCACAGATTGTGGTCGATCCGGTCGACCGCCAGACGGTCTATGCGTCATGGCTGCAGAATCATAAGCAGGACATCGCGGTGGCGCGCTCGCTCGATTTTGGCAAGACGTGGTCGTACTCAGTGGCGGCTCGCGGCGGCGGTGAAGAGGCGGACAAGCCAGTGTTGGCAGTGCGCGGAACCGACGTCTACGTCGGCTTCAATCGCGAAGAAAAATTCCTGGTCGCGGCTTCGCATGATGCCGGACAGACCTTCAGCATCGCAGAAGTCAACCCCAACGCCGAGCCGGGATCGTCGCTGGCGGGCGGCGCTACGGTCGATCCCACGGGCAACGTTTATTTTGCCTGGACCGCGTATGCGCGCCACGAAATGGCCAGACGGCCCGTCAGTGTGAATGTCAGCCGCTCGTCCGATCTTGGCCGCACCTGGAGCACGGCTCTGCTCGATCTTTCGAGCGCTCCGCCGGAGTGCGAAGCGGAAGAATGCGAGACCGGATACCTGGGCCCCCAGATTTCGATTGCGTCCGACTCGACCGGCGCACTCTACGTGCTGTGGAATGCCGGGTCGCTGAATGGCGGAGCCGAACGCATTTACTTCTCATCCTCGACGACCGGCGGGGCTAGCTGGTCAGCCCGCATGGGCGTTTCCAGCGCGGCGGCGAGCGTGGAACATTGCTTTCCTGCAGTCGTCGCCGGAGCCACCGGCGATGTGCGCATCGCCTGGATGGATGCGCGAACCACGGAAGCCGGTCATCCCGACCGCGCTTTGTGGAATACGTTCTACCGCAGTTCAACCAACGGCGGCGCAACCTGGAGCGCGGAGAGTGTTCTCTCCGGCCCGGCTCGCGGCTACGACTACATCCTGCCCAACGGATTCCGCTTTCCCTTCGGTGACTACTTCGGACTCGCCATCGATAGCGAGGGCAACACCCACGCCGTGTGGGGCGAAGGAAGAGACTTCAAAGCTCCCGGCTCCATCTGGTACACTCGCGGCCGATAATCCGGCTCAATTCAATTTGTAATCTGAAGTGACTTTCCGGAGGAGGTTCGATGCACTTTCTCGGAGTGAATCTTTGGGCAGTACTCGTGTCCGCACTGGCCACCATGGTCGTCGGCTTCGTGTGGTATTCCCCGGCTCTGTTCGCTAAACCGTGGACAATTCTGATGGGCTACGACCCCAACGACAAAGCGAAACTGGCGGAGATGCAAAAGAGCGCCGGGCCTTCCTACATGATGTCACTGGTGGCGAGCCTGATGTCGGCGCTGGTGCTGGGAAAGATCATCGAGGTCTCGGGCACGGCCGGCGCGGTCGATGGACTGAAGATCGGACTGGTCGTGTGGCTGGGATTCGTCACCACCGTGCAGTTCACGAATGCGCTGTTCAGCCGCCAGCCCAACAAGCTCTACATGATCAACACGGGATATCAGGCGGTGTGCTACGTGGCGATGGGCGCGATTCTGGGAGCCTGGCGCTAGAGGTTATTCCATCAGCATGCCGCCGGTGAGTTCGGCGATGCGGCTGATGCGGTGCTCGGCGCACCACTGTGCGAGTTCGTCGACAATCTTTTCCGTGGCGCAGGGATCCCAGTAGCTGGCGGTGCCGATTTCTACGGCCGTCGCTCCGGCCAGCATGAACTCGATTACATCGGCTGCAGTCGAGATGCCGCCCATGCCGATGACGGGAATCTTCACCGCATGCGCAGCGTCGTAGACCATGCGCACGGCAATGGGCTTGATTGCCGGGCCGGATAAGCCTGCCGTCACGTTGGCGATGCGCGGCTTGCGCGTTTCCGGATCGATCGCCATAGCCACAAACGTATTCACCAGCGAGAGCGCGTCGGCGCCGGATTCCTGCGCGACATAAGCCATCTGCGCGATGCTGGTGACGTTGGGTGAGAGCTTCACGATCAGCGGGCGCCGGGCGACTCGCTTGACGGTGGTGACCAGTTCGTCGAGCGTGCGCGGATCGCTGCCGAACTGCAGTCCTCCGTGGGCTGTGTTGGGGCAGGAAACGTTGAGCTCGTAGGCGGCGATGCCTTCGCCTTCGTTCAGAATCTCGACCGTGTGTTCGTAGTCTTCGCGGGTGTAGCCGAAGACGTTGGCGAGCACGACGATGTCTTTGATCTGGCGCAGGCGCGGCAACTTTTCTTCGAGGAATGCGGGCGCGCCGATATTCTGCAGGCCGATCGCGTTCAACATGCCCGCCGCCGTTTCCCACAGACGCGGCGGAGGATTGCCGATCATCGGCTCCTTCGAAAGGCCTTTCACCACCAGTCCGCCCAGCTTGCTCAGATGCACTACATCTTCAAACTCGACTCCATAGCCGAAGGTACCGCTGGCCGCGATGATCGGGTTCTTCAGCGAGATTCCCGCAAAGCTCACGCTGAGATCGGTAGCCGCTGCGGTCATGGCTTGCCTTTCTCTGCGGCACCTTGGGATGCGTCATGGTGCGGAACTGCTAGCGCTTCGGTGAGCACACGTCCCACGGAATGTGTAGGAGCGTTGATGCCGAGCAAGGAGGCGAGTGTGGACACGAGATCGATCGGTTCGACGCTGGTGCGATACACACCGGCCTGGAACGGAATGCCGAAAAAAGCCAGCGGCACATGCGTGTCGTAGTTGTAAGGCGAGGCGTGATCGGTGCCGCTGGCTCCGCCTACGCTGTAGATATCGGGCACGCCCATCACGTACCAACTGCCCTCAGGCGAGTAGCTGTTGAGATATTTTCGTCCCAGCGGAGTGTTGGGAGCCTCGCCCGCGGCGAGTTGCGATTTGGTGTAGTAATCGCGCAGGCCCACCTGCTTCATTTGTTCGCCGACGGCATTTTCAGCGTCACGCTCGCGCACGTGAGCGGCGCCGAATGCGTCTTCGTCGAGCCATGCCATGGGATAGTCGAGCTTCACGTAGGTCGCCGGATGGCCCGGAGAAAATTTCGAGGTGAGCGCGGCGTTGATCTGCCCTTCGAATTTTCCCATGCCCAGATTCGCCGCGGGAATGTGCAACTTCTTCACCTGATCGGGCAGCGAGGAAACGCCGTGGTCGGCCGAGAGCGCGATCCAGACATCGGCCAGGCCAATCTGATGTCCGAGAAAGTTGATGAAGTCAGCCAGTTCGCGGTCGAGATCGAGCGCCATCTGATGCATCTCAGGCGAATCCGGTCCGACCTGATGCCCGAGAATATCGTTGGGCGAGAGGCTGATCGAAATCAGATCGGTGGCCGGGCCGCGTCCGACGTTTTCGTAGACCACCAGTTCTTTCGCGAATTCAAATTCGTACTCGTTGCCGAATGTGGTCTGGCCTACGACTTCGTAGAAGCCGGCGTCGTTGCCATTCTTATCTTTGCGGTGCGCGGTGGAACGCAGCAGCGTGCCTTGCCCGTCTTTCCACTCGCGATCCCAATATTTCTGTGGACGTGTGGAATCGAAATCCTGCACCCAGCGCGGCAGTTGATCGCGATAGTACGTCGAAGTGATCCACTGGCCGCTCGGCGGATCGATCCAGTAGGCGCCGTCAGCGGCAAATCCGCCGGGAAGAATGGCGGAACGATCTTTCAGCGAGATGGCGAAGACGCGCGACTTGCCCTGTGTGGCCAGCTTCATTTCGTCGCCCAGCGTGTCGGCCATCAGGTTGTGCGGAGACGCTCCCGGCTTGTCGGACGAAACTCCGACGAGCTTTGTATTCTCATCTTCGACCGAGGTGACGCGTTTCTTTTTGATCGGATCCCACCATTCGTTGCTGACTATGCCGTGCCCGGCGGTGTAGGCGCCGGTAAATAGCGTGGCGTGCCCGGGCGCGGTGCGCGTATTGGCGTAGTTGTAATTGCAGTTGGGAAAGTACGCGCCGTGGTCGGTGAGAAAGCGGAAGCCGGAATCTCCGAATTCGTCGTGATAGCGCTCGAGGTAATCGCCGCGAAACTGGTCGATCACGATCACCACGATGACCTTGGGGTGGCCGTTATAGGCCGAGGCCGCGCTGCGGAGCGGCAGACTGATGATTGCTGCCAGGCACGTCAACACCAATAGCAGACGCGTGGCGGCAGATCGGGGGAAGGATCGCATCCTCATCGCGATGGTAGTTTACACAGTGGGATGGGATCCGCCAAAGCGCGTCCCTCAGCGGCTAAAGCCGCGATTGATTTTGTTCTACTTACGGCGCGGCTGAAGCCGCGCCCTTTCAAAGCGCAAACTGACCGGCGCGAAGCAAAACTGGAATGGCATGCTACTATTTTTCGATTTTGATCTGGCTCGCTTGAAAGCGGAGGTGCGCGTTGCGCAGACTTTGGATTGCATCGCTCGTGTTTCCACTATCCCTGGGTGCGATGGTCAGCGGGCAGAAACTGGAGCATGCGCGCTCGGCTGCGCTCGTGGCTCGCGGCAAGTATCTGGTCGACGACGTCGCCACATGCGGCGACTGCCACACTCCGAGGAACGAGAAGGGCGAGCCGATGAAAGATCGATACCTGCGCGGCGCCGCGATTGACTTCAAGCCCACCGTTCCCGTGCCGGTGTGGGCCGATAAGGCTCCGGACATTGCCGGCCTGCCGGGCTGGCAGAAAGATGCGGCCATCAGATTTTTCATGACCGGCATTGGATACAACGGGCTTCCGCGGCGGCCTCCCATGCCGCAATTTCGTTTCAACGTGCAGGACGCCGAGGCGGTGGTGGCGTATTTGAAATCGACTCGAGCCGAAATAAGAATCGCCACGGATTACACGGATATTCACGGATAAGGCATCAATTATTTGATTTATCCGTGTCGATCCGTGAAAATCCGTGGCCGCGTCCGCGTGGATTCCGTGTCTCTTTTCCGATACAGTATTCACTTCCCATGCTTGATCTGAATTTTGTTCGTGAAAATTTGCCTTTGGTGGAAGAGAAGCTGCGTCAGCGCGGCATGGATCCGGCTGCGGTGCTGGGAAATTTTCGCGAGGTCGATGGGCAGCGCCGGCAGGCGATCACCGACGTGGAGACTGCCAAGGCTCGGCGCAACAAGGCGTCTGAAGAAATTGCCAAGCTGAAAAAATCCGGCCAGGACGCGACTGCGGCCATGGCCGAGAGCAAGGATCTGCGCGAACGAATTACGGAGCTGGAAAAAGCGGCTGCTGAACTCGACGAGCGCCTGCGCGACATCCTGACCGGCTTGCCCAATCTTCCTCACGCCAGCGTTCCTGTTGGCCACAGCGCCGACGACAATGTTGAGGTGCGGCGCTGGGGCACGCCGCCAAAATTTGATTTCACTCCCAAGCCGCACTGGGATCTCGGTCCGGAGCTCGGAATTCTCGACTTCGAGCGGGCGGTCAAGCTGACCGGGGCGCGGTTCGTTGTCTATTGGGATCTGGGCGCGAAACTCGAGCGGGCGCTGGCGAATTTCATGCTCGATCTGCACACACGCGAGCATGGATACACCGAAGTTCTCCCGCCGTATCTGGTGAATTCTGATTCGATGTATGGGACGGGGCAGTTGCCGAAGTTTGCCGCCGATTCTTTTCGCGTGCCGCATGGGGATAAAGATCTGTGGCTGATTCCTACCGCTGAGGTTCCGGTGACGAATCTTTTTCGCGACGAAGTATTGGAGCAGGCGCGGCTGCCGATTTCGCTGACCGCCTACACTCCTTGCTTTCGAAGCGAGGCGGGATCGTACGGAAAAGATGTACGCGGCATCATCCGGCAGCATCAATTTCAGAAGGTGGAATTGGTCAAATTCGCGCATCCCGAGACTTCGTATGAGGAGCACGAAAAGCTTACGCACAATGCCGAAGAAGTTCTGCAGCGGCTCGGACTGCATTACCGGACCGTAGCACTGTGCACGGGCGACATGGGGGCAGTTTCGGCGAAGACTTACGATATTGAGGTGTGGCTGCCCGGGCAGCAAACGTATCGCGAGATTTCGTCGTGCTCGAATTTTGAGTCGTACCAGGCGCGGCGGGCGAACATTCGTTTCCGGCCCGAAGGGAAGAATAAGACCGAATTTGTGCACACTTTGAATGGCAGCGGACTCGCCGTTGGGCGCACCTGGGTCGCCATTGTGGAGAATTATCAGCAGTCCGATGGAAGTGTGGTGATTCCGGAGGCGCTGCGGCCGTACATTGGTGCGGAGAGGATTACGGCGCGGAAGATGTAAGGGCTAGTGCGCGGGTGCTGCAAGAGAAAGCAGGTTCCTCACCGGTCTTTCAGACCGGTTCGGAATGACAAAGTTTAGCCTGGCAGACTCCTCTTCGGCTTCGCCGGTTCGGAATGACAAGCCTTAACTGCAGTTCGGAATGACAAGTCTCAACCAAAGTTCGGAATGACAAGCCTTAACGCGGTTCGGAATGACAAGGTGATTTTCAGGAGTAGACTTGCAGGGAGCTGAAATCAACTCGGTCGCGTCCGCTACGCCCTTGCCGATGACCTCCGTCTGGCGAACAATTCGCGGGTACATTCTTTGGCAGTACGAGCGGGGCACGCTGCATTACGACATCATGGTCACGCTGATTCTGCTTTTTATTTTCTTCTCGCCGCGCGTGATCAACTTTAACGATAAACCCATCCCCCGCAACTCGCATCCGACCGATGTAGTGGTCACCACCGATGGTGCGGGTCAGTTGCTCTATCAGGTTTCGGCGAGCGCCGTTACTCCCGGCGATGATCATGCGGTGCGCGACCAGTTGCTGCGCATCATCGAGCCGATTTCCGGCGCGGTGTCGATCGTGAAATACGATCCGATCTACGATTCCAAAGGGAAACTGCAAGGCTACAAAGTAGTGGTCACGAGGGAGTAGCTGTCTCCGGGACTTATTACATCTCAATGAAAGCCTATTCGATGTTCTTCCCGATCGCGCTCATTCTGGCGTTTCTGCACATGGGCCCGGCGCCGCAGCAGAAGCCCGTCACGCTGGACGACGTGCTCAAGAAAATGGATGCGGTCGCGGCCACTTTCCATACCGCGCAGGCGCAAATTGAATCGCAGAATTACGAGAAGGTCATCAACGAAGTGGATGAGACCGAGTACGGCAACATCTACTACCGGCGCGCCGGCAAAGATCTGGAGATGATGCTCGACATCTCGAAGCCGGACAAGAAATCTGTTTTATTGAGCGGCGGCAAGATTCGCATGTACCAGCCGAAACTCGATCAGGTCACGGAATGGGACCTGGGCAAGAATAAATCCGATTTCGAAAGTTATCTCGTGCTCGGCTTTGGCGGCAGCGGGCAGGATCTGCAGAAGGCCTTCGATGTGACCTTCCTGGGGCCGGAGACGATCAATGGCGTAGCCACCGCGAAGCTGCAACTGGTTCCGAAATCCGAGCGGGTGCGCAACACGTTCAAGCAGATTCTGCTGTGGATCGATCTCGATAAAGGCATATCGGTGCAGCAGCAATTCTTTCAGCCGCAGGGAGATTACCGGCTCGCCAAGTACACCGACGTTCAGTTGGGCAAGAAGATTGGCGACGAGGTTTTCAGGCTGAAGACGACAGGCAAGACGAAAACCGTCTCGCCCGGCAGTTAACTCCTTGATTCCAAAGGTCAAGGAACTATACAGACAAATGTACTAGAGACGATATACTGTCTCCATCGTCAGTTGGGTTCATTCATGGCCAAGGTCTTCACGATTCCCGTCCCGCCCCGTTTAGGAAACCACCGCAAAGAACGCACGTCCGATCCGCGCTATGTCGACGGGCAGCGTCTGCTCGTCGAAGCCATGAAATATCTGGCGCAGGAGGACCCGGTGAACAACCGTGGCGCCATCCAACTGCTCTCCGAGCACGTGCGCACGCGTTTTCGCATGAGCGACTCGCCGCTGAGTTAGGCAGTTCTCGGTACCCTTACAGCAAACTTCAGAAACTATAGCGCAGCATGAACTGCATAACGCGCGGCTGCGTCAGGGTCGAACCGTAGACTCCGAAGTTTGTGACGCTAGTGAGATCGAAATTGTTCGAAGAAGCCGCCGCGTCGAACCTCACCGAATTGGTAACGTTGAACGCCTCCCAGGCGAAGCTAAGAGTCTGTCCTTCTGTAATTTTCCAGTCTTTGTCGAGTCCAGCGTCGATGCCGAAGTAGCCGGGGCCGCGCAGTTCGTTGCGCTGGCCGCCTTCGCCAGGATACGGGTGGCGGAAGTCATTGATGGTCGCCTGAGCGTTAGCAAACATAGTGGGATTGCCCGAAGCATCGCGGTGCACGCCCACATGACCCGGGTTCGCAATTTCCACGGCCTCGCCCTGCACGTTGTAGTTGGTCGACCAACCGCCGCCCGGGAAGATGCTGAATGGAAGTCCGCTGGACCAATGGAAGAGGCCGGTCAAAGTCCATCCACCTACGATGGCGTCGGCGACACGACCGGCACCTGCGGCGAAAGTGCGGCCGCGGCCGAATGGCAGATCGATCACCCAGTTAGAGTTCAGCTGATGGCGCATGTCGAAGTCGGAGACGGCACGCAGTTGATTCGGTTGCCAGGAATTGATCACCTGGCTGGAGAATCCGCCGACATTTCCACCATTGGTATCGAAGACATTCACGCGCTCGGCGTTCGACCCGACGTCAATTGATTTCGAGATCGTATAGTTCACGTCAAACTGAATGCCCCGGCTCAAGGCGCGCCGCAGCGTAATGTTCACCGCGTGGTAGGAGCTGTTGCCCGAGGTTCGCCATCCCCACAGCGAGGAGAACTGCGGCATGAAGAAGTTGTAGGGCGTTGGCGCGGATTGTCCCGGCAATTGAGAGCAAGCCGGGAAGCAGGTTGCTCCGGTGGGATCGAAGGTGGGTGTATCGGCATATTGCAAGCGCCACAATCTCGTCGCCGAAGTTGCAGGCGAACGAGTCGTACATGGCTTGCGTATTGGTCAAGGTGGAAGTATTCGGATCGATCGTGCCGAACGGAATTCCTTGACACGGGGTTGTGCTGTAGAGCTGCGACGCGGCCGGACCTCCCGCGGTTGGGAAAAGATCGTCCCAGTAGGCGCCGGCGTTGGACGTGTTTACGGAACTTACCGGCGTCCCCGCCGCGGCCAGTTTAGAAAGTTTCGTGGCGGCCGTGAAGTAATCCACATGCGTCTGGGGGTCGACGATATCCTCCGGCAATGCGAGGTCGGTCTCCTGCAACAAGTGTCTGCCTAACCGCCCAACGTAAGACGCTTCCAGCGAGAAGTTGTGTCCCAGGTCGCGAGTGAAGGAGAAATTGAACACGTGGGAATATGGAGTCTTCAATTTGTCATCCATCCCCCAGTAGATGGCGAAGCCGCCCGGAGCGTTAATTCCGAGTGGCGGAGTTACGGGGAACGGTCCGGGAGTTGCTCCGCTCATGTTCTGACCACAGTACTGGCCTTGGGGCAAGTTGTTCAGGCCGCTGAATCGGAAGGCACAGTCGACATCCTGCACACCGTAAGGGTTCGTCTCGTAGGTAGTCAGGCCGAAGGAGCCGTTGCGGTCGAAGGTGTTGACGATACCTTCGCCAAAATGATCGAAGTACAGGCCATAGCCCATGCGCACCGAACTCTTGCCCGCGCCGCCGAATAGGCTGTGCAGCCAGCCGTGGTCGAAGTCGGGGGAATAAGCGACGGCCAAGCGCGGTGCGAGATTCTTGTAGTCCCAGTTCCAGTAGGGCCGCTTGCCGTTGGCCTGGCCTGAGAGGCCGAAAGCAATTGGCGACATGCCGCCAGAAAATCCGTTGGCTGCATTTTGTCCGGGAGAGAACGCCTGCCCGGCCAGCATCGCCTGGCCGCGCTGGGCGAACAGGTTGCCGATACTCAGGTTCGGCGCGGCCTGTTCTCCATTCTCCTCGTAAGGTGGCTGAAGGAGCGAGTAGCGCAAGCCTGCCGTGACCACGACGTTGGGTCGCACCCGCCACGCATCCTGCGCGTACCACTCGGCTTCCCACGCTTTGAAGTGCCTGGGAATCAAACTTCCGGGCGCGAACTGGTTTCCGTTCTTGTCCTGATTGAAGACTGCGTTATTGACCGTCACGATTCCCGCCAGGCCCATGGTGGCGAAGTCATAGAGTTCGTTGAAGTTCGAGTCCACCAGCGGATATCCGGCTCCGGTACTGGGATCAAGACTGCCACCCTGGTTGGCGATCCCGGCATTGGTGTCGAGCGAAAAAGGATCGGTAACACCTTCGGAAACATTCTGGGCATTTCCCGCGCGGTTGTTGTGAATGAGACGAACGTTGGTACCGAACTGCCAGGTATGTTTGCCTTTCGTCCAGGTCAGGTCGTCGACGAAATTATGTACTGGAACGTTGACGTATTCCGATTGCGAAGCGAGCCCAGTCAGATCGGTCAGCGTGCGGAAATGGATGTAGGGCTGTGTGTTCAGTCCACTCGTGCCACTTCCTTCCCGCACCAGCGACCAGCGGAAATTGTTAATCAGATTTGAGCGCAGGAGCGCCGTGTATCCCGCGGCGATACCCTTGTTGTTTCCGGTCACGAACGAATACGGTGGCTGTCCCGGAAATTCTGGCGCCTGTTGTTGATTATCATTCTGCAGATTGCCGCGGAAAAACAGCTTGTGATTTCCGTTCGAGGTGATGCCATAGTCGAGGCGCAGAATATAAGTGTTCAGCTTCTGCGGATTCGCCCCAGCGAAGGTGTAGCCGCGATAGTCGAGCAGGTCGCCCTGAGTGTCAGTATTCGGGTGCGGATATAGATTGAAGATGGAGTTCGGGCTGGAATTCGGATTTCCCGCCAGGTATGCAATGAGCGGATTCGGGCCAGGGCCCAGCGGGCACGTGCCATTGCCGGAGCAGTTTGGATCAAGAGCAGCCAGAGCGTTTGGAGACATCTGTACCACATAGTCTGTCGCAGAGATCAACGGATTGTTCAGGACCGTGACCCCCGGCGCAGGGCTGCCGAGCACGCAGTTGGGATCGGGAGTGCTCGCATTTGGATCTGGATTGCACAAGTACTGCATGGTTCCCGTGCGCAGCAGGTCGCTCGGCACTGTTTCCGTGACCTGGGAAGTTTCATGCTTGCGCTGGCCTTCGTAAGCGAAGAAGAAGAACAGCCGGTCCTTTTTGATGGGGCCGCCAACCGTGGCGCCGAAGGTGTTGCGAATCAGGTGCGGGGGAACGTTGGCCTGTCCCGCGCCGACTTGCGCCGCTTCGTTGAACCAGTCGTTGGCTTCCCCGATTTTGGAGCGATTGTATTCGTAGAATGTGCCGTGGAAACTGTTGGTGCCGCTCTTGGTCACGAGCGAAACTTGTCCGCCGGAGGATCGTCCTTCATCGCTGTTGCCGTTGGCGGTGGTGACGCGAAATTCCTCAATCGAATCCAGCGTCGCCCGCAGCGCTCCCTGAAAGGCATAGCTCAGCAGTTGCTCGTTGTCGTCGAGGCCATCGAGCGTGATGTTCGTCTGATCGCTGCGCGCGCCGCTGACCGAACCGCCGCGGCTGTCGTTCGATTGATCGACGTTCTGTCCACCGATAAATGTCACCCCCGGCTGCAGGCTCAGAATCGAGACCGGATCTCGCCCCTCCGACGGCAGCTTTAGAAGTTGGCGCTCGCTGAACGTGTTGCCGATCGAGGCATCCTGCGTGTTGACCAGCGGTGCCTCGCTGGTGACCTCAACCTTCACGCTCGAGCCTTCCACCTGCATGGTGAAATTCAGCGTGGCTGGAGTGCTCACCAGCAGGGTCACGTGCTCACGCTTGACCGCGGTGAATCCGGGTGCGGCCACCGTCACCAGATAGGTTGCGGGCGGAATCTGTAGAAACTGATAGACGCCGTCGCCACCCGAGGTCACGGTGCGCGTGAATCCGGTTTGCGCGTCATAAATCTTCACGGCTGCGCCAGGCAAAACCGCGCCCTTGGGATCGCTGACTACACCATGCAGAGAGGTCGTGGACTGCGCTGCGACCAGAGAGCAGAGAAACATCAGACTCAGAAATACAGCGAAATGCCGGACGCTGCGGTGCATGCGTGCTCCTTAAGTCTTCGCGGGTCTTGCAGGGTTCAAGGGCCGGATGCCGGCGCTTCCGCCATCCCCGTCCCCAGCCGCAAATGATGGCCGCTATTGTGTCGCGCACCCCGCTTTGAGTTCAAGTGAATTAACCGGCGGGAATGACTGGCAGTCAACCAAGCGTTTGCATCTGTATTGTTGCCCCGGGCGGATGTGACCGGCGGTTCATGTTGGTTGCCAGGCGAGCGAACTCTGAAGTTCATTGCCAGCGATGATCATTACCGCCAGGAACACGAAGTGCGCGAAGGAAACGTCCGCGAAAGACCTTCTTGATTCCTCGTACCCGCTGTGGTTCAACGGTTTCCCCTTTTAAGACCAGACCGTCCGCAAACTAGTTTTTTACTCCTTGCCTGCGTTGACACAAGCTCCATGGAAGGTTAGACTTAACAGTTTTTATAGCCCTCATTTTTCGTTAATCAGCTCCAAATGGACGAGACTCTACGACAACTAGGCGAATTACTGCTCGGCTCGGTTCCGACGGTGATTCTGGTGGCGATACTTTACGTCCTGTATAAGGCGATCGTCCACAATCCGCTGCAGCGAGTGCTGGCCGAGCGGCACAGCAAGACCGAGGGAGCGGTAGAGAAGTCGCGGGCCGACATTGCGGCCGCGGAGGCTCGTACCACCGAGTATGAGCAGCGCTTGCGGGAGGCTCGGGCCGCGGTGTTCCGCGCTCAGGAAACGCGGCGGCAGGCTGCCCTGCAGGCTCGCGCCAACGCGGTGCATGAGTCGCGCACCAAGGCGCAGACACAGGTAGAGGCCGCGAAGAAGGATATCGAGGCCGATCGCGTCACGGCTGAGCGAGGGTTGGCGGCCGAAGCCGCGGCTCTGGCGCAGGAGATTATCCGGCGGGTATTGCAGCCGGCGGGAGCTGCCCGCTAATGGCCTCAACGGCGATGAAGAATTCGGTGAAAATCACGCGGGCCTTGTTTCTGGCAGTCATTCTGGCGGGCTGCGCGGGCGCGATCGGAAATGCGCAGGAAGCGGCGCCGGCTCCTCGAATCAGGCGCAGAGCGAACCGCAAGTCACCCCTGCCGGGCCGGGGCGGCAGCTGGTTCACGAGAGCCGCGAGGCGGCGGGCCAGGAAAAAGATGAGATGGAGGAGTTCAAGCAGTCTGCTTCTGTGCGATTAATCTCGCGCATCACTGGACTGGACCTGCAGAGATCGTACTGGTTGAGCGTGATCACGAATTTTGCCGTGATCCTGTGCCTCGTCGTCTGGGCAGGACGCAAGTATTTGCCGGGAATCTTCCGCGACCGCACGGCGGCGATTCAGCGGGCGATGCAGGAGGCGCAGAAGGCCAGCGAAGAGGCGCGGCGAAAGCTGGCGGACATTGAATCGCGGCTGCAGAAGCTGGATGTGGAGATTGGGATGATGCGCAACGCCGCCGAAAAAGAAGGCGTGGCGGAAGAGGCGCGCATTCAGGCCGCGGCCGAGGAAGATGCGAAGAAGATTATTGCGTCGGCCGAGCAGGAAATTGCAGCGGCGGCGAAGGCCGCGCGGCGGCTGCTGACGGCGCATGCCGCAGATCTGGCCGTGGGGCTGGCGCAGAAACAGATTCATGTAGACGACGCCACCGATCAGAATCTGGTGCGCAATTTTGCCTCGCAGCTGAGTGCGGCATCGTCCGAAGGGCTTTCCCCGGATTCCGGAAAGGATAGGAACTAACCGTGGCTTCGGTTGCCAGCACCTACGCGCGGGCGTTTGCGGATGTGGTGTTCGATCAACATCTCGACGCGGACCGGGCCATTGCCGACCTGCGGGATATTGCTGGGTTGATGCACGACAGCATCGACTTGCGGCGGATTTGGGAAAATCCTGCGGTTCCGGCCGATCAGAAGCGGCGACTGCTGGATGCGATCGTGATGCGCGAGGAAATCGAGAAGCCGGTGCGGAATCTGGTTGCGGTGCTGATCGATCATCACCGGCTGCATTTTCTGCCGCGGATTATTGATCAACTGGAAAAGGAATTGAACGATCGCATGGGCTTTGCCGAGGCGCAGATTTCGAGTGCGCGCGAATTGAATGACGGCGAGAAGCGGACGCTCGAAGGCCAGATTGAGAAGGCGACCGGAAAGAAGGTCCGCGCGCAATATGGACTGGATCCGTCGCTTCTGGGCGGAGCGATCGTCCGCGTGGGCAGCACGATTTACGACGGTTCGGTGAAGGGGCAGTTGGAGAAGATTAAAGAGGCGATAAGCTCGTGAGCAATGAGCAATGAGCTGTGAGCTTACCCCGTCGAAGGGTGAGCTCGCAGCTCACCGCTCCAGGCTGAGAGCTGACGGCTAAGAGCTGAGAGCTATCTTATGGCGCAAATCAAAGCAGACGAAATTACGAAACTGATCCGCGAGCAGATCGAGAACTACGAGACCAAGGTCTCCGTGGATGAAACCGGCACGGTCATCACGCTGGGCGACGGCATCGCGCGCGTGTACGGACTCGACAAGGTCATGGCCGGCGAACTGCTCGCGTTCCCGCACGGTGTGGCCGGCATTGCCATGAACCTGGAAGAAGATCAGGTCGGCGTGGTAATCCTCGGTGAGTACACCGAGATCGAGGAAGGCGACGAGGTCAAGCGCACGGGGCGCATCATGAGCGTGCCGGTGGGCGACGCCATGATTGGGCGCGTGGTGAACTCGCTGGGCCAGCCCATCGACGACAAGGGTCCGATCTCGACCGACAAGTTCATCGCGCTTGAGCGCCTGGCGCCGGGCGTCATTGATCGTCAACCGGTGCGCGAGCCCATGGCCACCGGCTTGAAGGCCATCGACAGCATGATTCCGATTGGCCGAGGCCAGCGTGAGTTGATCATTGGCGACCGGCAGACGGGCAAGACCGCTGTCGCGCTCGATACCATCATCAATTCCAAGGGCAACGATCTCATTTGTATTTACAACGCGATCGGGCAGAAGCGGTCGTCGATTGCGCAGGTGGTGAAGATTCTCGAAGATGCGGGCGCCATGGAGTACACCATTGTCGTCGCGGCATCGGCTTCGGAACCTGCCCCGATGCAGTACATCTCGCCATACGCGGCCACCGCAATGGGCGAGTATTTTCGCGACAGCAAGCGGCATGCGCTGGTGATTTATGACGATCTTTCGAAGCATGCGGCGTCGTACCGCGAAATTTCGCTGCTGCTGCGGCGGCCGCCGGGACGCGAGGCGTATCCCGGAGACGTTTTCTATCTTCACTCCCGGCTGCTGGAGCGCTCCGCAAAGTTGAGCGATAAGAACGGCGGCGGGTCGCTGACGGCGCTGCCTGTGATTGAGACGCAGGCTGGCGACGTGTCCGCGTACATTCCGACCAACGTCATCTCGATTACCGACGGGCAGATTTATCTGGAAACCGATTTGTTCAATCAGGGCGTTCGACCCGCGGTGAACGTTGGTTTGTCAGTAAGCCGCGTCGGTGGCAGCGCGCAGATCAAAGCCATGCGGCAAGTGGCCGGCACGTTGAAACTGGAACTGGCGCAGTATCGCGAACTGGCGGCGTTTTCGCAGTTTGGCAGCGATCTCGACAAAGCGACGCAAGCGCAGTTGAATCGCGGCCAGCGGCTGGTCGAATTGCTGAAGCAGAATCAGTATTCGCCGCTGCCTTTCTCCAAGCAGATTCTGATCATCATGGCGGGCACCGGCGGATTTCTGGATGACATGCCGGTCAACCAGGTGCGTGACTTTGAGAAGGCGCTGTACGAGTACGCAGATGCGACCAATCCGGGGCTGCTGCGGCAGATCATGGAAAAAAAGATTCTCGACGACACGCTGAAGGGGCAGTTGCAGGGCTTGATTAAAGAAGCCAAGCAGCAGTTTGTAGCCAGCAGGGAAGCGGTAGCGAAGTAATTCGTAGAGACGTAGCTGGCTACGTCTCTGGCGCGCAGTGCTCGGAGTGAGTGCGAGACGTAACAAGTTACGTCTCTACGAAAAATGCCTAACATTCTCGATATTCGGCGGCGAATTCGCAGCGTGATCAACACGCGGCAGATCACCAAGGCCATGAAGATGGTCTCGGCGGCGAAGTTGCGGCGCGGGCAGGAGCGAGCGCTGGCGGCGCGTCCGTATGCGCAGATGCTGACGAATGTTCTGAAGTCCTTGGTAGCGCGCGCCGAGATTTACGATCCGGAGACCGGCGAGCCCAAGCATCCTCTGCTGGCGCAGCGGCCTGAGAAAAATATTCTGCTGATCGTGGTCACCGGCGACAAAGGCCTAGCCGGGGCGTTCAACGCAAACATCACTAAGGCTGCGGCGCGATTCCTGGAGTCGAAGGCGGGCAAGAACGTCGACATCGAGGCCATCGGACGCAAGGGGCGCGACTTCCTGCGGCGGCGCTATCCGGCGGCCAAGGTGCAAACGCGCAGCCTCGCCGAACTGGAAGACCCGACCGAGGCCGAACCGGAATCGGGAGAGCGCGCGGGTGCGATTCAGATCACGGGCGAACACGTTGGCATTCTCGGCAAGGTGGGGTTCGGGCAGGCTTCGGCGATGGCGCAGAATGTGATCGGCCGCTACTGCCGCGAGGAAGTCGATTCTGTCTACGTTGTCTTCAACGAATTCAAATCGGTGATTGCGCAGCGCCTGGTGGTCGAGCAGATTCTTCCCATCGAACAGATCGGCGAGCGTGCGGTGCGCCTGGCCGAGGAGATGACTGAGGAAGAAAAGAAGCGAGCCAAAGAAGCGGCCATCAGCGCGGGCGTGGGCTTGCGCGGCACCGATGTGGTTCCGGAAGGCGCGACGCAGTTTGGCACGGCGCAGGTCGACTACATTTACGAGCAGCCGCCGGGAGAATTGTTCCGCGCCTTGCTGCCGAAGTATGTGAGCATCCAGATTTTCCGCGCACTGCTGGAATCGGTGGCTGCCGAACATGCCGCGCGCATGACTGCGATGGATTCGGCCACCAACAACGCGACCGACATGATCGATTCGCTGACGCTGGTCATGAACCGGGCGCGGCAGGCGAAGATTACCAAAGAGATCATCGAGATCGTCAGCGGCGCGGCGGCAATGTAATTCGTAGAGACGTTGCTTGCAACGTCTCTTGTACGAGGGAAAGAGAGACGTAACAAGTTACGTCTCGACGAGAAGACTTATGCCAAACGTAGGACATGTGATTCAAGTTTCGGGGCCGGCGGTGGACGTGCAGTTCGCCGAAGGCAGCCTGCCTCCGATTTATCAGGCGTTGAAAGTTACGGACGAGGGCTTCAAGGTGCCTTCGCCCATCAACGTCATCCTCGAGGTGCAGCAGCATCTGGGCGAGGGACGCGTGCGTTGCATCGCCATGGAAGCGACCGACGGCATGGTGCGCGGCATGAAGGTCATCGACCAGGGCGGACCGATTTCTGTGCCCGTAGGCCGCGGCACGCTGGGTCGTGTGATGAACGTGATCGGCGAGCCCGTCGATCAGTTGGGGCCGATCGATTACACAGAGAGAGATCCGATTCACCGTCTCGCTCCGGCGTTTGACGAGCAGGCCACCACCGCCGAGATGTTTGAGACGGGCGTGAAGGTCATCGATCTCATCCAGCCATTTCTGAAGGGCGGCAAGATCGGATTGTTCGGCGGCGCAGGCGTAGGCAAGACCGTCGTCATCATGGAGTTGATCAACAACGTTGCCAAGAATCACGGTGGCTACTCCGTGTTTGCGGGCGTGGGCGAACGCACGCGCGAAGGCAACGACTTGTGGCTGGAGATGACGGAGTCGGGCGTGATCAAGCCGGGCAAGCCGGCGGAGTCGAAGGCCGCGCTGATTTACGGACAGATGACCGAGCCTCCAGGGGCGCGTCTGCGCGTGGCGCTGACCGGACTGACAGTCGCGGAATATTTC
Organism: uncultured Acidobacteriota bacterium; assembly: GCA_963757095.1. GTDB lineage: Bacteria > Acidobacteriota > Terriglobia > Terriglobales > Acidobacteriaceae > Sulfotelmatobacter. The sequence goes on along the minus strand of CAVWQT010000008.1, from coordinate 284,081 downwards.
CGCGATAAAGAGGGCGCGGACACGCTGCTCTTCATCGACAACATTTTCCGATTCACGCAGGCCGGATCGGAAGTCTCGGCGCTGCTGGGCCGCATGCCCAGCGCCGTCGGTTACCAGCCGAACCTGGCGACCGAGATGGGCGAGTTGCAGGAGCGCATCACCTCAACGAAAAAAGGCTCGGTCACTTCGGTGCAGGCCATTTACGTGCCCGCCGACGATTTGACCGATCCTGCTCCGGCGACGACCTTTGCTCACCTCGACGCGACCACCGTGCTTTCGCGCGCGTTGACTGAGATCGGAATTTATCCGGCGGTCGATCCTTTGGCTTCGACCTCGCGCATTCTTGATCCCCGCATTGTCGGTCAGGAACATTACGACGTGGCACAGATGGTGAAGAAGACGCTGCAGACCTATAAGGACCTGCAGGACATCATCGCGATTCTGGGTATCGACGAATTGAGCGAGGATCAGAAGGTCACGGTCGCGCGGGCGCGCAAAATCCAACGCTTCCTGTCGCAGCCGTTCCATGTGGCCGAGCAGTTCACCGGCGCGCCCGGACGTTACGTCAAGATTGCCGACACGGTGAAGGGCTTCAAAGCGATCGTCGAAGGCAAGTATGACGACATCCCCGAGCAGGCGTTTTATATGAAGGGGCCGATCGAGGAAGTGCTGGAGGCGGCAGAGAAGATGAAGGCGGCAGCGTAGAGACGTTGCTTGCAACGTCTTGCTGGCAGCATTTCGAATCCTGGTGAGGGAGACGTAGCAAGCTACGTCTCTACAGACTGATGGCAGACACATTCCAACTCGAGATCGTTACGCCGGAAAAGAAAGTCGTGGAAACGGCGGCGGAAGAAGTGCAGATTCCTGGCAAGAACGGGTATCTGGGCATTTTGCCGGGGCACGCGCCGTTGATTACTGAACTGGCGGTCGGCGAGGTCACCTACAAGGAAAATGCGACCGAGCGGCATCTGGCGGTGGCGTGGGGATTTGCCGAGGTGCTGCCGGATAAAGTTACGATTCTGGCGGAGACGGCCGAACGCCCTGCCGAAATCGACGTGGCGCGCGCGCGCCAAGCAAAAGACCGCGCGGAACAACGGCTGACCAGCGGCGATATCAACGTCGATGTCGAGCGCTCTCTCGATTCGCTGCATCGCGCCGAGGCCCGGCTGGACGTCGCCGCGAAGAAAGAATAGACGTTCACATTTCCTCGCGACGAGTCGACTGTGGTCTGATGGTATTTCCGCTTCGGGAAATGTGCGTTCGTCAATCAGAATTTTCACTGCAAACCTGCCCTATCCACAGCCTGAACAAGTTATATTAGAGATACAGCCGCGAACCCACTGAGTCTTGAAAACGACGTTCTCGCGGATAGGTGTATCTTGCTCATTCTTCGAACCATCCAATCATCCTAGAAGGCTAGCAATAGCGAGGAGTAAAGAGTATGGCTAAGTTCAAATCCCCCAAAACCACCGATCATCAACGAAGCGGCGCCCAAGATGGCCGCGCAACCCAACGCGCCGGATTCTCCGGTGAGCGAAACTCCGGCGACTTTCGCGCCATCCACGTCAACCACCAAGGCGGAATCCGCGAAGCCGAAGGTGACCCGAACCCGTGCTCCACAAACTGTCGGTGCGCCGAGTTCCGTGCCCCAGACCTCCGCTGTTCCGAGGCTGGAGGCTGTGCCGAGTGAAGGCCGCACCAACGAAGCGCGGACCAGCGAAGTGCCGAGCAAGAGCGAAGGCCGGCGCAACGTGGTGCCGATCAATTTGGAGGACGAGATTCGAAAGGTGGCCTATCTGCTTTCCGAACGGCGAGGATTTGCACCTGGCTATGAGCGCGAAGATTGGCTGGCGGCGGAGCGTGAAGTGATGCAGCGCTATCGCCAGCATACTGCGTAAGGCGAGTCATCGAAGTCGATCAAACGGGCTGGCGGCCATCTCGTGGCCGCCCGCTGCTGTAGCGTGGGCATGAGATGGTTTGGCGGAATAAGTCTCTCTCAATGCACCTCTGCGGTTGCCTCTACGGTCGCTTTCTGAAAAGATAGGGCGGGGTTCCCCCAACATGGCGCAAATAGGTAATTATGCCTTGCTCCTCGCCCTGGCGTTGAGCGTGTACTCGTTCGTGGCCGGGATTTTTGCCCTCGTAACTTCGGGTGAAATGTCAGAGCGCGTCGGCGAAACTGCGCGCCGGGCCGGCATCGTGGTTTTTGTTGCAGTGCTGCTCGCTGGGGTGGCGCTGGTGACTGCTGCCTTCCGCAACGACTTCTCGATCGCCTACATCTTCCATCACAGCAATCGCGACCTTCCCGCGCCTTACAAATTTGCAGTGTTGTGGTCCGGGCAGGAAGGCTCTTTGCTGTTCTGGTCGCTGCTGCTGGCGGGATATGGATTCGTTCTTCGGCTGCGTTATAAGACCGACCCGCGGCTTTTTGCCTACGCGTCGGTGGTGCTGGCCGGAGTGCAGATCTTTTTCCTGCTGCTGGTGAACTTTCCGGCGAATCCCTTTGGCCTGATCGAAGGCACTCCTCGCGCTGATGGCAGCGGACTGAATGCGTTGCTGCAGTATCCCGAGATGGTGATTCATCCGCCCATGCTCTATCTGGGCTACGTCGGGTTTACCGTGCCCTTCGCCTTTGCCCTGGGCGCGCTGATCATGAAGTATCCCGGCGAAAAGTGGATTCGCATCACGCGCCGCTGGACCATGGTGACGTGGGCGTTTCTGACTTGCGGAATTTTTCTGGGCTCGCACTGGGCGTATTACGTGCTGGGCTGGGGAGGCTATTGGGGCTGGGATCCGGTCGAAAACGCTTCGCTGATGCCGTGGCTCGTCGGCACGGCGTTTCTGCATTCGGTGATGATGCAGGAAAAACGCGGCATGCTGAAAGTGTGGAACATGTGGCTGGTGTTTGCTACGTTCTGGCTGGCGATTCTGGGGACGTTCCTCACGCGCAGCGGCATTATCAGCTCGGTGCATGCTTTCGCGCAGTCTTCCATCGGGACATGGTTCGCGTATTTTCTGGCGATTACCTTCGCGGTCTTCGTTTTCTTCTTCTTCATGAACAAAGATCACCTGCGCAGCGAGCACCGGTTGGAATCGCTGGTTTCGCGCGAGTCAAGCTTCCTGTTCAACAATCTGCTGTTCCTGCTGCTCACGCTCGACGTGCTGTGGGGAACGTGGTTCCCGAAAATTTCTGAGCTGGTGCAGGGCAACAAGGTCACGGTGGGCGCGCCGTTTTACAACCGCGTCGCTATTCCGGTCGCGCTCCTTCTTCTGCTGTTGACGGCGCTCGGTCCGCTGCTGGCGTGGCGCAAGACTTCATTCGAGAGTTTGAAGCGGAATTTCAAGTGGCCGATGTTTGGCGCGGTGGCCATCGCTCTGTTTGTCATGTTCACGCCTCAGTCCTGGGGATCCATTTTCGGTCTCAAGCCCTGGCATGATGTCAGCTACTTCTATTCACTGATGACGATCTTCCTGTCGGCGCTGGTCACGTTCACCGTGGCGTCGGAGTTCTATCGCGGCGGCCGCGTCATTTCCGAAAAGACCGGGCAGGGCATGTTTGCCTCAGTGGTGCAATTGATCCATCGCAACACGCGCCGCTACGGCGGATATATTGTCCATGTCGGCGTGGTTCTGGCCATGATCGGATTCTCCGGTTCAGCCTTCAACCAGGAAAAAGAAATGGAGATGGGCTACGGCGACAAGATGGATATTGGCAGCTATCAGCTCGTCTGCCGCTCCTACACCCAGGATGACAACGCCAACCAGTTCACCGAGTGGGCGATTCTGGATGTGTATCAAGGCGGCAAGAAGATCGACAGCATGACGCCGCAGCGCATCGTCTACCACGCCAGCAACCAGCCATCGACCAAGCCGGACATTCGTTCTACCTTCAAAGAAGATTTATATCTGGTGTACGAAGGCCAGAACGAGAAAGGCCAGCCGGTGATTAAAGCGCACGTGAATCCCATGGTGATCTGGATTTGGATTGGCGCCTTTGTGATGGTGCTGGGCACCGGATTGGGCCTGGTGGAAAGCGCTCCAGCGCCGGTCACGGTGCGGGGGCCGAGAGTGTTGGAGCGGGCCGAATCTCCTGCGCCGGTGGTGACGGTAGATTGATGGCGATCAATTCAAGGCGGAATTTTTGGTTGCGTCGCGGAGTGCGCGGCAGGATCGCGGCTGCGGCGTTGCTTTGCGTCGCTGTCTTCATTTTTTCGGGCGCGGGCGATCCGGCTACGCGCTTCACCGAAGTCGGACATCAGTTGATGTGCATGTGTGGGTGCGGGCAGGTTCTGCTCGAATGCAACCACGTGGGCTGTCCGCTGTCGGACGGGATGCGTAACGACTTGATGGCAGCAGTCAGCCGTGGCGACAGCGACAGCCTGGTGGAGCAGACGTTCGTGCAGAAGTACGGGCCCACGGTGCTGACCGCGCCCACCACTGCCGGATTCGATCGCGCAGCGTGGATTCTCCCGGGTGTCGCGGCATTACTGGGATTCGGGCTGGTGATTTTCGTAGTCCGCGCATGGAAAAATCGCCCGGTGCCGGCGATTGCCGACGGTGTCCATGCCGGCGGCGGGACTGAACTGGAGAAGTTTCGCGAGCAGGCGCGCAAGGAGACCGATTTATGACTTTCGAACTGGCAATTTGCATCCTGCTCACGCTGGCGACGGCCGCTTATGTGTTCTATCTGCCCGACCGGCTCTACATCGGCGCTCGGAAAACGCGTGCCTCTTACCTGCGCGAGCGTAAGGATGCGGTCTACGAGAACCTGCGCGACTTGAACTTCGAGTACAGTGCGGGAAAGCTTCCTGAGGCAGACTATCGCTCTCTGAAAACGTCTTTACAGGATGAAGCGGCTGCGTTGTTGGCGGAGATTTCACGGCTTGAGGCAATCGCGGCGGCCGCGCCGGGGAGGACCCGAGTTTGAAGTTCCACACGTTGAAAGTTGTCGTCCTTGCAGTTCTGCTGCTGGCCAGCGCCGGAGCATTTTCCCAGACACTCACCGGAACCGTGAAGGACGCGACCACTGGCAAGCCCGCCGCCGGCGACGACGTCGTTCTGCTCAGCTTGGGGCAGGGCATGGAAGAAGCCGGGCGCACCAAGACCGACGCCAGGGGCAACTTCAGTTTGAAGCTCGATAACAACGACGGCCCGCATCTGGTCCGCGTAATTCATGAGGGCGTGACCTATCACCGCATGGCACCTCCGGGGACGACTTCGGTGGAAGTGGAAGTCTACGATGTCGGCAAGAAGATCGAGGGCATTGAAATTGTGGCCGACATCATGCGCGTGCAGGTCGAGCAGGGACAACTCGAAATCATGCGCGCGTTCGCAGTGCAGAATAATTCGAAGCCGCCGCGCACCCAGATGAACGAGCACAACCTCGAGTTCATCGTTCCTGACGGCGCACAGATTATTCAGGGTGAGGCCATGACCGAGGGCGGTCAGCCGCTGAGTACGGCGCCGGTGCCGGAAGACGAAAAGAAGACGCGCTACGCGTTTGTGTTTCCGTTGCGCCCCGGCACCACGCAATTCCAGGTTGCCTACCAGCTTCCCTACACGGGGAGCGCGAATATCGATCCCAAGAGCGTCTACCCGCTGCAGCACTTTGTTGCCATCTTGCCGAAGACGATCGAATTTTCAGCCGCTCCGGGAACGAATTACAAGCCGATGAACGATCCGCAGCAGCCGGACGCGAATGTGCAGGTGGCGTCGGGCGCGGCACTGGGGCAGTCGCTGGCGTTCAAGGTTTCGGGCGAAGGTACGCTTCAGGCGAAGCAGGAAAATGGAGGAGCGCCGGGCGACAGCGCTCCGGCGCAGAGTGAGAGCCGTCCAGGTGGCGGGCTGGGACCACCGATTGACGCTCCGCCGCCGCTGCAGAAATATCAAATCTGGATTCTGCTCGGATTCGCCGTAGCCCTGGTTTGCGGAGGAGTGTTCGTGGCCTCGCGCCAGCAGGCGGCCAATCGCGCCGCTGCACGTGGCCGGACGAAGGACGAACTCGAGGCCGACGCGCAGAACGAGTACGAGGAAGTCGAAGTGCTGGCTTCAGGGGCGGCCGGTGTGCGCGATCCTCGGCCGAGTGAGAGCCGCCTCCCGCCATCCGCAGTTACGGCTCCGGCTTCATTTTCAGCAAGTTCTTCCGCACCTTCTTCCATGCTGCTGCAGGGGCTGAAAGATGAACTTTTTGAACTCGAAGTCGAGCACAAGCAAGGCCGCATCTCGCAGCAGGAATACGATTCGGCAAAGTCGGCGCTCGACCAAACCTTGCAGCGTGCATTGAGGCGCGCCGCACAAAAAGCCTAGCGGCATCGCGAATCGCGCGCTAATTTCATTCCATCCTTATTGCTCGGGGCATAATCTAAGCGATTAAGAATTTTCTCGTGAGGAACGACTATGCGCTGGAGTCTCCAAAAAAGTATCCCAGCAGTTTTCCTGATTGTTTTTCTCGCCGTCTCACTGCATGCAACTGACAAGAATTTCCACGACGCGCCCGATTCAGCCAAGGCGCAGAAGAATCCGTATGAGGGCCAAGCCTCCGCGGTCGATACCGGCAAGACTCTGTATGCGCGGAATTGCCTGGCTTGTCACGGAAAAATGGGAAAGGGAACTGGTAACGTGCCCTCGTTGGTGGACGGCAAACTGAAAGGCGTAGCGGCCGGTGAAGTGTTCTGGTTCGTGACCAAGGGCGACAAGGATAACGGCATGCCCTCGTGGGCTTCTCTGGAGGAGGAGAAACGATGGCAGATCGTCAGCTACGTAGAGGCGCTGGCATCGGGCAAGGCGACGGGAGTCACGAACGCTGCTCCGAGCCATCCCACGAACGACCCTGCCAGCGGATCAGAGAAAGCCTCCGCTACGTCCGGACCGTTCACTGATTTCCGCTACGAAACTCCGGGCCGCACTCACAAGATCACGGTGGCCGATCTGCCTGAGCCTTACGCTACGAAGTCGGCCGGGAACAGCGCGGATATGGTGTCGCGACCGAACAATGTGTGGCCGGTTGCGCCCGCGGGTTTCAAGGTCGATCTGTATGCCTCCGGCCTCGACAATCCGCGCTGGATGGTCACCGCTCCCAACGGAGACGTTTTTCTGGCCGAGAGCGACGGTAAACGCATTCGGGTATTCCGCGGGATGACGCACGATGGCAAGCCGGAACAGTCCGCGGTCTTCGCCGAAGGTTTGAACGAGCCGTATGGCATTGCGTTTTATCCACCGGGCCCCGATCCGCAGTGGGTTTATGTTGGCAACACGAATGAGATCATCCGCTTCCCGTATCACAATGGCGATTTGAAGGCGACCGGGCCTTCGCAGCACATCGCGAACATGCCGACCGGCGGCCACTGGACACGCTCTATAGCATTCTCACAAGACGGCAAGAAGATGTTCGTCGCGGTGGGGTCAGGCTCGAATGTCGATGATCCCGACACGCATCCCGGAGAGAAGAATCGCGCGGACATCCTGGTGTGCGATCCGGCGCATTGTGAGCTGAAGGTCTATGCGTACGGCATTCGCAATGCCGGCGGGGGCATCGCGATCGATCCGGAGACCGGGGAATTGTGGTGCTCAGTCAACGAGCGGGACGCGCTGGGAGATAACCTCGTTCCCGATTACATCACGCACGTGCAGGAGGGCGGATTCTACGGCTGGCCGTGGTGGTACATGGGACCGCATCAGGATCCGCGGCATGCGGGGAAGCATCCGGAGTTGAAGGATAAGGCTATCGTCCCCGATGTGCTGTTGCAGCCGCACAATGCCTCGCTCGGAATCACGTTTTATGAGGGCAAGGAATTTCCCGCCGAATATAAGGGAGACATTTTCGCCGCCGAGCATGGCTCGTGGAACAAGGCTGTGCGCACCGGGTATGAAGTGATTCGCGTGCCGCTGCATGGCGATGGGCACGCCACGGGCGAGTATCAGGACTTCCTGACGGGCTTCGTGCTGCCGGATGGCAAAGTCTGGGGACGTCCGGTCGGAGTGACAGTCGCGCCCGACGGATCGCTGCTGGTGAGCGATGACGGATCAAACTCGGTGTGGCGGGTGAGTTCTACGGGAAATGAGTCTACGGGGAAATAGGTAGACACTTTCGGTGCGATGTGAAGGGTGCGTCCAACAGCAGGGCGGACATTCACATCCAAGGTTGGTGCCCGAGCCCTGCGAATCTCACGAACTGCCCGTGACTTCCTCTCTGCCGACGGAACAGCCCAGAGAGCAAGTCGACCTTTTCCGTGACGTGCTGCAGGCGCTGGAGAGCAGCCGCGTTCCCTACGCGGTCTCCGGCGCATTTGCGCTGCGGCAGCATACCGGCATCTGCCGTTTCACCAAAGATCTGGATCTGTTCGTCACCGCCCGGAATAGTGACACGGCGCTCGCATGTTTACGGCAGGCGGGCATGGAGTGCGACGTCACCGATCCCGTGTGGCTCGCCAAAGCACACCGCGACGGACATTTCGTCGACCTGATTACCGGCATGAGCAACGGCCTCATCATCGTTGAGGATTCCTGGATCGAGCGGGCGCGTCCGGCGGTGGTGTATGGAGTGGAGACGCGAGTCCTCGCCCCGGAAGAACTAGTGGCGTCGAAAATCTTTGTAGCCCGGCGCGAACGCTTTGATGGAGCCGACATCGCGCACGTGATTTATGGAACGTACGGAGGTTTCGACTGGCAGCGCGAACTGGACCTGGTCGGCGAGCACTGGGAGATGTTGCTGTGGGCGCTGATCTTGTTCCGGTATGTGTACCCGGGGCAGAGTCACTACGTGCCGGGAAAAATCTGGTGCGAGTTGCTCGGCCGTTTTGAGAACAGCCTTCGCAATCCTAATCCGCAGGCGGTCTTTCGCGGCAGCCTGGTTGATGACAACATGTTTGCCATTGACGTGAACGAGTGGGAGTTGCCGAATTTGCTCGCGAACCAGCGAGAGGCGCGCCTGGCAAACCTGGGATCCAAGCGGGTGCCGTGCGAGAACGGTTGTGACGATCCGAAGGAATCAAGATGAGAATCGCAGCCACGGCCGACTTACACTTCACTCCGCAAAGCTATGCGAAGCTGCAGGACCAGTTCGAACGCGTCCACGATGATGCGGATGTGCTGGTGCTGGCTGGCGATCTCACGAACTACGGGCAGCCGGAAGAGATGGAACCGCTGCTGAATGTGCTGGTGCGGTTGCGCCTGCCGACGGTGGTTGTGCTGGGCAATCATGATTATGAGAGTGGAAAAGAAGACGAGCTGCGGCGCATGTTGACGGGTGCCGGCATCAAGGTTCTCGATGGCACGGGCTACGAGCGCGACGGCGTGGGGTTCGCTGGGACGAAAGGATTCGTGGGCGGCTTTGGCCGTGGAGTTCTGACCGCCTTCGGCGAGCGCGAAATCAAGGACTTCGTGAAGGCATCCATCGACGAGGCTATGAAACTGGAGCGGGGAATGTCGCAACTGCGGGCACAGAAGCGCGTCATCGTCGTGCACTACTCGCCCATCGCCGAGACCGTGCAGGGGGAGGCTGCGGAGATTTTTCCGTTCCTCGGTACTTCGCGGCTGGCGGAAGTGATCGATCGGCACGGCGCCGATCTGGTGCTGCACGGCCACGCGCACCATGGAAAGCTCGACGGGCGAACCGCCGGCGGAGTGCCGGTGCACAACGTCGCGATTACGTTGCTGCAGGCGCAGACTCCGTCGTCGGTGTACCGCGTCTTCGACCTGTAGAAGTAAATCCCGCCACGAATCTAATTCTGCGCGGCGGCCCCACCCGGAGTAACGATGATCTGTTGCTCGTCGGCCGTTCTCACGGTCTGAAAGAAGCTGCGTAGCGCGCCGTAGTGCCGAGCGTCTGCCATTCCTAGATTTACCGTCAGCTCTCTTACCATGTGCAGGCGCTCTCCCGCTTTTTGTGCATCGAAGCTATAGACGCAAGCCTTGATGTCGACAGTCTGCGGTTTCGGCAGGCTGGTCGCCTGCCACCCAGGCGGAAGGTCGATGGTCACATCATCGAGTTCCTGATGCGGAAACTGGAAGTAGATGGGATGTACTCGCACTGCATGTTCGAAGAGGTGCTTTTCGGCGCCGCCGAATAGTCCAACAGAGAGTAGCGTGCGCCGGCCAGCGGACGACGCCCAGTCCGGCACCTTCAGGTTGAATTCGGCTACAAGGGTTGGCGCAGAACCACTCCAGTCCGGTTTGTTTTTCAATTCGACTTCTGCCGACGACGGAACATATTCCTTAACTTCATCTTCGAGGAAGGTCTTGCGAGCGGTATCGTCTTCCTGATGCTCACTGAGTCGCCTACCTAAAGCTTCCAGGCCGGAGAAAGTGACGGTTAGTTTGCCCTCCAATGCCCCAGTATCGCTCAACTGCAGAAGGGCAGTGCGCTCCACTTGGGACTCCGCGGCGGCTGGTACAGGCGTTGTAACCCAGGACCCTCCATCTTTACTCACCAGAAAACCGGCCGAGCCGGTTTCGCTCCAGGGCAGCAGGCGAAATGGGACAAATGGAATTCCAGGATCGAGGTAGAGGTCTTTGCCATCGAGCTTAACCAGAACGACGTTGGTGTTGAGATCCTTATCGTTCATCAGCGCCGGATTGAAAAAGTGTTCGTCGCGAGTGGAAACCAGGACTGGGCTCGCCTCAAATCCAGCCGCGCGCGCCAGCGCGAGGAAGAGCCATGTGATGTCCCATCCGTCGCCATAGCCGTGCTTCCACACGTCCTCGACACTATTGGTGTCCTTTTGCTTTTCCCGCGTAATTTCTTTCTCGGTCTTCTCGCGCTCGAACGAAGTATTGCGGAGCTGTTGTGTCCGCTCGTAGATCTTCCGCAGCTTCACTTCCGGGCTATCGCCTGGAGCCACGATCTGCGCCACCGCTGTTTCCATGGCTTTGCGATGATTGATGAAGAAATCGATTCCTACGTACCATGCCTGCGCTTTTTCCTTCCAGAATTTGGTGGAATCCTTCTCATCGTTTCGGCCATAGATGAACTGGACCCGGTACTTCATCTCCTCCACCGGCGGCATGTAATCTTCAATCTGAAACGCTGGCACGTTCTCAGTTTCCATCGTAATCAGGTTGTGTTCTTCAACCGGAGGCTTTGTGCCTTCCGGCAGTCCGCGTGGCGAACTCACGCGCAGCGTGTAGATGTGGCTGGGGTGCAAGGAAAATTTGGCGTGCTTGGTAAACAATTCTTCGCTGAGGAGCCATTTGGAATCGAAAATATAGTCTTCTTCCAGATGCCGGGTATAACGGTATTCGATAATGCTTCCGGTTTGAACGCCGGGCAGAGTAAAAGTTTTCACGAGAACCTTCACCCCTTTGGCTTTGACAATCGTCTTCTCGAAAACCTTGCCGTCGAAATTGACGATAGTGCCGTCCGCATGAATGGTTCTGGCGGCGATGCCGCGAATGTCACCCTCGCCTTTCACGTAAGGGATTTCGATGTCGGCATATTTGCGGCCTTCTTCGGTGAAAATCTTGATGCGCGCGTAAACAGATTCGCGAAACGATTGGTCGTCGCGATCCACCTGCCGGTACAAGTAAATTGCCGGCGCACCCGGAGCCTTCGATTCGCTGGTCATCGTGAGTTCTTCCGGCTTAATGGGTAGCCATTCTTCACCAGCATGCGCGGGGATCGCGGTGATGACTGAAATCAGGCCGAAGAACAGGGCCAGGAGCGAGCGGCGCGTAGCAGACATAAGACGCCTTTCCTTGCGCCGAGCATTGTATATCGTCGGGCTAATTGGCGCGGTGCGCAGGCTAGTGGAAGTCGTGTGACACAGTTTCGGCCTTCGTAACAAAGAGCGGCTGCACGCGCTCGGCGCGGACGGAGATGACATTGTCCTGATTCTGCAGAATTCCTTCGATGGCTAAAAAGCGCTCGCTGGCCAGCAGCAGCCGATTTTCATGAAACAGGTCGGGACGGATGATGGCGTTGGCCACTCCAGTTTCGTCTTCCAGGCTGATGAAGACGAATCCTTTTGCAGTGCCCGGCCGCTGCCGAGTAATAACGCAGCCTCCGATGCGGAGACGTTTTCCGGTAGGCAAGTCGCGCAATTCGCTGGCACGGCGGATGCCCATGGCATTGAGCCATTCGCGGCGGTAGGCCATGGGATGCGGGCCGACAGTGAGCCCGGTGCCATGGAAGTCGGCGACCAGGCGCTCTTCGTGATTCATGGGCGCGAGCGGCGATGAAGAGTCGGGCTCGGCGTGCTGTTCGAGCAGCGGGCCGGAGGCGCGGACAGCGCGTTCGACTTGCCAGAGCGCGTCGCGGCGGTGAAGCGAGTTGCGAGTCGTGAGTTGCGAGTCGAGGCCGAGATTCCTCCGCCCCTCGCGTTCGCTCGGGGGTCGGAATGACAAGGGTTTTGGAAATCGAATTCAGCGCGCCGATTTCCGCGAGCGTGTTGAGTTCGTCTTTGCGCAGTTCGGGAACCCGGCGGGTGAGGTCGTGGATGGAAGTGAAGGATGCGCGCATGCGTTCGAGGAGAAGGGATCGAGCGGCCTCTTCGCGCAGGCCGCGAACGTAGCGCAGTCCCATGCGGAGGGCGGGAGCGACTTGCGAGTTGCAAGCCGCGAGTCCCAAGCGAGATTCCTCCGCCCCTCGCGTTCGCTCGGGGGTCGGAATGACAAAGCTTTTACTGGCCCCTGGTCCCTGACGACTGGCCACCATTTCCAGCGTGCAATTCCAATCTGACTTCGTTACATCCACCGGCAGCAGCTTCAATCCGTGGCGCTGCGCGTCTTTGACGATGGTTGCCGGAGAATAAAATCCCATGGGTTGATTGTTCAGCAGCGCGGCGGTAAACGCCGCCAGGTAGTGGCATTTCAGATAAGCGCTGGCGTAGGCGATGAGCGCAAAGCTAGCGGCATGCGATTCGGGAAATCCGTAGAGCGCGAATGAAGTGATCGAGAGAATAATTTCTTCCTGCGCCTTCGGCGAGATTCCATTCTGCGTCATGCCGGCACGGAGTTTGGCTTCGATTTCTCGCATGCGCGCCTGCGAGCGTTTGAATCCCATGGCGCGTCGCAATTCTTCGGCCTCGCCTCCGGTAAAGTTGGCGGCGATCATGGCGATGCGCAGCAGTTGTTCCTGAAACAAAGGAACCCCAAGCGTGCGCTGCAAAACCGTTTCAAGCGAAGGATGCGGATAGGTGACCTCTTCTTTTCCCTGGCGGCGCTGCAAAAATGGATTCACCATCTGCCCTACAATCGGGCCGGGGCGGATGATGGCCACCTGCACCACAATGTCGTAGAAGCGCATGGGCCGGAGGCGCGGCAGGCATGACATTTGCGCGCGGCTTTCCACCTGAAACATTCCGATCGTATCGGCCTGCTGCAGCGTGGAATACACCTGCGAGTCATCTTGCGGAAGATGCGCGAGATCGACTTCTTCGCGATAGTGATCGCGAATGAGTTCAATCGAATCCTTGAGCACGGCCATCATGCCGAGGCCAAGCAGATCGACTTTGATGATGCCCATGTCGGCGCAATCTTCCTTGTCCCACTGCACGACGACGCGGCCGGGCATGGACGCAGGCTCGAGCGGCACCACGGAATCGAGTTGTCCCTGACAGATGACCATGCCGCCGGAGTGCTGGCCGAGATGGCGTGGCATGTCCTGCACGGCGAGACAGAGTTCGTAATATTTGCGCAGGCGAGGATGGTTGAGGTCGAGTCCCGCGTCGCGGAAACGACGGTCGAGCGCGTCATTTTCGTCGCGGAATTCCCAGGTAGCAACGGCGGCGGAAATTCTCTCAAGTGTTTCCGGATCGAAGCCGAGCGCCTTGCCCATTTCGCGCGCGGCCATGCGGTTGCGATACGTGATGACGTTGGCGGTCATGGCGGCGCCGCGTTCGCCGTATTTTTTGTAGAGATATTGAATGACTTTTTCGCGCTCGTCTCCGCTGGGCAGGTCGAGATCGATGTCGGGCCACTCGCCACGTTCTTCGGAAAGAAAACGCTCGAAGAGCAATTCCATGCTGACCGCGTCCACCGCGGTGATGCCGAGCGAATAGCAGACGGCGCTGTTGGCGGCCGATCCGCGGCCCTGCACGAGAATGTTTTGTTCGCGGCAGAAGCGGATTAAATCCCAGACGATAAGGAAGTATCCGGCGAGTTTGAGTTTTTCGATGAGGGCGAGTTCTTTTTCGATCTGGCGGCGGGCGCGGGCTTGCAGTTCAGGCGGCTTGCGACCATAGCGCTGGCGGAAACCTTCCCAGGCGCGCTCGCGCAGAAAGGAATTCATGGTCTCGCCTGCAGGCACGGGATAGCGCGGGAATTCGTATCCGAGATCGTTGAGCGTGAACTCGAGACGCGAGGAAAGTTCGACAGTGTTGGCGATGGCCTCGGGCAGATCGGCGAATAGCCGCTGCATCTCCTGCGGAGATTTCAGAAAGCGCTCGGAGTTGCGGGAGAGCAGGCGTCCGGCGGTCGAGAGCGTGCGGTGATTCCGGATCGCGGTGAAGGCGTCGCAGAGTTCGCGGGCTTTGGCGGTGGCGTAGCAGACTCCGTTGGTGGCGAGCAGCGGAAGATGAAGGGAGTGAGCGAGGTCGATGGCGGCGCGATTGCGGGATTCTTCCTCGCGATGAAAGTGGCGCTGCAATTCGACGTAAACATTATTAGGTCCGAAGATGCCGATGAGTTGATCGATGTGGCGTCGGGCTTCGTCGAGGCCGCCTTGCTTTAAAACCGATGCCAGTGGGCCTTCATCGCCGCCGGTCAGGCAGATCAGGCCTTCAGCGTGTTCTTCGAGTTCTTGCACGGCTGACCGCGCCTTCGCCTTTTTTGGCGCGCAACTTCATCCGCGTGATCAGGCGGCAGAGATTTTGGTAACCGATGCGCGATGCAACGAGCAGGGGAAGGCGGAAACTTTGAGCGTTGTCATTCCGGATGACATGGGCACAACTGACTTCCGCTCCGATGTGCGCTTTGAGTTTGGCCTTGTTGGCGGCGAGATGAAAACGCGGTGCACCGTAGACGCCGTCGATATCCATCAGCGCCATTGCGGGCATACCCAGGTGCCCGCAGACGCTGATTAATTCCTCGGGCAGCGACGCGCCTTCGAGAAAGCTGAACGCAGAGCGGGCATGAAGTTCGATGTACATCACCAATCAAAGTCGCCACGGATTAGCGCGGATTCACACGGATCAGAACAAAACATTTTTTTTGTGTTGCTGGGTCTATATTTTCGATCCGTGTGGATCCGTGAAATCCATGGCAACGTTTCAGTCATACGTTCCTTCTACAAACCAGCCACCGCGGAGCAGGTCGTGGACCAGGCGATAGAGGGAGATGGTTTCGCCGTTCTTCAGTGCGATGTCCCATTCGTCGCGCGACCAGGCTTCGCGTTCCCACCAATCGCCGGAAAAGCGCCAGGGGCCGGCCTTCCAGAGCACTTCGCCGCGAACTTCTTTTTTGTTACAAGTCAGGTGCGTAGGTTGCCCATTCTCCAGAGTCACAGTGGCACGCAACGGCGGACGGAGGCGGCGCAGGGCAGTGATGGCCGAAGCTGCCTGCGCGGCATCCGGAGTTTGTTTCTGCGGGACTCTGCGCGCGACCTCAGCCACAAAACGCCGCATGCGAAATCCTTCGGGATGATGCGTGTCAAGCATTTCCAGCGCGCCTACTTTGTGTTCACCAACCATGCCGGCGATGCGAGCCAGCGTGAGTTCCAGTTTTTCCGGCTCCGGTGATGGCGGCAGAAACAGGCCGCCTTGCGCCGAACGCGGCCGCGCCGGTTCAGCTGCCAGATGAATCTTAACGATGGGCGCTCCCGGCGGATGCGCGCTTAAATCCAGTTGCAACAATTTGAGAAATACTTTGGCATCGAGCATAGGCAGAGGCAGGCGCAGCGTGCGCACAGAAATTATTCTTTCGAAGACGACGAAGAGGACGAGGAATAATTTTCCAGTTCCAACGTGAGCCGTAGTTCCTGTGTCGCCAGGGCGCGCGAACCCAGGCGCGCGCAGAGTTGATCGAGCAGGCGATTCAGACAGGAAAGCCAGTGGTTCGAGCAGGGTGATGGGATGCTCCAGTTCGATCGCTTCCTCAAATACCAGCGGCGCCTCTACGGGGACCAGCGTGCGCGAAGCGGCGCCGCATGCCAGACGTTGCAGCCGCAGGCCTTCCTGTCCGAGACGCTCGCTGAGGGCCACTTGCGGCAGAGCAGCCAGCGCGCGCAGATTGCGAATGCCCCAGCGGTCGAGAGTTTCGAGCAGACGGTCCGCTTCTTTTTTCTGATCTCCATCCAACCCATCGGCGAATAAAACTTCCACCGGCAGTGGTCCCAGTTGCTCCGCTTCTTTGCCGGCGGGAATCAGGGTGATGCCAACGCGGGCAGGAGTGCCCGCGCCACATAAGCCCGCGCCACACGAACCCGCAGCACATAAGCCACGGGCGGCGAGCAGGGCCGCGTCGGGATTGGACGCGATGGCAACATGGGCGCACAGTCCAAGTGCGGTGGCGCGATTGAAAATAGCGTGGGAAATTTCCGGCAACGACCCCAGCAGAGATTCCATGCCGGCGAGATCAAGGAAGACCGTATCCGGCGCGGAGTCTTCCACGCAGGGCGAGAACGATTGGGCGCAATCAAGCAAAGCGGCGTGCGCGGCGGATTCCTGCAGCGCAGAGCGCGGACGCAAAGCCAGCTCCGCACACAGTTCACTTTGCGCCTTGGTCATGCCCGGCGCGATACCGCAAGCCCCGGCTTTTTCATTGACTGCGATTATTTTTTCCAGCGGCGGTTTGCCTTCGAGAATGGCGAGGGGACGCGCCTGCAGTTCCGGTTCAGCGCGCAGGGCTGCGGCTACGGAAAAATTCGGAACGTAGATGCAGGCAAACGGCATAACGACATTGAGTCATTCAGTCATTCAGTCATTGAGACATTGAGCCCATTTGTTCTATCCGGCCCATGCGGTTTTGGTTTCGAATCGAACCGAGCGTGCAGGCTTGCGATCCAGTCGGGAACGAATCAGTTCCGCGTTGATATTCAGTTTGGTCAATAATTGTGCGTGCGAAAGTGCGTTGTGGACGGACTCTGATTCTGCCTGCGAGCCTAGTTGCAGCAGCAGGGACGAGCAGCTTCCAGCGATGGGCTGGTGCTCAATGGCCAGCAGGATTGTGGGCGTGTGCTCGATGGCGCGGCGGAAGCGGAACCACGTGGTCAGCGGAACGCGGCGCGCTTCCTGCGGCGGAAGGTCGGCGAGATCGAGCACGATCAGGCCAAAGCCTCCGCTTTCGAGCAGCAGGTCGGTGGCGCGCAGGACTTGCTCAAGACAATGCTCGGATCGCCGCGAAGTCCCCACTTCTCGCCCAAAGGCCGCGCGAGAAATGGGGCACCCGCTTTTCCTCTTAGCGGATTTAGTCGGAACATCTTCGCCGCAGCGTACCCACAGCAAACGTTCCAGGTCCACTCCGGCAGCGGCGGCAGAGTGCGGATCGAGCGCGTCGCTGGCGTCCACCACGGCGCAGAATTCTCCACGATGCGTGGCGGCGGCCAGCGCGGCCAGCAGCAACGTGGTGCGTCCAGAGGAAGCCGAGCCGCAGATTTCGGTGAGACATCCGCGGGGCAGGCCTCCTGTGAGGGCATCTAAGGCGGGGATGCCGCTGGAAACCATCTCCGGGGCGGGGCGGATTCCGAGGCGGGAAGCGGGGATCACGCTCGACGGCAGAATTTTTGCTGGCGGGCAGTCATGACCGTCGAGCTTCGCTCGACCGGACAGCCGAGGGCGGCCGTCCTCACATGAGCCCTCAGGTTCGTCGTCGGCATCAAAAAGAAAAGGGCGGCCCAGGGCCGCCGAAGTGGAACCCACTGCGGAAGACATAAAATATCCTCAAAGATTTCAGGGAACACCGGGCTGGCTGGCCCCGGAGGCGTTTGTTCGCTTTTTATTCGCCTTGCAGAATTGTGCGCTTGGAGGGGCTCCTTGTCAACGGTCCTCCGACATATTTTTCTCCACCGCGAACTTCGGTCCCGGAAAGCCGGATACTCACCCTCGATCCTGATGCGATCGCCAACCGGATTGCTTACCTGTGCAGCGGTCCCACGTCTAAACCAAACGTCCAGCGGCGCAAATCGTGCTCCATCCCAGCAGCTTAAAAGGAGTGTTTCAATGCACAAAGTTCGTCTGCTCGTTTTGTCCTCCAGCATTTTGTTGATGGCCAGTTTCACTCTCGCCCAGACTGCCACGAATGAAACCCTGATGCTCAATCTGCCGCGGGCCAGCCAGCACGCGCAGGTAACGCAGCGCATCGGCATCACCGACATTACTGTGAACTATCATCGGCCGCTGGCCAATGGCCGCCAGGTCTGGGGCAAAGTCGTGCCTTACGACAAAGTGTGGCGCGCGGGCGCCAATGAGAATACGACCATCACCTTTACCGATCCGGTCACGATTGAAGGCCAGCCGCTCGACAAGGGTACTTACGGCCTGCACATGATTCCCGGCGAAAGCCAGTGGACGGTGATCTTCTCCAAAGACGCGAAGGCCTGGGGAAGTTTTTCTTACAAGCAGGAAGACGATGCGCTGCGAGTTACGGTGAAGCCGCAGGCCGCGGAGATGCACGACGCTCTGGCTTACGATTTTGATGACGTGAAGCCAGATTCGACCCTGGTCACCATGCGTTGGGAAAAAGTTGCCGTGCCCTTCAAAGTGGAAGTCAAGGTGAACGATATTGTGACCGCCAACATTCGCCAGCAGGCTTACGGGCTGAATCAGTTCTACTGGGAAGGTTGGGACGACGCGGCCGCCTATTTCCTGGCCAACAAAATCAATCTGGATGAGGCGCTGAAGGACGAGGAGCAGTCGATCCAGGCGGAAGAACGCTACGAAAATGTTCTGAACAAGTCAAAAATTCTGGATGCGATGGGGCGCAAGCAGGATGCTGAGTCGTTCCGCGCCAAGGCTCTCGATATGGCCAGCCCGCTGCAACTTTATTTTTATGGACGGCGGTTGCAGTCCGAGAAGAAGGCCGACGAGGCGTTTGCAGTCTTCCGTTCGACGGCCAAGAAGTTTCCGGATTATTGGACTTCGCACATGGGACTGGCAAGGGTCTACAGTTCGCAGGGAGATTTCGACAACGCGGTGAAGGAAGTGAAACTTTCGCTTGTGACCGCGCCCGATTCGAACAAGGCGAATCTGGAGGGGTATGTGAAGCGGTTGCAATCAAAGGACGATATCAACCGGTAGCAGGGACCGCGGTTGTGAGATGTGTGACATGATGGGTACATGAAGAAACAGGCATCCGATCAACAATCTCACGACCGCCGCTACCAGGAGCGGAAGCGGGCTGAAGCAAACAAGCAACCCGCAAAGAAAAAGTCGCCCGGCGAAGTCTCGAGCCCAGCGGCTGGTAGTACTGCCGGTGAAGCGACGAAGGAATAGCGATTGCAGGCTGGGATTTCAGATCTCAGATTGTAGATTTCAGATTGATGTTTGACTGATGAGTCGTGGCGTCAATCTGAATCTGCAATCTGAAATCTTCTTCCTAGCCTGTATTGTGCAGGCCGGCGGCGATGCCGTTTATCGTGGCTCCCAGCGCGTATTCCAGCTCGGGAGTTGAATGTCCGGCTTGCTTACGGCGCATGAGTTCCACCTGAATCAGGCTCATGGGATCGACGTAGGGATTGCGCAAGCGGATGGAACGCGCCAGCACGCGATTGCCGGCCAGCAGTTCGCGTGTCCCGCTTACGCGTAAGAGCATGTCGCGGGTGCGCAGGAATTCATCTTCCAGCATGGCGAAGACACGCTTGCCCAGCCCCGCATTTTTCACTAACCCCGAATAGAGCCGCGCGATATCGAGATCGGCCTTGGCCATCCCCAGTTCCACGTTGCGCAGCAGATCGCCAAAGACAGGGAAGCCGCTCACCATCTCACGCAGTAGTTTCTCGTGCCCACGCTTGTTCTTGGCGAATTTTTCCAGCGCATGCCCCACGCCAAACCATGCGGGCACGGCGTGCCGGCTCTGCATCCATCCGAAGACCCAGGGAATGGCGCGTAGATCTTCCAGCTGCCGGCCCTTGGTGCGGCGCGCCGGGCGCGAGCCGATGCGGGCCGCGTCCAGTTCATTGACCGGAGTGGCCTGCTCAAAATATTCGAGAATGTCGGCGTTCTCCGCAATTTCACGGCGATAGATGCCATAGGCATCCTCCGACATTTTTTCCATCGCTTCTTCCCAACGCGCCGGATATGGCGTCTGTTCCGCTCCGGGGCGTGTGAGGGCCTCCACACTGGCCGCGACCATCAGTTCCAGATTCCATTCCGCCAGCACCGCGTCGGCATACTTCCAGTTCAAAACTTCGCCTTGCTCGGTGATGCGAATCTGTCCTGAGAAACATCCCGGCGGCTGAGCCAGGATGGCGGAATGAGTAGGACCTCCGCCGCGGCCGACGGTGCCGCCGCGGCCGTGAAACAAGCGCAGCTTCACTTCGAATTCTTTCGCGGCGCGATGCAGTTCGCGATGCGCTTTGTAGATTTCCCAGGTGCTGGTGAGCATGCCGCCGTCTTTGTTGGAATCGGAATATCCCAGCATGACCTCCTGCCAGCGTCCCCAGGAATCGAGCAGCGGCTGATACGTGCGATCGCTCCACAGGCGCCGCATGATGCCGTCTGCGCCGCGCAGGGATTCAATCGATTCGAATAGCGGAACAGGCATTAGGCCGGGGTCATTACCGGAGCCGGCCAACTGCACGCCCGCGGATCCCGCAAGGCGGACCAGCCCCAGCACGTCCTGTTCGGATTCGGCCCCGCTGATGACGTATTGCCGAATCGAACTCGCAGGATATTTGTGCTTCAGTTTCGCGATGGTGTGCAGCGTTTCCAGCAACTCCTGGCTTTCTGGCGACTTCGGTTCAACCCGCAACTCTGGTCCAAGTTCCTGGATCACGCGTGCGTGCACGCGGGCATGCTGGCGGATATCGAGTGTGTACAACTGGAAGCCAAAGGTGCGCAGTTTCCGCAGCAGGCGATCGACCCAGGTGCGGGCCAGCCGTTCGCCGTGATGGGAGCGCAGACTGCCGCGCAACAGCTGGAGATCTTTTTCGAACTCGACCGCATCGGCGTAAGCCGCCGGATTTTCCTGGGCTTCGCGGCTTTGCTGCAAGCGATGGAATATGTAAGCCAGAAAGCGGCGATACGCCTCGCTTTGATTGTGCGCTCCCCAGGCAAAGTGAACGCCCGGCAGGGCGCGTTCGTAGCGATCCAGCTGCGCGAGCAACTCTTTCGCAACCGGAGTCTGCTGCTGAGAAGAACTGAGGCGATCGCTGAGGGCCTCAATATCATGAACATACTCGCGCAGGATCAGATCGCGGGCCAACTCCAGCGCATCGTGCGTGCATTCCGGCTTGACCAGCGGATTGCCGTCGCGATCGCCGCCGATCCACGAGCCGAAGCGCACCAGTTCTGGCAAAGCGGCTTCCTCTAGATCCAGACCATAGATGTCGCGGAACGATTCCACCATCTCGGCATAGAACCTGGGGATAGCGTCGAAAAGCGACAGCCGGAAATAGCGCAGTCCCATCCGGATTTCGTCGTTCACGGTGGGCTTGGCGAGGCGGACTTCGTCAGTCTGCCACAGTGAGGTCACCTCGGCGCGGATGTGCTGTTCACACTCTTCGGCCTCCTCAGTCGTCAGGGGAAGACGGTCCAGCCGCTCGAGTTGTTGCGCGATGCGCCGCCGCTTCAGCAGCACGGTCTGCCGCGCGACTTCCGTGGGGTGAGCGGTGAAGACTGGCGTGATCACGATTTCGCGCAGCGTCTGCAGGGCCGCGTCGGCTGCAATTCCAGCCTTTTTCATGCGCTTCAACGTGCCGCGAAAAGAACCGGGCAGGGGAGAGATTTCGCGCTCCAGCTTGCCTGCACGCCTCCGGCGCTTGCGATGGTTGGTCTCGGCGAGATTTGTCAGTTCGAAATAAATGGCGAACGCCTTCGCGACCTGGTAGGCGCGCTCGAGATCCATTTGCGAGACGATCTTTTGCGCCTTGCTCATCAGCTCGGCTTGCGAGGCTCGCCGCGGACTGCGGCGCACAATGTCGCGATGCTCGATCATGAAGCGGCGCAGCTCTTCCACCGACTCAAACAGTTCCTGCCCGGCCTGTTCCTGCAGGACTTGCCCGAGGATCGAGCCCAGCGAGCGCACATCACGGCGCAGCGCATTGTCTTTCGCAGGCTGGTCGGAACGCGCCGTCAGGTCGGCGAGCCGCGCCCGCTGATCGTCCGCCTTCCACAGCGGCTTGGGTTTATTCGTAGCCATTTCGGTGAGGATAGGAAAGAATAAACGACCGCAAAACCTTTAGCCACGGATTCCACGGATATTCACGGATAAATCAGAAAAAATAAGGTCTTCTTGATCCGTGTGAATCCGTGTCGATCCGTGGCTGATGTTTTTTGAAATTATTTCGGGACTTCGAACCGGTAGCCGATGCCGCGTAGCGTCTTCAGATATTTCGGATGGCGGGGGTCGGGCTCAATCTTCTCGCGCAGACGGCGGATGTAGACATCAATGGAGCGCGGCGTCACGAAGGGAGTTTCTTTCCACACGGCATCGAGCAACTGATCGCGAGTCAGCACGCGTCCACGGTGCGCGGCCAGATATTCCAGCAAGCGGAATTCGCGCACCGTGGTCATCACGTTTCGTCCCTGCACCTGCACGGTCATGGAAGAGACGTCGATTTCCAGATCGCCGAGCCGGAGTATTTCCAATACCGTGGGAGACTGGCCCAATCCGCGCAGCACACTGCGGACGCGAGCCACCAGTTCGCGCGGGCTGAAAGGCTTGGTGATGTAGTCGTCGCCGCCGAGTTCGAGCCCTTTGACGCGATCCGCCTCGGAAGTCTTCGCCGTCAGGAAGATGACCGGAGTCGCAGACAGAACCGGCGTCTGCCGGATGTGGCGGCAAAGTTCGAACCCATCGGTGCCGGGCAGCATCACGTCAAGCAGGAACAGCGCCGGCATTTCGCGCACCGCTTCGCTGAGCACGGATGCACCGCTGACGAAGCTCTGCACTCCGAACCCTGCCGATTGCAGATTGTGAGAGATAAGGCGGGCGATGTCCTCTTCATCTTCCACAACGAAAATCACAGGGCGAAGGGGCACGGGCCGGCTCGTGCTCTCTATCTCTCTGTAGGGGTCAGATCGAAAGTGCATTCATTCCGTTTCAGTTCGTCCCTCAGCTATGGGCACACACTGAGATCTGGGGAATCCTGTTCAGACTGTATTGAGGAAATGTTGCGCGAATGTTGCTCGATTGTTAACGAACGATGAATTGTGAGGCGGAATTCCTCAATTGGCTGCTTTTTTCTTGGGGACATGCCGCAGACTGCGGCCTTCGATCAGGCTGTAAAGATCTTCGGCAAGATTGGTGGTGTGGTCTCCGGCGCGCTCCAGGGCCTGAGCCATTAGCAGCACCTCGAAGCCACCGGGGTCGGCCCCACTCTCAGACAAATGCTTCTGGAACATGCTGTGGCAGATGCGGTCAATTTCCTTGTCCATCTGCAGGACCTTGCGGGCGCAATCCAGATTGAGCGTGGAAAAGCCCTTGTGCATCAGGTCGAGCATGTGGCGC
Organism: uncultured Acidobacteriota bacterium; assembly: GCA_963757095.1. Taxonomy (GTDB): domain Bacteria; phylum Acidobacteriota; class Terriglobia; order Terriglobales; family Acidobacteriaceae; genus Sulfotelmatobacter. Next base: position 260,543 of record CAVWQT010000008.1, on the reverse strand, counting down.
AGGATCTCCGACATTTCCACCAGGTGCCGCACGTCGGAGGCCGGAATCTTCTCGGTCCGTGCCTGTACGCGCATGGCCACGCTCATGACCAGGTCGCCGATACGTTCCAGATCGGTGGTGGACTTCAGGCTGGAGAGTAGTTGCCGCGCCCGCACTTCGCCCACTCGCGTGATGGCTGCGGGAAGACGCTCGTCAATCTGCCGCTCGATGATGTCGAGCTCTTTTTCGCAATCTTTGATGGCCAAGAACGCCATGCGCGAGGAGTTAGTCAGCAGGTCGCGGACGTTGAAGGCTGCATCGCGGGCAATCAGGCAGGCCTTCAGCGAGAGCCGTGCCAGATCGTCCGGACCACCGAGTTTGACTTCTGGAGGTGACGGTTTCGCTGCGAGCTTGGGCGGACGAGGTTGCGTTTTGGCGGGCATTTTCAGATCGTTGTAGAATTCGCACCCGGAACCGCGAGCGTGAATCCAAAAGCAGTAGTCTATTCTCAAATTGTGACAGGATGGTTACAAGTTTGCATAGTGTTACGGCTCGAATTGGAGGATTGCAGTGAATCTGGCTGATTATCTACGCCGGCAGTTTGCTTACAACGAATGGGCCAATCGTGAAGTGCTTTCAGCGATCAGCAGCCATGGTCCCGACGAGCGCTCACTGCAACTGGTGGGGCATATCATCTCCGCCGAGATTCTCTGGCTGGAGCGACTGAAGCAGCAGCCGCAGAGCATGCGCGTCTGGCCGGCGATTGATCTGGGAGAATGCGAGACGAAATCACCAGAGATCGCCGCCGCCTGGCGCGAGTACCTGGCTCCGCTGACCGATCCGGATCTCTCCCACGCGGTCCAGTACACCAACAGTAAAGGCGAGCCCTGGACCAGCAACGTTCTCGACATCCTGACGCACGTCGTCATGCATTCGGCGTATCATCGCGGGCAGATCGCCAGCCACATGCGGGCCAGCGGACTCACGCCCGCCTATACGGATTTCATTCACGGCATCAGGCAGGGGCTGGTCAAATAGCAAGGAATTACATCAATGAATGATCGCCAGCATTTTGTATTCACGGCGCTCCAGATTTTCGCGGTGGGCGCGGGTTTCTGGTTTCTCTTCACCTGGAAGACTCCGTGGAACGGCGAACGCTACGCCGGCATAATGCTGGCGCTGGTGGGAGTCAGTGGCATCTTTCTGGCACGCTATCAACTCGGCCGGTCGTTCTCAATTACACCGCAGGCTCATCACCTGGTCACCACGGGCCTGTACTCGAAGATTCGCAATCCCATCTACGTATCCGGAACGGTCATGATCGCGGGATTCATTCTGGTCCTGCAATTGCCCGCTCTATGGATTGTCCTGGCCGTTCTGGTGATCGGGCAGACCATTCGCGCCCGCCGGGAAGCTCGCGTGCTGGAGGCGGCTTTCGGTGACGAGTATCGCGAGTACCGGCGCAAGACCTGGTTCTAGATCACCGATTGTGAGTTGAGCCTTTTGCCCTCCATCCGCTCAAAGACGTAATATCTTCTGCAATGAAACGATTCCCTGTGCTCCTCCTCCCGGTGCTGTGTGCGGTAGTGCTGCTAGCCACCGATAAACCCAAATTTCCACCGATGCCGGTTGAAGTGGCCGGCAATGCCGTCGTGGCGCTCCACGGCGGCCTCGAAATCTATTCGTTCATGGGCATTGGGCCCAAGAAGACCTGGGACGACGTCACCAGCAAGGGCTACATGCTGCGCCTGTCCTCAGGAAAATGGACTGAGATTCGCGCCGTGCCCGGCGTAGCGGGCCGGATGGGATCTTCGGCAATCGGCATCAAGGGGCAGATTTTCATCTTTGGCGGATACGTGGTCGACGCCCAGGGCAACGAACTGACCGTCGGCGATGTGAACTCTTATCTGACCGACGTGCGCCGCTGGTATCGCGGCGAGGATATTCCCGTGCCCGTGGATAGCGCGGTGATCGGCCTGGATCATGACCGCTATGTGTATCTCGTGGGCGGCCGGTCGAAGCATGGCCCAGTGAATAAAGTGCAGGTCTACGACACCCAGAAAAATACCTGGAGCGAGGCCACGGCGTTTCCCGGCACTCCGGTCTTTGGCAATGCGGGAGGGCTCACTGACGGCGTGATCGTGGTCGTGGATGGCGCCAGGAAAAACTCCGGCCAAGGCCCCGATTATGTGGCGTCCGACGAATGCTGGATGGGCAAGATTGACCACAAGGATCCCAACAAAATTGAGTGGAGCAAACTGCCGCCGCATCCCGGAGACGCGCGCTTTGCCATCGTCGCCGGAGCCGTAAAGGATCATCGAATTTTGTTTTCCGGAGGCACCACCACTCCTCACAACTTCAAGGGCGTGGGCTATGACGGCAAGCCCGGGGAGATTTCCCCCGTGACCTTCGCCATCGATGTTCGCGGCAATCACTGGGACGAAATCAGCGAAGATACCTTCGATGCGCGCAGCGATTCTCGCGGCATCGTGGTTACGCCGATCGGGGCCCTGATCGTGGGCGGAATGGTCTCCAATCAGTCGCTGACGGCGCGAGTGATGGAACCGCCCAAGAAGTGATAGAAGAAGTGATGAATGTTCCGGGATTAACCAGCTCTCATTTTCGTAAACGAGTACCTTCGTGATCTCGTCGACTCGCGACAGACAGGCTACGATGACCTTGTTTAGTGAGCGATCACTCACACCTCCTGTAACAGCGGTGGATGGACCTCCGACCATCCGCCGCTCTTGTTTTTGCTGGCACCCACCCGCTGCCTTGCGATAAAATCCCAAAAGCACGAACGAAGTTTTATTACGTTTCCCGTGGGGACCTGCAGTTTCATTCGATCCGCCCTGAGGAACAACATGCCCATCCCGCGTTAAGTTCGCCATCCCTGCTTGGCCCGCCGTTGCGGGCATAACCCATCTTCATTGGAGTTTTTACGAGCTGCGCCGCTCCCGCGTGGGGAGAGGTCGCAGAAAGCCAGGATTTTATGGAAACCGTTACCGCTGCCGAGTCGCAGCGCACATTGTGGTCGTCATTGGTCGAGGCCGTTCGCGGCTCGCATCAGGACTACACCACTGGCAACTTGAACCGGGCGATTCTCCTGCTCGCCGTGCCCATGGTGCTGGAGATGGTGCTCGAGTCGCTGTTTGCCGTGGTCGACGTGTTCTGGGTAGGCAGGCTCGGCGCCAACGCGGTGGCCACCGTGGGCTTGACCGAGTCGATGCTGAGCCTTGTCTTTGCGGTCGGCATGGGCCTGAGCCTGTCGACGACCGCCATGGTCGCCCGCCGCATCGGCGAAAAAGATCCGGAAGGCGCAGCCGATGCCGCCGTGCAGGCCATCGCGATTGGCCTGATTGTTTCCCTGGCCATCGGCCTGCCGTGCTTTCTGTTTGCTCCCCGGCTTTTGGGCCTGATGGGCGCGACTCCGGAGATCATCGCGGTGGGCAGCGGCTATACCCGCATCTGCCTGGGTGGCAGTTGTGCCGTGCTGCTGCTGTTCCTCAATAACGCCATCTTCCGCGGCGCCGGCGATGCGGCCATTGCCATGCGCCTGCTGTGGGTGTCGAACATCATCAACCTGGTGCTCGATCCCTGCCTGATCTTCGGCTGGGGACCGTTCCCGAAGATGGGCGTGACCGGAGCGGCATTAGCCACATTCACGGGCCGCAGCATCGGCGTGGCTTACCAGTTCTACCGCCTGCTGAAAGGGACGGAGCGCATTCGCATTCTGGTGTGGCAAATACGAATTCACGGCGAGGTGCTGCTACGTCTGATTCGCGTTTCTGTGACTGGCATTCTGCAGTTTGCCATCGCCCACACCAGCTGGATCGGCCTGGTGCGCATTGTCAGCATCTTTGGCGCGGCCGCGCTGGCGGGATACACCATCGCCATTCGCATCGTGATCTTCGCCATCCTGCCGTCGTGGGGCCTGAGCAACGCGGCGGCAACGCTCGTGGGGCAGAACTTGGGGGCGGACCATCCCGACCGCGCCGAGAAAGCGGTTTGGCGCACTGGGCTTTATAACCTGATCTTCCTGGGCTCACTCGGGGTGATCTTCATCGCATTCGCCGAGCCCATCGTGCGCTTATTTACGAGCGACCCGGCGGTCGTGCCGCTGGGCGCGGCGTGCCTGCGCATCGTCAGCTACGGCAATCTGGGCTATGCCTATTTCATGGTGATGATGCAGGCCTTCAACGGCGCCGGCGACACCATCACGCCGACCATTGTGAATTTCTTCGGCTTCTGGCTGTTCGAAATTCCACTGGCCTATACGCTGGCCCTTCCGCTGCATATGCGCTCGAATGGCGTGTTCTTTTCCATCGCGATCGCGGAATCGTCGATGGCGATAGCCAGCGCGATTCTCTTCAAACAAGGGCGCTGGAAGAAGAAAAAGATCTGAAGGTTGGGTTGAGGCTGGGCGCTGGAGCCAGGAAAAACTGGGGCGGGAGGAACGGTATCGAACCGTCATCTCCGGGATGGAGCCCCGGCGCATTGCCGAAGTTATGCTACTCCCGCGTCGGCGACTGAAAGTCCGATGCACCAAGCTATTGCAACAGGATGTTTCTGTCAATCCGGAGGCAGATGGTGGAAGCAGGTTGTGTGGAGCGGGCACTCCTGCCCGCTTGCCCGTGTTCGCCGCCAAATTAGTGCTCTTTAGAATTCCGGGGCTGCAAGATCTCGCTCAGATAGTCTCGGCTTCCGTGAATTTGTTCCAGATGCGGATACCGCAATCCCCCTGCATATTGAATCTCGCGGGATTCCACCGAGTCGAAGTTGCGGACGATTAAAGATATCTTCCCATTTCGTGGATGGGCGATCGCTTCGGTGAGCAGGTCGCCGGAGTAGGCATGGCCATCGACCGCCAGTATCGCCATATGCGGCCCGAGGCCGGCGTCGTAGGCCGGTGTGTCCGGTAAGACGTTGGAAACCATGCCGTCTTTATTCAAATACATTCCAACGGAGTACGCGGCATCGAAACTATCCGGAAGAAATGCCGCATAGACCCGATTGGGCGTCGCGTTGTACACCAGCCGCCAGCCGGCAGCTTCCAAGCCATCCGTCGGCGGCTTGCTGTTCACCTGGTAGACGCGGGTCTCAAAAAAATTGTGCCAGTCATATGGCACCATCGCCGATAATGAGGCCTCGACGTCCTCGCGGCTGTACGGAACCACGATCGGGTCAGTGTCGCGCTGCCCGAAAAAGCTGCGCAGAAAATCATCCAGCGAAATCCGTCCTTGCGAACGTTCGCGGATTATCGTGTCGGCGCGTAACCAGATGAGGGCACCCTCGTCGTAGTAATCCTGCTCGCGCCGGAGCGAAGACCACGCATCATCGACCGTGCGCAAAACCCAATCTTCTGTGGCCGTGTCCACTAGAGCGGTCGCCGCGCGGCCCTGCTGATGGGTGTACTTCGCCGCCACCCACGCCAAAATGTCGCGCGCGTACTCCGCATCGTTGAAGCCAGCGCGCGTGGCGAGAAGCATCCCGATATATTGATTCAGACCTTCGTACACCCAGAGCAGCGAAGTCCGCTCCGGACCCTGGTAGTCGGGCTTCGAGTACAGCTCTGCCGGACGCCGGTACTTGCCATCCCAGGAGTGCGACTGTTCATGGGTGAGCAGCAGCGCACCGAACTTCTCCAGTTGATCCTTTTTGGAGAGCCCGGCGTCCCCGATGCCGTTGTACGGAGAATCCTCATGCTCAAGACCATCGAACGGGCGCCCTTCACTCTGCGAAACGAGGATGTGCATTGTTTGCCAATGCCGGAATCCGAACATGGCGCGGTCCTGGTCAATGAGGTTACTAAATTTGGCAAAGGCGTGTTCGTCATCGGCTTTGTCGAGGGCGGCTTGGTTATCCCCGGTGATATCCAGTTCCGCCGGCCAACTCGACGACAGGGGCACCACCCGAAGAAATTCTCCCGCCAGAACTGGCGAATCAATCAGGCGTTCGAGCGACACCGCTGCAAAATTCACGCGGCCTGCGGACTGGCTAGTCACCCGCAGAGAACTACTCTGTTGCCATTTTGCAGGTAGAAGAAGCGAAGGCTCGATCATCAACTGGCGTTTGTCGATGCCCAGTGGATACAGCACCACGGTATTCCACGCCTCTAATAGTTGGTGATCGGAGATCGTGTTTTCCAGCAACGTATCGAAATCGACGCTGATCTGATCGACCTTGGACGGCACTGCAACTCGAATGGTGTAGATATCTTCTGGATCGCGTGTCCAAGGCAAAGTTGCATCGCCTGCACGTATCCGCAGCGCAGCGAATTGTTGAATAGGGCCGGTCGGTCCATGCTCCCCAGGAATCCAGCGAGGATACGCGAGCGCAACCATGCCCGGCCGCACCCGGATTTCCTCGTGCACAAATGCGATGCGGCGCGCCGCCTGGGTCTCGTCGACGACCAGAGTCATGACTGGTGCTGACGTGTCCTGCGCTCCTACCGTCGTAGCGATGGCGGTCAATGCAATGAGTGTGTGCAGAAGACGCCTGCCAGAGATCTGCGCCATCAAGCGAAATCCTCCAATAAGGAAAAGGGGGCCCAAAAGAATGGGTACTTTGCTGCTTGGCGCTATCTTGCCCGCGCCAGCACCAGCGTCACATCGTCGGGCTGCTCGTTGTCGCCGATCCAGTCGTCGACCGCCTGGGTCACGATCTGGCTGATCTGCGCCAGCGGCAAATGTCGGTTGGTGCGCACCAGATCAATCAGGCGCGCTTCTCCGAACTCGCCAAAATCATTTTCCGGCTCGGTCACGCCATCACTGTAGGCCACGAACACTTCGCCGGGATGCATTTCGATCGTGCCCTCATCGTAGCTCATATTGTCGAACAGGCCGACGACCGTGCCCCCGGCCTCGAGGCGGCGAATGTCTCCACTTTCGCTGATCAGAATCGGCGGCAGGTGCCCGCCATTGCTGTAAGTCAACCGGTGCGAGATTCCGTCATAGATTCCGAGGAACAGCGTCGCGTATTTTTCCTGCGGCGTGCTATCGAAGAGCTGGTGATTCAGCAGCCCGAGCAAGGCTCCGGGAGAAACTTCCACACCTTCGGGCCACGCCCCGATCACCCTGCCGCGTCCGACGACTGCGCCCACCGCAACCGGCTCGCGCAGTTGCGGCATATTTTCCATGCTGTAGGCGCGCACCGCCGAGTGGATGGTCGCCATCAACAATGCCGCGGAAATTCCTTTTCCGCTGATATCGCCCACCGCAAGAATCAGCTTGTGCGAGCTGGCGGTCACGAAGTCGTAGTAGTCGCCGCTGACCGTGCGCGCCGGGCGGCAGAAGCCGTGCACCTCCAGCGATTCGAGCTCAGAAACCTGCCGCGGAAACAGCTGCGCCTGCACTTCCTGCGCGATGGCTAGTTCGTTCTCCAGGCGCTGCTTTTCCTTCTGCTCCAGAATCAGCTTCTCGATGGATGCGGTCATCGAATTGAAGCTGTTGGCCAGGTCAGCCAGCTGGTCGTTCGATTTCACCGGAATCCGGTGGCTGAAGTCCCCGCGATCCACATGCTGCGTGGCCTCGTGCAACTGCGCCACGGCTGCCGTCACCGTGCGCGTCATGCGCGTGCCGATAAACAACGCGATCAGTTCGATGATGGCGAAGATGACCGCGATTCCGAGCAGGAAGTAGGTCACGCCGCGAATGAAACTTCCCAGCGCCGCAAACAGCCGGGCATAGAGCACCGAAGGGCGGGTGCCGACCCGCACCACAGCTCCGCCTTCTTCCGGGGTTCCTGTTTTCCAGTCGGCCACGGACAGCGGGGTGAGAAACCAGATTTCCTTATCGAGGACAGCCGTCGCTTTTGGCACAGTCCCAACCGTGAACTGCTCTTCCGGTCGCGCCGGCGCGCCTTGCGGACCCGCCTTCGGGGTTGCGTTGAGATTCAAGTCACCGTGTTTTTGTGGGCTGGCTGACGAAGTTTCCACTTTGATCCCAGGCACTCCCGCTTGATCCGCGTCCGCGACCGTTTTCGCCTTGCCCGAGCTGCCCTCAGACTTCGTGTCGTCCAGATTGATATGCGAGACGTAGAGTGTGATCTCCCCAAGATCGGCGGCGATGTTGCCCACCAGTTGCTTGTCGAAAGGCTCGCTGCTGACGACCGTGAGCCGGGACTGCCCGATCGGGATCGAAGTCGCGACCCGCAGATAAAGTTCGCCATGATCGCGGGCGATCTCGCGAAATGGTCCAGTCAGGTAGGTGGGAAAGCTGATCGCCGGGCCTTTGAACTCATCGCAGAGCGGGAGTGCCTTCTCTCCGTACCAGGCGCACATCTGGCGCCGGCTCCAGGCCGGATCGCGACGCCGCAGTCCCAGCAAGGACTCCGCCGTTGCCGGCTGCCCGTGCTCTATCCGTGCTGCCAGTTCGTTGCTGATGGCGGAATTCGCCGCCTCCAGGCTGCGCAATTGCGCATGAATTTCTGAAGTCAGGACGAACACCGCAAACTGCCCGCCAAATCCGTACAGAGTGATGGCCGCCATGGCCACCAGCAGCACCGCGGGGATGACACCGATAAAAACGTAGGTGACGATCAGCCGGTTGCGCAGCCGCCACAGAATCCTGCGCCGGACCCAGCCGAATCCGAGCACCACAAACAATATGGCTGCGATGAAGCCAAGGAAATCCACCCAGCCCGAGAGGTGATCGCCCCAGGAAGAGGCGAAGAGGCGCAGCACATTTTCCAGGGCGTAGAGCACCAGCGCCAGCCCGGCCAGATAGCAGGCCAGCCGTGCCATGCGGCGCTGTGGCCACAGTTCTGCCTGAATCAGCCGCTGCCGGATCTCTGGATAGGACCATTGCATAGCATTCGCCGGGCGTCGCGCGCCACTACTACCGTAGAGGGATAGGATTATACGGTGCGGGCTCTTACCAGGTCAGCCCATCACCGCGCAAATTTTCGGCGTGCCTTCAGATTTCCGGATAGAGATCAAAAAAAGCTTCCAGACTGGTGCGCAACTGCTTTTCAATCTCTTCCTTGCTGCCCTCGAGCACGTGCATGGTAACGTGCGCCTCCCGGCCGTTCTTCAATTTTACCGGGGCCTGCCCCACTTCGGTCACATCCTCGGAGGGCAGCAGTCGCATGCCATAAACCAGTGTTAGATTCGCCATAAAAGAATTCTAAGTCTTTCCCGGCATGCTTTGCGAATTGCTGATTTTTCATTCCTTCTCGGTTAGAATTGCCGCCGTGCGTATTCCGGTTCCCCCGTGGATTCTTGTTCTCGGCCTGGCTGTAACGTTGGTGGCGCCCCATCCTGTGGCGGCGCAACAGCCTTCAGAGCCGCAGGTCAAAGTTAATGTATTGAACGTGTGTACCCCCTCGGCCGACGAGCAGAAAGAAATCGCGTCGGCCCTGGCCCGCATTCCCAAGCAACCGCTGTTCACCGCGGACTTCGAAGTCTCGCGCGGGCGCTCGACCCTCACGGACCTGCCCAGTTTTATGCCGGTGGAGCAAAGGGCCCACCTCTCCGGCGATCCGTCGGTCGCGGGTTATGTGCGCATCCGGCGCGAGTTTTCGGTGCAGGCGCTGTTCGCCAGCGTGCAGTATTCCTTCAGCGACGATAGCCAGAACATGATCGAGACCCTGGTCCTGCACGTGCGCGAGCCCAAAGATCTGATTCAGGTCTCGCTCGAAGACAGTGCATCGTCGGTGACCACGGCTTCGGCCATGCTCACGGTAAACACTCCGGTCAACCGGGTGCGGCTCGAGCGTTTTGGAAAATCTTCCATCGCCTTGGCCCGCTGCTCGGCCAGCGAAGGCGGTCCGGCCCCCGACCAGAGCGCCTATGAACCTTTGTTCCGCAGCGCCTCCGAGGTGCTGGCAAATTACAGGGCCCTGCTGGGCGTGAAGAACATTGTCCCCGAGGAACTGACCAAGATTGCAGGCATTAAGAAATCGCCGGAGATCTCCAAGCCGAAAACGGCCAAACCCGATGGCAAGAAGTAAAAACGAAGCACGTAGCCCCGGACGCATTCGTCCGGGAGGCTCGCTCCGCTCGCAGGCGGAGGAATGCCTCCGCCGCTACGTCAAACCCGGGCCTGCATCGAAATTCGATTTTTTCTATCTAATTCTCAACTGAACTAATAACGCCGCACTATGAACTTATGAGCGAAACTCGCAACGTCGTCATTATCGGCTCCGGATGCTCCGGACACACCGCCGCCCTTTATACGGGGCGCGCCAACCTGAAGCCATTGGTGATTGAGGGCCACGAGCCCGGCGGACAACTCTCTCTGACCACGCTGGTCGAGAACTTCCCCGGATTTCCGGAGGGAATTCTCGGCCCGCAACTGGTAGAAAATATGCGCAAGCAGGCCGAGCGCTTCGGCGCGGAATATCGCATGGCGCACCTCACCAGCGCCGATCTCAGCCAACGCCCATTCGCGCTGCATCTGGGACACAACGTGGTCCACGCCAACACTCTGATCATCGCCAGCGGCGCCTCGGCGCGCTGGCTTGGATTGCCGCACGAGCAGCAGTTGATCGGGCATGGTGTTTCTTCCTGCGCGACCTGCGACGGTTTTTTCTTCTCCGGCAAAGAAATCGTCGTGGTGGGCGGTGGAGACTCGGCCATGGAAGAAGCCCTGTTTCTCACCCGCTTCGCGACCAAGGTCACGGTCATTCATCGCCGCGATTCTTTCCGCGCGTCCAAGATCATGCTCGAGCGCGCCAAGGCTCACGAGAAGATTCATTTCCTGCTCGATACCGTGGTGGAAGACGTTCATGACGTCCATCAAAACGAAGTCACCGGGCTGAAACTGCGCAACGTGAAGACTGGCGAAGTGTGGGACTATCCCACCAGCGCGCTGTTCCTGGGAATCGGCCACGATCCCAATGCCAAGATGTTTGCCGGCCAGCTCGACACCGACGCCGACGGCTATCTCAAGACGCACGATTACGTTCATACCCGCGTGCAAGGCGTCTACGCCTGTGGCGACGTGCAGGATCGCCGCTACCGGCAAGCCATCACCGCTGCGGGCACCGGGTGTATGGCCGCGATTGAAGTGGAGAAATTCCTGGAGGAGCACGGCCACTGATCGGTTAGAGATCAAGTTCATCCCCGGCCGAGTAATCCCCACATAACGGCTCGCAAGAGTTATTCCGAACTACGTTCTAAGAGAGTAGCTTTGAGCCACGCTGAAAAGTCTTTCGGCACGGTTCAGAGCCGAAATCTCGTTCAGGCGTGTTCGGAGGGATCTCATGATCGCTCGCTTCGTCTGTGTCCTTGCTTTCTGCGCCAGCCTTGCGGCGCAGAGTTCGCAGCCTTCCCTCACCATTTACAACCAGAGCTTCGCCGTGGTGCGCCAGGACCTTCCGCTGGATCTGAAATCCGGCGAGAACCAGGTCAAGATCGATGAAATCACCATGCACCTCGAGCCCGACTCTGTAATCCTGCGCGATCCATCCGGCAAGCACGTGCTGAACGTGCTGGAGCAGAATTATCGCGCCGATCCGGTCTCGCAGGTTTCCCTCTTGTCGCTCTACGAAGGCCGCAGCATCGATTTCGAGCAGCCCGATCACTCGACGGTGAAGGGCAAAGTCGTGCGCAGCGGTTTCGTGCGCCCGAATTATTTCAATATCAATGGCTACAACCAGAACTATCCGGGGCAGGAAGAACCGATCATCGAGGTGGGCGGCCAGCTGCGCTTCGGTCTTCCCGGCACGCCGATCTTTCCCGACCTGACTGCCGAAACGATTCTCAAGCCGCGTCTGGAATGGCTGCTGGCAACGGATCGCGCGGGAAAGTTTCCCGCCGAGCTTTCCTACGTCACCGGAGGTTTCAACTGGGAGGCCGATTACAACATCATCGCGCCGGAGAAGGGCGACCTGGTCGACATCGTTGGCTGGGTCACGATGGACAATCGCAGCGGAAAGACGTTTGAGAATGCCCGCATCAAGCTCATGGCCGGAGACGTAAATAAAATCCAACCCGGCCAGGCAATGAACGGCCGAATGGTTTCCCAGATGGTAGCCGCTGAAGCGTGGCGGTATCTTTTGCGCCTCCTGTCACGCGAGAAGGCGTTCGACGAATATCATCTTTACACCCTCGAGCGCAGCACCACGTTGCGCGATGGCGAGACCAAGCAAGTCGAGTTCATCCACGCAGCCGGAGTTAAGACGAAACAGCTTTATATCTACGACGGCCTGAAGATCGATCCCAATCGATATAACGGCTGGGGCTGGGAAAACATCCGCAACGATCAGTCCTACGGCACCGAATCGAATCCGAAAATCTGGGTCATGCGCGAGTTCCAGAACTCCGACGCCAATCATCTGGGCATGCCGCTGCCCAAGGGTCGCCTGCGTTTCTACCGCCGCAACGACGACGGCCAGGTGGAATTCACCGGCGAAAACATGATTGACCATACGCCGCGCGACGAGAAGGTTCGCGTCTACACCGGCAACTCCTTCGATCTCACCGGCGAACGCACTCGCACGAATTACACCATCAATCAAGGGAAGCACGAAGCGACGGAAACCTTCGAGATCAAAGTCCGCAATCACAAGAAAGAACCGGTCGACGTGCAAATCGTCGAGCACCTGTATCGCGGACGCAACTGGGACATCGCGTCCAAGTCCGACGACTTCCAGAAAAAAGACAGCCAGACCATCGAATTTCCGATAACCGTCGCCCCCGACGGCGAAAAAGTCGTCACCTACACGGCGCATTACACCTGGTAATGTGGAGCGGGGCAGTGTTGAGTGGGTTGTGTGGAGCGGGCACTCCTGCCCGCTTGCCGGCAGCATCGGCAAGGCCAGCGGACAAGAGTGCCCGCTCCCCGGCTTGGGCAATTCCGCCGAATCATTTATTCTAAAAAGTTCTCCACGCTCTCCGCAGTGAGCCTGTAACTCGAAGCTATCTTATGAAAACTGGAATCATCGGCCTGCCGCAGGTAGGCAAGACATCGCTGTTTCAAATTCTCACCAAGGCGCATCTCTCGGCCCAGTCCTCGAATCCGCGCGAGGCGCATGTTGGCGTGGCCAAAGTTCCCGACGACCGCCTCGATCGCCTGGCCGCGCTCTACACCCCCAAGAAGCTGACGCACGCCTCCGTGGATTACGTCGACGTTGGCGCCATCGGGCAGGATGCGCTCAAGGAGTCCGCCTACATCGGCCATTTGCGGCAAGTCGACGCGCTAGCGCATGTGGTGCGGGTTTTCGAAGATCCCGCCATCCCTCATGTCGGTGAAATCGATCCCTTGCGCGACATCAAGAACGTCGAATTCGACCTCATGGTCAGCGATCTTGGCCAGATCGAAAAACGCATCGAGCGCGTCGAAAAAGATCTGAAAAAGATGAAGACGGCCGACCTCGAAAAAGAGCTTGAATTGCTCAAGCGCGCCAATGCTCATCTCGGAGAGGAAAAGCCCTTGCGCGAAATGGAAATGACGCCCGAGGACAAGAAGCGCCTGCGCGGCTTCATGTTCCTCAGCGAGAAGCCGATTTTTTACGTGCTGAACATCGGCGAGTCCACCGAACTCGGCAAAGAACTCGAAGAGGCGGTCACCAAATATAAACTCACCGAAATTGCGGCGCGGCCAAACTCCGCCGCCACGGCCATCTGCGGCAAAGTCGAAGCCGAACTGGCCGAAATGAGCGACGCCGACGCGGCCGATTTCCTGTCGAGTTATGGCCTGACGGAGAGCGGCCTCACGCGCCTGATCCGCACCACCTACAAGCTGCTCGGACTGATTTCTTTCTTCACTGCCGGCGAAGATGAATGCCGCGCCTGGACGATTCCCGCCAAATCCCGCGCGCAGGAGGCCGCCGGAGCGATTCATTCCGATCTGGAGAAGCATTTCATCCGCGCCGAAACTATCCGCTGGGACCAACTGCTCGAAGCCGGTTCCGAAGCCAACGCCCGCGCCAAGGGCACGCTGCGCCTAGAAGGCAAAGACTACATCGTCCAGGACGGCGACGTGATGCACATCCGGCATAGCGGATAACGAGCGCCGCTCGAACCACCGTATACTCCTCAGATATGCTCACTCGGTTCATCTTGTCTTGCGCATCGCTGGTGCTCAGCAGTGTGTTGTTTAGCCAAACTACTTCCGCACCAACGATGCCGGCCCGAGCGAACGCTACGCCGGATTCACCGGATTGGAGTGAATCTTTCCCTCCGCACCGCATGATTGGCAACATTTATTACGTGGGCAGCCGCGGGCTTGCCTCATATCTGATTACAACGTCGGCCGGGGACATTTTAATCAACAGCAATCTGAAGACTTCCGTTCCGCTGATCCGACAGAGCATCGAAAAGTTGGGATTTCGCTTCGATGACGTGAAAATCCTTCTCATCAGCCATGCTCACTTTGACCACGATGGCGGCAGCGCTGAGATTAAAAATCTTACCGGCGCCAAATACATGGTGATGGATGCGGATGTAAACGTTGTTGAGTCGGGTGGCAGGAGCGACTTCCATTACGGAAGCGATCCGTCCCTCGGTTATCCCGCCACCAAGGTGGACCGTGTGCTTCATGATGGCGATCAGGTGGTGCTCGGTGATACCGTGCTCACGGCACACAAGACCGCTGGACATACCCGCGGCTGCACCAGTTGGAGTCTGAAAGTAATTGAGGCGGGCAAGAGCTACGATGTGGTGATCGTCGGGAGCCCGAACGTGAATCCAGGATACAAACTGGTGAACAACCTGACGTACCCGGAAATCGCCGACGATTATGCACGCGGGTTTCGCGTGCTGAAGTCGTTACCGTGCGATGTTTTCCTGGGTGCCCACGGCAGTTACTACGACATGGAAGCGAAACACGCGAAACTGAACACTGGCGGGGCGAATCCCTACATTGATCCTGCGGGTTACAAGGATTACGTGCAGGAGCGGGAATCGGCATTCCTTTCCGAGTTGCAGAAGCAAACAGCTGCCGAACGAAAATAGTAACCGGCGCGGTTACGAAAACTGCATGCATCCCATAGCCACCAGCGTACTCCTGGGTCTGACTGCCGCGGCCGCCAACGTTTTCGGCGGCACCATCATTGTCCAGCGCAGTTGGGAGCGCCGCTACTTGCGCTATTTCGTCGCGCTGGGCGCGGGCTTCATGCTGGCCACCGCCATCATGGAGATGATTCCGGAGAGCCTCGAATTCGGCGGACGCCGCGCGGCATTTCTTGTTCTGCTGGGCTATCTGATTATTCATTTCTTCGAGCACACCGTGACGCCGCACTTTCACTTCGGCGAGGAAACGCACCTCGACGAGTTCATGCACGCGCACAAGGGATATTCCGTGCTGCTCGGCCTCATCATTCACACATTCTTCGACGGCATCGCAATCACGTCGGGGTTTCTAGTTTCCAGTTGGCTGGGATGGCTGATCTTTTTTGCCGTATTCCTGCACAAGATTCCGGAGGGTTTCACGGTGAGTTCGGTGATGTTGGCCAGCGGGCTCAGCCGTTTCCGCGCCTGGGGAGCTTCCGTAATTCTCGGTGGTTCGACCCTCGCTGGAGTGCTGACCATGGCGCTCTTCCGTCATCATGTGGGCGCGGGCCTGCCGCTTTCGGCGGGTGTGACCATCTATGTCGCTGCGTCGGATCTTATCCCTGAGGTCAACAAGGAGCCCGCGATGAAAATGGCTCTGCTGGTGTTCGTGGGCGCGGCAGTCTTCTTTCTGCTCGACACGCTGTTTCACGTGCGCTAGCTCCAACAAAAATCGCTCAGCCTTTGTGTTCGGGCAAAGCCAGAATATGCAGCCGCGGAATCTTGCGGAAGTCCTTAGCGTCCGAGGTGACCAGAATCTCACCGCTCTGAGCGAGTGCCGCGGCGAAGCAATCGGCATAGGGTAACCCGTGCCCGGCCTTCAACCGCGCGGCCAGTGTGGTCAGCGTTTCATCAGCATCGTGGATCGCGAGCGGAAGCATTCGGACCCGGTTCATGACCTTGTCAGTTTCGGCAAAGCCTCGGGCTCGGGCGATTGTGTAGTAAACCTCGCCCCAGTTGACCACCGACATGAGCAGCGGTTGTTCTGAGTCGCGAGCTTCGCGAAAAAGGCGGCCCACAATGTCCGCACCTGGACCTCCGATTAAGAATCGATAGAGTGCGTTGGCGTCCAGCACATGCGGCTTCATCGCAGGTCGCGGTCGACGCTTTTCTCGACTCTTGACGGCAGGTTGCGGCCACGGAGAACACCTTTCATCCCATCAATGAACTCATCGGTGACTGGTTGCAGGAACAGGCGGCCGTCTTCTTCGAGAAAGGCAACGCGCGTTCCTTCATCGATCTTGAATTGACGCCGAATATTGACCGGTATCACAATCTGGCCCTTCGCCTTAACCGTTGCGTATCCTATGCCCATGGTTAGAGTATAGCGCAATGGTGATACTTGTCAGGAAAAGTATTACAGGACCATAACAGAACGACCAATCCTGCTTAGTGGTACTTGCAGGGCCGACAGGTTTATTGAGCCGTGAAGAATTCCGTCATGTCGGGAGCGGTGCCCGCCGCGCCGGGGAACGTATCGACTCCCAACGCCGCCAGGGTTAGACGCAATGTGCTCTGGTGTTGGAAGAAAGTCTGTGACGAGTAGTTTGTTTTCGATTTCGAACTCACCACCACCGTAGCGATGTGTCCACCGCCGTTGGCGTTATCGCTGGCGTCGCCCTCGTCGAAAGTAATCACCAGCAGGCCGCTACTCTGGAATGCAGAACTCGCCAGCAGCGGAGCAATATTCTGCTGCAGCCAGGCGTCGGCCTGGGCCAGAGTTCCGTCGTGCGCGTCATCCAGCACGTTGGGAACGATGAAGGAATATTGCGGCAGAGCATTGTTACCGAGATCGGTCGTGAACTGTGCAAACGGGACGATGTTGCCTGCTTGGCCGGCGTCATTCTGCACATCCGAAAAATAAACGAAAGGATTGTGGTGGCGCAGGTAAGGGTAGACGTCGTCTCCCATATATCCCGCGGACGGCAGACTCTCCGCGTACGCCTTCCAGCTTTTGCCGGCATTTACTAATTCCCGAACTACGTTGTCGTCCGTAACGACGCCCGCAAAATTGTCGTCTGTCGTCTCTGTCTGTCCGACGGTCAACATGAAATAGTTGGGCAGTGAGGGATGAGCATTCGCGTAGTACTGCGTCGCCAGTCCATATTTCTGGGCGAGACTGTTCAGATAAGGCATCGAAGCACTGCCGATCACATCCGAGAAAGACTGATTCTCTTCCACGATCAGCACAACGTGCGAGAACGTAGGCTGGTCCGCCGGAGGAGGCACGGACGTTTGTGTTTTACCACCACCGCCTCCGCAGCTAAGAATCAGAAGCGACCCGCATAACAACACGCCCGCTGCAATGCAGGCCCGGTAGAAATGGACGATAGTTCGCATATTGCCGCTCTTTGGTTGCGGCATCGGGGCATTCGGTTGTCGTGCAAAAGAGAAAAGCCCCCGATTTACGCGGAGGCTCTTTCTGGTGCATGCTTTTTGTTTTTCAGTCCACCGAGTGCTTGGCCGTATAGCCGTCGCGCGCGACCACTTCAAACTTCACGTCCTTACCCTTCTGATCGCGCACCTTCAGCGGGCCTCCGTCAGGAGCCACCACCTGCACCTTCAACTTGCGGTAAGTCCCATCCAGCTTGGTGTTGGTGGGAGTGTAAGCAATGGAATATTCGTGGCGAACATCATCTCCAATGTCCTTGAAGATTTCGCCGTACTCAGCCTGAAAGCGCGGGAAGTACGCCCGCCCGCCGGTCATGGCGGCAAACGTCTTCATCTCGTTGTCGGCTTGCAGGTAATCCATTTGCGAAATCGGAATCCCCATGCCATGCGTCACGCCCGTGCAATGATGAACTTCGCAATATTCACGAAATTGCCAGCCAATGCTCACCGGGAAGATGGTGATGTCCTTGGTGTCTTTGAGCTTCTTCATCATCTTGTCGAGCGTCAGCTTGCTGAACGTATCGATTCCGGTGGTCACCAAAATCACGTACTTCTTTCCTTCCACGCGGTCCAGGCGATCGAGCGTGTCGTACAAGGCGTCGAACAGGTTCGTCTCGATGAATCCCGGCATGCGCAACTGGTTAAGCGCCCCGAATACCGCCTTCTTATCCTGCGTGAAATCGACCAGAATGTGCGGCTGCATGTCGTAATACTCGACCGCGATCCAGTCTTCCTTCTTGAGCGTGCTGGCGAAGGCATAGGACGCGTTCAAGGCGTCCACAATAAAGGGATAGCTGGTCGATGCGAATTCAACCACCAATACAGCCGTAATCGGAGCCTCGGTCACGCCGAATTTGTTGATCGACTGCGGCACGCCATCTTCGAGGATGCGAAAATTCTCTTTCTTCAGGTTGGGAATGAACTGCCCGTCCTTGCTCGTGACCAGCACGTCCACATTGACCAGCGGAACGTTCACTTTCAACGAATAGTCGGGACTGTCCTCCATCTTTTTCGGAGGCGGAGGGGGCGGCGGCGCTTCTTCGGTTTTCTTCTTCGGAATGGCGTAGGGACCGACGCCGCTGCCCGGACCGCCGGCATCGGCAGGGGCGTCCTGCTTGGGCTTGCCGTTATCTTGATCTTGCGGCTGCTGCGAGCTTTGGCTCGGCGGCGGAGTTTGGCTCTGATCCTGTGCCCGGGCGGTCAACGTACCGCCCGTCAGGAAAGAAAAAACGAAGATGAAAGCCAGCCCGAAACCCGCGAAGGGAAGGCGTTTGCACTGCTGATTGGCACCATAAAACATGATGAACCCCGAAAACTCTCTGTGCTAGTATAGACGCAAGGATTCGCAATTGGGATGTTTCCGGTCCCCCGATCCACCCTCCGGGCAACGAGTTCCAAGTTGGTCGAGTCTAATCCGATATCCGGACCTTTTCCCGGTCCTCAGGGCTTTCAATGAATAAAGTTGTTCTCGCCGCTTTCGCCTCCACTCTATCCCTATGCGTTTCCCTGGCTGCACAGGCGGTTCAGCCCACGATCCCCGTCAGCGAGATTCACGCCGGCATGCACGGCGTGGCCTACACGGTTTTTCAGGGAGTTAAGCCGGAGTCGATGGATGTGGAGGTGCTCGGCGTCCTGCGCAACGCGAACGGGCCCAAGGGCGACATCATCCTGGTGCGCCTGCACGGCGCGAAAGTGGAATATACCGGAGTAGTTGCCGGCATGAGCGGCAGTCCGGTTTACCTCGACGGAAAGCTCGCCGGAGCGCTGGCCTTCCGCATCGGAGAATTTTCCAAAGAGCCGATCGCCGGCGTAACTCCGATCGCCGACATGCTCGAAATCAACGCGCTGGATAAATCGCCGGCTGAAGAGACCGCCGCGACCAAGCCTGCCATCAGCAATGTCGCGGGAAAAACGGCCGCGCCCGGAGATGGGGCGACGCTGGCCCCGCCCACTCAGGATTTCGCCAACTACCTCAAGCCCATCGACGCGCCGCTGGTCTTCAACGGATTCTCCGAAGAAGCGGTTCGCCAGTTCGCCCCGCAATTTGCCGCAGCCGGAATCGTGCCCGTCATGGGCGCTGGATCCGTCAGCAACGACAAGCAGCCGGAGCCGCTGGAACCGGGATCGGCCGTAAGCGCAATTCTGGTTCGCGGCGACATGGACATCGCCGCCACTTGCACCGTCACTTATATCGATCCAGAGCGTCTGCTCGCCTGCGGACATCCGCTGCTGCAGTTCGGCTCCGTTGACTTGCCCATGGATAAGGCGCAAGTGCTGGCCACGCTGCCGTCGCCGCTCAACGCATTCAAGATCGTCAACACCACCGAGCAGGCCGGAGTGTTTGTGCAGGATCGCCACACTGGCATCATGGGCGTATTCAACAAGCAGCCCGACATGATTCCGGTGACGCTCTCGATCCACAGTGCCGTGGGCACAAAAGAATTTCACTACGAAGTGCTGAACAATCCACGCCTGAGCCCGGTCGCGATTATGGCGACGGTCTTCAACGCGCTGCATGGCGTGAACGAATTCGGCGAAGAGATCACTTACCGTTTGACCGGCAGCATCGACGTAAAAGGATTCCCCGAAGTTGGCCTGCGCAACATGTTCGTCCCCATGGAAAATGGCCAGCCAGCAGCCATGGCGGCAGCGCAGTCGCTGGGCGAGCGCTTCGGACGCATCTATGACAACCCGTACAACGCGCCGGCCGTGAATGGTGTGAAGCTCGATTTCGATTTAGTACGGGAACGCCGCTGGGCGCGCCTCGAAAGCGCCCGCACCGACGTGACCGAAGCTCGCCCCGGTGACGAGATCGTCGTCGAAACCGTGCTCGCTCCGTATCGCGGAGAGCGCGTCGTCCGGCAGATTCCGGTCAAGATTCCGACCTCGGCCAGCAAAGGCACGCTGCGCATTCTGGTCAGCGATGGCGAAACTCTCGACCACGTGAACCGCTCGAATCCCGCCTTCGGCCGCAAGCTCGACCTCGCCTCGACCATCGCACTGCTCAACAAGGAGCACGCGAATAATCGCCTCTACGTCTCGCTGCTCGAAGCGGACCCCGAAGCCCGCGTCGCCGACAAAGTCATGCCCACGCTACCCATCAGCGTGATGAACGTAATGGACGGCATGCGTGGCAATCAGGAAATGATTGTAAGCGGGGAATCAAACGTAGACGAAACGGCCACGCCCGCCCTCGACTACGTGGTAAGTGGCGCGCAGCTATTGACCGTCACGGTGAAATAAGGCGGTTCGAGTGTGGCGCGGGCACTCCTGCCCGCGACTCTAACCACGAGAACTGCTCTCTAGTACCATTCTGAAACTAACCAGGAAAAATCTGCGCCCAAGCCGTCAGACTGCCAACAGGAAGCCGTACGATCGAAACCGAGGCACGATCCTGGCGCACGCAACTTTCCGCCGCTACGAATATCGCCGCCGTCTTCCTCATTATCAGCGCGATGATTGCCCTCTGTTTGTGACTTTCCGCACCCTGAAGCCATTGCAACTCACGCC
This sequence comes from uncultured Acidobacteriota bacterium, assembly GCA_963757095.1. Lineage (GTDB taxonomy): Bacteria > Acidobacteriota > Terriglobia > Terriglobales > Acidobacteriaceae > Sulfotelmatobacter. The sequence continues at coordinate 239,668 of CAVWQT010000008.1, read as the reverse complement.
AGAGGCTCGCAACCTTGCACTGCAGCATTGCCTGCACGACCATGGCAGAAGGATTCGGCTTCATGCGGCAGTCGTCATGCCGGACCACGTGCATCTTCTCTTCACAGCTTTGCGCGATGCAGAGGGATGGACCTTCGCGCTACCTGAGATCCTGAAGGCAATCAAGGGATGTTCTGCCCGCAGCATTAATATGCTGCTGGGCCGGACCGACTCCGTCTGGCAAGACGAATCCTTCGATCACGTGCTTCGTGGCACTGAAAGTCTGCAAGAAACGATAGAGTACATCCGCCAGAATCCAGTAAGAAAGGGATTGGTGAGCAGGTCGGAAGATTATCCTTGGCTGTGGGTCGAACAATGTGGGGCGGGCACTCCTGCCCGCGAACTCTGACCACAAATAAAAACCTACAAAACCAAGTCAGCCTCTTCCGAGGGAAAGTACTCTGCTCGTGGTTAGATTCCGCGGGCAGGAGTGCCCGCGCCACATTTACTCCTCGTCCTCGCCCATCTGCTGGGTCAGATACCGCTCGTAGCCCAGCTCTTTGATCAAGTGCATCTGGGCTTCGAGAAAGTCCACGTGGCTCTCTTCGTCTTTGAGCAGGGTGACCAGCAGATCGCGGGAGCCGTTGTCGCCCTCTTTCGTGGCGAGCGCGACGGCATCGTTATACTGCTTCACCGCGCCGAGCTCCAGCGCGAGATCGCTCTCCAGCATGCCCTTGACCGTGCCACCGACATTCAACTCCAGCGGCATCATCGACGGCGTGCCATCGAGAAACAGAATTCTCTCGATCAGCGTCTCGGCATGCTTCATCTCGCCGATCGACTGCTTCTTGATGAAGTCGGCGAGCTTGTGATAGCCCCAGTTCTCGCACATCTCGGCATGTAAAAAATACTGGTTGATAGCGGTAAGCTCTTCGCGCAGAGCCTTATTCAATTCAGCGATGACTTTAGGATTACCTTTCATAGCGGCAAAAGTATACCGCAACTGGCAAGCCCATGTGGCGCGGGCACTCCTGCCCGCGAAATCTAACCAAGAGCATAATCCTCTCCCTCGGAAGAGGTTGACTTGGTTTTGCAGTTTCTACTTGTGGTTAGAGTCCGCGGGCAAGAGTGCCCGCGCTTATCCCAGCGCTACGTCCAGCGTCTTCAGCAGCGATATGCGCGTGAACGGTTTCTCCAGCAAGCGAATCGAAGCATCCGCTCCCTGGTGGGCCACCAACTCTCCGGTGTACCCGGACATGTACACGACCTTCATTGCAGGATAGCTGTCCAGCAGCTTCAGCACCATCTCAGGCCCGCTCATGCCCTGCATGACCACGTCGGTCAGCACCAGATCGATGGTCTTGTGATTTTCCGCCACCAACTGCAGCGCCGCTCGGCCGTCTTCCGCCTCGAACACTTTGTAGCCGTGCTCTTCCAGAATTTTCCGGGTGAGCTTCCGCATCATGGTGTCGTCTTCTGCCAGCAGGATGGTCGTGCCCTCGCGTCGCGCCGGGAGCGTCTCGGCTACGAGCGCGGCCGACGACTCCAGCTTGTGATCCGCCGAGGGCAGATAGATCTTGAACGTCGTTCCGCGACCGGGTTCACTGTAGACCCAGATGTGCCCGCCGCTCTGCTTCACGATTCCATACACCGTCGAGAGTCCGAGCCCGGTGCCCTTGCCCATTTCCTTGGTTGTGAAGAAAGGTTCGAAGATGTGCGACCGGGTCGCCTCATTCATGCCGACGCCGTTGTCGCTGACCGCCAGCATCACGTAGCGTCCGGCGTTCATGCCGGGATGCTCGCGCGCGAACGATTCATCGAAATCAAACACGCCGGTCTCGATGATGAGTTTGCCGCCATTCGGCATGGCATCGCGTGAGTTCACCGCCAGATTCATCACGATCTGATCGATCTGGCTCGGGTCCGCTTCCACGATTCCGTTGGCCGGACGCGTCGGAATCGAAATCTGCACACTCTCTCCCATCAGCGGGCGCAGCAGCTTGCTTACTTCCTTCAGCCGCTCGTTGAGGTCGAGCAACTGCATCTGCACCGGCTGGCGGCGGCTGAAGGCCAGCAATTGCTTGGTCAAGGCTGCGCCGCGTTTGGACGCCTCGCGGATGTTGTCCAGATATTCCAGGCTCTCCGCCGGGGCGTGCATCCGCAGCAGTTCCGTGCAGGCGGTCACAATGCCCAGCAGATTATTGAAGTCGTGCGCAACTCCACCGGCCAGTCGCCCCACGGCTTCCATTTTCTGCGACTGCCGCAACTGCTCTTCTGTCTTTTTCTGCCCCGTGATGTTGCGCGCAATGGTCGACGCGCCAATCGCTTTTCCCTCGGCATCGAGAATCGGCGAAACCGAAACCGACATGTTCAGCCGCCGCCCATCCTTGGTGACGCGCACCGTTTCGAAATATTCCACCCGCTCGCCGGCGCGAATCTTGCGCAGAATATCCGGAATCTCGTCGGCGCGGTCTTTAGGCGCGATCAGCGAGATGCTCCGCCCAATCACCTCCTGCGCCGTGTAGCCATAAATTTCCTCCGCGCCCGAGTTCCACTGCGTAATGACGCCGTCGAGATTCTTGCCGATGATCGCATCCTGCGACGAATTCACGATCAGCGCCATGCGGTTCTGCGAGTCGCGCAGCTCGCGCGATTTTCTTCGATCCAGTTCCTCGTTAACCCGCCGCAGCTCTTCTTCAATCCGTTTGCGGTCGCTGATGTCGCGAATCGCGCTCAGCACAATCGTTCCGCCCTCATGGGAAACGGGGCTGAGGCTGATCTCGACCGGAATCTCGCTGCCGTCGCGCCGCCGCCCAAATAGATCGAGGCCCGTTCCCATGCGCCGGATCTTCGGCCGTTCGTGATATTGCGCCCGGTGCTGGTCGTGATGCGGACGCTGCCGCTCGGGCACCAGCATCTCAATCGATTGCCCAATCAGTTCGTCGCGGGTATATCCGAACATCGCCTCGGTCTGCGAGTTGACCTGGATGATGACGCCCTGCTGGTTCACCGCAACCAGCGCGTCGGGGATGGCTTCGAGAATGGAAGGAGACAGTACGGATTCAGCCACAGTCTTTTGGCCGCCAACGGTCTGCTTATTTGCTGCTGATGAGTCCATACTTCGTCCGATTTCGGGGGCTGGGCTCCGCATACTATACCGGAATTGGCGGTAAACGGTGCGGCGGCGCGATCTAAGAAATTACAAAGAGTGCCAGAATGGCAACGCTCGCTTAACGCAGAAATAGAAGCAGCCGCCTTCTCCATGTGTCGAAAGCCTTGCGTAGCCAGCGCCAGCAGAAACATTTCCATCCCGTTGTAGCCCACATGCACCAGAAAGCTCGTCGCGACTGATCCAGTCTTGGCACGCACCACCGTGCAGACCACGCCCATGAGAAAAATGAGCAACACCACGCCCCAGGCATAGCCATACTGAAACATGTGCATCAGCCCGAACGGCAGCGCGGTCAAAATCACGCCCCAGAAAACTCCCAGCCGCCGCGCCACCACCGGGTAAAGCAATCCGCGAAAGAATAATTCCTCCATCAGCGGGCCCAGCGTGACCGCGAAAATCGAAACCAGATAAGCATCGCTGGCCTTCACGAAGAACTGATCAAACGGAGTGCTCTTGGGCATGGGGAGAAAACGCGCCACCACGTTGATCGACAGCAGCAGCAACACTCCCCCGCCAATCCATTTCCACGACGCTCGCGGCCAGTTCCAATGAATCGCCTGCCAGAAGCGCACGTGATAGCGGCCCTCGATCAGCATCACCATGAACACGGCGATAAAAATATAGGCCACAAATTGCGCGGCAACGGCGAGCTCCGGTGCGATCGCGTTCAAGCTGGCGCGGGGAAAGACCAAGTGCGTCAGCAGTACGAGAAAGAAGCCGCCCACCACGATGCTGACCACAGTCAGCCCGGCAATCAGCAAAACGTCCCACCCGCTCCACACGGGATCGCGCGGCGGCAGGAGGCGCGGGAGCCTCTGCAGGCGCAGCCACGATCAAATCGCGAGCAGCAAGATCAAGCGGATCGCCGGTCTGCGGAAGGGAAGCGTCCTGTTCCGGCAGTTCGTTGGCCGCCGGCGGCTGAGGCTCAAACTGCGGATTGTCAGAGGATGACAGAAGGATTACCTTTTCGATCGAATCGTAGCTGCGTTTCTAGGTACTGGGTACTAGCTGCTCGGCAGTGACTTTCCGAAAAAAATGAGCCAGCGCCTGCCCGGTGTACGACTTCTTCACCTTCGCCACTTGCTCCGGCGTGCCCTGCGCCACCAGGCGTCCGCCTTCTTCGCCACCTTCCGGCCCCAGATCGATGATCCAATCCGCGTTGCGGATCACATCCAGATTATGCTCGATGATCACAATGGAATTGCCCAGGTCTGTTAACCGGTGGAGTACGTCGAGCAGTTTTCTTACATCATCGAAGTGCAGCCCCGTCGTCGGCTCGTCCAGCAGGTAGAGCGTCTTGCCCGTCTGCCGCTTGCTCAATTCGCGCGCCAATTTGATGCGCTGCGCCTCGCCTCCGGACAACGTCACCGCCGATTGTCCCAGATGAATGTATCCCAGGCCGACATCGACCAGCGTTTGCAGCTTCTGCTTCACCTGCGGAATATTTTCCAGAATCGGCAGCGCATCGGATACCGGCATCTCCAGCAGATCGGCGATCGACTGGCCGTTATATTTCACCGCCAGCGTTTCCAGGTTGTATCGCCGCCCGCCGCACACCTCGCACAGCACGTAGACATCGGGCAGAAAATTCATCTCGATGCGCCGCTGCCCCTCGCCCTGGCAAGCCTCGCAGCGCCCGCCCGGCACGTTGAAAGAAAATCGTCCAGCCTTGTAGCCGCGCTCGCGCGACTCCGGCAGCATGGCGTACAAGTCGCGAATCGCCGTGAACACGCCGGTATACGTTGCCGGATTCGACCGCGGCGTCCGCCCAATCGGCGACTGATCGATGCGAATGACTTTATCAATATTCTCCGCGCCTGAAATCGCCTTGTGCTCGCCCGCCTTCTCTCGCGATCGATAAAGCTGCCGCGCCAGCGCCCGATACAAAATGTCATTCACCAAGGTCGACTTGCCCGACCCGGAAACGCCCGTCACCACGGTCATCACGCCCAAAGGAAACGTGACGTCCAGATTCTTAAGATTATTTTCCTTCGCGCCCAGAATCGTCAGCGCCGCGCCATTGGCATGCCGCCGCTCCGAACGCATGGCAATCTGCGTTCGCCCCGAGATGTACGCTCCCGTCAGCGATCCCGGCTCGCGCATGATTTCCTCCGGCGTGCCGTGCGCTACCAGTTCTCCTCCATGCCGCCCCGCTCCCGGCCCGAGATCGACCACATAATCCGCCCGCCGGATCGTCTCTTCATCGTGCTCAACGACCAGCACGGTGTTGCCCAGGTCGCGCAGATTTTCCAGCGCAGTCAGCAGCCGCCCGTTGTCGCGATGATGCAGCCCGATCGACGGCTCATCCAGCACATACAACACGCCGCGCAGCTTCGATCCAATCTGCGTCGCCAGCCGAATCCGCTGTCCTTCGCCACCCGACAAAGTCGCCGCTGACCGATCCAGCGAGATGTATCCCAGTCCCACCGCATTCAAAAATTGCAGCCGCTCCACTACTTCGTGCATGACGCGCCCGGCGATGATCGCCTCCCGCCCCGCCAGCTTGATGCCCTGCGCCATGGCCAGAGCCCGCTCCACCGGCATCGCCGTGAAATCGGCAATCGAGATTCCGTTCACTTTCACAGCCAGGCTCTCCGGCCGCAGCCGCTTGCCATGGCATGCCGGACAATCCGTTGCCGACATGTGATCCATCAGCCAGTCGCGATAGCCTTCCGAGGTCGACTCCTCCAGATTCTGTTTCAGATATCCGAAGATGCCGTGGAATCCAGTCTTGCCGCCGCGCCCCGGCTCACCATTCAACAGAAAATCCTGCGTCTTCTCCGGCAACTTTTCAAACGGAGTGCTCAAATCAATCGCATACGCCGTCGACACAATCTGCAATTGATGAATCAGATTTTGCGACGCCGATCCCGGCCCCAGCGCGCCATCGAGCAGCGGCTTCGACCAGTCCGTAATCACCTTCGCAGGATCGAAATCATATCTGCTGCCCAGGCCGTGGCACTCCGGGCAGGCTCCATACAAGCTGTTAAACGAAAACGACCGCGGCTCCAACTGCGGCACGCTGATGCCGCAATCCGGACACGCCAGCTTCTCCGAATACAAAGTCTCCTCGCCGTCCACCACCGCAACCTGCACCAGCCCGCCCGCCAGCTTCATCGCCAGGTTCACCGACTGCTCCAGGCGATGTTCGATCCCCGGCTTCACCAGCAGACGGTCGATCACAACTTCGATCGTGTGGTTCTTACGCTTGTCGAGCTGGATCAGCGCATCGTCATCCAGACTCACCAGCTCGCCGTCCACGCGCGCCCGGGTGTAGCCGTGCTTGACCAGCGTCTCCATTTCTTTTTTGAATTCGCCCTTGCGCCCGCGCACGATGGGCGCCATCACCATGACGCGATCTTCCGGCGTCAAAGCCATCACCCGCTGCACAATTTGATCAGCGGACTGCCGGCTGATCGCCCGCCCGCACTTAGGACAGTGCGGCACCCCGATGGAGGCGAACAAGAGGCGAAGATAGTCGTAAATCTCGGTAATCGTGCCCACGGTCGAGCGCGGGCTGCGGCTGGTAGTTTTCTGCTCGATCGAGATGGACGGGCTCAGTCCGTCGATCGAGTCCACATCTGGCCGCTCCATCTGGTCCAGAAACTGCCGCGCGTAGGCCGACAACGTCTCCACGTATCGGCGCTGTCCCTCGGCATAGATCGTGTCAAAGGCCAGCGACGACTTGCCCGAACCGCTCAGCCCGGTAACCACAGTGAGGGTGTTACGCGGAATCTCAACGTCGATGTTCTTTAGATTGTGTTGCCGGGCCCCCCGGACTGAGATCTTAGTAATAGCCATTCAGTAAATCGTCCTAGAACCCGCGCCGGGATGCCCTTCCGTAACGTCGACAGGCCAGCAGAATTGTCCGAGAGTGGAAGTGCAGAGCTCTACTCCGTATCTTATTCGTCACTAGCGGAGAGCGTCAACGCGGGTAGATTGGAACAGGAAAGCAAATCTAGAAGTAAAACATGAAGTTTCCTGCCGCGCCGCCGATAGAGATTGCACGTAAAAAGATTGCCGGTATACGGATTGCCCAACCGAGCATCTGATTAGGGCCTGTGAGGTTGGTAGCTGGACAAGAAGCTGAACTTGAAATCAGGCCGCTTCGAACCAGGGCCGAGCCAAAGGTTGAATGATCGTGATTGCCTTATTAATGCCACTCGCTCTGTTCCTTACCGTCGTTGCCTCGGTCAGCCTTGGAGTCATCTCCGCTTACGTCGCCATCATGGGAATCCTCCTCACCTTTCGCCACTCGCGGCATCGTGAGTCCGTGGTCGCGCGTCCGCGCCTGGTCCTGGTGCCCACGCAAAATCACGCCAGCGGCGACTAAGCCATGTAGGGACAGCCGCCCTCGGCTGTCCGTCGAGCACAGCTCGATCTTTTCGTTTGGATAACCCCTTTACAAGCTCAAGTGATCCCTGCGGGACACGGTCGGGAATCTAGCTGTCCTTGCGGTAGAGCAGGTTGCGCATAGCCTGTCGCCGAGCCTCGTTGGCTTCCGCCTGCGCCTTGCGTTCGTCAGCATCCATGCTCCGCTTCGTGACCGGACCGGCCGATTCCTCTTCACTGCACGAAGGGCAGCGATTCGCGAAGCCGGGCTTCCCGGGTTTCAGTTCAAACTCTTCTCCGCAGACCGCGCAGACTTTAATAGGAAAAGCCATGCCAATAATTATAAAAAAATCTTCCCGTAAGGTCATCCTGACCGGAGCCGTTCTTCAGTCGTAGGCTGGAATCTCCCGCTCCGGTGAACCGTCGTTCAAGATGCTAATAAATGACCTTCAACGAAAACTGAATCTGCCGCGAATTCCCCGCCGTCTTGCTGATGATCCCGAAACCGCTGCCGCGCACAATATTCGACGGCAACCCGAAATTGACGATGTTGAACAGGTTGAAGAATTCTGCGCGAAATTCGAGCGTGCCAAATTCCGCCTTTCCGCGATGCCCGAAGGCCGTGTCCTTGATCAGCGCGAAATCGAAGTTGTGAAAGTCCGGCCCGCGAAACGTGTCGCGCCCCAGCGTGCCGAAGCGCCCGCTGTTCGGCCCGGTGCCACCGGGAATATTGATCGGAACATTGAAAAACGACGGATTGTTCACGCCCAGCCCAAAATAATCGTCGCGTACCGCACGGCTGGTGGAGAAGTGCGGCATCGAGACCTGGTCCGGGCGATCCGAGCCGCCGTCGCCCGCGCCTGTCTGCTGAATCCCAGAAAACACGCTGAACGGTGACCCCGTGTTCAGGGTGGTGATATTCAGCACCTGCCATCCCCGCGTCAGCGCAGGTCCCAGCGGGCGCAACCTCGCCACGCGATCAAACGGCAGCAATTCAATCACGCTCAACGTGAACACGTGCGTCACGTCGAATGTCGATGGCCCTTTTTCTGCCGACGGATCCCACGGATTCTGCGGCACCGTCTGCAGAATCGTCCCCGATGCCCCGAACAGGCCGCCCAGCACCGCGCTGGTGTCATCAATCGATTTCGCGTAGGTGTAGCTCGCCTGCAGGCCCAACCCGTAGCGTGCCGAATTCTTGGTCAGGCTGGTCTGCAACGCGTGATACGTCGAATGCGATCCGCTGCTGATGATCGCCTCGGGCCCATATCCGCCGGTCGCCTGCCCTGCCGCATTGAACTGGGTGAACGGCGCGAACCCCGCGGTCGCTCCTCCATAGCTATTCGGCGAATACACGCGCGGCAAATGAATCCCGGCGGTCGCCACATAGGATGCATTGAATTTGAAATCGCCGAAATCATGGTCCACGCCTGCGGTCCAACTCGCGATGTAGCCGTTGCCGAAATTCTTCGCCAGGCCGACCACTGTCAGCAGTTGCACCTGATCACCCGGCGTCAGCGCCGCCAGGTCACTCTGAAACCGGTTCAGGTCGATCACGGTATTCGCCGGCACATCCTGGGTTCGCCCGGTCGCGAAAATCGGCTGTCCCTGCACGTTGTATGCGGTCGGCAGATTCACCGGCACAAAAGTATTCTGAAAAGGCACGGAAACGCCCGGCAGCGCATAAATATTCAGGGTAAAAGCATAAGGGATAGAAGCCGTCAGAAAATTGTCCTGCCACAAGTTCGGCAGCAGCGTGGTGATGCTTGCTCCGGCGTGCAGCACGGTGTGCTTGCCCACACCGTAATCCAGCGCCAGGCGCGGGCCCCAGCCATTCCAATCCTGATCGTACGGAGGCTGCGGATTGATCACGACCTGCTGCTGCGCCGCGTGATTTTCATAGGATGTAGGCTTTCCATCCGCGCCCAGAAAAATCGGCAGCGACGTCCGCTTCGTCGCTTCATGAATGCGGCTGTTCACTTCGTAGCGCAGGCCGTAACTCACCGTGAGCTGCGGAGTTGCCTTCCACGCATCCTCAAAATAAAAGTTGTAAGCCTCGCGCCGCACGCCCGCTTCGTCGAATTTGTCGCCCGCCGGCGTGACCGCGGCCGGCACTGTGATGTTGTAGGAATACGGTGTCGCCGTCAGCAGTCCAGTCAGCGAGTCGGGCAGCGCATCTCCCACATTGATGTTGTGCGTGCCGCTCGCAGAAGTGATGGGCTGGCCGTTGCCGCAGCAGTAGGCGGATCCGGCGCCAAAGTCATAGGCCCCATTCGGATTCGTTCCGAAAATCGTCGAGTCGCGGTTGACGCGAATCTCCGCTCCCCACTTGAAAGCGTGCGATCCGCGCGTGAACGCCATGTCTTCCTTGAACTGAAAAACATTTCCATAAGATCCGAAGATCGATCCCGCCGGCAGGTTGTAAGCCTGAAACAGACCATCGGCAAAGCCGATCGCGGGCTGGGTGTGATTCGAAGTCGGAAAAAATGGCGTGCTGCGAATGAAGCTCAGCGAAGTCTCCGACGTCAGGCGTGGAGAAATCGTCCGCGTATATTTCACCCCTGCATTGCGCTGGTGATCGAAGAACTTCACCGCGAAGCTCGGATTGATCGCCGTCTGGTCCGGATTCGTCAGCGGCCCGTTCACCTGGTTCAGGCTGAAGCGCGTCAGCAGCGACGCCTTAGTCGAAATCTGATGATCCACGCGGACGGAAAACTGATCGATCTGCGTCACCACCTTCGACGACGCAGCATACGTGCGCGCTCCGAACGGTCCGTTCGGCTCGTTCGGTAGCGGATATCCGTTGAGAATCTGTGCGACTCCCGGATTCAACGGCAGCGGCACCGTGAGCGTATCGCCGGGAAAAGTTGTGGTATCAATTCCATTGCGCTCGTCCTGCGTGGGCACGGGAATCACCTGCGTAGTGCCCAGCACCTGCCGGAATCCCTGGTATTCGCCGAAATAGTAGGTTCGATTGCGCCCGTCGTAAATTTCCGGCAGCACAATCGGGCCGCCATTGGTGAATCCGAATTCATTGCGCACGAACGGAGGAATTCTCCTGCCGTTGGCGACAATATCGAAATAATTGCGCGCATCGAGCGAAGCATTGCGCAGAAATTCGAACACGCTGCCGTGAATCTGGTTCTCACCCGACTTAGTCACCACGTTCGTGAATCCCGCCGCTCCGGCGCCGATCTCCGCCGGCATCACTCCTGAACTCGACTGCACTTCCTGAATCGCGTCCACGTTGAAACTGGAAAACGTCGCACCGCCGAGTTCCGCATCAGTCGTGTCGAAGCCGTCCATGGCAAACACCGTCGCCGATCCGCGCTGCCCGTTCACCGCGAACTGTTGCGTGAAGTTGGCCGCGCCATTGGTGTCGGTCATGGTGCCCGCCGCCAGCAGCAGCAACTTGCTGAAGTCGCGCACGTTGAGTGGCAGGCTCGATACCTCGGTGCCTGAAAGATGTTCGCCGCCGCTGGCCTGCGTCGAAGTTCCGCTCGGCGCGACTATCTGCAGTTCCTGTCCCGCGGAAGGCAACTGCAGCGACAGACTCAGCGAGGTTGCATCTTTCACCGCGAGGGGAGTTTTGGCTGTCCACACCTGTCCGCTGATAGTGATGGATACTTCGTAGCGATCCGCTTCGACAGAGTTGAATACGAACTTGCCATTGCCGTCCGTGGTGGCGGAGTAGTCGTGATGTCCGCTGGCGGAATGCAGCTTGACCACAGCTCCTGCCACAGGTTTCCCCGCAGCATCGGTCAGCACTCCGCTCCAGGATGTCCCGGAATCCGCGCCCGCCGCCGATCCCAGCAGGAGTGCAGCAATGAGAGCGAAGAAATAAATCCGCATTCCAGGCCCAATCCGCATGAACCGTGAATTATAACGACGGCGGCTCTACCCGTCTCACCGTGCTACCATTTTCCTGAAGGCCCCCTTTTCCGCGGCCATGCCCCGCATCCGCTCCATCTCGCTCCTCACCGCGCTGGCTCTCACGCTAAGCGCGCTGCCCGCGCCCGCTGGCTCGGAGCCCAATCCCTGGCTCCAGCTCAATTCCGCGCATTTCACCGTCATCACTGACGCGGGAGAGAAGCGAGGCCGCGAAGTGGCCTTCCGCTTCGAGCAGATGCGCGCCGTCTTCGGCACTCTGCTGGGCAAGGAGCGCCTGAATCAGCCCGTACCGCTGACCATCCTCGCCTTCAAGAATGACAAGTCGTACTACCAGCTCGCGCCCCTGCGCGGCGGACAGCCCATCGATGTTCCAGGATTCTTTCTTCCCGGCGAAGATCAGGAATTCATCGTGCTGAACCTCTCGGCAGACGAATCCTGGCATGCCGTCGCGCACGATTTCGCGCACATGCTCCTGAACTACAACTATCCTCCGGCGCAAGGATGGTTCGACGAAGGCCTCGCCGAATATTTCAGCTCCATTCGTCTCGATAACCGGCAGATCGAACTCGGCGGCGATCCCGAACTGCAGACCACGGTCAAAGAAGATCTGCTCGGCAACCAGCGCGATACGCATCCGCAGAAATCGCTCACCGAATTGCTGGGCGCCGAGGTCTGGATCGCGCTCCCCGACCTCTTCACCATGAAGCATGACACCTCGACTTTCAACGAAGGCACGCATCACACGCTCTACTACGCCGAGTCGTGGATGGTCATGCACTACCTGTTGCACGAGAAAAAACTGGCCGAGATTGGGAACTATTTCAATCTTGTTCTGAACCAGCATGTCGCGGCGCAGGACGCGATTCCGCAGGCTTTCGGCATGAGCCCCGACCAGTTGGAGAAGGCGGTGAAAGATTACTTCCACTCCCAGGCGTGGCTGCTCAATGCAGCGGATACAGCCCGGCAGAAATCCGCGGATCCCGGTCACCCCACCAGTGCGGCCGATCTCGAACAGGGTTACCGTTTTCCAACTCCCATCGGCCCGGATGATTCCGCGATTCCATCGAAGCCGCTGCCCGAAGCCGACGCCCGCGCCATCTATGCCGAAGTGCAGATTCGCATTCCCGAACGCCGCGAGGCTGGCCTGAAAGACCTGCAAGCGCTCGCGGGCACTCCCACCGCAAAAGATGTGGCGGCGGAAACCCGCTATCAGACCAAAAAGCAGCAGGAAGAAAAAAATCCCACCGACGATCCCGATCAGCTGCCCACAAATTCTGTCGGCAATCAAGTCGCCCATCGCGTTCTCGCCTATGACTACACCCAGCACGGCGACTTCGATAAAGCGCTCACCGAACTCGGCGATGCCGCCGCGCTCGATCGTCAGGACATGTGGGTGCGCTACTACCTTTCGGTGCTCAAGTACCGCATGGCGACGGCGAAGAAAATCGAGATGCAAGGCATCGCCAGCATGATGCAGGATTTGAAAGCGGTGCTGGAGTGGTATCCCGAATTTGCCAGCGCCTACGACCTGCTGGCGCAGGCCCGCAAAGAAGGCGGCAGCACGCCCGGCGCCATGCAGGCAGAGCGCGCCGCCATGCTGCTCAGCCCGCGCGACGAGGAGTATGTCTATCACCTGGCGCAGATCTACATCGCCAGCAAGAAGTGGGACGCGGCTCAGGCCCTGCTCGTGCGCCTGAAAGAAAGCGGCAATCCGCAACTCGCCGCTCAGGCCAAAGAGCAGATCGAGCAGGCGACCGCGCAGAACAAATATGGCATTCCGATCGGCACGGCCTCGCAGCAGCCGCAGTTCGCTCCGCAGAAGTCGCCCTTCGATGTGCTCGAGGAAGATGCCGCGAAACGCGCCGCCGCCGAAAAGGCCGCGCAAGCCGCCAAGCCGGCCAACAACACTCCCGCCAAATTCTTCGAGGGCCGCCTCATTGCAGTCGATTGCTCGCAGACTCCGACTGCGATTCTGACCGTCACCGAGGGAGGGGTCGTGCTGAAACTGCGCGCCCTCGACTACAAATCCCTGCTGCTGATCGGTGCCGACCAGTTCTCCTGCGACTGGAAAGACCGCAAAGTCAGCGTAAACTACAAGCCCGGCGGCCTGACCGACGGCGACCTGGTCTCGCTCGAAGTCCGCTAAAAGCCCGTCGTAGAGACGTAGCTCGCTACGTCTCGGCCCGTGGCACAGGCGCTGCCAGCCGAAACGTAGCTACCCAGGCCTCTACGAATTCTCTTAACCTTGCCCTTGCAGCTTTCCCCTCCAGAGTGCAAAATCTAGCGTTGAAGGAAATGTGCTTTCCGGCCCAACCTGGCCCGGAGAGCCTTATCTGCCACGGAGGTTCCAATGAAGCTCCACATCGCGACATCGCTCTTGATCGCCACTCTCGCGTTCGGCTCTGCGCCGTCGATGTTCGCCCAAAACAATCAGCGTCAATCAGACGTCCGCCCAGCAGCCGACGCCGTCCGCGCAGTCGAGTATGGTTACCGCCACCGAACGGGAGCCGCTTCCGCCCGCCACCAAGACCAATTTCTGGGACGGCGACGATCCTAATCTGGCCAATCTGGTGACGCATCCCTTTGCCAGCAAGAAGTATGTGCAGCGGCTGACGCGGCCTATCAAAGATCGCCTCAACGAACTCGATGAAATCACCACCTACAACAAGTCGGCCATCAAAGACGTTGACGCCCGCGCCGCCGCCGGCCTTCACGTCGCGTCGGACAAAAGCGACCTCGCCGATAAGCATGCAACCGATGCGGCCAACAGCGCCCAGTTAGCCCAGACCGCTGCCACCCAGGCCTCGACTCGCGTTTCCGATACCGAGAAGATGGTCGGCAGTCTCGACCAGTACAAAGCCAGCACGCAAACTGAAATTCGTTTCCGTCCCGGCCAGACTCTGCTGAGCAAGCAGGCGAAAGATGCTCTCGACCAGATGGCCGCGCCGCTGAAAGATCAGCGCAGCTATGTCATTGAAATTCGCGGATTCTCTCCCGGCCGCGGTCAGGGCGCAATTGCCAATTCACAAAAAATGGCCGACTCGGTCGTGAGATACCTGGTGCTCACTCACAACATTCCCGTCTATCGCATTTACATGCTCGGAATGGGCAACGCCCCCGCGGAAGATGGCGCCAAGCACGCGAGTTCACGAGTAGAGGTCAGCCTGCTGAAGAACGATATGATGACGGCCCAGCGCTAGAAGCCAGCCGAAAAAGAGGGTGCCCCATTTCTCGCGCGGTGTATGCGCGAGAAGTGGGGCTTTGGTTTCGCTACCAAACCCGGCAGGCATTCTCCGGAGCCATCGGCGCTCCCGATTTACATCCCCATGCCCGGCGGAACTCCGGCATATTCCGCACCACGCCGTTCACGCGATATTTGCCCAGCGAATGCTCGTTAGTCAGCGCCTGCAGCCGGGCGAACTGGTCGGTCACATTCTGGCACCAGACCTGTCCCCAGCCCAGAAACAGCCGCTGCTCTTCCGTGAAGTCATCGATCTTCACCGACTTTTCCTGCGGCTTTTTATCCAGCGCCGTCTGCAGCGCCATATCGGCAATCCGCAGTCCGCCATTGTCGGCAGTATTCTCGCCCAGCGTGAGTTTGCCGTTGAGATGAACGTCATCCACCGCGACAAAGCTGTCGTACTCCTTCACCACGCACGCCGCCCGTTCTTCAAAAGCCTTGGCATCTTCCGGCGTCCACCAGTCTTTCAGATTGCCATCCTTATCGAACTGCCGCCCTTCATCGTCGAAGCCATGAGTCAACTCGTGTCCAATGACCGCGCCAATGCCGCCAAAGTTCACGCCATCATCCGCTTTGAAATCATAAAAGGGCGGCTGCAGAATTCCGGCAGGGAAGTTGATGTCGTTCGCCGTGGGATCGTAGTACGCGTTCACCGTTGGCGGAGTCATGCCCCACTCCTGCGTGTCGCGCGGCTTGCCGATCTTGCTCATCTCGCGCTGCGCTTCAAATTCGTTCGACCGCAGCGAATTTCCCATCGCATCGCCGCGAACAATTGTCAGCGAACTATAGTCGCGCCACTTGTTGGGATAGCCGATCTTGTTCCGAATCGCTTCCAACTTCGCCAGCGCCTGCTTCTTGGTGGGTTCGGTCATCCACGGCAAGCTCGTGATGTCCTGGCTCAACGCGTTCTCCAGATAGTGCACCATCTCGAGCGTGCGCTCTTTGGCCTCGGGCGGAAATACCTTCTCCACGTAAGCCTGCCCCAGAGCCTCGCCTAAATCGCCATTCACGCCCGCCACGCAGCGCTTCCAGCGCGGTTGAATCTCTTTGGCGCCGCGCAGGGTCTTGCCGAAGAATTCGAAATTCTCGTTCACGAAAGCATCCGGCAAAGTGTTAGTCGCCGCGCCGGCATGCACCACATGCCAGCGAAAATATGTTTTCAAATCGTCGAGGCTCACGTCTTTCAGTTCGCTGTCGAGAGCCTTAAAGAAATCCGGAACGGCCACGTTCAATGACGTCACCGGAGGCGCGCCTACGTCAGTGAGAAACGTCGACCACGAGAGCTGCGGAGTCAGCGCCTGCCATTCCGCCTCCGTCATCTTGTGATAAATGCTGGTCGGATCGCGCCGCGCCACGCGGTCCATCGATCCCTTAGCCAGAGCGGTTTCGACCTTCATCACCGCCGCTGCCTCAGCCGCGGCTTCTTCCGGCGCATCGCCCAGCAACTTCAACATGTTGGTGACGTGCTGCACATACTGCTTCTGCTGCTCGACGGACTTCGCATCCGTCTTCAGGTAGTAATCGCGATCCGGCAACGAAAGTCCGCCCTGATCGGCCTGCGCGATCACCATCTTCGCGTCCTTATAATCCGAACCGGAGCTGAAGCTGAACAAAGCACCAATCTGCTCGCGATGCAGATGCGCCACCAGCGCCGGCAGTTCGTCCTTGCTTTTAAGAGCGACAATACGATCGAAGTCGGGACTGAGCACCGCGATGCCTTTTGAGTTGATCGTCGCCTCATCCATGCACGAGGCGTAATAGTCGCCGATCTTCTGCTCGTTGGCCGAGCGATTGGGCGTGATCTTCTCCGCGTTCTCCAGAATGTCGCGCTGCACCATCCGGTTGTGCTCTGACAATTGACTGCTGCGTCCCCAAAGCGACTGGTCAGAAGGAATCGGATTATTCTTCAGCCAGTTTCCGCAGGAAAACTGGTAGAAGTCGACGCAAGGATCAATCGTCCGGTCCAGCGCCGTCGCATCAAACATGGGAAGCTGCTGCGGAATCGCCTGGGATTTTCCGCCGGAGTTATCCTGCGCCAGAACCACACCGCCGGCCAGGCTGCTGAATAGAAAAAGTGCAGACAACAATCGAAGCCTATACATGAAATTTCCTTTCCTTGGGGCCGCCCCAGCCCGCACGAATGATACGCCACTTCCCGCCCAGCAAAAAACCCTCCCGGGGAACGGGAGGGTTTTCCTAAGTAGTTCACCGGTTATGCGCGGACGACGTTGGCCGCCTGAAAGCCTTTGGGGCCTTTCAGCAAGTCAAACTCCACGGTCTCTCCTTCATTGAGCGTGCGGTACCCGTTCTCCTGGATGGCAGAGAAGTGCACGAACACATCTTCCCCCGTGGAGCGCTGGATAAACCCATATCCCTTCGCCCCGTTGAACCACTTCACTGTTCCTTTCTCTCTCACGGAAAAAACTCCTTTCACTTATCGCGAAGAATAATTCTGCGGCGTCCCCGATCGTCGCCCCGGTCGACCGAAGCCCCCCTCAAAGAAGCCGGCAGAATCTCGGTTGCGCCTGCCTTCGCAGCAGATCAGAATCGCTTCCGTCCCAAAGGAAAAAGCTCCGTCGCCCTCCGCTGATTTGAGATTGCGCGGAGTGGACATTCGGAGCTCGGAAATTGATGCTGTTCTACCACTTCAACTCGACTTCAACCTGACTTGCTGGTCTCACCACCGGACCAAATCCGGTAATGCGCAAGAGATAATAAGCACTATTAAAACGATTCGCAAGAAGAATTAGAAAGGAATCGTAAAATGACCCAAAGTCATTACAAAATAGCTTTCACTTAGATAAAGGAACCTGCGAAACACCTGTTTCTTGTTCCAAAACGTCGGATTTTCCCCCTCACTGGCATCTCCGCCACCCTCTGATACGATGAAAACTCACCCAACCGTGCCCGATATCCCCAATTTCGATTGGTCGCCAGGCTGACGATCCCAAGGCCCAGCCCTCGTCCGCGCAGCCCACAGCACGCTCTAAACGCCCTCCCAACTTGATTTTCTCCACCTTTACCTACCTGATGCGCACCGATGTGCATACTTTTGCATTTTCGGTCGCCGCCAACGCCATTCTTTCCTTCTTCCCCTTCGTGGTGCTGATGATGACCCTCATCCGCCGCGTCTTCCACTCCCGCGTCATGTATGACGTTGTCCTGCAACTGCTGCGCGATTACCTGCCCGCCGGTCAGGACTTCGTCATCCGTAATCTCAATGCCATGGTCAACTCGCGGCAGCGGGTGCAGGTCGTGTCTCTGGTGATTCTGCTGGTCACGTCGTCGGGAATATTCCTGCCGCTGGAAGTTGCGCTAAACCGCGTCTGGCATTTTGCGAACAACCGCTCCTACCTGGGAAATCAGCTGGTCTCGTTCGGCCTGGCGTTTGCCTGCGGGGCGCTCGCCCTGCTCTCCATCGCGCTGACCGCGGGTCCGGTCGCGTTCATGGAATTCCTGCTGCGCGGCTACGGCTCAGGTTTTGTCCGCGTCGTAGGATTTTTGATGATGAAGCTTTTCGCCATGGCCGCCAGCATCGCCATCTTCTTTCTGATCTACTGGCTCCTGCCCAACGGCAAAGTTCCCGCGAGAGCAGTGCTGCCCGCGGCCATCATCATGGGCCTGCTCTCCGAAGCGCTGAAGTACGCCTACATTCTGGCGCTGCCCTGGCTGAATTTTCAGGAAGTCTACGGCCCCTTCGCGCTCTCGGTGAGCATGATGTTCTGGGCGTTTCTGTCCGGCCTGCTGCTGCTGGCAGGAGCGAATCTCTCGGCGGAGGAACACTTGCGACGTAAGTTCTAGCTTGTATTTCTGATATTTTATTTTTTGGCTGGCGCTCCGGAGAGTGCCACGCCTCGCCGGCGAATGATCCGGCAAATGATGCTCTCTAATGCCTGCGGCAAGCGATTGACCCCGCGAACCGGCATCAGTAGGCCTTTCTCCAGGTAATCCTCAGCCCCGTCCTCCACCAGCCTTTCGCGATTCTTTTCCGAAAGGCTGCTTACTACTACCACCGGAATGTCCGCCGTGGCCGGATCGGACTTCAACCGGTGCAGAACTTCCGGACCGCTCACTTTGGGCAGGATCATATCCAGCAGGATCAGCTCCGGAGCCTCGGTTCGCGCCATCTCCAGCGCAGTCTCTCCATCTTCGGCACAGATCACCTCATATCCCGCCTTCAGCAGTGCGGACTGGTTCTCGTTACGGATCGGCTTGCTGTCCTCCACTAAGAGAATTTTCACATTCCTCTCCCAACCATTTATCCAGCAGATCGGCAATGCACCGTCCAACTTTAGTTGCGAGGAAACGTGCATAAAAAAGAAAGGCCGCCCGCAAAAGCAGACGGCCCGATCAAAACCGATAGCTGAAAGCTGAAAGCTGAAAGCTGACAGCTGACAGCTGCTAGCTGCCTTACTTCTTCTCGTCCTTCTTCTCCTCGATCGAGTGCAAAGTCACTTCGAAGACCAGCGTATCGCCCGGACCAATATCCGCGCCCGCTCCGCGATCCCCGTAAGCCAGATCCGCCGGGATAAACAATTGCCACGTCGACCCCACCGGCATCAATTGCAGCGCCTCGGTCCATCCCTTGATCACTCCGCCCACTTGAAACGATGCTGGACCGCCGTGCTTGGCCGAACTGTCAAATTCTTTGCCGGTGATCAGCGTTCCTTTGTAGTCGCAGCTGACGGTGTCGCTAGCCGTAGGCTTGGGGCCGGTGCCTTCTTTTAGAATCTTGTACTGCAAACCGTCGGGCAGCGTGACGACGTCCGGCTTCGACTTATTGGCGGCCAGAAAATCTTCACCCGCCTTGCGGTTGGCCGCATCTTCTTCCTTCGATTTCGCTTCCCCTTTCTGGCGCATGTTGGCCTGCAACTGCGTCAGCACCGCTCGCGCCTCATCTTCGGTCATCAGCGTTTTGCCGCCGCTCTGCGCATCCTTGATGCCGCGCGACACCAGCGCTGGATCGAGCGTGATCCCCTGCCGGTGCAGGCCCGTGCCCAGGTTCATGCCCATGGCATAGCTTTGTTTCTGCAGATCGGTCTTCAACGTAATGGGCGCGGCGGTGGTGGCAGGCTTGTGCGCGGCGCCGGTCGCGGTCTTGGCCGCGGTGCTCGACTTGGCGCCCGAGGAAGTTTGCCCCGACGAGGTTTGAGCGGAAGCCGCTGGCGCGGAGCCGGAGCCCTGTTGCGCGACCGCGATGCCCAGCAGCATTCCCGCAGCCAGGATAGGAGACACAATGGTAAAAGGTTTTTGCATAGACCTTCATTGTCCCATCCCGCGCAAGATATGGGCAAACCACCAGACGTGAGGGTAAATGAACCACGTGGCCCCGGACGCATTCGTCCGGGGCGGCCGCTCGGACCCTTCGATTCGCTCAGGGCAAGCTGCATCCGGCTCTAGGTGAGTTGCCGCTCAGTTTTTCGCTTGAGCGTTCAGCGCAGCCAACTCCCGCCGCGCTTCCTGCGCTGGAGCGAAGTCCGCGTCGGCATTCTTCCAGATTTCGACCAACTGCTGGTAGCTCTTCGCCGCCGCCGCCTTGTCGAATTGCGCTTGCGCTCGCGCCGTGCCCAGCAGGCATAGCGGGTAAATAGGAGCTTGCTCCATACCATTTCCGCCAGGAGCCGCTTCGCCGATGGCCAAGCCCTTGAATTGAATTCCGGGCGCAAACGCAGTCACGGCCTGTTGCGGCTGCTTCAACTCCAGATACGTACGTCCCAGAATCTGAGGAGCCTTCGACGCGCGCGGGTAAGGAGCAGTAGACGCCATCAGAGCCGCGACCTGGTCGGGATGATGCTCGCTCAAGGCAATGACCGCCTTCACCTCGGGAATATAAATTTCATTGATCAAAGTATTCGTCGGGTTCTCAGCCGAGGCGCGCTCGAGTTCCTTCAAGGCAGCGCTTCCTTCGCCGCAAAACGCCATTCCCAACACAGCATCTGCAACCGTCCCCACAGATTGGTCGAGCGCGAGACCCTTATGCGCGGCCTCTCGCGCGGGGCCGCAATTGCCCGCCATCGCATCTTCCATTGCCTTGATCGCGTAGATCGCTCCCGCGGCATCGTTCAAATGCTGTTGTTCCGCTCGCTGCGCCGCATGTGCCCACTGCTGGTCCGCTTCATGCATGCGTCCCAGAAAAAGGTAGATCGTCGCCGCACCGGCCTCCACAATGAATCCATCGGGACGCCCCATGGCCCACTGGATGTGCTTTTCCCAATCCGCATTGCCCGCGAGAAAGTCGTAACTTAGCGCCACGCTGTTGTAGGCCGCATCCTCTCCGCCGCCCTGCGTATAGCCTTCCTTCAGATAACGCTCGGCATCCTGCAAGCGATCCATGCCCAACAGCGCTCCAGCCGCGTTCTCGGCCGACACGTTGTCCCAGCGCGCAATCTCCCAGGTCTTCTCATAATCGGTGGCTGCCTGTTCCAGATCGCCGACCAACGCGTAAGCGCTGGCCAGATTGTTCCATGCCGCCGGATCGCGCGGATACGTCGCCACAAACAGTTTGTAAGATTCGATCGCCTTGGGCACATCGTAGAGCTGCAGCGCATACTGCGACTCAATGTACATGCGCTCGCGTTCGGTGACTCGCTCGCGCAGGTCGTAGCCCTTCTTGAGATACTGCGTCGCTTTCGCAATGGCGCTGACGTTTCCGTAGGAAACTCCCAGCCGCGCATACGCCATGGCAAAGTTCGGATCGAGATCGATGGCCTGCTGATAAAACGATGCGGCCTGAGGAAAATCCCGGCCCACGCGATGTTCGTCCTCGCCCAGCGAGAACGCGTGAAACGCCTGCAGCGATGCCGTGGTCACATTTGTGTAAGGAGTCGTCAGCTTCTGGATCGACGCCATCGACTCGCCCAGCCGCGCCCGGATCGCCGTCGCCGCCTGCGACACCGCCGACAGCACGCCCGTCTTATCGTTCGCCGTGACCTGCTCCCGCCCGAACACTTCGCCGGTCGCCACATTCACCGCGTTGATCTGAATCACGTACGACGATCCCAGATTCTGAATCGTCCCCGCCAGATACGCCTTCACGCCCAAACGCTGTCCCAACTGCTGCGCCAGCTCTGGCGTAATCCTCTGATCCTTGGCCTGCCCCAGATATTGCAGGTTGCTGTGCAGTTCCGCATCGCTCACCAGTTGCAGCAGCGGCGATTGCTCCAGTTGAATCGCCAGCGCCTCTTTCAACGTCGAATCGAAGACGGCATCGCCGGTCTGATTGGTGAAATCGGCCAGAATCAGCTGATCTTTGTCGGTCAACTGCACCGTATGCCGCGGACGCATGTAGAAGCTCGCGGCGATCACGGCCAGCGCAATCACCACGCCCACCGGAATCATCCACTTGATCCAGCTACGCCGCGGAACCTCAGCCGCAGCCGAAATGTGGCCCGACGATCCCGCAGCCGCGACTCGCGCCGACCCGCTCTCCTTCTGCGCCGGATGCGTCGCCGAAGGCGCAACTTCAGCGGCCATGCTCACATGCGCGTCCGACTGCGCCGCCGGCACGCTTCGCGACGAGTCCATATCCCGCCGCAACCGCAGCAACTCCGATTTCATATCCACCGCATGCTGGTAGCGCAGGTCGCGATCTTTTTCCAGTGCGCGGTTGATCACATCCTCGAGCTTGGCCGGCAGCCGGGGATTCAGCCGCACCGGCGCCGCCGGCGTGCGGTTCAAAATCTCATCAAAGATGACGCCCGAAGTTTCTCCGCGGAAGGGCAGCGTGCCCGTCGCCATTTCGTAGAGCACAATCCCAAACGAAAACAAGTCGGTGCGCGCGTCCAGCGGCTTGCCTCGAATCTGCTCAGGAGACATGTACGCGACCGTGCCCAGCGCCGATCCCGGGCTGGTCAGATGATCCACACTCGCGCCCTCGGTCTTGGTCGCCTCCGAAGGATCGAGCGCCCGGCTCGCCTCACTCGTCACCTTGGCCAGACCGAAATCCAGAATCTTCGCCGTCCCGCGCTGCGTGACGAAAATATTCGCCGGCTTGATGTCGCGATGCACAATGCCCTTGGAGTGCGCCGCATCCAGCGCGTCGGCCACATCAATCGCGATTCCCAGCAACACTTCAATATCCATGGGCCGGTTCTCGATGATGTGCTTGAGCGTCTCGCCTTCCAGATATTCCATGACGATAAAGGCCTGATCGCCCTCTTCGCCGATGTCATAAATAGTGCAGATGTTGGGATGGTTCAGCGCTGACGCGGCCTGCGCTTCGCGCCGGAAGCGGCTCAGCGCTCCGGGATCGCGGGTCACATCTTCCGGCAGGAACTTCAGGGCGACAAAGCGCCGCAGCCGCGTGTCTTCGGCTTTATAAACCACGCCCATCCCGCCACCACCGAGTTTTTCGATCACTCTGTAATGAGAGATGTTCTGGCCAATCATTGTCTGTCCAAGGCTATCGTCCGCACAAGCGCAGCGCGCAAGAGAATGTCCCCAGAATTCAGGTGAGCCATCTTAGGGGTGGAAGGGAAGCAAAGTCAACGAAATGACTGGGTAGTGGTGCTGCACCACGACTAAAGCCTGGGTAGAGTGTCAGTTTGGAAGTTCATTTTGTCATTTCGAACTGGGCTGAAAGCCCGGTGAGGAGCCTGCTGTTCTGCGGACGCCAAAAAAGCAGGTTCCTGGCGCGAGAAGGCCGCGCTTCGGCATGGCAACTTTCAAACTTACCCACTGACTACTGCACCTTCTGATATTCCGCCTTCGCCTGTTTAAGGATCGGCAATTCCTCATCTGCCTCTTTCCAGAGCCCGAAGAATTCCTTATAAGCCGCCAGCGCCCTCACCCGCGCCGCGTCTGCATCCGCGCCTTGCGATGTTTTCGCCTGCAAAGCATTCGCCCGCGCCAGCCCCAGATGCGCGAGCGCCCCAGTCCAGCAATTCCACACAATGCCGGAGTGATCGACGATCTTCTGAAATTCCGCCGCAGCCTGCGGTACCTTGCCCCGCGTCCAGATACACCTCGCCTCGAACATACGCCGGGTACAGGCATGACAGATTCGCCACAAACGAAATCTGCCCCAGTTCAATGTCGCCGGCAACCGGCAACGCCTCCAGCGCGGCCGTGGGATTTTTTTGGTCCAGCGCAACCTGCGCCCGAATGGCCGGCAACCAGATCGACTGAATCTGCGTGTCGAGCGGGAAGCGCCGGTTCAAATCCTGCGCCATTGATTCCGCTTGCGCCGTATCGCCCACGAGCGCGAATGCCAGCGCCCCCTCCGCCTGCACACCCTGGCTGTCGGGATAAAGTTTCAACCCCTCCGCGGCCTGCGCGCTCGCATGTGCGCGATCACCGAACGCAGCCTCCCGCTGCGCCGCAATCTCCAGCCAGATCGCTCCCGTTTCCTTCGCGTCCGCGCGAATCGCCGATTCCACAGCTCGCTTCGTCAACTCCCGCGCCTTCGCGACCCGACCGCCATATCCCGCCGAATCCGCAGCCAGCGCAAGCCCGAAAGTTTCTGCCTCGGGCTGACCTGCAAACCATTTGTCCTGTGTGGCCAGCGCCGCCGCATCCCCGCGCAGAAACGCCAGCGCATACAGCGTGTCGTGAAAAATAAAGTTATCCATCTTCTGCGCCAGCGCCCGCTCGATCGACTGCCGCGACTCGTCGAACTGCTGCAAGCCAATCTGCGCGTTCGCCAGATTCGCATACGGACCGAAATTATCCGGTGCAAGCTGCAGGCTGTCGCGATACGCCTCCGCCGCCTTCTGATATCGCCCTTGCGACGTGTACACATTCGCCAGATTCAAGTGCCCGCGATAATCCCGCGGATAACTTTCGATCCATTCTTCAAACGTCTGCTCCGCCTTGCCTAACTCGCCAGTAACATTCTGATAAAAATCCGCGGTGATGGTTAACTTCTCGCGCTCGCTGGCCCGCGTCCGCAGCTCGAATGCCTTGGAGAAATATTCGCTCGCCCGCCCCACTTCGCCCTTGGCGTAGTAATCGGAGGCGACGGCCTCATACCCCATGGCAAAATTCGGATCAAGCTGAATCGCCCGCTCATGAAAGGGCAGAGCCGCAGCCGCGCCCTGATCGCGATAAGCCTTCTCGCCCAGACTGTAGGCCTTCAGCGCCTCCAGCGATGAAGTCGTCGCCTGTTCCAGCCGCACATCGAACTTCTGCACCGTGGCCAGCGATTCGCCCATCTCGCCGCGCAGCTTGGACGCGATCCCGCCCAACGCATCCAGCACCTTTTCTTTTGCTGGCGCCGTAGCCTGCTCCTGCGCCAGCGGTTCTCCACTCTGGCAATTCACAGCTTTCAATCCCAACACATATTGACTGCCCAGCGCAGCAATCGATCCCGCGATGAACGCCCTGCTGCCCGCGCGCAGACAAAGCTCCCGTGCCAACTCCGGAGTGAGGGCCGTATTCGCAGGCCGCGACATCAACTGCAGAGTCGCGGCCACTTTGTTCTCCGAAAGCACATTCAGAAACGGCGACTGGCTTAGCGAAACATTCAGCGCCTGCTTCAGCGCATCATCAAACACCGGATCGCCCGTGCTGTTGGCAAAGTCCGCCAGCACGATCGTGTCTTTCTCAGTGAGCGGCTTGTTCTGACGCGAGCGAAAATAAACCCCACCAGCAATCATCACAGCGATCACAAAAACGCCAGCGACGGGAACAAGAAGATTTCGCCGTCGCGCAACCGGCGCCGTAGTCGAAGAGTGTGGTGCGGGCACTCCGAGTGGCGCGGGCCCGTGTGGCGCGGGCACTCCTGCCCGCGAACTCTCACCACTTGCTGAAACGATCGTGATCCCCGACCCCGACCCGCCCACGCCCACGCGCCCCGTCTCGCTGTCCCGCCGCAGTCGCTGCAGATCAGTCCGCATCTCCGATGCATGCTGGTAGCGCAGATTGCGATCTTTCTCCAGCGCCTTGCCGATGATCTCCTCCAGCCGCGGCGGCAGTTCGCGATTAAACCGCACCGGGGTCTCCGGAATCGAATCGAGAATCTCCTTGCAGATCACCCCCGAACTCTCGCCGCGAAACGGCATCTGCCCTGTCGCCATCTCGTAGAGCACCGCGCCAAAGGAAAATAAATCCGTGCGCGCATCCAGTTCCCGCGCCCGCACCTGCTCCGGAGACATATACGCAACCGTGCCCACCATCGTCCCCGGACTCGTGAGGTGCTCCGGACTGACCGTCTCGTCGTCGAGCGCGAGCGCATCGTCGGACGATCTTCTCCCACCCTCAACCTTGGCCAATCCAAAATCCAGAATCTTGGCGTGCCCGCGCCGGGTCACGAAAATGTTCGCCGGCTTAATGTCGCGGTGAATGATGCCTTCGGCGTGCGCCGCATCGAGTGCCTCGGCAATTTCGATGGCGATCGCAAGAATCTGATCGAGATCCATTCCGCGCCCGCCGATGCGATGCTTCAACGTCAGGCCATCGAGAAATTCCATGGCAATGAACGAATGCTCATCGTGCTTGCTGATCTCGTAAATCGTGCAGATATTGGGATGGTTCAGCGCCGACGCCGCCCGCGCCTCGCGCCGGAATCGATCCAACGCATGCTGGTCATGGGACAATCGTTCGGGCAGAAACTTGAGCGCCACAAAACGCCCAAGCTCAATATCCTCAGCCTTGTAAACCACACCCATCCCTCCGCCGCCCAGTCTTTCGAGAATGCGGTAGTGAGAAATGATCTGGCCGATCATAGGATTGCGATGCCGTCGGGAGATCATGGTAGGAGCCGATCGCCAGCAAAGTCAACGAGCGGCCCAGTCAACGAGTGAAATCGCCTGATTAAGCAGCGGTCGTTGAGGAGTACAGTCTTTCGTATGGTGCCGGGAACTTGGAACGCCCTAGCGGTGGCAGTACTTATGGTTGGAGTTTGGATTTGGTGGCAGTACAAATCTCGCAAAAAACGTAAATAGTGAAGCGCCCCGTCCCTTGGCTCAAAAGGGTTTTGAGTGTAATCGCCTGGTTTCGCCAGTCATGATGGATAATCTTGATTCATGGCCTCTGATCGGGAAACGATAATTCGACGGTGGATGCTGGCTGACCGTCTCGGACGGCGGGATCGAGAGGCTCGACGACCTTCACGTTGACAACATAGACGCAGGTTGCGAAGGATTCCCACCGGTTCGGGTTGCTGCCGGACTGACGGCGTATGGACTCGCTTTGGAGATACGACGCGACCTCGGCCTTGATGTCACGGTGGCACTTGCATTTTCGCTTGTTCGATGGTCAGGACACCTTTCAGAAGATGGTGTTCGACACTCAAGCGGAATTCGAGAAGCAGCTTGACTGGTCGCCGCCGTCACTCTATCTCTTCAAGTTCGGCGACCAGCAGCACCTTTCGGCCACGGTTCGGGTAGACCCACTGCCGAAGGTTCTTCTTTCCCAGTTGACCGACGATACCAAGTCTTTTCTCCTTCGATGGCTCAGGGAAGACGGCAGTCAACGACGTTCAGATGTTTGTCCAAGCGTAGCTGGCGTAACATCGCCATTACGCTCAAAACCCACTTTGCCGCTCAAAGCGTGAAATGGCCTGATTAAAACAGTCACAGACTGAAAGGTACCCTCAAACGATATTCAGGCTTAAACTGCTCATATGACGCAGGCCACAGAGAGTCGTGGTCCCACCGAGATTCTGAAAGCTGCTCGGCAGGATTCTCGGCGCAAGCTGGTTAGGCGCTGGTTTCCGAAGCTGTGCAACGTCATCATCGTTCGTCGGCTTGTTTAACTTCATATTGTTTCTGGCAGGGGCCTTCTATCTAGGTGGTGATGCATGGAACGGCAAAGTTGAAGGCCAAAAATACTATGTTTCGGGGATATCACCACGGTCGAGAAAGGATATACCGAAGTCAGTCGAACTGCTTTCGGCTACAGCAGGTGGCATGTGTACAGCGTGATGGTCACATGGCCACTAGCAATACTTGGCGGGATTGTCTCTGGACGGATGGCACGACATCCACAAGAATGATTGGCGAAATATCCCCATTTCACTCATTGACCTGGCCAACGCATTGCTGAATTTGCAGCGCACCACTAGAATGGCTGCCGCTTCAATCAAATCGAAAATTCTCAATCAGGAGACACATGAAAACAAGAGCGATTGGAATGACTTTGGCTGTGTGCTTTATTGCAGCGGCGGTGAGCTTTGCCAGCAACCCAAATATGGGCACCTGGAAGTTGAACGAGGCCAAATCGAAGATTCCCGCCATGGCACCGAAGAACAACACAGTAGTCTACGAGGCCGCGGGGGGCAACATGAAAGTCACGGTAGATGGCACGGATGCCGCGGGCAAGCCCACGCACAACGAGTGGACAGGAAAGTTCGACGGGAAAGACTACCCGCTTACCGGCGACCCGAGCGCAGACACCCGGTCGTACAAGAAAATTGATGACCGAACCACTGAGCTAACCAACAAGAAGGGCGGCAAGGTTACGGCCACTGGTCGAATTGTCATATCGGCGGACGGCAAGAGCCGTACCGTCACAGTGAGCGCGACCGATCCGAGTGGGAACAAAGTCGAATACTCCGCAGTGTACGACAAGCAGTAGCGGATCCTTTCCCGAGATCTAACCCTGGCGGGCGCCCTTCCGCTCGATTCTGGGCGGGAGGGCATTCGCAGCATTTCGCTGTTGGCGAAATATCCCCGTCACGCTCATTGACGGATATTCGCTAAAATCGCTTTTAAACGCGCCCGCCGGCTTGCGCACGCGAGTTGCAAAGTTCCTCGGCTTGGCGGATGGCTTTCTCGTGCAGATCCCAGGAGTGAATGGCTTTTACGCAGCCTTCGCGGGCCAGGCTGGTGCTTAGAACTCTTTCGGCTTCGTCGAACGTATCTTCTGCCAGCATCCGGGCGCGGTAGGCTTCGTCATCGGCTTGCTTCATCTTGCCGGCAACCGCGGATGCCTCTCCGTTTTTGGCGGGCGATGGTTTTGCCGGTTTGCGATCGCCGGTTTTTCCTGGCGCCGGCTCCGGTTGCAGCGCTTCGTAGGCAGTTCGCAGGGAATCCGGCCAGCTCTGTTTCACCGATGCGCTCGCCTTGTCCAACGCAGCGTTGGCTTGATCGGCGGTCTTCCGGACTCTCTTCTTTTCGCGGAGCCACTTCATCACCGACCAGTGCATGGCCTCGTTCATCAGATCTTTCGCCGTCTCGACTTCGGGGAGTCTCTCCATTGGCCACCTTCCAGCACAACCGTCCAAAGATAGATTGCTGCGGCGCATCCAGAGGCTCAAGTGACTGCGATCACATTGCATATTGATGCGAAGCACAAACGGCAAAACGAGCATTGACGGAATGCCATCCGGCTCCTATATTGAAAGCAGATTGCTGCAGTGCAGCATGGAGGCAGTTATGCGAGCTCATACCCAAGATGGACATTCTCCGCTGGACATTCTCACGGAGATGGCAGTGGAAGGAACCTCGACCCTGGTGGAAGCGCAGCGCACCCTTCTCCACCTCGCTCAACAGGAAAACGACATTGTGCTCAACGGATTCAAAGAACGGATCGGCAGCTTTCTGCCCGGTGTGGTGATGACGGATCTCGTCCAGCGCAGCCTCGGTACGGTCATCGGACTGCAGCAAGAGTTGCTCACCATGACCAGCAAACAAACGCTGGAATGGGTGGAAGCCGCGAAAACAGGGAAGAGTGACCCCTCCGCGCACCTGGTGGATTTTGCCCGCGAAGGCGTCGAGACGTTCACCCGCGCGCAGAAAAAATTTCTCGACATGCTCGCGCAGGAAGCCGCGCGCGTGACCAGCGGGAAGCATGCTCACGAAACCAAGCCCGTGAAGAAGACAGAATTGCGGCAACTGGCGAAGGAAGCCGGCAATGCATTCATCGAAGCGCAGAAGCGATTGCTCGATGTGATTGGCCAGCAGATGAATGTGAATCTCGATCTGACCACGCGGTCGATGGCGATGATGTCTCCGTCACAGTTGCTGCCCGTGGCCAATCTGACCGGCGCAGAGGTAAAGAACTTCTTCGACATGGAGAAATCGCTGATCAGTTCGCTGGTCAAACCGCGCAAGCCGAAGGCGGTGGGCCGGGTGAAAGCTGCTCGTCCCAAGCGGGCAAGGGCGGTTGCGGTTTAAGTTGGAACGCGGCGTGAGTTGCACGTGAAAGATGTTTGCTGCCGCGTTCAGTTGGTGGCAGACGGTGTTGGACGCTCCGTCAACCAGCGATTCAGCATCGTCTGCTGCCATCGAATTCCCCAACGACCCGGCAATAACAGCGCGCTGCATTGCAGCGTGATCCAGTCCCGCTTTCTCAGAGGCGAACGGAACTCCGCGCGGTTGCGAACCCAGTGCATGGCGACGTGGCGCGCAATGGTGAAGCCGATTTCCGTATCATCGCCCAGCATCTCTCCCAGAATTCCTTCCAGCGTGAACATGATTTTCGACAGCATGATCAGGGCGCCGGGGAACTTGATGCCTTGCATTGCGACATGTTCGAGAAGACGCATGGCGTCGGCTGCCCCGGGCAAATGACCCGCCGGCAACGACTCAAGAAATTCATAAACAGATTTTCGAATGATGCGCCCCTGCCGCGAAGTGATTCGGATAACCGGGCGGCTGAGCGCAAGAATTTCGTTGCAGACTCCCACCGGATCGCGCAAGCTGACCAGCAAAAACAGGAGCGCCAGGTGGCGTCGCGGTTCGCGTCCCAGATGCTCCCGCAGTGCCCAATCCAGAATGACGAGTTTGCCAGTGCGGCTGTCATAGAGCAGATTTCCGGCGTGAGGATCCCCATGAAAAACGGCATCCTGCACCGAAGATAACAGCGGCACCGCGATTAAAGCCTCGAGCAGTTGCTCCGCGATTTTGCGTCGCGTCGCAACCGGCAAGCGGGCCGCGGCGCTGGTCACTTTGATCCCCCGTTCCTCGGTGAGCGCTGTGATGGTGTCGGTGCACAAAGTCTGAATCACCTGGGGCACGCGAATGTGCCGATAGGAACGGTAGAGCGCGCCGGCTTCCAGCAACGTCTTTTGCTCGCGGCGGAAATTCACCTCGTGCCGCAGCAGGCGACGCACTTTCTGAAAGGTGTCAGGCAGCAGATGCGCGGGAAATCCATAAGTCTGATGCCGCTCTCCGAAATAATCGGCCAGGCCTTGCAGGTAATCCATGTCCTCTTTGAAGTATTGGGGAATGTGCGGCTTCAGCACTTTGAAGACGCCGCGCTGCCGGCGCCCCTTCTCAGGATCGCGCCACGTGAAGCGAATTACCGCGCTCACGCTGGCTTCCTTGAGAATGTCCGGCGAAACTTCCACCGAGAACTTTGCCGCCTTGTCCCCCAATTCCCGGTGAATGATGGCGCGCATGTCTTCTGGCCGCACATCGCGAATGCCGTTCTCCAACTTGGCCAGCGCCTTGCGCAGCGCGGGATGAAGATTCTGATTGCGCGCGATGACCTGTCCCAACTTCTGCAGGCCGGGCACCTTGGCGATGAGGCGCAGCAGGCGCTCTTCGGGTGAAGTCTTGGGGGGAAGCTCGATTTGCTCGAGAATTTTCGGGGCGAGGCGCGCGGGAGAAAGGTGCGCCACCACAAACATCATGGAATCGCGCACTGGACGCCGCCACTCCAGATAAGCTTGCGGCACCAATCTCTCCACTGGAACGATTTCGTCGACGATCCAGCGCGCCATCGCATCGCGCAGCGACTCACCCAGCGGGCTGCGCAGGCCGGATTCGATGGCCCTGACTTTTTCAGCCGCGCTTGCGCCCGCCGGAAGAAAACGGTCGACGGTTTCGCGCCACTGTGGAGGGGCGAGTGGCTCCGCGCCGGTTGCGATAGCGGCCGCAGCTTCCATGGCAATGATCCAACTAAAACTATCTTCCCGCCAAACGGGATGCGCAGTGACCGGCATCACCGGAGGAGTCAGAGGATTGTGAGATAGTTTCGGAGGCTTAGAAATACCCGCCTTTCGAAAAAGACGCAGGATATGCACACTCTGAACGAAGCGTTCTCGCGGCTGTCCATGCGCCGCCGTTACGAAGTCTGGTTTCTGCGCATGGCGCTCGCCGACGGCAGCGGAGCGTGGTGGTTCCGCTACCTGCTCACCAATCCGGGCCGCGGGGGCTGTGCCGGAGCTATTCAGGGATTGCCCGTGCAGGTGTGGGCGACCTGGTTTCCTGCGGGCGGCAAGCCTCAGACTTTTATCCAGCAGTTCCCGCTATCAGAGTTGAACCTCAGCGGCAAAGGGCGGGCCCCGTTTCACTTTCAGGCCGGGGCGAATGAAATCGGCGAGAACTCCTGTCGCGGCAATATGAATGTCGACGGACACACCATCGCCTGGAATCTACGCTATCACTCTACATTTCACGTGACTCTGAGCAGCAAGGGTTGGATCGGCTTCTCGCGCACGCCGCACTCAGATGCGCAGTTTTCCGGCGAGATCACGCTCGACGGCAACCGGGTCGCGGGTGATCCGCTGGGCTTTGGGCTGCAAGGGCACAATTGTGGATACCGGCATCGCAACTTCTGGCGATGGACGCACGCCTATTTTCCACGCGCCAACTCTCCCGCGAGCACGTTCGAGGCGCTAGTCTACGAGATGCCCTTCGGCCTGGTGTTTCGCAAAGCCGTGCTATGGCATGACGGCCGCGAACATGTGTTTCGAAAGTTACGCGAAGAAAGTCCGGGCCACGAAGACCTGCAGTGGAATTTTTCCTGTGACTCGAAAAAAGGCATGCGCCTGCAAGTCGCCATCGACGGCCGCGGACCCAGCATTCAGCAGCTTCCTTATATGAAGACCGATTGCTCGGGAACCTTCGAGGTCATCAACAACAGCCTGGCATCAGCCTCGATCGTGATCGAAAACGGTGAGGGCGCGTCCGAGAGATTGCAAACCAGCAACGGAGCAGTGCTCGAAATTGTGGGCTGAGGATTGCGATTGAATCCGCCGCCTTTAGCATTGGCCCTACTTCAGCCCCTTCACCACATACGCCTGCGACAAAATCTGCCAGTAGCTGTAAACCATCTTCCCAGGTAGCGCTGTAAACCACGCCGCCATCGGGAGTGTAGCGCGCATTGCCGATGGATCCGGTGCGGAATGTGATTCGCTTATACTCCGCCGGCGGCGAGCAACGCTGCGGCGAGCACGATCACGCCGGCTGCCGTGACCAGCGAACGACGCGAACTTGACGACTCGGCCTGCAGCACCGCGGCTTGCGCGCCCGATTTTGTGCTGGCAGAAATTTCGGTGAGCGCTTCCAGATCGAAGGCCAAATCGCCTGCTGACTGGAAGCGCTGCGCCGGATGTTTTTCGAGACAGTGGCGAGCATGAAGACGCCGGGAAAGACCTGCAGAAACTGCGCGCACGGGACAGGCCCATGAAAGGCACGTAACCCTTTCGTAACCCTTGGCTGCACAATTTTTGCTGCACTTTAATATTCCTGAAATATCTTTCTAGTAACCTATCTTCAGGAGAGAGCTCATGGGCTCAGCCCGCGTCGCGAAGTCTTTGCCGCTTCAGGTCGCTGCCATCTGTTATCGCAGGCGCGTCACGGCGATTGAGTTCCTTCTGGTTAATACCAACGGCGGCAACAAGTGGACTTTTCCCAAAGGCTCGACCGATGCCCGGCTTTCGCATAGCCAGGCGGCGGAGCGCGAGGCCGCCGAAGAAGCCGGAGCGCTCGGCACCATTGAGCCGCGCCACTTCCATCTCTATCTGCATTCGAAGGGCGTGTTCTGGCAGCCCGGTGGCGTGCAGGAATTTGTGGTGAAAGCCTTTCTGATGGAAGTGCATCAGATGCGCAAGCCGGATGAATCCAATCGCAAGCCCACCTGGGTCAGTCCGGAAGAAGCCCGGCGGCGCCTGGCCAAGGGCCGCGAAGTGAAATACTTTCATGAACTCGAAGCCGTCATCGACCGCGCCCTCGAACGCATCCAGTTTCACAACGAACTCTGGGGAGCCTATCCCGGAGCCCGCAACCCCCGCGTCGCCTCGCCCCGAGATCCCATCGCGAACGTAGTCTGGCCGTAAACGCAGGTTCCACCGCGAGCTCTTCCGAGCGTCCCACGGCTCAGATTGTGCTCCGCGCTGCGGGAACTTGCGGTCTTCCCACGACTCAAGATGGCGTTAGGCAGCAGGCCCCTCAGGTGTATTCTCTTGAGCATCATGCGAATTTCACTTTCGATGTGCTTCGCGATCGCATCTCTTCTTTTTGTGACCAGCCTCCTTCACGCGCAGGCGTCCCCGACCGCTCCCGCGGCTAAGCCCGAGGACACCGAAGTCTGGCAGCCCGTGCCTCCGGTGGTGACGCCGGGTGCTGCCGCGCTTGCTAGCAACGCCGCCGCTCCCTCCGACGCCATCATTCTTTTCGACGGCAAGAATCTCGACCAATGGGTATCGGCGCAAGACAAATCTCCGGCGAAGTGGATCGTGGCCGAAGGCGTCGTGACCGTGAACAAGGCCGCCGGCAATATTGAAACTCGGCGCGCCTTCAAGAACTATCAGCTTCATCTGGAATGGAAAGTTCCCGAGGGCATCACGGGATCCGGTCAACTCCGCGGCAACAGCGGATTGTTCCTCGCCTCCACCGGCCCCGAGGACGCGGGATACGAATTGCAGATTCTCGACTCGTACAACAACGCGACCTACGTCAACGGCATGGCGGGCAGCATCTACAAGCAGGCCATCCCGCTGGCGAATCCCATGCGCAAGCCGGGCGAATGGCAGACCTATGACGTCATCTGGACCGCTCCCACCTTCAACGCCGATGGCTCGCTGAAATCGCCGGCGTACGTCACCGTGCTGTTCAATGGCGTGCTGGTGCAGAATCATTTCGAGTTGAAGGGCGAGACGCGCTATATCGGCCAGCCCTTTTACAAGAAGTACGACGAAGCCCCGATCAAACTGCAGGCCCACGGCGATCCCAGCGCGCCCATTAGCTTTCGCAATATCTGGGTGAGGGAACTGAAATAGCGCGCAGTGGAAGGCCCTCAGGGCTTCGCCGGCAGCGGCTGCCAGAGCTCAATCTTATTTCCGTCCGAGTCATAGATCCAGGCAAAGCGGCCGTAGGATTCGTCCATTCGCTTGGCGTCAATCTTGACTCCCTCTTGTTTTAAGCGATCGAGCAATGCATCCATATCGTCCACGATGTAGTTGATCATGAACGGCGCGGGGCTGGGATCGAAGTACTTAGTGGAGGCGGGAAAGATAGTCCAAACGGTAACTTGTTCCTTTTGCGGATCGTCGTGGTCGCGCCACGGAAGCATCACGCCCTGGCCAGTGTCAGCGAGTCCCAGATGCTTCGAATACCATTCGCGCATCTGATCACGATTGGTGGATTTGAAGAAGACGCCGCCGATTCCAAGGATGCGTCCGCGCGGCTCCGTTTTAACGGGCGCCGTCGGGTTTTCGAGTTCTGGCATCGGCGGATTATACATAATCTTCGATTCGAATTGGAGAAATCGGTCCGCTCAGGGAGCACTCCACTTGATCTCCGGGAAGGGCACGACTTCCAGTCGTGCCAAACCCAGCGACAAAAAAATAGAACCGGCTTTAGCCGCTGAGGTTGAAGTCTTAGAACGGCTCCTCGATTTCGTCGGTGGCCAGCGGAAGACAGAAACGTGGGGACAGACGGGACGTTCACCAGTTTTTTTCGAAAAGCTGAGCGACAGAGAAAATAATCGGGGTACGTCCCGTCTGTCCCTATGTTTTGTCCTATGTTTTGTCCAATCAGTTCCTTCGCGTCCTGTGCGAAGGGGCGGGAATCGGAAATGCCGTCGCCAAGTGGTTTTGATCACGTGTCCGCAGCAAAATCAAATAGCACAAGCAGCATCGCCGCCCACCCTTGCAAAAAACGCAAGGATGGGGCACCCTCAGTGGAAATGCTGCACGCGGAAGGTCGCTAAAGGCATTCCACCCGCCCGTCAATTCCTGGGAAACGCCCGGGCCGCATTCGGGAGTTTTCCACAGGCCTGCACAAAATATTCCTATTCGTTGTGACGAACAACCTTGACCGAGGATACAGAAAGCACAAACTGGGACCGTGCGAACAAGATCTCAGCTACAAGCGAACGGCCAGGCCAGCGATGGCGCATCATCCCGTTGCGCCTGCGGCTAAGTCCTTGTCCTGGAATATTTTGTCGCGTAACTTCTTGCGTTTTAATATTTTGCCGGCAAGCCGCGCGATCTATGCGGCTCAAGTGCAATCTAGTCAATGTTTTCCGCGGCTCTGCTAAAAGAAATTGGCCGATTCAAAGGCCAGTCAAAACCCAACGTCAACGTCAACGGCAGCGGACAGGAGTGTCCGCTCCACATGGGCAAGGTCCACATGGGGAAGGTCCACATGGGCGGGTCTACATTTGCCTGATAAAATCTAGTGTTCTGTGGATATCTCTTATGTCACTCACTAAGGCGCAAGCGCTGGAGATGTTTGAGTCCGATGATTTGATCGGCATTGGGATGGAGGCGGATGCGGTGCGCCGCTCGCTTCATCCTGAGGGCACGGTCACCTACATCATCGATCGCAATATCAACTACACCAACTTCTGCACCGAGTACTGCACCTTCTGCGCGTTTTACCGGCCGTTGAAAGGGCCGGCGGCGAAGGAAGGGTACATTCTCGACTTCGATACGATCTACTCGAAGATTCGCGAGACCGTCGAACTCGGCGGCACGGGCGTGCTGATGCAGGGCGGGCTGCATCCGGATTTGAAGATCGAATGGCACGAGGAAATGCTGCGCGGAATTAAAGAACGGTTTCCAAAGATTCATCTGCACTGCTATTCGGCGTCAGAGATTATTGCGATTGCGGAGTACAGCGCGCTCTCGATTCGCGCCACGATTCTGCGGCTGCGCGATGCGGGGCTGGATTCGATTCCCGGCGGCGGAGCGGAAATTCTTGATGACGAAGTGCGCTACAAAATTGCGCGCCTGAAGTGCCTGACCGAAGATTGGATCAATGTGCATCGCACGGCGCATCAGATCGGCATGCGGACCACCGCTACCATGATGTTCGGCGTGGGCGAGAATTACGAAAACCGCATCAACCATTTGCAGAAACTTTACGAGTTGCAGGAGGAGACGGGCGGATTCACCGCATTTATTCCGTGGAGTTTTCAGCCGCAGAATACGGCGCTGGGCGGGCGTCACTGGGATGAGGCGACCGCTGTCGAGTACCTGAAAGTTCTGGCGATCTCGCGGCTATATCTTTCGAATTTCCTCAACGTGCAATCGAGCTGGGTGACGCAAGGATTGAAAGTTTGCCAGATGGGCCTGCGCTTCGGCGGAAACGATGTGGGGTCGGTCATGCTGGAGGAGAACGTGGTGCGGGCCGCAGGAGTGACCAATTGCACCACTGAAGAAGAATTGCGGCGCATCATCCGCGATGCCGGATTCCGGCCCGCACAGCGGGATACGCTCTATCGCCAGTACTTCCTGAACTAGGCTGGATTACGCGACTAGCCTGGATTACGCCTAAATGTGACTGAGACGTTACTGACCAGGTCTGCGCGTCCCGTGGTGTGTGTGGATTGTGACGTGCATCTCTGATCTCAATGGTTCCCGGGACCATGCACTATTGTGTAATTTGTGCAGGGTCTTGTCTGTAGAGCGGGAAAATTTGTCTAAGGTGTTTACCCGAGTCGATGAAAACAGGCTCTGGGGGCCAGATTTGGGGCGAAAGAAAATTTCGCGGTAAACGCGAAAAAAAGTTTAGGGCTGAATTTCAGACGCGCGCATGGCACTCGCGCGATTGAGTGTTTCACCGCATCATTGCTGGGGAGGATCACGCCATCACAGTTCCGAAACGGAATTCGGGAGAACTCCGGCCTGGCAAAGAGGCGAAGGTATCACCCGCAAGTGGCTGTGGAAAAAGCTGTTCGCGGGTTAGAGCAAAATTTGTCACACAGTGGCAACGTGGATGCTATGGAAGTTGAAACATTTCAGATCAGGTGAAAAGTGACGACATTGATGGAAAGAGGGGAGGATCGCATGACAGAGCAGGCAGTGCGGCTGGGGCCACGCGAACAGCAGATCGTCGAACTGCTCTTGCAAGGATGTGATAACGCTGAAATCGCCAGCCAACTCAAAATGGCGCGGCGCACAGTGAAGGCACATTTCAACCGTTTATTTCTACGTTTTGGCATTAATGGCGGTATCAAGCGAGTCAAACTCGCGACCCTGTTATATCGGAGGCAAGCATGTCAGGAACTGAACGCTATGGCACCCGCGTCCCGAGTGAGCGAGAGCAGAGAGTCATCCAACTAGTAGCCCAGGGCCTCAAGAACAGCGAAGTGGCCGAAGAGATTGGAACCACGGAACACGTGGTGAAGAATTATCTGCGTGTGATTTATGACAAGCTTGGCCTGTGGAATCGGGTGGAGCTGGCGCTGTGGTATGAGTCGCGGCGCATACAGCCGTCACTGATGATGCAGTAGGAGTTTTCGAGGTGGCGGCTGCGAGAAGCCACGAGTGGATGTAAGGCGCTCGGAGGGACTACCAAACTACTCGCAGCCGAAAGCTCGAAGGTTCCGCAAGCGAACCGCCGCGTCGCGAACTCCGCGGCTGGCGGCAGCATCCAGCAGCACGTGGGCCTGGTCGCAATTCTTCGAAACCCCTTCCCCTTTCAAATACAAATCAGAGAGCAGGAGCGTCGCTTCGGTATTGCGCTTCTCGACCGCCTTCCAAAGCCACTGCGCGGCTTCGGCGGAATTGCGCTGCTGGCCGTTGGTTCCATTCAAATAGTTTTCGGCGATGGCGAGTTCCTGTGCGCCTGCGGTCGCTGAAACTGCCGGCTGCTGCGTTTTAAGGGCAGACTCTCTTAAGGCGGATTCCCTGGCAACCGAATCCTGGTTAGCCACGGACGCGGGACGGGGCTTCAATGCCTTAGCTTGAGTGCGATCTGGCGCAGGCGGCGGTGATTTGGGCGGCGCGTTCGTAGGTTGTGCCTGTGCCGGTTGAACTGGCTGCTGCTCCGCCACAGCGGGCGGAGTTTGCGGAGCCAGCTGCGCGGTGGTGGAACTGGTATGCGCGTTTCGCCAGCCGACGTATCCCAGAGCCAGGATGAGCGCGGCCAGAGCGACGCCGAGATAGAACCGGTAGTGGAGCGGTTTTTCTTCTTCCTCTTGAGGCCGGAGGAAACTGAGGCTCCGCGGATAATCGTCGTAGCGTGGCTGAGGGATGAACGGCGGCCGCTGCTCGTTCGAGATGGATTCGGCAAAAACCCGCTCCGGGAAAACGTTTGCGGGGCGAGCGTCCGAATTTTTTTGCTGCATGATTTGCGACGGCCGGTCGGGCGCAGTCAACCCGCGAGAGGCACGCCACACATGCCGCAGAATCTCTGGTCTCCAGGATTTTCGTGGCCGCATCCTTCACAGTGAATCGACGATGGCTGCAATGTGTTCGCGGCTTGAACTTCATCATGAACTTCATCTCGAGCTTCATCTCGAGCTTCGATGGCTGGAGATTCCTCTCGCCTAATGGGAATCACATTTTCGGGAACCACATTTTCACGGTGGCGATTTTCGAGTTCAAGTTCGCGTAGTAATTCCAGCACCGCCTCTTGTCGCTTTTCTGGAGGATTGGTGTAGTAGACCTCGGCCCAGCGTCCCATGTTCTCGCCGAGAATTGGATTCACCAGCGGGTTCAAGTCAGGCTTAGGCGCCGTGCTGGAGGAATCGGAACTGTCGGTCCGGTGCGCCAATAGGATCTCCGGTAAGCGGGCTTCCGCATATGATTGCACCACACAGCGCAAGGTTGCAATAGAGGATGTTGGGGAAGCACTTCTCAGTTCCAAGCCCTGTTAATTGCAGGCTTTACGCAGCGCGGGCTCGAAGGAGTCGAGCTGGGCATCGCGCTGACTGCTGTATTTTCCCTTAGGGGTCTTGCCGTAGAGATCGGCGCCGGGGCAGTAATAGAGCGCGGTCTGCAGGTCAACCCAGACTTGCGTATCGGGATTGCCTTTGTATTCCACCGGCTCAGGCGCTTCCGCCAGACCGAGGTTGATGAGCATGCGGTCGAAGAACGAAAGATCGGCATCGGGCGCGGGCCTGCGGTGCGTGCCAGCGGCGGTAGGATTGCCCGTCGCGGTGACGGAGTGATTCGACCAGATGCCCCATCGAATGACGCAGGCGACGAGAATGACTGCGATGGCGAGATAGATGTCGCCGCGGCGGGCAGCCCAGAAGCGGGCGAAGGCTCCGGGAGAAACATTGGCCATCTGCTCGAGATATTCGCGGGCCGCTGCGGCAGAGCTCCAGTCGGGAGCTTTTTTTACCAGTGCATGTTGCGTGACTGCGAGTTCGGTGGAAGCTGGGGTCGCGTGCTTCTCGGCATCGTCGCCTTCCGCGTGTGCGTTCGCAGATTCGGAATCGCGTTTCGTGGGCGTGAGGAACCGGGCGAGTGAATCGTCCACTTCCACAGGCGCAGTCTCGGGCGGCAGAGTCTCCAATTCCGTTACGTCTGCATCTATGTCGGGCTGACGAAGCTGTGCTGGATATGGATCGACTGGCGGAGGCAGCGGCTTGGGCGTTTCTGTTCGCCGGGGAGTTCCGCAATCGCCGCAGAACTGCTCTTCCGGCATGAGGGCGTTTCCGCAGTTGACGCAGACGAGCGCATTGGGCGCTACTGCGGAAGCGTTGGCATGTCCTGCTGCCATGCCGGGCCTCATTTTATCGAGGGCTTCCATCATGACGGCGCGTTCGGTGGCGAGAGATTTTTTCCAGGTAAGTTCTTCGTCGCGGGCCAGCGCTTCGGTGACGAGGCCGGCCATGAGTTGGCAACTGTGAACGTCTTGTTCTCCGAACCCTTGTGGGCGGGAGTAATAAAGTTCGAGACCGCCGACGATGCCACCATCGTGATAAATAGGAACGGCGATGAGAGACTGGATGCCGCGACGCCGGCATTCGTCGGCATCGAGAAGGAATTCGGTATTTACATCGGGACAGCGCACGACCTGGCCGGTTCTGAGGGTGGCCACGCAGAGGGCTTTCTCCATGGCAACGGCAGTGCCCACGGGCAAGCCGGTTTCACCGGACGAAGCGCGGTAGAGAACCTTTTTATTTTCGAGGATGCCGATGGCGCATCCATCGGCCTGAGCAATTTC
Source organism: uncultured Acidobacteriota bacterium (assembly GCA_963757095.1). Taxonomy (GTDB): domain Bacteria; phylum Acidobacteriota; class Terriglobia; order Terriglobales; family Acidobacteriaceae; genus Sulfotelmatobacter. The sequence continues at coordinate 199,038 of CAVWQT010000008.1, read as the reverse complement.
GGTAACGCGGGAGGCGATCAGCGCGGTCACATCCGCAAATTCCAGATGGCGCACCTGGATTTGGTGTTGCAGATCGACGATCTGGCCGAGCGTGTAAGTGTAATCGGCCTCGTGAGCGGGCTTGGATGTTCCTTCGACGAGTGGAGCGGGAGGAGCGGGCACTTCCGGTTCAGTCAGTTCCGGGCGGGGTGGGATGCGCAGTTCCATTGCCTGCAGGCGGCGGTTGTGCTCCTGCAGCACATAGGCCGCTTCGAGGAGGCGGGCGAGGGCCTGCTCGTCGAACGGTGGCTTCTCCGAGGCGGGTGTACCCAACCCTGGTTTGTCCAACTCTGGTTCGCCCAACTTTGGTTCGCCCAACTCTGGTTTGTCTTTTTCTTCCGACACAATGCTTGTTCCACCCGACCGTCAGGTGTGGCGCGCCGGGCTCCAACGGCCGCTTCCCGGCGGAAGATATCTGTTTATTCTAGTGCAAACCCGCACCGGCAGATGCGATCCAGACAGGGAAAACGATTGAAAACACGCCTCGCTCGCTCTCTTGCCGGGATGCTTCGACTGCGCGGTTAGTGTACCGCCGGGAGCGACAGGGGGCGAGTGATCTTAGGATGCGGAACGGGAGTCACCTCGCGCGGCGAGCGTGATGACCATGGTAACTGCGCAGCCGGCGCGAGGCGGCTTACTCCGATACGCCCGTAACGGCAGATTCTTTTCGCCCGCTGAGATAGAAGTGCACAGCGGGAGTGATGATGAGCGAGAGCACCATGGAAATCAGCACGCCGCCGATGACTGCGATGGCCAGCGGCTGCAACATCTGGGATCCGGCGCCGAGGGCGAAAGCCAGCGGAGCCATGCCGGCGACCGTAGCGAGAGCGGTCATGACGATGGGGCGCAAGCGGCGGCGACCGGCCTGCAAGATGGCATTCTTCGGTGAGAGTCCCAGGGTGCGCATCTTTTGATCGGCATCGAGAAGGAGGATTCCGTTCTTGGCCACGATGCCGATGACCATGATCATTCCCATGAACGAAGAAATGTTGAAGGTGGTCCGGGTGATCAGCAGGGCGATGAAAACTCCGGCTGTGGAGAGCAGCGCGGAGGACAGGATCGCGACCGGCGCGGCGAAGTTTCCGAATTCGAACAGGAGCACGATGAAGAGCAGCAGAATGGCGAGGATGAGCACCATGACCAGATCGTGGAATGACTTCTGCTGTTCTTCGTAGGTGCCACCGTATTCGACGCGGATGCTGGACGGGATGTGCAATCCGGCGACGACTTTTTTAACGTCGGCCATGCCGCTGCCCAGGCTGCGGCCTTCGAGGCGGGCGGTGACGGCGACATCACGCTGCAGGTTTTCGCGACGGATTTCGGTCTGACCGGGAACTTCGATGACGGTGGCTAGGGCGCCGAGAGTTGCGGTGTGTCCGGTGCTGCTGACCAGCAAGGTGTTCTGCATGGCTTCGAGCGAGGCGCGATTGGCCGCGGGGAAACGCACGCGCAGCGTGTAGGCGCGGCCATTGGCCACCACCGGGGTGGGAGCGGGTTCGCCTTCGAGAATGGCGGAAGCATCGAGGGCGATTTCTTCGGCGCTGAATCCAGCGCGGGCGGCGACGCTGGGATCAACCTGGAAGGTGACTGCGGGGCCGCTGATTGTATTGTCGATGCCGTTGAGGAGGTCGACCACGCCGTCGATCTTCGAAATCGCGTCGGCGACTTTCGGCGCCCACTCTTCGAGGAGCTTGGGATCGGGTGAAAACAGTTTGATCTCGATGGGCTGGGGCGAGGAAGTGAGATCGCCGATCATGTCCTGCAGCACTTGAATCAGATCGACATCGAGGGCGGGCTCTTCTTTTTTGATCTGGGCGCGCACGTCGGCCATGATTTCATCGATGCCGCGGTCACGCTTGGATTTGAGCTTGACCAGAATGTCGCCGGTGTTGGCCTCGGTGACGGCGGCGAGACCGAGCTGCAGCCCGGTGCGCCGGGAAGTGCTCTCGACCTCGGGCATGGCGCGCAGCATGTGCTCGACGTGGCTCACGACGCGGTTGGTTTCCGCCAGCGAACTGCCCGCGGGCATGATGTAGTCGACGGTGAATCCGCCTTCATCCATCTCGGGGAGCAAGTCGGAGCCGCAGAAAAAGTAACAGATCACGGCGACAGCAATCAGGGCGGCGCTGAAGAGGGCGAGCAGACGCGGGCGATCGAGTGCGCGGCGCAGCCAGCGTTCGTGGAAATTGACGACTCGCAGGAAAAATCCGCTGAGATGTTTTTCTTCGGCGGCGAGAAGCTGGTGAAGCTCTGCACTCTGCTCTTCTGTGTTCCGTTTCGTCGTCGTGTGCGAGTGGAGTCTCGACCGGTGCCGCGGGATTTTCCTCCGCACTCTGGCCGGGCCTTCGTCCGCGAATCAGATACTGGCTTAGAGTCGGAGTCCAGGTCAGCGCGAGCACCAGCGACGTCAGCAGGGAGACAGACATCGTGACCGCGAGCGCGCGAAAGAAGACGCCGGTCACGCCGGTGATGGAGATGAGCGGAATGAAGACGACAATGGGCGTAATCGTCGATCCGATCAGCGGAATGGTAATTTCTTTGAGCGCGCTTTGAATTGCTTCGAGGCGCGTTTGGCCCATGTCACGATGGAGCACGATGTTTTCGACGACCACGATGGCGTCGTCGATGACGAGTCCGACGGCTGCGGCGAGGCCGCCGAGAGTCATCAGATCGAAGGTCTCGCCCATGATCTTCAGGGCGATGAAGGTGACCATGATGGTGACGGGAATGACGAGACCGGCGACGAGCGAAGTTCCCCAGTCACGCAGGAAGACAACCAGAATGATCGACGCGAGAATGAGACCCAGCAGAATCGCGTCGCGCACGCTCTTGATGGATTCGCTGACGATGATCGACTGATCGTAGAAGGGCTCAATGTGTACGCCGGGGGGCAGGGTCTTGCGAATCTGCTCGATTTCGTCGCGCACTTCCTGCGCTACTTGCACGGTGTTGCCGTCGGGCTGGCGATTGATATTCAGCAACACGGCCGGCTTGCCGTTGGCAGTGACGACGGTGTAAATGGGCTTAACGCCAGGCTCGACCGTAGCCATGTCGCCGATGCGGACGGGAATTCCAGACGGCGTGCTTTTGATGACCGTATTCGCGATCTCTTCGGGCGTGCGGACCTGGCCGTTGACGAGGCCGAGATAAAGCTGATGATTTTTCTCGATCAGGCCGGGAGAATCGATGAGGTTGGTTTTCTGCACGGCGGCGAGGATGTCCTGCACGGTGACGTTGGCGGTGAGCAGCTTGGCGGGATCGGGCGTGATGTGAAATTCCGGTTCCTGCCCGCCCTGGATGATCACGGTGGAAACGCCGTCGAGCCGGTTGAGCCGCGGCTTCATTTCGTAGGTCGCCATCTCCCACAGCCTGGTCTGCGGCATGCTGTCGGAAGTGAGGCTGTAGCCGAGGATGGGGAAGCTGGCGAAGGTCATGCGATGGGCTTCGATCTTGGTGCTGGCGGGAAGCTCCGGCTGCACGCGCGAGATGGCGGCGTTCACATATTGCAGCGTCTGGAACATGTCAACGTCCCAGCGGAAGTAGAGATCGACTTCGGCGGAGCCGCGGCTGGTGATGGAGCGGACGTTGAGCAGGCCGGGGACGCTATTGACGGCCTCCTCGATGGGCCGGGTCACGGTGACCATCATCTGATCGATGGGCATCACGCCGTTGTCGACGGCGATGAGGACGCGCGGGAAATTGGTTTGCGGAAACACCGAGACCGGGATGGTGAAGGCGAGATAAGCGCCCAGCAGCGCGAGCGTCAGAATCAGAAAGATGAGGGGACGCGAGTGCTGCTCCATCCAGTGGCGGGCGGCAGCGGATTGCGAGCCTGGCCTGGGGTTGGCTTCGTGATGAGGCGAGTTCACGCAGAGACTCCGCACCGGCTATTTGTCACTCGATCCCTCACTGGGAGTTTTCGAAGCGTCCTTCGAGGCTGGCGGCTTGGCGCTTTCTGCGCCGCCCTCCGCTGGTTGCGCGGCTTGAATTTGAATCTTTGTTTTGTCGGGCAGGCCGTAGGAGCCGGACGAAATGACTTTGTCATTTTCGTGGACGCCTTCGGTGATCTGCACGTCGTCGTTGTTGCCGTTGCGAATGCCGAGTTTGACTGCGGTCTGATGAGCGCGACCATCGGAGCCGGCAACCATGACCGAAGAAGTTCCATCGGGCGCGGTGAGCACCGCGTTGGCGGGAACGACCAGCGCATCTTTGATGGTCTGCGCGGTCAGTGAGATCTGCACGCTGGTGCCGGGCTTCAATTCATGTTTAGGATTTCCGGCCTCGAGCCAAATCTCGACCGTGGTGCTGTTGGGATCGAGCGCCGGGCTGACGACCGTCACTTTGCCTTCGATGGGATGTTCGACGCCGGGAGCGGTGATGATTCCCGCATCGCCGACTTTTAAATATGCAGCCTCGCTCTGCGGAATATGAGCCTTGGCGATGACGGAAGAAATATCCATGACCGTCAGCAGAGGCGTTCCCGCCGCCGCCATTTCGCCGGGATAGAGCGGACGGTCGGTAATGACGCCATCGATGGGGCTGCGAATCTCGGAGTAGCCGAGTTGCGCCTGCGCGCCGAGATATTTGCCTTTCGCCGATTCCAGTTGTCCGGCGGCGGATCTGAGTTCGTTCTGTTTGCCGATGGAGTTCAGCGCGTCGAGATGCTTCTTAGCGATGGCATATTGATTACGCGCCTGGATGATATCTACGCGCGACTGGTCGAGTTCTTTTCGGGGCAGCGCGCCTTCTTCGAAAAGTTTCTGACGGCTCTGAAAGACCAGTTCCTCGGCCTCGAGCGCCTGCTTGGCCTGCTGCTCGTCGGCTTCGGCCTTCTGAATTTCTTCCGGCAGGCTGGCGGCGGTGGTGGTTTCGTAGTTGGCCTGGGCCTGATCGTAGGCGCCTTTGGTGTCCTGCGCGGCGGCGGTGAGGTCGCGGTTCTCGAGGACGGCGAGCAGTTCGTTTTCTTTTACGTGGCTGCCGCGCTTGACCAGAAACTTCTGCACCGGGGCGCTGATTTTGGGAACGATCGCCGCCTGGGCATGGGGGAAGAGAATGGCCTGTGTGGTGATGGTGTGCTCGATGGTAGTTTTTTCGACGGCAGCGACCTGCACGCTGACCGTGGGTTCCTTGTCGCCCTTTTCGGAGTTGCAGCCGGAGAGCAGCGATGCGGTCAGAGCCGCGAGGGCCAAGGCGAGGGTTCTGCGCTGGCGATGGATGTTGCAGCGGCCCGGGTTCGCAAGTGAGTGGAAGTGGTTCATTGCTCTAGAAGGTTCCTGTCAGGGTCTGCAAGGTGGCGACGGCGACGCGATAGCGCGACTGGCCATCGTCGTAGGCGCCGCGAGCCTGCGTCAGAGTGTTCTGCGCATCTACGACTTCGAGCACGGTGGATTCTCCGGCCTGATAGCGCAGGTTGGTGAGGCGGAGGCTCTCAGCGGCTAAGTCTGCCGAGCTGGTGAGAGATTCCATTTCGTCGCGCGCCATTGCGGCCTCATTGTAAAACTGCCGCAGTCGGCTGAGCAGTTCGCGCTGCGCATGGGTCAACTCGACGCGCGCCTGATCGCGGCGGAGTTCAGCCTGCTTGAGCTTGCTGCGATCCGCGCCCCAGCTGAAGATGGGAATCTGCAAGGTGGCCACGCCCGAGTAACCGAGATTGCGAATGCCATCCGTCCGAGTAGCGAAACGGTTGGCGTCGATGCCGTAGAAGAAGTCGACACTCAGAGATGGCAGCAGTCCTCCCCAGGCCGCGGTCACTTCGTGCTTCGAGGCTTGGTAGGCGCTCAGCGCGGCGCGGAGTTCAGGATTATTCTTCCTGCCCGTGGTCTCGACTTCGGCAAAGCTGGGCAGCGGCTCGGCGGTCTGCAGATCGTCGACCACGGTGAAATCCTGATTGAAGTCCTGAAACAGGAGCACGGCCAGGTCGAGGCGGCTGCGCTCCATATCGAGCTGCGCTTCCTGGAGATCGCGCTGCTTCTGCTGCGCCTGGATGCGGGCCTTGATGGCGTCGGCGTGGGCGACTTCTCCGCCGTGCTCGAGATCCTGACTGATCTTGAGGAAGTGAGCGGCTTCAGCCTCGGCACGCTGTGCCGTCGAATACTTGCGCTCGGCAACGACCAGGGCATAGTAGGCCTGAGTGACGGTGACCACCAGGCCACGGGTGGCGATTTCGGCTTTGGCCCGGGCCTGCGCCAGCAGAGCCGAAGAGCGCCGGTAATCGGCAAAGTTGGTCAGAGAAAGGGACTGGTGCGCGTCGGCCTGGCTGATGTATTCGTGCACGCCGTTATTGGCGATGAAGCGTGAGGCCGGGCAACTGGCGGTGGCCGTCGCACAAGTCGCGGGCAAGCGTCCCACGCCTTGGGTATAGATGAACGAATTTGTGTAATTCAGGTTGGGCAGGAGTCCGGCGCGCGATTGCACGCGATCTTCGCGGGCCAGTCCGAGATCGGTGAGAGCCGACCGGTACTCGGGATCGTTCAGGCGGGCGCGCTGCAGAGCGTCTTGCAAGGTGATGGTCAGGGGAGCGCCTGTGGCCGTGGTGCTGGATTGCAAGGGGGGTGACGGCGCCTCCTGTGCAAAACTCGTGCTGGCGAAGGTGAGGAGGGCTAAAACGAGAATGGCATGGGGGGTAAAAGTGCAGAAACGGGAGTGGGCGAGCCATTAGCGTGGATCGAGCCTCGATATACAGCTTCACGGGTTAACCTCCGGGCAAAGGGGAAGCACTGGGCGAAACGAATATGATTGATAGCAAAAGAGATGGAGTTGAGTCGCGAATCTGCGAGAGAGCACCCGATCCTGCAGCGGGAATGAACAGCGACAGACGAAATGCGAGGCGGAGATGGTGAAAGTGCCGGTCACGGGTCTGGCGGTTGGACCAATTTGGAACTGGCACAGCCTATCACGGTGGTCCTGAAAGCCACATGAAAAGGGAAGAAGTGCACGCAAGTGGCTGCATACCAAAGTGTTAGGGTGGGGGAGGAGAGAGGATCGAACAAATGGCGAAAGAGGTGCATAAGACAAGACGGCAGTGAATCGGAGGAAGTAAGCCATGATCGATCTGGATCAAGTGAAAGTGACGCCTCGCGACCAGCAGGTTCTGAATTTGCTGGTGCAGGGCTGCAGTAACAAAGAAATTGCGGGCCAGCTCAACATCAGTCCGCGCACCGTCAAACAACATCTGCGCACGCTGTTCCTGCGGGCGGGCATTCGTGATGGCCGCAAGCGGGTGAAGCTGGCCATTGCCATGTTTACCAAAGAGGAGGCCCAGTCATGATGCCGCGCGAATGTCTTACTCCCAAAGAAGTGCAGGTGGCAATTCTGGTGTGGCAGGGTTTAACCAACCGCGAGATCGGCAAGATTATCGGCACCAGCGAGCAGGTGATCAAGAACCACCTGCGCAGCGCCTTTGACAAGCTGGGCGTTTGGAGCCGTCTGGAACTGGCGATGTATGTGGCCAGCCACGGCGGGAAGACCTGGCCGGACAGTGCGCCAGACAATGCCAGCCAGCAGGTACCGCCCTGCGCGGTGACCGAGGGGAAGCCATCTCCGGTGGCCAATTATCTGGCCAGGGCCGTGGGCGGGCTGTCACGGTAACCGGGGTAACTCTCCAACTGCTGCAACCAGTTTCACGTAGGCGTCTGGGGCAACTGGAGAAGAACCTGCGAAAGTCATTTCAGTTCAATGACTTGGATCTCTACCGTCAAAGGCATCGCAATTGCACCATGGGTCTTGACAGAGCTGGCCGGCTCAACGACAGCGACGAGCCGGACCAGCCGGATTAGGCGACCCAAGCCATTTGGGCCGCAGCTTACTTGGGACCCAGGGCAAACGGCGATGGCCTACACAGAGACCTTCTGGATGACGTGCGATTCAACCGAACAGATGCGGGCCGAGTATGGTCCTTTTCCGACTCGCGCCGAGGCTGAGTCGGAGGCCAAGAAGTTGGGATTCGGATATCTGCTGCGCTACGAGCACTTGCTGGACGAGAATGAAGAGATCAGGGAAGTGCGCTGCATCTTCATCGAATTGCCCGGAGCCGTTCCCGCTTGCGTGGAGGCTGTGCAGGTGACTTTGCATACCCGCTGCGCCACTTGTGGAGAATCGGCGGCGCACGATAAAGGCTGGGAAGCTGAGGTATGGGCCGATATCCACGAGTTTGAGCACTCACGCCATCGGGTGCGGCTGTTCGAGCACGCCCGCGGCAAGGGATTGAAAGAGATTGGCGACTGGCGCGAGTAACTCTCTTACCCGGAAAGCCCTTTCACCACAGAGGTCGCAGAGGAAACACAGAGGTCAGGCAGCGACCTTCTCACGGCACATTGCTGATTTTCTTTTGAGACTTTTAGGCCGAGAGTTGGCTGGCGGCGGCGCGATCCAATAGCCACAGCAGTTTTCCATTCTGCGGGCGGACTAGCTTTGAAGGATATTGTTCGCCGGGGGCGCTTCCTTCCAGAACCTGCTTGACGGCCTCGGCTTTGTCGGTGCCGCTGACCAGAAATGCTACCGAGCGCGCGGCATTCAGCACGGGCAGGGTTAAGGTGATGCGGTAGGTCTTGAACTTCTCCACCCAATTGGCAACCACCAGGCGCGATTTTTCCTCGAGCGCTGCGGATCCGGGGAAGAGCGATGCGGTGTGGCCGTCCGGGCCCAGGCCGAGAAGGATGAGATCGAAATGAGGGAATTCGCCGGGCTGAAGCGAGAAGAATTTTATCAAGACCTGCTCGTAGGCAGCTGCGGCCGCTGCGGCATCGGGATTCTCAGCTTCGACCCGGAAGATGTTGCTGGGGGCGACTGGAATTTTCGAGAGCATGGTTTCGTCGGCCATGCCGAAGTTGCTTTCGGGGTCGGTTGGGGGCACGTGCCGTTCATCGCCCCAGAAAAAGTATGTGCGATCCCAGGGGAGCGCAGTGCGCGCGTTGGTGGCGAGCAGATTGAAGAGCGCTTTCGGAGTGGACCCGCCAGAGAGTGCGATGGCGAAGCGGCCGCGATCATTGACCGCTTCGGCGGCGGCGCGCAGGACTTCGTCCGCGGCTGCGGCGAACAATTCTTGTGGTGTGGTTAGCTTGCGGATTTCAATCGAAGAATCCAAGAAGGCCTCAACGAACAGCTTCAACTTTTTTGGCCCACTGTGCGCCACAGCGAGCTGCGCCTAAAAGCCCCGCATTTTCGTTCATCACCACCTTCACCGGAATCGCTTCCAGCAGAGGGCGCAGGCGTCCTTTCTCGAGGAAGGCCTGCATGAATGTGGGCCCGGTCAATTTTGCGAGAATCTTGGGCGAGATGCCTCCGGTCAGGAACAGGCCTCCGGTAGCCATGACTTTCAGCGCCAGATTCGATGCTTCGGCGCCATAAACCGCGATCCACAAATCGAGCGCTTTTACTGAGAGAGGGCAGGACCCGGCCAGCGCGGCGCGCGAGATCGCCGCGGCGGCATCGTCTTTCTGAATCTGCGCCGCAACTTCGGGAGTCTCTTTTTGATGTTGGCCGTCGCGCAGGAACTCGTACACATTGACGAGACCCGGGCCGGAGAGAATGCGCTCGTAGCTGACGTGGCCGAAACGGGCTTCAAGAAAACGGAGCAGCTCGATCTGCAGGTCTCCTTGTGGCGCGAAGTCGCAGTGGCCGCCTTCACAGGCGAAAACGTGGTGGCGCGTGCCGTCCCAAAATAACCCGGCCTGGCCGAGGCCCGTTCCCGGAGCAATCACCGCCTGATTGCCGATCGCCGGTTCAGTCACTTTGTTGAGTGGCACCAGGTCGGTTGCGCTCAGCGCGCCGATGCCCCACGCACTGGCTTCGAGGTCATTAATTAACAGCGTGGCGGGAAGCTGAATCTGCCTGGCCAGCTTGGATTGCTCGATGACCCAGGGCAGGTTGGAAGTTTCGACGCGGCCGTTGCGCACTGGACCAGCGATGCCGAAGCATGCGACCTCGGGGCGAGTGCCGGAATCTTTGAGGAACTGGCAGACGATCTCTCCCAGTTCATGATGCTCGCGGCTGGGAAAGACACGCTCGGAGATCAGGCTTAGATGGCCGTTCTGGGCCTGAAAATAAGCTAGCCTGGCATTGGTGCCGCCAATATCGCCGGCCAGGATCATTTTTCGAAATTCCTCCAGCGGCGACCGTCGCGCTCCAGCAGTTCGTCGGCTTCCTTCGGTCCCCACGTGCCCGAGGCATAGTTGGGGAAGTTGCGCGGTGGAAGCGCTTTCCACAAATCGAGCGCAGGGCTGACCACGGCCCATCCCGCTTCTACCATGTCGGCGCGCTGAAACAGCGTCTGATCGCCGATCATGCAATCGTGCAGCAAGCGCTCGTATCCGGTGCTGGGCTGCTTGCCGAAATATTCCTGATATTCGAAATTCATGTCGACCGTGCCCAGACGCATCACGGGCCCCGGCACCTTGGCCGCGAACTGCAGCGAGATGCCTTCTTCGGGCTGAATGTGCAGAACGAGTTGATTGGGCATCAAGTGTTCGACCGGCGTGTCGCGGAACAGCACAAATGGCGCTCGCCGAAACTGTATCACGATATGGGTATTGCGCACGGGCATGCGCTTGCCGGTGCGAAGGTAGAAAGGGACGTCGGCCCAGCGCCAGTTATCGATGAGCAACTTCATGGCGACGAAGGTTTCAGTGCGCGAATCGGGAGCAACGTCGGGCTCGGAGCGATAGGCGGGAACGCGCTTGCCATCTTCGGTGCCTTCGCCGTACTGGCCGCGAACCGTGCGGCTGAGAACTTCTTCATCGCCCAGCGGCTGGATGGCGTGCAGGATTTTCGCCTGCTCGTCGCGCACGGCATTGGCCTCGAAGGAAATCGGCGGCTCCATGGCGGTGAGCGAAATCAACTGCATGATATGGTTCGGCACCATGTCGCGCAGCGAGCCGGCATGATCGAAATAACTGCCACGGCCCTCGACGCCCACCGTTTCGGCAACGGAAATCTGAATGTGGTCAATGTAGCGGCGATTCCAGACCGGCTCGAAGATTCCGTTGGCGAAGCGGAAGGCCAAAATATTCTGCACGGTTTCTTTGCCGAGATAGTGATCGATGCGGTAAATCTGGGTCTCTTCGGCAACTTTCAGGAGTTGCTGGTTGAGCGCTTTGGCGGAGTCCAGATCGTGACCGAAGGGCTTTTCAATGATCACGCGGCGCCAGTGGTTGTTCTCCTGTTGCATCAATCCAGCGGCGGCGAGTTGTTCGACGATGGGTCCGAAGTAATTGGGAGCGGTCGCGAGGTAGTAGAAGAAATTCTGCTGAGTTTTATGGGTCTCGTCGATCTTGGCGAGAAAATCTTTCAGTTGCGGGTAGAGATTTTTGTCGTTGAAGTCTCCGGTGAAATAGTAGAAGCGCTGGCTGAAAGATTCCCAAAGAGCATCGTCGACGCACTCGCCGCAATATTCCTTGATGTCGTCATGAACGCGCTGGCGGAATTCTTCATTCGACATCTTGCTGCGGGCGACGCCGACGATGGCGAACTCGCGCGAAAGCAATCCGGCGCGGGCGAGGTTGTAGAGTGCCGGGATCAGCATGCGGCCGGTCAGGTCGCCAGCGGCGCCGAAGATGACCATCACACACGGATCGCCCTGCCTGCCAACCTTAGGCAGCGCTACGGTGGGCTGTTCTGCTACTTGAGCCATAACTGGAATCCTCTGGAAACTTTCTGTTGGTGCTAACCGTCGGCGTGGCTGGCTAATGAGCCTTGGCCGCGCCAGCTTCAATGTGTCCACCAAATTTCTGCCGCATCGCCGAGAGCATTTTTTCCGCGAAGGTGTGCTGCTGGCGCGAGCGGAAGCGGACATACAACGCGGCGGTCAGCACATCGGCCGGAACGGCTTCTTCGATTGCGGCCTGGATGGTCCAGCGGCCTTCGCCGGAGTCCTGCACATAACCTTCGTATTCGGAGAGCGTCGGATTTTCGGCTAGCGCCATCGCGGTGAGATCGAGCAGCCACGAACTTACCACGCTGCCACGGCGCCAGACTTCGGCGATGTCGGGCAGATTCAGGTCGTAGCGTATATCTTCTGGCAATTCTTTGCTGGTCGCATTTTTGAAGATGTCGAAGCCTTCGGCGTAGGCCTGCATCATGCCGTATTCGATGCCGTTGTGTACCATCTTGACGAAGTGTCCGGCGCCGGAGGGGCCGCAGTGAATGTAACCTTGTTCGGAAGTGCCGCCAAGTTTTTCGCGGCCGGGCGTGCGGGGGATGTCGCCGATGCCGGGAGCGAGGGTTTTGAAGATGGGATCGAGGCGCTGGACGGCCTCTTTGGGGCCACCAATCATCATGCAGTAGCCGCGCTCCAGGCCCCAGACACCGCCGCTGGTGCCGACGTCGAGATAGTGGATGCCCTTGGGCTCGAGTTCTTTGGCGCGGCGCACGTCATCTTTAAAATAGGAGTTACCACCGTCGATGATGGCGTCGCCTTTTTGCAAGTGCTGCGCGAGCGCCTGAACCGTCTGTTCGGTCGGACCTCCGGCGGGAACCATGATCCATATGGCGCGAGGTGGGGTTAGCTTTGAGATAAGGTCTTGCAACGACGACGAGCCAGTTGCACCATCGCTTGCGAGTTTCTTGACGGAATCAGGACTGAGATCGGAAACGACCAACTGATGTCCGCCTCGCATCAGGCGCCGTGTCATGTTCGCGCCCATCTTCCCGAGACCCACCATTCCTAATTGCATAACGTTCTCCTTGCAGTTGGTGACGGCCGATGAAGCAGGCGAGGCACAAGTTCGGCAGCGCCGATTTATTCTCAGTCTTCAGTGCGTCCACGGTCTTCATCCCGTTGTGCGTTCAGCTTTTTGCCTGCGTGCTTTTGTCGATGGTGGCGAGCAGTTTGTCGAAGGCGTCGGCGAACAGCTTCACTCCGTCGTCGGTCAACTTGTCAGTGACTTCCTTCATTGAGATGCCGGCGCGCGCCAGATCATCCATGACTTTCTTGGCGGCGTCGACGTTTTCAGTGAGGCTGTTGCGCAGCCGGCCGTGATCGCGGAAGGCTTCAATGGTCGCGGGCGGCATGGTGTTGACGGTATCGGGGCCGATCAATTCTTCGACGTAGATCACATCGCGGTAATGGGGATTCTTGGTGCTGGTGCTGGCCCAGAGGACGCGCTGCGTTTGCGCTCCCTTGGCAGCAAGTGCGTCCCAGCGCGGCCCGCTGAAGATGTGCTGATATGCCTTGTATGTGAGCTTGCCGTTGGCGATGGCAACCTTGCCCTGCAGACCTTTGAGGAAAGCCTGCTGGCTCGCGTCGGAAGTCGACTTTATTTTGGCATCGAGCAGGGAATCGATGAGCGTATCGATGCGGCTGATGAAGAAACTGGCGACGCTGGCCATTTTTTTCAGATTGCCGCCGCGCTTGGCGTAGCCTTCCAGGCCCGCGATATAGGCCTCGGCGACCTGTTCGTAAACTTCCTGCGCGAACAGCAGCGTCACGTTGATGTTGATGCCCTCGGAGATCAGTTGCTGGAAGGCGGGAATGCCTTCCTTCGTGCCGGGAACCTTGATCATCACGTTGTCGCGGCCGACTTCTTTCCACAAGCGGCGGGCTTCGTCGATGGTTTCCTGCGTCTTGCGCGCGAGGTACGGAGAGACTTCGAGGCTGACGTAGCCGTCGCGGAAGTTCGATTCCTGGTAAACGCCTCGCAGCGCGTCGGCGGCATCCTGAATGTCGCGGATGGCAATCTTTTCGAACTTGGCAGTGGCGTTGAGATCTTTGCGGCTGGCCAGCGTCTTCAGAATGTCATCGTAGAGAGAACTGTCGGCGATGGCCTTTTCGAAGATGGCGGGATTCGAGGTCATGCCGCGCAGGCCGTCGTCATCGATGTATTGCTTCAGTTTTCCGGTGGTGAACAGATCGCGGCGAATGTAGTCGAGCCACATCGACTGGCCATAGTTGAGAAGTTGCTTGAGAGGATTGGCTTTCGCGGTTTCGAGAACTCCAGTGGGTTGCATGATTGCCTCCATAGCTTCTTGGATGACGGGCCAAACGGAGCCGTTGCGGACGAATTACTTGCTTTCGATAGTGGCGTGCGCTTCGCGAACGACCGCGTCCACAGTGAATCCGAAATACTTCAACAGATCTTTCAGCGGAGCCGAGGCTCCGAAGCGGTGCATGCCGATCATGCGTCCCTTGGGGCCGACGTAGCGATCCCAGCCGAACGTGGCCGCCATCTCCACGGAGACGCGTGCGGTGACATTTGCGGGGAAGACGCTTTCTTTGTAGGTCGCGTCCTGCTCCTCGAAAATCTTCCAGCACGGCATGCTGACGACGCGGGCGTTGACGCCTTCGGATTTCAATTTTTCGTAAGCATCGACACAGAGCGAGAGTTCGCTACCTGTACCCATCAGAATGACGTCGGGCTTGCCGTTGGGCGCGTCGGCGAGAATGTAAGCGCCCTTGGAGACTCCCGCAGTTGGTGCGTACTTCGCGCGATCGAGAGTGGGCATGTTCTGGCGGCTCAGGACCAGAGCCACTGGAGAAGTCTTCAACTGCGCGATGATCTTCCAGGATTCGACGACCTCGTTGGCATCGCCGGGACGGATCACGAGCAGATTTGGCATCGCCCGTAACGCTGCGAGTTGCTCAATGGGCTGGTGCGTAGGGCCGTCTTCGCCGACGCCGATAGAGTCGTGGGTGAAAATGAAAATCGATGGGATTTCCATGAGCGCAGCCAGGCGGATGCTGGCCCGCATGTAGTCGCTGAAGTTGAAGAAGGTCGCGCCAAAGGCTCGAATGCGGGACACGACCATACCATTCACGGCGGCGGCCATAGCGTGTTCGCGCACGCCGAAGTGCAGATTGCGTCCAGCGTGATTCGTCGCGCTGAAATCGCCCGCGCCATCGAACTTCAGGGTCGTTTTATTCGAGGTCGCAAGATCGGCTGAGCCGCCGATGAGCCACGGAATATTCTGTGCGACGGCGTTCAAAACCTTGCCGGAACTTTCGCGTGTGGCCATGCCTTTGGCATCGGCAGGGAAGGTCGGAAGATTTTTGTCCCATCCGGCGGGCAATTCGCGGTGCTGCATGTGATCGAGGCGGTCGGCCAGGTCGGGAAATTTCTGGGAGTACGCTTGAAACGTCTTCGACCATTGGGCGTGCAGGTCGCGGCCGCGCTTGCCGAATTCTTCGCTGAAAATGTTCGCGCACGCCGTCGGGCACGAGGAATTTTGCGTCTTCGGGCCAGCCGTAGAATTTTTTCGTGAGGCGCACTTCTTCTTCGCCCAGAGGCTCGCCGTGAGCGGCACTGGAGTCGTGCTTGTGGGGCGATCCGTAGCCTATGTGGCTGTCAACGATGATCAGAGTAGGACGGTCTTTGGTGTCACGGAAGACCTGGAAGGCGCGGTCGAGCATTTCGAGATCATTGGCATCGGCAACGCGGGTGACATTCCAGCCATAGCCGATGAAGCGGGTGGCGACGTCTTCGCTGAACGACCAATCGGCGGGGCCGTCGAGGGTGATGTGGTTGTGGTCGTACATCCAGCACAGGTTGGAAAGCTTCAGATGCCCCGCCAGCGAAGCAGCTTCGCCGCCGATGCCCTCCATCAGGTCGCCGTCGCTGCACATGGTGTAGATGTTGTAGTTGAAGATTTCGAAATCCGGGCGATTGAAGTTGGCGGCAAACCAGTCGGCGGCGATAGCCATGCCGACGCTATTTCCGACGCCCTGGCCCAGCGGCCCGGTCGTCGTTTCCACGCCGGAAGTGAGGTGCGATTCGGGATGACCTGGCGTGCGGCTGCCAAGCTGGCGGAAGCGCTTCAGTTCTTCCATGGAAACAGCGAGCTCGTTGGTCACGTGGCCGTCATGATCCAGCTGGCGAACTTCAGTCAGGTAGAGCATGGCGTATAGCAGGGCGGAGGCGTGGCCATTGGAGAGAACGAAGCGGTCGCGATTGAGCCAGGTGGGATCGGCGGGATCGTAGTTGAAAAACTTTTGCCAGAGAGAATAGGTAACTGGCGCAAGGCCCATGGGGGCCCCGGGATGGCCGGAGTTGGCCTGTTGCACTGCATCGATGGCAAGAGTGCGAATCGTGTTAACGCACAACGTGTCGAGTTGCTGTCCTGTTGCTAAAACCTGTTCGCTGGCTACCATGCGACCCTTCTCCTCCAGCCGGAGCCTGGTTCCGGCGCGCTTACTCATTCAAAACATTTAGAGTGTCCAACTGCAGAAAGGGTTCAATAGGGAGAAGTGTATCAATTTCCCCGGACGGTTGGATTGAAGCGAGGCAAAAAATCGCTAATGGCGGGAGGCGGTTATTTCAAGAATTCGAGATAGCCGTTCTCGGTAGTGGAAGTGCGGGTGGTTTCCTGCACGAACTTGAGGAACTGCCGAAGGGCATCGCGTTCGGCGGGAACCATCCCGTCAAAGCGGATGCGGACGCCGTTGGCGGGGCCACTGCGGGTGATGGTTCCGGAAATAGCGAAGCCTTTGACCCAGATTTTATCGTTGGGCAGCCACAGACCGATCTCGACCTTCGAGCCCGGCGGGATGGGAGTGGCGGTTTCGACCAGGCATCCGCCAACGCTGGTGTTGGAGAGATTGCCCCAGATCGGAGTGGGGACCTCGTCGACGCGAATCTCGACTGCGACGAAGCACTTCATGCGCGGATGACGGCGGCGGTCGCTGCCCCAATTTGGAGTAAAGAGATCGGGCTCAAATGGAGGAGTGGCGGACGCGGGCGTAGGGATGGGGCGCGGCGCAGGGGAAGCCTGGACAGGAGGATCCTGGGCGGAAGCTTTGCCGTCTTTGATCTCGCGCATCGCCTTGAGCAGCGCTTCCTCGCGATGGTCGGGCGCAGCTTCGCGATAGGCTTGCAGCAGCTTGCCTACGTGCCGGACAAGGTCCGGGTCGGAGAGAATGTGCGTCCAGTCAGTACCTGTTGCCACAGTCATGGAAGATAGCTCTTGCGCGCTACAGCGGAAATCACGCGCTCTTAAGATTCAACCCAAGGTTACCGCAGTTCAAGATGACCTAAGTTAGTGACCAACTTGCCACTACTTAGCAAGAGGGTCGCTTTCGTCGGAATCGGCCCGCTCCAATTCCCGTAAGTAGGAAGTCAAGGCCGTGTGATGTTCGTCGGACGGCGAGAGAAATTCGAATCCGTAGTGAAAGCCGCGACGATGGCGAATCACGGCCCGCATCTCCCACACATCGCGCGATTTTGGTAACGAAAAACTCAGCGTTACCACCTCACCTAAAATGAGGTCGGCTGCGACGAGCACGCCGATACCGGCTTGCGAAACGTCCCGGCAATGGCCATCGAGACGCTGGCGATCGCCCGCCGACAGCAGAGTGACTACCACCGGAAACTCTGCGCGATAGCGGGGATAGCGCCGACGATAGCGATCGAGCGCGCGTTGGATGGCTTTACCCGGAGCAGACATGAGGTCGGTTACTGCGGTATGAAAGTCAACTGTACGAGTTCCGTGGTCTCATTGGGGCCGGACTCGAACTTCCACTGTTTGACCGCTTCGGTGGCCGAATCAACCAGGACTGGGTTCCCGCCGAGGACCTTGGTGGACTTAACGGCGCCGTTCGGGCGGACGATGACTTCGACTTTCACAACTCCCTGAAGGTGCATACGCTTAGCCAGTTCCGGATAACTGGGTGCGACCCGGGTCGTGACCTTGCGTTCCGCACTGCTGGTGGTGGGCGCGTTCTGCGCTGACACCAACCCGGTCAGGCAGAGCGACAGCGCAAAGACGAAAATGGCGGGTTTCAGCATGAACCTTCCTTGTTGAATAGATTACAGGCAGCCTCTGCGACGGGCAAAGCACCGAAGGTATTGCACTTCCGCGAACGAGGTGGCAAGAGCCGCGACTGCCGGAGGGTTGACTGAAGGCCCGCCAGATCCGTTGGATCGTTTTGCATCGCGGGGTGAAGGTTGCGAATCCAATTGCATCGGAATGGTTATGTTATAGGTTTACAGTAGGACGTTGGCGGTCCGCGCAAGAGTTACTTCCTGTGACCGCGGTAAACGTCCCCAATCATTTAAGTTATTAAGAATGCGGTGCTCATTGAAAGCTTTGAGGACACTGATCCCTGTTCTGGGTGTTGCGCTTTGGAGCGTCGTCGAGTTGCCGGCCCAGACCACGACGCCGTCACCTACGCCAAGCATATCGCTGCCGGGCTCACAAAGTCCGTTTCAGGGGAGCGCTGCCGAGGGCAAAGCGACCGGCGAGGTTTTGCAAATCGACTTCAAGGACGCCATCGATCGGGGATTGCGCAACAATCTCGGACTTCTGTTGGCGGGCGACCAGACGGAAACTGCGCGCGGAGAGCGGTGGAAGGAGTTGAGCGATCTGCTGCCAAATCTGAGCGCTCACATCATTGAGAACGCGCAGAATCAAAGCCTGGCGGCGTTGGGATTCAACAAGCTGGCTCCGTTCTTTGGAGCAGGCTCGGGCGCCGCGTTTCCGCGGGTGATACCGGCGTTCAACTATTTCGATGCCCGCGTTTCGCTGAGCCAATCGCTTTTCAACTACAAGTCGCTGGAGAAAACGCGCGCGGCTTCCGAGGGCGTGAAAGTCGCGCAGTATAGTTACAAGGACGCGCGGGAGATTGTGGTGCTGGCAGTGGGGAACGCCTATCTGCAATCCATCGCCGCGACGGCGCGAGTGGAGACGGCAGAGGCGCAGGTCACGAATGCGCAGGCGCTATCCGACAAAGCGGCTGACCAGCTGAAAGCAGGGCTGACTCCGAGCATTGATGCGTTGCGAGCGCGAGTGGAGTTGCAGACGCGGCAGCAGCAACAGATTGCGGCGAGAAATGATTTGGCCAAGCAAAGATTGTCGCTGGCCCGGGTCATCGGTTTGCCACCGGGGCAGGAATTTGTTCTGACCGAGAAGGCTCCTTACCAGGAGCTAACGCCGCTGCCCGTGGAGGTGTATCTGGAAAAGGCGTACACCTCGCGATCCGATTATCAGGCAGCGCTGGCGCAGGTGCGCTCCTCGGAACTCTCGAAACGCGGCGCTTCGGCGGGACGGTATCCGACGCTTGAACTAAATGCCAACCTGGGAGACATCGGAGTTACGCCCAGCCAGTCGAATGGAACGTGGCAGGTCGCGGGCGGATTGAACATCCCGATATTTGCCGGCAATAAGGTGCACAGCGATGTCCTCGAAGCCGACAGCCAATTGAAGCAGGCGCGGTCGCGGTTGGCCGATCTGCGCGGGCAGATTGACTACGAAGTGCGAGCGTCATTGCTCGATTTGAACGCCGCGGCGGAGCAGGTCGAAGTGGCGCGGAGTTCCGTCGATCTAGCCGAGCAGGCGTTGACGCAATCTCGCGACCGCTTCGCGGCCGGAGTCACCGACAATCTGGAAGTGGTGCAAGCGCAGGAGTCGCTGGCTGGCGCGCACGAAACCTATATCGAAAGTCTTTATGCGCATAACCTGGCAAAAGTTGAACTGGCGCGAGCCATCGGCGATGCCGAAGAGGGCGTCAGACGCTTCTTGAAAGGCCATCAATAACGTATGGATCAGACGACACAGAGTCCTCCCGAAGCGGCGAAACCAGAGACGGAAACCAAGCCGTTGCCCTCGAGCGAGAGGGATTTTCACACCCGGCGTTCGCGCACAGAGACCTCAGGATTTCGTATCGCGGCTGTGATCGGAGTCCTGGTTTTGCTGGTTGTGGGATTTTTTGTCTATCGCTACATGACCAGCTATGAAACCACCGACGACGCGCAGGTGGATGGACACATCAGTTCGATCAGCACCCGCGTCTCGGGGCACGTGATCAAGCTCGACATTCAAGACAATCAATATGTGAAGGCAGGAACCCTGCTGCTCGAAATCGATCCGGCGGACTATCAGGTGGCCTATGAAAAGGCCAAGGCTGACTTCGAGGATGCGCAGGCCGCGGCGGTTGCCGCCGGAGTGAACGTTCCGATTACTGACGTGAATACGACCAGCGCGGTGTCATCGTCGGAGGCCGACGTAACCAGCGCGCGGGCCGCAATTCAGGGTGCAAAGCAGCAATTCGCCGCGGCCAAGGCACAACTGCAGGAAGCGGAAGCCAATAACGCGAAGGCGCAGAGCGACCTTCTGCGATACAAGCAACTGGTTGAGAAACAGGAAATCTCGCAGCAGGAATTCGATACCGCAACGACTTCGGCACAGGCCACGGCGGCTGGTGTGGAAGCGGCGCGCGCCAATGCGGATGCGGCGCAGCAGCAAGTGACGCAGGCGCAGGGCAAGCTGGTCGGGGCTGAGGCCACTGTCAGTTACGCGCGAACGGCTCCCAAACAGATGCAGGTGATCCGGGCCCGCGCCTCGGCAGCGCTCGCCCAGGAGCAGCAGAAGAAGGCCGCGCTCGATCAGGCGGGGCTGAATTTGCAATACACAAAAATTGTGGCGCCGATGGATGGCATTGTCAGCAACCGCACAGTCGATGTGGGCCAGAACATCTCGCCGGGCCAGGAATTGATGAAGGTCATCAACCTCGACGACATATGGATCACGGCTGACTTCAAGGAAACGCAGTTGCGGGAGATGAAAGTCGGCCAGCGCACCACGATCAAGGTTGACGCGTACGACAAAACTTATAACGGCAAAGTGGAGAGCGTGGCCGGAGCCAGCGGAGCGCGGTTCAGCTTGTTGCCTCCGGAGAACGCGACAGGAAATTACGTCAAGGTGGTGCAGCGGGTTCCGGTGAAAATCATTCTTGATCCGGGGTCGAACAACGATCATCTGCTGCGTCCGGGAATGTCGGTCGACCCCAAGGTTTGGGTTCGTGAATGAGCAGCGCCGCAGCCACCTTTGATCAGGCCGGCGCCGGGCGGCCCGCGATCAACCCATGGATCATCGCCCTGGCGGTCACGCTGGCCACGTTCATGGAGGTGCTCGATACTTCCATTGCCAACGTGGCGCTGCCGCACATTGCGGGGAGTCTTTCCGCTGGGCAGGACGAGAGCACGTGGGTTCTGACTTCGTACCTGGTTTCGAACGCAATCATTCTTCCGCTGAGCGGCTGGCTCTCGTCCATCATGGGCCGCAAGAATTTCTACATGAGTTGTGTGGCTCTGTTCACCATCAGCTCTTTTTTATGCGGACTGGCGCCGAATCTGGCAATCCTGATCCTTTGCCGGGTTCTGCAGGGAGTCGGCGGCGGCGGTTTGCAGCCCAGCGAGCAGGCGATTCTGGCGGATACCTTTCCGCCTGCGAAACGCGGCATGGCTTTTGCGGTCTATGGCATTGCGGTCGTGACCGCGCCCGCTATCGGGCCCACTCTGGGCGGATGGATCACGGATAATTTCAGCTGGCGTTGGATTTTCTTCATTAATATTCCGGTCGGCATTCTTTCGATCCTGCTCACGTCGCGGCTCATTCAGGATCCGCCGTATTTCAAACGCCGCAAGCTGAATGAGACAAAGATTGATTACATTGGTCTGAGTTTTGTGGCGCTTGGCCTGGGGGCATTGCAGGTGGTTCTGGACAAGGGCCAGCGCGATGACTGGTTCGCTTCGCACTTCATCACGAGCCTGGCGATTGTCTCGGCGGCATCGTTGATCTTCGTCGTCGTGTGGGAATGGCGGCATAAAGACCCGATCATCGATTTACATCTCTTTCGTGATCGAACGTTTGGAATCTCGAACCTGCTGATGTTTATGCTGGGATTCGCTCTGCTAGGAAGCACGTTGTTGTTGCCATTGTTCATGCAGACAATGCTTGGCTATACGGCCGAGCAATCGGGGTTGGCGCTCATGCCGGGGGGATTCGCGATCATGCTGTTGCTGCCGCTGGTCGGATTCTTGTTGTCGAAGTACAGTCCGCGCTGGCTGCTGCTTTTCGGGTTGGTGATGTTGTCGGGCTCGCTGTTTCACATGACTAACTTCGATCTGGATATCGACTTTCACACGGTGGTGATGGCGCGAATTTTCCAGGCGGTGGGAATGGCATTTCTGTTTGTGCCGATCAACACCGCGGCCTACGCCTTTTTGCCGCGAGAGAAGAACAATGCCGCTTCCGGATTGATGAATCTGGCGCGCAACATTGGGGGAAGTGTCGGAATTTCCGTGGTGACCACCATGCTGGACCGTCGCACGCAATTCCATCTCAACAGCTTGTCCAACAATCTAAGCCTGACGAATCCGGCATTACAGAGAATGATCCAGGGAGCGACGAGCACACTGATGGCGGCGGGCGCGAGCGCCAGCGATGCGACGAACCGGGCCTACGCGTTGGTGCAGGCTACAGTGCTGCGCCAGGCGACTATGCTGGCTTATATCGATTGCTTTTGGTTTCTGGGATTGGCCATCATGTTGATGGTGCCCATGGTATTTCTGATTAAGAAGGGCAAACCGGGCGGAATGGCGGTACACTAGCACAGCTTTTTAGCCCGCTTGCTTCCGGGCCAAGTCGGGTTGGCTGGTGGTAAGTAGGCGGGTAGGAGGTTTCTGCATATGTTTCGCGTTGTGACCATTGAACGCGAGTACGGTTGCGGAGGCGGCGCCATCTCCGCACAACTCGCCCAACGCCTGGGTTGGAAACTCTGGGACCATTTGCTCACCGAGGAGATCGCCCGCATTGCCAAGGTTGATCCTGCGGCGGTGATGCGCTGCGATGAGCGTATGGACAGCCCCTTTCATCGTCTGGCCAAAACTTTCTGGCGCGGAAGCTACGAGCGGAGCGCTCCTCTGGGCAACCAGATGTTTGATGCCGACCGCATGATGGCCATGATGCAGGACATCATGAACCGCATCTCGAAGGAAGGGGATTCGGTGATTGTGGGGCGCGGCGGTCCCTATCTGCTGCGAGAGAATCCCTGCGCCTTTCACGTTTTTCTGTATGCTCCGCGGGCAGAAAAAATTCGCCGGACGATTGCGGATGGAAATTCCGCCGATGAGGCTGAACTGATGGTTGACTCGGTCGATCGAGAGCGGGCGGCTTATATCAAGCACTACTTCAATGCCGACTGGCCCACGCGTTCGCTCTACCACATGATGGTCAACACTGCGGTGGGGAATGAGGCGGTGATCCAGACAATTCTCGACACGATGCGACTGGTGGAAGGCCGGCCGAAAGCCACCGATTACGAATCGCCGAAAGTTCCGGCGACTGCTCACTGATTCGCTGCGCGCCTAGGAAGATGCGGGTTGCGGCCGCGCTGGGCGCTGCGGAGCTGGACAGCAATCTTCTGCACAAACATCCTGTCGCGGGCCGAGAGAGCCCAGCGCCCGGCGCTCTGAGCTCGGATTCATTCTCTCCAGGATCAGCTCTCGAATCATCCCGACAAATTTTGGATGCACGCCCACGGTTTTTGCGCGCGCCATTGGCAGTTGCAGTTCCTGGCAGAGCTGGCGAGCCTCGATGTCGAGGTCGTAGAGCACTTCCATGTGATCGGAGATGAAGCTGATCGGCGCGAGCACGACTGCGCTCGCGAGGTTGCGTGACTTCACTTCGCGCAGATAATCCAGAATGTCCGGCTCAAGCCAGGGCTGGCCGGGAGCGCCGCTGCGGCTTTGATAGACGAGCGCGTCGTTCGCGATGCCGAGGCGGGCGGAGAGCAACTTCCTGACTTCCTCGAGCTGCTTCACGTAGTCGCACGAATTCGCCATTGAGGTCGGGATGCTGTGTGCGATGTAAACCAGTTGGACCCTCTGGGCCGTGCCGGCGGGAAGCTGCGCCAGCGCTTCGCGCAGCCGGTCTTCGGTGGCATCAATAAATCCTGGGTGATTGAAGAACGCGCGCAGCTTGTCGACTTCTGGCGCGCCCGTTCCAACTTCGCTCTGCGCGCGGGCGATGTTTTCACGATACTGGCGACATCCAGAATATGAACTGTAGGCGGATGTCACAAAGGCGAGGGCGCGGCGAATGCCGTCTTGCTGCATCTGGCGCAGAGTTTCAGGCAGCAGTGGATGCCAGTTGCGGTTGCCCCAGTAGACGGGCAGGTTCGGACCGTGCAGGGCCAGTTCATTTTTCACCGCGGCGATGAGGTCGCGGGTCTGCTGGTTGATCGGACTCTTGCCGTCGAAGTGATAGTAATGCTCGGCAACGGCCAGCATGCGTTCGCGGGGGACGTTTCTGCCGCGCAGAACATTTTCCAGAAAGGGGATCACATCTTCCCGTGACTCAGGACCGCCGAAGGAAACAATCAGGATGGCGTCGTAGCTCATGGATGAGATTGACTTCCGAATATGGTGTGCTTTGCCGCAGATTCTAGAACGAGAATCGCGCCGAAAACTGCAACACGCGCGGCAGCCCGTTGGGGCTGATTTCCTGCAACGCTCCGAAATTGCCTGGGCCGGAGTTGGGCACGAGATAGCAGGTCTGGTTCACCGACATTCCATCGCCACAGTTAGTTCCAATCGGATTGTACTGCAACTGGTTGATCCCATTTCCGTTCTGCACGTAGTAGTTGGCGTGGTTGAATAAATTGAATGCCTGCGCCTGAAATTGAAGTTCCTTGCCTTCCCGAATCGAAAAACTGCGGGCCAATCCCATGTCGATCCTCTCCAGCCAAGGGCCGTAGAAGGAATTCAGACCGACGCCTGGAGTTGGGCCGGCGCCATTGATGCCCCCGGCGGTGTTCGCGGTGTCCTGGTTAAAGGCAGTATCGTTCAGGTTGCCGTCGACGCCGTCGCAATTCCCGAATGAGAGAGTAGAACTGGTGCATGCCGGACTCAACAAAGCCGCATACGGCCGGCCGGAAGAGAATTCCATGACGCTGCTCAGCAGCCAGCCGGAGAGGAGTTTGCGCCCGGTCTCCGATGCGGTGAGCTTTTCCAACCCGGGCCGGTATACGGCGGCAAGGCTGACGCGGTGCCGCTGATCGAGCAGCGAAGCAGCGTGAGTATTGCTGAAGTCGAACTGATTGTTGAAGTCCATGCCATCGAGCATGATGCTCTTGGCGAACGTATATGAGAATTGCAGCGCGAGTCCGCGCGACATGCGGCGCTGCACTTGCACAAACAGAGAGTTGTAGTAGTTCTGAGCGGGGCTGATCAGTTCGTCGATCTGGCCCAGGTTGGGATTGACGAGGCCTTCGGTCAGCAGGCCATTGTCCATGTTGGGCAGGGTCATCGGTGGTCCGCTGCAGGGTGCCGTGGTTGTGTTGGGCGGACACTGGATGTAAGTCGTAGTTCCCTGCAAGGGCATCAGATTCAAATCGTAGGCGCTGCCCGAAAGCAGGTGTACACCGTGATTCCACATTGTTCCAACGGTCAAAGTAGTGTCCGGGAGAATCTCGCGCTCAATCTGTAAACTGCCCTGCAATATGTAGGGCGCGCGAAACTGTGGAGAGACCAGGGATATGTCTGGAGAAGCCTGGAACAGAGGCGAGTTCCCTGGAAGAATCATCGGAAATGCAGGAATCTGCTGGTTCGGTGGACCGGAGGTATAACTGGCATTCACTGAAGACTGCTGCGACGCCAATCCGTTCGACACCACCGCGTTGCGATAGTTCAGGCCGTTCATGTTGGTGTAGAACTGCCCGAATCCGCCGCGCACGACGGTCTTCGGGGCGGGCTGCCAGGAAAAGCCGATGCGCGGCGCCAGGCGTAAGTACTGGTTCGGATATTGTCCAGTGAGCGGGAAAGCGGGATTTTCCTTGGGCTGCGGGTAAACCTGGAAGTCCTCGCGCAGGCCCATTTCCAGCGTCAATCGCGGCAGAGCGCGGTAGGTGTCCTGTACATAGAATCCATAGTAAGGCACGGCAAAAGAAAAGGTTGGGTTTCCGGAAGACTGACTGAACTGGTTGTATTCCCCGAGAGCCAGGTCCTGCAGATTCGAAAATTCATAACTGCCTAGAAACGAACCAAACTCTACGGCCTCGTTCGGATCTGCGCCGCCATCGTTGTTGTCTGAATCCCATGCGCGGTTCATGTCAACACCGAATTGCAAGGTGTGTTTGCCAATCACGTAATCGACCCGGTCGGACAGGGAATACTGTCTTTCAAAAACTCTGCCTACGGAGAAAGGAGCGTTGCCGAAAACGAATGCAGCCGGACTGTCCAGAATGATCGTGGGAGTATTCGGAGCCAGACCGGTCGGGGTCGAGATCTGATTGTCGTCCGAACTGCTGGCGTGGAATTCGTTCAGCAGGGTGGAAGAGAAAGTGTGCGTCCATCCTAGAGTGGCCTGGAAGGTGTGCACAAAAGCGTTAGCCAGCGTCTGCGTCCCATAGTTGCCCACGGTCGGGTCGGTAATGACGCCGCCGGGAGAGTTAAACCGGTTCGCGTTGATGCTGAGGAAAAGGCCGTCACGGGAACTGGGCTGGAAATCGAGCCGGGGCGTAATCACCCAGTCATTGCGCTTTCTGGCCTTCGTGCCCAGGTTTGAATTCAGCGCGTTCAGTGTGTTCGATACCTGCTGCAGGTAGACCGGATTGGTTGGATCCGCCAGAACATCGGCGTCGGTATCGTTGCCCGGTAGAGGCAAGGGTCCGTTCGGCGCGGGCAGCGTCGTTCCAGTGGGAATTCCGAAATTTGCGCTCAAGAAGCCGCTTAAGTTCGCGGGCGACGTTGCCAAAGCCGAATTGATGACCGCAATGGGATTGTTTCGCAGTTGCTGCTCGTAATCGACGAAGAACCACAAACGGTTGCGCACGATCGGACCACCCACGCCGCCGCCGAATTGCTGCAAATTGTCTTGCGGTCTGGGGAATCCCGCCGCTTTGTCGAGAGCGTCGTTGGCTGCCGTGGCGGAGTTGCGATTGTAATAGAAGGTGCTGCCGTGAAACTCGTTGCCTCCCGACCTGGTCACTGCGTTCACAAAGCCGGCCCCGCCTCCGTAGATTGCCGAGTACGGGCTCTCGGAGACTTGAAACTCCTGGATCGCATCCTCCCCATACAGGTAAGGGATCCGGTAGCGGCCGATAACGTCGGCGAAGTAATTGCTAGTCGCATTGGATCCATCCACCGTGAAGGCACTGGATCCATTGCCGTTCGCGTATCCCGAGTCTTCTCCACCCTGTTGCCCAGCCAGGCTTACGAGACCAGTGTCGCCGTCGTAGCTGGTGTTGGGCGTCAGCGTGGCAAAATCCGTGTATTTTCGTCCGTTCAGCGGCAGGTCCTCAAGCAGGGACCGCTCCAGCACCGTGCTGGCGGAGGATTCCTCTGGGCGCAGCAGCGGCGTGGTCCCCGATACGTTCACCGTGTCAGTGCCAGCCCCTACCTGCAACTTGATGTCTTGTGAAGTGGCATTTCCCACCAGCACCCGCACTAACGCCTGTACGTCTCGAAATCCTTTGAGACTCACCGACATGGAATAGGTGCCCGGCATGAGCACAGGAAAACGATAAAGGCCCGCATAGTTTGTTACGGCAGAAACGTTCACGCCCGTCGCCAGGTTCTGCACGGCAACCGAAGCGCCGGAGACTACCGCTCCACTGCGGTCCGTGATCCGTCCGCTGAGGGCGCCGCTCAACACGACATTCTGGGCGCTCAGCAGTGCGCAGCCCGCAAACGCGATCAGGAGGCCACATATCGACAGGCGTCGAAGCAGGGGATTCGCGATCTCGATTGGTCGAATGACGGGTTTCGTCCTCATTGGACTCCTAAAAACGAAATTGGCCGGCTCATTGTGAAAGCCAGCCTTGCTGCAGGGTTGAAACAACTTTGGTTTTGCCGCACACATCCCCCCGTGAGGATTCGCTGCGACTGCTTCCGGCTCGCGTGCAAACCATTAAGATATCAGGCGGACTCGTCTACTACTATAAGTCGTAACCCGGAATCTGGTTGCCGGCGTTTGAGATCGCTCGCCAAAGGGGGACTCTGGTGCGCCCGGAGAGATTCGAACTCCCGGCCTGTTGCTCCGGAGGCAACCGCTCTATCCAGCTGAGCTACGGGCGCACAAGCAATGACCACAGTTTACACGTCAGCGCAGGCGCGCTCAATCGTGCTGAGAGGGCTGTCGACCTAGTGCCGGGTTTTGAGGATGGAGTTTTTAATAGCGGTCGCGCCGTCCGCCGCCACCACCACCACCGCCGCCGCGTCCACCACGATCTCCACCGCGATCGCGGAAGCCGCCACCACCGCCTCCGCCACCACCGCTGCCGCGTTCGGTCTTGGGCCGCGCTTCATTCACGTTGATGGTGCGTCCGCCGACTTGCGAACCGTTCAAGGCCGCGATGGCCTTGTCTCCATCTTCGTTGCTGGCCATCTCCACAAATCCAAAGCCGCGCGAGCGCCCCGTATCGCGGTCGGTCATGATGCTGACACGGTCGACCTGGCCGTGAGCTTCAAAGATCTGCCGCAACTCGTCTTCATTGGTGTTGAAGCTGAGATTTCCCACGAAAATATTCTTCACGCGTCTGCCTCTGCATTGAGCTGTCGAAGTGCGAGCAACTCGGCGGACTGGCAGGTCGGTGAAGCCGTTCCTGAAAATCGAAACCGGAGCTGGCGAACAGTCAATTGCGGGCAGAAGTATAGCAGGTTTGTGGAAAACCGCTTGTCAAATCACACTCAAAGCGGGGGCGGCGGAACTTGGCGCGAGCCCTGGGACGATGGCGCGTCCCTGCAATTCTCGCGCAAAGGGCTGGCGAGAATGGGGCACCGGGAGTGAGCCTTAGCACTCGTCGACTTTCCAGTAACCTTCAGGATGGAATCCCATCTGTAGCAGGCGGTTCTTAGGATCGTGCCGCTTGCCGCAGCTTGGGCAGATGAGATAGCGGCTCCACGCCGTGCCTTTGCGGTCATAATTTTCGGCTACGGCAAAGGTGGTTCCGCAGCTGCACGGAACCAGGAACATGCGGAGACTAACCTCAGTAGTTTTGTCGGCAGCGGATTTGCGTCGCCCCTTCACGATTCTTCGACAGTCGCCAGCTGGTGCTTCTTGCGCCTGTTTGCCTGCAGGACTTTCTTGCGCAGACGCAGCGACTTGGGCGTGATCTCGACGAACTCATCGTCGGCGATGAATTCGATTGCCTGCTCCAGATTGAGCGGGCGAAATGGCACCAGGCGGATGGCTTCGTCGGCGGTCGACGCGCGCATGTTGGTGAGCTTTTTCTCGCGCACGGCGTTTACGTCGAGGTCGTTATCTTTGGCGTTCTCGCCGACAACCATGCCTTCGTAGAGATCGACGCCGGGCCCGACGAAAAGCTCGCCGCGTTCCTGCAATCCCCAGAGCGCGTAGGCGGTGGACGGGCCGGGACGATCGGCGACGAGAGCTCCGGTGAGCCGGTGCGGAATTTCGCCCTGCCACTCGGTATAGCCATCGAACAACGAGTTCATGACGATGGTGCCGCGAGTGTCGGTCAACAAGTGGCTGCGCAATCCGATGAGCCCGCGGCTGGGCACGCGGAATTCGATGCGCACGCGCCCGTAGCCGTGATTGTGCATGTTGGTGACTTCGCCCTTGCGCGAGCCGAGTTGCTCCATCACTACGCCGACGAATTCTTCGGGCACGTCGATGGTCAGATGTTCGACCGGTTCCATCAGCTTGCCGTCAATGCGCTTGGTAACGATCTCGGGTTTGCCCACCATGAGTTCGTAGCCTTCGCGACGCATCATTTCAATCAGGATGGAAAGCTGCAGCTCGCCACGGCCCAGAACTTTGAACGAATCGGTTGTGCCCGTGTCCTCGACGCGCAACGAAACGTTGGTCAACAACTCTTTTTCGAGACGCTCGCGCAGATTGCGGGAGGTGACGTAGGTGCCATCTTTGCCGGCGAACGGCGAAGTGTTCACTGTGAACAGCATGGCGATGGTGGGTTCGTCGATGGCGATGTGGGGCAGGGGAGAGGGATTTTCCGCGTCGGTGATGGTCTCTCCGATGGTGATGCCTTCAACGCCGGCGACCGCGATAATGTCGCCGAGTTCCGTTTCCGTGATGTCGGTCCGCTTGAGGCCGGAGAAGGAAAACAATTTCGTGATCTTGGTTTTGTGAAGCGTGCCGTCGAGTTTGGCGATGGCGACTTCTTCGCCGGTGAACATTTTGCCGTTGAAGACGCGGGCAATCGCCAGCCGTCCGAGGTAATCGGAGTAATCGAGGTTGGCGACGAGGATCTGCAGCGGTCCGGCAGCATCGCCCTTGGGCAGGGGAATCGTTTTTATGATCGCATCAAACAGCGGACGCAGATTTTCGCCCGGGACTTTGATGTCAGTGGTCGCGGTCCCGGTTTTCGCGTTGGTATAGAGCACGGGGAAATCCAGTTGCTCTTCTTTGGCGTCAAGATCGATAAACAGGTCGTAAATTTCGTTGAGCACTTCCTGGGCGCGCGCGTCGGAACGATCGATCTTGTTGATGACTACGATCGGAGGCAGCTTGGCTTCGAGCGCCTTGCCCAGCACATAGCGTGTCTGCGGCAGCGGGCCTTCGCTGGCATCAACCAGCAGCATGACTCCGTCGACCATCTTCAGGGCGCGCTCGACTTCGCCGCCGAAATCGCTGTGGCCGGGTGTGTCGACGATGTTGATCTTCACGTCGTGATAAAAGATGGCGGTGTTCTTGGCCAGAATGGTGATGCCGCGCTCGCGCTCCAGTTCGTTCGAATCCATCACGCGCTCGACGTGGTGCTCGTTGGAGCGGAACGTGCCGCTTTGTTGCAGCATGGCGTCCACCAGCGTGGTCTTGCCGTGGTCGACGTGGGCGATGATGGCGATATTGCGAATGCCTGAACTCAAAATCTGATTTCCTTTAGGCGGTTGAATTTTGGGGAATGAGGCCTTCTATTACTTTACTATGCGGGAGCCGCTGTGCGGTGGTTTTGTCTTGGCTCGTCTGATGCCGCGTCCCTATCCGGAAGAACCTATTCGGCTGCGGTTTCCAGCAGTTCCGCTCCCAGTTCGGCGCTGCCTTCGGAGCGTGCGCGTAACCGATACCAGAGCACAATCATCACAAGCGAGAAGACGAAAATGATCGTTGATACTGCGTTAATTTCTGGCGTGATGCCGCGGCGGAGGCGTCCCCAGATTTCGAGTGGCAGCGTGTTGTCGCGGCCGATCAGGAAGAAGCTGACCGCGATTTCATCCATGGATAGAGTGAAGATCAGCAGCGCCGCGCCGATGATCGAGAGCTTCAGATTCGGCACCGTCACGCGCCAGAAGGTCTGCCAGTAATTTGCGCCGAGATCGAGCGAAGCTTCTTCCTGGGCGCGGTCGAGTTTTTGCAATCCGGCGAAAATTTCTGTGGTCGCCACGGAAATGAGCGCGGTTCCGTGGCCCAGCATGATGGTCGCGAGGCTGAGCTTCACGCTGGCCAGATTGAACAACATCAGCAGCGAGAGGCCCGTGATGATTCCCGGCAGGATGAGGGGCAGCAGCACCAGTCGGCGGAAGGCCGCCTTGCCGGGGAATTGTGCGCGATCCAGCGCCAGGGCTGCGGGGATGCCGAAAGCTAGCGAAATTGCCATAGCGGCGAACGCAACTTCGAGACTGTTGAGTACCGAATCCCAGATGGGCCCGTCGCTGAATAGAATTCGATACCAAGCCAGGGTGAGGTGATGCGGAGGAAATCCTCCAACGCCCTCGCCATTGAATGAATAAAGAATAAGGATTGCGATGGGAAGATACAGAAACGCGAACACTGCGGCCGCATGCGCCAGCAGCCACGGAGAGCGCGCTCTAGTTGCAGACGCCCCGCTCATGAGAAACTCCACTTCTTCTCCAACCGCTCGGAGAAGAACAGCAAGCTCACGACCAGGACAAGCATGCCTAACGAAATTGCCGCGCCCAGCGGCCAGTTGTAGGCCGCGCCAAACAAACTGACGACGATGTTGGAAATCATGATGCCGCTGGGACCTCCGAGCAGCAGCGGAGCAAGGAAATCTCCCAGGCTCAGGACGAAAGCGAAAGTCGCGCCGGCCAGGACGCCGGGAATTGATAGCGGGAAGATCAGCTTCCAGAAGGTTTGAGCTGGAGTCGCGCCGAGGTCGTGCGAGGCTTCGACCAGGTTGCGCGGAATATGCTCGAGCGCGGCGTAAATGGGCAGAAACGCGAATGGCGTATAGATATGCGTCAATGTAAGCACTACGGCAAACGGGCTGTAGAGCAGGAAGTCGAGAGGATGGCTGGTCACGTGAATAAACTGCAAAAGCGTGTTGAGCACGCCATCGGAACCCAGAATCGTTTTCCACGCATACGCGCGCACCAGATAGCTGACCCACAGCGGAATGATTACTAACTGGTAGAACAGGTCTTTCCTTTTGCCGGCATAAAAAGAGAGGAAGTAGGCCAGGGGATATCCGAGCAGCAGGGAGAAGGCGGTGACGCGCGCCGCGATCCACATGGAGCGCAGCAGAGTTTGCCAGTAGACAGGCTTGCTCAGCAGCTCCTTGTAGTTATTCAGATTCCAGGAATGGACGATTGTCTGTGCGGGCGAGACCGACCAGAAGCTGTAGCAGAGCATCAGCGCGTAGGGGACGAGCAGGAACACCGCAACCCATACCAGCGGCGGAAGTGTAACTGCGAATTTGTATGTACGCGAAAACATCAGTTTCTTTCAGGAGACTCGCGCACGGGAATCGCGTCCGCCGGGAAGAACTGGAGTTCCACTTCGTTCAGTGGCGAAGTCCGCGCGGCGGTTCGTACCGCCAGGACCAGGCCGCCAGTGCATTCGACACGGAGCAATTCGGTCGCGCCATGAAATGCCTGCTGCAGAATGCGGCCGCGAAGGCGGACCGCCCCCGGTGTCGATTCGCCTGCGGCGATTTGAACTTTCTCGGGCCGCAAAGAGAAAAGAGTTGGCCCATCCGGGAGCGATGTCGGCCATGAGAGTGCGCCGCACGATGCCAGACCGCCATTCACCTTGGCCTTGAGCAAGTTCGTGTGCCCGATGAATTGCGCAACATAGGCAGTTGCGGGACGCGAGTAAATTTCGCGCGGGGTGGCGACCTGTTCGAGTTCTCCAGAACGCAAGAGCGCGATGCGGTCGGACATGACCATCGCTTCCTCCTGATCGTGCGTGACAAAGACGAATGCGATTCCGACCTCGCGCTGCAGCGATTTCAATTCGACCTGCATCTGCCGGCGCAAGTTGGCGTCGAGCGCGGAGAGTGGTTCATCGAGCAGCAAAAGTTGCGGACGATTGACCAGCGCGCGAGCCAGCGCCACCCGCTGCTGCTGTCCGCCGCTGATCTTGGAAGGTTTCTTGGAGGCATGGGCGGTCATTTTTACTTTTTCCAGAGCCTCCGCCACGCGCTGCGCGATCTCGGCGTCGGGCCGCTTCACCACTCGCAATCCGTAGGCGACGTTCTCCTCAACGGTCAGGTGTGGAAACAGCGCGTAATTCTGAAAGACTGTATTCACGCGGCGGCGGTAGGGAGGCTGTGAGTCGAGGCGCTCGGTACCCATCCACAACTCGCCGGAAGTAGCCTTCTCGAATCCTGCGATGATGCGCAGCAGCGTCGTTTTCCCCGAACCACTCTCGCCGAGGATGGTGAGAAATTCGCCGGCAGCAATTTCGAGTGAGATATCGCGCAGCACGACATTTTGACCGAACGTCTTCGCAATGTTTCGAATGCTAAGCAGAGTCGACCTCGCATCAGGCAGGGACTGCGCATTCGCGGCTTCGGTGGTGGCGGCTGGGTTCATGAATGTATGGGGTGGCACTACTGAGCCGCTTTGACCTCGTTCCAAATCTCGGTGTACTTCTGACGCCGCGGAACATTCTGCCAGAAATAAAGGTGCTTCTGGTAATTGTCGACGTCATCCAGGTGCAGCACCTTCGCTTCATCGGGCGTCAGAAACTGCGCGGCCTGCGGATTCGCCGGCTCATAGTGAGTGATGTCCGTGACCTGTTTCTGGGTCTTGGCCTGAATCATGTATTCAAGGAACCGATACGCCAGTTCTTTGTTATCGCTGCCCGCGGTGATCATCAAGTGATCGATCCAGCCGGTCGTGTTTTCTTTGGGAATGGTTTCGCCGACGGGGAATTTCGCCTTCTTGAGCTCCGCGGTATTCAGCGGCCAGCCCATGGCGATCACGACTTCATGATTTTCAAAAAGGTTGGTCAGCTCGCCGCCCGTCGCCCACATCTTTCGAATGTTCGGCTTCAATTCGAGCAGCTTTTTCTTGACTGCATCCAATTGCGCATCGGACAAGTTGTAGAGCTGCGCGGGATCAGGCTTGTCGTAGCCAAGCACCTGTGCCGCCATGTACACAGTCGAAAGATCGTCCCAGACGGAAACTTTACCTTTGTATTTGGGATCCCACATCACGTTCCAGGAATCGGGCGGCTGCTGGAAGGCTGTGGTGTCGTAGACGATCGGATCGGGCCCCCACATGAAAGGGACTCCATAGACCTTGCCGTTCACGCGCACCAGGGGCAGGGAAGTCAGCTGCGAAGAGAGTTGCGCGTAGCTGGGAATCTTGCTGAGGTCGAGCGGGGCCGCGAGTTCCGCGGCTGCGATGGAAGTCGCCACATCGCTGGAGGGTGAGATGACGTCGTAGTTGCCGGCGCTGCCGCCGCGCAGCTTGGCCATGAGTTCGTCGCTCGACCCCATGTACGATGCCGAGACCTTGCAGTGATTCTGCTCTTCGAAAGTTTTCACGAACGAAGGATCGGCATAGCCCTCCCACACCAGCAAGTTGAGCGTGGGTGTCTTCTTGGTGCACGATCCAACCAGCAGCATCATTGCTAACAGGAGCAGTAGCCGCGGGGCCAGGCGCCAGTTCATTATTCCTCCCAAGGCACAATCAGGAATCGTACGATCAGCAACTCGACTATTAAAAAGTTGGGGGAGTATTCACCCACAAAACCAGAGTTTCTTTGCGCCCGGGATTTCGCCAGCGATGAGGCGTCGTACTTTCAAAATAAAAACTGTCGCCGGTCTTCAGTCGGTATTCCTGGCCTTCGATAGCAATCTCCAGGTCGCCGCGCAGGACGTAGATGAACTCCTCGCCCTCGTGCGTGTAAGGATCTCCGCTGCTGGCTTGCGGCGCGATGCGAAACAGGTGCGGCTCCATGACGGTGTTGCCCCACGCCAGCAGTTCCATGCGAACGCCTTCGCCGGCCTCGAGGATTTTTCTCTCCGCAGGTCGAACATGGCGGCCACTGGCGCCACTGGCGTCAAAGAAGTCGAGAATATTGGTTTTGTAGAACCGCGCCAGCTTGCGCAGCGTACCCACCGAGCCGCTCATGTGAGAGCGTTCCAGCGCGCTCAAGAATCCGACGGAGATGCCGACCGCTCGCGCCACTTCGGCTAGCGAGAGCCCACGCCGTTCGCGCAACTGGCGCAGATGCGCCCCAATCGCTGCCGTGTTTCCATCGCTGGCCGGGCGGACTTTTCCTTCGCGCTTGAGCAGTTGCACGATGGCGGCGGCATTCAGTCCGCGTACCTTGCGAAGGAACCGCGCCCGCTTGAGCAGCTTTACATCTTCAGCCGTATAGAGCCGGTATTTGCTCTGCGTGCGCCGCGGACGCGTCAAGCCGAGGCTTTCCCAAGAGCGGATCACCGAAGGCGAGACGCCAACCTTGCGGGCCACGTCTCCGATCTTCAAGTAGGGCTTACTGCTCGCCACTTCCATTGCTGCACGCCCACGCCATCGAGCTAAGCGTTGAGGTCGAATTGAGGATAGGAAATGTGAGTGATCGCCATCACCTATTTCGCTGGCAAGGATGCGTTTTTCTCCTTGACAGCTCCCAGCCCCCTTCTCTAACCTTGCGGGATTATAGCAAGGTTAGCGCTGTAGACAAGGCATCGTTTTCAGAAGAAAAAACTCTCCCAGGTCGTTCGGAGGCTTCATGCCGTCACTGCGATCCCGCTTGATTAAGCTGTGTCCGGTATTCGCTATTTGCCTTCTGTTCCCAATATTAATGAGCGCGCAGGGCGCCACCGGTCGCGTTCTCGGTCGCGTATCCGATCCCTCGGGCGCGGTGCTGGCCGGGGTTAAGGTCACTCTGACCAATCAGGCGACGGGGGTCAGCGCTCAAGCGGAGACCAACGACAGCGGCGATTATTCCCTCGTGAACATCGTGCCGGGAACCTACCAGGCCAGCTTCGAGCTCAAGGGCTTTAAGAAGAACCTGCAGAAGGACGTCATCCTCGACGTGAACCAGGTGCTGACGCTGAATTCCGTGCTGCAGATCGGTGCCGCGCAGGAGGTCGTCGACGTCACTTCCGAGGCCCCACAGGTCGACACCACCAGCACGCAGTTGGGCGCGGTGGTAAACGATCGTTCGGTGAACGAACTGCCGTTGAATACGCGGGACACTTATCAATTCCTGCAACTTCAGCCAGGCGTGCAGGCGCAGTTAGGTTCGAGCGGCAGTTTGTTCGCTGGTTCTGATGATGCGGGCTCAGTCTCGGTCAACGGCGGTCGCACCCGCGCCAATAACTTCAGCGTCAATGGCGGCGACGCCAATGATCAGTTCGTAAATACTCCGACCATCCAACCCACTCCCGATGCGGTCGAGGAGTTCCGAGTCATCACCAACACGTTCGACGCGGAATATGGGCGGAACTCGGGCTCCGTGGTAAACGTGATCACCAAGTCCGGCAGCAATGCCTTCCACGGCAATCTGTATGAATATTTCCGGAATACGATTCTGGACTCGCAGGGATATCCGGACACCAGCAAGCCACAGCTGAATCAGAACCAGTTCGGCGGCACATTTGGCGGGCCGATCAAGAAGGACCGCACCTTCTTCTTTTTCTCCTTTGAAGGCCGGAGGATCCGCGATGGCGTGCCGGGGCAGTTGCTGAATGTGCCAACGGGGCAGGAATTCGGAGGAGATTTTTCAGATCAAGGTGCCTTCGCAGGAGGCATACAGCCTGGCGGCTTTATAGCAAATGTGCTGGATGGCCGCACGGGGTGCGACGCCGCGTTGGGGTATAGCGTTGCTGGCCTTACGGCTGGCTCGGATGGACTCGCGGATTGGTCTACGATTTTTCCGAACAACGTGATCCCCGCACCCTGCCAGGACCCCGTAGCGTCGAACCTCCTGCAGAAATTCGTTCCTCAGGCCAACGTTGGGGCCAGCCAAAATCAGGTTGTGCCGGTCGGAACCAACAACGCGAACCAGTTTACGGTTCGCATCGATCACAGGATTAATGACCACCAGAGTTTCACCGCGTACTACTACTTTAATGATGGGCATGAAGTCGCTCCCTATGACACCTTTGAGGCCAGTGGCGCCACTGTCCCGGGATTCGGCAACCTCAACAATCTACGCAACCAGCAATGGAACTTTACTCACACCTGGACCATTAACAGCGCTCTCGTAAATGAGGCCCACTTCACTTATATGCGTGAGGGACAGCTCGGATTCATCAAGCCTCAAACCACTGGCCTCGTCACCTCGAGCTGCAGCGGCAACGCTACAACGTTTTGCTTCACGGGCATGTCTGATTCTTCAGCCATTACAGGTGAGTTTGGCACTGCCCCCAATCTGGGCATCACGCCAGGGCTTCCCGCAAGCCTTACCGGCGTGCCCTACGTCAACATTTCTGGCGGCTCCTCGTTCGGCAATAATTTCGAAGGCTTTCTGCCCCAGGTGGGAAATAGTTTCCAGTGGTCCGATGGCTTGACTTGGGTGAAAGGCACGCACACCTTCAAATTCGGCATAGACGCCCGCCGCGCCCGCTTCGACCAGTACTACTACTTCGATGTGAATGGCGAATACACATTCGACAATAGCGGTCCTAACGCGATTGTTCCCGGCGATGGCGACCAGTATGCCGAGTTTTTGTTGGGATTGGCCGACGGGTACACGCAAGGCTCCGGCCAGCGCGAGGATGTTCGGAGCACGGCAATTTATCCGTTCGTTCAGGACAGCTGGAAGATCAAGCCCAACTTAACCCTCAACTACGGGCTGCGGTGGGAATACACTCCTCCCCCGACGGATATCAGCGGGCATGTGGAGACCTTCCGCCCCGGACAGAATTCCACAGTCTATCCCTGTGGGATAACGAACAGCACGAACTACTGGGGGGGGCTGGGCGTGGCCAATCCCACTTGTGCCAACACCGGCGCGGAACCTACGGGCCTGGTGGTGCCGGGAGATCCGGGCGTCCCCAAGGGAATGACGTCAACCTATTACAAGGCGATTGCCCCGCGCATCGGCATTGCTTACAGTCCCAATTTCGCCAGCGGACCATTGGCGGCATTGTTCGGGAGCAACGGCAAAACCAGCATCCGCGCGGGCTGGGGTCTCTTCTACAACCCGATAGAAGAACTGGTTCTGGCGCAGTTCGGCGCCGAACCGCCTTTCGGCGGCAGTTCCTCATTCTCCGATGTTTTCTTCAATACACCGTTTGTGAATCAGGGCGAATTCCAAAGTCCGAATCCTTTCAACGGGATCATCCTGCCCACGAAGGGTCAGCCCACGGACCTGTCGCTGTTTCGACCTATTCTTCTCTACGGCGAATTCCAGCCGCATTTGCGCTCGCAGTACACTAGCCAATACAACCTGACCATTCAGCGCGACATTGGCAACGACATGATGCTGCAGATCGGTTACGTAGGATCGCAAGGCCATCGCCTGCTGGCCTCGCACGACATCAATCCCTCCAATCCGCAGACTTGCCTGGATATGTACAACATATCCCAGTATTATTCTCCAACCGGACCGAGTCCCAACCCGGCTTTGTCGGCAGCCTACGCGTGCGGCCCGACGTCCGAGGACGCCGACTGGATTTTGCCTGCGAGCAGCATCCCTACTGGTTTCACGCTACACATGCCGTACGGGCCACAGGCGACATACGGTCCGGGAAATCCAGCGCTCAACCTGGTTGGTCTCAGGCCGTATTCCTCTCCGAACTGTAATCCCACAGGACCGGCGTTGACCCCTGGCACTGGATGCCCGGTGGATGGTGTTCCGGTCTTCACTGATATCTTCGCCGAGGACACGATCGCGAGTTCGGCGTACAACGCGCTGGAGATGATGTTGCAAAAGCGCTTCTCTCGTGGCTTACAGTTCCAGGCGGCCTACACCTTGAGTAAGTCGATTGATGACGGTTCCACTTTTGAGGAGACGCTCAATCCGTTCAACTATCGCGCCAGCCGAGCGTTGTCGTTGTTCAACTCAAAGCAGCGCTTTGTAGTCAGCTACGATTGGGAGCTGCCGATCCGCAAATACAGCGGCTTTACCGGCAAGGTCCTCGATGACTGGTCGGTCTCTGGCATCACCCAGTTCCAGAGCGGATTTCCCATTCGCCTGAATACCGAGGACGACAACGAGCTGATCAACAGCCTGTTCTTCCTGGGAACCGAGGCGCCCAGTTTGGTGGCGCCGTTCCAGAAACTGAATCCGCGGAAAACACTTACAGATAATTCGCTCGGCATCTCCGGAGCCGGATACTGGTTTGATCCGGGTGATTTTCAGGATCCGCCTCTGGGCAGCTTCAACAACGGCACGCAGCGCACCATCTGTTGCGGCCCTGGGCTGGTTGATTTTGATTTCTCGGTTCACAAGAAGATCTCGTTGAGCGAAACCAAGTATTTTCAATTCCGGGCGGAGCTTTTCAATCTGTTCAACCACACTAATTTCTCCAACCCCGACGGCGGCTTTTCGGATGGTCCGACATCGTTCGGCAGGATCGCAAGCGCCGGAGATCCTCGCTTGGTGCAATTTGCTCTGAAGTTCTTCTTCTGAGCGATGCAGTAAACTGATAGCAACGTTTTCAAACCGGGTGTATGCCTCCGCAATCCCGGTAATCTAATGGCCCGCGGACGTAGAACCGCGCGCGGGCTTGAGTATCCCTGGAGAATTCGATGTACCCCGACCTGCAGAAAGAGCTCTCGACGTTTGAGCGCCGAACGCCCAAATCCCACGAAGCTCACCAGAAAAATCTCAAACGCATTCCTCTTGGCGTGGCCAGCAATTATCGCGCCTATGATCCGTGGCCGATCTTCGTGAAAGAAGCCAGCGGCAGCAAGTTTCGCGACCTGGACGGCAACGAATACATTGATCACAACCTGACCTTTGGCGCGCTGATGGCGGGGCACTGCCACCCGGCGGTGATGAAGGCCGTCGAAAAGCGGCTTTCGACCGGAACCATGTTCGGCATGCCGCACGATATGGAATGGGAGCTTGCCGAGGAAATCTGCACTCGCTTTCCGGTTGAGATGTGCCGCTTCGGCAACAGTGGAACCGAAGTGACCATGCACGCGATTCGCCTGGCCCGTGCTGCTACGGGGCGCGACAAGATCGTCAAGTTCGAAGGTGCGTATCACGGACTGCACGACAGCGCGCTGGTCAGCGTGAAGCCGCATGCGCCGGAGTATGGCGACATCAACAATCCCACCGCAGTGACTGGCGGGCTTGGTGTGCCGAAGTCAGCCATCGCGAACGTCCTGATCGCGACCTTTAACAATCTCGCAACCGTTGAGCGGCGCTTCAAAGAAAATCCGGGCGAGATTGCCGCGATTATTCTCGAACCGATTCTGATGAACGTCGGACTTTGCATGCCGCAGCCTGGATTCCTCGAGGGCCTGCGCGAGATCTGCAAGAAGAACGGCGCACTGCTGATTTTCGATGAAGTGAAAACGGGCGCCAAACTCTGCTGGGGCGGCGCCAGCGAATACTTCAACGTTATGCCGGACATGATCTGTCTGGCGAAGTCGATTGGCGGCGGATTGCCGCTGGCGGCGTTTGGCACCAGCAAATCCGTGATGGATTTGATCAGCGAGCACAAGGTCTTCCACGGCGGCACCTACAACACGAATCCGGTATCGATGGCGGCGGGCCTGGCGACGTTCCGCGAGGTGCTCACGCGTGCGAACTATACCCATGTTGAAAAGCTGAGCAAGAACCTTGCCGACGGATATCGCAAGATCATCGCGAAAGTTGGGCTGCAGGGTTACATCATGCAGGCGGGCGCCAATGGCGCGTTGATGCTCTATCCGAAGGAGATTCTCAACTACCGCGACTGGGAAGCGATCGACGTCGACTTGTGGCGACACTACTGGTTCGGCATGGTCAACCGCGGCGTGATGCCGCAACCTTACTGGTGGGACGAGCAGTGGACGATTTCGGTGCAGCATACCGATGCCGATATCGACAAGCACCTCGCCGCCTTCGACGACATCGCGGGATCGCTGGCCAAAGCGCAGCAGGAGCGTGAGGCGCCGGTCGCGGTCGCACACTAGAACTGTTCGCGTAGGGGCGGACGCATTCGTCCGCCCCTTCCTGCAGTGTTCGGCGTGTCTCGCACTGGCCGGGAAACAGCAGGTTTACTCACCGCGCCTGGCGGCCCGGTTCGGAATGACAAGGTTTTTTCCGCAAGATCGCTGGAATGTCCTCGAATACACAATCCGCCGCGCAGCCGCACCTGATCCGCGCCCTCGGGCGCCGCGATCTGGTGCTGCTGTTTGTGGTCGCGGTTTTTAATCTGAACGTGGTGCCCTCGATCGCGGCGAATGGCGGCGTCACCATCTGGCTGTGGATCATCTCACTGATTCTTTTCTTCTGGCCGCAAGGCATCGCAGTGATCGAACTCGCGCATCGTTATCCTGGCGAAGGCGGAGTGTATCTGTGGGCCAAGGAAGTGTTCGGCGACTTTCACGGATTTCTTTCCGGCTGGTGCTACTGGACCAACAACATGCTGTATGTGCCGACGATCATGCTCTACTTTGTCGGCGTGTCGGTCTACGTGCTCGGTCCTCGTTACCAGGGCCTTCCCGATAACAAGATTTTTGCTGCCTCCGTTTCTCTCGCTCTGCTGGCACTGCTGACTTTTCTCAACATCCTGGGTCTTGGCGTAGGCAAGTGGATCAACAACGTGGGAGCGATTGGAACCTTCATCGCCGCCATCGTGCTGATTGGCCTAGGCATCGTGATCTGGTCGCGTTTCGGAACCACAATGACAGCCGCGGACTTCAAGATTCCCGCCAACCCGCGCTTCGTTCTGAATTCGTTTGGCGTCGTCTGCTTCGGCCTGATCGGCCTCGAACTCGCTTCAGTAATGGGAGACGAAATTAAGGATCCCGCCCGCACCTTGCCCGGATCCGTTGCCTGGGGCGGCGTGATCGCCGGAACGCTTTATGTCGCGGTCACGCTGACTTTGCTGGTTTCGGTGGGCAAGAGCGTCGACGTGCTGCAGGGCGTCGTTCAGGCGGTGACGGGAATGGCTGCGCGCGTCGGCGTGAACTGGATCGCTGTGCCCTTTGCCCTGATGCTCAGCCTCGCGATTGCGGGGATCGGTTCCGCCTGGATCGGCGGCTGCGCCCGCATACCTTTCGTTGCCGGGCTGGACTCCTACATGCCCTCGTGGCTGGGAAATATTCACCCGCGCTATGCGACGCCGTACGCGGCGCTGATCGTCCAGGGCGTGGTCTCGGCGGTGCTGGTCATCTTGAATTTCACCGGCGCCGGCGTGAAAGAAACATTTCAAAAACTTCTTTCCCTGGCCGTCGTTCTCAATCTCATTCCTTTCGTTTACATGTTCGGTGCGCTGGTAAGGTTTGGGATCACTGAATCCGTGCCCAAAGGCCAATACAGCCGAGCCACGCTGCTCATCGCCGGGCTTGAGC
Organism: uncultured Acidobacteriota bacterium; assembly: GCA_963757095.1. Classification (GTDB taxonomy): domain Bacteria; phylum Acidobacteriota; class Terriglobia; order Terriglobales; family Acidobacteriaceae; genus Sulfotelmatobacter. The sequence continues at coordinate 156,658 of CAVWQT010000008.1, read as the reverse complement.
GGATTCTTCACCACAATCCTGGGCATCGCTCTGGTATTTTTTCCGACGCAGCAGATCACATCGCTCTGGAAGTACGAATTATGGATGTTCGGCGGCACCCTGTTCTTCATCGGGCTTGCCGCATTCTTCTTCTTTGTTTACGGCCGCCGCAAGGAGCATGCAGAAAATCCTTGCGAGCTGCAGCGTCACGTGCGGCGATCGAAGCGCCGACAAGATGAGAAGTTCAGCCCTCGGAGGCCACGATGCCTAGCGGAGTTCAGACAGAAGTGAAGACGTATCAGATGTTCATCAACGGCGAATGGGTCGCCGAGCCAATCGGCGAAGACATTCCCGGTCTACGATCCCTCCACTGAAGAGGTGATCGCGCAAGTTCCCGAAGCTGGCGCCGAGGATGTCAACCACGCCGTGGCTGCGGCCAAGGCAGCATTCGAAGAAGGTCCGTGGGCGACGACAACGGCACAGGAGCGCGGACGAGTCCTGTTCCGCCTGGCTGACAAAGTTCGCCAGAATCTGGCGGCCCTCGCGGAACTGGAATGCCGCAACACGGGTAAACCGATTGTCGAAGCAGAGTACGACCTCAACGATGTCGCGACCTGCTTCGAGTATTACGGCGGTCTGGCGACGAAGATTATTGGCCAGGTTAATCCCGTGCCGGATAATGCGGTGTCGCTCTCGCTGAAAGAGCCGGTCGGCGTGGCTGGGCAGATCATTCCGTGGAATTATCCGTTGCTGATGGCGGCCTGGAAACTGGCGCCAGCCTTGGCCGCGGGATGCACCTGCATCTTGAAACCGGCCGAGCAAACTCCGCTCACCGCCCTGGAATTTGCCAGACACTTTGCCGATTGCGGGCTGCCTCCGGGTGTAGTCAACATCGTCACGGGCTTCGGCGAGACTTGTGGCGCACCGATTGTGAAGCATCCCGACGTCAACAAAATTGCATTCACCGGCAGCGCTGCTGTAGGCAAAATCATCGTGAAACAGGCTGCGGATACGGTGAAGCGGGTCACGCTGGAACTCGGCGGAAAGTCGCCGAACATTTTCTTCGCCGATGCCGATTTCGAAGCTGCCATTGACGGCGCGCTGTTCGGCGTGTTCATCAATCAGGGCGAAGTATGCTCGGCGGGCAGCCGCATTCTCGTGCAGAAGTCGATCTACAAGAATTTCGTCGATGCCATGGTCGAGAAGGCGAAGAAGATCAAGCTCGGGCCTCCACTCGAGCGCGAAACTAAGATGGGGCCACTGGTCAGCAAGGAGCAGTACGATCGCGTGGGCCAATACTTAGAAATTGGCAAGAAGGAAGCGAAGCTGGCCTCCGGTGGTGGACGGCCGGAGAAGTTTGCCAAAGGCTATTACATTCAGCCGACGATCTTCTACGACGTCGACAATAGCGCGCGAATTGCCCGCGAAGAAATTTTCGGACCGGTGGCCGCGGTGATTCCGTTTGAAGACGAGAAGGACGCGCTGCGGATTGCCAACGATACTCCGTACGGGTTGGCCGCGGCGGTTTGGACGCGCGACATTTTTAAGGCGATGCGCGCGGTGAAGGCTTTGCGCGCCGGAATCGTCTGGGTGAACCACATGCAGCCTACCTATGTCGAAGCGCCGTGGGGGGGATTCAAGCAATCCGGATTCGGGCGCGAGTTGGGCGCGTGGGGAATCGAGGAATATCTCGAAACCAAGCAGGTTCACATCAATTTGAACGAAGCGCCAATCGGCTGGTACTGAGAATAAGTGGCCAGTGGTCAGGGACCAGTGGCCAGTTTCATGAACTTGGATTTTCTCCTGATCCTAGGACTTCTACGATGTCTACCATTCAACTTCGCACTGCGATTCCTGGCCCGAAGTCTCAGGCACTTTCTGAACGCCGCGCTAAAGCCGTGCCCCGCGGCCTTTCTCACGGAACTCCGATTTATGTCGCCAAAGCCGAAGATGCCTGGCTGGAAGACGTCGACGGCAACCGCTACCTAGATTTTGCCGGAGGCATCGGCTGCACCAACGTCGGCCACCGGCGCGATGAAGTGGTCGATGCGATCAAGGATCAGCTCGGCTCGCTTCCTGCATACCTGCGTGCAGGTGACGCCGTACGAGAGCTATGTGCGGCTGGCCGAGCGCATGAATGAAGTGACTCCCGGCAAGTTCGCCAAGAAAACGATCTTTGTGAACAGCGGAGCGGAGGCCGTTGAGAACGCGGTGAAGATTGCCCGCGCCTATACGAAGCGTCCCGGCATCATCGCGTTTGAAGACGCGTTTCACGGACGCACCATGATGACGCTGGCCTTGACCAGCAAGACGCATCCCTACAAGGCAGGATTCGCGCCCTTTCCCAGCGAGGTCTACCGCGTTCCGTTCGCTTACTGCTATCGCTGTTCGTACAACTTGAAATATCCGTCGTGTGATCTTTACTGTGCGCGGCATCTCGAAGACACATTCAAGCGCGTGGTCGCCAATGAAGAAGTGGCGGCAGTGATCGCTGAACCGGTTCTGGGGGAAGGCGGATTCGTCGCGCCTCCGCCGGACTACTTCAAAGTTCTGATCGAACTTGTGCCACAAGCACGGCATCCTTTTTATTGCCGACGAAGTGCAGTCGGGCTTCGGCCGAACGGGCGCGCTGTTTGCCAGCGAACGCTACGGCATTGAGCCGGATCTGCTGGTGACGGCGAAGTCGCTGGGCGGTGGTCTGCCTCTGGCCGCGGTTACCGGCCGCGCTGAAATTATGGATGCGCCCGGCCCGGGAGGGCTCGGTGGAACGTTTGCGGGAAATCCGCTGTCGTGCGCAGCGGCCTTAGCGGTGCTTGATCTGTTTGAACGCGAAAATTTGCTGGTTCGCGCCAACGAACTCGGCGATCACTTTCAGAGACGTGCGCGGGAATGGCAGCGGCGCTGGCCGATCATCGGCGACGTGCGCGGCCTGGGCGGGATGCAGGCGATCGAACTTGTACAGTCTCAGGAAACGAAAATTCCGGCTGCCGACGAAACCAAGAAGATCACGCAATACTGCTACGAGCACGGGTTGATCACGATCACCGCCGGCTCATATTCGAATGTGATTCGGGTGCTGGTTCCTCTGGTGATCAGCGATCAACAGATGGACGAGGCGCTGGACGTGCTCGAGGCCGCGATTGCAGCGGTGTGCGACCAGAAGGGCGCGGTCGCGCAATTGGTTTAAGTCGTAGCGCGGCCGTCAATACCTAGCCGATGACTCCTATTAGCGGATGTATCATTACACGCAAGAAATTCTTCACGATAGCCGAGGCTTCATCATGACCGTAGCTGCACCTCCTGCCAATAAGTTGACTAACTACATCAACGGCCAATGGGCTGACTCGCACGCTTCGGAATGGCGCGATGTGATCAATCCGGCCACCGGCGAAGTTCTGGCCAGCGTTCCTATGGCCGACGCCGCCGATGTGAACGCGGCCGTCGAAGCCGCAGCCGCCGCGTTTCCCGAATGGCGCCGCACGCCTCCGGAAGACCGCATCCAGCCGCTGTTCAAGCTGAAGACGCTGCTCGAAGAGCACATCGACGACATCGCGCGCATCATCACCATGGAAAACGGCAAGACCTTCACCGAAGCGAAGGCCGAGATGCGGCGCGCCATCGAGAATGTGGAAGTCGCCTGCGGCATTCCCGATGATGATGCAGGGGTACAACCTGGAAGACGTCGCTCGCGGCATCGACGAGATGATGATCCGGCAGCCGCTGGGCGTGGTGGCGGCGATCGTGCCCTTCAACTTTCCGGGGATGATCGCCTTCTGGTATCTGCCCTACGCTATAGCTACGGGCAATACTTTTATTCTGAAGCCGAGCGAGCGCGTGCCGCTGACCATGCGCTACATCTACGAACTGCTCGAAAAAACCGGCTTGCCCAATGGCGTGGTGAATCTTGTTAATGGCGGCAAGGCTGTAGTCGATGCGCTGATCGACCATCCCAAGGTGCGCGCGATCAGCTTTGTGGGATCGACTCCGGTGGCGCGCTACATCTACTCGCGCTCGGCGGAGCAGGGGAAACGCTGCCAATGTCAGGGCGGCGCGAAGAATCACGTCATCGTGCTGCCAGACGCGGATATGCCGATGGCGACGCAGATCATCAGCGACAGCGCATTTGGATGCGCGGGACAACGTTGTCTTGCAGTGTCGGTTGCGATTACGATTGGCGAGGCGCAAAAGACGTTTCGCGATTCGATTGCCGATGCCGCCTCGAAACTCAAGGTCGGTAACGGACTGGAAAACGGCGTACAGATGGGGCCGGTGATTACGCCGCAGAGCAAGGAACGGGTGGAACATCTGATTGGCGTCGGAGAGAAACAGGGTGCGAAGGTCCTGCTCGACGGGCGCAATGCGAAGATTCCGAAACATGAACAAGGCAACTTCGTGAAACCGACGATTCTCGACGATGTTCCGGCGACTAGCGAAATCACGGACACAGAAATCTTCGGCCCGGTGCTCAGCCTGGTGCACGTCGACAATATGGACGAGGCGCTGGCGTTTCTGGAACGCAGCGCCTACGGAAATCAGGCATCGCTGTTCACTTCGAGTGGCGCGGCGGCGCGGCGCTTCCGCTACGAGGCGCCTGCGGGAAATGTCGGCATCAACATTGGAGTTGCCGCGCCGATGGCGTACTTCCCGTTCAGCGGGTGGAAGAACAGCTTCTTCGGCGACCTGCACGGGCAGGGCCGTGATTCGGTGGAGTTCTATACTGACAAGAAAGTTGTGGTTGAACGCTGGGCGAAAGAGCACAGCCGGAAATTCTAGAAACTTGAGTGACTGAGCGATTGAAGATCCAAATAACGCAATCGACTGACCAATCCGCTCAAACGAACCGAGGACTTATATGACTACGACTCTTACCACTCCGGCGATGACCGGCAAGGAGATGGTCGATCTCACCAAGAAGCACACGCTATTTGAATGGTCCGCGCAGTCGAAGGTCGATCCGATCCCGGTCGCGAAAGCGAAGGGAATTTATTTCTGGACGCCGGAGGGCAAGCGCTTCATCGACTTCAACAGCCAGTTGATGTCCGTGAATATTGGGCATGGCGACGAGCGCGTCATCAACGCCATCAAGGAACAGGCGGAGACGCTTTGCTACGCCAATCCCTTCATGGCACACGAGCCACGGGCGCGGCTGGGCGCCAAGCTCGCCGAGATCACTCCCGGCGACATCGACACATTCTTTTTCACCAACGGCGGCGCCGAGGCCACCGAGAATGCGATCAAGATGGCTCGCTTCTTTACCGGACGCCAGAAGATCATGGCGCGCTACCGGTCGTATCACGGGGCGACCGCCGGCAGCATTACGCTGACTGGAGATCCGCGCCGCTGGCCTGCCGAGCCCGGCATTCCCGGCGTCATTCACGTGCTCGATCCTTATCACGGCATCGAGCGGGGATGGGAATCGGCTGACAGTTCGCTGGCCATGATTGAAGAAACCATTCAACTCGAGGGCTCGCATACGATTGCCGCATTCATTCTGGAAACCGTGGTAGGAACGAATGGCATTCTCGTGCCGCCCGATGGCTACCTCGCCGGCGTGCGCAAGCTTTGCGACAAATACGGCATTCTGATGATCGCCGACGAAGTCATGGCGGGATTCGGCCGCACGGGCGAGTGGTTCGCAATCGATCATTGGAAAATTGTGCCGGATTTGATCTCGATGGCAAAAGGATTAACTTCAAGCTATTTGCCGCTGGGTGCGGTCGGGATGAGGCATCACATTGCGCAGCATTTCCAGGACAAAGTGTTCTACGGCGGACTGACGTATAACTCGCATCCCATGGGATGCGCGGCGGCGCTGGCCACCATTCGCGTGTACGAAGAAGACAAGCTGATCGAGAACACCCGCAAGATGGGCGCGATCATGAAGGACCTTGGGCGCCGAGATGTCGGCGAAGCACCCGTCGGTGGGAGCAGTCCGGTCGATCGGGTTGTTTGGAATCTTCGAACTGGTGCGCAGCCGAAAGACGAAGCAGCCCATGGCTCCGTTCAACGGAACGTCGGAGGAGATGGCCGCGCTGGGCAAGTTCTTCCGCGAGCAGGGCCTCTACACGCTGGTACGGTGGAATACGTTTTTTACGAATCCTCCGTTGTGCATTAACGAGCAGCAACTGCGCGAGGCATTCGCGATCATCGACAAGGGATTGGAGATTACCGACCGGGCGGTGAAGGACTGAAATCCTGAAATCAACATTGTCTTGCCTAGACCCCTCATTCTGAGTAGCATCACAGACGGATTTTCATCCTGCCCTGATTCTGGATGCTGGTTGGCCGCACCCCCTGGCGGCCGGAGGTGAAGTGACGGGCGCGCTTTTGTGTTGAGGCGGCTACAGCAGAGTGAATCCCTCGTCTATTCCTCTCCAAAGTTCGATCCCAGGGAATCGAGTGAAGTGAGAAGTTGGCTTTAATGAGTAAAGCCGAACCGGGGCTCGCATTTTCAACTCAGCCAGGCTGCTGCGGAGTTGGCCATCGCAGTATGCCTTCGCCGTGGTAATGGTTGCGGTCGCCACCGCGCTGCGCTTCGGGTTGCAGCGGCTGGGTCCATTCCATTTTCCTTTCATACTTTTCTATCCTGCGGTCGTGCTGGTGGCGATGCGCGCCGGATTCTGGCCGGGGATCGCGGCCACGGTGCTGGCGGCGATCTCGGGCGGATACTTCTTCGTGGAACCCCGAAATTCATTCGCGATCCGCACGGTCGAGGATGTGGTCGGGCCGGCTACTGTTCGCGCTCATTGGCGTAGCGCTGACGGTGCTCACTGCGAGCCGCAATCGTGCCAGACATGCCTTAGCGGTTAGCGAGTACGAGCTGAACCGCGCTCAGGCGGTGGCGCAAATTGGGAGTTGGCACTACGACGTCGAAGCCGGAATCCTCAGACTGTCGGATGAAGCCTGTCGCATTCTGGGGCGTCCATCAGGATCCTCAATTTCCCTGCAGCAGGCCGAGCAGACGCTGCATGGGGAGGATCGCGACCGTGTGCTGCAGCAATGGCAGGCTGCCCAAAAGAGCGGAATGTATGAGGACGAAGTCCGCGTCATGACAGACGGCGGCGTCCGATGGGTTCATGTCCAGGCGGGTCTGGAGTGGGATGCATACGGGCGCCCGACTAAGGCAGTGGGCGTCGTTCAGGACATTAGCGCGCGGAAGCAGGCGGAACAGGAGCTGCGGGATAGCGAGGACCGTTATCGGGACCTGGTCGAGCACAGCGAAGATCTGGTGTGTACGCATGATCTGCAGGGAAAACTCCTGTCAGTAAATCCGGCGCCGGCTCGCCTTCTGGGATATGAAGTTGCGGAACTGCTGAAGATCCCTATGCAGGATTTGATTATCCCGGAGGGGCGGGAGGCGTTCGACCAGTATTTGCAGAGATTGAGGACGACCGGTCAGCCGGAGCACGGCCTGCTGTGTGTGACGACGCGGAGTGGGGAAATCAGGACGTGGGAGTACTACAACAGCCTGCGCACGGAGGGGGTTGAAACACCGATCGTGCGCGGAATGGCGCACGACGTGACGGAAAAGAGGCGGGCGGAACTGGCGCTGGTGACCTCGGAACAGCGCTACCGCATGCTGTTCGAGAAAAATATCGCGGGAGTTGCGGTCGTCAGTACGGATGGGGTGGTGCTGGAATCGAACGATTGCTGGGCTCACATTCTGGGCTATGACTCTGCCAAGGAGATTTGCGGGCGAAAGACGACAGAGTTCTATGTCGATCTCGCGCGATCGCAATCATCTGCTAGAAGAACTGGAGCAGACCGGAGCCTCTTTGGGCCGTGAGCTGCGCCTGAAACGCAAAGACGGCGGTGAAGTATGGGTACTGCTTAACTGCGCGATTCGGCGGGGAGACGACGGACAGCCATTGATCCAAGGCACGGTCATTGACATTACCGAGCGAAGGGAGGCGGAAGAGGCGTTGCAGAAGACGGAGCAACGCGAGCGTGCGCGTGCCCGGGAACTGGAGACGATCCTGGACACATTGCCGATTCCGGTGCTGATTTCGCGGGATGCGGAATGTCGCGAGATCACGACGAATCGCGCCGGACGGGAGCACCTCGGATTACTTCCTGGCGAGAACGCTTCGCTCTCGGCTTTGCCCGAGCAGCGGCCTTATCACCGCCTTATGGCAGACGGGAAGGGAAATTCCGCCGGAGCAATTGCCCATGCAGGTGGTGGCGGCGACCGGAGTCGCCGTTCGGGGAGTTGCGACCAAGCTTGTGCTCGCAGATGGAACGGTGAAGTACGAACTGGGCAATGCGGCGCCGTTACTCGATGAGCAGGGCAAGGTCACGGGAGTCATCGGAGCCGCCATCGACATTACGGATCTAGTGCAAGCCGAGGCGGCATTGCGGCAAAGCGAGCAACGGATGCGACTGGCGCAGGAAGCGGCTCGCATGGGGACTTACGAGCGGAATCTCGTTACCGGAGAAGGCCGCTGGTCTCCGGAAATGGAAGCCATCTATGGCTTGCAGCCCGGAGGTTCTCCCAAGAGTATCAAGGAATTCCTCGACCTCATTCATCCGGAAGACCGCGATCACGTCGCTGAGCTCGTACAGCGGTCGATGGAACACGGAGACGTTCAGGGCGAATGGCGCGTGATATGGCCCGATGGCACGGTGCACTGGATTGCAGGTCGCTGGCAGGCATTCCGGGACCAGGATCAGAAACCGGTTCGTGCCTTCGGCATGGACTACGACATTACCGAGCGCAAACAGGCCGAGGAAGCGTTGCGCCAGAGCGAAGAGCGTTTTCGCGTTGCCCTGAAGGATTCGCCGATTACGGTATTCAATCAGGATCGCGATCTGCGCTACACCTGGCTCTACAATCCTCGCAGCTACTGGCAGGATTCAATGATCGGCCAGACGGACGAAGAGATTCTTGGGCCCAAAGCGCTTCGGCTGACTGCGCTGAAACGGCAAGTTCTGGAGACCGGAGTTACGGGGCGAGAAGAAATAGAAGTCCCGCATAACGGCGCGAACTACGCCTTCGACATCACCATCGAACCGCTGTTCGATGCGGACAAAAAGATTGTGGGAATTACCGGAGCGGCTATGGACATTGCGCGGCTGCATGAAGTGCTCGACGGCTTGCAGATCGCCAAGGAAAAGCTGACTCAGGAAAAATCCTATCTGGAGAGTGAGATTCAGGCAGAGCTGGGATTCGAGGAAATTATAGGACAGAGTGCGGCCCTGCGAAATGTCCTGAAACATGCCCGCGTGGTGGCGGCGACAGATTCTACAGTGTTGCTGCTGGGAGAAACGGGAACCGGCAAAGAGCTGGTAGCGCGTTCCATCCACTCCCTCAGCACGCGGAAGGACAAAAATTTCATCAAGCTGAACTGCGCCGCGGTGCCATCAGGACTGCTCGAGAGCGAGCTCTTTGGCCATGAGAAGGGAGCCTTCACCGGAGCGGTAACCCAAAAGGCAGGCCGCTTGGAACTCGCGGATAAGGGCACGCTTTTCCTGGATGAGATTGGAGAGTTACCACCGGAACTGCAACCCAAACTTCTCCGGGTTCTGCAGGACCGAGAGTTTGAGCGCCTGGGCGGAGTGCGCACCCTGAAGGTTGATGTGCGAATCATCTCCGCCACCAATCGCGATCTGCAGAAGGATGTTGTGGAGAAAAGGTTTCGCGAAGACCTGTTCTACCGGCTCAATGTTTTTCCCATCGAATTGCCGCCACTGCGCGAAAGGCGTAGCGACATCCCTATGCTGGTTCATCACTTCATGCGCAAGCATGCTCAGCGAATGGGGAAGCACATTGAACTCATTCCCAGTCAAACCATGAAATTACTGCAGAAGTGGAACTGGCCGGGAAACATCCGGGAGTTGGAAAATGTGATGGAGCGCATGATCATTCTCAGCAAAGGTCCAATCCTGGCCGACCCTCCCGTCGAACTCAGTGAAGTGCAAGAATTCTTGCAGGACAATCTGACGGAAATGGAGCGGGAGCACATTGTTCGCATTCTGCGGGAAACCAAGGGAGTGCTGTCCGGAGCGGACGGAGCGGCGAACCGCCTGGGAGTCAAAAGGACGACGCTGCAATCCATGCTCAAGCGATTCGGAATCGAACCCAGCGAATACAAGCGCAGCGGACCGGGACGTTCGGACCGCATTAGTTTGTTATTTTGCCAGCCGGTTGTATTTCTTTAACACTTCGCGCAGACGATCATGCGGCAGAGCGATGACGGTGTGATTGTCGATGCCTGTCATGGTTTCGGCTGCGACCATGGCGTTGACGACCGCTTCCTCGGTGGCCTGAACCGTGGCGAGAAACATAGGATCGAGCGAATCGTTCGGCAGCATGGTCAGTTGATGAACGCCTTTCGATCCCACAGCGCCAGGATTCGCGGTCGAGAACGCGATGAAGATGTCACCCGAGCCGTCTCCCGAGTAGCTGCCATCGCGGCCCAGGCCAAGGGAAACTCTGCGAGCGATGCGCTTGAGCTGAGTAGGAATCAATGGAGCATCGGTGGCCACGACCACGATGATTGAGCCAGTGTCGTTGCCATAGGCAGGATGCTCGGGAATTTCCTTGCCTACCGGGACGCCTGCAATGCGGAGTTGATCGCGGCGGCCGTAGTTGCATTGCACCAGCACTCCCACGGTATAGCCCCCGACTTTAGCATCCAGCACGCGTGAACTGGTTCCGATCCCGCCCTTGAATTCGTTGCAGATCATGCCCGTGCCGCCGCCGACGTTGCCTTCTTCCACCGGTCCTGAATGGGAGACGTCGAGTGCGTGCCATGCGTCCTCGGGCTTGACGTGGAATCCGTTGATGTCGTTGAGCCAGCCGTCCCAGGTTTCGGCAACCACCGGCAGAGACCACCAGTAACCTTCCATGTCGGGCGTGCCGTGCTTGACCTTCCATGCGATTACCGCATCGCGCACGACGCCGACGCTGTGCGTGTTGGTAATCATGACTGGGCCGTTCAGAAATCCGGAGTCCTCAACCCAGGTTGTTCCAGTCATCTCTCCGTTGCCGTTGAGGGTGAACCACGCGGCGAAAACGGCGTCACCGCTGGTCTTTCCGCGAGGATGAATGGCCGTCACCCCGGTGCGCACCGGGCCCTTGCCGACTTCGAGCTTGCCTTCGCCTGAGATGAGCGTCGTGTGACCAACCTCCACGCCAGCCACGTCGGTGATGGCATTATTCGGGCCCGGAGTGCCGTCGAAGGGCACGCCGAGATCGCGTGCCCGGGGCTTAGTCTGGGCCGAAAGCAGGGCGGCAAAAAGAAATACCGTAGCGACGACGACAGGTTGATTTCGGCGCAGCGTGGACATGGGGCCTCCAAGGAACGAGGCAGTATACAGGATGCGGAGACGCAAGAGCCCCGATCCGCATCTCATTGGAGTTTGCGAGTTACAATCAAAAACGCGGTTCTGAGGAGAACGCAATGGACGGTTGGAAGAAAGCATTGGTGCTGGCATCAATCGGCGGGGCAGCCCTGTTGTTCATGAAGAAAAGATATCCGGCGGGCGTGTTGGCCAGTGGTGCAGGGCTGGCGCTCCTGGCCTCAGAATATCCGGAAAAATTCGAGAGCGTGCGCCAGGCGCTGCCGGAATATTTTGAGCGTGGCATGCGAGTGATGGAGATGGCCGGACGCGCCGGAAAGCAGATCACGGCGAACGCCAGCCAGGGCGCGGCGGATTTGTGGGAGGAGTTCGGAGCGTAGGCCGATCTTTTTGCTGGCCGATCCGATCGCAAGGCGAGCTATTCGATGCCCAGCTGTTTTTTGGCGTCGGGGCTCAGGCGCTCTGGGCTCCAAGGCGGAGTCCAGACCACATTCACTGCAACGGTGCGGATGCCGGGCAACTGCTCAAGGCGCGACTTCACCTGCGCACTGATGTTGACGTGCTCCGGGCAACCTTGCGCAGTCAGGGTCATATCGATGCCGATGTCCTGCTTGTCCTCTGGTGCAGGCGCGAAATTCACCTTGTAGATCAAACCGAGATCCACGATGTTGACGGGGATTTCCGGATCGTAGCAACTCTTCAACGCGCTCAGAACATCTTCTTCAGTGACGGGCATCTCGGGAACTCCTTCTGATTTCAGTGTACAACGGCCGGTCGCAGGGCTTCTTCCAGTCGCGGGATCAGCGTTTGATCGCTCAAGAAGAAAAGATAATTATCCTGCTTCAAGAAATAGTTCCTGGATGCGGTCCCGAACTTGAATTTATCGCCGGCCCACACGCGGGGAGTGCCGGTGAATCGGTAGAGATAGCCACCGCCTTGACGGCGCTCTGTAATTTTGAAATCGGCAAAGGTTTGCGGCTTCGGCAAGAAGATGACGTCGAAGCCACCGTAATTCGTAGTGAAGTTCGCTTCGCCCTCGACTGTGCTGCGCATGACGTCGCCGTCAGCGACCTCGAAAATGCTCCCCAGTTTCGTGGGGAAGATGCAGCGAACCCCAAAGCCGCGGCTCTCCAGGCGTTTTGCCAGGTCCATGGCGTCGCCATATGCAGGATTGTCGGGAGCAATCAGGGCCGCGGGCGGCGGACACGGCGTCGACTGCGCAAGAATCCGAGTGTGAGCTGCTAAAAGACAGAGAGCGGCGCTGGCTACGATGTGAGCGGGAAGGGCTTTGAGCATACTGCCTCCGTCGCGCAGCAGATTTGATGTAGAGTTTAACATTCCCCGCCGGAGTGGGCCTTCGGGGTTCATCAATGACTTCTGAGACGAGGCAGAAAATTCAGCTGGCGCTGTGGGCGGCTCTGGTGATCTCGGCCGGGCGCACGGGTTACATCCTGTATCAGCGGCATGAAGATCGGGTCGAAGCCGAGAAGCAAAAAAAGGCGCGCGATGTTGGATATTCCAATCCGGATTATTACGTTGTGCCGAAAAAGCTGCATCCTTACGATCTCAAAAGTGCCAAGCAACTTACGCAGCAGCCGGTGTGGGTCCGCGAGGGGTACGCGTATACGTACTACCCGTACGATGGGGCAAGCAAGAAGGTGGACTTCGCGCACAGCGCCGGATTGCTGCATCCTATCGAGAAGTTGGAGATCAAGGATGTGGTGATGGCAACGCCGCCGGGCGGCGAACCGCAACCGCAGGTGATGGCCGTTTTTCAAAAAGACGGGAAGAGCTACGCCATGCCGATTGGAGCGGAAGCCGACGACCAGTACAAGATCTATTCCGACGATTTGTTTTTCATCGAGGATCCGCATGAGTTATACAAGCATTGGCCCGCGGACGTGTGGCAGGCGATCGACCAGCACGAAGCGAAGCCTGGCATGACGGAAATGCAGGCGGACTTTTCCCTCGGTATCGGAGTACCGGATACCGGTGGCAGTTCGTACGAGAAGACGGTCCGTTATGCGAACGGCGGCAAGCCGCTGGTGATCGTGTATCACAATGGCAAGGCAGCGGAGATCACGGCGGGTTCGCCGGCATCGTGAGGGCTAAGAGGTCACATGCATAGACGCGAAGTCTTGAAGATGCTGGCGACGGGCACGGCGTTGCAACTGACGCCGCGCAGCCGCTTGCTGGCGTTATTGCGAGAAGCGCGGACGCGGGCGGCATCGGGAGCGGAGCCGCGGACTTTGAGCGCGCATCAATTCGCTACCGTGAAGACAATGGCGGAAATGATCATCCCCCGCACCGACACGCCCGGCGCGACGGACGTCGGCGTGGCCGAGTTCATTGATTTGATTCTCACTGAATGGTGCGAGGGGAAAGAGCGATCCATGTTCGTTGCGGGAGTCGACGACGTAGATAAGCGCGCGCAAGCGCTCTTTGCAAAACAGTTTGTCGACGGCTCAATCGTTGAACGGGCGGCGACTCTCGACGAGTTAGGGAAGTCCATGCTGGAGGAATTGGCGCGGCCACACGCGCACGAGGCCGAGTCGCAACCGGAGCCGGATCAAAGCTTTTATCTCATGTTCCGCCGGCTCACGTTGACCGCTTATTACACTTCGGAAGATGGAGCCACGAAGGAGCAGGGCTTCGAAATCATTCCTGAGCGACATGAGGGCTGCGCCGTCGAGCCATCAATGGGGCCGAACCAGGGGAGCAAGTGAAGGAAGAAACCGCTTACGACGCAATCGTGATCGGCTCCGGCATAACCGGTGGCTGGGCCGCGAAGGAGTTGACGGAGAAAGGCCTCAAAGTGCTTGTGCTCGAGGCCGGACGCCCGATCGTTCCAGAACAAGATTACGTGGAGCACGTGCCGCCGTGGGAGATGAAATTCCGCGGACTGGGCGATCGCAGCAAACAACTGGCAGAGCAGCCGATCCAGCGGCTGTGTTATGCGTGCGATGAGTGGTCGGCGAAATTCTTCGTCAACGACAAAGAAAATCCCTACACCCAGGCGGCCGGCAAGCCGTTCCGCTGGATTCGCGGCCGGCAGGTCGGCGGGCGCTCCATTATGTGGGGCCGCCAGACTTACCGCTGGAGTGATCTGGACTTTGAGGCCAATCTCCGCGAAGGAGTGGCCGTTGACTGGCCCATCCGATATGCCGACCTGGCTCCGTGGTACGACCACGTGGAAGATTTTGTGGGCATCTCTGGAGAAGCGCTGGGCCTGCCGCAGTTGCCCGACAGCAAATTTCTGCCGCCGATGGAATTGAACTGCGCTGAAAAAGTGGTACGCGAGGGGCTTGCGAAACACTTTGCAGGAGAGCGCGTCCTCACCATCGGGCGCGCCGCCATTCTTACTCGGGATCACAACGGGCGCGCGGCCTGTCACTACTGCGGTCCCTGCGAACGCGGATGCATCACGCGTTCCTACTTCAGCAGCGTGAATGCGACTCTGCCGGCGGCGGAGAAAACCGGCCGCATGACGCTGCGGCCATATAGCGTGGTGCACAGTATCCGCTTCGACGCGAGTACTCGCAGGGCAGCCGGTGTGCGGGTCATCGATTCACGAACGCGAGCCGCTCTGGAATTCCGCGGGAAGATTATTTTTCTGTGCGCGTCGGCACTGGAGTCGGTGCGAATCCTGCTCAACTCCGCGACTCCTGAATTTTCCAACGGCCTGGCGAACTCGAGCGGAGAGCTCGGGCACAATTTAATGGACCACATCAAGGCCGGCGGCGCCTCAGGCATTATTCCGGGCAATGAAGATCGCGTGATGCTGGGAAGGCGACCTAACGGAATCTATGTTCCGCGATTCCGAAATGTGAAAACGCGGCAGCCGGGATTCTTACGCGGCTACGCTTTCCAGGGCGAAGGTTCGCGCGATGCCTGGGACCGCGGCATCACGCAGACCGGCTTCGGTGCGGACTTCAAGAAATCGCTCCGGCAGCCCGGGCCCTGGCAGTTCACTTTTTACGGATTCGGCGAGTGTCTCCCGAATCACAACAACTTCGTGGAACTTGATAAAGAGCAAGTGGACGCATGGGGAATTCCGGTGCTCAAGATTCATTGTGCCTGGAGCGAGAACGAAGTTGCCCTGCGCAAGGACATGGCCGTGTCGGCGGCAGAGATGCTTGATGCGGCGGGCGCGCGCAACATCAATCCATTCGTCGATCAGTTTCCGCCGGGATTTTCCATCCACGAGATGGGCACGGCGCGCATGGGCCGCGATGCGAAAACTTCGGTCCTGAATGCTCATAATCAGACCCACGACATCAAGAATCTCTTCATCACCGACGGCGGCGCCATGGTGTCGTCGTCGTGCGTGAATCCCTCCCTGACCTATATGGCGCTGACCGCGCGGGCATGCGACTACGCGGTGGACCAGATGAAGAAGGGGGAGATTTAGCAGCGTTTCTTGTTAGCAGGCCAAGTCCAAGGTTTTCTACGGCACCTTAGCTCGCCCATACAACCCCGGCGCACGAAAAACTCTCCAAACAGAGACGGGCTGCTATTTGGTTACCGTGGTACGTTTGCGCGAGGGGATTTGTATCGAATATGCTAGAGGCGATTAGCAAAGTACGGTCCGAGATGCTACAGCTGACCAATCTCGCAAATCCGCGGCGAAAACGCCTGTGGGCTGCATTCGTCCTGCTGGCAGTGTGCTCGCTCACCGCTTTTGTAGCAACGCGCTATTGTTTCACCCGCAGTTCTTCAGATGCGACCACGGTGGTCCGGAAGGTCGCTTCGCTGGAATCCAGCCGGCAGCGGATGTCCAAAACCGCGCCCGTCTTGATATCTCCGGCCGATCGTTCTTTGGTACAGCAAGCACCTACAGCCTATCCACGCGTCGCGCCCGCGGGCCCTCCGCAGGGCAGATCCATTTTCGAAGAAAGTCTCTATAACCGGCCTCCGCCGTCCTGCTAGCCCCTTTCCTCACTCCGACTTTTACGTCGTAGTCATCCGGGCAATTCCCGGCATCCCATTGGGGCTTAATTTCTGGGATTCATACCTGTAGGGCTGTAGGCAAACTGCGGTTCGGCTTAAGCAGTGATGTCAGTCATCATGCTCCGAACGCGTAATGCGGGAGGCGTGAATCGAGGCCGCGCCAATGAACTGCGCAGCGCAAGATTCGCCGGAAAGGACAGGAATGGCCGTCGCACCCCCACTCACCCGCGAGGAATTGGATGCTCTTCGCCAGATTGATACTTGCATGGTGGCCAATGCAGTGGAAAAGTTCAATGTAAGGCTGCGCAACACAGGGTTCACCAATGGCAGCATTCGTTGCTTGTTCGAGGATTTTCCGCCCATGGTTGGCTATGCGGCTACGGCGCGGTTGCGGAGCGGCGAACCGCCGATGGGAGGTGGTACCTTTCGCGACCGCAGTGATTTCTGGAACCAGGTTCTGGAAATTCCCGCTCCACGAATTCTGGTTCTGGAAGACATGGATCATCCCCCTGGGCGCGGCGCGTTTATTGGCGATGTGCACGCCGCCATTTTGAATGCCCTGGGGTGTGTCGGCTATGTGACCAACGGCGCGGCGCGAGAATTGCCGAGTGCGCGGAATTCGGGCATCCAGCTATTTGCCGGGAATCTGGCCGTCTCCCACGCTTATGCACACATCTTCGATATTGGCGCGCGGATCAACCTGGATGGCATGGAAGTACGACCCGGAGATTTGCTCCATGGCGATCGTCACGGGGTTTTAACCGTTCCGCTTGAGGTGGCCGCAAGAGTTCCGGAGGTCGCCGTCGAATTGCGGCGCAAGGAACAGAAGGTGGTCGAGCTTTGCCGGTCAGCGGATTTTTCGGTGAAGAAACTGGGAGAAATTATCAAGTTGATCTCATAGAGATCGACGAGATCGACAAGTGTGAGATAGGTCAGTTCAAGAGGAATTGAGGATCATGCAACTGCGAAAGTTCAAAAGTAAGTGGCTGCTCCCGTGCGCGGTGCTTGTGGTTGGTTTGGCTGTCGATTCTCTCTTCCTGTTCCGGAAGCAAGGAAGGGAACGTTCACGCCAGCGGCCCGAATGTGACGGTCGGCGTGACGAAGGTGGTCAAGATGTCCCTCGGGCGGGCGATCACGCTTTCTTCCGAACTGGTGCCGTTTCAAGAGATCGATGTCTACGCCAAAGAGTCCGGATACGTGAAGAAGTTATTGGTGGACTACGGATCGCGGGTGAAAGCCGGACAGCTCATGGCCGTGTTGGAGATCCCGGAACTCGAGGCGCAGCTTCAACAAGATCAGGCGGAAATCAAGAACGCGAACAATCAGATATCGCGAGCGCAGCATGAATTGGCCCGCTACCAGGCGCAGTACAAGGCGCTGCATCTGGAGTACACGCGTTTGAATGGAGTGTTCGAAAACCAGCCCGGCATTGTCGCGCAGCAGGAAGTGGACGACGCGCAAGGTAAAGATCTGGCCGCGTCTTCGCAAGTGGATGCGGGCCAGGCGGCACTCGAAGCGGCAGAGAGTCAACTCGGCGCCGCCAAAGCCAAGCTGATTCATGACCAGAGCCTGTTCGATTATTCAAAGATTACCGCGCCTTTCACCGGCATTGTGACCGACCGCTACGCGAATCTTGGAACGCTGATGCAAGCCGGCACTGGTTCGAGCACGCAGGCGATGCCGCTGGTGAAGCTCTCCGAAGACGATCTGTTTCGCCTCGTTATCCCGGTGCCTGAGACCTATGTGCGCTACATCAAGATTGGTGACCCGGTGAATGTTCGCGTGCCATCGCTCAACCGCATGTTCGTTGGCAAGGTGGCACGATTCTCGGTGGATGTGCGAGCCGATACTCGCACCATGCATACGGAAGTCGACGTCAAGAATCCGGAAAGAGTTTTACTGCCGGGACTCTACGCTGAGGCCGATCTGCAATTCGATCACAAAGACAATATTCCGACGGTTCCGGTGCAGGCGCTCAATCATCAGGGCGACAAAACGAACGTCTTCGTTGTGGATCCCAACGGAACGTTGGAGAGCCGCGTGGTGCAGGTTGGCTTGCAGACGGCCAGCAATGCCGAAATTGTTTCTGGCCTGAACGAGGGCGAGCAAGTTGTGGTCAGCGACCGCAGCGGGCTGAAGACGGGTGAGAAGGTGCGTCCGCAAACCGTGGCCGTATTGGATTACAAGGAGGACCAGCAGTAGAGCGCAGGCCTAATTCGCCAGAATTGAGCAAGAGGGAATTGAGCCAGAGGAACTGAGAAAGATTTATGCCGGGATTTTCCATACGCAATCCGTACTTCATTATTGTCATCTGCCTCGTGCTGCTCGTCATCGGCGCGACCAGCATCGTGCGCATGCCGGTCGATCTGTTTCCGCCGATCAATCTTCCGGAAGTTGTGGTGGCTACGTTTTATTCCGGAATGCCCCCCGGTGACATTGAAACCGACATCACCGATCCGCTGGAGCGCTTCTTCACGCTGGCAGCCGGCGTCGATCACATGGAGTCGCGATCCATGCTGGGCGTGAGCATTATCAAGGTTTATTTCCAGCCCGGGACCAGTCCCGACGCGGATGTGACCGAGCTCTCGAACCTCGCTCTCGCTGACTTGAAGCGTCTGCCGCCCGGTACTTTGCCTCCGGTCGTATTGAAGTTCGATGCCTCCAGCCTGCCGGTCACGCTGGTGACGGTGAAAGGCGAAGGCCTCAGCGAAACGCAACTCCACGATTACGCACAGTTTCAGATTCGCAATCAGATCGCAGTCGTCCCCGGCGCGGAAATTCCCGGCGTGTTCGGCGGAATCTACCGCCAGATCATGGTGTACGTCGATCCTTACAAATTAGCGTCGCGGCAGCTCAGCCCGATGGATGTGGTCAAGGCAGTCAACCAGTCGAACCTCATTCTTCCCGCCGGCGACGTGAAAATGGGGCCGTACGATTATTTCGTTTATTCCAACAGCCTCGTCGACAACATGAAGCAGCTCGATGATGTGCCGCTCAAAGTCGACGGTCATTCGTGGGTTACCGTGAATGATGTAGGCAAGGCCGAAGACGCGCACGGAATTCAGACCAACATCGTACGCATTGACGGCCAGCGGTCGGTGTACATCCCGATCATGAAGCAGGGCGGCGACACCAACACCATCGCCGTGGTGGATGGCGTCCGCGAACTCATCAAGCATCTGTATGACATTCCCAAGCAGATGATTACCAGCATCGTCTTCGATCAGTCGGTGTACGTAAAGGAAGCGATTAAGACGGTGCTGCACGAAGGCTTCCTGGGATTGATCCTGACCAGCGTGATGATTTTGATGTTTCTGGGGAGCTTCCGCGCGACTTCGGCGGTTTTGCTTTCCATTCCAATCTCGGCGCTGGCCGCGTTTGTGATTCTGGCATTGATGGGCGGCACGATTAACACCATGATTCTGGGCGGCATGGCACTGGCGTTCTCGCGC
Organism: uncultured Acidobacteriota bacterium; assembly: GCA_963757095.1. Taxonomy (GTDB): domain Bacteria; phylum Acidobacteriota; class Terriglobia; order Terriglobales; family Acidobacteriaceae; genus Sulfotelmatobacter. The sequence goes on along the minus strand of CAVWQT010000008.1, from coordinate 136,976 downwards.
GTCATCGACAATTCCGTCATTTCGCTGGAAAACATTTATCGCCATCTGGAAATGGGCGCCGCACCCATGATCGCCGCCGAGGTTGGCGGCTGCGGAAGTCAATCTTGCAGTGCTGGCTGCGACTCTGGTCGACGTCGTCGATTTCTTCCCCGTCATCTTTCTTTATGGCGTGGCCAAGTATCTGTTCTCGGCCCTCGCACTGGCGTTCTGCCTGTCGCTGCTGGCTTCGTACGTCGTAGCGATGACGGTGATTCCACTGTTCTGTTCGCGTTTCCTGAAAGCCGTGCCGCACTCCGCCGTGCATCCGCACGCGGAATACGAAGTCGAACCGACCGTCGCGGTTCGCCAAAACTGGCTCGACCGCTTTAATGCCCGTTTCAACCGGACGTTCAATAAGCTCCTCGACTATTACGAAGGATGGGTGCGCCGAGCGGTGCAACGTCCGGGACTTACGGTCGCGATTCTGATTGGGGTCTTCGCCGCGAGTCTGGCGATTTACGCGGTCACCGGGTTGGCATTCTTTCCCAAGACCGATGCCGGACAATTCACCATCAACCTGAAAGTTCCCACCGGCACGCGCATCGAAGTGACCGACCAGTATGTGGCGAAGGTGGAAGATCTGATCCGCCACGAAGTCGAGCCGCAGGATTTGCGGCGCATCGTCTCGAATATTGGCTTGGTGCCCGACTTCTCCGCGCTGTATACGACGAATGCCGGCCCTTACACCGCGACGGTGCAAGTGCAGCTTACCGGCGACCATCACCAGAGCAGTTTCGAATATATGGATCGTGTGCAGAAAAAAATGGCGAGCCAATATCCCGATATCCGCGCTTTTTTCTCCAGCGGTTCCATGGTCGACGCGATCTTAAACACAGGCAAAGCCGCGCCCATCGATGTGCAAGTCAGCAGCCCGGACCTGGAGCAGATCCACGGAATCGCGGAGAACCTTGCCGCGCAGATTCGGCAGGTGCACGGAGTCGGCCAGGTTTACATTCCGCAGGATATGGATTATCCCGCGCTGCAACTCAACGTCGATCGCGTGCACGCCGGCGAGTTGGGGCTCACACAAAAAGATGTTGTCGACAATGTGATCACCGCACTCAATTCGAACTACATGATCGCCCCCAATTACTGGGTTGATCGCAAGAGCGGCAACGACTACTACCTGACCGTGCAGTACTTCGAGCATGGCAACGGCGCGATTCAGAACCTGGCTGATCTCGGGCAAATTCCGCTGCGCGACCTGGGTAACGGAGCGCAGATTAATTGCGGGCCATCCAGCCAATCTCCGATATCTGGCACCCAGCCTGCATGGACGTGCGGCATGGGAACCAAGCCTACGACCGTTCTCAGCAACGTGGTCAGTCTGCAGAGTGTGCAGACTCCCACCGAAATCGATCACTACCAGATTCAACGAGTGATGGATGTTTACGTCACGCCCTCGGGCGAGGATCTCGGAAAAGTCACGGGCAGGATTCGCGACATTCTGGCGAAGACGACTGTCCCCGGCAATGTGCGGGTGAATTTGCGGGGCATGGTCGAAGGCATGGAAGCATCATTCAAAAGCTTCGCGCTCGGATTCCTGATCTCATTTCTCCTCTTGTTCCTGATCTTGACCGCGCAGTTTAAATCATTCGTCGACCCTCTGCTCATCATGCTGGCGATTCCAATGGGGTTCGTAGGCGTGCTGATCATTCTTCCGCTCACCCACAGCACGTTGAACGTGATGTCGCTCATGGGAGTGCTGATGCTGGTGGGAATCGCGGACTCGAACAGCATCCTGATCGTCGACTTCGCTCACAACCTTGAAAGAGAAGGACTCTCGCCAATTGACGCAGTCATCACCGCATGTCGCGTGCGCCTGCGGCCGATTCTGATGACTTCGCTGGCGACGATCATCGGCATGATCCCGATGGCTCTGAAGTTGGGAACCGGGGCGGAACAATATGCTCCGATGGCGCGGGCGATTATCGGCGGGCTGACGTCCTCGGTTCTGCTGACCATATTCATTGTGCCGGCGGCCTATCTGCTGGTCTACGGCAAACGTAATCAGCCAACCGCCTCAGCTTCGCCTGCGGAGACAGTCTAGTGAAACAGAAAGCTATGAACAGTATGTTGACGTTGATCCTGATCGGCGCTTTTCTGAATTCCGCGCACGCGCAGAATTCGCCGTCCGCCGAAAGTCTGCCTTCGGCGCCGCAGCCGCAGGCAGACAACGCCGCGAGCCCCATCGCTCCCCAGGTTCAACTTTCATTGACGGCCAGCCGGCGCACAGCCGCCGCATCGCAGTCAGAGCCTGCCACTCAGGCACCGGACGGCCCGATGCGCCTCACACGTTCTCAAGCCGAGCAGCTAGCCATAAAAAATAATCCGCGAATCAGCGTCGGCCGGCTGCTCGCTCTGGCGCAGCATCAGGTCTATCGAGAGACGAGGTCTGCGGAGCTTCCGAATTTCAACGGGTCGATCACTGCGGTGGATGCCAACGAAGGCAGCCGCATTGGCGCTGGCTCGCTCACCGCTTCACGCCTCTTCGAGCATGCGGGCGGGGGAGTGACGCTCAGCCAGTTGATCACTGACTTCGGCCGCACCATCAACTTGGTCGCTTCATCTAAGCTGCAGGAAAAAGCTCAGAACGCGAACGCGCTGGCCACCACCGAAGATATTGTGCTTGCGACTGATCAGGCTTTCTACAACGCGCTGGAGGCGCAATCGCTGCTGAAAGTCGCACAGCAGACGGTAACGACGCGCCAGTCTGTCGAGAACCAGGTGAGCGAACTGGCGAAGAACAAGCTGAAATCGAATCTCGATCTTTCGTTTGCCGACGTCAATCTATCGCAGGCGAAGCTGCTTCAGCTCGATGCGGAAAATAACGTGAATTCCACGCTGGCAGCGCTCACCGCCATTCTCGGATCCGACAAATTTGCGACGTACGAATTGAGCGACGAGGACGCGCAGCCGCCTTCGCCGCCGCAAGATATCAACTTGCTTCTGGGAACGGCGCTGCAACAGCGTCCTGATCTGCAAGCCCTGACCTACGGACAGCAGGCGGCGGAGAAGTTTCGCCGCGCGCAGCGCGATCAGCTCTTTCCCACCATCAGCGCCTTGGGCATGGTCGGCGGACTTCCGGTAAGGCCTGACTGCATTGGTGGATGCTTTCCCAACTATTTCATTTCCAGCTGGTACGGCGCGGTCGGGGTGAACATGAGCATTCCGATCTTTAACGGATTCCTGTTCAGCTCGGAAGCGTCGGAAGCGAAATATCGCGCCCAGGCTGCGACGGAAAATACGCGCGATCTGCGCGATCAGATCGTGCGCGATGTCCGCACTGCATGGCTTGCAGCCAATACCGCATTTCAACGAGTGAGCGTTGCTGCCGAGCTAGCTAAGCAAGCGGATTTGAGTTTGAATCTCGCGCAACAACGCTACCAGTTGGGACTGGGCTCGATTGTGGAACTCAGCCAGGCGCAGTTGCAGCAGACCGACGCCGCCATCGGCTACGTCAACGCGCAGTACCAATACCGTCTGTCGCTCTCGACATTGAATTTCGAAATCGGCGTGCAGCCATAGAAAATCAGCCGAGAATAGTAGCGAGGTCTGAAGAATGCTGCCTTTCTTTCTTTACCTGCTGACCGGATTGATCACCGGTTTTCATCTCGCCTTCAAAGGGTGGAAGTTAACCTGAGAGGATAACCTCGGAAGACAGGCTGGCTAGTGCGCGGGTTTCGCTTCAGTCGATGCCGGCATGCGCAGGGAATGGATGCTCAGAAGATATCCTTTTGAATTCGGATCGTAGAGCAGCTGCCAATAAAGTTTGTGGGTCGTCGCCTCGATAATCTGAATCAGAAGTTCGCGCGCCTGCGCCTTCCCGCCTATTTTTGTCGTAGTCTTCATCAACAACGTTCTGGGTGAGACCGCAACTGCGACATCCATGTGGCTCTGCCTGGTAATTTCCTGACAAAGAAGATCCAGCGTGGCAGCAAGATCTCGTTCGTCGTTCGGTAAGGTCACCTGGACATCGAGGGGCGGGGTTTGCGCGGCCGTTGCTCCCTTTTCGTCGTGTGCTGCGACGCCTACGATTGAAAATTGCTTTGCCACGCCGGGCCGCACCGCGAACTGTCCGGGATTTTTGCTGTGGTTATAAGTGTCTATAATCTGGCGGAGAATTTTCTCTTCGTCAGGCGCGTTCGCAGAAAATTCAACGCTGAAATTGCCACCGCTGGGAAGTTTCAGGCCCGCGGTATTGCCCGAACCTTCCGTCAGATCTTGCGCCGCGGTGTACTGCGGATCTTCGTAGCCGACGGCCCATCCATACTTTAATCGCAATGCATCCAGAACTTGGTCCAGCGGCCGAGGGCTGTTGGCCGCTATGTGCACCACTCCCTTGGTTTCGGAAACTGTCACTTCCTTTTGGTATGCCCCAGAGTCTTTGGGAGTTTGCGCCACTCCTGCCATGGCGAAGAGAAGCATGAAACAGGCTGCACTCGGAATGATTTTCATGGAATGATCGCTCGCGGATTGTTTTCGGCGTCAGTATTTTGGCGCCGCCGTCATTCTAGCATCGGAGTTCTACGGCTTTCGGTTGAATCGCAGGATCGGGGGATTCGCCAACAGCACTGCGTTTGTGTATTTGTTAGCTAGTCCGAGTGACTAATTCGTTTGGGGCTTTGCGTCCACTGCGGGTGACGGAGTATAAGGCATGCAAAGAATTATTCTGTCGGCGAACGCAGATTTCTATGGATTTGGATCGAAGTCAAAGGGGACCCGAGGAAGAATGGATCGCCAAATACCGGGCCGCGGTCGCTACCACTGCGATGCCGCAATCTCGCATTGCAAGACTTCGCGCAGTTATTAAGGGAATAGGTAAATTTTTTGCCACCGCCCTCGATAAATTGACAGCCAAATCCAAGCCAGAGATTTCGGTAAAGGAGCGGCTTTCGGCCGTTTTGACCCCTCCGCAGGCCGTCCAAGTCCCGGTTCGGAGGCACGCAAACCCCGCCGCGACGGAGCAGAACCGCCCCGAAAAGGCAGGCTAACCCTATTGGGCTAGCACAAACGAACTAAATAGGGTTTAGAGGGGATAGAACTAGCCCGTTTTTTCATTTTGTCGTTGACATCGCCTTCTAATGTGGCAGAATGGTGGGCGTCGATTACTTCCTCCCCCGGGAAGCGTTGTTGAGTTTTTTCGCCCCCCAGGAAAGAACTTGCCTGCTGCGCTAAGTGCAATTCAACCTTTGTATGCTCTACGGCGGCAACGCTGAAGCGAGAAGTCTTGCCTTGTGCCGATGTGGAGCAAGGGACCCCCAAAAAACTGGCTGTATTTGAGGCCGAGCCAACTTAGTCTGAGGCGCATCCTCCTGTGGAGCGCTTGAAAAAGGGGAACCAAGTGCAAACTGCTGCAACCCGACCGGGTCTGATTGTGGTCGATACGTCGTTGGGGGTAGTCGCATATAACGGGGAGGCGGTTCAAATCCTCAGTTATCCCGATCAACCCGACAGAATCCGCCACGTCGATACCTGGCTCAATAGCAAAATACGCGCCGATCTAATGGGGAAACAGACGCCTCCCCGCTTTGTAGATGCATTTCGCTCCGCGCGACGCATGTACGTTTGTCGCTGCTTTCCACTCGAAGTGAAGAGCCACCAGAACAACGGGGCCAGCGCGATCGGGGGATTGCAGGTGGTGATGCTGGAGCGAAGAAGCAATGAAGCGGTGAAAATCACTGAGATTTCCGAGCGCTTCGGGCTCACGGCTCGCGAACAGGAAACCGTTCAGTACCTGCTCGAAGGGCTAACCAGCAAGGAAATCGCGCAGCGAATGAAGATTAGCCCGAATACGGTAAAAGCCTTTCTCCGGCTGGTCATGGTGAAGATGAATGTATCGACCCGGTCTGGCATTATTGGGCGAATCGTGGGACCCCGTGCTTAATCCGGCGCCGGTCGACGGGTTTCAACGGGTTAGTGTAATTGGGTTAGTACATCTGGAGTCTTGTTGATTTGTGGTTTAAGGGTAGAGTTACAGTGCGCCAAAGAACCAAGCACCTCCCTCCCCAGCTTGGCGGCGTAACTCTGCAAGGAGGACACTAAATGCGTCGAACCACAATGCTAGTAGTGTGTACATTGGCTGTGGCCCTCTGTGCTGGATCTGCGTTTGCTGTAGTAGCAACGCCGCCGGCTGATACCCTGAAGGTCGACTATTTTGCCAATGCCAACACTGCGGGAGCGCCGGATGGAACGGTGCGCGTTACCAATCCGGGCACGGCTGCCGGAAACGTTTGCGCGTCGATTTTTGTGTTTGATCCGTTCCAGGAATTGTCTGAATGCTGCAGCTGTCTGCAAACTCCAGACGGCCTGGGCACACTTTCAATCAATACGGATCTGACCAAGAACCCGCTCACCGGAGTAACCCTCAGCACGGGCGTGATCAAGATCGTCTCAACCGTTCCGGTTGCTGGCGGTTGCCCGCTTCCCACAGTAGTTAACTCGACCCCGGCTATTCGCGCTTGGGTCACCCACATTCAGAATGGCACATTCGCCATCACTGAGACCGCTTCCTCGGATGCGACCCTCAGCGTTAGCGAAGTAACCAGACTGCAACGTGAGTGCACTGCAATTGCCCTCGATGGCAGCGGCCGTGGCATTTGCTCATGCGGATCGGGAGACTAAGGGAGGAACCATGAAAAAACTAATCGTAGTCGTAATTTGCACCCTCGCTTTGGCCCTCTGCACCGCAAACGCTTTTGCTCAGGCGGATACGCTGAAGGTCGATTATTTTGCCAACGCCAACACCGCGGGCGCTCCGGATGGAACGTTCCGCATTGACGATCCGGGCACGTATGCCAGCGGCAATATCTGCGCCAGCATCTTCGTGTTCGATCCGTACCAGGAACTGAGCGAGTGCTGCAGCTGCCTGTTGACTCCCGATGGTCTCCGGACCCTCTCGACCAACTCGGACCTGACCAGCAACCCGCTGACGGGCGTTACGCTGAACACCGGCTTGGTCAAAGTTGTCTCGACCATCCCAGTGGCTGGCACCTGCCCGTTGCCCACCGCCGTTCACCCAGTGGCTGCTATTCGCGCTTGGGGAACCCACATTCAGAACAGCAATTTCGCCGAGACTGAGACCGCGGCACAAGACGCCACCCTCAGCGCCGGTGAAATTACGCGCCTTGCACGTCAGTGCACGGCAGTTCAGATTGTTGGCAGCGGCAAGGGTATCTGCTCCTGCGGTACTGGCGACTAGTTCGTCGGATTAAAAGTGAGGTGGTAGCTCAGCCTCACTTGCTTTATCAGGCCGGCCAGACAGCCGGAATACCGGTTGTCTGGCCGTGTTCTGAGTAGGGAAGGAATTCACGCAATAAACGCGCTGTTTTCCAATCTTGAGATGGGGGATCTCATGTCTGTTTCACAGAAACTCGTAAAACTCGGCCTCAGCGCCGCGCTTCTTATGCTAGGCGCCGGATCCGCGTTGGCTCAGAGTGACCAGACCGTTGTGGCTGAAGTTGGAGGCCAGAAGGTCACGCTGGGAGAACTTGAACAGGAAGAATCGCAAAAACTCTTAACCGCCCATTATCAGTACTACCAGGCCCAAAGCAAAGCACTCGAAGATCTCATCAGTAAGCGGCTGCTGGAGCAGAAAGCGAAAAGCGAAAATCTCACCGTCGATCAGCTCATCGCTCGCGACATCAAGTCGAAGGTGACGGATCCTACCGAAGACCAGATGAAGGTCTACTACGAGGGTCTGGAAGTCGACCAGCCGTACGAACAGGTACGCGAGAAGATCCTGGACAAGATCCGCGAGTTGCGTACGAAAAAAGTTGAGGCCGAATACGTTAAGGCTCTGCGCGAAAAGAGCACCATAACCATTGACCTTGCCCCCCCGCAAGCGAAGGTTACTGCTACCGAAGCGCTGGCTTATGGCCCCAAGAACGCTCCGGTTACGCTGGTCGAGTTTGCCGATTACGAATGCCCCTATTGCCAGAAGGTCGCGCCGGACATGAAGAAACTGATGGCGGACCTCAGCGACAAGGTCACATTCGAATATCGTGATTTCCCGCTCCCCATGCATGCTCACGCGCAAAAGGCGGCTGAAGCGGCTCGCTGCGCCAGCAAACAGAATAAATTCTGGGAGTTCCACGACGAAATATTCCACAGCAAGAGTTTCGACGTGGATCAACTGAAAGCCCAGGCAAAAACCCTGAAGCTGGACACGGATCTCTTTGATAAGTGTCTGGATTCTGGCGAAGAGGCTTCGGCCGTCGAGAAAGACAGGAAGGAAGGTATCCGTCTTGGCATCTCGGGCACGCCGAGCTTCTTCATCAATGGCCACTATTTGAGTGGCGCGCTGGACTATGCCGCGTTACGGCAAGTGGTTGAGCAGCAATTAGCCACGCCAACGCAGGCGGCCAGCAGCGGAGGAAAGTAGGCCCTCGCCCTCCCCCGTTTTTATGTACGGGCCTCTCCCGGAGCTCAGAAATACTGAATTGATGTTCTGAGCTTCCGGGATTCTCCTCTTTCCCTCCCCCGATTTCAATCCCAGTGGGACAAAATGACTACGACAGTCGGACTAATGCTGACTAACCCAAATGGGTGATTGTAGAGTCAGGTACTCTGGGATAACTTACGTTTTGCGCTGGTATTTCAGCTTTTTCCCCCACCGACCGCCAGTGCGAACTCCCCTGTTAGGCTACTCCCCTTTTGAATTTTGACTAATGCTGCGGGACGATCGCGCACTCCGCGTTCGCCTGCATCCGGCATGTGTCGACACTCGGAGTCGCGTCCGCGGCAGTAAGAATGCACCCAGGCGAGCCGCACGCGAATGTCGAACAACCGGAGGACCGAATTGATTTAGGAGGCTTCATGTCGAGGCGCACGCTCGCTCTTGCACTTTCCCTGTTCTTACTTTCCGGCATTCTGACCGCCCAGATTGGGCAATTTCTTGAAGCGCCGCAATATTCCAGCGGTAAGAACCCGCAAGCCATAGCTTCCGCCGACTTGAACGGCGACGGCCATCTCGATTTTGTGGTCGCCAACTCGACCAGCAATACGGTGAGTGTACTAATTGGCAATGGTGATGGCACCTTCAAGGCCAAGGTTGACTACGCCACAGGCACTACTCCTCAGGGAGTCGCGATCGCCGATTTCAACGGCGACGGAAACCTCGATCTCGCCGTGACCAACTCGGCTAGTAACACTGTCAGCGTGCTATTGGGCAACGGCGATGGAACCTTCCAGGCGAAGGTGGATTACGTAACCGGACGGCAGCCGCAGGGAATCGCCGCCGGCGATTTGAACGGCGATGGCCACTCGGATTTGGTGGTGACCAATGCCATCGACGGCAATGTTGGAGTGCTCATCAATAATGGAAACGGCACTTTCAAAGCGCAGGTTACTTACAACACTGGTTTCAATCCCTACGCGGTCGTGATTGCGGACTTCAACGGCGACGGAAAGCCCGATCTGGCAGTTGCCAACAACAACAACAACAATATCGTGAGCGTTCTCCTGGGCAAGGGCGATGGCACCTTCCAGGGGCAAACTCAATCAGCCACCGGCAACACTCCGTTTGCGCTCGCCGTCGGCGACGTAAATGGAGATGGGAAGAAAGATCTGGTGGTCGCGGATCAACAGGGCAACATGGTCAGCGTGCTGATTGGAAACGGCATTGGCGGATTTGCCGCGCCAGTCAACTATCTCACCGCCGCTTTTCCCACCTCAGTAACGCTGGGCGATTTTAATGGCGACGGTAATCTCGACATCGCGGTGGCCGCCGGCAACGGCAACACCATCAGCGTGCTCCTTGGCAACGGCGACGGAACCTTCCAGACGCAGATCAACTACGGCGCCGGAGATATTCCCTATGCGGTGGTCGCAGCAGATGTGAATGGCGACGGCAAACTCGACATGATTGTGGCTAATTCCGGTGGCAACAATGCCAGCGTGATGATCGGCAATGGCGACGGCAGCTTCCAGACGCGCATCGACTACGCTGCCGGCCCGAACCCGCAATCGGTCGCCAAAGGTGACTTCAACGCAGATGGCATCCCAGATCTCGCCGTAACCACCAGCGGCGCAAGCACCATCTCGATCCTGTTAGGCAACGGCGATGGAACCTTCGCGGCACCTTCACACTTCTCGACGGGAACCAGCACGGATCCCTATGCAGTGGCCGTGGGAGATCTCAACGGTGACGGCCTCATGGACCTGGCGGTGGCTAATTACGCGACGAACACAGTGAGCGTAATGCTGGGCGCAGGTGACGGGACCTTTCCTTCGCATGTGGATTATCCCGTGGGAAGCGAACCTACCTCGGTTGTAATCGCGGACTTCAACGGCGACGGTAAACTGGATCTGGCTGTCACCAACTTCAATAGCAACACCATGAGCGTGCTGCTGGGCAACAGCGATGGCACCTTCAAACCTGCTGTCAACTACACCACGCAGAATGGTCCAACAGCAGTCGTTTCGGCCGATGTCAACGGTGACGGAAAACTCGATCTCGTGGTCATCAACGAGACCTCGAATAGTGCAAGCATCTTCCTGGGTGCCGGCGACGGTACCTTCGGAACTCAGACCGCCTATTCAACCGGAGCGGGCGGCAATCCACTCTCTGTGACTGTGGCCGACTTCAACGGCGACGGCAAACTCGACCTGGCGGTGGCTGACTATCTGACCCAGAAGGTCAGCATATTGTTGGGCAACGGATTGGGCGGCTTCGGAACTGCGGTGCCTTATTCCACCGGCGCCAATCCATCTTCGGTTGTCTCAGCCGACTTCAACGGCGATGGCAAACTGGATTTGGCATTGGCGAGCACGCCTCTCAATGGTTCGCAAGGGAACCTGGTCAGCCTGCTCTTGGGCAATGGCGATGGCACATTCAGCGCGCCTGCGCTCTTCGGCACCGGATCACAAGCGTACTCGTTGGTGGTCGGAGATTTCGATCAGGGCGGAGTTGCTGATCTTGCAGTTGCTAACGGTTATAGCAATACCGTTACCGTGTTGCTGAATACCCAAGGCACGAAGATCGGATTCACGACTTCGGGCAGTCCCTCAACGGCCGGGAATTCGGTTACCTTCACCGCAACGGTTGCGGCCAGCATCGCGCAAGCAGGATCTCCAACGGGAACCGTGACCTTCATGAACGGAAGCACAGTGCTCGGCTCCGGTACGCTGACCGGCGGAACAGCTTCGGCTGCCACGTCCAGCTTGCCAGTCGGTACAGACACAATATCCGCGGTCTATTCCGGGGATACTCACTTCCAGCCGCATACTGTGACACTCATCCAGACAGTGGTGGCGAAGCCGGACTTCTCGCTGGCAGCCTCAGCGCTGGCGCCGTCGCCGGTTGCGGCCGGTTCGCCCACAACCTCCACGGTCACCATTACGCCGTTGAACGGATTCGATTCGTCAACCGTGAACTTCACCTGCAGCGTCACTCCAGCGGTCAGCCCGGCTCCCGCGTGTTCAGTAGGCACGATCACAGTGGCCAACGGCGTGGGTACAGCAATGCTCACAGTTCAGACCACGGGACCAACCGCGGCTCTGGTACCTGCCTCCGGACTGCACCCGACCGGAATGGTGCTGGCTTTCGGCTTGCTAATCCCTGCGATCCTGCTGGGCGCAACTGGACGCGGCACTGATCAACGCAGAAAGCTGCTCGCGTTCTGCGCCATCACGCTTGTTCTGGGAGGCTGCATGTTCCAGGCGGCTTGCGGCGGTGGCGGTGGAAACGGTGGCGGAAGCAAAGGTACGCCCGGAACGCCATCCGGAAGTTACAGCGTCACCTTGACCGGTACAGCGAATGGAACGCAGCACACGGTGACCCCGGCGTTAACGTTCTCCGTACAATAACTCCGTGCAATAGACGCGTACTCGACAATAACTGGCCCGGGCGGCATCGCTGCCCGGGCTTTTTTCTATGCGCCAAAATTGGTAGGCGCGCTCTTTGAACGTGGCAATGATCCCAGGTTCATGAGCGTTTTCAAACTCTGCGCAACTCAAGCGCGTTTGACGCACCTCGACGCGGTTGCTATGATCGAACTGCGGGGTGGAGCAGTCTGGTAGCTCGTTGGGCTCATAACCCAAAGGTCGGTGGTTCAAATCCACCCCCCGCAACCAACGCAATCATAAGGTTACGGGCAATTGGGCACTTGCAGCAACTGTCCAAAACTGTCCAATAAGGGGAACTGCCACACAGTTCCCCTTATTTATTGAATGGAGACCTCTTGATTGGCAGGCCTTTGCAAGAGGCGTTGTACGATTGGCTTTGCTCGTCCAGCCAAGCACGATATGCGTGACGGAACGTGTGAAACCCGATCCTGCCAAGTCCCAATTTCAGACCTGTAGGAACCAGGTAGAGGTTACAGCTTTTAGTCGTTGCCCACGGGTTGGAGTGATGACGATCAAGTCGCTCCCCGTGCGTGGTGAGAACCTCGACTCTGGCCTAGAGATCAAGCATGATCCATGTTGGCGCGTGGTCGCTCGCGTTTTCCTGTCCTCGCGCCCATCGGTCAACACCGACGTCCACCAGCCGTTGCGACAAATTCGGTGAGAGCAGAAAGTGATCGAGTCGCATGCCTTTGTCCTTCTGCCACCGTTCAAATTTGTAATCCCAGAATGTCCAAAGCGGCCCGTCCGGATGTAGCTTCCGCATGGCGTCAGTCCAGCCTTGAGCCAGCAAACGTGCAAAGGCCTGTCGGCTCTCGGGTTGGATTAAGGCGTTGTTATCCAACGACCGAGTCGGATAGATGTCCTGCGGTGTCGGCACGACATTGTAGTCACCGGCCAACACCACGGGTGCGCCACTCGCCATGAGTTCGGCGGCATGGGCAATGAGGCGCTCAAACCAGGCCAACTTGTAATTGAATTTCGGTCCCGGCTGCGGATTCCCATTGGGGAGGTAGATGGAAGTGATCAGGATTCCCTGAACCGCCGCTTCAATGTAGCGAGCTTGCCGATCTTCATGATTGCGAGTTTCAGAAAAACGCCCTTCAGGATTTCCCGGCAAACTTGTGCGCGTCAGCACGGGAACCTGGTTTCGCGCGAGAATGGCCACGCCGTTCCAGGAGCGCTCCCCTTGCCAGACTGCTTCGTACCCGAGAGTCCGCAGGGCGTTCACGGGAAAGGCTTCCTGCTCTGCCTTGAGCTCTTGGAGGCTGACCACGTCCGGTTCAGCTTTCGCTAACCAAGCTAAGAGGTTGTCGAGCCGCTTATTGACGTTGTTAATGTTGAAGGTGGCGACTTTCACCAAGTGCCTTTCTGTCTCGCCCAGTGCACTCCCAAAAGTACCAGCCGAGGGCGCTGTTCCAGCTTGCGTTATTTTACCGACGAAAAAATGGAAGCTCTCGAACTAGAAACGCAGTTGCCGAGTTCCGGCTGCTGCGTGTTAGGAATCTCGGGCGTCGTGCGGTAGCTGATGAAGTTGCAGGAAGGCGGCTGCCGCGTCTCGGGCACGTCTCGCGATTTCGCGGGGTGTCGGTCGCTCGGCAACGCCGAGCAGCAGGCTGACCATCAAATCGCGCCAGAGCAGGCCGAAGAACTGCTCGGCGAGTTCGGCAGGACGACCCTTCAGCAGTCCGGACGCTTCGGCGTCGGCCATGATTTTACGCAGGGCGGCGCGGCTTGCCTCGCGTCCGATAGAGTTTAGGGCACGCGCCACTTCGGGGGCATGGACCGCCTCGGCGATCGCCAGCCGGAATACCGCAATGACCGTCGGCTGACTTACCTCTTGGACGAGCTTCGTCCCGAAGGAAGCCAGTACCTGCTCCAGGGCCTCGCGATCGCGCAGCACGTGCAGGTCAGCGGGCACGTCCAGTCGCTGGGCGCGCCCGCTGATACAGGCGATCAGCATTTGCTGTTTGTTGCCAACTAGCGCGTAAAGCTCTCGCTTCGAAACGCGGGCGCGCGTCGCGATCTCAATCGTGCTGGCCGTTGCGTAGCCGCTCTTCATGAAAGCCGCAAAGGCCGCCTTAAGGATGCGCTCGCGCACCTTGTTTTCGTTGCCGCCTTTCGGGCGGTGTTTTGACATCGATGCCATAGTGATCACCCTCTCGTCGCCAACGTTGGTACCGAATAGTACCACTATGGCCGCAATTTGAGGCGAAGAGAATTTTATGCTTCTGCGTTGAAACTTTTCTGTTGTAGCTACGTCTAAAGCGTATGGTACCCGGTGGTACCACGCAAGATTCGAATTCCGCGCGAATCAAAGGAGCTGAACAGTGAGCATTGATATGTCCTCCCTGCTGCTGGTGTTCGCGACCGTTCTGGCACCGATGGCGCAAAGTCAGTCAACGCCGCCGCAGCCCAAGATCACCGGCGTGCTGACAATGTTGTCGCCAAAACCGGGAGTCACTGTCGAACAAGTCATGAAAATCATGCCCGCCGAAATTCGAGCGACCGTTCCCCTGTATCTCGACGGCAAGATTCAGCAGTGGTTCACGCGCGGCGACGGCCGGGGCGTCATCTTCCTGCTGAACTGCAAGGACGTGGCGGAGGCTCGGGCCCTCATCGAAAGCTTGCCGCTCTCAAAGGAAAACCTCGTGGACGAGCAGTTCATTCCCGTCGGGCCACTCTTGCCGCTCGGGATACTTCTGCGAGATAACCCAACCAAATAAGTGAACTCATCAATCCGATAGGAGGACAAATGTCGCCGCAAACCATCTTCAATCTGCATCTCATTCTAGGTTATGTCGCGTGGCTGCTTTGCTTCCGCGCGTACCTCCTGCCCAGGCTCAGGGCAATGGACCGGGTCGATGCGCATCGCGCCATCGCTACGCTGCACAGCTTCCGCTTCTTCGGGCTGGTCTTTATTCTTCCAGGTGTCGTCGGGAATCTGCCCGCCAGCTTCGCCGCGTTCGCTGCCTACTGGGACCTGGCAACCGGAGTGCTCGCCATCCTCGCGCTTCTCACGGTAAGGGTACGTCCGCTCTTTTGGCTGTTCGTGGTTGCCTTCAATCTGGTGGGAGTGGTCGACCTCATCCTCGACTATTACCACGCTGTTAAGCTCGGTGTTCCCGCAATGGCGGGACAATTTGGTGCCACCTACGTGATCCCGATCATCTATGTGCCGCTGTTGATGATCACGCACGTCGTTGCGCTCTATTGGTTGGTGCGGCCTCAGCCGAAGGCGGCTAGGGCTCTCGCCAGCAATGCGGCCTACGAATAGATTCCCAGGCGCCTCATGTCCAAGCTTCTGGACATATTCAACGTAGGAGCCGGGATAAACAGTGGGATGGCGGTCCGTGCCGCTCTCACCGCCCAGTTCCAGCACACGTGAGCCGAGGCCGCGAAGGAACATGCGGTCATGCGATACGAAGATCATGGTGCCTTCAAAATCCTTCAGAGCGTCCACCAGCATCTCCTTGGTCGCAAGATCCAGGTGATTCGTCGGTTCGTCGAGCACCAGGAAGTTCGGCGGGTTGTAGAGCATGCGCGCTATGGCCAGCCGCGACTTTTCTCCGCCAGAGAGTGCGCGGATCTTCTTATCCACGTCGTCGCCGGAGAACTGGAATGCTCCCGCCAGGTTCCGCAACGAGCCAATACTGTCCTGGGGAAAATCCTGTTGCAACTGTTCGGCGACGGTGAGATCGGAATTGAGCACGTCCAGCGATTGTTGCGCGAAGTAGCCCATATACAGGCTGGCGCCGAGCCGCACGCTTCCCGCATCTGGAGCACTGGCTCCAGCAATCATCTTCAGCAGCGTGGTCTTGCCCGCGCCGTTTCTTCCCATGACGGCCCAGCGTTCTCCGCGGCGGATGGTGAGATTGAATCCTTCGTAAATCACACGCGGGCCGTAACTCTTGTGCAGATTCTCAATGACGGCCACCTGTTCGCCGGATCGCGGAGGAACACGAAAGTCGAATTTCACGACCTGCCGTTTTTTGGGCAGTTCGATCTTCTCGATCTTGTCCAAGGCCTTGATCCGGCTCTGCACCTGGGCCGCTTTGGCCGCGTGCGTCCTGAAACGATCGATGAAGCGCTGCTCTTTGGCAAGCATGGACTGCTGCCGGGCAAACGCTGCCTGCTGGTTGCTCTCTCGCACCGCCCTTTCGCGCTCGTAGAAGTCGTAGTCACCCGAGTAGGTGATGATTTCGCCGCCATCAATCTCTGCAATCTTTGAGACCAGACGATTCATGAACTCGCGGTCGTGCGAAGTCATGAGCAGCGCGCCAGGAAATGACTTGAGGAACTGTTCGAGCCAGATGATGGATTCGATGTCGAGATGGTTCGTCGGTTCGTCCATCAGCAATACATCCGGCATTCCGAGCAGGACCCGCGCCAGCGCAACCCGCATCTTCCATCCGCCGGAGAGAGCGCCCACGTCGCCGTCAATCTGATCGTCTTTGAATCCCAGGCCGTGGAGCACTTCACGGGCTTGCGATTCGAGCGCGTAACCGCCTAAATGCTCGTACTCCTCCTGTACGTGACCGAAGCGCTCAAGGATGCGGTCCATGTCATCAGCCTTGTTGGGGTCGGACATTTCCCGCTGCAAGGCTTCGAGCTCGTGGTGTAGATCGCCGACGCGTCCGCTGCCTGCGATCGCTTCATCCAGCACCGAACGGCCCTGCATTTCCTCGACGTCCTGGCGAAAGTAGCCGATCGTCATCTTCTTGGGGACAGAGACCGCGCCGTCGTCGGGAGTTTCCTCGCCGACCACCATCCGGAAGAGCGTTGTCTTGCCCGACCCGTTGGGACCGACCAGTCCAACTTTTTCGCCGGGATTCAACTGAAACGAAGCATCCACGAAGAGCAACTGCTTGCCATACTGCTTATTGATGTTTGAGAAAGAGATCATTTTGAAGGAGCAACTCGCGGCACCGTGCCTCTTAAATAGTGTAGCCGCAGTGTAGCGTGGCCAGAAAATTGCCGTCCAACGCTTGGCACATTAGGGATCAATAGGGATCACTGAGCAGAAATCAGGGATCGCAAAATTCACACTTGACATTGACCGATAATCCACTACCATATGGTTGTGGATAAATTAGGCACAACATTTGCGGCTTTGTCTGATCCAACCCGTCGGGCAATGATCGAACGACTCTCCCATGGGCCTGCCTCTGTGCATGGATTGACGGAACCGTTTGCACTCTCGCAGCAGATGATTTCAAAACATATTGCCTACCTGGTGCGGGCGCGGATTGTGATCAAGACGAAGCGTGGACGAGAGAGTGTGTGCACGCTTAGGCCAGAGGCGATCAAGACAGTCAGCGACTGGGCGATTCGCTATCGCCGATTCTGGGAAGAGCGCTTCGACAAACTGGATGCAGTTGTAAATCAAATGAAGAAAGAGGAGGTCAGAGATGACAAAAAACACGGTGAACGAAATTGAGCGGATGGTTGTCACAAGAGTTTTTGATGCCCCACGCGAGTTGGTTTGGAAGGCGTGGACTGACCCGAAGTACGTGATGCAGTGGTGGGGGCCGAAGGGCTTTAGCTGCCCCGCTTGCGAGATTGATTTTCGCGTGGGAGGAAAATTTCGCTTCTGCATGAGAACGCCGGATGGCCAGGAGGGCTGGAACAGCGGGGAATACCACGAGATTGTTCTGCACGAGAAGATTGTTTACTCCATGTACTTCTCCGACCCGCAGGGAAACAAGATTGAGCCTGAGGAGTTAGGAATCGAGCCTGAGTCCATCGACGGCGCGTACGACATGGCCATCTTTGAGGATCTCGGGAACGGCCAGACGAAGCTCACCTTGATTGGAAATGAACCCATGGAGAGCGCAAAAGAGAGCGGTCAATTCGAGGGCTGGAATGAGCAACTCGATAAAGTTGCCGCAGTTGTTGCGGGGCTAGCGCAGGCGAAATAAGAAGCTGAAGGTTTGATTCGCGAAACTCAATCGTGGAGAAAGAAATGAAAAGACTATCGTTTCTCGCTATCGTCCTGCTGGCATTCGCATTTCCCGCCCCTGCCCAGGACGCGATGAAGAAAGACGCGATGAAGAAAGATGCAGCCAAACCTGCCGATCCGGAAGTGAAAGTCGTGCTCGATTCCTGGAATGAGATTGGCCGCAAGCTGACGGCGATGGCCGAAGATTTTCCCGAGGACAAATATGACTTCAAGCCGACACCCGCGCAGCGGAGCTTCGCCGAGCAGTTGCTGCACGCGGCGGGTTCATGCTACTACTTCACGAATCCTGCGATGGGGCAGAAGCCTCCCGCGGCAGAAGATCCGAAGCGCGAGCAATACAAGTCCAAGGCCGACATCGTTGCGTTCGTCAAGAAATCCTTCGCCGATGGCGCAGCCGCCATCCAGGCGAAAGGCGAAAAAGGCATGACGACGGAGGTTGTTTATTTCCCTCAGCAGAAATCGCGCGTTCTCGACATAGCCTACGGCATCATCGAACATAGCGGTGAACACTACGGCCAGCTCGTTGTGTACTACCGCCTCGCAGGTCTTGTGCCGCCGGAGTCGCGGCCCAAGAAGTAAAGCTCAAGAGACCAGGTACCCCGTCCTTATCGCGGCGGGTGGCCCAGGCTTCTGATTTCGCTGGCATCACCAACAGAATGGGTGCCCCGTCCTTCGCGTTCTTTGCGACGGGCGGGACACGGAAATGCTTGCGCATGTGGGTTAATTCCGTCGCTACGTAACAAATCCTATAGCACAGGCATCATCGACGCCCACCCTTGCAAAAAACGCAAGGATGGGGCAGCCTTTGTGGAAATGCTGCACATAGAAATGGTTAACGTGGGACACCCGCCCCGGGTTCTATACCTGTCGTGGAACCGTATCGTACGTCTGTAAGCAATATATGACGTCGGCGATCATCGGATCACCGAGGATCGGCACTCTCGGTTTAAGTGACGGAAAGAACGACGCCATTCCTCCTGGAGACGGACTATCGTTGTCGCCGTAGTAAAACGCAAAATTTGTAATTAGAACTGCGCTCTCAGGCGTAGGTTCGGTGGCAGCATTCCAAATCTCAACGAGACGATCGCGAATCTCCTTCATCCAAGGAACCGTATCGACAGGGATATCCGAGTATGACGGAAGCCCCTTCTGTGGACTGTCGGGAACATTGGCGTCAATGAAAATCAGGAACGGAATGTCACCATCGGGCGCTTGCTGTTATCGCTTTCTCATAGAGGTCAAAAACGTCGCCTTTGAGATGTGTTTCGCGGCGAGACCGTACCGATGTAATTCATTGCTCCGGGGCGTTGCCGACTCTTCGTTTCGACTCCAACCTTCTTGCCCGTAACTTTGTGGGTTGCGATAAATTCTGGGTGCTTGCCGGACGCCTTGTTGTCATCGATCCATTCAATCTCAAAACCAGCACGCGCGAAAATGGCAGCGATTAGAACCTCATAGCGCGCGCCCTGAAAGGCTCGAAAATCCTTCAATCTCTCGATGACGGAATCAGGCAGCTTGTGAACCAACTGTAGCCAATACAAATCGTATCCAAAACACTGGTAGGCTTTTGCCGGGCCGGTGAGAGTATGGCCAGTGCTAACACCGTCGTCTGCGTCTCCCGGCCTGCGAAGCAGCTCAACCATCGCCGTGCGCCATTTGACAATCGCGTTCTGATTCTTGAGTGGAAGTCGAAGTTGCTCTTCAAACCATTCCCTGCCGAGCGTCCCGACGACAAGCGCATCAAGGAACTGATGGAACGTCTCGTGCTGTGGGTAGTGCCAGACTGTGTTCCAGACGAACCGAAACCGGGTATCACCCTGGATCATGCTGGACTGAATTTGCGCTAGAGCACCCGGCACCATCCTCGGAGCCGTTCCCCGCAGCATCTCGTTCCCGAGAGCATGGATGCCTTTATCCCTGCAGCAGTCACCGTATGACTTCCCGTGGAGACCGCATGGACACGGCTTCGCCGGGTCGAAGGGCGGTATCGGCGGCACAGCGAGAGTCCCCGGCAAGACCCGGTGTACACGAAGCAGAAACGCGAGGTCGCAACCAAACCTTTCTCGCACCGCCGATCCTTGCAGAATGTTTTCAATGACTGCCTCGATTCCCGCGTTCCTGTCGCGTCCGGGCTTCACGTCTCCGACTTCCCAAACCGTATCGCGCGGGCCATTGTCCTCACCGGCGGGCGTCAGTTGTCCGTCGCCGCCAATGACGAAGTAGCGATTCTTAACTAGCCTCTGCTCCGGGTCAACCAGTTCCGCGCCAGAAAATCGGTAGCCTTCAGCCTGCGAGTCCTTCAGGAATGTCAATGCCTCTGGACGGTCTGCGAACGTCACAGGCTCCGGCGTCCGATGCGTCAGTTTGGTATTCAAGTTTGTCCTTTCCGTCCGCTCGTTCCGATTGGAGTCATCCATCATGGGGTAGACCATCTTCCTCATAGAGTCCGCATACGCTTGGGAATAGTGCTGGGGCCACGGCATGACCCCATTCTTCCTGTCCGGGCGATGTATCTCCACCTCGCATTTGCGGATCAGGGCCCGCAATAACCGCAAGGGCCTCAGGAGCAGTATCTTCCGACTGAGTCAGCAATTCCTCTTTGGAGAGACTTCCGGTTTCCCCGTGATTTTGAATCCCGCCGTGAACCTACTGATGCAATGAGAATCCAGACGGCAAAGCTGCCTCAAGATTGATTTGTTCTCCGGTGATGGGGTGTTGGAAATTCAGAAATTGGGCGTGCAGGAAATATCCTCCATCGCCGGGGAGGCCGGGGAGATTTTCAAGAGGCTGGCCGGTTGAGCCGTACAGAGGATCGCCTACCAGGGGATGGCCGATGGATGCCAGATGGATTCTGATTTGATGAGGGCGTCCCGAATTTAGGCTTACCTCAAATGTTGTGGTGCCTGGTGTGCTGCTTGACGCCGTGCTGCTTGGCGCCCGTGAGATCACCTTCGCCAATGACTTTGACGGTTTGCCACTTGGGTTGGCGGCCCACACGGAACCGATGCGCGGGTGCGGTACAAGTCCGATGGGTGTGAGAATTTCGTAGGCGTCGTGCTGTGCAATGCCTTGCGCCAGCGCTCGGTAGATTTTTTGAATTGCGGGTGTGTTCCAGTTTGCCTCTAGTTTAGAGGCCGCCTGCGGTGTCTTGGCGAAGAGGACGATGCCGGTCGTGGCTCGGCCCAACCGGTGGACAGGGTTTGCGTTGGGGGTTTGCTTTTGCACCAGGCGCAGGAGAGTGTTTTCCATGAAGCCGCCGCCGGGGAGGGTGGGCAGTCCGCCAGGTTTGTTGACGGCCAACAGATGCGGATCATTGAACAGGACTTCGAAATGCTGAGGAGTGTCTGGTTCGATCCAAGGTGGACGGTTCCAGACCAGGGTTTGGCCTGAAGTGAGCGATTCGCTTCCGCTGGCGGTGATGCCGTTGAGGGTGACTTCGCGGTTGTTCAGATTTTGCTGCCAGGCTTGTGCGGTCGAGTGCGGGTAAAGGCTTGCCAAGTGGGGGAGCAGAGTTCGTCCATGATGTTTGCTGCCGATGATTGTGGTATAGGCATATCCCCGGTTGAGCATGTGGTTTGAGTGTAAGCTATGGCATCGGCGGCAGGAGTTGTCCGCCATTGGTCACCTACTGGATTCGCGCTGCAAGGACGAAAGACTGCGAGATGCGAAAAGGGTTTACGAGAAAACCACAAGCGGACGAGCCCGCGACACATGTCAAGAACTACATCACTCCGAGCGGGCTGGAGCGCCTCAAAGATGAGCACCGGTTTCTGCTCACCAGGGAACGCCCGGCCGTGACGCAGGTGGTGGCGTGGGCTGCCAGCAACGGCGATCGCAGTGACAACGCCGATTATCGGTACGGCAAGCGGCGGCTGCGGCAGATCGATGGGCGGATTCGCTTTCTCACCAAGCGAATCGAAGCCGCGGAAGTGGTGGACCCGGAAGCTCGAAGATCGGGGCAGGCGGCGGCGAAGGCATTCTTCGGAGCGACCGTGCGCTATGCCAATGCCGCGGGAGCCGAGCGAGTGGTGAGCATCGTGGGCACCGACGAAATCGATCTCGACCGCAACCACATCAGTTGGGTGTCGCCTCTGGGGCGCGCGTTGATGAAGTCGGCGGCGGGTGACAGCGTAGTCCTTCAACTGCCGGGCGGTACGGAGCACTTGACCGTGCTGGAAGTGGGTTACGAGCGCATTGCCGTGGAACCGTTCCGTGAACCACCTGGATCCGAGGCCTCGGCAAAAGGACGCCCTCGCGGACGCTAATCTACTGACAACGAAACAGCGAGATTAGCTTATTTGCAGCGGGGTGCGGGGCCGCACTTTAGGCGGCTGGGATCAGTCCTCTCTCGACACAATAAATGGAAGCACGAAGTCTGAAGGAAAGCCGGAAAGCGCAGTATCAAGCTTTCAACGGATTGAGTCTGCTGCGGATCCCATGCTCGGTCCGAGAATCATGGCCGCGATAGTAGTAATCGATAAACGCGCAATCAGCCCGCGAAGCCATAGAGGGCGGCTCTTCCTGGAAGCAGTTGATCTTACTCGTTGAAGACGGCTTCGCGTGCCGAGGCCACCACTCGTACCAGTTCGCGGGCGGCCAGGGTAATCTTCTCCAGATTTCCGTCGCGCAGGGCCGTCGCATCAACCAGATCGGCGCCTACTCCAAGAGCAAAAGCTCCTGCGGCGATGAAATCCGCAGCGTTCGTCGCATTTACTCCGCCCGTTGGAATCAGCTTTGCGTTGGGAAAAGGAGCCCGGAGCGATTTCAAGTACTTGGGACCGCCCACATTTCCGCAGGGAAAAATCTTGATCAGCTGTGCGCCCTGGTCCTGGGCCTGCATCAATTCTGTTGGCGTCAGTGCTCCCGGAATTGCGAGCTTTGCGCAGGCCTGAGCAACGGAGAGCACGGGCACGGAGATTCCCGGACTCACCAGAAATTCGGCGCCGGCCGCAATGCAGAGCTCCGCTTGCTCGGCAGTGGTAATTGTGCCCGCTCCCACGAGTACGTCGCCTGCACAATGCTGCACGACATCGCGGATCACCGATATCGCGTTGGGCACGGTCATGGTGATTTCGATGATGGGAATACCCGCAGCGCAGATCGCTTCCACAGCCCGGCTAGCCTCAAGCATCGTCGCCGCCCGCACCACAGGGATGATGCCGATGTCGCCGATCCTGCTAACCACCTCGTCAATCGTCATGTCGTTCGCATGCCTAACCGCCGTGGAGACATCGTTTACGATTTCACTTCTCAGCGTTCGATCCGCGCAGTCTGCCTGTTCATTACTTGCAGAACCTCCGCCAATGTTGCCATAGTCGTATCGCCAGGGGTGGTCATGGCGAGCGCTCCATGCGCTGCTCCGCATTCCACCGACCATTGCGGATCCTTCCCCTCGAGAAATCCGTAAATCAACCCCGAAGCAAAGGAATCTCCTCCACCCACACGATCGTAGATTTCCAGATTCTCGCGAACAGGCGCCTGGTAGAAGCGGCCGTCGTAAAAGGCCAGCGCTCCCCAGTCGTTCAGGGTGGCAGTTTTCGCATTTCGCAAGGTGGTGGCAATCACTGCCATCGCCGGGAATTGCTGGACAACTTTCTCGATCATCCGCTGGTAGCTTGTCGGGTTGAGATTGGAATGCTGCTCGTCGAGGCTCGGGACAGGGAATCCCAGCGCGGCCGTGAAGTCCTCTTCATTTCCGAGCATGACATCGACGAGAGGCGCGAGGCTACGGTTGACCTCCTGAGCCTTCGACTTTCCTCCGATGGACTTCCAGAGCGACGGACGATAGTTCAGATCGTAGGAAATGATCGCGCCGGAACGTTTCGCTGCTTCCATGGCTTCTTTCGCAACGAGAGGTGTGGTTTCCGATAGCGCGCAGAATATTCCACCCGTGTGAAACCACCTCGCACCATCCTTCGAGAAGATCTGATCCCAGTCGATGTCGCCGGGTTTCAATTGAGAAACTGCGGTGTGCCCGCGATCCGAACAGCCCAGGCCGGCACGGATTCCGAACCCTCTCTCCGTAAAATTGAGACCGTTGCGGACGGTTCGGCCCACACCGTCAAAAGGCACCCAGCGAACATACTTCTGACTGACGCCACCTTGCAGCATCAAGTCCTCTACCAGGCGTCCAACCGGATTGTCCGCGAGAGCGGTCACGATCGCCGTATCCATTCCAAAGCAGCGCCGGAGGCCGCGGGCTACGTTGTATTCGCCGCCGCCCTCCCAGACGCGAAAGTTCCGAGTTGTGGAAATACGCTGGTCTTCCGGATCCAGCCGCAGCATAACTTCGCCGAGGCTCACCAGGTCCCACGTACACTCGCGCTTCGCTTTTATGTTCAATCGCGCCATGGTCGCCGCAAGATCAAAGGGTCGTCCCCGAATCCGGATCAGTATATCTCCGAGGTGGCGGATGGCGGGGAGGAGTGCGGACGCTTGCGCATCCGGTAGAAGAATGGAATGCCGGCGACGATCACTGCCAGCCCGAGCGAGGAGCGCACAGGCCGGTTCATCCACAAGTTGATAGTCAAAGCGACGGCTGCGAACAAAAAAATCAACGGAGTCCAGGGATAACCCCAGGCCCGATACGGCCTGGGAAGGTCGGCCTCGGTTCGTCGCAAACGAAGAAGCGCGATCGCAGTCAGAGCGAAGAAAATCCAGACAGCAAACACAAACAGCGAATACAGTTCCTCGAATGTGCCGGTCAAGGCCAGCAGTGATGCGATGACGCCGAGAAAAATCAATGCGCCACTGGGGGTGTTAAAAGAGGGGTGAATCCTCCTGGCAAACTGGAAGAAGACGCCATCGCGCGCCATTGCATACGGAATGCGCGCACCGGTCATCACGACCACGTGGAGAGCTCCCAGCGCAGAGATGGCCATGGCGACGGTGAGCCAGGCTGCTCCTCGTGAACCCGCGAACGAACGCACTACATCGGACGCGACGTGCTGGGAAGAAGCGATTTGGGCAAAAGTCAAAGTGTGGAAGTAAACAACATTTGCCGCCAGGTACAGGCTGCCAACCGTGAGCAGTCCCAGAATAATTGCGATAGGGATGTTCTTTTGAGGATGCAAGATTTCCTCGCCCAAATCGCCAAGATCGTTGAAGCCGTTGTAGGCCCACATGGCGGGAACCAGTGCAGTGAGCAGGGCGCCGATAGTTCCCCAACCCAAGGGCATTGCCGCGGCGGCGGTCGCAACCGTTTCATGCCTTCCGAACAGGACGCCAGCCACAACAATCACCACAATCGTTCCCATCTTCAGGCAAGTCAGAAATACCTGGATCGCGCCGCCCGTGCGCACATTCAGATAGTTGATGGCTGTGACGGCCAATACCACCAGCGCCGCGAGCGGCTGAGCAGCCGTAAACGTGAAGTCGTAACCTGCAAGATGGCCTCTGAATAACGGCGTATCCACGATGGGGAACAGGAACCCCATCAACCGCAGAAATCCTGCCGCCAGCGTCGCCATCGCCACCGGGCGATCAAGGAACGAACTCATCCAGCCAAAGAGAAATCCCCAGAGAGGACCGAGACCGCGGCTGAGGTAGACGTAAGGCCCGCCAGCTTTGGGAAATGCCGCACCCAGTTCGGCATAGCAGATGGCGCCGAAGAATACGATGATGCCGCCGACTATCCATGCGGCGAAAACCAGCAGGACGGATCCGGCGGCGCGGGCCATGTCACTGGTGACGAGAAAAACGCCGGTGCCGATGGTATCGCCAATAACAATCGCGGTCGCTGACCACAGACCCAGGCCTCGAACCAAATCCGACCGTTCGGCATGACCTGCCAGATGGGCCCCCATCGCATACCCAAAGGTTCAGTGAGCCTACGCTTGACGAGTGGGGGCGTCAAGCAGGCTGGCGGGGTGGCACATTCTGATTCAGTCGAAAGAAATTGTGTGGATCATAGTGTGTCTTTACCGCGACCATCCGATCCCAACGTTCCTGATAAGCCTCGGGCACGCGATCTTGTTCATCGCCGCTCATGAAGTTGACGTACACGCCCGGCTTCATAGCTGGTCGAAGTGTGTGGAAGACTCGGCGAACCCAGGAAATGTTGTCAGCATCTGCGGACGCGTCGGGCCAATTCGCCAACAGATTCATAATGAAAGGGGCGCTGCGATCACCGAATGCGGTCTCGTCTGCAGCCATCCGTGCCGCCGCCCCGCCAAGATAGGCAAGTTCAATCTGGGTTTGCGATGATGGAATCGCGACAACTGCTTCTGTCAATCGATCGATAATGCTGTCGTCGAGATGAGTGAAATAGCCCGACTTGGTGTAGTAACGCTGGCCATGCGGGAAATCTGAATCCGCCATCGTCTGCAAATCTAGAAATGGCACAACCTTGCTGCTCACGGAATCGGAATTGCACATGGAAAGCGCGCGCTGAAGAATCGGCCGTCCCGAGTCAGCGTTACCGGTCCAAAGCAAGGAACTACTCGCTACCGGCCGTCCCCGGAGTGCAACGGGCACATTCTCCGCATACGGGGCGAGGCGCAGATCGATGTTCCACTTCAAGTCGAGTGGTGCCTCGGCCATGAAGTCTCTCCAGTATTCAAGCAGCGCGCGAATACCAGCCTCGGGCGTCAATCCTTGAGCCAGCACAACGGCGGTGAGTGGGTGGAGTTTCACTTCGAATTCTGTCACCACTCCGAAATTACCGCCGCCACCTCGCAACGCCCAATACAGATCTGAATTTTCCTTTGAGTTGGCGGTTACAACTGAACTGTCCGCAGTTACAAGAGTGAACCCTTCCACGTTGTCGCATGACAATCCGAACCGCCGCGTGAGCCATCCGGTTCCTCCGCCTAAGATCAGTCCCGAAGCTCCGGTGTGGGAGACGACGCCGGAGGGAAAAACCAGTCCTGCTTTTTGGGTTGCGGTATCAATGGATCCCAGCAGACAGCCTCCAGCGATCCTGGCCCGTCGAGATTCGGCATCGACCGTAACTCCACGCATTCTCGAAAGGTCAATGACCAAGCCGCCATCACACGTGCTGAAACCAGCGAGGCTGTGCCCTCCGCATCGGACAGCGGTGAGGATTCCTGCAGCCGAGGCAGTTCGGATTGCCCTCTGCACATCACCTACATCTGCACAGCGCGCGATAAGGCCTGGTCTCCGCGCGTGCATTCCGTTCCAGATGGCACGCGCGTCTTCGTACCCACTAGCGCCGGGCCGCAGCAGATCACCCTTGAATTGCAGTCGGAGCGAAGAGTAGACCTCCTCGCTGAGTTCAGCCATCTGGCGCTCTCCTTGAGTATCTGCGAAACCTTTAACCACCGAGGACCCGACGGCTCAGGAGGTCTGCTTTTCCGATTGCGAAAATGACTCGCCACTGCTTCGCCGGTTTCGCGCGTATAGGAGCGAGATCAAACATAAGAAGACACAAAACGCCGGGACCGACCATTGCAACCCTTCGACGAAGAAGGTCGTACCCGAAATCGCAAGAAGCAAGACAATTCCAACCACTGTGAAAAGTGGGTGGGCCCACAGACGCATGGGCAAAGCCTTTAGCCGCTCGGGCTCAATCATTCTTCGAAAACGAAGATGCGTGTTGAGAATCACCAACCACACGAAAAGCATTCCGGCGACCGCGGTGCCGTACAGCATGAGAAAAGCATTCTTCGGAGCAAACTTTGCCAGCAGGATGGCCGCGATAATCCCCGCGCTTGACGCCAGCAGCGCGCGATGCGGCACTCCGTTGCCGCTGACTCGCCCCATCCATTTCGGAGCATACCCTCCGCGTCCCAGTGAGAAAAGCATGCGAGTTGAAAGGTAGAGGTTCGTATTGACGCTCGACAGTGCTGCCGTAAGAACGACGAAATTCATGATCCCGGCGGCGAATGGTACATGAGCCGCAGAGAATGCAGTGACAAAAGGACTCCCGGAAAGCGTTGACGAACTGCCCGTCTGGTTCCAGGGAACCATCGTCACCATAATCGCGATCGCCAGCACATAGAACAAAATCAGCCGCCAAACAATGCTCCGCATGGCGTGTGGAATCGTAGTTTCCGGATGCTCCGCTTCCCCTGCGGTGACAGCGATGATTTCGACTCCCATATAACTGGTGACGGTGATGGTTAGTGAAAGCCACACTCCTTTCCATCCCGCCGGAAAAAATCCTCCGTGCTGAGTCAGATTGGCGAAGCCAATCGCACTTCGCGGCCCAATTCCAAAAATCAAAGACAGACCGACAACGATGAAGGCCAGGATGGCTGCGACCTTGATCATGGCGAACCAATATTCGAACTCACCCAAGCGGTTAACCTGCATGGCATTGAGCACCAATAGTGCAACGGAGACCAGCACCACCCAGATCCATTGCGGCACATTTGGAAACCAAAAAGAAATGTAGATGCCTGCGGCGGTGACTTCAGCGCCGATCGCGATGATCTGCGCCACTCCGTAAGTGGCTCGAACTGAAAAACCAGCCCAGGAGTTGAGGTACTTATCCGCGTAAACTCCGAATGCGCCGGCCACCGGATGGACGACCGCCATCTCGGCCAGCGCGTAAGACATGATCAAAGCGATGCAGGCCCCCAGAAGGTAAGACAGGATGACAGCGGGTCCAGCGAGCCGAATGGTGACGCTGCTTCCCAGGAACAACCCGACACCGATGGCTCCGCCAATAGCCATCATGGTGAGTTGGCGTTGGTTCAACCGCCGGTGGAGTACGTCCACCATCTCTGGCGGCGCAGGAGTCCCACCAGCGAGCGTTGTCATTCCATCTGGTTGCGGCGCATCAGTCATAGACTGCCGACGCTGGCAGAGTCGCGGATCATAAGATCGATATTGTTCTTGAGAATCTCCACCACCGCCTCCACGTCATCCATCGTGTTGTAGACATGGAAGGAAATACGCAGGCCGTCGTGACGGTTCGATGCGACGATGTCGGCCTCAGCCAGCTTTTGCACCAACTGGGTTGAATCTTTCGCCAGCAAAACTACCAATGGCCCGGCGCTATCAGTGGGCGTCTTGGCACAAAGGCCTAGATCCAGGGCTCTGGTGAGGAGTGACTGCGTGAGGGTTTTGACGTGGCTTGCCACATTCTCCATGCCGATTTCCTGCAGCAACTGGAATCCCGGCAACGCAGCGTACACATTGGGCACAGAAGGAGATCCTGATTCGAATCTTCGCGCGGTGGGATGCAGTTCGAAATGCTGAGGATTGTAGGCGAAGGGATTTGCCTGACCAAACCATCCCGTAACCGTTGGTGCCAACGATGAGATGAGTTCTTTGCGCACGTACAGGAAAGCGAGACCCGGCGGCCCCAGGAGATACTTGAGGGTCCCGGTCACATAGAAGTCCACTTCCAGAGCTTTGACGTCAACCGGCCGCGTTCCGCAATCCTGGTAATCATCGAGGATCACAAGCGCACCGCAGTTGTGGGCGAGATGCGTGACGGCTCTCACGTCGGAGCGAAATCCGTTCTTGAAGCAGACATGAGTAAGAGGAACGATGCTTGTATTGCGGTCCACCAATCTTTTCGTAATTGACGGCAGAAATGCGGTTACCTTCCGCTGCGACAAATTGCACTTCCGCCCCGCGAGCGCGTTGCCCCAGCCAGACGTGCCCCATGGTGGGAAACTCGAACTCGCCCATCACTACCTTTTTTCGTTCCCGGAAATCCAGCGCGCTTGCGACTCCGTTGATGTCCGGCCGAGACACTGGTCACGATCGCAACTTCATCCGGGCTGGCGTTGATGAATTTCGCGAAAGCGGTTCGCGCAGCCTCATACCGATCAACCCACAATTCCCAGGGCGACCCTTGCTCGTGCCAACTCGCAATGAAATCTTCCAGGCCAGCCTGCACGGCATCTGAGAGCGCTCCCTGGGAGCAGCTGTTGAGATAGATTTTGCGTTTGAAGATACTGAATCGAGAACGAATCTGCTGAACCTGCTTGTCGGTTAACATGAGGCTTTTATCTTGGTTAGCGCATTTCCGAACTGGCGAATTTCTTCGACCGTATTGTAGTGCACCAATGACGCTCTGACGGCGCCACTCTCTTTGGTCAACCCCAGACGCTTCATCAGGCGGGGCGCATACATGTGGCCATCCCGGACGCCGATGTTTTGTCTCGCGAGCTCG
Source organism: uncultured Acidobacteriota bacterium (assembly GCA_963757095.1). Classification (GTDB taxonomy): domain Bacteria; phylum Acidobacteriota; class Terriglobia; order Terriglobales; family Acidobacteriaceae; genus Sulfotelmatobacter. The sequence goes on along the minus strand of CAVWQT010000008.1, from coordinate 107,040 downwards.
TCGGTGACTTGTGCTGGGGAAACATCAGGCAAATTGAAGCACAGCGTTGGCACTCGCTCACCGATCCGCTTCTGCTCCCTGATGCCGTACACCGTGGCGCCGCAATCGGTGAGTACCCGCAGCATTTCGAGCGAAAGCAATTCTTCGTAGGCGCGGATAGCCTTGAGTGCACATTGCAGTGCGGCCCTGCGTGATTCTAGCTTCTCGGATTCGCGGCTCACGACCTTGCCCAGGCTTTCCAGGTAGCGGACAGCGGCGTCCATGCCGGCGACATTTTCGTAAATAAATGTGCCCGCCTCAATCTTTCCCGGTGGCTCGTCGGGAATAAAATCTTCACGGAAAGTTGGGAGCTTTTCCAGCAACTCGCGCCGTCCCCACAAGAAATCCCATGTGGGGAGCAAAAATCTTGTAACCCGAACACACCAGGTAATCGCAATCAAAGGCCTGCACATCGATCAGTCCGTGAGGGCCGTAATGCACGGCATCGAGAAAAATTTCTGCCCCGGCCGCATGGGTCACCCTTGCCGCCGCTGCTACATCCACGATCGAGCCGATGGCATTCGAAGTGAGAGTGCACGCCACCAGGCGCGTCGTAGACGACAGGAGAGGGACGAGGTCGTCGACGTGCAGGTTCCCATCGTCCCTCATCTTCCACCACTGGAATGTCGCTCCATTCCGCTCCAACGCCAGCCAGGTGGCGACGTTGGCTTCGTGGTCCATGTCGGTGACGACGATCTCGTTCCGTTTGCCCAGCGTTTGTCCGATGGCCAAACTCACTAACCGAATGAAGGAGGTGGCATTCATGCCAAAGGCGATTTCGCTCGCGTCGCGCGCGTTTACCAGAGCAGCGACACTATGCCGTGCACGCAAAATCGTCTCGTCCACTTCACGGCTCTTCGCATAGCGTCCCCCTCTCTGCACGTTGCACTCAAGAAGGTGATGATTCACGGCGTCCAGCACCGTCTGCGGCACTTGGGCGCCGGCTGCGTTATCGAAAAAGATGAATCCCGGAGTCCGATGTAATGCCGGAAACCTGGCGCGAATGGTTTCCACGGGGAAGTCTGAGGCTGAAACCAATGAGATGCCGGATTGAGAATGCATTGCGATTTCGCCTCCAACCTTTGCGCGCATGCCGCAGAAGAGCCAGCCCGCCGTTATTGATGGACGGGCAGCGTCAAGCTATACCCGGCTCTAAACGGTCGTCAAGGACGCATTTCCCGCCTCTGCAGGATAGAATACAAAACCAAAGCGAAGATATATGCCCGTCTCTCTGACTAGTTCCAAGCTGATCTACGAAGCTCTGAAGGAATGCGACATCCGACTCGTCTCAGCTCTGCCTGAGACATGGTTGGTGCATCTGGTTCGGTTGGCGGACGAGGATCCGGAAATGATTCTGGTGCGACTGGCGAAGGAGGAGGAAGGCGTCGGTATTTCCGCCGGAGCGCACTTTGCCGGAGTGAAGTCCGCCATGCTCATGCAGAACCACGGGTTTCTGGCCTCGATTAACGGCATCGTCTCGTTCGCACATCTGTACAAGATTCCTCTCCTGATGCTCATCAGCTACCGCGGTTCCCTTGGGGAGCGCGACCCGTGGCAGACGCAGGGCGGCAACGTCACCGAACCTGTGTTGCGGGCGCTGAACATTCCCTACTTTTTTCTTGATGCGGTAGAGACCGCCAAGAAGCGCATTCGGCAGGCGCAGACGCTCGCTGAAAGCAGTTTGCAACCAGTCGCGCTTCTCTTGACGCGCGATCTGATGTGGGAGGAGTGATGCTCCGCATTGATTGTCTTCGAGCGATTTATCCGGACCTGGAAAACTGTCTGGTCGTTACCATCATGGGAGCAGTTGCGGCGGAGTTGCAGTCCCTAAGTCACCGTCCCAATTTCTTCTACCTGCAACACGCAATGGGACTGGCGTCGTCGACGGGGCTGGGCTTGGCTTTGAGTCTTCCTGAGCAACGAGTCATCGTCTTCGACGGCGACGGCTCGCTGTTGATGAACCTTGGCGGACTGAGCACGATGGCACGTTACCGGCCGAAGAATTTGACCCACGTCGTTTTCGACAACGAAAGCCTGCTCTCGGTTGGAGGGTTCCCGACGGCGACGAGCACGGGCACGGACCTGGAAGGCATTGCCCGTGCCGCGGGTATTCCTCGAGTGGCTACAGTGCGCAGCGTGGAGGATTTCAAACAGGCCATCAGCGACGCGATGCACGGCAATGAACTGACCTCCATCATTGCCAAAGTCGATGCCAAGGGCCCGTCCGCCTTTGTGACCGACCTGACCTTGCTGGAGAATCGATTTCAATTTCGCCGCCACATCCAATCGCTCAAGAGAATCTGAAGAGGAAGTTGCGAACGCAAGTCTTGTGAGGAGCGCCCATGTCTCTGGTCCTGGCTAATCTGCTCGAAGAACTCAGCACTGGCCGGCTGAGGGTTGTGGATCTGACCCAGCCCTTGAGTCCGCAAACGCCATTACTGCCGCTGCCGCCGCAGTTCAACAACACGCCTGCATTCAAGATCTGGGAACTGTCGCACTACGATGAACGCGGCCCTGCATGGTACTGGAACGGGTTTGAGACCGGCGAGCATACAGGCACCCACTTTGATGCTCCAATCCACTGGATTTCGGGCAAAGACCTGCCGGACAATTCCGTCGACCGCATTCCGCCGAAGAAATTTATTGGACCAGCCTGCGTGATCGACATCAGCGCCGAGGCAGGGAAGAACCCAGACTATCTGTTGACTCCTGAACGTATCCAAGAGTGGGAGGAGCAGCACGGTCGAATCCCAGCGGGCGCATGGGTTCTCTTGCGAACGGACTGGTCGAAGCGAAAGGATCCAGAAAACTACATCAACCTGAAGCAGGATGGACCCCACACTCCCGGATTAGCCAAAGAAAGCTCCGCGTTCCTTGCACAGCATCGAGATGTGCTGGGCGTCGGCGTAGAAACCGTTGGCACCGATGCTGGCCAGGCTGCGACCTTCGATCCGCCCTTTCCAAACCACTACCTCATGCATGGCAGCGGCAAGTTTGGACTGGCGGGTCTGTCAAATCTTGAGCAGCTTCCGCCGACAGGCGCCGTCCTCATCGCAGCGCCACTGAAAATCGTAGGTGGCTCTGGCAGTCCTCTGCGTGTAATTGCGATCACAGCTTGAAGGGCTTGGCAAGCCGCTTCGCCGTCTGCGATGATCCAGAAGATTTATTCCCGCAAATGATCATCTCGAACGTGCTCTTTCTTTTGCGAGACGAGTGAGAACTCGTTCCCCACTTCATCCGCGATCACCATCCACACCGCTGTTGGTTCAGGGTTTGTGTTTCCGGTGCGTTGAATATGATGTTCTCGTTAGATCCGGACATGCGCTTAGAAAACAAACGCAATGATTCGTAATACAGTGAAACATTGCGGAATCAAGCAGTTTGTGATCCGCGCCGGATCTCGCGCTACAGGTCAAACGCCGACGAAGCCTGGCTGAAGAAGCTTTTCATTTTGAAACTCGCGGTTAGGACGAGGATTTTGGTCAGTCTTCAGAATTTCCAGTTGATGCATGAACAGTTGGACAGTATTCGAGGAGTCAATCCAAAAGCCATCCAACCGAGGACCGAAGCACGGCAACTAAGCCTCAGAAGTGGGCAGCAGGGTCCTAACAGAAGAAGGCGAGCTTCCGTGCGGCAACGCAATGACAACTCCGATCGCAATCGATGAGGATCGCTCGGTAGAGGGGCGCTCTTCCCAGCGGGACATTCGTCATTCCCTTCGCCGTTTCTTATCTAAACTTGGTCCAGGGCTGATTACAGGCGCGTCGGATGACGACCCTAGCGGCATCGCAACGTATTCGCAGGTAGGCGCTCAGTTCGGGTACGGACTGCTGTGGACGATGCTCGTATCGTATCCACTTATGGCGGCGATTCAGGAAGTCTGCGGCCGGATTGGGCGCGTAACGGGTTCCGGTCTCGCCGCCAATCTTCGCAAGAACTACCCGAAGCCTGTGCTGTTCTCTGTGTTGTTGCTGATGTCAGCGGCGAATGTGTTCAATCTCGGCGCAGACATCGGCGCCATGGGGTCATCCGTAGCTTTGCTCATCCCCGGTACCGGGATGCTATTCACCGTTTTCTTCGGAGCGGTCTCACTTCTTGCGGTCCTTTTCATTCCCTACACGACGTATGCGAAATATTTGAAATGGTTGACGCTCTCGCTCTTTGCTTACGTCGGAGTAGCCTTTCTGATTCATGTTCCATGGCGCGCTGTGTTGAGTGCAACGCTGATTCCTCGCATTGGGTTCACCCGAGAATCATGGGTGGCACTGATTGCGGTGTTGGGAACGACTATCAGTCCCTATCTATTTTTCTGGCAGGCTTCCCAGGAAGCGGAAGAGGTAAAGAACAATCGGGGAGAAAAGGCACTCAAGCATGCGCCTGGACAAGCGCATAAACAACTGGAGCGAATCCATGCGGACACAATGGCTGGCATGGCATTCTCCAATGCAGTCGCTTTCTTTATCATTCTGACGGCGGCTTCAACGCTGCACATTCACGGAATCACGAATGTTTCGACGTGTGCGCAGGCGGCATCCGCGCTAGAGCCGATTGCCGGACGCTTTGCCGCTGTGCTCTTTGTCTGTGGCATCGTCGGCACCGGTTTACTGGCTGTGCCGGTACTGGCTGCATCGGCGGCGTACGGAATCGCTGAGGGGTGCAAGTGGAGAGCGAGCCTGGAAAACTTGCCTCTCCAGGCTCCACGTTTCTACAGTGCGATCTGCGCCGCAACCGGAATCGGCCTGGTCATGAACTTCCTGCACATCGATCCAGTGAAGGCGCTTGTCTGGGCGGCAGTCCTCAACGGTATAGTCGCGGCACCACTGATGGTCGTCATCATGATGATGGCATCGAGCCGAAAGGTGATGGGAAAATTCAGAGTGCCCTCCTATTTGCTCTGGATGGGCTGGATCGCAGCCGGCGTAATGGCAGGCGTATGCGCCGGAGTATTTCTGACTTCGAAACGGTGAGCATCGACGGGGCGAAAGACCCTCAAGTTAATGAATGCCGCGCAGTCGTCGCCCACACGCACAACGCGGAGACACTGTTTGAAGGCATCTCATAGATGCCCCGCAGCAACGAAAGCCCACCGCCGCGCATCTCATTTTTCCGTCTTCAGGAGGGAGAATGTCGGTCGTCGAGTTCGGTCACTTCGTGCTCACCATTGCGATTTTGCTTGTTGCCGTGCATGGCCTCGGCTATCTTGCAGAACGGCTCAAGCAGCCGCGCATCGTAGGAGAAATCCTGGCCGGCATTCTGCTCGGACCCTTCGTACTGAAGCTTTTGGTGCCCACGGCGTTCGCCAGCCTTTTCTCGTTTTCGCCCAGTGCCGGCACGGTCATGGGCTTCCTCTATCAGTTGGGCTTGATCCTGCTAATGTTCTGCTCCGGAGCTGAGACCCGGCGCCTCCTGGCAAAGGAGAATCGGCGCAATACCTTTTTGTTGCTCACGGTTTCCGATCTTGCCAGCTTTGCCTTGGTGCTGGGATTGGGTTTCGCGGGCCTGATACCGCTGCACCTGCTGACGGGAACGACAGGCCAGCCGATTTCAACGCTGCTCATCGTGGCGATCGCCACGGCAGTTTGTTCCATTCCCGTGATTTCGCGCATCTTCTGGGACCTTGGGATTATGAGGACACGCTTCGTAAGCCTGATCCTGGGTTACGCGCTGCTGGAGGACCTTGCATTGTGGGTCGTGCTGGCGTTTGCTACCGCCTTAGCGACGTCCGCGACATTGGCGCAACAACATGTCACCAGCACAGTCTCCTCACATGTCATCGGCACTCTGATCTATACGTTAGTCGGATTGTTCATTGCGCCGGGAGTGCTGAAGCGGATCAGCAACGCAAGTTCGAATGTGCTCTATAAAGCTTCTCCAGTTGGTTACGCAATGGCCGTGTTGATGACGTACTGCGCAATCGCGGCGGTATGCGAGGTCAACCTGCAATTCGCCGCACTGCTCGCCGGGTATGGAATCGTCGGAGGACTGTATGGAACTCAGCGCGAGCGCTTCTCCGCGCCGATCGATGCCATTTCCAAAGTCTCCTTTGGTGTTTTCGTGCCCATTTACTTTGGGATGATCGGCTATAAGCTGGTGTTCGGGCGTCAGTTCTCCTTCGCGATTCTGCTGGTATTTCTGGTAGGGTCGTCGCTGATTTCGGTGTTCTCCGCAGGACTAGCAGCGCGGCTCGGAGGTTTTCGCGGGCTTGATGTATTCAACATCGCGATCACCACAAACGCACGTGGAGGCCCGGGCATCGTCTTAGCGAGTGTGGCCTACGACGCAGGCATCATCAATGCAGCCTTCTACACTACCCTGGTCATCACTGCTGTGGTCACTTCGCAGATGGCAGGGGCGTGGTTGCGCTTCGTGCTTTCGAAGGGCTGGCCGTTGCTCTCCACCAATCCGGATGAAACCTGGAAACTCGGCGAAGCTGAATCTGGGCTAGTGCTGCCGCATGGTACTGAGGGTGTCCCGGTGTAGGCTTGACGTCGACCGCAAGCGCCTGTCGTCCCTCGGCGGGTACTTTTCCTTATCTTCCAGCGAGCGCGACTCGATTGCGAACTTCTTTTATCATTGATGCCGGCCATCGGAGACAATTCATTTGGAAATTTATCTTGTCGACGGCACCTACGAACTGTTTCGCCATTATTACGCGCTGCCCTCCGCTCGCGATGTAGAACGGGCGCGAGGTTGCCGCCGTTCGCGGCGTGCTCAGTTCGGTGCTGGGCATGATCAAGGCAGGCGCCACGCACATCGCGGTCGCGACGGACCACGTCATCGAGTCGTTCCGCAACCAGTTATGGCCGGGCTACAAGACCGGTGAAGGCATTGATCCCGATCTCCTGGCACAATTTCCGCTTCTCGAAGAGGTTCTCGCCGCGGCCGGCGTTGTGGTTTGGCCGATGGTCGAGTTCGAGGCGGATGATGCCATTGCTGCGGCTGCAGTCGCTGCCGGCAAGCATAAAGATGTCACCCGCGTGATTATTTGCACGCCTGATAAGGATCTCACGCAGTGTGTGTCCGGATCGCGTATCGTTCAGTTAAATCGACGCACCCGTGTGACCCTGGACGAGAATGGCGTGTTTCAGAAGTTCGGAGTCATGCCCGAATCCATTCCCGACTATCTTGCTCTGGTCGGCGATGCGGCCGATGGCTACCCGGGACTGCGCGGATGGGGAGCGAAATCGTCGTCTGCCGTTCTCGCCAAGTTTCTCCATCTCGAATCGATTCCCAAAGACTACCGCGAATGGCGAGTGAACGCCGCCAGCGCAAGCGCCCTCGCCGACACCCTTTGCCGCGAGTGGGATCAGGCTTTGCTATTTCGACGACTGGCCACGCTGCGAACGGATATCGCCCTGTTCCAAGATGTGGAGGAACTGAGATGGAAGGGGCCCACGCCCGCTTTTGACGAATGGTCGGCCCGATTAGATGCAGCGCGAATTGAGAAACGAGAATTGGAGGCTTCGCCATCGAAGCGTACGAAGCTGGATCGTTCCAAGAGATCTATTTAATTGTAGGAAAAGGCGCCACTCTCAGCGTGACGGACTCAACTGCAGGTCCCTCGCCTTCAACGCCAAGCCGCGCGCTACCGAGGTAAATTCGTTTCCTCCCCGAATTTTCTGCTCTCCGAATCGTGTTTCAAAAATTCTCCTCACCGCTGGAACGAAGGAAGAGCCGCCCGTGAGGAATACCATGTCGACGTTCTTGGGCAGAACACTTGAGGAACTCAGGAGAGAGTCGACGCACTGTTCGATCTGCCCAAGTTCTTCAGCAATCCATTCCTCGAAGGATGCGCGTTCGACGGCGGCTTCAAGATCCACAAAGCCGTCCGAAAACTGAAATAAGGCACGCGGGGCGTTCGACAAATCACTTTTCACCTTTTGCACCGCGCGGTGGAGGTGAAACCCGAGATTTTCTTTTATGAAGTGAATAAGAGCTCCGATCTTCTCTGGTTCCAGCGACTGCGCGTGAACCCCTCTCAGCATCTCCAGCACGTCTCTACCTCTCAACAGCGACAGATGATGCCAACGCTCCAGTCTTATATAAACCCAGTTAGGAACCGTTAAGATCTTGCCCAGCGAACGCATCTCCGACCCGGCTCCGAGAGCTGGAGACACGAGGTGCCGGATGATCTTCGCATCAAAAGCATCGCCTGCTATGCCGACTCCGGCGTTGCCAATAATGCGGCCCGACTGTGTGTCTATTCGACGACCCGCAGGGCCAACATGAACCAAAGAGAAGTCGCTCGTACCACCTCCGAAATCTCCAATCAGGATGAGTTCTTCGTGATCAAGCGTGGACTCATAATAATGTGCCGCGGCTACAGGCTCGAGCTCAAATGCTACGGACCCGTATCCAGCAGTTTCGAAGGCTGATCGGAGCCGACCCTCCGCGTAAATGTCGTCTTCCGCTTTTTCCGCGCCCACAAAATGTACCGGCCGTCCGACTACGGCAGATTTGATGTTCACGCCAAACTGATGCTCCGCCTTTTGCCGCAGATCGTTGAGCATTCTTGCAATCAACTCCTCGAGCGAGTACCTTCGGCCAAAAACCTCCGTGCTTTGCAGGGTGCGACTACTTAGAAACGACTTAAGCGACTGGATCAGGCGACCCTTCGTGTCAGCAGAGAGATATTGCTCAATGGCTTCAGGGCCTGTCCACGACTTCAGAGTACTCACCCCAGCCTCTTTTTCGCGCTGAAGATAGAGCAACGATCGATACGCATCAGTCAGGCCGCCCAGGTATGGGAACTTGGCAAGTCGAACCTCGCCGGACTCGCCGGCACAGGCGATGGAACTGTTCGTTGTTCCAAAGTCGATGCCGATCGCGGCGTTGCCTGTGCGGGGAGTTCGTGAACCCATCCCCCTTATGTTAAATGGCAAAACTGAATACTGGCGGGGAGCGATGTAAACGCAAGCGCGCATGTGCGGCTATCATGCGGCGACGACTGCAGTATCCAAATGGCCGGCAGTTAATCGGAGACCATCGGAGCCCGCGCTCACTCGCGTGCAGGCGCGGTTGGCCATTCGATGGCGCGAATCTTGCCATCGGATTCGCGCTCGATCGTCGGAGCATACAGGCCGATGAGTTCGCGGCGCCACCACAGACCCTGCGTCCGTTTTTCTGACGTAGTCGTGAACCAGTATTGCCAGACCACGGCTCGCACTTCGCGTGGAGGAGCATTCGGAAAAGGATTTCTCGCAAAGAGTTCTAGAACGTCGCGGTTATTGGAAAGCAGTTGCACTTCGGTCCGGGGCACGATCGAATATTCCTGCCACGATCCCAGAGAAGCGAACCAGAGATTCCAGTCGAACCGCGGCTGATAAGGCGCATAAATTCCGGGTGGCTTGGTCACGTCTTGCGGCTTGTAGCGAAACGGGTATGGCACCCAGTTCTTGCCGTCATCCGAACCCTGAAACTCGATTTCGTATCGGCCGCGGGTCATGACGCCGAAAAGTCCGTACCGATTAGCGATGCGAAACGGATCGAGTACCTCGACGGGCGCGGTTGGCAGTGTAAGTGAGAACATCACTATCAACTCCGCCATCGTTGCATAAAAAATCCAGATGAGGGCAATCGTGCTGAGACAGAGTTTCACGGTGTGAAAGCGACGATGGAAACCTCCAGCAGTTTGGAACTGGCTGACTTCTCCTGGATCAGTCGGCGATCCTGCCGCTTGCGACTCGACCAGTTTGTCCACCGCCGGCGCTCTGACCAACGATTTCTTCCAGCGCTGGGGAAGAAAGTGCAGCAAAGAGCGATCATCCAGCAACAGAACACCCAACGCCAGGACCAGGTAATTCAGGAATGTGTAATTCGCCGTGAGAATGATGCCTATTTCCCAGGGAGTCACGATCAGGAAGCACAGGATGCGCCAGCGGCGCGGCAGAAAAAACATCCAAACTACAACCAGTTCGAGCGCCAGGGTCGCGACCGCAGTCGAAGCGTGAAACCAGTGCGGCAAATGCTGCAAGTACCAGCCGATCCACGTGGGCAGCGGGCCGTTCTGGTAATACTCATCCATGGCCGTGAAGTGGCGCCACTCGGGATCTCCTCCGGCGAGTTTTGCCACTCCGGATTCGAAGTAGATGCGAAACCATTCCCACAGCAGCAGAAAAAGACTGGCGCGCGATGGCGGTGTCGCCACTCCAAGGCCAGGTCGAAATCCGGCGGGAGCAAAGAACAGCGAAATGAATCCCGCTTCGAGCAGCATACCGTCCGACTGGTAGCCGGAAAAATCCTGGGCCGCCGTCACAAACGAGAGGAAGCAGGCAAAACAAATCAGCAGCATTCCGCGCGGCCAGAAATTCATTACCAGCAAAAGCGATGCGATCATTCCCGCCCAACATAGAGCGGTCAGCATATGAGGGCCGGCGGAAATCCATAGAAGAGATGGTGCGAACCACAGGCCGCGGCTGTATCCGAACGAATGCGCTACGGCGCGCAAATATTCGTTTGCCGGCAGGATTCCATTGGGGCCGATGAGCCCGCGAATCTGAAACACAAGGGAAAAGAAAGCAGAAAAATAAATACAACCGAGGGCCCGTAAGAACAGCCAGCGTGGAATTAAGCGGTCTCGGGCACCATGCTCCGAGTCAAACAGCCTGCGGATGGTTCGAACCCCGTACATATTAGTGCAGGTTCAGATCGACATAGTGGCCGAAGCTGGAAAGCGCAACCTGATCACTGCCGGGAATATAGAAGCCGAACCTGCCAAGACTCAAATTGGTTCCCGGCTGAGTCCAGCGATCCAAAACGACCCAGCCGTCGCCCTCGCGAATCTGGTGGACGATTTGATTCGGTTCTACACGGATCTGCAGCGTGCGATAACTCTTCTTGTCGGCCTTGTGGGGAATCTTGATCTCGTCTCCCTTTTGACCGTCTCGCACTACTGTGCGGTAGAAATTGTTGTCATCCATTTGAAAGAGGACATAGTTGTTGGCATTGGTGCAGTTGAGCATCCACTGCAGGCGGTGACCCTTGGTGAGCATCGCCGAGAAAACAAAAGTACCCGAGGTCGGAGTCACGCCGTACATCACGAAGTCGCCGCCTTTGTGAACGAACGGGCCTTTGTCCTGCTTCCAACCGGATGGATCCTCCCACTTCGACATGCCGTTCGGGGAGAGAGATAAATCCAGATTCCGGGATTGACCAGCGGCGACCTCAATGGTTGAGGAGCGAGTGAAGTTGTCAGCCATTTTAGCGGTGATGGTATAGGAGCCGGCCGTCAGGCTGAGCGGGCTCCCGCTGCTAACCTTCATCGGAGTTTCGCCTGCTTTGTTAAGGCTGACCTGAGCGTCGGCAGGAGTGAATGTGATTCGCAACTCTGCTGGAGCCGATTCCAACGCCGCTTCCGCTGCCGTAACAGAAACGACAGCTCCGGCCACGAAGTGTTTCTTGATCTGCTTCGCCTTGAATTTGTCTTTGCGCAGTTCGATGGTGTGGTCTCCGGGATTCACGGTCGCCACGGAAAGTGTGCCATCAGGCTGCACGGTTCCCACCGGAGCTTGGTCGATGAGCACGCTGGTTCCCGAAACTCCGCCCTGGATCGTGAGTGAAGCTAAATGGGGGATGGGTTGCAGGTTGAAGATCAGCTTGGCCTGCTCACCTTTGCGAATTCGGATCTTTTGTTCGGGAAGATCCTGGAATCCACTCTTGGACACTCGCACAACATAGTCTTTGAGTTCGAGATTCGGGATACGCAACTGGCCAGCCTGAGTCGGGTAAGCCTGAAGTTTTCCGTCGAGAAAGACTTTCGCTTTGTCTTGGCCCGTGATTACAACCAGCGTTCCCAGGTTCTGTCCAGTTTCCAGGAAAGTGTTCAGAGTGGGCACTCCTCCGGCGTCGACCTCAAGTTTGTATTGATCAATGCCTCGAGTAACGGCGAGTTCGTGAGCGCCCGCGGAAATGGAAGGAAGATCGAGCCCCTCCCGCGGCACGTCAACGGCGGTCTGGCCGTCGAGGCTGACCTTGGCCGCTGAATCGCTGGAATATACGTGCAGATGATCGGCCATCGCGCTTACGACTACGGCCAGCACCCCTTTGGAAGCGATGAGATCCTTGACGACCGGCGCAGACCCGGCATCAGACGAAAAAGCGAAGGACGCTTCTCCCCGCGGTCCTGCGAATTTCAGCTTGTGTTCACCGGCGGGTATCTCGTCGAGAGACCATTGTCCATTCTGAAATTCGCTGGGCGTCTGATCATCGAAAGTCACTTTCCCGGTTCCCGTATCAGAGGACAGTCTTAGATTCGGCAGAGGCGGTGGTGGTGGCGGAGTGACCGGGGCCGAGACTGCTGGCGGCGCTTCAGGAACTTGCGCTACGGGAGGCGCGGGATGTCTTCGGAAGAGAAAAATCGCACCCACTAGGATTAACGCTGCAACCGAGGCGAGAATGATGTTTGTGTAGCGCCGCGAGTAACCGGCCAGCTGCTTAAGAATTAAGAGCAGTTCTTTAGCCTTGCGCGATGAAGCACTGGCTGCGGAGGCGGCAAGCGAGTTCGAACGCGATTGTGCAAGCGGACTGGACCGCGAAGTCTTTGCAACTGAGGTGGGCTTATTCTTCGATGTCGGAGCCGAAACACTGCCGCTCGGCTTGGCTGCTGGCTCAAGAGCACTCGCCGGTGGAGTGCTGAAGGTAATGGTGGGGCTGTCACTTTCGCGTGATCCAGTCCCGCGATCGCTGGCGATCTCTAACAGTCCAAGCTGGTGCAGGATGCCATTCGCGATGGACAATACCTCTCCATCGTTTGGATATTTATTCGCAACGCCTCGAACTCGTTGTGCCAGAGCCTGCTTCGATGCGTTATCGGTGGTGGCATGAATTTCACTTTCAGCGCGGCGCAGTTCTTCCACGTCGCGACGGCGGGCTTGACGGCGTTGACCCTGCAGGTCGCGCTGCACCGTCTCCTGAATCTGAATCAACCGTTGCTCGCGCGGATACATTGACAATCCCTCTTCGATACGCGACAAGGCGCCGGCAAGATCAGTGGAGGTTTGCAGTTTGCGCGCCTGCGAGACGCATTCTTCGACGTAGGTTTCCCGCTTCCGATCCAGGATCTGAGTCCGAATGGTCTTCGCCATGGGATGCGCTGGGTTCAAGTCCAGCGCTTCGCGCGCCAACTTTTCCGCTCCCCGCCAATCGCTTTCCACAGTGGCGTGGGCCAGTTCCACCAGGGTGTTGGCCAGAACCGCGCGCGCCAGTGAGTTGTTTTCATCCAATTCATAAGCCTGGCGCAACAGGTTGATTCCCTCAGCCGGCTTCTCCGCGAAAAGGGCCTCGCCTTCGGTCATGAGGCGATGTGCTTCCGTCTTGCGCTTGATGCCGTCCTGCGCGAGTTTCTCGAGCTCCGTCAATTCCGCATCGTTAGGGAATTCCGAAGCTGCCGCTTGCAGCAGATCCAGAGCTCGCGCGTAGTCGCTGGAATGCAAACAGGTGTCGACCTGTTCGACCAGACGAGTCTTGGATTCGACCCGCGCCTGCTGATCACGCCGCTTTTGCAGGCGCTCGACCTCGAACGTCAATCCCGGATACTGGCTGTAGATGGTTCGCAGGATTTCCCAATCGTTCAGGGCATCGCCATAGGCTGCCTGCTCTTCGTGCAAATGCGCGCGGGCGACGATGGAGTTGACCAGATCGCGCTTGTCCTGCACCAACCGCAGGGAGCGTTCGAAATGCGATTCACCGGGATGGAGATCAAGTGCCTCGCGCAAAATGTTGACGCGCTTATCCAGATCCGGTTCGGCCTCGACCTGACGATCGACGGACGCGATGAAAGCCGAGAGTTCCTGCCGCTGCTGTTCTTCGATGTCGTATTTCAGAGCCTGAAAAATCGCGTTGTTCGGGTACTTGGCCAGATAGGTCTGGCAGGCCTCCATGGCTTTGCGGAAATTGTGTTCCGTGAGGTTTCTCCGCGCGTCGGCATACGCGGTGTTCATGGCGTCGTGTTCGGAGCGGACCTCGTTATAAAAGCCCTGGTAATTGGCGCCGCTCTCGCGATTCATGGAATCGGGGGCGCGCCGGTCGAGGTCGAGCACGACGCCTAATTTCGCCAGCGCATTGCTTACGTCGCCTTTGTGCCAGGCGTCCATGGCAGAGCGATGGAGTTGCTCTTTCTCCTGCCGCAACTTGTTGTATTCCTGTTCCTGGCGGTTAACCTCCGCCAGTAGCTGCAGGGCGCGGGCCTCCTGAGGCCGGAGTTGCAGAACATTCTGCAGAGCTTCGCGGGCGTGCCCGTAGGCATGATTTTCAATGTGCTGCCGCGCCAGGCGATACCAGTTATCGATCTGGCGTTCGCTGCGCCGGTTTTCGATTCTGCTCTTCAGGCTCAGGGCGACGGCATTGTCGGGCTCGATCTGCAGAACTTCCTGCAGCTTCTGAAGCGCGAGCGGATCTTCTTCTTCCTCAAATCGCGCGCGAGCGGCATCGAGCAACTGAGAAAGCGTTTTTCGCCGGACTGCGGCGTCGAGTTGACGGCGCAGAGAGCCAATGGAAGTATCCATGTGGCCTTCGGCCTCAAGTTCGCCCAGGATTTCTCCCGCAAACTGAAAATCCCCTTCCTCCAGGGCCTTGGTGGCGCGCTGCAGACGGGGCCGTGTGCGTTCAGGATCAAAAAACTCAATCGGCTCGTTGCGCAGCGCCTTGTTCAGCGTGTCGCCGAAATCGCGCGCGCTTGCGAAACGGTGCCACGACTGCTTGGCCATTGCTTTGTGAAGCACCCGGCTGACGGGCAGGCTTATGGTGGAATTGAGTTCGGACGCCAGCGGAGGAATCTGATGCAGAATGGCATCGACCACCTCGTCGCCACGCGCTCGCTGGAACGGATGCCGCCCGGCCATGGCTTCATAGCACACGACGCCCAGCGAAAAAACGTCGGAAGCCGGCGACAAGCGCCTTCAATTCGATTTGCTCCGGAGACATGTAGAGCAGTGTCCCCTTTTGCGCTCGCGTCGTGTGGGTGTCGGCCATGTGAGCGATGCCGAAGTCGATAATCTTTACCGAGTCGTCTTCCATCACGAAGATGTTGCTCGGCTTTAAATCACGGTGAATCAGACCGCGCTCATGAGCTGCCTGCAGGCCGCGGCAGGACTGAGTAATAATGTCGACCGTGCGCTCGACCGTCAGACGATGGCTGGCCTTGCGGATGAAATTTTCCAACGTGGCGCCGGGAAGCAGGGGCATCACGAAATAAGGCTTCTTCTTGCCTTCTTCTTCGAATTCGCCAATGTCGAAGATCTCGACAATGTTGGGATGGCTCATCGAGGCGAGCACATCGCATTCTTTGTAGAACAACTGCAGCGAGGCGGGATCGGGAATGTCGAGAATTGTTTTAACCGCTACTTCGCGGCGCACCACGGTGTCATAGGCCCGATAGACGAGACCCATGCCGCCCTGCCCGAGGATCTCCCGGACCTCGTAGCGGCCTGCCAGTTTTTTCGGCGAAGATGGCGTCTCCATGGCATTGCCCTGGTGCTTGAGGGCCCTAGAATTTTACTCGATTTAGCCCAATAATGGGGTCTTTTCAGGGAGCCGGGTTGTAGCCCGGAGGCAATCCAAGGCATTCCGCTGACTCGCTCGAAAACCCACGGCCTGCCCACCTTCGCAAGCGCAGGTCTTAAGGATGGTCCATCATTTCAGCAGATGAAGGTTCAACAGGTAGAGTGTACTTCCGAGGAGCGTAAGCAGCGTCAGGGACCCCAGAAGGACTCGGAAGAGTCTTCGCGGCTTTGGACTCTGATTCACCATTGCTGCTCTGTACTTCTCGATCCATTCCTGTTCGCCATGGTGCAAGGTCGACTGAATCACAGTTCGCAGCTTGTGCTGATCGCTTTCTTCTAACGCAACGAAGCGGAAGGGCTGCTGGGTCGTGGATACTGGGCTCAACATCTCCGCGGCGCCGACTACTGGCCCTGTCTTCGTCAAGAACATTAACTTGATGCGGCAGCCTCGTTCCAGCATGTTCGACATGCTGAGCAATCCACCGGTAAGAGAAAGGGTCTCCAACTGGCCACGGTGCGGGCGTCCGTCGGGTAATCGCAGGACAGCGGGCGTGACATCTGCCAGGTGTACGCGCGGGCTGCGCCAATTTGCTTGCAAGTGGGGGAGGTTTGTCATGTGCCAAAGCGAGTATGGCCCGTTAGTGTGGATAGCAGAAGGTTACGGAAGGGCAGGCATAGTGCAAGTTACCCACGTCCAGCGTGATCTCTGATGAATAGCAGGCGCATTTTAAGGGGCGATTCCAACTCAGGCCCATCACCTTCGCTGCCTTACGGTGGTAACCGGCTGACCGTCGCGATTCGCAATTCCATCGACCGAGTCAGCGGCGGCGTCAAGCGCTTTTGGTGGACATTTCTGCCTGCCTGGGAGAAGAACGTTTCCCGGAAATCTCCATAGGGGGATCAGAGACGGCCGTTCGCACCAAGCCATCCTGAGATCGCCACCAGCCGTGGAAGACGCGGCCGCCGGAATAAACAACCCGCAGAGAGCGCCAGCCCTCGGGGTTGGTGGACTCAGGAATTTGCGACCGATCCTGCGACAGTTCGCCTGCCGTCTGCGTCCATCCATCCTCAGGCGTGACACACATACACCGGGTATCGAGGCGAAGACCCACGTGCAGAGCCTTGAGAGCACTTTCCTTTCCGCTCCATAGCAGCGTCAGGAGCAGAGGACGTGCGCCCGCAGAGGCTCGCGCGATGAGTGCTTTCTCGTTGTCCGTAAAGTAGTCGGCCACGAAGGCGTCACTGCGCGGCTCGATGGTTTCCAGATCGCAACCTAAGCTGGTTTCGGCAGGCCCGACTGTGCACAATGCCGTGCGGTCCCGATGACTGAGTGAGATTGAGATATCGGCCGGTTGGCCTAGTACAAAAACTTCCGGCGCGCCGGAGGACGCGGCGCGAATCTCTATATTCGCAAGTGCGTGAAGCTCCGTCGACAGGTTAAGCAGGGCGGCCACTGCATGCTTGGCAGTCCACCGTCCCAGTCGCCAGTCAGTGCGCCGTTTGGCAAAGCGCAGACCGCTGAGACAAATCGTTTCGTTCGCACCCAGCCATTGATTCTCTGCAGGCACGTTGGCTTCGGTCTGCTCCAGCCAGTAGACGTCCATAAAAGCAATCCGGTCGAAGTGCGTTCCAAAAACTGCGCTAGGCTGCGACTTCGATCTTGAAATTCTTTCTGATTGCAGTCTCCTCGCCTTCGATTCCTCGTTCTACCGCACTCACAAGATAAGACCGAAGATTTGCCGGGGGAATAATATGGTCGAGAGCTCCCACTTTCAGCGCCCGGAACACACTATGCACCCGGTCAAACTCTCCCGCCATTTCGCCTAACTTTTCGGAATACACGAGGTTGTAAAGATCAGTCCATTGGACGCGCAACCGCCCTTTCTCCGCGGCGTCGGCTTGCAGCATGGCCTGGTTCAGGACCTGTAGGCGCTCGTCTTTCCGAGTGCGGGCTTCAACCTCTCCGGCAAACACCACGGCGGCAGCTGGAGCGCCGCCGATGACGGAGGCATACGTACCCTCCAGAGCGGCAATTTCAATCTGCTCGTTGAGCGCACGTGAGAACACTACGTAGGCGCCGCCGTGATAGCGGGAGATCACGCAAAAAACGATGGGCCCTTTGAAGTTCACGACGGCCCGCCCAATCTCCGCGCCATACTCGAGTTGCAAGCGGCGCATCGATTCCGGCGAACCATCAAAGCCAGACAGATTGGCCAGGACCACCACCGGACGATTGCCGCTGGCAGCATTAATGGCGCGCGCAATTTTCTTGGAGGACTGCGGGAACAGAGTTCCTGCCGACCACTGGTCAGGCCCATCGGCCGGAACGAACCCCATTCGCGGCATGGAGCGGGACTCGATGCCGAGGAGACAAACGGGATAACCACCCAGGTGTGCATCCCAGACGACAGCGGTTTCCGCTGCGCGCATCCCCGCCCAGCGCTCCAGTGGAGGATGATCCTGATCGACCGCTGCCATCATTACCTTGCGGATGTCGAAGGGCTTCTTGCGGCCGGGATTCGTCTCGTCTGACAAAATGTCTCCGACGAATGCGAAGCCTTCCTCTCCATCGCAATTGTGAGGATAGGTCTGTACGTCACGGTCAATGGGATCGGTGGTGGGAGCGCGCCTCGGGAAGCGCTCGCCCGGCGAAACATAGGTATGGTCATAGTGGCGGAACAAAATACGGCATGCTTCATGAATGTGCCGCGCCCAGTATTGTGCCTGGCCGTTGACTCCCATGATGCGGTCGTATCCGCCGATTCCCTGATTGTCCTCGGCCGAAATGCCGCCTGAGTAATCGAGGGCGCGCTTGCCGGTGAGAACCATCGCAGCCTTCGGAGTCATCACCAGAATGCCTTTGGTATGCATCAGCATGGTGGCTTCAGCATTCCAGTAAGGTTGTGCTCCGACATTGATTCCGTTAATCAGCAGGTTTACCTCGCCGCCAGCCTGAGTAAATTCCACCAGACGCCGCAAAACTCGGGCGATCCAGTCCATGTTCTCAACACCGCTCTCCATCGAAATCTTGGCACCCGCGGAGATGGGGAACCATTCCACGGGAACGCCCATCTCTTCTGCGAGGTCGAGCGCGCCCATAATGAGCCTGCATTCCTTCTCGGCCAGCGCGCCCAGATCTTTGCTGGGATCTCCCAGCAGCAGCACGCGCGTCATGCCCTCGGGATAGCGAGTGGTGAAATTACGAATCACGCCGACAATAATGTTGGCCTGGTTCTTGCCGTAGGGGCGATCGACCGGAACCAATCTTCCTTCCGCGTCGAGATCGTGCTCCACAAAATCGCCGGGCGGAAATTCCGTGCGCGCGTCTTCCCGGCTGGGAGTGAGCATCTTGATGATTTCGTACGGGTACACCAATCCGCGCTGCCGGACGCGAACGACTTTCTGATCGTATTCCGACAACGATTTGAGTGGGAGTAGCTTGTCGGCGGGACGGAAGGTGATGATCAGGCCGCTGCCGACCGGGCTTGAGATGCGCACCACGAGATCACGCAATTCTCCCGTGGAAGGATTCGGAATACGAGCGCGCACGACGACCTGCTCCAGTCCCAGACCTTCGGTCGCAGGCGCGAGGCGACGGACAATGTTTCGCAGTTCGTCCGGCTTCAGATTCAGTGGAGGCCAAACGTACAAAAACACGCGGTTCCAATAGAGGCGTTCCTGAGGCCGGCGTCGCGACTGAAAGAGCCGAATCGCCGCCAGAGCTTCCATCAGCATGCGCTCCAGATGCGGTAATTGCACGATGCGTCCCGCTTCATCGCGCACCGGCGTCACGTCCCGCACTTCCGCCGCGGCGAACAAGCGTTCGTCCTTCGGGTTGTCGCGGGCCACGGCGTGGAGGAGATAGACGTCTTCGACCGAGGGTAGACGGTCGATCTTGAAATTGCTCAGCCGCCAGAAATGCAGGCGCTTCCCCATCATGGGATGCAACCCGCGATAAAACTGGTCTTCCTCGTATCCGTTCTCGCCGGGCTGGTAGGTAAAGTACTGCATACCGCTGACACTGGGAACCGAGCTAGGGCCGGCTGCGGTCACTTCGATCCGCCGAATGGTACGAGGGAATACAACCTGGTTTAGCATCGCCTGAACTTCACGCTGCGTAGCATCAGGATCACCCAGTTTGCTGGAATGGCAGACGTGAAAATCCATGACGACATCATGGTCAAGGGGAACTTGCTCGATCACCGGAAGCATCGCGCATGCCGCCGCGGAGAGAGCGGAATAATCGGCATACATCGCGAAGACGTGAACACTTTTGCCTTCATCATCATATTCAGCCGAGACATAACAATGTCCGCTCGCGGACGAGGAGTGAAGATTGTGGAGCGTGGAAATGCGGTAATACCTCCAGGTAAGCACCTCCAGCATGATGCGGCGCAACTCGAGGTCAGCCGATGGGAACCGGCCAGCGAACAGGCCAGCCAGCAACTGAGGACATTCGATCAGCGCATGTACCCGGGCCGCTCGGTCGGCAGCGGCAGGGTGAGCCGCCAGATAGTCGAGGTGATTGGCAGCTTCCTCGTAGACCTGATCGCGGGTGTGCTCAAACAATGGCTGATCGAAGCAACGATAGCGCACTTCACGGGAGAGCTCGCTCACCGAAGGATAGCTTTCATGAGCGATCAAAATCATGCGATCCAGCAGAATTCGAAACGAATTGCTTTCCGGGGATTTTGGAGCTTTGGCCCGGTGCAAACGGCGTTCGAGAATGTCCAAAATCAGAGGCGTTTGCTGTGCCATGCGCTGGTGCGATTTGCAGATCCAGAGCAAACTCTTTTTCAGTTCCGGGGAGCCGTCCAGTTCGCGCACGCCATAGTGGGCCAGTGCGCTGCGCAGTGCGCGGACGAAGGCCGGGGGCAGCCCCTCTCCGTTGGTCTCGACCATCCGCAAATATGAAAAAAGATAAGACTCGGCGCTGGGCTCTTCTCCCGAGGCACGATGGTTCACTTCCGGTTCGCGATGGAACAGCGAACACGTGTCGGCGAATATGCCGAGAATCTCATCCTCAAACTGCTCGATTTCGTCGCTGTACGCCGGACCGCTCTGGCTCCATGCGGCCAGACGGCGCGCATGAACCGCCGGGTCCAGATCAAAGCCCAACATCACTTGACGGATTTCTTTGAGGCACTCCTGGCACGTGGCTTCCTGAGGATCATGCTGGACTTCGGATTCACCAAAAATCACTCGCTTCTGCGCCCTGATCGCATCGTCGCTCCCGCTAACTTCGATTTGCATAAGCGGAGCGCCCGCGTCGACCTGCACGTTCGCCATGGTCAATACTTTCCGAACTTTGCCGGAAAATGGCGAGACCACCTGGGTCTCCATCTTCATGGCTTCGAGCACAGCCAGGCGGTCTCCTACTTCAACCGTGTCTCCCGCCTTCACCGCGATGGAGACGACAACCGACGGGGCCGGTGCATGCACCATGCCTCCATCGTCCCGGTCCACGTGGTGCGACACGCCGTCCACTTCGATGCGCGAACTTACTCCATGACTCACCGAGACGATGTGAAAGCGCCGGCCAAAGACGGTGAGCCAGGATTCAAACTCGTCCAGGCGATCGAGGTGAGCTTCGATTCGCAATTGATCGATTTCGATTCGATAATCCTGCGGTCCGAAGCAGTGAGTCTTCATCGAGTAAAGATGGCCGCGATAGCGGAGTGCTACGACGCGTCCAATCTCGCTGCGCACCTGTGGCCGGCCGCGCGCCGCGGATGCATAGAACTGGGCTTGCTCGACGGCTAACTCTGATTCGTAGGCATCGATTGCCGCCTGTATCAGGGCGACGTCGGCATGTTTTCTGGAGAGCAGTCCGCCCTCCTCTGCGATCCGGTCGAGCCATTCGACGGTTACATCCCCGCGCTGTACTTCTTCACGGGCGAGCATTCCGAGGAGAAACGCTTTGTTGCTGGCGCCGCCCTTGACGACGATGACGCTCTCGGCCAGCGACCGCTGCAGGCGCGCCAGTGCCTCTTTCCGATTCTGACCGTAGGCGATTACTTTGGCGACCATGGCGTCGAACTCGGGCGCGATGCTGTCACCCTCCCCGACGCCGGTGTCCACGCGCACTCCGGGGCCAGTCACCATTCGGAAGCGTGACAACGTCCCGGGCGCTGCTGCGAAATTGTTGTCAGGATCTTCTGCATACAGGCGTGCCTCGATGGCATGTCCTGTGGTTCGCGGCGGATCGCCTGCCAGGCGCCCGCCTCGCGCGATGTGAATCTGCAACTTCACCAGGTCGAGTCCGGTCGTACATTCGGTGACCGGATGCTCAACCTGCAAGCGGGTATTTACCTCCATAAAATAAAATTGCTGCGACTCCGGCTGGTAGAGAAACTCCACTGTGCCGGCATTGCAATATCCGGCGGCCTTGCATAGGCGAACCGCGGCATCCCGCAAGTCCTGATCCTGCTGAGGAGTCAGCGCCGGGGAGGGCGCTTCTTCGAATACTTTCTGATGCCTGCGCTGAATCGTGCAGTCGCGCACTCCCACAGCCCATGTAGTCCCGTAATGATCGGCGATGACTTGGACCTCGACGTGGCGCGCGCCCTCGACCGCGCGCTCCAGAAACACGGTTGGGTCGCCAAAGGCTTTGAAGGCTTCAGTACGGGCGCGCTCGAAGGCCTCCGGCATTTGGGCGGCTGTGAGTACCCGGCGAATTCCGTGACCACCGCCGCCAGCCGTAGCCTTGATCAGGAGAGGAAAACCTAGACGCTCCGCATGAGACAGAGCATCGCTCAGCGATTCGACGGGCCCTCCACTCCAAGGGGCAACCGCGATTTGAGAGTGCTCCGCTAGACGTTTCGCGGCGATCTTGTCACCGAGTTGTCGCATCACATCGCCGCTGGGCCCGATGAAAACGATTCCCATTTCGTGGCACAGCTCTGCGAATGCCGCATGTTCCGCGACGAAGCCCCAGCCGACCCAGGCCGCATCCGCGCGTGCCGCCGCCATCGCCTGTTCCAGGCGCTTGTAATCGAGGTAGTTGCTTTTTGCACGATGCGTATCCGGATCGGTGAAGTGGGCGGCACCGAGAGAGATTGCCTCGTCTGCTTCGCGGACGAACATGGCATGACGGTCGGGTTCGGTGAAGAGGGCGATGGTCCGTAGCGGCACCGCGTGCTCTTGACTGAATTCGCGCGCTGCGTGGATGAAGCGCATGGCGGCTTCACCCCGGTTGACGATGGCAATGCGCTGAAATTCATTTGGCATGAGAGCCTCGATATGACCAATTGCTGCTAGCGGAAATGCTGGGTTAGACCGCTAAAAGAGCCTCTTCCGGCACCATGGCGTGCAGCCTCTCCAGGCGCTGTGCATCAATGGCGTCCGGGAGCGTTACCGTCTGGTAGCCGGTAAGACGCAGGTAGCAATTTCCTTTTTTGTCCAAAATTTCCGCATCGAAAGTTCCTTCGACCACGCCGCGAGTGACCACGGCGTACAGGCGTCCCACCGCCGGACCCGGCTCTCGCAGCAGCGAGACTTCGAGAACATGCTGCGGTAAGCCCATGCGGCTGTGTGCTCCCAGTTCCCAGATTCCCGCAGTTTGGAAACAAAGCTCGATCAGCCGCGGCGCCATCAGAGTGGGACGTTCCGAAGGATGATGATTGGGAGGAAGAGTGTTTGCGAATCGACCGATCGCGCGCGTTCCATCCCACCATGCCTCGTCCACAACCTGATATGCGGGGCCGTGGAAGTAGATGCGATAGATATCAGCCGCTTGGATACCGCCTATGCTCGGTACATTGAAAGCCCTCGCGGCCGCCGCCGGCACCGGCCCTTTCGCAAGGCGCACTCGTGCTGTGAAGTGGGTCGTAGCTTGCACTTCGGTCTGAGTGGGCAGAGAGCGATGGCCGAGCAGCCGGCACTCTGCCAACATTTGTTCTCCGTGCGGATGAATCCGGACCGCGATATTCACGGTCCGCGGTTCACCGCGATAGAACTTGAAAGGCGCAAGGAAGTTGACGTCTTCGATGGCTTCGACGTGCCACCCTGGAAGCATGCACAGAGCAGCTTCTGCAAATGCTTCGATGCCCATCACACCCGGCAGCAGCGGAGTGCCGTCGATCTGATGATCGTGAAGGAACGGCTGTTCGTGCGGATCCAGCGTCGTCTCGACGGTGTAACCGTCAGACAGACCGAGCGACGTCATTCGGTCGATCATCGGTCCAGTGGCTGGTAAGGACTTCATCGCGGCCTCGGCGGCTGACGAATCAAGCCCGCCAGTCGTGTCCCATTCATTCAAGAAAACGCCGAGGCGTTGGGCGACGACAATTTCACCCCGCGTAGTCCCGGCCGTGAGTTCGCGCCGGATCAGCGGAACGCCGGCTTCAGGTGGCAACATGTCGATTCCTGCAAGTTCCATGATCTTTGGGAATGGAGCCGCGCGTGGCCATGCCGATGCCTCCCCACGCCGTCCAGTCGATCACGATGCCGCGCGTGGCGGGACGAGTCGTGCGGAAGCTGGAAGTGATTTTGCAAAGCAGATCGTTGGCGGCAGAGTAGTCCGTTTGGCCAGCATTGCCGAAGCGGCCCGCGATGGAACTGAATGCGACCGTCGCACCGAGCGGCATGTCGCCGATGGCGTGCAAGCAGATTGAAGAAGCCGTCGCTCTTGACGTCGAAGACCAGATTAAATTCCTGCTGATCTTTGTCCGGCAGAAAGTGGCTTCGCTCAATGCCGGCTGCATGCAGTAGCACGTCGATGCGCCCGCTGCGCTGGCGGACCTGGTCGATCACCTTGGTGACGGCCGCGGCGTCCGCGAGATTGACGCTGAAATAATGTGCGGTGCCACCCGCGGCGCGTACCGCGTCGATGGCGGCCTGCGCAGCGTGCGCTCGCTCCAGGCCAGCGAGTTCTTTTTCTACAAGTGCCGGAGTGGCGCGCTCGCCGCGGGTCTGGATGCGGGCGAATAAATCACGCTTCAGATTTTCTTTGTCCGTTACGAAGCGCGTGAGATCAGGATTGTTCGCATCGGGCTGCGGCACAAGGTCGAGCAGGTAGAACGTGCCGCCGGATGCAGCTGCCAAATCGGCCGTGATCGCCGAGACGATGCTTCCCGCCGCGCCCGTGACGACGAAGACAGTGTTGGCGTCCAGGAGCATGCCGGGCTGTCCATCGGCCGCAGGGTGTTCCTCGAGACCGATCGTCCAACGCTGATCGCCCGTGTATCCGATTTCAACTGCACCCGGGTCGCGCAGTGTCTCTTCAATCAGCAGGCCGACGACGTCGGCGGCGCTGCGGTTCGCTTCAAAGTCGACTGCTTTAACCGTGCACTCTGGACGTTCCCGCTTGTAAGCCTTGGTAAATCCCGTCACGGCGCCGCCGAGCGGGGCCATCGCTCCCGCGTCGTCATAGCCATGGTGCCCACCAAGCCGCGTTGCCGACACGAGGAATGTGCCCGTGCCCGACACGTTCTCATACAGAGCGCGCATCGTTGTATAGAGAGATTTCGCG
This sequence comes from uncultured Acidobacteriota bacterium, assembly GCA_963757095.1. Classification (GTDB taxonomy): domain Bacteria; phylum Acidobacteriota; class Terriglobia; order Terriglobales; family Acidobacteriaceae; genus Sulfotelmatobacter. The sequence goes on along the minus strand of CAVWQT010000008.1, from coordinate 82,032 downwards.
CGCACACTCAAGGCCGCGTGCCAGGCTGGCAAATCGAGTTCGCGAATTTCTCCCTCCCGATCCAGCGCAGGCAGCCAGTAAACTCCCTGCACCGGTCCGGCCGTGGTCCAATTCTTGAGAAGGCTGGTTAGCGTGTCGCTGTCCACCGCGTGGTCGATGCGGAGAACTTCTACTCCCAGTATTTCGAGACGTTTCGTCAGCGCATCCGCAACGCCGCCCTTGTCGGGCATCACGATGACGCGGCTATTGCGTTCGAGCTTCACGCCGGTTGTTTTGCAGAAAGAAAGTGGCGGGCGCAGGATCGCCGTGGGCACGCGCCGTGGCACACGATCTGCCGCGTCGAAACTCGCGAGACCTGGGCGCACGCGCTCCGGGAAGGATGCCGGCTTCTGTTCTTTTGGCGAAGCTGGTTTTTCCTTTACCTGCGCGGTCGGAGTCGCCAGCACGCGCGATCTATCGTGCGCGAACTGGATCACGTGAGCGAGGGTAGGGAAGTCGCGAAGCTTAATCGTCTCATCGCGCGGAATGTTGTAAGCTGCGCGAACCGCCGCAAACATCTCCGCCTGTTTGACGGTATCGACGCCGAGGTCCGCTTCCAGGTCGAGATCCAGGTCCAGCATGTCTTCCGGATAGCCCGTTTTCTCGGCGACGATTTGCAGTACTTTTTTCTTGATCGGATCATCAGAACTCGCCGGGGCGTTGCCGGAGCGGGCGCCTGTTCCACTACCTTGCTTGGAGTTGGAGAAGGTGATGCTTGATCTTCCCCAACCTTGCCCGCCAAGTCAGGCCGCTTTTCATATACGAATCGGATCACGTGCGCCAGCGTGGGATAATCGCGGAGCTTGCGGTCTTCATCTCGCGGAATGCTGTAAATCGTGCGGATCGCCGCGAACATCTCTGCCTGCTTCACCGTATCCACGCCGAGATCAGCTTCCAGATCCAGGTCGAGGTCCAGCATGTCCTGCGGGTAGCCAGTTTTCTCGACCATCAACGCGAGGATGCGCTCCTTCACGGAATCGGTATCCGATTTAGCAGATACTGCGGGTGCGGGAGTGATGGCGTTGACCTTGGATATTTCTGGAGTGGCGGGCGCGATCACTGGCGGCGCCGAGGGCTGCTGCTTGCTGGTCACCTCGAGACGAAGATCAGGTCGCCCGTCGTACACGAAGCGGATCACGTGAGCGAGCGTAGGAAACTCACGCAGTTTGATTTTGTCATCCCGCGCAATGCCGTAAGCTGCGCGGATTGTGGCGAACACTTCCGCCTGCTTCACCGTATCCACGCCGAGGTCAGCCTCGAGATCGAGATCCAGATCGAGCATGTCCACCGGATAGCCGGTCTTTTCGGCTACCAGAGCCAGCACTCGATCCTTCACAGGATCGCTGGCCACAGCGGGCTGCAGCGGTGCAGGAGGCGCGATTGGGGCAGGTGCTTTCGCCACAGGTTCTATTACGACGACTGGCCGAGGCAGCGCCGCTACTTCGATCGCGGCAATTGGCTCTGGCCGTATCGCGGAAGCAACCGCAGGTTCGGATTTCTGCGCGTGTTCCGCAACGCGGTTGGCCGCCACTTGATCGTGGACGCGCAACGTGCGATGCACCACTTCCAACTCTGCCGTGGGATATCCAGCAATCCGGTTCAGCCATGCCTTCCAGCAATTCTCGTCGACGACACGGTAGGCATATCCCAGGGCGTTGGGCCGGCGGTGGACACCATCTGGCGTCGCGACCCAATGCAGCAGCGTCATGCTGATCTGCGAGCCGAATCCCGCTCCCAGACGTAACGCGTACTCCACTGGATAGACGCCGCCCTTGGAGAGGTTCAGCGTGCCCAACTCGGGGTCAACTTCCTTGAAGTTCACCACCGGCGGCACGCATGCCGTTTCGAGGGCCTTCACGGCGATGACGTCCTCGATCCCCGTCGCCATGGCGTGACCGGTGAAACCTTTTGTGTTGGCAATGACAATCTGATCCGCCATGTCGCCAAATACGCTGCGCAGTGCGTGGATCTCGGCCGATGCGCTGCCACCGCGCGCGGGCGTGTAGGTTTCGTGGGAAACGAACACTGTACGCGGCGCGATTTCCCGCCGCGAAATGCCCCGGCGAGCCTCCGCCTGGGAGATGAGGTTTTCCATCATCTGGCCAATGTGTTGCACGTCAAGGCGAGTGCCGTGGAAGGCGCTGTTGGCCGTGACCGTGCCCAGCACTTCGCAGATGGGTTGAATGCCACGCTCTCGTGCGGCGTCGGCGCTCTCGACCACGATCCCCGCCGCACCCATTCCTACGATCAATCCGTGACGGCGCCGGTCGAAGGGGGTAGCTGCTTCTTCCACTACTTCGTCGGTAGCGGCCGCGCCGCTGGCCAGGAAGCCTGCGCCAAACCAGTCAATCAGATGGTCGGAAGTGACATCGTCCGCCGAAATGATGACCACGCGGCGGCATCGTCCGACACGAATCCAGTCTTCCGCTAGCGATACCGCCTGCGAGGTGCTGGCACAAGCCGAGTTGATTTGCGTGTTGGGACCTCGCGCGCCGATGAATTCGGCGAACTGGGAATGCCCCATCGACAGAACTCGGAGCAGGAATCGCCGGTCGAAGACGTAAGGATTTTTCTCGATGGTGTCGCGCAACTCTTCCAGACGCCGTTCCATCTCCTGTTCCAGCACGGAATCGCCATTCGACTTCGTCGACCGCGCCAGCAGGGTTTCCAACAGGCCCAATTGTTCGCGCCGCGCATGATCCGTGTAGTAGCGCCCCATTTCATCGGCGTAGGAGTCATAGCCGGGGAATGCCGAAGCACAGATCACGCCCGTGTCGTCGCGCAAAGCGTCGGGTAAAGCCCAGCGATCCGGCAGTTGCGTTCCTTTACTGGTGGTTTTGTAGCGCATGACCAGCGGGATGCCGGCATCGCGCAACGCATCAATGCCCACCGCAATCGCGAGTTGCGTAACTCGATCGAGAGCAGCCAGGCGATCCGCGGAAATGCCAAATTCTTTTTCCAGATCGAAAGCGCCGCCGCGGCCTGCCAGCTTGATCACGTCCGCGACATTATTAATAGTCTCGAAAGTTGGTCCGCCGTTATCGCTCTTGAGCAGACGCGTGATGTTCTTGTCGAGCATGGCGCGGCGGAAACGTGCTGGAATGAGATCGATGAACTGATCGCCGCGCAGGATGCGCGCCAGATTGCCGTCGTCAAAAATATGTTCGGTACCCGGCAGTCCCAGGGCTGCGCCAGTAATCCCTACCGGAGCCATGGCGCGCGTTCGCTCCTCGCCGCGATACATCTGCCAGCCACGCTCGAGGACATCCGCAAAGTAGTGGCCGAGTTCGGCGTACTGATCCCCGTTTCGCGGCTGCGCCACAGAGGAGTTCTCAGAAGGAAGTGTTACTGCGATGGTCCTGGATTTCTCGCCCGCAACCGGAGTCGCCGAAACCGAAGCCACCGGTTTCTCGGTTGCAGCCGCAGCCGTGCCGCGACCCAGTCCTGCTGCGTAGAGGCCGCACAGAGCCTGGTTGAACGATGCGATGTCACCGAACTTTGGATGATTCGTGAACAACGAAACCACGTCGCCCCGGTCACCCAAGAACATTTTCGGCGAATCCCTGCAGCGCCTTCTTTGGACCAACCTCCACGAAAATACGAGCGCCCGCTTCATACAATGTGTGCAGACCTTTGACGAATTGCACGGGAGATGCAACTTGCTTCGCCAGCAGATCCAGCATCTGCGGAACTACGCCCGGTCCGGTGGGATAGAACTCCCCGTTTACGTTGGCAACGATGGGCAGCCGCGGCGATTCCATACGCAAGAGCGCGAGATCCTGCCGCAACGGCTCGCTGGCGGGCGCAACAATCGAGGTGTGAAACGCGTGGCTCACCGGCAACTCTGAGACGTCATATCCGGCTTTGCCAAGAACCTCCATGGCTCGTGTGACCGCATCGCTTGCGCCGCCAATGACTGCCTGGCCATTGCTATTGATGTTGGCGATCACTACGTAGCCCTGGACTGACTTCAGGATTCTTTCGATTTCAGCCAGCGGCGCGAAGACTGCGGCCATCTTGCCCGTGTCAGCCACGGCCACACGAGTCATACCGCGGCCGCGCGCGCTAACGGCAATCAGCGCATCCTCGAACGGCAGAGCGCCCGAAGCCACCAGTGCTCCGTATTCGCCCAGACTGTGCCCCATCGTCATATCCGGCGTTGATTCCGTAAGCAGCCAGCAGCCGGGTGAGTGCGAGATCGATGGCCAACACCGCCGGCTGAGTAATAGCGGTCTGCCGCAAGTCATCATCGGCCTTGGCTACGGCGGCCTCGTCGGTCTCATCCACGAAAACAAAGTCGGTGAGTGGCTTGCCCAGCAGCGGGGTCATCACACGGTTTGCCTGCGCAAAAGTCTCGGCGACAATCGGCTCGGCGGTGAACAGCGGCCGCAGCATGTTCACATATTGCGAACCTTGGCCCGTGTAGAGGAACGCCACCTTAGGCGCGGGACCTTGTCCGCGAAAGATGCCTTGGGCCCGCAGGGCCTTCCAAACAGCCGGCTGGTTTGCGGCAAGGGCTTTGAGTGCATTGGCCGACTTCTGCGCCAGGTCAGCGCTGTCGGCATAGTCAATCGCAATGCGCCAGGCAGCGCGCAGATCGGCTTCTGCCGGAACTGCGGGCGCGGGAGCGTGGCCGGCTTCTGCATCCTTCATAACGGCGCGCAGACGTTCGCCGAGCGCAGCCTCAGATGCGGCGCCAATCACGAGGGCCCCGCGCAACGGTGCCTTGCAATCGGCCGGAGAGGCAAACGGAGAAGCAGACGAAACCGAAACCGGGGAGACTTCTTTCGTGTTCATAACTACCTCAGGGATCGTAGATTGTGGAAGGGCGCCGACGGCGATAGATCGCTTTCCATTTCCGGTCAGCCGGCCGGGCATGTGCTCTTCGAGGACGAGATGGAAGTTGGTGCCGCCAAAACCGAAAGCGCTGACTCCAGCGCGCCGGGGAACATCAGCCGGAACCGTCCACGGCTTCAGTTCGGTATTGACATAAAGAGGAGAGTGGGCAAAGTCGATATCCGGGCTGGGATGTTCGCAATGCACACTGGGCGGCAGCACCTTCTCGCGAAGTGCTAGAACGGTCTTGAGCAGGCCAGCTGCCCCTGCCGCGCCTTTGAGATGTCCGATGTTTGATTTGACCGAGCCCAGCGCCACCGAGTGAAGGGGCAGGTTCTGGTTGCTCAGCAGGTCCGTCATGCACTGTGCTTCTACCTGATCCCCCACCTTGGTCGAGGTGCCATGACCCTCGATCAGGGTCGCAGTGGCAGGCGACAAGCCGGCATTCTTCCAGGCGCGATCGAGACAGAACTTCTGCCCGATGGGATTGGGAGCAGTAATTCCTTTTCCCTTGCCGTCGCTGGATGCACCGATGCCACGCAGTACCGCATAAATCTTGTCTCCATCGCGCTCGGCATCGGCCAGGCGCTTCATCAGGAAGATGGCAGCGCCCTCGCCCATGACGAAGCCATCGGCGCCTTCGGCATAAGGACGAGTCCCCGTCGCCGAGAGCGCGCCGATCTTGCAGAATTTCACGAACGTCTGGATTCCCATGTTGCGGTCGATGCCGCCCGTAACCACGGTGTCGAAATCGTTCGCGACCAGTCCCTCGACGGCCGCGCTCATCGCGGCCATGGCCGAGGCGCAGGCTGCGTCGCAAATGAAGTTTGGTCCGTGGAAGTTGTAGAGGTTCGCGATGCGGCCGGCGATGCAGTTGGCCAGTTCGCCGGGCATGCTGTCTTCGGTGATTTCGGGAAGGTGCTTGCCGATGCGTTCGTGCAACTGATTCATGATGTCAGTTCGCACCGCTTCCGGCAGCGCAGCGAAGCTGGCAATTTCGCCGAGCTCGTGTGCGTATTCAGGAAACTGCACCCGCAGCGCAGTGAGATAGTGCTTCTCGCCGGCCATCGCGTTACCGAGAATCACGGCGACGCGGTCCGGATCGAGCGGGCGCTTCGGGTAACCATAATCTTCCAAGGCTTCGCGTGTGGCCGCGATTGCCCACTTCTGCGCCTGGTCCATCGCGTCGATGACTCGCGGCGGGATGGGGAACCGCCACTTCATCGGGTCCCATGGGTAGTCGCGCACCCATCCGCCAATCTTCGAGTAAGTCTTATCCGGCGCGGCGTGATCGGGATCGTAATAATAGGATGGGTCCCATCGATCGCGAGCCACCTCGCTGATGCTGTAGCGGCCGTTCTTGATGTTCTCCCAGAAGGCGGCGACGTTGGGGGCATCGGGCAGGATGGCTCCCGCTCCTACGATCGCAATGGCTCGATAGGCTGTGTCTTCCATGACGACGCTCCTCTGCAACCGGCGACCGGTTGCATGTTCCAAGTAGTCAGGCGCCTTGGTATTTATGCGGCGAGTGCAGGCTTGGCTGCACGGGCGTAGAGGACGTCGGCTATGAAATCCATGTCAGAGATCAATCCCGCTTGTGCACGATGAATAGCGGGCAACTGCAAACTCAATTCGAACGCGGACATCTCGGCGTCGGTCACGCCGCCTGCGCCGCAAACCCAGCGCAAGCCTTCTTCGGCGACCTTAAGCGCCGCGTCGCGAGCAAAAATCCGGCTCAATGCCGCGAGCGCCGCTGCGTCGAAGCGCCGGTTGGCTTTTTCGTTGAGCTTGGCTTCAGCAAGACGCGCGGCGCGATGAGCCAGGCTGCCGGCGCACTCGGCATAGGCGATCAATTCGCCCAGGCGCAACAGAATGTGCTGGTAGCGGGTGAGACGGGCGACGCGTGCTTTCTCCATCACTTCCGCCAGGGCGTGATGAGCCAGCGCGGCAATATTCGCTCCCACATTCCGGATGGCGCGCATGCAGCGCCTCCAACTCGCGCGCCCGCTCGTGATAGTGCTGCCCACGCGTCTTCAGGTGAAGCTGCCAGCGGTCGCGGCTGATGGTCATCTCCATGATTTCCGAAGTGCCTTCGTAAATCGTGGTGATGCGCACATCGCGGCTGATCTTTTCCACCATGTATTCGTGGGTGTAACCATATCCTCCGAGCGCCTGGATGCTGGCGTCGGCGGCCTGATTCCCGGCCTCGGTCGCCATGTACTTCGCGATGGCGCCTTCGGTGTTCAGGCTTCCTTCGCCGGCGTCGATTCGCTCCGCGGTCTCTTCGATGTAAGCGCGTGCAGCTTCCAGACGTGCCACATGCGGCACGATCAGCTTGTGGGTGTAACCCTGCTTTTCCGAGAGCGGAGCTCCGGCTTGAATGCGCTTGGTTGAGTAGGGAATCGCGCGATCCAGCGCCGCCCATCCTGCACCCAGCCCAAACGCCGCGACCATCAGGCGTGTGTAACCGAACACAGCCTGTGCCTGGAGCAATCCCTGACCTTCGACGCCGCCGATCAGGCGATCCGCGTCAACGTAGACATCATTGAAAGCCAGTGCGGCGGTGTTGCTGAGGCGGATGCCGTGCTTGTCCTCTGGTTCATCATGGGCGAACCCCTTCGCGCCCTGCTCAACGACGAACCAGCTCGGACCGCTGGGCGTGTTGGCCAGCACCGTATAAGCTCCGGCGATTCCGCCGTTGCTGATCCATTGTTTGTTGCCATTGATCTTGTAGCCGACGATGCGGCCGTCCTGCTTCACTGCGTCCGCGGTGGTGCGCAGCGCTCCCAGGTCGCTGCCCGCCTCCGGCTCCGTCGCGCCATACGCGAACAGCAATCCCTCGTTCGCAATGCGGCTGAGCCAGAATTTCTTCTGCTCGGGAGTCGCGCCCACGGTGATGGGATCGCTACCCAGAAAAGTGGCCAGCACCGAGGTCGCGATGCCGAGATCGATGCGCGCCATCTCTTCGCAAATGCAGTAGACGTCGAACGTGCCGCCGCCCATGCCGCCGAACTCTTCGGGAATAAATAGCAGCTGAATGCCGAGTTTGTCCGGGTCGCACATATCGCGCACGATGTCGATCGGGCATTCGTCGCGCTCGTCGAGTTCGATCAGCGTCTCGTCGGGCAGACGCTTCTTGGCAAATTCTTTTAGAGACTTCACGCTCAATTTCAGTGTCTTGTATGCCAGCATGGGCTCAACCTCATTTGGCGGCAACGCCGCGTAGTTCGCGAACTTTTTCAGTCAGCACGGGCAGGAATTCCAGAATGTCGTCCACAATTCCGACGTCAGCCACCTGAAAGATCGGGGCCTTGGGATTCTTGTTGATGGCGATGAGAAACGGATTGCCTTTGATGCCGGCCAGGTGCTGGAACGCCCCGCTGATGCCGAGCGCCAGATAGACTTTGGGCTTCACCGTTTTTCCTGATGAACCGACCTGCCGCGATTTTTCCAGCCACTTCGCATCGACGACCGGGCGTGAGCAGCTCACGGCCGCGCCCAGAACCTCGGCGAGTTCCTCGGCAAGCGCAATATTCTCTTTTTCCTGGATGCCGCGGCCGATGGAGACCAAAACGCTGTGCTTGGTGATATCGACATCGCCCGCTTCCGCGACAATCGTCTCGACATAGCGGCGGCGCGCGGCCAACGCGCCGACGGCGGATGACTTGTCAACCACCACGCCCGACGCTGGGGCGCTTGCTTCTGCTTTGAACGCGCCGGGTCGCACGTTGATCACTGCGCCTGAAGAAATGTCGCAAACAACATGCGTGCTCACCTGCCCGCCAAATTCCTGGCGGACAATCCGGAGTGAATTTCCATCCACGCCCTCGATGCCCACGACGTCGGACACAAAAGCGCAGTTCATCTTGATAGAAAGTCCCGGCGATAAATCGATTCCGAAATGATTGTGCGGGACCAGCAGAATGCTCTTGGCTGGCAGAAGTTTCACCAGAGCCTGCCGGACCAACTCGGCATTCGGATAAGCGAGAGCTTCCTGCCCAATCTTCCAAATCTCGCTGTAAAGAGGCTTGCAGGGAGGCGCACGCCGCATCGAGATCCGCGCCCCAACCTGTAACAATCGCGACAGGCGATGCCGTGCTGTCGAGTGTCTTCGCAGCGGCCAGAAGTTCGGCGGCGGAATCATCCACTACGCCACCTCGGTGCACGATGTAAGCAAAAATGTGAGCCATTACTTCAGCCCTCCTCTCGCTGCCACTAACTCCAGAACTTTGTCGGCGTTCTCTTCGCGACTCCCGTGGAGGATTTCCGCTCCCTTGCCGGCGGCCGGAACGAAGTATTCGACTCGCTTGACTTTCGCAGCCGCTTCGCCAACCGCGCCTCTGCTCAACGCCGATGTCGGAAGCCCCCAATGTGGGGATGGGAACGGACGCGACCTGCCGGATGCCGCGCATTCCGACGTACCGCGGTTCGTTGATGCCGGTCTGAATGGAGAGGACGCAAGGCAGGTCGATCTCATTGATCTCGCGATTTCCGCTTTCGATCTCGCGGCCGACCCGCAGTTTCCCGTCTTCCACATCGATGGAATTCACCAGGGAAGCGAAGGGATAATCGAGCATGGCTGCCAGCATTCCGCCGACTTGCGCAGCGCCATCCTCCGCCTGGACTCCAGTCAGAATCAGGTCGTAGTGACCCTTCCGCGCGAAACCTGCCAGCGCGGTCGCGATGCCGCGGCCGTCCGAGCCGCTGAATGCGTCATCGGAGATCAGTACGGCCTGGTTCGCGCCCATGGCCAACTCACGGCGCAGAATTTCTTCGTCATCGTCGACTCCGATCGTGACCACCGTGACGTTGCCGCCGACGCGGTCGCGAATCTGCAGCGCTTCCTCGACTGCATAGTTGTCTGCCTCATTCACCGAATAGACGAGCTCATCGCGCTCAATATCATTTCCGGCGGCATTGATTTCAATCTCGTTCTCCGACGTATCCGGCACTCGTCGTGCGCAAACTAAAATTTCCATGTCAACCTCCACAAGTTGCAGTTTCCAATTCCTTGGTCGAGGTTTCGCGAACCATCTGCTGGTCGACCAGTTCCGTCAAGTCCATCACCGACATCTTTCCTTCCAGCCCCGCTACCTTGATCGCATCTTCGATATTCACCATGCAGAACGGGCACGCTGTCACCATCACGTTCGCCCCCGCCTCCGCAGCCATGCGGACCCTGAGCACGCCCATGCGCTGCTCCTCTTTCGGTTCGTAGAACAGCATCAGTCCGCCACCACCGCAGCAGAATGACCGGTCGCGCGAACGTTCCATTTCCACGCGTTTCAATCCCGGAATCGCATCGAGCACCGAGCGCGGCTCGTCATAAACCTGGTTGTGGCGTCCCAGATAGCAGGGATCGTGGTAGGTGTAGACGCTATCTTTGTTGTCGATCGGATTGAACCGGAGTTTGCCCGCCTTAACTTCCCGGGCGACGACCTGGCTGATGTGCTCGACGGGCGGAACATCCTTATAGTCGTGCTTGAGCGCGTTGTAAGCGTGCGGGTCGGCGGTGACAATGCGCTTCACGCCCGACGCTTTGATCGCATCGGTGTTGTGATCGCGCAGAGACTGGAAGAGCACTTCTTCCCCGAAGCGCCGGACCTCGTGTCCACTGTCCTTCTCCGCTGCACCCAGAATTCCGAAATCTGCTCCGAGAAGGTCGAGAATTCTGGCGGTCGACTTCCCGATCGACTGCATCCGGTCATCGTAAGAAGTGATGCTGTCGACGAAGTACAGCGTGTCGGCACTGTCCTTCCCGTCGAGTATCTTGACGTCGCACGTTTGACGGAACTCTGCCGCCTTCGCCCAGTCGGCCTTCTTTTTCTCCAGCTTGCCGTAGGGATTGCCGCGGCTCTCCAGCGCTTTCAGAGGCTTTTGCAGCGACTGCGGAACATTTCCGTCATCGATCATGCCGCGCCGCAGATCAACAATTTTGTCGATGTACTCGATCAGCAGCGGGCATTCCTCTTCGCACGCTCCGCACGTCGTGCACGACCAGATTTCATCTTCGGAATAAATGCTGCCGATCAACGGCGCGCCTTCCTTCGGCGAACCGAAAACCGGGTAATGCTGGAACACGTAATCTCTGGCCTTGATCGCTGATGAATCGCGGCGCCAGCGGACGTCCTGCGGCATTGGCCGGGCAATTGTCGGCACAGCGCCCGCAATCGGCGCAGGAATAAAAATCCAGCATGTGCTTCCAGGTAAAGTCCTCGAACTTCTTCACGCCGAAAGATTTCACCTGGTCCAGATGCTCGTCGGGAACATCCCAGCGCACGGGCTTAACAGATCCCCGATCCAACTTTGCAAAGTAAACACTGAATAAAGACGTTTCCACATGGAACTGAATTCCAAACGGCCGGTAGCAGAGCAGGAAGTAAAACGTCACCGCATGCACGAGATACGCGGTGACGTTGAGCACCCAGAGCGTAGCCATCGACATCGAGCCAATAAGGGCTTGGAAAATCCACGGCAGGGAAAGCACGGCCAGCGTTTCAACGGGTTGGCCTTGCTGTGCGTGGCCCGCGGCATCGCTCGCGGCAAAGAGGCTGTCGGCCACCATCAGGAGGGCAATCAAGCCGAGAAGAAATACAGCATCAGCGGTGTGAGCCTTGCCATATCTTGCAGGCACTGCATAACGCGCAGGTTTGAACACCAACCTTCGAATCGCGGCCACCACCATGCAGAAGAAGACGATGGTCGCCGCATAATCCGTAATCAGGTTGTAGACGTGCCCGGTCGTTCCTGACAGCCCCGGCATCACAAAATTCTCTGAGACGCCGACGAGCAGCATCGTGAAAGCCCGCGCCGCCAGAAGAAGGAATCCCGTAAAAATCAGAATGTGGACTGTGCCGGCGAACTTGTAACGAGGATGTTTCCACTGTCCGAACCAGAACTTCAGGACGTTCCCCAAGCGGGTGAGTGGCCGGTCAAAACGAAAGTCGCGCTGGGCGCGCGTGAGTGGCGCCACGCGCTTGGCCACGATGTAGGCGAAGCAGGCAACTCCAAGCACGTGGATGGTCAGGAACAGGTTGCGACCTGGGACCAGCCAGTCTGCGATCTGCGCGGGTGAATAGTGACCTACCACGGTCTACTCCCCCAAACTAAGTTATGTACGTGACGACGAAGGGCGCCACAACGCTCTCTTGTTCATGAGTTCATGCGCGTAGTTTCCTACGCATAGTCAATGGGATTCTTTTCGAACCAGTGTTCGTCCCGGGTCTTGCCGACATTTTTCCAGGCGCCGGAAAAAATACTTGCGGTGAATTCTCGGTTTTCCCAGATCATGGCTGCGCCAAAACCGATTGCTCCACCGATCAAGCCACCGGCAAGCGCTCGCGTCGAGGAGCGGCGCCTGTCCACGAGGTATCCACCCAACACGCCCAGGCACGCGCCAATGGCGGCGGGGGCCAGTGCCTGACGGGCTGACTGAGCGAGATACGGAGAAAGCGGCACTTCCTTGAGAAACTCGTCTTCCCCGGTGCGTGCTCCCTCGACTGCCGAATCCACAAGCTTGCGTCCGTAATCGACGCTGGACTTTGACCATTCACGAACATTCATGGGCCGTCTCCCAATGCAGTGAATTCGCTGCCGCTATCTCATCTTCTGGCTCGCGACTAAGCTGCTTTCTGCAATGATTGCAATTTCGATTCGATCAGCTCGAGCAACTCTTCAAAGGTCTTGCCTTGATCGAGCATCCGCAGAAGAGCGTCACTGCTGAACCCCGCCGCTTCCCCGGCTTGCACCAGTCTTTCGATAGATTCGTATACGGACAGTTCGTGGGACTCGCGCAGGCGGGCAAGAAAAATCTCAAGGGTGTTGCTGGGTTTGGTTCCTGAGAGCACGTGACGTCAACCTCGTTCCCAAAGTAGAACTCCGAATCGGGACTGGGTCAGCAATGCCTGTCACTTGCCAGTGTGACCGCCGTCACTCGCCATGAACGTCCCTCAAGTGATCGGGGTCACAGACACTGATGGAAACCAGCTTCGAGCGAGGCCGGCCTGAATGCACTAATACCTGATCGAATGGTATCCGTCCCTTTCTCTTGGAAGGATTTCGCCACGCCTGCTAGGCTGGCAGCTTCACGCAGTATCCTTTGTCATGTGATCTGAGGGCTGATGACGTTCCGTACCCTGCAGCTTCTTTTCTGTGTCAGTGTTATCGTTTTCGCGGCTGATGCCAGAGCCGCCTGCGATCGTCCCGCGCTCGCGCATCAGCAGCGAGATGCCGCCACTATTCAGAGATTGGAAAGTGCCTGGACGCTTGCCTACCTAAGTGGAGACACCGAGTTTGAGGCTTGCCTTCTGACGCCCGACTTCACTGAAATCATGAGCAACGGAAGCATCAATCATCTGAGTGAAGAGTTGGGCCTTGCGGAAAAAAATAAAGGTAAGGCGGCGGCGGTTCCCAATATGCCAACGATTACCGTACATCTTCACGGCGATGTCGCCGTCGCTTACGGAATCTCTTCAGAGAAGCTGATCGACGGCAAGCCACACAAGTCTTATTTTGCCGACTACTATGTCTGGAAGAACGGGACATGGCACGTATATTTTGCACAGCAGACATCCTTCGCGGTATGAAGCTTTTTAGGGGGCTAATGATGCGATCTTCGCTCGTGAGTTTCATCGGCATACTTGTTCTCTGCGCTGTCTGCCCTGCGCAGACCGCGACCGCCCACGGCCCGATGCCGCCGATAGACCACTTCAATATCGATCAGGTCGACAAGACGCTCGATCCCTGTGCCGATTTCTTTCAATTCGCATGCTCGAAGTGGATCAAAGCCAATCCCATTCCCGCCGACCTGCCGGGTCAGACGGCCTTCGGCAAGCTGGCCATTTGGAATATCGCCGCGGTTCGCGACACGTTGGAGGAAGCTGCCAGCGCAAGAGATCGCTCTCCTATTCAGCAGAAAGTCGGCGACTACTATGCCTCCTGCATGGACGAGGATCGGATTAACAAGCTGGGCATCAAGCCTCTTCAGCCGGCGCTCGACCGCATTTCCAAGCTGAAAGACAAATCGCAACTGCCCGAGCTGATCGCATACCTGCATCAACTCATTCGTCCGGCCGACCTTATCTTTACCGACAATGAGTACAACGGAATTTTGTTCGGCCTGTATCAGCAGCCCGATTTCGACGACGCGAGCCTGACGATTGGGGCCTTTGATCAAGCCGGCATGGGAATGCCCGGGCGCGGCTTTTATCTGGACGACGATGCAAAATCGAAGGACATTCGCGACAAGTACGAAAAGCACATCGCAAAGTTGCTGGAACTGAGTGGAGAGCCGGCACAGCAATCTTCGGCCGACGCGCGTAGTCGTGCTTGCATTTGAAACCGCGCTGGCAAAGTCCGCCATGGATATCGTTGCCCGCCGCGATCCCAAGAACTTGAACCACAAAATATCCTTGCAGCAACTGCAGGCGCTGACTCCGTCATTTAATTTTGAGCGCTACTTGACCGCCATGCACGCGCCCGCCTCATCCCAGTATCTGGTACTGACGCCGGACTTTTTCCGAGGACTGGACAAGCTGATCACCTCCGAGTCCATCGATCAATGGCGATCCTATCTGCGCTGGCAGACCCTCCTTTTTAATGCGCAATTCTTAAGCCAACCGTTCGTCGAGGAACAGTTCGACTTCTTCGGACGCACTCTCGCCGGAGCCCAGCAGATTTCTCCCCGCTGGCGCCGCTGCTCGTTCAGTGCCGACGCAGATCTGGGAGAGGCGGTCGGCCAGGCCTATGTCGCGAAATATTTCCCGCCGAGAGCAAAGAGCGCGTGTTGAAGATGGTCCGCGCGATCGAGGCCGCGCTCAACCGCGACATCGATGCCGCAACCTGGCTGTCGGACGCGTCCAAGCAAGCGGCGCACATCAAACTGGCCGCACAAATCGACAAGATCGGCTACCCCGACCGCTGGCGAGACTACTCATCTCTTGAGATCACCCGAGATGACTTCGTGGGCAACATTTCACGCTCCAGTCGATTCGAGATCAGCCACCGCTTGAGTAAGTTCGGAAAGCCGACCGACCGCCAGGCGTGGGGCATGACTCCACCTACCGTCAACGCCTACGAAGATACGCCGACCAATACCATCAACTTTCCGGCAGGCATTCTGCAGCCTCCATTCTTTGAGGCATCCGCTTCCGATGCGGTGAATTTCGGCGGCATCGGCGCGGTCATTGGCCATGAGATTATTCATGGCTTCGACGATCAGGGACGCAAGTTCGATGCGCAGGGAAATCTGCGGGACTGGTGGACTCCGCAGGATGCGGCCAACTACGACCAGCGCGACAAGTGCATTCAGGACGAGTACACGCAAGACGTGCCGGAAGCAGGCGTGAAACAAAATGGTGCGCTCTCGGCCGGCGAAGATACCGCGGATAATGGCGGAGTCCACATTGCGTTGTCCGCTCTGGAGAGCTCTCTAAAATCCGCAGGCGAGACACTCGATAGCCCAGCCCAGGACGGGCTCACCCAGTTACAGACTTTCTTCTTGTCATACTCCGAAATCTGGTGCAGCAGTCTTCGTCCCGAGGCCGCTCGCACCGCCGTCCTGACCCAAGGCCACTCGTTGGACCCCTATCGCGTAAACAACGTGCTCGGCAACATGCCCGAGTTTGATCACGCGTTCGGTTGCCACGCCGGGCAGTCCATGGTTCATGCCACACAATGCAGAGTCTGGTAGCGCTTGCCCGCGGCATTGCAAGAGACGAAAGCAAGAAGCATCCCGGCATGAACATGAATTTTGACGCTTGCGATCCGCCGAGCGACGGCCCAGGAATCGGAGAGAAGCAGAACACGTCACCAACTCGTCCCTGGCTCATCTGGGTAGTGAGCTTCGCAGTCTGGTCGCTGGTGGCGCTCGCCTCTGGCATCACGGTGTACCGCTTGTATCTCGCCAGTCGTTCTCCCATGACGTTCAGCAGCGCTCTGAGCATGGAAGCCTGCCAGATCCTCACCTATGTTCCGCTGACTCCCTTTGCCTTCGCATTTGCCACCCGCTATCCCTTTCGCCGGAACAACTGGAAGAGCCGCTGGCTGTTGTATCTCGCGGTCGGCGTGGTTTTCACGGGCATGCACGTAGTGTTGAAGTCAGTGACCCCGTTTGGTTTCTGGGATCGGCAATACCATGAGTGGAGGTCGATCCTCTGGGATTCCCACACGCATAGGTTTGCACTGCAATGGTCCGTTTTGCCGGATCTTTTTCTCACGAGTCTCTCGGACGACATCGCAGACACATTTATTCCGATCGTGCTGGCGGCTCATCTGGTCTCCTACAACCGAACCCTTCGAGAGAGGGAATTGCGCGCCGCACAGTTAGAGGCGCAACTGGCAACGGCACGATTGCAAGCCTTGAAAAGCCAGCTACAGCCCCATTTCCTGTTCAACACCTTGCATTCGATTTCTTCGCTCATGCTGACCGATGTCAGAGCGGCGGACAGAATGATGACCAGGCTGGGCGACCTGCTCAGGATGAGCCTCGAATCAGCCGGAACTCAGATCACTACTCTCAGTCACGAAGTCGAGTTCCTGAATTGCTATTTAGAAATCGAGAAAGTGCGCTTTGCCGAGCGATTGAACATCACTCTAGATATTTCTCCAGAGACGCTCGATGCGTCTGTCCCTCACTTGCTGCTACAACCGCTCGTGGATAACGCCGTGAAGCACGGCATTGCGAAGCTGCCCGATGGCGGCGAGATACGGATTGCCGCCAAAAAGCATGCTGGCCAACTGCAAATCGAGATCAGCGATAACGGGCCGGGGCTCTCGACAAAAGGGACACTCCCGTCGAGTGGTTTGGGCTTGAGAATTACCCGCGAGCGCCTCAGATCGCTCTATGGCCAGGATCAAAGCCTGGAATTGCGTAGCTTGCCGGAAGGCGGCACCATGGCTCACATTCGCATTCCGTTCCGCGTAATGATGAATGACGCCGGACACGACCTGCCCGCATGACCTACTTCGATCCCAGTTTCTCTTTCGTAACTCGGATTCCGTAGTCCAGGTAACCGGCTTCAACGTAGTTCTCACAGTGATCCTGCAGGTAATTCAGCGCCTTGAGCCGCGCTTCCAGCGCGCCGCGATTGTTCGGATCGGCAGCGAGAACCACATCGGTCAGATGCAAAGTCTCGACCGGTTTGCCCGCATCGAATCTCTCCAGCGCCAGATGCACCACGGGATCTGGTCCTCCCGCCAGCTTCACTAGATCCGGATACACGGAAGACGGCGGCGTTTCGTACATGGTGGATGGATTCAGGTCGAACCATCCGGCATATCCGTCATAGATTCCCCGCACCGACCAGCTCACTTTTCCAAACGACTGGGTCAGGTCGAAACTCGCCGGCAATTTGATTTCCCGCATCAGGGTGTATACGTCTTTGCCGGAGTTCATGCCCTTCACCACTTCATCGTGCACGTACTGAATGGCGTTGCGATAACGGGTGAGCAGGCGCGTAATCTCCGCGTTCCCATTTATCGGATCGCCGTGACCTGAGAGAACTATTTCCGGCTTGAGGGCAAGTACTTTGTCGATCGAACTGATCCAGTCGAGCGCCCATCGAGGCTTGGTGCCTCTTATCGCGAAAAGATTTGGGAACGACATGGGCTCGGGAAGTCCGGCCCCCTTGTAATTGTCCCCGATGAAGGCAACCTTATATTGCGGAAGCCAAACTGTCAGATGATCGGGCGTCTCGCCAGGTGTGCTGAACAATTCGAAATCAACCCCACCCAGGGAAAACTTGTAAGTCTCGTCGAAGAAAATGGTCGGATCGATTTTCGCTCCGTAATTCCCAGCCCACGGTCCGACTTCCTTCGGTGGGCCGCCGAATGCAGCCGCATTGCGCGGAGCGAAGAATCCCTCAAGTCGGGTGACATAATTGACGAATTCGAAATAATTTCTCTGCGCGATGATCTGCGTTCCGTCTTCTTTCCAAAGATTGATCCCGCCAATATGGTCGGCGTGGCCATGCGTCAGAATGATGTACTTCACCGGCCCGCTGCTGACCGCGCCTAGAAGCTTCCGCGCCACCGGGGCGTCATTTGCCGTGGCTGTATCGATGACCACATTTCCCGCCGGTGTCGTAACCAGGTAAACATTCCCCGTCACGGTGGCCATGTAGATCGATTCGTTGATCTTGACTACCTTCGGTTGATCCCGCTGAGCATGCGCAGCCACTGCCACAGGGATGCAGAGCAACAATCCGGCGATCGTTCGTGACACCATGTTTTGCTCCTGGTTTCTCTGCCTATCTGATAGTCAGATTCGAAAAGTACGCTTCGGTATCCGAACCAGTCCACAGCGCGACCTGGCCGTGAGTTTCGCCTAACTTCAAATCATTCACAATCAAGCAGGGCTGAGCGGCGCCATTGACGTAAAGTTGCGCCTTGGTTCCAGCCACCACGATCTTGATCCGGGTCCACGCGCCTGCATCGAGATCGACATAAGATTCGTATACTCCAGGATTTTCCTCGCGTAGTCGGTTCCAGGGGAAATCCGGGTGTGACGCATATTGCGCCGAGTGGTTGCGCTGCAATTGGTCGGCTGCGCGTCCGTTGGTCATGCGAAGGTAGAAGGCCTCGTAGTGCGAGCCATGATCTTGCACTCGGAATGCAATCCCGACAAACCCTCGCGTGCTCGGCTTTGCGCCCTGGCGAGGAATGCCGGCAATGTCCACCTCGATCGCGCCGTCTTTGAAGTCGGATGTTTTCACGATGGCGAGAATTTCACCGCCGCTGACCGTGCCAGCGGGGCCATCGTCGTTGATGATTCTTACCGCGCGCCGTCCGCGATAGTCGGCAACCTCTGCCTGAATCTTCACCGGGTCCGCGCCCGCATCGCGTATTCCCAGCACGTCCAGGCCATCCATCGAGTCCAGGCGGAGCGTCGCAACCTGCATCCCGGATTTGTGATCATTGCCGGTCTTCCTCGCGCCCGCCGCCCTCCCATTCATGGCATGAGTCAGCAGAAGGCACGCCAGCATAGCCAACCGCGGTTGCAGTCTCTTCATCTCTCAGCTCCTGATGCTCACCCTTTAACATCGTCGCAAAAGCCGGCCATAGCCTTGAGAACTGCCCGCTTCGGCAGACTGGCGGGAGTGTACAACGGTGCTCCGTCAACCAAAGCGCATCGCATCCCCGAAGACGATGTATTGGTCCCCTAGCATTCGTCTGATAGCTCGCGAACTGGAAATGTAGCCCCGATAACTGCTATCCCTATTAGGGGAGACGCTATGCCGAAAAAGCAGTTCGTGCTGACCGCGCTGATGGTCGCCGTTATTTTCTTGTCTTCCTCGTTTGCGCAGTCGCCGACAGTGCTCTCGCTAAATGACGAGATTCGCGCTGGAAATATATTGGCCGCATCTTTCATGAAGTTGAACGAAGTTGGCGAAACCGCCGAAACCAGGAAGATCGAAGCATATCTGCAAAAGGTCGGCGATAAGATTGCGCAAAGCAGCACGCGTAAGTTGAATTACAAATTTCACCTCGACCTTGACCCGAGCTTTCGCAGCGCTGTCGCATATCCCGGCGGTCAGATTATTGTAGGCGGCGGGGTTCTCGCGTTGATGGAACATGAGGATGAACTTGCCGTCGTGCTGGGACACGAAATCGCGCATGCCGACCTCAAACAATGCGCCCAGCGTGTGATCGAGGTGATGCAACGAGACCATCTGACTCCCGAACACTTCGACAAGTTGTCGATAGACGATTTCGGCAAGCCCTATGGGAAGGATGGCGAACTCGCCGCCGACCGCGAAGGACTCAAGATGGCGGTGGCGGCTGGATACTCTCCCCGCGCCGCTCAGGAACTGCTGGAGGTTTTCCAATTTCTGGCGCGCGATGCAAAACCGGCTCCGCCTCGAACCGATGCACCCTCGCTGGAAGAACGCATTCTCCAGGCTCAGCAAGAGATTAAGAGCCAGGGTTGGGACGGTTCCAAAGCCGAGCAGCCCCTGGATCTGCCCTGACGTCATTTCAAGATTAAGCAGGCTCACACTCGCAATCTGTATTGTGAGGCGATCTCGACCCGCCTCGATTGCGCGGTAGACCTTTTCTCGACACGCCCGTCTATCCCTCAGGCCAGAACGAGCGGAGTCGACCCCATGTCCGAGCCTTCCGTAAATGTATTGCGCGAGCCGCCGAACGTGTCGGCGATCCGCGCTGTGATCGCCGATGACGAGCGCCTTGCCCGGAAAAAACTGCGCATCCTGCTGGATTCGGAGCCGCAAGTCGAAGTAGTGGCGGAGTGTCCGAATGGCAGGCAAGCGGTTTCCGCTATTCGCAGTTTTCGGCCTGATATGGTGCTGCTCGACATTCAAATGCCCGACCTGAACGGCTTTGAGGTGTTGAACGAGATACCCTCCGAGGAGATGCCCAAGGTCATCTTCACTTCGGCCTACGATCAATATGCGGTTCGCGCCTTTGAGGCGCACGCTCTGGACTACCTGCTGAAACCTTTTGATCAGGACCGCTTGCACGCGGCCATCGAACGAGCGAGTACTGAAATTCGCAAGTCGAAGCATCAAGAGTTCACGAATCGCGTTCTTGAGATGCTCTCTTCCATCACCTCCGAGAAGCGGCCCAACTCTCCATTCGACGAACGCCTGGCAATCAAAACAAACGGCCGGGTGGTATTTTTGAACCTCGACGAGATCCACTGGATCGAAGCCGCCGCCAACTACGTTCGCCTCAATACCGCGAAGGAAGCCTACCTCTTCCGGGAGACCATCTCTCGAGTGTCAGAGCGGTTGAATCCGGCGGACTTCGTCCGCATCCACCGCTCCATGATCGTGAACGTTCGCCGCATCAAGGAATTGATCCCCGTCAACAGTGGAGAATATGTTGTGGTGTCTGCATGGCGGAAAAGAACTCTCCTGCAGCCGCGGCTACCGCTCCAACCTGCAACCTCTCATGGGCAAGAATTTGTGAACCCTGGATTCGTCAGGCAGGTTCGTCAGGCACTACTCAGCGAACGGACCTTCCGCCATGCGGTCGCAGAAGTTGCGGGGATGAAATTCCGGCACATAGCGCTCACGTATGTCCCGCATAAAGGAACTCGACGCGGCTCGCGGAAACTTTCGTAGAACGTCTGCGCATGTATTCACAAATGCGCGTTTGAATTGCAATCGTGGAAATGCTTTGACGACCTCCTCAACCTCGCTCTTCTTGATTTGCGAGAAATCCGGAGCGATTGCGTCAGCTCCCGCTCCTTCGCCCACCAATGCAATCTCAGGCTGCTTGAATTGTCCAATCGGCGAAGCATGCATCGCGATGCCGTCCCAGACGACTTCAACCTTCTCTTTCGCATAGCCCTGCTCTTCCAGAAATTTCCTGGCAGTCTGCGCTCCTTGAATCTCGAAGGGCGACTCGCCCAGGAATTTATCCGTGAGTCCTAAGTCATGCAGGATGCAGGCGAGATACAGAATCTCCTCGTCAAACTTTTGTCCGAGCGCGCGGCCGACCAGCGAACCGAATACGTACGTGCGGACGGCATGGTTGAAGAGATAAGGTGGATACGCGCTGCGACTGAACTCGGTTGCCAACCTTGCAATCTTGGAATCGATCAGACGCACGCCCGCCACCGTCGCTGGGAGCGGTTCGTTCGCAGCTCGCGTCGCGGCTACGGCCGAAATCTCTGCAAAACCAGTTCCGGAAGCGGCGGTCACTCCCAGTAACGAGCCCAAAGACGCAGCTCCCAAAACACATAAAGTATCTCGTCGATTCATTGGTCGTGTTTCCATGGGGTCGGCCATCGGGGCGGACGAATTCGTGTGGGCCGGACTCAGGATGGCTCGCCCTCAGCCGCGGTTCGCTGCCACAACGATTCAGAATTGTTGTCTACTTGCCTCACCTCGCCGCCGTGGCTCATCGCTTGCAGGGTTCGCAGGATCGATGTCTCCGCGACCCTGGAATCAGCGAAGGAGAAAGATCCCCGGCGAATGATGCGCCACCGGATCTCATCCGTGGATGCGGTGCCTTCGCCCTCCATCAGCGCGATGCGGCAAGCCCGCGTAAGTTCCTCGATCTGATTCTTTGATCTGCAGCTTGCGTGAGGCCGGGATTCCCTGAACGCGCGTGCGCGCGAAGTGCAGTCGTCAAGCCGGTTCCGCTCCGGCGCGCCGGTGGGCGGTGTCTCATCAGAACCGTTGCACGTGGTCCTGGTTGCGAGATGCCGCAATCCCTTCATCACCTGATGAAGATGCCGAATTCGCCGGTTGATTTCACTGCGCCGGCTCAAAAGGTCAAGGGCCTGTGCGTTGACTTGCTTCACAGTTTCGGCGATTGCACTTGGGCTGAGGTCGGGTAGAGTTTGAAATCGAGCCGTGGACATAGCGATACCTGTGCTCATAGACGAATCGGCAGTGAAAGCGATATCGCAGCCGGGACAGACGCAGACGATTCAGGGACGGATCGCTGGTTTCGCAATCAGCAGAACGGCCTCCCCGGGACATAACGAATGCTAAGCGTTCAGTTCGTTTCCCTCGGAGGACGCTTGGCTTGATCCGCCGTTGTGCTCTGCTGCCCACATCCAGCTGCGTTGCCCACGCTCTCCCGCCAGCACCGTTGCCTCCCCATACATCGCGAGCCGCCCCAGGATCGTAAAGATCGTGGTCCGCGGATCTTTGTGGTGGGCTAACAACGAAGGCGCCCCGCGTTGAATCTCGTCGCACACTTCCCGCGCGGTCATCGGCCGCCGTGCTTCCATAAGCACCTTGCGGCAGGCGCGCGTGATGCCGGGCTGTCGCGAGCCGGGCTTGCGATCGAGATCCAGCCCAACCGCATCCAGAATGTCGTCACCGTAAAGCTTTGCTAATCCAAGAATAGTCCGCTTCACCGTGCCGATACGCTTCGTGACTTGCGCTCGTTCCACGATTAACTGGCGCAACTCCAACTCAGCCTGCCGCATCACGTCGACCACGTGTCCATTGGTGTCGCTCGGTGTGTGGATTGCCACTGTGCCCGACATGGTTGTCTCCGATGCTCGTTCTTGATGCATAGAATCTGAATAACACGGTTTGGTTGTATGACGAGTATCGATGGGATTGACACCATTATTCGTGGGATCAGCCGACAATCAAGTGTCACGAACTCGCAATCTCGACTTCTAATTGCAGCTGAATGCAGGTAAAAATATTTCAGCTTGTGCTCTGTTAGTACTGTTGTATGCGGATTTGTTTCGAGAATTCCATACATTTCAGATGACGTCGTGAGAGCACACTCCCGCTCCAGCAAACCATAAAACAGAAACGCTCGATACGGTTTTTAGAACCTTGCAGCACTACGCAAGCCGCATTCTCACTCATCAGCATCTCTGATTCGCGCGCATTCGGTGACGCTTCGCGTGTTCTTGTCCCTGCCTAGTAGCTACACATACCAGTTCTTCGTTATCTCACCCCAATCGGCACTATTCCTGCTCCTACCGTTGCGTGGTTGACAACCAGGCAGTGTTGGTCCGGGTGATCAACCTCCCAGGATTTCCAAACAGAGAGGAAACAAAATGCGATTCATGAAGTTTAACCGCTTCCTGTCACAACTTGTGATGATGGTTATGTTCGTTTCCGGGTTGATGCTGGCGCAGAACATCGTGACTGGCGGCATCTCCGGAACAGTCACCGATGCAAGCGGTGCTGTCGTACCGAATGCGCAGATCACGCTCACCAATAAATCCACGGGAGAAATTCAGACCACCAAGACCGGTGCTTCTGGTCTCTACACTTTCTCTTTGCTGAAGCCTGGGCCCTATGCCGTGAACGTTTCGCAAACTGGATTCCGCAGCGTCAATGAGAATGCGGACGTGCAACTCGGCCAGACCATCACCGCGAATATCAAACTTTCCATCGGCAACACGAGCGAGACTATTGAAGTTACCGGCGAAGCGCCGTTACTGCAGACCGAAGATGCCAATATCTCGACCACGTACACTCCATCGCAGATTGCCAATCTACCCGCTCCGGGCGGCGACATCACGAGCTACGCTCAGACTGCTCCCGGCGTTCTCATGAACACCGGCGGAGCATACGGCAACTTCAGTGCCTTTGGACTGCCGTCCACATCAAACCTGTTTACCGAGAATGGCAATGACCAGAATGATCCGTTTCTGAATCTGAACAACTCCGGATCGAGCAACCTGTTGCTCGGCCAAAATGAAGTGCAGGAGGTCGCGGTCGTCAGCAACGGATACACCGCTCAATATGGACGCCAGGCCGGTGTACAGGTCGACTACTCCACGAAATCCGGCGGCAACCAGTTCCACGGCAATGGAGCTTTCTGGTACAACAGCAGCGCCTTCAATGCCAACGACTGGTTCCAGAAACAGAATGAAATCGCGAATGGATTGAAGAACCAGCAGCCCTTTGCCGTCAATCATGAGTGGGCAGGATCCATCGGCGGACCCATCAAGAAAGACAAACTGTTTTTCTTCGTGGACCAGGAAGGCTTGTATTATGCGCTACCCAGCGTTCAGACGGTGAATTTGCCCACACCGGCATACAGTGCCGCAATTCTGGCGAACATTGCCGCAGGAGGACCCAGCAATAATCCATCCATCGCGGCTGAGTTGCCCTTCTATCAACAAGAGTTGGCGCTTTATGCGAATTCTCCCGTAGCCGCCAGCGCCATACCCACAGGAGGCGGATGCGATGATGTCACCACGCTGAACGGAATCAACTTCGGAGGAACTGGAGGTCAGGGATGCACCATGTCCGCGACGGCAGCTGGCGTCAACCATAATAAAGAGTGGCTGCTCACGGAACGCATCGATTACAACATCAGTAATTCCGACAAGCTGTTTGGCCGCTTCAAGATGGATCGCGGAAGTCAGCCCACTTCCACCGACCTGGTGCTGCCGGCAATCTTCAGTACCAAGAGCATCCAGCCGGAGTACGAAGGCCAGATCAACGAGACTCACATCTTCTCGCCAACCGTCGTTAACAACTTCATCCTTTCCGGTCTGTGGTACTCGGCGGTCTTCCTTCCAGACAGCGGTCAGGCTGCGGTGTTGGCTGCAAACGGATACAGCACCATCGGCCTGAGTTCCGGATCATTGTCGAATCTCGGTGGCACCGGAGTTGCTGATTCCGGTTTCCCGCAGGGTCGCAACTCCAGCATGGCGCAACTCACCGATGATCTCTCCATCACCCGCGGCGCGCACACCTTCAAGGCCGGTATCAACTTCAGACGCGATGTGCTCATTGACTACGATGCCGAGGCCTTCACCGGTGGAGGCGTGACCTTTGGCTCGCAGAACGATTTCGCCAACGGTATTGTGATCGGCGGTAACGGCGACAACCTGGTTCAGACCTACACCACCGTGGGCGATGTTCGCTTTGGCTTTTACAGCCTGGGCATGTATTTCCAGGATGAATACCGTCCAACCCATAATCTCAAACTGACCTTCGCGCTGCGCGGCGATCGCAACTCCAATCCGGTTTGCTCGCAAAACTGCTTCTCGCGTTTGAACACCGCATTTTCCGGCTTGACGCATGACCCGCTCACTCCCTACAACCAGATTATTGACGCGGGCACTCACAGCGCTTTTCCATCGCTGGAGAAAGTTGCCTTGCAGCCCCGCATCGGCTTTACGTGGAGTCCGCTGGGACATACCAGCACCGTCCTGCGGGGAGGCATCGGCGTGTTTTCTGATCTCTATCAGGGCATCCTGATGGACGAACTCATCGGCAATGCGCCTCTGACCAATGGCTTCACGGTTTTACCGACGGGCTCGGGTGCGTTTCTGGCGCCGGGCGTCGCCGGGAGCGTCGCGCAGTTAGGCGCAAACTCCAACTCTTCATTCTTGAATGCGTTTGCTACCGGGCAAACTGTGGGACAAGTGTTGCAGAGTAATCCGTTCTTTACTCCGCCCAACTACACTTCGATCGCAAATCAGATCACCAATCCGAAATATCTGGAATGGAACTTCGAGATCCAGCAGGCTTTCGGTTCGAAAATGTCGTTGAACGTCGATTATGTCGGGAACGCACGGCTACGATGTTCTCATTCAGAACGGCAATCTGAATGCCTCGAACTTTACCGGCGCGCCCTTCGGACAACTGCCCACCGGCACTTTCTCCGCTTCCGGCATTCCGTTGTCGGGCACGGACCAGCGCTTTGGCTGGGTGCGAGAACTGGCCAGCGTCGGTTCCTCAAACTACGCCGGGCTGGTGACAACCTTCACCCGGAAATTTACCCGCGGGTTTCAGGGCAGCGTGAACTATACCTGGTCCCATGCCCTGGATGACCTGACCACCACCAATCCTGGAACGCCTTTCAATCTTTTCGGAAGCGCGGTCTACCAATTCAATCCGAACTGCCTGCGTTGCCTCAACTACAGCAACTCGGACTCGGATGTTCGCCACAACATCACTGCCAACTATGTTTGGGAACTGCCTTTCAAATACGGAAACCGCATGCTGAATGAAGTTGTCGGCGGCTGGACCATTGGCGGCACGCTCTTCGCCCACAGCGGTCTGCCGTACACTCCGATGGGAATTCAGTCGGGCATCAACTTTGTGCCCGGTCCTTTCCAACTCCCGCTTATCCCTGCCCAATATCTTGGTGGCGCAAGTACCAATTGCTCGAACAGCAATCCGGGCATCGTTGGAGTTGAAGGAACCTGCGTACAACCGGCTGATTTCTCTGCTTCTAACTTCACCGGTGGCGCTAACCAGTCGGGCTTCGGCAACGTTGCCCGCAACAGCTTCCGCGGGTTGGGATATTTTGACACCGACCTCAGCGTCAATAAGAGCTTTGCTGTCACAGAGCGAGTGAAACTGGAAGTGGGCAGTTCGTTCTTTAATATTCTCAACCATCCCAACTTTGGCCTGCCGAATCCGTGGACCTTCACGGGAGGGTTTGGACAAAACTGCAGTGCGGGCTTCGCCGCAGGATGTAATGCGATGGCCGTACAACCTACAACCCCGTATGGCGCCTTTCAAGGCGCTGGCGTGGAGGGCAGGCTGATGCAGTTGCACGCGAAGTTCAGCTTCTAACTGAACGACAACTGCAACCTTCTGAGGCGGTCTCGAAAGAGACCGCCTCATTTTTTCCGGTACGTTATCCGTTCGTGGACTCAATCTCCCGCCCCGAAGCGGTGATACCACACTCGTCCCGCACCAATCAGATTCGCATCCTCGCCCAGAGACGCCAGCGCGAGTTCAGTTTTTTCGTAAGGGACGAAGCGGCAACTATTCGCGATCGTCCTGCGAATCGTTTCGAGGAACAGGTCTGCGCTCTTCATGACGCTACCCCCGAGCACAATAACTTCGGGAACGAACATGGTGACGAGATTCGCGAGGCCAAGCCCCAGGTACCGGGCTTCGCGCTCCACCGCGTGCGTCGCCCACTCATCGCCCTGCTGAGCCAGTTCACAAATCCTCTTCGCGGTGAGATTCGCGCGGTGAGGATAATCCGCCGGAGCATTTCCTTCCATCCACGCCGCCATGGCTGGACCAGCAGCCAGAGATTCCCAGCAGCCGTGAAAGCCGCACAGGCAGGGCGGTCCGGAGGGATCGATCAACTGGTGGCCAATCTCGGGATGCGCCTGATCGACGCCGCGATAAACTTCGCCATCGAGAATGATTCCGGTTCCGATTCCAGTTCCGACGGTCACATAAATCAGCCGGCTTTTATTCTTGCCGGCTCCCCAACCGGCTTCTCCCAACGCGGATGCGTCGGCGTCGTTCTCCAGTGCGACCTTTACGTTGAAAGCTTGCGTGAGATCGCGAACCGGATTTGCTCCCTTCCAATTAGGAAAGAAACTAAGTTCGCCGATTTCTCCCGTCAGCGGATAGACCGGCCCCGTCGATCCAATCCCAATGCCGGTGATGGTCGTATTCGCCGCGGCAGCAGTGGCGCGCAGCATATCGGCGATTCTGCGCAGCCCTTCCGCATAGCCACGATCCGCCTCGGTCGGGCTTTCGCGTTGGGAAAGAACCTTGCCATTGGGATCGATCATCCCAACCGCAATCTTGGTGCCGCCAATATCAACCGCTGCGATCAAAGTGTTCTCCTGGGAACTCTTGTGTGAAACGCTCCAGCTTTCAGCGTGGTTATTCTAATTGCAGAGGCCCTCAAGAATGACTGATGTACCATGGGGCTCTCTTTTCGGTTGGTAGATTCAAGATGGCGTCCCACGACTCGAACGAAATTCTGCTGGACCAATTCGCCGCGGCCTTTCCGCGCAGTGCCCATCGCGAAGTCCGCGCCTTTCGCGCGCCCGGACGCGTGAACCTGATCGGCGAACACACCGACTACAACGAAGGATTCGTCATGCCCGGAGCAATTGCCTTCGAGCATCGCGTCGCCGTAGCTTCCAACGACTCGCGAGAACTAACCGTCCACTCGCTGCAGGAGCAGAAGACTTTCAGCTTTTCCCTCGACGATCCCGACCCGCAACCTCGCACAACTGGACCGATTACGTTCGCGGTGTGCAGATTCAGCTGAGCCGCTCCGGTTTCCACATTCCGGGCGCCGACCTTCTCATCGACGGCCATGTGCCTATGGGCGCAGGGCTGAGTTCCTCGGCTGCCCTGGAAGTGGCCTCGGCATTGGCGCTGCTGCATATCTGCGGCAAAGCGATGGCCCCAGCCGATCTCGCGAAGCTGTGCCAGCGCGCCGAGAACGAATTCGTGGGCGCGCGCTGCGGCATCATGGACCAATTCTCCTCCATCAACGGCCGCGCCGGACACGCCATAATGCTCGATTGCCGTTCCTTGCAGGCGAGTTACGTTCCGCTTCCCGCGAACGTTGCGCTCGTTATCTGCAATACCATGGTCCGGCATTCCATCGCGGCCGGCGAATACAACCAACGCCGCGCGGAGTGCGAGCGTTGCGTCGAGCACTTTCGAAGCAAACGCGATGGGATCGCCAGCTTGCGCGATGTCACGGAGCAGGACCTGCAAGAATATGGCTCCGGTCTGCCGGATTCCTTGTTCCGCCGGGCGAAGCACGTGGTCAGCGAAAATGCTCGCGTCCTGGCTGCCGGGCAGGCCTTTGAGAGTCACGATCTGAAGTCCGTTGGCGAACTCATGTACCAGTCGCACGCCAGCCTGCGCGATGATTACGAAGTGAGTTGTCCGGAGCTCAACGTTATGGTCGACCTGGCGGCGGCAATTCCGGCCACCTACGGCTCCCGCATGACTGGCGGCGGCTTCGGCGGATGTACCGTCAGCCTGGTCGAGCACAGCGCAGTGGAGCAATTCACTGCGCAAATGAAATCCGGTTATGAGCGCGCAACCGGTATTCGTCCTGATATCTTCGTCACCACGCTGGCCGATGGCGCCGGTCCGCTGATTGGAACGAAACGTAAAATAGGCGCAATAAGAATGTTCACCCTGAACGCCGTCTCCCATCGCCGATTGAACCCCCTGACCGGAGAATGGGTGCTGGTTTCCCCGCATCGAACGGCAAGGCCATGGCAGGGTCAGGTTGAGCCCGCCGAGGCAACAAAGTTACTGCCCTACGATCCGTCGTGTTACCTGTGTCCGGGAAATGCGCGCGCGGGCGGTGCTAGAAATCCGCAGTACTCGTCAACCTTCGTCTTCGACAATGATTACGCGGCCTTGCAGCAAGCTATTCCGGCCGGCGCAGAGTCTTCCAACGTCGCCGACCTTCTCGTAGCCAGCTCCGGAGCAGGGAATTTGCCGAGTCGGATGCTTCTCTCCCCGTCATGATCTCTCGTTGCCCGGCATGTCGGTCGCGGAGATCGGCGCCGTGATCGAAATGTGGACTCAGCAGTTCGAAGAATTAAGTTCGATCGACTTCGTCAATTACGTACAGATATTCGAGAACCGCGGAGCGATGATGGGCGCCAGCAATCCTCATCCGCATTGCCAGATCTGGGGCAGCCACTCGATTCCCAACGAACCCGCCAAAGAGCAGCGCTCATTCCTTGATTACCAGCAAGAGCACAAGTCCTGCCTGCTATGCCGTTATGTTGAGCACGAGTTGACCAGCGAACGGCTCATCTTCGCCGGTGCTGAATTCGCGGTGGTGGTGCCCTTCTGGGCGATTTGGCCGTTCGAAACCATGATCATCCCCCGCCATCACGTCGCCGATCTCACGCAACTTGATCCGTCCGCTAAGCAAGAACTCGCCGCGACTCTGCAAAAGCTCACGCGCGGCTACGATCATATCTTTCAGGCGCCGTTCCCCTACTCCATGGGATTTCATCAGCAACCTGTCGACCGCGAAGCGCATCCGGAGTGGCACATGCACGTCCACTTCTATCCGCCGCTGCTGCGCTCGGCGACGATCCGAAAATTCATGGTGGGCTTTGAAATGTTAGGCACTCCGCAACGCGACCTCACGCCTGAGGCATCAGCAGAAACCCTCCGGTCACTTTGCCAGTCCATTGGGTGATACTCAGGATCATCAATGCGGAAGTGCCTTTTACTCGCTAAACACAAACGAGCGGCATCCTTTTTAGGATCGCGGTATCTAAGCTGGAGGGGCGGATTGCCCAAAAGAACCCCCACCCGAACGGAGGACGACAATGGCGAAGAAAAACGCTTCCAGTAATCATCGAACCTTAAATGCCCAGCCCCACGTCCACCAGCGCGCCCATGAAATTCAGCAGTACGGTACGGTTTCCCACGCCCTGCCTCTAGAGCTCGAAGAGCCAGTACGCCTGGAGATGACCGAGAAGCTCAACCAGCTCCTGGCCGACTCCATGACCCTGCGCGACCTGTATAAGAAGTCCCATTGGCAGGTGGCGGGTCCGACGTTCTACCAGCTCCATTTGCTGTTCGACAAGCATTTTGGCGAGCAGGTGGAGATCGTCGACACCATCGCCGAGCGCATCCAGTTGCTGGGTGGAATTTCGATTGCGATGGCAGCCGATGTCGCCGAAACCACTCAGATCGAGCGGCCTCCGAAGGGCAGGGAAGAAGTGCCCGTTCAGATCTCGCGTCTGCTCGACGCCCACCAGATCATCATCGGCGCAGTGCCGTAAGCTGGCGAAACGCGCCGACGACCTCGGCGATGATGGCACCAACGATATGGCGATCAGCGACGTTCTGCGGACGAACGAACTACAGTCGTGGTTCCTCAGCGAACACCTGGTCGATATGCCCCTGGTGCAGGCCGAAGAACCGAGTCTGCAGAAAACAGGCAGCTAGGTTTACTCAACGACGCCTACTTCTTGTAGTAGGCGGCGTTTTTTTCGACGAACTCCTTCTTGTCTTCGGGCACATCCTCAAGCGCGTGGACCGAGTCGGAGCCGCACGCCGGAACACAGGCTCCGCAGTCGATGCAGCCCTCTGGGTCCACGTACATCTGAGTGGAGGCTTCGAACTCCGGCTCGTCTTGCTTGGGGTGTATGCAGTCGGTCGGGCAGACGTCGACGCAGAGGGAGTCCTTGATGCAGGTATCAGTGATTACATAGGCCATAAGTCAGTCTCTCCAAATGAATTGCGGGCGAATGGAATCAACGCGCCCGGCTCGCTCAATAAAAGTGTAGGAGCACAGTGCAAGCCGGGCGGTGATTTGCGTCACGTGCGGATGTGACTAAGTGAAAAATCATGCGGCGACCGCGGGCGAGCGGCTTGCTGTTGATAAAAATCACATGCAACTGTGACGGCAGTCACAGATTTAGTCGGGCGATCAGGTTTAAATAGGCACAATTGAACTAGGCCTTCTAGTCATAGGATCGCCCGGCTCCACCCACAGAACCCCACAATGCCGTTACCCCAGACGGCGGGAGCCGGGCGCTTGAAGGCAGCCTCCCCCTCCTTCCTTAACTTCTGAACTTCTGAATTAACCTGTTCCTCGTCCCGGTTGTGTCAAATCCGACACACTGTCGCCGTCCAGCCACGTATTTTTCCACCTCGCCGTAAGCTAACTACATTCATTGCAACCAGATAGCCCGTGGCTCTTAGCCTGCCACCAGTCTAGGTGCAGGACGCAACGCCGGAGGGCAAGATGAGCAGGGCGCACGAAGCAAAGCGGTTGGGATATCTGCTGGCCATTGTGACGCTGAGTCTGGCCATTCGGTCGGAGGCGCAGGCGGTCGAATCCAACTCTCGAGATCGCGTCCGGCGCGTCGTTCTGGTCAGCATTCCGGACCGCAAGCTGGCCGTCCTCGAGCAGGAAAAGGTGATCGCGACCTTCCCGGTCGCCGTAGGCGCCGCCATCAGCCCTAGCCCGGCCGGCGAATTTCAAATCGTCAGCCGCGTCGCCAATCCCACCTACTACCACCCCGGCACCGTCATTCCCACCGGCAAGGACAATCCAATCGGAACGCGCTGGCTGGGCTTGAGTCAGAAAGGGTACGGAATTCACGGCACGAATGCGCCGCGCTCCATCGGCCGCGCCGCCTCGCATGGATGCATCCGGCTGCGCAACCGCGACATGGAGCGACTCTTCCCCATGCTCCAGGTTGGCGATGTAGTTCAGATTCGCAGCGAGCGCGATGACGAGATCGCGCGGGTCTTCGGGGGCGGCAGCGACGACAACAACGACGACAACGACGACACAGTAGCCGAGGCGCAGACTTCGACTCAAGTCCGCGGGAAATAGAGAAACTCAGATTTTCAAGGAGGACATCATGCAAATGGCAATCACATTTATGGCGGTGGTTGGAGGATTGATCTTCTCGCTCGCGATCGCACTGCTGGCGGAAGAGCTGATCTTCGGGCAAGTGTTCCGTTTGTTCTTCGCTCAGCAGAGGCTGGCTCCAGCCAAGCTGGCGCAGCAGACGGTCAGCAGTGAAAGCAGAGCAGAGACGTTGAGTTCGACTAGAACTCTCCAAGGAGAACGACGATGCTGGCGTTGAAGTACTTTCTGATTACCGGTGGCCTCGGGATGATTCTCGCGGCTGTGAGCATCTTGGCTTATGACTTGTATCGCGAACTGATGTACCGCAAGGCGCTGGCCGCTCCCCGAGCTGGCGGAGAAGAAGGGGGCGGCGCGTTGCCCGTGTCTCCACAATTGCGCTGGCGCACATCGCTCGCGTTCGGACTCCTCGCCTGGGGACCGATTCTGCTGGCGTTCAGCATCGTCGTCGTCCCCAGTGGAATGGCTGGCGTCCGCGTCAGCCAGACCAGCGGCACGTTGCCGGGCACTCTATATCCCGGCGTGCATTTTGTAACTCCGCTGGTGGAAGACGTCGCGCTCTTCGACACGCGCGACCAGGTCTTCACCACTGGAGTTTCAGAAGACGGCAAGAACGCGGCTGCAAATGTTTCAGCTAAATCGCAACTGATGGACGTGCAGGCGAAGGAAGGCCTGACGCTTGGCCTCGCCATCACCGTTCGTTACCGCCTCGATCCCAAACACCTCGACTACATCCAGAACAACCTGCCGCATCCGGTCGAAAAAGAAATCGTTCCCCCGGTCGTCGCCAGTGTGTGGCGGGAACTCGTTCCCAACTACACCGTGCGCGACGTTTTCTCGGCTAAGCGTGAAGAAGTGCGCCAGCGTGCCGCGGGATTGATCACGCAGAAGCTCTCCGTCGACGGCATCGTCGTGAAAGAAGTCATGCTGCGCGATATTCAACTGCCGGAAGACTACGCCAAGGGCCTGGAGACACTGCTTTTGAAAGAACAGGAAAATGACCGCATGGGCGTCGAAACCGAATTAAAGCAGAAGCAGGTCAGGATCTCCGAACTGGAAGCCGAAGCAACCAAGGTGCAGCAGATCAAGCAAGCCGAGGGCGAGGCCCAGGTCCACGTGCTGCAGGCCAAGGGCGAATCCGACGCCATGCAGTACACGCTTCCGCTGAAAGAAAAGCAAATTCAGCAAAGCAAGCTCGAAGCCGAGGCGCGCAAGGAGGCGACCATCCAGAACGCCGAGGCCGCGGCGCAGGCCAAGGTGATCGACAGCAAAGCCGAGACCGAGCGCCGCAAAATGCTGGCTGAGGCCGAGGCTGACCGCATTCGCGTCACCGCGGTGGCCGATGCCGAACGCATGCAGAGTGAGGCGGCGATCCTGAAACAGAATCCGCTGCTGATCAACAAAATCGTGGCTGAACGCCTCTCCGACAAGCTGCAGATCATGATGGTTCCGTCTGACGGCAAGTTCTTCATGAACGACGTGCTGCGCAGCATGAACGTGCCGGGCCAGAACGGTCAGAGCGATCCACCGCAAGAAGCACAGAGATAGATAGAAGACAAGAACGTCCGCAATCCCCACGTCTCGTCAGCACCGCGAGACGTGGGGCACCCGGCTCGCCGGTGTCTAAACAGTACAGAGCAAGCAAGGAAGCCGTATGCGCAGAGCGGTTTATAATTCGGCCATCCCAGCAACCATTCTGATTTCGGTGAATCGCGCGTTGCGCTCGAAGTCGCTCTCGCGTTGTCAGTCTCTTTTTTCTCGCCCTGTTGGCCATTCCTGCCCGCGCAGTCGACTGGAGCGTGCCCGAGCAGGAACTGGCGCACAAGATCGTGACCGTGACTGGGCCGGGAGTCATCGCGCTGACGGTCGAGAACCGCTCCTCATTAGGCACGCGCGAGAACGAGATCATTCAAAACGGATTGCGCGTGGCCCTCGGCAATCTCGGAATTCGCTTCGCGAAATCCGAGCAAGCAGCGGCCACGGTGACCATTTCTCTGTCCGAGAATTTGACCTCTTATGTATGGGTCGCAGAAATTCATCAGAGCGCCGCCGAGGCCGCGGTTGTCATCGTGTCAGCGCCTCGTCCTGAGAGTTCAGATCCCTCTACGCGATTCCGTGCCGCTGACTCTGCGCAAGACCTTGCTCTATTCGCAGAGCGAGCCGATTCTCGACGTCGCCGTTCTGGAGGAGAGTGCGTCGCCGACGCATATCGCGGTCCTCGATTCCGAGAAGGTCTCCATCTATCGCTTACAAGGCGCCAAGTGGCAGCCGGAGCAATCCATGAGCATCAGCCACTCGCGACCCTGGCCGCGCGATCTGCGGGGCAAACTCGTGCTCGATCGAGATCATCTGCTGCAGGATTTATCTTCCCGGCGTGACGTGCAGCAGCACAGCCGCGTTAACTTTGAATTGCCGGGAAAACGACGATCCGTGGCCGCTCGTGCCGGCTTCCTTCAACGCACCGAATGTTTTTCCCACGGCGAATTCGATCTCTTCTCCGAGCGTGCCGTTCATGAAAGCCTTCTTCGCTCCCGCACGCGACTTTTTCACCGGCAGCCGTAACGCCGCCGATTGGGAAATTTAGTAGTGTGTCCAAGTTTTATTCCGCCGCGGTGATTCCGCGCGAAAAATATGTTCTGTGGCTCTTCGCTGCTGCCGACGGCCAGATACACATGATCGACGGCGTGAGCGATCAAGCTGCCAGACTCGGGTGGGGCAGCGATCTCGCGAGTGTGCGCACGCAATGCGGCGCCGGATGGCAAGTGCTGGCTACCACTTCAGCAGACAACCGCGACTCAATCCGCGCCTACGAGTTTCCCGATCGCGATCCGGTCGTGGTGAGCGGCAGCAGTCGATTTTTCGGGACCGATCACCGCCCTCTGGACTGAAGCTAAAGGTGACGCGGCAATTGCCGTGGCAAAGAATCAAGAGACAGGGAACTATGAAGCGTATCGTCTGGAACTGGCTTGCGGCCAGTAGTCTGCTGTTGTCGCTGATCTCGAACGCGGAAACGCGTCCGCAATACGGCGGCACGCTGCATCTTGCCATGCGCGCCGCGCCCACCACGCTCGATCCCGCCGACAACGCGCAGCCCGATTCGTTCGCTCGACGCAGTATGACCCTGCTGATTTTCGACACTCTGGTGACGCTCGATGACAACGGCCGCCTGCAGCCGTCTTTGGCGATTTCATGGCAAGCATCCTCGAACGATCAGCGCTGGCAATTCCACGTGCGCAAAGGCGTTAAGTTTCACGACGGCACACCTCTAACCCCCGAAGCTGTCGCCGCGTCATTGCGAACGGCCAATCCTGCATGGAACATAACCTCAACCTCGGACTCCGTGGTGATTGATCGCGACGCTCCTGATCCGGAAATGCCGGCGGAGTTGGCGCTGCCGCGAAACGCAATCGCCAAAAGAAATGCCGACGGAACGCTAAGCGGTACCGGCCCCTTTCATGTCACCGAATGGCAGCCGGGAAAGAAGCTGACTCTGGCTGCCGAAGAAAATCACTGGCGCGGGCGCCCATTCGTCGACGGCATTGAAATCGAAATGGGTCGAAGCTTCCGCGATCAAATGACCGCGCTGGAACTGGGTAAGATTGATTTGGCGGAAATTGCTCCCGAGCAATCACATCGCACCGCAACCGCGCGCGTCCAGGTAGTCAGCTCACCGCCAATTGAATTAGTCGCGCTCGTGTTCACTCGCGATGCAGCATCGCCTGAAGAGAAATTGTTGCGCGAAGCGCTGGCGCTCAGCATTGAGCGCAGTTCCATCCGCAGTGTAATTCTGCAGGGGACTGGTCAACCCGCCGCGAGCATTCTTCCTAACTGGATGAGCGGTTACGCATTTGTGTTTCCCGCCGACGCAGATCTGCCGCGCGCACGACAAATCCGCGAACAAGCGCGCGAGCAAATTCACTCTCTACCAGTGTGGACGATCGGCTACGATAACAGCGACCCGCTGGGAAGGCTCCTCGCCGAGCGTATCGCCCTCAATGCCAAAGATTCAGGCTTGTCGCTCCAACCAACAAACGCCGCCGCTACTGATCTGCACGTGCTGAGGATTCCACTCACCTCCGCGGATCCTGAGCATCGCCCTGAACGCTGTTTCGACCCTTATCGGAGTTGCGCCTCCCAAGGGGAGAAACGACTCGGTGGAGGATCTTTACGCCAGCGAGCAGTCTATTCTCGCGACCCATCGTCTGATTCCGCTGTTCCATCTTCCGGTCGCCTATCTCTCCGCGCCAAACCTGCGAGACTGGACGCTGCGACCGGATGGTACCTGGAACTTAGAGAATGCCTGGCTGGAGAACGGCTCACGATGAGCTTCCGCCGCAAATTGCTGATCACCTCTGCGCTCACAGTTTTCTTTTCGGTCGCGGCTGTCGGCTACCTCGTTTCTTTTGTTGCCGGGAATGCTTTCAGGCAGACCGAAGAGGACCGTACTGCGGCGTCTGGTTGCTCAGTTCCAACACGAATTTGCCCGGCAGGGCGACGAAGTCGTGCATCGCGTGCAGGCGATCGCCGCATCAGAACCCGTATCGCGCATCGCGGTTGCACTTGAGCACGGCTCGCCGGAACTGGCTGAGAATTTCGACCTGGCGCGGTCCATAGCGGAAAATCACCAACTGGACTTTCTGGAGATCGTCGACGCCGATGGAAAGATTATTTCCTCCGCGCAATGGCCGGCGAAGTTTGGCTATCCGGACACCGGATTTAGCACTTTCGCTTCATCCCTCGAGCAAGGCGCATTTTTGAAGCTTGAGGAATTGCAGGACTCCACCGCACTGGGCGTGTTTGCAGTGCGAGCAGACGCGGGTGAGCGAGCGCCCCGTTTATGTGATCGGCGGCCGTCGACTGGACAAGAATTTTCTCTCCGCGCTCGACCTGCCTACGGACATGCGCGCTCTTCTCTATCAGAATCGTGGCGACAAGTTTGTAGTCCGACTGGCTCCTCGACCCCACTGCTTCAGATCATTCCAGCGACACGTTGCGGCCAGCAGACAAGTTCGCTCCGCTTGTGAATACGGTTCGGCAATACAACCAGGAAGCATCCGCCGTGATTCACTGGACCTCCGATCAGGCCGATGACGAAGTGTTCCATGCCATCCCGCTGCGCGGCGTGGGCAACGATCACCCGCTACTGGGCGTTCTGCTGATTGGCAATTCGCGACGGCCCTATGTCGAATTGAAGCGCCGCATTCGTGGATCGGCGCTGCTCGTGGGCGGCGCTGGAATTCTGCTGGCGATCCTGCTCAGCACATGGGTCGCGGCCCGGGTCACGCGTCCCGTAGTGCAACTGGCGCAGGCTGCGCGGGAAGTCGCAGGGGGAAACTGGGACACGCGGGTCGACGTGCAGGGCCATGACGAAATCGCGCAGCTGGCGGAATCCTTCAATCGCATGACCAACGAATTGGTGACGCAAAAAGAACGCCTGTTGCAGGCCGAGCGCGTCGCGGCTTGGCGCGAACTGGCGCGGCGCTTAGCGCACGAGCTCAAGAATCCTCTGTTCCCGCTGCAACTGACGGTGGAGAATCTGGTGCGCGCGCGGGCTCACAGCCCGGAGCAGTTCGATGAAGTCTTTCGCGAAAGTTCCAGCACGTTGCTGGCAGAGATATCGAATCTCAAGAAGATTATCGGACGCTTCAGCGATTTTTCCAAAATGCCTCACCCGCAGTTGCAGGCCGTGCAGCTGAATGAAATTCTCACCGGCATTGCACAATTGTTTCAAGCGCAACTGCAGGCTCCGGGACGCGCGCCGATCGCATGCAATCTCGAACTGGATCCGACGCTTAGCTCGATCGCAGCCGATCCGGAACTGTTGCATCGGGCAGTTTCGAATCTGGTTTTAAATGCCATGGATGCCATGCCGCAAGGCGGCACATTGACTCTGCGGACTCGAAGCGACGGCGGTAACGCTATCATCGAGATTGCAGACACCGGCGGCGGCCTGACGCCCGAAGAATGCGAGCGCATCTTCACTCCGTACTATACGAGCAAGCAGCACGGGACCGGGCTCGGTCTTGCGATCGTTCAATCGGTCGTCAGCGATCACAACGGACGGATCAGCGTGGCCAGCCAGCCGGGACGTGGAACGACATTTGTCATCGAGCTTCCGGCGAACCGCGAAGAGTTGGCGAATAATCAAGCGGCAAAACTGGAAAGCGAAAACGCCGCGCACTAACCCAGCCAGAAAAGCGAGGAGACAGGTTGCCCATCAAAGCGCATCTTCTGATTGTCGACGACGAAGCCAACACGCTGGCCTCGCTCTCGCGAGCATTTCGCCTGGCAGGCCACGAAGCCACCGTGTGCGACAACGCGGCCAAGGCTCTGGATCTCGCGAAGTCGCAGAATTTCGACCTGATTCTTTCCGACGTCGTGATGCCCGGAAAAGATGGCCTGACTCTATTGGAGGAAATGAAGAAGCAGGGTGTGACGGCGCCGGTGGTCATGATGTCCGGGCAGGCGCACATTGAAATGGCAGTGCGCGCAACGCGCCTGGGCGCACTCGACTTTCTGGAGAAGCCCATTTCCAGCGACAAACTCCTGCTCACGGTGGAAAATGCGCTGAAGCTGCAGCGACTCGAGAGCGAGAACCGCCAGCTTCGCCAGCGCCTGGGTAAGCACGAAATCGTGTGGAAGGGCGAAGCCATGCGGCGCGTGATGGCGCAACTGGAGCGCGTTGCCGCCAGCGAATCTCGCGTGTGTATCCTCGGCGAAACCGGAACCGGCAAAGAACTGGTCGCACGCACCATTCACGACAAGAGCAATCGCGCGGCCGGACCTTTCATCACGCTCAACTGCGCCGCCGTGCCCGCCGAACTGATCGAATCGGAGCTCTTCGGCCACGAAAAAGGATCGTTCACCGGAGCCTCCGCGCGTCACATCGGCAAGTTCGAGCAAGCCGACCAAGGCACGATCTTTCTCGACGAGATCGGCGACATGCCGCTGAACATGCAAGCGAAACTCCTGCGCGTCCTGGAAGAAGGTGAAGTCGAACGCATCGGCGGCGATAAGCCAGTCACGGTGAGCGTTCGCGTCGTGGTCGCTACGCACCGCGATCTGGAAGCACGCGTGCGGGACGAAAAATTTCGCCAGGATTTATTTCATCGCATCTACGTTTTTCCTCTCGTGCTTCCGCCCTTACGCGAACGGCGAGAAGATATTCCTCCGCTGGTCGAGCACTTTGCGGCGCAGGTCTGCGCCCAGAATGGATGGAAGCCAGTTCCGTTCACCCCCGAAGCGATGGAAGCCTTGCAGTCGTATACCTGGCCGGGCAACGTTCGCGAGTTGCGAAACATGGTCGAACGTTTGATGCTGCTTGCGACCGAAGGTCAGGTTGATCTGGCGACAGTGCAGATGGCACTGCCGAAAAATGCCGCTGTCTCATTGCCCGCATCCAACTCGACCTCCGGCCCGCTCGCTGATCGAATGCAATCCTACGAACGCGAAGTCATTCTGGCCGAACTCAAGCGCTGCCATCAAAACATGAGCCTGGCCGCAAAAGCTCTTGGCTTGGAGCGCAGTCACCTGTATAAAAAGGCGGAACAACTGGGGATCGATCTGCGCGCCATGCGCCGCGAACAAGACGCGCAAAGTTGAACTCAGCTCACTGCACCTACCCGGAGCCCGCTTGGCGAAACACATTTTCGTTCTGTCCGTTTTATTTCTGATTCCACTCTCACTGCTCGCCACTGAACCCCCGTCTCCGCCCGTCTACGGCGTGCGCATGGAGCAGGCATGGATCCCCATGAAGGACGGCGTGCGCCTCGCCGCGACTCTCTACATGCCGGACGGCGCGAAAGCAGGCGAGAAATTTCCTGCCCTGCTCGAATATTTGCCTTACCGGAAAGACGACGGCACCGCCGCCGGAGATTATCCCAAGCACACCTATTTCGCGCGGCGTGGCTACGTGAGCGTGCGCGTTGACATTCGCGGCTTCGGCGCGAGTGAGGGCGTTCCGCCCGAGCGCGAATATTCCGAACAAGAGCAGCAAGACGGCGAGCAGGTCATCGCCTGGCTCGCGCACCAGCCTTGGTCCAATGGCAACGTCGGCATGTTCGGCATTTCCTGGGGCGGTTTCACCGCGCTGCAAATGGCGATGCGCCACACTCCCGGGTTGAAGGCGATCGTCGCCATCCATGC
This sequence comes from uncultured Acidobacteriota bacterium, assembly GCA_963757095.1. GTDB lineage: Bacteria > Acidobacteriota > Terriglobia > Terriglobales > Acidobacteriaceae > Sulfotelmatobacter. The sequence goes on along the minus strand of CAVWQT010000008.1, from coordinate 41,463 downwards.
CACCGCCGAATTATTCCACGACGACGTTCACTATATCGACGGCATTGCGCACATCGACGAGTTCGAACTCAACATGGACATGGCCGAAGGCTGGGTGGGCGCTCCGGACTATTCTCTCGACGAAAAAACTCTCGGCCCGCGCTTCGATTCTCCGCCGTGGTCGCTCCTATATTTGAAGCATCAGCACGATGGCCCCTTCTGGCGCGATCGCGTTCGTCCACTGAGTGCGATTACGATCCCGAGTTTTCTGATCGGCGGATTGCAGGATGGCTATCGCGACAACGTGCCCGACATGCTGATGAAGTCGAAGGCGCCGATCAAAGCCATCGTCGGTCCCTGGAATCACTCCTTCCCCAACGATGCCGATTTCGGTCCGCGCGTGGAGTGGCGCGATCAGGCCGTGCGCTGGTTCGATTACTGGCTCAAAGGCCGCGACACCGGCATTCGCGAGGATCCGCGACTCGTCATCTATATGCAGCACTGGCATCCGCCCGATCCGAATCTGCAGGAAGTGCCCGGCGAATGGCGTCGCGAAGATGTCTGGCCGCCGAAGGATGCGGCCAATACGACTTTCTTCCTGCAGTCGAATCACACGCTGGCCGATTCCGCCGCGAATGTCGATCGTCATCAACTGAAATACATTCCCACCATCGGCGTCGAAGCCGGCTTCTGGTGGGGAGAGTTGCTCAGCGACCCGCGCCCGGTAGACGCATTCAGTCTCGTATACGATTCCGCCGCCCTCGACCACGAGGTTGCGATTCTCGGCCGGCCGCACGCCTTGCTGCGTGCATCGGCCACGGCTCCGCTGGCGAATTGGATTGCGCGGCTCTCCGATGTTTCCCCTGATGGCACAGTTACCCAGATCACGGGCGCCGGCATCAACGGTGCGCAGCGCGAATCGATGACCGAACCACAAGATTTGATTCCCGGCAAAGTCTATCCGCTCGATATCGAAATGCACCTCACATCGTGGGTCTTTCCCAAGGGCCACCGCATTCGCGTAGCGATTTCCAACGCTCTCTGGCCCATGATGCTGCCTACACCTTATGCGATGACGACTTCGCTTGAACTCGGAGGAGTCGACGGCTCGCGTCTCGTGTTGCCGATCGTGCCGTTGCAGGGTGTAGCCCCTCCGCCATTTTCCGCACCCGAGCCCATGGAAGAACGCACGGATATCAAGAGTGAAGGCTTCCCCTGGCCCGGCGACTGGACGGTGGAGCGCGACGAAGCTCACCAGAAAACTACCGTGCATTGGAAGGGGAAAGACGGCTACGAATATCCCTGGGGAACGGAAACTGATCTTGAAAGCCTGACCTATGACGGGGACGACGCACACCCGGAAACCTGCTCGGTGCGCGGCGAAGCCGAGAGCACCTTCGCGCTCAAAGGCCGCACGCTGGTGTGGCGCGGGCATTTGCTGGTCACAACCGACCAGAAGAATTTCTATTACAAGTACACGCGAGAGCTGCTGAACGATGGGGCGATGCTGAAGTCAAAGACGTGGCAAGAGACGATTCCGCGAGACCATCAATGATGTCGTAGAGACGTTGCTTGCAACGTCTCTTGCATGCGCGACGGTAATTCTTCGTGAAAAACGAGACGGAGCAACTACGTCTCTACCAGAGCAACTGCGAGCGGTGCGGGCATCCCCTTCAAATCCGCGGCCAGCAACCGATGAAACAACTGCTCTCCCGCCTCGCGCCGCACTGAAAGCCGCCCCGCGCCATAAGCCCGCGACTTCAGCCCGCGCTGCACATCTTCGCAGATGCCGAGATCTTCATCCTGCACTTTGTTCCCGACGTCCACCGACTGCGTGTTGTACGCACGCGCGGCCTCGCTCACGTCGCTGAAATAGAAATCGAAAATCACCCGGCAATGATCGGCATCGATCGGGATCACATAATTTGTGTCCATATATCCCGCATAACAATTGATCATCAGGTTGGGATATTGCCAGAAATACCAGGCGCGATCGCCTTTGCGCGTGGCTCCGGTGGCCGCATCTTCATCGGAGGCCACCATCGGGCTCGACTGCAGGCAATACCGGTCTTCGTTTTCAATGGTGTACTGCTTGTAATCGAGAACGGAGCTGAGCGCTTTGTGCAGGTAAGGAACGTGATATCCGCCGTCGAGAAAGTTATCTACGAACACTTTCCAGTTGCAAGCGATGTCATAACTGCGGCTGTCAAAATAATGCAGCCCGCTGACGCCCAGAGGAGCGACGCGCTGCACCAGTCCGCCGAGAAAATCGTTGAGCGGCGCGGCCTGCGGATCAAGATTAACGAAGACGAAACATTCCCAGGTCTCCACGCGGATCGGAACCAGCCCATTTTCCGCCCGCTCGAAATTCTGCACGCCTTCAAATTCGGGCATACCTTTCAGCGATCCATCCAGCCCATATTTCCATCCGTGATAAGGACACTGCAAAATCGCTGCCTGCCCGCACGGCTGGGTCACGACTGCGGCGGCGTGATGCCGGCAAACATTATAGAAAGCGCGCAGCGTTCCATCGCTCCCGCGCACGACAACGACGGGTTCGCCCGCCAGTCGCGTGGAGACGAACTCTCCCGGCTTTTGTAACTGATCGGTGCGGGCCACTAGTTGCCACGTCTTGCCAAAGACGTTCAGCCTTTCCAGTTCCGCAATCCGCGGATCGACATACCACGGTGCCGGAATCGTCGACGCCTCAGCCAACGGGGCGCGATCGTCATAGACCGCGAGAATTTGTTCAACGGAAGATTGCATGTTCTGGGTCTCTAAATTCTTAAAATGCGGTTGCCTCTAGAAATGAATCTTAGCGCAATACAGCGTCCACTGCGCTAACGGCGATGATCGACTCTCGCAATGCTGCGCCCGGCCGGCAGCGCCAGAGTGCCGGTTCCGATCGCGCGCTGCAGCACCGCCAGAAACTGCTGAATTCGCGCTTCTTTTTTCTCCGCCAACTCGCCCTGCCGCCGGAACAATCCGGGATCAAGTTCGGCCGTCAGCAGCGCATCCTGGAAGCGCTCCATCATCCAGTCGAGAATGGATACGATCATCTCAATATCCATGTCCCGACGCAGTTCGCGCCCATCCAGGCCGAAGCGCACAAAATTCACTGTGCCGTAAGGATCTTCGGTGATCAGAAATCGGTTGATCTCGCGTTTCAGCACCAGGTCGGTTCCATAATTTCCCAGCAGAGAAATGCGATACGGAATCCAGTCCTCATGCAGCAGATGCTCGGTGCGTACCAGCCAGTAGCGCAGCACTTCGAAGAAGCCGGACTGGCGAACTTCCGCGGGCGCATCCAGATATTTTGGAAACGAACGCACCGCCCGTTTGTAGACTTCGAAAAATAGACCGTCTTTGCTGCCGAAGTGCTGGAAGATCGATCCCTTCGCGATTCCCAGCGCGGTGGCGATGTCTCCCACTCGCGCCGCATGATACCCGTGCTCGGCGAAATGTTGCGTAGCCGCTTCGATGATGCGCGTGCGTTTGGCCTCCGAGCGTGGACGCGGCGGAGTTTGTCCCTGGTACAACGGCGGCATAACTCGGTTGCTGGCGATTCCCGGCATATTCAGTGACCTGAAGTCACAAGAGCATACACGGCTCTGATTTCGATTTCAATTTATTTTTACAGCCTTCTGCGATAGCGTTATCGGGCCAGGAATCATGCTCGTGACCGCAAGTCAATATAAATCGAGTCGCGTTTACGACGCCATCGTCATCGGCGCCGGTCACAACGGCCTCACGGCTGCCGCGTATCTGGCCAAGGCCGGACTCTCAACTCTCGTCCTCGAGCGCCGCGACATTGTCGGCGGATGTTGTGTGACCGAGGAGATCGCGCCCGGCTGCCGCGTTTCCACAACTTCTTACGTTGCCAGCATGCTGCGCCCGGAAGTGATTTCCGAATTGCGACTCGCCGATTACGGACTGCGCATGATCCCCTGCGATCCCGCTATTCAGGTTCCATTTCCCGACGGACACGTCGTGCCCTGGTGGGCCGATCGCGAACGAGCGAAGCAGGAATTCTCCAAGATCTCGGTCAAGGATGCCGAGCGCTTCGTACAGGTCGACGATCAATTGAAAAAGCTGGCGCGTTACCTGCAACCGTTTTTCATGGAGCCCCCGCCCGAGGTCGATACTTCCACGCTCAAAGGATGGTCAGACTTATTCCGCGTGGGCAAACGCTTTCGCGGAATCTCGAGCGTAGAAATTTCGCAGCTTGTTTCTTTTCTTACTGGAAGCCTCGGCGAGTTTCTCGATCACAACTACGAATCCGAAAAAATGAAGACCATGTTCCTAGCCAACAATGTGTACGGCAAGCACGGCGGCCCGTACCAGCCGGGAACCGCGATCGGCCTGCTCTTCCATCTGCTCAGCGGTGGAGAGCACGAATTGCAAGGCTTCTACGGCCATGTGATGGGCGGCATGGGCTCCATCACGCAGGCGATGGCCGCCGCCGGTCAAAAGCTCGGAGTCGAAATTCGGACCTCGGCCTCTGTCGCCCGGGTTGAAGTTCGCAACGGCCGCGCAGCCAGTGTGGTGCTGGAAGATGGCACGGAACTCCGCGCGAAGGTCGTCCTTTCGAATGCCGATCCCAAGCGCACGTTCTTGAAATTAGTCGATCCGAAAGAACTGCCTGACGATTTCGTTGCAGCTATCCGCGCCATCAAGATGCAAGGCCCGTGTGCCAAGGTGAATATGGTTCTCGACCAAGAACCGAGATTCACCGGCACCTCACCGCAGGCCACGGCGCTGGAACGCACGTTCTACACGCTCGTTCCCTCGCTCGAATTCGCCGAGCGTTGCTACGACATCGCGAAGTTCGGAGAAATTCCCGAAGAACTGTGGGTCGACTGCGTTGTTTCCTCGAACGCGGATTCCTCGCTCGCGCCGCCGGGCAAGCACATCCTCACCTGCTTCGTGCAATACGTCCCATATCACCTGCGGGAAGGGAACTGGGACAACAATCGTGAGCTCCTCGGCGACCGCGTCGTCAAAAAGATTTCCGAATACGCGCCCAACGTTCCCGGCGCGATCGTCGCCAGGCAGGTGCTGACCCCGCTCGACCTCGAACGAACCTACGGCCTGACCGAGGGCAACATCTTTCACGGCGACTTGCGGCTCGAACAGCTTTTCTTTATGCGCCCTGTGCCCGGATGGTCGCAGTACCGCACGCCCATCGCCGGCCTGTACTTGTGCGGCGCGGGAGCGCATCCCGGCGGTGGCGTCACCGGCGCACCCGGCCGCAATGCAGCACACCAGGTTCTGCGCGACTGGAAGAAGGGCCGTTTGCAGGAGGCTGCAGCGTGAGTTCAAACGGCAAATCGAGCACGCTGCCGGGCACCGCCGACATCGTCATCCTCGGCGCCGGTGTGATGGGCGCTTCCATCGCGTTTCACCTGGCCAAGCGCAAAGCCGGAAAGATCGTGATCCTCGACAAAGATCACGTCGCCAGTGGCGGCAGCGGACGCTCGTCCGCGCTGATTCGCATGCACTACAGTTTTCCGCCGGAAGTGCAGCTCGCGCTCATCAGTCTGAAGATGTTCCAGAACTGGAGCGAACTCGTCGGCCAGCCCGGAGACTTTCGCAAGACTGGTTTCGTCCGCATTGTCCATCCCAATGAAACCGAGCGTCTCAAGCGCAACGTCGAGATGCAGTGCAGTCTCGGAGCCCGAGTCGAGTTGATCGATCGCCAAACACTGCAAGATCTGGAGCCCGACTGGAATGTCGACGAAGTTGAACTCGCCGCCTACGAACCCGAATCCGGTTACGGCGACGGCGCCGGTGTTGCCGGAGGATTTCTCGACGCCGCTCGCGACATGGGGGTGAGTTATTTCGCACGAACCGAGGCGCATGAACTCGTGATCGAAAATGATCGCATCCGCGCCGTCGTTACCGGGCAGGGAACCATCGCAACTCCCACCGTGATCGCCGCCACCGGGCCATGGACGCGCCCTCTGCTGCAGCAAGCTGGTTGCGATCTGCCTATCGAGTGCGAATATCATCAGGTCGCGATCCTGCGCAACCCGCCTGATATGCGCGGCGGCAGCGCGGCCTGCATCGATTCCGTCACTGCGACCTATTTCCGTTCCGATGCGCACGACAAATTTCTGGTCGGCGATTTCTACGGCAAGCGTCCAGTTGATCCCGATAACTTTCCGCAGCGCGCCTCCGACGAATCGCTCGAAGAAATCATCGAGCGCGCCTGCCGCCGCGTCCCCAAACTTGAACGTGCCGAAGTCATGCGCGGCGTCACCGGCGTTTATGACATGACCCCCGACTCGCGCCCGCTGTTGGGCGAAATCCCAGGCGTGAACGGACTGTTCGTGTGCGCTGGATTTTCGGGCATGGGATTCAAGATTTCTCCCGCCATCGGACTGGTGATGAGCGAACTCCTGCTCGACGGAAAAGCCAGCAGTGTCGATATCGGTGCCTTCCGGCCGCAGCGTTTCGCGGAGCATCAACCCATCCAAGCGGAATACGAATATGTAGATGATTAACGACGACGAACCAGGAGCAGGCATGAAGGCAAACACAAACGCAAGCACAAACGCAAGCACAAAGAAGAAAGGCATTCTCGAACGCCTGAAAGCAGGTCCCGTCCTCGGCGACGGTGGCTATCTGCTCGAACTCGAAAAACGCGGATGGGTGCGCGCGGGTCCGTTCACCCCGGAAGTCGCACTGATCTATCCCGAGGCCCTGCGCGAGTTGCACATCGAATTTCGCGAAGCCGGCGCCGAAGTTCTGCAGGCGCTGACTTTTTACGCCAGCCGCGACAAACTTGCGACCGTCGGCCTCGAGAACCGTCTCGAAGAAATGAATCGCTCAGCCGTTCGCGTCGCCCGCGAAGTTGCTGGCGATCAGTGTCTCGTCGCCGGCAATCTAAGCCTGACTTGGATGTATGAGCCGGGCAGCCCGTCGGCCGCCGATCATGTCCGCCAGACTTTCGACGAGCAACTCGCGGTGCAGGTCGACGAAGGCGTCGACTTCATCATCGGAGAAACTTTCTCCTGGCTGGGCGAGGCCCTCATCGCGGTCGAACGCGCCAAGAAGACCGGATTGCCAACGATGGTGACGATCTGCTTTGAGAACAAGGACGAAACTGCAGAAGGCAAGAGCGCCGCCGACGCTGCCAAGGCTCTGTTTGATGCCGGGGCCGACATCGTGGGCATGAACTGCTTGCGCCCGCCGCAGCACATTCTCGTCCCGATGGAGCAGATGCGGAAAGCCGTCAGCGGCTATCTGGCCTGCCAGCCGGTCGCCTATCGCACCCCGAACGACAAGCCGGACTTCACCAGCCTGCCGGAATTTCCTTACGCGCTCGATCCTCTGCAACTGACGCGCAAGGAAATGGCCGACTATGCCGTCAACGCGCGCGACATCGGGATCAACTACATCGGCGCCTGCTGCGGCACCGTCGCCATGCACATTCGCGAGATGGCCCGAGTGCTCGGCAAGTTGCCGGAAGACTCTCGTATCTGGAAAAAAGGCGGAGAGAAGCCGATGTCGGCCTTCGAATATTACGATCACGATAAGGTAAAAACATAGCACCAGCGGCAGTTACTCTGCGATCTTTGCGCAAAGGAAGGCTGCCAAAGACAATGAAGCACACCCATTCAACGGGTCGTCGCTAGCCCATCCCCCGGCTCGCGTTGACTTCTGCGTTGCATGCTTTTATCGTGCGCCGTATGAACGTTGTCAAAGCGACTCGCGAGTTCGAGACCTGGCTCGGTCATCGCACCGAGATCGTCCAAAGAGATCTCCGTCTCAAACACAAAAATATGAAGGCGGAGGTCTTTCCGTTCCTCCGCGCAACTTTCTATCGTTGGGCCCAGGTCTGGCCCAGCGTGTGTCCGGAGTTGGCGAAGGCGCCGCACGTCCTTGCCGTTGGCGACTTGCACGTCGAAAATTTCGGAACTTGGCGCGACATCGACGGTCGCCTTATCTGGGGCGTCAACGATTTTGATGAGGCTTTCCCGCTCTCCTACGCCAATGACTTGGTGCGCCTGATTGTGAGCGCGGAACTGGCGGCAGAGGCTGGACACATTCCACTAAAGTCTTCCGAGATTTGTGGTGCCGTGCTCGAAGGCTACCGCGAGTCCCTCGACCAACATGGTCTTCCTTTCGTGCTGGGCGAAGAGCATACGTGGTTGCGCAAAATCGCCGAGAGCGAACTGCGCGATCCCGTCCACTTCTGGGCGAAGATGGACGCTCTCCGCGAAATTAAAGGCCCAATCCCGATCAGCGCCACCGACGCCATCGAGCACCTTATGCCGGAGCGGGCGCTGAAATATCGACTGGCCCATCGCGTTTGCGGATTGGGAAGCCTCGGCCACGCTCGCTTTGTCGCGATCGCCAACTGGAAGGGAGGAAGAATCGCACGCGAAGCCAAGGCCCTGGTCTCTTCGGCTTGTTTCTGGGCCAAAACCGACACGGGGCCGTCGGAGATCCTCTATCAAGCCATCCTCACGCGGGCCGTTCGTTGCCTTGATCCTTTTGTCCAATTGCGCGGCCGCTGGATCGTGCGCCGCCTCAGTCCGCATTGTTCGCGCATTGAACTCGCCGCTATGAAGCCCGAGGGAGAAGAGTTGCGACTGCTCCATGCCATGGGATGGGAGACGGCGAACATTCATCTGGGATCGCAGTCGGCCCGCAAACTGATCCTCCGTCATCTGGATAAACAGAAAGCTAAATGGCTCCAGCAAGCCGCCGCGGAGATGCTGAAGGCGGTACGAGAGGATTGGAGGACGTGGAGAAAAGAAGGCTACTTCTGAGAATTCATTTACGCCACCCCATCGCGCATCCCGCCGGCGGCAGCAGCAGCAGCGGTCACGCTGACCACTGGCTTTCGCAACGGCGCCAAGGCCACTCCGCGATCGCGATTATAAATGAGCGTCCACTTCGGGGCACATTCGTCGCACAGCCAATAGTGCTCGATCTGCCGTTGCGGTTGACGAGCCCGAATGAATGGAGGAACAGCGGCCTGTCCCGGTTTGGCCAAACGATCGGTTTCGACCAAGAACAGTTTGCCCTCACGCAGTTTTAGAAACGGCCTGGAACACTCCGGGTTGGCACATTGGCTCAGCATGACTGTTCTCCATCTTTGGAACGGGATAATGCGGAACGATGCGGATTACGTTTAGCACGCCAACAGCCAACAGTCATTCGAGTCGCCATTTCTCCCACGAGGGGAATTTCAGTGAGTCTGATCGTTGTGCCTATATGTTTGCCGCCTAATCGGCACAACACGACGAACCCTCGTCGTTCTCTCTTTCGAATGTAACTTGCTCCGACCAACATCGACGATTACCATTTTCTTATGCCGAGAGTTCTAATGTGTCCGCCAGATTATTTCGACGTTATCGATCAAAAAAATCCTTACATGTCGCCAGAACACACAGTTGACCGGGCAAAAGCGCGCGCGCAATGGGATTCGCTTTGTAGCGTTTTGCAACAAAATGGTTTTGAAGTCGATACAGTTATTCCCGTAGCGGGATTGGAAGACATGGTATTCGCTGCCAACCAGCTCTTTGTCGGCGAGAAGATCGGATACGGGAAATTCGCGGTTCCCGGCCACATGGTTCACGAGTCACGCCAGCGCGAAGTTCCGTTCTACGTAGACTGGTGCCGTCAGCATGGCTACCAGATTATCGAGATCGACTTCGCCGACGATGAACGCCTCGAAGGCCATGGCGATCTGCTCTGGCACCCCGACGGGTCCCGCATTTATGCCGGATTCGGCTTTCGCAGCACCCGCGGAGGAGTCGATAAATTCGCGGCGGAGATGTCGAAGCTGAGCATTCCGGTCATTCCACTGCAGTTGATTGATCCCTATTGCTATCACCTGGATACTTGCCTGTGCCCGCTCAACAACGATGCTGCACTGATTTTCCCCGGCGCATTTTCCAGTGAGGCCCTGGCCTCACTCCACAGGGCATGGAAGCGGGTTCATCTGCTCACTGCCGAAGAAGCTCACCACTTTATGGGGAATGGTATCGTCGCCAACGGCAGCTACATCACGCCTTACATCACCCCTCCGCTGGAAGCGATTCTTAAACAGGAGGGTCTGAAGCCCGTTATTGTAGATACTTCAGAATTCGAGAAAGCGGGCGGCAGTTGTTTTTGCCTCAAGATGGTGCTGCCCTGACCATGCTTGGACAGCCTCAGACACAGAGCGCGCAGTCGTGTGACCTGGTTCTCGCTGCCCGATTCCCGAATCTGCGCGTTCTGGCGTGGGCTGGCGACCACCTTTACGGTGCGCGAGGCTACGAACTCTCCCGCGCTCAGATTCACCGGCCCGCGGAAAGTTTGACCTGGGAACCGCTCGCGGCATTCCATCCGGGACTTCGCCGCAAGCTCACCTCGTCCAACCGGCTTAGCGCACGTTTATTTCGTGATGGCTTTCATGCTCTGGCAGTGCTGCGATCCGGCGGTCTGGTGGCGGCAGTGCCCGGCTCAATCATCACCCTCCGCCCCAACGATAGTGAATTCCACTCGACGCACGCCATCACGCGGGGCACGCGCCCGCTGCACATCACTGCCGTTCCCCAGGGCGCGGTTTATTGGGGAGAATATTTCGACAATCCCTCGCGCGACGAAGTTCATATCTACGGCTCGACCGACGGAGGTCTCACCTGGGCCGTGGCGCATACGTTCGCGAAGCGAAGCATCCGTCACGTGCACAACATCGTCCACGATCCCTGGGAAAACTGTCTCTGGGTTTCGACCGGAGACTACGGCGATGAATGCCGAATTCTTCGCGCCTCTTGCGACTTCAGCCAGGTCGAAACCGTGCTCCAGGGCAATCAGCAAGCGCGCGCGGTGGCGCTCGTTCCCACTCCCGAAGGTTTGTATTTTTCTTCTGACACGCCGCTCGAGCGGAATTTTATCTATCGCCTCGATCGAATAGGAAAGCTCTCGCGTCTGGCGGAAATCAGCAGTTCCTCCATCTACGCTTGCCGGGTCAGCGGTCGTATTTTCTTTTCGACCATGGTGGAACCGAGCGTGGTGAACCGCGACCCCCACGTCCGCATCTTCGGAAACACGTCGGCCAGCGAGGCAGACTGGAAGCCGCTGCTGGCCTGGAGAAAAGACTCCTGGTCCATGAAGTTCTTCCAGTACGGCAACGCATTTCTCCCCGACGGAAACAATGCCACACCGTATCTGGTGTTGACCACAATCGCCGTCGAGCGCCGACGACATGGTCACTTCGCTCTACCATGTCGGCCCTTGATCCCAGCAACAATGTAGCGACAGCCAACCCCGGCGGTCCGTCGAGCGAAGCTCGACCTGAATGGTCGGAGCCGCCCTCGTTTAACCAAGGCGTTGCCGTAATATGAATTGCGCAGAGCCCACTCCTTGCCCAGCCTCAACTACTATCGCCGCATCGCGAGCGCCTATCTCTTGGGCGGCAACAGCCACCTCACCTTCTGGCACGAAACTCCTGCGGAGAATCCGAACGCCACTCCCACCGAACTCGGCGAGTACTACATGCTGTTCGCGGAAAAGGCCGACTACCGGGGCGCATTTGATGCGTCCGGAATTCCTTTGCTCGACTATCGCGGTCAGATCGGCCCGCAGTCGAACCCGATTGCCATTGCGCAATACGGTTTAGGGAACTACAACTTGTGGCGCCGCACTGAAGATCCCGCCCGCCGTCAGAAGTTTTTTCTGGCCGCCGATTGGCTCTGCTCGCATCTCGAGAAAAACGCGCACGGCCTCGCCGTCTGGCAGCACCATTTCGATTGGGAATATCGCGACACGCTGAAAGCGCCGTGGTATTCGGCATTGGCCCAGGGGCAGGGAATTTCAGTTCTGGTGCGCGCCTCACAAAGAGACTCAAGACCCGCGCTATATCGATGCCGCCAGTGGCGCTCTCGCGACCTTTCACAAGTCCAGTACCGAAGGTGGCGTAGCTTTCACCGACGAACGCGGCGATCTGTGGTTTGAGGAGTATATCGTCTCGCCTCCCACGCACATTCTGAACGGATTCATCTGGGCAGCGTGGGGCATCTACGATTATTTCCTGGCAACGAAAGACAGCTCGGCGCAGGCATTATTTTCGCGCGCCGTCGAAACCATGCTAGCGCAATCTCGATCGCTACGACCTCGGTTTCTGGTCGCTCTACGAGCAGTCCGGCACGAACCTGCCGATGGTGGCCAGCCCGTTCTATCACCAGTTGCACATCGTCCAGTTGCGCGTCATGCACCGCCTCACCGACGAGCCTAAGTTCGCCGAAGTCGCCGACCGCTGGGAAAGGTACGCCCGCAGCCGCACTAACCGCACTCGCGCCCTGTGCTACAAGAGTGCCTTTAAACTCTGTTACTACTAGTTCGCCCGAAAATAGTTCGTCCGAAAGAAGTTCGTCCGAAAAAAGTTCGCGTGAAAATTCTCTACGTCTCACAATATTTTCCGCCGGAGATGGGCGCGCCCGCCGCCCGTGCCGCCGAACTCGCCCAGCATTGGGCCCAAGCCGGGCACCAGGTCTCGGTGCTGACGGGATTTCCCAATCACCCCACAGGCGTGGTTCCAGAAGAATGGCGTCCCCGTCTCCGTCGCCTGGCTTACCACGAGAAAGTCGGCATGGTCGATGTCTTTCGCACCTGGCTCTGGCCGCTGCCCAACCGCAAAGCGCATGAGCGCATGCGGAACTACGCCTCCTTCTGTATCTCGGCTGCGTTACGCGGACTCACGATCCCGCGCCCCGACGTCATCATCGCGACCTCGCCCCAACTTCTGGTCGCGCTCGCCGGATGGTGGCTGGCCTTTGCCCGGCAGGTGCCGTTCGTCTTCGAAGTCCGCGATCTGTGGCCGGAATCGCTGACCGCCGTCGGAGTGGGCAATGAAGATTCCTTGCTGCATCACGCCCTCGCGGGCATCGCCGGCTTTCTCTACGAACGCTCGGACCGCATCGTCGTCGTCACTCCGGCCTTCCGCGAATATCTGATCGAACACTGGCGCGTGCCCGCCGACAAGATTGCAGTCGTTGAAAACGGCGTAGAGACTGCATTATTCGCGCCGCAGCCGGAGATCTCTAACCAGGCTCTGCGCAGGGAATTAGGCGCGGAGGGAAAATTTCTTGTCTGCTACATCGGCACCATGGGCATGGCGCACGGGCTAGAAACTTTGCTCGATGCCGCCGCTCGAACTTCAGCAGGAAAACTCCACTGCGCTTTTTCTGCTCGTCGGCGAAGGCGCCGAGAAGGCGCGCATCAAGGCCCTGGCACAATCGCGCCATCTGAAGAACATTCTCTTTCTCGACCAACAGCCCCGCGAAAAAATTCCAGCCTTCATCTCCGCGTCCGACGCGGGTCTCGTTCTTCTCAAGAAAACAGACATCTTCAAAACCGTCATTCCCACCAAGATGCTGGAATTCATGTCCTGCGCCCGTCCGGTAATTCTGGGGGTTGAAGGTCAGGCACGGCAGATCGTGGATGGCGCCGGAGCTGGCTTGATCATCGAACCAGAAAATGCCAACGCGCTCGCAGCGGCCATCCGTCAGTTGAACGCCAATCGCGAACTGGGCTCAGCCCTGGGACGAAAAGGAAGGGACTACATTCTGCAGCATTTCTCCCGCGCCACCACTGCGGAGAAATACATTCAGGTCCTGGAGCAAATGGGAATCGACGCCTAGAGTTTCCACCCAATCCTACGGGTGAATCGAATAAATCCCAACCGCGGTCGCGGCCGCCATGGCAGCGTCAAACGTGCGCGACGCCAGCACCCGCCCTCCGCTGACTGGAACAAATAGAATGTCGTCGGCCTGCAGCGTGACGTCGGGAACCTTGGCCTCCAGCATCTTTTTCAGCTGAACCCGGGTTTCGGTCATTCCGGCCGGAGTCTTGCGAATCAGCCGTACTCCCCCCAGCTTTGCCGTGTGATTCGTTCCGCCCGCAAGGGCAATCGCTTGCAGCACCGTAAGCGTTCCGTTATCCACCAGTAATCCGGCCGGCCGGCCTACATCCCCGACGACGTAGATGACCGGCGCGCGCGGCACGTTGATCGTATCTCCCGGCAGGATTTCCACGTTTCCACTCAGATCGTCCGCCAGGTTTCGCGGAAGATCGATTCGTATGGGATCAGACTTGTTCTGTCGAATAATGGCAATTTTGCGCGAGGCGGTCGATGTGAATCCGCCAGCTTCGGAAATAATCTCGTAAAGTTTGTGGTCCGCAATGTCGGGATAAATGCCCGGTTTGCTGACTTCGCCCATGATCGTCACACCCTGAGAAGCCGCTTCATCGACGAAAATGGTTACATGCGGGCTGCGCACAAAGCCGCCATCCGTCAGCCGCTTCTCGATCAGTGCTTGCGCTTCCTCTTGCGTTAACCCTTCCACATGCACGTAATCAATAAGGGGCAGATAAATGTCGCCGGAGTTGCTGACTCGCGCTTTGGTCGTCAGTTCGGGCACGTTGTAAACATTGACTTCAATCAAATCGCCGGGCCCGAACTTCGTCATCACGGATTGATCCGAAGTATCCTTCGCCGTATCCTGCGATTGCGTTTGCGCCGCCCCCGACGCGCTCACCGCCGCCTGCGATATCGGCTGTGCCGCGGGAAGTGCTGTAGGAGTAGCGTTCGTCGGATCGGGTTGACTGCTCTTCGCCGGTTCTTGCCCAGTCGCGGCTGCGCCGAGCAGAAATATGGCCGTGCAGTAAACGCAAAAATTGCGCAGACGGCGACTCACACTCGGAATGCCGGACTCCATTGGAAGGCCCCTGATGTCGTTAGCGAGAATGCCAGAAGTCTAGCACAGTAGTTCCCCTGAATCGCTCCAACGTTTGTGCAGGTGCAAGCGACTTTTCCACAGTTTTCTTTTTCTCATGAATTGCCAGCTTCTCGATCCTGCTGCTAGAGTTCAGGGCACCCTCAAACAGCTAGGAATCTGTTCACTAACTATTAACCCGAAGTTATTGCTGCAATAATTTTTGGGGAGCGTCATGCCTGATCGGCGTGTCCTCCAAAAGGTGGCGTTAGTTGACGGGGATCTTCCTTTCAACATTTATCGTGGCGCTCGTGTCTGGGTTCGTCCTGACGCGCTATGTGCGTGATTTCGCCACTGCCCGTGGCTGGGTTGTAGTCCCGACGCAAGAGCGTCACATGCACTCCAGTCCGCTGCCTCGCCTTGGCGGAGTGGCCATCTTCCTCTCCTTCTCCGCGTGCATGGTCATAGCGGCAATCTGGTCGCTGTACAATCCGCGCCTGCACTCCGCCCTCTCGCCCAAAACACTGCTCACCATGCTCGTCCCCGCCACGCTGGTTTTTCTGCTTGGCGTCTACGACGACATTCACGGCGTGGGCCCCTATTTCAAATTTTCCGTGCAGGGCATCGCCGGCACCATGCTGTTTCTCGGCGGCCTGCGCATTGTCAATATTCCAGTTCTGTTTGGCGATCACCAACTCCCCTGGTTTGTGGGATGGGCCTTCACCGTGCTCTGGGTGCTGGCCATTACCAACGCGTTTAATCTGATCGATGGCCTTGATGGTCTGGCTGCCGGGTCCGCGTTGTTCTCGACTCTGGTTGCCTTCGTGGTAGCACTGCTTAATGGACCGTCGCTGGTGACGGTGCTGACGATCGCGCTCGCCGGAGCGATTCTCGGATTCCTCCGCTACAACTTCAATCCGGCAACGATTTTTCTGGGCGACTCGGGCAGCCTCTTCATTGGATTTCTTCTCAGCGCCCTCGCCCTGGCCGGTGCGCAAAAGGCCCCGACCATCGTCGCGGTCGCGATCCCGGTGGTCTCATTCGGACTTCCGATTCTTGAGACTTCGCTCTCCATCATTCGCCGCCTGATCAGCGGGCGTCCAGTCTTCACCGCGGATCACGAGCACATCCATCACAAACTCCTGCAACACGGCATGACTCACCGCCAGGTCGTAATTCTTCTCTATGGCGTCTCGGCCGTGTTTGCCATGCTCAGCCTGTTCCTGCTCTGGCCGACCGGAAGCTCGCTCGGCCTGGTTCTCGCAGTGCTTGGCATCGGCATCTGGATTGGCGTCCAGCATCTCGGCTACCTGGAGTTCGGAGAACTGGCCCGAGTCGCGCAGCGCACGCTCAACCAGCCGCAGATTTTCGTCAACAATCTAGCCATTCGCCGCGCCACCGAGGAACTGAAAGTCGCGCGCGATTACGAACAGTTGCGCCGCATCCTCGTCGCCGCCTTCAGCAACAACGATTTCGACGCCTTCGAATTGAAAATTGATTTGCTCACGGGCGATACCGTTCCTTTTGAACTGGCGGAGCCAGCCGCGGTCCGCCGCAACGGCCATTCTTTCCGCTGGAGTAAGCCCGGTGTTCCCAAAACTCTGGACAATCTCGGGGTCTGGACCATCAGCCTCGACCTGCTGAGCTCTGCCAATCTTCGCCGCGGCACGCTCCTCATCAATCGCCTGTATTCGCAGCGCGACGTGCAACTGGATATCAACCTTCTGACTTCCGCTTTTCCCAGTACGCTGGCCGATGCTCTCGATCGCATCCTCGCCCACTCGCCGCAGGTCATCTCGCTGCCCGATCAAAATACCGATTTGATCGCCGCTCAAGCCGGATAGGCCAATCCCACTTAATCAGGGAACGAATCAACTCGTTGGGAAGGGATCTGCGAAATCTACGCGTCGCAGCCGAAAACATGTTGAGCCGACAGGCGTAGCAGGAAGATATAGCAAAAAAAAAGCCCGCCCCCTATGGGGACGGACACACGACCGAGAGAATCGCATAAATCGTCGTGAGACGATCGCGATCCGTTGCCGAGTCTGGCAGGGTGAAACGGGGGAGCGTTACAGCTTAGAGCTTCGCGCTGGCGTAGGAGTTGATTTCGCAGTTGAGGCAAACTTCTTCAAAAGCAGGAGCTGTCCATTGCATGATAATTTTCCCCCAGTTACTTCGGCATTGAGTGCCGAACGTGGTGTAAGTGTAGCCGACCCCTGCCCTGAAATCAATCGTCCCGAGCAGAAAAATGTTCTGCACAAACCGGCTTCCAGCAAGGCTTTTCGGCCCTCTAATAGATGCAAAAAGCTGCATGTCCGGCTAAACCCTTTTTTCCACATGCGGAACCAGTCCCGTCACTTCTGCGATCTTCGCTATCTGTTTACCTTGGATAACACTCCAAGTAAGTGCGGATCGGCAGCGAGAATCACCAGCGAGGATCAGTCAGCGAGGATCGGCAATCATGTTCAGCAAAACTGTGTATGGCACTACATTTCGGGACGTCAATTTTGTCCCGTTGCAGGCAGCCACCTTCTGCGTTCAGTGCGAGCTGATCAGCAATAACAGTCGCTCGTACTGTCTGGCCTGCGGCAGCAAGTCGCTGGTGAGCCTGTCCCGCGTGCTTGGCGGATCTTTGCTGAACCAGAAGAACGCGCACCTCATTCTCGATGCCGAACTCGACAGCCTTGTCCGTGACCTGCTCCGCACCGTGCCCGATCCCCTAGTCGAGTCCTCGATCGATCATTCCCGCATGCCTTCGCTGGCGCTGCGCAGCCAGCTCCGTGTAGCCAATGCAGCCCATCCGGCCTCAGGATTTCGCGCCGTCAGCGTTTCCGAAGAAGTCGAAATTCATCCCGCGGAGCTCGATCTCGAACCAGCCATCAGCGCCATCACCGAACGCGCCCAACAGCTTACGGGCGCAACCGGAGCCGCCATCGCCCTTCGCGCCGGTGACGAGATCGTTTGCCGCGCCCGCGCCGGCCGCACCGCCCCGGACCTCGGTGTTCGCTTGCAGACCGATGCCGGCATCTCCGCCGAGGCCGTCCGCTCCGGCGAAATCATGCTCTGCCACGATGCCGAACGTAACCCGCGCGTCGACCTCGCCAGCTGCCGCCGCCTGGGAGTTCGCTCCATCCTGGTCTCACCCCTGCGCCATTACCGCCGCACCCTGGGGGTCTTCGAGGTCCTGTCCTCATCTCCCGGCGCGTTCGACGAGCGCGACGTCGCCACCATGCAGCTGCTTTCCAGCATGATGGTCGCCGCCATCTCCCGCATCTCCAGCCTGCACCAGGCCGACTCGCTTCGCCGGGCCGGGTAGCGGCAACTCGGGAAACCCCATCGCCGGAGCCCCGTCGTACTTCTCACTCTCTTCTTTACTTACTTTTCCACAATACCGCGCTAATATGGTGCTGCACGATTTCGGGCCTCTTCCGATGGCGGCTACTAATCCGGTTCTGCACTCCAATCCTCCCAACCGTCGCCGGCGTGTGCGACATCGCATTCAAACGCCCGCCTATGCCAGCTTCACCGCGGAATCCAAGAGCGCGATGCTCGATCTCCACGAGATCGTCAACGTCAGCGAAGACGGCGTCGCCATTCAATGCAGCACTCCGCTGGAGGTCAATCGCCAGGTAGAACTCTGCCTCGATCTCGCCGAGTGCGACGATCACATCTACACCAGTGCGCAAGTGGTTTGGAGTGAACCTTCCGGTCGCGCCGGACTGCTCTTCTCCGAACTTCCTCCGGTCTCGCTCTTCCGTCTGCGCGAATGGCTCTTCCTGAATGCCATGACGGGCGCGGCTGCGAATGAATCCGCTCTCGCGGCCTCCACTGCATCGCTGCACGTTCCCACGCAGCCCAACTACACTGACACGCTTGCCGGTGTCACTGCCGTACAACGGCAGGTGGAAGCCTTGGGCGCCGATCTTCCCGCCGCTCTGCAGTTGATCGCCGAGCGCGCCCGGAATTTAATTCGTGCCTCGGGCGCCGCCATCGCCCTCGCCGCCGACCAGCCCGATGTGATGGATTGCCGCGCCAGTTCCGGCGATGTCGCTCCGCCCATCGGCGTGAGCTTGCAGGTCGGCTCAGGATTTTCCGGCGAGTGCGTGAAGTCAGGAATGCTGCTGCGCTGCGACGATTCCGAAAAAGATTCGCGCGTCGATCGCGAAAGTTGCCGCGCCCTCGGAGTGCGCTCCATCCTCGCTGCTCCCGTGCGCGTAGGCGATAAGTCCGTCGGCATTCTCGAGGCTTTCGCCCCTCAGCCCAATGCCTTCACAGAAAATGACAGCCGCGTGCTGCAGCGTCTTGCCGACACGGTTGTTGCTGCTTTCAATCGTTCTGCCGTTGCCGAAAATCTTTCCCCACTGCGTCCGCAGCCCGAAGAACCCAGGTTCACTCCCCCGGGCGGCGTGCTCTTCGCGTCGACCCCCGAGGAAGAAAGAAAGGCCAAAGAAGAAGCCGAAGAGAAGCCATCGCACGGCATCAGTCTGCCGCGTTCTCATCTCATCATTCTCCTGTGCGCTGCCGCCACCATCGCGCTCGCGCTCGGCTATCGTCTCGCCCCGTGGATTCAAGCCGACGTGGCTCCCTGGCTGCAAAACAAAATCCACGCCCGCGAACACACTCAGTTGCAAACCGTGCTCGCCTCCTCGCAAGCGCCGAAACCTCTATCCGTCGAAACCGCCACTTTCGATCAACTCAGGCAGATGGCCGACAATGGCGACCCCGCGGCGCAGAATGCTGTTGGTCTTCGCTTCTTTCAGGGTGACCAGAAAAATCAGGTTCCGCAGGACGAACGTCAGGCCTTCCGCTGGTTCAGCGCAGCCGCCGAAGGCGGAAATCTCGCTGCCCAATCCAAGCTCGGATTTCTCTATTGGAGCGGTCGCGGCGTTCCCAAGGACGTTAACAAGGCCTACTTCTGGACCGTGCTCGCCCGCGCTCGCGGCGACGAAGGCAGCAAAGATCTCGCCGCCGTTCTGGCCTCGCGCATGACTCGCTCCCAGACTTCCGCCATCGAGCAGCAGGCCGAAGTCTGGCTCCAGCAGCACCAGTTGGCGGTGTCGAAACCGCCCGCCGGACTCGCGTTAAAATAAATACAGAAGTAGGTCCCTGTTGCTCACCCTGCGGGACATCCTCGATGCCAGAGTTCGCGAGGCCGATCCCTCGCTCTCGCAGACTCTCGGCAACAATCGCGTGCGCTGCTTCTCCTGCGGACACTGCTGTCCCATCCCCGAAGGCCAGTCCGGCGTCTGCAAAGTGCGCTACAACCGCGGTGGCAAGCTCTACGTGCCTTGGGGATACACTGCCGGAACGCAATGCGATCCCATCGAGAAGAAACCTTTCTTCCACGCCTATCCCGGCGCGCTCGCCTACAGCTTCGGCATGATGGGATGCGATCTCCATTGCGGCTACTGCCAGAACTGGGTCACGTCGCAAGCCCTGCGCGATCCGAACGCCGTCTCGCCTCCGCTCGAAGTGACTCCGGAAGAACTGGTTCGCGACGCCGTCGATCAAGGCGCGAAAGTCCTCGTCAGCACCTACAACGAGCCGCTCATCACCAGCGAATGGGCCGTCGCCGTCTTCAAAGAAGCTAAAGCCGCAGGCCTCGTCACCGGATTCGTTTCCAACGGCAACGCCACGCCGCAGGTGCTCGAATACCTGCGCCCCTGGCTCGATCTCTACAAAGTCGATCTCAAGAGCTTCGACGATCGCCACTATCACGAACTCGGCGGACGCATCGGTCCCATTCTCGAAAGCATTCGCCGCATTCACCAGATGGGCCTGTGGCTCGAAATCGTCACGCTGCTGATCCCCGGATTCAACGATTCGAATGACGAACTCCGCAAGCTGACAGAATTTCTCGCCGGAATTTCTCCCGACATTCCATGGCATGTGACCGCATTCCACGCTGATTACAAAATGACCGCCGACCGCGACACAACTGTCGACGATCTGCTGCGCGCCGCGGAAATAGGCCGCGAATCCGGCCTCCGATACATCTACGCCGGCAATCTGCCCGGCATGGTCGGCGATTGGGAAGACACGCGCTGTCCGCAATGCCGCGAAACTCTGATCAGCCGCCACGGATACCGCATCGCCAGCTACCGCCTGACTGCCGAAGGCCGCTGTCCGCGCTGCTCCGCTCAAATTCCAGGCCGCTGGGCCGCCGAATTCGACGGCCAGATCGCCTCCCACCCTTTCCGCCCACATAAACGCGCCCGTTTGTTTACAATCACAAGTCGTTAATAAATGCAGGGACAGCAAATGTAGGGACAGCCGTAAATGTAAAGACAGCGTAAATGTAGGGACAGCCGCCCTCGGCTGTCCGGCGAGGGCGAAGCCCGAGCCGTCATAACAACGGGAATGGGTGCAGTCGCGTTCTTTGCGACTAGAGTGGGATACAGGCAGTCGGGAACTCATAGCATGCGCGTGAAGCTCTTTTATTCGATGTCGGCGTTGCTCTTCCTCACCGCCTGTTCTCCGCGCGACTTCCTCACCCGCCGCCTCGCCGGAGATCTCATCTCCAACGCCGACTTCTTCAAAGCTCCGCAAGAGTACGTTCTGCAAACCGGCGTCATCTCCAACAAAGACTATCTCGCGTCCGAATATCAGGCACTGCAACATCGCGGCTGGATCAACGCCACCGCCGTCTCCTGCCCGTCCAGCCTCGGCCCGCCGCCGTGCTGGGACATTCTTCTCACTCCGTCGGGAGGGGAAACAGTTCGCACCGTAATCTCGCAAGAAGAAGCTCAGAAGCCTGCCATCACCATTCCCGTTGCGCACAGATCTCTGGTGCACGTGACCGGAATCAGCAAGCAGGGAATCGTGGCCGACGTCGAATTCACTTGGAGGTGGGTTCCGCAAAATGAAATCGGCGCCGCGCTCTACTCGCCCGACGCGCACTATCGCAGCACCGTAGGATTTCGCCAGTATGACGATGGCTGGCGCGTGATGCAGAGCGCCCCGCGCGCCCGCCAGACGCTCGACGATTCGCTCAGAAGCGCCGAGCCCGTCCCGTGAGCCAGAGTGCCCCAGGGCCCGCATGGACAGCAGCATTCGCCGCATGGCTAACGCCGCGCCGCCTGCGCGCGCAGGCCATCGTTCTCGCTCTATGTCTGTGGAGCGTCTGCGCTGTCGATCTCGCAACTCCGGGAATGTTCGATCGCTCCGCGAACATCAAGTTTCAGGACTTCATCCAGTTCTACGTCGCCGCGCGCCTGATCGTGCAAGGCCGCGCCAGCCAACTCTTCGATCATCAGGTCACCTTCGACGAGCTGCGCCGCATCGTCTATCAAACCAGCAATCTCCCGCCATCGCACGTTCGCCTTCCGCCGGTTTACGGCCCGCAGGTAGGATTACTATTCATTCCCTTTACGCGTCTGTCGTTCTCCATCGCGGCGCCGATCTGGGCGACGCTCAGCCTGCTCGCGTATTTCGCCTGCATCTACGTTGTCTGGAAATCATGTCCAAATCTTCGCGAGCATCCGCGAATCGTGGCTCTCGTCGCCCTCGCATTTCCGCCGCTCTTTCACACATTCATTCGCGGGCAAATCACTGTTCTGCTGCTCGCCTGCTTCACGGCCGCGTGGCTAGCTTTCCGCGCAGATCGCCCCGTGCTCGCCGGACTCGCCCTCGGAATGCTCGTCTGCAAGCCGCAATTCCTGGTTGCGATTCCAGTCATCCTTCTATTGGCAGGAGCGTGGCGCGCCTTAGCCGGAACAGTCTTCTCCGCCGCGGCGCAACTCGGTTTCACCTGGATGATCTTCGGCTCGGCCATCACCCGCGCTTACTTCAGCACTCTCTGGCACATGTCCAGCTACATGGAAGCCGTCGAACCCGGCCTCGCTCCCATTCAAATGCACTCCTTGCGATCGTTCTGGATTCTGCTGATTCCTCAGCCGGCAATCGCGAAAGCGATCTATGTCGTATCGTCGATCGCGGTGGTAATCCTCGCAGCGGCCATCTGGAAATCATCCTCAGATCTCGCGCTACGATTCTCGGCATTAACTCTGGCCGCCGTGCTGGTCAATCCTCATCTCTTCGTCTATGACTTGCTCGTTCTAGCGCCCGCACTGCTACTGCTAGCCGGCTGGAGTCTGAGCGCTCCGTCAATCGTCGTCGATCAACTCCGCACGCTCACCTACCTCGCATTCGTCCTGCCACTGCTCGGCCCGCTGTCAAGATGGACGCACGTCCAACTCTCGGTGATAGCCTTCGTGGCGCTGCAATGGCTGCTGTGGCGCTGCTCGAATGAGAATGCTTCCTTAAGCGACCTCCGCGGTTAAGAGCTTTACCCCGCAGACCAACTTGCCCAGAACGAACCTCGCGTTGTATAACGCTTCTTCTCCCCGGGAACCTATGCCAAGCCGAAAACATTTTCTTGCCGCAACCCTGCTGTGCATTTCTTTAGCGTTCAACCCCAACCAAGCCGCGGCCCAGCAGCCGAGCAAGCCCAAGTTGACGCTCGACGAATTCTTCAACTACCTCAGCTACAACTCGGTAGAGATTTCGCCCGACGGCACGTCGGTGGTCATCGGCACCGAGCGCGCCGACTGGGATCAGAGCATCTTCCGCAAAGATCTCTGGCTCTATCGCGATGGCAGAGACAAAGACAAAGACAAAGACAAGAATAAAGACGGCTCCCTCATTCAACTCACGCAATCCGGTCACGACTCCGAGCCGAAGTGGTCGCCCGACGGCGACTGGATCGCCTTCCTCTCCGAACGCAAAACGCCAGCCGAAAAATCAGGCGCCGACTCCGACGACTCCGATAAAAGAGATAAGACAAATAAGAAAAATAAAGACGACAAAGACGACAAAGATGAAGGCACAACTCGCGTCTACCTCATCTCGCCCAACGGAGGCGAGGCCTTCCCCATCACCGCAGGCGCCGAAGATGTCCACGCCTTTGCCTGGTCCGCCGATGCGAAGACGATTTACTTCGCAACGCGCCAGCCATGGGCGAAAACCCAAAAAGACGACTACAAGAAAGAATGGAAAGACGTCGAGCGATATCGCACCGCCGAACGTGGCGACTCGATTTTCGCTCTCGACGTAGCCGCCGCCATCGCCCGCCACGCCGCCGCCCCCGCGCATGTCGACACGGATTCCGACAAAGAAAAAGAAGACCTCAGCCCGGGCGCGCAAGCCATCGCCACCACTCCGCTCCGAGTCGATCAACTCGTAACTTCGCCAAACGGCCGCAAGCTAGCCTTCGTGACCAACTCCATCAACCAGCGCCAGGAAAAATACGAAGACACAGAAATCTACGAACTAGATCTAAATGTGGCGCGGGCACTCCTGCCCGCGACTGCCGGCAGTGAAACAAAATGAGCCGTTCCACGCCGCATCACCAACAATCAGGCCCTAGAAGGCCATCTCCGCTGGGCCAACGACAGCCGCCACATCTTCTTCACCGTAGAAGTAGGCGACGTCTCCGGCCCCTACCGCGATCTCCAGCCGCATCTCTACTGGGTCGATATCAGATAGCGGAGCCATCGAGCAGTGGGGCAAAGAATTCACCGGCCAGGTCGTAACCTACAACTCCTACGGTAACGGGGTCGCGCTGACCGCGCGTCTCGGCACCGAAGTTCAGATGTACACCGCCGCCAAGCCCGGCGACTCCTTCCACCTGTTCACCGGAAATCCGGGCGCATACGAAAATCTCGCCACCGCCGAGCGCGCACTCCGCGTCGCCTTTGTCTACTCCTCTCTCACCCAACCCGCAGAGGTCTATCTCGCCGAAGGCCCCAACTTGCTCGATAAGGCCCGCGCCATTACCGCCTTTAACCAGCTGTTCACCGAGCGCGATCTTCCGCAAGGCAAGCCCTTCACGTGGACCGCCGACGATGGCACCAAAATCGAAGGCATGCTCATCTACCCTCCAGGAAAATTCGAAGCCAGGCATCTCCCCATGCTCACCTTCATTCACGGAGGCCCCGCCGATGCCGACGGCAATCACTTCGAGGCCGACTGGTACGAATGGTCCCGCCTCGCCGCGACTAACGGATGGCTGGTCTTCGAGCCCAACTACCGCGGCTCCACCGGATACGGCGACAAATTCCTGATGCAGATCGTTCCCCAAATCGTCTCGCGCCCCGGCAAAGACATTCTCGAAGGAGTCGACGCCCTCGTCAAAGACGGAATCGCCGACCCCGACCATCTCACCATCGGCGGCTACAGCTATGGCGGATACATGACCAACTGGCTCATCACCCAGACCACGCGCTTCAAAGCCGCGGTCACGGGTGCAGGCGCAGTCGAGCACATCGGCAACTGGGGTAACGACGACACCACCTACGACGACGCCTACTTCTTAGGTGGACGCCCGTGGGAAGTTCCCCAGCGTTACCACGATGAAGCCGCCATCTTCCAGATCGACAAAGTGAAAACGCCCACGCACATGGTCGCAGGCGCCGACGATATTCGAGTCGCAGTGTTGGAAGATTACCTGCTCGAGCGCGCCCTCTACTCCCTAGGCATTCCGAACCGGCTGTTGATCTTTCCCGGCGAAGGCCACAGCCTGAGCAAAAATCCGTGGCACGGAAAAATAAAAGTGCGCGAAGAACTAAAGTGGCTGCAAAAATACGGTGCCGTACAAGGGAACTGACACAACTCACGTGGGGACGGACGCATTCGTCCGTCCCGCGAAGGCGAAGCCGAGCGAAGCACGGCGCCGTAAACCCAGATCGTCATCGTCGCGGGCGCGGCCACTAAGGTGTGGACTTCGCCCCCATCCGCTCCTGCAACTGCCTCCGATACCGCCGGCTCAACCGCACCCGCGCCCCATCCTCCAGCAACACTTCATATTCCCCGTCCTCCCCAAGCTTCAGTCCGCGCACTCGTTCCAGGTTCACGATGCCCGACCGATGCACGCGGCAAAACATATTCGGATCCAGGTCGTCCTCCAACTCTGCCAGACTGCGCCGCAACAGATGGCTCTTCGACCCCACATGCAGACACGCGTAATAGTCCGCCGCCTCGATCCAATCAATCTCTGAAACTTTCAAAAAGCAAACCTGCCCCGCACTCTTGATTGCCACCCTCTCCAGCTTCTTCGGACGATCCTCCCCGCGCCGGATTCTCTGCTTGGCGCGCCCCAGCGCCAGTTCGAACCGCGCATTATCAAACGGCTTCAACAGATAATCGAGCGCTCCGGCTTCAAAGGCCCGCAGCGCGTACTGGTCATAAGCAGTCACAAAAACAATCGCCGCCGGCAGATCGCCTCCCAGTAACTCCAGTACGTCGAAGCCGTCGCACTCCGGCATCTGCACATCGAGAAACAGCAAGTCTGGCTTCGCCACGCGGATCTCGCCCAGCGCCTCCGCGCCCGAGCCGCATTCCCCCACGACGCCAATCTCCGGGTCCGCCCGCAAAAGCACCGACAGATTGCTGCGAGCCAGCGGCTCATCATCCACAATCAGCGCCCGAATCTTTGCGGGATTTTCACCGGAGCGCACCGTCACTCCTTCGGCTCCGAACTCGCCAGCGAAACGTACGGCACAGAAAGCGCCGCCTCCACTCCACCCGGCTTGCGATTTCGCAGGCTCAAATCGAATCCTTCTCCGTACAAACTCTGCAGCCGCGTGCGCACATTCGAAATCCCAATCCCCGGCGCGCTCGTCTCCCATCCCGCAGCCAGGCTCGGGCCATCGTTATACACGCTCAGCGTCAGAGTTCCATTCGCGCGCGACGCCGCAATGCGAATCGCTCCCCCATGCACCCGCTTTGCAATCCCATGTTTGACCGCGTTCTCCACCATGGGCTGCAAGATTAAACTCGGAACCTGCGCCGAAAGAAGTTCCGCCGGAACATCCACGCTGAACTCGATCCGCTCCGCAAAGCGCGTCTTCTGAATTTCCAGATACTTCTGCGTGAACTCCAGTTCCTCGCGCAGCGGCACCTGCTGCCGGTCGGAATCTTCCACCACCCGCCGCAGAAAATCGCTCAGCCCCGCGATCATGCTCACTGCCGCATCGTTGCGTTGCTCACGCACCAGTCCCGCAATCGCGTTGAGCGTGTTGAACAAAAAATGTGGCTCGATCTGCCGCCGCAGCGCGTTGAGTTGAGCCTTCGACAGTTGTTCGTTCAGCCGCGCGGTTTCCGCCTGCTGCAAGGCAAGTTTCTCCCGCGAGTCGAGCAGGTGCCCGGCCATCAGGATTACTCCGTACAGAATTAAATCCGCCAGCAGCCCGCCGGAGAACTTCTCCAACCAGAGTTTGCCAAACGGCTGCGGCCCCGGCGAAATCGCCCACGGATTCAGCCACGACTCCCACACCGCGACCCACACACCATAGATCAGGCCAACGCCAGCGCACGCGCCCAGATGCGCCGCCCACGTCGACCACCGCCTCCACCGCGCCGGAGGATAGCTTTGCCCTAGTCGCAATACCAGCGGCGTCGCCAGCAACCACGGCAGCCACGAAATCAGCTGCGTGAAAAACAGGCGAGACCAGTAGTGATGCATGCCCTCGGCGCGCATCACAAAAACTGTCTGGGTCGCGTCGCACAGGCCAATCCCACCCCAGATGGCGGCAATCCACAACCAGCGCGGCGACTCAGACCGTTTGCGGCTCTCGTCCATAAGCAGGATCGTATCTTACGATCCTTCGAGCCCATCAAACAATGCAGCCAAATGCCAAGTCCCTGCAGCCGATGGTCTGGCCCCGGCGACTCACTTGCGCCATACTGCTCGGCATGCTGAACAAACCCATGTCGCTGCTGCTCGCCGTGATGCTGCTCCTGTCGCTGGCCGCCGTCCTGCAATCGGCAACGCCGCCGCCCGCCTCCGGTCCCGACTACACCGCCGACGGACAGATGAAGCTCCCCGAGAACTATCGCCAGTGGGTCTACCTCACGACTGGTTTCGACATGAGCTATAACCCGTCCATGTCGATGGGCCACCACATGTTCGACAACGTCTTCGTCAATCCCGAGTCCTACAAGTCATTCGTCGAGACCGGAACCTGGCCCGACAAAACCGTCCTAGTCCTAGAAGGCCGCATGGGCCAGGACAAAGGTTCGATCAACCAGAAAGGCAGCTACCAGGGCACCGAAATCATGGGCATCGAAGCCCACGTAAAAGACGAAGCGCGCTTCCCCGGCAAGTGGGCCTTCTTCATCTTCGGCGACGACAAAACCGCCAAGATCGTTCCCACCAACATGGAGTGTTACACCTGCCACGCCCAACACGCCGCAGTAGACACCACGTTCGTCCAGTTCTATCCCACGCTGTTACCGATAGCCCAAAGCAAAGGCACGTTGAGCGCGTCGTACCAGAAAGAGAACGCCCCACAGAAGTAGCCGTTGATGCATGTAGGGACAGCCGCCCTCGGCTGTCCGCCGGGCGCCAGCCCGGAGGCCGAGGCACGGGGCTTTCGGAGGCATTCCAGGAAGAAATCCATAGGTGCGATAATCTCGCTAGGACGACGGTTATGAAAGAACGACTGAGTGACGCTACGAAATCGAAGGCCGACGAGAGCCAGGTAGAGCAGGGAATCAAGGAGTTCGAGCAACTCTCGGGGCAAGGCGACTCGCTTGGCTGGAAATTCAGTCGAGACGACATTCATCAGCGCAAATAGGCCCTCAGCGGCTAAAGCCAGTTTCATTTTGCGAGAGCTGATTGGCACGACTGGAAGTCGCGCCCTTCCCAGTTCCGTGATTGCCCTTTCTGTTCCATGATCGGCGGCGAGGCGAATCGGGAAGGGCACGAGTTTCACTCGTGCCGATTGGAATCGTAAAAGAGAGAAGGCTTTAGCCGCTGAGGGAAGCCTCGCAGCTACTTCGCGGCGCTCGCTACCTTCACGCTCTTCGACGCAACCGCGTAACGCGCGATGCCTTTGTATAGAGCTTCGGCGATCTGCTCGCGGTACCCGTCGCTGCGCAATTTCTGCTCGTCGGTCGGACTCGATACGAACGAGACTTCCGCCAGAATTCCAGGCATCGAACTTTCGGTCAGCACAACGAATCCGGCTTCTTTGATGCCGCGATCGCGCAGCCCCGGATTCTCTACGGCGAGCGTGCCATACAACGACCGCTGCACGCTGGCCGCCAGCCGGCGCGACTGGTCGATGCGGTCATGCAGATCAGCCGGCGTCAGCGACGCAGTGGTTGCGGGCTTGGCTCCAGCGCGCGTGTCGAGATCCTTCGCGCCCGGAGTAGTGAATGTGTTGGTGTAGTAAGTCTCCACGCCGCGAGCCGACGGCAGATCGCTGTAGTTGGCGTGCACCGAGATGAACAGATCCGCCTGCGACTGGTTGGCGATCTCGGCGCGCTCGTCGAGCGGAATGTAAGTATCGTCGCTGCGGGTGAGGATCACATCCGACCCCAACCGAGTTTCAAGCAGCTTGCCCAAACGCTGCGCGATTTCGAGGACCACATCTTTTTCCAGCAGCCCGCGACGGCCGACCGTGCCCAGATCCCATCCACCGTGGCCGGCGTCGACCACAATGCGCATCTTGGGCGCGCGAGCGCGCAACTGCAAATCCTCCTTGGTCGGCGGAGGAACGACGATGGCCAGCTTGTTCTTCTCCGCGTTGGGGAATAGGTTCACGGCAGTCTTGGGCGCCGCGCCAATCTTGCGGACTTCCACGACCAGGCGATACGGATTCGGTTCGAGACTGACGGAGAAGTTCGTGTTGGCCTTGGTCTCGAGCACCACGCGGGTCATGCCGGACACGGGTTGCGCCACGCGAACGCGGTTCAGCAGCGCGTCTCCGACTTCGATGGATTTGCCGATAAGGTCAGATGGAAGCTGCGTGTCATGCAGATCGAAGTAGATGCGATCCGGCCCGGCGAGACGGTGCGCTTCATACTGCACCTGATCTTCGAGATCGAGCACGATGGTGCTGGAATCGGCAGACGACCAGTGCCGGATGCCCGTGACCTGCGGAAACTTTGCCGCGTCCTGCGATGAAGCAGTAGCTTCCGGAGTGTCAGCGTCGGGAGTTTGCGCGGAAGCGGGGTTCGAAGTCTCGCCGTTCGATCCATTCGCGTTAGTGGGCTGTGGCGCGGCCGAACCCGCTGTTGACGCAGGTGTTTCAGTTTGCATCGATGCGGGGACGGATTGAGATCCTTTGAGTTTCCACCACGCGCCTGCGGCGAAGGCCGCGATCACCACTGCACATGCGACAAGAAGAAATGCCCGCGAGCGTCGAGGGCCTTGGACGCTCTGCAATTCCTCGGTCTGAGCAAAGACTCCACGAATGTTTTCGGCGTTGGTGATTGCGGCCGCATTCTCCGTCGCCGCGATGGATTCGACCTTCGCAGCTTCGGGCGTCTTCGATTCGATCGCGACCGGTCCGGTCGAAGCCGTTTCAGAGGCCACCGTTCTTGCCGCAGACACTGCCGCAACGTCAGGCGTGGATTCAAAATTGAGACTGTGTTCAAGCGGCGTTACA
This sequence comes from uncultured Acidobacteriota bacterium, assembly GCA_963757095.1. Taxonomy (GTDB): domain Bacteria; phylum Acidobacteriota; class Terriglobia; order Terriglobales; family Acidobacteriaceae; genus Sulfotelmatobacter. The sequence continues at coordinate 11,375 of CAVWQT010000008.1, read as the reverse complement.
GGAATCTGCTTCGCAGCAGAAGTCAGCACGGCAGCCGCATCCAGCCTGGTCTCGGCGACCTGCGCCGACTCTGCGAAGCGGTCTTCATCTTCCGGCCGGAGCGCTCCCAGCACCAGTTCCGCGAGCAGGGTCAGGTTGCGAACATCGCTGTCATTGAATCCGTAGGGCTCCGCAGAAAACGCTTCCAGCAAACCAATGACGCGGCGCCGTCCGCACAAGGGAACGGCCACCATGGATCGCGTGCCAAGGCGGCGGCAGGCCGCGAGATTCACCCGCGCATCGGTCTCGGTGTCGTTACAGCTGACGACTTGTGCCGTGCGAAAGCAGGCGCCAGAGAAGGCGGAATCGCGGTCAATGCGTGCGCCGACATCGGGGCGAACCGTGCCGGCGGCGGCTCGCAACACAATCTCATTATTTTCTGCCAGCGCGATCGCGAGCCCGTCCGCTCCAGTGATGGCTACGGCGCGCTCCGCGACCAGTTGCAGCACTTCGTCGAGAACAAAGAGTTCTCCAGGTTCAAACTCCGCCAGCTGGGGTGATTTGATCGAAGCCAACGTGCTGAACTGACAGCATTTTTCTCTTGCGCACTTGCTCGTGCAGAGCCGAAAACGCAATCAGGGCTTGCAGGGCGTCGAGATGCGAAGGAGGCGAGGAATCGAAGGGCACTTCCGCTGAGGTCGGCGCTTCATCGCCGACCGGCCAGGCAGGCACACTTCCAGCGTTCAATGGCGAAACTGTTTCGGTGTCCGGCTTCGAAATCATTGTTACCAGTGCGCGAGACGTTCACTCTTAAGGTAGCGGTCTTTAGGCCATGTGGCAATTGCACGACCATGCCCCTTCGGACATGTACTTCAGTAAGAATTCCGCGCAGCCCACACAAGAAAGGCAGCATACCCGCCTTCACGGTTGAACCAATTCAGGTACTCAGAGCAGCAGGCTGATGCGGGCTAAACTCCGCTTAGAGTGGTGGTCAGCGGTCCGAACTTAAAGTTTTCGAGGAAGTGCATGCAAACCGGAGTCACCACGGCGCGGCAGATACGCACTCGCCACCGACACGAACTCCGCACTCTCACCTACGTCACGCTGGATCAGGCAAACGGCGGAATCGTCCGTAACCTGACGCATGACGGGATGGGAGCGCAGGTGGTCGCGGCGGTGCGCCCGCGGCAGATCTTGCGAGTGCGGTTTGAGTTGCGCTATCCGCGGCTGCGGGTGGAGACTCGCGGCGAGGTGATGTGGGCGACATTCTCCGGGCAGTGCGGAATCCGATTTCTGGATCTATCCCCGCGCCTGTCGCGGCAGATTGACGAATGGATTTTCGGCAACCTGCTGGAGGGCGTGGAACTGCATGAACAAAGCGTTGCGGCCAGCGGGCCGGTGCTGGCGGGTGCACGAAGTCCTAACGCTCTGTCGCAGACCGCACAGAATGACGGGCTGACAGTTTCCGGCACGGCGGTGAAGGTCATCGAACTGCCGGCGAGGGCTGAGCCGCCGAGACCTGCGTCCCGGAGCGCCGACTTTCTGTTTGACGACCCGATTCCTTCCACACGGGACGAGCGCGACGAATTGGATTGGCTCTCGCGGCCGCTTTCCAAACGAGGCCTGACGTGGACCGTGAACTCGCTGGTGGTTGTGGCCGGCCTGCTATTGTTTGCGTTGATATTTCTCTTCGTCACCCGCGAGCTGCCGCGATGGCCGCTGCCGCTGATGGCAGGCGCAACAGTTTGTGTGGCGGCGCTGTATTGGGGATTCTTCCGCTTCTTCGGAGGCGCCAGTCCGGGCACGCGGTTGGCGCGGCTAGCCGGATATGACTTCGAGGCTGAAGGCGCACCGGAGGCCGACTCGGAGAGCGAGTACGATGCGCAGCTTCGTTCCAACGGCTGAACTTCCTGATTCAACCACTCTTCCAATCCAGCCACCCTTTTGGCCTGATTTCAGCCGCTTCGGGCTAACCAATGGCTCCTCGTCCGCGTCTAAAGCTTAGGCGTAAGTCCATTTCCTGGAACTTTCAGCCATTGGTGTTCGTATCCTCTTGTGACCAAGCTGATGCCCGAATTACTGCCCTAACGGGTTAAAGGATCTCAATTATGCGGACGGTGGGAGACATCTTCGGGCAGATTTTCCGCAATCTGTGGGCGCACAAACTGCGCTCGTTTCTTACTATGTTCGGCATCGCCTGGGGCGTGGGATCGCTGCTTTTGCTGGTGGGCGTGGGCGAAGGATTCCGCTCTGGCAACAAGCGCGAACTCGCGGAGTTCGGCAAAGACATCATGTTTCTGTTTCCCGGCCGCGCGCCGGCGGTGAGCGGCAACATGAATTCCGCCCGGTCGTATCTGCTCACCTACCAGGACTACACCGACATCCGGCACGCCGTGGATGTGCGCAATGCCAGCCCCGTTATTTCCCGCAGTGACTTGCATGAGATCAGCGAATTTTCCAATAGCAGTGGAGAAATTCTTGGGACCGAGCCCCAACTGAACGAGATCAGTTATCTGCCTCTGCAAGAGGGCCGCTGGATTAACGCACTGGACGGCGCGCAGCGGCGCAACGTGGTGGTGCTGGGCAACCAACTCGCCAAGGTTTTATTTCCCGGCCGTCCGGCGCTGGGCGCGTTCATCCTGATCAACGGATTGCGCTTTGAAGTGGTGGGCAGCATGCCGCACCTGGGCCGCGGCGACAACATGTGGCTGAACAATCGCGCCTATATTCCGTTTGAGGTGATGGCGGCAAATTTCCCACTCAAGGGCGAGAACCATCAAAACTCCATCTCATTTGTTGAGTATCAGCCGCGCGTGACCGCAGCGCACGTGCTGGCGCGCGATGAGGTTCACAAGATCGTCGGCCACAATCACGAATTCGATGCCAACGACGAGAATGCCTTCGACGAATGGGATTCGATCCAGGAATCGAAGATGGTCGGAACTATTTTCGACGTGATGAATATGTTTCTGGGAGCGGTGGGCATGGTGACGCTGGCCCTGGGCGCAATCGGAGTGATCAACATCATGCTGGTCGCAGTCACGGAACGAACGCGAGAGATCGGACTGCGCAAGGCGCTGGGCGCGACCAACCGCAGCATCCTGCTGCATTTTTTCCTGGAAGGCTTGCTGCTCACGCTGGGCAGCGGGCTGATTGGCCTCGCCTTCGCCGGCGGGCTGATGGGGTTGATGGGAGGCGTGCAGGGCCCGGGAGGATTTGATCCACCCAAGCTGGTGCCCATGTCGGCGATGCTGGCCATTGGCACCCTGACGCTGGCGGGCGTGATCGCAGGACTTTATCCGGCGCGCAAAGCCGCGCTGCTACAGCCGGTGGAAGCGCTGCGGCAGGAGTTATAGACGAATGAAAGATCTACTCCACGAAGCTTACGGGGCGATGCGTCACAACCGGCGGCGCACGGCGCTCACCATGCTGGGCATGGCGTGGGGCATTGCCACCGTGGTCATGCTGCTCGCTTATGGCGACGGTTTTGGGCAGGCGTGCGCGAACATCTTCGCGAATTTTGGTACGAAGCTCGTCATCGTGGTGCCCGGCCAGACTTCCATGCAGGCCGGCGGTCAGAAAGCGGGAGTCGCGGTTCGCTTCACACAGGATGACGTCGACGCGCTGACCACCAATCTTCCGCAAATCACGCACATCACGCCCTCGGTCGAAAAGCAGGCCACGGTGCAGTATGACAACCGTGTGTTCACGCTGACGGCCAGCGGGAACGATCCGAACGTGTATGACATTCGCTCGCTCAAGCTGGGCCAGGGCCGTTTCTACAACATGGAAGATCAGCTGCAACGGGCGCGGGTCGCGGTGATTGGTTCGGAAGCGAAAGAGAAACTTTTTTCCGGCCGCAACGCGCTGGGTGAGCACATCCGTGTGGATGGGCTGAGCTTTGAAGTCGTCGGCGTGTTGAGCGCGAAAATGCAAGAAGGCAACGACGACATCAACCGCATGGTCTACGTTCCGTTCAGCACCATGAGCGATCTGAAGAGCATTCATTACCTCGACACCATCTGGTTCAACTATCAGACTCCGGAATATCAGCGGATTGAGCCGGCGGTGCGTTCGATTCTGGCCGGGCAGCACAAGTTCAACGAGTCGGATCGCGAAGCAGTGAGAGTATTTAACCTGATGAACCAGTTGCATCAGTTCGAAATCATTACGCTCGGACTGAAGATCCTGATGGGATTCATTGGCACCCTGACGCTGGGCATAGGCGGCGTGGGCCTGATGAACATCATGCTGGTGTCGGTGACGCAGCGTACGCGCGAGATCGGAGTGCAGAAGGCACTGGGCGCTAAGCGCGGATACATCCTGATGCAGTTCCTCGCCGAGGCATTGACCATCACCGCAATCGGCGGCGTGCTGGGAGTTCTGCTGGCCTACGGAGTAGCTCTGTCGGTGGGCCGTCTCACGTTATACAGCGCCTTTGCCAAGAACGGCGAAGCGGGAGATATCCGGCTGATCATCGCTCCCGGAACGCTGATTGCCTCGACGCTGATTCTGGGCGCGGTAGGCCTGATCAGCGGAATGATCCCAGCATTCCGCGCCTCGCGGCTGGATCCGATTGAGGCGCTACGGCACGAGTAGGCGGCTTTTCGGCGTTAGTGAGTGATATCGGGATTTTTCGCCATTGTGTTGTGGGTGAGCGTCTATTTACCCCGAAACAAAGTGACAGCTTGGGCGAGGGCTGAGAAAAAAGCACATATCGCTGCTACCGCATTCAGGCGTGAAATTGTCGCTAACGCTGCATAGAATGGCGCCTCGCCGATTACAGTAGACCCATCTTTCATCACGCTGACAAGCGTTCCATAGCCTGACCTGAGAAGTGGCACGTTGACTATCGCTGACCAACCCCAAAAGAACGCGGCACCAAGCGCGAATGCAACACTAAGAATGGGCCAGAGCTTCATGTATCACTTCTACACGACAGCCCCCAACTTGTCATGGTTCAAGTGTTGCGAACAGCCATTTCAATCATTGATCCCGGAACAGGGGCAGAACCGCGTAAATGAACGCCAACCAGATGCACTATCTTGGGCAGATCGGCTCTACCATGTACACGGAATCGCAGGCCTTGCTCCGTTTGTGTGAGTAGTTCGTCGGAAATATGACCGCTGGCTGGGGAACGCCATTCTTGTGGAGCACGAAGGCAAGCAGATAGTCGCCATCATGTTTGCCCTCGAAACAGAATCTTCGCCCCGTTTCTTTGTAAGAGGTCATTGTGCCGTCCTGCGTCGTGCCCTGCTTCTCACTCGTCTCGACCACAACTTTCTTCGAGTCGAGAATTGTGCCGCCCTTCTGCCGGAGCTCTATGGTGATATCGTCGTCGAGATCATAGTCTGATGGGCGGCCGCAAATATCCCCCGAACACACTTGGACGGTCCCACAGAGGCATGAAACTTTGTGCCGCAAGTATTTGAGAGTCGAACAATACGACGCGTGGGATGGCGTTTGGCAGACGGCAATGGAACTGAGAAGAAACAGCGCTGCAAGGGTGACCGTGCGGTTCACAGGGAACACTTTACGCCCATTCCGAGCATCAATGCGCCGCCAAAAGTGTTGTAACCAGGCCTTACGCTCATTAACCATGAGACTAAGTCACGGCTCGGCCCGTCATCTACTTTCCCGATACCACTCCACTGTCTTCCGCAGGCCTTCTTCGAAATTCACCGTCGGCTTATAGCTTAGAGCCGCTTCCACTTTTGCGATATCCGCCAGCGAATGCTTGATATCTCCGCCGCGCTCGGACTCGTACTTGGGCTTGCCAGTATAGTTCGTCAATCCACACAGCAGGTTGAAGGTTTCGTTCAGCGTGATTCTGTCGCCGGTCGCGAGATTGAAAACCTGTCCGGCGACTTGCGATGCTGGAGCCTGGCAGGCCAGCAGATTGCCCTTCACCACGTTGTCGATGTAGGTGAAGTCGCGGCTCTGCTCGCCGTCGCCGAAGATGGTGGGCTGCTCGCCGCGCAGCATCAGCGTGATGAACTTGGCCAGCACGCCGGAGTAGGGCGAGGAAGGATCCTGGCGCGGTCCGAAGACGTTGAAGTAGCGCAGGCAGACGGTCTCGAGGCCGTAGCAGCGGTAAAACGAAACCATGTAGTGCTCGCCCGCGAGCTTGGCCACGGCGTACGGAGAGATCGGATCGGGCTTCATGGCCTCGTGCTTGGGCAGCGTGGGCGTGTCGCCGTAGGCGGAGGACGAGGCGGCGTAGATGACGCGCTTTACCTTGGCGTCGCGGGCCGCGACCAGCAAGTTAACCGTGCCATCGACGTTGGCGCGATTGCTGCCCAGCGGATCGATCACCGACTTCGGGACGGATGGAATGGCGGCCTCGTGGAGAACGAAATCCACTCCGGCGCAGGCGCGGTGCATTGCATCCACGTCGGTGATGTCGGCTTCGCGGAAGTCGATGCGATCAAGAATCTCAGTCAGATTGTCGCGCTTGCCGGTGGAGAAATTATCCACGCCGCGGACCTGGTCGCCTTGCGCGAGAATCGCCCGCGCCAGCGACGATCCGATGAAGCCGGCCACGCCTGTAATCAGATATAAAGCCATGCTCGAACATCATAACGAACTGGCATGGATTATAGGGACTCGCAGGTGAGTACTCGAAGGCCGATGTCCCGTTTGGGTCCCGCTTTTCCTAGCCTTCTTGTTGAAGCGGCGCGGAGTCTTCGATCGGCGCTTGCGACGCGGCCTGCCGGATCTGCTTCCACAGTTCCTCGCGTCCGACGCCAGTCTTCGAGGAGTAGGAGAGCATCTGCGCCGTGGGATATTCCTGCGCGAGAGTGCGCAGCGCATTCTTGAGCTGGTTGTTCGACATGCGATCGCTCTTGGTGGCGACTAGCAGGAGACTGCGCCCTGAGGCGCTGAGGAAGTCGAGCAATTGCCGATCCGGCGGCTGCGGCGGAACATTGGGATCCACCAGCACGATGCACAGCGCCAGCGTGGGACGGTCGTTGAGATAGGGCTCGATAAATTTCGGCCACTCCTGAGAAATCTCGCGGGAAAGTTTGGCGTAACCGTAGCCGGGGAGGTCGGCGAAGATCACCTCTGGGCGCGGCCTTCCGGGCCAGCGGATTTCGAAGAAGTTGATGCTGCGCGTGCGTCCGGGTGTGGAACTGGTGCGCGCCAGCTTGGTGCCGACCAGAGAATTGATGAGGCTGGATTTCCCCACGTTGGAGCGGCCGAGGAAGGCGATCTCGGGCAGGCTGGGTATGGGGAAGTGGGCTGCATCGGTGGCGGCAGCCATGAATCGCGAAAGAATCCTCATGCTCAAGTGTGCAATGGGGGCGGGAGAGTTGGCAAGGGCACACGCAGCCGTCGAGCTTCGCTCGACTGGACAGCCGGGGGCGGCTGTCCCTACAAAATGCTGTCCCTACAAAACAAAAGGCCCGCTTGCGCGGGCCTCTTTGCGCGAAGTTGAACTTACTGGTGAGCGGTTGGGGCCTCGGTATTCGTGGTCAGCGGCGTCATGGGTTGTTCGACGATCTCTTCGCTCTTGGGCAGCGGGCGCTCGAGAGCGATCGCCAGCACCTGGTCCATGGTGTCGACGAAGTGCAGCTTCATCGCGGTACGCAGATTCTCGGGGACTTCCGCCAGGTCTTTCTCGTTGTCCTTGGGCAGAATCACTTCGAACAATCCCGCACGATGCGCGGCCAGCAGTTTTTCTTTCAGCCCGCCGATGGGAAGGACCTTGCCGCGAAGCGTGATTTCTCCGGTCATCGCCAGATCGCGGCGAACCGGAATCTTGCTCAGCGCGCTGGAAATTGCGGTGGCGATCGTGATTCCGGCCGACGGTCCATCTTTCGGGATGGCGCCTTCCGGCACGTGCACGTGAATATCGAGATTGCGATAGAAGTCGCGAGTCAGGCCCAGCCGATGCGAGCGCGAGCGCACATACGACATCGCCGCCTGCGCCGATTCCTGCATGACGTCGCCGAGTTTGCCGGTCAGAGTGAGCTTGCCCTTGCCATCGACCACGGTGGCTTCGGTGCTCGAGGATCGAGCCGCCGACTTCGGTCCAGGCGAGGCCGGTGACCAGTCCGATTTCGCTCTTCTCGTGGGCCAGCGTGTCGCGGAACTTGATCACGCCGAGGAAGTCGTTGACGTTCTCGCCAGTGATCGTGATGTTGTAGTTCTCGCCTTCTTTGACCACCTTGCGCGCGACCTTGCGGCAGACGTTGCCGATTTCGCGCTCCAGATTGCGGACGCCCGCTTCGCGCGTGTAGGAGCGGATGAGGCCAGGTGATGGCTTCGTCGGTGAACTTGATGTTCTTTTCCGACAGGCCAGCGGCAGCATCTGCTTCTTCACCAGAAATTGTTTAGCGATCTCGACTTTTTCCTGCTCGGTGTAGCCATGCAGGCGAAGCACTTCCATGCGGTCCTGCAGGGCAGGAGGAATGGTGTGCATCACGTTCGCGGTGGCGACGAAGAAGACCTGCGAAAGATCGTATTCGACGTCGAGGTAGTGATCGACGAACATGAAATTCTGCTCGGGATCGAGCACTTCGAGCAGCGCAGCCGACGGATCGCCGCGGAAGTCCATCGACATCTTGTCGACTTCGTCGAGCATGAAGACCGGATTCTTGGTGCCGGCCTTCTTCATCATCTGAATAATCTGGCCGGGCAGGGCTCCGATGTAAGTGCGGCGATGGCCGCGGATTTCGGCTTCATCACGCACACCGCCCAGCGACATGCGGACGAACTTGCGTCCAGTGGCCTTGGCGATCGACATGCCCAGAGAAGTCTTGCCGACTCCCGGAGGTCCGACGAAGCAAAGGATGGAGCCTCTGGGATTCTTTACCAGCTGCCGCACGGCGAGAAATTCAAGGATGCGTTCCTTGATTTTCTCCAGGCCATAATGATCTTCGTTCAGAACTTTCTCGGCGCGCGAGATATTCCGAATTTCCTTGGAGCGCTTCTTCCACGGCACGGCCAGCAGCCAGTCGAGATAGTTGCGTGACACGGTTGACTCGGCCGACATGGGCGGCATGGCTTCGAGCTTCTTAAGTTCCTGCAGCGCCTTTTCTTTGACTTCTTTCGGCATGCCGGCGGCTTCGACTTTCTTCTTCAGCTCGTCGAATTCGCTCTTCTCGCCGCGGCCCAGTTCCTTCTGAATCGCCTTGATCTTCTCGTTGAGGTAATACTCTTTTTGCGCCTTCTCCATCTGGCGCTTCACGCGCGACTGGATGGTGCGGTCGACGTTCAGCTTTTCGATTTCGATGTCGAGCACGTCGGCGATGCGCGTCAGGCGCTCGGCCGGATCGAAGATTTCCAGCAGTTCCTGCTTTTCTTCGATGGAAAGCTGCAGGTTGGCGGCGATGACGTCAGTCAGCTTGGCCGGGTCTTCCATCCGCACGGCCGAAATCATGGTCTCGTAATTCAGCGCCTGGCAAAGCTTCACGTACTGCTCGAACAGGGAAGTGACCCGCTGCATTCCCGCTTCCAGCGCCGGATTCGCCTCGGTTGAATATCGCGCCACGCGGACGGTGGCCTGCATGTAGCCGTCGGTGTCGGCGACTCCCAGAATTTTGCCGCGCTCAATGCCTTCGACCAGAACTTTAATGTTGCCGTCAGGCAGCTTCAGGCTCTGCACGATATTGACGATCGTGCCTACCTGATAAATCTCGTTGGCCTTGGGTTCGTCAATGGAGGCGTCGTGTTGGGTGGCCAGGAAGATCTTCTTATCCGCCGCCAGCGCTTCTTCCAGAGCGCGTACGCTCGATTCGCGGCCCACGACGAACGGGGTCATCATGAAAGGAAAGATGACCACGTCCCGAATGGGCATCATCGGCATCTTCCGGGATTCGAACTTCTCTTTGGATGTGGTCACAGAATCTCCCTGGGTAAAGGGCTTCCCCGTCAACTAAACGTTATTCTACCTTGTCCGGGAAGCTTTCGGCATGGCTCTTACGGTCCATTTTGTAGGAACATCTAATCCTGCCGATGGTTCGATTGCGGATCGGGTCACAGTTGCTGCCGAGACGTAAGAAGCTACGTCTCTACGAATGGTTAATCGGCGAATGGTTATCCGGCCTTTTCCATGATGGTGGCGAAGGAAGCGCTGCGCTTATCCACCATCTCTCGGGTCACTTCGAACTCTTTTACTTTCTTCTGGCTAGGCAGGTTGAACATCAGGTCGAGCATGAGCTCTTCGAGGATCATGCGGAGGCCGCGGGCGCCCACTTTGCGAGCCATGGCCTGGCGCGCGATCGCCCGCAGAGCCTCATCGTTAAACTTCAGGCGTACGTTCTCGAATTCGAACAAGCGCTGGTATTGCTTGACGATGGCGTTCTTCGGGCGGGTAAGAATTTCGATCAGGGCGAATTCGTCGAGGTCTTCGAGCATGCCGACGACGGGGAGACGGCCGACAAATTCGGGAATGAGTCCGAACTTGATCAGATCTTCCGGCTGCACTTCCTGCATCAATTCCTGGCTGCGCTTCTTTGGAGACCGCCATGTCTTCTTTTCCGCGTCCTCGCCAGTGCGGAAGCCAAGCGATTTCTTGCCGACTCGGCGGGAGATGATCTTGTCGAGACCGACGAAGGCTCCGCCGCAGATGAACAAAATGTTGGTGGTGTCGACCGGCGTGAATTCCTGGTGAGGATGCTTGCGACCGCCTTGCGGAGGAACATTGGCGATGGTGCCTTCGAGAATCTTGAGCAGCGCCTGCTGCACGCCTTCGCCGGAGACATCGCGGGTGATGGAAGGATTCTCATCCTTGCGCCCGATCTTATCGACTTCGTCGATGTAGATGATGCCAGTCTGCGTGCGGCTGACGTCGCCGTCGGCGGCCTGCAACAGCTTGAGGATGATGTTCTCGACATCTTCGCCGACGTATCCAGCTTCGGTGAGCGTGGTCGCGTCGACGATGGCGAAGGGCACATCCAGCATGCGAGCCAGAGTTTGCGCCAGAAGGGTCTTGCCGGTCCCGGTCGGACCAATCAGCATGATGTTTGATTTGCTGAGCTCGATGCCATCTCCGGCGGCTTTCTGCCGGTTCATGAAAATGCGTTTGTAGTGGTTGTAGACCGCGACCGCCAGCTTCTTTTTGGTTTGCTCCTGACCAATCACATACTCATCGAGGAAGGTTTTAACTCCCTGCGGCTTGGGCAGCTGATTCGGAGTGCTGGCCACGGGCGTCGCGGTGCGGTCGTCTTCAAGAATGGAGTTGCAGACGGCGACACACTCGTCGCAAATATAGGCGCGGGGGTAATCGCTGGGCGACGAGATCAGCTTGGCTACGGCGTCCTGTGATTTGTGGCAGAACGAACAGCGTAGAATCTCGTCGGTTCCCGACTTGGTTTTCACTCGGCTACTCCTTCGTTTCTGGTGGGCATGATCGGATCGGGGACCCCAGCTCCCCGATCTCTAACTTTGAT
>CAVWQT010000007.1:0-295570 GCA_963757095.1 uncultured Acidobacteriota bacterium | reverse complement strand
GTCATTCAGCTTGCCGAAGAAGAAATAGTCGTCGAAGCTACAGTTTTATTCTTCAGCGAGAAAAATAACATGCTGGATCAGGTTAGAATCCCCGCTGCGTGGTAGTCGTCGGTGAGTTGTGCTACGTGCTCGAGTTCGTGCCACAAGCGGTAAGTGCCGCAAGAGTTGCAATACTGACAATTGAGAACAAGTAACGAACCGTGGCGCGTAGATTCATAACTGGACCTCGAAATCTATTTTGAAATTCAATTGGTAAGCACGTTTGTTAGCCGAACACGTTCACTTACCGTTTCCGCCGGCGTTGGCGACTTCCGGGCCACCGCTATAACGGGCCAGATGTGGAATCATGGGCGTGACCTGGAATGCCATCTTGTCGCGCGCGGACTGCAAACCCACAGGCTTGCTCTTGTTCAGTTCGACGTGATCGTCCCAAGGGTCAAGTTTGACGCGGCTTCCAAGTGGCAGCGCAGCGATCTGCGTGACGTCATCGGTCTTCAACGCAGGAGCCGATTGCAGTAAGGCGCTCATGCGGAACACGCTGTCACCTTTAGCCCTGCGGCTGCCGAACTGTGGTGTGATGAGCGATGGCAACTCTTTGGAGTGCCCTTCGAGCGATCGCAGAAATAATCCAGCGGTCGCGAGCTTGTCTTTATAAGGCGAATTTTGCAGGAATTCGATTGCCTTTTTGTCGGCCGCATCTTCTTCGTGCGCGATCCCGCGACAACTGAATGCGTTGAAAAGTCTGCTCGTCGGGGAAGACCATGCGATCGCCAAAGGCGTACTTCGTATCGAGCGCGTGGCCGAGCGCGATGTGCCCCAGTTCATGGGCCAGCACCATGGCGAGCGAGGCTTCGTCCGGCAGCACGTCCAACAAGCCGCGGCTGACGACGATGGTGTGTCCGATCGTGAACGACTCCAGCGGCGTAGTCAGCAAGACACGCGCGCGCACTTCGGGCTGGATGTCGAGCTTGTTGGTGATCTCGATGTTGCTGATGACGGTCTCCAAAACTTTGGAGACGTCGCCTTCAGGCGCGAGAAGTCCGGCGCGTTGCAGGCGATCGAGCACATCGTCTTCCGCTTCACGCTGCCATTTGTGAGTGCTCTCAACGGGAACGATCTCGTTGGCGCTGCCCGTCTGGTCGGTGACATTTGACGCCGCATCGATCTGCACCGTGGTGAACTCATCGGTGTCAGTCGGCGATTTCAGGTTGTAGCCCCAGAGCCGGGTCTGGCTGCGCATCGCGAGCTTGCGGAAGAGGGCGTACTTCGCGTCCGATTCTTCGGTGTAGATGAACGCCGGTACCCACACGCCGGGCCGCACATTGAGCCGCCATGCGTCGAAGTGAAAAAAGAAATTCATTCTTCGCTGCGGCAGATACGTTCCGTTGAAGCGGACGATGGTATAGTCCTGGTCCTCAACCCAGATGCGCCCCTGAAAATGCGGTCCTTTCACCTTGGGCTTGGGGGAGACGTCGAAGACCAGCGTGCGGATATCGCCAGAAAATTCCTGGTGGATATACTTCAGGTCGTAATTGTTCTTGTCGAAGCCGGAGATGTAGACCATCTGCATGAAGCCCAGCGCGACATAGTTCATTTTGTAGAAGCCGTCGAGTTTCTGCAGAATCACGCTGGCCGCGTTCTTCGGGGCCTGTTGAAAGGAGACGTCCTGCAGGCCTTTGTTCATGACCAGGCGACCGATGAAGTACTTGTCGCTGGTCGGGACCTGTCCGAGTTCGTCGTCGCCCTTGAAGTTCTGAATGTAGGTTTCGACCATGGGCGTGTAGGGCTTCAGATCCTGGACGAACTTCGCCTCGCGGTAGAAAATCCGATCCGCGATCTCGTTATCTTTTGCCGAAGCCTGGCTTTCCTGCGGAGTTTTCGTGTCATCAGCTGCGTGCAGCCCGATGGCAGAGAACAACGAAAGCAGGAAAGTGATTGCGATAGCTTGCGTGCGGAGTACGCGCATGGAAACATCTCCCAAGTTGAGTTTCATTTTGCGAGTTCAAACACCATGTGAACGAGCGCGGCGCAGTCGTAAGGCTGGCCGTCGCGCCGAGCAGGCCGAAATTGGATGCGTTCGGCGGCTTCCAGCGCCTCGTCGTCAAGACCGTATCCCAGACCTTTCACCACCCGATTGACGCGCAGGGAACCGGACGCGGTGAAAATTACATCGAGCAAGACTTCTCCTTCCACGCGCATGCGGCGCGCTTCGGCCGTATAGGCCGGGCGTGGCTTGTAGACGATCTCAACTGGCTGCAGCTCAGGCTTCTTCTCGATGTGCGTGGGAGTGACATCGCTGGACGGCGCGACTGGCGTGCCGAATCCGCTGGAGGTTACAGTTCCGCTGCGAGCGGGCGCTGCGGAGGCAACTTCGGTGCGAAATCCCGCGCTGCGAAGGGTGCCGCTTGCGCCCGTGGCGCCGGATGTGCCGTTCCCGTTTCCTGGCCCGGCAGGCGCTCCAAACGAACCAACGTGAACCAGGGCGACCGTATCTCGCTTGGGATCACCTTGACTCGCTACGCCATTGGGATCGCCGAAGCCAGCGGTTTGAACCTGACGCGCAGGCTTCTGCAGGGTCGCGGTCTGCGACGGTGCCGAGGAGAAAACATTCGTTTTGTTTTCTGGCTCAGGGGCTGGCTTGTTGGGCGCAGCCGTCGCTTCGAAGACATTAGTTTCGATGTGCCGCGACTCCGGCTGTTGCGGGGCGGGCTTCGGCGGCTGAACCTTTACGGCTTCGGTCTTGAGGGGCTTTGGCGATGCAACCGGTTTCGGAGCGACGACTGGAGACAGCTCCGGCGATTCCAGTCTCGCGACTTCTGGAGGAGCCTCAACACTACGTGGGGCAGGAGCGTAAATCCTCGGCGCCACCAGAGTTACATAATGGTTGGTGTTAATGCTGCGGACTGTAACTTCTCGAGCGAGGCGCGGCGCGACTTCAGCCACCAGCGCACTCAGAATGAGGTTGATGGCGAGACCGGCGACGAACGTATTCCAGCGCACGGGACGTTGAATTTCGTAAGTCAGCTGCGGGGATGTCACCTGGTTACTCCGCATACGCTAGGCGACGCCCGAGAGGTGCGACATGCGTCGGACGAGCGCGTCAAAACGTACCAGTTCCAGTTGTGCGAGCTCGGTGAAGCCGCGCGGCCTCCACGCTAAGCGTGGCTTCGCGGCCAAGGGAATCCAACAGCTGAGCCATAGAGTGCAGCGCAGGTTTTAATTGCGCCACTTCCAGGGCCACGCGGGTAAAGGCGTTGATGCGTTCCGCCACGCGGCGAGCATCTTCCAGAGAGCGCTGGTCTGTAATGTCCTGCAGTACATCCAGCGCCCCAATCACGTTGGCGTTCTCGTCCAGCAGCGGAGCTACGTTACTGAGCACCGTGATGCGCCTGCCGTCGGGCTTTTCAATCGCTACTTCGCGGTTGACTTGCGAGAGTCCGGACCGCAGCAGAAAAGCGGTGGCTGTGGCCTCGAAGGGAATCGGATCGCCCCTGGTATCGAGCACGCGATGCGCTCCGGTGAAGCGATCGGTGGAAAGCGGCTCGCGTCCCCAGAGTTCCACGGCGCGACGGTTGAAGTCCGTAATGATGCCCGCGCAATCGCAGGCGTAACAGGCGACTGGCAGGTGTGCAAAAAATTGCGCTCGGCGAGAGCCCGCTTCTACGGCCCAACCGGCGACGGCTTCAGAAGAACCATTCACGGTGCGCGTATGGATGTAGGGAGAAGCGCGCTGGGTTGCCGCCTGCGCTGCGCACTGCAGTAAAGATGCTGGAGCATCTGCAGCAAACCCCTGATAAACCCGCTTGGTCCACAAAGACTCTAAATGGGGCTTGCAGGAGCGCCACAGATGAAGAAGCGGATTGGAATTGTGTTCGGCACTCGGCCCGATGCAATCAAAATGGCTCCAATTGTCTTTGAGCTTCGCAAATATGCGAACGAATTCGAGCCCGTCGTAATTTCAACCGGCCAACATCGCCAGATGCTGGACCAGGTGTTGCAGATCTTCAACGTTGCCTCCGACATCGAACTCGATCTCATGCGTCACAACCAGACGTTGAGCGAATTGACCTGCCGCATCCTCACCGCTGTGGATGGGCTTCTTGCAAAAACGCCGCTCGACTGCCTGTTAGTGCAAGGGGACACGACTACAGCATTTGCCGCGGCCCTGGCCGCGTTCTATAGAAAAGTTCCGGTTGCTCACGTGGAAGCTGGATTACGCAGCCGCGATCTGTTTCAGCCCTGGCCGGAAGAAGCGAACCGGAGGCTGGCCGCGGTGGTGACTGGGCTACATTTCGCGCCCACACCGCTGTCGCGGGAAAACCTTCTATCCGAGTGTTTTTCTCCCGACGACGTGGTCGTTACCGGGAACACAATCGTGGATTCGGTGGAGCGTCTTGTGCAGACCCGCAGGCTCGACCATCCGCTGCCTGAGGGTGTTCCCGATGACGGTTCTCGCATCGTGTTGGTGACCTCGCACCGCCGCGAATCATGGGGAACTGAGCTGGAAAACATCTGCCAGTCGATTCTTGATCTGACCGAAAGCTTCCCTGACATTCGCGTGATCTATCCGGTGCACCTGAATCCGAATGTGCGGACCACGGTGGAAGCCCTGCTGGGGAAGCGCAATCGCGTGCACCTGGTGCCGCCGGTGGATTACTTCGAATTTCTCTCGCTGCTGCGGCGCTGCTACCTGGTGCTGACTGACTCCGGCGGGGTGCAGGAAGAGGCGCGATCTTCCACAAACCTGTACTGGTTCTGCGCAAGGTAACGGAGCGGCCGGAGGCCTCGCTGCTGGGTATGGCGAAAATCGTCGGAACGTCGCGCGAGACGATCGTGCGGGAGGCCTCGCTACTGCTAAGTAGAGTTTCGCTTACGAGAGCATGGCGAACGGCGACTGCCCGTATGGCGACGGGCATGCAGCGGAACGAATCGTCCTCGCGTTATCGCGATGGCTGGAAAACGAAACACCCGTCCTGGAAGATGCGGAACAGTTTCAGGGCACGGAGAGTACGGAACAGGTCGCAGCTTAGCGCGACTCAACCAAGAAACGTAAGCTTCCTCGGACAAGAAGCTCGGATAACAGGCTCTGATAACAAGCTAACGAGAAACGCGGTGACGGCGTATGTTACTGGTCTTGTTTCGGACGATCCTGGTTCTAATCTGTATCTACACTCTCCGTCATTATTTTTTCACGCTGAATCGGCTGTTCGGGAAGCAACGTCACCCGTATGTCGACGTGGAAACTGCCGCTGGCCGGCGATCACCGTTCTGGTCGCCGCTCATAACGAAGAGGCCGTAGTCGCCGACATCCTGAAGGCGCTGCTCGAAGTGGATTACCCGGGGAGCGGCTGACGATCATCCCGGTCAACGATCGCTCGACCGATCGCACGCGCGAAATTATCGACGTCTTCGCCGAGACCATCCCAGATCGAACCCTTCCATCGGGTTGGCGGAAAGCCCGGCAAGGCTGCGGCCTTGAAAGACGCGATGGAGCGGGTGAACACCGAAGTCGTGCTCATCTTCGACGCGGATTACATTCCCGGCAAGGCGCTCATCCGGCAGTTGGTCGCGCCATTTTTCGATCCCGAGGTCGGCGCGGTGATGGGGCGCGTGGTGCCGCTGAACGTGGGGAAGAAATGCCTGACGCGGCTGCTGGATCTGGAACGCTCGGGCGGGTACCAGGTCGACCAGCAAGCGCGCATGAATCTGCATATGGTGCCGCAGTATGGCGGGACCGTCGCGGGCGTGCGCAAGAGCGCGCTCGATGAAATTGGCGGATGGAATGAGAACGCTCTTGGCCGAGGATACAGACCTCACCTACCGGTTGCTGCTGGCGGGTTGGAAGACGGCGTATGAAAATCGCGCGGAGTGTTACGAAGAAGTTCCGGAGCGCTGGCCGGTTCGCGTGCGGCAGATCATGCGCTGGGCCAAGGGGCACAACCAGGCGATGACCAGCTACATCGGCAGACGGCGAAGGCGCGCGGTTGGCTGGACGAGCGCTGACGGCGTGCTGCTGCTAGGTGTGTACCTGATGGGGCCGGTGCTGTTGCTGGGTTGGGTGCTGGCCGTGGTGTTGTTCTACACCGGAGTGCAACTCGGCGGCGGATTAACGGTTCTGGCCCTCGGAGCATTCACTACCCTGGGAAATTTTGCCGCCTTTTTTGAGATTGCCGCCGCGGCGCGGCTGGACGGTTCGCGGCAACGCATCCGTCTGCTGCCGCTGACTCTTTTCGGATTCACCGTCAGTCTCATCAGTGTGTCGCACGCCGCTTGGCAACAGGCGCACGGAGAGTCTATTCGGAACGCCGAACCTGGTGTGGCACAAGACCGAGCGCTCCCGCACCGCTCCGGTACTGGGAGATGCGTTGTCGCGAAGCGCACCGGTACTGGAGGAATCGATGGCCCACGCTCACTCCTCTTCTGTGCTGGGAGATTGACGCTTATGTCCGCATGGGCGCCGCTGGCATTGACTCGTGGTTACTGCGGCCCTGCTGGCGCTGCCGGTTACTCCTGCATTGTACTGGAGTTGTGGAGGCGCGACGGATGCGACTCCGTTGCCGACTACGCGGCATGACGGGAGGATCGGTAATTTTGCCGAGATTTTCCGCTGGCGGCTGGAACCCTTTCGCTCCGCAACTGGAGCGACTGCGCGGCGAGTCGGGGAAGTTTCACGAGCATCGGCAGAGGGAATGGAGATCATGCTGGTGGGGGCGAGTGATTTTGACTTCCATCCGCAAACGACAGAGGGAGTAACGTCGATGCTTGGCCAATCGGCGGCGATACCGGCCGGGAGGGTGGTCGAGGCGGACGTATATGCAGACGGAACGCTGGAGCTAGGGCCGGGCGCGGCGTTGCGCGCAGCGCTGGCGTCGAGCGATATCAAGCTTGGGAGAAACAGCTCTGTGCTGCGCTGGCTGCATGCCGATGGAAAGCGTTTATCTGCGGCGCGGGAGTACGGCTTACGGACGTCTGTCGGCGGGAGAATCGATTCGGGCTCGAGCGCGGGTGCGGGTTTGAGCGGATGCATGCTCCTAGCGATCTTTCACCGTGGATGGCGAGGACGCCGGATCTGCCGGATGCGTTGCGGTTCCCGGACACACTCTGCACGCCAAAGCCGAGCATCGATATGGCGGTGGCACCTTCGCGGACGACGTGTTGGATTCGTCGCGTCCGCGGATTCGCGTGCAGGGAAATTCTGTACTGCCTGCGGGAGAGACTCTGAACGCGAATGTGATTGCCACGCGGCGAGGTACGCCTGGGCGCGCGGCGCACGACTTTCTGGGCAGCGCCAAGAGTTATGGCAGACACGGTGCTTGCGGAAGATGCCTGCGTCCACGGAAGCATCGTCTGCCGGGAGACGGTGCGACTCGGACAGCGCTCGCTTCGTCGCGGGTCCGGTGATGGCGGAGGGCGATGTAATGATCGCTCGCGGCAGCCGCGTCGGCGGACCGATGCGCTCACGACCATTTCGTCACGCGCTGCGCAGATCGCAGCGGGATGCCAACTGCACGGGACGATTTGGGCGCGCGTGCGTGGAAGCGTCGAGGGTTAATGCGCACGCTTCTCCGCGGTTTGGGAATCGCAGTACCTGCGAACAAGACTTTGCTTGACAGCGGGACTGCTGCTCTGGAGCGGACTTGGTTCGGGGTATGCCGCGTCTTTGATCCGGCGACTTTTCAAGCACCGGATGGAGCGGTGACGTTGAATCCTGGAGGCAATTACGTGGAACCGTACTTCGCCACCAAGGCGCTGATCGTCGCCCAGGACGGCGGGCTGGACATCCACGAGGCTGCGTTGGCATGGATCTGAGTTGGCTTTGCCGCGGCAGCAGAAGAGACGGATTGTTCCGGCGCTTCTGCCGCACGAACGGCGAGTGGCGCGATTGCGCTCCAGCCGATGCGGATGATTCGATGCTGGCGCTGTGGATGCAACTGCTTTACCGCATGGCGCCGGCAGCAGGCATGCCCGCGGATGGCAGCGAAGTCTGGCCTTGCGGCGAGGCAGCTGGAGAAACTGCACAATCGGCGGCTGGGTGTGTATCACATCTCGCACGGAATCATGTGGCGTTGTTAATGGACAACATCGAGGTCTACGCGGCCCTGAAAGATGTGGCCCAGGGGCAACATCGCCTGGATGATCCCGCCGCGGCGACGACTGACGCGCGCGCGGAACAACTGGCGAGGCCATCGAGCGAATCTTCTGGGACCGTCACGCAGCGCTTTCGTTCCTCGATGCAAAAGAACCCTCCCGCTTTTTATCCGGATGTGGTGGCGCAGGTTTATCCATGGCTGGCGGAGTTGAACGGGCCGGGCAGGATCCGCGGCAGGCCTGGGAGCAGTGGAAGCAAGCTTCGGGGCGGGCTGGATTGAGCGACGCTATGACGCCAGCCCTGGGGACTGGTCGCGCTGGCGGCGGCGAAACTAGGCGACGCGGACGCAGCCGCTTGCTGGACGTCGCAGTCCGACTCGCTGCGCGGGAGCGGTTCGTGGAATGTGCTCGAAGAAGCCGTGTGGCAATCCTTGCGAGCGCGATTTCCGCAAGCGCAGTTACTGGATCCACAACGCCTGCGCGGCCATCTTGTACTTCGACCATGAAAAAAGCGACCAAGTACGTGTGCGTCGCGGTCATCGTGCCGCTGGTGCTGTTCGCGACGGGGAACTATGTGCACCGGCTGGAGGCCGCGGTGGGCGAGCCGGGAGCCGACACGCTGCTTCTGCTGCTCCCCGATGGGGTCGACGCAACCACGGCTGCTGTGCAGGAGTGGGTGGATGCCGCCAACGAAGAGGGCTTTCATCTGCAGCCGATTCATGACTCGGAATTTCTGAATCCGCTCTCGACGGTGCACGCGGCTGGCGTGGTGCTGCCCGATCAGCTTCATCGCAGCGCCAACGACGTGCTGGTCGGAGAACTGTATCGGTACGTGCAAGCCGGCGGAAATCTCATGGTCGTCTATGACGCCTGCACCTGGGATCTGAACGGACGCTTTACGCCGGGAGAATCGCGTCTCTCCAATCTGGTGGGCGTCAATTACGCGCTCTATGACCTCTATCGCACCGAGACGATGGAGCCGGAGCAAGTCACCGGAACGACGGCCGCGATGCGCGAACTCGGCATTCCACCCGGCAGCTTCGCCCCGGTGGATGACAAAGGACACGCTGGCAGACTGGCGGCCCGTGGCGGCGCGTGAGGATGCGGACAGCCGTTCCGCTTTCGCGACCTATCTTTACGGTGCGGTCGATTATCCCGTGTTTCGCACCACCGGAAATTTCGACGGAACGGTGTTGCTGAAATCGAAACGTGGCTTGGCCGCGGGCTATCGCCGGGAAGAGTCAGGGCAGGTGCTGTTCGTGAATCTTCCGCTCGGATATCTGGCGTCGCGCACCGACGGACTGCTGCTGCATTCGTTTCTGCACTTCTTCGCCTTCCGCATGCTGGGCTTGCCCTATCTGGCGTCGGTTCCGGACGGCGTGGGCGGACTGGTTTTCAACTGGCACATCGATGCCCGCAATTCGCTGAAGCCTCTCAAGATTCTGGCCGACGAAGGTGTCTTCGATCGTGGGCGTTTTTCGGTTCACTTCACGGCTGGACCTGACGTCGACGACTTCGGCGACCACAAAGGACTCGATGTCTTGCACGATCCCGAGGCGCAGAAGTGGATTCACTACCTGCTTGCCCGAAAACAGGAGATCGGCAGCCATGGTGGCTGGATTCACAACTACTTCGGGTATCACCTGAGCGACGACGATTCCGCGGAGTTCGAGAAATATCTTCAGCTCAACAAAGACGCGCTGGAGAAAGTTTCGGGTACGCGGGTTACGGAGTATTCCGCACCGCTGGGGAATCATCCGGCATGGGTGACGCGATGGCTGGAGAAGAACGGAATCGTCGCCTACTACTTTACCGGCGACGCCGGCCTCGGACCGACGCGCGTCTATCGCAATGGCGAGCGCGATAGTCCCGACATCTGGGCCTTTCCGATTCTTCACATGGGGAAGGAAGCCAGCCTGGAGGAAATGGGATTCGACGATGTCGCGATCGGAGCGGTGCGCGACTGGCTGCTGGCGGTCACGGATTACACCGTGCGGCGGCACACCGCGCGGCTCGTCTATACGCATCCTTACGGCGCGGAGCGATTCTTTCCTACGCTGCGCACCTGGCTCGATAACGCCGACGAGATGCAAAAACAGGGCCGCTTCCGCTGGTACACCATGACCGATCTGGCCGAGTTCATGACGCAGCGCGAATCCGTGCGCTGGACTTTGCTGCACGATGCGCCGGAAAAAGTGACGCTGCTCGCCTCGCATCCCAAGAGCCTGGCGCACCAGAGCTGGGCATTTCCTGCGGATTCCTACTCTGAGCCTCGCGTGTTGAAAGGCCACGCCACCGTGCAAGTGCAGGATGGCCTGATCCTGATCGCGGATACCGACGGACGCGAACTGAAAGTCGAATTGAAGCAACGCCGCGACTCTGGAGGGCGCGGCAACACTGAGCCTATCGAGGCCAAAAGATGAAGAAAGCATCTCCGCTCATAGTTTCGCTCGTAATTG
This sequence comes from uncultured Acidobacteriota bacterium, assembly GCA_963757095.1. Classification (GTDB taxonomy): domain Bacteria; phylum Acidobacteriota; class Terriglobia; order Terriglobales; family Acidobacteriaceae; genus Sulfotelmatobacter. The sequence goes on along the minus strand of CAVWQT010000007.1, from coordinate 285,023 downwards.
CACCGCTGGTTTTCTGCGCCCTGGCGTTCGCGCAGGCGAACCCCAGCGCGACGGTGGCGCCGGGTTCAAGCTGGCCTGGCGTCGGCGGTCTTGGGCTCGGCCTCGACGGCCCGGGATACATCGAAGTAGGAGGAAGCCACAGCGATCTGAGTGGCACCTATTCCAACTGGAACGATTTTTATCTGCGCGGCGTTTTGTCGGGCGGGCCGAATACGGTTCATGGGGAACTGACTCATGAGGACCGCTTCGGCGATAGTGGATGGTTCGGAACGCTCGGCCTGACGCACACGTTTTCTCCGGACTGGTACGGGCAATTTTCCGGCGGAGCCAGCGTCGGAGGATTCTTCCTTAACCGATACAGTTTCACCGGAGTGATGAATCGCAAACTGCTAAGCCGGAAGCAACTGGTGATCAACGGCGGCTTTGGTTTCGATCAGAGCAAGACCGTCAACTACGACGAGCGCTTTCAGGGCGGCGCGGCTTACTACTTCTCGCAGGTTCCGGTGGTGATGCAAGGCGGGCTGATGTGGACCCACACTACGCCGGGGAACGTTTTTGCGCGCACGCAATATCTCGCGGTGAACGAGGGATACGAGAAAGAGCACTACTTCACGCTCCGCTATGAGTGGGGACGGGAAGGTTATGAGGTGATCGCGCCGCCTTCCACTTCGCTTCCGACGTCCAACGTGTTGTTCGATTTTCCCGAGCGAACTGTAAACGGAACCTGGCGGCAATGGATCGGGCCGAACTGGGGCTTTAACTTCAACATCGAGCAGCATCAGGAAACTTCCTATCATCGCTGGGGAGGCACCGCCGGTGTATTCCTCGATTTCTAGACCGGCGAATGGAAAGCCGCCCACGGCGGAGCCGGCCAGCGCTCGAAATCGGGGATGGCGCGGCGGCATCATCACGCCTCATCGTGCGTTCGTCAAGCTTCGTATCGGTCCGTGGCGCATCATCCAGAGCTTCGCGCTGGCCCTGGGAATTTCGGGGCTGTGGATCGGCGTCCTGCCCGCGGTGGGCCGGATGTGGGAACGGATCTTCGTTTTCTGGGGCGCGGAGTTGGATCTGAACAGCACGGTTCTGATGGTGCCTCAAGGATGGTGGCACATTCACTTCGCCCTGCCGTGCTTCAGCCTGGCGGCGGGGCCAGCGAGTGGAATGAGTTGGTGGATCACCGCCGTGGTTACGATCCTCGCATTTGTCGCGACGTTTCTGCTCAGCGAGGAATCGTTGCCGTGGTCGTATTTGATTCGCGGCTTCTGCCTGCTTCAGGCCACCGCGATCATTTACTTCGCCGTGGCTTCAGCCCGGTTCCCCCATGACCTGCCGGGATACACGGTCAGCATGCTCGTTTTCAGCTGTATTCTGATTGGCTTAGTCCCTGCGCTCTATGCATTTACCTTCTATTTATTAAACTTCAGCCTCGCCCAGAAAGTGTTCCTCACGATGGTCACGATGGGCCACCTTATTCTGTTCGTGCCCCACCAATATTTGTTGCAGGTCTATCTGCTCCACGGCTCGGTGTTGTTCATGCCGGTTCTATACTTCGTGTTCGGACCGTTCCTCGACATTCTCGCCTTCATCGGCTTTTATTCCTGGGGCATGAGCTGGAGAGCCGCGGATTCGTTGGATATCTGAAGGGAAGTAAAACCTCCGAGTTTGCATTCTCCGTCCACAGCCCTGTAATGTCTCTCTTCTTTTGATTTAACCAGCGCAAATGGTTTGCCGAAACGCAATTTCCCTCATTCGCCAAGCAGCCTTAAGCTCCTCGCCGCGCAGTTTCAACATCTTGGAAGGCTGATAACTTCGGACGTAGAACTTCTGATTCTTGCGTCAATCAGTAGATTCCTGTATTTTCCTCGGGACGACCCAGTAGATGTTGAAGTTCCGGCCGCTCCCGCCTTTTTCTCTCTGGGCAATTCCACAAAAGATACCGGAGGTCTGTTTTGCCCAATGTATTTCTCTGCCAATTTTCCGGCTTTTTGTCCGCCGGCTCCGAGAAAGCTCGTCGAATCGCCGCGTCGAAGGTGCTGCGCGGTGCAGTATCTGTAGCGGTTTTAGGAACTTGTGCTCTGGCTCAGAGCATCAGCATGACTTCACCCTCCAATGGCTCCAGCGTAGCGTCGCCCGTACACTTTACGGCAACTGCGAATGGCGGCAACTATCCCGTCGCGGCAGTGTGGATTTACGTGGACAACCAGCCTGTCTACCAGACCACCGGCGGATCGGTCGATACCTATGTGTCGTTGCCGCCAGGATCGCACCACGTGGTTCCGGTCGCCTGGAACATGGTCGATCAGGTCGCAGTCGGCTCGCTTGAGATCAACGTCAACACCAACTCCGGCATCACGGTTTCATCGCCGTCGAACGGCGCTACGGTTTCTTCTCCGGTGCAGTTTGTGGCGTCGGCGGGTGCGCCGAGCGGGCGGCAGATCAACGCGATGCGCATCTATGTGGACGCCAACAACGCGTACACAGTTGACGCCTCCAGCCTGAATGTATCGTTGCCGGTTCCCTCCGGAGGCCACAAAATTACCACCGTCGCCTGGGACAATCTGGGCGCGTCTTACGTCAATACGATGAATATTACCGTGGGTTCATCGAGCAATAACAATTCGCAATACCAGAACAACTTCAACGCGACCTCGCAGTATGTGTCGCAGTTCTCGCAATCCGATGGCGCGCTGCTGTTTACGCCGCAGGAGATCGACCCGTACTTCGCCAACATCGCCGCCATCGGCATGACTCGCGATCCCAACCGCATGCCGCAGGTCGTGGCCTGGATGAACTGGTACGTCAACCACCTCAACTGGCCCGACAAGTGGGGTCTCTACGGCACCACTTATAACTACAACATCGTCGGGGGCGCCGAAGTTTCGACGCAGGATGCTGACTCCACCGACTCGTATGCGGCAACGTTCCTCAGTCTCGCCTGGAATGCCTGGCAGACGGGCGATTCGAGCGCGCAATCGCTGATCAAGAATTTGTCGTATCAGCTCGACGTGATCGGCGGAGTGCTCGTTCAGACGCAGCAGAGCGATGGCCTCACTTGGGCCAAGCCGGATTATCAGATCAAGTACTTGATGGATAACGCTGAAGCCTATCGCGGACTGCGCGATCTGGCGTCCCTCTATCAGACTGCGTTCGGCGATTCCACGAAGGCCGCCTATTACAACAACGCCGCCGATTCCATGCTCAACGGATTGCTGGGCATGTGGATGAGTAATGGCACGTGGGCCGTCTACAAAAATGACATTGGAGGACTGGCTGCGCCCATCATGGGCACATGGTATGCGGACGCCACCGCTCAGGTGTTTCCTGTACTCGAAGGCGTCGTCAGTTCGTCCGACCCGCGCGCGCAGCAATCGTATGCGGCCTTCAACAAGGCATGGCCGGGCTGGGCCACGCTCTCCTACAACGCGCAGGATGGATTCCCCTGGTGTCTGGTCGGCGAAGCAGCGGCCGCCATGGGAGATAAGGCGCGGCTTGCCACCTACATCAACAGCATTCAGGGCAAGTACGTGAACAACGCCTTCCCGTGGCCGTTCTATAACGCGGAGGCTGGCTGGTTCATGCGTCAGAACAATTACATGATGGGGAAAGGCCTCTAGTCTCTCCGCAGGGCGGCGCGAGAGCAATTTGTGATCTCGCGCCGATGAACCAACTGGGGCTTGCTCCGGCAATACAGTGAACCTGTCAGAGCAATCCCCGGTTGACCTTAGTTCTCACTACTCTCGCGTCGCTACCCACCTTCCGCTCTCGCTCCAGCCCCGTAGGCTCAGAGGGCATTTTCCCGTAACCGCCTCTCAGGCCTATGACTTACGCGAACTCTAGCATTGACTCTCACTGCCCCGCGTGGTGTTATGCGAGAGTGCTCTTATTTGAAATCATCCTGGTACGCTCGTAATGTTTCACATGCTATGCAGCGTCCTCATCATCGATGACAGCACTCTGGTTCGCACTCACGTGCGTAAGTACTTTGAGTCGGCCCCCGGGTGGCAGGTGTGTGGAGAAGCCGGCAACGGTAAAGAAGGGGTGGAAAAGGCTCAGCAGGTTCACCCCGACTGCATCATCCTCGACCTGTCGATGCCGGTGATGAACGGTATTGAAGCGGCGAAGCTTCTCAAGAAACTGATGCCCAAGGTTCCGCTGATCATGTTCACGTCGTTCATCACTTATCGACTTGAGCAGGAGGCATTTGCTGCAGGAATATGGCGAGTAGTGGCGAAGGATGATTCGCTGGCACATTTGCTGGCCACCGCGCAGTCGCTGGCGGAGAACGCTCCGGACCGGGCCAGTTGATCGATGCTAGTCGATCAGGGCTAGTTGATCTCTTTGCGGAGAACGCTCAAACCGGACAGAGCGTCTGAGATCGCTAGTCTCTCATCTGCCGTACCATTGTGATCGGATTGCAATTGCTGCAGACGGGCGTCGATCGCGGCCTGTGCCGCCTGGATTAATGCCGGTAATCGGGAACGATTGGTTTCCAGAATGGCTGCCTCGTAAAAGCGCTGCCAGCCGTAAACTCTCGACATGTGGACAGACCCCATAAAGCTCTCAGGCGCTCTTGGGCCTGCGTCAAACCCCAAGGGCCGCCCCAACTAATCCACTGAAAATAACCGTAGCACGGCGTTAAACCGCACAAGTGCGCCAAAATACGCCAGCGGGATGATCCCGGGATAAGTGAACAACGTCCTATATACTGTCCGCGTCTCAAAGGATTCTTTTATGGCCAGCGGCGCAAAGAAAAAAGCCGGAAAGACGCCAGTCCCCAAGGGGCGTAAGGACAAAGTGGCTAAAGTGGCTGCGGTCAGCCCACGAGCACCCGGTCGCGACAAATCTCCCACCACTTTTCCGATCGTGGCCATCGGGGCATCGGCCGGAGGATTGGAGGCTTTCAGCAATCTGCTGCGGGCGCTGCCTCCCGAGCCCGGGCTGGCTCTGATTTTTATTCCTCACCTTGATCCGACACATGAGAGCGCACTGGTCGAACTGCTCTCGCGAACCACGCGTTTGGCGGTGCATCAGGCTGCGGAAGGCATGCGCGTGTCCGCCGATACGGTCTATATTCTGCCGCCCAACTGCGACATGACGATCAGCGACGGCGTCTTGTATTTGGTGAAGCGCGAGGCCAGCCGCGGCCATCACATGCCGATCGACTCGTTCTTGCGCTCGTTGGCCGAAGATCAGGGCCCCAACGCGGTGGGCGTGATTCTCTCTGGTACCGCGAACGATGGCACGCTGGGGCTTTCCGCCATCAAGAGCGGCGGCGGCATTACCTTTGCGCAGGATATCGAGTCGGCGAAATACGGAGGCATGCCTACAAGCGCGGTGGGCGCGGGCGTAGTGGACTTCGTGCTTTCGCCGGCGCGCATCGCACAGGAACTGGCTCGTCTCAAGAATCATACGTCTAACCAGGATGACGCCGAGGCGTTCGACGGGAAAGACCGTCGCCTCAAGGAAATTTTCCGACTGCTGAAGAGTTACAGCAAAGTAGATTTCGTCGACTACAAGACAGCCACGATCCGCCGGCGTATTCTGCGCCGCATGAACATCAACCAGGTCACGGAGCTCGACGATTACGTAAAGCTGCTGCAGCGTAATCCTGCCGAGGTGGAAGCGCTGTACCGCGACGTCCTGATCAACGTCACCAGTTTTTTTCGCAATCCCGAAGTGTTCGAGAGTCTCCGCGAAGTGGTTTATCCCAGAATTCTGTCCGAGCGTCCTTCAGCGGAGCCGGTGCGGGTGTGGGTTCCGGGATGCTCCACGGGCGAAGAAACTTATTCGCATGCCATTTCGTTGGTGGAGATGCTTTCCGAAATGCACCTCGAAGTTCCCATCCAGATTTTCGGCACAGATCTGAGTGAGCCCGCCATCCAACGCGCCCGGGCCGGACTTTACAAGGAGGGCATTGCCGCTGAAGTTTCGGAAGTTCGCCTGCGGCGTTTTTTTCATAAAGTTCCTGATGGATATCAGATCTCGAAGTCCATTCGGGAGATGTGCGTGTTTGCGCGGCAAAACGTCTTCAGTGATCCGCCATTCTCGCGCATGGATCTGATCAGTTGCCGCAATGTTCTCATCTACCTCAGCCCGGTTCTGCAGAAAAGAATCATTCCCATCTTCCACTACGCGCTGAAGGAGCGCGGCTTTCTGCTGATGGGAAATACCGAAGGGTTGGTCGGTTCGGGGAGCGAGATTTTCGATCTCGTCGACCGCAAGAGCAAGATCTATCAAAGGAAATCGGTACCTTCGCGCGTGACCTTCGGGCTCGCCGTCAGTTCCCACACTCTGCCCGAACCCGGCCCGCGGAAGCCCGAGCGCGTCCGCGAGGTCGAGGAATTGCCGAAGACCCCGGTGGACGTGCAGCGCGAGGCTGACCGTCTTCTGTTGACCAAGTACGTGCCGTCGGCCGTGGTCGTGACCGAAGATCTGGAAATCCTGCAGAGCCGCGGCCACACCAGCCGCTATCTCGAATTGCCCACCGGGAAAGCCAGCCTGAACCTGCTGAAGATGGCGCGGCCCGGATTGCTCTACGAACTGCGTACGCTGATTGAGAGCGCCCGCAAGAATTCTGTTCCAGCTTCCAAGGACGGGTTAGTTCTCGAAGATGGTGACGGTGCTGTGCCCATCCGGATCGAGGTCATCCCATTTCGTACTCCGGCACGGGATGAGAGGCATTTCCTGGTGCTGTTCGAGGAGAAAGACGCGGACAGGCCTCCCAAGGAATCGTCAGTGCAGGCGCGGGCGGGGTCCAAGGCGATCTCTGATCCCAAGGACGTCCAGATCGCGCAACTCAAGCAGGAACTGGCCAGCAGAAAAGAATATCTGCAATCGATTATCGAATCCCAGGAAGCCACCAACGAAGAACTGCAGTCCGCCAATGAAGAAATTCAATCGGGTAACGAAGAACTGCAAAGCACCAATGAAGAATTGCAGACTTCAAAAGAAGAATTGGAATCGGCGAACGAAGAGCTGAATACTGTGAACGAAGAAATTCAGCGCCGCAACCAGCAGTTGTCGCAACTGAGCAACGATCTCATCAATCTGCTCAACAGTGCGACCATCCCAATCATCATGCTGGGCGAAGATCTGCACATCCGGCGATTCACGCCCGAGGCGGAGCGCATTTTCGGATTTTCCAACCACGATGTGGGGAAGGCGCTCACGCATGTGCCCTTGAATCTCGAGATACCGCAATTTGAGCGCTGGATGCTGGATGTGATGCGCGACGTAACCATGCGCAATGAGAAAGTCCGGGCCCGCGACGGCAAGATTTACAATCTCCGCATCACACCCTATCGCACCCTGGAAAATAAGATTGACGGAGTAGTAGTGACACTGGTGGATGTCACTGATCTGGTGAAGCACGTCGACGGTGCAGACCACAGTTCGGACGCTAACGATTAGTTCCAGTCAAGGCTGCGGCCGAAGCTGAGAGTTTCACGGCCGGCACTTTTCGCGGCCAGGTTTCCACCTCGGCGACGATCAGGTCGTCCGCGTCAAAGATGCCGAGCAGATTTCTATGGGGGCGCGGCTCAAATTTCACCGCGGGATAAGTCACTTCAACCTCGCGCTTGATCTCTACGCGGAGATTCCCGACGCTGTTGCGGAGCGCATACAACTCCGATTTCAATTCCGCGCGCAAGGCCAGCATCTCATCGCGAAGCCTTTTCATCTCCGCGATCCCCTCTTTGAGCGTAGCCGTGGAGTTGGCATATTCCGAGACTGCCTGCGGCTTGGTTAAGTCAAAGGTCTCGCGGATCGGGCTGGCGCAGATCCAGGCATCCAGTTCGGCTTTGGTGGCTACGACGGAGCCTGCGGATCTGCCCGCGGGACGGCGCACCGGCAGAGCAAGTTCTTGCTCGTAGCGCTGCACCGTGCGCACTCCCTTGCCGAGATAATTTGCAATATCCTTCCACCCACTTAAAACATGGGCCGGTTCCGTGACAGGATGGCGTGTTCGCATAGGTTACCCAGAAACCCAGGACAGGAAGTTTGAACTCCCGTTTCAATACTTGCCCCCAGTTTACCATCAGAGGGAAGCAAATGTGAGGGGGAGACGGGTAGGGGTGAATTTGAGGAAAAATCGGGGCGGCGTTCTTTTGCGAGAGCGAAGAAAGACCGAAGAAGACCAATGAAGGAGCGCCGATTTCGCTCGGCGGGGATCCTTCGTCCTTGCAGGCAAGACATCGCTGCCGATTTGGTTTCTTGCTGTCTCGATCGAGAGCTAAGGAATCGAAGTATTCCGCTGGCGCACCTTGGCGCTTGTGGGCCTGTGGACGGGCCCCTTACTTTTAAGGTAACGGTGGAAAAATGTCGCCACTCAAAAAAATCCTTCGGCAGCCGCCTCGTGGACACCCTATTTGCCCGATCTGCCGCGAGCCTGTAACCCTCGAGTCGAGCAAGACCGATGAAGACGGGCAAGCCATTCATGAGGAATGTTACGTCCAGGTCACTTGCCGCGATGAAGAATCCGCGTAAACTCGAACTCCGTTGCGATCCCCCGTCGCAATCCAGTGAATCCCACGAGACAAGCGTATAGTCTTGAGATGCGTCAGCGGCGAAATCCCGCACGACCGCGAGCTAACGACCTGGCCTGCCCCATCTGCGGCGACGCGAAAATCAGCGTCCACTCTGAAGCCTTCTTCGGTTCGGTCACAACGCCTGGGAAGACTCTGGTCTTCGTTTGCTCGGAGTCGCATACATTTCTGATTCCAGAGCGCAGCCTTCGAGCAGCTCGGAAAAACTCGCGACACCAAGACCGCACCGAATCTTCGATCGGGGAACTACAATCGCGCGCCGATGCCGCCCAGTCTTGCCTGAAGAGCGGATCTCAGAGATTGGGTCGGCTTAAAGCGCAACTGGTGGAGTTGCAGGCCGAGCTTCGCCGCACTCATGCCGCGATGCAAGTGACACATCTGCGGAGCCGGGCCATCCTGGCCGAGTGCCGCGAGAGTACACAAGAGGGAGCCAAGCTCAGCCGCCTGGTGGAGTTTGGTTTACATGCGCCGACCCGGTCTGCGTACGAATTGCCCATCCAATAGCTCTCTTCCGCAGAGTTCTGCTGTAGCTTCGCTAAGGTAAACCCTGTATACCATCCCCTCCGCTGAACTGAAATCATCACTTGCTTTTCGCACCGCCTAAAGGCCCAACTGTGCAATCGAAATGTCTGTTATGCGTAGACGACGATGGCGACACGCTGGCCGCTCGCAAGCTGTTGCTGGAGGCGAGCGGCTATGCAGTGATGACGGCGCCATCGGGTCAGGCTGCACTGGATTTGCTGGCCACGGGCGCGACCGTCCATCTCGTCCTGCTCGACTACCTGATGCCGGGCATGAAAGGGGATGAACTGGCGGAAAAACTGCGCCAGAGGCATCCCGAGCTTCCACTGGTCGTGGTGTCGGCCGTGGGCCAGCTTCCCCAGAATTTGGTAAAAGTCGCCGATGCCACGGTGCATAAAGGACACGACCCCGAGTTCCTGCTGTCGACCGTAGCTGCCATTCTGCGCAAACCTGAAAAACGCGAGTCGACGGATCAGTCTGCAGCGCAGAAAACCATTCTCTGTGTTGAGGATGAGGATCTGGAACTGAAGCTGCGCAAAACGCTCTTCGAATCCGCCGGCTATCGTGTGCTCGAAGCCAAGTCGGCGAGCGCGGCCATGGACGCCTTTCGCTCGTCGAGCGTGGACGCCGTCGTCATGGATTACTGGCTCTCGGGTCATGGCGGCAACGGCACCGCTTTGGCCGAGGAAATGAAGCGCATGCGGCCGCGGACGCCGATCGTCATGCTTTCCGGCTTCACCTCGTTGCCCGGAGAAGGCGTGATTGTCGATTCCTGGATGCTGAAAGCGGAAGCCGATCCAGAAAATCTGGTGAACGAAGTGCAGCGTCTGATCGAGTTGCGCAGTTCGAATTGATCTTCTTCGTACCGATTTACTTCGTAAGTATCTACCGACAAACGAGATTAAAAAATGAGCCCCGAACATTCCTGGACGAAGGTGCGAGCTCAACATGCCGGCAGAAGGTGTTCGATTTCTTTTCTAAGCGCCGCAGTTCTAGCGCTGGCCCTCTTTCTTGCTTGCCGAGAAGCCCCGGCATGGGCCGCCGATGAGACGCAGACGGATTTAAAGCATCTTTCCCTGGCCGAACTTGGCAATGTGCAAGTCACCGCCGCTTCGAAGGAACCGGAGCAGGTCTGGAAGACTTCTGCCGCCATCTATGTCATCACCCAGGCAGACATCCACCGCGCCGGGGTGACGACAGTCCCGGAAGCCTTGCGTCTTGCCCCGGGCGTGGAAGCGGCCCACATCAACAACAACGAGTGGGCAATCGGCATTCGCGGCTTCGGCAGCAACCTGACGCGCGGTGTGCTGGTCTCTGATCGATGGGCGAACGGTGTACAGCACGCTGCTGGCGGGGACCTACTGGAACGTTCAGAACCTGGTGATGGAGGACGTTGATCGAATCGAAGTCATCCGCGGACCGGGAGGCATCATCTGGGGACCGAACGCCGTAAACGGCGTCATCAACATCGTCACCAAGAGCAGCAAAGATACGCAGGGCGAACTCGTCAGCGTGATTGGGACCCCGAGTACAGGAATCGTCGACACGCGCTATGGCGGAGGCGATGGCAAGGGATTGACCTATCGCGTGTATGCCATGGCCTTTGATCGTGGCCCGGGATACCACCTCACCGGCCCTCACTACGACAGCTGGCGCGCGGTGCAGGGCGGGGCTCGCGTGGATATCGCCCGCGATAATCAGAACAGCTTCACCATTCAAGGCGATGTCTACGATGAAGGCGCGGGGGAGAGCATCACGGCGACATACTACGCTCCACCCTACCAGCAGGTGTTGGATGGAACGTCGCGTCTCTCTGGTGGAAATATTCTGGCGCGCTGGCGTCAGGTTCAGGGAGAGGGGAAGGACCTTTCGGTCCAGGCCTACTACGATCGGACCAACCGCCACGAGCTCAACTTCGCCGACCTGCGCGACACCGTAGACGTGGATTTCCTGGATCGCTTTCGCCTGCCCGGAGCGCAGCAGATTTCCTGGGGAGCGGGCGCGCGCTTCAGCCGCGGAACCAATCCGACCATCGTCTCCGGTTTATATTTCACGCCGCCGACCCGCACCGACGAACTGTTCACCGGTTTCGTGCAGGATGATATTGGATTGATCCGGAACCGGCTCTCGTTATCCCTCGGCACAAAACTGCTGAAGACCAACTACACCGGCCTGCAACTGCAACCCAGCGTGCGGCTGTTGTGGACGCCGACAAAAACGCAAACCTTGTGGGCAGCGTTTAATCACGCTCTGCGCACGCCCTCTGACGCCGAGCGAGCCTTCAACTTGACCGGCTACATCGGTACTTCGAATGGGCTGCCGTTTTTTGCCCGCTTTGGTCCGAATCCTAACTTCCGTTCGGAAGAACTCAACGGCTACGAAATCGGTTACCGGCGGCTGATTACTGAGAAGGTCTATGTCGATGTCTCTACTTTTTATAATCACTATGGCGATCTTTTCAGCGAGGATCTTATCGGCGCTCCGTTTCTCGAGAACAATCCCACGCCGCCGCACTACCTGCTACCCGCGGAGTTTGGCAACGGCCTGGTAGGCACGACGCGCGGAATAGAGATCGCTCCCGAGTGGAGACCGCTTTCTTTCTGGCGTTTGCAAGCCAGCTACTCCTTCCTGCAAATGCAATTGCGCAAAGGAACGAATTCGCAGGATGTGGGCTCTGCGCCCGTCACTGAAGGATCGAGCCCGCGCCACGAGGGTACGGCGACTTCCGGGCTGGACTTTAAAAAAGTATTTAGTTTTGATCTCACATTTCGTTACGTGAGCGCATTACAGGCGCAAGACATCCGGTCCTATTCCACGATAGATACGCGATTCGACTGGAAGCCCCGGTCGTTTCTGACATTTTCCGTGGTTGGGCGGAATCTTTTTCAGCCCTATCACTTCGAATCTGCATCCAGCCCCGGCCCCAATGTAGCCGTCAAGCGCGGCGTATACGGACAAATCACTTGGCAAAGGTAAGCACGCCCGCGGATGCAGAAAAATCGCCGCGATTCCTCTTCGTTCGCGCGAGTCTCTGGTCTCTGCTGCGTCTCTTTCTTTGTTTTCTGATTTCGCTCTGCGCCTATGATTCCGCGGCGCAAGAGGTCCATCCCACCGAATCGCAGGTGGAAGCCGCGTATCTCTTCAATTTCGGCAAGTTTGTTACCTGGCCGTCCACGCGCTCAGCAGACTCGTTCGGAGTCTGCATCTTAGGGAAAGACCCGTTCGGTGAAGCGCTGGATGCCACCGTCACCGGCGAGAGCATCGACCACAAGCAGATTAAAGTGCTGAGAATCTCGCGGATGCCGGAGGCCGACGCCTGCAACATCCTGTTTGTCAGTTCCTCGGAAGAGGCTCATCTGGCGGCCATTCTCAGCGATGCGCAGAAATTCCACTGGCTGACCGTGAGCGATATGAAACATTTCGCGGAACGGGGCGGAGATATTGGCATGCTCCGGCAGGAGAATCGCGTTCGCTTCGAAGTGAATCGCAGCGCGGCCGAACAGAGCAGCCTGGTGCTGAGTTCGGAACTGCTGAAGGTCGCAACCAGGGTAATCCAGAACAAGGCGGGGAAATAGCGCGTGGCCAGAACTCCCACCAAGTCGATCGCCACACGGCTCACGATGATGAACATGCTCGTGAGCGCCGTGGCTCTGCTTCTTGCCTGCGCCGGATTCTTTGCCTATGACCAGATCACCTTCCGCGAAAGCCTGGTGCGAACTTTGTCAGCCCAGGCGCAAATCATCGCATCCAACAGCGTTTCCGCAATTCTGTTCAACGATTCGCAGGCGGCCGCTAACACTCTGGTCGCCCTGAAGAATTCTCAGAACGTGGTTTCGGCGGGCATCTTCACTGAGGGCAGGCGGCCGCTGGCAGAGTATTCGCGAGACTCCAGCCCGGATACAATCGCGATCCCGAATCTTCCTCCCGACAAGATTGAGGGTTACTGGTTCCGCGGCAAGCACGTCGTCCTGGTGCGGCAGATCCTGTCGGAAGGCAAGCCGGTGGGCTTCGTTTACCTTCGCGCCGGCCTCCAAGAGATGGACACAAGGCTTGAACGTTACGGCATGATCGCGTTTGCGGTACTGCTGATCTCCATGTTCGCGGCGATTGTGGCTTCTTCCGCGTTCAGAAAGTCAGTAGCGCAGCCCATCATCGAACTCGCACAGATTGCGCAAAAAGTCTCCCGCGACAAGGACTACACGACGCACGTCGCGCCCACACGCGAGAACGACGAAGTTGCGGTTCTGGTCGATTCGTTCAACGAAATGTTGGTGGAATTGCGGAAATCTCACGACGAACTGGAGCAACGCGTCGCCGAGCGCACCCGCGAGTTGGTATCGGCCAACCGCGAACTGGAGGCCTTTTCCTACTCGGTCTCTCACGATCTGCGCGGACCGCTCGATGCCCTCAACGGCTTCAGCTATGTGCTGCTCAAGCAGTACGGGTCCAAGCTCGACGATCAGGCCCACGAAATCATTGGGCACATTCGAGCGAGCGGCAAGCGCATGGCGCAGCTCATCGACGATCTGCTGAATCTGTCGCGCGTGACGACCAGCGTGATGCGCGCTGAGAAAGTAGATTTGAGCGCGATTGCTCGCTCCATCATGGAAGAATTGTGCCGCAACGCGCCGGAGCGGAAAGTCGAATTTATCGCGCCCGAAAAGGAAGAGGTGCAAGGCGATCCTCACCTGCTGCGCATCGTGATGGAAAACCTGCTGCGCAATGCATGGAAATACACCTCCCGGCACGCGGAGGCGCGCATCGAGTTCGGGCACACCGAGAATCAGGGACGAATCACTTATTTTGTGAGAGACGACGGCAGCGGTTTTGATCAGACATTCGCCGACCGGCTATTCCAACCCTTCCAGCGATTGCATGCCGCGGCCGATTTCCCTGGCAATGGCGTGGGCCTGGCGACGGTCCGGCGCATTATTCAGCGCCATCGTGGGGAAGTGTGGGCGCAAGGGGCGGTTGAGAAGGGAGCGAGTTTTTACTTCACGATCGGCACAGGTCGAACTGATGATGGAGACACGTCCGCGACGAAGAATCCGTCGCCAGGCAGCTGACTCGTGAGATCTAGCGTTCGTGGCTTCAGTGGATGAACTTGTAATCCACAATCGAGGCGGCCAGACCGGAGTTTTCCTCGTCGGCCTTCGCCTCTTTTTCCTTGATTCGCATCACGCGGCCCTGGCAGACCACGTTACTGTTCTTCTGGCCGGAGATTTCTTCCGGCATCTCGAACACCATCTCGATCAGCGCATTCACCGGCAGGCCCTGCGGCCCATTGAACAGCACGCCGCTCTGGCTGATATTTGCGATGATGCCTTCATACCACGTGCTGGTCTTGTTGACGCGATAGCGCAGCGGAATGTCGAGCTTCAGACGGCGCGCCCGTGGCACCCACGAAGGCCGTTTCTCCCGCGGATGGCTGCTGCGCCGAATCCCGGTCTCCGGCGTGGCATGCTCTACCCGCTCGGTGCGGCGCATGGTAGCCCAGTCATACTTGTATTCCGCGGCGCAGAGCAGGCACACCTGATAGTAGTTGCCGTCGCCTCCGCGGCGCGGCCAGGAGAACTCGTGTGAGCAGCGCCCAAGCATAAGCACATCCATCAATTTTTGCGGCATGGTAATAACTTCCGGGTGAGAACAACCCTCGGACGCAGAGACATCATCGCCCGAAGCTTTCGCTTTGGGTAGGTTACTTTCGTGCAATAGGACTCGCATCTCGTTCGAGTCTGTAACCCGTGTATCATCGCCCAATGGACGGCCCGTTTCCTGAGGTTGCAGCCTTCATCCTTGCCGGCGGCCGGAGCACGCGCATGGGCACGGACAAGGCTTTCGTCCCCTTCGAAGGCCGCTCGCTGCTGGCCCGCGGGCTCGATCTGGCCCGATCGGTCAGCTCAGAGGTGCGCATCGTCGGCGACCGCAGTAAATTTGCGCCGTTCGCGCCGGTGGTAGAGGATATACATCCAGGCTGCGGTCCGCTGGGGGGAATCCACGCCGCGCTGCGGGCGTCGGACAAGGAGTTGAGCGTTATTGTGGCCGTCGATCTGCCGTTCGTCTCATTCGCGCTGCTGCAGTTTCTGATCACGCGGGCTCGCACTCTAGAGACACCGGTAACGGTAGCTCGTGCCGGAGGATTCTGGCAGCCCCTGTGCGCCGTCTACCGCCGCGACTTCGCCGAAACCGCAGAGAGCGCTTTGCGCGCCGGGCACTATAGAATCGATCCGTTGTTCAGCCAGTTGGCGGTGCAGGGAATCAGCGAAGAAGAGTTGGAAGCTGCGGGCTTCACCCCAGCAATTTTCCGTAACCTGAATACGCCGGAAGAACTGGCGGAGGCGAGCGCACCGGAAATGGTCAGAAGAAATGCACAGGTCCTTCGCTGCGCTCAGGACGACAAAGGGAGTTTCGCGAAAAGCTAAAGGCTAAAAGCTAGGAGCTAAAAAGCCGAATTCATGCCCGACGAAGCCAAACTCGCTCCCGCGCCCTACATTCAATTCCGCGACGTCTCCAAAGCGTTCGGCTCGAACGTAGTGCTCGACGGCGTCAACTTCGAAGTGCTGCCCGGCGAAACGGTTTGTATTCTGGGACGCAGCGGCGTGGGCAAATCGGTCTCGCTGCATAACATCATGGGATTCCTCAAACCCGACTCCGGCCGTGTCATTGTCGCCGGCGAGGACATCACCGACTACACCGAAGACCAACTGGAACACATCCGCAAAAAGGTCACCATGGTTTTTCAGAATGGAGCGTTATTCGATTCGCTCACCGTGGGAGAAAACGTGGCGTTTCCTCTGCGCGAAACGCGAGAACTGAGCGAGGAGCAGATCTACCAGATCGTCGACGGCCTGTTGCAAATGGTCGGCGTGCAGGAAATGCGCGACGTGTTGCCCTCGGATCTTTCGACTGGCATGAAGCGGTCCGTCGCAATCGCGCGTGCGCTGGCCGCGCGTCCGGAATGCGTGCTCTATGACGAGCCGACAACCATGGTCGATCCTCTGATGGCGCAACTGCTCGGCGACCTGATCAAGCGCCTGAAGATTCAGCTAAATCTGACTAGCCTGGTTGTCACGCATGACATGCGGCTGGCGAAAAAACTCGCGGAGCGCGTTGTGTTCCTGTACGAAGCCAAAGCGATTTTCTTCGGCACGTACGCGCAAATGGAAAAAGACCCGCACCCGATCATTCAGGAGTTCCTGGAACTGGACGAACTGAAGCTGGAAGCCTGAAATAAAACGCGTAGGGGCGGACGCATTCGTCCGCCCAGCGAGCGAAGCGAGCCTGTTGGAAGGCGGGCGGGTTGAAAACGAAAATCCGAAAGCGTTAACTCACCCCCCCGGACGAATACGTCCGGGGCTACGTGATTCCTAAAATCCTTGCTGCACCAGCTCGGCGATCGAAAGAGAATTCTCCGAGCTCTCGGCCCGCATCATCTTCTCCACATACTTCGCGATGAGGTCCGCTTCCAGATTTACCGGATCGCCCTTCTTCAAAGAATGCAGATTCGTCATCTCAACGGTGTGCGGAATAATCGCGACCGTGCAGCGATTCGTCTCCAGCTTGGCCACGGTAAGGCTGATGCCTTCAATCGAAATCGAGCCTTTGAAGACCGTGTATTTCTCCACGTCCTCGGGCAGTTCGATATCCAGCCACCAGTTCTCGGAATCGGCGATGCGGTCAAACGAGAGCAGCTTGCCCACGCCATCCACGTGCCCTTGCACAATGTGCCCACCGAATCGCCCGTCGGCCTTCATGGGTAATTCGAGATTCACCAGCGCTCCTTCGTGAATGCGCGAAAACGACGTGCGCACCCAGGTCTCGGGCGCGAGATCGGCGCAGAACGATTCTGGTTTGATATCGAGCGCCGTAAGGCAAACGCCGCTCACGGCGACGCTGTTGCCCGTGCCCAATTCTTTTGGAGTGCGATCGGCGACGATGGTGATGCGGCGATTCTCACCGCGCTGCTCGATGCGGCTGATGCGCCCGACTTCTTCTACGATCCCAGTAAACATAAGTGCCTCCAGAAATAACGGAAGATGAACGGGTAAAGGTGAACGGATAATGATAATCCACCGAAAGAAACAGGTGTCAAAAACTAACTTGCGTAGGGATCGCGCAAGTATCCCTCAACCGCGAAGTCTGAGCCGAAGTAATGAAGACGCGGATGATGGATGTGAACCGGCTTGAACTCACCTGCCGAGCCAGCGGCGAAGGGAACTGACTCTGCCCCTCCGAGAATCTGCGGCGAATAATAAAGGAACACCTTGTCCGCGATCCCGGCAGCCAGTGCAGTTCCATTCACGGTCGACCCGCCCTCAATCATCACGCTCAGAATTTCCAGTGCTCCCAGACGCCTGAGCACCGCGCGAATATCCAGCCGGAGTCCGGTCTCGTCAGCCGGAAGCTGTTCGACGCGCACTCCGAGTTCTGCCAGTTGATTCTTCTTTTTGCTGTCGCCCGAAATGCAGAAGACAAGAGCATCATTCTTACGTTCGGTTGCCACGCTCTTCACCAATCTCGACTCGAGCAGCAAGCGAAGCTGCGAATCCAGAATCACACGCAACAACGGGCGCCGGCGCGGCTTTCCGCTGCGGTCAGTGAGCAGTGGATTGTCCGCCAGCATCGTGCCCACGCCCACCAGAATCGCATCCTGCTGATGCCGTAATTGATGCGCGTGCGCCCGAGCCACCTCGCCGGTAATCCAAATTCCTGAAAACTCGCCCGCATTTGTGGGCCGTGTGCGAGCCTCCGGTGACGGAGCAATCTTTCCATCCAGCGTCATCGCAGACTTCAACGTGACCAGAGGCACACCGTGCCGGACATAGCGCGCGAATGCATCATTTAAGCGGCGAGCCGGTTGCTCCAGCCTACCAACCTCGACTTGCACGCCGGCAGCCCGCAACTGCTCGAAGCCCTTCCCGCTCACTTTAGGATTCGGATCCGCCATCGATGCAACCACCCGGCGAATCCCCGCGCCGATCAGCGCGTCTGTGCAGGGAGCCGTTCGACCCTGGTGCGCGTGCGGCTCCAGATTGATGTAGAGCGTTCCGCCGCGAGCTCTCGCTCCGGCCGCTTCCAGAGCCAGAATCTCCGCATGCTTCACACCGTCGTAAGTGAAGGTTCCCTTGCCGGCGACATTGCCTTCGGCATCGACAATCACCGCGCCTACATATGGATTCGGCGACGCCAGCCCCATTCCCGCGCATGCCAAATCAAGTGCCTGCTGGATCAGCTGATCGTCGGTGAATTTATCCGGCATTCGTCCAACAACTCGCGAAGAATCTTGAATCTACCACGCCCGCGCCACAGCTGCCCGCAATGCTGTTCCAGCGCCCGCACAGCGCTGTGTGATCCGAATCACAGCCCGCCCACCGCCCTTCCAGACACAATTTCAAAGCGGAGAAATCCTGACTCTGCCGCGGAGGACCAGTGTTCAAGATCGTTAACGCCCAGTTTCTTGCGCCGGGAATCAAGCGGTTTGTCATCGAAGCGCCGCGCATCGCGCGCAAACAGAAGCCCGGACAATTCGTCATCCTGCGCATCTACGAAGAGGGCGAACGCATTCCGGTCACCATCGAAAACTCTGATCCCGAGCACGGCACCATCAGCATCGTCGTGCAAGCGGCAGGGAAGACGACGAACCTGCTGAACGCATTGGAAACTGGCGATTCGATTCTTGATGTGGTCGGCCCGCTGGGCAAGCCCTCTGAGATCGCGCAGTACGGAACAGTTGTGGTGGTTGGCGGCGGAGTGGGCACGGCGATGGCCTATCCCACGGCCGCAGCGTTGAAGCGCGCCGGCAACCGCGTGCTCTCGATCGTGGGCGCGCGCAACAAAGATTTGGTGATCCTCGAATCCGAGATGCGCCAGGTCAGCGATGCCTTGATGATCACCACCGATGATGGCAGTTACGCCGACAAAGGCTTCGTCACCGACAAGCTGCGCCAGTTGATCGAAAACGGTACGCGCATTGATCTGGTGGTCGCGATTGGACCGATCGTGATGATGAAGGCCATCGCCGAGCTGACGCGCAAAGAGAATATCCATACCGTGGTCAGCCTCAATCCCATCATGATTGACGGCACCGGAATGTGCGGCGGATGCCGCGTGATGATCGATGGCAAGAGCGAATTCGCCTGCGTCGACGGCCCCGAATTCGACGGCCACAAAGTGAACTTCGAAGTCCTGGTGCAGCGCAATAGCATGTATCGCACCGCCGAGCAGCGGTCGATGGAGGAATTCAGGCGCAAGCAGGAAGCTGTGAGCAAGGAAGATCAGCATGCCTGCATGGCACAGGGAGAGCAACGATGAGCCCCACGATCAAGAAGTCGCTGAATCCAGTGCCGATTAAAGAGCGCATCAAGGTTCCCCGCCAGGGGATGCCCGAACAACCCGCGTGCGAACGCGCCCACAACTTCGAGGAAGTGAATTTCGGTTACAACGCCGAACTGGCGAAACAGGAAGCCCAGCGTTGCCTCGAATGCGCCAAGCCCACCTGCACCGATAACTGCCCGGTCGGGGTGAA
The DNA here is from genome assembly GCA_963757095.1 of uncultured Acidobacteriota bacterium. GTDB lineage: Bacteria > Acidobacteriota > Terriglobia > Terriglobales > Acidobacteriaceae > Sulfotelmatobacter. The sequence continues at coordinate 265,433 of CAVWQT010000007.1, read as the reverse complement.
GGTGAAAGAATTTGTCGAGCTGATCGTCGCGGGAGACTTTCTCGCGGCCGCTGCCAAAATCCGCGAAGACAACGTCCTGCCTGCCGTGACTGGCCGAGTCTGCCCGCAGGAAGATCAGTGCGAAGGCAAGTGCCTGCTGTCGAAAAAGGTGAAGCCGCTCGGCATCGGCTATCTCGAGCGCTTCGTCGCCGATTACGAACAGAAGATGGGCACCCCCATCATCCGCAAGACCCAACCGACCGGAAAGAGAATTGCCGTTGTCGGCAGCGGTCCCTCGGGACTCACCGTGGCTGGCGATCTGATTCAAAAAGGCCACCAGGTACGGGTTTTTGAGGCGCTGCACGAAATCGGCGGAGTGCTGGTTTATGGCATCCCCGAATTCCGCCTGCCCAAGCAAATCGTCCGCGAACAAATCGACACCATGCGCCAGATGGGCGTCGAATTCGAAACCGATGTGGTCGTCGGACGTACCATCACCATCGACGAACTTCTCGAAGAAGAAGGCTACGACGCCGTTTACATCGGCACCGGTGCGGGCTTGCCGCAGTTCATGAACGTTCCGGGCGAGCACCTCAACGGCGTCTATTCAGCGAACGAATTCCTGACCCGCATCAATCTGATGAAGGCCTACAAGTTTCCCGTCTACGACGAGCCCATGCTCGACCTGAAGGGAAGGAATGTAGCAGTGATCGGCGGCGGTAATACGGCGCTGGATGCGATCCGCTCCGCGCTGCGCCTCGGGGCTGGCAACGCTTATGTGATCTACCGGCGCAGCGACGCCGAGATGCCTGCCCGCGCCGAAGAAGTGCATCATGCACGGCAGGAGGGCATCAACTTCCAGATGCTGACCGCGCCCACTGAATTTCTCTCCGACGGAAAAGGCTGGCTCACCGCCGCCCGCTGTGTGCGCATGGAACTCGGCGAGCCCGATGCATCGGGACGCAGGCGTCCGGTGCCGAAAGAGGGTTCGGAGTTCGAACTGCCACTGTCGGTCGCGATTATTGCGATCGGAACCAGCGCCAATCCGATCGTGCAGAGCACGACCCCAGGCCTAGGCACCAACAAGCGCGGATACATTCAAGCCAGCGAAGAAACGCAGCGCACCACTCGCAAGGGAGTCTTCGCGGGCGGAGACATTGTCACCGGCAGCGCCACAGTCATCCTTGCCATGGGCGCCGGCCGCCGCGCCGCGAACTCGATTCACGAATACCTGACCACGGGAGAATGGTAAGTCAGGCAAAGCTGATTTCGATATACGTATCCGTCCGCACCCAGACCAGCGGCAACCGCGCCATCCAATATTTTCGATTAATCGTCCGCCGGGCCCGAGCATGCTCTTCCGCTGGCAAGATTCGCGCCGCCGCCGCGAATTCCGGTCCCGTAACCTTCCCACGAATCGTGCAAGGCGCCGTCGTCACCTGAGGATTATTCCGAATGCGCTTCGTCTTGCCCATATCGCTGCGCGTCATCACGTAGAGCTTGCCGTCTTCTTCGCCAAACCACACTGGAGTCGCAACTCCGGCTCCGCTCTTGCGAAACGTGGTCAGTGAGATGTACTTCTGCCCTTGAATCGGCGCTGGAATTTGGCTTGGCATCTCTGGATTCACCTGTCGTCTGTGGTTCTCACGCTGGTGCGGACGATTGCTCCGCCTGCGCCAACTCTGTTATAACGCCTGACATGCGTAAATGGATGCGCGACCGCATACAGCGTCGCAAAAAGAAACCTACGGAAGCAGAAACACAGGCGGCGCCCCCGCCCTTGCAGCCGGCATATTTTGAGGCCGATCAGTCTCCGGCCCCAGTCGCGGAACCCATCGAATCCGAATCCACTGCTCCCGAGCCCGTCGATGAGCCAGCCCAGCCATCGGCAAGCGATAACGACGCCGAAGCGCCCGCTCCCCGCGCCGAACGGACCCGGTCTGCGAGGCAGAGTGCGCCCGCCGAAGGAGAATCGCAGCCCGCACGTCGCCGCCGTCGCGGAGGTCGCGGCCGCGGAGGCCGTGGGCGCGAACAGGCTGTCGCCCAGGCTTTCACGCCCGCAGCAACCAAAGGCAAAATTCCAGTAGTTCGCGCCGCCGGCGTGGAAGAGGCCGAGCCCGAATCCGCCGAGCCCGAGGCAGCGGCCGAGCCCCAGTCTGCGGAAATCCCGGGGGTTATTCCGACCGCACCCGCGCGCCCGCCCAAGGGAATCGTCGTGCTCGCCATCGGCCTGCCCGGCTCCGGCAAGAGCACCTGGTTCAAGCGCCATGACGTCACGCCGCTTTCCAGCGACATGATGCGCGCCATCCTGTTTGATGATGTTCGCGAACAGCGCTTTCAGGATCTGGTCTTCTCCAACCTGCGCGCCATGCTCAAGGCCCGCCTGATCGCCAAGCGCCCCATGAATTATGTAGACGCGACCAACCTGACGCCGCAGGAGCGCCAGCACTGGATCAAGCTCGCCAAGGACTACAACTACGAAGTCCACGCCGTATTTTTCGACGTCCCGCTGGAAGTTTGCGTAGAGCGTCACCAGCGCCGCGACCGCGTCGTTCCCGAAGAGATGATGCGGCGCATGGCCGCCAAGCTGAAGGCGCCGTCGTTCGAAGAGGGCTTCGCCAAAATCACGGTGGTGAGGGTGAAGAAGAAGGCGGAATCCGCCTAGCCTTTCAAATACGGCAACAATTCTTTGAACGCCGCCGACGAAGACGCCCGCATCAACTCGTAGATCATCATCTCCGTCGATGAGATCACCGCGCCGGCGGCGCGCATGCGCTCGAGGCCAATCTTCCAGTTCCACTCGGTCCGCGAGCTGACCGCATCCGATGCTATGTGCACCAGATACCCTTCGCGCAGGGCTCCCAGCGCGGTCTGCGTGACACAGATGTGGCTCTCCATGCCGCACAAAAGAAGCGTGCGCCGGATGCCCGGCAACCGCTTCAGCGATGAACAAAAAGCCTCACTGCCGAAGCAGGAGAAAAGCGTCTTGTCGATCGCATCGGTTCCCGCCATCAGCGCCGCGATCTCCGGCACCGTGCCGCCCAGACCCTTCGCATATTGCGTGCTGACCAGCGCCGGAATTTTCAGAATCGACGCCGCCCGAATCAGCAACTGCGCGTTGCGCACCAGTTGCTCTTTCTGGAAGATTGGCGGCAGCAACTTCTCCTGGATATCGATCACCACCAGCGCGCACTGCTCCGGTTCCAATGGCATCCGCGAAATTTCGGCATAGTCGAGAGTGGTGGCGCCGCCCCGCTCCAGCAAAGTAGACATGTTCGTCTCCTACAGACAAGATACTCCCTGCGTGGGCGGCATTCGCCCGTAGCCGAAGTAGTGGGTCAGTCGGAAACGTGTCATTGCGAAGCGCGGTCCTTTTCGCGCGAGCAACCTGCTGTTTCCCGACGCCAACAACAGTTTCCTCACCGCGCTTTCAGCCCGGTTCGGAATGACAAAATGAACTTTGTTGATACTGACCCACTCCCGTAACCGAACAGCGGTTGACCACATCCCCGCCTCACCATAAAATCAAAGAGTACTTCCTCGGCAACTGCAGTTGCCCCCTCGTTCAACGGCTAGGACACCTGCCTCTGGAGCAGGCTATCGGGGTTCGAATCCCTGGGGGGCAGCCAAAAATCCCCAATAAAATCAACGGTTCCGCGCATCGCGCTCTCGCGAGGGACAGCGACTGCGTTCTGTGTCCGCACTGTGTCCGCGCGGAAGCAGACATGAGAAGGGTTCGTCGCTCCGGAATGTGGTCTCCTTCTCGGCTGCTCCGGATCGGCACGGGTAGGGTCAATGAGTGTAAATGAAGCCTGATTTCGTCAGTTGATCGAGCAGTGATCGTCTGGCAAACTCGGAAACGTAATAGTCTCTCATGCACCACCGGGCTAAAGAGGCTTTTCCGACAGCGGCCCAGCTTGGACTGCAGGACGCATTCGCCGAATGAATATAGATCGTATTTCATACTTCATCACCGAGCCGGTTCATTTGTTGGGCTTCCTCTTCTTGATCGTGGCCGGGATTTCGATGTGTACCGGGAAAACTCTTACACGCGGTCAAGGTTTGGTCAGTCGCGCCAAAGAGCCGAAGTCGTTTTGGTTAATAGTAGCGATCTGGTTCTTAGCTGGCATAGTCTTTATTGGAGGCTTTCTGTCTCAAAAATAACTGAGACACTATCCGACTGGCGTGTCAGTTCCCGAATTTGCGAATTACTGTTAGAAACAGTTACGATTCAGGGTATTTAGCAGCTAAGCAAAATCCGGTTGTCGTTTCCAGCAGTAGTACATCATCAGCGCGTGCAGATAGAAGGCGAGTACTGGCCTAAAGTGGCCGTGGCGAAAACCCGCCATCCAGATGCCGATTTCTATGACAAACACTAGTGTCAGCAAATACAAAGCCCATCTGGTACGCTTCCACAGTCCATAGCCCAATGGCAGTCCGACAGCCACGCCGATTATCATCATTCGACGTACATTCGGATGAAGCTGATTCCAGAAAAGCAGCAGCCACAGCAGAAGGAAGAGACCGCCTACGATTTGCGCCCCTGCGTAAAAACGCCCCCAACCGTAAGGAAGCCCACTTTTCTGAATCTCTCTGGACGCCATCATGCTCTCAGCAAGCATTTGATGGCCACAGTTTTGGCAGGACAGGGCCTCGCCAGATACAGCGGCGCCGCAACGGTTGCAGAACAACTTAACCTCCTGTGATGTTGGCGAAGATTCTACTCCGTCATCGCGTACACAAACATAAGTTGGTGAAATATCGATTACACGCAATATAAAAAGGCGCCCACTTTTGCGGTAGGTTGAGATTGTTCGGATCACCAACCTAGCGAAAGGGAGCGCCTTTATGAATCAGGAAAAGTATATCGGCATGGACGTGCACCAAGCCACCATCTCGGTGGCGGTGATGGATGCTGCGGGCAAGCTGATCATGGAATGTCTGCTGGAGACCAAGGCGGCCACGATCATAGATTTCATCCGAGGATTGCAAGGAACCCTTTCTGTGACCTTCGAAGAGGGAACCTCCGCTGCCTGGTTGCATGACCTGCTGAAGCCTCGTGTCCACCATCTTGTAGTCTGCGATCCGCGCAAGAACGCTCTGTTGAAGGATGGCAACAAGAGCGACCGGATCGACGCGCGCAAGCTGGCCGAGTTGTTACGCGGCAACCAACTCCATCCCGTGTACCACGGAGAGCATGGGGTTCGCACCTTGAAGGAACTAGGGCGAAGTTATCTGACCATCACCCAAGATGTGACTCGGGTCATGAATCGGATCAAAGCTCTGTATCGCAGTTGGGCGATTCCCTGCGCTGGCGCAACCGTCTACGCTGCCCGTCACCGCGCCGAGTGGTTGGCTAAGATCGCTGAACCAGGCGTTCGGCTTCGCGCTGAGCGGCTCTATCAGCAACTGGATCTGTTGCAACCGCTGCGCCTGGAAGCGCGACGCGAGTTACTGGCGGAAAGCCACAAACATTCGGGCGTGAAGTTGCTGCGCCAGATTCCTTCCATCGGTCCGATTCGCTCGGCCCTGCTGGTGGCCTTGCTGCAGACCCCGCACCGTTTCCGTACCAAGCGCCAACTATGGGCCTACAGTGGCTTCGCCGTCGAGACCCACGACAGCGGGGAGTACCGTTCGGTGCGCGGCAAACTGCAACGCAACCGCGAGCGCATGACGGTACGCGGTCTGAATGACAACCACAATCGAGAGCTGAAGAATCTGTTCAAGAGTGCTGCGGTATCGGCCAGCACACGTCCTGGCCCTCTGCGCGACTTTTATGTGGCTCGGGTAGAGAAAGGAATGCGGCCGACCATGGCCCGTCTCACCTTGGCTCGGAAGCTGGCCGCGATCAGTTTAACCATGTGGAAGAAAGGGGTGGACTTCGACGCCAAACAATTACATCAGCAAGCAGCTTGAGCATCTCTGAGGAACAGGCTTTTCCATCTCTGCGGTGTACTCCGGTGGTGGGCAGTCGGGTTCTGCAGATGCTCGGTTCGAGGGCGAGTATCAGTCAATGAGATCGGCCCCGTGTGCTTCGGCACCGAGTCACCCATTACACGCTATGCCCCCTCGGATAACCAGAAATAGCGATAGGCCACGAGCCTCGGATAGAACCATGGTTAACATCGTCCTGCTTGCCGCGTCTTGCACACTCGAGCCTTGCCACCCAGCAGCAGAGAAAGCTTAAGAGATGGACTATCAGTCGAACGTCTTCAGAGGTATCGAAACAGAGTGGGCTGGATCTCGAGAAAAAATCTCGATCCTCCGGTCGAGGCGGAGCTTTTTTCTTGACATCCCTTTTTATAGAACTCATTGACCCCTATGGCCTCACTTCGGCGACCATGCTTTCCCGAGTCTTGTCGATGGCGCGCAACTCTGTGAGCATCGCCGCATTGCGCGGAGCAGTACGCCGACCCCTTGGATGGGGCGACCCGTCTGCGCTACCATCGGGTTGGCAGTCAGAAGGGAGCTACGATGCGCTGGTACCACTACGTGGCCTACTTTTTCGGGGGCGCATTCCTGGCGAACGCCTTGCCCCATCTCGGCAACGGAATCTCGGGGCACGCCTTCCAGAGCCCGTTTGCATCACCGCCTGGGGTAGGCTTGTCCTCCGCGACGGTCAATGTCCTGTGGGGCCTCTTCAACCTTGCCGTCGCCTACCTGCTGGTCTGTCGTGTGGGTAACTTTAATCTTCGCAAGACCGAGCACGCGCTCGCCCTCGGCACGGGCATCCTCATCATGTCGCTCATGAATGCCCACGCGTTCGCACGGTTCCACGGGGGCCTGTGATCCTGACTGCGCAGCGCGTTTCAGCGGATGCAACGATTCTTCTTTAATCCAACTATTTCGGCAGGGGGAAACCCTTCATGCACACCACCGTTCGTTCTGCTTCCTCGGGTTTCGCGTGCGTAAAGCCAAGGTTGGCTGTACAAAGAACATCTCCTCGCAAGCAAAATCTCCGATACATAGCATCAGGGTCGCGTAGAGGTTGCCATGCGAATCGACTCCCAGACCCTCAGGTGTGTCGGGAAGCTTGGCCATGACCCAAGCCTTGAACTGTGCCGCTACAGGTGGAGGAGCCGCGGTGAACAATAAGGCGCAGACGATTAGCCAGAACAGAATCCTTAGGCGTTCTTTTTGGCGCGGGCCCGATTCGGCCATGTTCGTTTCCTCCTCTAATCCACCGATTCCGCCTTTGACTTTCCGCTGGGTTCTTACAGTACAAACATCCGCAGCATCCACCAGACAAGGAATATCGCGACCACGGCGCCCGCGATGTGAACGATCCAGTCGCCAACTGTTTTTGGTTTTCCAAAGTTGAACATCCGGTCATGCTAGCAGGCCACGCGAGTGGGTGAACGAAACATTTCCATCCCACTCATCGGAGTTTAAGCTCCCTAAGAATTGTCGCCGGGTCCGAAATCCGCTCCAGACTCTCGCCACATCTTCTCCCAATTCCACATTTCAGATGTCGCCTTCCCCGGCAACGGAAATCCGAGTTGATGGGCCAGCATGCACACCTGCCCGCGATGGTGCGCTTCATGAGCCAGCATGTAGCACAGCATTTCCGGACCAACCGGCCAGGGCTTGGCCCAGCCGTCCCGGTGAAATTTCTTGATGCGACCCTCACCACCGAGCGCTTCCGCCAGCATCTCCGCGCAGCCTGCGGCACTCTTAGCTAATCCGGCGCGAGCCTGCTGCGGAGTGCAACCCGTGCGGTTGAGTTGTGCCGGAACTTTAAGATGCGGAGCCGTAAGCCGGATCCACTTCGTGCGCACATTGTGCACATGCGTGAAGATCGCCGCAATGCTGCGCGTCTTGCCCGGCGTTTTCGCGGTCCATGCAGCAGGTTCGAGAGATTCAATCAGAATCTGGTTCATCCGCTCATTCGCCGCAAAGATCCCGACCGCCGCTCGCCCGAGTGGAGTCTGCACTTTCTCTTGGCGAATCTGCTTTCGACGAATATCAAGTGAACGCGCAGTCAAAGCTCCCGTCTCCTCGAAAAGAACAAATAGCTGCACCCGCCGGTACTGCTAACAGCAACCCATCTTCACCTCGCCGCCGGCGGTCAGCGGTGGGCCGAATGCTTCCTCTGGCGCGGGAGCCCCGTTCAGCGCCGCGATCCAACGCCGCACCGCACTGAATACGACGAGAACCACGCCCACGATAAAGATTCCCATCAACAGCGAATCCAGATAGCCGGTAAATGCCTGCCCCGGCTTCGAGGTCAGCGGCCAGAAAATGTTTTTGATCGACAGCACTCCCGCCGAGAGCGTGGTCACCCCCACGAAGCACATCGGCACCGCCGTGATCCACGCATATTTCAGCTTGCCCATGTTGATCAGGAAGGTGGTCGCGACCGCCAGTGCAATCGTCGCCAGCAACTGGTTGCCAGTCCCAAACATCGGCCAGATGGTCGAAATATTCCCCGTATAGATCAGATATCCCCAGCCCAGAACGACAAAGAAGCTGGTGATCACATTTCCCGGCAGCCACGCGCTATTGCCGAAGGGCTTGTACACCTTGCCCATCAGTTCCTGCAGAACGTAGCGGGCGACGCGGGTTCCCGCGTCGATCGTGGTGAGGATAAAAAGCGCTTCGAACATGATCGCATAGTGATACCAGTAGCCCATCAGCCGGTCCATTCCCGGGATGCCGCGAAATATCTGCGCCATGCCCACCGCCAGCGAAACCGCGCCGCCCGTGCGCCCGGCAAGCTTCTCTCCGACTTCGCGCGAGAACATATCCAGATTGACCGTCGCCAATCCCAAATGGCTGAAAACCTCGGGCGAGGTGTTGATGCCGAAGTAGTCGCCGGGGTACATCGAGCAGGCCGCGATCAGCGCCAGCACGCCCACCAGCGATTCGGCAATCATCGCGCCGTATCCGATAAACCGCGCATCCGTTTCCTGGTCCAGCATCTTCGGTGTGGTGCCGGACGAAACCAGCGCGTGAAAGCCGGAGATCGCGCCGCAGGCAATGGTCACAAAAAGAAAAGGGAAGAGCGATCCCTTGATGATCGGCCCGCCTCCATGAACGAACGGCGTGAAGTTGGGAAATTTAATATTGGGATGAACCACGAACACACCGATGACCAGCACGATGATCGTGCCCAGCTTCACATAGGTGGAGAGGTAGTCGCGCGGCGCCAGCAACAACCAGACAGGAAGCACCGAAGCTACCAGCCCGTAAAACGCCATGAGGACTGTGATCTGGTGAGGCGTGAGCGTCAGGGCCGATGCCGCTCCGGTCTGCGCTACCCAGTGCCCGGCGATCACGCTGCCGAGCAGCAGAATTACGCCAAAGATACTGGGCCCGGTAACGGTAATTCTTCCGCTGTGGCTCTTGAACATCCACCATCCCATGATGATGGCGATGGGAATGGTCATGCCGATCGTGAAGACGCCCCATGGGCTGTTCGCCAGGGCGTTAACCACCACGATGCCGAGACCAGCCAATGAAACCAGAAGAATAAAGAGTACAGCGATCATCGCGACGAGCCCGGCGAACGGACTGATCTCCGTGCGGGCCACATCGGCCAGCGAGCGGCCACGATGCCGCACCGACGCCACCAGCACGGTGAAGTCCTGCACACATCCAGCCAGCACGGCGCCGACCAGCAGCCAGATAAAGCCGGGAGCAAAGCCGAATTGCGCCGCCAGAGTCGGCCCCACCAGCGGGCCTGCGCCGGCAATCGCCGCGAAATGATGTCCGAAGAGCACCCAGCGCGGCGAGGCGACGTAATTATGCCCGTCGGCAAAAGTGTGCGCCGGAGTCGTGCGGCGATCATCCAGCGCCAGAGCCTTCGCCGCTATGAACGCGCTGTAGTAGCGGTACGCCAGCGCGTACACGCATAAAGCGCCGAGCAAGACCGGAAAAGTATTCATGCCTCACTCCGCGCCGGCAAGTGCAGCTACGGGTCGTCGCAATCATTGGATTAACTTCGTGTTCTTCAGCACCAGAACCAGAATCCGCCCGTCCGAGTGGAACTCCCCGCCGGTCGCGGTCTTTGCCGTGGTCAGCGCATCGGACGGGGTTACATGATCGCGCTGAGCTACCAGTCCCGTTCCTGAGAGCGTGCCATTCACATACTCGCGTTCGCCATCGATCGCGGGATCGATTTTATGCGTGACTCCGTTATTCCGCTGATCGCGCTCGAATCCGATATCGTGCGTCGCCGCGATGCACCACACCGGCCGCCCGTCCACAGAATATTCTGACTTCCACACCCGCAAATGATTTCGCGACATTGCCACCTTCACCGGCTCGGCGTGCGCAAAGCCATAATCCTGCGCCCGGTCAAACAAATAAAGAGTGCTCATCGGCATGGTCAGATAATCTTTCTTTTCGATCGACCCCATGAAAGCATTCAAGGCCGTGTTGCCCACGGTCTTGTCGACCTTCACCCAGCCCGCGGCGGCAAAAGTCTGCTCCAACTGGTCTTGTGTTCCGATGACCAGCACATTCACCATGTCGCCCGGATTGTGTGCGGGATCGGAAACTCGCCGCGGAATCTTGCTCAGCAGTTCCGCGTTGATGCCGGACACGCGGGTCTCCGCAGGTCCGCCGACGTTGGCATCCCCAGTTCCTTCGTCAAGAATTTCCACGGTCGCCTGAAAACTTCCGGTGGCCGCGGCGGCCTCTTTTTCGCTCTGATTGATCCCCAGAAATAGTCGTCCCGCCACTGGCACTGCGTATTCCTTGCTGGCTCCTACCAGAAAAGCCTGCGAGTAGTCCGCCGAGCCGACGCGCCCGATCAGCGCGCCATGCCCCGCGCTCGTGACGGCATATTGGTGGAGCAGGTCGGCGAATCCGCGCTCCAGTCCGTCCGGACCGAAGGTCCCGGCGGTGTGCATCTTTCCGGTATAGGAAGTGTCGGCAGGGTAGGTGATCTGGCCGGTCGCCGTGATGCGCACCTTCGCTCCCCCACGCAAGTCGATGTTGGTGTCGACCCATTCAACAGTTCCGGAAATCTCGACGGTGTAGGACTTGTTGGCTGGCCTTGTCGGCGCTGCGCTGGCAATGCGCCCCATAGAAAGAATGATTACGGCAACGACGAAAAACTTTATGTTACGAGCCTTTGAAGTTTTCATGGCAGTGGAAACACCTCGCAGAATCTCGAAGCACTAATCTTGAAGAACCAATTCTTGTTCGGACGGAAATGATTATAGAGCGACTTCTTCCACTTGGTCGTTTCTGAGCTCATCCCTTCACATAGGCGAGCTTCGCCGCCACTTTCCCATCCCGCACTGTAAAGACGTCAACCCCGCGCAGATGCCACGGTTGCCCATTGCGCACCTTACGGTAAATCCACAAAACCGTCGCCCGATTCCCGCTGATAATCACTTCCTCCGCGTCGAAGTGAGAGTCGGCATTGCGCGCGAACCATCCTCGCCAGAATTCGACCACCGCGGCCTTGCCCTCAACCCGCCGGCCATCCGGAGCCGGGGAAGTGTCCTCGAACACCGTATCCTCCGTCATGAACGCTGCCAGAGCATCAGCGTCGTGGCGGTTGAACGCCTCATTAAAATTGTTGATCGCAGTGCGCGTCACTTGCTCCTGGGACGGCGCATTCTGATTCATCACGGGAGCCTCCTTCGGCGAAGCCAGACTTCCCAGCAGGAACACCATGCAAGCTACCACGAAGGCGTCGCGAGTCGCAGACCGTATATGCATTCGATACCTCCAGAAAAGTCGTACCGGATTGTATGGCACGGCATCTTGCCAGGTCGACCTCGATCTTGAGACAACCCTTAACCGTCCATCGCATCTGAGAGGAACCGCTCTCGCGAGATCGCAAACGAATGCCGCAAGCCATGAACGGAACCATTCCTCTTCGCAAATTCGGCCGTCACGACGTGAAAATTTCCGCCCTCGGTTTCGGCGGTCATCATCTCGGGGACGCCCCTGACGAGCAGACCGCCATCCGCATGGTTCATGAAGCCGTCGATGGCGGCATTACTTTCTTCGACAATTGCTGGGAATATCGCCGGGGCAAGACCGAAATCTGGATGGGCGCCGGACTGAAGGGTATTCGTGACAAAGTTTTTCTGATGACGAAAACTTGTCCCCACGGCCGCGATGGCTCGATTGCCCTCACCATGCTCGAAGAATCGCTTAAGCGCCTGCAGACCGACCATCTTGATCTCTGGCAAGTGCACGGCATGGTGTTTGAAAACGATCCCGAGTTGTTCATTCGCCCGCGCGGCGCGGCCGAAGCCCTCACCAAGGCCCAGAAAGACGGAAAAGTTCGCTTCCTCGGATTCACCGGACACAAAGATCCGCTGGTCCACCTCGGCATGCTCAACACGGGCTTTGCCTTCGACGCCGTGCAGATGCCGTTGAATGTCTTCGATTCGACTTTTCCCATCAGCTTCGAGAAGCAGGTTCTGCCGGAGTTGAACAAGCGCGGCATCGCCGTGCTCGGCATGAAACCGCTGAACGGCAAGGGTCAAGCCATCAAACAAGGCGTCGTCTCAGCCGAGGAGGCCCTGCGCTATGCCATGAGTCTTCCGGTGACCACAACCATTACCGGCATGGACAGCCTGGAAATTTTGCATCAGAATTTGCAAATCGCGCAAAACTTCTCGCCCATGTCTTCTGCGGAGATGGACGCTCTGCGCGAGCGTTGCAAGCAGGAGGCGGCCGACGGCCGTTTCGAACCCTACAAGCTCAGTTTGCAGTTCGATAATCCGGAAGCGCGACTCGCTCACCAATTTCCGCTCGATATGAAACAGTCCGAGGTCAAAGACATGCTGGGCGCTTCAGAGAACGACGGCCATCCATTCCATCAGGCTGGCCAGCCCTAAGGGTTCGCATGTGAAAGCAGAATTCAATCGCAGACATTTCTTGAAAGGCGCGGCAGCCTTGGGCGCTGCGCCTCTGTTGCCCGGAGGCGCCATGGCAAACGCACATCCTCAGGATTCCGCACGCGACGTTCCGGCAGGCGAAGTTCCGCGCCGTCCATTCGGCAAGACCGGAGTCCAAATTTCCGCTATGGGCCTCGGCGGATACCATCTCGGCTCGGTGAAGACCGATCAGGCCGCAGTGGAAATTGTCGCAAAGGCGCTCGATCATGGCGTGAACTTCTTCGACAACTGCTGGGAATATCATGACGGCCTCAGCGAAGAGCGCATGGGCAAGGCGCTAAAAGGGAAGCGTGACCAGGCCTTTCGTGATGACCAAGGTCTGCTCCCATGGCCGCGACAAAGATGTCGCCATGCACATGCTCGAAGAATCTCTTCGCCGCCTGCAGACCGACCATCTCGACCTGTGGCAGATTCATGAAGTCATTTACGAAAACGATCCCGACCTGATCTTCCGCCCCAACGGTGCCATCGAGGCGCTCAGCGCCGCCAAGCAGCAGGGGAAGGTTCGCTTCATCGGCTTCACCGGGCACAAGCGCCCAGAGATCCATCTCAAGATGCTGGCCCACGATTTTCCCTTCGACTCCGTGCAGATGCCCCTGAACTGCTTCGACGCGGATTTCCGCAGCTTCGAACAAAAAGTTCTTCCCGAGGTTAACCGTCGTGGCATGGCCGCTCTGGGAATGAAGAGCCTGGGCGGCAGCGGTGAGATGGTTCGCCACGGCGCGATCTCCGCCCAGGAAGGCCTGCGCTACGCCATGAGCCTGCCCGTCGCCACGACCATAAGCGGCATCGACACGATGGAAGTGCTGGACCAGAATCTCGCCGTCGCCATCAATTTCCAGCCGTTCGCCGCCAGCGAGATGCAAGCCCTGCGCGATCGCACACGCGCTTTTGCCGCCGACGGCCGCTTCGAACTCTTCAAGATGAGCGCCAAGTACGACGGCAAAGTCGGCCGCCAGCAACATCACTTCCCGCCGGTTGAAGAACTCCCGCTTTAGAGCCGTGGATAAGGGAACCCGGGTGCCGCGGATTCTGCTCGACGTCGGAAGACCCTGACCTTAGGCCGCAGTTCGGGTTTCTCTACAGTGATTGGCGGATTGCGATGTCTTGCTCGCGAATTTGATACTGAGTCACCGCTGGTTAGTCATTGAAGAAAAACGGAGGCCCTGATCCTATGCCAGAAAAAGAAACCATCGAACGCGCCCGCGAAGACGCTCGCGAAGGAAAGTCTGCTTCCACACAAGCTGGAGAATTTATCCGGGAAGAGGTGCATCACGTTCGTGAGGGCAAGCACGGAGCGGCCTCGCCGCAGCAGGCAATCGCCATCGGGTTGTCGAAGGCACGGCGCGCCGGAGTGAAGCTGCCGCCACCGAAAGGTCCGGCTTCTCTTCGTCACAAGGCCGAGAAAGACGAAGAGGCCGGCGAACATCCGCACAAGATTTCGCGCAAGCGATCGCGCGCGGTCGAGGGCGCGCTCAAGCATGAGCCTCGCGGCACCGCCAGCCGCAAAGCCCTTTCCCGGCAAGCCAAGGAAAGTGCCGCCAAACGCGGTCCAACTGCCCGCAGCGCCGCGGCCAAGAAGGCTGCCCGCACTCGAAAGGCGGCGTAGATGTAGGGGCGGACGCATTCGTCCGTCCGCGAGCGAAGCGAGCCGCACACCAACCCGGTCGAGGGTACTCACGAATTCCGTCGTCCCTGGCGGAAGCACTTATACCAACATCATCGATTTTCAAGGAAGAAAATCCGTTTCAAACCAAATAGGAGAAAAAAGTATGGCATCCCCGACTTCATTGCAGGAACTCTATGTCGAACAACTCAGAGATCTCTATGACGCCGAGCAACAGATCATCAAGGCTCTGCCCGAAATGATCGACGCGGCTCAATCCGACAACTTGAAAGAAGCCTTGAACGAGCACCTCGACGTAACCAAGGAGCAGGCTTCGCGCCTGGAGAAAATATTCAACACCTTGGGCGAGAAGCCCAAGGGCGAGCGCTGCAAGGGCATGCAAGGAGTGCTCGCTGAGGGCAGCGATCTGGTCGGCAAGATTGATGAGGGAGAAGTTCGCGACGCCGCCATCATTGCGTCGGCGCAGCGCGTCGAGCACTACGAGATGGCCGGCTACGGCACAGCCCGCACCTATGCGACGATGTTGGGCGAGAACGAGGCTGGCGACCTTCTTGACCAAACGCTGAGCGAGGAGAAAGAAGCCGACGAGAAGCTCACCGACTTGGCCGGCGAGATCAATGTCGCCGCGAATTCCGAAGAGGAAGGTGATAACGAGAACGAAACTTCCGCGACGGGCAAATCCACCAAGAGGCAAACCATAGCGACGACGAAACGCAAGAAGAGCGCAGCGTAATCTCGCAGGCAAAACGAATCCCCGTGTCGACTTCGATCTCGGCACGGGGAACCGCTACACTTGACAGTGTGGCGCATCCCATCATCCTGTACGACGGCGTCTGCGGGCTTTGCAATCGCTTCGTGCAGTTCGTCCTCAAGCGCGATCATGCGGCGCAGTTCCGCTTTACTGCCTTGCAGGGCGAAATCGCGGCGGGCATTCTCTCGCGCCACAATCAGAATTCCACTGCGCTCGACACGCTCTATGTGCTGGTTCCACTGCCCGGTCCCGCCGGCACCGAATCAACCGAATCGCTCTTCGCGCGCTCCGATGCGGTGATCTCCATACTGCGCGCTCTAGGCGGAATCTGGCCGCTCGCCGCACTCGCTCTCCGCCTGATTCCTCGTCCCATCCGCGATTGGGGATACGATCTCCTCGCTCGCCACCGCTACCGCATTTTCGGTCGCTTCGAAAGCTGCCCTCTACCTTCACCCGAAACTCGTGCCCGTTTCCTCGACCCGTAGCGTCTCAAGAAACGAGACTCACGCGACTAGTTTCCTGCGCCTGATTCCGATCACATCTCGCCGGTTGGCGGTAGAATAAAACTTCGCAAAGTTCGCCTGGCCTCGCCGCTATGCGAATAACTCCTGCACCTCCGAGGTCCGCAAACATGGCCGACAAAGCCGTCACTGATCGGATAAGCGGTGATCCCAAAAGCATCGATATGCAAGCCACCAACATCGATTCCATCCTGCAAGAGCAGCGCACGTTCGATCCTCCCGCTGAATTCAGCCGGCATGCTCACATCAAGAGCCTGGAAGAATACGAGCGCATCTACAACGAGTCCATCAACGATCCTGATACCTTCTGGTCGCGCATTGCGAATGAACTCCACTGGTTCAAGAAGTGGGACAAGGTTCTAGAATGGAATTGCCCGTGGGCGAAATGGTTTGTCGGCGGCCAAATTAATCTTTCTTATAACTGCCTCGACCGCCACGTCACCACGCACCGCAAGAACAAAGCCGCCATCATCTGGGAGAGCGAGCCCGGTGAAATTCGCGTGCTCACCTATCAGCAACTGCACCGTGAAGTACAGAAGTTCGCCAACGTTCTGAAAAGCCTGGGAGTGAAGAAGGGCGACCGCGTCGCCATCTACATGGGCATGACGCCGGAACTCGCGATTGCCATGCTGGCCTGTGCCCGCATCGGCGCGCCCCACACCGTCGTCTTCGGCGGATTCTCCTCCAACGCGCTGGTCGATCGCATTCACGACTCGCAAGCCTCCGCCATCATCACGCAGGATGGATCCTACCGCCGCGGTGCAGAAGTAAAATTATTTCCCGCCGTCGAAGAAGCGCTGAAGTCCTGCCCCAGCGTGAAACATGTCGTCATCTACAAGCGCACTGGAACCGCCATCAATACCACGCCCGGCCGCGATCATTGGTGGCACGAGCTCATGGAGAAAGCCTCCGACGTGTGCCCCGCCGAGCCGCTGGACTCCGAGCATCCGCTCTACATCCTCTATACGTCCGGCACGACGGGCAAACCGAAGGGCGTCGTCCACACCACCGGCGGATATTCCGTCGGCACCTACATCACTACCAAGTGGGTTTTCGATCTGAAAGACGAAGACACCTACTGGTGCACTGCCGACATTGGATGGGTCACCGGTCACAGCTACATTGTCTATGGTCCGCTGCAGAACGGCGCCACCAGCCTGATGTACGAGGGCGCTCCGAATTTTCCCGAGCCCGATCGTTTCTGGTCGATCATCCAGCGGCACAAGGTCAACATCTTCTACACCGCGCCCACCGCCATCCGCACCTTCCTCAAGTGGGGCGACGAATGGCCGAAGAAACACGACATGTCGAGCCTCCGTCTGCTCGGCACCGTCGGCGAGCCCTCAATCCAGCGGGATGGTATCGAACATCCGCTGCTCTTGCCGGATCGATCGACACTGGTGGCAGGCACATCATGCTGTTGGCGATTCCCGGCTTATCCGATCGGTGACGGCTTTGTCGGCCATGTTTGCGAGACCTCGGAGGTGCAGGAGTTGTACTTCGCGAAGCGACGAGGCTAGGCGAAATTCGCAAACTTTTATTCTACCGGCGGTGACGTCAAAGGCGACACGACTACGCTGGAAGATTTCGGCGTGATCGCAAAACTGAAAGAGCAAGACGAAGTGTAAGCGCCGCATGTAGGGAACAGCCGCCCTCGGCTGTCCAGTCGAGCAAAGCTCGACCGTGCCGGCACCATGCCGAACCAGGTGCCCGTCCAAGCCACATTCGTCGGCGCCTGGACTACCTGTGCTCGCTAGCCTTACCCGCAGCCGGCCCCTTATAAAAGAACGCCGCACCCATCGCAAGAGCAAACAAACCCCAAAATAGCTTGATATTCAAAGTCACCGCGAAAACCGCAAGAGCTGCCGTCATCAGCCAGTACATCAACTCGGCGCGAAATGCCTGTCCCCAGTGCGCGGCATGCCCCGCCGCCGCTACGCGCGGAACCATCGCAGGCACCAGCCGCGGCACGGCCTCACAATAGCGGCGATAGTCCTCTCCCTGATCGCGAACCAGTTCGTGCTCCTCGCGCATCAGGAGGCGAAACACAAACATCGTCATACCCAACACCAGCAGCACAAATCCAACCCGGCTGGCCATCAATCCGATAGCCACCGCCATAATAATGTTTCCCAGATAGAGCGGATTGCGAACCCGTCGGTAAGGACCATCGGCCACGAGTTTGTCCGTGTGCAGGCGCGAGTCACGCATCACATCGGCCTGCAGGTAAGCCGTGCCCCAGGTTCGCAACAGGGCGGCGATGAGCATCAATACGGCCGCCACCGCGAAAATCCATCGGTAAGAATTGTCGCCGGCGGTGGTCCCTGTGCGCCGTGCGATCCAATCCACAATCGCTGTGCCGGCGTTCACCGGGTCGATGAAGTAAGCAATGAAGCTGACAAAAAAGACGCCGCCAATTACATACCAGCGATTGCGAAACTCAAAATCCGAAGCCTGCATGGCCGCACAGCGTACCACACAAATGCTTTAGGGCATGCGGGAATTTGCCTTCGAAGATTGACCCGTCCTGGCCGCGTGTTGTGCGGCTAGGACGGGGATTTCCAAGCTCGAACCGAACCAGGCCTACTGTACGTGAATCTTTCCGCCTGAATCCAAAGTTCCCTTAACGCGAACTTTCTTGCCTTCGAACTTTTTCACTTCATCCTGATGATCGATGTCATAGGTCGTTCCGCTGGCGGCATCCTGGAAAACGTACTTGTCGCCCTGCTTCACCACGGTGCCGACAAATTCTTTCACGCCATTAGCATCGGTCTGAGTTGAATCGGGTGGCTGCGCCTGGCTGGGAGCGGCCTGCTGATCAGGCATGGTCTGCCCCGATTGCGGCGCCGTCGATGGCGTCGAAGTGTCGGGTTGCTGCGGTTGCGGCGCTGGCTGTTGTGTCTGCGGTGGCGTGGACGAGGTGCCAGGATCCTGGGCTTGCAGCAACCCGCCCCAGGAGATCATCGCAAACAAGATTGCGGTGGTACTGACAAACGAGAAAGACTTGAATCGATTCACAAATTCCTCCAGAGACGGTGACGCGCATAACTCTCCGCCATCGTTGCAACCGCGCTGCCAAAGCAGCATCAATCTGAAGCTTGACAAGGTCCTGCGAGCGCGCTCTCCTGCCGATGCAATCACTTAGCAAAAACTACTCAAGCATGACCCGCGCCGTCGTTGCATCGATTTTTTTCCCTGACTACAGCGAACGCGGTAGGAGGATTTCCTGGCGGTTCGGCAACTGACCAGCGGACCCGTGCAGAATTTGCGCACCGTATGGCAGAGCGCAAGGAACGACGACCACGGCAAAGAAAAAGGGCCGCGCTCGCGCGCAGCCCCGATCCATGTGAATCCGTGCAAATCCGTGGCTAGTGTCGTCCTCCGCCACCGCCGCCGCGTCCACCGCGATCGCCGCCGCGTCCACGACCGCGCCCGCGTCCGCCACCGCCGCCACCACCACCGGGGCGACCGCCGCGTCCTCCGCGATCACCGCCTCGATCTCCGCTGTGCGGCCGGGGAGCAGCCGGGGGCGCTCCCTCGCGGCTGGGATCGCGATTAAAATTCGGCTCGCCCTCCGCCTCGTCCGGGAAGTCGCCGCCGCCCTCAATCACCACCGTGCCCACGGGAACAGCTTCGCTCTCGCCCGCCGGTGCGCCTGCCGCAACCTCTCCGCCGCCTCCGCCCATCTTCGCGCGCTGCTCTTTCAGAATCGCTTTGCGCGACAGCCGGATGCGGTTGCCTTCCACCGCCAGCACTTTCACCAGCACCTGATCGCCTTCCTTCAACTCGTCGCGCACATCGGCAATCCGATGCTCCGCCACTTCGCTGATGTGCAGCAACCCATCGGTGCCCGGCAGAATTTCCACGAACGCTCCGAAATCCGCCAGCCGCGTGACTTTGCCGAGATACGTCTTGCCAACTTCCGCCGTAGCCGTGATGTCGCCAATCATCTGCAGCGCCTTCGCCGCTGATGTCTGATCGCTCGACGCCACTTTGACGATTCCGGAATCTTCCACGTCGATCTTCACTCCGGTCGCTTCCACGATCGAGCGAATCATCTTCCCGCCCGGCCCGATCAGATCGCGAATCTTGTCGACCGGGATCTGCACCGTGTAGAACCGCGGCGCGTAATCGGAAATCTTCTCCCGGCCCGATGTGATGACCTCATCCATCTTGCCCAGGATGTGCATCCGTCCACGCTGCGCCTGCGCCAGAGCTTCGCGCATAATCTGCGAAGTGATGCCGGAGACTTTAATGTCCATCTGCAGCGCGGTAATTCCATCCTTCGTTCCGGCAACCTTGAAATCCATGTCGCCGTAGTGATCTTCCGCGCCCGCGATGTCAGTCAGGATGGCATACTGCTCGCCCTCCTTTACCAATCCCATCGCCACTCCAGCCACCGGAGCCTTCAACGGAACGCCCGCATCCATCAGCGCAATCGACGCGCCGCAAACCGTCGCCATCGAAGATGATCCGTTCGACTCCAGAATGTCGGACACCACGCGCATGGCATACGGCCACTTCTCTTCTGTAGGCAATACCGCGGAAACTGCCCGCTCGGCCAAAGCGCCGTGACCAATCTCGCGGCGTCCGGCTCCACGCATGAACGCCACTTCTCCCACCGAAAACGGCGGAAAATTATAGTGCAGCATGAACCGCTTCTTGGCTTCGCCTTCGAAGCCTTCCAGCCGCTGCATGTCGTCGCTGGTGCCGAGAGTGGTCGTCACCAGAGCCTGAGTTTCGCCGCGCGTAAAGATCGCGCTACCGTGGGTTCTCGGTAGCACTCCAGCTTCGATCCAAATTTCGCGCACTTCATCAAACGCCCGCGCATCCGGCCGGCGCTTCTCATTGATCACCTGCTCGCGGAAGATGCGTTCGCGCAGCGCTTCGTAATAGTGATCGAGTTTCTTCTTGGCTTCAGCATCGGTCTTGTCGCTTCCAGTCTGCGGCAAGTCCGCGGCCAGCTTCTTCTTGATGTCTTTGACGAGCATGTAGCTCTCGGCCTTGGGATGCTTCTTAGTGTCGAGCGCGTCGGCCAGTTCGGCGCCAATCTTACCGCGCAGAGCGTTGTAGTACGCGTCGTCAAATTGCGGCGGCTCGACCTTGCGCTTGGGCTTGCCCACTTTGTCGCGCAGTTCACTGATCGCTTTGCAAATCTTCTTGACCTCGGTATGACCGAACTCGATCGCGTCGAGCACGGTGTCTTCTTTCACTTCCTTGGCGCCCGACTCGATCATCACAATCCCATCGGCGGTGCCGACGACCATGATGTTGACCAGGCCTCCGCGCATCTCGTCGTATGTCGGATTCACGATGAACTGTCCGTCAACCAGGCCCACGCGCACGGCGCCGATGGGACCAAGGAACGGAATGTCGGAAAGCGTCAGCGCACAGGACGCGCCGTTGATGCCCAGAACATCGGGATCATTATTACTGTCCGCCGACAGCACGAACGCAATCACCTGGGTCTCGCACTTGAAGCCCTCGGCAAACATGGGACGGACCGGCCGGTCAATCTGGCGGCTGGTGAGCACTTCGCGCTCGCTCATGCGGCCTTCACGCTTGATGAAGCCGCCGGGGAATCGTCCGCCGGCATAGGTGTACTCGCGATAATCCACGGTGAGCGGGAAGAAGTCGATGCCTTCGCGCGGGTCGGCGTTGGCGACGGCGGTGGCGAGCACAACGTTTTCGCCCAGCCGGACGACGGCTGATCCGTGTGCCTGCTTGGCCAATTTTCCGGTTTCAAATGTGATTTCTTTGCCGCCGGTGAGGTGTACGGTAATGCTGGTTGGTTCTGGTTTCATTTCATTTTCCTTTGGGAGCGATAAGCGGCGAGGTGTGAGCCCGGAGCTGGGAGCAAGAGATGGGTGGCGAGTCGCGTCTCAAAAGACGATAGACACACGTCACCCGCAATCTTGATAAGCCGATTCGTTGCGCTTGAAAAACGCACGGATGGAAAGTCCCTCAAATGCTGTAAGTCTCCCCACGGGAGACACAATCTAAGAAATATCCCTGAGGTTCGGAGTCCGACGCCTCGCAAAAAGCGAGACATGGGGCACCCCTATCTTGTCAGGGGCAAGGGCTACTTGCGGATGCCGAGCTTGCTGATAACGGTCTTGTAGCGCTCGGTATCGTATTTCTTGAGGTAGTCGAGCAAGCGGCGGCGCTTGCTGACCAGCATGAGAAGTCCGCGGCGTGAGCCGTGGTCTTTCTGGTGCGTCTTGAAGTGCTCCGTCAACTGGCCGATACGTTCGCTGAGTAAGGCAATCTGGACCTCGGGGCTACCCGTGTCCGTCGTATGCGTGCCGTACTGGTCGATGAGGGATTTCTTTTGCTCTCTGGCTAGCACGTAAGCTGATGTGCTCCTGTAATTTAATCGATTGTCTTGTGACGCCTAAAAGAATATCACGGGGAGTTCAGTGGGGTAAAGGATGAGGCGGAAACCGTGGGGGCTAGAGGGTGGAGGGTGGAGAGTGCAGTGAGGGTGCCCCGTTCAAGCTCAGCTTGAGCGGGGACTTTGACGTTGTATTCCTGTTTCAGAACCGAAAAGTCACAATCCGAGATTTCAATGTCCACAAGTCACAGACATCCTCACCACAGTCTGGATACCTTCTCCCCATGCCCTGGGGCCTAAAGCGCTTCCACGAAACCGGACAAAACCATTTCCTCACCTTCAGCTGTTATCACCGAAAACCGAAGCTAGCAGCACCCGGAGCAAGTGAGGTATTCGTCTCCGCCCTTGAGCGAGTCCGCAATTCGTACATTCTCTGCGTCTACGGATACGTCGTCATGCCCGAACATGTGCACCTGCTGATAAACGAACCAGAGCGCAACACTCTGGCCCAGGCTCTGAAGTCGTTAAAGCAAGGAGTGGCGCGTCAACTCGCTCTGCGAGCCGCAGAACCCTTCTGGCAAGAACGCTACTACGACTTCAATGTGTGGAGTGAACACAAGTTCATTGAGAAGCTGCGCTACCTGCATCGCAATCCGGTAGCGCGCGGCCTGGTCGCGAAACCGGAGGACTGGCCGTGGAGCAGCTTCTGTCATTACGCGACCGGAGAAACCGGACAGGTCGAAATCGAGTCCCAGTGGACCGCAAACCGCCGCCAGCGCGCCGGAATATTCCTGACGGCAACATTGCGAGAGCCAACCGAAAATCCCCGCTCAAGCTGAGCTTGAACGGGGCACCCTCGAATGTGACCGCGTCGAGAATTACGTACGATCCAGAATCCCTTCGCAATCCCCCAGCATCCAGATTCGAGATGAAGCAGCCTTGCGACGAAGGAGTAATCCGGACTGGAGCCGCCAGCTGCGCCCTGTGCCGAAAAATCGCGCTCCTGGATTCTTGCCGCCACAATCCTCGGCTCAAGCATGGCGTTCATCGACAGCACGGTGGTCAATGTGGCGCTGCCCGCTCTTCAATCCAGCCTTCACGCCACCGTCGTGGATGTGCAATGGGTCATTGAGTCCTATGGACTATTTCTTTCTGCACTGATCCTGGTCGGAGGCGCTCTGGGAGACTCCCTCGGCCGTCGCAAAATGTTTTTGTGGGGCGTCGCTGGGCTTCGCCGTGGCATCCGCCGGCTGTGGCTTTTCTTACAGCATCAAAAGCTTGTTGCTGTGGCGCTCGCTTCAGGGCATCGCTGCCGCGTTCCTCGTGCCCGGCAGTCTTGCGATCATCAGCTCATCGTTTGACGTGAAATCTCGCGGTAAAGCGATCGGGACATGGGCTGGATTCACGACCATCACGACCGCTTTCGGCCCGGTTCTCGGAGGATGGCTGATCGAGCATGCCTCCTGGCATTGGATCTTCTTCCTGAATATTCCCCTCGCTGCTCTGGTTTTGATCATCTCGTTCCGGCACGTTTCCGAATCGCGCAGCCCGGATCCAGGAAGCGTCGATTGGCTGGGCGCGGCGATCGTGACTTGCGGTTTGGCCGGACTGATCTATGGTTTCCTTGAATCGCCAATCCTCGGGTGGACGCATCCTCGCGTCATCGGGACTTTGGTTCTCGGGTTTGGGTCCCTGACCCTCTTCCTATTTGTAGAGAAGAGGGTGACCACACCGATGGTCCCTCTGAAATTGTTTCGGTCCGCCAGCTTCAGCGGTGCAAATCTGCTGACGCTTTTTCTTTATGCTGCGTTGGGAATTTTCTTCTTCTTGTTTCCCTTGAACTTGATTCAGATTCAGAAGTACTCCGCGACCGCGACCGGCGCGGCCGCACTCCCCATGATCCTGCTGATGTTCCTGCTATCGCGCTGGTCCGGAGGACTCATCAACCGCTACGGTCCAAAGATCCCGCTCATGGTCGGTCCGCTGATTGCCGCCGTGGCATTCCTTCTCTTTGCTGTTCCTGATGTGCAGGCCCGCTACTGGACCGAATTCTTTCCAGCTTTCGTTATTCTGGGACTCGGCATGGCCATCAGTGTCGCGCCTCTGACCACTGTGGTGATGGACTCCGTCGCGCAGGAACGGGCGGGCACAGCGTCTGGGATTAACAATGCCGTGGCCCGAGTCGCAGGCGTTTTAGCAGTGGCCGTGTTCGGCGTACTCATGACCGCGGCCTTCGCGCACTCGTTGCGACGGTCGCTTGCCAATCTCAATCTGGATGTCGACATTGTGCACCAACTGGAATCGAACGTTGCCAGGCTAGGCAGCCTCGATGCGCCGCCCGGCGTGGATTCGCAAACCGCGGCGGCGATTCGTTCCGCCATCGCTGACGCCTTCGTCTTTGGTTTCCGCCTGATTGTGCTGGTGTGCGCAGTCCTCGCCATTGCGAGCGCTGTGGTCGCGTGGTGGAAGATACCCGCGAAGAGTGCTGCAAGAGATCAAAAACTCGGCGCGGTTGAGGCCGCCGACTAACCGCGCCTGTAGAGTGCGGCGATTAAAGGCACTATCGCCCCGCTCGTCAAGTCCACTCTCGTCAAGTCCACTTAAGTAGACAAAATCCCTCCCAAAATACCCTCGAAAGTAGACACGTTTTCCACAGCCTATCCCTATGAAAACACGACACCGCCAGTCCGCCTGCCATTACAATCAGTAGCTTACAACCAGCACTTTCAGTCTTTTGCACAGGGTTCCTGAAGGAACACTTTAGTGGACGTGCAGTGCAGCCAGCACATTCTTCAGCCCAACTGCCGACACCGCTGCCAATACAGGAGAGACGACGGTCAGCGTCCATAAGATGCGGCGGTCTTTGGGGAGCCATCTCCACAGCGCCAGAAAGATGAACGGCAGAATCGGAATCGCGAAGCGCGCGAAGTTGCTGCGCGCAAATACGGGCAGGTTGTACGAGTAAAGAGAGATCAGGTAGAGAGCTGCGAAGATCGTCTCCGTCGGATATCGTCGCGCGTAGTCACGAAATGTCTGCGTCGAAAACATCGCAATGTTGCCGGCCAGCACGAGAAGAATCCAGGAGAAGCTCAAGACCAGATTCGAAATCGGCGCCGGATAGCGCAGCGTGCCGACAATGATGGCGCGAAAGGGAATGCCAAACAGCGGCGGGTAAGGGTTGGACTGCAGGACTCCGTAGCTGTGGACGGTGGCGAGCGGATCGTGCAGGTAGAGCCGCAGGGGCGTGACGTAGAGGAATGCGACGGCCGCGGCGATAGCGATGGCGGAGATGACTTGCGGCCACTGCCGGCGCAGGATCAGCGTGACGCCGACGCCGACCAGCAGCAGCACTCCAAGTGGGCGCGTGATGGTGGCGAGGCTGGCGAGGAGTACGGCCCACTTCCAGCTTTGTTTGCGGATGGCGAGGAACGACGCGAACAGCAGCGCCACGAATAGCGGTTCGGAGCCTCCCAGGAACGATCGCTGCAGCCAGTCGAAGTTAAGCAACGAGAAGAAGAGAGCAATCCAGCCTCCCCAGAGGCGATGGGCGAGAACGAGCGCGGCCAGCGACGATGCGGCGCAGACGATCAGCAGCGCAGCTTCAGTGGGAATGCCAGTCGGCTTGGATAGCGCTGCGACAGCGTAGGGCAGTCCCCAGAAATGTTTCACCAACAGTCCAGAGAAATTCCAGGAGCGGATGGCGTCCGCGATCTGCATGTAGGCCTGGGTGTCGCCAAATTCCTGAGCAAGCACAAGGTACGGGCGGAAGACGGAAGCGACGCCGGCGAAGATGAGAGCGCTGATCGCCCACAGCAAGGTCGCTTCCCGCAAAGTGGGTTCGCGTGTCCACAGAGCAGCGGAAGGTCGCTTTGCGGTGGAGTCGGATTCGCTGTGGATCGCGCTACTCAAAAATATTTGCTCAGGGAAATGATTGCCGTGTAGAGAGTAGAGGCCAGACAAGAGCGCTGGCTAACGATCTCCTCCGGAGAGCGCAGGATAGCATAGGGCTCCGCGGCCCTTGCTGGCTGTGGGTTTCAATCTCCGTGGTTAGAGTTCGCGGGCAGGAGTGCCCGCGCCACACTTGCTCCACGCTCCACGTTTACTGCTGCAGGCAGGATTCGGGCGGGTGAGCGTCGCGACGGAACGGCATCTTCATTGGGACCAGGCCTTTGTCGGTGTAGAGATAGAGGGCGATGGTGGTGGATTGCGTGGGGAGTTGGTCCGACGGCGTGTGCGTGTCGTGGGACTGAACATCGTAGGAATAAATCAAGAGTTCAGCCCAGCCGTCGCGGTCGGCGTCGAATTGGTTGAGGATCGTTTGGAAATTCAGATCGTCGCCCAAGGTCGCCGGCGCTTCGCCTTCGCGCATGGCGAGCGACCAGGTCGAATCGGCGGAGAGCAGGGCCGGCAGGGCGATCGACGCTGGAGTTGCTGGCGTGGCGTTCGGCTTCGCAATGACCGACGGTGCGTCTTTGAACCATGCGGTCATCAGGAAGACGGGCGAGCTGGCGAGCTTCCATCGGGCGCGGACGAAGAGGCGGGGAACTTGATCGGGAGTGATGCGGTAGGCGTGAATGTCGTAGTCGAGCACGCCTTCGCCACGACTCAGGCCCCGATCGGCGCGCAGCCATTCTTTGAGGTGCGGGTACGGATTGGCCACGGGGTATTCATCGGCAGTTGCGCCGGGGCTGCCTGCGTTAGAGCGCAGGCGACCGTCGATGCGGGCAAGATCTTCCGTCATGCGCGCCGTGAGTTGCTGCTCGATTTGCTTCTTGAGGCCCGGTGTGGGCTTCCAGTTGGCGAGTTCGGAGACTTGTGTTGCTAGAGGCGGGTCGGCCGATTCCACGGTGGCGCGGCGCACCGCGAAATATTCGCGCGACGACGCCGCGAAGGTGGATTGTTGTTCCGGAGGAATTTCGGCCAGGAATCCGAGTGCCAGCGAGCATCCGGTGGGCGCGATGACTGGGCGCTCGATTTTGACAGGAATGGTTTGATCCGCCGCGAGGCTCAGCATCCATTGATCGCCAGGTTGAGTCTGCTGAATGATGGTGGGCAGGAAATGCAGCGAATGCGGATCGGGCTCCCACAATTCTTCCAGGCCAGCGAGCGGCGCTGCGGGCTGGGCTGGGGCTGAAATTTTCGTGGGCGTACTGGCGAAGCGGCTCAGGGGTGAATTGGAGAATCGCGAGGCAGTGTCGTTGGTGACGATGAATACTACGTGCGTCGCGTCGTAACGAGCCGCGACATAGGCGGGTCCGGCGGCGTTGAGGCGGAACTCGGCTGCAGGCGCCGGGGTCAACTGGTCTTGAGGTTGAACGGCCTGTGCGGCTTGGGCGCGCTCTTTGGCGAGGCGGGCATAGCCGTCGCGGTTCATCTTTTCAAAGAGATTGCCGTCGGTGGGCCACTGGGTCCTAGACCAGCGATAGGCCGACCACATGATGAACAGGTAGAGCGCCGCGGCGGCGGCGATCCATTTGTAGTGCCTGGGGCGCATTCCTCTTCAATGTAGGATTTTTTTCGATCGCGGGGAGTGACTTTGGTTTTGGGCGGGCGAAGGCTTTCACCACAGAGGGCACGGAGGAACACAGAGGATTAATTCGCTAGCGTGAAGTTCACCTGGACTTGGGTCTCCATGTCCAACGGCGTCTGGTTCAGCAGGAACGGTCGGTACTTCCACAGTTTGACGGCTTCGATCGCGGCTGGAGCCAAGAGCGGGTGGCCGCTGATGAGTTCGACTTTCTGGACGATGCCCTCTTTGTCGATGATCACCTGCAGGATGACTACGCCCTGTATGTGCTGGTCCTTCGCAATTGTCGGATATGTGGGGTTTACTTTCTGCACGAGTAGTTTCTGGGCGACGCCGGAAGACACGCGCGCGCGCTGCGGAATCGTGGGCTGAGGCCCGTTGTTGTCGGGAGTCGAGGGAGCGATTCCGCCGCGCACGCTGTCCATCTGTCCGTCGGGAATGCCTCCCGGTTGATCGCCGGCAACGCCCTGTGCTGGCGGATTTTCTGCGAGGGTGAAGTTGACCTGGACTTGGGTCTCCACTTCGGCCGGCTCGCCATTTAGAAGGAAAGGTTTGTACTTCCATTGCTTGACCGCTTCGATGGCGGCGGGAGCGAGCAGGGGGTGTCCGCTGACGATTTCTACGTGCTCCACGTCGCCGGTTTTGCTGACGTTGATTTTCAGGATCACGGTGCCTTGAATGCGCGCTTGCCGGGCCAGAGGCGGATAAACCGGATCGACCCTGGACTGCAATAAGCCCGACTCTACGCCGGCTGAAACGCGTACCCGCATAGGCACTTTAATTTGAGCAGTGGCCAATGCGACGCAAGCGATCAGCAGAAGCAACGATGTTGCCAGATGACGGGCCATGGTCGAGCCTCCTGAAGGCATGGATGGTTGAGACATTGCGCGCTGGAATGCACGGGGCCCTGTTACTGACTCAGACACCATACTGCAAAGATTTGTTCCCGTCGATTCGGTTCAGGAATTTTGTAATCGCATCGAGCACCGCGTCCGGCTGGTCGCGCTGCGGGGAGTGGCGGCAATCTTCGAGCGCGAGAATTTCAACTGGCCCCGGCAGCTTGCCGATGGATGGCTTCGACCTGCGCCATGGTGCCGTACTGATCTTCGCGGCCTTGAATGGCGAGGATGGGGCAGGTGATCTTAGATAGATATTCTTCGATATTCCAGCGGCGGAAGTCGGGATGAAGCCAGATGTGGTTCCATCCCCAGAAAGTGCGGTGCTGCGTCGCGATGATGGCGGGCGAGTTTTTCGGGGAGGTTCGTGGTCTCAAATTTCGTTTTGGCTTCGGCGATGCTGGCTACGCTGAGATCTTCGACGAAGACATGCGGGGCGAGCAGGATGAGACCGCGGACGTGGTTATGGGCTCCGGCTGATTTTGAGCCAGCATAGATCAGGGCGATGGAGCCGCCGTCGCTGTGGCCGACGAGAATGGGATTCTTGATTTCGAGTTGCTGAAGAAGATCGGGCAGGGAATTAAGCGCTTCGTCGTGCATGTAGCTGACCGGGCGCGGCTCGGTGAGCAGCTCGGAGTTGCCGTTGCCGTAGCGCGAATAGACGGTGACCGGGCATCCCGTAGCCTCGGCGACACGGGCGGGAAAATCTTTCCAGTGCGAGACTGAACCCAGGCCTTCGTGCAGGAAGACGAGTTCGGGCAGGTTCGATTTGCTGGCCGGAATGCGGAGCACTTCGAGGAGCCGGCCTTGTACGGTGATTTCTAAGGTTCGGAGCTCGGGACGATTGGGGCGCGTCTTGACTGTGCCTGGGCGTTGTTTCATTAGGCTCGCGGATGATGAATCGATTGATGCGGACGGGGAAGCTCGCTGCATCCAACTCTGAAGATATCGTAAGCTAGTAGAAGAATTCAGGAGGACCAGTGCGCTGCCCGCGATGCGGCAACGAAAATCCGGGGACCAACCGCTTTTGCGGCATGTGCGGAGCTACGATGCTGACGGAGCCCTCCGCGGCGTCCGAGCCTACGCCGCCGCGCATTGCTGCCCCTGTGCCCCCTGCGCCCCCGCCTCCTGCACCACCAGCGGTGGAACGGATTCCTGAACCCCGCATCGAAGAAGAGCCGGTGATCAGCGGGCCGTCGTTTCTGGGATTGAATCAGCCGGCGCCGCAATCGTCCAGTTCCGAGCGGCGGAGGGGATCGCTGAGCATCGATCCAAATTCCGCGCCCCGTTCGCGCGACCTGCATTATTTATTGGACGACGACGAGCCGAAACATGGCGGCGGCTGGAAGGCTGTGGTGATTTTTCTGGCGCTGGCTTTGGCTGTGGGTCTGGGATATTTGCGCTGGAAGAATCAAGGATTCGGCTGGCTGGGCGGGGAGAAGCATCCGGCGACGCAGAGTGCTGAGGATTCGAACACGCAGCCGGCCGCGCCGTCGACTCCGGCGGGACAACCTCCAAATGCTGGTGCGGGTCCGGGAAACGCGGGTGCGCCTGCCAACTCTGCGGCGAATCCTGGTGATGCTGCGGCTACGAATCCCGCGCCAGCGGCAGCGAGTCCTGGAGCTTCGCCCGCTGCAGGCAATGCGCCGGATTCTACTGGTGCTGCGGCTCCGCAGCCGGCGCCGAGTCCGAACTCCGTAGCTCCGAGTACCACGGCACCGAGTTCCGCGCCTTCGAGTGCGACGGCTGCGCCGACGGATTCATCTGATGCGAAACCGGCTCCTCCGACGCCTTCACCGGCGGCATCGGCGGCTGGCAAAGATGCTGCGGCGGAGGATTCGAGTGCTCCTGCGGCACGTGCCAAGCCTTCTGCCGCGAGTGCCGCTTCCGTCAGGCCGGTCGATCCTGTGGCCGAGGCGCAGAAATATTTGTACGGCAAAGGTGCGCCGCAGAATTGCGATCGCGGATTACGCCTGTTGAAACCTGCCGCGGAGCATGCGAACTCGAAGGCGATGATCGAAATGGGCGCGCTGTATTCGGCGGGACTGTGTACGCCGCGGGATCTGCCGACCGCTTACCGCTGGTTCGCCATGGCTCTGCGGAAAGAGCCGGATAATGCCTCGGTGCAAACCGATCTGCAGAAGCTCTGGGGAGAGATGACGCAGCCGGAGCGGCAGTTGGCGATCAAGCTGAGCCAGTAGAATCCGCACGTTCGCGCACAAAATGGGCAAGAATGAAGCGCCCGCTTCAGTGGAACATCTGCATGGCACTCTGGTAACCTCGTTGGGCTGCAATCCGTTCTGGGGTTTGGGGACGTATTTCAATATAGGAAGACGATCGTTTGGCGAGTGCGGAGAGACAAGGGGATTCGTCCGATCTGGCCATCGTCACGGCGATGCGGTCGGGCGACCAGAGTGCGCTGGGCGCGCTCTACGATCGCTATTCTTCCGTGGTCTATGCAGTGGCGCTGCGCGTGTTGGGCGATGCGAGCGGAGCGGAGGATGTGTTGCAGGAAGTATTTCTGCAGTTGTGGCGCAATCCCGGAGCATTCGACGCGGCGCGCGGAAATTTGGGAGCTTGGCTGGCGGTGATCACGCGCAATCGCGCGATTGATGCGCTGCGGCGGCGGCGGCCGGAAACGGATATTGAGGATGTAGTGGTGTCGGTGTCGCCGGATTTTGCGGCCGAAGCCGACCGGACGCGGGCGGCGCAGAAAGTTCGCGACGTGTTGGGAACGATGTCAGCGCCGCAGCGCAGCGCGTTGGAGATGGCGTATTTTGAGGGCTTGAGCCATACCGAGATTGCGCAGAAAACGGGTGAGCCGTTGGGGACGATTAAGACGCGGATTCGCGCGGGGCTGATGGTATTGAGAAAGGCGTTTACGGGGTGAGGTCAGAGTCCCCGCTCAAGCTGAGCTTGAACGGGGCACCCAGAGCTTGAATGAGTACGCACGAACAATTCGGCGAGGATCTCGCGCTTTATGCGCTGAACGCGCTTGAGGGACGGGAGCGCACGGACCTCGAAAAGCATCTGGCCACGTGCAATGCTTGCCGGGTGGAGTTGGAACAACTGCGCGGGGATGGGGCGCTGCTGGCTCTGTCGACGTTGGGTCCGAAGCCTCCGGCTCGCGCGCGGCAGAGGTTGCTGGATGCGGCGGCGCAAATCCCCACTTCCCGCGCACAGGGCGCGCAAGAAATGGGGCAGCCGGGTACTGCCTCGGGCCGGCATTCCTGGTGGGGATGGTTGGGTTGGGCGGCTACGGTTGCGGTCATCGTGTTTGCGGCTTCGCTTTGGAAAGAGAATTTGTCGTTGAAGCAGAGTTTGGCTTCGGCCAGTTCGCAGATGGCAGAGAATGTTCGCGAACTGGAAGAAATTCGTAAGGTTGCTGCGCCCATTATTGAACCTTCGGCGCAGCGGGTGACGCTGGTTTCTTTGAAGACTCCGCCGCAGCCGCAGGGCAAGGCATTTTATTTGAAGAATCGCAGCAGCCTGGTGTTTGTGGCGAACAATATGCCCGCGCTGCCGGCGCAGAAGGCGTATGAGTTGTGGCTGATTCCGGTTCAGGGCGCGCCGATTCCGGCGGGCGTGTTCAAGCCCGACGCGCATGGAAGCGCTACCGTGGTAAATCCTCCGCTGCCGGCGGGCGCGGAAGCCAAGGCGTTCGCCATCACGGTGGAGAACGAAGGCGGCGCCAGCTCGCCGACGATGCCAATCGTCATGATGGGAGCGGGAGAGTAGAATCTTCGGCACGCGCTGGCGGAGTCAACAATCCGACACTCGGCGCGGGGAGGCCGGATGCAGGGACGCACGCTCGGTTGGGTTGTGGTCACTGTGATTCTCGCGTGCGCATCCTGCGTGGCGCAAACGCGCGGCGTGGATGATGAAGGCCACGCGTGGTGGCAGCACGCGGTTTTTTACGAAATTTATCCGCGCAGTTTTGCCGACAGCAATAACGACGGCGTCGGCGACCTTCCTGGCATTACTTCCAAACTCGATTACCTGCGCTGGCTGGGCGTGGACGCGATCTGGATTGCGCCCATGTTTCCTTCGCCCGAAGTCGATTGGGGATATGACATCTCCGATTACTACAACGTGAATCCTGACTACGGCACGCTGCAGGATATGGACCGGTTGCTGGCGGAGGGGAAGCGGCGCGATATGCGGGTGCTGCTCGACCTGGTTTCGACCTACGCTTCGGATCAGAACAAGTGGTTTCAGGAGTCGCGGTCTTCGAAGACGAACGCTAAGCGGGATTGGTTTATTTGGCGTGATGGGAAGGGGCCGGGCGTGCCGCCGAATAATTGGACTTCGATGTTTGGCGGGTCGGCGTGGCAATTCGATGCTACGACGGGGCAGTGGTACTACCACTATTTTTATCCGCCGCAGCCCAATTTTAATTATCGCGATCCAGAGGTGCAGAAGGCGATGTTCGATGTGGCGCGCTGGTGGTACAAGCGCGGCGTGGCAGGGTTCCGGCTGGATGCGGTTGACGTGATGTATGTAGATGCACAATTTCGTAATAACCCGATTGTAGGTACAGAAAAGAATGCACTGGGCGATCCCGTGGAGCAGGAAATTTACGACAAGAACCAGCCCGAACTGCATGGGGTTCTGCAGGGGCTGAGAAAAGTTTCGGATGAATATAACGCCGTATTGATCGGCGAAACCTGGACCAGCGACATCGCACAACTGAAGCGCTATTACGGCGAACATGACGATGAAGTGCAGATGCCGATGGACTTCATGTTCGCGACCATCAACAAGCTTTCGCCGGCGGAGTTTCGCAAGCAGATTGCCTGGGTCGATGGGTCGGGCGAATGGCCGGTGTACGTGTTGAGCAACCACGATATCCGGCGCGTCTACGATCGCTACGGCGATGGGCAACACAATGATGCGATTGCGAAGCTGATGGCGTCGCTGTACCTCACACTGCGCGGCACGGCGGTGATGTATTACGGGGAAGAGATTGGGATGGAGAATAACGATCCCAAGCGGCCGGAGGATGTGAAGGATTCGCAGGGGCGGCGCGGATGGCCGAAAGAGAAAGGGCGCGACGGGGAGCGGACTCCGATGCAGTGGAATGATGGCGTGAACGCCGGGTTCAGCGCGGCTGCGCCGTGGTTGCCGGTGGATGAGCGCTACAAAATTTACAACGTCGAGAGTGAGAAGAAAGATCCGCAGTCGATTTTGAATTACTACCAGCAGTTGCTGGCGATGCGGCATACGAACCGGGCGCTGCTGGACGGGAAATACATTGCGCTGAATGAGGGTGATGCGAGCGTGCTGGATTATGTGCGCAGCTATAAGGGACAGAATGTGATGGTGGTGTTGAATATGAGCGGAAGCGCGCAGACGATCCGGCCGGATTTGGTGGCGAAAGGAATTTCGGCGAAGGTGGGGAAGACTTTGCTGAGTTCGTTCGGCGCGGCGGAGAAGATGAAGGTTACGGAGATTTCGGTTCCGGCGTTTGGCGCATGGATTGGCGAGTTGGAGTGAGATTTTGTCAGCCGTAGGATCGAAAAGTAATACTGCCCGCAGGCCGTATAGATGCTGCAGGCAAGCGGGCAGGAGTGCCCGCTCCACACAACCATACGAGTGGGAGATATGAAGAAGCTGCCCTTGCTCCTCTTATTCGTAGTGAGCCTTGCTCTTGCGCAAGAGCGGCCACCTGCGGAAATATCGATTCGGCACGCAACCGTTATCAATGTGGTGACTGGCGCGGAGTTGAAGGATCAGACTGTCGTGATCCGCGGCGAGCGCATCGCTTCGGTTGCGCCTACGTCGGACGCGGATAACTGCACTGCCCAGTGGTGTTGATGCGCATGGCGGGTATTTGATTCCGGGCCTGTGGGACATGCACGTTCATGTGCATGACGTGGACGAACTGCCGCTGTATGTCGCCAATGGAGTGACCGGAATTCGCATCATGTCCGGCGAACGCGATGCGGCGAAGAAGCGCGCGGAACTGGCGAAGGAGATTCCGTCGCCCGAGATTTATCTGGCCAGCCCCATCGTGGATGGGAGCCCTCCCATCTGGCCGGGATCAATTGTGGTGAAGAAGCCGGAGGACGCGCGGCGTACCGTGGATGAGATCAAGGCGAGCGGCGCGGATTTCGTGAAGGTCTACAACCGGATTCCGCGGGATGCGTATTTCGCCATCGCGGACGAAGCCAAGCAGCAGCATATTCCGTTTGAGGGGCATGTGCCGGACGCGATCACGGCGCAAGAGGCGTCGAATGCGGGGCAGCGATCGATTGAGCATTTGACCGGGATTGCGCTGGCTTGTTCGAGCAAGCAGGAATTCTTGACGGCCGATCTCAGTCATGCGCAGTTTTTTCGCGACCGCTTTCCGATTGAGGCCGAGGCCTACCGGAGTATCGATCAGGCAAAGTGCAAGGAGCTGTTTGCGGAATTTCGCACCAACGATACCTGGCAGGTGCCGACGCTGACCGTGCTGCGAATCTGGGGAAAGCTCGATGACTCGAAATTTCTTTCCGATCCGCGGCTGGCCTATGTTGACCGGCGATTTCGCGACCGGTGGATGGACAGAATTCAGGTCCAGTTGCGGCGGTGGGCTTATGCGCAGTACGACCTGGCGCGGCAGATTTTCGCGATGGATGAGCATGTGGTGGGAGCGATGTCGAAGGCGGGTGTGCCGCTGATGGCGGGCACGGATGCGATGAATCCATTTTGCTTTCCGGGATTCTCGCTGCATGACGAACTGGCGATGATGGTCGAGTCGGGGCTGACGCCGCTGGCGGCGCTGCAGGCGGCGACGGTGAATCCCGCGAAGTTTATGGGGAAGACGGCGGATTTCGGGACGATCGAGGCAGGGAAGATCGCGAATTTAGTTTTGCTGAGTGCGGACCCGCTGGCCGACATTCACAATTCGACGCAGATTCAGGCGGTGTGGATGGAGGGAAAATATTTCGACAAGGCCGTGCTCGAGCAGATGCTGGAGAAAGTGAAAGAGCGGGCGAAACATTAGTTCTCATCCTCCAGCGGCTAAAGCCGCGCCCTATCAAAACGCATTCTGACTGACCCATTGCCGCGATTGCTGGAGAAGGAGAATTGCATCCTGATAATTCGTTGCGGTAGACTCGCCCAATCCGTCTAGGAGGTGCGTTTATGGTGCAGAATTCCTCTGATCTCGTGCGGCGGGCTTCCACGTGGTCAATCGTCTGGGGCGTTTCGCTCATCATCCTTGGGATGCTAGCTATAGCATCGCCAATGATCGCGGCAGTGGCGGTGAATGCGCTCATTGCCTGGCTGATCGTCTTAGCAGGCGTAGTCCACCTTGTAGTTGCTTTCCATTCGCGGGAAGCCGGCAGCGTAATTTGGAGACTGCTGGTCGGACTCGCCTATATCTGCTTCGGTGGGTATCTGATTGCGCGTCCGGCGGTGGGTGTGGTTTCGCTCACCCTGGTGCTGGCATCGCTGTTTCTGGTGGAGGGAATTTTTAATATCGTTCAGTATTTTCGAGCTCCCTCCGCTCTGCGATCCGGCTGGTTTCTGATCGATGGCATTGTGACACTGCTGCTGGGGTTGATGATCTACATGCAGTGGCCATCGAGTTCTGCCTGGGCCATCGGCACCCTGGTGGGCGTAAGCCTCATCTTCAGTGGCGTGGCGCGGGTGATGGTGTCATCGGCGGTGCGGAAGGTCGACAAGTCGGTATCGCCACCGACAAAACTAGCGGCTTAAGGGTCGGCTGCGGTCACAAACGTTATGCTGCGGGAGAGGTGTGCCCAGCCGAAAAAGGAAGCTGACTCCTGACCCGCGTCAGGCACCCACGGCGGCGTGATTCTCCATGCGGCGCTTGTTGTAGCGCAGGGCGACGTTCATGAAGACGTTGCCCATGGGCGTTTCGAAGCAGATCATCAGCGCTTCGGTATCTTCGCTGGTCTTGTCGCCCTCCTGGGAGGTGAGCAGGAGGGGCGGATGCACGCGAAAATGGAAGCCCTGATCATTGAGCGCGGAGATGGCGTTGCCCACGACCTGGTTGGCCAGTTCGAAGATGGTCTCCTTGATCAGGCTGTCGGATTCAGGCAGCTCGGCGCCCGCGTAGTGGCTGGCCACGCGCACGGCGGTGTGGGGCTCGAGATCGAGAATGATGCGGCCCTCGATGTCGCCGGTGAGGGCGATCATGCCGGCGACGCCTTTGCGGCGATAGGCATCCTCTTCCATGGTGAGGTTGCCCACCTTGGTCGAGCCTTGCAGGCCCTGCGACAACACAGCGTCGGCCGCGTTGATGAAAGGCTGGATGAGTTCCATCTTCATTGCGATAGACTCCGAGCTAAATTGAGTTACGCGCCCGCGGCGCTGGCCACAGAGCCATCTTCGCCGAGCACGTATTTGATGACTTCGTAGAGAACTTCCGGCTTCACCGGCTTCTGCACGAAATGACGCGCTCCGCGCTGCAGGGCAGCGACAATGTTTTCCTGATAGCCCACGGATGACACCATGACGATGCGGGCTTCGGGATGCGCCTGCACGATGCGTTCGGCGGCCTCGATGCCTTCCATCTGCGGCATGGTGATATCCATGAGCACGATGTCAGGATGCGTGCGGTCGAACTCGCTGATGGCGGTGAGGCCATCACCGGCCTCGGCGGCGACCTGTCCGCCAAAGGTTTCGATCATGCGGGCCAGGTTTTTGCGGGCGAAGACCGAGTCGTCCACGATCAAGTAGCGGACCGGCTGCCCATCCTTGCTGCGCTTTATTGGTGCGAACTGCTCCATACTGACCTCCCCTTTCAACTGCATATCATGCCCGTCGAGTCCCGGCCAGATGACGCTGGTCACGGTCTCATCGAGCCGATTTCTAGTTTCCGGCGCGCACTGCGCGGCCGGAAGAATTCGGGTCACCGGAACCACGGCCGCAAATCGCTTGCAGCGTCGCGCCCATGACCTCGAGGCTGACCACACGAATGGCGTAGCCGCGTTCGATCGCAGCTTTCGGCATTCCGTACACCACGCAGGATTCCTCACTCTGCGCGATGGTCATTCCGCCTTCTTTTTTCACTGCGCCCAAGCCTTCGGCGCCGTCGTCGCCCATGCCAGTCATTAATACCGCGACGGCCTGGGATTTGTATTCTTCCGCGATGCTGCGGAAAAGAACGTCCACGCTGGGACGGTGGCCATTGACGCGGCCGTCGTCGGTGAGGACGGCGACATCGCCCATGGGAAGCCGCTTGACCCGGAGGTGACGGCTGCCGGGACAGATGAGCACGCGGCCGGGATGCAGCACGTCGCCGGATTGCGCTTCTTTCACGCGCAGGGCGGAAAGCTCGTCGAGGCGGCGGGCAAACATGTCGGTGAAACCCTCGGGCATGTGCTGCACCACGACGATTGAGCCGGGAAAATCTCCGGGCAACTGCGACAGAAGATATTCGAGGGCCTGCGGGCCTCCGGTAGAAACGCCGATCGCGATTACGCGGGTGGGCGAGCCGGTGGTGGAAACTTTTTCGGGCCGGGGCGGCAAGCCGTGCGGAAGGCGGGGTTTGAGCTTGCACTCTGCCGCAGCCTTCACCTTGGCGATAAGTTCTTTGGAGGTCTCGGCCATGTGGGCCGAGGCATCTTTCGGTTTGGGAACGAAATCGAATGCGCCCAGGCCGAGCGCTTTCATGGTGACCGACGCGCCTTCGATGCTGTGCGAACTGAAGACAATCACGGGCACGGGATGACGCCGCATGATTTCTTTCAGCGTGTCGATGCCGTTCATGCCGGGCATTTCAAGATCGAGCGTGACTACGTTAGGCTTGAGTTCATCGATCTTTTTCAGGCAGAAGTTGCCATCCATCGCGGTGCCCACCACCTCGATGGAATCGTCGGAGGCGAGCATCTGCGGAATCAGCTTGCGCATGAGCGCTGAATCGTCGACGACCAGCACGCGCACGGAGGACGAAGGTTTCATGCCTGCCCTCCTGGGGTCATCATGGCCATGCGCTGGCGATCGGCATGAGTGAGCAGCAGGCCGGAGTTGACCTTCCCGGCTTCCTCGGGCCGCGCTTTGGCGACGTGGTCGACAACCGCGGACAGGTTGAGAATCAAGACCACGCGCCCGTCGCCCAGTATGGAGGCGCCGGAGACCAGATCGGTCGAGAATGTCTGGTCGTCCAACGCCTTGATCACCAGTTCTTCTTCTCCATCGAGAGCGTCCACGATCAATCCGTATTTCCTCTCTCCTACTAAAATGACCAGCACAAACAATTTGGACTTGCGTTCCGCGTTCTCGGTCGAGACGGGACGGCCGAGGCGCAGCACCGGCAGAACCTGGTTGCGCAGTTGCAGCACTTCGTAGTTGTCGACCTGATGCACTTCCGATTCGAAGGTGCGCGCGATTTCGAGCACCGCATTGAGCGGAATGGCATAGAGCCGCTGCTCCACCCAGAACAGCAGCGCCTTGATGATGGCCAGCGTGAGCGGCAGCTTCAGGCTGAAGGTGGTGCCTTGTCCAGGGCGAGTGTCGACTTTGACGGTGGCCTTGAGGCGGCGCAGAACGCTCTGCACCACGTCCATGCCAACGCCGCGGCCGGAGACTTCGGTGACATGGTCGGCGGTGGAGAAGCCGGGGCGGAAGATGAAATCGAGAGTCTCGGTTTCGTTGAGCCGCGAGGCGTCTTCCGGCGTGGTCATGCCGAGTTCGATGGCTTTGCTGCGAATTTTATTGACGTCGATGCCGCGGCCGTCGTCAGTGACTTGGACGATGACCTGGTTGCCCTGATGGTAGGCATTGAGTTTGACCATGCCCTGCGCGGGCTTGCCCGCTTTGCGGCGCTCGTCCGGCGATTCGATGCCGTGGCTGATGGCATTGCGCACCAGGTGGGTCAAAGGCTCGGCGATGGCGTCGAGAATACCTTTATCGAGATCGGTGTCATGGCCGCTGACGACCAGTTCGACTTCGCGCCCGCATTGCCGGGAAACATCGCGCACCATGCGGGGGAAGCGGCGAAAGAGTTGGTCGACGGGAACCATGCGAATCTTCATGACCGAGCGCTGCAGATCATTCAGCACGCGCGCCTGGAAGGCCATGGCGTCGGCAAACTTGCCGCGCAGCAACTCTTTGGGATAGCGCTTGGAAAACTCGTGCAGCGCCTGTTGCAGCATCGATTTGCCGATGATGAGTTCGCCGACGAGGTTCAGCACGTTGTCAATGCGTCCAGCTTCGACGCGAAGAATGTTTTCGACCATGGCGGCGGTCGCGCTGGCATCGGGAGCGGGAACTTCCGCGGGCGCATGCGCTGCGTCCATTGCAGAGGTGGCGAGGGGATCGTCGACGCCGAGAGGTGCGACGGGGGGCGCACCCGCGGCGGCCGCGT
Organism: uncultured Acidobacteriota bacterium; assembly: GCA_963757095.1. Lineage (GTDB taxonomy): Bacteria > Acidobacteriota > Terriglobia > Terriglobales > Acidobacteriaceae > Sulfotelmatobacter. Next base: position 225,609 of record CAVWQT010000007.1, on the reverse strand, counting down.
AGATGGTTTCGACCGCGACTTCGGCGACGATGGTCGGAATCTTGCACTTGGCCGCGATCTGCTCGGCGGTCTGCACGCTGGCCAGCACGAAGTCGACCTGCTTGGTGGCCGCAGGCGACTTGGGATCGGGGCGCACGGCGAGCACTGGGCCCATGGCGCTGATGGCGTTCTGCACCAACTGTCGGCCGGCGATGGGCATGGCGCAGTGCGGATCAATCTTCACCATCACGTGCAGCACATCCTGGCCGTCAGCCTGGGCCTTGAGCATGGCGAGTTTTTCGTACTCGGTCCAGTCGGCGGCGGAGGCTACGGATGATTTGGCTTCGGGTTTGCCGCCAGCCGTCTTGCGGGTGCGGCGGGCTTTCGCAGGAGCGGGCCCTGCAGTAAGATCCTGAATTTTCTTGCTCAGAGCTTTGGTTGAGGGCAGCTTGCCGCCGCCACGGTAGGCGGCGATTATTTCGGAAAAAAGGTCGGCAGCGGCAAAGGCGATTTCGGCAACTGCGGCCTGGGTCGCGGTACCTTCCATCGAGAGCGCATCTTCGAACTGGTGGGCCAGTTCGCTGATTTCGCGCAGGCCGCAGGCAGCCGAGTCTCCCTTAAGAGTGTGGGCAGCGCGCCGGATGCTGCGAACGATTTCCTCGTCGCCGGGAGTTTTCTCGAGCTTCAACGCTTCGTCGTTCAACGTCTGCAGTAATTCCTGCGAGGTTTCGTAAAAGAGATCCCGCAGTTCGGCGCCGCGCTCGTCGGGAATGTTGGTCACAGGGTTTCCCTCGTTTCCAGGCGCTGGTAGGCCGTGCCGCTATCTTTATGCACCATCTGAAATTTCTGCGTCAGTCCGAGCAGGCTCTCGGCGTGTCCGACGAACAGGTAGCTATTCGTGTTCAGGCAGCGGTAGAACTTTTCGATGAGGCGCTTCTGCTCGGCTTCGTCGAAGTACATCATCACATTGCGGCAGAAGATGACGTCATTGCGCTGCGGCAGGTATTCGGTTTTCAGATTGTGAAAATCGAAATGGACCATCTCTTTCAGCGCCTTCTTGACGGCATAGCGGTCGGCCAGCTTGTCGAAGTAGCGCAGGCGATAGCCGTAGTCGACGGTCGACATCTGGTGCTCGTTGTAGGTGCCATCCTGCCCGGCGCGCAGAACGGAGTAGCTGATGTCGCTGGCCAGAATTTCCACCCGCCACGGCGGCGGGATCAGCGGCTTGGGCAGCGGCAGGTCCATGGGCAGCGGATTGCGCAGGTAGTAGTAGGCCAGCGCATCGGTGACCAGCATGGCGAGGGTGTAAGCTTCCTGTCCGGTGGAGCAGCCCGCGCTCCATATGCGGATGGAATATTCGCGGCGCGAACTTTTCTGCCGGAACAATTCTTCGAGAACGGTTTTCTGAAAGAGATCGAGTTGCGCCTTGTGGCGGAAGAAGCTGGTCTCGTTGACGGTGAGGTTTTCGAGCAGCTTGGCCAGTTCCTGCTTGCCTTCCTGGCTGATGAGCAGTCGATAGTAGGCGTAGAAAGAGTCGGCGCGGCATTCCTTCAGGCGGCGCATCAGGCGGTCCTGAAGAAAGTGCGTGCGCCGCTCGTCGAAGTGCATGCCGCACTCCTGGTAGATGAGCGCCTGCAGCAGCTTCAGTTCGGCTTCCGTCAGTATGGGAGCGGGTGCCGCTCCAGATGTGCTCATGTGTAGGTCTCGTTCGCTTCAGTGGCCGGTGATCAGTGATCAGTGGCCAGTAATCAAAGATCAGTGGTCAGCGAATTCTTTTTTTATCTGATCGCTCGCCACTCACTACTTCGCTGCCGCCCCGCGTGCTTCCGGCTTGGCCGCTTTCTTCTCTCTGTTTTCGTGCTTTACCTGCAGACTGCCCGGAGCCAGAAGCTTGCTCATTTCGAGCAGGACCACCAGGCGGCCGTTAACTTTACCCAGACCAGTCACGCAATTCAGCCCACCTTCCTGAAATACGGCTGGAGCCGGTTCGACATCCTCGGCGGGAATTTTCAAAACTTCCGAAGCGGAGTCGACAATCAGCCCTGCCAGCCGTCCGGCATGCTCGACTACGAGAATGCGGTTCTGCTTTTTGAGCGCGGCATGCTTTTCTCCGAAGCGCTTGCGCAGATCCATGACCGAGACGATTTTTCCGCGGAGATTGATTACGCCTTCGAGATATTCGGGAGCATCGGGCACGGCCGTAATTTCCGGCACGCGCACGATTTCGTGCAGGGAAGTGATGGGCACGCCATAGGTCTCGCGTCCCACCTGAAAGCCCACGATATGGAGTTCTCGGCTCATGATTCAGGCTCCTGGTGCAGGCCTTAGCGCTGCGATCCGGCGGCGGCGCTGCGTGTGCTGCGGCCGGAGTTGGCTTGGTGCGATGCATCTTCGAGCGAGAAGCGATTGAGCGAATCGAGCAGGCCGCGCGACATCTTCGACATCTGCTCGGACGACGCCGCCAGCTCGGTTGAGCCGGAGGTGGATTGCTGCACCAGTTCGCGCATGCGCTCCATGGCCTTAACCACGGCCTGCGCTCCGGAGGCCTGCTCTTCCACGGCCGAGTTGATCTCGTGAGTGATTTCGTTGAGCCGCGTGGTGGCGCGGGCAATTTGCGACGAGCCGTGCGACTGTTCGTTGGTGGCCGCGCCGATTTCCTGGGCGAACTTGTAGACCTCGGTGACCACGTTCGAGATCTTCTTCAGCGCCGAGTTCAGCTCGCCGCCGAGTTCGAGACCTTCGTTGACGATGCCGGTGGAGCGGTCCATGTTTTCGACCGCCTTGCGGGCTTCTTTCTGAATACTCTGAATAAGTTCGGAAATTTCCTTAGTGGATTGCGCCGATTTTTCGGCGAGCTTGCGGACTTCGTCGGCAACCACGGCAAAGCCGAGCCCATGCTCTCCGGCGCGGGCAGCTTCGATGGCGGCGTTGAGCGCGAGCAGGTTGGTTTGTTCGGCGAGATCGTCGATGACTTCGATGATCTTGCCAATATCGTCGGCGCGCTGGCCGAGGGCGCCAATGATTTCCCCCGACGACGTGATGGTGTTGTTGATGCGGTTGAGGCCGTCGGTGGCCTTTTCCATGGTCGAGATGCCGGAGTGAACTTCCTCGCGCGAGCGGTTGGAAATATCCAGCAGGACCTTGGCGGTGTCGGCGACGCGCTGAATGGACGCCACCATCTGATCGATCGAGGCGGAGGTCTCGCTGACGCTGGAGGCCTGCACCTGCGTGCTCTTCACCATGTTCTGCACGTTGACGCTCATCTCGTGCATGGTGCTGGTGACTTCATCGATGGCCGAGGAGGCTTGCAGTCCGATCTTGGCGGAGTCTTCCGAGGCGCAGGCCACCTGATCGGAGGCGCTGGCGACTTGCGAGGAAGCGTCGCGCACGCTGCGGACCAGTCCGGCGAGGCCATCGACCATGCGGGTGAAGGCGTTGCCGAGAGTGTCGTGCGAAGAGCGCGGCTTAACGTCGACGCGCAGATCGCCGCCGGCAATCGATTCCGAGACTCCGGCCATTTCTTTCAGATAGGTAACCATCTTGGCGAAAGTTCGAGCCAGCTCGCCGATTTCATCGTCCCGGTTGAGGTCGATGTTGTGTTCGAGGTCGCCAGTGTTGCCAATGCCGCGGGCAACGCTCATGAGGTTGCTGAGCGGTTGAGTAATCGATTTGGCGGTGCGGAACGCGATGGCCGCGCCCAGGCCGAGCGCAAGCAACGTGCTCAACAGGGAAACAGTAATGGTCCAGGTGGCGGCGGTTTCATCGGACTTGCGACGAGTCTCAACCAGCTTGCGGTTTTCGACGTCGGCAACTTCCAACGCGTCGGTCGAGCTCTTCACCCAGGAAGAGGCGTCCTTCTGGAGGTAGTAAATCTGCAGTTCGGCGACGGTGGCGTTGCCGGAGTCGACATCTTTACGTTTGGAGATCAACGGTTCGGAGAATTCCTTGCTCCAGGACTGCTCCAACTGCTCCACCTTGGTCAAGGCGCTCTTGACCTGGTCGGAGCTGGCGAGGTTTCTGCCCTCCTCGAGTTTCTCGTTGAGGGTGCGCAGGCCGTCATTCATGCGATCCACTTCGCGGGTGTCGCCGCTGAGCAGATAGTTGCTGAGGTAGAGACGGTTCTGCATCATCTGGAAGCGGACGGCATTGGTGGTGTCGGCGAGTTCCAGCGACGCCGCCGCGGCGGCTTTGGCCGCATGCTCGCGCTGCACGGCCGACCAATTCACGAGGAACAGCACCATCACCATGGCCAGGATGAATCCGAAATTCATGTACAGCTTTTTGCCAATCGTCATGCCTGTCTCCTGCGCGTCTTGCCGCCGCTATTGCTGAAACTTGAAATCAATGACTCCCGTGGTCTCGGTGGGCCCGGGCTCGAAGCGCCACTTTTTGGCTGCGTCCAACGCGGCTCCGGCCAGGACTGGATGCCCGCCGACGATGTGCGCCTCTTTCACTATGCCGTTGGGCCCGACGGTGACCGCGATCCGGGCCGTTCCCGAAATGTTCATTTTCTTTGCCAATTCGGGAAACGCAGGCTGGACCTTACTCTTGGCCCGGCGTGTGATCTCGTCGTTTTGTGTCTGTTGCGCTCTGACTGAAACCGGCGCCGCGGTGACTGCCAATATCAAGGTGGCCCAGAATGTAGCGGCAACAATGCGAGACACAAATCCTCCTCGGAACAGCGAAAGGCTGCTGCCGACAAGTGTGCAACGGTTGGGCCATGGCTAACTTCTTGGGAAAACCGAAGTAATGTGCAATATCCATAAGAAAACAAGACAGTTACTGACCTTGAAGCGGCCTTGCAGGAGAAGTCAAGCGAGTTAACCTAGTCTCATCTCGCGGTTTAGCGTATAGATTTCTCAGGGTGAGACTGAGTCTCACGGAAATCAGGGGATTTGCGACTAGGGCACCTGTCTGACCAATTCTCTTGACTCAAATTGAGATGGCAGATACTTTCCCAAATAGATTCAAGCACTTGTGAATCGACAAACATTCCATACGCGGGTCGGCGAAGCGCCGAATTTTCCGAGCGGGACACCCGTCCTGGGCCCGCTGGCCCGGCTTTCCCCGGGATCGGAAGAGGCGTTTCAGAAGCTGCTGCTGCGCATCGCGGCGGCGGCCGGGGATCAACCGGACGCCCATTCCCTCATCCAATTATTTTGCCGGGCGACGCTGGATTTCTTTCAGGTAAGCGGAGTTTATTTTTGGCGTAGCCTGCCGGGCGATGAACTGCTGGGAGATCTGGCCGAAGGGAAAATGGCCGATGTTTTTCCGGGCAGGCGCCTTCTCCCTGAGAACAGCGCGCTGACCGCGGAGGCCGTCAGGCACCGGCGGACGATGTTCCTGAACAATGTGGACAGTGAGACGTATCCGGCGGCGGCGCAATTCGGGGCGCGGTCGTTACTGGCTGCGCCGCTGATCGTATTCAACGAGGTGATTGGCGCGGCGACCTTCCTGCACGATACCGACGCGGATTTTTTTAACGAAGATCTGGCCATCAAGGCGACCATTCTCGCGGGACAACTGGGTAGCCTGCTGGAGGCGACCCGGCTGAACGCGGCCTCGCGCGAGGAACACCGGCGGGCAGAAATCCTGGCGGATGTGGCGCACGTTCTGCACGGCACGCCCGATGTCAGTGCGGTGATTGAGGCGCTGGCCGATCGCTTGCGGTTGCTGTTGCGGACGCGCCTGGTGTGCGTGCTGCTGAAGCACGAAGACGCATTTGAGCTGCGGGCGGTTTCGGCGGAGACGCCGCAACTGGCGAACGCGGCGCGGATTCGGCATGACGGGCCGACGCAGCGCTTTGCCACGGACCTGGCGCAGCGCGCGGTCAGCGCGGGAGAGCCCATTACGCTCACCATCGGCGCCGAAGCGCATACCCTGGGCAATCTGACGGGGCCGGGAATTTTGATTGCGGCGCCGCTACGCACTTCGCGGACGCAAGGCGCGATTCTGATTTATCCCCGGCAGGATGGAATTTTCACCGCCGAAGAAAGGGCTCTGGTATCGGCGATTGCCGGCTTTGGCGCCGTGGCCGTGGCCCATGCCGAACTCTATGCGACGGCTCACGCGCAGGCGCATGAACTGCATCAACTGCTGGAGATTTCCTCCGCTCTGAGTTCGAGCAGCGATCTGGAGCATTTCCTCGAAGGATTCGTGGTGCACGCCGCGGATTTCCTGGGCTTTGGACGAAGTTTCATCGCGTTGCTCGAAGACGATAAGTTTCAGATTCGTTACGCGGTCGATAAGGGGAAGGCGGTCCGGGTTGACAACCTGTTCCCGGAGGGTATCGCCACCAAGGCATTTCGCGCCAAGGAAGTTTTCTGGACGGATGATGTCCGGCACGTGAGCGGGGCGAATCTCGACGTCGTGGCCAAATACGATGTGCGGCAAATCCTGGGCGTACCGCTGGTCTCGGCGGGCGGGCGGCTGCTGGGAATGTTTGGCGTGCTTGACCGGTTGAACGGCAGCAACATTTCGCCCGAAGATATTCGCCGGGCGCGAGCGCTGTCGAATCAGATTGCGGTGGTGCTGGAGGTAGCGCGCAATCTGCATTTGTCGGAGCAGCACCGGCGGCGGGCTGAAGCTCTGATCGAGCTGGCGCGGGAGATTGACGGGGCGCTGCGCTTGCCGGAGTTTGCCCGGAGGTTTCTAGGTCGCACCATCGAGCTCACCGGGGCTCACTCCGGACTGCTGGCCGTGCCGTACGAGAGTCGTTGGCAGATCGTGGCCCTGCATCCTGAACATCAGTCTGAGGAATTAGTTACAGCCAGCGACGAAGCCGCGGTTGTTCCTGGGGGCGAAGGGCTGACCTTGCAGGTGCAAGTGGAGCGGGGACTGGAACGATTGCTTCCGTCGGTGATGACGGAAAAGATTTTCCGCGGGGCAGAGACGGTTGTCTCGGGGCGCGCCGAGGATTTGCTCGGAGCAGACGTGGCTGCGAGCTTGAAGTGGGCCGACTGCACCCTGGTGCGGTTAGCCGGAGCCAACGGAGAATTTGCCGGATTGCTTTGCCTGGCGGGGCGCACCGGCGGTTTGGATCAGGAAGACCGGGTGTTTCTGGAAACCGTGGCGGGACATGCGGCGATGGCGCTGGAGAACGCTCGCCTGTTCACCCAGATCGAGCAGTCGAACCGGCACTGGATGGAGATTTTTGACGCCATCAGCGATTTCATTGTGGTGCACGATCAGAGTGACAAGGTGCTGCGCGTGAATCGCTCTCTGGCGGACATGATCGGAGTGCCGCCGGCGGAATTGATCGGCGTCAACATGCGCGCCATGATGGCGCTGACCAGTGACACCGCGTCGTATTCGTGCCCCTTCTGCCGGTCGATGGCGGAGGATTCGGATGAGTTTGTGCATCCCGTGTTCGACCGCACCTATCTGGTTTCGACGTCACGGGTGCACGGAGCTTCGGGCGAAGGGCTGCAGACGATTCATGTGCTGAAGGATATTTCCGACCGGCGCGAAGCGGAGCGGCGCTACCGCGAACTGTTCGACAACATTCAGGAAGGCTTATTCTTCAGCACACCGGACGGGCGTTTCGTGGAAGTGAACGACGCCATGGTGCGCATGCTGGGCTACACGAGCCGGGAAGAATTGCTGCAGGTGGATATTCCGACGCAGCTTTATTTCTCTCCGGAGCATCGCGATCGCCAGGCGGAGTTGATGCGGGAGCACGGCAGCCTGCGCAATTTCGAGTCGACACTGCGGCGCAAGGATGGAACGCCGATCCATGTGCTGATCAATGCCTTCGGCTTGTACGACCATAGCGGAACGCTGCTGCAGGTGCGTGGTCTGATGCTGGATGTGACCGGGCTGCGGACTTACCAGTCGGAACTGCATCGCGAGCGCGATTTTTCGGCGAAAATTCTGAGCAACACGCAGAGCCTGATCCTGGTTGCGGATACGGCGGGCCTGATCAGTTACGCCAACCGCCGCTGGAATGAGGCGGGCTTCGAACAGAAGGAATTGCTGGGGCGTCCGCTGCTGGAGATGGCCGCTCCCGGCTTCGTGCGGCCGCTGGCCGATGCCTTGCAGAGTACGTTGAGCGGATCGCAGGTCGACAATCTGGAGTTAGAAATAGCTCGCGGTGCGACCGGGACAGGGAAGTTCTCCGCCAATCTGAGCCCGATGCGCGACGAGCAGGGAACAGTGACCAGCATCGTGGTGATGCTGACGGATATTACGGACTCCGAGGTGCTGCGCGGCAAGCTGGTGCACGCGGAAAAAATGGCGGCTGTCGGGCAGTTAGTCTCGGGCGTAGCGCATGAGGTCAACAATCCGCTGACCGCGATTCTAGGGTTCGCCGATCTGTTGATGGAGAATCCCGAGCTGCCGGAAAGCGCGCGCAAGGATATGCGCGTGATTCTGCAGGAGGCGCAGCGCACCAAGCAGATCGTGCAGAACCTGCTGAGCTTTGCCCGGCAGATGCCGCCGCAGCGCATGGCGGTGCAACTGAATGCGATTTTGCGGCGCACCGTGCAGTTGCGGTCCTACGACTTCAACAGCCACGGCGTGGAAGTGATTGAGCACCTCGACGAGGAACTGCCTGAGGTGATGGGTGACGCGCACCAGTTGCAGCAGGTCTTCCTCAATATTCTGAACAATGCCTACGATGCAGTGCACGAAATCGGCAGGCCGGCGCGCATCGAAATCATGTCGACGAAATCCGGGGAGTCGGTAGAGGTCTCGTTCCGCGATAACGGAGAAGGGATCACGCACCCGGACAAAATTTTCGATCCTTTCTTCACGACTAAGGAAGTGGGCAAAGGCACGGGCCTCGGCCTGAGCATTTGCTATGGCATCGTGAAAGAGCATTCCGGGGAAATTCTCTGTCATAACAACCTTGGCGGGCAGGGTGCAACGTTTATTGTCCGGTTGCCCGCAGCGGCGCACACCGCATCGGTGGGTGTGGCCGCGGGAGTGAAACCAACATGAGTCTAGCCGCCATGAAACCTTCAACCTTGCCCGTGCTGCTCATCGAAGATGAGCCGGCCGTGATGGCCTATGTGCAAGCGGCACTGGAACGCAGCGGATATCCGGTAGTGTGCTGCGAATCGGGCGCGGACGCTTTACGGCTGCTGACCAGCGGAGAATTCCTGGGCGTGGTGTCAGACATGCGCACGCCCGGCGGGGTGGATGGCGGCCAGGTCCACGCCTGGATCGCGCGGCACCGGCCGGATTTGCGCGAGCGCGTGGTGTTTATCACCGGCGATATTGCAAATGAAGAGACTGTAGCGACATTGCGCGAGACCGGAGCACCCTGCGTGGAGAAGCCGTTTCGCGTGCAGCAGTTTATTGAAGTCGTATCCAGGACCATGGGGAAGGCCGAGTGAATACTGGGAGCGGTAACGGTGGGGGAATGAGCGGTGGCGGAATGAGTGAAGATCTTCGCATACGGATGCTGGTCGTCGACGACGAGCAGAGCATCCGCAAACTGTGCATGACGGTAGGCGAGGCGCTGGGATTTATCTGTCTGGAGGCCGAGAGTGGCGAGTCGGCGCTGGCCCTGCTCGAGGAGCAGCCGGTGCACATGGTGCTGAGCGACATGGTGATGCCACGCATGTCGGGGCTCGAGTTTCTGGAGAAGGTGAAGAAATTTCTGCCGCGCACGGAAGTTGCGCTGATGACCGGGCATGGCTCGATTGAGACCGCGGTTCAGGCCATGAAGCTGGGCGCGTACGACTACATCACCAAGCCGTTTTCTCCGCTGGAGGAGTTGCGGCTGTTTCTGCGGCGGATGGCGGAGAAAATTCACCTGGTGGAGGAAAACGAATTCTTGCGGCAGCGCATGGAACCGGAGACCGCCGCGCATGGAATCATAGGTTCGTCGGCCAAGATTCAGGAAGTGCTGCGCATGGTCTCGCGTTTGAAGGACACGCGGACGCCGGTGCTGATTTACGGCGAGAGCGGGACGGGAAAAGAATTGGTGGCGCGGGCGATTCACTTCCGTGGCGTGTTCGCGGGGCGTCCGTTTGTGGCGGTCGACTGCGGATCGCTGGTGCCGACCTTGATTGAGAGCGAACTGTTCGGTTACGAAAAGGGAGCGTTCACCGGTGCCCTGCGCTCGAAAGAAGGACTGTTTCAGGCGGCCGACGGTGGAACGATTTTCCTCGATGAAGTGGGCGAACTTCCGGTGGAATTACAGGCCAAACTGCTGCGCGTGTTGCAGGAGAAGGAAGTGCGCCCGGTGGGCAGCAATCAGCGGATCAAGGTCGATGTGCGAGTGATTGCCGCTACTAATCGCGATCTGGAAACGGCTTACAAGGCAGGGACTTTCCGCAAAGATCTTTATTTTCGATTGAATGTGGTGACGGTGCATGTTCCGGCCCTGCGCGAGCGCCGTTCAGACACGCCGATGCTGGTGCACTGGTTTCTGGATCGCTATGCAGCCGGTTCTGATTTGCACGTGACCAGCGGGGCGATGAAGGCGCTGATGCAATACGATTGGCCGGGCAACGTGCGCGAACTGGAGAACTGCATTGAGCGGGCGGTCGCGCTGGGAAACGGGCAGACCATCGATCTCAGCGATCTTCCGCCGTCCATCGCAGCCGGACCGGACGGAGTAGTGGCGAGCCAGGCTGCGGAACGAACGGGCGTGCTTGATCCGGATCTGGCAGCGGTTCATGCCGGGGCCGGAGGCCGTCACATGGCCCCTTCGACGACTACGACCGACCTGGAAGACATTGAGCGCGCGACCATACAGCGCGTGTTTGAGCAGGTGAAAGGCGACAAGGCGTTGGCCGGGCGCATGCTGGGCATCAGCCGGGCGACGCTCTACCGCAAGCTCAAGCGGTATAACATCGGCGTCGCTCTGTCGGGGGCATCGAGCCACACACTGCAATAGGCTCTCCGCTCCGACAATATGAGATTGTGTCTCACGCTGAGACATTGGATTAGGTCCAGCCTCATCTGGCGCATCTCGAATTCTCTGTAAGTCATTCGAAATTCATTGCCCTAGGTACTAATCCTTCCGTGCGCTGGGATGGTTGCCGCCTTGCACGTTCTTTCCTCGAACCGCGGGATCCGGCTCCCCAACAGCTCTTCCTAACCGGGAAGAGGGGGAGCCGCACCGCACTTTCAATTTCGGGCCAATCGAGTCAGGGGCAAGAGGGGTTTTACGCTTGGGTCAGCTAGGCACAGCATCCGCACGCAAAGCACAGAACGCCAGCAACGTGGCGGGATTGGCGCGCTTCTTTCCCGACGCGATGCCGATGCGACTGCCGGTGCAGTTCGCGCGCACCGTGACCGCAGGCGGCGCCAGCGGCAGTGACTGCGCCGAGAGTACGATCATCGAATTCGGAACGCCCCGCGAAGCGATTTTTTCCTGCCACATGCCACTCGAGTTTGCCGATGTTCTTCGTTTGAAAAACTCCGACGGGTCGCTGGATGTCGAAGCCGCGGTGGTAGCCGTGCAGTATCACCCGGGCGAGACGATTGTGGCCGCGCGTTTTGTCGGAGAAGTTCCCAACTGGATCGTGAAACCATGACTCCTTCCACACCCCAGCAAGATCTTGCGACGCAATGGAAGACCGCCCGGCGTCTGTATCCCATCTACTTCGAACTGGCGCGCGAATTTGTGATTGACGTGAAGGCGTGCGCCGACCTGGAGGCGGGCGTCGACTCTCCCGCCAAAGAGACGGTCGAAGAAGCCAACCGCTGGCTCGATGAGATGGACCAACTGATTCAGGTGCACCAGTTGCGGCAGTTCCTGCAAACCAGCTCGATGGTCGACCAGGACGGCATCGTGGCCTTGGCGCAGCATTTCCTGGCGAAGCCGGAAAGGACCGACGCGGTCCGCGACAAGATTGATTTTCTTCTGGTGCAGTACTTCAGCCAGCTCGCGCCCACCAGCCTGGCGGATGACGAAGTCGATCTGGGCTACGTGGTGGATGCGTTGCAACATGTTGTCGGGCCCGGGGATGCGAAGCCTCCAGTGTGGTTGAACGCTCTGGATCGCGTGCTCGAATCGGCGCGGCATTGCCATTCGCTCGACGAGTTGCTGCATGGCGGAACCCTGGAACAGGGACGCAAGGCGAAGACGCAGGCGGGAGATTTGTTCTACCTTCCGGTGGCGCTGGCGGCGTTCACCCGTTTTGGATACCTGATGCGGCGAGTGTTCTTCCGGCTGATGCTGGGCGATTTGAATCTGATTCTCGACGGATTGAATGAGCTGGAAGAAAAAGGCGTTCACACCATCGACTGCCGGCGGGCGCAGTTCTCGGCGGAAGAGCCGATCATGCGGCTGCGCATGATTTGCCAGTCGTGGAAAGTGATGTTCCAGGCGGAGTACTCATCGGGACAGCCGCTGCGCATGCTGGTCGATCTGCGGGCATCCGTGGACCACGCGCTGGGGCGGGGTAAGGCGGCCGATGGGGAAAAGGCGAAGCCTGCAGCAAGTCAACCGACAGCAGGATCGAAATCTGGTCTGGCGAAGCCGGGGGCGAAAACTGCTCCGGCGGGTGAAGCATCCTCCGCCCAGCCCAAGGCGAAAGCGGCTGCGGCTGCGGCGAATTCCGCGGCTCAGGAGTTTGAGGTTAGCGGCGCTCCGGAGTGGGATCCGGATGCCTCCGGACCTAAGAAGTAAGCTTCGAGGTTGCGGCAACGAGAAAGTAACAGAGGATAACCGGCTCCAGTGGAAACACCAACCGTACTCATAATTTCTGATGATCCGGATTTTTCCCGCCGCGTTACCGCCCGTTGGCAGGCGGAGCGCACGGTTCCGACGTTCACCCTGTTGAGCGGCGATCTTTGGCCGAAGTTTGCAGTGGATTCGTTCGACGTCGCAATTGTGGATGAGTTGCGCCGCGAGCTGCTTTCGGTGGTGCTGGAGCCGCTGAATTCAACCGGTCAGCCCATCTTCTGTCTATCTCGCGAAGCGGCGACGGCGCAACTGGTGCGCGATCGCTGGCCGCGGATTTCCGTGCTGCGGCAGAACGAAGGCTGGCTGGAAACGCTGGTACTGGCCGGGAGCGAGGCAGCGCACCGTTCGCGAGCCGAGGCTCGGGCCCGGGCGGCGGAAGAGTCCTGCTCAACCCTGGAGCGACAGGCGACGCTTGGCCGCTACATGGTGGAGATGCGGCATAACCTCAACAACGCTCTGACCTCAGTGCTGGGAAATTCCGACCTGCTGCTGCTGGAGCCGGGCAGCTTGTCGGCGCAGGCGCGGGCACAGATTGAAACCATCCGCAACATGACGCTGCGGATTCACGAAGTGCTGCAGCGGTTTTCGTCTCTCGAAAAAGAAATGAACGTAGTGGCGCGGCAGGCGGAACGAGATGCGGGCAAGCGCTACATGGCCGCAGCCGCCGGTGATTAGAACTTTTTAAGACTGATTCCTCCCCCGGAAGAAGCCGATCTGATTGAGTGACGCCGTGACGCCGCACCGCCGGGCGTGTGTTCGTGCATCTGGCATTCGCATTGGGACGCATTGAAGGGGAACGATCTATGCATCGGTTGATGGCAGGAGCGACCATTCTCGAACATGAGCTCTCTGAACTGCGCCTGCTGGTGGAACGGCAGACGGGCATTTTGCTGGATTGCCCGAACAGCGCGCTGGCCGCGCATGTGGCGGAATATCTGGAGAGCGAGGAATTGGAATCGGCGGCAGCGTTGTTGGAGCGCTTTCGCGCCAGCGATTGCGATCCCGCCGTCCTGGCGCAGTTTCTGGATGGCGTGTTGAACGTCAGTACCGGTTTCTTTCGCCATCCCGGGGCCATGAACGCGCTGGCCCGCTACGTGGTTCCGCAGATTTATCAGCGAAGATCTGAGGATAGTTCCTCCGCACTGCGCATATGGAGCGCGGGTTGCGGAACTGGCGAAGAACCGTATTCGATTGCCATGGCATTGTGCGACGCGCTGGCGGGTGACACCACCAACGGCGCGGGCGAATCCGCGAAGAGCACGCGCGACCCCAAGGCCAAAAAAGGATCGAACCGCAACGGCGGAGTGGCCGAAAGTTCACTGGCAGCGGTGACGGGACCATGGACCCGAGAATGGTCGGTGCACATCGTGGGCAGCGATCTGCTGTCGTCGTCGATCGCAGCTGCGGAACGCGGGCTGTATCCGCAATCGGCGCTGACTGGGTTGCCTCCGGCGATCATTCGCGCCTGCTTCTCGAAGATTGGAAATGCCGGCAGTCAGAATGCCGCGAATGATGTGGCGCAGCTCGGCGCGGTCGCCGCTGTGGGCAGGGCGTCTGGCAATGGATCGGGGAACGGTTCAGTCGCTGTTTCCACGAATGGCAACGGCGCGCATTTACTGGTGAAGCCTCGCCTGCGCAGCCTGGTCACCTTCAACACGATGAATCTGACCAAGCCGGTCTATATCGGACGCTTCGATTGCATCTTCTGCATGGACGTGCTGCCCCACCTCTCGCGCCCGCAGCGCACGGCGCTGCTGGAGCGCCTGCACCTGTATCTTGAGCCCGGCGGATATTTATTCCTCAGCCAGACTGAAAAGCTTTACGCCCCGAACCTCAATTTCCGGCCGGAAACCTTCGACGGATATACCGTGCATCGCAAGCCGCTGGCGGCGAGCGCCGCGTACGGACGGTAACTTCTTCACAGTTGCATCTGGAATCCTGACGAAGTAGACTAAACTAAGTTAGTCTAGTCTATTCGATCATGAAAACCATCAACATCCACCAAGCCAAGACTCAGCTATCCAAACTCGTCGACGAAGCCGCCAAGGGGGAGCCGTTTGTAATTGCGAAGGCAGGCAAGCCGATGGTGAAGGTCACCGCCCTGGCGACTCCCGTCGCAGCGGAGATCAAACGGCTAGGTTTTATGGCCGGGCAGATCTCTGTGCCGGACGACTTTGATCGCATGGGCGAACAAGAAATTGAGCGCCTTTTTTCGGCCGGGAAATGAAGCTTCTGCTCGACACTCACCTGCTATTGTGGGCGGCTGGCCAGCCCAACCGTCTATCTGCGATTGCCGCGAAATTGATCAAAGCCCCAGCGAATGAGCTTCACTTCAGTGCGGGCAGTATCTGGGAAGTGGCCATCAAACGCGGGCTGGGGCGGAGCGACTTTCACGCCGATCCGCGACTCCTGCGCCGTGGCCTGCTGGACAACGGATATTCTGAGTTGCCGGTTCTCAGCGTCCACGTGGTCGCGCTCGACAGTCTACCGCCGATTCACAAAGACCCGTTCGACCGGCTGTTGGTAGCGCAGGCTACCGTAGAAGGGATCACGCTTCTTACCGCCGATTCGGTGGTAGCACGGTATCCCGGACCAATCCGGGCAGTGTGAAAGGGCGATGTTGAGACCGCCGCTTGCTGATGCATGATTTCAACGGGAAGAAAACAGGATTACAGAATCGACGCCGGCCCGCGCAGAAACGGATTGACCACTTCCACTCCATCCAACTTTTGTCCACTCTGCAAATCCTCGGTGAGAAGAAATCCGCACGCCGCAGTCTTGGCGGCGGCGACGATGAGTGAATCCCAGAATGACAGCCGATACTGGTTCTGGAGCTTCCAGCCACGCTCCATCACGGCCGCGTCCACGACCACCGGATGCCACGCCAGCAGATCACGAACTTCCGCTCGAGCCTCGTCTCTGGCTGCAGGCTTGAGCCGCACCGCATTGACATAGAATTCGTTCAGCACCTGAAAGCTGACCCGTCCCCGCCGGCTCTTCCAGAGTTCGGCACGCCAATCCCTGGCAACCCGCTGTTTTTGCGGGTTGGCGTCGTCCACCGCGTAGAGGAATATGTTGGAATCAACGAAGACGGGAGCGGTCATGCGCTTCCTCGCGGGTCAGGTAGCGGCCGGTGCTGCGAAGAAAAGGCTTGCGTCCCAGCGCCCTCCGCATAGCCCGCTCATAGCCGTCGTGAGCGGTCATGCGCTCCTTCAGCAGTTCCCCTAGCAGCCGGGAAACGCTAGTATCCTGCCGGGCCGCCTCGATGCGAGCCCACTGGGCCACGTCCTCTTGCAAGGTCACGGTCACATTTCGGAGTTGTGATTTAGGAGACACGAAAACAGTGTAACACGAAAATAGTGTAGTTACCGATACGAACCACGTGGGGACGGACGCATTCGTCCGTCCAGCCGGGCAAAGCCCGGCAGCCGCTGACATTACCGAGAATGTATTTGCTCTGCCAGAGCTGCGTCGGTGGCGAAATAGCAGGTCACTCGCGGACGGCATAGGCTCACGCGAACAGAAACTCCTTAGTCCGCAATTCCTTGATCTGATCCCTCAGCTTGGCGGCTTTTTCGAACTCGAATCGCTTGGCCGCTTCGCGCATGTCGCTTTCGAGTTTGCCGATGTAGGCGTTGACTTCTTCCTGCGACTTGAACTCTGGGATGCCTTCGGCTTCGCCTCCAGTCAGGTCGGCGTAGTCGGCGGCTACCATTGCCACTAGCGTCATGTCGAGTGGGCGGACGATGGACTCGGGCGTAATGCCATTCTCTTCGTTGTAGGCGGTCTGAATGGCGCGGCGGCGCAGGGTTTCGTCGATGGCGCGCTTCATGGAATCAGTCATGCGGTCGGCATAGAGGAGGGCGCGGCCATTCAGATGCCTTGCGCAGCGGCCGATGGTCTGGATCAGCGATCCGGCAGAGCGCAGGAAGCCTTCTTTGTCGGCGTCGAGAATGGCGACCAGCGAGACTTCCGGCAGGTCGAGGCCTTCGCGCAATAGATTGATGCCGATCAATACATCGAACTCGCCCTTGCGCAGGTCGCGCAGAATCTTCACGCGCTCGAGGGTTTCGATTTCCGAGTGCATGTAACGGCATTTGACGCCGACTTCGGCGTAGTACTCGGACAGGTCTTCGGACATACGCTTGGTCAGCGTCGTGACCAGAACGCGTTCGCCCTTTTCCACGCGGGCGCGAATCTCGTGCAACAGGTCGTCGATCTGGCCTTTCACGGGACGGATCTCTACTTCCGGATCGATGAGGCCGGTGGGACGGATTATCTGCTCGACAACCACTCCGGCGGATTTCGTCAACTCATATGGCCCGGGCGTGGCCGAGACGTAAACGAGCTGGTTGGTGCGATGCTCGAATTCCTCGAACGTTAGTGGACGGTTATCCAACGCCGAGGGCATGCGGAAACCGTATTCGACGAGCACTTCCTTGCGTGAGCGGTCTCCGGCGTACATTCCGCGCAGTTGTGGCACGGTCTGATGCGATTCGTCGATGAACATCAGAAAGTCGCGGGGGAAATAATCGAGCAGCGTCGGCGGAGGCTCGCCGGGCAGGCGTCCGGTGAAATGCCGCGAGTAATTCTCAATGCCGTGACAGTAACCCATGGCCTTGATCATTTCGAGATCGAACATGGTGCGCTGGTGAATGCGCTGTGCTTCCACGACGCGCCCTTGCTTTTCGAGTTCGGGCTCCCACCACGCGAGTTCCTTCTTGATCGAATCCACGGCTGTCGAGCGCGTCTCTTCTTTCATGACGTAATGCGTCTTGGGATAAATCGGCAGGCGCACATACTTCTGCTTTACCGTGCCGAAGAGGGGATCGATCTGCGAGAGAGATTCGACCTGGTCTCCCCAAAGCTCGATGCGGTAGGCCATGTCGTCGTAGGTAGGGAAGACTTCGATGACATCGCCGCGCACGCGAAAAGTGCCGCGGCGGAAGTCGCCATTGGTGCGCTCGTAGAGAATATCGACCAGCTTGTGGGTGATGTCCTCGCGCTTGATTTTCTGGCCGCGCTCCAGGAACAGCATCATGCCGTAGTAAGCCTCGGGCGAGCCAAGGCCGTAGATGGCACTCACCGAGGCGACGATCAGCGCGTCGCGGCGCTCGAACAGCGAGCGCGTGGCCGAGAGGCGCAGCTTGTCGAGTTCGTCATTGATGGTCGCTTCCTTTTCGATGTAGAGATCGGCGGCGGGAACGTAGGCCTCAGGCTGGTAATAGTCGTAATACGATACAAAATATTCCACCGCATTCTGCGGAAAGAAGTTCTTGAATTCGTGATAGAGCTGCGCGGCCAGCGTCTTGTTATGCGCCATGACCAGCGTCGGCCGGTTCATGGCCTCGATCACCTTGGCCATGGTGAACGTCTTGCCCGATCCGGTGACGCCGAGCAGAACCTGGTGCTGCTCGCGGTCGAAGAGGCCGCGAGTCAGCGCCTGAATCGCCGAGGCTTGATCGCCCTGCGGTTTGTAGGTAGAGACGAGTTTAAAGTCCATGGAAAAGCTTTCAGCTCTCAGCCCTCAGCTGTCAGCTTGAAATCGTGCGACAGCCCCACAGAGGCCGATTTGAGCAACAGAGAATCTTTCTATTATATCGTTCGGGAGAGCAGAAAGTTACTTGTGCAATTCGACGCTCAGGACCTGTGCGGTGACCGTTTTGTCCGCCGACTCCACATACTCGACCTTGCCGGGGCGGCCTTCCAGGTCTTTGCACGGGTTTAGCTCGCTGCTCGGGGTGAAGCCCAGCGAAGTAAATTTGATCTTGTAGTAATTGTCGGAGTGCAGAGCGAGCTTTTTGCCGGAGGTCTCCACAATCAGATCCATCTGCTGATATTTGCAGTGCACATTTTTCAGTGCGCCAATCAGAAAATGGTGAGGGCCAAAGGGAACGAATTCGCGGGGCGGTGTCCGTTCCTCGACTGTGTCGATGGTCTGCCGTGTGGAAACTTGTGGAGTTGAGCTGTCGTTGTCTCCGTTGTCTTCGCTGGCGTCCTGGCGGGCCTGTTCTTGTTCGGCAGAATAAAGTTGCACACGCTTGAGCATGTTCGCCACTGTCTCAGAATCCTGCGGAGTTTTAGCGACCTTCGCGGCAGTCTGCAGCACAATGACCGCATTCTTCACATTCTGCAACTCCAGCCAAATATTCGCCATGTTCAGGCGATACAGGACGTTCGACGGGTCCAGGCCGATCGCGTTCAGAGACATCATGCGGGCCTCATCGAGATTCCGGTGGTTCATGCCAAGAAGCATGGCCAGCCGGTCGTAGGATGGAGCGAACGCGGGATTCAACTTGATGGCGGTGCGGAGACTGCTCTCCACTTGCGGATCGTTGGCCGAAGCGGAGCTTTCCATCATGGCAATGGCGGCGTAGTAGTAATGGGCAAGATAATTCTGCGAGTCCAGCTTCACGGCCTGGGAATACCAATCTTGCGCTTCTTTCAAATGTCCCTGACGAAATTCCAGGAATCCCATGGTCTCGTGGGCGGAAACGTTGCTGGGATCCTCCTTCAGCGTCTGATCGAGCATTGACTTGGCGTCGGCGAAACGCTGGTTGTAGGCGAGGAAATCGGCGCGCAGCGCGTCCGTCTGCGCCGCGGTCAGAGCCCGGATCTTGAAGGCTGAGTCGTCGACCTCGGTGGTCGTGTTCACCCGGTAATAAATGAAACGGGTCTCCTGCACGTAGGCTCGCAGCGCCGATTGAAGTTCCTTAAGGTCTCCAAACGCGGCGGTGGCGGCGGAAAGCGGATCGGTGCCTTTCATCAGCAGTTCGCCATAGTGTTTCAGTTCGTCGTTGTTGTCTTTGTGGCCCTTGGTCTGGATGTAGTGCATGAGCGCCCACGATTCCGCGTAGAAGATGTAACCCTTGTTCTCTTCATGGTAGTAAGGCGATTTCTCGTTGACGGTGAGCAGGGTCGCGAGGGGCAAGAGAGGGCTTTCCCGCAGAAGCGTGAGATTTTCGACGCTGGGCTGGCCGAGCAAGGCCTCTTTTTCGCGAATGTCAGTGGTCTGATAAAACTCTGCGAGCCCTTCGTTCATCCACAACGGAATCCATTCCGCTGCTTTGCTCAGAAGCAGGTGGGTGTATTCGTGGTAGACGACCGAGTAGGGATGGTCACCTTCTGCATCGAGCCGCATCAGGACGTAGTTCTTATCCGGGGCGCGCAGGAAAAGTCCGGCAAGCTTCAGCTGACCCTTGGCGAGATAGGCTTCCGGCTCAAGGGCGCGAAAATCTTTCTCGTCCTTGATCGCCAACACAATAATGGGAGCGCCGGGATCCATTTGCAATTTGGGGAACGCGGCGTGGAAAACCGATCGCATGCGCTCGAACTGGTCAGCAATGTGACGTCCCTGCTTTTCGCTGCCGTTCGTAGCCACGACGAAGTGCTGGCTGCGGACTTCGATCCATTCTTGTGGCTTGTCGCGAGCCCCGGCCAGACTGGGAATCAGGCACAGAGTCAGCACTAATTTCGTTGCGCAACTTCCTGCCACACACGCCGCCTTGGGGGCATTACACGACGGGCATTATAAGCGGCAAATTGCGCGGCGGCCACAACTTTAGCGCGTCAGGGAAGACTGTTGTGTTACGGACTTTGTCGCGCTACTTCTGTTCTCTAACTTCACCCACGCGGACGATTCTTGAGGAAGTGCGGAATTTCTTGTAGTCGCTGTAGGTCTGGTCGCCCTCGACGTCAATGCCCTTCACGAGGCCGAGGCGCGCATCGATCTTGAAGGTGACGTGCAGAGGCAGCCAGACCTCGTCGTTGACGCGGGTCTGCTCCAGCATGAAGCGCGTCCCTTTGTGAAAGCGGGCGAGAAACAGTCCCCAGGAGATGGTGTCGAGGCATTCAACATCGAGCTTGGCGAGTTGCAGGTCAGACTTGTCGATCCACACACGGCCGCGAAACTTGGAAAGATACTTCGCATCTTTGGCGCGAGGCACGAAGCCGGGGCGAGGCTGGCCGTCGATGACATATACCTCACGACCGCCCAGCGTCTCGGTTCCCACCAGCGTGAAGTTGTAGGCGTCGGCTACGTCGCGCACGAAAGCGCGGCCTTCTTCACGATCTTTATTTTCTTTCTCCTCACGTTTCGCACGCTCTTCTTCTGACTCATTCTTGCGCTTGTCGATGATCTTCTGGATTTTCTCGTCTTCCTTCTGAGCCTCTTTGGCTTCGAGCGGGTTGCCCTCTTTTTCAATCAGGCGGCGCACCTGCTCGCCGTAGATCTCGAGAACCTCGAAGGTCTTCTTCTCAGTGGACCTCCTCTGCCCTTTGCCGTCGAGGTGGTTCTCCACATCGTGTTCGACGTAGGTGTAGTCGCGCTGGCGCTTGTCGTTTGTAAGATCCTTGTCGGCGACCACGCGAAGCAATGCCTGCATCTGCTCCTGGGAGAGCTTGCCGTTGGCGTCGGGCGTGAGATCGAGCGTCGCAGTTGCTGCCGGAGCGGGCGCGGAATCGGAGGGCGCGGGCTGAGGAGTGTCACTACTTTGGCCAATGGCGGCGAGGGGCAAGGCGAGAACGATGACGATGACGACGAGTACGAGCCGATACCGCTTCATAGAAATATCTGACGCGATTAGATGAACCCGAGTTTCAGAAGATAGTAGCAAAACTTTGCGCTAAGACTCTTCGGGCAGAGGTGCGGAATTGGTGAGGGCTAATTGCCGGCAGGTCACGCCGATCGTGTCGTCGGCGGAGGCGGACTCGACAAACTGAAATCCGAAGCGGAAAGCGTTGCGCTGCCGAGCCAGAGCAAGAATTTCAACCTTGCCCAATCGCAGAGTGAATTCGAGGCGAACGACTTCGCCCAGAGGAACTTCATCGCGCAGCATGGCGGCCAGGCCCGACTCGCTCAGATCGACGGTGTGTCCGTGTACCACGGCGGAATTGCGGGCATAAACCTGGATGTCGACTTCCAGCGGGAAACGGGGCTTCTGGCGCGCATCCCGGTTGTGGCCGGCCGCGTCGCCTTCGCTGTCACTTTCAGTTTGCAGGTGGCCTCTCCTCAGGGTTGCGAATGAGGGCGCGATAACGCGAAACCTAACTTTACTTCATCGGCATTGGGAGAGGCGAACTTTAGGAGCCAGGCGGCCTTCTTAGAGCGCTCTGCCCACGCACCCCGCTTCGAAGAGGCGGCGGTCGACCCGGTGCACACGTTTTTCCTGCGCCTTGGTTAGAAGGGAACGATGGCGGATTTCGAGCAGGTGGTCGACGATGAACCACACGTCTTTGTCGGCGGTCATCCAGTGCTGGCGATCGAAGCGCCGCAGGCTTACCGGCATCGAGTAGCGGCGCAGGCTGCGATCCCCGCGCAGATTGAAGTAGGTATCGAAATAACTGAGCGCCAGTTCGCGCAGGGTGCGATAGACGGGCTCGCGCCCTTGGCATCCGGAATAATTGGACTTGGCAACCGCACCCCAGCAGCCAGCTTCGCGGTAGATGGCGATTACGTGGTCGGTGTCGTGCTCGGCCTCGAGGTCGAGCACGAGGGGAGGATAGCCGTTGGCGCGCAACGCCGCAGCGGCGAAGATAGCGCCTTCGAGACAGTGAGAAGAATTTTCCGCCAACACCTTGCGCGGCGACCATGCCGTGTCTTGCAGGTGATAGGGCATGGCGTTGAGCAGTTTTTGAATGCCGTAGGGATTTTTCAGGCTGCGCAGCTTGCGCAGTTCGGCAGGAGTGAAGCCGGAGTCAGGGGTTCCGTTTTGTGGCGCGCGCAACGCTTCGATTTCCTCGCTAATCAGTGACGATGGTCTTGTTCTTTTTGATCACGTTGCCAGTCGTTGCGTCAAATGAAATCGTGCAGCGGGAACCATCTTCCTAGATCGTCCAGGTATCGCCCTGGCGCTAGGCAGGTTGTTCCGTACGCTCCGGCCATACCAACCGAAAAAACTCCTGCCCCAGCAGCAGGACATTGTTTTCCTGCCGTGCTCCACATTTCTTTGCGATTCTGATAGAGGCGATATTGCCGGGGTGAATCACGGAGACGATGCGTCGCGACGGCATTGTGGAGGATACATACTCGAACACTCGGGCCGCCGCCTCACTGGCATATCCCTGGCCCCAGTAGGCTCGGTCAAAGGTATATCCCAGCTCTTGCTCAAAAATGACGCTCGTATCCGAAGGCACCTGCGAGCGCTCGTACCATATCCGAGGCAATTTCCCGGATGCAGGGTTCACCTCCAGTGCCATGTCGCTAAGGCCACACCGACCCATCAGCACGCCATCCGACTTACGCAGGACCGCGAGGGGGCCCAGTTCCATGGTCTTATAAGTCTCGTAATACCTTTCTAGTAACGCATGCGTTTCCTGCATAGAACGAGGCTTTCCGTGCCCAAGATACGTAGCTACAACTGGATCCGCATGGATGCGAGCAAAAAAGTCGAAATCTGCCGGTCCAATCCTGCGAAGGACGAGCCGCTCCGACTCAATCAGCTCGATATCATGCGCTAACGTCATCGATCGCAACCTCGGGGTTCCTATCTCGGCAAATTCCTAAAGCTGAAAAACTGTGCGCAGTTCGAGCGGAGTATCAACGAGTACGTCGGGCGTCTCCTGATCGAGCGTGTGCGGTGCGAATCCGTAGGTGACGCCGATGGTGGCGAGCGCGGCATTGCGGCCCGTGCGAATGTCGACGTGGGAGTCACCCACAATGGCCGCCTGATTCGCGGCGAGACCGCATTCGGTGAGCAGTTGGCGAACGCCCTCCGGCTCCGGCTTTTTCGTCGGGAAGCTGTTTCCGCCGTAGACCTGAAAAAAGTATGGTCCCAGCCCCAGCGCTTCGACGATGGCCCGCGCGGGAATCACCGGCTTGTTGGTCAGCACGGCGAGTTTTCGGGGCTGGCCGTTGGCAGAGTTTTGGATTGCCTTCAGACTCTCGGCGACGCCGGGATAGACGGTCGTGTGATCGAGCTTGTGTTCGCGATAGTAGGCAAGAAAAAATTGCAGGCCCTTGCGGATGAGGGCTTCGTCCGCGGCCTCACCCCCGAGCGCGCGCTGAATCAGAATGGGCGCGCCATCGCCCACATAGCTGGCGATGACCTCGGGAGGAAGTTCAGGACGCTCGATGTGGCGCAGGGCGGCATTGACGGAGTGGACCAGGTCGAGGCGGGAGTCGATGAGCGTGCCGTCAAGATCGAAGATCACGAGTTGGATGGAGTGCGGGTCGAAGGGCCGGAGGGTCTGGATCATCTCTGCATAGAATAAAACACTGGCTGGCGCGCCGTCTCTTTGCTCAAGCTGCAGGGCATTGCTTGACAGCACCGATGTTTCCAGTAATATGGAAATATGATGGTGCCATCAAAGACCGCTGCGTCCGCCAAGGCCAGCGAGCGCGTCGCCAAATACGCCGACATGTTCTCCGCCATGGGAACGGAGCCGCGGCTGCGCATCATGCAGCTTTTGCTGTCGGCTCATCCCGATGGACTAGTTGTCGGCGACATACAGTCGGAGGTGGAAATTCCGAATTCCACGCTTTCGCACCATCTGGACAAGTTACGTAACGAAGAACTGGTCAACGTAGAGCGCGAGGGAACATTTCTTCGCTATACGGCGAATACCGAGGCATTGCAGGAACTGCTGCGCTTCCTGTATGCCGAATGCTGCACCCGCAACAAGGCACTCAAACCGCAGGATATCGTGCAAATCTGCAAATAGGAGTGATCGATGGACACGACCGAAGCAACCAGCATTAAAGAAGTGGTCAAACAGAAGTACGGCGAAGCCGCGCTGCGCGTGACTTCTGGAGGCAGTTCATGCTGCGGGGCTGCGCCCGGAACGGGCTGCTGCGACCCTATCACCACCAATCTTTATGACGCCTCGCAGGCGGGGCAGATTCCGGAGGAGGCGCTGCTGGCTTCACTGGGATGCGGCAATCCGACGGCACTCGCGCAGTTGAGTGCGGGCGAGACCGTGCTCGATCTCGGCTCCGGCGGCGGTATCGATGTGCTGCTGTCTGCGCAGCGCGTGGGCCCGACCGGCAAGGCTTACGGACTGGATATGACTGACGAAATGCTCGCCCTGGCGAACGAGAACAAGCGCAAGTCGGGGATTGCCAACGTCGAATTCCTGAAGGGTGAGATCGAGAGTATTCCGCTGCCTGACGATTCCGTCGACGTGATCATTTCGAACTGCGTGATTAATCTCTCGGCCGATAAAGATAAAGTCCTGCGCGAGGCCTTCCGCGTGCTGAAGCCGGGCGGGCGGTTCGCTGTCTCGGACGTGGTGACGCGCGGAGAAGTTCTGCCCGAGATTCGACAGAGCGTGCTGGCGTGGGTGGGATGCATCGCAGGCGCCCTGGAAGAGAATGAATATCGTAGCAAGCTGTCTGCTGTAGGCTTTGAGCAAGTCGACATTGAGCCGACCCGTATTTACCGCGCCGAAGATGCCCGTGAATTCCTTTCCGGGCAGGGAATCGACCTGGATAAACTCGCGCCGCAGGTGGATGGCAAATTCCTGAGCGCATTTATCCGCGCCGTAAAGCCGGTGGCGCAATCCTGCTGCGGCCCGACCTGTTGCGGCTAGAAGAGCGCACAGTTCGATGATCCAAGCACTACCACGTTCTGTTCCTGTGTACGGGAAATTCGGCGCGCTCGATCATGGCCGAGGCCATCCTCAACCACAAAGGACGCCGCAACTTTCACCGCGTATAGCGCAGGCAGCCATCCTACAGGGACACGTGCGCCCGGAGGCGTTGAAGCAACTCGAGTCAGCTCATCTTCCGACGTCTGGCCTGCGCAGCAAGAGTTGGGATGAGTTTGCCGTCGCAGGCGCTCCGCAGCTCGATTTCGTGTTCACGGTCTGCGACCACGCCGCGAATGAAGTCTGCCCCGTGTGGCCCGGCCAGCCCATGACGGCGCATTGGGGCGTGCCGGATCCTCCCTCGGTGCAGGGACTCAGCGAGCAGGTCGAACGGGTATTCCGCGAGGCGTTCTTTCTGCTCGACCGCAGGATTGGCCTGTTCTTGAGCCTTCCGCTTTCTACGCTGGATCGTTTCTCGCTTAAGAAGGAAGTCGACAACATTGGCGGCAACAAGTCCGTCAAATCCCGCGCGTTCCCGCGTCAGGGTGCAGGCATCCTTGGCCGCATTTCCAACCGTGTGCGTGGCGTTGGTGCCGATCACGTCCCCAGCTTTATTTGCCACCTGAAATCTGGCTGTTGGTGCGCAGCAGTCCTCGGTTCTTCTTGGACTCCCGATTCATCATGACGATGTAATCGGCGTTGGCCTGATTGATGGTAATCATCGCGCCAGAGCATTCCTTTTGTAGATCCTTCGTTACCTCCATGCTCTCGTCGTGCGAGTCGATCGTGGATTTCGAGCCCCAGGCGGCCCAATGCTGTCCACCTCCGCCGCTCCCCGTCGAACTAACGTTTTCCGAACCCTTGCCTTGCACAAAGACGCGAGGCTTGTCTTGAGCCTTCACCGATATCGCCATTGCGATCACACACAGCAGCGCACAACTCTTCATAACCTGATCCCTCCCCATGTTCAGTAGAGCGTTCTTATCCCCAGCGGGCGTGTGGTTGCCCAAGAGCATCATGGAGAGGTCCACCCGCTCGTCAAAGTGGCGAATGGCGTGGATCAGGTGGGGTTCCGCGTCAAAGAGTGGTCTGACCGCTTGACCCGTTCCCACTTATTTTTCTCTGCTTTTCCAACCCCCCATTACCATTTACAATCCAACAGGTTCCGGGCAGCGTGGAATCGCAAAAGGGCTGCCAGGAATCTAACGCGTAGGACTTAGGAACCGGATGGCCACTACTAAAACCGACCCTAAACTTCCCCTTGCCGGCAACGGCGCGAAGAAGAATAAGTCCTATGAGGGACTTACGCGCGATCAGCTTATTCAGGCCTATCGCGTGATGTACACCTCCCGGCGCATCGACGACCGGGAAATCCTGCTCAAGCGCCAGCAGAAAATCTTCTTCCAGATGTCGGGCGCGGGGCACGAAGCAATTGGCGTCGCGGCCGGACTGGCCCTGCGTTCGGGATACGACTGGTTCTATCCCTACTACCGCGATCGCGCTCTGTGCCTGGCTTTGGGGGCGAAACCGCTCGACATGTTCCTGCAGGCTGTGGGTGCCGCGGATGATCCCAGTTCGGGCGGGCGGCAGATGCCTTCGCATTGGGGATATCCCAAGCTGCATGTGGTGACGCAGTCGTCGCCGACGGGCTCGCAGATATTGCAGGCGGTGGGATGCGCTGAGGCTGGACGATATTTCTCGCGACATCCGCAGGCGGCGGAAATTCCCGGCGGCGGGTTCACCGACTACCGGCATTTTAAGAATGTCACTTTCCAGGGCGATGAAGTTTCCTACGTTTCGCTGGGCGACGGCACTTCAAGCGAAGGCGAATTCTGGGAGGCGATGAACGCCGCCGCCCTGGGCAAGTTGCCGGTGATCTTCTGCGTGGAAGATAACGGCTACGCGATTTCCGTGCCGGTGGAAGTGCAGACCGCGGGCGGAAGCATCTCGCGGCTGGTCTCGGGATTTCCCAATTTTCATTTTGAAGAAGTGGATGGCACCGATCCCATCGCCAGCTATGCGGCGTTCCGGCGCGCGACTCGCTACTGCCGCGAAGGGCATGGTCCGGCGTTTGTGCACGCGCACGTGATCCGTCCGTATTCGCACTCGTTGTCGGATGACGAGCGACTTTACCGTCCTGACACGGAGCGCGAGCGCGATGCGCAGCGCGATCCGGTGACGCGCACCCAGATGTTTCTGCTGCGCGAAGGAGTGCTCGACGACAAGGGCATCAATCAGCTCGAGAAAGAAGTCGAGGCCGAGTTGCAGATCGTGGTGGACCTGGCTTTGGAGGCTCTGCCTCCGGCGCCCGAGTCGGTGATGAATTTTGTCTACTCTCCCGATCTCGATCCAACTTCGTCGACATTCGACACCCAGGCAGCGGTTGAAGTGCCGGTGGAAGGCAAGAAGACGGCGCCCAAGACGATGGCCGACCTGATCAACGCAACGCTGCGCGATGAGATGAAGCGCGACGAGCGCATTGTGATCTTCGGCGAAGACGTGGCCGATTGCAGCCGGGAAGAATATCTGAAACAGAAGCTGGTCAAGGGCAAGGGCGGAGTTTTCAAGCTCACCTTTGGCCTGCAGTGTGAGTTCGGCAACGATCGCGTGTTCAACTCTCCGCTGGCGGAGGCCGCGATTGTGGGCCGCGCTACCGGCATGGCGACGCGCGGGCTGAAGCCGGTGGTCGAGATTCAGTTCTTCGACTACATCTGGCCGGCGATGATGCAGATTCGCGACGAGCTGTCCGTCATCCGCTGGCGCTCGAACAACGGATATTCGTGCCCGGTGGTGATTCGCGTGGCCATTGGCGGCTATCTCACCGGCGGCGCGATTTATCACTCGCAGTGCGGCGAGAGCATCTTCACGCACATTCCCGGATTGCGAGTCGTATTCCCGTCGAACGCGCTGGACGCTGCAGGATTGCTGCGTACGGCGATTCGCTGCGATGATCCGGTGCTCTTTCTCGAACACAAGCGGTTGTATCGCGAAACCTTCGGCCGCGCGGCCTATCCCGGACCGGATTACATGATTCCGTTTGGCAAAGCGAAGATTGTTCATCCCGGGACGGATCTGACTGTGATCACCTACGGCGCGGTGGTTCCGCGCGCGCTGCAGGCGGCGCAGAAGATTGAACGCGAGCAGGGCGTGAAGGTCGAGTTGATCGACCTGCGCTGCCTGAATCCGTTTGACTGGGAGACGATTGCCGCGTCGGTGAGCAAAACGAATCGCGCGCTCGTCGCCTACGAAGACACGCTGAGCTGGGGATACGGCGCGGAAATCGCTGCCCGCATCGCCGACCTGCTTTTCGACAAGCTCGATGCGCCGGTGCGCCGCGTCGCCGCGAAAGATACGTTCGTCGCCTACCAGCCGATTCTGGAAGACGCCATCCTGCCGCAGCCGAATGATCTGTATCTGGCGATGAAGGAACTGGCCGAGTACTGAGAAGCAGTGGCCAGTGGTCAGCGACCAGTTGCCAGTGAGAACCTTGGCCACGGATTCTCACGGATTTCCACCGATCAAGAACAATTTCTTTCAGTATCCGTGATGATCCGTGTAAATCCGTGGCCAGATTTATTTTTGCGCCGCTGCTCTCTCGCCTTCATGCTCTTTGTTGTAGGCCTTCCACGCGCCATCAATCACGTATGCATGAATTGCATCGGCCTGCTTGCCGGTCATGCGCAAATGCGGGAATGCGAACTTCGGCGGATCGGCAAATCCCGGCATACCTTTATCCCAATGCGTGCCCGCCAGCACAATCGCGTACCACTGCGAATGAACTTCGGGCGGGGCGTAGCGTAAATCCGGAATCGCACCGTTGAGCACCCACGCGCCGCTGCCATCGAGTCCGGGAGAGTGGCAGCCGTCGCAGTAGAAAGTCTTATAGAGCTGCGCGCCCTCGTGAATGACCTCGGCGCTCGCCGTCAGCGCGGGAGGTTTCGGCACCGGAGGCACAACATCCGGCGGCGTCGGGAAGGGAACGCTGCCGCCCAATTTGAAGGCCAGCAGCCGCGACGGGCCGCGCTTCGACTGCGGAGTCGCCATGGTCCAGGCAGGCGCAAACAGGCGCGATCCCGATCCCCATCCCACCGGCAGCAAAACATACTGCTCGCCATTCACCGAGTAAGTGACGGGAATGGATTCAATCGCCGACCCGGTCTGGATCGACCACACTTTCTTTCCCGTGTCGGCCGTGTAGGCTGCGAACTCGCCTGTGCCTTGGCCTTGAAAAACCAGATTGCCCGCGGTCGAAATCACTCCGCCGTTGGTCGCAATCTCTTCTTCCACCGACCAGCGCGCCGACTGAGTGATGGGATCCCACGCGATCAGCCGCCCCTCGGTCTGCTGCATCCATTCTCCGGTTTCCACCTGGGCATTGGTGTTGGGCTTGCGATCGGTCGCCGGAATGTAGACGAGGCCGGTCCCCGCGTCGTAGCTCATCGGCCACCAGTTGTGCACGGTCCACTGCTTGCCGCCGCCGGATGACGCGGGCACCTCGACGGCCTTGCCCGTGGTCAGATCAACCGATGTCGCCCAATTCACCTTCACGATCGGCTTGGCCGAGAGCAGCTTGCCGGTCTTGGCATCGAGAATGTAGTAGAAGCCGTGCTTGGGAACCGTCATGGCGACGTGGTGCTTCTCGCCATCAATAGTCAGATCCGCCATCACGATGTGATTGTTTTCCGTCTGCAGTCCGGGAGAACTGGTCTGGTAGTGCCAGACATATTCGCCGGTATCGGCCTTGACCGCCACAATGCATCCGGCGAAAAGTTTGTCGCCCTTGGCGCGCAGCGCTGACAATTCGCCGTAATCCGCTCCGGCTCCGGCGGTCCCGAAGATGACATAGTCCGTCACCGGATCGTAGGTGATCGCGGTCCACACATCGGCGCCACCCATCTTCCAGGCATCTCCGGCGGGCCAGGTCTTGGCCGCTATGTCTTTGAGCGCCGCGGATTCGAAGGGCTTCTTCGGATCTCCGGGCACGGTCCAGAAGCGCCACAGTTCCTTGCCGGTGTTGGCGTCGTAGGCGGCGATGGCGCCGCGCACGCCGTCGTCCGATCCGTTGTAGCCCATGAAGACCATGCCCTTGGCCACATGCGGCGCGTTGGTGATTCCGGTCTGCGTCGGTTCACACACCAGCGACTCCCAAATCTGCTTGCCGGTGGCAGCGTCGATCGCCACCAGACGGCAATCGCCGGTGCCGACGAATACTTTGCCTTCCCACACGGCCACTCCGGCGTTGGTGCGCGCGGAATAGGAACCGTTGAGGGCTTGATCGAGGCGAATGTGGGGATCGAATTTCCAGATGAGCTTGCCGGTCGCGGCGTCCACCGCATAGACCTTCGACAGCGGCGCGCTGATGTAGGCGACGCCATCGACGACGATCGGCTCGGAGACGAGGCCCGCGGCGCTGTCAATGTCGAGATACCAGGCCAGGCCGAGCGTGGAGGCATTCTGATCGTTGATCTGCTTCAGCGGGCTGAAGTGTTGCTCCTCGAAGTTGCGCCCGTTGACCAGCCAGTTCGTGCCGTCGTTTTCTTCGGCGACGACGCGAGCCGCCGTGACATTGCCGGGCTTGGAGGAATTGTCGGCAGAGATAAAGATGAGAGCCGAGGCGAAGGATAAGGTCGTCAATCCTAGAATCTGCAGCGATCGCAACACGGGGCACCTTCCTTGGGTCGAGGCCTATGGTAGGAAGGCGGAAGGGCAAAGTCAATTCGTAGAGGGAGCGCGTTGACTATAAAAACGAACGGATAAACCTTGATTCAGGTTTATCCGTGACGATCGGTGAAATCCGTGGCGTGGTTAGCGGTTGAAGGGCGAGCCGCTGGCGTTGTGCTCGGCTACGATTTTCTTGGCGTTGTCGGCCAGGGCCTTGGCTTGCGGCATCAGGTCGAGAGCCTTGTTCACTTCCGGGTCGGCTTCGGCGCGGACTTTCATTCCCTCATCCTGTCCGAAAGCATCCACAAAAATCTCGGCGCGGATGTTCGACTTCAGCCAGTCGGCGTTGTCGATGAGATCGGCCTGGGTATAGGGAATTTGAGCGTCGTCGAGCGACTTGCGGAACGCCTGCATGGTCGCGTCATCGACCTCGAAGCTCTTGCGTCGGATGATGATCGACCACGTAGCGCTTGGCGAAGTTGAAGAACGCGTAGTGCTGCAGCAGCGTGTCCTCGAAGTGATTGGACTTGAGGGCAGGAATGCTGACGTCGGGAGTGATGCCGCCGCCGCCGTAGACGGTGCGTCCGCTGTCAGTGAGTTTCACTTCGCGGTTCGCGGTGTTGGAACTCTCGGCGCTATCGCGGTTGTAGTAGTAGTCGTAGAGCGAAATATTCGAGTAGTCGCGCTGGATGAGGCGTCCGCTGGGCGTGTAGTAGTGCGCCGTGGTCAGCGCCAGGCCGGTGTTCTCAGACAGCGGATAGACGGTCTGCACCAATCCCTTGCCGAACGTGACTTCGCCGACGATCAGGCCGCGGTCGTGATCCTGAATCGCGCCCGAGACGATTTCCGCAGCGGAAGCAGTCAGACGATTCACCAGAACGACGATGGGATAATCCTTGCCGCCATTGCCGTGCTGGGCAACGTAGCGCTTCTCAGCCGAGGCGCGTCCGTGATGCGAAACGATGAGCTGTCCCTTCTTCAGGAACTTGTCGGCCACGCCCACGCCTTCGCTGAGCAGGCCGCCGGGATTGCCGCGCAGATCGAGGATCAAGCCTTTGAGATCGCCGAACTGATCGAGCGCTTCCGCGACTTCATGCTCGGTGGTCTCGTTGAATCCGTTGACGTGCATGTAGCCGACGCCGGGACGAATCAGGAAGTGGACGTCGACGCTGTAGCGCGGAATCTCGTCGCGGACCAGGGTGAACTCCATCGGCTTCTCGACGCCGTCGCGCGCGATGGTGATGTGGACCGTAGTGCCCTTGGGACCTTTGAGCAGGTCGGCGATGGCCTCCGAGCTCATGTTCTCAGTGTTCTTGCCGTCGACGCCGATGATCACGTCACCAGGATGAATGCCGGCCTTGTAGGCGGGCGTGCCGGTGAACGGGAAGATCACGATGACTTTATTGTTGCGCGGGCCGACCGTCATGCCGACGCCGTAGTACTTGCCGCGCTGGTCCTCGCGCATCAGCGCGTAAGACTTGGGATCAAAGAAATTGGAGTGCGGATCGAGCGCGTGCAGCATGCCCGGAATCGCGCCGTTGTAGATGGCCTTGTCCGGGTTCACCGGCTCGGCGTAATTCTCCTCGACCAGCGAATACACGTCGGTGAACTGCTTGAGGCTGTCTTTAACCTCGGAGTCGCCCGACATGGAAGACTGCTGGCCGCTGCGCTGGGCAAACAGAATGCCCAGAAATCCGCAGACGAGTAGGAACGAAAGTACGAGGAAGAGAGACCGGCGAGAACTACGTGCCATCTTTGAGATTCCTTCGGTTTGAGGTTGCTGACACCCCAGCTACCGCGCTGAATAACCGCAGTATATCACCCGCTTAGACTGGCCCAGAGCCGGAAAGGTTACCAATGGTAACCCCTCAGAATCCGGGCCATGGATATGAGATGCAGGTCAGAGGGCCGCAGTTCCTCGGCGGGAAGAGTTTTCAAAAATAACAGGGACGGAGGGTTTCTCAGGGCATGCCGCCGGCCATGCCCGCGCCGATACCGGCTCCGATCGCCCCGACGGCGACCGTGGCACCGGCGGTTCCGTGGCCTTTGGCGACCACGGCTGCTCCTATGCCAAACCCTATCAAGGCGCCGATTAAAGCGCGACGGCCCGGGTGCTCGGATCTCCACATTCCGGGGTATGCGGGGCCGGGATAACGGCCTCTCGGGGCCGGCATCGGCCCTCGACGGCGGATGGGGAATTGCGGCGGTGGGCTGGGCTGGCTTGCGGGGGATGGGGTGGCCTCGGAACGCATGTATTGGTCGTGGGCCGCGGCGACTCGGTACGTGGGAACTGGATCGTTGTCCTCCGTGGAAAGCGAACTGGACAGCGGCACTTTTTCCGCGGCGTTCGAGTTTCCAGTGGATGAGGGAGTTTGTGCTGACGCCGCTTGTCCCATCAGCGGCATTAGCAAAGCCAGAGCGATGATTAGATTTTTCATGAGCGCAGAGTAGCTCTGCGCAGTCGATCACTCGGGCTTGCTTGGGATGCTTTCTCGAGTGTCACATTGCGGGATGCACGCCCGTCATCCGGTCTTCACGGTTTTCGCGATCCGAACCATGGCCGCCACACTGCGCTCTACATCGGCATCAGTCGTGGCCCAGGACGAAACCGAGATGCGCATGGCCGTGTGCCCTTGCCACACGGTGCCGCCGCACCAGCAGGTGCCGTCGGCCTGGATTTCGGCGATGATGCTGCGAGTCTCTTCCGGCGTGCCGAATGAAACCAGCACCTGATTCAGCACGACGTCATTCAGCACGGCGAAACCTGCCGCGCGCAGGCGGTCGGCGAAAAGCCGCGCCTGGCGGCAATTGCGCTCGATCATCTCCCGCAGGCCGCTGCGTCCCAGCGATCGCATCGCCGCCCAGAGTTCGATTCCGCGTGCCCGGCGCGATGCGTCGGGAGTGTATCTGCCACGGCTCGCGTCCGGCGCTCTGCGCCAGATAAGCGGCATTGCCGGCAGAAAGCGCGCGCCGCAGATGCTCCGCCTCGCGCACCACCACCATTCCCGAGTCGTAGGGAACGTTCATCCACTTGTGACAATCGATGGCCCACGAGTCAGCATCGCTCACCCCTTCGAGCAGCGGCGCGTAAAGCGGCGAGAGTGCGCCCCAGGCCCGAACGCGCCATCCACGTGCACCCACGCCCCGGCATCCCGCGCCCGCGCGCAAATTTCTTTTGCCGGATCGAACGCTCCGGTATTCACATTGCCTGCTTGAATGCAAACGACCGTGTGCTGATCGAGCACCGGCAAGGCGTCGGCCCGCATGCGCCCTTGGCCGTCCGCCGGAACCGTAATCACCCGCGAGCGGCCCAGTCCGAGCATCGTCAGCGCGCGCAGGAGGGAGACGTGGACTTCGGCTCCGACCACGACGCGAATCTCGGGCGCGCCAAACAATCCGTCCTCTTCCACATTCCAGCCGCTGCGCTGCAGGACCGCCGAGCGCGCCGCCGCCAGTCCCGAAAAGTTTGCCATGGTGGTGCCGGTGACGAAACCAATCCCGCTGCTCGGCGGCAAGCCGAGCAAATCCAAAGTCCACTCGCCGACGATCTCCTCGACCCGCGCCGCCACCGGCGACATGACTTGCATAGCGGCATTCTGATCCCACGCCCCGGCCAGCCAGTTCGCTGCCAGCGCCGCCGGAAGCGTGCCGCCGACCACGAATCCGAAGTAGCGCCCTCCCGTGGTGGCAACCGTTGCGGGAGATCCCACGTCGTCGAGCAAAGCTAATATGTCCGCCGGATCGCACGGCCCATCAGACAGAGATCCTGCAAGCGCGCTCAAGCCTGCCACTGCCTCTGGAGTTGGCACAACCTGCCGGTCATTGATCCCGCCAACATAGCGGGCAGCCCGCGCCGCGGCGTCTGACAATAATTCCCTCATGCATGCCTCCCGCACAAATTCCTTAGACGTGAAACTGCTCTCAACGTCGCTGAGAATGTACAAGTTTCACAACGCTTCCATCGGCTGGCAAATAAATTCCTGATGGCGCCGAAGTTCCGCAATCGAAGCCTCTGACAGCAGAGAGAAGGGAATCGCCCGGCAGCCCGCCGGAAGCTCGGCCGCAGTGAGTGAATCGCAAACTACGGCAGCCGTCTGCTTCAGTCCGCGCTGCCAGTTCGCCTCGCGGGCGTCGCGAAACACAAGGCTGTCGGGATGGAATCCGGCAGCGCTCAACATGGCGCGCGCGACTTTCAGAAATTCCGGCCAGCGCGAAGCCACGCCGACCAGTTTGCTCGCCGGTGCAGGCAGATATCCGGCGAGCGAAGCCGGCACAGAACGCACCTGCAGCGTGACCAACTCCGTTCCCGCAGGCAGCAAAGGACGCACCGTCGCTTCGCGATTCGACAGCATCGCCGGAATGCTGCCATCGAGGACTTTCGCGCAGTCCTCGATTCCGCACGACTTCACGGGAAAAGCCACGGCCCCCGCCATCTCGGCCGCCAGAATACGCCGTAGTTCTTCATCCGGTTCGATCAGCAGAAAATGATCGGGCGGCTGCAGGTCGAGCCAGTGCCGCAGGCGCGATCGCAGCGCGGGCAACGACAGGCCGAATTTTCGGGCGGAGCGAAACAATTGCGCGATCGTCTGATCGATCGCCAGTTCCGAGGACAACGCCGTCTCGGGCTTGCTGGCGCCGCACGTAAACCCCGCTGCCGTGGCGGAACTCCACCCAGCGGTCGCGCGCCAGCTGGCGGTATCCCGCGCTCACCGTGTTGGGATGCAGGTTGAAACGCCGCGCCAGTTCGCGGGTCGAAGGCAGGCGCTGGCCGGGCGCGAGCTCGTCGCTCATAATTCCGAGAATGATCTGCGTGACCAGCTGTTCGCGGATGGTGACGTCGCTGCCGCGGGCAAACCAGAGTTGCATGGCGCGAACATCATAAGCATCTGTCTGCAACTTGTCTCCCAGCAATTGCTGCGATTCGTACCGGGGCAGTATGATGAGTCGCGTGAGCTTTTCCGAGACCATCTTTCTGTTCGTGCTGGCCCTCATCATCTTCGGGCCCAAGAAGTTGCCGGAGATCGCCCGGCAGGCGGGCAAGATGATGAACGAATTCCGCCGGGCCTCGAACGAATTCAAGTCGCAGATCGAGCAGGAAATTGCTCACCTGGAAGTGGATGACAGGCGGAAAACGATGCTGCCGCTGAGCCCGGCGCCCGAAGGAACCACCAGCCGCAAGCCGATCACAACGCACGGCGAACTCACGACGCTGGAGACGCCGGCCACGCTGGCTGCATCTCCGGAAAACGCGGCCTCCACTACAGAAACCGCCAACCCTTCGGTCGTCGCCACGGAGGCGATCCCAGCCGTGGCTGCCAGCACGACTTCGGCGGATTCTTCTGAGCAGCCACATCAACCCGTCGAAGAGCCGCAATCCCCGCCAGAATCGCAACAGGAGTCTCATGCCTGAATTCGAAGCCGCGACCTCCAGCGGCGGCAGAGAGTCCATGCCCACCATGGGCTTCCTCGATCATCTCGAGGAACTGCGCAAGCGCATCGTTTATTCCGTCGTGGCCGTCCTCGTGGGCACCAGCGTGTGCTGGGGATATCGGGTACGAATCTACTCGGTGATGCAGAAGCCCATCATGGATGCGCTCCGCGCTCATGGACTCGCCGAGAAGTTGGTGTACCTGAACCCCACCGATCCGTTCAACCTGTATTTGAAAATCTCCATGCTCGCGGGTCTCTTTCTGACCTCGCCGTTCGTTCTGTACCAGGTGTGGATGTTCATTTCACCCGGGCTCTATCGCAACGAGAAGCGTTACGTCTTTCCCTTCATGTTCTCGACCATCACATTGTTCACCTTGGGGGGATATTTCGGATACCGGGTCGCCTATCCCCGGGCGCTGGATTTCTTCATCGGTTTCAGCGGACAGTTTCAGCCCATGATTACTGTCGGCGAATATACGTCGCTGTTCCTGAGCATCGTTCTGGGGATGGGGCTGATCTTCGAGATGCCGATTCTGGTTTTCTTTTTGGCGTTCATGGGCATCATGTCGCCGGCGTTCATGGTCAAGAATTTTCGTTACGCGATTCTGGTGATTTTTGTTCTGGCGGCGATCGTTACCCCCACGCCTGACATCGTAAATATGTGCGTCTTCGCGGCGCCCATGCTGGGTCTCTACGCACTGAGCATCGGGGTTGCGTGGGTGGTGCATCCCAAACAGCGGCAGGCACGCAAGGACAAGGAAAAGGAGAAGCAGGCGTAATGAGAAAGTGGAAGACCCTGCGCTGGGTGCTGCTGGCGTGCGTGATTGCGGCGATCGCCTGTGATCGCGATAAAGAGAGCGCGCAAAAGCAGGCTCCCGCGCCCGACTCCCCCGCCTGCAGCCACCGATGCAACCCTGCCAACGCTGAATTTCCCGCAGGATTCCGGGCCTCGGCCGGCCTTCGACGGCGAGCACGCCATGCAGTACGTGAAGGAAATTGTGAAATTCGGCCCGCGCCCGCTGGGCAGCGCCAATCACAAAAAGGTCGAGGACTTTCTCGATGCCCATTTGAAGGGCGATCAGGTCGAAGACGACACCTTCACCGCCGACACCAACCTGGGAAAGTTTCCCGTGCACAACGTGATCGCGAAATTTCCCGGGACGAAAGACGGAATCATCGTGGTCGCCAGCCACTACGACACGAACTATCCGCTGCGCGACACGCCTTACATCGGCGCGAACGACGGCGCGTCGTCGAGCGCGCTGCTGCTCGAAATCGCCGATCAACTGCGCGGCAAGCCCAACGACGGCTACTCCATCTGGCTGGTCTGGGACGACGCCGAGGAGGCGATGAAGCCCGACACGGAGGTGGATTTCATGTCGGACAGCCTCTACGGAATCACGCACCTCGCCGAGAAGTGGCAGGCCGACGGAACGTTGAAGAAGGTCAAGGCATTTCTGCTGGCCGACATGATCGGCGACGCCGATCTCGACGTCGATCGCGACCTGAACTCAACACCATGGCTGGAGAGCGTCGTCTACGAGGCGGCCACGCGGCTGGGATATCAATCGCACTTCTACACCCGCAACAATCAGGTGTCGGACGATCACATTCCATTCATGAAGCGCGGCGTGCCCTGCGCCGACCTCATCGACTTCACTTACGGCTACAACAATGTCTTCTGGCACACGCCGCAGGATACCGTCGACAAGCTGAGCCCGAAGAGTCTCGACATCGCCGGGGGCGTGATTCTGGAGACGATTCGCATCGTCGATAAGATGGACCCGCTGCCGCCGAAATGAAGCTGTTTGTCATCATGAGCAAGCTGTTTTGCGCTTTTCGCAATTTTCATTTCTAATTGCACGCCTATATGGGAACCCGGAAAGTGTTGTTCATTGCCTGCCTGTTGAGCGTCAGTTCTGCAGCAATCGCCCAAACCGTCATCCAGGAAGAAGAGCAAGTGATTCACTCTGCCCTGCAGCCCTCCGCGCTGGAATCGAACCTGCATCGCCTCACCGACGAAATCGGAGGGCGCGTTCCCGGCACGCCGGCCATGCAACACGCCGTGCAGTGGGGAGTGCAAGCCTTTACGGTCGCAGGCGCCGACAGCGTGCACACCGAAGGGTTCGAGATTCCGAACTCGTGGGCCGAGGGCGACACGCAAATGTCGGCGGTCACCGCGTATCAGGTCGATCCCGCAAAAGTTGGCGGAGGAACCGTGCTGTCCGGATTCCGCGTACGCGCGGTTTCCGTGGCATGGGCTCCGGCGCTGGCTCCGGTGAAGCATGTTCCCATGGTCGACGTCGGTGCCGGGACCGAGGCCGACTTCCAGAAGGCGGGCGACATCGCCGGCAAGATTATTCTGGTGCATACAGTCGTTCTGAAAACCTGGGAAGACCTGTTCGGGGAATATCAGAACGCGCCGCCGGTGATCGATCGCGCCGTGAAGGGCAAGGCGAAGGCGATTGCATTTATAGCCACGCGCGAGCACGACATTTTGTATCGCCACACAAATTCCGACGCCGGCGAAATCGATAAGCTGCCGATGGTGATCGTCGCCCGCGAAGATGGCGAGCGCATGGCGCGCCTGCTGGCCGCGGGAAATCTGGTGTGGGCCGATCTATCCATTCCCAACCAGATCGCCGGGCCGATCAAGACTTCCAACGTGATCGCCGAAATCACGGGCAGCGAGAAGCCGGAAGAATTCGTAATTCTCGGCGCGCATCTGGATTCGTGGGAATTAGGGACCGGTGCGCTCGACAACGGATGCAACGCCGCGCTGGTGGTCGACGCCTTGCGAGCGATCAAGGCCTCGGGAGTGAAGCCGCGCCGCACCATCCGCTTCATTCTGTTTTCCGGTGAAGAAGAAGGCTTGATGGGCTCGCGCGCCTACGCAGTCGCGCACCGGCATGAGCTCGACAGGGCCGCCGGAGTCGTTATCTTCGACTCGGGAACAGGCAAGACTACCGGCTTTTCTGTCGGCGGCCGCAAGGATGTGGTTCCGCTGGCGCTGGGGCTGATCGCTCCGCTCGCCCAGTTCGACCTGAAAGATCTGCATACTGACATGGAATGGGGCACCGACCATTTCGATTTCATGCTGGAAGGCGTGCCTACGTTTGTCGCCGATCAGGTTGAGGCGAATTATCTGGAAAATTATCACGCGATTTCTGACACCTACGACAAAGTCGATTTTCCGCAACTGAAAAAGCATGTGGCGGAAGCAGCCGCACTGAGCCGTAGGTCTGGCGGATCTGACCATGAAGGTCGGCCCGCGCCTTTCGCGCGCGGAGATTGAGCAGACCATCCGCGACAGCAACAGCGTGGAAATGTTCAAATCATTCGGCCTGTGGGACGAATGGGTCAGCGGCCAGCGGGGCCGAGAAAAGTAAAATCAGCCACTGATTTGACGGATCATCACGGATAAATCCTGATTTCGATTTATCCGTGGCAATCCGCGAAAATCCGTGGCTAAGATTTTCAGGATTGCGATTGCTCTATCCCTGGATCCTCTTCAACCTGTTCGCGCTCGGCCTGCTGCTGCTCGATCTGCTGGTCATCCACCGGCGCGGGCGGGTCGTGCGCTCGCGCGAGGCCCTTGCCTGGAGCCTGTTTTACGTCGTACTTGCCGCGCTCTTCGCCGTGCTGGTTTATTTCTGGCAAGGGCATCAGGTTGCGCTCGAGTTTGTCACCGGCTATGTTGTCGAGCTCTCGCTGAGCGCGGACAATCTTTTCATCTTCCTGGTGATTTTCAATTTCTTCGCGGTCCCCGAGGAACAGCAGCACCGCGTGCTTTTCTGGGGAATTCTGGGCGCGATCATCACCCGTGGAATTTTCATCGTCGCCGGGGTGGGACTCATCCACCACTTCCACTGGATCCCGTACCTTCTGGGAACGCTGCTGATGTACAGCGGAATTCGCGTTTGCATCATGGGCGAACACAAGATCAACCCCTCGGCTAACCCTCTGGTGAAGTTGCTGCAACGCTGGATTCCGGTCACCGATGGTTATCGCGGCGGAAAATTCTTTGTGCGCGTTGCCTCGGAGCAGTCGCGGCTCTATGCCACGCCGCTGCTGGTTGTGCTGCTGGTCATCGAGACCACCGACATTCTTTTCTCGGTCGATTCGATTCCTGCGATTCTGGCGATTACGCTCAATGCCTTCATCGTTTTTTCTTCGAATGTGATGGCGATTCTCGGGCTGCGCTCGATGTACTTCGCGGTCTCGGGGCTGATCAAGATTTTCCGCTTCCTGCATTACGGACTCGCCGTGGTACTGATCCTGGTCGGCTTGAAGATGCTGATCGCCGATTGGCATCGGGTTTCGACCGAGGCAACCCTGATGGTCGTCGCGTCCGTCCTGCTGATTTCGATTGTGGCATCGGTGGCGTATCCGGAGAAGGCGAAGGCGTGAGGCGATTGCGCATACGCTATCATGGATCGTCATGCCGCTAGTGACCGTCCATGTGCCGCCGCGGCCCTACGAGGCCTTGATTGAAAACGGCCTGCTCACGCGCGCCGGCTCTGTTTTGGCGGACCTTCTTCCGCAGGGCAGCCGCATTTTTATCGTCACCGTTCCCCCGGTGCGCAAGCGCTGGGCCGCGAAGCTCATCAAATCTCTGAAGGCCGCCGGATTCGCCACGCAACTCATCCCCATGCCCGACGGCGAGCCTTCCAAGCGCCTGGCCACGGTCGAAGCGTTGGCAGGAAAGTTGGTCAAACTGGGCGCGGACCGCAAGGCAGTGGTAGTCGCGCTGGGCGGCGGCGTGGTGGGCGACGTCGCGGGACTGCTCGCATCGCTCTACATGCGCGGGGTGGAATTCGTACAGATTCCGACGACGGTGCTCGCGCAGGTGGACGCTTCGATCGGCGGCAAGACCGGCGTGAATCTTGTCGCCGGCAAGAATCTGCTGGGGACGTTTTATCATCCGCGCGCGGTCCTGATCGACCCGACTGTGCTGAAGACGCTGCCGGACCGTGAGTTTCGCGCCGGGCTGTATGAGGCGTTGAAGTGCGGCATCATCGGCAACATCGAATTATTTTTGCGCTTCGAACAAAACCGGGCAAGCATACTGAAACGTGATCTCGCGGAACTGGAATGGCTGATCGCGCAATCGGTAAGGTTGAAAGCCGAAGTCGTGTCCGCCGACGAGCGCGAAGGCGGCCTGCGCCGCGTATTGAATCTCGGACACACCATCGGGCACGCGCTCGAGGCCGAAACCGGCTACCGGCGCCTGCTTCACGGCGAGGCTGTCGCCTGGGGAATGATCGCGGCCACCAACATCGCGCTCAGTGTGGGGCGCACCGACAGCGTCACGGCCGGCCGCATCGCCGATGCTGTGTTGAGCCTTGGCCGCTTACCGGAAGTGAATGTCAGCACGCGCAAAATTCTGGCCCGGCTGCCGAGCGACAAAAAAACGCAGAACGGCGTGGTCCACTTTATTCTGCCGCGGGAGATCGGAAAAGTGGAAGTTGCCTGCGACGTTCCAGAAGGCGTGATCATCGAATCTATCGAAGAGATTCGCCGCCTCTCGCGCGGCGGCCAAGCCTGGAGAAAGTAAAAGGAGAGCTCGATGCAAGAAACAGCACAGCAGTATATTCAGCGAATTTTAGGCCACGTCGACGGCAAAGACGCGCTCACGGTGCAGAAAGGCTCCGCCGCGCGTATGAAGAAAGCGATCCACAAATTGACGCCGAAGCAAATGCGGTGGAAGCCGGAAGCAGGGAAGTGGTCGATCGCGGAGATCGCCGCGCACCTGGCGGATTCAGAAATTGTGGCAAGCTGGCGGCTGCGATCGGTGATTGGACAGAACGGCGTCGCCATTCAAGCTTACGATCAGAATGCGTGGGTGGCGGCATTCGACTACGGCAAACGCGATCCGAAGATTTCGCTGGAAACATTTCGGACCTTGCGCGAGAACAACCTCGCCATGCTCAAAGCTCTTCCGCGTGAGGCCTGGGACAATCATGGCATGCATGAGGAGCGCGGCAAGGAAACCGTCGCGCATCTTGTCCGCATGTTCGCCGGCCATGACACGAATCATATTTTGCAGATCGAGGGCATCGCTGGCCAACTCAAGGACAAGTCTAAGAAGAAGCGCAAGAAGTAAGATTGTTTTCTTCGCAAACCGTGCCCGAGTCCACTAAGACCACAGTCGTCGGGGCTGCACCCGAAGGGGCCACCGACCCAAACGCCGCAGCCCGCGCGGTGCGGGAGATGTTCACCTCGATCGCGCCGCACTACGACTTGCTGAATCATGTGCTCTCGTTCAACGTGGATCGCATGTGGTGGCGGCGCGCGGCCCGCACGTTTCGCCACATTCTAAGCCGGCCGGATGCGCGCGTTCTCGACCTCTGCTGCGGTACGGGCGATATGACTTTCGCCCTGCGCAGCGAGGGTGGCAAGAATTCGGCACCGCTGGTGGGCGCTGATTTTTCTCACGCCATGCTGCAGCGCGCGACGGCGAAGTCTGTTGCGAACGGAGCGGCAGCGCCGGGATGGATCGAGGCCGACGCGTTGAACCTTCCATTCCCCGATGCGCACTTCGCACTTGTGACTTCGGCATTCGGTTTCCGAAATCTCGCGGACTACGACGCCGGCCTGCGAGAGATTGTCCGCGTGCTGCGACCAGACGGCGAGTGTGGCATTCTCGATTTCAGCGAGCCGAAAGGCTGGATGGGCGCGGCTTACCGCATGTACTTCAAACAGGTCCTGCCGCGCGTGGGCACGCTGATCTCTGGAGTTCGCGGCCCCTACGCCTACCTACCTGCGTCGGTCGAGCGCTTTCCCGAGCCGGAAGAGATGCTGGCGCGCATGAAGCGCGCAGGATTCGCTGAGGCCTCGTGGACTCCGTACACGTTTGGAATCGCCGGATTGTACCGCGGAAAGAAGTAAGCGCTCCGGCTTTTATCCTGTGCCGCGCAGCAATTTGCTCAGAGCTTCAATGTCGTCGGCGTTGACGTCTCCCACCACGAAATAGCGCAGGCCGTTCTGCGTCCAGTTCTCCACGTTGAACGAGAGTTCGCGCATCGGGCGTTGAAGGAACGCCCATGGTCTGCCCGCGATCCTGAAAAATGAAAACGGAAATCTCGTGTTTGCGCAGCTGATAAATCAACTGCGCGCCCGGCGACTGCCCGAGATAGGCCACGCGTCCGCCAAGTAAAGTGAAATCCGTGCCGGCGAGTTCGGGCAGGTTGAAGGTAAAAGGAATTTTTCCCTGGAACCAGGGCTTGACCGTGTGACGGTCGGTCGAAACCACATCGACGGGCGAAGCGCTGGCCAGAGTTTCCACGTGCACATCGATGAGTTCGCTGTAAACCTGCTGCCGGCGCGCCTTCTCGCGGCCGACGTAGAAATTCACCAGTAGTGAAATCACGAGCAAAGACAAAGCGGGAACCGCCAAGAACCACCATAACCAGCCGCGGCCAGCCGGGCGCCCCACGTCTCGCTTTTGAGACGTGGGAGTTTTGGCGGTAACGCTTTTCAGCACCCGTGCCCGAAATTCTGCGCTGGGCTCGTATCGTTTGCCGGCCGTCGCGACGGCTCGCTTCACCTGCACGCGTTCGAGCGCCGCCGCCGCACACTCCCCGCAGCTTCGCATATGCGCGCTCAGTTCGCGAGCTGCGGCCGAGTCGAGTTCGCCGTCGAGATACGCGTCCAGCTTTCCGACCCACGTATCACACGCCATGCCGGCCTCCCTTCAGCTTCTGCTGCAGCACGGCGCGCAACGCCTTGCGCGCGCGCGACAGGCGCGACATGACCGTGCCGGTTGGAATCGACAGCGTTTCCGCGATCTCCTGATACGACATTTCTTCAACCTCGCACAGCAGCAGAATCTCGCGAAAGGGAACTGCCAATTCCGCCAGCGCATCCTGCACCAGTTGCCGGTTTGCCTGATCGACGTAGAGGCTCTCCGGCGTCGGCGCGTCCGCGGCGGGCGCGACCTCTGGACTTTCTTCATCGAACACCGCCGTCGTTTTCAGCCCCGCGCGCGAGCTCAAAAATGAATTGCGCAGGATGCGATACATCCAGGCGCGAAAATTTGTCCCCGGCTGAAACGAAGAAAATCCGCGCAGCGCCTTCGCATAAGTCTCCTGCACCAGGTCCTCGGCCTCATGAGTGTCCTGGGTCAGCCAGCGCGCGAAGTTGTAGAGCTGGTCGAAAAGCGGCACGGCCAGTTCTTCAAAGCTCGCGGCTGACAGTCGGTTGTCCGGCACCTTCATAGCATAAACGTCCGGACGCGCGGTTTTATTCCCTCGGGCACAAGAAATATGTGGGGGAATAGATCGTGCTGGCACGAATCTTAGTTGG
Organism: uncultured Acidobacteriota bacterium; assembly: GCA_963757095.1. Classification (GTDB taxonomy): domain Bacteria; phylum Acidobacteriota; class Terriglobia; order Terriglobales; family Acidobacteriaceae; genus Sulfotelmatobacter. Next base: position 181,061 of record CAVWQT010000007.1, on the reverse strand, counting down.
CGGATTCCTTGCGACTGAACGAGTCGGCGAATGCGTCGGTGACCGTATACCGCATCACGTCCTCATACTCCGGACCGAGAAAGCGGCGGAGCTTGTCGGTGTTCATGATGTACTCCCCGGTCATGTAGGGCACGGCCTCGGGCGGGATGGCGGAAATCTGGTGTTTCCAGAGAAAGGTCAGGATCTGGCGCATCATCCATCTTCCGGGCACGCGAATCAGCTTCGCCTGCGCCATCTCGATGCAGCGCGCGAAGGTGAGCGGCTCGCCGCGCCCGGCCACGTTCAAGACCGTCAGCCGCTGCATCTCCGGCTCGCGCCGCAGGATGTGCTGGATCAGCCGCGCCATGTCATCGACGTGCACGAATTGAATTTTGTTGTCGAGATATTGCTGTCCGCGCGGCAGCATGCAGGGCAGGCGTTTGCCGTCATTGCGCATCTTGACCGCGCGCGGGCTCTTTCCGTTGGGAGTGCCGTGAAACGCTCCCATCAGATAATTCTGGACGCTGGCTCCGGCGAAGATGTGCGGGCGGAGGATGTACACGCTGCATCCGCGCAGGGCGTGCGAGCGCTGCTGCACCACTTCGTCCGATTCTTTCTTGTGGATCGCGTAGGGCAGAGTGTGCGCCGCGAGGGCGGAATCTTCGGTGGCAGGCGCAACCAGATCCGGCCCGTAGGCCGAAACGCTGCTGGGAAAAATGAATTGCTTCACGCCGACATCGGCGGTGCGATTGACCTCGGTGATGGCCTCCATCACGCGCGCCGTTCCAGCCACATTGATCTGCCACATGCGATCGACATCGAGCACGCCCATGCGTACGGGATCGATGATGAACGCCAGGTGGACGACGGATTGCGCGTTGGTATCGCGAAGCAGATCGTGAAGGACGCGAGTACTCGACTCCTGGCCCAGGTCCATCTGCTCGAACTGCATTTCAGATTCGGTTTGGGGCGGACTGACGTCCACCCCGATCACCGAATAACTGCTCAGCAGGGGCAACAGCCTGGAGCCCAGGTTTCCCGCAATACCGGTAACGACGACAACGGGTTTAGCCATTAGTTCTGCTTTGCGTCTGGAGCGTTGGTTGGAGGCTGCGCGGGCGCTGGAGTAGTCGGAGCCGGCGCCATATGCGGCCGCGGCATGTGCGGCGGCGGAGCGCCCGGCCCCGCTCCCGGAGGCCCAAAATATGCCTCGTTGGTGTCCACCTTGAACGAGTTGTTCACCGTGTCCATCATTTTGCGTGTGCGCTCGTTCTGCAGCTTGCTGTGAATTTCGTTTTCCACTTTCGAGTCGAGCGGCAATTCTTCCTGCTTGTTGACTTTATAAATGTAATGCCCGCCCGCATCGTTGATGACCTGCGAAACCTCGCCTGCCTTCAAATCGAAGACGGCTCCGTGGGCTGGGGGCAAACCCGTCCGCCGGATCGTCGGCAAATTCACCGTAGGAGATTCGATCTTCATGCCGGCTGCCTCGAAGGCTTCCTTCTGCAGCTTCATGAAATCTTCCCCGGCTGCGGCGCGAGCGCGCAAAGCATCGGCCAGCTTGGTCATGTCCTGCTCGCCCTGGTCAGCCTTCGCCTTCTCGTCGGCTTCCTTGGTTTTCTTTTGCTCGTCGGTCAGCTTTTCGTCCTTGTTCTTGTCTTTATCATCGTCGTCCTTCAGGGCATTCTCCTGCCTGGTGCGAGGGACGAATAGCCGATCGAGATTGAATTGCTCGAAGTCCTGCGGATGTTCTTTGTAGTAAGCGTCGATGTCCGCCTTCGGAACATTGGCCGCTTCTTCCTGAATTTTGCGTTGCAGTTCGTTGGTCAGAATCTGCATCTTGGCGAATTTGACGGTCTCCTCGAACTGCGGAGTTTTGTCGAGACCCTTCTTCCTCGCATCGGCCGACATGGCAATCAGGCGCGGCAGAATGCTGGCCAATTGCTTTTTCAACTGCGGCGTCACGGTCGGGGCCAGTCCGCCGGCCAGCTTTTCAAACTCTGCCTTGGTGATGACAGTTTTACAATCCGCGGGAGCGGCGGCCGGACTCTTGGCCGACGCTGGTTTCGCGGCTGCGCCTTTGGCAACAGGAGCTTTCGGCTGCGCCGCGCACACGCCTTTTACGGTAATAACCGCGGCAGTGGGGGGCACGCTGGCCGACATATCGGGCGGGGCAGCCATAGGCGCTGCAGCTTGCCCTGGCTGTGGGGTGGGAGGCGCTGCCGGCGCGGCTTGTCCCCAAGCCACTGCTCCCAACAGAACACACACCAGCCAACTCATACGCATAACAATTTCCTCCAGGATTGGTCCACCGGAAAGGTGACGGATGCCAAACACAAAATCCTAGCACAACAGCGGCCCCTTGCTTGGCGAATCTGCGCGCAACAGCGATAATGCCAGCATGTCGGGAAGCCCCGCCATCTCACCCTCCGAACTGATGCGTGCCGAGAAGCGCTCGGTGGCGGGCGGCTCCGTCTTAGCGGCAATTTTCATTACCGCGATGAAAATTGTGGTGGGATTCACCACCGGCAGTTTGGGCATCCTCTCCGAAGCAGCACATTCCGGGCTCGATCTGATTGCTGCTCTGTTGACTTATTTTTCCGTGGGAGTTTCCGATAAGCCCGCCGATGCCGATCACCAATACGGCCACGGCAAGATCGAAAATTTTTCGGCATTCGTCGAAACCGGACTGCTCCTGCTGACCTGCGCCTGGATTATCTATGAAGCGATCGAGCGGCTGTTTTTCCGCCGGATTGACGTCGAGCCTTCAATCGCTGCGTTTGCCGTGATGCTGCTTTCGATGATGATTGACTGGTGGCGTTCGCGTGCGCTCGGACGAATTGCAACCAAGTATGACAGCCAGGCGCTGGAGGCCGACGCGCTGCACTTTTCGACCGACGTGTGGTCGGCGGGCGTGGTCGTCGTCGGATTGCTGCTGGTTCTGGCGGCGCGCACCTATCACGTCGATTGGCTGCGCGACTCCGACCCGATCGCCGCTCTGTTTGTCGCCGGAGTGGTGATCTCGGTTAGCTGGCGATTGGCGCGGCGCACCACGGATGCGCTGCTCGATGCCGCGCCCCCCGGCGTGCGCGCTAAGATCCAGGATGCGGTCTCGCGCGTCGACGGAGTGCTCGAGGTGGACCGCATCCGCATCCGGCGCGCCGGGAATCACTACTTCGCCGACGTCAACGTCGGATTCGCGCGCACGGTCACGTTTCAACGTTCGGGACAACTCGCCGAGGCCGTATCCGCAGCCGTGCACCGCGTTCTGCCTGAGGCCGACGTCACGGTACAACCGCTGCCGCGGGCTCTGGGCTCGGAAAACGTTTTCGATCGCATTCGCGCCGCGGCGACGCAACGAAATCTCAACGTGCACGACATCAGCGTGCAGGATGTGGCCGGCCGACTGCACGTCGAACAGCACATAGAACTCGACGAACGCATGTCGCTGAAGCAGGCGCACGATCAAGTCACCGAACTCGAAGCGGACATGCGGCGCGATGTGCCGGAAATCTCGTCCATCCTCACTCACATCGAAAGCGAGCCGGCCACCATTGAAAAATCGGAAGAGGTGCTGCGCGATGCAGCCCTGGAGCTCCGTCTGAAGAAAATTGCCGCGGAGTTTCCCGAAATTCTCGACATTCACGAATTCGCCATCAAGCGGGTGCGCGGCCGGCTTTACGTTTCGTGCCACTGCACGCTCTCCGACGACCTCACGCTGGCCCGGGTGCACGATATTCAGACCGAACTCGAAAGCCGCTTCAAGCACGATACGTCACAATTATTCCGCGTCCTGATTCATCCCGAGCCCAGTACCGACAACAGGAGATAGCCCGCATGATTTCCGCGAGAACCATCTGGACTGACAAAGAGCGCTACATCGGCGAGGCCAATTCGCACCACGCGATCGTGATGGACACCGCGACCGAGAAGACCGCCAACACTCCGATGGAGCTGGTGCTGATCGCGCTCTGCGGATGCACCGCATCGGATGTGGTCGGCATCCTGCGCAAGAAGCGTGAGCCTTTCACAACGCTTGAAGTTCGAGCGGAAGGCGAGCGCGCTTCGGGATATCCTGCCGTTTACACGGCCATCAAGTTGATCTATCGTGTGGGCGGCAAAGTCTCGCACAAGGCGGTCGAGGATGCGGTGAAGTTATCCAAAGAAAAATATTGTTCCGTCTCCGCCATGCTGGAGAAGACCGCGAAGATTACGGTCGAGATCGAGTACGACACGGCCACCGAGGCGGCTCATCCATGACAGCCCGCGTCATCATGTTCACTCAACCCGGCTGCCTTTCCTGCGAGTTGATGCGGGTTTACTTCGAGGCCCGCGAAGTTGTCATCGAAGAGCGTGACATCACGGCTGATCCCGAGGCTCGGCGCGCCATGATGGAAGAGTACGACAGCGCGGAAACACCGACGATTGTCTTTCTCGCGGGCGAAGTCGCGGAAGTGATTGTCGGTTTCGATCCCGAACATCTTGACCGACTGCTCGACGCCACTCCATCCTCGGATTCGGTGACCGGATCCTGAACTCGGCTCAAGCCAATCAGCGCACTCCGCATCCTCTGCGCGGATATTTCTACATTGGCTCAGCGGCCTTTCTGTGGGGAGTCTCCGCCGCGCTGGGGCGTGCCGTATTCACCGGAAAGCTGGCCTTGAGCGGGCAAGCGGCGCATCCCATCGCTCCGCTGATCCTGTCGCAGACCCGCGCTTCCTTTTCGTTGCTCATACTCTTGTCGGTTCTGCTGACGCGGCGTGGATGGCAGCGAATTGCGCTCCCCCGGCCTGATCTGATTCGGTGTCTGGTGCTCGGTATGCTGGGTGTGGCGGCGTCGAATTATTTTTATTACGTCGCGATTCAGAGGACGAGCGTCGCCATCGCGATTGTTGTGCAGTACACCGCCCCGGTGTGGGTGCTGCTCTACGTGGTGGCTCGCGGCCAGCAGAAACTGTCGCTGCAGAAAGTTGCCGCCGTCGTCGTCGCGATTGCCGGAATCGCGCTGACCATCGGAATTGTCGGAGCGAACTCTGGAGCGCTGCATCTCGACAGGTACGGTTTGATCGCGGCGCTGCTCGCGTCGTTTTCGTTCGCCTTCTACAACGTCGGCGGACATCGCGTGCTGTCTCGTCACGATCGCTGGCGCGTGCTGGTCTGGACGCTGGCTTCCGCGGCCGCATTCTGGCTGGTCATCAATCCGCCGTGGAAGGTTGCCGCCGAGCACTACACGGGCGCGCAGTGGGGCTTTCTGTTCATCTTCTCGATGATCTCGGTGCTGGGACCGTTTTCACTTTATTTCCAGGGTCTGCAGCATCTGGAACCGACCCGAGCCATTATTGCGAGTTGCCTTGAGCCCGTGTTCTCGATTCTGCTGGCCGCGGCATTTCTCGGTGAGATCGTCCGGCCCATTCAGACTCTGGGAATTGTTCTGGTGCTGGCTGCGATTGTGATCGTGCAACTGCCGCGGCGGGGCGCTCGGGCTTCGGAAGATTCCGTGGTCGTAGATCCCATCGAGTAAGCTCGCATCCCCAACGCGCCATTACTCTCCGGTTACCTCCGTTTCTCCGTTGACATGGTTTTGACACATGCAGGCCGGCTTCTTCGCTAGTCTTGCTTTACCCCCTCGCTAGTTCGACTCAGATTCGATTTGAGGTCAGCGTTATGAAGACTCGCTCCGCTCTCTATTCGATCGTGTTTCTGTTCGCGTCGTTTTCGCCGTGCTTTGCGCACCACATGGCCGTCGTCGTCAACAAAGACAATGCGGTCGAGAACATCAGCGCCGCCCACCTGGCGAAAATCTTTCATGCCGAAGTCAAGAAGTGGCCAGATGGCAAGAACGTGATGCTGGTCCTGCACAAAGACTCCGAAGGCGAAACCGAAACATTGCAGCGGCTGAACAAGATGTCGGCAATCGAGTGGCACGCTTTTCTGATGGCCCACCGGGATTCCATTCTGTTCGTCGACTCCGACGCCGACGTTTTGAAAATCGTCCAGTCCGAACCCGGCGCCATCGGCCTCATCGACGTGCGCTCCATCGACAGCACCATCAACGTAGTCCACGTAGACGGCAAGCTCCCCATGGAATTCGGCTACCTCCCGCATTAAGCGGCGTGGCCAGTGTGGCAAGGGCACTCTGTGTGGCGCGGGCACTCCTGCCCGCGACCGCGTACACCATAGATAAAGTCTGAGGAATGCGATCCGTGGCCGTAGCACCGTGGAAGAGCGGCGCTTCAGCGCCGCGTAAAGCCTGCGAAAAAACGGGCTTTAGCCCCCGTGCCGGCCGCGTGCAAGCAAATGAAAATACCGCCGCGCCTTCTTCACATCGCGCCCAATCTGCTCGCGCAGCGCATCCACCGACGGAAATTTGATCTCATCCCGCAGCCGCTCCAGAAAAGAAATCTCAACCTCGGTCTCCGCCGTCAATTCCACAGGATGGAAATTCAACAAGTGCGTCTCAATGGCAAACAATTCCGCCCCAAACGTTGGACGATTTCCCACATTCGTCACCGACTCAAACCGTTCCTCGCCCACCCGCGTGCACGTGATGTAAACCCCATCTTTAGGCACCATCTCGTCATAGCGTGAAAGATTAATCGTGGGCACGGTGTATTTCGATCCATATCCGCGCCCGCGCCCCGGCGTCGCCAGAATTGCAAAGGGTCGTCCCAGCAAGTGCCGCGCCCGGCTCACCCGTCCGGCGCTGAGCAACTTGCGAATTTCGCTGCTCGAAACTCGCTCTCCGCGCAGCCTCATCTCGGGATAGACCTTGACCTCAAATCCCATCTCTCGGCCGAACTCAGCCAGCAGCGCCGTATCCCCCGCGGCCTTGTGCCCGAAGCGGAAGTTGTATCCCTCGTGCACCTCGCGCGCGTGCAGCTTGTCTTTCAGAATCTTCTCCACGAAATCGCGCGGGCTCATCAGTGAGAGATCGCGGCCAAAGGGAAGCAGCAGCACCGCATCGATGCCCGCGGCGGAGAGCAGATGAAGCTTCTCCGGCGTAGGTGTGAGCAACTTCAATCCGGAATCCGGCCGCAGAATGCGCGAAGGATGCGGCTCGAAGCTCACGACCACCGCCTTCGATCCGGCTTCGCGCGCCCGCGCCACAATTTCCCGCAGCACATGCGCATGGGCGCGGTGCACCCCGTCAAAATTGCCCACGCTCACCAGCGAAGGACCAAAGTCCGCTGGAACGTCATCGAGTTTATGGAAGACTTGCATGATGAAAGTGTCAGCGGCTAGTGGTCAGGCGCCAGTAACTCCGAAAGCGCGGCGAATAAACTGGCCACTGTCCACTGATCACTGGCCCCTGATTTCAAACTCCAGCTTCATCCCGTCATAAGCCAGCCGCACATTCTTCGGCAAAGTCGCGTTGGTCGCTTCATGAGCGAGATCGTGACAGATGTGCGTGAAGAATGCCCGCTTCGGTCTCAGCCGCTCCACAATCGCCAGAGAATTCTTTACCGTCGAGTGCGTGGGATGCGGCTTGTGGCGCAGCGCATCGAGAAACAGGATGTCGAGGCCTTCCAGGCGATGCAGCGACTGCTCCGGAATTTCACTGTGATCGGTCAGATAAGCCGCCGATCCGAATCGGTAGCCGTAGATCTGTGCCTCGCCGTGAATCAGCGTCACGGGATCGAAACGCACGCCCAGCACGTCCACGGGGCCATCAATCGGACGCAATTCGAGCAAAGGCAGGCCACCGAATTTGTAGTCCGCGTCGAAAATATAAGAAAACATCCGCCGCAGAAACGCCGCCGCCTCGGGCCGCGCGTAGAGCGGCAACTTCTCCGGCTTGTGCCGATAGCTGAGCGGGCGCAGATCGTCGATGCCCAGAATATGGTCGGCATGCGTGTGCGTGTAGAGCACCGCATCCACGCGATTGATATTTTCGCGAACCGCCTGCGCATAAAAATCCGGAGTCGTGTCGATGAGCACAACCTTGCCGTCATACTCGATCATGATGGAGGGCCGGGTGCGCCGGTCGTGCGGATCGGTGGAATGGCAGACAGCGCAGTCGCAGCCCAGCGTGGGCACGCCCATCGACGTCCCACTGCCCAGCACGGTGATGGTCGCTTTCATCGTCCGCTGGTTCCGGTTCCGCTGCCGCCGACGGGGCCGGCTTGCGGCGGCCGCGCCAGGGCGTTCGTCACTTCCACATACGCCATGCGCAGCTCGTAGAGGCTGTTCTGCAGGAAATTTTCTTCCACGGGAGTGAGGTTGCTTTTCGTTTTTTCCGAAATCAGGCTAAGGGTGTCGATGGTCTGCCGCGCCCCAATAATATCGATGCGCGGCTGCCCACCTTGCTCGCGCATCAGTCCGAGTTGCAGCATCGCCGTCATGTAGAGCGAGGCCAGGAAGCGCTCGAAAGTCATCTCGAATTCTTTGGCCGAGTGACCGCTGATCTCCACCTGTGAGTCGAGTTCTTTCGACGACTTGCGGTACGCCTCAGCCTGCGCCGCCTGCTCAAGATCCGTCGGTGGTGGCGGCATCTCAGAGACGTTATTCCGCCACTTCTGGTGGCGGTTGGACGGCTTTGCCGTCCGAACTGGCGGGCGCCGCCGCTGCGGGTGCAGGCTTGGGCGCCTCGGGCCTCGGAGGTTCAACTTCTTCGGGAACGTCCGACCGCAACTCACCTTCAGAGTTGAACAGCCGCCGGTCGGTCACAGTGAATGCGGGATCTTCGCGTTTCTTCTCAGCCATAGTTTCCTCGTAAAATTTCGTTTTCGCGACTTTCGCGATAAAAAGCTTTTTAAGCCGGATGCCGCAGCGCTTCCGTGGGGGCTTCGGCAGGCAACGGAATCACCGAAGCCTTGGCGCCGCCAATCATCACCTCGCGCCCGGGCACGCTCAACTCGCGCCGCAAGTATCCCAGCGCGATGGTCCGATCTCCACCCGGCACCTGCAAGGTCGCCGCACTGGTGATCTCGCCAACTTCTTTTTCTCCGGCAACAATCTTCATTCCCGGCGCAATCGCTCCCGCACCCTCAGCCATAAATCCGGAGAACTTGCGATGCACCGCGCCTCGCGAACGGATGCGCTCCACGATTTCCTGCCCGACATAGCAGCCCTTGTTGAAATTCAAAGCCCGCGCCTGCTCGGTCTCCTGGGGCAGTTCGCGCTCGCGAATATCGACTCCGTACAAGGGAATGCCGAATCGAAATGCGATACAACTCCAGCGCCTCGTAACCCACCGGAGTCGCCCCGTGCGCGACCAGCGCGTCCCAGGTCTTGCGCACGTCTTTCGGCTCGAGCCACAACTGGTAGTGCTCCTGGTCCAGATCGTCGCCGCGCACCGCCGTGCACTTGACGCATTCGCAATCGCAAGTGCACGTCGCGTCGAAGATCTGCAGCGGATGCGTCTCCGGAATCTGAATGCCCGCATCGCACAGAACCTGCCCCGCTCGCAGCCCCGAGACTCCCAGCGCAGTCATCCCCTCGCTCAGGTTCGCGACCTCAACGTCATCCATGATGATGTAGTGATTGAAGGTGGCGAGAATCTTTTCCACTTGGCTCTGATCGGTATCGACCACGATCGACTCGCCGCGATTGTAGGCATAGAGATCGCCCAGAATCTTTCCCTGCGGATTCAGCAGAAACGCGTAGATGCCGCTGCCCACGGCCAGATCGCGAATATTATTCGTGACCATGCCATTCAGCCAGCGCACACGGTCCGCTCCGGTCAGCGAAAGTTTCGCGCGGAAGCCCAGATCGTAAACGCCGCATCGCCCGCGCATCGCGCCCCACTCCGACTGCGGGTTGCCGAACGTTGCCGCCGAAGTCGCGCCGCGGTATTCACCGACGCGGACCGCTCCCAATCCCTCTCCACTTGCCTGCAGTGCTGTGGGTTCCATATCTGTATTCGATTATATCGAGTGTGTTAACGTTCCTGCCGTGGACCCAAAATCTGGCAAAAAACGAATCGCCGTTATCCCCGGGGACGGGATCGGCAAAGAAGTCATTCCGCAGGCGGTTGCGGTCATTCAGGCCACCGGAGCGCCGGTCGAGTTCACCGAGTTCGACTGGGGCGCCGACCGCTATTTGCGCGACGGCACCACGGTTCCGCCCGACGGCTTCGCCATGCTGGCCCGCGATTTCGACGCGATTTTCGTCGGAGCCTTCGGCGACCCGCGGGTGAAGACGAATATTCACGCCAAGGAAATCCTGCTGGGCATGCGCTTCAAAATGGATCTCTACGCCAACGTGCGCCCGGTGCGCCTGCTCGATGCCGCGCTGTGTCCGCTGAAGGGAGTCGAGCCCAAGGACGTCGACTTCGTCGTGCTGCGCGAAAATACCGAGGGCGTCTACACCGATGCGGGCGGCATCTTCAAGCAGGGCACGCCCGACGAGATTGCCACGCAGGAAGATATCAATACGCGCAAGGGAGTGGAGCGCATCATCCGCTACGCCTTCGAATACTCGAAAACTCACACCAAGCTCGACGGCTCGCCGCGCAACAAAGTGCTGATGTGCGACAAGTCAAACGCCATGACCCACGCCGGAAGCCTGTGGCAGCGCGTCTTCAAAGAAGTCAGCGCCGAGCACCCGCAAATCACCGCGCAGCACATGTATGTCGACGCGCTCTGCATGCAGATGGTGCGCGACCCGCGCCAGTTCGACGTCATCGTCACCAATAACATGTTCGGCGACATCATCACCGACCTCGCCGCGGGATTGCAGGGCGGCCTCGGCATGGCGGCCAGCGGCAACATTCATCCCGGCCGCACCTCGATGTTCGAGCCCGTCCACGGCTCCGCCCCGCCGATCGCAGGCAAGAATATGGCAAATCCATTCGGAGCGATTCTGACCGCAGCGATGATGCTGCGCCATCTCGGCTTCGAGAAAGAGCCAGACAAGATCGAAGCCGCAGTGCTCGAAGCGGTGCAGCAGAAGAAAACCACGCAAGATATCGGCGGCCCGCTAGGGACGAAAGAAGCGGGCGAGTGGATTACCAACCACCTGTCTTCCTGAGTAGAACAAGAAAAGTGTGAGGCAGAAAGGTGTGAGGCAGGAAAGTGTGGAGCGGGCACTCCTGCCCGCTTGCCGGCAGCATGGCAAAAGCCAGCGCTCAAGAGTACCCGCTCCACATTCCTAAACCGTATACACTCTTCTGAATGAGTTCCGCGCAGTCGAATCCCTTGGGCACAATCCGGCGGTTAGCGCTCCTTCCCGGCATCATCCTCACTCTGATGTTTGCAGCGCAGTTTGCGATGGCGCAACCCTCCGCCTCTGCGGGCTCGCAGGATCAGACCGCCGCCCGCCAAGCCGAACGCCCAGCAGCAGCCCTCAAGCCAGAGCACCGATACCAAGCCCGAAGACCACGAAGTCAAAATCACTCCCCGCGAAGCCGAAGAACTCTTCCATTCGGTCGACGAGATTCTCGACTTCGACAGCAAGCAGACCGGGTTGCCCATCAGGCACGAGGTGAAGCGCAAGCTCACCAGCCGCGATGAAGTCGTAAAGTTCCTCACCAATCATGTCAACGACGAAGATACGAAGCGGCTGCGGCGATCCGAGCTGGTGCTGAAGAAATTCGGCCTGCTGCCGCATGACTTCGATCTCGAAACATTTTTCGTCTCCCTGCTCCGCGAGGAAATCGCCGGCTACTACAATCCTAAAACCAAGACCGTCAACCTGCTCGATTGGGTTCCGATGGAAGAGCAGGAGCCCGTCATGGCGCACGAACTAACTCACGCCCTGCAGGATCAATCCTTCGGCATGGAAAAGTGGATGAAGAAAGGCGACAAGGATCTCGCCGAGATCAAAAGGCCGCTCAAGCCCGAAGATATCCAGAACGACGAAATCGACAATGCCCGCGAGGCCGTGATCGAAGGCCAGGCGCAGGCCATCACGTTTCAGTACGCGATCGCGCCCACCGGGCGCTCGATCGTCGATTCGCCGGGTCTGGTCGACAGCATGGAGGAGGAAACGCTCACCGGCACTTCCACCACGAAGGTGTTCAACTCCGCGCCCATCTTCATCAAAGAGTCGCTCACGTTTCCCTATAGCTACGGCATGGATTTCGTCATCAAGGTGCTGCAGAAAGGCGGCAAGGACCGGGCATTTGCCGGCATGCTGCGCAATCCTCCGTACATCACGCGACAGATCATGGAGCCGGAAACTTATCTGTCCGGCGAGAAAATTGAGCCCATGCCGGTGCTCGATTTCAAGCAGGATTTCAAGGACTATCAGAAGTTCGACATTGGCGCGATGGGCGAATTCGATGTCGCCGTGCTGATCGAGCAATACGCAGGCAAGACCGTTTCCAAGCAGATGTATCCGGCATGGCGCGGCGGATATTACTATGCGGCGAAACCCAAGCAGGGCGGCGAGCCGCAAGCCAATGCGCCGCTGGCCTTGATGTACGTCTCGCGCTGGTCGAGCGCCGAAAAGGCGGAGGAGTTCGCCTCCATCTATGCGCAGTCGCTCAAACAGCGCTACAAGAAAGTGGACGAAGTCGGAGGCTCGCATCTGCCCGACTCCTCGGCGAAACCCGCTGCTCAAAACGCTGAACAAGATCCCAAGCAAGAAGAGCCCGGGCCGAACGATCTTAAGATAGACGATCTCAAGATAGACGACGCGAAGCAGAAGGCCGCAGCGCTGCCCGATCTGCTGCCAGGCCGTCACGCGTGGAACACGGAAGAAGGCACGGTCGTCATCGAGGAGCAGGGCAACACGGTATTGGTAAGCGAGAGCCTGGATGCGGCCACCACTGAGAAATTGGAGCGGGAAGTGTTCGCGGGCTCAGCCCCGGCCAGATAACTCGCTGTCGGAAGCCAGCATCCTAGCGGCTGAGCCGTGGTAATCTCGGGCCATCAGGGGATGGAGGTGCGGAATGCGCATTTTAACCTTGCTGCTGCTGTCAGGATTTGCGTGGGGACAGACCGTCAACACGCCCGAAGTTACCCCGGAGACCAACCCCGCGCCGAAAATTAAGATCTCCGAACTCGCTCCGCCGCCCGCCGCGCAGCACGATCCCACTCCGTTGATCATTCCTGCCGGCGCTAAAATTCCGCTGGCCCTGCAGCAGGCGATCTCGACCAAGAATGCCCGCGAGGGCGACCCGGTCTACGCCTCCACAACCTTTCCATTTGTTCTGAACGAACGCATCCTGGTACCCGCGGGTACCTACATTCAGGGCAAGATCATGCACACGGAACGCGCCGGGCACGGCAAGGGACGAGCCGAGATCCTCATCCACTTCACGACGCTGATTTATCCCAGCGGATATACCATCATGCTGCCTGCCTCCATCGACAACACGCCCGGAGCCGACGACAAAGGCGTCAAAGATAAAGAAGGCACCATCCAGCAGGATAAAGATACGGGCAGCAAAATCGAAACAGCCGCCAAAGACGCAGCGGTTGCAGGCACTGCCGGAACCATCGCTGGCGTGGCCGCGGGAGGCCTGAACGGCGCCCGCATCGGTGGCGTGGCCGGCTTGGCTGCGGGAGTGGCCTGGGCTTTGCTGAAACGCGGTCCGGACGTAAAGCTCGAAGTCGGCACCTCCATCGAAATGGAAATCCAGCGCGACATTCCCGTGGACTCAACCCGCATCCAGGTCGCCAAGGCCGGATCGTAGGCGGCGTCGGATTCTGGAGTAAGAAAATCATCACCACAGATGACACAGAGTCTCACAGAGAAAGCCAAAGCCTGAATTCCTCTGTGCCCCTCTGTGTCCTCTATGGTCGAAGTTCTTTGTAGGAGGCAGTATGCGAAATCGCGCGCTCCTCGTCCTCACGTTGCTCCTTTCCACTGCGCTCTATAGTCAGGCTCACGGAGGCGGAGGCGGTCACAGCTCAGGTCCTGCCCCCAGCGCGGGGTCCACCCCGAACGCCAACCGCGCGCCCGGACGAATGAGTGGAATCGACACACCCACGCCCCTGCTCAGCGCCAACGATGAAGGCAAAATCGAATTCCGCACCCAGTCGACCCTGGTGCAGGTTCCGGTCATCGTTACCGACAAGAGGGGCAATCACGTTCATGGCCTGACTAAGAACGATCTCCACATCTTTGAAAATGGCAAAGAGCAGGCGATCTCGGTTCTTGAGGAGAAGGTCGCAATCAATTCCAAAATCGCGGCCAGCGCGCTGCCACCCGGCGAGTTTCATAACCTGTCGATCCCGGAGGATCAGCCGCGTACCATCACCGTCATCGCGCTCGACACGGTGAACACTCCTTTCCTCGATCAGACTTACGGGCGCCGCGAACTAGTCAAATATCTGGCCAACAGTCTCGATTCCGGGCAGGTGCTGGCGCTGATGATCATCACTAGCCACGGGCTGAAAGTGATCCAGGGGCTGACCGGCGATCCCGAGCAACTGGTACAGATCCTGAAGAAAGTCGGCGGCGAGCTGCCCGCGATGCAGAGCGTGGATATCGATGTTCAAGCCGACGTTGCGGCCGGCGACGCGCTCGACATTCCGGCGCTGCTCTCTCCCGGCGACGACCCGACCGCGGCCATGGAAGCGTTTGTCGAGCATGGCGATGCGGTCTTCGCGCAGTTCCAGCAGCAGAATGCCATCGAGACCACGCTCAACGGATTCATGGGAATTGCCTGGACGCTCTCAGGTCTGCCCGGACGCAAGTCGGTGATCTGGGCCACCGGTGGCTTTCCCTTCACCATCGCCGATCCAGCTACCGTTCCTGGAGGGTCCCTGTCCGCGCTCTACGAGCGCACCATGCAGGCGCTGCTGCAGGCGCAGGTCTCGGTATATCCCGTCGACGTGCGCGGCTTGGTCATCGCCACGCCCATGGCCGATGCCAGCCGCTCCCGGATGCCCACTACACGGCAGATCAGCAACCGTTCGTGGCTGCAGCAAAATACCCTCGACAGTCTGAACCAGTTCGCCGAAATGACCGGCGGCAAGGCGTTCTACAACACCAACGATCTCGCCACCAGTTTCAAGCGCGCCGCCGACGACGCTTCTTCCTACTACCTGCTTGGCTACTATCTCGACACGCACAACAATCACGCCGGATGGCGCTCGCTCAAGGTCAAGGTCGACAAAAAAGATACCGAGGTGCGGGCGCGCAAGGGATTCTTTGTCACCAACGCCACGCTCCACATGGACCTCACCCGTACCACCGACCTGAGCTATGCCCTGACCTCGCCCATTGAAGGGACCGGGGTTCCCATCGATGTGAAGTGGCTCGGCGTCAGTGGAGACGGCGCGACCAAGAAAGCTGGCTTCCTGGTACATCTGCCCTTTAACGCGCTCAGCCTCGATCCAGCCGCGCAGAACCGCGTGAATTTCGATTTCGTAGTTGCGGCCTATGCCTTCAACAGCAAAGACGGCAAGGCCTCTACCACGCTGGGCAAGAGCTTCACGCCAACGCTGAACGACGCTCAGTTGGCCGAAATCCGTAACAAAGGAGTGGGTTTCAACTACGCGCTCGATCTGGTTCCGGGCCAGTACTCAGTGCGCTTCGTCATTCGCGATAACATCTCCGGAAAAGTTGGGAGCGTGACTGCGCCGCTGACGGTGAATTAGCACGACCGTGAATTAGAAAGTCGATGAGAGCAGTGCTGGCGGAACCGCTGCGCATCTACCCAAGCAACGCCGCCCCCAGGGATTTGCACCCCACCCCCTGCTGGCTGCTATACAATCCGCCATAGGAGCGCTCTGGGCGCTCAAGAAATGCGGAGGCTGCCGTGGAAGCGTTCGGTTTTGGCTTCACCACTATTGCCATTGTCATAGTCGCAATCTATCTGCTGAGTTCCATCAAGATTCTGGCCGAGTACGAGCGCGGCGTCATCTTCCGCCTGGGCCGCCTGCTGGCCAACGCGAAAGGGCCGGGCGTGATTCTGGTCTTTTCGCCCATCGACCGCATGGTGCGCGTTTCACTGCGGCAGGAAGCGCTGGAAGTTCCTCCGCAGGACATCATCACCCGCGACAACGTTACGCTGAAGGTGAACGCGATTATTTTTCTGCGGGTGATTGAACCCAACAAGGCCGTCGTGGAAGTCTCGAACTACGTGTATCAGACTTCGCAATTTGCGCAGACCACGCTTGCGGTCGGTGCTGGGCGAGCAGGAACTCGACGAACTGCTTTCGCATCGCGACAAGATCAATCTGCGGCTGCAGAGCATCCTCGACACCCATACTTCGCCCTGGGGCGTGAAAGTCACCAACGTCGAGGTGAAGCAGGTGGACTTGCCCGAGGATATGCAACGCGCCATGGCCAAGCAGGCCGAGGCGGAACGCGAGAAGCGGTCGAAGATTATTCATGCCGAGGGCGAATTTTCGGCGGCCCAGCGACTGGTGGACGCCGCCCATCTGCTCGCCTCCGAGCCGGTCAGCGTGCAGCTGCGCTACCTGCAAACCCTTACCGAGATTGGCGTCGAGAAAAATACGACCGTCGTCTTCCCGGTGCCGGTGGACTTTTTCTCGGGAATTCAGAAATTGCTGACGCCCTCGGGCGGAAGCGCCGCACCCGCGTCCACACCCGCGCCTGCGAAGACGGCATAGAGATCAAGGGGAGGGAATCACCATCTGGCCTCGCGGATTCGTGCGCAGCGTAGTTAGAGAATTCGTGCGCTGAACTTTGGAGTGGATTATGGCTTCGTCAGAAGATACCGAAATTACACTGGGAACCGGCAAACTGCTGGTGCTGTTCTTTGGACTGGTCGCAGTCTGTGCGCTGTTCTTCGCGCTGGGATATTCGCTGGGACGCAAGTCGGAACCAGCGATCACCACCGCCAGCGCCGCCGGACAGCCCGTGGCACCCGCGGGAAATAAAGCCAGCAGCGGATCGCAGCCCTCGACGCCGATGAGTTTCTATAAGTCGGTTGAGCAAAAAGACGTCAACCCAGAATTGACGCCCCCTGACTCCAAGCCGAATACGCCCGCCGCTTCCGGCAATAACGCTCCGGCGCAGACTGCCCCAGCCGCGTCCGCCGATTCCGCCACCACCTTGCCCACCTCCGGATACTTTGTGCAGGTAGCCGCCGTAAGCCGGCAAGAAGACGCCGACGCGCTGGTCGACGCGCTCAAGAAGAAACAGTATCCCGCATTCGTCTCGGCGGCGGGAGACAAGCTGTTTCGCGTGCAGGTAGGCCCCTACAACGACATCAAAGACGCCGAGGCCATGCGCACCCGCCTGACCGGAGAAGGCTACAGCCCCGATCGTGAAGAAATAAACACGTAGGGGCGGACGCATTCGTCCGCCCAGCAAGCGAAGCGAGCCGCCCGGATGCGACCGTAGCGCGAGCCCCGGACGAATGCGTCCGGGTCCACGTGTGCAGTGCATACATTGACAGCCATCGATTCTCGCGCTATTCCTAATCCATCATGTCTGCCATCATGCCTGCCGACGCATCCCTCGATCGCGCCCTTCATGCCATTGCCGATCCCACCCGCCGAAAGATCCTCGTGGCCCTGCGCGAGAGCAAATCGGACGTCAAGTCTCCGGGCAAGCCCGATGGAGCCCCGTGCCTTTGCGCAGGCGACATCGAGGAACGCATGAAGCTCTCGCAGCCGACGATCTCGCACCATATGGCGATCCTGACGAAGGCAGGACTGGTCGAGGCCTCAAAACAAGGCCAGTGGCGCTGGTATCGCCGCAACGAGAAGGCCATCCGCAATGTGGTGAAGACGCTGCGCGGGAAGTTGTAGGAGCTCTGGAAAGCGGCGTCTCCGCACTAAGCGCGAAGCGAAAAATGTGGAAGAGCGGCGCTCGCGCGTGAAGCGCGAGGCGGAAGTGGAAGTGGAAGAGCGGCGCTTTAGCGCCGCGTTCAGCAGGAAAATTGAAGGGCTTTAGCCCCGGTCACGGTTTCCCCAGCGCCCACTTCTCCAAATCTCCCGTCGACCGCAGCAATCCCAATTCGCTCCGCTGCAATTCCAAAGTCACATCCTGCAAGGTGATGAACCGCTCGCTGGCCTGCGACCGCGCATCGTCCAAGTCATGCAAATTCGCCGTGCCCGCATCCATGCGCGTCTGCACGGCCTCCACGTTCTTGTTCGCAATTTCATTTTCCAGTTGCGCGACTTCGAGCGCAGCCTGCATCTGCACCACCGAACGCTGCAGGCGCAGAGTCTCTTCCGAAGCCTGATTGCGGGCCGCCTCGGCCTGCCTGGTAGCCTTCACCGCGTCGGCGTCGGCCGCCGCGGCCCGCGCCCGTTGCGAAGCATTGAAGAACGGAAAGCGAATCGAAATTCCAAAGGTTGCGTTGTTTCGGTTAAACACATTGTCCTGGCAAAGCACTGAAACGCCATCCACGGGACAAGGTTTAGCCGGAATGTAGTAGAACTGAAAATTATTGAAAGTGGAGAGCAAGGCATACTGCGCCGCAAAATCGAAGCTCGGCCAGAGAGCGCGATGCTCTCCCTTTGCCCGCAGATATTGAGCGCGGGCATGCTCCACGGCGGCCTGCACGCTGGGACTGGCATCGGCCGCGCGGGCTGGCGTTGCCTCATCCTGCGACAGCGCCGGAAAATCAGGAAGAGCATTCGGTTCGGTCTCCATGCCCGCGGCAGCAAGTCCGGTCATCTTCGAAAGATGCTCGCGCAGCACCGCGGCCGATCCTTCCGCTTCCGCGATTCGCAGACGAATTCGCGCGGCGGATAAATGTGCACGCGTTTCATCCAGTGCGCTGTCCACCCCTTCTTTCACTCGCTCTCCGACTGCCGCACGCATCTGCTCGGCCTGCGCCTCGGTTTCTTTGAGGCGCGCCAGGCGCTGCTCCCACTTCGAAAGCTCCGCATAGCTCAGCACGGCATCCTGAATGATCTGATTACGCTCGTCTTTGTTGGTCAGAGACGCGGCGTCCGATTCCTCGCGCGCGGCCCGAATGAACTCGCGAAGCGAAGGATTGAACACGGAAGACTGCGCGTTCAAGTTGAACAGCGATGGAGCCGAGCCCTCGAGCCCCAGCGGAAATCCGTAAGAATATCCCAAACCAGCACCGGTGGTGAGCTGCGGAATATAGCTGTTGCGCAGCTCGCGAAGACTGGCTGCAGCCTTCTGCTGGTCGGCGGCAGAAATGGCCACTCCGCTGGCATGGGCGAGCGCCAATTCGACCACGCGCTTGAGCGGGACCGGTTCGGCCCATAGCGCCGCCGGAATCAGAATCATTGCCATGATGAAGCGCACGATGTTCGCAACACGGCAGGAGATTTTCATCGCGTCCCTCTCACCAGGTGAAGTGGGAATAAATTCATGAAATTGGATTGCAGCAGAATTCTAAATCGCCCGATGGCTGACGCGGCGCGGCTGCCGGAAGACTTCATCGCTGCACCCGGTTCAGGTCTTCCCGGGCGCGCGCGTAGTTGTGAGCCAGAGCCAGGGCGGCGCGAAACTCTTCGGCAGCAGCTTTGCCCTCGCCCTGCTGATCGAGCAATTCGCCGAGCATGGTGCGCGCCTTAAAGGCAGGCCCCTCTTCCACCGGATCGGCAAGATAAAGCCGCAGCAAGCGAATTCCCAGCGGACGATCGAGCCCGGCTTTCAGCAGAATGCTGGCGCCATCCATCAGCGCTTCACGCCGGTCCACCGGAGCGCTTTCGAGATGGCGCAGCGCCTCCTGCATTTCGTCCAGGCGATTGGCGTGCCACAGAAAAATTGCCAGATCGATCCAGGCGCGGGCCGCCGAGTGGCTGGCCGCAATCTCGGCACGATACTCCGCTTCCGCGGCGCGGGGATCTTTGTTCTTTTCGGCCAGCCGCGCCTGAATCCAGTGCGCCATCGCAGGATTCAGCCGCATAAGAATATCGGCCTCGCTCTGCGCCTTGCTCTTGCCCCCGCCTACGATGCCGGGCGCTTCCAGATAGAACTCGGCTAAATCGGTGTGGGCCTCCCAGCTCTGCGGGTCGAGTTCCACTGCTCGTTCGAATGCCGTACGAACTTTCTTGACCATGCCAGCAGCGGAAAGAAATCCGACGTGGTCGGCCCGCTCTCCATAGATGCGCGCCAGCCAGAGTTCATAAATGCTCTTCGTCGGATCGAGGTCGCGGGCCCGTTCGCAGTTCGGAATGCCATGGTCCCAATCATCGAGTTCGAAATAGGCGCGGCAGAGCAGGTTGTAAGCCTCGGCATCCTTCGGATCGCGATCAATCTGCAGTTGCAGAGTTTGCATCGCTTCGTCGACACGCCCTGCCGCCAGCATTTGTTTCGCTGTCAACGACGCCGCAGCCAAGGGAAGAACCGTCAGAAGAATGGCGGCAAGCCGCGCGCCGATACGAAAGCCCCGCGAAAGCCTGCCCTGCAAAATCAGGTCCCGCATAAACTACGGAACCACCTTGACCGCGGCGCCATCGATCAGCGGCTTGGCGTCTTCGGCAGCCAGAGCGACGCCGTCTCCTTCGTTCAGTCCCGACGTAATCGCCACTCGCGTGAGATTCTGCAGCGAAATCGTGATTGGTTGCTGCTTCAGGCGGCCGTTCACGATGCGGAAGACGTACGGTTTGCTGTCATCCACGTGCACCGCATCGCGCTGCAGGGTGAGCGCGTCGCTCTGCTCGGCCACGACGATGGTGACTCCAACGTTCACGTTGGGCAGCAGGCGCAGGTCAGGATTTTCAAGGATGCAGGTCGCTTCGCCAATATTGCGATTGAGGCGCGGCTTCACCGTGGAAGGAATCGCGCCCAGCGTCCCTTTCCACACGCGGCCCTGGAGTGCGTCCCACGTGACTTCTACCGCCTGGCCGACTTGCAGGCGGCCGATATCCGGCTCGTCGACAAAAGCGCGCACCAGCACCCGCGAAAGATCGGCCTCCTGCAGAAGCAGGTCGCCGGCCTGCACGAACGCTCCTTGCTTCACCGGCAGGAAATAAACGATTCCATCGAAGGGCGCGCGCACACTCGATTTCCGCAGGGCATCCTCGGCATCGTCATACGCTGCCTGCGCTTCGGAAGCCTGCGACTGGATCTTCTCGATTTCCGGCGGGGAGTAACGATCCTTCTTGCGCTGCTCAAGCGAGTTCAAATCGGCCTGCGTGCGCTGCACACTGTCTTCCGCCTGCCGAACTTCACCGGGCGAAGCCGCGCCCTGTTGCTGCAGTTTCTGCAGCGCATCCAGATTGCGCCGGGCTCCGTCGAGCGCTCCTTGCGCCTTGATGATCTGCCCATTCAGCGTGATGAGTTCGTCCTGCGTGCCTCCGGCCTTGAGTTCGGATTGATCGGCCTCCGCCGCTCGCACCTGAGCCTGCGCCTTGGCTGCCTGGGTGCGAATGTCGTCGTCATCCAGTTGCAGCAGCAGTTGGCCCTGGCGCACGTGGTCGCCTTCTTTGACCAGCAGGCGTTTCACCGTGGTCGCGATGGGAGCATGCGCTTCGAAATTCTGAATGGGCTCAATTTTTCCGTTGGTTGAAACCAGGCTGCGAATCGGCCCGCGCTGCACCGTGGTCGCGCGCACGCGCAATGGAGTCTGCCGAAAATAGGGGATGAGAAGAATCGCCGCCACGATTCCGAGCACGGGCCAAATCCATCGCCGGCGAGGCGATGAGGTCGAATTGTTGGTGGCTGCCAACCGGTTATCTTTCAAGCTGCGGCAGGAATAATCGCAAGCAGTAATTTACCATTCCCACGGAGTACGCAGGCAGAAATGCCTCTTGAGCACGTTGCCTGTTTGGATGCGATGACATTGCCTCCGGGTTCAGCCACGTGCCGTTACAATAAACTCATGCCGAAATCGCCTCGTTATACGCCAGAGCATGCTGCCGCCGGGCTGGATGCGAGTTTCCCCGAAATCGAAACCTGGCCCAACCAGTTTGCCGGATACGAAATCATTGTGGACGATCCCGAGTTCACTTCTGTGTGCCCGAAGACCGGCCTGCCCGACTTCGGCATGCTCACCATCCGCTACATGCCCGACAAGAACTGCCTGGAACTGAAGTCGCTGAAGGAATATTTGCAGTCGTACCGCAACCTGGGAATTTTTCAGGAGAACATCGTCAACCAGGTGTTGGACGATGTGGTCAAGTGGGCCAAGCCGGTGTGGGCCGAGGTGAAGGGAGACTTCCGCCCGCGCGGCGGGATTTCGACGACGATCGTGGCCAAGTGGCCGCGGCCAAAAAAGCGCTAACCACGAAGGGCACGAAGGTTCACGAAGGAAGATCGAAACGGAAGATCGGGCTTGGTTTTCCTTCGTGTAACTTCGTGTCCTTCGTGGTTAAGGGTTTCGGAAGAACTAAACGGCGGCACTGGCCGCACGCGGTTCGATGCGATCGATTTCGGCGGCATGGTCCTGCTTGACCCGGCTCAGTTCGTAAGCCGCTTGCAGATTCATCCAGAACTGTTCGGTCGTGCCAAAGAAGCGAGCCAGGCGAACGGCAGTATCCGCACTGATGCCGCGACGCTCCAGCACGATGTCGTTCACCCTGGGGACGGGTACATGCAGGCGCTTCCCGAGTTCGTAAGCGGTGATTCCCATCGGCTTCAGAAATTCCTCGCGCAGGATTTCCCCCGGATGGACTCGCCAGTGGGGCGTGCCGCTTCTCGTGATTTTTTCGTGTGCCATCGCTTTAGCCTAACCCTCTAGTGGTAATCCGTAATCTCTACCTCAAAAGCGTCGTGCCCGCGCCAAACGAAGCAGATTCGATATTGATCGTTGATTCGGATGCTGTGTTGCCCCTCCCGACCGCCGTGCAGCTTTTCCAGACGGTTTCCGGGAGGAGTTCTCAAATCGTGCAGCTCCACAGCCGCGTCCAGCAGGGCTAGTTTACGTTTCGTAACACTAGCCGGCGGTGAGCCGCGAGTCTTTCCCGTTTTCCAGACTTCCGCCGAGAATCTGTCGGCGAAGCTCTTGATCACGGATTCATCATAACGGGTCTCGTTATTAATGGCAAGCGTTATGTTAGCGACCCCGGCTGTGCTATATTCGCCAGACCTGTGGCGAAATCGGACCTGCAACCGCGCACCGCGCTGATTGTCCTCACCGCGCTGAACCTGCTCAATTACGCGGACCGCAATGTCCTGTTCGCCGTGCAGCCGCTGGTGCAGGATGAATTCCATCTGACCAATGTGCAGATCGGATATCTGACCAGCGCCTTCCTTGGCTTTTATATGATCGCGGCGCCGTTTGTGGGGCCGCTGGCTGATCGCTACTCGCGCAAGCTCATCATCGTGCTGGGCGCAGTCTTCTGGAGCGGCCTCACCCTGCTGACCGCCGTCACCCACACCTACACGGAATTGCTGATCCGCCACACGCTGGTCGGCATTGGCGAGGCGACGTTCGTTACCATTGCGCCGACTTTTGTGGCCGATCTCTTTGCGGAAAAGATACGCGGTCGCATTCTGGGAGTCTTTTATCTCGCGATCCCCGTGGGTTCGGCCGCGGGATATTTGCTGGGCGGCTATCTTGCGCCGCATTACGGCTGGCGATTCCCCTTCTACATTGCGGCCGCTCCTGGATTCGTGCTGGCGCTTGCGGTCCTGTTCCTGAAGGAGCCGGAACGCGGGCAGTTTGATTCGGTGAAGGACAGTCGCGAGCGCGGATCGATTCTGGGGCTGGCCCGCAATCCCGCATTTCTGACCTCAACGCTGGGCATGGCGGCCATGACGTTTTCGCTCGGCGGCATTCAGGTGTGGATACCGAAGTTTCTAGTCAGCGATCGGCATTACACGCTGGAGGCGGCCAATCTCGCATTCGGCATGATCATCGTGATCGACGGCATTCTGGCCGCGTTGGCGGGTGGGTGGCTCGGCGACTATCTGCTGCCGCGAATGAAGAGCTCGTACTACTTTGTTTCCGCGTTGAGCATGCTGCTGGGTATCCCGGTGATGATCGTCGCCCTGTTTGTCCGAGGACCGCTCATGATTCCATCCATTGGAGTGGCCGCGTTCTTTCTGCTGCTCAACACGGCGCCTCTGAACGCGGCTGTCATCAACTCGGTCGGCGCGCACATTCGCGCGACCGCGCTTGGCGGTGAATATTTTCATCATCCACATTCTGGGCGATGTGCCCTCGCCGACCATGATGGGATGGGTCGCCGACCGGCGCTCGCTGCAGGCCTCCTTCGTGCTGCCCATCATCGCCATGGGGATCTCTTCTGCCATACTGTTTTATGGAATGAAATTCGCGCCGGCCGTGGCGGTGGAGGGCAAGGCGATCGCGTAGTCCCGGACGCATTCGTCCGGGAGTCTCGCGCGGGAGCCCTCTTCCTGGATCTCTCTTGCCGGGGGCTCGCTTCGCTCGCTGGGCGGACGAATGCGTCCGCCCCTACGTCGACAACATTTATGGTTTATTTTTTCTGGATTGCGGGAACGATTCTGGCGGTGGCCTGGTTCTCGCGCATCGTGGACGCGGCTCTTGGCATGCCCAGTGTCGCCGATATTTCCCGCCCGGAGTGGGATCGGAATCCGGTTTCGCCCGCTGGCAATCCGCGTGTGTCTATCATCGTTCCTGCTCGCAATGAAGAGGAGACCATCGAGCAGTCGCTGCGGTCGTTGCTTGCTCTGGACTATGACAACTATGAAGTGATCGCGGTCAACGACCGGTCGACGGATCGTACCGGCGAGATCATGGATGCAATCGAGAAAGATTCCCATGCGCTGCGCGTGGTCCATCACCGCGAACTGCCGGCTGGATGGTTGGGCAAGACTCACGCCATGTGGACGGCCACAAATCTCGCCTCCGGGGATTGGCTGCTCTTCACCGATGCCGATGTAATTTTCAAGCCGGACTCTTTGCGGCGGGCGCTGGCTTATGCCGAGGCTGAGGCGGCCGATCATGTGGTGCTGTTTCCTCGCTTGATCATGAAGACCTGGGGCGAGCGCATGATGATTGCGTTTTTCCAAAGCATGTTCGTGTTCGGGCATCGCCCGTGGAAGGTGGCTGATCCCAAGGCTGGCGACCACATGGGCGTGGGCGCCTTCAACCTGGTGCGGCGGCGCGCGTATGAGGCTGTCGGGACCTATGAGGCGCTGCGCATGGAAGTGGTCGACGACATGAAGCTGGGCAAGGTCGTGAAGAACGCGGGCTTTGCGCAGCGCAACGTTTTCGGCGCGGACCTGATTTCGCTTCGCTGGGCGCGGGGCGCCAGGGGAGTGGTCAACAATCTCACCAAGAATTTCTTTGCTGTGCTCTCATTTCAACGGTGGCGGGCGGTGCTGTCGGCCTTTGGACTGGCGTTTCTGAATCTGGGCCCGTTTCTTGGAATCTGGCTAGCGCATGGATGGGCGCGGCTGCCCTTCGCCATTGCGCTCGGGTCGATTTTCCTGATCTATGTGGGGATTTCGCGGCGAGCCTCTGTGCCGTCGTATTATTTCCTGCTGCATCCCGTGAGCACGTCTCTGTTCATCTACACTCTGCTGCGCTCGATGGTGCTGACGCTGTGGCACGACGGCGTGGTCTGGCGCGGAACGAAATATCCGCTGGAAGAGCTGCGCAAGGGTCTGGTGTGAAGAAGAGGCAGGTCACGTGGGGACGGACGCATTCGTCCGTCCCGCGAGCGCAGCGAGCCGTCCGGACGAATGTGTGAGGGCGGCTCTTGTCCGGGAACTCTTTTGCCAGGGGAACTCTCTTGCCGGGGAACTCTTTTGCCAGGGGCTCGCTTCGCTCGCTGGGCGGACGAATGCGTCCGCCCCTACGTGGGCTTGCAGTCGGCAAAATTCTGTAAGTCGTTGAGCCTTCGTGGAAGTGATTGAAAAGTCGTAGGACCGGCCCAGGAGTCCGCAGGAACGACGAGGTCGTCCGGATGGCCGGTCAGCCTCATCCGCGATGCGATCGTCGATGCCAGGGCCGTTTCCGCCCCGGCAAACGGTATTGCAGGTCACGTTCCGGTTCGCTCTGTGCGCCCTCCTCGCGAGGAATTCAGGTAAGGATTACATACCGTACACTTATGTACATACAATTGTGTATGCTTGTGCGGAGTCGTCACTCGGGGGGATCATCTCCTTCCACATCGTAGCCATAGGTGGCCGTTGAATTGGGCTTGGCCTTCACTCTTGCCGGTTTCTTGCTGGGGCGAAGCCTGCCCGCGCTGTAGTGGCCGCGATTTTCTACGTCGTAATTCTTGGGCAGCGGCGGAATCATGGCCGCGCCTCCGCTGATCTGGCTGATCCGGTTCAGAATGATCTCGGCTCGTCCTTCGTACAGCTTGACCGGTCCGTGAATTTCTATGGTGCGCCCTTCCAGGCGCCGCACATCGCCCACATCCTTCAGATCAGAGGAGAAGACCACCACCGTGAATGGACAGGCGGCCTGGTCTTCGCAGAAATCGAGGAAATGCACTCCATTCGCGCCTGCTCTAATGCGCAGCACGTGTCCGGTGACGCACAGGCTGTCGCCGACGTGCTGAGCGGCTTCCTGCATGGGGACGCAGTCGGAGGCGAAGAGGGAAGTGGCCAGGCTTAGCGCGACGAGCAAGGTTCTCCAGGAGAAGGACTCGCCGAAAGAACTCGCTGCGCTCGCTGGACGGACGAATGCGTCCGTCCCCACATGTTTTGAGCCAATGTGCACACCGCAATTCTAGGCACGCCGGGGCGCACTGTCTGTGATCAGCTTGGGGAAATTTTGCGGGTCGTTCCGGAATGAAACTGCCGGGTCATGCTCAGGAGGAAGCTCCCCACTTCTCGCGCCAGCACTGCGCGAGAAATGGGGCACCCACTCTTAAAGAGGAAAATGGCTCTACTTGAAGGACTTTACCGCGCTGGCTTCGTCGTCTTTCACGTCGAAGACGGTGTAGAGCTTGGTGATCTGCAGCAGGTCGTTGACTTTCTTGGTCAGGTTGAGCAGTTTGAGCTCGCCGCCCTGATTCTTGGTAGTGGTGAAGGCGCTGACCAGTTCGCCGATGCCCGAACTGTCGATGTAATTGACTTCGCCAAGGTTCAGGACGATCTTCTTGTTGCC
The DNA here is from genome assembly GCA_963757095.1 of uncultured Acidobacteriota bacterium. GTDB lineage: Bacteria > Acidobacteriota > Terriglobia > Terriglobales > Acidobacteriaceae > Sulfotelmatobacter. Next base: position 154,294 of record CAVWQT010000007.1, on the reverse strand, counting down.
CTTGGCGAGCAGGTCGCGCACGGTATCGCGCAGGATGACGCTGCCTTCGCCGAGCGTGATGCGACCGCTGCAGTCAACAACGGTAACTCCATCCACTTGCCGACTCGAAACCTTCATGCTCACTGGGAAGCCTCCTTGCCGCCCGCGGTTGGCCCGTGGACGTGCTTGATCAATTTGAGTTCAGTGCCCGTCTGGGTGGGGCGAATCTCCACCACATCCATGAACGAGCGCATAAGAAAAATTCCGCGGCCGCTGGTCTTGAGCAGATTTTCCGGAGCCAGCGGATTGGGGATCTTGCTCAGATCCATGCCGCCGCCCTGATCGCTGATGGTGATAATCAGATCGCCGCCGGTGTGCTCAAAGGCCAGAATCACCTTCTTGTCGGGGGCATAGGCGTTGCCGTGCAGAACAGCATTGACCGCGCCTTCGCGGACAGCCATGGAAATCTGCATGATCTCGTCGTCACCGAAGCCGAGGTCGGTGGCGATGCGCGTAGCTTTCTCTTCCGCGCTATCGATGGTTTCCAGCGAGGAGTCCAGCGTATAAGAGACCCGTTGCTCGGTCATAGCCATGTGGTCGATCTTCGTACGAGTATAAAACTGGGCAGGGCTGGCGCGCTTGCTACCACAGATCGAGGCCTACTACTGGCGCTCGCCAAAGGCGTTTCCCCGAATGCGGTAGTTTGCCTGTCGGATGCCTGCCTTGTCAACGACTGGATGCATGCCCGGCAAGAGGGAATATAATTTCGTTCCCGTGACCGAAACTCGTCCACCGAACCTGAGAGAGCGCCTGCGGCGCTACTTCTTTCTTACCCTGCTGACCTTGGTGGCGCTGGCGGCGCTCGCTTTTGGCTTGGACTACGGCGTTTTCAAGATCCGCGCCCTTACCAGCCACAACGCCTACGGATCGGTGACGGTGAATCACTATTACGCCATAGCTCAGAAAAACGGGAAAACCGGGCTGATTTTCGATCCGCCTGCCCCCGAAACCTGTGTGAATGCCCTCTTCCCGCATGAGGGCAACCCGCCGTGCTGGTACCTGAGCCGGCATCCCGACCAGCGAACCGATATCTGAATTAGTGGGCCCATGGTCTATCAGCTAGAATGGCGGGCGATAGAGGTTCCGGGGAGACTCATGAACAAGAATCTAAAACTGGCGTTGGCGGTTTGGATCGTAGGTCTGGCTTGCTTAACTAGTATGGCTGCCTTTGCGTCCCAGCCAGCCGGTGCGGCTCAGGATGCGCGGCTCGAAAAGGCCTATCGCTTCCAGCGCGGCGGCTGGACGTTTGTTCATCTGGAAGGCACGCCTGCCGAGATCGGATACCAGCACGGCTATCTGTTGTCGGCGGAAATCAGCGATGCTCTGGCCGCGATCAAGCTGTTCGACACGCATTCGACTCAGCGCGACTGGGAGTTCTTCCGCACTACCGCGCGCCAGATGCTGTGGCCGCACATCGATGCCGAGTATCAGCAGGAACTGCAGGGCATCGCCGACGGCGCCAAGGCGCATGGAGTCGATGTGGACGTGTACGACATCGTCGCGCTGAATGCGTTCGAAGAAGTTCCCGACTATTACGTGCCCTGGTTGAACAAACAAACGAAATCGGCGAAAGCGCCGAAGCTGGCCGCGCCCGGCAATTGCAGCGCGTTCATCGCCACGGGCAGCATGACGAAGGATCATCAGATCGTGATCGCGCACAATAATTGGACCAGCTATCTGGCGGGCGAGCGCTGGGTGATGGTCTTCGACATCGTGCCGGAGCACGGCAACCGCATTCTGATGGACGGATTTCCCGGCGTGATTACCAGCGACGATGATTTCGGCGTCAACTCCAACGGGATCATGATCACCGAGACCACCATCACGCAGTTTGAGGGCTGGGATCCCAATGGCAAGCCCGAGTTCGTGCGGTCGCGCAAGGCGCTGCAATACGCCAACAGCATTGATGACTATGTGCGCATTATCAAGGAAGGCAACAACGGCGGCTACGCCAACGACTGGATGATTGGCGATCGCAAGACCGGCGAAATCGCCTATCTGGAGCTGGGTTTGAAGAACACGCCGCTGTGGCGCACGAAAGATGGTTATTACGTCAGCTCGAATTTTGCCCGCGATCCCAAGGTGATTACGGAGGAGACCACGTTCGATCCCAAGGATCTCTCATCGTCACCGAATGCGCGGCACGTGCGCTGGGAAGAATTGATGAAGCAGTCCAAGGGCAAGATTGACGTCGCCATGGCCGAGCAATTTCTGGGCGACCACGTGGACAGCTTCGACAAGACGGCTGCGGCTTCGCTGCCGAACGAGCGCGCGCTGTGCGGACACGTTGACAATTCTGCGCGCGGCGTGAAGGAGTGGGGATGGGATGCCTACAATCCCGGCGGCGCGGTGCAGGGCAAGGCGACCGATAGCGCCATGGCGGCGAAGATGAGCTTTGTGGCGCGGGCGGGGCATCCCTGCGGCGAAGATTTCCTGGCAGATCACTTCCTGGAGCAGCATCCGGAGTTCTCGTGGCAAAAGCCTCTGCTGCGGGATATGAAGGCGGGTCCGTGGACTACATTCAGCGCGGGGGAGAAAGAACAGTAATCGCGACGTCTATAAACAAAGGCATAAACCACAAAGGGCACGAAGGATCACGAAGGAATGCATTGCAGGCATTTTCTTCGTGCGACTTCGTGGCCTTCGTGGTAATGATTTGTCGCTGCCGTGGGAGTGCTCCAATTCACCTGCTAAAATAATCTGACACAAACCTGAGTGCGCGGAGAGATGGCCGAGTGGCTGAAGGCGCGCGCCTCGAAAGCGTGTATACCTTTACGGGTATCGGGGGTTCGAATCCCTCTCTCTCCGCCAGAACTTTTCTTCTTGTTAAGCAGCGCTCATGCCTGCCAGCCGGACTCGGGGCACATGCGAGACTGGCTTTTCATGCAGCAGTAATTCCGTGGCCTGCACGCGGCGGTTGTTGTGGAACCAGCTCTGCACCACGTCGTCGCAGATGAAGTTGGCCAGCGCCAGCATCGTCATTCCTTGATGGTGGGCCATCCAGGAGCGGACGATGGTGTAGTTGGTGCGCTGCGCGGAGTCGGGAACCGAGAAATCGGCCGCCTCGTAGAAGCCGCAGGCGCCGAACATTCCCATGCGATCCAGGCGCCGCAGATTGCGCAGGGCCTCGACCGAATTCACCGGCAGCGCCAGGAAAGTTGAGTAAGGCGAAATAACCAGCGGATCGGATTCATGCTTCGCCACGGCAAGGCGCGGAATGCCGAATGCCTGGTAATGATAATTTCCTGCCTCGTCCTGCTTGGCGTACGACGACTCTGAAATTCCCCAGGGCATCCCTTTGCGGGTGGCGTATTCGCGCTGGCAACTGACGACCGGAATGCGGCTGCGGTCGAGCAGCGTGTTGGGATAGCTGCGCATCCAGAGCGTTGGCATGAGGTACTCGAACATGGTCCCCGTCCAGGAAAGCAGCACGGGGCTGCCGTGGGTCAAGGTGTGAGGGCGGCCCATGCGGAACCAGCACTCCTGGGCGACATCTTCTTTGGCGACCGCGACAAAGACTGCGGTGCGCGATTCGGTGGCCAGCAGGTCGTAGCAGGAGGGTTCGAGCTTCTTGGTCTGCAGGTTGAAGCCGATCGACATGAGCCTGCGCCGCGGATTCAGCAGGAAGGCGAAATCCATGGCATCGGCGAGCTTGCCGGCCTCGGCCGCCGTGATGCGCAGGGCTTCGGCGAGATGGATGGCGTTGGCCTGGGCCTCGGGGAGCAGGCGAAGCAACTTTTCGCACATCGCTTTGTGGGCGTCACTGGGATCGTCGGTCGCACAGAGATGGGCTCGTTCCAGGTGGCTCTGCAAGTTGTCGATAAACGAGGGCAACAGTTGCAGCGGAGCCGGCTGCTGGAACAGCGAAGCGAGCGCCGGGTCGCTGCTCAGGGTCGCGAATTCCGGCAGCTTCCATGGCGTGTAGGACTGAACCAGTTCGCGCAGGCTCTGAAGGCGGGCGCGTGGTCTGCTGACGGAACCAGAGAACTTCTTCGTTGTTGCCCTGCTTCGAGCCGAAACTTGTTTGCTCTTCCGCGGCATCGCCCAGCTTGAGTATGGCTGTGAGCCAGTCATCCGCCTTCAAATCTTTTTCCAGGCGCGCCAGCCCGCGACGCGGATAGGCGCGCAGGTGGACCAACGCTCGGAGATGATCGAGCAGTCCATCGGCCAGATCGCGCCGCAGCAGCGGCTGATGCAGGCAGTCGAGCAGGCCCTGTTGCAGCGTCCAGAGGGAAGCGACCAGGTTGCCGCTATCGACCGAGGAGACGAATTGCGGGGCGAGAGGCTTCAGGGTGCGCGTGTCGTACCAGTTGAGGATGTGTCCCTGATATTTCGGCAGACGGGAAAGAGTGGCCAGCGTGCGCTGGGTTTGCCGGGCCAGCTCGGGAACGGTGATGAATCCGAACTCGCAAGCGGCCTGCTGCGAGTTCAAGAGCATGCCGAGATTGGTCGGCGAGATACGCGCCGCCACGGCGGGAGGCTCTTCCTGCACGTTGTCGGGAATCAGCCAGTTGTGTTCTTCAGTGCAGTGTTGCGCAAAATAGCGCCAGGTATGCAGCGCGGAGCGGCGCAAGAAGAGCAGGTCTTTGCGGGCAATTTCTTTGCGCGGCAAAATCGACGGGCGGTTGAGCCACACCGAGACCAGTTTGCTGCATGCCCACAGCGCTAGAATTGGCAACGCGACCGGCAGAGAGCGCGGTCTCACGAGCCATATCAGGGCTCCGACGGCGATGGCCAGCGCGGGCATCCAGTTGAGATAAACGTCGATCGGCGTCAGGCTGGTGTTGAATTCGGATTCGGCCGCGGTTTCCCATTCGAGCAAACGCTCGCGGGTGAAGGTGCGGCGCACGCTGGCGCGCACCACCGCGTCGAGCGAGAGCAATGTCTGGTGCGCGAGGAAAACAAGAATCAGAAGAGTTGTGAAGTTCGTGGCCAGAAAGGCGCGGAAGGCATCGCTTGCGACCGAACGCTTCTGCTGCACGGCAGCTCGGCCCAGTCCAAATGCCAGCTGAAACCACGCGGGCAGAAATAGCAGGACAATAGCCGCGAGCGTCCATCCCAGCGCCCACATTCCGGGCACAAGCCAGGCGAAGATAAGCAGAGTGAAGGTGGCGGGTTCGACCAGGCTGCGGCGCAGGTTGTCGAAAATTTTCCAGCGCGAGACCAGCGAAATCGGGTTGGGCACGCGGGCGCCCGATTGATTGGGCACGGTCGAGGCGAGCCATCCGGCAATCTGCCAGTCGCCGCGCAGCCAGCGATGTTTGCGGCGATTGTAGGCGCTGTAGTGCGAGGGATAATCCTCGATCACCTCCATGTCGGTAGCGAGGCCGGCGCGGGCGTAGGCGCCTTCAATCAGGTCGTGGCTGAGCAGGGCATTGGTAGGGAAGCGGGCGTCCAGCACGCGGTAGAGCGTGCCCACTTCGTAGATGCCTTTTCCGGTGAAGATGCCTTCCCCATACAAATCCTGATAGGCGTCGGAGACGGCGCGAGTGTAGATGTCGAGGCCGGTTTCCCCCGCGTAAATGGCCGCCAGACGTGAGCGCACGGTGCTTTGCACGCTGACTCCGACGCGCGGCTGCAGAATGCCGTAGCCGGCGACGACGATGTTTTTGTCAGGGTCAATGATCGCCTGATTCAAGGGATGCGCCATGGTGCCGATCATGCGGTGCGCGGTTCCGCGCGGCAGTTCGGTGTCGGAATCGAGCGTAATCACGAAGCGCACCTTGGGCAGAATGGAGAGATCGCCAACTTTCACAGGAAAGCTGTCAAACTGCCCGCGCAGCAATTTGTTCAGGTCGAGCAACTTGCCGCGCTTGCGCTCCCAGCCCATCCAGCTCTTCTCGCGCGGGTTGTAAACGCGGTGCCGGTGCAGCAGCAGAAACGATCCCTTTTGCTCGCCCGCATATTTTTCGTTCAACTCACGAATGAGGTTGGAGCAGAGATCGATGAGCGCGCTCTCTTCGTGGGTCTGGTAGTGGGCATCGGCCAGATCGGAGACCAGCGCAAAGTGGATGTTGGCATCGTGATTTCCCAGGAAGCGGACTTCGAGATCTTCGATCAGGCCGCGAACCTGCTTCTCGTTCAACAGCAAGGTCGGAACGGCGACCAGCGTCACGCAGTCGTCCGGAATTCCCTTGGAGTAATCGAGCTTGGGCAGAATCTCCGGTTTCAAGAGCGCGGTGATGACGTAGTCCATCAACTGCACCGCGCATTGCGAGCTGGGAAGCAGCAGCAACAGGAGCGAAAGCAGAATCATCTCCATCGAACTTTCCGAGGGAGTCACCAGCACCATCACCGCCGTCACAATGGCGCCGGTGAACAGGGCGATGCCGGGCACGAAGAATTCGTCGGGATGCCGCCGCAGCCAGGTGCGCAGGCGGTAGAGCAGAGTCGCGCGGACGGCGATTTTACTCAGCAGCATGCCGACGCCCTCGGCGACCAGATAGTAGCCGATGTGCGATTCGCGTTTGTGAATACGCGGGTCGTTGTATTTCAAACCATTCGATTGCCGCGCCAGAGCGAGCGCCTCTTGTGCGACTTGCATCTCGGTGAAATCAGCTCGCGCCGCGAGTTCGGCGACCTTGTCGCGATAGAGGTCACGGCTGTCGAAATCCATGGCGGCGTAGCAATCTGCCGGGTCCTGCCGCAGAACCTGGTCAAACAAGATGAAAGGCTCCAGAGCTTCCTTCCATAGAAGTTGCGAGGCCTCGCGCAGGCTTTGAATGCACGCGCCAAGGTTCTGGGGCTCTCCGATCGAGTTGACCACCATTCGTTCGGCACGAGATGCGATCTCTTCCAGCAGCGCAAGCTTTAACGCCGAGGGCAGCGCTTTGAACTCGCGAAGTTCGAGCGGAGTATGTTCCTGGAACCCGCCGCAGAATGAGCCCAGCGACTGCTCGGAGAAGTGGCATCCTGCTTCGGCGACGAATCCTTGTGCGAAAGCGTAGATTCTGGGGAGCGTTTCCCCTTGAGGCGTATGCACGTGGGGAAGTTTCTCGCGCAGGCGAAGGTCACCGGAAATGCTCACCAGCTCGGAAAAGAGCAGCGATTGATTATCGCGAAGCCAGCGCATGTCGTCCGACAGCGGCGGATGGGTATTTGCAGCGTCAACGGCGGCCCGGATCGGGGCAAATTTGTGGCCCAGCTGATCGCAGCGCTGGGCGAAGGTGTGCGATGACTTGATGCGCGGCACCCACGCCAGCGCGGCGGCAAGTTCGTTGCCCTTGGCGCGCAGGTCCTGGTCTTCGGGCGCATCCGAGGCAGTGTCGTTTTCGATTGGCTTCACCATGATGATGGGCGTTACATTAGCGTTCAATGCCATGAATGCATCCTCAGCGATAACTCGCGGCTTGCATTTCAAACATCTCGGCGTATCGGCCACCGAGATGAGTCAACTCTTCGTGCTTGCCGTCTTCAACAATGCGGCCATCTTCGATGACCACAATGCGGTCGGCCATGCGCACGGTAGAAAAACGGTGCGAGATAAAGAGCGCCATCTTGCCGGCAGTCAGTTCGGCGAAGCGCTGAAAGACCTCGAATTCACTGCGCGCGTCGAGGGCGGCCGTGGGCTCATCGAGAATAAGCACCTGTGCCTCGCGCAGGTAGGCGCGGGCCAGTGCTACCTTCTGCCATTCGCCGCCGGATAGATCGACGCCGCCTTCGAAGCGGCGGCCGAGCATCTGCTCGTAGCCGCCCGGCAGCCGGGCGATGACCTCGTCGGCCATACTTTTGTGGGCGGAGTGATGCAGCAGATCGTCGTTGTCGAGTTCTTCGATGCGCCCGACGGCAATATTTTCGCGGGCGATCATTTCATAGCGCATGAAGTCCTGGAAGATGACGCCGATCTCGCGATAGAGGCTCTCGAGGTCGTATTCGCGCAGATCGATGCCGTCGAGCAGGACCTGGCCTTCGGTGGGGTCATAGAGGCGGGTGAGCAGCTTGACGATGGTGGTCTTGCCCTGGCCATTTTCGCCGATCAGCGCGATGCGTTCGCCGGGCTGCAGTCGGAAATTAAAATTCTTGAGCACCATGCGCTGCGCGCCGGGATAACGAAAAGCAACATTGCGAAATTCGAAGCCGCGCAGGATGGGCCGCGGAACTTCGATCGCATTCGGCTTGGAGCGGATGGTCGGCTGCATCTGCAGGAAGGCAACCAGATCGGTAAGGAACAACGCCTGATCGGCGATGCTCGAGACAGTCGAGAAAATCTGCTGAATGTTCGAACTGCACTGCAAAATCGCGCCCGCGAGGAAGGTGAGCGAGCCGATGGTAATGGCTCCAATGACAGTTCGCCAGATCACGTAGCCGTAGGCGCCGTAATATCCCATGGTGCCGAGCACGGAGAGAAGCGATCCAGCGATGAGCTTGCGGCGCGCCAGCGAAACGTCTTCGTGATAAATCTGGTCTGAAAGCTTGGTGAAGCGGGCGGTGAGGAAATCCTTCAGACCGAAGAGCTTTAATTCCTTGGCAGCTTCCTTGCTTCCGCCCAGGACGCGCAAGTAGTCAAGCTGGCGGCGGATGGGCGTCTGGCGGAAATTCTTGGCGTAGCCGAGGAATGCGAAGTGACTCTCCCCTAGAAATGCCGGAACCACGCCGACGATCAGCAGCAGCAGCAACCATGGCGAGAAAAGCAGGATCGAGACCGACAGGGCAATGGTGGTCACGACCTGCTGAATCAGGCGGCCCATCGATTGAATCATTCCCAGCCGGTCGGTCGCCTGCACCCGGGCGCGTTCCAGCCGGTCATAGAAGACGGGATCCTCGTAAGCCAGCAGATCGAGCGCGGCCGCATGCTTCATGACCTCAATGCTGACGTGGCGCATGTAGTTGTCGGCCAGCAGGGAATCGAGGTAGTCGACGACGCGAGCGATGGTGCTGGCGACGATGGCCAAGCCGAACTCAATGACCACCAGGTACCAGAGCCGCGTGGGAACCGCCTGATGCGTGGTGACCACGTGCACCACTACGTCGATGATCAGCTTGGTGACCCACAGCAGGGCGATTGGAAGGAACGATGCGATCAGGCGAAACACGATGCCGAGCGTGACGACCGTTCCACCGGATTGCCAGACAATGCGCAGCACGACAGGGACATTGCGGATCGCGGAGAGGCGCTCCTGCCAGCTGCTCAACAGGTTTTGCGGAGAGGACATGGTCTTGATGTTCGTTGTCGATCCGGCAAACAGGCCGCAAACACGGGTGGCGACGCTCCTAGCCCCTCATTTTAGATCTAGCCCTCATTTTAGATGAAGAGCCGCCTCTGCAGGTTGGCGAAAAGCCCCCGCGGGCCTTACTCAGCGCCGGTTCCGTATTTCTTGAAGCCAGCCCGTTCCATGCCGCGCCGCGCCTCTTCGGCCTTCATAAAAGTCTGCCAGACGAATCCGGTCCTGAGATTCTCGGCCATCAGCATGGTGATTCCAGTATCGATCGCGATGGCGTCCGGATCATACCAGTTAGTGAGGGGATTGAAGGCATTGACGAAACCGTACTTGCTCCAGGCAGAACCGTAGTGGGTGCGGATATTCTTGAGCACGCGCAGGGTGTGCTCGGGAAGAAACGGTAGAGATCCTCCGCTGGCGCTGGGCACGACCGTGCCGTCAATGGGACCGACTTCCGGAGGGCCGCCCCAGACCACGTAACTGTGGGGGGAATCGGAGGCCGTGATGCCCCAGAGATCGTCGGTGTAGTCGGGAAATCGTTTGCCCATTTCCAGGCAGAAGCGGCGGTGCACTTCGGTGGCGACGACCGAGTTTTCGAAATAGTCGGCGAACTTGTCGCGCTTGCCGCGGAAATCGAACCACGCCTGCGAATACTGGTGGACAAACAAGGGGGCGAATGAGCCGATGTAGCGCAGGCCATCGTATTCGAAGGTCAGGCGCTTCCAGGCGTCCCAGGTGCCTTCTTTCAAGGGATGAGCCGAGGACCCCAGCCCCAGCAGGTACATCATCATCAGCTCGCTGTAGTAGTCCCAGCGCGAAGGCAGGAAGCCGATCTCGGGCGTCCATCCGTGGGAGAGCAGGCCGGTGTCTTCGGAGAGCCAGGTCCAGTCGACGCGGTTGAAGATCAGGTTGGCGAGTTCAACGACGGCCGGGCGCCGGAAATATTCGCGGCAGGTCAGAATGCCGCAGAGCAGAATGGCGGTGTCGACGGAAGAAATTTCGGATTCCCAGACACGCTCTCCAGTGTTGATGTTGGCCCAGTGATAGAAGAAGCCGCGATGGTTGGGAAGTTTCTTCCACATGAAGTTGAGAGCGGCGAAGACGCGCTCGGTGGCGGCGCTGGAGGAGACGAATCCGCGTTGCGCACCAATGCAGAGGGCGGTCAGTCCGAAGCCAGTGGCGGCGATGCTGGCGACCACGCCAGGGGGGCCTCCGCGCACGCTGGCGCGATCCTGCACCATGCCGGTTTTCGGATTGCCCTGCTCCCAGAAATATTGGAAGGATGCCTGTTCGACATCGTTGAGGAACTGATCGTCCTCAGGAGTGAGCGAGAACTTGGAGGCGGCCAGGCCCACGGCTCGATCGTTCTGCGTAGGAGTCTGACCCGCGCCAGTCGGGCTGGCTGCTGCCTGGCCAAATGCTGCCTGGCCGAATAAGGAGTGGCCCAGAGGCAGGCAGAGGCCCGCACCCAGGACCTCTCGCATCATCTGCCGGCGCGACACTTTCTTCTGACGAGCTTCTGTCATCCGTGTGGCGTTAATCTTAAGACAAACTCCTGCCGGAAGTCGGCAACAAAATAAAAGATGCACCGGCGCGCCGGACGGATGCCGTGTGTCTGCATCCGGTAAACGGCTTACAACCTTTTCATTTACCCAGGAAGTGCAGGCGGGTTAAGCTTTGTGCTCACTGTTCTGCACATCAGAAGTCTGAAACCTTACTGTGAACCTCAGTCTGAACATCAGTGTGAACATCAGCCTGAAGCTCGAGGAAAGATTATCACTCGACGATTAGGATTTGAGATTGTTCTGGTACTGGGCGTCACGCTGGCCGTCGGCGTGGCGCTGTTTGCCAATTGGGAGGCGCACAAGCTGCGTGCCTTGCAGGGCGCCATCGTGATGAAAGACGCCGACGCTCGCAAGGAAGTGCCGGTCGCAGACGCGGAGGTCACGGCGCACTTCGGAAAAACCACACTGACGGGGAAGTCGAATTCTTCCGGTCTTTTTGTGTTGAAGGTGCCGCCGGGCACGCGGCGCGGCCAGCCCATCCTGTTTGAGTTTCGGCAGAAAGATTACCGTCCGCTGGATCATGATGATTATGTGGGCGACCAGCTATACGTGGTGCACATGGTGCCGCTCTCCGCGGCGACTGCGGCGGATGAGCATCGCCCGTTAGTCAAAATTGGCAACGTGACCGTGCGCTATTCCGTGAAGACGATGGCGCAGGCCAACATTGGCAGCACGGTGCGGACATTTCAGGTGGAGAATACGGGCAACGTTCCCTGCAAGAATCAAAGTCCGTGCTCGCCCGATGGGCGCTGGAAGGCCGCTCTGGGGTCGACCGAACTGGATGCCGGGGCAGGGAACGAGTTCCGCGATATTCGCGTCTCCTGCATTGCCGGGCCGTGTCCATTTACGCGCATCGAGCCGCAGCGATTTACGAAAAACGCGCAGATTTTGACAGTAGGGGCGCGGGTCTGGTCCGACACCACGACGTTTCTGGTTGAGGCCGAAGTGCTGCATCCCATGCAGACCGAGTACGCCCATGAATTTTATCCAGTCATCTTCGGCAAGGGATTGAGCTTCACGTTGCCGCCTTTGGTCGAAGGCGTAACCATCGAAGCCGACGTGGACAGCCAGGACATTTTTTTTCCGCTGGGGCCGGGGCTGTTTCTGAGCTGGGCGAACTGCAATATGAACCTGAATCCGGACCAGACGCGGCTCTACCGCTGCGAGTTGAAGCCGGGATACAGATTTCAGTAAGAGCTTCTCCTTGCTCCAGCGCCGCATCCGACACCCGCTTGAACACCTTCATAAACTGACATATTATGACAGCATGCCGATGACGTCACTCAACATCTCACTCCCCGAAGCCCTGAAGGAATATGTGGAAGGGCAAGTCGCTTCCGGCGATTGGGGTACGCCCAGCGAATACGTTCGCGAGTTGATTCGCCAGGACAAAGCACGTCGCCTGGGCGATCTCGAGCAGGAGCTCGTGGCTGCGGCTAGAGGACCGAAGATTGAGATCTCGCTCGCCGAAATCAAACGTAAAGGACTGATTGCCGCCCTGCGTGAGCGCGCGCGCCAACCGTGAAGAAGCGCCGACTCGTCCTAAGTGATGCCGCCGTTGCCGACATTTTGGAGCAAGCCCATTGGTATCTCGGGCAATCTGGGCATCGATTGGCCTCGCGTTGGGAAAAGTCCGTTTCGTCCGTGATGTCTTCCATAACCAGACGCCCGGCCACGGGCACAACCTGTCACTTCCGCTCTGCAGAACTCCAGGATATGAGGCGAACGACTATTCCGGGTTTTCCCAAACATTTACTTTTCTATCGATTTGATGAGGAGGAAGTGTTCGTGCTGCGCGTGGTTCATGGCGCGCGCAATCTGGAGCGTCTCTTCTAGTTCTTTGAGTGGTCAGTGTTGACGAAACAGCCCGGCTCGCATCAGCGAGCCGGGCTGTTTTCGTTCTGCATTGCGGGGGAAGGCTACTTGCGTTCTCCTCCTTTTGGGGCGGGCGCCTGTCGCTGCGGGGGCGCTTGCCGTTGCTGCATCTGCTGGCGCTGTTGCGTATGTTGCTCTTGCAGATGCTGCGTCTGCTGCTGGTGGCGCTGCTCCATTTGCTGGCGCTGGGCATCGCCGGCGCTCTTCTGCTGCGCCCGCTGGTGCTCCTGCTCCTGCTTCTGCTGCAGTTGCTGCCGTTGCTGTTCCTGCTTGGCTTCCATCTTCTGTTGTTGCTGCTGGTATTTCTGGTCGCGATTTGCATTTCCCGTGTTCGGCGCAGGAAAATGCTCCGCCTTGGGCAGTTCACTGGGATGAACCGGTTGCCGTCCGCCGTTCTCTGGCCGCGCCGCATTGCCACCCTCTGGCCGCGCGGCATTGCCGCCGGCGCGTTCCGCAGGCGGATGATACGGTGCTCCCGCTTCTCTGGCCGGCACAGCATTGCCGTGGAAATCACCCGCACGTCCGGTGGCAGCAATCGGCGGACGGCCCTGATTGACTGTGGCTCGCAGTTCGCGGTTGCCGCGCGCTGCCTGAATATGCTGCTGCTGGGCCGCTATGGGCGCAAGGTGCCGCTCGTTGTTGTATCGCTCATCTTCGGGCCGCGGGCGGGCGTTGATTCCGCCGGGGCCTCCGTTAAAGCTGACGTGATTCTCGTGCACGTCGACGCGCTCGTTGTAGACGTTGTGAATGTTGACGACGTTAATGTTGGTCACTTCGCGGTTGTAGAAGAAATGTCCGCCATCCCAGCGGCCGCCCACGAAGCCTTCTCCGAAATATCCGAAGCCGTAGTTAATGCCGCCATACCATCCCACGTGCGGACCCCACCAACCTACGTGAAAGAGAAATGCGCCGTTCTCCCAACCCCACCACGGTGGAGTCCAGAGATAACCCTCTTCAGGCGCCAGAACCCAGGTTCCGGGAACCCAGTAATAGTCCTGGTCATCCGAATCCCAGGCCCAATAGCCGGGCGTCCAGATGTAGCCGTCGCCGGGACAAATCGGCTGTTCGTAGACGGGGAGGGCCGGTGGCCCAAAGCCGACGGAAATGGCGACTTGAGCGGAGGATGAAGCGGGCGCGCCCAGGATTACAAGCGCGAACAGACAGGCACAGAGTACGGCAAGAGCGGTTTTGCGCATCGTGTCTCCTATTCTTGGTGCGTGAGAATTCTACTGATTCACCCGGAGCAACATCAATGTACCGCTTTCCAGCTTTACATTGCTCTTCTCCGAGCTGACAACGGAGCCTTGGTTTGCGTCCGCTGCAGCGGACAACCGGTAATCCGAAATTCCGATCACGCCTTGCGTGCTGGAGGTGATGGGCGGGCGCGGGCCCGGCGTGTTGCTGGACTGATCGCTCCCGGCTTGCTCGGTGCCAGGCGCCGGGTTTGCCGGCGGTTGCATTCCACCTCCCATGCCGGAAGATCGTCCCGCCGGATATCCGCCAGGACTTGAGGAAGGCGCAGCGCCTCCGCTCCCACCTTCCGGTCCGTTGGGACTGTTGGATGGGGGCGCAATCACTGCCTGAATGGATGACGGCATCGACATATCGTTTCCATCTTTAAACACGGCGCGATCGAAAACGATTCCGAGATCAGATTCTTTTTCTTCCTTGCTGCGAGCCTGCGCTGCAGTCACGTGGCCAAGAATTTCCGTGTCCTTGGGAATGAGGACTTCGCCGCTTTGCGTCTTCATGTCCTCGGTGACCTTGGCCTTAACCTCTTCGCCGGTCTTTGCCTTTTTGGCGTCGATGCTTTTCGTGAGTTGCACAGGAATCACGGTCCCGGGCGCGACACGGGTCGGGGCCGCCTGATTCGGCGAGGCTTCTCTCTGACTTGGAGCGACGCCAGAAGTCTGCGCCCAAGCCGCCACACAGAGCACGCTTCCGGCAACTAAGCTTCCGGCAACCAGGGCCATTCGAATCGTTCTCATAAGAAATCCTCCGAGCAAACCGGACGAGTGGCCACGCTGCTTGGATGTAATTTCGCTCGGAAAGGGAATGAGAAATAATTGATGGGGCATGGTGGCTGGGGCGAGCTATCGCGCGGGAAAGCGATGAAGTTAGCGGTGCAAAATTCTAAGGTCGTCTACACAATTTACCCTAGTTTCAAGCGGCCGCGAATCCTTTAACTTTTGATCCATCGATCCCTCGAATATCCAGCCGGATTGCCGATGTGCTGCGCGCCGCTTCCTCACGCAATCTGGAACGAGCCTTAGGGATCGACTGGGTCCGATCCGCGGGAACCAGGTTCGCTCGCTCCAAAATTAATATCCGGAGACATCTTCATGTCAGCGAAAACGCCAGCCGTATACGCAATCTATCCGCAATCAATCCCCCTGAAGGAACTGCTGCAAACCCTGGCGCAGGGAGGATTCGACAAAGAAAGCATCTGCATGATGATTGCGCCGACGCATCCGGTGGCAGAAATGGTGCGCGAAGCGAACATGCACTCGTTTGAACGCGACGCGCACGCGGCCAGCGCCGGGCTGATCGGCTGGTTGTCGGAATTTGGCGCGGTTCTGATCCCGACATTTGGATTTTTCATTCGCTCGCGGGAGTTCTTTCACGCGCTGGTGGTGGAGCAGGAATCTCTCGCGTATTGCGGGCGGCACGGCACGCTGGTCGCGCTGGGCTTTTCGGAGAGAGATGCGCGGCGGTTCGAACATCACGTGCGGGAAAGTGGAGTGCTGCTGTATGTGTCCTGCGCTAACTCGGCGCAAGCTCAGTGGGCGCTGGAACTGATGCGGACATGGGGCGCGGATGAAATCGGATTACTCGGGAAATCGAAGACCGCGGACGCTGCTCACGTTACAACTCCGACCGTGCAGGCGGAACCGATACACGGCACTCCGATTCACAGCTTCGCCGATTGAGTGTGGCGCGGACACTCCTGTCCGCGAACTCTATCCATCGACTGATTCCTCGCGGGCGGGGGCGCCCGCGCCACATTGCAGAACAAAAAAATCCGCACAGCATGAATCGCTGTGCGGTTGAGGTAGAGATGCGTTCAGAAGGAATGAAGCCTAACCAATAAGAAAATTTCCTACGCCTTCACCAGCTTGCGGCGAACCGCACCCGCCAGTCCGATCAGCCCCGTACCCAGCAGCGTAAGAGTCGTCGGCTCAGGAACTGTGGTGCCGATGAACTCCTGCGGACCAGATCCCGGCTTCGCGCCGAGCGGGGTATAAAGCACCAGACCGTTGAAGGAACTGCCGGACGCGGTCTGCGCCTCCGCCAGGTAAGTGGCGTCGATGCTCGCACCGTTAATCGCGGTGTAGAACGAATTGCCCTTCGCGTTGGTCGAGAACAATCCCCAGATGGCCCACTGTGCCTGCGCGCGATCCAGAGTGCCTGCCAGCATGCTTTTGAAGATCAGTCCAGCGGCTTTGTAGTCGAGGATCGTCGCCGCCGAATTGCCGAACATGCCACCCATACCCGAGATGACTTGCGAAAACGGAGTGACCGTGGCCTGAAAGGTCTGGCCCATAGAAACGTTGTTGTCGTAGCTGTCGCACATCAGCGCGGTGTAGCGACTGCTGCCGTTGATCGAGAAATAGTACGGATAACCGATATAAGGTGAACCATCGATCGCGGTCGCGCCCTGGTGGCCTTCGTAAGTCATGGTCACGGATTTCGCAAAAGCCGCGTTGGCGAAAACCAGCGCCAGAAGAGCGACCGATAAGACGAGAGAGGTGCGAAGTGCACGCATGAATTTTTGACTCCAGCAACTTAAAGATGGCTGTCTCCCAACGCTGCGCGACAGCGGCCTGACGCTCTCTGTCTACCTGGGGGAATTGGCTGAAGACCTTAGGGGATGGTCCAGCTTGGGTAGCGCCGTGAAGGGGACGGCGAAAACTTCGCTACGGTAAAGTTCCTGCCGTAACGTTAAGCATGGTACCAACGGAATAACGGCACGGTGAATGGCCCGCTCGTGGTATTACTCCTGTCACCGCTGGCATGTATGCTGTCTGCGTTCATTGGTTGCCGCGCAAAAAGGTGACTGACGTCGAGCAGAAAGCGCGAGTGCAAGAAACTGACACTCGGAAGGCCATTTTCCTGGCCCGGACACGAATTATTGTGCAAAGGGCTGCGCTCGTCTGCTACGATGTTGGCCACTTTCCGGCCGCAACCTGAACTGTTTGTTAGGGATTGCGGATTCCGGCTATGGCCCGGTACCTGCAGGAATGGGCGACGGGGAAGTGTCTCACTTGGCTAAAACGAAGCCAGGTTGCTCGTCAGCATGAGTATCAGCACGAGTAGAGGTAGGAATTGGAAAATCGAATTGAGCCAGGGAATGCTGCACCGGTAATTCGCCGCCGCCGCCGGACTCGCCGCCATCGTCGCAACCGGCTGATGCGCCACGTGCTGCTGTTCACTTTGCTGGCTCTGAGCTTTGGCCTGTCGTCGGTTGCACTCCGCTATTTCAGCCCTTCATTATTTCGCGCATCGCATTCCGCGGAGCCCACCCGGCAAGCCGCCGAAGCCAGCCGAAATCTTCTGGTGCAAGCGCAGCAGGAGTCTCTCCATTCCATGGAGAACCGCCCGGTCTATCCGTACTCAGTATTTCCGGGCGGGGTGAAGGATGCGCGGGAACTGAAGTGGGCCGCCCAGCATGATCCTGTGGTCGCCGCGCACTATGCGGGATTCGATTACGATCACGCCCGCATTGTGCGTCTCACCTTGGCGCGCACGGTGTATGTCTCCTACCGCATCGGACAGAAAGTTTATTGGACGCGGCATCGGGTTTCACTGCACAAAGGCGAGACCCTGATCACGGATGGAAAAATCACAGGGCGCACGCGCTGCGCCAATCGCGTGGAAGAAGTTCCGCAGCAGGCAACGTCGTCGCTGGAACCGCCTGCAGTTCAGTTCGACGAGCCGGTAGCCCCTGCGGTGGGAACCGCGACGCAGACTCCTCCGGTTCCGTTCCAGTCCGCTTTTCTCAACGGGCCCCCGTTGGGCGGGCCACCACCGCCGCTGCTACTTTATGACCCGATCGGGCCGGGCACATGGATTCCGATCGATCCGCCGCCGCTGCCCGGGGTTTGCGGGATTGGCAAGGAAAAGGGCGTCACGGTTGGCGGAAAAAAGAAGGGCTCCAATGGCTGCGGTCCGGGCGCGGGTGGTGGCGGCGAAGTTCCCGAGCCCAGCACCTGGGTGCTGATGATTTCCGGCTTGGGGCTGATTTATTGGACTGCTCGCAAAAAGCTGGCGCGCACGTAACGGCTGCCGGTTTCGCCGTCCTGACTTCTTCCAATTTTTTCCCACAACTAAAAGCTCTGCCTTGCCTCGCATAATCGCTGACGATGTGTCTGCCTTCCGCGTCTGGAGCGCGTTTCCGGATCGGGAAAATGTTGCGTTTGTGGTACCAAAGTAAGCAATTTCGCTGGAGATCACTGCTACAATCGCGCTTAGATTCGTTCCAATAGTCAGGGCGCGGGCTTCCACGCAGGCGGTGTCGATGCATAGGTTTCCGGGAAAATTTGCGGTGCGGCTGCTGGTTGCGGTTTGTGCGCCAGCCTTGGCGGCTGCGTTGTTCACGCAGACCTCGCTCGCGCAAACTTCGGTTCGCAGCGTCAAAGTGCTTCCCGGCAAAGACGCAGTTGAGATTGAAGTAGAGGCCAGCGACCGGATCGTGCCGCAGACGCAGGTTCTCTCCGGGCCGGATCGCCTGGTGATCGATTTTCCCAATGCCGTTCCCGGCAGCGAGTTGCGCAATCAATCAGTAAATCTTGGAGAAGTGAAGGACCTGCGCTTCGGCTTGCTTCAATCGAAGCCGCCGGTCACGCGCATCGTGCTCGACTTGAAACGGCGCAATCGTTTCAGGTATTTCCTTACGGCCGCACGGTGATGATTAAAGTAATTGGCGCGGCCGGCCAAACTTCCGTGGCTTCCGGTAATGACCAGCCTGCGGAGCCGACGCGGCCTGGACTTGTGATCGCGAACTACACCCGGGCGGTCGAGCCGATTCATGTCGACGAGCCGAAGATTTTGGATGTGAGCTTCCGCAACGGACTGTTGTCGATCCGTGCCAACAAGGCGAGCTTGTCGGAAGTGTTGTATGCGGTGCAGCAACGCACCGGCGCGGAAGTTTCGATTTCGGCGGGAGCGGAGCAGGAAAAAGTTGTCGCCGATTTAGGTCCGGCGCCGGCGGCGGAAGTGCTGGCGCATCTGCTGAACGGATCGAAGTTCAACTTTCTGATTCTGAATGCGGCGAACGATCCCAAGCAGCTCGACAAAGTGATTCTCACGCCGCGCATGGAAGGCGCGGCCATGCCGCTGGCTCCCATGGCGCAGAACGATGACTCGGACGACGATGCCCAAACGCCGCCTCAGCCGACGCCCGTGCAGCGCCCGCGTCCGGGCATCGGTGTCGTGCCGCCGACCAATAACGCTCCCCGCGGCGATCTGCAGCCGCAATTGCCTCCCGACACAAACGCTCCGCCCGAGAACACGGGCGACCCGCAATAGGGGCGAGGTTCCACTCACAACTGATTGTTGCTCACGCTTGCAGGAATGCATGGTTGCGCGCGCTCGTCGAAGGCTACGGCGCTGTAATCAGGCGGATGGGCACGGGAGATGTTCCGGTGACGCGGCGAGCAGTCGCTGCGCCGCTGCAGCCGGAGACATTCAGGACGGTGACGGTTGGAGATGCCGGTGTTGAGATTTTGAATGAACGCCTGCAGGTAACCGACGATCGTGACGGGCTGATTATTCAAGGTGAACTCAGCGGGACCTGGATCATAGATGGGTAGGGTGACGATCGAGTTGCTGGAAGTGATGAGATCGTCATTATTGACGATGCCTGCCGTAACCAGTGGGTTATTGAGTCCGGCCCATATCTGAAAAGGATATATCGGGGTTGTAATGTTGCCCGGTCCAAGAGGTCCATCCCGCCGTTTGGGCCCGCTATGCACTGGATAGCCGTGGAAGTCTCTCCGCCGAACGGTGGTGGGGTTAACGGGATTGATAGTCCAGGTCGATGTTTGCGCCGCTCGCGGTGCCACAGTTGTACTGCGTTTGCTGATCACAGCCGTCGATCGCCATTTCGTAATAGATCCGAGTTGGTGCAATAGGGCGAGTGTGAAGTGCTTATGGCGGTCGAGTTCGATTGCATAACCTGCGCGGGTACGTAGTCGAGGCTGGTAGCCGTCGCCTGCAGCGGATTGTCAGAATGATTCGACATTGGTGAGGTCACAGATGCCGTTTTGGAGTTCACGCAGGGTGCAGTCAGCTGAAAGCTCTCTCCAATGACTCCGCCGTTCAGCTGGTTATACTCCCGGAGTTGATGATCGTTCCGGTCGCGGGATTGACGAAAGTGCCATCCCGGCGTGTCGGGATCCTGGTTTGGCACGATCCACGGCTTCACGCAACGTGGCTGCACCGGGACCAGTCCGTTGGAACCGACGCTGCCGGAGTTGGAAGGATTGAACGCTTCGGCGGTGGCACTGGCGACTACGGTACTGCTCGTTATTCCCCAGATGCGGGCGAAAAATGTTGGCAGATTCTGGCGCGACGACTTTGACCGCGATTTCCGGATTGATGCCGAAGATTGGAGCAGTGCCGCACGCCGGAATTGTTGGGGAAGTCACTGTGATCTGGGGCCGACAGGCAAGGATTGTCCGGCGATCTGATTTTGCTGGGCTACGGCAGTTGCGACAGCGATCGCGGCAGTTGCAGGCTGGCGTCCAACTGTCTCGGCCGCGTCGCCAGGGTCGCCGGTCATGCCTGAGAGTGAAAGGATTCGGGCTCCGGCCAAGGCGGCGGCGTCGGCAGAACGTTGCGCCTCTTCACGCGCGAGATAGAGAGTGACGGTGTCGATGGAGAGCGCGGCTATGCCCAGAATCGATATCATCGCGATGGCCACGAGCGCCATGGTTACTCCGCGCTCGCGGTGGCGCGGGCCGGTGGCGAGTCCGGGTCTTCTGATCGATCTGGGGAAAAGCGGTCTTCTCATAGTGGCTCTACTTCGTGGCTCAACTTCATTTCATTGCGGATACAAATCAGTTCTCGTTCATCGCCGTGGCCGTCACCTTCAGCGTGGTGATTCCGGCATAGGTCGCGCCATTCACCAGGATCCCGATGACGCGGTTGAAATGCCACGCGTAGGCATACTGAATCTGCACTTGCGTCTCAATAATGTAGGTGGACACGCCTCCGATGCTCCCGGTCGTCTTCATGCCGCGGTTGATGGAAATCGCACTCATGCCGGGCGTGGGCGGGCAGGCTCCGCCGGAAGTGGCTGACCAGGTGAGTCCGCCAGCGGCCGTGAGGCTCGCAATCGTGATTCCGCAATCGTTGAGGTTGTTGGTGGTGAGATAAGTGTCGGCGACCTGGAACGCGTCGATAACCGAAGCGGGCGTGGTGCCGGAATTTGCCAGGTCGGTGGCGGGATCGGCGGCGGCGGCGCGGGCCGCGTCGCGGGCGGCGTTCGTCAGTTTCTGCTTGATGGTGAAGGCGCCGCTGAAATCGAAGATGCCGACTACGAATACCATGAGCAGCGGCAGCGCGACCGCAAATTCGACGAGTTGCGCGGCGCAGTCGTCGCGCAGGAGACGGCGGGCAAGCGCGGGGAGACCGATGCTCGCAGCGGGTTGCGTTTTGGTGAGCGATGGCAACTCGGTCTCCCTTTCCCCTCAGGGGCTAAAGCCCCGGATTTATTTGGCTCTCAGCGGCGCGGCTTGAAGCCGCGCCCTTTCAAAGCTATCTCGATTCCACAGGTGCGGCTGATGCCACCCTTTCAAACCTTATCTCGATTCCACAGGCGCGGCTGATGCCGCCGTTGCAAAACTATCGCGACTCCAGGGGCACTTGCGCTGCGGCGCGAATCTGGATGGCCTGATTGTTCAGCGACGTGAAGGGCAGCCACATCTGGTACTTGTAAGTGAAGCTGACCGAGACACCGCATGCGCCGACCGCGCCTCCACCGGTGCTGGAGAGTTGCACGTTGGGCTGGACGCAAATGTTCAGTGCGTCGTGGGTGCAGGCTACTGCAACCGCGCCGCCCTGACACGACAAAAGATTGGGCCTCGGGCTCGGCTGGAATAACTGATTTGTGTGCAAGCTCGCGACTGTAAATATGTTGGTGATGGTGGCCTCAGCGTTGTCCACGTTGGACAAACCGGGCGCCGCAGGTAGTGCACGTCGATTCGGCGGCGGCGATAGCGGCTTCCTGCGCGGCGCGCGCGGTGGTGCCGTAGATGGTGAAGGCCTCTCCGAACCAGAAGATGCCGAGCAGGATCATGAACATCAAGGGCAGAACGGCGGCGGCCTCGGCCAGTTCCTGGCCGGTGGTATCGACGACGAGGCGGCGCAGGAACTGTACGACCCGCTGCATCGTCCTGATTTTCGACGCTTCTGGTTGCGAGGTTTGCGTCATGCCATTCTCCACGCCTGGCCAATGCCGTAGATCAAAACTGTAGCAGCCAGAGCCACTCCGTAGGGAACTTTCAGCGCGTCGGGATTATCCAGCGTAACCGCATGGCCGGGCAGGCGGAAGGTCACTAACGACACCAAGATGTGGCCGATATTGCCGGCGGTCTGGCGGACACGGCCTTTGTAGACGACCAGCGCCAGGGCCATCACCCCAGCGACGAAAACCGAGGCCAGGAGCAGATCGACCAGCAGGCCGGGGCCGACGAAGGCGCCGAGAGCTCCGGCGAGCTTCCAGTCTCCGGCGCCCAGGGCGCGCAGAAGAACGAATGGAAGCAGCAGGACGAGGCCGAGGGCGGCGCCGAGCAGGGAAGTCTTGAGTCCGGCGAGGCCGCTCAGGACGATGTTGACGGCCAGGCCGACGAACAGGGCCGGCACGGTCAGCCAGTTGGGAATGCGGCGGCTGCGCAGGTCGGACCATCCGGCGATGAGGGCAAGGGCCATGGCTCCAGCCAGAATGGCGTGGCTCAAATGTTCACCGAGTCGTCTTTTGTCGAGCGGGCTTTCGTCGACTCATGCGAACGGGAGCGCCGAGAACTCTGAAAACTTTCCATGTTGGTGACGGTTCCGAATCTATGACAATTCCGAGTTTATGATGCTTTCGAGGGCCGGCGGGGGGAATTAGAGCCAGCGCCGCCGCCTTCGCCAGACCCCGCAAAAGCGGCCTCTCGGGCGGATTTTGGCATAGAGGAGCGGCGAAGTCAATGCGAAGCGCAGGAGACTTTAAGACACGCGCTCCATCTTCAGAGTGGGCAGGCCCTGAATCGATTTGCCCGCTTTTCTCTGGGCGATGCGGATTTCATAGAGACTTTGCAGATTGAGCCAGAATTCCGGGCTGGTTCCAAAAAAATGGGCGAGGCGGAGGGCAGTGTCCCCCGTGACGGAGCGGCGGTTGTTGAGGATCGCCGTCACGCGGTTGGTGGGAACTCTCAGCTGTCGAGCGAGTTCGGCAGCGCTCATGTTCAATTCGCGCAGCTCTTCTCTGAGATGTTCGCCGGGATGGATGGCAGCGACAGGCATGATTCCTCTCCTAGTGATAGTCCACGATCTCAACGTTCGATGGGCCGGATGCTCCGTCGGGCCACTCGAAGCAAATTCGCCACTGATCATTGACGCGGATGCTGTACTGTCCCTTGCGATCGCCTTTCAGAGCTTCGAAACGATTGCCGGGGAGGGCCCTTAAATCGCGGAGGGAAACAGCAGCCTCCAGCCGATCCAACTTCATTTGCGCCGCGTGCTGGATGCTCGAGAATGCTTTCAGCCACTTGCCCGCGGCGAAATCCCTCGTTCGCTTATCGCGGTAGCTGACGATCACGCCTCAGTATAATCGTCATTACTCGTTACGTAAAGCATAAAGATGCGCGCCTCCAGGCCGCTGTCGCCATCTGGTTTGATCTGCTACTCTTGCCGTGCCATTCCGTCTGCGGTTCCGCGTCTATGGAATCCACGGGTCAAAATCGAGCGCCGGCCGGGTTGAACCGGATTCGCATTGGTACGGCTGGATGGTCTTACAAGGACTGGGATGGGATTTTCTATCCCCTGGGGATGCAGCGGCAGAAGATGCATCCGCTGGAATATCTGGCGCGCTTTTTTGATACCACCGAGATCAACACTTCGTTTTACGGGCCGCTGAAGCCGGAGTTGGCCAAGCTCTGGTGCCGCAAGGTGGCGGCGGTGAATCCGGAATTTGTGTTTACGGCGAAGCTCTACCGGGCGTTCACGCACTCACCGCTGGCGGTGATGGAACCGACTTCGGCGGCGACGATTCGTCCCACAGATGAAGACGAAGCGCAGACTCGGGAAGGTCTGGATGCGCTGGCGAATGAAGGCAAGCTGGGCGCGCTGCTGATTCAGTTTCCGGTGTCGTTCAAGAATACTTCGCTGAATCGCGAATATCTGGAGCGGCTGCTGCGGCAGTTTATTGAATATCCGCGGGTGGTTGAGGTGCGGCATTCGAGCTGGAATGATGCGGCTACGCTGGCGTCATTCGCCGAACAGAATGTCGGGTTCTGCAATATCGATCAGCCTCTGCTGGGGCGGTCGCTGGCTCCGACCGAGCATGTCACGGCGACGGTTGGATATGTGCGGCTGCACGGGCGCAATTACGATCAGTGGTTCGATTCGGATAACCGCAACGACCGCTACAACTATCTGTACAAGGAAAAGGAACTTGAAGACTGGAAGGAACGGATTGAGAGCGTGGCGCAGCGAGCGGTGACCACGTATGTGATCACCAACAATCACTTCGAAAGCAAGGCGGGCGTGAATGCGATCGAACTGAAGGCGATGATCAGGCGGGAAGCGAGTTCCGGCGCCGCCGACGTTGATTCAGAAATATCCGGAGCTGCGAAGATTTGCCGATGCGGCCGAGGATTTCGGTGATTCGGCGGGACCGCAGCTTCCGCTGCTCGCGTGAGCGATTCGAGCATCTAAACTACAGACACCTTCCATGACTCTGGGAACTCTTGCTGTACGCGTGACCGCGGTCGCGCTTCTCTCCATATTTACAGCGGGCCAGGATAACGGCCCGTCGCAGACTCGCGCGCAGGCACCACCTTCCGGCCGAGTTGCCGGAACCCATGCATTGGCCAAAGGCATTCCTAATTTCGGCGTGGTGACTCCACGACTTGTATCGCGGCGGAGTGCCGAGCCCAGCCGCGATCGAGGAACTGCACAAGAAGGGAATTGAAATCGTGGTCGATATGCGCGGGCATAATCAGCGCGAGGAGGCTGCGGTCACCAAGCTGGGGATGAAGTATTTCGCGATTCCGTCGCACTGTCCGTTCCCGCGCGATAAGACTTACGCGAAGTTCCTGCAGGTGATGGAAGAGAATCCGGGAAAGAAAGTTTTCGTGCATTGCCGGCTGGGGGATGATCGCACGGGCATGGCAGTGGCCGCTTATCGCATGGCCGAGCAGGGATGGACTGCGGACGAGGCCATGAAGGAGATGAAGGCATTCGGATTTACCGGGGTGCATCACGCGATCTGTCCGGGCCTGAAGGAATATGAGAAGACGTTCCCCGAGCACTTGCGGAAGAATCCGGAATTTCGCGGACTGGCGCAGCGGGCGACCCAGCCTCAGTGACGGTTTTGCCGACATCGGCGTGTTCACGGGCAGGCCTTAAGACCCTAAGAACTCGGGAGGCTTAGGCCTAAAGACCCTATCGACGGGGGTTCTCAGGTATTTGCGGTATGGAGATTCTTCCGGCTTTCGAAGTAACGTTCTCAAGCGCCGCTTAAAACAAACTTTCTCCAACCTGCGCTTCCCCTACGATCCGCAGAGCAACAGGCTACCAGACAAGAAGCCAGAAGGAGCCGTTTCGTGCGCTTATCGTCGCAAGTCAAGTTCTCCCATTTTTTCCTCCGACTTCGCCGTCTACTGACCGGTTGTGTGGGCGTGGCCGTATTGCTGGCCGTGCCGGTGACGAGCTGGGCTAATTCCTGCTCGGGACAGATCACGCTGAACAATTTGCATCCGCAGGTCACATGTGTGATTCCGCAGTCGGGTCGCGAGCAGGCGATGACCGTAGATATGAAATATCTTTCCTTCGCTTCGCAATCGCAGGGCGAGGTGCTGATCTACAGCAATTCGCTGCACACGCAGTTGAGCGACATTGTTACGTTCACCAACGTGAATGGAGTGGCGACGATTACGTATACGCCGGACGCTTCGGGCATGACGCCTCCGAATATGCCCGTGCTCGGAACCTACACGATGGGACAGAGCCAGACTTACCAGTTCCTCTCGCTCGCGTTGACGAATGGAAAGGACTTGCACGTCGGCATCTGCGCTTCGGCGGGATCGTCCTCGAATTGCAATGGTGGAGCCGACTCGGTGAAGTTGTCGGTGGGCAACGTTCCTGAGCCGGCATCGTTCTTCCTGCTCGGTACGGGATTGCTGGGAACCGGAGTGGTGGGAAGGCGGGCGATGGTGCGCCGGCAAAAGCAGAAGGCGACTTCGAACGTCTGACCGCTGGACTCTCTCCGTTACTGGCTGGCCGATTACCTGGTGGCGGCGGCTTTCTTGGGGAACATCTCGCCGATGCGGCGGATTTGTGCGCCGACTCCCTTTAACTTCTCTTCAATGTGTTCGTAGCCGCGATCGATGTGGTAGACGCGGTCGATGATGGTCTCACCATCGGCGACCAGTGCAGCCAGCACTAATGACGCCGAGGCGCGGAGATCGCTGGCCAGCACGGCGGCGGCGCTGAGCGGAGTCTTGCCGCGAACCACGGCGCGGCGCCCTTCAATCTTGATGTTAGCGCCCATGCGCACCAGTTCCTGCGCGTGCATGAAGCGGTTCTCAAAAATATTTTCGGTGACGATCGACGAACCTTCAGCTTGCGTGGCCAACGCCATGAACTGCGCCTGACAGTCGGTAGGGAAGCCGGGATACTCTTCCGTAGTCATGTCGGCGGCGGTGAAAGGATTGTCGCCCATGACGCGGACCGACTCGCCATTCACTTTCGTCTTCACGCCGACTTCATGCAGCTTGCTGAGGACCGCGCCCAGGTGCTCGGGATCGCATCCGGCCACGTTGAGATCGCCTCCGGTCATGGCAGCGGCGATGATGAACGTGCCCGCCTCGATGCGATCGGGAATGATGCGATGCTTGGCTCCGTTGAGCTTGCTCACGCCTTTCACGTGAATAGTGGGCGTGCCTGCGCCAGTGATCTTCGCGCCCATTTTGTTGAGCAGGTCGGCGAGGTCGGCGACTTCGGGCTCGCGGGCGCAGTTCTGCAGGATAGTCTCGCCTTCGGCAAGCGTCGCGGCCATGAGCAGGTCTTCGGTTCCGGTGACGGTGATTTTGTCGAAGACAATTACCGCACCATGGAGGCGGTCGGCGCTGGCCTCGACGTAGCCGTGATCCTGCGTGATTTTGGCGCCGAGTTGCTCGAGACCTTTGATGTGGAGATCGATGGGCCGCGCTCCGATCGCGCAACCACCGGGCAGCGAGACGCGGGCGCGTCCGCAGCGGGCGACCAGCGGCCCGAGCACCAGCGTGGAGGCGCGCATGGTCTTCACCAATTCGTAGGACGCCTCGGGCGCGGCGAGTTTTTCGCAATGAATGGTGGTGCGGTGATGGGCGCGTCCGTAACCTAGTTCGACTTCGGCTCCCATGGCGGTCAGCAGGTTGCGCGTGGTCTGAATGTCGCGCACCTGTGGAATGTTCTCGAGGATGACGGGCTGATCAGTGAGCAGGGCCGCAGCCATGCAGGGAAGCGCGGCATTTTTCGCGCCGCTGACGCGCACCGTGCCCAGCAAAGGCTCGCCGCCGCGGATTACGAACTTGTCCATGAATGATTCCTGAGTACAGATTATTCTAGCGGGGAATTGGAGCTGGCGTGGTTAATCGAGAGGACACGTACTCACGTAGGGGCGGACGCATTCGTCCGCCCCGCGAGCGCAGCGAGGGCCCCGGACGAATGCGTCCGGGGCTACGTTACGGCACGAACTTATAGACTGCACCGTTGCCGAACGCTCCACCGGAGGCGGTAGTGCCGTAGAGCGCACCGTCGGGGCCGTGGATCATCCCCGCAGTTGGACTGAAGCCGTCCGGAGTGCCGGCGAATGTATAGATCCAGTTCGTCGTCGAGCTTCCACTTCCGCCCGGAGTGATTTCGAAGATGGTTCCGGGTCCGAAGGGTTTTGGAGGAGGCGCAGAATGCCCGGCGGAGGAAAGCTGGGCAGCGCCCGTGGGGCCTGAGCCGTACTGGGTTGTGCCGTAGAGATTTCCCGAAGCATCGAGGATCAACGAACTGGCAGCGCCAAAGCCGTAGGTTTCGTCGAGGAAGGACGAGAGGGTAGTCTCGCTCCAGGTTCCGGTGGAAGTGGGAGAAAGCTCGTACACCGAGCCATATTCGGAGAACGGTCCTGGAGTCGTGCCATACAGGTTCTCGGCCTTATCGAGAAGGACGCCCGCGAGCGGCACACCGCCGTCAGTATCGCCGGTGAAGGCGTACAGGACACGCTCCTTCCAGCCGCCATGGACCGGACTGAGTTCAAACACAGTGCCGCAGCCAGAGATGTCTACGCCGATGCAGAGTGACGTAGCCCGTTCCTCCACCGCTGGTGGTACCGAAGAGATTGCCGCTGGCGTCGAAGAGTCAGATTCGCCCACGGTCCTGCGCCGTCGGTGCCAGCTCGGAAGTTATACAGAATTTTCTCCGTCCACGCACCGCTGGTAGAGGGAGAAAGTTCGAAGACGACTCCACATCCTACGGGCAGATTTCCTTTGGGAGGCTGCGATCCGGTGGCAACGATGGCTTGGTTGTTGTAGCAGAGGCCGACGCCGCCCAGATAAGTGGTTCCGTAGAGATTGCCCTTGTGGTCCAGAATTACGCCTGCGTGCGGGAAATAACCGTCGTGGAATTTGAAGCTGGGGTGAAAGTCGTAGAGATCGGTCAGAGTCCAGCCGCTGCTCGCAGGTGAGAGTTCGTAAACCAATCCAGCGCCGTATGCTCCCCCGAGCGCCGTGCTGTACAGGTTGCCTTTGCCATCGAGGATGAGGCTCGGCCCTGGCACTGCGAAACAGGATTGCCCCTGCTTGATGAAGCTGTAGAGAACAGTCTCGATCCACACGCCGTTTGTCTGCGGAGAAAGGCGGAACACGGTTCCGCATCCATTGGCGCCGCCCTGTGGCGTCGTGCCGTAGAGATTGCCGGCTTTGTCGGCGACCAGGGCGCTGGAGGGGGCCGCGCCATCGCTGGTACCTCCGGCGAAGCTGTAGATGATCGATTCCTGAGATGCAGCAGGAAGTACGCTTGCCGCAATCAGCAGGCAAACTGAAACGCAGGCAACGGCCAGGTGCGAGGCCCAGTGATGTGGCCGGCACGTCCTTCTTTGAGGGGCTTGACGCGACATTGGCATTTCTCCTTCAGCGTAGCATTGCGAACGAGACGAAGGCTGGGAGTACGGAGTACATCCTTGGGGAAGGGTGTTAGGAACACTACCACGGGAAATTGTGGGTGGACAAGGTGCAGAAAATTGCGGTAGTGGTGCCGTTCGGCGGCACCACTACCAAAATTGCACGGTATATCCAACTTCTTTTAGGTGAGCACGGGACGCCATTGCAACACACGTTGCCCCGGACGCATTCGTCCGGGGCTCGCTGCGCTCGCTGGGCGGACGAATGCGTCCGCCCCTACGTGTTCATCAATGCGATGGCTTGCCGGACATGGCCTTTTGTCTTCTTTAACGCGGCGGTGGCTTAGAGAAGAATGAGGCGCAGAACGGGTAAAGTTTGAGTCGCCAAAGCCGATAGGGAACTTGAGGCACTAAGGACCTCTACGATGATCTCTGCCATTACCAGCGCAGCCCACAATCCGGCCGCCGCCAGCGCAAGTCTGGCCCAGCCTGCGGCAAAACCTGTGGCTCCGAGTCAGAATTCGGTGCCGGCGCAAACACAATCCACCGCCAGCCCGGTGAACGACACGGTTCAAATCAGCACGGCCGCCCAGGCAGCACTGAAGGAAGCTGTGGAGAACCCGGCGCAGACCGCGAAAGAGGCGCTTGGCGGAGATCGCCAGGCTCAGAGACTGCTCGCGAAAGAAGAGGCGGCTGCAAAGTCGTAGCGAGCCGGTTGGCAACGGCTCCAGAAACAGAGGGGATAAGGTGAGCTGCAGCTCATCGATTCCCCATTCTTCGGTTCGATCTATCCATTCGTTTCAGCCAGCGCAATTGCTTGCCGGACATTGCCTTTGGACTTCTTCAGGGCGGCTGCGGCTTTCGCGCGGGTTGCGTTGGCAGCGAGCATGACTACCGCGACTGGCGTGCGATTGCCTGCGGCCTTAAGCGCGCTCGCGGCGGTTTCGGGATCCGCTCCGGTGGCTTGTTCGAGAATGCGTATCGCGCGCTGCACCAGCTTTTCATTCTTCGTCCACACATTCACCATCAAGTTGCCGTAGACGTAACCGAGGCGCGTCATGGCTCCGGTCGAGATCATATTGAGAACCATTTTGTGGGCGGTGCCGGCCTTCATACGAGTCGATCCGGCGACGACTTCGGGGCCGACCTGGGTAACGATGGCGAAATCGGCGGCCTGTTCGAGCGGCGAATTGCGGTTGCAGGTGAGGGCGATGGTGCGGGCGCCGCGGCTGCGGGCGTATTCGATGGCGGCGAGGGTGAAGGGAGTGCGTCCGCTGGTGGCGATGCCGAGAACTACGTCGCGCTTGGTGGGCTTGCGCTTTTTCATTTCGCGGATGGCGAGGCGCGTGTCGTCTTCGCTGGCTTCGGTGGAAGCGCCGAGGGCCTGCGGGCCTCCGGCCATGATGTATTGCACGGTGCGGGGATCGGTGTTGAACGTGGGCGGAATTTCGGAGGCATCGAGGGCGCCCAGGCGTCCGCTGGTTCCGGCGCCAACGTAGATGAGGCGTCCACCCTGGCGGATGGCGTCGGCGGCAACGTCGATGGCGCGGGCGATCTGCGGCAGGGCGCGACGCACAGCTCGGGCAACGGAGGCGTCTTCGCGATTGATCAGGCGGGCCATTTCGAGTGACGACATGCGGTCGAGATGGCGTGCCGTGGGTAGGAGTTGTTCGGTGGAAAGAGTTTCCAGATCGGAATTCGTGGAGCGGGTTCGGGGCAATGGCTGCGCCTTTCGGAATCGTTACGAGAGCGCAACCATTCTAGAGCACTAGCGTTGTTGTTTCGGACAAAACACATCGTCTCGTCCGCATTCGTCCGCAGGGCTCGCTTCGCTCGCAGGACGGACGAATGCGTCCGTCCCTACGTGAGTGCTTCGATTACCTGCGTCGTGGAATTTGCGGCGGACTTGCTTGATGGCTTGATTCTGGCAATCGGGCCAGGTGCGATTGGTCAGCAGCGTGATGGAGAGTTGGCGATCGGGATCGATCCACAGCGAAGTTCCGGTGTAGCCGAGGTGGCCGAAGGATCTGGGGCCAAAATACTTTCCGGATTGCGAGTGGGCGGACGGAGTGTCCCAGCCTAAGGCGCGAGATGTGCCGGCAGGCGCGGATTCGCGGCGGGTGAAGAGAGAGATAGTTTCAGGACGGAGGATAGGAGATCCTCCGTTCAGAATCGTTTGCGAGAAGCGTGCGAGATCTTCGGCGGCGGCGAAGAGGCCGGCGTGGCCCGCGACTCCGCCAAGAACGTAGGCGTTTTCGTCTTGCACTTCGCCCTGAATGATGCGTTTGCGGAAAGTGCTGCGCCTGGCAGGCGGTGTTTCGGCTGCATGCGTTTCGCGGGCAGGAGTGCCCGCGCCACATTCTTCTGCTCGCTCGTCCTCCCGCTCATCCTCCCGCTCATCGGCCGTGGGAGGAATTTTTCCGCGCACCTCTGCGGGAGGATTGAATGTGGTGTTTGCCATGCCCAGCGGGCCGAAGATTTCGCGCTGGCAGAATGCATCGAGCGATTCTCCGGCGAGACGTTCCAGCGCCACACCGAGAAGAATGAATCCGATGTCGCTGTATTCGGCGCGACTTCCAGGATCGGCGGTGAGGGAAGTGGCGAACGCCGCACGCAACAGCTCATCGCGCGACTTCGCTTTGAGGAACAACTTTTCGTAGGCTGGCAAACCTGAAGAGTGCGCCAGCAACATATGAAAAGTGATTTCTTCGCGGCGCGGATCAGACCGGATGGCGAATTCCGGAATCACCCCGGTGATGGGAGCTTCAAGTTCGAGCAGGCCGCGTTCGTAAAGTATTGCGGCGGTGGTTGCGGTCGCCACTGGCTTGGTCAGTGAGGACAGATCGAAAAGAGTCTGCGGAGTGACGTCAGAGTCCCCAAAAGCCTTCAACGCAATGAGTCTATTTTTCTGCGTGATGGCCGCGGAGGCTGCCGGGAAGGCGCGCTCTGCGATTGCGTTTTTCAGGATGGTGAACGCGGGGGCGAAGACTTCGTCCTGATGATCGAAGGCGGGGATTGAATGCTGCTGGTTGGGTCTTCACCTTGACGGGTTATAGCAGAGTGGTCTCACGCGGTAAAGATGACGGGGCTGGTCACATCGTCCCGGACGCATTCCTCCCGGGGAAACTCGCTTCGCTCGTGGGCGGACGAATGCGTCCGCCCCTACGTGAGACTGCTTACTTGAGTGTCTTGAGTCTCGCGGGTGGGGTTGTGTAGAGTCAGGGCATCCTTTCATCGCGATCCAATCCGAATGCGGCATGGCAGCGCCGCGCATCCATTATTTTCGCAGCGCTCTTCTTTTTTGCGAGCCTGTGCCCCGCTGCTTCCACCGACGCCGCGAAGAGTGCGGCACCGGTGCGGCTGGGCGAGGTCGATTCGATCATCCAGCAATCCATTGCGGACGGAAACATTCCGGGCGCGGTGCTGCTGGTGGGACACGACGGAGCGGTGATTTACCGCAAGGCTTATGGCGAGCGGGCGCTGGAGCCGCGGCGCGAAGCGATGACGCTGGATACGATTTTCGACCTGGCATCGCTGACCAAGGTGATCGCGACCACGACCGCGGTCATGCAGCTTTTCGAACAAGGCAAAGTCCGGCTGAACGATCCAGTGGCGAAGTATCTGCCGGAATTCGCGCAGAATGGAAAAGAAGACATCACGGTGCGGCAGTTGCTGACGCACTATTCGGGGCTGGCGCCCGACCTCGATTTGAAGACCCCGTGGGAAGGGAAGGAGACGGCATATCGCATGGCGTTCGCGGAGACGCCGGCGCAGGCTCCGGGATCGCAGTTCACTTACAGCGACATTAATTTCGTGGTGCTGGGCGCGCTGGTCGAGCGCGTGTCGGGCGAGACGTTGGACGCCTATGCGGCGCGACACATTTTCGCGCCTCTGAAGATGATGCACACGCGCTATGCGCCTCCGGCCGCATGGCGGCTCAAGATTGCGCCCACGCAGTACGACGAGAACGAGCACATGCTGCGCGGCGTGGTGCATGATCCGACGGCGCGGCGCATGGGCGGCGTGGCCGGGCATGCGGGATTATTTTCCACGGCGGACGACCTGGCGACGTTTGCGCAGGCGCTGCTGGATGGCGGCGGGGCAATTCTCTCCGCGGTAACGGTGAAGAAGATGACGCAGCCCGAGCAGCCTCCTTCGTCGCCGGTGCTGCGCGGATTCGGCTGGGACATTGATTCTCCCTTTTCGAGCAATCGCGGAGACCTGCTGCCGGTGGGATCGTTCGGGCATACCGGGTTCACCGGTACATCGATATGGATCGATCCAACGACTCGGACTTACATCATTCTGCTGACCAACGCGGTGCATCCGCGGGGAAAGGGAAACGTGGTCGGCCTGCGAACCAAGGTGGCGACGGAAATCGCCGCCGCGCTGAAACTGGCGCCGAGCGAAAAAGACGCGCTGCAGTGGGAGAGTGTCACGGGTTACAACGAGGCGCAGAGCGCGGCGCGGCGGATGGGCGTGCGCAATGGCGTGGTGAAGACGGGAATTGATGTGCTCGAGGAGCATGGCTTTGATGTGCTGAAGACGGCGTCGGGCAAGAAGCGAATCGGGCTGGTCACGAACCAGACCGGCGTAGATTCCGCGGGCAAGCGGACCATCGACGTGCTGGCCGCGGCGCCGGGAGTTTCGCTGGATGCGATTTTCAGCCCCGAGCACGGAGTCACCGGCACGCTCGATACGACCGACATCAACAATTCGAAAGACGCGGCGACTGGGGTTGCGGTCTATAGCGTGTATGGCGCTAGCGATGCGGCGCGGCGGCCGCCAGCGGATGTGCTGAAGAATCTGGATGCGGTGGTGTTCGATATCCAGGATGCCGGAGCGCGTTTTTATACCTACGAGACGACGCTGGGATATTTTCTGGAGGCGGCGGCCAAGGCGGGCATTGAGTTGATTGTGCTCGACCGGCCGAATCCGATTACGGGATCGTTTGTGCAGGGACCGACCACTGATTCAGGGCGCGAGAGTTTTACGAATTATTGGACGGTGCCGGTGCGGCACGGGATGACCATGGGCGAACTGGCGAAGATGTTCAACGCTGAGCGGGGGATTAACGCCAGGCTCACCGTCGTTCCGATGGAGGGCTGGCAACGCGGAGACTGGTTTGATTCGACTGGCATCGAGTGGAGGAATCCGTCGCCGAATCTGCGCAGCGTGACCGAAGCGGCGCTGTATCCGGGGGTGGCGTTGATTGAGGGTTCGAATGTGTCGGTTGGCCGCGGGACGGACACCCCGTTCGAAGTGGTTGGGGCGCCTTGGGTTAAGTCGAAGGAGTTTGCGGCTTACTTGAATGCGCGCGGGATTGCGGGAGTGCGCTTCGTCCCAGTTGCGTTTACTCCTACGGCCAGCGTTTACAGCGGCCAGGAATGCTCGGGTGTGAACATTGTACTTACAGATCGCAATGGATTCGATGCGCCTGAGTTGGGAATCGAACTGGCGGCGGCGCTGCACAAGCTGTATGCGGCGGATTTCAAGATTGAGCGCACGGCGCAGTTGCTGGCCAATCAGGGCGTGTACGACGCGCTGATGGCGGGACAGGATCCGCGGCGCATTGCGGCGGACTGGCAGGACTCGGTGAATGCGTTTATGGCGGTAAGGAAGAAGTACCTGATCTATCCCTGATCAGGGAACCTCGAAGGACAAAGTCAAAAGCGCCCGGACGAATGCGTCCGGGCCCACGTGACCAGAGGGCTATATAGTTTAGTTTACATAATACCTGTTATCGGACATTGCATATCCTGCATATTCTCAGCTTCCACCGCATAGAACGATCTTGGGATGGAATAGTGTGCCCGCCACCCGGGTCGCGATGGCGAGCAGTTCCCTTTGGCCTTCGAATACTTTGATCTGGCGGGCCTGGGAAAGGTCTAGCAGATTGACGGTGCGGCCGGCGCGGATGCGCGCAGCGGTCGGCTCGTCGGCGGTAACCGACGGCATCTGCGGCAACAGCTTTCGCGGGTGAATGAAAATGTTCTCCCACAGTTCAGGCGTCCCGCCGGGACTCGTACACGCTGCGGCTAGCTGTTCCAATGTGTGAGCGTCGTCCAGCGTGAATTCGGCCGCGGCGGTGCGGCGCAGGGATTCCAGATGCGCACCGCAGCCCAGGATCTGGCCCATCTCATGGGCGATGGATCGCATGTAGGTGCCGGAGGCTACCCGGGCTCGGAAGCTGGCGCGATCGCCTTCCAGCGCGAGAATTTCGAATTCCTTTACTTCCACCTGCACTGGCTTCAGTACAACGTCTTGGTGCTTGCGCGCGAGCTTGTAGGCCGGGACACCTTGAATTTTCTTGGCTGAGAACGGCGGCGGGACCTGCTCGATGACGCCGCGAAAGCGCGCCGCCAGAGCGCATACATCCTCCGCAGACAGATTCACCGGACGCGGCGGGCTGGCGGGCTCACCTTCTGCATCGTAAGTGTCGGTCGAGAATCCAAAGCGGATGATGCCTTCGTAGACTTTCTCGGCGTGGGTGTAGAACTGCGCCAGGCGCGTGAGGTTGCCCACGACCAGCGGGAGAATGCCGGTGGCCATGGGATCGAGGGTGCCGAGGTGGCCGACGGATCGTTCACCCAAAATGCGGCGAACGCGGTTCACCACATCGTGGGACGTGAGTCCGGCAGGCTTATCGATGATGAGGACGCCGTTCATGAGAGGATTTGGTACAGTGCTGGGATAATGTCGGGGTTCGGTCGCTGTGCGGGACGTCGTGAAACTGCCAGGCAGAGTGCACAGGTTCTTCGCTTCGCTCAGAATGACAAGCCCATTTTATGACTTTGTAAATCTACCATGCTCCCACTGAAAGACGATCAACCGAGCTATAGCACGCCCTACGTGACCTGGTGTCTGATCGGGTTGAATATTCTTATTTACTTTTACCAATGGTCGCTGGGACCGCGTGCCGGAGAAGGGTTTGTGCAGGTTTTTGGCGAGGTGCCGTCACACCTGGCGGCATTCCTGGCGGGATCGCCCAAATATTCGCTGATTCAGGTCGCAGTTCCCTTTCTGACCTCAATGTTTCTCCATGCTGGATGGATGCATGTGCTCGGCAACATGTGGTTTTTGTATATCTTTGGGGACAATGTTGAAGATTATCTTGGACATTTTAAATTCTTGATCTTTTACTTGATGGCCGGTCTGCTGGCGATGGCGACTCAGGTGGCGATCAACCTGCATTCCGGTGTGCCTACGGTGGGCGCCAGCGGAGCCATTGCGGGGGTGCTGGGAGCGTATTTCATCTTGTATCCGCGGGCGCGAGTGCTGACTTGGTTCTTCGTGTTCGTCATGTATCTTCCGGCGTGGGTGGTGCTGGGGGAATGGTTCGTGCTGAATTTTTTCTCGGGCGCGGCCACGTTGGCGCAGGCCGCGGGACAGGATGTTGGTGGCGTGGCGTTCTGGGCGCACGTGGGAGGATTCATCTCCGGGGTGGTGATGATCAAGATTTTTCCTGAGCGCGAGAAGCGGAATCCGTACGCTTACCGGTGAGCTGAGAAAGAAAACACGTGGCGCCGGACGCATTTGTCCGAGGGGCGCTCGCTTTGCTCGCGGGGCGGACGAATGCGTCCGCCCCTACGCGTTTGATCTTTACTTCTTTGGGACGCGACTTACTCCGACAAGCGGTAGCAGGCGACCGAGTGCGCGAGAAGCGGTATCCGTACGCTTACCGGTGAGCTAAGAAAAGAAAACACGTCGCCCTGGACGCATTCATCCCGGGGCGCTCGCTTTGCTCGCAGGGCGGACGAATGCGTCCGCCCCTACGCGTTTGATCCTTTACTTCTTTGGGCGTGATTCCGGTGGGACTAACCCCGACAGGCGGTAGTAGCCGACCAGTTGACCGTAATGCTCGCCGCAGTGCTCGATGAAGCCATAAGCGAGATCCTCCATGCGGTATTGCTGGTGAGCGAAGGGATCGACAACCAGCTCGGACAGCCCCTTGTCGCCCTTGGCTTGAATGACCGCCGCGCCATCGGCGAAAGATTTCTTCACGAAGGCGACGATCTCAGCTTTGCTCTTGTAATGATCGCGTTTCATCATGCCCTCGACGTCGGACTTCTGCCCGGTTACAGCATTCGTGAAGAAGTAGGTCGCTCCGGCGGCGTGGATCAGTTGCTCGGCAAAGCTGCGCTGCACGGGCGTGGGCTTGAAGTCATACTTGTCCTCGGGGAAATCCTCGGCCATGGCGATGAGCTTGCGGCCGATGTCGTTCCAGGAATCGAGCACGACCTTCGAAGGCGGATCTGCGGGTTTAACCGCGGCTTTCGTGTCCTGGGCGTTAGCGGGGAGGGTTACAAAAGTGGTCGCAGCCAGAAGCGCTGCAACGAGCAACAGCGATTTCGTCATAGGTTTTTTCTCCAAGTGTTAGCGGATGGCGGACGCCATTGTACTTGGACTCGCGTGCGAAGAGAAAGATAGCGGCGGAATCTTTCACCACGGAGGCACCGACGCACGGTGAAACAAAGTTCCTTAAAGAGTGCCGGCTGTGGGGAGAATCTCCAGCGTCTCTACCGTGGCGTTGAGGGGCAGGCGGAGCGCGTTGACGACCGCTTCGGCGACGGTTTCCGCCGACATCATTTTGCGGCGCGGGGCTGCGGGCCATAACGTCTTCCAGATATCGGTGTCGGTGGCGCCGGGCATCAGGCCGATGACGCGGATGCCGCGCGGGCGAAGCTCTTCGCGCAGCGTATTGGTCAGGCCGAGGGCGGCGTGCTTGGAGGCGTTGTAGGCGGCCGAACCTGCAAATACGCGATTGGCAGCGATGGATAGGTTGTTCACAATCGTGCCGCCGCGCTTCATCATCACGAGAGCAGCCTGGGTCACGAGAAATGTTCCGTTGAGGTTGGTCTCGATGACATCTTTCCAAACGGGGTAAGGAAGTTTCTCGACCGGGAGATTGGCGTGCGCGATGCCGGCGTTGTTGATGAGGATATCGAGGGCGCGGAACTCAACGCGGATGGCGCGGAAGAGGGCGTCGACCGAATGCGGATCGCGCACATCGCAGGAGTGGGCGAGGATGCGGATTTTGGCAGAGGCCAGTTCCCTGCTGATTTTTGCCAGAGATTTTTCGTTGCGCGCGGTCAGGATCAGATTGCAGCCTTCCGCGGCGAGGGCACGGGCGATGGCGAGTCCGATGCCGCGGCTGGCGCCGGTGATGAGAGCTGTCTTGCCGCGGAGGCCTGGGATGGATCGGCGCTGCTTCATGGACATTCCGCGAACATCTTACCGCAGCGACTGGTTGACGACTTCGTATTCGGTTTGCACCAGGCCGCCGTTGTAGGCGCGGGTGGCGATGTGGCGGAGATTTACGTCGCGCGGGAGCGAACCAAATAGCGGGATGCCTTCGCCGATCAAGATGGGCACACGGGTTACGGTGAGACGCTGGATCACTCCGGCGCGCAGGAAACCTTGAATGGTGTTTCCGCCGTCGATGTAAGCGTGTTGGAAGCCACGAGCGGAGAGCTTTTCCACGATCGCCGAAGGATCACCGGACATTTGTTCGACAACGGCATTCGGGATTTTCGAAAAGTCGAGCGGACGGCTGCTGAGGACGACGACCTGTCTCTTTCCGTAAGGCCACTCGGGGAAGGCGAGGACGACGTCGAAGGTCTTGCGGCCGATCACGATGACATCGACGGTCGCGATGAATTCCTCGTAACCGTGTGGCTCGGATCCTCCAGCATCGAGGAAGTCTAGGGCATGATTAGGGCGGGCGAGGAAGCCATCGACACTGGTGCCGACAAAAACAGAAGTCATCATGGTGCTTATCCCCGAATAGGTCAGCCATTGTGGTCTGTCGGAATTGCGCTCGTCAAATCATGCGAGAAGTGCTCTGTTTATCCGTAGCGGCGATTACGTAGGGGCGGACGCATTCGTCCGCCCCGCGAGCGCAGCGAGGCCCGGACGAATGCGTCCGGGCCCACGCAGGCGCCGTTCAAGATGGGCTAGACGCCGTTCGGCCTTTGGCGAATTAGCGAGAGGAATTCGGAACGCGTCTCTTCCGACTCGCGGAAACATCCGAGCATGGATGACGTCACCGCCGCCGAGTGCTGCTTTTCGACGCCGCGCATCATCATGCAGAGATGGCGGGCTTCGATGACGACGCCTACGCCTTGCGGTTCGATTACGCGCTGAAGGGTCTCGGCGATCTGGGTGGTGAGGCGCTCCTGAATCTGCAGGCGGCGCGAGAACATTTCGATCAGGCGCGGAATCTTGCTGAGCCCGACCACGCGGCCGTTCGGAATGTAGGCCACATGCACCTTGCCGAAAAACGGCAGCAGGTGATGCTCGCAGAGGCTGAACATCTCGATGTCTTTGACGATGACCATCTCGTCGTAATTCACCGTGAACAGCGCGCCCTTGAGCAGGGCTTCGGGATCTTCGCTGTATCCCTTGGTGAGAAACTGCATGGCCTTGCGCACGCGCTTGGGCGTGGATGCGAGGCCTTCACGGGTGGGATCTTCGCCGAGGCGGACGAGCATTTCCTGCACCAGGTCTTCGTAGCTGGCGCTGGTCAGGGTTGTGGGTTCGGGAGTCGTTTTCATAGGGTCACAATCCGGGCCGGATTATTTGTGCGGCTCGTTCTGGCCGGTGTATTCGAAGGAGTTCATCATAGTCTCTTCGAGTCTCACCTTCTCTAGATGGGCCGGGCGGAAGCCGCGTTGCAATATTTCAAAGATGTCGACACAAAGATTTTCCGTGGTGGGTACGGTTTCCGAGAATTCTTGCAAGGTATTCAAATTCTCCAGGTGATAGCGGGAGAGCACTTCCCTTTCGACGTAGCCGTCGAGATCGACCAGGTTGCAGACCATGCCGGTGCGCGCGTCGACCGGGCCGCTCACCGTGACTTCGAGGGCGTAGTTGTGTCCGTGGCCGTGCGGGTTGTTGCATTTGCCGTAGGTGGCAACATTTTCTTCGGCGGACATGGCAGCGCTATGCAGGCGGTGCGAGGCCGAGAATAGATAGCGGCGAGTTAAGTGGGCTTTCATTTCGCTTTGTGCCGTCCCTTACGGGACTTGTTCCTTCTTTGATCGGCTTACCCGGGACTTACGTCCCGGGCTATTGCATTGCGCCCCTTCGGGGCTGGTGAATGCGTGCTTTACGCAGCAACTTCTTACCTTGAGCGTTCGTTACTCTTTCTCTCCGTAGAAATCTACGAACAGGTCTGGGGTTTCGTAGACCCTTACGCGATGCAGGGTCGCGGCCTTCAACTTCGTTTCGAGACGCTGCCAGATGGCGATCGCTACATTCTCCGTGGTCGGAATTTTTGTGAGGAATTCCGGGACCTCTTTGTTCAGAAAGCGATGATCCATGGCGTCGAGCACTTCGCGGTGCATGACTTCTTTGAGTTGCTTGAGGTCGACGACGAATCCGGAGCGCGGGTCGACTTCGCCCTTCACCGTGACTTCGAGCGTGTAGTTGTGGCCGTGGCCGTTCGGGTTGTTGCACTTGCCGAACAGGCGAGCGTTCTCTTCCGGGGTGAAGTCCGGGCTGTGGTAGTAGTGCGAGGCGGAAAATTCAGCTTTGCGGGTTAAGTAAACCATAGGGTCAGCGATCAGTTACAAATGCAGGGCTGCAACTCGCCTATTGGATGCGGCGGCCTTCAACCTGATGCGTACTTCAATATTCAATAGCGTTCCGGCCTTAACTCTGGCGGAGGCTCGGTTGCGTACGCATTGATTCCCTGCCATTTGGAAGAGGTGGTTTTCTCCTGCTCGGGACAAAATTCTTTATTCGGTTCGAACACGATCACCTTGTAGACGTAGCGCTTGTGTCGCGAGGGATCGTACGCCAGGGCAAACGCGATTCCTTTTTTCTTGTCGACCCAGAAGACGAGCGGACGATCGCCGAGAGCCGGCACGGGTGCGGTGAGCAAGACGAAAGCGCGAAGATTTTTGTAGACGTTGCGAACATCTTCCGGTGCGTTAAAAGTTGTGATGCCTTCGGCGGTCTTGAAGCGCGTGGTGGCGGATTCGATTTGAAAAATTCTGCCCTTGCTGATGCGGATCAGCAACTCGCCGTGACCCATGGGATTGGCGGCGTCGATCCAGTCGAGCGTGGCGCCGCAGGGGTCGTCCCACTGCTGATCTTCGGCTTTCTGGGGGAACAACTCGAGCGCCCGCTCGCGGGAGTCGCCAAGCTTGAGCGGGCCGACGCTGGCGCCGGGATCGATGATCGTATCCATAATCGAGGCCTTGGTCGCGTCGGGAGATTGCGCCCCGGCAGCTGGAATGAATAACAGAAGCGCGGGCAGAAGCAGGATGAGCGGAGTCTTCATGAGAGTTTTCCGGCGGTGGTCGGGGAATGTGTGAGAGATCTTGGCGGGTTTATGTTCTTCGCCGGCGTAGTTGCGGCCTTTCCAGGAGACGCTTCCCTTGGCATGCATTCTTTTCGAGCGCAAAAGCAAGTAGGCGAACATGGGCATACCGAACAGAGCTCCGAGCCATTCCATCGCCAAATCGAAGTTGGCACGCATGAGACGCGCAAAATTACGGCCGATTAGCGCACCTGCAATCAGACTCCACCACCAATGGCGGACGACCCCGGAAGCTGCCAAGAAGAAATGGTTCACGCTCGCGAGCGAGGCGATCCCGTCTGTCATGTAAGCTCCGCCCAACAAAACCAGAGGCCCGAACAGAATTCCCCAACCTAAGCCCCACAGAAGCAGCGTCTTTGCTGCCAGCCAGCCGGGCCGCGGGAACAGCAGCGCCAAATTCTTCGTCCAGCCGTCGCGGAGTTGTTGGTAATTGCGGTACATGCGGGTACGGACGGCGTCGGCGGCGTAGCGGAAGCGAATCTTGCGGCCGGAAGATTTCACCGCGCGGGCCAGGGCGACGTCTTCAAGAATGTCTTTCGCAACGGCGGCGTGGCCGCCGACCGCATCGTAGGTCTCGCGCTTGACCAGAATGTATTGGCCATTGGCTGCGGCTTCGGGCGAATTCGGGTCGCTCACCTTCGCCAGCGGATATTGCCGCGCCAGTTCTGCGAAGACTACGGGAAGCACAGCCATCTCCCAGAACGTGACGGCGATTTGTTCCGGCGAATACGAGAGCAGGTCGACGTTATTTTCGCGGGCCTCGGCGAGTGCGCGTGCCAATGAGCCCGGAAGATGCACCGTGTCGGCGTCGGTGAACAAGAGCCACTCGCCCTTGGCCTGTCGAGCTCCGGTAGTGACGGCATTGTTCTTGCCGGTCCAGCCGGCGGGTAGCGGTCCGGCTTCGAGCACGCGGACTTGAGGGAATGACTCGGCGATTTCGCGGGTGCGGTCGGTGGAGTGATCGTCGACGACGATCACTTCGAATTCGATCCCGGTTTGCGAGACGATGGACTGCAGGCAGTCGGCAAGGCAGACTTCTTCGTTTCGGGCCGGGATGATGACCGACACGACGGGCAGGCTGGACACTGTTTTCGTCGCTCCCATTCTCCGAATCCATTATTATAGCTGGGTGCGACGCTTCTTCGGTTTTCATTCCCTTCTGCTGGCCTGCCTCCTGCTGGTTTTCAGTGGATGCTATAGCGGATCGCGTCCGCCCCGCATTGGCACGGTGGCGCCCGATTTCACGGTGCAGGATGCGCAGAGTAAAGTCACGCTGAGCCAGTTTCGCGGGCAGATCGTGGTGCTGAATTTCTGGGCTACGTGGTGTCCGCCGTGCGTGGAAGAGATGCCGTCGCTGGTGGAGATGCAGCGGCGCATGAAGGCCAAAGGCGTGACCGTGCTGGCCGTCAGCATGGACGTCGACGACGGCGCCTATCGCCAGTTCGTCAAAGAGCACAACGTGAACCTGCTCACGGTGCGCGATCCCGACCAGAAGAGCAATGCGCTTTACGGGACATTCAAGTTTCCGGAAACCTACATCATCGACCGCAATGGTGTGATGCGGCGCAAGTTTATTGGCGCGGTCGACTGGACGGATCCTGAGATCACGAACTTTCTGAGCAAGTTGTAGAGGCGCAATCAAAAGGCTTGAATCACGAAGGACACGAAGTATCACGAAGGACTTCTATCCAGCGTATTCCTTCGTAACTTCGTGACCTTTGTGGTTAACGCTTCCTTGTTCAATGCCGTGCTAAGCTGCGAAACGTCGAGGCCTAATTTAATTTGAGGAAGGATTCTCCCATGAAGCTGCTACGAGGCAGATTCGCCGTGATGTGTGCCGCGTTGTGCCTGCTGCTCT
Organism: uncultured Acidobacteriota bacterium; assembly: GCA_963757095.1. Taxonomy (GTDB): domain Bacteria; phylum Acidobacteriota; class Terriglobia; order Terriglobales; family Acidobacteriaceae; genus Sulfotelmatobacter. The sequence continues at coordinate 111,114 of CAVWQT010000007.1, read as the reverse complement.
CGCTCAATCTGACGGCGAAGGACAAAAAGAAGGACGCCAAGGCCCAGATCGCGGATCAGAGCGCACACATCCAGCAGATCGAAACTGACACGGTCGAAATGGCGAACGAAGCCGGCGCCCCGCCTTCACGCCTGAGTGTGGAGCAGTTGATGGAGGCTTACAAAGTTCCCGGGCTGAGCGTGGCCGTGATCGACGACTATCAGATCGTGTGGGCAAAGGCCTATGGCGTCATCGAGCCGGGATCGAAGAAGCCGGTCACGACGCGAACGTTGTTTCAGGCGGGATCGATCAGCAAGCCGGTCGCGGCCACCGGCGTCATGATTCTGGTACAGCAAGGCAGGGTACAGCTCGACGCCGACGTCAACGAAAAGCTGACCTCATGGAAGGTTCCGGAAAACGATTTCACGAAGACCGAGAAGGTCACACTGCGGCGGATCATGTCGCACACCGGTGGTCTGACGGTGCATGGCTTTCCGGGCTACGACGTGGACGCTCCCATGCCCACGCTGGTGCAAATTTTTAACGGCGAGAAGCCGGCGAATACCGATCCGATTCGCGTGGACTTTGAGCCCGGCACGAAGAGCCGCTACTCCGGCGGCGGCGTCACCATCGAGCAGCAACTCATGGTTGACGTAACCGGCAAGCCGTTCCCTGCCCTGATGCACGATCTGGTGCTCGACAAGATCGGCATGAACGACAGCAGCTACGAGCAACCGTTGCCCAAGAAGCGCGCGGAGATGACGGCAGGCGGAACCGGCATCGATGGAACTGAAGTGCATGGCAGATGGCATGTGTATCCGGAGATGGCGGCGGCGGGACTGTGGACGAATCCTACTGATCTGGCGAAGTTTGGCATTGAGATCGCGCTCTCGAAGCAGGGCAAGTCGAATCGCGTGCTCTCGCAGAAAATGGTCACCGAGATGTTGACTCCAGTGAAGGACGACGTTGGCCTGGGATTTTTCCTCGACAAGAATACTCCGGGACAGTTCTCGCATGGCGGCGCGGATGATGGATTTCAGGCGCTGTTTACCATGAACGCCGACAACGGCAAGGGCGCGGTCATCATGGCGGATTCGGATAACGGCATCAATGTCGCGGGATTGCTGTTGGCCCGCATCGCCAAGGAATATGGGTGGAGCTACAAGCCGCCGCGCGAGGGCGGACCCGATCATCTGTTCCTGATCTCGATGGCAAAAGGAACTCCGGCGGCGCTGCGCGAGTACGACGAACTGAAAGGCCAGACCAGTCCGGACTACAAGGTCGATGAGGGAATGTTGAACTTGTTTGGCTACGATCTGCTCTATTCCGGCAAGGGCGCGGATGCGGTGGATGTGTTCGTGCGGAATACAAAAGAATATCCGCAGTCGGCGAACGCGTTCGACAGCCTGGCCGAGGGCTATGCGAAGACCGGGCAGAAAGATTTGGCGATTCAGAATTACGAGAAGTCGCTGCAGTTGAATCCGAAGAATACGAATGCGGTGGAGCAGTTGAAGAAGCTGAAGGGACAGTAGCGCGCGGCCATATGTATGGTTGCAGCAAGATGCTTCGCGGCCAACTACAGCTTTGTGTTTCGCAGGCGTAACGCATTGGCAATCACCGACACGGAACTGAAGCTCATGGCGGCCGCGGCGAAGATGGGGCTGAGCAGCAATCCGAAGAAGGGATAGAGAACGCCGGCCGCGATGGGCACGCCGATCGCGTTGTAGATGAAGGCGAAGAAAAGATTCTGCCGGATGTTGCGCATGGTGGCCTGGCTGAGCTTGCGGGCGCGGAGGATTCCGGTGAGATCGCCTTTGACCAGGATGATGCCGCCACTTTCCATGGCGACGTCAGTGCCGGTGCCCATGGCGATGCCGACGTCGGCTTGAGCGAGTGCAGGCGCGTCGTTGATGCCGTCTCCGGCCATGGCGACGACTCTTCCCTGCTGTTGCAGTTTCTTCACTACTTCGGATTTGCGCTCGGGCAGAACTTCGGCTTCGAATTCGTCGATGCCGACACTCTTGGCAATGCTGGCGGCGATCGCTTGGTTGTCGCCGGTGAGCATGACGACGCGGACTCCAAGATTTTTCAGATCACGAACCGCGCCGGATGCCGAGGGCTTCAGTTGATCCGCCACGCCTAACGTTCCTGCGAATTTTCCATCGATGGCGACGCCGAGGCCCGTGGTTCCGGGAGGTCCGCCTGGTAGAAAGCCGGGCTTTTGCAAGGCTCCCACGTCGACCATAAGCTGCGGATTGCCTATCGCAACGGCGTGTCCGTCCACTGTGCCGCGAATGCCTCGACCGGAAATCGATTGAAATTCTTGCGGTTGAGAAAGCGTCAGGTTGCGCTCGGTGGCGGCTTCGACAATTGCCGCGGCGAGGGGATGTTCGCTGGCGCGCTCGAGGCTCGCCGCGAGTCGAAGCAGTTCGGGATCATTTGTAATTTGCTCAGACATGCTCACGACGCGCGGCTTGCCCTCGGTGAGCGTTCCAGTTTTATCGACGACGAGGGTGTCGACGTTTTCCATGGTTTCGAGCGCGTCGGCGTTTTTGATCAGCACTCCGGCGCTCGCGCCGCGGCCAGTGCCGACCATGATGGCCATGGGCGTAGCGAGGCCGAGAGCGCAGGGGCAGGCGATGATCAGCACGGCGACTGCATTGACCAGCGCGTGCGCGAGGCGCGGCTGCGGACCGAACGCGAACCAGGCGGCGAAGGTGATGGCCGCGATGGCGACCACTGCGGGCACGAACCAGGCGGCAACGCGATCGGCCAGACGCTGGATTGGAGCGCGGCTGCGTTGTGCTTGTCCGACGAGTTGCACGATGCGGGCCAGCAGCGTTTCCGAGCCGACACGCTCGGCTTGCATGGTGAACGATCCGCTGCCGTTGATGGTTGCGCCGATTACTTTGCTGTTGGCAGATTTCTCCACCGGGATGGATTCGCCGGTGATCATTGATTCGTCGATCGAGCTGCGGCCTTCGAGCACCACGCCATCGACGGGAACTTTTTCGCCGGGGCGCACGCGGAGGCGGTCGCCCGGTTTGACTTGTGCGAGAGGAATGTCTTTTTCTATGACCTCGCCACCGGGACCTGTGACGAGAAGGCGCGCCGTCTTCGGAGTGAGGTCGAGCAACGCGCGAATGGCAGCGCTGGTGCGGCTGCGGGCGCGGAGTTCCATCACCTGGCCGAGCAGCACGAGCGTGGTGATGGCGGCGGCGGCTTCGAAGTAGACGTCGGGATATCCAGTCATGCCGCGCAGCGACGCGGGAAAAATCTGCGGGGCTACGGTCGCCACGATGCTATAGACATAGGCCGCGCCGGTGCCCAGGCCGATCAGCGTGAACATGTTGGGGCTGCGATTGACCAGCGACGTCCAGAAGCGCTGGAAGAATGGCCAGCCGCACCAGAGGACTACCGGCGTGGCGAGCAGGAATTCGAGGCGCGGCAGGTTGACGACAAATCCGTTGAAGTTAAAGTCGATGCTCAGCTTGTCGCCGAGCATGCTGCCCATGGCGACAGCGAGCAGGGGCACGGTGAGCACAACGCCGACCCAGAACCTTCGCGTCATGTCGCGCAGTTCGGGATTTTCTTCTTGTGTCGCGGTGACCGTGCGCGGTTCGAGCGCCATGCCGCAGATCGGGCACGATCCTGGCTCGGTGCGCACGATCTCCGGATGCATGGGGCAGGTGTATTCGGTGCGTGCGGTGGCGAGCGGAATTTCAGGCTCAAGCGCCATGCCGCAGGAGGGGCAGGCTTTGGGCTTTGATTCGCGCACTTCGGGGCACATCGGGCAGACGTAGGCGATCTGCGATGGCGAGTTAGCGGCGGCGGCGTTCGGTGCCGCCGGCATTCCCATCGTGACCAAGCCCGAGGACTTCGCTTCGGATATCCCTGCGGATCGGCTTTGAACTTTTCAAGACAGCCGGCGCAGCAGAAGTAGTACTTCTTTCCTTCATATTCGTAAACGTGTTTGGCCGTCGCGGGATTGACATTCATCCCACAGACGGGATCGCGTTCGAGAATGGGGATGGGGTTTGAAGTGGTCATTGATGGTTCGGCGATGGTTCGGCGTTCGTCGATTGAGTGCCGCCCCTACGGGGCTCGATTCCCTTCTCCGGGCCAGCACCCAGGACTTCCGTCCTGGGCTATCGCATGCCGCCGCCTTCGCGGCTGGAGTTCCTCAGCCTGATGGGCCTGTGTTGTTCAATCATCGATGCGCTACCCTCATAGGGCTGTGTTGTTCATCATCGACGCTCTATCCTCGTAGGCCCGTATTCTTCGATCGTCGATGCGCTACCCTCATCGGCCTATGTTGTTTGATCGTCGATGCTCTATATTGGATTCGCGATTGAATTCCGCCGGCGCGAGCCAGGGCGGACCGAACTCATCCTTATCGAAGGACTTAATACCATGACTTATCTGGACGTGGTTTTCAACTACGGAGCGATTCCGGGCGAGAACGAGATGCGGGCAATTGACGGAATGCGCGAGGTGTATGGCATTCAGCGCGTGCTATTTAACGCCAAGACGCGCACCGTCACAGTGCAATATGACGCGTCGCGGATGAAGCAGGATGCGGTGGCCAAGCTGCTGCGGCAGGCAGGAATCGACGTCCGGGAGCCAGTGGCGCTGGCTTAGAGCGATCGGGGGAAGGCTGTTAAGAAAAGCAAGGGGTGCCCAAGAAAACCTCTGGCCGAAGTTATTCTCTGAGGCACCCCGTTGCGCGCCACTTCGTCTGCCCTTCTCTATTGCATGCGGTATGCCGTTCTCAAAGCGTTAAAAATAAAGGGGCGGGCACATGGCAGGGGCGGTAGGATTTTCGGGTTGCCGGGAAAGTTTTACTTCGGCCCGTGAAAGGCAAGAGCTGGGCCATTCTGGCTGTTGAAAAGTGCCGTCCCGCAAGGTTTTTGAGTCGTTAGTTCCTGTTTTGGGCGCCGTTGGGACGATCCTGAAAAGGGGAATCCGATTCGGGGGTTGAGCCCTTTTCGCAGTGGGCAAAAGTAACTTTAGGCAAACGGAACAGGAAGCGCTGAACTGGCCGCTGTGATTCGCAGCCTGATTTCTGCCGGCCTGCCAGACAGACTCATTCTTGCGCTTTTGTAGTAGTATAAATTTGTCTCCCCAGAGGGCCCGTAGCTCAGTTGGATAGAGCACTTCGCTACGAACGAAGGGGTCGGGCGTTCGAATCGCTCCGGGCCCACCATTACTCAGCCAGTCTCCTGCTGGTTTGTAATTAAATGTCCTAACTGCGATTCCTCTCTTGTTCCCCCGTGCGACCTGTGCGATGACGAAAAAACAGGGCGCGTGGTTGCGGACGTTTTCAGGCGGGTTGTCGCTGGTGAATCCGTACAGCGCGACGGCGACGGTCACGCTGCCTCCAGGAAATTATGCGGATGTGAACGGCAACGCGGTCAGCTCACCGGTGACGCTGACGCGGCAGACGGGACAGATTCTGCTGCTGCAGTAGTAGTAGATGGTTCCGATCTGGTTCACCCGGGCGCTTTGGGACGCTCGCTTACTTTCGTGTCTTCGCGGGTTCGCGAGGCAAATTCTCGGTCTACTTTTCTGCTACTCTGAATCCAGTCCCTGTTGATTTTCAATTCTCCGGTCAGTCAATCCGGAACTGAGCTACGCGCGCCCATGTCGAACCCGTCCCTGCAGCAAGATGTGTCTGTATTGAGTTCCGCCAAGAATGGATTGACCTACCTCACCGCCAACGACTGGACCCTGCTGGCCGACAAGGCCGCCCGCATGAAATTCAAGGCGGGAGAGCACATCATTCAGGAAGGCCGGCGAACCCGCGGAATTTATCTGCTGCTGTCGGGAAGCGCGTCGGTGCACATTCCTGACCGTGAAATTCCGCCGGCGCTGGGTCCAGGCCAGGTGTGCGGAGAAATTTCATTCCTGGATGAGCAGCCGGCTACGGTGAGCGTGACTGCTAAACAGGCGGTCGAGGCGTATTATCTCGACGCGGCCGCGCTGCACTCGTTGTTTGAACTGTTTCCCCATCTAGGCTCGCGCTTCTATCGTTCCCTCGCCCTCAATCTTTCCGGAAGAGTGCGCGACCTGATCAGCGCCCCGCTACATATGCAGAAGTAGTGGTCGCCTTTGCGAATCGGCCTGCGGGTTCCTGGCGGCAGGTGTGCTAGCCTAGCCCGTGCGGTTTCCGGTTTGGTGGATCGGAGCCGCAGAATCTTCCTGGCGGCATGGACCATTCCAACAATCTACGACTGGCGCTGATTTCGGCTGCGGTGCTGGGCTTCCGGCACGGCCTCGACTACGATCACATCGCGGCGATCACTGACATCAGCAGCGTACAAGCCAAGGTCAGCGATGCCATGCGCTACGGATTGCTGTATGTCTCCGGGCATGCGACGACTGTCGCCGTGCTCGGCGCTTGCGCGATTGCGTTTCGCGTATCCTTGCCAGCGGCCAGCGATCGTTGGGCGGAACGGTTGGTCGGCATCACGCTGCTGACGCTCGGAATTTACGTGCTGGGCACTTTCTTTCGCGAATCGCCGCACAGCCATGCCCGCCCGCGCACTCGAATCACTCTGCTGATCAACGGAATGCTCTGGGTCTACTGGCGGTTGACGAAGATTTTCGGGGGCACGCGCGTAGAAGCGCCGCAGGTGTTCAAGGATGGATACGGCACCAGTTCAACTTTTCTGGTGGGCGTGATTCACGGCCTGGGCGCGGAGACGCCGACCCAGTTGCTGGTTTTTCTGATGGCAGCAAATCTGGGAGGAACGGCCTCCGGACTTCTCGGCCTGTTTATGTTCATCGTGGGATTGCTGGCGATGAATACGCTGATGTGCGCTTCGGCAGCAGGATTATTTTCCACCGCACTGGCCAAGCCGCATGTATTGCGCGCGCTGACTTTGGCGACTTCTGCCTACAGTATTGTCGTCGGAGTGATTTTCCTGCTGGGCACTTCGGATCGACTACCTTCGCTGACCGGATAAGGAATTCGAAGCGCGAGGTGAAGCGGGATCGTCTGCAGTATGTCCCGGGGTCAAAAAAACTGTCCGAAAATTTAAGAGCGCCCCAAACTCTTGCGAGTGCGGGACGCCCGAACAGCCCTCCCCCAGAACTGCTCGGGGATAAAATATCGAGCTTTGGTGGGGAGGGGAACCCCACTTTCGTGCCATTAGCGGGGCACGGATGGGCTAGAAGCCTTGCGAGCGATCGATGTTACTATAGTGCTACTTCCTAGAGATGCTATCGAGGGTAAGGAAAAGCCGGTTGCCGCAACTGAATGGTGCAAGTGTGCAATTGTTTGCACCGCGGGCGGGGCGAAGGTCGTTCGTTACTTCTGTAAGTAATTGATTTAAAGGTGGTTAATTTTATTGCCAATTTGGTGCCATAGGTGCTAGAAGAGATGCACTGATCGTACGTCTAGTTCCCTAGACGTATGCCAAGTTCCATAAGAGAAGGGTTCAAAGCCCTCAACCAAAGTAGACCCAGATTCGAGGAGGAAGTCGTCATGAAGCGTATTCTGTGGATGGCTGTTCTGGCTTTAGCTCTGCCGATATCGGCGTTTGCCAACAACTCTGTCGATTTCACCAATAGTGGCGGCACCCTCTCTGGTAGCAGCGCCGGGCTGAGCCTGACTGGCTCGACTTTGATTGCCGTCAACGGCCTCGGCGGCTTGGGCTTGGTAACCGGCAACAATCTGGGGAGCCTGACCTTCTCAACCGGCTCGCTGATCAGCGGCAGCCTGCAGATGGGCGGCACTTTCAACGGTGGCGGCAGCTTCGTCATTACTGGGAACGGAACCAACGGCATTCCGAATGGGACCATCTTCAATGGTTCGTTTAGCGGGCCTGTAACCTGGACCCTGGTCACGCTCGCCAATGGAACCCACAATTACACTCTGACCGGTTCGGTCGTCGGAACGTGGGAAGGCGGTACGACCGTGAATGGAGCGACCGTGCAGCTGACGATTAACACGGGTAAGGGCTTCTTCAACGGCTCGACCACCATATCGAGCGGCGACACCAACATCGCGGTTCCGGAGCCAGGCACGCTTGGTCTGCTGGGCACGGGACTGATTGGGTTGGCCGGAGCGTTACGCCGGAAACTCTCGTAAAAGTCTCATGTAACTAAAGGCCCCGCTTGCGAGCGGGGCCTTTGTATTTTCCCGCCTTGCAGCACTCGCCGTTACCCCGGTAATCTGCGCCCGGGGATTACCGTTGACCCTGCCGCCGGTGCCTCCTTAAAGTGCGAGCAGGGGGATGTATGAAAGATATTCATGAGGTTCTGCGGCAGAAGCAAGCGAAATACGCCCAGCTTGGCAAGCAGATAGAAATGCTGCAACAGGCGGCCGAAAAGCTGCGCGAAGTAGCTCCCTTGCTCGCTGAGAGCGACGACGAAGACAACGCCGTGCTGGCCGAAGTGGAAGAAGTGGGCCAGTCGGAAGCCATGTCGGCGAAGGCGGGCGCCAGCGCCGGCTCTTCTGCCTCATCCCGGCCGCTGCGCGCGAGTGCGCCGCGCTGGCCATAAATTCATCCGCGAAGGCGTAGCTCGTTTTCTTTATGACACTGCAGGCACTGCTGGTCTCGGCCGACAATTCCGCCGCCGACGTGTTGGGCAGAGTGCTGCCCACATTCGGCATCATGATGGATCGCTCCAGCGATCCGGAGACCACGCTTGCCCGCATTCAGCAGCAAAAATTCGATGCCCTCGTGGTGGATTTCGATGATGCCACGCTGGCAGCCGAGGCGTTGAACCTGGCGCACCGGCTGGGTTCCGGGTGCCTGAGCATCGCGTTAGTCGCCGACCGCAACAAGGTCCGCGAGGTGCTCAGCAGCGGGACGCATTTCGTGCTGTACAAACCTCTCACCGACGAAACTGCCAAGGCCGGCCTACGTGCGGCCGCGGCTCTGTTGAGCCGGGAGAGACGGCGCGCGGTCCGCGTGCCGGTACAGGCTGCAGTGGAGATCACGTTGCCCGACGAGCGCAAGGCGGATGGCATTCTGCTCGACCTTAGCGAGACGGGCATGGATGTTCTGACCTCGGAGGCGCAAGCCCCGGGGGCGCTGCTGGCCTTTCACTTTCAATTGCCCGATGGAGCCTTGGAGATTGAGGCTCACGGACAAGTGGCGTGGGCGAATCCTAACGGACAAACTGGGGTGCGATTCATCGACCTGTCGCCCGACATTTCCTCGCAACTCAATGCCTGGCTGAAGGCCGCCGCCAACACTGCGGGCGCCGGGCCCAATGAGACTGTGCCCCACTGCAAGCTGACCGATCTGAGTCTGGGCGGCTGCTACCTTGAAACCGAAGCTCCCTTTCCGGAGCGTGCGCTGGTTGACATCTGCCTGAAGACGGAAGAATTCGAAGTTCACACCGAAGGCATGGTGCGGGTTACGCATCCTGGCCGCGGCATGGGAATTGAGTTCCCTTCCCGCACGGCGGAACAGCGGGCGCAAGTTGGCAACCTGATCAGCTTTCTGCGCGGCAGTCCCGAAGCCATGCTGGAGTTGATGATTTCTCCGCGGGCCCTGGTGGCCGACCTAAAACAATTCGAACCCGAAGAAAATGTAGGAGCCGCGGGCGAAGACATGGACGACCCCTTGCTGGAACTTCTACGGCGTGGATCGTCGCTGCACGAGGATGACTTCCTCGACGAACTGCGCGAGCAGCGCAGCCCGGTTGACGTAGCTTCCCTTTAGATTCCACTCAATACTCAAACTCAAGTAGCCCCGGATGCATTCGTGTGGGCTGCTCGCTGCGCTCGCGGGGCGGACGAATGCGTCCGCCCCTACGCAATTCTTTCCCTGCTGGATTTCGGCGTTATTAAATGTGAGTAAAAATGTAGACTGAAACCGATTCGGATTTCGATGGCTGCGCGATGCATTGCGGACGGGGCAACGAACTGGAAAAGATCAACGGCGGTGCGGGTTTACGCCAAGGCGGAAAGCGGCTAGGGGGCACGTGGGCGGCCTTGTCGGTCGTGGGCGCCGCGAGCATTCGTTGTGGAAATACCATTCTTTTTTCTGGGCACACCTTCCGGACATGATGTTGAATTTCACCTGAATTCCTGGCTGGAAGTTCTGGCGCAATGGAAGCAAGGAATTCTCTTTCCGCGGTGGGCGTCGTGGGCGCATTTTGGTTATGGCGAGCCGCGATTTATTTTTTATCCGCCGGCCTCGTGGATGCTTGGCGCGATTCTCAGTGCGATTTTTCCCTGGGGAATCGTTTCCAGTGTCTATATCTGGATCGCATTAACGCTGGCGGGCCTGTCAATGTTTGCGCTGGCGCGAAGATGGTTCAGTCCACGCGATGCGATTTTTGCCAGCGTGCTGTATGCGGTGAATCCGTATCACCTGGTGATTGTGTACTGGCGCAGCGCGTTCGCTGAGCTGCTGGCCAGTTGTCTGTTGCCGATCCTGTTGCTGTTGGTGTTGCGAATCGCTGAGGGAGAGCGCCGGCTCACGATTCCTCTGGCTGCGGTTCTGGCGGCGGCGTGGCTTACCAACGCCCCGGCGGCGGTGATGATTCATTACTCGCTGGCGCTACTGCTGCTGATTTTTGCGTGGCAGAAACGGTCGCTGCGGATTCTGGGCGTGGGAGCGGCGGCGGTTGTGCTTGGCGCGTGTCTGGCCAGTTTCTATCTGCTTCCGGCAATCTATGAGCAGCGCTGGATCGACATCGGAAAGGCCATCTCCGGTGGGTCGCGCACCGCAGTCAATTTCTTGTTCGCCCATACCAGCGATGTTCCGCACGACCAGTTCAATCGCATCATCTCGTGGGTTGCTGTTTTTGAGATGGTCATTCTGTTCGTGGCGGCCGTGCTGGCAAGAATACGTAAGAGGGTGAACCGCGAACGCTGGAACGCCCTTTTTGTCTGGGCTCTCGCCTGCAGCGTGTTGATGTTTCCGGTGACGGCCGTCGCGTGGAGAATCTTGCCCAAGCTCGAATTCATGCAGTTTCCCTGGCGCTGGATGCTGTGCCTGAGCATGATGTTCGCGGTCCTGGTTACGGCGGGTACGCTGGTTGCAGGCGCGACCTCAGCCGGCTTGCGGATTTGGGGAACACGCGCGGCGATCTTCATGGCCGGAGTGGTCCTGATCGCGATGGCGTGGAACTTCATTCAGCCGCCATGGTGGGACAACGCGGGCGACTTGCGCGAGATGCAGGACAACATCACGGACCACATCGGCTACGAAGGCACAGAGGAATACACGCCGACCGGTGCACAGCCGTCGCTGATGGATAAGAATGCGGCCGAGGTCAGCGTCGTGGCGCCGGGAAACGCAGTGATTTCGGTTTCGCAGTGGGGTGCGGAAAAGAAATCGTTTACTGCGCAAGTCTTGGCTCCTACGCAATTAGCATTGCGACTCTTTCGGTATCCGGCATGGCGGGCTGAAATAAACGGGCACGAAGTGCAGACCTCCAGCGGCCCAGCGGGGCAAATGATGGTTCCGGTCGACGCCGGAGTAAATCTCGTGCAGATTACATTTGTACGAACCTGGGATCGCACGCTGGGGGGATGGATCTCCGTGTTCACAGCGTTGTGCGCGGGCGCGTGGCTGATATTCAGCCGCAGGGAGTGATCCTCACGTGGCCGCGGACGCATTCGTCCGGGGCAGGTTTTGACTTTCGCTTGGGGCGCTCGCTGGGCTCGCGGGACGGACCCTTGGGCGGGGCGCTCGCTTCGCTCGCGGGACGGACGAATGCGTCCGTCCCCACGTGGTTTTTCTTATGCGACGGATATTGATTGCAACTTCGAATCCGGGCAAGCTGCGCGATTTCGCCGGAGCGGCGCTGGCTCATGGCATCGAGATCGCCGGCATTCCGAATTTCTCTTCGCTGCCGTTGGTAGTCGAAGATGGGCAGACATTCGAGCAGAACGCCCGCAAGAAGGCGGAAGAATACAGCCGCTACGTTCCGGGAGAGATCGTGGTGGCGGATGACTCCGGCATTGAGATCGATGCGCTGAACGGGGCGCCGGGCGTGCATTCCGCGCGTTACGCAGCGGAGGAACCGCATAAGGCCGACGCCAATACCGACGACGAGGCGAATAATGCGCGCGTGTTACGAGAGCTCGCCAAGGTTGCCCCTGAGAAGCGTACCGGCCGATTCGTGTGCGTGCTGGCGGCGGCTCGTGATGGTGAAACGCTGGCCACATTTCGCGGCACGGCGGAGGGCGTGATTCTCAACACGCCGCGCGGGTCAAACGGCTTCGGCTACGATCCGCTGTTTTATTTTCCGACGATTCAGAAAACGTTTGCGGAGTTGAGCGCGGAGGAGAAAGCACGGTACAGCCACCGGGGCAAGGCATTCCGCATGTTTCTGGAGTGGAGTGATAAGACCGTGAAGAGTTGATCCCGCGGACTAAGCCGCGCCCTTTTCGAAAATGCATTCAAACTGACTCCCGACTTGCGCAGCGCCTTCCTTGACTTCACTTCTCTTCCCACAAGATAATGTAGGGTTATTTTCTCATTCTTGAACAAATATGCTGGACTCATAAGGAGCGCTACGTGGCATCTGCCAGTTCTACTGCTCCCGGAATAAAGCATGGCGTTGCGCCATTGCGTGCAGGTCAGGGAACATCGTTCATCTTGCGGCGTCTGCATTCGTTGACGGGGATCATTCCGGTCGGCGCATTCCTCTTCGAGCACATTCTGATTTCGAACTCCACCGCGATCGGCCAGAACGGCCCGGCGGCCTACGCCCGGCAAGTGGGCTTTCTGGCGAACCTGCCGCTGGTATTTTTTCTGGAGCTCTTCGGCATCTGGATTCCGATTGCTTATCACGCGGGCTACGGTTTTTATATCTGGTACCGGGGCGACGGCAACACCATTTCGTATCCGTGGACCGGCAACTGGATGTACACACTGCAGCGCTGGACGGGCGCCATCGCCTTCATCTACATCGCCTGGCACGTGTACACGATGCGGTTTGCCGGGGTCGACCTGCACGAGAATCCGATGGCCTCGTTTGGCAAGGTGCAGGGCGAGGTGATGCATACCGGCCTGTTGCTGTTCTACATCGTCGGATTGGTCGCAGCTTCGTGGCACTTCGCTTATGGCATCTGGCTATTCTGCGCGAAGTGGGGCGTCGTCACCGGAACGCAGGCGCAGCAACGATTGCTGCGGATTTGTCTGGCATTCTTCCTGGTTCTTTGCGGAGCGGGATTGGCGAGCCTGTATTCCTTCCGCTCCCACCCGATGCAGGAAGAGGGATCGAGCGGGACGATCGTTAATTCGCCACAGAAGGATTCCTCCCACCAGGCTTCGTCCAGCAAATCCGGCGCGCCCAGCGCCAGCTACGGGAGGCCACGCTAATGGCAGCTCCGAAAATTATTGTTGTAGGTGGCGGGTTGGCGGGACTGGCCGCAGTGATCAAGATTGCGGAAATGGGCGGCGAGGTTGACCTGTTCTCCATCGTTCCAGTGAAGCGGTCGCACTCGGTGTGCGCGCAGGGCGGCATCAATGCGGCGAAGAATCTGAAGGGCGAGGGCGATTCCACCTGGAAGCATTTTGACGACACCGTCTATGGCGGAGATTTCCTGGGCAACCAGCCTCCGATCAAAGACATGTGTGATGCGGCTCCGGGGATTATCGATCTGCTCGACCGCATGGGCGTGCCGTTTAATCGCACGCCGGAGGGATTGCTCGACTTCCGCCGCTTTGGCGGCACTTTATACAACCGCACGGCGTTTGCGGGAGCTACGACCGGGCAGCAATTGCTTTACGCGCTTGACGAGCAAGTCCGGCGATATGAGTCCGAAGGCAAGGTGAAGAAGTTCGAGCATTGGGAATTTCTGTCGGCGGTGCTCGATGGGCAGAAGGTGTGTCGCGGCATTTGCGCGATGGACCTGCGCTCGATGGAAGTGCGGACTTTTCCGGCCGACGCGATCATCATTGCGACCGGGGGGATTGGCGCGATCTTTGGGAAGTCGACGAACTCCGTGGTCTGCACAGGTTCGGCGCAGTCGGCCCTCTATCAGCAGGGATGCTATTACGCGAATGGCGAATTCATTCAGGTGCATCCCACGTCGATTCCTGGGGAAGACAAGCTTCGGCTGATGTCGGAGTCGGCTCGCGGCGAGGGTGGGCGCGTCTGGGTGCCGAAGACCGCGGGAGACAAAAGAGATCCGAAGGCGATTCCAGAAAAAGACCGCTGGTATTTCCTCGAGGAGTGGTATCCGAAGTATGGCAACCTGGTGCCGCGCGATGTGGCGACGCGAGCGATTTTCAAAGTCGTCTATGAATACAACCTCGGCATCGACGGCAAGCCGATGGTCTATCTCGATCTGACGCACATTGATCGGAAGATTCTCGATAAGAAGCTGGAAGGCATTCTTGAGATCTACGAGAAGTTTGTAGGCGACGATCCTCGCGATACGCCGATGAAGATTTTTCCCGGCATGCACTACACCATGGGCGGCCTGTGGATCGATTACAAACAGGCTACGAATATTCCTGGAATTTATGCGGCGGGTGAGTGCGAGTATCAGTATCACGGGGCGAACCGACTGGGGGCGAATTCGCTGGTGTCATGCATCTTTGGCGGGCAGATCGCCGGGCCGAATGCGGTGAATTATGCGCGCGGGCTGCAAAAGACCGCAGACGGCAACGGTCACTTCGCGGCCGAGCAGAAGAAGCAAGAAGAGAACAATTCCCTACTGATGAAGAATGACGGCACGGAGAATCCGGTGAAGTTGTGGCGCGAGTTGGGCGAGTTGATGACCAAGGACTGCACGGTCATCCGGTACAACAAGAACCTGCAGCAGACCGACGCCAAGCTGGTCGAACTGCTGGAGCGCTACCGCAGGGTGAACCTGAGCGATCGCACGCTGTGGGCGAACACCACGGTCGTCTTTGCGCGGCAGCTTTATAACATGCTGCAACTGGCGCGGGTGATTGCGCAGGGCGCGCGCATGCGCGATGAATCGCGCGGGGCGCATTACAAGCCGGACTTCCCCGAACGTGACGACAAGAATTGGATGAAAACGACCAAGGCATATTTCGCTCCGGACGCGGATGAGCCGAAGTTCGAGTTCGAGCCGGTGGACGCAGGGCTGATTCCGCCGCGGCCGAGGAAGTACTAGATGAGAGTGAAATCGCGCAACGAATTTGCTGTGTTTGATCCTGATTGGGAAGGGCACGAGTTCTACTCGTGCCGATCAGGCGCTCTTTGAAATTTCGGCTTTAGCCGCTGGGGGCCACGGGTCTAGCTTGAACCCCGGAAAAGCCGAGCAGTAACGGTACTCGCAGGCATCGTTAACGAGTTGCCGCTCGACGGGATTTCGATGGATGTAGTTTTGGTGGTGCGCGAAATCCTGGGCATCGCGGATCCGGTGGTCGGTGAATCCGCGTTGCCAGATTTCTCGCTTTCGACCAACGATGTCACCGAGGGCATGCGAGTAGCCGCCCTTGAGAAGTTGAATTGCGTGCTCGAGCGTTACGTTGTTTGCGGGAGTGATGAGAAGATGGACGTGTTCGGGCATGAGGACAAAGGCGTGAATTTGAAACTGGCCTTCTCGGCGATATCGATAGAGAGTTTGGAGGAAGAGGCGGACATAGTCTTCGACGACGAACAATCGTCGACGTTGCCAAGTTAAGAAAGTTACAAAGTACGTTCCGGGCGGGGAGATGAGGCGTCCTGGCTTCAAAGTAAACCTCAGCGGCTAAAGCCGCGATCTTTGCTTAGCGTAAATGGCACGAGTGGAACTCGTGCCCTTCCCGGCGGTTTTTGTTGGTGAGCATTTTCATTTTGGAACAAACCAATGGCTGATAAATCCGTCATCATCAAAATCAAGCGTCAACCGACTCCCACCTCGAAGTCGTACTGGGAGGAATTCTCTCTTCCTTACAAGCCGAACATGAACGTGACCTCGGCGCTCATGGATATCGCCGCCGACCCGGTCACGCGTGAAGGCAAGGCGACCACGCCCATCACTTACGACTCGAACTGTCTGGAAGAAGTTTGCGGGTCGTGCGCCATGCTGATCAATGGACGCGCGCGCATGGCCTGCTCGGCGCTGATCGACAATCTTGAGCAGCCGATTCGGCTCGAGCCGTTTTCCAAGTTCCCCGTCGTCCGCGATCTTGCCGTCGACCGCAGCGTGCTGTTCGAAAATCTTAAGATCGTAAAAGCGTGGGTGCCGATTGACGGGACATACGATCTCGGGCCCGGACCGAAAGTATCGCCCGAGGATCAGGAGCAGTCGTATCCACTGTCGCGCTGCATTTCGTGCTGCTGCTGCATGGAGGCTTGCCCGCAGTTCGACGAGGCGACCGGCTTCGTGGGCGCGGCTACGATCTCGCAGGTGCGGCTGTTCAACACGCATCCCACCGGCAAGGAACTGAAGCGCGACCGGCTGGCAGCGCTGATGGGCGATGGCGGCATCCAGGAATGTGGCTACGCTCAGAACTGCGTGGAGGTTTGCCCCAAGGATATTCCGCTCACGAAGTCGATTGCCGAGGTGGGTGGGCAGGTGATGTCGCAGGCGCTGGGTGACCTTTTACGGCGCTGATTTTTGTCATTTTGCGGCAGACCCCAGGGTCGCCGCTTCGTCTAAATTCCGCAAGTTATGACAGGGTGGGCAGATAGCGGGCTCGTCCCCTGCCCTCATCAATGGCCCGTGAGATGCCGATGAAAGTAGTGGGAAGTGTTGCCTGCGGCGCAGTAACCACGGGCGATTGGGTACGAATGTAACGGTGCAGTGGCTCGAATAAGGTTGGGCCACTTGACACCATGGCTTAGAATGGCCGCTACTCGCGCGGAAGAAGGCGCGACGACTTTCCGGCGGCTTTAGGCGGGCAAGAGTACCCGCACCAAACGGAAACCACTTCGTGAGACTAAACGTTCGAAAACAATTCGTCGGGATCTTCGCGCTGGTCCTGGTGTGCGCATCGTTGTCGAGCAGCGCCTTTGCGGTGCGCCGTGCCACGCGCGTGCGGCACACCCATTTACGCTGGCTGCTGCGCTGGAATCCGATGTTCCGGCCCTCCCACGAATCCTTGATACTTCAGAATGCTGAGATTGATCGCCTCGACCTGCCGCGCATTCAGGATGACACTGAGCTTGAAGCCTTGAAGGCCGATGGTTCGTTACTGGAGATTGTTCCCAACCAGAGCTTGAAGATCGAACCGTCACTCGACCCTTCGCGTCGTTATTGCCGCCCGTGGACTCTGAGTTTCGTCGATGATTTGAGCCAGGCCTACTACAACCGCTTCCATGCGCAGATTCAGCTGAACTCCGCGGTGCGTACGGTGAAGGTGCAGCGCAAGTTGCGCCGGCACAATCGCAATGCGGCTCCGGCGGATGGCGACACGGCCTCTTCGCATCTGGCGGGCGTGACCGTTGACCTGCAGCGCCGCGGCTTGAGCAAAGAACAGATTCGCTGGACGGAGCACTACCTCTTCTACATGAAGGCACTTGGCCTGGTGGAACCGGAGGAAGAGCGGCGCCACTGGTGCTTCCACATCATGGTCAGCGGACGCTATTCGGAATGGCGGCAGACGCAGACGATTTTTCCCATGGATCGTCCTGATGCTCAGCCGGAAAATGAAGTCCCCGATTCGCAGGTTGCGGTCGACACCGGCACGCAATAGTCCTCTTCGCGGCAAATCCGATACGATGCTCTCACAATGATGGTTCTGATGGCGGGCCTGCCCGGCACCGGCAAGACCACGTTAGCGCGCGAACTCGCGGCGCGCAGCGGTGGGCGAATTTTGAGCAAGGATGAAGTGCGGCACGCTTTGTTCTCGCCTGACGAAATCGAGTATTCCTCGCGGCAGGATGATTTCTGTCTGCAGATCATGCTGGAAACGGCGGGGCACCTGGTGGGGCAAAATCCCGGGCGCATGATTTTCCTTGATGGACGGCCGTTTTCACGGCGTTATCAGATCGAAAACGTCATCAACGCGGCAGATTCCCTGCGCCAGCCTTGGCGGATTTTGGAATGCGTTTGTTCCGAAGAGACGGCCCGGAGGCGACTTGAGACGGATGCCGCGACCGGCGCGCATCCCGCGGGCAACCGGAATTTCGAACTCTACCTCGAAGTGAAATCGCGCTTCGAGAGGATCGTGTATCCGAAGACGATCATCGATACCGACCAGGCTCTGGAAGTCTGCGTAGATCTCGCTATGGCCGCAATTTCGATAAGCGCAGTTTGAGTCTCAGACTTCGCACCTATACAATCTGGGACTTGCCCTTCAACATATAAAAAACATGATCAAGCTCTTCTGTGCAGTTCTGCTCACTTCCGTTGCTCTAGCCCAAACCCCGGCCCAGCCGGCCAACTCGGATGCTCCGGTCAGTGCGAAGGCCCGAGCGATTCAGGAGTCGGCGATCGTCGTCGACACGCATGCCGACACGCCGCAGCGCTTTCTCGATGAAGGCTTCGACATTGGGTCCACTGATCCCAATGATGTTGGCCACATCAGCCTCGACAAGGCGAAGCGCGGCAATCTGGGTGCGGAATTCTTTTCCATCTGGGTCGATCCTGAAACCAATCAAGGGCACTTCGCCCGGCATACGTTCGATTTGATCGATTCGGTCTACGAGCAGGCGGCGCATCACCCCGATCGCATGATGATGGCGTTCTCGGTGGCCGACATCGAGCGCGCGCACCGCGAGCACAAACTGGCGGCGTTGATGGGAATCGAAGGCGGGCATTCGATCGAGAACGATATTCACTTGCTGCGTGACTACTACCGGCTAGGCGTGCGCTACATGACGCTGACCTGGTCGAATACCAACGAGTGGGGCGATTCGTCGGGCGACATTAACGATCCGAAGATCGAGCACCACAACGGCCTCACCGATTTCGGCAAGCAGGTGGTGGTCGAGATGAACCGCATGGGCATGATGGTCGACATCTCGCACGTCGCAGATAAGACATTCTGGGATGCCATTGCTACTACGAAAGCTCCGGTGATTGCGTCGCATTCGTCGGCGCGGGCACTGGTCGATGCTCCGCGCAACATGACGGATGACATGCTGCGCGCCGTCGCCAAGAATGGCGGCGTGGTGCAGGTGAACTTTTTCAACGGATTCGTTGACGAAACTTTTCGCAAGCACTTGCAGGATCAGGAAAAAGAGCAAGCGGCGGCGATACAGAAGTATGTTGACCATCTGAAGGCGGACGGCAAGACGGTGACTTTCGTCGACATGGATCGCATCGAACACGAGTGGATGGCGATGATTCCCCGCCCGCCCCTGAAGTCGCTGATCGATCATATTGACCACATCGCGAAAGTGGCAGGAATCGATCACGTTGGACTTGGTTCCGACTTCGACGGGGTGAGCGGGGCCACGCCGCAAGGCATCGATTCGGCGGCCGATCTGCCGAAGATCACGCAGGCGTTGCTCGATCGCGGCTACAGCGCGGAGGACATCAAGAAAATTCTGGGCGGGAATCTGCTGCGCGTGTTCGCCGAGGTGGAACGGGTGAGCCGCGAGATGCAGGCTGAGAAGCCGGCGAAGTAAACCCTGTTTGCGTTCCGCTGTCGTACAATTCTGGTTCGCACATTTTCAGTTGAGGAGCATTCATGCTGAGCAAGTTTGCAATGGTAGGAGCAGTCTTGATCGCATCCGCGTGGGCGCAAACCGCCTCCACTCCGGCAAAACCCAGCACCGCGGCCAAGCCGGCGGCTGCGGCTTCGGCGCAGCCTGTGGCGATCATCGAAACCACCGCCGGCAAGATGACGTGCACGCTGTTTCCTGACAAAGCGCCGATCGGCGTCGACAATTTCATCGGCCTCGCAACGGGCAAGAAAGATTGGAGGAATCCAGTCGGGAAAACGATGCATGGCGTGCCGCTTTACGATGGCACGATCTTTCATCGCGTGATTCCGGAGCTTCATGATTCAAGGTGGGGATCCGGCGGGCACTGGCTCGGGTGCCGATCCGGTGACCTCGTTTGGAATCGAGGTGTCTCCCAGCCTGCAATTTGACCGTCCCGGACGACTGGCCTATGCCAAGACGAATCGCCGATTTCGATCAGTTCGCAGTTCTTCATCACAGAGGACTCGACAAGCCAGCATCTGAGCGGACTGGTTACACGATCTTCGGACAATGCGATGACGCCGCCGTGGCGCTGGTCAAGCAGATCGCGCACATGGCGACCGATCCGCAAAACGAGCAACCATTCCGTCCGGTGAAAATTGTTCACATCACCATTGTGAAGAGCGGAACGGCTGCGCCAGTGCACAAGCCAGCGGCTACGACCACGAAGAAGCCGACCGCGGCAACACCGAAGGCTGCGCCGTCTTCGAACCAATAGCCGGCTTTGCAATCGCCGGGCTGCGCCCGGCGGACGGCCGAAGGCGGCCGTCCCTACATTTATTTACTGAAAGGACATCATGACTCGTCAACCTGGAATGTACGCAACCTTTGAAACCAGTGAAGGCAACATTGTTTGCCGGCTGTTCGAGAAGGAGGCGCCCAAGACCGTCGCCAACTTCGTCGACCTCGCCGAAGGCAAGCGGGAGTGGACGCATCCCTCAACCCACAAAAAATCCAACGACCGCCTCTACGACGGAACGATTTTCCACCGCGTGATCCCAGACTTCATGATTCAGGGCGGAGACCCGCAGGGCACGGGCATGGGCGGCCCGGGATATCAGTTCGAAGACGAGACCAAAGGCTCGCCGCACAAGTTCGACAAGCCGGGCAAACTGGCTATGGCGAATGCCGGCCCGAATACCAATGGCTCACAATTCTTCATCACGCTGGCGCCCACAACATGGCTCACCGGCAAGCACACGATTTTTGGAGAAGTGGTCGAGGGTCAGGACGTGGCGCAGAAGATCGTGGCCCTGCCGCGCGGGCGCAACGACCGTCCAAACAAAGACATAGTGGTGAAGAAAGTGACGATCGAGAAGGTCTAATCCGCGGGCGGGGCCATTCGTTGACTCATCCGCCCCGCCCAATTAGCATTTTCCCTCCAGTGATCGATAGGACGGAAGACCTCAGGCAACAAAGCCGCGAACCTTGGGTGGGAACGGCACGACTTCAGTCGTGCCGTAAAGTCGTCGAAAATATAGCCGCTTTAGCGCCTGAAGTACGCTCGTGAGCCGTTCAGCCCTTTCGCCACGCATCCCAATCATCCAGGCTGCCCGTAGGACCGACGATGTCTCCGACGACTTTCATGCCACCCGCCATCGAACCGAGCCGTCTTCCGCTCTTCGCTTTCTCAGCTGTGGGAGGGACGATTTCGGCTAAAGGCTCACCGAAGCGCGTGATCCGAATGGGCTTCCGCGTCTTTCTAACGGCGTCGAGGATGCCGTGGCACTTGGCTTTGAATTCGGAGATGTGAACTTCCTTCACGCTCGAGTTATACCATCATCAATTTGACCATTTACATCACTCCCCCGGTGGATCGGAGTGAACCCGCCCAAGCAGAGCTTGGACGGGGCACCCACGGGGATCGAGCACGGAACATTCTCTAGACTCCGATTACACCTACCAACTCCTTCACCGCTGCGGCGCTCTTATCCAGCCCAGCTTTCTCTTCCGGTGTCAGCTTGATTTCGATGATCTGCTCGATGCCCTTCGATCCCAGCTTCACTGGCACTCCGACGTAGAGGCCGTGGATGCCGTACTCGCCATCGAGATACGCGGCGCAGGGGAGGATTTTCTTTTTGTCTTTCAGAATCGCCTCTACCATTTCCGTGGCTGCGGCTGATGGCGCGTAGTAGGCCGATCCTGTCTTCAGGTACTTCACGATTTCGGCGCCACCGTCACGGGTGCGCTGGACCAGCGCGTCGAGTTTCGTCTTCTCGATGAGTTCGGTGATCGGGATTCCGGCAACCGTCGAATAGCGCGGCAGGGGCACCATGGTGTCGCCGTGACCGCCGAGGACGAACGCCGTCACGTTCTCGACGCTCACGTTCAACTCAGCGGCGATGAAGGCGCGGAAGCGGGCGGAGTCGAGTACTCCGGCCATGCCGATTACGCGCTCGCGGGGGAATCCGCTCAGCTTGTAGGCGGCCTGCGCCATGGCATCGAGCGGGTTGGAGACGATGATCAGAATGCAGTTCGGCGAATACTTCACAGCCTCGCCGACTACTGCTTTCATGATGCTGTAATTCGTGTTAAGCAGGTCGTCGCGGCTCATGCCGGGCTTGCGGGGGATTCCAGCGGTGATCACCACGATGTCGGAGCCAGCGGTGTCTTTGTAATCGTTGGTGCCGCTGACGTACGAATCACGTTTCTCGATGGGCATGGCTTCGAGCAGGTCAAGACCTTTGCCCTGCGGCACGCCTTCGATGATGTCGATCAGCACGACATCGGCGAGTTCTTTGGAAGCGATCCAGTGAGCGGCAGTTGCGCCCACGTTGCCTGAACCTACGATGGTTACTTTTTTGCGCATGGTATGAGTTCCTTTTCTTATAGAAAATCAACAAGTCTTCACCACAGAGGCCACAGAGTTTCACGGAGGAACCCTCAAGATTTTCTCTGTGATCCTCTGTGGTGCAAGCTGTTATCTCGCTACCGGCACTGCGGCGTCTATGTTCTCGATCATCGCGTCGGCGAATTCGCTGGTCTTTACCTTCGTTGCTCCCGGCATCAGGCGCTCGAAGTCGTATGTTACTTTTTTCTGTTCGATGGTGCGCTCGATGCTTTGCTCGATCAAGTCGGCAGCTTCGTTCCAGCCCAGATGGCGGAACATCATGACGCCCGACAGGATCACCGAGCCGGGATTGATCACATCCTTGTCAGCGTACTTCGGGGCCGTGCCGTGGGTGGCTTCGAAGATGGCATAGCCGTCGCCGATGTTCGCCCCCGGCGCGATGCCCAGCCCGCCAACTTGCGCGGCGCAGGCGTCGGAAATATAGTCGCCGTTCAGATTCGGCGTGGCAAGAACGGAGTACTCATCGGCGCGAGTGACCACCTGCTGGAAGATTGAGTCAGCGATGCGGTCGTTGATCATCAACTTCTTCTTCCAGGCGCCATTGCCATGGGTCGCGTAGATGGCATCGAGGACCTCCTTCACTTCCTTCTCGACGGACTGGCGGAAGGCGGGCGGAGCGAACTCCATGCCGGGCTCAACGGCGTCGGCATTCTGCGCGACGGTGATATTCGGATTCTTGTCCTTGTTGTCGAGAATCCAGCTCTCGCGCTCGGTGACCACTTTGTCGCGAAATTCCTGGGTAGCGACCTCGTACCCCCACTTGCGGAACGCGCCTTCGGTGAATTTCTGAATGTTGCCCTTGTGCACCAGGGTCACCGACTTGCGGCCGGATTGAAGAGCGTGCTGAATCGCCATTCGTACGAGGCGCTTGGTGCCAGTCACGGACATCGGTTTAATGCCAATGCCGGAGTCGAGGCGAATCTGCTTCTTGCCGCCCTTCAGCATGTCTTTGTTGAGGAACTCGATGAGGCGCGCGCAGTCGGCGGTTCCCTGCTCCCACTCCACTCCGGCGTAGACGTCTTCGGTGTTCTCGCGGAAGATGACCACATTCATGCGCTCGGGATGTTTCACCGGCGACGGCACGCCGCTGTAGTACTTCACGGGACGCACGCAGCAATAGAGATCCAGAATCTGGCGCAAAGCCACGTTCAGCGAGCGAATGCCGCCGCCGACCGGAGTGGTCAGTGGGCCTTTAATGGCAACGCGGAATTCGCGGATTGCGGCGACCGAGTCATCGGGCAGCCAGTTATCGAACTTGGCCTTGGCCTTCTCGCCGGCAAAGACTTCATACCATGCCACGCGCCGTTTGCCCTTGTAAGCCTTCTCTACGGCGGCGTTGAACACGCGCAGGGAGGCTTTCCAGATATCGCGGCCGGTACCATCGCCTTCGATGAAGGGGATGACGGGATTGTCGGGAACCTGATAAACGCCATTTTTATAATCAATCGGCTTTCCGTCTGCTGGGACGGGGATGCCGTTATAAGAGCCGGCCATAAGGCCTCCAGTATAAAAAAATATGCAGGGATTAAAAAACTCGCAATTATAGAAGAACGGAGCCCGGAAGTAGCAGATTATTGTTACGACATGTGCAATAATTCGGCCTCAAAGCAGGAGTTGGTCGTTGCCGTAAGGAGGATCTCGTGAACCGAATTCACCGCCGTCTGCAGCTTGCCAGTGTGTGGCTGCTCGCCGTGTTCATCTTTTCGATCGGCGCGCTCGCCCAGAATACACATGATCGGACGCATTTTGGGAGCGGCATTACGATTGGCCCGGACGAAAAAGTGGGCGACGCCACCTGTTTCGCCTGCAGCGTTCACGTCAGAGGACAAGTTTCCGGCGATGTGACCACCTTCGGAGGCAGTATTGTCATCGAGGATGGCGGAGACGTCGCCGGAGATGCCACGTCGTTTGGCGGGGATGTGCGGATCGATAAGGACGTAAGAGTGGGCGGCGGCGTGACCGTCTTCGGCGGCCGGGTTCACCGCGATCCTGCGGCGACGATCGGGGGCGATGTCACCAATTTCAGCGGCTTCCTGTGGGTTTTGCTGATTTTCGTTGTGCCGATTTTTGTGATTGGTGGATTTATCGCGCTGATCATCTGGGTCATCCGGCGCCTGACGCGGGGTTCCGTTCCCGTGTCCGCGTAGGCCGTAAACGATTCCCGCGAACGATTCTCGCAACTACCAGCGGCGGGTTCCGAATGTCTTCCGCACCCCTAAGGTTACGAAGCGGCCCCACGGTCCGTTATTGCCCAGGTCGGCGCCTCCAAGATTTTTATCCCGCGCGCCCAGACGGTCGAAGAGGAAGTGTTGGGTCACCCGGAATTCGAATCCCTTGTTCATATAAATGCCGACTCCCCAGGAGTGCTCAACTCCAATGGCATCGGGAGACCAGGTGTAAAGCGTCTTGGGGATCGTCTTGCCGAACAGGAAGGTGGGCGCTCCGTAGACCATGAAGCGGCGCAGCGGTCCCTTGCCAAAGGGACGAACTTCGAGAATCCCCGACAACATGTAGCGAGCGAACAGGCTGCAGGGATCGTTGATGCCACCATAAAGACTGGCATTTCCGGAGCAGAGGTTAGGGTCAACCTCGTTATGCGGCGGGGCCAGGTCGACCTGGGCCCATCCCCAGAACATGTCGCGTGGAAAGAACATCCGGGCGCTTGGTTCGGAGTTCTTCCAAGTGCCTTGGGAACTCAGCGATGCCGAGGTCTGCGTTCCCGTAGAAGTCTGTGCCCCGGCGAAGGAGAGGAGTAGGAATAGTAAAGAAATTGTCAACAGCCGCACCCTGCATTTCATGAGAGCCTCCGGAAAGTAGAAACCGAATACCGGATCACATTGGCCGTCTTCCACCAAGCGGAGGCGAAATTGCGGCGCGATTTGCAATCCTGGGAGCAAAGCGGAACATTGTAACCTGTCGCTCTGGCAACGCCGAGAGTCCGTTTTGTTTTGCAACCCACTCTTCCCAGTGACGATCACATTGTTCCGAGCGCATTCGTCCCGGGGCCGTGGCTTCGCTGGCAGGGCAGAAGGATTCGTTCGGGCGATGTATCTTCCATAATTCATATTCACGAAATCGATTTATTCCATTCGGTGTACGTTCGGTTGGCGAAAAACAGTAAAAACCCTTGAAGAACTTCGTATCGGCGTTTGGTTTACTGATTGCACAACTATGAGCACAAGCAAAACCCAGGAACCCAATGCCACAAGAGATTTCGGTGTCGTATCAGGCCATCAAGAGCAAGGTCTATCGATTGGTGGATTCCCTAGTGGTCGGAGAGAAGACGGAATCGGAAGTCCAGGAATCAATCCGCCGCTGGTGGGCGCTGATCCACCCCGCCGACCGACCCATCGCCCAGAAATATCTTTCCATGGTGCTGGGACGCTCCAGTTCGGCGTTGGAGGCTATGGGAGCTGTGTGCCTGTCGGCCAGCGTCCCGGAGCCACATCCCGTCCTGGCGAACGACCAAATGTCGGCTAAGCGCATGCGGGCGTAACCTGCGCGTCGTCTAAGAGGAGCGGTCCGGCCGAATTTTCCGCGACGATCCCCTTCCACCCGAAAGACACAGAATTTACATTCTCACGCTTGCAGCTTTGCGCCCAAACCCCCTATGCTGGATCCTTCCCTGACACACCATCACAACTTGTGGAGCATGTTCATGAGCCGATTCAACGCAAAGCCCGGTAAACTTGGAAAATATCTTCCTTTCGGAGTGCTTCTGATTATGGCTACGTCGCTGTTCGCCGCCTCTGGGATCTACAACTTCACCCTCAACTCAATTGATGGTAAGCCAGCCCCGCTGGCCGATTACAAAGGCAAAGTGGTGATGATCGTCAATGTGGCCAGCCAGTGCGGCTACACGCCGCAATACAGCGCGCTGGAAGCGATCTATGAAAAATACAAAGATCAGGGATTCGTCATCCTCGGATTCCCTGCCAATAATTTCGGCGCGCAGGAGCCGGGCACGAATGAAGAGATCAAGACCTTCTGCTCTCGCAAATACAGCGTGACGTTCCCCATGTATTCGAAGATTTCGGTCAAGGGAGACGATCAGGCTCCGCTCTATGGTTATCTGACGAAAGAGACGGGCGCCGGGATCACGGGCGACATCAAGTGGAACTTCACCAAGTTCCTGATCGACCGCAACGGGAAAGTCGTACAGCGGTTTGAGCCGGCGGTGACGCCAGATTCGAAGGAAGTAACGGCGGCGATTGAGAAGCAGTTGAAATAGGAATAGGAGCGGTCGCCTAGGATGGGTGGGCCAGCCTTGGCGCACCCGCGTAAGGCGTAATCGTCATTGCCCATCCAACCCGCGTGCTTTCAAAAATCGCTGCTGGCGCCTCCGCCTCCCGAAGTTCCTCCACCGAAGCGGAAATCCGGACTGTTTGTCTGCGGGCTTGGCGTTATAGTTTGGGGTGACACCAGGCCTAATGCAGCGGAGCCGGCGTTCATCCAGTCTTTGTCTTTTCCCGATAGGCGCACGGCGGTAAAACCGTGGCGAACTCCGCCTGGGCCACGGGCCAACCAGCGTCGAATGAACACTGCGATCCCGGTCAACAATAATCCCAGAAGCATCGGGTCCCAGGTATGCCGCTGCCAGCCGAGATAAGGCTTATTGGAGACGAAGGTCAGGATGGCGACAATCGCGCCCACTGCGATGAGGAAGCGATCCTTCTGGCGAACGCCGCGCGCGAGTACGATGGCCGGCAGGCACCAGATCAGCACCCACGTGGTCCAGTAGAACGGCCGTGCGAAGTCAGTGGCGGCCCGAGTGCCAGCCCACCACTGTGCGGGCAAATTTAACGATGAGAGCTTCAGATTGATGGCCAGGTAAATGCCGAGCCAGAGCAACGCTTCGACGAGCGAATAGCCTTCGTCGAGGTAGTCGAAGCGGTGGCGGGAGCGTACTGCCACTACGCCCGCTAGCCCGGTTGCATAGAACAAGGCGACGATCACATGCTGGGCCGCGGGAGAGGTGGTCCAGTAGCCGGGCAGAAAGATAGCGAAGATCATCGCGGCGAGAAATGCATAGGAGAACCAGAAGCGGCGCCATATCCAGAGCGAAAAAACGGCGCCGGCTGCTGGAACCAGAAATTGCGCCGACGAGTAAGAATGGCCGATGAAAAGTATGCTCTCTATTCCCGCGCAGAAAAAACCAACCGAGCAAACGGCGAGCCCTTCCTCGATGCCGTAGCGATAAAGTCGAGCTTGTGAAACGGCGGCTTCGGCAGCCGCGTAGCAGACCGCAGCGAAGATCAGGAAGAAAACGCCTGTGGTTTGCTCCGATGGTTGGGAAAGAAAAACCGTGAAGAAGAGCGCCGCGGCCGCGCCCACGCTGAGCAGGGTGAAGAGGAACAAGACCAGCCGCAGGAAAATGTTGGTCGTGCGGAGATCAGAAGGCGTCTCCTGTTCCAGACGCTGGTACTGCGCTTCGGTGAGCAAGCCCTCGCCGGCCCAATCCCTGAGGAGTTGGCGGGCACGCAGGGTCTCTTCGCTGGATGCACTATAAAGTCTCACGGCTGCCTTCCGAAGCGGCGTCCGATCACGACGAGCGCCACGAGCATAGCGACCCCGGTAATGACGAAGTAGGTAAGAGCAGCGGTTGCGTCATTGACGCCACGGAGAAACATCCAGCTGACGCCGACGTAGCCGTAGACGGCGGCATATGCGACGAAGGCAAACTGCCGGCGCATCAGGCCCCAGGCGAGAGACGCTCCACAGGCGATCAGCAGAGCGAGAAGCCATAAGCCGTAGCCCTGCTCCTCGAATACGCCGGAGAGCACTGCCCAAAAGAGCACATTGGCCACGACGTTCAGATAGGTGGCGATGAAATGCGGTTTAAGGCCGCGCCGTTGGAGAATCGCCCCGCCGACACCGACCAGCAGGCAGTAGAGGAGGGCATATTGGCGATACGTTGCATCCTGATGAGACGGCCAGTGTGAGATGGTGAGCCCGAACCATCCGGCGAGTGAGGTCAAACCGAGTGACAGCACGAAACGATTGTCGAAACGATAAGCGAGGAAGAAGAAAAGGACGGCGGTCGCCAGGAGATAGAAATCCCATTGTCCGGAAAGCACGTGGAAACGGTTCTCCAGGTAACCGAGTTCGACGCACCAGACGAGGCTGCCGAGATAAAGCACATAGTCGAAGATCGGACTCGGCGCAGGCGTTTCGGCAGAAGACCAAGCCGGCGCGCGCGAGAAGCAGTACCAGGAACAAGCGGCGAGGAGAGCAGACAGAATCGTCAGGACAAGGACGTCACCGAGTTGCTTCGACCATGTGCTGACAGTCCAGCCAAGCCCGGCAACGAACGCCAGTACACCGGCGTAGAGAAGAATGTTCAGCTCGAGAAAAAGGGAGAAAGGTTCTCCACGGGCGAGGGCGGCCAGATGGGCGTGCTGCTCCGGCGATATCGCGCCCTGCTGCTCCCATTGCGCTAAACGGGTGTCGATAGTCATGAAGCCTTCGTTCTCTCGATATCGAACAGCGTTTCATGGCCCGGCATTGGACCTCTGCGCCCTGTCCGGCCCAATGAGTTTACTCATTGTACGGTTGCAATTCGCCTTCGCCTTTTCAATCAATTCCATGGTCGCCTCAGATGTCGTAGTACAGCGCGAACTCGTACGGATGCGGCCTTAGGCGAATCGCATCCACTTCCTTCACGCGTTTGTAATCGACGTAGGTGCGCAGCAGTTCCTCGGTGAATACGTCTCCCTTCAGCAGGAACGCATGATCGCGTTGCAGCGCATCCAGCGCGTCTTCGAGCGAGCCGGGCATCGACGGCACGTTGGCCAACTCCTCGGGATCCAACTCGTAGATGTCTTTGTCCATGGGCAGGCCGGGGTCCATTTTGTTCTCGATGCCGTCGAGGCCGGCCATGAGCATAGCTGCGAATGCCATATATGGATTGCAGCTCGGATCCGGCGGGCGGAATTCGACGCGCTTCGCTTTGGGCGATGACGAATACATCGGGATACGACATGCCGCCGAGCGATTGCGCCGCGAATAGGCCAGATTCACCGGCGCTTCAAATCCGGGTACCAGGCGCTTATAGGAATTCGTCGTCGGCGCGATGATTGCCGAGAGCGCAGGGCCGTGCTTGATCAGCCCGCCGACATACCACAACGCCAACTGCGACATGCCCGCATAGCCATCGCCGGAAAACAGCGGCTCTCCGGCCTTCCACAGCGATTGGTGCGTGTGCATGCCGCTGCCGTTGTCGCCAAAAATTGGCTTGGGCATGAAGGTGACCGTCTTGCCGTAATGGTTGGCTACGTTCTTCACGATGTATTTGTAGAGCAGCATCTTGTCCGCCGAGCGCACCAGCGAATCAAATTTCAAATCAATTTCAGTTTGCCCCGCTGAAGCGACTTCGTGGTGATGGCATTCCACGTCCATGCCGCACTCCAGCATCGTCAGCACCATCTCCGAACGTAGATCCTGGTAATGATCGGTCGGAGGAACGGGAAAATATCCTTCTTTGAAACGCGGGCGGTAGCCGAGATTGTTCTCTTCCCTGCCCGAATTCCAGCGGCCCTCCTCGGCGTCGATGTAGTAAAACCCATACTGCTCGCGCTGATCAAAGCGCACGTTATCGAAGATGAAAAATTCGGCCTCGGCGCCGAAGCAGGCGGTATCGGCGATGCCACTGGCGCTCAAATACATCTCGGCTTTGCGCGCGATGTAGCGCGGATCGCGGTCGTAGCGCTGCTTGGTCACGGGATCGAGCACGTCGCAGACCAGCACCAGCGTCGCGACTTCGGTAAAGGGATCGAGCATGCGCGTGGTCGGGTCGGGCTTGAGGATCATGTCGCTTTCGTGGATCGCCGCCCAGGCGCGAATCGACGAGCCATCAATGCCGAAGCCGTCTTCGAACGACGCTTCCGTCAGTTGGTTGATGGGATAGGAGACGTGATGCCACAGCCCGGGAATGTCGGTGAAACGGAGATCGAGTATTTTGACGTCGTGTTCTTTGGCAAATTCCAGAACCTTCTTGGGATCGGGCATACGGACTCCTCGCTATCGATGAAGGCGATCGGTTGGGGAAGTTCTGCAGACGACAGGCTGCTACAATCGGTCGCGTTGTAAAGGATGGAAGAGTCTAAAGCCTCTATTTGTTGCAGGCAACGCGATTGTTGTTATGGGGCGGATAACGCAACTTTATACTGGTAACGCTTTCACCACAGAGGGCACAGGGGAACACAGAGGAAATCTGGGCGATGCCTCTGTGGGACTCCGTGTCCTCTGTGGTTGAGATTTTGGCGTTGGCACGGCTGAAGCTCTGCCCTTTCAGAGCAATCTCTGGTCACTGGCCACCGACACTGGCCACTGCTTATGGACTTCGATCAGCTCGAGACTTTTTTCGAAGTGGCGCGGCACGCGTCGTTCTCGCGCGCGGCGGAGAAGCGTTTCCGCACGCAGCCCGCGATCTCTTCGCAAATTCGTGGCCTCGAGGAAGAAGTCGGAGCGAAGTTGTTCGACCGCTCGGGCGGCAAAGTCTCACTCACTGCCGCGGGCAAGGCATTCCTCAAGTACGTGGAGGAGACTCTCGACGAGCGCAAGGCCATGCTTGTGGCCATCGCCGAGATGGAGCGCGTGCCCCGCGGCGAGATCATTGTCGGAGCTAATGAGGGCACTTGCCTGCACATCCTGCCGTATGTGTTCGCCGACTTCAAGCGGCAGTACGCCGACGTGTCGGTGAACATCAAGCGCTCCGATTACGCCAAGATTCTGGAGTCGGTGATCGACAACTCGGTGGACTTCGGCTTCGTTTCCCTGCCCATCACAGACAACCGCCTGACCGTGGTGCTCATCCATCGAGATGAGTTGATCTTGATCGTGCCGCCACATCATCCGCTGGGCAAGCTGAAGTCGGCCACCATTGCCGAGATCGCGAAGTTCCCGCTGGTCGTGCCCAAGGCCGGGCACACGCGCGATGCCATCGAACAGCTTTTTCACGAGCGGCGTCTGAAGGCAAATTTCACCATGGAGTTGGACTCCAGCGAACTACTGAAGCGCTTCGTAGCCGCTGAAGTCGGGATCGGCTTCATTGCCCGTTCGAACGTCGAGGAAGATGTGCAGGCCAAAGTTCTATCGGCGGTTGCGCTGGCCGACGCCAAGGTGCGCCGCGATCTGGCGCTGGTCTTTCGCAAGGATAAAGCGCTGAGTCGCGCGGCTCTGGCGTTCATCGACATCGCGGTGAAGCACAAATCCGTGGAGGAATTAGTGGAGTCTCCCGGGAGATGAGCACGGCCCGCGCACTCCTGCTCTGGTGCTTGCTGATCTGCCTGGCGCAGACCGCGCTGTTTGCCCAGACCGTGGGCAGTGCTTTCGATAAGCTGCCGACCTCCCAGCGAAAATTAATCACGATTACCGTGGCGGGAAGCAAGCGTTTTGGACAGGACGCCATCATTGCCGCGTCCGGCTTGCAGACCGGAATCACGGCGGTGGAAGACGATTTCAAGAAAGCATCGCGGCACCTCGCCGATACTGGAGCGTTCAGCAACATCGAATATAAATATTCATACTCGGGTGCTGGGACGAAGCTCGATCTGCAGGTGATCGACGCGCAGCGATTTCGTCCCGGCGCGCTTTGAAGATTTCGTATGGATTCCGGACGCGGAACTGCGGCAGCAGATCAAGGAACACGTTTCGCTGTTTGAAGGCCAGCTTCCAACTTCCGGCAATCTTTCCGGACAGGTCTCCGACGTGTTGCAGGCCTTGCTGGTGGAGCGCGGCATTCCCGGCCACGTCGATCTGGTGCGGGTCGGCAAAGAAGACGCGCCGGTCGAGGCGATCAGTTATCGCGTTTCCGATGTGCTCATTCGCGTGCGCAAGATCGAATTCACCGGAGCCGCCGCTGCCGAGTTGCCGGCGCTTGAATCCGCGGCGCAGAATCTGGCTGGCGTTGCGTACTCGCGCGGGCGGCTCGACCAGTTCGTACAGCGCGATCTGCTTCCGATTTACAAATCGCGTGGATACTTAAAAGCTCAATTCAGCCCGCCGCAACCCAACCCCGTGAAGTTGCCCGCCGCTGAAGATATTGCTGAAGGCCCGCGCAACCAGTCGCTGGTCGATGTCATGTTCACGGTCACGCCCGGCACCCAGTACAAGTTGACCGCCTTGAACTGGTCGGGCAATCACGAGTTTCCGACCGACCAGTTAAGAGGCATGGTTCACGTAGAGCTGGGGCAACCTGCCAACCTCGTTGGCCTGGAAAGTCAGCTCAAAGCGATTCAGCGGCTCTACGGCTCGCGAGGAATGCTCACGGCATCGCTAAAGGCGAATGCTCAATTCGATGACGCGGCCGCCACGGTGGCCCTGGTGGTCGAGGTGAAAGAAGGCCTCGTGTACCACATGGGAGACCTCGAGTTTCGCGGCCTTGATAACAGCCTGACGGCCAGGCTGCGCGACGCCTGGAAGCTGCGCTTCGGGGACGTCTATGACGCGAACTATCTCGATGAATATCTGCCCGCGGCCCAGAAGCTTCTTCCGGCTAGCTTCGACTGGCAAGTGTCGTCGCACGTGACTCCGAATGTGCGCGACAAGACAGTGGACATCGATCTGATCTACTCGGTGAAGGCGCCGAAATAATCTCTGTCCATCTGACTGCGTGTCAACCTGAGACGGAACACGTCGGCGATTTTTCTTGTTGATTACGCCTTTGTGGGGTTAGTATCCCTGCTGATTGTAGTGGGTAGCCCGGGGCCCTCCCCCATCCATGATTCCGGGCACAAAGCGGGGATTCGCGCCAGCGCATCTCCGCTTTTACTTTTTCCGCTGAAACTTCCTCGCGCACTTATGAATCTCCTCGAGAAGGTGTAAATTGGGGGAAGGCGACAAACCCCGCTAATTACAAGGAGAAATGGATGAAAGCTCGGGTACAGACACTCGCATTCGCACTCTTGACGCTGGTTTTGGCCGCAGGCCTGACCGTTCCTTCTTTTGCTGCAAAAGCCCAGACCTTTACTGGCACCGTGAGCGATTCGATGTGCGGCGCCAAGCACGCCATGCCCGGCGACGATGCCTCCTGCACACGGGCATGTGTGGGCAAGGGATCGAAATACGCCCTGGTCGTAGGCGATAAGGTTTATACACTCGACACTACCGACAAAGCCGCTCTGGCCACCCTCGACAAGCAGGCGGGAGCGAAGGTCATGGTGACTGGAACCGAAAAAGACAACACCATCGCGGTGAGTTCGGTGAAGGCCGCCCAGTAAAGCTGCAGCGCATTTTCAGACGGCTCAGTCACGGCTATTGCGGGAGGTCCGGCAGCCTACACGGCGCGCCTCCCGCAATTTTCTTCTCCTCTGCTCTAAATTCATATTTCCTTTACAAACCCTTGTGTTAGATTGTGCATTCTTGTCACAAAAAACCTTGCCTGGAGGATGACAGAATTGGGCAAAGATATGGTTCCGAAGCGGATTTTCTTTACTAAGGGAGTCGGCAAGCACCGCGAGCGCTTGACCTCATTCGAATTGGCGCTGCGTGACGCCGGAATCGCTGCCCAGAATCTCGTGCGCGTCTCGTCCATCTTTCCGCCCAACTGCAAACTGCTGGCCCGCAAGGAAGGCGTGAAGTACCTGCATCCGGGCGAGGTCGTCTTTGCCGTGGTTGCGGAAAACACCACGCGTGAACCGCACCGCCTGCTCGCTTCGTCGATCGGCGTAGCCATCCCGGCTGACCGCAACACTTACGGATATCTCAGCGAGCACCACTCCTTCGGCGAGACCGAAGACGCGGCGGGAGAGTACGCGGAAGAACTCGCCGCCGAAATGCTGGCCACCACACTGAACGTAGAATTCGATCCCGACCGTTCCTGGGATGAGAAGAAGCAGATCTATCGCCTATCCAACAAAATCGTGCGCACGGCGAATGTGACGCAATCCGCCGTCGGAGACAAACGCGCCTTGTGGACCACGGTGATTGCCTCCGCGGTATTGATCTTCGACTAGGTCGTGTAGGGCATCAACGATGGTTATGTG
This sequence comes from uncultured Acidobacteriota bacterium, assembly GCA_963757095.1. GTDB lineage: Bacteria > Acidobacteriota > Terriglobia > Terriglobales > Acidobacteriaceae > Sulfotelmatobacter. The sequence continues at coordinate 76,767 of CAVWQT010000007.1, read as the reverse complement.
GGGGCAGCCGCCCCCGGCTGCCCGGCGCCCGCTGAGCGGCTCATCTGCGAACCCAACTTGTCAGATCGCTGCTCTTCTGCGAGGCTAGCACCCATGCGAAATCACGCATGCTTGCTGCTTGCCTGTTCTTTCCTGCTTCCCACGCTCGCCTCGGCTGCCGACGCACCGCGCACGTGCGCCAGTCTTCGCCAACTGGCTCTGCCCAATGTAACTATCACAGTCGCCGAACCGGTCGCTGCCGGGATGTTCACGCCTCCTGATCTCAAGCCCGACGAAAAAGTTCCTCCGGTTTTTAAATCGGCGCCCGCCTTCTGCCGTGTCGCCGCCACGCTCGCGCCCACGGCGGATTCCGACATCAAACTCGAAGTCTGGCTTCCCGCCAAGGGCAAGGGATGGAACGGCAAATTCAAAGGCGCGGGCAACGGCGGCTTTGCCGGATACATTTCCTACGCATCGCTGGCCGCCGCTGTCGCGCAGGGATACGCCGCCGCCAGCACCGACACCGGCCACAGCACCACCGACGCGGACTGGGCGCTCGGACATCCGGAAAAAATCGTCGACTACGGGTACCGCGCCATCCACGAAATGACCGTCGACGCCAAGATCATCACCAAGTCTTTTTATGGCGAGGCTGCGAAGCCCTCGTACTTCGCCTCCTGCTCCAACGGCGGGCGCCAGGCGCTCATGGAAGCCCAGCGGTTTCCCGATGACTACGACGGCATTCTGGCGGGCGCGCCCGCCAATGCCTGGGTTCCCTTGCTGAGCGCAGGAATCAAAATCGTGCAGGCGCTCGATCAAGCTGGATACATTCCTGCAGCGAAGATTCCTGTCATCAGCAAGGCGGTGCTTGCCGCCTGCGATCAGCAAGACGGAGTCAAGGATGGCGTCCTAAGCGATCCGCGCCAATGCAAGTTCGATCCCGCCGCGATTGTGTGCAAAGCTTCAGACAAAGATTCTGATTCCTGCCTGACCTCGCGCCAGGCCGACACCCTCAAACTGATTTACTCCGGCGCGCACGACTCCTCCGGCAAGCAGATCTTTCCCGGCCTCCTGCCTGGCGCCGAGGAAGGCGAAGGCGGATGGAAGGAATGGATCACCGGCGACAAAGAGGGCGAAAGCGCAGGCGCATTCTTCGTTCACGGATACTTCGCCAACATGGTCTATGGCAACAAGGACTGGGATTTCAAAACTGCCAATGTCGAGGCCGCTATGAAACTCGCCTACGAAAAGACCGGCGACGCGATGGATGCCATGGATCCGAACCTGAAGCCGTTCATCGCTCACGGCGGCAAACTGATCGTCTATCACGGCTGGAATGACGCCGCGATTTCTCCCATCAACTCCATCAATTACTACAACAGCGCGGTCGCTACGGTCGGCGACGAAAGCGCGGAAAAATCTCTGCGCCTCTACTTGGTGCCGGGCATGCAGCACTGCGAAGGCGGCCCGGGCGCGACTTCTTTCGGGCAAGGCGGCACCGGCCACCGCGTCGATGCCGTTCACGATGTCTTCACTTCGCTCGTCGAATGGGTAGAAGCTGGAAAGGCACCCGGCACGCTGATCGCAACCAAGTACCGTGAGGGCGGACCAGCAAAAGGCATCGAGATGACCCGCCCGTTATGCTCCTACCCGAAAGCCGCGAAGTACAACAGCACTGGCGATCCCAATATGGCGTCGTCGTTCGTTTGCGAGGGCACGGACCAGACCACTGGCAAGCCCTAAATAATTGAAACCAAGGCTCTTGCACTACATCTAATGATGGTGACGGGGTTTCTGGGAGTAAACCTTTGGTAACCTGTGTCATTAACCGAATGTAACGTTCTCTTAACCACCATGAGATATCATGGAAGAGTATTAAATCGATTCAAGGAGTTAGAGTTGGATATCAAGACCCGCAGGCAAGAATTGATGGTGAAGCTGGTGGAGCGCAAAGTTCGATCGCGCGCCCAGCAGCTCTATGAAACGCGCGGCCACACGGAAGGCGCAGAGTTGCAGGATTGGTTTCAGGCAGAGTCAGAAGTGCTTGGAAATAGTATACTTGCGCCTCTTTACCGGCGCATGCGCACAAAAGACGAAGAGTCGTCGATGAAGCAATCTGCACCCGACCTCGGCGGCCAGGATACCTGCGCCCGCGAGAACGCCGTCTAGCCCTTCCCCGCCCTCCCCAATCCCAAATTATTGCGGCGTCAGCAGGAAGGCATGGCTTTCCCCGTTAATCAGCCCCTGGCCCACGATCTGCCCGCTGTCGTTAATCGCGAAGGCCCAAGTCAGGTTCCACCCGGAGTTGGCTGGGATCAGACCGTTCAGATCCAGCATGCCGGTAGCCTGACTCCAGATAAAGGCGTCGCCGCTCTCCCCGACAACCTGTCCCAGATTGTTGATGGCATTGCCGGCGCTCAGCGAGGATCCCGGCAATAGCCCTAAATCCTGAATGCCGTTCGACGTCCAAAGCGCAGCATGGGTGCACGAAGAACCGCAGGAGGAAGTCCCCACGATCTCTCCTGAATCGTTGATGCCGTTGGCGACTGCACTGGTGTTCTGGCCGCTGTTGATCGTTCCCAGATCCACCATGCCCGTCGACTTGGACCAACTGAAGGCATGCCAATTTCCGCCGGTCGTATTCGACATTCCGACGACCTGGCCGAGACTATTCACGCCGAAAGCCTCGCTGTAAAAACCCTTGGGCAATACGCCAAGGTCAACGATGCCCTTCGCCCTGCTCCAGATAAATGCGTTGGGTTGCGTCCTGGCGCTGTTGGACGCGCCTACAACCTGACCTGCAGTATTGATGGCGTTGGCCCAACTCTCATCTCCTCCCGAGAGCGTGCCCAAGTCCTGAATCTTGCCGTTCGCCCACAGCACGGCGTGCTCACTCTCGATTTCGTTGTATGTGGAATAGCCCGCAATCAGTCCTGCAGCGTTGATGCCCATCGCAACCGAATATTGCCCACCCTTCAAATGCGGCAGCCCGACCATGCCGTGGCTCGGGCTCCAGAAGAAAGCTTGCAGATTATTCTCGTCATCTCCGACGACGAGACCGCTGGCGTTGAGGGCACGGCCCTGGCTCGATACATCTCCGCGGATCAGCCCCAAATCTGTGATGGTGTAAGACTGCGCCGCGGCCAGCGACGAGATGAACACAGCCAGGAAGATCGAGAGGAAGTGTGTACTTCGAGTCATGGTCAGCACCTCGAACTGGAAATCGGAGAGAATCGGTCGCAGAGGGAGCGGAAAAACGACGCAAAGCTCCGCGCCAGAGTCCCGGGCAGACGTATTCTACCTCAGGTTTTCCGCGGCGTTGAACCACAACTTGTTAAAAGATTTGCGCCGAAACCGGCTACGGACGGGCTATTTCCTCGCCACGAGCTTTTTGCCCTTCTTCTCAGCTTGTCCCTTCTTATTCCTGCCCAACCGCTCCAGCACGGCCGCTACGATGATTGGCAGGCCGACGGTTGCGTCGACGAAGACTTCGCCGAACATACCGCCTTCGGATGGCGGCACGAATTTGCCCCACGAAATCGCTTCGCTGTAGGGACTGCCAGAAAGGCCTCCCCAGTACACCGGCTCGGGGCAGATGCGCAGGCCATAGTGATAGCGCTTTAGGGGGACGTTCTCGCCGAGGCGGCGATGGCGCAACTCGCAGAAGGGGCCGAACTGCTGCGACCAGTTGCGTGGCACGCCGCCGCCGATGGTAAAGATTCCCAGCTTTTTCTGGCGCAGCAGAGTCGCGGCGAAGTGCTCCAGATCTTCGAAGGGATCGAAGCGGGTCCGATAGCGCCCGGTCGATTCGCGCAGGCGATTATTGAGTGCGGTGTCGAGTCCGAGTTCGGAATCGCTGAATGCGGGCACAAACACGGGCACGCCTTTCTCGAAGGCGGATTTCAAAATTCCGCGCTGGCCGGGCGCGTGTTTGGCCAGATAGGCGCCGATAGCGTGATTCAGCTTATAGGAGCACATGATTTCGTTGTGGTCCCAGGCTTCGAGGACGGCCGACATGATCTCTTCGACGTCATCGAGATTTTGCTCCGGCTCCAGCGTGTCGTAAACGCGGTTGTATCCCTGCTCGTAAAGCTCTTCGTCGGAAACGTTAGGATTGGCGCGGAAATGGTTGCGCCCGCTGGCCTCGACCAGTCCATGAGCCATGAGCGCGCCGGTCGAGACAATGGCGTTGACGATGCCGCGATCGATCAACTCCGTAATGATGAGCCCCTGCTTGGCGACGGTCATGGCGCCGGCGAGGGTCATCACGATGAAGGCATCTTCGTCGCGGGCCATGGCCTCGAGCACGTCGGCGGCTTCGCCCAGTTGGCGGCCCGTGAACGCCGTCTTCGACATGGCACGCACCAGGCTGTCGATCGAGGTGATCTTCCCCAGGTCGAGCGGTTCCAACGGAATCAGACGGTCTTCGATGGGGTTATGCAGGTGGCGATCGACGCCCTCGCCGGCCGGCGTTCCGTTATGTCCAGTGGCTGGCGCATGCGATTTCGAGTTGCCATGATTGCCGTGCTTCACAGAGAACCTCCAAAACGGACGCGATCGGGATGAAAGGATACTTTACAGGAAGCGCGGGTTAGGCCGAAAGCCGAGCGCGGGATGCCCCGGCGGCTAAAGCCGCCAGTCTCTTCCCACTTGCCGGTGCGGCTTGAAGTCGCACCCTTTCAAAACCTGATACTCTGCGGCGCCCTTCAAGAAATTCTCGGCTACACTGCCTAGCATGGCCGGCAAGCGTGGCTTCGAAGAACAGGTCGCGGCGTTGGATGCCCTGCGACAGCAGCCGGCAGAATTACGTACGGGGCCGCTGCGCAAAGCGCTGGTCGCGAAGAATAATTTCATCGCGGCGAAAGCGGCGGACCTGGTCCGCGAATTTGCGCTGGCGGAGTTGATCCCGGACCTGCTGACCGCCTTCGACCGCTTCCTGGAAAATGCGGAGAAGAGCGATCCGCAATGCTGGGCGAAGAATGCGATCAGCCGCGCCCTGGCGGCGATGGAGTATCAGGAGCCGGAAGTTTTTCTGCGCGGTACGCGCCACATTCAGATGGAGCCGGTCTGGGGCGGCCGTTCGGACACGGCGGGAACGCTCCGCGCCACCTGTGCGCTCGCGCTGGTGCAATGCCGCTCGGTGCGTGAGCCGGAATTGCTGGTGCATCTCGTCGACTTGTGGGCGGACAAAGAAAAGATAGTGCGAGTCGAGGTGGCACGGGCCATCGAGCAGGTCGGATCGAATTCGGCAGCAATCCTCCTGCGGCTGCGTGCGACTCTGGGCGGCGACGAGCCGGAATTGCTGGGAGCATGCTATGCCAGCGTTTTGCGGATCGAGGGCATTCGCTCGATTGCCTGGGTTCGCCGATTTCTGGCCGCTGGCGGCGACTCCGCGGCCGAGGCGGCGCTGGCCATTGCAGGCACACATTCGCGTGAGGGATTCGAAGCATTGCGCGATTGCCTGGAAACGGCAAAGGACCCGTGGTTTCGATCCGTCCTGCTTTCGGCGATTGCATTAACGCGGCAGGAGGCTGCGGTGGAATTTCTTCTCGACTGCATTCGCAAGGATTCGCTCGATGCGCAGCCGGCGCTGGAAGCGCTGTTGCGATCGATGCCGCCGGAGGACTTGCTTAAGCGAATCGAAAAGCTGGTGAATGACAATCCACGCTTGCGTCGCGTGCTCGCCGAGCAGAGGCGTACGCCGAAATGATGGGGCACCGCATCGAAGTGGCTGAGAGCTGACGGCTGAAAGCTGATAGCGGTTTCCTGAATGCTATATTGAATCGCGGAGGTGGAAGACTCGTGCCCCCTGAGAAATTTCGAGTAGCGCTGGTGCAGATGTCGTGCGGCCCGGAACCGGAGCAGAATCTGGAGAAGGCTCTGAGCCGCATCGCTGACGCCGCCGGCCGTGGCGCGAAGGTTGTGTGCCTGCCCGAACTTTTTCAGACGCAATATTTCTGCCAGCGCGAGGATCATGCGCTGTTCGATCTGGCCGAGGCGATCCCGGGGCCAAGCTCAGAGAGAATCTCCGCGGCTGCTCGCAGCAATGGCGTGGTAGTGATTGCGTCTCTATTCGAAAAGCGGGCGCCCGGCGTCTATCACAATACGGCGGTGATCTTCGACAATGACGGCACGCAGCGCGGGATGTACCGCAAGATGCACATCCCAGATGATCCGCTTTACTACGAAAAATTCTATTTCACGCCCGGCGATCTTGGATTCAAAGCAATCGACACCAGCGCTGGCAAGCTAGGCACGCTTGTGTGTTGGGATCAGTGGTATCCCGAGGGCGCGCGGCTGACGGCGCTACAAGGGGCGCACATTTTGTTTTATCCCACCGCGATTGGATGGCATCCCGCGGAGAAAGCCGAGTTCGGCGTGGCGCAACACGACGCCTGGCGCACCATTCAGCGGGCCCATGCGATTGCGAACGGAGTTTACGTTGCGGTGGTGAATCGGGTCGGCTTCGAAACCGGCAACATTCGTGGCAAGTCGGCCTCTGGACAGGGACTGGAATTCTGGGGTGGGTCGTTCTTCTGCGATCCGTTCGGGCGGGTGCTGGCAGAGAGCTCGTATGATCGCGAAGAAATTCTGGTCGGCGATGTCGACCTGAAGGCGCTCGAGGAGATTCGACGCAACTGGCCATTCCTGCGCGACCGGCGCATTGACGCCTATGCACCCATCACGAATCGACTGATTGACTGACCCGATACTGTCTGATGCGATATTGACTGACACAGTATTGACTGACGCGATATGCGGAGCGTGAGAACCCTGAAAAAACAAGTTTCAACGGATCTGCCGGCGGCACTCGGCTACCGCATGCCTGCCGAGTGGGAGCCTCATGCCGCGACTTGGCTGGCATGGCCGCATAACAAGAATGACTGGCCGGGGCGATTTGAGCCGATTCCGTGGGTGTTTGCCGAGATCATCCGTTCTCTGGGGAAGCATGAACGGGTCGAGTTGATCGTGAATGACGCAGCGGCAGCGCGGCAGGCTCGGAAGATTCTGCAGCGTGCCGATGCCTGGTCGGAGAATATTCGGCTGCACCGTTGGCCTACGGATCGCATTTGGCTGCGTGATTCAGGATGCATTTTCCTCACGCCGCAGCCGGGCTTCGCCCGGCCGGACAGCGAAGGGCCGCTGTCCCTACATAATCCTCTTGCGGTCAAGTTTCGGTTCAACGCTTGGGCGAAATATTCGAACTGGCGGCGCGATGAGAAGATTGGCAGCCTTATGGCGCAATCGGCAATCGCCCGCTTCCACGAAATCCGTCCGCTCTCCGCTGGCTCGCGCATCGTGCTTGAGGGCGGGTCGATCGACGTGAACGGAGCGGGCACAATTCTGACTACAGAAGAGTGCCTGCTGAGCAAGGTGCAGCAGCGCAATCCCCACATGTCGCGCGTGCATTACGAAAAAGCTTTCGCCGACTATCTGGGCGCGCCGCACACCATCTGGCTGGGACGCGGCATCGTAGGCGACGACACGCACGGCCACGTCGACGACCTGACGCGTTTCGTCGCTAAAGATACGGTCGTAACCATGGTCGAGCCCAACTCGAAAGACGTGAACCACGCTCCTCTGCGAGCTAACCTGCGACGGCTGCAGGCGGCTCGCGATCAGGATGGGAAGCAACTCGCGGTCGTCGAAATACCCATGCCCCAAGCGGTCGTGTTCGAAGGCCGGCGACTCCCCGCCAGCTACGCCAATTTCTACATCGCCAATGGAGTCGTGCTGGCGCCGGTATTCAATCGCCCGAATGATCGCCTTGCGCTCAACACTCTGGCGGAGCTCTTCCCTACGCGCGAGATTGTGCCCATTTATTCCGGCGACTTTATCTGGGGATTGGGCGCCATGCACTGCATGACGCAGCAGCAGCCGGCCTGAGAATCCGCATGCCTCATCAGATGACCACAGGACGCCTTGAAGCCTTCAGCGATGGCGTCATCGCCATCATTGTGACGATCATGGTCCTCGAACTGCGCGCGCCGGCGCAGCCCACATTCGCGGCTCTGGGCAAGGTCGCGCCCGTGTTTCTAAGTTATGGGCTTAGCTTTCTGGTAGTCGCGATTATGTGGGTGAACCACCACCACCTCATTCATGCGGTGCACAACGCCACGGCGCGGCTGCTGTGGTCGAATCTAAATCTTCTTTTCTGGATGTCGCTGGTTCCCTTCGTCACCGATTTTCTGGGCAAGAACTATCACGAACCTATGGCCGTTGCGCTTTATGGTTTGGACCTCTCCCTCTGCGGAATGGCGTTTTACCTGCTGCGGCTGGAACTTGTCGATCAGGATCGTCATGACGGGAATTTAGCCGACTATCATGCGCGCATCCAGCGCAAGAATCTTCTCTCAACCTTCCTCTACCTGCTTTCAGCTCCACTCGCCTATCTTTCGATCTATGCCTCGTTTTTTATCTTCGCCCTGATCCCGGCAACCTACTTTCTGCCGGAGAAGAAACTGGCCGACAGTGGAGATTAGCGCGAAAGAAAGGCGGGCTTCGTATGAAGCCCGCGAGTACTCAGCGTCATGATCCGCGCTTTGTTCGGAACTAATTAGAGGCCGGGGCCGGTCGGCGGTGGAGGCGGAGGCGTGCTGCTATTGGGGTTGGTCGTGCCCGGATTGGTTCCGTTCGGATTGGTCCCATTGGGATTGGTCCCGGGAGCGGTGCCGTTCGGATTATTAGGATTCGGGTTCGGATTCGTGGTGCCGGGATTATTCGGATTCGTCGTGTTGCAGGGCGTTCCCGTGTCCGGCGGGCAGTTCGTACCGGGTTCGGAATTTCCGGTCGTCGGCGAATTCGGATTCGACCCGGGCGTGCCCGGTGTTGTGGTATTCGGATTATTCGGCGGCGTGTTGGGCGTTGTACCCGTCGGCGGGTTGGTGGCGCCGGTGGGCGGATTTACCGGTGGAGTCGAGTGCTGACCTGCGGCACTGCCCGTCGATCCTGTCTGCCCGCCGCTGCCTGCGCTGCCGGAAGAAGGAGCCGTCTGTGCGACTGCCCAGCCAGCGCAACTCAGAATTGCGATTAACAGCATCAATCTGATTTTCATAATGACCTCAAAGAGTGAAATCACGGTTGCAATTCGATCCTTCTGTCGCAATCGTCAGTGAGCTCAGTCTGGGACCGGTAGGAGGTAATCGCTATCCAGCGGATTCTGTAAGTTTGAAGAATGGATCAGGAACGTGTCTACGGGGTCTATGGGCTTATCGCAGGACGACTGAGCCCCGGCCCAGAGAGGTGATGGTGTGCGGAACATCGGGCTGCACCGATTTCCCCTCGGGCTTCGAGGCCACGTTCCAGGCCTTCGCGAAAGATTCGCCGCTTGAAAGTTTAGTCAGGAGATTGTCGATGAACAACGAGCAATTCGGCCCCAGACGGCGCTCGGTGAGAATCACATTCAGCTTCATTCCCTTGGGCTGAAAGCTGGCATTGTATTGCTCGGCAAAATTATCGCTGGCAATCCAGAGCAGCTTTACGCCGGAGTCCACGCAGGACTTGAGCAGTTCCGCTCCGGTCATGCGCGCGCCTGCCGCATCGGTCAGCCCTTGCGCATCAACGTCGCAGAGAAGATGCACGATGTCGTAGCCCTGCGTCAGAGCCGTTCGCAAGTCCGCGATAGTGGTCGCAACCGAGGATGTAGTGGCCGGATAAAAGCGCTTGTAGATGCGCTCGTCATTCTTGCGCAGATCCTCGTGCTTCGCGCCCAGGGCGCAGACCAGCACCTTGGCTCCGACGACTTCATCTTTGCGGAAAGCATCGAGCAGGCCCATTGGTTCGTGTCCTGATGTGGTCGATATTTTAGTCCGGAATTAGCGGCGATATAGCGTGGGCTGCGGACCTTTTTCCAGCGTCTCGCGATCCCAGATATTGCCATCGCGGTTGTAGCTGGCCAACTCGAAATCCTGCGTGAGTTCGAGCGCGTCGGTGGGACAGGCGTCTTCGCACAATCCGCAGAACATGCAGCGGCTCAGGTCGTAGGTGAAGTTGGTGAGCTCCTTGCGGCGCGTCTTTTCATTACGCTCGCTGGAGACCACAATCAGGTGCTCCGGGCAGGCCAGCGCACACAGGTCGCAGGCAATGCACATGGTCTCATCGGTGTCGGGATTGACGTTGAGCCGGGGCGCGCCGCGGTAGCGCTCGGCGATCTGGGGCCGCTCCAGCGGATATTGCTCGGTGTAGATCTCTTTCGGATCCTGATAGCGGAAGGTGATCCTCAACCCCTGGATCAAGTCCACCAGAAACACTTTGCGCAGCAGGCTCGGGACACCCATATCGCCGCTAGGATATCACCGAAAGCGGCTTGGCTAAAAGGGATTGCGTTGGGGAACTTTTTCGCCGGTCGCTGCGTAGTTATCTTTAGAGCATTATGAAGGCCTATATATCCAATTTGCCGACGGGAACCTGGCTGATCCTCGCGATGCTTGCGGTCATCGTGGCCTACCCGATCTTCGAGATCGTGGTTCCGGCCGTGATCCACGCAGTCGTGCCAGAGGCGGTACGGTCGGTTCTGAGCGTGATCTGAGCAGAGTGCCTGCGGAAGACCGCCGCCCTGTGCCGAGTCGTCCATCGATCTGCTAACCTCTGAAACCAGCGACGCAGATGGCACAGGAAGAAAACTTCGCAATGGCGCGTGAGCTTCCCTCCGACGAATTGTGGATGGAAGAGGCGCTGCGCTGCGCCCAGCGCGCACTTGAGGCCGGGGAAGTTCCGGTCGGGGCCGTCGTCGTGTGCCAGGACCGCATTGTAGGTCGAGGATGGAACCGGACCATCGCTGATTCCGACCCTACTGCCCATGCCGAGATGATTGCGCTGCGCGAGGCGGGCACAGCTCTGGGGAACTACCGGCTAATCGACTGCGAGCTTTATTGCACCATCGAGCCGTGTCCCATGTGTGCAGGAGCGCTGGTGCATGCGCGGATCAAGCGACTTGTCTATGGGGCTGATGATCCGAAGGCCGGTGCTGTGCGGTCCGTCATGCAAGTCTTGAATCATTCGCAACTGAATCACAAAATCGAAGTGCAGAGCGGAGTGCTAGCGGGGCGCAGTGCGGAACTCTTGCAAGCGTTCTTTCGCAGCCGTCGCTAGAAGATCAAACCCTACTGCAAGTAACTAGCACTCCGGGCGCGGGGGGTAGCTTCCGTTTGGTTTTGTTCCTCGATATCGGAGATTGCAATCTCCTGCCGGGTGGTCAAGGCATCGATTTGCGGCACTGGGGCCGCGGTGGTAGCGAGATCGAGACGAATTTCGCACAACTCTCCGATCAGACTCGCAGCCCAGCGATACACGTTATGTTCACGCACCAGTTTGCGCATGCGATGCATGCGCATCTGTTTTTCTTCTGACGGCATTTCGAGTGCGGTGCGAATCGCTTCGGCGGTTTGATCGGTATCGTAGGGATTCACTTGCAGCGCGTCTTGCAACTCGCGGGCAGCGCCGGTGAAGCAGCTCAGAATCAGTACACCGCGGTCATCGCTCCGGCTGGCCACGAATTCTTTGGCGACAAGATTCATCCCATCGTGCAGTGAAGTCACCAGGCAAAGGTCAGCGGCGCGGTAGTAGGGCTCGATTTCCTTGTGGCTATGCTGCCGTTCGAGCAACACAATCGGCTTCCAGCGATCCGTCTGGAAGCGCCAGTTGATGCGCTCCGCTTCGGCCCCGACCTCGGCCTGCAGATCGTGATAACGCTTGATGTGGCTCCGGCTGGGAGCGCCAATCTGCACAAAAGTGAAATTCCCCCGGTAGCGCGGATACTTGTCGAGGAAGCGTTCGATGGCGAGGAACCGCTCAAGAATTCCCTTGGTGTAATCGAGCCGGTCCACTCCGATGCCGAGAGTTGCAGATTCCAGGCCGAGGGTCTTCAGCAAAGCCGTGCGCTGCTCGTATACGGACTCTGCGGCCACTTCTTTTTCGTCGCTGAACGCAACGCTGATGGGAAAAGGTCGCACCGTGGTTTGATGATCGAGTCGCTGCACGGTGGAGTGCTCCCAGGTAATTCGCGATTCAACCGTGCGGTCGACCGTCTGCAGGAAGTTTGTGCAATGAGCCTGAATATGAAAGCCGATGAGATCGGCGCCCAGCAGCCCATCGACGAGCTCCCGCTGCCAGGGACAAATTCGAAAGGATTCCGGATTCGGCCACGGAATATGCCAGAAGATCGACACCCGCGCATCCGGCCGGCTCTGCTTGATCATGCGGGGCAGCAGGGCGAAGTGATAATCCTGCACCAGAACCACCGGGTGGGCGACGTCTTTCATCTCTTCCAACAGCGCGTCGGCGAACTTGCGGTTCACTTCCTCGTAATATTGCCAATCGCGAGCGCGGAAAATCGGACGCGTATGCGCTATGTGGCAGAGCGGCCACAAACCTTCATTGGCGAAGCCATAGTAATAGCCGGCCTCTTCCTCTTTGGTTAGCCAGACGCGGCGAAGAGTGTAGTGAGGATCGTCCGGCGGAACCATTACCCGGTCGTGGCGATCCACGGATTCGAGATCGGCATCAGCCGAGCCGTGAGCCACCCAGGTTCCATCGCAGGCGCGCAGCACGGGTTCTAGCGCGGTCACTAAACCGCTTGGCGGAACGTTCACTTCCACGGCTTTGCCGCGCCGTACGTGCATGTACGGCTCGCGATTTGAGACCACGAAGAGCCTGCCGTCTTCCAGACGATCCTGCACGTGGACTGCGAGCCGCTCAGAAGTCCAGATGGACTCGCCCATTTCTCGCAGGCGGGCTTCGAGTTGAGCCGCAGTGCGGGCCGTGTTCAGGCTCTCGGCCATGGTTGCGACTTCGCGGGCGAGAGGGCGGAATAACTCCATATCCGGGACTTTGATACGTGCCGCGGTTACCCGGCCAGTGCGCAGCGCTTTCATCCAGTTGGCGGTACGAGAGATGGGCCCGGCAATGCTCCAGCGAACGATGAGCAGCGTAATAGCGACGATCAGGACTACATGCGCTAACGCGCTCAGAAATGTGTCCCGCCAGATGGTTACGCTTTGCGCACGAATGTACTCCGCGTCGTGAACGATGGCGAGACTGCCGGTCAGATCCGTTCCGTGATGGAGCGGAACGGCATAAATATCGACCGAGGTTCCATTCAGGTGCAGGAAGCTGTTAGAACCCCGATTTTGCTTCATCGCTTCCGAAACTACCGCCGGAGCGGTGGCCATCGGAAGCGCAAGGTCCTGGGTGACGGCAATGGGCTGAGCCTGCGCGTCATAAACCGCCAGGCCGATCAGATGCTCGCGATTGGCGAAATGCTGAACCGTGCGCTGCAGCACGGCCTTCTCATCCCGTTCCAAATCGCGTTCCACATTTCCGGCAAGACTTTCCGCCAGCACCTCGGCGCGATGCTGCAGATCCCTTCGCAGGGAGCGCTTCAACATCAGCACCTGGTAATACGACGAGCAAGCGGAGACCAGAGTCACGCCGACAATGAGCGAGATAATCAGGCGGGCGCTTAACAGTCGCATCTTCGAATATTCCTTTATTCCTGCGAGGAAATATTACTCGCGCCGCTGATGGATCCAGAAGCTCCCTGTTCTCGCAGTCCCTTGAATCAGAAGGTCAGAAACCCTGGCTACAATGTTTGCTTGTAGAGCTCCGTCGTCCAATACCCGCATCACCCTATTTCTTATTTGCGTGCACGGGACCTGCCATCAAGCTACCTGTGTTTTCAATAAGTTTACTGCTGATGAGGGTAGGCCGGAGGGTAATTCTTTCCTTCGACTAGTCAAGAAGGGCAGGCGGGCCGAAAAAATGAAAGACGATCGTGAGGATCAGAATGTCGGCCATCCAGCCAACGTTAACCCATGATCGTCTTCAACAGCGAACCTCTGGGCAATGGTTCGGAGCTGACCCCTTTTTAATTGATGCCGGCGGCTTTGACCATACAGCGAAAACAGTACTGACCCGGCTAGCTACATTTCAGCTCGGCGAATCTTGGCGAATCTTGACCGGACCAATCTTGACGACGAACCCGCGCAGAATACGGACCTCGCTGTATCGACCGCAGCTTGCCCGTCTGTTCTAATCGCCTGCAATTGGGCGATCTCATCCGCTCGGCAAGGCTTTACGCCTCGCTGCTTCGTCCTTTTCGGAGGTTACGTGTATGAGAAGGACTGGCTATTTTCTAGCGGGAGTGTTTCTGTTCTGCATCTCTTGCGGCTTCCTATTTGCCCAAAACGCAACCGAGCCATCACCTCAGCAGCGCAATGAGCAATTGCCGCAGATTCTAGGCCCTCAGCTCATCGCCTGGTCGGAACTGCAGAAACCGCAGCCGGTCCCGACTCCTCTTCCCCCGCCGGAGCGGGCGGATCAGCCCTCCGGCCAGACGCAGTCGCAGCCCAGCGATTCTTCTTCTAAACAATCTTCCGCTTCGCAGCCGGCAGGCTCCGACGCCGAGCAGAATTCGCGAGCGCAGGACTTTACTGGCACGATTGTCCGCGCGGGCAAGGAATACATGCTGAAGGTCTCGGACAGCTCGGCTTATCAACTCGACGATCCCGGGAAGGCGAAGGCCTATGAGGGCAAGCAGGTGAAGGTCGCGGGGAAGTTGGATCCCAAGAGCAATGTGCTCCACGTTCTCAGCATTGAGCTGATGTCGTAAGCCTGACTCAAATGCGCGGACACAGAAGACGTTGTGTCCGCGCATTTCTCTGCAAGGTAGACGTCTAGGCAACGTGCACGATGCCGTTGCGCACGGCATAGAGCGTCAGATCCACTACCGAATGCAAATCCAGTTTGCGCATCAGGTTGGTGCGGTGAGTTTCCGCGGTCTTCACGCTGAGGTTAAGAGTGGTCGCAACCTCTTTCGTGGTCTTCCCTTCCGCCAGCAACTGAATTACTTCCCGCTCGCGCGGGGTAAGCACGCTTCGTCCCAGCTTTTCCGCGCTGAGGCTGGGGTGCAGATATCCCTCTAGAACGAGCTGCGCAACCTTGGTAGTGAAAAATGTGCGCTTGTGCTGCAAAGCCTCCACGGCCGAGACCAGGTCGCGACCAGCATCGGATTTCAGCAGAAAGCCGCGCGCTCCGGCGGCAAGAACTTCTCGTACGACCTGTTCCGAGTCGTGCATGGTCAGAATCAGGATGCGAGTGTTGGGCGCGGCAGTCAGAATCTGGCGCGTCGCGTCCAGCCCATTCAGACTGGGCATACCGATGTCGAGCAGGACGACGTCGGGCTTCAGTTGGGCTGCTAAACGCACGGCATCGCGTCCGTCGGACGCTTCCGCACATACCTCCCATCCCACATGGCTCTCGATCAAGGCACGAATGCCTCGGCGGGCCACTTCATGATCATCAGCAATAAGGATTCGAAGCATACTCACGCCTCACCTCCAGAACGGGTTTCGAATGTAGTTTGAACTGCACATCAGAAGCGAATCGTTTTCAGTCATTTGCACAAATCGTGCCAAACTCTTAGTCGTTGCTGAATAACGGTTTAGCCGCAACCGCCTTACCTGGGACCGATGTAACTTTTGCCAATTCCGGATTCAGGTGCTGGCCTTGTTATGCCAATCCCTGACTTAACTTCGGGCGTCGTCATAGTAGCGTCACCTGGGTGGTGTGGGTCAATCAGGTGTTTGCTGAGGAGTTCTGGGCTTTCGATGTCGGCCTAAGGTGTTCGCTGTAAGGCGATCTACTAGCTTTTTCGTAGTTTTATGAAAAACACGCAAGGCCGAACGAAATAATCCACTGAACCCTCCCTACAGCCTCTTGCAGCATCCAAGTAACGCTCAATAAGGAGAAGGGATTCATGCGCTCAATCGCACTCTCGCGATTCTGCATTGCACGACGGGTCGGATCCGTCATTCTCGGATCGATCATTCTGCTTTCGTTGGCCGTGACGGCCGTCGCACAAGACGCGGACACGCCGAACACGCCTCCGCGCAGCACTCCCCCGCCACAGCCGATTCAGTCGACTCCCTCGGCCCACGGCGCAAATAACGGCAGCGAGGACAACGGATTTGTCTTCAAGAAGCAGGTGGAAGAAGTCGTGTTGCACGCCACGGTTGTCGATCAGCAACGCCATCTCGAAACCCATCTTGACCGCGGTGCGTTCGCGGTCTTCGAAGATGGCCGCCCGCAAACGATTACGTCCTTCCGCCGCGAAGATGTGCCCGTGGCCATCGGCATCGTGGTGGATAACTCTGGTTCCATGCGCGACAAACGCGCCCAGGTGAATCAGGCGGTGGTGAATTTGATTCGCGCCAGCAATCCCAAAGACGAAGTCTTCGTGGTGAATTTCAGTCGCAATTCCTATCTCGATCAGGACTTCACTTCCGACGTCGGGCAACTGGAACGCGCGCTTCATCAGGTTTCGACGCAGGGCGATACCGCGCTCTACGACGCGGTCGTGGCTTCAACCATCCATCTGGAAAACAATCCGCGACTCGATAAGAAGATTTTGCTGGTCATCACCGACGGCGACGACAACATGAGCCGGGAAACTTTGAATGAAGCGATCCAGCACCTGCAGCAACGGAATGGTCCCACGCTCTACGCCATCGGCCTGACCGGCGGCGAGATGCAGCCTATGGGCCGCCAGGCTCTGCAGAAACTCGCCGATGCAACCGGAGGCGCGGCCTTTTTCCCCGACGATCTCAGCCAGGTTACCGACGTTACGCAACAGCTCGCGCACGACATTCGCAGCCAGTACATCATTGCCTACAAGCCGGAAAACGAAGATGCCCGCGCGAAGTACCATCCCATTCAAGTGCAAGCTCGAGCGCCGGGGATTCCGCAACTGACGGTGCGCACGAGGACCGGCGTCTATACGGGAGAGTCGTCTCCGTAACTTGGGCGGATGGTAATTGTTGGGAACGATGACGAGCGGCAAAGGACGAGTGGTTAGCGATCGGCGAGATTGAAAGAATCGGGCGCGCGCATTAACCTGTAGCGGCGGTTTTGGGCACGTGATCGGTTCCCTCGGGCGGCATTTCGATCTGGATGATCTTATTCTTGATGGCATAAACCACCAGGTCACGGATCGAATGCAAACTCAACTTGCGCATGATGTTGCTGCGGTGGGTTTCGACCGTCTTCGTACTTAGATTCAGCAGGGACGCAGCTTCTTTCGAACTTCTTCCCTCAGCCAGCAGTTGCGTGATTTCGCGCTCGCGGGCGGTCAGAGTTGGCAGCGTTGGCGGCTGGCTGCGCGAAATGGCATGACCTTTTTCCAGAAACCCCGCCAACAACAATTCATTCACGCGGGGCGTGAAGAACATGCGCTTGCCCTCGAGCGCTTCAATGGCTGAGACCAGATCTCGCGCCGCGTCGGACTTCAGGACGAAGCCACGCGCGCCGGCATCCAGCGCCTCGCGAATCACTTGATCCGCATCCGTCACCGTCAGCACGATCACTTTGAAATTCGGATCATGCTGCAAGAGGCGGCGCGTGGCGTCGAGGCCATTCAGATTTGGCATGCCAATGTCGATGATGACGACGTCGGGCTTTAGTTCCTTGGCTTTTTCGACGGCTTCGCGGCCGTCAATCGCTTCGCCGCAGATCTCCCAACCTTCGTGCCGTTGCAGCAGCGCAGCCAAGCCGCGCCGTACAATCTCGTGGTCATCTGCGAGCAGAATTCGAAGCTTCATAGCAAACCGTCCTTAGGAGGTTGATCAGCCTTATGTATGCCCGAGCAAACTATTCCGCAGGGGCCGGGTCCAGCCGCGCCAGCGCGGTGAACACCTCGTGTTTGCTGACTACCTCAATCGCTTCCAACAGATCGCGTGCTGCATTCGACTTCACCACGTAACCCTTCGCTCCTGCGCTCAGCGCTTCGCGCATCATTTGCGGCGAGTCGTGTTGTGTAACCATCAGAACTTCGATCCCCGGCATTTTCTGCTTCACGATGCGGCAGACTTCAAGGCCGTTCATCTTGGGCATCGTAATGTCGAGAACTATTATTTCCGGGTGGAGGCTCTCCGCTTTCTCCAACGCCTCCATGCCATTCGAAGCCTCTCCCACTACTTGCCAGCCTGGCCTGCGTTGTAGAACTGTTTTCAGGCCTTCCCTGACGATGGGATGATCGTCCACCAGTAAGATCCGAGTTGCCATGGTTTGACTCGCGTATCTTGGGGAAGATTGAGAATAAATACTTGATTCTTGAATCGATTAGACCCAGCAGTCCCAAGACGCCCTGATTAAAGTAGCAGCCACACAGTTTCATCCGAATACAGGGAATCCTGTATTCACATCTCGAATCGACTCTATCAGTGAAGTGCAGACATTGCGGGGAAATAAGTTTCGTGATGAAGCACCGTCTCTACAGCCTCAATGATTGAACCGACGTCGGATTTCGCGCAGGCGCCGCGAATTCCGGCCTCGCGCGCCGCCAATGCGAGTTGCTTGTTCAAATGAACGGTGATCATCAGAATCGGAATCGCAGGATAGAGATGCGCCATCTGCCGAGCCACATCCAGACCGTTGGTGTCCGGCATCTGAAAGTCAAGAAGCACCAGGTCGGGCTGCGATTCCTGCACGCGATCCAACGCTTCTTTGCCGGTACGCGCCTCACTACAGACCTGCCACGTGCTTTGCTGTTCTAAAATTGCGCGCAAATAGTGCCGCACTGCTGGATTGTCGTCCACTACTAGAATTCTGACCAAGATGCACCCTATTTCCCGTGCGCAAGCGGATCTCCGATAAAGAGCGGTCGGCAGATGGTTAAGGCGTTAGTCCTCTCACCATAGAAGCTGCGGCAATTCCTAACAATGCAGTAAACCACTTAGATTAACCGGTTCAGTAATACCCAACTGAGAAACATCAAGTCGACCGGCGCCCGGCTACCATACGCCCTTATCGCTGTTGGTGATTCCCTGCTTGATAGCCGCTGCCGTAGCCAGGGCGGGCAGCAGACTCAAGCGCAGCGAATTGCCGATCTCGCCGCCAGAGAGCAACGTTCCCAGCTCCGCCACGTAAAGCCGTGCCGAATGCGGCATGATGGGAATTCGCAGAAATCCTTTGCGAAAGTACACCTGGTCGTTTCCGAACAGTGCGGCTTCGCGAACCAGCGCGGGGAGCGGTGTCGCTGTGCCCCGAAAATGCGCCGCGTATTCGGAAACGATGCGGAGATAGGTCGCAACGCCCTCCCACAGCCCGGCGGACTCCGCCAGGGAATGCAGGTATTCGTAGTTGATGGCGCCCGCATCCATGAGTTGCGCGAGTTCGAGCACGTCGCACAATCGAATATAGAAATGCCGAAACATGCGTTGCAATGTGCTGATCACGATGCGATCTTCCGTGGCGGAAACGCGAAAATCGTATCCGTTGATCTCGCGAAATACGGAGCGCTTCACCAACGATTCTCCGATCGCCCGCTGCTCGCCCGTCTGCCCCAGCCTGCCGATATGAACTTCCAAGAGTTCTGGCAATTCCGGTATGGCGAAATTCCATTTATTTGCCAACCGGTCTCCCCAACTCTGTTTTTCAACCTCGGCGCGGAACTGAGTGCGCATGATCTCGACGATGGCCCGCGGATCGGCGTCGGTGTAAAGATCCAGATCGCTTCCCAGGTCCGGCCAGTGGTCGAGGGATTTAATCACGATCACATTTCCTGCGGCCTCCAGCTCCTGACAGATGCGGTGAAGGAATGGAATCGCGTACTGAATTCGGGCACTCTCTTTTTGCAGCGCCTGTGCGAGAAATTGCAGCCCATCCGTTTCGCGACCGTCCGAAAGTAATGCTTGCAGGCGCGGATAGGCGCGCATGATGACGTGATTCATCGCGGCCAGCGAGTCCAACTCCGCCCAGTCGCGAAGACTCCACGCAGAAGTAACCTCGCGCAGTTGCTGCGTTTCGCCTGTGCTCTCCGGCCCTGCCAGCAGCACGCGGGAGAGTGTCTCGAAGCCGGACCTTGATGTTTGTATTTGATCAGTTTCCATGGAGTCCCTTGGATGAACATCCCTTTTGCGAGGTTGTCATTTCATTGCACCATTCGTAATGCATCATGCATTTAGTGCGCCGCGGCGCGCGCCTGCTGATCGCTCGGGGTCTTGCAACTTGCGGAGTTCACGCGCTCGATGGCAGTTCCCTCTTCATAATCGTTCCAGGTTTCAATCAACAAGAACGGCAGCGGACTGGAATCGTCGTAGTAGCGCCGGTAGAAGTCCATGGTGTCGTCGAGCGTCTGGCCGCAGCGATTTTGCATGTGTCGATTCAGACTCCAACTGGCACGCGAATCATCGAATCCCGGCCAGGCCGCTCCCACTGCGATCCTGTTCGGCTGTTTCTTCATCGTCTTGTAGAAGTAGTCCAGATAGTCCTCGCCCCAGTTGCTGCCATCCGGCTTCCATCCCTGGCTTCCGGGCTGCACCCATGCGTACGATCCAGCGAACGCATCGGCGAATTGCGGCGGCGGTTGGTCTTTGTAAATCAGGACCGGCGGTGATTCCCAGTTGGCGCAATGCGCACGAACACGATTCCAGTCGGTGCTTGCGCGTTTGGGAAAAACAAAGATCAGCGGATGCCCCTGATACAGCAGATACGCGTCGTGGTTCGGCGCCTGCGGCCCGATGTAGTTCTTATAGGCTTCATCGAACGCGGCCATGGCATCGTCGGTCGCTTGCGAGTCGTCGCCCTGCGCCTCGTTGTAAAGCAGCGCGACGTGGAAATGGCTTTCATTTGCGACCTCTTCGAGCAGTCCGAAATTGTGATCGGCATACGGAGTGCGCTCGCCATTCCAGTCCACCACGAAACCCGAGATTCCGCGCTGCCGCGCCTGCTGAATCTGATGCCGCAGAACGCCCTTATCCTCGCTGGAGTATCCGACGTCGATGTGGCTGTGATCGCCGAACCACGGCATGTAGACGGCAAGAATTTTGGGATAGGCCGAGGGTGCGTGTTCATTTTGCCCCGGCGCATGACGCAATCCAGACGTGGCACATCCGCTGACAAACAGGAAACACGCAATCGCAAAGCCCACGAACCCCTTCAGCAAGAAGTGTCTCCATTTCTTGTTCACTCTTATCCTGGCTTGGATGCGATGTGGTAGAGCCTTGGTTGGTATTACACGCGTGGAGGAATCACTGTAGACGCGGCTCGGAATCAGCGATGGCGTCACTCAGAAATGCGGTACAGACTGTAGCTGGCGCACAACCCAGCGGTCAGCGCCGGGGGTCATCAGCACAATGAAGTGCGCCACGACCGGCTGATCGTAGATCACCTTGCCGCCGTCGAGCACTTGCATTTGATATTCGGCCGTATCGTGCAGTTCCATTACATCGCCTTCTGGCGCGTAGAAAACCGCTTCGAGCTTGTGATTTTGATTGAGGTATTTCGTCGTCAGCCCCGATTGCTGCTGGTTGGAGACGGTATCAGTGAGCCACTTCTTCGCCGAACCGACGTAAGAGGCTCTGCAGCGGCGCGCTGTCGTTTAGGTCGACCGCTTCAGCAAGATTCGTCCATGCCAAACGATAGTCCGCCTCGATGCGACGCTTGGTCTGATCTTCGACCGTGCGAGGAGCAGCCTTGCTGGCATCGAATTCCACGCCTACCGTGGGCCCTGCCGCCACAGCCGGCAGCACGAGCATCAGCGACAGCGCCATGAAGGCAATTCGCTGGCTGCAAGCGCGAATCACAGTTTCGCGAATCATGGCTTGCCACCTTCAATCCGCACTTCGTTTCCCAGCACCACGCCCGACGCCGCTGAGACCACCACCGGTCCCGAAGCAATCAGCCGGGCGCGAGCTACGTCTCCTTTAATCGGCGCATCCACCGTGTCCCGCTCGCCCGAGCCTGTGGCCGTGAACGTGACAATCGTGCCATCCGAAACCGGATTTCCCGCGCAATCCCGCACCGGTTCGGTTTCCACTTCAATTCCTTTCGCGGTGCGATCGCCCTTGATGCGCAGATTGCATGGCTCCGACGCGACTTGCTGGAGCACGCGGCGTGATTGAACGCCATCCGCCGACGCATCCACGTGCAACACGCCCGCGGCCTTTCCCGAGGAGGTCCGGAACCAGGCAACGCCGTCGCGCGTCGGAACCGCACGCGAAAATAGCGACTCTTTGGCACCCGCGGCCTGGAAATCGACGTTCGCGGGAGCGAGCACAAGATTGCCGAATCGATCAAAAGGAAATGCCACGCCGCTCACCGCGTCCGGTCGGCTCACCGGCACCCGCGACGGATGCACCAGAAAGCTTAGGCGCGCCGGTGGCGCCGGAGTGACAGTGAAGGCCGCGCTGTGGCAGGTATCAGAGCAAACGATAGCGAGATACTGTCCGGAATATTTCAGATTCTCTGCCGGCACCTGGAAGTCTTCACCCAAATTGATTGTGCTCTTGCTGGAGACGCCCGGCCCCACCAGATAGAGCGTCGCACTACCGCTGCCTGAGGCCGAGATGGTCGGCTGCGAGCCTGCGGGCACGGATTCAGGCACACGAATATTTTGTGCATGCGCGGACATCAGGCATGCGCCAAGAATCAAGCCGGCGATCGCACAAGCTGCGGCACTACGATTTGTGCAGGCTATATTGATTGACCACGACATGGAAGCTCCGTACGTTTGCCGCGATGTTTCGCGGAACCTGCACTGCGAAGGGCTGCGATTCCTGCGGCGGCAGCGCGTGATCGACATAACCGTCGGAAACCCAGATCACCCGCCCGTTGCTGTCGTAAAAGCTGGCAATCACATGCGGGATGTTCACCGTTTGCCCGCTCTGATTCAGCAACTGCCCCTGCAGCACCGAATTGCCCTGCAGATCTTTTTCTATCTTCTGATCCATGACGCCGATCACGGGATCGGCCGACGCCGGCACCAGCGCGGCTTTTACGTCCATCCGCACGTTCTTGACCTTCGACAGATCAAGTCCCGGAAAGTCGATGCGATACGGAGAGACTTCCTTGGGCAGAAGCACATGCGCGATTTTGTCGAAGCTGTTTTCCTGGTCGATCGGATTTCCAGCGGCGTTCACCAGCGTGGCATTCACATTCACGAATGCCGGAATGGTGTCGTCGTTTTCCACTTCGCCCATCACGACCGCGCCCTGGGCGTTGTCGACCGCGTTCATCGAAATGATGCGCACGTGCGGCGCGTCCACATTGTGCGAGCCCCATTCGTCTTGCGCGTTCCCGCTCACCAGATCCCATCGCAGGTACGTGACCGGAACGATCTGCGCAGGAACATTCAACGGCTCGGTCTTGGGCAGAATCACGTTCCACCCATTTCCGGCTCGCACCAAATGAAAGTCGCGCACATCTTCCACCGGGCCCACGGGAGTCGTCCATTTCAGCCGCGCGCGAATCTGTGCGTCATCGTCAGTAGCGTGCAAGGGCCAGAGATCGAAACTCTCCAGATTCGAAAATGTCCGCAGGCTGCCGTCGGATCCAGTCCACTCCAGACGCGATCGACTGCTCATCCACGCCGTTGTTTTTGGCGACGACGGAATAAGCTCTGCCCCAATCGCGGCGCTGCACGCCACTCAACATGATTGTCAGAGTGTGCTCAGGAGTGTCCGGCCGCGCTGCGAACCCCGGCAGTGCAGACCCGGCGGCGATTCCGACCGTGCCACCGCCGCTCACCGGATGAATGACGGCAATGGCAATCAAGATCGCCGTCGCCACCGCCAGACCGAGTGCTAGAGCCCATTTCATAGACTCACTGTCTCTCCATTGATTTCGATTTCAAGCGACGTATTGCTTTTCCGTGCGAGTTGGCTCGACTGGAACCGCAAGCGGAATGCGGCGCGTTTCCGGCACGAACACCACCAGGAACATTGCCAGAAGGCTGGCCCCAATCGGCAGCGTGCCCCATAGAAGTCCCTGCCACGCCGGAGGCACTGCATCCGAAGGAATCCGGTGGGCCGGAGGAACGTCTTCTTTCGACCACGCTGTCACCGCACCCAGATCAAAGGTCTCGATCTTGCGCCATCCTACAAACGTCAGCAGCGGCTCGTAGTAAGTGTCGTGAACGAAAATGTATTTCAGTCCGTAGCGGTCGGCGTGCTCGAGCATCGCGCGCAACGCGGACATGCCCGCTGTGCCATAGAACTTCGCATTGGTCAGCTGAGCCGAGCCATAGTGAGTCATTTCCGGCAGCAGACGGGCGGAATTGTAGTCGCCATCAACGCTCGTTGCATCGGTGTAGGTGGCGACTTTCGCCAGGTCGCTGCCGAATCCGAGCGTCATATAGCGATAGGAGTCGTGCCCATCGCGATTCAGGAAGGCGATGACCGGTTGCACGTCGATGGTAGCGGTAGCTGTTGGTCGATACGGATTCACCCGCAGCCACCATAGCGTGGCTCCGAGAGTCGCTACGCAGGCCAAAGCTAATCCGGCAGCGGCCCGGTTTCCGAAGCGGCGGAGCAACTCGATCGCCAGCAGTCCGACAATCGGCATGGCCATCAGCGTTGCCCAAAACGCAAATCGCTCGAAGGTCAGAATTTCATAAGCCCGCCCAAGTAGCCAGCGCGGCAACGGCGTGGTGCCGCCGAGGCCGAAGATGAAAGTCAGCCAGAATCCCAGCAGCAACGGCCGCAAGCGCGGCTTGGCTGCTCCGCGCATGAAGATGAACGGCAGAGCCAGGATCAGCGCTCCATACGGGATCACGAAATAATTTACGCCTGTTATCGAATGCAGGAGATAGTTGGAGCGGCTGTCGTGTGGAATCGGAATCTGATGAATCGGATGCTGAATTAGAGCCAGCCAGTAGGGCAACAGAATGGCTCCGACTCCGACTCCCACCGCAACCGCGAACACAACGGCACGCGTCAGCGCTCCCCGAACCGAAGCGGCAACGCGCTCGTCGCGCGCGTCGATGCACGCCACCCACACCACGGGCGCGGCGAAGAAAATGACTCCGAAGATCAGCGTCACGTGGTGCGCCGCAGCCGCAGCCCAACCGATCGTCACACCCTTCACTAGCGAACTTCCTGATGCGCCCACCATCCATTCATAGAAATACGGCAGCGCATTCAGGTATAGTGCCGCCGAAGCCACCGTCGCCAACTGCCCCGCTTGATACATCAAGAAAGCCAGCGCTCCCACAAAGACGCTGCCCAGGGCCGCATAGCTTGCGGCAGATTCGTCCACCCAGATCCGAGCAAAGCGATAAACCCCTACCGCCAGAAGCAGCACCGCGATTAACTGCACCAGCATGTAAGCCATGTTGAGGCCCGCTACGTTCGAAAGCAGCGCGATCCACTGGTGGGTCAGCGGCGGATACGTGGTCTGCGAGAATCCGGCAAACCACTTCTCATTCCATGGATTGAACCAGTGATGAGCGTAATGAGAGGCAAAGAAGATATGGAAGTTGGCGTCGAACGATCCCGACGGCAGTTGCATGAACAGAAGCGGTCCATGCACCGCGAGCGCAACTAGTACGACGGCCAACAGCGGAATTGGGCGCGAATAGCTTTCGCTACGGTCAAACATGGTTTGTGACATGCCTTTACGCGAGCCCAAGTTGGATTCACAAACCGCCCTGAAGGTTTACAAGTACTTTTTCGCGCTGGGCGCCTAATGAAGGGTAATAAAGAAGAGTTGCCTCAATCGGCACATGCGGAAAGGCAGCCTCCAGTCGGTCCTCGGCATCTCAATTGGCCGCATCATTCCCCTTCGGGAGGAAATTGAAAACCTTTGCAGATTGGTGATTCCGTGAAAAGCCGACTTCCGCTCACGAGCTTTTTAATTGTTCTTTGGGTCCACTGCGCACTTGGGCAGACGTACGACCTTCATCCTGACAACAAACCTGCGGCGCAAACTCAGCAGTCAGGCGCGCAGCAGCCGAGCCAGACAAACTCCAGCGAAGGCTCACAGAATGGCCTAGGTTGGGGATCGAGCATTGAAGTGGCCCGCCAGGCTCACGCTGCGCAGGATGCGATTAACCGCAGCGATTATGCTGCCGCCGAAAACTTCGCGCAGCACGCTGCCAACGCCGCTCCGCAAAACGCGGAGCTGTGGTTCCTGCTGGGATATGCGGCCCGCCTGCATGATCACTATCAGGAATCGATCGACGCCTACAATCACGGGCTTCGCGTGCAACCCGGTTCGGTACACGGCATGGCAGGGCTGGCGCAGACTTACGCGAAGATGGGTCGCACCAACGATGCCGAGCAACTGTTGCAGCGTGTCATCGATGCAAATCCAAAAGATGCCAATAGCCTGCAACTTGCCGGAGAACTCATTCTCAGCTCCGACCCGAACAAAGCGCTTGAACTTCTCAAGCGCGCCGATACGCTGCAAGGCTCGCCGCACACCGATTTGCTGATCTCTCACGCGTACCAGCGTCTGGGAAATACGGAAGAGGCTACGACTTATCTGAATCGCGCCCGAGCCCGTGGTCCGCGGGATCCCGAAGTTCTGCGCGCAGTCGCCGACGAATTTCGCGATCAGGGCAAGTATGATCAGGCGATCGCGAGCCTGCAGGCGATTCCCACCAAGTCTGTCGATGTGCAGGCAGACCTGGCTTACACCTATCAGCTGGCGGGCAGGCAAGAGCAAGCGGCAAATCTTTATTCGCAACTGGCGAAGTCGGCAAAGGGCAACATCGCGCTCGATCTCAGCGCGGCGCAAGCCTTAGTGAATCTGGGCCAGTTTGACGCCGCTCGTCCCTTCCTTGATAACGCCCGGCAGGTTGACTCCAACAGCTATCGGCTGCACGCGATTCTCGGCCAGCTTGCCGAGGCGCAAGATAATCCCACCGAGGCGAGAGCCGAATACGCCGAAGCCATCAGCAAGTTGGCGCCTCAAGTTCCGGAGGGAGCGCTTTATCCCATCGAATTGCGGCTCAACCTTTACGAACTCGATCAGCAACTCGACAATCCGGCCGACGCGAAACAACAACTTGATGCCGCCTCGACGGAGCTGCAAAGTGCGCAAGTGGCACCGTCAGTGCAACCAGAATTCTTGCGGCTGCGCGCTGCGGTCGAAGCAGCGTCAGGAAACACCGATGCCGCCAATAAAGACTTGCAAGCCGCCCTTGCGCTCGCGCCCACCAACGTGAATTCGCTGTTGAACTACGCTAGCCTGCAGTGGAAGTTAGGGCAGAAGGACGCCGCGCGCGATACGTTCCAGAAAGTTCTCTCCCTCGACGACCACAACCGCACAGCGCTGTCGTCGCTGGGCTATCTGGCGCGCGAGGACGGTGACAACAAAACTGCGGAGGAATATTTCATTCGTGCCGTGAACGCCCACCCCAACGATTTCGGCCCGCATCTGGCCCTGGGCGATCTCTACACCGCCGAAAGAAAACTTCATCCCGCCGACACCGAATACGAGCGGGCCTATGAGCATGGACACGGCAACGCCATGGTTATCGCGGGAGGCGCCAATGCGGCGCTGGAGGCGCACAACTACGACCTCGCGCAAAAATGGCTCGATCGTGCCCATGGTCTGGCTGCGGATGCTCCGCAAGTCGAGCGCGAGCATGAGCGCTTCCTCACACTAAAGGGCGACTATGAGGCATCAGCGAAGCTGGGATATCAAGTGATCGCCAAACTACCGAACGATCGGGAAGGCGTCGTCTACCTTGCGTACGATTTGTACAATCTCGGGCGCTATGACGACGCACGGGCCCTGGTTGAGAAATATAACTCTCGCCTTCACGACGACAAAGACCTCGCGCTCATCGCCGGATACCTGAGCGTGCGCGACGGAAAGCTGCAAGACGCGCTCGACAATTTCACGCGCGCGCTGAAGAGCGATCCGCAAATGGCCACCGGATATGTCAACCGCGGTTTTGTCTACGACGATCTGCGCCAGCCTGACAAGGCCATTCAGGATTTTGAAACTGCGATTCGACTCAAGTCCGACTATGGCGAGGCGCATCTCGGCCTGGCCTACGCCGATCTGCAACGGCACCGTCCGCGGCCCGCATTAGCGCAGCTGGAAATCGCCGGAAAGCGCCTGGGCAAGACACATGCCTGGCACCTGGCGCGCGCCGAGGCGTATCGGCAGCAGCGCGATTTTGCTCACGCTCTGCCGGAATATCGAACAGCGCTGACTGAGGAGCCGAACGATCTGCCGACACAACTGGCCTATGCCGACGCGCTTTACCGCACGGCAAGTTATCAGAAGGCGCTAGAGGCGCTGGATGTCGCAGAGAAGCTTTCGCCCACAGATCCTGAAGTCTATGCGTTGCGCGCCCAAGTTCACGCCAAAGAGAACGATCGCGACGCCGCGCATCGCGACATCGAGGCCGCGGAAAAGTACGGCGCTGAACAGGTCAAAATCCTGATGGCGACTGGCGATGCTCTTCTCACACTCGGTGAACGCGACGCCGCCATGCAGCGCTTTTCGCGCGCCCTCGATGTGCCGGATGGCGACCGCCTCGATGTGCGCCTCGCCCTGGCTCATCTTTTTGCCGAACGCGGCCACGGAGAAGAAGCGCGCCGCCAAGTTGCGCTGGGATTCGCCGAGGCCCGTGCCGGCTCCGGCCCCGTTGCACCCGAAGACATTCTCGGCGCGGCCAACGTGTTCCTGTCGCTACACGATTTCGATCTCGCCGAAACTTACTTCGACAAAGCTCAGTTAGCGGGCGCTGACTCGCGCTCGGTCGAGCTGGGACTGACCAACACCTATCTCGCCGAAGGAAGAACCCAGAACGCGGAAAAAGCGCTGGCCAAGCTAGGACCCGCGACCGGATTTCGCAGCGACTACGAATACCAGATGGCCGCGGCCAACGTATCCCGCCAGCGCCAGGATCCTGTGCACGCGCTGTCGGCGTTCGCGCAAGCCAGCAGCGTTGCCGGGCAGGAGAATTCGACCACTGCTGAAACCGCGCAATTCGAGTCCGCCGATGAGGTAGGCCGCCCCGTCATCACCGACAAATTCAGCATCGTTCCTGAAGCTTCGTTCGCTCCGGCGCTCGAAGATCTCAACGTCTACGCCCTCAATGCCAAGATTCTGAACGTTACTAATCCAGCGTTGCTGCCGCCGCCCCGTCATTCCTATCAGAGCCTCGCTGAATCTCATTACCGGCTGAATATCGACGGACTGCCGGCGATTACCGGATTCGTCGGCGAGAGCCTCAGCGTCGGACGTTTTCTTTTCCCCAGTGTCAACGTAGTGCAGGATCGCAACACCTACGACACCTTCTTCAATGGTGGCATCACTCCCGTGCTGCGCTTCGGATCGAATTCGATCAGCTTCGACGGCGGTCTGCAGTATACCGTGCGCCGCGACAAGATCTCTCCGCAGTTCATGAGTCAAAATCTCTTTCGGCAGTTCCTTTACGTGTCGACTAATTCTTTTTTCAACTGGGTCTCGGTGCACGGAAGCGCGATTCGCGAGGCTGGACCTTTTACCGGTCAGGATCTGCACTCGCGTGACGTTTTCGCAAATGTGGAATTCACCGTGGGCCGGCCCTGGGGCAATACTTCGCTGATCGCCGGATACACCGCTCGCGACGTGCTGTATCGCCCCACCATCATTGAATACTTCACCACGTCATCGTATGCCGGGGTGCAGCACAAGTTCGGTGACCGCATCACCGCCGCGATTCTTGCCGAGTCGCTTCGCTCCTGGGAAGTTTTCGACACTCGCTACGCCATCGCCGAGGCGTTCTTGCCAGGTGGGAGATTCGATCTCCGCATCAACCACCGCTGGAGTGCCCAAGGCTCGTTCATACTCTCGCGCGGCGAGGGCTATCACACGTACGACAACGCGCAGAGCCAGTTCCTGGTGCAGTACGTCCGGTCGATGCATGGATCGATGAAGGATGACGGCGCAGACGTGCCGATTTCTTATCCGATGCGCTTCTCTGTTGGACTCGAGCAGCAATCTTTCTACAACTTCCCCGGATCCACGCGCACGGCTCTTCTGCCGGTCGTGCACTTGACTTTGTTTTAGAGAATGTAAGGAAAGCCCAGTGAATCTATGCGCTTCGTGACCCACCGATGACTTATCCCACGCTCGACACTCCGAAGCAGGAAGCTCCCCCCAAGCACACCGCGCGCGTCAAGACGATGCGCTCGCTGCTGGGAGGAAGTCTCACGCTACTCGCCGGATCAGGTCTGGTTGGGATAACGAACCTTATATATAACGTGGCCACAGCTCGTCTGCTCGGCCCTGCCGGATTTGCTCACGCGACCGCCGTCTACACCATGTTGATGCTGATGTCGGCGATTACGCTTTCCTTCCAGGTGGTCTGTGCCAAATATGTTGCGCGGCGCGCCTCGGAAGAAAATGCGAGCGAGATTTTCGCCAGCCTGCATCAGCGCGCATGGATGACCGGCATCGGCCTTGCCCTCGCGCTGACCGCGTTCGAAGCTCCACTCGCCCGTTATCTGAACCTGGAGGATGTGAGTCTCGTGAGGCTGCTCGCCCTCGGAACCGCTTTCTACATCCCGCTGGGCGTTCGCCGCGGATACATCCAGGGCATTCAAGCGTTCGGCCCGCTGGCCATGAATTTTCTGCTCGAGGGTGCGGTCCGCCTCGCGGGGGTATTTCTCCTCATTTCTCTTGGAATGGGCGTGCGCGGCGCGGTTCTTGCCAGCGTGCTGGCTGTGGTCCTTGCATATTTTTTCGCTCACCCCAGCCCGGGGATTACATCATTCCGTCTTCGTGGCATCGCCAACTCGTTTCGCGAGGGTCTGCAAGCCATCGTCTTTTTTTCCGGCCAGACGGTGATCAACAACTTTGACATTGTTCTGGTAAACCACTTCTTCCCGGCGGACGAAGCGGGGCTGTACGCGGCCGTTGCCCTGGTCGGACGCCTGGTCAACATGTGCGCCTGGTCCGTGGTGAACACAATGTTTCCTGTATCTGCGAGTAAAAAAACAAATGAACGGGAAAGCTGGTCCGTCCTGGGCATGTCGCTCGGACTCGTCTTCGTTATTCTGGCCATACTGATTGCGGGCCTTTACATGGTTCCCAGTTTTCTGTGGAGAACCATCTTCGGTGCTCATTTTGCGCCCACGAGCGCCCACATCCTTCCCTCGTTACTGTTTCTTTACGCGATAACCGCGGGGGTGTACTCGCTCAGTTCGGTGATCATCACCTATGAAATGTCGCGTAAGATCGCCAACACCAGCTGGATTCAATTGGCCTTCAGCGGCGTGTTCATCGTCGGCATCTGCGCTTTCCACCAGACGCTGGAACGCGTAATTCTGGTGCAACTCGTACTGATGGTAGCGCTGCTCGCGGTGCTTGTGGTCCAGTTGATCAGCCAGAGTCTGGCCAGTGAGCCAGCGCAGAAATATTCGCCTCTGCGCCCGCTGCGGCCTCTGTCGGAAGAAGAAGTGGTCTCTGAGTTTCTGCGTAGCGAATTCCATTACCCGGAGTTCGACGAGTACCGTTCCGTCTTCAATCACCTGGTGATGCATCCCGATCTCAGCAACCTTCGCGAGAACGAATTGCGTCGTGCATTGCTCTTCCTCCGTCGCGGCGCGATGTGGCGCGAGCTTCCGTCGGACACGAAATGGTTCGCTGTCGAGCTCGGCATCGGTGATGTCGACAGAATTCGTTTCTTCCCCCGCGCCCAATGGCGGCGCGTTTCCAAAGGCAGCTTCTATCTTCCTGAAATTTTGCAGCAGATTCGTTTGGGGCTGGATACCGCGTCGGAGGACGAATTCTTCAATAAACTTCGGCGTCTGACGGCATCGCTCCCCGGCAGTCCGGTCAATCCCACGGTATTGCTAATCGGAGTGGACGAGACCGGGCCGCTGACTATCCTGGATGGCAATCATCGCATGGCCGCGGCCATGCTCACAGAAGCGCCATCTCCGCTAAGCCGGTTTCGCTTCATTTGCGGATTCTCGCCCAAGATGACGCGCTGTTGCTGGTACTACACGAACATCAATACCTTGCTGCGCTATTTCAAGAATCTGGTGCGATATTTCTCCTACGATCCGGAGAGCGACATCAACCGCTACCAGCGCGGCGAATCGCAGTCGAATTCGTAGCGAGCTCGGCGCTTACTGAGGAGATGATTGCGCCGCGGCGCCCTGCGGTGGAGCGCTCTGTGGTGGCGTGCTCTGTGGTGGCGTGCTCGCTGGCGACTGGGACGGTTCCTCGACCACACTGTTGTCGCGCCGTAGCAGTCGCACCGGCGCCGGTTGCTGGCGACGCGCCTCACGCTCGGAAGTCAATGCATGCTCGACCTGCCCGTTGCTCTTGCCTGCGACCTGAAATAGCTTTTCGCCTTCGGCATCGCGCCGAGTGGCTAGTCCAACCGTCACATTCGCGCCGGAAGCGCGCAGCGCGCTGTCGTAGAAAAACTGCGCGGTCTCGCGATCGCCGGTCATCTCGGCTACGTAGCCGATATTATTCAGCGCAAAAGCATTCCCGGGATCGAGCGCATATGCCGCGCGAAAATCCTTCTCCGCCGTCTGCAGATCGTTGCGGTTCATGGCGGAGACGCCGCGCAGATTGAGGGCCGCGACCTGCGCTGCCGTGGTATTTTCCGCGTTCAGTCGCGCCCGCAAAGCCTTCGCGTTTCGGGCCGCCATCTCGCTTGCCCGCTTGCCTCGCCATGATCGGTCCAACGTCACCACTGCGGTTGAGTCCGCGCCAGAGGCAGCGGCTTCGTCGTAATATTTCAGGGCCTCTTGCGATTCGCCTTCCATCTCCTTAGTCACGCCCAGATTGTTCAGCGTGAAAACGTTGCGAGAATCCTCGGCGAGGGTATGCTGCAACAACAAATCAGCCTCGGGCGCGCGGCCTTTCGAGAGCAGGCGCACAGCTTCCACGTTGTCGTGATTGACTTGCATGGGCAAATCAGGAATCGCCAGCGCCTCGCTGACCGGCTTTCCACGCAGGGCCTGTGAAGTCGCCTGATCGATTACGGCATCCGTCGGCAGTTCGGCGGCCTGCTTGTAAAACTCCGCTGCGCGGTCCACCTGTCCCTGCAATTCGGCAATGTACCCGAGATTGTTCAGGGTGAATGGATCATCGGGGTCGTAAAGATACGCCTTGTAAAACAGCGCTTCGGCGCGCTCGTAGTTGCGCTTCTGCAATTGCTCAACACCCTCGCGATTCAGTCGCTGTACCGGCGTCAATTGACTCCGCTTGGGAATCTTGACCGTGATGTCGCCCGCATGTGCGCGCGAGGCGAAGCTCAGCGACAATCCGACCACGGCTAACGCCACCCAATGCTTCCATCTCATGCGCTTTCACCTCATCGACAGCTGCGGGTATTCTTTTCTGCATAAAGTTCGATGCATGAATAAGGGCCGCGTTTGCCGCTATTTGGGCTCGTTTGAGGGCCACCTCCGAGGGCTCGGCTGCATCAAAAACTAGCCGAGATATGGCGCCGTGGGAGGGTCATGAATAGTTTCTCTGTGAGATTAGTGCTCGGAACATGGTTGATCGGCACGTGTGCGTGTGCCTCACTGGCGCTCGGACAGGTCGTTTCTTCCAACGCAGCATCTTCCGCAGCTTCTTCGACCACCGAGCCGCCCACTTCGTCTTCGTCTTTGCCCAGCGCTCCGATCAGAGCGAACGCGGCGAAGCCTGAGGATGAGAACGCCATCGATCCTGCGAGCCTCATCCCCGACCTGCCCCCGCTGCCCAGCGCGAAGGCGACGCTGGTGGGAGGCACCATCCAGAAACTCGATCGCGTGCAGGACCGCGTCACGCTCGAACTCTTCGGCGGTGGGAAGACCACCGTATTCTTCGACGGCCGCACCAACGTTTATCGTGATGGCCAGCCCTCATCCCTCGCAGCCTTGAAGCCCGGCGAGCGTATTTATCTCGACACCATTCTCTTGAACGATATGGTTTTCGCCCGCAACATTCGCCTCCGCACCGGACAGGCCGAGGGTGAAAGCCAGGGAGTTGTGATGTCGTATCGCCCCGATCACAACGAATTGGTGGTCCGGGATATGACCGCACCCAAGCCTCTGAAGCTGCGCGTCACGCCTAACACGCTCATCACCAAGAACGGCCAGCCATCGTCCACCGCCAATCTCAAAGAAGGGATGCTGGTGACCCTCAAATTTGGCAGCGGTGATAAGGGCAGCGACTTCGCCCAGCAGATCTCGATCGTCGCGGAGCCTGGCCAGTCCTTCACGTTCTCCGGCAAGGTGAAGTTTCTCGACCTGCACGACGGGCTGATTGTTTTGACTTCCTCGACGAACGGCAAGACCTATGAGGTCTATCTCGAGCCTTCGGCGCCGGTGGATGAGAAGTTGCACGAAGGCGCCGACGTCACCGCGCTCGCGCGTTTCGAACAGAATCGCTACGTCGCTCACACGGTGAAAGTCAATTCCAATCCGCAATAGGCAGCAGTATCCTCACGGATTGGGATAACCCAAACTCAGTGCGTTGCAGGTTCCCCCGGTGTTCTGGGACGGCGGATTCGGCGGCGTCGCCCACGGCACGTTCTGAAAATCGAAAAACTCCGTCATGTCCATCTGCGCCGCGTCGCGCTGGGTGAGTGCAGGCACGTTGAACCGCGTCTCGATCAGTTTCAGAATCGCCGTGTAGTCGGCGACCGTATGCGAAACATAGTTCTTCTTGGTGAATGGAGAAATCACGATCAGCGGCAAGCGATAGCCGGTGTAATTGAAATCGCAGTTCGCGCCTCCGGGTGTGGAGCAAATATCTCCCGGCAACAGATCGATGGGCGCGATGCCGTCAGGATTAACGGTCGGCTGCGGCGGAACATGGTCGTAGAGTCCACCCGGCTCGTCGTACGTCAGCATGAAGACCGAATCCTTCCAGGAGGGACTACTCATCAGCGCATTGATCAGGCTCTCCACGTAGGCCGCGCCCGTCTGTACGTTGGTACCCGTACTCGGATGTTCGTCGCGGTTCGACAAGTATCCGGCTTCGATGAACGCGACCGAAGGCAGCGTGCCATTCGCCACGTCCGTTAGGTATTGCGAGACCGGCACAACATTGCTGGGCAATGCATTGGGCGGCGCAAACTTGGCGAACTGCGTCAGATAGGTGCATGGACCAGTGTTCGACGTGTCTTCTACTTTTCCTCGCGAAGCGCGTTCCGCCACATCGGGCGGCGGCGAGGTTGAACAGATATTGTCACTGGCGTAGATCTTCCAACTGACGCCGGCCTGCGTAAGCTCATCGAAAATCGTGGCCGCGGTCAAGGGAGCATTGTCGGCCGCGTCGGTCCCCGGAGGATACGCATATCCCTGCGAGGTCGCTGCGAACAGATACATGCGGTTGACCTGCGTACGATCAAGAGCCGGCGCGAACCAGCGATCCGATGTGGCGAAATTAGATGCCATGAAGTAGTAGTAATTCAAATCGCTGTCATCGTAATAGCCCATCGCGCGTAGGCCCTGCGTGTCACTGTATTGCGGGTTCGCTCCCGCCGCATTGGAGTCCACCGCGAATTGCGCGGCGTTGTAGACGAATCCATTCATCATCGGCGTGCTCGATGCCGGTGCCTGCAGATTCCAGTCTTCATGACTTTCATCCCATGATGGGCTCAGATTCTCGATGCACTCGGTCGCCACATGAAATGCGGAAACATTGGTCGTCCCCGGAGTGGTCGTTCCGGTGTATGCGGGATTCGAAGCTCCCGCAGGAAGCCCGTCGAACTGTTGCGATGGGTAACCGTTCGCGGCCCAGTACGCGGGAAGCTGCCCGAAGTAAGAATCGAACGAGCGATTCTCCTGCGCCATGACAACAATGTGATTAAGATTCTGCACGCTTCCAGTGGGCGAAGTGCTGGTACTGTTGGTCAGCCCAGTGCAGCCGCACAACGCGAGTAGCAGGCCAAAAAACGAGACTTCATAGAGTCTCTTGAATACGATCATCCTTTACACCTTCCGTAGAGGAATTGAGCGACACGAAAGCGTCAATAGGATGATTTCCAGGCACGAACTGTTGGCTCAAACTTTGCGTAAGTCGATTCGGAGTGGTCCTCTTTCCAAATGTCAATAGCCCACAGGTCCGCCCGAAGGTTCTTAAACCGCGGTTACCTTCCCTGAGTTACCATTCTCTCGCTAAGCTTGCCGCGTTCCCAGCAAACACGTTTCCCAGAACGCGTGTTCCCAGCAGGCGCAAGACAGCGCAAGACCAATTCAAGCGCAAGAGAAATAGCAATAAAGTCCAGCAAGGAAAGACCGGCACCGGGGTAAATCACAGGCGGGGGCGCCTTCCCTCGTGCGCCGGGCTCGAAGAACCAGGCCGCGTGCCCGGTTCTACTCTCCCGAGGGCCGATGTGTCGCAGAGGATTTTCAATAGCAGTCGTCGTTCTTAGTGTGTCTGCCGTCTGTTTTGCAGGCAATTACGTCAAGCCCACCACAACCTTACGCGTGCTCACCAACAACAACACCAGCGCGGCCAACAATTTCCACAACCAATCGAACGGCAATCTTGGCGCGGCTAACATCAGCAAGGTCGACATCCACTCCCTGCTCTATCGCGGGGCTACAACGAAGATCTACGCGCATCTCCTGCTCTGGTTCGGCGAATCCAACCACATGAACATCGGCTACAGCTCCACCGATCCGAACCAGATTCATAGCCAGATCGAGGACATGGTCAGCCGCGGCATCGATGGCGTCATCATCGACTGGTACGGCCCAGGCAACGCGATGGACCAGGCGACTCAACTCGTCATGGCAGAGGCCGAGAAGCATCCCGGCTTCACCTTCGCCATCATGATTGACCAGGGTGCGATCGAGTGGGACTCGTGCTCGGGCTGTTCTCCGCAGCAAGCGCTGGTCAGCCAGCTGCAGTATCTGGAGAAGACGTACTTCCCCTCCCCGGCCTACATGACGATCGCAGGCCATCCGATGGTCACCAACTTCAACATCGATCTCTCGTTCTCCGTCGACTGGAACGCGGCGAATGCGGCGCTGAGCTCGCATCCGGCATTTCTCTTTCAGAACAATAATGGATTCACTCACACTCTGGCCGACGGCAGTTATTCCTGGGTCATGCCCACAACTAATGATTACGGCATGAGCTACCTGACCAGTTTCTACGACACAGGTAACTCCATACCCCAGCGAGCAGACGGTTGGCGCCACCTACAAGGGATTCAACGACACGCTGGCTTCGTGGGGATCAGATCGAATCATGCAGCAGCAGTGCGGGCAGACCTGGCTCGAAACTTTCAGCGAGATCAACAAACTCTACAACTCCGGCAAGCAGTTGCCCTACCTGCAGCTTGTGACCTGGAATGATTATGAAGAGGCGACCGAGATCGAGTCTGGAATAGATGATTGCGTTAGCGTCTCCGCTTCCGTCTCAAGCAACGGGCTGAAATGGCAACTCGGCGGCAGTGAGAGCGCGGTCGATCACCTTTCGATCTACATCAGTACCGACGGCGAGAACCTGATGCAGCTAGCAGAAATGCAGCCCGGAACGACCTCTCTGAATCTCTGCAGCTATTCCATCCCCGCGGGAAACTACCGGCTCTTCGTTCAGGCCGTGGGGAAACCGACGCTGGCTAATCGAATCACGGGGGCAATCAATTATTCGCCGACGTGCAACGCCAGTACGGGGAGTGCGGGCGGCGTTTCGCTGACGGCATCTCCCGCTTCGCAAACCATCCAGCCAGGCGCCTCAGGAAGCTTCACGATCACCGCTGCCGCTCAGTCCGGATCGTTCGGCTCTCCCATCGCTCTTTCCTGCACCAATCTGCCCAGTGTTCTGACTTGCAGCTTCTCGCCCGCTTCCGTCACGCCCAACGCCGGCAGCGTGAGTTCCGTTCTTA
The DNA here is from genome assembly GCA_963757095.1 of uncultured Acidobacteriota bacterium. Taxonomy (GTDB): domain Bacteria; phylum Acidobacteriota; class Terriglobia; order Terriglobales; family Acidobacteriaceae; genus Sulfotelmatobacter. The sequence goes on along the minus strand of CAVWQT010000007.1, from coordinate 39,215 downwards.
CCATTTCCGCCGCCAACCTGGGGGCGCATCTGCAGCAGGGACGGATTCGCAGCTGGTTGTATGCCGGATGGATTCTTCCCTTCGGCGTCGGTTTCACTTTCATCACGCCGAAACGCCGCAGACGCGTCGCGCGCACTCTGGCGATTCTCGGGGCCGTCGGAATAACTTTGCTGCTCGCCTCCTGCGGCGGATCGTCCAGCAAAACTCCTGCCAACATCGTCGCGCCCATTTATTCCATCACCGTCACGGGAAGTTCCGGATCGACCCAGCTTTCCTCGACCATTACCGTTACCGTTCCCTGACCGCACTACCTCGCTCGATGATTCAAGAGCGAGGGGAATATCTACCGGGCTCTCCGACTTGCGCCGGAGAGCCCGCAGCAGAATCGATCTGGAATGCAGCCATTTTGGCATCCGATGGAAGCGCGAAACATGCCGCAGCGCGTCCAGCCGCTGCTGCAGTTCGAAGTGGCGCAAATATTTCTGCACGATCGTGGGCATCGTCATGCGCAGCGCAGACGAAAAGTTCTGCTCCGCCATCGCCCGTAGTTTTTCGGGATTCTCCAGCAGCCGAACCAGGCAGCTGGCCAGACTTTCGGCGTCTCCAGCCTGATAGAAATCAATCGCCAGATCTTCTCCTGTAGCCATCTGGCGAAAGTCTTCGAGATCCGCGCACACGATCGGAACTCCATAACCGCACGCCAGATGTGCCACTCCGCTGCATCCCGTTGACGATGAATACGGCATCACTGCGACCGAGGAACTCTGAAACAGATCGCGAAGATCGTCTTCGTGCACATATCCGGTGAACTCGATATTGGGATTTCCGGCGCACTTCTGGCGCACGGACTCCACGTAGCCCGGCACCTGGGGATGATCCGTCCCCGCAATCACCAGCTTGGCGTTCGGAAGCTGCGCGCCCATCAGACCGAAGGCTTCGATCATCAGTTCGAGGCGCTTGTAGGTTCCCCATTTCCCGAAGGCGAGAATGCGATGTGGATGCCCGCGCCGCGGCAAGTCCGGATACTCCGGCCGGTGCGAGAGGATTCCGTGGGCTCGGACGTGCACGTTATCGCTCCCATATTTGTCGGAAAGGATTTCGCGATATCGGGGCATCAACACCGAGACCGAGTTCGCCAGCAGCAGCATACGGGTCGCGACCGCGCCCGCCATCCGGTAAGCGCCGGCGAAGCGCACGCCCAGGTCTTCGAGATCGACGGTGTCCATCAAGTGATGCAGCGTGACGTGCGTATACCGCCCGGTCATGCGCGTGAGCAGAGGCAGCGTGAGTCCGGCAAAAGCATTCGCCGGGCGGTTCCCGAATGTGCTGAACAGAAGATTGAACCAGACGACATCGGGCTTGCATTTTCGTATCGCCGCCAGCAAGCGGTAGACGCTGCGCGGCTCGTCTGGCGACCAACAGCGCACTACAGAAAAACCTGGGAGTTCGGGCGCGTCCGCGGCGTTAGGCCCGTCGGGGCGTATTTCATCGGCCAGGATCGTGAGGTCGACCAACTGGTTGCGCTGCAGCTCTCGCGCAATGTGAAGCCCGTATTCGCTCAATCCTCCGCGGCTCGGGGGAAAGGTGGTTACCAGACAAATTTTCATTGAGTCCCTGGCCTAACTGGCTCCTGCTTCGATGAGTTCGCAGGGGAGAACGTTGGCCTCACTTTGACCTGAGGCGCAGGTACGAGTGAACCGGCGGTAGTTTTCCGGTCACCGGCGCGTGCCGACCATGATGGGATCACCCGCCGTTGGCGGGGTTTGCGCGAGTGGGACTTTCGCAAAGACTTGCGCGCGAATCGTACTTTGCATTTCGTAAGTTAGGCCGGGCTCGACTACACAGATATCGCCAGCAATCTCACACAGCGTGAGATACGCTTGGCGGTTCCTCTGGACAAATTCAAGCGGATATTCAGGCTTGCGAGCATGCGCCGCTTCCGGCGAGGCGTCGATAACAAATGCGATATCGATTTTCGGAAGAACGCGCAAAAGCAGACGGGCAAATTTCCTCGCCCACCTGCGATTTAACGGCAAATTCGCCAGCTCGTCGTAGAGGAAGCGGTCGAAAATGACGACGTCGTCATTCAAGTGGCTGCGCACGCGCGCAATTCGGCTAGCCAAACTGACGGCATCCGCCAGATAGAGCCCGACTCGTATCAGGGTCAAGGGCCAAGCGGTTACATTTTTGTCGCGCCGGTGCAACGGACGCTCGGGACTTCCAATTCCCTGATCGCCTCGAAAGGCGTGTCGGCTCGCGGTCTGCCGAAACCTGCTGCCGACGACGATGTCATCCCACATGGTCAAGACCGAAACGCGCAGGCCGGAAATCTCGAGCCAGGATTGCAGCGCTTCAATTTGCGTGCTCTTGCCCGCGCCGTCAATGCCGGAGAACGAAATGATTGTCGCGTGTCGTGGGTTATTCACAGACGTTTTAGTGCGCCCCGGGAGGCTTGCTCGGAGTCGCTGCCGTCAAAGCAACCACGGTCCCAATCGCAACGCCGGCGCCGATGATCGCTCCCGTGCGCAAGATTAAGGTTCGCACTCGATGCTGTTTTGCCGGTGCGATGGCAACGCCTGCGGGCTGCGACGCCGCAATGCCGCTGGTGTTCGGCGCTTCGGCCGCGGCGGTGCCCACCGGCTTCTGCGAAGGAGGAGTCGTCTGCTGCTGCGTTTGACCGCTCTGGGTTTGAGGAGACTGGGTTTGACTTGATTGGGTTTGACTGGACTGAGTTTGGGAATTCAACGCCAGCAGAGTCGCTCCCGGACTATCCGGAAGGGCTGCCGTCGCTGCATCGGCCGGCAGCGCTTGCGCAATCTCTGAGGCTCTCGTACTGGCGGGAGCCACTTGCGCCCCCGCCTGCAACGAGGTGCTAGCAAACGCCAATGCAGCAATCCCAATCCATGTGCTACCCAGGTTGCGGTGCTTGCGGAATAACATCGCCCCTCCAACTCCAGCTGTGATGACTAACTCGCCGCCTCAAGTTCTCCAGTTGTGCCATCCATCCAGGTAATTTCCGGCGGAAATGTGTAGGCCGGTAGTGCGTAAAAACTCCGCACCGCCTCTTCTGTGGTCTTGAACATCTCGAACAAATGGCCGACCTTCATCAGCTCCAAGATCACCGCGGAGGATGGCGCGACCCCGGCAAGCTTCACATCTCCATCGCGCTTCATCGCTTCTTCCATGCAACACAGAAGTGTCTCAACCCCTGCGCTGTCCAAATGCTGAATCTCCGAGCAATCCAGCACCACCCGCGGCCGGCTACCCGCAAGCATCGGCTTCAGTTCTCCGAGCAACGACGCTGCTCCATGCTGGTCCAAACTCGCTGGAGCTTGCAATATCACCACAGAAGAATTGCTATACATGTTTCCGCACTCCTTACCACCTAGGATTCGAATTCCGTTCTCGGATTCACCACCGGAACATTGGTGAAGAACTCCTCTTCCTGTTCCTGCGTCTCCCGCTGCTGTATCCCGTCTCGCGTGCTCTCCTCTGCGGGATTCGTTTTTGTCAGATTGAGCAAATTCATCAAGGCCAGCTTAGCCGCGCCCGCCTTGCCTTCTGCTGCCGTCGAGTGAAATAAACCGGGGTCACCAATCTCAATCACAACATCCCGGGTCAAGTTGAGCAGCCGATTACCGTGGACCACCGAGTTCCGCACGTCGAGCCCGATGCCAACATAAGTATTCGGCAGAATCGTTGCGTCTTCGATTGCGGTGCCGCAATCCACATACGAGCAGCTCTCGATGTTGCTACAGCTTGCGACGTGGGTGTTTTCTCGAAGAGTGCACGCTCGGCCCACAAATGCCGGGCCCGTGACCTGCGCGCCCCGATACACCTGAGCTCCCTCCTCCATCCAAACCCCGGGACTCACCTCTTTCCCGGAAGGGCGAATCTGGCAGCGCCCGGTGAACGCATCCATTACTAACGCTCGTAAGTCGCGCGGTTGCGAAATTCGTTTCGAATATTGCTTCACGAAGTAAGAGCCTTGCCGCAACATCCCGCCAAACATTCCTTCCTCCCACGAGGAAATCCTCGGCTGCCACGCTGCATCACAGTCGACGACCCAAAAATCCAGCGGGCCTTCGGCGTCCGAGGCGCGGGTCATCAGTGCCTGTCCGCCGCGATGGCACGCCAGCATCTCGCCCAGATCCACCTCGCTATACGCATTCGGCCTCACGACAAAAGCATGTTCGATGCCCTTCTCCGCGAACTCCTTCAACGTGAGCGCGACCTGAAAGCCGAGATCGACCGACGCCATGATCGCGAGGTTGTCGAACGAACCGCGCAACGCCGGCATCGTGGACAAAACATCCCAATGAGCCAGAACCGAGGTGGCTTCGACCTCCGCAGCTTGCAAGCGTTCGACCGTGCGCTCCAACGTAGAACGGCCCAACAATTCCAGGAATGCCAGAGGGCGGTCCACAAGATTTTGCGGACTGGTTCCATCCGTGAAATCCATACCGGGGCTATTGCTCTCGCCCCGGCTCTCCGCCTCGATCACTACGATTGCCCCGACGGCCACTGATGTTTGATCCTTTCTCTCTCGACTTGCACGGTTTACGGTTCGTGCGCGCTATTCGCTCACGGGGCAGGCAAATTGAGACAGACAATCATTGGTGGCATCGAGCGACGCAGAATCCTCCACGGGGCGCAACGCCGCACGCCGCCGCAGAACCCTCCGCTTCGGAAACAGCAGATCGCGCATCTTCAGCTTGGCCTTGTGAAGTTGGGACTTCGAATTTCCGATTGAGCAGTGCAGCAGCCGCGCGATCTCGTGGTGCTGGTAGCCCTCGATCTCATGCAGAGCGAAAACCGTGCGGCATCCTTCCGGAAGCGCTTCGATTGCCCGCAGCAACGCGATGCGGTCGACGGTCCCAGTAAGCCGCGGATCCTTCCTTCCCACGTCGTGCGCCAGCGATGGCGAGTCGTGAGAGACGGGTTCATTCAGCGAAACCACGGCGCGCGATTTCTGGCGCCGCAACTTCATCAATACGGTGTTCACTGCGATCCGGTAAAGCCAGGTGGAAAAGGCCGATTCTCCGCGGAAGGTCCCGATCGTGCGGAAGACCTGCAGGAAAGCTTCCTGGGTCAGATCTTCAGCTTCGGCCACATCCTTGGTCATCAGCAAACAAACGGAGTACACGCGTTTCTTATGCAGTTCGAACAGCGTCGCGAACGCCTGCTCGTCTCCCTCTTGGGCGCGTTGCACGAGGCCGCGGTCTGAGGTATCGCGCTTTACGTCCTTTTGAGCGGGGATTAGATTCGTTGCGGTTGAGGAAATTACGGCAGTTGCCACGTTAGTCTCCTTCGAATCTCTGTCTCTGGCTCGCCCAGAACTGCGCGAGCATTCAGCCTTCGAGAATGAGAGTAGAAAATTTGGGGCGTTCTCTCTATCGGGCTGTAGCTGTAATTGGGTATGCGTCTTGCTGTACGCAAACTACTGGAAGGTTCAGAGACTAAAGGCTTTCCGCAGCAGCGAGCCGCAACTTTTCGCACTGAACTGGGTTGCGGCTGGGCTGAAGTGCACAGAAAATGCGCAAGACTTTTCATGGAATAAGTGGCGCACTGTAGTTCGACCGGGGACGATAGTAGTGAACCAAACGATCTTCCTCAGTAACGTTCTAAATTCACTACAGTCTGGCGTTCGGTAAAGTCCGGGTTCAGTACAGTCTGAAGCCAACTTCGACGCTGACCTGTACGTTGACCGGCTGTCCATCTTTCTTTGCCGGCTCGAACGTCCACTGCTTCACGGTCTCCAGCGCTTTTTGATCGAGGCCATATCCGAGACCGCGAATTACATGAAGGTCGCGGGGATGCCCCTCCGCGTCTACGATCAATCCCAGCACGCACGTTCCTTCAACCTTCGCGCGGCGCGCCTCTTCCGTATATTCCGGGTCTGGAGTTGAAAGCGGTTTCGGCGCAGAGATTCCGCCGCCAACCTTGAACACTCCACCGCCGATTCCTCCGCCGACGCCCGTGCCTACGCCGCCGCCGTGCCCTGCGCCCACACCGCCACCTGATCCCGATCCAATGCCCGCGCCAGATCCCGTTCCATTCGAGGGAGGAGCCGATGGCATCGCCGCAGCCGTCGGTACGCCGAGATTCGGCATGCGATTTTCTGCCAGATGCACCTGCGGAGGAACCACCACCGTAGGCTCAACCGCCAGCTTCGGCTTCTCGTTGCGTAATACGATTTGTGGCGGCGTTATCTGCTGCATCGCCATTTTTGGCAGGTGTCCTTTCGGAGCCTGCAACTGGTCATGATCTCCGCCACCACCGCCGCCGCTGACAGCCTTTTTCGATGGCGTCATGGTGTAGGAATCCGGCGAAGGAGCAATCAACGTGACAACCTCGCGCGGCTTCGCCGTCACCACCTGATGGCCGACGGAAGCGCCAGCCAGGATCAAACCGATCAACACAGCGTGCACCGCGAACGAACCCTTCAGCCCGGTGGAACGATAATTGTTGTACTGTCCCCAGATTTCGATTGGCGCCAGCGGATCGCGCAGCTTGGGCTGTGGCCGTTCCGGCAAACGGCGCGCGAACTCCCCATAAGAAGGTTGTAGAGTGGCGGACGACGCGTGACCCGCAGTAGCAGTCCTGAGCGGTGGATTTTGCTGCTTCAACATGACGGCCCCTTGTACAGATTTGTTTCCGAACGAGGTATAGGATGCGATGCGTCATGCAGTGGTTTACATTTCAAGCACGCGCGGCCCAACTAGAATGCGCGACATACACGTGAAACTCCGCGCCCATCAAGGGGTTCGCGCGGTTGAATCATTTGGCACACCTATTTTGCCCTAAGGGATTCTCCGTGGGCATTGCAGTCGGAGGATTTACGATACGTTCCCGCCCCTAATCCATTTCTCGCGAAAACATACCGGATTGACTGTATTGTGGCTCCGAATATAGAGCTTTATTCTCAAGTCCTCGACACAACGCCCCAAACGCGGGTGCCGGTTTGCTGGGAACAGCCGGTGCCCGCATCCTCTTTTTACAGCCTTTTTTGTTTTTTCGACGGCGACAACAATCGCTCGACCGGGTGGAAAGGTCCGACGGAATTGGACTGGTTGTTGCGGGGAATGCGGGCCAACGAGAATCGACTTTATCTTTATCCGATGCCTTCTGCGATCATCACTTCCTGAACATTCGGGCTGACCGTTGGAATCATCACCTGCAGCAAAGTGCCCGGATTCGCATTCACGATTTTGAATTCCCCACCGAACTCTTTCGCTCGCTGGTTAATTCCGCCGATCCCGACGCCCACGCTGTCCGGTTGCAAACCGGCTACTCGATCTCCGATTCCCTTCCCGTCATCGCGGACGGCAACCGACGTCCGGCCATTTTCCTGAGTCAGCGTAATCCACACCCGCCGCGCCTCAGAATGCCGGAACACATTGGTGAGCGCTTCCTGCACGATGCGAAAAATCGCCGTCTCCATTTCTGCCGGAAGGCGCGGAAACTCCCGCGGTTGCACCTCGAGCGAAGCCGCAATGCCGCTGCGTTCCGCCAATCCATCCACATACCACGTAATTGCAGACAGCAATCCCACTTCATCCAGCAACGGCGGATGCAGCAGGTGTGACATGGTACGCACTTGCGCAATCGCCCGGTCGACGATACTGCTGGCCTCTTTGCAGGCGTGCTTTTCTGACTGCAACGATTTTTCCTGCAGCGCGCTATCCAGCACCATCTTCGCCACGGCCAGTTCCTGACCAAGGCCGTCGTGCAATTCGCGAGCGATGCGCCGATGCTCCTGATCCTGCATGGTCATCAACCGCACCGAAAGACGCCGTAGTTCCGCGGTCCGGTTGTCCACCATGCGCTCCAGCCGCGTCGCGCTGTCGCGAATGGATTGTTCCAGCACTTTGCTGTCGTGAATATCGGAGCAAGTCCCATACCAGCGGCCGATGTTGCCCTGGTCATCGCGAATGGGCACCGCACGCGCACGAAACCAGCGGTAGCTGCCATCTCCCGATCGAAGCCGGTATTCCGCCTCGTAATGCGTTCCACTTTCCACACAGCGCTGCCAGCGAACAATCGCCTCTTCCCTGTCCTCGGGATGCACGTAATCCATCCAGCCCTCGCCGTTCGCCGATCCTGATGCCGCGCCTGTGTATTCATAGAAGCGATCGCTGATGTAATCCCGGCTGCCGTCCGGGTGCCGGCTGAAGATGATATCCGGCGCGGTATGCAGAATCGCATCGAGCTCCTGATTCTTGTGCGCCAACTTCAAATTCAAGCGCTGCAACGCCTCCGCCCGCCGTTCCAGTTCCTGGGTTCGTTCCTCGACGCGCTCTTCCAGGTCTCGGTTCAACCGTTGCAGTTGGCTCGTCTTGCGATGGAGTTCAGCAAAGACTCGCACCTTCGCTCGCAAAAAATCCGGGATCACCGGAACTGAGAGGTAATCCACGGCTCCCAGTTCGTATCCCTTGAGCCGGTCCAGATCGGTCAGATGCACCGCCGAAATGAAGATGATCGCCGTCTTCTGAAACCGCGGGTGCTGCCGGATCATGTTGGCCAGCTCGAAACCGTCGAACTCCGGCATGCTCACATCCATCAGCACCACGGCGACCTCAACCTTGAGAAGATGTTCCAGCGCTTCCTTGGCGGAGTTTGCCTTAATCAGATTTTCGCCCAGCTCCTCCAACATCACTTCATAACTGAGAAGCTTCGCCGGCTGGTCATCCACCATCAGGATGTTGACCTTCTCGTTTGGGCTCGCAGTCATTTCGTCCTCTCTATGTGCCACTCGTTAAACCGTGGCCTACCTTTACCGGTGCAGCCACATGCGCAGCGCCGAAAGCAGTTGCTCGGTGTTCACGGGTTTCGCCAGATATTCTGATGCACCCGCTTCCAGGCATTTCTCCCGATCGCCCTTCATCGCCTTCGCAGTCAGCGCGATGATGGGCAGCCGCCGCAGTTGCGAGTTGCTGCGAATCGCCTGCATGGTTTCGTAGCCGTCCATCTCCGGCATCATCACGTCCATGAGCACGATCGCCACATCCGGAGTCGATTCCAGCGTCGCAATCGCCTCGCGCCCTGTGCTCGCAGTCAGCACGATCATTCCGCGCCGCTCCAGAACACTGCTTAGCGCGAAAATATTGCGCACGTCATCGTCGACCACCAGCACGCGTTTGCCCACCAGTGCTTCATCGGAGCGATGCAACTGCTCAATCATCTTCTGCTTGGCGGCTGGAAGATCCGACACCACCCGATGCAGGAACAGCGCCGTTTCGTCGAGCAATCTCTCGGGCGATTCCACTCCCTTCAGCACCACGCTACGTGCCAAAGTATGCAGACGCGCGTCCTCCTCCGGCGAAAGCTCCTTTCCGGTAAACACGACGATCGGCAAATCGCCCACCGACGGCGTATCGCGGAAGCGCTCGAGCACCTCGAATCCTGACATGTCCGGCAAACGCAAATCCAGCACCACGCAATCGAACTGCTCCTCCGAAACCGCAGCCAGAGCTTCGGCGCCCGTCGAAACAGGCACTACGTCGATGTCCTCATAGCCCAGCAGTTCCCGAATGCTGAGTTGTTCCGCTGGATTGTCCTCCACCACCAGCAAGCGCTTGCGGCGAGGCGAGGCGTATTCCTTGATCCGCGCCAGAGCCATCTCCAGCCCAAGCGGCGTGGTGGGCTTGGTCACGAAGGCGAACGCTCCGCGCGACAAGCCATGATGCCGGTCCTCATCCAGCGTCAACATCTGCACTGGAATATGCCGCGTCGTAGGATCCTGCTTCAGGTGATTGAGCACCGTCCAACCCAGCATGTCAGGCAGAAACACATCCAGCGAAACCGCGGTCGGATGGAATTCCTTCGCCAGCGCCAGCGCTTCCGCGCCGCCGCTCGCCACCAGCACCTTGAACCCGCGGTCGCGCGATAAATCTCGCAGCACGCGCGCATAATGCGGATCGTCCTCCACAATCAGCAGCACGATGTCCTCCGGCTGCAGATTGGCGCGATCATCTTCAATCCGCTCCGGCGCCGAAACGCTCGTCACCGAAGCAGGGATCGGGTTCGGATTCCGCTCCGTAGCCTGCGCCGCATTCGACGAACCTGCAGTAGTCGAAGGCCCTTTGTAAATCTGCGGCAGGAATAAGGTGAACGTGCTGCCCTGTCCGGGCGCGCTGCGCAGCCGAATCTCTCCCCCAAGCAAGCTGGCCAGTTCGCGGCTGATCGCCAGACCCAATCCCGTTCCGCCGTACTTGCGGCTGGTGCTGGCGTCTGCCTGCTGGAAGGCTTCGAAGATAATTCGTTGCTTGTCGACTGCAATTCCTACGCCCGTGTCGGAAACCTCGAATGCCAGGACTGGCGCGCCTTTCCCCAGGATCGGATGGTCCTGCGTCCACCCGCTCGTCGCCACCGTCACCGAGAGGCTGACTGCACCCTGCTCGGTGAACTTGAACGCGTTCGACAGCAGATTCTTAAGCACCTGCTGCAAACGTTTCGAGTCCGTTACCAGGCTGCGCGGCAGATGCGGATCGGTGTGCACCTGGAACGTCAGCTTCCTGCTCTCCGCTTCGTGGCGGAACGGACGCTCCACGGTGTCGAGCAGGCTGGTGAAGAATACTTCTTCGGCATCGACCGAGACCGTGCCCGACTCGATCTTCGATAGATCGAGAATGTCGGTGATCAGGTTCAGCAAGTCGGTGCCCGCGCCGTGAATGGTGCGCGCGAACTCGACCTGCCGGCCCGACAGATTTCCGTCCGGGTTATCGCTGAGTTGCTGTCCAAGAACCAGAATGCTGTTCAGCGGCGTCCGCAACTCGTGCGACATGTTCGCCAGGAATTCCGATTTGTACTTCGAGGTCAGCGCCAGTTCTTTGGCCTTCTCTTCCAGAGCGCGGCGGGCCTGTTCGATTTCCTGGTTCTTACGTTCGACTTCGACGTTCTGCTCAGCCAACTGCTGCGCCTTTTGCGCCAGTTGCTCGTTGGTCTGCTGCAATTCCTTCTGCTGCATCTGCAGCTCGGTAGCCAGCTGTTGCGACTGCTTCAGCAGAGCTTCCGTCTGCATGGTAGCTTCAATGCTATTAAATACAATGCCAATACTGGCTGTGAGCTGTTCAAGAAAGGCCAGATGCGATGCGGTGAAATTTGCCATCGAAGCCAGTTCCATCACGGCCTTGACGCGATCTTCGAATAGCACCGGCAACACGATCACGTTGCGCGGAGTAGTCTCGATCAGCCCGGAGCGGATGGAAACCGTTCCTGAAGGCAGGTCGCTGAGAATCATTTTGTGCTTTTCAGCCGCGCACTGGCCTACCAGCCCTTCGCCGATTTGTAGCCGGCGCAATTTATTGTCGTCGCCTTCAGCAGCAAATGCCGACAGCAAAACAAGTTCCGCCGAGTCGTCGCTCTCCATCTGATAAATCAGCCCCTGCTGCACGTTAATCAGCGGCGCCAGCTCTGACAGCAGCAATCGGCCCACTTCCGCCAGATCACGTTGCCCCTGCAACATGCCCGTGAATCGTGCCAGGTTGGTCTTGAGCCAATCCTGCTCGGTGTTCCGGTCCGTTGTCAGACGGAGGTTGTCGATCATCGTGTTGATATTGTCTTTGAGCTGCGCCACTTCTCCGCGAGCTTCTACCTGAATCGATCGCGTCAGATCGCCCTTGGTCACGGCAGTCGCGACCTCTGCGATAGCCCGCACCTGGTTAGTCAGGTTGTCGGCTAGCAGGTTGACGTTGCCGGTGAGATGCTTCCAGGTTCCGGCAGCTCCGGGCACGTTCGCCTGTCCGCCGAGACGGCCTTCCACACCGACTTCGCGGGCGACCGTCGTGACCTGGTCGGCGAACGTGGCCAGCGTATCGGTCATGTTATTAATCGTTTCGGCAAGAGCTGCAACCTCGCCCTTGGCGTTCACCGTGAGCTTCTGCGTTAGTTCGCCGTTGGCGACGGCGGTCACGACCTTCACGATGCCGCGCACCTGCTCGGTAAGGTTCGCCGCCATGACGTTGACGTTGTCGGTTAAATCTTTCCACGTGCCCGCAACCCCCGGCACGGCGGCCTGTCCGCCAAGTTTTCCTTCCGTACCGACTTCGCGCGCGACGCGCGTCACTTCCGCGGCAAAAGCGTTGAGCTGATCGACCATCGTGTTAATGGTGTTCTTCAATTCAAGAATTTCGCCCTTCACGTCGACGGTAATTTTGCGCGAGAGGTCGCCGCGAGCCACAGCCGTAGTAACTTCGGCGATATTACGTACCTGGCCAGTAAGGTTTCCGGCCATGGCATTCACTGAATCGGTAAGATCCTTCCAGGTACCGGCGACGCCTGGCACGTTCGCCTGCCCGCCGAGTCGCCCTTCCGATCCGACTTCGCGGGCTACTCGAGTAACCTCTGCCGCGAACGACCGCAACTGCTCGACCATCGTATTCAGCGTTTCTTTCAGTTGCAGAATTTCGCCGCGCACATCGACGGTGATTTTGCGTGACAAGTCGCCACTCGCGATCGCAGTCGCCACCTCAGCAATGTTTCGCACCTGCCCAGTCAAGTTTGAGGCCATGAAGTTGACGTTGTCGGTAAGATCCTTCCACGTTCCGGCGACGCCAGGCACGTTGGCCTGCCCGCCAAGTTTTCCTTCCGTACCGACTTCGCGGGCCACGCGCGTCACTTCGCCGGCGAACGCGTTGAGCTGATCGACCATCGTGTTGATGGTGTTCTTCAACTCCAGAATTTCGCCCTTCACGTCGACCGTGATCTTGCGCGACAAATCGCCGCGGGCCACCGCGGTAGTAACTTCTGCGATATTACGCACCTGGGCAGTAAGATTTCCGGCCATGGAGTTGACCGAGTCCGTTAAATCCTTCCACGTGCCGGCGACGCCCGGCACCTGCGCCTGCCCGCCCAGCTTGCCTTCCGATCCCACTTCGCGAGCCACGCGCGTCACTTCCGCCGCAAACGCGTTGAGCTGATCGACCATCGTGTTGATGGTTTCTTTTAGCAGTAAAATCTCGCCGCTCACGTTCACCGTGATCTTCTTCGACAAGTCGCCGCTGGCAATCGCCGTCGAAACCTCGGCAATGTTTCGCACCTGCCCGGTCAGGTTGCTGGCCATGGAGTTCACCGAGTCGGTGAGATCCTTCCATGTGCCGCCAACGCCCGGCACCAGCGCCTGCCCGCCGAGTTTGCCGTCGGTGCCGACTTCGCGGGCCACGCGAGTCACTTCCGATGCAAACGAACGAAGCTGGTCAACCATCGTGTTGATCGTGTCTTTCAGTTCGAGAATTTCGCCCTTCACATCTACCGTGATCTTGCGAGACAAATCGCCGCGGGCTACCGCAGTCGCCACCTCGGCGATGTTGCGCACTTGCCCAGTGAGGTTGCTGGCCATGAAGTTCACGTTGTCGGTGAGATCTTTCCACGTGCCGCCGACACCCGGAACCAGAGCCTGGCCGCCAAGTTTGCCTTCCGTGCCGACTTCGCGCGCTACGCGCGTCACCTCGCCCGCGAATGCATTGAGTTGGTCGACCATCGTATTGATGGTGTCTTTCAGTTCGAGAATTTCACCCTTCACATCAACCGTGATCTTGCGCGACAAATCGCCACGGGCCACAGCGGTAGTAACTTCGGCGATATTACGTACCTGGGCAGTAAGGTTTCCGGCCATCGAGTTAACGGAGTCTGTTAGATCCTTCCAAGTTCCTGCAACCCCGGGCACGTTGGCTTGTCCGCCGAGTCGTCCTTCCGATCCCACTTCGCGGGCCACGCGCGTCACTTCGCCGGCGAAACGGTTGAGCTGGTCGACCATCGTGTTCAGCGTTTCTTTCAGCTGCAAAATCTCACCGCGCACATCAACGGTAATTTTTCGCGACAAATCTCCGCTGGCAATCGCCGTAGCCACCTCTGCAATATTTCGCACCTGGCCGGTCAAGTTGCTGGCCATGAAGTTCACGTTGTCGGTAAGATCTTTCCAGGTTCCACCAACGCCGGGCACTTTCGCCTGTCCGCCCAGCTTGCCTTCGGTTCCTACTTCACGGGCCACGCGCGTCACTTCGCTGGCGAAGGCGTTCAGTTGGTCCACCATCGTATTGATAGTGTCTTTAAGCTCGAGAATTTCTCCCTTCACATCGACGGTGATCTTTCGCGACAAGTCGCCGCGCGCCACAGCGGTAGTAACTTCCGCGATATTACGCACCTGGGCAGTAAGGTTTCCGGCCATGGCGTTCACGGAATCCGTAAGATCCTTCCAGGTTCCCGCGACACCGGGCACGATCGCCTGTCCGCCAAGTTTGCCTTCCGTTCCCACTTCGCGGGCGACGCGCGTCACTTCCGAAGCGAACGAGCGTAGCTGATCGACCATCGTGTTGATGGCTTCTTTCAACTGCAGAATTTCGCCGCGCACATCGACCGTGATTTTTCGCGACAAGTCTCCGCTCGCCACGGCGGTCGCCACTTCCGCGATGTTTCGCACCTGGCCAGTCAAGTTGCTGGCCATGGAGTTGACCGAATCGGTCAGATCTTTCCACGTTCCTGCGACGCCGGGCACCTGCGCCTGGCCGCCAAGTTTACCGTCCGTACCCACCTCACGCGCCACGCGCGTCACTTCGGCGGTAAAGATGCCGAGTTGCTCGATCATCGTATTCACGAGCTTCGCCGAGCGCAGGAACTCGCCTTCCAGCGGCCTGCCGTCGACTTCCAAGCGCACCGTCTGCGTCAAGTTTCCTTGCGCAACCGCCGCAATGGCATGCGTCACCTCCGCCGTCGGTCGCAGCAGATCCTCGACCAGCGTATTGATCGAAGTCTCCATCTCGCCCCACGCCCCGCGGGTTTCATGGACGCGAGCCCGCTCGCGTGTTCTGCCTTCTTTTCCGACGGTCTGTCCGATGCGCTTCAACTCGTGCGCCATCTGATCGTTAGCCGACACGATCTCATTGAACGCGTCAGCAATCTTTCCCTGCAGTCCCGTCCACGAACTGGGCAGCCGCACGGAAAAATTTCCGTCGCGTACCGCATGCAGGCTGGCCAGAATCATCCCCAGGTCGGCCGCTGCAGGGTCCGCCGCCTTCGCTCCATTGCCGTTTTCCTTATGAGCCGCTTCGGTCTTGGGATCGACTGTCAGCGTGCTGTTGCTGTTCTTTTTCAAAGTCATCTCCTGAAACCCAAGTCATCGCCCCGCTCGCTCACGCGGGATGACCGCCAAGATGGAATGCCAACCGTTATGAGGAAAAACTTGGAAAGAAAGTCGCAGGCCACCAATCAGCTCCGCACTTTGTTCAATCGTCACAACACACCAGAAGGCGAACTAACCCCTAAGGCCCCGGGCGCACCGACCATTGATAGCACGCGTCTGCACGGGATGGCTCTACGGTGTTTCCTGTACGAAAAACGCAAAGGGGCACGGTCGCGGCAACCCACCGGCCTGGTGCGGGGATCAAACATCACATCCGATTTTTCAGGAGATCGTTTTGCCCCAGCCAGATAGTCGAACGCAATCTAAATCCTTTGGAGAAGAGCCTTCCCGCGTCATCCTTAGCGCTGTGCTTTCGGTCGTTGCCATGTTGATAGCCGTCGTACCGTCGTGCTTCGCTTCTCTTGGCGGAGATACTACTTCGGTCGCTGCCGATCAGGCTCAACTCCACGGCAATCTGCAAACCAAACAGATGCAATCCTTCGCGGTGCATGAGATTCGCCCGCAGACAGGGACCGCTAGCACCGTTGTCCGCGAATATGTTTCGCCGGCCGGCAAGGTCTTCGCTGTTACCTGGCAGGGCCCTATGCTTCCCAATATGCGGCAGTTGCTCGGACCGTACTTCCAGCAATTCGCCGACGCCGTTCAGTCCGAGGCCTCGGCCAGCCGTGCCCGCCGCCCCCTGAACATCGTGCAGCCGGACTTTGTCGTGCAACTCAACGGACATCCGCGATCTTTTTCCGGCAGAGCCTACCTTCCCCAGATGCTCCCTGCGGGAGTGCAAGCCGGTGACATTCAATGAGCAGACATGCCGTCAAAATGCGCGTCGCCCTTGCTGCCCTGACCTGCTGTGCTCTTCTGGCCAGTTCCTGCGGCGGCGGAAGCAGTCACTCCAACCAAGCCACCACCGGACAAACATCCTCCGCGCAAAATGTTCAGCCCATCGTCGTGAATTCAGGCCCGGCCGGAAATTACGCCAACGGAGCCTTTACCAGCGTCACTCTCTGCGTTCCCGGAAGTTCGACCTGCCAGACAATTTCAGGAGTGTTGGTTGACACAGGCTCGGTGGGTCTGAGAATTCTTTCCTCCGCTCTCACCCTGACCTTGCCCCAGCAACAAGGACCCGGCGGCAACCCGGTCGCTGAATGTCTGCCGTTTCTGTTTACTTATACCTGGGGACCAGTGCAAACCGCCGACATCCAGATGGCCGGAGAAACCGCCAGCAGCACGCCAATTCAGGTGCTGAGCGATACCGCATATCCGGTGCCCAGCAATTGCAAAGATTTCGGACTCGCCTCAGCCGACACCCTGCAGACGCTCGGCGCGAACGGCATCCTGGGAGTTGGAATGTTTCTGCAGGATTGCGGCGAAGCCTGCGCTCAGAGCAGTTCGTACGGCTTGTATTACGAATGTCCCTCGTCTGGTTGCCAGCCGGTCACCGAAGCCATCTCGGCGCAGGTGCAGAATCCCGTGGCCCTGTTCGCGACCGACAATAACGGAGTCCTGATTCAGCTTCCCGCCTCGTCGTCGCCTCAGGCCACTCTTAGCGGATCTCTGATCTTCGGCATCGGAACGCAATCCAACAATGCGCTCGGCAGCGCAAAGGTATACACCCCAGACACCAACGCCAACTTCACTACGCAATACCAAGGTCAGTCTTACGCCAACAGTTTCGTGGACAGCGGATCGAACGGCATCTTCTTCCTCAATAACGCCACTACGCAGATTCCTGTCTGCACCAACGACAGCGGATTCTATTGCCCGACCGCGGTGGAGAATCTCTCCGCCGTAACCGTCGGCGTCAACGGAGCCAAGGGCACCATCGGTTTCACCGTAGCCAATGCCGACTCGTTGTTCTCGAACGCGAATGATGCTGTCTTCGGCCAACTCGGCGGACCGAACCCCGACAGCTTCGACTGGGGATTGCCCTTCTTCTACGGAAGAAACGTCTTCACCGCCATCGAGACGAAGAGCACACCGCAAGGCGCTGGGCCGTACTGGGCGTATTAAGACTGGAACAATGGGGATAACCACGCCCCGCGGCTTACGCGCCGATAGAAGCTGGAGTGGCCGCTAAGAACAATCCTTTGATATATGATGCTGCCGATAACGGTTCAGCGGCGTGGCTGGAAACCGTGGCAAATTTCTACTTCATGGACAGAAGAACGTTCTTAAAGCAATCGAGCATGGCGGCGCTGGGTCCGCTGTGGACGCGCGAACTATGGGGAGCCGCAAAGAATCTTGCGGGCGATCCGGAAACTGCGAACTCGCGGAATGCGGCGCGCGTGGGTGCGAAGATTCGGCGGCGGCCATCGGATGCGAATTGGCCTTCGCCGGCAGCCTGGAAGCGGCTGAATGATGAGGTTGAGGGAAATTTGATTCCGGTGGAATTTCCCATCGAGGCCTGCATCAAAGACACAGGAAGCGTGGGCTGCCAGAATCTGCTCAGCAATATTCACAATCCTTATTACATCGGAGACCAGGCTGGCCTGACGCAAACCTTGGGATGGGTCGACGCGTGGGTCAGCAAACCCAGCGTTTACGCGGTGGCGGCGAGCACTGCAGATCACATCGCGGCGGCGGTGAACTTCGCACGCGAAAATGATTTGCGGCTGGTGGTGAAGGGCGGCGGGCACAGTTATCAGGGAACCTCGAACGCCGCAGATTCGCTGCTGGTGTGGACGCGCCACATGCACGACATCACCATGCATGAAACCTTTGTTGCGCAGGGATGCAAGCAGGCCCCACAACGCGCGGTGACGGTCGGCTCCGGCGCGATTTGGATGCAAGCCTACGACGCAGTGACGACCAAAGGCGGCGCGTATGTGCAGGGCGGCGGCTGCACCACGGTCGGCGTGGCGGGCCTCGTGCAAAGCGGCGGCTTCGGAAGTTTTTCGAAGCATTATGGAACCGCGGCGGCGGGACTGTTGGAGGCGGAAGTAGTGACCGCAGATGGGAAAGTGCGCGTCGCCAATGCATGCACAAATCCGGATTTGTTTTGGGCGCTGAAGGGCGGAGGAGGAGGAACTTTCGGCGCAGTGAGCAAAGTGACGCTGCGCATACGGGAACTGCCGGAATATTGGGGCGCAGCGATTCTTAATGTGAAGGCCGCATCCGATGACGCGTTCCGGCGTTTGTTGCGATACTTTGTCGACTTCTATCACGAGCGTCTTTTCAACGATCATTGGGGCGAGCACGCGCAAATTGGTGGGGACAATGTGCTCGGCTTGTTGATGGTGTGCCACGATTTGACAACGGAAGAAGTAAGGAAGATTTGGCAACCCTTTCTGGATTGGGTGGCGCGCTCTCCGGCCGCTTACACAATTGCGGGACCACCGATTCTGGGCAGTATGCCGGCGCGCCATTGGTGGGACGTGGAGTGGAGGAAGCAGAACCATCAAGCAGTATTTAATCTGGATCAACGGCCCGAAGCGAGTTCCAACAACGCGTGGTGGACCGGAGACGGGGGGCAGGTGGCGTGGTTTCTTTACGGATACGAATCGCTGTGGATGCCGGCGTCTCTGCTCGAAGATAATTCGCGGGAACGGCTCGCGCAGGCGCTGTTTGTGGGTTCGCGCCACAAAGACATCGAATTGCATTTCAACAAGGGCCTGGCGGGAGCTCCCCGCGAAGCCATTGAGGCAACCCGCGATACGGCGACAAACCCCGCAGTGCTGAATGCGTTTGCGCTGGCCATCGTAGGCGACGCAGGCGGCGGATATCCCGGCGTGCGCGGCCATGAGCCGGATGGTGAGGCCGGACGAAAAGCCCGGCAAGAAATCCACCAGTGCGTAAATGAGTTGCGCGCGATCGTGCCCAATGACGGAGCCTACGTTTCGGAGAGCAATTTCTTTCAGGAGAACTGGCAGCAGGCGTACTGGGGTAGCAACTACGCACGGCTGGCGTCGGTGAAAAAGAAATACGATCCGACCGGCTTGTTCTTTGTGCATAACGGTGTGGGCTCGGAAGAGTGGAGCGAGGACGGGTTTGTGCGGAAACCTGACGGAGCGCAGCGCAACCGATAAGAAACGCGGGAAGCGACGACTATGAACGCATCACGAGCGCGAAGTGTTTCTACCAACAAAAAGGACCTGTCACCCGAACAACGGAAGGAACTACTCAGAGTATTGAACGCCCGCTTTGAGAAAAACATGAACCGCCATAAAGGTCTTGACTGGGCTAACCTGCAAGCAAAGCTGGAAGCTAATACTGAGAAACTGTGGTCGCTGAATGAAATGGAAAGAACTGGCGGTGAACCGGACATCGTTGGTCGTGACAAAAAGACGGGCGAATACATTTTCTATGATTGCTCCGCGGAAAGTCCTAAAGACCGCAGAAGTCTTTGCTATGACCATGAAGCCCTGGAGTCAAGAAAAGAAAACAAACCAAAAGATAGCGCCGTTGCCATGGCGGCTGCCATGGGCATTGAGCTTTTAACGGAAGAACAATATCGAGAGTTGCAGACCCTTGGAGACTTCGATACGAAAACCTCGAGCTGGGTGAAAACACCTACTGATGTAAGAAAGCTCGGCGGCGCCCTCTTCTGTGATCGCCGCTTCAACACCGTTTTCGTGTATCACAACGGTGCGGAATCCTACTATGCCGGCAGGGCGTTCCGTGCCTCCCTCAGAGTCTGAATTCTTAACGTTGCGCTTCCGGTGCAGCCGGCATAGACGCGCTGCCTTTGGCATCGTGCCAAAGAATTGCATTGAGTTCTCGAGCATTGACCGCGTCCGGGCGAGAGAAATTCATTGTGGCTGACTTCTTAGCGCCAGGCGCCTTCT
The DNA here is from genome assembly GCA_963757095.1 of uncultured Acidobacteriota bacterium. Classification (GTDB taxonomy): domain Bacteria; phylum Acidobacteriota; class Terriglobia; order Terriglobales; family Acidobacteriaceae; genus Sulfotelmatobacter. The sequence continues at coordinate 19,295 of CAVWQT010000007.1, read as the reverse complement.
TATCGTTCATCTGAAATAGCAGTCCGCTTCGCAGGTTCTTGTCATCGGCGTCGTACGGCGGCTGGTTTCCCTTTCCGGCAAATAGCGGTGCCATCAGTGGAGCGTGCGCGTCGAACAGGTTCATCGGAGGAAGGCTCAGCAGTTGTTCCATGGTGTGGACCATGCCTACAGTTGTGTAGAAATGATGGTCCACAAACGGCATGTCTGACTGCGGCGAATACTTACTGATCACCAGCGCAATCGAACGATGGGCATCGACATGATCGGCTCCATCCTGCGCATCGTCTTCTACCACGAAGATCGCCGTATCATCCCAGTAGGGGCTATGCGACACCGCATCCACCACGCGCCCCACCGCGAGATCGTTATCCGCAACCGAGGCTCGTGGAGACGGCCTGCCGGCGCGCGTTCCGCCAGTGTGATCATTCGGCATATAGAGCTGAATGAACTGCGGTAGTTCCTTCGCGCTGCCACGCGCTTTCACGAATTCGTCAAATTCGCGAAGAAATTCGTCAGCACGAAGTTGGTCCGGATAGTCAATCGCGAAATCCGGATACAAAGGATCGATGTGATCGCGCTGCGCCTCTTTGGTCGGGCGGACGCTTTTCAGCCGCGGAACGGCCCAAGGCCACGGGCTGGGCCCACCGCGAGGATCCCCCACATTCGCCGGCAAGGACTCTCCCTGCTTGATTTCGGGGGAGGGACACGAGCTCGACGCTGGCGATGGCGTGCCTTCCCTTGGCGAACTCACTTGTTCGTCTCTGCACCAGGTGAGGTCAAGCATCTCTCCGTAGACGCGATAACTGAAATGATGTTTGGCGAGATTGTCCCAGAGAAATCCGGTTCCCGGATCGTCCATGAGAGGCATGCCCTGATCGAGATTGTTGCCGTAATCCTGGGGGCGCTCGCTCCCGCGATAGATGACGGGCCAGATTTTCTCGATGTAATCCGAAGTGGCGGAAGCATCGGACCAGAAATGGCCGTTGGCCGACACATCTCCGCTATCGTAAAAGTTGTCCAGCACTCCGAACTGCAAGGCCAGCTTGTGTTCGTTGGGGGTAATGTCCGCTCCGTACATAGTCAGCGACGGATCGCCATCGCCCGCTCCCAAGTCGCCAAAAATCTGGTCGTAGGTGCGGTTTTCTTTCAGAATGTAGATCACATGCCGGATGGGATTGTGGCCGCCCGAAAACTCAATCCGTTCAGGAGCAGCATGAAGGAGATTATTTTCTTCAACCTGTTGGGTGTAAGCGGGCAAATTGCGGTTAATTTCTTCCAGGCTAAGCCGCTGGATCGCCCCTCCGATCAGCGTCGCAATATAAGGATGTGGATTGGGATGCAGCCCGGTCTGAACCGTCGCCTTGATGTTGTTCGGACCGCTGCTGTCGCCTTTGGCGCTGGCCATGAGCAGATCGTTTCCCGCAATGGCGAGCGCGCTCGGATACCACTCGGTCGGAATGAAACCGACGGGCATCGGCATGGCGTTCGATGCTGACGTCTGCGTTTTCGGTTTCGTTTCGAATACCGCGACCGCATTGAGCGAGGCGACCGCCGCATAAAGAACTTTTTCGTCGGGCGAAAGAGCAATCGCGATCGAAGCCGCACCGGGCGCGTTATCGCTGTTGACGCGATAGATGCCGAGCGGTCGGCCCTTTTTCAATCCCACGACAGCGACGCCGTCATTCTCCGTGGCTGACGCGTTCGCCAAGGCGACGTAGAGTGTGTCCTCGCTGTGATTCAGAAGCATCGCCGTGGGATGAGTACCGGGAGCAACCGGATCAGAAGGCCGCCAAAGATTAATCCGGCGCGTGACCTTATTTTTGGCAAGATCCAATTCAGCCACTGCCGAACCATTCCACAAACTCACCCACGCCTTCGTTCCGGCATGGTTAGCGATGACGGTGTAGGGATAAGCTGCCGGCACGTATTGGCTGATGCTTACATCGAAGGACTGCAGAATTCGGCCGGAGGCAGCGTCGAGCAAAACAACATTGTCAGAGAGATTGTTTGCCACCAGCAGGCGGTCGCCCTGGGCGGAAGTCAAGACGGAAAGTCCGGCCGGATAAGGCGGCACAGTTCCCGCCGGAATCTTGCCGGCATCGAACGTCAACTTTTTTCCGGGGGCAAGCGGCTGCGGGGCGAGTGCGATGAATCGTTCGGGCGCAACTTGCCCTTCTGCAAAACTGTAGACCGCGATGCCGTTCTGGGTAAGCGATGCCATGGACGCGTAGAGATGCTTTCCATCGCCGGAAAATGCGAGTCCGAGAAAGTAGCTTTGCAGGGTCGTTTTCTCGTCGCCGCGCAGACGGTCGTCAGGAAAATCGCGCACCTGATTATTGCTGAGATCGAGGATCGCAATCGACTGCCGCACCTCGCTCTGCTGCGTGCCGTATCCCTGATTAAGCAGCGCTGCGTACCGGCCATCGGGACTGAGCGCGATAGTCGCAGGATAACTGTTGGTGCGGCCAATGAAGCCGGGAACAGGAACGGTCAGAGTCTTGCTCGTCGGCAGATTGACTTTATGCGAGTTCTGGCTGACATCCGCGGCCATGAATAACAGCAGACAACCAATGGGAAGCGCGGCCACGAGGAGAGCGGATTGGTTATTCATTTGTTGCTCGATACTCCTATAGTGATATTTAAATTCGGCCGTGCAGCACAGGAGGAGGGTCCAAGATCACAGTCGCCGATCCACTTTGATCGCGAAGAAATAAACTGGGATACCGGTTGCCACTAATGTCAGCCCAATCGCCGCCCCCATCGGTCGAGCGATCACCGTGCTGATAATCAAACCTGCCGCCGCCACACAGAATAGCAGCGAAAGCCATGGATATCCGGGGACAGAAAATGGGCGTGCCAGTTGCGGCTGAGAACGCCGCAGTACCAGGACGCCTGCAACCGCCAGCCCGTAGAAAATCCATGCGGCGAAAATGACATCGGTAAAAAGCTGCTGGTAGCTGCCGGAAGCCGCCAGCATGGCGGCCCAGACGCCCTGGACTGCCAAGGCCGCGATGGGCGTGCGGTACCGATTATTCAGTCGGCCAAACACGGCGGGAAATATTCCCTCACGCGCCATCGCAAACGAGACACGAGGTCCACTCAGCACCAACCCATTCATAGAGCCGAGAATCGAAACCACGATCAAAATCGAAATGGCATTCGCGCCGATCGGGCCGAGAAGTTTTCCGACGGCCAGAGCCGCGACCGCATTACTCCCTCGAATCTCGGCAGCAGTCAGGGCGTGGTAGTAGCCGAGGTTGGCCACAAGATAGATCAGCATGACGATGGCGATGCCGTACGAAAGACTCCGTGGCAAATCCACCTTAGGCTTCTTCATCTCCCCGGCAACAAACGACAGAACATGCCAGCCCTCATAGGCCCACAGCACAGCGACCAGAGCAATTCCAAATCCCGCGATAGAAAATGCCGGCTCATGGTCGTTTGCAGGCCCAGCGAAAAGTCGAAGTGGAAGCGAACCTTTGGTACCTAGCAGAAGGATGATTCCTGCCAGGCCGCTGACTTTGGCTAGGGCGATGAGATTTTGCACCAGCTTTCCGCCGCGAATGCCAAGGCAGCTCACGACCGTGAGCCCGAGAATCAGCCCTACGCTTAATAGCTTCTGCTGCATCATGCTCAAGGGCAGCACTTGACCGGCGAAGATGCCGAAAGCAACTGCCAGGGCGGCGATGCTGCCGGAGTGAATCATAAGCAGCAGAGCCCAGGCATAAAGGAACGCGGGCAGCGGGCCATAGATGTGGCGCAGGTAAGTGCAAAGGCCGCCTGTGCCTGGATAAATGGATCCGAGTTCGGCCAACGACAAAGCGCCGAACGCACTGAGAAGCCCACCCACCAGCCATACCAGCAGGACCGCGCCCAGCGAGTGCAATTGAGCGGCAACAAAGCTGGGCAGAAGAAAAATTCCCGAGCCGATAACCGTGCCCACCACCACCGCAACCGCATCGAAGACATTTAACTCGCTGCGCAAGCCCGCAGGGCCACCTGCACCTTCCGTAGCTGCGACGCCTTGCTCAGACTCCGGCTCGCGCTCGCTCGCAAGTTCTGAGGAGGATATGGTCATGATTCTCGGTACTCACTGGAACTGTCGTACGCGTGCGGGGCGAAGCTCACTCAGAGTTTCTTGCGAAACTCTTTCTGGGTCTTAACATGTTGGTAGCAATTTGCGGTATAAAATCGGTGCGCGCGCTCGCGAATCACATTCGACCGCACCGAGAGCACACTGCAACCAACGCTGCGGGACCATTCCTCGGCAGCATCGAGCAAGGCCTTTCCAATTCCGTAACAGCGGACAGTCTCATCGACAATCAATCCATTGATCTCCGCGGCGGTTTCCATTTCGACGGCCCGGAATATATATACCCCGATCCAGCCCGCGATTTGGCCGCCCGAAAGCTCTGCCACAAAGACGGCGTACTGGCTAGCGTCGCGCATCTCGTTCAGCCGCTTGCCAACTTCTTCGCCTGTTGATGGGTAGCCGAGTTGACCCGCCAGATCTGCGATTCTGTCGGAGTCGCTCGCTTGGGCCAGGCGCACCGTGCAACCAGACCGCGTCGAGGCGACTTCAGTTTCGTGCTTCATAAGATTCTGCTTCATAAATTAGGTTTCCTCCAGCGTGTCACAGCGATCAGACTGAGAACTTAGGATCGCCTTCCACAATCTGCGTCTCCAGCTTGGGCGTCTCTCCTGCGCGCCACAGACGCGCCCGATGTCTGCTGCGATAGAGCAGCGGACCCCCGTCAGAGCGGTCACTGCGCTCCAGCGGCCGAGGAATACAAACAAACTCAGCTTCCAGAGCATCGCTTGTCACGCGAACCACGGAGTAGCCGTGGCCCCCCATATCGACAAACGAAACATGGGGCGACAGATCGGGGTTCGACAAAGCGCGCGCCTTCTGGATGTCGCCGCTCTTCACATATTCCAGCGCCGATCGCACTCCGTGGTGCAGTAATAAATTCATGGTCGGCTGCGGCCGCGTGTCCTGCGGTCCCTGGCCCACGTACACGGGCCGCAGAGGATGATCTTTCGGAAACGCGTGTTCGAGCGCTTCGACGATTCCCGGCGCAGAAATCGATCCTGTGACGAAGGCGATGCCCACCGGTTCGAAGGCTTTGGGAGGCAGGCCCTTGGCGGCAAGGCCGGCCCAGAAACTGTGGCGGTCGCCGGCAACGGTTGCGAAACCAGTAATTCCGTGGTCGCGGACGAAGTCGTAGATTTCACCACGCTCGACATATGCAGTGCTGTGATCGCCGGCGCCGGTACTGGCGTCGAATCCCGCGTATCCCGCGCCGGGCCAGGGTTTGGTCAGACCCGTCGGAAGGTTCTGCGGGTCAGCGCGCATGTCGAGGGTGGCAATCGTGTCGCCCCAGATCTTCCATGTCGCCTTCGATTTCTGCAAGCGCTCCAGGAACCAAGCCTTCTGTTCCGCGCCAAGAATCGTCGTAGGCGGGGCATCCTTGCGGAAGTTCGCGATCTCCGCGCCACCGTAAGTGATTGTTGCCGGAGGATGGCCGCCGTTCGCGGCGCTTCCGGCATCGAAGGCGTCGAGCACTTCCTGCGGCATGAATCCAGGAAAGTCGGCACTCATGAAAGGCTTCGCCTCGGCTCGATACGTGGGATCCTCCGAGCGGTAACTGCGCTGGTCCGTGATGATGAGTTCCATGTTGCGGCCCCAACGCAGCGGTCCGGTATCCCCTGAGGCTGTGAATGGCGGTCAGATTATTCGGTTCCTGGCCGAGACCATGCTCGTCAAAATGAGTAATGGGCGCATCGACGACTGCCGGGGGATCAAAGCGATCGAGCGACGGTCCACTCGGCTTGTACAACCGGGCTGGCTGATATTCAAAGAAAGCCTGATTCGCCGCCACCTTTCGCGTCTGAGCGGGATGATTCACACCTCCAAATAGCTGCAGGCTCTGCCAGCCGATCCAACTGAACTCGTGGTTGTCCCACATGTTCACGAACGGCCAACGGGCACGCGCGTCCTGCAGATCGGGATCGTGCAGATACCCGCGGTAGACCGCGCGATAGTCGCCGACGGTCGTGGGAATATGAAAGTCGCGAATCTTTTCACCATGTTCGTAACGAACAATATCGCGCAGGCGCCGGTCGTACATGCCCTGAGGGCGGTCTTCGGGGTACCAGACAAGCTCGTAGATAAAATCGCCGAGGTGCAACACAAAACCCAGACGATCTTCCTCCGCAGCATGTTCGTCCTCAAAAATCATTCGCCGGTAGGCGTTTTGCGCTCCCTGGGTGACGTTCTGGCAGGAGATGAACGCGAAGCGTACAGTTCTGCTGTCGTCGTCAGTAGGCGCAGTGATGGTTCGTCCGACGCGGCTTCCGTTTCCATGCAGGTCGGCAAATCGATACCAGTAGACTTTCGCTGGCTTCAATCCGCCAGCCAGCACGCGGCAGGTCCAATCGGAAGCTTCGCTGATCGGCGCTTCCGCAGTTGCGACAACCCGGCTGAAAGAGTCATCTTCCGCGATCTCGACCGTCAGCTTGCTCACGGCATTCCCGTTCACCGGCGGACGGCGGGTCCACAGAAGAACGCTATCGCTTTCGGGATCCCCGGAGGCCACTCCTTCAGGATAAAAGTCGCGGCGTTCGCGCCAGGCAATTTTCGACTTGGTCGCGAAGGGCTGCCCCCAGGCAGCCGTCGCACCCAAAGCCACCGCCAACTCCATAAACGAGCGCCGGGTCATTGTGGTCATTTGCTTCCCCCGTTGAACAAAAGTTGCTCTCAGCCAGCAATCGGTTCTTTTTCGTTTCTCATGACCAGACAACTGGAAGGCTCAAAACTGATTCAAACTTAAAAGTTCAAGCTCAAAGATGAAGCACTCTGCAGCCCTTGTCTTGAATGGATTTGACCCGGCGGCGCAGCCGATATCGTCGGTTTGTTCTTGCCCGTGGTGAGCTTTTCACCTTACGATTCGAACGTGTCCGCAGCCCTCAACATCTCGAACTCGCACTTCCGGCGCGTCACGCCCGGCATAGAGACATTGCCCTGCAGCTTCAGCTTGCCGCGGCATCGCCACTTGCGCGCTTACGCGACGGTCGTCCTCGCTGGCAGCTTTGAAGAATCGGGATACGTAGGCCGCATCCACGCCACGGCGGGTGACGTGTTGATCCATCCCGCGATGGACTGCCATGCCAATCAAATGATCTCAGCGGGCGTCAAGCTCATAAGGTTGGATTGGCCCGATCGCAGCGGCGTGGGAGGGCTCTATCATTTGGACGACGTCGACGAACTGGCGCGCACCGCGGAAAGAGACGTCGCTGAAGCCACCCTTTTGCTGGAACGTGCTTTGCTAAGAAACCGACTGCCCTCGCCCGGACAAAGAAATGATTGGCCGGACCTGCTGCTAATGGACCTGGCCGAGAGTGCCTGCATCGAGATCACTGCGTGGGCGGAAGTGAATGGCTTGGCGCGCGAAACCGTCTCTCGTGGATTCGCTGCAGCGTACGGAATTACGCCATCAGTATTACGCGCCGAATTGCGCGCCCGCGCGGCGTGGCTGCGGATCACACGAGGTTCTGACAGCCTGTGCGGGATCGCCGCCGATACCGGATTTTCCGATCAGGCCCATATGACCAGATGGATTCATCGCGTCACCGGAGCTCCTCCGGCCGCCTGGCGCCGCAGCGTTGGCGGCCTCGAAGTCGCGACTTGATCTACTGATCTTCTATCGTCAGCTGCACATTCTTCAATTCCTGGATGTCATGGATCACGATCGCACGCATTCCTTTCCTCTCATAAACCGTGCCCGTCACGCGCACGTATTTTCCCAGGTATGGGACAAGCTTCTGGCGTTGATCGATGTCGGGCATCACCCCGGAGATCGGCAAATAGAGTTCACCGTCCTTGGTCAGAATCACGAGCGGAGAGCCCTTCCGCGCGCACGCCACCAGGCATTTCATGCTCAAGTGCGTGGCGGTTGCGTCGAGATTCTGAATGGGGCAGGCAATATCCCGGACCAGCCCTTCCAGCGTGGCGGTTGAGACATGCGCATGAGTTTGTGTCTCCGCTGGCGCGATTGCGAGCGATTGGAACACGGCGACCGTCAAGCTGCCGCCGACCACCAGGCAAAGAAACGAAAATCGCTTCATGGCTTTCCTCTCACACTCAGTGTTTGAACTGGCCCACCAGTTCCCCACTTGCCAGAATGTGGCCCTTCATCGCTTTCATGGCCTGCTTTTTTGACGCTCCTGAGGGCAGATTCAGTTTTGTATCAAGAGCGTACAAATCAAAGACGTAATGATGAGGAGAATGTCCCGGCGGACACGGCCCGACATAACCAAACTTGTCGTAGTCATTGTGGCCCTGGCGGGAACCGTCGGGCAGTTGTTCCTGTTTCGCAGTGCCTTCCACTAATTCACGTTTGTCGGAGGGAATGTTATAGAGCACCCAATGCACAAAGCCAAAACCGAACGCAGAGTCCTTGTCGGTCACGATGAGGGTGAAACTCTGCGTGCGTTCGGGGACCGCGTTCCACAACAATTCGGGAGATATGTCGTCTTGGCCTGCACAACTGCTGTACCGGTTGGGGATCATTTCACCAGCGAAGCTGCTGCTGCTCAATTCCATGGAAGGGACAGCCGGCTCGCTGACGGCGTGGTTGCATCCGACCTGCATCGCGATAAGGAATAACCCGAGCCCAACCCACAACGAAAACGGTAAGGCACGGCGAGCACAAACTACGAGAGATGTCATATCGGCCCAACCTCTTGACTTCAGATCAGGCAGTCACAGCAGCTCTCATCATCTCTGCTTAGACCTCCACTGTCTTGAACAATTGTGATCCTTCCTCGACCCGAACCTCGACCCGAAGGGCGGGACATGGCGATCACGGTCACACATCACAATCAAACTGCCGGTACTAGGCCTGTGGATCAGGAGCTGAACCGCTTCGGGGATGTGAGATTCTGGTCGCCGTCGTGTAGAAAACCAGAGTACAACCTACTGGTTACGGCCCGTTACTACTGTCTATTACGGTCTCGCCATTGTGCACTGCAGCGTGCGCGCCTATCTTTGGGACATGGCCACTCGTAACGCATCGCAGAACTCAGCCACCGAGACCAAACCCATTCGCTGCAGCATCGCGGCGAGTGCACGTAAGCGAACTCCGCGGTTGCGATCGACGCTGCGCACCGCTGGTATCGCCCTGGCGCTGGTAGCGACCTCCATGGCCGCTGAGTTGCCGGAAGCGCCTAGCACCTCTATGCGGAGCAATGCTGAGATGATCGTGGCGACACCGGCAGTCCAGGCGCCTAAGTTCATGTTCGCCAGCCCGGAAACCAAGCCGATCGATGCAAAGTTCGTTAGCTTAGCCCTGATCTCTACTGGCAGCACGTTTGCCGATTCCTACACGACGCTGTTTGCCCGTCAGAACTGGCTCGCCGGGAAAAAGGGAGTCTGCAATGTTGAGACTCAATCGGCTTACTTGTATGGAACTCATCCGACGGTCGCGCGTACTTACGCGGTCGCCTCTGTGAAGAGCGCCAGTTCTGTGTTTGCGGCCTATTACCTGCGGAAACACCACAACAGATTTTGGAGTCTGCCACTCGTTGCGAACTCGGTAATCAGCCTGGAGGGCGTCGGCCAGAACATGGCGGCCTGCAACTAACCGGACGCTGATTCCCAGAGCTTCACTGCACGATAAGAGTGACAGGGATGGAGTGCTGCAAAGCTCCCGAAGTTCCCGTAACTGTGATTGTATAAGTCCCCGGAGTGGTTCCAGCCTGGGGCGGCGTTGTGATTCCAGTTCCTCCAGCGCATCCAATCATAAACATCAGAGCTGCGATCATCAGAGCCAGCAAGAAGATCGTACGGAGATTCCGCGGCCGGGCGCAGGAGCCCACCAGGATCATTCCGAATATGCCAAACCCCTGCAGCGGTAACCAAATCGCGTAAAGTGTCCGGTCTTGCGATGAACGAAGAGGGACGATCTGCGCTACAGATACCGTCGTGGTGATTGTCAACGTTGCTGGCGCCGTACTTCCATTCGGAGTCACACTGTTGGGCGATATGCTGCAAGTCGCCAAATTGGGCGCTCCGCTGCAACTCAGCTTGACGATGTTGCTGAATGCACCGCCCAACGGAGAGATCGCTAACTGGTAGGTGGCAGTATTGCCGGCTTTCAGAGTGTCGTTGGTCGGGGAACTTGCGAGGCCGAAATCCGCTCCCGCTCCGGTGACGTTCACGACTTGAGAATTTCCCTGCCCATTGTCACTGATCGTGAGCGTTCCGTTCTGTGTACCGATCACTGTCGGCGTGAACATAACGCGGAGCGTGCAGGTAGAGTTTGAAGTCAATGTAGCGGGGCAGTTATTCGTCTGGGTAAAGGCCCCAGTCATTTGAATATTGCCCACGTTCAACGTTGTATTTCCGGTGTTTGCCAGGGTAACGTTCTGCGCCGGGCTGGACGTTCCCAGCATCTGACCGGCAAACATCAGGCTTGCAGGAGTAAGCGAAACCGCAGGACCGAAGCCAGTTCCACTCAAATTGATGACATGCGGCGATCCCGCGGCATTATCCCGAATCACGATTGATCCTGTACGGGTCCCCGCCGCAGTGGGCGTAAAAGCAATCGATAAAGTACAGCTACTCGCGGCCGCCACGCCAGGGGCGCAGTCGTCCGTCTCCGCGAAATCTCCGTTGTTGGTGATGGATGAAATCGAAAGCGACGAGCTGCCCATGTTCCGCAGCAAGACGGTCTGTGGCTGGCTGGTAGCGCCCACGTTTTGAACCGAGTACTGAAGAGAATCCGGGCTCAATGACGCGGATGGCGCTGAGCCGGGCCCGATCTTCATCACAAAGGCGTCGGTATTGCCTCCGGCTATTTCCTGGAAGGCGCCTGGTGTAACCGGAAAATCGGTTGAATCGGTGGAGCCTGCGATGTAGAGGTTGCCGCGGGAATCGACAGAAATACTGGCGGCAGAGTCATCCGAACTCCCGCCGAGGTAAGTGGCAAAGAGTTGCACGCTGGCCGATGGATCGATCTCCGCCAGCAAGATGTCACTTCCGTTCGTATAGGGCTCGATTCCGTTGACGATTCCGAACGTATTGCTCGATGTGGATGCAACTACGTAAGCATCGTTGTTCGCATCCAAGGCAATCGCCTGCGGGCTGGCAAAGTTGTTCGGGCCCAGAAAAGTCGAGTAGAGCAAAGTCGACCCTGTCGGATCGAACTTGGTCACGAAGGCGTAACCACATTCCCACCCGTAAACCCCGGGGTCGCAGATACTGGTGGATGTTACTGGAAAAGTCCCGTCACTGACGGCGCTCCCAGTGACATATGCCGAACCTGAACCATCCACTGCGATTGCATCGAGGTTTGTCAGGATGCCGCTGGACTCATAAAAATACGTCGAGTAATCGAGGGATCCAGAGCTGCTGAACTTGCTCACAAATCCGACGTTGCCGTTCATTTGCGTAGTGTCCGTCGTTAGGTATGCGCCCTGGGTTGTCGGGAAGTTATAAGTATTGGTACCGCCTGCAACGTAGGCATTGCCGTTGCTGTCCACTGCGAGGCCGCTGATTGCGCTGTATGGCGAGGGCCAACAGGGAGTTCCCCCGCAGTTAAAAGGAATGTTGGAATTCCCACCCAGATAGGTGGAGTAGACCAGAGAAGACCCGTTCGGGTTGAACTTAGCTAAAAATCCGTAATTTCCTGACAAGCCCCCCTGATTGGGAACTGCGGCGGGCTGATATGCGTTGGCCGTCGGTAAATTAGTCGACGAGGTGTTTCCAGCAAGGACCACATCTCTCAAGCTGTCAATGGCTAATCCCGACGGGATGTCAGAACCATTACCTCCAAAGTACGTTGAGTACAGTAACGAAGATCCCGAAGCCGAGATTTTGGTAAGAAATGCATTGAAGGATCCCGGATAGATTCCCTGATAGGGGTTCACCATGGGAAAATCGCTAGACGCTGTGCTACCGGTCACGTATACATTATTTGACCCGTCCAGAACCAGCGCGTATCCATAGTCCTGACTGTTGCCCCCGACGTAATCCGCATACACGAGATTTGTTCCGCTGGCATCCAGTTTAGCTACGAAAACATGGGCTGCGCCGGATGAAAGTGATCCTAGTGCTGCCAGTGGAAAATCGATGGAGTCTGTGTATCCTGCGACGTAAACATTGCCGGCGCCATCCACAGCAATTCCGGTGGCCCGGTCATCTCCGCTTCCCCCCAGGTAGGTTCCGTACACCAGGACTGGATCGATCACTAGCGGGCGGCTAGCATCATAATGTGCAACCTGGAAGGCGATATGTGTTTCGTCTTTTACGATGTAGGCACCACTGATAGGCAGGCGCCGACCGCCGAGAGTCCTGATAGATGGCGGGAGTCTGGAAGTGAAGATCACCATTGGGAGTCTGTAAGACCAGATTGCCCTCCCCATCCAGTTGAATCTGGTTGGACCCTTGGATCTCGAATTCAATCAGGCCCGGGTTTGCGCCTGGGGAGACTACGAAGTCATACTCTAGCTGACGATGATTACCGTAGTAGACCAGATCGATTCCGGGATAAACGTCTTCGTAGCGAACTCTCGCATAGGTTGCAACGTTGGTTCGCCACTTTGCCGGATTATTACCAAGGAAGTAATTCACTTTCCCTGGGAGTAAATCCTCGCCTGCAACTTTTGGATTTGTGGCTGCACCGGAAAGCCGAAACTGCATCGTCGTAGCCGGAACTGGAAGTCCCTTTGCTCGTAGTACTGACGCTGCCCTGCTCTTGAGCGGAATCTACTCTGGGCGGGCGTAAAGAAAGAACCATACTGCCGGATGTGAGAAAAGCCGTGTAGCCTGCGCCGCGAAACAGAAATCTGACTTGCGGGTCAGCCTGACCCTGGTTCGCTTCGAATACCAACGGAAGCTTGCCATAGTCTGCCCTGCCCCTTTCACCTTGAGGCAGACCTGTGGTCGACGCCACTCTTACTGGAGCCTGTTGCGCGAAAGATGCCAAGCCTGTGACCGCGAACAACGCGAACACCCACACAATGTTTCTGAGTCGCATGACTCCTCCCTCGCACTTCGAGTGGCGTTGACCCAGGCAAGCAGAGGGGGGAATCGTTCGCCGGAGTTCTCGCTAAAGTAGTCATTGCATGATGTCTGCCGAACGGCTTTGCCGTGGGACCGCACGCAGCCTCAAGACTTGACGACACTTAGCTCACAATCTCCGGGAATCTTTAGCAGGCGTAGTGTTTAGAACAGTCTTATTTCTGGAATACCGTACTGCCCTTGGACACCAAATCATCGGTGTCCCATGAGGGTAGATCGACTTAGGACGCCCGTTTCAAGCTCGCCCCACACCTTCCGTAGAGGTAGTAACCACCTCCTCGACGCGGTTTCTTCCATTGCGCTTGGCTTGATACAGTGCCAGATCGGCGCGTCGCAGCAGCGATTCTGAGTTCATTGTGGGCTCTGCCACGGCTGCCCCCATGCTGACGGTGACTGTGGTTAGTTTGAGAGGCGCCCGGATACCTGGGCTCGAAATCGCCTCTCGAATGAGATTGGCTCTTCGTACAGTCGTTGCCAGGTCGCAGCCCGGCATGACCAGCAGAAACTCTTCCCCGCCATATCGCCCAACTCCGTCGTATTCACGCAGACTGGCAGAAAACCGCTTTGCAATCTCCTGGAGAACATAGTCTCCCGCTTCATGTCCCAATTCATCGTTGACTTTCTTGAAGTGGTCTACGTCAACCAGAATCACCCCAAGGGGTGTGCCTTCGCGGTGGGAGCGCGCAACTTCACGCTGCAGGAAAGCCATGATCGCCGCTCGATTCAACACTTTCGTGAGGAAATCGTGGCTCGCCGCATAGTGCAAAGCGCCGTTGGTAGTAACGAGCTTCTGCTGTAGCTCGACAATTCTCTTCCCCACCAGCAGGCGCGCCTTCAGTTCCGGTGGATCGAAAGGCTTTGCGAGAAAATCATCAGCACCCGCATCCATCGCTTCCAGCATCTCCTGTCTTTCACTCTTAGCGGTGAGTAAGATCGTGTAGGTGTATGGCTCTGTCTCCGGCCGGCGCCGCAGACGCCGACATAGATCCACACCATCCACTCCGGGAAGTACCCAGTCGAGCAGGGCCAACCGCGGCGCGTCCGGCTTCGTAAGCAGGTCCCAGGCCACCCGGCCATCTTTTGCACATACGAAGTCGAAGCCCCATTCTTTGAGATGGCCCGTTATCAAATGCTGGTAGACGGCAGAGTCTTCCGCCAGTAGGATCGTCAAGCAGCGCCTCCCGAGCAACTAACTCGATCTGATGTTTTGACTGCTCCTGCATCTGCATTTGCAGCGATCCCCTGCTTAGAATTATTCATGCAGTCTAGCCCTCGTTGACTTCGAGTATGGGCACTGGAGATATGCAAATAAAGAGCCAGATAGTCATTTTGCGCAAAAGCCCCAATATTCGAGTGCAGTTGCGAGCGTCGTCACCATCTGGACAAGAGGAACTGTCCGCGGTGGAGACACATTTCCAGAATATAGAATCGCTGATACGGAATGAGTTGGAGCTGCGGTGATCATTGTGTACGCGAGGCGAAGTGATTGTAATCGGCACATCGATGTGGTCCGTCGATCTTTCAGTGCACGTTGTCCTTCACGTCGCTGACCGGCATCTCAGCATTCTCCAGTTTAGTAAGTTCGCTGGCTAGCCATGTTTGGAGCACGGTAAGGTCTTCATCGGGGATGAAGGAGAATCTGATTCCGGCCCGCCCTTTGCCATCGGTATTGACGACGGCGCCCGACAGATAGATCAGGCCCTCTGTACCGGGAAGCGTAAAGAGCGCAGTAACTTTTTGATCCAGTTCCAGTGGCTGATTGCAGTGCAGAGCCAGCCCGCCAATGCTGATGTCGCCGATTTTAGCGTCGAATCTAGGGCCCCCAACTACTCTTACCACTACCGGGATTTCGACCCCGACTCGAGCCGCGCGCCGGCGATTCTGCAGCATGGTTCCATAAGCTGCCCGCATACAGCGTCGCGCGTGGTCAAGGTCCATCGGTTTGTGGATCATGAAATTAGCCCCCGCCAGCAGGGCATGCGCTTCGGACCCCTGATCGACCATCGCAACAATGGTCGAATTGCTATTGGGAGATGACTTGCGCGCGGCGCATATCACGCGATTGGGATCGCGGACTCCATTCCAGTCCACAATCACCGCATCAAGCCTGCGATGGCTCACCGCATCAAGGGCCAAATCAAGTTCGCCACAAACCTCGGTCTTAATGGCGAAGGCATCCAGAATTTGATTCATCACACCGAGTACCTGGGTGTCGCTGGAGAATAATAGGCCGTCGAGTCGAACTTGTTCTTTGATCATAGCGTTCAGGGAGATGCATGTTGAAGACCAAACACGAAGATAGGCTACAACCTGCTGATCGATCACTATTTGCCAGAACGGAGGCTGCGTCTCGGAGACCGTGAGATAGCCACGGAGCCGGATTATGTCTCCACTAGAGACGCTTGAGTTATGAACTCCGAATGTCTGGAAAAAGTAATTCCCGTTCGATTTCCAGACACCCACGGTTCTTCAACTTCGTATCACCCTGTTTAAGAACAGTCACCTAAGTGGACGAGCAGACTGGCCTGTAAAGTGCATGATTGATTCCGGGGACCACAGAACCAGCGCAATTCAGGCACCGTGTTCGGCCCGGTTCTATAGGAGACAAGTTGTGACATCACAGATGGCGTTTGAGTGCTTGTTAATCTCTCATGATCCCAGCGTCGTTTGCACTATGAACAAAGTGCTCGACCAGCTCTCGATCAGCACAAATGTGTGCTTGAGCGCCACGAAAGCTTCTGCTCATCTGTTAGAAGGCAGCACCGATTTGATCGTGCTTGACTGGGACAACGACTCCATCGGTCTCTTACGCGGAATCCAGGCGTCCGGCAGTTGGCAGAAACCTACGATTGTTGCGGTGTCTTCGCAGGATTACGCCCTTCCGGGTGTCCATGTGCTGGTCCGGAAGCCGGTGACAGAAGAGGCGGTGGCCAAAGCCTTGAAGGCCGCCTATTCCAGAATGTTGTATGACTATCGCCGCCATGCAAGGTACGCACTGATGAGTTCAGTAGTGGCGAAGGAGAACAAGCGGTCTGTGGATGTCACGATCACCGACATTGGTGATGGTGGGGTGGGCCTCAGCAGCAAGGAAGAATTCGCGATCGGCGATATGTTGTCTTTCTATCTTCTGTTGCCTGGCACGGAGCGGGCCATTCACATCGAGGCGCGAGTGCAGTGGGCCAGAAACTACGGCGCACTGGGCTGCGAATTTGTTCGCATCCCCCCCGTGGATCTCGGCATTCTGCATGATTGGCTTAAGAGCAAGGCCCAGATCAAGAAGCCATTGGTTGAGATATGAAGAAGGATTTGCTGTCCCTTAGCTGCCTTGCTCGCATCTCCGTCGTTCAGGACTCCCGCTTTCATAGACTGAGGAGATCGCGATCCCGTGCATGACAAACCTCAAATCGAGGATAGCCCCGAGTCAGCGTTACCTCGCAGGCATCAAGTGGAGGGTCGGGAGTGGTGGTTGTGGGGATTCGCCGTTGCTGTCACCCTGGTTTTAACTTTCGGCATCTTTTCGCTGACCTTTCCTGGTTTTCATCTGCCCACCGACAAGACTTACTCGCTGAGTTTAAGAGAATGGGTTCGTGGGCTTGCAGCACTGGTCCTTTTGTTCGATATTTATACGGTTTATCAACATCTGCAGCTTCAGCGCATGCGGCGCCGTCTGGCGGAGCGCGACCGGCTGTTTCAACTGATCAGCGAAAATGCCGCCGACATGATTGCCGTGGTCGACAAGGATGGGCGACGCCTCTACAACAGTCCTGCTTACGAAAAGATACTCGGGTACAGCCGCAGCGAGTTGCTCGCGACCTCTCCGCTGGAACAAGTTCATCCCGACGACCGGGCTCGGGTGCTGGGGGCGGCTGAAAAAGCCACCCACACCGGCTCCGGAGAGCGGCTGGAATATCGCATCCGTCATAAGGACGGTTCATGGCGAGTCCTCGAGTCAACCGCCAGCGCTATTCTCGGCCCTAAGGGCGAAGCCGAAGGGTTAGTCGTGGTGAACCGCGACATCACCGAGCGCAAGCGGGCCGAGGAGATGCTGGCGCACAACGCTTTTCACGACGGTCTCACTAACCTTGCCAACCGAACTTTGCTCCTCGACCGGCTAGGTCGAGCTCTGGTGATTTCTCGACGCCACGCTGATTTCAAGTTTGCAGTCTTGTTCATCGACATCGACGAATTCAGAGTGTTCAATGACAGCCTCGGCCATGTCGCCGGTGATGCCCTTCTCATCCAGATCGCCCAGCGCCTGACGGTTTGTCTTCGTCGAGCCGACACTATTTCTCGTCCAGGCCAGGATGAGAACCCGGAGCCTGCTTTTGGCGACAGCACTCTGGCCAGGCCAGGCGGCGACGAGTTTGCGGTTCTGACGCAGGAACTGCGCGATCCCAGCGACGCCATCCGCGTTGCCGAGCGCATTCAGGAGAAACTTGCTCTCCCCTTCGATGTGGATGGTCACGAAATCGTTATCACGGCAAGCATCGGGATCGCATTCAGCGGCAGCACCAGCACCGAGGCCCAGGATGTTCTCCGCGATGCAGAAATCGCCATGTACCGCGCCAAACACAATGGAAAAGGTCGCTGCGAGGTCTTCGATGATGCTATGCATGCCGGTGCTGTCAAACGCCTGCAACTCGAAACTGATTTGCGCAAAGCGGTCGACTTAGGTGAGTTCCTCGTCTATTACCAGCCCATCGTGTCTCTCGAGAGCGAACAGATTGTGGGGTTCGAGGCGCTTACTCGCTGGCAACGCCCTCAGGGCATGGTCATGCCAAATGATTTCATTCCGCTCGCCAATGAGACCGGTATTATCCTGTCCATCAATCGCCAACTGCTGTTCGAAGCCTGTCATCAGCTACGTTCCTGGCAGCAGCTCTTCCCCTCCGATCCACCTTTGTCTCTCAGCGTCAACATCAGTCCCAGGCAATTCGCACAGGCCGATCTCGCCTCTCAGATCAATCAAGTTCTTCAGCAGAGCGGGATGGATCCACATTGCATTGATCTGGAGATCACTGAGACCATCGCCATGGCCGACGCTGAAAGATCGGCAAGCGTTCTTTCAGAATTGAAGGCACTGGGCGTGGGTTTGGATATCGATGACTTCGGCACAGGGTACTCGTCACTCAGCAGACTGCAACGTTTCCGCGTCGACACTCTGAAGATTGACAGAGTCTTCGTCTCCCGCATGGATAGCGACGCTGAGACTCTTGAAATTGTCCGGGTTATCGTAATGCTCGCCCATCACCTGGGCATGAAGGTAGTCGCGGAGGGAGTCGAAACTCGGGCCCAACTGGACTTACTCAAGCAACTCGGGTGCGAGCGCGCCCAAGGCTATTTGTTCTCCAAACCTGTCGACCACGATGCGATCGTGAAGCTTCTGGAAATCAATCGGAACACCGCTCCCCGCTTCGCAGCTGCGCATGCCGGATGATTCCCGCTACTTACCATTCCGCGCTGCATCGGCTATTTCGGGATCCCCAGCGGCATGCCTTTCTTTAATCTTTGCCAGCATTTGATAAACGGTAGCTCTGCCTATCCCAAGGATTTCAGCCGCCTTCGTCTTGTTACCGTCAACCCGCTCCAGAACATGTAACATATGCCGAGTCTGCATCTCTTCCATCGATAACGTAGCCTCGTCCCAAACCGTTGTATTACCCAACAGGCCTCCCAAGGGCTCTGGAAGATCACGCAGGTCAATGGTGTTCCCATCTGTCATCATCGCGGCGTTGCCAATCACATTTTCTAACTCTCGCACGTTGCCCGGCCAGTTATAAGTTGCCAATCGCCGCTGCGCGCGTCGCGTGATACCGTCGATCTGTTTCCCGTATTGATTTGCAAACTTCTCGACGAAGTGTTTCTGCAACAGCGGCAAGTCCTCTTTTCGATCCATGAGCCGAGGCAGCGGTATCTCCACCATCGAGAGTCGATAGTAAAGGTCCTCGCGGAACTGCCCCTCTGCAACCATCGTGCGTACTTGGCGGTGAGTCGCACCAATCACCCGCACGTCGACTGCCCGAGTCGCAGACGAACCGAACGCGCTGCACCTGCTTCTCCTGGAGAACCCTCAGAAGTTTCGATTGCGCAGGCAAGGACAACTCGCCAATTTCATCCAAAAACACCGTGCCCCCATTCGCGTGTTCAAAAAGACCTATCTTGTCCTGGGTGGCACCGTGAAAAGTCTCCTCGTACGTAACCAAACAGTTCG
>CAVWQT010000006.1:0-236064 GCA_963757095.1 uncultured Acidobacteriota bacterium | reverse complement strand
TTGTTGACACCGTCTGGCGAAAACGTTTACGCTGTACGGCCGTAACGCGAAAGTCCAAAAAGGGTTATCGGCGAGCCTTGATTTCGGAACATCCGCAAGGCTAAATACATCACTAGATTCGCGATGCGCTTTAGCAACTGGCAAGCGAGGAATCATCAATGATTGCAGCGATGGCTTTGTTTCAGGCAACGAGGCTCGTGCGCTTGTCAGTTGTGGATGTGGTCATTATTGGATTCTACTTCGCCCTTGTTTTGGCTATCGGTTTCTATCTCAAGAGCCGGGCTAATACGAGTGAAGATTTCTTTATGGCCGGGCGGGAAATGACGGCTTGGGTCGCGGGACTGAGTTTTCTTTCCGCCAATCTGGGCGCGTTGGAATTAATGGGATGGGCAGGCTCAGCATACCAGTACGGCATCCTCGCCACGCATTGGTACTGGATCGGCGCGATTCCAGCCATGCTTTTTCTGGCGCTGGTTATGATGCCGTTTTATTACATCTCAAAAACCCACTCAGTCCCGGGGTATTTGAAATTACGATTTGGCGAATCCAGCCGCGTTTTGTCAGCAGTTTCTTTTGCATTCATGACGGTGCTGATGAGCGGCGTCAACATGTTTGCCATGGCCAAGGTTATGCAGATCGTGCTTGGCTGGGACATCAACTTCAGCATTTGGGTTTCATCGTTAACGGTCGCTGTTTACGTCTCACTCGGCGGGTTGAGATCGGCAATCTTCAATGAAGTGCTTCAGTTTTTTCTCATCTGGGCGGGAGCTTTGCTGATTCCGATTCTTGGTCTTTATGAAACCGGAGGCTGGAGCCATCTGAAAGTTCTGATCACGGAGCGAGCCTCAGCGCAGTATGTTCACCTCTGGTCAGGCTTAGGTTCTTTCACCACCAACCCGATGGGCATTCACTGGACAGGAATTGTGTTTGGCTTGGGCGCGATCATTTCAATGGGGTACTGGACTACCGACTTTCTGGTAGTGCAGCGGGTGCTTACCGCAAAGGACCTGCGAAGCGCGGAGATTGCCCCTATCATTGGCGCGGGCTTCAAGATGCTGGTTCCGTTCATTGTCATCTTGCCTGGACTTTTGGGACTGGCCGTTCTACCAATGAAACTTACGGCCGAATCGGCGGTGACGGCCGGAGGTCATAGCTATAATGACGTTCTTCCGCTGATGCTGGCCCGGTACTGCGGCCCGGGGCTGCTGGGGTTGGGAATTACTGCATTGATTGCGGGTTTCATGTCGGGCATGGCGGGAAATGTGAGCGCGTTCACGACGGTCTGGACTTATGACATTTACCGCGCCCTAATCAGGAAGGACGCGCCAGATCATCACTATGTAAAGATGGGGCGCTGGACAACGGTGATCGGGGTTCTCATTAGCGTGGGCACTGCGTATCTGGTGATGCAGTTCGCCAGCATCATGGACTACGTGCAGGCGCTGTTCAGTTTTTTTATCGCTCCCCTGTTCGGCACGGTCATACTGGGAATGCTTTGGAAGCGAGCCACAGGTCCCGCGGGTTTCTGGGGATTGCTGTGCGGCACGCTTTCTTCTATCAGCATGTGGGCGTGGGTCAAGATCGATCCTTTGGCGCTGCGGTATGTAGCTCTTTCGCCGAATGCGAAGGCTCTTGCGCAAGATATGTATCAGGCTTTGTGGTCCTTCCTGGTCTGCGTGATAGTGACCGTGGTTGTGAGTTTTGCGACGAAGCCGAAGCCTGCCTCGGAGCTGACTGGACTTGTTTATGGACTGACCGAGGTTCCCAGCGTTGGAAACCTTCCGCTCTACAAGAAGCCGATTTTCTGGGCGGCGGTTGTGATCGCGGTGCTGGTGATTCTGAATATTGCGCTCTGGTAGAAGCCTTTTAAGACGGTATTTTTAGGGATGGTGCAGCATGCATGGCAGCGGAATCTCGATCTGGTTCTTCATTGGCATATCGCTATTGGTGAATGGCGTGCTCATCGCCGGGGCCGGGATTTGGGAGTGGATGAATCCGCCAATGAATCAAGTGGTTTTATTTCATCTTCATGCCAATTTGTGGTGGGGATTGGTTCTTGCGGCGTTCGGAGTGATTTATTGCTACAAGTTTTCTCCAACTCGCGAGACTTGACAATGGCTCTCGATGTCGAACGACTTGCTGCCACGCCAATATGCAGTCTGGTTGCACGCAGGGAGGAGGTTGGTTTAACGTACCTCCACTTGTGTTGTTCCGGCAAACACGTTGCATTGCCGGCCACGCAACGCGGTTTGGCTTAACAAATGGGCAAACAACCAGCTACCCTGCTTGACATTGCGAAGGCTCTCGGCACCTCAATTGGTACCGTGCATCGGGCCTTACATGACAACGCAGACGTGAGTGCAACCACAAAAGCCAAAGTCTTGCGGATGGCGAAAACGCTGGGCTATCGGCCCAATCTGGCGGCTCGGTATCTATCTTCCAAGAAGACGCTTCGCGTATCGGTCAACACTTTAGAGGGCACGACATCTTTCTGGGATGAAGTTCGGGCCGGATTCGTGAAGAAGCCGCGTCGGTGCCGCTGGAAAATATCGAACTCGATTTTCGAACTTACCCTCCACCTTGGCGACTGGCAAGAAGAAGTGTTTAAAACTGCGATCCGCGAGAAGGTGGACGGAATCATCACTTTTCCGAGTCATCCAAAAACTTTTCGACCGTGGATACGTCGAGCGTCGCGAGCGCACATTCCCGTCGTATGTGCGGTTACCGATGCCCCCGATAGTGGGCGCCTGGGCATTGTAGCTATCGATACTCTTGCCAGCGGATCGATCGCAGCCGACCTGATGGGCAGGTTTGTGGGAGGACAGGAAGGGGACGTCGCGATTACTTTGTTTGACACGGCGATCACTGAACATGCAGAGAAAGCGGCCGCTTTCGAAAAGACGTTGCGTTCTTTTTATCCCAAACTGCATCTTTTGCAGCCGGTAGAAGACCATGGCATGGAAGCCGAGGCTTACAGCAAGTGCCGCACGCTGTTTGAAGAGCATCCGAACCTGCGCGGCGTTTATGTAACCACGGAGGATTCGATTCCGGTGCTGAAGGCAGCGCGCGACCTGAAGATCCTGAACCGTCTGACGATCATTACCACCGATCTGTTTCCCGGTCTCGTTCCGCAAATTCGTTGCGGAGCCGTGGCGGCAACGATCCACCAACGACCCCGCACGCAAGGCCGCATGGCATTCCGACTGTTGTACAAGCACCTGGCGGATGGCGGCGATCAATCTCGCGATGTTGCTCTGGCGCCGCACTTGGTGATGCGTGGAAATCTGGATTTTTTTCTGCGTCGCCAAAACCGCGAATTATCGACGAAAGAGAAGGCTTCAAGGAACGGCGACGAACTGGCGGATGGCTTCAACTGAAGGCAGTAGGATTTTGCGCTATCGCGCCGGTTCTCTCACTATGATCACGCGATCAGCCGCGACATCTTTTAGTTCTTGCACGATGCCGAGAAGGCCAACGTATCTGGACCAGGTCCGCGGAACTGTGCGTTCTTAGTCCGAAGTGCACCGGACCCGCGCTCGACGACGCGTAGCCGGCGCTTGGTGGTCATGTGGTTGTACTGAGCTTCGGAGCCAGCCACCACTTTAACCCTCGCGCCAATGCCATCTCGGTTGCTTTTGGTTCCTTGAAGCTTCAATTCCAGCCAATGATTGTTGTTGCGACTCTGGTTAATCCAAATCTCGGTCAGTTTGCACCCGAGCCCGTACCACTACATCCAAACGACCATCCCCGTTCAGGTCTCCAACTGCCGAGCCTCGATGGCGCGAGGGAGCCTGCGAAGTCAGCCCAGCCTCAGCGGTCAGAGCAGAAAATGTCATACCGCCGAGATTGCGGAAAACTGTGTTGGTTTGTGCCACCACCAGATTCGGTTCTGCCCGCAGTGACTGCACATGTCCGCGCGAAACAAAAATGTCTTTTCCAGCCATCGTTATCAAAATCGGCGATCGTCGGAGAGTAGCCGGCCATAGGTAGTGTGAGCTTTGTCATTCCGCTCTCCCGGGTCACTTCCGTAAAATTTCCTTTGCCGGTATTGCGGAAGATTGGAAAAGTCTCTCCATCCAGTGCGGCGATTACGATATCGGGATAGCCGTCATTGTCGAGATCGCGGAAATCGACGCCCATGCCGGAAATGAAAGTACCATCCTCGCGCAAGGCGACGTTCGCATCGAATGCATCTTCCTCGAAGTGACCGCCTGACTTGTTGCGAAAAAACGAATTCATCAGCTTGTCGTTGGGGACAATCAGGTCCATTTTTCCAGAAAGGTCGGAGTCGGCGGCCGCGATGCCCATACCCTTGCCGGGATGCGCTCGAAGACCGGATTCGACTGAAGCATCGCGAAAGGTTCCGTCGCCATTGTTGATAAACAGTTGATTGGGAGTGGACTTATACATCTTGGGATGGCAATACTCGCGATGCCCGTACGATTCACAAGCGGGCTCGGTGGCGACATCCCATTTAAGGTAGTTGATCACAACAAGATCGAGGAGGCCATCGTTATTGACATCTATCCAAACGGCGGCCACGGACCAGAGTGGGCCATATTCGGCATCGGGCTTATTCAATCCGGCCTTGGCAGTCACGTCAGTGAAGGTTCCATCGCCGTTGTTGTGATAGAGAGTATTTCGGTACACTCCGGCGACAAAGATGTCTTCATGTCCGTCGTTATCGTAGTCACCGATCGCGACACCGATGTCATAACCCGTCCCGGCTAGACCGGCTTTTTCTGTTACGTCTGTGAAATGTCCGTGGCCGTCATTCTCGAAGAGGTGGTTGAAATATTTTGCAGAAGCCTTGCGGAGGGTTTTGATGTCCGCTCCGTTGGTGAAGAAAATATCAAGCTTGCCGTCGTTGTTGTAATCGAAAATGGCTACGCCACCGGCCATTGTCTCTGGCGCATGACGCTCCGGCGTCTCGCAACTATCAAGTTCAAAATCAATCGGCTGATAGACGAAGCGGATTGCGGCGTCGACGGTTTCAGCTGGCGGCGTCTGTGTTGAAGCTAACGCTGCTGGAATCTGAGACCTTATGGTCGAGCCACTCAGCACCACGAGCAAAGTTGCGAGGAGCGCGTGGCGAAGCTTGCAAAACATCTCGATGATAAGACGCACAGTTCCGTAATTCTACTCCGGCAATTGTTGCTGGCCGCGGATCGATATCCGCAACTCAACCTTTGAGGCGGTTGTTCCGGGTTGTCCGCCGCCCACGGTCACGACTATTCTCCTGCCGTAATCAGCCGATCTCCGGCGTCGTTTACATAGCTCAAGTCGCGTGGCTGTAGAGCAAGCTGTACATGCCGCGACTCGCCGGCATCAAGATGAATGTGGGCGAATCCCCGAAGTGCTCGAAGTGGAGCGCCGGGTAATTTGGGGAACGTTAGATAGATTTGTATTACCTCGTCTCCGGCTTTCTGGCTTGTGTTTTTCACATCCACTTCGACTGCGAGCGGATCTCCGGCCTGCAAATCGTTACTCGAAAATTTCAAGCCGCTGTAGGCGAATGTCGAATAGCTTAGGCCGTAACCAAAGGGATACAACGGCTGTCCGGCAAAATAGCGGTAGGTTCGATTGCCCATTGCGTAGTCGTCGAATGGCGGCAACTGCTCCACACCTTTGTAAAAGGTTACCGGCAAGCGTCCCGAGGGGTTGTTAGCGCCAGCCAGCGTCTCCGCGATTGCCGTCCCGCCCTCTTCTCCCGAATACCACGCCTCGAGAATGGCATTGGCATGGTCATTTGCCCAATTGACGGCGAGCGCGCTGCCATTCATGAGAACGACAACGAGCGGCTTGCCTGTCGCTTTCAATGCTCCCAGAAGCGCTTCCTCTTCTTCGGGAAGATTGAGGCTGGTACGGTCACCACCCCTGAATCCGGGCAGATCGACTCTCATCTCTTCTCCCTCAAGCTTGGAAGTTATGCCAACCACGGCGATGATTGCTTCGGCCTGGCGCGCGGCGGAGGCTGCCTCGAAAAGTGGATTATCGCTGACAGGCGACCATACCAATTTGATGAGGACCACCACCGCCATCATCGACCTGATGGCATGACAAATGATTTTGTAACGGGAAATCTGGTCATTTTTCAGGTTGAGGATGGTGAACCATCATGTCATGAACCATTGAACATTTCCATCGACACAACACTCATGGACCACAAAGGCCGAGTCGATAATCCAGGAAGGCGCTGGAATGGAAAAAATCCACCGTGCGCGGAACGTCAGCTGGGCGACGAAAAATGCATGGAAATCGGATGTGAAAACTGGCGATTAAACACCATCATCGTCGGGCTTCGACGGCAAGGGATCAGGCAATATCGCCCTGAATGTCTGGCCTTCGGTCCAGCTTCGTCGTCGGTCGATAGCGCCGAGGACGGAATCAGTGTTGGCAACCGCAAGAAATTTGTTCCCGGCACATACGAAATCTGAGCGCCGCGAGACTGCTTGCGAATGCCTTCTAAGGCGCTGACAGCGTGCGAAGCGGTGCCCGCATAGTTGCCGTGCAGCACCTCGACTGATTCGGCAAGCGGACCCACCACCAGGATGTTCTTAAGGTTTGCCGCCAACGGCAGTATTCCATCATTTTTCAGGAGCACCATTGATTCGCGCGCTGCTTTGAGCGCGAGTTGGCGGTGCGCCGCGCTGTCGATCTCGGATTCCGGAGTTTGCGCATAAGGGACAATCTCTGGAGGATCGAACATGCCCAGCCGCATGCGCGCGGTAAAGAGTCGTTTGAGTGCGACATCGATATCGGCTTCGCTAAGCGTTCCCTGCTTTACAGCGTCCAGGTACTTCACATAATCAGAGTTATCCTGCGTAACGGTGAAGAAGTCGCCGCACTCGTTATCCATTCCTCGTTTCAGAGAGACGGCGGCCGCTTCGGCCTGGCTCTTGGTGAAGTGATGCCCCTCGAATACATCAACGATCGCATCGCAATCCGGAGAGCAACGTAACCATTAAATTTCCAGGCGCCTCGTAGTTCATCCTGGAGGAGAAATGTGTTTGCGCATGCGGGCTGGCCATTAACACGGTTGTACGCGCACATGATGGATCCTGCCTTCCCTTCAGTGATGGCGGCGCGAAAAGCAGGTAAGTATGTATCTTCCATATCGTGCTTGGAGACAATCACATCGATGCTGTGCCGCGATGGCTCGGGGCCGCTGTGGACGGCATAGTGCTTCGGCGTCGCGATGACTCGAAAATATTTCGGATCATCTCCCTGAAGTCCGGTGATAACCGATAGCGAGAAGCAAGCCGCGCCCGCCCGGCAGAAAAAAAACCTGCCCGTTAGCCTGTCCCGTCTACTAGGGAGGACACGGGATACACACACCTTGGCCTCGTCCACGCGGGCCTAAGCAAAACTCCGTCAAAGCGGCGTCATAACCTTCGGGGGCTGTAGGAGATGCCGAAGAGATTGGAATTTGGCGGCAGATGCACTCCATCTCGCGCCAAACCTCAAACCCACAATCCTCGGACAGCCGGTGTGCAACCTGGATAGCTACGAGATCGCTCGGCTGTGATGACACAAAAACGAGCGATGGTTGATTGGACCTTTTCAATATGCGGATTTCATAGTTACGCATGGAACGTCCGAGACAGGTGCGCTCCTATAAGACCAATCAGTCTAGCGTTGTCATGCAAGCCTTCCTCTATTTCGTCCCGGTTCCTTCTTTTGCCGACATACCCCATTTGACTGTGAGTATCGCCCGATGATAGCGCCATTCTGGTGTTCCCTGAAGTTGGAACCACCGTTCCGGGTCGCAATCGACGCAGTGGCTCCCCCAAAGACTGGCAACGACGCTTTAGGCTCCGGTTTCTTAGCAACCAAACACACTCCTTCCAGTCTTCGTGTGCGTTCCACCGTCTCCACTCTTAGGTCGGGGATGACCGCGAGATGGGCAGGCCGGAACGCGCCATCGTTCATACAGACAGCCCTCGCCGTTTCCGCAGTCTCTTTGCGATTGGCCATCAAGGCGGAGGCCCCACGCGCTCCGCGTTCGCCGCTTCGATGGAGAAACCGCCGACCTGTGCTGGCGTGGGGGGATGGGCTATGTTGGGTGGGCGGGCCAAGGGCCCATGGCGCCATGCTTTTTGTCGGTGCGCAATGACACGATGACCCAACCAGACAAGGAAAAGCCCGTGGTGTGGGGATTGAGCCTGGACGCGTGGAATAATCTGATCGTCGCCTTCTTGGTAGCTGCCGGAATATTCGGCGTCTTGGCTACAGGGGCGACATACATTGCCTTCCAATTGCAAAAGCAAGAGGCCGCCAACGCTGCCAACGCCCTAGCCCAATATCAAGTTGTCGCGTCCGTCAGGATAGCGGACGCCCACGCCGCAGGCGAAGCCGCGAAAGCAGATGCGGCGCGCGCCAATGAAATGGCGGCCACAGCAAATCAGCGCGTGGCAGATGCCGAATTGGCACTCGCGAAAATCGAGACTCCAAGGACAATTTCTCCACATTACGCCGGGACGATGATTGCAAAGTTGAAGCAGTTTGCGGGAACACCATACGCCCTCTACCAATTCGGCGATCTAGAAGCCGCATCGCTCCTATTCCAAATCGAGCGAGCTCTCGAAGCAGCCAGTTGGAATGGCCGATCGGCCACCGGAGGCATAGCGAAATCGCGGCCAAACAAACCCGACATTGCCATGACCAAAATGACCGGGCTGTTCGTGCAAATAGATACTGACCACCAAGCGATACTGATGCCGGCGGCTTCGGCGCTTGCTCGCGCTCTTCGCAATGCAGGCCTGATCGTGCGACTTGAAGTTGGGCACTTTCCCCCGCCCATCGACAAGACCGCTATACGAATTGTGGTCGGTCAAAAGCCGATGTGAGTTGGGACGTTTGTTCGGACCCAAATTGGCCCGCCGGATTGCATTCAATAAGCGCTTGAGGCTCGATGGATGACAAGTACTCGCCTGCCCCAACAAATATCGGCACTGGAGCAAGGTGAGTGTTTCAGGCAGACTTGCGATTATTGCGGAGACCGAGACCCACGAGACGCTTTCTGATCTGGGCTTCGTCCAGCCCGTTCGGATCAAACGGACCCCAATGCCACTTGGCCAGCTCTCTGTGGCGGCGATGTTTGGGGTTGGCCATGGCTTTGAGGAAATCGCGAAAGCCCGGAGGACCACCAACGTCTTCAGGTGGGCATCTACCGGCACCTGCTACGGCCCTTCTCGATCTTTCATGCACGCATTCTCAGTAGGGCTGCGCGGATTGATACGCGCCACGCTCCGGCAGGTGGAACTCTTCGCGCCGTTGGCGGGGCAGGCATTCGGGGTAGTTGTCGCGGATGAACGCGATAAGCTTTTCGCGAATCTCGCAACGCAGGTCCCAGGCGCGGCTGGAATCGCTTGCTGAAACTAGCACACGAATCTCGATTACTTGCTCGCGGGCGTCTGAGACCTGGACGTTGACCACTTGGCCGTCCCACAGTGGGGCCGTCTTGACGATATCCGTGGCGGCGGCACGTGCCGCGTCCACTGGCAAGGTGTAGTCGGCATAAACGAATACACTGCCGATAATGGACGAGGACAAAAAACATGTCCAGTTGGTAAATGGGTTTTGGAAAAGGTATGAGAGCGGCACGACTTGGCGGCGCCAATCCCACAGGCGTACGACGATATAGGTGGAGTTGATTTCCTCCACCCAGCCCCATTCATTGTTGATGACGACCGCATCCTCCAGCCGTAGCGGCTGTGTTAATGCCAGCTGCACCCCTGCAATTAAATTTTCCAGCATCGGGCGGGCCGCAAGTCCTGCAACAATGCCAGCAATGCCCGCAGAGGCAAACAGCGAAACGCCGAACTGGCGCACAGAATCAAAGCTCATTAACGCGAACGCCATGGTCAACAGCGCCAGCAGTATGCTGACCGCTTGGCGAAAAATGCGCATTTGCGTGGCGGCTTTGCGAGCCAGAAGATTGTCGGCGGCATTTAGGTTGAGCCTGCCGACATAACGATCAATTGCCAAGTTCGCGGCGACCATCGCGATCCAGCCCAGCTGTATGACGAACAGCGCCACAAAGGCGTGGTGCACTGAAGTTTCGTATTTGATCGAAATCGGCAACAGTGCGGCGCCATAGCCAGCCGCAAAAAGCAGAATCATGTAGCGCACCAACCTATGTGTGCGCTCCAGCGCACGCCGCACGAAGGGATGCCAACCGACTGGTTTGCGCGCGACCCAGCGCATTAGCGCTGCATGCAAGGCAAGGCTCGCTACCATTATCGCGATGAACAACGCCAAAGCCTGGAGCCAAGCTGGCATCCAAGTGATAAACTGGTTCCATGTTGCCATGCATCAAAAACGCACGAACAGCGCCGATATTTCCCGCAAATCCCAGCGGGTCGGATTTCGTTCGCCCTTCTGTTAGCGATTTTCCTGATCGTACCGACGCTGCTGATGGCTTGATCCGGTTGGCATTCAAATTGAAGTTTGAGTGCATGGAAATACGAGCAACTTTCGGCCGATAAGCGGCGCCCCGAAGACGCGCTATTGCTACCCTAGTGATCGCGGGAATCCAGGCAACGTCGTGACAGTTTTGGCGCATTTCAACCACAATTTGGTAGAGGGCAACCAATCAAGATGGGACGTAAAGGACGCGCTGGATAAGGCCGGCGTTATGATCGCGGTGCCGCGGCAGGCGGCGGCAATCCGCGACCAGGAACCGAATGCAAAAATCCCGACGCCACCAAACGCAGGCTGACGCAACGCCGACAGATGGGCGCCGGCAGACCAGCGGGGGATCAACTGCTCAGTCGCCGAACCGCGGCGGGATCCGTAGTCAAGCAGGGTCAGCGGCAATTCGGACAGTGTATGGGGCGCTTGCAATCTGTTGCGCGTCACAAATCGTGAAGTCTTGGATTGTCCCAAAATAGGGGCAATCCCGCCTTCCTTTCTGGGCATTCGGAGTCCTTTGGTGCCCTCGCAACAAAAGTTTAGTTCCTACGTTAGCGTTGCGTGATCCGGAGATTCCGAAAGGATACCTCAAGGATCACAAATCGCAGGGAACGCTCGAACGGACGCTACACCGGGCACTAAGCTCGGGCGGCACGCACCTTTTCGCCAGCGGATAAGTCACTGATCACGCAGCCCAGGAACAGGAGAGGCCCCATGAAAGTCCAAGAATTGATGACTCATGATGTCGCAATGATAAATTCCGACCAAACTTTGCAGAAGGCGGCGCGCCTGATGGCAGATCTGGATGTCGGCATTCTGCCGGTAGGCGAAGGTGATAGGTTGGTCGGCATGATCACCGACCGGGATATCGCCGTTCGCGGGCTGGCCGATGGCAAAGGTTGCGATACCAAGGTGCGCGACGTGATGACGCCTCAAGTCAAGTATTGCTTCGTCGACCAGGACATCGACGAGATCGCCGCGAACATGGCCGATATCCAGGTCCGACGCCTGCCGGTTCTCAATCGCGACAAGCGTTTGGTTGGTATCCTCTCGCTGTGTGACATCGCCGTCAGTAATGATCCCGATCAAGCCACCGAAGCCTTGAGCGGAATCTCGCGCCCAACGAATGACGGGGCGCAGTTTCCAGCCGTTTAGTGGCTGGTGCCGAGATAGCAATCGAGACAGCGCGATTCAGCTGGCGTACGCGTCCATGCGGTACGTCGGGTTAGCGTTGCGCCGTCGTGATTGATGGCGTTCTGGTGTTTGGCTAGCCGCCCCTCGCCTGCCGCAAGGTCCGCTCTGACGGCGAGGGCAATGGTTCTGAACAAAAATTCACAATTCGAAACCTCAGGCTCCACGTTTAGTAACGGGCATAGTTAGGGAGTTTCGTATGGCTTTGAAAAAGCTCGTTTCAACCGCTTCCATTGTCAGCGCTTCTGGCTTTCGCGGGCGTAGCCGCATCCTCCGTTGTCGCCAACGCCTACGTTGCGTGCAACCACGAAGGTGATTGCTGGCACACCGACAGCCGGGTGCACGTTCCCGGCGTAACCTTCAGCTTTCATCCCGACGACTGGTATTTCCATCAGCGCTGGGATGGTGGCGACCGTCACTTTCGCGACTATCATGAAGGTCGCGGCTATTACAAAGGCGGCGTCTGGATCACGCTGTAGATTCTTAGTTCATGCGCCGCCTCCCAAAGTAGCGCGAAAGATGGCCCGAGCTGTTCTCGGGCCATCTTTTGCCGCGAAGGGGCACGCTCGCCCGCTTAGTTCCATGTTTTCGGAAAGTTCCTCAAGCGAGCGCTGAGTTATCGTCCGAGCCCAATTCGAAACATTATCGTCCGAGCCCAATTCTAAACATTACCGCGCTTTTTCTTGACGTTCGTCGCCATAGCCTGACATTTGAGGCTGGGCGTTAGTGGGAAAGTTCCAACGGGCGGATGTCGAGCATGAGTTCGCGCATAGGGCTTCGGTGGCGGTTCGCCACTTTATTTGCTGTGATGATCAGCGTACTGATTACAAATGTGTCCCGCGCCGCCGAGCCCGGCGTGCTGCGAGCAACCCTCGCAAATGGCCTGAGGATTGTCATCGTACGCAACGCGTTGGCTCCCGTCGTTTCGACGTCTTTAAACTATCTTGTGGGATCAGATGAAGCGCCCAACGGCTTTCCTGGGATGGCGCACGCGCAGGAGCACATGATGTTTCGCGGTAGCCTGGGTCTCAGCGCTGATCAACTCGCAAATATTGGTAGCATGATGGGTGGCAATTTTAATGCCAGTACCACGCAAAACCTGACGCAATATCTTTTCACCGTGCCCGCTTCCGATCTCGATGTCGTGCTTCACATCGAAGCGTTGCGAATGGCCAACGTCACGGACAGCGAGCAGGGTTGGAACCAGGAACGCGGCGCCCTCGAACAGGAAGTGGCGCAGGATGTTTCAAGCCCTGAGTACATAGCGCATGACCGATTGCGAACGGCCATGTTTGCCGGCACATCCTATCAACATGACGCCCTAGGCACGCAGGAGACTTTCGACAACACGACAGCTAGCATGCTGAAGCGTTTTCACGACACCTGGTACGCCCCTAACAACGCGGTCCTTGTCGTCGTGGGCGATATCGATCCCGCGACGACTCTTGTAAAGATCAAGTCATTATTCGGCGGGATTCAGCCCAAGGTTCTGCCGCCACGGGCTCCCATCGTCCTGAAGCCGGTCGATCAGACGCCCATAACAGTAGAGACGGATCGCCCTGTCGCCACCACGATGATAGCCATGCGCTTGCCGGGACGAATAGCCCTGATTTTTCAGCGCTGGAGCTTCTGGCGGATGTCTTGGCCAGTCGTCGCTTTGAACTTTACGGCCTTGTGCCGCAGGGAAAGGCGATCCGGGCGAACTTTTCCATCGATCCATTGCCTGAGGCGAGCATCGGGACCGCTTCGATCTCGATACGGCCCGGCGGTGACATCGACAGGGCAGAACAGGAAATTCGCGAGATTTTGGAAAGGGTGACGCGTGACGGCGTGCCCGCGGACTTGGTGGCGGCAGCCAAAATTCAGGAACATCGAGAAGCGGAGTTCAGTAAGAACTCCATCGAAGACCTCGCCTCCGTATGGTCGGATGCGATAGCGGCAAATGGACTGCAGTCGCCAGAAGAAGACCTGGCGCGCATCGACAAAGTGACACCCGAAGAGGTCAATCGCGTCGCACGAAAATACCTCAAGTTTGAGAACGCGGTCTCGGTGACGACCATCCCCGGGAACGGAAAAACCTCGCCGATTGCCCAGGAGTCATTCTCTGACCGCGAGAATATTACATTGCAGGAACCCGAAGCGACGCCATTACCGGAGTGGGCGCAACGCGCACTTAATCACACGGCGGTGCCACAATCGACTCTGCATCCCGTCGTCAGCACGTTGCCGAATGGCATTACATTGATCGTTCAACCCGAAGACGTTAGCGATACGGTGAGTGTATATGGACATATCAAGAATCGTCCTGAGACAGAGACAGCCCAAGGCAAGGAAGGCGTAGCGGAGGTTCTAAACGGACTATTCAAGTATGGAACTACCCATCTTGACCGCATCACATTCCAGGAGGCGTTAGATTCGATAGGCGCAAAAGAACACGCTGGCCCCGATTTCGAGTTGCAAACACTTACGCGGGACTTCGGCCGTGGAGTTTCTCTTTTAGCCGACAATGAGTTGCATCCCGCTTTATCCGATCAAGCCTTCCGGAGGGTACGCGATCAACTTCGTGATCTCGTGGGCGCGCGCATGCAGAGCCCGAGTTTTCTGGCGAGTAAATCGCTTCGCGAGTCGTTGTTTACAAAAGGCGATCCTTCGCTTCGCGAGCCGATGCCTGAAGGCATTAACGGTCTGACGATGGACGACGTGTTGAACTATTATCATACTGCTTTCCGGCCCGACCTTACGACCATTGTGGTAATCGGAAAGATCACTCCGGCTGAAGCGCGCGGCATCATAGAGAAGGATTTCGGAGGCTGG
Organism: uncultured Acidobacteriota bacterium; assembly: GCA_963757095.1. Lineage (GTDB taxonomy): Bacteria > Acidobacteriota > Terriglobia > Terriglobales > Acidobacteriaceae > Sulfotelmatobacter. The sequence goes on along the minus strand of CAVWQT010000006.1, from coordinate 221,643 downwards.
AGCGCGGTGGGACCAAAGCCCGATACCGATCTGCCTGCGGTTCCTACGAACCGGTCCGCAGCTCTTGTGGTGCCCGATCAAAGCAAAATTCAGGATGCCGTTGCTATTGCCGAGAACGTCCAGCTTACACGAAAAGACCCAGACTATTATGCCTTAGAGCTTGGTAATGCAGTTTTAGCCGGAAGCTTCTATTCGTCACGCTTGAGTGTAGACCTGCGCAAGAAGATGGGGTTGGTTTATTCCGTCGATGCCGAATTGCAATCGGGCCCAACGCGGAGCGTTTATCTCGTAAGATATGCTTGTGATCCTCACAATGTCAGCAAAGCCGCAAATATTGTAGGTCAAGAACTGACAGACATGCAAAACGTCCCTATTTCGCAGGACGAACTCGCGCGAGCCAAGGCGTTTCTCCTAAGACAAATGACCTTAGATGAGGACAGCATTAGCGAAATCGCGCATGAACTCGGTGGTCGGCATGACCTCGATTTACCGCTGGATGAATCTGCTGTCGCTGCAATTCGTTACAAAGCGCTGACCGCCACTGATATACAGAACGCATTCCTTAAATGGATGCGGCCCAACGATCTTGTACGAGTAAGCCAAGGACCCGTGCCGCAATAGATGTTAAATTCCGACCGCGCGGAACTGCTCCATCCTGAACAATGGTGCGCGTCGCATCTGAATTAAGAATTTTCGGATTTAACGAACCAGCCTGGAATGGTTCTCCGACCAATTTCCTCGCCGAGAAAAGTGCCCGCGATTGTTGCCAGGCGGTTGTCTGAAGCTGCGTCTAACCACTTTGCCGTGGCCTGTGAAGTCGCAAAGTTCCGAAGGGCGGTGGCATGCGCGGATTCGGGATCGGCTGACATGGCCCGCCACGAAGCATAGCATCATGACGCTTGCGTGCATTAGGAGACAGGCATGAGGCTCACTCCGGCCATCGGCGCGCTGTTCCTGCTCACCAACCACGGCCCCGTACTGGCCGGGGATGGTGCACCGGGTGCGGCCGGGCCGCCGATTGCGTTTCCGCAGGTGACGGGAACCCCAATTCCCCTGCAGAGCGTCGGCGGTCGATTCAGTTCGCTTAATCCGGTCAAACAGCTTGACTGCCCATACCAAGAAGTAAGCGGCCGCGTGTCTCGCCTAGTTTAATACTTGTGAAGCAGATGGCCTGCGGCGAGCCGGGACACGATAACCTGCCTGTCAATGTCAAACTCAGCAATCCCGCCGATGCCGTGCAAATGGTCACGGGACGGCATGTTGTTATTACGGGCAGGTTCAAAAGCGCGCAGGAAGATCACGATCCTGTCGACTTTTTGATCGCGGACAGTGCCGAGCTCGTAACGGAAGATCCGATCGATCCTTCCGCTCCGCCGGCTCAGGCCTTCACGAGTTATATGATGTGCCAGCCACCGGAGCTGGACTCGCCTTGCACGGGCTGATGGCAGAAAGGCGGCGGGCGACCGGCGCGGACTGCCGTGCATGATGGCTCCTGCGAATCACGAGGACTACTCGGCTATGGCCAAATGGGCCGAAGAAGCGGCTGCGGAATCCCGCGACCGGGTTGTACGTCACTGCTGGCAAGTGATTGCCGACGAATATCGCGCCCTCGCTGGACTATCAAAGCTGCAACGGCCCGCGCGCGCGCATAAAAACTCTTCTTAGGCTTTGGCTGCGAACCGGACACAGGCCCATGCCAGCCCGCGCGCGTCTTTCCGACAACCCTAGCAAGCGGGCAAACAGGCAGGCGCAGAAAATCAGGCAATTCGGTAAAGTCATGGCCGTTCCAGCGCACGCCCACGCTGACGGAAAAGGAGCGGCTCAATCCGTACGATTGGCCGCTTGAAAGTTCCCTAGGACGGACTACAAGGTTGGCAATGCCCCAAGCCTCACTAAACGCCCTCATCGTCGCCTACCGGGCCCAGATCGATTGGCTGCTCGCGCAGGCCGATGAATTTGAGGCTGGCCTGCGCAAAGTAACCGGGAAGGTGGGCGGTCAGGAGGTGGATATCTCAGCCGCCTTTGCCGCCGAGTACCGGCACAAGGCGGGCAACATGCAGGCGATCTTACAAGCCTTTGAGCGGCTTCATGCTACCGGGGATTAGCGGCACTATTACATGTGTGTGACCTGGAGTTTGCGGGGATCGCTGGACGCCAGCGCCCGACCGCAGCCGGTAATCCGAAAGTCACCAAGCAGCCAGTAGACCAGCCCAAGCTCTACAAGCCGGGTCGCATCCGCTTCAGGAACGGACCTACGAATGGGCCCCTTCGCTATCTCCCGAAGAGACGAAAGCTCTGATGCTGACAACGATATGTCTCCGACCATCCGACAATAATGGCCGGAGATGGCGCAGATTTATGCTCAAAATTGCTCACGGTTGGCTTCTAACCCTTGCGTGGCTTCGCCTTCAGCAGCTTGTTTAGATACCACTTGGTACAATTTAGCATGCATTTATAGCGCGATCCGGATGACCTTGAAAAACCGCCAGCGATTGAAAGCGAAAAACCCCGTGCAATTGACAGTACAAAACTCCTGACGGCTTTTGCGCCCGGCATGGGGTAGTAGGGCACGGACCCAACGTTGGGGCGTTAGGTATCTATGCAATATGCTGTCCCGTCGCTCATTGCCGCCCTATACGTGCTGTTCTGGTTTGCAATGATCTCACCTATGCCGGCGGGCGCTAAAGCAGCCGCGGCCCAAGCGCGTACGAGAAACCGCTAAGAGGTCGATCATGAAATTCTCGGTACGTCACATCGCTCGGCGGGACCTTACCGACACCGAGAAGGTGGGACTTCGCAACGTTGCCAACGGTTTGCCCGTCGATGCGGCCCTGTCGAGGCGCCTCAAGAAACTCGGCCTGGCGGAGCTAAATGAAAATGTTTGGGCCACCACGCAGCAAGGGCATGTCCAGCTGATGTTTCATAAAGCCCGGTAACCACGTCGTGTTGGCGCCGCGACCAAAGTTCCATTGCGCAGGATCCCATTCATATCCGGTTCATGTGCCGAAGCCCACTAGTACCAAGTAATCTCACCGCGGTGACACAATGCGACATACAAGAACATTTATCGCCGCCGGGCTTTCAGCGGCACTTCTCGCTGTCTCCGCGTCGTCCGCGGATGCTCGCTGGGGTCACCGTGGATTTTTTGGTCACGGTGGCTTTCGATTCACGCGGCGGCTATTACGGGCGTGGTGGATACTATGGCGGTGATCCTGGCCTCATCGGAGGTGTAGCCCTCGGCGCTGCTGCCATCGCGACTCTACCGTTCGCTGTCCTGGGTGCCGGGGAACGTCCCGCTCCACCACCGCCCTATGGTCCTGCCGGCTATGGTCCCCCACCCTACGGATACGGTCCGCCGCCGCAACAGAGCTATAACCAGCAATATGGGCCGGCACCGCAACAGGGCTATGGTCAGCAGTATGGCCCGCCACCCGGCTATGGTCAGCAATATGGCCCGCCACCCGGCTATGGTCAGCAGTACGGGCCGCCACCGGGTTATGGTCAGCAATACGGGCCGCCGTCCCCCACCACAGCAACAGCAGGGATACTACGGCGAAAACTGATCGCGCCATCCGAGATTGAGTCTTGGAATGGGAATGGGTACGGACTTGGGCGTGCCCAGTGCTCTCGGAACCGCGATCGGCTAGCCCGTGACGCTTTCTACGGTAGGCCCCCCTGCCAAGAATGATTTCGCCTTAGCTGAACTCACGTTTGCACGCGCCCGTCGCTTTGGGTAGGTGACCGCGTCTCAATTCGGTAGACACTGCCCGATGGGAACTTTCGCCGCACTTAAACGTTTGTCAGGTAGCGATGGCCTGTCGCCCGGTTCACCTTTGCACGAAACAATGGTTTCCGAGTGATCAGCCTGTCCCGGCAAATGCCAGGGCGCTCACCGACAAATCAGACATTCTAACGGTCATGGCGATTTCCCTTAGGACGAGCGGGGCATTGGAATGCGCGCGGCATTCAGCGACGTTAGGACTCACAGAAAGGCCAAAGTGGCAACCAAGAAATCAACGGCCTCCGAATCCCTCCCGGCACAAAACGGCAAGGGCAGCAGCGTCACCAAGTATCTCAAGAACCAGGTCGTCTTCTCCCAGGGCGATCCAGCCGATGCCGTCTTCCATATCCAGAAGGGAAAGCTGAAGGTCACGGCGGTATCGGACCGGGGCAAGGAAGCCGTCGCGGCCATCCTAGGTCCGGATGAATTTTTCGGCGAGGCCTGCATGGCGGGTCAGTTGCAGCGCCTGGTGACTGTGTCGGCGATGACCGAAGCGATCGTGGAGCGCATCGAAAAAAACCGCAATGATCCGCATGGTCCAGGAACAACCGACCTTCTCGCAGATGTTCATGACCCACATTCTGAACCGCACCATCCGGGTCGAAGCCGACCTGATCGACCAACTGTTCAATTCCAGCGAACGGCGGCTTGCACGGCTGCTGCTGCTGCTGGCGAATTATGGCAACGAAGGCAAGCCGGAACCGATTCTCGCCCAGATCAGCCAGGAGACCCTGGCCGAGATGATTGGGACCACCCGGTCGCGCGTCAGCTTCTTCATGAACCGCTTCAGGAAGCTCGGTTTCATTAGCTATAACGGCCATATCGAGGTTCACAAGTCCCTGTTGAACCTCGTTCTTCACGAACAACCTCACATCAATCGCTAATCCCCCCTGATGAGATATGACTTTCCCATGTCTGCGGCTTCGCCTGGCGAATTGTGAGCAATCCAGCACAGGTGAATTGGTTCCATCAGAGTAGAATGTGTGAGTAGCGCGCCCGGATGAATCTGTTTTGGGTGACTGTTGAAGGCTCACGCGATGAAATCGGAAAATTCCAGTGCCCGTGCATTTCCGACCCCGATATTTGACTTTAAACGTCTTTTGCACCCATTAGCGGGCAAAATTACCAACGAGCAGAAACTAGAATTACGTACCATAAAGGTGCTAGAAGCTGCGCTTGCACGCGAGCATATTCTTCTTCAGGAGAAGAATGCGTTACTTCTGGAGAAGGATGCGCTGCTGGCGGAGCAGGAATTTCTGCGTTCCGAATCCGATCATCGTCTGCTGAATGGGTTGCAGATGGTGGTAAGCCTACTTTCGTTACAAAGTCGGGCTGCGGTCACGCCAGAAGTGGCAACTCAACTTTGCGTGGCCGCAAATCGCGTCGCGACCATCGAACGAGTGCATCGCCGCCTTCATTTCCATGACGGAACTAAGACTGTGGCGCTGAGGAAATACCTGCGCGAGTTCTGCCAGGATGTTTCGACCATAAGCTCTTTTGATCCAACGCTAACTCTCGAAATTCTGGTGGAGGGAACCGAAATCGAAGTGCCCACCGCCAAAGCAATTCCATTGGGGTTCATCGCCAATGAATTGATTACAAATGCGATCAAGTATGGGAAGGGTAAAATTGCTGTTGGTCTAGAATCCGGCCCTGACGGGCGTTACGCGCTTGTTGTTTCGAATGATGGTCAACCGCTACCAGATGATTTCGACCTGACCGTGTTCAAAGGCTTGGGGATGAAAATCGTCCAATCTCTTGTTCAAAAGATTGGCGGGGAGTTTCGCATCGAGCGTGGCGTCGAAAATCATGGTGCGCGCTTTTCCATACTATTCACCTTAGACGATTTGCCTCCTGCGGGACGCTAGTGGGATGTCCCTCTGTGCCGACGAGAAAGCGCCTGACCGTTCGGTGCGCTCGCTACCCGTTTCCTGCATACCCGCCCTAAGGGGCCAAACGCCAAGCTACTTAAGGGCCGTCCGGTTTGCTGATTAACGCGCTTTGTTACGCTGAAGGCTTCGGCGTGTTCAAACTATCCGATCTTTTGATGGTCATATCGCTAAAGGAACTGTCATGGACACAATCCTGATCATTATCGTTCTGCTGATCTTGTTCGGCGGTTTTGGTGGAGGTTATTACGGATATTCCCACTACGGTATGGGCGGCGGGATTAGCATACTCGGCGTAGTTCTGATCATCGCCGTGGTGCTGTTCCTATTTGGCCGTGGGCGCGCATAGGAACAATTGCAGCCCACGCCTTCCCCGCCGCATCTTCCCATCGCTGGTTGTAAAGGCTCCGCTGCTCTTCCCTAGCCCCTACGTTTGGCGGCTTCCCAAGCCTCCAAGACGTGCACCGCCCGTAAAGTGGGCCGGTTCACAGTAATTGAGGCAGGAGCCGGACAGTGCCGCATAAAGTTAGCGTCGAACTGAAGAATGGCAAAATTTACCGGGACTTGGGCTTCCACAATGGGCGCACACCCCAAATAGGCGAGGAAATCTCGGTAAAGGTTCGCGGTCACGCCATTCGTTGTCGCGTCCAAAGCGTTCACAATGGCGCATGTAAACCGCAAAAAAATACCTTTGAAGCGGTAGAACGACGTACAAGCCAAAGAGCAATGAGTGGCCGACCAAGAGCGGCTCTGATGGGAGATTTAAAAATTGTCGCCTAAACAGACTCCAATTTGCGATTTTGGGTGGAAGGCGAGGGACTTTTCGCTACGCGGCGTAGACGGAAACACCTATTCGCTTGCTAATGTGCGCGGTCCCAAGGGCACGCTTATTGTATTTATCTGTAATCATTGCCCCTATGTACGTGCCATTGCAGATCGACTGATCGAGGAAATAAGGATATTGCGAGCATTGGGGGTTGGTGCCGTTGCGATAATGCCAAATGACACCGCAGCGTCACCCGGCGATTTATTCGATAAAATGAAGCACTTCTCTGTGGACCACAAATTTAGCTTTCCCTATGTCATCCATGAGACACAGGAAACCGCCCGTACATACGGCGCGGTGTGCACACCAGATTTCTTTGGTTTCAATGCGAAAGATCAATTGCAGTATCGGGGCCGCCTAGACGAGTTAAAAACACAGCTTGTCAAAGGTGCAAGACGCGAATTGTACGAGGCAATGAAGCAAATCGCGAAAACTGGGCGCGGTCCCGAAGATCAAATTGCTTCCATGGGGTGCTCGATCAAATGGCGTTGAGGCTTAACCAACAAAAAAATGGCGCGGTGGCGCGAAATAGGTCGGAAGCCAGTTCCGGCCTCCAAGATGGTTTAATTTACCGAAAGTCCATGATTTACGGGTTGGCAATCAGCGACTTGAATCTTGACCTTCTCAGGATCGACGTAATGGCAATTGGTGCAGACGCGGCGGTGACGGCCCGTCAGCCAAGCCAGGAATGTCGGCTTGTATTCCATCGCCGCGCCGCAAATCGGGCACGGGCGACGCGATATGACGAGCGAGTTTCGAAGGACGTTCATGCGTTCTCTGCGGAAAGGCCCGACGATGGGTGTCCCTTCCGAGAACTATATCCGGGCATATTGGTGGTGCAAACCGCCGAGGATACCGTGTGAGATGATGCGCCCGCAGCGCTCAATTGGTCGGTGATTAGGGGCATCTTTGCCCAGACCAAGATGGGTTCTGGCCGAATTGTAATAGGCAGCATAGGAATATAAGACGCGTAGAAGGTGCGCCTCGCTCTAGACAATCACGTGGTCGAGACATTCTCGTCGGATTGAGCCGATAACCCGCTCGACATAGCCGTTCTGCCATGGGGAGCGCGGAGCTGTAGGACGGTCGCGGATGCCCATTGATCGGAGCCGACGCCTGAAGGCCTCGCCATAAGCGCCGTCATTGTCTCGAATGAGATATTGCGGCGCAGTGTCCCAAGGAAAGGCTTCGGTAATTTGCCTGGCAAGCCACTCCGCTGTCGGGTTGCTTGTGATACCGATCCAGAGAATGCATCTTCGACCGATGCCAAGCACAATGAATGCGAACAGGCGTTCGAATGTCAGCGTGGGGACCACCAGAAAATCAACCGCTGCAATTCCATCCGCCTGATTGCGCAGGAATGTTTTCCAGGCCTGCGACGGTGGTCTTCGTCCTCGAAGCATGTACTTCGAGACGGTCGATTGGGCGACTGCAAAGCCCAGTTTCAGCAGTTCGCCGTGGATGCGCGGCGCACCCCAGAGTGGGTTCTCATTACACATGCGATGAATAAGGTCCCGCAGTTCGCGACCGACCTTGGGCCTGCCTCCCCTATTACGGGACTTCCGGTGCCACCAGGCCCTAAAGCCTGCTCGATGCCAGCCAATAACGGTCTCTGGGCGAATGATGGTGATAGCACCTGCGACCTCGGGGAACCTCCGGTACAGCCAGACGAATAACGCCCTGTCGCTCTTTGATAATTTTGGCCTCTTGGGCGCCTTCCGCCGCAGGACATTCAATTGATGGCGGAGAGCAACATTTTCGGCTCGCAGCTGTTCAGGCGAGCGCAGGCAGTCCAGAAGGAATTCCCACAGAAGCCTGACCAGGTCCACCATGGTTCCGGATCATGATCCGATTCTGCTACCAGCCCAAAAAAGCCTCGGATCAAGTTTTCAGAAGGGACAGGTTCTTGGACCCGGTTTCCGGCGCTGAATGACTTGCAAGAGGCTGGAATGACCGCCCAGCGGCCCAATTTTAGCCGGTAGAACTTTGCTGCAGCCTGCTCGTTCTCCCCTTGGCCACCACCCAGAAGCCAGACAGCGGCCAGTATGGCAAGCCTACGCACGTTGGACGGCTACGTTCGGGTACGAAAATGCAACCGCAAATCCAACGTCAGTGTGCCGCACCACCAAAGCAGCGGTTTTGCCGAAGAACAAGCGTTGTCCAACAGCTGGTCGTGCATTAGTCTTTACGGATATGCCGCTAAGTGCAATATCAACTATCTCGCAAAGATGGATTTCACCGGATTCAAGCGCAAATCTGTGCGTTAAACTCGCAACAGCAAAACGCCCACTATCGCGCGTCGGTGCATAGACGATCATTCCGTGTTCCAGATAATTTGCAATTCTTCCTACGATCCGTTCGCGCGCAGTTTCGGAGTATTTGAATTGCACGCCGACATAAGAGCCTGTTCACGGCGAACTATCGCCCCCTCAAAGCGGCCCAATTCATCGGCATGCAAAACGACACGTGAGCCTATGCCGGCCGTGCACGCCGATTTCAATCCCGCACCATTGGGCGACAGATCTAAAACAAGGCATGCATCTTCGCGATCATCTTTCGGGTTGAACAATTTGCCATGGAGGAGACACGCGTGCGCCCATGCGCGCATATCCTTACGCGGGTCGAACAGGATCTCTTCGTCGCGTTTGACGAGCGCCATCACTGACTTCCGCGAAATGCCGCAGCAGGTTACTGCGTAATTCCTAATTAAAGTTGATCGACCGGATCGCAGACTGGCGAGGCCAACTCTGGCTGTAGTAGCGGCCACAATACCCAGTGCGGTGCCGTTTGGCATCTGCCGACTGAGCCGAGACAGTTAACGGCCGATTTGCCGCTGGGCCATTGCTGTATGCAACCGTCATATGGACCAACTGACGCCTGGATTGGAACGAAGCTACAAGTAGAGGAGAGTTGGCATGCTTGAACGTATTCGCTGATTTAAGAAGCTGAGCTAAACGTAAGATGCAATTTCATGCAGTATGCATTGTTGGTTCAATTTGGTGCACCATCCGGGGCGCCTCGTTTCAGAGGAACAGCAACGTGAAGAATATCCATGTGCACGTTCGGTAGCAGAGCTGCTCCTCAACGCAATACGCAGCGGGATCGACGGATCTATTGACTTAATGCTTGCGTTATGAAGACCTAAAGACATTGGTAAGGACAGCAGGCGTTTAACGCTCGCCACCCAATAAACGCCTCAAATTATGGGTACACGATGTTGATAAGCCAGGTCCGAACAGAGCGGCGTGGCTGCTCGATCCATCGATAGGATTTGCCCATCGCCGCTCATGGAACTCGCATTCCACTTGTCCACCGATTCAACGGAGCCTCTTCGCCCCGTCGCAGATTGCAAGATCCTTGAAATTGCGCTCGCAAATACTTTTACCCCGGGGGATTTCACAATCACCCCGAAAGGCGGATGTCAGCGAAATCCGCAATTGGCGAAATCCATGGCCAAGCATATTGCCGGGTGAGAATGTCGAGATAGCATCCTCAATTTCGTAAATCATCTCTGTTGATCAGCAGCCGATTATTGTCCGCTTTACCTAAAAGATCCTATGGGCGAGCTGGATAGCGACCGGTGCCGGGCAGAGTGAGGTTGCTACCCAATCACTCTGGAGGCCGTGATGAAAGTTCGAGAAGACCGAACCGGAGCACCGAGCGATATCCACCGGATCTTCGCGCAATCTTCGTTTTAATGGAACCAAGTCGATCGAGTTGGCTGATCACATCTGTGTCACCGGGGGACGGAGATTGATTTTCTGGCTCTTCGGGGAAAAAGGTGGGTAAAAGTAGCGAAGGAGAGATTGAAGAACGCCGGAGCAGACAGGGTTTTTTGATATTTTGGAAGGCCAGAAAACGTGCCAGATTTTCGGCTATGACAAAATCAGCGAAGAAGCTCGCAGCCAAGAAGCTGCTTGATGCCTACAAAGTAGCCGGTTATCAACGCGGTCCCGGATAGAGAGTTACGAATTCGTGTAGCCCGCCGGCTTTGTCTGCGCATTCCGGTGATTGTGTCCACCCATTCCGATTGATTGCGTCCACCTGTTCCGGTCGATCGCGTCCAGCATGACGGCACCATTGGGTAACGGGTAGTGCTTCTCAGGATTATCGTTTTAGGTCAAGTCGGGATGGAGGCCGTCCCCGTAGTCAATAGGAGGGGACCATGCGCGCTGCGGAGTGCCCCCGAGGCCGACGCAGCAGCGCGCGTGGGAGGTTTCCTGTTGACCCACGGGGGCGGGCGGGCAGGCAGATCCGGGCGTCATATTTTTGCTCCTTTGGAGGGCTTGGGATCGGCTGCGGCCGGTGTCGGGGGCGGCGGCGGTGGCATGCCTGCTTCGGCGGCTTTGATCTTGCGCATCGACGGCCCGTCGAGTTCGAGTCGATAGGAGTTGTGGACGATGCGATCCAATATGGCATCGCCGAGCGTGGGCTCGCCAATAACCTCGTGCCAAGTTGCAATCGGGAGTTGGCTGGTGATGAGCACGGAACCGCGGCCATGACGGTCCTCGACAATCTCCATGAGATCGCGCCGCTGACTGACGGAGAGCCGGTCAGGCCCCCAATCGTCGAGCACAATCAAATCAACCTTGACGAGCCTGCGGAATAGTCGTGCGAAGCGGCCGTCGCCGTGGGCGAGATCGAGGTCGGTGAACAGTCGCGGCGCACGCGCGTAGTGGACGCTGTAGCCATCGCGGCAGGCCTTTTGCGCGAGCGCGCAGGCCAACCATGACTTACCTACGCCACACGGACCTGTGACTAGCAACCCGCGATGCTCGGCGATCCAGCGGCAGGTGGCCAACTGCTGGAACAGCGCCTTGTCGAGCCGCCGTGGCGTGCGGAAATCGACATCCTCGATCGCGGCTTGGCTGTGACGCAACCGAGCGGCCCGTAGCCGGGTCTGGAAGCGCCGGGTGTTACGATTGGCGATCTCGCGGTCGAGCAGCAGCGCCAACCACTCGGCATGGGCGAGACTGTGGCTCTGCTCTTGCGCCTCGAGTTCGATGAAAGCCTGGGCCATGCCGTCGAGCTTGAGCGTTTTGAGTTGGTCAAGGGTGGGGTGTATGAGCATTCGGTGTCTTCTCCTCAATGGAAGTAGGTTGGGCCGCGGACATTGTCGTGGGCTATCGCCGGCCCGTCCGCGGGGGTTGCAGGCCGCTGGCGATCGAGGTTGTTCTTCAGGATGGAATTGACCGAGCTATAGGAGCGCGCCCCGATCTCGAGCGCGCGGCAGCAAGCGGCTTCGAGCCGTTCGCGGCCATAGCTCTTGGCAAGCCGCAGGATGCCGACGCAGGCGCGGAAGCCTTGCTCGGGATGGGTTCGTTCCCGCAGAATGATCTCGACGAGCGCCGCGGTGTCGCGGCCGATCTCACCGGCCTGATGACAGAGGCGCTCTGGTGTCCAGTCGGCATAGCGCCGGTGGCTCGACGGCATGTGCTCGTGCACCGTCGTATGCTTGCGATTGGAGGAGGAGCGCAGATGGGCGGCAACGCGCTGGCCGCGATGAAAGACTTCGACCGTGCCTGCGGTGATGCGCGCCCAAACCGTCTCGCGCAGCAACTGGTGCGGCACCGAGTAGTAGTGCTTCTCGATCTCGACGTGATAGTCGAGCCCGACCCTGCATTGCTTCCATTCGGAAAAGACATAAGGCTCGGCCGGCAAGGGCTTCAGCGCCGAGCGCTCCAGTTCCTCGAACAGTGTGCGACGGCTCGCACCGAGGTGCCGCGACATGCGATCATTGAGTTGCGTCACCAGTTCGGCGATCGCCGCGTTCAATGCTGCGAGCGAGAAGAATTGTCGATTGCGCAGCTTGGCGGTGATGAAGCGAGTCGCAACTTGAACCCCAACTTCGGCCTTGGCTTTATCCCGGGGCCGATATGGCCGCGCCGGCAGAATTGCTGTGCAGTAATGAGCCGCCATCTCGGCGTAGGTGCGATTGACCCCCGGTTCATAGAAGCACGCTTTGGCGATGCCAGAGCGAAGATTGTCGCAAACCACCGTTGCCGAAACCCCGCCCGCGAAGGTGAAAGCGCGCGTATGCGAGCCAATCCAGTCGGACAAGCTCTGTGTCCAGGTGGCTTCGGCATAGGTGAGGCTCGACGCACCGAGGACGGCAACGAACAGCTGCGCCGTCTTGACTTCGCCGGTCAATCCGTCGATCACCGCCAGCGTCGTGCCGGCGTAATCGACAAACAGCCGCTCGCCGGCGACGTGGCTCTGGCGCATGGTCGGTGTCAGCCGCGCCTTCCAGGCGCCATAAATCTCACAGTAACGGCTGTATCCGATGGCCATCGGGGTGGACAGCGCGATGCTCCTCCCACAACAGCTGCAGCGTCACCCCTGGCCGGCGTAGTTCGCGGTGAATGGCCGCGCAGTCCGGCTGCGGCCGGCGATCCTTGGCCGCGACCACAGGTGGCGGGAAGAGCCGGCGCTCCAGAGCTTCGTCGGTCAGCTCGCCCGCCAGCGGCCAGGCCAGGCCAGCACTCCGTGCCCGCCGGATGCAGTCCACGGCCGCCGTCGCGCTCACCCCAAGGGCGGCGGCGATCTTGCGTTTGGACAGGCCGGCTGCGGATAGTCTCAGTACTTCACGGATCTTGCGCATGGGTAATCTCGCTCCGGGCATTGGTCAAAGAGGACGGCATGGGCATTCGACCTTGATTGCTTGAAGGCGTTACATGGCTGCCGAGACATAAGTGAACTCATACCCCTCATTTGGAAACGAACGAGTGCAGATGGAGTAAGCAGTCAAATGCGCAGCACCTCAGACTCTATTGCGGAAGCCGCTCAGCCTCTCTCCGACTAACACAATCCTTCGTCGTGCGGTCGGTTTTGCGCGGTCAACTCCCGTGTAGTGGGGGGTTACCGGAAATGTTCGTACTAAAACCCACATGATGTCCGGTTTCGGCCGCGTTAATCAGGACTAGGCGCGATCCTCCCAGTCGACCCAGTCCACGGGATGCGTCGCAAGGTAGGCATTCACCGCTTCGCCGAGAGTCGCAAAGAAGGTTTGCTCGCCAAAGCGCGTGAAGAGTCCGAAGCGTCTCAGCTTGTCCTTGACCGGATCCTTCATCTCTGCAAAGCACAATTCGATGCTGGCGGTGTGCAAGGTGTCATCTAGCTCGGAGACGGCATCGGCCGCAGTGACATCGACACTTGTGACCGGTTCCGCCGCGATTACCATCCAATGCACGGGCGTGGGTGATTTAGCAACAGCATCCAAGACGCGTTCGTGAAACAGCTCGGCGTTCGCGAAAAAGAGGGGCGCATCCCAACGGAACAGCACGAGGCCAGGGATCTGCCGTGCCTCGGGATAACGGGTTATGTCGTGATAGCCCTTCACACGTTCGACGCGGCCAAGCACTGCCGAATGCGGACGCCAGCCATCCCAAAGGAACTCAATCACTGCAATCACGATCGCGATGGTAATGCCTGGAATGGCGCCGAACACGGCCACACCTGCGAAGCAGGTCATCGAGAGCCAGAACTCCCAGCGCTGGATACGATAGATGCGGCGCAAGTCGGACACTTCGAATAGACCGATGGCCGCAGCGATGACGACCGCTGCGAGGGCGGGGTACGGCAGATCCTGCAGAATCTCAGGCGCAAAGACCAGCAGAAGTGCGATGGCAAGTGCGCCCACGACTCCAGTCAACTGTGTCTTAGCGCCTGCTGCCTCGGCCACTGGTGTCCGCGATGAACTGCTACTGATCGGGAAGCCCTGAAAGAAAGCCGAGGCAAGGTTGGCGACGCCGAGGCCCACCATCTCTTGGTTCGGGTCAACCTGCGTTCGCAGACGCCCAGCGTAGGTTCGAGAAAGCACGCTCGTATCGGCAAATGAAACGAGCGCGACGGCAATGCCGCCCATGAGGATCGATACCCAGTCTTCGACGTGGACAAAGGGAAGCGTTAGCGAGGGCAATCCGCGCGGCAGGGGACCAAGCACAGACACGCCGGCACGAGTAGCGAGGTCAAAGGTTGCGACTGCGACCGTGGCCGCGACGACCGCGATCAGAATACCCGGAACGCGCGGTTTGCCCTTCAGCAACAGTATCAGAACGAGCGCGCTGGCTCCTATCGCGAGTGCTGCAATGTTTGTGTTCCCTTTGAGGACCTTGTCGACGATTCCCCATACTTGGCGCAACGGTCCCTTTGCAGTTACAGAGAAGCCCAAGAGCTTTGGGACTTGGCTCAGCAGTACTGTCAGTGCGATGCCGTTCATATAGCCGTAGCGGATGGGCTTTGAAAGCAGCTCTGTGACGAAACCCAAGCGCCCCAGCCCCGCAGCAATACACACGACGCCAGAGACGATTGCCAACATTCCCGCTAGTGCCACCGCACGTTGTGGCTCTCCAGCCGAAAGGGGCAGCACGACAGCCAGGATCACTGGCGCAAGCGCAGAGTCGGGGCCCAGGACAAGAATGCGGCTTGGACCAAACAGAGCGTACGCGAGCAACGGGACGATGGTCGCGTAAAGGCCGTTGATACCTGGCACACCGGATGCCTGAGCATACGCGATGCCGACAGGAACGAGCATCGTGGTCATTACCAGGCCCGCGCCAAGATCGTGCCGCAGCCAAGACGACTTGTAATGACGCAGAGTGTCCAACCCTGGAAACCAACGTATCCAGCCGGTTCGATTTACTGGGGCAATGATGCGGCCAGGCTCTGTAGCTTCGGAGGAGGGCGATTCACTCATGGCGGCTCTAATCACTTTTCGACGGACGAACCTGGTAGGCCAGGAGCCTTGGAGATTACTTATACCACTGAGTGATTGCCCTTGTCAGCGCGCGGGGATGGGTCGAAGCTGGCCCAGGGGCGGAGATTTGTGGTCAAGTCCCGGTAAGTCGTAATCGGACATCTCGTTACCAGTACGCGCTCCAACCCAAATTCCAAAATTTAAAAAGCTTGTCCTTGCACAGGATCGAGGTCGTCGACCGTGAGTGGGATTTTCGGGTGCTTCGTTCGAGATCTGCGGTACCGCCACGGCAATTAGGATGCAATTGAGTAAGCTCGTTGAAATTAAAGAAGTTTTCGATTCTCCTTGACACACGCGTTCCCGAAGAACAGTATCAGCTTGAGGTTTCGCCGTTTAGGGCGAGACTCCCGCTTCTCAGTCCATTCGCAGTTTTCTTTAAGGGACAGACTCCGAATCGAGCGCCAACAGGGAAGAACCTATTAGGTTCTTTTTTTATCCCCTCGCGCGGGGCCCTACCTCCTGTTCGACGTACAGGTTTGCACACCCAAGACGCCAGCGGCTTCAGGCCAACTAATCGTTAGACCAGCGAACAACACACGCTGGTAAGGAGAAAGTTCATGATAGTAAAAAACCAGAAGGAACTTTTCGTAATGCTGCTTAGCGACGCACGGCAGAACGCCGAGCGGTCGACCAAGCTCTATCAGGAGATCAGCCAAGCAGCCCAGGATCCAGACGTAAAAGAGGCGCTGGAATCGCGGGCCTGGATCTCGGAGAAGGATTTGGCAGCGATCGATCGTTGCTTTCAACTGATCGGGGAACAGCCAGTGAAACTCAGCGGGCGTCTCCAAGAGGTGTTCATGGAAGACTTCCGCAGAGAATTGGCGGAGATCCAAAACCCGATCGCAAAGCACATCTATGTGTTAGCCAAGGCTAGCCACCTGGTCCACCTTCGGATGGCCGAGTACGTCGCGCTGGTAGCAGCCGCCGACGTAACCGGACACTATGCCGTTGGTGTCCTGCTGGAGAGTTGCCTGGCCGACAAGGTCGCGTTTGTTGAAAGAACACGACGTCTCATCAGGAACTTCGTTGCGACCAAGCTGGCGGCAAAGGCTGCCGCCGTCTAAGTGTGTCCCATCCGCTCGTGAAATGGGTGGATGAAGACTTGCTAGAAACGCAGACTGCGTGGTCGCGAAAAGAAGTGGCTGCGCGGGTTGCGTGAGGTAAAAACGGCTCTCCCTGGCGACGGGGAGGGCCGCTCTCATTACGTACGGTAAGTGCCGACTGATATGCAGAGTCTGCGTTCCGCAATTTGTGGATTTCTGCTTCTAAGTCCCGGTCAGTCATGCCGGACATCTTCCTCCCAGTACTTGACTTTACCGGTTACCAGGACTTACGAGGAGTGCAGCGTCTTGAGAAGCTACATTCAACGGGAGTATCATTGGCGCCTGTGGAGAGTTGCATGAAATCTCGCATCCTGCTCCTCCTTTTGTTTTTGTTCCTCCCCTATTATCTGACTGCACAGTCGAACCCGGATTCTAGCCAAGACGGATGTGCACTGCAGAATCGTTTGAAGACAATGAGTCATTCTCAATTCAAGAAACTATTGGCAAAGGCGCAGACTGGCGATCCCGCAGTGCAATTCCTGGTTGGTTCGACGTACCAGGTTGGTTGTGGCTGGCGAATTGTTACGGGAGACCCGATTTAACCGGTAATCGCGCTGCGCAAGTGAACTGGCTCTCGCTTTCGGAACGCATCCGGTGGCAGTGAAACGATCGGATCCGCGAAACGCTCTGTAACCAAGATCGCAAACACCGCATGATTTCATTCCAGGTGTTTTTAGAGGTTGACCAGATGCCGAAGTGAGCCCGAGTCTTCGAGAGAGTCAGGCAGCCATTGGGGTCTGATACAAGGATCGGCAGTGGGGCTGCCATCGAAACGAGCGGAGATTGGCGATTGGTCGTGACACCGGCGTAACCGGCGTTCGCCCTTCCCGTGAGGTATGCGTGCGATGATGGTTGAAGTAGGTCTTGAAATCGAGCAGCTTGTTTTCGAGATCGGCCGTCGTCCAGAACAACAGGTGATCCAAATACTCTCGGCGAAGGGTGCCGATCAACCGTTCCACAAACGGATGGGACAGTGGAACATAGGGGACGGTCTTGATTTCGGTCACCTCCAGTATCCGCAGGTTGGCTTGCCACTGCTGAAACCGATAAAGCGGATCGTTATCGGAGCTGAGGTACTTCGGCATCCCGCGTTGCCCTCGAATCGCGCGGTTGAACATCCGGCAAAGTGCGACACCGTCGACCGTACCGGCATGGACGCCGAACCCCATGATGCGGCGCGTGTATTGATCCATAACGACCAGGACCCAGTGAGTTCGCAACGTGGCCGATTCGCACCGGAACAGATCCATGCTCCAGAGGCTGTCCTTCAGGTGTCCAAGGAAAGTCAGCCAAGATGGACCACCGGCGTCCTGTCCGGGTCGGTAGTGACGGGCGAGAATCCTTCGAACCACGTCTTTGTCGATGGGGATGTCGAAAGCCCAGGCAATCTGTTGTGCGATTCGCGGACAGCCCCAGGTGGGATTACGCTGCTTCATTTCGACGACCGCATGGATGAGATCTTCGCTCGGTCCTTTCGGTCCGGGCTTCCGACGGCGATTCGTGGAGAAGAGCATCCGGTACTTTTGCTTGCTCAAGACTGTGTGAAGCGTCCCTAGCAGTGTCGAGGGCTTCAGTGCAATTGCGGAACGGAGAAGGCGGGTTCGACGCACCAACAGCGCCAGCAAGCCGGCAAGGATGCGGTCCCCCGCGGATAGATTGGGCGATCGTTGCCGGGAGCGATTCACGATCAGGAGCTGGTGTTTCAGGAGAAGCGACTCCGCGACCAGGGAACGGACGCCACCAGGTCCGAGCAACCGAGCCAGCGTGGCGATCAAGTGGATAACAAGAACGGCCAGATTGCGCATCGAAGAATAGTAGCAGGGTGGGAAATCCTGAGGAATCATGGGCGAAATAACAATTCGCCAGGCACAGGTCGGTCCAGGCGTGTGTCTTCGGCCTTATAGACGACACCCATCCCGCCGCCACCAATTCTCTCATAGATGCGGTAGTGGCCTAGGGTCTGGCCGCTGAAGGAGTCATGACCTGCTCCGTCGGTGGTCACTGGGAAAGAACCCTCCCTCCTTCCCCCTTGACTCGCATCCTAGGTCTGTCATTTGATGAAGTCAATGAAGAACGCCGCACGAAATCTCTCTCATTCAAGCAAGGCAACGTCCCGTCTCTCCTCGGTTTCGCACCGGCCTTCGCCTTAGTTTTCCTTCGGTGCCTGGATTTTTTCTTCCGTTTCTACCGCGAAAACTTCGAACTGCCGGAACGAGTGCACCAGTATCACGCGGTAGTCTCTGAACTCCCAGAACGCCGCAATTCGTTCGGGTAGATACAGGGTCACGCTCCGCGATTTCAGGGTGATCGGCGCGTAGTCGATTGAAATCGCACCCGTCTGCACCCTCAGCTCCGGAAGCGCTTCCATCAGGTTTGCCTCCAGATGGACGATTTCTGCGTTTTCTCGTGAGATCCATGCGCGCCCCTTCAATCTCGCGGGATAGAGATCTTTGCCTTCTACGTATTGCAGCGTCCGGCTAGGTCTGTCCTTTCGCTGCCAGAAATGCACCACCCACGTCGCTTGCCTGTTCCAACTATCCAGCCCTTCACAACTCATTTCGTAGTCCGTCTGCAAATCGGGATGGAAAATCAAGCGCCAAGGCGACCTGACCGGTATCCTGTTCGCTCCCGGGAAAAAGAGAGCTGCCCTTTGCGGGTACACGATACTCGCGGCTGGATCGTCCTCCGTTCACTTCCTCGAACGCGAATGTGTAATTGAACGTGCCGGTGCCCGATTCCTTTAGCACGCCGGCAAAATCCGTCCGCTTGTATTCGATTTTCTCCTGCGCTGCGAATTTCTCGAGATTCGACGAAAGCTCCAGCAGCTCTTCTACCGGCGTCCTCCAGCACCTTCGAAAGATCGCAAGGTACTGCCTTCGACAAAGTCGGAATCTTCGCGTCGGTGTTCGGCGGAGACCAGCCCACAGTAGGCCATGTCTGTGGCTGCGCCGGAAGCGGCTGCTGCCACGAAGGCGAGCCGCGCCGCGGCCCAGAGCGCTGCTCCGCACAACAGAAGACCGCTCTCGGCGATCACGCACGCCCACCCACTCCAGCGCCCACTCATCTCGCTCCTCGTCCTGCTCTCGACCCGTGGTCGCTTACTTCACTTTGGTGATATAGCTCGACACGCATTGCCAGTTGCCGTCGCGTCTCGCAAAAATGTCGAACCAGTGGTATTTGCCGCTGCTGTCTTTTCCCAGAAACCTACTCTTTTCCACGTGGGACCCTTCGACCATGGCGAAGTCTCCCATCACGATAGGCCGGATGTTCGCCAAATCGTAGCCTTCAACCTTTATCGTGCCGCTTTTCATTCCGGCCAGATATTCCGGCCTCTTCACGATCGAACCGTCCATGTTTATCGCCCACTCGGGGGCCAGCGTTTTCTCCAGGGTAGGTATATCGCTCTTCAGAAATCCCTGTATCCATTTGCGCTCTACCTCCAACACGGCAAGCTCATCCGGTCCGATGCTTAAGGAATCGGCGAGCGGCAGTACGCTGCTGGAAGTATCCCAAAGAGCCTTCCACGAGCCGTTGGCTTGGCGCTGGAAGACCGCCACAAACTTGCCCTTTTGTTGAGCCGAATAATCTCCTGTCTTCAGGCCTGTTTTCTCATCGTATGAGCCGAGCACGGCGGCCAGATTTCCCGAAACGTGGATGTCCTCCACGGTTGAACGGCTCTCTCCTTTGCTCTGCGCGAAGTAATTCTCGAAACCTTTGCGGACGGCCACGGTACCCACTGACGGGGGAGCAAACTGGTTCACGAGGACAGCATTTTCAGAGTAATACCCATCGGCAAGAGCGTTGGCATCTCCGGCGTTAAAGGACTTGTCCCACATCGCGGCCTTTTCTTTCAATGCGGCGATGTCGGAGGGATTGTCTACCTTAGGTGTACAACCGATGGTCGCGAGTATGAGTAGTGCCAAGAGTGTTGGAGCAAGATATTTCATCGATGAACCTCCTTGCGAGATTCGCTCGAGTCGACGTACGACGGATTGGCCGAATAGGGGATTTATCCAAAGACGAGTCCCGTCGACTCATACAAAAACTTCACTTGGCTCGAGCAGAGGCCTGCTTTCCCGGAATGATTTCGGATTCGATTACCTGTCTCGGGGGGTGTAGGGACCCGTTGTGAGGAAAGTTCCCAGAGAGACAGTTAGGGCATTCATACCTCTCCTCAGCCGCTTCTGCGGTGACCCCGGTCACATCTGCGGGACTTACCGGGGACGTTATCCGCACCTCGTACCTTTTCTTATCCGCCAATTTCCTCGTCACCGGTTGTCGTAGAACATGCCGATATTACGTGGAATTTGTGAATACGCGGCTTTTCGATGACGCGGTAATGTAAAATCGCGCCAATTATTGTTGAGGAATCGGTCACCGAACCTGCGCCTCAAGATAGCCGTTGAGCGCAGACAACTCCCATGTTGCTATTGCAACTTCGCGTATTCCGCCTTGGCAGCGATGAGGATGGGAACGTCAGGATCGGCGTCTTTCCAGAGGGTGAGGAAATCCTGATAGGCCGCCTTGGCTTTGGCGGTGTCGCCTTGCATGGCATAGGCTCTGGCGATTTGGAGATGCGCGAGTGCACCAGTAGGTTCAGCCGTAACAATTCCGCGATGGTCGAGGATTTTCTGGAACTCGGAGGCGGCTTCGCTGCCTTGATGAGCGGCGAGGTAGGCTTCGCCCCTCACATAGGCGGGATATAAAATAACGTTGCCATAACCATTAACCAAATCAAAGGGAGTGGCATCCTCAAGAATCTCGACGGCTTGTTTAACCGAGAACACCGCGGGCCCGGAGTTTTCGCTCGGCGGCAGCTTCGAGCAGGTTGCCGAAGTCATGGCGCGACTGGAGGGAATCGTTCCGGTCGGCGCTTGCATTGATACTTGCCACACCCATGTTGCCGGCTATGACATCGTCGGCGAAGAGGGTGTTTATCAAACGTTGCAGCAGCTTGATGCGACGGTTGGTCTGAACCGGGTGAAAGTCTGGCACTGCAATGATGCCAAGGCCGCCCGCGGATCGAAGCTCGACCGGCATCAGCACATCGGGAAGGGAACGATCGGCAAAGAGACGTTTCGAATTCTGCTCAACGATCTGCGGCTGGCGCATGCCGCATTTATCGCAGAGACGCCGATTGACCAGCCGGGAGACGACCGCAGAAATGTGCAGGCGCTCAAACAGTTGGTCGGATGAGAGTGGCCGGTTTGCTCTCAAGTCCAAAATCTGGTATGTTTAACATGTTTAACACTTAACCAGACATGCTTGGAATCCGCCTCGAACCCGAACTGGAAAAAAGGTTGGACTCTCTCGCCCGAGAGACCGGCCGCAGCAAGAGCTACTATGCCCGCGAAGCGATTCGCCAGTACTTGGAAGATCGCGAGGACTATCTGAAGGGAATTGCCGCCCTGGAGCGGCGGGAACCGACCATCACGCTCGAACAGTTAGAACGGCGCCTGGGTTTGAGCGAGTAGGGGTTGCCGAATAAGCCCTTGTCCACCCGAGGCTGGCGGATCGAAATTACCCGCACCGCTGAAAAACAGATCACCAAGCTCAATCGTACGGCCCAGAAGTCGATTCAGAGTTTTCTGCGCGAGCGTCTGATGCCGGCAGAAAATCCGCGCCAATGGGGCAAGCCTCTGCATGGCGAGAAACAAGGCTTGTGGCGTTATCGGGTCGGCGACTATCGCCTGATCTGCGACATTCAAGATGACAGGGTGATCGTGCTGGTGCTCGAAGTCGGGCACCGCAAAGATGTCTACCGCTGAACTTCCCGCTGAACTTCCCGACGATCTGGCCCCGGTATGCCATCTGCCATGTAAACTATTGGGATTAAGTTTCTGCCAGTGTAGCTAGCTTATGGCGCCAGAAGAAAAAACCGAGTCCACCATAACCCCTGCCGAGCGTCCCAACGACGAACGGTATGACGCGCAGCGTGTCGAGATGAAGTGGTTCGAGCGCTGGCAAAACGACGCGTCGCTCTACGCCGCCGAAACAAATTCGGCGAAGAAGAAATACTACGTGCTCGAGATGCTGCCCTATCCTTCGGGCGCGCTGCACATGGGTCACGTGCGCAACTACTCCATCGGCGACGCGCTGGCGCGCTATATGTGGATGAACGGCTACAACGTGCTGCACCCCATGGGATGGGATTCGTTCGGATTGCCGGCGGAAAATGCTGCCATCGCGAACCACGTTCCCCCACGCGAGTGGACTCTGCGCAACATCGCCAACATGAAGGCGCAGATGAAACGCATCGGTTTCGGCTACGACTGGTCGCGTGAGGTCACGACGTGCCTCCCCGATTACTACCGCTGGAACCAGTGGTTCTTCCTCAAGCTGTTCGAGCGCGGACTGGCCTATCGCAAGAACAGCAAGGTGAACTGGTGTCCGAAGTGCGCCACGGTGCTGGCCAACGAGCAGGTGGTCAACGGCTGCTGCTGGCGGCATGAGGACACGCTGGTCGAGCAGCGCGAATTGGAACAGTGGTTCGTGCGCACCACGAAATACGCTGAGGAATTGCTGCGCGACCTCGACAAGCTCGAGGGCTGGCCGGACAAAGTGCGCACCATGCAGCGCAACTGGATCGGCCGCAGTGAGGGCACGCTGGTCGATTTCGCTCTCGATTACGCGGAGCCCGCCCATACCGGCTTTGGCCCCGGCGGTTCGACCATCACTGTCTTCACCACCCGCGTGGATACGATCTTCGGCGCGACTTCGCTGCAACTCGCGCCCGAGCATCCCATCGTCAAGGATCTGACGGCGACCAATCACGATCTGCGAACCAAGGTCGAACAACTCATCAGCGAGCAGCGCAAGGCCAAAGAGGAAGGCGACATCGGCGAGATTGAAAAGCACGGAGTTCCCACCGGCCGCTACGCCACGAATCCGTTCAACGGCGAGAAGGTTCCGGTGTGGGTGGCGAATTACATCCTGATGGATTACGGCACGGGCGCGATCATGAGCGTGCCTGCGCACGATGAGCGCGACTACGAATTCGCCCGCAAATACAAGCTGGAAATCCGTCTGGTGATTTTGCCCGTGTCCGACGATCCCGAAGAAACCATGACCGAGCCCGCATTGCCGTTCACCGCGGAGAAGGGAATGCTCATCAACTCCGGCCAGTACAGCGGGCTTGCGTGCGAAGACGCGATTCAGAAGATGTCGGCGTATGCCGAGCAGAAAGGCTTCGGCAAGGCCACAGTCACTTATCGTTTGAAAGACTGGGGCATCTCGCGCCAGCGCTATTGGGGCACGCCGATCCCCATGCTCTATTGCGAGAAGGACGGCATCGTGCCCGTGCCGGAAAAAGATTTGCCGGTAATCTTGCCGGAGAACGTGGAAGTCACGCTGGCCGGCGGATCACCCCTGGGCAATGTTCCGGAGTTCGTCAATGCCACCTGCCCGAAGTGCGGCGGCCCGGCGCGGCGCGAGACCGACACCATGGACACGTTCGTCGATTCGTCCTGGTACTTCTACCGCTACACCGACGCGCACAACGACCGCGCTCCTTTCGACGGGAAGATTGCGCAGTACTGGTTCGGTGATCGCGGAATCGACCAATACATCGGCGGCGTCGAGCACGCGATCCTGCATTTAATCTATTCGCGCTTCTGGACCAAGTTCATGCGCGACCTCGGCCTGATCACCAACGATGAGCCTGTGGAACGCCTGTTCACCCAGGGCATGGTGATCAAAGACGGCCGGAAGATGTCGAAGAACCTGGGCAATGTGGTCTCGCCCGACGAGATGGTCGCGCGCTATGGCGCCGATGCTGCGCGGCTTTACAGCTTGTTCGCGGCGCCGCCGGATCGCGATCTCGACTGGCAGGATTCCGGGATTGAAGGCATTCAGCGATTCCTGGGGCGCGTCTACCGCTTCGTGCTGCGCAATGCGCGGCCGTCGGAGGCCGGTTCCGCCGCAAGTGCGCAGGCGGACTTGTCTCCTGAAGCGCGGGCGATTCAGCGCAAGTTGCACCAGACCATCAAGCGCGTCAGCGACGACTTTCAGGGACGCTGGCACTTCAACACCTGCATCTCGGCGATCATGGAATTGGTGAACGTCCTGTACGGGGCGGAAGAGTCGATTACTCGCGGTGCGGTTCCCCCTGCGTTCCTGGCCGCCGTGCAACGCGATCTTGTTCTGTTGCTCGCGCCGTTTGCGCCGTACCTCGCCCACGAACTCTGGGAAATGCTTGGCCAAAAAGGAAGCCTGCTGCGCGCGCCGTGGCCGAAGTACGACGCCGAGTTGGCCAAAGAAGAAGAGATCGAAATCCCAGTGCAGATCAATGGCAAGCTGCGCAGCCGCGTGCTTGTGCCCGCCGATTCCACCGAAGAGTTCGTGCTCGAACGCGCGCTGGCCGATGAGAAAGTCAAGGCGGCGATTCAGGGCAAGCGCATCGTCAAGAAAATCTACGTTCCCGGCAAGATGGTGAATCTGGTTGTGAGCTGAGAGCTGAGGTATGCTGGCAGCCATGCCAGTCTCTCCTACTGCGGCGGGATTTCGCGCCACCTTCCGCTACCCCTCGGTTACGCTGGCGGAAATTGCGTGGCGTTGGGCCGTGGGTGGCACCGCGTCGGCGCTTCTTATTTTCTGCCTGCTCGAATACATGGATACGTTGCCGGTGACCCGGGGCGATCTCTTGTTTCTGCGCACACGTCACCCTTATCTGGTCGGCCAGGCGATCGCCCACATCTTCCGGGGAAGCTTTATCCGGGTTGCGCTCGCGTTGGTTGTAGCAGGACTGCTGCTGACTCTGCTTTGGATGGTCGCCTCTGCGATCGGGCGGATTGCCACGGTTCGCGTCCTGCTGGATCATTTTCGAGGACAGGGTCGTCCAGCCTCTGACTCAGCCGCTCGTGGCGAGGGAGACGTTGCCAGCAACGTCTCTACCGATCGTTTTCAGGCAGGTGCGCTTTTCCGGCTGAACTTTCTTCGCGCCGCCGCCGGCCTGGCTGCCGGCCTCGCAATCTTCGGTGCGGCGATTCTGGCCGGCTTCACCTCGCCCCCAAGCGACCCCGCGCCCGGCCTGGTCGTCGTTCTGTTTCTCTTTCTGGCGGGCCTGGTCTGGCTCGCCTGGATGGTTGTGAACTGGATGCTCTCGCTGGCGGGATTTTTTGCCGTGCGCGACGGGGCCGGCGCCATGGACGCGATTTCCGCCGCCGTAACTTTTGGCCGGGAACGCGCCGCGGCCGTATTCACAGTCAGCGCCTGGACCGGCCTGGCCCACATGATTGTTTTTGTGGTCACGGCCACGGTGGTCTTCCTGCCGTTGGGCTTCGCCGGAATGGTGCCGTGGCGGGTGATTGTTCTGGTAACCATTTTCATCACGCTGGTGTATTTCGCGGTCGTGGACTGGCTCTACATGGCGCGGCTAGCGGGATATGTATGCATAGCGGAGACGCCCGAAGCGCGGATCCAGCCGCCACCAAGAACGCCGATTCCGCCAGCCCCGCCGGTTCAGACCACAATCGACCGCGAAGAACTGATCCTAAGCGACCTGCCAAATCTCATCGTAGAGACGTAGCTTGCTACGTCTCGGCCGTGAGCACCGCCGCTGCCGGCAGAGACGTTGCAAGCAACGTCTCTACCAATGATTTTGCGGTGCGAGATGGCATTTCGGCGCGAAATGGCGAATCCCTTTGCACTCACTCCCCGAATCTGAGAAACTCATTGGTGGAAAAACAATCCCGCAGCAAGCCGTCTCCAGTCAAAGAACTCGAAACCCAGTCCATCGTCATCCTCGATTTCGGCGCGCAGTACACGCAGCTGATCGCGCGCAGAATTCGCGAGCAGAACGTGTTCTCGGTAGTGCTGCCCTGCACCGCCAAGCTCGAAGAGATCAAGAGCCATGCCCCGGTCGGCATCGTGCTCTCCGGCGGTCCGTGGTCGGTCTACGACAAGGACGCCCCGCCGGCCGACGCACGCCTCTTCGAACTCGCCTTGCCCATGTTGGGCCTCTGCTATGGGCTGCAGTTCATGGTGCACACACTCGGCGGGAAAGTGCGTCCCGCGGCCAAGCGCGAATACGGACATGCGGAGATCGACATCATTGCGGAATCGGTGCTGTTTCGCGGCCTGGCGCGGCGCCAGCCGGTGTGGATGTCACATGGCGACGAGGCTCTGGAACTGCCGCCCGGCTTCGAATTGACGGCGAAAACCCTCAATGCGGTCGCCGCCATTCAGAATGTTGAGAAGCGGTTGTATGCGGTGCAGTTTCATCCGGAGGTGCACCACACGCACCATGGCACGGAGATTCTGAAGAATTTCCTCTTCCAGATTTGCGGCGCGAAGCCGTCGTGGACGCCGCGGCATTTCATCGAATCGACGATTGAGCAGATCCGGCGGCAGGTGGGCTCAGGGCAGGCGATCTGCGCGCTCTCCGGCGGCGTGGATTCTTCGGTGGCGGCGGTGTTAGTGGATCGTGCGCTGCGCGATCCCAAGCGGCACTCGCGCCTGACCAGCATTTTTGTAAACAATGGCGTGCTGCGCAAGCACGAGTTCGAGAAAGTGCAGCGCACCCTGCGCGACAAGCTTGGCCTTCATCTGGACGCCGTCGATGCCACGGATCGCTTCCTCGGCAAACTTGCCGGAGTCAGCGATCCGGAGAAAAAGCGCAAGATCATCGGCAATGAATTCATCAAAGTTTTCGAGCGGGAAGCCCGTCGCATTGAAAAAAGTGAAGGCAAGGTCAAATGGCTGGTACAGGGAACGCTGTATCCCGACGTGATCGAATCCCGGTCGGTGCGCGGCCCATCGCAGGTCATCAAATCGCATCACAATGTCGGCGGCTTGCCGGAGAAGATGAAGCTCAAGCTGATTGAGCCGCTGAAGGACCTGTTCAAGGACGAAGTTCGCAAAATCGGTCGCGACCTCGGCATGCCGGAAGAAATCCTGCAGCGCCAGCCCTTTCCGGGGCCCGGCCTCGCGGTTCGTGTGTTGGGCGAAGTGACGCCGCAGCGGCTGGCCTTGCTGCGCGATTGCGATGAGATCGTGGTCAGCGAAATCAAGAATGCCGGACTGTACACCAAGATCTGGCAATCGTTCGCCGTGCTGTTGCCGGTCATGTCCGTCGGCGTGATGGGCGACCAGCGCACCTATGCTTACACCTGCGCCGTTCGGGCCGTCAGTTCTGAGGATGGCATGACCGCGGACTGGGTTGCGCTGCCGACCGACGTCCTGAAAACGATTTCCACGCGAATCGTGAATGAGGTTAAAGGCGTCAACCGCGTGGTTTACGACATCACTTCGAAACCGCCCGGCACCATCGAGTGGGAGTAGGAGCCGGATCACGCAATCCTTAAAACTATTCTCTCGGTGATTTTTCACCGCCCGCTACACGAAACTGCTTACAACGACATCGACCCACAAGCACAACCAACCTGCCGAACTGTTTGAGTTCGGTATTGGAAGGTGCAAGTCATGCTTGGGTCGCCCCGCTCGCTCTCCTGCCTCGTTTTCCTTTGCTTAACGTTTACAGCATACGGCCTGGCTCAGACCTCAATCGATGACGTCCACGTCACGCCGCGCCAGAAAACCCTTGCCCTGAATGCGGATCTCGCTGCCAGCCTCCCCACCGGCGCCGGCCTGATCCACACCCGGACAGAACTGGTTCTGGTCCCCGTTACCATCACTGACAATTACAACCGCCCGGTGATCGGCCTGGAGCAGAATAACTTTCAGTTGTTTGAGAACAAGAGCCCGCAAGCCATCAAACACTTTTCCGCGCAAGATACGCCCGTCTCGATCGGCATCATTCTGGATGTCAGCGGCAGCATGTCTTACAAACTGGAGCAGGCTCGCGACGCGGTGGCCCAGTTCTGCGATGTCGCGAACCCGGAGGACGAATTCTTCCTGATCACCTTCTCCGAAACCCCGCGCCTCGATACCGACTTCACCACCGACGCGACAAAGCTGAAAAATAATCTGGTGATGGTTCACTCCAAGGGGCGCACCTCGCTGCTGGATGCGATTTACATGGGCGTTCGCCAGATGCGCGATGCCCGCTATTCGCGCCGCGCTTTGCTGATTCTCTCCGACGGCGGCGATAACCACAGCCGCTACACCGAGCGCGACGTGAAGAATGCAATCCGCGAGTCGGATGTCCTGGTCTACGCGGTCGGCACTTACGATCGCTACGTCGACAGTCAAGAAGAACGGCTGGGGCCGGAGTTGCTCCACTCCCTCACGGATATGACCGGCGGCCAAACCTTCGCGTTAAGCAACGAGAAGGAAATGCCGCATGTGACACGCATGATCGGGACGCAATTGCGCCACCAATACGTGCTGGCCTATGAACCGCAAATCAAACATCGCGATGAAAAATGGCACAAGATCAGTGTGAAACTACTTCTGCCCCGCAAGCTGCATAACTATTTCCTGCACGTGGGCGCGCGCCAGGGATACTACGCGGGCGGCGAGTAGGGGATTGTGCTGCTTTCGGCGTTCCTAGGGATGGACAACCTGGGGATGGACAACCCGCAAGCCGAGGACCTTCTCGAAGGGAATGAAATCACGGTCGCGGTGAAGAAGTTCGTGGCCTGCGTGCAAGCAAAAAGTGGCGATCCAGCAGTCAATGGTCTTGCGGATGGTGAATCCACGCTGGCGTAAGGCGCGGTAGTTTTGCGCCGCTGCGATTGCGAGGTCCGCGCCGCCAGTTGCGAACACCTGGAATTTCATCAGGTCTTTGCGCACCTCGATGAAAGCTTTCTCGCCGCGAACGCCCTGCAGGACTTCGCACAGGATTATGTCGGTTAATCCCAGACGGCGGGTGCTCATCGCCTGATCCAGCCAAACCGTTTCGCCGTTCACAACACCACCGAAATAGTCGATCCATACGGTGGTGTCGACGATGACCATCGGATTTTAGTCTCGCACTCGGCCGCGACGAGACCGGTTGAGATCGCCTTCCCAGCGGACTTTGCCTTTCAGTCGCCGGATCGAGGTCTGAGCATGGGTCTCGACGAACAATCGCAACGCCGCTTCCACAGTCGCCTTCTTGGTGGCCGTTGTGCTGTGTCGCATGGCCTGGTTCATCAAGCGGTCGTCGATGTCAATATTCGTGCGCATAGATGTCGTTCTTCCGATGTGTAAGAATACCACAACTATGTGTATGCGCAACGCGCGACTATTCATCCCGATGCACGGTCTCCATGGAGAATGCCGGCAGGCACACGGCAATATACTCAGCGCCGCCTTGGTTCGGAGTCGAGTAGCGCACCCATTCGCCGGCGTGGACGATGACCGCTTGTCCGGCCTGTACGTCGAGCGAAGCGAGCGCTCCGATACGTGTCTTTGTGCTCGACGCGCAGCATTCCTTTCAAAACAATCGTGAACTCGTCGAACTCCGGAGTCTGGCCGGGCTCGACCCATCCGTCGGGACTGCGCATATGCGCGACGCTGGCCGCGGACGTCTTCGTGTTCACGCGGCCGATGTATTCGTCGATCAGCTTGGGCTTGTTGCCCGCGGATTGCACGCGCGTGGGTTGCGAGATCAGAGTCGGCATGATGAGTGTGCAGCCGGACCAGCACACTGAGCTGGGTCCGGCCGCAATCCATTACATCATGCCCTGCGCGTTCATGGACAAGGGTAGGGCGTGCCCGGAGTTGGCTGGCGTGCCGGGAATGATCGTCGGAGGCCCGGGAATGCCGTCGGGTCCGGGCGCTCCAGGAATGGTGGTCGATGGTGTGCCGGGCGTGCCCGCCGTGAAGCAGATGCCATGGTTATACGGCGCATAGGGCGGTGGATAGAAGGTCGGCACAGGCGCAGCCGGCTGCACCGCTACCGGATGTTCCGCCGACTGCTGCACCGCCTTGCTCACTTCATCTTGCCGCAGGCTGACTGGCTGTTCCAGCCTCATCTCGACGGGCGCTCCAGCCTCAAGAAAGAAATGATGGGAACTCAACAGCAGGACCAGCGAACCGATGCCGCCGATAGCTCCGCCAACCCCAGCCCCAATCACCGTGTTCCGTCCGGCATTGCCCGGCACAGTCAGGCTGGACGAGAGGCATCCGGGCGGCGGCCCGGTGCACCCCGGCGGCAAGGTATTCGTGAGGGTCGATGACGACCCTCCTACCGAGTGGCCGATGAGTGCTCCGATCCCAGTCCCACCGGCAAGCAAGCCGACAGCCACACCCATGCGGGCCGGCCCGGGATCTTTGATCGCATATCCTTCATCCGTTTCGAGAGTCATCGGCCCCGGAATCGGAGCCACGTAGCCGTCAGGAAAAGTGATCGACATCGATTGCAGTTGCACTTCGCCGCGGCCATTTCTGCGCGCCAGTTTCTCCACCGTTCCCTGCACAAACGTTCCCGGAGGAATCACTACATCGTTGCCGGAGTTCACCGGCGCGTTGACTTGCGCGTAGATGTCATCTCCACGACGGATGTACCGGCTCTCGATGGGTTGAGTCAGAACCAGCGCCATCCGGGTGCCGGCAGGAATCGTTACCGTGTCTCGCGGGCGGTGTCTGGCTGGAGGAATACTCCGGCGGGTTGGTGCGATTTGCATCCTGCCCGAAGCAGGCGAATGCGGCAAAGAGAAAGAAAACGGTGACAGCGGAGTGGCAGGCGAATTTTCCCGGGATGGTTGTGGGTTTTGAGGAGGGTGAGATCGGCGAAGCGCTTGGACCATACAGACGAGGGCACGTCATGTTGCACCTCATTCGAAAGCTTTGAGTAGCTGCTTTCGACTTGCGACGGTCACAACTTCGAATTGGCCGTTCAATGGGTTGGACTGACCGGCCTGGTGAAAGGATATCCGCAGGAGGGGTAAAGGTTTGCAAAGAGATGGTAGAGACTTGTAAAGGTGAAAAGAAAAAGGCGCAGGCATTGCCCGCGCCTTCACAAATCTCGCGGGCAGAGCCCGCCCCAAACTCTACGCGTGAACCAGTTCCACTCCGTAGATGGAGTGCCAACTGGTGGCGGCTTTCAGCTTGTCGTTGACGTTGTTGATGTTCTTCACGCCTTCGGTCTCAAGCCACTTGCGGAAGGCCGCCGCACCCTGCTTGGCATAGACCGGGATTCCATCTTTCCAGGTCGCGCGGCCGCAGAGCACGCCGTTGAACTTCACTCCGGATTCTCCTGCAAGTTCCAGAGTCTCGCTGAACTCGGCATTGCTGACGCCCGCCGAAAGATAAATGAACGGCTTGGTAGCCACGGCTGCCGCCGAGTGGAAGAGATCGATGGCTTCCTTCTTCGTATAGGCTTTGGTGCCGCCGAAGCACTTCATGCCCTCGACGAACTTCATGTTCACCGGCACCTCGACCTTGAGCACGTCGACGCCGTAACGGTCTTTGCTGAACTCGCGCATGCTTTCGGTGACGATCTGCGGCTTCTTCTTGGCGTACTCGAGGCCTTTCTCATCCGCGCCCTCTTCGTAGCCGACAAACTCGAGGAAGTAGGGAATGTCATTGGCGCGGCATTCATCGCCGATGCGCTCCACCCAGGCGTGTTTCTTGTCGTTGACGTCCTTGGGATCGAAAGGCGTGTAGTAGAGCAGAATCTTGACGCAGTCGGCGCCCGCTTCTTTCAGGCGGCGAGCCGACCAGTGATCGAGCAGATCGCCCAGGCGGCCGGGACCGGTCTTGTCGTATCCGGTTTTTTCATAGGCCAGCAGCAGGCCGGCATTCTTGGCGCGGCGTTTCGAGGCGGGCAGCCCCCACTCGGGATCGAGCAGGATGGCCGTGGCATGCGGCGTCAGCACTTCCGTGACCAGCGTTTTGAATTCTTCCATCATCTGGTTGGTGATTTCGCCGCCGCCTTTTTCTTTAGAGAGAGATTTCTGCAGCGAGCCGCGTTGATCCATGGCAGCCGCCGCGATCACGCCGCGTTCGTTCGATACTTTTCTGAGACCTGCAAGTTTCCCGGGGGTAAGCTTCATGAAAATTCCTCCTGAATACGAAAAGATGAGTGCTGGAAGTACCGATTATTGTAAACCACGGCGGCTGGCAAAGCGGCCTTGGACTTCGCGAGCTCTGGCGTAAGGATTCCCGGTTCCGGAAAGTATCCAGATCTAACTCTAAGTTCACGGGAGATGCTCGTCACATCGTGGCCATGCAATTAAGCTGAAACAGTGCGCGCCCAGGAACTTGACCTCCCCATTCAAAGTAGGTAATATAACTACTTAAGGTTTGACCATGGAAAAAGCAATCTCAGCCGCCGATGCGAACCGGAAGTTCTCCCAAGTATTGCGGGAAGTGAAGGAAGGGCAGAGCTATATCGTGACCAGCCATGGACGGCCGGTGGCTCGAATCGAGCCAGTGAATGGGCAGAGCCACGGCAATGCGAAAAGCGCACTGCTGGCTCGCCTCGAGGCGCAGCCCGTCCGCCGGATCGGGCGCTGGAAGAGAGACGACTTGTACGATTAGTCTGTCCGATAGCTCAGGCAAAAAATGCGAATCGCGCTGGATACGAACATTTTGGCGTACGCCGAGGGCGTCAATGGATCAGTGCGAAAAAAAGCTGCCCTCGAATTGATCAGAAAGCTTCCAGAGCGCAGCACATTTGTTCCCGTTCAAGTGCTTGGGGAACTCTTTCGGGTTCTGGTGGGCAAGGCCGGCTTCTCCGGGCCGCAGGGCCGCGCCGCAATCATGGGCTGGCAAGATTCATTCCCATTGGTTGAAACTTCGCCCGCAATTCTGCTGGCGGCCACAGACCTCGCCGTCCATCACGTTCTGAGCATATGGGATGCGGTCATCTTGTCAGCGGCTGCCGCCTCGGGATGCCGATTGCTGCTCTCGGAAGACCTGCAGGATGGGTTTACGTGGAACGGTGTTACGGTGGTCAATCCCTTTTCCGGGACGAGGCATCCGCTGCTGGCGGCTTTGCAAGGACCGTGACACGACGCGGCCTGGCTCTGCGCTTTTCAGCCGTCGAGCGACCAGGAGAAATCGGTTCTCTCGACAGCGGTAGAATTCTTATCTGTAGATTTCATTTGAAAGGGATCCGTCATCATGGCTATCGCTACGATTAATCCTGCTACCGGAGAAGTTGTTAAGAAGTTCGAGTCCTTGTCCGAGATCGAGATCGACAAGAAAGTGCAGAAAGCGGTGGGCGCCTTTCGGTCGGAGCTGCACACGCCCTTCTCAGTGCGCGGCCAGCGCATGGTGAAGGCCGCGCAGATTGTTGAGCGCGACAAGGAAAAGCTGGCGCGCCTGATGACCCTCGAAATGGGTAAGCCGCTTAAGCAGGCTCTCGCCGAGGCGGTGAAGTGCACCACGGCCTGCTATTTCTACGCCGAGAACGCGGAAAAGATCATGGCCGATGAGGTGGTCGACACCGGAGCGAAGAAGAGTTTCGTTCGCTATCTGCCGATCGGCCCCGTGCTTGCCGTGATGCCGTGGAATTTTCCCTTCTGGCAGGTCTTTCGTTTCGCCGCTCCTGCGTTGATGGCGGGCAATGTCGGACTTTTGAAGCACGCCTCCAACGTGCCGCAGTGCGCGCTGGCCATTGAACAGATCTTCCTCGAAGCCGGATTTCCCGAAGGAGTGTTTCAGACCTTGCTGGTCGGCTCCGCCGCAGTGGATGGCCTGTTGAACGATCCGCGGATCATGGCGGCAACGCTCACGGGCAGTGAGCAGGCCGGCATTCAGGTGGGCATCGGCGCCGCCAAACGCATCAAGAAAGTTGTGCTCGAACTGGGCGGCAGCGATCCATTTGTGGTCATGCCGAGCGCCGATCTCGATGCTGCCGTCAGCGTCGGAGTGCAGGCGCGCGTCCAGAATAACGGTCAATCCTGCATCGCCGCCAAACGTTTCATTGTTGCCGATCCGATTGCCGATGAGTTCGAGCGCCGCTTCGTCGCCAAAATGGAGGGCCTGAAAGTCGGCGATCCCTTCGACGACTCGACGGAACTGGGACCGCTCTCCACGCCGGATGCGGTGAAAGATCTCGACGCCGACGTGCAGAAGACGATCAAGGCCGGCGCAAAGTTGTTGACCGGCGGGCACCCCATCAAGCGGCCGGGAAACTTCTACGAGCCCACTGTGCTGACGAATATTCCGAAGAATTCACCGGCGTATGGCGAAGAATTTTTCGGCCCCGTGGCGTCCATCTTCCGCGTGAAAGATCAGGATGAGGCCATCCGCATCGCCAACGATGTGCGCTTCGGCCTCGGCGCCAGCATCTGGACCAACGACGAGCAGGAGCGCGAACGCTTCATCAACGAGATTGAAGCCGGCATGGTCTTCTTCAACAAGATGGTAGCTTCCGATCCGCGCATTCCATTCGGCGGCGTGAAGGCCTCCGGACACGGCCGGGAGTTGAGCGCGGTGGGAATGCGGGAGTTTCTCAACGCCAAGACGGTGTGGATCGCTTAAAACGACATTCTGGCTGAGACGGAGAACCAGCGTTTACGGCCGGTGCTCTTCCTGTGAGTCAGGTTGCGAGCTCGGGCTTGGCGGCGAGCGAAGTTTGCGCCGGACCAGCCCCCGGCCCAGCCTCCAGCAAATCGAGCCAGGGACAAGCATCGTCCGCCACGCGGTGCACGGCAACCTGCATCTTGTCGCCAGTTCCGTCATAGCGGACCCATACGACTTGAAAACGCGCCTTCTTGCCGGCGCAGAGAATCCCGATTACATCGCCCGATCTGAGATCGGCGTCGATTCCCGTCAGCAGCGCCCCACTCAGGCTGATGTCCTGAGCATGCGCCTCCTGCACAAATTGCTGGCCCCGCGTACTGATGCCCCACACCGTGAGGGCGAGGTCTGCCTCGCAGCGGACTTCGCTGCGCCGGTCGATGATGCGAATCTCTCCCATAGCCTTTCCTCGGCACCGAAATTCAGATGTAGATGGCTTCAAGCTACGCGCTGGCTGGGCAGCGGTAAAGGATCGATGAGTAAAGTTCGGAACCAAGGTGGGGAGATTTTCCGATTATGGAATCGTCCCAAAACGGGAACGCCCTCGACCGCCCCGCAGAATCACACCCGGCCGCACGCCGACGGACTCTCCCTCGACTTTCTAATTTGCCGCAGGGATACTCTCCGCTTTCTTTATCGATTCCGGCAGATCACTCCACGGAGTGGGACCGATGTGCATCATGAAAAACGTATCCACCGGGAGTTTCTCGCGTTCGACCGCATGCACCAGTTCCCAGACGGTCTGCGGAAACGTATAACCGTGCTCATCTTTCTGGAAGGGATCGCTGCCGTAGAGAAGTTTGTGCTCGGGGAAGTAAACCATCATCTGCCGCTCTGAAGTTTCGCCGCGCAGCGGATAGATCTCGATACGGTTCGCACCTGTTCCCAGAAGCATCTTGCTGCTCACCACGCGGAATTCAGGTTGCTTGGGGCTCTTGGCCAGCGCGTCGGGAAACCGGGTTCGCGGAGCCGCCAGCAGACGCTTGAGAATCGCCACATTCAGGTCGAGCGCATATACCGGAATGCCGCGTGCCACATACTCGCGCACTCCAGCCAGATGAGGCCATGAGTCCGAAGTAGAGATGACCGCCTTCACCGGAACTCCCGGCCAGCGTCGTTCGGCCTCGGCCAAGACCTTCGCCGAATATCCTGACGAAAGCGGCGCCTCGACCACCACAATCCCATCCGCCTGCCGCACCAGGGTTACATTCCACGCGCCTGGAATGTGCACGATATCTTTGGCGATCTCGATGGCTGGCTGACCGGGCATGCCGAGTGGACGGTCGTCGAGCGTGCCTGCGTTTTTCGAACGCCGCCTTCTCGTCCGCCGAGATGGCAAACGTGTCCGCCGGGATTTCGACGTTCGTGGAAATCTTGGTGATGGTGAGAACGTGATCCGGCAGACCGTTGCGCACGAAATCCCATTGCAGGGGATAGTGAATTCCGCCAGGGCACAGCCACCACAACGAGTAATAAAGCTGCGTGGTCACGTCGCCCCATGCGCTCCAGAAAATTTGCGAGGGGTAAGCGGACTGCCATTCCACCTCAGTGGGCAGCGCGGTGTAGCGGTTCAGGTAAAGGCGAACGGGAAGGCCTCTCCAGGTAAACGCAACCACGTGATGCGGCACCGACTGCAGCACGGTGTCGGCCTCCGCATGCAGGTCACTCGCCGCCAGCGCAGTGAGCAACACACGCTCCGGGCCCAGTTCCAGCGTCTCGTGAGCATTCTGCACGTTGTCCGGCGATCCCGGCGCAAAATTATGATCGAAAGCCATCTTCGCCGACTCTTCGGCAACGACCGTGTCGAAGATTGTGTCGGGGAACGGGCCGGCGGCTACGACCATGGTCTGCTTCCAGCGCTGGTGCTCCAGATCGCGCCACTCGACGATGCCGTGGTCATACTCGACGATGTAAGGGCCCTCTGGCCGTTCCGACTGTTCCACCATCTCGCGATGCCCCATGCCTTCGAGGCGGACGGTTTTCAAAGCTCGCAGCGCGGCCTCGCCGCCCATCTGCTTTACCGCCTCGGTGAGATATTCGCGGGCATGATCGGAGTCCTCGGGTACGAAAGACGTGGGTGTGGCGAAGCATGTGGGAGCCGTGCAGGCAGCAGTCCATGCAGCAAGAGCAAACGTAAAAGCCAAAGTCAGTGGTTTGCGGTTCACCTTCATTCGCAAGAGCCTTTCCATAAGAGAGATGCGGGATCGCACTGGGCGTTTTCTCCGTCGGTACTTTACTTTAGACGTAGCCGAAGGAAGAAATATTGTGATGAACGCGGAGATTTTGCGGCTGGAGCGAGGAATAACAGTGCCAGAGTTTGGGAAGTAAAGAGCAAGTCTTCACCACGGACACAGAGGGACACCAGGAAGCACGCAGGACCACGGAGGGTTTCACGCATTGCTCCTCCGTGATCTCTGTGGTTATGTTTTTGGAACTCTCTCCGCTTACTTCACCAGCAAGAGCGGCTTCACTCCCAGGTTCACAGTGCTGTTCTTAATACTTTGTTTCAGCCCGGTGATGTCTTCGTAAATCAGGTACGAGGGATTAACGGCGTAGGGCGCGGTGGTGCAAACTCCGCTGCTGCAAGTCTGCGACGTATCCCAGACAATCTGTTTCAAGGGCGCAATCTGGCAGGTGTAGATGTTGCCGCTCACCGTGCACGCTGTCGGCGTCGTTCCCGTGAGCCAGCCGACAACCTCTGAATAGGCAAGGCCCGCGGGCGTAGGCACGCCGGTGTTGGTTTCAATCGTGCCGGAGACCACGATGCCCCATTCGTACCAGGTCTGAAACAGCAGGTTATTGGTGGCGGCTAACCCCGCCTGCAGAATTTCGAAGTGCGTGATCCACGCCGCCTGCATGTCGGGATCAGTAACCCCGTTTGTGCCCCATCCGCCTTCGGTGGTCGCGAGGGGCTTGCCCAGCATGCCGTTGGCATCCGCAATGCCGCGGAAGGTGCTGAGCATCGTCATGATGGGTGCGTTGGTTGAAAGCGGACTCTCCGGCAACGGAACCGGAACCGTGTAATTCGGGCCAGTCTGGCTGGGATATCCGTGGAAAGTGAGGCCGTCGGCGTAGAGATATCCGCCCGCCTGCAAATACTTCGTCATGTAATTGACGCCGCTGAGCCATACCACCGACGGGGTGAACACGATTGAATTAGGATCCGACTTCAGAATCGGGTACGCAGCCTGCGCCAGGGCGAGCATCTGCGCGGGCGTGCCCGTCCAGAATTTCGTATTGCTCATCTCGTTCCAGATTTCGTAGTACTTCACATGTGGCGCGGTGACCCCGTTGTAGTGGTTGATCACTTCAGTGATGAAGTCGATCCAATCCTGAATGTTGTCCGGCGGCGCGGTGCAGGCGATCGAACCAGACTGGTTGTGAAAGCATGTCGTCTGGTCGGCCACGGCCCAGCCAGGTGTCCATCCGAAAACGATGTCGATGAGGGCGACTCCGTTGGAATCTTTCGGCGCTTTCGTAACGAATGAATCAATGCTCTTGAAGTTGTACTTGCCTCGTCCCGCTCCCTCGATCTGACTCCACGCCACGGCCGGGTGACTGACTACTCCGTAAGTCACTTTGGGCAAATCGGCACCTGAAGCGATGCCCATGGAAAACAACGTTGGCTGCACCTGTGCCACGACACTGGACGCGAACGAGATCAGCAGAAACAGGGTCACCAGGCAGAAGCTTAGCGAAGAAACACTGACGAGCGCGTTCAGGATCTTTTTCATCGGGACAACTCCATTTCGGATCATGCGCAACCTGGGGGCGCGCACGGGTCAATAATTCACAGCCGGATGATCATGCGGTTGTAAAACCTTACGCTTGGCTGTGACCAACTACGCACAAATGCCACGACAGGCGAAGGTTCTAGGCTGCATGATTCCGCAGTCAGGGCTACCTGGGTCTCGCGTTCGTGGGGAGGGGACAGCAAACGAACGCTGACTGAGTGTGGCAAAGGGAGGTATGACTGTCAAGGGAAGACCGACCCGATATCGGTCTATACTGTGGAAAAAATGTGCGAACTGCGCTATTTGCACCATGGATGCAACACGGACTACGCCATCGCCATCGACGGTTGAAAAGCACCGCTGCGATTCGATCATGGCCCAATACTTCCAGTTGATTCCTCATCGTCATCAAGGCGTGACGCGGGTTACGATTTAAATCGAGAAAACTTCCTTCCGGAGATGAAACCATTCGTTCCATCCCCCGTCTAAGCAACCAGCGTATTTTCAGGAGGATGCACATGACAAAACTGTTTTTGACTTTGCTGTTTGGTTTGACGAGCCTGATTCCGGCCGTGATCTCTGCTCCCGCGCAGACTGCAGATGATGCCAATGCCGACCATACCGCTCCCAGTTACGACATGAAGGGCCAGGCGCTGGTGGACCTGGACGCCGTGCAGAAAAAGTTCGTCGCGCTGGCTAACGCCGTGCCGGCCGACAAGCTGACGTGGCGTCCCACGGCCGATTCGCGCTCATTTGCAGAAGTTTTTCTGCATGTCGCCGGCGAGCGCTACGGAATTCTTGCTCTGATGGGCGCAGAAAAGCCCGCCGGATTCGATGGCGGCAAGTTCGAGAAGTCGACCACCGATCGCGCCCAGATCGTCGCCGAACTGAATAAGTCGTGGGACTTCACGCAGAAGACGATCAAAGGCATGAGCAACGCCGACTTCGCCAAGCTGCTGCCCAAACTTGGTCCGCAGGCCAATGCCGGGGATGTGATTTACATTCTCGTCGCCGATGCGCACGAGCATCTCGGCCAGTCGGTCGCCTACGCGCGCGAGAACGGCATCGTTCCGCCGTGGACCGCCGCGGCACAGAAGCAGGCAGCAGAGAAGAAGGCGGAACAGAAGTAGGCTCGAAGCTGTCGCGGGTTGCGTCGTGCGTCCGTCTGAAATTCATGAACCACGAAGGACACGAAGGTTACACGAAGGAATTAACTGGTAGGCACTCCTTCGTGATCCTTCGTGTCCTTCGTGGTTCACGCCTTTGTCGCCCACTAGCCGGGGGCGGCTGTCCCTACATATGCAGCGTGCTCAGGACGGCTTGTTGCTTCGCTATGAGTTGCTTCACACCTTGCGGGCTAGTGCCAGCATCTTGCCGAGTTGCGCGTCGTCGAAGACCTGGTGCTCGGCTGTGGCTTGCACTTCTACCAGCTTCTGTCCGGCCGTCATGACGAAGTTCATGTCCACGTCGGCGCGCGAGTCTTCTTCGTAGCAGAGATCGAGCAGAATTTCTCCATCGACGATCCCCACGCTGATGGCGGCTACGAAATCTTTCAGCGGAACTGCCGGCAGCGTTCCGGCCTCCACCAACTTGCCCAGCGCGAGCCCTAGCGCGACGAATGCTCCGGTGATCGATGCGGTGCGCGTGCCGCCGTCGGCTTGAATCACGTCGCAATCGATCCAGATGGTGCGCTCGCCCAGGCGCGACAAATCGGTCACGGCGCGCAGCGAGCGCCCGATCAGGCGCTGAATTTCATGCGTGCGCCCGCTGGGCCTGCCTTTGGTGACCTCGCGCGGCGTGCGGGTCAGCGTGGAGCGGGGAAGCATGCTGTATTCGCTCGAAATCCATCCTTTGCCCGAGTTGCGCATGAACTGCGGCACCGTTTCTTCGATGGAGGCGGTGCAGATGACGCGCGTGTTGCCCACTTCGATCAGCACCGAGCCTTCCGCGGTCGAAATGAACTCCGGCGTGATTTTCACCGGGCGAAGCTGGTCAGGCGAACGATTATCCGAGCGGTAGAACATGATCGAGGATTGTAAACCATTGAGCGGAAAGCAGGATCGAGTGCTTGACAGTAGTTATATCTAAAGATATAGTTAACGCAAGATCGAACGCAGGCCAAAGGCCAGAAAGAAAGTTCAGATCGAAAGAAGGAGTTTTCAAAATGTTTGGAAGATGTGGAAATGCATGGCGCGGCGGTATGGGAGCGCAGTTTATGGGTGGAGGCTTCCCTTGGGGAGGCCGCGGTGGCCGCTGGGGACGTTTCTTTGGCCCGGGCGAGATTCGCCTGGCGTTGCTCTCGATGCTGGAGAGCGGGCCGAAGCATGGCTACGAGCTGATGAAAGAACTCGAGACGAAGTCGGGCGGAGCCTACAAGGCGAGCGCGGGAGCGATTTATCCGGCGCTGCAGCAGCTTGAGGATGAGGGCATGGTCACCTCCGATGCAGCGGCGGGGAAGCGCACTTATTCGCTGACTGACGCCGGCAAGGCGGAGTTGCAGCGGGAAGCGGAAACCGTGAAGCGAATCTGGGTTCGCGCCAATGAGGCCGGCAGTTGGCTGATCGGTCCGGAAGGCGGAGAGGTGGCTCGTCCGGCGGCCGCAGTGCTGAAAGTGGCTCTGCGAGTGGCCACCCGTCACTATGCACGACGCGGCCAAGATTAACAAGATACGCGAGATTCTCGAACGGACGAAAGGCGAGATCGAGGCGCTGGAAAAGTCGTAAGCCAGCTAAGTCGTTGAGCCTTCGTGTAAGTGATTGAAATGTCGTAGGAGCGGATACGAAGCCGCTACGCACGCGATCTCCCGCCAGGCGATGGATACCTCGTCTGCGCGGGAGATCGTCGTTGTAAGGGGCGTTTCCGGCCCCGCAATGGGCATCGTGGATGCGGCGGGGATGCCGGGTGGGAGGGTAGAATCCCAGGTGCGTGGTGGATGTACAACACTGTACGTACAATTCTATACGCACAACGCGTTTACTGTCCGGATTGCAGCTGGGCAGCCAGTTGGTTCACCGCGCTCGACATCGTAGAAGCTGGAAAGATCGGCATGCCCGGCCAGAGTTTCGCGCTCCTGGCCGTCGACAACAATTTTCACTTTCAAAATTCCCTGGGTATTGGCGGAGATGGTGTGAATCAACGACACCACGGTCAACTCCTCGACCAGAACGCCAGAGCGATGCGTATCGGCAAATGCGCCGTTCAAGTCGATGACGGCAACTCCGGGGTCGACCAGGAAAACTCCGCGGATGTCAGCGCCCGGCCCCAGCGCATGCGGAGAAGATTTGTCGAGATAAATCGAAAGCAGGCTGCGCAGCAATTCCTCGGCCCGCTCCTGGCGGCCGGAAGGCATGGGGATCTGCGCCGCTTCCGCGCGCACGCTGCCATCGTTGTCGTGGGCGACGAAGAGCGTCACCTGCGCGGTCGGTCCAGCCACGGGCGGAGCCAGCGGCCGCGTGTCGGTCGTAGTTGCAGGGACGGCGGTGACCGTCTTTCGCACGTGCCACGCGTAGACGCTCAGTCCGAGCACTGCGGCCAGCAGCATGGATACAGCAATCGCGAGATGGCGCGGAATCATGGCGTGGCTCCCAGTTGATCCCGATTGGCAGCGATCGCAGTCGCCACTGCACTGGTGACGAGTTGCTGGTAGTCAGGGGCGAGGAGTTGCGAGACGTCTGACCCTTGCGGCGCGACTTCTACCGCAATCGCCGCGCCGGTGATGTTGTTCAGCGGCCGCAACGGAGCCGGCAAAGTGCGCACGGGAATCTGGCGCTTCTGCAATTCGGCGGCGACCGCGGAGGCGCTGCTCTGACTGATGCCCGCGGACGCGCGTTGGGCCGTGCTCCACGAGCGGAACGGGCCGCGATCGTCTTCTCCGTAGGGCAGCAGCGCGGTGTAGATGCGCACTCCGCGGCCCGCGGAACTGGCGTGCACCGCGATATAGATGGCGGCGTGGTCGGCATTGGCGAAGACCGCGCGCTGATCGACCGCAAGGTTTGCGTCGGAGTCGCGCAGCACCAGCGTAGTGATGCCGCGACTTTCGAGTTCCTGTCGCAGGCTGCGGGCGAGAGCGAGGGTCACGTCCTTCTCGACGAGAGTGGGGCTGAGCGCTTCGCCGTGATCGTCGCCGCCATGACTGGCATCAACGATGGCGAAGTAACGGCGAGGCACAGGAGGCGTTGCGGCCACGGGCGTGGTGCTGGGCTGCGCCGGCGCGGCGGGCGTCGACGGCGGACCTGATTGTGCCGTCTTCTCCGCCGCGGACGGCGCGGGCGCAATGGTGATGGTGCGGCCATCATTGCTGAAGCTGGCGATCACGGGGATGCTCGCGTTCACCGTGACCACGGCGGTGCCGCCGCTCTCACTGTAATTTGCCGAGGAGATTCTCTTGCTGCCGAAAGTCAGCGTGGGCGACGCCGGGCCCACTAGCGGATCGCGCGAGAACGTCATGCGCAACGCGCCCGCCTCGGTCGCAATGGTCGGGTTCACGGGCGCGGTGAAATTGAACACGAGGCGGTTCTCGCCCGCCAGCGAGGCCGTGAAATGCGTGGCCGCGCTGCCGATGAACAGGCGTCCGGACTCTTCGTGCAAGGTGACGGGGCCGCCGAGAATCCTGGGCAGCAGGGAACTGAGCGAAGAGACGGGGACGATGCCGCGATCGTTCTGCACATAAAATTTCGCGCCCAGTTCGGCGTCGCGGCCCTGAATCTTGGCACGACTCTTGCCTTCCTGAAAATCACCTTCCACGGTGTTGTTGTAGCGCAGGCGCCAGCGCGAGCCGTCAGACTTGGCGCTGACTTTCCCCAGCGGTTCCAGCAGTTCCAGCAGGCCGACATAATCGTGCCCATCGCGCTGCACCAGCGGCAGCGAATAATTGGCGGCGACCGAATAGACGGAGAGATGCTTTTCCGGAGACGCGCCGAGGAGCAGGATCGTGCCGAGCGAGATCGTGCCTAAGAGAAGTACGGCGCAGATCGTGTGCAGCGCAACTCGCGGGCGGTTAGTCCAGGGCATAGGCGGTGAGTCCGCTGAGCAGCTTGGGATAAAAATCGGTCGACTTCTGCGGCATGACTTCGCCCGCCAGTGCCACGTCGCGCACCTGCTGGATGCGGCAAGGGTTCATCAGGAAGGCGAGATTCGCCGCGCCGGATCGAACCTTCGCCAAGGCTTCGTCCGCGTCGCGCACGTACGTGAGATTTTGCTGGTTGCGGATGGACTCTTCCGACAATTGCAACACGCCTTCGAGCAGGACCTTGTGAAGTTGTACGACATCGAGCGACTGCTGGCGCGGGGAAAGTCCGGCGAGGCCCGGCGATGCGGACGCGCGACACGAGTGCAGCAGAAAAGCGCGATTGGCGCTGACCGCCAGCAGCGCAGTTCCATCGCGGCCTCGTTCGTGCAGGAGTTTCAGGGCGCGTTTCCCATCCAAGGCCGGATCGATCTCATCGACGGTGAAGAAGGCGCGAGCGGCAGTTTGAAATTCGCGGGCGGTGAACGCCGCCAGCGAATGCACCACCCTGTGCGTCGGCAGAATCACCAGTCCCGCATCCTTCATGTTCACAAACGTCATCATGACAAACTCGTACGGAGCCTGCGGGTCGGCCTTGCCGCCGGCTGCGGCGCGGCATTCGTTGCGGAAAGTCAGCGCCGTCTCATAGCGATGATGGCCGTCGGCGATGACCAGCTTCTGGTCGCGCATCCGGTCGCGAACCGCTGCAATCACTTTAGCGTCTGAAATCTGCCAGAGCCGGTTTAAAACGCCGTATTCGTCGGTGACTTCGATTGTTGGGGCCGTCTTCCGGCTGGGCGCGAGCTGGGAATCGATTTCGCCGGAGTCGTCGTAGAGCAAGAAAAGCTGCTCGTAGTGAACTCGAGTCGCGCGCAGCAGTTCCAGGCGGTCGGCCTTGGGCTTGGCCAAAGTCTGCTCGTG
This sequence comes from uncultured Acidobacteriota bacterium, assembly GCA_963757095.1. Lineage (GTDB taxonomy): Bacteria > Acidobacteriota > Terriglobia > Terriglobales > Acidobacteriaceae > Sulfotelmatobacter. Next base: position 177,272 of record CAVWQT010000006.1, on the reverse strand, counting down.
GCGGAAGACCACCTTCGCAGAATAGTCCTCCAGTCGCCCCAGCGCGATGAATCCGTGGCGCTCCAGAGGGCTGCCTGAGGGCGCGGTGAACGTTTGCGAGCAGGCGTAAATCGAGGGCTCCGCATCTCGCACCAGAATTTTGTCGTTTCGCCACCGTTCTGAGCAGTTTGACGCGCGCGTATATACGTTGTGTTCGGTATTGTCTCCGACCTCAGGACGGCCCAAAATAATCTGCACGAGGTTGTACGGGCTGGCCGCGTAGTAGCGCTCCTGCAGGGCTGGGGTGATCTTGTCGTAAGGCTGGGTTACTACCTGTTGAGCGGACACACGTTCGAGGTTGTAGCGCAGAGCGCGAAAGGGAAGCACGTCAGCCATGGGAAACCATAGATTGTAACAAGATAGCGGATGAGCCCGGAAAGGGCCGCCAGTCGCGGATTTCGGCGTGGGGCATCCGGGAATGCGGTTTTGGGAAGTTGTCAGCAAGTTTTGACAAATACTCTTGTCTCAGCGCAGAAAAGCTGTGGTAACATCCGCGGCATAGAGGTATTTATGGCCCGCCTTCAAGAAGTCGGGCGTCGGTCGTCTCCGAAGGCCCGGGCTCGATTTTTAGTTCGCAGTTTGAAGAATGGTCTCGTTCGATTTAGCCCTCCGGATCCCAGTCAGGATCTGACCTCCCCAAAGCTGCGCCAAAATATCTCGGCGGTGAATCTCATGCGGCTCATGAATCTTGCAGTCGTGGTTACATTCCTGATCTTGATGTCTGTGGCCGCTCCCGCTTTTGGGCAAACCGATGTGAACGATGTTCATGTGCAGCCGCGCGACATGGGGAAGGCGAAGCCACCGCTGGAACCGGCGGCAGAGAAAACCATCGAACCCCCAGAGAAAGGCGATATACCGCACGATTTCGAGGGATCCACCAAAGGCTTGAACGCGCGCGTGCGTCCGTTGAAAGTGGATGTCGACCTGGTGCTGGTTCCCGTTACGATTACCGATCCGTTGAACCGCCTCGTGACTGGCCTGGAGAAAGAAAACTTCCAGCTCTTCGAAGGCAATGCGCAGGAGGAGATCAAAAGTTTCTCGAGTGAGGATGCCCCGGTTTCGCTGGGCGTGATTTTCGATTCCAGCGGCAGCATGAGCAGCAAGATGGATCGCGCCAAAGACGCGGTGGTCGAGTTCTTCAAGACTGCGAATCCGCAGGACGAATTTTTTATGATCACCTTCTCCGATGAACCGGAGGCGGTGACCGATTTCACCAACTCGGTCGACGAGATTCAGAACAAGCTGGTGTTTGCGGTGCCGCGCCGCCGTACTGCGTTGCTCGACGCCATTTACATGGGCGTCAGCAAAATGCGGCAGGCGAAATATGCCAAGAAAGCGCTGCTGATCATCTCCGATGGCGGCGACAATCACAGCCGCTACACCGAGAACGAAATCAAGTCGGTGGTGAAAGAAGCCGACGTGATGATCTACGCCATCGGCATCTACGACCGCTTCTTCGCCTCGACGGAAGAACGCCTCGGCCCGGAGTTGCTGAGCGAGATCTCTGAGCTGACCGGCGGGCGCACGTTCACCATCGACAATCCCAATGATCTTGGCGATGTGGCTACCAAGATCGGAGTCGAACTGCGCAATCAATATCTCCTGGGCTATCGCCCCAGCAAAATAACGCGGGACGGCAAATGGCGTAAAATAAAAGTAAAGCTGCTACCGCCGAAAGGATTGCCGCCTCTAAGGGTGTATGCCAGGACCGGTTATTACGCACCTGCCCAGTAGCGCCGGGAAAGCTTTCCTACTCTTCACGCTCTTGATCGCGCTGGGGCTCGATGCCACAACGGCCAGCCCACAGGCGCAGTCGCCCAGCGCGGGCGATAGCGCTACCAAGCCACAGGCCTCGCCCAGCGACAAAAAGCTGCAGGATCAGGGTGTCTTCGTCTTCAAGAAAGACGTGGACGAAGTCCTGCTGCACGCTTCGGTCATCGACGACAAACAGCACATCGTCACCAATCTTGATCGCAGCGCCTTCACCATCTTCGAAGATGGAAAAGAGCAGAGCATCATCTCGTTTCATCACGAAGATATTCCCGTGGCGATGGGCATCGTCATCGATAATTCCGGATCGATGCGCGAGAAGCGCAACAAAGTGAATCAGGCCGCGCTGAATCTGGTGCGGTCGAGCAATCCGCAGGATGAAGTGTTCGTGGTCAACTTCAACGACGAATACTATCTCGATCAGGATTTCACCAACGACCTGCTGAAGATGAAAGAAGCGCTGGAAAAAATTGACGCGCGCGGCGGGACGGCCCTTTATGACGCGGTGGTGGCCTCCGCCGATCATTTAAAGAAGGAAGCGCGTCTGGAGAAGAAGGTGCTCTTCGTGGTGACCGATGGCGAAGATAATGCCAGCAACGAAACCCTGGAGCAGGCCGTCAAGCAATTGCAGGAAGAGAGTGGTCCACAGGTCTACGCGATTGGAATTCTCGGTGAGGAAGAGCATCCCAAGCGGGCTAAGCGCGCTCTGGAAATTGTCGCCCAGCGTACTGGCGGGCTGGCATTTTTCCCCAAGACGCTGGATGAAGTCGATGAGATCAGCAAGACCGTCGCGCATGACATCCGTACCCAGTACACGATTGGCTACAAGCCGACCACTCCCAAGGGGGCGGGCGGATTCCGCACGGTGAAGGTTGAGGCGAAGTCCAAAGGCCACGGGAAGATGACGGTTCGCACCAAGAGCGGTTACTATGCCACCGCTCATGCAGCCGCCGGCGCAGGCCAGTAGGCCGGGCGACGCCTGACTTACAGGCTATTACTGCAGTTCCATTGACTAGGCCTTGCGGCTGCCCGTAACCTGTAGCGTGCGCTCCGAAATTGCAATGTCCCGCCTGCGTGTTGCCGACGACATCACCAAGTTGGTCGGCGAGACGCCCATGCTGCAGTTGAAACGGCTGGTGCCCGCCGGATCGGCTGAAGTCTTCGCCAAACTCGAATATCTGAATCCCGGAGGCAGCGTCAAAGATCGCGCCGCCATCGGCATCATCCGTCGCGCCGAACAACAGGGCGATCTGCGCCCCGGCGGCACCATCGTCGAAGCGACCGCGGGAAATACCGGCATCGGCCTAGCCCTGATCGGGGTGAACCGCGGCTACAAGGTGCGGCTGTTCGTGCCGGAGAATTTCTCGCAGGAAAAAGTGATGATCATGCGAGCCCTCGGCGCGGAGGTGACTCGCACTCCCGACGCTGAGGGCATGAGCGGCGCCATCCGGCGCGCCAAAGAGCTGGTTGCGACCGATTCCACCGCGTTCATGGCCGGACAATTCGAGAATTCCGCCAACCCTGACTACCACTACGAAACTACAGCCCAGGAAATTTTTGAACAGATGGAAGGCCGGATCGATGCGCTCGTGCTGGGTTGCGGCACCTGCGGCACATTTTCCGGCATTGCCCGTTTCGTAAAAGAAAAGCTGCCGCGCGCTTTGACGGTTGCGGTTGAGACGCAAGGGTCCATCTTATGTGGCGGCGAACCGGGGCCACATAAAGTGGAAGGCATCGGCGTCAGCTTTATTCCGAAGACGTTCGAGCGCTCCGTCTGCGATGAGATCATGACGGTCAACGACGAGGAAGCCTTTGGCATGGTGAAGACGCTGGCCGCGCAGGAAGGCGTGCTGGCGGGATCGAGCGGAGGCGCTGCTGCGTATGCCGCGCTGAAAATTGCCAAGCGGCTGGGAGCCGGCAAGCGCGTGGTGACGATCATTCCGGATTCCGCTGAGCGCTATCTATCGAAGAAAATATTTGAAGGCGGAATATAGGCCAGATTTTCCAACGGTGTGGAGCGGGCACTCCTGCCCGCTTGCCTGCAGCATCCATAAGGCTAGCGGGCAGGAGTGCCCGCTCCACACGTGCGAGCCCCCCGGACGAATGCGTCCGGGCTACGTGCTTTAAACTGAACGATACCGAGTAAGAAATCCTCATGAAAAAAAATAAAGAGCCAGGTTTCGCCACACGCGCCATCCACGCTGGACAAGAGCCCGATCCTCTCACTGGAGCCGTTACGGTTCCCATTTATCCGACGTCGACGTATGTGCAGCAGGGCATCGGCGAGCACAAGGGATACGAATATTCGCGCGTCTCGAATCCCACGCGCACCCGGCTGGAGGAGAATCTCGTCGCGCTCGAAGGCGGAGTGGCCGCGCGTGTGTTTGCCAGCGGCATGGCTGCGATTCACGCCATCGTGAGCATGTTGAAGTCCGGCGACCACGTGGTCTGCGGCAATGATCTGTACGGCGGAACGCCGCGTCTCTTCAATCAGGTGATGGCCGATCTGGGATTGGAATTTAGTTACATCGATACGACGGAAGCGGAGAATGTGGATCGCGCGATCCGCAAGAACACCCGCATGGTATACATCGAAACGCCGACCAACCCGATGATGCGCCTGAGCGATCTGGCCGCCATCAGCGCGGTTTGCCGCCGTCGCAAAGTGGCGCTGGCCGTCGACAATACATTCATGTCTCCCTATTTCCAGCAACCGCTGGCGCTGGGCGCTGACCTGGTGGTGCATTCGACTACGAAATTTCTGAACGGCCACAGCGATGGACTCGGTGGTGTGGTCGTGTGCGCGCACACGGAGCACGCGGAAAAGCTGGCGTTTCTGCAGAAAACGGTGGGAGCGATTCTGTCTCCCTTTGAATGCTGGCTGGTGCTGCGCGGCGTGAAGACGCTGGCCGCGCGCATGGAGATTCACGACCGCAGCGGGCGCATCGTGGCCGAATTCCTGGCCAAGCATAAGAAGGTGAAAGCGGTGTTCTATCCCGGCTTGCCCGACCATCCGCAGCACGCATTGGCCAAGCGGCAGATGAGCGGCTTCGGTTCGATGATTACTTTTGAAACCGGATCGCTCAAGAACGCCAATAAAATGCTGAAGAAGGTGCGGATTTGTTCGCTTGGCGAATCGCTCGGCGGAGTGGAAACTTTGATCTCGCATCCGGCGACCATGACGCACGCCGGGCTCGGCGAAAAGGGGCGCAAAGCGATCGGCATCACTGATGGCATGGTGCGAATTTCCGTGGGCATCGAAGATGTCGACGATATTCTTGACGATCTGGATCAGGGGCTGAGCGCGATTTAGCCACGGATCTGCACGGATTTCCACGGATAGAGCCGAGGTAGATTTTTCCTCGTCGTTCCCAAAGCGCGTGAGAGAAGATAAACACCAGTCCGCTCGCGAGTGGAATTCTTCCGCATACCATCGTCTCTCTGGTCCGCAAGTTAGTTGGGGCAAGAAGGTGCTGTCGCGGCTGCGCTTGCGCGGCGATGAACTCATTCTCGATGCGGGATGCGGAACCGGGCGGCTCACCGGCGAATTGCTCGAATCGCTTCCTCGCGGGCATGTCGATCGGCATCGATCTCTCGCAAAACATGCTGCAGTCTGCGCGCGAACACCTGACTGAGTTTGGGACGCGCCTGAGCCTGGCCGCGTGCGATTTGCTGCATCTGCCTTTCGAGGGCGCCTTCGATGGCATCGTGAGCACGGCGGCGTTTCATTGGGTGCTCGATCATGACCGGCTGTTTCTGAATCTGCGGAAGGCTCTGGTCCCCGGCGGATGGCTGGAAGCGCAGTGCGGCGGAGACGGCAATATCGCGCGAGTGCGCGAGCGTGCTGACACTCTCGCGGCGACCCCGGAGTTTGCCGAGTTCTTTCGAGGATTCCGCGAGCCCTGGGTTTTTCAGAATGCGGAGTCAGCGGCGGATGGGCTGAGGCGCGCCGGCTTTGTGGATGTCGAGACTTCGATCGAGCCAGCGCCCACCGTGCTCGACAATGCAGAGCAGTACAGCGAGTTCGTCCGCAATATTGTTCTCCGCCAGCATCTGGAAAATATTCCTGGCGAAGCAGGCCGCGCGCGCTTCATGGAATTGATGACCGAGCAGGCCGCACACGACGATCCGCCGTTCCTGCTCGACTACTGGCGATTGAACCTCCGAGGCAGATCTCGGGGCAGAGTGCCAGCCTAGCGAGTTCCGGCTTAGCCGGGATAGGCTCCCGTGATGTAGCCTTCCAACTCATGGATGGCTTGCGCCTGGCCGGAGATGATCCACTTCACCAGGTCGCCGATGGAGACGACTCCAACCACCGCGTCGTCACTCACCACGGGCAGATGGCGGAAGTGGTGCGCGGTCATGATCGCCATGCACTCGTCAACGGTATGCTGCGGCGTGACGAAGACGACCGGACTGGTCATGATCTGGCGCACCGCCGTCTCTTTGGAGGAATGGCCCTTGAGGATGACTTTGCGGGCATAGTCGCGCTCCGAGAGGATGCCGACGAGTCGTTGCTCGGAGAGCACGAGCAGCGCGCCAATGCCGAACTCGGCCATCTTCTCGATGCCTTCGTAGACCGACTGATCGGGTGTGACCGAAATAATGCGGTTGCTCTCCTTCGAGCGGAGCAGCATGGATACGGGATCGGAAATCTTCATGGGCACCCTCCTGGGTGTCGCCCCAGCGGCTAAAAGCCGTAATTCATTTCGTGCTACGTGTGGCGCGGCTGAAGCCGCGCCCTTTCAAAGCGCATCCGAGATCATTTGCCGGTGCGCTCATCCCACACTGGCTTGCCTTTATCGTCGCGAAACATGAACGTGTCGGTGCCTTTGATGATCTCGCGCGCGAGGATCACATCCGCGTCTTCCTGTTTGATCTTCGAGCCGGTCACGGCAACCTCATCTCCTTTGGCGAAGCTGATCCCCATCTCGTCCTGAAACGGCTTGGGCGAGAGGTAGATCTGCAGGCTATCGGCGCCACTTTTGATGATCAATTCGGTGTAATCTTTGCGGTTCCCCAAAGAAAAAGTTTTGATTTCGTCGATTGTGCCCTTGGTCTTCATTTCGGTTTGGGCGTCGTACTTGGGAGAAGTCGCTGGGGGCTGGCGACTTTTGACTGAGCAGCGGAGTCACGGTGAGAAGCACAATCAGTGCGACTTGCAGCCTCTTCTGGGCGGACAGAGACGGTGATCCTGGACCGAGTGACAAGGTTCCTCCTCGTTGCGTTGATGAACCGGGCAGGTCTGCCGCACAGGCTCCGGCTTCATCGGCCGCCTGGATTTCCTTGCTTCTTTTAAAGTTATAAAGCCGCAAAACTCAGTCGTATTCGAAAATACCCCAGCATCGTACACCCTGCGGCTGTCCAATGCCAGAGTCGGGGAATCACTTCAAGATCATTGACCACGAAGGACACGAAGTTCCACGAAGGACTGCTAAGGACCAAAGGAGCTACTGCTTCTCGACCTTCACCACATTGTCGTCGGGACTGCGGTCGATGAGCTTGATCAGCGGATCGATGCCGGCCTGGGCTGGCAGCTTGTCGACGGTGACGGTGAAGTCCTGATGCTCCTGCGAGATTTGCTGCTTCTGCAGATAGAGGAAATTGCCATCGGCATCGAGCACGCCGATGTCGATCAGGTCGTGAACCGGAATGGTGTGCTCCTGGCCTTTGCCGTCGGCGCGATATTTCTTCGCCTCCACTGAAATCTTCACTTCATACTTGCCGCCGGGAAGTGGTGAATACGTGGCTTTGAGCGCGCGATTATCGAAGAGCGTGATGTTGTCGAACCAGTCTTCGTAGAGATACTGAAACTCGGGCGGCGTAACGGCGCGGAGATCGTTCTCCATGTCGAGCACGGTGGGGTAGGGCGGGCCTTTGAAAGCGTAAGCCTTCACCAGTGTGGCCAGAGCCTGATTCACGCGGTCTTCGCCGATGTAGTCGGCGAGCGCGTACATGACCTGTCCACCCTTGTTGTAGTGGATATATCCCTGATTCGGCTCCACGCGGATCAGCGGTTTTTCTTCATCGCGCTCCTGGGCGCGGCCGCGAAGATAGCCATCAAGTTGGTAGCGCATAAATTTCTTCATCGACTCCGGGCCGTAGGTGTGCCGCATGACCATCAGGGCAGAGTACTGCGCGAGAGTCTCGACAATCGCGGTCGCGCCCTCGTTGTTGGAACTCATCACCTGATGTCCCCACCATTGATGAGCAGTTTCGTGCGCGGTGACGAACAGCGGCAGATTGATGGCGTCTTTCTTTTTAGGATCGACGTAGGTGATGAACCCAATGCCTTCGGAAAATGGAATCGTGTTGGGGAAGGATTCCGCGAAGTCGCCGTAGCGCGGGAATTCGATGATGCGCAATTGTCGAAACTGAAATGGGCTGAACGATGTCGTGCAATAACCGAGGGCGGCTTTCATGCCGGCCATCATGCGGTCCAGATCGAATTCATGCCCGGGCTGGTAATAGATTTCGAGCTTGACGTCATTCCAGTGATCGCGGAGCACGGCATAGCGCGCCGAATTCACTGAGAAGATGCCGCCCATCATGGGCGCGTCGGCTTTGTAATGGAAATAGCGGCGGCCGTCCTGCACCCATTCTTTCTGCAGGTAGCCCGGCATGATCGCAATCTGGTCGGGAGTCGTGCTCACGGTGCCTTCGAAGTTCACCCAGTCGGCGGTCATGGTGCCGTAGTTGCTCTGGCGTCCGGCGGGATCTTCGAGCTTGGGCAGGCCAGGATATTTCTGCAGGCCGTGGCGATGGCGCGCGCTGTCATCGACGAGTTGCACGTCCTGCTGGTAGCCGATGAACGGCAAATAGCTGCTGTTCACGAAACTGCCGTTGTGCACGATGTCGCCGTTGGGGAAAGAGTTGACGAATCCCGGATTCGGATAGGCGAGATCGAAATCGAGTGCGATACGGGCGTGCGGAGCCAGCGGTTGCGCTAAACGATAAATGTAAAAACCGAGGGCTGGATCTTCGAGCACCGCGGTCTGGCCGCCTTCGAATTGCAGCGTCTTCACGTCGATGCGCGGGCGCGGAATCACATCCACATCTTCCGGCCAGATGGTGACGGCAACGCGATCGATGGGCGCATCGGTTTTGTTTTCGATCCACTCTTTGCCGCGAAAAACGGCAATCCGCTGCTCGGGATACAAATCAACATTGATCTCGACGTCGGCCAGTCGAGGCTGCGGCATTGATTTGTATTGCTTGTACTTGATCTCGTACTGAGCGCGATCCTGCTGGATTCTTGAAGTCGTCAGATAACGGTTGACGATGTGCGTGTTGTGGTAGATGTATCCGCCGACTGCCGGCAAACAGAATCGCGGTCGTAACCAGCCCCGCTGCGGAAGCGAATGAAAACCGCGCTCCGGCGAGCCTGAACCGGTTGCGCCAGCCGGTCTCCATGCCGCGCACCCACAACAAGTTGGTCACGATAGCCAGCAGAACCGCGCCCAGCGCCCAGTACAGATGAAACCAGAACAGCGGCGCTGCGAACGGGCCATATCCGTTCATGTCGGAAAAAATCACCGGAGGGGCTCGATCCAGACGGTAGAGGTAGTCCTGCAAATTCATCTGCGGCAGCGCAATGCCCGCGACGAAATACAGCACCATCACAAAGTGGCCCAGATATTTGTGATTGATGATGGTGTGCACCAGCATCGCAAGCGCGCACAAGATCCAGAAAGCAACCAGCCGGTTGCCGAAGAGATCGGTCAGGTAGAGGCCGAATTCGAAATGGTGATAGCCGTGGAGCACCTGAACCAGCAGGCCGCAAGCCATCATCATCAGGACGAGCAGAACCTGAACCAGCATGAGCGCGCCGAGTTTGCTGCCAAACAAGACCCAGCGGCGCACCGGCAGCGAATCCATGATCTGGTTGAGTTGCGCGTCGCGCTCGCGCCAGACCAGTTCGCCCGAGTAAAACGTGATGATGGCGAGAATGAAAATAGTAAAGCCGTCGCCTCCGAGTTCGAGCATGCGCCAGGTGACGGGATACACCGGTGTTGCAAACGCGGAATCGAGGCCGTAGGCAGAGAAGATGGACATCAGCGCGCCCGCCAGCACCAGCACTCCGAAGAAGACGTTCTTCACAGTTTCAGAGAATTGCAACTGCGTGAGCGAAATCAATTCGCGGAACGAGTCGGCCAGGCTGAACGTGGGATGCACCGTGGGCAAGGCTTGCGTCGTGACGATGAGTTGTTCGGGCGCGAGTTCTGGCTGCTGTGAGCGCGTCTTCCGGTTGGCGGCGTAGGTGAACGAGAAGCGGACGTAGGTGATTCCAAGAATCACAACGCCGATGGAGAGCCACAGAATGCGATTCCAGAGCAGCACACCCGCGAGCGGAATGATCTGCGTGTTGCGCTGGAAAGGCGTCCAGTACTGCGTGAGGCGTGCGACCGCGTTGCCGCCGAACGGATCGATCATGGCGGCGAGGGTCGTCAAAGTGAGATTGGAGGAGAGTTGATCGGCGACGAAATAGGCGATCAGCAGGATCACGCTGCCCGCGTACACTGGCAGCATCTTTTTTCCCAGCGCAGCCAGGCAAAAGAAGATGGCCGAGACGAAGATCAGATTTGGAATCACCATCGTGCCATACGGCTGCAGGTAGGAGTAGGCGGTCTGCGGCCCTACGCGCGCGGGATCGAGCCAGGGCATGCGCGTACCCATAAAAGCCCCGAAGCCGACGCTGGCGAAGATCACGATTTGCGTGGCCAGCGCGCCGAGATAACGGCCCGCCAGGTAATCGAACTTGGTGATGGGCGCGGTGTAGAAGAAGGCGGTCGAGTTGCTGTCGATATCCTGATATGTCGCCTGGCCCGCGATGGCTGCGACGATGATCACGCCAAAAAAGCTCACGAACATGATGATCAGATTCAGAGCGAAGGGTGAGGTGACCAACACCTTGCCGCCCGTGCCGAAGTCGACTGTGGCATCAGAGAACGCTCCGCCGGACATGAGGACAAAAAGAAATCCCAGGCCGAAGAAGACGAGGAAATAGACGTACGTCGATATACGGCGCAGGCGGCGAGAGAATTCGAAGGCCAGAATTGAGGCGATCATGCTTTAGTTCACCGGTCCGACGGCGGGTGCGTGGAGAAATCCCTTGATGGTGGCGAAGTAGAAATCCTCCAGGTCGGGAGTCACTGGTTCGAAACCGGCCTCGGGCGGCTGCTCACTCAGCACGTGAACTAAAGTCTGGCCCGCGAACAATCGCATCGAAATGAGCTGGAAACGGTCGCGATAGCTGGGCAGTTCATCGTGCGCAATCGAACGCTTCCAGACGCGCCCCTGGATTTGCGCCACGAGTTCCGAAGGATTGCCGGCAACCCGCACGCGGCCTTCGTGGATGATCGCCATGGAGCGGCAGAGATCGGTGACGTCGGAAACGATGTGCGTGGAAAGAATGACGATGATGTTCTGCCCGATCGCGCTCAGCAGATTGTGGAAGCGGACACGCTCTTCGGGATCGAGGCCGGCGGTAGGTTCGTCGACGATGATGAGTTTGGGATTGCCCAGCAGAGCCTGCGCGATTCCGAATCTCTGCTTCATGCCACCGGAGTAGCTGCCCAGCGCCTGTTTGCGATGATCATAAAGATTCGTCTGTTGCAGAAGCGCGTGCACAACTTCGCGGCGTTCTTTGGAATTGCTGATGCCTTTGAGCACGGCGAAGTGCGAGAGCAAGTCCTCGGCGGAAACTTTCGGATACAGGCCGAATTCCTGCGGAAGATAGCCGAGCACGCGGCGCACGGCATCTTTCTGGCGCAGCACATCGATGTCGCCGAGCGCAGCGCGGCCGCTATCGGCCTCCTGCAGCGTGGCCAGAGTGCGCATCAGTGTGGATTTGCCGGCACCATTCGGACCGAGCAGGCCGAACATGCCCAGAGGAATGTCGAGTGAAACGTCTTGCAGGGCTTGGGTGCCGTTGGGATAGCGCTTGGAGAGATTTTCGATTCGCAGTTCCATCGTGCTCCGATCTCAGGATGAATTACGGGCCTTGTTTGCAGGAAGTTCCAATCATTTTACCCGCGACGACTTAATCGCGACGGCGGGCCTCGGCGTCCGTCATCCAGCCCCGCCGCAAGAGTTCGGGCGCGATGCTCGACAGGTACGGCTTGAGGTCGAGGATCGGCGTGCCGTCCAGCATATCAAGGCCGCGCACGTGCAACTGGCGGCCATCGCGGCGCAGAAGTTCGACCACGGTCAGTCCTATGGGATTCGGACGTCGCGGCGACCGGGTCGCGAAGACTCCGTGCGGACGATCGTCAATCGGAGGCGTGCCCAGCAGTTCGAATCCTTCGGCGCGATCGAAGACCCACACCACGAATAGATGCGAGAAGCCCTCGATATCGGTCAGCCCAGGTTCAAACTCGGGCAGGAGTTCGATGATGCCTTCCGCGTCGTGTTTGGCGCCGAAGCCCTTGGGAATTTCCTTGGTGTTCTGGTAGGGGCTCTTTACGTGGCCGATAGGCTTGGGCGAAAACATTGCGATTCTCAAGCGTAATTTTACACGCGTATCAGCGCGGCTTTTCCGCTAGCAATTCCTTCACATCATGCTCGAATACGGATGGTGTGGTTGCGCCCGCGTGTTTCGTGTAGATGCGACCATCACCGCCGATGACGAAGGCAATCGGCAGACCAAGGATGCCGCCGTAAAGTTTTCCTGTCTGCGCGTTGCCCATCACGACCGGATAGTTCATCTGGAGATGCTGGTAGAACTCGCGCACCGGTTCGGGGGTGTCGTCCATCGAGACACCGATCATCTGAAAGCCCTGCGCACCGTATTTATTTTGGAGTGCGACGAAGTGGGGAATTTCATCGCGGCAGGGATCACACCAGGTCGCCCAGAAATCCAGCAGAACGACTTTGCCGCGATAGCTGGAAAGCTGAAGCGAGTGGCCGTTGAGGTCGGGGAGCGAGAAGTCGGGCGCGGGAGCATGCTGCGAAAGCGCTTCGCTGGCGCGATGAACTTTGAAGTAGAAGCCGGCTGCCACGAGGATCAAGATCGCGCCGACCAGAATTCCTCTTCGCAATGCAGGGCTCTCCTACTGCCCGCTGGCTACGGGATAGCCTTTGTCGACCCAATCCGCGCCGAAGTTGTTGGCGATGTAGAGCACTTTGACGTTGGTGAACCCCATGGCTCGCACCGCATCGGCGGCGGGCTTGACGTTCGGGCAGTGACTCCAGGGACAACAGCCGCAGTAAAGAACGATCGCCTTGTTGCGCGGCAGGGAATCAATTCGGTGACGGAGGGTTTGCAATCCGGCCTCGTTGCTGGCGGGGCCAACATATTCGGAGCCGGGAATGTGCGCCTGTTCAAAGAGAACGCGAGAGCCGACCTGAAGTACCAGCGGCTTTTCACCGCTGGCCTTCAAAGCCTTGACCAATTCTTCGGGGTTGATGAGTTGCGAAGACGGCAACGAGGTTGCTTGCCCGAGAAGCATCGCGGATGAAAAGCAGCACGCAACCAGCACGGCCAGCAGGCATTTGCCAGTCCGTTTTTCGAGGATCATCTTCTCGGGCATCATCGGAAATCTCCGTGAATGATCGTGCTTACTGATTATCCGGCTTCGCCGGTTCTTTGGGCAGCGGTGGTTCGATCGGCTTGCGGGGCAGCATCTGGTCGCGCATGGCTGCCTCGTAGACGAAGCTGGCGACGATCACCGAAATCTGTTTCAGGTCTTCGGGCTGAAGCCGGTCGTAAACGTCCATGTTCGAATGGTGAGTGCGGGTTTCGTATTCGAGGGGATCCTGGATGAACTGGAATCCGGGAATGCCCGCCGCGTCGAAAGATAGATGATCGGTGCCGCCGGTGTTGCGCATGGTAATCGTGGTCATTCCGAGATCTTTGAAGGGCTTCATCCACGATTCGAAAATCGGCGCGACCGCCGCATTCTCCTGCAAATAAATGCCGCGAATTTTTCCCGAGCCGTTATCCACATTGAAATAGGCTGAGACCTTGGCCTGTTCGGGTTTGGGCGTAAACGGGCCGGCCTCGCGGCGCATCAGCGTGGGCATATCTTTCATCTGCGGATCTTCCATGTGCGGGCGCGAACCGAAATGTTGCTCGACGTAACCCTGGGAGCCGAGCAGTCCTTCTTCTTCGCCGCTCCACAGGCCGATGCGGATGGTGCGCCGCGGCTTGATGTCGAGGGCCTTCAGGATGCGCACGGCTTCCATCATGACAATCGTGCCCGCGCCATTGTCGGTGGCGCCGGTTCCGGCGTGCCAGGAATCGAGGTGCGCACCCAGCATCACGACTTCATCTTTTTTGTCGGTGCCGGGAATTTCGGCGATGGTGTCGTACTGCATGGGATCGTCGTCGTAGAAAGTGTTGGCGACGTTGACTTCGAGCGTGACATCTTTCTTTTGCTGCAGCAGGCGCGCGATGCGCGACCAGTGCTCCGACGCCATGGTGAGTTGCGGTACGGTCGCGGTTTCGCCCTGGCGGTAAGAGCCGCCCGATTGGACAAAGACGGTGCCGCCGCCCGCGGTGCCGCGGCTGTGATCGATTACGGCCAGCACTTTTTCATCGGCGAAGAACTGGTTCAGATCTTTTGTGAACTGGCGGCGGCGCAGCATTTCCGACATGCGAAAGGGCGGGCGCTCGCCAGGAATTTCGTAATCGCCGATCTTGGCGAGGTCATCATCGCTGAGGCGCTTGAAGGGAGCTTCGTTGATCGGCTTCAATTCGGCGTCGGGGCCGAAGATCACGATCATTCCAGCCAGCTTGCCGCGATATTTATCGAAGTCTTCCTTCTTCTCGATGTTGACGCGAACGCATTTGGCGGTGACGGCGCCGTTGGTGCCGGGAGTCCACGCCTTGGAATACACGATGAGTGGAACGATATCGGGTTCGGTCATGCGGGCGTTGACGGATTGATTGGCCCACCCGCGGCCGAAGGGCCCCCAGGCTTCGAGATGAGAATTGCTCAAGCCCATGGCGGTGAGTTGGTCGCGAGTCCACTCGTTGGCGCGCTTCATGTTGGGCGAGCCCGTGAGGCGTTCACCAATCGAATCCATGAGGCCGGAGGCGTATTCCATGACCTTGGAATTGCGGAAGCCTTCGTTGCGGATGCGGGAGATGGTCTCGAGATCGACCTTCTCGTCTTTTTGTTGAGACCAGACCGCGGGAACAAACAGCAGAGTTATAACGACCGAACATGCCAGCCGCGTAAACCTGTTCATGAGTCGACTCCTCGAGGGAAACAATCGGGGATTATACAACCATCGGAAAGTGTTGCGGCGCAGGCAGAGACGTAGCGAGCTACGTCTCTACGATTTCTTTTCGTCGGAGGGCGGAGCGCTCGCGGGTTTGACTACTGGTTCTTTGCGCTTCTCGTCGGAATCGACGGAATAGAGCATGTAGTGGTCGAAGCTGTGGCGGCGGTAATAGCGATGCTTGCGGAAGTCGAAGTAGATTTCTGCGGTCTTGGGCAGCCACAACGTCGTGTTCTTCTTTGCGAAAGGGACCGGGCCGTAGTCGACCGCCTGATGCTCGCTGAGCAGTTGAATCTCGGGCATCGGCTTCACCATGTCGGCTTCGATGCGCATGATCTGGAAGGTATTGGCGGTGATCCAGGCTCGTCCCTTCAGGCCGACGGGACGAATCTCATTGCCGACCTTGTAGCTATGCATGCGGTTGGGACGGTCGTCGCGCTGCTGAAAGTGAACCAGCCAGCTGGCTTTGCCGTGCCAATTGCCCTGGCCTTCGCAGGTGAAGTCAAAATTGTCGCGCATGGCCGGGTGGAAGACGAGTGCGAGGGTCGCGAAGCCCGTGCTGGCTATCTGATCCGGATAACCGGAAAGGTTGAGCTTGTCCGCCCGGTACTCGTCGACCGAGAGAAAACCGGGATGCGGTTCTGAGATTGTAGCTACATAATTGTACTTACGAGTCTCGGTGCGAATCGGGATTCCGAACTCGTCCAATGCCTGGTGGAACAGCTCTTCCACCGCGGCGAAGCGAGCCAGATCATCGACCAGTTCCTGAACGCGTTTTCCCGATTCCTCCCGCACCTTGTCAGCCGGACAAACGACGCCCGGCACCACACTGGGTTGATCTTCGTCAATGCTGGGAGGCTTCCACGATTTCAGGGAAAGATTCGGCACGGGAACCGCATCCAGAGGGTCGACGCCGGAAAGGCGCGCTTCCGCCAGAGGCGGATTTTCGCCGGGGGTTGGACCCGCGGCAACTTCCGATGCATTGTCCGTCTGAATTTCAGAAATCAAATTGCGGACTCGTCCTGCCAGAGGATGACTCGGCGCTTCCGTGAGAAAAGTGTTCAGAGCCTCGACACCTTCCTGATTGTGCCCGAGGCCCACGAGCGCCTGCCCGAGGATCAACTGCGCAGGGCTCGCATTGGTCTTGCCTTTGGTAATGGCGACCTGCGCTTCGTCGCGGGCCTTATCGAAGTTTTTTTCGCGCAGGTAGGCGTCGGCGAGAAGATTGTGCGGCAGCCAGTTCTCGTCGTCGGCGAGGATGGCCTTTTCGAGCGCCGATCGCGCGGTGGGATAATCTGCGCGTTCCAGTCCAGTCCTGCCCAGCAGTGTGAGCGCTTGTGCATTGCGCGGATTCGCGGCGGTAGCCGTGCTCAGATAGCTTCCCGCCTGCGCGTAATCCTTCTTCTGGAAATACAGGTAGCCGAGCAGGAACGACAAATCCGGACTGGCGGGATCGAGTGCCTGGGCCTCGGTCAGGTGTCTCTCGGCCTCTTTAAGTTTTCCCGACTTCAGGGCCGCGACCGCGCGCTTGGTTTCCTTGCGGGCCTTGGGCGACATCACGCGGTCGGCGACATCGAGATTGATCGCCGAAGGATCGCGGTGCAGCACGATCTCGATTTGCTGCGCGCGCAGAGAGCTTGCGACCAGTACTTCTTTGTGTGCGCTTGTATAACCCACGGCGCTGATTTCAATGTCGTAATTGCCGAAGGGAACGTTGGTGAATACTCCCTGCGAAGTATCTTCGGTCGTCTGCCAGAGAGCGCTTTGATTCGAAAGACTCACCAGCTTGAGCAGGGCCTGGCGATCAAGGTGCACGCTGGTGTGTTCGCCAGAGACCGTGAAGACGAGAACGCCGGTACCCGGCGCGGTGGCATAGGAGACGGAAAAATCCTGCAATGGCCGAGGATCGTTCAGGCCGCCTCGTTGAGCGATTGCAACTGCGCGCGAGTAGCGCAGCCAGCAGCAAACCAGCGCAGAAGCGCAGCGCGAACGTGGACGTCAGTGGGTCGCGGGCGCGCATAAGCGGGAGAAGTTTGGCACAGTCCGGGGAGCCGGTCAAACCAAACTGATCGGATGTTTTCGGCGCGTTCTAGGGTTTGCTGGCGGGCTTTTCCGGCGTTGCGGCTGAACTGCCCTCCGCGGGCTTCTTTTCGCCAGGTGTGGCTGGTTGGGCATCGTCGTCATCATTGTTCTTGACGATATATTGCACGATGAGCGAGATGCGACGGTTCGCGGGATCGAGCGGCGCCTCGGGTTTGCGCAGTCGCTGGTCGGCAAAGCCGCGAACCTGGATGACCTGGTCTGGGCGAATTCCAGCGGCTTGCATGACGCGGCGGGCCGCATTCGCTCGATCGGTGGAGAGCTCCCAGTTGCTGTAGATTGCTGATGTTGAGTACGGCGTGGCGTCGGTGTGGCCTTCGATTGAGATTTTGTTGGGCAATTGGCCCAGTTCCCCTGCCAGAGTGACCAGTAGTTCGTGGCCGTCACCGTTAAGTTTCGGGCTGCCACTATCGAAGAACGTTCCCGAAGCCGACTCCGACAACTCGATGCGCAGTCCTTCCGAAGTAATGGTCATCTCGATGTGATTTTTCAGCTTTTCGAAATCAGCCATCTGGTGGATGGCCATCTGCAACTGCTCTTTCAGCTTCGGCATGTTGTCGCGGCTGAGGGTGAAACTCTCTCCCGAGCCCGCCATATTGGAGCCGACCTTTTTTGAGTTGCCGCTGGGATCTTTGAAATAACCGCCGACCGCGACTTGAATTTGTTTGCTGGAATTCATCAGCCACAGGACGATGAACAGCGCCATCATGGCGGTGACGAAGTCAGCATAGGCGACTTTCCAGGCGCCGCCGTGATGGCCGCCATGGCCACCTTTCTTTTTGAGGATAATGATGGGGCGAGTGGACTTGTCCATGTCAGGTGGTCGATTCTGGGGCGGGGTCGGCGGATTCGGCAGCGGCGGGCTCGCCGGCGGCAGCAGCGGCGGCTGCGGCGGCTCCGCCACCACGGCAGGCTTGCTCCAGTTCTTTGAACGATGGCCGCACGTGTCCGGGAACCGCGCGGCGCGCCGATTCAACCGCCATAATCGGAGCGCTGCCTTTGAGGAAGGCGACCATGAGCACTCGCATCACGTAGAGGAAGGCGTGCTCTTCCTCGGCGGCTTTCGTCATGTTGGCCGCGATGGGACCGATCAATCCGTAACAAAGCAGAATACCCAGGAACGTTCCGACCAGCGCCGCCGCGACCTTGTTGCCGATTTCTTCCGGCGGGCCGCCCAGAGCGCCCATGGTGATCACGACGCCGAGCACGGCGGCCACAATACCCAAGCCGGGCAGGGAATCGGCCATGGTGCTCAGGGCGGAAGTGGGCGCTTCCGCGTCGCGATGTTGCACTTCCAGGTCGAGGTCGAGCATCTGGTCGAGGTCGAAGGCATCGACTCCGGTGATGGCCATGCGCAGCGAGTCACAAACAAAATCGCAGACGTGATGGTTCTTGAGGAAGCCCGGGTTCTTGGAAAAGATGGGACTCTTTTCCGGATCTTCGACGTCGCCTTCCAGCGCCATGAGTCCGTCTTTGCGTGCTTTGTTGAAAAGTTGGTACATCATCTGCAGAGCATCGATGTAGATTTGTTTGCCGAACTTCGAACTGCCAAAGACTCCGCCAATTCCTCCCACAATTTTTTTGATGATGTGCAATGGATTCGCAATCAGGACCGTGCCCAGCCCGGCGCCGCCGATGATGAGCAACTCCGCCGGTTGAATCAGAACCCTGATATTGCCGTGTTCCATCAGATATCCGGCCAGGACGCAGCCGAAGACGATGACGATGCCGATGATCGCGAACATTCATGACTCCCGGAAGACGCGTTGCCGATGAGGCGGAAATGGTTAAGAAAAGAGAATAAATATGGCTGCCAACGTTTTTTTTATCGGCAGAAACGCACTGAAACTCCAGAGAAGTCTGGGAGGAGCCGTTAGACCCTGAAACTCGCCGGGGCCGTTGTGTTTTCAGGGAGATAGCGATGGCTGGCGGGGTGGCAATTTCATAGCACGGAAGTGCTATAGGCAAGAGCCTGCGCCCCGTTTATTTTCTTCCGTGAGCAGTTCTGGGGGAGGGCTGCCCGGGCGTCCTGGACCCGTCAGGGTCTCAGGACGCTCGTTATTTTTGGAGCCAATTTCCTGCCAATAATCATTCTGAGCGCGAGCTAATCGAAAGTCCCGCGATTCCGAGTCGCCGCTCGCTCCTTTTCTTTCGCAAGCAGATACGCTTCCGTTTCCAATTTCCCTTCGTGATGCGCCCATTCCGCGGGTGTCGCGTGCCAGAGAACATCCTTGATATCCAATCTCGCACCGCGTTCCACGAGCATGCGAACCATTTCGTCGTAGCCGCCGCCGGCGGCCTGATGCAGCGGGGTGGAGTGAGAATGTCCGCCTACCGGGTTGTAACGGTCGGGATCTTCGCCGGCGTCGAGCAGTAAGCGGACGATGTCGACGCGATTGAATTGCGATGCCAGAGCGAGGGCCAGATGCCGATCGCGAGCATTTGAGGCCGGGAATAATTCCCGAAAACGCTCCCCATTTCCCAAAGCGGCAGCCAACGGTAAATTAATGTGGGCGCCGCGCTGCAGCAGAGCATCGAGTGAGTCCAATTCTCTGTGCAGAGCCGTGGCCTCGGCGGCGGTGTCAGGATCGGCTCCATAGTCGCAAAGCAGATTGATCAGCGGGCGTTGCAGGCCACATTCCCGCGGCACGCTGCCGGTCGCAACCAGCATCAGAGTTTCGTTCAGCGCCGCTTGCTCGGGGCCTGCATCGAGGATCACCTTGGCGATCTCGACAATGTTTTTGGGAGAGTCGGCCGTTGCGCACGGGATTCTCCGCTATAAATTCCAGCAGCGTTGGATTGCGAAAGTAATTTCCGCCCTCGAAAGCAACGTGCTGATGCGCCACCGCCGGATGCTGCTTTAGATGTTCGCGCAAGGCGGCGACGTCGCCGGCGTCGAGCAGTTCCACGGCACGGCGAAATTCGGCGTCTTCAATGCGTTCG
Organism: uncultured Acidobacteriota bacterium; assembly: GCA_963757095.1. Lineage (GTDB taxonomy): Bacteria > Acidobacteriota > Terriglobia > Terriglobales > Acidobacteriaceae > Sulfotelmatobacter. Next base: position 157,193 of record CAVWQT010000006.1, on the reverse strand, counting down.
TGATGCTTCAGGTCCAGCCGGTCGGAGAGAGTGGGCTTTTCAATGTGGCGCTTCAGCCGGGGCCAGCTGGGAAAGCCGCTTTCGCGCGCGATGGTGAGCTGCGCATCGCTGAGGGTTAAGTGGGCGCTGAAAATCTCAGCATCCGTAGCGGCGCTGAAACGCGGATGAAATTCTCTGATTTTCTGGGCAGCGTCGGGCTGGCGCGCCGCGTGCTCGCGCAGCAGGTCTTTCGCTTGATATTTCAGGTGATCGAGATTTGGATTGGACGGGAGCGTTCGGACTGGCATGACGAACTTCCTTTCGTGTGCCCGAGGTCCGCATCGAATGGGCGAAAGTTAGTTCGTAAAAACGAATTGTTACGACCAGGTGGACTTCTGTCCTTTCCGCGGACCGGATGCGCCCTTGTGCGCTCCGCAGATATTAAATCATCCGCGCTGAGGGATCAATTGGTGGAGATGGTGAAGTTCACCGTGATGTTGGCTTTGGTCTCGACCGCTTCTGTGCCCTGGTAGTGCGGCTTGAAGTGCCACTGCATCACGGCTTCCTGGGCGGCGCTGGCGAGAATGGGAGGGCCGCTCAGCACACGCAAATTCTGAATCATTCCATCGCGGCTGATCAGAGCTTGCAGGACGACCGAGCCTTGCACTTTCATCTGGCGGGCCAGCATTGGATATCCGGGCCTGACCGGATGGCTCACGATCTCGGTTGTGTCGGCGGACATCTCCACGCGTTCGGAGGCGTTGCTGGGTGCGCGGGGTGCGCTGGCTACGCTGTCCGTGGCCGCCGCGACGGGCGCATCCAACGCGGGCTGGCCTTGCGAGCCGGGCTGCAATTCCACATGGATGGAATTGGAGCCGGGGCGAATCTGTTTATGGGTGTCGCCGGCGACCACTTCCACTTCAAGCGCCGGAAGCGCAGTTCGCTGGCTTACGGTGGCAAACGGCAGATCGTTCGGAGGATTGACCGTCGGACCCGGCAGACGATTGACCGTCAGAAGTTTGGCCCTCGGGCTGACTTTCGGCCAGCGTCCGTTCAGGAATCGAGTCCCGGGTTCGTCGTTTGGAGGGAGATTTCTTGGTGGCTTCCTGTTCCCGCCTGACTACGGGCGGGATCACCTGCGCGGGCTGTCCATCCGCCACAGGATCGGTTACTTCCTGATCGTCCGCTTCCTGCGTGTCCGGGAACCAGAAATCGCGATCGCGATACAGCACGATGCTCAGAGCGATCAGCAGCAGGCTCAGAGCGATCAGCATCAGCCGGCGCTGCGTAGGTTCGGAGGGCTGGCGCGAAGGTGTGCCCGGGTTGTTGTTGAAAGGCCGGGATGGACTCATGCGGGGACTGGGGTCGCTCCTTGGGGTCTCCGCCCAGTATGCCTCGAAAATGTGGCAAAAACCAGCAAAACTAATGATTTTCCGACACACAGATGGTCAATGGACCATTTCTGCACGCTGCATGCTATCTTGGCCGTAACTTTCTCGGGTATCTCGAATCACATGAGTGAGTTCGGCGTCTAGAATTTTGGGGATTTCATGGAAGCAGACGATAAAAAACCGGAGGGCGGCGCAGCGGGCAACGAGTCGACCGGCGGGGAAACTTTGAAAGCCGAGTCGAACCAGGGCGCCGAAAAGGCTGCGGGGATCGATCCCGGGATCATTCCCGAGCGGCAGATCGTTGATCCGCCGATCGTTGATCGGTCAACCCTTGATCCGGTCAATGACGCAGCGGAAGTTCGGCCAGGTTTCGCGCCGCGAATTGCTGAAGGTCGCGCCGGTGCTGGCTTTGGGAGCCTTCGCGATTCCGGGCGCGCAGGAGTGGCTGCTGAAAAAGGGGCTCGGCTTCAGCGACTGGGCCTCGGCCCGCATGTTCCGCTCCGGTCATCTGGCCACGACATTCGCGATTCTGAACTGACGCCTTTCAACAAATTCCCCCTCAATTACTACGACGTGGACGATCCCGGCGTGATTTTCGAAAACTGGACGCTCACCGTGGGCGGCTCCGTGCAGAAGCCGGGAGATTACAAGCTGGCGCAGATTCAGGCCCTGCCATTGCAGCGGCAGAACACACGACATATCTGCGTCGAGGGATGGGACGTGATTGGCCGCTTCGGCGGCACGCGGTTGTCAACTTTTCTTAACATGATTGGCGCGGATACTTCCGCGCGTTACATCACGTTCGGCTGCGCCGACGATTATTACGAGACGCTCGACATGGAGACGGCACTGCATCCGCAGACCCTGCTCTGCTGGGAGATGTATGACCGTCCGCTAACCCGGGAGCACGGTGCGCCGCTGCGGCTGCAAGTGCCCACGAAGGTCGGCTACAAGCAGGCCAAGTATTTGACCGACCTGAAAGTCACCAACGTGATCGATAAGGTTGGCTACTGGGAAGATCAGGGATACGACTATTTCTACGGATTGTGAGCTGTGATTCGTGACGGAGGCGGGAATGAGCGGTGCGGTGGTCGAGATCGTTAGATCGAAGGATGAAACGCGAGCCGAGCTGGCGCGAGCGGTGTATGAGCACCCGCTGGTGGTGCGCCTCTGTCATTGGATTAATGCGATTTCGCTATTTGTAATGGTAGGCAGCGGGCTGCAGATTTTCCGGGCGTTTCCCAGCTTCGGGGCGAAAATTCCGCAGAAAGATTTGATCGACTGGCCGAAATCGTTCGCCATTGGCGGATGGCTGGGCGGCGCGTTGCAGTGGCATCTGACCTTCATGTGGATTTACATCGCCACGGGATTGATCTACGTCGGGTATCAGATTTTCAGCGGAAATTACCGGCAGGTTCTGTTCACCAGGCGCGACATTCCCGGCGTGTGGCCGATGGTGCGGCATTACTTTTTCTTCGGGCCGAAGCCGGAGCAGCACGAAGCCTACAACCCACTGCAGAAGCACGCCTACACGAGTGCGATCGGGCTGGGCGTGCTATCCGTGCTGACTGGTTTTGCAGTATGGAAGCCGATACAGTTTTCCTGGCTGGCGTGGCTGATGGGCGGATTTCACTGGGCGCGGCTGTGGCATTTCCTGACCATGTGGGCGATTTTGGCTTTTGTGTTCGGACATCTGATCATGGTGGTTCTGCATGGCTGGAATAATTTCTTTTCCATGCTGACCGGTTGGAAGAAAGATCCCGAGTACTGACGCGGCGAGCGAGATGGCCGAACTGAAAGTGGTCTTGGACAATCCGGGGCAGCCGGGCGCGACCCGCGAGCAGGAGCTCATCCACCGCGTGCAGCACGGGGAGAACGAACTTTTTTATGAGCTGGTCCGGCCCTACGAGCGCCGGGTCTTCGCCGCGGCCATGGCGATTCTGCGCAACGAAGCGGATGCGGAAGACGCCGCGCAGGAGGCCATGCTGAAAGCTCTCGCTAACATCCGGCAGTTCCGCGCCGAAGCGCGCTTCAGCACCTGGCTGATTCAGATCACGGTGAATGAAGCGCTGATGCGGCGAAGAAGGGAGCGCACCGTGGTGATGGAAGGCATCGACGACCACCGCGAGGAAGACAGCGATTATATCCCGCGCGAATTTGCCGACTGGCGCGAGATTCCTTCCGAAGCGCTGGAGCGCAAAGAGGTGCGACAGAAGCTGGGCGAGGCCCTGGCCTCGCTCGACCGAAAGTATCGCGAAGTTTTTATGCTGCGCGACATGGAGCAGTTGAACATTCAGGAGACGGCGGAGGCATTGGGAATTTCGGTGGCATCGGTAAAAACGCGGCTGTTGCGGGCGCGGCTCATGTTGCGTGATCTGCTGGCCTCAGGTTGGGAGCGCGGTTGGTTCAGCCGCGTGCCCTTCGAGAAGGGGAACAAGCCATGGTGAATCGGGAAGCGGTGACTTGCGAACACGTATGGCGTGAGATCTCCAATTATCTGGAAGGCGATGTGGACGTCTCGCTGCGAGCGACGATGGACGAACACTTCAAGACCTGCGCGCGCTGCGCCTCGGTGCTGGCAGGGACGCGGAATGTCGTCGGCTTGTATGGCGATCAGCGCATGATGGAAGTGCCGGTGGGATTTGGCAGACGGCTGGAAAAAAGATTGGCGCAGAGGGCGCGGAACCGCTGGCTGACGTTGGAAGCGTGGCTGGTGCCGGTGGCGGCGCTGGCATTGATTGCGGGTGGGCTATGGTGGGCGAGGTCATGGCAGAACGATCGCGTGGCCCGGTCGCAGATGCAGCGGAATCGGGAGTTGGCCGCGAAGAATATTCCTCCCGACATGACCGTGCTGGTGACGGCCGACAGCAAGCTTTTTCATGTGGCGGGGTGTTCGTTTATTCACGGCAAGGAAGTGAAAAGCCTGACGGCGAAAGAGGCGCTGGACAAGGGATACGTGCCCTGCACGCGATGTCTGCGAAAGTATCTGACAGCGGGGACGCCACGGGACGGGCCAGTAGTGGCCGATGCGGATGACGATGAGGATGTCGAGCCCGGCGGGCAGTGAGGGCGTTGATAGTTAGAGATATGGTTAGAGATCTGGGTCAGTAAAGTGGCGCGAGCTTTGCGCCCGCGCCTCGGAGAATTCGACGGCCGACTAGTTCTGCTTCATCTGGTCCTTCTTCATCGTGTCCTTCTGCATGTCGTCCTTCTTCATTCCTTCATCGTCCTTTTTCATCTGATCTTTGGCGGCCTTCTTGGTCTTGGGCTTTTTGTTGGGATCGGTCTTCGATGAATCCGGCTTTGCCTTGGCATCACTCGACTTCATCTGGTCGTTCTTCATCGAATCCTTTTTCATGGTGTCTTGCTGGGTGGTGTCCTGCTTCATGGTGTCTGGCTTCATCGCGTCCTGGGCGAATGCGGCCACGGAAGCGGCGAGCGCGCAGATGAGCGCGAGAGTGCTGAAAGTCTTTTTCATAAGATTCTCCTGAAAGCGATTTTGAGTCTGCATGTCCGGCAGGCGCTGACCTGCGGGCAGACATGGGATGAGCGGGGAGCGCGGAAGTTACGTGCTCGCCCAAGACCGACCGTCGTGGAGAAATTTATCGCTAGGTGTTGTTGCCGGTTTTTCCGAGTTTGAGCCACGGGGCGATGGGCATGAACCAGACGTTCCCATTGCCGTTATCCCACAGTTGCACGCGCTTCAGATCCTGCTGCGCCTGCTCGAGAGTGCGGGGAAAATGCGCGGGCAGGGAGCGGTCGCTTGAAAAGAAAAGAGTTTTGCGATCGGGACTGAGTCGCGATTCGTTGTCGTTGCTCGATCCGTTGAGATCGTCCCCGGTGTAGCGGACGGGCATGACGGCGCTCCATGATCTGGATTGGGATCTGGATTGCGAACCAGTTTGACGGAAGACGATATAAAGGTGCTCATGCGCGGAGTCGTCGGGGCGGCGGCCATCGCTGCTGAAGAGAAGAAACGACTCATCGGGCGCGATTTCAGGATCGACGTCGCCGGTGCTTCCGAGTGTGCCGTCGCTGAAGGAAAGAGGTTCGGCCTTCTGATAAGTTCCGGCGGCGTATTGCGAGCGGAAGAGGCGAAACTTCTTGCCCTGCTCCATCGCCATAAAATAAACGCTGCCGTCTCCGGCGATGGTCGGCTTAAAAACTCGCGTGCAGAAGTTGACAGTGTCGGGCAGGCGAACCGGTTGACTCCAGCCTGCGGCGGTGCGATCGACACGCCAAATCGCGGCGCCGCGAGGGCCGGACGGTTGCTGAGGATTGGCCGGGCGAGTGGAGACGAAGAGCAGATGAGAGCCGTCCGGCGACATGGCTGGCTGTTGATCGTTCCACGCACCGGAAAAGGATGCGATGGTGGGTTCAGACCAGGAGTCTGCGGCGCTCTGCGACGTCCGATGGGATTCGAGAATGATGGACCAGTTGGTGGCGCTGCGGGTGAAGAAGAGGGTGTTGCCGTCGGGAGTAAACGCAGGACTACCGTCGGAGGCGGGGCCCGAGATTACGCCGGGAGCGAAAATCTGCGGCGAGACGTCGGGCACCTGTGCCGCTTGTGGGGCCTGAGAAGCGGTTAGCGCGGGAGCGAGGGAAACGAATAACAATAGCGACAGTGGCAGAGAGATTGCCTTTGGCATTCGTGAGGACTCCTTGCAGGGTTGGACGGCGTTCGTGGTGCGGCGTGAGCGCCTTGTCCGCTATGGCAGATGCAGAGAGATGTGAGGCAGGTTGTACCGGCTAGCAAGCCAGGTGGTCGCGCGTGATTTTCAGGCCGCTCAAATTTCCCAGCGCGGTCACGGCGACGGAGTCGGCCTGGAAGAATTCGTTCGCCAGCGTACGCAAATCTTCGGCGGTCACAGATTCGATCTTCGCGATCAGTTCGTCGAGATCGTAGTAGTGCTCGAAATACATTTCCTGGCGTGCCAGATTCGACATGCGGGCAGTGCTCGACTCGAGCGAAAGCATCAGGCTGCCTTTGAGCTGGTCCTTGGCGCGGCGCAGTTCATCGGCGGGCACGGGATCGTTCTTGAGCTTGCGGAATTCGCTGACCACTGACTGCACAACTTTTAACGCCGACGCCAGCGAGGTGCCGGCGTAAACCGCCATGCATCCGGTATCGCGGTAGGGATTCAGATCGCTATAAATCGAGTAAGCGAGTCCCTGGCGTTCGCGAATGTTCTGAAAGAGTCGCGAGCTCATGCCGCCGCCCAGCAAGGTGTTCAGAATGTAGCCGGCATGGCGTTTGGCATGGGCGATGGGGTGCGCGGGAACGCCCAGGCAGAGCTGCACCTGCTCGAGGGCCTTCTTGTTGCGCAGGATGATCCGCGAAACGATTTTGGGTTGAGTGGAGTGGAAGCCGTTGGACTGCGGCTTCATGTGTTCGAAATGGCGGATTACCAGTTCGACGAACTTGTCGTGATCCAGATGGCCTGCCGCCGACACGATGATGTTGCCGGGGGCAAAGCGGTGCGTGTAAGCGTCGACGATGGGCTCACGCTCGAAGCGCTTCACCGTCTCTTTGGTGCCCAGGATCGGCTTGCCCAGCGGATGATCTTTCCAGAAATTCTGGGTGAAGATTTCGTGGACGAGGTAGTCGGGATTGTCCTCGTCCATCTTGATTTCTTCCATGATCACGCCGCGCTCGCGGGCGATGTCGGCGGCGTCGAACACGGGATTCAGAACGAGATCGCTGAGAATATCGAGCACGGTGGGAATATGCTCGTCGAGCACCTTCACGTTGAAGCAGATGCACTCCTTAGCGGTGAAAGCGTCCATATTGCCGCCGATGGAGTCGACCTGCCGGGCAATCTCTTCGGCGGAGCGGTGCTTGGTCCCTTTAAAGACCATGTGCTCAATGAAATGGGAGATGCCGTTCCATTCGGGCTCTTCGTCGCGCGAACCCGTCTGCAGCCAAATTCCGATCGAGGCCGAGCGGATGTGCGTCATCTGCTCCGTAATGATGGTTAGACCATTCGGCAGCACCTGCCGGCGAATGTTGCGTACTTCCTGGGCCATGAATGCGTACCTGACTATGAGAAACTAAGAATTAGATTGTTGGAACCGCGCTACGGAAGGAACTTTATTATTCTGACACAGCCTGAGTGGGTGTGCGAGAATAGTTTACTCCTTTGTAATCATTGGCTTAGGAGTTACCCTGGAAGTCGGATGGCGTGCTGGCCGGCATTTGGAATCGAGATTTATGGAACCGAATTCGCAAGCTTTATTAGGGTTGGATCGGGCTGAATTGAGCTCGCTGGTAGAAAGCGAGGGCGAGCCTGCCTATCGCGTGCAGCAACTGCTCGATGCGATTTACCGGCAGCGAGTGGAATCGTTTGAAGAAATTTCAACCTTGCCTCAACAGTTGCGGGCGCGATGGGCGGAACAGGATATTTCTGTTGGTCTGCCTACGATTGAGAAGAAATTCGTTTCGCAAGACGGCACGGTGCGGTATTTGATTGCCTTCGCCGATGGGCAGAGCGTGGAAACGGTCTGGATGCCCGAGGGAGATGGCGGGGAAGCAGGGGATGGCAGTGAGGCGGGAGATTCGGTGGCGGGCCGCGGATTTGACCGAGCGACCATCTGCGTTTCCAGCCAGGTCGGCTGCGCCGTGGACTGCCACTTTTGCCTGACTGCCCTGCTGGGCGTGAAACGGAATTTGAGCGCCGGTGAAATTGTGGGGCAGGTGTGCGCTGTGCTCAACGATCAGAAAGTCTCGCCGCCGCAGGATCGTATCAACCTGGTCTTCATGGGAATGGGCGAGCCGTTCCTCAACTACGACAATTTCATGAAAGCGGTGCGGCTGCTGGTGCAAGAAGTTGGCGTCGCGGAGTCGCGTATGACGGTATCGACGGCCGGGATCGTGCCCCGGATTTACGACTTCGGCCTGGAGAAGATTCGTCCTAAGCTGGCGATCTCGTTGAATGCTTCGAATGATGAACAGCGTACGCGACTGATGCCGCTCAATCGCAAGTGGAATCTGGAAAAGCTGCTGGCCGCGGCGCGCGACTTTCCGCTGCGCAATCGCGAGCGCATCACATTCGAATACGTGCTGCTGAATGGTGAAAACGATGGGCAGCAGAACGCGGCGGAAATTGTGGAGTTACTTCGCGGCATGCGCGCCAAGGTAAATTTGATCGCGCTGAATCCCGGTCCGGGAATTGAATTTGCCACTCCGGAAGAAGCTCGCGTTCTGGCCTTTCAGCAAGTGCTGATCAAAGCGGGCATTCCGGCATTTGTGCGGCGTCCGCGGGGGCGGGATATCTACGCGGCCTGCGGCCAACTCAAGCGTACGGTCGAGGTTGCCATAGCACCGGCACCGTAGGCTGCTTGCTCGCCGACGCTGGAGCTTCAATTCCAGGCAGGATGACCCGCACCAGCAAGGAACCGTCCTCGCGCTGCTGGCGTGAAACTTGGCCGTGATGTTCCTGCAGCATCCGTTCGCAGGCGCTCAAAGCGAGATCATCGTTACAGGCGTCAGAGTCGGAATCGCTTTGCGTCTGCGACGGACGGCCTGCTGCGGTCGAGACTTCGAGAACCGTGTTCCCGGCCTGGCGTTCTGTGCTGATCAGCAGTGTGCCGCCGGCCTCGCTCATGCGGTGAAGACAGACTCCCGTGAGCTGCATACAGATCTGAAGCAGTTGATTCGAATCGCCCATAATGCGGGGCAGGTCAGCGGCAAAGCGGGTTTCGATTTCAACCTTGAAGGCCTGCGATTGCGCCTCTAACAACTTGACCGCGGTGCGCGCCAGAGCGTTAAGGTCGATGGGCTTTTTTACGGCGGGCACCTGGCGGGCAAAGCTGATGAGGGTGGCGACCAGCGATTTCGTGCGCCGCACGTGCTGGCCAATTTTCGTGGCCAACGGCCGCTGTTCCGGGGTGAGCGGCGTACTCAGAAGCAGATCGGAGTAGCCGAGCATGGCAGTGATCGGATTGTTCAATTCGTGGGCGGCACCGCCGACCAGTTGACCGATGGATGCCAGTTTTTCCGATTGCACGATCTGGGCCTGCAATCGCTTCAAGTTTTCAAACGATTCCTGCGAGCGGTTGAGCAAGCGGAGCAGTTCGCGATCGAGCAAATGCTGCCGGACAAAAATCATGATCCCCATCACCAGCGCGGCGCATAACGTCAGTTCCACACGGAATAGACGAATGCGGGCGGGGATGCCAGCGGTCGACAATGCCCACACCGCAAATACTGGCAACGAGAACACGGCAATCATGCCCGCACGGGCAATCCACACACCATAAGCGGTCGAGACGCTGCCGGGAGTCTTCCGCGGGCTCCTGCACTTTGGTTCGCAGGCCGATCCAGGTGAGCCAGGCCATGGCAGTACCCAGAGGAATGTCGTAAGCGCTGCCGCTGTAGTAGAGATTGCGCGCAATCGCCCAGTTCGCGATCTAAGAGCCGGCGGAGTAGCAAAAGCTGACGCCGAACAAATTGGCGTAGAGCTTTCTCCAGGCTCCCTTGCTGCTGTTCCAGCAGAGAAGCAGTGCGAGCAGGAAAGCGACTTTCTCCGAAAGATAGACCGCGTTCAGATTGCGGTTGTAGGCGTCCACGTCGGCCATGACGTATTGCCAGGGCATAACCGTCAGCGCATAAAGGTAGAACCACCAGACGATCAGCAAGCCGAAATCGAGGCGTCCCAGACGAGCGGCGTATTCATCGCGCGGAATGTGGGGACGCAGCGCCAGAGCGGCCATCAGCGGGACGATGTGCACAAACAAAACAATGTCGCCGTCAAACAAGTCGGGCACATCACGATGCAGCAGCACTTCGTAGTAGGTCCAGAGCAGTTGGTAGGAGAGCCAGAAGGCGGTGCCCAGCGCGATCAGTGTCCAGAAGAGCCGCAAGCGGCCTTGCGCGGCTTGAGCTAAAGGAATGAAAGCGGCTGCGCCGGAGGCCAGCAAGAAACATTGCACGAGGTCGCTGAAGGTATTAAGACCTGTAGATTGCGGCAGAACGAGCGCGGCCCCGATGAGGGCAATCAACGCCGCCGCCACGGCGGCCAGCCAGATTTTGGCACCTGCGCTCAAGACACAGCCTCATCCGCGATTTTAGAAGGAATCTCACCGCAAGGCTTGGTTACTAGAGTAACCTTCAGAGCAACCGGTGAACGTGAAGCGAGAACCCGCGCCAGTGCTCGCCCTTCAACTTGCGCTTGCACTAAGCTGCTTCCGTTCAATAGTATGCAGGATCAACAGGGGCAGCAGGGGCACAACACCCGCCAAATCGTCAATGAGTGAAGCGATTGCCATCCCAGGATAAGCGAAACAAAACTTCGTGGAGACTGCGCATTCCGCCCGATCCCGGCGAGACCCGCCGGATCGAGCGCTGGCTGGCTACGGCCCGCGTGTTTCTGGCGATTTCAACTTTGGTCGCGATCCGCATGGATCCGACGGAGTTGGGTCACTCGTGGGCTGCCTACGGTTTATTTATTTTCTATCTTGCCAACGGCATTCTGATCATCATGCTGCTGCGCCGGAGGCAGGAGTCGACCGCGGCTTTTCGTTTGCTGGTGCACGCGGGCGATGTGATTTGGCCGGCGCTGATTTCCATTTTTGCGGAAGGCCCGCGCACTCCATTTTTTCTCTTCTTCTTTTTCGTGCTGGCGGCGGCTGCCTATCGCTGGGGCTTGTGGGAGACTCTGGGCACGGCGGCGGCGGAAGTCGTCCTGCTATGGATGGAGAGCCTGGTCGTCCTCAAGCTGTTTTCGGGCCCCGACGGTTCGGCCAAATTGCATGCTCTGACTGGGCTGCAGGTGAATGTTCGCGAGTTCGATCCGCAGCGTCTGTTCATGCTCTCGATTTATCTGATCGTGATGGGCTTGCTGTTGGGTTATCTGGCAGAGCAGCAAAAACATCTGCGGGCGGAGAAGGCGGTCGTGACCGGCATCTTGTCGCGCGTGCGCGTGGAGGCTGGGCTTAACGGCACGCTGCAACAAATATTCAGCGAAGCGATGATGATGTACGGCGCATCGCGACTGCTGGTCGCAGCCCAGGAGACTCACAGTCATCGGATTTTTGTGGGAGAGTTGAGCCAATCCGCGGACGGAACTCCAGCCGCGTTTCGCTGGCTCGAATCTACGCCGCGCGATGCCATCACGTACCTCGAGGAGTTTCCCGGAGTGGTCTGTTACGCGTCCACGGCCAGGGGGAAGAATACAATTCTTGCCCTCGATCAGGAAGGCAATCCCATACCGCATGCGAATGCCGAGCCGATCCGGCAGATTCAGGAGAAGCAGGCGTTTGAGTCCGTGATCGCCCTTTCTTTCTTGTTCGGAGGAGACTGGCGCGGACGTGTCTTCCTGTTCGATCCGGAGTGGAGTGGAGAGAGACAAGAGGAGTTGCGCTTTCTGCTGAACCTAGTGCAGCAGGTGGGCCCGGCGGTGTACAACGTGTATCTTCTGCACCGGCTGCGGCGTCGCGCCAGTGCGGCCGAGCGCACGCGAGTCGCGAGAGAGTTGCACGATGGCGCGGTGCAATCGCTGATTGCGGTCGAGATGCAGGTGGACGTACTGCGGCGGCAGGCCGAAGCCGGCAAGCCGACCACGGGAGAACTGGGCCGCATCCAGGGTCTGCTGCGCGAGGAAGTGTTGAAACTGCGGGAACTGATGCAGCAGATGAAAGCCATCGACGTGGATGCGCCGCGGCTGCTGGGCGTGCTGCATGATACGGTAGAGCGCTTTCAGCGCGAGACCGGCATCAGCGCGCGTTTTGTGACCGATGTTGAAGAGTTGAACATGCCGCAGCGCGTGTGCCGCGAACTTCTGCGCATTGTGCAGGAGGGACTGGTGAACGTCAGAAAGCACAGCGGGGCTCGGCATGCGCTGGTGCGGCTCGGGTCGAATGTCGAAAAGTGGAACCTGATTGTTGAGGACGACGGCAAAGGCTTCCCCTTTCAGGGACGCTTCAGCCAGCAGCAGATGGAAGAGATGGGCAAGGGGCCAATGATCATCAAGGAACGAGTGCGCTTGATTGCTGGAGAACTCACGGTAGAATCGAATCCCGGACAAGGATCGCGGCTGGAAGTTACGATTCCGCGCAGCGGAGAAATCGCTCATGAACTTTAGAAAACCGCAAACCGTTCGTATTGTGATTGCCGATGACCATCCAATTTTTCGCGATGGTTTGCGGCGGCTGCTCGAAGCCGAGTCCGACATCAAGGTGATCGGAGAAGGTTCCGATGGCGCCGAGGCGGTGAAACTGGCGCGGCAATTGAAGCCCGATATTCTGCTGCTCGATCTCGCCATGCCCAAGCATCCTGGATTGGAGGCGCTGCGGGATTTGAGTGTTCCGGCCAACGCGACTCCGGTGCGGGTGATCCTGCTGACGGCTGCGGCGGAAAAGAGCCAGATCGTCGAAGCTCTGCAACTCGGGGCGCGCGGCGTGGTGCTCAAAGATTCCGCCACGCAGTTGCTGCTGAAGGCCATTCAGACGGTGATGTCAGGCGAGTACTGGGTGGGACGCGAGAGCGTTTCGAATCTGGTGCAGTATCTGCGCACGCTGATGCAGTCTTCGAACGATGAGGCGCGGCAGAGAAAATTTGGCCTGACCCCGCGAGAGTTGGAGATTGTATCCGCGGTGGTGGCCGGATATTCGAATAAGGAAATCGCCGAATATTTCAAGATCAGCGAAGACACGGTGAAACACCACCTCAGCAACATCTTTGACAAACTGGGGGTGTCGACCCGGCTGGAGCTGGCACTGTTTGCCGTGAATCAGGCGTTGCCGCTAAAAAGCATTGCCTGAGTAAGACTTACCTAGGTAACACTAAGAAACTGTGGGATGGCACTTTGGTGCTATTGGCGGGTGGGTTAGTCCGGTCCTACACTAATGCCAGCTAACCCCCAATTTAATCGCAGACAAGCAGGCAAACGATTGCCTTGTGTTGTGGATTGGGACTGGGGAATTAAATCGATTTACCGAATGAGGGGCCCTTGGTGAAACTCTTACAACAACTTTGGAACGATGAGCAGGGACAGGACATAGCCGAATACGCCGTGATGTTGGCGGTGATTCTGGTAATTGTCGTAGGCACGGTTCGGCTCATTGGTTCGAACGCGAACAACGTGTTTTCGAACGTCGGCAGCGCGATCGCGCAATAAGTTTGCGGATTGTGCAATCGATTGCGGCGCATCAGGGCTCTCAGCCCTGCGCCACGACTTGTCTGCTTCGTTTGATTTCAAGCCCTGCCCGAATTTCCTACCTATTTCGGTTCCGGTGACGATCCCGTGGTGGAGAGCGCGACTTTCTCTCCGCCGGTCGACATCCGCGTCAGATAGGGGAAGAATGGGGCAATCTCAAATTCCATCTTTTCGCGAGCCGAGGTTAAAGCCACCGGCTTGGCCTTTGACAGTTCCACCTGATCCGTCCAGGGATCGACTTTGATGCGGCCACCGAGGGGCAGAGCCGCAATCTGATCCAGTTTCTTCTCATCCAGCGCCGGGGCCGAGGCGAGTAGCGGCGACATGCGGATTTCTTTACCCTGCGCCAGCGAATTCCCCAGGTGCGGCCGGATCAAATTCGGCAGCTCAGGTCCTTTTTCCTGCAGAGCTTTCAGGAACAGTCCCGCGTTTCCCAGTTTGTCTTTGTAGGGCGAGTTCTTCAGCAGTTCCATCGCTTTGGTGTCGGCAGCTTCTTCGTCGGTGGCGTTGCGCTTGAAGTCGAGGCGCTGGAACGAGTCTTCGTCGGGGAAGAACATCTTGTCGTTGAAGGCGAGCTTGGTGTCGAGACGATGTCCCAGCACGATGTGGCTGGTTTCGTGCGCCAGCACCATGGCCAGCGAAGCCTCATCGGGAAGCACATCCAGCAGTCCGCGGCTGACGACGATGGTGTGGCCGATGGTGAAAGACTCCAGCGGCGAGGTCAACAGCACGCGGCAGCGCAGGTCGCCTTGCAGGTCGATGTTGTTGGTGACCAGTAAATTGTTGACGACGGTAGACAGAATTTTGTCGACCTCGCCGGGAGGCGCGAGCAATCCGATTTTCTGCAGACGTTCGACCACATTGTCTTCGGCTTGCTTCTCCCACATGCGCTCGGCCATTACGGGAGTCGCGTCGGCGGCGGCCGGGGTGTCATCCTTCACCGACTGCGGCGAATCCACCAGAATCTGCGTAAACTCTTCGTTCTTGTTTAGACCTCTCAAGTCATAGCCCCAGAGCCGCGTCTGCGCCTTGAAATGCAGCGTCTTGGTGAGTCCGGTCTTCAGATTCGATTCTTCGGTGTAGATGTAGGCCGGCAGCCAGGTTCCGCTTCGCATATTTAAACGCCAGCTGTCGAAGTGGAAAAAGAAATTGATTTTAGGCTGCGGGTAGTACGTGCCATTGAAGCGAACAATGTTGTAATCCTGGTCTTCCACCCAGATGCGGCCCATGAAGCGCGCTTCCTTCTGGCCTTCCTTGGGCTGCACATCGATGACGAGGCAGCGCACTTCGCCTAAGAACTCGCGGCGCACGAAGTTGAAGTTGTAGTACTTCTTCTGAAAGTCGGTATCGAGGATGACCATCTGGGCAAAGCCCATGGGCAGGAAGTGCAGGGAATAGATGCCGGTCAGCTTGCGCAGCAGGCGATGTCCGAATCCGGGCTGGCCGACGAAGGATGTGTCTTCCGGTCCATCGGACATGTCGAGGCGTCCCAGATAATACTGATCGCCGACGGGGATGGCGTTTCCGCCCGAGTCGTTCTTCAGATCCTGCAGGTAGGTTTCAACCATGGGATGCATGTGCCGCATCTGCGCCATGAAATAGTGTTCGCGCTGCACGACATGATCGAGAACGTCATTGAAGGTTGGCGGCACAGAGGTGGCGCCACTTTGCGCGGCTCCGGCGGAAGCTGCCGGCGCAGGATTCTCCGCAGGCGTCGTCGCAGGAGCAGGTGTGGCTGGGGCAGGCGTTGCTTGAGCCGCGGATGGAGCGGTGGAAGGAGAAACCGCGTCCTGAGAGTAGGCGGTTAAAACTCCGCCCAAAGAAATAAGAAGCAATGCCGAGCCCAAACCAACAATTCGCATAAGAACCTTCTGGGAATAAACTACGTCCTCGTAGCGCCGGCGTCCCCGCCGGCTGTCACGCGGGCGTCTCGCTCGCGGAATCTTGCAGAACCTCGACATCCCTTGAGATTCCAGACTTGTATTACAGCGGGCTCCGCCCGCCATCGGGCCGGCGAGTCGCCGGCGCTACGCTCGAACGAACTACGCCAGCTGGAAAATGATGTGCAAGACGGCGGACGAATCCGCTGGCTGGCCATCTTTGAGAGCGGGCTTGAAGCGGATCTGCTCGGCTGCGCGTACGGCAGCCTCATCCAGACCGTGCCCCAAACCACGGACGACCCGAAGCACTTGCACTTTGCCCGATGCTTCGAGAACCACTTCGAGCAGCACCTCGCCTTCAATCCGCTTAGCGCGAGCGTCCTCAGTGTAAACGGGAACCGGCTTTGACAGAATCTCAGCCGGAGTAATCTTGGGCGCCACAGCTACAGCGCGAGATGGAACGTTGGCAGGAGCGGCATTCGCGTCGCCGAATCCGGCTTGCTGGACAGCGCTGCGCGCCGTCGCATGCGGATCCTGTGTGGCGACTCCTCCGCCGAAGCCTGCGCTGGCAACCACTCCGCGAGCGCCGTTAGCACCGCCGGTACCGTTGCCGTTGCCGGGGCCGACGGGCATGTCGAATCCACCCGCCGACGCAATGTTGACGGCCCTGGTCTGAGTGGTTCTGGCGGGCACGCCTTTGGGATCGCCGAAGCCCCCGGTCTGCACTTGTTGCGGCGCTTTATCAATCGTCTGCGGCGCCGAGCTTCCCGAGGAAAAAAGATTGGTGCGTACGATCTGTTTCGGAATCGGCGAAGCCACTGCCGGAATGTCCACTTTTTTCTCTGCGATCTTCACTTCCGGTGCGCGGGTATCTTCATCCATCGGCTTCAGGGGCCGAGGCGCGGGCAGGCGCAATGCAGTCGTCGGCGGATCGAGCTTGGCCGTTAGAACCGGCCGTGGCAGTTGGCGCTGCGGTTCGTGATTCACTGGAACCGGAGTCGGCACCAGTTCGATCGCGTGATAGTCAGGCTTAGGACGTTCGAGTATTTCGGGATGAAGGACTGGAATCCACACCAGAATGGTGATTGCGACCGCCTGGATGCCATAACTGAAGACGAACTCATACCACGGCGTGCGACCACGCGGAAGCAGAGAGAACAGTCCTGATTCGGAAGATACAGATTGCATACTCAACTCGGGTCGCATCGGTGGTTGGAAATCGATTTAAGAGTTCCAAACACCCGACTGTCGAAAAGTTGTTCTAATCTTTCGTGAAACGCTGGGGGATGCCTGGGAGCAGGCTTTTCAAAGTGTACTATTCCACTGGATCGATTGCACGGCTAAGGCCACTTTCGCCATCCGGAATGAACTGTAATAGTAAAGTTCTCAATCATTTAGCCGAGCGGGGCGGGATGTGTGGATGTTTCGCGCGCGAGGAATGCAAGAAACTACACCCCTCTATAGATCAATTTCCTGCCCAAGTGAGTATCGGCCACGGCCCTCAGCAGTGAACAATCTTGCTACTTTGAATGCCGCGGGTGGCGTTGCGGGTGTCGACGACGAGTTGAGCTTCTTCGACGATGCGGCGGTAGTCGTAGTCGGAGTGGTCGGTGACGATAACCACGCAATCGTACTGACCCAGATTTTTGAGCTCCGCGCATTTCATCTGCAGGTCGTACTTGCGCCCCTTGCCGATAATTGGGAAGTAGGGATCGTGATAGCTGACCTGGGCGCCGTCTTTTTGCAAAAGCTCGATGATGGTGAGAGCGGGCGACTCGCGCAGATCGTCGATGTCTTTCTTGTAAGCCACTCCCAGGACAAGCACGCGGGCGCCATTCACAGATTTCTTGTGGCCGTTCAGGGCTCCGCCCACCGAGGCCAGCACGTGGTACGGCATGCTGGTGTTGATCTCTCCCGCGAGTTCGATGAAGCGCGTGCGGAAGTCCCACTCCTTGGCTTTCCAGGAGAGATAAAACGGATCGACGGGAATGCAGTGGCCGCCCAGCCCGGGTCCGGGATAGAAGGGATGAAAGCCGAAGGGCTTGGTGGCGGCCGCATCGATGACTTCCCAGATATCGAGCCCCATACGCAGACAGAGCAACTTCAATTCGTTGACCAGCGCGATGTTGACGCAGCGGTAGATATTTTCGAGCAGCTTGGTCATTTCCGCTGCAGCCGGCGAAGAGACCAGAACGGTGCGGTTGAAGATCGCTCCGTAGAGCGCGGCCGCGAGTTCGGACGCCTGTGAATTCAGTCCGCCGACAACTTTGGGAATATCTCGCCGCGCCACCGTCGTGTTGCCGGGATCTTCGCGTTCGGGCGAGAAGGCCACGAAGAACTCGTTGTCGGCAGGAGTATCGCTGCCGCGAGCCGCTTTCAGTCCGGCGCGATTCTCTTTCTCGAGAATCGGAATCATCACTTCTTCGGTTGTGCCCGGATAGGTCGTGCTCTCCAGAACCACCAGTTGTCCGGCGCGCAGATGAGGAGCGATCGAGTGCGTGGTTCCCGTGATGTAGCTCATGTCGGGCTCGTGATGTTCGTCGAGTGGCGTGGGGACGCAGATGATGACGGCATCCATCGCGGTCAACTGGGAGTAATCCGACGTTGCGGAGAAGCCCTGAGCTCGCGCCGCCTGAATCTCGTCGGTCGTGATGCGATAGATGTAGGAACCGCCCCGAGCCAGGGTTTCCACCTTGCGCGCGTCGATATCGAAGCCCGTGACCGCAAATTTTTGTGCGCTGTACAGCAGTGCCAGCGGCAGTCCAACGTATCCCAGCCCTATAATGCCCACCCGGGCCTGGCGTTGCTGGATCTTGTTTTTGATCTGATCGATCAAGGTATCTGCAGTCGAGGAAGGATTCATGAAAGATTCCAGGATAAATCGTAGATAAGATGCATGAAGGCGAAAACAATTCTAGCATGCAGTGTCGGCGCATTCGGGTGGTGGAATTCGGTGGGCCGGAATTCCAAATTGGGAAAGTGGTCTCGTGAACCTCACAGGTACGAACGATTTATGAAAGATGAGCGCAGAAATCGAGGATGGATGTGGCGAGTCTTGGTGATTGTGGCCGTTCTGCTTCTGGTATTTGCGGCCAACGCCGGCAGCCTGCTGGTGGTGAACGCTCCCGAGAAAGCGGACGTGATCGTGGTGCTGGCAGGGGAGACCGATCGCCGTCCGGCTCGAGCGCTGGAACTGCTCGATCAGGGGTACGCGCCGCGAGTGCTGATTGATGTTCCCGCAGACGCCAGAATCTTCGGTTTCACCGACGCTCAGCTCGCCGAGCAGTACGTCCGCGGGCTTCCCGAGGCCGCGTCGGTTGGAATCTGTGCCATTGAGGGCCTCTCGACCAAAGACGAATCGCATGACGAAGAGAAATGTCTGGCGCGGGAGGGAGCCCAGCGGGTTCTGCTGGTCACTTCGGACTACCATACCCGGCGCGCCTTGAGCATCTTTCGCCACGAGATTCCCGGCAAATCCTTTTCCGTCGCGGCTGCCTATAACGATGGGGAATACGGAGTCCACTGGTGGACTCACCGGGAATGGGCCAAGACCCTCCTGCAAGAGTGGATGAAGGTGCTCTGGTGGAACGGCGTGGATCGCTGGCGAGCACGCCGAAGCCCAAGTGATTCATAAGTTTTCCACCGCAAACCGCACAAAAGGCATTGACGTTCAACAAGGAGGACGATACGATTCCGTGCAACGGTCACCAACATAGTTATTAACGGAGTGTGGGAATGAGCGGGTCCGCTTTCCGCAAGATGGTAAGCTGCGTGCTGTTGCTCCTGATTCCCGGGTCCTTATTTGCCGCTGATTCCAATGCGGCCATGCTTTATACAAATGGAGCCGCCTGGGTGAATGGAGCCCACGTTCCGCGCGCTTCCTCCGCAATCTTCTCCGGCGACCTGTTGCAGACGCGTTCCGATTCCGTGGCTAATATCAACGAGCCCGGATCCTCGATCACCGTACATTCCGATTCGTTGGTGCAGTTTGATACCGCCGCGGTAAAGATTGAGCACGGTGGGGTTACAGTCTCGACTTCGAAAGGAGTTGCGACTACCGCCGGGGACGTCAAGGTGACTCCAGCCTCTTTTAACTGGACCGAATTCAACGTGGTCGATACCGACGGCACGGTCCGCATCGCCGCTACCAAGGGCGACCTCACCATCACCGACGGCACAGGCACGTACACGCTTCAGCAGGGCCAGCAAACCACGCGAGATGAGACGACGGCTGACAACGATCAGAATCAGACGGGCAAGAAGAAAAACAAGAAGCGTGCAGCCGGAGCCGCGCCCGCGGCCGGCGGCGGCATTCTGAGTTCTCCTGTGGCCATTGGAATTGGCGGGGCGGTGATCATCGGCGTCACGGCCTGGGTGCTGGTGAAGAACGACAATCCGGCCAGCCCGACTCAGCCGTAATCTCTCCTGACGCGTTCTCCGTTCTTGAATCGGCGGCAGGATCATCCTGACTGATATGAATGAAGCACGCTCGGACGCTTCTGGGCTGCTCGCTGCGCTCGCTGGCGGACGAATGCGTCCGCCGCCACGTGAGCATGCTGGCTACCGTGAGCACGTCCGCCACGTGAGCTAGACCACTTCTGACGTGGGGATCATTTCATCTGCGGGAGCGGGAGTGGGTTTGCGGCGATTGCGGGATTTCTGTAGCAGCCTCGGCCCCGCCCCGATCGTGCACAGGACGTAAAACAGAGCCGCATTGGCTGGAATCTGCAGGTTGAAGTCGAACAGGCTGTGCACCAGTAGGCCCGTAACGCTCACCATGCAGGCGAGGCTGACTGCGCCCGGGACGTCGAACATCCAATTCTTGATCTTGTGCAACGCTCCGCGATAGAAGACCGCGACGAACCAGATCATTGTGCCGAATCCGAGCACGCCCATCTCCGCCAGCAGTTGCACATAGTCGTCGTGAGCTTCGTTGACGAAGAAGTTGGTGTAGAAGGTGCGGAATTGCGGATACGCGACGGGGAAGGTTCCCAGCCCGAAGCCGAGCACTGGCTTGTTACGGAACATGCGCAGCGCGTCGCGATCGATGGAAAGCCGCATCCCGCCTGAGATTTCAGTGTGAGCCTCGGTCGAGATGCTGGCCACGCGGCCTTTCAGATCCTTTCCCCCCAGCCACACCAGCAGGCTGACGAGGACTACGGCAAAGGCTGCGGCCGCGATGGCGATGCGGGTGACTTTTTTCTCACGAAACAAAACTACGGAAAGAACGACGAGCTCCACGAAGATCGCCAGCATGCCGCCGCGCGATCCGCTGAGAAAAACGGTTGCCGTCATAATCGCCGCGGCAATTCCACAAGCGATCCGTTCTTTGTCATCCGCCAGCCGGGTCAGCGCAAGCACCAGGGGAATCGGGACCAGCAGTTCCATCAGTCCCGCATAGTGGTTGTGATTCACGTAGGGGCCGTAAATCCAGCCTCCGAGGTGGGGTTGGCGAATCCAGAACAGTTTTCCATTGGGTGCAACGCCCTGGAGCAGCGCCAGAGCGGCAATGATGAAGCCGTAGATCACGAAAACGACGACCAATTTGCGGGCCTGCGAGCTGCGCAGCAGCACCTGTCCCGACAAGAAGCACAGCATGGCATACGCGGTGTAGAGCAGCGCCATGGAAAACGTGTCGTGGGGATAGACGCTGGTGCGCAAGACCATCTGCGCGACGATCAGCGCGCCGAAGGCCAGCATTGGCAGATAGAGCGGGTTCCAGTGGAGTTTAATTTCGCCATCGATCCACTGCTTGGCAAGCCACAACAGCACCAGCGCGGCCGAGCCTGCCTCCAGCACAAAAATCGACCAGGGTTCGACGGCGCCAAAAGCGAGTGGACCAAACAGCAGCAAGCCGAAGGTCGAGTACAGCAGGATAGTTTCCAGCTTTGCCGACAGTAGCTTGGGGTCGATCTCCGTTTTTTTCCTCTTCGAGTTCACGTCGATATGCGCGTTTGCTGGCCGGATTTACGATCTTTTTTGGATGAGACGAAAATCGCCGATCCAGAGCTTACCACGGATGGGGCTGCCTTCCGGAAGCCGGCGAACATGCAGAACGACGAGCTTGCAGTCGGGTCCGGTGGTGAATTCTCCATCCGCCGATTTCCAGAATCCCGACTCCTTTAACTCATCGCTCTCGTAATAAACCGCCTTGGTGTACATGTCCTGGATGGTCAGATGCGGGCCGCCCGCGCCTTCGATTTCTCCGTTCTTGTAGTAGCCGGAGAAGTCGTAGGTCGTGTTGGGCTGGACCGCAACGAACTGGTAAAAACCTGCGTCATTGATTCCGGGTCCGTCGAAAGTGATCAGCAGCGAGCGCCGTCCAGCATGAAAGTCGCTGGGATCGAGGGTTAAAGCTACGCCCGCCTGTTTCTGATATTGCCAATCGAAGCCCGCATTCAGCACGTCCAGGTTGAACATCGGATTGACGATCAGATTGCTGGGCGATGGCAGGTAAGAATTCAGCCCGAAGCGCACGGCAGCCTGCTGCCACACCAGAACGGCTTCGTCGGGTTCCTTGTGGAGGATCAGATAATGGATGTAGTCGTAGGCATAACGAATTTCGAAGGGCAGACCGGACTGCATCAGTGCATTCCAGACTTTGAAGGTTCCCGCAGACTCCTGCTTATTCTCGAGCAGAGAAAGGAATGCGATGTAGGCGTCCGGATTCGTGTGCGGCACCACATCGCGGAGCAATCCGTCGACATCAGGATCAATGCGCCAGCAGAATTGGATGGCCGAACCGGCGAGGGAAGAATCGTTGGCCATGACGACGCGATATTCCCGCAGCGCTTTCTCATTCTGGCCTTGCACCAGATAAAGATTGGCGGCCTCCCAGGCCACGTCGGGGGTCATGGAATCGGCGTCGATGGCGCGCTCCAGCGAGGCAGTCTGATTTCCGGTGTCGCCCAATACCTGATAGGCGCTGGCCAGATCGAACCAGTAGCGCGCGGAGTGCGGATTCAACTGGACCGCGGTCTTGTAATAGTGGATGGCGGTTGCCGGATCGCGGGCCACCAGGTCATAGTAGCGGCCCAGGTGGTTGCGATAATCAGCGTTGCCGGGGTCGAGCCATGCCGCCCGTTCCAGGCTTTTGAGTTCGACTCGATTGCCCAGCCAGTCTGCAACCAGTTCGCGCGCAGTGAGAATGAAGTATGCGGCGACGCACACGATCACGATTGCAGCCACCAGTCGCTTGCGAGCCGGGGAGTTGAGGGCGATGTTCATGATGTACGGACGATGCTAGACAGCTGACGGGGAAGCGGTTTCTTCTTCCTCACCATTGTCATCTTCTTCGTCGTGATCCGCAGTTTCTTCGTTGCGGTAATAGGCAGCGTACTTTCCCTGATACTCGTAATAGTAGTAATAGTCGGGCGAACTGAGGTCGACGGCATTGAGCAGCACGCCAACGACTTTGGCGTTGACCTGGGCGAGAATGTCGCGGGCGCGGCGCAAAGCCTGCTTGGTCGTCTTACCCGAACGAATAACCAGCACGACAGCGTCGGCACGCGGAGAAAGTACGACTGCGTCAGTGACCGAGAGTGACGGCGGAGTGTCGACCACGATGTGATCGTACTGCTCGCGCAACTGCTCCAGCATGTCGCGCATGTTGGTGGAGGCGAGCAGTTCCGCCGGATTCGGCGGCGGCGTTCCTGCCGGCAGGATGAAAAGATTTGGCAGGATGGTGCTGCGCGTGATTGCCTGCTCCAGGGTCGTGCTGCCGGTCAGCACGTTGCTCAGGCCGCTGCGTGGGCCCATGCCGAGAGTCTTGTGAATGCTCGGGCGGCGCAGGTCAGCATCAATCAGCAGCACCCGCACATCTTTCTGCGCCAGCACGATCGCGCAGTTGATGCTGGTGGTCGTTTTGCCCTCTTGCGGCAGAGAGCTGGTCACCATGATGACCTTGGGTGGCGCGCCGAGGTTGGAGAGCAGCAGGGAAGTGCGCAGCGCGCGATACGATTCCGCCATCTGCGATTGCGGCCGCACCTGCGTGACCAGTTCCACCGCTTCTTTCGAACTCGCAATGACCAGCCGCTTCGGATTCGGGCCCTCCCGCGCGGACTTCGATCCCAAGGGAATCATGCCCAGCGACGACAGGCCAGAAATGAGTTGAGCCTGCTCGGTGGTGCGGATAGTGCTGTCGATACCCTCCAGCAGGAACGCCAGCCCGATGCCGGTGGCTGAACCCAACAGGATGGAGAACAGCAGGTTGCGTGGAACGTTGGGCTCGACGGGCGCTTGCGGCGGACGGGCGCTGTCAATGATGTGGAAATTGTTGGCCTTCAATCCCGCTGAAACGCCGGCCTCTTTCAGCTTTTGCAGCAGCCCTTCATAAAGCTGGCGGTAACTCTCGGCATCGCGCTTGAGCAGGTTGTATTCGATGGCGCTCTCGTTCAGTTTGTTCGCTTCCTGCTTCTGTCGTTCGAGGGCGTCGTGCAACAGGTTCTCGCGCTGCAGCGCAGTCATGTACTGCCCGCGAACCTTGCCCACCATTTTCTTCAGTTCCGCCTGAATCTGGGAGTCAATCTCCTTCACCTGATTATTCAATTGCGCGAGCTTGGGATAGGCCGGGCCAAATTGCGTATTCAAATCTGCAATCTGAATCTTCAGATCCGCCTGTTTATTACGTAGGGTATCGAGCAGGCTGGATGCGGTCTGCAAGCCGGCGCCCTCCGCCTCAGCCGTGCCTGCCGTGGAGGCGACGGCGTCAGGATCTCCCGATTCCACCAGACGGTAGAATGACTCTTTGTCCATGCGCTCGCTCTCGGCCTGGGTGAGCTCTTTGTTGAGTTCGTCCAGCTTGGCCGTGATGATGTTCTGCTTGTCATCGATGCCGAGAATTTCGTGTTCTTTCTGGTAGCGCACCAGCTTTTCCTGTGAGGTTTCCACCTTCATCTGCATATCAACCAGTTGCTTCTGCAGCCAGTCGGAGGCCTGCATGGTGGACTCGAAGCGGGCCTTGAAATTGTTCTCGACGTAGGTCTGCATCAACGTGTTGACGACGTTGGCCGCGATCTGAGGATCGGCGCTGCGGTAATGCACTTCGATGATGCGCGTGCCCGGGCTTAGCGTGACCCGCAGATTCGACTTGAACCCGCCCAGCATGGCGGATGCCTGCGACGGGTCAACCTGCAACGGGTCGGGAGCCAGGTCGAGCGAACCCGGCGGAGGAGCGTTGATTCCGGAGTCGGGTCGCCGGTCCAGATTCAGTTCCCGGACGACCTGCAGGGCCAGAAGATCGCTCTGCAGAATCTTGACCTCGGTCTCGAGTTCAGTGGGATCGAAGTAGTCCAGGCTGAAGGTCGCCGAGTTCTGCAGGTTGAGGCTGGCATCAGGCTTGTTGATGGCAATCGTGCCGCCTGCCTCATAAACCTTCGTCATACGCAGCGTGGCGATGGTGACCACGGAAAAAATTGTCAGCAAACAAGCCAAAACAATCCACTTGCGCTTGACCAACACGCGAACGTATTCGCCGACCGCGGAATCGTGAGGGGGGACCTGAGGATAATTGTGCGGCCCTGCGATCCTGCCCGGATCAGCACCCGGGCTGGGTTGCATCTCGCGGACAATCGAATTGTTGGCCTGCACCAGGGGTCCAAAATCCATGCCTGCTCCTCAATAAATTATGAGACCTCGCAGGATCCAATAAAGATCCCGCGCACCTATGCGTATGTCCCGGATCGAAGAGGCTGGGTCGTCGCGCAGGGAACTGTGTCGCACTTCGTCAAAGGAAAGTTCGTTCGACATTCTAGCATTGGATTTGGAAAAGCAGGTCCGAATTTCGATAAGCAGGATTCGGTAGTTGTTCTAAATTAGGATGCCCCCGAGATTCTCATGAGAAGCGCCGATGGGAGAAACTCCGATATACTAGCGGGCACGTGAAATCCAGCCAGCCGTTTCTCAAAAAATGTCTTGAAATTTGCCTGTGGAAGGGCGGCGGGCAGAGCGATTCGGGTTACGGCTGGTTAAGTTTACGACTTGTGACGAGGCAGATGGGATGAATTGGTCGGAGCAGGTAGTTCTGGTCACGGGCGGGACCGGGTCCTTCGGGAAGAAGTTTGTCGAGATCATGCTGACGCGACTACCGGCCGCGGCGGCTGGTGATCTTCAGCCGCGACGAACTCAAGCAGCATGACATGCGGGTCTCCGGGCTGGATCATCCCAGCCTGCGCTATTTCATTGGCGACGTGCGCGATCAGGCGCGGCTGGAGCGGGCGTTCGCCGGGGTGACGGTTGTGATCCACGCCGCCGCGCTTAAGCAGGTGCCGGCCTGCGAGTACAACCCGTTCGAAGCCATTCAGACCAACATCATCGGTGGGCGCAACGTGATTGATGCCGCCATCAATCAGGGCGTGCGCCGGGTTCTGGCGTTGAGCACCGATAAAGCGGTGAATCCCATCAATCTGTACGGCGCGACCAAGCTCTGCGCCGAGAAGATGTTTGTGCAGGCCAATGCCTACGCCGGCGCGCAGGATTCGCGATTCAGTTGTGCGCGCTACGGAAACGTCGTGGGCAGCCGCGGCAGCGTGATTCCGGTTTTTCAAGAGCAGCGGCGGACGGGGCGCATCACCCTGACCGATCCGCGGATGACGCGCTTCTGGCTGACTTTGGAGCAGGGCGTGCGCTTTGTGGTCACCTGCATCGAGCAGATGCACGGCGGAGAAATATTTGTCCCCAAGATTCCCAGCATGCGCATGATTGATCTCGCCGAGACCATCGCCCCAGGCTGTGAGATTGAGACCATTGGTATCCGTGCGGGAGAGAAGTTGCATGAGGTCCTGATCTCGGAAGACGAAGCGCGCAATACGTTGGAGGTGGACGACCGTTACATTATCCAGCCTTCGCATCCCTGGTGGCGGCGCGAGAACTGGGTGAATGCGCGGCCTCTGCCGGAAGGATTTCGTTACGCCAGCGACAGCAACGACCGCTGGCTGACCAACCAGGAATTGCAGGACTTGATCTCGCCCGCGGACGAGGAACCCGTTCCAGCGCGCATTCCCGCGTAGGACTCTCATGAGCGCGACTACCATCAGTTCGCAGACTCTGGCGATCCATGGAGGAACGCCTGTGCGCGCCAGCTTTCTTCCGTATGGACGCCAATCGCTGGAGGAATCCGACATTCAGGCAGTAGTCGACGTTCTGCGCTCCGACTGGTTGACGACGGGTCCGAAGGTCGCCGAGTTTGAAGAAGCTTTCGCGGCGCGCGTCGGTGCGGCCCGTGCGGTGAGCTTCAGTTCAGGGACGGCTGCGCTGCATGCGGCCGCATTCGCTGCCGGGCTTAAGCCCGGTGACGAAGCGATTACAACTCCGCTGACGTTCGCGGCGACGGCGAATTGCGTTCTGTACCAGGGCGCGACGCCGGTGTTTGCAGATGTTTGCGCGGACACGCTGAATCTTGATCCTGAGCAGGTCGCGAAGAAAATCACTGCGAAGACGCGGGCGATTCTGCCAGTCGACTACGCCGGCCATCCGGCGGATCTGAACGCGTGCGTCGAAGTTGCGCACAAGTGTGGCGCGATCGTGATCGAAGATGCCTGCCACGCGCTGGGCGCAGAGTACGACGGACGAAAAGTAGGCAGCATCGCGGACATGACCGTGTTCAGCTTTCATCCGGTGAAGCACATCACCACTGGAGAAGGCGGCATGGTCACGACCAATAATCCGCAGTTCGCTGAGACTCTGCGGCGCTTTCGCAATCATGGAATTTCCAGCGAGGCACGCCAGCGCCAGAGCGCGGGGCAGTGGCACTACGAAATGGTGCTGCTTGGGTTCAATTACCGCTTGCCGGACTTTGCCTGTGCTCTCGGCATCGAGCAACTCAAGCGGCTGGATGCGAATCTCGAACGCCGTCGCGAAATTGCGGCGCGTTATAGCAAAGCCTTCGCTGAAATTCCCGGCGTAATTGCGCCCACGGTGCGGCCCGAAGTGAATCCGGCCTGGCATCTTTACCCGATTCGGCTCGATCTTGCGAAACTGACCGCGGACCGCGCCCAGATCTTCCGCGCGCTGCGGGCAGAAAACATCGGGGTCAACGTGCACTACATTCCAGTGCACCGCACCCGTACTACCGCGACCGCTTCGGATACCGCGGCGGAGAATTTCCCGTGGCCGAGGATGCCTATTCACGCCTGATCAGCCTTCCCATGTTTCATGCGATGTCCGATCAGGATGTGAGCGACGTCATTGTGGCGGTTGCGAAAGTTCTATCCAGCTACACGCGGTAAATCGGAAATGGCAAATCGAAATCAGGAGCGTTGGTTTGGCGCATAAGACGGCATTTGCGGAAGGCTTACTCGTGCGGTTGCGTCCCCTGGAACGCACGGATCTGAACGAGCGCTATCTGGGCTGGCTCAACGATCCGGAGGTCACGCGCTACACCGAAACCGGAACTTTTCCTTCCACCGCTGAAGATCTGGATAACTATTACCGCAGCGTCACGGGCTCGCGCAACGATGTCATCCTCGCGATCGAGGAGAAGAAAGCTGGCACTCACATCGGCAACGTAAAGCTGGGACCGATTCACTGGGTACACCGCGTTGCCACCTTCGGCATTCTCATCGGCGAAAAAGAGTTTTGGGGGAAGGGTGTAGGAGTCGAGGCCACTCGGTTGATGGTGGAGTACGGATTCCTGAAGCTGAATCTTCATCGCATCGACCTGGGCGTCTTTGCCGACCACGAGGCGGCCGTCCGCTGCTACGAGAAAGTCGGGTTCAAAGTCGAAGGCCGCATGCGGGAAGATCTCTTCCAGGGCGGAGAGAGACGAGACCGCATCTGGATGGGCCTGCTGCGCTCCGAATATCAGGCTGCACCTCAACCTGCATCTCTGGCTAAGAAGCCCGGCAAGCGGAAATGAAAGCGCTGGTAGTGGGCGGTGGTTCGATCGGAAGCCGGCACCTGCGCAATCTGCGGCAATTGGGAATCGAGTCGCTGGCGCTGGTCGAACCGGATGAATTGCGCCGAAGCGCCGCGACCGAACTCGGGGTCGTCGGATTTGCTCGCTTGCAGGAAGGCCTTGGTTGGGGGCCGTATTGCGTAATCGTTGCGACTCCTACGCATCTACACGTTGAGCAGACCCTCGAAGTTGTGCGCGCGGGCCTGCCGGTTTTCGTGGAGAAGCCTCTCGCGCACGCGCCGGACGGACTTGCTGAACTTTCGAAACTGGTGCATGACAAGGGATTGATTTCGCTGGTGGGCTGCAACATGCGCTTCCATCCCGGGCCGGCGAAAGTGAAGGCATTCCTGGAGCAGGGAGCCTTGGGTAAAATCCTGTTCGCCAGAATTCATGTCGGCTCTTATCTGCCCGACTGGCGCCCGAACTCGGATTATCGCCGCAACTACGCTGCGCGCGCCGAAACTGGCGGGGGATGTATTCTCGACTGCATCCACGAGATTGATCTGGCGCAATGGTATTTGGGCAGAATCGATTCCGTTTTTTGTTGGGCCGGGCATGTAAGCTCGCTCGAAATTGAGACGGAAGATGTCGCGGCTCTTATCTGCCGTCATGCAGATGGCGCGATGTCGGAGATTCATCTCGATTACGTGCAGCGAACTTATGAACGCGGCTGCCAGATTGTAGGAGAACTCGGCTCGCTATTCTGGGATTTCAACTCCAAAGCCGTGCGGTGGTACAACGCGGAGAGCAAGCAGTGGACTGCCTACCCACAGCCCGAGGACTGGGAGATCAACCAGATGTATGTCGACGAGATGAAGCATTTTCTGGAATGCGTCGAGCATAAGCGCCCGACTATGTTGCCGATTCCCGAGGCCTCCGCCTTGATGCAGGTGGTGTTCGCCGCGAAAACTTCGTCGCAGACGGGACGCATGGTTGCTGTGGGAGAGAGCTTTCAGTGAAGGTCGCACTGATTCAGGCGAGAATGGGGTCTTCGCGTTTTCCCGGCAAGGTTCTCGAAGATCTCTGCGGCGAGCCCATGCTGTGGCATGTGGTGAATCGCGTGCGGAAAGCGACTCGAGTGGATCGAGTAGTGGTCGCCACCACGGATCGTGAAACCGACGATGCGGTTGCGCATTTTTGCGCAGAGCGAATCATTCAGTGTGTTCGCGGCGATGAGCAGGATGTGCTCGACCGCTTCTACCAGGCGGCGAAGGCAAATCAGGCTGACGTGATCGTCCGCATCACCGCGGATTGCCCGCTCATTGACCCGACAGTCATTGATAAAATCCTGGTTCGCTTCGAGCGCGGCGACTGCGATTACGTGAGCAACGTTTTTCGCTATACCTATCCGGACGGGCTGGACACGGAAGTTTTCTCATTCGCGGCTCTGGAACGGGCGTGGCGTGAGGCGCGCAAGCCTTCCGAACGCGAGCACGTTACGCCATACTTGCGGGCAGGGAATTTCCGAACCGCAAATGTGGAGAGCGAAATCCCGGTTTCGCCCGCGCAGTATCGCTGGACCGTGGATCATCCCGCCGATCTGGAATTTGTGCGGAAGGTGTACGAGGCGTTTTCAGGAAACGGCGATTTCGGATTCAAGGACGTTTTCGAGTTGTTGAAGGAGAGGCCGGACTTGGCGACGATTCAAGTGGAAACGATCAGCAACGAAGGGTATTTCAAGAGTCTTTATCAGCAGGCGAAGGCAGGAGCAGCGCCCCAACTTCCGCTGGCGCAGTCGCAGGCTTGGCTGGAGCGGGCGAAGAAAGTTATTCCCAGTTGTGCTCAGACTTTCAGTAAGGGGTACACGCAGTACGTGCAGGGCGTGGCGCCGATTTTCCTGGAACGCGGCAAGGGCTGTCGCGTTTGGGATGTCGACGGCAACGAGTACATCGACTATGTGCAGGGACTGTTGCCGAACATCCTTGGCTATGCTCACGAAGAAGTAAATGCCGCTGCTACGTGCTCAGTTGGCCGAGGGTCACAGTTTTTCTCTGCCGCATCCGCTTGAAGTGCAACTGGCCGAGCGGCTAACGCGAATCATTCCTTGCGCCGAGATGGTGCGCTTCGGCAAAAACGGCTCGGACGCGACTTCAGGCGCAGTGCGGGCAGCGCGCGCTTTCACCGGGCGTGACCGGATTGCGTGCTGCGGATATCACGGCTGGCAGGATTGGTACATCGGCAGCACCACGCGGAATGCGGGCGTGCCGAAGGCGGTTCGGGAACTGACCCATCCGTTCGCATACAACAATCTGGCGAGCCTGGAAAAACTCTTCGCGGATCATCCCGGCGAATTCGCGGCCGTGATCATGGAGCCGTTTAACTTTGTCGAGCCGGCAGCGGGCTTCTTGGAGGCCGTGAAAGATCTTGCTCACAAGACACGGCGCGCTGCTGATCTTCGACGAAATCTGCGTTGGCTTTCATTTTGGACTTGGGGGGGCGCAGAAGATTTTCGGCGTGACTCCTGACCTTGCCTGTTTCGGCAAGGCGATGGGAAATGGCTTTCCGATCTCGTGTGTAGTTGGCCGCGCTGACGTCATGCGCGTCTTCGACGAGATTTTTTACAGCTTCACTTTTGCTGGCGAGGTGTCATCCATGGCAGCCGCCATGAAGGTGCTCGACATCCTCGAGAAGACTGATGCCCTCGCCCGAATCGAGAGCAGCGGGCGCACCCTTCAGGATGGACTCAATGCCATGGCAAAAGAGGCGGGTCTGGCGAGTCGCGTGCGCGCCGTTGGACGCCCGCAGTGGTCGCTGCTGAAATTCACCGACGAGGGCGGAGCGGACAATCCGCTGCTGAAGAATCTTTTTCAGCAGGAGGCGGTCAAGCGCGGCGTGCTTTTGCTGGCGACACACAATGTCACCGCGGCGCATGATCCCCTGAGCGTTCAGCGGACGCTGGACGTCTACGCTGAGGTGCTCAAGACGCTTGCGGGCTGGCTGCGAGATTCGGATCCGAGACGCTTCCTGGAAGGTCCAATGACGCAGCCGGTATTTCGGGTACGATGAGTCTCCTTTTTCGAACTGATGCCAGCGTCGCCATCGGAACTGGCCACGTCATGCGTTGCCTTGCCCTTGCCCAGGCATGGCAGGATCGCGGTCAGCGCGCCGTCTTCGCTATGGCCGAGACTACGCCCGCGCTTCAGTCCAGGCTGGCGGGTGAGCATTGTGAACTTGTCGCAATCGCAGCGATTGCCGGAGGGCTTGGCGATGCCGATGAGACAATCGCTCTCGCTCACAAACAGCAGGCGGAATGGGTGGTCGTAGATGGCTATCGTTTCAACTCGGATTATCAGCGCGCGCTGAAGGCTGCGGGATGCAAGATTCTGTTTCTGGATGACTATGGGCACGCCAACCACTATTCTGCCGACCTGGTGATGAATCAGAATGTAGGCGCGAGTGAGGCCCTTTACGCGAGCCGGGAGCCGTACACGCGGCTTTTACTGGGTCCACGGTATGCGCTGTTGCGGCGGGAGTTTACCGAGTGGCGAGCTTGGAAACGCGAAGTTTCGCCGACCGGGCGTCGAGTGCTGGTGACCATGGGCGGAAGCGATCCTGAAAATGTGACGGAGCGCGTGGTCGAAGCACTGACGCTAGTGGGCCTCGCAGACCTGGAAGCGATCGTTGTGGTGGGGGGAAGCACAAGTGATTCCGGATCGATTCAACGTTTCAATAATTACTGTGGAAGAAAAATTGACCGTGCGCAGAGACGTCACGAACATTGCGGAATTGATGGCGTGGGCCGACGTGGCCGTATCTTCGGCGGGAACGACTTGCTGGGAGCTCTGTTTGTTGGCGTTGCCCGCGTTTCTGGTGGATGTGGCGGAGAATCAAACCGCGCTGGCTAGAGAACTGGCGAGCCGGCATTGTGCGATTCACTTAGGCGGGTCGCGGGATTTTACGGCGCAGCGACTTGCGTCTCAGGTGGAAGACTTGCTTGGCTCCGAACAGACGCGGCAATCCCTTGCTTCGCATTGTCGCGAACTGGTGGATGGAAAAGGAGCGCTCCGCGTAGTGTCCTCCATGGGCGCATGGCTGCACCTGCGGCGCGCACAGGAAAATGATTGCCGTGTGCTATGGGAGTGGGCGAATGATCCTCAGGTGCGGAGTGGTGCTTTCTCGTCCGTGCCGATTCCCTGGGAGCAGCACGAGATTTGGTTCGCGAGTAAGATGAAAGATCCGAATTGCAATATTTTTATCGCGGAAGACAGCCAAGGCCGAGCCGTCGGGCAGTTTCGCGTGGATTGGCGCCCTGATGGCGATGGCGAAATTGATGTCAGCGTGGCCGCCGCATACCGCGGGGCGGGCTATGGCGGAGCGCTCATCAATCTGGGCGTGAGCAGCCTCCCCGCCGAAAGGAGCGGATGCCTGCATGCTTTCGTCAAGCTCGAGAACCAGGCTTCGCGGCGCGTTTTTGAACATGCCGGATTTTCGAGCCTCGGCGAGGAGAGCATACATGGGCAACTTTCGGTTCATTACGTCCGCACCAGAGAGGGCAATCACAGTTGAGGAGTGAATGATGTCCAGGGCAACTCAATCGGAACTTCTGGAACAGAGGATCGCCGAAAATGCGGCAGCGCAAGGAATCGATTTGGCGACCTGGATCTTCGAACGCCTGGCCGTGCGGCCCGGTGACCGCGTTTTGGAACTCTGTTGCGGCACGGGCGGGCAGACTCTTCCGCTGCTCGAATTAGTGGGGAATAGCGGACAGGTAGTGGCACTGGATATTTCGAAAGCTGCATTAGAAACTCTCAGCGTCAAGGCAACTGCGAAGCAGCAGAGGCTCATCTGCGTGGAGGCCAGCCTGGAAAATTTCTCGTCGTCGTTGCATCGAGCTGGAATTCCGGCCGGATTTGACCTTGTCTTTTGTGCCTACGGTCTTTACTACAGTGGCGATGCGCAAAGGACTTTGGAAGAAGCCCGAGCCTGGCTCAAGCCCGAAGGGAGAATTGCAGTGGTCGGTCCATTTGGGCCCAACAACAAACCGCTGTTCGATCTGTTGCGTGCCAGCGGCGTTGCGATCGCTGATCCTGTTACATTTTCCAGCGAATTGTTTATGCAGCAAACGGTTTTGCCGTGGGCAGCGAGGAACTTCGAGTCGATCTCCGTTCACACCATGGTCAACCCGGTCCGCTGGAGCACTCCCGAACGCGTCATGAATTACTGGCAGAACACGACGTTTTACGACGCTGAGAGACGGCCGCTATTCGAGAAGCTGGTGTATTCGCACTTCGCGGATCATCCGGAGTTTGTGAACGAGAAATGGGTCATGCTGGCCGAGATG
The DNA here is from genome assembly GCA_963757095.1 of uncultured Acidobacteriota bacterium. Taxonomy (GTDB): domain Bacteria; phylum Acidobacteriota; class Terriglobia; order Terriglobales; family Acidobacteriaceae; genus Sulfotelmatobacter. The sequence goes on along the minus strand of CAVWQT010000006.1, from coordinate 123,615 downwards.
AGCCATGGCCGCGACTGACCCGGTGCTCGTCATCGCCGCCCACCCTGACGATGAGGTCCTGGGGTGCGGGGCCACTGCGGCGCGCCTGGCCGCCGAAGGTCGCGAGGTTCACTTTGCCATCCTGGGCGAGGGCATGACTTCGCGGGATGCCGACCGCGGAGCGATTGGGCAGACGCAGTTGGCCGGGCTGCAAGAACACGCACGCGCAGCCGCGTCGAAGCTTGGCGTCAAGCATATTGTCTTGCATAAATTTCCAGACAACCGTCTCGACACTGTCCCCCTGCTCGAAGTGGTAAAGGTCGTTGAGGAACTCGTCAGCCAAATCAAACCGGAAGTCATCTATACCCACCATGGCGGCGATTTGAACGTTGATCACGCGGTGATTCATCGGGCGGTACTCACGGCAACGCGGCCGACAGCGGGGCAGTGCGTACGCGACATTTATGCCTTCGAGATTGCATCGTCGACGGAATGGGCGTTCCAGCGTCTGGCGCGGCCGTTTCAGCCCAACGTTTTTGTGGATGTGACGCGCACACTGGAGGCGAAAATCGCAGCCATGGAGTGCTACGAAAGCGAACGGCGGAAGTTTCCTCATCCGCGATCGCCAGAGGCCTTGCGGGCGATTGCGATGCGCTGGGGAAGCGTAGCCGGCTGCGGAGCAGCCGAAGCATTTGAATTGGTGCGCTCGATTCGTCTACGACTGGATTGATCTCCCGACTGGTTGACCATGCCGGACACAATCAAAATTGGACAGCGCGAAATCGGACCGGGGCGGCCGGTCTACGTGATCGCGGAAATGTCGGCCAATCACCACCAGGATTTCGATCAGGCGGTGAAGATCATTGCTGCAGCAAAAGAGTCTGGCGCCGATGCCGTTAAGTTGCAGACCTACACGCCCGATACCATAACGATTCGTTGCGACCGTCCGGAATTTCGCGTCGAGGGCACGATCTGGAGTGGGCGGAATCTGTACGAACTTTACGGCGAGGCTTACACGCCGTGGGAGTGGCAGCCCCGTCTGAAGCAGGTGGCGAACGATCTCGGGCTCGATCTGTTCTCGAGTCCCTTCGATGCGACTGCCGTGGATTTTCTGGAGCGGATGAACGTTCCGGCTCATAAGCTGGCTTCCTTCGAGTTGGTGGATATTCCGCTGATTCAAAAGATGGCGCGCACCGGCAAGCCGTTGATCATGTCGACGGGCATGGCGACTCTGGAAGAAATTCAGGAAGCAGTGCAGGCCGCGCGCAATGCGGGCGCGGAGCAGATCGCTCTGCTGAAGTGTACGAGCGCGTATCCGGCGGCACCGGAAGACATGAATCTGCGCACGATTCCGGAGTTGTCGCGGCGCTTCGGTGTGCCGGTGGGACTTTCTGATCACACCATGGGGATTGAAGCTCCGGTGACGGCAGTTGCATTGGGCGCGTGCATTATCGAAAAGCATTTGACTGCTTACTCGCTCGGAACCGGGACCGGACAGCGCGTTTTCTCTGGAACCGCAGGAATTCGCAGCGATGGTAAAGGCAGTGCGCATCGCGGAACAGGCTTTGGGCGAAGTGCATTTCGGATTCAGCGCCAAAGAGGCCAGCAGCAGGATTTTTCGGAGGTCGCTGTTCGTCGTGCAGGACGTGAAATGCGGGGAACTTCTGACCGCAGAAAATGTGCGAGCGATCCGCCCGGGGCATGGACTGCATACGCGGCATCTGCCGGAGGTTCTGGGACGGCGCGCTGCGTGCGACATCGCGCGCGGAACTCCGCTGCAGTGGGAACTGGTCAGCCGGCAATGAGGATTGTCAGTCCTTTCCTGAAGCGCGTGGTGTATCCCTCGCTGTCGGCGACAGGCGTGCTTCATCGCACAGCACCGCCGGGACTCGCGGTCGTCACCTACCATGGCGTGCTGCCGGAGGAATACGAGCCGGTGGATCCGGCGTTCGATGGAAATCTGATTCGACCGGAAGTCCTGCGTCAGCAACTTCGCCTGCTAAAGTCGCATTACAACGTGATCTCTCCTGAGGATGCGCTTGCCTGGTTGCAGGGAAACGAATTGCCTCCTCGCGCGGTGTTGCTTACTTGCGACGACGGCCTGTTGAACCATCTCACCGACATGCTGCCGGTTCTTCAGCAAGAGGGAGTGAAGTGTCTGTTCTTTGTGACCGCGGCTTCAGCCGGGGAAGAACGCAAGACGCTGTGGTATGAGGATCTTTTTCTTCTCCTTATCTCTATGCCGGAGGGGGTGTTCGAGTTTTCGCGCGGTGCGATTGAGATTCGATGGTGAACTTCGATCGCGCGAACAGCGCCGCTCGGTTTGGTGGAATTCAGTGCAGCGGCTGTCGCAGTTGGATGCTGAGGCTCGCAGCGATTTCGTGACGGCGCTGCGCGAACGAATCGATTCCGCGTCCTTTCGAGGCTTCGACGGCACCGATCCGGTTGCATGCCGTCGCTTTGGATTGATGACTTGCAGCGAACTGCGGCAACTTTCAGCGGCTGGCATGACCATTGGCGCTCACACGGTGAGCCATCCAGTTCTTTCACAGATGGCGCCGGAATTGGCGTTCGCCGAAATCGCGGAGAGCAGAACGCTTCCTGGAGTCTGCCCTCCAGAAAAAGTCTGTGGGCGTTTGCCTATCCCTTCGGCGATGCGCAATCGGTAACGCCCCAAGTGCTCACATTTCCCCAGCGGGCTGGCTTCGAAGCGGCATTTATGAATTTCGGCGGCGGCCTGGGCACGCCTTTGCCACCCTTCGCACTGCCGCGTATTCATGTCACCTCGGAGACAACTTTGAGCGAGCTTGACGCACATGTTTCCGGATTCTACGGCCGGCTTCGCCGCTCATCGCAAGCTGCCGGGGTGTAGGCGACTGCTTTACGGTTCACGATTTTTCATCCTCCGGCTCGTATATCCTCTAACGAGACTTCGCCAAGGCTGATCTGTGCATACCCGTATTGTTCGCGAGATTCCCGACGACTCTGCACTGCGCGAGCAGTGGAATGCACTGGTATTCCGGACACGAAACCCGCAGGTCTTCTACACCTATGAGTGGGCGCGGGCGGTGCAGTTGGCTTACGGGAGGTCGCTCTGTCCGCTGCTGGTGCTGGGATATGACGAAGAAGAGCGCCTGCGGGGCGTAGTTGCATTGGCGGCTCCGAAGGGGCAACCGGTTTCGTTCCTGTGCGCAAGTACCGGCGATTACTGCGACTTCATTGCGGATGAGCAGCACGTGGATGATTTTGCTTCTCAAGTTCTGCACGCGCTGCATCGCAACGGATACGGTGATCTCGTCCTCACGAATTTCCCCGAGGATTCAGCGGCCTACGCCGCGTTGAGTGGGGCGGCGCGGTCGAGTGGATTCCACCTTTTCAAGCGCACGGCATACCTATGCGCGCAAGTTCGTCTCGCTGAAATCACCGCAGACGATGGAACTCTGGCCCTGCCGCGACAGAAGATGGTCCGGCGTTCTTTACGGGCGCTGGGAAGCGAGTGGCCAGTCGCCGTTCTTAAAAAGTCCACATACGAACAGGTTAGTCCTACGCTGCCGGAATTCTTTCGAGCTCACGTTGCCCGATTTCTCTTTACCGAACGCATCAGCAATCTGATTCGTCCTGAGCGCCAGCTATTCCTCGTCGAATTAGCCAGACTTCTTTCCGCTGAGGGATGGCTCTGCGTCTCCCAGATTAGTGTCGGATCACGAAACCTTGCATGGAATTACGGATTCAATTTCCTTGGAACGTCGTTCTGGTATCAACCAACTTTTGTGAATGACCTGGAAAAGCATTCGCCTGGCTTCGTGCTCCTCTCGAAACTTATCGAAGACGCCGCAACCGACGCCAGGATTCATACGGTAGATTTGGGCTTGGGAGCCGAGACTTACAAGGAAGCTTTCGCCAACGCGACCCGCCGCACCATGTACGTCACCCTGCACCGCTCGGCTCTAAAACATTGGAAGGAGATTGCCCGCTTTCGAGTCTCAGCGCTGATTGCCGCGCGGCCACGACTCGAACAGGCCGTGCGGAATCTAAGGGCGAAAGCGATTGCGGTGCAGCGGCGAATACGCAAACGCGGACTGCTGTCCACTCTCGCCGGGGTTCTATCCAGAATGCGGAGATGGATAGCTTCCCGAGAGGAAGTCTTCTTCTTCGAGGCATCGCTTGCTGCCTCTGAACGCCACGAGTGCTCGATCGTGCCCGTTACTCACGAGCTGCTTGCTGAGGCGGCGATGCAGTCATATGAGGATGAGGAGACATTGCAATATTTGATCCGTGCGGCGTTACGCTTGCGCAAGGGAGAGGGCCAGGGCTTTGCCTTGATCGATGCCAACGGCAGGCCTGTGCATTTTGCCTGGATCGCTGCTTTCGAGGGCTTCTTTCTGTCAGAACTGAACACCAAAGTGGATGCGCCGTCGCCCAACTGTGTCATGCTCTTCGACTGCTGGACGCCGGCTGCGTCGCGCGGCAGCGGATATTACGCGCAGGCCATAACACAGGTGGCGCGCCTGCTGCGGGAGCAGGGCAAGGCGACCTGGATTTTCAGCGCGGACAGCAACGTCGCATCGCTGCGCGGACTAGCCAAGGCAGGAGTGCAGAAGCGTTATTCGCTGGTGCGCAGGCGCCTCCTGGGCAGGCAACGGATTGAGGGCAATACGCCGCGCCTTAATGAGGTCCGGGGTGCGGAGGTTTCGGCTCAGATTTGAAGCTGCGTTTACGGCAGCTAACGGCATCATGCGTATTCTCCTGTTACATCCGGAAGATTCGCCGCGCCGCGGACCGTGGTCCCGGCAGCGCTGGGATCTTGTCGTCGACTTGGGTAAGTCCTCGCGCTTCTCAGAACAACAATGGGAGGCGCAGTATCAATGCCCAATTCTGCGTGCCGACGTTTTCCGGGAAGGCATTGCCGATCTCCGGCGAGTCCGCGACATCCTTGCCGCCGGGCAGGGCCAGTTGATCGATGAAGAGGGAATCGACTGGTGGGATCTGAATCTTCGATTTGTGCCGGAAGTGCTGGTGGTACTCACGCTACGCCGGGTTGCGGCCGAACTCAGCTCGCAGGCGGAGTTGTGGGCCACGCGTGCTGCGTGGCAAGTGGGGATTCTGCAGGTCTCTGTGCAAAAATTCTATCCAGACATTTGGCAGCAGCGGGCTTGCACGTTCCACGGCTCGCGCTGGACACTATTCGGGAATCTTGCGCCGCTTTTCGTCCGCTCAGATCAAAGAAATCCTTCTGGATAAATATGATTCCGGTTACCGCTGGCGCTCTCGACTTGCTGCGAAACTGCAAGCTTGCCCGCAGCCAGTGGTGTTGTTACCCAGCGCTTATGTAAATGTTTCGCGCATGGCGGCTGCGTACGCCGCTCTGCTTCCCGAGCAGTCTTTTCTGCTGGTGGCAGCACGGCAGAGCGCAAGGCAATTCGACCCGCCCGAAAATGTGCAGGTCCGCGACTTGGCTTCTTATGCCACATCGGATTTTCCGGAAGGCGAAGCCCATCCTCTGCTGGCGTGCTGGACGAAACTTCAAGTCGAACTGCAAGCGATTCCCGAGTTGCGGCTTCTGGCGCAAGCTGGAATTCTCGAGTCCTTTCCCGGATGGCTGCGCGACGGCCTGGGATGCCGCAATGCCTGGCGTGAGGTGCTGGAGCGCGAGCCTGTATCCGCCGTGGTTTGCGGTGATGACAGCAATATGACGACGAGGCTGCCGGTCTTGCTCGCAGCTCGCAGAGGAATTCCGACTGCGGATTTTCATCATGGCGCTTTCGATGGGCGCTATTTGCTCAAGCGGCTTGCTTCGGATGTCTATCTGACCAAAAGCGAGATGGAGCGGGAATACTTGTCGCGAGTGTGTGGGCTGCCGCAAGAACGACTGATTGTGGCTCCGCCGAAGTCCGCGTCTGCCGCAGTCCCTTTCGAACTGCGGCCACGCCCTGGCGCAGCCGCGATATTTTTTTCCGAGCCCTATGAACTGGCAGAGATGCGCGCCGAAGAAGTTTATCGCGAAGTCGTGCCGCCTCTGGCCCGATTAGCGCAGGAACAAGGGCGATCCCTGATTATCAAGCTCCATCCGTTTGAAAGCCGTTCGCAGCGTGCAGCGGTCGTTCGAGACGTCCTGAGTTTAGATCTGGCCAAGGTTGTGACCTTGGTGGATGGACCGCTCACCAGCGAACTGATGTCAAAAGCATGGCTCGGGGTTACCGTAGAATCCTCGGCGGCGTTGGATTGCCTTGAGCACGGAGTGACCTGCTTCCTGTGCGCATGGCTGGCGCACTCGCCTTACGGATACCTGGAACAATACGTGCGATTCGGTGTCGGAGAAGTACTGGACGATGTGAGCCAGATCGCAGAGATCCCTGGGCGATTGGCACGCCTCAAGCCAGCGCCCCAAGCGGCAGGCCTGGCGCGCGCCGCAGATGCTGCAGAGTTGCAGCAGTGGCTGACCTCAAGATCGCATGACCTTCGTGGCGCGAGGTCGGCCTCATGAACGACTCCGTCGTCAATGACATGCCCGAAGCCGCATCCGGGACGCAGCAGTTTCGATCACAGGTCGGGCACATTTCGCGCCACTCGGGAGTGTTCTTTGCCGGAACGGTTTTCACCGCCAGCCTCGGATATCTCTTCAAGGTTTATCTGGCACGCGTGCTGGGACCGGAAGATCTGGGACTGTTCGCTCTCGGCGCCACGCTGATTGGTTTCATCGGGATATTCAACTCACTCGGCCTGGGGGAGTCGGCCGTGCGCTTTGCCGCAGTGTATCGAGCGGCCGATAAGCCAGAGCAGTTGCGGGCTTTGCTGTGGCGCGGTGGTCTGGCACTGCTGGCCGCGAACATTCTGTTTGTCGGGATTTTCCTTGGGGTGGGAGGAGGCGTCGCGCGGCGCTTTTACCATTCGCCCGCGCTGGTGCAGTATATCCCGTGGTTTGCGACTCTGATGCTGCTGGGAGTGATCAGTTCCTTTTACGGCCGGGTTCTGGCGGGATATAAGGAAGTGGGGCGACGGACGGTGATCACCAGTTTCATTGGGAGCCCCGCAACGATGTTGCTCGCCATCCTCCTTATCAGCATGGGTTGGGGACTGCGGGGATATTTGCTGGCCCAGGTGCTGGGGGCAGTGTTGGTGATCGGATTACTCCTGCTGATGGTGTGGAAGTTTACGCCTGCGAAAGCGCGGTATTTGTGGCCATGGCCAGCGCCACTGAAGCGTGAAGTATGGTCTTTTTCTGCCTTCGCGGTGGGCAGTCTGCTGCTGGAATTCGTGATCAGCCAGGTGGACAAGATCGCGCTAGGCTTTTACCTGGGAGCCCGTAGCGTCGGCATCTACTCAGTGGCGGCAGCGGCAGTGGCGTATGTGACCCTGATCTTAAATTCCGTGAACCAGGTGTTCTCCCCAATTATTGCCGATTTGCACGCGCGGGGAGACGCCGCGATGCTGGGACGATTGTACAAGGCGCTGACCAAGTGGGTGCTGGGACTGACGTTGCCGCTGGCTATCACAGTCATTGTTTGTGCGCGCCCAATCATGCGCATCTTCGGGCATGACTTTGAAGCGGGCTGGCCGATCCTGATCATTGGTACGGTCGGTCAGTTGGTAAACTGCGGGGTGGGTTCGGTGGGACTGCTCCTGTGGATGTCAGGGAACCAACATCGTTTGCTCAGAGTACAAGCTGTGATGGCAGGGGTTATGACAGTTGCCAACATCGCGCTCATTCCCGTGTGGGGCCTCATCGGCGCGGCGGTGGCGGCGGCGATTACCAATGCGGGGACGAATTTCTGGAATTTGCTGGTGGTTCGCAAAGTGCTTGGCTTGTCGCCCTTCAGTCCCAGCTTTGCGCGGCTGCTCCTTCCCGCTCTCATGTCGATTCTGGTCGCGCTGGGTATCCGGCATGAAGCCGGCATGCTTGGACATGACTGGCTGGCAGTTGTGGTGGGGTTGCTGGGGACCTATGGCGTTTTTGCGGCCGTCACTTTGGCCTTTGGCCTTGATGCCGACGATCGCCTGATCGTGGACGCAGTGTGGGCCCGGATCCGGCGATCGGTTCCCAATTGAAAGAGATAGAATCTTGACTGAAATGCGTAGCGTAAACCTGCCGGCGGAACTGTGCGCGCAAGCCGAGAAAAAGTTTGGGAAAAACTTTGGCAACGTCGAACAACTATTGGAATTCGTTTTGCGCGACCTGCTGCGGGACGATGCGGCTCAGGCGAATGAGGTGGAACAGCGGCTCGTGGAAGAAAGACTGCGGGAGTTGGGCTACTTATGACGTCGAACCGCGGTGCCAAAGCGCTCGAGGATGTCTTGTCCGTGCAGGCGGTTTCGGCAGGTGCCGAATTGCGGATTGAAGATCCCCTTGATTTCCAGTTTGTCAGCGGCTCGCGGTGTTCGACTCCGATGCTACTCGAGATAAGCGATTTTCTGGATACCCAGGACACGTCTCATCCTTTCCAACTGCCTCAGTGGAGTCACCGGGAGACGCATCTGGCAGTGCTTCGGCGCCGCGGACGGGTTCGATGGTTCGCGCACTGCGGGGTGCTTTACCCAGCGGGACGAGTGCTGCCGTTCGTCCGGGCCCTGACAGTGAACCGGGGGCCGGTGTGCGACGATCTCGAACTGCTGGGGACGGGACTGCAGCAGTTGATCGTAGAAGGCAAGAAGAGAAAGGTCGCTTATATTGACATTGCGCCAGAGTGGACGGGTGTGTTCGCGGAGTCTGCCGCGTCTGTGCTGGCGCGAAACGGGTGGCAAACTCTTCCTGGTGTGAGAAGTTCCTTGCGGCTCGATCTGAACCCAACCCTTGGTCACCTTTTAGCCAACTTCCGGAAGACGACGCGTTACGAGATCAGGCGATCTGAAGGGCGGGGAGTTGAAGTGAAAATCGCAGAGGATGAGGCCGACTTCCATGATTTTTTGCGGCTCTACGCGAACATGGCGAGCCAAAAAAGATTCCCCGCGGAGAACGTCGATTTCTTAGCGGGAGTGTTCCGCTGGCTTGCGGCGGATCAGGGCCGAGGCGCCTTTTTTCTGGCGCAGGAGGGCGGGACGCTCAGGGGCGGCATTTTGGTGGTTCGCTCCGGAATGCGTTGCTGGTACATCCTGGGAGCGACGGCGAAAGACAGCAAATTCAGCGCGGGCCACCTGCTGCAATGGCGGGCGATCCAATGGGCGAAGGAGCAAGGCTGCATCGAGTACGATTTTGGTGGCTTTCGTGAAGGCCTCAACACCGGGCCTGCTCTTTTCAAGAGTGGCTTTTGCGATCGAGTCGTGCATTTTTCCCCGCGGTACCGGTGCACCGTGGATCAGCATCGCCGCAGGTTGGCCGATCTCACATCGAGTTTGCGGAACAGGCTCCTATTGTTCAAGGGTTCTAGTGCAGCGAGAGGTTAAGTCGGCTCAGGTTATGAGAGAACACAATCAAGCAGGGAATCTTGCAATCTACAGTAATCCTGAAGTCGCGCGCCAGTATGAGGGGATGACGCATGTGGCTCCCTGCGAGCAACTTCTATTTGAGACATATCTCCATCCGGGGATGGCGATTCTAGACTTGGGAGTTGGAGGAGGACGCACCACTTACCCTCTTTCCCAGATTGCTTCCAACTATGTAGGTATCGACTATTCCGAAGAGATGATTCGGGTATGCAAGCGCAAATTTCCGCATTTGCAATTTGAGGTCACAGATGCGGCGGATCTTTCCCGCTTTGCAGATGCTTCATTCGATTCAGTGGTGTTTTCCTACAACGGAATCGATAACCTCGTGCCTGACGAGAAGCGACAACAGTGCCTGCGCGAGTGTTATCGCGTACTCAGAAAGGGCGGGGTGTTTATCTTCTCGTCGCACAATCCGCGTTCTTTATTCGTCGGTCTGCAATGGGATCGAGAGCGGCTGCGAGGGTTGGCGAACAAGCTTTCAGGAGGAATGTCACTGCTTTTTTATCCACTGTTGGCGGTATTGACGGGCGCCAGGGTAGGATGGGCGCTTCTAAAGTCGTTCGGAAGGGCGATCCCGCGGGCATTCCGGCGGGTGCCGACAAAGACATTTTGGAGCGGAGAAGGCTATCTGTTAGACCCGACACATGGCGGCCTACTGACTCACTGCGCAGTGCCGGACAGCGTAATCGCGGAACTCAGTGAATTTCATTTCGAGCTTCTCCGGTTGGTGCAGGAAGACTATCCGCGGAAAGGCTCGGAGTACAGTACGCGCTGGTACTACTATGCGTTCTCCAAGGATTGAGCCGTCTCTTGCTCTGAGGTTGCCGTGCTGAACTATCCGCGAAAAGTTTGGCAGGCTGTGCGCTCGTCCTTACCCGTCCATGGGTTTCATTTCGACCGGCCGATTGTAATTTTCCAGAGCGATGACTGGGGGCGAGTCGGCCTGCGCGACCACGATGGGATGGAAGAGCTTCGCGCCGCCGGAATCGAAATCGGAGAACGTCCTTACGATTTCTATACTTTGGAAACCGCTGAGGATCTGGCAGCGTTGTCGGCAATGCTGAAGCGGCATCACGACGCCATCGGGCGCAATCCCTGCCTGCAGATGAATTTCATCCTGGGGAATCTCGACTTCGCGCAGATGTCGGCCGACGGCTTCCAGCGGATTCACTTCCTTCCGCTGGTGGAGGGGCTTCCTGTCGGCTGGAATCGTCCCGGCCTCTTCGCAGCTTATCGCGAAGGAATCGCTCAGTCGGTATTCCATCCTGCACTGCACGGCACGACGCATTTCTGCTGTCAATCCGTCGAGAGAAATCTCAACGCTGGCGGGCCGCACGCCGATCTTCTGCGCGCACTCTGGAAGGCTGGCACTCCTTACATTCACTGGCGTATGCCGTGGATTGGATACGAGTACTGGGATCCGGAGAAATCTGAGGACGAACGATTCTTGTCGGAGGAGCATCAGCGGGAACGGATCGGTCACGCAGTCGGATTGTTTGCCAAGCTGTTCTCAACTTTGCCGAGATCGGCTTGTGCTCCCGGCTACCGCGCCGATGACAATACGAATCGGGCATGGGCCCAGCATGGCATTCGGGTCGCACAGAACGGGCCGGGAGCGCTCGTTCCACCGCATTTTGACCGCCGAGGCGTGCTGCAAGTTTGCCGCACCGTCGAATTCGAGCCGGCAACCAATCCTTCCTGTTCGGTAGAGGTTTGTGTTGCGCAGGCGGAGTCCTGCTTTCAGCGTGGGCTTCCGGCGATTGTTTCTTTGCATTCCATAAACTTTCATTCCACGGTGCGCGATTTCCGCAGCCGTACGTTGCAACTGCTGGACGAATTCCTGAGCGCGCTCGAGTCGCGGCATGCCGATCTGCTGTATCTTCACGATGAGGATCTCTACGAAATCGTGAGCAAGGGAACTTATCGGGCTGCCGAGGGAAAGGCGCGCGTAAACGTCAGCCGCAAGAAATTTACCAAGGCCCACGCAGCCCGCCAGGTGGAAGCATAAATGCGATCTCAGAAATCGATTCTGCTGGTGACGGTGGATTGCCTGCGGGCCGACCATGTTGGCTTCATGGGCTATCCGCGGCCGACCACGCCGTTTCTGGATTCGCTTGCTGGCGACAGCTTCGTTTTTCCAGCGGCGATTGTGGCCGGGGCGCCGACGTATTATTCATTCCCCTCGATTTTGGCTTCGCGTTATCCGCTGGCGTTAGGGCGCGATGTGCTGGGTCTGGCGCCGGGCGAATCGACGATTGCATCTGCTGCGAAGCAGGCCGGCTATGCCACCGCCGCCTTCAGCGCGGCGAATCCTTACATTGCAGAGCGCTTCGGATTTGCGCAGGACTTCGGCGTCTTTCGCGATTTTAATCACGAAGAAATGCAGCCGCTGTCGAACGAGCGCGAGAATGTCACCGCGAGTCATAGTTGGGCGAGCCGGCTGAATCGTCCGCTGAGGAGAATTAGCAAGTCCCTGGGGCCGCTGGGCGCCGTTTACGACGAACTTTATTTCCAGTATTGCCAGCGTGTGACGCCGGTGCCCGATTCCATCGATGCGCTGCGCCGCTTTCCCTCCGCCGATTTGATTGTCGACCACGCGTGTAACTGGCTCGCTTCCATCGGGGATGCTCCGTTTTTTCTCTGGCTGCATGTGATGGACCCGCACGCGCCCTACTATCCAAGGGAAAGCGCGATGGAACTGATGAAGCAGAGTCCCGTGACTCCCCATCGCGCGCGTTATCTGAACTCGTCCTGGAATCGGTCCGATCTCAATCCCCGGCGGCTCGGAGTTTATCGCGAAGAAATTGTCGCGCTGTACGACGCAGGCATTCGCTGGGTCGACGTCCAGATCGCGCGTCTCGCGGAGTCGCTGCAACGTGCCGGTCAGTGGGATGACTGCGTTTTTGCATTCACGGCCGACCATGGGGAGGAATTCCTGGATCATGGAGGAAGATTCCACCCGCCGTCGCGACTGATGGAAGAAGTGATCCGAGTGCCTCTGCTGCTGCGAGTTCCGGGACATGAGAAGAAGCCGGTGCGGCAATCTCCGTTCAGCACGCTTCACCTTGCGCCGACGTTGCTGGATGCCGCGCAGTTGGCCATCCCTGCGTCGTTTCAAGGCCGCAGCTACTGGCCGGAGTTGCGTGACGGCTCAAGCCGCGATGCCGCAGCCATTTCCGAGTGCGTTGCCGGATGCACGAATCCCTTTCATCCGCAGAGCCGAATGGGTCCGCGAGTGCTATCGGTCCGCGAGGCGCGCTTCAAACTTGTTTTACATTTCGATCCGCCGGCGGATCATTTGTACGATCTCGAGGCTGACCCAGGTGAGCACACGCCTCTCCCGCCCGAAGCTGAGAAGCCCGTCCGCCGGCGTCTGCTCGAACTTGCACGCGAGCATTTGCGGAGACCGATCGACGATGGCATCCGTCTGCCGGCCCGTCTTCACGAACTTCGGCTAGAATGGTCCGCACCAGCACCAAAGGCTTCGGCCGTGGCCTCGTAGCCTGCGACTGGCCATCGTGCATCCGGAAATGATTAACCTGTTCACTCCGTCGTTCGCCGACGAAGCCAATACCAATGCGCAAAATCTTTCGGTGAAGGAGATTGTGGCACGCCTCGATCCGACGAAAGTCGCGGTGACCATGCTGCACGAAGGCGCCGTCGATCCCCGCATCGCAGCGCGGCCGAATACCCGGCTGCTTCGGTGGCACAAACACGGAAACACCGCCCGCATTCTCGCGCGAATTCTCAGCAACGTTCCGGATGTGTATTTCTTTCCGCGAGAAGGCCCGCTGGATGCCGCTTTTCTGAGTGTGCGCCGATATTTGCGACTGAAGACCGCGCTCGTGAGCTATGTAGTATCCGGTGGCCTCGACTCGCAGCGCTACTTACCTGCTCGCGAACGGCACATTCGTGAGGCTGACGCGGTCTTTGCCAACAACATTTATCTTGCCGAGCTTCTGAAAGAGAAGATGGAAATCGAGGTAGCGGGCATTGTTTACGACGGAGTCGACCGTCGCTATTTTTTCCCTCCTGAGGTGGGCCGCGAACCCCGCGACTCGGTTGCCGCTCTCTATGCGGGATCTCTACGGCCTCTAAAGCGCGTGTCCCTGGTGGTGCGGCAGGCGGCGCGCCGGCCGGACGTGCGCTTTCGTATCGCCGGAGTTGGCGAAGAACTGGAGGCCTGCACCACTCTCGCGGCGCAACTGGGTTGCAGCAACGTTGAATTTCTGGGGCATTTGTCAGCCGCACAACTGGGCGAGCAAATGCGCCAGGCGGATATTTTCTTCTTTCCGAGCATTCTAGAAGGACATCCTCAGGTGCTCGCACAGGCCGCTGCCAGCGGCCTTCCGTGCGTGGCGATGAAAATTTATCGTCCTGATTTTGTTTTAGACGGGAGCACAGGTTTCCTGGCTGCGAACGACGACCAGCTAGCGCAGAAGTTGGACGAGCTAATTTCAGATCGCGAGTTGCGGTTGGCCATGGGCAAGAGGGCGATCGCTCATCTGCAAAAATTCGACTGGGACGTGATCAGCGGAATCTGGCAGAACGCTTTTGAACGAGTTGTTGCTGTCCGGCGGCGGAGTAGCTGATGTCTAGACCCTGCGGAGTCCACGATCGTGACTGACAAGCCCGGGCTGCCGCCTATCCTTGGCCAACGAAACCTGGGCCAAGAAACCCCGGGCCAGGAAACCGCGCCCAACCAAACGAAGCGGCCGGTTCAGGTCCTGACGCTTACTCCCTTCTATCCGAGTGAAAAGAACGATGCGGCCGGCTGCTTTGTATCCGAGCCCATTGGTGCACTGGCCAAGGTGGGGATAGCGAACACCGTGTTGGCGGTTCAGTCGTTTTATCGCGGCCGACTGCGCGCGAACCCCAATGCATCTGCACAATGGCTTCGCTATTTTTCTCTTCCGAGCGGTTTCGGATTGCCCAGCGCCGGAGCGTTCCTGTTCGGGCGAATTTTGGCACGGGTTCGAGAGCTACAGCGGGCGGGACAAGTCGACCTTGTGCACGCGCACGCCGCTCTCCCTTGCGGACACGCGGCCATGCTCTTGAGCACCGAATTGCATCTGCCTTATGTAGTTTCGGTGCACGGCCTCGATGCCTTCTCCACCGAACAGGTTCGAGGCCGGGCCGGCGAATGGGCTCGACGTATTTCGTTGCGCGTCTACCAGGCTTCGCGGCGCGCGATCTGTATCAGCGAACGAGTGCGCGAGCAGGTTCTGGAAGGTACCGGCCGAACCACCCGAACTTCGGTCGTCTACAACGGCGTAGATCCAGAAATATTCTCGCCCGGCTCTGAGCCGGCAGGCGACCTTCGCGTGCTTAGCGTGGGCAATCTCATATCGATCAAGGGGCATGACGTCTTGCTCCGCGCGGTCGCGACGCTTTCATCCGAGTTCAAAGAGCTCACGCTGGACATCATCGGCGACGGAGTGGAACGCCCGCGCCTGCAGCAACTCGCGCACGAATTGCAGATTCCGCAACGAGTGCGTTTTCTCGGACGCAGATCGCGCGCAGAGGTCGCGGAAGCCATGCGCCGCTGCACGGTATTCGCGCTGCCCAGCCGATATGAGGGTCTGGGCTGCGTTTACCTGGAGGCCATGTCCTCGGGCAAACCCGTAATCGGCTGCCGCGGGCAGGGAATCGCGGAGATTATCCAACAGGGATCCAACGGATTTCTGGTCGGTCCGGATAACGAGAAGGAACTGGCGCTGGCTCTCGGAATGCTGCTGCGTGACGAATCTCTGCGCCGCCGAGTTGGCACTGCCGCACGCGACACGATTCTGGAGCGCCTGACTCTAGCGCGGCAGGCCGAAGATCTGGCACGAATTTATCGGGAGTCTCTCGCATGAGCCGGAGGCTTGTCATCCTGACCGAGATCATCTCGCCTTACCGCATTCCCTTGTTTAACGCGCTCGCCGCGCATCCGCGAATTGATCTGCAAGTAATTTTTCTGGCGGAGACCGACCCGAATCTTCGTCAATGGCGGATCTACAAGGAAGAGATCCAATTCCGCTACCAGGTTCTACCTTCGTGGCGGAAGCGCATTGCAGGCTACAATGTGCTGCTCAACGCAGGATTGGGCAAGGCGTTGACGTCCGCGGCTCCGCAAGCGATTCTGTGCGGCGGCTACAACTATCTCGCCTCATGGCGAGCTCTGCTCTGGGCACGGACTGGCAACCTGCCTTTCCTTTTGTGGTCAGAAAGCAACCTGCAAGATTTGCGCCGCGGCCGCGCGTCGGTAGAGTTCTTGAAAAACCATTTCCTGCGGCGCTGTACAGGTTTTGTCGTGCCTGGGAGTTCGGCTCGAGAGTATCTGCGCGCGCGGAGGATCAAGGACGACCGCATCTGTACCGCACCCAATGCCGTCGATAACGGTCTGTTCGCGGCCGCTGCAGCCAGAGCCCGTTCGGATGCCGTGCAACTCCGGCGCGAACTGGAATTGCCCGATCGCTATTTTCTCTTTGCCGGTCGTCTAGTCCCCGAAAAGGGAGTTTTTGATTTACTCTCCGCTTATGCCAAACTAGACGATTCCTTGCGGCGACAGGTGGGACTGGTTTTTGCCGGCGATGGCCCGTCGCGACGTGCCATCGAGGATCAGGCCGCATCGATTTCGCCGGGCCTGATAAAATTTACCGGTTTTGCTCAACGAGAATCTTTGGCAACGTATTACGCGCTGGCTGAAATGTTGATTCTGCCAACATACACTGATACCTGGGGTTTGGTTGTGAATGAAGCGATGGCTTGCGGCTTGCCGGTGATTCTCAGCCGAGTGGCCGGGTGCGCGGCCGATCTGGTGAACGATCACAGCAACGGACTGCTGGTTCCTCCCAGGGATCCCGCCGCCTTGGCTTCCGCGATGACGAAGCTTGCGCAGCAACCGGTTCTGTCGAAAACCATGGGTGTCCGGAGCCTGGAAAGAATCGCGCAGTATTCGCCTGAAGCATGGGCCGAGGGCATCACGCGGGCCGTCGAAAACATAAAGGGGCAAGAGTGACTGATCGAATCTCCAAAGGAGTTGTGATCGGTGCGGCTCTCGCTCTGGTTCTGCCTTCCCTGGCGTTCGTAGCTTATTCCCGTCCCGGGTATTTCAATTCGAACACCGTAGGCGGGTTGGTGTTGTTTGAGTGCCTGGTGGCGGCCATCTGCCTGTACCGAAGGATTTTCTTTCCGCTAGTTGTGATGTCGTTCCTTTTTGCCGGTTCGAATCTGCCAGTTGGGGGAATGTGGGTGGGGGTTCGCTGGCTGGTCCTCGCGGTGGGAGCAGGCGTGGGCACCTTCATCATGCTCAAAGAGCGCCGGCATCCCCTTGGTCAGTTTCATGCCTTCGCGATGTTCGCAGTTCTCGCAGCCATCGTATCCGCGGCAGTCTCGCACTATCAGTACATCGCATCCCTCAAGGCTCTGAGTTTGTTCTTGCTCTTTCTTTACGCGGGGACGGGGGCTCGTTTAGCGGTCGCGGGACGTGAGGATCGATTCTTCCGAGGCTTACTCACAGGGTGTGAGATCTTTGTCGGCTTCATGTCCGCGTGTTATGCCGTAGGCATTGATGCGATGGGGAACCCCAACTCTCTGGGCGCTGTTATGGGCGTTGTGGCTGCCCCGATCCTTCTGTGGGGGTCCTTGCTGGATATCGGCAGCTTCGCCCAACGTCGCCGGCAAATTCTTTACATCCTTGCGATGTATCTGACCTTCCACAGTCACTCGCGGGCGGGGCTGGCCGCGGCCTTCTTGTCCTCGGCTGTACTATGTATCGCCTTGCGTCAGTACAAACTGCTGGGACGCGGTATCGTGGTCCTGCTCATCATCGTGGCCTCATCGGCCATCTTTAATCCCGACGCCTTTTCCCGAACGATAGACTCGCTGACCTCGACAATTGTGTACAAAGGGCAGGATCCCGGCGCAGGTGTATTTGCATCGCGCGAAAGCCCGTGGCAGGGAGCCATGCAGAGCATTCATGACCATTTCTGGTTCGGATCTGGTTTTGGCACGACGGATAATGGACAGGACGCCACCGATATACTCGGCCGATACCAGAATCTTGCCACCAGCGAGGGAACAACCTCCGAAAATGGCAGCAGTTACTTGAGCATTCTTTCCTGGGTTGGAGTGCTGGGTATTGTCCCCTTTGGCTTGCTTTTGCTGTCTTTAGTGGGGAAAATTCTTCGCACCATCGTGTTTATGGTTCGCACCGCGAATCCCAACCACCCGGCCATTCCGCTGGCCATGGTCCTGCTCGCGGGATTGCTTCATGCCGGGTTTGAAGACTGGCTGTTCGCAGTCGGTTACTACCTCTGCGTCTTCTACTGGAGCCTGGCGTTTGTGCTGGTGGACGTTGCGCCCCGCATGCAACTTCCGCGCTTCTCTGAAAAGTGGGCTCCCGCGCCGGTGCGCCGCGTTTGGGGCGCTGTTGCCCAGAGTCGATGATGCGGCTGTTCATCAATAGCCTCGCCAGCAGCGCTGGAGGAGGTCTTACCTACATTCGCAATGTGATTCCGCATCTGGCAGCTAGCTCGGATCTTCGCGTGACGGTAGCGCTGCCGCCCGGCGTCGCGAAAGAATTTTCCTCATTCTCGAATGTGGAATTGCTGTCGATGAAGATGAACGCGCTGCAGCGCTTCTGGTATGAGCAGGTCAGCCTGCCCGGTCTCCTTCAGCAGCGCCGCGCCGATGTCTTGCTCTCAGCCGGAAATTTCGCGCTGAGACATTCTCCCGTGCCGCAAATCCTGCTTTCGCGTAACTCCATCTACACCTCGCCGGATTTCTACCGCGATCTGCGCTCGCGCCGTGAATACGGCACCTAGCTCGATACGCGGCTTCGCGGACTGTTGGCGAAGAAGTCGATTCATTGGGCGGATGTTACGGTAGCCCCCAGCGAAGCTTTTGCGGCTGAACTTCATCGCTGGACCGGCGCGAAGGTTCGAGCCATTCATCATGGCTTCGACAGGGAAGCATTTGCTCGCGATGCCGGACCGCTTCCGCCAGCGGTTGTACAAGAACTGGACCGCGCCAGCGGTTCACTCAAGCTCCTATACGTCAGTCACTACAATTACTACCGGAATTTCGAGACTCTGCTTGCGAGCGCTTCCGCTCTTGCGCCAGCGGATGGGTGGCCGGCCGATCAAGCTGTTCCTCACTTGCAAGCTGCTCGCGGGAGAAAATCCCGGCACTTACAATCCGGCGAGGGCTTCGAGGTCTGGTGAAAGAGCTCGGCATCTCCGATATCGTTGTCGAACTCGGCAGCATTCCTTATCGCCAGCTTCACCATTTGTATCGCAGCGCCGATATTTATGTGACCCCGGCCTACACGGAAACCTTCGCCCACCCGTTGGTGGAAGCGATGGCCAGCGGACTTCCCGTGGTCGCTTCCGATCTGGCGGTGCATCGTGAAATTTGCGGTAGCGCTGCCGAGTACTTCTCCACGTTCTCGCCTGATGCGCTGGCCGAGAAGATCGCTGAAATTGCTCAATCACCCCAGAGGTTGCGAGACATGGCTGTCGCCGGATCGGAGCGATCCGGCGAGTTTTCCTGGAAGGCGCACGTCGAAGCAATCCTTAGTCTTTGCGACGAACTCGTTGGCTCGCACGCTTCCGGCAATGCGAATCGTGAACGATCCCGCGCGATCGTGGCCTAAGCTAGGTTGCTGCGACATCGCCCGTGCTCTTGTGCCATCGCATACAGCAGGACCAGACTCAGCAGCAGAAGCAGCCACGTTTGATGCGGCATCACGATGCAGTTCCACCACCAGGAAGAAGTCCATGCGGGGGGGATCCGCTCACTTTGAGCGAGCGTTTGCAGCACGGCCGTACCTGGAATCAGGAACGGCACCATCAGAAGCAAAGCGATGTTCCGGACGTTCTTCAATCGTCCGACCGGAAGCGTCATGCACCAGCACAGCGGAATCGCCAGCAATGACGCATCGTAGAGCCGGTGATAGACCGGCATCAGGCCGATGATCGCGATTGCGCCCAGCGCCAGTAGTTCCGACCCGTGATCGCGATTCCGGATGACCAGAAAAATCCAAACACAGGTGAGCAACGCGCCCACGGCCAATGCCACGATGTTCGACGTCCGGGCACTGCCCGTGAATGAATAAAGCGGAACCTGCAGGTTGATCAGCATGAAGCGGATCGGGTTGGCGGAAGTAAAGTCGTCAATCTTGTTTTCCGCCGCGAGCACTTTCACGTTGTGAAAATAATCATGAGCCCAGGCGATGCCGTGAATCTGCATCCAGCCCGCCGCTATCAGTACCAGGACGATGGTCAAACCAACAGCCGTGATGAATAAGCGCCAGCGCCGCTGCACGAGGTAATAAAGCACCAGGAACGATCCAATGTGAGGCTTCAAACTGCAAGCGACCCCAAATAACAACCCAGCCACCACATCGCGTCGGCCGCTCGCCGCCCAGATTCCAGCCGCACAGAGTCCGACGATGAGAATGGTCTGATTCGCGCTGGCAATTCCCGTGTGGAACGGTGCAAGTGCGCAACAGCCGGCAATAAATGCAAGAGTACGCGGTTCGTTCAGCCGGAATCCTGCTGTCTTAACCAGCGACCATACGGTCAATAGGAAGCCGGACACGAGCACCGCGAGCCAGACCAGTTTCGCCGTCGGCCACGCCAGTGCCCCAATCGGCGCCATCAAAACCAGCGTGCCCGGAGGCGGAGCCAGATGGGTTCGCACCGTATTGGCATCCAGCGTGTTGGTGACTTCGTTTCTCCACAGCGCGACAAAATTGTTGGGATCCGCGAAGTTTTGTCCTCGCAGCCAGATCCGCGCCGCCGCGTAGTTCTGCGCCAGGTCGTTCCAGTTTGTTGGCACCAGGTAACGCACCGGCCCGCGTACTACGAACTCCGCCGCGGACGCCAGCAGCACGAGCCAGAGTATGACTTTTATTTTGCGGCTAATGGAATGAACCTCAGTGAATGGAAGCTAGGTTTTCATGGATAGCTGGTTCGCGGCTGCACACGCCTGCCGCAACGACGTCGCCACTCGTGTCTGTTGCTCTTCCGTCATCTGCGAGAAGAGCGGAAGGATCACGCCTTGCTCTTGCGCGCGCTCACTCTCCGCCAGGTTCGGACAGCTTCCAGACGGCTCGCATCCGGCCTGCGGCGCACCGCCAACTCCCCGCAGCAGAATACGCAGGTTCGAGGTGGGCGCACATGATGCCTCGACGAGTGGCGATGCCTTCATCGAGCATCGCCTGCATGACCTGCCGTTGATCCGTATTTTCGGGCAAGCGCACACAGTAGCTTTGCCAGTTGCTGCGAGCCCACTCCGGCTCGGTCGGCAGAATCAGGCCGGGAATGTCCGCCAGCAACACACGATACCGCGCAGCCATTTCGCGACGCAGCGAAACTGCCTCCTTCAGACGCTTCAGTTGCTCGCGCCCCACCGCGGCCTGAATATCAGTCAGGCGGTAGTTGAAGCCGAGTTCGGGATACGATTCGAACACCACTTCGCTGGAAGAATGCCGCACCGTGTCGGGCACGCTCATACCGTGCTGCCGCCACAGTCGAAGCTTTCGGTCCATCGCGGCATCGGCGGTGGTCAACATTCCTCCATCGCCGGTGGTCAACAATTTTCGCGGATGAAATGAGAAACAGGCCACGTCGCCGTGCGGCTTGCCAATTCTCTCCCACTCACCGCGCCAACGAACCTCGCTGCCGATGGCGCAGGCGGCGTCCTCCACCACCGGAAGTTTATGCCTGCGCGCAATTTCAAGAATCTGCCGCAGGTCGCACGGCATGCCCATTTGATGAACGCACAAGATGGCAGCCGTTCGCTCGCTGATTGCCGATTCGATTTGACCGGCATTCATGTTGAACGTTCCCGGATCGATGTCCACGAACACCGGCGTCGCCTGGCAGTAGCGAATGCTGTTGGCCGTTGCGATGTAGGAATGGCTGACGGTTATGACCTCGTCGCCGGGTTGCACTCCTACCGCGAGCAACGCCAGGTGAAGCGCCGTGGTGCAACTGGAGACGGCGCACGCATACGGCGCCCGCACAAATTCGGCGAACTCCCGCTCGAATGCCGCCACTTCCGGACCTTGTGTGACCCAGCCTGACAGGATTGCGCGTCCCGCGGCGGAGGCCTCCTCCTGCCCGAGATGCGGCTTCGCGACTGGAATGAATTCTCTAGGCATGGGTCGGCTTCGGCTGCGGCTCCCAGTTGCGCACAACTTCGTTCTCTAACAATTGTTCCGGCGATTTCCCCTGGCTCGAGTACCACTCGCGAAGCTGCCCGATACCGTCGCTCAGCCCCACGCTCGGAGCAAACTGCAAAAGAGTCCTCGCCTTGGAACTATCCGCC
This sequence comes from uncultured Acidobacteriota bacterium, assembly GCA_963757095.1. Taxonomy (GTDB): domain Bacteria; phylum Acidobacteriota; class Terriglobia; order Terriglobales; family Acidobacteriaceae; genus Sulfotelmatobacter. The sequence goes on along the minus strand of CAVWQT010000006.1, from coordinate 101,895 downwards.
AGAAGCCGAAGCACGTCTCCCGGTCGCGGTTCGACGTGCACGATTTCAGACTTCGGCCGCCCCAGCATCTGCGCGATCGTCCTGGCCAGTTCTCGAATTTCAATTTCTTTTCCGCTACCCAGATTAATCGTCTGTCCGACCGCGTTCTCTGAGAGACCGGCGGCGAGAATGCCTCGAGCAGTATCGCTAACGAAGGTGAAATCCCGCGTCTGCGTTCCATCACCGAAGATGACCATCGGCTTTCCCGCGAGGCACCGCAAAATAAATTTCGGGATGACCTCTCCGCTGTCACCCTCGTGGTGACATCGCGGGCCATAAGCATTGAAGGGTCGCAGCACGACTGTGGGATAACGGTACGTTTCCCAGAACGCCCGTGTGTAAGCCTCTCCCGCAAGTTTGGACGCGCCGTACACCGTCATGGGCAGCGTCGGATGCGCTTCCGTAATCGGGGCCGTGCGCGCGGTCCCATAAACCTCGGAACTGGAAACGTACACGAACCGTTTCACTTCGTTATTGCGCGCGGCGTCCAGAAGTCCCAGCGTGGCCGTTGCGTTCACCTCGTGATTCTCAATCGGCGAGTGAATGGAGTGCCGCACGCCTAGACACGCGAGATGAAAAACGATGTCCACGTCGCGTAACAGCGAAGCCATGTAACTCAGGTCTCGGACATCGGCGACGACGAGTTGGACCTTGTCATTCAGCACGCCATCCAGATTTTCTGCGCGGCCGTTGACCAGGTTGTCGACGACGCGGACGTCGAAACCCAGTCCCGCCAACTGACGTACCAACTCAGAGCCGATGAATCCGGCCCCGCCCGTAACCAGAGTTCTCCGGTTCTGCACTTGGCGACTCCTCAAAACTTTGGCGAAAAAGTGACTACCGATTTTATCAAGCTGTGCGGATTACAGCGATGGTTGCGCGGGAGTCTCCGCGGGCGCCTCGAATTCGAGGCGATGTCTGAGTTGCGCCAGACTGACTCCTTGCATAGCAAGCGCACAGATTCCGAATGCAATGTTTGCGACAAATACCCAGGCATGAATCACAACCGTCAGAGTTAATGCGCTGCTGGCGGCTATGCCAGCCAGTTTGAAAGTCTCTGTCCCCAGCAGTTCGTAAGTGCCCAATCCACCCGGTGCTGCGGGAATCATCAATCCGAGTCCGAGCACGGCGGTTGAAACCGCTGCCCACTTCAAAGCGATGGTCAGCCCAAGCGCCAACGCGATGCCCCAGATCATCACCGCCTCGCTCGTCCAAATCGCTGCCGTGATCAGCACCAGGGCCAGCATCTGTCGGGCGGAGTTCACGGCGCTGAGCCCGTCTGCAAATGATGTCACGAGACTGTCGAATCGCTCCTCGAGAGAAGAAAGATGGACCATGCAGAAGATACGTCGAACATAGACTACGAGCAATTGCGCCCGGTAACGCAGCGCGACCAGAACAATCACCGCGCCCCCGAAGATCAGAATTGCCACTCGCAACAGAACCAGCAACCAGAGGGGAGGGTGCAAGGTCCAAAGCGAGAAGAGCACGATGGCGACCAGCGCCAATCCGTCGAGAACTTTTTCCACCGCCAGCGTGGCCAGCGTGCGGCTGCTCTGTGCCATCGAAGTGGATCGTCCCAGCAGAACGCAACGCGACAGATCGCCGGCGCGCCCCGGCAAAAGAAAATTCGCCATGTTGCCGATTCCAAGAACGGTCAGGCAGGCGCTAAACGCGGGCCGCGACGACGAAGGAAAAATCAACTGCCAGCGCCATGCGCGCAACGGAAGATTGAACACGAACATGGCGAGCGGCACCAGCATGAACGGCCCGTTCAACCGCCCCAGCGCATTCCAGGATTGTTTGAGATCAACTTGGCGCAGCAGAAGCCCGATGCATCCGAGGCCGATCAGCAGCCCCAGCAGCATGGATTGCAGCCGGATCCTACGTCCCAAAACGCCGCTCCACTTCGTGTCTCTTTTCTAACGCCGGCGGCTGCTCAGAGATTGCATCTACATCCGAACTTTCTTCCAGGAAATAAACCGGTCGCTGGCGCGCCGCCTCGAAGGTTCTCCACAGATATTCGCCGAGGACTCCGAGCATCATCATCTGCACACCGCCCAGCACCAGCACAACGACCATCAACGATGACCAGCCCTGCACGGGCGTGGAATTTCTCAAGCGCAGGATGATGATCGCCAGCGCGTAGACGAAGCCCGAAAGGCTGCACGCAATGCCCACGTACGACATGATGCGCAAGGGCGCATAGGAAAACAGGACAAACGCATCGGCGAACGCCTTGAGCTTGCGGCCCAGCGTCCATTTGGTTGTGCCCGCGACTCGCCGCTGCTTGGTGTATTCGATCTGCGCCTGCGAGAAGCCCAGGCGCGCAATCTCTCCGACAACGCTGGGATGGCTTCCAGTCGACTTGAGTAGCGCCTCGATCACTCTCCTGTCGAGCAGCGCAAAATCAGAGCCTCGAGGAGGGAGTTGCACCTCGCCCATCAAATTCAGGAGGCGGTAGAAGGCGTTCGAAAGAAAAATGTCTACGCGGGAGACGCCCTCGCGTTCGCCCCGAACTGCCCACACCACATGATTTCCGCCGCGCCATAGTTCCAGCATGCGCGGAATCAGTTCCGGTGGATCTTGCAGATCGGCGGCCAAAAACACCGCGCTCTGTCCGCGTGCCTCACGGAGTCCTGCGAGAATTGCGACATGACTGCCACTGTTTTTCGCCAGGCGGGCGTAGCGAAATGCGGGATCGCGCCGGCTGACTTCGCGCAGCATTTCTGGAGTGCGGTCCGTGGAATGGTCATCCATCAACACGACCTCGATCTCCAGTGGAGCAAGTTGATCCATCAGTTCGCGCAGACGATCGATCAGCGCGGGAAGCGCCGCTTCCTCGTTGAACACCGGGATCACGATGCTGAGTTCGGGTCTGCTCATGCTGGTCAACGACTCTTCAATCCTTTCCCAAGATCTCGGCGGAGTGACGTTCCAGGACGGCGCTGAATTCTCGCGCGATCCGGTTCGATGCCTGCACGCCGGATTCCGTCGATGCCAACAAGGCGGCAACTTCATTGATCGGTGAGTCGTACTTGGGTTCCTCGGGAACCACCAGGAGAGGATGGACCACCCGGCTGATCAAGTCGTACAAGGAAAACCGCCACTCGGAGATCACGCGAAAATGTGGACGCAAGTAGGGCCAAAGGACGTCTTCATCGAAATCCTGATTGTAGATAACCTCAGGCATTCGTGGTAAGCCTACGCGCGATCGCAATTCATTCAGCTCCTCTCGGCCCTGCTTGGTGCCCTCCTGGAGAATCAAACGGCCACCGGGCTTGAGAACGCGAGCGATCGCATCGAGCGCGATCCGCTGTTCTTTCCATCCAGACAAGTTGATCAAGCAGCGCTGCGATAGCACCAGGTCAAAACTGGCGTTCCAATCCTCGGGCAGAGAAAGGACGTCTCCGCACCTCATACCGGACATTCGCGACTGACCGAATGCCGCCTTTGCGCCGGCTATCATCTGCGGCGAGCGGTCTATGGCGACGACCTCTAAGGAGCGTGAGGCGATGGCGTCGGACGTCCAGCCCATGCCGCAGCCAACATCGAGCACGCGGGGCCTGTGCTCGGGCCAGTTGGCGATGACCTGTTCCAATTCAAGATGGCGCTGAAACCGATCTCTGTGAGTCGCGGTTACCGGATCATGGGCGCCTGCGGCACGCTTATTCCAGTATTGGACATTCTGCTCTTTGGTCGTCACCGATATTTAACCTTTGGGGCTTTCTATTGTTGGGTGTTTTAATGTCGTCCACTATACACGGGGGCAGTGCTGCTCAGGCCGGCTGAGGGCAACGACGGGTGCTGACCTTCAGACTAGACGGCTCTCGGGACACACAGTCGCGAGACAGAAATTTGGGCAAGCCAAATTCAAACTGAGGGTCGCGATCCACTGTCTCGAGCCCATGAACCGCTTTCACGATGCGGGTTCCGGGCTTGGCCTTAGCCGGCATGGATCCCTGCCTGTGCAACACGACTCACGGCCTGCGACACGGTTTGAATCTGCTGATCCGTCATCTCCGGAAACAAGGGCAACGATAGCACCTCGGCCGCGGCCTTTTCCGATTGCGGGAACGCACCTTGCCCATATCCCAGGTCGGAATAAGCAGTCTGCATATGCACCGGCACAGGATAATGGATGCCCGTCTGAATGCCCGCCTCAGTCAGCGTCTGCTGCAGCATATTTCGATCCTCGCTGCGCAGCGTGTACACGTGATAAACGTGGCGAGCCCACGACATTTCCTGCGGCCTGACCACTCCGGCATCGGCCAGCAATTCGTTATATTTTGCGACGACGGCGCGCCGTGCCTCCGTCCACTTCTCCAGATGCCGCAATTTCACCCGCAGGATCGCTCCCTGAAATCCCTCCATCCGGTAGTTGTACCCGCGCAGCAAATGATGATATTTGCGGTCCTGTCCCCAATCGCGCAGCATGCGAATGGTGTGCGCATACTCGCGATTGCTGGTCGTCACCGCGCCACCTTCCCCGTACGCGCCCAGATTCTTGCCGGGATAAAAACTGAAGCAGCCCATATCGCCGATGCTGCCCACCGGACGCCCCTTGTACTTTGCGCCGTGAGCTTGCGCCGCGTCCTCGATCACCACCAGTTTGTGACGCCTCGCGATCTCCATGATCGGATCCATGTCCGCGGGCTGGCCATAGAGGTGAACCGGCATGATCGCCTTGGTGCGGGGCGTGATTGCAGCCTCGATCGCTTTCGGATCCATGTTGAACGAGCGCGGATCAATATCGACAAGCACCGGCCGCGCGCCCGCGTAGAGAATCGCGGCGACGCTGGCCACAAATGTGAAAGGAACCGTGATGACTTCATCGCCCGCACCCACGCCCGCAGCCAGCAAGGCAAGGTGCAGCGCGCTGGTCCCGGAATTCAGGGCGATACACTCCGACGTGCCACAGTAGGCCGCGAACTCCTGCTCGAAGCCCGCCACCTCCGCGCCCAGCACAAACTGGCAACTCTCCAGCACTCTGCCGATGGCGGCATCAATCTCCGGCTTAATGCTGCGATACTGCGCCTTCAAATCGAGATACGGTACTTTGATGTCGGTCATTCGAGATCCTGTGTGATCTTCAGCCTGTGTGATTTGTGGCTAAGCCGTAGCTTCAAGTGGGGTGAGCCTCAATTCTACGGGCCGCCCATGTTGCGTCATGGATTGCGATGCTGCTTCAAGAATCTCCACTACGCGAAGTCCAGCGCTGCCACCTGTTTCCGGCTCCGCGCTCTGTTGGATGCATGCCACGAAGTGATCCGCTTCCCGGCGCAACGCCTCAGTCATGTCGATCTGCGGCGCGAGCATGTCGCCAGTGCGGTAGCCTACGAGCGCCTGATAAAGCTTCTCCGGATTCTGGTGATTGTTCAAGGTGATGCCTTTATCGTAAACCTTGATCTTCTCCCCCTGATCCAGATCGTCGTAGACGATCATCTTCCGGCTGGCGCCGATCAGCGTGCGTCGCAGCTTTACCGGGGCCAGCCAGTTGGCGTGGATGTGCGCAATCTGACTGCCCTCAAAAAAAAGTGTGAGATACGCGATGTTCTCCGTGCCTCCCGGAACATGGCTCAACCCGGTCGCAGAAACCGCGCAGGGCCGGAAGGGCAGCACGTAATCCATGATGGAAAGATCGTGCACCGCAAGATCCCACAGCACGTTCACATCGTGCTGAAAAAGCCCCAGATTCACGCGCACTGAATCGTAATAATAAATTTCGCCAAGTCCGCCGCTATCCACCAGTTCGCGAATCTTCCGCACAGCCCCGGTATACACAAACGTGTGATCGACCATAAGCACCAGGTTCCGCTTCCGCGCCACGTCCATCAGCCGCTGCACCTGATCGGTGTTCGAAGCCAGAGGCTTCTCCACCAGTACATGCTTGCCTTCCTGCAGAGCGCGCAGAGCGAGTTCATAGTGCGTCGACACCGGAGTGGCAATCGCAACCGCATCGATCGCCGGATTCTCAATCAGCTCGCGGACATTCTGTGTAGTCTGAATCGCAGGATAACGGTTGCTGACCAGCGCCAGCCGGTCGGCCCGCAGATCGCTGACGCATGCCACTTGCGCGCCCTGCGTCTCCACGAAATTCCGCACCAGGTTTGGACCCCAGTAGCCGTAACCAACCACTCCGATTCGAATCAAGATACCTCCCGGTGCGCGGGCTTGCTTGAGACCTGATTGCGTGGGACCTCGCGGCTGAGCCGCGCCGGAACACCCTTCACGATCTTGCGGTCGGCCACATCGTGAGTGACCACGGCGCCAGCGCCGACCAGTGCTTCTTCTCCAATGGTGATCCCTGCAAGAATGACGGCTCCGCTCCCGATCGACGCGCCGCGCTTCACCCGCGTGGGCACGACCGCCCAGTCGCTGTCGTTTTGCAAGCGTCCATTTTGTGTGGCCCGCGGATAGAGGTCGTTGATGAACATCACGCCATGGCCCACGAAGACATCGTCTTCAATGGTCACGCCTTCACAAATAAATGTGTGCGACGAGATTTTGCAGCGGCTGCCAATCGCGGCATTCTTCTGAATCTCCACAAACGCCCCAATCTTGGTTTCATCGCCCACCGAGCAGCCATAAAGGTTGACGAGGTCGCGGTGGAAGACTTGTACTCCGTGGCCAAGCACTACGTCGGCGGCAATGGGCATGGGGATCGTTCGAAGCGGCGTCCACGGCCCCGTGTGGAGCGGAATGCAGGAGCTCAGGCCTGGGAACTGCGCCTCAAAATCGGATATAGCGCACAATACAATAGATTTTCAGTTGCATCAACTGCCCGCGCCCAGCCCGCTCCAGCCATGGTCCGCTGATTAGTTTTCCATACGATTTCCACCTCGCCTCGTAGTGTTTAATAGGAGCGCTCCCAGACTTGTATCGGGCTGACATTCTGCATGTGCGGCATTTTCGGCATCGTTGGTAAGAACGCCTCGGTTTCGCAGGAGATCCTCCAGCGTGGCACCGATTCGCTCGCCCATCGCGGCCCCGACGATTCCGGCACCATCCTGCTGCGTGAGTCCGTTCCGACTTCGGTAGAGATTGGCTTGGGCAACCGTCGGCTCGCCATTCTCGATCTGTCCCCGCTTGCCCACCAACCCATGCACGATAGCGAGACCGGCAACTGGCTGGTCTACAACGGCGAAATCTATAACTTCCGTGACATTCGCCGCGAACTCGAGCAGGCGGGAGCGATGTTCGTCAGCCATTCCGATACCGAAGTTCTGCTGAGGGCTTACGCTCGCTGGGGCGAGGCATGCTTGGCGAAGTTTCGCGGGATGTTCGCCTTCGCTCTGTGGGATGCGGCTCGCCATCAACTCTTCATGGCCCGCGATCCCATGGGCATCAAGCCGCTCTACTATGCGCAAGCCGGACCGTACTTCATCTTCGCCTCCGAAGTGCGCACGATTCTCGGGACCGGGCTCGTGCCGCGCGTTCCGGACCGCGCCGGCCTTCTGAACTATCTGACGTTCGGCTCCGCCTACGATCCCCACACGTTGATCGAGGGAGTTCGCTCGCTACCCGCCGGCCACAGCCTGGTGTGGAAAGATGGCGAAGCGCTGCAGTCAGAGTATTGGGACATTGTCGACAGCAATGAAAGTGCGACGGCAGACGGGACTTTGCAATCCTTGCTCGAAGACTCCGTCCGCCTGCAGTTAGTCAGCGACGTTCCAGTGGGAGTATTTCTCTCCGGTGGCATCGATTCCAGCGCGCTGGTCAGCATCCTGAGCCGCAGCGGCGTCACCGCCAGCACGTTCTCGATTGTTTTTCAGGAAGCCGAATTCTCCGAAGCGCAATACTCCCGGGCCGTCGCCGCCAAGTTTCACACCGACCATCACGAGATCAGCGTGACCCAGTCGGATGTTCTCTCGTCGATTCCAGACGCGCTGCGAGCCATGGACCTGCCCACCATGGACGGGGTCAACACCTACTTCGTGTCCCGCGAGACGCGCCGCGCCGGCGTCAAGGTCGCGTTATCCGGCCTCGGCGGCGATGAGGTTTTCGCCGGTTATTCCAGCTTCCGCGTGGTTCCGCGCATGGAGCGCTTCGCCGACATCTGGAATCGAATGCCGGGAGCGATGCGCTCTCCGTTGGCAGCGTTGTTCGATGCCGTTTCTCGCGATACGGACCAGAAACGCAAGCTTCTCTCGCTGGCCAGTGACAACGGCCGGGGTCTGCATCCGTACTTTCTGACTCGCAGGTTGTTCACGCCGAGTCAGTGTGATCTTCTCTTTCCCGGATCAAAAGCGTTTGACGCCGAGGCCGCAGCCTCGCAGCGCGCTGCGCTCACGCGTGCTCTTGCGCTCGATCCCGTCAATCGCGTTTCCTATCTCGAGTCGCGCTGTTATATGCTCAATACCTTATTGCGCGATGCCGACTGCATGAGTATGTCCCAGGGCCTCGAGGTACGGGTTCCGCTGATTGATCACCAACTGGCTAAAGCGGTGCTTGCCCTGCCCGGCGCGTCGAAACTGAATCACACGCCGAAGAAATTGCTGGTTGACTCACTCGCCGGTTCGCTGCCTGACGACATCGTCCATCGCCGCAAGCGCGGCTTCACTTTGCCATTCGAACATTGGATGCGCCAGGAACTTCGTTCAGAAATTGAGCCGGTGCTGCAGGCGCAGCGAGTCAATTCCGGCCCGCTCGGTGGTCTGCTCGATGGCGACCGGGTCCAGCAGATCTGGCAGGATTTCCTGGGCGGAACGGCTTCGTGGTCGCGTCCGTGGTCGCTGTACGTGCTGCACCGCTGGTGCGAATTGCAGCTTTGATCCGCATGCAGAAAGTGGAACAAGACGAGAAGATGCAACCTGCAACCGCTGCGGCGAAACTGCCGGTCAGCGTGATCGTGGCTGCGCGCAATGAAGAAAAGAATCTGCCCCGTTGCCTCGCGGCCCTGCGAGAAGTCGGCGAAGTCTACGTGATCGACTCGCAGAGCACCGACGCGACTCCGGAAATCGCGCGCACCTTCGGCGCCAAGGTCGTGCAATTCCACTATCAGGGCGGCTGGCCAAAAAAGCGCCAATGGGCGATGGAGAATCTGGATTTCGCCTACGACTGGATTCTTTTGGTCGATGCTGACGAAGCCCTCACTCCAGAACTCGCGGAAGAGATTCGCAGGGCCATTCAGGATCCGGCATTCAACGGCTACTACATTTCGCTGCGCATGCATTTTCTGGGAAGAGTTCTCCGTCACGGCGATGCCAGCTTCTGGAAACTGGCTCTCTTCCGCCGCGGCAAGGGCCGCTACGAATGCCGCCTCCGCGACCAGGATGCTTCCATGGCCGACATGGAAATTCACGAACACGTCGTGGCCGACGGTCCGACCTCGCGACTGAAGCATCCGCTCATTCATCACAACGTGGAATCGCTTTCTCGCTACATTCAGAAGCATGATGAGTATTCCAACTGGGAATCGCGTGTGCTCCTGCAAGTAGAATCGAATAGCACGGAGCTGCCACCGGCATTTTTCGGCACACAAGCCCAGCGCCGTCGCTGGCTCAAGAAGAAGCTCTATGCCGTGCCCGGTTCGCCGGTTCTGCTCTTCTGCTATCGATATTTTCTGCGCCTCGGATTTCTTGACGGCGTTCCCGGCCTGATCTATTGCGGCTTTCAGGCGGTGCAGATGTTTCACACCAAGGCCAAGATCTACGAATTGAAAACGCGCATGAGGACGATGCGTTAACGGGAACCGGCAAAATGTGTGGCATTAACGGGGTCGTGAATTGCGGAGATCGGGAGACGCTGGCGCGCATGACGCGCGTGCAGGCGCACCGCGGCCCCGACGATTCCGGTCTCTGGGACCGCAAATTTCCTGACGGTTCCTACATCGGCCTCGGCAGTCGCCGTCTTGCCATTCTCGACCTGTCTCCGCTCGGCCACATGCCAATGTGCAACGAAGACCGCACTCTGTGGATCACCTACAACGGAGAGATTTATAACTTCGCGGAACTACGCCACGAACTCGAAAGCAAAGGGCATCGATTCGTCTCGCACACCGACACCGAAGTCGTGCTTCACCTCTACGAGCAAGAAGGTCCCGACTGCGTAAAGCGCCTGAACGGAATGTTCGCGTTCGCGATCTGCGATTTGCGCAGTGCAACTCCGACGCTGTTCATGGCGCGCGATCACTTCGGCGTCAAGCCCTTCTACTATTTCCATGATGGCGACCGATTCGCCTTCGCCTCGGAGATCAAGGCCCTGCTGCAGGTTCCGGGAATCGAAGCCGAACTCGATCCACAGTCGCTTCACCAGTATCTGACCTTCCTCTGGGTCCCCGATCCCAAGACGATGTTTCGCCGCATTCACAAACTTCCCGCGGGTCACTATGCGACTCTGCGCGCAGGCGAACTGAAACTCACGCAGTACTGGGATCTCACATTCCCGCCAGCGAAACATACCTATGTCCGGTCGGAGGCCGATCTCGCAGAGGAAATCCGCGAGCGCTTTCGCCGCTCGGTCGAAGCCCAGATGATCAGCGACGTACCCATTGGCGCATTTCTCAGCGCGGGTCTCGATTCCTCCAGCATCGTCGCCATGATGCGTAAGGCGACCACTCAGCCAGTGCGTACGTACACGATCACCTTCCCCAAGAAATATCGCGTGGGCGAAACCACGCTCGATGATCCCGAAGTTGCCACTCGCCTGGCGCGGCAACTGGGCTGCGAAAACCAGCGCATCGTGGTCGAGCCCGACGTCACCGATCTGCTGCCGCGCCTCGTCTGGCACATGGACGAGCCCACGGCCGATCCCGCGATCATCACTGCCTATCTCGTTTGTCGCGAGGCTCGAAAACAAGCGACGGTGCTGCTCTCCGGTGTCGGCGGCGACGAATTGTTCGGCGGCTATCGCAAGCATGTCGCGCATTACTGGGCACAGGCTTATCGAACCATGCCGTCATTCGCGCGCGGCTTGGCGGAAGGCGCACTGGCCGCGCTGCCCAGCCTGCGAGGTACTCCGGTCAAGGGTCAACTTCGCCTCGCCAGAAAAATGGCGCGCAGCGCGTCCCTCGCTCCGGTCGACCGCTTCATCGCCAACTGCACATACTTGGATGACTGCCAGAAATCCACGCTCTACACATCTGATCTCGCTGCCGAAATTGCGGATTCTGATCCCGCCCGACAGCATCGAGCCGCGTTCGACCGCGTCGGCGATGCGGACTTCCTGCACCAGATGCTCTATCTCGACACCAAGATTTTCATGACCAGTCTCAACCTCACCTACAACGACAAGATGAGCATGGCAGTCTCCGTCGAAGTGCGCGTCCCATTTCTCGATCGGGAACTGGCCGAGTTCGTGGCGTGGAATGTTCCGCCCGATTTGAAGTTGAAAGGTTTTTGGAAGCCCACGACGAAATACATCTTCCGCCAGGCCATGCGCGACGTTCTGCCGCGCGAAGTGTTGCAGCAACCGAAAGCCGGCTTTGCCGCTCCGGTAGACTATTGGTTGGCCAACGATCTCAAAGAAATGGTGGACGACCTGCTGTCGCCCGCACAACTCAGCAAGCGCGGACTGTTCCGGCCCGAAGCCGTTGCGCGCTACGTTGATGAGCATCGCAGCGGCCGCCGGGACTGGTCGATGCAACTGTGGCAGTTCCTCACGCTTGAATTGTGGATGCAAACATTTCTCGACGGTGGCGCCAAGACTTTCGAATCAGAGTCATTGCCCGCGCAGGCGGCAACCGCATGAAGCAAGTTCTCCAACACGCGCGCACTGGTGAAATTACAGTCGAAGAGGTTCCCGCGCCTCAACTTCTCCCCGGTTGCGTCCTGGTGCGGATCGCGGCGTCGGTGGTATCGGCTGGTACCGAGCGCGCCTCGGCTGAGTTTGCGCGCAAGAGTCTTCTCGAAAAAGCCAGAGCGCGGCCCGACCTGGTTCGTGAGGTCATCTCAAAAGTTCGCCGCGACGGCATCCACTCCGCAATGCAAGCCGTAAGCAGCCGTCTCGACCAGCCGCAGAGCCCCGGCTACAGCAGCGCCGGAACTGTGATTGCTGTCGGTGAAGGAGTGACCGACCTTCATCCCGGTGATCGCGTCGCTTGCGCCGGCGCAGGATTCGCCGTTCACGCCGAGGTCGCGTGCGTGCCGCGATTGCTGGTCGCGCAAATTCCGGCGCGCGATCCTGACTCCGGAGAAGAAGTCCCATTCGAAGAAGCGGCTTTCGGCACTCTCGGCGCCGTGGCTCTGCACGGCATTCGCACCGCGGAGGCCAGGCTTGGCGATTTGGTTGCGGTCATCGGTCTGGGCCTGCTCGGCCAACTCACCGTGCAATTGTTGAGAGGCGCCGGTTGCCGCGTTCTTGGAATGGATATCGACGCGGCCCGCTCTCAGCTGGCACGAAACTTGGGCGCCGATGCGGTCGCTAGCTCTGCCGCGGAGTTTCGCGATCTTTGTCTCCAGCTGTCCGGGGGCATGGGCGTCGATTCCGTTCTCATCACCGCGGAGACTCCGAGCAGCGATCCGGTCAATCTTGCGGGCGCAATCGCCCGCGATCGCGCCATCGTCGTGGCGGTGGGCACGGTTGGAATGGAGATCGAGCGCAAACTCTATTACGAGAAGGAACTCGACTTCCGCATCTCCCGCTCGTATGGGCCTGGCCGCTACGACGCTGCCTATGAGCAGAAGGGCCGCGACTATCCCATCGGCTACGTGCGCTGGACCGAGACCCGCAACCTGCAGGCATTTCTGCAACTGCTCGCCGAGAGAAAAATCATCGTCGCTCCGCTGATCACGCACACCTTCACGATAGACGACGCACCCGCAGCCTACGAACTGATCACCGGAAAATCTCACGAGCCATTTCTCGGCGTCGTCATTCGATACTCTGAAAATGTCAACGACTCGCAGACGCTCGCGATTGTGCCCAGAGATGGACTTGCTCCACCTGCCTCAAAATCCGACTCCAAGACCGTCGTCGCAGTCGGGGTGCTGGGTGCCGGAATATTCGCCACCGGGACACTCATTCCCGCACTCAAGAATTCGTCAGATACATCGCTGATTGCGCTCTGCGCCGCAACCGGATCGCACGCTCAGCACGCTGGGCAAAAATTCGGTTTCAAGAGCTGCACTACCGACGAAGCCCAACTTGTTCACGATGCTCTAATCAACACGGTCGTCATTGCGACCCGCCATCACCTGCATGCAAAGCAAGTTCTGAATTCGCTCGCGGCAGGGAAGCACGTCTTCTGCGAAAAGCCGCTCTGCCTCACCGAAGCTGAATTGCGCTCCATCGTGCGTGCCTACGTTGGAATTCTGCCTCACAAGCGTCCTGCGTTGATGGTCGGCTACAATCGCCGCTTCGCCCCGATGATCACGCAGTTGAAACAGTTCCTCGCGCCGGTCTCCGAGCCGCTCGCTCTGCACTATCGCATTAATGCAGGACACCTTCCGCCCGATCACTGGGTGAACGATCGCGAGCAGGGAGGAGGCCGCATTCTGGGCGAGGTTTGCCACTTTGTCGACCTGCTGATGTACCTCGCGGGATCTCCCATCGTCGAGGTCGAGGCGCGCCTCATCAGCAATACGAGTCGCTATAGCGGCGACAACGTGCTCGCGTCGCTTGCCTTTGCCAACGGCTCTCAGGGCACCATCAGTTATCTGGCGAATGGTGACCGCGCATTTTCGAAAGAGAGAATCGAAGTATTCGGCGGAGGCAGCACTGCCGTGCTCGAAGATTTTCGACGCCTCGAACTTGTTCGCAATGGCCGCAAACAGACCACTCATTCCCGTTGGCGACAGGATAAGGGGCACCACTCCGAGTGGGCCGCATTTGTACAATTTGTGTTGCGAAAACAGGATGCGCCAATTTCTTTCGAGGAACTGATCTGCTCATCGCTGGCGACACTTCGTATTAACGATGCCGTGGCCAATGGGCAGCGGACTCAGAGTCGATTCCGCAGAATTCATAGAAGCTGCGTGTAGCGCCACCAACCTCAGAGTGGAATGATCCGCCGAATTGCAATCCATGGGAGAAGACGTTAGTTCATGCTCATTTTGGGCCTAAACATGTTTCACGCCGACGCATCGGCAGCCATTCTCCTCGATGGCGAAGTGAAATTTGCCATCGCTGAGGAGCGACTCAACCGCCATAAACATTTCGGTGGATTCCCTGCGCTGGCCGTGAAGGCATGCCTGGACGCGGTAGGCGCGAAGATTTCTGACGTGGAACATGTTGCCGTCGGTCAGGACAGCGACGCGAATCTCACGAAGAAAGTTCAATATGCGCTCGCGAATCCTGCCAAAATTCTGAATTTTATCCGCCTTCGTCAAAGAAAAGAAGCCATGCGCGATGTGCGTTCGCTCTTGGCGAAGGCACTCGATGTTGAAACGGCCGCGCTTCGGTTTCAGGAGCATCACCTCGAACATCACATCGCCCACATTGCCAGCGCGTACTACTGTTCGCCCTGGGAAAAGGCCGCCGGCTTCAGTTACGACGGCTCCGGCGATTTCGTCTCCACCATGATGGCCCGCTGCGAAGGCAACGAAATTGAAGTGCTCGACCGCGTGTTTCTCCCGCACTCGCTGGGCAGCTTCTACAGCATGATCTGCGAGTTCATCGGCTACACCCAATACGGCGACGAAGGCAAGGTAATGGGTCTCGCTCCCTACGGAACGGGCGCGCTCGCTGAACAGATCAGCAACATCGTAACTCCAAAGAATGGCGGGTTTCACCTCGACCTCAGCTACTTCAAACCGCTGGGCAGCAATCAAGGCATGCAAATTCTGCCGGATGGCACGGTGCGATTAGCGCGTCATTTCTCCGATCGCATGGAGAAATTGTTCGGCGAGCCTCGTCGCCTGCATGCGGAAATTACCCAGCGGGACAAAGAGCTTGCCTTCGCGCTCCAGCATCGTTTCGAAGAAATCTTCTTTCATCTCCTCAACCAACTGCATGGACGCGTGCCGCTCGATGATCTTGCCACGGCTGGAGGCTGCGCCCTCAACAGCGTTGCCAACGGCAAGATCTTTGACCAGACTCCATTTCGCAGTACTTACATTCAGCCCGCTGCGGGAGACGAAGGCTTGGCCATCGGCGCTGCTCTGCATACCTATCATTCGGTTCTCAAGCAGCCCCGTCGCCATGAACTGAGAAAGTCTTATCTCGGTCCGGAGTTTTCGGACTCGCGTATCCAATCAGCCTTGCAGAATGCCGGGTTACAATCTCGCAAACTCGAGCACGATGCTTTTCTCGACGAAGTAGCGGAGCAAATCGCCGCCGGGAACGTGGTCGGGTGGTTCCAGGGCCGCATGGAATGGGGCCCGCGCGCGCTGGGCAACCGTTCCATCGTGGCACATCCCGGCCTGCCCAACATGAAAGAAATTCTCAACGCGCGCATCAAGCACCGCGAATGGTTTCGCCCCTTTGCCCCATCGATCCTCGCCGAGTATCAGCACGAATATTTTGAGCACGATCATCCCTCGCCCTTCATGCTGCACGTTTATAAAATCCGGCCGGAGAAGCGCAGCCTGCTATGCGCGGTGAACCACGTCGACGACACTGGCCGCCTGCAAACGGTCACGCGCGAAGAAAATCCGATGTACTACGACCTGATCTCCGCCTTTCACCGAAAGACCGGCATCCCTGTCATTCTGAACACCAGCTTCAACGAAAACGAGCCGATCGTATGCACTCCGGAGGAAGCCATTGCCTGCTTTCAACGCACGCGCATGGATGCGCTCGCGATCGGGCCATTCCTTGCGCTGAAGGGGCAACCAGAGAAGAAGGAGATTGGCTGGTTCTTCGGCCGGAACTGCAGGAAATTAGTGCACGAGAAAACCGGTGCAGGCGACAATCAGGCCGATCACTCCCAGCCCCATTCCACCTAGCCAGAATATCCGACGTCCGGAAAGCAAAGTGATCGAGGTGATCACTAATCCGATTTCAAGGAAGACCTCTGCCAGATCGAACCGGTCAGCCCGATTTCGTTCACTGCTCACTTCGTTCTCTAACTCGCGGGCCTTGTCTTCGATCTCTTTCTGCTCATCCTTGTAGCGGGTAGCCTCGTCTGCATACTTCTTGCGCAACTGAGCCAGCAGCGCCGCGTCCGTTGTCGCCTGTACCGAAGTCAGATCGGTGAACATCTCATCCGTATGCCTCCGGATATTCTTCGCCTGATAATAGGCCCACTGATCCGACGACTTGGCCTGCAGCACGACTTCTTCTGTGTGCGCTCGGTGTCCCAGCAATGAGACTACCGCAACCAGCACAGCCAGCACCGCCATGGTTACCGAAACCGGGACAAGGCTGGGATCGTGCTTGGCATGTTCCGCGTGTTCTTGTAATTCGGTCAACTCTTCCGACACTTAATCACTCTCCCATGACTTTCACGATCACTCGTTTATCGCGCTGGCCATCGAACTCGGCATAGAAAATCCGCTGCCACGTGCCCAGATCAAGTTTGCCCGCAGTGATGGGCACAATCACCTCGTGATGAATCAGCAGCGCCTTCAGGTGCGAATCGCCGTTGTCCTCGCCCGTTTCATGATGCTTGTAGTCTTTGCGAAACGGAGCGAGATGTTCGAGCCATTGATCGATGTCCTCAATTAATCCGCTCTCGTTGTCATTCACATACACGCCCGCCGTGATGTGCATGGCCGAAATCAGCACCATGCCTTCCTTGACCCCGCTCTTGCGGACGATTTCTTCGACCTGCGGCGTGATGTGAACGTAAGCGCGATGCGTCTTGGTATGAAATTTCAGATATTCCGTAAGCGTTTTCATATTCAGGAAGAGTTTGCGAAGACGATTATGCTAGCGCAAGATTTCGGCCAGTTTCCCGCTCGCGATTAAAGCCGAGAGCCGTGCGAAGTCGTTGTACATCACGCGGTCCTTCTCCATCGTCGCACACACTGAGCGAATCGCCGCATGCGCCGCCTGTCCGCGCTGCGAAGTTTTCAGGGGCGCAAGAAAATCCAATGCCTGGGCAACCGCCATGGCTTCAATCGCCAGAACAGTCCGCGTATTCTCGACGATGCGCTTGAGTTTGAGCGCCGCCGTCATTCCCATGGAAACGTAATCTTCCTTGTTGCCCGAGGTCGTGATCGAATCCACCGAGGCCGGGTGCGCCAGCACCTTATTCTCACTGACCAGAGCCGCGGCCGTGACTTGCGGCATCATGAATCCGGAATTCAACCCGGCCCCCGGAGCCAGAAATGGTGGCAAACCCTCGCTGAGCGCGGGATTCACCAGCCGTTCAATGCGCCGCTCGCTGATGCCGGCAAGTGCACTCAGTCCGATGGCGAGAAAATCCAAGGCAAACGCCAGCGGTTCCCCATGAAAGTTCCCGCCGGAGATCACGTCGCCGGCAAGATTCTTCGCATCCGTAATGAACACCAGCGGATTATCAACGGCGGAGTTAGCCTCAGTCTCGAAGATTTCGCGGCAATGAGCCAGCGTGTCGCGCACCGCGCCGTGCACTTGAGGAATACAGCGCAGCGAATACGCATCCTGCACGCGTCCGCAAGCGCGATGCGACTCGCGAATCTGGCTGCCTTCCAGCATGCGGCGCAGATTGGCCGCAACCTTCACCTGCCCGCGATGCGGGCGTGCCTTGTGAATGCGCTCGTCAAACGCCGTGTCCGTGCCCTTCAGCGCATCGCAGCAAAGTCCACCGAGCACATCCGCCGAGTCCGCCAGCGTTTCCGCTGCCAGCAGCGAAAGCGTTCCTGAAGCCAGCATCGCCTGGGTGCCGTTGATCAGCGAAATGGTTTCCTTCGCTTCCAAAACCAGCGGCTTGATTTGTGCCTGGCTGAGTGCCTGCGAGCTGATCTTGTGTGCGCCCTTCTCGTCGAAACATTCGCCTTCGCCAATCAGCGCCAGTGCCAGATGCGCCAGCGGCGCCAGATCGCCGCTAGCCCCCACGCTGCCTTGTGACGGGATCACCGGGGTCACGCCGCGGTTGAGCATCTCGCAGAGCGTATCGATCACGATGGCCCGCACGCCCGAATGGCCCTTAGCCAGCGAATTCGCCCGCAGCAACATCATGGCGCGAGTCTCTGCAACGGAAAGCGGTTCGCCCACGCCCACCGCATGCGAGCGCACCAGGTTCACCTGCAGTTCGCGAATCTGGTCGCCCGCGATCCGCACATCGCTTAACTTGCCCACGCCGGTTGTAATCGCATACGCGAGCTTGTTGCTGGCGACAATCTCGTCGACCACTGCCCGCGCCTGATTGACCAGTTCGCGCGCATCGGCCGACAGCAATACGGCCCGCCGCGCATTGATGTCCGCAACTTCGCGAACCGCTTCCAGCGTTAAATCGTTGCCACTGATATGAAGTGCGTTCAAGAAGAAGGTCCTGGGACTAATAATTGTTCGACTAGATTATTTTCCGACCGCGGCGCGAAATGCCGTTAGATATTTTTCCGGCAACGCCGCGATCTTCATATTCGAATCGGTGACGATGTGCGTCGTCTCCCCTTCGGCCACCAGCACGCCATCTTCGGCTCGCAGCAGTTCGTAGCCGAACATCACCACGGATTCGCGCACGCTCTTCAGATGCGTTCGCACGATCACTTCCTGGTCGTAATACACCGGAGCCCGATACCGGCACGTCACCTCGGCGACCGCGATAAACCGCCCGTCCTCGCGTTCCATATCGCGGTACAAAAATCCCATTTCCCGCATGAACTCAACCCGTCCCACTTCAAACCAGATCAGATGGTTCGAGTGATAAACCACGCCCATCTGATCGGTCTCCGCGTAGCGGACCCGCACTCGCGTTTCGTTCACGTGATGACCGTTCGAACTCATTTGCCCGTCCACACTGGTTTACGTTTTTCCAGGAACGAAGAAATTCCCTCGCGGAAGTCGGCTGTGCTCCGGATCGCTGCATTCTCGCGCACCGCCGCCTCGATCTGCACGTCCACTTCCGCGCGCGCATGATCGGTCAGCAATTTCTTCGTCGCCCGCAGCGAGGCAGTGCTGTTCTCCATTAACAGCGCGGCTAATTCGCGCGCCCGGGACATCAGCTTTTCGGGAGGCACGATTTCATTCACCAGTCCAAGTCGCACTGCTTCTTCGGCGCCGAAAATCCTTCCCGTCAGCAGCAGATCGCGCGCCTGCTTTTCTCCCACCTGCCGCAGCAGAAACGTGGAAACAATCGCCGGCACAAATCCGATGCGCACTTCAGTGTATCCAAACTTGGCTTCCGGCACGGCGAGCGTGAAGTCGCACAGCAACGCCAGCCCGGTTCCACCCGCGATGGCCGGGCCATTCACGGCGGCAATCGTCACCTTCGGAAATTCGTAGACCGCCCGAAACAGCCGAACCATGGTCCGTGTGTCTTCCAGATTCTGTTCGGCCGTGCGCCCCAGCAGCGCCTTCAGATTCTCCAAATCCATGCCGGAGCAAAATGCTTTGCCCGCGCCGGTCAGGATCAGAATGATCGCGTCGCTCTTCGCCACTTCCTCCAGCGCGCGCAACAGGTCATCAATCAGATCGAAGCTGATGGCGTTGCGCTTCTCCGGACGGTTCAGCGTGATCGTGGCCACGCCGCCGTCGTATGCGAGTTGTATCGTGCTATAGCTCATCTGGTTTCAATCTGCAGCCTGCGAATTCGAATACTTCGCGGCAATTCCGGCAGTCGCTCGCACCAGAGTGTCCAGAGGCTTCAACTCCGGTAACTGCGCGCCGCGCTGCCGAAGCGTCTCAATCACCTTCTCAGTCGCAATATTTCCCACGAGCGCGTCCTGTGCGAACGGACATCCACCCAACCCTCCGATCGCCGAATCAAATCTCCGGCAACCCGCGTCGTAAGCCGCCAAAATCTTTTCCGCGGCCTGATCGGGCCGGCTGTGCAGGTGCACGCCGATATCGAGATAGTCGTAGTGCTCCATCACCGCACCCACCACTTCGCGAATCTGCTCGGGGCTGGCCATGCCGACCGTGTCGGCGAGTGAAATCGTCTGCAGATTCTCCACTTCCAGCAACCCGATCGCCTCGACGACCTCGTCTACGCTCCACACATCGCCATACGGATTGCCGAATGCCATCGAAATGTACACGACGACATCCAGCCTCGCATCGTCGGCCTTCTTTTGAATCTTCTCCAATTCCTCAAGCGCGTCCTCAGGAGACTGGTTCTGATTCTTGCGCAGAAACGTCTCTGAAATGGAATACGGAAATCCGAGCGTGGAGACGGCCTGCGTGTCGATCGCCCGCTGCGCGCCTTTTTCATTGACCACAATGCCGATGATCTCCACATCATCCGGCGGATCAAGTTCCTTCAGCACTTCCTCCGAATCCGCCGTCTGCGGAATGGCCTTCGGCGACACGAACGACACCGCATCGATGTGCTTGAATCCCGCGCTGATCAAAGCTTTCAGATAATCCGACTTCAGATCGGCAGGGATCATCCCCGCCAGCCCCTGCCAGGCATCGCGCGGACATTCAATCAATTTGACCAGATCAGCCATTGGCATTTAGCAGTTAGCCCTTCATCCGTGTAAATCCGCGTAAATCCGTGGCCAGAAGTTGACTTACGTCTGCAGCACTCCAACTTTGAACTCAGCCACATCCGGATTCAGCGCCGCCGCTTCCAGCGCCTGCGTAATCGCCTCGCGCGTCTCAATCGGATCGATGATCTTATCGATCCACAAACGAGCCGCGCCGTAACGCGGATCCGTCTGCTCGTCGTAAGTCCGCTTCACCGATTCGTAGAGTTCCTTACGCTCCTCTTCGCTCAGCTTCTGGCCGCCACGCTCCAGTTGCTTCACCTTGATCTCAACCAGCGTTCCCGCCGCCGAATCGCCGCCCATCACCGCGTAGCGCGCAGTCGGCCAGGCAAACACAAATCGCGGATCGTACGCCTTCCCGCACATCGCATAATGTCCCGCGCCGAATGATCCGCCAACGATGACCGTAATCTTCGGCACCACGGAATTTGCCACGGCGTTCACCATCTTCGCGCCCGCCTTGATGATGCCGCTCCACTCGGCATCGCGCCCCACCATGAATCCATTCACGTCATGAAAAAAGACCAGCGGAATCAAGTTCTGGTTGCAGTCCATAATGAACCGCGCTGCCTTCTCCGCCGACTCGGTATAGATGACGCCGCCAAATTCCAGTCGCTTGTGGCCTTCGTGGTCGGTCTGCTGCGCGTGCAATTTCTGATTCGCCACGATCCCCACAGCGAAGCCGCCAATCCGTCCATAGCCGCACACCAGCGTCTTGCCATACTCCGGCTTGTACTCCTCGAGGCGGCTGCCATCGAGCACGCGCCCCAGCACTTCCTTCATGTCATACGGACGCGCCGGAGACGAATCGTAAATGCCGTAAATTTCCTCGACCGCCAGCACCGGCTCAATCGGCTTCTTGCGATCCCACGGCGAGAGCCGCCGGTATCCCCACTTCTCCACAATCAATCGAATTCGCGCGATGCAGGCCTCATCATTCGGTTCGCGAAAATCCACTGTGCCGCTGATCGCCGAATGCATCACCGCCCCACCCAACTCTTCCGCCGAAACTTTCTGTCCAATCGCCGCCTGCACCAGCGCCGGCCCAGCCAGAAACAATCCACTGCCATCCGTCATCAGCACGTGATCGCACATCACCGGCAAATATCCGCCGCCAGCCACGCACATGCCCATAATCGCCGCAATCTGCGGAATGCCCATCGCCGACATCACCGCGTTATTGCGAAACACGCGCCCGAAATCGTCGGTGTCAGGAAACACGTCTTCCTGCAGCGGCAAGAAAACGCCGGCCGAATCGACCAGATAAATTGTCGGAATGCGATTCTCGATGGCGATGTTCTGGGCGCGAATCACCTTTTTCGCGGTCATCGGAAAAAATGCGCCCGCCTTCACCGTCGCGTCGTTGGCGATGATCATCACCATCCGCGTGTGAATCCGCGCCATGCCGGTGATCACGCCGGCCGCCGCGGCCCCGCCCCACTCCTCGTACATGCCGTATGCCGCGTATTGGCCCAGCTCAAAAAAGCTTCCGGGATCGACCAGCTTCCCAACACGCTCACGCGCCGTCAGACGTCCCTTGCCGTGCTGGCTCTCAACCGCCTTGGTCCCGCCGCCCTCGCAAATCTTCTCGCCCTCATTCCGAACCTGCGACATCAAGTCGGCCAGAAAGCGCATGTTTGCTTCAAAGCGCGCCGAAGTCGGATCGATCTTGCTGGTCAGCAAGTCGGCGGAGGAAGACCCGTTCAATGTAGGAGATTCGTTGCGATCAGCCATGAGTCGGATCAGGCGCGCGTCCCGTCGGTCAGCATTCAGACGCGCCCTGACTACCGTATAACACTGGAGCGAAACCGCGCAAACTAGTGTTGGGGAGAGCGTGCCGCATCGCCACCGTTATGCCGTAAGCCGGCGAATCGCTTCGGCCACCGGATCATCCGCGATCGCATCCACCAGTCCAATGTTGATGGCACGCGCTGCGGAAACCTTCTCGGCTGCAACAAACATTTCCAGCGCCCGCGCTTTGCCAATCAGCCGCGGCAAGCGCTGCGTCCCTCCCCAACCCGTGATCAACCCCAGCGCCGCGCCACGATGCCCCAGCACCGCGTGCGGCGATGCAATTCGATAGCGGCAGGCCAGTGCCAGATCGAGGCCACCGCCCATGCAGTATCCCGAGATCGCGGCGTACACCGGGGCAGGGAAGTCGCCGATGACGCTCATCAGTCGCTGCCCCACCTTGGAAAACTCCAGAGCGCTCGGCCCATCGAGCGCGACAATTTCTTCAAGATCCGCGCCTGCGGAGAAAAACTTTGCATTCCCCGTAATCACGAGTGGCAGCGGTTCCTGCCTCCACTGCTCCGCCGCATCCGCCAATGATTGGACAAGGTCGCGCGTAAGCCGGTTCGTGCCATCCTCGGAGCACAGCCGCACGATGCGCACACCCCGGGCATCGTCAATCTGGAAGGTTGATTTGAACATCGGGAGTTCGCGGCGAACGCGCCCGTAAGAAATGTGTAGAAGATTTTCGATTATCCGGCTGCGGGAACTCCGGGTTGCTTCACGGTCTTACGAATATACTGCACGATGTCATCCATCGCCGTGCCCGGTTGAAAAATCGCCGCCACGCCCTTCTGCTTCAGTCCATCGATATCCTGGTTCGGAATAATCCCGCCGACCACCACGATCACATCGTCCATCTTGTTCTGTTTGAGCAGGTCCATCACGCGCGGAACAATCGCATTATGCGCCCCGGACAAAATCGACAGTCCAATCACCTGCACATCTTCCTGCAGCGCCGCATTCACGATCATCTCCGGCGTCTGCCGCAGCCCGGTATAAATCACTTCCATCCCGGCATCGCGCAGCGCCCGCGCAATTACCTTGGCGCCGCGATCATGCCCATCCAGCCCGGGCTTCGCCACCAGTACACGAATCTTGATGTCAGCCATCGCCCACCATTTAAACACAGTGGCACACGGGATCACAGAGGCAAAGGATTTTCCTCCGTGATCCTCAGTGCCCTCTGTGGTCAAAGGGGTGATTAAAGAGTCTTGATGTCCAGGCTCCGCCACAAATACCAGCAGGCAACGCTGCGATACGGCGACCATGCCCGCGCGATTTTTTCCATAACCTCAGGCTTGGGCAGTTTGCGTTTACGGTAATGTTTCTTGATCGCAGCCTGCACTCCGTAATCGCCCGTGGGCAACACATCTGGACGCTGCAGCGTGAACATCAGAAACATGTGCGCCGTCCACACCCCGATGCCCTTCACCTGGGTCAGATGCTTGATCACTTCTTCATCCGGCAATTCCGGCAATCGCGAAAAATCCAAAACTCCCGCTGCCGTCTTCGCCGCCAAATCCTTCAAGTAAGAAGATTTCTGCTTCGACAAGCCCACGCCCCGCATCTGCTCGTCCGTCAACTTCAAAATACCCTCAGGCGTAAGCGGATCCCCAGCCAGGGCCTCAAAGCGCTCCCAGATCGTCGCCGCGGCCTTGCCATTCAGTTGCTGATAGACGATCGACTCGGCCAGGCTGCAAAATTCCGGAGGGCCAAATTCCATCCGGAAAGGTCCCACCCGTTCAATAATCCCGCGCAGCACGGGATCCGATTTCTTCAGGTGGTTGATCGCCTTCCGCATGGATTACAGATACCACAAAAATACAATTGTGGGCGAACAAAAAGAGAATTCCCTACTTCTTGATCGCAATCCCCATCACTTCGTATCGTCCGCCGCGCAGCAACGTAGCCGTTCCAAGAAACGCCCGCGCCGGATATTCTCCGCCGTGAAAATAACTTTTGTAAACCGTGTTGAACGTGTCATAGAGCTTCAAGTCGGTGCAGAAAACCTGCACCGACACCAGATCGTCCATAGACATGCCTGCAGACTCCACCGTCTGCTTGATTCCTTCCATCGCCAGTCGAGCCTCCTCTTCGGCGCTTGCCGGCGGCATGCCTGTTTTTTGCTCAACGCCAATATGACCGGCGACGTAGAGCGTGTTCCCCACCAGCACCCCATCGCTGAAGGGTAGCGTTTCGAATCCCTTGGGCCGCGGATTCACGATGTGCTTCCGGTCGGCTGCGCTAGCTCCGATACAGAGAATGAAAAACAGAATGGGAACAACGATCGTCCGTTTCATGCTATCTCCTCCACTTACGACAAAAATTTTACGGTCCCTTCCACCAATTCCGCCGTGGCCTTATACGGATCCCCTGGCGCGTCGTACTCGATCGAGCAATATCCCTTGTATCCATGCGCCTTCAGAATGCCGAAGGTCCGCGCCAGGTCGACGTGCACCGCCTTGCCCTGTTCGTTCACCTCGCCATCCTTCACATGGCAGATGCCATAGGCATGGGCGAACATCGCATCAATCCCTTTGTACGCGAAGTCCTCAGTCATGCGCGGCCAGCGAGTTGCCGAAATCCGGCAAAGCCCGCAGCCACGGACTGTTCACTTTATCGATCACCTGCACAATGAAGAACGGATCTTCGCTGACCGGATCATCATTCTCCAGATGGATCACAACATTCTTCTTCTCGCCGTACTCCGCGACACGCTTCAACGTGTCCGCAGCCCTTGCCGCGTCCGGCTTCGAATCCTTTGCCTGCTGAATATGCGTGCGAATGCTTGGGGAGCCCAGCGCCGCACCGACATCTACCCAGCGCTTGCTGGCGACCACCGCCCGATCGCGCTCGGCCGCATCGGCTGAATACTGGCTGTACTCTTCGTCGACGGCAATATCCACGACCGCAGAATGAGCCTTGTCGACGGCCGCGCGGAATTGCTCCAGATATTTCGCATCAGTAGAAGGGAAGACGCGGCTCCAGGGCTCGATCCGGTGGACGTTAAATTTCTCCGCCACGTGCGCGGCGAAATCCTTCAATTCGACCTGCTGCGCCACCGGGACCGCACTCGCAGAATTCCCGTCCGATTCCTTCCACCCCACAATAAATTCACGAAAGGGATACGCCGCCACCGCAACCCGCTCCCGCGGATTGGTTGGGAACTTGACCGCCGGACTAGAATCGGCCCGCGCCAGAACCGGCAAAAATCCCGCGCACGCCACCGCTCCCGCACACTGCCCTAAAAATTCTCTTCGACTGGATCGCCGTCATGCGCGAAAGTCTACCAGAGCGCGACTACCAAATAAAAAATGGCCCCATTGCTGGGGCCAAGTCCAAGAGGCACAAATTGGTAGGTGATGTCAGGATAGGCGATGCAAGACGCCGTTCCGCCGATCGGAACGGTTCGGGTAGTGACGCGGAATATCAAAGAGAGTGATGGTCATGTTGCTAGGTTGCGGCCTCTTTATTACCTCTGACTGAAGCACTTCCCGCGCCAAAGGCGGACTTCAGCCGCCAATCCCACAAATCAAATATAAATAGATGACCCAGAGACACTTAGCTCGCATTGGCGTAGCCGCGGCTAGAACCTCGCGCAAAGCACGGCCCACCCCAAGTGCACAACAATGCACATTGAATGCATTCCCCTACCAGAGAAGGAAAAAGGAAGAGGCTGGCGGGAAATTGCACAATCCCGCCAGCCTCTTTAGACTCAATGGAATCTAGCTGTTACCCGCAACCGTCCGCAGCTTCCCAGGCAGGAAGTGATAGGGCGGCCAGGGTCCGCTAATGGCCACTTCGCAGTTCTTCAACTGCTTGGCTGCCGTCGAATAGCGGTTCTGGTACTTTTCCACGCTCTTGGAGTCGATCAGGTGGGCGATGTCGATCAACATGCCCTCCGGAGCCACTTTCTTGCAGCTCACTTCTTCCTCAAGCGGATTGAACAGCTTGTGCACCTGGACCGACAGCGCCCGCGCCTTGGTCTGGCGTTCGCGCTCGCGGGAGGCCTTCACCTTCAGCTTCGACAGGTAGTCGCCGCCAACGGTGTCAGGCAGTTCGATGTCGATCATGGCCTCACGCAGCGATCCGTCGCGCACTACCAGCTTAATGTGCATTTCGGACTTGCCACGCAGCCGTTCCACGCTCTGTCCAAAGGCCCGCCGGTTGACCCGGACGGCCTGGCGCAGAGCGTCTTCACTGTCGAATATCGTGCCGAATTTAAAGGGAAGGACTGTCGAATTGCGGAAGCAGTTGCTCACTACCCGTGCATGCTCGATAGCGGCCTTTTGATCAAGTTCGTTGCCTGGCCGGTCGTACTCGCTAACCACCACGGCAAATTCGCCGCTGGGATAGCTCAGTACCGCAGCGCCATTAACGCCTTGTACACCCTCTAACAGGAAAGGGCGGCGAGTGCGGGTGCCATTGGGGAGGGTTTGATGCTCAGTCAGACAGTACGCGTACCACGCCATGTTGAACTCTCCGAACCGGGATGGAAGCGAACAGGGTCGCCTCTCACGTCGAGTGTTTCGCCAAAGTGAAACGATCTTGGAAGTTGGAAACCGGGCGGTACAGGATCGAAACCTACTAGTGGAACCTATCAGGGAATGCCTTACAGTCTCTCATTCCCTAATTGCATATTACTTTGGGCATCTACTAAAATGCAACTTTTTCTTTTCGGAACGCATCATTCGCTTTCATTTTCCACCGGCGTTCCGCTGTGCCCGCTCCTGTAAAGCGAGCACCACCACGCGTAACATCTCGTCGAAGGGCGCGGGTTTGCCCGTCCATATCTCGAACTGCCGGGCGGCTTGATGGACGAACATTTCGATCCCTGGAATTATCTGCGCTCCCCGCTCTTTGGCCAGCTTCAGTAGCCGGGTTTCGACCGGATCGTACACCATATCAAAGACATAGCGGGCATTGATCTCTTTTTCCTGGAGGGGTGTTTCACGCGTATTTCCCATGCCCACAGGGGTCGCGTTGATGATCACGTCGAAGGCCAGCTTCTTCAAATCGGCCCGCTTCGCCAGCCGCGCTCGCGCCTGGTGGGCCAGCTTCTTGGCCGGAGCCGCGCTGCGATTCAGGATATAAACTTCAGCCCCGCGCTCCTTCAATCCAAAGACCGCTGCCCGCGCCGCGCCTCCCGCCCCAAGCACCAGAATGCGTGCCTTCTCCAGCGTTGCCAGCCGGCGCTCCAGTGGCCTCACAATGCCGGAAGCGTCCGTGTTGAAGCCATAAAGCTTGCCATCCTGCGCCCGCACCACCGTGTTGCAAGCGCCGATCTTCGTGGTGTGCGCATCGGTGTTGTCCAGATGCGACAGGATCGCCTCTTTGTACGGCATGGTCACGCTGATGCCGTGAATCGGAATCTCACGCACGCAGTTCAACAAATCCTTCAAGGTCTTGGCATGAAGCGCCAGAAACACCGCGTTCACGTTCTCCCGCCGGAACGCCGCATTCATGATCGCCGGAGACAGGGAATGCGCGATCGGATCGCCCGCCACTCCATAGACTCGTGTGGCCGCATCGACGGTGTCGATGCGATACACATTGCGCAACTCCTGCGCGGTGATCTGCCCGGGCGCGGTCTCCTGGCCAATCCCGGCTGCGGCAAACGTAAACACGCTGCCCGCGCGCACGCCCAGCACGCGGCTGATGACGCCCTGTTCTCCCATGCACATGCTGACCAGAGAATTTCGGTCGCCCTCGCGGTTAAGGAACTTCATCATGCCCACGTTGTCTGAGAGCGTGGTCGCCGTGCTCACTAACTTGTAGTAATCGGCGGGGATGGCGCGCATCTTTTCGAGCGTCTCATCCAGCTTCTTGGTGCCCCTGAAGTCATGGAACGAAAGGATCAGCCCGGCTCGCCCGCGCAGCTTACGAAGGTGCTCGGGCTTGCATTTGGCTGCCGTCTGCAGTTCAAGGTCAATCAACTGGCAGCCAGCCGCCGCAGCCTTAGCCAGAACATCAAGTTGCGAGGCGATCGACCCCCGAAACTTCCCGCCATTCGGCACTCGCCGGCAAGTCGCCACCACCACCGTACCGGGGTTCGATTCCAGAAAGCGCTTCACCTTCGGAATCGCCAGTGCCGGTTTCGAAAGATAGTCCAACCTGAACTCGAGAAAGGAGTTATCTCGAACCAGGGACTCGGCCTTATCCACCAGTTCCGCAGGATCGTTGCCAATCACCGCCACGCACACCCGCGGCAAGCGCAGAGGCAACAGGCGCGGCGTGTAGCCCGTACTGGCCGGCGCCGGGCGCCCGACAGACGGTCTTCCGCCCGGCAGTCTGACATCCGACAGCCTGGTCTCGGGCACCCTTAATCCCTGCGTTCTGAGTTCGGACACTGGTTCCGGCCCTTAGAAATGAGCTCAAAGTTTTACGACCGCGAATTATTACAGGGGAGTAATTCTTTATGCAACAACGGATTCGCACTCTCCGCGAAATTCTTTTTGTCCAATGAGGCCCACACCCTCGTAACCTTGACCCTCCCTTACCCTCTTGTTACCTTCCGATTGAAGCCTTTCTTTTCTGGCATTTGACTAGTGTGGGGGACGAACGGCAGTCCTCTGCCGGAGGTAACATGAAGAAAACAGGATTGTTAATGCTGTTGCTGGCGACCGCGGCGTGGGCTCAGTCGGGAACCGACGCGAGTTCGACCGAAACTCCTCAGGGCACCTCGCCGACCACGGCCAGCTTTCCCGTCGAGCGCGTCCAGACTCCCACCTATGCGGATCTCTATTGCGCTGGATTCATCAGCAAGGCAACCCTGCCCGACGCCAACTTCGTTGAAGGCGGCCTGCAGACGCCTACCACTACGAAGTTCACCCGCGGTGACATGGTCTACCTGAAGGGAACCGGCTACAGCGCTGGCGCGGAATATGAAATTGTCCGAGCCCTGCGTGACGTCAACGAGTATGAAATGTTCCCGGGCCAGAAAAAGCTCTTGAAGGAAACCGGCCAGCCCTATGAAGAAGTCGGTCGCATCAAGATCATCGACACGCGCAGCAAGTCCGCCATCGCCCTGATCGAATATGCATGCGACGGCGTGAACCCCGGCGACACTGCCATTCCGTTTGCCGAGAAGCAGGCAGTCACTTTCCATACGCCGATTCGCTTCGACCGTTTCCTGCCTTCGAGCAGCAAAGTTTCCGGCCGCATCGTGATGGGTAAGGATTTTGATTCGCAGTTCGGCACCGGCCAGAAGGTGTATCTCAACGTCGGAGCGGCGCAGGGCGTAAAGGTTGGCGACTTCTTCCGCGCCGTGCGCTCCTACGATGCGGATCTGACCGATCCCGCCGACTCGCTCTCATTCAAAGCGGCTATCGCTGAGGACACGCAGAAGAAAACGCCCTCAGTCGATCCCCGCATGTTCACCAAAGGAAATGGTCCCGTGATTCACGTGCGTGACCTGCCCCGCCGCGCCGTCGGTGAGATCGTCGTCATCGGCGTGACCAACACCACCGCCACCGGAATGGTCGTCTTCTCCATGGAAGACGTGCACGCCGGCGATGGTGTGGAACTCGATCAGGTGGAATAGGTCAGAAGTTTTCAGTCCGCAAAGCGACGCAGTCAGAAGCCGGGGACGGAAACGTCCCCGGCTTTGTTTTGGCGGCGGTCAGCCGGCCGTGAGATCATGGCCCTTGGAGGGAATTGCTTTCAAAATTGACAATAGCTTGATGGAAGAATCCCGCACTCTTGGTCGGCACAAAACGAAGACGGAAACCGTGATTGCTGCACTTGAAGAGTACATTCGCTGGCATAAACAGCAGAAAATTCTGGAAGCCTTCGGCACTTTCGATTTCGATCCAACCTACGATTACAAAGCCGAGCGCCGCAGAAAGCGGATGGGATGACCTTGGCGCTTCTAGGTAGCCTGGGCGCTCTTCTCTCCAAACACCTCCGCGGTAAACGCCTCGATGACCGCTCCCTTTTGCCACGCATCTACCGGCAACCCTGCCTTGCGGCAGGTCTGTTCGAGGAACGTCTGGCGATCCCACCCATGCTCCTGGGCAACCTGCGGCAGCAGCAACCCACGTCGTCCATTCAGAGTGATCAGCAATCCATGATGGCCCGGTTCCACCTCTTCCGCGGTGATCGCTCGCGGCACCGACAGGATGCTCAACTCAACCTGCAGATGCGGCGCTTCCTCCAGGGTGACCGGGGAAAATCGAATATCTTCAAAGGCCGCGGCCCGCGCCGTCTCTGCCACGGCTCGATAGACCGGAGTCACGGCCAGCGCATAGCCGACGCATCCTCGCAACTGGCCCTGCAAATAAAGAGAAGTAAACACGCCCCGAGGCTCGGCCAGATGAGGGGTCGGTGGCTCCAGCGGGATGGAGCGCTTTTCGAGCGCGGAGAGAATGGAATCGTGAGCCAGGCGCAGCAAAAGCGCGCGCTCCTCCGCGGAAAACTTTCCGGATTTTTCGGTGATCGGACTAAGTCGAGGCAGCGACATCGCGATCGGCCTGCGGCGGCGCGGGGACAGGCTTCCTGCGCCGGCTGAGGATAAACGCACGGCGCCGGCGCTTCACCACGCGCCGGTCAATCTTCGACCAGAATGCGACAAAGTAATCGATCGCCGAAGCCAGCGACAAGCACACCATGAACCCGATCGCCGCCACCGCGATCCAGTGCACGGGGAAAATGTAGTTGCCATAGACCGGCCATTCTTTCCAGCGATGGTCCAGAATCACGGCAATCACGCTGACAATCTGCACCACCATTTTGAACTTGCCCAGATCGCTGGCTTCAATGGTGAAGCCTTCCGACGCCGCGATCGAGCGCAAGCCGCTTACCAGAAATTCGCGGCCGATCACCACAATCGCAACCCACGCCGGCACCAGGCTGGGATTGAGCTGCACCAGCACGATGAACGCGGCCGCAATCAGAAGCTTGTCAGCGATGGGATCGAGCAGGATTCCCATGGTGGTGATTTGCCCGCGCTTGCGGGCGAGGTAGCCGTCGATTCCATCGGTCATCGCCGCGGCCAGAAACAGAGCCGCCGCCAGCAATTCTTTTTCGCCGTTGGCGCTGCTGAAGCGTGCGCTGGAAAGGATCCAGACCAGCAAAGGAATGCTGAGGATACGAATGAGCGTGATGGAGTTGGGCAAGTTCACGCGCGCAGCATTTCCGGCCAGAACTTCATGTCGATTATGCTCCACGCCCAAACGGAACGCAATAAAGGGAACACACGAAAGTGCGAGCGGGACGCGAATGCCGCGTCCCGCCGCGATTGACGCGCGTCAGCCGTTGGTTCCCGTCTTGCCGAACGACGCCAGAAGGCTCTCGCCCATCTGTAGGAGGTTGGAATGTTCGGGCACGGCCCCGTTCGGACTCAACTTGTCCATCACGGTCGGCAGCAGTTGTGACAAGGTCGCGCTCGCCTGCTCCGGCGATACGCCCAGCTTCTGTGCCAGCGCCTGCACCTGCCCCGAACCCAGCACCTGCTGAATCTGGTCCGGCGAGACCGCCTGGTTCTGGCCGCTGCCAATCCAGGAGTTCACCACGCCTCCCAGTCCGTTGCTGTGGAAAGATTCCACCAGCCCGTTGATTCCGCCGGGATGATTCTGGATCATCTGCAGCACCGCAGAGACCTCAGGGTTCGATCCGGCCACTTTGCCCATTGCCATGCTTTCCAGATTGTCGAGAAGACCCATATGCACTCCTTTTACAATGACGGTGGTTCCAAGGTTGAAGTGTAGAAGAAAAAGGCCGCAGCAGTGCAAGTCTCCGCGCGGCCCTTCGCGTCTTATTTCTGCTTGGCGATGATCTTGTCTTTGATCTTGTTGTAGGTCGCCTGGGGAAGGATCTTCTTCTGCACCAGATCGGTCTTGGCCTTGTAAGGACGGCCAGCGATGATCTTCTGCGCGTACGCGTCGCCGATTCCGGGCAGCGCATCGAGTTGATCTTTGGTGGCCGAATTGATGTCCAGCAGATCGGTGGATGCCGCCGCCGCCATCGCGCCGCCCTTGGCGCTCGAGCCCGCAGCCTGTGCGAAGCTCAGCGAACCGAGCAGCGCCAGCGCCATCACCGTTAACAGAATCCTGGTAATCAGATTTTTGCGATTCATATTTCCTCCTTAAATGATTCGAGTAAAAGTTGCTGGGTGCCCCATTTCTCGCGCGATGTGTGCGCGAGAAGTGGGGACGTCACCGTTGAAATTTAGTCGCCCTGCGCGGCCTTGTAACCGGCGGCCTTGGCCTCATCCTCGGTCATGAATTTACCGGCCTTCGTCTTGCCATACCAGCGTCCGCTCTTGTGATAGACCTTGCTGTCGGTATTGACCCAGACTTTTCCCGACGACTTGGCCGCGGCAATGTCGGAGTCAGAAGCGTTGCTGGCCGGAGCCGGAGCCGCTTTTTTGGTCGCCGATTTCGCTGGCGCAGTTGCAGGGGCGGCCATTGCGGAGCCCGCAGCCGGAGCAGAGGCTGGTGCGGATTTCGCTGCGGGAGCGGCGCTCGGAGCCGGAGCGGTCTTCGCCGCGGGAGCAGAACTCGCAGCCGGGGCAGCCATCGTATTCGCCGCAGGAGCGGCGCTCGACCCCGCCATCGCCGAATCACTCTTCTTGCTCTTCTTCGAAGAGGTCTTCGACGAAGTCTTGCTCGAAGCCGCGGTGCTGGAAGTGGAGGTGGAAGTCTTCGCCGCCGGAGCCGCCGTGCTCGTGCCCGAAGCGGCTGGCGCAGCCGTGGCGTCCTTCGCGGCCGCAGCCTTCTTCGCCTTCTTCGATTTCTTCGAGGTTGTGGTGGACTGATCGGTGGAAGCGGTGGAACTGGTCTGAGATTGCGCCCATGCCATGCCGGCAGTCAGGGCGAGAATCAGAAACACGGATATGCCCCAAAGGGATCGTGCAGTCTGCTTATTCAAGGGAATTTCTCCTAAATTGAGATCGTTATTACAATTTTTTGTGTGCGGAGTCGGCGTGGCGAGGTCTATGGAGCGACAACCAACTCACACAATAGTGCAGGGCCCGAGTCACGGTGCACCATCATGCCAGCCACATCCGAATCGGTCAAGCCGCAAAACCAAAAGGCCTCCACCGCAGTGGAGGCCTTGCAAGTAATTCTGCCAGCAAATCCTGCTTTACGCGTAAATGCCGCGCTGCCGGATCGTATACGCCACGCGGTCAATCGCCAGCATGTAAGCTGCAATGCGATTGTTCACATGATGCGTCTCCGCATAGCGCACAACGTCTTCAAACGACGACTTCATGATGGTCTCAAGCTGCTCGTTGACCACCGACTCTTTCCAGAAGTAGCCCTGGCGATCCTGCACCCACTCGAAGTACGAAGTCGTGACGCCGCCGGCATTGGCCAGAATGTCGGGAATCACGAAAACCTTCTTTTCGCTCAGCACATCATCGGCCGCCGAAGTCGTCGGCCCATTCGCGCCCTCCGCCAGAATGCGGCACTTTACCCGATCCACGTTGCGGCTGGTGATGACGTTCTCGGTCGCCGCCGGAATCAGGATTTCGCACTCCGTGGTCAGCAACTCGGCCGCGTCGTACGCCTCCGCCCCGGGGAAGCCGTGCACCGTCCCGTTTTTCTGGCGGAAGTCCAACAGCGCTTTCAGATCAATTCCATTCTTGTTGTAGAGCCCGCCGCCGACCTCGGCGATGCCGACCACCTTGTAACCCGCTTCGTGCATCAACCCCGCGGCGTTGGAACCGACATTGCCAAATCCCTGCACGATCACGCGCGCGCGTTCGCGATCGATTTCCAGTTTCTTGCAAGCCTCGTCGCACACCACCATCACGCCGCGCCCTGTGGCCTCGCGCCGCCCGCGCGATCCGCCAATGTTGATTGGCTTGCCGGTCACGACGGCCGTAACCGTCTGCCGCATGTGCATGGAATAGGTGTCCATCATCCACGCCATGATTTGCTCGTTGGTGTTCACGTCGGGCGCCGGGCACATCTTTTTCCGGCCCGATGAATTCAATCAGCTCCGAGGTGTAGCGCCGCGTCATGCGCTCCACTTCGCCCATCGACATCTTGTGCGGATCGCAGATCACGCCGCCCTTGGCCCCGCCGAACGGAATGTTGACCACGGCGCACTTCCACGTCATCCAGCTGGCGAGCGCCCGCACTTCATCGAGCGTGACGTCGGGCGAATAGCGAATGCCGCCCTTCGCCGGACCGCGCGCAATCGAATGCTGCACCCGGAATCCGGTGAACACTTCCAGATGCCCGTCGTCCATCTGCACCGGGATGTAGACCGTGACTTCGCGGTTGGGATAGCGCAACACCCGCCACAGGCCTTCATCCAGGTTGAGCTTCTGTGCGGCCAGGTCAAAGCGCGCGCGCTGCGACTCCCACGGATTGGTTTCCTTATCCACGTGCGGGGCGGTGGTGATGGTCGACATTAGGTTTTTCTCCGGAATGATGGCAGGTCTGAATTGAATGCAAGCCAGCAGTCGCCGAAATCTCCCGGCCACAAGCGGGCAAACGTTCCGAGTATATGAGGCATGACGGCAGGGAAGCAAGCCATGCGTCGTTGTAGTAAAGGGTTCGTGGCGGCATCCTGAGCGCAGCCGGAGCGAACGATCTCCCACTCGAAAGCCGGGTGAGATCCTCCTAAGAAATTCGAGGTTCGAACTACACCGCAGCCGCTCCCGGACTCGATAGAATGGTCCCATGTTCGCCCGCAAGATTCGCGTTGAGTACCAGAAAGACGGCCGCCAACTTCCATGCCCGCTGAAGTGGCTCGACAGCTTTTCCATGCGCAACTTCACCAATGCCAGCGTGTTTGATGACACATTGCCCGTCTCCGACGGGGAAATGGAGATCGGCTCCAACGTTCCCCTCGGGGAACTCAAGAAAGCCATGGAAGACTGGTTCCGGCGAAAGAGCTATCTGGCCGCCGACGCGCCCCTGATTCTGTCTGAGAAATAAGGCCTTCCCGCGTCTTCCCTAAGGTTTTCCCGTAAGAAATCCTTGCCGCAACTGGGGCAAAAGCCGCTCGACCGGCACCACCGTTGGGACTTTCCGCACTTTTTGCATATCGCAAAACCCGGACGCGGCAACCAGCATCTTAACTATCAAGCAGTTGCAAGTTGACGCAATTTGGCTAGCCAGTTGCTTGCAATGGATTGGAGGTGCTTCATGAGCTACAGAATTTCGCAGCTGTCCCCCCAGACAAGCACCCGTAAAACGAGTATTCGAGTTCTCATTGACGACGGCTCAACCGCTCCCCAGAACCGCCGAAACATTCAGTGGTTACGATCCTGGTTTGAGTACGACTCCCGAGCCCGGGAACCCCGCAGCGGCAGACGGCTGAACTGGAATGCCATGCTGGGGTTGGGATTAATGCTTGGCATCAGCTCCGCTTTTTGGACGGGTATAGGCTTGATGGTCTCGCGGATGGTGAAGTAGTAGATTTTCTCCTTGCAGACTGCCCCACTCTGCGCGAAACAGCGCAATCGAGTGGGGCAGATATTTCTCCACTTACTTGTTGTAGTGCAGCAAGGAATTCACCTCGTACTTCTTCAACTTGTCCCTTCCTCTGAGGAAGTCCAACTCGACCACAAATCCCAGGCCGACAATTTCCGCACCCAGCGATTCGGCCAGCTTCGCCGTAGCCTCGGCGGTGCCTCCGGTCGCCAGCAGGTCGTCGACAATCAGCACGCGCTGGCCTTTCTGAATTGCGTCCTTATGAATTTCCAGCGTGTTCGATCCGTACTCGAGCGCGTAGTCGTAGCGAGCGCATTCCGCGGGAAGTTTGCCTGGCTTGCGCACAGGAACGAATCCCGCCTTCAGGCGATAAGCCAGAGCCGGAGCGAAGATGAACCCGCGCGCCTCCATGCCGAGAACGAGATCGACATTGGCGGACTCGTAATGCTCCGACAGCATGTCGATCAGTGACGCAAACCCGGCCTTGTCTTTCAGCAGCGTAGTGATGTCGTAGAAGAGGATCCCCTTCTTGGGGAAATCGGGAATTTCGCGAATGAGTTTCTTGAGTTGATCGGCTTTCATAGTGGCGACAGCGGACGGTGAACCAGAGGGCATCTACCAGGCTCCTTCAATACGAAACGAACTTAATCCCGCGGCCGGAGTGGCTTCGGAAACATCGACGGCATCTACCCGCGCCGCGCGCGGCCCCTCGCGCAATCGCGAATGCAACCCCGCAAGCTGATCGCGCGAGCCCTGGGCCAGAATTTCCACGTTGCCGTCGTGATTATTGCGAACCCAGCCGGCGATGCCGAGCAGATGCGCCTCGCGTTCCACAAACCAGCGAAAGCCGACGCCCTGCACGCGTCCACGAACGATGAACCGCTTGGCCTGGATGGTCTGATCGCTCATATCGTAGAGACGTTGCTTGCAACGTCTTGCCTGCGGCGCTAATGCCGTTTCATCGACAACGGACCGTGCCTTACCTATCCTGCTCTACACACATCCTGCTTTACACAAAAAGAGACGCAGCAAGCTGCGTCTCTACGGACGGTATCGGGTGCTTACGCGCGCGACAAGTATGCGCCTTCCGAAGTGTCTACCTTGATCTTTTCGCCTTCGTTAATGAACGGCGGCACCTGCACCACGAGTCCGGTCTCAGTCTTCGCGGCCTTGGTCACGCTCGAAGCCGTCGCGCTCTTCAACCCGGGCTCAGTCTCAATCACGGTGAGGATGACGGTTTGCGGCAGCTCAATCCCGACTGCCTTGCCGTCGAAGAACTCCACCTTGATCTCGAGGTTGGGGATCAGGTATTCGACCGCGTCGCCCAGAGTTTCCCGGGTCAGGTGGGTCTGCTCGTAGTTGCTGGTGTCCATGAAATAATAGCTGTCGCCGTCGGCGTACAGGAACTGCATATCGACTTCGTCGACATTGATCTTCTCGATCGGGTCAGGCGAACGGAAGCGGTGCTCGAACATCGCCCCGGTGCGCAGGTTGCGCAGCTTGGCCTGGATGAAGGCGCGCAGGTTGCCGGGCGTGCGGTGCTCGACCGAAAAGACGGAGTGCAGATCATTGTTGTGCTTGATGATCATGCCGGGACGGAGCTGCGTGGCAGGGATCGACATTGCTGAAAAAATTCTCCTCTAAGATGGCAGTTTGCAGAGCCGGCGAAAAGACGGGCAAGGCCACAAGTTCCGCCGCCACGATGGCAAAACGTTATTTTACACTCAGACGGCGCGCGAAAGAAACCTTCCCGGAAGCGGACTCATCGAAGCCGTGGAACGAGCTCCGCTCCGATTGAACCGCCAGCGCCTCCGATTGAGACTAGAATCGCAGGAGACTAGAATCGTTGCAGAGCGCCATCGCCGCACCCCACTCGCTGTCTGGCTCGCAAGAATGGGGCAACCAGTTCAGGCCCGGATCTTCCGGGCAGAAAGAGGTTTTTCTATGCGCATCGGAAATTATGAGTCTTCTTCGGAAGGCAGCAACATCGGCACAGCCATCACTTTTCTTCTCATAGGCCTGGGCGCTGGTGCCCTCGCGGGGTTGATGCTCGCCCCCAAAACCGGCAAGCAGTTTCGCCGCGATCTCCAGCGCGGTTACGATGACGCTCGCGATCGTCTGGGCGATTGGGCCGACGACGCCAAAGAGCGGGTGCGCGATGTCGCCGGCCGCGGTGTGGATATGGCTTCCGACATGGCCGACGACCTGCGCGACGCTGCCCGCGAGAAAGTGGAACCGCTGCGCAAGGCGATCAACCGCAGCTAGATTAAATCGCGGGTCGTAGAGACGTTGCTTTGCAACGTCTTGCCAGATACTAGCTGAAAATGTCGCTGAAGAAGCTTTTGACTTTGTGCAGGAAACCCGGGTGTCCGGCCTTCGTCTTCGGCTCGGGCGGCGGAGGCTGAACCACCGTTTCCATTTGCGGCTGGCGTACTGACACATCTTCCGGCGGCAATTGCTTCGCGGTCGCAATCGGGGCGGGCGGAATCGCCGCAGGGGGATCGTGCTTCTTTCCGCTGAACACGAAAGGAGCGTCAATCCGAACGTGGGTTTCGTTCGGTTGCGCAGGCGGCAGTGGCGCCGTCTCCGGCCCGGTCGATAAAGTTTGCGGAATGCCGCTACCCGCGCTCGTGGCAACGGTCCCAGTTGTGGGCGTCACGGGCGTGGACGTTCCGCCTAAGCGTAATTTCTGCGGCAGATTCGAATCCGGTACTGACGGAGTCGGTTCGATCTCGGTGCGATATACCTGCACCGGCGCCGGACATCCACAGTCCAGCGGAATGTTCGTATCCACCTGGTCGATCTGCCCGGAACGGAATACCACCGACTCGTCCGGCTTCACCTGGTAGATGCGCTCTCCCATCAACTCCGAAACGATCGCCGAAGAAGTGTTCCCGGTAAGCGACCGCACGCAAGTATTGCCGTGGGTATCGGCGCTGATGGCGTAATGAAAATGTCCCGGCCCGGCAAACATGATGCGGAAGTCCGGAGTCATCACTGAGTCCGCCGAAGCTCCCAGCGAATAATGCGTCTCCAGCCCGCCGGTGCTCAGACCGAGCATCAGGTCGCGCTTCGTTTTCGACGGCGTAATCGACACGGTTGTGCCCGGGCACACGCGCAGTTCTCCGCCGCGGGCCAGTTGCAGGACTGCAGTCTCAGTGCTCGCGGTCACCGACGATCCCGCGGCGAATCGCTTTCCGGCCAGCATCACCATGCCCGGACCGCCCGTCACCGGAATCACCGCCGGGGTTGAACTCAGCGACAAATCGCTCACCATAGGCGCTTCCGCAGGCTTAGCCGCCACGGGATTATCCGGAGGCCTCAGCCGCACCATCAGCCGGTTTCCCGCACCATCCCAGCTATATCCGTAAGGCGCGCTCAAATCGAGCACGATTCGCGTGACCGGAGGCGTCTGCTGATACTGGTCGGCGCGAATCGCCAGAATGTTGTCTTTATCGACTTCAATTTTCTTCTGGATCAATCCCAGCTTGGAGTTCGGCAGATCGATCACCAGCCGCGGAGGCGAAGTCAAAGTCTGCACCTCGGGAATCACCGGACCGCCGCGGGTAAGAATTTCGACCGACGGAACGCCCTTCTCGCGCACGATGCGAACCGCGGTGATGGTAGGCGGCGGGCCAAAGCTCTGCGCCGCCAATCCCAGGGTCAGAAGGATAGCCAAAGAAAACGCGAAGAAAAATCGGGAACTAAATCGCAACAAAAGATTCTCGCAACGCTTGAGTGAAAGATATCACCTGCGACGATGGAAGAGAAAGCTCGGGATTGGTTCCTGAGCGCTCAGGAGGTCACCGCCCAAAGTCGCGACTCGCAGCGCGCGACTGGCAACCTCTACGCTTCGGGCAGAAACTCGTACTCGTCAATCACGGCGGCCACCGCCAGCTTGCCTTCCGGGCTGGGATCCTCGACCCGCACCACGTGCCCCTTGCATTGTACGCGGATGCTTTCGGTCAGAGTGATTTCCGGCGGAAGCGTCAGGGTGAAGCCGATCGTCGATCCCTGCTCGATAGCGGATTCCAGATAAAAGCAGATGCCCCTCGCGCTCACGTCGCGAAGCAGGGCGGTTTCATTGTGTGCGGCGGTGTCACCGTGATCCACCGTAACCGGAACGCGGAGCGCGAAGCGTCGTGCAGCCCGCTTTTCTTGCCGGGGCTCAGCCATGCATTTCTCCTAATGGCGCGCGAAGTGGCTCAAAAACTCTGGACAGAGAATGCCAAGACACACACATTATGGTCAATACCACCCATGGGTCAGCTAACTAGCCCGTTCAGGCGAGCGTAATCCGTCGTCGCTGCCCGTCTCTGTGATCCTCTGTGACCTCTGTGGTGGAGGTTCTCATTCGCCGTCACGTTCGTTGTAAGCTGATCAGGAGCGCTCATGGTCTTCGTCCTCGACAACTACGATTCCTTCACTTACAACCTGGTCCAGTACATCGGCGAACTGGGCGCGACGGTTGAGGTGCGCCGCAATGATGAAGTCACCGTCGAGCAAGTCGAAAAGATGCGGCCCGAGCGGATCGTGGTCTCGCCCGGCCCGTGCACTCCGCACGAAGCCGGCATCAGCATCGCATTGATCCGCCACTTCGCCGGAAAAGTTCCGGTACTCGGCGTCTGCCTCGGACATCAGGCCATCGGCGAAGCATTCGGCGGCAAGGTTGTCCGCGCCAGCCATCTCATGCACGGAAAAACCAGCGCGGTCATCCACGACAACAAAAGCATCTTCCAGGGCCTGCCCATGCCCATGACGGCCACACGATACCACTCGCTGGTTGTCGAGGAAAAAGATCTGCCGCCGGAACTGGAAGTCAGCGCCTGGACCACCGAAAAAGACGGCACCCGCACCATCATGGGCCTGCGCCATCGATTCCATGTCGTCGAAGGCGTGCAGTTCCATCCCGAAAGCGTGCTCACCGATGCAGGGAAAAAGCTGGTGGAGAATTTTCTAAGAGTTGCCAGTGCCCACTGACCACTAGCCACTGCTTCTCGCCATTTCCACCGCTCTCAACATCGCCTGCGCCTTGTTCATGCATTCCTGAAATTCTCTAGCCGGATCCGAATCCGCCACAATTCCCGCGCCCGCCTGCAGATATGCCTTCTTGCCCTGCATCAGCAAAGTGCGAATGCCGATGCACGAATCCAGATTGCCCGCGAAGTCGGCGTAGAGCACCGAGCCGCCATAAATGCCGCGCCGCGTCGGTTCCAGCTCTTCAATAATCTGCATGGCGCGAACTTTGGGCGCTCCGCTTAACGTGCCTGCGGGAAAGCACGCCGCGAAGGCATCGAGCGCGTCCAAACCCTTGCGCAGCCTGCCTTCCAGCGCCGACACCAGATGCATCACATGCGAGTAGCGCTCGACATACATCAAATCTTTCACCTTTACAGATCCATACTCGCTCACCCGGCCCAGATCATTGCGCCCCAGGTCGACCAGCATCACGTGTTCCGCGCGTTCTTTTTCGTCGCTCCGCAGTTGCTGTTCGAGACGTAAGTCTTCCGCCTCGTCCGCGCCCCGCGGATGCGTTCCCGCAATCGGCCGATATTCGAGCTTGCGCCCTGTAACCCGCACCAGCATCTCCGGAGACGAACCGAGAATGTGCGTATCCCCCGAGCGCAGGAAATAAAGATACGGCGACGGATTCACCTGCCGCAGCGCGCGATACAAATCGAACGGTGCGACGCCCGGCGTGAAATCCAGCCGCTGCGAAAGCACCACCTGAAAGATGTCTCCGGCAGCAATGTATTCCTTGCAGCGTTCCACGTTGCGCAGGAAATCCGCGCGCCCGGTCACGGCATTCACCTTCAACTTGCCCGCAACCGCCTTCGCGGATTGCCGCCACACCGCCGCACTCAGCCCGCCTCCGAGCTTGCGCTCCAGCGCAGCAATGTCACGCAATGCGCGGTCGTACGCCTTGCGCGGACTTTCGCGGGATACATCCGCCGCGGCGACAATGTGAATCTGATGTCGCAGGTGATCGAAGGCCAGCAAGTCGGTCGAAGAACATCAACTCCGCATCCGGCAGCGTCAAGTCGTCCTTCGCGTGACTCCCAATCTTCTCCAGTTGCCGCACCACATCGTAAGCAAAGTATCCAACCGCTCCCGCGGTGAACGGAGGCAGTCCCGGCACGGTAGCCGGGCGATGCTCCCGCAACAACCGCTTCACCACCTGAAAAATGTTTTCGTCTGGGTGGGTTTTTCGAGAAGTGGGGATTTTTCGTCCCTCAATCTGAACCTTCCCAGCCAAGGCCCGAACCCGCATATACGGCCGCACGCCGAGAAACGTATAGCGCCCAATCTGCTCTCCGCGTTCCACGGACTCCAGCAGAAACGCATGCGGCTCGTCGTGCGCGATCGCCAGAAACGCCGACACCGGCGTCAGCAAGTCGGCGCTCACCGACTTGACCACCGGAACCAGGGTCGCCTCGCGCGCCAGCCGCGAGAATTCTTTGTAATCAGGCCGCAACATGAGTTCGAACCCGCCCAAAAACGGGGAATTCGATTATAGGGCACCACATCCGCGCATCCGTTTCCCCGCCGCGCGCGAAACTTTGGTCACCTTGTAGCCCCCTTACCAACGACTAAAATCAGGATTATCCAGAGTGGTTTCTGCACTTTGCGGGACGACCCTCCCGCTTCGCAGACGCATTAAGAGTGCTTGGGGGGACGAAGAATCGAATTGCATCAAATTTAGCCGTCGAAGATGACTGATCGAACGACGATTTATGCGAATTAAATTTTGGGGCGTACGCGGCTCTACGCCCACTCCACAGGCCGAGAACCTGCGCTACGGGGGCAACACCTCCTGCGTCGAAGTGCGCGTGGGCGATCAGATTTACATCTTCGATTGTGGCACCGGATTTCGCGTGCTCGGTCACCAACTCGAGCGCGAATTCGCATCGCGCCCCTTCAACGCGCACGTCTTCGTATCGCACTTCCACTGGGATCACATTCAGGGCATGCCGTTTTTCCGCCCGCTCTACGAAAATTCTGGTAACCAGTTTGTCTTTCATTCTTCCGGCCGCACGCGCCGGCTGGAGCAGGTCATGGCCGAGCAGATGGCCGCTCCGTACTTCCCCGTGAATCTCGACCAGATGAAGGCCAAGCGAAATTTTTACGACATCGAAAACGGATGCCTGCCCATGGATGACGGCGTCCAGATCAAGACTGCCTACCTGAACCATCCGCAGGGATGCCTGGGATTCCGCCTCGAGACCAAAGACGGCATCCTCGTCTACGCCACTGACAACGAGCCCGGCGACGCGCTCTTCGACAAGAACGTCCGCAAACTTGCCGAAGGCGCCGACATCCTGATTTACGACGCGCAGTATCTTCCCGAGGAATACGCCGCACGCCGCCGCGGCTGGGGACACAGCCACTGGCGCGAGGCCGTAAACGTGGTCATGGAAAGCGGCGCCAAGGAATTGATCCTCTACCACCACGATCCCGAGCACACCGATGAGATCGTCGACAAAGTAGTCGCCGATGCCCGCAACTACTATCCCAAGGTTCAGGCCGCGTCCGAAGGCCTGGAAATTCACCTTTCAAATTCCTCGCAAAAAGCCGCGAACGATCCTCCATCAAAATTTTTCCGCGCAACCAGCACAAAGTCATAGAATCACTCCCTGGCTGTTCACTAACCGAACCAAGGAGGATCTCCGCATGGTTTCAAACCTGATTTGGTGGATCATCGTAGGACTGATCGCAGGCTGGGCAGCTGGCAAGATCATGAAGGGCGGCGGCTACGGCGCCGTCATGGACATCGTGCTCGGCATCGTGGGCGCGATCGTTGGCGGCTTCCTGTTGGGACTGGTCGGCGTTTCCGCCGGAGGCACGATCGGTACCATCCTCGTCGCCATCCTCGGAGCCGTCTTCCTCATCTGGCTCAGCCGAATGATGAAGAAAGCCTGATGACGAAGAAGACCTGAATCCGCGGACTTCGCTGTCCCGCGGACATCTTCCACTGCACCACTGCGCATCCACGGCTCCAGACACCTTCGCTCGGTGTCTAAATGTTCAGGTACGCAAGGCGCAAATACGCTGGCGCCGCTCGTTCTGTGTCTGAGTTCGCAAGCGCCGGTCGCGTGCGGACCTGTGTCTAACACGGAGGAGCCATGCGCTTCGCCAAGGTCGCCGTAGTGTGTCTGGCGTTCCGTCTCGATTGAAACCGTAAACCACGAAGGACACGAAGTCCCACGAAGGAAAACTCAACCAGGAACTCCTTCGTGTACCTTCGTGTCCCTAGTGGTTAAAGCTCTTGAACTGCCGGACTATTTCTGCGCCTTAGGCCCCGCAGCCTTAACCTCGGGCGGAGCGTCGAAGTTCTCGAAATTCTTGGCGAAGCGGTTGCGCAAATCTTCAGCCGCCTTGTCGTACGCGGCCTTGTCCGCCCAAGCGTTGCGCGGGTTCAGCACCTGCGGCGGAACTCCGTGGCAAGCCTTGGGAATGGAAAATCCAAACGTCGGCTCGATCTCGAATTCTTCCTTGATCAACTCGCCTTCGACCGCCGAATCAACCATTGCCCGCGTATAAGGAATAGCCATACGCTTGCCGATGCCATACGGCCCGCCTTGCCAGCCAGTGTTCACCAGCCAGCACTGCGCATGGTGCTCGCGCAGACGGCGTCCCAGCATCTCGGCGTAAACCTTCGGAGCCCGCGGCAGAAACGGCGCGCCGAAGCAGGTCGAGAACGTTGCCGAAGGTTCCTTCAC
Organism: uncultured Acidobacteriota bacterium; assembly: GCA_963757095.1. Taxonomy (GTDB): domain Bacteria; phylum Acidobacteriota; class Terriglobia; order Terriglobales; family Acidobacteriaceae; genus Sulfotelmatobacter. The sequence goes on along the minus strand of CAVWQT010000006.1, from coordinate 57,495 downwards.
GCCGGCCTCGGTTCCTGCCACTTTCGCCGTGTAGCCGGAGAAGAAGTGATACATGGCCTGCTCCGGCGTCAGCTTCGAAATCGGAGGCAACACGCCAAACGCGTCCGCGGTCAGGAACACCACGTTCTTCGGATGCCCGCCAATGCCGGGGATCACCGCGTTCTCCATAAAGTCCACGGGATACGCCGCGCGTGTATTTTCCGTCCTGCTGTCGTCGTTGTAATCGGGGATCCGGGTGTGCGCATCGAGCACCACGTTTTCCAGAACGCAACCAAAGCGCAGCGCATTCCAGATCTGCGGCTCGTTTTTCTTCGAGAGCTTGATGCACTTGGCATAACATCCACCCTCGAAGTTGAACACGCCGTCCGCGCTCCAGCCATGCTCATCGTCACCAATCAGATCGCGCGACGGATCGGCCGAAAGCGTCGTTTTGCCCGTGCCCGAAAGCCCGAAGAACAGCGCGCTCACGCCGTTGTGCCCAACATTCGCCGAACAATGCATGGGGAACACGTTGCGCGGCGGCAGCAGAAAGTTCATCACGCTGAAAATCGATTTCTTCATCTCCCCGGCATACGAAGTCCCGCCAATCAGCACCGTGCGGCGGGTGAAATTCAGCAGAATGAAAACTTCCGAATTCACGCCATCGCGTTTCGGATCCGCCTTGAACTCCGGAGCAGAAATAACCGTGAACTCGGGATTATGACTTCGGAGTTCTTCCGCGCTGGGCCGCAAGAATAATTGCCGTACAAATAAATTGTGCCAGGCGTATTCGTTCACGATGCGAACCGGCAGTCGATACGCCGGATCCGCGCCGCAAAAAAGATCCTGCACGAACAGCTCCCGCCCCCGCAAATGCTCCATGACCCGCGCATACAGGTCGTCAAACTTGTCAGGATCGATGGGCGAATTCGATCTCCAATCCACGGCGTGCTCGGTCGTCTCATCCCGCACGATGAACTTGTCTTTGGGCGAGCGGCCTGTCCGGTTCGTATACCCGACCAGCGAACCGTTTGCCGCCAGCTTGGACTCGTTCCGCCGGATGGAATGCTCCACCAGAAGTGCCGGGGAAAGATTGAAATGAGTTCTGCCTTCGCTCAGCAACTCGGCAACGTCGCTGATGTGCATGGTAGTAGCCATAAGGGCCTCCGAGCTATGAAACCAGGGGCAAAAAGGAAAAACGCACTATTCTGCCTTAAAAGCCCTGCGCTTGCCAAGGAACCTGATCACAGTCGGGTTGTCACTCAGAGAAACTCCGTCGGCGTGGCAGGCGAACTCGGCAGCATCGCGCCTTATATTAGGAGTGCGCGAAGGGCAATCGAGTTGCCGTAAATCACACTAGTCAGAGGTTTTGTATTCGCAGGCCGTGCGGCAGGGCTCGCAATACATAAGGCCGTCGGTGCAGATGCGGATATCGAGGACCGACTGGCACAGACAGCAGAATTTCTCGCACTCGCAGGAATTTTCTGGCTGCTCGCACTGCGCGCAGCGTTGTCGGGCGGGACTGGTTCCGGTGCTCATGCGCCCAATGTAGCGCGGCCTGGCCGTCGAACCGAAAATGACCTAGGTAATGCTTCTTCCGTGTCCTCAGGTCTCGCAAGGCTCTGCCATCGCCGCGGCTGACCTATAATTTCACCGAATGACCTTCCAACAATTGCTGGATGGCGCTGAGATTCTCTCGGCCAGCGGGAATCCCGACGTCACCGGTATCGAATATGACTCGCGCCGCGTAAAGCCGGGCTGCGCCTTCGTCGCCATGCATGGCGAAACTTCCGATGGCAATCGCTTCATCGACGCGGCCATTCAGGCCGGAGCAGTCGCGGTGGTCACCGACTCGCCCGCCGAGAAGCCGCGCGAAGGCATCGCCTGGGCCCTGGTACCGCACGGTCGTCGCGCCTTGGCGCGGTTGAGTGCGAATTTCTATAAGCATCCCGCCGAGCGCATCGCCATCACCGGCATCACCGGCACCAACGGCAAGAGCACGACCGCATTCTTGATCGAATCGATTCTGACCGCCGCGGGGCGCAAGAGCGCGCTCATCGGCACCATCGAATATCACGTCGCCGGCCGTGTGATTCCAGCTCCTCATACCACGCCCGAAGCGCTCGAACTCAATCGCATTCTGAATGAAGCACTCGGCCAGGGTGCGACCGATGCCGTCATGGAAGTCTCTTCGCACGCGCTCGCGCAACAGCGTGTCTACGGCATTCCGTTCGATGTGGCCGTCTTCACCAATCTCACTCGCGATCACCTCGACTACCACAAATCGATGGACGAATATGCCGCCGCCAAGCGCGTGCTCTTCGAAGGCTGCGGCACCGATGCGCCCCGCGCCGCCGTCACCAACCTCGACGACGAGTTCGGCGCGACGCTCGCCAAATTTAGCCGCAAGCGCAGCTCCGTCGTGCTGACCTATGCGTGGAACAGTGGAGATTTCCACGCGGAAAATGTCGACATCACTCCGCGCGGGACGCGCTTCGACCTGCGCACTTCCCAGGAAACGATTCCCCTCTTCTCGCCGCTGATCGGCCGCGTAAACGTCTACAACATTCTCGCCGCAGCGGCAGCATGCTCCGCGCGCAATTGCAGTTCGCAGGCCATCGCTCAAGGCGTCGAGTCTCTGACCCACGTGCCCGGCACGGTTCGAGCGCGTCGATTGCGGCCAGCCTTTCACCGTCGTAGTCGACTACGCGCATACCGATGACGCCCTGCGCAATCTCACCGCGCTGGCCCGCGAATTCGTTTCGCGCGGCGGATTGAACGGCCGCGTGCTCACCGTCTTCGGCTGCGGCGGCGACCGCGATCGTGCCAAGCGTCCGCTGATGGGCGAAGCCGCAGGGCGGGGAAGTGACTTCGCCGTGCTCACCTCCGACAACCCGCGCAGCGAAGATCCCGTCGCCATCATCAACGACGCGCTCGTCGGATTGCAGAAGACTGGCACGAAATACAGCATCGAACCCGATCGCCGCATGGCCATCGCGCTCGCCATCAGCGAGGCTCGTCCGGGGGACATCATCCTGCTGGCTGGCAAAGGCCACGAAAAAGTTCAGGTCACGAAAGAGGGTTCGCTCCCCTTCGACGACGTAGAAGTAGCGCGCGAAATTTTGAAAGCCAAAGGCTTCGACTGCGAGAAGAAACCCGCGGAGATGCCGGCATGAAGTTAGCACTCTCCAAAATTGCCGAAATCCTAAATGCTCATGTAAAGACAGCCGCCTCGGCTGTCGGTCGTCGCGAGCATGGCCCAAGGCTATTCGATCGATTCCCGCACAGTGGGCCAAGGCGAACTCTTCTTCGCGGTAAAAGGCGAACGCCTCGACGGTCACGATTTTGTCGAAGCGGCGCTGCAAAGAGGCGCCATCGCAGCCGTAGTCAGCCACGAAAATCAGCATCGCTATCCCGCCGAGCACTCCGCTGCTCGCCGTCGAAGACACACTGATCGCCCTGCAGTCGCTGGCTACAGCCGTGCGCCGAATCTGGGGCAAGCCCTTGATCGGAATCACCGGCTCAGCCGGAAAGACGACGACCAAGGAAGCCATCGCCCACGTGCTCAGTGCGAAATTTCGCGTGCTGAAGTCCGAGGGCAATTTCAACAATCACTTCGGCCTGCCGCTGATGCTTCTCAAACTCGAGCCCGACCACGACCTCGCGGTTATCGAGATGGGCATGTCGCACGCCGGAGAAATTCGCGCGCTCGCCAAAATTGCGCAGCCGGAAATCGGCGTCGTCACCAACGTCGCTCCCGTGCACCTGGAATATTTCGATTCCCTCGCCGGCATCGCCCGCGCAAAATACGAACTGGTCGAATCGCTTCCGCCCAGCGGCACCGCAGTTCTCAACGCCGACGACGAATACGTCTCGCAATTCGGCCGCGATTTCAAAGGCAAAGTCATCACCTACGGCATTCGGGCCCCCGCCGCCGTGCGCGCCGAAAATGTTCGTTTGCAGGGAACCGAAGGCTCTTCGTTTGAAATCGTCACCGTCGACGGCCGTCAAAACGCCAGGCTGCAACTCGTAGGCGAGCACAATGTTCTGAACGCGCTCGCCGCCGTTGCCGTCGCCATGACCCGCGGCATGACCCTCGCCGAGGCCATCGCCGCCTTGGCCACGCTCGCCCCCGCCGACAAACGCGGGCAGGTTCTCCAACTGGGTAACATCACCGTCGTCAACGATTGCTACAATTCCAATCCGAAGGCACTCGAAGCCATGATCCACGCGCTGGCTGCTATGAAGGCCAAACGCCGCATCGTGGTTGCGGGAGAAATGCTCGAGCTCGGACCGGCCGCGGAAGAGATGCATCGCGCCGCAGGCGTTCAAGCCGGCGAGAGCAAGATCGATGTGCTGGTAGGCGTGCGCGGCCTGGCCAAAGCCATGGTCGAAGGCGCCCGGCAAGCCGGAACCAAGGCCGAATTCGTAGCCACCCCGGAAGAAGCCGGAGAATGGCTGGCCCGCGAAACGCGTGACGGAGACGTAGTGCTTCTCAAAGCGTCTCGCGGCGTAAAGTTAGAAAAAGCGCTGGAAACGTGGAAGGCAAAACGAGGCGGACCAGCTTAACGAATTTTGTGGAGTAGCGAGCATACTTGCACGCGGGCTGAATTGCTGATGGCTACGACAGCTGAAAGCTGACGGCTGCACTCGGAGGCTATTTGCTCTACTGGCTGTTGTTCGTCAAGCTGCAGCACTACGTAGCCCCCTTCCGCATTTTTCGGTACGTCACCTTCCGCACCGCATTCGCCAGCCTCACCGCGCTCTTCACCGGACTGATCGTTGGTCCCATCGTCATCAACCGCCTGCGCGATTTCCAGATCGGCCAATACATTCGCGAGGAAGGCCCCAAGGCTCATCAGAAGAAAGCCGGCACGCCCACCATGGGCGGACTGCTGATCGTAATCTCTATCGTCGTTCCCACGCTGCTCTGGGCCGACTTGAGCAACCGTTTCATCTGGATCGCCGTCTTCGCCACTTGCGCCTACGCCGCCATCGGATTCACCGACGACTACACAAAAGTCACGCACCGCCGCAATCTCGGCCTCACCAGCCGTGCAAAATTCGGACTGCAAATCGCCGCCGGCATCGTCATCGCCTCCATGCTGATCGCCATGCAGACCTATGGCATGTATTCCACCAAGCTGATCGTGCCGTTTTTCAAACAGTTTCACCCCGACTTGGTGGTCGGCACACTGGAGCGCTATCCGCATCTGTGGCCGCTCGCCTTCCTGCCCTTCATGGCATTCGTCGCTCTCGTCATCGTAGGCTCAAGCAACGCCGTGAACCTCACCGACGGCCTCGATGGCCTCGCCATCGGATGCACCGTAATCGCAGCCGGCGCCCTGACGGTTCTCACCTACGTCAGCGGCCACGCCACTTTCGCAACCTATCTCGAACTGCAGCGCATGCCGCAAGTCGGCGAGTTGACCATCTTCTGCGGCGCCATGGTCGGCTCTTCCATTGGATTTCTCTGGTACAACGCGCATCCCGCCGAAGTGTTCATGGGCGACGTGGGATCGCTTGCCCTGGGCGGCGCCATCGGTACCGTGGCCGTGATCATCAAGCAGGAACTGCTGCTTCCTTTTATCGGCGGCGTCTTCGTGATCGAAGCTCTCTCCGTGATTCTGCAGGTCGGCTCCTATAAACTGCGTAAGAAGCGCATCTTCAAGATGGCTCCGATCCATCACCATTTCGAATTGATGGGCTGGTCGGAGTCGAAAATTATCGTGCGCTTCTGGATCGCATCCCTGGTCTTCGCCCTGTTCGCGCTGACCACACTGAAACTGCGATAAGAGCTTCGCCACAGATTTGCACGGATCAGCGCCGATAGAGCTCTGTTTTTTTATTATTGTTGATTCGTGTGAATCTGTGGTAATCCGTGGCAAAGAATTTAAATTGATCTCAATGGAACTGAACGGGAAACGCGTGCTGGTAGTCGGCCTCGGCAAATCCGGCGTCGCCTCGGCTTTATTTATGAAAGGCCATGGCGCCCGCGTCACCGTCTCCGACACCAAGAGCGGCGACGAATTGCGCAACGAAATTCCTGCGCTTCTCGATCACGGCATCACCGTCGAAACCGGAGGCCACGGCGAACGCACCTTCCGCGGCCAGGACCTGATCGTGGTCAGCCCCGGCGTTCCAGTCGACGCTCCGCCGCTGGTGCAGGCCCGCGCTGCCGGTGAATCCGTCATCGGCGAAATTGAACTCGCTGCTCAATTCCTGCCCGGCCCCATCGTCGCCATCACCGGATCGAATGGCAAAACCACGACGACCACGCTGGCCGCAGAAATCATGACTGCCGGCGGATTTCCCACGCTGGTCGGCGGCAACATCGGCACGCCCGCAATTTCCCTAGCCGAACTCGCTAAGCCCGAAACCATCATCGTGCTCGAAGTCTCCAGCTTCCAACTGGAAACCATTCAAACCTTCCGCCCCAAAGTTGCAGTCGTGCTCAACGTAACGCCCGATCATCTCGACCGCCATCGCACGCTCGATGTCTACATCAACGCCAAGGCCCGCATCTTCGAGAACCAGCAGTCGAGCGACTTCGCAGTTCTCAACGCCGACGACCCGACCTGCGTAACCATGGCCGCAAGAACTCGCGCTCAGATTTTCTGGTTCAGCCGGCAGAAAGAAGTTCAGCAAGGCGCGTGGGTGCAGGATGGCAGCATCCTGTTCCGCGACCCAACCGGCCAAAAAGAAATCCTGCAAGTCTCCGAGATTCCGCTCAAAGGCGCTCACAATCTCGAAAACGTGCTGGCCGCAGCCTGCGCCGGAGCCCTCATGGGCTGCGCTCCAGAAAAAATTCGCCAGGCAGTCCAGGATTTCAAAGCGGTCGAGCACCGCCTGGAATTCGTGGCCACCATCAACGGCGTCGACTACTACAACGATTCCAAAGCCACCAACGTCGACGCCACCATCAAAGCGCTGGAATCCTTTCCCGCCAACATCCACCTGATCCTCGGCGGCAAAGACAAAGGCAGCGACTACACCGTCCTCAACGACCTGCTGCGCCAGCGCGTGAAGCGCGTCTACACCATCGGCGCCGCCGCCGCGAAGATCGAATCGCAAATCAAAGGCGTAGAAGTTGTCCACGCCGAAACGCTGGAAAACGCCATCCGCAAGGCCAACGCCACAGCCCAGCCCGGCGATGTAGTCCTCCTGGCCCCGGCCTGCGCCAGCTTCGACCAGTTCAAAAGCTACGAACACCGCGGGAAGGTTTTCAAACAAACGGTGCAGGCGTTGGGCGGGTGAAGCGTAGGGGGCCTGATTAATAACCTCCAACCCTTTGCCCTGCCCGCGGCCCAGTGGAAGAGCGGCCCTTTAAGGGCCGCGTTAGCATCGCAAAAACGAATGGCCTTAAGGCCCTGTGTGTCGCATGGCCTGATCCCTCCCTACTTGCGCCCCGCACCAAAACAAGCAACAACGAATCACAACAATCCCAATCCTCCGCGCGCCCTCGTGGTGAAATAAATGTCCCATGGCGAAGCGCGTCAGTGTCGATCGCTGGTTGTTCACCGTCACCATGCTGCTGGTATTCGTCGGCCTGGTGATGGTCTTTTCGGCGTCGGCCGTAATGGCGCGCGAGCGCTTCGGTTCGCCCTACGCCTTTCTCTCGAAGCAATTGATTTGCGCAGTCGCCGGCCTAATCGCCATGGTCGTCACCATGCGCGTGGACTACCGCCGCTACAAGCATCCCGCCTTCATCTTCTCATTCATGGGCGTGACCACGCTGCTGCTGATCTCCGTCTTTTTTCTCGATCGCTCGCACAACACCCATCGCTGGATTCACGCCGGGATATTTTCCCTGCAGCCAAGTGAACTGGCCAAGCCCGTCCTCATCCTCTTCCTTGCCTATTTTCTGGAGAGCCGCGCCAAGTCGATCGACGATGTCCGCAACACGCTGATGCCCGCCGCCGCGCCGGTACTCGTGTTTCTCGCGCTCATCGTTCTGCAGCCCGATCTCGGCACCGCCATCGCCTGCGCCGGAATCAGCGCCTGCATTCTGTATGTCGCCGGCATGCGCCTGCGATATTTTGCCTACTCCTTCGGTGCTGCCTTGTTACCGCTCTATTTCCTGATCTTTCACGTGGCCTGGCGCCGCGACCGCATCCTCGCCTTTCTCAATCCTTATGCCGATCGCCAGAAAGCGGGATTCCACATCGTGCAATCGCTCATCGCCGTGGGCACCGGAGGCCTTACCGGAACCGGCCTGATGGAAGGCAAGCAGAAATTGTTCTACCTGCCCGAGCCGCACACCGATTTCATCTTCGCCGTCACCGCCGAAGAGTTCGGCCTGGTCGGCGCACTGTTCGTAGTCGCGCTCTTCGCCATATTTCTCTGGCGCGGCCTGCGCGCCTCCACCCTGACTCGCGACTTATTCGGACGTTATCTCGCCGTTGGCATCACCAGCATGGTCGCCCTGCAGGCGTTCATCAACATCAGCGTGGTTCTCGGCATGATGCCGACCAAAGGCATTCCGCTGCCGCTGGTATCCTACGGAGGCTCGTCATTATTCGTAACGCTGGCCTGCGTGGGCGTGCTGCTGAATATCACCAAGCAGACGGAATAATCACGAACCAAGATTTGTCGCGAATCAAGATTTGTCATGAACCAAGATTTGTCACGAATCAAGGAGACCTATGAAATCTCTGGCGAAACTTATTCCTGGCGGTAGCCATCACTGCGAGCCTCGCGGTCTCAGCGGCAGCGCAGAAATCTGAGCCAGCTCCAGCCCGCGCAAACACCCGCGCCAACCGCGACGCCCGGGCCCATCTACTCTGCCACCGATCTCGCGGCGCTGGTTCCCGCGCCCAAGCCCGACGACGTCAAATCGCTCGACGCCATCATGCACGCCATCTACGACGTGATCTCCGGCCCGGCCGGCGATCGCGATTGGGACCGCTTCCATTCCCTGTGCCTGCCCCAGGTTCGCCTGACCGCCGTCGGCCAGCGTCCAGACGGATCGCCCTACATCGCCTCCTTCAGCATCGACGACTACATTCACCGGGCTCGCGAACATTTCGCCAAAGAAGGTTTCTACGAAAACGCCATCGTGAACCAGACCACAGGCTTCGGCAACATGAACCAGGTGCTCAGCAGCTACGAGTCACGCCACGCTCCCGGCGAGAAGCCGTTCCAGCGCGGCGTCAACTCATTCCAGTTGCTGAATGACGGCAAGCGCTGGTGGATCGTTTCGATCCTGTGGGATGCAGAGCGTCCCGACAATCCGCTGCCGGCAAGTCTGGAAAAGAAATAGCGGCCACGGATCGCACGGATTCTCACGGATCTTTCGTTCGTTATTTTTCGGTTTGGTTTTATCCGCGTGAATCCGCGTAAATCCGTGGCGGATTCTGTTCGTGGGTTATAGTCACCACATGCGCGCAATCCTGGCGGGCGGAGGCACGGGAGGACACGTCATTCCCGCGCTCGCCATCGCCAATCAACTCAAGCAAACCTACGACGCCGAGATTCTTTTCATCGGCACGGCCCGCGGCATTGAGAACCGCCTGGTCCCCGCCGCCGGATTTCCTCTGCAACTGGTCCGCGTAGGCGCGCTGAAAAATGTCAGCCTCGTCACCCGCGCGAAAACCGCATTCGATCTCCCTCGCGCCCTCTGGGATGCAGGACGTATGCTCAACGACTTCGCTCCCGACGTAGTCATCGGCGTTGGCGGCTACGCCTCCGGCCCGGCAATGTTGTCGGCCATCCTCAAGCACATTCCCACGCTAGCCTTCGAGCCCAACGTAGTGCCCGGATTCGCCAACCGCATCGTTGCCAAGTTCGTCTCAGCCGCCGCCGTTCACTTCGAAGAGACCGCACATTATTTCCGCCACGCCGAAGTCACCGGAGTTCCCGTTCGCCAGGCTTTTTTCGAAATTCCACCCAAGCGCGGAGGCACGCCGACGCTTCTAGTCTTCGGCGGAAGCCAGGGCGCGCACGCCATCAACGAAGCCATGATCCGCTGCCTGCCCGTGCTGCTGCGCGAAGCTCCCGGCATTCGCATCATTCATCAAACCGGAGAGCGTGACTATAATGACGCGCTGGCCGCGTATCAGTCACTCGGCGAGTCAGCGCAGGTTTATAAGTTCATCGAAGACATGCCCGCCGCATTCGCCAGCGCCGATCTCGTAGTCTGCCGCTCGGGCGCGAGCACGGTCGCCGAAATTGCAGCAGCAGGGAAGCCTGCAGTCTTCGTGCCCTTCCCGCGCGCCGCCGACGATCACCAGCGCGTCAACGCCGAAGCCCTGGCCCGTCACGGAGCAGCGGTGGTAGTCGAAGAATCAAAACTCGAAGGAGTGTGGCTAGCCGAAACGATCGCAACCCTGCTGCAGGACCCAAGACGCCTGCACGAGATGAGTACAGCAGCAAGATCCCTGGCCCATCCGAACGCAGCGCATGATATAGCTGCAATGGCAGCGGGGCTGGCTGGAATCGAACAGGGCTAGCCCCCGGCTTATAGGATTGACGTGAAGCTTGATGCTGGACTTGCCAGGTGGCGCGGTTTAAAATCCACCTCCCCGGAGCGGCATTGACTTCGAAGACTGCGAAGAGGAGTAATAGGCCATGAAAAACTGGATACTCGCGAGTGTTCTCCTGCTTTCGTCCCTGCCCGCGTTTGGAAACTCCGTTCGCTTTACGGACTCGCTTACCATGAATGTCACCGCCGACAACATGCGGTTGACCTCCGGGGTAGACCAACTCTTGGTGCTCAGTCGTTTTGGGGCCACGAGTAATCTGGAATTAGTTGTGGGCCCGAATATGCCTGGACCGTATACGATGTCGATGGCATGGACGCTGCTTTTGCCCAATCAAGCGCCGCAGGTTCTGGATTTTTCTGGCAGCTGCTACCCCGCCGGTAACACTTGCGGATGGATTGCCTCCTTCTCCTTACCCAATAGTTATCAACCCGTGCCTTTCACTCTGACCGTCCAGCTTACGGTCGGCTCGCAGACCCTAACGGAAACTTTTAACGAACGCTACGTCTCGAACGTACCCGAGCCTGGCAGCATGTTGCTCCTAGGAACCGGCCTGGTCGTGGTCGCATGGCGTAAGTGGGTGTGCTGAGGATTTCTGACCACCTTGTGGGTTCTTATGTAGTGCCGAGCTGCCACGGATTCGGGTCAGTAGTTCGTTATGTTCGCCAAAATTCAGCGCATCCATTTCGTAGGCATCGGCGGCATCGGCATGAGCGGCATCGCCGAGGTCCTGCTCAACCTCGGCTACAAAGTCTCCGGCTCTGACCTGAGAAACTCCGCTGTCACGCACCGCCTCGCCAGTCTGGGCGCAACAATCTTTGAAGGCCACCGCGCCGAAAATATCGCCGGAGCCGAGGTCGTTGTCACCAGCTCCGCCATCGCCAAAGAGAATCCCGAAGTCACCGACGCCCACAAGCTGCACATCCCGGTCATCCAGCGCGCCGAGATGCTCGCCGAATTAATGCGCCTCAAATACGGCATCGCCATCGCCGGCATGCACGGCAAGACGACCACCACGTCCATGGTGGCCGCAGTCCTGGCCGCCGGCGGCCTCGATCCCACGGTAGTCGTCGGCGGCCGCGTCGACGCCATGGGATCCAACGCCCGCCTCGGCAAATCGCAATATCTGGTCGCCGAAGCCGACGAGAGCGACCGGTCGTTCTTGAAGTTGAGCCCAATTCTTTCGGTCGTCACCAACATCGACCGCGAGCACATGGACTGCTACCGCAACATGCGCGACGTGAAGAAAACTTTTCTCGACTTTATGGATCGCGTGCCCTTCTATGGCATGATCGTCGCCTGCAACGACGATCCGCTCCTGCGCCGCGTCCTGCCCGATGTCCAGCGCCGCACCGTTACCTACGGAACCCGCCGCGGCTCCGACTTTCTGATCAAGCATCAACTGTCCAAGCTGCCAGGGCAGGGAGACTCCCGCCCGCTCAGCCGCTTTGCAGTCAACTATCGTCAGAAAGATTTAGGCGAGTTCACTCTGCACGTGCCGGGCGTGCACAACATCCTCAACGCCACCGCAGCCATCGCCGTCGGCATCGGCCTCGATGTGCCGGTAGAATTCATCCGCACTGCGCTCGATCAATTCCGCGGCGTCGACCGCCGCTTCCAACTCCGCGGCCACGCCGCCGGCGTCACCGTCATCGACGACTACGGCCACCATCCCACCGAGATCAAAGCCACGCTCGCCGCCGCCCGCCAGTGCGGATACGGCAAGATTCACGTCATCTTCCAGCCTCACCGTTTCACCCGCACCCGCGACCTGATTGAGGAATTCACCGGCGCCTTCCAGGACGCCGACTCGCTCTACCTCCTCGACATCTATGCCGCCAGCGAGAAGCCCATCGAAGGCATCACCGCCGAAACGCTTGCGCAGAAAATTCGCGACGCCGGCGGCCCGCCGGCCACATACGTCGCATCTTTCGCCGAAGCAGTAAACGCCGCCGCCGGCGCCGCCCATGAAGGCGACATGATCCTCACTTTAGGCGCAGGCAGCGTCTCGCAGCTGGGGCCCATGATCATCGAGAAACTGAAAGAAACTGAAGCTGTGCCGCAGTAGTCCTTCGGAAGCCTGCACTAAGTCAATCTGGTCAAAAGTGAACAGTAATCAGTTCGCTAGCGGCGGCATACTGGGAAGGCCCATAGCTTCGTTCGGAGAACGCCGTTTGAACTGACGATGAAATCGGGCTGAGGTGGCTTATGACGCTGACTATCGTGGCAGTGATCTTCGCAGTTTTCGCAATTCCTCTTATCGTCCTCCTGATCTACAACAGCACACTCAGCATGCATAGGGATGACCAGTTGTTTCTGGATGACGCGAGCTCGCACATGCACGAGGAGCAGACGGAACTGTTGGCCAAGGTCAATCGTCTTACCATCCCGATGCGCGTGCTCAGCATTGGTTCTGGTATATTCCTCCTGCTTTTCGTGGGATTGTGGTTCTACCAGAAGCTGAACGCAATGCAGTAGCGTTGCAGGCCGCGCGATCCTGCCAGCCCGTTCGCGCGATTGATATTGCCTGTTACTCCTGCCATCTATGGCAGAGGACCGTTCGCTGGAACAATCAGAACTGGGAATGCCAAAACGTTTCGCTCGCCGGAGGTGCTCGTGTCTAAACTGATCGACTACGAGCTAGCCCAATACGACGAATACACGGAACACGCCCAACATCTTGTGGAATCGGGATCTGCCGCCGAGGCCCAACCTTTCGTGGCGCTGGCCGAGCTTTGCTACGAGAAGGCAAGGATGCTCAGAGGAATTGAGGACATTCGCGCCACGCAGCACAAGGGACCATCCGCAGCGTAGTGAATCCGAAATCGCCAGCCCACTCGTTGAGCCGCCAGAGCTGGCACTTACCTGCTCCCAAAATTATTTCGTGGGTTCCCAACCCTCGGGCAGCATATCGAACGCCAGCGTGTCGCGGTAGGCGTACTGATTGCCCTCCAACACTGCCACTGGCGTCAACATGTGCCAGACGCGCTCATCGTCGAAGACGTAACACTCACCCGATTCGTGCATGGTGAAGCGATCCAGTTCGTGTTTGTCGTTGTCGGTGACGATGACTTCGCCGCCCTCCGCGCCACAGCGGCCCAGCAGATGCGTGGCGATATATTTTTCCCCATCTTTATGTAAGCCCGGTGGACTCGTGTCGCATGGCCGGCCCGGTGTAGCCGTGAACCGGATCACATGCAGGTTGACTAAATACTTCGCACCCACCGCCGAGAGCGGCAGATATCGAAGATGGTAAGCCACCAGCTTGCGCACGCCTGCAGTCGCGACGATCGCCTGCGGCAGCGGAGCGTATTCCCGCGGCTGGCCGCCTAGAGTCGTGTTGTATTTTTCCAGCTGTACATACGGCGTGCTCTCATCTGTCGACCAGACTTTCACACCGCCCTCAACAATCTCGGCGCGCAGACGGTTTAACGATCGATACCGGTCGCCCCCTTCGTAGTACTTGTCTCTGGGAATCGACCACGCTGCATGGGATAACTCTTCCAGCGTGCGCGCTATCTCCAAGTCAACTCTGAGCGGCTGACGAGTAAACCCTTGCGTGACCAGGTCGCTCCGCGATGCGGCATTCGGTTCCACCGGAACAAAACTGTGTTGCCCCATCTTTCCCCCGGATAAAAGCTCGACGATTGCACGAAGACTCTGACTCCTCATCTCGTGCATCGAGCCATTATCGCAGCGGATCGCTCCTGCGCCCAGAGTTTGAGCGTAGCGATTGTAAGATGGCGCGCAGGGCTTAAGCGGCCGCTCTCCGGCACGAATGAACCGCTGCGCCGAAAAATAAAAGGTGGACCTCTCGTTCCAGGTAACAACTGACCCGAGTTCGAGCCCGGCCCACCTTGGCCCGCAAATCAAACGAACGCTACATCACCACGAATACGGCGATGCGGATGCCTGGATGCAGAAGATCAAACAGGAAATATTCTCCATCGATGTAGTCGATGTAGCAGTCATCGGTGTAAGCCCAGTCTTGCGGCCACGCATCCACCAGCTCAAACGTGTAGCCGCTGTACTGAAATTGCGGTTGCCCTGACACAATCACGCGTTCTTGCGGCGAAGTGATGGCTGCGGCCGAAGTGGGCGTGGAACTTGTCATCCGGAATATGCCCACCCTTCCCCGCGGGACGGGCGTTCCCGGCCGGCTGTTCGGGATGCGCTTGCTGATTCGACTTCATCTCGTTCGACTTCATCTGGCCCTGGGACTCTCTTTGCTCCTGATTCTGCTGTTGTTTTTCTTCCTGCTTTTCTGCTTTCGGAGGCTTGGCCTCGTCTTGCTGCCGTGGCTTGGCCTCGTCCTGCCTGGGAGGCTTGGCCTCATCCTGCTTGGGTTGGGCCTTTGGTTCTTCCTGCCGTGGTTTATCTGGCTCGGGCTTCTCGTCTTGCGCGTAGACGAAGGCCGAACACCCAACCAGTATCGAGAGAATCGCTACAACCGGAAATCTGAAGGCTCGCATGAGCATCCTCCTGGCCTGTCTTTTAACCTCGTAGCGAACCAACTCAACGGTTCGCACAGATCGCTCCCTTGGATGCGTGAGAACTGCAACTTCCGATGAGGGGTTAGTTCTGTAGCTGCCTGGGGAAGACAATGTATGAGCGGTCAGATTCACGCCATGAAATTTGTTCCCAGAAACTGACTTCGGGCGGTCAGAGGTAGTGGGTCAGTACAATTTCCACAGCGAATCGTGACGGCGACACTATCGTCCGAGGCGACGATAGACCAGTGGTGCATAGCGAAAGACAGCGAGAAGGAAAACGGGGAAAAGAAATGCGGTTGACCA
The DNA here is from genome assembly GCA_963757095.1 of uncultured Acidobacteriota bacterium. GTDB lineage: Bacteria > Acidobacteriota > Terriglobia > Terriglobales > Acidobacteriaceae > Sulfotelmatobacter. Next base: position 42,239 of record CAVWQT010000006.1, on the reverse strand, counting down.
ATTGAAATGATGAAGACGAACAGCCTCGTAGAGCGTCATGCTGGTAAGCATCCCGAGCATGAATATAGCCACTAATAAAAACACGAAAACTGATCGCAGTGACTGAGTCTCGAGTATACGAATGTCCCAGCCTCGATTTAGAAACTCAAATGATTCAAGCGGGCGGCTCATTTGCTGATTATAGTGCTAACCGACATTTTCTCCGAGTGCCTTCAGGATAAGCCCTTGCCGATCCGCCCTGTGGCGGACCATGCTTCCTGTAACAGGCCGCACATTTCATCTACGGTCCAAACGTGATCGCTGATTCCAGCTTTCATCGCCGCGGAAATCATACTCACCCACCACCCGGACACCGTGGAGTGCAGTTATCCAGCGAAGAATCTGCTACCATGACCGTTCTGTGAGGTGGCCATGCCGCAATTTGTGATCGAGCGCGAAATCCCGGGCCTAGGTAATCTGTCGGATACGGAACTGCAGGCCGTCGCCAAGAAGTCGGTTGGCGTCCTGAAAGAGATGGGCCCGGAGATCAAGTGGCTCCATAGCTATGTCACGGGCGATAAGCTCTACTGTGTGTACCTGGCGCCGGACGAGGAAACGGTGCGCGAACATGCACGCCGCGGAGGCTTTCCGGCGAATCGCGTCTCGGCGGTGCGGCGCATGATCGACCCCGACACCGCCCATTGAGCTAAGCGGAGTTTGAAATCCGCGACCTAATTGCGCGGACCTGTTTCCGGGTCGCCATCCAGCCCCTCGCGGACCGCTTGCTCCACCGGCATCGCCCAGCCTTCCATCCACGCCGTCAGACCTGCGGCACTGCCCAGCGCTCGGCGCGCGAATTCCAAAGCCTTCTCCAGCCGGGGTTGTTCGGTCGGCCTGAGCGGCGCTCCCAATCGCTGCCGAAGCGCGGCGGCCGCCCCTGCCAAATGCAGCGATTGCTCGGCCTTCGATTGCGCCGCGGCACTTACCGCGAGACATTCGAGTGCCCTCGCGATCCCGCGTTTGTGACCCAGTTCCTGGAACAGTCGGATGCTTTCCCCGTAGAGACGACGCGCCTCGGCGTCGTTGCCCAAGTCGCAGCTTAGACTCGCCAGATCGGCCAGGGCACTGGCAATTCCCCAGCCGTCCCGCAGTTCACGGAACGCCGCCAGACTCTGTTCGCAAAATGAGCGGGCGGCGACCAGGTCCGCCTTTTCACGCGCCACGTCGCCCTGATAGTTCAGTGTCCAGGCCACGCCGGCGCCATCTCCAGCCTTGCGAAACATCGTCAGGCACTCGTCATAGAGTGAGGATGCCAGCGCATAATCGCCCTGCAGCTTGGTTACGTTGGCCAGGTTGCTGAGGGCGCGGGCGGTGTCGGCGGAATCGCCCAGGTCCTTCCATATCGCGACACAGCGTTCGAAGAGCGAGGATGCAACCGGAAGGTCGCCCCGGTCGCGCGAGTTCACGGCCAGCGCGTTCAGTGCGATCGCCACGCCGCGCCTGTCGTTGAGTTCCAGACAGGTCTCAAGACTATCTTCGAACAGTTGCCGCGCCGAGGCATAATCGCCTTGCTCACCCGCCAGAACTGCGGCGGCGAACAACAGGCGGGCCCGCAGTTTCGGACGCGTCGCGGTTCCTTCCAAAGCCAGCAGCCGGGCAATCGCGTCCCGGCCCTCCGTGAGATACTCCCGCGTTTCCCAGAAACGAAACAGCGCAGCGCCAAGCCGCAGGCCCCATTCGGCGTCCCCGGTCTTGATCAGATAATCGAGCGCGAGGCGGAAGTTGTCGTGCTCAATCTCAAAACGGTCGAGCCATTGCGGGTGGGCGACCACGTCCTCCGCACCCTCTTCGGCCAGCACCAGGTAGTAAGCGGCATGGGCGCGGCGAGTCGCCGCTTCATCGTGGCTCTCGGCCAGGCGTTCCAGTGCATACTCGCGGATGGTCGAGAGCATGAAGAATCGCGTTTCCGCATCGCCCTGTTCCACCTGCTGCGCCAGACTCTTGTCCACCATGGAAGCCATGCCGTCGAGTATGTCCAGGCCCAGGTCGCCCTTGGTATCGCATACGGCTTCCGCCCCTTCCAGCGTGCATCCGCCGGCAAACACCGAAAGTCTGCGGAACACGGCCTGTTCCGGCGCATTGAGCAAGCCGTAACTCCAGTCCACAGTGCTGCGCAGAGTTTGTTGCCGGGTCGGCAGGTCGCGGGCGCCGCCAGTCAGCAGGTTCAGACGGCTTTCCAGGCGAGACAACATGGCGTGCGGCGAAAGCAGCTTGGTGCGCGCCGCCGCCAGTTCAATCGCCAGGGGCAGGCCGTCAAGGCGAGCGCAGATGGCCGCCACCGCGGGCGCGTTATCCCGTGTGAGCTCGAATTCGCGCTTCACCGCCTTTGCCCGTTCCACAAAAAGCGCGACCGCCGGAAGACGCGAAAGCGTTTCGAGTGGCGGAATGGATTTCAAGTCAGGCAGTGCCAGCGGCGGCACCGGGAGTTCATGTTCACCGTACACGTGAAGCGGCGCCTGGCTGGTGACCGCGACCTTCAGCTTCGGCCCGGTAGTGAGCAGTTGCGTGATTACGGGCGCGGCGGACACCAGGTGCTCGAAGTTGTCCAGCAAGAGCAGCATCGGTTGATCCAGCATGCTCACGTACTCTTTCAAGCTTTCCTGCGACGACTGGTTCCCGGTTTCGCGTACTCCCAACGCCTGCGCAATCGTGGCAGCGATCAGGGTGGGATCGCTCACTGCCGACAGCGGGACGAAGCATACGCCCCCTGGAAACTCGGCCGCGGCATCGGCCGCTACCTGCAGCGCGAGTCGCGTCTTCCCAATGCCGCCCGGACCGGTGAGCGTCACCAGTTGCACGTCCGCACGACTCAGTAGTTGACGCAGTGCCGTCGCTTCGCGCTCCCGTCCAATGAATGCGGTGCGCTGCACCGGCAGATTGTTGGGACGAGACTGAGCAGGACGCACCGACGCCTCGGCTAACCGGTCACGCACCGCGGCAAGGTCGCGAGCCAAATCATGGGTGGAGGCGTAGCGCTCCTTGGGCTTCTTGGCCAGGCAGCGCTCCACGATCCACAGAAAGGGAGGAGGCGCCTGCAGCATTTCAGAACGAAGACGCTCGGGCTCGTCGCGCAGGATCGCGGCCAGGGTCTCGGCATGTGTCTTCTTTCGGAATGCCGGAGATCCGGTCACCATTTCATAGAGCACCGATCCGAAAGCAAACTGATCGGAACGAAAATCAACTTCTTCGCCAGTGGCTTGCTCCGGTGACATGTAGCCGACCGTGCCCATCACGGTTCCGTGCTCTGTGATGGTGGTCGACGCGTCTGAATCCGGACTAGGGTCCGCCTGCAGTTTTGCCAGACCAAAATCCAAAATCTTCGCGGTAGCGTCGCCAGAAACCATCAGATTCTCCGGCTTCAGGTCGCGATGAACAATGCCAATCGCATGCGCCTTGGCCAGAGCGTCGGCGATCTGGGCCGCGAGGCCGACGGCTTTGCGGAATGGAATCGGGCCGGAATCCAACAATTCTCGGACCGTCTCCCCAATCACCAGTTCCATGGCGATGTAGCGTGTTCCGTTGACGTGGCCGAGCTCATAGATAGTGACGATGTTGGGATGATTGAGGGCGCAGGCAGACCGGGCCTCCTGCTCGAAGCGTGATAAAGCTTGCGGATTAGCACCGCTCTCCAGTGAAAGAGTCTTGATGGCGACTTCCCGTCCCAGGCGAGTGTCCCGGGCACGATAAACCTCACCCATGCCGCCGGCGCCCAAGCGCTCGATAATCTCGTAGCTGCCGAAGCGCGTACCGGGCGACAACGTGGATGGCACTAAGGATGGAGTTTCCGGAGGCTTCATAGATCTCGCTGTCGCAGCCATCGCCCTGCCAGAGATGACTGCTCGCCGCTGCGTGATTTGCTTTGAATTTTGACTCGCCGCCACGGGCAACTCCGCGGCAGCACCCCTGAGTGCGTTTATAATACCCCAGATATCAGGAGACGATTCATGGATGTTCGATCGCTGCAGCGCCCGCTGAAAGACCAGTACCGGCAAGATCCGACGAGCTCCAGAATCACACTGACCGCGCGCGGCAGCCAGACCGATGCACCCATCTCCTGCTCGATCGACCTCGGGCGGGCAATCTACAACGCGCAAGCACACAAAGGTGTTGGTGGGGCGGGTACCGGAGCCTGCTCCGGAGATCTGCTGTTGGGCGCGCTCGCCGCCTGCGCTCAGATCACTTGCCAGATGGTAGCCGCTGCCATGGGAATCCCTACCGAGGGAATTGATGTCACGGTCGAGGGCGATCTGGACCTGCAAGGCACGCTGGGATTATCCAAGGAAGCCCCGGTCGGATTTCAGAGCATCCGAGTCATTTTCGACGTCCGCGCGCCGCAGGCAACCAAGGAGCAACTCACAGCCTTGCAGGCGAAAACAGAACAGTATTGCGTAGTGATGCAAACCTTGCAGCATCCGCCGAAGATTGAGCACACCTGGGCGCAGTCGTGATCGTCATAGTAGCGATCGTCTCAGTAAAATAAGACCCCCGCATCGCGATTACGCTCTTCGTCCCCACGTCCGGGAACCTTTCGCCTCTCCCATCCGTATCTTTCTTTGCTAACCGATTGAAATGCCATTCGTCTATTGAGCCATAAGGGGTTAAGTCATGAAATATAACCAAGCATGGGGATGGCTAGTGGCAGCGGTCGTGGCCGCCGGATTGAATTCGAGCTACCACACCGGCGACCTGCAGTGGATGCACCGGGCCGCCGAGCAGGCGAAGCACAGAACCCTCGGAGTCCTGGCCCTGGCCACCGGACGCGCCGACCAGTTTCTGATTCAGGCGCAGATTTTGGCCGCACGCGAGCAAGCGGATTCCCGCCTCGCGGTAGCGATGTCGCCGGTTCAAACTGAATCGACGGTCAGCGAATCGACGATCAGCCAAGACGCGACCAGCGAAGACGAAGAGGCGACCAGCGAAGCGTCGGATGGCCAATCAGAAAAGATGGCCGCCTGTAAAGAAGTGCAGCACGCGCGCATCGAAGCCCAGCGAGATCGCATGCAAGCCCGCATGGAAGCCGCGCAAGCTCGTATCGCCGCCAAGGCCGAGCGTCTGCAAATGGTGCAGATCGAACTGAATCGCACCCTCAAGGCGTTGCCCGCATCGTTCAACCCGGCGGTGATGATGAAGATGAAATCGTTCAACCCGATCGTGAAGATGGTGGCTTGTCCGAGACTGCGCATCAGCATCCCGCAAATTCGGCAGCCGCAGATTCCCGCGGTTCGCATCGACACCGCGGCTGCAGGTCCGGTTTAAAAGTTCTCCTTGTTCAGTCGGTGAAGAAGTCCAGTGAGATGTGCAGTGAGAGAGGCGCAGTGAGCGAGGTGCAGACAGCAGCGTAAAGTCATCTACGTTTGCCTCCTAGAGCGGGCGTGGCCGCGATGGCCGCGCCCGATTTTTTTTCCTCCTGCATGCACTGATTCCTAATTCGATTCCCTCCTGTGCAAATCCATACATTTTCCATCTATCCGCGCCTCACAAATCCGGCTATAGTGAAAAGGCTCAAGCGATTCCCTGACGACAACTGACCTGAATTGATGGCGCGGAAGGAAAGTTCCACCATCGTGCAGGAAGAGTTGTACCCGGCTGGCGGAGAATTTCGCCGCGAAGAATCTGCGCGCGAAAATTCCCGACGCGAGTACAGCCGCGAGCCGAGCCGCGACCAAAACCGCGAGCAGATCGACGACGCTCGCCTGGTCGATCTCGACGTAGACGAACAATCCCCCTTCCTTCGCGGACAAAAACGCGTCTCCGCCCGCCGCAGCGCACTGCCCAAAAAGACTGCCCATCGCCTCTTGTGGGCCACCGCCGTCCTCGCTCTGCTCGCGTTCGCCGCCGTCGCTACCGCCGCCCTCTATGAATACGGCGAGCGTTCCTGGCGCTTCCGGGTTGAGTCCAGCGACAACATTGAAGTCACTGGGATGCAGAACGTGACCAAGGCGCAAATCATGGAAGTCATGGGCGCCGACATCGGTCGCAACATTTTCTTCATCCCGCTCGCCCAGCAGAAACTCCAGCTTGAGCAGATTCCCTGGGTCGAATCCGCCAGCGTGATGCGTTTCGTGCCCAATCGTCTGAAGGTCGAAGTTCACGAGCGCACTCCGGTGGCGTTCGCCCGCGTTGGTCCGAAGATTGTTCTCATCGATGCCGTCGGCACGCTGATGGAGCTGCCTCACAACCACAAATATTCGTTCCCCGTCATTCTCGGAATGTATCCCGGCGAGCCGCTCTCCACCCGCGCCCCGCGCATGAAGGCCTACAACGATCTCGTTCGCCAACTCGATTCCGACGGCGCCCATTACTCCCAGGATTTGAGCGAGGTCGATCTCTCCGATCTCGATGACCTGAAAGTTCGCGTCAACGATCCTGCCGGGGATGTGCTGCTCGAACTGGGATCGTCCGACTACCTGAAGCGTTTCAAAACCTACGCCAGCCACGTGCAGGAATGGCGCCAGCAATTTCAAAAACTCGAGTCGGTCAATCTGCGCTACGACAATCAGGTCATCGTCAATCCCGACATGGAAGGGAAGCCGAAGGCCGCCGCGCTCTCTCCCGGTGCCATCAAAGCTGCCGCCGCCGCAGGCGTGAAGCCGGCCTCGATCATCACTCGATTGCCCGCGCACGATCGGTCGCTGCCCAAGCCCGTGTTCGAACTTTCACAGCAAACGTTGCCAGACAAGAACGCCAAGCCAAATGTGGCAAAACCTACAGTCACAGCCACGAAGAGTGCAGAGAAAAAGTCGGCAGAGAAGAAGCCCGCAGAAGTAAAGACAGCAGAAGCTAAAGCTGGAGCAGCGAAGCTCGGTGAAGCAAAGCCCATCGCGAAGAAATCAGCATGGAGGCCAAAACCGAAGAAAGCCGCCGTGAAGCATAAGTCAGCCGCAGTCAAGCCAACCCACGCGGCAGCAAAACCAACATCGCAAGCGAAGAAGCCGGGGTCGTCCACGCCGGCCTCAACCAGTCCGAAGCCCAGTGCCGCGATTGCAAAGCAAGCCAACCTGGGTGATTAAGAACCAGTGATTAAGAACCAGTGAATAAGGAATAGAGAACTCATACGACATGGCGAACCCGCAGCAAAATTTTCTGACCGCAATCGATGTTGGCAGCGCCAAGACCTGCGCCCTGACGGCCGAAGTCACCGACTCCGGCCTGCGCTATCGCGGACACGGCATCGCCGAATCGCGCGGCTCGCGCAAAGGCGTGATCTTTGAACTCGACAAGGCAGTCGCGTCCATTCAGAAAGCGGTGGAGGCCGCCGAAGACGTTGCCGGAGTCGCGGTGGAGCATGCCATCGTAGGCATCGGCGGCGCGCATGTGCGTGGCGTGAACAGCCACGGCGGCATCAGTCTGGGCACGCGTCCTCGCGAAATTGGTCGCGATGAAATCAAGCAGGCGGTCGAGCGCGCCCGCGCCATCGCTCTGCCCGCCGATCGCGAAATTCTGCACTTGCTGCCGCAGGAATTTATTCTTGACGATCAAGCCGGAGTTCACGACCCGCTCGGCATGATGGCCGCGCGCCTCGAAGTGCGGGTGCATCTGGTCACGGCCGCCACCAGCGCCACGCAGAACGTCATCACCGCCGTGAACAGAGCCGGAGTTCACGTCGACGACACCGTCTTCGAACCGCTCGCCGCCGCGGACTCTGTCCTCCGCGCCGACGAGCGCGAACTGGGCGTCTGCCTCGCCGATATCGGCGCGGGCTCGACCGAACTCATCGTCTTCCAGCAAGGCGCCGTCGCCTACACCGGAGTGATTCCTGTCGGTGGCGATCATTTCACCAGCGACTTGTCGGTCGGAATGTGTACGCCGCTGGCGGACGCGGAAAAAATCAAAAAGATTTACGGCAACGCCATCGTCACTCTGATTCCCGAAGGCAACGAAGTCGAAGTGCCATCGGTCGGTGATCGGCCCTCGCGCCTGCTGCCGCAGCGCCTCGTCGCCGAAATTCTCGAGCCTCGCGCCCGCGAACTTTTCGAAATGATGCGCGACGCCCTGCGCCAGAGCGGCATGTACGACGTTTGCATCGCCGGCATCGTGCTCACCGGAGGCGCCTCGCGCCTGCCCGGAATTTTCGACGTCGCCGAATCCGTGCTGCGCCGCTCCGTGCGCCTCTCGTGGCCCGCGCCGCTGGCCAAGATGCCATCCACGTTATCCGAACCCGAGTTCGCGACGGTACTCGGCATGGTGAACTACGGCCAGCGCGCCCGCATCGCGCGCGGTCTTCAGGAATCTCGATGGGGAACAAGATTGAAAGCCATGTTGGTGGGAGCGTAAGTGCAAGGGCACGGCTTTAGCCGTGCCGTAAGGACGAAAAAGAATTGCGGCTTTAGCCGCTGAGGGAGTGAGATCAGCATGACAAACGATCCGAGCATTCGCATCAGCTTCAACGAAGAGGCCCGCAACGACGCCAAGATTAAGGTCATCGGCGTGGGCGGCGGCGGCGGCAACGCAGTCAACCGCATGATCGACGCCGGCGTCGAGGGCATCGAATTCATCGTCGCCAACACCGACCTGCAGGCGCTGCGCATGTCGCACGCCCCGGTGAAATTGCAACTCGGCGTGAAGCTGACCAACGGCCTCGGCGCCGGAGCCAATCCCGAGGTCGGCCGCAAGGCCGCGCTCGAAGACTCCGACAAAATTATCGAAGCCCTCGAAGGCGCTGATATGGTCTTCGTCACCACCGGACTCGGCGGAGGCACGGGCACCGGCGCCGCTCCCATCATCGCCTCGCTGGCCAGCGAAATGGGCGCGCTCACCGTCGCCGTCGTCACCAAGCCGTTTTCCTTTGAAGGCAAACGCCGCATGCAGCAGGCGGAGCGCGGCATCTCCGAATTGATGGAATCGGTCGACACCACCATCGTTATCCCCAACGAAAAGCTGCTCGCCGTCGCCGAAGACGCCGGCTTCTTCGAGTCCTTCCGCATCGCTGACGATATTCTCCGCCAGGGCGTGCAAGGCATCTCCGACATCATCACCATCCCCGGCATCATCAACCGCGACTTCGCCGACGTGAAGACAATCATGTCGGGCATGGGATACGCCGTCATGGGCACGGCCTCCGCCGCTGGCGCCAAGCGCACCATCGAGGCCGCGCAGAAAGCGATTGCCTCGCCGCTGCTCGAAGCCGGAGCCATCGACGGCGCCCGCGGCATCCTCATCAACATCACCGGATCGTCTTCGCTCAAGCTCGCCGAAGTGCAGCAGGCCTGCTCCATTATTCAGAACGCCGCCCACGAAGATGCCAACATCATCTTCGGCGCCGTCATGGACGAGAAGATGAAAGATGCGGTGAAGATCACCGTCATCGCCACCGGATTCCGCGAAGTCCGCTCCTCGCGCCATCGCGAGCAGGAAACTCGCCTGTCGTTTTCCGCCATGCACGAGGCCATGGACTTTTCCGACAAGCGCGATTTTCGCGATGACGCTGCCCGCGACGAGATGCCCGACCCGCCTCGCCATATCATGTCAGATGATTCGGCGGAACAACGCATGAGCGACGACCGCGCCTTCGCCGACAATGCACCGATGCCAGCCTCGTCGTCAGACGTCGCCGCCGAAGTCCACTCCCTCGACAGCATGCGCAACAGCGTCCTGACCACCATGCCAACCAACTTCCAGCAGGACGATCTCGACGTGCCCGCATTCCTGCGCAAGCGCAACGACGTGATGTAACCGCAGAGTTCGCAGACGTTGCTGTGAGACATTGCTTCGAAATGCTGCCTTGTGATCTCGCTTAAGATATTGCATTAAGATATTGCATTAAGATGTGGCTCGCTTCGCGAGATGCTGCCTTGAAAGGGCGCGGCTTCAAGCCGCGCCGCAAGAGCCCCCGCAAAAATGAATCGGGGCTTTAGCCCCATACTTAGGTTGCAATTTCTTGCGTCTTGACCTCGACGCTGCAACTCGCTAATCTTGCTCCCCCCCTGATTTCACCGCCCACAATCGAGGTTTCATGAAACGTATCGCCACCGCTCTCTTGACCCTTCTATGTCTTGCCGCCATCCCCTGCGCCGCGCAGCAATTCGCGCCTCCCGTTTATTACACCGTTGGGATCAAAGGCGCCGAGCCCGGGCAAATGGTGACTGCCGACTTCAACCACGATGGCAAACTCGATCTCGCGGTCGTCGACGTTTCCACCCGAAACGTAGCGGTGCTGTTAGGCAATGGCGACGGTACCTTCCAGCCGCCCCAGCATATCGCCCTGCCGTTTCCCATCTGCCTTGCGACTGCCGATCTCAATGGCGACGGCAATGCCGACCTGGTTGTGGTGGGAGACGGTCCGAGCGCGTACGTAACCGTTCTTCTCGGCAACGGCAACGGCACCTTCTCGAGCAAGACGAGATTTCTCGCCGACGCCTATCCGATCGCAGTGACCATCGCGGACTTGAACGGCGACGGCCATCCTGATCTCGCCATCGCCAACTCCAACAACGATCAAACTGCCAACGGCTACGTTTCCATCTATACCGGCAAAGGCGACGGAACCTTCACCGCCGGCGCCCACTATTTTGCCGGCAAACATCCCTGGGGAGTTTCCGCGGGAGATCTGAATGGAGACGGACACATCGATCTCGTGGTCGCGGACGACAACAATACCGGCGGCAACAACACGCTTTACATCCTGCTGAATAACGGCGACGGTACATTCCACCTGAAGGGCTATTACCAGACCGGACTGGAATCTCTCTTCACCACCATCGCGGATCTGAATCATGACGGCAAGCCGGATCTCGTGGTCGCCAGCGCATTCAATCAAGGTATCGAAGTACTCATGGGCAATGGCGACGGAACCTTCAAGGCTCCAGTGCCCTATTCCACCGATTCTTTCGGCGCCGCGCCCGATGCCACGGTCGTCGCCGATTTCAATATGGACGGTATTCCTGACATTGCCGTTGCGCTTTACGAGGGACCAGTTCTCCTATTTCTCGGCAACGGAGACGGAACCTTCCAACCACCCGTGTCGGGCACCGGAAGCGGCGGTGCCGGAGGAACTTCGTTGGTGGTCGGCGATTTCAATAACGACGGCGCTCCCGATATTGCGGCTTCCGTCTTCGGTAGCGAGTCCGTTCTGGTGCTGATCAACAAGCAATGAGGAGGACGGAAAAGAGGAAATCCGTTGCACATTGAGAGGTACCTTTCCAGTAACTACGTAATGCATTACCGAAGACACTAGAACCGAGGTAATATCCGCAGATGCCTCAGTTCTGCAATGATTTACACGGAAATTAGAGTTAGCTTGGAGAGAAACTTTAATTATTGTCAGAATTGAGCTAAGTCCCTTACTATCGCAGACTTGAGCAATAGTGAGCGGGGTTACGGCCAACTGGCACGGGGCGTGCATCGTAGTAGCTAGATCCGGGGAGTGAATTTCAGGAATGTCTAAGGGAACGAGCCTTCTTCGTCTTATTTGCAGCTGTCTTCGCCGCCGCGCTCGCCTGCCTGTTTCTGGCGGATGTGAGCTACGCCGCCCACATCGCGACCCACACTCCGGCCAAAAAGTCTTCCCAGAAAATCAGCGAGAGCCAGCACACGCGCCGTCGCCTGCATCACCTCGCGCAAAGCCGCAGCACCCATGCCACGCACGTGACCCACGTCAGCGTCAGCACGCGCCGCCGCTGGCACGAGCGCTTCTACATGAGTTCGTTCGCCGAAGGCCTCACCGCCGGCGACATCACCACCGGGGAAGATCCAGTGGTACGCCAGGCCGCTATTGACGCTCTCGGCAACATGAATGGTACGGTCGTCGCCATCGAGCCCACCAGTGGACGCGTTCTCGCCATGGTGAATCAGCGCCTCGCTCTATCAAGCGGCGCGCAGCCCTGCTCGACCATCAAGCTGTCGGTCGCGCTGGCTGGCCTGAGCGAAGGCCTCATCTCCAAAGAAACCGAAGTTCCGTTGGGCGCGCACTACCGCATGAATTTGACTACCGCGCTGGCACATTCCAACAACGCTTACTTCGAGGCCCTCGGACGCAAGCTTGGATTCGAGAAGGTCGCCTACTACGCCCATCAATACGGACTCGGCGAACTCGCCGGCTACGACATTCCCGGCGAACAGCTGGGCGCTTATCCCGACGAAGTGATTCCCGAAAAACTCGGCGGCGTCGGCAAGATGTGCTCCTTCGGCGAAGGCGTTTCCATGACTCCGCTGCAACTGGGCGCGATGGTTTCCGCGATCGCCAACGGCGGCACGCTCTACTATCTCCAGCATCCGACCACTCCCGAAGAAGTCGCGAACTTCCAGCCGCGCATCAAGCGCCAGCTCGATATCGCTCCCGTGATTCCCGAACTGTCTGACGGCATGGCCGGAGCCGTCCGGTACGGCACCGCCCGCAGCCTGCGCGTCAACTTCAACGAAGAAGAAATTCTGGGCAAGACCGGAACCTGCTCGCACGCCGGCACGCGCTTCGGATGGTTCGCCTCCTACGCCAACACCAGCGTTGGACGCGTCGTCGTCGTCATCTTCCTCGAAGGTGGACGTCCCACCTTCGGCCCCAAGGCCGCAGAGATCGCCGGCCACATGTACCGCAACATGTACGATCACAACTTCTTCATCGCCGGCACGCACGACCAAGCCGCGGTCAAAACCGACAGCCCGACCCAATAATCCCCGCAGCGTCTGACCTGCGCCACGGAATTTCTTGCCGCCCGCACACACCCTCGTCCGCCCTCATTAGAAAATTCCAATCCCGGCGAGCCCGCCGATTGCCGATATTCCTTCAGGCGATGTGTGTGGCTCCATGTCTCTCCCATCGCTTCAGGAGATTCATACGCCGAGCATGTTGTATGGCTCTTACGATTACCGCTTGGTGGCCTTGTCGGTGGCGCTCGCCATGTTCGCTTCCTATGCGGCGCTGGATATGGCGGGGCGCGTCACTACCGCCCGCAGCGACTGGCGAGCCTTCTGGCTGATCAGCGGAGCCGCCTCAATGGGCCTCGGCATCTGGGCGATGCATTTCGTTGGCATGCTCGCCTTCGCCCTGCCCGTACCCGTCCTCTATCACTATCCCACCGTCGTTGTGTCCCTGATGGCCGCGATTGCAGCCTCTGGCATCGCGTTATTCACGGTGAGCCGCCAGCGTATCGGAGCACTCTCCTGGACGCTGGGCAGCCTGGTCATGGGCGCCGGCATCGTGGCCATGCACTACGTCGGCATGATGGCCATGCGTCTGCCTGCCATGATGGAGTATCGCGGGAACCTGGTCGGCCTCTCCATTTTCCTTGCGGTCGTGACTTCGTTTGGCGCTCTTCGCCTGGCCTTCCGCGCTCGTGGCGAAAATAAATCCACGCGCGACAAGTTCATCACCGCCGTGCTCATGGGCGCTGCCGTGCCCCTGATGCACTACACCGGAATGTGGGCTGTCCGCTTCCACGCCAGCAATGTTGCCTTCAGCACCGGCAGAACGGTAAGCATCAGCCCGTTGGGACTTGCCGTCATCAGCATCGCTACCCTCCTGCTGCTGACTCTGACCTTCATCGGCGCCTTCGTCGATCGCCTGCTGGACGCGCAACGTGCCGTGCGTGACGCCGCCCGCAGCGGCGAAGAGCAGTTCCGCACTCTGGCCGAAGCCATTCCGCAAATCGTCTGGACCACCGGGTCCGACGGCCTCACCAACTACATCAACCACCGCTGGTATGAGATGACCGGCATGACTCCGCCCGCTGGCCTGGGCTCCGCCTGGCTGGAAACCATTCATCCCGATGATCGCGATCTCTGCGCCCAGAAGTGGCAACAATGCCTGCGCTCCGGCTGCACCTTCGAAATCGAATACCGCCTGCTCGACGCCTCCCATGGATATCGCTGGTATCTCGACCGTGCCATTCCCCTGCGGGACGCCGCGGGCGCCATCCAGCAGTGGTTCGGCACCTGCACCGATATCGAAGAACAGAAACACCATCAGCAGATTCTCGAACGCCTCATTCACGAACGCACCGAAGAACTCGCCAGCGCCAACGCCAGGCTGCACGAAGAGATGCACGCGAAAGATCTGGTGCGCCACGACCTTGATCAGCGCAACGAAGCCACCATGCGCGACCTGACCAACCGCTCCCACCGGGCCACTCTCCTGGCCCGCATGGGGCAGATCCTGCAAAGTTGCATCACGCGCCAGGAGGCTCTCGCGGCCGCTCTGGGGTTTGCTCCCCGGATATTTCCCAACGCGTCGCGGCGCAGTGATGTTGCTCAACGACGCGGGCAACGTCGCCGAAGTGGTGGGCTCGTGGAATGATTGCGAGTTACCGGTCTTCGCCTTTGACCCCTCCGCCTGCTGGGCGCTGCGCACGGGACAGCCGCACATCGTGCTGCAGGGAGACACCTCCGCACCCTGCGCCCATGCCGCATCGGTCACCCACTCCTATCTCTGCGTGCCCATTCTTGCCCAGGGACAGACCATCGGCGCTCTCCACGTGCAGGCCACTGACGAAGCGCAGCACCTCGAGGACGCCGAGATTTCCTTCAAGGCCACCTTCGCCGGACAACTTGGGCTCTCCATCGCCAACATCCGTTTGCGCGATGCGCTGCGCTCCCAGTCCATCCGCGACGTGCTCACCGGTCTTTACAACCGGCGCTATCTCGAGGAAGCCCTGGAGCGCGAGATTCGTCGCGCCGTGCGCGCCACGCAGCCGCTCGGCATCCTGATGCTCGATCTGGATCACTTCAAGCGTTGCAACGACACCTATGGCCACGATGCCGGAGATACCGTCTTGCGGGAAACTGCCGGGTTGCTGACCCGCTGCATTCGCGCCGAAGATGTCGTCTGCCGCTACGGCGGCGAGGAGTTCGTCATCATTCTTCCCACGGCTGACCTCAACGCGGCCTGTATGCGTGCCGAGCGCATCCGCTCCAGGCTCCGCGAACTCGCGGTCGTGCACAACGGCCAGTCACTCGGCATGATCACCGTCTCTGTCGGAGTCGCTGCTCTTCCTGAGCACGGCACCTCCACCCAGGAACTGCTCTCTGCCGCCGATGCCGCGCTCTACCAGGCCAAACGCGAGGGCCGGGATCGTGTCATCGCGGCCACCCCGCGGCTCGAGGCCGGCAAAGTCAGAGCCGCTCTTGCGGAATGAGCTTTCTTCATCAGGCCCAAAGAAAAACGCCCAGCCGATTGTGGCTGGGCTTTCCTCGTTCACAACTCAAAAATCAGTTTCTCTGTCCCGGTCCCTTGCTCTCGTCGCTGGCGATCACGCCATCCTTGATGTGGATCACGCGATGCGCGTATTCCGCGATGTCGCCTTCGTGCGTCACCAGGATGATCGTGTTGCCCTCGGCGTGCAGCCGATCGAACAGCGCCATAATTTCAATGCCGGTCTGCGAATCCAGGTTTCCAGTCGGCTCGTCAGCCAGAATAATCGATGGCTTGTTAACCAGCGCGCGCGCAATCGCGACACGCTGTCTCTGCCCGCCGGAAAGCTCATTCGGCTTGTGGTTCATGCGCGATTCCATGCCCACGGCGCTCAGCGAACCCTTCGCTCGCTCCAGCCGCTCTTCCGTCGGGATGCCGGCATAGATCAGCGGCAGTTCAACGTTATGCAGAGCGGTCGCGCGCGCCAGCAGGTTGAACGTCTGAAACACAAATCCGATTTCTTTATTGCGGATGCGCGCCAGTTCGTCGTCATCCAGCTCGCTGACCAGTTGCGAGTTGAGCCAGTACTTGCCCTGCGAAGGCGTATCCAGGCAGCCAATCAAATTCATCAGCGTCGATTTGCCCGAGCCCGAGGGTCCCATGATCGCGACATACTCGTTGCGCTGGATCCGCAGATTCACTCCGCGCAGCGCGTGCACCTGCTGTTCCGAGCCCATGTCGTAGGTCTTCCAGAGATCTTCGGCGGCGATCATGCACGATTCCGGCGGCGCCAACGTAATAGGGGCGGGCATGCTGATTAATTCTGCGGTTGCCATTTTTCTCTCCTGACCTTGCCTCGCGTCGTCCGCTGCCACAGATCTCTCCGGTCCTTCTCGATTCAATCTGCTCGATTCAATCTGCTTCGTTCGATCAGTCGATTCGATCTTCGATCCCTGGCCTCGGGAACTTTGTTCACTTTTGCCTTCTTTGCGACTCCGCTTTCCGAGACCCAGCTACTGCGACCAGCCTTCTCCATTGGACGAGCCAGTCCGGCGAACGTTATTGCGATTCGTCTTCTTTCTTCGGAACGCTGTTATCAATTTTCACGCTGGCCCCCGGGCGCAGCGTGCGCAATACTTTGTAACTGCCGGTCACTACTTCATCGCCTTCCTTCAACCCATCCAGCACTTCGATGTCGGTCGTTCCCGTGATTCCAGTCGTCACCGGAAGGAAAGCCGCCTTCTTATCTCGGATTACGAAAACTCCCTGCACATCGTTCCCTTTTTTCTTGGATGCCACTTCGTTGGCTGCCGGCGCAGCCGCATGCACCGAACCCGGCGGATTATTTTGCGCTTCGATCTGCTCCTTGCTGCGCAAAGTCAGCGCCTGAATCGGCAGCGCCAGCGCACTGCTCCGCGTCGCGGTCGTAATCTTGGCTGTGGTCGAAAGTCCCGGCCGCAAATCCAGCGGCGCATCCGACAGGTTCACCACCACCTTGAAATCCTTGGCCTCTTCGCTTGCCGTGGCCTGCTGCGAAGTCGAAACGCCGCTCGAGCGCACAATCGCGTTGTCGCCGATTTCGGAAACCGTGCCGTGAAAAATCTTCTTCGGAATGGCGTCAATCGTCACTTCCGCGGGCTGCCCCAGGCGCACATTCACAATGTCGGTCTCATCCACTTTTACTTCTGCGGTAATAATCGACATGTCGGCGATCGTCATCAGCGTGCTGCCCGGCGCATTCTGAATTCCCATCACCACCGTCTCGCCCTCGCGCACCGGAAGGTTGGTCACCACTCCATCGTACGGCGCGTTGTAGCTGGCCTTCTGCAGCACATCGGTCACGCGCGTCAGATTCGCCGCCGCCTGCGTCACATGCTTGGCCGCGGAATCGTTCTGCGCCCTGGCCTGCGCCACCCGCGCTTGCGCCTGCACCAGTCCCGAATCCGCCGTCGCCCACGCATTTTTCCGGCTGTCGAAATCCGACTTCGATATCAGCCCGTCCTTAAACAAACTCTGTGCCCGATCCCAATCCAGCTTGTTGCGGTCATAGTCAGCCTGCGCGCGTTGCAAGTCGGCCTGCGAAGTTTTCAGCGCCGCATCCGCCGCCAGCGCGTCGGTCTGCGCCGCCTGCAATGACGCCTGGTTCGCGTTCACGTCGGCCGAGGATTGCACGTTCTCCAGTTGCGCCAGCAATTGACCCTTCTTCACCCGATCGCCCTCCTTCACATAAAGGTGGGTGATCTTTCCAAACGCATTCGCGCCGACGTTCACATAAGTCTTCGGCTTAATCTCGCCCGAAGCGCTCACCACCGTCGCCAGATCCTCGCGCTGCACCTTACCCGTCTGCACCGTGACAATGCCCTTGGTTGCCTGATGAGCCACGATGCCGACGACAATCAGCAGCACAAGCAGAATGCCGATGCCGATTGCGATCTTTTTCCAGGTTTTCATGCTTTCCGCCACTGTCCGGAGGGATTTATCTTCCTGACCGACCCATCAGCCAAGGCTGTGCTGATAGACCCCTTTTTCCCGGCCGCGCGACGGGCACACTAATTGGTACGGCCCCGGCTCCGAGAAAGTTCCCGTCAGGAAAATGAAGAAGTGCGTTACCTCGATCGACGCCCAATATCCACAAAATTCCGGAACCTGCCATTATACCGTCGCCCGGCGGCCACGCGATGTGGATTTCGGGAGGTAGACCTTCGTGCCCTTTCGTGGTTCATCCTTTTTGCGTTTCGCCGGGCAACTCGGACGCCCACCCCCGGTTCTAACAAAGACAGCCGGCTGTTCATTGTCAATTTGTTCTCGGAGCAAGACTTAGCCTTGATTTCGCCGAACACGAGGCCTAAAATGGGAAGACAAAGGTTTGTCTGGTAGGAGTCCCTCTCATGTTCCGGGTTTCTAGCTGTGCCAAAAAGTGTCAATCTTTTGCGCTAGTCCTGGCGGTGTGCCTCGGCACGTTCGCTTTTGTCCCTTCCGCTCCTGCGCAGGATCAGAGTCAAAGATCAGAGTAAAGATAAAGACGCTCAGCCCGCTCCACAGGACCAGAACTCCACCGATACCGCCAAGCCTGCCGCGCCAACCCAGGCCGCTCCTGACGTCGCCGATCCCCTCAAGCGCCCCATCGACATCAAAAAGAAGAAACAGCAGCAGAGGGACTTTTCCAAAGAAATCAAAGGCCCCTACAAGAAGTGGCTCGACGAAGACGTGGCCTGGATCATCACCGACGAAGAGCGCGCCGCCTTCAAACAGCTCTCCAACGACGAAGAGCGTGACAACTTCATTGAAGCCTTCTGGCAGCGCCGCGATCCCACGCCCGACACCGAAGAGAACGAGTACAAGGAAGAGCACTACCGCCGCATCGCCTATTCCAATGAGCACTTCGCCGCCGGCATCCCCGGCTGGAAGACCGATCGCGGCCGCATCTACATCATCTACGGCGCTGCGGATGAGATCGAATCTCACCCTGCCGGTGGCACCTACGAACGCCCCATGGAAGAAGGCGGCGGCGAGACTTCGACTTTCCCCTTTGAAACCTGGCGCTATCGTTATCTCGAAGGCATCGGCCAGGAAGTCATGATCGAGTTCGTCGACCCCTGCATGTGCGGCGAATATCACATGACCATGGACCGCTCCGAAAAGGATGCGCTCCTCTACACTCCCAACGCCGGCCTGACCATGTGGGAATCGATGGGCATGGCCAACAAGAGTTCGCGCTTCACCGGCAACGGAATCGAACGCCTCGGATCTGGCCCCGAAAGCAGCATGATCGCCAGCAAGGAATTTGACCGCCTCGAGCAGTTCGCCAAATTGCAGGCTGCTCCGCCCGTCAAATTCAAAGATCTTGAAGAAGTCGTCAATTCCAAGGTCATCCTGAACCCGATGCCCTTTGATGTGCGCTGGGATCTGGTCAAGGTGACCAGCGACACCGTGCTGGTTCCGGTCACCATTCAGATGAGGAATCGCGATATAACCTTCGTCAACAAAGATGGAGTGCAGCGCGGAACCGTCAACATCTTTGGCCGCGTCTCCACCTTGACCGACAAGGTCGTGCAGACCTTCGAAGACACAGTGCAGGTGGATGTCCCGGCTGAATTGCTGCCGCGCACCGCCGAGAACGCCTCCGTCTACTGGAAGGCGCTTCCGCTGCGCCCCGGCCACTACAAGCTGAGCATCGCGGTGAAAGACGTCAACGGCGACCGCAAAGGCGTATGGGCGCGCGGCATCGAAGTCCGCGAATTCCCCGAGGACAAACTAGCCGCCTCTTCGCTGATCGTCGCCGACCAGATGGAACCGGTTCCCACCAAGGCCATCGGCACCGGAAACTTCGTGATCGGCGCCACCAAGATCCGGCCCCGCGTCGCTCCCGCCGACGGCAAGCCCGCCCTGTTCAAGCGCGATCGCGATCAGAAGCTGAATTTCTGGATGCAGGTCTACAATCTCGGCGTGGACGAGAAGACGCACAAGCCTTCGGCCACCTTTGAGTTCGACATCACCAACATGGCGACCAATAAGCAGGTCGTGCAAAAGACCGAGTCCACCGAGACGATGGGCAACATCGGCGACCAGGTAACGCTGCAGAAATCGATCGCCGCTGCCAACCTGCAGCCCGGCATTTACAAGATCCAGATCAAAGTGAATGACAATATTTCCAAGCAGACAGTTGATCCATCAGCGGTATTTGCAGTAGAGTAACGGCGATTTCCATTGGGGGTGGTTTAGGTTGAGACTGCGCGAGCTCAGAACCTGGGCAATCGTATTGGCGCTGTCGCTGCCGGCTTTGGCCGCAGAGCGATCCGGGTCGATCTCCGGATTCGTGCGCAGTTCGTCGGGAGAACCGCAAGTCAACGCCCTCGTCGAAATTTTCGGTTCCGCCGATCGCACTCTTACCGTCTTCACCGATGCTGCCGGACATTACACTGCAACCGGTCTGCTCCCCGGCTTCTACTCTCTGAGAGTTGTCGTTCCCACATTTCTGCCCGGCCTGCGCGAAAAAATCGGCTTGCGCGCTGGCGCTGCCCTGAGTGTGAACGTCACGCTCAGCACCTTGCTTGACGTGATGCAGCTTGGCCCCGCGCGTCCTGCTCCCGCAGACGATGACTGGAAGTGGACTCTGCGTTCCGCCGCCAACCGCCCCATCCTGCGCATCTTCGATCCGGCGTTGACCGGCGAGACCCAGGATCACGAACTGCGCGGCACGTTGTCATTCCTCGCCGGATCTGCCGCCGAGGGTTACGGCTCCGGCTCCGACATGAGCACCAGCTTCACGCTGGAGCGCTCCATCTTCACCGGCAGCCAGATCAACTTCAGCGGCAACGTCGGCTACGGAGAAGGATTGCCCGCGGCGGTTCTGCGCGCCGGCTACTCCACCAAGCTTCCCAATGGATCGACGCCGTCGATGTCCCTGACGGTCCGCCGCTTCGCCGCCGCGGATGACAACCTGCACAACGCCGCCCTGCAAGCGGTCTCGTTCTCTGCCGGCGATGACATCAATCTGGGCGACATTCTCGAAGTTAAGCTGGGCAGCGAGCTGCAAGCCATCCAGTTCCTCGGCCACGTCACCGCATTTCGCCCTTACGGGACGGCTGATTTCCATCTTTCATCAAACACGGTTCTCGAATATCAGTACGCCACCTCGCGGCCGCAGATGCGCGACGAAAATGGTTTTGACTCCGCCTCCGACTCGAACGGAACCGTTCCCCGCGTCAGCCTGCTCGCCTACGCTCCTAAAGTCGAACACGCCCGTCACCAGGAAGTGAGCCTGTCGCAACGTTCCGGCAAGACCAGCGTTCAGGTCGCCGTCTTTACTGATCATGTCGGCGACACTGTCCTCACCGGCACCGGCGACGTCACCTCCGCCGGCGGATACCTGCTTCCCGACGTTTCTTCCGGCACCTTCAGCTATGCCGGAAATACGCTGCGTGCCAACGGCGTGCGCCTGGTGCTGCAGCGCAAAGTGAATTCCGATCTTACGGCCACCTTCGATTACGCCTTCGGCGGAGTGCTCGATCTCGCCCGCCCGGACGTCTCGTTGCAGCAAGCGCAGTCATGGCTCTCCACCGAGCGTCGTCATTCCATGGGCGCAAAGCTGAGCGCGGCCATGCCCCGCACCCATACCCGCTGCATCGCCAGCTATCGTTGGGTGAGTGGTTCGGCTCTGACTCCGGTCGACATGTATAACGCGTCTCCGGGCCAGAGCGATCCGTACCTGAATCTTTTCGTGCACCAGCCCATCCCCAGCATGGGATTCTTGCCCGGCCATGTGGAGGCGGTCATTGATCTCCGCAACCTCCTGGCGCAGGGATACGTCCCGGTCCTGGCCCAGGACGGCCAGACGGTCTATCTAGTCCAAGCCGCCCGCAGTGTCCGCGGCGGCCTCACCTTCTCGTTCTAGCCTCGCGGAGTCGACGCTCAGAACTCAAAGCTCCAAGACTCACCACGAACCATCTTCATAAATAAATTCAATGGTAACCATTGATAACTCCTTGGTTGACTACAGGCCCATGATTCGCTAAGTTTTCAAGCACCACGGGGCGGCGTATCCCAGCGAAAACACCACTCCTGAGCGTTACAAGTGCGCGATACAAATTTTCATATTCACCATCCTGCATATTGTAGGCACTCGTCAATGCAATACCCGTAAGTGACTGAAATGTAAACGGCTCAGTTTGGATGCAGAGGTGCTTGATTAAACGCAACTTAAACCCATCTGTTGGCTCCTTGTCGAGCCAGGAAAAATTTCGGAATTCCAAATTTTGTTGTGTTGAGAGAGGCGGAAATGAGAAATCTTTTAGCGACGGTTCTTACCCTGTTGTTGGTCACGGCTATGGGATTCGCCCAGACTTTTCGCGGAGCGATCAATGGCACAGTGACTGACCCTTCCGGCGCTGTAGTAGCCGGGGCAAAAGTGAAAGCTACTAACACAGCGACTGCGGTCGCCCTTGATTCGGTGACCACCAGCGACGGCCAGTTCGCATTTCAGGACTTGCCGCTCGGATCCTACAAGATTGAAGTGTCGGCGGCAGGCTTCCGTCCGAGCGCGGTTGACAACGTGTCGGTGACCGCCGGAGGCGTATTCACCCTTACCGTGAAGATGGCCGCGGGATCGACCGGCACCACGGTTGTCGAAGTTTCTGCAGCCGCATTGGCGCTCGACACCACGACCGCGGCGCAGGATAACATCCTGCCCACCGAGTCGGTGTCCGGACGTTCCCATGAACGGCCGCGACTTCACCCAGTTCGCCGCAGTTCAGCCGGGATACGGCGGATACTCCGTCGGCGGTTTCGGATCGCTCAACGGCACCCGCGCCAACCAGATGAACTGGCAGATTGACGGCGTCGACAACAACGACTTCTGGCACAACATTCCCGCCGTCAACCAGGGCGGCGTGTCCGGTATCGCCGGCGTCGTCATGCCGCTCGATGCCATCGACGAATTCGCCGCCCAGACCAACTCCAACGCCGAAGGCGGACGCAACGCCGGCGGCATCGTCAACGTCGTGCTGAAGTCAGGGCAGCAACCAGCTTCACGGTTCGGCTTACTACTTCAACCGCAACACCGCGTTCGGCGCGGCCACTCCGTTCTTCAATCCCGCCGCACTGGCGGCAGCCGGTCTGCCTACAAGCAAGCCGCCGCTGCGCAACGAGAACTACGGCTTCTCGCTCGGCGGTCCGATCTGGAAAGACAAGACCTTCTGGTTCATCACTTTCGAAAAGCAGAAGTACACCATCGGATTGTCCGGGTTGAACACCGAGCCTTCGGTCGCATACCAAAATGCGGCGTCTGGAACTCCTTACCGCCAACGGCTATACGGAGAGCTCCATTTCGCAGCAGCTTATGGCGAATCTCTGGCCGAGCCTAATCAATAGCCTGCCGGCTCAGTCAGGAAACTATTTCGCCACCAACCCCTCGATCGGCTACAGCTACAACGGCGTGATCAAGCTGGATCATAATTTCAACGAGAAGAATCATCTCTCGGCCCGTTGGTTTGGCGGACAAGGCGACCAGATCGCTCCCCTCGGCGGCAGCGCTGCCCTGGCGACGGCGAGTTCGAATGATCCCTACTACTTCGAGAAAGCGCCGATTCACGTTTACAACTACGCCATCACTCTGAACTCGGTGCTGTCCTCGAACCTCACCAACCAGGTGCTGTTCGGCGTCAACTACTTCAATCAGGTGTTCAACGACGCCAATCACAGTTTCAACACGCCTTCCTACGGGCTCGACTTGAGTCCCGATGCCACCATCAACGGCAAGCCGATCCTGGGCGCGCCCAACCTGGCGATCGCGGGTTTTGAGCAGGTGGGAATTACGCCGCCGGAAGGCCGCAACGATATCACGGGCATGCTGACCGATATCGTTTCTTACACCGTTGGCAAACACCAGTTCCGCTTCGGCGGCGAGTTCCGCCAGGGCCACGTCGACGAGTTCTACTTCCGCCACTCGCTCGGCAAGTTTCATTTTCGACGGAACGCAGGGGCCTATGCGAGCTGCGGAACCCTCATCCGCAGCGCTTTGTGCACCGATCCTAACGTCGCTTCCCTGGCCGACTTCCTCGGCGGGATTTGTTTCGTCCTCGTCGCATTGCCGTCGGCAACGCCGAACGCAAAGTCGTGGTCAACGGAGTCGACTTCTTTGCGCAGGACTCCTGGCAGGTCACGCACCGGCTGAACGTCAACTGGGGCCTGCGCTGGGACTACTATCGGTCCGCTGCACAATGGCAGCAAGGACATCGCCGTATTCGTACCCGGCCAAGGCGAGGTGGTCCAGGGCAACGGCATCAGCAACATCTTCCCGCAGGACAAGAACAACTTTGCCCCGCGCCTCGGCTTCGCCTATCAGCCGACCAACAAGGAAGACCTTGTGGTTCGCGGCGGTATCGGCGTGTTCTACGACCAGATCAACATGAACCCGTTCCTTGACTTCCGTCCGCCCAACGGTGGTGCGGACGGCCTGGAAGACAACCCTGCGGGTCCGAAGCCCGTCTCTGTATACAGCGCGTCCGGTCTACACTTGGCAACCGAACGTCGCCATTTTCCCGGGCGTCTCTACTTGCGTCTCGGGGAACAACGCAGCCAATCCGACCGATTGCATTAGTCCCCAGACCGGCCTGCCAACGGTCTTTAACGTGTTCTCCGTCAACCAGAACTTCCGCACCCCGTACTTCTACAACTACAACCTGAATATCCAGAAGAGCTTCGGCAACGGCCTGGCGGTCTGGCAGGTCGGCTATGTGGGCAGCGAGGGCCGCAAGCTCTCGGTCATGCTCGACATCAACCAGATCGGGGGTTCGTTTGTCGACGGCAACTACGCGACACAGTATCCCAACTTTGGCTCGATGAACCAGCTCAACAGCATCGGCACATCGAACTACAACGCACTGCAGTCCACGCTGCGCCTGCGGGCGTGGCATGGACTCAACACCCAGATCGCCTACACCTGGGCGCATGAACTGGATGAGATCAGCGCTTATCGCGGCGCCATTCCGTATGACAGCACCAATCTGAAAGGTGAATACGGCAACGGCGACTTCGACACGCGCCAGAACTTCTCTGCCACACTGACGTGGGCTATCCCCGGTTCCTCGCACGGCCCACGCGTCCTGACCCATGACTGGTCGGTCAACAGCCTTGATGACCTTCCATGGCGGCCAGCCGCTGGACGAATTCCGTACCGGCTACGACATCATCGGCAGCCCGTTCGCTGGCGTCTCGCACGCATTCAGTAAGAGCGGCGTCACTTGGATCAATCCGGCTGCGTTCTGCTTACCCGCAGTCGATGACGCGAGTGGAGGCGGTGGAAATTGCCCGGCTGGCGCTCCCAATATTTTTGGCGGCTCGCTGCGGCGCAACCAGATCTACGGTCCAGGCTTCTCGGACCTCGATCTGTCCGTCCTGAAGGGCATTCCGATCACGGAGCGTGTCAAGGCTCAGTTCCGCATTGAAATGTTCAACATGTTCAACCACATCAACCTCGCCTCTGGCGTCGGCGCCACCAGTCCCGGCGGCGGCGTCATCAGCGACACCATCGGCGACTTCAACGGCGCCCCTGGCATCGGCCCCGGAGAAGCCTTCAACCTGCAACTGGGTTTGAAGATCCTCTTCTAACCAGCGTTCTCAACCACGCCCCTGCCGCTCGCGGCAGGGGCTTTTTCTTTCTTAGCCCCGGAAATCCACAGGTCCTTGTGACGTCTGACCTTGCCCTCCATCGCGATCCGTAGCATCATCTGCGACACGCGCCAGCGTGGCTGCAGCACGGTTCTTGTCATTCCGAGCAAAGCGAGGAACCATCACGAAAAAGCTTGTCATTCCGAGCGAAGCAGCAAGCTTGTCATTCCGAGCGAACCAAAAAGCCTTGTCATTCCGAGCAGAACCACAAAAAGGCTTGTCATTCCGAGCGAAGCGAGGAACCTGCTTTCTGCCGGCGCCACCTGAGACCTTCCACCGCCGCAGCCCCGCCTCTCGTGCATTCGTTCAACGCCTTTCGTCACCTCGCCCCTTGATTACGGCGATGTTACCTTTTGTTTGGTTATCCCTCCCCACAATATTTGTACGGAGATCCCTGATGCGCTGCGCTTCTTCAATGCAGTCCGCTGCCGTGAGAGTTTGCGCTGTACTGGCCCTGAGTGTCGCCCTGTCTGCGCCGCTGTTCGCGCACCACCTGAAAAAGGCCGACTCCACCAACCTGCCCATCACCACGTCGTCCGCCAAGGCGCGCAACTGGTACCAGAAGGGCATGACGGATTACGAGAATCTCTACCTCGAGCGCTGCAACGAAGACTGGCGCGCCGCGGTGAAGGAAGACCCGAATCTCGCCGTCGCCTGGGCCTGGATCGCTTTCAACAGCTCGAATCCGCAGGAAATCTCGGAAGCTCATGCCAAGGCCAAGGCACTCGCGCCCAGGCTGATTAACGGCGAGCAGTTGATGGTGAACTGGATCGTCAAGGTGCAGGAAGGCGACTTTATCGGCGGCATCACCGCCATGAACGACATGCTCGAGATGTATCCGCACGACAAGCACCTGCTCTATCTCGCGGGCAACTGGCTCATGGGAGAGAACGGCGACGACCAGGCGCTGCACTTCATGGAGAAGGCGCTGGTCATCGACAAGAACTATCCTTCCGCGCTGAACGACCTCGCGTACCTGGAGGCGCGCAATCGCCAGTTCAACAAGGCATTCGTCGCCATGGACCGCTACGTCGCGCTGCTGCCCAATGAGCCCAATCCGCAGGATTCTTACGGCGAACTGAAGCGCATGGCGGGAGACTTCGAAAGCTCGCTGCAGCACTATCGCGCCGCGCTCAAAATGGATCCCGATTTCGTGACCTCGCAAGTCGGCCTCGGAGACACGTATGCCCTCATGGGCAATCAGGAACAGGCGCGCGTCGAATATGACAAGTCAATCCGCTTCGCCCACAACGAAGCCGACCGCCTGACCTACAGCATGCAGAAGGCGATGACCTACGTCCGAGAAGGCAACTTCACGCAGGCAGACAAGGATTTTTCCGAGATTGCTGAGAACGGTCATGCCAAAGGCCAGGACTTGCAGGAAGCGCAAGCCGAACGCCACATGGGCGAATATCAGGCCGACGACGCCAGCGCGTTGAAGCATCTCAAGCTCGCCGAAGAAGCGCTGCATCACCTGACCACGATTTCAGCCTCTGATCGCGACGAAGAACTGTCGCGCATTCTGCGCACGCGCACCGTGCGCGCATCGCGCTCCGGCAATCAAGCTCTGGCCGACCAGTCATTGAAGCAGTTGGAAACGTTGGCCAACGGCAGCCGCAATCGCGTGATCCAGGCCTCGTATCACGGCGCGGCCGGAACCCTATTGATGGATCAGAAGAAATACGAAGAGGCCATCGCGCAGCTGGAAGAAGATCAGGACAATCCCTTCACCATGGAGTTGCTGGTGCAGGCTTACTACCAGACCATGCAGACCGAAAAGCTGCACGCCATCGAAGCCAAGCTCCGCGGCACCAACGTGCCCACCATGGAGCAGGCCCTGGTCGTGCCCGCAATGCGCTCCCAGCGGCCGAATATGTAAGGGAAGGGCACGGCTTCAGCCGTGCCGCCCAACTCCCCCAACGATGCGGGCTTTGCCCTGAGGGCCCAGTTCCAACCAGGGAACTCTCGTTCGCAAATCTGCGGAAAAGGCTCTTGCGCCGAGTCCCGCGTAGTGTATCGTTGTCAGCATTCCGATGAGAGCCGACACTGATCGCCGCAGCGGAACCCGCATCGCGACCCGCGTTCCGACGCGGGTACGCACCACTGAAGGCTCCGACCATAGCGCCCAAACCCGCGACGTCAGCGCCAACGGCGTCTACCTCTACACCAAGTCCCGCATGGAGCAGGGTACCGACGTTGAACTGGTTCTGATCCTGCCTCCCGAACTCACTTCTGGCCAGAAATGCTGGGTCTGCTGCCAGGCCACGATCGTTCGCGTTGAGGAGAACGGCTCCGAATTCGGAGTGGCGGCCCAAATCCGCCGCATGGACATCCTTCCTGAGATGACGGTCTGAGGCCAGTTTCCTTCGGCCGAATTCTTAGTGCACCTTCATTAGGGCAGTCTAAAGGCCTCCCGTGCGCAAAACGCTGCAGTTGGGGCGAGGTCCGTTTTGGCACCCCATTCCCGCCCTGGGCTCCCAAAATTGCATGGTTGGGACGGAGTCAGTCGAAAATGCTGGCATTTTCCCTGTAAGTTTGTGAAAAAAAGCTTTCCCTTGCATCGTCGGCAGTGCAATAATTGCGGCCCCGGAATTGCTCTGGTTAAAATCAGGTTTAGGTGGGCCCAAGTATGTGGATTGAAAAACTCGCGGCCGGCGTGGTGCAAGTGCAGACGCCAATTGGCCCGCGATACGTAATGCCATCATTCTTACAGCGCGTATACCTGCTCTGGATGTTCCGCAACTTCCCGATCCTTCCTCACCCCGTCCTCAGCAAACGGCAGCAGGCCATGATTGATCGCATGTGCAGTGAGCAGAATTTTGCATGGATGCCCTATACCGACGGGATGTATGAAGCCCCGATTCTGGGTACCATCGAACACCGCCCGCCGGTCGCGGCCGATCAGTTGCCGCCGCGGCGTCCAGCCTCGAGCGACAGTTCGCTCGCGGCCGAGGCCCGGCAAAGGTCGTAATCTTCGTTCACTCTGCGAATTAATTTTGCGGCGGTGAATTCGGCGGAGGATTGCCGTTGCCATTGCCATTGCCCGCTCCGCCATTCGGAGCGCTTCCCGGATGCGCTCCACCATTCGCCCACTCGCCACAGCCGCCTTCCCAACGGCGTCCGCTCGCTCCGCCCGGATGTCCCATACCTCGTTCCTGCTGGCACGCCATCAACGTTTTTTCCTGATCGGGCGTGATCAATCCTTCCATCTTCTGCCGCGCCTGTTGCCGGATCTCGCGCACCTGCTGATTTTTCTGTTGCGCCGTCAGCGAAGTGTTGGAGCAGACTGCCTCCACCTGCGAGTGCGTCTCGCGCTCGTTCGCCCAGCGCTGCTCCATCACAGATTTTTCTATGCCGGCCTGCTGCCAGCAAGGCACGCCGCGGCGTCCCGCGGGTTGTTGCGTGGATGAGTGCGTAGACGGCTGGGTGGAGGGTTGTGTCGATGGCTGCGTGTCCGGTTGCGTAGACGGCTGCGTCGATGGAGAATTCTGCGCGACCGCAATTCCGGCGCACAAGAGAAGGGAAGCAATTCCAATCCAAAAAGCGTTGCGCATGATGGTGAGACCTCCGCTGAAGTCAAACACGAAACCCACAGAGACGATGCGAGAAGTGTAGCGCAGGCGACGATTCGCGCTCTAGTGCCAGTGGTGCAACTACGCTGCGCTCGATCTCGCCGCTGAACGATTGAGCATCCGCCGCTGAAAGCCTGCGTAACCGGGCCGTAGCGCTGTTTTTCTACAGTCCAAAGACTTCTTGTCCTTCCACCGGACGGCGCGATACGCTCGGCCAACTCGTTCGACTCGGGTCCCGATATTCTTCCAAGCTTTGGGGGTGGAGAGAGATTCGGGGCCATTTTTTTTCTGGAAGCGTTGGTGAAATACGAATGCGCGGGCAATGCATCTCCCGCGTCGACGTGCCACAAGCGGATGCTATAATTCTGGTTTGTCCTCGCACTCCCATTCCCACCGAAGGGCGCGTAGCTCAATTGGCAGAGCAACTGACTCTTAATCAGTAGGTTGTAGGTTCGATTCCTACCGCGCTCACCACCTAACCCGCATAAACACTGGCTGGAAACGCAGATTGCTGTTTTTGTGGATTCTTGGCTTTGTTTCTGAGTCAGCACCATGTCAGCCAAAAAAATAAATGGGCCGACCGTGGGGCTGTGCTCGGGATCTCGCGTCAGTTCCGTTCCAGGTATTCCGCCTTCCGAGCGATGGAGCAAGAAAGTGGGGGCCAGTCTCCCGAGAATTGTGAAACCTGCCGCAGTAGTGAAAGCCATCTTGGGCTTTCTCGCGGTGTGGAAACGCGCCACCCCACATGCCCATTCTGAAAGAAGCGAAGGCGCCGTTACACAGGATTTACTTGCGATGCGTGCCGCAATACACACATGACATGCGAAATCGACCCTACTCGCTTCTGGCTCACAGTCGTGGGCCTGGCCTATCGCTTTCGGCTTGCTGGACGGACGCTTCCACTGGCGCTCCCGCAAGCTGCGTCCGTCCTGCGTAAGTTATCTAGCCTTCCATTGTGCTGACGTCACCTGCGTCCACTCCGGCTTCTTTGGCTTTGAGGAAGCGGCGGAGGATTTTTCCGGAGCGGGTTTTTGGTAGCGAGGCCACGAACTCCAGGCTTGACGGTGTGGCGATTGGACCCAGCTCTCTTCTTACGTGTTCGATTAATGCTGCGGCCAGGGCATCTGATGGCACGTGATCCGCTCTTACTTGCACAAAGGCTTTGATGCACTCGCCTTTCAGCGGATCGGGTACGCCTATAGCTGCCGCTTCGGCTACTGCGGGATGACTCACCAGCGCGCTTTCAACTTCGGCCGTGCCGATGCGGTGTCCGGCTACGTTGAGGACGTCGTCGGCGCGTCCGAGGACGGCGATGTATCCGTCTTTATCTTTCATGGCTACGTCGCCGGTCACATAACAGCCCGGGAAGAACTGCCAGTCGCGCTCGTAGCGGGCAGGATCACGCCACACTGTGCGCAGCATGCAGGGGAACGGGCGCTTGAGGACGAGGCGTCCGCCGACATTGGGCGGCGCGGAGTTGCCATCTTCGTCGATGACGTCCGCTTCGGCTCCGGGGACAGCGACGCCGACTTTGCCGGGACGCATGGCCATGGATGGCGGAGTTCCGAGTGCGGGACCACCTAATTCGGTTTGCCACCAGTTATCGATGACATATCCCCACTTACCGTCTCCGGCGAGGTGGGTCTGTGCCCAGCGCCAAGCTTCGGGATTCAGCGGCTCTCCAGCGCAGGCGATAACGCGCAGGCTAGTGAGATCGTGCGCGGCAGGATAGCTTTCGCCGTAGCGCATGAACATTCTCAGAGCGGTGGGCGCGGTGAACATTTTCGTGACGCCGTAGCGCTCGACGATTTCCCATGCCACGCCGGGATTCGGAAAATCGATAGCGCCTTCGCGGAATAGTGTTGTCACTCCAGCGCAGAGCGGGCCGTAAACGATGTAGGAGTGCCCGACGATCCATCCGATGTCGGAGGTGCACCAGAAAATGTCGCGATCGCCGACGTCGAAGAAACTTTCGAGATGATAAGTGGTGCCGACCATGTATCCGCCATGAACGTGGACGACGCCTTTGGGTTTTCCGGTTGAGCCGGAGGTGTAGAGCAGGAAGAGAGGATCTTCGGAGTCCATTTCTTCAGCGGGACAGTCAGGTGGGAACTTGAGCAAGTCGTTGAAATCAATTTCGCGCGGGGCGCGAATTTCGGCTCCGGCGCGCGAGTATACGACAACTTTCTCGACGCCCTCGAGGCCTGCGATGGCTTCGTCGACGATGGATTTCAGATTGATGGTTTTGCCGCGGCGATAGCCAACGTCGCCGGCGATGACGATTTTCGCTTCAGCGTCAGTGATGCGGTCGCGCAGCGCGGTGTGTCCGAGTCCGGCGTAAACGACGGAGTGAATAGCACCGATGCGGGCGCAGGCCAGCATGGCGATGGCGCCCTCGATGATGAGCGGCATGTAGATGATGACGCGGTCACCCTTGACGACGCCGAGAGACTTCAGGCCGTTGGCGAAGCGGCAAACCTGGCGATAGAGCTGGCCGTAGGTGACGATGCGCTCCGTGCCGTCCTCGGCGAGCCAGATGAAGGCAGCGCGATTCGTGCGCTCAGAGTTGGCGTGACGATCGAGGGCGTTGATAGTGATGTTGGTCTTGGCTCCAGTGAACCACTTGTGATGGACGCCGTCCCAGTCGAGAACTTTGCTCCACGGTTGTGACCAGGAGAATTGGCGGGCGTAATCGGCCCAGAATTTGTCGGGGTCTTTCAGCGCGCGATCGCGCTCACCCAGCCAGTCCTTTTCGAGGACGTTGTTGGCGACGATCGCAGGCGCCGCATATTCCGTATCCATGATGAGTAAGTTGGAGATGTTTTCCGTTTTCGGGATGGTAAGCGCGCTCATGCAGTCCTCCTGAAGAGCGAATGGGGGCCTTGGCAAACTGGGAGGGATTCTGCGGCAGGCCGGATGCTAAGGCAGTGATTGGAGTCACAGTAGACTGTGCTCCTGCGCTGAGCGCGGCCAAAAGTAAGGTGGCGGATCCAATCCGCGAATCGCCCGAAACATCTGGGCCGCATGGCCGGGGGAATGCGTCCGGCTCCACATTGGTGCGGCTGAGAGGCAGAGTCGGAGTGTCGCCCGAAGGGTCTTTCAGGTCGGGGCCGCAACCTGTTTATTCGAACGATCGTTCGATAAATTTGGGATTGCGTGATGAACATCACAACGTCCGGTGAGTGTGCGCACATCTATTCTGACTCATCCACTCTACTGTCACTTCCCGTTAGGTCCGAGAAACAAGAGGCTCGGATCGGTCCCGAAATGTTTCCGAAACTGGGACACGGCAGGGTGCCTGCAAAAATGCAAGCCCCGCGCTCTGCCTGACACAAAGATCACGAAGCAAATTCCCGCGAAATAAAACCGCTCCCGGTTCAAGGAGGAAATTTCGGCCATGACGACTTCGAAGCGCTGGATTTGTAGCTCCCTACTCGCAATCATTTCGGTACTCCCAGTTCTGGCGGGTGCGAACGAAACACCCGAAGAGAAGAAAAACGCAGATGCCGCAGCCACCACCGCCGCGCAGCCGGCCACCGCCGCTGCTAATCCGAACACTCCCGCCGTGGGCACGAATGTCACGGCTCTGCTGGGAGTGCTGGTGATGAAAGGCGTTCTAGCGCCAGAGGAGGCGAAGTCGATCGAGACTGCGCCGGCCGCGGGCGAGTTTCAGGCGCTGGTCGATGTGCTGGCGCGCAAGGGAGTAGTAAGCGCGGCCGATCTGGCATCGGTTTCGCCCGCAGTTCCTGCGCCGGCGGCAGCAACTCCGGTGCCGCAACCCGCTGCTGCTGCTCTTGCTCCTGCTTCTGCAGTCGAAGTGGCGTATGCGGCCGAGGCAGCGCAGGCGGCGCCTGCGCCGAAAGAGAGCAAGCCTCCTGCACCGGCGGTGGTTGCGGCGGTCGCTCCGCTGCGAGTGTTGCCGGTTGATCCTCCCATCAAAGACGGCCTGAAGGCTGCCTTTATGCTGGGCCCGGTGAAGATGACGCCGTATGGATTCCTGAAAGCTACGGGCGTTTATGACACCAGCAATCCGAACGGCGATGACATGCCGTTTCCGGGGATCTTTCTGGGGTCGACTTCGATACTCAGTACCGGTCCGACGCAGGATCCGGAATTTCACATGAAGGCGCGCTCTTCGCGCATTGGAGCGAACTTCGAATGGTCCGACCTGTCGCCGCATCTCACTTTGACGGGGCGCATCGAAGGCGATTTTGAAGGCAACTACAGCGAAGTGGATAACCGCGACGTTTCGTCGATTCGCAGCAGCATGTTTTCATTCCGCCAAGCCTGGGTGCGCTTGGACTATGCAGCCAGCGAGAAGACGGATATTTACTTCGAAGGCGGGCAGGACTGGACGTTGTTTGGCTCCAGCGCGCTGCCGAATCTTCTGGAGACCACGGCTCTCGGCTACTGGTACGGAGATGTTTACGAACGTTCTCCGCAATTCCAGGTGGGTTGGGTGCAGAAACTGGGCGGCGACCGCAACGTGAAGTTTTCGCCTACGTTTGCCGTCATGATGCCGAGTACAGGACAGATCGAAAAGCTCGGGACCCTGGGGCTGCAAGGTCAGATCGCACAGGCTGAGCGCGAAGGCGCGGACTCCGGACGTCCGGAAGTGGAAGGCCGGGTCGCGTTGCAGTTCCAACTGGATAAGGCTCCGGGCGTAGCTCAGGCGCAGATCTCGCTGTCGGGAGTCGATGGGCGGCGCACGTCTCTGGTTCCTAACTCGGCGTACTGCACCAACCTGGCAACGTGCGGCGTAGGTCTCACGCCAGCCAACTACGTAGCTGCCTTTCCCAATGGCTTCAGCGCTTCCAGCAAAATCTGGGGCGGACAACTCGCGGTGCAACTGCCGACGCGATGGGTCACGGTTGTGGCCAGCGCGTATCGCGGCGGAGACCTCCGCTTCTTCTTTGGTGGGCAGGTCAACTCCTTCGCGACAGACACGAGCGGGCTGACCAACATCGTGGGCGGGGCAAATGCCAGCGGCACGGGCTATAACCCAGGCTTCTCAACACTCGACGGCGGACCGCTGGTAGCGGCCGGCGGCGCAGTGCTGGGGACGAACGGGGCGGGCCAGGTGGTGGTGGCTCCGCAGAAGCCGATCCATGCGTTTGGCGGGTTCGTGAATGTCGGGCTGCCGCTGTCGCGGTGGTTCAATGCGAATCCGAAAGGCCACAACGCAGGCTGGCAGCTATATCTGCACATGGGCAAAGACCAGGTGGTGGCGGCGGACCTGCGGAATCCGGGGTTCACGGCCAACGCCAACACCGCGGCTCCGTTACCGCTGCGCATGGGCACGTTAGGTGCGGCCACTCTGTACTACAAGATAAATCCTTACTGCACGTTCGGCTTTGAGCAGTCGGTTTACGCGACACGACTGCTGACCGGAGTCAACTACACGATCGCCGGACAACCGAGCAACGAGTGGAAGGATCATCGGACTGAATTCGGCCCCATCTTTACGTTCTAGGGTGAAGTTCTAAGGTCGGTCGAATTCGCTAGTAATATGGGTTTCCCCGCCCTTGTGCAAGACAGCGCGCAAGGGTGGGCCATCCCACCACAACGTAAAACGGTTGCGCAATGGGCATAGCGGGAGCACAATGTGCGGAGTTTGAGCCGCCCGGAAGTGAGTACGAGCGCGGCTCGTGCCTGAATCACAGAATGCAGAGGAGCCTCATGAATCACAGTAGAAATGCGGCTTGGCTGGCGGCGTGGTTGTGCCTTTCTCTGTGCGCCGGGGCCGCGGTCAAGAACGCAGCCATTCGCATCACGATTCTGGATTCGCAGACCCGGTCGGTCACGCTGGACAGCAGTGGAGTTCCGAAGAATTGCGACGGCGTCAATTACGACGCTTATTGCAATAGCAGCAAGACGGCGGAGATCACGAATTTGCTGCTGGTGCAGGAAGGCAACCGTCCGCCATTTTGGGTGAGCTGCAACATCGACACCAAGTGGTCGCGATGCGAGCCGCTGCCTAAAGGTGAGAGTTTCAATGCACGGCACGAGAAACGCGGGTTGGGCATTTATTTTTTGGACGACAACGGGAAAGTGCGGCAGCAGTTGTACACGTATGTCGCGGCGGACAAGAGCGGGGAGGCGAAATCCGAGACGGTCGCGGCTCAGGTTCAGAAGAGTCCGCAGCCTGCGCAGCCTCAGCCCACAGCAAGTCTGCCGTCTTCACCCCGGCCCGCTCAAATTCCAGCGAGTCCAGCTCAGACTGCGGAGCCGCGTATAACGGCAGGCGAAGCGGTGAAGTGCAGCTTCTCTTCAACGCCTGCGGGAGCCGAGATCAGCGTGGATGGGAATTTCGTAGGCAGCACGCCCTCGGCGCTCAGCTTGGCCGTGGGGAGTCATACGGTCGAGGTGTCGTTGCCGGGATTCGTGCAGTGGAAGCGGCAGCTGACGGTGTCGCCCGCATCGGATCTGACGGTAAATGCAGTCTTGGAAAAAGTGCAATAACGCGGCTACGCGTGATCGAGGAGGGCGGTTGGCGATTCATTTTTGGTAAAGGAGAAAAACTGTGGCTATTCAATCATCTGGTTTGCAAGCCACCGAGTCCCATCTAAATCGGTGGTGGCACGTGGTCGGTGGGGTAAGCATGAATCTGGCGCTGGGCTCGCTCTATGGTTGGAGCGTCTTCGTAGCGCCGCTGGAAAAGGAATTCCACTGGAAGCGGGCGGATACCTCCAATGTGTTCATCATCGCGGTGGTGGTGTTCGCCCTGTCGTTCATCGTAGCTGGCCGGCTGCAGGACAAACTCGGGCCTTTCAAGATTTCCCTGACCGGCGCGATCCTGGTGAGTATCGGATTTTTCGCCTGTTCGTACGCCGACAGCATCACCAAATTTTTCATTTTCTTTGGCGTTCTGGGCGGCTTGGGCAATGGATTTGGGTACGCCACTCCGATTCCTGTGATGTCTAAGTGGTTTCCCGACAAGCGCGGACTGGCTGTGGGACTGGCGGTAGGCGGATACGGAGCGGGATCGGCAATTTTTGGACCGCTGGCCGCAAGCTACCTGATTCCGCACTTCGGCTGGCGCGCTACGTTCCAAGTTCTGGGCGTGATCTTCTTTGCGATGACGGTGTTTGGCGCATTCTTACTGAAGAATCCGCCCGCCGGCTACAAACCGGCAGGCTGGTCGCCGGCTCCGGCTTCGAAGGCTGTAGCCTCTACTTACGACTTCACTCCCGGCGAAGTGCTGCGCACGCCTTCGTTCTACTTGCTATGGGTAGGATACGCGCTGGGCTGCGCGGCGGGTCTCATGGTGATCAGCCAGTTGGTGCCGTTCGCCAAGAGCGTTGGCATCCCCAGCATCACGTTGGCTTCGTTTGGCCTGGTGGTGGGCGCGGTGGGGAACGCCTCCGGACGCATCCTTTCGGGCTGGATGTCGGATCACCTGGGGCGCATCAACGTCTTACGACTGATGATCGGCATCTCCATGGTCGCGATGCCAATTCTGTATTACGTGGGGAGCAACGTGGTGGCGCTGTTCGTGATGTTGTTCATCGTGTACTGGTGCTACGGTACGCAGCTTTCGGTGAACGCGGCGACGGCGGCGGATTTCTGGGGCACCAAGAACGTAGGTATCAACTACGGAATGCTGTTCACCGCTTGGGGCGTGGCTGGACTGCTGGGCGGTCGGATTGGCGGCATGCTCTACGACAAGTATCACAACTACCAAATGGCGTTCTACACTGCAGCCGTTCTGGCGGCGGTTGCCCTGCTGTGCGAACTAGTGGCCAAGCGGCCGACAGTTCCAACAGGATCTCGGGCCAAGGTGCCGGCGACGGCGGCATAGAACTGGTTCGGACCGGTTGAATGGGGCACTCCCGCCAGGAGCGCCCTTGATCTACGCAGTGCGGCATAAATTCAGCGTGCGAGGACAAATGCGATGTCTAAACGGGACGTTGTTTCACCGCAGCAAGTAGTGACGACGAGCGAAGCCCAGATCGCAGTTCACTGGCGGGAAGAGGAATACTACTATCCTTCGTCGAAGTTTATCGGACAAGCAAATTTGAGCGACCCCAACATCGTCAACCGGTTCAGCGAGGACAAGTTTCCTGAATGTTTCCGGGAATACGCCGACATGCTGAGCTGGGACCAGTACTGGCACACCACTCTTGACACCAACGATCCTCCGTTCTGGAAGTGGTTCGTTGGCGGCAAGCTGAATGCATCGTACAACTGCGTGGACCGGCATCTCGCGAAGTACAAGAACAAGGCGGCGCTGATTTTTGTTCCGGAGCCAGAAGGCGATGCGCCGGTATCGGTGACGTATCGCGAATTGTATGTACGGGTGAATGAATTTGCCGCGCTGCTGCGGGACTTCTGCGGACTGAAAGCGGGAGATCGCGTCACCATTCACATGCCGATGGTTCCCGAGTTGCCGATCACCATGCTGGCTTGCGCTCGGTTGGGAATCATTCACTCAGTGGTGTTTGGCGGCTTCAGCGGCGAGGCTTGCGGTATGCGCGCGGCGGATTCGGGCAGCCACGTCCTGATCACAATGGACGGTTACTATCGCAACGGCAAGATGCTCGACCACAAAGCGGGGGCTGACATTGCGCTGGAGACGGCCAAGAAGGAAGGCCATCCACTGGACAAGGTCCTGGTGTGGAGACGGCAAGCGGGACAAAGTGCGACGGCTTCGCCGTTTGTGAAAGGGCGCGATTTCTGGGTGGACGAACTTCTTCCCAACTACTCTGGTGAAATCGTGGCGCCCATTCCGATGGATGCCGAAGCTCCGCTGTTTCTGATGTACACCAGCGGCAGCACCGGCAAGCCCAAAGGCTGTCAGCACCGCACCGGCGGCTACATGGCTTATGTGACCGGCACCTCCAAGTACATTCAGGACATCCATCCCGAGGATGTTTACTGGTGCATGGCGGACATCGGATGGATCACGGGCCACTCTTATATTGTTTACGGTCCGCTGGCGCTGGCTGCGACCAGCGTCCTGTATGAAGGTGTTCCGACTTTTCCGGATGCGGGCAGAGTGTGGCGCATTGCCGAGCGTCTGGATGTGAATATCTTCCATACTTCGCCAACGGCGATTCGTATGTTGCGCAAAGCGGGCCACGATGAGCCGACCAAGTACAACTACCACTTCAAGCACATGACTACGGTGGGAGAGCCGATTGAGCCGGAGGTCTGGCGCTGGTATTACGAGACCGTTGGCAAGCGCGAAGCGGCGATTGTGGATACGTGGTGGCAGACCGAGAATGGAGGCTTCCTGTGCAGCACGAAACCTGCACTGGATCCGATGAAGCCGGGCAGCGCCGGGCCTGGAATGCCGGGAATTTTTCCGGAGATCCGCGACGAGATGGGAGAGATCGTGCCGGCAGGATCAGGCAAAGCGGGAAATATTTGCATTCGCAATCCCTGGCCAGGCATCATGCAGACGATCTGGGGAG
The DNA here is from genome assembly GCA_963757095.1 of uncultured Acidobacteriota bacterium. GTDB lineage: Bacteria > Acidobacteriota > Terriglobia > Terriglobales > Acidobacteriaceae > Sulfotelmatobacter. The sequence continues at coordinate 3,984 of CAVWQT010000006.1, read as the reverse complement.
ACCGCGAACGTTTCGTGAATCAGTATTACCGGAAATACTGCAAGAATCCCGAGAGCAAGAACTGGAAAGACTGGCCGTACTTCGCGGCGGATGGAGCCGTGGAAGCGGTGGATGGATACTTCCGGATTCTTGGTCGCGTGGACGACGTGATCAACGTGGCCGGACACCGGCTGGGCACAAAAGAAATCGAGTCGGCGTGTCTGACGGTTTCGGAAGTGGCGGAGGCAGCGGTGGTGCCGGTGGTTGACGAGATCAAGGGACGAGTGCCGGAAGTCTACATCGCGCTGCAGCCGGGACTCGCGCCGAGCCAGGAGATCATCGACAAGGTCAACAAGGCGATCGAAACCATGATCGGCAAGATTGCCCGTCCGAAGCACATCCACATCGTTCCTGACATGCCGAAAACGCGTTCGGGCAAACTGATGCGCCGCATCCTGGCTTCGATTTCGAACCGCGGGAATACCGGAGACATCACTACGCTGGCGAATCCGGATGTGGTCGAAAAGGTGCGGGAACTGGTACAGGGCAAAGATCCGGTTGCAGTGGGTGAAGTTGCTGACGACATCAAGCAATTCGGGAAAGAGGATTAGGAGTTGGAAATTCGCGCAAGTGCAGTCATTCGCGATGGCTGGCAAACAGTGACGACCCCTGACTTTTGGTCAACTGCGATTGAGCAGTTCCGGTCAGGACTCGCTTAGGGTCCCTCACAGCGGCGGGCAGCCGTTTTTAGAGTCATTAGACTTGGAACTGGGGAAGAGCGCGGATCGGGAGGTCCCAGAAGCCGTCCTCCCTTGAGTCGCCCAACTCGCTTGACCTCGCCGCCTTTCATGATTAAAGTCTTCGTGAATCTGCGCCGGGAATCCCGAAAGAGGGGTCGGGATAGCGGTTTTCCCGGGGCGATTCTTCCCCCTTGGAATCATTGCGCCCACGCCGCGCGGTGAGGTACGCATAATACCGTCTCAAAAGGGGCCTGAATGCACGGATTGATTCGGCAGTTGATCCTCTCTGCACTCCTCGGGTTGCTTTCATTATCCGCATTTTCCCAGTTCGCCCTCGCTGGCGATGACTGGCTTCCGGTCGCGCCGGAAGAATTAAAGATGGCGAGCGAGCCCAAAGCTCCTGGAGCCGCCGCGATCATTTTGTTCCGGCAGGTGGACCGCAACGATGTCGATCGTCACGAATACATTTACGCCCGAATCAAGATTTTCACCGAGGAGGGCCGCAAGTACGGCAACATTCAGATTCCGTCCATGACAGGATTCGAGGTAAAAAACATCCAGGCACGCACCGTCCATCCAGACGGCAGCATCATCAACTTCGATGGCAAAACCTACAAGAAGATGGTGGTCAAGGCCAAGGGAGTGCAGTTTCTAGCTGAGACGCTCAGCATGCCGGATGTCCAGCCGGGAAGCATTATCGAATACCGCTATACTCTCTACTTTCCTGCGGGTTATGTGTCTAACTCTGCGTGGGTCCTGAGTGAGGAACTCTTTACCAAGCACGCGAAATTCTCCCTGATTCCCAACAGCTTTCTTTTTTTACAATGGTCCTGGCGCCGTGGATTGCCCGAGGGAACGCCGCCTCCCGTGCGGGATCAAAGGGGCATTCATTTGGAAGCCCAAGATATCCCCGCATTCCCCATTGAAGATTACATGCCGCCGATCGAGGAGTTGAAGTACAGCGTGGATTTCAAATACACCGTCGGGCCCGCTCCGTCGGACCCTGACCGATTCTGGAAAATGGAAGGCCAGGCGCTCTATCGGCGGTTTGAAATGTTTACGGACAAGCGCAAGGCGATGGAGCAGGCCGTGGCGCAGATCGTCTCGCCCACAGATACTCCCGAGCAGAAGTTGCAGAAAATCTATGCGCGCTGCCAGAGCCTGCGCAACACCAGCATGGGACGCCGCGAGACCAAACAAGAGATTGAAAGAGAAAAGCTCAAGAATATCGAGAACGTCGAGGAAATGTGGAAACGGGGCTACGGAAACAACCGGGAGATCAACTTGCTGTTCCTGGCGCTGGCCCGGGCCGCCGGGTTCGACGCCAGTCCGGTTCTGATCTCTACCCGCGACCGGTACTTCTTCAGCCCCAAGCTGATGCAGGCGAGCGATTTGGACTCAAGTGTCGTTTTGGTCAAGCTGGACGGAAAAGACCTTTATCTAAGTCCCGGGGTCGCCTTCGCTCCTTTTGGACTGTTGCCCTGGGCTGAGACCGGAGTGCAGGGCTTGCGTCTGGACAAAGACGGAGGCGACTGGATCAAGACCCCCCTGCCCGAACCGTCTTCTTCTGGCCTTGAACGCAAGGCCTCGCTCCATTTGGATGACTCGGGATCGCTGGAAGGAACTGTCACTCTCACTTTCAAAGGACTCTCGGCCTTGCGGCGGCGCCTCGATGAACATGAGCAGGACGCTACCGAGCGCAAGAAATCTCTTGAAGACGAACTCAAAGGACTCGTCTCTGTTTCGGCTGAAGTCGAACTGACAAACAAACCCGACTGGGATAGTTCCGCCAACACTCTGGTCGCGGAGTACCTACTCAAAGTGCCGGGGTGGGCATCGGCAGCGGGCCGCCGCACTTTACTGCCGGTGGGCGTATTTGGCGGCGGCGAAAAACATGTCTTTGAGCACGCGGCCCGAGTTCATCCGGTCTACTTCCACTATTCGTACGAGGATCAGGACGATGTGACGATCCAGTTGCCCCCGGGATGGCAGGTCAGCAGCGTGCCAAAAACGCAGAACATCGATACAAAGGTGTGCCTCTTTCACACTGATGCGCAGAGCATGAGCGGCTCGCTGCACTTGAACCGGCAACTGACGATGAAAGTGCTGATGTTCGATCAGAAATATTACGGGGCACTACAGAACTTCTACCAACAGGTGAGAACAGGGGATGAACAACTGGTCGTTCTATCAAACAGCGACACCGCAGCCCAAAACTGAGTATTGCAGGAAACTGCTTGGTCACAATCGGAACTCGGCTCCTCGCAACTTGAGCTGTTCAACTGTTGCTAGCAGGCCTTTACACGCATTGAATCTGGGGGCCTCGAAGCGGCTTAGAGAGTGCCAGCCCTAGGATTTTTCGGAGGCTTGCAAATTCATACTCACGCATACCTGGACTGACAAGAGGGGGTGCTTGACCCTCGTCGATGGGGTAGGTGTTGGGGCCCCTGGGGGCCCGTGAAAAAGTTGTCCGCCGTGTGCCGGGTTTTGTGCCCACCACCAAACCCGACCAGTGTTACCGATTACCGGTGCATCGACGGAAAGCCCTTCTGGACAAGGAATTTGTAGCGCCCGGTCGTAGCTAGTCGCAGTCCGTGCCAGTTGTTGATTCTTCGTTCCACAAGTACTCTTAATCAGTAGGTTGTAGGTTCGATTCCTACCGCGCTCACCATCTCATTACCGCATGAACACTGACCGAAGTGAATGGCTCATACCGTGCATTCCTCGGACGTTGCGGATCGCGCAGATGTCTCCTAGGAGTTGTGGTTTCTTGGATCGTCGTCAGCACTCAGGTATTCAAGTCCAAGCGGTCCAATCGCCGTCACTTGCGTGACGTACTCACTCGATTTCGCCCAGTGGAAATGAAACGTATTGCCGGGCAGAACGATGACGCTTCCGGGCGGATATGCTTCCAGCTTTTCCGCATTGAACCGCTCGCCCAGGCCGATGTAGAAAACGCCCGAGATGACTGTATAGACACGGTCCTCCGGGTGTCGGTGGGGCATCAGCTTAACGCCATGGGGCACGCGGACCCTGATCGTGTACGGTCCGGCCTCCGAGGGCTGACCCACGATGACAGCCAGGCGGACCGAAGGCGGGAACGCCGCGAAGGGCTTCCAGCTGATGTCTTCGGACAGGACCGATTTGAAAACGTCTTGGCCCGGCTGATGCGCTGCCATATTTTGTTGCGGTCTCGTCATGACGGCTGCGGTCTGATTTGACATATAACGTTCCTCCGTAATTTGGGCTTGGTAGACATCACCGA
>CAVWQT010000005.1:0-205687 GCA_963757095.1 uncultured Acidobacteriota bacterium | reverse complement strand
GAAGCACGATCCAACGCTCTCCGATCACGCATTCTCTGATTCAGGCAGCCTTCGCCGACCCGTCCGCCACTGATCCGTGCCGCCCCCACTCGCAAGTGCAGGAGATATTTCCCTGCTCACCCTCGGGGGGAAACATGTGGTAGTACATGCCGATGACCATCGGAATGAATTCGATCGAGTTGTAGAAAAGATGCAATTCGACTCGCGGGAAGAACAATTGCAGAATGCTGCAGGGCACCGGCTTTCCCCAGAAATTATGGTGAAACGTGGCCTGCCAGATGAGTAGAAAATGTTCAATGTGATGCCAGAACTGGATCCAGAATGCCACCATCCACCAGGTGTGAGAAACTCCCGTAAAGCCCTTCCGGAACACCCAAATGCCGATGAGCATCACCAAAGCGTAGCCATAGTGCAGGGCTTCGGTCTGGATCAGCCAGGGATACCACAAACCGAGCAAGCCCAGAGCTTTCGGGCGCGGCCATCCCATGACATAAATCTGATAGGCCTGCACCAGATGCTCGGCCCAATGCGCCAGCACAATCACCATAAAGATCTGCAACGCACGCTCATGCCAACGGGTATTGAGCTTCTCGTAAAAGCCGGCATTCGCCCCAGGCGCACTATGCCCAGGCGCACTATGAATGTTGGGTACCGCAGGATTCGAGACTGCCATTATCTTCCTCCCCAGAGCTGCTGGACCAATTTCAAAATGTGACCACGATCACATTTCAAACAGGGCGGGTCAATAGTGGAATCATATTAGACCGCGCCTGGCCGGCGGCGACGGCTGGCACCGAGATTGAAACAGCGGCAGCTAGCAGCTCAGATTCCCCGAGCAAAAGATGGGGAGCGATCTGGGAATCACCTCGAAGATTCCGGAGGACTCTGCCCCTGTGCGCCTGAAGGCGGGCCTCCAAATTGCCGTTAAAGAGAGAGGATAGAGATGGTTACCGTTCTTATTGAGTTGGAAGTAGCTAATGCAGAAATAGCTCATGCATGGGAGAGCCTTGAAATGACCTAAGGGCGCGCGTTTTCAGGAGGTTGCCTCCGTTCCAACCTCCAAGTCAAGTCGTTTTCACGATCGAAAGGAGAGGGGCATATGACGGTCGGTACGAATGGTTTGATGTTCCCGGTTGCGGTGCTGGTCGCTAGCCTGATGCAGCACATTCTCGCCTGGCGGCTGAAATCGAGCATTCCCGCGGCGCGGTTCGTCGCGATCGATGACTGTCCCGGCGCCAGCTACGGGGTCCTCGAATCGCAAACCGACTTCACCAACATCGCCAGCCAATTCTCGCGCGACCCGCATCGGCGGGTCAAAACTGCGTGCACCTTGCTCCAGTGCTTGAATTTGGTCGCTTTGGTTCTTCTGGCGACTGCTGCATTTTCGCAGACCGCGTTTACCGACAAGTTCGACGCCGGCCAGTTGAACCACGACATATGGTTCGCGCAGCACGGCGATGCGCCGGATAACAAGCCCGGCAATCGGTACGGAGCCTTCGAGCCCGATCAGCTCGATTTTTCGCAGGGCATGATTCGGCTGGCAGTATCTCAGACCTTTCAGGGGCCTAAGGCGGTTTCCCGTTCCAGCGAAATCATCTCTCAGGGACTTTATGGTTACGGCACCTATACGTTTGTCATGCAGATGGCCTCTACTTCGCCCACCCATGATGGCGCGGCAAAGGTTGTTCCCGGTAGTTGTTCCGCGGCTTTCCTGCTGTGGAAGAATTCTCTGACTGAGATCGACATCGAATATCTTGGCAACCAGCCGAACAGCTTGTTTTTCAGTTCATGGATCGACCGCAACCACAAGAACACGATTGAAGCCCATGTCGGCAATGTTGCCGAGGGCATGCACAAGTACGAGATCGTGTGGAAACCCGGCATGGTGCAGTGGTATCTGGACGGCAAGCTGGTGGCGACGAGCACCAGGTTCGTTCCCACGCATCCAGCAACGATTCGCATCAACCATTGGGGTACCCACAATCCGGGCTGGGGCGGCTTGGCCACGGCCGATACGAATCGCTACATGTACGTCAAGTCGGCGTCGTTCGCTCCATGGGAGGCGAAGTGAGCCTGGCCATCCTGATTTACCTGCTATTCGCAATACCCCCGGCAGTGATCGTGTTGCGGATGACTTTTGCTGCGCTGCCTAAGACCGCTCTACCGTCAGGTCTGGCAGTTCGTAAGGATGAGAATTTCAAGCCGTCCGTCGCCGTGGTCATCCCATGCTTTAACGAAGGGCAGGCAGTTTACAACACGATTCGATCCGTTTGGGAGAGTGATTATCCGAAGGACAAACTGAAAATCTATGTGCAGGATGACGGCTCGGTGGATGACAGTTACGACTGGATTCTGAAGGCAGCGGCCGATATGGATCGAGTGTATGCCGAGCGCAACGCTCAGAATGAAGGAAAGACGCACACCTACCTCCGCGCCATGGATCGCTCGCAGTCCGACATCGTGCTGATTGTAGATTCGGACACACTCCTGGCTCCGGACGTGATTCATCACATGATGGGCTGCTTCCATGACGAGCGGCTGGGTGTGGTGGGCGCTCCTCTGGGAACGATCAATCCGGATCATGGCATGCTCACCGCAATGCAAACCTATCTTTATTTCCTGGGTCTGCGGCTGGCGAAAATCTCGGAAGGCAAGTTCCAGGGCGTGGCCGTCATCGGAGGCTATGCGCTTGCGGTCCGGCGGGTCTTGCTGGAGGATTTGGCGCCAGAAATTCGTCACCGCAACTGGTTCGGCGTTCCCGTGAAAGATGGTGAGGATCGCTTTATTACTCACCTGGCGTTGTTGCGTGGGTGGGGGACTTACGTAGAGCAGAAAGCGGAAGTTCGTGCCTATGCCGTGGAGGATTACTCGCAATATTTTGGCCAGCAACTGCGCTGGAAGCGCAGCTTGATCCGCACCTACTTCTGGGTTATTCGCACATTACCGTATCAGGTTCGAAACTTGAATCCTGCCGCTCTGTTCGGCGTTTTCAGTTCGGGCACACTCGCAATCATTCTTTTAATGGGGGTCATTACGACGTTCGCTGGCAATCCCATGGCTTTTGTTGATCCGCGAACCTTCCTGTTCCTCTCAGCGGCGTTCGGTGCGGTGATGATTGCGTGCTCCCTGAAAAAGGGTATGCGCGATCAAGTGCTCGCCAATCCGTTGAAGATGGTTCTGTTCATGGCCTGGTTTGTGGTCAACCTGTTTTACCTCGTCCTTCTCAGTTTCTTCACGCTCGATCAGGATGCGTGGGGTAACCGGGACAAGAAAACTGCTCCGGCACCAGTTCCGGCGTCAGGGGATTAAATGTTCGTTCCGTTTTTACGTAAGGCAGTCCTTCCGCTGTATCGAACGTTTTCGCTGTTCTCCTGCTACGCGATATTGCTTGCCATTCTTGGTTACGGCGCCGCGTTCGTGTTCTACATCGCGAGTAGCGGCTGGGTTTCTCCATTCATCGTGAACAGCACGGATGACAAGGTGCTGACACTTACGGCGCAGTTGACGAGCAGCCGGCAGGCGTTGGCGGCTCTGGAACTGAATCAGGCTCAGTCGCAGGACATGCTGACAACCGCCTTGTCGCAGGTAGCTCAACTGACCTCGCTTGATCGCCGCCTGGATGCCACAATTCGCAACCAAAAGCGGGCATGGACTGGAAGCACGGCAGACCTGAGCAATTTAGATGAACAAAAAAAAGCGGATAACACTCTCCTGACTCAGGACGCAGGTCGGACGACGGTTTTGAAAAGCATCATTGAGAAGAACCTCGCAGCAGGGCTCGTTACCAAGGGCGATGCGCAGGCACAGATCATTCAACTCGATCAATTCGTGACCGGGACGACGGACAGTAAGGTTGCAGAAACTTTGCTGACCGATTCGGTCCGCCAGCACGCCATGGTTGACTTGAATTTCATCACCGTGTTGGCTCAGAAGGCGCAATTGGAATCACAGATCGCTCAATTGACGACTACGGTGGTGACGTTACGGGCGGCGTTGAAGAGTGATTTGGATACCATCAACGTACTCAATACCAGTGTGGCCACCGCGCAGCAGAGCCCGTATGCGCAGGCAGTGAATTCCAGCGCCAAACTCCGTCTCGCGGTGGTGCCGTATGGTCATACGCGGGTGAAGGTTGGCGACCCTCTATACAACTGCATGCTTGGCACCGTGATCTGCCGTCGTGCGGGTACAGTTACAGCGGTGTATCCGAATGAAGAGTTGTTTGAGCACCCGATCCTGCGCATCAACATGCGCGGTTACATTGTGAAAATTGACGTCGACGGGGATTCGATGAACTCCAAAACCCTGGCGGTTGGCTCGAAGCCATTCTTCTTGTAGAGAAAAAGACATGAAGCGAACGCTTCCCATAATTCTGTTGTTGTTCGCAGCTTCGGCTTTCGCGGCTGATGAGAAGGAAGCGTACTGCGCGTACGTCCTGCAACAGGCGGATGCGCAAAAGATTTTCTTCCGCACCCCAAGTATCGAAGGCGGTGTCAGTCAGGAGCCGATCTCGTCCGGCGTGCCGCAGATATACGCTGGCGTGCTGAACAGCATTTCTGGTGATCGGAAAGCCAGGTTGCTGATGATCGCCGCCGCCAAGGATTGTGCTCTATTCGGCACCACAACCGACGCCAGGCTGCGTATCCAGTTTGACCTGGTGTCGATCAATAAGCGGGTGCTCCAGGGTCACATCACCTATGAGCAGGCGGCAATCAAGCATATCGATGTGCTCGTTGCCGATGCGCAGAAACTTGTGCAGGAGCAGAACATCTCCGTTCCGACGCTCTACACACTGGAAGAGACTAAAGCAAAGCTGGAGATCGACATCGCCAACTCTCAGCTGTTGATTGCAGGTCTCTACATCCCGACTCTCAATCCAACTCCACTGCGACAGTTTATCGATCTTAAGGAGGTGCAGGAAGTCGAGGCACAAAAGGCGCAGAACAAGGCCGCTCAGCAGGACAATTGGGACGTTGCCTTGACCATAGGTATGCACCACAATGTTACGACCCCGTTCCAGCAGGGACCGGGCGGTTATGGCGGTTTCAAAGTGACTTACAACATAGGCTCAGCAGCGCGTGACTCTGCGTTAGAGCGCTCCGCCAACGCCTATGGCGAGTACAAGCAATCGCAGCATGATGACGTTGCGTTCCTTGCTGGCGTACTCAAGAAGGAAGTTGAGGACAGCATCGCCATCCAGGACGCTGCCCTGCAAACCGATCAGAAAGAGATCAACAAAATTGATGCGCACCTGGCTCAGATCGGTACGGTGGACACTAACTCAGCTATGTCATTTGCCAACCAATTGAATCTCGATAAGTTGGTGTTAGGGGTCGAACTTTCCACTGCGAAGCTTCGTTCCCAGCTTTTATCGCAATACCTCACAGATAATTTTTAGGGTGCGGAGGGGTGTATCTGGATCGCGTCCGGCTTGACCGACGAGCGTCCGTTCGAAACGCTCATCACGCATACCGAAGACGAACTCCGTCGCCCACTCGCCCAGGTCACCGAACCCACTCCGGTTTAGCTTCTCGCCGAGGGCCCATGCGAGCGCAGGAGATACAACCGGAATTGCCAGCAGGGACGAAAGAAGCTTCAAAAAGGCTCGCTCGTTCACGGAATTGATTGCCCTCGTTTTGGAAAGCTCAATCTTGGAGCGGGGTTGCGCTTCAGCGAACCGCTGCCGACGCCACTCCAACGTACTTGTCGGCGCCGCCATAATAGAAGAGCCAGCGCTTGCCGTCGCGCACGAGTCCCTCGACGAACACTACGTTAGGCACCTGGCCGTTTTTTTCCCAATCGTATACGGGCTCAAAGATTGGCTCCTGCGCCCGCGCCAGGACCTTGGTCGGATCGCTCTCTCCAGACTGAAATCTGCGCGTCTCAATCGTGAGATGACCGCTGGGCGTGGCTTCGAGGAGACCTATTTGGTTGCGCCAGTCTTCACGCCGACGGATTGCATGCACTTTACAGGCTCTCCGTTCTTGTCGTCTCCGAATGCGGCGCGTGACTCATTTGTCGCGCAGAGTAGACGGAGAGCCGCATCGGGTTTGCCTGCGATGAGGAATAGCCGTGCAGTGTCACGCTTTTCACACTCGTGTTTGCCATCGGCGTCCCGCATTTCAGCCATGGACGTACATGCCGTCACCGGGCCACTCGATATGGCGGCTTCTGCCGTCGGTTTGTCTTGTGCCAGCAGGACTGGGACTGACAGCGCCAAACCTAATAAAGCCAAAGCAATTGATTTCGTCATTTCCTTCCTCCGAAGTCAGTGACCAAGTCTAGAAGCAATCGAGCAGGCAGTCGATGGGTCAGTAGTGGGTCGCGACAGCGATTGTTGGAGTGCGGCTAGTTCGTCGGGTTCTCCCCAACAAAAGCAGATTTTTCTCGGATGGACTTTCTGAGTTCTTTGGCAAGCGAGTCATCTAACGAAGCCAAGATGCGCTCTTGCTCCTCAGCACCGGCGATGTCACCAGTCCCGAGGTACGATTCTGCAAGTTGTGCGTGGAGATATGCGGCCCCCGCATGCGCAGCGATTGCACGCTCGTACACCGGGACAGCCTCAGCGAACCTTCCACTTTTTAAGTAGATATAGCCGAGTCCCTCGATAGCAGGTGACGAATCTGGGTTGTGGCGCAGGTTTGCTTCAGTGACCTCCATCGCCTCCGCGTAACGCTCCAACTCCGCATATGCCGAACTCATTATCCAGAAGCCAATTTCGTTGTCAGGAAGTAGTTGGCGTAGTTTCTTTCCGGCTTCAACAGCCGCTTCCCACTCACGGAGTTCGCTATAGACAACGCCAATTTGCGCGTAGGCATCTGGGTCATCGGGAGAAATCCGAATCGCCTCCCTGAGTGGAGCGACAGCCTGTTTGAACTCTTCCAATTCCTTGTAGGCAGTTCCCAAGCCGCAATGTGCATCACTCCGCTTCGGATTCAGAGCGATTGTTTCCTCAAATTCACGTGCGGCTTCCTTCCACTTGTTCTGTGCTCCAAGGGAAACACCGAGATTGTAGTGTGCATCTGCTCTCTTTGGGTCGAGAGAAATATCCTCTCGTAGAACTTGTTCCGCTTCTGCGAACTCCTTGGATGTACACAGTGCCCAACCATAGCTGTACACGACCTCCGCATCGCCGGGGAAAAGACGATACACCTTTTCGTAAGCCGCGAGGCTCTCGGTCATCAGATTGAGGTGTGAATACGAAGAGCCGAGCGCAAGAAGGTACTCGCGACGCGCCTCATACTTGGGGTCTATTCGCGAAGCACGCAGAAACTCATCAACGGCCTGTTGGTACTGGCCGAGGGCAGCGAGGCAGCGCCCCATCTGAGCATGTGCGTAAGCACAAGTGGGACTTACCTGAAGCGCCCGTTCAAATGCAGATAGCGCCTCTGGCTGATTTTCCAGTTGTTGATACGTCCATCCAATCCAGCACTTCGCAGTTAGGGAATTCGGCCAGATGGAATCTGCCGACTTGAAGTACCGAAGCGCCGACTGATAACGTCGCAACCGCCCCAGTAACTTCCCCACCAGCAAGTAGAGTGTGGCACGCATCGCCCGGAGCATGCGTCAACAGCATACTCTCGGCCTCCGCAGCGGACAAACTTGGTCTGTGAAATAGAATTCTTGCCATGACTTGGAAGGAACTGAACACTCCGAGCGATGAAGAAGAACGAGCGTTAGATTTGGAGTATCGGGGAAAGGCTCGGTTCATCGTTGATGAAAGTGCTGGCGTGGAAGTGGCCAAGATTCTGCAGCGCTATGGCTACAACGCGAAATTTGTCGGAGAACGAGATTTGTGTGGCCACAGCGATGAGGATGTTTTCGCTGCTGCGTGGAAAGACAAGCGCATATTGGTTACCCACGACGCCGATTTCTTGGACAATCGACGATTCCCCTCGTACCGCAATCCCGGAATCATTGTGATTCGTCCGGGCTTAAGTGGCCGTGACAATGGAGGTCTGTTGGCGTGCTTGTCTAAGGCCGTTGCTTTTGGTGGCCAACATGCAAGTTGGTTTCGAGGAAAAAAACTTGAATTCGTTTCCCGCGACTTAATTACAATCATCGGGCGCGGAGGTCGCCACAGATACTTTTGGCCCGAAGGAAATGCCAAGGCGATGATTTGGGAAGATTAGGCGAGGCCAGTTATTGCCCGAAACCGACTATCGCGACAACTACTGCACCCTTCTCTTAGCGATTTTCTCCAGAGACGATTTCAGGGCCCATCCGAAGTCGCCGTTCACGCCGGACGCTGTAGCCCTCTCGCAGAGACCCTTCACGAAGTCTCCAATCGTCCAGTCATCCTTCTCGCGGGACTGGATTAAGTAGTTGTAGAGTTGGTGCTGCAATTCATTGAATGCCATCATGTGCGGAATTGGCTCAGCCTGTCCAGCAAGAGGATAGCCTCCACGGGCGGAGACAGTCATCGCCCATCCCAAGTCGATTAGCCACAGGACACGCTGCTCTCGACTCAGTGGCACCACAACGTCCAACACTTCCTGAATCGTCATGCGAAACTCCTACAGATTGGGAAGCGGACGGGTTCGCCCCGTGTTCGCTGCATAATTCACTGCATAATAAGGCCATAGACTGGCCGGAAAGTGGGGTCTGCCGTCCCGCCAGTGAATAGTAAAATGGTGTCAGCAAGGAAGCGGTCTGCAAGTTGTTGAAATCAGGACGAGCGAATCAAAGGTCTGGCGGAGAGGGAGGGATTCGAACCCTCGGTACAGGTGTTAGCCCGTACAACGGTTTAGCAAACCGCCGCATTCGGCCACTCTGCCACCTCTCCCGCGGCGTGTAGGGTTTGATTTTATCATGGCCTTGCGCGGGCGACCGTCCAGTCCCGGCGAGCTCAGATTCGACACGCCATATCTTCTAACTTACAGGGCTTATCAGAGCTCAATTCACCGGGAGGGCTGCTACTGGAGCGTGGTCGTCGGTCCACCAGATGTTGGATTCGTCCGGAATGGCCTTCTTTTCGAATACGAACTCCTGCTCTTGCAGTTCTTGCAGAATCGCGCCGATTGCCTGCCTCACCGCTCCCCGCACGGCTTCGCTCAGCTCGCAACCCGGCTGGAAGTTCTCTCCGACGATTCCTACCAGCAGAACATTTTCCGGGCTGGCGCCCAGCATGTCGGCGCTCATCAGGCATTCTGAGAGCGCCGGAGAATGGGGGTCGAGTCTTTGCGCGGGAGTTTCGCGAAGAATATCGGCTTTGCGGTAGAGCACGACCGTGCCCGGAGGATCATCGGACGCGACGCAATCGACAAGAATGACCGTGTGCAGATTGACGATCCGGTGAGTCAGATCGAGTGCTGGTGTGCCGAGATCGGCGATCTCAACGTTCCCCTGGAACCCGTATTCCGACTCGAGGATGCGAACCACATACGGCCCGACGCCGTCGTCGCCGAGCAGGACGTTGCCGATCCCGCCGATGAGAGCGTGTTTCACAGGATCTTCGCCACCGCGATCTTGCGGCCCGCAGGATCGAACGCATGACATGCGCATGCCATGCACGGATCGAAGGAGTGTATGGTGCGCAGAACTTCGAGCGGCTCCTCGGGCCTGGCCAACGGCGTGTGCAGCAGGGAAGCTTCATACGGCCCGTGCGCTCCCGCGTGATCGCGCGGGCTGGCATTCCACGTCGACGGAACCACTGCCTGGTAGTTCTTGATTTTCTGGTCTTCGATCACGATCCAGTGCGAGAGCGTGCCGCGGGGCGCTTCGTGCGTTCCCACACCTTTCACCTCGTGCGACGGCAGCACTGGCTGGTTGTGAACCGTGTAATCGCCCTTGGCAACGTTATCCACCAGCAACTGCCAGTGCTTCTGCGCCAGTTCCGCCAACATGCAGGCGCGGATAGCCCGAGCGGCATGCCGTCCCAACGTTGAGTGCAGAGCCGCAGGGGTGGCGCGAACTCCGCCGATGGCTGCAACCTTCTCGATCGCGAGATCGGCGTACTTCTTGGTCAGTGGATGTCCTTGCGCATAACCGACTAGCACCTGCGCCAGCGGACCGACCTGCGCCGGCTCGTTGTTATAGCGCGGAGCCTTCACCCACGAATATTTCTGATCCGCAGTCCAGCCCGTAAACGCTGGCTCGGTCTCGCCCACCCAGGGATGCAACGGACGCTCTCCTTGATAGTAGGCGTGCGTCACATCTTCGGTGACCGACTGCCGGAAGATCGGATCCGCGCCGGTCTGGAATCCTCGAACTCCCGCCAGATCTCCGGCATGAATGTAGCCGCCGGGCAGATCGAATGACGAGCCCTTGCTATCCAGCGGAAGATCGGGCACAGCCAGATAATTCGTTACGCCGCTGCCGATCTTGAACCACTCCGGATACATCGCCGCGACCGCGCACACATCGACGAAGTAGACCTGCTGCACGAACTGGATGACTTCATCGAGCAGGACCTTGATCATCTCCAGCTTTTCCATGTTCAGCGCGTTGGCGCTGTCGAGATCGATGGCATTGGCCACGCCGCCCACGGTCAGATTCTGAATGTGCGGAGTCTTCGAGCCCAGAATGCCGACCACCTGCAGCGCCTTGCGCTGGTACTCAAGTGCCTGCACGTAGTGCGAGAACGCCAGCAGATTCACGTCGGGCGACAGACGCATCGCGGGATGTCCCCAATATCCATTCTGGAAGATGCCCAGTTGCCCGCTGGCGGCGACGGCGTTTACGCGATCCTGCGCGGCTTTCAGTTCGTTGCGCGAGTTGCGCGGCCAGGGCGAAAGACTCTCGGCCAGCTTCGAAGTCGCGGCCGGATCGGCTTTCGGAATCTGCATCACGTCAACCCAATCGAGCGCGGAGAGCTGGTAGAAGTGCACGATGTGGTCGTGCAGCGCGTGCGCAATCAGAATCAGATTGCGGATGTATTGCGCGTTCGGCGGAATCTCCAGGTTCAACGCGTCTTCGACCGAGCGGACGCTGGCCATGGCATGCACCGTGGTGCAGACCCCGCAGAAACGCTGGGTGAAAAGCCACGCATCGCGGGGATCGCGTCCGCGCAGAATCTTTTCGATGCCGCGCCACATGGTGCACGAGGCCCAGGCATTGCTGACGGCGTTGTTGTCGACCTCCACGTCGATGCGGAGGTGGCCTTCGATGCGGGTGATGGGATCAATGGTGATTCGTTGTGACATAGTTACCTGCTGTTAATCGCCGCTGGTCGGCTTGGATTCGTCTTCGCCGAAATATCCAAACTTGAAATAACCGGTCCACCGGATGTACGGCCGCCGGAACCGGAAGTAGCTCGCCATGTCGTGCCACTCATGCAGCGGCGCGGGGAGGATGGCGAGACGCTTTACCGCAATCAGGAATCCCACAACGCCCAGCGAGATGAATCCGAGCGAAACCAGAACCTCGATGGTCGCCGGGAAGTACAGCGCCTCAGGATTCGGCCGGAAGGCCAGCGTGGTCGGGCTGAAGCGATAAATCATTCCGCCGGCCGAGCTGATCACGTATCCCAGAAACATGAAGCGCTTATCGTGAGTCTTCAACGACCGTTGCAGCAGCCAGGCGCCCACGGAGATCGAAATCACTTCTACCCAGAAGACGCCGGCGAATCGATCGAAATGCAGCGCGGTGCCAAATGCTCCGCGGAAAATAATGTCGAGGAAACGCAGGCCCAGCCAGCCGTAAATCAGCCACGCAGTGATCTTCGCTGCCTCGTCAAGAACTTCCATGTCCATGCCGCGCTTCCACACCAGGCAGCAGAGCATGGTTGTGCCCGCGACGCAGCCGAACGACATGAAGGTCGCTGCGCCCAGATAAAGCAGCGGCAGCCACGGACTTTGCCACAGAGGATGCACCCGCTCGCCAGCCAGCAGCATCAGCGCGCCCAGTGACGACTGGTGCATGCCCGGCAGCAGGTACGCGGCGGCGATGATGAAGGGATAGAAATAGTGCAACCGCTTTTCAATCTTCTCCACGGTCGGCCGCAGTCGCGAATCGAAATACCACAGCCGTTCCAGCACCGGCGGAATATTTTCCACGGCCAGCGGGATCATGGCGTAGATCGACATGCAGATCGCGACTTCCGCCAGCGGAGAGTGCATGTTCCATTTCCACGGGAAGACGATCCAGTAAAAATTCCACGGTCGTCCGGCATCGATGCCCAGCAGCAGCAGGCCGCACGCATACGCCAGGAAGCTGGTCAGCAGCGCCATGCGCATGAGCGCGTGAAGTTTTTTCCGGCGGAACACCCATGCCGCAATTCCCACCGCGAACGCGCCCGAGCCCAGCGCCGTCATCACCATCACATTGAACGTTTTCCAGATGCCCCAGCCGTAGGCGTCGTTCATGCCGCTCACCGGGCCGAGTCCGGCCAACTCGCGATAAGCGGTCAGAACCAGCGCGATCAGGACCAGCCCGGACAGGCAGAGAAAGAATCCGTTCACCACCGGAAATCCGTACACGGGAACGGCGCGTTCCCAGCGTTCACTATTGCGATTGATACTTGTGTTCGCGCTGCTCATAGTTGCGCCCTCAGCCCGGTCTCTTTCTCGCGATCGACTGCTTCCTGTTCGTGGCCGTGGAGATTTCTGCGAATCACCTGCACCAGGCCGGCATAGAGCAAGGCGGGCAGCGCGAAGTATTGATACAAACGCCGCTGCCAGCGCAGCGTCTTGGCGGGAACCGATTCCGGCCCCAGTTCCGGCAAGCCCAGCTTCTCAAACGGAACATGCGACAGGTAGAGCGCCTGCGTGCCTCCGTTATCGGTCTCGCCGTACACGCGGTTCTGGTAGTAGCGGCCCGGACTGTTCTGAATGCGGCGCTTGGCCTCGATCAGCAAAACCGGACGTGGTCCGAAGATCACCGCGCCTGTTGGGCACACGCTGGTGCATCCCGGCTTCAATCCTTTTTCCAGGCGCTCGCTGCACAGTTCGCACTTGGTCACGCGCGGGTTGTAGCCCTGCCATTGGAAGCGCGGAATGTGATACGGGCAGGTGATCGTGCAGTACCGGCAGCCGATACATTTGTCGGCGGTCCAGGTCACGATGCCCGACTCCGGATCCTTATGCAGCGCCTGGAACGGACATCCCGCCGCGCAAGCCGGGTCAAGGCACTGCATGCACTGCCGCTTGGCGAACGAGAATTGCGAACCGTCCTCCGACTTGTAAAGCTTGATGACGTTGCGGGTGAGGTCGTTCAGATCCGTGGGCGCCTGATGCAATGTGTCGATCCGCGTGTCAGGCGGAGTATTGTTGGCTTCGGCGCAGGCGGAGACGCAGGCTTTGCATCCGATGCAGATAGTCGCGTCGTAGAGCAGACCAACCGCCGCGGTGGGCATGGGGATGGTTTCCGCCTGCAGGGCTGTGCTGCCGACCGTGACTGCCACCGCGGCCGGGATTCCCGCCTTGGCCATGCCGGTAATCAGTTCTCGCCGAGTGATGGCCACGTCAGTCCTCTTTCCTGCCGTCCGGTTTCGCTTTCAATTTTTCGGCATACGCAATGTCGGCGGATACCCGTTCCACGCCGGCCTCCGTGCTGCTCTGGAAGCGCTGCGAGGCCACCCAGGCGGCGGTTCCAATGCTTCCTGCGATCGCTCCCACCAGGGCGGCGGCTCCAACGTTCAGTCCGCCCGCCGTGCTGTAAATCGGCGGATAAGTATCGGGCGGCGTTGCCAGATGAATGGGAACCGTCTCAAACGTTCCCATCTTCCAGATCACGCCTTTCTCGGTGCAGCCCACGCAGGGGATGCCACAGCCGATCGGCCACACGCCAGGGATTTCATTGAAGTGCCGCGTCGAACACGAAGCATGCGTCACCGGACCTTTGCAGCCCAGCTTGTAAAGGCACCAGCCTTTGCGATGTCCTTCGTCGCCGAAGGCAGTGGCGAAGCGGCCCGCATCGAAGTGGGCGCGCCGCGGGCAATTCTCATGAATCACCCGCTCGTACGCGAACTTCGGCCGCTTAAATTCGTCGAGTTCCGGCAGCCGTCCCATGGTCACGTATTCCAGGACCACGGCCAGCAGGTTGTAAGGATTCGGCGGGCAGCCGGGGAGATTAATGATGGGCTTGCCCGAGATCACCGAGTCGATGCCCATCGCGCCCGTGGGATTCGGATCGGCCGAGGGCACGCCGCCCCACGAAGCGCACGATCCGATCGCGATCACCGCCGCAGCCTGCGCCGCGACATCCTTGGCAACCTCGATGGCGGGCTTGCCGCCGAGTTCCATGTAGATGCCGTCGTCCTTGGCCGGAATGGCGCCTTCGACCACCAGCACGAACTTGCCGGCATTCTCTTCAATCGCCGAGGCCAGCGCCGCCTGGGCCTGCGCCCCGGAGGCCGCCATCAAGGTCTCGTGATAGTCGAGCGAGATGACGTCAAGAATAAGGTGGGCGACGTCGGGGGCCGTGGTACGCAGCAGCGTCTCGGTGCATCCCGTGCAATCCTGGAAATGCAGCCAGATCACCGACGGCCGCCGCGCCCTGCCGACGAGCTTGGCAATCTGTGCGGCTGTCCGGTTGCTGGTCAGACTCAGGCCGACCGGGGCTGCGATCATGATTTTGGAACAGAGTTGCAGAAAGCTGCGGCGCGAAACTCCGCTTTTCTGCAGATGAGCGGCGATTGTTTCTCTTTCGCCTGTCGACATGGACAGTCTCCTCGACGAAACTCGAGTTGGATTGCTCCCGGGCACTACAAGTCCCTGGCCGCGGCTGCTCCTGATGCGGCGCGCCGTAGCTGCTTCTTGTCCGGGATGTACTCGATTGTGCGGAGAGTGTCGGCGGGATTGGTCTGGGATTGACTGCTGCGCGGTTGATGATGAGAACGTTAAGAATATGGGCCAGCTTGCGTGCGCGATCCCCGGTTGATCCTTCCGGCGCCCTCCTCTCCAGCCAGCTCGCTGATCTTACGTCTGCTGGTCAGACCGCAATCGAATGGAACGTTTATCCTCTATTCCGGAATTTGCGTAAGTGACGCGAATCACAGAAGGACGTGACAGGAATCAACCGGGAATTCCGGTAGGGCGCCTTCCTTCGTGTACCTTCGTGGCCTTAGTGGTTGAAGGTTTTGATTCCTCGCTGTGCGGCGAAGCGGAGGTTCAAGAAAAAAAATCAATTTGTAACAGTCGAAAAGAAGCGTGTGGCAGCGCCCGATTTCGATGCTAAGTTTGCACATGAAACGACGGACTTCCCCCGGAGGCCCATAATGAGATCTTGTCCCAACCCCGCGTGCACAGCTTTTGGCCGCATCTTCTATTCGCTGACCACCCGCTGCCCGTTCTGCAAATGGGATTTGAAGAACACCGCTCAGGGGGCAGCTCCGCAGAGCGCGGCGGCCGCTCAAGGCGCGCGTAAATAGTCAATTTGATTAGCTGGATGTGGTCTGGCTTCCCGGCGACCATCCCTGCAGTTTCACCAGCCAATTCGCGGGCTCGGGAAGAATCGCGAACTTCGGCAGCTCGCCCCGCACCATGGCCACTTCATCGCAACAGTGATAGCGCGGGCAGGCGTGGCAATCCTTATATATCTTGTCGGGAATGTCTTCGCGCTGCGCCACCGAAAATCCCTGCGCCCCAAAGAAATCCGGCTTGCGCGTGAACAAACAAATGCAATCCACGCGATGCCGCTTGGCTTCGGCGAGCAGAGCCTTCACCAGACGCCCACCGCCGCCGCGCCCTTGCGCCCAGGGCGCAACCGTGATCGAGCGGATCTCAGCCAGATGCGTGCCATAGAGATGCAGCGCGCCGCAGCCGATGATGCGCTCTTCATCTCTCGAGCACCACGAAGTCGCGGACGTTTTCGCAGATCTCCGCCAGCGTGCGCGGCAGCAACGTGCCGTCACCGGAATATGCCGCAATCAAATCGTGAATCTGCTCAGCGTCGGGCAGGATTGCTTTACGCGTGCGCATGGGTTTCCTGAGCATGGACCTCCTCACGAAGCGACTCGACTTTTTTCTGAGCAGTCCGCAGCGCCTGCTGTACGCGCGCAGGTGCGGTGCCGCCCGGCACATCGTGCATGGCCAATACAGAAGCCAGTTTCAGCGACTCGTAAAAGTCCGGACCGAAATCTGAACTCAGCGATTGCAATTCCGCCAGCGGCAGATCCT
Source organism: uncultured Acidobacteriota bacterium (assembly GCA_963757095.1). Classification (GTDB taxonomy): domain Bacteria; phylum Acidobacteriota; class Terriglobia; order Terriglobales; family Acidobacteriaceae; genus Sulfotelmatobacter. The sequence continues at coordinate 189,629 of CAVWQT010000005.1, read as the reverse complement.
GCAACTCGCAGCCTTTCTCAATGCACATCTGCACCGCCTTTCCCACGCGCTCATGCGCCAGCCGCGAAGGCACGCCGCGGTTGACGAGATACGTTGCGGCAGCCCAGGCATTCATGAATCCCGACTGCGCCGCTTGCTGCATGCGCTCGAAATTGAATTCCACCGCCTTCATCCAGCCAGCGATCAGCGGCAGCATCTGCAGCAGAGTGTCTGCCGCATCGAACAACGGCTCCTGCGTCTCCTGCAGATCTTTGTTGTAAGCCAGCGGCAAGCCCTTCAACGAAACTGTCAGCGCGGTGGCATGGCCCAGAACGCGGCCCGTTTTCCCGCGCACCAGTTCGAGCAGGTCAGGATTCTTCTTCTGCGGCATCGCGCTGCTGCCCGTCGAATAAGCCTCGGGCAGCACCAGGAATCCATATTCCTGCGTCGAAAAAAGAATCATCTCCTCCGCCCAGCGGCTGAGATGAATGGCCAGCAGTGACAGAGCATTCACGAACTCAATCGCAAAATCGCGGTCGCTGGTCGCATCGATGCTGTTAGCGGTCGGCCGCATCGAAGCCGAGATTCGAAGCCATGAACGCCCGATCCAAAGCCAGAGTCGCGCCCGCAACCGCTCCCGAGCCCAGCGGACAAACATTCAGTCGCTTGCGGCAATCCGCCAGCCGGTCGGCGTCGCGCAAAAACATCTCGACATATGCCAGCAGCCAGTGCGCCACCAGTACCGGTTCCGCTCGCTGCAGATGCGTGTAAGCCGGCATCGCCGCGTCTCCAGCCTGCTCCGCTCGCTCGGTGAGCGCGCCGCACAGATCGGCCAGCTCCTGCCGCAGTTGATCGATCGCCGCCCGCACATACAATCGCAGGTCGGTCGCGATCTGCTCATTCCGGCTGCGCCCGCTGTGCAGCTTGTAGCCGGTCTCGCCGATCAGCGCAACGAGTTGCTTCTCGACGAAATGATGGACGTCTTCCGCCTCGTCATCCTCAAGAAACGCCAGTGACGCCGCAGCTTTCTTGCCGATCTGCTCCAGCCCCTGCAGCATGCTGATCAATTCATCCGCCGAAAGCACGCCCGCATTCTTGAGCGCGCGCGCATGCGCGCTGCTGGCGGCGATTTCATACCGCAGCAGCCGGCGGTCGAATTGAAATGACCGCTGCCAGCGCTCGAATTCCGGATCCAGCGGCTGCCGGAACCGTCCCGACCACATCTTCATCAGGCAACCTCCACACGCGCCCGCGCTCGCGAACGCGAGGGCAGGCCCAGAATGCGGATGAACCCCGCCGCATCTTTCTGGTCGTAGCTGTCGCCCATGGTGAACGACGATAGATCGGTGCGGTAGAGCGAGTTCTCGGATTCGCGGCTGACCACGGAAACGTTTCCTTTATATAAGGATAGCGTCGCGCTGCCCGTCATCAGCTTCTGCGTGCTGTCGACAAACGCGTCGAGAGCTTCGCGCAGCGGCGTGAACCACAGCCCGAAGTAAACCATCTCCGCGTACTTCAATCCGATGTGCTGCTTGAAGTGCGCGACCTCGCGCTCCAGGCAAAGCGCTTCCAGTTCGCGATGCGCCGCGATCAGCAGCGTCCCGCCGGGAGTTTCGTAGCATCCGCGCGATTTGATTCCGACGAAACGGTTTTCCACCAGATCGATGCGCCCGATCGCATTGCGCGCGCCGATTTCGTTCAGCAACTCCACCAGCGACACGGGATCGAGTTCCATGCCGTTCACCGACACTGGAATTCCCTGCCGGAAGCCGATCGCAACCTGCTCCTCCTTATCCGGCGCTTCCTGCGGAGATTTCGTCCATCTGCCACGTCGTTGCCAGCGGAGCATTCCCCGCGTCTTCCAATTCGCCGCCTTCATGGCTGATGTGCCACAGATTGCGGTCGCGGCTGTGAATCTTCGTGCGGCTCGCCTCCACCTGAATTCCGTGCTGCTCGGCGTAATCGAGGCAATCCTCGCGCGACTTCAGCGTCCACTCGCGCCACGGCGCAATGATCTTCAACTCCGGAGCCAGTGCCTGATACGTCAGCTCGAACCGCACCTGATCGTTGCCCTTGCCGGTGCATCCGTGAGCGACCGCGGTCGCGCCTTCGCGCAGCGCCACTTCCACCTGATGCTTCGCAATCACGGGACGCGCCAGCGAAGTCCCGAGCAAATATTTGTGCTCGTACACCGCTCCGGCCTTGATCGCGGGAAACACATATCCCGTCAGAAATTCCTCGCGCATGTCTTCGACGATGACCTTGCTGGCCCCGGTTTTATAGGCCTTCTCGACCACGGCCTCAATGTCGTCGCCCTGCCCAACGTCGCCGACCATGGCGATCACGTCGTAGGAATAATTTTCCTTGAGCCACGGAATAATGATGGAAGTATCCAGTCCACCGGAATATGCGAGTACGATTTTTTCAGGCATGTGCGCTCCTAACGGGCAGGCGAACGGCGCCGCCCAGCAATAGATAAAGAATTGATTTCTGAACATGCAGGCGATTTTCCGCCTGCTCGAAGATGATGGAATTTTCCGAATCCATCACCGCGTCGGTAACTTCTTCGCCGCGATGTGCCGGAAGGCAGTGCATGAACGCCGCATGCGGCGCGGCTTCCGCCATCAGTTCCTCATTCACCTGATAGGGCTGAAAAATGACCGCGCGCTGCTCCGCTTCGTGCTCCTGCCCCATGCTCGCCCAGGCGTCGGTGTAGACCGCGTCGACTCCGGCAACCGCCGCCTGCGGATCGGTGAACAGTTCGATCTTCGAGCCCGTCTGCTTCGCGATCTTGCGCGCATCGGCCACGATCTGCGCATTCGGCTCGTAACCCTTCGGCGTGGCGATGCGAATCGAAGAACCGAGACACGCTGCGGTCAGCAGCAACGAATGCGCGACATTATTTCCGTCGCCGACATAGGCCAGCGTGATTTTCCGCAGATCGCCGAAGCGCTCCTGCAGTGAGAAGTAATCCGCCAGCGCCTGGCAGGGATGCTCCAGATCGCTCAGCGCATTGATCACCGGAACGGAGGCGAACTTCGCCATACCGGCGATCGTCTCCTGCGCAAACGTGCGCAGCACGATCACATCCACCCAGCGTTCGAGATTGTGCGCGATGTCGCTCAGCGATTCGCGCGCGTCCAGACGGCCTTGCGTCTGATCGACGAAGATCGTCGTCCCGCCCAGGCTCGACATTCCGGCTTCAAACGTCAGCCGCGTGCGCAGCGAAGGCTTCTCGAAAAACATCACCATCTGCTTGCCCGCCAGCGACCGCTGGAACACCGACGGCCGCGACTTCATCAGTTCCGCCAGGTGCAGCACGGCCTCGACGCCTTGCGGACCCAGGTCGCGGGTTGAAATTAAATCCGGGCACCAGAAAATGCCGGGAAAAGTTTCCGGCATTACCGGTGCCCGACTCTGCAATGAGTTGTTCAACGTTGATTCCTCTTTCGTTGTCTTTAATTCGCTGCATGCGGCTGATCATGCGCAGACGTTCACGCGCAGGTCACTTCAGTCCCGCATTCCAGCTTCGTAAAATAAAATTGCGGCAGCGCATCGGCCTCGGCAGCGGGCAGAATTCTCACCCGCCCCACTCCCTGTTTCAGCGCCGCCTTGCAGGCGTTCAACTTCGGAAGCATGCCGCCGCTCACCACTGCGTCAGCGGTCAGTTCGTCCACCTGCTTCGTGTTCAGCCACGGAATCACCGCCCCGCTCGCGTCTTTCACGCCCGGCACGTCGGTAAGAAAGATGAGCGCATCGGCATGGCAAGCCGCCGCGCAGGCCGCCGCCATTTCGTCGGCGTTGACGTTGTAATATTCGCCATCCGCGCCCAGCGCGATCGACGCCAGCACCGGGATTCCTCCCTGCTGCCATAGCGCTTCGATCCAGCAGGGCTCGGCAAAACAAATCTCGCCTACGAATCCCAGATCGTTTCCCGCGACAAGTTTTTTGCGCGCCCGGAACGACATGCCATCCCCGCCGCAGAAACCCACCGCCGGCATGCCCGCGGACTGAATCGCCGCCACCATCTTCTTGTTCACCATGCCGCCCAGCACCATCAGCGCCACGTCGCGCGTCTCCGCGTCGGTGATGCGCAGGCCGCCGACAAATTCACTCTTCTTTCCCAGTTGCTTCAGCACGCGGGTCAAGGCGCTGCCGCCGCCGTGCACCACGGCTACGCGATGTCCATCCTGTGCGAGTTCCGCGATGGCCCGCGCTGCCTTGCGCAGGATCGCCGCATCCTCCAGCGCGGTGCCTCCGATTTTGATTACGATGATCACTGCAGTCCCTCGTCCTCGGCCCATCCGTTCATCAGATTCATGTTTTGCACGGCCTGTCCGGCTGCGCCCTTCATCAGGTTGTCAATGCATGAAATCAGCACCAGACGCCGGCCATCCTCCGCCAGACAAAATCCCAGATCGCAATAATTCGTGTGCAGCGAAAACTGCACCTGCGGCAGCTTCGGTGTCTGAAACAGCCGCACCCAGCGCTTGCCCGAATAAAAATTGCGGAAGCAGTTCTCCACCTCGAGCGGCGTCATTGCGCGGTTGAGCTGCACATAAATCGTCGACAGAATTCCGCGTGGAATCGGCAGCAGATGTGGCGTGAACGTCAACTCCTGCGCACCCAATCCCAATTGCTCAACCATCTCGCCCACATGCCGGTGACTGAAGATCGAGTACGCCGACAGATTGTCGGCCACCGAAACAAAATGCGTCTTCGCCGTCGGCTCTTTGCCCGCTCCCGAAACACCCGACTTCGAATCCGAAATAATTCCGTGCTTGCGATCGACCAGCCCCGCCCTGAGCAGCGGCGCCAGCGCGAGAATCACTGAAGTCGCATAGCATCCCGGATTGGCCACCAGCGCGGCATTCGCGATGCGCTCGCCATTCAACTCCGGCAATCCGTATACCGCCTTCTGCGGTCAGCTCGGCGGCAGTCACCGCATCCGCATCCTCAAAGCCGTAGATCGCCCGATGCTGCTCTTCCTTCAATCGCCATGCCCCGCTCAAATCGACGACGCGCAGACCGTTCGCCATCGCCTCGGGCACCAGCGAGCGCGAAGCCGCATGCGGCGTCGCCAGAAACAGCAACTCAATTCCCTGCCGCTTCAACGCTTCCCACGAAAGCGGATGCAGCGGATATCCGCCGTTGCCCGAGAGCGCCGGAAACGTCTCGGCCAAGTCCAACGCACCGTCGGACTCCGATCCGTTGCCGTTCAGCGCCGGACGCCGCAGCAGAACCGGCTTCGCGACCCGCGAATGCCGCACCAGAATGCGCGTCAACTCCAGGCCGGAATATCCGGTCGCGCCCAGCACCGCGGTTTTCAGTTTCGCCGCCATCTAGAGCCTCATCTCCTACCCCAGCATCTCCTCGATGCGGCTCGCCAAATCGCGCGCCTGCTCCTTGTCGGGACAGACAATCAAAATCGTGTCGTCTCCGGCGATCGTGCCCACCACCTCATTCCACTCGGTCTCGTCGAGTGACGCCGCCACCGGCTGTGCGCTGCCCACGATCGTCTTAATCACCAGCAGGTTCTGCGCCGAGCGCACATCCAGCACGAACTCGCGCACCAGTCGCGACACCGGAGGCAGCGCCGCTCCCGCCCCATTCTCCCCTTGCGGCAGCGAATACCCGTGCGGCGTTTTGCTCAGGTTCAGGTCGTGAATATCGCGCGACAGCGTCGCCTGCCCGACCTTGAATCCGCGCTTGCGCAGCGCCCGCTGCAGATCGTCCTGGCTGGCGATGGAATTGTGCTTCAGCACATCCAGCACCGCCCGCTGCCGTAGGGTTTTATTCATCATGAATAAATATTCACCGCAGTGAATAACTATCCTTCGATCTTACGGACATGACGGCAGATGTCAAGTGGAAAATAACGTGCAAGCAGGTGGGATGATTACGTTCAGCAACACGAAAAAATCAGCCACGGATTACTCGGATCTTCACGGATTTCTTTGGTGTGAATCCGCGTGCGTCCGCGTTAATCCGTGGCCAGGAAGTTTGACGGAGAAGCCGCTAGGCCCAGGTTCGCAGCCCGAGGATTCCCCAATACCCGAGGTACAAGGCGGCAATCACCAGGCCCGTCGTCACCACAATAGAGAAGCGCCGAACTCCGCGCCGTACGCCTTGTTCCGGCGCTCGCACCACGGCCGCGGCGCTGCCCAGCACGGCGAGTCCGAAGATTAGCGTGCTCAGGAAAATCGCAAATGACCACACCGTGAGATTGCCCAGCCGCCCAATCAGGTCGTCGCTGCTCAGAATGAATAGGGCGACAAATCCCACCAGGCTCAACACCGCGATGACCGGCCACATGCGCATCGCGCGTTCCGCCGGACGCCGCCGTCTTCGGCTCAGCCCGCCCAGCATCCAGAACGGAGCGTAAAGCACGATGGCGACGATGGAGAGCACTACGAACGCCGTCAGCAGAATTTCCCCGATCGCCAATCCGGCAGGGATCTGCTTCCTCATCGCGGTACCCACTTCCACGAAGCGCCCTTCATTATTGGGCGTCAACAATGCCAGCGTAGCCACCGGCGCAGCTGGATCTTTTTTCGGAACGTGGCGGAACTGCATCCCGCTCACCGGAACATACGCGTCGCCTCGTTCACCCAAGTCATTCACGATCAGCTTGCCATCGCGAAACTGAATCAAGCTGATGCCCAATATCCGCTCTATAAAATGCGCCAGCTCAACCCGTGGAGAATCGGGCTCGTACCATCCCGCATAATCGCCCGCATTCGCCGGAAGCGCCGCGACCGGAGGTAGTGCAGGCTTTTCCAGCGTGCGCGTGACGTACGCCCGCATCGCTTTGCCAATCTTCTCGAAGGCATCGCCATCCCCACTGTTAATGCTGAAAAAATATCCCACGCCGTAATCCGGCAGGTAACTCACCTCCGTCAAACCACCTTCCACGCCGCCGTTGTGGCCGTGATACGCGAAGCCGTCCTCCACGGTCCAGTAATTGCTCAGGCCGTATCCCGCCTTCAGCCCGTCTTTCGCACCCCAGGTGCTGGTCGGGCTTTCCATGCGATCGATATCCGCGGCCGGAACGATCTGCTTCCCATTCGCCGCGCCGCGATTCAGATAGAACTGCACATACGCCGCCATATCGTTGGCCGACGCATTGATCGCTCCCGCCGGCCGCAGCAGGATGTGCCAGTAGGAATAGGGCGTCTTGCCGTCGTCGTGATAGAGAGTCGTACCCGCTCCGGCAGGCGGTTCGAAGTAGGTCGCCGTCTTCATTCCAATCGGAGCGAAAAGATTCTGCTGCACGAAGTCTTCGAAGCGCTGCCCGGAAATTTTCTCCACAATCGTTGCCGCCACTGGAGGTCCTGAATTGCAATAGGACATGCGCGTCCCCGGAGGCCAGCGCGAAACGCGCGAATTATGGTCGTACTCGAGGCCCTCGCGCACGCCCATCGTATCCGGCGCCTGCTTGGCATACTCGCGCAGATGCATGTCGTCCCATCCCGTAGTGTGCTCCAGCAGGTTCACCACCTTGATCGGATCCGTCGCCTCCCAGCGATTCTGATACCAGACGTCGGGCACCAATTTGTGAACCTGATCCTCGAGCGACAGCTTGCCCTGATCGGCCAGCAACAGGATCGACAGAGACGTGAATGCTTTCGAGGTCGAGCCGATGCGGAACAGCGTGTCCGCGGTCGTAGCACGATTGCTCGCCACATCCGACACGCCCAGCCCGGCAATCCACTCCGGTCCGTTGCGATGCACAATCGCCAGCGCGACTCCGGGCGTGTGCGTATCTTTCAGAATTTTTTCGATCTGCTGCCGCAGTTCGTCAGTCGATTCAGCCGGCTTCAGCTTTTCTTCTTTTTTGTCGGCTGCCAGACACAATGAGGTAATCAGGAATAGAACGACTGCATAAAGGATGCGTCGCACGGTGTGGCCCTCCGCGAGGCCGGGGGAAATCTCAGCGGACTATCTTACGTCCGTGCCAGCTAAATCTGATAGTCAATATCTTCCATCGCCCTCTGGAACGAGGCCGCAACCGGTTCGCCGCTCGCATTCGCCCCTTCCAGTTGCTGCACCCGGTCACGCAGCTTGTGCACTTCGGTCGCCACCGCGGCCAGCGCTTCCGACAACGGATCGTTAATCTGCTTGGGATCGGTAATCACCACGCGCTTGCCGTCGCGCAGAATGATGTGGCCGGGCACGCCCACCACCGTCGAATTCTCCGGCACGTTCCGCAGCACCACCGACCCTGCGCCGATGCGGCAATTCTTTCCCACCGTGATGTTGCCCAGAATCTTCGCGCCGCCGCCCACCACCACGTCGTCTTCCAGCGTGGGATGCCGCTTGCCGTGCTCCTTGCCCGTTCCGCCGAGGGTCACGCCCTGGTACAGCGTCACGTCGTCGCCCACGATCGAGGTTTCGCCGATCACCACGCCCATGCCGTGATCGATGAATAATCGCCGCCCGATCTTTGCCCCAGGATGAATCTCGATCCCGGTCAGCAAGCGCGCAACCTGTGAGAACCACCGGGCAAAGAAAAATAATTTGTGATTCCACAGCCAGTGGTTGATGCGATACCACCACACCGCATGCAATCCCGAGTAGCACAGATACACTTCCAGGCGCGACTTCGCCGCCGGATCGTGCTCCATCACGTTGGCGACATCTTCACGAACCAAAGCAAAGAAGTGGGGCATAGATATAGATACAGGTTAAGCCGGCAGCTCCGCCGTCGGAATCTGCAGCGCCTTCTCGCGCAACTCCTGAAACAGAACGCTGCTCAGATAGCGTTCGCCAAACGACGGGATGATGACGATGATCATCTTTCCTTTATTCTCCGCGCGCTTCGCCACTTGCAGCGCGGCCACCACCGCGGCTCCGGAAGAGATGCCAACCAGCAAGCCTTCTTCGAGCGGCAAGCGGCGAGCCATGGCGATCGCGTCATCGTTCGATACCTGGATGACCTCGTCGATCAGATCGGTGCGCAGGATGCTCGGCACAAATCCCGCGCCAATACCCTGAATCTTGTGCGGTCCCGGCTTGCCGCCGGAAAGAACCGGACTGTCCGTCGGCTCTACGGCGACCGCCTTGAACGACGGCTTCTTCGGCTTGATGTACTCGCACACTCCAGTGATGGTTCCACCCGTGCCCACGCCGGAAATCAGAATGTCGGCGCGCCCGTCGGTATCGTTCCAGATCTCCGGCCCCGTGGTCTCGAAGTGAATCTTCGGATTCGCCGGATTGTCGAACTGCTGTGGCATGTAAGCGTTCGGAGTGTTGGCCAGAATTTCTTTCGCTTTCAGAATCGCGCCCGGCATGCCGCGCGGTCCCGGCGTCAGCACAATCTCCGCGCCCAGCGCCAGCAAGAGCACGCGCCGCTCCACGCTCATCGTCTCCGGCATGGTGAGAATGATCTTGTAGCCTTTTACCGCGGCCACAAACGCCAGGCCGATCCCGGTGTTGCCGCTGGTCGGCTCCACCAGCACGGTCTTGCCGGGCTGAATTTTTCCCGCCCGCTCGGCGTCTTCGATCATGCTCACGCCGATGCGGTCCTTCACGCTATGCAGCGGGTTCTGGCTCTCGAGTTTCGCGACGACTTCCGCGACGCATCCGGCCGTAACCTTATTCAGCCGCACCAGCGGCGTATTCCCAATCAACTCCGTCACATTATTGGCAATTTTCATAAAAATGTCTTTCCGTCCGGATGCTTGAAATGCGCGCAGTTCATATAATCTCACCTGCGCCGTTCTGAATCAGGATACCGCCGAACGCTCTGCGTATCGAGCATTGACTTTGGCCTTGCCTTCATGCCAGACTGCCGTGCTCGCATCCTTTCTATGACAAAGCTGCGTCCGACTATCGCCGCCAGCGATCTCGGCAGGTTCTTGCTGAATGCGGGCAAGCTCGAAGCCGGCCTGTAACCCTCCCGGCGCGTCCCGACTCCGGATAAAGTCTCCGGTCTTCATCTCTGAACGTCAGATCTCTGAACGCCAGCACGACTTGTTATCTAAGGAGGCATCATGAAAACTTCCCGGTTCTTTTTATTCAGTGTGCTGGTTTTGCTCGCTGCCGGCTTTGTCGCAGCCCAAACCTCAGAGGCCCGGATTCTCGGCACCGTTTACGACTCCACCGGAGCCGTGATTGTCGGGGCGAAGATCACCATCACGAACACGGCCACCGGCGTCAGTCGCCAGTTGACCACCACCAGCGCCGGCGAATATGTCGCGCCCAATCTTGAGCCCGGCCCTTATACCGTCAGCGCCACGGCGGCGGGATTCAAGAAGACCGTCAGCACGCAATTCACCCTTGAAGTTTCCCGCGACCTCCGCATGGATCTGAAACTTCAGCCCGGAGCGATCTCCGAGACCATGGAGGTCAGCGCCGAAGGTTCGCTCGCCGACACCTCCGATGCCACGCTGAACGGCGTGCTCTCCAACAAAGCCATCTCGGAACTTCCCGTCGAAGGCCGCGACTTCCAGAACCTCCTCGAACTGCATCCCGGAGTGCAGCGCACGCCCGGCGGCGGATTCCAGTCGATCACCTCCAACGGCAACCGCGCCGACGATAACAACTTCTTCATCGATGGCGCCGACGACAACGACGCCTACTACGGCGAAGGAGTCGCCAACGAGGCCGGCATTGCTGGCACGCCCGCAAGTTTTCTTCCCCTCGACGCCATCCAGGAGTTCAATACCCAGGAGAGCCCCACCGCCGACTACGGCGTGAAGCCCGGCGTGGTCATGAACATCGGCATCAAGTCCGGAACCAACAACATTCACGGCTCGGCCTACTACTTCACCCGCAACTCCGCCTTCGACGCGCGCAACTATTTCAATCCCGCGCCTCAGCCCGTCTCCGCCCTGCTCATGCACGAGTTCGGTGTGTCCATCGGTGGGCCCATTAAGAAGGACAAGTGGTTCTACTTCGTCAACTACGAAGGCATTCGCGATCGGGTAGGAAATCCGGGAGTGACCGACAGTCCCGTGACAACTTCCTTGGCCAATAACCCGGCCTTCCCTGACGGAATCTTCGCGCCAGACGGCAGCCCCGAGTCCGCGCTCTACAGCCTTCCCGACGCAATCGCTTACGTTAACTCAGGGACCGGCATGACTTACTGCCAGAACAAGTTCGACAATATCGGCACATGCACCCTGAATCCCCTGAGCCAACAACTGACGTCCTTGTTTCTTCCTAATCCCGGTTTTACGCAGTCGCAGAGCGATCCCGCCGCCATCGACTTTGATTTTGTGAACCGAAACCGTGGAGACAATCTCGTTGCCAAGACTGACTTCGCTCTGAACAAGAAGAACGTCCTGAGCGCGCGTTTTATTTATGGCAATACCGTTCAATCGGAGGAAGATACCATTCCCCTTCGTCCCGAATGGCTCTCCACCACCAGTCCGATCACGCAGGTCTTTGGAGTGAACTGGGCCTCCAACCCATCTTCGGCCTGGTCGAACGAAGTGCGTTTCAGCTACAACACTTTCAACGAGGCCATCTTCCCCATCGACCACAACCTCAATCCCCTGAGTGGGTACAGCCTCAACACGGGAGTCACCGACCCACGGTTGTTCGGATTTCCTCGCATCGGGCCCGGCGGAGAATTTAACTACATGGGCGGCAATTCCAGCTGGCCCCTCGAAACCTCGCCCAGCAAAACCTACAGCTTCGGCGACACCGCCTCCTACACTCGGGGCCGGCAAACCCTTCGATTCGGCGGCAGCTTCCACTATGGAGACGTCAACTACTATCGCGCAGGATATGGACGTGGGCGCGTGGACTTCCGCCATCTCTGGAACTTTCTGGACGGGGATGTCCGCCGCTGGCGCTTCCTTTATGGAGATCCCAAACGCGACGTAAGCCAGAGTGCGTTGGGCTTTTTTCTGGAAGACGACGTAAAGGTCAGCCCGCGCGTTACGTTCAATCTCGGACTCCGTTACGACATCACCAACCCCATCAAGGACTCCCGGAACCTGCTGGCCAATTACGATCCCTCCTCCCCGAGCGGGCTGACCCAGGTCGGCCAGGGCATCAGTTCTCCGTACCCCACCAATTACAGCAACATTTCACCGCGCATTGGTCTTGCCTGGGACGTCTTCGGCACCGGCAAGACTGTTGTTCGCTCTGGCTTCGGCTTTATCTACGAGCAGCCCTCCATCCGCACCTTCATGTTCAATGGAGGCGGCCTCAACCTGAATCCGAGCGGCGTGCCTTATATTGATGGCAACGGCGTTCAGCAGAACCCAACCGGCACGATCACAGCCTTTCTGCAGGAGTCGAGCGACGGCACGCAGATCAACTGGCTGGCGCCGAACCAGGCACCCACCATCTTTCCCAATGCCTCGAACTCGGGGAACGTCTGCAGCGTCGACAGCCAATGCAACATCTTCGCCGTCGATCCGCACCTCAAGACGCCTTACGTGATGAATTGGAACTTTAACGTGCAGGAAGCCCTCACTCCTACCGCCCTCCTGCAAGTCGCATACGTCGCCAATCACGGCGTTCATCTTTACAGCGTGATCGACACCAATCAGGTCAACCCGCTCTATGATGACGAGTCGGAGACGATCGGCCGACCATTAGCAACCAACTGCCCCGTATCCCAGGGTGGGCAAGGTTTTGGCGGACCATGCTTCCCGTGGCTTGGCTTTTTCAATACCCTCGGCAATCGCTCGAACTCTGCCTACAACTCTCTGCAAGTCACTTTCACGAAGCGCTACTCGCACGGCCTGTATCTGCTGGCGGGATACACCTACGCGCATGCCATCGATACTGCCACCAACAACCTGGCGGGTGTTCCTCCGGACAGCAACAACTACAACGAAGAACGAGGCAATGGCGATTACGATATCCGCCACCGCTTCACCCTCTCGGCGACCTATGACCTGCCTTCGATGAAGACGCGATCGCAACTGCTGGAAGGCTGGCAAGTCACCAGCATCGTGAACCTGCAAAGCGGCGAGCCCTACACGCTAGGCGACTTCAATGACGACATCAGCTTCACCGGAGAATTTAACGACCGCTGGAACATGACCGGAAATCCCAAAGACATTCACTGGTCCGCCAGCACACCGCTGCCGTACTTCGACTTCTCCGACGCCGCGCATAGCGATGCCGCCTGCCTGGCGCAGGCGACGGCATTGGGAACCACCGACAATCTGTTTAACTACGGCTGCTATCACCAGGGCAGTGCCGTCATCACGCCACCCGCCGACACAACTCAAGGCAATATGGGCCGCAACATCTTCCGCGGCCCCAACTTCACCAACTGGGACATGGGCCTCTCCAAAGTGTTTCGCCTGGGCGAGCGCTTCAAGCTGCAGTTGCGCGGCGAGATGTTCAACGTCCTCAACCACGCCAACTTCGACGTGTTCACCATGAATACCGATCTTTCCGTCGCCAGCACGGTAGGGACGGTCGTCTACACGCCGGACGTCGCGGCCGCCAACCCGGTCATCGGCTCCGGAGGCTCGCGCCACATTCAGATCGCAGCCAAAGTGATCTGGTAAGACACGCCCACGTAGGGGCGGACGCATTCGTCCGCCCAGCGAGCGAAGCGAGCCCCGGGAGAAATGCGTCCGGGGCGACAGTCCCCCGTGCGTACATTGCGAAAGTTGACCTTTGAAAGGGCGCGGCTGCCGCGCCGAAGGCGACCAAAAAACGCAGGAAGCTGAGATTTGGAAAGTTAGGCTTTGAAAGGGCGCGGCTTTAGCCGCGCCGAGGGCGATGCAATTGGAATGCGGCTTTAGCCGCAGAGGGGTCGCCTTAATGCCGGTGCGCAAACCCGTAACCCACCGCGGTCATCGAAGCCCCAATATTCACCACCGGGACCAGACGTTCCAGCCGGTGATGTCCGGTCTTGTGTAGAAAATAGCTGGCGCCCATCACGCCCGCGACCTGCCCGCCGAAGTTCAGCGCCAGTCCCTGAGCCGAGCGGCCAAAAACTCGCACCACCGGATTCAACTCCTGCCCGCCGCTCTGCAGGTTGGTATAAGTCACGGCGAAGTCCGCCGCGTTCGATGCAATCACGCCGGCAAACAACGCGCGATTCCCGTTATCCCAAAACTTGTGCTGTTCTCCCAGGCTGAACTGCTGCTGCACCAGCGGCGCGGGAGTTGCGGGCTGGATGCCCGGTTTCGGCGCGTCCGGCAAAGGCCCCTGGGCCAGCGATGAAGGACACAGTGCGCCCACCACCAAAATGGCGGCCAACGTCAAGATCTCTAATGCTTTGCGGATGGTCATAGGTGCTCACCGGCCTTTCGGTGCAGCACTTCGGGAGGGCGCAATCTAAGATCCAACTAATCCCTATTAGAAACCCAGCAAGGCAGGTGAAATCAATAACTTCCGGAATACCCCCACGAGGTCTCCAAAGTAACATTGCATTCTCTTGCACTAGTCAGCCCCGAACCATCCCTTATTTTTCCTTCACGCCTTTCTGCCGCGCTCTTCGCGAATCCTTAACCTCCTGAGCGATAAGCTCTCGGATTTGTGCTCAGGTCTACTTCTTGTAGACCACGCCACCCTTCATCACGAAGCTGACATTCTGCACTGCTGCGACATCCTGCAAAGGATCGCCCGCAACCGCGATCACATCGGCGAAATAACCAGCCTCCAGCGCTCCGATCTGCCCGTCCCACCCCAGCAACTTCGCGCCGTGAAGCAAATCCGCCTGCAGCACCGCCAGCGGAGACATTCCATACTTCACCATCAGCACAAACTCCCGCGCCTGCGTGCCATGCGGAAACGGCCCCACGTCCGATCCCACGGCCATGGGCACGCCGGCCGCGACCTGCTTCTTGAACTCGGCAATCTTGAAGTCGAGCATCTCGTGCTCGCGCGTCCCCTGCTGCGGCGTGGCGGCATGATCGGCGAAGTATTCGAAGATGGTGAACGTGGGCACGGCGAAAATCTGTTTTTCCTTCATCAGCCGCACGGTCTCATCGCTCAACTGATCGGCATGATCGATCGACGCCACTCCTGCCTGCGCCGCGAATAAAGTCCCCGGCTCTCCCGTGGCATGTACGGCCACGTGCCGCCCAACGCGCGCCGCTTCCTTCACCGCCGCCTCCAGCTGCGCCTCGCTGTACTGATACGGCGTTTGCAGCTTGCCATCCTTCATCCGGTCCGCGCCGGTTTCGTAAATCTTGATGAAGTCCGCGCCCTCCTTGAACTGCTCGCGCATCGCGGCCACCAGTTCGTCGGCATTGTTGGCGTAGTTCGCGTTGGGCAGCACATGCTGTTCCGGGTTGTATCCGATCGCGTCCTCATGCCCGCCCAGAATGTTGATGGCATTGCCGCTGATGCGCAGCCGCGGCCCGGGAATCTGGCCATCGTTGATCGCATTGCGCACGGCGGTGTCAGCCGAGCCCGCGCCCTCGGTGCCCATATCGCGTTCGGCGGTGAAGCCCGCCATCAAGTCATCGCGCGCGGCCAGCGTAGCTGTGATCGTCCGCTGCGGAACCGATTCCTGCACCGTCTGCAAATCCTCCGCCCCGGGATGCAAGAAAAGATGAACGTGCGCATCAATCAATCCCGGCAGCAGCGTGCGATCGCCCAGATCAATAACTTCCGCCCCCGCCGGGCGCTTCACCGCTGTCCCCACTTCGACGATGCGCTCGCCCTCCACCAGCACTTCGCCGGGCGTGATCATGCGCCCGCTCTTGACGTCCAAAAGTCGCGCCGCATGCAGCACGATGGCGTGCGCCGGCGCCGATTGGGCCACAGCACCGCCGACCAAAGATGCAGAAAGAATTGCCAATGCAAAACGAGTCCGGATGTTCATGGCCCGCGATGGTACCACCAGGGATTACCACGATTCCACCTGCCTCCCTGCATTCACTTCAAACCAACGACCACGAAGGACACGAAGTCACACGAAGGAAAGGCAAGCAAATGAATCCCTTCGTGAACCTTCGTGCCCTTTGTGGTTGATGCCTTTGTTGTGACCCCAATCACACCCGGCTGTAAGACCGCGCACAGGCCCCAGCCCACTCCTCAGGCGAAACTTGATCATCCTATGAACGACTTCGCCATCCTGACGAATCGCAAGCGGGCCATCATCGCCCTCGTTCATTCCATTGTGTTTCTAGGGATTGCGGCGGCTGGATTCGCCTCGCGCAAGAATGGCATCCTGCACGGCAACGCGCCTCAAGGCGACTTCATCCTGGTGATGATCTATCTCACGGTGACTTCGATCCTGGCCTGGCTGGCGGGCATTTCGCGCGGCGCCCGAGAGCGCGTCTACTTCGCTCTCTGCGCCTGCAGCGCCACCTTCGGCCTGCTGCGCACCAGCTTCGGAGATTCCGCGCTTCCCCATCGCCCAATACATGCGCGTCGTCATGCTGACCTCGGCTGTATTGCTCGGTTCGTGGATCGTTCGTTCCTACTCGCGGCCGGTCAGCCGAAACCGCGGTCTCCGACTAAAAATCTTCAACGACATTACTCACCCTGAAAAAAACCGCCCGGGATCGATTCCCGGGCGGTAGGTATTTCGGCGAGGCATGAGCCGTCGCTCTGCAAGGAACGGCTGTTACGACAGGAAGAATTCTTTGGTCAGCGTGGTCCAATCTTTCTCCGGCAGGTGCGCCGTCAGGTCGTCGACCGCTACGCCGCCGTCCTGCGCCAGGGCCGAGGCCATCGCCATCGGCATTCTCGAGCGCAGCCGGGTGGCCGACTCTTCCATCCAAACCCGCGCCAGCACTCCGCCCAGCAGGTTGCGGAAGTTCGTCTTGGTGTCAGGCGCCTGCACCTTCACCAGCCAGCCGTCGCCATAAGGATCCTGGCGGGCCAGTTCCGGATTGGCCGCGGCCGCTTCGTTAATGTCGCTGATGGTGCCTTCGATCGGCGAAACCATGTCGACCGCTTTATCGTCGTGATAAACCGTCCATACCTTCTGTCCCTGGCGAACCCAGCGGCCGCGCTGCGGCAAAGCGATGCGGTCGATCTTGCCGACCAGCTTGGTTGCGAAGTCGTCCATGCCAACCCGCACCAGGTCGCTGCTCTCGCCCAGCGCCCAGGTATGCCCGGCGTGATAGCGCAGATTGTCGGGAACCTCAAATCCTGCGACCAGCGCGGGTACCATGCGTGGCGCCGATTCCCGATCCGCCACCTGCAAAACTACCTGTTTCACCATCTGCTTCCGGCTGCGTGCGTAATCAATTCCTAAGAAGAGTCCGAATGTAAGAAGAACCAGAATGACTGTCATAATCCACCTCGCCTGGAGTGCCTCTTTTTCCGGGTCACTCACGCTTTTACTAAAGGCAATCGCCCCGCCAAACTTGCAATCAGCCGCGAAGGCCGCGCGAACACATCGATATCTCTCGATATGTGAGCGAGATAGCGGGATTCGTCAGAAATCCTGTGAAGACGCGAGCGAAATTTCGCAACACGCCTTGCGATGCAGATCGCAACACCGAATCAGCCACGGTCAGCAGGTAATTCCAGCAGCGAATGTCACAACGAGTGCAGGCTCAACCACTTAACTCACTGCGAAGCAACTGATGTGGTCTTTATCACCACATGATGCGGAAATCATCACCGAACGCTCGCTGAGGGCTGTTGCAAAACGCTATTGACCAGCGTCACCGCGAACGGTGATGCCTGTCACGGCTAGAAATGCCGCAAATGACGACACTCTAATGGTCTGAAGCTGCTGAATTTCGCGACAGCCTCTGATCTGATGAGGTTAGCAGCTCGAAATCGGTCCGATTTCCGTAACGTTACTCGGTAATCGCTCCCCAACCCTCGTCAGCTCTGGCCGTCGGGTTGAAAGGATCTTCCGGGCAAGAAGGATTCTGCTCGAATCCTTGCCCAGAAAACCGATCATTCATGAGCAAAGCACTTTTATATGATTCCACACTCTGCATCGGCTGCAAGCAGTGTGAGCAGGCCTGCGCCACCCAAAACAAGCTGCCCTACAACGACGGCATTGCCGCCGAGGAGAAGCAGTCGGAGCACAAATACACCGCCGTCCTGACCCATGGCGACAAGTTCATGCGGCGCCTGTGCATGCACTGCGAACATCCTGCCTGCGCTTCAGTCTGCCCCGTAGGAGCCTTCCACAAGACTAAAGAAGGCCCGGTGGTCTACGACGTGTGGAAGTGCATCGGCTGCCGTTACTGCATGGCCGCCTGCGCCTTCAGCCAGCCCAAGTACGAATGGGGATCGCTGAATCCGCGTGTGCGCAAATGCATCATGTGTCCCGGAGCGCGTGGTCGCCGGACAGCAAACCGCCTGCGCCGAGATCTGTCCCACGGGCGCGACGAAATTCGGCGACCGCGAAGACCTCGTCCGCGAAGCGCAGGAGCGCATCCGCCAGAATCCTTCGAACTACCTCGACCGCATTTACGGGCTGCATGAAGTCGGCGGAACCTGCGTCCTGATTCTCTCCAGCGGAAAAGTCGAAGACTTCGGCTATCCCGCGTCCGAAAAGATCGGCGACATTCCCATGCCCGAATACACCGGCCGCGTGATGGACCGGGTTCCCGATTTCATCCCGCTGTGGTCAGTGGTGCTGGGAGGCATTTACTGGATTTCGCACCGCCGCCAGGAAGTAGCCGCCGCGGAGGCGATTGAAAACGAGAAAGCAAAGCAGAACGGGAGCGCGCGATGAAATTCAAGCTCACTTTCTGGAGATCGGTTTTCCTTGTCATCATGGCCATGGGCCTTTACTCCACCTACGTTCGCTATCTCCGCGGACTCGGCGCAGTCTCCAACATGAGCGACCAGTTCCCCTGGGGCTTCTGGATCGGCTTTGACTGCCTGTGCGGCGTGATGCTGGCGGCTGGCGGCTTCTGCATGGTGGGCGCGGTGTACCTGTTCAACGTGGAAAGCCTGCACAGCGTGGTGCGGCCCGCAGTGTTGACGGCATTCCTCGGCTATCTGCTCTTCATTGTTGGCCTGCTCTTTGATCTCGGCCGCCCGTGGTTCATCTGGCACCAGCTCATCTACATGAATCCACACTCGGTCATGTTTGAGGTGGGCATGTGCGTGATGACCTACACCACGGTGCTCTTCTTTGAATTCCTGCCGAATGTCTTTGAGCGCTTCAATCTCAAAGCGCCCATCAAATGGATTCAGAAGATCTATCCGGTTCTGATCGTGCTGGGAATTCTGCTCTCGACCCTGCATCAGAGTTCGCTGGGCTCGCTGTATCTGATCATGCCCAGCAAGCTGCATCCCTTCTGGTATTCGCCCGCTCTGCCGTTCTTCTTCTTCGGATCAGCGGTCGCGGTCGGCCTGGCTATGACGATCTTCGAGTCCACGCAAAGCGCCAAGGCCCTCGGACGTCACCTGGAAACTTCAGTTCTCGTTCGTCTCGGTGGAGCGTTGCTGGTCGCGCTCTGGGTGAACGCCCTGCTGCGCTTCGAGGATTTCTTCCATCGCGGCATGCTACGCGCGATCCTCAAGCCGAGTTACGAAGCCTACTTCCTGTGGCTCGAGCTCGCGCTCGCGTTCGTGATTCCGATTACGCTGCTCAGCTTCAAGAAAGTCCGGCTGTCGCCCGGCGGCCTGTACCTGGCTTCGGTGATCTGCCTGCTCGGCTTCATCACCAACCGGCTCAATGTCAGCCTGATCGGCTTTGAGACCTTCGTCGGCCACCATTACATGCCGAAGTGGACCGAATTCTCGGTGACGCTAATGATCGTCGCCATGGGATTTTTCCTGTTCGCAGTCGCGGTGAAGTATTTGCCCATCTTCCCCGCGGAGGAACATGTGGCGGAATCGCTGAGCCTCGAAAGCAGCCGATTGCCGCTCGCATCACCGGTGTTGGAGCATGCCGGAGACTGATCCAACTCGCCGACCCGGCAGGATGTTGCGCTGGGCCCACAGCCTGAGCGCCAAGCTGAACCTGCTTCTGTTCGCGGCCATGGTGGTGGTGTTCGCGCTGCTCGGATATCTCAACATCCGGTTGCACCGGCAGCATCTGGAACAGTCCGTGCTGCTAAGCGCGGAGCGCGTCAGCGACGTCATCCGGCGCAGCACCACCGACTACATGCTGCGCAACGACCGCGCGGGCCTTTATAACGCCATCCGCACTTTTGCCGACGAGCCCGGCATGGCCCGGATCCGCATCTTCGATAAGGAAGGCCGGATCACTTACACCACCGACCCAGCGGAACTTGACCATGTCGTCGACAAGAGCGCCGAGGCTTGCTACGCCTGCCACAACCAGTCCGAGCCTCTGGCAAAATTGAACCGCCCCGACCGGTTTCGCATTTACCACAACGAAGCCGGCTCACGCGTCCTCGGCATTATTACTCCCATCGAGAATCAGCCCGCCTGCTCCAACGCGGCCTGCCATGCGCATCCCGTCGAGCAACAGATTCTTGGCGTGCTCGACACCAACCTGTCGCTGGCCAAAACTGATGTGCAACTCGCGGAAAGCAGTCGACGCATGATTGCCTACACTGCCTGCGCCCTGTTGCTAATCGTCGGCGTTAGTCTGTTTTTTGTCTGGCGAGTCGTTTACGTTCCCGTGGCCGCGCTTAAACGCGGCACGGATCGCCTCGCGGCGGGCGATCTGGGCTATCAGATCGAAATCGGTTCGCAGGATGAAATCGGCGAACTCGCCGGATCCTTCAATCTGCTGAGCCGACAGTTGCAGTCCGAGCACAACCAGAACGTTGCCTGGACCAACACCCTCGAAGCCCGCGTGGAAGACAAGACTCGCGATCTGCGCCGCGCCCACGAGCACGCGCTGCAAACCGAGAAGATGGCCTCCATCGGCAAGATGGCCGCCGTGCTCGCCCATGAGATCAACAATCCGCTCTCCGGCATCCTGACTTATTCGAAGCTGCTGCGAAAGTGGGTGGAGCGCGCCGAACTCGATCGAGTCCAAGGCGGAAACGGCGAGCCCGCCGGCCCGCATCACAAAGAGATCTGCGACTCCCTAGATCTCATCGCCAGCGAAAGCCGGCGCTGCGGTGACCTGGTCAAGAATCTCCTGACGTTCTCGCGCACCACGCCCATGAACCTGCAACCGGCCAGCGTGAATCGCGTCATCGAGCAATCGCTGCGCCTGGTGCAACATCAGCTCGATCTCGCCAGCATCGAAGTCCAACTGCAACTCGACCCCAATCTTCCCCAGGTTGTGTGTGACGCGGCGCAGATCGAGCAGGTGGTGCTGGCGCTCATCATGAATGCCATGGACGCGATGCAGCAGGGCGGCATTCTCTGGCTCACGTCCAACTCCAATGCCAGGCTGCACCAGATTCAAATCATCGTGCGCGACGACGGCTCTGGAATTCCCGCGGACATTCTCCCGCGCATCTTCGAGCCATTCCTCACCACCAAAGAAACCGGACGCAGCGTGGGGTTAGGGCTCGCCATCAGCCGCAGCATCATGGAGCGTCATGGAGGAAACATCGAGGTGCAATCCGAAGCCGGTCGGGGCACGACCTTTACCGTGACTCTGCCCAGCGAGGCGGAAGCCGATCAGGCCTCCGCTCCGCGAGTCCGAACGAATTCCCGCAACCGTCGGGAGGTGATCAACATGGAAGTACAAGGAAAATTACTCATTGTCGACGACGAATTCAGCGTTCGCGACTCGCTGGGAAAATGGTTTCGCGAAGAAGGCTACGAAATCGGCACCGCGGAAAGCGCCAGCGACGCGCTCACCCGCATGGCCGAAGGCAAGTGGGACGTGGCCCTGCTCGACATCAAGATGCGCGGCACCGACGGCATCGAACTGCAGCGCCGCCTGCACGAACTCGATCCCGAACTCATCGTCATAATGATGACGGGCTACGCCTCGGTCGAAACCGCGGTCACCGCGCTCAAGAACGGCGCGTACGACTACGTCAGCAAGCCGCTTGATCCCGACGAAATCGCGCACTTAGTGAAGAAGGCGCTCGCCCATCACCGCGCCGAAAAAGAGAACGTCCGCCTGCGCGAAACCGTCGCCGAAGCTACTAATCCCGGCGACATCATTGGGCAAAGCCCGGCCATGCGCAAGGTCTTTGATGCGATCGAGACTGTCGGGCCGACCGACGCCAACGTCCTCATCACCGGCGAAAGCGGCACCGGCAAAGAGCTGGTCGTGCGCGCGATTCATGCCGCCAGCCTGCGGAGATTTCATCCGCTGGTGGCGATTCACTGCGGCGCGCTCACCGAAACGCTGCTCGAAAGCGAACTCTTCGGCCACGAAAAAGGAGCCTTCACCGGCGCGCAGTATCGCAAGAAAGGAAAATTCGAGATTGCCGAAGGCGGAACAGTTTTTCTCGACGAGATCGGCGACATCAGCCTGAAAACGCAAACCGACCTGCTGCGTGTGCTGCAGGAGCGCGAGATCACGCGCGTCGGCGGCAATCAGGTCATCAAAGTCGATTTCCGCTGCGTCGCCGCCACCAACAAAAATCTCGAGACCATGATCGAAGACGGCACATTCCGCCCCGACCTCTTCTACCGGTTGAACGTTTTTCACATCGAACTGCCGCCGCTCCGCGATCGCCGCGAAGACATTCCTCCGCTGGTGGAGCATTTCGTGCGCAAATTCTCGCTGGCCATGAATAAGCCGATCACGCGCATCGCGCCTCCGGCCATGGATCAACTGCAGCAGCAGATGTGGATGGGCAATGTTCGCGAACTAGAAAACGCGGTCGAGCGCGCCATGGTGGTCGCACACGAACCCGAACTGCAGGAGCAGGATTTTATTTTCAAATCGCAAGCTCCGGTCGCTGCTCGCCGGCAAGTCGCTCGATGAAATCGAGCGCGCCCACATCCTGCGCGTGCTCGAGGAATGCAGCGGCAATCAAAGTCGCGCCGCCGAAGTGCTGGGCATCGACCGCGTCACGCTGCATCACAAGCTGAAACGCTACGGCTGGAGCCGCGCTTCGGTCGAAGGCAAAGTAAGTGCCGTCAGGTAAGTTGAGAGTGCAAGCTGATGATCTTCCGCCGACCGAACTGGCTGAGATTCGCACCGGCCTCCAGCAACGTGGTGCACTTGTTGCCGGTCGGAAAAGTCGACGCCGCACTGCTTGAAAACGTGCGCGCGGAAATTTCCTACGCTCTGCCCGTTTCCTGTGAGCTGTTGCCCTTCGAGCTCGACCCCAATCCCAGCTATCATCCCGAGCGCCAGCAATATCATTCGTCGGAAATTCTGGAGCGCATGCAGGCGACGGTTCGCGCCGAACATTGGCGCTTGCTCGCCATCACGGCCGTCGATCTTTACATCCCGATTCTCAAATATGTTTTCGGCGAAGCCCAGATGGGAGGCCCCTGCGCCCTGGTCTCCTATCACCGCCTGCATCAGGAGTTCTACGGACTCGAGCGCGACGAGGCCTTGCTCGCCCAGCGCCTGGCGAAGGAATGTGTCCATGAACTCGGCCACACGCTCGGACTACACCACTGCCAGGATTACCGCTGCGCCATGGCCTCCGCCCACTCCGTCGAATGGATCGACCTCCGCGAAGACACCCTCTGCGAGTCCTGCCAGACAAAAGTGAACGCGAGCGCTGCTCTGACCGAAAAGCGTTGATTCAGATTCAACAGGCCAGCGTTAATAACAAAGCGTTAATAAAAGGCCAGCGTCAATAAGACCGCTTGTCATTCCGAGCGAAGCGGTTAGATATACGCTTGTCATTCCGAGCAAAGCAGTTAAATATGCGCCTGCCGTCATTCCGAAAAAGCGGTTAGATATGAGCTTGTCATTCCGAGCGAAGCGAGGAACCTGCTTTCCTGTCCTCGCCGACGAAACTCCACCGCGCAGCGACCCGCCGGAGTCAGCCAGTCGCCCGCCGTAGTACACTTTCCGCCATGATGCCAACCCGCCTCCTCCTCTGCATAAGCCTGCTCTTCGCAGCCACGGCACTATTCGCGCAAACCGCCAAGCCCGCGACTGGAATCCAACAACAGCCCTTCGGCTCGCATGACGGGAGGCCCATCACCTTGTACACGCTGACCAACTCGCACGGCATGGAAGTTCGAGCCATGAACTATGGCGGCATCATCGTTTCCATCCGCGTGCCCGACCGCAAGGGCCAGCTCGCCGACGTCGTCCTCGGCCACGACGACCTGAAGGGCTACGAGCCCAACCCGCCTTACATCGGAGCGATCATCGGCCGTTACGCCAACCGCATCGCCAATGGCACTTTCACGCTCGACGGCAAGACCTACACGCTGCCCAAGAACGATGGCCCCAACACGCTGCACGGCGGCATTAATAAAACATTCGATCGCGTGGTGTGGGACGGCGAGCCGCAAGGCAAGATGGGCGTGGCTTTCAGCTATGTCAGTCACGACGGCGATGATGGTTTCCCCGGAAACGTGAAGGTGAAAGTCACCTACACGCTGACCGACGGAAACGCGATCCTCATCGACTACGAAGCCACTGCCGACAAAGCCACGCCCATCAACCTGACGCAGCACAGCTACTTCAACCTCGCCGGAGAAGGCAGCGGCGACGTGCTGAATCACGAAGTCATGATCAACGCCGACCGCTTCACCCCGGTCGACAAGGGCTTGATTCCCACCGGAGAACTGCGACCCGTGAAAGGCACGCCGTTCGATCTGACGAAGCCAACGAGAATCGGCGCCCACATCGACGACAACTACGAGCAACTCACGCTCGGTTGGGGCTACGACCACAATTTCGTGATCAATCCGAAGCCCGACCAGAACGGCCTGAAGCTGGCGGCGCGCGTCCACGAACCCACCAGCGGACGCACTCTCGAAGTCTGGACCACGCAGCCCGGCGTGCAGTTCTACACCGGAAATCATCTCGACGGCTCGGTCACCGGCAAGCAAGGCCACGTCTACAAAAAGCGCGACGCCTTTTGTCTGGAGACCCAGCATTATCCGGACTCGCCGAATCATCCCGAATTTCCGAACACGATACTGAAGCCGGGCGAGACATTCCATCAGAAAACAGTTTTCAAGTTTGAGGCGAAGTGAATATCTGAACACGTAGGGGCGGACGCATTCGTCCGCCCCGCGAGCGCAGCGAGCGTTCGCGTTAGCAACCCGGCGTTTCCCACGGCAGGGTCAGCCCCGAAGGGGCGGCATTCATTAGCCCGGGACGTAAGTCCCGGGTAAGACCACAACCGGGGGACAAGTCCCGCAGGGACGGCACAAGGTTCACTCCCCGCGCAATTCCTCCAGCAGCGCCTTGCCCACCCGCTTCTGATGCTCCGCCTTCAATTTCTCCCCGCCCGACGTCAGATAGAACGTATCAATCGCCATCTGCCCTTCGGTATCGATGAGCGCGATTTCGATGTTGCATTGCTCGTCCGATAGGCATGACGCGATGCGATGTAGCAGCCGCGGACGATCCTGCGCAATCACCTGCACCAGTGTCGTCGTCTCCGAGCACAAATCGTCGAATTCGATTTTCGTTTCCACCTTCACCTTGGCAATCGCGCCCTTCTCCGAGCGCTGGCGGTCGCGCAACATTTTTTCCAGATCGGCCTCGCCGAGCAGCACGCTCACGGCGCTGTTCTTGAAGCGCGCCCACTCCGAAAGATTCAGCTCCAGCGTGCGAAAGCGATCGGTGAAGTGAAGCGAGTCGACGACCGTTCCCGCCGCATTTGAAAATGCATTGGCCTTCACAATGTTCATGCCCCACGCGGCCAGCACGCCCGCCAAAGTCGCAAACAGAAATGGACGATCCTTGGTGACCAGCGTCAGCTCGTACCAGTGCCGCCCGCGTTTCAACTCCACCTGCACCGGATCGCTCCCCAACTCGTCCGCCATCTGCATGTGGCGCATCACTTCTTCGGCGGTGTGCGCCAGCAAATAGCGCTGCGGAAATCCTTCCAGAAATGCCTTGAACTTATTTCCCGTCACCGGCGCGAGCGAGCGTAGCCGCGCCAGCTTTTCATCGTTCGCCCCCGCGTGCACGCGCTGGTCGGCGCTGCGGTTCAGGTAATTTTCCGCAGCCATATAAAGTTGCCAGATGTTCTCCGCTTTCCACGGCGTCAGCGCCTCGGGATTTACCGCCTTGATGTCGGCATAGGTCATCAGGCAGAGCATCTTCAACCGCTCCGGCGTGCCCATCTTCTCGGCGAAAGCCGCCACGGTCGCGTGATCGAAAATATCGCGCCGCAGCGTCGCCGACATTTCCAGGTGACCGCCAATCAGGAACAGCACCTCTTCGCGCTCCTGCGGATCCATGTCGAGCCGGTCCATGGCGCGGTTCGCAATCTCGAGACTTGCGATCACATGATTCGTGCCCGCCACTCCCTTGCCGGTGTCATGCAACAGCAGCGCCAGATACAAAAGCTCCGGATCCTCCAACTCGCCGAGCAGCCCGCCATAGCGCTTGTCCCACTCCGACTGCGCCTGCTTCAGCCGGTGCAGGCTCTCGATGGCCACAAACGAATGCTCGTCCACGGTGAAGCGATGATAAAAATCGCGGATCACCAGCGAATCGATCAGCTTCAACTCCGGCAGCAACAAGGTCAGCAGGCGCAGCGAGTGCATGGCGCGCAGCGCGTCGGCGGCAAATGGCTCCAGCAAAGTTTCCTGCAGATACAGCCAAAGCTCCGCCCCGCGCGGAGGCGTCGAGGCGAGCGCTGGAAGCGCCTGCTCGATGCGGAATTCCGTCGTCGCGCTCAACTTCAGCCCGTGATGCGCCATGAAGTGAAACAGCCGCAGCAGCACTTCCGGATCCTGCAAAGCTGCTGGTTGCTGAAGAAAGATCAGACCATCGACCACGGAAAAATCCGCAGTCGTCACCCGCGAGCGCCAGCTCTGCACTTGGCGATAAAGCGCTGACCACGCCTCGGGGATTTCTTCCAGCAGTTGCGTCACGGTGCGCTGCACCGCGCGCGCGTGCCCGAAATAAATCCGCATCCAGTCGGCGGCGGAAAGTTCCTCCGCGTCCGGAGCCCCTATGCGCTTCGCCGCGGCCTCGTCCTGCGCTTCCCAGCTCAGTGTGTTGTCATCGCGTCCGTAGCGGAAGTGCAGAAAGCAGCGCGCCGCGATCAGAAAATCGAGCGCCGCTTCCATCTGCTTGCGCACCGGTTCGCGGAGAGAGCTCGCGTGCGGCCAGTCGTGCAGCTTGTCCATTGCCGAAATCAGCGCCAGCCAGCAAGCCACGTTGTAATCGCGCAGCCCACCCGGAGCTTCCTTCAAATTCGGTTCGAGATGATAGAGAGTCAGCCCGTGCTTGATGTGGCGCTCGCGCGTAACCTCAGCGAGTCCTTGCAGCAGCGGCTTCGCCTCGCGCATCACCAGCTTCGGAATCACTTTGTCATGCAGACGCCGGAACAGATCGCGATCTCCGGCCAGATAACGGCAGTCGAGCAGCGAGATCGTAAACTCTGTATTGTTCGCGTCGTAGCGATCGCACTCCGCCAACGTTCGCGACGCCGGACTCAGCTTCAATTTCAGGTCCCACAATTCCTGAGAGAAGCGCCGCACCGGATCTCGAAACGTCTGCTCCGCGTCGCGATCGGCGAAGAGAAACAGTACATCGATATCGGAGTGCGGAAACAGCCATCCGCGGCCGAACCCGCCAGTGGCAACGAGTGCAATGTTGGTAGGTCGTTCGAGAGGAGTGTGAGTGGCGCGGGCAGAAATGAATTCACACCACAAACGCTGCAGGATTTCTTCAATCAGCAGCGTGCGCTGCGCGATCGCGGCCCGCCCATCGCCGCTCGCTTCGAATTTCCGCTGAATGCGCGCCGATTCCTCGGTCAGGGACGTTCGCAGCTCGCCGATGAGAGAGGTCGCCGCCATTGAGAACCGGTTGATGAACGGGAAGGGCACGGTTTGCCGAACTACGATCCCAACCGTTTCGCGCTACAGCGCCCCTTCGCCACGCTCATCGTTGCGAATGCGAATCGCTTCATCCACGCGCGAGAGGAAAATCTTGCCGTCGCCAATTTTTCCCGTCCGCGCTGCTGCCAAAATCGCCTGCACCGTCTTATCCACCAGGGCGTCGGCCAGAACCATCTCCAACTTAGTCTTAGGAATCAGATCCACGCTGTACTCGCGCCCGCGATACACCTCGGTGTGGCCCTTCTGACGGCCGTGGCCGCGCACCTCGATCACGGTCATGCCTTCCACGCCAATTTCGTGCAGGGCGGTTTTGACCGCGTCCAGCTTGGAGTTTTGGATTACTGCTTCAACTTTCGTCATGATGTTCTAAATCCTGTTATGCGATCTCGAGGCCAGCAATTATGCCGACGCTTCCCAATAATATCCCTCTTCGCCATGTTGGGAGAGATCGAGACCCTGCACTTCCTCTTCTTCCGAGACCCGCACTCCAATGGTCACATCGACAATTTTCAAAATTACCAGCGTGCCCACGATGGCCAGCACCCAGGCGATGGCGACGCCGGTCAACTGGTTCAACATCTGATGCGCATTTCCTTCCAACCACCCGGATGCCGTCGCGTTTCCCTGCGCATCTTTGAAAATGGGATTGACCACGCTGGTCGCGAAGATCCCTGTCAAGATCGCCCCCAGAGTTCCTCCCGCCCCATGCACGCCGAACGCGTCCAGCGAATCGTCGTAGCCGAACATGCTTTTGACTTTCGCGACCATCCAGTAGCAGAAGACGCCGGCAATGAGCCCGATGACGAGCGCGGGCATGGGCGTAACAAATCCTGCTGCCGGAGTGATTGCCACCAAACCAGCAACCGCGCCCGAAATTCCTCCGAGCACGCTGGGCTTGCCGTTGCGGATCCACTCTGCTCCGGCCCATCCCATGGCCGCGGCGGCGGCGGCGAAGTGCGTGGCCACGAAGGCGCTGGTGGCCAGACTGCCTGCGGCCAGCGCGCTGCCCGCATTGAATCCGAACCATCCCACCCACAGCAGGCATGCGCCGATAAAACTCAACACCACGCTGTGGGGCGGCATCGGCTCTTTGGGATATCCCACGCGCTTGCCCAAGTACAACGCGCACACCAGCGCGGAAACTCCCGAAGTGACGTGCACCACCGTCCCGCCGGCGAAATCGAGCGTGGGAAACCGCCCGCCCAGCGAGGCGTTCAGCAGTCCGCCCTTGCCCCACACCATGTGAGCCATGGGATCGTAGACAAAGATCGACCACAGGATGGTGAACACCAGCATGGCACTGAACTTCATGCGCTCCGCGAATGCGCCCGCAATCAAGCCCGGCGTGATGATGGCGAACATCAACTGGTAGACCATGAAGGTCTGCGCTGGAATGGTGGCGGCATAATCCGCGTCGGGCGCAGCGCCCACGCCGTGCAGAAACAAATTCTTCCAGCCGCCAATAAGACTGTTGCCCGCACCAAATGCGAGACTGTAGCTGAACAATCCCCAGAGCACGGTGACCACTGCCATGAGCGCGAAACTCTGCATCATGGTGGCGAGCACATTTTTTTTGCGCACCAGACCGCCGTAAAACAGCGCCAGCCCGGGACCAGTCATCATCAAGACGAGCGCTGCGCTGGTGAGCATCCACGCGTTGTCGGCGGAGCTCTTGGCGTCGGCAGCCTGCTGCTCCAGTTTGGCCAGGCGCGCGCTCAAGTCGGCAGGCGCCGATTGCGCATAACCCAGCGGCGCCAGACTCAGCATGAGCAGGAACGCTCCCAGCCCGGCGATCAGTTTTCTCCTGATGGACACTGTGGCGTTTCTCCCATCGACCGCGTTGCTTCAGATTTATCCGCTTCGCAGGCCCGCAGGCAAATTCTTGCAGCAGCGCGCGCCGTAACGACGATGCCAACTGTATCGTCCAGTGCGGGCTGGCGGAAATTGAAACTATTTATCGTGCCTATCAGGTTTTGTTATTCAGATTATGACGCGGGGTCAGGTGACGGCCGTCTACGGTATTTCCCTGATATTCCCTGCTCGAAACTGGGTGTAACAATGTAGGCCATAGTCGTCACGATTGAGTATTCATTCGGTCGTCAGTCAGGGGTGTTCTCGTGTCCAGCAGCAATGGCAAAAGAAAAGCAAGCACGAAACTTCCAGGAACGGTGGAGAAGATCATCAAACCTCATCCGGGTTCGAGCGAACCGGAGAAGGCGCAGATCACCGTCGAGGGCGCGGATCATCTCTACCGCGAGCTTCGCGTTCCCAACAAATTGGTCGACGAAGACGGAAACAAGGTTAAGTTGCAGCCGGGAACGGAAGTCGAGATCAAAATTGAAACCGACAAATTAGAGACCGAGACCACGACCCCGTAAGGCGCTCGCGCGGCCGGCCTGAGATTCGATTTTCGTAACGTTGCTATTTCGCGGGGCTCTTGGGTGGCTCTGGTGGTGTGGGCTTCACGAATTTCGCATCGTCCACGGGGACGTTATTCTTCGCGTCCGTGACCTGGATGGTGAAGAGCCCGCTCGGCCGCGCCAGTGTCCAGCGGAAAGGAATCCTCACGCCGTCAACTTCGTGATAGTCAGCATAGTCGATCTGCGTCGGCAGCCGGCCCAGCGCGGTTTCTCCGTAGCGAACCAGGCGCACCAACAAACCTGATTGTGTGTCGAAATACAGTTCGATGGGCGGCTTGGCCTCGCGCTGGCCAACCACGACGTACACCGCGTGATCGTCAATCTTTTCCGTCCCGCGCGTTTTCACCTCGCTGAACATCTGCTTCAAATGCGTGGCCAGATGCAGGTCGGCATCGATCGACGCGCCATCGAGATCGCCGCCATGCATCTCGCGCATGCGCCCGCCGGGCATGGCCAGCCAGCCTTCGTGGCCGTTGAACGCAGTCACGCTGTCGCCTTCGGTCATGTGCGTGTAGGAAATACGCGCGTCGGGCGCCTTCGAGTAAATGTCGATGGGAAACGATTTGTCGCCGAACTCGATTTTGCCTTTCATCACGCGGCTGGTGACCTTGTCGATCGCCGCCGCGCCACCAGCGGCCTGCACATATTTTTCGATCAGCTGATCGGCGGGCGGACCGGAATTTTCTTTCGCTTCTTCTGGCTTGGTTTCAGGCGCCTTCGGTTCAGCCATAGGCGCCTTCGACTCGGCCATGGTCATCACCGGAGGCATGTCCACCGGCTTCGAATTGCCGCGATGGCAGGTGTAGCAGGTCACTTCGCGATGCCGGTCGAAGTTATCGGCGTTGATGGCGAACATCATCTCCATCATCTTGCGCGCCGTTTGCTTGGGCTTCTTGTCATCTTTTTCAAACGCGCCCTGCACGTGGCAGAAATCGCATTCGACGCCCAGCGACGCGGCGATGAACTGCATGGTGGGAATCAACTGGTCTGCCGGAACTCCCTTGAGCACCTGGATATTCTTGAACTGCTGCTCCGCGGTTTTATCCGCGGATTGCGCG
This sequence comes from uncultured Acidobacteriota bacterium, assembly GCA_963757095.1. GTDB lineage: Bacteria > Acidobacteriota > Terriglobia > Terriglobales > Acidobacteriaceae > Sulfotelmatobacter. Next base: position 158,476 of record CAVWQT010000005.1, on the reverse strand, counting down.
GGCATTCCGCCGGTCACATGCGCCCCCGCATTCGCCTGCGCCCGCGCGCGCAGCACAACAACCCCACTCACAATCAGAACCGTAAGAAATGCCAACGTAACCGGCAGCTTTCTATTCATCGTTTCGTGACTCCAGTTGGAATGAAGACTTCAGAAGTTACCGAGTTTATCAGAGCAGTTGGGCGTCCCACTTTCAGGAATAACGCTATCCTGCGGGCACCGTCGCCAGGCTCGCTACGCTCCACACCACGTACGCGCCCAGCAATCCGACCACGCCAGCCGTGATCAGCGCTCGATAACGCGTCTCCATCAAGTCGGCCAGTACTCCGGCAACGAACAGAAAAAGAAACGGGACGGCGGCCAGTGGAAATCCAAAAGAAGCTGAGTCAGTGTGCGCCATCCCCAGCGCAAGAAAAATCACTGCCACCAATAGCGGCGCGCTGTTGCCGAAGTAGCGCGTGCGCGGCCACACCAGGTACACCACACTCGCTACCGGCAGCGCCACCGCCAGTGCGGGACAGGCCTGGCCGAGGTGCCTGACAACCTGTTTGTAAACGGCGGGCACCGCGAATCCTCTCCACGTCGCTCCCCAGAACACGGCGTGTTCCATCCCCTGCGCGAATACATGCGGATGGAAGAAGTACACGGAGAACAGGAGCACGCATCCCACCACGCAGGCCGCGATCCAGATCACAATCGCCGCGCCCCGCCGCACCGGCGCAACGTACAGCAGAAATCCCAACGCGATCGGCAGCAGCACGATCAGGGAAAATTGCGACGCGACCGCAATCGCCAGCGACACTCCCAGCAGAACGATGCGCCGCCAGTTCCACAGCACCACTTCGCGCGGCGCATACAACGTGTGCGCAACCGCAATGGCGGTGAAGACCGCCCCGAATGCGCCCCACGCCCCAGAGATTTGCGGTTCCTCGTGCCACGCCGCGCTGGCTTGAATCAGCGCGGGAGAGAAACAATAAAGCGTCAGCGCGATGAAGCCACCCACAGTTCCGCAAAGTCGCCGCGCCACGTACCACAGCGATGCGCCTAGAAACAGTCCGCAGGCGATGAAGGGCAGGCGCGGCAGCCAGCGCCAGTAGACGGCACTGGCCAGATCAAAATCGCGCGGCCACGCCATCAACGGCGCCGCGCTCACCAGGTAGAGCAGCGGCGAACGCTCGGTATCGAAGCCGCTGGCGTCGCCCCACGCGTGGGCGCCAAAGGTATCGGCGGCCGCGCTGCTGGCGAAGTCGCCAAAGGGCGCGCCGGCAAAGCCGCGTCCGTGCCATTGCTTCCAGCCCTCGCCGATGCGTGTGGCTTCCGCGCTCTCCGGAGCCCCGGCATTGGCGATCTCGCGATGCGCCAGCCAGGCCGTCTGCGCGAGAAACGCGAGCAGCATCATTCCGGCAAGCAGGCGCGCACGTGTGAAATAGGAACGCATAAGGCTGAGCCGAGTGTTTTACCATGGCGGAGGCCGTTCGCGCGAAAGTTCTATGTCTGAGCCGGTTAAGCCCGAGGTTCCATCGCAACCATCGTCGCCTTCCGCGACGGCGCCCGACTTTGCGGTCGCGACCCAGCCTTCATACGCGCGCACGCTCTTTTTCGGAGCGGACGGTTTGCGCCCCGGCTGGGGACTTGTGTTCTACGCGCTCCTCTATTGGGGGCTGCGCCAGCTATCGTTGTGGCTGGCCTATTCCAGCGGACTCGGCGCGTTGCGGGCAACGTTCGCAGATGAATGTGGCCTGTTCGTGGCGGCGACCATTCCGGCAGTTGCGCTGGCGCGTGTCGAGCATCGCCCGTGGCGCTGCTATGGATTGCCTTTGGCACGCGCGTTTGGACCGCTGTTCTGGATCGGCGTGCTCTGGGGATTCTCCGGCATCAGCCTGCTGATGTTATCTCTCCATGAGTTTCATGCCTTCGACTACGGACACCTGGTGCTGCATGGAGCGCGGCTGGCGAGGTTCGGCGCCTTCTGGGCGATTATGTTCCTGGCAGTCGGTCTCTATGAGGAATTCTTTTTTCGTGGATATTCGCAGTTCACGCTCGCCCGCGGAATCGGCTTCTGGCCCGCGGCGCTCATACTTTCGGCGTCGTTCGGATTGATCCATCTCGGCAACCCAGGCGAGCACTGGCAGGGAGCGTTGGCCGCGGCGGCCATCGGATTATTTCTTTGCCTGACGCTGCGGCGTACGGGAAGCTTGTGGTTCGCCGTGGGATTCCATGCGGCCTGGGATTGGGGCGAAAGCTTTTTTTATTCCGTGCCCGACAGCGGCATGAAATCTCCCGGACATTTGCTGAGTTCGTCGCTGCACGGATCGCCATGGCTCAGCGGCGGATCCGTCGGCCCCGAAGGCAGCGTGCTGTGCTTCGTGGTGATCGCGATAGCCGCGGCCGCATTCGACCGCGTGTATCCGAAAGCAGGAGTGCCTCCGCATGCATCAGCAGGTTCCTCGTCGCTCCGCTCCTCGGAATGACAACTCCTCGATTGTTGGAGACTTTGAAGTTTCAGTTCGGGATGCGCTTCATCCCAACCAGCGCACGCCGCGAATCAACTTCGTCCCGCAGACCCTATACTGACAGCATGTCCCCCGACGCCGATCTGCTGACCCCGCTGCGCCGCTATTGGGGATACAGCACGTTCCGCCCGCTGCAGGAGCGCATCGTGCGCAGCCTGCTGGCCGGACGCGACACCTGCGTGGTTATGCCGACTGGTGGGGGCAAATCGCTCTGCTACCAGTTGCCCGCGGTCATCTCGGAGCGCACGGTGATCGTGATCTCACCGCTGATTGCGCTGATGCAGGATCAGGCCGCGCAACTGGCGCAGATGGGCATTCCATCGGCGGTGATCAACAGCACGATGTCGAGCAGCGAGCAATCGCAGGTCATGCGGCAAGCGCGGGCGGGCGCGTACCGCCTGCTTTATCTTTCGCCTGAGCGGCTGGCGCGTGGCGACACGCTCGAGTGGCTGCAGCATGTGCCCATCTCGTTCTTCGCCATCGACGAGGCCCACTGCATCTCCGAGTGGGGACACGAATTCCGTCCCGAGTACCGCCAGCTCAAGAGATTGCGCGGATCGTTTCCCGATCGTCCGATTGCGGCGTTCACCGCGAGCGCCACGCAGCACGTGCGCCACGACATTCTGGCGCAACTCGAACTGCGCAATTCCGACAACTACATTGCCAGCTTTCATCGCACCAACCTGCGCTACCTGGTGCGTGAATGCAGCACCGCAGAGCACACCGCGCTGCTGCTGACGACGTTGCGCAACTACGAAGAAGGCAACGTGATCGTCTACTCGCCCACCATCAGGGAGGTGGAAGAGACGGTCGACTATCTGGAAAATCAGGGCATCTCGGCGGTCGCCTATCACGCCAAAATGCAGAACGAGGATCGCAAGCGAAATCAGGAACTGTGGATGGCGGACGAGGTGCGCGTGCTGGTCGGCACCATCGCCTTCGGCCTCGGCATCAACAAGGCGACGGTGCGCGCGGTGGTGCATCTGGCGCTGCCCAAGTCGGTGGAGCAGTACTACCAGGAGGCGGGCCGCGCTGGACGCGATGGCAATCCGGCGGACTGCATTCTGCTGTGGCGCAAGCAGGACGCCGGCATACTCTGCTACTTCGCCAACCAGATTCTCGATCCGGCGGAGCGCCAGCGGGCGTGGCAGCGCTATCACGTCATTCGCGCCTTCGCCGAATCGCACAATTGCCGGCACCGGCAGATTTGCACGCACTTTGGCGAAACCCCGAAGTGGACGGCGTGCGGCGCTTGCGATGTGTGCGGAAGTGCGCCCGAGTGGCTGACGCAGGCGATGACTCCGGCAAAGGCTCGGAGCGCGACCGCTTCGCGCAGTACGTCTGCTTCGCGCAGTGCGGGCGCGTCCAGAATGGTTTCCGATGCCGACCCGGAGTTGCGCGACTATATGAAGGAGTGGCGGCGGACCATCGCTCGCGAGCAGGGCATGGCTGCGTTTGTGGTGATGCATGACACTACGCTGGACGAGATTTGCCGCGTGCAGCCGCGGTCAACCCGCGAGTTGCGAACTATTAGCGGCATTGGCGAGCGCAAGGCTGAACTCTACGGCGCGGAAGTGTTGGCGGCGCTGGAGCGGTATCGCGAGGGCGCGAGGGCGTCCGCAGTTTCTCTGGAGAAGAAAACGCTGCCCGCCTTGGAGACCATGCGCCTGTTGAACGAGGGCAAGAGCTTCGAAGAAATTGCCGAAATTCGCGGACGGCAGCTTTCAACCGTGATCAATGCGGTGGCGGCGCTGGTGGAGAAGGGCGAAATTGAATTCAAGCCGGAATGGATTGATCGCGCCAAGCAGTCGGTCATCGAAGCGGGATGCGCGAAAGTCGGCGGTCCGGATCGCGTCGAGCGGCTGCGCTCTTTGAAAGACGTTCTCCCGCCGGAGATCACCTACGACGAAATTCGGCTGGTGGTGGCGCACCTGCGGAAGGACCGGCGCGGGGCAATTCCGGCCTGAATGGCGGCAAAATGCGAGATTGACAGTTGTGTATGTACAGACTTGTATGTAATGTCTACGCGCCCGACCCCGCTCCCGAAAACAGGCGCTCGCCTCGACATTAGAATGCCCATTGCGGAGCCGGAAACGACCCCAGGAGCGACGACCGTCCTCGCAGACAAGGAAAGCGTTGCTGCAGAGAGGTGATGCGCTAGAACGGCCTCCAAACACGCCCTACGACTTTTCAACGACTTACAAAAAAACACGTGGGGACGGACGCATTCGTCCGTCCACCGAGCAAAGCGAGGTTGTTTGAAGTGGTTGTCTGAAACGAATGTGGTGCGGGCACGCATGCCCGCAGACTCTCGCCACAAGCAGCGGGCAGGAGTGCCCGCTCCACATGGTCTATATGGTCTATCTAACTCTTCAGCAAAGTCGACACCGCATCCCGTCCCGTTCGCACGCAATCGGGCACGCCGATGCCGCGGAACCCATTCCCAGCCAGCGCCAGCCCCGGCAACTGCACGCGCAGGCGCTCGATGCGATCGAGGCGCTCCAGATGTCCCACGCCGTACTGCGCCATCGCCGCCTTCCACTTGTAGACGCGAGCAAACACTGGCGCAGCCCGCAGGCCATTGATGTGCGCACCAAGAATCTGCTGCAGTTCCGTGCGCACGATCTCGACAATCTGGTCGTCAGAGAGCGGCCAGACGTTTTCCGCGTTCACTCCGGCGAAGAAGCAGCGCAGCAGCGCTCGATCATCCGGCGCGCGGTGCGGAAATTTATTGTGCACGAAGGTTGCCGCCAGCAGTCGCTTGCCTTCGCTGCGCGGCACCAGAAATCCGAAGCCGGGGGGAAGCGTTTTCCGCACCTGCCGGTCATAGGCCAGCACCACGGTGATCGACGAACTGTACTGGATGCCGGCAAGTTCCGCAGAAAGTTCCGGGCTCGCCATCTGCAGCACGGCAGCCGCCGCGCGCGCCGGCAACGCTAGGATGGCTGCGTCGAAGTGATCGGATTGCATGCCGGCGGAAACCGTCCAACCGCCATCACCCCGCTGCAACGCCTGCACCGTCGCATTGGTGACCAGGGCGGAAGGGTTGAGTTGCGAAACCACTTTTTCCGCCAGCGACTGCATGCCATTTTTCAACGACGTAAACAGCGGCGGCGCGGCCTTGCGCGGGCCGGATCGCATGTTCTTGCGGGCGGCGAGCATGGCCTTGCCCAGGCTGCCGTGAGTACGTTCCATCTCCGCAAATCGTGGAAGCACGGCGCGCACGCTGAGGTTCGCCGCTTCTCCGCCATAGACGCCGGAGAGCAGCGGGTCGGCGAGGCGCTCGACCATCTCGCTGCCGTAATGGCGCTCGACGAATTGCGCGACGGACTCGTCGTGATCGACGGCGCGCGGGGGATGAAATAATTCCTGCGTCATGCGCAGTTTCGTCTTCCAGGAAAACAGCGGCGACATTCCGGTCGGCAGGATTTTCGTCGGCACCATGAACATCAGGCCGTCGGGCATTTCAACCAGGCGGCCGTGCGTGAGGATGTAGGTCTTGCGGTCGGCGTCGTTCGAGCCAATGAGCTGATCGCCGATGCCGAGCGTGCGCGCGAGGTCAGCGGCCCAGGGCTTTTCGGTAATGAAAGAATCAGGGCCGGCCTCGACCACGCATCCGGAGATGTGGTCGGTGCGCAGCACGCCGCCGAGGCGCGGGGAAGATTCGTAGAGAACGTATTCGACTTCGGCGCCAGCGCGGCGTTGTTGTTCGAGTTCGAAGGCGGCGGAGAGACCTGAGATGCCTCCTCCGATGATGGCGATGCGCTTCATTGGGATCGTTTCGTCGTTGGCACGGGGGCTAAAGCCCGTCGCTTCTGCTTACCTTACGCGGCGCTAAAGCGCCGCTCTTCCACATTGGCGAACCTACGTAGCTTTGCGCCGATCCTCCAACCTTCTCGCGGCCTCGCTTCGCTCGGGGACGGACGAATGCGTCCGTCCCTACGTGGTCTTGGCGCTGTGTTCCTGCACGAAGCGGGCCAGGTTCTTTACGTTGTCGACCGGCGTTTCGGGCAGGATGCCGTGGCCTAGATTAAAGATGTGGCCGGGGCGTCCCGCGGCGCGGCGCAGGATTTCTTCCGCGCGCGACTTCAATTCTTTCCAGTCGGCGAAGAGCAGCACGGGATCGAGATTGCCCTGCACGGCACAGTCATGATCGAGGCGCTGCCAGCCTTCATCGAGCGGAATGCGCCAGTCGAGTCCGATGACTTCAGCTCCGGTTTCTTTCATCGCGGGCAACAGCGTTGAACTGTCGGTGCCGAAGTAAATGATAGGCACACCGGTTTTCTGCAGGCGCTTCACCATGCCCGTGACGTGCGGCAGAACGTAGCGGCGATAATCTTCGACGCTGAGGCAGCCCACCCAGCTGTCGAAAATCTGGATGGCGTCGGCGCCGGCGCGCACCTGGTCGGCCGAGTACGAGGCCGTGACTTCGACCAGTTTGCTCATGAGCGCGTCCCAATCGCGGGGCGCGTTGTACATCATTTTCTTGGCGTGGACGTAGTTGCGCGAGCCGCCGCCTTCGATCATGTAGCTGGCCAGGGTGAACGGTGCGCCACAGAATCCGATGACGGGCACGCGGTTGGCGAAATGTTTCGCGACCAGCGCGACGGCTTCGGAAACGTATCCGAGATCGGCGGCGCGATCGGTGCGCAGGTGAGCAATGTCTTCTTCGCTGCGCACCGGCTTCTCGATGACCGGGCCTTCGCCCGCGGAAAAATGGAAGGGCAGGCCCATGACTTCGAGCGGCAGCAGGAGATCGGCGAAGATGATGGCCGCATCGACGCCGAGAATTTCCGCCGCAGTGATCGTGACTTCGGCGGCGAGCGCGGGCTTCTTGCAGATTTCGAGGAGCGAATGCTCTTTGCGGACGGCGCGATATTCGGACATGTAGCGACCGGCCTGGCGCATGAACCACACCGGAGTGTGGTCCGCAGGTTGCGATTTGCAAGCTCGTATAAAAGCGGAATTAGGCGCGGACATAAACTAATGACTGTAGCACCTTGGGCGCTGATTGTGCGACGGGCGGCCGCACGGGCGATGAAAGTTGTGCGAGACTGAAAGCAGTGGAGGGAAGTGGGCATTAAGCCTGGAGTTTCTGCGTTCGTGAAGTCATCCGGAATCTTGCTGGCGGTCGCGCTCCTGGCTAGCGCGGCGTGGCAGGCGAAACCGCCGGCGTCCACGCCGCCGAAACCTTCTCCTACTTTCTACAAAGACGTTCTGCCGATCCTTCAGGACCATTGCCAGAGTTGCCATCGCACAGGCGAAGTGGGGCCGATGCCGCTGGTCACGTATGAGCAAGCGCAGACGTGGGCGGGCGCGGTTGCGCATGAAGTCGAGATGAAGATGATGCCGCCTTGGTTTGCCGATCCGCGCTATGGGCACTTCGCCAATGATCCTTCGCTGAGCTCGCAGCAGATTGCGACGATTACAGCCTGGGTTGAGGCCGGGGCTCCGGCGGGCGATCCGAAAGATGCTCCAGCGGCGCGGAAGTGGGCGGAAGGATGGAATATTCCGCAGCCGGATGTCGTAGTGAAGATGCCGAAGGCGGTGCGGATTCCGGATGCGGGCGAGGTCGACTATACGTACGAAATTGTACCTACGCATTTCGCCGAGGACCGTTGGGTGCAGATGTCGGAATTTCGCCCGGGCGCTCCGGCGCATGTGCATCATGCGGTGGTCTACATTCGTCCGCCAGATTCGCCGTGGTTGCGGCATGCGCCGGTGGGCGAGCCGTTCACCGCGTCTTCATTGAGCGATCCGGCGGAGCGGCGGCAGGCGCATGAGACGACCAGCGATCTGCTGCTGGTTTATGCTCCCGGCAGTTCGCCCGATGAGTGGCCCGATGGCATGGCGAAGTTTGTGCCGGCGGGATCCGATCTCGTGTTTCAGATGCACTACACCACCAACGGCAAGGCTGCGGAGGATCAGACCAGCATCGGGCTGATCTTTGCGAAGACTGCGCCGCAACAGCGCGTGATCACGCTGCAATTGAACAATCATGCGCTGCTGATTCCGCCCGGCGCGGCCGATTTTCGCGTCGACGTGCAGGGCACGCTGCCCAAGGATGCGACGCTGCTCAGCCTGTTTCCGCACATGCACCTGCGCGGCAAACGATTCGAGTACGACATTGTGCACGAGGACGGCAGCGTCGAAGTGCTGCTGCGGGTGAATTATCACTTTCACTGGCAGTTGAGTTACAAGCTGGCCGAGCCGCGATTGCTGAAGGCTGGAACGAAGCTGCGGGCGATCGCGTGGTATGACAATTCGAAGAACAATCCACACAATCCCGATCCCACGAAGATGGTGACCTGGGGCGATCAGACGACGGACGAAATGATGGTGGGATTTTTCGACGTGGCCGTGCCGGCGGGAATGGATAAGTGGAAATTCTTCGAGCGGAAACCTTAGCCGCGGATCTTCAGCCACGGATCTTCGCGGATTTCCACGGATCCAGAAAGAAAAGAAAAAGAATTATCTGTGAGGATCCGCGTAGATCCGTGGCGACCTTACGCGCGGCCCTTCTTGGCGGCGATCGCTTCTTTGCCGGCAACTTCCCAGGGGCGCTTCGGTCGGTCGGCTTCGGCTTTGTCACGGTCGACGATGCGATCGTACTGGTACGACTCGCTCACGCTGCCGAGCGACTCGTTGTACAGGCTGGGCAGTCCGAGGGCGACCTTCAATTCTTCGGCGAACGATTGCAGGGCTTTCAGGTGATCGGCGGTTGCCGGCACCTCGGTCTTTGAAGTTTTGAGGAACTGCTGATATCCGCGGTTGACGAGCTTGGAAATCTCGCTGCCGATCAGGTAGCCGGGATAGGCGAAAATCTTGACGCCATCGTCAGGTGTTTTCTGGATGGCCGCGGAGACATTATATTTGCGCAGGAAGACGCGGCCGTTGGTGCCAGGGGCGTCGGTCATGTCGAACCCGTGATCTCGCAGCCAGCCTAGCGCTTCTTCATAGGTTCGTGCTTCAATTGTTTTAGGCATTGCGGTACATCAACCTTTCTATATCTCTTAATATCCCGTCGGCATGCTTGCGAATTGGATGCCGATTCTATGAGTGCCGGGCGTAACTTTACACGAGCTGCATCGCCGGGTGAATCTAACTCATCCAAACAAAATACTACATATCGTGTTTCCAGCTGCACGGACACATTACGTTAGTCACGGGAAGCCGGTTCAGAAATGGCAGAGCGCTACAACAGCTTTCATGAAATAGGGAGCGAGTCGCAGCTCGAAGGTCCGCGCGAAGTCGCGCCGCCATTGGGCGAAACGCTCGGCCACAGCCTGATGGACCGCATCGGCAATACACCGCTGCTGCGTCTGGACGCGCTCACTCGCGACCTGCCGGGCGTAGTACTTTTGGGCAAGGCGGAATGGTACAACCCCGGCGGATCAGTGAAAGACCGGGCGGCCGCCGGAATTGTCGCGGAGGGGCGGCGGCAGGGGAAACTGATTCCGGGCAAGATTTTGCTGGATGCGACCAGCGGCAATACCGGTATTGCGTACGCGATGTTGGGCGCGGCCGAAGGATTTCCGGTGACGCTGTGCATGCCAGAAAATGTTTCGCGCGAGCGCAAGCAGATTCTGCAGGGCTACGGCGCCAACATTCTTTATACGAATCCGGGGGACGGTTCGGATGGAGCGATTCGCCTGGCGCGCGAACTGGCAGCGAAACATCCGGAACAATATTTTTATGCGGACCAGTATTCGAACGAGGCCAACTGGAAGGCGCACTACCTCACGACCGCCAACGAAATCTGGCAACAAACGCAGGGACGGATTACGCACTTCGTCGCGATGCTGGGAACCAGCGGGACTTTCGTGGGAACAACGCGGCGGTTGAAAGAGTTGAACCCGCGGGTGCAGTGCATCTCGCTGCAGCCGGATTCTTCGTTTCACGGCATCGAAGGCGCGAAGCATATGGCGAGTGCGATTGTGCCGAAAATTTACGATCCGAAGCTGGCCGATCAGAACCTGGAAATTTCCACGGAAGAGTCTTATGCGATGGCGCGGCGGATGTCGCGCTCGGCGGGCCTGCTCGTCGGAATTTCTGCTGCGGCTGCGGTGGTGGGCTCGCTTCAGATTGCCGCCGAGCTCCAGATGAAGAAGGGCAGCGAGGCGGTCATCGTTACGATTCTGTGCGATTCCGGCGACAAGTATTTGAGTGAACGGTTTTGGGCGGAGGAGTAAGAACTGTTCACCACAGAGGTCACTGAGGTTCACCGAGGAAAACGAATTGGTTCTCTGGGGCCTCTGTGGTGAAAACTTCCTTCTATGCTGAAAGTCTCCCGCAAGGATTACGACGCGCTTCGCCGGCATGGCGAGGAGACGTATCCGCATGAATGCTGCGGCGTGCTGCTGGGGCGGTTCGAGGATGACGGCAGCCGCGTGGTGACGTCGACTGCGCGCTGCGGGAACACGCGCACCGATTCGCTGCACAACCGCTACAACATCGATCCGCGGGAACTGGTGCGCATTCAGCGCGAAGGGCGCGAGCGGGGCGAAGACATTGTCGGCTTTTATCACTCGCATCCGGATCATCCGGCGCAGTGGTCGAAGACCGACTTTGAGGAAGCGCACTGGATTGGGTGCTCCTATGTCATCACTGCCGTGGAGAAGGGCAAAGCGGCGATCACGAACTCGTTTGAACTGGCCGGGGCGGACGAGAACGATAAACGGCTGCTGGATGAAAAGGTAGAGCTCACCTAGCGTCGCTCCTTCTGCGAGCGATGATTATCAAAACTGAATTCACCAGACTCCTTGCTGGACGCGGGAAGTGCGCGATTTTCACAGGCGAGTAGTCAATCTCGCGGGCGCCGTCCACATTCATTCTGATCGAGGAATCTTGCGAAAACCGCGATTGGCGCGGTTCTCGGCGCGATTCGTCCGAGCCGGCTGCACCAATTTCGGTCACGGGGCTGTGAACGGGCTGCACTCGATTGAAAATGCGTGCACTTACGCAGGCGCGTTTTTCGTTGACTGAAATAATAGAAGGAGTACAACAAGATCGTTCTTTGACAGCTTCTTAGGTTTTTCCGGTTGGTGCGGCGTCCGGGGCTCGAGCGTAGTCACTTTCTTATCGCGAGATGAGAAGGAGGGCGAGTAAGGGTCTATAGCAAAGCGCTGGTCGAGGAGAACGAAGAAAATCTAGTCGAAGGCAGGATAGAGTTCCGAGGCGTAGGGTAGGTTTATCCGGTTGGCGGTGAGCCCGGAGCCCGAGCGAGATCGCGCAGAGCAGCCCCGCAAGGGAAGGCACTGGAGCAGGTCAGCAAGGGTCAAACGCGAGCTACTGGCCGAGACGAATGGACCCTACACCACCTCGGAACTCTCTTACTTTTTGGGGGAGCTTTCAGCTTTCAGCTCTCAGCTGGTTCCGCAGCCTCTTTACTTCCCCGCGTTTCCTGGTCCACCCACCGCATGAAGTTTCGGAATTCTTTCTTCTAATGGCGGCAGCGGCGGAAATGCTGCGTGCGGCTCGGTCTGGTACCAGTACGCAACCGAATAATAATTATCGGAGCGATGATTGGCGTGGCCGTGCTCGATGGTCGCGCGCAACGACTTGGTGAATGGAATCGGCGAATCGAGATGGAAGCGATAGACCGACGAGCGGCTGCCCGCGAATTCCGGGCCTTTCACCGGGGCGCCGTAGAGTCCATAGGCAAATGAACGATCCCCGAAGTCCCACGCTCCCAGAAAATAATCCTCCGAACCGGTTCCGTTGATCGAAGGCGTGGTCTCTCCGTCGATGAAAAACATGTCGTCGCCTTCGCCCCACCAGTCGTCCTGATTCTGCAGCACCGACATGGTGACGCCCACAAAGTGGCCGCGGCCGGTGGCCTCCATCCAGACGTAGTTGCCGTCGCCGTTCAGATTTTTCTTGTCGTTGACGAGTGGGTCGCTGTTCGAGCGCCACTGATTGGTCCAGCCATGCGCGGGGGCGGCCTGGCGATATTGTGCGTGAAAATAAAGTTCGTCGGCGGGCAGCGGATGATTGTAGGCGCGATAGTCGAGGTTGAAATAAAACGCGTCGACCTTGATGGCGCCTTCATTGGTGACGGTGATGCGGGCATGCTTCTGAAATGGCATGGGGAAAAAGCAGTTCAGAGCTTTGTCGGAGCCGACCGAGAGCGGGACGGATTGATACAGGTAGTAGTCGCCGAGGCCGAGGCCGAAAAAATCTCCGACGGGAGTTTCAACGCTGGGCGTGGCCTCGCCGTCCCAATACATGCGCAGCACCAGCGCTTTCAGGTGATTCGGGTCGCCGCTCGCGATGGTGATCCAGAGATGAGTGATGAGGCCGGGACCGGATTGATCGAGCAGCGAGAGAGTTTCGCCGGGAGCGATGGGGCGCGCGTCCGCGTTGCCGCCGCTGCGATCATAGCTGGAGGCGCGATGCTGCACGTAGTCTTTCGCCTCGGGCAGGGAGGAGAGCCAGGTGGAAGGATCCTGCGCCGTGAGGAGAAGAGACTGCAGGCAGAAGGCGATTAGCAGCAGTAGTCGAATCATTTGGCTCCTCGCGGCCTGCGTTGATTGTGGTGAGCCTCAATCGCGCAGCCCGTCGCGGGCAGGAGTGCCCGCGCCACATAATCTATAGCGGGATGTTCCCGTGCTTCTTGGGTGGGTTCTTGTCGCGCTTCGTTTCCAGCATGGCCAGGGCCTGGATCAGCTTCTTGCGCGTTTCCCTGGGTTGGATTACTGCGTCTACGAAGCCGCGGTCAGCGGCTACGTAGGGGTTGGCAAACTTGTCGCGGAACTCGTCGATTTTTTCGCGGCGAACTTGATCGCGATTTGTTCCGGCGGCGTCGAGTTCGCGTTTGTAGACGATGTCGACCGCGCCTTCGGGGCCCATCACGGCGATTTCGGCTGTGGGCCAGGCGTAGTTCACGTCGGTGCGGATATGCTTCGACGCCATGACGCAATAGGCTCCGCCGTAGGCTTTGCGCGTGATCACCGTTACCTTGGGGACGGTGGCTTCGGCGAAGGCGAAGAGCAGTTTGGCGCCGTGCTTGATGATGCCTCCGTATTCCTGGGCGGTGCCGGGGAGGAATCCGGGGACGTCTTCGAAGGTGACGAGCGGAATGTTGAAGCAGTCGCAGAAGCGGACGAAGCGGGCGCCCTTAACCGACGCGTTAATATCGAGCGTGCCAGCCAGAACTGCGGGTTGGTTGGCGACGATTCCGATGCTGCGGCCGTCGAGGCGGGCGAAGCCTACCACGATATTTTTCGCGTAGTGCTCCTGCACTTCGAAGAAATAACCGTCGTCGACTACGGCGTGGATGACGTCTTTAATGTCGTAGGGCTGGTTCGACTGCGGCGGGACCATTTTGTCGAGCGCAGCGTCGGCGCGGTCGATCGGGTCGGTGCAGGCCTTGCGCGGCGATTCTTCCAGATTGTTCGAGGGCACGAAGCTGAGCAGCTCGCGCACCATCGACAAACATTCGGCATCATCGTGGGCGAGGAAGTGCGCCACGCCGGAAGTTTCGTTGTGGGTCATGGCGCCGCCGAGTTGCTCTTTGCTGACTTCTTCCATGGTCACGGTCTTGATGACATCCGGGCCGGTGATGAACATGTAGGAGGTCTTGTCGACCATGAGTACGAAATCGGTAATAGCCGGAGAGTACACAGCGCCGCCGGCGCATGGGCCCATGATGGCGGAGATCTGCGGCACGACGCCGCTGTATAACGTGTTGCGCAGAAAAATGTCGGCGTAGCCGGCGAGCGACATCACGCCTTCCTGAATGCGCGCGCCGCCGGAGTCGTTCAGTCCGATGACGGGCGCGCCCATCTTCGCGGCGAGGTCCATGATTTTGACGATCTTGCCGGCGTTGGCCTCGGAGAGCGATCCGCCGAAGACGGTGAAATCCTGCGCGAAGACGTAGACCAGGCGGCCTTCGATGCGGCCGTAGCCGGTGACGAATCCGTCGCCGTAAATTTTTTGCTCGGCCATGCCGAAGTCGGTGCAGCGGTGAGTGACGAGTTTGTCGGTCTCTTCGAAGGTGCCTTCGTCGAGCAAAAATTCAATGCGCTCGCGGGCCGACATCTTGCCCTCTTTGTGCTGGCGCTCGCGGCGCTTGGCGCCGCCGCCGTCTTCGGCCAGGTGGTTGCGTTTGTTGAGTTCGGCAACTTTTTGTGCGAGGTCCATGGGGAAGGATTATAGCCGCGTGGGGAAACCGGCGGTTGTGCAGGGGATCACGGTTGCGCGAGGGCCCCGGACGAATGCGTCCGGGGCTACGTGTTTCACCTCTGGCACTTCGGCTCTGAGACTTCGGTCATCTGAACTCTGGCATTGCGGGCGCTAGCATGGATGTAGCTGGCTGCGGGCTATCGCAAGTCACGCCTGATGATTATGAAGATCAAGATCAACCGCATTATCAGCATTGCGACTCTGGTGGGATCGGTGATTGCGCTTGTGCTGGTGCTGGGAAAACCGGCTCCGGTGGCGCATTCGCAGAATCCGGCGACGATCGCCGCGCAGGCGCAGTCCTTCGATCAGAAGATGGCGGAGTTCGAGCAGGCTACCGAGCGGGCCGCGGTGCATGTCACCGATGCGTCCGGGACGGAGCCGTCCACTGGATCGAGGCCCGAGGTGCGCATCAGTTCGGACGAAGCCTCTGCCGTGCTGGCGCAGTCTTTGGGGAATGGGGAGATCAAGCCGGATGCGAGCGCTCCCGGCGCCGGCCCTACTATCGCCGCTCCGACGATTAAGGATCAGAAGGTAAGCTTTGATGGTGACGTGGTGCACGGGCAATTCCTGATGGAAATTGCCGGCAAGGACGTTTGGATCACGATCTCCGGCCATCTCGGCGAGAAGGATGGATACGCTACGTTCGATCCTACGGAGTTCAAGGTGGGAGATTTGAATATGCCGGTATCGCTGGTGAATCCGGCGCTGCAGAAGAAATTAGCGGAGCAGCGGGAGCGGCTCAAGCTGCCGGAAAACGTGGCCGGATTGAAGGTAGACAACGGCGCACTGGTGATGCAGGGAAAGTAATCTGTGGGCACGCCGGATTGAGGAATAGCGCCGTCGGTACCCTAGGGGGCAGTGACTTCGGTCATCTGAACCTGCGCTCGGGCAGCGGCTACGATGGCTTGGGGCCCGACCGTCTCGGGCTGACTGATCGAGGAGTGGATGAAATTGAAACTCGACCGCATCATCAGCATAGCGACGCTTTTGGCGCTGATCGTGGCCATCACAGTGATGCTCAGGAAACCGGCTCCGGTGGCGCAGCCGCAGACTACCGTGGCGAGCGCGCCGCAGAGCGTGGCTGGGAATCAGAGCACGGCGCAGCCTCCGCAGGAATTGCAGGTGAACACTTCCTCCGACTCCAGCAAGCCCGCGGCGGGACAGGCTGCGACGCAACCCGCGGCTCAACCGGCGCAGAGCGCACCGGCGGCTGCGGCCAGTGGCAAGACCGATCTGCCCAGCGCGGATGGATTGAGCGCCATGATCGCGAAGACTTTGGGCGGAGCGAGCGCGGCGAGTCTGAGCCCGGAATCGAACGTGGGCAGCGGCGAGCCGAACATTAAAGATCAGCAGGTCACGATGGATGGCGATGTGGTGCATGGCAAGTTTCTGACGGAGATCGGCGGCAAAGATGTTTGGGTGACGATCTCCGGCCACATGGGCGAGAAGGACGGTTATGCCACATTTGATCCGACGGAATTCAAAGTTGGGGATACGGAAGTGCCGGTGTCGCTGGTGAATCCGATGCTGCAGAAAAAGCTGGCGGAAGAGCGCGACCGGATGAAGGTTCCGAATAACTAAGTGCACGGCTGCGCGCGTGGCTACAGTTGCAACGGCCCCGGACGAATGCGTCCGGGGCTACGTGTTTTTGTGCGATAGAAACTAAAGCGGGGCCAGGCGATTTTGGGTCGCGGTTTTTGCGTACCAGCGGCCTGAATCTTTGATCGTTCTCTTCTGAGTTTTGAAGTCGGTGTAGGCCAGGCCGAAGCGCTGGCGGAATCCTTCCGCCCACTCGAAATTATCCATGAGGCTCCAGGCGGAATATCCGCGGACATCAGCGCCGTCGGCCATGGCGCGGCCGACCGCGGCTAAATAATCGTGATGATAGGCGGTGCGGCGGGCGTCGTGAATTTCGCCGTTCGCGGCGGGGACGTCGTTGAAGGAGCATCCGCTTTCAGTGATTTCGATGGCAGGCCGGTTGTAGTCGCGGGTGATGCGCGTAACCATGTCGTAGAGCGCCTTGGGCCAGACTTCCCAGCCGAACTCGGTTTTCGGACCTTCGTTTCCTCCATGCATGTTGACCGGGAAAGAGCCACTCTTGCGCGTGCGCGACGCGCTCGAGAGCGGTGGGAGCCGAAGCGATGGTGCGGTAGTAGAGATTGATGCCGATGAAATCGAGCGGGGCGCGGGCCTTCTCCATGTCGCCGGAGCGAATGCCCATGATGGTTTCGGGAAGATACGTGAAGGCATCGGGATAGCGGCCACGCAGCGCGGGTTCGAGGAACCACACGTTGGTGATGGCGTGAGCGCGGTCGGCGGCGAGCTTGTCTTCTTCGGAGTCAGTAGCGGGCTCAGCAGGAGACATGCTGAACGCCGTGCCCACACGGGCATTGGGGCGCACGGATTTCAGGGCGCGAAATCCCTCGCCTTGCGCGAGATTCACTACATGCGTGGCGCGCAGAAAATCGTAGAGACTTTTCTTTCCCGGAGCGTGCGTGCCATCGAGATATCCCAATTCCAGGAAGGCCGTGGGCTCGTTGAATAGAATCCAATCGTTCACGCGGTCGCCGAGCGCCTGCGTGACGGCCTGCACGTAATCGGAGAAACGTCCGGCAGTGTCGCGATGGGGCCATCCTCCGGCGTCTTCGAGAGCCTGCGGCAAATCCCAGTGATAGAGCGTGACCAGCGGGCGGATGTGGGCCTCGAGCAGCGCGTCGACCATGCGGCTGTAATAGTCGATGCCCGTGGCGTTGGCGGTTCCCGATCCGTTGGGCTGAATGCGCGGCCAGGAAATCGAAAAGCGATAGCTGTTCAGATTCATGGCACTCATCAGCGCGATGTCTTCGCGCCAGCGGTGGTAGGAGTCGCAGGCGACGTTGCCGGTGTCGCCATTTTTGATTTTGCCGGGCGTGTGGGTGAAGCGGTCCCAGATGGATTCGCCTTTGCCGTCTTCTTTCCATGCGCCTTCAATCTGATAGGCGGCGGTGGAGGTGCCCCAGAAAAATCCTTTGGGGAAGGCGAAGTCGGAGGCGGAAGAGCTCCACGTAGCTGCAGTGAAGGGACGAATCGGACTGGTGGCCGCGCCCGCCTTGGTGGAGACGTTGCAAGCAGAGAGAAATCCGGGCAGAGCTGCGGCCGCCCCGGCCCCGGCTGCAGATCGCAAAAATTGACGACGAGTCAGGCGCAACGACAGTTGATCTCCCTGAAGACGGTCAATCCATTATGTTCGATTCGCTGCCGGCGCGCGGTGCTGATTTAGATTCGCCGCTGGGAGGTCACGCCGAAGTTCTCCCCAGATCACTCCGGGTTCAGGCTGTCGAACATTTTATAGAGCTTGTCGGCGGTGGGGCGGTAGATGACCCATCCGGTGCCGGCGTCGGAGGTCTTTTTGAAAAGGAATTCGCCGCGGCCGTCGCCGTCGGCGTCGACGGCGTCGATCAGGTCGAGGCGCGGCGTGACGTCGAGATGATATTTGTCGGTCACTCCGGCATAAAGCTTGTGCAGGTTGTTGTAGATGTCGGGATAGGCGACGATCAGGACCGAGTAGACCAGTTCGTCCTGCGTTGCCGAGTGCGCTGCGCCTGCGGGCGGCGGAGGCATGTGGGCCTGCGCGCTAAAGACCATTACCGGCTGGTTCGAAAGCCACGGATCGAAGGTGGTCATGTGGGCGTCGTCGAGGATGGGATCCTTCAGCTTGGCGGCGGCTGATTTCGCGGCTGGCGCTTTAGAAGTTGGCGCGTGAGCGGTCTGAGCCTTCGCCGAAGTTGTGGTGGCTTTGGCCTGAGCCGCGAGATAGGCGCGGACCTGGTCCTTGGCGAGGGCGATGATCTGCTTGCGGCGATCCTGTTCTTCGTCGGGGAGCCATTGGAAGGCGTAGGAGTGAG
Organism: uncultured Acidobacteriota bacterium; assembly: GCA_963757095.1. GTDB lineage: Bacteria > Acidobacteriota > Terriglobia > Terriglobales > Acidobacteriaceae > Sulfotelmatobacter. The sequence continues at coordinate 139,894 of CAVWQT010000005.1, read as the reverse complement.
CTTCGGGACCGGCGGCGTCGGAGATGGCTGGAACTGTATCAACCGTTTGGTCGACTGGCGTGGCGGCTTTGGCGGCGCTGGTTGCGGAGGACGTGGAGCCGATCCTCGTGTAGCCGGGGACATCTTCTTCATCGGGCAGGGGCTTGGTGGGCGTTCCGCGGCGCAGTCTGGGACGGCCGGACTCGGAGGCTCCGCTGTCGGAGGCGGGCGGCAGGGGAGTGGTTGGTTTTGTGTCGGCGGATTTCTGATCTGGAGATTTCTGATCTGGAGATTTCTGATCTGGCGGCTTCGAGTTGGTCGAGGGCGTTGAGGGCGCGGTAGAAGCTGGGCTCGTCTGGGTTGTGCCGGGTTGCGTTGCTGCGGGTGGATTTGTCTGAGGTGAGTCGGGCGATCCGCTGGTGCTGGTGCCTCGGCTCAGACGCGGAGGATCATCGCCGGATTTGCTGGATGGTGGCGGCGTGGAGGGCGTGGTCGCGGGTGGCGTCGTTCCGGGCGTTGTTCCGGTGCCTGCGGCCGGGGCGTCCTTCGGGTTCTTGGTGAGCCGGGGCGGCTGGTCGGACTTATCGATCCCTACAGGCACGGTTTTGGCTTCAAACGTTTTTTTGCCCATGTCGGTTCCGGCCGCGGTATAGGCTCCAGTGCCGAGCCAGGGAGTTTCGGCGTTGGGCGCGTTGCTGTGCAGGGCGCTACTCACGGTGAACAGGCCTAAGGAGCGGCCGTCGCGCTCGACTTCGTAGACGGTGCCCGACTCGAGGGCCATGGGAACGGGATCGGCCTTGTAGGCACTGGCGTCCCAGAATTTTCCATTAATCAGAATGGCGATGGGAAGCAGCGAGGTCTTGCCCTTCGCGGACATCCGCAGCAGGCCGATGGCGCGTGGACCGTTATCTTTCTTGAGCGGAGTGCGGCGGTCGCCGCTGGGAACGGTCATCGGACGCTCGTCCTGCGCCGACAGGGTGGCGCAGAAGCACATGACTCCGGCCAGCAATATGGCCGTAACCGCGCAGCGGTATAAAATCTCTTGGAGACTGGGCTGGCCTGCGACGCGAGCCTGCGTTTTCGATTTGCCGGGAGACATTGCCATGAAAGTCCATGATAAGGCTCCGGAGTTTACTTTGCAGGACGAGAACGGAAAAGAGTTCTCGCTGAAGGAACTGCGGGGCAAAACTGTCATTCTGTTTTTTTATCCTCGGGCCAACACGCCGGGTTGAACGGTGGAAGCTCGCGGGTTCCGCGACTCATATAAACAGATTCAGAAAACGGGCGCCGTGCTGCTTGGCATATCCCCGGATACTGCAAAAGCGCAGAAAAAATTTCAGGAGCAGGAAAAACTGCCCTTCACTTTGCTGGCCGATGCGGACAAAAAGGTGGCCGAGGCCTTTGGGGTGATGAAGGAAAAGAACATGTATGGCAGGAAGGTGATGGGCGTGGCGCGAACTACGTTCGTCATCGGGCCGGATGGGAAGATTGAACATATCTTCGAGAAGGTCAAGCCGGACGACCATGCGGAAGAGGTGCTGGAGTATTTGAAATCTGCGAAGGGATAATGCTCTTCGTGGTGCTGCAGGCAAAGTCCAACTTCTCGCAAACTGCGCGAGAAATGGGGCACCCGCTGCTCAATTCCGCTCGAGATGAAAAGACTTCCAAAATCTTTGGGGCGGGAATTTTTTGCGCGCTCGCCGCAACGCGTGGCGCGGGAGCTCCTGGGGAAGGTGCTGGTGCGCGAGGATGGCAGAAAGCGCCTTACTGCCCGCATTGTGGAAGTGGAAGCCTATCTTGGGGTGAACGATCCCGCGGCGCATTCGGCTGCCGGGCTGACGGCGCGCAATGCCGTGCTGTTTGGGCCGCCAGGTTACGCCTATATTTATTTCATCTACGGCAATCACTATTGCCTGAACGCTTCCTGCGAACGCGACGGCAAGGCGGGAGGCGTGCTGTTCCGGGCGTTGGAGCCGCTGACCGGGATTGAGGAGATGGCGCGGGCACGAGGGGTCGAGGTGCTTCGGGCTGCCGACTTGCGCAAGCTCACCAGTGGGCCGGGCCGGCTGTGTGAGGCTTTTGGGGTCACGCGGGTGCGCGATAATGGCGGAGATCTCACCACGCCGGGCAGTCTTTGGATCGGCGACGACGGGAGCCCTTCTCCGCGAGTCGTCCTGACTCCACGCATCGGAATTACCAAGGCCGCCGATAGAAACTTGCGGTATCTGATCGCCGGCAACCGGTTTGTGAGCGGGCCCGGAAGATTTCTTCGCGGCAACGCGGACGTTCGGGTGTAGACTGTCGGGCGGGGTGGCGGGCTGAAGGCCTTGCTGGACGTGGGTTCCCGCTGGAACGGGTAAACGCCGTACGTGGGCGCCGCGGCAGGGCACGGATTTCGCCGCATCCTTTCGATCGCGCATTTCATCTTTTGGGATGAGCGTGGACGTTTACATGCGGCTGCTGGCGGCAGATGGCTCGGGTTGGGATCGTGGGATTCGCCGAGCGATGAATTTGTCCTTTCTGAGCGACGTGGGCCGTTCTGGCCGTCACGATCGTTTTTGCAACTCCACTCCTGGCTGCTGATGGCGCTGCTGTCGTACACACTTCGCCGACGCCTTCGACCATCGTGATCGGATTCGTGGGCGGATTTGTGCGCCACGATAATCCTCATCATGGGCCGGTCCTGTTTGCGGAGCGGCTGCAACGCATCGCTCCCAAGAACGCGTACATCCGGGTCTTCGAAAATCGGCGGCGCAAGGCCGCGTACCGGACGATCCTGCATTTGCTCGATCGCAATGGCGACGGAATTTTGAGCGCGGAAGAAAGGGCGCAGGCGCGGATCATTCTCTACGGGGAGAGTTGGGGTGGCGCCGCGACCGTGATGCTGGCTCGCGAACTGAACCGGATGGAAATTCCGGTGATGCTTACGGTTCAGGTGGACAGCGTGGCCAAGTTATGGGAACGCGATGGCATCGTCCCGGCGAATGTGGCGGCGGCCGTGAATTTTTATCAGCCCAACGGAATCATTCACGGGCGGGCGAAGATCGAGGCGGCTGATCCGTCGCGCACCCAGGTGCTGGGCAACTATCGCTCCGACTACAAAGTGACTCCGGTGAAGTGCGAGGGCTATTCCTGGGCCGATCGCACGTTCACGCCCGGCCACATGCAGGCGGAGTGCGATCCGCACGTTTGGGCGCAGGTGGAAGACCTGATGCGGCCCAGGCTGGAGACGCCGAGCGCGGTGGCTGAAAATCCGGGACAGTAAAACAGCCACGGACGCAACTTCGGGCTGCCGGTGGGGTTCTAACAGGAGTAGCATTGATATAGGCGGATTGGCTCGTCCGGGCGCAGTTCGCGGTTGGTGGAGGTATTGACTTATGAAGGATTCCACCTTGTCTAAGACTCTTCTTGCAAGTTTCGCTTCATTCTTTCTCAGCGGTCTTCTGGTTTGCCTGCCGACCCCTGTGTTCGCGCAGCATGGCGGAGGCGGAGGACACGGGGGAGGCGGCGGTGGTGGTCATGCGAGCGCCGGTGGTGGTGGCGGCGGATACCACGGTGGCGGCTCCTACGGTGGTGGAGGCTATCACGGCGGCGGGTCGTATGGCGGCTCTCATGGGTATGAGGGCGGCGGCTCTCGTGGCTCGTATTCAGGCATGAGCGGGCGCTCGTCGGCGTCGTCGTCGCAGGCCTTGGTCGTGGGAGGGCCGATCATCTTCGGCTGGTCGCGAAGGCTCATCGGGCTTCCATTCGTTCGCAGGAAATGGCGCGGCGAATGGAGCAGGCAGAGGCATGGGGGCTGGCAGCAGGTCGGCCGGTGCCGCCGGTGGACGGGAAGGCGCTGCATCTCATGCGGCGATCGCAGACGGCGCGTGGCACTCGTTCGGTGGAACGCACGCTGCTGGAGCGTCATCGGCCTCGCGCTCTTTATCGGCGAGATCTTCGGCCTCGCGGTCGGTGGGAACGGCTTCCATCAGCCACGCTGGAGTGGCAAATTTCAACTCATCGTTCCGCGGTGGCGCCTTTAACGGCGGCGCGTTCCGCGGAGGCTTCGGATGGCGTGGCGGCTGGGGATGCTGCGGCTGGGGCCTGGCGGTTGGGGATGGGGCTGGGGATTAGGTTGGGGCTGGGGATGGCCTTTCTGGGATTGGTCGCCCTACTGGTATAGCCCGTGGTGGTACTACAACAATTCTCCTGCGTACATTTATCCGGACGCGTAGCTGGATCTTTGCGGACTACGGCTCCGGTCAGGATGACGGCAGGCGTGTAACTATGATGAGCCGCTGGCTAGCGGCTCATTTTGTTTAGCAGAAGATTGTCGATGAGGCGCGTTGCTCCTACGTAGGCGGCGACGGCTACCAGAGCTCCTTGCGATACGTTTTCTACCGGGTCCAGCGTTTCGGGATTCACGATCTCGAAGTAGTCGAGCTCGACTCCGGTGGCTCCTACGAATTCCTGCTTTCCAGCGATGCCTAACTCCTCAGCGGAACTCTCTCCCGTGATTGCCAGTTTCTCCACGTGCAGAAGCGAGCGGTGCAGGGCCAGGGCGTGCTTGCGTTGCTCGGGATTGAGATAGGCATTGCGCGAGCTCATGGCCAGGCCGTCGGCTTCGCGGACGATGGGGCAGGCGACAATCTCGACGGGAAAATTCAGATCGCGCACCATGCGGCGGATGATGGCTAACTGTGCGGCGTCTTTTTGGCCGAAGAAGGCGGCGTCGGGCTCGACGATGTGAAACAGTTTGGCGACCACGGTCGTCACGCCGCGAAAATGGCCGGGGCGCGAGCGGCCGTCGAGTTTGTCGCTGAGATCTTCAACCGTTATCCACGTCACGGCGCCGGCGGGATACATTTCTTCCACCGACGGGGCGAAGAGCAGATCGACGCCTTCGCGCTCGAGCATCTCGCAGTCGCGCTCGAAGGAGCGCGGATAGCGGGCCAGATCTTCCTTGGGGCCAAACTGCGTGGGGTTGACGAAGATGGAGGCGACGACTGCACCGCAGGAGGCCTTGGCAGCGCGGACCAGCGAGCGATGGCCTTCATGCAGGGCGCCCATGGTGGGAACGAGTCCCAGACGCTGGCCTGCGCGGCAGAGGGCGCGGGAGGCTTCGCGCATTTCGTCGACAGTGGCGCAGATTTTCACAGACGAGTCGGTCGCTTGCAACGACGAATCACGTGGCCTCGGAGGCAGTCGTCCGGGGGGCTCGCTGCGCTCGCAGGCGGACGAATGCGTCCGCCGCTACGTGTTTGTTTCACGTGGATGGGACCCATCTTATGGCTATGTGCGCGCCTTGCAGAATTCCGCCGACGATGCCTTTGTTGCGGCGGATGGCGACGCCATCCTGATCGGTGGTCGCGTGGGCGCTTTCCGTGGCGGCTACTACGCGGCCATAGGGCCAGTCCGCTGTTGGCAGCGTGGCCAGCGTGGGCAGCAACTGATCGGGTTTCAAAATGATTTCGGCGTTGTCGGGCGCATCGAACAGGACTACGGCGTCAGCGCGGACGATCAGGTAGGGATTGCGCCACTGCTTCATGTCCTTAACGCTGTCGTAGGTTGAGGACTGCGCCGCGGGAATCGCCTGCAGGGACGCCCCGGGATCGGGCGTCTTAGGCGCCTGCTGCGAGCAAGCCGCAAGGGAAAGCTCAAGACACAAGATCAGCGCAAGGCCGCCAGCTGTTCGAACCACCGTCTTTTCACCTCACCGTCGCCGGGATGTCGGACTTCGCTGCCCAGATCAACGCAATGATCCATCCTATGACGCTCCAGCCGAGGAAAAAGTTGAGCAGAAAAATCGCGAGAGTGTCGCGTTTGCTCTTGATGGCGGCAATGATCGTCGGCAGGAAATACATGATCGCGCCGAGACCGAAAAAGGGGAAGAAGAAAATCGTCGAGAGAATCATGTTGACCCTCCTGTATTAGCCTAGCACCAACCGGGCAGGCGCATCGGCTCTACTAGACAGTACGCAAATGTTGCGGCCGAAGTTCCCAAGTAACTTCCACCAAAAAGATTCTACCGCCGCATGGCCGCCTTGCGCTCAAGAACCGTGTTGAGGGCGGCTTTCGTATCTTTCGGCAGATGATAGGACTCGTCATCCGAGGGATATTGATGTGATTTCACGTCGGCGCGATACGACTGTACGGCTTGCATGATCAGCGAGGCAGCGTCGGCGTAGCGGCGCACGAACTTTGCCGGTGGACCGAACGTCAGGTTGAGGATGTCGTGGAAAACCAGCACCTGGCCGTCGCACTCCGGGCCGGCGCCAATGCCGATGGTCGGAGCGCTGACTTCTGCGGTGATCATGGCGGCGACTTCGCGGGGAATGCCCTCGAGATAGAGGCAGGCCACTCCGGCGCGGTCGAGCGCGGTGGCATCGCGCATGAGTTGTTCGATGCCGCTCAGATTCTTGCCTTGCACCTTGTATCCACCCATCACGTTGACGGATTGCGGGGTGAGGCCGATGTGTCCGGCGACCGGGATTTCCGCGTCGATGATCTGGCGAATCAAGTCGGCGCGCTTTTCTCCGCCCTCGATTTTGACCACTTCGGCGCCGCCTTCTTTCACGAAGCGGGCGGCGTTGCTGACTGCCGTTTTGGGGTCAATCTGATAAGAGCCGTACGGCATGTCGGCAATCAGCAGCGCGCTCTTCACGGCGCGGCGCACGGCTTTTACGTGGTGCAGCATCTCGTCCATGGTGATGGAGAGCGTGTTTTCGTAACCCAGCATGGTTTGGGCGAGCGAATCGCCGACCAGCACCATATCGATGCCAGCCTCGTCGACCAGGCGCGCGGAGGCGTAATCGTAGGCGGTGAGGCAGGTGAGGGGTTCGTGACGGAGTTTCTGTTCGCGAAGGGTGGCGGTGGTGACTTTGGGCCGCGAAGCGTCGGGGCGCCCGGTGATCGGGGTCAAACTCATGATGTCCTCCAGTGCCCCTCCGCCTCTGGCGGATAGAGCCTGTATCCATCGTTAGATGACTACGAGGGGTATTGTAGCGGGGGGAAAGGGGGCTGTCGATGGGAGATTTTGCTGGATATCAGGAGGTCGCCAGAGGCTGCGGTCTTAGCGCTTATGTCCAGCTAATCTTGTTGTTATCCGCTGCCGAAGTAGAGCAGGAGAAAGGATTTATTCACGCGTTAGATCTGGTCTAGGAGGTCAATGATGCAGTTCAGTTACATCAGTACCCAAGGCCGAATTACGATTCCCGCCAAGCTGCGGAAGAAATTCAGGCTCAAGCCAGGCACTCAAATTGAATGGGAGAGCAGGAACGGTCGACTTTTCTTGCTGCCGGTTACGACAAGACCCGCGTCAAAGAAAGCGATCGGGATGATTGCTGACGACCGCACGACGCGCTAGTTGCGGCCCTCCCATCACGCGACTCGACCGACAATTCGCGGACGCTTCGAGTACTTTCTGCCCTTTCACCAGCGGGATGTATAGAGTCAGAAACGCGGTCGCCACGCCGGCAATTGCCAGCGACCAGCCCCAGATCGCGGGCGTGATCGGCTGTTCCACGGGACGGTAGCGAAGGACGAAGTAAAAATTCATCCCCATCAGAATGCTGGTGAGCAGGCCGGGGGAATACTCACGAAAACGAATGGCCCAGCCCAGGTGCCAGAAGCTGTTGCATAGCCGCTCCACTAACCAGGCGAGGGGCAGGATCAGCCACGCTCCTTGCCGGAAGTCGTAAAGCACGACGCTGGTGATCATCAGCACGAAATAACCGGTATTGAACCAGAAGAATTTCGTCCAGGAATATTGCGGCCACCAGTGCTCGCGCACTTTTTCGACGAAGCTGCCGCCGAGCAGGGATTCGTCCATGACGTGGACCACATAGGCCGCGACCATGAACCAGAAAGAGAAGATCAGAGGCACGTGCATACGGAAATTCTAGAAGCGGGTCAAGGCAGGCGATATCGGAATAACCCCGTAGGCCTTTGCTGCGACTGCCCCCGGACGAATGCGTCCTGGGCTACGTGAGATTCCTACGCGCTGACGGCTTCCTGCCCGCCTAGCGGCAGGAAATATTGCGTGCCCTTGATGGGCTCGCTGACTTTGCGGAGCAGTTCCTGCAGATCTTCGTTGCGGTCGACGAAGTCGATGTCTGAGGTGTTGACGATCAGCAGGTCCGACGAGGTGTAGTGAAAGAAGAAGTGTTCGTAGGCCTTCACCACTTCTTCGAGATATTCGTCGCTGACGGCGCGCTCGCCGGCGGCGTTCTTTTTCTTGAGACGCTTTTTCAGGACTTCGGGCGTGGCCTGCAGATAAATCACCAGGTCAGGCGTGGGCAGCTGCTCGCGAAAATAATTGTAGTAACGGTTATAGGTGTCGAGTTCCTGATCGGTGAGATTGAGGCAGGCGAAGACCTTGTCCTTCTCAAAAATAAAATCGGAGACCACGATGCGCTGCGAACGCGGGCCGAGATCGAGCGCCTGCAGTTGCTCGAAGCGCCGCACCAGAAAAGTGAATTGCGCCTGAAAGGCCGCGCCGCGTTCGCCGTCGTAAAACGCGGGGAGAAAAGGATTGGCCTCGGGCTCCATGACCTGCTGCGCGTTCAGGCGCTCGGCCAGGATGCGGGCCAGCGTGCTCTTGCCGACTCGGATGGGACCTTCCACTGCAATGTACCGGGGAAGCTCAAAAAGATTGGCCATGGGGGTTCGCGATGTCTTGAATATGGCAGGATATCCCGGTTGAGCGCGAGTGACAATTGCGGGAAGAGTTAACAGCGGAGATTGGGTGATTTGGCGTTTGGGTGAGTGCAACGTCCGAGCGTTCTCGTCGTCAATCACTCCATGACTCAATCCTTGCTTCCGCTACAATCGCTGCATGCTTGGACCTGTGCTGGCCGGAGCGGGCGCTGCAGCGGCCGTGGCTGCCGGATATCAGTCGATGGCGCCCACCGGGCAGTGGTACGGGCGCACATTCACGGGGCTTCCGCGCGGGACCCGGCAACTGGCGCTTACCTACGATGACGGGCCGAATGATCCCCACACCATGCGCCTGCTCGAACTACTGGCGCGGCATGGGGTGAAGGCGACTTTTTTCCTGATCGGGCGGTACGTGCAGCAGCGCCCCGAGATTGTTCGCGAGATCGCGAAGGCTGGGCATGCGATCGGCAACCATACGTTCACCCATCCGCTGCTGATTTTCAAAAGTGGTTCAGAAGTTCGCGGAGAGCTCTTACGCTGTCAGGCCGTCCTTGCAGGATGCGATCGGAAAGCATTCCAATCTTTTTCGTCCGCCGTTCGGTGGACGGCGTCCGGGCGTGTTGCGGATTGCCCGTATGCTGGGACTTGAACCTGTGATGTGGAACGTGACTGGATATGATTGGGGCGCGCCGCCAGCGGCGGTGATCGAGAGGAAAGTCACCGGGCAGATTCGGGGCGGCGACGTGATCCTATTGCACGATGGCGGACACAAGCAGATGGGGGCCGACCGTTCGCAGACAATTCTCGCGACTGACAATCTGATCCAGCGCTACAAACGGGAAGGGTACGAGTTTGTGACGATTCCGCAGATGATGCAACAGGCTGTCAGCTCTCAGCTGTCAGCTATCAGCTAGATTACAAGCTATCGCGGGCGTTATTTTTTCACCGCGGCGAACGCCTCTTTGGCTGCGGCGATGGTTTTCTGCACATCTTCTTCGCTGTGGGTCGCGCCCAGAAATGCGGCTTCATATTGTGAGGGCGGCAGGTAGATGCCGCTGTCGAGCATGCTGCGGAAGAAGCGGCCGAATGCTTCGGTGTCGGATTTTGAAGCGGAATCCCAGTCGGTCACTGGGCCTTTCTGGAAGAACCAGGTAAACATTGATCCAACGCGGTTGTGGCAGAGCGGAACGCCCGCGGACTGGGCGGCGGCGGCCACGCCTTCGACGAGTTCTCCGCTGAGCTTGTCGAGGCGCGGATAGATTTCGGCTTTGCGATCGCGCAACTGCTTGAGCATGGCGCATCCCGCGGCCATGGCCAGGGGATTTCCGGAGAGTGTGCCCGCCTGATACATCGGACCCAGCGGGGCGACGAGATCCATAATCTCGCTGGGCCCGCCGTAGGCTCCGACGGGCAATCCGCCACCAATGATTTTTCCCAGCGTGGTCAGGTCGGGACGAATGTTGTACAACTCCTGCGCTCCGCCAAAGGCGAGACGAAATCCGGTCATGACTTCATCGAAGATCAGCACGGAACGCTCGCGCTCGGTGATCATGCGCAGGCCGACCAGGTAGTCATCGGCGGCCGGGACGCATCCCATGTTGCCGACGACGGGTTCCACGATCACGCAGGCAATCTGATGTTTGTATTTGTTGAACGCGTGTTCCACGGCAGAGAGATTATTGAAGGGCAACGCCAGCGTGAATTGGATGAACTCGTCGGGAACGCCCGCAGAGCCCGGGATTCCGAGGGTCGCCACTCCCGATCCGGCTTTCACCAGCAGCGCGTCGGCGTGACCGTGATAGCAGCCTTCAAACTTCACGATGTATTTGCGTTTGGTGTAGGCGCGCGCCAGGCGGATCGCCGACATGGTGGCTTCGGTGCCGGAGCTGACGAAGCGAACTTTCTGAATGTGCGGATAGGCGGACAAAACAAGTTCGGCGAGATCGGCCTCGGCGGGAGTCGATGCGCCGAAACTGGTGCCGTTGCAGGCGGCGCTCACGATGGCGTCGAGCACGCTGGGTTCGGCGTGGCCGAGAATGAGCGGTCCCCACGATCCGATGTAATCGATTAATTCATTTTCGTCGGCGTCCCAGATGTGCGAACCTTTTCCGCGGATGATGAATGGCGGATCGCAGCCGACCGAGCGAAACGCGCGGACAGGCGAGTTCACGCCTCCGGGAATCATGCTCTCCGCGCGCTGTTGCAGGCGGCGGGACTGCTCAGTTTTTCGCGATGTTTTGGACGGCATCAAATCCCCCGGCAAGAGAGAAAGACGTCATGCGAGATTTCAACAGCGGTGTGCGCAAGCGATTAATATAACAGCCAAGCACGAATTCATCAGATATTCACGCTTCTGAAATCACTTTGCAACATGGCGGCGGTAACCTCAAAGTCATCAAGCTGCCCTTCTAACCGGGAGGGTTTGAGGGACAGTCTCGGGGGCTCCGGACTGTCCTTTTTGTTTTGTGCAGGAAACGCCCAGCCTTCATCTTCTCGGCCTGCCGATTACTAATCCAATTTATCCATTGTGCTCAGCTCTTTCAATTCCAGAGAATTACGGCGCTGGACGTGTGCGAAGAACAGCACGAATCCCACGGTAAACAAGGCCAGGACCAGCATTGCGAGCGCGAAAGAAATCCCGCTGATTTGGCGCCGAAGATAGTCGGCGGTAAGCCAGGGCACTGTAATTGCGATTTGAACCACCAGAAATGCCCTGCCAAAACGGACGGCACGAAGACCTGCGAGGCAGCGCTTGCGATAGTGCTCGGTGAACTCGGCCACCGATTTCAAGTCGGCGGTCCAGAGACTTCGCCAGTTCCACAGAGAAAAAGCGGTGGCCACGATTGTGCCCGCCCAGACGACAGCTGCCCACACATAGGATTCGACACCAGGACGTTTCCAAACCACGATGGCGCTGAAGACGAGAAACACAACGGCCATCGTGAGTTCAGCAATGTGCTGCATGCGCAAACTCCTCTGCTGCTGCACGGCTTTGCGCCGAGACTCAGCTGGAGCGCTGGAAGGAACTTCGGCGCTTGAGGTCCAAGCGGCGCGCCAGGATTCGATTTCTGCGTCGGGATTCGTCATGGTCTCAACCTTTCTCTGAGCTGCCTGCGGGCGCGGTTCATGCGCACGGCGACGTTGTTTTCACTGATGCCTAAAATTGCTGCGATTTCTGCGTGCGAGAAATCTTCGAGGGCGAGCGTGAGGATCTGGCGAAACGGAATGGGCAGAAGGCGGATCGCTTCGAGCAGGCGTGACTGATCCACGCGCTGCATGGTGTCGATCTCAGGACTGCTGCGCGGATCGGGAATATCCTGTGGCTCCTCGGCGATGCCTGCGCGTTTCCTGCGCCAGACATGCGTGAGGGCGCGGTTGTGTGCGATGCGGAAAACAAAAGTGCGCAACGACGATTCGCCGCGAAACCGCGGGAGGGCCACCCAGATGGCGAGGCGAATTTCCTGCAAGAAGATCTTCGCGCGCCTGCGGCTCCGATTCGTAGGAGGAGACCAGACGGCCCAGGCTCGGGCCGAGATCGGTCCAAAGCTGGTCATACTCGCGCTCGAGTTGATCCCGTGTCCGCGTTTTGGGGATGGCGGGCACCTCAGCCGTTATTTCTTTTTCCGCAGTCATGCCGCGCTCACCACGTTAGATCAATCGCAAACCAGAAAGAGTTCTTCATCCAACAAGGCTGTCTCTGGCGGGCAGAAGAGCTTACAAAACTTATTTGCGGGCGAATCTTAGGTTTTCGTGTAAGGTCCCGCCGGATTCGAGACTGCCTCTTACGACAGCAGTTCGAAATCAAGGAGAAAGACTTCATGCACAAACGTAAATCCTCGGGAACCCGTGCGCTCTCGCTTGCCGCTCTTTCCATATGCTTTGTGGCGCTCTTGATTATCGCGCCGGTTCAGGGACAAGAGGCTGCGCCGCCGCATCCGGCCCGCGAAGTCGTGGCCGAGTATCGGCTCGAAGGCGCGCCGACAGGAACCTATCATGAATCCACTTTGCCCGATGCGAACGGGGGCACAGTCACTTCCATCGAAAGTGATTTGGTATTCAACCGCATGGGCACCAAGCTCGAGATGAAATTCGCTACTCAATATCACGAAGATGCTCAAGGGCATTTGAAGAGCGTTTCGAGCGATCAATCCAGTTCGCAGCAGGGGACGCACGTTGAGGTGCAGGTGCGCGACGGATCGCTCGCAGTGACGACGACCACGGGCGGGAAGTCATACCCGCGCAACGCGGCCTTTACCGGAACACTGCTGGGGCCCGATGGCGCGCGGCATTTGCTGATTTCGCGTCTGCATGTGCCTGGTGATTCCGTCGCCTACCAGACGTTTTCTGCAGAGCTGGGTTCGGTTGCCACGATCACCAGCACGCTTGTCGGAAGTGAAGACGTGGCCTTCGGCGGCAAAAGGATAGGCGGATTGAAAATCGAGCAGAGCATCGACGCTATGCCGGGAAAATCGACGCTGTGGATCGATCACGACGGCTGGCTGCTTCGCCAGGTAGTGCCGAGCCCGCTGGGAGAAATGGAAGCGCTGCGAGTTGAGGGCAAGCAGGCTTCGGCCGCGTCGATGGGCGCGACGCTGCCGGAGGAGACGTTCAGCCGGTCGATTGTGAAGGCGAACATTCGCTTGCCGGAGGAACGGCTGATCGAGGGAGTCAGGCTGAAACTTATTCACAAACGTCCGGAGTTGGGCTGGCCTGAACTGGAGACTGACAACCAGCACATCATCGAAAAGACTGCCAGCTACGTAGTGCTCGACGTCCGGCGGATTGAACCGAAGTCGGATGCGAGCCGTCCCGTGACCAGCGACAATTCGTCTGCTCCGTTTCTTGCGCCCAACGCGCTCATGCAGTCGGATGACGCGAACATTCAGGCGATTGCGGCGAAGGTAGTGGGAAATGAGCGCGACGCGTGGCGCGCGGCGCAGGCTTTGCAGCGCTGGACGAACGACAACATGAAATTCGATATGGGGATTGCGATCGCGCCCGCGTCGGAGGTGGCGCGCAACCGGCGTGGCACGTGCTTCGGATATTCCATGCTGCTGGGATCGCTGATGCGGGCGGCGGGCATTCCATCGCGGCTGCGCATGGGCTATGTTTACGCGGGCGGCATTTGGGGCGGGCACGCGTGGGTTGAAGTTCGCATCGGCGAGAGCTGGATTCCGATCGACGCGGCGCTCTACTCGCCGGGCGCGGCCGATGCGGCGCGCTTCAGCTTTTTCACCAGCGCTCTGGAAGATGGAACACTCGGTGGTGTTGGCGCGCTGGGACAACTTTTCAGCAACGTCGACGTCAAGATATTGCAGTACACGGTGGATGGCAAGAGCGTTGCAGTGCCGGAAGATGCTCCGCCATTCACAGTCAGCGGCGATGATTACCGTAATCCGTGGATTGGTTTGTCGATTCGAAAACCGCCTTCCTTCAAGTTTGGAGATCTGGGCGCGGCCTGGCCGCAGACCGATCTGGTGTCGATGGAGGGACCGCAGGCCGAAAGCATCAAAGTAAAGAACCTTTCTGCATCGCTGCCGACGGGGAAATTCGATCTTCGGCAGGAATTTGCGGAGGAGGGCATTCGCAGCAAGAGTGCGCCCGTCATGATTGCCGGGCGCAAGGGAACTCTCGCTTCATCCGGCGAGAAGGCGGAGGCTGTTCTCGTCAGCGACGGAAACATTTGGGCAATTACCAGCGCGGGGCCTCGCGCGAAGCAATTGCTCGAGCAGGTTTTGGCTACTGTGCGGTTCAGCGATTGAGCGCTATCGGATGGTGCGCGGGACGGCGAATGCGCCCGTCCCCACCCGAACTATCTCCGCACGAACTGTTGTCACACGACCGGAGCGAAAGCAAGTCGTGGGCAATCGTGATGATCGATGAAACGCCGCCGGGGCGATGTCGCGTTAACACGATTGTAACGATGAATGCGTAGGCTCAAGCTCGCGGAAATCTGCGAGCCGAACCGGTCGAGATTCCGATATTAACCATAATTAACTTCCAGGATGATGCTATAGTTAACGAGTTCTTTTGAGGCTTGGCCTTTAGGGAATGCTTGCGATGGAGATCGCGCCCCCAAGCTGGATGCCGATTCGCGTGGACCTCGGAATTTAGATTGAAATTCATTTTCAATATCGTAAGCGGATCCGGCGCGCGCTGGCGTGCCCGATTCCTGGCGGCGACCCTGGCGCTTGTCAGCGTATCCGCGCTGGCGCAGCAGTCTGACGCAGCGCCGCCCGCCAGCGTCGCGCGCCGGTCCGGCATCGCCTGCGATCGCTGCCCTCCCGGACCCTCCGCCCGACGACAGCACGGAGGCGATGCTGCCGCACTTCAAGAGCTCGCGTTTCTGGCTCTCGGGGCAGGCCAATTTTATTTTTCAGGCGCACCCTGAATTCCACGCTCTTGTATAGCGGGCCTCACAGCTTGGGCCCGCATTATGAGAAGGCAACCTCACGCGTGCTGACGCTCTACACGGGCGCGCGCCTCAGCAACTCCACCGAACTGATCGTCGACTTGGAGGAGGCGGGCGGCTCGGCGCTCTCCCAGGGATTCGGCCTGGCTGGAAACACCGATCTCGATATCGTGCGCAATCCGCTGCTGAGCAAGGTGCCGTATCTTGGCCGGGGGATGATCCATCACGTAATCGCGCTGAGCCGGGACAAGGTGGAAAATCAGCGCAGTGCCTACAATCTTTTTGACCAGCTGCCGCGGCGGCGCCTCGAACTGCGCTTCGGCAAGTTCAGCATGCCAGATTTTTTCGATATCAATTCCGTCGGCACCGATACGCATTTTCAGTTCATCAACTGGACCGTCGACAACAATGGCGCCTGGGACTATGCGGCGGACACGCGCGGCTACACCGTAGGATTGACGGCCGATTTCGAAGATCGCAACTGGGGATTCCGCTTCGCAGAAGCGCTGATGCCGAAGATCGCCAACGGCATTGATCTGGTGTGGAAGCCCTGGCAGGCGCATGCGGAAAATTACGAATACGAATTGCGGCACGGCATCATTCCGAAAAAATCAGGCGTGATTCGCCTGCTGGCATACACGAATTACGCCAACATGGGGATTTATCGCGACCAGGTCGCGTTAGCGGAACAGACGGGCGCGACGCCCGATATCACCGATCATCCGTGGCACATCACGCGCAAGTATGGCTTCGGTATGAACGTGGAACAGGCCCTGACTCGATATCTCACGGCGTTCGGACGTTTCGGCTGGGACAACGGGAAGACCGAGTCGTTCGCTTACACGGAAGTGGATCAGACTTTCGATCAGGGAATCGGGGCGAATGGCGCGTGGTGGCATCGCAAACAGGACCGCGCCGGAGTCGCGTTCGTTAGCAACGCCATCAAGAAGGATCATCAGAATTATCTGGCCGCTGGCGGCCAGGGCTTCCTGCTGGGCGACGGCAAGCTCAATTACGGCCGGGAAAATATTTTGGAGACTTATTACACGGCGCATGTGTGGCGCGGAATTTATCTGGCGCCGGGACTGCAGCACATCGATAATCCGGGCTACAACCGCGACCGCGGGCCGGTGGTCGTGCCCACATTTCGGGCGCACGTAGAATTCTGAGAACTCACCGCGCCTTCCCCTCTCGCTTTTGCCATAATGATTCTTGGACTCATGGAGGGCTCTGATGACTTCACAACCTTCGAACGTGTCGATCGGAGAAACGGCAATCGAAAAGCGATTCAACGGGCACTCGATGGTGGGACCGTTGGAGCGGGTGCTGGTATGTTCGCCGCGGACAGCAGGATGGAATCAGCCGGAACGCGCGGCGCGCTGGCGCGACCTGGGATTCCTGCACGCTCCTGATTTTGAGAAGGCGCAGGCGCAGCATGAATCGCTTTGCCGGGAGTTGGAGGCGGTGGGAGCTGAAGTTCTCGAGTTGCCACCGGCCGTCGATCTTTCGCTCGACGCTGTCTACGCTCACGATGCATCGCTGGCGACGGATTTCGGAGTGATCGCGATGCGTCCGGGGAAAGCGAACCGGGTGACCGAAGGCAGGAACCATGGCGCGTTCTGCATCCGGATGGAGATTCCGAATCCCGCCAAAATTGTGGCTCCGGGCACGACGGAGGCGGGGGACATCGTCTGGCTGGATGCGAAGACTCTACTCATCGGTCGCAGTTACCGCACCAATACCGCAGGCATTCAGCAGATGCGGGATCTGATGGTGCCGAAGGGAATCGACGTGATCTCTGCGCCGTTGCCGCATGGCGCGGGGCCGGCGACGTGCCTGCATTTGATGTCGCTGATCAGCTTGCTCGATGCGCAGACTGCGGTGGTCGATCTGGCGGGGCTTGCGGTGGAGACGGTCGAACTGCTGCGGGCTCGTGGGTTTAAGTTCGTCGAGATCGATCCGTCGGAGCGCGACACGCTGGCCTGCAATGTGCTGGCGCTGGGCAATAAGCGGCTGCTCGCGATTGAGGAAAATCGCAAAACGAATGAGCGGCTGCGCGCTGCCGGATTCGATGTGCGAACGTTTTCTGGCGACGAACTCTGCATCAACGGTGGCGGCGGACCGACCTGTCTCACTCGACCCTTGATGCGGACGTACATTCTTATCCTCCAGCAATCGCTCCGATCACCAGGAATGGCTCTTTGCCGGACGCGACTGCTTCGGGCAACGGAGCATCCGGGGACTCGTGGGAAAGATCTTCTTCGCAGGCGAAAAAACGCAGGAATGGCCTGCGCTGCAGCGTAATGTGGTCGCGAATTGCGCCCTGGAGCATGGGATAGCGGATTTCGAGAGCGTCAAGAATAGTGCGCTGCGTGACTGGACCGTCGATTTCAAGCGTCACTTCGTGCCCTACATTGGCCAGATTTCGCAGATGGAATGGTAGTGCGACTCGAACCATAATGCCTACCTCAGAAGTAGATTACTGAATTTCTATGTGGCCGGCTTCCTTCAACGTGGCGGCTGCTTTCTCTGCAAAATCCTCGGGGATGAGAACGTAATCCGTGTCGTAGGTTGAGACGGCGAATATCGGGATATTGTTGCCGGAGAGTGGTTCGATGAACGAGAGCAGGACCCCGGTTTGTGTGAACGGGAATGGGCCCTCGAGTTTCAGGCAAATCCAGCGGTGCGGCGAATGCACGTCTGCGGGAAGATTCTCTGCTGGGCAGACGATTGAGAGTTCGGCGGCGGTTCGCGTGATGGACGTGAACTCGGCCGTCGTGGCCCACGCGGGAACGGGCGCGTCGGGGGCGAGGCGGACTACGGCGTAGATGCTAGGCAGCTTGCGAAATTTGAGTTCGTGGCCCGGTGGCAGCATTTTGGTCAAGACAGTTCGGGTCGGCTTCATTTGCCGTGCCCCATGGACAGGATACGGCCGTTCCGCTTGGCGATCTTCACGACCGCGACACCACCGTCGCACGACGTTGTTACTCCGCCTTTGCCATCGGAACAGTGAAGGGTACCCTCGACTGTCCACACGTCATCCTTCAGGGTAGCCGTGAACGGACGTTCGCTTTCAATTTGTTTCTTGCCATAGACCGGAACCAGCACGGCCTCCGCAATCGCTATCGCTGTTTTCGGGTCGGGCACGAAACCAGCCTCGGGTATGTAGCTGGCTTCGCTCTGGCACAGCGCCGCTACGGTTACGAGCAAAATCGAAAACGCCGCCATGTAGGCTTTCATTCTTGATACCTCAATTACCGGCACAACACCGCCGAGCTTTGCTCGGCTGGACAGCCGGGGGCGGCTGTCCCTACATAGATCGCTTAGCCTTCTATGGCCTTGCGCACTGCGGCTCTGGCTAATAGTCGCGTGGAGTCCAGCGTGGGCAGCGGCGAGGATTCCGGGCTCACTAACAGCGGAATCTCGGTGCAGGCCAGTGCCACTGCGTCGCAGCCTTCGTCCTTCAGGCTGCGAATGACTTCCACATAGTAAGCGAGCGAGCGTGGGAGAATCTGGCCGTTTACCAGCTCATCGAAAATGATCTGGTTGAGGCGTTCGCGCTGCTGGGCGCCGGGAACGCGGTGTTCGATGCCGGCGGACTTCAAGGCTTCGCGGTAGACCGGACCCTCCATCAGATAACGCGTTCCGAGAACGGCCACACGTTTGAACTGGCGGCGCTGCGCTTCGGCGGCGACTTCGCGGGCGATGTGGAGCCACGGCCGCGGAGACCGGTGCTCGACCAGATCGAACGCCTGATGAATGGTGTTGTCCGGACAGATGAGAAAATCCGCACCGGCACGCGCCAGCTTCTCAGCGGAAGAGAGCATCAACTGCGCGACGCCCGCCCAATCGCCGGCGTCAATCGATTTCATGTACTGAGCGAGCGAATACGAATGGAGCGCAACCTCAGGATGATCGTGGCGGCCGAGCATCTGCGCGCCTTCGAGCGAAATGGTGCGATAGCAGAGCGCGGCTCCTTCCGTGCTGCAGGCGACGATGCCGATGCTCAACATCAGATGTTCCGGTCGGAGGGCAGCGGCCACTTATTGGATGTCAGCCTTGATTTCTCCGATGAGTCACTCGTCTGGACTGCGTCGATGGCGTAGGGGCTGCGATCGCGGTATCGTTTTTCGAATTCCTCGCGCGAGATGATGGCCTTGATATCGGTAACGCGGTCGATGGCGAGAATGCCATCGAGGTGATCGATTTCGTGTTGCAGAAGTTCGGAGAGGTCGCGATCTTCGCTGGCCTCGAACTCGAGCGTCTCGTCGTAAAGATTCTGATAGCGGACGACGATGCGGCGGTGGCGCTCGACCGGCATGAAGATAGAAAGAAAGCTGAGACAGGCGTCCCAGACCACGGATTTTTCTGCACTGCGGTGAACGATTTCCGGATTGATCAGCGGCCAGGGCTCGACACCGGGGAGCTTGAGAAAGATTACACGTCGCAACACGCCGAGTTGAGGAGCCGCAATGCCGCGCCCGTAGCCGGTATTCAGGCGCCAGTGCGCGAGTGTATCGGCCATATCGCGGACCAGATCGTGAATCTCGCGGGAGGCCGGATCTTCGACTGGAAGGGAGATCTCCCGCAATGTTGGATCGCCGAGTTGAAGGATGGGGCGAATGGGCATGATTTCAGTGGTCCGGCACAAACGCTTTTGGCCTAGGCATTTTAGCGCGCCGCGGCCGCGTCGAACAGGCTGAGAAGTTCGAGCTTCTTCTCCGCGGGAAGAAATGATGCCTCGAACGAGTTGCGCGCCAGTTCGCGGAGATGCTCGTCGGTGAATCCAAAGGTCTCCTGGGCGAGCTGATATTCGCGCGACAGGGTTGTGCCGAACAGCGCTGGATCGTCGGTATTGAGCGTGATCATCACGCCCTGATCGAAGTAGCTCTTGGCGGGATGCTCGGCGATTGACTTGCAGACTCCAGTGCGCACATTGCTGGTGAGGCAGATTTCGACGGGAATCTGGCGGTAGGAAAGTTCCTCGATCAGATCGGGATCCTGCGCCGCGGTAAGACCGTGGCCGATGCGCTCGGCGCGCAGGTTGAGCACTCCCCAGATGGATTCTGCCGGGCCGGTCTCTCCGGCGTGAGCGGTTAGTCGCAGGCCGTTGAGCGCGGCGTACTCGTAGACGCTGCGGAAAAGTTCGGGCGGCGCTTTTATCTCGTCGCCGCCAATGCCGACGCCGACTACATTGCGATCCTGATAGCGCGCCGCGAGTTCGAAGACTTTCTGCGCTTCTTCCACGCCGAAGTGGCGGGTGGCGTCGAAGATCCAGAGCAATGAGGTGTCGAAATCGCGCGCGCCGCGGGCACGTCCACGCTCCAGGCCTTCGAAGATGGCGGCGAAATCCTGCTTGCGGTAGAGGCAAACTCCGACGGAAACATAGACTTCGGCGTGCAGAATGTTCTGTTCTTTGAGGTGCCGCATCAGGTTGTAGGTGGCGAATTCGTAGTCATCTGGGCCGCGCAAATGTGCGCTGACCTCTTTGAAGGCCATCAGGAAACTTTGGAAATCGGTGTAACGGTACAAGGCCGCGGTTTCGGCGAGCGTGCAGGGATCGCCGTGGCGCTGGCGAAGTTCGAACAGGGTCGCGGGGACGACCGCGCCTTCCAGGTGCAAGTGCAACTCGGCCTTGGGAAGATGGCGGATGAAACTCGAAGGCGGCGCGCTTACAGCATCAGTCATGGGTCTGATTGTAGATTTTTGCAGAGAGATTTGCGAGGGAGTCGGAAATGGCTCCAGCGGCTAAAGCAGCGATTGATCCTTGTGCAACTTATGGCGCGGCTGAAGCCGCGCCCTTTCAAAGCACTCAGGACGATTTTGTGAAGCTCTGGTGGTCTCCCACTTTCCAGGTCTTGCCGCCGTCCTGGCTATATTCGTAGGTGGTGTGGAATGCGGTGGCGGAGTCGCGTTGAAAGGTGAAGCGCTCCAGGCCCTGGTCGGATGGGCCTTGGGGCACGGTCTGGAAGGTCAGTTTGCCGTCCTGCCATCCGGTGCCGCGCAGAGTGCTCGCGCCGCCCTCATGGTTGCTGACCAGCAGCATGACCAACTCTCCTGAATCGGCGTCGACGCTCCACAGCGCGACGAATTTGAAGTCGTTCGGCGGATGTTCTTTTTGATGGATGACCAGACACTGGTTTTCGAGGTCAGGGACGAAGCTATAGTCGGAGGCCAGCTCTTTGCCGGATTTCACGAATGCGCCCTTTCCCGTCCAATTTCCGGCGAAGTACTTCACCAGGTCGGGAGGAAGCGATCCCTTGGGAGTTTGAGGGGAAGGGATCGCCGGTGAGGCAGACAAGGAAAAGGCGAGCGCCGGAATCAGCGCAAGTAAAAGCAATCCCAACTGGGATCGGAAGCTGGCATAAATGCGAAGTTGCATGGGGCACTCCTTATCCAAACAGAGGGTTTGAGCGAACGGGTACCTGTGTAGCCGCGATGTTGGACGGAGCGGGCCGCGTTGCAGTTAGCAGCCGAGGCGCAGAAAAGTTACGGAGTTACGAAATTCAGCGCCGAGCGAACTCGCTGCGGTGACGGCTGTAGAAGAAATAGATAAGCAGGCCCAGGGCCAGCCAGATCACGAAGCGCAGCCACGTAATCAAGGTGAGGCCGAACATCAGGCCGCCGCACAGCACCACTGAAATCAGAGGGAACCACGGCACAAAGGGAACTCGGAAAGCGCGCTTGCGATCGGGCTGCCGGCGGCGGAGGATGATCACTCCCACCGAAACCAGAACGAAGGCAAACAGCGTGCCGATGTTGGCGAGGTCGGCAGCATCTCCGATATCGACGAGGCCGGCGGGAATGCCTACGGCGAAACAGGCGATCCAGGTGGACCAGTACGGCGTCTTATACTTCGGATGCACCGCGGAAAAAAGTTTGGGCAGCAGGCCGTCGCGCGACATGGCGTACCAGATGCGCGCTTGCCCGTACTGAAACACGAGCAGCGAAGAGATCATGCCCGTCAGCGCCCCGATCACGATGACCGAGCGGAAGAACGGGTGCACGCCCAGATACTTCATCGCGTAGGCCACGGGGGCTTCGGCGGCTGCGCCGGAGACGAAGGTCGTGTACTTCATCATGCCGAGCAGTACGACCGCAACGCCGACGTAGAGCAGCGTGCACACGATCAGCGACATGATGATGCCGAAGGGCAAATCTTTTTGCGGATTGCGCGATTCCTCGGCGGCGGTGGAGACAGAATCGAATCCGATGTAGGTGAAGAAGACGATGGCGCCTCCGGTGACGATTCCGGCGAATCCAGAAGGCGCGAAGGGCACCCAGTTGGCGGGCTTTACCAGCATTCCACCGACGACCAGGAAGGTCAGGATGGCGCCGATCTTCACCGTCACCATGATGTTGTTGGTCTCCGCCGATTCCTTCACCCCGCGCACCAGCAACAGCGTAAGAATGAAAACGATGAGGAAGCCGGGAAGATTGAAATAGGATCCCGTCCACTGCCCGCCAGCCCAGACCGGGCTCGCCCATTTTTCCGGCAAGTTGAGGCCGAAGACGGCCAGTTGCGCTTTCGTATAACCGGCAAAGCCGACGGCGACCGCGACGTTTGAGACCACGTATTCGAGGATCAGGTCCCAGCCGATGATCCAGGCGAAAATTTCTCCGAGCGTGGCGTAGGAGTAGGTGTAGGCGCTGCCCGCGATGGGGATCATCGAGGCCAGCTCGGCGTAACAGAGGCCCGCGAAGCTGCAGGCGACTGCCACCAGCAGAAACGAAATCGCAATCGATGGCCCGGCTGGCGGGCGACCGTGCATAAGCGCTCCCGCGGTGGTGCCGGTGCGCACGAAATTGACGATTACGTCGAGCGCCTGGGCATGCAGGATGGAGGGCGCCTGGAAATATTCTCCTGCGGCCGCAGTGCCGGTAAGCACAAAAATGCCCGAGCCGATGATGGCGCCAATGCCGAGCGCGGTCAGCGACCAGGGGCCGAGTGATTTGCTCAGCCGGTTTTCCGGGTTCTCGGATTCGGAGATCAGCTTGTCAATCGACTTGCAGCAGAGAAGCTGGCTGTTCGAGGTGCGAACGACGTCCGCGGGCTCGGTAGTTGGTTGTGACAAGCGGTTATGGTCTCCCTGAACTCAGCTTTCAGCCGTCAGCTCTCAGTTGTCAGCCAGCGATGGTCGTTTGCACGGTGCACCGCTGGCTGACTCCTGCCGAATTCTCACGTTCGCCTAACGCTTCGCCTGGCCGCGGGCCATCTTCTTGACCTTGGGCTTCTTGGAGCCGCGCGGATAGTCGCGCTCCTTCAGCGGCTTTTCTGCCTTGCGCTTCTTGCGCGAGGCGCGTTTGGCTTTCTTGCGGTCTTCTCGGGCTAGCTTCGATGTATTGGCCATGATTCCTTTTTGATTTTGTAATTTGGTAATCGGGCAATTTTGTAATTTGAATCGAGGCTCGAAGAAATTGCCAAATTACCCGATTACAGAATTACCAAATTCCGCTTCAGGCTCTTTCCAGCTGGGCGTACTTCTCCACCAGCTTCTTCAAGCCGAAGCGTGGAAATTGTACAGTAATCTTGGCTTCTTCGCCTTCTCCTTCGCGCTGGTAGACCGTTCCTTCGCCATATTTAGGATGGCGAACCTTCTGGCCGGGGCGGAATCCGCGCTTGCCGGTCGGCTCTTCGACGGGCATTTTGGGGGCGGAAAACTTCTTGCCGCGGCTGGCGAAGAACTCGGCGATGTTCTCGATGGAGTTATAGGCGCGGGCGGGCGGCGTGGGCTTTGAGTTGCGGCCCTGACTGGCCTGGCGTTCGCCACTATGCCACACTGCGCTTTGATCTTCGTCTTCGTAGGAATAGTGAGTCGTTTCGGCATACGCGGGGCTTCGCCCCGCTGGACGGGCAGGAGTGCCCGTCCCCACAGCGGCTCTTCCCACGCGAGCGCTTCTTTGTGCCCAGTTCTTCGATCAGGCCGGCCGGGACTTCTTCCAGGAAGCGCGAGGGGACGCTGGCCTCGGGCAAATCTGTGCCGTAACGACGGCGATAGACCGCGCGCGTTAGCACCAGTTGGTCCATGGCGCGGGTCATGCCGACATAGCAGAGGCGCCGTTCTTCTTCGATCTCTTCAGGGACGAGCATGGTGCGCGAGTGCGGGAAGAGGCCTTCTTCCAGGCCGCTGAGGAAGACCAGCGGAAACTCGAGGCCCTTGGCGGCGTGCAGGCTCATCAACGTGATCTGGGCCCGCTGATCGTAGTCGTCGGCGTCGGCGATGAGCGCGGCGTGATCGAGAAACATGTCGAGCGTTTCGGCGCGATCGCGCGAGTCCATGGCGGCGTTGACCAGTTCGCGCAGGTTTTCGATGCGGGAGAAAGCTTCGGGCGTGTCCTCGTCTTCGAGCAGCTTGATGTAGCCGGTGCGGTCGATGAGGAATTTGAGAATGTCGGCGGTGGAAACGGTGGGCGCCGGGAAAGAGTCCGCGGATGCAGTAGCGCCGGCGTCCGGCCGGCTGTCGGGGAGGCCGCTGGCCTCCACTTCCGGATCAGGTTCCGGATCAGGCACAGACGCAGCCGGTTCAGGGTCCGCCGCGCCGAAGTCGAAAGAGAAGTTTCCGAATTCGGCGGGATCGAAGGCGGCGGCATCTTCGCCGGCTTCATCGGCAGGCGGCAGGGCTTCGCCCTGCTGGACAGCCCCTTCGACCTGGCTCAGGTCAGCCGAGGGCGGCTGTCCCCACACAGGCTCGGGCGACTCCACGCTTGCGCTTTTTTCCAATTGCTCGACTACGTTTCCGGCGAGCATGGCGGCGGCATCTTCGATCAGCTGCTGAAAATTCTTGAGCGAAGTTAGCGCGCGGGGCGGTAACAACTGCCGCTTGAGGGCTTGGCCGACTGCGCCCCACAGAGACAATCCAGTTTCCAGCGCCAACTGCTCGAGCGTGTCGATGGTGCCTTTGCCAATGCCGCGGGCGGGCGTGTTGATGACGCGCAGCAGCGAGATCGAGTCGTCAGGATTCTGAATGACTTTGAGGTACGAGATCATGTCTTTGATCTCGGCGCGCTCGTAGAAAGAAAATCCGCCGACCACGTGATATTTCAGGCTGTAGCGGCGCATGGCTTCTTCAAACAAACGAGATTGCGAGTTGGTGCGGTAGAGAACGGCTGCGCGCGGCTCCTCTCCACGGTCGATGGCCTCGCGCAGGTAGCGCGCGATCCAATCGGCGGCGAAGAGCGCTTCGTTCTCGCCGTCGGGAGCTTCGTAGAATCCGATCTTGGTCCCGCCCTGGCGGGAAGTCCAGAGGTTCTTGCCTTTGCGGCGAATGTTGTTGGCGACCACCGCCGACGCAGCCTGCAGAATATTCTGCGTCGAGCGGTAATTCTGCTCGAGGCGAATGATTTTCGCTTCGGGGAAGTCGTGTTCGAATTCGAGAATGTTGCGGATGTCGGCGCCGCGCCACGAGTAGATCGACTGATCTTCGTCGCCGACGGCGCAGACGTTGTGGCGCTCTCCGACCAGCATGCGCATGAGTTCGTACTGCGGGCGATTGGTGTCCTGATATTCGTCGATGAGCAGGTACTGGAACTTGCGGTTGTAGTACTCGCGAACTTGCGCGGCGGACTTCAGCAGACGGACAGCCTCGAGCAGCAAGTCGTCGAAGTCGAGGGCGTTGGCCTTGCGCAGTTCTTTGCGGTATTCCTCGAACAGGTGGGCGATCTTCTCCGTCTTCGGGTCGGCGGATTGCAGGTAGAGTTCCTGCGGATCGAGCATGTGATTTTTCGCCCATGAAATGCGGCCGAGAACGATGCGGGGCGTGAGTTGCTTGTCGTCGAGGCCGAGGCGCTTCATGATCGACTTGACAACCGATTGCTGGTCGCTCTCGTCGTAGATGACGAACTTTTTCGTGTGGCCGATGGGCGGCTGGCCGGGCACCGTGGACGGGATGCGCAGAGCTTCGATGTCGCGGCGCAGCATGCGCACGCAGAAAGAATGGAAGGTCGAGATGACCGGCTTGGCGATGCTCAGTCCGCCGACAAGTTTCTCGACGCGCTCCCCCATCTCGGCGGCGGCTTTGTTGGTGAAGGTCATCGCCAGAATGGATTCAGGCATGACGCCCTTGTGCTCGATCAGGTAGGCGATGCGGTAGGTGATGACGCGCGTCTTCCCGCTGCCCGCGCCGGCGAGGATCAGCACCGGGCCTTCGGTGGTCTCGACGGCCTCGCGCTGCTGCGGATTGAGTTGGTCGAGAAAAGACAATGCGGAAGTGGCTCCGGAGTTCGTAATTCAATTTTACAGGGGAAATGAAATCGGCGAGGTGGGGATTAGGATCGGAGATCGGACTCGGTAGGAGAAAACAGCGAAGTAAGTCCTGATTTGAGATTGCGGTCGGAAGGCGATCCCTGAGAAATGCGAGCCAGCCGCGAAGCGGCGGAATGTGAAAGCCCGGCACGGAAGTGCCGGGAAAGGCAGCTTTCAGCCGAAAACGCATTCGGGATCGTAGTTCAGACCAGACTTTCGCAGAAGAGACACGTATTCGTCCTCGAACGTGTGCTTGGCGTGATGTTCGGGCTGGTGTTCGATGTAGTATTTCACCGCGTCAACGTTCGACGCGCTCACGCTGAATGCGCCGTAACCTTCCTGCCATGCAAAATCGAATCCGTGCTCGCCGAGCCAGCGCGAAGAATTGGCCTTGAACACCTGCACTGCCTTCGCCAGGGGGATGACGGGAGGCAGTGCAATCAAGATATGGGCATGATTGGCAGTTCCTCCCGCACAGAGCACAGGAATGTCGTGGCCCTTGCCGATTCCGACGAAATACATTCGGAGCGTTTCGCGCAATTCCACCGGAATGAGGTCGCGGCGTTGTTTCGTGCTGAAGACACAATGAATCAGAATATTGGGATAAGTGTGGGCCATGGTGCCGTCCCTTCGGGACTCGGTTGCGTCTCTTACCGCTTTCCCGGCACTTCCGTGCCGGGCTTTCACTTCCCGTGCCTTCGGCACTGTTGCCATGCGCGGCATGGTTAACGTATGCCCCTACAGTTTCGTGGATTTTCGCTCCTGCGGTCTGTGATGGATGTCACCAAGACATCGAAGCTATCCCCATCTGGGATAGTGAATTGTGGGTTAGTGCGTGATTATGTTCTGCACCTTGCATTCGGCGCAGGGGCAGATTTCGCGGAGGAAGCGCCAGGAGTAGATTCCGAGGTCGTGACTGTCGTTCCACGAGAACTTGATGGCGTACTTGCCCACGCCCTCGGCTGACACTGGCTTGGCCGCGGCCTTGAACATGGGAAGGGCGCCGGGAGCGGGCTTGGGAGGGTCGCCGGCGCGGCGTCCGGCTTTGCCACGCTCTTCTTCGCACATGGCGCAGGGGCAGGCGTCGCGCAGGTAGACGAAATTGTAGTGTGAGACGTGGCCGTCCGCCCAGTCGATGTCGACGCCAGTGCCGGTGGTGAGGTTCACTTTTACCGATTTCGGATCGGTCGCTGCGGTGTCCGATTGGAGCGGGGACTGCATGAATTCAAGTATCGCACAGCGTGTTGGAGTGGCGAAAAGGGGCTCCGTACGGTAAAATATAAGTTTGTCACCAAGCCCCGAGAGGATCCAGAGCAGTCATGTCTCAACAATGTGATATCTGCGGCAAGAAGCCGCAAGCGGGAAACCACATCAGCCACGCCCACAACGTCACCAAGCGGCGCTGGAACGTCAATCTTCGTCCAGTCCACGCCAAAGTGAACGGCCAGGGTAAACGGATGCGCGTCTGCACGTCCTGCCTGCGCAGCGGCAAAGTCGCGAAGGCTTAGTCTCTCACCACAGAGGTCACGGAGAAACACAGAGGGGGCGTGAGCTCTGTATTCCTTCGTGTCCTATGCGGTTGAGCTTTTCTACTTCACGGCTAGCAGCCTTACATCGAAGATCAACGTGGCGTCGGCGGGAATCACGCCGGGATATCCCTGCTTGCCGTAGGCGAGGTCGGGTGGAATTTTCAGCTGGCGCTTGCCGCCTACTTTCATTCCAGTCACGCCTTCTTCCCAGCCTTTGATTACGTCGCCCTTGCCGATAGTGAAATCGTAGGGCTGGTTGGCGTCGACCGAGCTGTCGAACTTCTTGCCCGAGGTGAGCCATCCGGTGTAGTGCACGGTGACGTGGCTCCCCGCCTTGGCCTCAGCGCCGGTGCCGACCTTGATGTCCCAGTACTGCAGGCCGGAGGCAGTCTTCACGCCGTCGCCGGTGACTTTCGTCGGAGCCTTGGTGTTGGGCACTGCCGGTTTGTGGGCGGCTGTCTGCGCGAGTGAGGATGCGGCGAGCAAAACGTAAACAATGGGGATCAGGAAATTTTTCCGCACATTTTTCTCCACTTGGATTCCTCCAGCAAGCTGAAGGCTTGAAGTCAGATTCTATTCCAGCGCGATCACATCGATCTCGACCAGAACGTCTTTGGGCAGGCGCGCCACTTCCACGGTGGACCGCGAGGGCGGGGCCGAGCTGAAGTATTTGCCGTAGACCTCATTCATGGCCGCGAAGTCCGACATGTTCTTGAGGAACACGGTTGAGCGAACGACTTTCCCCAGGCCGCTGCCGGCTGCTTCCAGAATCTCAGACAGATTGCGCAACACCCGGTCGGTTTGGACGGCCACGTCGCCGGAGATTACCTGCTGCGTGGCGGGATCGATGGCAATTTGCCCCGAGGTAAATACGAAGCCGTTGGCCTTGATCGCCTGCGAGTAGGGGCCGATCGCCTGAGGAGCGTCTTTCGTGGAAATCACTTCACGCATAGGAAAAATTCTCGCTTCTTAATCAAAACAAAACCACAGAGGGCACAGAGTACCACAGAGGCGGTGAGCTAGATTTTCTGCAGTCGCTGCACTTCGTGGACGCCGGGAATCTTTCGCAGGCCGACGATGATCTGCTCCAGGTGCTTCAGGTCTGAGATGTCGAGGACGACTTCGACGCTGGCCTGACTGTTCGATGTGTGGGCGGCGATATTTTTGATGTTGCTTTTGGCGTCCCCGATGACTCCGGTGATGTTCTTCAGCATGCCGAAACGATCGTCGCAGAACACCGTAAGCTTCACAGGATAAGCCGCCGGGGTCGCCTCGTTGCGGGCCCATTCTACGTCGATCTTGCGCTCTGGCTCGTAAAGCAGATTCGTGACGTTGGAGCAATTCACCGAGTGCACGGCGACGCCCTTGCCGCGCGTGATGTATCCAACGATGCCTTCGCCGCGAATGGGATTGCAGCAGCGGGCGCGGTAGACGAGCATGTCTCCCTGGCCGCGGACGGTGATGGCGTTGCTGTCGCCGAAGACGCGGCGCACGACGCTGGCGAATCCGCCGGGCTGCGAGGTGAGCGCGTCGGAGTCGGGCTCGCCGGGGATCTGGACCGGCGTCGATGACGGCAGGAGCCGGGCCAGCACCTGACGCGCGGAATATTTTCCGTAGCCGATGCCGGACATGAGGTCGTCGGCTTTGCCCAGGCCGTATCCGGAGGCGACTTTCTGCAACTCATCGTCTTTAATTTCTTTCAGCGCGATGCGATATTTGCGCGCTTCTTTTTCGATCAGCTTGCGGCCAATTTCGATCGCACGCTCGCGCTGGTGCACGTTGAGCCAGTGTTTGATCTTGTTGCGCGAGCGCGACGACTTCACCAGCGCGAGCCAGTCGCGGCTGGGCTTGTGGCCGGGCTGGGTCAGAATTTCCACGATGTCGCCGGAGTGCAGCTTGTAGCGCAGCGGGACCATGCGTCCATTGACCTTGGCGCCGACGCAGGTGTGTCCGACTTCGGTGTGAATGGTGTAAGCGAAATCGATAGGCGTGGCGTCGCGCGGCAGCACCACGACTTTGCCCTTCGGCGTGAAGGTGTAAACCTCTTCGGGATAAAGATCGACCTTGAGCGTGGAAAGAAATTCGTTGGGATCGCTGACGTCGCGCTGCCATTCGACCACCTGCCGCAGCCACGCGAGGCGTTGCTCGTCCTGCGCCGAAACCGGGCCGTCTTTGTATTTCCAGTGGGCGGCGATGCCTTCTTCCGCCATCTTGTGCATGTCTTCGGTGCGAATCTGGATTTCGAAAGGCGTGCCCTCTTCGGTGATCACCGAGGTATGCAGCGACTGGTAAAAATTCGGCCGCGGCATGGCGATGAAATCTTTAATGCGCCCCGGCACCGGCCGCCAGAGATTGTGAATGATGCCTAGCACGGCGTAGCAATCCTGCAGCGAGCGGGTGATGACACGCATGGCGCAGAGATCGTAAACCTGGTCGACGGAGATGTGCTGGCGCTGCAGTTTCTTGTGAATGCTATAGAGGCGCTTGATGCGGCTTTCGACGCGCGCCTGAATTCCGGCCTCTTTCAGCTTGTCGGAGATGGTCTGCTGCATTTTGCCGAGGAAGGTTTCGCCCTCTTTGCGGCGTGCATTGACGGCCTTCTCCACCTGCTCGAAGCCGACGGGATCGAGGAAGCGGAAGCCGAGGTCTTCGAGTTCGCCACGAATTTTGCCCATGCCCAGACGGTGAGCGATGGGCGCATAGATTTCCAGCGTCTCCTGCGCAATTTTGTGCTGGCGGTCGGGCTGCAGGTGCTCGAGGGTGCGCATGTTGTGCAGGCGGTCGGCCAGCTTGATGAGGACGACGCGAATGTCATCGACCATGGCCAGCATCATCTTGCGCAGGTTTTCAGCCTGCTGCTCTTCGCGCGTGGCGAAATCGATCTTGCTGATCTTGGTGACGCCTTCGACGATGTGCGCGACCTGCTCGCCAAACTCTTTGCGAATATCGACGATGGTGACCGAGGTGTCTTCGACGGAATCGTGCAGCAGTCCGGCGGCGACGGCCACCGGGTCCATCTTCATTTCGGCGAGGACGAGCGCAACTTCCAGGGGATGAACCAGGTAGGGCTCGCCGGAGGCTCGGGTCTGCCCTTCATGATGGATGAGCGAGTAGTCGTAGGCTTTCTTGACGATCTCAAGATCGTCCTGCGGACGGTTTGCCTGCATCCGCTTCATCAGATCGCGGTACTTGGTCAGCGTGAGAGCGGTAGTCTTGATTTGTTGGCGCAGGCTCGCCATGGAGGATTATAGCCCGTGAACAGCCCGTGAACATTTGGGGGAACAGCTCGGGGGCGCGGGGCTCTGCTCCGATTATAGCGTCTGGCGCGGAGTGCGGCGCACATCCCATCCCTGCATGATCTAGGACGGATCGAAGTTTTCAAAATATTCAGCGCAGATTTTCTTGGGAAGAAATCTTCGTCCAATTGAAATTTCAGGCTTTGTGCAGCGCCTATCCGGCTCTGGTAGAGTGGGCACGATGGTGAGCCTTCGCATGGCACGCGTGCTGGTGAGTGGAGCGTCGGGACCGATTGGCACGGCGCTGGTTCCTTCGCTTAAGGCGAGCGGGGCGACGGTGACGCGGCTGGTCCGCCCGGGCTCGACGCTCGCATGCGGCGAGATGAGGCGCAGATTTCCTGGGATCCAGCGAAGCCGATTTCTCCGGAAGCAGTGTCCGGCTTCGATGCCGTCATTCATCTCGCAGGCGAGAGCATTGCGGGGCGATGGACTGCGGCGAAGAAGGCGGCGATTCGCGACAGCCGCGTTGTGGGCACGAAAAATCTGGCAGAGGCGCTGGCGCGTGCGAAAGAGAAGCCGCAGGTGTTCGTCTGCGGTTCGGCCATCGGATACTACGGCAGCCGCGGCGAGGAAATCCTGCGCGAAGACAGCCCGCCGGGCAGCGGATTTTTGCCAGATGTTTGCCGCGAGTGGGAGGCAGCCGCGCAACCCGCATTGAGTGTGGGCATTCGCACCGTGCACCTGCGCACTGGAATTGTGCTCAGCCCCAAGGGCGGCGCGCTCGGGCAGATGATCATCCCGTTCAAGATGGGCGTGGGCGGCAGGATTGGCGACGGCCGGCAGTGGATGAGTTGGATCGACGTGCAGGATATGGTGGGCGCGATTCATCACATCCTGAAAACCGATCTGCTGCGTGGGCCGGTAAACATGGTTGCGCCCCGCCCGGTCACGAATTCCGAATTCACCAAGACGCTGGCTGGTGTGCTGTCGCGGCCGGCAATTTTTCCGCTGCCAAAATTTGTCGTCAAGCTGGCCTTCGGCGAGATGGGCGAAGCTCTCCTGTTGGGAAGCCAGCGCGTGGAACCGTCGCAGTTAGTCATGAGCGGATATCCGTTCCGCTTCAGGGATCTGCGATCTTCGTTGCAGAATTGTCTCAAGGGCTAACCGTACGCCGCGGTGTGATCGAAATCACAGACCGGCCTCACTCCTGCCGATAGCGTCGAATTTATGAAATACAAAGTTTTCGCCCTATTCCTGGCCCTGACGGTTGCGTCCTGGGCTCAAACCGCTACTCAGACCGAGCCTGCCGCGCCCCAGAGCGCCCCCGCAAAGTCTGCATGCTGCGAGAAGATGGCCTCGGCCAACGCCAAGGATAGCCACGCCTGCATGCATCACGACATGAAGAGCAGCGACGGCAAAGAGATGAGCCTCGTGCGCCACGATGTCTTGTTGCGGCGGCAAGGATGCGAAGTCCTGCATGAAGAGCGAGAAGGACGCTAGCGCGAAATCCTGCTGCGCTGAAAAGGCTGGCGAGAAAATGAGCGGCGGGCGCTGCGGCGACAAGTGCTCGAAGGACGGCAAGAGCTGCTGCTCAGAGAAAAGCGAGAAGACGGCCGCGAATTGCTGCGCCGGGCGGATGAAGAGCTAGAAATTGGATGCGTGGCGCGGACGCTCCCGTCCGCGCTGCATGCAGTAGCAGTGACGGCAGACGCGGGCGAGGGCGCCCACGCCACATGACCCGCGCCACAGAAGCAAGTCTTCAGCGCACCGGCATGGCGCAGACCGCGCCCTCGCTGAAATTCTCCCCTTCGATCCCGAAGGCGTGCAAGAAGCGGGCGCGGTAATTTTCCCAGGCGATGGCTGAGGTCAGCTCGACCAACTGCGCTTCGTTGAACTTCTCCCGCAGGCGCGCGAACAGCGCTTCCGAAACTTCCACCGGAGTATCCGTGATCGCGTCGGTGTATTCGAGCACCAACCGCTCCAGGTCAGAGAAATTCACATCGCTGCGGTAGTTGCCCAGATTCGCAATCTGCGCGGCGGATATTCCTGTTTTTCTGCCCACGGCAGAGCCGATATCAATTCAAAACGGGCAGCCCACGCGGGTGGCCACGCGAAGCTCGGCCAATCCCTTCAGCCTGTGGTCGACCAGTTTGCCCAACATCTGCCCCTGCTCCATCTGGGTGTATCCCCAGAAGATGGGGCCGTGATGCGCGGTCACCTGCAGCGGCATGATGACGCGGCCAAGACGCTTCCTCGTCATCGAATACACGATGCTTACGTAGAGCCTCCGGAGCAGGCTGCCCTGATTCGCGGAAGCGCCAGAAATACGCGCCATGAGGCCCCCTTGCACTGTTACTACTTATTTTGATTCACTCCGGCTTGGGGCGATCCATTTCCTGCTGCAGTTTTTCGAGCAGTTGAGCGCGCTGTTCGGTGGTCAGCTCGCGCTGCAATTCTTCCAGAGCCAGCGCCACGATGTGATAGTGGTGGGCGCCGGCAAACTTGGGATCAGTCGTGATATCGAGCCAGAGCTTGTGCATGAGCTCAACATCCTGCGGGCGCATGCGGGGCGCATGCGGGCCCAGCGCGTATTCGCGAACCGTGCTATCCGGAGCACAGACCTCCAGATTCAGCCGCGGGCGCGGCTCGGGGAGGCGTTCCCAGGCATCGCCCGTAAGTCTGGCTTGTTCGTCGGCGGTGAGCTTGTTGGAGAGTCCGCAGATCACGCGGCTGGAATTAAGGCGCTGCGCCGTTACCATGATGGCTTCGAACACTTCGGTGGCCGGCACAACCAGCAGGTGGATCGGCTTGCCTTCCTTTTCGGCAACGGCGACCGCGGCGGTAAACAGCTCCTGCTCGTAGTGGTCGAACACCTGGGAAGCGTCGAACACCGTGCTGCCGCTGAAGGTGTGCTCGCGATGGTAGAGGCGCGCGCTCATGACCACCACATCCTGCTTGCCCGTGTTGGTGTGGCTCAGGATTTGCCGCAGGTAGTAAAGATTGCGGGGGTCGCGCACCGCTACCAGGATATTTCCCGGGCGCACGCCCATCGCTCCGCTGCCCAGTTCCTGATTGCCGTAGACGCGGAATTGATCGAGTTGCTCAGGTTTGCCGTGGCGCTTTTTGGCGACGTGGTGCTCGGAGAGCGTGAAGATGGTGAAGAAAAATACACTGAATACGATTCCAGCGATCGTGGCCTGATACTTGGTGAACAGGTTGACCACTGCGGTCGTGAAGAGCACGGCTGAGATGACCAGCAGGCCCAGTGGAATCTCTGTCTTTCCGATATGCAGGTTTCCGGGCACCTTCCATTCGCGGTTGCCGGGCTCGGTAAAGCGCAGCACCAGCACCGCGAGGGATTTCATGGTGAAGCTCCAGATCACACCGAAGGCGTAGAGCGCGGCCAACTGGTAGACGTCGCCACGGCTCAGAATGATGGTGAGCAGCTGCATGCCGACGATCAGATTGATGATGCGATAGCTGGTGCCGAAACGGTTATGCGGCTTCTGAAACCAGCTCGTTAGCACGCCATCCTCGGCAACGCGGTTCAGCACGCCATTCGCGCCCACGATGGAAGTGTTCTGCGCCCCGGCGAGAATCAGAACGCCCACCAGCACCACGAATCCGTGAAACAGCAGTTTCAGGCTGGTCGGTCCGACCAGGTACACGGCAATGCCACCGATCAGGTTGGCAAAATATTCGGGCCGCACCTTGTCGGGAATGATCATCACCGCGAAGAACGAAACCAGCGAGGTGAACAGCAGGCTGTAGACGAAAATCACCAGCCCGGTCTTTTCCAGGTTCTTCAGCTTGGGATGCTCGATCTCGCGGTTAACCTGTGCCAGAGTTTCCTCGCCGCTCATGGCGAGCACGGAATGGCCGAAGCCGACGAAGAGGATGATCCAGGTGAGGTGGCCGATCCAGCTTCCGTTGAGCCAGCCGAGCGATTCCTTATTCAACGGAACCACACCCGCGTGCAGCGGATTGGGCGGCAACTGGATCGGCGCCCGCAATATCGTGATGGTGCACCAGATGAGCAGGATCACCACCATGACGGTGGTGATGATCATGATCTGCAATGCCTTCTGGCTGGATTCGTGAATGCCCTGCGTGTTCTTCCACCAGAAATAGATCACCACGATGACGGCCAGCCCGGCCGCGAAATGGTCATCGGAGAAGTTCAGGGGACGATGCAGGTAGAGTCCCATGTCCTTGATGAATCCGGCGAGGTATTGTCCGGCGGAAACCGCGCTGATGGGGCCGGTCAGGACGTAGTCAAACAGCAGGGCGGAGACGGAAAACTTGGCCAGCGTGCCGCCCATG
Source organism: uncultured Acidobacteriota bacterium (assembly GCA_963757095.1). Taxonomy (GTDB): domain Bacteria; phylum Acidobacteriota; class Terriglobia; order Terriglobales; family Acidobacteriaceae; genus Sulfotelmatobacter. The sequence continues at coordinate 104,533 of CAVWQT010000005.1, read as the reverse complement.
GCCTCTTTGACCACGCGGTAGACGCCACCGCGGACGAACATGCTGCTCGATTCGATGTACAGCGCCCGCACCGCATAACTGAACAGCATGACCGCGAGGATGAACCAGGGAGCGCTCTTGCCGATGACTTTTTCGGCGTCGCCACCCGCGTAGTACGCGGAGGAGGCCAGGTCAGAGAGAACAATGGCGGAGGCTCGCCAGAACGAGATGAAGGTCAACATCACCGTGGTGGCGACGAAGACCTTTACGACAGGTTTAGAACTCTCTACCGGAGTAGCCATGCAGCATGAGTGCGATTAAACGCTTAGTAGTAAACCCATTGAAGATAGCACAGCAAGAGGCGGCTTACAGCGTGGACTTGGCTGAGCTGGACCCGTTTTGGGAAGGAGCCAGATAGGTATGCGTGATTCGGTCGTGCCAGCAGAGGACGTCTTCATCGAGGAAGACCCAGGCATATCCCATGCCGAGCGAAGCGGCGGAGAGATAAGAGCCCAGCACCCGCCAGCGGCGCAGCGAACGGCTGGTTCCGGAGGCATCAAACCGGCACAGGTGCAGCCCAGCCAGTCGCAATCCAGGAGTAGTGCCGCCATAGACGATCAGCACGTACTGGTATGCGGCCCACGTTAGCGTCAAAACTCCGGCTACTATGCCAAGCAGTTGGGGCCGGACAGGCTCAACCGCGGCGACCTTCCAGAAGATGTAGCCGAACAGAGCGGAGGCGGCTGCTACGATCAGGGCGTCGATCGCGCTGGCGAACAGGCGCTGCCGCAAGGGGGCGCTCTGCAGAGGAGTATCAATCCCTGGCCGTTTCTCGATTTCCTGCGGCTCAACCGGTTCGATGGTGATTCCGCCCAGTGCCGGAGCCGGAGGAACGATTTCAGGAACCTCAAGAATTCGCGGCCGCTCGCTCACCGGTTCTGCCAGTTGATCCGGGGGCGGGACAGGCGGAGCCCAGGCGAATCGGGGGAATTCGATGATCTTGGCCCCCCCACTCACTTCCGGCGGGCTGACTAGGAGTTGCGGCTCGGGCGAGGCCTGGTGCGGATCTGGCTGCTCTGGTTGCACGGTGATGAACTCGTGCGGCAAGGGATCGAGCGCGAGGGCATGGTTTGAGGCGATCTCAAACACAGGTTCCGGTGAGGATAGACGCGAAGCATCGACGCGGGAAAAAGATCCGGCCGGAGCAAAGGGCAGCCGTAAAGACGGGTAGCGCGGAGGACGGGCTTTTCGGCGCGCGCGGTAACGGTCCAGCCGAGCCGAGAGTTCGTCACGCCAGGCATCGGGCTCAGGATCAACCGGGTCGAGCACCGCGGCCGAGGCGGTCTCCATGTCATCTTTGCCTTGCGGCAAAGTAAAGGGAGGGGGCTCCGGATGGCAACGGCAAACTTCTCCGCACAGCGAACAATTCATGCAACCCAATCTGCGAAATCGCGCCCAACTCAGCGAACCGTGCAACCGGGAGTCGACCAGCGGGAATCCTAGCCTTTATCGTTACTTTGCCTCGCAGCCAGCGGCGTGCTAACTTCACGGTGCCGCGACAAACAAAGACGATTAGCCAGGCCCGCTCACAGCAAGCGGTCTTTTAACTTCCGATAACTTTTTCAGTGATGCTTTTTTTACGATGACGCGTCGCACTAGATTGCTTATCACGGCGCTGTTTCTTTGTCATCAGCTTCTCGCCTCCCACCTAGTAACCAGCCAGTTGCTCGCTCAGGATTCGGCGCAAAGCGCGCTGGGCGGCGCGCAAAATTCCGGCTCGGCCTGCGCGGATCGAGCGGCCACCCAGGCCTCGGATGAGACGACAATCTGCGCGCTGCAGCAGGAAAAACTTGGCGACGTTTACAAACTGCACGGCAATGCAGAAATTCATTATCGAACCTACATTCTTCGCGCCGATGAGGTGACCTACAACTCAGACACGGGCGAGGCCACGGGTTCCGGGCACTTCACGCTGGATGGCGGACCGAATGACGATCACATCCTGGCCAGCCGCGGTAATTACAATCTGACCACCGAAGTTGGGACCTTTTTTGACGTTACGGCGACGACGGGGATGCGCCTGCGCGGTCGAAGCGTGGTTCTGACGTCCGCGACTCCTTTTGCCTTCTCCGGCAAACGCGTGGAGAAAACCGGCCCCGACGACTACCTCGTGTTCGACGGCAACATCACCACCTGCGAACTTCCCCATCCCAAGTGGCAGTTCGCGGCGCACAAGATCCGCGTCGATGTGGGGGCGAATGCCAGCATTACGAACAGCCGATTCATGCTGTTGGGCTTACCCATTTTCTATTTTCCTTACGCAGCCGTCCCGATTGACCGGGAAGCTCGCCAAACCGGATTTCTGATACCGACCGGGGGACAGTCTTCCATTAAAGGCACGATCATCGGAGAGGCATTCTTCTGGGCGATTAACCGAAGCGTGGATGGCCTGGTAGGCGCGGAATATTATTCCAAGCGTGGCTGGTCACAGCGGGGAGAGTTTCGCGCCCGCCCCTCGGACACGTCCTTTGTCGACCTGAACTATTTCGGCGTCATCGATCGCGGCACGCCGATCAGTGTGGCCAACAGCAACGGCCAACCGACCTCGCAATTGCTGCGCGAAGGCGGACAAGAGGCCCGCCTGACAGCGGAAGGCAATTTTGAGGGCTTTCGAGCTGTGTCCAATGTGGATTATTTAAGTTCATTTCTCTTCCGGCTCGCATTCAGCGAGGTTTTCACGCAGGCGATCAACTCGGAGGTGAAGTCTCAACTCTTTCTCGCCAAAGCCAGCAACGGATTTTTCTGGAGCGCGATGGCCGAACGCTATCAGGATTTCTTTCAGCTCGCCAACTCGGATGGCACGCTGAGCAATCCGCCACAGTTCGCCGCGGTTCAGATCTGGCACACTCCGAGCTTCGACGCCGCCAGCGTAGACCGCCCGCTGTGGCACACGCCGTTTCTGTGGTCTTTTGACGCCTCGCTTGCGGGGCTTTCGCGCAGCGAGCCAGGCTTCCACACCAGCAGCCTGCTTGGACGATTCACCTTCAGCCCGGACATCTCGTTGCCTATCCAGTTTCATGGATGGTCGCTGCGCCCGGAGCTTGCCATCCACGAGGGTTACTACACCCAGCGCTACCTGAATGGGCAGGCCTCGAACAATCCTACCAATCGGCAGGCGCTCGATGCGTCGGTGGAAATGCGGCCGCCGGTGCTGGAGAAAGTCTTTGACAAAGATTTGTTTGGCCGCAAGTGGAAGCATGTAATTGAACCGCGCATCGTCTACCGGTTCGTGTCCGGAGTCAACGATTTCGCCAGCGTGCTGCACTTTGATGAGCGCGACATTTTGAGCAATACCCATGAAGTCGAGTATGGCTTGGTCACACGGCTTTACGCGAAGCATCCGAACCATTCGCTCGAGATTGAGGAATGCGAGACGCCCATGACCGCCTTGGCTGTGGGCGCCGCTGCTCCGGAGCAGAGTGTGCCCTGGCAGCGGCCCGCTCCGCTCGGGAAACAGGCGTGCCCCGTTCACCCGGAGGTCACTGAAGTTGTGACCTGGGAGTTGGCTCAAAAGTATTTTCTTGATCCGACCTTTGGCGGAGCGCTGATCGCGGGACAGCGCAATGTCTTTACGACTAGCGAAGAGCTGACGGGCATTGCGTTTGCCACTGAGCCGCGGCATCTCTCTCCTCTGGTTTCGCGATTGCGGGCGGCCACGGGGTCGCATACTGATACAGAATGGGATCTCGACTATGACTTCCAGCTCGGCCGGATCAATTCCAGCACTCTGCTGATCAACTACAACATGGGGCCGTTTACTTTCGGCGGGGGCGACGCCTTCCTGCAGATTCCGCAGACTTCTACGGCGACCTCCATTCCGCCGGAAGGTACTTGCAGTCCGGTAACCAGCGCGACTCAGCAAGTGACGTGCAAGTTCCAGCAATTTCGCGTGGCTCTCGGCTACGGCAGCCTGACCCGGCGCGGATTCAGCGCCGCCAGCAGCATCGGTTTTGATGCGGAGCTGCGCCAATTGCAATTCGCCACGGCGCAGACTACTTACAATTGGGATTGCTGCGGAATGACTCTGGAATACCGGCGTTATGCGATTGCCAATGTGCGCAATGAAAATCTGTTCCGTTTTACCTTCACCCTGGCGAATATCGGGTCGTTCGGCAACCTGCGGCGGCAGGAACGACTCTACTAGACTGCGGGTGCGGTGGCAGGGCTGATACCATACTTTCCATGCAATTTTCGGACAGCGAACTCGGAGCGAAAGAGTCGATGCTCCAGAGTGATCTTCGCCAAGTGGGTCGCCTGCTCGTCGCTTATTCGGGCGGGGTCGATTCCGCGTATCTCGCATGGGCCGCCCATCGCGCGCTCGCTGGCGAGATGCTGGCGGTGATCGCCGATTCTCCCAGCCTGGCGCGCACTCATCTGGCCGACGCGCTCGCCTTCGCGAAGGAATGTGGAATACCGATTGAAGTCATTTCCACGTCGGAGCTTGATCGCCCCGAATATGCGCGCAACGATAGCCAGCGCTGCTTCCACTGCAAAGACGAATTGTTCGCAGTGATGGAAAATCTTCGCGTCGCCCGCGGCTTCGACACCATCGCCTACGGCGTGAACCTGGACGATCAAGGTGACTTTCGCCCAGGACAGCAAGCGGCGCAGCAGCATCATGTTTCCGCACCGCTGTTGCGAGCGGGTCTGAGCAAGCAGGAAATTCGTGAACTCGCCCGCCAAGCCGGCCTGCGAGTATGGGACAAGCCGGCATCAGCCTGCCTTTCTTCCCGCATCGAGTACGGGCGCCCGGTCACGCGGGAGGCGCTCTCGGTGGTCGAGCGCGGAGAAGATGCGATTCGCGCTCTCGGATTTCGGCAGTTCCGGGTGCGGCATCATGGTGACATGGTTCGGATCGAGATCGCTCGCGAGGAACTCGAGCGGGCGTTAAGTCCTGCCATGGCCGAAGAATTCACTGCCATTTTCAAGGCGCTGGGTTTCAAATTCGTGACCCTCGACCTGGAAGGTTTTCGCTCCGGATCAATGAATTCGCTGCTTCCCGCCGAGCAACTGCGCCGCGCCGGCTAGCCGCTCCCAACCGGGCCCACCGCATACGCTGTGAGATAATCGGGAGATCAATCTGTGATGCTGAGGCGGTTCTTGGTGACCACAATTCGACGTTCTTTTCTCATCCTGCTTCTGATCTGCCTGGGTTGTGTGGCCCAGTCTGCGCCGCCCGATGTGGCGCGCAAAATCGAACGGCAAGTCCGCTCTTATTACAATATGCCGGCGGAAGTGAAGGTCACCGTGGGTGCCATCGCGCCTAGCGCGGAATGGCCGGGCTACGATACCGTGACGGTGAATATTGACGGCGGAGATGGGAAGCAGAAGGATTACCAGTTCCTGCTCGCGAAAGACCGCAATACCATGCTGCGGCTGACCAAGTTCGACCTCACAAAAGATCCCTTCGCCCAGCTGATGAGCAAGATCGATATCAATGGCAGGCCGACTCGCGGGGCGAAGGCGGCCAAAGTCGTGCTCGTCAACTTCGATGACTTTGAGTGCCCCTACTGCTCGCGCATGCATCAGGTCCTGTTTCCCGAGCTTCTGAAAGAATATGGCGACCGCGTGACGTTTGTTTATAAGGACTATCCGCTGGCGGAGATTCATCCGTGGGCGATTCATGCTGCCGTCGATGCCAATTGTCTGGCCGCGCAAAACCCTGATGCCTATTGGGATTTTGCCGACTATATCCATGCCAACAAGCGCGAAGTGGACAGCGAAAAGACGCCGGGCGCCCGCTTTGAAGCGCTCGACAAGATGACCATGCTGCAGGGGCAGAAACACAACGAGGATGCGACGAAGTTGCAGGCATGCATGAAAGCGCAGGACGAAATGCCGGTGCGTGCCTCCATGAAGCAGGCCGATGACATTGGCGTAAACGCAACTCCGACGCTGTTCATCAACGGGCAGAAGATTGACGGGTTGGTGTCGATCGACGAACTTCGCGCCGCTCTGGATAGCGCCTTGAAAGACGCAGGGCAGCCTGTGCCGAACCATACGGCGACTGCATCGGCGCCGGCATCCAAGTAGTAAGATTTCCGAACGGCAAGCCTTGTCCGGCATCGGATGCCGGTCCGCCGCTCACCGTGTGACCGAGACGGCATCAGATCAAGAATCTGGAGAAACTCGCTTGAGAAAAAATTCGCTGATCATCCAGCTCGCGGCCGCAATTTCGCTGGCCGTGCTGCTGACCACATTTATCGGCTGCAAGACGCAGGCTGGCGGCGACGTCATGGCCACGGTGGACGGCCGGAAGATCTTTCGCACCGATGTCGACAAATACTACGAGAGCCAGCTCGCCTCGGCGCAACAGGCGCCGACTGGGGAGCAGGCGACCGCTCTGCGCCTGAACATTCTGCACCAGATGATCGATGACGAGATTCTGATGCGGCGCGCGGAGAAGCTTGGACTGCTCGCCACCGACGATGAAGTCGACAAAAAGTACAACGAGTTCAAGGCTCCCTTCTCGCAGGAAGAATTCGACAAGCGGCTGGCCGAAAAAAAGATCACGGCTCCTGATTTCAAGCGCAATATCCGCCGTTCCATCACGGTGGAAAAGGTGATGAACAAGGAAGTCAATTCTAAGATCGACGTCACGGACCAGGACGTCACCAACTATTTCAACTCGCATAAAGGCGAGTTCAACCTGATCGAGCCGCAATATCATCTGGCGCAAATTCTGGTTACGCCGGAACCGAACCCGCAGGCACACAATCAGAACGACAAGGCGCAGAACGAAGGCGATGCCCGCAAGAAAATTCAGATGATCTCGAACCGCCTCGACAGTGGCGATGATTTTGCCACGCTGGCAATGAAGTATTCGGAAGACCCTGAAACGTCCGGCAACGGCGGCGATCTGGGCACGGTGCCCGAGTCATCGCTGCGCAACACGGACCCGCCGACCCGCGAAGCGGTTATGAAGCTCAAGCCCGGTCAGTACAGCTCTGTGATCAGCATCGTGAACCCTGCGACCCGGCAAGCCTTGGGATTCCGCATCGTGAAGCTGGTGGCCAAAGAGCCTGCCGGACAGCGCGATTTATCGGATCCGCGAGTGCAGCAAGCGATTCGGTCGCAGCTCGACGATCGCCGCAAGCAACTGCTGAAGGCCGCGTACTTTGAGATAATCCGGGATTCTGCGAAGGTGGAAAATTATTACGCGCAGCACGTGCTGGATACGAACGGTCTCGAGAAGCAGTAGCCCGGCGACTAACTAGTCGATGGATTTTATTCGACAATCGCGAGGACATCGCCGGAATTGACCGTTGCGCCCTCGCTGACAAATATTTTCTGGATCGTCCCCTTCTTCGGCGACTTGAGCTCATTCTGCATCTTCATCGCCTCGACCACCAGGATGCCAGCGCCGGCTTCGACTTCCACTCCAGCACTGACCAGGATGCGAACCACTTTGCCGGGCATGGGCGCGGTGAGTTTTCGCGGGCCGGAGTCATCGGTGGTGCGGACGCGCCCGCGCAACGAGCGCGGATCGCGGACCTCGGCGTTAAATCGCCGGCTGCCAACCCACAGATGCTGTTCGCTTCCAACGCGCTCGCATTTCACTTCGTAAGCCTGATTGCCGATGCGCAGAGAGAGCACGTCAGGCCGCGCCAGCACGGCGTCGACGGGGATCTCATGCCCGTCGAGACGGCACAGCCACTTGCCGTCGTCGCGGCTGAGTTCCAGCCGGTAGGTTTTCCCGTCAATGGAGACTTCGTAGGTCATGAAAACCAGTGGCCAGAGATCAGTAGCCAGTTACATCTCTTCGAACTCGGTTAATGCAGGGCCTCGCGCTTCGCTGCGTTTTTCCAATTCGACTGCGACTCCGAGGGTTCGCCATTTGTTTTGCGTTCGCCTGCCGCTGCGGCGTTTTGACCAAGCGCGGCGAACATGCCCGCAGCGATAACGGCCACCTCGGCGGCCTTGGATTCCTCAACAGAGTCGACGACTTTGTCTTCTTTCTGCTTGAGCAGGCGGTCGAGGAATCCGGTATCGAGCTTCGCCGCGCGAAAGTCGGGATCGCGCAAGATACGGCGAAACAGCGAAATATTCGTCTTGATGCCTCCCACAAAATATTCGCTGAGCGCCCGCGTGAGCCGGCTGATCGCCTGTTCGCGATCCGTGCCGTAGCCGATCAGCTTGGCCAGCAGGGGATCGTAATCCATGGGCACGGTCCAGCCTTCGTACATGCCACTATCGCGGCGGATGCCCGGCCCGGAAGGCTGAAGCAGAAGCGTAATCTTGCCCGGACTCGGAAAATAATTATTGTCGGGATCTTCGGCGTAGACGCGGCACTCAATGGCGTGCCCGCGAATCTGGACATCCTCTTGCGTGAAGGGAAGCCGCTCACCAGCCGCAATGTGAATCTGGAGGTGCACCAGATCCAACCCGGTGACTAACTCCGTAACCGGATGCTCTACCTGCAAACGTGTATTCATTTCGAGGAAGTAGAAATTCTTTTCCTGGTCGACCAGAAATTCGACGGTCCCCGCGTTGGTGTAACCGGCGGCCTGGGCCACGCGCACGGCGACTTCGCCCATACTCCGCCGCATCTCAGCGTCAACAAGCGGGGAAGGCGCTTCTTCGACAACTTTCTGATGCCGCCGCTGCAGGGAACATTCGCGCTCGCCGAGATAGACTGTGGTGCCGTGCTCATCGGCGAGTATCTGCATCTCGATGTGACGCGGGTTGATGATTGCCTTCTCGATGTAAACTTCGCTGTCGCCGAACGATCGTTCCGCCTCGCTGCGCGCGCCTTCGAGCGCGGACTTGAGATCCTGCTGCGAGTGCACCAATCGCATGCCCTTGCCGCCCCCGCCCGCTGCGGCCTTCAGCATGATGGGATACCCGACGCGTGCCGCGACCTCTTCTGCCTGCTCAACCGAGTCGAGGCCGCGCGATGTCCCCGGCACCATCGGGATACCCGCGCGCTCCATGGCCTGGCGCGCTTTGGTCTTCGATCCCATGGCATCCATGGCGGCGGCGGTGGGGCCGATGAACTTCACTCCCGCGTCTACGCAGGCGCGAGCGAACGTCGCGTTCTCCGAGAGAAATCCGTAGCCGGGATGAATCGCATTCGCTCCCGAGCGCGCCGCGACATCAAGAATTTTGTCGATGTTGAGATACGATTCGCGGGCGGCTGGAGCGCCGATCGGATAAGCCTCGTCGGCTTTGCGAACATGCAGCGAAGCGCGGTCCACGTCCGAGTACACGGCCACCGCGGCAATGCCCATCTCATGGCAGGCGCGGATCACGCGCACGGCAATCTCGCCACGGTTCGCTATGAGAATCTTCTTGAACATTTGTTCTGCGCCGGAAACCGGTTCAGACAGGCCCGTCGGACCCGTAATTGTACTGGAGCGCGCGAAATGGCGCAGTGGTTCAGACCTAGCCCGCTACTGCGCGGGCCGGCGCGCAAAGCTCACGGGAAACGGAGCCACGGACTCCGCCGATGCCGCCCGCAGCCACCGGCGACGAGGAATAAAGCGATAACGAATCAAGGTCCAGATCGCCAGCAAGCCATCAGAATGCCGGATTTTCTTGCCTTCCATGGCAGAGCGCGGATGGTACGAGATCGGCACTTCGGCAATCTTCTCGCCCATGCGGCAAAGCTTCGCCGTGATTTCCGGACAGAACTCAAAGCGTTGACACTCGAGTTGAACACGAGACATCAACGACCGCCGCACGACCTTGTAGCAGGTGGCCTCGTCGTGAATGCCGGCACCATAGAGAAGGTTGGTGAGATGGGTGAGCAGCTTCGCACCCAGAAAAAAGCGCAGGCCGCGCTCCGGACGATCGGGGCGCACGCCATAAACCACATTCGCCTTGCCCTCTTCCAGAGGCCGCAGCAGTGCCGCGTAATCCTGCGGATCGTATTCCAGATCGGAATCCTGGATCAGAACGTACTCACCGCGAGCGTACGCGAGAGCCGTTCGAATGGCCGCGCCTTTGCCGTAGTTCCGCTCATGGAATACGACGGTGATGTTGTCCGAAGGCGGCAGCGCCTGCAACTTCTCGCGCGTGCCGTCGGTTGAACCGTCGTCGACGATGACGATATCTTTTTTCACCCGCGAGGCGTGAATCGCCTGCAGAAGTTCGTCCACATGCGCCGCTTCGTTGTACACCGGGACGATTACCGACACGCATCCCTGGGCGCGATGATCGGAAGCGGGCTGCTTGGTGGCAGGAACGACTGGCTCCGCAGTTGGGGCTGTGACGCTCATGACTGCTCTAGGAATTTTACCGCGAAATCAGGATAGCACTTCCCCGGTTTCACGGGCTTTCCTTTCTCCGCAAGACATAGACGGCCTTCGAGGAATGAGGCCGGTAGCCCTGCGCCGCCGTGCCCCATACATAATCGGTGTGGCCGCTCGTGTCAGCACTGATGTCAGCGACGCCGGCCACTTCGTACGACCGGTCCATAAATGCATGCAGGCGCGGCAGAAATTCGGCCAACTCCGGACCGCCCTCCGGACCACCCCAGTCATCCCAAACGTCCACATAGATTACGTATAGAGGCCGGTTTGTTTCCAGTTCGCTCATCATTTCGTCACGCATGCGCGTCGTGTATTTGTGGTGCACGATCAGGCTATACATGTAGAGATATCCGGTTGCGGAATGGCGATGGGCGTAGAAATAAATTTCCGGCTCGGAGCCGAGAACGGCGATGCGCGCGTTTTCTGGAGAGTGTTCGCGGACGTAATCGGCTATCTGTACCGCAGGCACGAAGGCGTTGTTTCCGTAGATTTGTTCGACAACCTGGACTGGAGTTTGGACGAAATATGTTTCCTGCTGGCGGAGCATGGTCGCTGCGCCGCATATAAAGAATACGAACAGCGGAATCGCGAGCGCAAAGCGTTCTTTGCCTGAGGCTGCGAGTTTGTCGCCCAGGGCGCTGAGCGCGACACCAGCCAGCAGCGCAATCGCGGGCAGCAGCAGGATGTAATAGTGCGGACGGAAATACGCTCCCGGGCAAAGCGCCAGGAACGAGCATGCGAAGAACGCAATCAGAAAACGCGAATGGCGGCGTGTAACTGGATCCCAAAACAGAGCGCACATCCCGATCGCAGCGAGAATCCAGATAGGCCACGCGGGAGTGATGACCGCCTGCGAGTTCTCGACAAGGGCGCGAATCGCCCGCCGCAGGCCCATCTTCGAGTACTCGCCCGCGTAACGAACGGTCCAGAACCAGAATTGCCTGAAGACTCCGCTGCGGTACATCAGCCAACAGGTCAGCAAATAGGGCAGCATGGCGCCCGCCAGAAATACTCCAGCTTGCCGCATAAGCACTGGCTTGCTTTGCTGACTCCACTGGCTCCAGACGAGATAGACCATCCCAAACAGCACGAAAAACATGCCGTGCTGCTTCATGAGGAAGCCAATGCCGAACAGTAGTCCGCTCAGGAAAAATAGCCAGGAACGCGGTGACTGAAGAGCGCGCAGCAGAAGCAGAATCCCGATCATCGCCGGCAAGACAACAAAATTCGTCGCGTGCGCCTCAAATCCCATCACGGACGCACTGGTAGAAAGCAGAGCGAAGCTGCACGCGGCCACAACTGCAGCAAGGCGCCCGAAAAGCTGTGTCGCTAGAAAGAACAGCAGGAGTGTGGTGACGGCGTTGACCAGCAGCAATCCGAGATGAATTCCGGCTGGAGTTTGCCCAAAGACCGCCAGCATCGCCGCGTAGGCCGCGTAGATTCCGGGCAGTTTCATGTTGTAGGCGAGAGCGTAGGGCGGGATGCCCTGGAGCATCAACTGCCCGGCATAGGCGTATTCGCCCTCGTCGCGTTCAAGAGGCATATCGCGCAGGCGATAGCGAATCGCGCCAAAGAATATGATCACCAGTACGACCAATGCGAGGCACGCGGACAGGCGCAATTGCGGCGGTTTCGGTGGGGAGTTCAGTTCTGTATTCACTGAAGAACTTGCGATCGACATTCTTCTTCGTTCAACGGCCGCGCATGCCTGCTGACAACGCGAGAATTTCGAGGGCGTTCCGAAATCCCGAGCATAGTATCATTTGCGCATTGCAGGATTGCAATCAGGCATGACCCCATCCCCCGTCGCAGGGCCGGACTCGCATCCAGAATCGAATACGACTACACGAGCCACGCTCGCCAAACGGCCGCTGCACGCGGAGTTTGCCGTCTCGGGCTGGTGGCCACTTCTGATCGTGGCACTGGGATTTGTGGTTCGCATCGTTCCGGCGAGCCGCCTCTTTCTGAATCCGGATGAAGCTCTGCACAATCTGCTGGCCAGCCAGACCAGCGTTTCGCGCGCCTGGGCTGCGGCGCTGACCAATGCTCACCCGCCGCTTCTGATTCTCCTGCTGTACTACTGGCGATTGTTGGGGCATTCGGAGTTGTGGCTGCGCCTGCCTTCCGTTCTGGCTGGAACTGCGGCCTGCTGGCTCATCTATCAATGGCTCCGGCTGATGAGCGATCGTTTCACCGCATGGCTGGGGCTGTTGCTGGCGTGCTTCGCGCCATCGTTGATCCTGCTGTCGGCGGAAATTCGACAATATGCGCTGCTGCTCTTTTTCATTGCAGGATGCCTTTGGCTCTCCGAGCTTGCGATTCAGAGAAACTCACCGGGCCTGATGGCTCTGTTCTCGCTGTCGCTCTACGGAGCGCTGCTCACGCACTACTCCGCGCTGATGTTTGCCTTCGCGATTGGCGTCTACATGCTGGCGCGAATGTACCCATATGGCCGACACGGACTGTGCTTGACGTGGGCTGCAGGCCAGGTCGGCGGGATAGCCATTGCCGCATACTTCCTGTTCACTCACATTCCGCGCTTGCGGGAAACGGGGATGGTACGGGCAGATCTGGAATCTTATCTCCGCAAGGCTGTGTTTCATCCCGGTGAACGCAATCCCGTTGCATTCGTAGCGGCGCAGACGCTGCGCGTGTTCACGTATGTGTTCAGTCACGGACTCATCGGCACACTGATGCTCGTCGCATTTGTGGCTGGCTTGTTCTGGTTGCTGCGAAATAAGCCTAGCCAAGGAAATCCATCAACCGCGGGACCTTCGTCCCGCGAGCTTGCCCTGCTGCTAGGCCTGCCGTTTGTGGTGAACTGGGCGGTGTCGCTGGCAGGGCTTTATCCGCTGGGGGCAACGCGTCACAGTGCGTTCCTGGGTCCCTTTGTTATTGCCGGAGCTTGTCTGGGAATTTCCCGGATGCCGGGTGGCCAGCGGTGGAAAATAGCCGCAATCCTGCTCGCTTTGGTGATCTGTAATTTCTTCCCTGCGCCGCCCCCGCCGATTCGAGCGAAAGATCAGTCCGCGACTTTGATGAAGGACGCTGTCGCTTACATGCATGCCTCAGTGCCTGCCGGAAGCGCGATCCTGGCCGACTATGAGAGCGGACTTCTGCTGGGCCAGTACTTTTGCGGCCACGGCGTGGTGCAGGTTTTTCCGCCGCAACGGCCGATTGCACGCGCCGGATGCGGCCAGTATGCGGTCATAGCAACCTCATTCCGCGATTGGAAGTTCACCGCCGACACTTTTCCTGCCCAGTTCGCGCAGGCGAACAATCTCCGAACTCCGGGAACTGAAATCTGGTTGTTCTATGCAGGTTGGATCAACGATTCTGCGCCAGCTCTGAAAAAGGAACTCGAGCAATTCGGATGCCCAGCGCCGACGCAACTTCGGGGAGAACATTCTGGTCTGCCGCCTGACGCCGGACGCGGGGCCGGCTTCTGACCTTCGCATCGGCACACCATAATCCGCAAGCCAATCAGCACGCCAATAAAAATGCCTCCTTCGCTTGGTGGCGAAGGAGGCAAGTGAAACTCTGCATCGGACAAAATCGCTATTTCGACTGATCTTTATTTCGGCTAATCGTTATTTCGGCTGATCCACCGTAATGCCGCCGCCGGCAGCTTGCGCCGCCTTGTCAGCTTTCGCCTTCTTGGTGGCAAGAGTCTTGTCCACCCAGTTGTCGGCAGTCTTGAGATCCTCAGCGCGCGCCGCAAGGTCGTCACACTCCACGTCTGCCCGTTCGCGAAACATCAGGTTCATGTATGCCATCGCGTCATCGTAGTCGGGGCGCAACTCAATCGCTTTCTTCAGGCTGTCGATGCCCTCAGTGATCGCAGGAGTGTTTTTGATCTTCAGTTCGTCGCAGGCTTTTTTCTGATCTTTGTTCTTGGGATTCAGATTCTCTTCCGGTTTCAGCCCAAGCGCCGCGCGTTTTTCCATGCGCGGCTGATAGCAAGCCGTCCAGTCAATCACGCCCACGGAGTAGTAGGGCTCGGGATCATTGGGATCGAGGTCGGAAGCCATGCGGTAATATTTCTTGGCTTCGTCGAACTTCTTCATGTTCAGGTAGAGGTAGGCGATGCCCTTGGCCGAGTTCACTTTTTGATCGCGCGCGGGATTGGCCGCAATCACTTTCTCGTATTCGTCAATGGCCTGCTGCGCCGTGCGGTTATTATCCGGCGAATCCACGCCGGGAATATATTGCGACACGAAGGCGGTGGCCAGATACATTCGAGCATTGATGAGGGTCGGATCCAACTGAACGGCTTGCTGGAAATGATCGATGGCTTGCTCGTAATGCGAGTTCTTGTACGACTCAACACCTTTGTTGAGTTGGTCGCGGGCGCGCAGCTTGTCGCAGCCCACAGCGGAGAAAAGCGCCAGCATTGATGCCGCCAGCGCCAGCAGTCTAAGGTTCTTATTCATTGCGGTATGAGTCTCCCTCGCCACAGCATCCTAGGCCCAGAGATAGCGATTTGACAAGTGCGCGTCAATCGTTCGTCCTGACCACGAAACGAAGGCTGCACGAAAGCCTGGTGCTCTCGTGCAGCAACGGATTCGATTCGGGCTCCGAGCGTTCCCTGGGAAAAGCCGGCTCTATTGGCCCGCTTCAATCTTCGCGGTAATCAATCCAACTTTATCGACGCCCGAAGCGTGGGCGAGGTCGATCACGTTGGCGACGTTCTGGAAGGGAATAGCGTCATCGCCCTTCACGAACATCACTTTTTCCGCGCGTTGCTTGTAAATGTCAGTCAGGCGACCCTGCAGGTTGTCCCAGGTCGCGTCTTCGTCGTTGATCTTGACACCCGGTTCCTGGCCTGGGCCGCGATCAATCAGCTGCACGACGATGGTGCGATCGGGTTGCGTATTTTTGGGCGCATTCGGCGGAGGCGGCTGGGGTACCAGCGCATCCAATCCTTTCGGCGTCACCGGCGAGATCACCATGAAGATGATCAGTAGAACCAGCAGCACATCAATGAGGGGCGTGACGTTGATATTGGCGCTTTGTCCTCCGCCCGAGCTAACTCCCATTCCCATGATAGTTCTCCTCTATTGCCCTTGCTGTGCCGGAGCTCCCGGAGCTGGGGGCGGCGGAGCAGCGGACTTGCGCTGATCGGTCAACAGGCCGAGATCATCGACTCCGGCTGACCGGACGGCGTCTACCACCTGGACTACACTGCCGTAGCGCGCGCGCATATCCGCCTTGACGTAAACTTCACGATCTTGCGGATGGCTGGCCATACGGTCTTTCACCTTCTGAGTGAGCGAGTCCACCTGAATCTGTTCGCTGCCGAAGTAGACCTTGCCGTCTCGTGTAATCGAGACCAGCAGGGCGTCTTCCTTGTCAGCGTCTTCCATGGGCGTCGGATTGTTCACCTTGGCGAAGTCGACGCTGATGCCCTTCTGCAACATGGGCGTGACCACCATGAAGATGATCAGCAGAACCAGCATCACGTCCACCATGGGCGTAACGTTGATTTCCGAGTTTACTTTCTTGCCTTCGTCTCGCTTTGCTAGTGCCATAGCTTTGATATCTCCCGTACTCTGCCGCGCGACCTGCTTCCGGTGAGCATCCCTTGGAAGAAGGGAGGTCCGGCGCCGGATAGCCAGCGCCGGACTTGCAATCTCACAACAGCAACTCACGTCCGAGAATCAGACCGCAACGCGCCGAAGTTACCGGCGAACGTCGCCGCGCTTCTTCAGGAAGTAGTCGATCAATTCGCTGGACGAGTTGTCCATTTCGACGTCGAATGCTTCCACGCGGCCGGTCAGATAGTTGAACATCATGACGGCAGGGATGGCGACGAGCAGCCCGATAGCCGTCGTAACCAGAGCTTCCGCGATACCGCCGGCGACTGCTGCCAGTCCGGTGGCCTTGGAGTTGTTGATGCCGATGAAGGCGTTCAGAATGCCCATCACCGTTCCGAACAGTCCGACGAATGGAGCCGTCGAGCCGATGGTGGCCAAGCCGCCCAATCCGCGCTTCAGTTCAGCGTGAACGATGGCTTCGGTGCGTTCCAGAGCGCGCTTCGAGGCTTCGATGGTTTCGCCAGGGATTGCGCCCGGGGAATCCTGGTGAGCCTTGAATTCCATCAGGCCGGCGGTGACAACCTTGGCCAGGTGGCTCTTCTTGTTGCGCTCGGCAACCTTGATGGCTTCGTCGATGCGGCCATCGCGGAGAGCGCCGGCAACGGCGGGAGCGAAGGCGCGCGATTGTTTGCGAGCCGCGCTGTAAGCCATCCAGCGATCGATCATCACGCCAATGGACCAGCCCGACATGATGAAGAGAATGATAACCACGGTTCTGGCGACCCAGCCCATGGCTTTCCACAAGCCAAGAGGATCAGTCGCAAGCGTGCCGCCGCCTTCCTGGACGATCCAGGCGGCTGCGACGGGAATGTGGTGAAGCACTGCACCAGCGTGAATTGCTAACATGAGTTGCTTTCCCTCCTCGGAAACTTTTGACTCTGCTTTGCTTAAAGGCGTTGCTTTCTCAAGGCACTTCGATGCGTGAATCCGCTCTCGGCGATGGCCGGAAACTGAACGGGCCTTCGCTTTTCGCCAATTGAGCTCGGCTGTCCGCGCGCTTTGGAGAAACGGCGGTACGGCGGCAATGCCGGAGCTTTTGAAACAGCCGCTCCCGGCCACCGGAGATTTAGGTGGGAAGGGGAGGGGCTTCCGCATACGTCTTACTGCGGGGACAGCCACCCTCGGCCGTCCCGATGAAGCAGTATTGCCAGATCACAAAACTCGCGCGCACCGCCGAGGGCGGCGATGCGCACATTTTCGTTCTAGCCGCCGGCTAGAGTGAAGTTCACCTGCACCTGGGTCTCGACTTCGACCGGTTCGCCATTCAGCAGGTATGGCCGGTACTTCCACTGTTTCACGGCTTCGATGGCCGCAGGAGCCAGCATGGGATGCCCGCTGATCAACTGCAGGTTTTCGATGTTGCCATCCTTGCTGATCTGCGCCTGCAGGACGACTGTGCCCTGAATGCGAGCCTGACGTGCCAGTGGAGGATACACCGGGTTGACTTTGCGTACCAGCAGGCCGGAAACCACGCCGGAGGAAACGCGCACGCGCTGCGGTGTGGCGATCTTCGGAGCCACGGTCGGTGTCGAGCTCAGGATGCTGCCCATCACGCCGCCCATCGAACCGCCGGGTACTCCGCCCGGGACGCCGCCCACCACGCCCGTCGATGCCATGACCGGCGGCGGAGCCTCGTCCTCTTTGATCATTTCAATTTTCTTGGGAATCTTGGTCGGCGTACGGAGTTCGCCGTTGACGATGTCCGTCTGGATTACTTTCACAACCTTGACCGGCGCAGCGGCTGGCGGCGGTGGTGGCGGCGGTGGTGGAGGGGCCACCAGGAACGTCATGAGCTGTTGCTTGGGCAACGCTTCCGTAAAGATAAGCGGGATCAGAACCATGACACCCACAATCATGGCCTCGATAATGAACGCGACTAGCGACGTCCGTCCACGCTTGGTTTTGAGTTTGCCCCCGGACTCGATCAGGCTGTCTTCAAACATAAGTTTCTCCCTACTTCTAGACCCTATGGAGACTTAGACACCGACTGCCTCTCATTTGCTCCCGGAGGTTGATCTGCTCTGCGCAAGAAACTGCAGCCGCAAATCCTTCCAGGTAGTACTTATAAGAAGCCCAACCGCCAACGCCTGAACTGTGCGCCAGGCCTATGATTTACTTCGCTTTAGCCGAAACTGCAGATTTACCAGAACCCGCGGGTTTACCCGCCGAGCCTGCTCCGCCCATCCGGCCCGCCATTCCAACTGGACGCTTGCCCTTCTCAATCCGCCAATCCTGATAGGCAACCAGAATGGGCGCGGCGATGGCGATCGACGAATACGTCCCGATCAGGATGCCGATCACCAGCGCGAGGCTAAATCCTCGAAGCACCTCGCCGCCGAATAAAAAGAGTGCCAGTACGGTAAGGAAGGTTAAGCCCGCTGTCAAGATCGTTCTGCTTAAAGTCTGATTAATACTGCGATTAACGATGTCTGACAGTTTCTCCCGCCGCATGAGTTTAATGTTTTCCCGGATGCGGTCAAATACCACGATCGTGTCGTTATTAGAGTAACCAATCAATGTCAGAATGGCCGCGATGACCGTGAGTGAGATGTCAGTTTTGGTCAGCGAGAAGAAGCCTACGGTGATCAAAGTATCGTGAAATACGGTCACCACTGCAGCCACGCCGTAAATCCACTCGAAGCGGAAGCCCAGGTAAACCAGCATTCCGGCCAGCGAGTAGAGAGTGGCTAAACCGGCCTGCTTGCGCAACTGTCCTCCAACCTCAGGACCGACGATGGCGACATCGCGCACTCCGAAGTCAGACAAAAAGAAGCCATCGCTTAACGAAGCCACGGTCGCCGGATCGGTACCCGGGGCGCCTTTCAACTGGTCCATTGAACTAAGCACGCCACTGAGCGTCTTGTCGCGATAGTCCACGATGGCCTGGGCCTGCGCAGTATATTTCTGCTCATCTCCGGCCACGCGCATCGGATCTTTGTCGATAAGGTAATTCTTGATGGATAAGAAGCTGGCGTTATTCAGGTCCTGTTTGCCCGCGGGAGCATTGGTCTCGAGCGCCTGGATGATCTTCGCCTTGCCCTGATCCAGCGCCTGGCTGCTGGTTTCACGCACATCCAGGTCGATCAACACCTCATTGAGGGAGGCCTGATCGAAGGCCTGAATCTTCGGATCGTGCAATCCTGCGCGATCCATCGCCGCCCGAACCTCGTTGAGATTCGGCGAATGCGAGAACTTCACCGTGACCAGCGTTCCGCCGCGGAAATCTACTCCCCACGGGATGCCATGCCAGAACAGCATGGAAAAAATGCCGGCGACACTGAAGATCAGCGAAAAGGCGAGAAAGTACCACTTCTTGCCCAGGAAATCGATGTTGACGTCGTGAAAGAACTCCACCGGTTTTATTGCCCCTTATCTATAAGTCCGTTTCAATTCCTAAATGCTCAGCGCTTCGCCGCGCTGCTTGCGGGTCAACACCCAATCAAAGATCACGCGCGAAACGAACACTGCGGTGAACAAGTTCGCCAGCAGTCCGAAGGTCAGGGTAGTTGCAGAACCCTTTCACCGGGCCCGTGCCGAAGATAAACAGAATCGCCGCCGACACAATGGTCGTGACGTGCGTATCAACGATGGTGATCCAGGCATGACTGAATCCCTGGTCCACGGCCGATGGCGGCGTCTTGCCGTTGCGCAACTCTTCGCGAATGCGCTCGAAGATCAGCACATTGGAATCCACGCCCATACCAACCGTCAGAATCACTCCCGCGATTCCAGGCAACGTCAGCACGGCCTCGAAGTAGCCCATGAATCCCAACAGGATGATCAGGTTGAGAATGAGCGCGACGTCCGCGTTGATGCCGGCGCCGCGATAGTAGATCAGCATAAAGATCAGCACGGCCAGCATGCCGTACACAGCAGCCCGCACGCCCGCCTTAATCGAATCCGCACCCAGCGATGGTCCGACGGTGCGTTCTTCCAGATATTTAATACCAGCCGGTAGAGCGCCCGAGCGCAGGATCATGGAAAGATCCTTCGCCTGCTGGTCGCTCATCTTGCCGCCGGAGATTTCGCCGCGGTCGCGAATGGGCTCTTTAATGTTGGCCACTTCCTGCACTTTATTGTCGAGCACCACGGCCAGGCTGTCGCCGGTGTGCGAGGAAGTGAAATTGTAGAATCGCTGCCCGCCTTCATTGGTGAGCTGGAAACTCACACTCGGCTGCCCGTTCTGATCGCGGCTGGGCTGCGCGTCTCGCAGGTCCTTGCCGCTCACCGCCGAAACTCGCGAAACCAGGTACCACGCCGGACCTTCACTATCAGCGCCCGGCATGCTGTGTCCGGGAAGCAGAATCGCATCCGGAGGCAGCACCCCGTTGTTCGCCTGCATGGCGCCCGCCTCGCTGGGATATGGACCACCCAGGGATTGCTTGATCTCGAGCATGGCGGTGGACTGCATGATGTCTTTGACGCGCGCCGGATCGTCGACGCCCGGCAGTTGCACCAGAATCTGGTATTGGCCCAGGCCATGTTCCTGAATCGTCGGCTCGCTGACGCCCAGCGCGTCGATTCGGTTGCGGATAGTCTCAATCGCCTGCGAGACGGCCTTGTTCTTCAGGTCGGCCAGTTGCTGCGGTTTCATCGACAGGGTCCAGGTGTTGTCGGCAGTACCGTTAACGTCGTACTCCGGCAAGCGGTCCTGCACGATTCCCAACAAGTCAGTCCGGGAGTTCGCCTGCAAACCCTTCAGCAAAACGTGGTCGGGATTGTTCTGCGGATCGGGCTGGGTAATCTCGGTGTAGTCGATCTTGTGGCTGCGCAGCTGATCCTTCAGCACTTCGATCGCATTCTGCGCGGTCACGCTGACGGCGTCGTTAACCTGCACCTGCAGAATGAGGTGTGTGCCGCCGCGCAAGTCCAGGCCAAGGTGAATGTG
Organism: uncultured Acidobacteriota bacterium; assembly: GCA_963757095.1. Classification (GTDB taxonomy): domain Bacteria; phylum Acidobacteriota; class Terriglobia; order Terriglobales; family Acidobacteriaceae; genus Sulfotelmatobacter. The sequence continues at coordinate 83,756 of CAVWQT010000005.1, read as the reverse complement.
GTCGGTGAGCGCCGAAGTCAGGCCCTGGCGGGAAAAGCTCTTGGGGACGCCGAAAATTCCAAACAGGAAGACCAGCAGAATGCCCAGGATGAGTCCGATTTTCCAGAGAAAAGTCTTATTCATGAGAAATATTCACCACTACTTCGTTTTCGCTTCTTCCTCGGTGGTCGAAACCTGCACGACCGAGGCCTTCGTGACTTCCATTCTTAAATTGTCCGGCGGCACACGCAGATGGATCGAATCGTCCTTCAGCGCGATCACCGTGCCGCGCAGCCCGCCGCTGGTCGTGACCTTGTCGCCGGTCTTGAGCTGATCGAGCATGCCCTGCCACTTTTTCTGACGGCGCTGCTGCGGCAGAATCAGCAGAAAATAGATCAGCGCGATCATGGGCACGAACATGATCAACAGCGACAGACCACCGCCGCCAGCGCCCGCCTGCATCATCGTTAAAGCCAGCATATTTGCAAATGTCAAAGCGGATATCCGCGAACCTTTACCCGCAAATCAGCGCCCGCGCTCACTCGTGCCGCGGAAATCTCATCTCACCACGGGGTTTGGATCGACTTCGGCCGGGTTCCTTCTAGTTCAGGCTTGAAACCGGGGAGAGCTTTCTTGGAGGCCTTTGCCCTGACATCTTTTCCCTGACGTCTAGGGTCCTGGTCGAGACCAGACACCCGAAAGAAAACGGGACTCTTCCCCAAGTGAAATAGCATGCCGCACCCGCCGCATAGTGTCAAGGTAGAAACTCAGGTTGTGGACGGTGTTTAACACCTGTGCCAACACTTCGTTGGATGCATAAAGGTGCCGCAAATAGGCCCGCGAATAGCGCTGGCACACGCGGCAGGAGCAATTTGGATCGAGGGGTGCAGGATCCTGCGCATAGCGCGCCTGCTTGATGGAAACTTTTCCCTCCGAAGTGAATAAAAGCCCGTGCCGCGCCGCCCGGGTGGGCAAAACGCAATCCATCATATCTACGCCAAGATTTGCATACTCGACGATTTCTTCGGGCGTGCCGACGCCCATGAGATAGCGCGGCTTGTCGGCAGGCAGGTGTTCCAGCGTGGATTCGACGATCTCGCGGGTAAGCTCGCGAGCCTCCCCGACGCTCAGCCCGCCAATCGCGTAACCGGGAAATCCGATTTCGATGGTGCGCTCGGCAGATTCTTTCCGCAGTTCGCAATCCATCCCTCCCTGCACAATGCCAAAAAGTGATTGGGATTGATCCGCGTATGTAGGGACAGCCGCCCTCGGCTGTCCAGCGGAGCGAAGCTCCGCAGCGCCACCGGCGAACTGGCGCTCGCCCGCACAGCCGGGGGCGGCTGTGACCACATGCGGATTGCTGGTTCCCCAAGGAACTTCGTGTTTATGTTCCTCAAAATACTTCTTGCTGCGGGCCGCCCAGCGCAGCGTCAGTTCCATCGACTCGCGCACCCGCTCCCGCGCCGCAGGGTGCTCCGTGCACTCATCAAAGGCCATGATGATGTCCGCACCCAGACCGATTTGCGCCGCCATCGAATTTTCCGGGCTGAAGAAGTGCGAAGATCCATCCAGATGCGAGCGGAACGTTACACCTTCTTCGTTGATCTTCCGCAGCTCATTCAGGCTGAAGACCTGAAATCCTCCGGAATCGGTCAGGATGGCGCGCGGCCACGACATGAACCCGTGCAGCCCGCCCAGACGGCGCACGGTCTCGACTCCGGGGCGCAGGTAAAGGTGATAGGTGTTGCCGAGAATAATCTGCGCGCCGAGCTCTTCCAGAGTCTCCTGCGGAACGCCCTTCACCGAAGCCAGCGTTCCCACGGGCATGAAAACGGGCGTTTCGATCTCTCCATGGGGAGTGGTTAAGCGGCCCAGTCGCGCCGGGCCGGAAGTTTTTTCAATGTGAAAGGAAGTCGACACCGTGAAGGGATTGTAGCAACCCCCGTAGCGGCGGACGCATTCGTCCGCCGAGCGCAGCGAGTCCCGCCGGACGAATGCGTCCGGGGCCACGTGATTTCAGGTGAGGGTCACCAACTCGCCGCGAACCTTCCCGCTCTCGATCACGAGCTTTCCCACGCTGATCGGCAGCTTGAACCGCCGCGGCCCCGCGCTCCCCGGATTGAAATACAGAACGCCGTCCCGCACTTCCTGCTTGGGAACATGGCTGTGCCCGGAGATCACCACACCGAATCCCGCGGCCTCCGGCTTTAAATCGAGTTGCGCCAGATCGTGGAGCACGTAAATCGAAACTCCGCCGAGTTCGACAACTTCAGTGTCTGGCAGAGTGCGGGACCACGGGCCCTTGTCGACGTTTCCGCGAATCGCGGTGACGGGAGCAATTTTTCCGAGTGCTTCGAGAATCTCAGGAGCGCCCACGTCCCCAGCATGAATGATGTGATTCGATCCGCGCAGGGCCGCGACCGCTTCAGGACGAAGCAAGCCATGCGTGTCGGAAATGATGCCGATAAGAATGGGAACGCTCGCTTCTTAGCGTAGCGACAGCCGGCGAGGTGCCGGCGCTACGATTTATCTTTCATCCGTTCCACAAACTTCCCCACGCTCACAACCGCTCGCCCGACCGTGCCGCGTCCGATTTCCTGAACATCGTCCCGAGCCGTGACGCGCAACGTATAGAAGCGTCCATCAAACGACTCCAGCACCGCCTCGGCCTTGATGCGAGCGCCGATACCGCTGGCCGCCCGATGCTCCACGTGAATCGAAGTGCCCACGGTGATCTCGTCACCTTCGCAGTAAGGCTGCAGCGCGCGGAAGCCCGCCGTCTCCATCAGGCGAATCATATCCGGCGTGGAATAAACCGGCGGCAATTCCGGGTGATGTGATGTCAGCGTGTGCTTGAACTCGACGGTCTCCTCCGCCTCGCCGCGAGTTCCGATGGGAATATTTCTTGCCAAGAATTCGTCCTCCCCAAAAAGAAAGAGCCAATGATTCTAATGAATCATTGGCTCAAACTCTGTTCCAAGTACCAAATCCTTAAGCGGCCGCCGGCGCCATGCGCCGCGACTCAATTCCGTCCAGCGCTTTCCAGAGCATTTGCGCGGCATTCTCGGCAGCGTCGAGCGCCGCCTCGGCAGCTTGCGGATGCGCCTCAACGCGTTTTTGCAGGTGATTCCGCCAGACACGCGAGTGGTAAACGTCCGCCGTCGTATGCAGGGAGAAATATCCGCAGGTCTTATCGTCGGCGCCGTACATTTCACGCAAACCGCGCTCCTTCTCTTTGGCGATGCGCGGGACCTGCGATTCATACGCATAAAACGCCGCCAGCGCCTCTTCCGGAGTGCCCTCGCCGGCCACATGCTGGAAGTGGCGGATCAGTTGCCGCATCTCCGCGAGAGGAGTATGCCACTCCAGATTGCGGCTCGATCCCATGCCCTCGACAAAATCCAGCCACAGCTCCGAATGCGGCACTGCCTCGCGGCCAGAACGTCCCTCGGCACCCTTTTCGTCGCACATGTTGGCCAGCACCGCCTGGCGCAGTTCGCCATCTTCCAGGCGCAATGCCAGCGCCGCCAAATAAGAAGGAAACGCTTCTACATGGTGATAATAGTGTTGGGCGTATTCGCGGAGTTCGTCCCGCGTTAACTCGCCCGCCGACCATGCCCGGTAAAACGGATGGCAAAGCAAATCATACTTCGCAATGCGAGCTTCGAGTTGATCGAGGAATTCAGCGGTATTCATGCGGCCCCCTCTTTCCCTGGCAGAGTTGTTCGTATGACAGGCTAATATACGTTCAGCCCGGGCAGTCGGCAAGTGAGGGCGATCACCAGCCGCCGCTAAGTTGCTAGAATGAAAGCAGAAATAGCCTGGAAAGTGGGATCCAGGCTGATTGCCAGATGCACTTCACGGAACAATTCGACGTTGTGGTGGTCGGCGCCGGCCATGCCGGATGCGAAGCCGCGATGGCGGCCGCGCGCATGGGGCTCAAGACCGCGCTCTACACGCTCAACGTCGACCTCATCGCGCAGATGTCGTGCAATCCCGCGGTCGGCGGCATTGCGAAGGGACATCTGGTTCGCGAAGTGGACGCGCTCGGCGGCATCATGGGCGAGATTACCGACGCGGTCGGGATTCAGTTCCGCCTGCTGAATACTTCGCGCGGGCCGGCCGTGTGGTCTCCGCGCGCGCAATGCGACAAGCAGGCCTATCGGCTGAAGATGCGCGAAGTGCTCGAGTCGCAGCCGAACCTGAAAATCAAGCAGGCGGAAGTGGCGGATCTGATCGTGGAAGGCTCCGATGCTCATGTAGGGACAGCCGCCCTCGGCTGTCCGGGCGAGCGAAGCTCGACAGCCGCTGATGGCCGAAGACGCGTGCTCGGCATCAAGCTTCGCGACGGCCGCACCGTGGGCGCGCAAGCCGTCATCATCACCACGGGAACATTTCCTCAACGGCCTGATCCATTGCGGCGAGCAGCAATATCCTGCCGGACGTTCGGGCGAGCCGAACGCAGTTTTGCTTGGTGAAGCGCTGAAGAAGCTGGGCCTGCGCGGATGCCGGCTGAAGACTGGCACTCCGCCGCGCCTCGACGGCCGCACCATCGACTGGTCGCGATTTTCGGTGCAGCCCGGCGACGTTGACCCTACGCCGTTCAGTTTTCGCACCAAGCGCGTCGCGCATCACGACTCGCAGGTGCCCTGCTACATCGCGTGGACCACCGCCGAGACGCATCGCATCATTCGGGAAAACGTGCACCGCTCGCCGATGTACAGCGGCCAGATCCAGTCGATCGGCCCGCGCTATTGCCCGTCGATCGAGGACAAGATCGTCAAGTTCCCCGACAAGGAGATGCATCAGCTCTTCCTCGAACCGGAAGGGCTGAACACGCACGAAATTTACGTCAACGGCATGAGCACATCGCTGCCGGTCGAAGTGCAGCTCGCGATTTTGAAATCGATTCCGGGACTCGAGAATGCCGACATGCTGCGGCCGGGTTATGCGATCGAATACGATTCCATCGATCCGACGGAACTCGAGCGCACGCTGGAAACGCGCAAAATCGCCGGACTATTTTTGGGTGGCCAGATCAACGGCACCTCCGGCTATGAAGAAGCCGCGTGCCAGGGGTTGATGGCCGGGATTAATGCAGCCTTGCAGGTGAAGCGCGAAGAGCCGCTCATCCTCGATCGCACCGAAGCCTACACCGCGATCCTGATCGACGACCTGATTTCGAAGGGCACGAATGAGCCCTACCGCATGTTCACCTCGCGCGCCGAGTTTCGTCTGCACCTGCGCATCGATAACGCCGATCGCCGGCTGACGCCGCACGGCCGCCGCGTGGGTCTGATCTCTGATGCTGCGTGGCAAGATTTTCAAGACAAGCAGGAGCGGCTCAGCGCGATGAGGAAGAAACTGGAAAACACAAGACTGACATCGGAAATGATCGGACTCTTAAATTCTTGTCATTCCGAACCGGTGCGAAGCAGCGGTGAGGAACCTGCTCTTGCCGGAGCCGTAGGTCAAACTCTCGCGCAACTGCTCAAGCGCCCCGAGGTCAAGATCGAGCAACTGGCTCCAATTTTGTGCGATCTCGATCCGAGGTTTTTTGCCAGAGATGAAATTAGTGAAAGTCCGCGCGAATCCGGGCTCTCCTCCGAAGTGCGCAACGAACTGAAGTCGGTCGAAACCGAAATCAAGTACGAAGGCTACCTCTTGCAGCAGCAGCGTGCCATGGAGCGACTGAAGAAGGCCGAGCACCACACCATCCCCGACTGGTTCGACTATTGCTCGGTCAGCGGCCTGTCGCGCGAGATGCAGGAAAAGTTGTCGAAAATCCAGCCTCGCACCATTGGCCAGGCCTCGCGCATTCCGGGCGTGACTCCGGCCGCGGTTTCGCTGGTGAATGTCTATATTGAAATTCAGGCGCGCCGTCGCGAGCAGGCTACGGCTCTCTAGAATCAGCGCTCACTGCGAGTTCTGCTTGTTGCGCAGCTGCTCAGAAAGTTTCAGTTCGCTATCCGCTTCTTCCGTTTTTCCCACGTTGCGATACGCCTGCCCGAGAAGAAAATGTGTCATCGGATTATTCGGGTCCATCGTCACCGCTCGCTGCAACGACCTTAGAGCAAGGTCGTAGTCGCCCTTTTTCTCCAGCACTTTTCCCATCAGGATGAACGGCGTCGTCGACGTCGAATCGAGCCGAATGGAGCGCTGCAGCAGGCGCTGGGCGTCGTCATACTTCTGAATGTGCGTGTAGGCATCGGCCAATTTGTAATACGCAGGAGCGTCCGCCGGATTGATCGCCAATTCTTTCTGGAATTCCGCAATCGCTTCCGGGATTCTCGACTTGTAGGTATAAAGTTCGCCCAACAGTTCGTGAACCAGCGGCAGTTTGGGATCGAGTTCGGCCGCTTTCTGCGCGTATTCTTCGGCGATCGGATCAAATTCCTGGCGGAACAGCATGCGCGCCGTGAACAGATAACTTGCGGCAGAGTCCGTCGGCACATCGAACATTTTGGCAAACGCCTTGCGTGCCTGGGGATAGTTCTTGGTCTGGATGTAGCACGTCCCCAGAATGTATGAAGAATCCACGTTGGGAGAAGAAAACACGCCTTCCAATTTTTCGAGCAGCGGAATGGCATCGGCAGGATGTCCACTCACGTAGTAGGAGAGAGCGAGGAGTTGCGTCGCCTCGCCGTTCGCCGGATCGGCCGCAGTCGCCTTTTTCAGATATTCGATCGCCTTGGGGAAATCGCTCTTCTTGTAATAAGCCGTGCCCAGTTCGAGCGCGAGACCTTTGGTGGAGGGATCGCGCGACTCGATGGTCTGCAATTGCGCGATCGCCTCGTCCGTGCGGCCTTGCTGCATCAGTTTCCGCGCGTTCGCAAAATCGGAAGCGATACGTCTGCCGATGCAGTGGACGCCGGCGCTGGCGGCGCTTCCGCAGGGGCAGACTGCTGCGCCACGCAAATCGCCGAACCCGCCGCCAGCGCGATGCCGAACCACAAACTTCGCATTGGCAAATTTCTCTGCTCGTCACCGTGGAATTTTCCTTCGACGGACGCTCGACCGATCGTCGCCCGACCAGCTTACCGCTCCTGAATCGCTTTGTTCACCGCATCCAGATTGTCTCGGGCAATGGGCTGGTTCGGATCGATTTCCAGCGCGCGTTCGAAATGGGTTTTCGCTTCTATGAATTTTCCCATCTCCGCCAGCGCCGCGCCCAGGTTTGCCTCGGCATTGGCGTCTTTTGGCTGCAACTGCAGGGCCGATTCGAACTGCTCTGCCGCGCCCTGGAAATCATTCTGCTGCGCCAGCGCAAAACCCAGGTTGTAATGCGCATCGAAATAATCCGGGCGCGCCTTCAACGCCTCCTGCAGATAAACCGCTCCCTGATCCGGATGCCCCGCCGCCAGCAAAGCCGCGCCCAGCCCGTTGTTTGCGGCGGCATCATCGGAGCGCAATCGCACAGCGGCCTCATACTCCGGGATCGCGCCTTCCAGATTATTCCGTGCCTGCAACATCGCCGCGAGGTTATAGTGGGCCTCAAAATCGCCGGGATTTTTTTCGATGTTGTGCCGCGCTAAGGCCTCCTGCAACACCATTCGCGGATCGCCCTGCGCCCGGTCGAAATTTACGGGCAACACTTGCAGCCACAGGTGGCCCATCTCGTCGGTCGAGCGATTCCCGCCAACCACTCGAACCGGAGGATGATTCGGATTCATCGCATTCTCGTCCGAATTGTCATACACGTAACGCATGCTGACCGTCGTTCCCTGGGGCAAATGCAGCGGCTCCACGTAGCGATACACCGCCTGCCAATTCAGATTCCACTGCGGAATGTGAATCAGCATCTTCTTCGTGCCGTCGGGCAGCGTGGCGTACGCGGTCAGATCTTTCCCCAGATAATGCGCGTGCGGATAAATCGCCATCAGGTCCACATCGATGGGCAACGTGAAATCGTCACTGACCACAAAATTCTTGTCTCCAGGCGGGATGTCGAGCTTGGCGTCGTTTTCCAGTTGCAGCAGCATGGGCACCTTGGTCGCCGAATGCGAGGTGAAATAAATGCCGATGCTCGGCTGAATCACCTCCGGCTTGCCCGAAGGCTGCATGTGAGTATTGAGAATCAGATCGGTGCCCTTGTCGAGCCGCAGCGCCATTCCTTCCGGTTCAACATAGGGAATCGTCCCCGGTTTCCAGAAAAGCAAATGGCTGTCGGGATCGAAGACCTGGGACTCGATGCGAATCTCCATGCCGCCAAAACCAGCGCCCGGCTCGGCTTCCCGCTTACGCGCAACTCCGGCGCGGTCGACCAGAATGTTGGCGTGATGCACGTAGCGCTTGTCGCCGGGGCGAATCTCGATCGCCTTCGCCCAGCGCGTCTCGTTGATCGGAAGATGAAAAATGAAATTCCAGTAGGTATCGGTGCCCTGCGCCGGAAGGATGAACGGCTTTTCGGCTTTCAGAATCAGGTCAGGTTGTCCCAGTCGCCAACCCTCCACAAATTTGGGAGCAGGAGGCAGATCGGCCGCTGCGCCCTCGATCTCTCCTTGCTCGACCCACTTTTGAATCAGGCTGATCTCATGTTCCGACAAGCGGAGCTCATCCGCAAATTTTGCTTCCTGCGGCGCGGGCAACCATGGCGGCATGATTCGCGCTTGCGTCACATCGGCAATTTGCCGCGCATGTTTTTTTACGTCGGCATACGTCAGTAGGTCGAATGGCCCAGCCTCGCCCGGGCGATGGCACATCGCGCACGTGTGATAAATGATGGGAGCGATGTCGCGGTTGTAAGTCACCTCCGGCGCAGGCGCGGGCTGAGAGTGAGCCGCAGGCTTGGCGGCGAGCAGGCCGATTGCTCCACTAACCAGCAGCAAAACGATAACCCACAGCGGCCTTGGAGCGGGGGAATTCATTCCAGATCGGAAATGTAGCATCCCACACCCCTGACTTCATTTTTCGCAACCGATTTCCCTTCGGCCGCCGCGCGAATCGCGTCTTCCAGTTCATGCGTCGTCGCTGCCGGACGGGCGCGAGTGAAGGTCACATACCAGTCATCAATCCTGCCGTCGTAAATCAACTGATGATCACGGCCGAACACAGCGACCTCGGGAGTAATCTGCACGTGTGAAAGTTTGACCAGAACATGGCCGGGATCGCGCAGGGCAGGCACGTGATATCCGAATTCGGCGAGATGAGCGCGAATCGCCTCCGCCGAATCACTCTTGTCGGGATACACCAGCCAGAAGTTCGCGCGGTCCGCATATTCCTTGCTGATCTGCTGAAGAGCGGGCGCGTAGCGGCCCGAGACTGGGCAGTCTCGCCGCAAAAAAATGAGTACGACGGCTTTGCCCGAAGATGCGGCCAGAGGATTCACCGCGCGGCCCTCCAGATTGACGGCCGTGTCCTGCGCAGCGGATTGCGTCCATCCCAGGCCCGAGAAAACCAGGAGAGCACACGCCGCAAGCAGCTTGGAAACCCGCATCACGCCTCGTTCCAACCTCAACCAGAATTCTAAGGGCGCTCGGCGCGAGTGTCCATCCCGGTTCTTGGCCACAGAGGCGGGAAGAGGAATCCGGTGCTCCGGCGATACGACTCGTACTGCTCGCCGAATTCATTCCTTAGCATTTGTTCCTCGCGCAAGGCTTTACGCCAATGCGCGGCAAAGACTAATACCACAGCCAGCACTCCGCGCCACTCTCCGATGGTCAGAGCTCGGCCGATTACACCTAGCAGCATTCCGGTATAGATGGGATGCCTCACATAGCTGTAGGGCCCCGAGCGAATCAGTTGATGGTCGTGCTTCAGGGTGACGCGGGCGCTCCAATATTCACCGATGCAGCGGCGCGCCCAGATGGCAAGTGCGATGCCGACGGTTGTAATCGCAACCCCCAGCCATACGATCCACTCTGCGCCGGGCACAAAGCGCAGGCGGAGCGGCCCGGTGCTCGGCCACTCATAGAAGAGAAGGATGAACGCCGCCGTCATGGCGGCAAGGGTTGCGATTCGGTCCACTGATTTCTCCGCGGCCTTGGTGCGTTTGACTGACATAGCGGTCAGCGCCCAGTAGGCGCCAAACGCGTACCAGGGGAGCAGATCGACATGCCAGGGCAAAGTAGTCATAGGGCTCCTATTTTCCGCGGTCAGTTTTTTTTGCGATCCGTCGAAGATGGCGCACCCACTCGCGATCTATCTCCAACTGCTGGCGCAGGTGCTTCACGACTTCGTCGCCAAATTTTCCCAGGTCCATTTCTTCCGCGAGGGTCGCGAGCTTTTCCTCGCGGTGTTCGAGATAGCTCTCGCGTCGCGACAGGATCGCCTCTCGCGACTCCGGCTTGAGCGCCTCGAACAATCCCACGCGCAAGTTGAATGCTCCTTCCGAAGCCGCGTCCGAGTCGCTGAACTCGTGAAGGCGCCCGATGAGATACCGCCGCCCCTCCCCGCTAAGGGCATATTGCTGGCGCGTCTGCCCGCGTTGGCCGGGGACGGACTTCTTGCTGACCCACCCCTCGTTCAGAAACCGCCGCAGCATGGGATACACCAGGTTGTTGTGCAGGGATTCCTGTCCCGACATCCATCCCGCCTCGCGCTTGAGTTGGTAGCCGTATTTCGGGCCTTCGAGAAGCATCGCGAGGAGTAATAGGTCATTCATGACAGTGTCATTATTGATCTAATGTAAAATATTGTCAAACGGGAAGCCGGCTGCCCAAACGAAGGCGAGAAAACTGCGGAACAAGTCGGGACGGCAGCACTCGGCTTCAAATCCGAGTGGCTCAACCACCGAACCCGCTACAATGGCGGCAGCAGATTCCGACCAAATTTATGATTGCGCACCTTCGCGGCAAACTTCTGGCTAAGCATCCCAACCAGGCCGTCGTTGAAACGGCCGGCGTGGGCTACGACGTGACCATTAGCGTGCCCACATTTTCTGACTTGCCGGCGCTCGGAGCCGAGGTTGCCCTACACATTCACACGCATGTGCGCGAGGACGTGATTGCGCTCTACGGATTTCTGCGCGCGTCAGAAAAGCTGTTGTTCGAAAAATTGATTACGGTGAGCGGCATCGGCCCCAAGCTGGCAATCACGATCCTGAGCGGCATGGCGGCTGACGAAATGGTGGGAGCGATTCGCGGCAACGACATCGCGCGTCTGACGCGCATCCCCGGCATTGGCAGGAAGACGGCAGAGCGCATGGTCCTGGAACTGAGAGACAAGTTGCCAGAGGCTGTACCGTCCACGACTGCGGCAGCGCCGGCCATGAACGCGACAGAAGAAGACGTGCTCTCCGCGCTAATGAATCTGGGCTACCAGCGGCCCAGCGCCGAGAAGGCGTTAGAAGCGGTCGCTAGGGATGGAACTGCAAAGTCGTTCGACCAGATGTTCCGCGCAGCCCTCGGCCGGCTCTCGAAATAGTGGAACGAATTTCCGCGATCAGAGGCTCCGCGCCTATTGCCCCGGCCGCCCCGCGCTGCGAAATGCTTTTTGGACGAGCGTGTAGCGCGCTGCTCCAATCATGCCGCAATCGTCGTTGACCACGATCTTGACCGGCATGTCCTTCAAGATTATTTCCATGCGGCCCTTGTCGAGGAACGATTCCATGAATAGTGGGTCCTTCATCTTGGGCACGATCTTCGCCGCGATACTGCCCCCGATGAAAATTCCGCCCGTGGTCATGTAATGCAACGCGCAGTTCCCGGTTTCCGCGCCGAAGACGCTGACGAAAATCGCCATGGCCTGATCGCAGATCGCGGCCTTACCCTCCAGCGCCATTCTCGAGATCAACGCCGGCGGATCGGGTGCGGTGTTCATCTCTGTACGCAGCCACTCGGGCTCGTCGGCTTTGTGCGCATCCCGCAGGAAGTCGTAAATATTTTTGATCCCCGGGCCGGAAAGAATTCGCTCGCAACTGATGCGGCCGTATTTCTTCTGCAGGTAGGCGAGCAGTTCCATCTGCAGTTCGTTGCGGGGCGCGAAGTCGGCGTGGCCTCCTTCACAGGCGAAAGGATGATGCCGGAATCCATCCCAGAAGAGCCCGGCCATTCCGAGCCCGGTCTTGGCCGAGATCACCGCGCGATTGCCCTCAGCCTCATCCGAACCCTCGCTCAGCGTGATGAAATCTTTCGATTCCAGGCCATCGATTCCGTAAGCGTAGGCTTCCAGATCGTTGAGCAAGCCAACCGAATTCAGCTTGAGTTGTTTGGCCACATCGCGTGCATCGATAACCCAGGGCAAGTTGGAAATTTTGCTGCGTCCGGCGCGCACCGGCCCGGCCACACCCAGGCATGCGCTGTGCACGGGAATGCCTTCTGACTTTATGAAGCTGGCCAGAATGCCGGACAGGCCGTCATGCTCATGGCTGATGTAAATTCTTTCGACCACGGATTGCAGCCGGTTGCCTTCCGTCTGGAATGCGGCTAGCCGCGTACGCGTTGCGCCGATCTCGCCTGCAAGAATCATTGTTTAATCAGAATCATGGTTCGATTCTCCTCCACTGGCGGCCGTCGACTTCGAGCAAGTGATCGGCCTCCGCCGGGCCCCAACTGCCGGATGCATAATTCGGAAACTTCCGCGGAGGCAGGGCCCTCCACACATCCAAAACCGGATCAACCACTTTCCAGCCGGCCTCGACCATGTCGGCGCGCTGGAATAGAGTCGCATCGCCAATCATGCAGTCATAGAGCAAAACTTCATAGCCGGTGTAGGCGTCTGCCCCAAAATACTTTGAGTATTCAAAACTCATGTCCACCGATCCCACTCGCAGCAGAGGCCCAGGAATCTTGGCGCCAAAGCTGAGCGAGATTCCTTCCACGGGCTGGATCTGGATGACCAGCGTGTTGGTGTGCTCCTTACGAAAGAACGCGTTGCGGAATAGTTCGAATGGCGTGCGTTTGAACTGGATGGCAATTTCTGTGTGGCGTTGGGCCAAACGTTTGCCGGTTCGCAAATAAAACGGCACCCCGGCCCACCGCCAGTTGTCGATGCTCAGCTTCAGCGCGACGAATGTCTCGGTACGCGATTCCGGCGCAACTCCCGGTTCGGCGCGATAGGCGGCCAACTTTTCTTCGCCCGATACTCCCGCGCCATATTGTCCGCGAACACTGCGCTGCAAAACTTCGTCCGAGTCCAGCGGTTGAATCGAGTGCAAGACCTTCGCCTGCTCGTTACGGACTGCATCCGCCTGAAACGAGACCGGGGATTCCATCGCAGTCAAGCTCAGCAGCTGCATCATGTGGTTGGGGACCATGTCGCGCAGCGTGCCCGCCGTATCGAAGTAGCCGCCGCGCCGCTCTACGCCCACGGTTTCAGCGTTCGTGATCTGCACATGATCGATATAGCGCCGGTTCCAGATGGGTTCGAAGATGGCGTTATCGAAGCGGAACACCATGATGTTCTGCACCGTCTCTTTGCCCAGATAATGATCGATGCGGTAAATCTGGTTCTCCTGCAGCACACTCTTGATGTCGCGGTTCAGCTGCCTGCGCCGATTCCAGATCGTGCCCAAACGGCTTTTCGATGACGACTCGGCGCCAGCGACCATTCTCCTGCCGCGAAAGTCCGGCGCTTCCCAGTTGCTGCACGATCTGCGAAAAAAACTTGGGCGCGGTGGCCAGATAAAAAAGATAATTTCCCTCGGTGAGTTGCTCGGAGTCGATCGCGGCGAGCCGCTCGCGCAGTTTTGTAAACGTATTTGGATCGGCGAAGTCCCCGCGCTCGTAGAACAGACGCTTGCGAAACCAATCGAGGGAATCCGTCACGTCAGATCCGGTCGGCAGGAAACTCATGACCTGAGTGCGAAAATCTTCCACGCTCAAGTCGTCGACAGACACGCCCATCACCGCAAAATTTTCGGGCAGCAGCTTTGCCTGGGAAAGATTGAACAGCGCAGGCGCCAGCTTGCGCTTGGTCAAATCCCCGGCCGCGCCGAACAATACGAACACGCAAGGACCAGCCGCTCTCTCGGCGTGCGCGAGATCATTTTCCGGATTGGTTTGTGTGATCGCGGACAACTGAGCACCTTCTCGGCACGTTCAGACTGGTCGCCTATGTTAACCGACTGATTGCCCGCGTTTCCAGGGGACCCTATTTGTCCGGGAGCCAGACGACTTTTCCCGCAGCATGCAGGAATTTAACAAGAATGTGACCCTTCTATGACAAGCCCACCCGGGGCGAGCGGTAACGTGAGCGAAGTTTAAATCGACGCACCGTCCGCAACGCCAACATGTCAGATTTTCAACCCATCAGGATCGACCAGGTGTCGGAGTTCGGCGAGATTTCTCTGGACTTCCGAAAGATGGAATTGCGTCGCGCTGGCCAGGCGGTGGAAATCACTCTGCGAGAGTTCAAAGTGTTGAAATTCCTGGTGTCCAGACCAAAAATTGTTGTTTCCCGCCAAAGGCTTATCAGTTCCGCGTGGCCTAAGCGCAAGCGGGCCAGCTTTCGAACGGTGGACAACTGCATCGCGAAGCTGCGGCAGAAGATTGAGAGTAATCCCGACTGTCCCGTCTTTATTCGAACCGTTCATGGGGTCGGCTACAAATTTGTCCCTCAGGACCACACCTACACCTCTGGCAAAGTCTGGCTGACTGAGCGGGTGGAGGCAAAATGAGAATTCAAGTTCTTAAGAAGATGCGCCAGCAGTTGTTCGCCGCATTGATTTTATTGGTGAGCATACCAGCAGCGCATGGTATTCCCGCCTTCGCGCGCAAGTATGGATTGCCGTGCTCAGCTTGTCACGAGGCCTGGCCCATGCTCAACAATTTTGGGCAGACCTTCAAAGACAATGGATACCAACTGGGCAACGGGCGTGACGCGCCGATCTACCAGGAGCCCTCCTACTGGCCGATCATGTTTCGCACCACCCCGATGTGGCACCGCGAGAACAACAATCGGCAGGCGGTCGACTCAGTTCCGGGCAGCGGCGCGAGCGCGTTAGTGGAGGCATCGGTAACCCGATCCGGCTTCGATCTCGGCGGCCTCGACGTGATTACGGCCGGGACGCTTTACCAGAACGTCTCGTTCTTTATTCAGCCCTTCATAGGGAACAGCAGCATTAACTTGTCTCAGGCGTGGGCCCGCTTCGACCATCTTGCCGGATCTCACTGGCTGAATTTCAAGATGGGTCGCTTCGAACTTGACGAGCCCATATCCCAGGAGCGCTCTCTTTCGCTCAACAACACCGGAGGCGAGTACTACACCTATTTCTTCACTCCGCCGGGCGACAACAATTTCTTCGCGGGGATTGGTTTCCCACAAATCGGTGTCGAGTTGCAAGGTCACTCGGACAACGACTACACCCGATATTCCGTCGCCGTCGTGAGCGATAGCAATGGCGCCGCGGGCCTGCCTGCCAATCAAGCCTATGACGTCTATGCCAACTTCAATCAGTCTTTCGAGGCGCCTTGGTTTGGCAGGCAGCAGGTCGGCGTTTACGGATTTTTAGGAGATTCTCCAACCTACTTCCAGACGCAGGCAGGCACGCCACTCGCTGGAACAGGCACGGGAAATCGCAGCTTCTATCGCGTCGGAGCCTATGGCCATTGGTTCGTGAACAAGGCGGACTTCTACACCTTCTTTATGCATGGATACGACAACGTGTTTCTGGGGAACGCAGTCGCGGCCAATCAGGCTTTCAATTTGCCTCTCGGAGCGGCGGGTCCGGTGTGGAATGGCGGATTCGTCGAGGGCCACTACAATCCGAACCCGCGCTTGATCTTCATCGGGAAGTACGAACTGAATCGCATGTCGCGGCAAGCCAACCCGGCCCTTAACGGCAACCTGGGAAATTTTGATACATGGACGGCAGGCTATCGCTGGTATCCGATTATGAGCCCGCGTGCTGGCCTGGCCTGGCTGCAGGAATACTCCAGGATCACGAACACGGGAGCGGCTCCACTCTCGGGCAAAGACGATGTTCACAACAGCTTTTTGATGGGCTTTGATTTTGATTTCTAGGAGGGCGCTCCGGTGTGCGTGAAACTCAAATGGACGGGCGTCGCAACCATTCTGGTCTCCTTATTGTGGAGCGTGACCGGCTCCGCGCAAGAGACTCACGTCGGCAATCTCTCGGGGAATGCGAAGCGCGGCAAAGCGCTTTACCAGCGCTACTGCATTTTCTGTCATGGGCCGGAGGGGGATGGGCGAGGCGAGAGCGCACCTTACCTCGATCCGAAGCCCCGCGACTTCACTAAAGCTGTATTCAAATGCCGGTCCACGCCCAGCGGAAGTCTGCCTCTCGACAGCGACCTCTACGACACGATCAGCCGCGGGATCCACGCCAGCGGCATGCCTTCGTGGAAGCCGCTTCTGCGCCAGGAGCGTGTGGACCTGGTCGCTTACGTAAAAACTTTCTCCTCAGCATTTGAGGAGGAGAAGCCGGGCGCGCCAGTCGAAATTCCGCCGGAGCCGGCTTCTACCGCGGAGAGCATTCAGCGCGGCGCCGAACTCTTCCAGAGCATGAATTGCTGGTCCTGCCATGGCAAAGACGGACGAGGCTACGGCCCATCGGCTGCGGCTCTCACCGACAGCAAGGGATATCCCATTAAGCCTTTCGACTTTACCAGCGGGCCGCGGTTCAAGTGTGGAGAGTCGGACCGGGACATGTTCCGCGATCTGGTCACCGGGCTGGATGGAACCCCGATGCCGTCATTTGGCGCCGCCATGACCGCGGACCAGAGGTGGGATGTCGTGCACTATATCCGCACGCTCAGCGATCACAAGATGCATGGCAAGTTAACGCATGCGAAGGTAAAGATTGAACCGATCTCGAAATGAATCTTCGGGCACTACTGCTGCTTCGTTCTTCGACAACTGCTAACTATGGTTGACCCAAAAATTCCTGATTCCGGGAAGGAGGCTTTCCAATGAAATTGAAATCTGCATTTATTTCTGTATGCGTTCTGGTGGCATTGGCGGTAACGGTCGCGGCGTTGTCGGGGTGGTCAGGCCCTGCGGAGACCTCCGCCTCGGTGAAGGGCGCAGTGAAGTTCGAGGGGGCCGCGCCCAAACCGGCACGAATCGACATGTCGCAAGATCCACTGTGTGCCAGGGCGCACCCGACTCCGGCAACCACCGAAGATGTCGTCGTTGGGACCAATGCAGGCCTGGCGAATGTAGTCGTATACATTTCTGATGGACTCACGTCGCACGACTTTCAGCCTCCGCCACAGGCCGCCGTGCTGGAACAAAAAGGCTGCCAATACAAACCGCACGTACTGGCTCTGCAAGCGAACCAGAAACTCGATGTCGTGAACAGCGATGAGACTACGCACAATATCCATCCCAGTCCGAACAATAATCGGGAATGGAACATGACGCAGCCGCACGGGATGCCGCTTGAGAAGACATTTGCACGCGAGGAAATCGCGATTCCAGTGAAGTGCAACGTGCACCCATGGATGAAGGGTTACATCGCGGTGTTCAAACATCCATATTTTGCGGTGACCGACAAGAATGGCAATTTCGAACTGAAAGACGTGCCTCCCGGCACTTACACGATCACGGCGTGGCAGGAAAAACTGGGAACGCAAACTCAGAAGGTCACGGTCGGAGCGACTGAAGCAACGATCGATTTCGCCTTCAAACAGTGAACAGAGTTAACTTGTGGTGACGGTGGGCTCGTCTTGCTGCGGAATGTAGAGCGAGCACACGCACCTTCTGCAGATTTCGTTGCTGGCGATATCGAGGGTTGCGCGGAAAGTCAGGGCCTCCGGGCTGTTGAGGATGTCGGTCAATTTCTGGTGGTGAATGTTTCCCAGTACTGGATGAAAAAAGCACGGCCGAACATCCCCGGATCCTTCAATGACCGCAGAGACCCAGGGCGCATTGCAGCGCGGTGACACGTGCTCGGCTTGACTCAAGTGGGCGCGGAAATGTTGAACGATGCGCCGTAATTTTCCTGGGCTCTCGACGACGAATCCTGATTCCAGATCAGCGTGCAGTTCAGCGATGAGTTGTTCCACCTCGGCAGCCAGGGCATCGACCTCCTCCGGGGCTAAAGCGACGCGGTCCGCGCGGTCAGGCAACCAGCCGTCGGGGCGGTTGAAAGCCGTAGAGGTGAGATCGGCAGCCAGAAATGAAATCGAGGTCAGCCCGATTTCTTTCGCCGACTGGGTGACCGCCCGCAGCGCGCGGTGATTCGCTTTTTGTACAGTGCAGCGCGCTCGAACCGGCAGGTCAGGACGGATATCGCGTAACGCTTCGACCCCTTCCGACATCTGTTCAAAGGCATGGGGAACGCGGCGGATAGCATTGTGCAACGCAGGAGGACCGTCGAGCGAGACGATTACGTCATCAACGCTTTCGGTAATTACGCGAGCCTGCGGTTTCAGTAATAATCCGGCAGTCAGAAGGGTGACGCGGCTTCCCACCGAACGAACCATCTGCGCGAGGGCACTCCATTTTTCGTTGAGTTGAGGCTCTCCCCCGGAGAAGACGACCCAGCGCACACCCAGTTTTCGGAATGAAATCAACTGTTCTTCGAGGTCAGAAGGCGTGATCTCTCTGGCCTCACGAACCCGCCAGATATCGCACATCACGCATCGGCAATTGCATTGGTTATGAGGAAAGACAACCAATACGGGGAGCGCATGAATCTGGTGCGCCGGCAGTGCCGATGATTTTCCCGGAGCTGATATCGATACCAATGTGCTCATTGCTCACTCACCAGCAACCGGCGTTGAGTCGCGCTGCAGGCGACACCAGCACGTGATCGCCGACGGATCGGATTCCCGGGCAGGATCCCAGCCACGAATCGAACTGCCGACACATTTTTAGTAACTGCGGATGCCGCCGGGCCCAAGGTTCGAGGTAACTAGGTGGCACACTAACCCCGATGCCACGCACCGATTTCAGCCGAAACTCTGGAGCAAACGCCCGTGCCAGAAATCTCACGGAAGGATAACGAACGTGAACGAATGCGTCATTGGCGATGCTGGCCGCGATTCCTTCTCTCCTGAAGCGACGGAACGCCTTGTCTCGCTTGCCCTGCGCCGCATACCAAATCATCTCCCAGATGCAGTAAGGGCCCATCCAGCACAAAAGCGTTTCTGCGCCCGGTTCCAGCAGTCTGGCAAGATCGATTGCCAGCTTGCGGAGATCTTCCACGCAATTCAGTGCTCCAAAATTTGAGAATGCTCCATCAAACTTTTCCGATGAGCGCAACAACGCCAGATTTTCAGCTCCGACTTTACGGGGCTGAACGAGCTCTTGCAGCCCGCACTGCTGAATTCTGCGCGTCGCCATCTCAATCATTTGAGATGAAGGGTCGCAGGCCACGACCCGCACTCCACGCTCCGCCAGGAAACACGCGTCGACACCGGTTCCGCATCCAATCTCCAGAGTGCGGTCTCCAGCCCGGAATGCCTTCGCCAGCTCACGCCAAACAGCCGCTCGCTGAGCCTGGCCGATCCTGGAGAAAGTGAAGGTCTCGTCGTAGCGGGCAGCGACCGCGTCAAATGGAGCTGCCAGGACTTGTGGTTGGGCGGTCGACATCTGCCTTAAGCCTCAACCTCGGTATGAGTAGCCTGCAGGCCGGCCCGAGCTTCGGCAATTCCATTGCGTAGCGCGGCCAGTAGGGTGTGGTCCGCATCCGGCTTAGGCTCGAGGCGCTTCAGTTCCACCTCACTACGAAGCAGTTTGTCGGCGAACTTATAAAACTGACGCGAGTGCCGGTTGCGAATACGGAATTCTCGATCCGAGCTTTCACTCCAAACCTTCAATCCCTCCACCCGGTCGGCTACTTCGGAAAAATAGGGCGTTCCTTTGATGGGGTAAGCCACCGTAGTAAAGAAAATGTCGGGATCAGTGTTCTTGACGTGCTCCACCGTGGCTTCAATGTCGGACATTTCCTCGCCCTCATAGCCCCACATCAGGAACATTCCAGTTTGAATCCCTGCCGACCGGCAAAGCGCCACGGCGGTTTGCACTTGTTCCACCGTCACTCCGCGCTCCATGGCGTCGAGGATGCGCTGCGAGCCACTCTCCGAACCAATCCAGACGCGGAAACATCCCATCTCGGCCAATGTTTCCACCACCTGAAGGTTCAGGCGGTCGGCCCGGGAAATGCATTCGAAGGGCAACTTCAATCCACGGCGTTTCAGTTCAGCGGCATATTGAAACAGCCAGCCGTGATGAATCGTGAAAACGTCGTCTGCCATCCACGCCATTTGTGGCTGGTACCGGTTGATCAACCATTCGAGTTCATCGGCGACCGACACGGGCTTGCGGCGGCGATGCGTTTTCCCGAATACTTCGTGGCTGCACCAGCGGCAATGGTAGGGACACCCGCGAGCGGTGATCAGAGAGACGGAGCCCATCCCGTGGTGCTGGCGCCAGACCTCCACATAGCGAGACATGTCGATCAATTCGCGAGCGGGCCAAGGCTGGGCATCGATATCTTTAATTTGTTCGCGCGGCTTGGTGCGCACGACAGAACCGTCCGCTGCCTGGAACGCGATCCCGTCGATGTGGTGCAATTGGTCGAGCGCGTTTGACTGCAGCGCCGGCACAAGCTCTTCCAGAGTAATCTCGCCCTCTCCGATTACGATTACATTCGCTCCTGCTGCCAGATATTCGTGAACATAGGCGCTGGGCTCCGGTCCTCCAACGACGGTTTGCCAGCCCAATTGCCTGGCAACGCGGAGGATTTCGATCACATTCGGCCGGGTCATCAGATTCGCATAGATGCCGAGAATGGATGGCGGCCCCTGTTGCAGGAGGCTCCACAAGTCTTGTCGCGACGAAAACGTGGAATCGAAAACCTCGGCATCCACGCCCTTCTGGCGCAAATGCGAACAGATGTAAAGAATCCCCAGAGGCGGGTAGGGCTTCATGATTTGAAGCTCCTTGGGGTCCTCGTAAAGGAAATAACCGTGAGTGAGAAGAATGTCCATGTTGTGGGTTAACTGGCCAGAACATTCAGCAGTTCATCGAAGCTGGTGGCATAGACAGGGGCCTGCAGTTGCACCAGCTTTTCGTCTGCATGACTGCTCAGAACGGTGGGCCGTGGATTGCGGCAGGTTTTTTCCAGGTGCATGACACGCTTCCACAATTCGTCCGGCTCGTGGCGGGCCTCCTGATCCCTTTGCGCGCCTTTGGCTGAGCCCGAATTCCAACAGTCGACCTGGGCATGCAAGGCGTCATGCAAGCCGCGATAAAATTCGTTGGTGTAGGCGCCCTGGAACATCATGGACAGGTCTTCACTATCGGACCAGTTGGTCTTCTCTCCGAGTTGCGCCTGCACGCGGTCGAAGAATTTGGTTCCGGGAAGTGGGTATGAGACCGACACGCCAATGTCGTCGGGACGAGTGTCGCGAACCAGCCGGATCGTGTTCTGAATGTCGGTCCAGGTCTCACCGGGATATCCGAACTGCAGGAAATAACAGGCTCGAATTCCCTCGCGCCTGAGGTTTTGCCGAGCTTTGGCGATTTGCTCGACGCGCGTGCCTTTGTCCATCGCATCCAGAATCTTTTGTGATCCGGATTCGGCGCCCATCCAAACCTCGGCACAGCCCGCGCGACGCAGGGCCGACACATTGTCGGGCGTCATCAAGTCGACTCGCGATTGCATTTTGAAGGGAATCGCCGCATCCAGGCGCTGCACTTCTGACGCAAGTTCGCGGACCCACTTCGGGCGCAATCCAAAAATGTCGTCGGCAAACCAGAGATGTTCAGCGCCGAATTCGTACTTCAGTTGGCGCATCTCTTCCGCGACGCTGGCTGCGGAGCGCACCGAGAAGGAGTCTCCATAAATCGGCTTCGCGCACCAGTTGCAGCGATACGGGCAACCACGGCTGGCCACAATATTCAGGGAAAAATAACCGTGGGCTGCCTTCCATGCCTTTCGATACTGATCGGTATCGATGAGATCACGCGTTGGAAACGGGAGCCGATCCAGATTCTGCATCAAGCCGCGCGGCTCCGTCTTCACTACCTCCCCAGTTTCTTTGTGCAGACATGCCAGACCGGAAACATGGTCGAGCGTGGCATCATTACTATTACTTTTGAGGAGATGTTTCACCACCTCCAGCAAGGTCCATTCCGCTTCTCCCAGCAGCACACAGCGAAAACCTTTTTGCAGATAGTCCAGCGCATGATCGGAAGCGTCCGAGCCATTGACCAGCACCGTGGCGCCAGCCTGGTGGGAGGCTTCGAGAATGTGATACGCGACTTCGCGCATGCGCGTGAGGCACATCTTGGAAAGAAAATTAAAATTGTCCTCAAACACCACGACGATTCGGGGCCGATGCTGGGCGAGAGCCGACTGAAATCCGGCTTCCGGATCGTTCAGCATGGTGTCGAACACGGCGACCGACAAGCCCGCATTGCGCAAGAGCGATGCGGCATAAAGCGTACCCAGCGGAGGGTACGGCTGCATTTTCCGCATCTGCTTGCGGTCGTAGTACAGATGATAAGAATGAGTGAGTAGAATGTCCGCCATGTTAATTGCCCTAAATCAAATCAGCACACTTCCTGCGTGCGCTCGGCCAGGGGTTGCCCAGTCAGAAGCGAACGTCGGGTGACGACTTTCTCCACCGCACGCGATAACCACAACTCCCACGGAAACGAGTAGCGACTTTTGCCGATGCGCCAGCGTACCGGCGCTCCCAGCATTCGCTGCACGCCCCGCCGTGCCCACGGGATCTTTTTTGTGACCTTGCGAATCTGGTTGTTGAGAAGGAAGTACTCCAGGCTGCGGCGCAATCGTCTCAACTCCTCGCCGCGAAGCCAGGGCAGAACGTTCGTGCCCAGGGCCAGCGTTTCCCATTCCTCGAGAGACTGCGGTTCACGGACGCCCATTTCTTTGAGTTGTGGCCAGATCGGAATCCCCGGATAAGGGGTAAAGATGTTGGGAGAAAAACTAACGTTGGAATATTCTTTGGCGATATCGCTCATGACGCGGAACGTCTGCTGGCGATGGGCCTCGGTTTCGCCGGGGTAAGCCAGAATGATGTTGAAGACGATGTGAATCCCGGCCAGGTGCGTCTTGCGGGCAGTCTCCACCATCTGGTCTACATGTTGAAAGCGTTTGTTCATCAGGGCCAGCACTTCCTGGGAGGCCGACTCGGTGCCGAATCCGATGTGGTGCACGCCGCTCTCGGCAAGAAGCCGAACGTCGTCATCGCTCATCAGCGCCAGAAAATCTGTAGAGGTTTGGAAGTCCCACTGAAACTTGACTCCGCTGGCAATGATTCCTTGTGCGATCGCCACGGCGCGCTTGCGATCGACCAGAAAGTTGGAGTCGAAGAGTGGGACGTGCTGGATGTTATAGCGTGGAACCAATTCGGCAAGATCGTTGACCACGCGTTCGACTCGATAGGCGTTAAAGCGCCGCTTGTAGAACACCTGGTCGGTGCAGTAATTGCATTGGTAAGGACAGCCCACGCTGCTGGTGTAAGCCAGTTGCCGGACGCCAGATACAGAAGCATAAATACCCGGATCCGCCAGATGATAGGCGGGCGCTGGAAGCGAGTTAATGTCGGCCACGGGCCTTTCGGGCTCGTGAACAATTTTTCCATCGACATCTTTGAATGACAGACCGCGAACTCCATGCCAATCCTGCCCGCTCGCGATCCGCTGTGCTAGTTCGAGCAGGGTCAACTCACCTTGGCCTCGCACGATTGCATCTACGAACGACTCGCGCAAAGTCTGCTGCGTGGCTAAGCTAGCGTGCCAACCGCCGAACACAATGGGCAGGGCCGGCCGCAGTTTCTTAACCGCTTTCGAAATTCGCACCGCTGCGCCGATATGCGGCCCAGTCAGAACTGAAATGCCGAGCAGGAGAGCGTTTTCGCATTCGCGCAGAATGGCGCTTTCGTAATCGGGGGAGATTATGTTGTCGATCAGCTTGACTTCAAATCCAGCCTGTAACAAAGGAGACGCCAGGCAGAGAAGGGATAACGGCGCGCCCAACGGCGGACCGTCATAGGGCGGATAGAACAACACGACTTTGTTGGTCCCGGACAAAATCGCTCGCTATCCAGAATTCAGCTCTTGCACTCTAGGTTGTGGTACCGCGGCGATTGTCATTGGATTGTCAAATGTCTGTCACTTTGGGCCGCTCAACAATGCGCGAGAAATAGATTGCCGGAGAGGTGAATTTCCGCGAGCGCTCGCCATCTGAAAGTTGCAGAATTTTGACAAAACTGAGACAAACCGCAGCCTCGCGGTTGGTACGTTACCTGCCGTAATCAGATCTCAGCGCAACGCACGACTCTGCCGGTGCAGAGTGGCGGGGGCGAGTGTCGGGCGATGATCCTTTTCTACAACCCGAAAGCAACCAGACCGCGCAATCGCCGATTCCCGTTATCGATTCTTGCGATCGCGGCGGTGGTGGAGGGTAAGGAAGAATATGCCATTGTGGATGGCAATCTCGATCCACATCCTACCGAAAGTCTGATCGCGCTCATCAAGGAGCACTCCGTAGAACTGCTCGCGGTTACGGTGATGCCGGGACCGCAGACCGTGGGCGCAGTGGCCAGCTGTCGCGAAATTCGATCGCGCTTTCCGCAGTTGCCCATCGTTTGGGGAGGCTACTTCGCCTCCAACTACACGGCAGCCGCGCTCAATGCTGGGTATGTGGACTATGCCGTGCGCGGTCAAGGAGAACAGACTTTCCTCGACCTGCTCGAAGTGATTCGCGGCCACCGCGATCCCAAAGACATCCCAGGCCTCTCCTACAAAACTCCCGATGGCACGGCGCGCAATAATCCGGAGCGCCCCATGAGGAGCCTGGATGACTTTCCCTGGTATCCGTATCACCGGCTGCCCGCGGAGCGATATCTTCTCCCGACTTTCTTGGGAAAGCGGACGGCGGTTCATCAGGCAAGCTTGGGCTGTCCGTACCGCTGCAATTTCTGCGGCGTGGTCACATTTTCCGGCAGCCGAGAAAAGATGGAATCCCCGGCCCGCACTGAGGGCATGCTGCGACATCTGGTTGAGACTTACGGAGTCGATGCGGTCCAGTTCTACGACAACAATTTCTTTCTGCGTGAGGATCATACCCGCGAACTGGCCGATCGACTCGCTCCCCTGAATCTGCGCTGGTGGTGCGAAGGCCGGGCCGACGTCATGATGAAGTATTCCGACGGCACGCTAGAAGCGCTGCGCCGCGCCGGATGCACCATGATTTTTTTTGGAGCGGAGTCTGGTTCCAACGAAATTCTGAAAGAGATGAACAAGGATCTCCGGGTGGAAGACACGCTGGCGCTTGCGTCGCGCATACGGCGGTTTGGCATTATCCCCGAGTTCTCCATCATATTTGGAAATCCGAAAGATCCGGAAGGCGACACGCGCCAGTGCATCGGGTTCATTCGCCAACTCAAGAGTTTGAATCCAGACGCTGAGATTATCGTCGAGCACTACACGCCTGTGCCCCAGCGCACTCGCATGTACGGCGGGGTGGAAGATCAAGTTCACTTTCCCACTACGCCGGATGAATGGGCCACCGAGCAGTGGCAGCGTTTCGCTACGCAGAAGGATCCTCAGACGCCGTGGCTGCGGCCGAACACCAAACAGTTGATCGACAATTTTGAGTTGGTAGTGTCTTCGCGCTGGCCGACCGTGCAGGACATCCGGCTACCGAGTTGGGGACGATTAGCGTTGCAGGCGCTGAGCAGCTGGCGCTACCGCCTCGGCGTTTACGGAGCGCCCTGGGAACTGAAATGGATGCAGCAGGTCATCGAACTGCGCAAACCTAAGGCAGAGAGTCTGTGAGCATTGCGACGCAGCGCAACCCTGGCTTTGTGACAGGTGGCGAACACGAGACTGCGCTGCTTCGCCGGGTTTCTGCCGCGGAGGGTTATGAGTGTTGGGCTCCGATCTATGACGAGGTTCCCAATCCGCTGTTGGCGCGTGAAGAACGTCACCTGCTGCCCTTGCTAACGAACCTTCGCAACAAATCGGTTCTCGACCTGGCTTGCGGCACAGGCCGCTGGCTGGAAAAACTTATGGGGCAGGGCTGCGAGTCGGGAGTTGGCATTGATGGCTCCAACGCAATGTTGCGCATCGCGGGAAGGAAGAGCGCAATCAGAGGGCGGCTAGCGAGAGCGGACTGCGAGAATCTCCCGTTGGCCAGCGCAGCCTTCGACATCGCGATCTGCTCGTTTGTGCTGGGACATATCCATGACATCGGAGCCGTGGTGCGCGAGTTGGCGCGCGTGACCAGAACTGGAGCCGATTTCTTCGTGAGCGATCTTCATCCCGAGGCCTACGCGCGCGGTTGGCGGGTCGGTTTTCGGGACGGCGGTACAGCGGTTGAGATCGAGATGCGGCCACGCGCGGCCGACGAGATCGTCCACGCCTTTTGCGCGAGCGGCTTCGAGTTGCAGAGCCAAGAGTCTCTTTGGCTGGGTGAGCCGGAAAAGCCGCTGTTCATCCGCGCGGGTAAGTCTGATTCGTTCGCGGAGGCTTGCAAGTTGCCCGCAGTCCTGCTTTGCCACTTCCGGCGAATTGGATTCCAGGATCAACGGAGTGCAGAGTGAGTTCCTTACTGTCCAGGTGCCCAATTTCACTGCGAGGCCTGGCGGAGGTGCGGGTGTGAAGCGCGCGCCGGTCGAAGAGATCGTTGGCTTTCTGAGTTTTTCTAGCGATCATTCCGACCCGCTTCACAGGATTGATAAATTTACTCAGCGGCAATGGAAGCACGTTCTCCAATGGCTGGATGATTCCGGCTTAGCGTTCTACTTCTTGCAGAAGCTCAACGACAGCAAGGCAAACGATGTCGTCCCACCTGTAGTGCTGTCTCGCCTAGAGCGGAATTTCGCGGCCAACCACTTGCGGGTTGATGACATGTCGCATCGCTTTGCGGCCATCAACGGCAGATTCACAGATGCAGGCGTGCGCTTCGCCGTGCTCAAAGGTTTCTCTCTGGTTCCAGAATTTTGTCCGTTTGCTCCCCTTCGGCATCAGGCGGACCTGGACTACCTGGTGGACGAACCGTCGTTGGCGGCGGCATGCCGTGTGCTCATCGACGCCGGGTATAAGCAGCAAGATTCGCGGTCAATCAACGAATCGATCTTTGTGAGTGTCAATCACCGCGACAGTGTCGGCACCGGAGGAGAGTCGTCGCGCAGCGACTGGCAGTATTCGCCGCAAGCGCCTCATGCGGTGGAATTGCACACCGACATCTGGGACAGCGCGATGCACAGCCTGCCCCCGATTCCGAACGTGTTTTCCGCAGCGCAGGCGAGAATTCATCACTGGGACGGCCTCATCTTCCCAGCTCCAACCGATGAGGACGCTTTTCTGCTGCAGGTATTCCATGCGTGCCGCCATCTCTTCACGCAATGGATTCGCCTGTCTTGCCTGTATGAGATTGGATATTTCCTGCATCGGCGGGCGTCGGACACCGAATTGTGGAGCAGGATTGAGCAGCGTGCCGGGGATAGCGCCGTGCTGCGGGAATTCGTCGTGATCGTGACGGAGATGGCGGCGCAACTCTTTGCTGCGCCCGTTCCTGAGTTGGTTCAAAGTTGGGGCGCCAGGGTTCGTCCGGGCGCACGCATATGGATGGAACACTACGCACGGAATTGGGCTTTGGGCGGACTCCCGGTCTACGAGTTCACCTTGTTCCCGCGCGCAAAGCTTGCCCTATTTCTGCATCAGCAGTACAAGAGCGCATCGTGGGCGCAAGAACTTCCGCATCAAAATAAATTGTCGGCCTCCCGCCTATCGCGCATCGCGTCGTCCATAAAAAAAGATCCTGCGCTTGCCCTGAACTTAGGTTGGTGGAAGCGTCAACAATTGTTTCGCCGAACTATTTTCCATGGCTTGGCAGAGCTGCGCTACGCCTGTGAAATTCCGCGCTGGAAATGGCGGAATCGAGCGAGCCCGCAAGCGACTCCCACTCCCTGGCCCCCCGATTCTCTTCCGATGAAGAAGGCTTCGTGAGCCTGAAACTACAGGCCGTCAAGAATGTCACCGCAACCTGGATCGGCCTCGCCATGCATGCAGTGGTTGGGCTCTTCCTTTCGCCGTTCATCCTTCATCGGCTGGGCGACGAAGCTTTCAGTTTGTGGATTTTGATTTTCGCGGTGACCGGATATTTCGGACTACTCGACTTTGGGATTCGATCCTCCATCGTGAAATACACGGCGAAGTTTCTTGCCACCAATGATGACGAGCAGCTCTCGCGCTATCTGAGCACCAGCCTGGCGTTCTATAGCACGACGGCATTGATCATTCTGCTGCTAACAGTGACCGGCTCCTTCTACCTGCATCTGCTGTTCAAGATTCCGGCAGAGTTGTTCGATTCCGAGCGGATATTGTTTCTGCTGGCCGGCACAAGCGTGGCCATCACTTTCCCGCTCAATGTATTTGCCGCGGCGCTGGAAGGATTGCAAAAATTTTCGTGGCTGCAACTGAGCCAGATGGGCATCACGATACTTCGTGCCGTTCTAGTCGTTGTCGCCCTGACGCACGGTGGAGGTCTGCTGGCCATCGGCGCCATCACGGTGGCGATGAATCTCATCAGCTATTTGATCTTCACCGTCATGGCGCTTTACGCGTTGCCCGTCCGCCTGAGTTTCCGGTTAGTTCAACGGCAGGCCTTCCGCAAAATGGCGGGCTACGGAGTGTTCGCATTCGCGATTCTCGCGGCGGAAAAACTTCGCTTCCAGTCGGATGCGATGGTGATCGGATCCCTTCTCTCTTCGGCCGCCGTAACATCCTTCGCCATCGCTGCCAGGCTTGTGGAATTTGCCAGCTACGCCGTCCGGAGCATGGCGCAAATCTTCACGCCGATGTCGAGCCAGTTCCATGCCGCTGGCGACCTGGTTCGTTTGCGGCGTACATTCGTGGCCGGGAACCGTGCCAGCGCGTTCATCATTTTTCCTCTGTGCATGATTTTGGTGATTTTAGGCAAGCCCGTCATCGAAGTATGGGTAGGCGCTCGATATGTAAGCAGCTACGCCGTACTGGTTCTGCTGATCGTTCCCCGGACGTTGTATCTGGCGCAATCGACTTCGATCCGAATCCTGCTCGGGATGGGGCGCCATCATGTGCTGGCCTCGGTGCTGCTGCTCGAGGGCGGAGTCAACCTGCTTCTAAGCTTGTTCCTGGCGCGCCGCCTGGGCATCGTCGGCGTCGCGTTGGGCACGGCGATTCCGTTGGCCTGCACCAGCCTCTTCTTTCTTCCGCAACACCTATGCCGCGTACTTGAGATGCCGCTCGGAACTTTTCTCGATCGGGCGTACCGGTTGCCACTGATCCTCAGCGTATTTCTGGCGGCTGCGCTGTGGGCTGTCAGCCGAGCGTTTCCTGCTCACACCTACATCGGATTGGCTCTGCAGATTGCGCAGGGTGGAATCGTTTACTGTGCGGGCCTGCTCTGGGCGCTATTCCACAGCGGAGTCCATCGTCCCAGATCGTGGGAGGGCTTTGCGCAACTGCTGGAGCCGAAGTCATGAAACTGGAGCGATAGTCATGGTTTCTTCATCAGAAGCACGCTCGCATGATCTCCCGTTCAGCGGTTTCCAGGCGGTTCAATTTTGCAGAGTTTTGACAATTTTGAGACAAATCGCTGGTCACGCGTTGATACCTTTTTGCTCTCACTCTTCGCGTTCGATTGAGCTGTGACAACGACGAAAGGCACTGCCGTGAAATCGTCGAAAAAAATCGTATTCTTCGTCGCTTCTTTTTCCAGCATTGAGGCCACTGCCCCGCTGGGTATCCTGGCAATCGCGACTCCTCTGTTGGCGGCGGGCTACGAGATCTGCATGATCGACGCCTCGATCCATCCGGACTACAAGAAGCGCATCATGACGGAAGTGAAGGATGCCCTCTGCCTGGGCATTTCCCTGGTCACCGGACCCATGATTCGCGAGACGGTTGAGGTCGCCCGGGAAATCAAGAAATGGGATCCCACTTTCCCCATCATTCTCGGGGGATGGCATCCGTCGCTGCTGCCCACGCAAACTCTGGAGGCACCCTACGTTGACATCGTGGTTCGGGCGCAGGGTGAGGAGAGTATGCTCGCCGTTGCCGATCGTCTGCGCGACAATGCTCCTCTCGATGATGTCCTCGGCATAGGGTTCAAGGTCGATGGCAAGCTGCATTTCACGCCGGAACGCGCGCTGAGGCGGTTGGAGGAGATGCCGGCCAAGGCCTATCAGCTTGCCGATTTCGATGCTTACGAGAAAGTTTGCGGACGGCGCTGGGCCATGTACGTCTCCAGCCTGGCTTGTCCGTTCAACTGCGCGTATTGCACCAACGCCGGCGTCTATGGACGGAAGTGGAACGCTCTTCCGGTCGAACAGGTAGTCGAAGAGACCATGGAACTAACGCGCCGTTACCGCCTCGAACTGTTGTGGATGGCGGATGACAACTTCCTGGTGGATCTGGACCGCTCGCTCAAAATCGCCGAGGGACTCGTTAAGGCGGGCGCCAAGTTCAAGTGGAGCGTGCAGGCGACCACCAATCTGACCGCGCGTCTCACCATTGATGAGTTGACCCTGTTGCGCCGTTCTGGTCTGCATCAGATTTGTCAGGGGATCG
Organism: uncultured Acidobacteriota bacterium; assembly: GCA_963757095.1. Taxonomy (GTDB): domain Bacteria; phylum Acidobacteriota; class Terriglobia; order Terriglobales; family Acidobacteriaceae; genus Sulfotelmatobacter. The sequence goes on along the minus strand of CAVWQT010000005.1, from coordinate 53,336 downwards.
AGACCGCTTCTCCGACGGTCATGAAGCTGATGAACAAAGATTTTCAGGTTCTGGGCGACATTTATCAGTCCACGGAGCGCTGCATCAAGGCAGGCGTGATTCCATCGTTCAACATTATCTTCGGATTTCCCGGCGAAGGCCCCAAAGAAAGACGCGAGACCGTCAACTTCATGATGGACATTTGCCGGAAGTTTCCTGGCGCAGAATTTTGGACCAACATTTTCACTCCCTATCCGGGCTCGCCAATTTTCCAGCGGACCGCTGAACTGGGGATCGAAGTTCCGACCACTCTCGAAGGCTGGGCGGACTATTTCCCGCGTTATACCGTTCTGCCCTGGCTCAAAGGAAGCGACCACCAGCGAGTCCAGACCATGCGAGATTACTTGCGGATCGCCTTCGACCGCGAACCCATCGCCACTACCGGCCACGGACGATTTGCCAAGGCGGTGCAACACCTCACGGCCTACCCGGCGCGAGTACGATTGAATTTCGATTTTTACGATTTCCCGGTTGAATTGTGGATCAATCGTCAATTGAAAAACATTGTGAAGTTGCCCAAGCCGAGCGTCGATGCGAAAAGGCTGCAGCCGGAAACAGCGCCGACCTGTAACTGATTGCCGGGATGACGACTGCTCGTGCGAAAGATTCTCATGGGGCGCATCCAGGAACTGGACGGACTTCGCGCGGTCGCCGTTCTTGGCGTCCTCACCGCCCATTTTGTTCCGCTCAACACTCGCTTCGCAAATCTGCTGAATCTCGGTTGGTCAGGGGTTGACTTATTCTTCGCCATATCCGGATTTCTCATCACCGGAATCTTGATCCAGTTGCGCCACAAGGAATCTGCCTTCCGCACGTTCTACTGGCGTCGAACGCTGCGGATATTTCCTCCGTATTACCTGGCGCTGGGTCTGATCCTCGTATCGGCGCTGGTGCACGGGGAACGAGTCGACTATCGAGAAATTGCTCGCCAGGGATTGTTCCTATCGTCAGCGACTCCTGCCTTAATAAGAGTGGCAGTCAGCCGGTTGTTCTTTCACATGCCTGCGGCTCTTCCTGCTTATGTTGGAGTGACTCAGTACTCCATGCTCCAATTTAAAGATTGCTTTGGAATCTACTGGTCCCTGTCCGTCGAGGAGCTTTTCTATCTGCTTTGGGCTCCGGTAATACTGAAGGGCAGTCGTCGGATTGTGTTGTTGACTTCAGTCGCGCCTCTCTTGCTCTGCCCGCTGCTGCGCGGTCTAGTGCATGCGACTCCACACATTGGCGAAAGTATCGGCTTTGTCTTCCGCTTCGACAGTTTAGCCGCAGGAGGATGCGTCGCTCTTCTGTTCTGGGGGATGGATCACGGTCGTTTGAAAGAGAAGGCCCTGGATCGCGGATTGATCTCGATCATCATCCTTTCTTCGTGTGGTTTATTTTTCCTGATCAAGGTCTGCGGTATCTCGCCTGGCGTGGACGTGCGCACCACCTTGGCCTTCAGCGTATTCGGATACTCAATGCTGGCCTTGCTGTGCGCGTCGCTGGTCGGAGCCCTGGTCCGCTGGAGCGGTGAACTCGGGCTGGTGTCCACTCTTCTGCGCTCGAAGAGTGCCATCTACGTCGGAACCATCAGTTACACGATTTATTTGATTCACTTGCCCACTTACGTTGTCGTGCAACTCGCGATGGGCAAGTTATTAGGTCCGGATGCGGTCGAGTCGAATCGCTGGGCTGCCGTTCTATGTGGGCTTCTGGCGACCGCCGGCGCAATCCTGTTCGCAGGCTTGTCGTGGAAGTATATTGAAGCGCCGATGATCCGGCTGAAGGACTCGGTCTTTCCGATCAGGAGTGCAGCGCGTGCCGTACTGGTTAAGAGCGAGGTGGAACGGTCCGGCCCGATTTGCGCGTAGTCATCTATTTCGTTCCCAGATCTCGTCACCATTCGCGAAGGTGTGAGCTACGTGGTAATGCTCATGAAGATATCGGCGCATCGGACCGAGATGATCTCCCTCAGGGTGGCGCCCAGCTTCTTTCTCACGATCCAATCCGATATACCAACTGACAAATCGCACTTGAAACCTTTCTAAGCCGTCGATCGCGTCCGCGACTTCCTCGGGCCGCGTGTAGTCCGTAGGCCGCAGAAACGGCACCCGGCCCGCGTTTCGCAGGCGAAGAGTATAGGAAATCAGATGATCGCCGAAGAAATAGTCGAACGGTTGGGTGCGCTGCGACATCCATTCGCATTTTTCGTAGAGCAGGGAATCGATGAAGGCCGTGCGCCCGGTGGGGAGATCAAGGTCGGCCTTCCATTGAAGCTGCGTAACCAGCGGTCGCGCCGCAAACATGATGAACACGCCCATCCACGCAAGCCGCAAAACAGAATGCGAGAACTTCGGTGACAACGACGAAGCCAGCATCCACACCAGGATCACAATCGCCGGTGGCGATACGGCGTAGAGGCGCGTATACGCGGGCGCGGGCGCGACCGTCAAAAAGAGAAATACTCCCGCGATGTTGACGAGCATCAACCGGCGCCCCAAATCGTCGGAGTACTGCGTGCGTGACCTGAACGCGTAGCCGACAAAGAACACGACATAAATAAATGGAACGATCAAGTGAATCAGGGCAAAAGCCGGCAGATCGAACCACGTAGTCCATGCGTGAAGCTGCGGCCGTCCGGTGAGGTAAACACGCCAGTTATTGAACCAGTCCGCCGGGTAATACTTCGCCGTGAACACGACTGTGTAATAGAAAACTCTTCTGGCTCCCACCGTCCGCACAAAATATGCCAGGCAGGCAGTGATCGTGGCGAAGAATCCGGCCAGAAGACAGGACTCCTTTTTTAAGAGGACGCTCCAGGCCTCATTTCGTCGGCCACGCTCCCACAGAAGAAAGAGTCCAAATCCCACGATAAGAAGCGCCATTGACTGGGTAAAGAAGGTAGCCACTCCTACCAGGACGCCAGCAAAAACAAGCCGCGCGGGAGTTCGCTCATCGAGGAGAATTGCGAGCGCTGCAGTGGCCGCGACCAGACTGTACCAGTGATGCGTGGCATCGAGATAACTGGAAAAAGGCAAAGTAATAAATAGGAGCGCTGGTAAGTAAGCCGCCGTCCCGCTGATCAGCCTTCCAGAGATCAACAGGATGAACCACACCATCGATGCTCCCAAAAGGACCAGCATGGCTTGCGGTATCCAGGCGCGCACGCCGAACAACTTGAACAACCCCGCGTACAGCACATCAGTGCCGGGAAGAGTGAAGTGATCGTAGTCGCGGTAAATCATTTCGCCGTCCAATATCCGCGTCGCGTCGTGCAAATAGATAGCCTGATCGCCAGATGCCACACGAGGAGTGCCGGGGAGAACAAATACCTGGAGATAAATAAAAATGCACGACAGAGAAACGACCAGGAGCGTCAGCTTTGGCGTACCGCCGGGGACCGGCGAACGATCCGCTGGACCGATCGAGTGATCCTGATATGCCGGTCGAGTTTGAAGGAGTTCGCTCATCAGAACTTGACTAGGGGATGACGCTGAGCTTCGACAGCGCCGTTATTCCCAGGGCACGGCCGCAATCCGTTGCGTAGATCAGGTTTTTCGAGTCGGCCATCCACGCCGGGGTAATAGAATTGCAATCGCCGTCCGTCAATTGGCGCTGTTCTTCTGTCTGGCGATTCATGACGACCAGTTGCCAGACTCCGCCGCGCTCACAACTGAATGCGATCCATTGCCCGTCCGGTGAAATGGCAGGGTAACGCGCAGAGCAAGTCACCGCGGCGAACTGGGCGACGGTTCCAGATTGCGGGTTAACCGAATAGAGGCGATATCGTTCAGGCGCCGATGCACTGAAAATAAGCTGCCCATCGGGAAAAAATGCAGCCTCCCGCACGTCGTACTGCGGCCCCGCCAGTTGGCGTTCAGAATTGTGCTGAGTTTCGGCTGCTCCCGCGATCGGTAGGATCCACAGGCTCCCGCGGCCTCGAACTTCCCGGATGTACGCCAACATTTCACCCTTGCCCGAGACGATGGGTTGCTCTGCGTCGTTGATTTCGACTTCTGTCACAACGGAGCCGTTGTTGCTCGATGTGTCCGCAAGATCGAAGCGGACAATCCGCGAAGTATTCTTCGCTGCAACTTCAGCCCAACCCGCATGACCATCCAGGGTGGCCGCAGGATGAAACCAATCACCTCCGCCGCCATACGACGTGATCGAACCAGCTTGTAGTCGATGAATGAAGTAGGCATCATGCGCGGAGGCAAACTGCGGAACTAAGGCCCCGAACAGGACGCCATTTTCGGTTACGACAGGATCGATCGCGATTGCGGAGCCGACCGAGGTCGTCAGGCGCGCTCCGTAATTATCAAATTGATGTGCGAAGTGCCGCAGGTCTGCAGCAATTCCCAGCGCGGTCAGGGCAACGAACGCCAGCGTGGCCCATAGCAGAGAGCGGGATCTCAGGCGATTCCGGAGCGGTTCTTCTGCGCTTGAGATCAGGATCCAGAACAACGATCCGGTGAGCAGAAGCATGAACGAGAAGCGCGGAAAGAAGAGCAGATTTTCCCAGCCATGCGGATTGGCACGATACACCCGATCGTAGGGTAGACACGCAAGCGCATAAAGAACGACGATCGCTCCTGTCCAGGCGATCTGTCCACGTGCAATTAAATAATCCACTACCAGGACGGCCGCCAGAATCAAAACCACGAAGTGGTAAGGCAGCGGTTCCGAGGAGAGCAGCAATAGCAGAACACAGAAAATCGCCCATTCCAGTTTCTGTCGTGATACGCGGCTCCTCTCGGATGAAATCGCCCACAGGAAAGCCACCATGATCAGAGTGGGAAGCAGCGCGTGCAACACCGCATACAAAACCGGCAGATGCGCTACGGGCGCCGGGTTTAGCTCGGGTTCAAAAATAAATAGCCGTCGCAACAAAGCGTTCCAGGAATCCCACCCAGTGGTATATGGATCGATGATCTCTCCTCTCAAACCAAAAGGCAGAATCTCGCGGAAATAGGTGCGGCACGCATCTGCTCCGAAAAGACGAACCGACACCAGCACGGCGCCAGCCAGCCCACATGAAAGTCCGGCCACAGCGCGCCATTGCTTCTTCGCCAGAAAAAACAATAGAAACAATGCCGGATATATCTTCAAGGCTGCCGCGGTTGCCACTGCCAGGCCACACAAGAAGCGCCAATTCCTGAAATACAAGCAGGCGGCGAGCGCCAGCAGCAGAAGCATCAACACATGAACCTGCCCCAAAAGAAAGTTCTTGTGAAGCGGAGCGATTGCCAAAAAAATAAGTACGCCAGTTCTCCGCCACGCCAGATTCGTAATTCTCTTTAGAAATGCTGCGCTCAGGAACAACAGCCCAAGGCTGATGACCAGCCAACTGCGATTGGCTTGTAAGGGAGAGAGCGAAGTCAAAGGCAGGATGGTCAAAGCTGAAGTCAAAGTCGACGGTATGAAACCGACCAGAGGGCGATCTATTCCCGCATGATCCTTCTGACGCTGAAACCACGTCCACTCATAGACTCGCTCGATCGGATAGCCCTCGCGATACAGGCGGGCGGCGAGATAGTAGTTGGCAAAATCAGAATCCAGATGGTTCCAGGCGGGAATGAATCCTCTCACAAAAAACAGGAGAAGCAGAAAGGTCAGCAGAGCCCTTTCCGCCCGCGCTCTCCAGTTTGAACGGCGAAGCGTCTGGGAACTCTCGACCGGGCGAATCAGGGTGCTGGAGGCTTCCATTGCGAGATTCCTCTTTAGCTTCCATCTCTCTGATCGGCCCCTTGCAGGTCGTGCCTTGCCAGCAACTCCCGAAGAAATGGCGCGGCGCTTGCAGGATCGCTATCGTAGGTAAGTTGGTACGCCGGCAATTGTGCCAGCGCTGCAAGAACTGCTACGCGCTGTTTCTCGAATCGGGCGTCGTCTTTGAACGCAATGTACTCGGAGAGAGCACAATCAGTGTTCGCGAGCCGCGCAAGCTGCGGCACGCGAGAAGACTCCCTTTCAAGAACCACACAGCAAACTGGAATTACAAAACCAGGCTGCTTCGAATCAAGCTTGTCTTTAGGCATGTAGTAGAAAGTGAAATCGCAATAAGAAAACGAACGGGTGCGAGACTCAAGTTCGGGCAGGAACTGCAGTGTCTCCGGCCGAAATGCAATCGGAACGAAATCTCCCCAGGCTTGCAGTCTGCCACTTGCGATTTCCAGAAAGACAGATTGATCGGAGTGATATGTAAGTCCACCTTCGGAGGCGAGATAGCTTGCCGTGGTCTTGCCCTGATTGGGCGCGCCTAAAACCAGAAGACCTCTCGTTCCCGAGGAAATACACGCGGCCGCAAGCGGCACCAGGCCCAGGCTGCCGGCCGTCATATAGAACAACGTGTCGATAAAGGGGCTGGTGAATCCCTGCGCATCTTCGACCAGCCCCTCGGCCACAAAAGCCATCGCTTCTCTCGCTTCGATGTTGACTGCCAGAAAATTTCTTTGCCCAAACTGAGCAAACCGAAGCCCGTCGTCGGAGAAGGTGGATCTTCGCGGCCAGGGCGGGCAAAACGGAACATCGGACTCCACAACGATTCTCCAAAGAAAGTTCGCAGGCTGGCTCGACGACTCGGGATAACGGGCGAACAGTTCAACCATGTGCTTTAGGAGTTGACTACTGTTGGTCTCTAAACGGACCGTCCGTCCCATCACCGGAAGACAGGCTATGTATGGAGTCGGCGTAAAGCGGCGCATCGGATCGCAATTGCCTTGCATCGCCTGGGCGTTCGGACTGGCCATCCCCTCCTGCCTCTGCACCACTGTTTCTATCGACGCGGACTCGCCAGCACGTTTCATATATGCAGCCCCGCCGTACATAGTCCGACATTCACAAAATGCTGCGAGAGTTCTCGCGCGATCCGGTGCGGTTGCCCGCCATACTGCAGGAGCCAGCATGGAAGTTCGGTGACCTTCTTGATGGTCTCTGACCGTTTGGCGGCCGCTTCAGGAGGCTCCGTCATCAATTCTGCATTTAGCCGGCTCAGTGCTTCGGTAGATGACATTTGACTCAACCGGAATTCTGAACTGGACAATTCTGAAGTGTCCCATCGTTCCAAAAAGATCAACGAGGATGGCCGACAGTGGCGAACCCGTTCCACCCCTCTCAGATCTTTCGGTTCAAGCCAAAAAGCCGGCCCCCCATTCCGCGTATCGGTCAAAGGTTTCTCGCGCAGTTCGTCGAACCATCGAATCGCTTCGGGCCGCAATTTGAACAGGGTTGGCAATCCCCACACGCGCAGTTCACTCTTCTCTGCAAAGCAAAATGTTCGGTCGTCGGAGAGGAATCCAAAGCCTTGCTGTGCCAGGGCCAGCGCCAGGGTCGACTTTCCAGCACCCGATGGACCGGCCAGGAGCATGCCTTGCTGATCCCTAGCGACGCATGCACAGTGCAATTCCGCAATGCCAACCGACGCGCCCACAATGGTGAGCAGCATGGGGAATATTACTGTTTGCCAATATGCGAGATCGGCCGCCATACCCGCGGAAAATCGGCCGATTACGCGCCGCAGACGAAGGTCTACAAGCATCGAACAGCCTTCGTCAAAAGATACAAAAACGAGAGAGTTCAGTCCCCGAACGTAAGGCCTCGGCCACGGAGGCTGTGCTGGGTCGGCATCATCCACCCAAAATCGCAACCAGAAATCAACCACGCCGGGCAAAGACTCGACGGGCTGGAGCGTTTGGCGTGCGGCTTCGAGCACGTGCTCGGAGTTGGTCGAAAGATGACACACCGCGCCGGCTGCGACGTAATGTTCGCAAAGCTTAGTCTCCGCATTTTTATGCAAAAAGTCTGGTGGCGGCATAGGAATCAGACTGATTCAGGCGAGGGAAACGCCTTCCGCGAAACCACACAATATTCGTCAAGCTACGCCAATCGCTTGTCACACTCTTGTCAATAACTTGTAATGTTTCTTCGAACTCTGACCCAGGTTTGCAGGCCGCGCAAGGTTTAACCCACATCGATTTTTCTAGTCGAACCATCCGGTGAATCGGTGCCGGTCTGGAAAGCGCGTCCCGCTTCGTTCCTTCGGCGAGCGATCTCAAAGATTTTTCTACTGCTCCGATGCGACTCGCGATTTATGACACTTTATTTACATTTCTCAGACAATTCCCGGTCCAGCGGGCGTTTTAATTCTCTCCGCAAAACCAAATCTCGGAAGGCGTTTCATCAAGCCGGCATCATCGTCAACAAGCGACGGTCACGCGTCGGTTTGGTTTTGCTGAACAAGTGAGATTTAGCTCACGCACCCTGTAAGTGAGTGGGCGAAGCTGCATCTGCTTCATGATGATTCAGAGTTGACATGGGCATCCTCACCACAACGTCCGCGAATCTTGCCGTAACGCTACCCGTTGAACCAGAAAAAGCAAACTGGTACGCGCTCTACACTGCTCCTCGCCACGAAAAATCGGTAGCCGACCAGATCAATCGCCGCGGCATCTCGTGCTTCCTGCCCATGTACCGCTCCATGCGGCGATGGAAGGACCGCCGCAAAGAGTTGGCGATGGTTTTGTTCCCTGGATATGTATTCGTTCGTGTGGCTTTGCAGGATCGACTGCAAGTGTTGCAACTGCCCGGCGCAGTTCGACTCGTAACTTTTAGCGGACGCCCGCTTGCTTTGCCCGAGCAGGAAATAGAACTTCTGCGCAGCCGCCTATCCGGCACTTATCTCATGGAACCGCACCCATACCTTCGTGTGGGACGGCGCATCCGCGTCCGCAGCGGTCCGCTTCAGGGATTAGAAGGCATCATCGTGCGCAAGAAGGACCGTTGCCGCCTCGTCTTTTCGATCGATTTGATTATGCGCTCGGTCGCGGTTGAGGTGGACGAGGACGAAGTGGAATTCCTCGCCTGACCTTCTGTTGCAATCCCTCCAATTTCAGTTGAGAAAAAACTTATGTTAACGCATTCGACTATCGCCTCCGGCAGCCTGCGGCGAAGTACGTTAAATTCTTTAGCCTTCCTCATGTTGTGCCCAGCGATGTTATGTCCAGCGCTACACGGCCAGGTGCGCGAGAATCCTCGTCCGCAACGGAGTTCCTCTCCAAGTGATAGGGCTGACTTGTCCGATCTCGCGCAAGAAAACTTAGAAATTGTGGCCGCTTCGTCCATACAGATCCGGGAAATCCTCGTCAGAGACGCCGGCCTGCTCGTCGAGTTGAAACGATGGATCGCCAAGGAAGCGAGTGACAATGGACAGGTCTTACAGGAATCGAGTCTATCCGAGCAATCCATATTCGATCGCCTCGATCAGGACATAAAGTTTCGCTCGGTCGCCACTCGCCTTCTACAGCGGTACGGATATCTGCTTCCATCGCCCAATCCAGAGTCGAGTTTCGGGAAGGAGCAGGATCTAGTGCTGAAAGAGCGCGCCCGCCACCAGGTGCAGATGGAAGCGCAAGAAGATGCCGAGGCTCTCCAACTTGCAAAGCACGATCAAGATGAGAACGATGTAGATCGCAAGAATGTCTGTGATCCTCAAGACGATGGCGATTGCGAGAAAACCAATACGCGGAAACCTCGCGCGAACTCTCCGGTTCGAAACCAGTCGCCTGTCCCTGACAATGGCCCGAACACTTCGCCTGGTTTGCCGCTCCCCATTTCTCCGCCGGGCACCTTGCAAACCAATCTCATGACTGCGCAGTCCGGGCTGCCCACTCGCGGTTCTTCTACGGAATTCGAATTGGCATCCAAATTTCTTCAGTCCGGCCTCGATACCGCCTCTCTTTCTCAAGCCCGCGACTTACTCTCATCCAATAACCCACTCACCTCATCCAGCAATCCTTCCAACGACCGAATCAATCCATTCGATCTCACCTCTCGAATCGATTCCGCAAACCTGCGTTCGCCCTTCGCGGATTTGCGACGGCCCCGGCCGCGTCCGATCGAGGAGGATATAACTCCCGTGAAGATGGTGCGTTCGGCGAATCCGTATTCCGATGTTCCCTCTTTGTATGACATGTACGTGCAGGCGTCGGCAGTGCAGCGTCCGGCCGAGCGCTTCGGTCTCGATGTATTCCGCAACTCCGATAGTCAGCCCGACGTGATTCCGATGGACCTTCCGGTCGGCCCCGACTACGTTGTGGGCTCCGGCGATACATTGTCGATTGATTTGTGGGGCAGCGTTTCCCAGAGATTAGTACGTCTGGTGGATCGGGAGGGACGTATCTCCCTGCCAGAAACCGGGCCTCTTTCTGTAAGTGGCAAGAACCTCGGCGAGATTCAACTGGATGTTCAGCATGCCTTGCGCACCGTCTTCCGGGAAGTATCGGCAGACGTGTCACTGTCGCGGGTCAGAACCATCCGCGTCTACGTTGTCGGCGACGTTGCTGAACCGGGGGCGTATGACATCAGTTCGCTGTCCACTCCGTTAAACGCGCTGTTCGCCGCGGGAGGAGTTACGGCCCGGGGATCGTTGCGCGCACTGCGGCACTCGCGCGGCAAGCAACTCGTGCAGCAAGTGGATGCTTACGATTTGCTCCTCCATGGCGTGCGCTCCGATCTCAAGCGATTGGAAGATGGTGACACCTTGCTGGTTCCTTCTCTAGGCCCGCAAGTCACCGTGGAAGGCATGGTGCGCCGGCCCGGCGTTTACGAACTCCTCGATGAAACTTCGCTGACCGACGTGTTGGCGCTGGCGGGGGGAATCCTTCCCACCGCCGCGCTCCGCCACATCGAGGTTCAGCGCGTCGAAGCGCACGAAAAGCGCACCATGTTAACTCTGGACCTGACGTCCACCGGTCACGACGAGGTCGACAAAAAGCTGCAAGCGTTCGCGGTTCGCGACGGCGATCAGATCCACATCTTCCCCATCGCCGCGTACAACGAAGACGCGATTTATCTGCAAGGGCACGTCCTGAGGCCCGGCCGCTATTCTTACAAGCCGGGGATGAAGGTCACGGATCTGATCTCATCCTATTCGGACTTGCTTCCCGAACCCGCGCCCCACTATGCGGAAATCGTTCGCTTGAATGCGCCCGACTTTCATCCCAGTGTGGAGAGCTTTGATGTCGCCGCTGCGCTGGCCGATCCGGCCTCGGCCCCGACGTTGAATCGTCTCGATACCGTGCGAATCTTCAGTCGATACGACTTTGAACGCCCGCCGGATGTATCCGTGGGCGGCGAAGTTCGCTCCCCGGGCGATTATCGAACTACAGGCGAGGCTCATCTTCGCGACGCGGTCTATTTGGCGGGAGGAATCACTCCGGATGCGGCGCTTGATTCCGCGCAATTATTCCGCACACAGGCCGATGGCACGCTGCGGATTCTCAGCGTTGATTTGGCCGAGGCGCTTGCCGGAAATCCCGTGGACAACGTCATCATTCAGCCGCGCGACCGTCTGCTGATCCATCGCAAATTCGAAAAGGTGGATGCTCCAACCGTGAACATTACCGGTGAGGTCGCCAAGCCGGGACATTATCCTCTCACTGGCAACATGCGAGTCGCGGATCTGGTCCGAGTTGCAGGAGGCCTGAAGCGAAGCGCATTCGCTGACGATGCCGATCTCACGCGTTTTTCAGCCGCCAGCGGTTCCAGTCAACGCCTCCAGGTGAAACTCGTGGCAGCCTTGTCGGGAGACGCCAATGAAGACGTGCCGCTCCACAATGGCGACGTTCTTGCCATCCGGCAAATCCCGCGATGGAATGACATGGGGGCTTCCGTCACCGTAAGAGGAGAAGTAGAGCACCCTGCCACTTATGGCATTGAGCCCGACGAGCGGTTAAGTTCCGTTCTGATGCGTTGTAATGGATTCACCCCCGAGGCCTATCCCTATGGAGCGGTGCTCATCCGCAAGGAAGTGCGTGACCTGGAAATGAGGTCGCATGTGGAACTGGTAAATCGCATTAAAGCGGAACAAGGTTATTTGAAGGGTCTGCCGGAAGGCGACTCAGACCAGCGCACTGCCAAGCTCACCGCCATCGCACAGACCGAGACTGTGCTGAATCAACTGGAGGCTACAGCGCCGGTAGGACGCGTCGTAATCCACATACCCGCCGACCTCCGAAAATTGACGAAGACTCCTGCGGACACTCCGCTGCGAGACGGAGACGAACTCATCATCCCCAAGAAAACGAATTATGTTGTGGTCAGCGGCGAAGTTTTCAATCCCACTGCGGTCAACTATTTGCCCGGTCGAAGTGCACGATGGTATTTGAGCCAGTCGGGCGGCGTGACTCAGATCGCCGACAAAAATGCTGTCTTCGTCATACGCGCAGATGGCTCCGTGCTCTCCGCTAAAAACAATTCAGGACTGTGGTCGGGCGATCCCATGAACGCTGTTCTGAAGCCGGGAGACTCGATTGTCGTTCCGGAGAAGGCTCCCAAGATTGCTCCTCGCAATTGGGTTACGCTCCTGCAGGCAGCTCAGGTCGCGTCCTCGGTCGCGCTCACGGTCAGCTATCTCCATCCCTAGTCATAGGCCTTCCGGTGAAAGCGAAGACGCGATTCATTTCGCTGGCAATCCTTATCGGCTCCTGCCTGGCTGTTGAAGCTCAGGCGCAAAACAATATCGACTACGGATCGATGACCACATCCACCATCAATACGAGCGCACAGCCGCTTACGCCTGCAACGCGCTTCGATCCAGGCATCTTTGATCCCGTTTCAGCAGGTAAGGCAAGAACCGGATTCTCCGAACATCTCGCCCAACTCTTTCAAGACCAGCAAAACATCTGGAGCGCTCCCACGCGAGTGCGGTTCTCGGATGCAACCTGGCTTGTGCCACTCGGCGGAATCACGGCTGGATTGTTTGCGGCCGATCGCCAGTACAGCGCTTCTCTTTATCAAAGTCCTGCAACTCTTAGCCACTACAAGAACGTTTCCACTGCCGGAGTTGCGAGCTTAGTCGGCGCAGCCGCAGGGCTTTATCTCTTCAGCTTTCCGACGCACAACCAGCACTGGCGTGAAACCGGATTTCTCGCAGGCGAGGCCGCTCTGAACAGCCTGATCACCACCGAGGCGCTGAAATATTCATTGCAACGTGCGCGTCCTGACCAGGGCAATGGCAATGGGAGATTTTTCACTGGCGGTCCATCGTTTCCATCAGAGCACGCTGCCGTGGCATGGTCGATCGCCGGTGTGATTGCCCATGAATATCCCGGAACGCTTCCGAAGATGTTCGCGTACGGGATGGCTTCAGCGGTCAGTTTTTCCCGCATTCGCTCGCGCCAGCACTTTCCCTCCGACGTGCTGGTAGGAAGCACGCTGGGTTTCCTAATCGCACAAAGCGTCTATCGCCGTAGGCATGATCCGGAAATCGGCGGCGGATCCTGGCTATCGCCCAACGAATTGGTTCGTGAACCAGAGATGCATTCACCTTCCTACATGGGCTCGCCCTATGTCCCTCTGGATAGTTGGATCTATCTCGCGATCGAACGCTTGTCCGCTCTGGGATATGTGAAGACGGACAGTTTAGGAATCCGTCCGTGGACTCGTCTTGAGTGTGGCCGTCTGTTGAGCGAAGCTGCCGCGCTGGCCGCGGATGGCGAGGGTCCTGCCGAAGTAAACGAACTTTTCAGTTCACTCGGGGAAGAGTTCGCCGATGAATCCGGACTTCTAAGTGGCGAACAGAATCGCCATGCGCAGGTGGAATCGATTTATCAGCAGGTGGTTGCAATTTCCGGGCGGCCTCTGACCGACGGATATCACTTCGGCCAGACTGTTTTGAACAACTACGGCAGGCCATCTCAGCAAGGATTCAACACTGCACTCGGAACTTCGGGATGGGCGACGGCCGGTCCATTCGTGATCTATCTGCGTGGCGAGTATGAGCGCTCGCCCTCTGGCCCTGCACCGTCACCGGCAGTTTTGGGCTTTATCAGCACTGAGGATTATCTGCCGCCGAATGCACCTTCCTTGCCGATCGCAGCCGCGAGCCGCTTTCGGCTTCTGGACGCGTATGTCGGCATGAACATCGCGAACTGGCAGGCATCTTTCGGCAAGCAGAGTCTGTGGTGGGGGCCAAGCGCGGGTGGCACCATGGCGTTTGACGATAACGCCGCGCCCATCAATATGCTGCGCCTCAACCGCGTCAGCCCGTTTCGGCTGCCGTGGATTCTTGGATACCTTGGCGATCTCCGCCTCGACTTTTTTCTCGGCCAACTATCGGGACAGGAATTTATCAACAATGGCGCGCTCGGTCAGCAAGCTCAAGGGCAATACGGTCAGAGCCTGAGCCGGCAGCCCTTCCTCAGCGGCGGCAGGATCAGCTTCAAGTTCACACAGAACTTTGAGTTCAGTATGTCGAAGACCACCCTCTACGGAGGGCCGGGCAACCCGCTGACGCCCACCACATTGTTGAAAAGCAATCTGGGAACACACATCAACGCGGAACCTCTGGGGGACGGCCGTTCAGTCGTGGATTTTTCGTACCGCATCCCAAAATTGCGCAACTGGCTAACCCTGTACGGAGAAGGTTTCAGCGAAGACGAAGTCTCTCCGCTCAACACCGCCGGCAAATCGGTGTGGCAAGGCGGCCTCTACGCCGCGAAATTGCCCAAGCTCAACCGCATAGACTTGCGGGTCGAGGGAGGCTCCACAAGTCCCGTAGATTTTGCCTCCTGCAACGGGTGCTTCTACCACAATTTTCAATATGTGAATGGATACACCAATGACAGCCAATTAATGGGTACTTGGATCGGACGGGCAGCGCAGGGCGAAGCTCTCTGGAGCAACTACTGGTTCAGCGCAACGAAAAAAATTGGGATCGAGCTCAAGCACAGGAAAATGGATGGCCAATTTCTTCCGCAGGGCGGCACTCAGAATGATGTGGCCGTAACATCAGATTTCCTGAGCAAATCAGGGTTTCGATTTTCCGGCACACTCCAGTACGAACGCTGGCAAATTCCGCTGCTGGCAACCAATCAGCAATCCAATGTGACCGCAACTGTTCAGTTCAGTTTCTGGCCGCATTTTCACTTGAACTAAATTTCACCCCGAATCACCGTTAGCCGGAACAGAGCAATAGTCTCCCATGCCAAGCACTCCGATTCGCACGAGCTCGCAGCAAGAGATGGAATCCTCCGTTCTCACCGAGTCGCCTCGCCTTCCGCGCTACGACGAGCTGGAGAATTACGCGACCATCAATCGTCTGCGCCTGTTATTGGACCAGCGCTTCACACTACTCCGGTTTGCGGCCTGTGGGCTCGTCCTGTCCACTTTGCTCGCGTTTACGATTCCGTTTCGCTTTGAGTCGCGCACGCAACTCATGCCCCCGGAAGGAGATTCTGGTTCAGGTCTTATGTCACTGCTGGCGATGACGGCACGAACCGGAGGCGGCCTGGGCATGCTTGCGGGAGATATGTTGGGATTGAAGACATCTGGCGCTCTGTTCGTCGGAATTCTTCGCAGTCAAACCGTCGAAGACCGGATCATCGAGCAATTCGATCTGAAATCCGTCTATCGTGTGCGTCGCATGCAAGATGCTCGACGCCGCCTGGAGTCGAATACGGAAATTACTGAAGATCGAAAAAGTGGAATTATCGGCATCAGCGTTACGGATCATAGTCCGCAAAGAGCCTCCGCCATCGCTCAGGCCTATGTAGGCGAACTCGACCGGCTGGTCGCGGAGTTGAATACTTCGGCGGCCCATCGCGAGCGTGTTTTTCTCGAAGGGCGGCTGAAGGCGGTGAAGCTGGATCTGGATTCTTCCGCCAAAGAATTCAGCCAGTTCGCCAGTAAAAACACCGCCATCGACCTCAAGGAGCAAGGGAAGGCGATGCTGGAAGCGGCTGCCATCCTGCAAGGAAATTTGATTGCCGCGCAATCTGAACTCGAAGGACTGCGGCAAATCTATGCCGACTCCAATGTCCGGGTTCATGCGGTGCGAGCACGCATTGACGAGCTGCAAAAGAAGCTGCAGGAGATCGGAGGTGGCGACCTGGCCGCGCCCGCTGATTCAGATAGCCAGCCTCTTTATCCCTCGATCCGCAAATTGCCTTTGCTGGGTGTTACCTATGCCGAGCTTTATCGCAATAATCGCATCCAGGAAACAGTGTTCGAGCTTCTGACCCAGCAATGCGAATTAGCTAAAGTGCAAGAAGCCAAAGAAACTCCCAGCGTGAAGGTTCTGGACGTCGCGAAGGTGCCGGAGAAGAAGTCTTTCCCGCCCCGCCTGTTGCTCATGTTCATCGGAACATTCTTGACTTTGCTCCTGGGCACCGTGTGGGTGCTTGGTAGATCCAGTTGGCAGCAGTTGGACTCCACACATCCCGGCAAACTTCTCGCTCAGGATACCTGGATAAGAATTAAAGGCGACTTGGGGCTTACGTCTGAAAACGGAAGCCGGTTCCACCACATGCGCGACCATATCCTGTGGTTCCGGCGCCCTCCAAACAAACACTGATATCGATTCGATCCGTCAGCATTTTTCTTGCGCTATAACCTGGCAATTTTATAAATCGAGGGGAACCGATGAGAATTCTCGTCCTGGGTGGTGATGGGTATTGTGGCTGGCCAACTGCGTTATATCTTTCCCGCGGCGGAAATGAAATCGCGATCGTCGACAGCTTTCAACGCCGCTCCTGGGACCACGAACTTGGCACGCAAACCCTCACGCCCATCCGTACTCTGACCGAACGGCTTCGCTCCTGGCAACGCCTCACGGGTCGCGAGATCGAATGTTTCGTGGGCGACATTCTCGATTATGAGTTCCTGACCGATGTCATGAGGAAATTTGAACCCGAGGCCGTGGTTCATTTCGCCGAGCAACGATCAGCGCCCTACTCCATGATCGATCGCCGCCATGCGGTCTTCAGCCAGGTCAACAATGTCGTCGGCACCTTAAACGTCTTGTTTGCGATCAAGGAATTCCAGCCCGACTGCCACCTGGTCAAGCTCGGCACCATGGGCGAATACGGAACGCCCAACATCGATATTGAAGAAGGTTACATCCGCATTCAGCACAACGGACGGGAAGACGTTTTGCCCTACCCCAAGCAGCCCGGATCTTTCTACCACCTCTCCAAAGTTCATGACAGCCACAACATCCACTTCTGCTGCAAAATCTGGGGCATTCGCGCTACCGATCTCAATCAAGGTGTCGTCTACGGAATGCTTACCGAGGAAACTGCGTTGGACGAAGCGCTGGTGAACCGCTTCGATTACGACGAAGTCTTCGGTACAGCGCTGAATCGCTTCTGCGTACAAGCGGCGGTCGAACATCCCCTCACGGTCTATGGCAGAGGCGGACAGACGCGCGGGTTTCTAGACATTCGCGATACCGTGCGCTGCATTGAGCTGGCATGCCTGAATCCCGCTGCCCGCGGCGAATTCCGCGTATTTAATCAATTCACAGAACAGTTCTCCGTGCTCGAACTGGCTCGCATGGTTCAGCTCGCCGCCACAAAACTTGGACTCAACGTACAAGTGGATCACCTGCCCGATCCCCGAGTGGAGGCCGAAGAGCACTATTACAACGCCAAGCACACGAAACTTACCGAGCTTGGCCTGAAGCCGCACTTGCTCTCTGAATCTCTACTCGATTCGCTGGTCAATGTTGCCATGCAGCATCGCGCGCGCGTGGACGAGAGTCTCTTGCTGCCACGCGTGAACTGGCGAAACAGCCGGAATGAACGTCGTTCCACGCCCACCCCTGCGGCCGTGGCAGCGGACTAGTACTTCCAGCATTGACCCGCCTGGGAACCATTTCATGAGTGACACACTCGAGATCGCTGAAAGTGGACCAGGCGAATCGAAAGCATCGTCCCGCAACAATTCGCGCGCCACACTAAGCCAGTCCGCCCTGCTGTGGGATTCCCTCAGTTATTTCGGCAGCAAGATTGTGCCGGGGTTCATGGGCTTGGTCTCGGTTCCGGTGTTTATCCGTTTGATTGGATTGAATCAGTACGGCCGGTTCGCCGTAGTTGTTCCTTTCCTGATGGCGGTTGCGGGCGCAAGCTCTGGATGGCTGGCGCAAGGAGTGTTACGGTTCCATCCGTCGATCACCGATTCACGCGGAATTCACAACGCCTTTGATCGTGCGGTAAAAATGTGCAGCTCTGCATCCGCGATCGTAACCGCACTCCTGCTGGTAATCGTGTTGGCTGGCCTGCACTATTCAGTCCTGACCTCACTGTGCTCGCTCACGTACTGTCTTTCTTTGCTCGTCTATACCATTGTGCTGGCAAGATTCCAGGCAAGATTGCGGCCGGGATCGGTGTTGCGGCGGGAAGCAATTCGCTCGATCTGCGGCTTCGCATTCCCCGTGATCATGATTGCGATCACGGGCAGGAGGCAATTTGAGCTTATCCTTCTGGGTCAAGCCGTTGCTTACACGGTTGCGTTCCTGCCTAATTCACATGGGAGTAAGGCTACTGAAGAAACTTCTACCGCGGCCTTCGAGCACATTCCGGCGAACTCTTTCTCGACTGCCGCCATGGTTCGTCAGCTATGGCGATTTGGCTGGGCAGTTGGACTTTGGCTTTTGTTCTCCCAACTGCTGCCGATGATCGATCGATGGACGATCCAAAGATTCGCCGGCTTCACCAGCGCCGGTGTCTACTCATCTTTGTATGAAATTTCCGTCCGATCATTCTCCTTCCTGGTATTTCCTCTCGCGCAAGCCGCTCACCCGCGCATCATGCGTTCGTGGAATGAAGGAGAATTCGCCGCATCCTACCGCATCATTCGCTACTCGATCGTTGCACAGTTGATTATTTTCGCGGTTGTCATGGGCGGAGTCTTCCTTCTTGCGCCGCGAATTGTCAGGATCATTCTAGGATTCAATGATCCCGTAGCCGCGCGCATGTTGCCCGTTCTCGTAGTGGGCGGATTCTTGTGGCAGTTGGCCCTGCTCCTGCACAAGCCATTGGAAATCTCGCAAAGAACCACCGTCATGCTGGCTGCCATCGCGATCGTTGTAGTCCTCAACACGATTGCGTGCTTCGTCTTCATTCCGCGATATGGATATGAAGCGGCAGGATATGTGATGGTGTCCTCCGCCGCCGCTTATATCGCATTGATTCTCTGCATGACAGGTTTTCGCGCGTTCCGGGCATACTCGCCTCTCGCGGAAAACTGCTGAACACTTATGGCCGATTGGGTTGGATCTCCGTGGCTCGCTTACGCAGTGCTTGTGATTGTGACTGCCATTTCGCGTATGCGTTGCGGAAGTTGGTTTGCGCCCGCCGCTTTTGTCGGGTTGCTCTGGTCATTCTTTATTGGCGTTTGCCTGATGGTTGTGCAATACCCCATCCCCGGCCGCGGCCTATGGATGTTAGTGCTGCTGGTTGTCGGGATTCAGATGGGAGCGCTGATCGCTCACGAACTTCACCCCCCATCCAAAACGCCCGTATCCGACATGTCCACGTTGAACTCTTTGATCGTTCCCTGTCGGCGTTACGGTCTGCTTTGTACGACGATCGCCCTGACTGGCTGCGTGTATTTCCTGGTCAGCAGCCTGCAAGAATTTGATCTTCCGTTTACCTTCATCGGAGTGCTGGAGGTAGGCGCCCGGTGGACCATGCTGAGATTGGAAGATGCATTCGAGCCCTGGCCCGTTCGCTTGCTCGTCACCTGGTTGCATCCTGCGGCCCTGCTGGGAGGAATTCTTTTCGCGTGCAGCAACAAACGTCTTGATCGGGTCATCGGAGTTATCACGCTTCTGCCGGCGGTCGTGTACGGAGTTCTTACCGGCGCACGTGCCGCCATTCTTCTCGGACTAACCTGCTGGATCGGAGGCTATGTCACGACTCAATGCATGCGTCATCCGGGCGGGTTGGCGTTATTCAGCGCGAAACGCTCAATCATCATGCTTCTTGTCGCGACTTCCATAGTAGGGATGTTTATCTCCATCGACGCTGTCAGGGACACCTACGCTCTCAAATCCCTCGTCTTCGAGACCAGGGAAAGCCATCTGAGCAATTATCTGTTCGGCTCGCCGGCCGCCTTCGCCAACTGGTACTCGCACTCTGACGTTTCCGGTGCAGAGTGGGGCGCGCGCACATTCGCCAATGAATTTGATCTCCTGCAGCTCAAGACAAGAATCGTCGGGAGATACAACGAGATGTCCAACGAACTCGGCACCGAAGCTACGAATATTTACACGCTGTTCCGAGGCCTTATCGAAGACTTCACCGCCTTCGGAGCGATACTGCTGACCGCCTGCATCGGCGGATTAGCCAACTGGATCTACAGCTCGACCGGTAGAAATCCTCGCCGGGCGATGTTCTGGCTTTCGGCTTTCTACTCTACGTTCCTATTCAGTCCAATCGTTTCCTTCTTCAGCTTCAACGGCGCCGCGCTCGCGTGGGTCGTTCTTGGGTTCATCCTGATCAGAATGAATCGTCGATCTGCGGCCCTATCCCTGCCTTATCTGAGCGCGCCGGAGATCACGGGGCCATGAACGACAAAGCCAAAGCGTTAATCATCACCGTGAACTTTCGGCAGGCCGAGTGCACCCGGCAATTCGTTTCGAGTGCATCCCGGCTTGAGAGCTTTGCCAGTTGCAATGTCCTGATTGTCGACAACCACTCAGAGGATGGCTCGGTTTCGCGCCTACGCGAAACGATTTCCCAGTTCCGCAATGTCGAACTTCTGCCTTCTTCGCAGAACCGCGGTTACTTTGGCGCAGCCCGGTGGGCCTTGGATCAGTATCTCGACCATCATTGTCTTCCGGACTGGGTCGTCGTCTGCAACAACGACGTTGAGTTCGATGATCCACTGTTCCTCGTGAAACTCCTCGAGAAAGATCCGGCGTCAGCCGGCGTGATCGCACCATCGATTATCTCTGGCTCTGACTGGACGTGACGCGAATCCGAGCATTCGCAAACGGCCCAGCCCATTTCGCATGCTGCGCTATCGCTTATGGCTCGCGAATTATTACGCGATGTGGTTCAAGCAATGGCTGTCCCCCTCGGTGCGCAAGATGCGCCACATCATCTCCGGGCGCGCGCCCTCCGCCGGACAATCCGTGAGTCGGCCGATCTACGCGCCCCATGGCTCGTTCGTCATCATTAGCCGGAAGTTTTTCGAAGCCGGCGGCTTCATCGATGACGGCTTTTTCTTGTATGCCGAGGAATTCAGCGTAGCCGAGATGTCGATTCGCCTGCGCCTGCCCGTGATTCACGACCCAAGCCTCAGAGTCCGCCACAAAGAGGGCCAGTCGACTGGCCGCATGCTCTCCCGCAACATTTATCGTCACCAGGCGAACGGCTTTAGCTATGCATTAGCCAGATATAGAAATTCGTACCCTGAACTCGTCCATCCTGAACTCGTCCACGGTGCGCCCAACGCAAGCACAACCTTCGGCGTCGATAGGAGTAAGTCTTCCAATCTTCCAGCCGTCGGAGATGGTGTTCGATGACCCCTGCGTATTGGATTTTCCTGATTTCTTCAGCGATTGTCTTGTACGCATGGATCGGTTATCCCTTGCTCGTATCCCTGCTGGCCTTGCTGTTTCCTCGCAAGCGGACGTTCCTCGAGTCTTCGATCGATCCTCTTGTCTCCATCATTGTTCCTGTTCATGACGAAGAACTAAAAATTGCCTCTAAGCTGGAAGATTGCCTGGAACTGCTCTATCCCCACGAAAAGCTGGAAATCATTGTGGCTTCCGACGGATCAACCGACCGAACCGGCGAAATTGTACGTCGATTTATCGCTCGGGATCCACGCATCCACTGGCTGCAGAGTGATCGTCGGGTGGGAAAGAGCGGAATCCAAAATCTTGCGGCTCAGAATGCGCGCGGAGATCTCCTCTTCTTCACCGACGCCAATACCGTGATGCCGCCCGGCGTTCTGCGCACCCTGGTCGATCATCTGTCCGAACCGCAACTGGGCCTGGTGACCGCCACTGTGCTCTTTGGGCATCCTCAAGATGCGGTCGAGAAAAGCCAAGGATTTTACTGGCGCTATGAACTCTTCTTGCGATCCGCCGAATCCGATCTTGGAATTTTGGCGACGGGAAGCGGGCAGGCGCTGCTGGTTCGGCGAGAGCTGTTCCGCCCGCTCCCCACTTGCTATGGCGACGACTGCATCATGCCTCTGGACGTTCGCTTGCAAGGCTACCGCGTCCTACAAGACCAGGAAGGGACCGTATTTGATGCCATGCCTCATAGCATCGAAGGCGAACTTCACGCCCGCATTCGCATGACCGCGCGAAACTGGACCGGAACGCTTGCGCGGCCGGCAGTTTTGAATCCGCTCCGGTTCCCGCTCACCGCTTTCGGTCTTGTCTCCCACAAGTTGCTCCGTTGGCTGACCCCATTTTTTCTGGCCACCATTCTCTTGTGCAACACTTGGCTCACGCTGCAAGGGCGCTTCATTACTCTGTGGTTGCTGCAAATCGGATTTTATCTTTGCGCCTGCGTCGGTTGGCTGCTGACCCGAAAACAGCGACCGGCGTGGGTCTTCGGCTATGCCTTCTCGTTCTGCCTCGCCAATCTCGGCTTTTTCCTGGGAATGGTGAAGGCCTTCCGCAGCCAAAGAATTGTGGCCTACTGAATCGCTTACGAAAATCAATCGAGCAAATCTAATGTCACTTCCGTGGACTCGTCTGCCCTACCTGACTCGCGTTTGGATGGGCAGTCAGTTTTCAACCAAGCTTCTGCCTGCCAAGGTCAGGCCTTTGTCGGCCAGTTTGAAGCTGACGGAAAACTGCCAGGCCAAATGCGTCACCTGCAATTACTGGCAGACACGATGGCAGGACGGACTCAATACCGATCAGGCTGTCGATGTCATCAACCGGCTTGCACATTTCGGCATTCGCTATCTGCGGTTCACTGGCGGAGAGCCTTTGCTGCGCCGCGACCTATTCGAAATCATGCAGAAAGCGGACATGTCCAGGTTCAAACGCGTAACTCTGCAAACCAACGGAATGCTGCTCAAGAAACTCAGCCGGGAAATCAACGACTCTCCCATCACGAAGGTAGCCGTTTCGATCGACGGCATGGAGACTTCGAACGATCTGATTCGCGGCATCAAGGGTTATTTCAAGCTTGCGATGGAAGGCATCCGCCTTCTAAAGGGTAAACAAGTCAACGTCGTGGCAACGCTCAACGGGCGTTCCGCCGGCGAATTGGAGGCTCTGGCCGACGAGGCCCGCAGCGCGGGCGCTGGTTTCAGCTTTAACATTCTGGATGACCGCTCCTATTTCCTTCGCCATACCTCCACTTCCGACTTGTGGCCTCAGAAATCCGACATCACGAAAATCATTTCTTTCCTCCGCGATAAACTCAAGCGCCCGGCTTACGAACTGCAATACATCTACAAATATTTCTGTCGTGAACCTCTCGAGGAACCGCCATGTATTCTCGGCTTCATCGAGATTTTTGTTATATCCAACGGAGATGTGCTCGCCGGCTGTTACGTTCTGAAGCCGCTCGGAAACGTGCTCAGCGACGATCTCGAAACGCTGGTCAGTTCCGACCGTTATCGCGAGGCCTGCCTGGGGATGATCCGCAGAGAATGTCCAGGCTGCACTTGCGGTATCCAGATGTCGTTGGCATTTAAGAACGCCGCTGCGAAACTGGCCTTCCGTCACCGCTACGCTGCGGGCAAGCCGATCGACAATTTGCGGCTCTCAGAGTAGTTCATCTCCCCTCGGAATAAGACCCCCACATGCGAGATAAATTCCTGCCATTCTCTCCTCCAATGATTGGAGAAGAAGAAATCAACGAGGTCGTCGACACTTTGCGTTCCGGCTGGATCACCACTGGCCCTAAAGTAAAGCGGTTTGAGGAAGACTTCGCGCGCTTCGTGCACGCCCCCGATGCGCTCGCCGTCAGTTCGGGGACGGCCGCGCTGCACCTGGCTCTGCTAGCGCTCGGAATCCGGGCGGGCGATGCCGTCATTACGACTCCGCTCACCTTCTGCTCAGCGGTGCACGTCATCGAGCATGTGGGCGCTACGCCGATCCTCTGCGACGTTGAGCCGGACACTCTGAATCTGAACCCGGACGGCATCCGCCACCAAATCGAACGTACCGAGAGCGATCTTGGCCTGCGCGTAAAGGCAATCATGCCCGCGCATCTCTACGGTCATCCCTGCGATCGCGAGGCCATCCTGAAAATTGCGGCGGAGTACCATCTGGCGGTGATCGAAGACGCCGCCCACTCGTTGCCGGCCGCGTACAAAGGCCGTCCCATCGGATCGCCCTCCGTTTCCGACAGCGTTCCGGTGCTGACCTGTTTTTCCTTCTATGCCACGAAGAACCTGACTACCGCCGAAGGAGGCATGCTCACCGGGCATAAAGGATTGCTCGAGGAAGCTCGCCGCTGGAGTTTGCACGGCATGAGTCGCGACGCCTGGAAGCGGTATGGCTCCGATGGGTCGTGGTTCTATGACGTGGTCTGCCCCGGATACAAATACAACATGACCGATATTCAAGCCTCCCTCGGATTGCATCAATTGAAGAAACTACCGGGGCTTCATGCGAAACGGTGTGCCATTGCCCGAACCTATCAGGCCGCATTCCAAGGTTGCGAGGAGTTGGAAACTCCTCCCGAACGAAATGACGTTCAACATTCCTGGCACATCTATCTCTTACGCCTGAACCTGGAGCGATGCGGCCTTTCGCGCGATCAATTCCTGTGCGAAATGCGAGACCGTAACATTGGCTGTTCGGTTCACTTCATTCCTATTCATTTGCACAGCTACTATCGCGAGAAATACCGCTACAAGCCGAATCAATTCCCAATTGCGCTGCGCGAGTACGAGCGCATGGTCTCGCTGCCGTTGTCTCCGACGATGAACGAAGAAGATGTGCAAGACGTCATCCAGGCAGTGATGGAAATCCTTCAGGAGCACAGGACAGTCGAGTCTGTTGCCCACACCGATGCTGCGAGTGTCTGAAAGGCCCGAGGTCGCTGAGCAGGGCTGGTCTGCGCCGCAGAAAACCGGCGCATTTCACCATGCCTTCGATGCGCTGTTTGCGGGATCGGCATTGTTACTTCTCTCTCCCCTGCTTTGTCTCATTGCGGCTGCGATCAAGTTGGACGATGGGGGCTCCATATTTTATTGGCAGGATCGCGTTGGCCAGAATTTTTGCCGCTTTCGCATATGCAAGTTTCGCAGCATGGTCCCCGGCAGCGATCATGCCGGATTGCTGACGGCTCCCGAGGATTCTCGACTGACTCGCGTGGGGCGCTGGCTGCGCCGTTTCAAGCTTGACGAGCTTCCACAATTGTTCAACGTGCTCCGGGGCGAAATGCAACTGGTCGGCGCCCGCCCCGAAGTGGAATATTTTGTGGAAATGTTCCGCCCTCAATACGCGCTGATCCTGCAAGATCGCCCGGGAATCACGGATCCCGCCAGTCTGGCCTATCGGCGGGAAGATCAAATTCTCTCTGCAGCCCACATGGAACAACAGTACGCAGAAACAATTCTTCCGGCCAAGCTGCAACTCTCGCTCGCTTATCAAGCACGGCGCACCTTCCTGTCCGACGTAGGAATTCTGTTTCGTACCGTGGCCGCGCTACTCCACTAAACCGCATTCACTCTGGTTCAGACGTAACTTCAGTCGAATGAAACTCATCACGCTCGCACAAGCTCTTCTGCGCAAGAACTCGTGGTTTGTCGGTGCGTTTCAGGCCTTGCTGATCTTCGTGTGCCTGATTCTGGCCTGGTTCCTGGAGTTCGATTTCACCCTGCCCCATCGATCTCTGCTTCTTTGGTCAGCGTGTCTGCTCATCGTGATTCGCATGGTCACGATTGCTGGTTTCGGTTTGCTGCACGGTTGGTGGCGCTACACAGGCTTGAGCGATGCATTGGATGTCGCAAAAGCCGCTTTCTCCGGCTCCTTGATTTTCTTCGTGGTCACGCAATACGGGCTTCGCGTCACTGCCTTTCCGCGCACCATCTACGTCCTCGAGCCTCTGCTCACCGCGGGAACTCTCATTGGAGTGCGCATTTTCTCCCGCGTCCTGGCGGAATCGGTTCGTCAGGATCTTGCGGCTGCGAAGAAAGTTCTCTTGATCGGCGCTGGAATCGGAGCTCAAACGGTCGTCCGCGAAATCGGCCGGCCGGGCAGCGAGTACTCACCCCTCGGATACGTTGACGACGATCTCTCCAAGGTTGGACTCAAGATCGAAGACATTCCGGTCCTCGGCACGGTCGATCAATTGCCTGAATTGGTCAGCACCTATCCCATTGACGAGATACTTATCGCGGTACCCTCGGCCTCTTCCAAGCAGATGCAGCGTTTCGTTGACCTGTGCGAACGCACGTCGGTAAAGTTCCGCACCGTACCGGCTCTTCGGGACGTCATTGCGCACCCGGCGAGCATCAGCCATTTCCGTGACGTCGACATGGACGATCTCCTGGGACGAGATCCCGTAGAGATCGATCTCGAATCCGTCAGAACCGCAATTCGCGGGCAATCCGTGCTGGTGACAGGAGCGGCCGGCTCGATCGGTTCTGAACTTTGCCGGCAGATCCTCGAACACGAACCCGCTGTCCTGGCATGCGTTGACCAGAGTGAAACCGCGATGTTTTATCTGGAGCGCGAACTTTTTTCCCGCCGCGGCGGAACGGAGCTGCGATGTCACGTGGCTGACATCGGCGATCGCAAGCACATGGAGTGCATATTCCAGCTAAGCCGGCCTGAATCCGTATTCCACGCAGCGGCCTACAAACACGTCCCTCTGATGGAAGAGAACGTGACCGCCGCGGTACAGAACAACGTTTTCGGATTGATGAGCCTTCTCGATGTCGCATGCGAAAACGACTGCCGCCGCTTTGTTCTCATCTCATCCGACAAGGCAGTGAATCCCTGCAGTGTGATGGGAGCCACGAAACGAATCGGCGAACTCATCATGGCTCACCGGCCGACGAATGGTATGCGGTGCTTGTCCGTCCGCTTCGGTAACGTTTTAGGATCGAACGGCAGCGTCATTCCGATGCTTCAGCAGCAACTGCGAAACAACGAACCTCTTACGGTTACTCACCCTGAGGTGAAGCGCTTCTTCATGACCATTCGCGAAGCGGTTTCGCTGGTACTGCAGGCTTCCGTCATCGGAGAGAAAGGCGACACGCTTGTTCTCGACATGGGGCAGCCGCTGCTGATCCTGGAGGTAGTGCGATCCCTGATCCGACTCTCGGCCAGAAACGAGAAACAAGTGCCGATCCGATTTTCGGGCTTGCGGCCGGGCGAGAAACTCGTAGAAGAGCTCTTCTATGAGAACGAACTCGTCGACGACACTTCGTTCGCGAAGATCAAGCGGGCGCGCGGTCTGCTTCGCGACTGGAACGCGCTTGCGGAAAAGCTCGATGAACTCGATGCTGCCCTGTTCTTGAACGGGTCGGATAGCATTCGCGCCAAACTTAAAGAGATTCTCCCCGAATTTTCCTACTCGTCCGGGAACGGCTCTGACGCCGGCGACGAACAAGACTCGTGGCTGGCGGCGCGCAGCAGAATCGCATAAGCGCTCCCCAATTTCTAAGCAGCGGACCGCCCACGGCGCGCCAGTCGCATTATTTTCCGATGCAAAACGTGCTGAAGATCAAATTCAGAATGTCGTCGGAGGTCGTGGCTCCGGTGATCGCGTCCAGCGGGCGCAGCGCGTTGTAGAGATCGATCATCAGCATCTCGTGCGGAATCTTTCCCGCAACTGCGCTCGTCGCGCCAGCGAGGGCGGCCAGCGAATCTTTTATTAATCCTTCGTGGCGGACGTTCGTCAGAAGTCCAGACTCGGCCTGCGTTCCGCATTCACCGCCAATGTGTCGCAAGATCTCCGCCCGCAGTTCCGGTATTCCATGCCCGACAACCGCAGAGGTCAGAACTTTCTGGCCACTGATCACTGGCCACCGGCCACTGACGCCCAGATCGCTCTTATTACCGACAACAATCACCGGCCGGCTCTCCGCCAGGTGTTGCAACTCGACATCTTCGTCCGTCGCGCCCTGCGACGCATCGATGACGACCAAGACTAAGTCCGCGTCCGCCAGCGCCTCTTTTGATTTTTGAATGCCGATGGACTCCGCCTCATCGGAAGCCTGCCGAATGCCGGCGGTGTCGACGAGTTTCACCGGAATCCCGCCAATCGCCACAGTCTCGCTCACCAGATCGCGAGTCGTTCCCGGAGTCGCGGTCACGATGGCGCGTTCGCGCTCGACCAGCCGGTTGAACAAACTCGACTTGCCCACATTCGGGCGGCCCACGATGGCCAGGGTCAAGCCCTCGTGCACGATCTTTCCGTAGGCAAAGCTCGCGCTCAACTGCTCCAGAGGCCGGCAAATCGCGCCGATGCGCTCGAGAATGTTCGCGTCGGGCATAACCGAAACATCGTCTTCGGCAAAATCGATTCCAGCTTCGAGCACCGCAATTAACTCCACCAACTTCTGCTTGATCGGCTGCAAGCGCCGCGAGAGCGCGCCCTCCAACTGCTGCGCCGCCACCTTCGCCTGATACAAAGTCTGCGAGTCAATCAGATCGCGCACCGCCTCCGCCTGCGTCAGATCAATACGGCCGTTCAGAAACGCTCGCATGGTGAACTCGCCCGGCTCTGCCAGCCGCGCTCCTGCCGCCAGGCACAGCTCCACAATATGCCGCAGCACAACGGGAGACCCGTGCGCGGAAATTTCAACGATGTCGTCGGTCGTATAAGAATGCGGCTTCGCAAAGTAGGTAACGACAACTTCGTCGATGCGCTCGTCGTGACTCGACTCTCCAGGGTGCCCCATCCTAACCGCGTTCTTTGCGGTTAGGGTGGGGATTTTGACTTTGTCCGAGTGTGCAGGCTCAACGAGTTCACCAAAGACAGTCTTACCCGGTTCCAGTTCATGCTTCAGTCGCAGCATCGGCGCGGCAATCGCGCGCGCCTCCGGCCCCGCCAGCCGCACTACGCCGATCCCGCCGCGTCCGGCAGGTGTGGCGATCGCCACAATGGTGTCATCGACATTCACACCGAGAGTCACGCGCCGATTGTAACGGGTAAACTAGATGTAACAAACGAGTGGGGTACTCAAAATCCGGATTCTAGGAGCATTCGCGTGTCCGTAGCCGACGAACTCTTACAAGCCAACCAAGAATTTGCCCGCAACTTCACACTGGGAGAGCTTTCCGTCCGTCCCAAGCGGCATGTGGCCGTTCTGGCCTGCATGGACTCGCGCATCTTGTTCGAGCATTGCCTCGGACTCAAGCCCGGCGACGCCCACATGATCCGCAACGCCGGCGGCATTGCCACCGATGACGCGATTCGCTCGCTCATCGTTTCCCATCACCTGCTCGACACGCAGGAGTTCATCATCATCAATCACACCGATTGCGGGCTGCTCAAAATTAAGGAATACGAGTTGAGATCGCGCCTGACCGAAAAGATGGGCATGGGCGCGAGCGAGCCGTCCCATTTCCACGGCTTCGACGACCTCGAAGCCAACGTCCGCCAGCAGATTCAAAAAGTGAAATCGCACCCGTGGATTCCAAAGCACATTCCGGTGCGCGGATTCGTCTACGACGTAAAGACAGGAAGGCTGAAAGAAGTGAAATGAGCCATGTAGGGACAGCCGCCCTCGGCTGTCCGGCCGAGCAAAGCTCGGCAGCTTTATTCCGGGGCATCCATTCGCATCTGCCTAATCTCTGCAATAACTTTGCGGAGAATGTTTTTGATCCTCGTTGTTCCATGTTCAGTCCAAGTCTCCGGCAGACCGCCGATCTCCATGGTTTTTAGCCAAAGCTCCTTCAACCCTGGATCTTTGGGATTCGCATGTTCATAGTCGTCGACATCCCATCGCGCCGAGTTTCCGTCCAACAGACGCTCAGCTCTATCGGCGATTTCTGTAGGCGTGGGTCCTTTCCGTGTGAACTATTCCGACGATAATGAGGATGATGCCCACAACGGGCATGGCGAAGAGCCAATTAGCTTTCGGATAAAGGACGATCGCAACAATAGGAGCGAGGACCGATGCTAGGCATCCCGCGCGAAATATCGGCCGTAAGAATCTTCTTCATCTTGTCGGCGGAGAGTTCTTGCCGCCGGAAGCTCGCCGAGCTTCGCTCGGCCGGACAGCCGAGGGCGGCTGTCCCCACATTCGTATTTGCCAGTAGTCAATCCTACCGCACTACTTTCTCAATCTCTGCTTTCAACTCCCCATACGGCACTGCGCCCGGATGGTACCAGGCCACCTTCCCAGCCTTATCCAGCAGCACCAAGGTCGGCGTGGTCGAAGCTCCGTAAACGTTGAAGTTGTAGCTGCTCACCGGAACCGGCATATCGAGCAGGCCAGAATAGAAGCGGTGCCGCACTGCGTCTACATACTGCAGTTCATCGCTGGGATTGGCGCGCGCAATCTGCGCCGTGTAGCCATACAGCCGAGTCGGGCCGATCACCTTCAATCCCTTCGGCGCAAACTCTGAGCGCACCTGCGTAATGATCGGCGCTTCGGCCTTGCAGTCCGCGCACCAGTGTGCCCAGAAGAAAAGCAGCACTGGCGATCCTTTCAGCTGAGCCGCTGGCGGCAAGGGAGCGCCTAAAGACTCATCCGCCTTCAGCGCCGGCGCAACCCTCCCCTGAAACGACAGCAGGTTGATGTTCTTCTGAATGCGGTCGCGAATCGAGGTCGTTCCGTAAGTCTGCAGCGCTGAACGCAGGAGCGCGACCGCCTGCGCGCGCTGCCCGCGCGCCGCCAGCACCTGCGCCTGCACTTCCAGCGCAGCGCCCAGGGCGAGCGGCAAATGCGGCTCGGCGTCCAACGGACGTTTCTTCAACTGCTCAACGGCCAGAGCCTTCGTCTCTTTTGCGTAGGCCGCCGCCTGATCGTACTGCTGCTGATCGAGCGCCGCCCGCGCCAGCCACGAATAAGCCTCAAGATATTCCGCGTCCACTCCGCGCTGGCTGCGATACGAGTTCAGTGCTGACTCGGCGGCCGAAAAATTGTTCTGCGATAAGGCGATGCGCACGTTATCCACAATGCCCGCATAAGCCGAAATGGCGAGCCCCAGAGAAATCCCGACCGAGAGGAAGAAAGCACGAAAACTCATGCTTCCATGATGATTCTTTTCCGCCAAAGTGGCAAATTTGGGGCAGGAAATTCACATTCGCACAACATACATAACATGCTTAGTATCATATGTTTACAGCTTGGCATGCGGAAATTATGTAGCGTTTCCAGGGCAGTTCCGCTAGAATTAAGGTGCGTCTGACTTTAGAGTTACTTCGTACAAGCATCTCCGCTCAAACCAGCGTGTGACCTGCCTGCAGAAGACCCTGAAAGTTCCAGCGCTACATCAAAGAAAAAGGAACAAGCAACAACATGGAAACCGGAACAGTGAAGTGGTTTAACGACGCCAAGGGCTATGGATTCATCAGCCGCCAGAATGGTGAGGATGTATTCGTGCATTTCTCCGCCATCCAGGCCAGTGGATTCCGCAGCCTTCAAGAAGGTCAGCAAGTGCAGTTTGACGTGGTCAAAGGCCCCAAAGGCTGGCAGGCAGAGAACGTCAAAGGCGTCTAAACATCGCTTCCACAATTCGCATAAGGGCGGCCAGAGATGGCCGCCTTTAATTTTTTGGGTCGAATCTTCGGCTGAACCTGTGCGTGAATTCCTTCGTGATCCTTAGTGCCCTTCGTGGTTGTCGATTTTCGCATCTGCAGCCAGGCTTTCTCGCGAAACTTGCTTTCCGTGCACCCAGACGCTGGTGATGCTGTCATATGCATCCACGGTTTCGAGCGGGGACTTCGTCATCAACAGCAGATTGGCGACTTTCCCCGGCTCGATGCTTCCAATCTCCGATTCCATCTTGAACTCACGCGCATTGCTGATCGTGGCCGCCCGAAAAATCTGCTGCAGCGACAGTCCTGCCTTCTGCAGTTGCTTCATTTCGAGATAACCATTCAGCCCCGGCAAATTTCCATAGGTCGGCGCCGAGGGCGTGTCCGTACCGAATAGAAAGTTGGCATTCTTGCCGGCAAGATACGCGGCCACTAGCCGCACGTGATGCAACGGGCCGTGTTCGAAATGCTGCGCCATGACTGCGTCGGGAGTTCCGTCCTCATTTAATTCCTTCCCAAACCACTTGCCCTCGGGAGACTCGAACCAGTCCCGCAGCGCCTTGGGCGTGACCTTTGCAACCGCCGGATTCTTCAGATATTCGGGATCGAAGTACGCTTCCAACCCATACAGAACCTGAATCGTCGCCTGATACCCGATTTTCTTATCCACGACCTCATCCAGCAGGTGCTTGATCTCGTCGGGCAACTCAGGGCTCCCATCGAACTTTCCCCAGTTCCACAATCCGTGCGCGATCACGTCCACGTTTCCCGCAACCGCGAACTTTTGCGCCTCGAAGCTGTTGGCATGAATCATCAGCACCAGGCCATTCGCGGTCGCTGCCTTGCGAATCTGCGTCAGGACATCCGGGCCCATCACCGGCAGGTTCCTATCGCGATCGAAGCCGCGCTCAAAATACGTCTTCACGCAGATCCCGCCCGCAGCCTTTACTCTCGCTACATCAGCGGCGGGCGTGTGATCTTCCGGCTTATATTCCGGCGGAATGCGGTCGGCCTGTTGCGGATCGTAAATAAAGTTCGAAAAAATCTGGAATCGCAGCGGGGCCGGCGCATACGACATCGGATATCCATTCGCGAACGGCAGGGAATCTGCACAGTCGTACAAGTCCGGGTGGAGCGGCGCGTTTCGGAACTGGTGCAGCACTTCGCGATCGATCACCGCCAGATCCACCAGGGTGGTGTAACCGAAATAGAGATATGACCGCGGTAGTTGCTGAAAATATTCCCCGACCATCTTCGCCTTGCCATCTTTCGGATCGCCGCCGGGTTGAAGCAGCGGCATTCCCGGCACCACAGCCAGATGTACATGCGAATCGATCAGTCCCGGTGTCAGATACTGTCCGTGTCCGTCGACAACCGTGGCTCCCTCCGCCTTCTTCGGGGTCTGCCCGTGCTCAACCTTGGCAATTCGGCCGTCCTCGATCAGCACGCTGCCCTTTTCGACATGATCGAGATTCTCTGGCGAGACGATAAAGACATTGGTGATCCAGATTCGATTTCCCTTAGGGCTCGATTCGGGTTCCGCCAAACCAGATTGCGCCGAACAAAGCACCGCGCACAGGAGCGCGCACAAAACGAAAGATTTCTTCATGAGGTATTCTCGCTGGCCTACAGTCATGAGGTACGGGCAGGAATTTAGAAAAGTTCCGCTGCGCCGCGAATTACGGCTGCATGTCGCGCATCAGGACCACGTCAGTGTCGGTATGGCCGCGCACCAATGCGAGTTGGGTTCCATCGAACGACCAGTGAAAGTCGTAAATGCGCTCCGCTTTGAAATCGGTAATCGCGTGCCCCTTCGATCCATCGAGCGGCTGGTACCACAGATTGTCGACTCCATTTTGGCGGTCGGGATAGACCACCGCTTTGCCATCCCGGGCGAAGCGCAACAGCCCGCCCAACCGGAAGCGCTCGAAGTCAACCATCTTTACCACCTGGCCGCTCTCGGCCGAAATGATGGCCAACTTTTCTTTGTGCTCTCCGGAATGCTCCAGCGTGGCAAACACAGCCAGCTTGCCGTCAGGCGAGAGGTCAAAGAATCCGTCGATCGGCAGATTCGAGATCGTCTGCGATGCCCCGCCGTCGATCGGCACTCGCGTCAGCTTTGCCGCCTCCTCTTGAGCGATGTAGTAGACCCAGCGATTGTCCGCCGAGCAGACGGAGTAATGGTCGTGGGCCCCGGTGGACAACTGTTTCAAGTTGGCGCCGGATGCGTCGATGCGCCAGATGTTGGTGCTGGCCGAGCCGCCATGAAACGCCATGTCAAACGCGACGGTACGACCGTCCGGGCAAGCCGTGGGATTGCCCCCGGGCTTGCCTTCTTCGGTCGCGATCCGCGCCTTCGCGCCCGTCGCAGGATTGACCCACTGCAAGCCGTTGCCCTGATCGTCGATGAGCTGGTTATCCTTCGTCCAGGTAAAGTTCGTGGACGCATCGGTGGAAGCAACTTCGCGCACTTGCGCGGGCGCGGAGACGGGCATGATGTACATATTCCAGCGCCCTTCCCGCAGAATTGTCGCCAGCACACGCCCGCTCGCGGCCACGCTCAGACCGTAATAGTTGTTGGTGTCGTGCGTGATGGGAGATACCTTGCCATCCGGATAGGAGGCGTAAGAGATCTGGGTCAGGGTGAAATTCGAATTTTCGGAGGTGGTCAAGCCCACCAGTCCGCGACCATCGGGCAGCCAGCGCGGGCTGTAAAACACCTGCTTTTCGTTGCCGATACTCTTGCGCTGTCCGCTCGCGACATCGATGGTGACCAGGGTCTGCAGGTTCCCTTGGTGCAGCTCATTGCAGACGATCACCTTTCCATCCGGGGACCACGCGGGCTGGGAGAGTTGCTGCGCGTTCGAACCGCTGGACAGCACCTTTTCGTCATTGCCCTGCAGCGAATGAACGATGACCTGGTATTTGCCCGCGACCGGATTGTCGTAGCGCATAAACGCGAACTTGCTGCCGTCGGGCGAGAAGGCAATGTTGGAATCGATATCGCTGAGAAGTTTCTGCGGCACTCCTCCCAGAAGAGGAGCGCGATATAAAAACCTCAGCGCTGGATTTCCGGGATCCGTGCGGACGAAATAAAAGTAGTTGCCATCATTGGAAAACGTGAGGTCATAGTAGTAGTAGACGTCGGCCGGAGATTCCACCTGCGTGTTGCTGTTCGTCGGCACATTGCGCAGCCACAAGCCATACTTCCCGTTGTCGCGCATCAGGCTGACAATATATTTTCCATCCGGTGAAAGCCCCGCCAGTACCACATTGCCCGTATCCGTCACTTTGGTGACGGAGATGTTCTGAAAAGGAATAGGACGCGTGCGCGCGACGAAGGCATAGATGCCGTACGCCGCCGCAGCCAGCACCACCAGCACGATTCCGACGGTTATGCCCGAGCCTATTTTGTTCTGGCGAACCGCGGCGACCACGGCAGAACTGCTCGCGGCACGCGTGGCCCCGCTGCCGGCCGCTACGACGGGCGAACCCGAGGCAGAAGCCGGGGCCATGGGAATCGATGCCGAGCCAGATGTCGCGCCCTTGCGCCCCGACTCGGCGTCGCGCTTCAGTCGTTTTAAATCGCCGCGCAGATCCGCCGCGGACTGGTAGCGCAGGTCGCGATCTTTTTCCAGAAGCTTATCGACAATCTCCTGCAGCTTGGGCGGCAACGAGGAGTTCCATTGCTGCAGCGGCGGCGGATCGAGTTGCAGGATGGCATGGAAGACCACCGCAGAAGTACCGCCGGAAAACGGTACGCGCGCCGTCGCCATCTGATAAATCACAGATCCGAGCGAAAACAAATCCGAGCGCGTGTCGAGTTCTTCGCCGCGTGCCTGCTCCGGCGACATGTAGACAATCGTGCCCACGGTCGATCCCGGACTAGTCAACTGCATGGGATTGGGCGAATCTCGCGTCGCTCCAATCGTTTCCATTTCCAGGTCAGGACGAGCCAGCTTGGCCAGCCCGAAATCGAGCACCTTCACCTGCCCGCGCTGCGTTAAGAAAATATTTGCCGGCTTGATGTCGCGGTGAATGATGCCTTTGGCATGCGCCGCATCCAGCGCCTCGGCGAGTTGAATGGCGATGTCGAGAAATTTGTCGGTCAGGATCGGGCCGCTGGCAATCCGCTGGTCCAGACTCTGGCCTTCGAGCAACTCCATCGCAATGAACGACTGCGCTTCGCCGCTTTCGCTGGTAGTCTTTTCGACCGCATAGATCGTGCAGATATTGGGATGATTGAGCGCCGATGCGGTACGCGCTTCCAGCAGAAAACGCTCCAGCGCGTTCTGATCGCGCGACAACTGTGGAGGCAGGAACTTGAGCGCGACCTTGCGCCCCAGGTTGAGATCTTCCGCCTCGTAGACCACACCCATCCCGCCACTGCCAAGTTTGCCGGTGATGCGGTAATGCAAGATGGTCTGACCGATCATGTCTGGTCCAGTCATGCGCAGGAACGGAGTGCTCCCATCTTAAGGAGTGATGAAAAGGTCAGTCAAATAGCCTGAAAGAACGGGGCTTCAGACTTTTGGAATAGCTTGGAAAATCCGCGGGCTTCTTTGCTTTGAAAGGGCGCGGCTTCAAGCCGCGCCGCCAAAGCCACTCGGCGTCACCGCGTGCCAGTCGTCGCCCTTCTGTTGTGCCACCCATTCGTGGATTCGGCTCGACAGCACGTCCAACGGCAGGGCGCCCGCTCCCAGCACTTGGTCATGAAAGTCACTGAGGCTGAACTTGTCTCCGAGCTGATCCTTGGCATACTGGCGCAACTTCAAGATCTCGAGCTGTCCGATCTTGTAGCCCAGCGCCTGCGCCGGCCACGCCATGTAGCGATCGGTTTCGCTCTGCACCTCGGCTTCATCGATGGCGGAATGATCGTGGAAGAAATCCACCACCTGCTGCCGCGTCCAATGTTTGTAATGGAATCCGGTATCGACCACCAGGCGAATCGCCCGCAACATGTCGTCCTGCAGGTGACCGTAATAGCTGTAAGGATCCTGGAAGAATCCGA
Source organism: uncultured Acidobacteriota bacterium (assembly GCA_963757095.1). GTDB lineage: Bacteria > Acidobacteriota > Terriglobia > Terriglobales > Acidobacteriaceae > Sulfotelmatobacter. The sequence continues at coordinate 16,877 of CAVWQT010000005.1, read as the reverse complement.
CTTCTTTGCCCAGACGCTCGGAATAGAGCGCCCAGCCCTCGGTGTAGGCGGTGTAGTACTCGTTCTGCCGGAACGGCGGAAGCTGCGGCAATTCCTGCGCAATCGCGATCTGCAGGTGATGTCCCGGTACGCCCTCGTGGTACGCAGTGGTTTCGCAATCGAGCGTCGTGCCCTTTTCGAAGTTGCCGGTATTCACCATGACATGCGCGGGGCGCGAACCATCCTGCGCAGCCTCAACGTAGTGCGTTGAGGCCTCTTTCTCGCGGAACTCTTCGATGGGCAACACTTCCAGCTTCGCTTTCGGCAAGCGGCCGAACATTGCGGGCAGTTTGGTATACATCTGGTCGATATATTTCTGGTAAAGGTCGAGAATCTCCTGCCGGGAATGCGCGTGCACCTTAGGATTCGAAGGCAGTGATGCGCTGAAACTCTTCAGATCTTTGTAGCCGAGCTGATTGACCAGTTGCAGCATGCGCCCTTCGATCTCTTTGACTTGCGCCAGACCGATCTGGTGAATTTCTTCCGGCGAGAGATCGGTGGTCGTGCTCTCCTTTACGCGAAAGGCATAGCGCTCGGGGCCATCGGGCAGTGACCACACGCCGGGCTCAGTCCGGCCTTTGGGCGCGTACTCATCCCGCACGAAGGCCGTGAACTTCACATACGCGGGAAGCACGGAGTCGCGAATTGCGGCCAGGCCCTGCTCGCGCAGACGCTTCTGATCCGCGGCTGGAATCGAATCCGGAAACTTCTCAAAAGGTTGCTCAAACGGCGTGGCCTCGGGCGCTTTGGTGGCCAACCCGTTGGCTTGATCGACTACTTTTTCCAGCAGAATGCGAGGCGGCATCAAGCCATCCGCCATGCCCTTGCGCATCTGGATCACGTTTTCGTCAAACGTCCGCGGCATCTGCTTCATGCGCGAAATGTAATCGTCATAATCCTTGACGCTCTGAAACGAGAGCAGTGAGACCAGTTGTGGAAGATTGAGGTGCACGCCGCCGAACTGCGACACCGGCATCTCCCAGCCTTTGAAGCGCGCTCCATCCAGATCATTCCGCAGGTCGCGCACCATCAGAGTTTTGTTCAACGCTTCCTGCTCGGGGAATCCGGTAGTGTCGATGGCCTCGAAGCGCGCCATGAATTTCTTACTCTGCTCCAGATCGTCGTCAATCGCTTTCTGCGAGAAGTCGTCGAGCTTGTCGTTCCAGCGCTTGTCGCCCAGGATGGAAGCGAAGATCGGGCTGTTGCGAAGCGTGTACTCCCAGCGTTCGGCCAGCAGATCGTTCAACGATTTCCGGCGAGCCTCAAGGTCAGATGCAGGCGGCGCGGCGAAGGCATTGCAGACGAGAAGGGAAGTGACCAAAGCGAGCAGAAAAAGAGATCTCATGAACCGGAATTTCCTTCCTTGATCCCAAAGAGTAGATAGACCGTATTCTACTGACGGCCTGACGTAGAAGTTGTCACCAGCGAAGTTGTCAACAGCCTCATTTCGCGGACGAAGCGGCCTGGTTCTGATCGTTGTCCAGCCGTTCCACCATTTCTTTTGGCAGATCATGCAGCAGTTCGAGAAATGCGGCGTTGGTCCAGCCGAACCCGACCACATTCATTTCATAGCCCAGTTCCACATGGGACTCGGAGGACCGCGTCACCACGTTGTATTTTTCGCGGATGTTGCCGTCATGCCGGAAATTCTCCGCCACCATGGAGAGAAATTCGTACGAAATGCGATCGGCGTCGGCGTTGTAGCCGTACCTTCGCAAGCCCCCAATCACCAGCATTTCGACGTTGCCCCAGCCGTAGGGCAGATCCCACTGCGCCCCGGTGTCTTCCGTGCTCATCGGGATTCCGCCGGGCCGCTCGAAAATCTTCACTTTCGCCGCAACCGCCTGCGCTTGTTCACGCGTCGCCAGCCCCGCCCATAGCGGATAGAACGTTGTGGCATAGCGGTAGGTCGACATCTTTCCGGTCATGAAATTGAAATCGAAAAACATTCCCTGGTCCGCATTCCACAGATAGCGGTTGATCAGCCGTTTCCGCTCCTCGGCGCGTTTGTTCCACTTCTCTGCATCCGCGGCGTGACCCAACCAGCGGCTGATCTGCTCCATATCTTTTTCGTTCTTGTACAGAAGGGAATTGAGGCAGACGGGAGCGTAATGGTGCGTCGCGTCGCCGAACGGGCCGAAGCGAAAGCTCACGTCGAATCCGGACTCCCGCATGGCGCGATCGCCCTCATAATAGTCAGCGCTCAGCTTAAATTGTTGCGGCGTTTCGCAAGCAGGCTTCTGCATCGTTAGAGCGACGTCGCAGACCTCCATCGAGTAGGCCGAACCGGCAACCGGCTGATTCGCGGCCGGGGGCAAGCGCACGATGTAATCGTCCGCCTGCTGCGGATGGAAAAATAAATATCCCGCCACTTTCTTGTAGAAGCCGGTCTCGTCTTTCACCGCCTCTGGAGGCGGGCCCTGGCCGAAATCGTAATAGCGCGATAATCCTGTTTGCCCCGCCAGATGCGGATCGTGCGTCCACATCTCATAATCCTTGTTGAGATCGGCATAAGCGCGTTCGAGCCAGGCCTTGTCGGCTGCGCTGCCGCTCTTTTGCATCGCTCCATAAACGTCGACGACCATCGAACTCAGAAAAGGCGGCTGCGAGCGCGTCAGATAATAAGTGCGGTTCGCATTCAGCATGGCGCCGTAATTTTCGATTTCGAAAAAAAAGTTCTCCACCATTCCGCGCGCCAGCTCCACGCGGCCGGCCTGCAGCAGTCCACGGACGATGAAGTAGCTGTCCCATCCATACATCTCGTTGAAGCGACCGCCCGGCACCACATACTTATTGGGAAGGTAGAGCAGGCCCGAAGGCTCAATGTTGCTGGTGTTGACCTCGCCCAGCCGGTGAATCGCAAACGGCAGATGCTGGACCTGCACGTTGCAGTCCGCACTCAATTTCTGCACCGCCGCGGGCTCGGCGAAGTCTGCCGGCAGATACAGCACCGAAGCGGTCCGCATCTTCGGATCCGTGGTGCTTTGGCAGTCGGTCATGGAACGCGTGAGCGTATCCCAACCCGAGGCGATGTAGTTGAGAATCGGTTTGAGGCCCTTTCCTTCGACGGTTCCCGCAGACCCGCTACTTTGGGCCGCAGCTCCGGAAAAAAAGGTGCTCACGAGCAGGCAACAGGAAACGAACGTAAACTTTCGGCACGGTTTTAAGTTCATGGGCAGGGGCAAGCAAAGTCTCGCCATCATAAACGGGCTTGCCTGTAGTTCAAAACGAATTTGACCGCGAATTGATTTATCCTTACCTGTCGTTCTGAAGTTGTTTTGAGGTTGTTCTGAGCTTGTTCTGAGGGGGCGCACTTGATCCCACGAAAACTGCTTCGTCTTTTTCTTCCTTCTCTCATTCTCATTGCCATCGCTGCATCCGCACAGATTCCTGAAACCAGCTATCAGGATATGCACTGGCGCATGATCGGTCCCTTTCGCGGCGGCCGGACCCGCGCTGCGTGCGGCGTTCCCAGCCAGCCCAATGTGTTCTACGTGGCGCAGGTAAACGGAGGAGTCTGGAAGTCGAACGACTACGGTCGCACCTGGAATCCGATCTTCGACCACGAATCGACGCAGTCCATCGGTGCCATCGCGGTCGCGCCCTCCGATCCCAATATCGTTTACGCCAGCAGCGGCGAAGGACTGCACCGGCCCGATCTTTCCGTCGGCAACGGAATCTACAAATCCACCGACGCGGGAAAGACCTGGACTCACCTCGGACTGCGCGATGGCCAGCAGATTCCCGCCTTAGCCGTCGATCCCCGCGATCCGAACAAAGTGTTCGCCGCCGTGCTTGGACATCCCTATGGTCCCAGCGAGGAGCGTGGCCTGTATCTCTCGACCGATGGCGGCCAGAACTGGAAGAAAGTAATTTCCAAAGATGAAAACACCGGAGCCTCCGATGTGGAACTCGATCCCTCGAATCCCGACGTCGTTTATGCGTCGATGTGGGAAGTGCGCGAAGGCCCGTGGGAAGATGGCAATACCTTCAATAGCAGCGGCGGCGGGCTGTTCAAGTCGACGGACGGCGGCAGCACATGGCATCAACTGACTGACGGACTGCCGAAAGACCTTTCTCAGATTTATGTTGCAATAGCGCCCAGCGATCCGCATCGGCTGTACGCAACGCTCTCGACGGCTGCAGGAAAACTCAGCGTCTATCGCTCCGATAATGCCGGCGATACCTGGGCGCAGATCACCGATGATCCACGCCCATCCGGCCGCATCGGCGGCGGCGATCTTCCGATCCCGCGAGTTGATCCCAAGAATTCCGACGTGGTTTACGTGGTCAGCACGGTCACCATGCGCTCGACGGATGGTGGCAAGACCTGGTCTGGATTTCGCGGCGCGCCCGGCGGCGACGACTATCAGAATCTCTGGATCAATCCCACCAACGGCGACATTATTCTTCTCGTCAGCGATCAAGGCGCGCTGGTCACAGTGAATCGCGGACAGACCTGGAGTTCCTGGTACAACCAGCCCACGGCGCAGCTCTACCACGCCATTGCCGACAATTCTTTCCCCTATCGCGTATACGGAGGACAACAGGAAAGCGGCTCCGTCGGCATTCGCAGCCGCGGCAACGATGGCGCCATCACTTTCCGCGACTGGCATCCCGTGGGCGTGATTGAGTACGGCTACGTTGCACCGGATCCGCTCGATGCAGATCTCGTCTATGGCGGGGGCCGAACCGAGGTCTCAAAATTTCACTGGTCCACAGGCGAGGTGCAGGACGTTACGCCGATTCCGCTGCGCACGCCAAAATACCGCGCCAACCGCACCGAACCGCTGCTGTTCTCGCCCGTCGATCCGCACATCCTTTATTACGCGGCCAACGTGTTGTTCAAAACAATCGACGGCGGGAATTCATGGCAGACGATCAGCCCTGACCTTACGCGCAAAAATCCCGGAATACCGGCAAGCGTTGGCACGCTTTACAACAAGGAGCTCGAGAAAGGACGCGGCGTCATTTACGCTCTGGCGCCGTCCTACAAGACTGTAAATACGCTGTGGGCCGGCACCGACGACGGTTTGATCTGGATCACTCGCGATGCTGGGAAAAACTGGAACCAGATCACTCCGCCTGAACTCACCGCATGGAGCAAGGTCACGCAGATCAGCGCCTCGCACTTTGACGAGCAGACGGTCTACGCCTCGGTCAGTCGTTTCCGCATCAATGACGTGCATCCTTACATCTATCGAACGCACGATGGCGGCAAATCGTGGAAGCTGATCACGAACGGCCTGCCCGAATTCGGCCCGGTCGATACGGTGCGCGAAGATCCGGTCCGCAAGGGCCTGCTGTTTGCCGGAACAGAAAATGCCGTGTGGGTTTCGTTCGATGACGGCGACCATTGGCAATCACTGCAGTTGAATCTGCCGCATACCTCGATGCGCGATCTGTGGATTCATGACGACGATCTGATCGTCGCCACCCACGGCCGCTCCTTCTGGATTCTCGACGACATCACGCCGCTGCGCGAAATGTCCACGGAAATCTCGAACTCTATCCATCTCTTCAAGCCTGCCCCTGCCTACCGCATTGAGCGCGACACATACACCGACACGCCGATGCCTCCCGACGAACCTGTGGGTGAGAATCCGCCCGACGGCGCGATCATCGATTACTCGTCTGTCGACCGCGGCCACGAAAGTCACGATCGAAATTTTCGATGCTCAGAACAAGCTGGTGCGGCGTTTTGCCAGTGACGACAAGCCCGAAGCCACGCAGGAGCAACTCGAGAAACAACTGATCCCGCTTTATTGGCTGCGCCAGCCTCAACAGCTTTCGACGGCGGCCGGAATGCATCGCTGGGTCTGGGACTTGCATTACACGGCGCCGGCGTCCACGCGCCATGAATATCCGATCGCCGCGATTCCCCATGACACGCCGCGTCTGCCGCTTGGCCCCAACGCGGTTCCCGGAACTTATTCTGTGCGGCTCACGGTTGATGGGAAATCCTCTACAGCATCTTTGCTGGTGAAGATGGACCCGCGCATCAAAATCTCGTCGGCCGATTTGGAGAAGAAGTTTCAGACAGAGTCGCAACTGGCTTACATGGTGAGCAAGTCGACCGATGCAATTCTCCAGGCCACCTCGATTCGAGAACAACTCAAGAAGCTGGCGGCGGAAGCGAGCGCGAAAGAAACGGTGGAGTCGCTCGACAAGCAACTCTCGGCCTTGCTTGGAAGTCCGGCGGGATTTCTGGCCCCACCCACGAGCGAGGTCACGCTCACTCGAATCAATGGAGCGGCTGGCACTTTGTATCAACAGGTGTGGCAGGTCGACGCAGCGCCAACTTCATCTCAGATCGCGGCCTTCACCACGACGCAACACGAGAGCGCCGACGTTATGCAACGCTGGCAACAATTCCTGCAGTCGGATTTGCCTGCAGCCAATCGCTCTCTGCATGATGCACATATTCCGGAGATCAAACCCGATTCGGAAATTGAATACGATCAAAGTCAAGGCGACGAAGAGTAAGAGGAATTAAGAATTGAGAATTGAGAAACGACTTCGTTCGCCACGGCGGAGTAAGCGCATTCCGTCGCATGAGTCTTTCTTCTCCCCCGGCAAACGGCCCGCTGTGCGCAGAGTTGCAACTTTTTGCAAATGTTGGCGCATTTTCTTGCGACATTTCACCGCAAAAAAAATTAATGTGATTTTTGCACTGACAAATTGTTCGGAACCGAAGCAACCCGGGTTATAATCCGGCGACTTTGGGATTTCGATTGCCAGCCTTGGGGACTTTCTCCTTCTGTGGGGGTGGGCCAATCGAAGTCCGCATCTGAAGCCAGGTTTCCAACCAATCAAAATTGTGAGGTCAATCATGAAGGTGGTCCGAATTCTCGGAGTTGCTTTGCTTGCGCTAGCCTGCGCCAGCGCTTTCGCCCAGGAACCTTTCACCGCGGGGACATGGACTAAGACGACCAATGCTCCGCCATCCGCTGTCGCTCATGCCATGCTGCTGACTGACGGTTCCGTACTGATCAACAGCTTCTTCTTCTCCACCCACACCGACACCTGGTACCGCCTGGTTCCAGACAGCACCGGCAGCTACATCAACGGCACGTGGGTGACCGCAGGAAGTCTGCCTACCGGCTATAACCCGCTCTACTTCGGCTCGTCCGTCCTTCCCAGCGGCCAGGTGACCGTTCTGGGCGGCGAATACAACAATGGCAGCAGTGTGTGGACTACTCTGGGTGCGATCTACAATCCCGCCACCAACAAATGGCAGAAGCTCGCCGCTCCGACTGGCTGGACCACAGTCGGCGATGCGCAGAGCATCATTCTTCCCAACGGCAAATTGATGCAGGCCAATTGCTGCACCACCGACGAAGCGATTCTGACTCTGTCGATGGGTAAGGCCACCTGGACCGCCACCGGAAGCGGAAAGTCTGACTGGAACGATGAAGAAGGCTGGACCATGCTGCCCGGCGGCAACATCCTTACCGTCGACGCCTACGTTCCCAGCGGCTGCTGCAAGTTGGGCTACCAGATCTACAGCCCCACCACCGGCGCCTGGACCACTCCGACCAACAATACGGTTGTGAACCTGGTTGATCCTGGCTCGCTCGAGCTCGGACCGATGCCCCTGTTGCCCAACGGCACCGTGTTCGCCTCAGGCGCGACGACCAACAACGCCATCTACACCCTCTCGACCGGAACCTGGGCATCCGCCCCGAAGTTCGGCGGTACGCTGGACATCGCTGACGGACCGGCTGCTGTGCTCCCGAACGGCAACGCGCTGTTCGATGCCAGCCCGGGCGTTTTCAACAACGGCAGCAAGTTCTTTGAGTGGGATGGAACCACGATGAATCCGACGTCGGCTCCGGCCAACGCCTCCATCGATAGCTCTTATGTTGGCGGTTTGGTTGTTCTGCCTACCGGTCAGGTGCTGTTCACGGATTTCTCGTCCACAGTTGAGATCTACACTCCGTCCAGTCTGACGGGCTGCGCCGGCTGCGCTCCGAAGATTGGCTTTGTGAAGACCCCACTCACTCACGGCAGCATTAACAACGTGATTTCCGGAACTCAGTTCAACGGCATGGATCAGGGCAGCTACTACGGCGACGACAATCAGTCGTCGACCAACTTCCCGATCGTGCGCATCACTGATTCCACCGGTGCAGTCGTGTATTGCAAGACGCATGGCTGGCTGGGCGGAGTCCAAACCGGCACGACGCGAGTGTCGACCCAGTTCGACATTCCGTCCACCATCGCCACCGGTGCGGCCACGATCGAAGTCGTAGCGAACGGTATCGCGTCGGCTCCGAAGTCCATCACCATCAACTAACCACTGCTTTGGGCGTGGTTACCCATTGGGCGCTGTGCCTTCGTCATGTCGACGCGGCCAGCGCCCGTTTTAATCTTGTTTGGGCTGGAATTGGCGCTTCAGATATTGATACGGATCCCGCGTTAAGAACTGTGCAGTTTGTTGCATCTTGACAGTGCACAAACCGCGTCGCATCCTGAGCCAGCTACGTTTCCCCTGCGACTGTTTTGTCTCCGCCCAACCCGAAAGGGAACGATCATGAAACTCATGCCCTTGGTTCTTATTCTGGTGATTTCCGCAGGACTGTTTGCGGCAAGCGGGCCGCGATCGGCCCCGGCGGTTCAAAAGACCAACACAACCACGAGTTATGTCATCACCGACGACGATTCGCCGGGCAAAGCCGGGTCGACGGGCGTCACTCTCTTCCCGATCAGTTCCGCAGGAACTCTTGAAAACTCGACCCGCGTGAGCCTGGGCGGAGCCGGCATCGGTGGAGGTTACTTCGATGCCGCGCGCATCAGCGTTCTCCAGAATAGCAGCGGCGATTCCTGCGCGTTTGCGGCGCTGGCTGGAGCGTCTGAAGTCGCTGCGGTCGATATCAACGCCCAGCAGGACATCGGTGACTTTTCGGGCAGCACGACGGATTCTGCGGGCGCGAACGGCATCGGCCTGGCCAACAACGGAACGTACCTCTACGCCAATTTCACCGGCTCCAATACGATTGGAACCTTCACCATCCTCCCCGGATGCGGTCTGAACTTTCTTGGCGACATCACCGCGCTGGGCAAGCAAAAAGGCAACGTCAAGGGCATGGCGGTACATGGGAATCTGATGGTTGTGGCCTACGGAGACGGCTCGATTCAATCGTTCAATCTGTCAGGCGGCATCCCGGTTTCGAATGGCGACCTGCAAAATGCCAGCGGCTTTTCGACCGACCGCTTCCCGATCGGTGTGGACATCACCTCTGACGGCCACTACGCGATCTTTGGCGACGAGTCGACGACCACGACGGTAGAAGTTTCCAATTTGTCATCCGGCAAATTGAGCAAGACGGTCCTCTACAACATGAAGACCGCGGGCAACTCGGCCAACATCTATTTGAGCCCCGACGAGACGCTGCTCTACATCGGCAACGGCGGTACGGGGCAGCTGACAGCGGCGTTTTTTAACGCGACTACGGGCAAGATTACGCCCGGTTGCGCCTCGGCGACGCTGAAGGGATTCGACAACACCTGGATTTTTCTAGGCAGCGTGGTTACGGAGCTGAACACGGGCACCGGATCGGTCGTATACCTCGCGGAGTACGGGACCGTGTCCGGGGTGGCCGAGGTCGGCGTGACTTCCAGCGGCGGCAAATGCACGCTGAAGGAAATTTCGGGTTCTCCGGTAGAGGATCCGAACAGCACGACGCTATTGTCGATTGGCGTTTATCCGCCACGACAATTTTAAGTTTGCCGGTTTGGAGCGCCAAAGATTCCAATTCATAAAGCCAGACAGGGAGTGCAGGCGATGAAAAAGTTCTGGAAGTTCGGATTGGCAGTGCAAATGGTGGTGTGCGGTTGTTTGGCGGCTTCGGCGCAGTTGCCGAACTGCCCGCTCCGCCCCACTCCCGGCAGCATCGTCGCGGACGCCATCAGCTTGAATAGCGCCAACGGCAACCTTACTCTGGGGCTGACGGTGCGCAATGCCGCCGACTCATCGGGATTCATGCACTACTGCTTCGATTACACAACGTCGACCGGAATGATTGAAGCGCCCACGCTGCGGCTGAATCCCGGCGACACCTTGACCCTGAATCTGACCGACCAGTTGAACGTGGTGAATCCGCCTACCGCGGGCATGAACCGCCCCATGATGCATATGGCGCACGACAGTGCGACTGGCAGCACCAGCGGTTGCCCGGCGACGACAATCGACGCCAACACCACCAACATGCACTTCCACGGATTGAACGTGCCGCCCATCTGCCATCAGGATGACGTAATCAACACGCTCATTCAGCCCAACAACACATTTCAATATCAGATTCAGATTCCCACCAACGAGCCTCCGGGCCTTTACTGGTACCATCCCCATCCGCATGGATACACCGCGCTGCAGGTGAACGGCGGGGCGGCGGGAGCGATCGTGGTAGGCGGCATTGAGAAAGTGAAGCCGCAGGTGCTGGGTTTGACGGAGCGCGTCTTCATGGTCCGGCAGCAGTTCTTGAATCCGCTGGCCTGGATTCCCGGGCCCTATCAAATGACGCTGAACTTCCAGCCCGCGCTGTCTCCTGGGGAGGCGGCACCGATTATCCAGATGGGCGCGGGCGAGAAACAGTTCTGGCGCGTAGCCAATGCCTCGACCCAGGCCTTTCTAAATCTGTCGGTGATGTTTGGTTCGACGGCACAGACGCTGGAGGTGATTGGCCTCGACGGCGTGCCGGTGTCGGGCGATCCCACGGTCACTTCCATCATCATCCCTCCGGCGGGACGCGCCGAATTCATTGTGACCGGGCCTCCATCCGGTACCACGAATGCGACGTTTCTGAACAATGGTTTCAACACGGGGCCGGTAGGGAATGCGAATCCGGCGCAGGTTCTGGCGAATATTGCGACCACGACGGCCAATTCGTCTTCGCAGATGAAGGTTGCGGCCGCTCCGCCGTCGCCGCCGGAGACGCAGCGCTTCTCGGGCCTGGTGGCAATCAAGCCGACCACAACGCGAAAACTTTATTTCTCTGAAGCTGCGCTGGGCTCGGGTCCGCCGGTGAATTTCTTCATTACGGTGGATGGCCAGCAACCCAAGCTGTTCACCCCGAATGAGCCGCCCGCCATCGTGACGAAAGTCGGCGCGGTCGAAGACTGGACCATCGAGAACCATACGTCGGAAGAACACGCGTTTCACATGCACCAGATTCATTTTCTGGTGATGGCGGTGAACGGAGTCGCAGTGGCGAGTCCGACGATGCAGGACACCTATCAGGTGCCCTACTGGCCGGGCAAGGGTCCTTACCCAAGCATCACCGTGCGCATGGATTTCCGTGATCCCAATATCGCCGGGACGTTCGTCTATCACTGCCACGTGCTGGATCACGAAGACGCCGGCATGATGGAGAAGATCGAAGTCGACCCGTAGAAACTTTTCGACGTGGGGGCGGACGCATTCGTCCGCCCTACGAGCGCAGCGAGTGATCCGGACGAATTCGTCCGGGGCTAGCGTTCATAGCGCCCTTACGGCCTCCCGCAATTCCTCGGCGATTTGCGAGGCGTCGCTGCCCGCCGAGAATTTGATGGGCTCGCCAATCTTCACGCGAATCTTCCCCGGAGCCGCGAACTTCTTCCCCGCCTGCTTGACCTCGAACAATCCATCAATTCGCATCGGCAACACCGGGATGCCGAGATTCTCCGCCAGCAATCCAATCCCCGACCGGAACGGAAGCATCTTTCCATCCGTAGTGTGCCGTCCCTCGGGAAACACCAGCACGCTATAACCGCGATCGACGGCCTCGCCCGCATACGCAAAGCTGCGCCGGAATCCCGCCTCGCGCGGCAGCGGAAACAAATTCAGCAGAGACACTCCCAGAATCCATTGCATCCGATCATAGATTTTCAAGAAGAATGCCGCGATCCGCAGCGGGCGAGCGCAGAGCCTCCAATGCCTCGCCGCCTGTCGCGATTGCCAGGTCGATGTCGAAAGCGCGCGGGAAGCGCCGTCAAGATAAATCCCGGATCGACGTCGCCAATATGATTCGCCACCACCAGCAGCGGGCCGGTCACGCCGCGCAAATGCTCGCGACCTTCTATACGCGGCCAGCCCAGCAGCATGATCGCCGGACGCATCAGCAAATAGTGTGCGAGAAATCGAAGCCAGGTCACGGGCCAGCGCAGCACCCAGCGCGGATAGTGATAGGCCACACCCGGCGGTGCCTCCCCGCGTAGCATGCGCTCCAGATCGCCGACAGTTCGCACCGAACTGAAGCGCGCCTCGCTCAGATCAACCTGGTACCGGTCCTCGACCGCACCCAGCAATTCCACGCGATCCAGCGAACTCAGCCCCAGGTCGGAATCAAGGCTGGCGTCCTCTTTCAATCCACGAACCGACCGCCCCGATATCCGCTCGATCAATTCGCGCAAGTCGGCTCTCGCCAGTGTCTGGCGCTCCTGTGCGAAGTCAGGGGACTCGTGAATCATTTCCCGAACCGCTTCCGCGATCTGATTTCGTTTCGGCTTCTGCGTACTCGTGCGCGGAAAATCCTCCCCCGGCCACTCCACCCACATGCGCATCCGCTGATATTCCGCCAGCGACTGGTTCGCCCGCTTCACCACATCCTCGGCCGACGCTCCCTCACGCAGAAGCAGCGCCGCGCAAGGCTCCGCATTTCCGTCGCGCTCGATTCCCACGACCACGCAGTCCTTTACCTCCGGTTGCTGCCGCAGCGCCGTCTTCCAGATCTTCCGGATAAACATTCGTCCCGCCCGGCGTGACGATCACCTCCTTCTTGCGGCCCTTGAAATAAAGATTCCCGGCCTCATCGAGCGCGCCAATGTCGCCCGTGCGATACCATCCGGCCTCATCCGACACGCGATGAGCGCCGCGTGCATCCCAGTACCCGGAAGCCACGCCGCCGCCGCGCACCAGAATCTCGCCATCGTCGGCCAGCTTCACCTCCCGACCCGGCAGCACTTTGCCAATCGATCCCTTGCCCAGCCGAAATGGATGATTCACGCTGATCAGCGAAGTCGTCTCCGTGAGCCCGTAGCCCTGAATCACGGCGTATCCCAGCCGATTCCAGAATTCCTCGGTCTCCGCCGTCGAGCGTCGCGCCGCCGGAGATCATCGCCCAGAATTTCCATCCAAACTGGCGGCGAATCGTGCGGAAGGTCCACCAGCGGCGCAGAAAATGCTGCGACTTCGAAGCCACGAATTTGCGCGAAAGGATTCGATCTTCCCCTGACCTTCCAGTTCGCGCTCGATCTTCTGTTTCAACGATTGCAGCACGCCGCGGCACGCTCACCAGCACCGACACGCGTTCGCGATGGATCGTGTCGATGATTTCGGAGGGCTTCAGTTCGTTTTGAAAAATAACCGTAGCTCCCAGCAGTGGCGGCAGGAACATACCCAGGAATTGGCCAAACACATGGCTCAACGGCAGCAGATTCAGAAACCGCAAAGGATGCACCCAGCGCTCGTACTTCAAATAGCGCTGCATCTCGCGCTCCAGCGGCGCGATGTTTGCCAGAACATTGCCGTGCGTGATGACCACGCCCTTGGGATCGGCGGTCGTCCCCGAGGTAAACACAATCTGCAGGATGTCATCGTGCCCGAGCGCAATTTCTCGCGGCGCAAATTCCGCACGACTCACTCAGTCGCGCGAAGTCCTCGAAGCTCAATGCCGGAACCGCAGTCCCGCCGAGCTTTTCTAAGTTGTCCCGAGATCCGGCGCAAAGCTTGGCCTGGACCTGTCCGGCAACCCGGGCTGCGAAATCAGCCGAGGCCCCATCGTCCATCGGAACCGCGACCACTCCGCTCACCACACATCCGAAAAAAGCCGCCACCCATTCCGCCGAATTCTCGCCCCACAGCATCACGCGATCGCCTTTTTGAATTCCGCGGGCACGCATTTCGCCCGCGAAAGCCAGGGCCATTGGGCTGTGATTGTTCCGAGGCCTCGCCTCTTACTGCTGCTGTTTCGGCATCCTGTTTCTGTTGGGCTTCCCTAGCTAAACGTTGGGTTTCGGTTTCTACGTCGTTCTACTGGCATACCCCTCTAGTCCTGATGCATTTACGTCAGAACACCATGTTACATCATGCATATGCACAGAGGGTTGTTCGTTTTCAATGCACAGTGCTAGTCACACAAGAAAATCCAAGAAAATCCAAATCCAAATAAACTCCAAAAATTTAAAGTACAACATTCATACATCACATGTGTTTATCAACACAGCACAATAGCTCAAAAACATATACCATGTATATACATGCATCCTGTACATCATATACATCGCAGATGAGTCGTAGCTCAATTATTTGGCACGCAGGCCCACTCATACAATAAACATTACCAAGCTCCAAGCTAGATAAAACTACTACTAACTAAGCTTCAGTCACTCTCATAGTACTTCCCCGGAACCCATCCGTTGAATCGAGCAGATCTCCTCAACGTTCCCGGCAGAGCAACTTCCACAGGCGGCACATATTCAGGATCCTTTACAGTCTCCAAAGTCATAGCACCCATGGAAAAGAAACTATCGAGATACTGAAATGCTTCCTCTACTCCATCAAACTTCTCCCCAGTACTAAAGATCTGTATACCCCCCGAGGTATCGATCTCAAACAGACTAGACTTCTCCTTTACTTCCGGGTAGATAGGATTTCCTTTCTCCGTATAGAAACAACTAACCGGAGTTTTCTTTTCCTCTCCCGTCGACCAGTCCATACCGTCACAAGCCTCTAAAGCCTCGCGACAAATGGAATAGAACTCGGCCGATATTTCTCCTTCTTCTCTATCTACATCATAACGGGGTTGATCCTCCTCAACTCCCGTATACTCCATTCCACTACCTGCCTCATACTCCTCACGACTAATGAAGTAGAACTCGGTAGATATTTCCTCATCTTCCGCCTCTACATCGGAAGGAGGTAAATCTTCCTCATCCGTTCCCCATCCAGTCGGAACTATAGGTTCATTGGTAATGGGCACTTCCCAACCATTCACAAAACGATACCCTTCTGTCGGTATAGGTGAATATGGTGGTGTAGCTGGAGTATAAATGGGTTCAGTTTCTAAGTTTGGTACTACTCCGTCCTCTATGGTTCCCTCACTACTTCCTTCGACCACGTGTGCTGCTGCTGCTGTACGCTGGGCTTCTAAGTCCAATGCGTAAATCTTTAAAGTATCGTGGTCGTCTAAAAGATGCTCTAATTCGTTCACCATGTTGCCATGCAGTGAGTAAAAGACGTCTAACAGCGATGCACATCTATCGAGGTACTTTGCTGCCAGTTCAGGCTCCTTTAACACGAAAGCAATATGGTCTCGATTCTCCCGCTCCTCACGATCACCCAATGGGATAGCTGTGAAAACAGTCCCCACTAACTCCTTAGCCTTAACATCACGGATTGTGGTGATGGCTTCTAAGACTGCTATCTCAAAAGCGATAGACGACCTACGCGCCTCGCCATAGGGCTCGAGATAACAAGATCCTATTTCCTGAGGTAACGGAATTGCTACCCTATACTTCGCTATCACGTCTCCGTCGTAATAACGTGAATATCTTCACTAAGGTCTTCGGTGAGCAACTAAAGGTCTCTAATAGTTGGTTTAGGATTTCTACTAACTCCCCCTGATACAGATCTAACCCATAATCTTTAACAACCACCGTTCGGCCAGGCTGTTCACCCATCCTTCCGGGCTGTGCCAAGAAAATAATGACAATTTAGCAAAGTCGCTAAAAACAAGATATAGAATTATAGCACTAATCCTTATGACCGGAATATTCTCATTTGAATACCCATCATAATTCTTAGAGAATTCTCATCTTAACGTCATTCGGCTTCCTACAGGTTCTATCCACTTATTAGGCTAACTAACCTAGACTCGGCTAACCAACCTAAGGTCGAAGCATTGCTCTGATACCAGCTGCGGTGACCCAGCACACCACTGCATGTTGTAGTGCGCAAGTCGTTGACATAACACTCACGAAAGTCCCCTTTCGTAAATATTACATCCCTCAGAGTGGTACAACAGAAACATTGCGGGTCCGCAACTTTACATGTTCATATCAAACAACCAAAAGTGTACAAAGATTTCGATATCATCCTCGGTCCATTGAGGGTTGACATTCGGAATCCAAATCCAACTAGCTAATTTGCTAAGCCATGGTGTTATAAGACTAAACACCATTTAAGCGATGCGACTTATTTAAGGTAAGTGCACTGTCGCTAGGCTCTACTAATAATTCTATATCAATTCTACGCTTCCGCTTCCATCTCCACCTCCTCGTCGCCAAGTCCGTAGACAATTCCGTAGTCGATGCCTTCGATTCCTCCGGAAAGATCCGGAGCTTCGTATTCGATGTCGTCGACGTATTCACCTTGTTCACAAGGTGATTCTTCGCTGTTCTCACAGTCTAAAGCAAGGGATACGAAGATAGATTGAGTACGAGCGTACTCAGCAAGTTCTACGGATATTGGTGGATATGCATAACTGTTTGCTTGGAATCGGAAATTCCAAACGACACGTTTTGAAAACAATTTAGTTGGTAGGTCAAGTTTTAGTTTAAGAAAAACTATGTAATTCAGTCTTCACGGGTTGTTAGAACTTTTACGATAGTTCCTTTCCCGCGGCGATCGTAATTCCATTCCCTGGAATAGGGAGTATCATGACACAATTCTATACACTCTCGAGAGGTGCGCTACTTTGCCCACAAATGTCCTTGGCCCTTTTGCCAATTTCATACTTCCTATGGTATGAGGCCAGTTACCAAGTATAGCCGAATCATGCCGAGCACAACTTTGTTCCGCACTCTACCCATTGCAATAACCTGGTCGTAAGACCAGCGTTACTTGCCCTCTCAGCAAG
>CAVWQT010000004.1:0-668191 GCA_963757095.1 uncultured Acidobacteriota bacterium | reverse complement strand
GCCAATCTTCTTCTCTGAAGCGGTACTTCCGCTCTTGGTACTGGTGAGGTACCGCTTGACACCGGTACCTGGACCGGTACTTCCGCTTGGTACTTGGTGTCATCCGTGAAATGTTCAAGCGGTAGTTCCGGTCAGGTACCGGTGGGGTACCGCTCAAAACCGCCTGCGATGCGGTACCCGAGCGGTACCCTGGGCGGTACTTCCGCTTGGCACTTAGCAGTTTCAATTCGTCTTCAAGCGGTACTTCCGCTCTGCTGGGCGGTACTTCCGCTTGGCACTTTGATTTTCTTCGAGTCTTCTAGCGGTAGTTCCGGTCAGGTACCGGTGAGGTACCGCTCAAAACCGCCTGCGATGCGGTACCCAAGCGGTACCTTGGGCGGTACTTCCGCTTGGCACTTAGCAGTTTCAACTTGTCTTCAAGCGGTACTTCCGCTCTGCTGGGCGGTACTACCGCTTGGTACTTGCGGTACTTCCGCTCTGCTGAGCGGTACTACCGCTTGAGGTCTCTTCATTCTTTTTGGCTATTGCATCATTTTTGCTAATTGATCCCAAGCCATATTGATTTGTATATTTACTGCAAATACTTGGCACACATTAGATCATTCTCCAGTGTTGTTAACTAACACACAAAACCCAGGGATTCTAGAATATGTTCTTTCAATCTCCCCCTTTTTGGTGTTAGATGACAACACTAGGATTTATAGTTAAGATATTTGCATGTATATTTCAAATGGTAGTAAACACTCCCCCTAGATGTGTGCATGTAGGCAATGTAAATTTGATACAAATGTATACCTCTAGAAATTTTCAGCATGATCATAAGAGATATTTGCAGTATACCACAATGTATATATTGAGAGACAAATACAATATTATGAATTTGAGATTTTGGATATCATACCAGACCATAAACATATCCATTCCAATAATACCATGAATTCCGAATACCATAATAACCATAATAACCGACATGATATCACTGCATAGTTAGTCTCACAGATATCCATAATTATAGATGCAATTGTTGTGGAAGATTGAGGTGCACGCCGCCGAACTGCGACACCGGCATCTCCCAGCCTTTGAAGCGCGCTCCATCCAGATCATTCCGCAGGTCGCGCACCATCAGAGTTTTGTTCAACGCTTCCTGCTCGGGGAATCCGGTAGTGTCGATGGCCTCGAAGCGCGCCATGAATTTCTTACTCTGCTCCAGATCGTCGTCAATCGCTTTCTGCGAGAAGTCGTCGAGCTTGTCGTTCCAGCGCTTGTCGCCCAGGATGGAAGCGAAGATCGGGCTGTTGCGAAGCGTGTACTCCCAGCGTTCGGCCAGCAGATCGTTCAACGATTTCCGGCGAGCCTCAAGGTCAGATGCAGGCGGCGCGGCGAAGGCATTGCAGACGAGAAGGGAAGTGACCAAAGCGAGCAGAAAAAGAGATCTCATGAACCGGAATTTCCTTCCTTGATCCCAAAGAGTAGATAGACCGTATTCTACTGACGGCCTGACGTAGAAGTTGTCACCAGCGAAGTTGTCAACAGCCTCATTTCGCGGACGAAGCGGCCTGGTTCTGATCGTTGTCCAGCCGTTCCACCATTTCTTTTGGCAGATCATGCAGCAGTTCGAGAAATGCGGCGTTGGTCCAGCCAAACCCAACCACATTCATTTCATAGCCCAGTTCCACATGGGACTCGGAGGACCGCGTCACAACGTTGTATTTTTCGCGGATGTTGCCGTCATGCCGGAAATTCTCCGCCACCATGGAGAGAAATTCGTACGAAATGCGATCGGCGTCGGCGTTGTAGCCGTACCTTCGCAAGCCCCCAATCACCAGCATTTCGACGTTGCCCCAGCCGTAGGGCAGATCCCACTGCGCCCCGGTGTCTTCCGTGCTCATCGGGATTCCGCCGGGCCGCTCGAAAATCTTCACTTTCGCCGCAACCGCCTGCGCTTGTTCACGCGTCGCCAGCCCCGCCCATAGCGGATAGAACGTTGTGGCATAGCGGTAGGTCGACATCTTTCCGGTCATGAAATTGAAATCGAAAAACATTCCCTGGTCCGCATTCCACAGATAGCGGTTGATCAGCCGTTTCCGCTCATCGGCGCGTTTGTTCCACTTCTCTGCATCCGCGGCGTGACCCAACCAGCGGCTGATCTGCTCCATATCTTTTTCGTTCTTGTACAGAAGGGAATTGAGGCATACGGGAGCGTAATGGTGCGTGGCGTCGCCGAACGGGCCGAAGCGAAAGCTCACATCGAAGCCGGACTCCCGCATGGCGCGATCGCCCTCATAATAGTCAGCGCTCAGCTTGAATTGTTGCGGCGTTTCGCAAGCAGGCTTCTGCATCGTTAGAGCGACGTCGCAGACCTCCATCGAGTAGGCCGAACCGGCAACCGGCTGATTCGCGGCGGGGGGCAAGCGCACGATGTAATCGTCCGCCTGCTGCGGATGGAAAAATAGATATGCCGCCACTTTCTTATAGAAGCCGGTCTCGTCTTTCACCGCCTCTGGCGGCGGACCCTGGCCGAAATCGTAATAGCGCGATAATCCTGTTTGCCCCGCCAGATGCGGATCGTGCGTCCACATCTCATAATCCTTGTTGAGATCGGCATAAGCGCGTTCGAGCCAGGCCTTGTCGGCTGCGCTGCCGCTCTTTTGCATCGCTCCATAAACGTCGACAACCATCGAACTCAGAAAAGGCGGCTGCGAGCGCGTCAGGTAATAAGTGCGGTTCGCATTCAACATGGCGCCGTAATTTTCGATTTCAAAAAAAAAGTTCTCCACCATTCCGCGCGCCAACTCCACGCGGCCGGCCTGCAGCAGTCCACGGACGATGAAGTAGCTGTCCCATCCATACATCTCATTGAAGCGACCGCCCGGCACAACATACTTATTGGGAAGGTAGAGCAGGCCCGAAGGCTCAATGTTGCTGGTGTTGACCTCGCCCAGCCGGTGAATCGCAAACGGCAGATGCTGGACCTGCACGTTGCAGTCCGCACTCAATTTCTGCACAGCCGCGGGCTCGGCGAAGCCTGCCGGCAGATACAGCACCGAAGCGGTTCGCATCTTCGGATCCGTGGTGCTTTGGCAGTCGGTCATGGAACGCGTGAGCGTATCCCAACCCGAGGCGATGTAGTTGAGAATCGGTTTGAGGCCCTTTCCTTCGACGGTTCCCGCAGACCCGTTACTTTGGGCCGCAGCTCCGGAAAAAAAGGTGCTCACGAGCAGGCAACAGGAAACGAACGTAAACTTTCGGCACGGTTTTAAGTTCATGGGCAGGGGCAAGCAAAGTCTCGCCATCATAAACGGGCTTGCCTGTAGTTCAAAACGAATTTGACCGCGAATTGATTTATCCTTACCTGTCGTTCTGAAGTTGTTTTGAGGTTGTTCTGAGCTTGTTCTGAGGGGGCGCATTTGATCCCACGAAAACTGCTTCGTCTTTTTCTTCCTTCTCTTACTCTCATTGCCATCGCTGCATCCGCACAGATTCCTGAAACCAGCTATCAGGATATGCACTGGCGCATGATCGGTCCCTTTCGCGGCGGCCGGACCCGCGCTGCGTGCGGCGTTCCCAGCCAGCCCAATGTGTTCTACGTGGCGCAGGTAAACGGAGGAGTCTGGAAGTCGAACGACTACGGTCGCACCTGGAATCCGATCTTCGACCACGAATCGACGCAGTCCATCGGTGCCATCGCGGTCGCGCCCTCCGATCCCAATATCGTTTACGCCAGCAGCGGCGAAGGACTGCACCGGCCCGATCTTTCCGTCGGCAACGGAATCTACAAATCCAGCGACGCGGGAAAGACCTGGACTCACCTCGGACTGCGCGATGGCCAGCAGATTCCCGCCTTAGCCGTCGATCCCCGCGATCCGAACAAAGTGTTCGCCGCCGTGCTTGGACATCCTTATGGTCCCAGCGAGGAGCGTGGCCTGTATCTCTCGACCGATGGCGGCCAGAACTGGAAGAAAGTAATTTCCAAAGATGAGAACACCGGAGCCTCCGATGTGGAACTCGATCCCTCGAATCCCGACGTCGTTTATGCGTCGATGTGGGAAGTGCGCGAAGGCCCGTGGGAAGATGGCAATACCTTCAATAGCAGCGGCGGCGGGCTGTTCAAGTCGACGGACGGCGGCAGCACATGGCATCAACTGACTGACGGACTGCCGAAAGACCTTTCTCAGATTTATGTTGCAATAGCGCCCAGCGATCCGCATCGGCTGTACGCAACGCTCTCGACGGCTGCAGGAAAACTCAACGTCTATCGCTCCGATAACGCCGGCGATACCTGGGCGCAGATCACCGATGATCCACGCCCATCCGGCCGCATCGGCGGCGGCGATCTTCCGATCCCGCGAGTTGATCCCAGGAATTCCGACGTGGTTTACGTGGTCAGCACGGTCACCATGCGCTCGACGGATGGTGGCAAGACCTGGTCTGGATTTCGCGGCGCGCCCGGCGGCGACGACTATCAGAATCTCTGGATCAATCCCACCAACGGCGACATTATTCTTCTCGTCAGCGATCAAGGCGCGCTCGTCACAGTGAATCGCGGACAGACCTGGAGTTCCTGGTACAACCAGCCCACGGCGCAGCTCTACCACGCCATTACCGACAATTCTTTCCCCTATCGCATATACGGAGGACAACAGGAAAGCGGCTCCGTCGGCATTCGCAGCCGCGGCAACGATGGCGCCATCACTTTCCGCGACTGGCATCCCGTGGGCGTGATTGAGTACGGCTACGTTGCACCGGATCCGCTCGATGCAGATCTCGTCTATGGCGGGGGCCGAACCGAGGTCTCAAAATTTCACTGGTCCACAGGCGAGGTGCAGGACGTTACGCCGATTCCGCTGCGCACGCCAAAATACCGCGCCAACCGCACCGAACCGCTGCTGTTCTCGCCCGTCGATCCGCACATCCTTTATTACGCGGCCAACGTGTTGTTCAAAACAATCGACGGCGGGAATTCATGGCAGACGATCAGCCCTGACCTTACGCGCAAAAATCCCGGAATACCGGCAAGCGTTGGCACGCTTTACAACAAGGAGCTCGAGAAAGGACGCGGCGTCATTTACGCTCTGGCGCCGTCCTACAAGACTGTAAATACGCTGTGGGCCGGCACCGACGACGGTTTGATCTGGATCACTCGCGATGCTGGGAAAAACTGGAACCAGATCACTCCGCCTGAACTCACCGCATGGAGCAAGGTCACGCAGATCAGCGCCTCGCACTTTGACGAGCAGACGGTCTACGCCTCGGTCAGTCGTTTCCGCATCAATGACGTGCATCCTTATATCTATCGAACGCACGATGGCGGCAAATCGTGGAAGCTGATCACGAACGGCCTGCCCGAATTCGGCCCGGTCGATACGGTGCGCGAAGATCCGGTCCGCAAGGGCCTGCTGTTTGCCGGAACAGAAAATGCCGTGTGGGTTTCGTTCGATGACGGCGACCATTGGCAATCACTGCAGTTGAATCTGCCGCATACCTCGATGCGCGATCTGTGGATTCATGACGACGATCTGATCGTCGCCACCCACGGCCGCTCCTTCTGGATTCTCGACGACATCACGCCGCTGCGCGAAATGTCCACGGAAATCTCGAACTCTATCCATCTCTTCAAGCCCGCCCCGGCATACCGAATTGAGCGCGACACATACAGCGACACGCCGATGCCTCCCGACGAACCTGTGGGCGAGAATCCGCCCGACGGCGCGATCATCGATTACTCGTTGTCGACCGCGGCCACCAAAGTCACAATCGAAATTTTCGATGCTCAGAGCAAGCTGGTGCGGCGTTTTGCCAGTGATGACAAGCCCGAAGCCACGCAGGAGCAACTCGAGAAACAACTGATTCCGCTTTATTGGCTGCGCCAGCCTCAACAGCTTTCGACGGCGGCCGGAATGCATCGCTGGGTCTGGGACTTGCATTACACGGCGCCGGCGTCCACGCGCCATGAATATCCGATCGCCGCGATTGCCCATGACACACCGCGCCTGCCGCTTGGCCCCAACGCGGTTCCCGGAACTTATTCTGTGCGGCTCACGGTTGATGGGAAATCCTCTACAGCATCTTTGCTGGTGAAGATGGACCCGCGCATCAAAATCTCGTCGGCCGATTTGGAGAAGAAGTTTCAGGCAGAGTCGCACCTGGCGTCCATGGTGAGCAAGTCGACCGATGCAATTCTCCAGGCCACCTCGATTCGAGAACAACTCAAGAAACTGGCGGCGGAAGCGAGCGCGAAAGAAACGGTGGAGTCGCTCGACAAGCAACTCTCGGCCTTGCTTGGAAGTCCGGCGGGATTTCTGGCCCCACCCACGAGTGAGGCCACGCTCACTCGAATCAATGGAGCGGCTGGCACTTTGTATCAACAGGTGTGGCAGGTCGACGCAGCGCCAATTTCATCTCAGATCGCGGCCTTCACCACGACGCAACACGAGAACGCCGACGTTATGAAACGCTGGCAACAATTCCTGCAGTCGGATTTGCCTGCAGCCAATCGCTCTCTGCATGATGCACATATTCCGGAGATCAAACCCGATTCGGAAATTGAATACGATCAAAGTCAAGGCGACGAAGAGTAAGAGGAATTAAGAATTGAGAATTGAGAATTGAGAATTGAGAATTGAGAAACGACTTCGTTCGCCACGGCGGAGTAAGCGCATTCCGTCGCATGAGTCTTTCTTCTCCCCCGGCAAACGGCCCGCTGTGCGCAGAGTTGCAACTTTTTGCAAATGTTGGCGCATTTTCTTGCGACATTTCACCGCAAAAAAAATTAATGTGATTTTTGCACTGACAAATTGTTCGGAACCGAAGCAACCCGGGTTATAATCCGGCGACTTTGGGATTTCATTGCCAGCCTTGGGGACTTTATCCTTCTGTGGGGGTGGGCCAATCGAAGTCCGCATCTGAAGCCAGGTTTCCAACCAATCAAAATTGTGAGGTCAATCATGAAGGTGGTCCGAATTCTCGGAGTTGCTTTGCTTGCGCTAGCCTGCGCCAGCGCTTTCGCCCAGGAACCTTTCACCGCGGGGACATGGACTAAGACGACCAATGCTCCGCCATCCGCTGTCGCTCATGCCATGCTGCTGACTGACGGTTCCGTACTGATCAACAGCTTCTTCTTCTCCACCCACACCGACACCTGGTACCGCCTGATTCCAGACAGCACCGGCAACTACGTCAACGGCACGTGGGTGACCGCAGGAAGTCTGCCTACCGGCTATAACCCGCTCTACTTCGGCTCGTCCGTCCTTCCCAGCGGCCAGGTGACCGTTCTGGGCGGCGAATACAACAATGGCAGCGCTGTGTGGACTACTCTGGGTGCGATCTACAATCCCGCCACCAACAAATGGCAGAAGCTCGCCGCTCCGACTGGCTGGACCACAGTGGGCGATGCGCAGAGCATCATTCTTCCCAACGGCAAATTGATGCAGGCCAATTGCTGCACCACCGACGAAGCGATTCTGACTCTGTCGATGGGTAAGGCCACATGGACAGCCACCGGAAGCGGAAAGTCTGACTGGAACGATGAAGAAGGCTGGACCATGCTGCCCGGCGGCAACATCCTTACCGTCGACGCCTACGTTCCCAGCGGCTGCTGCGCGTTGGGCTACCAGATCTACAGCCCCACCACCGGCGCCTGGACCACTCCGACCAACAATACGGTTGTGAACCTGGTTGATCCGGGCTCGCTCGAGCTCGGACCGATGCCCCTGTTGCCCAACGGCACCGTGTTCGCCGCAGGCGCGACGACCAACAACGCTATCTACACCCTCTCGACCGGAACCTGGGCATCCGCCCCGAAGTTCGGCGGTACGCTGGACATCGCTGACGGACCGGCTGCTGTGCTCCCGAACGGCAACGCGCTGTTCGATGCCAGCCCGGGCGTTTTCAACAACGGCAGCAAGTTCTTTGAGTGGGATGGAACCACGATGAATCCGACGTCGGCTCCGGCCAACGCCTCCATCGATAGCTCTTATGTTGGCGGTTTGGTTGTTCTGCCTACCGGTCAGGTGCTGTTCACGGATTTCTCGTCCACAGTCGAGATCTACACTCCGTCCAGTCTGACGGGCTGCGCCGGCTGCGCTCCCAAGATTGGCTTTGTGAAGACCCCACTCACTCACGGCAGCATTAACAACGTGATTTCCGGAACTCAGTTCAACGGCATGGATCAGGGCAGCTACTACGGCGACGACAATCAGTCGTCGACCAACTTCCCGATCGTGCGCATCACTGATTCCACCGGTGCGGTCGTGTATTGCAAGACGCATGGCTGGCTGGGCGGAGTCCAAACCGGCACGACGCGAGTGTCGACAGAGTTCGACATTCCGTCCACCATCGCCACCGGTGCGGCCACGATCGAAGTCGTAGCGAACGGTATCGCGTCGGCTCCGAAGTCCATCACCATCAACTAACCACTGCTTTGGGCGTGGTTACCCATTGGGCGCTGTGCCTTCGTCATGTCGACGCGGCCAGCGCCCGTTTTAATCTTGTTTGGGCTGGAATTGGCGCTTCAGATATTGATACGGACGCCGCGTTAAGAACTGTGCAGTTTGTTGCATCTTGACAGTGCACAAACCGCGTCGCATCCTGAGCCAGCTACGTTTCCCCTGCGACTGTTTTGTCTCCGCCCAACCCGAAAGGGAACGATCATGAAACTCATGCCCTTAGTTCTTATTCTGGTGATTTCCGCAGGACTGTTTGCGGCAAGCGCGCCGCGATCGGCCCCGGCGGTTCAAAAGACCAACACAACCACGAGTTATGTCATCACCGACGACGATTCGCCGGGCAAAGCCGGGTCGACGGGCGTCACTCTCTTCCCGATCAGTTCCGCAGGAACTCTTGAAAACTCGACCCGCGTGAGCCTGGGCGGAGCCGGCATCGGTGGAGGTTACTTCGATGCCGCGCGCATCAGCGTTCTCCAGAATAGCAGCGGCGATTCGTGTGCGTTTGCGGCGCTGGCTGGAGCGTCCGAAGTCGCGGCGGTTGATATCAACGCCCAGCAGGACATCGGTGACTTTTCGGGCAGCACGACGGATTCTGCGGGCGCGAACGGCATCGGCCTGGCCAACAACGGAACGTACCTCTACGCCAATTTCACCGGCTCCAATACGATTGGAACCTTCACCATCCTCCCCGGATGCGGTCTGAACTTTCTTGGCGACATCACCGCGCTGGGCAAGCAAAAAGGCAACGTCAAGGGCATGGCGGTACATGGGAATCTGATGGTTGTGGCCTACGGAGACGGCTCGATTCAATCGTTCAATCTGTCAGGCGGCATCCCGGTTTCGAATGGCGACCTGCAAAATGCCAGCGGCTTTTCGACCGACCGCTTCCCGATCGGCGTGGACATTACCTCCGACGGCCACTACGCGATCTTTGGCGACGAGTCGACGACCACGACGGTAGAAGTTTCCAATTTGTCATCCGGCAAATTGAGCAAGACGGTCCTCTATAACATGAAGACCGCGGGCAACTCGGCCAACATCTATTTGAGCCCCGACGAGACGCTGCTCTATATCGGCAACGGCGGTACGGGGCAGCTGACAGCGGCGTTTTTTAACGCGACTACGGGCAAGATTACGCCCGGTTGCGCATCGCCGACACTGAAGGGATTCGATAACACCTGGATTTTTCTAGGCAGCGTAGTTACGCAACTGAACACGGGCACCGGATCGGTCGTATACCTCGCGGAGTACGGGACCGTGTCCGGAGTGGCCGAGGTCGGCGTGACTTCCAGCGGCGGCAAATGCACGCTGAAGGAAATTTCGGGTTCTCCGGTAGAGGATCCGAACAGCACAACGCTATTGTCGATCGGGGTTTATCCGCCACGACAATTTTAAGTTTGCCGGTTTGGAGCGCCAAAGATTCCAATTCATAAAGCCAGACAGGGAGTGCAGGCGATGAAAAAGTTCTGGAAGTTCGGGTTGGCAGTGCAAATGATCGTGTGCGGTTGTTTGGCGGCTTCGGCGCAGTTGCCGAACTGCCCGCTCCGCCCCACTCCCGGCAGCATCGTCGCGGACGCCATCAGCTTGAATAGCGCCAACGGCAACCTTACTTTGGGGCTGACGGTGCGCAATGCCGCCGACACATCGGGATTCATGCACTACTGCTTCGATTACACAACCTCGACCGGAATGATTGAAGCGCCCACGCTGCGGCTCAATCCCGGCGACACGTTGACCCTGAATCTGACCGACCAGCTGAACGTGGTGAATCCGCCAACCGCGGGCATGAACCGCCCCATGATGCATATGGCGCACGACAGTGCGACCGGCATCACCAGCGGTTGCCCGGCGACGACAATCGACGCCAACACCACCAACATCCACTTCCACGGATTGAACGTGCCGCCCATCTGCCATCAGGATGACGTAATCAACACGCTCATTCAGCCCAACAACACATTTCAATATCAGATTCAGATTCCCACCAACGAACCTCCGGGCCTTTACTGGTACCATCCCCATCCGCATGGATTCACGGCGCTGCAGGTGAACGGCGGCGCGGCGGGAGCGATCGTGGTAGGCGGCATTGAGAAAGTGAAGCCGCAGGTGCTGGGTTTGACGGAGCGCGTGTTCATGGTCCGGCAGCAGTTCTTGAACCCGCTGGCATGGATTCCCGGGCCCTATCAAATGACGCTGAACTTCCAACCCGCGCTGTCTCCTGGGGAGGCGGCGCCGATTATCCAGATGGGCGCGGGCGAGAAACAGTTCTGGCGCGTAGCCAATGCCTCGACTCAGGCCTTTCTAAATCTGTCGGTGATGTTTGGTTCGACGGCACAGACGCTGGAGGTGATTGGCCTCGACGGCGTGCCGGTGTCGGGCGATCCCACGGTCACTTCCATCATCATCCCTCCGGCGGGACGCGCCGAATTCATTGTGACCGGGCCTCCATCGGGTACGACGAATGCAACGTTCCTGAACAATGGCTTCAACACGGGGCCGGTAGGGAATGCGAATCCGGCGCAGGTTCTGGCGAACATTGCAACCACGACGGCCAGTTCGTCTTCGCAGATGAAGGTTGCGGCCGCTCCGCCGTCGCCGCCGGAGACGCAGCGCTTCTCGGGCCTGGCGGCAATCAAGCCGACCACAACGCGAAAACTTTATTTCTCTGAGGCTGCGCTGGGCTCGGGCCCGCCGGTGAATTTCTTTATTACGGTGGATGGCCAGCAACCCAAGCTGTTCACCCCGAATGAGCCGCCCGCCATCGTGACTAAAGTCGGCGCGGTCGAAGACTGGACCATCGAGAACCATACGTCGGAAGAACACGCGTTTCACATGCACCAGATTCATTTTCTGGTGATGGCGGTGAACGGAGTCGCAGTAGCGAGTCCGACAATGCAGGACACGTATCAGGTGCCCTACTGGCCGGGCAAGGGTCCTTACCCAAGCATCACTGTTCGTATGGATTTCCGCGATCCCAATATCGCCGGGACGTTCGTCTATCACTGCCACGTGCTGGATCACGAAGACGCCGGCATGATGGAGAAGATTGAAGTCGACCCGTAGAGTCATTCGCGTGGGGGCGGACGCATTCGTCCGCCCTACGAGCGCAGCGAGTGACCCAGGACGAATGCGTCCGGGGCTAGTGTTCATAGCTTTCTTACGGCCTCCCGCAATTCCTCTGCAATCTGCGTGGGGTCGGTGCCCGGCGAGAATTTGATGGGCTCGCCAATCTTCACGCGAATCTTCCCCGGAGCCGCGAACTTCCTCCCCGCCTGCTTGACCTCGAACAATCCATCAATGCGCATCGGCAACACCGGGATGCCGAGATTCTCCGCCAGCAATCCAATCCCCGACCGGAAGGGAAGCATGTTTCCATCCGTCGTGTGGCGTCCCTCGGGAAACACCAGCACGCTATAGCCGCGATCCACGGCCTCGCCCGCATACGCAAAGCTGCGCCGGAATCCCGCCTCGCGCGGCAGCGGAAACAAATTCAGCAGAGAGACTCCCAGAGTCCATTGCATCCGATCATAGATTTTTAAGAAGAATGCCCGTTCCGCAGCGGGCGAACGCAGAGCCTCCAGCGCCTCACCGCCCGTAGCGATTGCCAGTCGATGGCGAAAGCGAGCGGGAAGCGCGGTCAGGATAAATCCCGGATCGACGTCCCCGATATGATTCGCCACCACCAGCAGCGGGCCGGTCACGCCGCGCAAATGCTCGCGGCCTTCTATACGCGGCCAGCCCAGCAGCATGATCGCCGGACGCATCAACAAATAGTGTGCCAGAAATCGAAGCCAGGTCACGGGCCAGCGCAGTACCCAGCGCGGATAGTGATACGCCACACCCGGTGGTGCCTCCCCGCGTAGCATGCGCTCCAGATCGCCGACAGTGCGCACCGAACTGAAGCGCGCCTCGCTCAGATCAACCTGGTACCGGTCCTCGACCGCACCCAGCAATTCCACGCGATCCAGCGAACTCAAGCCCCAGGTCGGAATCCAGGGCTGGCGTCGTCATTCAATCCACGAACCGACCGCCCGGATATCCGCTCGATCAATTCCGCAAGCGGCCCCGAGTTCTGGGTGTGCGAATCATGGGACTCGTGAATCATCTCCCGAACCGCTTCCGCGATCTGATTTCGTTTCGGCTTCTGCGTACTGGTGCGCGGGAAATCCTCGCCCGGCCACTCCACCCACATGCGCATCCGCTGATACTCCGCCAGCAACTGGTTCGCCCGCTTCACCGCATCCTCGGCCGACGCGCCTTCACGCAGAAGCAGTGCCGCACAAGGCTCCGCATTCCCGTTGCGCTCGATTCCCACCACCACGCAGTCCTTTACCTCCCGTTGCTGCCGCAGCGCCGTTTCCAGATCTTCCGGATAAACATTCGTCCCCCCCGGCGTCACGATCACTTCCTTCTTGCGGCCCTTGAAATAAAGATTCCCGGCCTCATCCAGCGCGCCAATGTCGCCCGTGCGATACCATCCGGCCTCGTCCGACACGCGATGAGCGCCGCGTGCATCCCAATACCCCGAGGCCACACCGCCGCCGCGCACCAGAATTTCACCATCATCCGCCAGCCTCACTTCCCGACCCGGCAGCACTTTGCCAATCGATCCTTTGCCCAGGCGAAAAGGATGATTCACGCTGATCAGCGAAGTCGTCTCCGTGAGCCCGTAGCCCTGAATTACGGCGTATCCCAGGCGATTCCAGAATTCTTCGGTATCCGCGTCGAGCGCCGCGCCGCCGGAAATCATCGCCCAGAATTTCCACCCAAACTGGCGGCGAATCGCGCGAAACGTCCACCAGCGCCGCAGAAAATGCTGCGACTTTCGAAGCCACGAATTTTCTGCGAAAGGATTCGATGCTGCTCCGGCCTTCCATTTCGCGCTCCATCTTCTGCTTCAACGATTGCAGCACGCCGCGGCACGCTCACCAGCACCGACACGCGTTCGCGCTGGATCGTGCCGATGATTTCGGAGGGCTTCAGTTCGTTTTGAAAAATAACCGTAGCCCCCAGCAGTGGCGGCAGGAACATTCCCAGGAATTGTCCGAACACATGGCTCAACGGCAGCAGATTCAGAAACCGCAAAGGATGCACCCAGCGCTCGTACTTCAAATAGCGCTGCATCTCGCGCTCCAGCGGCGCGATGTTTGCCAGAACATTGCCATGCGTGATGACTACACCCTTTGGATCGGCGGTCGTCCCCGAGGTAAACACAATCTGCAGGATGTCATCGTGCCCGAGCGCAATCTCTCGCTGGCGCAAATTCCGCACGATCGACTCAGCCGCGCGAAGTCTTCCAAACTCCATGCCGGAACCGCATTCCCGCCGAGCTTTTCTAAGTTGTCCCGAGATCCGGCGCAAAGCTTGGCCTGGACCTGTCCTGCAACCCGGGCTGCGAAATCAGCCGAGGCCCCATCGTCCATCGGAACCGCGACCACTCCGCTCACCACACATCCGAAAAAAGCCGCCACCCATTCCGCCGAATTCTCGCCCCACAGCATCACGCGATCGCCTTTTTGAATTCCTCGGGCACGCATTTCGCCCGCGAAAGCCAGGGCCATCTTCATAATCTCGCCGTAGGTGAACGATTCCCAGCGGTATCCCGCGCGCTGCCGGTAAGCACGCTCTTTTCGGTGAGCCTCGAAATGTTCGAGAAAGAATTGGGCCAGCGATTCGGTCATGGCGAGTCGGCGCAGGATTTCTGGCTCAAGTGTAGTGGAAGAGCCCAGAGAACAATTCGGAGGCCAGACACTTTGCACGGTGTCCCATTGCGCCTCACAGATGCTTTTTTCGCCCCGGTTGTGTACTCTGGCTCGCATGCCCAGCCGGCTGCCACTTCACCCGCGCCGTATCCCAATGGTAGTGCTGGGTCTGGCCCTGACTCTAATTACCGCCGGCTGCACTCGTCCGCCGGCAGACAGCCATTCGGCGGGCCTGCCGTTTTCTTCAAGTACGAAATCGGCCTCTTCCCGCGGTTCAGCTCCGCACGATCTCTCGCAGGACGAAGCGGCCGGCGGCCACACACTACGCAAGCACGTTGCCCGCACCGACGATCAGCTTCGCGATCGCCTCGATCATGAGCGCAACATTTCCGCCGCCTCTACCTGGAACGATCGTGCCAGCGCCGAAGCCGCCGTGGGCGCTGCGCTTGCCGAGCAGAACGAAAAGATTTCCCGCTGGCTCCAGCGCGACCGCCATTCCAATCTTGTGCTTGACTACGATGGCGACCCGGCGCATCCTTTCGGACGGACACTGCGCCGCGGCGAAAACCAGGTCGAGCCCTGTGCCCACGCCGTCATTGTCTTGAAGTGGGATCCGCCAAACAGCTATCACGTCCTGACTGCGTATCCGGAGTGCCGCCCATGAAAGCCGATCGTTCCCCTGATCCATCTCCGAACCCCGCCACTCCCAAGAAGGCAAAAACCACAGCGCAGTCCTTCTCGGCCACCGATTTTCCCGAACTCCGCAGTTTTCTCCGCGGATATTTGCATCAGGATATGAAAGACGAATACGGCTCGCCCGAAGAGGCTGCTCGCGAGTTCTATTCCGACGCTGGCGATGACGAGCGCGCCGCCGTCGCCGACCAGTGGACGCGCTTCGTCAACCAAACGCACGGCATGCCGCTCGACCAGGTGAACCGGATCCTTACCGGCCCCCTCGGAAGTTCCCAAGCTTTAACAGCCGAAGAGCTGTCCGGAATTTCGGTGCTCTTCGCACAGACCGCGCGGAAGGGGAAGAAATAGTGACGCGGCCCCGTGGCGCAAAAAGCACTTGTCCCATCTCACCAGGTGTGCGAAACACATATATGCGCATCTGCCTGCGCCAAGTGCTGATCGTCTCTCTGATCGCGGCATCCACCGTCACCCTGCCGGCGCAGGAGAAATCCGATGCGGCCACGCTTCGTTCGCTCGAAATGAAGTGGACCGAATCCTACAAGCAGCACAACATCGAAATTCTCTCGTCGCTCCTCGCCGACGACTTCGTCATTACCATCGAAGACGGCAGCACCTACAGCAAGGCAGGCTACATCAGCCACAGCGCTGACAATACGGTACGAGTGCAGATAGCCGAATTGTCAGATCTCAAGGTGCGAGTTCGCGGAGACACAGCGATTGTTACCGGGGCCTATCACGAACGCGGCGAATCAAGCGGCAAGCCTTACGAGTTCCACGACCGCCTCACCGACACATGGATGAAAATCGGGGGCCGCTGGCAGGTCGTGGCCTCGCACTACAGCGTCCCCTACAAGCCCTAATTTTCGAGGCGTTCGTCCCAGTGGAAGAGCGGCGCTTCAGCGCCGCGTGAAGCGGGCGACTGTGTTCGGGCTTTAGCCCCTGAGGACCTCTCATCCCTGCCAATTTTTGACAATTTCCTGACACTAGTTCGCGCCGAAGAAGCTAGCTTTTATGGGTCGCCAATGAGGAGAATCCGCATGCGATATTTCCGCTGCTTCATCACCGCCGCGTTGCCCGCTATGCTCTGCGTCGCGCCGATTCAAGGCGTCGCGCAATCCGAAGTCCCCTCGACCCCCGTCATAGTACACAGCAAATTTGGCGGTCAGATCTTTGGCTTTGACATCGATCAGAACGGCACCGAGGGCGTCCTCACCGAGGCTCTGGATCTGTCGAATGGAGACGTTCTGGCCGCAGTTGAGACCTTCGACCAGAAGACCGGCAAGATTCTGAAAGTTCTGACCAAGACCGAGACGCAAGACGATTTCCTCACCCTTGGCGTCGTGGGAGCATCTGTGGGGTTAATCGAGCACGAGCACGAGGTCAAACTGCTCGACGTACAGCGCACATTTCAGACGATCAATCCGCTGAGTGGAAATGCGTTAACCGGCAAGTGGACGCCGCCGCTCGGCGCGAAGCATCTGCTCAGTCAAGTCAGCCGCAACCAGGGCACCACGAACGTCGCCGTCTTCGCTCAGGACAACAGTGGAAACTTCATTCCCTACGTGTTCAGCTCGAATGTTGCCGCCAACACGTTCGGCCCGGTCGTTCATATCACGGACTCCGCAAATTTCGGCAGCGTGCCACCGCCCATTGCCTACAACAGCGTGACCAACCAGGCGATTCTCGGGGGCGGGAACGGATGCTTCGGGTGCTCTCCGGTGATCGGCATTGTCGACCTGACCAGCAGTACTCTGACCGAATTTGGGGGACAGGGTTTCGGTTTCATTAACGGCATCGCGGTCGACTCTGCCGACAACATCGTGTGCACCACCACCGAGGATGATGCCACGGTGGAGTTCTACGATCTCACGCAGAACGCCGCCTTCAGCGTGTTTCTGCCGAATTCAGGATTGAACCAGTTCTACAGCGGCGCCGATGTGGAGTTCGACGCCGTCAACAAACTCTTCTTCGTGGCCCAGCCGAATTCCAGCTCAACCAGCACGGGCAGCACGATCTATGTGTACGACACCAACGGAAACCTGAGAAAGACGCTGAACGGATTCAGCTTCTCGAACGCGTTCAATGTGGTCGCCGCGCACATCGCCCTGAATCCAAGCAAGCGGACCGGATTCGTCGATGGCCCATCAGGAAATGTGAACGAGATTCAGGGCTTCACGTATTAAGGGATTCACGTACTAACGATCCACGTATGAGAGGAAGATCGATGTGGAAGAGCAGCGCTTCAGCGCCGCGTCAAAGCTGGCGAATCGATCCGGGCTTCAGCCCCGGCGTTACTCCCGCCCCACCCCCAACGCATCCGCCACCCGATTGATGTAGTTAAACCACGACGCAATCAGCGTGATCTGCAGAATTCCACGATCATCAAATCCCGCCGAGCGCAGTCCATCGATATCTTCACGCCCCACCCGAGTCGCATCCTTCGTCAGCTTGACCACATAATCCAACATCACCCGATCTTGCCCGGAAATCGGCGCCGACTTGTAATCCTTTTCCAGAGCCTCCACCAATCCTTTATCCAACGTCACCCTACGCAGAAACTCTGCGTGTGACTCGATTCAATACACGCACCGGTTGGTCACCGAAACCATGGTTGCGATCATCTCGTGCTGCCGCCGGCTCAGCGGCAACTCCGGGGACATCAGCGCCCCGAATGTGGAGAACGCGTGATACAGCGCCTCCGGAATCAGCGTGTGCGAGCCCACAATCGACGACGCCCCCGAAGCATCCGGATGCACCGGGTCGGCGTACTCCTTCGGATAAACCAGTCTCTGCGCTTCAATCGCCTGCCGCAGCTTTTCGTCGGCATCCGCGAGTGGCACCGTTCGAATCCAGGTCATAGATCTTCTCGCCTCCGTCCAATACGTCCCCTACTTCTGAATTGAAAAATATTGCGTTCCGCGATAATAAATGTAATTCTCGGCACGGAGAAATAGACAATGTGTTTCTCAGCCACAGCGAACTTTGTGGGTAGCGGAGTTCTGGGCGCGGTCGGAGTAGTCACCGTGACCAGAGTGAAGCACCGGCGCGAACTGCTCTTCGCCTCTTTGCCCTTGCTATTTGCCATTCATCAGTTCATCGAGGGGTTCGTCTGGCTGGGCTTGGATGGGATTCTTTCGCCCGCCGTGGCGCACGACATGGGTGCGGCGTTCATGCTCTATGCGCAGGGGCTGCTTCCATTTCTGCTGCCCCTCAGCGTGCTGCTGTTCGAGCCGAATGCGAGCAGCCGCAGGCAGATGTTGCCCTTCCTCGTGATCGGCGGAGCCACGACGCTCTACATTCTGTGGGCACTGACGGCGTTCCCCCTGCAACTGTATGTCAAGGCAAACAGCCTCGTGTATATCAATCAAGCCACGAACAACACCGCGGTCGCGATCTTCTATGTGATTGCCACCTGCGGATCGCTGTTCTTCTCGAAGATCAGGATGATGGTCATCTTCGGCGCGGCCAACCTGACGATCGTGTTGATAGTCATGGCGATCAAACGCTACGCCTTCACCTCGGTGTGGTGCGCCTATGCGGCGGTCGCCAGTGTGATCATCCTCGCCTACTTCTGGACAAGCCACGAGGAGCGCCCATTCCGCTACGCGTCTTAAGCTGAATTTGAGACGCCGCGGAAGGTGCCGGATCGCGAATAGATATTCCCAACGAGAACATCAACTGCCGTCAGGATATCCTCCGCGATGCAGCACCATTGGATAGTGCGGCAATCTCTCTAACCTGCGCACCGATGCTCGCCAGCCCTCGGGATAAGGCTCCATCCCGCGAAACAACGGTGAGCCTACGGCCGTTCCATCGCCCACCAAAGGCTCCAGAGATTTCCGCAGCTCGTGAATTGCGGCATCGCCGAAACGCCTAAGCCAAAGCTTTTCGATCGCACCCAGTCGTCGCAGGTAAGCATGCTGCGCCTTCAATCCCTTGGCGTTGAGACGGGCCAGCTTAGTTCGCATCCCCACCGGATCGGTTTCCACCACCGCGTAACCCTGCTTGGCCAGAAAGCTCAAAGACATTGCAACGGCCTCCTTCGACGTGCCGGTAAGCCGCGGAAGGTCGCGCACCGGAACGCCGACGTCATCCAGAACCCGCACCACGTTCGCGCTCAGGGCCAGCGACAGCTCCGACTCGCTCTCGAATTCCAACGCGAATGCCAGCAGCACGCGCGCCAGCAGCACCGGCAGCCTCACGTCCCTCGAACTCTCTGACACCGCGCGTCGCCCGCCATATTTCTTCCCCTTGCTGAAAAGGCCATAGCCAAGAATCGGCATACAATCCGGAAGATCCAGTTCAAGCTGCCGCTCGATGGCAGCAAGCGCCTCCCGCAATTGCTCAATCACGTCTTTGCCGAAGCGCGCCTTCCAGCGGTCTTCCACGTCGCCGAGAAGCTGCTTCCAAATCTCTTGTGCCGTCCGGCCTCCAGCCTTCGGACGCACAATCCACTCCGCCTTTGGCGCTTTAACCCCTCCATCCGCCGGCGGCTTCAACGAAATGTATCCCCAGCGATACATCCCCCGAAAGTTCGTCTTGGCCCGGGCCCGACGCACCAGTTCGCGCGCCGACATTCCCGTCTCGTCCAGAAACTGTATACAGTTCAGATACATCGCCATCGAGACCAGCCACGGCTTGGGCAACGTGCCCTCGCTCGATCCATGCCGGGACGTAGAATGCGGGAGGTGATGCTCCGCTTCATTGTCGAATTCAATCGTGAATGCGACCAACGCGAACGAGAGTAAAGAAGGTAGAGGAAGGCGACGATCCGTAGCTGAGGTCATCTCAAAACTCAGTGAGGGTGCTTCAATAAAGTCCCTGGGCGAAGCAATTTTACCCGAGAGCACCCTGATTCCCTTCGTAACCCATTCGTACACTCCCTTCTGGTAACCCTTGGTAACCATCGCTTTCATGACTCCCAGACGTACAATTGGCCTTGTCCGGTAGGCCATCTGCCGATATAGCAAATAGCCCATCGTGACTCGCTTTCGGGAGCGTGCTTTCCCGGTCGTCAAGAGTTTCTTTCGAGCACCAGCTTTGTAGACCAGGGTTCTGGAGTTCGTATTCTTATGGCCTTGTTTGGCTTCAACAAACAGAAGGTTCTCGCCACTGCGGAGAAGTATGTCCAGCAGGGTAAGCTGCAGAATGCCATCTCGGAGTACGAAAAGGTCCTTAAGAATGATTCCAAGGACCTGACGGTTACCAATACCGTCGGCGATCTTTACTCGCGACTCGGAGAGGTCGACAAAGCCACCGATTGCTTCAAGAACGTCGGCGATGCCTATGCCAGCCAGGGTTTCACGGTCAAGGCCATCGCGATGTACAAGAAAATCGGCAAGCTCAAGCCCTCGCTCGAAAGCCTGCTGAAGCTGGCCGAACTCTACACGCAGCAGGGCCTGTTCAACGACGCGCGCGCCCAATATCTGCAGGTCGCGGAAGAATTCCTGAAATCCGGAGAACTCGAAAACGCGGTTCGCATCTTCCAGAAAATTCTGGAAATGGATCCGGAAAACAGCAACATGCGCATTCGCCTGGCCGAGGTCTACGTCCGGCTGGGAAAGAAATCGGAAGCCTGGGAAATTTTCACCGCCGCCGCCGAAAGCCTGCGCTCCAAAGGTTCGCTGAACGCCGCCGAGGAAGTTCTGCAGCGCATGCTGACGCTCGATCCCGGCAATACCTACGCGCTGGTGATGCAGGGCAAGAACCTGCTGGAGTCCGGCGATGCTGCGGGAGCGGTCACGGCACTACAAAAAATCTCCGACATCGATTCCAATCCCGACGCGCTGCGCGATCTGCTGAAAGCCTACCTGCAGACTGGCCAGCTCTCCGAGGCCGGAACCGTTGCCAACAAACTGCTCACGGTTCACAACGACCTGGCGGCCATCTCCATGTTCGCCGACGCCCTGATGCAGGCCGGCCAGTACGAGACCGCGCTCCAGGTTTTCGACCAGCACGCCGAACGGTTGCTGGCGGAAAATTCTGACAAAGTTCTGGAAAGCCTGCACACCGTCATCGGACACGTGCGCGACAATCCCGATTCCCTGCAAAAACTTCTCGACCTGTTCAATAAGGCAGGAGAGAGCACGCACGTCGGCGAAGTCGTCGAACTGCTGGCCCACGCCAGCGTGCAGGCCGGCGATCTTCCCCGTGCCCGCGATCTCTACCAGCGTCTGGCGCAGATCGAACCGCAGAACCCCCTGCACATGCAGAATTATCAGCAGGTGGTCAGCCAGCTGGGAGGCACTTCCGGCAGCAAGCTCATCACTCCGGATGAAGCCGTTGTCCTGATCGACGATCTCGAGGCCACCGCGCCTTCCATCCATCAGCATTATTCCGACGAAGTTTCGCTCTCGGTTCGTTCCGCGCTGACCGATGCCGAACTCTTCATCTCTTACAACATGCCGCAGAAGGCGCTTGGCCCGCTGATGACCGCGTTGCCGCTCGCGCCTCATGATCTACGCATCAACCAGCGGCTCGCAGCGCTGCACACTCGCGCCAGCCGGTTCGCCGAAGCTGGGATGTGCTGCCGCACCCTGCAGACCCTTTATTCCGACGCCGGCTACCCGGAAGAAGCTACGCGTTACAACGAGTTGGCCGAACGCTACGAGGAACGCTCCTCGACTCATGAGCTGGCCGCAGTTGCCCATGAAGCCGCCACTCCTGGCGCGGTCTCTGAAGTTCACAGGCAAACCGAAAGTGAAGCTTACGAGCAGTCCGAAGCCGCGCCCGAGTTTTCCATCGACGAAGCTGCGGAAATCAGCATCGCAGACGAATCCGCTGCCGCGGCGAAAGCCGAGCCAACGTCTTCGCCGTGGCCTACAGTTTCGGCAGACGCTCATAAACCCAATATTGAAGCGGCAGAATTGCCGGTAGTCGCAGAGACTCCGCAGCATTTCGCCGAGGCAGGTGCGTCCACCCAGGAAATTGACCTTTCCTCCGAGTGGGATGATGCCACCACGGTCGAAGCCGACGAGCCTGGATTTGCACGATCGGGAGTCGAGACGCCCGCTGAAGCTGCGGTCGCCAGCCATAAGGGTGAAGAGCCCGCCGAGATCGAAGTTCACGACCCCGTCAGGGTTGACGAGACCGTCGAGGAAATCCGCTTCTATCTCGCCAATGGCATGCCCGAGCAGTCCATGGCGGCTTTGGCGAAGTTGCAAGTCCTGACCAACGATCAGGCCAAAATCGACGAACTGCGCGCCGAAGTCGAAGCTGCCTTGCAGCAGGCTGAGGAATCGCCCGCCGCCCTCGAGCCTGTGGTCGAGGAGTTAACCGCCGACGATATCCCATCGGCAGAGGCCAACGTCGAGGAAGAAGCTCCGGCCGCGATCGAAGAGCCGGCCGCGGAAGCAGAGCCCGTGGCTGTCGAACCGGAAGCGCCGGCGACCGAACCGGAACCCGTTGTCGCCGAAACCGAAATCACACCCGAGCCCGCCATCGCAGAACCTGAGCCGGCGCCGGAACCCGTGCATGCCGCAGCCTCCACATTCAAGCCCGGCGGTCTGAAAGAATTCGTCTCCGATCTCGAATCGTCGCTGGGCGATACCTTCCTGCCCACGACGGTAGCCACGCCGGTGGATCCGCAAATCGTTTCTCCGGCCGCGCCGGCCCATCAGCCCGCGGCGTTCCACGCCGACGCGGTGGCCGCGACCGCAGCACCGACTGTGCCGGTCTTGGGCGCGGTTGTAGCCGAAATTGAAGCATCGTTGGGCGATGACTTCCTGAAAGCCGCGCCGGTAGCTGCATCGCATGCCGCTCACGTCACCCCGCTGGCCGCCAGTGCTGCCGCCTCGGCTTCCGCGAACTCGCAAGCTGCGCCTCCGGCGCTCCATATCCCTTTCAGCGCGCCGATCGCGTCTGCCGCACCGTCGCCAGTGGCAATGGCTGCTCACGCGTCTGCTCCGGCCGCCGCTCCAATCGTGCCTCCAGCAATTCAGGCGGCTGGCATCGATCTCGCCGAAATGTTCGGCGAACTCAAACAAGATCTGGAATCCGGAGCCACCGTCAGCCAGGAGGATCCGGAAACGCACTACAATCTCGGCATCGCCTTCCGCGAAATGGGATTGCTCGACGAAGCCATTGGCGAACTGCAGAAAGCCTGCCAGGCTTTCGATCACGGCCATCCCTTCCCGCAGATCCTGCAGACCTATACCTGGCTGGCGCATTGCTTCCTGGAAACGGGTGTGCCCGAGGCCGCGATCCGCTGGTATGAAAAGGCGCTGCATGTCTCCGGCATTGACGGCGAGACCCGCACCGCGCTCCACTACGAACTGGCAGGCGCCCATGAAGCTGCCGGCGATAAGGCTTTAGCCCTCAAATATTTCCTCGAAGTCTACGGCAACAACATCGACTATCGCGACGTGTCCGAGCGCATTAAGGCCTTGAAGTCGTAGAATAGCCCGATGGTTCTACTCCCCAATCTTCCTTTCCGGGAGGCTTGTGTACCGGATGATCCTTCCGGTCCGGCCCAGACCCCGGCTGGACGAAAACTCAGGCGCCCAGGCGGGGGCCGTGGATGAGCGAT
This sequence comes from uncultured Acidobacteriota bacterium, assembly GCA_963757095.1. Classification (GTDB taxonomy): domain Bacteria; phylum Acidobacteriota; class Terriglobia; order Terriglobales; family Acidobacteriaceae; genus Sulfotelmatobacter. Next base: position 644,825 of record CAVWQT010000004.1, on the reverse strand, counting down.
CCCACCCAACTTTCTCCGAATCCGCGCGGTCCCTCTGCAGACGCACCGGCGCAGGCCGACTCAAAAGAAATGCACGATCGTTTCGCGCTACCCTCCGGCCATCCGCAAATCTGGATGCACCGTATTTCTATCTTCCTTTTCGTGTTAGTCAGTGCCGTAGCGGGTGTCTTGCTGCTGATCCTTCCCTGGACCCCGGAGTGGACGGACAATTACCTTCTGCTCTCATTTCCCGGCCTGCGCACGGTAGTGGCCAACGGATTCTTTCGCGGCATCTGCAGTGGATTGGGCTTGCTTGATATCTGGATCGGTTTCTCGGAGGCGCTCCACTATCACGAACTGCATTAGAAATAAATATTCAACAATTGGATCTGACGACTCGTATCAGGGCACGCCTTCAGGCGTGCCGTATAAAACCGGAAATCAACGGCTTTAGCCGCTGCCGAATAAGGTAAGCATTCCATGACTGACATTCTCAAACCCGCCCCCGTCGCCTATCAGAATGAACAATTCATCGCCAGCCCCGATGGCCGCATCCTGCGGATTCTCGCCGAATATCAGGAACCGCTCGCTCGCTTTCGCCGCGAGCAAATTCAGGATACTGTCGTCTTCTTCGGCTCGGCCCGCTTTCACGGACGCACCACCGCCTCCCAAAACCTCGCGACCATCGAAAAAAATCACGGCAAAGTTCCCGCCGACAAGTTAGAAAAAGAATTGAAGCTTGCTCAGGCTGGCATCGACATGGCCCGCTACTACGAAGATGCGCGTCATCTCGCCCATATGCTGACCAAGTGGTCGATCGAGATTCCCGCCCGCCGCCACCGTTTCGTCGTCACCACCGGCGGAGGTCCCGGCATTATGGAAGCTGCCAATCTCGGCGCCCATGAAGCCGGAGGCAAGAGCATCGGCCTCAACATTCAGTTGCCCTTCGAGCAGCATCCCAATCCGTACGTCACGCCATCGCTGAATTTCCAGTTCCATTATTTCTTCATGCGGAAATTCTGGTTCGCCTATCTGGCCAAGGGACTGGTCATCTTCCCCGGTGGATTCGGCACCATGGACGAACTCTTCGAAATCCTCACCCTCGCCCAGACTGAAAAGCTGGCCAAGAAAATTCTGGTGGTGATTTATGGCAGCGAATACTGGAACCGCATCATCAACTTCCAGGCCTTCGTCGATGCTGGCGCAGTCTCCCAGCAAGATCTGGAATTTTTCAAGATTGTTGACGACCCCAACGAAGCCTTCGAATTTCTCCGCGACGGCCTGACCAAACATCACCTCGGCGGCCCGCCCAAAAAACCGGACGCCATGCCCGAAATCGCCAAGACCAGACCGTAAATTGCGCGATGCAGCGGTGGAGTTGGTGGAAGAGCGGCCCTTCAGGGCCGCGTCAAGGCCGAAAGAAGCGAATGAGTCCCGAAGGGACGGCACAATCCTGGCTGAGAGCTGAAAGCTGATGGCTGAAAGCTGCCTCCTCTACTACATCACCGACCGGACCACTCTTGGCGCGGACGAACCCACACGCCGCCGCCGTCTCCTCGAAAAAATTTCCGAGGCTGCCCGTGCCGGAATCGACTACATCCAGCTCCGCGAAAAAGATCTTCCCACGCGCGACCTGGAAACGCTCGCACGGGAAGCAGTTCGCCTAATTAAAGAAGCAGGAGCTCAGGCCACAGCTCTTCTGATCAACTCCCGCACCGACGTAGCATTAGCGGCCGGAGCCCAAGGAGTACACCTGCGTGCGCAAGACATCTCACCAAAAGATGTAAGAAAGATCTGGCAAGAGTGTGGCGCGGGCACTCCTGCCCGCGAACTCTCACCAACAAATCCGCTGATCGCAGTATCCGCTCACTCGCCAGAGGAAGTACTCCAAGCCGCCGAAAACGGCGCAACCATAGCCGTCCTCGCCCCAATCTTCGAAAAAAAAGACGCACCCGAAGCGCGCCCTGTTGGATTATCGATGCTAAAAGAAGCCTGTAATGCGAATATCCGAGTCCTGGCCTTAGGCGGGATCACGCTCTCCAACGCCCGTTCTTGTCTAGAAGCCGGAGCCGCGGGGATCGCCGCCATCCGTCTATTCCAGGAAAATAATATCGAAGACATCGTCCGCACGCTGCGCGGCCAGGCCTGAATCCCCTATTCATCCCCAACAGAATTCCGCAACGTCCCCACTCCCTCGACGCTGACTTCCATCGCATCCCCGGCCACAACCGGCCCCACGCCCGCCGGAGTCCCAGTAGGAATCAAATCTCCCGGATACAACGTCATCGCCTGCGCAATGTACCGAATCACCACATCCAGAGAAAAAATAAAGTCGCGAGTATTCCCTGACTGCCGCACTTCGCCATTCACCCGCGTTTCCACGGCGACGCCGGCCCCTGCCCCAAAGCCGGGATCAATCTCATCCGTCACCACCGGCCCCACCGGACAAAATGTGTCAAAGCCCTTCGCCCGCGTCCACTGTCCATCAGTCTTTTGCAGGTCGCGTGCCGTCACATCGTTCACGCACGTATAGCCCAGAATGTATTGCCGAATATCGGCATCGGCCGCGGGCCGATAGCAAGTCTTTCCAATGACCACGCCCAATTCACCCTCATAGTCCACGCGCGTCGAAACCCGGGGCCGCCGCACCACGCCGCCGGGCGCCAGCAGCGCTGACGGCGGCTTGAAGAAAATCAGCGGCTCCTTCGGCACTTCGTTGCCTAACTCCGCCGCATGCTCACGATAATTTCGCCCCACGCAAACAATCTTCGAGGGACGCACTGGCGGCAACAGCACCGCCTCGTCCAAGGGCAATCGCTGCAATGCGTCGCGTGCGCAGACTTTCCATGTCGCCGTCTGCCTCTTCCGGAGGAGTCACCAAAACGCGCACGATCGCGTCGCGCCCAGCCACTGACTCCACCAGTCCGTACCAAGCCTGACCATCAAGTTGAAACCGGCAATATTTCATATACCTCGTATTATCTCGTGGGCGCGCGCCACCCGGCTGCACAATTCACTTTGTCCGGTCAGCCCAGAACGTCTCACGGCACGCGCTCGCTAGCTTCTTCCGACCGCGCACTCTCATTCCCCCGCACATCAACCGCCGACACGGAATAAAAATAAGTCGTGCCCGCCTGCACGTTCATGTCGCGATACGCTGGAACCTTCACCACCTGCGCATTCAACTTTACCGGCGACACACCCTCTTCGTGACGATAGACGTTGTAGCCATCCAGATCGATGTCGGAAACTGGAGCCCAGATCAAATCCACAAACGGCTGCTGTCCCGGCCCGGAAAATACCGCCTGCAATCCCGCCGGCACGGCCGGAGGAAACACATCGTGCGCAAACACTTTGATCTCGGCGGTGTCGTCGCCTTCGATCTGCAACTCCGGCTTCCCCGATTCCGCGATCACCGTCACCGTCTCCGCCCGATACTCATACGTCTTCTCCCACTCGATATTGGAGTCAGTGAAACTCAGCGCGCCTTCCCCTTGCACGGGAACCGAACCCAACGCAGTCCACGCTGCACTGTCCGCCGGGCGTCGATACACGCGATCCACATAATGCACGACGGAGGAACGCTGTGCCGCAGCCTCGCCAGTCCAGCTCAACACCACTCCCTGTCCAGTAACCGACGCCCTGAAATCTCGCGGTGGAGGCAGCGTGCGCACGGTTGAAACCTGAACCTGGTTGGATAGCCCGGCTCCGCGGCCACCCTCGTTCAGCACCTCAACCGCATACGTCAAGAAGCTGTCGGGATTGTCACCGAGAAAATGATCTGGCAGCGAGTCGCTATACGAAGCATTATTCTTGGCCAAAGGTTTCGAAGAGGACGGCGGCATCGACCCGACCGGCGTTCCGCAATCGCTCAATTTCGTTTTAGCTCCGCGACAGATTCGCGTCACTCCCAGTTCGCGGATTGTCCGCCGGTCGGTCGTTGTGGTTGGGATCGTCCATGAGAGATTTACTTTGTTCCCTTTGCGGACCGCGTGCAGGTCTGCAGGAGGCTTAGGCAGATCCAGCGACGGCGGTTGCGGAGGCGCGATGCTGGCGCAAGCCGTAAGCATGATCTCCACGCCAATGATCAGCACCGTAAGCCTGAGGTTTTTCATCCGGAAGAAAAAGGTTAACAGAAGAATAAACTCGGGGTTTTCATGATTGTTCCAGCCAGGAAACGAACATTACCTTAGAAGCCGATCGCCTTGGGAAGGCGGATCGGGATCGCGAACGGATGCAGGAAACTCTCATCCAACTCTACTGCGCCGGAGGCACGAACTCTTTCGGCTTCGCCGATCCGTCACCGAAGAAAAACATCTCCAACTGCTTCACGATCACTTCCTGATCTTCCCGCCGCGCCGGATTCAGCCGGTATTCGTTGAGCAGCATCTTGCAGTGCTCCGTCCACATGCGCCAGGCTTCCTGCGACACGTTGTCATAGACCTTCTTGCCCAGTTCGTTATCAAACGGAGGCTCGTCCAGCCCCGGCATCTGTCTCTGAAACTTCACGCAAAAAACGGTGTGCGCCATAACTCCCTCAACCAGAAATGAAATTGGATTCTTTCTTGATTATCTTACACGGAGATCAATGCAGGAGAAGCGAAGGCCCAGTAGGGATAGCCGCCCCCGGCTGTCCAGTCGAGCAAAGCTCGACTCGATCTTGGGCATTACCCCAGCGCCGCGTACCCATTTCTCGCCCACTTCCCGAGAAGTGAAGATTCTGCCGCCAGAGGCCATCAGCCAGTTACCAAAGCCCTTGCCCGATTGAACGGTCCGCAGGCGGAACCACGGGTTAATTCTTTCTCACCAACTTCGAGTTTAACTTAGAGCTACAGAAAGCTCAGCTCGTCTCACCGGCTGAGCCGCTTCTTACTCCTCTACGACAAGGCAGGGACCATGCACAGTTCAAATGCCCCCAATCTTCGGCGCAGCTCGAGGGTGCCGATCGCAGTCCCGCTCATGGTTACAAGCCTGGAACCCGGGGCCCAGTTCGCCGAAGTTTGCGAAACCCTGGTCGTCAGCGCCCACGGTTGTGCCATGCGGTCTCCCGCGAAGCTGGAATCGGGCGTTCCCCTGCGCTTTCACAGTCAGGACGGCCGTGAGGCGACGGCGCAGGTTGTCTATTGCCATCCGATCGAGTCCGACCAATCAGACTCCGACCAAGCCGGATGGAAGTTAGGCGCCGTACTCGACCATCCAGAAAATTTCTGGGGATTGAAATCCTATCCCCGCGATTGGGTGCGCCTGCTCCCGCCCGCGGCCAACAAGCGCGACAAGCTCGACAAGCGTGCTCCTGCACTCCCGCCAGAAAACATTCAGGTCATGTCACCGGATGCGGCCATGGTGAAAACCGTTCTCGAGCGCATCAAGAACCAGCTCTCCGACGAGCATCTTAAGGGCGTGCTGGCTGAGCTGGTTCAGCCCTTTGGCGCCGAAGTGAATGAGCTCAAGGAAAAGGTCGCGCGCTCGGCTCAGCGAAATCGCTTCGAAGTCTCGCTGTCGCAAATTCCTCCCGAAGTCACAGAGCAGTTGGAAATCCGCCTGAGGAGAGAACTGGAGCCGCACATGTTGCAACAGGTGCGGGAGCAGTCGGAACAAGTTCTGGAAGCCGCCAAAACGGCCATCTCCCAGAAGACAACCGAAAGCCACAACGAATTTCGCCAGCTCGTCACGCAAGATCTGCAGACGGTCGAACAACGCGCGCAAGAGCTCTCCACCGCGGTGATGGAGAACCTGCAAGAGCATCTGAATCGTGGATTGGGAGAGCTTCATCAGGAACTCGTCGACGCCGGCGACCGTCTGCGGCGGCTGAGCGCAAACCTTTCCCGCGTTCTGCAGAGTAGCTCCGATGAGCAGCACGTGGTGCGCTGCCAGGAATTGGAACAGGTTCGAGCCACGGTCGTAGCGGAATCCGCGCGCCTGCAGGAACAGATTGGTGAACTCGACCAGCGCATGACAACGTTGGACGAATGTGCTCGCGAGCTTGAGTCGGGCCTCGACCAGCGCCTGTCGCGACTGGCCAGCGACACCGTCCGCACGACGCGTGCCGCGCTGGACAGTGCACTCCAGGAAGTGCTGAATGAGCTAGGCGTGCGCAACGCTCAGGCGCTAGCCCATCAACTCGACCAGGCAAGCGCAAATCTGAAGGTCATCCAGAAAGGCATCGAGACCGCGGTGTCCGGGTCCTTGAAGATTCAGGTCGCGGAGACTCTCGAATCTTTCGAGCAAAGCATGGAAGAGTTAGCCCAGCAAACCGTGGAACGCTGGCGGGCCACCCTCGCCGGCAGCCTGAACTCACTGGTAGGAATTCTCAGCGATCAACTCCGCCTGCAAGCAACCGAGGCGGGCACGGGCCAAAATTCTCGAGCCAAATGAAGTTCAGCGCAGATCCGCTGGACTATGTAGGGACAGCCGCCCTCGGCTGTCCAGTCGAGCAAAGCTCGACTCGCTGTCCGGCGTTGACCTTGAAGAAATTTCGATCTGCGAATGGTGGGCCCACCAGGATTTGAACCTAGAACCAACAGATTATGAGTCTGCTGCTCTAACCGTTGAGCTATAGGCCCGGTCACCGATCTGACAGTTCCGCTGCACCTCTGCCTCGGAGTTGATATTGTACCGCCGAAAAACCTTCATGGTTTTGTGAACGGAAATCTCCCTGCAGACTTCTGGTCCGCACCGCGCGAACCAGATTCCTGATGGCGTAACACTTTCTCAGTAGCAGCGATTTTGCGGGCGATGGTTGCCTGGCTCTCACTCGGTCCAGCGGATCAGCCCCGGCACAAATGAACTGACCAAATCCGGATGCTGCGGCAATACTCGAATGGCGTAACCCTGCATCCCAGTGTTGCTCGAGGGCTTGAGCACAGCCTGAAACAGTTCTGAGCCGGAGCCATCCGCCCCAGCCGGCTGCATCGGAATCATCTTCGGATGCGTGATTTGACCAGCAGCGTCAATCGTCCCGGAAATCACCTGCACCGCAACATCCGCCGCGCACAGATGATTCAATGCGACTTTCGCAGTCACCGGAATCTGTTCGCCCAGGCGAATCTCCGAGACCTCGCTCCTTACCGGTTCCACGCGCAAGCCCGGCCATGCCGCTTCCATCTTGGTCAGCCACTGCGCCAGGCGCCGGACTCGTGCCGACTCTTCAGCACTCAGATTCAGGTAGCGAGCGTGAGTGACGAGATAGTAGGCCTCCGTATACTGCTTCACCATGCGATGGGTGTTGAACTCGGGACAGAGCTTGGCAACCGATGTTTTCATCAGGGAGATCCACTTCGGCGGCATTCCATCCGCGCGGCGCTCGTAAAACATAGGAGCAATCTGCTGCTCCAGCAATTCGTACAGGGCTTCGGCTTCCACTTGATCCTGGTGGGCAAGATCGGAATAGGTTTCATCCCCGCCGATCGCCCAACCGACGTCGGCGCCCTTGTCGCCGCGGAATCGCCACGCTTCATCCCACCATCCGTCCAGCGTGCTCACGTTGATGACGGCGTTGGCCTGCGCCTTCATTCCGCTGGTGCCGCTGGCCTCCATCGGACGCAGCGGCGTATTCAGCCAAACGTCGCATCCCTGCACCATGTAGCGCGCCGTTGCCATGTCGTAGTTTTCCAGAAACACAATCTTCCGGCGAAATTCCGGGCGGCTGGCCAGGTTGACGATGGACTGAATCAGTTGCTTCCCGCCGCTGTCCTGAGGATGGGCTTTGCCCGCGTAAATAATCTGGACCGGACGCTTGGAATCGTTCAACAGGCGCTCCAGTCGTGCCGGATCGTGAATGAGAAGATTCGACCTTTTGTAGGAGGCGAAGCGGCGGGCAAATCCAATGGTGAGGGCATCGGGATCCAGCACTTCGTCGGCCTCGTCCAGCGCGGCCTGCGGCGCTCCACGCGCCATAAGCTGCACGCGCAGCCGCTGGCGGGCATAAGCCACCAGCCGTTCTCTGCGCCGTTCGTGCGTCCTCCACAATTCCGCCGCAGGAATTGCCTCGACCCGCTGCCAAAGCTTGGGGTCGGCCGGTTCTTCCCGCCACTTCGGTCCCAGGTAACGGTCATACAGCTGGTTCATCTCAAAAGAGACCCAGCTGCGGAGATGCACTCCGTTGGTGACGTGCCCGATGGGAACCTCCGATTCCGGAACGCCTTTCCATATCTCGCTCCACATATTGCGAGTCACGCTGCCGTGAAGTTGACTCACACCATTGCTGAAGGACGCCAGCCGCAGGGCGAGCACGGTCATACAAAAATCTTCCGCGTGATTACCGGGATTTTTGCGTCCGAGCCCCAGAAACTCGGGCTGGCTGATTCCAAGACGGCGTATCACCTTGGAGAAATACCGGTCCATCAGCGTGGGTGGAAAATAGTCGTGGCCAGCCGCGACCGGAGTGTGCGAGGTGAATACCAGGCTCGCCGACGCCAGCAACCGGGCTTCTCGAAAAGAGAGATGCTTCGTCTCCATCAGGCGCAGGATGCGCTCCAATCCAAGAAACGCGGAATGTCCCTCGTTCATGTGATAAACGGTGGGCTGCAGTCCCAGAGCTTCCAGCGCCCGATATCCCCCGACGCCCAGCAGGATCTCCTGCTGGATCCGCATCTCCAGATCTCCGCCGTAGAGGTGATGTGTGATCTGCCGGTGTTCCGGCCGGTTCTGCGGAATGTTCGTGTCCAGCAGATAGAGCTTCAAGCGCCCGACATCCACCGACCAGATTTGTGCCGTGACCATTCCTTCCGGCATTTCCACCTCGATCGTTTTGCCGGGGATCAGCTGGATGGGCAGGGTGTGAAAATCGTTATCCTCAAAGGCCTCCTGTTGCCAGCCCGCGGCGTTGAGGTACTGGCGAAAATATCCTTGCTGGTAGGCCAGGCCCACGCCCACTAAAGGCAGACCGAGGTCACTCGCAGCTTTCAGATGGTCCCCCGCCAATACTCCCAACCCTCCGGCGAAAATTGAAAGGCATTCTGCCAGCCCGAATTCCGCCGAGAAATACGCCACCATCATTTCGTTGGTTATTGTGTTCCCGGCGATACCAGCTGCCTTCCCCGGTGGCATGCGAATCCAGCTTGTCGACAACTCCTTTCAAATGCGCCAGGAATGAATCATCATGCGCGGCGGCTTCCAGCACGGATTGATCCACACTCCCCAGCAGGCGCACCGGGTTGTGGCCCGTCGCCTCCCAAAGATCGCGGTCCAGGCGTAAGAACAACTGCACGGCGCCCGGCATCCCAGGACCAGCGCAGGTTGTAGGCGATTCGCAAGAGCGGCTGGAGTGCTTCTGGCAACGAAGGACAGACTTTAAAGGTCGCAACAGGTTTCATTAATTTCGCCTCACATGATTGGGAATTTCTAACGCAATGAGCGCAACCGTCCAGAGGACTCTAGCCCGTAGCAATTTCTCGTCCGCTCCGCGCCGCCGCAAAAAACAAAGGGTGGAAGATGGCCGGTTAACTTTCACGCCGAAAAGTGCCGATTACCCAGATGTAGGTACGGAGGCTCACGTGGGGACGGACGCATTCGTCCGTCCTCCGAGCGAAGCGAGGAACTGTACCCAGCCGGCAGCGCGCCGCTATCTGAATGCGCCCGGCCTACTCGCCTGGCGAATGGCGAGTCTGCGCTTCTGATCTCAACGGATCTTATGATTGAACAAGTTGTTCGGGGACTTCTCGCGATACTGGCAGGGCTGGTCGGTTACCAGCAGTTTCAGATGTACCGCCTTCGCCAGGCTGCGAAACATCGCGACGAGTTATTCCAGATCGTCACCGAGAACGCCGCGGACATGATCGCTCTGGTCGACGTAAAAGGCAGGCGCCTTTATAACAGCCCAGCCTACAAACGTATTCTGGGATACTCCCCCGCGGAACTTTCCGAAACTTCCGCCTTCGAGCAAATCCATCCTGACGACCGCTTCAAAGTTCTGCAGGCGGCACAGGAAGCTCGCAATTCGGGAATTGGCAAAACCTTGGAATACCGCATTCGCCACAAGGACGGTACCTGGCGAATCCTGGAATCGATTGCCACCACCATCCGGGATGAGATGGGTCAGGTCGCCAAACTGGTCATCGTCAATCGTGATATTACTCAACGAAAAAAGGCTGAGGAACAACTGGAACATCACACCTTCCATGACACTTTGACTGGCCTGCCCAACCGCCGCCTGTTTCTAGACCGGCTGCAGCATCTACTCCAGCAGGCCAAGCGGAATGTCGACTACCACTATGCTGTGATGTTCGTGGACATTGATCGCTTCAAAGCGCTGAACGAAACCCTGGGCAATAACGCCGGCGACGAGGTGATCGCCGAAATTGGCCGTCGCCTGTCCGCCTGTCTCCGGCTTATCGACACCACGGCCCGTCCGGGGCGAGCCTCCCCCTCGGACAACGCGGTGTCCCGCTTCGGGGGCGACGAGTTCGCGGTCGTGCTGGATGCCGTCTCCGACCCGAGCGACGCCATGCGCGTCGCCCAACGCATTCAGGCTGCGGTTGCGGAGCCTTTTCAGGTTGAAGGTCATGAGGTGCGTTCGTCTTTGAGCATTGGCATTGCCATGAGCACTCCCGACCATCAGCGGGTGGAGGACATTCTTCAAGACGCCGACGTCGCGGTGCGCCGCGCCAAGGGCCTGGGTGGCAGCCGCTGCGAAGTTTTCGACGAGGCCATGCACACCAGCGCGGTCGGTCGCCTCCGCTTGGAATCGGAATTGAAGACTGCCATCGCACGGCAGCAGTTCCGCGTCTACTACCAACCCGTGATCAATCTCCAGAACAAACGCTTGTTGAGTTTCGAAGCCCTTCTGCGCTGGCAGCACCCTGAGCACGGACTCATCTCGCCCGGTAAGTTCCTTGAGGTCGCCGAGGACACAGGGCTGCTCGTATCGATTGGCCATTGGCTGATTTCTGAGACTTGCCGGCAGCTCCGAATCTGGGAAACCGGAGACTATGCTCAGGACGCATTGCGCCTCTCGGTTAACCTCTCGTCGCGGCAACTGGCCGATGTTGCACTCATCCCCGATCTGCGCCAGATCTTGCGTCAGACCGGCATCAACCCTTCCTCCCTGCAAATCGAACTCAGTGAGAGCGCGGCCATGGCCGATACGAAACTCACCGCCAGCGTGGTCTCGCAATTGCGTCAACTGGGTACGGGAATCATCCTCGACGGATTCGGCGCCGGAAGATCTTCCTTGTGGGACTTATGTCAATTTCCGGTCGATGTTCTAAAGATCGATCGCTCCCTGGTGAGCGAAATGCTGGCCAGTCGTGCCGCTGCCCAAACCGTGGAACTGATCGTCGCCCTGGCCCACAAATTAAATTTGAAAGCGATTGCGGAAGGGATTGAAACCGCTTCGCAACTTACGCGCCTGCGCGAATATGGTTGCGATTTCGGCCAGGGCTTCCTTCTCTCCCAGCCTCTGAACGCGGAACTGGCGCAGCAGTTACTAAGGCAGCACAGGCCGGTCAGCAAAGCCACGACGGGACAGTGAACCTCACCAGGCTGACACCTTCCCGGCCGAAGCCGTTTTTCCGCTCAATCCACCGCCGGCGCATTCGCCTCCATCTCGTCCCAGATGCGATGGCCGTGAGTTTCCTTCAGCAGCAGACTGCCGACGACGAACGTCACGCCCGCAATAATCATTGGATAGTAAAGCCCAGCATAAATATTTCCTGTAGCCGCCACCGATGACAGCCCAATCAAAGGTAGCAACCCGCCGAATACTCCGTTGCCAATGTGATATGGCAGCGACAGCGAGGTATAGCGGATTCTTGCGGGGAAGGCTTCGATGAGATATGCGGCTATCGGTCCATATACCAGGCACACGTACAGAACCTGAATGAAAATCAGAAACACCAGCATCGGGAGATTCGGATTGACGGCCTCTTTGACTGGCACCAGTGCACCCGTGGGATCCGTCGTCATCGCCGTGAGCGAGATCGCCCCCGTCACCTTATTGCGCGCCGACTTCACCGTCACCACATTGTTTCCGGCCGCCCGCTCCATGGCCTTGTAGATGGGAATGTAGGTGAGCACTCCGAGCAGGCAGCCGGCCATCATGAGCTTCTTACGGCCGATGCGGTCCGACAGCGCGCCTACCACGGTGAAGAACGGCATACCAATCAGCAGGGCAATGGCAACGACGATATTGGCGGTCTTCACGTTCACTTTCAAAATGGTCTGCATGTAAAACAGAGCGTAGAACTGGCCGGTGTACCAGATCACGCCCTGGCCCGCCGTCGCGCCGAAGAGCGAGATCAAGACCAGCTTCAGATTCGTCCATTGGGTGAACGCATCCTTGAGCGGCTGCGTTGACGTCATGCCCGCGCTCTTGAGCTGCGCGAAAATCGGCGACTCCTTCATCTTCAGCCGGATGTAGAGCGAGATCATCACCAGCACGATCGAGATCAGGAAAGGAATGCGCCAGCCGTAGGCGGCGAAGGCTTCCTTCGACATCGCACTCTGCGTTCCCAGAATGACGAGCAATGAGACGAACAGTCCCAGCGTCGCCGTGATCTGGATGAAGCTGGTGTAGAAGCCGCGCTTGTCGTCGGGGACGTGTTCGCCCACGTAGACCGCGGCGCCGCCATATTCTCCGCCCAGCGCCAAACCTTGCAGCACGCGGATCAGCAGCAGCACGATGGGCGCGAACCAGCCCGCCGTTGCGAACGACGGCAACAAGCCGATGGCAAATGTAGAAAATCCCATGATCGAAAGTGTCACTAGAAAGGCGTACTTCCGCCCCACCAGATCGCCGATGCGTCCGAAGAACAGCGCCCCGAACGGCCGCACCAGAAAACCCACCGCGAAGGTAGCCAGATACGCGATGTAGGCAAAGGTGTCGTTGCCCGGAGGATAAAACTTTGGCCCCAGGATGGCAGCGAGACTCCCGAAAATATAGAAGTCGTACCACTCGATCATGGTCCCCACCGAGGACGCCATGATGACGTTCCAAATATTCGTCCCATTCATACGATCGATTGCCACTGCCTTAGTAGACATCGTCAGAGTCTCCTCATTCGAAGATGGCACTGCGTTGGGTCATGTGGGGACGGACGCATTCGTCCGTCCAGCGAGCCGAAGGCGAGCCGGCAAAGCAAGCATTAATAAAGAATGAGAAAAACGGTTGCCCCATTCCTCGCGCGTTCTGTGCGCGAGAAGTGGGATTCTACATCACCTTGCCTTGGCCTCGCTCCCCAGCCGCGAAGCGGCGCAAGAGTGCTGAGCAAACCCGAAGAGGCGAAACCGGACCGGCAATAAAAAAGGCGTCCCCAAAGGGACGCCTTAAAACTCCCGCGAATACGCTCTAAGCTCCCGCCCCACGCTCCAACTTCTGCGTTCGCGCCAAATCTGCGATCGAGGGCACCGACTCCGGTTCCGTCAACTTCACCTCGGGCAGCGTCGCCCCGCTGCGCATCGCCTCCACCAACATCTGCATCGCCAAGTCCGTATTCGGACGGATAAAAATCGTCGCCGCCAGCATCCCGTTCCTTACCCAAGCCTGCCCGGTCTTCGGCATGCCATCGCAACCGGTAAATGGAATCTTCATCCAGCGCGCCGCATCCGTTCCCGCGATCTCGCTGAACGCCTTGCGCGCGCCCATGGCCATGCTGTCGTCCTGCGCGCCTACCAGATCGATCCTGCTCTCCTGCGAAGTGCGCAGCCGCAACCACGAACTCACCGTCTTATACGCGCTCTCCTCGGTCCAATTCGCCCGCATCGTTTTCATCTGCACGTTTGCAGGTTTCGTCTGGTTCATTCCCCGGGTGCGATCTTTAGCCGCCGAACTGTTCGCCGGCCCCTCGATATACAACAGCGATCCGCCCTTCGGCAGCAGCGCCGCGAATTGTTGCCCCTGAATCTTTCCCACCGCGACATGATCCGAAGTGATGCCGAACACCGGAACCTTGAACGCCCGCCGCAGATCGCCGATGTAGTCCGCCTCGTGATTCAGTACGACCCATCCAATTCCCGCTGCAGCGGCGGCTCGCGCCACCTGCGGAAACGCCGTTCCACCGGCCGGCTCAAACAGAATCGCATCCGGCTTCACCGCCGACGCGTCCTGCACGTAGTGCAGCAACTGCTGGCTCTGCCTCAACGCATCATTGTTCGCATGAATGATTTCTACGTCGACGCCCAGCCGTTGCGCCGCCTTCTGCGCGGCGGTTGCCTGTTCCTGCTGATAATCGTTGTCGTCGTTGGTGAGTGAGACCAGAAACCGCAGTCGCTTCATAAAAGATGTACCAAAGTCGAATCTTATTCCTATTGTGAAGGCGGTGATGATGACTTAGGTAACGTCGTAAGAGGCTCAAACATTTACTGAAGAATAAAAACTAAAGAGGAAAAGCTTCCAGCAGAAAGATCTACACGCCCGCCGCAGCGCCCGCGCTCAGAAACGATTTCAGCTGCTCGTCCAGGCTCGCCCGCGTCTCATCCGCCATATCGACAAAACGAAACGGCTGCATCCAACCCTGCGTGGCCCACATGGGAAACAGCATCTGCGCCTTGCTGCGAATCGTAGTGTCCTGAATGTGAAAGCTCAAATCGACTTCCAGCTTTTCATCCAGTGGCTTCTCCAGATGCATGACTCCGCCCGTAATCGATAGCTGATGAATCGCCGCCCGCACATCCCGGCGGTTGGGCAAACGCACCAGCACCAGCACCGACCCGCGCAGCTTCAGGCGAAAAGGCCGCTGCTCAAATTTGCCCTTCTCCGCAGCCACCTTCGGTTCACTCGCTGTGGGCTGTTCATCCATATGTCACGAGTATGCCAGCCCGGCGAAGCGCGCCGAAGTTACCAAGGGGAATGAACCCGCAGACTCACGTAGGGACGGACGCATTCGTCCGTCCCCCGAGCGAAGCGAGCCTGCCGTTGACTCTGCCTATGTAGGGACAGCCGCCCTCGGCTGTCCAGCGGCCCGGATTCACCGGGCCGCAGCTGGGCTCGAACTCCCAGGGCTTTTCCACTCACCGCTCACAACTTAGAATTCTTCCGCGCCCGCCCAACCCCGGCCGCGATTCCCCTAGCCATCGCCCGCGCATACCCGGCCCGGTCCATCGCCTCCATAGTCGCCGCCGCGATCCCGCCCGGAGTCGCCGCCTCCTGCAGCAAATCCTCCAAACTCTCCCCGCTCTCCCGCCAATAAAAGATCCCATCGGCCAATCCATGCGCCGCCGCAATCAACGCAGTCTTGCGATCCAGGCCCGCATCTTCTGCCGCTTTCGCCAGCGCCGCCAGCGCATGATACCCATGCGTAGGAGAGTGCGTCGCCGTGATCACCTCCATCGGACCCTCGGCCAATTCCAGCACGGGACCAACCTGTTCGAAGAACTTCCGCACGCGCGTGCGCTGATTCTTCGAAACGCTCCGATCGAAAGTCACCGGAGTCAATCCTCGTCCAATCCGGCACACCGGGCTCGGCATGGCATGCACCCAGCTCACACCTCCCAGCCAAGCCCGCAAATTCTTCAACGGAATGCCCGCCGCCAGACTCACACACAACCGCGGCCCCGCCTTTCGAGACAAAGCCCCGCAAGCTGCAACTTCGGCCAGCATCTCCCGCACCGACCCAGGCCGCACCGCAACGATCAGCATCTCCGCCCGCTCGACTGCGGACTTCAAATCGCGCGCAATCTCGACCCGCGATTCCCGCCGCAACGCCCGCAGCTTCTCCGGATGCCGGTCATACACCACGATCGCGCGCCGATCCCCAGCCAGCCGCAATCCCGCAGCCAGCGCCCCAGTAATCCGTCCCCCACCCAAAAACACAGTAGCTTTCATGTAGCCGTTCTCCGAATTGCTCACATGGGATGTGCTCGTGTGGGGACGGACGCATTCGTCCGTCCCCCGAGCGAAGCGAGCCTGCCTTTGCTTTTGCTCTTGCCTATGTAGGGACAGCCGCCCTCGGCTGTCCGCCGAGCGAAGCGAGGCCGCTTTCCTTCAACGAAAGCCCAGCGCTAATCCGCCGTCCCTCCCCCATCCACCACCAGCGCCGCCCCCGTCATGAAAGACGAATCCTCCGACGCCAGAAACAGCACTGCCTTCGCGATCTCCTCCACCGTCCCCACCCGCCCCAGCGGACGCGCCGCGCACCCCGCAATGTATTCATCCCACTTCAACCCGCGCGCCTTCGCATCCGCCGGCAGCATCGGAGTCTCCACGTCTCCCGGACAAACACAATTCACCCGAATCCCCTGCGCTCCATGATCAATTGCCATCGCCTTGGTCATCAGCACCACGCCGCCCTTCGACGCGCAGTACGCCACCGCGTGATCGCCGCCCACAATCCCCCATCCCGACGCGTTGTTCACGATGACTCCACTCTTCTGCGCGATCATCGCCGGCAGCGCATACTTCGACATCAGGAACGTCCCTTTCAGGTTGACGTCGATCTGCTCATCCCACTCGCGCTCCGAACACTCCACCGCCGTCTGCGGATAAAACACTCCTGCATTGTTGAACAAAATATCGAGCCGCCCGAAAACGCGCCGAGTCTCGTCCACAGCCCGCCGGCAATCGCCCGCAGCACTCACATCCGCAGAAATAAAAATCGCGTCGCCGCCAAGCTGCTTGATGCGCTCAACGACCCGAGTCCCACGCTCGCTGTTCCGTCCAGTAATCGCAACCCGAGCGCCCTCCGCAGCAAACAGCAAAGCCGTAGCCTCGCCAATGCCAGAAGTCCCACCGGTAATCAAAGCAACTTTATTGTTCAATCGCATGTCGAATCCAAAGCCCGCATCGAGTAGCTCACGTGGGACGTGCTCACGTGGGGACGGACGCATTCGTCCGTCCCCCGAGCGAAGCGAGCCTGCCGTTGCTTTTGCTTGTGTAGGGACAGCCGCCCTCGGCTGTCCGCCAAGCAAAGCGAGGCCACCGAATCTATCGACTAGCCAATCCCCCCGCCGTCTCCCCGCCATCCAACGTATAAACCTGCCCCGTAGCAAACGCCGCATCCTCCGAGGCCAGATAAGCAAACAATCCCGCAATCTCCTCCGGCGACGCGTGCCGCCCCAGCGGAATCTTCGCATTCACCTCCGCCAGCATCGCATCCGAATATTCCGCCCGCTGCATCGGCGTCAACACATATCCCGGAGCCACCGCGCACACTCGCACCCGCGGCGCCAACTCCAGTGCCATCGACTTCGTCAGCTCGATCACGCCCGCCTTGGTGGCGTTGTAATCCGCATAATATGGATAGCCCATCAACCCATTCGTCGATGCCGTCTGCAAAATCACTCCGCTGTCCGGCTTGCCGGAAAAACGCTCCCACATATGCCGCGCCGCCGTCTGCGCCACATAAAACACACCCGTCAGGTTTACTGCGATCACGCGTTCCCATTCCTCCGGAGTGATGTCCAGAAACTTGTGCCGCACGCTGATCCCCGCATTATTGATCAGCACATCCACTCCATCCATCAGCCGGATCGCCTCCGCAAACGCCGCCTCCACCTGCATCAGATCGGTCACGTCGGCAATGATTGCCGAAAAAACACCCGCTTCGCTGAGCCCGTGCAATTCGCGCTTGACGCGTTCGCAAGCCGAAGCATCGCGATCCAACACGCAAACCCGCGATCCCTCTTCCAAAAACCGCGCTGCCGTGGCCGCCCCAATCCCGCTAGCCCCGCCAGTAACCAGAACCCGTTTATCCTTCAATCCACGCATATGATCTCCTGAAACCACGTAGGGACGGACGCATTCGTCCGTCCCCCGAGCGAAGCGAGGCAGCAAAGATGAATATGTAGGGAAGCCGCCATCGGCTGCCCCCCGAGCGAAGCCAGGGCGCTCTGCCCAGTCCATCACCAAGAGATGCCAGGCCACCCTATCCCGCCGCCCGCACCCCAATCGTATTCGGCACCGCCCGCAACTCCCGCATCAATTCCGCGTCGCACGCACGATTGATGTCATAAATCGCATATCCCAGATTCCCCCGCGTATCCAGCACCTGCCGCTCGATATTAATCTCGCGATCCGCCAGTATGTCGTTGATCGCCCGCAAAATTCCCGGCACATTGCGATGCAGATGCAGCAGCCGGTGCGATCCCGGCTCGTACTCCAGATGACAATGCGGCAGATTCACGCTCATCAGTGAATTGCCCGTGCGCACGTAGTCGACCAGCTTCGCCGCCACGAAGTGGCCGATATTTTCCTGCGCCTCTTCCGTGCTTCCTCCCACGTGCGGCGTCAGAATCACATTCGGCAAACCCTTCAGAACGCTCGTAAACTCGCCGCCTGACTCGGGCTCGGAAGGGAAGACATCAATCGCCGCGCCCGCGATCTTTCCACTCTTCAAGTTCTCCGCCAGCGCCGCATGATCCACCACCATGCCGCGGCTTAGATTCACCAGGCACGCGCCCGGCTTCATGGCCGCGAATTCTTCCGCGCCAAACAAGTCCCGATTCTGCGGCTTGCCATCCACATGCAACGTGACCACGTCCGCCGTCTCCAACAACTCGCGCAGGCTCACCGCCCGCGCATTGCCGCGCGCCAATACATGCGCGATGTCATGAAACACGACTCGCATGCCCAGCGCTTCCGCCAGGTCCGACACCTGCGACCCGATCTTTCCATATCCCACAATGCCCAGCGTCAACCCGCGCACCTCATGCGCGCCCGCCGCCGACTTGTTCCACACGCCGCGATGCATCTGAGTCGAAGAAACAAAGACGCGACGCAGCAGCACGATGATCTCTCCGATCGCCAGCTCCGCCACCGACCGCGAGTTCGAGTGGGGATCGTTGAACACCGCAATCCCCCGTTCGCTAGCCGCTCCCCGATCAATCTTGTCCACGCCAATACAAAATGCGCCGACGGCAACCAGCTTCTCGGCGGACGCGAGCACGGCCGGAGAGATGGCCGTCTTCGAGCGCACGCCCAGCACCGTTGCGTCGCGGACCTTCTCCGCCAGCTCGCGCTCGTCCAGCGCCGCCTTCAGCGACTCGACCTCATATCCCGCCTCGCGAAATACTTCAATGGCTACCCCGGCGACGTTCTCCAGCAAAAGTACTTTCAAGCCCCCTCCAACCCAGCGCTGCAGATGTAACCAAGGATTATCTCAAACACCCAAATGAAACTACGTAGGGACGGACGCATTCGTCCGTCCCCCGAGCAAAGCGAGGCAGCAACCAGAACCATGTAGGGACAGCCGCCTCGGCTGTCCAGCGGCCCAGACTCACCGGGCCGCTAGTCGAGATGGCAAGATCAGCCCCCTACGACCAGATCCCCCGGGCCGCCGAACAGCCGCCCCCGGCTGTTCCTACATGTGGACTGCATCCACCAGCCTGTGCCCCGGTTGCACCGTTCCTCGCCTCTGTTCTATCCTTGCCCCACTTGGGTTCTGCTGTCAGTTCTTGAGTTCGTCACAACATGCAGCGCTTGACCGCAAGATTACTGCTGCTATTCGCGCTCGCCGGAAACTTCCTTCCGGTGGCGCTGGCCGCCACTGCTGCGCCGCCGCATGCTTGCTGCATCCGCAAAACGCACAAGTGTCACGAAGCGGCCAGCGCGCAATCCGAAGCAGCCCTCACCGCCCGCAACTGCTGTATCAATCACGACTGCGGTCGCGCGCTGACGAAATCGCAATCCGCGGCAACCGTTCCGCCGGCCGCTCCCGTGTTCACTGCGAGCGTCGAGACCCACGCGACCACTGCACACGCCAGCGCTCCCGCCCTCCGCAACGCCGCATCCCAATCCCCACGCGCACCGCCAACTCTCTCCGCCTGAGCACGTTCTAAAGCTCAACTCAATCGAGATCGGGTCCCGCCGTGAGCAGAAGCATCGCCTCATGCCGGAAACGCCCCGTCCATTTCGCCGGAAAGAGTTCGGAAAATCATGCGCCTGATTCGCACCCCGATATTCATCCCCGTGCTCGCGGCCCTGCTGGCCCCAGCCGCCTTCGCCGTAATTTTCGGCGCAGTGCGCGGCATCATTCACGATCCTCAGCACCGCCCCGTGCAAGGTGCGATGGTCATGATCAAATCCAGATCCTCTGAGTGGTCCGCCACCGTCACCTCCGACGCCAACGGAGCCTTCACCTTTGGCACCGTTCCTCCCGGCCAATACGTTATCAGCGTCGCCGGAGTCGGATTCGAACAGACCGCGCAGAACGTCGACGTCGTCTCCAGCGCCGAGCCGGTGCTTCATTTCGAGCTCACCGTCGCCGGCAGCAAAGAAACCGTCAACGTCTCCGCCGCGCCCGACATCATCGTGACCACCACGCCCACCACGCTGGTCAGCCGCCTCAACATTGCGCGCACGCCCGGCGCCGACCGCACCAACAGCGTCGCCATGATCACCGACTACGTCCCCGGCGCCTACATGACGCACGACCAGTTGCATATTCGCGGAGGCCATCAGACCAGCTGGCTCGTCGACGGCGTCCCTGTTCCCAACACCAGCATCGCCTCCAATCTCGGCCCGCAATTCGATCCCAAAGACATCGATTACCTCGAAGTCGATCGCGGCAGCTACGGCGCCGAGCTCGGCGACCGCACCTACGGCGTCTTCAACGTCGTTCCCCGCACGGGATTTGAGCGCAATCGCGAAGCCGAACTCGTGCTCAGCGCCGGGAATTTTTATCAGACCAACGATCAATTCAGTTTCGGCAGCCACACCCAGCGCTTCGCCTACTACGCCAGCGTCAATGGCAACCGCAGCAATCTCGGCATCGAAGCGCCCGTCCCGCAAATTGTTCACGACGCGGCCAACGGCTACGGAGGCTTCGCCTCGCTCATCCTCAACGTCGATCCCTCGAACCAGCTGCGCTTCGTAACCTCCGAGCGCAAAGATTATTACCAGATTCCCTACGACCCAAATCCCTACGACATCCAGAACAATCTCGTGAACGGCGTGCTCACCGGCCAGTACCCGAGTCTCAACATTCGCGATGCCGACCACGAAGCCGACGCCCTCGCGAATTTTTCCTGGGTGCACACCTTCAATTCACGCACGGTGTTCACCGTCTCGCCCTTCTACCATTACAATCGCGCCAACTACGACAGTTCGATCGACGATCCCGTATCGACCACGCAGCATCGCGCCTCCACCTACGGCGGCGGCCAGATCAGTTTCAGTTCGAATCAAGGAAAGAACAACCTGCAGGCGGGACTCTACAGCTTCTATCAGAAAGACAGCGAGCTCTTCGGCGCGATCTTCAACGATGGAACCGGAACTCCCTTTACCGACATCGAGCAGCCCACCGGCAGCCTCGCCGCATTTTTCATCGACGACAAATTCAAGCCGCTCTCCTGGATCACGCTCTCCGCCGGCATGCGCCCCACGCACTTCTCCGGAGGCGTCACCGAAAATTCCATCAGCCCGCGCTTCGGCATCGCCGTATCGGTGCCCCATCTCAACTGGACCTTCCGCGCTTTCTACGGCCACTACTACCAGGCGCCGCCGCTGATCACCGCGTCGGGCTCGCTCGTGCAACTCTGCCAGACGAATAATTGCGGATTCATTCCCCTGCACGGCGAGCGCGATGAGGAATCGCAATTCGGCCTGACCATCCCCTTCCACGGATGGATTCTCGATGCCGACACTTTCCGCACCAACGCCAGGAATTTTTTCGATCACAACAACATCGGCGAATCGAATCTGTTCTTCCCGCTCACCATTCAGCAAGCCCTGATTCGGGGATGGGAGCTCACCCTGCGCTCGCCGCAAATCGCCCACCACGGCCAGCTTCACCTCGCCTACTCCAACCAGGTCGCGCGCGCCGGAGGCTTCGTCAACGGAGGCCTCACCAATTTCACCTCGCTTCCCTGGGGACCGCTCGACCACGATCAGCGCAACACTCTCAATGTCGGCGCGGACCTCACGCTCCCGCGTCGCGCCTACGCCTCAACCAACGTCTATTACGGCTCCGGATTCACCAACGCCTTTCCCGGCCAGCCCTATCCCGGCAATTATTTGCCGCAACACACCAGCTTCGACCTGACGCTGGGCAAGCAATTCACCGACAATCTTTCGGCGTCCGTGAACGCGCTCAACGTAGCCAACCGCCGCGTCGAACAAGACAACAGCGTCACCTTCGGCGGCTTCCACTGGAACAACCCCAGAGAGCTCTACATGGAACTCCGCTACCGCTTCCACTATTAATGATGAACACGTGAGTAACGATCAAACACGTGGGGACGGACGCATTCGTCCGTCCAGCGATGCCGAAGGCAAGCGCCTCTGAGGACAAGCGTAGGAAGCGAGGATTTTGCCTGTTTGT
Source organism: uncultured Acidobacteriota bacterium (assembly GCA_963757095.1). Taxonomy (GTDB): domain Bacteria; phylum Acidobacteriota; class Terriglobia; order Terriglobales; family Acidobacteriaceae; genus Sulfotelmatobacter. The sequence continues at coordinate 622,653 of CAVWQT010000004.1, read as the reverse complement.
TCGTTCGAATGCGCGATCTGACTAATGAAGCTTCACCCCGGGCCCCAGTCCAACAATAAAAGCAATCGCGAGAATCGCCCCCGCGACCATCCATCCCCAACTGCGACTGATCTCGGGCATCTGCATTTCGCTGCTGGGGATGCGCGGGCCCCGTTGAGCAGGCTCCACATCCACGCCAGCGCGGAGTTTCCGCCAAACGACGCGGCCGCAGCGGAAATCAGAATCAGTATCGGCCCGACCGGGTTTAGCGCGCCTGCAATACAGGCAAGAATTCCAGCCGTGAGGTATGGCGTCACGGTGAGTTGGCGCGCGCGGCGCACGCGAATCATCGGATCGCTCCCTAGAAACGGACGCAGCTCGCGCACGCATAGCGGCACAAATAATACGAAATAGGTAACTGCTCCGAGCGCGGTCAAGCCCACTCGCCACGCCCATGCGGGCTGCCATCCCGCCACCACCGCGGCCCAGTCCCCGATGTTGCCGATGCCGGAGAACAGAAAATATCCGCCCGCCCCGAACAGGTTGAATGCCATCAGCAGCCAGAAGAAATAGCGCCAGGATGCCGAACGTTTGATTGCCCGCGCGACGGCCCAGAACGCCGCTCCGAAGATCAGATTGGCCAGCGTCCCACCCGCGGCCACCAGACGTGTGTCCACGCCGCAGTCAAAGTGCACTGTAGAAATCACCAGCGGCTGCCCGCCAGTAATGACACACATCCCCCCGTGGCCAAGCCCTTCATGGATAACGTCCGCAATCACCGTAGCTGCAATCGCGATGGCAACAATGGTCAACCGGTCGGGCTGGGTCGCCACGTGCAACGCCGGCGTATCGGATCCAGGTAAGTTCCCAGCAGCGTTCATCGTCATGCGCCGCATTGTAGCGCGCACTCGAACCTTACGTCCTTAACAAGTCCGCCGGCCCCCGCGGCATCGCCATCTTCTGGCACACGCTGGTAAATCGCACGCGAATCACCCAGAAAATCAGCAGCACCAAGGCAGAAGCGCCGGCATTCCTCGGTGCGCCTCTGTGCCCTCTGTGGTGAAGCTCTTCAACAGCCGGGAAAGGTCAGCCTACTGTCCCAAGCCGGCCCGCCGAGCCGCGTCCTGCATCTGCGCCAGTCTCTGCTTCTGCTGATCGAGCGTCTCCTGCAAGTGGGCCAGCCGTTCTAACTGGATCGTCTGATACCGGCTCACCGGAGTGTCGTAGCTCGCCGTCCCAATCGCCGCATGCATTGACTGGTTCACGTGGTCGATGCGCGCCTGCAGATCGGCAACCCGTGCTTCCTGATCCTGAATCCGCGATCTCCACTGCTCGCCCGAGCGCTGTTCGGCCGACATCCGCTGATTCGCGCGCTGGTCCGAATACTGATCCGCGGACGACCGCTTCACGCCCGACACCGTCGTCATCGGCTCCGAAGACTCCGGAACCGGCGGCGGATCCGTGGGTAGATCCTGATTCGTAATCACCTTGGGCTTCACGCCCGATGTCTGATCCGCCTGCTGCTGCGCATGCACCGTCCGCGCCAAGTCGCCAAGAGACTGCCCAGACTGAGATTGCGACTGCCCGAATGCTGCCGCACCCACGGATAGTCCAACCACCAAAACTCGCCACGCCAGTCGCTGCATAGGCCCTCCCAGGGGTCCAATAAATACCGCTCCCATAGGAGAACCCAACCAGTCGCCGCCTGTCGCGCCCCAAAGGTGTAATCCGCTCCCAAACCAAAGGCACCAACCCCAGGTGACCAAAGGGACAATCACCCTCAGTCCGCACGCCAAACCGGTGGTGAGTCTCGTCACAGTCAAGGTGAGCGGGTAAGTGTTGAATAGGAGTGGCGATCGAGGGATGAACGATGGAAAACGCGGTCGGTCTGGTCATGACGGGCGGCGGGGCGCGCGGCGCTTATCAAGCCGGTGTTCTCAAGCGCATTGGCGAGCTGCAACGCGTCCGAACCCAGGGTAATCCCTTCCCGATCATCGGAGGCGCTTCCGCCGGAGCGATTAACGGCGCTGCTCTGGCTACCGGTTGCGGCGATTTTCCCCAGGCCACCGAGCGCATCGTTGAGGCTTGGGCCACTCTCAAACCCTCTGAGATCTTTCACTGTGGCCTCTTATCCCAGGCGCAGAATTCCCTGACCTGGATGCTCGATCTTTCCTTCGGAGCAATTCTGGGAGGAGGCCATGCCCGCTCGCTGCTGGATGCCAGCCCGCTACGCCGATTTCTCCATCGCCACCTCGACTGCGACCAGATCCAGGAAAACATCAAGCGTGGGAACCTTTACGCTCTCGCCATTTCTGCGACCAACTATAACTCTGGAAAGAGCTACCTCTTTATTCAAGGAAAGCGGGGCCATCCCATGTGGAAGCGCATCCGGGTGGTGACGGTGGCCACCAAGATCAGCGTCGACCACGTTTGCGCATCCGCGGCGATTCCCATGCTCTTCCAGCCAGTGAAACTCAAAACTCCGCGCGGGTCCGCCTTCTTCGGAGACGGTTGTCTGCGCCTGCAACAGCCGCTCAGCCCGGTGATCCGCCTGGGAGCGGAGAGGGTTTTCGTGATCGGCGTCCGCTGCGGAAATCGAGAAAGCCCGGAAGAAACTACAGACGAGAGAAACCCTTCACTCGCGCAGGTGTTGGGCGTTCTCTTGAACGTGATGTTCCTGGACCATCTCGCCACTGACATCGAGCACCTGGAACATTTGAATCAGTTGCTCGAAGATGGCCACATCAATCAGCTTGGCATTGAAGGACACGAAAAGATTCGGCCATTGCGAACCTTCGTCATGTCGCCCTCGGTCAACTTGTCAGAACTGGCGGAGCAGCACCAGCGAGACATGCCTGCCCTCATCCATTACTTTGTATCCAGTCTGGGACGGGACGCGGCTTCCTCCGCCGACCTGATGAGCTACCTGCTCTTCACCTCCAGATACACGCGCGACCTCATTGAGATTGGTTACCGTGACGCCAGCGAACGAATCGATGAGATCGAAGAGTTTCTCTATTCTTCCAACGGCGGCGCTGCAAGCCCGCGCAAGGCAGGCTCAGCAACGAAACGCACGGGAAATCTGGCTAGGACCCGCGGATAATCACCCATACGGCCGCAGCCGCCGAGGTGGAAACCACGTGGACCCGGACGCATTCGTCCGGGGCGCTTTTGACTTTCGGCTGATGCCCGGAGAAGCTCGCTGCGCTCGCAGGACGGACGAATGCGTCCGTCCCCACGCAGGCAGTAGTTCGGCTGAGATCACGTGGGCCCGGACGCATTCGTCCGGGGCGCTTTTGACTTTCGGCTGATGTGTGGAGAAGCTCGCTGCGCTCGCAGGACGGACGAATGCGTCCGTCCCCACGCAGGCAGTAGTTCGGCTGAGATCACGTGGGCCCGGACGCATTCGTCCGGGGCGCTTTTGACTTTCGGCTGATGTGTGGAGAAGCTCGCTGCGCTCGCAGGACGGACGAATGCGTCCGTCCCCACGCAGGCAGTAGTTCGGCTGAGATCACGTGGCCCCGGACGCATTCGTCCGGGGCGCTTTTGACTTTCGGCTGATGTGTGGAGAAGCTCGCTGCGCTCGCAGGACGGACGAATGCGTCCGTCCCCACGCAGGCAGTAGTTCGGGTGAGATCACGTGGGCCCGGACGCATTCGTCCGGGGCGCTTTTGACTTTCGGATGATGTCCGGAGAAGCTCGCTGCGCTCGCAGGACGGACGAATGCGTCCGTCCCCACGCAGGCAGTGCCATCCTACGGCCGGGTTACGGCCGGCTTACTGCGGAATGATCGCCTTGCTCTTAACCGCCGTCTCGCCCGACGCTACGGTCTGAAACGTTCCCACGCCGCTGAGCGGTTCGCCCTCATTCAGCACGCGAAAGTAATACCGAGTATTGGGCGTCAAGCCATCCAGCTGCACATGATGATTGCGCCCTTCATTGCTCTCAACCGCTTCTTTGCTTTGCGTCATCTTGGTAGGGTCGGTGCCGTAGCGCAGAGTCATCGTCCCCGGCGTGCGGGTCGACCATCCAATCGTGCAGTTCGAATCGGAGACATACTCCGCCACGGGTCCATTGTTGATCTGCTGATTCCGGACAGATGCGGTCTGGACAGCCGCGCTGCCAGACCCACTCTGCGCGGCCGCGACGCAAAGAGCAAAACCGCTAATGAACAGTGATGCCAGTGTTAGCTTCATCTCGAAATTCCTCCAGGTATGGCGACTGTGCGATGTGAAACGCCAAAGCTGCATAGAGATGCGCCAACGGAAGATAAAGTTGGCAGCATTTTATTCGAGGCGTGAACCAATGCCTCAAATCGCCGGGTAGCGCCGCTGTTGACACGGGCCTCGCGGATGCGACTATGATGCCCTTCACGCGGAGGCTCGCATGAAGTCGGGATGGAGAATCGCGCTGATTGTTGTAATCGTTCTGCTGGTCGTTATAGGAGTGGGTGCGGTAAAAGTGCTCGGGCCACGTGCGTTTCTTGGTCCGCGTTCAAGGCCTCTTACCGCCCGTACCTTTGACGTCACGCCGGCACGGCTGCAGCGCGGAGAGTATTTAGCCAACTCAATCGGATGCCTCTATTGCCACTCGCCGCATGACTGGAGCAAGCGGGATGACCCGATTCCTCCGGGGATGACTGGCGCCGGGCAGCAACTCCCTTACACCGACCTTCCTGGCAAGGTCTTTGCCCCGAATCTGACGCCTGATAGAGAGAGCGGTGCGGGCAATTGGACGGATGACATGCTGGCCCGCTCGATTCGCGAGGGCATCGGCCATGATGGTCGCGCCCTCTTCGCGATCATGCCGTTTCCCCATTACCGCAATATGCCGGACGAAGACTTGGCTTCGGTCATCGTGTATTTGCGATCGCTGCCGGCGGTCAGTAACGTCCTTTCAAAGACTGAACTTATTTTCCCGGTAAAGTACATCATCCAGAACGACCCGCAGCCTCTTACCACCACCGTCCCCTCACCCGACATTTCTGATCCGGTAAAGCGCGGTAGATTTCTGGTCAATTTGATCGGTTGCGCAGATTGCCACACGCCGGTAGACAGCCACCACATGCCCTTCGCGGGAATGGAATTCTCGGGAGGGCAGGTATTCCACACTGCCTGGGGCACGGTCGCAAGTTCAAATCTCACGCCGGATCCTTCGGGAATTCCATATTACGATGAGGCCATGTTCATCAAGGCCATGCGCACTGGAACGGTACAAGCGCGCGAACTGAACAAGACCATGCCCTGGTCAGCGTTCCGTAACCTGACGGACGAGGATCTGGCGGGAATCTTTGCTTACCTGAAGACGGTGAAGCCGGTCAGCCATCGTGTGGACAACAAGGAACCGCCAACGCTTTGCCCACTAGATGGGACCATGCACGGCGCAGGCAACCAGAACAGGAAACAGTAGGTCCTACCCTAAAATTCCGTGCGTGATGCCCCGCCACCACGCGGGATTCATCCGCCACATGTAGATCGCAAGATTTTGCCCAACGATCAACGGCGGCAGCGCGTACAGATACACCTTGTGCACCCGCCGGTCCACGATCAGATCACGCGCCACGCCCAGCATGATCAGCAGGTCCAGGCAAAGAAAGAAGAGATTGTGGTTGAACACGAAATCAAAGCGCCCCACGGCCGCGTCCATCAGCCCGACGGTCGCGATGAACATGAGCCGGCGATGGAATTCGGGCTTCGTCCTCCAATAGATGGCCAGCGCGATGGTCACGCCGAAAGCCAGCATGTCGTAAAACGGGATCGACAGAAAAGCGTCCGTGCCACTCTGATGGAGTATCACTGCATCAAAGCGCGCCATGATGATGGCGACCGTAGTGCCCAGCGGAACCATCACCGCCGCCAGCCCCGCTCCAAACCATCCGATAGTGCGATGCCATCCGACTTTGTGTATGCGCACCAACCCCGACTGCGCGATGAAGAAGACCACCCAACTCACGAATGCGGTCGCGTGCATCCACAGCAGGAAGGGCCGCGGCGGGGCAGCGTGGATCAGATTGTTATTGACCGTGCGGCTGAATCCCGAGACCACCAGCACGGCGAACGCGAGCGCCATCACGAAATAGAAATACCGGCTCACGAACCGTTCTGAACTGGTTCTCCGCGCTGCTTCCTTTTTCGCGGACTGCTACCGACCCAACCTGTTCTGCGGTGACGAAGGGGGCAGACATAACGTTTCCTCGATCTGCGGAGCGCGGCCAGAATCGTAGCGTCCTCCGCTGGGAAATTGAAATAACCGCTGATCACTACGCCAAACGCGAAACAGTGTAGCCCAGATAGACGTCAGTTGAAGCAACAAATATCCGCCGCACAGGCCACGTCGCCGCCGGCGTAGGTAAACGCTCAAGCCCAGCCTTCCGAAGCGTGTCCGATTGTTCCAGTGATACGCTGTTGGTCGAATCGAACCGAGCATGCCCATAGAAATCGGACAAGTGGAGACCATCTTCCGCTATCCCGTGAAGTCCATGGCCGGCGAGCGACTCGAGGTCGCCGACCTGGGCTGGCACGGCCTCGAAGGCGACCGGCGACTGGCGTTCCGCCGCATCGACGATCGCAGTGGCCTCCCATGGCTCACCGCCAGCAAGCTTCCCGACCTGATCCTGTTCGCTCCGCAGCTTCGTCAAGACGGCGCTCAGGGCGATCTTCCTACGCACATTCGCACGCCGGATGGCCACGAACTGCCTGTCTTCAGCGAGGACTTAGCCAAAGAAGTCGAACGTCGCTACGGGGCTCCCGTGCAGATGATGCACTGGAAAAATGGCATCTTCGATGAAGCCAGCATCTCCGTGATCACCCTCGATACCGTCGACGAGATCTCACGACTCGCAGGGCAAAGCCCGGACGTCCGACGATTTCGCCCCAACGTTGTTGTTCGTTTGCAGCGGCCGTCTCCCTTCCAGGAAGACGCGTGGCTCGGCGGTGTGCTCCAATTCGGCGAGCAGGACGATGCCCCCGCCATCACCGTTACACTGCGCGACGAACGCTGCTCGATGTTGAACCTGGATCCCGACTCGGCGAAGCCGGCGCCCGAAATGCTGAAGGCCGTCGTTCGGACCAACCAGAACAACGCAGGAATCTACGCCACGGTAACGCGCACCGGTCGACTCGCGGTCGGGCAAACCATATTTCTCCGCCCCGGATGAACGAGGCCGCCCCACCGTTCGCGATTTTCGAAAGCTGGGAACCACGGAACCCTGACTTCAACTGAATTCGTCCCCACTCAGGCGGGGAATTCAACCCACTCCCGGCGGCCTCCACGGATGCAAGTCAACCCTTGTATGCAAAGAATGCAACTAATATGCGCGGTATATATGGAGGCGAAGTCCGCCGCAAATTCAAACTAACGGGAGTTTTCCATGACTGACGATCCGAACAAGAAGCAGAACGATCCATCGCACAGCGGTCAAAGCGGCCAGCACCAGGGACAGCAACCTGGCCAGCAACAACGCAATCCCGACGACAAGCGTCCATCGCAGGGCGGAACCGACGCGGAACGGGATGACAAACAGAAAGATCAAGGCGGACAGCGGCGCGCATCGTAGCGCTGCTGGGTGAATGGCCCCGGCGCTCGCGTCGGGGCCTATCCCCTTGATCTCACTTCCCCCGATAACGCTCATTGCGGTTTATTGGAGGGAATCCGATTCTCTCATCGCAGCAGTCAAACTGCGGGCGCAAGACACTACTGCAGCTTGGCGTACTCCGCCTGGGCCTGCTTGAAAATCGGCACATCCGGGTCGGCATCTTTCCATAGCGCGAGAAATTCTTTGTACGCGCCTAGCGCGCGCACCCGCGCCGCATCCGCCTCTGCGCCTTGCGACGATTTCGCCTGCAACGCATTCGCCCGCGCCGCGCCCAGATGCGCCGCCGCGCCCGTCCAGCAATTCCACACGATGCCGCCATGATCCAGAATTTTCTGGAACTCGGTAGCCGCCGCCGCGCCCTGTCCCGCGGCCAGATACGCCTCGCCGCGAATGTAGCTGGTCTCCAGACACGAAGGATTCGTGAGGAAGGGAATCGCCCCGTACTCGATCGGCGGCAAGGCGCTCTGCAGCAGACTGATTGCCGCCGCCGAATCTTTGTGACCCAGCGCCAGCTGCGCCTGAATCGCCGGCAGCCAGATCGATTGCATCTGCGTGTCCAGCGGATATTGCTTATTCAATTCCTGTACCAGCATTTGTGCCTTCGCCGCGTCACCAATCATCGCGTAGGCCAGCGCGGCTTCGGTCTGCACGCCCTGGCTCGCCGGCGCCAGTTTCAAGCCCGCGTCCGCATCCTTTCGTGCCTCCGCCAAATTTCCGAACGCCGCTTCGCGTAGGGCGGCATTGGTCCACCAGGTTGCGCCGCTCTCTTTGCTGTCGGCGCGGATCGCCGAATCCACTGCCCGCCGCAGCAACTCTCGCGACTTGCCAACATGCCCGGCATAACCCTCAGTATCCGACGCCAGCGACAGCCCAAAATTTTCCAGGTCCGGCTTCCCCGAAAACCACTGCCGCTCTGCCTCCATCCCGCCTAAACTCTCGTGCAGAAAGTGCAGCGCGTACAACTCGGAGTGCAGAATCCAATCTTCCAGGTGAAGCGTGTGCGCCCCGTCAATCGTTTGCCGCGCCTCATCAAAGCGATGCAGGGCCAGCAGATAATTGGCGATATTTTCATACACGCTCACATGATCCGGCGCGGCACCCTGCTCCTGCCGCGTAATCTCCAGCGCCTTTTCGTAATTACCTTGTTGTGCGTACACTACGCCCAGATTGTTCCCCGCCGAAAAATCGCGAGGATAATTATCCACGGTCTCCTGATACGTCCCCGCCGACTTATCCAGTTCTCCCGTGACGTTTCTGTAGTAGTCGGCGGTGATGATCAGCTTCTCGCGCTCGCTGGCATGATTGCGCAGTTCGAACGCCTTGGTCGCATACTCGCCCGCCCGGCTCGACTCGCCGTTACTGAAATAGCTGCTCGAGAGTTGGCGATATCCCATGGCAAAGTTGGGATCGAGCTGAATCGCTCGCTGGTAAAAGGGCAGAGCCGCCGCCGTGCCCTTGGCGTGATCGATCTTTCGACCCTGCGTCAGAGCCTGCAGCGCTTCCAGAGAAGAGGTCGTCGCCTGCTCCAGCGGCACATCGAATTTTTGCACCGTCGCCAGCGATTCGCCCAACTCCGTGCGCAGCTTCGCGGACACATCGCCGACCGCGTTCAGAACTTTTTCCTTGCCGTTCGCCGTCGCCTGTTCCTGCGCCAGCGGATCGCCCGTCTGGCAATTCACCGCTTTCAATCCCAGCACGTATTCCGTGCCCAGCGTGGCAATCGACCCTGCAATGTAAGCCTTGCTGCCGTTGCGCTGGCAAACTTCACGCGCCACATCGGGCGCCAGCCGGGTATCAGCGGGCCGAGTCATCAGCTTCAATGTCTTCGCCACTTTGCTGTCAGGCAGCACATTCAGAAATGGAGACTGGTTCAGCGCGACGGTCAGCGCCGTCTTCAGTGTGTCGTCAAACACCGGATCGCCCGTGCTGTTCGCGAAATCGCCGACCACGATCGTGTCTTTATCGCTCAGCGCGTGCCTCGGATGTGAGCGGAGGTAAAGTCCTCCCGCGACCAGCGCGATAATCACAACCAATGCACCAACCGCAGAAATCAGCCAGCGTTTACTCAAGCCAGGAGCCGGCATGCGCTCGGCGAGCCGTGCCGCCTCAGCAACCTGTCGCACCGCACCCACATTCACGCCCGACCCGCTCGCCGGATAGCGCGCGCTCTCGGTATCGCGCTTCAGCCGCTGCAAGTCGGCGCGCATTTCCGAAGCATGCTGGTAGCGCAGGTCGCGATTTTTCTCCAGAGCCTTGCCGATCACTGCCACCAATCCCGTCGGAACCAGCGGATTCACCAGAGAAGCAACGGGTGGCTCCTGATGCAGAATCGCGCCGCAGATTTCTCCCGAACTCGATCCGTCGAACGGCATCCGCCCGGTCGCCATCTCGTAGAGCACGCAGCCAAACGAAAACAGATCGGTTCGCGGATCCAATTCCTTGGCTCGCACCTGCTCCGGCGACATGTACGCCACCGTGCCCAGCATCGCGCCCGGACTGGTCAGGTGATCGGCATCGGACTCCGCCCGCGTCACCGTGTTGCCGCTGCTCGAAGTGCTGGTGTGCGTGACCTTGGCCAATCCGAAATCGAGAATCTTCGCATGCCCGCGCGTCGACACAAAAATGTTTGCCGGCTTGATGTCGCGATGCACAATTCCCTTGGCATGCGCCGCATCCAGCGCATCCGCAATTTCCACGGCGATGGGCAGCAGCAGGTCAAGATCCATCGGCCGGCCCGCAATGCGGTGCTTCAAAGTCAGGCCGTCGAGGTATTCCATGACCATGAAGGTGCGGCCGTTCTCCTCGCCGATGTCATGGATCGTGCAGATGTTGGGATGATTCAGCGCCGACGCCGCCTTGGCCTCGCGCCGGAAACGCTCCAGCGCCACCGGATCGCGCGAAACTTCGTAGGGCAGAAACTTCAGCGCGACGAAGCGCTCCAGCCGCGTGTCTTCGGCCTTGTACACCACACCCATGCCCCCGCCCCCGAGCATCTCAATGATTCGATAGTGGGAGATGGTTTGGCCGAGCATAAGTCCAAAACCAGCAGCGCTGTAAAAAGGATCACGCAATCTTAGGAGCGGACAAGAAACAAGTCAACGCAAGGGGAAAATTTGGTAGTGGGTCAGTCTTAACAAATTCATCGTGTCATTCCGAACCGAGGTCAGCCTTAAACAATTCATCTTGTCATTCCGAACCGGGCTGAAAGCCCGGTGAGGAACCTGCTGTTCGCTGGCCAAACAGCAGTTCCCGTGCGCGAAATCGGTTCTCGGAATAGAATCGCAAGTTCCTTTCCACCGATTCTGTCCGCCTGTGATTAAATTCAGCAGTCATGAATGCCCTCGATCTCTCCTCCGAAGACTTTCGCCGTCTGGCCGCCGATGTCGTCGACCTCTGCGCAGGATATCTGTCCACACTGGACCAACGCTCCACGTTCCCCCAGACAACCGGAGCCCAAAGCAATATCCTCTTCGACCTCGACCTGCCGGAGAGCGGCATGGGCGATCAGGCCTTTGCCGCCCTCACGGATGTGATTGCAAACTCGCGCACCCAGAACGGCCGCTTTTTCGGATACGTCCAAGGATCAGGAGAGCCCATAGCCGCGCTCGGCGACCTCTTTGCGTCGGTGCTGAACCAGAACATCACGGCATGGCGCTCTTCGCCAGCAGGCGTCACCATCGAGCGCACGGTGGTTCGCTGGCTGGCAGAAGCAGTCGGCTGCCACGGTTTTGTCGGAACCCTGACCGGCGGAGGTTCCGCCGCGAACCTCATGGGACTGGCGATGGCGCGCGAGAAGAAAACTCCGGCCAATGAGCACGGTCTCTACAACCGGAACGCGGGCGTCATCTATGCTTCAGAGCAAGTGCACATGGCCGTGCCCAAAGCCGTAGCCATGCTCGGAATCGGCCGCGAGAATCTGCATTACATTCCTTGCGACGATTCCTACCGCATGATTCCGTCGCTATTGGAGCAAGCAATCGCCCAGGACGAGGCGCAAGGCCGCGAGCCCATCGCCGTAGTCGCATCGGCGGGCACAGTCAACACCGGCTCCATCGACCCGTTGCGCGAAATCGCAGCCATTGCCCGCGCCCACGATCTCTGGATGCACATCGACGGCGCCTACGGAGCACTGGCCGCGATGGCAGCGCCCGAAAAGTTCGATGGCATGGCTTTGGCGGATTCACTTTCCCTCGATCCGCATAAATGGCTCTACCAGCCTCTCGATTGCGGCTGCCTGCTCTATCGAGATGTCAGCCGCGCACAAAGTACCTTCACCTATACCGGCAGCTATGCCAAACAACTCAGCTCGGATCCCGTGGAGGGCTTCGCGTTTTTCGAAGAGTCGATCGAGCTTTCCCGCCGCTTCCGCGCGCTAAAAGTCTGGCTCTCGCTGCGCTACCACGGATTGCACGCTTTCCGCGCCGCCATCCAGCAGGACCTCGACCATGCGCAACGCCTGGCCGGCCGCGATTGAAGACTCTCCGTCGCTCGAACTTCTTGCTCCCGTGGAACTCAGCGCAGTTTGCTTCCGCCACATCCTCGACAGCGGCGCCTCCGAAGAGCAGCGCAATCGTTTCAATCTGGCGCTACTCAAACGCATCGTCGCGCGGGGCAGGGTGTATCTCTCGAACGCAGAATTAAAGGGAAAGTTCTGCCTGCGCGCCTGCATCGTGAACCACCGCACCAAAGATACGGATATCGATGCAGTGGTTCGCGAAGTTCTGGAAATTGCCCCGGCCATCGCCGCAGAACAAGGAAGGTGATTGTACCGGGACCTGCCCTGGTACCAGCCGCCAACTACTGCGGCAGCCCGACTTTCTTCACTAACTCGGCAAAGCGCGGGTCGGAACGCACCGAATCGAGCAGAGGATCGGTCCTCAAGCCTTCCATCTGGTAGTCGCGCTCTTCATAGGCGACGTTGAGCCAGCGGAAGACTTCATCTTTCTCTCCTAATCCGACGTAGAGATCGGCAATGTCGTACGCAGACCAGTAGCTGCTCTTACGCTGCGCCTCCCGGACCTCAATACCCTTGGTCAGCGCGCCTTTCCAGCCTCCGGACTGAAAGCCCTGTTCCAGAGCAGCGGCAAACTCAATATCCTTCTGGTTCTGATTCAGTTGACCGAGAAGCTTGAATTCCTGCACCACTTGCGGGTACATACTCTTGGCCCAATAGGCGTGCGCTAAGCAGACGTGAGCCTGGGCGAACGTCGGATTGTCGGTGGCCGATTTTTGGCAGGTGGCGATGGCGTCGTCATATTTTCGCGCCGTGGTTTGCACCAGACCCAGGGTCTCGGAGATGATCGGGGACATGGGATCAAGCTGATGGGCCCGGTTCATCTCGGCCAGCGCTTCCTGTTCGTGACCGCCAATCCATGCGATGTCCTGTCCATACCATTGGTGGGCCGCTGCATCATTCGGATCCAGTTCGAAAGCCTTCTTGTACTCCGCCTCTCCCCCGGCAAAGTCCCAGTCGTACTCCATATAATTGCCGCCCAGCACGGCATGAGGATGCGCCAGCGTCGGATCCAGTTCCAAAGCTTTGCGCGCCGCGGCATTTGACTTGGGAACAACTTCGCTCGATTTGGCGCCATACACCGGATACACCGTATACACATCCCCCAGTGCGGAATACGCCAAGGCATAGCCGGGATCTTTGGCGATGGCCTGATTAAAATACGAGATCGCGGCCTCTAAGTCCGCGGGGGTTCGCTTGTTCCAGGCGTAGCGCCCCTTCAAATACAACTCGTAGGCTTCGGGGTTCTGCGTACCTTGCCGGGTGACCTGCTGTTTCTCGGAAGTGCTCATGCCGGAGCGTAACTTCGCCGCCAGATCGCCGGCCATCTGCTGCTCCAGCGAGATGATCTCCGTGCTCTTGCCGCTGTAGCGCTGTCCCCAAAGCTCGGTGTTGTCGCGGACGTCGGTGAGTTCGGCGCTCACTTCCACATTATCGCCGTGGGGCGTGACTCGCCCGCTGACCAGCGCCGATACCCCGAGTTCACTGCCCACCTTCTGCGCGTCGACATCTTTCCCTTTGTAACGGAAGACCGAGTTGCGCGATTTCACTTTGAGGTCGGGCACATGGGTAAGACTGGCGATCAGCGATTCGGTGATGCCGTCGCCGAGGTAGTCGGCGCTCGCGTCGCCTCCGACGTTGGTGAAAGGCAGCACAGCAATGGAATCAATCTGCGCGGTTCTGCCCGGCCGCAGGTACAACGCAAGTGCCGCCACCACCGCGATCAGGGCTGCGCCGGCGCTAATCCAGATCCATGTCTTGCGCTTCGTCTCAGAGACCGCTGGCAGCACGGCGACGCGGCTCGATTCCGTCTGGCGCTTCAGCCGCTTGAGGTCCGCCAGCAAGTCGGAGGCGTGCTGATAACGCGTGTCGCGATCTTTCTCCAGCGCCTTGTCAATGATCCGTTCCAACTCCGCCGGCACTTCGGGGTTGAGGCGCGCCAGCTTCGTCGGCTCGCGGTTCAGGATGGATTCGAAGATGACTCCCGAGGTATCGCCCCGAAAGGGCAGCGCGCCCGTTGCCATTTCGTAGAGCACGACGCCGAAGGAGAAAAGATCGGTGCGGGCGTCGAGTTCCTTCCCACGCACCTGCTCCGGCGACATGTACGCGACGGTTCCCATAGCCGTTCCGGGGCTGGTCAGTTGCGCGGGACCAGCATCGGCCGTAGCTTCCAGCATCACCGCACTCTCAGGAATTCGCCCGCCCGAGGAAGAAACCTTGGCCAGTCCGAAGTCGAGAATCTTGGCGTGCCCCTCGGCCGTCACAAAAATGTTGGCCGGCTTGATGTCGCGATGGATCACGCCCTTGGAGTGTGCCGCATTCAGCGCGTCGGCCATCTCGATGCCGAGCGCAAGCACCATCTCGCTCTCCATGGGCTTGCCCCCAATGCGGTGCTTCAGCGTCTCGCCGTCAAGGAACTCCATGGCGATGAACGACTGCTCGCCATTCTTGCCGATTTCATAAATCGTGCAGATGTTGGGATGGTTCAGGGCAGAGGCGGCGCGGGCTTCGCGGCGGAAGCGTTCCAGGGCTTGTGGGTCCTGCGACATTTCGTCGGGAAGAAATTTCAGGGCGACGAAGCGGCCGAGTTCAGTGTCCTCAGCCTTGTAGACCACGCCCATGCCGCCACCACCTAGCTTATCGACAATGCGGTAGTGCGAAATGGTCTGGCCGATCATTGCTTGTCGATGGTTAGCTGCGACGAGTCCTCGAAGGTCGCTCCATCTTACGGACCGCGCCACAGGCAGTCAATGAATGCACGGGAAACCATAGGCGGAGGCTATCGACCAGGCTGAACCCAGCCCCGAAGGGGCGGCAGAAGATAGCCCGGGACGGAAGTCCCGGGTAAGTCAGACAAAAAAGAACAAGTCCCGCAGGGACGGCACAACAAACCAACTCAAGAAAACTTCAGCTTGCCCACAAGGAAAAGATGGGAAAGACATGGTGGAGTGCACCTGCACCCCAGGGGACGAAATGGGGACAGACGGGATGAGTTGGGAAGACATTTCGAGCGGAGCAGCAGTATCTGCGGGCTGAGGTTAACCGCTGAATGATTGCCAGCATCAAAGGGTGAAAGTCCGACAAGGAGATCGCACTATGCCCCACGAAAAGCTCATTCAAACATTCAAGAAGACCTTCCTGAGTGTCGACTCCGACGTCGACGGATTCATGGCGCTGGTGGCTCCCGATTGTGAATGGACGATAATGGCGACCGGAGAGAAGTTTACCGGGACTGAAAAAATCAGAGAGTTGGCCGAACGATCCACGGCGGCGAGAACTCATACCGAGGACATCAAGATGGAGCCAACAACCCTGTTCGCCACCGACGATTACTTCGTCATCGAGTACCTACACAGAGCCATCGTCACCGAGAATTGGCCCGCTTCCAAAAACCGTCCAGCCCCCGGCACGGTCGTGAGCATTCCAATCTGCATCGTCGCGCACATCAGCGAGGAAAAGTTCGACTGGCTGCACGAGTATTTCGACCTTGCCACAGCCTCGGGGAAACAAGGACAGAAGCTCTATTCCTGACCAAGCGAGATGGGGGCTGCACCATGGGCGGGAAAACATGGGGACAGACGCGACGCACCCCAATTATTCTTCTCCGTCACTTAGTCTTTCCAAAAAACTGGTGAACGTCCCGTCTGTCCCGGGGTTTTCCCAGCAAGGTTATGACGCTCTTGGCCCATCCGGTTTCCGTAGCGCTTCATCGTCTAGGGCTCGCCTCACTAGGGATACATCGAAGGCAATCACTATCACAATCAACACGAGCCGCATCCAAAAAGCACATAACTCGGCATCAGCCATGTGGTCACGTGACGTGTTGGAACCGCATACCAATTGCCAACAGAGTATACGCGTCCCACGCGGCGTAGAGACTAATGCCAGTTGCTGATCCATACACTCGTTCGCATCGGCTCAGAGACGCTACTGTCTGCCCGGACTGAACGTAGGTCGCGCCGTTGGCTTCAGCACATCCGCGACCAAGCTTCCGCAGAGCACCAAATTAGTAGTAGGTAGCAGGCTGAAACGAGAATGCCAAAATCATGTAACGGGGTTGCAGCAACGGATGCGGAAAGAATACCCGTAGGCCGTATGTGATGAACACCACCCATAACTTCCGCTATACCGATCCATGCGAACCACCTTCCCGTTTTTGGAAAACGCGGCTGGAGAGCACTCGCCTGCAACCAAGATCTGCGCAACTTGGGTACAAGTAAGAAAACAATTGGGAACAATGCTATTGCTGCCACCAAACCAGTCGCGACGACCAGCCACCGCAGTGACTCCTAGAAAACATATAGCACTCGGTCCACGGTTCCTCCAACGATCCGAACTGATGCTATTCAGGCAGGCACTGGCTGTAAAACTGGAGCCAAATTTAACTCGGCGGCATCCAGCAGAGTCCATGGTCCCTCCGTTCCGGTTATTGCTGGTCGCATACCCGTTCTTCAAACCAGCATTGTGGCTGCCCCCCGCCCTTGCATTGCAATCGACAAAGACTTCGATGTCATGGAAAATCATGGGAGACCAGGTGCGGGACAGTCCGCGCCATCTCTCACCAGCGGGCGATGCTGCGTGTTGGGCGGGTGGCCCTCGATAAGAGCGAAGGCGCTGTCAAGGACAAAGATATCCTGTGCGGTGCCGAAACACCGTTTTGTTTGCCGAGAGGTTGAGGACCAAGACTCTGGAAATCTCACGCTGGAGAAAACGTGGGGACAGACGCCTGGAGTGCCCCCTAGTTTCCCTTTCGCGAATGGACCCCATTCCACACTCTGCAGAATTCTGCATCTTGACCCTTCCCACATCCCAAGGGACAATCATGTCTCCCCCCACGGCTGGTCACCTTATTATGACGAAGCGAATCGCCTGCATCCTCATTCTGTTTTGCGCGGCGACCATCTCCGCGCCCGCGCAGTTGACCACCCTGGCAAGCTTCAACAAGACCAATGGCCGAGACCCCGGCTGGCCGGGCGCTCCATTCGTGCAGGGAACCAACGGAAACTTCTATGGCACCACCGCGGCTGGCGGCGCCATGGACGAAGGCACGGTTTTCGCCATGACCCCTGCGGGCAAGATCGCCACGCTGTACAGTTTTTGCTCGCAACCGAGTTGCAGCGACGGCGCCGTCGCCAACGCAGGATTGATTCAGGCCACCAACGGCAATTTCTACGGCACGACAAATGCCGGCGGCACCAATAACTTCGGTACGATTTTCGAGATCACCCCGGCCGGTAAGCTGACAACTTTTTATCGCTTCTGCTCGCAGTCGGGATGCAGCGATGGCGCCAATCCTTCGGCAGGATTGGTGCAAGGCTCCGACGGCAACTTCTACGGAACCACTCCCATCGGTGGAGCTTTTGGCGCGGGAATCGTTTTCAAAATAACGCCGGCAGGCGTGCTGACCACGCTGGCGAATTTCGACGGCAGCAACGGCCAGGATGCCGCTTTCGGATCTCTCATTCAGGCCAGCGATGGGAATTTCTACGGAACCACGCTTCAGGGCGGAGCCAACACCGCATGCGGAGGTACTTCCGGATGCGGCACCGTCTTCAAGGTAACTCCTCGCGGCAAGTTGACCACGCTCTACACCTTCTGCGCCCAAACCAACTGCACTGACGGATTCGAACTCTTCGGTGGATTGGTGCAAGGCATCGACGGCAATCTCTACGGCACGACAGCCGAGGGCGGCGCCAACGGCTACGGAACGGTTTTCCAACTCACCACTACCGGCAAGCTAACCACGCTGCACAGCTTCAACTCCAACGATGGCGCCTATCCCGAGGCCGCGCTGATCCAGGGCACCGACGGAAATTTCTACGGCACGACGCCACAAGGCGGCACTAACGGTGTAGCCGGCACGGTTTTCCAAATCACGCCGGCGGGCACGCTGACCACGCTCTATGACTTCTGTGCGAAGACGAATTGTGCCGACGGCACCGGTCCCTTCGAAAGCGTGATGCAGGCCACCAACGGAAAATTCTACGGAACCGCTTTTAGCGGCGGCAGCAGCACCAACTGCATCGGTGGCTGCGGCACCGCTTTCAGCCTGTCCATGGGACTCGCGCCGTTCATCGAAACCCGCACCACTTCCGGCATTGTCGGGTCTCATGTGATCGTGCTCGGAAACAATCTGACGGCAGCGACCGCCGTAAACTTCAACGGCACCCCGGCAGCGTTCGCGGTGAGGTCAGCAACAGAAATCACAGCCACGGTCCCCGCAGGGGCGACCACAGGACTCGTCACCGTCGCCACGCCATCCGGCACGCTGACCAGCAACCACCCATTTCGCGTAATCCCGTAGAGCGGGAATTAACCCTCAACCACAAGCCACTCGGAAATCCTTTTTCCGAATCTCTGCGTCTTACCGCAAGTCAGCCTGAGATTGCTGGCGGCAACTTTCAAGTCTGCCGAGCAGGAGCGTGCGCGATGACCGCTGCAACTCCCGAACCTTCCGGCCTGAACTTCCTTTCAGTGTCCGCTGGTAAGAGCGACGGGATGTATCGCGTCCGCCGCGAATCGTTTGTACTGTCTCTTCTCGGCCAAGCCGCAGTGGTTGGGGTGTTCATCTATCTGACGAGTTGTGTTATCAAGAACGCTCCCGGCATTGAGCAGCGCTTTCCGCGGCTGAACGACTTCCCCGTAATTTTTGCCGGACGAAGTGGCGGAGGCGGCGGCAACTTCGACAAGCTTCCCGCTTCGCGCGGAAATCCGCCGAGGGCCTCGCTCGCCGATCAGTTAATGCCTCCGACGGTGAGGCTGCCCACTGAAATGCCGAAACTTCCAGTCGAGGAAACGGTGGTGGTCGCGCCCGAGGTGAAGTTCCCGCAAGGCGGGCGCATCGGGGATCCTTCGTCGCCGTTTTCGAAGTGGCTTTCTGACGGCCCCGGCGGCCCGGGAGGGATCGGCACGAGTTGTTGCGGCGGCATTGGCGACTCAGTCGGACCGCACGTCGGCTCCGGACCGCCAGGAATTTATCCCGCCGGCAAAATGGGAGTCACAGTTCCGCAACCGATCTACAGTCCCGAGCCGACTTTTTCCGAGGAGGCGCGCAAGGCCAAGCAGCAGGGCATTGTGACGCTGCTGATCATCGTGGCCTCCGATGGGCGTCCGTACGACATCCATGTGCGCCGAAGTCTGGGCATGGGCCTGGACGAGAAGGCGATCGAGGCCGTCAGCCGCTGGCGCTTCAAGCCGGCCACGCTCAACGGCCAGCCAGTGGCGACGCAGATCGAAGTCGAAGTGGATTTCCGTCTGTACTGATTAGGGGAGGAAGGTTTTCTCAAATTCAATTGCTCCCTGCTTATCAACAGGTCTCTTGTGACATCTGTCACAGATTTGCATGGGCAGCGCGCGTTAGGCTGTCCTGTTTCCCGGTTGTTCCCGGTTTTCCTCCGAGCAGATTGATCGTGTGAGGTCCTCCCCATGTATGGGAGAAGTTGGCGTCTGCTCGCATTTTTTCTTATCGCTCTGACCGCGGTTGTGGTCAGCGCCCAGTCCCAGTCGCCCGAACGTGGGCTGGACTTCGCGCTGCCGGTTTCACCACCGGTCGGGCACATTCCGCGCGTCGGGTCGCCGCGGGTTTACGACTTGCCTCAACTCGCCGCGGCGGCCGGAACCATCTTCTCGGGAACGGTTACATCCATCGCGCGCCGGCCCGCGACCCGCGGCCAGCCCATCGAAACCGTTGCCATCACCTTTCATGTCAGAGACGGCCATTCGCGGCGCCACTCCCGGCGAGGATTTCACCATCTCGCAATGGATTGGTCTATGGTCTGGCGGCCAGCGTTATCGGGTCGGGGAGCGGCTGCTCCTTTTTCTTTATGCTCCCAGCAAATTGGGACTGACCAGTTGCGTCGGCGGAGGTCTCGGACGCTTCAGCCTCGATCCCGGCGGAGGCGTTCTGCTTTCCGCGCAACAACTTTCTGCCTTTCGAAAAGATCCCGTCCTGGGTGGGAGATCGCGGTTTCGTTTGAGCGATTTCGCCGGGGCGGTGCGGCGCGCCAGTGGGGAGGAATGAGCTTATGCTGAAAACTCTCAGCCCGGAGATGACTGTGCCAACGCGCATGGCATCTACCGCGGGCTCGTTTCTCCTCAGGCTGGCCGTCGGGGTGGGAATCGTTTTCTTTTTCGCCGTGCTCTCCCATGCCGGCGGCCCGAAGTACGTTGCCGGCACCAGTTACTTCGATTCAACCATGACGGGGCAGCCGCTCACCTGGCCGCTCGGGCAGATCATCTATTACACCGATCAAGGCGATCTCAGCTCGATTGAAAACAACGCTTCCGCCAATTCTCTGGTCGCAAATGCCTTCAGTCAGTGGACGGCGGTCTCCACCGCGGCGCTGAATGTTTCGAGTGGAGGCGAACTTGCCGAAGATGTGAGTGGCTCCAACGTCACCGTCAACTCTGACGGCAGCATCTCCATGCCCACCGATATTCAATCTTCCGCGATTGGCACGCCGGTGGCCGTGGTGTATGACGATGACGGCTCGGTCACCGACGCGCTGATGGGAGCGGGTGCGGGCGATGGGGACCAGTGTTTCTTCAATGCTGTCTTCGGCGGGAATGATAATTACGGCGCGCTGGGCACGTACCAGCATGCGCTCATCGTCATCAATGGCCAGTGCCTGCAAGAGTCGTCGCAAACGGTCGACATCGAATACCGGCTGGTGCGCACCATTGGCACGGTTCTCGGCCTGGGATGGTCGCAGGCGAACCCCAACGTGCTGACCGGCTCGCCTTTTCCTACCAGCGACGACTATGCCGGATTTCCCGTCATGCACTACGCCGACCCGGCCTATTGCGTGCCCATTACGAATTGCTACCCCACTCCCTATCAGCCCTCGGCCGACGACGTCGCGGCCTTGTCGCGGCTGTATCCGGTGACTTCGCAGAATCAGGAGAATTTTCCGGGAACGCAAATTTTCTCAGCCGCTACCGCTCGCGTGCACGGCTCGGTCTGGTTCACCGACGCGGCGGGAAATCCGACCCAGCCCATGCAGGGAGTCAACGTGGTCGCGCGCTGGATCAACCCCGCCACCGGGCAGCCCTCGCGCAAATATGTTGTGACCTCGGTCTCCGGTTTTCTGTTCACGGGCAACGCGGGAAATCCCGTGACCGGTTTCACCGACGGGCTGGGCGATCCTTTGAGCGAGTGGGGATCGACCAATCCAGCGCAGGAAGGCTTCTTCGACCTGGCGGGCTTGCCGCTGCCCAATGGCGGCACGGCGCAGTATCTGCTCACGGTCGAGGCGATCGATCCAACGTGGGCGCTGGGTGTGGGACCGTATGCGCCTTATCAAGTCACGCCCTCCGGGGCGATGCAATCGATCATGCTGACAGTTTCCGCCGGGCAGGACGTGGCGCAGGACATTCTGATGACGGGCAGTGCACAGCCCGTGCCGCCGTGGTCGCCTACGCAAACCTGGTCCGCCCCGGCGCACGTTCTTTCTCCCGGCACCTGGACGGGATCGCTGAACGCCTATGGCAACGTCGCCTACGCCTGGCTGCCGGCACAGGCGAATCGCACATTGTCGGTAGCGGTGACAGCGCTTGACGAATCAGGCGCGGCCACACAAAGCAAAGCGCAACCGGTCATTGGCATGTGGGCTGCGTCCGATCCGCAAGGCACGGCCCCGCCGGCATTCACATCGTCTCCATTCAACTCCATTGTTTCGGGAATGACCCAGCTCAATGCGCAGGTCTCCACCAGCGCGAACTTCATCATCGGCATCGCCGATCTGCGCGGAGATGGGCGCCCGGACTATCGATATCGCACGTCTGTGCTCTACGCCGACGCGGTTTCTCCGCAACGGCTGGGCGTGAGCGGAGGCGCGCTCACCATCACCGGCATCGGATTTTCTTCCGGCCTGACGGTGTCGGTGGGGAATGTGCCGGTGGCGCCGTTAGCGGTCAGCGCCGGACAGATGATCGTGCCCGCGCCCGCGTTCCCCGATGGGCCACAGAGCATTACGATCACCGATCCTGCAACCGGCAACTCCAGCACCATGACCGGCGCCGTGACCTTCGGCGCGGCGGCCAGCGACAACATCCTCCTGCTCAGCGGGACGAACCCATCTACCGCGGTTGGAACCGCAGGCCATCAGCCCAGTCAGCGTGCGCGTGCTGGCCAGCGATGGAGTGACTCCGGTTGCGGGCGCGACCATCGGATGGGGCGCCAGTAACGGATTGCATCTCTCCATTTGCGGCGGCAATTCGTCGTGCACAGTGGTCAGCGATCAGAGCGGCAATTCCTCCACCTGGCTTACGCCGGCAGCAGCTGGCTCCTCGATCATCACCGCTACGCTGGCGCCGGGAGTCTACGTTCCCAGCAAATCCGTGCAAGCGAACGTGACGGCCACCGAGTCTGCCTCCGACCTGGGTGTGCTAACACCGTATTTGTGGATCGCACAGGGAGCGACCGTCAGTGTGCCGCTCACGGCGCGAGTCTTGAGCAACGGCACGCCTCAGGCGAATGCGACGGTGAATTTTTCCCAGTCCAGCGGATCGGCCGTGCTAAGTGCTGCCAGCGCACGGACTGACTCCAACGGCAATGCCACCATCACCCTGTCAGTCAGCCAATTCGCCTCCGTGTCGCAAGTCAACGCCTGCGTGGCTCCTGCGAATGTTCCGTGCAAGCAGATTTATGCCAATCCGGTGCCGCTCGCGCAACTGAACTTACAAGCTGTAGCCGGTGCGGGCCAGGTTTCTACGGGGCAAAGCTTTGCGCCGGTGGTGGTGCGGGTAGTCGATGCTGCTTCGCCGCCGCACGCGGTGTTGGGAGCTACGGTTGCGTTCTTAAATACGGTGCTGCGGCCGCAAGGAACGTCAGCTACAGGTGGAAGTGGCGAAACCAATTCCGGCAATCCGGGGATGCCCGTCATTCTGAGCGTGAGCCAAACCAGCGTTATGAGTGACATCAACGGACTGGCGAGCGTGACGCCCGTGATCACGGGACTCAGCGGGCCGTTGGACGTGGACGTGGGAGCCACGGCTGGAACGGCGGCGACGCTCAACGAAGTGCTGGAGTTGTTTCCATCAGGTGGCGCAGGCACGTCAACAGGAAGGAGTCCACGGGAACAGCCGCCAATCAAGCGCTGGCTGCCAACGACGCCGGAAGCAGCCGCCATGCGAGTCAGTGACAATTGCCGCTGAGGCGCAAGAATGTGTGACGCGGACACTCTGTCCGCGAAATCTAACCAGGAGCAATTACTGGCGAAAGACTAACTGAGCTCGAATTTGGGACGGGATTTCTGCTCCTGGATAGCTTCCGCGGGCAGGAGTGCCCGCGCCACACAAAATCGCCCCCGGTCGGGGCTGGAGGTTAAAAATACAGTGTACATACAAATGTGTGCACACAAAACGAATGTGAAACCGCAACTCGGAAAAGCCGCCGCGCCCGTCTCATAGAATGCTGTTTCCGGAGCCTGCGGGACGATTACAGCGACCTTCGTTGGCCCGTGCGGCTCATATATCGTCCAGGCAGAAAACGTGCGCCCTACGGCCCGCCAGCGGCCTTTTGTCCGCATGTTGTTGAGCCTTCGTGTAAGTTGTTGAAAAAGTGCGGGCGCGCTCGGATGATAGAAAAGTCCAGCAGTTCCTGTGCTGAAGCGAGGCTGCCAGCTCGCGACGAACCAGCTCGCGACGAACCAGCGAATCGGATGCTCGCTCGACGCTCCTTCAAGCCCGCAGCAGGTTCCGCGCGATGAAGAACACGTTCGCCGGCCGCTCGCCCAGTCTCCGCATGAAATACGGATACCATTCGCTGCCGAACGGCACATACACGCGCATGCGCCAGCCCTCGCGCACCAGGCTCTGTTGCAAATCGCGGCGAATGCCGTGGAGCATCTGAAATTCGAACGAATCGGGCGAGATCTTCTCCGCTTTGGCGAAGGCTTGCGCCTGGCGAATGATGTTCTCATCGTGCGTCGCCAGCCCGTGGTAAATGCCGCTCTTCATCAGAATCTTCATCAGCTTGACGTAGTTCGCGTCCACATCCGCCTTGTTTTCAAAAGCGATGCTGGCCGGTTCCTTGTACGCGCCCTTGCACAGCCGGATGCGAATTCCTTCCGCGAGCAACTTCTCCACATCGCTCTCCGAGCGCTTCAAATACGACTGGATCACCGTGCCGACGCTGTTGCCGTTGCCCGGCATGCGATGCAGTTCGTGGACGAAATCGAGCGTGCGCTGGGTGTAAGGAGAGCCCTCCATATCGACGCGCACGAATCCGGGCGGCGTCATCGCCGCAGCTTTCGCGACCAGGCCGCTGACAATTTCGCGAGCCATCGTCTCATCCACATCGAGCCCCATGTGCGTCAACTTCAGGCTGATGTTGGCGTTGAGGTGATTGGCCGCGATGGCGTCGAGAATTTGCTGATAAAGCCGCGCGCTCTGGCGGGCTTCGTCGGCGTTGGTGACGTTTTCGCCGAGATTGTCGATGCTGACGCTCATGCCCGCGCGATTGACGGTTTGTGTCGCGCGCACCGCATCGGCGATTTCGGTGCCAGCCACAAAGCGTCCAGAGACGCGGCGGCCAATCGCCGACTTTTCAGCAAAGCTGCGCAGTGAACGATTTTCAGAAAGATTGACGAAGAAAGCCCTTAGCATAATGAACCTGCCGGCTCCGGATGGAATCGTTCCGGAAGAATAGGAAAGGACATACCAGAAAGCGGTCTCAAGCGCACAGAATTTTGTATCACAACCAGGCGCAACCCGGCAGTGCGGCCTCGGCAGTGCTGCGGTTATGAGGGTGCTACGGGCGTTCCGCGGGGAAATTCATGCGCAGGCCGATGCGGTAGAGAAGCGGCGGGCCGATGTTGAATAGGGATCCGTTTGTGGCCGGCGTGTTGGCTACGTAGTAGCGCTCGTCGGTGATATTTTCGGCGGCCGCGTAAAGTTGCAGGTTGCGGGTCAGGTTGCGGCCGATCTGCACATCCATGGTGTAGAAACGCGCCAGCGGATACAGGTTCTGATCGTCGTCGAATTGCTTGCCGACGAAGCGGCCTTCCACGCTGACGAGCAGCCGCGACGGATTCCAGTAACGCGCCTGCCAGGTGAAAACATGGCGCGGCACCTGCGCTACTTCGTTTCCGAGGATAGAAACTTCGCCCTGCGGCACGGTGTAGTTGACGATGGTCGCCCCGGTGAATTCGTAACCGGCAGTGAACTGAATGTCGCGGTTCACATGCACCACACCATCAAGTTCCACGCCGCGCGAACGGATGCGGCCCGCGTTTTCTTTTTCGCGCAGGACGGGATTCGAATTCGGATTGATGGTCACGTTCTGCACGGGATCGACGATGTCGCTCCAGAAAAAAGTTCCGCGCAGATCCAGCTTGTGGTCGAGTGCGGTGACGTTCACTCCAGCCTCAGCGCCAGTCAGACGCTCTGCGTTGAGCAAAGGATTGTTCGTGGTCAGCACGTTGGCTACGCGGAACGTGCGATACAACTCGTTGAGTGTGGGCGCACGAAATGCGCGGTAGACCGATCCAGTTACGGAAAGGTTGCGAGAAAGACTTCGCAGCACCGAAAGGCGCGGGCTGAAGGCCAAGGCGCTGCGCGTCGGATACAGCGTGCTGGGCGAAGGGCACGAGCCTGAGACCGGCGTGCAGATCGAACTCGCCTTGAAATTGTTCCAGTCATCGACGCGGCCGGCAAGAATCACGGTCCAATTGTTCCAGCGCGCCAGGTCTTCACCGAAGATTCCCAGCATGCGCTGGCGGCCGCCGGAGGCGCCGTCGCGGGTGTTCGTGCCGGCGGAGAAAAATTGTTCGTCGCTTGCGCCCATCACTTCCATCAGGTCAGCGCCGCCGATCAGCGTCTGGTGCTTGCCGAGAATGTGCGTCCACTGCGCCGCGCCGCCGCCTACCTGCTCGGGAACGTATTGCAGATCGGTGAGCGCTTCGCTGTTGCGGTCAGCCGCGACCGACGAGAAGCGCTGGTCGTAGCCTTGCACCAATCCGTAGGCGCGAAACATCAGCGAGTCGCTGGCCCCGAATCGTTTGTCGAGCCCGAAGGCGCCTTCGCCCATGGTCGTGTCGTTAGTTTGAATCACGGTTCCGTTGTGGCGGAATTCGGTGTAGAAGCTGCCGCGGCCGAAAATGCGGCCCTGGTCGCCGACCTGATGTCCAATGGTCGCTTCGACCGCGGCATCGCGAGAATTCGCGGGCGTGTCGACGCCGCCACGCTGCCAGGTGGGAACAATAATGTAGCCATCGGTGCGAAACATTTCCGAGGCGAGCGAGAGATCCCACCGGCCCGCGCGCGTTCCCGTCCAGAAGGAAAGATCGGGGGTGAGTTCATTTCCGTAGGAGGTGTCGAGCGCGAACGCAGGCGCTTCCGGCTGGCGCGTGAGGAATTGAATCACGCCGCCGAGGGCGTCGCTGCCGTAGAGATTGGAATCGCCGCCGCGAAATACTTCGACGCTGGAGATTTCTTCACGCGGCACGCGATCCCAATAGACCCAACCGCCAAAGGCGTCGACCAGAGGCAGGCCGTCTTCGAGCACGAGGGCGCGGCTGGATGCGGTGCCGCCCAATCCGCGCAGCGACACGCCTTGATTGGACGCGTTGGCGACGCGACTGTCGGAGCGGCGAAAGAGCGAGAATCCCGGCACCTGGCGCAACACGTCGTCGACGCGCACCGCGGGCGTGGAGTCCATGTCGGCGGTCGAGAGCAGGATCGTGCTGCCCGGAGTTTCCGATAGCCGCATCTCGGTCCGCGCCGCCGACACGGTGACCTGCTGGTTCGAAGTCGCGGGCTGCAGCGTGATTTCGAGCGTGCCGGAATTTGTCTGCCAGGTTTGCGATGTGGAAGCGAAGCCCTCGTGACTGACCTCGATCAGGCCGGAAGTGGCGGGCACGGAGGAGAATTGGAATCGTCCCGTGGAATCGGTCACCGACGCGCGGCGATACGTAGGAACACTCAAGACGACCGCAGCGCCGACGATGGCAGCGCCGCTGGAGTCTCGAACCGTGCCTTCCACAATGGTGCCTTCCGGAACCTTGGATTGGGCGTGTGAGCAAAGGGGAATCCAGCAGGCACAGCAGCAGACATATTAGAAGAATCGGAGAGATAAAGGCATTTCTGGCCATAGCTTAGAAGGATTTCGGGGGGACGGGCTTGATCCACCTTACCAGACCCGGCGCACGCGCTGGGCGAGATCCCCGCTGTGTGATCGAGATCACGGCCGTTCGAAAGTGCCGCGATGGGAATTCTGTGATTGAAATCACGTATCTCCGTGACATGAACAATGGAGGGTTTGCGGGTGCGCCGCTAGCCTCCGGATAGAGAAGTTCCACCGAGCTGACCGGTTGGCCACGGGGAATTTGATGACAAGTTCATGCCCGGAGGAGTACCGCATGTTTGCCAAACCCGCAGCCACCTGGTTCCACAGCAACCAATACGATGCGAAATCGGAGTGTGAGCATTGTGGAGGAATCATCCGCCACGAGCGCTGGTGCATCACCTGCGATCCGCTGGTGCAGTACGCGTATGAGGTCGTGCTCTATCCCGAGAAGCTGAGCGACGCGGACCGAATTAATCTGCACGCGCTGGGGGTGACTTGGGAGATGAACGTGTGCTCCGGGGCGTGCCAGCGTTCCTGAAAATTGCGCGGGCTGTCCTCAGGGGCTGAAGCCCAGTTGATTCTGGCGGATCTTGCGGCGCGGCTCAAAGCCGCGCCCTTTCAAAACAAATCTAACGCGACGGTGCTGTCAGTGGTGGTTCTGTTAAGTTGTTGAATCAACATTTCCGACTCCCGCCCTTCGCAAAATGCGCGAAGGATGGGGCACCCTCTCTCTGGGTGATACCCGAGAGGTCAAGAACCCGGCCACCCGCTCGCAGGGGGCTGAAGCCCCGATGATTTGGCGGATCTTCACGGCGCGGCTTAAAGCCGCGCCCTTTCAAAGCAAATCTGACGCTGCCTGAAACTTCGCTTTCGCAATGAACGCAAAGAACAAAAAGTGGCCGACGGCTTTCGCCGCGGCCACTTTTCCAGGGTGAGATCAGGAAGCTTTGGTTAGGCCCCCGCTGCCAGCCGCGCGTACCAGCATTTCTTGACGCACGGTTTCGTCTGCCTTGGTGAAGTAGGTTCTGTACGAGCGGTGAATCCCATACATCACCGGGAAGACCGCAAGCGCCAGTCCCCATCCCAGGTGTGATCCGACAGCTTCCAGCATCGAGGTCACGCCCGCGCTGACTACGTAGTACGGGAATGACAGGTGAGCCAGACTCCACCAGATCGAGCCCGCCGCTTTTCCCTCGCTGAGCGAGATGACGGCGGCTACGGGCATGGTTTGTCCCAGGAATAATGTGGCCGTGGCCAGCACCAGTCCCGGAGTCAGGGAGTTCCACTGCATACGGTTCAACCACTGGGCATGGAAGATCAGGCTGGCCATGCAACTGGCGAAGGCCATCATGCTGAGGTTGAAGCTGAACTGCTGCGGGTTGAATTTCGCGTTCTTCCGCGGCCAGCATTGCACCGCGGTCGCCACGCAGGTGATAAAGATTGCTTCGGCAGCGCTGAGGTTCACGACTGCGGTCAGCAGGAACGGCATGTTCACTGACATGTTCCCGTCGATGCCTGGAAGTTTGACTCTCATGCGCGAGGTTGCCGCGGCCAGAGCCAGAACTGCCAGGACAAAATAAAGATGCAGAGTGTGGCTGACGGATGCTGCGTAAGTGGTTGCGCCAATCGCAGCCAGCATCATCGCGCCAACTAATCCGCTAATTCGCCGTGTGTCGTTCATTTCGTCTCCTTTCATCGTGCCATGCACACGGCGTTATTTCTCGTCGTCTCCTGCAGCATTGAAGGCGGCATTCGCATTGCCCACGGTTGCTCCCCAGACCACGCTGGTCGCACTCGCGCTGCCGGTACTGGAGCCCCAAACCACGCTAAACGCGCTCAGGGCGTTGGAGTTCCAAGGCATTGAACTGCCCCAGACTACGGAAGAACCGCTGACTTCCGACGTACCCCACACGACTGAGGTTCCCCAGACCACCGACGTTCCCCAGACCACGGAGGTCGAGGCCACGCTGGAGTTTCCACTTACCAGAGTCACGGCGCCCGTTGAAGCGTTGTAGGTCACATACGGAGACAGGGCCGAACCCACGGTAGAGGGCGCCAGGTTGGTGTCCGAAGTAGCGGCCTGCACATTCAGCAAGCCCGCGCCCACTGAGAACAGGTCATACATGGAGGTGAAGGTCTGCGAAAGATGCGGCACCCATGCGGCCGTAGACGTCAGCCCCATTTTGTAGGCGTTGCGCATCAGGCGCGCTTTCACCTGATCGGGAGTCAGCGTGCTGTGCTCCTGCAGCAGCAGGGCAGCGGCGCCCGCAACCGCGGGAGTCGCCATGCTGGTGCCGCTCAGGGTGAAGTAGTCATTCTTGCCATCGCTGCCAGTGACCAGCTCGGCGGGAAAAAGCGCTTCCAGCGTGGTGCCGGGAGCCGATAGAGAAACCACATCGTTGCCCGGGGCGACGAGGTCGGGCTTCACTACGTGGTCATAAGTGGTGGGGCCCTTCGAGCTGTAGCTGGCCAGAGTCTGAGCGGCGACCGAGGACGAGCCGTTGCTCTTGGTGGCGCCCACGGTCAGGACCAGAGGATCGTTGCCCGGAGCGGTAACCGTTCCGTAGCCGTTGCTGCCGTTGATGCTCAAGCGTCCATAGTTGCCGGCCGCCACGACCACGACGATGCCCGCCTTCCAGGCCGATTCCACTGCCTGGCAGAGAGGATCCTGCGCGTAGCCGACGCCGATTCCACGACCCAGTGACAGGTTGATGACTTTGATGTTGTAAGTGCTCTTCAGATTGATGGCTGCCTGAATGGCCGCGATCACCGTGCTGTCGGTGCCCGCTCCATTCAAGTCGAGGGCGCGGAGATCGATCAGGTTGACGCCCGGGGCGACACCTTCATAGTTGCCGCCGGAGAGCGATCCGTTGCCGCCGATGATGCCGGCGACGTGCGTGCCGTGGCCGTAGAGATCGTACTTGCCACCGGCCGAGTTCGTGTTCGCGGTACCGGTATAGTCTCCGTGGTACACGACGCGAGTAGCGGTGTGCGCCGCGTTCCACAGATCCGGATGGCTGTCGTTGATGCCGCTATCGATGACGGCCACGCCCACGCCCGCTCCCGTGTATCCGGAGCTCCAGGCCGAGGCGACGCCAGTGGCAGCGTTGGTCAGATCGTCGGAGACGTTGACCGGGTTATCCACGCTGACAAAGCTGACTTCCGGATCGTTCGCCAGTTCGGCCAGAACCCGCGCCGGAATGGTGATCGCCGCTCCGTTGACCAGATTCAGGGAGCGAGAGACGCGCCCACCGAGGCCCTGCGCGCGCGCGAGCGACTCGGTCCGGGGGCCCTGTTTGTATTGCACGATGACGCGCACGAGCTGATTAGGGTTCGCCCAGGCGTTATTAGCAATCGCCGATATCCTTGGCGACATTCTGAATACCTGCGAATCACGCAGTTCGGAATTCTGTCCGAACATAAGGCCCGTGGTCAGAAGCAGCGTCATGGTGAGGCGCTTGCCCCACGCCGCGCTGCGTCGCTCACCGCGTTTCGCCGGCCGTTTTGAAATCTCTGAACGCACCATAAATCTCACCCTTTCGGTCCAATCGGGAAAAGATCGAGTTCTTGCCCACAGCCTATAGAGCACGGGGGTCGCCAATCGAACCTCGCTAAGTGGTTGATTTTATGGGTGGTTGCTTAGCTCTCCGGGATGCGAATTGGGCCACTCTGTCCTCCCCGAGAGGCCATGGGACACATTGTCCCGGGACACGAGGGGCAGGGCGTGCGCGTGACTTGAGTACTGGCGGTTGGGTTACTGCAAGTTTTTTGTGGAGCTGAGATTTATCGCGCGGCGGCTTTAGCGGCGATCGCTTGCGGCGATTTGGGCAGAGCGGCCATCAGCCGCTGCGTGTATTCGTGGCGCGGGCTGGTCATGACTTGTGCCGTTGCTCCGTGCTCGACAATCTGTCCCTGGTGAAGGATGGCGATGCGATCGCAGATTTCGGCCACCGATGCGAGGTCGTGCGAGATGTAGAGGATCGACATGCCGGTGGTGCGATTGAGTTGGCGGAACAGCGCGAGAATTTCTGACTGCGTGATGACGTCGAGCGCGCTGGTGGCCTCGTCGGCGATGAGCAGCGCGGGGCGATGCGTCACTGCCATGGCAATCAGCACACGCTGCGCCTGGCCAACGCTCATCTGCGAAGGATATTTTTTTAGAAACTCGTCGCTGGAAGGAAGGCTTACGCTTTCGAGCACGGCGCGGATGGCCGCGTCACAGTCGGCGGTGGACCCGGTGGCGTGGGCGCGCCAGGCTTCGCGCAACTGGGTGCGAATCTTCAGCGCAGGATTCAGCGAAGAGAGCGGGCTTTGCAGCACCAGCGCGATTTTTCGTCCGCGCAACGAGCGTAGTTCGCGCTCGCGAAGTTGCAGCAGGTTCGAATCTTCGAATTGAATTACGCCGCTGGCCTGGGCGCGCTTGCGATCGAGCAAGCCGAGAATTGCCATTGCGAGCGTGCTCTTGCCCGATCCGCTCTGGCCGATCAGCCCGAGAACTTCGCCGCGGCGGATGTCGAGTTCCACGTCGCGCAGCACGGGAGGCTTATCGCCGTAGCCCACGGAAACTCGGGCGGAGAGGAGAGTGTCGGATTGTGCTTCGTGGGCCATGTTCGAATTTGGTGGCTTGCCTCAGATCCCGCTTAGAGGAGATCTGGCTAATTAGTATCCGTGTGAATCCGTGCAAATCCGTGGCGATGATTTCTGTTTACTTCACCGAAAGCTGTTCGATGTTCCAGTAAGTCTGCGGCACCAGGATGACCGGGCTGGCCCCGTGCACCGTAGCCGAGACCGCGGACAATGAGTTGCGATTCACCAGATAAATGAAGGGCTGCTGCTCGACGGCGATTTCCTGCACGCGGTCGAAGGCTTCTTTGCGTTTCTTCGCATCGGCCGACGACGCCTGCGCGTGCATCAGGCGGTCAATCTCGGCTTCCCATGCGGTTTCCGGAGCCTTCTCGGAAGGATTCCACTGGTGATTGTCCGAAGAACTCAGCCAGATGTTCATCTGGTCCGAAGGATCGAGGCCGACGTTGGTCAGTCCGAGCAGGATCGCTTCGTAGTCGAAGGTCTGCGTCATGCGCTCGATCAGCGAGGGGAAATCGAGCGTGACCACGTTGACGTGAATACCGATCTTCTGCAGATCTTCCTGCATCATGGTGGCCATGCGCTCGCGATATTTATTGCCTGAGTTGGTGATGATGGAGAAGACGACGGCATTTCCATCTTTGTCTTTGAGCGTGCCGTTCTCCATGCGGAAGCCTTCGGCCTGCAGGGCTTTCAGCGCGGCGTCGGGGGCGTAGGCTTGCGGTTTCAGCCTGGCGTTGAACCAGAATTTGTTCGCGGGCGAAACCGGACCGACCGCGGCCTGCGCGTGTCCGTGAAAAACTACGCGGGCGAGATCGTCGCGATTGACGGCCTCGGAAATCGCGCGGCGGAAGGCTGCCGAGCGAAACCAGTTTTTCTTGTAGCCGGGCAACGGTGACTTCGCGACTTCGTTGAACCACATCTGCTCGGTATCGAGCGAAGGGCCGGCATCGTGCACCAGTTGCGGCGAGGTATCGGCCAGCTTGTCGAAGTATTCGCTGTCCAGAAAATTGATGAGATCGATTTCGTTGCGGCGGAAGCGCAGCATCTCGACATCGCGATTGGGCTGAATATCGAGACGGACGGAATCGAGGTAAGGCAGCTTGCGGCCCTGCGCGTCGGTCTTCCAATAATTCGGATTGCGCTTCAACAGCACGGTTGAGCCCGGTTTGTAATCGTCGACCATGAATGGGCCGAGCACCGCCATCTCTTTTTTCGGGGAGTGGGCGGAGAGGATTGCGACCTGATCGAATAACCGGTCGAGTCCGGCCACGGGCGCGGGGAACGTGATCGAAATCTGTGTCGGCGAAATGACCTTCGCGTCTACGTCGCCGGGGCCGGAGCGGAATGCGTCTCCGGTGGGCGAGTGCAATGCGGGATCCATCAAGCGCTGCACGGTGTAGGCAACATCTTCGGCGGAAAATGGCGTGCCGTCGGAAAACGCGATGCCGCTGCGCAGCTTGAAGGTGATCTGCTTGCCGTCTTTCGAAACTTTCCACGAGGACGCGAGTCCGGGCTCGAGAGCCTGCGTCTGGCGGTTCATGCGCACCAGCATGCCTCCGGTCAGATAACGAATCGCAAACGAGGAATCCTCCTGGACTTTAAGCGGATCAAACGTTTTCGGCTCGGCCCGCAGACAGAAGCGGAGTTCGCCCTGCGCAGTTGCATGGCCGATGGCAAGGGCGAGCGAAAATATTGCAAGCAATATTGCGGAGTTTCTTTTTCTTCGCATTGAACTTCTTCCTCGGCGGCTCTTCACGCGGCCGCCTCATCCTGCTTTGAGAGCAACAATTGAAATGACGTCACGACCATCACCAGTAGAATCAGCGGCACAAACTTCCAGGGCTCTTCGCCGACCGACATCATGCCTTCCAATTCCTTCAGCAGGCTGCCCCAGGAAGGCATGGGTTCGGCGACGCCGAGTCCGAGAATTCCAAGGTTCGCCTCGGCCAGAATGAAAGCCGGAACTGATATCCAGAACTGCGCGTAGAGCACCGGCTTCAAGTTGGGCACAACGTGAATCCAAAAGAGACGGGCGCCTCGAATGCCGGAAGCCCGCGCCTGGCACACGAAATCAGAACTCCGCAAAGAACTTGCGGTCGCGCACAACACACGCGCCGCGCTGGTCCATCCCAAGAGCCCAAGCAGCAAGAACGTGACGGTCACTGAAAACAGCGGCGAAACGTTCAGCGGCATCACCGCGCGCACTGTGATCAGCAGAAACAGCCAGGGCAGCGACAAAAATAAATCTGTGATGGCCATGGCGCCGCGCTGCCACATGCCGCCGAGATAGCCAGCGAGCCCGCCGATCAGCGCCGCCATTAAAGTTGAAACCAACGCGGCCGCGGGCGCGAGCAGCAGCGAAATGCGAGTTCCGTACAACACGCGCGCGAAACGATCACGCCCTATTTCGTCCGTGCCCAGCCAGTGCTGGTGCGACGGAGGCGCATCGGCGGCTTCGCGATATTGCTTGGCGTATCCCGCGGGAGCCAGCCAGTTCGCGCCCAGCGACACGCTGACGATCAGCAGCAAAACCGCGGCTGCGAGCCATCGCCACGTATCTGCTCGCCAGATATTTACGCGCCAGGTCTTCATGCTTCCTGGCCTCGAAGCATATGTCCGATTACATCTGCACCGGAGTTTGCCAGCAAGGTTACTGCGGTTACGAGCATCGTGATATTGGTCAGCAGCGGCAGATCGCGAGCCAGCGCCGCTTGCCACGCCAGTTGGCCGACTCCAGCCAATCCGCAGATTGCTTCGACGGGAATTGCCGCGCCGACCGCAATGCTTACGGATATCCCGGCGACTGCCAGCAGTTGCGGCCCGGCGACAGGGATGGCGTGACGAAAAAGAATTTGCAGTTCACTGATGCCCTTGGCGCGAGCAGTCACGATGTAGGCCTGTCCGTAGGCCTTGTCGAGCAGGTTGCGCGCGTAACGATAGACGCGAGGGAAAACGATCAACGCGATGGCCAGTGCTTCCGGAACATGCCAGAGCACGGCGAGCAGCGCCAACACAGCGGCGGGCAGACAGAGAAATGTTCCACTGAGAAAAGTTGTGAGCGCGTCGAAGGCTGAGATGCGCAACCAGGCCGCACTGAGAGCCAAGCCCATCGCGACCGCCCAACTCAATAGCAGACCGAGGCCGACCAGGCGCAGCGTCAACGGAGCGCGCTGGCGCAGAAGGGTGCTGACGGGCTGGCCGAGTGAAATCGAAGTTCCGAGATCGCCGTGCGCGGCGCGTTGCAGAGAAGAAACGTAGAAATGAAGGATGTTGCGCTGCCCGGCCCGCGCCTGACGCAGCGACTGAATGCTGGCGGAGTTCAGGTGGGGATCGAGTTCCTGTTCGTCAGTATCGAATCCCGGGGCAAGACGGACCAGCGCGACGGAAATCAAGCCGCCAAGCAGAACCGTCGCCAGAAGGGCGAGAGCATGGCGCGCGATTCTGCCGCCCATCGGCGATAACCCAGACATGATTAATTCACCGCTGCCCCGCGCGATTTTGTTTCCTGCTGGCGCGCGGCAGCTTCTTCGTGGCGAAGCTTCTTCATGGAGTACATGCGGCGGTCGGCCTCGGCAAGCAGGCGCTCCACGTCGTAGCCATCTTCGGGACAGAAAGTGGTGCCCACGCTCAAGGTGATCAACTCGCGGCCGCAGACGTGCAATCCTGCTTGCACCGCGGCCTGATTCAGGCGGTCGGCTTTTTCTTTCGCGGCTTCTGCCGTCAGACCGGGCGCGGTGATGACGAATTCATCTCCGCCCATGCGTGCGACGTAGTCGTAACCGCGGCAAACATCTTTCAGGCGCGTGCAGAACTCGCGCAGCAGTTTGTCGCCTTCGAGATGTCCGAAGGAATCGTTGATCTGCTTGAAGCCGTCGATGTCGCAGACCATGACGGCCAGCGAAGTTTTCATGCGGCGGCAGCGGGAAACTTCCTGTGCCAGATGCACGAAGAGCGAGCGCGCATTGGGCAGTCCGGTGAGGAAATCGGTGGTGGCGGAGCTTTCGGCCTGCTGATACTTCAGCGCATTCTCGATGGAGAGCGCGACTTTTGACGCGACCGCCAGCAAGATTCGCAAGTGATCGGGCGTGAAAGCGTCGCGGTTGGTGTGGTACATGGCGAGAACGCCGACCACACCGTTCAAACCTTCCAACGGCACTACCAGCGCGGATTGCAGCGTGGCATGGCGCTCAGGATCGATGACGTATCCGGCTTCGACTTGCGGATTTCCATTGACGATGGGTTTCGAATTTTGCGCCACCCAGCCGCAGAGACCTTCGCCGACACGAACTTTCAACGACGACAGAACGCGGAAATTCTCGCCGCTGACCAGTTCCGGCAGCAGCCAGCCATTGCGGTTCACGAAGACGGCAATCGAATCGAAAGGAATCAGGCGCCGCAGGCGCATCGACAATACGGAAAGCGTTTCACTCAAACTCAGCGATACTCCCAGATCCTGGCTGAGCTCGAACATGGTCTGCGCTTCCTGGCGCGCAGAAGCGATGGAGGTGAGGAAGTCCGCACTTTCCGCGCCCGTTTGTGTGGATTCGGTGCGCTCGAATCCGGTGGCAGGGGCGACCCCGCGCTCCACCTTCGCCGCCTTCGAGAGTCCCAGGGTCGATACCTCATTCTCGATCATCTGTGCCTGGCGCTCGAGTTCCACGTAGCGTTCTACGAGAATCTGCACCACGCGCGGATCGAACCAGGTTCCGGAGCGCTCCTTCACTTTCTCCATGGCCTCGACGAGCGGCAGCGCCTGGCGATATTGACGATGAGAAGCCATCGCATCGAGGCAATCGACCGCGGCCAGAATGCGCGCGCCGATCGGGATATCTTCGCCCACCAGGCCTTCGGGATAACCGGTTCCATCCCAGCGCTCGTGGTGCGAACGCACGATGGGCGCGACGGGATAGGGGAAGGCGACGCGCTCCAGAATTTCGGCGCCGACCAGGGGATGAACTTTCATCTTCTCGAATTCTTCCGGCGTCAGCCGTCCGGGCTTGTTGATGATCTGCTCGGGGACGGCGAGCTTGCCGATGTCATGCAGCAGCGCGGCGGCGCGCAAGGCTTCGATCTGATCCACGCCCAGATTCAACTCTTTCGCCACTTCGACGGCATAGGTGCGAACGCGCTGGAGATGCGTATGCGTGGTGTGATCTTTGGCTTCAATGGCGAGCGCGAGCGCCTCGATGGTGCGCATGTTCAGAGAAGCGATCTCTTCCACGTGGCGCTTCTCGACCTCGACTCGGGCTTTTTCTGCTTCGAGGCGGCCGAGGTAGAGGCGATATGAGCGGTAGACCCAATAAATGAGCGGCAGCACCAGCAGGGAAGTCTGCCATCCGGCAGAGCGGTTCACGATTCCGACGAGTCCCACTGCGGCGGCGCCGACCAGGTAGTAGGGGAACGACCAGAAATAACATTCCTTCCAGACTTTGCGAGTCGACTTGCCTTCGGTCAGCGAGATTACCACTGAGATTGGCAGCGTGTTGGCGAAGAAAAATACCAGCGCCGCCAGCATGAGCAAAATTGGCTTGCTCGATGCGTATCGTCCCGAGAGCCAGTGGAAGGTGGCGTAGGTAAACGCGCTGGCATTGGCCATCATGCCGGCAACGTTGAAAAGAACTTTGACGGGATCGAGCCGCTTGCGCGCCTGCCAGACGCTTTGCACCAGCGTGGCCGTGCATCCGATGACCAGCGTCTCGGGCAGGCTGAGCTCCATCACGCCCAGCAGGATGAACAGGAAGTTGACCGACATGGTGCCGTCGATGCCGGGCAGTTGCACTTTCAAACCCGAGGCCAGGATGGCCACGGCAAGATAGCAAAGAAATCGCGCGGGATCTTGCGAGTGAAAATGGGCAATGGAAAAGGCCAGCGTCACCAGGCCACAAATGGCGGTGATGCCGATAAATACCCGGGTTTGCAGCGACAACCCCTCCGCGAGTTTCATTTACTCCTTTACTGGCACGGCTCTGATGGCCGCTTCGCCGTTTCCAAGCCAGCACGCGGCGCAGACAGGTGTTGTCGGCGCGGCGTTCGATCCGCACTCCGCACTATGGCCCGCAAGACACGCTTCTCGCCTATTACGAGCCTCGTGAAATCCTATTGCAGAGAGTTAAGTTTCAACAGCTTACCCTCGTAATGTGCGGGGAATCCCCGAGGGGAAAATGCGTTTCTGGCATACTCCGAAATCCGGCGGCAAATTTTTGCAGAGAAACACTCAGCGTCGTTACCTTCGTTACGTAGAAAGGTAAGGTCTTCAGCCGCGGAGGGGTGGAGTCGTGTCAACATCGCTCTCAAACTGTCTTACGAATGTCGGTTACGTATCACAATTCGGGGCAAAAAGGGCCGCTGCCAGGAGCGGGCTTACCGGCCGCGCAGGCCGGCGGGACGCTGACTTCAGCCGGGAAGATGGCGGTCTTCTTCGCCGATCTGCAAGGCCGCATTACGGCCAGCAATCCCGCCTTCGCCGAACTTGCAGGGCTTTCCGCAGGAGAGCTTGAGGGCTGCAAAGTCGGTACTCTTTTCGCATCCGAAGAAAACACGGGAACGCTTA
Organism: uncultured Acidobacteriota bacterium; assembly: GCA_963757095.1. Classification (GTDB taxonomy): domain Bacteria; phylum Acidobacteriota; class Terriglobia; order Terriglobales; family Acidobacteriaceae; genus Sulfotelmatobacter. The sequence goes on along the minus strand of CAVWQT010000004.1, from coordinate 584,363 downwards.
AGGACGATTTGTGGAAAGTGCTGCTCGCAGCGGCCTCGGGCGAACAGAGCTTCGATTCTCTGCTATTGCTTAAAGCTAAGTCTGGGCAGAGCCTGACCGTGCAGGTATCCGCCACGGTGCTGCGCAACCATCATTCCGCGCCGACCGCGGTGATTGGGCTGGTCGCTCCGGTTCCGGAAAAGCCGGCTGCAGGCAACGACGCTCAAAATGGAAAAGTCGCTTCCGGCATCATCTGCCGCGTTGTCGACGATACGCAATTCATTCTAGCCAGTCCGGTGATGCACCAGTTCATGGCGATGGTCGAGCGGGTTGCCGGCCACACCGAAACGGTATTGATCACGGGCGAGACCGGGACCGGCAAAGAACTGATTGCGCGCACGGTGCACGAGTCATCGCAACGGCGCAGCCGGCCGTGGGTCGACATCAATTGTGCCGCGCTGCCGGAAAATCTGGTGGAGAGTGAACTCTTCGGCTATGAAAAAGGCGCGTTCAGCGGCGCCGATGTTTCCAAGCCGGGCCTTTTTGAACTTGCTGATCGGGGTACGCTCTTCCTTGACGAAATCGGCGAATTGCAATTGCAGACGCAGGTGAAGTTGCTGCGCGTGCTGGATCGCCAGCCATTTTACCGTCTGGGCGGACATCGCAAGATCAAAGTGGACGTGCGCATCGTGGCTGCCACCAATCAGGATCTCGAAGCCGCTGTGAGGGAAGGGCGTTTTCGCCAGGATCTGTTTCACCGGCTCAGCCAGTTTCAGCTGCGGGTGCCCCCGCTGCGGGAAAGGGCGGAAGACATCGTTGCGCTGGCGGAACATTTTTTGCGCCTGAAGAATCCGAACAAGAGTTTTTCGAAGCAGGCGATCTCTGCGCTGTTATCGCATGCGTGGCCGGGCAACATTCGCGAGTTGCGCAACCTGGTGGCGCGGATGGCGATGGAATCCTCTGGAGCGGAAATTGATTTCACGCGGCTCAGTGCCTCGTTGACCGGAGAGCCGGCGGCGATTCGTCAGACTGCTTCCATGCCGGTGGCCAACCTCGACACCATGGAAGAGCAGATGATCGTGAAGGCGCTGGAGCGTACTGGCGGGCATCGCGCGCTGGCCGCGCAAGAGCTGGGCATTTCGCGGCGCACTCTCAGCCGCAAGCTCAAGGAATACAACATCACCTTCGCGCCCGGAGACAAATCGGCAGCTGCCTTGGGATTCATTAGCAATGAGCAGCAGAAATTCTTTCGCGCCCGGGTGCAGATTGCAGTCACGGTAAGAAATGCGCAAGGGGAAGAAGCCTGCGTGCAAGGCGTGAATTTGAGCACCGGCGGCCTGGGCCTGGATGGTTTCAAGCAGGCGCTGCGCTTCGCCGGACTGCTGGATGTCAGTTTCGTTCTTCCCGAGAGCGAGATGCTATTTAAAGCCAAAGCGCGCCTGATGTGGATCGGCGACGAAGGCCGCGTGGGTGTGCGCTTTGCGGTGATTGAGCCGGCGCTCTTCGAGCAACTGCAGCATTGGACCAACCGGAAGATGCGGGAAGAGGGTTGGGAATTTCCTGCGGAATAAAACCTTGGCCACGGATCTGCACGGATTTCCACGGATCAAAAAACCTACTTTAGATTTGATGCGATGAATGGCGGCGATCCGCGGGCGGCCTTAGCGTTTCAGCAGAGTTTCGAGATAGCGGGTGTTGTAGAAGGCGCTGGTCTTCTGCACAAACTCAACAACCTTGAGCATGCGTTCGCGGCCTTCGCGATTGACCTCGCGGAATTGCACGGCAATCCCTGATCCGGGATCGAGTCTCGCGACCACTCCCTCGGCCACCAGGCTGGCATCTTCCATGGAGAAGCATAACTTCAGCGCGCTGCCGGGCGCGACGATGTCGCTGGTCTCGACGAAGCAGCCGCCCATACTGATGTCTGTGAGGTTGGCGAAGACGGGAGAGGTTGCGGATTCAGTTTGAACCTGAATTGCGACCCGGCACTTCATGCGCGGATGGGAGCGCCGGTCTTTGTAAGAAAGCTGCTTCTGTTTCTCGAGGTACATGCGGCGATCGGCTTCGGCCAGAAGTTGCTCGGCGTCTTCTCCATCGGCGGGAAATACGGCACGGCCCACGCTGAGTGAGAGCAGATCTTCGCCACAGACTTCGCTGCCGGCGAGCCGCGCCAGTTCGCTAAGCTGCACGGCCTTCTTTCCAGCGGCTTCGGCGGCCAGTCCGGGCGCCACAACCACGAATTCATCTCCGCCCATGCGGGCGACGTAATCGTATTCGCGGCAGCTGTCTTTCAGAGCTTGCGAGAACAGGCGCAGCACGCGATTGCCTTCCAGATGGCCGAAGCGATCGTTGATCTGCTTGAAGCCATTCATGTCGGTCACCATGACGGTGAGCGAGGAATTGTCGCGCTTGCAGCGGGCGAGTTCGCGATCCAACTGCAGGAAGAGCGAACGCGCATTGGGTAGTCCGGTCAGATAGTCGGTGGTGGCGGAATTTTGCGCCTGCTGATACTTGAGAGCATTCTCGATAGCGAGCGCCATCTTGCCGCTCACGGCGAGCAGAATGCGCAGGTGATCGGTGGTGAAGGCGTCGCGCTCCGCGCGATAAAGCGTGAGCACGCCGATCACTCCGGAAACGCCTTCGAGCGGCACGGAAAGTGCCGAGCGTAGCGTGCTCAATTGTGTAGGATCGTTGAGATATCCCGGCTCGACTGAGGGATTGCCATTGACGATGGGCTTGCGATTCTGCGCGACCCAGCCGGAGAGCCCTTGCCCAACTGGAATGCGCAGAGAAGACAATACCCGGTAGTTATCCCCGTTGACATATTCGGGCACCAGGCCATCTTCGCGCGTGATGTAGATGGCGATGGCGTCGTAGGGCACCATGGGCTTCAACTTCACCGAGAAGACAGAGAGCGTTTCGCCCAGGCTGAGCGATGCGCCCAGATCCTGGCTGAGTTCAAATAAGGACTGCGCTTCCTGGCGGGCGGCGGCGATGGAAGAAAGAAATGTGGCTTCGTGACCGGCCGAGTCATCGGCAGTGACATTCTCGAATCCGGCGGCGGGCTCGAGGCCGCGCTCAATCTTGATTGCCTTCGAGAGCGGGTTCGGGTCTTCTGCGGATTTGGCGACCGCCAGCCGTTCCAGTTCGCGGTAGCGTTTCTGCAGAATGTCGACGACGCACGGATCGAAAGACTTGCCCGATTCGGCGGCCAGTTTCTGCATTACATCTTTTAGCGGCAAAGCGCGCCGGTACTGGCGGTCCGAGGCCAGGGCATCCAGATAGTCGACCGCGGATAGAATGCGGGCTCCAATCGGAATTTCCGCGCCTTTTAATCCCAGCGGATAACCGGAACCATCCCACTTTTCGTGATGGGCGCGCACGATGGGCACAACCGGATAGGGGAAGCGCACGCGCTCCAGAATCTCGGCGCCCACCAGAGTGTGAATTTTCATCTTCTCGAATTCTTCCGGCGTGAGGCGGCCGGGCTTCGAGATGATGTGCTCGGGAACGGCGAGTTTACCGATATCGTGCAGCAGCGCCGCGGCGTGCAGCGCCTCCAGATCAGTTCCGGTGATGCCCAGTTCTTTGGCGACTTCGATGGCATAGACACGCACGCGCTGCAGGTGTTCGTGCGTGGTGTGATCCTTGGCTTCAATGGCGAGCGCCAGCGCCTCAATGGTGCGGAGGTGCAGGTTCGCCATCTCCTCTACGTGGCGCTTCTCATCTTCCAGTTTGCCCAGGTAGAGGCGGTAGGAACGGTAGATGAGATAAACCGCCGGAACCAGCAACAGCGAAGTTTCCCAGTTGAAGTTGTGATTGAACCAGGCGATCGCGCCGGCGATTCCTGCGCCGACCAGGTAATAGGGGAACGACCAGAAATAGCAATCGACGAGAATGCGGCGGAGCGGACGGCGCTCGCTCAGCGAGATCACGGTCGCGATGGAGCCGGCGTTGGCGATGAAATAAACCGTGGCCGCGAGGCACAACTGCACCGGTCCATTGCCCACCAGCATGGTCACGAGCGGATGATGGTAAGCGAGATAGGCCAGCGCGGTGGAAACCTCTGCGGCGCAAACATTAAATGTGAGCTGAATGGCCTGCGGACGCTCCGGATACAGGCACTGTGCCAGCATCGCGACCCCGGCCAGGGTCAGCGTCTCGGTCAGACTCAGCTCCAAGACTCCGATCAGCACGAACAGGAAATTTACTGAGAGCGTGCCGGTGATGCCGGGCAGATTGACCTTCAGGCGCGAAGCCAGAATTGCGATGCCTAGATAACAGATGAATTCGGCAATGTTTTTGCTGGTCTGGTGGATGCCGCCATAGAGAAGCACGCTCAATCCGGCGATCACCATTCCGCCGATGAACAGCTTGGCGGACCACGACAAAGCCTTCCACCCGTGGCCATGTGGAGACGAGATTTCCGCAATGCGCGTTGCACCGGTCATAAAAATAAAGACACGAACCCCACTTAAGAAATATCAGCTAAGCAGTGTGAATACAATGGTTTGCACGGGGTTTAGGGCAAACTTCGGTAACCGGAATGGAGGTGCAATTTGGCATCTTGCATGGGGTGAAGCGAGTGCGATTGGTCGCGGGCGGGCGACCTATCCACTGGAGTTACTGGAGTGTAGTTACTTGGCTGAGAAAGTCATCTGAGAACTTCTCCGCGTTTTCTCACCACCAGCCAATTCACCGCCGCAACCGCGACGGCCGCGGCCAGGATCAGGGACTTGTGGTATTCGATTCGCGTCAGTAGTCCCGCGCAAAGCAGAACTCCCAAAACCGCCAGCGCGATTCCGCCCGGGCAGCTGAAACACGGCTCGCGTCTTTTCTTTTTGGCTCGCCCGCGCAGCGCCGGAAGCGCGGCGCAAACCACTCCGTAATAGAAGAGCCGCGATCCCGCTGAAAGCGTGGCATTGCCTGCGAAGCTGCCAAACAGGGCGAACAGCCAGACCAGCAACGCGAATGCGAAGATGGAAAAATACGGGGTGCGAAAGCGCGCGTGCACCAGCCCGAACGCAGCCGGGAAGTCTCCGCGCTCGGCCAGTGCGAAGGTAATGCGCGGCGTCGCCAGCATGTTGCCGCTCAAATATCCGTAAGTCGAAAACAGCGCGCCCAGCGCGATCAAGGCCGCGCCCGCTGTGCCCGAGCACAATGCGCGCCACGTCCGCCAGCGGACGCTCGCTGTGCCCAGGATCAGGCAACACGCCTACCACCACCCACTGAATCAGCGCATAAATCACGGCGCAGGTGATGAGCGCGGCAAACAATGCGAAGGGCATGTCGCGTCGCGGATCTTTCGCCTCGCCCGCCGAAGCCACCGCGGCCTCGAAGCCTCCATAGGCAAAAATCAGAAGCACCATGGCCCGCACCCATGAATCAGGGCCGGGCGAAAGCGCAGACGGCGGAACGATGCGGTGCTCCGCGATCAAGTAAACGGCTCCGGCAGCGCACACCAATCCGAGAGCGCCCAGCTTGGCTGCGGTGAAGGCGTTGCTGATCCCCGCGCCGGCACGCACGCCGCGAAAGTTGACGGCCGCAAGAATTCCCACCAGCGCGGTCAGAATCGCCAGCTTGGGAAGCGGTTGAGTCGCGCCCGGCCAGAATTCTCCGACGTAGGTGACGAAGAGATTCGCGTTAGCCGCGCACGCCGTGAGGCGGACGAACCACACCAGCCATCCGACTTGAATCCCCATGAAGCGCCCGAAGGCTTCGCGCGCGTACAGATACGGGCCCCCGGTCTGGGAGAAGCGCGAGGAGACTTCCGCGAAGCAGGCCATGATGACGCCCATGGCGGCTGCAGCCAGAATGACCGCCGGCACGCTGAATCGCCCGAGGAGCGCGGCGAGCACGGAAGGCAGGCCGAAGATGCCGCTGCCCACAACGCAGTTCACCACCAGCGCAGCCAGGCTCCAGCGGCCAATGGCACGCACCAGTCCTTCGTTCGACAAACCCCCGTTTGACATGCGCACTTGGCCGCTTTCAGTCACCGCGAGTTTGTATCACAAATTGGGCTGAAAAGCCGCGCCAGTGCTGCGAGATAGGGGCAGTGACCTTCGCGCGGACCAAAGTAATCCCTGGCTTACGAAAGCGCATGCCCGTGGGACATCTACTACCTCGCCCTTGCCGATGAGATGTTGAGAGGCGAACTAAATGTCCTGGGAAGAAATGGCTCAAGACGATATGAATGATCTGCACCTGCGCATCGAGCGCGTGACCGAAGATCTGCGCCGCATTCAGCAAGAATTGAACTGCGCCGCCATGCAGGCGCCCAGCGATCCGGAATTGATGGAAGCGCTCAACTCGCTCTCGGAAACTGAGCCCATCGAAACTCTGCGCCAGGCTCTCGACCAGATGCGGCATTTCCTGTGGTTCTATTCGCAGGTGATGAACAATGAGCCGGAACTGGGCGACAAGCTGCGCCAGTCGAGCGCAGCGAAAATCACAACCGATGAGACTCCGAAAGTCGAGAGCACCTTTCTCGATCAGCTCTCGCGCGCCGATGAGTTAGTCCTGCTCCACCACATGGCGCAAGCCAAACAGCGTAAGCCCAATTAGTCGACGACCCCGTCGTAGAGACGTAGCTGGCTACGTCTCTCCAACCACGCAGACAGAATTTTCTCTCTAGAATCCGCGCCCGCCAACAATTGTTTTGATGACTTCTCCGGCAGAACTCAGCACGACGAAATCGGCAGCAGCGCCGGGAGCCAGCACGCCGTAGCTTTTCTCCATGCCCACAGCGCGCGCGGGATTGTGCGTGGCCGCTCGCACCGCGTCGCGCAAACTCCAACTGGAGAACTGGGTCACGTTGCGCACCGCGCGATCCATGGTGAGAACGCTGCCCGCGAGGCTGCCGTTGAAAGTACACTTGCCATCTTTCACGTCGACTTCGATCGGCCCCAGCTTGTAGCGGCCATCGGGCATGCCGGTGGCGGAGATCGCGTCGGTGATCAGCACCGCCCGATCGGCTCCCTTAGCGTGCAGGAAAAGTTTCACTACCTCGGGAGCAACGTGAATGCCGTCGACGATCATGTCGGCGGTGATGCGGTCGTCGGTGAGCACGTCGCCGAGGATTCCGGGCTCGCGATGATCCAGCGGCCGCATGGCGTTGAAAGTGTGAGTAGCGTGGCTGGCGCCTGATTCGATGGCGCGTTTTGCGGTGGGCAGATCTGAGTCCGAATGACCGATGCTGACGCACACGCCGCGGCGCGCCGCCTCCGCAATGACTTCCATCGCGCCGGGAAGTTCGGGGGCAATCGTCATGACGCAAACATGGCCGCGGGCGGCCTGCCAGAGGCGATCGAAGATCGCCACCGTGGGCTCGACCAGGTACTCCGGCGGATGCACGCCTCGGCGCTTATGGCTGAGAAACGGACCTTCGAGATGAATGCCCAGCGGCCGCGCCTGCACCGCGCCGTCGGTGGTGGCTTCGATGGCCTCCGCCATGCGCTCCAGAGATGCATAAGTGGAATCAAGCGGGGCCGCGACCGTGGTCGGAAAATATCCGGTCACGCCGTGTGAGGCCAGGAACTTGCCGAGCCGCGGCAGTTCGGATGGCGAAGCCTGCATGACATCCAGTCCGGCCCCGCCGTGAATGTGAATATCAAAAAAACCCGGCGCCAGAATCGCATCGCCCAGATCGACCAGCCGCATGTTCGAAGCGACGGCTTTCGCCGAAAGAGTCGAGACTTCGACGATCCGTCCGTTCTCGATGATAACGAGCGGGCCCTCGATCTCATCGACCGGAGTATAGAGGCGGTGCGCGGTAAGAGCGATTTTCATGACGAACCGGAGAATCCCTATGGTAGCCGCAGGGACTGCCGGAAACAACCTTCTGCCGCCAGAGAAGCGATCACGTAGGAGCGGACGCATCGTCCGCTCACCGGATTCAATCTCCAGGCATTAGAGAGAACATCGTTCGATCAATACGCGGGCGGACGAATGCGTCCGCCGCCACGCGAACCATCGGGGAAGTCGCGGCCGCCGATGTTATAATCTAAATCGTAAGTTTCCGCGAAGGCGCATGAAATTCCTCCCGCGCCCACGCACAGTCGGGGAGTGGCTCAGCCTGGTAGAGCACCTGGTTCGGGACCAGGGGGTCGGAGGTTCAAATCCTCTCTCCCCGACCAATCTTTCTCTCTTCTAGGATTCGCGGAAATCAATCATGACCGGGGCAGAGCGGAACCAGTTCGTCTTGAATCCTACGTAGATGATTCCCACGGCGAACCAGATGCCGCCCACGGTCTTGGCGATGATATTCAGGTTGAACCAGATCAGGCCGCAGAAAGCGAATCCGATCAGCGGCAGGATGGCATCTTTCAGAAGCTTTGGCGAAGCACCGGCTTTCTTCGCGATTACCGTGAACTGCCAGAAGCAGGCAAAGTTTACTCCCATGAAGGCGAGGAAGGCTCCGAAGTTGAGCAATTCTCCGGCGTGCTCATAGGCGCTGCCGATATGGTTGAGCAGCACCGCGCCTAGAAATGCGAGGGCGCCGATGAGCAGGATGTTGTAAGTGGGAGTGCTGCTTCCGGGTTTGAGATAGCCGAAAAATTTCCTGGGCAGAACGCCGTCGCGGCCCATGCCAAAGAGCAGGCGCGCCGCGCCCAAAGTTCCGGTGAGACCGCTGCCGAAGGCGGCGACGATCAAAGTCACGCCCATGGCATTGAACAGAAGCACGCCGCCTACGCGGCTGCAGATATCCATAAATGCGGTTTCGAGGTTGGGGAACGAGCGCCAGTCCGGCCAGACACGCGCGCCCGAGATACGATTCGAAGCCGCTGCACACTCCGGCAAAAATGCAGGTCAGCACCACCGCCAGCAAAACGTTGCGCTTGGGATTTTCCACGTCTTCGGCCAGCGTGGTCACGCCGTCGAAGCCAATGTAGGTGAGCGCCGCGAACGAAGTCGCGGTCAGAATTTTATGGGAGTTGAATGTCTTCGGGTTATAGAGCGGTTCGGTCGAGAGCAGCCCGGCCCAGCCCTGGCCGTGCCACAAGTAGCGAATCGCCAGCCACACGAAAAAGGCTACCACCACCGACATGCCCGCCAGCAGCACCTTGTTGGCGCGCGCGGAGGATTTCACTCCGGCGAGATTCAGTACTGTCATGATGCCGGCAATCAGCGCCGCCCACGCGATGTAAGGAACCTGCGGCAGGTAGCGTTCATGCAACGCGGTCGAGATCCAGACAGTATTGATGAGAGGCTGCAGCAGGTAGTCGAGGATCATCGCCCAGCCAGCAAGAAATCCCAGATGCGGGTTGAGCCCGCGACCCACGTAGGTGTAGGCCGAACCGGCGGTGGGATACAGCGCGCCCATGCGCCCATAGCTGACTGCGGTGATCAACATGGCGAACAGGGCAATCAGAATGATGGTGACGAAGTGACCATCCGAAAGTTTCTGGGCCACTCCGTAGAGCGGTACGGGTGCGATGGGCTGGATGAGAACGATGCCGTAGAAGATCAAATCCCAAAGCGTCAGCGTGCGGCGCAGACGTGACACGCCAGAGGGAGCAGCAGGCGAGGTTTCCATGGGTCCGGGTATGTTAGCTTATGCCGCGTCTGAAAAAAATAAGGACGCGAATCGTCCTAGGCCGTGGCTAGGTGCGAGTTATGACCACACCAGGCTAGTCAAGGAGTCATTGTCGAGCGCGATGTCCGCCTGCACGTCCCCGATTCGGAGCGCTGCGGTTCGAGCAGCACCCGCATTAGTTATGACGAGGGCGCGCGTGCCGTCAGGGTTTTCGAACGCGGCGTGATTGATTCCCTGGACCGCGCTTTCGGAATCAAAGCGAATCGCTCCGCGGCGGATTGTCCTGGAAAAATGCGCGAATGCCCAATACTGGCCGCTGCGCGTTATCTCTTTCGTTTGAGAGTGAATGGTGACGAGGCCGCCGCAAGGGAAGGGGCCGATATTCGGGCGGCCATGCTCGTCCAGCGCCAGATTCCATCCTGTGAGCGAGCGGCACCAGTTGCGCAGCGCGGAGGTAAAAGTCTCGCCCCACTTTGCCCAGTCGGTCTGGTAGTCCGGGCTGTTGTAGTCGGGGCCGCCTTCGGTCCAGAACATTTCGGCGTCGGGATGTGCATCGTGAACCCTGCTGATCATTTCTGGCTGTCCGCCGTAGGCATGCCAGGCAATCGCATTTGAATAGCGGCGTAATCCGGGATCCTCGAGTTCGTCCAGGGCCCGTCCCCACAGGTTGTAATTGTGATCGAGAACCCAGATTTTTGTTTTCAATCCGTGCTGCTCGAGCGCCGGACCGAGGTCTTGCTTGACGAATCCTATTTCATATTCCTGCGGCCAGATGCAGGCCGGCATGCGTCCGTCCTGATCGGTGTCGACTTCGTTCTGCACGGTGACGGCTTGAATAAGCACGCCGTCGGCCGCGTAGGCTTCGAGAAACTTCACGAAGTATTGCGCATAAGCTGAAAAATAATGCTGGCGCATTGCGCCACCCAGCATCGAGCCGCCACTCTTCATCCATCCCGGCGGGCTCCAGGGCGATGAGAAAAGGAACAAGTCCGAATTCGCAGTCCGCGCCTCGCGCAGCATGGGCAAGATGTACTCGCGGTCGTGATCGATTGAAAAGCGTTTCAGTTCAGGGTCGGGCTCGCCTTCGTCGAAGCTGTAAAGTTTGGTTGAATAGTCGCTGGCTCCGATGCACGTCCGGCAAACGTTGAGCCCCATTTCCGAAGGATGAAACAGTTCGTGGAATAACTCTGCGCGCTTCTCAGCCGCAAGCTGGTTGAACACGAAGCAGGCTGCGTCGGTGAAAGCTGCGCCAAATCCTAGAATCTGCTGGAATTTCTTGTCAGGATTCAGGACGATTACTTCTTGCGTCGATTTATCCGACGCAGGGCGCCAGCGGAGCGAATTCTGTTTGGCAAAGCGCCGCTTCTCGCTGGTTACCCAAGAACTGATTTCGCCGTTCACGCGGCCGGACGCAGTTGAGCTTTGACCTGCAGCAGCTTTCGTGTAGAGCCACGGCCAGGTTCCGACAGCCGCTGTGCCTGCTAATCCAAGGGTCGAATTTTTGAGGAATCTCCGTCTTGTCTCCGTGGGCATCACGATTTCCTCCCGCTCATTTGTGTTAATGTGGCGTCGTGTTGACGCGAAAACTGCTGCCGGTTTTGCTCGCGCTCGCGGCCGGGACTGCACTAGTGTGCAGTGCACAAAATGCCTCACCCATCGTAAAAGATAAAGGTTGGAAGCTCGTCTGGAGCGATGAATTTAATGGTCCGGATGGATCTTCCGTAGATCCTTCTAAGTGGGTGCTCGAAACTGGTAGTGGAGTTTGGGGCAACGAGGAACTCGAGTTCTATACTGACCGCCCTGCCAACGTCTTTGTGCGCGACGGCAATCTCGTCATCCGCGCTCTGAAGGAAAAATATCCTTCGTCCGATCCGAAAGATCCAAAAGCCCGAGACTACACTTCTGGGCGGCTGAAGACGTTTGGAAAATTCAGCCAGACCTACGGCCGTTTCGAGGCCCGCATCAAAGTGCCGTTTGGGCAAGGGATGTGGCCGGCATTCTGGATGCTGGGGGATGATATCGGCAAAGTGGGTTGGCCGGGGTGCGGCGAGATTGACATCATGGAAAACATTGGCAAGGAGCCGGCCATCATTCACGGATCGATCCACGGACCCGGCTACATCGGGAACGTCGGCATTGAGGCGCCTTACATGTTGCCCGGCGGATTGCGCTTCGCGGACGATTTCCATGTCTTCGCCGTGGAGTGGAGTCCCGACTCGATTGCTTTTTTTGTGGACCAGACGATGTTCGTGAAGCGGACGCGAGCCGACCTTCGACCGGGCTGGAAATGGGTTTTTGATAAACCATTCTTTCTGATTCTGAATCTCGCCGTCGGCGGGGACTGGCCCGGGGCGCCGGACGCCTCCACGCACTTTCCGCAAGAGATGCTGGTGGACTACGTGCGCGTCTACGAGGCGACGACGAATAAAGCTTTGCAGCGCTAGCGGCGCGGTTGGCAGGGTAGCTTCCACCTGTTTATGAGAGGATTCATACTGCACTGCGGCGGAAACACAAGAGGCTGGACTCGCGTCCAGCCTCTTGAGGTTTCCTGAAGCCACTCGGGGTAAGCCTCAGAATTCGTAGAGGAGCCATCTCCACATGTCCACTCGCTTCGACTGCGAAGCGATTAGAAGTAGACCTTGGCGCCCAACTGAATCACGCGAAAACCTCCGGGGCCCGTGTTGGGAGTTCCGGCCTTCGTGCCCCAGCCCGTGTTTTCCGAAATTGTCAGCGGAGTCGTTGGGGTTTCATAATTCCACGGCCCATTCACGCTCACGCCGTAATTTTGCGAAGTGAAATTTGGGTGATTAAAGAGGTTGAAGGCTTCGAGCCGCATTTGTAAGTAACGCGCTTCGTTCTTCCCCAGGGGAAGGTTCTTGAACAACGACATATCCCAATTCTGAATTCCCCCGTACCGTAAGGTGTCGCGCGTTCCTCTGAGCGGAGAACCGATTTGCGGCAGAACCAGATTTTTGTTTGCATCCAGACTGTAGTAGAAGGGGATGGCGCCGTATTGGTCCGAGCCGGTCACGCTCCCCGGCGGGAACGAAAAACCGCTATTCAAGTCCACCGGGTTGCCGGTCATGAATTGCGTAACCCCGCTCAACTGGTAGTTGTCCGTTACATACGAAAGCCACTTCGGTCCGCTAAAGTGCTTCGTCAAATTGGGCAGATCATAGACGTAGTTTGCCGCAAACACTTGCGTCCGGTCCCAGGGTGCAGCGCGATAGTCCAAGAGGGCATTAAACGGATCCTGGGTGTCTTGATCCGAACCAGCGGTCGTCATGGACTTCGACCAGGTGTACACCGCACCAAAAGTCAGCCCCTTGCTAAAGCGCCTTTGTAAGGAGGCTTGCAGGGAGTTGTAATTGGAGGTGCCGTTGAACTCGAGATACGCCATCTGCCCGTAGCCCTTGTAGGGCTCGAAGAAAGCCGAACTGTTCGCGTAATTGTTGAATCCAAGGGCACAATATCCGTTGAAGCTATAGCCGGCCGCTGCATATTGCGGCTGCAGATTTGGCTGGACGGCAGGCACTATGCCGCCCGAAAAAACCGGGTTGCCGTTGTTATCGACGCAGTTGGGATCCTGGGAAGACTGCAGGAAGGCAGTGCCGTAGGGCACTGCGTTGATATCCCGCGAAGTCACCAGGTGCCGCGATAGCGTGCCGACATAGGCCAGATCGAGTGTGGTGCCGCCGCCGATTTGGTGCTGCATACCCAAGCTGAAGCTGTAGACCGTTGGCACTTTTCCGTTGCGATCGGCGCCGACAATATTGCTCAACACGCCATTCCCGAAACTCGACTGCAAAGTGGGAAGGCTGGAAACCGTTCCGGCACCCACCGACGCGGTCTCCACCAGCGCCGGGTTATCAAAAACTGTATTGAAGATGAGGTTGCCTTGCGTGCGGTCATGAGTCATTCCAAAACCACCGCGCAGGATGGTCTTGTGACTGGCGAAGAGATCGTAGGCAAAACCGAAGCGCGGTTCGGGCATAATACCGCGATCATCCCAGCCACCCATCGGGATTTGATTTTCTTTGGTGAATTGGACGCCGTTCAACGGATCGCCGCCGTCGGCGGTGATGATATTCCCTGAGTTGGGATCGATCGTCACAGCGTTGGCCGGTTTGTATGCCGAAGGACTGAAGAGCGCGACCTGGTTATTGGCGTCGGACTGCGGCGGAATCCAGACAAAGCGCATGCCGTAGTCGAGCGTGAGCCGGGAAGTCGCCTTCCATGTATCTTGCACGTAGAACTCAAGCTGGTTGTAGCGGAACCTGCCGAGCGGACGCGCGGTGGATTGATCGAAGCCCTGGAAACCTCCCTCCAGTGCGCTGGCCAGCGGATCGCCGAGCTGGCAAGTTCCGGCCCCACCCGGACACGTGCCAGTGTCGGTGGGGCTGTCTCCGAAGCTGAACTGCCCGTTGAAATTGCCCCACGCGATCTGGTCCTTGCGATTGCGCTGGTAAAACAACCCGGTCTTGAAAACGTGCGTATTGCGCACCCAGGTCAGATTGTCGTTCGCGTTGATCGTGGTATTGGACTGGTGCCACGGGGTAGCCCCCAGATATGGACCCTGGAAATCGATCGCATTCAGGCCGTTGAAGCTCATGTCTGGGATGGCCTCACTCTGCGGAACAGGATAGAGCAGTGGCAGAGTAATGCCGTTCGCCGCACGAGAAATGTTTCCGTTCGTCCCTTCTGCTAAAGACAGCGTGTGGCTAGGCCCAACCGAGACCTCATTCAAAAGAGTCGGCGTGATCGTACTGACCAGGTTCGCGGAAAAATTCCAGCCGGGATGCTTCTGGATGCAACCTCCCGTGAATGTAGTCCCCGACGAGCAGGCAAAAATGCCAAACGGGCCGGGAAAGGGTGTGAAGGGAGAAGTGTCCGTCTCGGCATTATGAATGTAGCGTCCGTAGAGGCGATTCTTGCTGTTAATTTGCACGTCGACGCGCAGAATGTCTTCTCGCCGGGGAGCTTCGCCCGAAAGTGATTTCGAATAATTGTAGAAATTGCCGTTCGAAAAGCCGCTGGCATTGGGCAACGGAAAAAGGTTCAACATTGCCGCCATTTGCTGGAACACCGCTTGGCCGGTTGCACTCAGTTGGGTGGGGTCGATCTTGTTGTTCGTAACCCCAGGTCCCGAAATCACGATGGGGAGCCCGTTTCCGTCTGTGGACTGGGAGAAGTCGCCCGTACGCTCCAGCGCAGTCGGAGTATAGAACTGTGCCAGGGCAAGGGGTATCAGTTGCCGGTAGAATTCCTGGCCCCAGAAAACGAAGAGCCGGTCATTCTTGATGGGTCCGCCAATCTGGTATCCGAAGTAGTTGTAACGATAGATCTCCGGTGCATTGAGATCACCATTCGCCAATTCATTTTGCTTGTTGAAGTACTCGTTGGCGTTCAGGCCGTCATTGCGATGGAAAAATCTGCCATCGCCGTGCCACTGGTTGGTACCACTTTTCGTGGTGAGTGCAATCTGTCCTCCGGCGGCCTTGCCGAACTCGGCCTGATAGTTCGAGGTCAGCACTTTCACGTCTTCAATCGCATCCAGGTTGAGGGTGACGTGGGTGCCTCCATTGTTGCCGGTGTCCACGTTGGAGGCGCCGTCAATCGTGAACTCGTGTTCATTGGCGCGGGTTCCATTAATGTTGTAAGCGTCCAGGCCGCCGGTGCCTGACTGGTGCGCATCGAGCGTGCCAGCCACGCCGGGGATGAGTTTCATGTAATCCAGCACGTTGCGGCCGTTCAAAGCCACATCATTCAATTGCTTGCCGGTGACCAGGTCGGAACGCTCTCCCGAATTCGACTGCAACTGCAGTTGACCAGCATCGGCGGTTACGGTCACCGAATCCGCGACCGTTCCGATCGTGAGTGTGAACTCACCCGCGTTGAGCTTGTCTGCCGCATTGAGGACAATGCCATGGGCCTCGATCTTCTTAAAACCTTTGTCTTCGATGGTGATGTCGTATGTTCCGGGAGGCATATTGGGCACGACAAAATCGCCGGAGCTGTTGCTGGTTACGGTGCGCGCCGCCCCGATGTCCGGACTCTGGACCGTGATCGTTGCATTGGCGATGTAGGCGCCAGAAGCGTCTTTGACACGCCCAAAAATGGTCCCGGATGTAACCTGCGCCCACATGGGAGCAAGACCAATCACCGCAATCAATAAACACAGGATAATGCGAGCCAGAACGCGGCTTTGACTCGGGACCATCTGTATCCTCCTTTGATCAGTACCCAGCCAGGGTTGGTTGCCCAAACGGGCAGTTCTCGAAGAATCATCTGTATGCAAGGGTACTAATAGAATGCAGCCAGAGAGCGAGTGTCAATACTACTTTCGTACAGTAGGTCTGCGGATGGGGATTCGCGAGCAGCGTATGGATAGAAGGGCGCTCACTCGAGGGCGATGATGCCGCGCTGGAGCGCTACGGTTGCGGCTTGCGTGCGATCCTTCACATGCAACTTCTCCAGCACGTGGCTGACGTGCAACTTCACGGTGACTTCCGCAATGTTGAGCGCGCTCCCAATCTCTTTGTTGCCCAGGCCTTGAGCCACCATGCGCAGCACCTCGAGTTCGCGGCTGCTCAGTGAGCGGTGAGAGCGGCGCTCGGCCAGGTGGGAGGCGACGATGGGATCGACATACTGCCGGCCTTGATGCACTTCACGCACGGCGTGCAGGAGTTCCACGCGAACGATGCTCTTGACGATGTATCCTTTCGCGCCGGCCTGCAGCGCGCGATAAATCTCTTCTTCGCCGGAGTGCGTAGAAACCATAAGAATGCAGGCATCGGGAAATTCGTGGAGGATCGCGGCCGTGCAATCGGTGCCGCTCATTCCTGGCAGACGCAGGTCCATCATCACGAGGTTGGGACGATGCTGGCGGTAAGCCTCAATCGCGGCTGGGCCGTTGTCGGCTTCGGCGACGACCTCCATGTCGGGCTCGACATTCAAAGACGCCGACAAGCCCATGCGGACCATGAAGTGATCGTCAACGACCAGAATACGTATTGGTTTTGATGTCTTCATCGATTGTTTCCGGGGCCCGAACAACTGGAACTTCCACGGTGATGCGAGTTCCGCGTCCTGGTTCACTCTCGACCCTCAAGGGATTCCCCATCGACTGCGCTCGCTCCCGCATATCGAGCAGTCCGAAATGTCCCGCAGGCGACGATTGTTCGGTAGCGAAACCCAGGCCATCATCGGTGACGGTCAGGCATACGGACGCAGTCGCGTACTGCAATTCAACGGAGATCGTGCGGGCACGACCATGTTTCAGCGCGTTGGCGACGGCTTCCTGACCGATGCGGAGCAGATTCATCTCGACCGA
Organism: uncultured Acidobacteriota bacterium; assembly: GCA_963757095.1. GTDB lineage: Bacteria > Acidobacteriota > Terriglobia > Terriglobales > Acidobacteriaceae > Sulfotelmatobacter. The sequence goes on along the minus strand of CAVWQT010000004.1, from coordinate 567,516 downwards.
GCCGGGCAGGCGCACGGGGCTGCCCTGAATCTTGAAGTCTACCTTCGTGTGTTCGCGGGGGACGAGCGGCTCTACGATTTGCTTGAGTGCAGAGACAAGATCTCCATCCTGCAGCAGCTGGCAACGCAGATCCCACACCGAACGGCGTGCTTCGATCATGCTGTGGCGGCTCATGTCGCGCGCGGTTTCGAGCGCCTGCTGGGCCACGCGAGGCGCCTTCTGAAAACAATCGGTCGCCAGATCCAGTTGCATAGTGATCCCTGCCAGCTCCTGTTCGAGCGTGTCGTGAAGTTCGCGGGCGATGCGGTTGCGCTCTTCGAGCACGGCACCGCTTCTTAGTTTCTGGCGGATGATGGCCATCTGCTCTCGCAACCGGCGTCCCAGCACTACTACCCACACCATCACGGCCAGGAGCACGCCTCCGGTGATGCCCAGCAACCACAAAGTGTGGCTCTGATTCCACCACGATGGAGTCTTGAGCACGACGACATCCTGCGGTGCGCGCAGCAGCAGGCGGAACGACTGTGGGATCTGCCACAAACCGCCGCTACGAACCAGACAAATACCGGTGACCCGCACATCGCTATTCCGCGGAATTGAAAGCAGGCGCTCCGCGGAAGCGCCCGCGGGCAGCGTGGCATCGAAAAATAAGTCGCCTTGCTGAAGCATCAGCCGCAGGCCGTCTGCCTGCGATTGGCGGTTTATTAGTTTTGCGTCAGTGGTCACAACCGCGCCGTCGAATTGCTCCCAAGGTACATCGAGATTCAGCGGCAACGGTTTTGGCGCATCCTGGTGGCCGAGGCGATGAAATAGAGCGTCTTCCAGGATGGGCGCTGACTCTCCCATGGCGGGGAAACCCAACACGTCCACCAGATCTCCGATGTCGAGGAGTGTACTTTGTTGCGTAAGGACGCGCAGTCCCTTGCCTTGACTCTGGAGAAATAAGGCGTTGCCCGGCTGCTGGTATCCGACGACGCCGCGCACTCGCACCCGGTGCCGGGCTCCGTCTGCGGGCGCAAACCGCAGCAAATCCGACAGTGGTACTTCTCGGGCGGGCGCTTCCAACTTGATGAAACTCAGACGAGGGACGTAGAACAGGATGCCGGTAAGCTGCCGGTTGTTGTTATACAGGCTGCCGCAGACGCCTTCAATCAGGACGGCGCTGTCGACCCAGGAAGAAAAATCCTGCTCGTGTGCGATGGGCACGCGGACACTGAACTCTCCCCGTTCCGATGCGACCCGCATGGCCAGCGCGGGCTCCTGCCATGAGTTCCGGTCGACGGCGGCCGAGCGAACAATGCCTCGTACTTCGGCCCACTGACTGTCTTGCTGACCATTCTCCAGTTCGGAGAAAGAAAAGAGTTTCGGCGTGGGCAGTGCTCCCTTGCGCAATACTCGCAACTTCATTTCGCGAATGACGGGTGCGAACTTGCCGGGACCCGTCACACCTTCAATTTCGACGAACTGGCTGAGCAGGTGAGTGAACTTCGGGGAGACGCTGCCTTCCACATAAATGCCGGCCGTCGCATCCTGCACGATGAAGTTGGGTGCAGGAGCATCCATGGTGATCACACCTCGCACCCGCACCGGATAGCCTAGGGAAGCCTGTTCCGGACTGAGGCGGCGGATTTCAGCAGCTTGGGTAAGGGTGGGGAGTGGTTTCGCAGGAAGCGGAAGCTGCGCCCATGCGGCGACGGCAAGTGCGGCCAGCGCTGAGATCGACACTGCGATCTGCTTTAATCCCGGCACGAATCCCGCACCGTTGCTGCGTGACGGCATGGTTCCCTTTTGCAAAACGACTATTCAAGTTGCGCCCACTAGGTTAGCCCAAAGCAGCGGCTGGGGGAAAGCATGTTCGGCGGCTTCTTCATGGTGATGATGCGAAGATCAGATGTTTGACCGTGCTCGACGACGAAAAAAGTTGATTTGACGCGCATGAGATTCTGTCGGGAATGTCTTTTGTGAAAATCAAATTCCGGCGAAAGAGGAAAAGTTCGTCATGCCGGGCGCGCACCGGATCGATTCGAATACTTTCGGCGCGGGCAGCATTGAAGATGTTGCGTTTCAAAATCCCGATGGGTCAATCGTGCTCTTTGTTCTGAATTCCGGCGGCAACGCGGGAACGTTCGGCGTAAGCTTCAACGGCCAGTCATTCAACTACACGCTGCCGGCGGGCGCTGTGGCCACCTTTACGTGGGAGTAATCTGCATCGTTCATCGCCCGTTCTTGGCTTAGTGATTTCCCTGGCGAAACTGTTGCACCAGATATTCACTGGTGCGAAGGGTGAAGGCAAGAATGGAGAGGGTGGTTGTTTTGTCAGTGCAGTTCAGGAAAACGCTGGCGTCACAAACGTAGAGATTCGCTACATCATGGGTCTGGCCGAAACGATTGGTGACAAATTTCTTGGCGTCGTTTCCCATGCGGCATGTTCCGGTCTCGTGCAGGCTGTAGCCGGGCATTTCTGGCTCGTCCGCGGCGTATTCCAAAACTGCGCCGGCGGAACGGAACACATCGGCAGAGATTTGTTTCGCATGCTGGAACATGCGCAACTCGTTGTCCCCCCATTGAAAGTGAATGCGGGCCATCGGAATTCCGTACGAATCCTTCGCAGCCGGGTCGATATCCACGAAGTTTTTCTCGGAAGGTAACGTTGGAGCCTGCACTGTGAGACTGACTGGCGTGGGGTAACGACGCTTCATCTCGCGCTTGAACGACGAGCCGAAGCCTTCGATCTCATCGTAGTACGAGGGGAATTCTGAACAGCCTCCATCGGGATAGACCGAATAGCCGCGAATAAAGTTTTCTTCATGGGCGCGTTGCAGATTCTGCCAGCGTGGCATCCATGCGATGGAATTGGCGCTTACGTTGTCCGGAAAACTGGGCTGACCCAAAAGCTGCGGGAGATAGCCGCTTGCCGTTGTGGCGTACAAGTGGTCGCACAGGTTGCGCCCCAGTTGCCCGCTGGAATTTGCGATGCCATTCGGCCACTGCCGCGATTTCGAGTTCAACATGATGCGGGCGCTTTCGATACAAGAGGCGGCCACCACGACCGCGCGCGCCCGCACGTCATATTCCTGCCGCGATTCGCGATCGATGTAAGCCACACCCGAGGCGCGACCATTTTCATCTACGAGAATATTTTTGGCGACGGCGTTGGTTCGGAGCTCCAGGTTTCCGCTGGCTTCCGCGGACGGCAGTAAGAACCATGGTGAGGAAAAGAAGGAACCTACTTCACAGCCGAATGTGCAATCTCCACAGTAATGGCACGCCGGATGCCCTTCGTGTGCCACGGTAAGCTGCGCCAGACGATCGGGTAAATAAGGGACGCCAACTTTCTCTGAGCCTTTCTGCAGTATCCAATCGAGGCATCGGAAATTAAATGGCGGCAGGTAAGCTCCGTCGGGGTTGCTGGGACGGTTCTGCACCGTGCTGGCCACGCCAATCATTTTTTCGACGCGAGTGTAGTACGGCGCAATCTCATCGTAGGTGACTGGCCAATCGGTGTCATATCCGTCAAGACTGGCGGCTTTGAAGTCGATATCACCGAAGCGCGCCGAGCTGCGTCCCCAAAAATTGGTTTTTCCACCGACTGCGGAACAACGCGGCCACATCCACTTCGTGCCCGGCGCGGTGGTGTAACCGATATCGTGCTCCCATGCCCCTGGGTTGTACTCCGAGTCCAGAAAATCGGGCATGTCCTTCATGCGCGTCTGGGGATCGCCGAAACCGCGATACTTCATCTCCCAGGTCGCGCGATGGTTGCGAAAATCTTTATCCGGATCAAGTCGCCGTCCGGAATTCAATGCGCAGACCTTGAGTCCGGCGTCGCACAAGGTCTTGATCGCCATGCCGCCGCCGGCGCCGGTTCCGATCACAATGACGTCGTAAGTTTTTGTTGGCATGGGCCTCTAGTTGGAAGGTGTGGGACTAAGGTGGCGATGTTCGGGGTCGTCCTTGTGAGGACAGGCCGGAGACTCGGCGTAGAACGTCAAGCCGGGATAATCCAACTCCTTCAGTCCGATTTCGCTGGTGTAAAAACCCATCACCGTGTATTCGCGGAAAAGCTCGAAGAATTTCCGCCCAGGTTCGTCGCCCGCGCGAAATTTCTTCTGGTAGGCGAGCGGCTCAAGCAGCGCTGTTTGCTGATCAGGAGTGAGTTCCACAAAAGCCTTGCCCCCGGTCTGGCTGCTGCGCGTGTTCAGCCAGTTGATCCCGGTACGAAAATCCTGCTGCAATTCCGGATCCCGAGAAGCCATGAGATCGACGAATTCCGACACTCCCGCATCGCGCGCGCCGGGCGTGTCGTCGGAAGGAATAATCAGATCGGTTAGACGCTCGACCAGCGCATATTCCGGCGCGGTAAAGAAGACTGGACGATAGATTGCGGGCTTGATCTGCGCCAGCGAGTCGCCCATGTGAGTGCAGGCAAAGCTCCACTTGCTGAAGCCGGGGAACGTGGCGACGCCTGCGGCCACAGTGAGGATGCGCAAGATTTCACGGCGTTCTATGCTTTGTCCGGCCATGATTATTTCCTTCGCGAATAATACAACTCTCCACGGCTTAATCGATCAGAATGTGATTCGCAGCGCAAACTGCAATACCCGTGGCATATGAGCGCCTGTTGGATACAAGAAATTCTGTGTGCCCACGAAATTGTTCACGCCGTTCCATTGCGTGTGGTTGAAGACATTGAACGCTTCCGCCCGAAATTGCATCTGCACCCTTTCTGATGGCTTAAACACCTTGTAGACCGATGTGTCGACGTTGGTTCGACGAGGAATGTTCAGACTGTTGCGGCCCGAGTTGCCAAAGGTCAAGCCTTGCGGTTGCTCGTAAGCGAGACAGTTGAGAAGCGGTTCGGCCTTGGTGCCGGGGACGCTACAACTCGGATCTGGAGTGGTGTGAGGATCTCCGATGCGATCCGCATACGAGCCGTTGTTGGTAATTCCGTCGGCAACGCCGGCACTGTCGCCGAAAATGCCATCCACCACAGAAAAAGGATCACCACTCTGGTGAGTCATGATGCCAGCAAACTGCCATCCGCCCAGGAAAGTGTGAGAGAGTCCTTTGCCTTTGAAGTATGGCTCTTCGTAGACCCAGGCCACGGTCAGGACATGCCGCTGATCGTAATTAGAACTGGCATAGTTACTGTGAATGTTGTAAGCGTTCACGTAGTTGCCATCCACGTTGTCGGAAGAATCATCCAACGAGTGGCTATAGGTGTAAGCCACGTCGAGCGTGAGCGGACCGTCGGTCTTGCGGAGGGAAAACTGCAACGCATTGTAGTTGGAGTTGGCTTCGGGCTCGACGCGTTGCAGGGAATCGAGACTGTAAAACGGCCGAAATGGATTCGGATCATTTCCGCAGGCAACGTCGAGGTTGATGGCGGGCTGCCCTGTGACTTTTTGTCCGTTCACTTTGAAAGTGGGTGTGAGGACTCCTCCGCCTTGCGAGTTGCAAATGTCCGAAGTGATCGGCTGGCCGGGCTGAAACGGATTTCCTGAAGCGGGCACCGGCGTCAAAGCATTTTCTTCATGCTGCAGAGTCAGATGCGTTCCCTTGGCTCCGACATAGGCCAGCGTAGCCACGGTATTCTTAGGCAGGTCGCGCTGCAAATCCAAATGCCACTGCTGAACATAAGGCCACTGCACGGTGTCAGGGATGGAAACGGTCGACAGCGGGAACTGCAGTCCTAGCCCACCGACATTGTTGTAGCCGACGATGTTGAATTGGGTTGGCTCCTGCACAAGTGGAGGCGTGCCTTCCAGATTTTCGGCGTTGCCCTCCATGCCGTTGGTGTGTTCGAAGAAAATTCCGTAGCCGCCGCGAACCGCCATCTTGCCGTTGCCCAGTGGATCCCACGCAAACCCCAGGCGCGGCGCTGGATTAAATAAATGCCCATTCAAACATCCCCGCGGCACGATTCCTATTCCGCATTGCAGGAGGCCATCGAATGGCGTCGTCCCAATCTTGGGGATGAGCGCGCCCTCCTGCCCGGTCACATTGCCGGTGACGTCAATCTTCGGAGCGATCGCGGGATTGTAGGCGAGTGGGTCCCAGTTGGAGACGAGATGGTTCCGCTCCCAAAAAGTGCCGAACAGGCTGATGCGCACGCCCAGGTTCAAAGTTAAATTCTTGAAGATGTGGTAGTCGTCCTGAAAATAAGGCTCGAACATTTTGTAATTGATGTGATATTTGGGCTGCGCGTTGGCCTGCTGGAAATTCGCAATATTTCCCAGCAGCATGTCGGCGAAGGCATTACCGGTGGAGACCGGGACCGTACTGTCGAACGTCAGGTCGCCGCCGAGGTCAGTGAATGAGAACTCATTCTTCTCAGCGTTGACGAAGTAGCCGCCGAATTCGAGTTTGTGTTTGCCCAGACTCTTGGTGACATTGTCGCGATAAGTGAAAGTTGGATTCGAATTTGACCAGGGGAAAGCGGTGGGGCCTTCACAGAATCCGCCGCCGTAATCACCGGAAGTGCTCAGGCAGAAATCAGGCAGCTTGCCGCCATAGTTTGGGAACAGGCCGGGCATGGTGAAGTCGCTGCCGCGCGTCCACACTGCCGGGTTGGTGTTGGTGAGTTGGAGGTGGTCGGTGGTATAGCTGGCGACAAATTCGTTGAGCAGAGTTGGCGTGATGGTCGCCGTCACCCGGGAAACCATTTCTACTCCGGGGCCGACAAAATGCGATCGAATCGTTGGGAAATTTCCGCTTTCAAAAGTTAGAGTGCCGCTCGTCGTATTCCAGGAATCATGAATCAGGCGAAACGTGGCGCGCAATCTGGAATTGAAATCGTGATCGATCCGTACCAGGTTCTCCAACCATTGCGTTGGTTGACCTACCGCCTCGGCGAACGTGGCCTGACCGCTATTGATCGTGTTGGGAAGGGGAATCATGGGCAGCAGGGCCTGGGCATTCGGATCGATGAATGGGATTGTGTTATTAGGGAATGGGTTCCCCGTATTTGGGTCGATGGGGCAGTCGGTTGGATTCGGGTTGATGGGCGCGCATTGGTCGCTGAAGTCTCCCGCCCGGTTCGCGACCGAGGGAACGTAATTGAAGAAGTTGTAGGGAACTACTTCGCGGCGCCAGTTCTGTAACCAGAAAAAGAAAGTATGGTTCTTCCAGATCGGACCGCCCACGCTGTAGCCGAAGTCGTGTTTGTGATAACCAGAGACGGGCGTGCCCGGCTGGTCAAAATAGTTGTGTGCGTTGAAGGCTTCGTTGCGCACGAATTCCCACACGGAGCCATGAAACGCGTTGGTACCCGATTTTGTTTCCACCTCGACCGTGCCCGAACCATTGCGCCCGTATTGCGCTCCATAGTTTGAAGTCAGGACCTGGACTTCGCCGATCGCCTCGACGCTGGGATAGACGTTCAGCGAAAAGTTGCTGCCGTTATCCATCATGTCGCCGCCATCCACTTCCCAGTTGTTGTATTCCGTGCGGCCGCCATTGACGCTGTAACTCACGTTGCCCGCCGCACCGACGACGCCTTCATCTTGGCCGGTCTGGTTGCTCACACCCGGCACGAGCGTGATCAACTGCGTAAAATTGCGTCCATTCAATTGCAGTTGGAGCGCCTCTTTGCCGGTGATGGTGCCGCCCAGTTCGTTGGATTCCGTATTCACCTGGGCCAATCCTTCTCCTTTCACGGTGACCTCTTCGTGGGTGTCGCCAACTTGCATCGTGATGTCGATGCGGGCATTTTGAGCAACGCGCAGGGTGACGCCCTCGGCTTGATATTTACGGAATCCGGCGGCAGAAATGATGATGTCGTAGCGCCCGGGCTGAAGCGCAGCAGCGACATATTCACCGGCGGAATTGCTCTGGACCTGTCGAACCACACCCGTTGCGTCGTTCTTGATGATGACGTCGGCTTTCGGAAGTACCGCCCCGGTTTTGTCTCGAATCGTTCCCGTGAGGGAGGCCGTGTCCTGAGCCGAAGCGACAGCAGGGATCAGGAAGAGTCCCAACAGAAGCCAGCGAAGCCGCAAAACCTTTTTTCCCATGTTCTCTCCTGTTGCTCGAAGCATGGCTTTGCAACTGTGATACGAGTCTCTACGTGATCTTCAGATAGGTCGTATACGGTTCGTCCTCAATATCAGTGAAAGGCAGCATCTTTACTGGTGAGGCCGCGGATTTTATTTGCCAGGTTCGCTGGTCCACTCGGCGGGCCGACAGCAAGTCCGCGCCTGTTAAGACTGGTTGCGCATCGGTGACGGCAAACAATACCAGAGGTCCAAAAAGCAGCGCAACGGTCTGCGGATGCCGGGCATCGACTGATTCCAGCCGCGTAGTCATCGGCAACTCCAATTCCACGCGGTCACCAGTGCGCCACTCGCGATGAAGCGCTGCAAAACTTCCAGGAATTGCTGGCGGCTGGACGCGGCGACCGTTTACTGAAATCGAGGCACCGGTGGCCCATGCTGGAATTCGGAAATTGATGGCGAAGTCTTTTTTATGCGACGTCGTAATTTCGAACGTCACGACTTCTTCAAACGGGTAAAGGCTTTTTTGTGTCAGCGCCAACTGGGCACCATCTTGTGTCCATCGCAGCGTCGACGGGATATACAAATTGACCCACACGCCGCTCGCATCGCGGAAGTAAGTGTTGATGCGATAGTCGGCTGCGACCTGCGGCAGCGTGCCCGAGCAGCACGCCCAGTGTTGATGGACCGAGTAGACCTTGCGTCCCTTGAAGTTGTAATCGGAGTAGTAGAAGGTTCGCCCATCGGCATGCAACGGCTTTGCACCCAGACACGGTGTTGTACATCACGCGCTCCATGCTGTCTCCGTAGCGCGAGTCGCGGGTGACGCGCAGCAGGTAGCGCGTTAATTTGAAATGCGCATACGAGCCGCACGGCGTTTCAAAGCTGCTGTGGGTCGCAGTGAGACTTGCGGCGACATCTGGGCTGTCAGGGGCGCGCAGCGTCTCATCCGGCCCCCAGCCTCCAGTAACAAAGCTCTGCCGCGAGAGCATCTCAAAGGCATTCCTGGCCGCGCGTAGATGTTTCTCACTTCCTAAAGTCAGATACGCCTGCATGGCCGAGCTCAACGAATTTACGTAGCTGTAGGCGTGTCTGCCGGCAAGAACGTCGTGGCCCTCAGCAAGTGGATCGTAGTACTCATCGTAAAGATACTGTCGTGCCAGTTCACGATATCGTTCCCCTGCTCCGCGCTGATAGGCGAGGAAAAGATTTTCTGAAATTGTGTAGGACTCGTCCCAGGTCCAGCTTTCGTCCTTGTTCGGCCGCCATTCTTTTCCATGCTCTACAGCATGCTTCGGAAAATGTGGCAGGGCGGCGTTGGTCGTGCGTTCGAGAATCGAGAAAGCATCAGGATCACCAACATATTGGTGGGAATCGATCAGACCGCAAACCAGTTTGTCGTAGCAGTAGGTGGGAAAACGATTCTTATCGTAGTAATCGCCAGAAATCGTCTGAGCGTACAGCCGGTTCAGGCGGATCACTTTGTCACGGGTTGCCTCATCCCGCGTAATGGCATACATGCGTGCGAGCGCTGAAACCCATTGGCCAAAAGTACAGCTGGGCGCAAAGCCATCTTCGTCTTTGCCCGACACATAGTCGGGATTGTAGTGATACCATCCGCCCAAATCCGCGCCCGGGGCGGGTTGGCCGCTCATCTGGCGGAAGGGCTTCAACAAGCTGTCGTCGCTCAACCCCATCAGCACGGCATGAGTCTCAGCCAGCTGTTTCTCGTGGGGAGCACTTGCCAGCACGACATCAGCGTAATCAAACTGTGCAAGCGGCTGTGGCGCTGCGGCTTCGGCCAGCCTTCTCGGAAAAAGACGGCCGGGAATTGCTAGTCCCGCGGTCACCATGGAGGCCGACTGGACGAACCGTCTGCGCGAAACTTTGGATGGCAAGATCACGGCCATTCTCCTACGACGCAACGATTGTAGCTGCGAGTCCAAATTCTGGTGCCCACCAACGCTTGTACCGTTTCTTTACTGGCTACCGACTATTCTTTTGCCGGAGTGATCACAATATTCCGAAACGCAACATGGTTGTCTTCGCTGCCCTGAAGATAAATCGGACCCGGTAATGCTTCGTGGCTGTCGAGCGCCCCACCTGTGATTCCCGGGATTTCCTTGTGATCAATGATCGTTGTTCCGTTCTGTACAACGGTGATGGTTCGTCCGATGAATGTGATATCGAAGGTTTGCCACACTCCTGGCTTGCGAGGCTGCTCCGGCATAGGAGCGATGAAGCCGTACACGCCTCCAGTGTGGTGACTGGGCGGCTCCTGAATGGAATTGTCTTCAATCTGCACTTCGTAGCGGCCCCGCACATAGACGCCGCTGTTGGCGTTGGCGCCGCAGTTGAATTCGACGTGCAATTTGAAGTCCTGAAACTTCTGGTCGTTGATGAGCTCCGGCCCATGTCCAGGGCTGATCAACGTCCCGTTCTCTACCTTCCAAACCGTTGCGGCATTCGGGTCGCTCATTTTCCAGCCAGTCAAATCCTTCCCGTTGAACAGCGATATGGGCTTGCCCCACTTCGGCGCGCTCTTTCTCTGGAGGAGCGGCGCGGGCACTCCGGACCACGTCCACGGGCCGCCTTTCGGTCCGGTCACCGATCCGGAGAGAGATTTTCCGGTGAGCTTTCCGACAAAAACCCAGTCGTCGGGCGTATCTTCTTCAGCCTTCGGTGAAACGAAAGTGACTTCGCCATCGGAAATTTCAACCTTGGGCAGAGGCCGGGCATTTCCCCAGCGGCCGACCATTTGTGCGACCAACTTCCCATCTTCCAGCCGAATCTCCAGCCACGAGGGATAGTCGCGATCCGACCCCTTCAAGGTCAGATCCCAACGCCCGAGAAATGGATTGGTGGCAGATGCATCCGGACTGGAGCTTCCGAGATCGATGTGTCCTCTTGCAGAAATGGCAGAGGCGGACAGCAGAATGGCGACTACGACGGCGGCGCAAAACAGAGGCGGCAAGCGCATTGCATTCACAGTTATTCTCCCGTGAAAACTGATTTCCGAGACCGTTCCCACAAATTCAACACCACAAGTTGCGCTGGTGGCGCGAGGACGAATCCATTCGCACGCTTTTCCAACGGCGGCTTCAAAATACCATCAATGACACCCAAGGCCCAAGAGGCTCCACGTTGGGATGGCAGCGAGATCAATTTCTCCCGATTATCACCCATCGCCGTGAATATGATTGGCGTGGCACAATGGAAGGCCGTTGCCGGTTCGTCGAGACTATCTTTGTTGATTGAGATTTCCATGAGACTTGTTCGCGCGTTTGCTTGCCTCGTAATTCTTGCGATCCTGCCTGCGACAGCGCTGGCTTGGGGGCCGATCGGCCACATGAGTGTGGCGTTTGTTGCGTATCAGCGGCTGACGCCTGCGGCGAAGGCCCGGGTTCGCGATCTGCTCAAGCTGAATCCGGATTATGCGAAGTGGGAGAAGCAGATTCCCGCCGGGACCGCCGTGGACGATCATGATCGGATGATTTTCATGATGGCCTCGATCTGGCCGGATGACATCAAGGGCGAGCCGCAATATTCCGATGATGGCGCGGGGGAAGGGAACGTGCCCGACGGCGCGAGTTCAGCGCAGAATGTTGGCTACTCGGATTTGCTTCGCCATAAATATTGGCATTTTATCGACGTCGCGTTTTCGCCGGATCAGACGCCGCTGCCGGCCACGCCGGCTCCGAATGCGGAGACGCAAATTGTTGCTTTCCGCGCAGTGCTTGGATCTTCGCACCCGGATGAGTTGAAGTCTTATGATCTGGTATGGCTGCTGCATCTGGTGGGCGACATTCATCAACCGCTGCACGCCGTGACGCGGGTGACCGAAGCGCATCCCAAGGGCGATGCCGGCGGCAACTTCGTTAAATTGTTTGGAGACGCGCCGTCGAATCTGCACAGCTATTGGGACAACCTTCCGGGCTCCGACTGCAAATATTGCAACGACAAGATTCCGTGCGTGAACCGCGCGATGGTATATGCGAAGACGCTTCCGCCGGTGAATGCGAAAGAAGGAAGCAACACGGACACGGCGGCCTGGGTGCATGAGAGTGCAGAACTGGCGCGGAGTAAGGTGTATCGCGATCCGATAGAAACGGCGGATGAGGCTTATACCATCGTTCCCATGTCGACTTACGATCTCGAGTCCTACAAGCTGGCGCAGAAGCGCATCGCTCTGGCCGGAGCGAGGCTGGCGCAGGTTTTGAATGCAGAGCTAAAGTGATGCAGTTCTATGTCTCGGTTTCCAAGTTCAATTTGCAGAGGCGAGTGCTCTGAGCCGAAGCACGAATCCACGTCTGAGCCGCGGGCTCGATCGTCGCAAGTTTCTGGTTCGCTTCTGCCAGGGGGCGGGAGCCACTCTGATTCCCACATTTTTGTGGGGATGGGATTCCCCGTTGATACAGCCCGCGGTTGCCGGGACGAACGACGAGGCCGGCTATCGGCTTCATCCCCGCTATCGCAGCCAGCGGCCGCTCGACGATCTTCTGCTCAAGGTGCAGCCCGGCCGGGATCAATTTATCACCGAAAAATACGCCGATCAGATCAGCGCCATTTTCTCCGAATGGAGCGCCAGCTTGCGGCGCACTCCTCTCGATGCGCGGTCGTTGGCGAATTCCTTCGCCGATGATTTTTCCGGGATGTCGCTTGAGCCGGCAGAGTCGCGGATGTTGCGGTCGAATGCAGGTATCGAGGTGCGGCAAAATAGCTTTGCCAATCACAGCGCACTGGATCGCGCGGAATTCCTTCGCGAACTGCAGAACGTCTTTGCTCCTTACTCCAAGATACTGAGTGCTGAATTTCAGATCACGGAAATCGAAGCAGATTCGAACCCTTCTGAACTTTCCACGCATTTCTACTCGCGTGCGTTATGAAATTGTGGGGACGGGCGCTGATTTTCATCGCGAACAGCGAGTGGGCTACTGGGATCAGATCTGGACTCCCACCGCGCCTGGAGATTTCCGCTTGCAAAACTGGAAAGCGATCGAGGAGACGCAGGCGCGGGCTCACTCTCCGGTGTACGTCGATATCTCGGCAACTGCGCTCGGAGGAGCCTCTTCGTATGCCGCTCAAATGCTTCACGGCACCGATTATTGGCGGACGATTCTCGATAGTGCGTGCGGTATTGATATTTACGGACACAATGGAGTTTCGGTTGCGGATGTCGACAACGATGGCTTCGACGATCTCTACGTGTGCCAGCCCGCGGGGCTTCCCAACCGGTTGTATCGCAACCGCGGCGATGGAACGTTCGAAGACATCACCGACGCTTCCGGCCTGGGCATTCTTGAAAACACGGCGTGTGCGCTCTTTGCCGACTTCAATAACGACGGTTTGCAGGATGTGATCCTGGTGCGTGCGAATGGGCCGGTTCTGTTCTTGAATGAAGGCGGCGGAAAGTTCCGCGAGAAGCCGGACGCATTTCAGTTTGCGAATCCGCCGCAGGGAACTTTTACCGGCGCAGCCGTTGCCGACTACGACCGCGACGGCTGGCTCGATATTTATTTTTGTCTCTACGCCTACTATCAGGGCACGGGGCAGTATCGCTATCCGTCCCCGTATCACGACGCGGAGAACGGCCCGCCGAATTTTCTAATGCGCAATCAGCGCGACGGCACGTTTCGCGATGTGACCGCCGAGTCCGGTCTGAATCAGAACAACACTCGCTACAGCTTCTGCTGCGCATGGAACGATTACAACCGCGACGGCTGGCCCGACCTCTACGTGGTGAACGATTTTGGACGAAAGAATCTTTATCGCAACCAGGGGGATGGAACATTCGTCGATGTTGCCGCCGAAGCTGGAGTTGAGGACGTGGGCGCGGGCATGAGCGTCTGCTGGTTCGATTACGACAACGACGGCTCCAATGATCTCTACGTTGCCAACATGTGGACGGCAGCGGGTATGCGTATTTCGAGGCAAGACGTCTTCAAGAAGAGCTCTTCCAGTGAAGTTCGCGGGCTTTATCGGAAGCATGCGATGGGGAACTCGCTGTTTCGCAATCGAGGCGGTGAATTCGAGAACACCACCGCCTTCTCTGGCGCCGGAATGGGGCGCTGGTCGTGGTCGAGCGATGCGTTTGATTTCGATCACGATGGGTTCCCCGATCTCTACATCACCACCGGCATGGTTTCCGGGCCGCGGCCTGAGGGGCTTCCGCAAGAAGATCTCAACAGTTTCTTCTGGCGGCAGGTGGTCGCCAACTCTCCCGACGACGCGCGGGCCGCGCCCGAGTATGAGGCGGGATGGAGTGCGATCAACGAACTCATCCGCTCCGACGGCACCTGGAGTGGATACGAGCGCAATGTGTTCTACGCGAATAATCGCGATGGCACGTTTTGCGATATATCCGGAGCAGTTGGGTTGGATTTCCTGGAAGACGGCCGATCATTCGCGCTGGCTGATTTTGATCACGATGGCCGGCTGGAAATTGTGCCGAAGAATCGCAATGGGCCGCAGTTGCGCATTTTGAAAAACGTATTGCAGGATCTCCCCCCTGCGGTTGCCTTTCGTCTTGAAGGCAAGAAGAGTAACCGCGATGCGATTGGGGCGTCGATCACGATCGAAATGAAATCAGGCCGTCAGACGCGCACCGTGCAGTGTGGCTCCGGATTCTTATCACAGCACAGCAAAGATGTTTTCTTCGGCCTGGACGACACGAAGGGTTTGGTCCACGCGACTATTCTTTGGCCGAGCGGGCTGGTGCAGGAGCTTCGCGATCTGCCGATTAATCATCGAATCTGGGTCTCCGAGGGTGACGTGCCTTCGCGGATGGAATCCTTCCGAATTTCTTCGCCGACTAAGCAGTCCGCGGAGATCGTTCGGGAACCCGAGTCGCTGCCCGCGATGGTTGAAACCTGGCTGCTGGCTCCGTTTCCCGCGCCCGACTTCCAATTTCTCGACGCGCGCGGCGTGAAGAGCACGTTCTCCGCGTTGCGCCGCAAGTCTCTTCTCCTGAATTTCTGGACCCGAGAATCGCAAGGTGACAGACCAACTGCAAAGGCTCGGCAAACTTCAGTCTCGATGGGCGGATTCAGGATTGCAGGTTCTTACCGTGAACCTCGATGAGGGCACGGGATATCCCGAAACGACTTTCACCCTCGACAGCAAGGCTGGTCTTTCCCTGATTCTGCGCGGCTCGGCGGATGTCGCCGCGGTTTACAACATTCTTTACCGACAGCTGTTCGACCGGCATCGCGATATGCGTTTGCCGACGTCTTTCCTAATAGATGACAAGGGTGACATCGTGAAGGTGTATCAGGGACGACTCGATGCAGACCATGTCGAGCATGACTTCCGGCACATGCCACAGACGGAGGCCGAACGGATTGAGCGTGCGTTGCCGTTTCGCGGTCCAGGTTCATCCTTCGTCTACGGACGGAATTATCTCTCGTATGGGTCAATGTTTTTTCAGCGCGGATATCTCGACGAAGCGGAAGCGGCATTCCAGTTGGCTTCGCGAGACGATCCTTCAAGCGCCGAGGCGTTGTACGGAATCGGAAGCGTATACCTGAATCAGAATAAGAATGGCGCGGCGCGGGAAGTGTTTGAGCGGACGCTTAAGTTGCAGGCGAGCTATCCGGGTACTTTGCCGGATGCCTGGAACAACCTGGGCGTGATCGCAACGCGCGAAGGGCGGTACGACGATTCAATTGCGTGCTTTCAGCAGGCGCTGAAACTGGATCCGCATCATCTGTTATCGCTTGATAATCTCGGCAATGCGTACCGCATGCAGAAGCGCTGGGACGAGGCGCGCGACGTACTCGATCGAGCGCTCGAGGTCGCGCCACAAGATGCTGAGGCGAATTACAGCCTGGGCATGATTTTTGCGCAGATAGCCGACAACGCCAAGGCTTATGAATATTTGCAGCGGGCGCTGAAGGCGCGGCCGGTTTATCCGGAGGCGCTGAATAATCTCGGCGTGCTTTATCTGGTGACCGAGCGGCGGGATGATGCCGTTGCCGCGTTTTGAACAGTGCATCCGTGTCGCTCCTGCGTTTGATCAGGCGTACTTGAACCTGGCGCGCGTCTATGCGCTGGAGGGCGCGCGCGACAAGGCTCGCGGCGTGCTGCGGAAATTGCTCGAGCAGCATCCCGGCCATCCGCAAGCCGAGCAGATGCTGGAGCAACTCCAGCGGTAAATCTTGCTAAGGTTTCGGAGTGGGCCCGGTCAACAGATCCACGAACAGCTTGTAGAACTTCGCAGTGTCGAGATCGACCTGAATCTCTACTGGTGGTCCGACGATCCTGGGCTTATCTTGTTCCAGCCAGCTGAGCGTAGTTCCATTGCTCGCACCGTGGTCGAGATCGACATCCATGTAGCGGGTTTCTTTGGCTGTGATGATAGTTGGGTCGAGCCAGGCCAGCGCTGCCAGTTCGTCCCATAGATAGTCGTAATTGCCGCGCATCCGCGCATAGGTGCCGACATACTTTGCCGCCGGACTGCTGCCGGCTTTGACGCGATCTAACAAATCGTGCGTAAAGCGCGTCTTCACGGAAATGTCCACCGTTGTACATACAATTCTCTTCCACGCGGATGTAAGTACAGTGTGGGCGGCTTCGGGATCGAACCACAGGTTGAATTCCCGCGTGGGAGTGCTGGTGAACTCGGGATCTTCGGTCCTGGGGCTGAAGCTGCCGCCCATGAAGACAAGTTCTTTCGCGAGGCTGGGGAATTCGGGATCGATGGTGATGGCGAGCGCCAGATTGGTCATCGGGCCGCCTTCATAGATCGTGATCTCGTGGGGATACTTGTGCACCATGCGCACCAGGAAGTGCGCAGCATCTTCATCGAGCGGCTTGGCGGTGGGCTTGCCTTCAGGCATGTCGCCGAGTTCATCGGCAGGATGATAGAAACGCGGCGTCCACGCGCCCACCCAGCGAACTACGCCGAACTGCTGCTCCCATAGTTCTGTTTCGGCTTGCCGTCGAACCAGGGGATACTCCGCGCCGGGTACAACTGGAATGTCGGTGCGGCCAATGATTTCGAGCATGCGCAAAGTGTGAGCAACTTCTGATTTGAGCCACTGGTCGCCAGTCACAACGGTGATGCCGAGAACTTCAACCTGGGGCGATTGAATCAGTAGCAGCATGGACTGCTGGTCGGTACCCGCGGGCCCGGCGGCATCCTGGTCGATGATTATCTTTCGCTTGCCTGACTGCTGGCCCAAGCATGGAAGACCAGCAAGCACGAGAACCGTTGTTAGAACGATGCAGGTCGAAGCGAATTTCAAGAATGACAACGATCTGATCCTGGCTTGATTGGTCATGAAGGATGGAATTCTATTGGTTTGGGTACCAGGTCCGCCACTCATTTTTCGATCGAGTCGCGGCTCGGACGGTTGCTCAGGGTGGAACAAATCACTAGAATTTTGCGGACAGAGCATAAGAATTTTGCGGACGCCTCGCTGTGCGGACTCATGTCACTGTTTGCGGCCAATCATCGTAGGATTCGCGCTCTTCTCTGCGGGGCGTTGTTCCTGTCCACTTCCATATCGCCATGGGTGAGCGCGCAGCAGAGCGGGAATCCGCCTGCTACTGCGCAACCCGCACCGCCGGCAGCAGCGCCTGCGCCGCAATTTTATGATCCGCCGCGATTTACGGTTTCAGGAGTGACTGACACTACCAGCCTCGGCGGGCATGGCTCCGATGCGGTGGTGCGCACGCGAGATTCGCTGGCGAAAGAGACGGCTGCGCTGGGAAAGGCCGCGGCAGACACGGCGAATGTTCAGGAGTTGCAGCGCGCGAAGGAGCGTACGCGGGCGCTGCTGACCCAGCATGATTCGGCGGAGTTGCATCACCAACTCGCCGATCTCGATGAACGATTGGGCGAACCCCTCGATGCCGTCGGTGAGTACCAGCGAGCCGCGGAAATGGATTCCACGGAAACTTATCTTTTCGATTGGGGTGCGGAGCTCTTGTTGCATCATGCTCCGGAACCTGCGTCGGAAGTGTTTGCCAAAGGCGGCCTCAGTTTCCCTCGGTCCGAGCGCATGCTGCTGGGACTGGGCGCGGCATGGCTGGCGCGCGGATCGACGGATCAAGCAGTAGTCTTCATCTCAAAAGCTTCGGATATGCATCCCGAGGATCCCGCTCCTTACTTGTTTCTCGGCAGAGTGCAGGCGGTGGAGAAAATGTCTCGAGACGAAATTCTGAGTCGGCTGCAACGCTTTGTTGCGCTTGAACCAGAAAATGCTGACGCCAATTACTACTACGCGGTCGGTTTGTGGAAGCAGCAGCAAGGTTCGCAAAAGGTACCTCACACGGCTCAGGTGGAATCTCTTTTGAATACGGCGATCCGGCTGAACCCGAAGTTTACGGCTGCCTACGTGCAACTGGGCGTTGTCCACGAAGAGCAGCGCGATTTTCCCCGCGCGATCGCCGAGTATCAGAAGGCAATTCAGTCCGGCTCGGACGCCGGCGACGCTGAGTTGCAGGAAGCGCATTACCGGCTGGCACAGGCCTACCGCCGAGCCGGACAGGTGGAGGCGGCGAAGGCGGAATCGGAAATTTATCAGCGCATGGTCAAGGCTTCGGAACGGCAGACGGAGCGCGAGAGACACGAAATCCAGCAGTTCGTGTATACGCTGCGCGATCCGGCGGCGCCACGCCAGACTCCGCCGTAGTCCGCGTTTAATTCTAGGTGGAGGAAGCTACGCCGCCCTCTTCTGATCTGCTGTGTTACACTTTTTCTTCAAACTCAGAACTGCCTGGCGGGCGACCGCTCATCCACAGATGCTTTTTTCCAAGGAATATGTGGGCTATCTGGCCCGCGAAGTAACCAAGAAACTGATTGCGGGCAAGTTCATCGAGACCACGTCGGTTCCCGCCGTGACCGAGCGCGTGAACGGCGCGCTGGTGGACGAGCTCTCGCTCGAAGACCGCATCAACGACGAAGTGCGCGTCATTCTCGAAGCCTATTCCGAAGAAATGCGCAAGAGCGGCGCCAACTACCAGGAGATGTTTCGCAAGGTGAAGACCGAACTGGTGCGCAAGTACAAGGCGGTGCTGTGAGACTGAGCCGCGACAAAGTGAATGTGCTGGCCCGCGCCGCGGCCGACGTGCTGAAGGAGATGGACCAGGTCGAGTTCATTGAGGATCCCAACACCATCCGGCAGGAAACGCGAAAAATTCTGGAAGACCTGCTCAATCAGGAAGAAAAAATCGATCAGGCCGCCCGGCATAAGATCGAGAGCCAGAAGCGCACTATCCTCGAAGGCTCGCAGGAATGGGACATCCTCTACCGCAAGTACTACAGCGAGGAAGTCAAGAAACTCGGCGTGGGGTAGATTTTCCCGCCTGAATTTTCAGCCGGTCTGCGGTGACCGAGGATCGCCTGATCCGTCTGTAGCTGGGTACGTGGAGGTTTTATGAAGTTACCTGCCCGCCGTCTAATCTCCCTGGCCGTAATTTCCCTCTGGTTTTCGATGGCCGCCGCCGCGCAGGATATTGCGCCGCCCGTTCCACAGAAGCTCACAGTTCACTCCAACGTACTCAACGAGGACAGAATCATCTTCGTGCGTACTCCTCGCGGCTACGATCAGGGCAGCGACAAATTTCCCGTGCTCTACCTGACCGACGGTCCGGCTCACATCAATGAGATCGGAAGCACGATTGATTTCCTGGTGAACAACAATCGTATGCCGCCGCTGATCGTAGTTGGAATCGCCAACACCGACCGCACCCGCGATCTCACACCTAGCCACTGGGATGAGAAAGATAATAACGGAGCTGCGGCGTACCCCACCAGCGGCGGCGGCGACCACTTTCTCGACTTCATCCAGACGGAGTTGATGCCGGAGATCGAAAAGCGATACCGGACTCAGCCTTATCGCATCTTCTCCGGACATTCACTGGGTGGCCTGATGGCGATCCACATTCTCACCAGTCGACCGGATATGTTCCAGGCTTACATTGCCGTGAGCCCAAGCCTGCAATGGGATAGCCAGCGTACTCTGCATCAGGCACAGGAATTCTTTGCCGCGCACACCGAGCTCAACAAGACGCTCTTCTTTTCTCTGGCCAGTGAAGGCAATACACCAAATCCGATGGGCGACGGTTTCGACCAACTGCGCAAGACGCTCACCGCGAAAGCTCCCCAGAATTTCCGCTGGGACTCGGCGCGCTATCCCGATGAGGACCACGGTTCGACGGTGCTGCGCGCACACTACGCGGGACTGCGCACGATATTCGCGGACTGGCCCTTGCCGCGCGAAGCCAACGGCGCGCTCGCGGGCGGAATCGATGGTATGGAGAAGCATTACCGCGAACTCTCCGTACATTACGGATACTCGATCCCGATCCCGGAAGTTGCTATGAATGCTCTCGGCTACCAATTGATGGGCATGAAGAAGTTCGATGACGCCATCGCCGCATTCCACAGAAATGTCGAACTCTACCCCGGCTCGGCCAATGTGTACGATAGTCTTGGCGAAGGTTATGAGACTGCCGGCAAGTTTGATCTGGCGACGCAGCAGTTTCAGCAGGCGATCGAGGTAGGCACAAAGATCAGCGACCCGAACCTGGATCAATACAAAGACCACTTGAAGCGTGTGGCGGCCGAGGTCAAGGCCGCTTCTGAGAAGACTGCCGGACACCAGTGATGGGCGGCCTGCGCCCTTGCCGCGATTCGGGATTGAGCTCCCGCGGGGCTAGTGCTCAGACTTGAGTTCGATCGTCGTAAGATTGCGCACCGACCGCGCAGGACGCTTATCTTCCGTGACGAGCAACTTGAACGGGCCCGCATGGGCGTCGAGCGGCTTGCCATCCATTGTGTCGGCGACCAGAACTTCTCCGGGATGAAAACTGGGATCGACCTCGCCGAGCGCAAGCACGGACTTGTAACCATCAGAGCCCGTCGCCACAATGTAATAGGCGAGCGCTTTGCCACGAAGTTCACTGCCCAGGGGCGCGTCGACCTTGACGAGCAAATCAGCCAGGCGAATTCCGGAGTACGTCTCATCCGCATTTGTATGCGTATTGTGAATTGTGGCGGTGATATGCGGCATGGCCTTCAGATCTGCGGCCGACAGCACAACCGGCGCGTGAGCAACGGATGTCAGGGTCAATTGATCGATGGAGGATTTCGGCGCCGGCGTTGGTCCGCTGTGAGCGGAAGCATCGGTGCCCTGTTGCGCGGGCAGGGCAGTTGAAAAAGCGGAGAGCGCTAAGCCGAGAAGGATGACGCTAAGTTTTTTTCTGTGCATGGTGGGAGGATAACGCCGACGCCTACACTTGTCAGCAGCGGTACTAGAGCCTTCTGCCTTCATTCCATCGCATGAACACTGTTCACAGTTCTGAGTTCAAGAGTATCGTGCAGCGCGCGGCCAGCGACGCAGGGTTTGATTTGTGCGGGATCGCTCCGGCTGGCGACGCGCGCGAACTGGAATACTTTCCAGAGTGGATTGCTGCCGGGCGCGCCGGCGAGATGAAATATATGGAAGCGCGCGATGAGCACGGCGAGTTGAAGCGTGGATCGCTTGCCCGAGTCGCGCCGTGGGCGCGAAGCGTGATTGTTTGCGCGATCAATTACAACACGGCACATCCGTACTCGACCCAGGTGAAGGATCGCGATCGCGGATGGATTTCGCGCTATGCCTGGAGCTGTGAGGATTATCACGATGCGGTCTTGCGGCGGCTGAAGAAAGTCGAAGAGGCCGTGTGGGGCAGGCACGTGTGGGGCGGGCACTCCTGCCCGCCAAGTCTGACCACGCCAGAAATCGCGCCAGAAATAATCACGCGCTCCTACGTGGACACCGGTCCCATCGTTGAGCGCGTGTTCGCGAAGTACGCGGGCGTGGGATGGATCGGCAAGAATACCTGCATCATCAATCAGCAAAAGGGGTCATGGCTTTTTCTCGGCGTGATTCTCACTTCGGTCGAACTCGCGCCGGATTTGCCCGCGCCCGACCGCTGCGGATCGTGTACGCGCTGCATCGAGGCCTGCCCTACTGATGCGATTATTGCGCCTTACCAACTCGATTCAAATCTGTGCATTTCGTATCTCACGATTGAGAAGCGTGGAGCGATTCCTGAAGAAATGCGCGTGGGCATGGGGACGTCACATTTTCGGCTGCGACATCTGCCAGGATGTTTGCCCGTGGAATCGAAAAGCGCAGGTCACGACCGCCTCGGAGTTTGAACCGCGTCCGGGGCTGGTGAATCCCGCGCTGGAGTGGCTTGCTGAAATATCGGCGGAAGAGTTCCGCGAAAAATTTCGTGGTTCGCCCATTCGCCGCACCAAGCGGGCCGGCCTGAGGCGCAATGCCGCCATAGCCATGGGCAACAGCGGTGAGATTAAATTTCTCCCAGTGCTCGAAAAGATGACTCACGATAAAGATGAGTCGGTTGCAGAGACTGCCCGCTGGGCGATCGCACGGCTAAGTTTCGAGGTCTCTTACACCGTATAAGGCCGAACGCAATCCATTGCAAACTCTCAGGTGAAGAATAGGCGAAATAATTTCGCCTAACATTTTGCAAACACATGGCGCAAAGGTTGCCGTTTGCTTGTGCTCTTCCGTAACTGGCTCCTCCGATCCACAGCAACTAAAGTCTCGCTAAAGGGTTCTAATCAAAGCGGTTCAATTGATCGTCAAATACTTTATGCTTTCACGCCACATCCAATCCGTGCGGCGCGCGGTTGCGACATTCGCATTGATGCTGGTGTCCTGCGCCTCGCTGGCGCATGCCTCGGCGACGCTGCTGCTCGAAGAGCCTTACGGCAAGTTGGGATTCTTCACCGCGACCGGCCACGCTGCAGTTTATTTATCGGATGTGTGCGCCCAGACTCCGGTCGTACTTCGTCCCTGCCGGCCTGGTGAGACTGGCGTGGTGATCAGCCGTTACGATGGCGTCCACGGATACGACTGGGTTGCGATCCCGCTGATGCCGTATCTTTACGCGGTCGAGCGGCCGGAAGATGTGCCGCTGTTTGCCGACACGAAGATGACTGCGTTTCTGCGCGACCGCTATCGCCGCAAATACCTGGAAGAGATTGCTCCCGACGCGAAGAATGGCGAAGCTCCGGGTGGAAACTGGTATGAACTGATCGGCTCATCGTACGATCGCACGATTTACGGATTCGAAATCGAAACCACGCCCGAGCAGGATGCGGCGCTGATCGAAGAGCTGAACACTTCAGCCAATCGCTCGCATTTTCATACCGTGTCGCGCAACTGCGCCGACTTCGCCAAGGACATCATCAACTTTTACTATCCGAAAGCGCTACATCGAAGCGTGATCGCCGACGTCGGCATCACCACACCCAAGCAGATGGCGAAGACGCTGACTCGATTCAGCGACCATCATCCTGACCTCGAACTCTCGCGCATGATTATTCCGCAGGTGCCGGGCAACATGCCTCGCAGCGCGGCCGTTCATGGCGTGGTGGAGTCATTCTTCAAATCAGGGAAGTACATTGTGACCAGCGCCGTGATCAGCCCGATTTTTGCCGGCTGTGTAGCCGCGGTTTATGTGGGCACGGCAGCGGGCGGTTTTAAACCGGCGCGCGGTGCGGATGTGTTTGTGGTGGGCGGTGATCTGGAACCGCCGCTGGACCGCGAGGATCGCCGGGCTTACCAGCAGCAACTCAAACATCTTCTGGCGGGCGCGTATCCGGAGGCATCGCGCCGACGCGCCGACCGGATGTGGGGCAAGCTGCAATCGCACGCCAAGATCGATCTCGACGAGAAGGGCCGGCCGATTCTGCAGATGCAAGTTGGCGAACAGACGGTTCGCATCGGAGACTCGGCGGAAAATATTCTCAGCAGCAGTGCGCCGCCAGAGCTGGTGCGGCAACTGCTGGAAGCGCGTCTGCAATCGGAACTGGGCCGAACCTCAGCGAAGGGCGTGACGGAGACTGAGGTTACGCGCGATTGGAAGTTGCTGCAACAGACTCTGCCGCCGGCTGGTTCTGGAAGTTACTCGGGAACACCGGGCCGCTCCAGTTCCCACTCCGATACGGGCCGCGGAGATCGGCCTTAAGGCCGCCGCACGCGGGCAGGAGTGCCCGCGCCACACGACCTGAGCTTATTCCTGATTACTGTTCCTGTGGTGGGTGCGGTTGCATGCCTGAGCCCGGAACCGGCGGCTGGCCGGGCTGCTGCATCTGCTGCAATTGCATTTGACGCTGCTGCATCTCCTGCAACATCTGCTGCGGAGTCTTTACGCCGGGCTGATCGGCTTGCGCGGCAGGTTGTTCCTGTTCGGCTTCGGCAGCGGGTTGTTCGGCGTTCTCGTCAGGCTGCGCGTTGGCGTCATCGGCGGCAGCGTCTGCGTCGCTGGCATCCGGCTGAGCGTTGGGCTGGGGCGGTGGAGCCATGTTGTTTCCGCCGGCTTCGGCGATGGCAGGCTGAGCGGGCGCGGGTACAACCTCCGGACCTGCTTTGGCGACGAGCACGACCCGCGTGAGCGCGTTGGAATCTTCCGGAGACCCGACCAGCACATAGTTGAAGCGCGATCCGTTCAGCAGATCGGCGATCACGTCACGCGCGGGGCCGGGCCCCAGGCGCGTGACCACGCGCTCGTGAGCATCGGTGGGAATCTCGATTTCCGCTCCCGTTTGCTGGTGCACGGCGCGGAGAATGTCACCCAGCGAGGAGTTCGGAGCCACAATCGTCAGCTGACCGTTCTGAAAATTAACCTGCGGCGCGACCGGACGGATGGAATCCAGCGGAACCTGCGGCACCGGGCCGGTCGGGCCCGAGTGCAGAGGAACGGGCGGCTTCTTCGTCTTGTGGTGCACGGTGGTCGAGGCATTCAGGTTGAGCGTGCCTAAGAAAAGCGCGAGGGCGCACAATCCAAGTGCTGCGAATTTACCGGTTTTCAATGCCGTGCTCATGACGACTTCTCCCTCAGGCTGGATTGCGGGGGACGCTGCGAGACTGCTTATTATCTGCATTCTACACCGGATCGAGGCGGATGAAAGCTGCGGGAGTGCCTCTCCCCTGGAGAACGTATTCACTTTACTATCTTGCATTTTTCCTCGCCATGGCACCAACTGGGGGCACGGTAATTCCTGTATAGTCAAGCACTTCCCGAAAACCTACAATTCTGAAGGGAGTTTGTCGGGCGATTGCGCAGGCTCCCGAATTTGTACGTGCGAGAATGCAGATGGCACGAGCAAGAGGAGAGTCCAGATGCAAGTGCGCCACAGTCTCCGCCGAAATTGGATTCGTCTGTTTTTCGCAGTTCTGTTCTCCGCTTCGTCATTAGGATTGCAGGCCGGGGCACAAAGTTGCCAAACTTCGAGCGACCTCGACGACGCCACCCGATCCGCCATTACTACAGCTGCACAGCGATATTTCGACATGGCCGTTAAGGGCGACACTGCATCGATGAAGCAGAACGCTGTTGCGAGCCTGGCCTCGGATTTTTCTGGCATCGAGGGCGCGGTCAAGGATCATGCCAAGGATCTGACCGATGCGAAAGCGACGGTGAAGAATGTTTTCCTGCTGACGGTGGAAGGAACCGGCCCGCTGGCGCACGGTGAGTTTTACTGCGGAGTTTTTGGCAAGAATGGACAGACGGCGAACAGCGCGGTGTTTTATCTCGACAACCTGCAGCCGGGAAAGTACGCGGTTGGGTTGTTGAGCGCGACATCGGCGAAAGGGCAGAGCAATTTTTCTCTCATCCTCGAGAAGGCGGGGAACGACTGGAAATTGGGTGGGCTTTACATCACTCCGGGCGCCGTGGGCGGGCACGATGTGGACTGGTACTTGAATCAGGCGCGCGAATACAAAAAGAATGGGCAGTTGCATAATGCCTGGTTGTATTTCCTGGAGGCGCGAGAACTGGCATCTCCGCTGAGTTTCATGGCGACGGCTGCGACCGACAAACTTTATGACGAGTCGCATGGCGTTGTTCCCACCGACGTTCCCGCTAGCGGCAAACCGGCTGATCTCGTGGCCGGCGGAACGACCTACAAGCTGACTGCACTTTTTCCGCAGGCGGTTGGGGATGATCTGGATATGGTGGTGAAGTACCAGGTGCCGGACGTTTCCAACACGAATCAGTCTTACCAGAGCAACATGGCGGTGATCAGCGCGCTGGTGGCGAAGCTTCCGGAAATTCGGGGAGCGTTCACCGGGATCGTGGCGCGCGCCGTGGACGCGAACGGCCGCGATTACGGGACGCTGATGGCGATGAAGGACATCAAGTAGAGAGAGCTTCGGCGCCTTCCAGCTTGCACTCTTTGGGATCTTTGTCGTCGCGCAGGCCGAGAAAAACCGGGGCGCGCAGTTTGGGGCCGCTGCCTTCGTTAGTGCCTCCGGTCCATTCGGCGAATTCGATTTCCGCGACCAGTCGCGGCTTCAGCCAGAAAGTTTTGCGCATGGCTTCCACTTCGCCGAAGAAGGGATTTTTCTTCGTCTCCAGCGGCTGGATGATCTTCCAAACTTCCGCCAGCGATTTCTGATCGAATCCACTGCCGGCCTGGCCAACGTGAATCAGGCGGCCTTTTGCGTCATAGAGGCCGAGGACGAGCGATCCGAAGTGGGTGCGGCTGCCTTCGGGTTCGGTGTAGCCGCCGACTACGCATTCGATGGTGTGGCGAATCTTGATTTTCAGCCATTCGCGGCTGCGGCGCTCTTCGTAGAAACTGTCGCGGCGTTTGGCCAGGATTCCTTCCAGGCCTTTTTCTTTCGCCATGTTGAACAGCGCCTTGCCGTTTTTTTCGTAGTGATCGGAATAGCGCAGGGAATCACCCGCCTTCACGATGGATTTCAACTTGCGCTTGCGCTCTGTGAGCGGCATGCGGCGCCAATCGTATCCGTCTAGATAGAGCAGATCGAAAACATAGTAGAGCACGGGCACATCGGCTTTCTGCGCGGCGCGTTTTCCGCCGGGACGAAAGCCGGTACGCTGCTGCATGAGCGTGAACGACGCGCGGCCCTGTTCGTCGAGCGCTACCACTTCGCCGTCGAGGATGGCGCTTTTCGCATCGATGAACTGCGGCAGGTCTCGCAACTCCGGATAGCGTGGCGTGAGGTCATTCTGATTGCGCGAGAACAGGCGCGCCTTGCCGTTTTCAATGAACGTGACGGCGCGGTAACCGTCCCACTTGATTTCGAACAGCCAGTCGGCGCCGTCGAAGGGCTCGGCAATCGATTCGGCCAGCATGGGATGGATCGCCGGCGGCATCGGCCGCTTCGCTGGGCTGGGATCAAGAGCTTTCACCACAGAGGGCACAGAGGTTACAGAGGACTTCTTTTCTGCTTTCGATTGGGTGGATTTACCTCTGTGATTTTCTGCGTCGTCCTTCGTGGAGGCTTTTTTTTTTGGCGTCTTGCTCGCTTCTTCTTTTTTCTTCTTTTCCACGCGGGCCACGGCATCTGCGAGCCATGCGGCTTTCAACTTCCCGTGAGTGGCAGGACGGCTGCTGGTCCACTCTTTCGATCGGGCATCGCCGGCGATCTCGTCCATGCTGCGTTTGCTGAGTACCGATTCGTCGATGTCGCCGGCGTCATAGCCCTCGACAACGTGATCATCGTGCTTCTTGATCATCAACCATTCGTTGCCCTTGCTTCCTGGCCGCCGGCCCTTCATCTTGATGAGCGCGAAATCGCCTTTCAGACGCTTGCCGTTCAAACGGAATTTCAAGTCACCCTTGGCGAGCATCGCCACTGCTTCGGCTTCGGTGCCCGGAACATATTTTCCTTCCACTGGAACAGGCGAAAGAGGTTGCCACGTGCCGACATCCCACACCATGACGCTGCCGGCGCCGTAATTGCCTTCCGGAATATTGCCTTCGAAATCGAAATACGAAACGGGATGATCTTCCACCTGCATGGCGAGGCGTTTGTCCGCGGGATCGAGCGACGGACCCTTGGGCACGGCCCATGACTTTAGTACTCCTTCCATTTCCAGACGGAAGTCGTAATGCAGGCGCGTAGCCTCATGCTTCTGCACCACGAAGCGGTGACCGGATTTGGTTTCGACCTTGGGAGGAGGCTCGGGCGTCTCCTCAAAGCGGCGCTTGCGTTGATACTCTTCGAGGGCCATCGCAAGTGATTCTAGCAATTCAGGTTGGGCTGCGCTCTGGTGGATTTCCCGTACTCGAGGGGAGGCGAAAACGGGATCGACGATGTTGCAATAACTTGCACACAAGCCCATTGTTCTTAATAGTTTACGAGTGATAAAAACTTGACATCCGGTTCCCCGCATAATACCTTTATCTGACGAATTCAGCGGGCTCGTTTCATCCCTCCCTTTAGCCCGTAGGCGTTCACCAATCCAAACCGTCCATCGAGGATTCTTGCGCATGCGCTACTTGACTCGTCTCTGCTTGTCTGGTTTTTTATTGCTGCTGTCCTCCTTGAGCCTGCGGGCACAGACGGTCACGACCTTTGAAGGCATAGATGCGTCGCAGCTTTCCAAGCCGGAATTGGATATCGATCCCAACGGCGCCATTGGGACCAAGCAGTACATGGAATGGACGAACGTCTACTATCAGGCGTGGAGTAATACCAGCCCGTTCACAGCGGTTTGGTCCAAGCCTCAAGCGGGCACGACACCGTTCGCGGCTGCCGGCCTCACGCAGTGCGGATCCATTTCAGGCGACGGTATCGTTCAGTTCGATCGGCTGGCGTCGCGCTGGATCATCGCCGCTCACAATTCCTTAACCGCATCGATCACGGGTTATTACTACTGCATTGCGATTTCCAGCACCGATGACCTGACCGCGAGCAATCTCAAGTGGTTCGCCTACGCTTTTCCGCTGGATACGATTCTGGGGACCAATTCGCAGGGCACGTTGTATTTCCCCGATTGGCCGAAGCTGGCCACCTGGCCCGATGCTTACTATCTGGGCGTGGATTTTCAAGATGTGAACAATGGCTTTCAGGAAGACGGTGTGATTGCGTGCGCATTTGACCGCGCGGATATGCTGATCGGCGCAACGGCGCTGCCTCCGCAGTGCTTCCGCACGCCCACGACTGGCGCTAGCCTGGCTCTGAACCACAGTCTGCAGCCCGCCGATGTGGAAGGCACGAGTGCACCGCCAACGGGAAGTCCCGAATATTTCGTCAGCATTCAGAATCCGATTATCGACGGCGTCACCACTACTTCTGACTCGTTTAACTTGTGGCAGTTCCATGTGGACTGGTCGAACCCGGCAAATTCCACTTTCACCACGGGCACGGTGACGTCGCCGGCGTACACCCCAGGTTGTTACAACGTCAAATTTCCTACCAACACGGTCTGCGTTCCGGAGCCGTCGACGGCGAGCACGAAAGAGTCCATCGATTCGGTCGGAGACCGCTTCATGTACCGTTTCTCGTACCGGAATTTCGGCACGTACCAGTCTTATCTGATGAGCCATACCGTACAGGTTGGAACGGGAGCGCTCAGCCAGACGGGAATCCGCTGGTATGAACTGCGCGGCAACGGCGTGCCCACAATTTATCAATCGGGAACCGTCAGCCCGGACACTACGAATTATCGTTTCATGCCCAGCATCACCCAGGACCAGAGTGCGAACGCGGCCGTGGGCTATAGCATTTCAAGTGCATCGATGCATCCGGGAATTGCCGCTTCCTATTGGAGTTTGACCAATCAGACCACGCCTGTGGAACTTCCGATCTTCTCGGGAACCGGCGATGAGGAGAACTCGTATCACTGGGGCGATTACACCGACCTGACGGTCGATCCAGTCGGGGGATGCGCCTTCTGGTATGTGAATGAATACTTCGCCAGCAATCAAACGGGCACGGGCAAGCCGATCTGGCAGACGCGTGTATCTACCTTCACCTTGCCGACCTGCGGATCGGTGTCAGTGGCGCCGACCGGCCTGAATTTCGGTTCACAAGCGGTGGGAACGACGAGCGCGAAGCAGAACGTGATTCTTACTAACAGCGAGCCCACGGCGCTGACCATCAACAACATTTTTGGCAATGGCACGAACTCTACGGACTTTGGGCAATCCAATGATTGCGGTTCGAGCGTGCCCCCGGGCGAGGCTTGCACCATCAGTATCGACTTCGCACCCACTGCAACCGGCACGCGCACGGCGAACCTGGTGATATCCGACAGCGCCAACAACAGCCCGCAAACCATCACCCTGACGGGAGTAGGGACCAACGGAGCAGCGATTAGCCTGTCGCCCACCAGCATCAATTTTGGCAATCAGGCCGACGGAGTCACCACGGCCCCGTCTTCCATTACCGTGACCAACACAGGCAATGCGGCGGTGACCTTTACCAGCATCGGCCTGACCGGCACCAATGCCAGCAACTTCGGAGAATCGGACAATTGCGTGCCTTCGCTGGCAGCGGGCAATAGCTGCACTATCAACGTGACCTTTTCGCCGACGGCAGGTGGCAGTTATAGTGCCGCCGTTACTCTGACCGACAATGTGTCCAACAGTCCGCAATCTGTCAGCCTCGCCGGCACGGGTGTTGTTCCGGTGACGCTTTCGGCGAGCAGTCTGGGCTTCGGCGTGGTCCTGGTAGGCGCCAGCAAGACAGCGGCAGCGGTTACGCTGACGAATCAAATGAGTGTGGCGCTGACCGGCATCACGGTTCTGGCGTCGGGAAACGGTTACAGCCAGGTGAATACCTGCGGGACCAGTGTCGCGGCCGGCGGAACTTGCACCATCACCGTGACCTTTAAACCGACGGCGGCAGGCGCTTCCAGCGGAAGCGTGACTGTCTCCGACAGCGCGCCTAACAGCCCGCAAACTATCACACTGACCGGGACTGGAGAATTGCCAGTGTCGGTGTCTCCGGCCGCCCTGGCGTTCGGAACGGTCAAGGTGGGCACCAGCAGCGCGGCGAAGGTGGTGACTCTGATCAATAATATGAAGACGGGGCTCACAATAACGAACATGACGTTTATTGGCACGGCAGCCGCCGACTATTCGCAAACGCAGAGTTGCGGCAGCATTCTGAATGGCTTGTCGAAATGCACGATCAATGTGACCTTTAAGCCGAGCGTGAAGGGATCGCGTCCAGCCACTTTCGAGGTCATCGACAGCGCTACCAACAGCCCGCAGAAAGTAACTCTGAGCGGAGCCGGAGACTAGGGGCGCTCGCGGAGAGATTTTCTCCTGGTGGTTAGAGTTCGCGGGCAGGAGTGCCCGCGCCACAGTGCCCGCGCCACACAGCTTAGGGACAGCCGACTTGGCTGTCCTTTCTTTTTTCATCTTCGACGAGCGCTATAATTCAGCACTGTGCGGCGAGAATTCCCGGAAGTTCCGCTGGTCGGCGTGGGCGCCATCATCATCGAGGATGAGCGTGTGCTGCTGGTGAAGCGCGCACATCCTCCGTTGCAGGCGCAGTGGTCAATTCCCGGCGGTGTGCTTGAAGTCGGCGAACTGGTGCGCGAAGCGGCGGTGCGCGAGGCGATGGAAGAAACCGGGTTGATGGTCGAGCCGGGCGAGTTGCTCGGAGTCTACGACCGCATCTTGCGGAATCCTGAGAAGCGCGTGCAATATCACTACGTGCTGATCGATTTTCTCTGCCGTCGAACGGGAGGCGAGTTGCTTGCCGCGAGCGATGCGGCGGAGGCTCGCTGGTTCACTCCCGCAGAGCTACCCGCGCTCAAACTCGCGGTGGACACACAGGATGTGATCCGCAAGGGATTCTTGAAACTAGGAATGTAATTCCGTCGGTTTGTCGTCGGTCTCGTTAATGTCCTCCCACTCTGCGCCGCAGGAATGACAGCGCCATGCGCGACGATAAATCGGGATGGGCACATTAAGCCAAAGAGTCAAGTACGATAGAGGCCGGTTCAGCTCCTTGAAGGTGACATCGAGCGATTGGCACTTCGGGCAGTGAGGCTGACGGTATTCACCAAGACCCGCCACATCGAATCCCTCTGGAATCGACTGATCGAGGATTTCGTCGGCGTCCTCAACATCTTCGGGAGGGACGCTTAGCTTTATCCCTCCCAACAGATTCGACCAGAACCAATCCAGACGAATCAGATTGTCGTCGGTCAGAACAGCCTCGATCCCGGCCGAATCCAGCCTCCCCTTGGCCAGCAATGCCTCGGGAAGATCACGAATCTGCCGAATAGTCACCATCCTGCGCAGCTCATGATCACGATCAGGG
The DNA here is from genome assembly GCA_963757095.1 of uncultured Acidobacteriota bacterium. Classification (GTDB taxonomy): domain Bacteria; phylum Acidobacteriota; class Terriglobia; order Terriglobales; family Acidobacteriaceae; genus Sulfotelmatobacter. Next base: position 535,463 of record CAVWQT010000004.1, on the reverse strand, counting down.
GCGTTTAGCTTTACGGGTGGCGGGGCTGGGGGGTCGAGGATGACAGGCGACTCCTCCTTCGACGGCGCTTCGGCGATGTTTGCTGCGAGACCTCGGCGCTGTAGTTCAGCTTGCAGAGCTTCGCGCGCGAGATCCGTTAATTCGTAAGCCTGGCCTGCGACTTTCTCGAGTTCGCCGTCCAGTTGCCCGGCGTAGAACTCTGCTAATCGCCGTCGCTCCTGTTCGGGATCGATCATCACCATGGCTGGGAATCATACTCCAACAGCCATGGTAGTTCGCTAGTCCGCGGATTCCGCTGCGCCCGGCACTTCGTCGTCTTCCCATTCGGCGTTGCAGGCTTGGCAGCGGAGCGTAGCGCGGTGCGGATCGGCATCGGGCCCCTGAAAATTCACATCCAGCGAATTGCATTTGGGGCAGCGCGGCTGCTCGTATAGCCCAACGCCCTGCACGTAGAAGCCTTCGAGCATGGGTTCGTCTAGGATGGTTTGAGCCTTGTCGGTGTCTTCCGGCTTGACGCAAAGTTTGATGCCGCCGATGAAGTTTGAGATGAACCAATCGAGGCGCACCAGATTGTCGTCGCGGAAGAAGCATTCGATTCCGGCCGACTCGAGGCAGCCTTTGGCGAGCAGGGCTTCCGGCAGATCGCGAAATTGCCGGATGGAAACCAGGTTGCGGACATCAAGCTCCTGCCGCGGAAGTTCGACCGGCACCTCGAGATGGCGATGGTCGAGTTCGTCTTCCAGCGCGTCCCAGGCCTCTTCAGTCAGGGATTCGGAATTCCGGGCGAGACGCAGGAGCTCGCCATCTGTCTTAGCGGCGTAGGTTGCGGCCAGGCGCTGGCGCTCGTCTGATTGTTCGAGATTCGACACTGGTTTCAGAATACTGCGGGTGGGCGGCGAGCGCCAAGTCTGGAGAATCCACGCTGATTTCCTTTGGCCCGTTTACCCTCCCCGGAAAAGGGGCCCGGGTCAGGATGGCCAAGAAAAGGAACGGCCCGCGGACTCTTTCGAGCCTGCGGGCCGCCCGGTGGACTGTTTGGGATTGACCAAGAGGTGGTCACTCTACGTGGCCTCTACGGCAACTCCGGGTTCGTCTTTTGGACGATCCTGACCGACCTGCGTCAGGCGGACTCAATCCTTACTTCACCGGTAGTGTGCGGGCTGTAGCTTCCGGCGTCGCGGGCAGAAATGCCCGCTCCACACAAAAGCCCCGCTCAGAGCAACCAGCTCTAAGTCTCAGCCACCTCACCTGGTCTTTGGTTACTTCTACAACTGCCATCAGAACTTTGCATTCGACCACCTCCTTTCCGGTGTAAGCGCAGATTAGTACGAAACTGGAGGCGACGTCAATCGGGAGAAATATGGGGAGTAACGGACGGAGTACGCCGGTCCTCCTCAACTCCGGGACGCTTCGGCCTCGCTCGCTTCGCATCGCCGGCGGACGAATGCGTCCGCCGCTACGTGGGTCGTCATGGCAGGCCGAAGGCGTAGATTGCGCTGCCTGCCGCTATGGCGATGTATTCTTTGCCGTCGACGGCGAAGGCCATGGGCGCGGCGTAGACTGCGCCTCCCATCTGGAAGTGCCACAGCGGCTTGAGAGTGGCTGCATCGAAGGCGATGAAGTTTCCTTCGGCATCGCCGCTGAAGACGAGTCCGCCCGCAGTTGAGAGAACACCCGACCAGGTTGGCGTCGTGTGCTGGAATTTCTGTTTCAGTCTCGCCAGTCACTGGATCGATGGCCTTCAGAAATCCGAGATACGGTTCGGCGTCTTCGGAGGGGAAGTAGGCGCTGCCGTAATAGGCGTGTCCGGCTTCGTACGGCTGCGGAGCGGTCGAGAAGATGTCGCACTGGTCGCGCGCGGTGACATAGAAAAGATTCGTTTGCGGATCGTACGTGGGCGTCATGAAGTTCGTGGTGCCGAGCGCGCCTGGGCAGACGGTGTGTCCTTCAAGCGTGGGCGAGGCTTCTTTCCTGGCCAGCGGGCGGCCCTCGGCGTCTTTGGTTTCGCTCCAGGTCTGTTTGCCGTAGGCGGTCGACGAAATCAATTTGCCGTTCGTGCGATCGAGCACGTAGAAAAATCCGTTGCGGTTGGCTTGCGCGATGAGATGCTTACCGCCGCTGTCGATGATGATGGGAACCTGGGTCGCGTCCCAGTCATGCTCGTCATGTTTGGTGAATTGGAAGTACCAGTTCAGCTTGCCAGTGTCGGCGTTGAGCGCGAGCAGGGAATTGCTGAAGAGATTGTCGCCGCGGCGTCCTTCGCCACGATTCGACGGTGCCGGATTACCGGTGGGCCAGAAAATCTGATTGGTCGCGGGATCGTAGGTGCCGGTGTTCCATGCCGGCGCGCCGCCCACCTTCCATGAATCCCCTTCCCATGTGTCGTGGCCGGGTTCGCCAGGGCCCGGAACCGTGTAGAAGCGCCATTTGCGCGCGCCGGTGTCAGCGTCATACGCATCAATGAATCCGCGCACACCGTATTCGCCGCCAGAGACGCCGATCACGATGAGATTCTTCACCGCGAGCGGAGCGACAGTGTAGCTGTAGCCGGTGCGATAGTCCGCCGAGGTTGCATCCCAGATAACAGCGCCGGTTTTCGCGTCGAGCGCGATGACGTGCGCGTCAAGCGTGCCCATGAAAACTTTGTCGCCGAGAATGGCGAGGCCGCGATTGACGTGCCCGCAGCAGGGGCGGATGTCGGCTGGGACCTGGCGTTGATACATCCAGATTGGGCGTCCGGTGCGCGCGTCGAGGGCGAAGGCGCGATTATCCTGTGCGGTCGCGTAGAGAATTCCATCGACAACCAGGGGCGTGGTTTCGAGTTTTCCAGTTGCGGCCGTCTGATAGACCCACTTGGCGGTGATGGTGCGCGCGTTGGTTACGTTGATCTGATCGAGAGTGCTGAAGCGTTTGCCGGAATAGTCGCCGGAATAGGTCATCCAGTTCTGCGGCTCTTTGGCGGAGTTCGCGAGGCGCTCGAATGTGACCTGAGAGTGACGCTGAGATTGCGCCGGAAGCCGCTAAGGTAGCCACGAGGGTGATGGTCCGTAGGGCACGCGCTGTGACAGGAAAGTGGAAGAGCCGCGCTTCAGGGCCGCGTCGAGAAATCTCTTTTGGAACGGGCTTCAGCCCCCGCGATCCACGGGGCCTGAAGGCCATCATCTTCGCAATCTGCAACGCGGCCCTAAAAGGGCCGCTCTTCCACGGTTGCGCCATTGCCTTGGGAAGTCCGTCACGGTTCCCTGGTTCATTCGCTTGCATCATTTCGCCCCCACGCTGACCAGGTAGGCCACGATGTCTTCCAATTCTTTATCGCTGAGAGTGTCGGCATCATATTTCGGCATCGCCGATTCTCGCGTCTTCTGAAACGACTGCAGCTTGGCTTTTTCGAGCAGATGAATCTCTTCGTTCATGTCCATAATCTGCACGCTGAAGCTGTCCTCGTTCAGGGTCACGCCCTTGATTTGCTTTCCGTCGGCCGTTACCACGGTGACGGTCTCGTATTCCTGCGGAAATTCCTTGGTCGCTTCGGTTAATCCCCAGGCGAGTCGGCGGCTGGGATTACGCACCGAATCGATGATTGCAGCACGGGTGCGCGATCCTCCCACGGCGGTAAGTTCGGGCCCGAGGCGTCCGCCCTTGCCTTCGACCATGTGGCAGAGCGAGCAATTCGCGTCGCCGTAAAAAAGTTCTTTGCCGTGGACGGCGTTGCCGAGCGGTTGCGCCGGGGCCTTCACTTCCTGGCTGCGAATGTAGGCGATGATCTGCCAGATTTCTTCATCCGTCATGCCCACGCCCTGGCCGTTGGTGCCATTGGCGGGCATTGCAGTGCCGGGAATTCCGTTGCTGATCACCTGAAAAATTTCCGCATCGGAGTGCGCGTGCTTCTTTTGCGCGCGCGTGAGATCGGGTCCGCGCCCGCCGCCGTGAGCGCCGAGGCCGTGACAGAGAGCGCAGTTGATACGGAATTCGTACTCGCCGGCCTTGGCAGCCTTAGCGTCACCAGCGAGTGGGTTGCGGTCTTGCGCCGGAGCGACAGCGGTTAGGAGCAGGGTCAGCGTAAAGATCAACGCGATGGTTGTTCTCGGCATGAATGTCCTTTGGGAAATTCATCGCATTCTACGCCAAGGAGTGCGGACGGGAGCTTTGGAAATCTAGGTGCTGGACCAAGATAAGTGGAGCTTCGCTCGACCGGACAGCCGAGGGCGGCTGTCCCTACATAAATCTTCACGTAGCCCGCACCAAGGCGATTTTCCCCTTCCGTACATGTCCGGCGGGCATCTGCCTTGTGCACTTTTGGCTCTCTACACTGAAATCCTGGGCCGCGATGCCGATGTTACTTAGGCAGGGACCTTTTTTGCTTTATGTCGGGAAGCCATTGAGCTTTCAGGCTTTCCAGCGGAAGGCATCGGATTGCTGGAGCCCGAGATGAGCCAGAACGCGGTAGGCAAACTCGCGCGCCATTTCATCTAACGATGCAGGACGGAAATAGTACGCGGGGATGAGCGGGAAGATGGTCGCTCCGGCGTCGGCGGCGCGGTACAGGTTGCGAATGTGAATTTTGTTGAGCGGGGTCTCGCGGACGCAGAGCACCAGCGGACGTTTCTCTTTCAGTGAGACGTCGGCCGCGCGCTCGATGAGATGAGACGCGTCGCCGTGGGCGATGCGAGCCAGAGTGCCGACGCTGCAGGGGATGACGATCATGGCGTCGGCGGGATAGGAACCGCTGGCGACGTTGGCTCCGATGTCGTCGTTGGATTGCATCTGAATTTTGCTGGACCGGCGAATGCCGGATGGCGCAAGAAGTTGGCTGACGAGATTGGAGCGGCCCTTGAGGCCAAGTTCTTCGGCGATGACGCGGAGAGCGCTGTCGGAGGCGACGAAGTTCACGGCATGTACGCGCTCGTCGCGCTCCACTGCGAGCAGCAGTTGTTGCAGGAAGATGGCTCCGCTGGCGCCACTAGCGGCAATCGTCAGATTTTGTGGCGGATTGTGTGACGAATGGTAATGGTTCGGCAAAGCGCCTCCATCTGAAATCTGGAGCATCTGGAATCTGGAGCATAGGGAGAGCGCGGACAGGAAGTCAAGAACGCCAGGTCCAAGAAGACTGTAACGACTGCTGCTGTATAGAGTTCGCGGGCAGGAGTGCCCGCTCCACATTTTGCATATGGCGTCCACTACCAATCTCCGGTCGCGACGCAGTGCTGCGCAGTTGCACGCGCTGGCTGGAGTGGAGCGCGAGATTCGCGCGCAGGATTCGCACAATCGGCGAAAATATCTGCGGGAGTTCAACGAGGCATTCGGCGGTTATGAGTCGGTGCTCGACGTCGAACAAATTCAAAGCGCGGTTCGTGACGCAGATGTAGTTTTGGTGGGGGATTATCACGCACTCCCGGCGGCGCAGCGCTGCGCGGCGTCGCTGCTGGAACAGCGGGCACTCGCGGGCGGCCGTCCGGTCGTACTCGGCCTCGAAACAATCTTTGCCCGCGATCAGCACATTCTGGATGAATGGTGGCGGCGCGAAATCGACGAAGACGAATTCCGCCAGCGCATTCGTTTCGACCTTGATTGGGGATACGACTGGACTCCGTTTTACGAACTGCTGGCGACGGCGCGCGATCATGCGCAGGCGATCTACGGGCTCGACTGCATGCCGCGGGAAGACCTGCGGAAGATCGGCGCGCGCGACCGTCACGCTGCGGCTAAGCTGTGCGAGATTCGCGAGCGCCATCCTAGCGCGGCCATCTTCGTTCTCTTTGGCGAGTCGCATCTTGCTCCCTCACACTTGCCGCGGTTTGTGCGCGAGCAGATGCCCGACGCGAAGATTCTTACGGTTCTGCAGAATGTCGACGCGCTCTACTGGCGAGCGGCAGGAGAGCGCGCTGACCGGATCGATGGAGTTCGCGTCAGTGATGAGATCATCTGCGTTTTCAACGCGACGCCTCTCGAAAAGTACGAAAGCTACCGGCTGTTTCTGGATCAGTGGAGCCGTTGCGGCGACGCTCCGGATTTCGCGCCAACCATCTACAACCTGATCGACAGCCTGGCGCGCTTCCTCGAAATCAACCGCTATTCACCGCACAACGGAACGCAGCCGAAATTTCTTGTCGACATGATGCCGGAGGTTTACGGAGAATCCTCGGGCGCGACCTTGCAACGCCTGCTCTCGCGCAAGGCGGTGAGCGAGCAGAATCGTGAGCTGATGCTGCGTCAGGTGGAAGAGCGCGGCAGCGCGTATCTGCCGCAGGTGAATGCATTTTATGTGCGCGAGTTTCAGATGATGCAGGCGGCCGAAGACGCTACGCGTTTTCTGCATCACGCTTGCCAGGGATTGCCTCACCGGCTGAACGGCCACTCTGGCGCGGAAGACGGGCGAGAACTGAAAGCGATCGATCAGTTCTACGCGCAAGTGGTAGAACATGCGGTGGCATATTTTGGCGCGCGAGTTCTCTACCCGGCGCGGCCTGCGCTTGCAGCGGACGATGCCACACCGCTGTCGCGGGCCGGTCTGGGCAAGGCCGCAGAAGCTGCAGTTCGCTCGGGCGCTTCTGAGTCGGCTGCGTCTGCACAGGAGTTCGGATACCGCATTGGGAGCCAGACTTACGACGCATACTTGGCGGGAAATGTCCCGCTGCCCGGCCTGCGGCGGCTTTTCCTCACGCGTCTTGACGAGCCTGGAGTCGCTCGCAAGGTTTGTGCCACAGTCATCGCCAAGCTGCGTTCTTTCTCTCGTCCCGCGTCGCGGGCTGCGCAAGCCTGAGTTCTACTTCGCCCCAGAATGCTAATCTAATTCCTTGAACGCTGAATCCATTCGCCAACTCTTTCAGCAGGTACGCAAGGGCGAACTTTCGCCCGATGAGGCAGTGTCGCGCCTGCGGCACCTTCCTTTTGAGGATCTCGGCTTCGCGAAGGTGGATCATCATCGCGTGCTGCGCGCCGGAATGCCGGAAGTTGTTTTCGGTCAAGGCAAATCGCCGGCGCAGGTGGCGGGGATTTTCGCGCGGCTGGCGAAACATGGTGGAAACGTGCTGGCGACGCGGGCGGATGCAAAGCAATTTGCCGCGGTGAAGAAAAAGGTTCGCAACGCGGAATTTCGAGAACTGGCGCGGGCGATTGTCCTGGAGCGCGATCCGAAGAAGTATGGCAAGGGGATGATTGCCGTCGTTTCCGCCGGGACGAGCGATATTCCTGTGGCGGAAGAGGCGCTGGTCACGGCCGAACTGATGGGCAATGACGTCCAGCATTTCTACGATGTGGGTGTCGCCGGAATTCATCGCCTGCTGGCGAATCGCGAGGCCTTGACCAAGGCGCGCGTGGTCATCGTGTGCGCCGGGCATGGAAGGCGCGCTGCCCAGCGTGGTGGGCGGATTGGTCGGTGTTCCGGTGATCGCCGTGCCGACCAGCATCGGCTACGGTGCATCGTTCAAAGGCATCGCCGCGCTGCTGGGCATGCTGAATTCCTGCGCGTCGAATGTCAGCGTGGTGAATATCGATAACGGCTTCGGGGCGGGCTACGTGGCGTCGCTGATCAACCGCCTGCCATGATTGCGCAAAAAAAAGGGCGGGGTTTGCGCCCCGCCCTGCGTCGTCACCGCGTGCTTACATTCCTTGATTTGAATCTGCGATTTGCAGTTGGTTGTCCACGCTGAAGGCGCCGGGGAGTTGGTTGGCGCGGATTCCCGCCAGGTCCTTGTCCATCTTGCTGTCGACCGTGCCGTACAGAGTGATGTGGCCATTGGCTACGATGATGCGGATCGGCTGCCCGGGATCCATCGCGTACCGGCTGAGCACGGAGTCGCGATAGATGGCGCGGGCGGTGCGCGCGCGCAATCCGTCATCGAATATCGACACCGGTTCCAGCTTGACGTTGTTGATGACGTCCTTCACGCCCGGCATGTTGGCGATGTCGGCCAACGCTTCATCGCGGCCGACGCCCGTGCGATCCTGGCCTTCGACCGTGACCACTCCATCCTTCACGCCGAGAGCGAAGAAATCGAACGTGCTGTCATAGCCAGAGCGCACGTAGCGCAGCTTGGTCGCCAGTTTGGCTTCGAGTTGCGCGTCGGGGACGTCCACTCCTGCGACCGTGATCAGGTTGCGCACGCCGTGGACATTCGCAATCTTGCGCGCGGCCTTTTCGGCGTTGAGCTTGCGCTGATACAGGTCCACCGTGCCCGTCAGGGTCACGATGCCGTCCTCGACATTGGATTTGATGTTGCTGAACTGGGTCTTCGCCGCCAGCTTCTGCGCCACACTGTTTTCAATTTGATTGTCGTTGCGAGCTGCCGGTGTGGTCTGAGCCATCAGGGTTGCGGTCAGTAGACCCACGGCCAGCAGAGAAGTTGCCAACTTTTCGAAACTCATTTTTACTTTCATAACCTCACCTCCGTCATTGACGAAACTTTACGAATTAACCATCCAGTTAATTCTTCGATGCGAGGGAGAGTGGCGAAGATGCATGCTGTAACGGCGCGGGTCGCCGATCATTATGCGAGAAACTTTCTGTTAGATTGCGGGTTCTTACTGATAGCGCAAAGCTACCACTACGTTCAGCGGCTATCCTTCACGATCGTGGGATAGACCGTGAAAGGCTCGCTGACGTAACACCGCCGGTCTCTGAATTAGCCCCAACGAGCTCGGCATTACCCCCGTAACTTTCGATCGGGTACCCCCCCACCTAAGATTCTCGTGGAGAGCTTGCGAATTCTGAGGGGGCAATTCGCGCAATGGGAGATCGTGTCTCTCAATCCGGCGGAGGAGATTTTGGGCGCGCGACGAGGATGAAGAAGTCCTCACAAAGCACACTTTCGCCCACTCTCGGTCCATCGAAACCAGCGCCGGCTGATCCGAACTGTTCTCCAATATCCTGCCCCGTACCTCCCGCGTCGGAACACGACTGGAAAGATCTATGGAGTCCGCAGACGCGGGCGCAACTGCTCGAACAGGCATTTCAGTCTTCGCCGGATGCCCTCAGCATCGCCGACTACGAGCACAACGTCATCTGGGCCAATGAGACGTTCGCGCGTCTATTTGGTTACGAGCCGGGCGAGATCATTGGCCAGGCTTTGGAAAGTCTGGTCGTGCCCCCGGATCGCCTGGCCGAATCGCGCTGGGTAAGCGAGGCGTTGGCCAAGGGCGAGCGCATCACGCTGGACACGCAGCGCCGGAAAAAAGATGGAACCCTGCTCGATGTGTGCCTCTCCTGCGCGCCCATGCGGGTCGACGGGAAGATTTCCGGCTTCTATGCCGGATACCACGACATTTCCGACCGCAAGCGCGTGGAGGCTCTGAGTTCGGCGCTATACCGGGTTGCGGAGAAGAGCAGTAGCGCGCACAACCTGCAGCAGTTTTTTGCCGCGGTGCACAGCATTATCGACGAGTTGATGTACGCGAAGAATTTCTATATCGCCCTGTACGATCCGGCGACCGAAGTTGATCAGCTTTCCCTATTTCGTCGATGAGCAGGACACGGCTCCCGCGCCGAAGAAGATGGGACGCGGCCTTACCGGCTATCTCATTCGCACGGGAGAGCCGCTGCTGGCCACGCCCGAGGTGCTGCAGGCGCTGGAAGATCGCGGCCATGTGGCGCGCAACGGCTCGCGCTCGCTCGACTGGATGGGCGTTCCGCTGAAGGTGAACAATCACACCTTCGGGGCGCTGGTGGTCCAGACGTATTCCAAGAACATCCGTTACGGATTGCGCGATAAAGAAATTCTGACCTTCGTCGCGCGCCAGGTGGCCAGCGCGGTTGAGATCAAACGCAACGAGCAGGCCATGCGGCGTTCCGAGGCGCGCTACCGCTCGCTGGTGCAGAGTTCGGTCTATGGCATTTACCGGTCGAGCCTGCAGGGAAGATTCCTGGATGTAAACCCGGCGTTGATTACCATGCTGGGTTACGGATCAGCCGAGGAAGTGTTGCTGCTCGATCCGGAGAAAGATGTTTTTGCGCAAGCCGAAGAGCACAACCGGTTGATTGAAGATTTCCGCAAGACCGGCCGGCTTGATGGCGTGGAAGTGAAGTGGAAGCGGAAAGATGGCGTCACGATTACGGTGCGGATCAGCGGCCGCGCGGTGAGCAGCGCCGACGAGCCCGCGGATGTGCTGGAAGCCATCGCCGAAGACGTGACCGACCGGCGCGCGCTCGAAGATCAGTTCCGGCAGGCGCAGAAGATGGAAGCTGTAGGACGCCTGGCCGGCGGCGTTGCCCACGATTTCAACAATCTGCTGATGGTGATCAGCGGCTATGCCGAGGTTATTCTCGCGGAGCTCGATCTGGCGCATCCGCTGCACGACAAGGCGCTTGCCATTCAACAGGCCTCGGATCGCGCCACGACGCTTACCCGGCAGTTGCTGGCTTTCAGCCGCAAGCAACTCCTGGAGTTAAAAGTCGTCGACGTGAATTCGATTGTGGCGGACATGGAGCGGCTGCTGCGCCCCCTGATCGGCGAAGATGTGGAGCTGATTACGCGGTTCGCCAAAGCGGCCGGCTTCACTCGCGCGGACGCAGGACAACTGGAACAGGTGCTGATGAACCTGGTGGTGAACGCGAAAGACGCTATGCCGAACGGCGGCAAGTTGACCATCGAGACGCAGAATATCGCCGTCGATGAGAATCATCGCCGCGGGCAGAATTTTATCCGTCCCGGCAGCTACGTCCTGCTCTCGGTGAGTGACACCGGCATGGGCATGGACAAGGAGACGCAGTCGCGCATCTTTGAGCCGTTTTTCACGACGAAGGAAAAAGGCAAGGGCACAGGCCTGGGACTCTCCACGGTATACGGCATCGTGAAGCAGAGCGGCGGCTATGTCATGGTGCAGAGCGAAGTTGGGCGCGGCACTAGCTTCCATATTTATTTGCCACAAGTCGCAGGCGTGGCCGAGAAGCTCACGGCACCGGTAGCGCGCTCGGCGGAAGGCGGCACGGAGACCATCCTGCTGGTCGAGGACGAGGAGTCGGTGCGGCAGTTGGTGCGTGAGACGCTGGCCTCACGCGGCTATCATGTGCTGGAAGCGGGAAACGGCGAAGCCGCGCTGGATGTAGCGATGGGCGAACTCAAGATCGATCTCGTGATCACCGACGTGGTCATGCCCGGCATGGGCGGACGCGAACTGGTGCAGCACCTGGCCAAGAGCCGCCCCGAAGCCAAGGTGCTCTATCTCTCCGGCTACACCGAAGACGCTATCACCAGCGACGGGAGTACTGGGACGGCAACCGCGTTTCTGCAAAAGCCATTCACGCTGCAGAATTTGTCGCGCAAGGTGAGGGAAGTGCTGGGGTAGAGGGCAACGCAGATTTTCTGAAAAACTGAGGCTCTAAAAAATGCGGCTCCGGATTATGCCGGAGCCGCTTTCTTATTGAGGCGCTATCTTGCCAGCTGAAATCCATTCGGCGGATTACGACTGCTTCTTCCGCTTAGCCGCATGCGGCCGCGTCGTCGCCTTTAGCATCGCGAGGTGACGCTGCGCCACGTCAGACGTTGAGGTCGGCGAGCCCTGTAACTGGAACGAGCCGACCGAGATGTCGCTCGCATCGACGGAGAGAGCGAGCGAGGCAGAGCTGCTGACGGCATAGTAGAGCGCTTCCTCGCTACCGCCGTTGAAATTGAGGGTCGCCAGGCCCGTAGATGAGGTGCTACCTCCGGCAGCGTACGTGCTGTTGCTTCCTAGGCCGAAGTTGGCGGGGTTCGCGACTCCGAAGTCGTTCACGAAGATCGTGCCATTAGTCAAATTCGAGCTGGTCGTGTCGAATTGCGCGACCTGATCCATTTCAGTGCCGTCGGCAATATCAGCGCCCGTCTGGCTCATAATCCACCCCTGGGTTGCCGCGAGACCAGTTGCGCCAGATGACTGCGTCATCGCCACGCCCGCGGTTACGGCCGGGAACAGCGTGCTGCTGTCGATTTCAAGCATCAGAATGCCGCCGCTCGATGGATAGGCGGCGAAATTTGTTCCACCCAAGAAATTTGAGAGGTTTATGACAAACCTGCCGCTGCCGCTGGGACCAGCGGCAAACCCGCCGCTGAATGCGTAGGAAGTGCTGGTGCCGCCGTCTACAGTGCCGGCGTCGTTAATATCTTCGGCTCCATTGAAGAGCATGCTGGATCCATCGGACGAAACGACCCCTGCCGCAGCAAAGGGGCTGGTAGATGGGTCGAGGCCCGCCACTGTGAATACCAGAGTTGCCGTAGGCATGGTGCTCGATCCGGTGTAAACATCTCCGGCTAATACAGCCTGGCCGTCGCTCTCGATGAGTTTGAGGTGGGTCGCGTCGATCGCGTAAACATCGAAAGTCAGATTTCCAAAGCTGGTGTCGAGCGTGGCCGTTCCGGGAGCGGTACCCGTGCCGACGCTGACTGCCCCGGTCAAAGTGAGACCGGCAGACGGAACACCCAAATGATTGTAATCCTCAACCCCCGTTGTGATCGTGCCCGAACTTACAGTGAATGTTCCGACTGCCGAAAGCGGATTCGAAGCTAGATCCGTACCGGTGAGACTGAATGCGTATGGAGTCGTCGCGAGCGTAACCGGGTTGGGCTGAAGGTCGATTGTGCCGCTTCCCGTTCCGTTGGCATCATATTCGGCGATCACGCCATGGGCCGCATCGGTGAGAGCAATGGCGAACTTAAAGGGAACATTGCCGCTACTTGTTGTTGGGATGCTGAGGGTCAAGGTCCCAGTCCCGTCGGCACTAACCGTATATCCACTTCCGCTTGTGTTGATAGAGATGTTTGGCCCGGGACCGCTGGTATCGGCGATGTCGACGTTTCCTGCCGAGAGAGTCCCGTCACCGCCTGCCGTTATCGTACCGGCGATAGTAAGCGCTCCCAGACCCCCAGAACTGTTGCCATCACTCCCAGTGACGGAAAAGGTATAGCTTCCCTTGAAGTTGCTATTGCTGAAACCTCCCGAAGGTGGCGGGGTGGAAGTGTTGGAGCCACTTCCGCCGCAAGCGGCTAGAAAGGCGAGTGAAAGGATGGCGATGGGCAGAGCAAAGCGATTGCGTAGTGACATGAACGTCCCCCTGACGAAGCGTTTCGGCGCAGAAATTGGGTCTTCTGGGCTCAGGTTAGCACGACTAACTTTCTCAAAGGTTCAACCCGAACCTAGAGAATTAGTAGCGCGAAGAGGAAAAAAATTAACGTTTACAAGACTTTACGCGAGCAAAATACCTAGGTCGAGCTTCGCTCTCCCGGACAGCCGAGGGCGGCTGTCCCTACATGGCCCGATAGGAAAGGCGGCGGCTGTCGCCACATAATTCTCAAAAGTCACGGGTGGACTTCGGCCTCATGGCCGGCCAGGTTGCGCAGAGATTCTTCATAGGGGGCGCGGGCGATGCCCTTTTCGGTGACGATGGCGGCAATGTACTTGGACGGGGTCACGTCGAAGGCGGGATTCTCCACCTGCACTCCGGTGGGAACCATTTGCTTGCCAGCAATGTGGGTGACTTCTTTCGGGTTGCGCTGCTCGATGGGAATCTGGCTGCCATCGGGGCAGGCGAGGTCGACGGTGGAAATGGGCGCGGCCACATAAAACGGGATGCCATGCTCCTTGGCCAGAATCGCGACTGTGTATGTTCCGATTTTATTGGCGACGTCGCCATTGGCCGCGATGCGGTCAGCGCCAACGATGATGGCCGCGATCTTGCCCTGCTTCATCATCGCGCCGGCCATGTTGTCGGAGATGACGGTGGTCGGGATGCCGTCCTTCATCAACTCCCAGGCCGTTAGGCGCGAGCCTTGCAGAAAGGGGCGCGTCTCGTCGGCGTAGACGTGAATCTTCTTGCCCTGCTCGATGGCCGCGCGGATTACGCCGAGAGCGGTGCCGTATCCGGCGGTCGCGAGTGCGCCCGCATTGCAGTGCGTGAGCACGCCGCCCTCGCTCGGCATGAGCATGGCGCCATGGCGTCCCATAGCCTGATTGGCGGCGATGTCTTCGGCGTGCATGCGCTGGGCTTCTTCAATTAGCGCCTGCTTGATCTGCGGGATGGGCCGGATGCGGATGCGCTCAAATTTTTCCTGCATGCGCCGGATCGCCCAGAAAAGATTCACCGCTGTGGGGCGGGTCTTGCCGATGATGTCGCAGATCTGGTCGAAGTCGCGCTTGAGGTCGCCCGTCGACTCGGCTTTGGAATTGTTGACGCCCAGCGCGATGCCCAGGGCAGCCGCGATGCCGATGGCAGGCGCCCCGCGCACGACCATATTGCGGATGACGTCGGCGACCTGCTCGTGCGTGGTGCAGGTGACGTAAGTTTCTTCAGTGGGCAGCTTCGTCTGATCGAGGAAGCGTACGCCGTGGTCGGTCCATTCGAGGGTCTGAATCATATTTTCTGAATTACATTCCGTAGAGACGTTGCTTGCAACGTCTCTCTCTCCAACATTTTTGCTGCTGCCAAGACGTAGCAAGCTACGTCTCTACGCGGTCTTTATTTATGCGATCTTGTGTGCTTCGCACAGCGTTCTGGGATTATTGGTGACCGCCGGCCGTCCGCAGACTTCGCAGGCTGCCGAGAGTGCAAAAACGTTCGGCTCGGTGTCGTCAGTCTGCAGAAGGTGCTGCTTGCGCACATCGCTGGCGGTGAAGATCGAAACAAATGGCGCCGGTGCGGCAGCTTTTTCTACAGTCGGACGGCCGTTCGCTTCTTCGCGCTCGACCAGGCACATGACGCCGACAATCTCGAATCCGAATTCGCGGGCCGCTTCAATCGCCTGAACGGTCGACGCGCCGGTGGTGCAGACGTCGTCAACGATCACGACCCGCGCGCCCTGGTCGCGAAAGCCTTCGATGCGCTGCCCCGTGCCGTGCTGCTTCTCGGCTTTGCGCACAAGGAAGCCATTTAGTTCGCCGCTGACCACGGCGACCGCTACCACGATCGGGTCAGCGCCCATGGTGAGGCCCCCAATGGCCTGCGCCTTCCAGCCGCGATTGCGGATCTCTTCGAGGAACACTTCGCCCGTCAGCCGCGAGCCTTGCGCGTCGAGTGTTGTGGTGCGGCAATCGATGTAGTAATCGCTGGTCGCTCCCGACGAAAGCTTGAACTCTCCCAGCCGGAACGATTTGTGGGCCAGCGTGCTAAGCAGTTTCTGCCGCGAGGAATGCATGAAAAATTACGATATCACGCGCGGAGATGACAGTGAAGAAGCGCGGAACAGTCGCGGCCTGCCTCGGCCCGCAGCACGGGCTTCGCGTGATACCCTGTGATTTCGGGCAAAAATCGAGACAGCCCATCTCGTCAATCACTCCGATTCGAGGCACAAATTGCAACAATTGCGTTCGGCATTCTCCTCACACTTTCTTAGATTCGTTTTCATCATCTGCATCATTTGCGGGATCGCCGCGACCGCTTTGGCTGACGGCACGCGCGCATGGGAGCAGTCGAAGTTCGAAGAATTGATTCGAGGCACGCCGACGGGCGTCGCCATCCGCAGCGCCGGCGGGCTCGAATTGGCGCCCTCGTTCAAGCTGCTCTATGGCACGCCATCGACGTACATCTGGGCGATCGCGGCCGACGATGCAGGGAATGTTTACGCCGCCACGGGAGCACCGGCGCGCGTGTATCGCATTACGCCGGACGGCAAGGCGTCGATTATTTTCGAGCCGCAGGAATTGCAGGTGCAGACGCTTGAAGTCGCGCCAAACGGCGTCATCTACGCGGCCACTGCCCCCGACGGCAAGGTTTATAAGATCGAGCACAGCGCGGCAGAGAAGAAGCAAGTTCCGCAGACCGGCTCAAAACCGGGCAAGGAAGATGCTGCGAAACCTGCTCTCGATCCCGCTTGGACTTCGTCCGTGTACTTCGCGCCGGAAACGAAATACATCTGGGACCTGGCGCTGGATAAATCGGGCAACCTTGTACGTTGCGACCGGCGACCATGGCGAAATTTATAAAGTCACCGCGAAGGGAGAGCACTCGCTTTTCTTCAAGAGCGACGAGACGCACATCCGCGTGCTGGCTCTGGACGCTCAGGGCAACGTGATTGCCGGGACGGATGGGAGTGGCTTGATTTATAGAATTTCTCCGGCGGGTGAGGGATTCGTGTTGTACAGCGCGGCGAAAAAAGAAATCACCGCACTGGTGCTCGATCGGCAAGGGAACATTTTTGCTGCGGGAGTGGGCGAGAAGAAACCCAGCTCGGGCATTGGTTCGATTAGCGGCGCATCGGCGATGATCACCATGACGGCGCCTGCGCAAATTACTTCCGCGCCTCCGGGATTGTCGGTTCCGTCCGCGCCCAGCACGATGCAGATGGGGCCATTTCCAGTTCCGGGCAGCGGCGCGAGTGGAGGGTCTGACGTTTATAAAATTGCCGCCGATGGCACCCCTTCGCGCATTTGGAGTTCGCACGAGGATATCGTTTACGCCCTGGCCTTCGACTCGCACGATCAATTGCTGGCGGGCACGGGAAACCGCGGGCACGTGTTCGCGGTGGATGGAGGAGATGAGTTTTCCGATTTGCTGAAGGCTCCAGCTTCGCAGGTCACGGCATTCGCCAAAGCGCCGGGCGGCGGGCTTTATGCGGCGAGCAGCAATCTGGGGAAGGTTTTCGTGCTCGGGCCGAGCCCGGTAAACGAGGGCAACTACGAAAGCGATGTGTTCGATGCTCGAATTTTTTCCCGCTGGGGCCGGGCTGAATTTCGCGGCAGCGGCAACGTCGAACTATTCGCACGCAGCGGCAACGTGGATAATCCCGACCGCAACTGGAGCCCGTGGAGAAAAGTAGACTTGGATAGAGACGCGGGGATGGGCGTTCCTTCTGCGCGCTACGCGCAGTGGAAAGCGGTGCTGCACGCGGGATCAACCAGTCCGGCGGTAGACAGCGTCACCCTGGACTACCTGCCGAAAAATGTGCCGCCTGAAATCGATGAGGTGTCGGTGCAGCTCGGCACGCGCTATCAGCCGGCCACGAAATCTTCGAATACCGGCTCGAGTTCTGATCCTGGAGCTTCTTCGGGCAGTCACTTTGAGTCTTCTCCCACGAGCACGCATGACCGCGATGCCATTGGGGTGAAGTGGGGCGCGCACGACGAGAATGACGATCAGATGGTGTACTCGCTTTATTATCGCGGTGACGGAGAGACGCGCTGGCTGCTGCTGAAAGATAATCTGACCGACAAGGCGTATTCGTTCGATGCGAGCCTGCTTCCGGACGGAGGCTATAGCGTGAAAGTCGTCGCGTCGGACGCGCCGTCGCATTCGCCGGGCGAAGCGCTGACCGCAGAAAAAGAGAGTCACCGTTTCGAAGTGGATACTACGCCGCCGCGCATCGAGAATCTCACCGCTGCAGTGGAAGGCGGGCAGTTGCATGTTCGCTTTCGTGCCGTCGATGGATTCTCCATCATTCATCGCGCCGAGTTTTCCGTGGACGCGGGTGATTGGAATTATGTCGCGCCGGTTGGACAGCTTTCCGACGCCAGGACGGAAGACTACGATTTCAAGGTTGCGCTGGCGTCCAGCAAAGATGCGGGTCTCGAGCACGTTATCGTGGTTCGCGTCTATGACAAATACGAAAACATGGGCGCGGCAAAGACGGTTCTTCGTGGTAAGTGAGGAAAGCAGCAGCAATTCGCGATAAGCAATTGCCGCATCCCTGTCGTTCATTGGAATCCGGACATGTCCTGCCGGACTCTTTCGGCCGGATAGCTCAAAAACGACAATATAGGCATGCGCTCCTGTGCGTGCTCAGCGCGGCAGCTTGCCGTTTCTCTCCTTCTACTCTCCTTGCTGGCGTTTGCTCTCGTGGCCTGTTCCGGCGTCTCGCATTCTGGTAATTCGAGGTGGAAACGGTGGCGGGGAATGGCGGTACGGGTGGCGGTGATCTCGCCTGCAGTGTGATGGCGACGGGTCAGACTGCCAGCCTTAACGGCTTTGTTCCGTTCTCCAGCGACAGTCTGTGGAATGCGAATATCGCGTCCGCGCCCGTCGATCCGAATTCTGACAGCATCATCAGCACCTGGGTCGGTGGCGTGAATCTTCATCCCGACTGGGGCAACGATCCGACGTACGGCATTCCGTACGTCGTGGTGAACGGCAGCCAGCCGCTGGTGAATGTGAATCTCGGCGCGTATCCAGATGAGAGTGATCCCGGCCCAATGCCGGTTCCATCGGATGCTCCCGTTGAAGGCGGATCGTCGAGCAGCGGCGATCGCCACGTGCTCGTGCTGAACAATGCCAATTGTTTTCTCTACGAGTTGTACAACGCCTCGCCGAATTCCGATGGAAGCTGGAACGCGGACTCGACCGCTGTCTGGGATCTGCTGGGAAACGAGCAGCGACCCTATACGTGGACGTCGGCGGATGCGGCCGGGCTGCCGATTTTTCCCGGGTTGGTGCGCTACGACGAAGTGGCCGCAGGAAAAATTTCCCATGCGTTCCGCTTCACTCTTCCCAGCACGCGCGGTGCATTCACTCCTCCAGCCTCGCATTCAGCGGCGACGTCGAGCGATCCTACCGCTCCGCCGATGGGCATGCGTCTGCGGTTGAAGGCGAGCTACAACATCTCGGGCTACGACGCGCAGATGCAGGTTATCCTCACGGCAATGCAGCAGTACGGGCTGATTCTGGCCGATAACGGCAGTTCGCTGTTCGTGACAGGAGTGTCGGACAACCGCTGGGGATCGGATCTGGAGTCGCTGAAAAATGTACCGGCCTCGGCGTTCGAAGTTGTGCAGATCACTCCCGTGTACACGAATTCGAGTTATCCGACGGGATCCGCGCCGGCGATCAGCAACTTCGAGGCCTCGCCAACACACGTTTCTTCCGGCGGGTCGGTGACTCTTTCGTGGACGGCCGATGCGGCAGACTATGTGATCGTCTCGCCGGGAGCGGGGGCAGTGCGCGGCAGCAGCGTGACGGTGAATCCCACGGCCACGACTACTTACACTTTGTATGCGACAAATCAGTTTGGCCGCAGCAGCGCCACCGTGACTGTGAATGTGCCGTAGACAGGTTCATTCTGCTGCGAGATAAACGTAGCGTAGAACGAACAGCGCGGTCAGAATCCAGATCACCGGGCTGATTTCTCGGAACCTTCCTGCCGCCACTTTCACCAACGTATACGACATCAGACCGAGGCTGAGGCCGGTGGCGATGCTGAAGGTCAATGGCGTTGCCAGAAGCGTGACGAACGCAGGAATCGCCTCGGTAAACTCGCTCCATTCCACACGGCCGATGGATTCGACCATCAATGCCCCAACCAGAATCAGCGCGGGTGCAGTTGCATAGGCTGGAATCGCGCTGGCCAGCGGCGTGCAAAACGATGCAGCGAGAAACAGTGCCGCGACGAAGATGTTGCTGAGCCCGGTGCGCGCGCCGGCGGCCACTCCGGCTGCACTCTCGATATAACTGGTGACCGTCGAAGTTCCGGTCAGCGAGCCGATAATCGTTCCCACAGCGTCAGACACGAGTGCGCGGCCCACGCGAGGAATTTTGCCGTTCTGCACGAATCCGCCTTGTTCGCAGACTCCAACCAGCGTGCCTACGTTGTCGAAGAGATCGACAAACAAAAAGACGAAGATGATTTCGAGTAGACCGAGATGAAGCGCGCCGCGCAAATCCAATTGCAGCCAGGTTGACGAAGGATGCGGCAGCGAAAAGATTGCAGAGGGCCATGTCGCCATGCCGCGCAGAATGCCGAGCCCACTCGTGGCGACAATTCCTATCAGGATCGCGCCGCTGACCTTCCGCGCCATCAGGATGAGAATCAAGGCGAGGCCTGCGGCCGCCATCTGCGCTTCGCGATTGGAAAGGGAGCCAAGGCTCACGAAGGTTGCGGGATTAGCAACGACCAGCTTGGCATTCCGCAAACCTACAAAGGCGATGAACATTCCGATGCCGCCGGCCGTTGAGTGCTTCAGGCAGTCAGGAATGCCGTTGACGATCTGCTCGCGCACGCGGGTGACCGTTAGAATCAAAAAGAAAACACCAGAAATAAAAATGACGCCGAGCGCAGTGCGCCAGGGTACGTGCATTCCAAGACAGACCGAGTAGGTGAAGTAGGCGTTGAGCGACATTCCCGGGGCGAGGGCGATGGGATAGTTTGCGTAGAGCCCCATCACGAGAGTTGCAGCGGCCGCGGAAATGCAGGTGGCGAACACCACGCCCTCAACCGGCATGCCCGCCTGCGCCAGAATTTGCGGGTTCACCACGACGATGTAAGCCATGGTGAGGAATGTGGTCAGGCCCCCGAGAAATTCCCGGCGCACCGTGGTCTGATTGTCATGAAGGCGGAAGTAGCGCTCGAGCAATGCGGGTCCTTTGCGCGTGCAATGGAAGCGAACATTCTACGGCATGGGCGATGAGGAGGAGCGAATTGTTATGGGAGAGTCGAGCCGGCTGTCGGACTCAGCTTGGATTTGTTTCTGAAGGTGCGGACAGTTCCTCGCTGCGAATCGAGTGCAAATCTCCCGCATGGCGAAGTTCTGGGAAGAGCCACGCCCATAAGCCGATGACGACCAGGGTTCCAACGCCACCCAGAACGACGGCTGGCACGGTTCCAAACCACTGCGCGGTGACGCCGGATTCGAATTGTCCAAACTCGTTGGAGGTGCCGATGAAAATCATATCGACGGCGGTAACGCGTCCACGCATTTCATCGGGGGTTGCGAGTTGCGTGAGCGTAGCGCGAATAATGACGCTGATCATGTCGCTGGCGCCCAGGAAGCAGTAGCGAAATTAGAGAAAGCGTCAGACTGTGCGAGAGGCCGAAGATGATGGTGAAGATGCCAAAGCCGGCTACGGCCCAGAGCAGCGTCGGGCCGGATTTTCCCCGCAGCGGGCGATGCGCCAACAGTACGGCCATGAGTGCAGCACCGACTCCCGGAGCAGTGCGGAGCAGGCCGAGGCCCCACGGTCCGGTATGCAGAATCTCACGCGCGTAGACCGGCAGCAGCGCGACCGCGCCGCCCAGCAGCACGGCGAACAAGTCCAGCGAAATTGCGCCCAGGATGAGCTTGCGTTTCCAGATAAAATGCAATCCAGCGAAGACCGTCTTGAACGTCATGGGCTCGCGCGGGCGTGCCTTCGCCTCCGGCTTGATGCGGAACGATGAGACTGTTGCGCCGATGGCCGTGATCACCGCAATCGCATAAACAGCCGAAGGCCCACGGAATGCCGCATAGAGAATTCCGCCGAATGACGGGCCGAGAATTGTTGCGGCCTGAAAGACGGTCGCGTTCCAGGCCACGGCGTTGGGGAAGTGTTCTGTGGAAACGAGCTGCGGCAGAATCGAGCGGCTGGCCGTACTGTTGAACGATCGCACCACTCCAATCAGAACCAATACGACATAGATTGCGCTTACTGATTGCGCAGGACGTCGTGCTAGTGCCAGTAGCAGTGCGAAGCACACCGCGTATCCCGCATAGCAGGCCGAGAGCACGTTGCGCCGCTCGTAACGATCGGACGCGTGGCCGGAGATCGGGAACAACAAAATTCCCGGCAGAAATTGCGCTAGCCCGACCAGCCCCAGGTCGAGGGGTTTCTTGGTGATGTCATAGACCTGCCATCCCACGGCGACCGCTTGCATTTCAACCGCGGCTACGATCAGGAAGCGGGCAATCTGGAACAGCACGAACGCCGGATGGGTGAAGGCGGCGCGTCCGGCTCTGGCGTCGTCGAAGGCGGGCATGAGTTTCTAATGTCGCATAAAAACGAAAAATCGTGGATCAAGTAAGTACTGGCGCGTTGGTAACGCCGGCGGTGCCGAATACCCGGGTGTAGCGTTCGATCTCCGACGGCGGGCCAAGAGCTTTGGCGAGGTTGTCGGAAAGTTTCACCGCCGGCTTGCCTTCGACGTTGGAAACTTTGCAGATCAGGCTGATGGGGTCAAAACCCGCGCCATCGTTGGGATTGCAGCCACGAAAGTCATTCGTGAGCAGCGTTCCCCAGCCGGCGCTGAAGCGGATGCGGCGGTCCGGCGTCCACTTGTGGGAATCGTTGAAATCTTCGGCGCTGCGGAAATCGAGCGGAGGTACGTTCCTGGCTATGGTTCCACCGAAGTATGCGTGCAGCCCGAGGATCGCGTCTACGTCGAGCGTGTCAGAAGCAATCAGCAGCTTCTCACGCGGGTTGCGGCCATATGCCTTCAACCAGGCGATATATTCATCTCCAGCTATATACGGATCCTTGCTGTCGATGCGCTGCCCAGTCCAGTCCGCAACCCAATCGGGGGCGCCCGCGAGGAACTGGGTCGTTCCGAAGGTATCGGGCAGCATGACGCGGAGAGCGCCTTCATAGGTCTGCTGCCACAGTTCGAGTACGCGATATTGCGAAGCCCTCAGGGCAACATCATCCGGTGCGAGCGCGGCCATGACCATGGGGAGTTCGTGTGCATTGGTTCCGATCGCTTCCAGATCGTGTTTGTGCGCCATGAATGCATTCGAGGTGCCGATAAAATTACTGCCCAAATTGGCGGCCATGGCGACGACCACATATTCTTGCCACAAAAAGCTGTGCCGTCGACGGGTTCCGAAATCCGCAACGCTGAGCCCGGGCACGCCGCGCAGGCGCTCGACCTTGTTCCACAGTTTCGTTTTAGCGCGCGCGTAAAGAATGTCGAGCCCGAACTCGCTCAGCGTTTTTAGCTGAGCCCGCGTCTTCATCTCGTCGAGGATGGCGAGCGCGTAGAGTTCCCACATAGTAGTTTCCGCCCAGCGGCCTTCGAACGAGAGGTGAATTTGGCCGTCACTCACGTGGAGCTCGTAATCGGAGAGTCGAAAATCGTTTTCCAGCCATTCGAGAAATGCAGGTTCAAAGATTCCGCGGCGGCCATAAAATGTGTTGCCCGCGAGCCACACGAGTTCAGACTTGCGGAAGCGCAGCCCGCGCACGTGCTGGAGTTGCACCTTCAGTTCTTCGATATGAATGGTGTCGGCGATCCGCACCGCGGGATGGCGGTTGTGCAACGCGAACTCCACCCGCGTGACAGGGAAGTGTTTCCAGATGAACTGCAGCATCAGCAGCTTGTAGAAATCGGTGTCCAGCAGGGAGCGGATGACGGGATCAAGTTCCCAGTTGTGGTTGTGCGCGCGTTCGGCGAAGTTGACGATCATCGAAGGAGAGCGGTCCTCACTGACAGTCTAGAGGATAACGCGGGAAACGGGGGAGCGGCCTCGTAATAGCGCAGAGTGAGTCGGCCATTACTTGTTGCTCTCTACCAACTGTCCGCTGATCCCTTCATACGCTTCCTCGGCCCGGCGCAGGGCATCCTGCACGTTGTCGCAAATGTTTTGCGTACCGATCACTTCTTCGAACTTCGCCTCATGAATCAGCTTCGCCGGCTGTTCGCGGGCGCCGCAGAGAATCAGTGTGCGCTTGCTCGCCTGCAGGGTCCGTGCGACTTCTTCGATGGCAAACAAGCCGGTCGCATCGAGTGCTGTCATGTTGCGCAGACGCAAGATGACCACCGGAGGCAGAGTGTGCAGGCTTTCGGTCACGGTCAGAATTTTGTCGGTGCCTCCGAACAGAAATGGGCCGTGAATGCGGAAGATCGTCGCGTAGTAGGGAATATCTTTATCCTGCAAAATATGCACGCGCCCGTCTTCCACATAATCATCGGTCACCTGCGACACCGTGGTGGTCGCGGCTACACGGCTGATGAAGAGCAGGGCCGCGAGAATCATTCCCGCTTCCACGGCAACCGTGAGATCGGCGAATACAGTGAGTGCAAATGTCACGAGCCAGATGCTGATGTCAGTCTTGGTCAGCTTGAGGAGTTGCGGAATTTCGCGCCACTCGCCCATGTTGTAGGCAACGACCATCAGAATTCCTGCCAGCGCGGCCATGGGCACATAGCTGACCAGCGGAGCGGCGAACAATAAAATGCAGAGCAGTGTCAGGGCATGAATGATGCCCGCCACCGGCGACTGAGCTCCGGAACGGATGTTGGTCGCGGTGCGCGCGATCGCGCCCGTGGCTGGCAGGCCGCCGAACATCGGAGAGAAGATGTTGGCCACACCCTGCGCTATCAACTCCACATTCGGATTGTGCCGGTCGTTGCTCATGCGATCGGAAACTACCGCCGACATGAGCGATTCGATAGCCCCCAGCATCGCCACGGTGAACGCCGGGCCGAGCAGGCCGTGGATCAAGTCCACTCGGAAATGAGGAATTTGCAAATGCGGCAGGCCGCCGGGAATGCCGCCGAATTTTGTGCCAATGGTCTCGACCGGAAGCTTGAAAAAATAAACAGCGAAGGTTGAAAGGACGAGCGCCACGATTGGTCCCGGAATTCGCGGTGACAGACTGCGGCAGATTATGAGCACCAGCAGTGTGAAAACCGCGAGTGCCGTGGCTTCAAATGTGAGGGAGTGAAAGCTTGCTGCCAGGGCCTCGATCCTGTGCCAGAAAACTCCGGGAACCTTGTCGAGTTGCAGGCCAAAGAAGTCTTTCACCTGCGTGCTGGCAATCAGCACCGCAATGCCGTTGGTGAATCCGATGACGACCGGACGCGGAATGAACTTTACCGCGGTCCCCAGGCTGGTCAGGCCCATAATCACGAGGAGGAGGCCGGCCATGACGGTGCACATGAACAGGCCGTCAACTCCGTGCACCGCGATGATCCCGGCAATCACGACGACGAAAGCTCCGGTCGGTCCGCCAATTTGGGTCCTCGATCCGCCGAGCAGTGAAATCAGAAATCCGGTCACGATTGCGCAATAAATGCCGGCTTGCGGCGTAAGCCCCGATGCGATCGAAAAGGCCATCGCCAACGGCAGAGCCACCAGGCCAACTGTGATGCCGGCAATCACATCCAGCAGAAATTTGTGGCGGTTATAGTCGCGCAGGCAGAGGACAGACTTCGGAAGCCAATTATCGCTAAGGAAAACAACAGCCATTTTCCCATTATCGCCCCGAGTGAGGGAATCGGGTAGATAACTGAAGCGCATCACGGCTACTCTCGCTTGTAGAATCTTCCGATGCCGTTTCTCCTGGCTTTCGCATGGCTCGCATGCGTGGTCTACTCAACGATTCCATCGTTCTGGTTGATGGTGCATCCGCGAGTCGAGCGCTGGCGGGCCAGCGATCGTTCGCCATTTCGTGTGCTGATTCCGGCTTGGATCCTGATGTGGGTCGGTGTGGCCGCGCTTACCGGCCCATGGCGATCAGTGCAGCTGTATTCGACGCCGTGGAGTTGGCCTCCCGCATTGCTGCTTTTCATCCTTGGAATTTACGTCTATACACGCGCGGGTGGGCACTTCAGTCTCGCGCAGTTGGGCGGACTGCCCGAACTTCGCAAAGGACATCGCGACGACCGCCTGGCCACGACCGGAATTCGCGCACGAGTACGGCATCCCGTATACCTCGGGCATTTATGCGAGATGCTGGGGTGGAGCGTCGGAACGGGGCTTCTCGTTTGCTGGCTGCTGACCGGATTCGCGGTGATTACTGGCGCGGCGATGATCCGCATGGAAGACGACGAATTGGAAGAGAGATTTGGGGAGCAGTTTCGCGATTATCGCAGGCAAGTTCCACCATTGCTGCCCCGACTCGGGCGTAGTCCGCATTCGTGACTCGCGCGCGCCCTACTCGCTCTTCGGCGGAGGCTTGAGTCCCAGATATTTCATCACCATTTGCAAATCCTTCCACGCTTCCGATTTTTGGCGAGGATCGCGCAGAAGAAATGCCGGATGGTACGTGACTGCGAGCTTGGCCCCCTCCCAGTTCGAATCGCTGCGAGCGCCGGCGGGCATGAAATCGTAGAACCGGCCACGCAGTTCCGACATCGGTGCATTCATTGCCAGCAAATTCTTCGCCGAAACAGCGCCCAGGGCAACCACGACCTTGGGCTTGATGACCGCGATTTGCCGCATCAGAAAGGGAGAGCAAGTCTCGCACTCATCGCGCTCCGGCGTGCGATTTCCCGGGGGGCGGCATTTGACCACGTTCGCGATATAAACGTCTTCGCGCCGGATGCCCATGGCCTTGATCATGTTGTTCAGCAGTTGCCCGGCGCGTCCGACGAACGGTTCGCCCTGCGCGTCTTCGTCAGCACCCGGCCCTTCGCCCACGAACATCAAGCTCGGCGCGTGGATTGCCCACGCCGAAGACAATCTGCTTGCGGCCCTGCTGGTGCAGTTTGCAGCGCGTGCAGTCGCCCAGGTCTTCGCGGATAATCTTCAGCGCGGCCGCGGGATCGGCAGCTTTCTGCTCGGGCTTGGGAGTGAGTACCTCAAAAACAGTTTCGTCGGCGACCGCGGCGACAGCTGCAGATTTTCTGGGAGACATTTCCTCCCGCAATTCCGGCTGGAGTGTGGACGTTTGCTGATCGGTGCGCGGCTCTCGCCGGTAGAAATCGTAGATGCCGAGTTCGTGGTAGTAACGCAAGCGCGCAGCGAGAGCACTGCGAAGAGCAGGATCAAGAACTGTGGGCATCGGTTTGTCGATTGTAAGGGGAGAGCGCGCGGAAGCCAAGCCAGGTTAGGCTTTGACGGGCGATTTGCGCTGCTGCCGCAGATGGACGACCTGGTCTAGAACGCGTTGCGCGACATCGAGCTTGGGAGCCTCGGGAACTTCTATGACTTGCTCGTGCGTGATGATGGTGACCGCGTTGCGATCGGAATCGAAGCCCACGCCCTCGCGCGAAACGTCGTTGACGACAACCGCATCAAGATTTTTCGCAACCAGTTTCTGTCGCGCATTTTCCAGAACATTTTCCGTCTCAGCGGCGAAGCCAACCACGATCTGCGTAGTCTTGTGAGCCGAAATCTCTTTCAGAATATCCGCGGTTGGCTCGAGCGCGAGGCTCAGCGGACCCTTACGCTTGATCTTCTGTTCGGCCGCGGCTTTCGGGCGAAAATCAGAGACGGCGGCAGTCTTAATGACGATGGTCGCTTCCGGCAGCAGCGAGAGCACAGCATTCCGCATCTCTTCCGCCGATTCCACGCGAGTGACTTCGGCAGCGCTTGGTGCGGGGATCGATGTAGGCCCGCTGACCAACAGCACGCGCGCACCTCGGCGAAGTGCAGCCTCCGCGAGAGCGTAGCCCATGCGTCCGCTGGAACGGTTGGTCAGGTAGCGCACCGGGTCGATTTTTTCGCGCGTCGGACCGGCCGTGATCAACACAGTCTCACCACTCAGATCCTGCGACGCACCCAGAATCTCAAGCACCGCGGCTACGATGGCTTCATTTTCGGCCAGCCGTCCTGCGCCCACCATCCCGCAAGCCAGATAGCCTGAGCCGGGTTCGACGATCTTCACGCCGCGCTTGCGCAGCGTTTCGACGTTCGCCCGGGTCGCTGGATGATTCCACATATTCACGTTCATTGCGGGCGCGACTACGATAGGCGCTGTGGTCGCGAGATATAAAGTGGTCAGAAAATCACTTGCGATTCCTTGCGCGAATTGCGCGAGAATGTCCGCCGTGGCCGGAGCAACGACGAGGGCATCAATGGATTGGGCAACGGAAATGTGTTCGATGGCCGAGTCGAGATTGGCTTCGTGCTCTTCGCCGGGAGCGAACATGCTGGTGATGACCTTTTCTCCCGAGAGAGCGGCGAAGGTGAGAGGGCGGATAAATTCCTGGGCGGCGCGGGTCATCACGACCTGCACGCGAATGCCGCGGTCCTGCAGCAGGCGGACCAATTCGGCACCCTTATACGCCGCGATTCCGCCAGTGACGCCGAGAGCGACCTTCATGGAAGATATCCCATCGCCGATTGATCGTCGATCATCAATCATTGATCATCGATCGTTGCGGCCCAGCGCTCGGCCGCAGTCGGCGATTCTTTCGCCGCCAGTTAGTCCTGGCCCAGCGCTTTATCGAGCACCTCCGCAGCCTGCTCAGCGGCAGTGCGGGTCTCGGTAATTTCCCACTTTACCTTGCCTGCGCGAATCTCATCTTGCGCGATGCGGCAAGGCTTTCGGGAATTTGTGTCGACCACCGGCGGAGCGCCGGACTGAAGCTGTCGCGCACGCCGCGCCGCCACAAGGATGTACCGGTAGTTGCTGTCGAAGCCTTCGATTAACTTCATGGGGACTCTCCCTTGAAAAATTCTTGAAGTCCAATCAACCCCGAGTGTCGAATGAAGCCTTGCGCAGAACATGACCAATTTTCGGGCTGTCCCGCAAGGTGCTTGTTCCGGAGGCAACTCCGGTTCCTTGAAATGATACCGCGAAACCTAAGGTTGTGCCGAGGGCGCCAGAGTACGAAAGGACGAGAGAATGGGCGTTACCCGCTCTTTTACATTTTCCAGTTGATGCCGGTCCGCTTCGCCGAGAATTCGTATCTCTTCGGCAGTGAGAGACCGCGACGAGCGGCGCAATCGTTCCGCCAGCACGATGGCCTGCAGGCTCTCGATTGATTCCTCGAGATCGTCGTTAATCAGAATGTAATTGTATTTGTCGTAGTTCTCGATCTCGCGGCTGGCTGTGATCAAACGGCGCTCGATCACTTCCTCTGCATCTTCGCTGCGCTTGCGCAGTCGCCACTCGAGGGTTTTGCGGTCTGGCGGTAGAACGAAGATGCTGACCGCGTCGGGCAACTTTCGTTTCATCTGCTGGGCACCCTGCACGTCGATATCAAGCAACAGATCGTGCCCTTTCTGCTCCGCGTCGAGCAGAAAACGCCGTGCAGTGCCGTAGTAGTTGCCAAAAACTTTGGCGTGCTCCAGAAATTCGTCGCCCGCGATCATGCGTTCGAACTCGTCCTGCGAGACGAAGTGATATTGCTTGCCATTCTGCTCACTGCCGCGAGGAGTGCGGGTTGTATAGGAGATGGAAAAATCAAGATTCGGGACGAGTTTCAGGAGTTCGTTGACGAGCGTCGATTTGCCCGATCCCGACGGGGCCGAGATGATGTACACGACAGGCTTGCGGCCGGTGGTCATTCGAGGTTTTGCACCTGCTCCCGCGATTTTTCGATCTCGGCTTTCATGGCCAAACCTGCCTCGGTAATTCTTAACGCTTCTCCGGCAAGTCCGGAAGTCTTCGAAAGTAGGGTATTGGCCTCGCGATTCATCTCCTGCAACAGGAAATCAAGTTTCTTCCCAATCTCGCCACCCTGATCGAGCAACCCCAGAAAGTGTTGCACGTGAGTTTCGAGACGAACAATCTCTTCCTGGATGTCACTGCGATCGACGAGCATCGCGGCCTCTTGCAGTATGCGTTCTTTGTCGATAGTCGCGCCCAGTAATTCCTGCAAACGCGATTGGAGGCGTTCGCTGTAATTCTGCAATACGGCGCGGCGGTGCTGCTGCACTCCGCGTGCGGCTTCGAGCAGGTGAGTCATGCGCTCCCGCAGTTCGCGAGCGATTCCGCGGCCTTCCTCCTCACGCATCTGATTCAATCGGTCGAGAGCCTCTCCGACCCGGGCCATGACCGCTGGCTCGATCTCTTCGGTGGCGGCACCGTTCGCTGAATCGAGCGCCCCCGGAATGCGCAGCACCGCATTCAGGTCGGGATCGCTGGAGAGCGAGAACTCCGCTGCGGCCGTGCGAAAGGCCGCGATGTATCCACCCACAATTTCACGATTGAGTGAAAACGAATCGTTGCTAGAACGCTCCAGGCTCAGGGTCACTTCAACGTGGCCGCGCGCCAGCTTCTCTTTCAGAAGGCGGCGGAGTTGCATCTCCAGCGAATCGGTGCCCGAGGGAAGGCGGAAGTGCAGATCGAGAAAACGATGATTCACCGACTTGAGCGAGAGCGCGAATCCGAGGTGGCCATTGTTTCTGGCAGGTGTTTTGCCAGCCTCCGTGGAACGCTGGACCTCACCGGTCACCTGCGCGAAACCCGTCATTGAACGTATAGGCATAGGAGAAGTTCACGACTCCGTCGCGATGCTGTGCGTTTCCATGCTGGCGAATTGCAAATCATACAACCTCCGGTAGGTGCCCGGTTGCTTCATCAACTCTTCGTGCGTGCCAATATCCGCAATCGCTCCGTTGTCGATGACTACGATCCGGTCGGCACGCCTAATCGTAGAAAGCCTGTGCGCGATGACGAACACCGTGCGGCCGGACATCAAATTGTGAAGCGCGGACTGCACCAGCGACTCCGATTCGCTATCCAGCGCCGATGTCGCTTCGTCCAGGATCAAGATCGGCGCGTTTTTGAGGAGCGCTCGAGCAATCGCGATCCGCTGGCGCTCGCCTCCAGAAAGCCGTACGCCGCGTTCTCCAATGACCGCATCGTAACCCGCCGGGAGGGCCATTATAAAGTCGTGCGCCAACGCCGCGCGTGCCGCAGCCTCGACTTCTTTGAGCGGAACATGCGGCTGGCCGTATGCAATATTATTCCGCACGGTGTCGTTAAACAGAACTGTCTCCTGCGTCACGATGCCGACCTGCGCTCTCAGCGACGCGAGGGTCACGTCACGCACATCGTGCCCGTCAATGAGCAGACGTCCGCTAGTGACATCAAAGAAACGCGGAATCAGATGTACCAGAGTACTTTTGCCCGCGCCGCTGGAACCGACGATCGCCAGCACTTCTCCGCGCTTCACTTCGAGATCGATGTCACGCAGAGCGGTGCGAACCTCATCTCCGTCTTTCTGCGCCTGATAGGCAAAGCTCGCCTGCTCGAAGCGCACACTCGATGTGAATCGCGGCAGAGTTGTTGCCCGCGGTTTTTCTCTTACATCATCCTCCAGGTCCATAAACCTGAAAATTTCCGACGACGCGCCGAGCGCCTGTTGAAAATTGTTGTTGAACAATGCGAACTTGCGAACTGGATTGTACAGGCTGAACACGGCTGTGATGAATGCCACGAAAATGCTCGGCGTCATCCTGCCATGCTTGATTTGCTCGCGCCCGACAAGCAACAAAAGCGCAACGCCGATCATGCCAAAAATATCCATCAGCGGCGAACTCATGGCGGCAGCGGCGACCGATCGCAGGTTGGCGCGGAAGAGCCTTCGCGCCGCGCTCCGGAAGCGCGAGATTTCCCAGTTCTCCATATTGAAGGCCTTCACGATCCGGTTGCCCGTGATGGTTTCATGAAGAATGTTTTGAATCTCCGCCAGTTTGTCCTGGCCGTGCCGCGTGGTTGTGCGAACCCGTCTGCCAATCTTCCGCGACGAGTAGATGATGATCGGCACGAACAACAACAACACCCAGGAAAGCCCTTTTCCGAGCACGATCACAACACCCGCCACGAACAGGAACGTGAAGAACTGCTGCAGAAACTCTGCCAGAACCGTCGACATTGCATACTGAACGCGCTCGATGTCGCTCACGATCGTCGACAGCAGGGTTCCCGTTGTATTACGGGCGAAGAAGGCCGCTGACCGCCGCAGAATCGCGTTGTACAAATCGTCGCGGAGATCCGTGATCATGCCGAACCCCGCATGATTCACCAGATACGTTCCAGCGTAATCGCATATTCCTTTCAAGACAGTCGAGCCCACGAGCGCGAATGCGACGATGTTCCACGCATTGGTGAAATGGGATGGCACAAATTGCTGCAGGTAGATCACACGATGCGTTCCCGGAATGGTGAACAGTTGAATTTCTTGGGAACCGCTGTCTGGGTTCAGCACGCGATCGAAGATGGGTCGTACCAGCAGATACTTGAAAGCGTCGAGCGCGCCCACGGCAGCCATCAGTAAAACGGAAGAAATAATCTGCCACCAATAGGGAAGCGCATAGCGCACCAGTCGCGTCAGTTGCCGCATAGGGCTCCCGCACGAGGGCTGCAATCACTTGCTGCCATTGGGCTACGCATCGAGTGCAAGTGCTTATTCTACCTTTTATTTTGGACTATCTCTGTGCATGACCTTGATCCGGTATCCCGCTAGCCGCAGATGTTTGCCCACTTCTTCGGCGATCATCACTGAGCGGTGCTGGCCGCCAGTGCAGCCGAAGGCAATGGTCAAATAGCTTTTCCCTTCATGAATGTAATGCGGAAGTAAATAGATGAGCAGGTCGGAGATGCGCGAGACGAATTCGCGGCTCTGCGGAAACGAACGAATATATTTGGCGACGCGCGGATGGCGCCCAGTTAGCGGCCGAAATTCTTCCACAAAATGCGGATTCGGCAGAAAGCGGACATCAAACATCAGGTCGGCGTCCTCCGGCACGCCGTGCCGGAAACCGAAGCTCACGCACGACACCAGGATGCTCTTCTCCGACGATTCTTCGTGGAAGGTCTCATTAATGTGAGCCCTCAGTTCGTGAACATTGAACTTCGAGGTGTCGATCACGAAATCGGCCAGCCGGCGAATTGTGCTCAAATGCCGCCGCTCGGTCTTGAGAGCAGCCTTTACCGGCGCGCCGGTGCCAAATGGGTGAGGCCGGCGCGTCTCGCTGAAACGCCTTACCAGCACGGCGTCTGAGGCTTCCAAAAAAACCACCCTGGTCGGAA
The DNA here is from genome assembly GCA_963757095.1 of uncultured Acidobacteriota bacterium. Lineage (GTDB taxonomy): Bacteria > Acidobacteriota > Terriglobia > Terriglobales > Acidobacteriaceae > Sulfotelmatobacter. The sequence goes on along the minus strand of CAVWQT010000004.1, from coordinate 503,173 downwards.
TCATGCGCCGGACCGACTTCAATATCCCCGGCAACTGATCCAGCTTCGAGCCTTCGCGCACGTCCACTACCAGCGCTGTGCGGCGAATGTCGCCTGATTGAACGGCCAGTTCCGCGAAGCGCGGAATCAAATCCACTGGCAAGTTGTCGACGCAGTAGTAGCCGAGATCCTCAAAGGCCTTGAGAACCGAGGCCTTCCCCGAGCCGCTCATGCCGGTGATGATCACCAGTTCGGGCGCGTGTTGCCTGGGGCCGCGCGCTTTCTTGTCTCCCTTCTTCCGCAAAGGGCTCGAGCTCTTTCGGGGCGCCATGAATGGGATACTAGCATCGAAGCGCTTGGCGTGCTTTCCCCCGCGATTGCCAACTGAGATACCGAGGTGAGCAAGCAGGATTCGGGCGATTCGCGGCCTGTCATCAATTCGATTGTCTCCGCCGGGCGCGGGCGGGTAATCTAGTGCGGCATGAAAAAGTTCGAAGAGCTTACAGAGCGCGAAGTCCTGGCATTGGCCATTGCGCTCGAAGAAGAAGATGAACGGGTCTACGCCGATTTTGCCGAAGGGTTGCGTCCGGACTATCCCGCGACAGCATCGATGTTTGAAGGAATGCGGGAAGAGGAGTCGGGGCATCGCCGGCGGCTGCTCGAACTCTTCCAGAAAAAATTTGGCGAGCACATCCCGCTGATTCGGCGTCAGGACGTGCGAGGATTCGTCGAACGTCCGGCGCTGTGGCTGGTGCGCCCCCTGCGCATTGAGGCCGTGCGCAAAGAAGCTTCCACCATGGAAGTTGAGACACGGCGGTTTTATGAAAAGGCGGCTGCGCGAACGCAGGACGCCAGCATTCGGCAACTGCTCGACGATCTGGCCCGGGAGGAACGCGAGCACGAAGAGCGTGCCCAGGAGCTCGACAAACAGAAATTGCCCGCCCACGTGAAAGCCGATGAGGAGGTCGCGCAGCGCCGCCTGTTCGTTTTGCAAATCGTGCAGCCAGGTCTTGCGGGCTTGATGGATGGATCGGTTTCTACACTTGCCCCGGTCTTCGCTGCTGCCTTCGCTACGCACAAAAGCTGGGACGCATTTCTGGTCGGGCTCGCGGCATCAGCGGGAGCGGGCATCAGCATGGGATTCGCCGAAGCGCTGTCTGACGATGGAAGTCTCACGGGTCGCGGACATCCGTGGGTGCGCGGGCTGATCTGCGGTGCGATGACAGCGGTTGGCGGCATCGGCCACACCCTGCCATTTTTGATTCGTGATTTCCGCGTCGCGCTTTGGGCTGCCGGTGGCGTCGTGGTGGCGGAACTCGGCGTGATCACCTGGATTCGCAGACGCTACATGGACACGCCCTGGGTGACCGCAGCGCTGCAAGTCGGGCTTGGCGGCGTGCTGGTGTTCATCACCGGCGTGCTGATTGGGAGCTCTTGAGGAGCCCGCAGAAATTGCCACGCAAATCGGCAAAACGCGCGGCGGCACGAAGAGTTATCTCTCGCAGGAGTTCGTGCGCATAGCTACGTCTTTATGCCTGCAAACATGCCAATGATGAGCAACGTGTCCGCGCCCGCATGAAATAACGCCGAACCCAGTAGCGAGCCAGTCTTCTGCATCATGTAACCCCAGGTCAGCGCAAAAACGAACGTGATCGGTACAAACACGAGCAGATCCTCCGAATAAGTCACCCCGGCATGTCCGGCAGCAAATACGAACGCGGTCAGAATATTTGCCAGAGTTGCACCCAGAAGGGGCTCGAATTTCTTAAGAAATAGCCCTCTCGCCATCAGTTCTTCAAAAAAACCGTTAGCGAGGACAAAGCTCAGAATCCAGGGCGTCCAATCGAGAAGACGGTGATTACTGATGCCCATGCCGTGCGCTTCAGCCACACCGAACGATGCCATGAGCGCAAAGCCTGCCAGCCCGATAGCAAGCCCTAATCGTGGCCTGCTCCCTTTTCGGAGGTAGATGGAATCGAAGTCAATTCGAAATAGTTTCGCAATAACCACGACTGTAACGAGCAGGATGACAGCATCGGAAAGCTTGACGATCGCCTTGCCCGAAGGCGCTTTCGCATCCAGACTCAGCCAGCGGCGTGGAAAATCATCGAGCAACCACATCAGGAGGAGTGCGATGGAAACCATCACAAAAGAGGAAAAGGCAGGCCAATATTTAATGAAGCGTCGCTGCCGGCGGGTCAGCATCGCCATCACGGAAAAGAGCACCGGAAGGCCGATGAAAGTCACAACCTGAAACCACTTGCTCGTGCTATTGAAAGCAAAGAATGGAGGCTCGAAGAGGAGCAGGCTGCAAACCAGGAAAATAAGTAACGGCCATATCCGTTGGGCGATCCGCGGCCCCCTGTCAGGTGCTTCGACGCTCATAGGATGCCCTCCGCATGCGTTACCCAAGGCTTACGGCTGCGTGTCCAGCGGGTGCGTGCTCTTTCCGTAGAATTCAGTCTGCAGCTTCAGGCTCTCGTCGTCGGCCTTCACGGCGCGGATGGCTTTTACCAGCGAATCGATCCACCAGTTCATCTGATATTCGCCAAGCTCCTTGGTTGCGGTTGAGCCTTCGCCAGAATAGTGGAAGGGGAAGCGCGCATACCACCAGATCCCGGTGTAGAGGCCCTCTGGAAGTTTCTGTCGCGCCTGATCGGCTCCGGATTCTTTGTCGGCGCGATCGAGATGCACCAGGTCGGGGCGCGAGATCATCATCTTCGAGGTTTCGCTTTCACCCGCGTGCATGTCGATGTTGTCTTTCTTCGCTGGACCTCCGTTGTGCGGAGTGCGCTCGTCGAAAACATAGACGACATAGTCATGCGGCTTGTCGAGTTGCGTCTGCGCGAAGTAGGGCAGAAGACTGTCGTTGCCGCCGTGGCCATTGACGATCAGAACTTTCTTGCAGCCGTTGCGAGCCATCTCATCGGTCGTCTCCTGCAGCAGAGCGAGCTGGATGCTGCGGCTGTAGGCCACGGTTCCCGGCTCGTGGCGGGCTTCGGCAATCTGGCCGAAATAATATTCCGGGAATACGACGGCATACTCTTGTTCCGCCGCGTGCAGCGCGGCGTAGCGGACGTCGAGCAGATCGGTGCCGATCGGCAGATGCGGACCATGCTTCTCGAGAATTCCAAACGGCAGCAGGCATGTTCCTTGCGAGCGGCGAATGCCGTCGCGGAAATCGGATGCGGTGAGTTCTTCCCAATGTGCGGAAATCTTTGCGGAAGATTCGGCTTGTCCCTGGGCCAGCCGCGTGCCCGTTAAGAGCAAGCTGCTGAGAACGCAGAAAAGAACCAGGAGGAAACGGCGAAAGAATTCGCGGTAGAGATTGTTTGTCATGGGGGTCTCCGGCGAGGAATGTTAGCACGGAGGAACAGCTATTAAAACGATTCCATAGCTATTGCGTTCCCCTTGGTAGACTACGCTGAACGGATGACTCTCTTCAGACGTTCGCTGCTTGCCTCGATTGTTTTTCTGGCTTTTGCAAGCCACGGTGTCTTCGCGCAGAGTCAACAGAAAGCGAACCAACAGTTCGCGACAGCTACAAGTCCCGATCGTCTTTTTCAGGTTCGATACCCGAATTCCCTGGCGCTCTGCACGCACCGCGATGGCGAGAACCCTGACGTCTGGTTCCCCGACGTTTGCATCGCCGATATTCCGGTGTGCGACAACAGCGGGCATGCGGGCGAGGTGATGATGTGCCTGGCTTATCCGCCGGGTGAGTTCAAGAAATCGGAATTGCAGGCCGCTGCCTTCGCCGTGAGCCGCATCGATAATCTGCGGACCGCAATCGAATGCATGCAGAATTGGCCCCGCAGGAATACGTCTCACATTCGCAGCGAAAGAATCGGTGGAGTGAAGTTTGAAGCCGCCGATGCCGAGGAATCCGGCAACAACCATGTGAACTCGGAGACGATCTATCGGACTTTTCACGGAGGGATCTGCTACGAACTGGATGTAAATCTTGCGATCGCCCAGCAGACTGCGTTTGCTGCAGAAGATGCGCCTCGCAAGCTGACATCTGCGGAACGAGAGCAGGTGAGGAGCACGCTGATGCAGGCGCTGGCCGGCTTTCGTTTTCTAAAGTGACGTTCTGGCCCGGTTACTTTCGTTGACCCCAAAAACAAAATCCCCACTTCTCGCGCACACGACGCGCGAGAAATGGGGCACCCGCTGTTCTTACATTTCCGTTCTTCTATGGCGCTTCGATCAACTCCATTTTTCCGTCGCGCTTGCGGTGCAGGATCATTACCTTGCCCTTCGTGTCACGGAAGACGAAGACGTCGCGATCTTTGAAGTGCGCTTCCTTGATCGCTTCTTCCAGCGTCATGGGGCGCATGGCGACCGCCTCATCGGAGCGAACCAGATGAACCTCAGTAGTTTTCGCCACCGCCGGGTAGCGATGCACCGCAACCGGCACCGCCGTTTTCTCTGACAGGCCGACGACGGTCTGCAGGTCCTCCTGCGTGGAATGGCCGTTCCACTTCTTGACCTCTTCGGTCTTGCGGGCGGAGCGCTTCTTCGACATCCAGCGAGTTTTGTATTTGACCGCCTGCTTCTCGAGATGGTCGAGAGCCTCGTTGACCGCGATACTCATGTCCTTGGCCTGGGCCAGGCCGACCAGCGGGCCGTTGCGAGGGCTGATGGTGATTTCGGCTTTGTGCCGATGTTTTTCGACAGCGAGGACGACCTTGGTTTCAAATCGATCGCCTAGAATTTTGCGGATTTTGGCGAGGCCGGTTTCGACTTCTTGGCGGATGGTATTGGTAACCGTGTACTGCCTTCCCGTGTATTCCACGTTCATGAGCGCCCCTCCTAAGAATTCGTTCTATCGAGTTAAATTGGGCACTACATTGAAAACAGGTAGCGTGCTCTCGTGGCCCAACTGTGGGCGAGAGGCCGGCGCTACGATTATTTTTTTACCCGGCGCTGGTGCGTGCTCGGGATGCGCATGTCTTCGCGGTATTTTGCCACCGTGCGGCGGGTCACCTGAATGCCCTGCGACTGCAGGATGCGGGTGATCTGCTCGTCGGTCAGCGGACGGCTGGGATCCTCTTCATCGATGAGCTTTTTGACGCGGCGCTTGAGGATGAGCAGCGATGTGTTGCCGCCCTCCGGCCCCTGCACGCTCTCGCTAAAGAAATATCGCAGCTCGAATACGCCTTGTGGTGTGTGCGCGTATTTGCTGGCGACCGCACGGCTTACCGTGGAAGGATGCACGCCGATTTCTTCGGCCACCTCCTTAATCATCATAGGTTTCAGATGATCGATTCCGAGTTCCAGAAATTCCTGCTGGCGGGCGACGATGCAGTAACACACCTTGGTGATGGTCTGCTTGCGTTGCTCGATATTCTTGATGAGCTGAATGGCGCTCTTGTAGCGCTCTTTGACGTAGTCACGCGTGTTCTTGTCGTTGGTGCCGTCACGCGTGACCAGCTTCTTGTAAGCGGGATTGAGGCGAAGCTGCGGCAAGTCTTCATCATTCATGATGACCAGCCACTCGTCGCCATGTTTGATGAAGGCGACGTCCGGCTCGATCAGGCGCGCGGTGACCTTGTTGTAGCGCAGGCCAGGACGCGGGTCGAGAGTGCGAATGTAATCGAGCGCCTGCTGCACGGCCTCAATGGGGCGTCCGATGGCCTTGGCGATTTCTTTGTGCTGCTTGCTCTGCAGGCCCCGCAGATGCTGATCGACCACCGCGATAGCATCGTTCAGAACCTGAGCCGTCCCGTTGCCATTCTTATGCAGGGCAAATTGGACCTGATGATAACGAAGCTGGCGCAGCAGACACTCCCGCAGATCGCGGCAGCCGACGCCCGGAGGATCAAGCTGGCGGACCACTTCCATGGCTTCCTGCAGATCAGCGGCGGAGAATTTTGGCTGGTAAAGCGGCGGCGATGGTGGCTCGCCTTTCGAAGCAGGCTCAGGAATGACTGCGGCGGGAAGAATATCTTGGGCGGTTATAGAGGCCTGCAAGTTGGCAGCATCTGTGATCGCGGCCATCTCGGATTCTGATGGGTGCGATTGGTTCGCCGGGTTCGCCGAATCCTCAGAAACCACTTCGGCATCTACGCCGGCGATGTCGCTGGCCGCGAGTTCGTCTCCCGCGAGATCGTTTCCAGCCAGATCGTCCCCAGCCAGATCGCCCCCTGGCGCATCGTTCCCGGCGAGATCGGCGGCCAGCCCCAAGGCCTGCGCTTCGCTGACTATGTTCTTTGCGGTTTGCGCGTCAGCCTCGGGCGGAGCCGGTGGTGCGACGCCCAGCATTTCCTCGTCGCTGGCGATCAGGTATCCGTCTTCGTTGAGGTTGCCGATGATCAGGTCGGCGGCTTCCCGCACCTCGGAACGCAGGCTCAAAGCGCCAAGCTGCCAGGCTAGATGATCGGTAAGATTCGACGGTTTCGAGAGGAAGTTTTCAAACGACGGCCGCTCGATATCCTCCATCTCGCCATGGGTGCGATAGCCGGGATCGAGATAGTCCTGAAAAAACGAGCCGAAATCAATCTCTTCGAAGGGATCTTTTTTTTCTGCCGCGGTGATGGGATTTTCTTCGGTGGTCGCCGACGCCGCGCGGTCGCGATCTTCTTCTTTTTTACCAACTTCGTCGAGCAGTGGAACCGAATCTTCCAGCTCTTCGAGAACCGGATTCTCGACCATCTCCGCGTTGATCATGTCCTTGAGCTCAAGCTTGTTGAGCGCGAGCACGGAAACCATCTGCACCAGCCCCGGGGTGAGGATCTGGCGCTGCGAAAGCTTTACGCTGAGTTTGTGCTGTAACAAAACCATGAGTTCGGCCGACCGCGAAAACCTGCAACCACGAAGGTCACTAAGGTTCACGAAGGAACCCCCTTCGTGTTACTTCGTGCCCTTCGTGGTTTAAGCCCTTCTTCTCACACCAGCGAGAAACTCTCGCCCAAGTACACCCTTCTTACTTCCGGATCGCTGGCCAGCTGCTCCGGCGGTCCGTGACGGAAAATTCTGCCGTCATCGATGATGTAGGCCCGATCCGTGACCGTCAGCGTCTCGCGGACGTTGTGGTCCGTGATTAGCACCCCGATGCCGCTGGCCCGCAGGCCGCTGATGATCTTCTGCAGATCCAGCACAGCGATGGGGTCGATCCCTGAAAAAGGCTCGTCCAGCAAAATAAATGTGGGACTGATGCAGAGGCAGCGGGCGATTTCCACGCGCCGGCGTTCGCCTCCCGACAGGGCATACCCGCGGTTCTCGCGGATGTGCTCCAGTCCCAGTTCGTCAATCAACTGTTCCATCTTCTCGCGGCGCTCGTGCCAGGAAATCGGCTGCGCTTCGAGCACGGCGAGGATGTTCTCTTCTACGGTTAACTTGCGAAACACCGAAGCTTCTTGCGGGAGATAGCTGATGCCATACTGACGGGCCCGCAGATACATGGGAACGTCAGTGATGTCCTGACCGTCGTACAGTACGCGGCCAGTATCGGGAGGGATCAGGCCTACGATCGCGTAAAACGTGGTGGTCTTGCCTGCACCGTTAGGGCCAAGTAAACCAACAACTTCGCCCTGGTCGACTGTCAGGCTAACCCCATTCACAACGCGGCGGCCACGATAGGACTTGCCAATTTCTTCGGTGGCCAAGGTACGCATTTATCGTGCCATTTACCGGGCAACCCGCGTTTGTGTTACCACAGGAGTGTTTTTAGCGCCTTCTACGAGCACCCTATCATCCGTCCTATAGAAAGTCAACGAAACCCCGGTAATCTTGCCCTGTTCGGCATCAAAAATGCTAGGAAGTTCTTTAGAAGATCCGCCGGTCAGGACGAACTTGTCGTCTGCCGTGGTGTAAACGAGCTTTTGCCCGTCAGCTCGGCGATTCGGCTGGCGCACGACCACGTTGTTTTCAGCGTTCATGTGGTCAAGCCGGCTCGGTCCGGCGAATGACTTTGCTCCTGTCGATTGGCTATTACCGACGAGGAACGCGTCGGCAGTCTGGGCGTCGGCGGTGAAGTCGTCGCCTTTGGCGTTCACGCCACCCTCATAGTGCACCTTCCGCTCGGCATCGGTGTAGGTGAGCTTGGCCGCGGTGATCACAATCAGACCAGAGCCGGGAGACTTTGTTGCAGCCTTCTGCGGCGCGGCTTGGCTTGGTTGTTCCGCTTTTGCGGTCTGCGTGAGAATCGTCTGCACCGGTTGTGTCGAGGTGCCCTGAGCGAGCACAAATCGACGGTTACGATCGAACTCGATCGAGGGCGCTTCGACGATATTGGCATCCTGCCACAGGCGGGCGTTTCCCGTGTAAACAGCGACTCCGGAATTGTTGTGCGCGGTCATGCTGCGAGCGGTTGCATGAATGGGCGAGGACGAGGCCAGCAGAGCGCCATTCGGCTGTTCTTTCAATTCACTGTAAGTGCTCTTAACGTCGCCGTCAGCCAAGGCATCAGTGGTCGCCCGGTTGATGCGGATGGCCTTGGCAGTGGTCTCCATGCCGCCGTTGATCACACGCGGGTTCCCGGTCAGCACAAGCATCTGATCCGCGGGCGTGTAGAGTCCAGTATTCGCCCACGCGAGCGTTCGTTTTTCGGGCGGCTGGCCGTCGGAATACGCAACGTTCCCCTGTTGCGTGACGGATTCGAGTCCGCCTTGCGGTAACAGAATCGCATCAACGGTTTCGCTGGTGCTTACGCGGTCCAGCTCTCCGGAATTCGAATTGACGATCTTCGCGTTGGGGGCTCCGTGAACGGTTTGCAGGCGGCTTCGGCCATCGACTTCGGTGAAGCGTGCGTCGAACTTGCCTGCAGTCACGACCGTGCGCTGGCCGGTGGCCTTCGCTTGAGTCACTGAGTCCGGAGCCGAATCAATCTGGATTTTCGCAGCTCCGGAAGTGACAGCCTTTTCCAGCAGATGCCCAGCGGCGATCGTGAAGTCGATAACGGGCGCCGTGATTTCGAAGCGCTGCGGCGCTGATCCTGCTCCCGGTTTCTCTGAGGCAGCGGCCTGCTGGGTGATATGCGCTCCGTCGAGAGCGTGCACCTTCTGCAACTCGTTCTGCCCGGAATAATCCAGCACTACGCGGCCGGCGTCGCCCTGCATGGGTTGCGATCCGGTTTGCTCAACATGGACGTTCCCGGTCAGGATCGCGGTGCGAAGTAAGTTATGTTCTTCCGTGAGGAAAAGTTCGGCGTGTTCGGCGCGGCCGAGCATTTCCTGGGAGGCTTCTACGTCTGAACTTGCTTTCGCGCGGGCAGCCGGCGTCATCTTTGTGTCGGTGTTTACGTTGCCGTCGGCCACAACCCGCTGGACATCGTTCTCGGGCCCCAGGTAGAAGGTGGCCTGGTCTGCGCTCAGAAGCGATCCCTGACGATCCATGCGTGGATGATCAAGAACGATGACCCGCGGATCGTTCGTAATCGCGCCATGCTCGGCGTGTGATCACCGCAGCATCTGGTCCCGTGGTTACGATGTGAATCTGCGAAGACAGGATGAGCGTGTTGCTTTTCCCGGCATAGTTGACGCCAACGGCTGATCCCCTGGCCTGCGGAGTGCTGAACTCGACGGGCGCATCCGTCGACGCATTTCCGCTGTCTTTGTTGAAGACCAGATCGCGCGTCTTCAGATGAATGGGGTTCTTGATTTCTTTCGGAGTAGCCTGATCGGGACTAATTTCTCCGACAGGGTTCGAGACCAGATCAATCTCCACCTCACCCTTCGCGGTGACGTCGCCCGTCTTCTGGTTGTAGGCGAAATCGTCGCCGTAAATCTGATCGTAACGCGACGAGTCGCGGCCATAAAGGATGATGCTCACGTTGCGCAGTTCTGCGTTGCCATTCAGCTTGAACTCTTTGACGCTGCTCGCCTGCACGGTGAAGAGAGTGCGCTTGCCATCTGACTTGGAAAACTGAAAGCCGTCGGCCGTCTGCTTGATATCAAAACCGAGTTTATTGGGAACTTCGTTGCGCACGTCGCGAGTCCGCATCCGCGCATAGAAATACATCCCCGCGACCACCACCGTGAACACCACGGCAGTCGCCGCCAGCAGCCGTCGCAAACGATAGACGGGAAGCGCCATCTGGCTTCAGTGTAATGCAGGCGCCCCTGGAAAGCGCGCGACGTAGCGACGGGTCAATAAGATGGCGCTGCACGCCGGAGCAGCAACACCTCCAACAACTCGACCTGGCACGATCTTCGACCACATACGCATTATGCGACGTATGTATCAAGCTTCGCGATGCCTGGTAAGTTAACGGCTGACCCTTTTGAAGTCGCGCAGCGTCAATTCCAGTCCGCCGTATTCAGGATGGTCGTTGTGGCCGACGGTGAAGGCGATGTCGATGGCATCGCCAGCTAAGAGCGGCGTTTGCGCGACTCGCTCCGCCATGTGCCAACCCAGTGCGTCGAAGGTGATCTTCAGCGCCGGCCTCGGCTGGCGATTCTCATTCGGCAGTTCGGCCACCGCCGCGGCGCGCTCGGATCGTTTGATCGCCGCGCTATCGGGGTGGCAACGCGGAGTGGTAAGAATCGCGGCGGCTGAGAGTTCTTGCGCCTCGTTACGCAGCACGGCGGCTGCCTCGCCTTCGCGCAGCTTCAGCTTGATATGTTTGTCCTTCAGGATGCGCGGTGGAGCAGTCAACTGCACGCCCCGCGCGGCGAAGACAGGCTCCGGATTTCCCACGCCGTAAGGTTCGAGCCGGTGCAGGGCTTGAAACAGTTCTGGACTTACGTCGCCAAGATTCAATTCGGCGTCGAGATCGAGGCTGGGCTCGAAGTCAGCCGGTGTCAGGCGAGAGCGTGCAAACGCATCCAGCCGAGACCGCAGCTCTTCGACATTCGCTGTGGGCATGGCAAACCCGCAGGCGTGCGCGTGGCCTCCATAGCGCGAAAACAATCCGCTGCAAGACTCGATCGCCTCCAACAAATGAAAGGCGCGAATCGAGCGCCCCGATCCGAAGGACTCGTCGCCTTCGCGTGAGATCACGACCGTGGGGCGGTTATAGCGTTCCACGATCCGCGTAGCCGTGATGCCGATGACGCCGCGATGCCAGTCATCGCCATCGATCACAATGCAGTAAGCGTCGCAGAGTGCAGGATCGCCGGTGAACTTTTCTTCCACGGAACGCAAGATGCGCCGTTCCTCTTCCTGCCGGTCGGTGTTGAGCCGGTCGAGCTTTGCAGCGAGTTCGCGGGCGCGTGCGGGATCTTTGACGCTGAAAAGTTCAATAACATCGCGTGCCACATCCATACGTCCGGCCGCGTTAATGCGCGGCGCAATGCGGAATCCGACCTCGCCCGAAGTTGGTGGACGTTTCGCCGAAATCTGCGCTACTTCGAGAAGTGCCTTCAATCCCGGATTCACGGCCTTGCGCAGCGCATCGAGACCTAGGGATGCGAAGACCCGATTTTCGCCCGTCAACGGCACGGCGTCGGCCACGGTAGCGATGGCAACGACTTTCATGAACGACAGCAGCAACTTGTTTTGATCTTTTGCGTCTAGCCGTCGCGCCATCAATCCCTGCGCCACCTTGAACGCCACGCCCGCTCCGCACAGTTGTTTGCAGGGATAGCCGCAATCTTTCTGATTCGGATTCACAACCGCCAGCGCTCTGGGAACGCCATCCGGGCCAGGCAGATGATGATCGGTGACGATGAGGTCCACTCCGAGTCGATGCGCAGTGTCGGCAGGGGCGAAGGCGCGAATGCCCATATCCACGCTGATGATGAGGCGAATGCCGGCGGCGGCGGCGCGCTCGATCACGTCGTCGCGCATGTCATAGCCTTCGCGAATGCGATGCGGCACGTGGAAATCGGCGGAGCCTCCGCAAAGTTCGATCGCCGTCTTCAGGATGATGACAGCCATAGTGCCGTCGACGTCGTAATCGCCATAGATAAGCATCGGCTCTTTGCGTTCGATCGCGGCATCGATGCGGTCGACCGCCGCGCGGAGACCGAGCATCTGATCGGGAGCATGAAGATGATCCAGCGAAGGCGATAGAAATTTGTGGGCGAGGTCGGGATCAGTGATGCCGCGATGCGCCAGCAAAGGCGCCAGAATTTCAGCCGCATCCGCCCCGGTCGCGCCGCGAAAGGCCGGATGCGAGCGCAGGGAAGCGATCAGCGGGTCGACAACATCGCGCTGCGAACTTTTCTGAATCCACCGCATAATCTGCCGTAGAGACGTAGCTTGCTACGTCTTCCCGCCACGAGCCGGAACACATAGCGAACCACATCTCCAAGGGATGATGCAGTGTACTCCAGGGGGAATTGTGCAGAGATGTGGAGAGTTCGGAAAAAATTCGGAAAAATTCGAAAGAACATCCGGGCAGGTTAAGTCTCTTCGTCCTGATCGGGCTCATCGATGGTCAGCCCGCCAAACTCGTCAGAAACCTCGAGCAGGCGCTGGTAGCGCTCATACCACTCCGTCGACACCTCGCACAAGAACATCGAGCCCTGATAAGCCCATCCCAGTTGCAGGAATCCGATCTTGCCGACATAAGCGCGGAGCCAGCGTGCATCATCAACGTCCTCGCCGTCGCTGAATTCAGAGTTGGACAGCCGGTCGACCATCTCGTCGAGCTCGGTGCGCTCGAGCGTCCAGGAGTGCATCGTCAAAAACGGAGCGCTCGCACTCTTAGCCAACTCGACGAAATCCTTCCAGCCGTCGGGATTGTCCCCCATCTCCCACATCACGCACTGCACCTCTTCATAGTCCACAAACCCGTGAAAACGGCGCATGCCATGGCCTTCGATGAAGGCAATCATGTCGTCTTTAATGGTCGAGAGATCGTCTGGGATGGGAGACATATTCAAGAATGGCGCAAACCAATATTGTATGCCGCGGAGCCACTTCGATGCTACTTGGCCGGGAAGGAGTAGCCGCTAATTCGCTGAAGTCTTGTTCAAGCGATCAGCTTCCCGCTGTTCCGCGGTCGCCTGGGCAGAGTGAGCGGTGCGGGAGTAGATTTCGGCCATGCGTCGATGAGGTTCGGCCTGGTCCGGTTGCAGCTTCGCTGCCTCTTGCAAGTAACCTAACGATTGCGGGTACTCACGGTCTTGCTGAGTCTTCTGCGCGAGTTGCAGCGTAGTGCGGTAGAGCAAGTCGACGGTTCCGGAATCCTGCGGATTCAGTTCATGCGCATGATGGAGCGCCTGGTACGCCGAGACATCTTCTCCGAGCTTGACCAGGACGGCACCGTACAGAGCGTTCAGCTGAAATAAATCGGACCATCGCTCGAGCGCGTGCTCCAGAGGCGCGCGTGCTTTCGAGAACTGATTTAGTTGATAGTAAGTCAACGCCAGGTTGTACTGCATTTGCGGAGACTGAGGCTCCAAGTCTGCAGCCCGTTGAAAACACTGGAGCGCATCTCCCAGGTCACCATGCTGGCCGTAGATGGTACCCAGACTGGTCAGTCGTTCTGCGTTGTCTGGATCGTACAACTGCCGGCACGTTGCCTGCGCTTCGTCCTTCAAACCTTGATCCAGCTTTTGCGCGCACTCTTGTTTGAGCAGGACATCGTTTTCGTCCCGCCGGCGGAGTTCCTCCGAGTGCGCCAGAGCCTGCTTCGCCTCCTCCTCGCGCCCTTGTTCGCGATAGACCTTGGCCAGTTGAAACTCCACGCGGGAATCTTTTGGCATGAGTTCTTGCGCGTTCTTGAGCCACTTCTCCGCGTTGGGCAAATCGTGTTGTTTGAGGTAGGCGAATCCCAGGTAATAAGCCGTGTCAGGGAAGGGCGGCTTCGCTATCGCTTTGCTGAAGTTTTCGATGGCGCCTTTGAAGTCGCTGCCTTCCAGGTCCAACCTGCCGAGATAGTACAAAACGTTCGGATGATCTCCCAGTTGCTTGCGCAATGCCTCGAACTCGCTACGCGCCTCTGCCGACCGGTGCATTTCAAAAAGTGCGACGGCTAAAGGGAATCGAGCCCGCTCCTCCAAGGCCGGATCTAACTCCAGCGCGGCTCGGAACTCACCGGCGGCCAAATCGTATCTTTCGATTTTGAGAGCATTGTATCCCGCGCCCAAATGTGTTTCCGCCGCGTCCGGTTTTACGGGAGTGGCTTCCTGAGATGCGCGACACTCTGCAAGCAGGACCACGAGGGACACAGTGAACACCACAGTGCATCAGACGGAGCTTGGGCAGGAGCGGCATGGATCAGGCAGAGATTATATAACCGCGACTTTGGGACGGGTCGCGCTATGCCGCTGCTTAACGGAGATCGCTCCCCGGCAGGGAGGGCCTGTTCCTGCCGGGGAAATTGCTAGAAGTTCAGCTTGACTGCGAACTGCACCAGACGCGGGTTATTTACAGTCTGCGAGATCTTAGCGAAGGTTGAGGGTGAACTGATGTCTTCCATCGCAGTCAGTGGGCTGCCAGGCAGGAAGAACTGCGCGTGATTAAAGAGGTTGAAGAACTCAGCCCGGAAGTTCAGGCCCACTCGTTCGGTAAACCGGAATTGCTTAATCAGAGAGAAGTCGGTGTTCACGAAATCGGGTCCGGTAACCGGTGCGCGATTCGCAGTCCCAAGCTCACCATCTCGGAGCTGCCACAAAAGCACACGGGTTGAACCAGTTTGCGGTCGTGTGAATCTGCGAAGGCGCATTGCACCCGGGATTGCCAGCCACTGCACCCGCCTTATTCGGATCGCCGACCTCATCCGGCCGGTTCAAGCTGTTGCCGTTCCATTGGAAGAAAACTCCGCTACCATTGTTGCTGTTTACGACAAATAAGGGGAATCCGGACGTCACTTTCTCGATGACAGTAGCTTGCCATCCTCCAAGTGCAGCATTGACTGGGCCGCTCCACCCGCTGCCAAAAGCCTTCCCCTTGCCGAAGGGCAGGTCGTAGATGACGCTAGCGGTGAGTTGGTTATCCAGATTGATTTGAGATTTGGCCCAGTCCGCCTTGACGGTTCCAGGCAATGGCCAATACGTGGCCCCAGGAGTTGTTCCTAGGTTGTCCGCCATGCCGGAATCATAGGTGTGGGAATACGTGTAACTCACCAACCCGTAAAGTCCGTGCCGCGCATTCTTGGTTTCTGCCTTCAATTGGAATGAGTTGTAGGTCGCCTTGCCGGCATCATTGATGTTTGCGACGACGGTGAACGGCGAAGGGCGTGGCGTGTAACCGCAGCCCATGGTAGTCAGACCGAGCGTGTATCCGGTGACAACTCGCACGCGCGGGCGAGCTCACGTTCACGTTCAACCGCTCCACAAGAATGTGGGAACTGCGCGATCCCGCATACCCCGCGGTCAGCACGATCTTGCCCGGCATTTGCCGTCAACGTTCGGCGTTGAACTGCTGCACGCGCCCCTGTTTGAAGTTTGTGTTCTGCGACTGACGGTGCCCGGGAAGTGTGGGGTTTAGCGGCGATGGCCGGAACGGACCGATGACGCAGCTGCCAAGTCTGCAGACGGACCGCTGCACGCCGCAGTTGGGGGTGGTATTGCCATACGGGCAACTGAACAGAGAAATTATCCGATTCGGCCAAGTACGGTGGATTCTGCCAGAGCCCTTGATCGCCCTGGTTCCAGGAAGAATCGTGGAATATGGCATAGCCGGCCCGAAGCACGGTCTTCTGACTGCCGAGGCTTTCCAGGCCAGTCCGATGCGAGGTTCCAGAGCCGTCTTATCCATCTGAATTCCAACGCGCGGACCGGATGCACGCAGAAGTTACATCGGCAAGGGCACGGATACGCTGACGTGTTCCCTGCGATATACTGTCCGGTGGGAAAGTTATAATTGGCCTGCCGATTCTGTGCTTCGGTAACAGGAGTCATCAGAGACCAAGCGAACCCCAAGTTCAGCGTCAGATCGGGAGTCGCACGCCAATCGTCCTGTACATAGGGACGATACATCTTCCAGCGACGGCCGCTGGTGGCTCCTTGGAACGTCTGGTCGTGAATGGCTCCGCCGACCGTGAATCAAGTCGGCAGGATCGCGCTGTAAGTGTCATCGCTGAGTCGAAGGCATCCCCCAGGAAAAAGCCATCCTGGAAGGCGTTGGCTCTCACGTTCAGCTGGTGCGCGCGAATTCCAATTCCCACGTGGATTTCGTGCTTTCCGCGAATCATGTCCATCGAATCAGAGATCGAGAAAACATTCGTTCCGCCCTGGGATGGCGCATAACCGCGGTCTCCCACAGCGACCAGTAGCCGCGTCAGGATCTGCATCGAACTCATCCCGCAACTCATGCAATCTTTGGTGGACTGGTTCAGGATTCCGGTAGCCGGTAGCGCCGCAGTGACTGCCCAAATTGGCGCCCTGGAGGCCGTTGTTCTGCGCCTCGCAGCTGCCGTTTGCGCCGACGTGAAGTGATGTTGAAGATTCGGTTGAATCCGCCCGTTATCTGGTTGATGCGTGCTGTTGGAGAAAGGTGGGTCTCTGAGATCACCACGTTCCGGGCATGGTTCGTTATGTCCTGCGTGCTGGCGAATGCTCCCTGCTCGGCGAAGCCCGGGGAACCACCCGGCACGAAGGATGTGGCTTGGTCGTAGCTGAAACGGGCAAAGATCGAGTCTTTGTTGGAGAAGTTGTGATCAAGGCGGATGTCGAATTTGCCTTCGTTGAGTCTTGCGAACTGGCATGTTGGTGAAGTTATACCGCCGGAGCATTGCTGGTGTTGCTGCGTCGGGTAAGGATACATCGCCAAACCCGATGTTCGGCCATCCCGCCGTTCTGCCGCTGGTGGCGACGGTGAATTTTGTTGCAGTTTACGCCGGCGCTCTGGGTGCCGGTCTGGATCTGGGGCGATTCGGAGTGCCGGAGCGTCACATTGAAACGGTGTGCCCGAATACGGGATTGACGAGGTCGACGAAGCCATTGGCATTGGGCTGAACAAGCCATCGAAAGTTCCAGGGCGAGGTGTGCCAAAAGGATCGTCCGTGAAGTCGCCGCCCTTCATCGCCTGGGGTGGGAACAGACCAACGAACGGGATTCCATGCCGCTGCCTCTTGGCCTCATAGTCCAGGAAGAAAAAAGTCTTGTCCTTCTGGATTGCGCCCGCCGAATGTTCCGCCAAACTGGTTCAGATTGAATTTCTCCTCGGCGATGAACGCCGAAATATACTCCTTGCGTCGAGACTGGTGTTGCGGAAGAACTCGAACAGAGATCCGTGAAACCGGTTGGTCCCGGCTTGGTTGTCACCAAGACCGTCGGGCCGGCGCGTGTTCCCAACTCCGCAGAGTAGTTGTAGGTCAGTACCTTGAATTCCTCGTATCGCATCGATCGATGGAATAATGGCGATGCCACCGGCGGTCAAGTTCGTTGTTGTCATTGCCGTCGAGCACCCAATCGGTGCTTTGTGCTCGCGAACCGCCGACCGAAAGAGAAAAAGTTCCGCGTGCCGAAACCTCGCTGCTGGGGCCGCCGTTGAAGAAACTGTTGGGATTGGTTTCCTGCGTGATGCCCGGCGTCAGAGTTGCCAACTGTACGAAGTCTCGGCCATTTAGAGGCAAATCTGCCACCTGCTCCGACGTGATGACTTGGCCGAGCGTCGGGTTGGTCGTTTCCACCGCTACTTCCGAGGCGTTCACTTCCACGGTCGTGCTCACCGAAGCGGGGACAAGCTTGAAGTCGACGATCGCGTTGCTCATCCACCTGGAGCCGAATATTCTTCGCTTCGCCGGTCTTAAAGCCGGCAATTTCGACATCGAAGAGTGTAGTCGGCGACGCCCAGCGAGGGAACGGTATAGTGTCCAGTGTCGTCGGTCGTGGCCTCGCGCAAAGCGTTCGTGGCTTGAGCTGTGACCGTGACTTTGGCATTAGCAACGACTGCCCCGGAGTTGTCGGTTACGGTGCCCGAAAAACTCCCGGTCGCCTGCCCGTACAAGAGTGGGCTTACCAGACACAGCAACGAAAAAAACACCACTACGCGCAGCGCCGCTCTCCTCGACATTTGCTTTGAACCCCTTTCGATGTCTTTCTGTTCAAAACGTCCCCAGCTGCCCCAAGCAGAAAACGCGCAAAAAGAAAAAGACCTTCCCTCTTCCTCGAAGTGGGAGGTTCGTTTTCTCGTCTGACTGCAAGACACGGCTTATAAATGCCTTGCTGTGAGTAAGTCAAGACTTTTCGCGGTGGAAAAAAGGGATGCTGGTGAGCACATTCTTGACTGGCACTTAGCCCCGTTTGGTCCACTCCGCGTCGAAGCGGGCCCGGTCATAGAAAGACTTCTGTGTACCCACGCTTGTGGTCGAAAGCGCGGCATAAAGATTCGCGCGCCGCACGGCTTCTTTCTCTGGCAGTCCCTCACCGAGAAAGACCGCGAAACTGCCGATGAATGCGTCTCCCGCTCCGGTGCTGTCGACGCTGTTCACCGCAAACGGTGCGACGTGCTGGCAACCTTCATTCGACGCCAGCAATGATCCCTGGGCGCCGAGCGTGATGATCACGCGCCGAACGCCGCCGGCGAGAAAGTTTTTGGCGCACTTCTCGGCGTCGGCGACATTTTTCACCGGCGAGCCGGTAATGGTCTCGGCTTCGCTCTCGTTGGGCACGAAATAGTCGAGATCCTTCAATGCCGTCATATCGACAGCCTGCGCCGGGGCCGGATTTACGATGCAGCGGATTCCGTGTTTCCTAGCGAAGGCCACCGTGTAGTAAACGGTCTCAATTGGAATTTCGAACTGCAGCACAATGCAGTCGGCAGACTTCAGCGTTTCGGCGGCGGCATCGACATCAGCCGGCTTGAGCGCGTCATTCGCGCCTTTCACGACCAGAATGCGATTCTGGCCATTGGGCTCGACAAAAATCGGCGCCACGCCGCTAGACAGTCCCTCGACTTGCTTCACGTGCGTGGGATCAATTTCTAGCTTGCGAAAATTCTCGATGGTGGCCGGTCCAAATAAATCGCTGCCCACGCGCGCCACCATGAAGACCTCGGCGCCGCAGAGTCGCGCTGCGACGGCCTGGTTCGCGCCCTTGCCGCCAAAGCCTAAATCAAATTTCTGTCCGAAGATGGTTTCGCCGGGCTTGGGGAAGCGCTCGGCAAACGTTGTGAGATCGATGTTGGCGCTGCCTACCACTGCAATTCGCGGACGCTTTGCCATAATTTCAATTCTCGAGGAGAGAAGCTGAAGAAGGCCGAGTCTAGTCAGCGCGCTGATCACTGTCAATAATGGCGCCGTCCTTGGTGTGCGGTGTCCGGGATTCGAACCAATCTCCATGGCTGAGGCGACGCGCATTTCTGCTATAGTTCTTCTCTTCGATCGTCAGTTTTTCCTGGAGAACACAATGCCTCGCATTGTCCGCTGCGCCCTGATTCAAGCCAGCAACGCAATCAGCACTGATCGCCCGCTCGAGCAAATCAGGAAAGCCATGATTGACAAGCATCTGAAGCTTATCGAGCAGGCGGCGAAGAAGAAGGTCCAGATCCTCTGCTTGCAGGAACTTTTCTACGGTCCCTATTTTTGTGCGGAGCAAAATGCGCGCTGGTACGACCTCACGGAGCCTGTGCCCGATGGTCCCACCACGAAGCTCATGCAGAAAATTGCCGCCAAGCATCGCATGGTGATCGTGGTTCCGGTTTACGAAGAGCAGATGCCCGGGGTTTATTTCAACACCGCGGCGGTGATTGACGCCGATGGCCGCTACCTGGGCAAGTATCGCAAGCATCACATCCCGCACTGCCATCCCGGCTTCTGGGAGAAGTTTTATTTCACTCCAGGTGATCTCGGCTATCCGGTGTTTGAAACGAAATATGCGAAGGTCGGAGTCTACATTTGTTACGACCGGCATTTTCCTGAGGGTGCACGCATTCTTGGATTAAACGGTGCCGAGATTGTTTTCAATCCGTCGGCGACGGTTGCGGGGCTTTCCGAATACCTCTGGGAACTGGAGCAGCCGGCCCATGCCGTGGCCAATGGATATTTTGTCGGCGCCATCAATCGCGTCGGCACAGAAAAGCCGTGGAGCATCGGCGAATTTTACGGGAAAAGTTATTTCTGCAATCCGCGCGGCAAAATTATCGCTCAGGCCAGCCGCGACAAGGACGAAGTAATCGTGGCCGATCTGGACCTTGACATGATTGCGGAAGTGCGGAAGGTTTGGCAGTTCTTCCGCGACCGGCGTCCCGAGAGTTACGGACCGATCACGACGCAAAGCACCTCATCGGCCGCTGCCGACTAAAAACCGCTCCTTTACCATCACCTCCCATGGACGCACGCATAGAAGCCAGTCCCCTCTACAACGAAGACCTCGCGCCGGCCAGTCCGCAGCAGAGACACTGGGGAACCTACAACTTCGCGGCGTTGTGGGTTTCGATGTCGGTCAACATTCTTACCTACATGCTGGCTGCCAGCCTGATCCAGGGCGGGATGGATTGGAAGCAAGCCGTCATTACCATCTTCCTGGGCAACGTGATTGTGCTCGTTCCCATGTTGCTGAACTCGCATCCAGGCGCGAAGTACGGAATTCCGTTCCCGGTTCTTGCGCGAGCATCGTTCGGCGTGCTGGGAGCGAATGTTGCCGCGGTCTTGCGAGCGCTGGTGGCCTGCGGATGGTTCGGCATTCAGGCCTGGATCGGCGGCGAAGCGATCAGCACGCTGTTCGCAACTCTCGTTCCGGCGTGGAAGAATTTTGCGTACGGCCCGGCGATCTGCTTTCTGATTTTCTGGCTCATCAATCTCGTCGTTGTGTTAGAAGGAATCGAATACATTCGAATCCTTCAGGGAATCAGTGCTCCGATTCTTATTGGCGTTGGATTGCTGCTGCTGGGCTGGGCGTACCACGCGGCGGGTGGCTTCGGCCCCATGTTTTCCGCACGCTCGCAATTCGCGACCTTTCCGGAGTTCCTGAAATTCTTGATTCCTGCGTTGAACGGCACGGTGGGCTTCTGGGCGACGGTGTCGCTGAATATTCCGGATTTCACGCGCTTCGCGCGCAACCAGCGCGAGCAGATCATCGGACAGGCGATCGCACTACCTACCACCATGACTCTCTACGCGTTCGTGGGAATTGTAGTCACGTCCGCGACCGTCATTATTTACGGCAGGGCGATCTGGGATCCGGTCGAACTGCTCAGCCGCTTTCACTCGCCAGTTGTGGTGGTGATTTCGTTGATCGCAATTTTGCTGGCCACGCTCAACGTCAACATTGGCGCCAATGTGGTGTCGCCCGCAAATGATTTTTCCAACCTTTGGCCGCGACGCATCAGCTTTCGTGCCGGTGGAGTGATCACTTGTTTCAT
Source organism: uncultured Acidobacteriota bacterium (assembly GCA_963757095.1). Taxonomy (GTDB): domain Bacteria; phylum Acidobacteriota; class Terriglobia; order Terriglobales; family Acidobacteriaceae; genus Sulfotelmatobacter. The sequence continues at coordinate 482,053 of CAVWQT010000004.1, read as the reverse complement.
GGGGGTTGCGCTCATGCCCTGGAAGCTGCTTTCCAACTACCGCACGTTCGTCCTGGGATGGCTTGGCGGTTATGCGGCGTTTCTCGGGCCTGTAGCTGGAATCATGATCTGCGACTATTTCGTGATTCGCCGGCGAGTCCTGGTGCTGGACGATTTATACCTGCGCCACGGCGTTTATGAATATTCTCGGGGATTTAACTGGCGCGCCGTGACCGCCCTGGCGCTAGGAGCGGGCACAGCGCTGGCAGGGCTGGCGAATCCAGCGGTGCATGCTCTATATGACTATTCCTGGTTTGTGGGATTCGCGGTTTCGTTCGTAACTTACTACGCGATGATGCGCAGTGCCGGCCCGAGAGCTTTAGATCTCGGGCACAGAAGCTAGGATTTTTTGCCGGAGAGAAATTCCGGCAGAACATCATTCTTGTAATCCTGCAGCGTTTGCTCTTCCTCCCCGCACATCAGATAAATATTGAATTGGGTCACGCCCACCTTCGCGAGCTCACGCAGTTTCTTGCGATGGGCTTCGGCATTTCCCAGCAGGCAGAAGCGATCGATCACTTCGTCGGAAACAAACTCGGCATTGTCGCTGCCCACTTCGCAGTGATGCTGGTAGTCATAGTGGCCGCGATCCTGCACGTAGGACGTCAGTGCGGGCGGAAGATCCTCAGGCTTGTATTGCCGGATCAGATCCATGACGTGATTGGAAACCAGTGCGGGGAACCAGCGCACGCGGTCGCGGCCGACATTCATGTCATCAGAAACCCACACGGGCGCCGCTGACATGACTTCAATTTTCCCCGGATCGCGTCCAGCGGCCTTGGCGCCCTCTCTCACAAATCCCATGCACCAATCGATCAGCGCCGGGTCAGCAAACTGCAGAATGATTCCGTCAGCAACCCGCCCCGCCATCTGCAAGACTTTAGGCCCGTATCCGGCCACCCAGACGCGCGGGGGGGCCTTGGCCCAAGTCAGTCGCGTGGGCTGACCATCATGCTCGACTTCTTTGCCGGAAGTGAGATCGCGAAACTCCTTAACCGCTGCTTCCAGCTGCGACCAGCTAACGGGCTTCTTGCCCATCACGCGTCGTGAGCTATCGCCGCGGCCAATGCCGAGTTCCATCCGTCCGTCGGAGATCAGGTTCAAAGTCGCGAACAGGCTGGCGGTGACGGTCAGATCGCGGGTCGCTGGATTCGTCACGCAAGTCCCTAGCCGCATGCGTTCGGTGTTGGTTGCCATGAGCGTAAGCAGCGGGTACGGCTCCTTCCACAGCACATGCGAATCGAAAATCCATCCGTATTCAAATCCGGCTTGCTCGGCCTGACGCGTGAGGCCGACAATGCGCTCAATTGAAATGTCCGGTTTGATGGTGATGCCGAAATGCATGGCGGGTCTCCCCTAGAAGAATTTCCGATTATCACCACGAAGAACTAAAGGGCGGCAGTTTAGCATAGAATTCTTTTTCTATTCCGGCGGCGGCTGCGGCAAGGAGAGCGTGATGGGCTTCGATACGATCATCAGAAACGGTTCAGTGGTAACGGCGACGGACACCTATATCGCGGACGTCGGCATTACAGGCGGCAAGATTACCGCGATCGGATCGGATCTGGCCTCATCAAACGCTGCCCAGAACGCAGGGAAAATTCTGGAGGCGTCGGGCAAGCTGGTGATGCCGGGCGGCATCGATGTGCATACACATCTCGACATGCCCTTCGGCGGCACGACCAGCGCCGACGACTTTGAAACTGGCACGCGTGCGGCCGCCTTCGGCGGCACGACCACTCTGATTGATTTCGCAATTCAATACAAAGGCCAGCCGCTGCGCCAAGCCTTCGACACTTGGATGGGCAAGGCCGCAAGCAAGGCAGTCTGCGATTACGCGTTTCACTGCATCGTCACCGATATTTCCAGCGGCCAGCTGGGCGAGATGAATGATCTGGTGCACGAAGGCGTCACCAGTTTCAAATTGTTCATGGCATATCCCGGCGTGTTTATGCTCGATGACGGCAGCATCTTCAAAGCTCTGCAGCGAACCGCGAGGCAATGGCGGCCTGGTTTGCATGCACGCGGAAAACGGCAGCGCGATTGACGTGATCGTGCAGCAGGCGCTGGCCGAAGGGAAAAAGGCGCCGAAGTATCACGCGCTGACCCGGCCTACAACCGCCGAAGCCGAAGCCGTGGGACGCGCCATCGCGCTGGCCGAGATGGCCGGAGCGCCCATCTACATCGTGCATTTGAGCTGCAACGAAGCGCTCGAAAAAGTTCGCGAAGCCCGCGACCGCGGTTTGCCTGTCTATGCCGAGACTTGTCCGCAATATCTGTATCTCTCGATCGAGAACTTCGATGCCCCAGGTTTTGAGGGAGCGAAATATGTTTTCACCCCGCCCCTTCGAGAAAAATGGCATCAGGAAAAACTTTGGAACGGTCTGAAGCGGGATCATCTGCAGGTTGTTTCGACTGATCATTGCCCGTTCTGCTTCAAGGAGCAAAAGGAATTAGGGCGCGATGATTTCACGAAGATTCCTAACGGAGGGCCGGGGGTGGAGCATCGCATGAGCCTCATCTACTCCGGCGGCGTAGCCAGCGGCCGGTTCAGCGCGAACCGTTTTGTCGAACTCGTATCCACAACGCCTGCAAAACTGTTTGGGCTCTATCCGCGCAAAGGAACGATCGCCGTTGGCAGCGATGCCGACCTGGTCATCTTCGATCCCAAGCGAAAGCACACGATCAGTGCCAAGACACACCACATGCGCGTGGACTACTCGATGTTTGAAGGCATCCAGGTCACCGGCATGCCTGACGTAGTTCTTTCGAGAGGCAGAGTCGTGGTGGAAGGCGACAAGTTTTTGGGACGTGCCGGTCAGGGAGAATTCCTGCGGCGTTCGACCTATGCGCAGGTAAATGGGTAGGACCCGTTATCGCAGAGCCTTGTACAACGCTTCCTTCCAGCGGGCATTGTCGATCTTCCAGCAGACCTTCGCTTTGCGCGCTTTGAGCGCCTGCGCCCAGACCTCGCGATTGCGCTCGTCGCCGGCTACGTTGAGACGATCAACGATCGACATTCCGCGTGAGAGTTCACTCTCCGTTTCAATCTCCACGTAGTGCTCGCTCCACTCAGTGCCGACCGTAGGATCGAGCGCCAGGCACATCGCAACCGGGTCGGGCAGGCAGATTCCGTCTTCGCCGGTCTGCGTCTTCAGCGCGATGCGCGCATGGCTATTGCTCTCAATGGCGAAGTGAGCCAGTTTCGTATTGAAACTCTCCACTCGTGCAATATCTTTCTCGTCCAACACTGCGCCGCCGCGGCAAAGATGCCAGCCGATCAACTCGACGGGAAGCCCACTGTGCATGACGATGCGCGCCGCGTCCGGGTCCACAAAAAAGTTATATTCCGCCGCGGGTGTGACATTTCCTTCGCAGCAGGGATTGCCTCCCATCACCACACAGCGGCTCACCTTCGTGGCCAGGTCAGGACGTCGCGAAATCGCGAGAGCGATGTTGGTTAGCGGTCCGAGCGTTATGAGAATCAATCCGGGATTTACTTCGATCGTCTCGATGATGGCATCAACCGCATGCTTGGATTCGGCCGAGCGCCGCGGTGCGGGATAGTTGTGATCACCCAATCCGTCGCGTCCATGGAACCAGGTTGCATTCTGATAAGACCGAAGAAGGGGCTTTGCCGCGCCCGAGAACACGGGCACATCGCTTCCGCAAAGCTCCGCCGTGTATAGCGCATTGCGTGTGGCTTGCTGCACGTCCACATTCCCGGCGACTACGGTAATCGCGGCAACACGAACTTCCGGTGCCCGCAAAGCCATGATGATCGCCACTGCATCGTCGGAAGCGGTGTCGGTGTCGATGAGAAATGTTCGAAGCACGCGCGTTAGGATAGCAGACGGCGAGCGGCGGCAGATCGATTCGCAACCGCTGCTTGCGGGATGGCTTCAACCCGTGTAAAGTTCGCCTTTCGCCGGGGAGAGCCAATGTTTACGCCGCCAAGTCTGACCGTCGCGCTGCTGATGATGATCACCAGCGCGATATGCTGGGGTTCGTGGGCAAATACCTACAAGGGTGTTAAGAATTATCGCTTCGAACTTTTCTATTGGGATTATGCGATCGGCATTTTCCTCATCTCTCTCGTGCTGGCCTTCACCATGGGCAGCACCGGGCACGACGCATCCAGTTTCCTGAATAACGTGCAGTCGGCCGATACCTCGAACATTGTTTCCACCATGGTCGGCGGGGCGATATTCAATCTGGCGAATCTGCTGCTGGTGGCTGCGATTGATATGGCTGGTCTCGCGGTGGCGTTTCCGGTGTCGATCGGAATTGCTCTGGTGGTCGGGGTCGTCTTGAGCTATGCCATTCAGCCGAAGGGGAACGCCTTGTTTCTGACGGCAGGCGTAGCGTGCGCACTCATCGCAGTGATACTCGACGGTAAGGCTTACGGCAATCTGAAAATTGCGGGCCGCACTGTGTCGCGCAAGAGCATCATGACCTGCGTAGTATCGGGGGTTCTCATGGGGCTGTGGGCGCCCTTCGTGACTCGCTCGATGACGCGCGGGAATACGCTCGGGCCCTACAGCGTTGCAGTTTTTCTGACACTGGGAGCGCTGCTCTCCTGTTTCATCTGGAATATTTATTTTATGAAGAAGCCGCTGGTTGGTGAACCCGTAAGCTTCAGTGGATTTTTCAGCGGTCCGCCCTCCGGACACTTGCTGGGCCTGGCAGGTGGAGCGATTTGGGGAGTCGGGATGGTGTTCAATCTCGTCGCCGCGAGTTTCACTGGAGTCGCCATCGCTTATGCGATTGGACAATCCGCGCCAATGGTCGCCGCGTTGTGGGGAGTTTTCGCATGGAAAGAGTTCGCAGGTTCGGGATCGCGGGCAAAAATGTACCTCGTACTGATGTTCGCCTTTTACGCACTGGCGATCCTGCTGGTAGCTCGCTCCAACGGATAAGAGCGCGGGAAATGCTGCGAACTATTTTCCTTTGATTCGACTGATGAATAGACTTATGAAACGGTCCGCGTCTGAGGCCGTGGCAACCCGCGCATTCGGCTTCAGTTCAATCACTCCTTCGATTTCGTAGTGGTCGCCGTGCAGCACATTCTTTTCGTCTGACCCCATGCGGTTAGCCACCGTCTCCCCACGCGTGAACTCGCCCTGGGTTTCCACATCCACGTGCATTTCTTTGAGCGTGACCAGAGATGCGTCAATCGCGGTGCCGACGGCAAGCGGATCGTACATGGCCGCTCCGGAGTAGCCGCTCTTTTCTGATCGCGTAATGTAAAAATCCGCCAGCTGCGCAATGAAATCACTTTCCGGACCGTGCATCGATTGCAGGTCATTCAAATATTTGCGTGTGATCAGCGTGCGCTCGCCGACATCGGAGCCGACCATAGTGACCGTCCAGCCGGCGTTGAACACAATCGCTGCAGCTTCCGGATCGTTGTAAATGTTGGCCTCTGCCGCTCCGTTCACGTTGCCGCCGGTGATGGAGCCGCCCATGATCACGATATCTTTCACCAGAGGCACAATCGAGGGATCTATGGACACAGCGAGCGCGATGTTCGTGAGTGGGCCAACAGGAATCAGCGTGATCTCGTGCGGATAACGATGCACCAGGTGGATGATGAGATCGGGACCGAAGCGCGGGTCGGGGTTGCACTTCGAAGCCGGCAGTTCGACTCCGGCGAGACCATTCTTGCCATGCCAGAACTGGGCCGTGATCAACTTCTGATTGAGCGGATGTTGCGCTCCACCAGCAACTGGAATATCGCAACGCCCCGCCAGCGAGACGATCTTCAGGGCATTCTCCAAACCTTGCGCCGCCTCGACGTTCCCGGGGACAACCGTGAGCGCCTCAACTTTCAGTTCGGGCGAATTCAAAGCCAGCATAATCGCCATGGCATCATCGATTCCGGGATCGGTGTCGATGATGACGCGCTTAGAGCTCTGCGCAATGGCTACGATATTGAGAGCAACGAACAAGAACACAAACGCCGAACAGACATTTTTCATTTTGAAAGTTTCCTTCGGGAGTAAGGCGATCTCGACGCACTTACAGCAGCATCCCTGCGATCGAGGCCGACATCAAGTTGGCCATGGTGCCGGCGATCATGGCACGAAATCCGAGACGTGCCAGCTCGCCGCGCTTATTTGGAGCGAGTGCGCCGATGCCGCCGATCTGAATTCCGATCGAACTCAGATTCGCAAAACCGCACAGCGCGAAGGTCGCAATGGTGAAGGAACGCGGATCGAGCGCGGCTCTTTGCGGCCCGAGCATGGAGAATGCCACCAGTTCATTCAACACCATACGTGTGCCGAGCAGGTTGCCGATGATGGGGCAATCGTGCCATGGAATGCCGATGAGCCAGGCAACGGGTGAGAGAAGCACGCCGAGAATGCTTTCGAAGCTTACGGGAAACCACGCGACGTGGTGATGAATGCCCCCCATGATGCCGTCAAGCAGGTGAATCAGCGCGATAAATGCGATCAGCATCGCACCGATGTTGAGCGCCATGTGCAAACCGTCGCCGGTGCCGCGCGCTATAGCTCCGAGCAAATTCTCTTGTTTCTCTTTCTCTTCCTCGCCCTCCGGCATCACTACGCGGCCGGCGGTTTTGGGCTGCTCGGTTTCCGGCACAAGCATTTTTGAAACGAGAATCGTGCCGGGGGCAGTCATGATGACGGCGCTGAGCACATGGCGCGGTTCCGCTCCGTAAGCGAAGTAAGCAGCCATGATCGAACCCGAGACGTGTGCCATGCCACTAGTCATCACCGTCATGAGTTCAGAGCGCGTTAGATCCGGCAGAAATGGGCGGATGGTCACTGGCGCCTCGGTCTGGCCCATGAAGATGCTGGCCGCGACGTTGAGCGATTCGGCGCCACTGGTGCCCAGGATGCGCGTCATGGCCCACGCCATCACACGAATCACAATCTGCATGATGCCGAAGTGGTAGAGGATCGCGAACAGAGCGCAGATGAAGATGACGACCGGCAGGACCTGGAAGGCGAAGATGAATCCGATGTTGGAATGCTGTTTGCCTAGATCTCCGAAGACAAATTCCGAGCCCGCGAATGCGTAGTTCAGCACGCGGGTTGCAGCGTCGCCGGCAACTTGAAAAATCTCTCGCCCGGCGGGAACGCGCAGCACGAATATGGCGAACACGATCTGCAGGCCCAGGCCCCACGCCACGGTCTTGACACGGATGGCGCGCCGGTTGGTTGAGAAAGCGAAAGCAAGTCCGAGCATCGTGAGCAGGCCGAGGATTCCGGTGAATCGTCCCATTCAGTTTTTCTCCGCGGAGCTCTGGATGATTTGATGAATCAACGGCCGCTTACTGACAGGCGGCGCGTCTGCGATCGAACAGCTTTCCGCAATGAGTCGCGCGGCACGTACAGCGCGGGTTTCCGCATTGTAGTGAATCGTGGCCAGAGGCTCGCCCTTCGCGACCTCGTCCCCGATCTTTTTGTGCAGCACAATCCCTACCGCTGGGTCGACGGAATCTTCTTTGCGTTCGCGACCGCCGCCCAGAATTACGCAGGCCGTGCCGATTTGTTCGCATTGCATCGCAGCGATGTAGCCGGACGTTTCGATTTTGACCTGCATCGTTCGTTGTGCCTGCGGCAAACGTTTGGGATCGTCAATTACCTTCGTATCCCCTCCCTGCAACTCGATCATGCTCCGGAATACTTCGAGAGCCTTGCCAGAGGAAATCAGATCTGCGCTGCGTTGCCGCCCCTCAGCGATAGATTTCGCCGCCCCACCGAGATGCAGCATCCACGCAGCGAGTTCGAGGCAGAGCTCCTTTAAATCCTCGGGGCCACCGCCCTGCAATATTTCCACACACTCGATCACCTCAAGCGAGTTGCCAATCATTTTGCCGAGCGGTTGATCCATGTCGGTGATAAGCGCGACCACCTCCTTGCCCATGCGCTCGCCGGTCTCGACCATGAGCTCAGCGAGAAATGCCGCGTCCTTCTCGCTCTTCATGAACGCGCCCGAGCCAGTCTTCACATCGAGCACAAGTGCGTCGATGCCTTCCGCCAGCTTCTTACTCATGATCGACGCGCAAATCAGGTAGGGACTCTCCACGGTTCCGGTAACGTCGCGAAGAGCGTAGAGCTTGCGATCCGCGGGTGCGATTTCCGCCGTCTGGCCGATCATGGCGCAACCACAGGCCTTGAGCACGCGGCGAAAATCTGCAACCGGAAGATTCACGTTGAATCCGGGAATGGATTCGAGTTTGTCGAGCGTGCCTCCGGTGTGGCCCAGTCCGCGTCCGCTGATCATGGGTACGGCGAGTCCCGCAGCGGCCGCCAACGGAGCCAGCACAAGAGAAGTCTTGTCTCCAACGCCGCCAGTAGAATGCTTGTCGACTTTCTTCGCCGGAAGCGACGAGAGATCGAGCACTTCGCCAGAGTGCAACATCGCATCGGTGAGTGCGGCAGTTTCCGGACGGGTCATCCCGCGCAGTACAACTGCCATCAGCCATGCCGAAACTTGATAGTCGGGAATTTCTCCGCTGGTATAGGCCCTGACGAGACCCTCGATCTCGTCGCGCGACAACTCGATGCCATCGCGCTTCTTCCGGATGACATCGATGGCGCGAAAACTTTGGGAGGACGCTGGCTGACTCACTGGAGACGGAATCCTTCCGGGAGTAGTTCGGTGATGTGCGACTGCTTGGGTCCCCGGGCACCTTGAAAAAAAACTGTCGCGTCCGGGCCAAACTCATAAATCACTTGCCGGCATGCGCCACAGGGCGAGCAGGCCACACCATGGTCGTTCGTTACCGCTACCGCGCTAATCTCGATTTTTGGCCCGAGTTGCGCGACGGCAGAGAAGATTGCCGTCCGCTCGGCGCAGTTGGTCATTCCGTAAGAAGCATTTTCAACGTTGCACCCTGAGAAGATCTTGCCGTTTGTCAGCAGGATGGCCGCGCCCACATGAAAATTCGAGTAAGGAGCGTGAGCGTTCTTCATCACCTTGCGTGCGGCGCGCTCCAACTTTTTTCGCATGGCGGCAGAAAGATTTTTCTTCGGCATAACAAAAACTGCCTGGGAGTCCGGTAGTGCTGTCCTGAAACAGTGCGCATTGTAAACCCTCGATGCAGAATTCTGCCTGAGTTTTTCTTGCCGCCGATGGTGCAATCCGTTGGATAGTTAAAGATGTATCTCCCGGCTGAGTGACGTGCGAGTTCGCATCGCGGGATCGCCTGCCGTACAATTACGTCTCGGTATCAGTCAAATGACCGGCCATTCTGGAAGACAGTTCGGGAGCGAGTTGCGGACTCGAGATTCGCAATCCACTGCCATCGCAACCTTGAGCGGACGCTCCCTGCTGCCCAACTCCGGCATTCCACTCGATCTGAATTGGATACAAAACGTCCGCGTGAACACCAGCGCCGTGGAGCGGCGGGCTCAGACCCACGTCGCGCGTCGAACGGTGAAGAAAGAATGGCAAGCGGCGTGGCTGTTGCGCGCGATCTCGTGCATGGACCTCACTACCCTCTCCGGCGACGACACCGATGAACGCGTGCGCCGTTTATGCGCGAAGGCGCGTCAACCAGTTCAGCAGGAGTTAGTACAAAGACTTGAAATCGAAGAACTCGGAATCAAAGTTGCCGCGGTCTGCGTCTATCACACATTCATTGAGACAGCGCTGCATGCCTTACAAGGCAGTGGAGTTCGCGTAGCAGCAGTCTCTACCGGATTTCCCGCGGGCCTGTCTCCTCTGGCCGAACGAGTGGCAGAGATCCGGCGCTCGGTGGAAGCCGGAGCGGACGAGATCGATGTTGTGATCACGCGCGCGCATGTGTTTGGCGGGCGCTGGCAGGCACTGTACGACGAGGTCTCTGCCTTTAAACAGGCCTGCGGCGCGGCGCACATGAAAGTTATCCTTGGCACCGGCGATCTGCTGACCTTCCGTAGTGTGGCGCGCGCAAGCTATGTGGCCATGATGGCGGGCGCCGATTTTATCAAGACTTCGACTGGGAAAGAAGCAACGAACGCCACGTTGCCCGTCAGCCTGGTGATGGTGCGCGCGATTCGCGACTACGCGCAGGAAACTGGCATGGCGGTGGGATTCAAACCCGCTGGCGGAATTCGCACAGCCAAGCAGTCACTCGATTGGCTGGCGATGATGAAGGATGAACTCGACGATTCATGGCTGCGTGCCGAGATGTTCCGCTTCGGCGCCAGCGGATTACTCGGCGACATAGAGCGACAGTTGGAGCACTGGGCAACGGGACGTTACTCGGCGGAGTATCGTCATCCAATCGCGTAGGAATCAAGGCAGCTGCGATAATTTTTGCTCGGATGAAAACCATGAGCATTGCTGAGAAGTTCGTGACGATGGAATACGGTCCGGCTCCCGAGGATCCGAAAGAAGCCTTGGCGTGGTTGGAGCGCCACGGGAGCCGCTTCGGACATTTCATCGGCGGCGCGTGGCAACAGCCGTCGGCGGGAGAGTATTTCGACACGCTCGATCCTTCGACCGGCGAAAAGCTCGCTGCCGTCGCACAGGGAAGCGCGAGCGACGTTGACTCCGCAGTGCACGCAGCGCGTGCGGCTTCGCCCAAGTGGCGCGCCTTAACACCGCATAAGCGCGCCCGTTTTTTGTACGCTCTCGCTCGGTTGGTGCAGAAACACTCCCGCCTGCTCGCGGTGCTCGAGACCATGGATAATGGCAAGCCCATCCGCGAGAGCCGCGACATCGACATTCCTCTCGTGGCACGACATTTCTATTACCACGCTGGCTGGGCGCAACTGCTGGATGAGGAGTTTCCAGGATACGAACCCTGCGGCGTTGTGGGTCAAATCATTCCGTGGAATTTTCCGCTGCTCATGCTGGCGTGGAAGATTGCGCCTGCGCTTGCGGCTGGCAACACCGTCATCCTCAAGCCCGCCGAGTTCACCCCGCTCACCGCGCTTGTCTTCGCCGAACTATGCCAGGAAGCCGGACTGCCCGCAGGCGTCGTGAATATCGTGACCGGAGATGGCGCAACCGGCGAGGCGCTGGTCAAGCATCCTGACGTCGACAAAATTGCCTTTACAGGTTCCACCGAAGTGGGACGGGCGATCCGCAGCGCCACAGCGGCGGGTCACAAACGACTGTCACTCGAACTGGGCGGCAAGTCTCCGTTCATTATTTTCGAAGACGCGGATCTCGACAGCGCGGTCGAAGGCTTGGTGGATGGAATCTGGTTCAACCAGGGCCAAGTGTGCTGCGCCGGATCACGGCTGCTGATGCAGGAAAGCATTGCGGAAACGTTGCTCGCGAAAATTCGTGATCGCATGAGCACTTTGCGACTTGGTGCGCCGCTCGACAAAGCGATCGATATCGGAGCGATCGTGGCACGCGTGCAGTTGGAGCGCATTCAGCGCATGGTTTCACAGGGCATCGCCGAAGGCGCAACTTGCTGGCAGCCGCAGATTGTATTGCCCGACCGCGGACTTTATTTTCCACCAACGCTGCTGAGCAATGTGCATCCGACGTCGATCGTGGCACAGCAGGAAATTTTCGGTCCTGTGCTGGCAGCGATGACTTTCCGCACGCCGCGAGAAGCGGTCGAATTGGCCAACAATACTGTCTACGGCCTGGCTTCGTGTGTCTGGAGCGAAAACATTAACGTAGCTCTGCATGTAGCTGCGCAACTCAAAGCTGGAGTGGTTTGGGTTAACTGCACGAATCTGTTCGACGCGGCCTGCGGATTTGGCGGATATCGCGAGAGCGGCTATGGCCGCGAAGGCGGAAGGGAGGGCATGCTCGAATACATGGAATTGTCATGGTTCAAGCACGCCGCGAAGCTACCCGCATTGAATCCGGCGGGCACTCCGCGCAAAGAAGAGCAAACGAGTACGCCTGCGATCGACCGCACCGTGAAGCTGTACATCGGCGGCAAGCAGACCCGGCCAGATTCCGGTTACAGCATGGAGGTGCTCTCAGCGGATGGACAATTGCTGGGCGAAGCTCCTCTCGGTAATCGCAAAGATATTCGCAACGCGGTGGAAGCCGCGCACAAGGCCGAGTCCTGGGCTAAGGCTACGGCGCACAATCGCGCACAGGTTCTTTACTACTGTGCTGAAAATCTGGCGCAGCGGCGCGACGAAATCGCTCATCGTCTGGCAAAGAGTGTCGGCTCGAAGCAGGCAGCGGCGGAAGTGGATCTCGGGATCGAGCGTATCTTTTCGTATGCAGCCTGGGCCGACAAGTTTGATGGTGCTGTGCATAATCCGCCGTTCCGCAACATCGCGATTGCGATGAATGAAGCGATTGGAACGGTGGGCGTCATTTGTCCGGTGGACGCGCCCTTGCTGGGATTCATATCTCTCGTCATGCCTTTGCTCGCGATGGGCAACACGGTCGTTGCCGTTCCATCCGAGAAATATCCGCTGATCGCAGGTGACCTCTATCAACTTTTCGACACCAGCGATCTGCCAGGCGGCTCCGTCAATATTGTGACCGGCTACACTTCGGCGCTCTTGAAAACCCTGTCCGAGCATGATGACGTGGATGCGATCTGGTGCTACGGAGACGAGGCGATGGTCGCCTCAGCGAAGGCAATGTCGATCGGAAATTTGAAGCAGGTTTGGACGAACGAAGGGCGCCTGATTGATTGGTTCGACCCGAAGCAGGGCGAAGGGCGCTGGCTTCTCGAGCATGCCACACAGGTGAAGAATATCTGGGTGCCTTACGGCGAGTAATACGCGACTTCGCTAAAGGGTTTGAAATTGCCCGGGTCCCAACCTCCTCCAGTCATCAGTTGCAATTGCAACGGCGTAGCGCTAGCATCTCCGAAGTTACGTATCCTTCGTCCGGCATTTTCTTCTCATGCACGTCTTAGTTTGAAGTTTGTTCTTACCAAGGAGGACGTATGGGCATCGCAGTTTCCCCGCAAATCCATCCCAAGGTCGCCGAGTTCATCGACAAGCCGCGCCAGATGCTGATCAACGGCCGGTGGATCAATGCTGCTTCCGGCAAGACTTTTCCAACCTACAATCCGGCAACTGGTGAAGTGCTGGCGCAGGTCGCGGAAGGCGACCGCGAAGATATCGAACAAGCAGTCCGCGCGGCGCGCCGTGCCTTCGATGGCGGCCCGTGGCGCCGCATGACCGCATCCGAGCGCGGTCGCCTGATCTGGAAACTTGCCGATCTCCTCGAGCAGCACACCGAGGAGTTCGGCTACATAGAAAGCCTCGATAACGGCAAACCGCTCGGTATCGCCAAGGCCGCAGATGTGCCGCTCGCTGTAGATTTATTTCGCTACATGGCGGGATGGGCCACGAAGATTGAAGGCAACACGATTCCACTCTCTGTGCCATACACGCCCGGCGCGAAATATCTTGCATACACATTGCGCGAACCGGTGGGGGTGGTCGGGCAGATCATCCCGTGGAACTTCCCGTTGCTGATGGCTGCGTGGAAACTTGGCCCCGCGCTGGCGACGGGATGCACGGTCGTGCTCAAACCGGCCGAGCAGACGCCGCTCTCCGCGCTGCGACTGGGAGAGTTGATCATGGAAGCCGGATTCCCCGAAGGCGTTGTCAACGTTGTTCCGGGTTACGGCGAGACTGCGGGTGCGGCCCTGGCTGCGCACCCGGATGTCGACAAAGTCGCTTTCACCGGGTCGACGGAAGTCGGCAGGCTGATTGTGCACGCAGCCGCGGGAAATCTGAAGAAAGTGTCTCTCGAACTCGGCGGCAAATCTCCGAACGTCGTGTTCAAAGACGCCGACCTTGACGCCGCGATTCCCGGTTCGGCGAGCGCCATCTTCTTCAATCACGGGCAGTGCTGCTGCGCTGGATCGCGACTGTATGTCGAGAAGGCGGTTTTCGATCAGGTAGTCGAAGGAGTTGCCGAACAGGCCAGGAAAATTAAAGTTGGCTCTGGCCTCGATCCTGACACGCAGATGGGACCTCTGGTTTCCGAGGAGCAATTGAATCGCGTCTGCGGATACCTGGAAGCTGGATTCTCAGAAGGCGCAAAAGCCATGGCTGGCGGGCACAAGGCTGGCGATCGTGGCTACTTCGTCGAACCGACGGTGCTGGTCAACACGCAGGAAAATATGAAGGTCGTGCAGGAAGAAATCTTCGGGCCGGTGGTGACAGCGATGCCGTTCACCGATCCGGAAGAGATTATTCCTCGCGCCAACAATAGCGAATACGGCTTGGCTGCTGCGGTGTGGACGCGCGATATCGGCAAGGCGCATCGCATGGCCGAGCAACTCCGCGCTGGCACAGTCTGGATCAACTGCTACAACATCTTCGATGCGGCCATGCCATTCGGCGGCTACAAGCAATCCGGCTGGGGACGCGAGATGGGGCACGATGTGCTCAATCTCTATACCCAGACGAAAGCGGTTTGCACGCGCATCGCATAAGTTGGCGTTAACAAAAAGGGACGGTGGCCCGGGCCACCGTCCTGTTTTTTGTGCCGCGTCTCTGTCGGCGTTTATTTTTCCATCAGCAGAACTTTTTCCGCTTCGTCAATCTCAGTCAGCTTGACTTCAATCACTTCGTTGTCCGTGGTCTGCACGTTGCGGCCGACGAAGGTCGCTTCGACTGGAATTTCGCGGTGCCCGCGATCGATCAGCACGCACAGTTGCACCCGGCGAGGCCGGCCGTGAGAGAAGAGCGCGTCCAGCGCAGCCCGCGTGGTGCGGCCAGTGAAGAGGACATCATCCACCAGCACGATGTTCTTATCCTCGATCTCGAACCCGATTTCTTTCTCTTGCACCACCGGCTTGGGGCCGAGCGTGGAAAGATCATCGCGGTAGAAGGTTATGTCGAGAGTGCCGACCGGTACTGGAGCATTTTCAATGCGCGTGATAATTTTGCCGAGCCGCTCTGCGATCGGCACGCCGCGCCGGCGGATCCCAACCAGTCCGAGGCCAGTGACTCCACCGTTTTTTTCGACAATTTCATAAGCGAGACGAACCAGAGTGCGCTCGATCTCGGAAGCGGACATGAGTTGCGCCTTTTGACGAAGACCTGTTTTGCGGGAAGGATTTTTTGCATTCATGAGTTGTCGCCGCCTGTCGAACCCGGCAACTCAATGTATTCAACGCGCTCTCGATAGGTCAAGCGCTCTCAGTGCATGCCCTGGGATTTGGTGGAAAAAGGCGGCAACTATTCGCTGGATTGTTCGGCGCGTTCGGCGGACTCCAGTTCAGGAGCAGCGAGTTGCGGGCGGTTCGGGGCAGCTGTTTTCACCATCCGGGCCAGCGGCGAATTGGGCTGCCGAACCGCGACCAGATCGAGTTCGGATGTCGCCAGCGCGGTATCGCTGGGTAGGATTCCTATCGCCTGATTCCTGCCCAGGGCCTTGGCGCGATACAGCGCAATATCCGCCAGTTCGATCGCCTCCTCCGCGCAGATCGACTCGAAGGCATTTCGGCACCACGGATAAGGCGCCCATCCAACCGAGCAGGTTTTTCGTACTGTGATTCCGTGCCCCAGATCAAACGGCTCCGACGAGATGATCTCAAGCACACGGCTGCAGAACGCCGGTGTGCCCGATGGGTCTGCCGAGCGGCTCATGATCAGGAATTCTTCTCCGCCCCAGCGGACGAGCACGTCGGATTTACGAACCACCGAAGACAAACGCTGCGCGACCAGCTGCAACAGCCGATCCCCGGCAGCGTGCCCGAAGTGATCGTTTACCTCTTTGAAGAAATCCATGTCGACCATGATGAAGACGAGATCGCGATGATCCATTTTGCGGATATCGCTGCCTCGTGCTCGCTGATAATTTCTCAGCACCTGACCCGCTTCAGCGGTGAGGATTTCTTCCAGATAACGGCGGTTCCAGATGCCGGTCAATGCATCGGTAAATGAAATTTCCTGCAGCTCCAGATTCTTGCGTTGCAACTCCAGGCTGTGCCAGCGCAGGGAATGCTCTTTATTCTCCAGTTCATCTTTCAGCCGGCACATCTCCTCGAGGTTGCAGCGCGACAAACGCAGAAGGCTGAGCAGTTCCTGATCGAGCAGATGCTGTTTGAAAAACACTAATGCGCCCATTCCGACCATGGTCGCCACCGTCAGCAGCAGCCGGTAAGTGCGGACGCTGTGCGGCACGTTGCCGCCGAATTCCGCCCAGCCCACCATCAGCGGAGTGATGAAGACGGCCAGCATGGCAAGGCGCGCTTTCCATATTCCGTGTCCGCGAGCGGGAGTCTCCTGGCTCTGATTCATCGTCGCATCATCGTGGGGCAGGAAGCCGATGCGGACAAACCACAACATTGCCGCCACCAGGGGAACATCGAAGAGGCTCCCGGTGTAGTAAATATGCATGTCGATCGCCTCGCTGGCTTCCAGCGAAGCAATGCAGTAAAGCACGGTCGCGCCGCATAAATGAGCGTAAATGCTGCGCCACGCACCTGTAGACCGCCGCCAAACCAGGATGAGCCCAACCGCGAGTACCAGCTGCTCGCAAACGTAAAGCACGTCGAAGCTTCTTCCGTAAACGGCCTCTACCGGGTGAACATACTGCCAGGGAATCACGACAAACAAATAGAGAAACAGCCACCAGGTAAGGAGCAGCGCGAAGTCGAGTGTGCCGGCGCGGATGGTGCGATTATCTTTTTGGATCTGCGGTTGGATCGCAACCGCAGCCATCATCGGAACCACATGCAGAAATAAGATTACATCTCCGACAAAAGGATTCGGCGCTTCATGCCGCAGGTACACCTCGATGTAGGTCCACATGAGCTGCGAGGCCAGCCACATCCCCAATCCCAGGCCCATCAGCGCCCAGAAAAGACGTGCCTTGGGCGCAGCTGTCTTAAGATTTGCGAGAACGGCCAGAGTGGCGCAGAGGAGAATTACATTTTGCAGAATGTCGCCAAACGCGGTGAGAGCGAATCCTCGCGCGGCAAAAACCGACAGGCAAATATGGACACACACCACCGTGCACACGATGGTCGCCCACATGCGGCCGCGCTGGAGCGGAGATTTCCCCACAGGGTGATTGTAAGTTTCCGGTTCGTGATTCTGTGTGTTACCAACGTAACGGCGGAAAGAGAGAAAAGGAGGGAAGTTTCATTAAAAAACGGCCGAAAACTGCTTCACGAACCGGTAAACCTCTTCATACGAATTGTATAGAGGCACTGGTGCAACTCGAAAAGTGTCCGGTTCGCGCCAATCCCCGATGACGCCCTCAGCCGCCAGTCGCTCGCATAGCTCGCGTCCGTGGTTTCGCAGTCGAATGGAAAGCTGTGCGCCTCTCCGCGTTTCTTCTGCGGGAGTAATGATGGAAAAGTTCACCGACTTTTCCTGATTCAACAGGAACTCCAGGTATCCGGTGAGCGATTCGCTTTTTGCTCTCAAATTTTCCATACGAGCCTCGGCGAAAATCTCCATCGACGCTCGCAGCGGAGCGAGCGCCAGGATCGGTGGATTGCTTAATTGCCAACCCTCCGCGCCTTGCATGGGATTAAAATCTGGTCCCATCTGGAAGCGAGTCTTTTCGTCGTGTCCCCACCAACCAGAAAAGCGGGGAAGGTCGAAGGCGCGGTTGTGGCGCTCGTGCACGAAGCATCCGGCAATGCAACCGGGGCCGCCGTTCAGATACTTGTAACTGCACCACACCGCGAAATCCGGCGCCCAGTCGTGAAGGCGCAGCGGAATGTTTCCCGCCGCATGGGCCAGATCGAACCCGACTACGCAGCCTTTGCGATGGCCGGCCTTCGCGATTCCTTCCATATCGAACGCCTGTCCGGTCGCATAGTTGACGCCACCCAGTAAGATCAGAGCGATGGAACTTCCTTCGCGCTCAATCAGTGCTTCGATATCTTCGTCCCGCAAGCAAGATTCGCCGTCACGAGGCGTCGCCTCCAGCAACGAGGTCGCCACATTCAACCTATGCAATCGAATTTGTGACTGCACGGCATATTGATCGGAAGGGAACGCCGCCCGCTCGATCAAAATCTTATGTCGCTCGGCCGTAGGACGGTAGAACGAAGTCATCATCAAATGCAGGTTGACCGTCAGCGAATTCATCACCACGACTTCGCCAGCTTGTGCTCCGACCAGCGCGGCGGTTTGCTGCGTAAGCAGCCGGTGATATGGCATCCACGGAGCCCTTGCATGAAAATGTCCTTCGACGCCAAGGTCCGCCCAATCGCGCAATTCCTGTTCAAGATATGACCGGACAGTCTTGGGCTGCAAGCCAAGCGAGTGCCCGCACAAATAGATGCAGTCGGCACCGGTTTTTGTTTTCGGGATGCAGAAACGTTCGCGAAAACGCGCCAGAGGATCGCGAGCATCCATCGCAGCGGCGAACGCTGGCCCCGTCTCGATAAGGAACGCTGATCACGAGGGCAACTCCAGCGGCGTGAGTCCGCTGCGAATCAGGCAGTCCGCTCTGTTCCAGTCGAGATCCTCGAGGTGTTCAATGCCATCGCAAAGTTCGGCGAGCATGCGTTCTTGCACGCGCGCTCGGGCGAGAGCGGTGGAGTATGGGATGCGATGAAACGTGACCATTGCGTACTTTGGTACGAAAAGCTGTGGGTAGCGAGACTCTAATGCCAGTTCGACTTTCTTGCAGAACAAGAAATGCGCGTCTGCGACGCGGTC
Organism: uncultured Acidobacteriota bacterium; assembly: GCA_963757095.1. Taxonomy (GTDB): domain Bacteria; phylum Acidobacteriota; class Terriglobia; order Terriglobales; family Acidobacteriaceae; genus Sulfotelmatobacter. The sequence goes on along the minus strand of CAVWQT010000004.1, from coordinate 463,472 downwards.
CCGCATTTCGACGAAATTCTCAATCGCGAGATCTGCAATAGCGTCGGTGTTTATTTTTCGTGCTTGCTCGAACTCGGAAAAGACGCGCTCCCAGTCATCGCCATGCTTGTCGATCAATTGGAGGAGGCAACTGCAATCCTCAAAGCCGCAGTTGATTCCCTGGCCGAAGAAGGGGACGATCGCATGAGCGGCATCTCCCAACAGAAGAGTTCTTCCTTCCACATGCCACGGAAAACATTTTATGGTGATCATCGCTCCCGTGGGATTCGCTAGAAAATTGTCAGCGAGATCGGGCATGAGGGGAGTTGCATCAGGAAATCGTGACTGAAAAAATGGAAGCACATCCTGGCCCCTACTTAACTTCGCGAAACTATCAGGGCCCTCGAACGGCAAAAAAAGAATGCAAGCAAAGGTCCCGTCCACATTGGGCAGAGCGATCAGCATGTAATTTCCGCGCGGCCAGATGTGCAGAGCGTTCGTGTCCAGCGCATGTTTCCCCCCCGGCAGCGCTGGAATGGTGAGTTCCTTGTATCCGTAATCGAGATATTGCTGTGAGAAGTTGAAGCGGCTCAGCTTGAGCATCTCGCTGCGAATGGCGGAGGCAGAGCCGTCGCAGCCGATCACCACATTCGAATTATGCAAGCTGGTTTCACCGCTCTGCTCGTCGTGCAATTCAAGCGCGCCCGACCTTAAATCAATCCCGGCGCAGCGCTTCTGGAAAGAAATCTTCACCCCCTCCTTCTCGGCTGCGTTCATCAGCGCGATGTTCAAGCCCGCACGAGAAATCGAATTGATAACTTCGGTTTCATTTTTCCCGTAAGCCTGAAACGTCAACTCCGATTTAAGGGAATGCATCATCCGGCCCTTCATGGGGATGATGATGTTCTTCATTCCGTCCCACAACCCGGCTTGAGAGAGGGCATGAATTCCGCGTGTTGAAATCGCGAGATTGATGGATCGCCCCGCACTCATTCGAACGTGGCGCATGTCAGCACGCCGCTCGAAGATTTCCACCTGAAAGCCGCGTCGGACCAGTCCAATCGCCAGTAGCGGGCCGTTCAGTCCGGCCCCGATCAGGGTGATGGTTTTGGATTTCGAAGTCATAAGACGCGCGATGGCACTAGCATCACTCGGTCAACAGTGTTCGCGCCTCCCAGAGTTCCGGGAAAAATTTCTTGTCGAGGGTGAGCTTCAGATACGACGAACCCGCGCTACCGCCGGTTCCCATGCGCACCCCGATGATGCGCTCCACCAGTTGGATGTGCCGCAATCGCCAGCTCACTACCAGTTCATCGAACTCGGTGAGGCGTTCGCAGACATCAATCCAATCGCGATGCGCATGCTCGTCGCGGTACAACGAGAGAACAGCCCTGGCGCGCGCGTCAAACCGCTCCCGTTCGGTCGCATCGGCGACGATCTCCACCTTGCCCATCGCACGCAGAGCGTCGAAAAAAACGTCGTGCAGTGAAGGTTCCCGCAACCTGCGCTCCAGCTGAGCGTGCGCCTCAGGAGTGGGCCGATGATAGCGCAGCATCTTTTCATCTTTTAATCCGCACAGGAATTCCAACTCGCGAAATTGTTCTGACTGAAATCCGCTGGCCGGCTCCAGCTTGCCGCGAAACGCAAGGAAGTGCGTGGGCAGCATGGTTTCGAGAATCGTAAATTGTTCCACCAGAACGCGCGTGATCTCTGTACAACGCCGCAACAGCCGCGCCGCCTCATACACGGCGTCATGCGACTGCGGATTTGTCCCCGTCGCGCGCAGGTTGGTCACCACCGCATCCAGATCGTGCAGCAACTCCTTGAACCACAGTTCGTAAGTCTGGTGCACGATGATGAACAGCATCTCATCATGGTGTTGCGGCACAGACTGCGGCTGCTGCAGTTGCAGCAGGTCAGGAACTCGAAGGTACGAACTGTACGTGAGCTGATCACGATGGACTTCGATCGGCACCTTCATCTCTGGAATAGCAGTCTCCGCTCTCTCTTTTGTCAATCCGAGAAATTTCTCTGCATTGCCGCCCAACAACTCGGCCTTTGATTGCGCAGACAAACTACTCTCGCGAATCAACGACCCGATCCTATGTTCGCCCAATGGAAACGGATAATCGGAACCCAGCATCACCCGTTCAGATCCCATAGTCTCGACAAGAAATTCTAGCGCGCGCCGATCGAAGACAGCCGAATCGACAGAAAACCGGTTCAAATATTGCCGCGGAGGCAATGCGCAAACGCCGTGCGCAACGGGATGATGCTGCCACGCATTCTCCAATCGCCCTAGAAGAAACGCAAAACTTCCACCGCCGTGCGCGAAACAGATTCGTAAGTTGGGTGGCAATTTGTCGAACGCGCCTCCAAGGATCATCGCCACGATCCCGAGCTGCGTTTCCGCCGGCATGCCCACTGTCCATGGCATCATGTAGTTCGGCATCCGCTGCGGCGCAAGCATGTCCCAGGGATGGACCAGCACCGCAGCACCTTCGTCGGCGCAGTGATGCAGAAATGTGACGATGCCCGGATCATCTAAATTCTTTTCTCCAACATGATTTCCAATCTGCACCCCGAGATGCCCGGCCCGCATGCAACGGCTGAGTTCGCCACACGCAGCGTCTACATCCTGAAGCGGAACCTGGCACAGCGACTTCAGCCGGCCTTTCCCTTGCGCGCAGAGTTCGAGTGCAGCATCATTGAACAATTTCGCGCAGTCGAGTGCATGTTCAACAGGTCGTTCGTAGCTGAAGAGGACAGGAGTTGCCGACATCACCTGAATGTCAACGCCATCTCTGTCCATCTCGCTGAGCCGAACTGCAGGATCCCAACATGCGGAATATATGTGGCGAAAGAAGAGATCCCCCACCATGATCTCTGCCTTGCCCGGTTCGGTGTGCTTGATCGACGGCCAATTCGGAGTGCCGTAGCGAGCCGCGAGATCGGGCCAGGTGCGGGGAAAGAAGTGATTGTGAATGTCGATGACTGGCATTTACTGTTTGCCGGGATGAATCGCTCCGCAGTGCTTGCACTTGCGCAGATTCTCGTCGCTATAGAACTTTTCAAATAGAGGAGGCAAGTCGCGCACAATGCTCTTCAGTTTCACCTCGGCGCGATGCACGAGCTGATGGCAATTCTGGCAGTACCACTCAAAACCGTCCAAAACGCCTTCTGGACGCGGCATCTCGACCACCACCCCAATGCTTCCTTCCTGCAGTCGCTGCGGCGAATGCCGCATGTGCTTGGGCAAAAGAAAAATGTCACCCTCTTTGATCGGAATCTCGAGAGGCGGCTTCCCCGGACTCTCCATAATGCGAAGAAAAATATTGCCCTTCAATTGGTAGAAGAATTCTTCGGTCGGATCATCATGATAATCGCGCCGGTTATTCGGTCCGCCCACCACCGTGATCATCATCTCGCCGTCTTCCCATACCTGCGCGTTGCCGACGGGCGGCTTGAATTTTTCCTTGTTCTGCTCAATCCATCCCTGAAAATTGAAAGCCTTCAATTCTTTGATCGACGGCATAGCTGCTCCTATTTCTCCGGTCTGTAGGCGACGGCGCGGATTTCGATCAGCAGATGCGGATGCGGCAATTGGTGCACGGCGACGGTGGTTCGCGCCGGGCCATCGTAGCCGAAATATTCGCCATACACTTCGTTGTATCCGCCGAAATCGTTCATGTTGACGAGATAAGTCGTTACTTCCACCAAGTCTTTCAGATCCGCGCCGGCACTCTGCAGGATGTCCCGCACATTTTCGATCACGGCCTTGGTTTGAGCACGTATATCGAGGTGTGTGGTTCCCAAACCATCCACTTCCGCGCCGACAATCGTATTATCAGCTCGGCGTGCGCTCGTTCCCGAGATAACAAGAAAGTCGCCGGCGCGCTTGAAGTGCGGATACTTGCCGCGCGGCTTCGCCTTTCCCTCGACGACTTGGCTTTCGATTTTCGCCATCGCTCACAGCCGAATGCAGATGTTATTCATCTCGGAATAAAAATTCAACGAATGCATGCCGCCTTCGCGCCCAATGCCGGACAGCCCGACTCCACCAAATGGAGTTCTCAAGTCGCGCAGGAACCAGCAATTGACCCATGTGATGCCCACATTCATCTTTTGCGCAACGCGGTGGCCGCGCGCCAAATTCGTTGTCCAGATCGACGCGGCCAGTCCATATTTCGTGTCGTTCGCCATGCTGATTGCTTCTTCTTCCGTATCGAACGGAGCAATGTGGCATACGGGACCGAAAATTTCTTCCTTTACGCAGCGTGCCGACTCCGGTAGCCCAGTATAGATCGTCGGCTGCACGTAAAACCCGTGATCCAGTGAACTGCCGAACTCGGGAACTCCGCCCCCAGTGATCACATGGGCTCCCTCTTCGCGTGCCAGTCGATAGTACGACAGCACTTTCTCACGATGCTGTCTGGAAATCAGCGGTCCCAGTTGAGTTGAGCTTTCCAGCGGAGATCCCAGACGCAAGCTCTCAGCCTTCTGCTTCAGAGCTTCAACGAAACGATCGAAGATTGAGCGCTCGACATATATGCGCTCTGCACAGAGACAGACTTGACCTGTGTTGAGGAAGGCCGCATCAGCGACGCCGTCGATCGCCTCGCCAAAGTCGCAGTCTGCGAAAACGATTGCCGCATTCTTGCCGCCGAGTTCGAAAGAGACCGGCTTCACCGACGCCGAAACCGTTTTCATAATCGCCGCACCCGTCTGCGACTCGCCAGTAAAAGTCACCGCGTTCACGTCCGGATGTTGCGTCAAAAATTCCCCAGCCGAATCCGGTCCGAACCCGTGCACAACGTTGTAGACGCCGTCAGGAATTCCGGCTTCTTTGATGGCTTCCGCAAGCAGAGTAGCTGTAGCCGGAGTTTCTTCGGAAGGTTTTACAACGACAGTATTGCCGCAGGCCAGCGCGGGCGCGACCTTCCACGTCAGCAGCAGGAGCGGCAGGTTCCATGGCGTGATGATGCCCACAACCCCAAGAGGTTTGCGGATCGCATAATTCAGCGCACTCCTGCCATCCGGAGTTTCAGTCTGAAAAGATTCCAGCGCCGCAGTTTTGATAACGTCGGCAAAGACACGAAAATTCGCAGCCGCGCGTGGGACGTCCAACTTTGAGGCGAGGCTGATGGGTTTGCCCGTATCCGCCACCTCGGCTGCAACCAGGGAATCGAATCGCTTCTCGATTGCCTCCGCTACCTTATAGAGGCGCGCGGCGCGCTCGCGAACTCCCCACCGGCCCCATTCTCCAGCGTGCGCTTTTCGCGCTGCTCGCACCGCCTCGTCAACCAGATCCCGATCCGCCTCCGAGACCTCTGCGATCACCGATCCGTCTGCCGGATTCACATCGATGAAGTCGCGCTTGCCACGCACGAATTCGCCGTCGATGTAGTTGAGGATGGACTTCACTGGAGGAATCTCAGCGGAATCGTAGCAGTCGCACGCGGAACGGCGCAACGAACCATGCTCACGCCTTTCGCTCCTTTAGATAGCGCCGCAATGCATCCTGCCAAGTGGGCATTGCAATTCCCCAGCGCTGCAGGCTCGCGGGAGACAGCACAGAATACTCGGGACGCCGCGCTGGCCGCGGCATTTGCGTTGTGCTGACGGGACGAATCTCGGTGGTTGAGCCTGCCTCGCGCACAATTTGCTGCGCGAATTCGAACCACGAACAGTTACCAGAGTTCGTCGCATGAACAATGCCGTGCGCACTGTTCCGGCATAACCGGATGATCGCTCCCGCCAAATCCGTTGAATATGTGGGGCACCCGCGCTGGTCATCGACAACATCCAGCGCCGCCCGCGTTGACACCAATTTCAGAATCGTATCCGGAAAGCACTTTCCCCCGGCTCCGAACAACCATGATGTGCGCACGATGCAGCAGTCGCCAAGAATTTCCAGCAACTGGACTTCCGCTTCCGCTTTCGACCGGCCATAAACGCTCTGCGGATTTCGCGGCTCATCAATTTCGTACGGTGAGCGTTTTGTCCCGTCAAAGACATAGTCGGAACTCAGGAACAGCAGCCTGCTGCCAGCCTGTTTCGCGGCTTTTGCCACATTCACAGCGCCGTCGCGATTCACTGAGAATGCTCTCTCCTGCTGGCTTTCGCAACCGTCCACGTCAGTGTAGGCGGCGGCCAGCACAATCCAGTCAGGGCGCGTTTGCTCGATGGTTTTTCGCGCCTGATCGGCATCGCGAATGTCAGCATCGCGCGAAGTGAGGCCACAGACCTCGTCACCATTCCACTCGCGCATGAGCGCCTGGCCCAGAAGACCCGAGGCGCCAAAAATAGTAATTCTCATGTGAAATTCGTGCGGCTATTCGAAGGTTTCGACGTCGCGAAGCGCGGCGCCCCGCTGATCTTTCGCCGAGACGACAGGCGCTCCGTCGAGCTCCCAATTAATCTTTAAGTCCGGATCATTCCACGCCAGTGTGCGTTCGTTTTGCGGGGCGTAGTAATCCGTAGTCTTGTAGAGCACGTGCGCTTTGTCCGACACGACGCGAAATCCGTGCGCGAATCCCGCCGGGATCCACAGCATGCGTTTGTTGTCGCCGGAAAGCCGTACGCTCTCCCACGCCTTAAAAGTCGGGGAACTGCGACGCAGGTCCACAGCGACATCGAGAATTTCTCCGTCGACCACTCGCACCAGCTTTCCCTGCACCTGCTCGATCTGGTAATGCAGTCCCCGGAGAACGTTGCGCCCGGAGCAGGAATGATTGTCCTGTACGAAGCGTTCGTCGATGCCAACGCTGGCCATCCCCTGCTCGTTATAGCTTTCGAGAAAAAATCCGCGCTCGTCGCCAAACACGCGTGGCTCCAAGATAAAAAGCCCGGGCAGGGAGGTCGGAATCTTAGTGATAGCACTCATCGTGGCTTTGCCCGCTGCGGGTTGCATTACGCGGGCCGCATTCATTTCTAGAATACCCTTTCGCGCAAAAGCTGCAGAAGATATGAGCCATAGCTGCTGTTCTTCATCGAACTGCCGACTTGCTCAACCTGTTCCGCAGTGATGTAACCCGAGCGGTATGCAATCTCTTCCGGGCATGCGACCATCAACCCTTGCCGCTTCTCGATGGCCTGTATGTACAGCGCGGCATCCATCAGAGACTCGTGAGTTCCAGTGTCGAGCCAAGCCATTCCGCGGCCCATCACCACGACTTCAAGCTGATTGTTCTTCAAGTAAGTCTTATTGACGTCGGTGATCTCAAGTTCTCCGCGCGCGCTTGGTTTGAGCGATTTCGCAATCGCCACCACTTGATCATCGTAGAAATAAAGTCCAGTCACCGCGTAGCCCGACTTCGGCTGGAGCGGCTTCTCTTCGATGCTCAGGGCCCGGCCACCGGCGTCAAACTCAACCACTCCGTAACGTTCCGGATCGTGCACCCGATAAGCGAAAACCCTTGCCCCGCGCTCCTTTTCAGCTGCTTCACGGAGATCTTTAACCAGGTCGTGACCATAGAAAATGTTATCTCCGAGGACTAACGCGCACGGCCTGCCTGCAATGAACTCTTCGCCCAATAGAAATGCTTGCGCGATTCCCTCAGGCTTGAGTTGTACGCGATATTGAAGATGAATGCCAAACTGGTTGCCGTCTCCGAGCAGAGTCTGGAATTTCGGCATGTCTTCGGGAGTTGAGATGATCAGAATTTCGCGAATCCCCGCCAGCATCAGCGTGCACAGCGGGTAATAAATCATGGGTTTGTTGTAAACCGGCAGCAGGCTTTTCCCCATGGCCTGCGTTACCGGATAGAGACGCGTGCCCGCACCTCCCGCCAGGATGATTCCTTTATATGCGTTGTTTGGCATGATTTTCGGGCTTCACTCAACTCGAGTAATGCAGGGAGATCCAGTCCCGATAACTACCGCTGGTCACTTCTCTCGCCCACTCTTCATTTTCAAGATACCAGCGAACCGTCTTGTGAATCCCGCTGTCGAAAGTTTCCTTCGGCTTCCATCCCAGTTCGCGTTCGATCTTGCGCGCGTCCATCGCGTAGCGCCGGTCGTGCCCCGGGCGGTCTTTCACATATGTGATCAGCTCACGTCGCGGCATCGCCAGTCTCGGCGCCATCTCGTCGATCAGATCGCAAATCGTCTCCACGATTTCAATATTCGGTTTTTCGTTCCAGCCGCCGATATTGTAAGTCTCTCCCGGCTGGCCTTTGCGCAGAACGGTTGCGATCGCTCCACAATGATCTTCAACATACAGCCAGTCGCGCACGTTCTTTCCATCGCCATAGACCGGAAGCGGCTTGCCATCCCGTGCATTAAGAATCATCAGCGGGATCAACTTTTCAGGAAACTGGAAACGCCCGTAGTTATTGGAGCAGTTCGTCGTCAGTGTCGGCAGGCCGTAGGTATGGTGATAAGCGCGAACCAGATGATCCGATGCAGCCTTCGACGCGGCATACGGACTATTCGGCGCATAGGGAGTCGTTTCAGAAAACGGCGGATCGTGCGGCCCGAGCGAACCATAAACTTCGTCGGTGGATACGTGCAGGAATCGAAAATTCCTTTGCGCATCCCCGGAAAGCGTGGACCAGTACGCCCTGGTTTCTTCCAGCAGCGCGAATGTCCCGTCGATGTTCGTGCGAATGAAATCATCCGGACCGTGGATCGAGCGATCTACGTGGCTTTCGGCGGCGAAGTGCACAACCGCCCCGGGCCGATGCTGAGTGAGAATTTGGCGCAGCACTGCCCGGTCGCAAATGTCGCCATGGATAAATTTGTATCGCTGGTCGCTCGCGACGGGCACGAGATTGTGCGGGTTCCCCGCATACGTGAGTTTGTCCAGGTTGACCAGCGAGGTCGGTTCATCCTGCATCTGTTGCAGGACAAAGTTAGAGCCGATGAATCCGGCGCCACCAGTGACAAGAATCGTGTCGGGCATGTTTGGAGCTTGCCCGCGGTGGTCTGCACCTTGCGAGCCAAGCAATTGATTGTAAATAAAAAGACGGGCCTGAGGCCCGTCGTCGTCCGTAATTCACGTTTTATTGATTTAAGTCTTGGTACGCTGGCCAGGCCCTGATTCATGGCAGCGATGCGGACGGCGGCACCATTGATTTCTCGCCAGCCCCCTTCGTCGCAGTCTCCCGGGGTCGAGAATTACCCAACCCGGAATGGGGCCTACCCAGCTTTTTGCTGCGCAGTCCGGGAACTGCCGGTCACGGCGCGGGCGGCCGGTTTTTTTGTCGCCATATCCGTCGCAGTCCAGCCCATCATCTGGAAATAGGCTCCTTCTATGTCTGAGGCGATATCCTGCCATTGATATTGCTCTTCGATTCTCTTTCTCGCCATTTTTCCAGCAGCTTCACGCACGGCTGGATTCGATATTAGAAATCGAAGCCGGTCCGCGAGGTCGCGAGCGCACCCCCGGCGAAAGGTAAATCCCGCGCCGTCGACGACTTCGCGGTTTTCCGGAACGTCGCTGGTTAAGACGCAGAGGCCAGCGCCCATGGCGTCCAGCAGCGCCAGCGACAGCCCTTCAAGATCAGAAGGCAGCACGAAAATCATCGCGTTGGTCACCAGTTCATCCAGAGTCCCTCCGGAAACCCAATCCAGCATTCGGATACGGTCGCTGGCATGGGTTCGCAACTCGCGGCTATAGTCGTCGCAGTAGCTCGAGGCCCCGGCCATCACTAGCTTCACATCGGTATCAAGCTCTTCAAACGCCTCCACCAAGAGATGACAGCCTTTTTCGGGCGAAAATCGCCCCAGAAAAAGTACATAATTTCCCGGCTCCAGCCCCCACTCCAGAATCTTTCGTGGTTCGACCCAGGGTCGCAACACCCCTCCATTCGGTACGAACGATGCTTCGATGCCATGCATCTCTCGATAGCGTTCCTGTAACGCTCTCGAAACCACCATGGTCGCGTTGGGCAGCATAACCGACGCGCGCTCTCCGGCCCGCAGCACCGCCGATGCCATGCGCCCCCATTTTTTTCGCTGCCAATCCAAACCCTGCACAGTTACTGCTGTCTTCATACGTGCCAGCCTCGGCAAGGACGAGAACAGCGCCGGACCCAGCGCATGGTAGTGCACCACGTCATAGCCGTGTGCCAAAGCGTGTGCCGTGCTCAAGAGAGTGTGTACGACCGTCTCAAAGTGCTTGGATCGAATCGTGGGCAGCCGTACCAGCCGCATCCCATTGTGATGGGTCGACGCAGGTGTGAAGTACGTCCGACAATAAATCGTCACCTCGTGTCCCATCTCGACCAGGCGCTTGCCCACTTCCTCGTAGTAGGCTTCGATGCCGCTGTACTTCGACACCACGCCGCGTCCGCCAATAAAAGCGATCCGCAACTTGCGCCCGTGAGCTAAAACAACTTCCCGATTCGGACCGCCAGGCGAGCGATGTACTGGGAGTTCCCAGGGCGGCGCTTGCGTGGTTGGGATCAACGCAGGAGCGCGCCGAGGTTTGTCCGCCGTAAGGCGCTCGTAAATTGCCGTGAGCTTACGATAGTGGTCCTCTGGAGCGTGGCGTTGTCCGACAAACTCCCATCCGGCTCGGCCCATTCTCCGCGCTAACTCCGGATCTGCGGACAGCTTCTCGATTGCTTCCGCGAGTCGATCCACGTCCCCTGTGCGATAAAGAATTCCGGTTTCACCATCCCGCACCAATTCGCGCCGAGACCCCATGTCCGACGCCACTACGGCACGTCCTTCCGCATAAGATTCCAGGATGGTCTTGCCCAGAGTCTCGTAGGCGTGCGACGGCAAAACCGTAAATCGCGATTGCGCGATCAGAGCATCTCTGCCTGATCCCTCGATGTGCCCAACGAATTCGACATTGTTCAGTTGCAGGGAACTCGAGAGTCGCTCGAGTTCAGCGCGCTGCGGCCCATCTCCGGCGACGATCAATCTCCGATGGGACAGCCTCTGCATCGCCCGCAGAAGGTCATGCACACCTTTTTCCGCAGACAATCTCCCAAAGTACAGCAGCGGCGCGTCCTCGCCGGTCTCAATCCCGACGAGAGGATGTGCCTCTTGAAAATGTGGCAAGACTTCGAACCTCCCGCCGTCCCATCCGTGTTCGACGAACTTGTTACGCACGAACTGGCTCGGCGCCAGGAAGGTGTTCACACATTTTCGGAACGTGCCTAGGCAGCTGTGAACATAAGCTTCTGTCATCAGCGTGACGCGCGCGCCCAGTCCCGGATAGCATTTCGCCTGCAGTGCATGCCAGAATGACCCGCCTTTGCAGTCCTCACAGGCCTCGCCGTTGGCAACCAGGTTGTAGCTGGGGCAGAGCAGCTTGAAATCGTTCAGGTGATAGATCACCGGAATTTTGTGAGCCTTCAGTTCCCATAGGATCGACGGCGACAAGTGGTGATAGATATTTCGCACGTGCGCCACATCCGGACGGAACTCTCGGATCATGGCGCGCATTCGCTTGCGCGAATCAGTCGAGTAGACCGCATGTCCAGCGCGCCCCGCCTTCTGCCAAAGGCCGGCCGCTCCTTTAAAGTCGATGAGCGGAACGAAATTGTGATCGTACGCCGTCGGCTCGCCACGCGGGTTCGCCATCGAAAACAACGCAACTTCGTGCCCCTGCGACCGCATCAACTCCATCAGTTCAAACAGGTAGACTTCGGTTCCGCTGAACCGGTAGTTGTATTTGTTGCAGAACAAAATCCTCATTAACATTGCTCTCGATCTGCGGAATATCCTGCTGAATGATCCGCTCCATGAATAACTCGGCGAAGGCCTTTAAATTCTTCTTGTGGTCGTAGTTATGCCGGACCTGTGCCTGGGCGGCGTGGCGAAACCAAAGTAGTTTCCTGGCCGCTGCCGGGCTGTAATTCTGATCGAGCGGGCGCGACGTTTCGAGCAGGGAATGAATCAATAACAACTCCGCCAGAAAATCGCCTATCGATCCGGGCTGGTAAAGAAATCCTGTCTTGCGTGCGATGACGAGTTCGGGAATTCCTGTGATCGCCGGCGCGAGCACAAGTTTCCCCCGTGCCATCGCCTCCATCAATACCAGCGGAATTCCTTCGCTTCGGCTGGTCAGCACCACTACGTCGGCGCGGTCGTACAGCGAATTCATGCACTCGCGAGCCACGTGTCCCAGCAGCGTGACGCGGCGCTCCAAACCGAATTTCCGGATCAGCGATTCGAGTTTGCGCCTCTTCGGTCCATCTCCGGCAATCGAGCATTCAAACTGCACTCCTCGCGCCTGAAGCTGGGCGCATGCACGGATCAAGAACGCATGATCCTTAACAGCATGTAACCGGCCCACCGCCAGAAGCGAAAGTCCTTGCTCCCGATAGCCTGAGGAAGTTTGCGCAGCGACGCCTGGCAGTTCCACCCCCAGCCGCGAAACCAGAATTTTGTTGCCATCGATCTTGGGATAGTGCTCCAGAATGTAGCGGCGGTTGTAATCCGAGACCGTGAGACAAAACGAGCAGTTCTCCAGCTTCACGTCGAGGTAAGCCGCATGCAGCAGCAGGTCGGAACCATGCAGCGTCAGGCTGCATCCGCGATTCAGCAGCCGCGCTGCAGTCATCGCGATCCAGGAGCCGAAGTACCCATGATGCGCGTGGATGTGATCGACTTTCTGCTCTACAAGCATGACGGCATAACAAGCGCCCAGATAGGTGTGGAGCAAGGCCTTCATCCGCGCGAGCGGCCCCTCGCGTCCTTGCAAAACCACGCGGACTATCAATCCGGAAATCCGATTCCACCGGCGCAATGCAAGCCATGCGGCCTTGAGCAGAACAACGAACCCCACCGGCAGCAGAGAGATTTCCGGCATGCATGCTGGATCCGAAACTGACCCGCCTCTGTCGGGCGCCTTCCGCACGCTGCCCGCAACCACCCGAATTCCTCTCTGGCAAAGCTCCGCAATTTCCTCGCCGATGTAGGGCTCAACTGGGGAAGGAAACTGATTCGCGAGATAAGCAACCGTCAACATGACGAGCACACCTCGGATCTGCGATGTTGCGCCGCGAGCATTCCAGCCATCGTGAACAGCAGCCCATTCACGAATTGATAGCTCATCACCACCATCGCGGCGTTCACCCAGTAGACGCCCAACAAGATCGGCCACATACGGTGGAACTGCCCATCGAGGAAGCCGTGCTTCTCGCCGTTCGGAATCCGGCCTCGCCCCAGTCGCCAGATCTCCCACATGAGCCAGAGGTACAGAGCCAGCCCTAAAAGCCCGTGCTCAACCAGCAACTCCAGATAAGTGTTATGCGGATACAAGACTTTCTCCTCGTATCCACTCACGTATCGCGGCAGCTCCGACGGCATCTGGTGAAATCCCCAGCCGGTTAGAGGACGTTCGAGGAACATCTGCCATCCTCCGGCATAGACAGCTGCCCGGTAGTCCACTGGGCCGCGCTCTTCCAGACGATCGCCCAGCGTGCCTCCAATCTCGGTGGTCGTCAGCGCTATCGCGAGCCCCACCCCCCCGACTAAAACCAATGCAATGCATACGCGCCGTAGCATGCGACATTCGGAAATAAAGGTCAGAGTGACGATACTTCCCGCGAACGACAACCAGACTGCCCGGGTCATGGTGGCGAGGATGGCAAGCGGAACCGATGCCAGGATCAGCACCATCTTGACTCCGCGCACGCTCCCACGGCGGTAGGCGTGCATCGCCAGCAGCGCGAGGATATTCAGCGATACGCCATTCGCCACAGCCTGCAGCAGCGGGCCGCGCGCGCGGTCGGCATGAAAGCCCAGACTCTCATCGAGAATGTAACGCGGAAAAATCAGCTCGCGTGCTCCAACCAGGAAAGCAATCGACGTGAAGCTAAGGTAGGCCAAAACCACAATGGCAAAAATCTCAAACTGCCGGAAGCGCTTCTCCGTCGTGAACACCAGTCCCGCAAGATGAAACAGCGCGTACGGCACAATCAACTTCGAAGCCAGCAAGCTCCAGGTTTCGTGATCAAAGGGCTGGCCGATGACACTCGTGATTGCCAGCGCCGTCAGGCCGATCATCGGCCAGGTCGCCCGCTCCACAAAGAAGACCGATCGCCGCTGAGCAATCGCGCACCCAGCCACGCCAATCACCAGCAAAACAAAAGCTACCCGGTCGATTTCATAAAACTGCACATCCGGGTGGCGCAGCAACATCGCCGTGAGCGCTGCCAGAAATAGCAACGAAGGAGCGGCCATCAGCGCCCGCAATGGCAGGAACGCGATCTCCACGGCATGCGCTGCGAAATCCGGCCCGCTCTCCCGCCGCATTGGGGATGCGACTGCCTGCGTCATTCTCCGCTCCCTCGCACCACTGCCAGCACCGTTCTTGCCAGAATCCGCGCATCGGATCGCAGGCTCCATGTGCGGATGTACTCGCGGTCCAACGCGATTCCACGCTGGAATGAAGCGTCGCGTCGCGCTGTGACTTGCCAGAGTCCGGTGATCCCCGGCGTAACGTCCAGCCTGGCCAGATGCTCGATTTCATACGCGGCATAGTCATCTGCGGGATGCGGACGCGGCCCAACCAGGCTCATGTCGCCCTTCAGAACATTCCAAAGCTGAGGCAGTTCATCCAGACTGTAGCGCCGCAGAAATCGTCCTATGGTGGTAATCCGCGGGTCAGCTGCAATTTTGAAAATCGGGCCAGAGCGCTCGTTGCTTTGACGCAACTGATCTTTCAAATCATCTGCGTTGCTGACCATGGTGCGGAACTTGTGGCAGCGGAAAAGCCTGCCTTTGCGTCCCGCGCGCTGAGCACTATAGAAAACCGGTCCCGGCGAATCCAGCTTGATGAGGAGTGCGATCAGCGACAGCAGAGGGGACAGGGTTAACAATGCCAATCCCGCGCCCGCCAAGTCCACCATTCGCTTCGCGACCAGCGCTGCTATGGGCAACTGTTCCGCGTGCAGAGCAATCACCGGTAGATCTCCCACCCGCTCCAGTTCGCCCTCCACGAGCTTGTGGCCAAACAATTCCGGGACGATCTCCACATCCAATCGCAGGCGCTTGGCTTCACGGACAACTTGGTCCATTACGATTCGGTCGCGCGGCGCGGCGAGAATGACCTCGTCGACAAAGCCCATGCGCGCCAATCGAGCCAGTTCGCTGACGCGCCCAATCACTCCATCCCCGACCGGGTATTCATCATCGAGAAAACCGTAAAGCACGCGTCCAGCGGAAGGATGTTCCTCAAAAAAGGAAGCTACTCGGCGCCCCGTGATGCCCGCCCCGACGATCAGCACGTTGCGCTCGTTGCCAGACCGATCCGCCGGTTGCTGCCTTGTGCTCTGCCATCGCCAACTCCAGAGTGCGCCGAAGTGCAGCAAACCAACGCACCCGAACAGAGCCAGCGTCGGTCCCAGCGGCCGCTGGATTCCGAATCCCACCCCCAGTACCGCCGTCGCCCAAACCACGGACTTGCCCAGGATTGGCGCTTGCTGCTGGGTGGTCCTTCCCGCGAGGTACAGTCCTTCCGTGTATCCCAACAAAGTGATGAGGGCAGCATGGAGTAGAGCGATGCCGGCCAGGGAAATCGGCATGTCGGCGGCATAGGCCTGGAATTGAGTGCCCGGCAGAAAGGTTCGCAGTTGCACCAGCCCCGCCGCCATCAGCAGCCAATTCAGCCCGATCAAAGCAAAATCTGCCGCCATCGCGCGCAGCCAGGGCAGCGCCCCTCGAGTCCGCAGCGGAGCGGGCAGAAACAGAGCCAACGGCAGCTCCGGCGGTCTGGTTTTTTCCTCCGCAGGAAATTCAGCGATTGTTGCCGATTGCAAGGACCTTACCGGCTGCACGGGCTTTCTTCTTCCGCCTAGAACGCCAGCAGGAAATTCTCCGGGGATCAATCGCGCGCAGTCGATTGGTTCAGGTTCCAGCGGCGAAAGTGGAGCACTTGAAGAAGACACGTCATCATCCGTCTGTTTGCAGAATTTGAATCGCTAGTTCACTTTTCGGTTTCGCGACGCCTTACAGCCTCCGATAAATCGCTTGAGGAATCGGGAACACTCTGTCGCTCAGTACGATTCCCAGAATTCGCCCCCGCTTTCCTTCCAGTGAATCTTTGATCTTTCGGGCCACCGCCCGGCGCGTGTATCGCGCCGACAAGACCAGAATGATTCCATCGGCGAACTGCGACATTGCCATCGCAGCATGCGATTCCGCTGCCGAGGGAGCTTCTACTATTGAATAGTCGAACTCCCGCCTCACCTGGCCCAAATGTGTATGTAGCGACGAGGCTGAGCCCGAACTTCTCGCTCCGGCCTCGGTTGGAAGCCACCAGAGATTGGCTCGAACCTTCGTCGCCAGTTCCCGAAGCCGGTCGGCGCCATTTGCAGTATCTCGATTAGGAATCGCACCGGATTGAATCTCCCGCGCTTCCAGAATTTTCGGAAATCCGCCCACTACAGCGACGCTTTCCTGCGTCTCCGCCGCGAGGGCCTCTCCCACGCGGCGGCAAATGCTCAGCACCTCTGTTTCTGGATCCACCGAGCTGAACACCACCTGCCGGATCGTGCGGTCCACACTCGAAAAGAAAACCTGGCGTACCAGCCCACGAATCTGCTCCCGGGCAAATTCATCCACGTTCCATCCTTGAAAGTGGCCAGCCCGATCATGTCCGGCTTGAGAACGCCCCGGATCGACCGCTTCTCCGCCAGATTCCCACTTCAGAGTTTCCGCATCGTTGGAAGTGAATGTTGCTTCGGTTATGAGGCCCTTTGTCATCCTGAAATCCTTCTCTGCGAGAAACTCGGCAATGAAGCCAGCACCGGGGCATTCAAATACGCCAAAACGTCATCGGGCGTTCGGAAACCCTGATCCACATAGTCCGCCGCAAACGCCGCGCCGGCCCCACCCGCTCCCGCAGCGATCATTCCGATCGCCAGCACAGCCCATGTCGACAAAACGGGCAACGCAGGTGTGACCGGCTGCTCGGCCAACGCCACGTTCACGATGCCCCTTTCGTCCAGGGCATCGGCCATGCGCGCCTCTTCCCGCTTCTTCACATACAGCAGATAGTTGTCTTCGGCCGCCTTTTCACTGTTCTGCAAATCATCTTGAGTGATGGCCGCCTGCCCGAATTGACGGGCCGCCTGCTTGTAAGACGCCAGTTGCGCACCTACCTCTGTGGCCCGCGCCTGCAGTGCGCGGAACTGCACCTCCGACTTTTCTAGTTCTGCCTTTGCCCATTCATAGTGCGAATTTCGGTCGGTGGTTTCGTCGCGCAGCGGAGCCGAATTTTCTCGCACGATCGCCGTCTGCGTTTCTGTGATCTGCTGGTCCACCTCCTGCACGAGTCGGTGGCTGGGCTCGAACTTGGTCAACAGTTCAATGCGCTTAACCTGCAGTGTCTGCAGGCTCGACTTCAAGGCGGCCATCACTTCAGCATTGTCGGCCGAGCGAACCTGGGTCGTGGTTCGTTCCGGCAACTTTGCCAGTTGAGACTGGAGAACCTGCATCCTCTGCTGGGTTTCGACTAACTCCGCCCGCGTCTCGTGGTAGCTGGCATCGGTGGCGCTGACCTTCTGCAGCACCAGATCGCGTTCCTGATCCGCCGCTACCACATTGTGTCCGACCATGAATTGCATTAGCTTCTGCTCGGCGTCATCCAGTTGCTGCCGCGATTCGCTGGTCTGTTGTGCGAAGAACGGAAACTCCCCCTGCGGCCGGTGCACCGCAGCATGTTTTTCCAGATATGCCTTGGCGACCGATTGCAGCACCTTCGCCGCCATCGCCGGATCGCTCGATGCGTACTTCACCGTGATCAGATTCGTCTTTTTAACCGGCTCCACTTGCAGCTTTTTCCCCAGTTGCCGCGCCGCCCGCTCTATGCGCTCGGGGCGGCCCTCATTCATGCGGAGGAGATGCAGCCAATCGCGCCCGCCCAGTCCGGTCTCCTCCACTACCTTGCGCAGGACTTCGTCGTCCTGCAGGAGCTCGACTTCTGAGTTCAGTTCTTCTTCGGTAATCGCCAGCCGCGTCAGGTCGAGAGGCGCATTCGCCTGTGCGCTGACCGGGGCGTCGGCTCGCCCGGGCCGCACCAGCAGCTTCATCTGTGCGCGGTAGCGGGCGCCAGTCAGCAGATAGATCAGCGCCATCCCCATGACGATTGCCGCCACCCAGATGAAGACCCGAGACTGCCGAAACAAGGTCATCACCAGTTCCCGTACGGTGGGGGCCTGGCTTGAAAGCCTGCCGCGGATTGGGTCTTCGTCTGGCATAACAGTGGAGGGAAGCTTCTCTCTAAAATTGGGTCGGGTTCACATACATGCTCGCCGACGGCCGCGTGATGAAGGGAGCGATTTTCGAAATCGTATTCTGTGGCACGAACACCATGTCCCCGGGCTGCAGGTGGGCGTCTTCATAAATCCCCCCGCTCTTCCCGACGGCCTTCCCATTGGCTTTCAGCATCTTCTTCAAATTGAGCAAACGGGTTTCGACCAGATCGTCATTCACTCGCCGAAACAGCACCACTTGCGAGGACTTCGATTGCGCCGTGAGCCCGCCGGCAATCTGCACCGCTTCCGCGACTGTGGTATCGGAGCGCAGGTCGAACTTGCCCGGCCGCTGCACCTGCCCGCCAACAATGAAATAAGGACGCGCAAATTGCCTCAGTGACACCGCGACCTGGGGATCGTGCAGATATCCGCGGTAGGCCTTCTGCACCGCATCGGCAAACTCCGCCAGATTCAGCCCCTGCACCTGCACCATGCCTGCATCTTTCAGCATCACGTATCCGTCGGGCTGCACCGTGAGCGCCTGATTGAATTCGGGAGCGACGGTAAAACTAATTTCGATCACATCGCTGGTTTGCAACCGGTAAAGCGGATGGCGCAGCCCTCCGAGCTGAGGGTTTCCCAGGCCATCCGCTTCGCCGGGTTTTGCGGCCACTGCAACACTGCCTCGCAATCCAGCCCCGGTTAGACCGGATTGCGAGGGCTCCCTGTTCTCGCCGGGGCTTGGTGTAGCTTCACCCTGCGCGAGAGCTGCCGGACCACACTCAAATATCAACATCGCGACTACTATGAATTGAAGAATTAGGTTGATGCGTTTCATGTTCGAGATTTCCGGACTTGTTAGAAACCTCTATTGCGCAACTTACGGTCATCTCGGTAATTCAACAAGACATGGGAAGTTCCGTACACGAAAGTAGACAACTCGCTCAGCCACCAGACTGCCGGGACGAGGCATGTTTTCTATGGCAGACAACCACTTACGGGATGCGGGTTCCGGCCAGCGTGCTTCCCGCCGCGCTCGACCCACCTACCAATGACGTACCCACAAAAGTAGACTTGCGTGTTCGCCATCTCACAACCCCGCGCATCGAAGTTCGCCTACGTTTCCCATCGTGAAACTCGAGCGGTGATCGTCATCACACTCTGCCTGAAGTGATTGTGACTCGGGTCACAAGAAATGCTGTCCGGCCTCATCCACCAGGTTCGATCGATCCATAATTCCACAGCACGGCGGAGCGTTGTCCTTCGTGCGCCCCACCCAAAATCAGATTCCCATTTCGACAGTCGAGTACAGATTTTGTGCCCCGCATCCTTGTGCATCGCTGCGCGCACTCCCTACAATTTTCCTAGCGACCCGCGCCTCACAAGAATCGATCCCATGACTCTGGCCACCTCTTCATCCGGCACGCTCGGCGTGCTGATCGCAGACTCCAACCGCATGCAAGCGCAGTTGCTCGCGGGGGCGCTGCGCCGCCGTCCCGAGTTCCGCGTCGTCACCTGTCAGATGGAGAACACGGCCATCCTGCAAGCAGTCGCCGCGAAGCATCCCCGCGTAGCTCTCTTGTCGTTGCATTCCTCGGCCAACCTTGCAGAAAGCGTCATCACCTTGCGCCAGTTTCATCTCGCCCACCGGGACATCCCCAAGGTTCTGCTGGTCGATGTTTGCGACCGGCACCTCATCGTGAACGCTTTTCGCTCGGGCGTACGCGGCATCTTCACGCTGACTGACTCCAATCTTCGACTGTTGTGCAAATGCCTGGTGCGCGTGGCTGCCGGACAAGTCTGGGCCAACACCGAGCAGCTGAACTGCCTCATGGACCTCATTTCTGAAGTGCCTTCGCTGCGCGTGCTGAGCACCCAGGGCGCGTCGCTGCTGACGCCGCGCGAAGAGCAGGTGGTCGCGGTGGTTGCCGAAGGACTTTCCAATCGCCAGGTCGCTCGCGAACTCAACCTGAGCGAGCACACCATCAAGAAATATCTTTTCCGGATTTTCGAGAAGCTCGGCATTTCCAGCCGGGTCGAGCTTGTGCTTTATGCCATGAATAACGGCGATCCCCGGCAGGCGGAGTGGCTCGCCGGTGCCGCAACGGCTACGACGTCTGAGGCTCAGCCAGCCAAAGTCTGATTCCTGAGAGGACACATCTTGTTTGAATGGCGACTCCGTTTGAAAACTCAGCCTCTGCCCCTGTATAACTTGGGACGGAACTACTTGCCCGACCCCGAATCCAAGTCCGCCGCTGCCCCGTCCCGCCGCTGGACGATCTTAGCCGCCGCTCTTCTATTGTTCGCGCTGACGCTAGTTGTGATCTACACCAGCCGCGCGGCCTTCTTCAGTCCGCTCGCTCTGGTGGTGGTCGCCGCGATCGGCCTGTCGGCGCTCCTTCTGCAACTCCGACTCCGGCACGATATTGGCGATACCATACGCGCCCCACTCAGCCTGAATGTGCTGGGAGTTCTTTTAGCCATTGCCGCGATCGTGGCAGACGTCCGCCACTCGAATGGCAACCTGCTGTACCTGGCCGCCTTCGGAGCGGTCGCCTGCTTTGCGATCAGCGGAGTAGTCGTGCTGCGCGCCTTACGCAAGAAGGCTGGATAAGACACGGTTATTCCCGGACTTGGGTTCTTGAATGTAATCGCTCGATTACACCAGTTATCATTGTCGCGATGAATCGAATTGGCCTATGCAGACTGCTTCTCCCACTTCTCGCGATCGTCCCCATTCATTGTCACGCACAGCACATGAACGCGAAGGATTCGCCTTGTCCAAACGCCAGAACGACGCTCGCCATGGCGCGGTGCTTCTCCAAAGCAAAAGCCTCATCGGATGAGAACCTCACTGCCCTCTACAAGAAAGTGCTGGGCAAGCTCGACGGCGGTGATGTCGACCGTCTGGCCAAGGCGCAACGACTTTGGACCGAGTATCGCGAGGCAAACTGCTCAGCCGAGCGTGCACTATATCAAGGCGGTAGTGCCGCGCCAGTCGTTTATGTTGCCTGTATGGATGGAATGACGAGAGCGCGAACTAACGAATTGCAACAGACGTATGCGGTGAGACTGAAGGAATGAGGGATTTTGAGTGTAATCGCATGGTTCCCAACATCAGCAAATAAATTTCGTACTTCCCGTTTGCTTCGAGTATGCCGTCAGGAAACTGGCGGAGGGATCAATCGTGTCAACAGTCTATACACCTAAAAGTGTGCAATTTTGAGCAGTCGAAGTTCACGAAGTCGGATATCGTCTTATCCGGTAGTGTCGCCGAAAAGTGGCGAGACCTCTCAGGGCGGAGGAAGGGGTGGAAGTATGCCCAGAATCTTGCTGGCCGAGGATGATGACGCTGTCCGCGATATGTTGCGGGCAACGCTCGAACGGGACGGCTTTGAGGTAGTCGCCGTAGCGAAGGTGTGCGACGCGCTCCGTTACATCGCGACAGAGAACTTTGACGCACTGCTTTCCGACCTGCACATGCCACACGCCGGTGATGGATTTACCGTCGTCAGCGCCATGCGCCACACCCACCCACAAGCAGTCACTCTGGTGCTCAGCGGCTACCCAGCGATAGACGAGGCTTTGTCTGCTATCCGACTCCAGGCTGACGAAATCCTTACGAAACCAATCCAAATCGCCGCCCTTCGGGAAGCGATCCGCAAGAAGCTTTCGAACCCGGTAGCTCGCAGCCCGCTGCCTGTGGAGAGCGTGGCTTCCATACTGGAGCATGACCTGAATGCTACGATTCAGGACTGGATGGCACTGGTGGAGCACGACGAAGAGTTGACCTGTGTCCCGCTGAGCTTTGAAGCCCGCACTGGCCATCTGCCCAATCTTATCGCTGACCTGATCTTCCGCTTAAACCTTGTTCCAACAGCAAAGGCCACCCCCTCCCTCTCCGCACGTCAACACGGGGATCTGCGACGTAAACAAGGTTACACCGCCGCGATGGTGGTCGAGGAGTCGCGGATTCTACAGGTCAGTATCTTTAACACCTTACAAAAGAATCTCGACAAGGTGGATTTCAGCAGAGTGCTCCGGGACGTGATCACCATCGCCGACGAAGTGGATTCGCAATTGAAGCAGGCCATGTTCAGTTACGCCGCCCCAGTGCAAGACGCCGCGTGGCCGGCGGCATAGAGCCCTGAACGAACGGCCTAACTGTCGCAATGTTCACTCATTGGCCTCGATCGGCTGGCCCACCGAAACCTCAACGAGTGCAATCGCGCCTGTCTTCACCAACAGAGAACAGCTGCGTGGTAGGTGTAATCGGGATTGCAACAATAACGCGTCGTCCGGCCCGCGTGTATACTTTTCTCGATCGTCACTTGTGCTCAATCCCCCTGGGGAACCATCTCAATGGCCCACCGCCTGCTGATTGTATTCACGTTTATCTTTTTGATTGGTTCTCAGAGTAGCGCCCAAACGGCAGCTTCGCCCACTTTGAAAGACGCAAATGCGTTGCTTGCAGGCTCGAAGAACGCTGAAGCTGAAGCAGCTTTCCAGTCTTTGATCGCAGCGGACGCCTCCAATTTGAATGCATGGCTGGGTCTGGGCCAGTCTGAGCAGAACCTCGGCAAAACAGATAAAGCTCTCGCCGCCTACGCGAAAGTCATCGAACTCAGCCCCGCGCCGGTTTTTCAGACACGAACGGCGATGCTTTCCATCGCCGGCGTATACGCTGCCAAGGGCGACCAGGAAAAAGCATACTTGTGGCTGGATAGGCTGGCTGATTCTCATCCCGCAAGTGCGTTCCTCGCCATCCTCGGCGGTACCAGGGAATTCGATTCGCTGAAAGAGCAGCCTCGGTTCAAACAGATCGTGGAACGCATGAAGCCGTGCAACTCGCCCGAATTTCACCAGTTTGACTTCTGGGTCGGAAGCTGGGAGGTCCAGAATCCGCAGGGCCAGACAGTGGGGCATAACGACGTCAATCGCATCGTCGGAGGGTGCATTTTGCAGGAAAACTGGGTCTCCGGCCGTGGTTCCGAGAGTGGCTCCAGCTTCAACTTTTACGATTATCGCGACAAGAAGTGGCACCAGGACTACTACGACAACTCAGGAAACATGGGGAACTACCCACCACTCGCAGGTGAATTGCGCGATGGAAAGATGGTGCTTCTCTCTGCACCCGACGTCCAACCTCTCTCCCGCTGGACATGGTACGAATTGTCGCCCGGCAAAGTGCGTCAGATGGCGGAGCAGTCCACTGATGGCGGCAAGTCCTGGTCAACGACGTGGGACTCGGTGTACGTGAAGAAATAGTGATCATTCGACGCGGCCAAAACTCGAAAATCATGTGACCCGATAGCGAGTCGAACTGTCCACCACGAGATAACTGTTGAAATATCCCCCATAGCGCTCATTGACCAACGGTCAAAACGTGAAATCGCCTGTTAACAACAAACAATCGTAGAATTTCCTGTTGATCGGGCGTAGATTGCTCAGTTTGTGAGAAAACATCCTATTAGGCTGTTCGCATTCGCAACTCTCTGTTTGACAGGGCTCGCAATAGTCCTTACGACGTGTTGTGATCGCGACGACCTTTTCAAGCTTGCAGGAAGTAACCGCGCCAGTTTGATGCGAAGCAATACGCCGCAGCCGCAGGAGAGCATCGCGTGGCATTGTGCTGACTTGCTTAAGGAGGGCCGATACAGCGACGTTATCCAGCTTTTGCAACCGGGCGTTGTTGGGGTCGAAACACATCCGTCTCTCACTGCGATTCATGACATAGTGACAGAGCGTGAACCAGTGTCGGTCAAGGTAATCGATGCGCAGAAGTTTCGAGGAGAAGGCGATGTAGAAATCACGAACATCGTGCTGGATTACGAGTTTCCGCCAACAGTAAAACAAACGAGCAGTGGCACAGAGCTTCTTCCTGCAAAATGGGTGTTCGTTACATTTTCCATCGGAAACGCCAAGGACTCAATCATCGGAATTCATGCCGTTACCAGTGAACAGTCGATTGAGGCCATCAACGCATTTACCTTCAAGAACAAAGGTGTGTCCCAGTACGCCGCGTTTGCGGCTGGCATTCTGCTTAATGCATTCGCGATCTGCGCTGTTGCACTTTGCGTTGCTGCACCGATCGGCCCAAAGAAGTGGTTGTGGATACTTCTGATGCTGTTCACCTTAATCCCCGTCTCTGTGAATTGGACTACCGGAGATTGGTCGTTCCATACGGTCTCATACGGCTTTAGTTTGCCACCGCTTCCTGCGAATCTGGTGTGTTCAGCCTACGGCCCGTGGAATCTGAAACTCGGCTTGCCGATTGCAGCCATTGTTTTTGTTCTCTATCGAAAGAAGTTTGAAAGAACTGCTAGTGCGACTGCCGTAGGGGCGGGCAGTTGTTGACGTAAAATCGCGATTACGCTCATTGACCCCGAGCGCGACTGGACTTCGCAAAACGAACCTCGGGCCTCGGCCCATAAAAGCTCACCCATACACAACACACACGAGAGACACAGACACACTCGTCGCTCTCGAGATCAATCTCCCTGATGCCCTTTCCCCGTCGGTCCTTTGACCGGAGCCGCTCTTAGGCGAAGGCAAGAACCTCCCCTGAGGTGCAGCCGAAGGGATCTCCCTGGGCACGGCTGCACACGTGGTTCGCGCCAGCCCGTCCCCTAGGGTTTGAACTCCACTGCCATGGTGGTCTCCACCGCGACCGGGTTGCCATTCACGCGATAAGGCTGAAATTTCCACCAGCGCAGAGAATCCATCGCGGCCCGCGCCAAAATGTCAGGACCATTTAGCGGCCGCATGCTCTCCACCGAGCCGTCGCGCCCAATGATCACGTCCAGCGCAATAATCGCCTGCAGATTTTTCGCCCGCGCCTCGGCGGGATAAATCGGCTCGACGCGATGGATGAGCAACTTCTCGATCTCCTCCGCCGGAACCTGCGCCTGCGGCTTCTCGACCACCGTCTCTTGATTTTGTGTACCGGACTCCAACTCTTGCCAGCCGCGATTCCATTCCCACCAGAACACCATGGCGACAATCAACACGGCAATCAGAAGCAGCGTCCATCCCGAACTCGGCGGCCAATATTTCAGAAGCCTCGGCGAAGAAGAACCGGGTGCCCGCGGAGTGTCAGCGCCACCGCGCGCGCGAGCCGGTGCCACATTTCTCGCGCGTTCTTTGTGCGCGAAGTGGGGATTCTTTGCTTCCTGAGGCGAAACTCTCTCAGCCACCACCACCGCCGCCGCCGGAACTGCCTTCTCCGCTTCCATTTCCGCTTCAACTTTCTTCAAACAATCCCGAATGATCGCGCGCTGCTCCGCCGAGAGTCCCCGGAATTCCATGCCACAGCTGAACCCGCTCTGATGCCGCACCACCGCCCGCGCCCGCACCGGATCAGCGACCTCCGGCAGCATCAGATCAAGGCTGACCGACTCTCCCGGAACCAGTTCCCCCGCCAGCACCAGCGCGATGCCCCGCTCGCAAATGTTCACCGAACGTCCGGGCATGCTCTCGGAAACTCCCGATCGCACCACGGTCACATCCACCGGAGCCGGCAACTCAAAGCGCGGCACACGCCTGCGCGACGTCCCACTCCAATCTCGCGGATGTGCCATTGCAGCCATAAGTGCGTCCTTCAGTGCCGCAAATCTACGATTTCTCACTGCGGGGATTTCTCGGGTTCTTTACGCGAAGCATCCATTACCGCCGCAGCTCGATCACTTCATTCCCCTTAGCCATCAACACCACGGTTGCCATGCCGATGAACAGCCCATGCTCTACTACGCCCGGCATGTCGCTCAACTGCCGCGCCAATCCGTCCGGGTCGCGAATTTCGCCGAAAGCGCAATCTAAAATCAGATGCTTCTCATCGGTCACGAAAGGCTGTCCATTAGCATCACGCCGCAGCCGCACGTCCGCTCCCAACGCTGCCAATCCGTTTCGCGATCAACGCCTGCGCGAACGGAATCACCTCCACCGGCAAGGGAAACTTCCCCAGTACCTTCACCTGCTTCGATTCATCGGTAACAATCACCACCTGCTTCGACGCCGAAGCCACAATCTTTTCCCGCAGCAGCGCTCCGCCGCCGCCCTTAATCAGCCGCAACTGCGG
Organism: uncultured Acidobacteriota bacterium; assembly: GCA_963757095.1. Lineage (GTDB taxonomy): Bacteria > Acidobacteriota > Terriglobia > Terriglobales > Acidobacteriaceae > Sulfotelmatobacter. The sequence goes on along the minus strand of CAVWQT010000004.1, from coordinate 437,252 downwards.
ATCGAACTCATCCGCACCGTCCACCGTGACCGCGATCTCCTGCACATCATCAAACGTCACCAGCGGAATGCCCAGGCTCAGCGCCAGATCTCGCGAGCGCACCGAAGTAGGAATCCCGCGTACCCGCATCCCATTCTTCACCTGCTCGCCCAGCAGCTTGATAAAAAATGCCGCCGTCGATCCCGTCCCCAGCCCGACGACCTGCCCATCCTTCACAAACCGCAAACTAGCCCGCGCCGCCGCCTCTTTTTCCTGATCGTTCGCCATGTTCTCTTTTTTCAGTCCTTAATACCTTGGATACCTTGTCATTCCGAGGCGAAGCCGAGGAACCTGCTGTCCTCGCTGCGCCGCAAATCTAAACGCGACCACCCTTGTTCGCACAACCACCGAAGACCGGCGCTTCAGCGCCGCGCCTTATCCCAAACTCTTCTCGATGTAAATCAAATACCCCGCCAAGACCGCCCCAAACAGCACAGTAAGAATCGTCACCAGGTCCAGCACAAACCCCGCCGGCTCGAACTTCCCCGAATCCAAGAGCGCCCGCGTCCGGCGATACCGCATCAGCCCCGCGACCACCAGCACCACTCCGGCCGCGATGCAGATCGAACCCATCCACACCGATAGTCCCGTCGTGTGCACCGTATGTCCCTGCAACGCCGCGATCTGCCGCAGCGCAATCGAGAACCGCCCAATCGCGAATCCAAACACCACAATCGCCGCGCCCGTCCTGACCCACGCCAGGAACGTGCGCTCGTTGGCCAGGTGATCGCGCGCCCGATTGGAATTAGAACTCGGATCTTCGGTCACGAATCCTCCGCCGCAGCATTATTCCACAGCTTTCCCGATCAACGCGCCCGCGCCCGCCAGATTCCTGATCAGATCGTCCGGAACGCCGTGCCGCTCCTTTAGATATTCCGGATCGTTGTAAGTCACCGAAGTCTTCCCCTCGGCATCTTCGGCAACCAGCGCCTTCAGCGGCAAATCAATCGCTACGCTAGGCGCCGCCACCATCAGCGGCGTCCCTCCCTTCGGGCTGCCGAAGATCACCACCTTGGTCGGCCTCATCTGCAATCCGACTCTCTCCGCCTCGCCACTGTGATCGATGACGGCAAAAACCTGCATGCCCTTGGCGATGAAGGCTGCTTCCAACTTTCGCACCGTCTCCTCGACCGAATATTTGCTCGCAACTTGAATGAGCCCGTTTTTCGCCATGATCCTCCTCCATAGTTCGACTGAGGCCTTGTGCCTGAAATCACTGACAAGGCGCAGGGAGACGCGTAGGAAAACAGCATAGCCCATATCCGAGCTTGGAGGACGGCATGAAAACCCACAATGCCTCACGCCAGACCATCGACAACTTTCTCGCGCAGAAGCGCATTGCCATGGTCGGAATTTCCCACGATCCCCACGACTTCAGCGTCGCACTGTTCAAGGAACTATGCCGCCGCGGTTACGATGTGGTTCCGGTCAACCCGTACATCCCGCAAGTCGACGGCCGGGAGTGCTTCGCGCATGTATGGGATATTTATCCTCCGGTCGAGGGCGCGCTGCTGATGACTTCGCCGGACGTCACCAACGAGATCGTGCGCGATTGCGCGGAGGCGGGTATCAGGCGGGTCTGGATGTATCAGGCGCGTGGGCAGGGCGCCGTCAGCGGCGATGCCCTGGCCTTCTGTTGGGAGAATGGTATCGAGGCGATTGCCGGAGAATGCCCCTTTATGTACCTCGGCCACCCGGGAGCGATCCACACGCTCCACGGGTTCGTCCGTAAAATTACCGGGAACTATCCGCGGCGCCAAGCGGCCTGACGCGACTGAATCAGAGTTGAACCAGCTGTTCCAGCGCCGGACGGCTGCGTAGCACCAGGGTTGCTCCTTTAAGCTGCAGCAGTTGTTTCTTCTTGAAATCGGAGAACAGCCGGCTCACCGTCTCCCGCGTCGTTCCGATGATCTCGGCAATCTCCTCGTGGGTCAGGGTGAGCTTGACCTGCGTCGATCCGTCGCTCTGCACAGCGCTCTTGGTCGACCACGAAAGCAGCAGTTTGGCAAATTTTTCCGACGGCGAAACTGCCAGCCCCAGCGTGCGAATCTCTTCATACGCCGTGTAATAGTTCCGGCTCAACTGCTGCGCCACCCGCACCGCTGCGTCCGGAAACTCTTTCAGAAAATGCAGCAGCGAATCCTTGGGAATGAAATTCGCCTGCCCCGGTTCCATCATCTCCGCCGTAACTTCATAGCTCCGGTTCGAAACCACCGCGTTCAGGCCCAGCACGTCTCCGGGATCCGAAATCTTAGTAATGATGGTCTTGCCTTCCCGCGAAGAAGTCGAAAGCTTCACCCGCCCGGCGCACAGCACAAAGACTCCCCGCGCCTGCTGCCCTTCAATAAACAGCATGGCTCCCTTGGGATAAACCGCCGTGGACTTGATCTCGTTCAGCCGTTGCGCCGCTGGCAGAGCCAGGTTGCAGAACAGATGATCCTGCCGGGATGGGCAGGTCACACAATTGTCGATAATGTTCAGGCCGTAAGGTGCACGCATTTCGCAACCTCCTTCGAGGGGCGGCGACTTTCATCAGCCTTCGTCCCGCACCATGGGTATGGCACTTCGCCAGCCAATGCAGGGCAATTCCGAACGCGCGCCATTGAAGTCGCCCTAAGTGCTCTGATATGAGTTAGCTTACGTTGGAAGCAGGGCGCTTCGCGATACCTCTCAAAACGGGAAATTGCCGTGGGATGGGTCAATTCCCGCACGCCGGTGTGTGATTCGCATCACTGAAAAGGGTGATTACGACTTGCAAAAGAGAGCTTTTTCAACACCTACGGCCCAACCGTAACCTGCAACGGTCCGCTCGTCTGCAGCCGTCGCCGGTGAATCAGGTTTTTCTCCGCCACTTCGCCCACCACGTCCACATGAATCACATACCCTCCGTGCGGCAAGGTGTCTCCAAATGGCAACTCCTTATCCAGCGTAGCTGGCGGCAGCACAAAATGCTGGTAGCCAATCGCGGTGGCGCGTCCATTCTCAGCCACGGCCAGCACCACAAAGGTCAGATCCACGTCATCCCGAGTCGTGTTGCTTACCTTCACGCTGCCATCAATCCGGTTGCCGGAGACGTGCGCGGGAACCTTCCAATCCGCCGTCAGGGCCGACTTCACGCGAATCAAGAAACCCTTCTGCACCGACTGGTCGCTGCCATCCTTTACTGACGTGGTGAACTGGAACTCTCCATCCCGCTCCGGCATTCCGCGCAGATTTCCCCCATCGTCAAGCCGCAAGCCGGGCGGCAAGGTCCCTTTCAACACCTTCCAATGCAACACCGGCACGCCTCCCCGAGCGTGGAAGGTGACCGCGTAGTTCGCTCCGGGATAGGTCTCAGGCAATATGGCGTCGTTTTCAATCTGCAGTTGTGCGGCCTCGCCCTGAAGTGCACCAAGGATAGCCGTCCGTCCGCCCCCGCCAAAGGCCATTCCGCTCAACGCCACCGAGGTTGCAAGAACCGCCGTCCCCAGTCCCAACCGGAATCCATCCATGCCGAACGCTCCGGAGCCCTGCTCAGGCTCACTCCTACTCTCACACAAACCTCGGCCCACTTCCAATCCAGAACGCCCTTGAAGCCCTGGCTTGCGGACGAAGTACGGTAGTCACATTGACTTACTTTCCGCATTTCTGAAAAACTACGCCATCAGGACGATTTCGTCCTCCGGCTTTCTTGAGCAATGGAACTGTTCCTCAATCTCGCGTGGCTTCTCCTGGCACTGCCCGCCTACTGGCTGTGGCGCAGCACGCGCCTGAGCCAGGCCAAGGGCAAGTTAAGCTCCCTGCAATGCCTGCTGGCGTTGGGCTGCATGCTGGTCGTCCTCTTCCCGGTGATTTCGGCAACGGACGATCTCCGCGCTATGCGGACAGAAATGGAAGAAACGCCGGCCAGCAAACGCAACCTTCACCACGGCACCACTGACAAAGCCTCGCCATGGAACAGCCGGCCACAAACTCCGCCCGCGATCCTGGTCAGCCTCCTGTCCTTTGCTTTTGGCAAAGAGCCCCGTCAAGCCGTCCCGGTTGCCGCTTTTTCTCTGCCGGCCGTACCGGTTCTTCGCTGCGGCCGCGCCCCTCCCACTTCCAACCTCGCATAAGTGATCCGGATCGCTGGTTGCCGAAACGACGCTGATTTGGCGAGTCCGATTACCCCCATTTAAATGATGATGCCGTCACCAGCTCCCTAACGAAATTGCTGTCTGAGCTCCGAGTGGCTTATGCGCGTGCAAGGTCCCGAGCGGTGAGCTAAGAAAAAACGGGACATAAAAGCGAGACTCTTGATGCCAACAAATTCCTGGCGACGGTTGATGCTCGTGGCCACTCTGGCCAGCGCGACGACGTTGGTCGCGCAGCAGCCTGCGCCAGATCCAGCCCCACAAGCACCGCAGCGCAGTCTCCGCAACAGCAGCTCTGGAACTGGGATCAGGTGAAGAGCCATTTCGAGATCAGCAACACCACGCTTCTCGCCGCCAAACTGAACATCGACGAACAGAAGGCCGAGGAGATCACCGCCAACCTCCACCCCAATCCCGACTTCACCCTCTCCGCCGATGGAACCCAGATCGCTCCCAGCCGCGGCGTGTGGCAGCCTTTTGCCGGAACCTTCGTCTCCCCGGGTGTCAGCTATCTCTTCGAGCGCCGTCATAAACGCGGTCTGCGTTACGAGGCTGCCAAGGAAGGCACCTCCATCGCCGCCGCCCAGCAGTCTGACACCGAGCGCACGCTGCTTTTCAATCTGCGCAGCGCCTTTGTCGGCATCCTGCAGGCCAAGGCAGTCGTAAAAGTCTCGCAGGACAATCTCGCCCACTACGACCACATCCTCCAGATCAGCCGTGATCGCTACCAGGCCGGAGACATTGCCCAGATCGATCTTGACCGCCTCGAGCTGCAGCGCCTGCAATACGAATCCGACGTGCAGACCGCGCTGGTAAACCTGCGCACAACCAAAATAAATCTGCTCGCCCTGCTCGACGAACGCCGTCCCGTCGACAGCTTCGATGTCGAAGGCACATTCGATTTTAGCGACGACTTGCTCGCGCTCGACGATTACCGCAAAGACGCTCTCGATAATCGTCCCGACCTCCGCGCCGCCGTCCTCACCCTGAAGCAGGCGCACACCAACTACGAATTAGCCGAGGCCAACGGCTCGACCGATCCCACCATCGGCGTCTGGTTCACTCACAACGGATCGTTCAACAATCCCGACGCGCTCAACACGCTGGGCGCCAGCGTCAGCATCCCGCTGCGCATCTTCGACCACAATCAGGGCGAGAAGTTGCGCACGAAAATTGACATCGACCGCAGCGAAAAGCTGCGCCGCGCCGCCGAAACTCAGGTCTACAGCGACGTCGACTCCGCCTACGCTACGCTGGCCAGCAACGTCACGCTCCTCAAACCTTACAAACAGAAATATCTCGCGCAAGCCGTCCGTGTGCGCGACACGGTGTATTTCTCCTACCAGCACGGAGGCGCCGCACTGCTCGATTTCCTCAACGCCGAAAACGACTACCGCGCCGTCGAGTTGAGCTACGTAAATCTGGTCGGCGCCTATCTCACCGCCGCAGCCCAGCTGAATCAGGCAGTAGGACGCGAGGTAATCCAATGAGAACTCATCTTAAGAATGTTGGGACCACCAACGCCCACGTGGGGACGGACCATGTGGGGACGGGCGCATTCGCCCGTCCAGTCGAGCAAAGCTCGACGGCACTGCCGACACCATTGCGCATCCTCCCCCTAGCTCTCTGCTGTCTCCTGACCCTGACCACAGCCTGCAACAGCGGCAAAGCCAACCCGCAGGACGAAGCTCCGCCCAAGGCCCAGGTCGAAACCGAACTCGATGCCAACAATTTCAAAGTCGACCACCCCGACCAGTTTCCCGTAGTGACGGCCGCCGCCCACAAATCAGTCCCCGCCCTCAACGTCACCGGAGTCGTGCAGCCCGACATCACCCGCGCCGTCCCCGTCGTCTCGCTCGCCGCTGGCCGCGTCGTCGAAATCAAATCCCGCCTCGGCGATGAAGTGAAGAAAGGCCAAGTCCTGCTAAGAGTGCAGAGCAGCGACGTCTCCGGCGCCTTCCAGAACTACGTCAAAGCCGAAAACGACGAGCGCCTCGCCCACGTACAACTCGACCGCGCCCAGCTTCTCTACGACAAAGGCGCCGTCGCCAAGAGCGCCCTCGAGCAAGCCCAAAGCGCCGAAGCCGACGCCAAGGCCGATCTGCAAGCCTCTACGGAACAACTGCGCCTGCTCGGGATCGACAAAGATCATCCCTCCGGCGTCGTCGACATCGTGGCGCCCATCTCTGGCGTCATCACCGATCAGCAAGTCACCAACGCTTCGGGCGTGCAGGGCCTGTCCGGTCCCAATCCGTTCACCATCTCTGATCTTTCTTATGTGTGGATCGTCTGTGACGTCTTCGAGAACGATCTCGACGCGGTGCGCGTCGGAGATACCGCCGACATTCGTCTCAGCGCGAATCCCGATCACGTATTCAAAGGCCGCGTCGACAACATCCTGCCCGTTCTCGATCCCAACATTCGCACCGCAAAGGTTCGCGTCGAAGTAAAAAATCCCGGAATGATGCGCGTAGGCATGTTCGTGAACGCAACCTTCTACGGCAAACAGCCGGAGATGCACGCCGCCGTTCCGGCCACAGCGATCCTTCACCTGCACGATCGCGATTGGGTATACGTGCCGCTGGGCAATGGCCACTTCCGCCGCGTGGAAGTGAAAGATGGCCCCATGCTCCCCGACAAGCAGCAGGAAGTCATCTCCGGAATCAAGCCCGGCGATCAAGTAGTCTCCAACGCTCTCGACCTGCAAAACACGGTGGAGCAATAGGTGAGACAAAGAAGAAATTTCCGGACGTCATCCTGAGCGCAGCCGCTTTACAGGCGGAGCGAAGGATCTCCCTCGAATCCAAGCCATGGGTCAGAGACTGAGAACTGAGAACCGAGAACTGAGAACTACCGAATGATCCGCCGCGTCGTCGATTTCGCGCTCACCAACCGCTGGCTAGTCCTCGGGCTGGCCATCGTGTTGTTCGTGTGGGGCATCATCTCCTTCCTCAATCTCCCCATCGAAGCCTATCCCGACGTCGCCGACAACTACGTGGAAGTCATCACCCAATGGCCGGGAATTTCCGCCGAGCAGATCGAGCAGCAAGTCACCATCCCGCTCGAAACCGCCATGAACGGCATCCCCGGCATCGTGCACCTGCGCTCCTTCTCTCTGTTCGGACTTTCTGACCTCAAGCTCATCTTCGAAGACGGCACCGACAATGCCTGGAACCGCGAGCGCGTCCTCGAACGCCTGAACCAGGTCACACTTCCGGCCGGAGTCAACGCCCAGATGGGCACCGACTGGAGCCCGGTCGGCCAGATTTATTTCTTCACCCTGCACAGCGACAATCCCGCCTACGATGCGATGGAACTCAAGTCTCTCGAAGACTGGGTCGTCGAAAAAAATCTCAAGTCCGTGCCCGACATCGTCGACGTCGCCAGTTTCGGCGGCCCCACCCGCGAATACCAGGTTCGCCTCGATCCCAACAAGCTCATCGCCTACGGCCTGAGCCTTTCGCAGATCGAGCAGCAACTCACCAACAACAACGCCAACGCTGGCGGCAGTTTCATCCAGGAAGGTCTGCAGCAAATCAACGTTCGCGAAGTCGGCCTCGTCGATCGCGTCCACGACATCGAGCAAACCGTCGTCTTCGCCAAGAACGGCACGCCGCTCCGCATCAAAGATCTCGGCATCGTCGAGCAAGGACCAAAGATTCGCCTCGGCCAGTTCGCTCGCGCCTGCACCTCTTGTCCCTACGGTCCCCATGGTGCCATCCAGCATGACGACGGCAAGATCATCGACAATGACGACGTCGTCTCCGGTATCGTGCTGCTGCGCAAAGGCGCCAACGCCGATCCAGCGCTCAAGGCGCTCCACGAAAAAATCGACGAGATGAACGATCACATCCTGCCCAAGGGAGTGAAGATCGTTCCATTCATTGATCGCAGCACGCTGGTCCACTTCACCAGCCACACCGTCCTTCATAACCTGACCGAAGGCATGATCCTGGTCTCGGTCGTTCTACTTCTTTTCCTCGGCAATTTCCGGGCGGCGATTATCGTCGCCGCTACCATTCCCTTTGCTTTGCTGTTTGCGGCAACGTGCCTGAACTTGATGCGCATTCCCGCCAACCTGCTATCTCTCGGCGCATTGGACTTCGGAGTGGTGGTGGAAGGCGCCATTGTCCTGATTGAAAACATCGTGCGCCATATGGCGTTCTCTGACGGCATGCAAACCTCCACCGAACGCATCGGCGAGGCGTCGCACGAAGTTCAGCGCCCGGTGTTCTATGCCATTGTCATCACCATGACTGCCTTCGTGCCCATCTTTACCCTGCAACGGGTCGAAGGCAGATTGTTCCATCCCATGGCATGGACGGTGGTCTTTGCGCTGCTGGGGGCGCTGTTCTTTTCCATCGTGGTCGCGCCCGTGCTGGCCAGTTTCGCATTCGCCAAAGGCGCCAGTGAATGGCGGAATCCGGTCATGGAGTTCGTCATTGACCGCTATCGCGAGAGTCTGCGCTGGGCCATTCGCCACCGTTTCATCACGGTCGGCGTGGCGATCCTCAGTTTCGCCGTGGCCATGTATCTCGCCTTCGGCGGAGCCATCGGCTCAGAATTCCTGCCTCACCTCGACGAAGGCGCGCTCTGGGTGCGCGGCACGCTCGCCCCCAGCACCGGACCCGACGAAGGCATCCGCGTCATGAATCAGGCGCGCATCGTTCTCTGCTCGTTTCCTGAAGTTCCGCAGTGCACCAGCCAGGTTGGCCGTCCCGACGACGGAACCGATAACACTGGCTTTTTTAATACCGAATTCTTTGTTGACCTGAAGCCCAGAGAAGACTGGCGACCGGTCTTTCACGGAGACAAAGATGAACTGGTCGCTGCCATGCAGCGCGAACTCGACAAGATTCCCGGCGTCCTCTGGGGATTCTCCCAGCCCATCGAAGACAACATGGAGGAAGCGGTCAGCGGCGTGAAAGGCGAACTCGCCACCAAAGTTTTCGGCGACGATCTGCCCACGCTCGAAGAAAAAGCCGACCAGATCGTCGGCGTCATGCGCAACATTAAAGGAATCGAAGACCTCGGCGTCTTCCGCGTCCTCGGCCAGCCCAATCTCAACGTCACCATCGATCGCGACGCCGCCGCGCGTTATCAGATCAACGTAGCCGATGTGCAGGACGCCGTTCAAACCGCCGTCGGCGGCAACGCCGTGACTCAGGTGTTGAAAGATGAAGCCCGCTACGACCTCACTCTCCGCTATCTGCCGAAATATCGCGACACGCAGGAGGCCATCGAAAACATTCGCCTGCTCTCGCCCACCGGTGAGCGCGTCTCGCTAGCCCAACTTTGCAAAATTCAAATTAAAGATGGCGGCTCGGAAATTTATCGCGAAGGCAATCAGCGCTACATTGCCATCAAATACAGCGTCCGCGGCCGCGATCTCGGCAGCACCGTCGAAGAAGCCATCCAGAAAATAGACGAGCAGGTCAAACTTCCCAAGGGATACCACCTGAAGTGGGAGGGCGAATACGCCAGCCAGAAGCGTGCCAACGCGCGCCTGCTGATCGTGTTGCCGATCACGATTTTCATCATCTTCGTGATCCTCTACACGATGTTCAAGTCGTTCAAATGGGCGCTGCTGATCATGGCCAACGTGGCCATCGCGCCCATCGGCGGCCTGCTCGCGCTGCTCTTCACTGGAACAAATTTCAGCGTGTCGTCGGGCGTCGGATTTCTCGCCCTGTTCGGCGTCTCCGTGCAGACCGGAGTCATCATGCTGGAATACATCAACCAGCTCCGCGTCCGCCGCTACACCATCGAAGACGCAGCGGTAGAAGGCGCCGTTCTCCGCCTCCGTCCCATCATGATGACCATGCTGGTCGCGACTCTCGGACTTCTCCCCGCAGCCACGTCGCACGCCATCGGTTCCGATTCGCAGCGTCCGTTCGCCATCGTAATCGTTGGCGGCCTGATGGCGGCCCTGGTGATCGGCGTCTTCCTGCTGCCGACTTTGTACGTCTGGATCGCCGGCGAGCGTGACGTCCTTCCACCCGCCGAAAGAGGCTTCTCCGAAGGCGAACACGAAGATTAAGACCGTGCGTGAGGCGGCGTATCACGTAGCGGCGGACGCATTCGTCCGCCAGCGAGCGCAGCGAGCCCCGATGAATGCTTCGGGCCTACGTCTTAAGACGAACGGGCGGCAGACAACAAATCTTCCTCCCACTTCTCCACGCCATCTCGAACCGTTCCTTCCAACAACCCCGCGAACGCCGCCAACGCCCGCCGCGCATCGCCGATCAAATAATAAAACGCGTCCCAATTGTCGCTGTCCTCGCCGTCATGATTCACAATCACATGATCGAAATACCAAGCCTCCTGCAACTCCCGATACGCGCTCCCCGCGCGAACCTCAATCTCTTCCAAATCCTTCGCTGATAAGATCTGTTTCTGCCGCACCGTTCGCCGCAACAACTTGCGGCGCATCACATCCGCCACAAACTCCGGCAACACAACATTCCTCGCCGGATCCTTCAAATAAACAATCTCCTCCCGCGAAAGTGGCGACACAAAAATGCTGAGCCGCTGCACCCCAGCCAACCCCGGATGCGTCTGCAGCGCCCGCCCCACATACGGATTGCCCTCAAACACAACATCCCCGCGAGCCAACAACGAAACCAGTTCCTCCACATCCACAGCCTGCAGATCGCTACGCGCCTCCAGCACCGCGTACCGCGAATCGGCCCGCAACGCCTCAATCTGTTCCCGCGTCCGAAAGTGATAATCCACGCCGTCCGCTTCGCCAGGCCGCGGCCCCCGGGTATTCATCAGCACAAGTTTGTGCAACCGCCCGGCCACCTCCGGATAAAACTTTCCCAGCGAACGAAACAGCGGACTCTTCCCCACACAAGAAGGCCCGCTAAGAATCACAAGTCGCCCGCGATCAGACACGAATCCTCCGCAGCCAGTCTACAGCGGCTAGAAAGACATTTAGAGAGAGAGCAGAATGAAACGCCACGGAAGACGAAACGCAGAAGACCTGCAACAGAGAACAGAGAATCCCTTCGTGATCCTTCGTGTCCTTTGTGGTTAAAGCTCTTGCCGTTACCGCCCGCCGCCAATCTCCAGAATCGCCCCCGTCACATAAGACGCCGCCGGAGAAAGCAGCCAAAGCACGCCCTCGGCCACTTCGCGCGGAAGTGCCCGCCCGCTGCATCGGAATCGTGCCCATCAACCGCTGCAGCCGCCCGGGCTCGCCGTTCGCCGCATGCAGCCCGGTCTCCACCAGTCCCGGAGCGACCGCATTTACGCGAATTCCTTCCGTAGCGACTTCCCGCGCCAGTCCGATGGTGAAGCTGTCAATTGCGCCCTTCGAAGCCGCATAGTGCACCCATTCGCCGGCCGACCCAGTATGCGCCGCGCGCGAAGAAATATTCACAATCGCTCCGCCGGCGCCTCCCCGTCGCGTCGACATGCGCCGCACCGCCTCGCGCGCGCACAACATCGATCCCACCACGTTCACCTCGAACACTCTTTGGATCGCCGCGGCCGACACCTCTTCGACGCGCGCGAATCCTCCGGTCACCCCCGCGTTGTTCACCAGTGCGGTGATCGCACCCAACTCGCGCTCCGCAGTCGCGAACAGTCGCAAGACATCTTCTTCGCGCGACACATCCGCCTGAATCGCGACGGAGCGCCCGCCACCGGCGATAATCGACTTCACAATCTTCTGAGCTTCAACCTCACTCGCGGAAAAGTTGACCGCAACCCCATAGCCGCGCTCGCCGCCAAGCGCTGCGACAGCCGCACCAATCCCGCGGCTAGCCCCAGTAACAATAAGCGCGCCGAGATCTTTCTTCGAATGAGTCAGTGATGCCTCCAGTGCTAACCGAGGAAAGAACGCAGATCAGGATGGCAGAAATGAGAGAAAACTGCGAGGGCGAGAAGTAGAGGCTGACGCTGAGAGCTGAGAGCTGAGAGCTGAGAGCTCAGAGCTGCCCCAAAAAGTAAGAGAGTTCCGAGGTGATGTAGGGTCCATTCGTCTCGGCCAGTAGCTCGCGTTTGACCCTTGCTGACCTGCTCCAGTGCCTTCCCTTGCGGGGCTGCTCTGCGCGATCTCGCTCGGGCTCCGGGCTCACCGCCAACCGGATAAACCTACCCTACGCCTCGGAACTCTATCCTGCCTTCGACTGGGTTTCTTCGTTCTCCTCGACCAGCGCTTTGCTATAGACCCTTGCTCACCCTCCTTCCCAATCTTTCGATCAGGAAAGTGACTCCGCTTGAGCCCCGGACGCCGCACCAACCGGAAAAACTTAAAGAACTGTCAAAGAACAATCTTGTTGTACTCCTTCTATTTTTTCAGTCAACGAAAAACTCGCCCACGTAAGTGCACGCATTTTCAATCGAGTGCAGCCCGTTCACAGCCTCATGACCGAAATTGGTGCAGCCACCGCTCTGAAATTCGCGCAGCCCGGTGCCCAATGCGGTTTTTCCCAAGATTCATCGACGGAGATGAATGTGAACGCAGCCTGGCCACGTTGTTGTGGCTCTGTGAAAATCACGCAATTCCCGCGTCCAGCAAGGAGTTTGCGATCCGCCAGAAGAGTCTTGGGCGTCATCCTGAACCGCAGCCCTCCCTCAGGCGGAGGGAAGGATCTCCGCAATGCGACTGCACACGTAGTCCGCGCCAGACCCTCAACCGGGAGGCGTGCCACGCTCCGAACACTTTTTCCTTGACAGTAAGTTATTACTTATATAAGATATCACTTATGTCAGACCTGAATGCCTCCTTCGCCGCCCTCGCCGATCCCACCCGACGCGCCATCCTGGCCCGTCTCGCACTGGGTGAAGCGACGGTGAACGAACTGGCCGAACCCTTCGAGATGACCCAACCCGCCATCTCCCAGCACCTGAAAGTTCTGGAACAAGCAGGTCTCATCATTCAGCGCATCGACGGCACCAAGCGCCCGCGCCGCCTGGCCAAGGCCGGCATCGAAGCAATGGACCAGTGGCTGGCCATGCTGCGCAACGCACTCGAAAGAAATTACGACCGGCTCGATGAAGTTCTGGCCGCGATGGATCGAAAAGGAATGGATCGAAAAAGCATGGAACGAAAATCTATGGAACTAAATAAAAAGAGGAAAAAACGATGACCATGACCATGACCAAACTGACGCTCAAAACCGAAGGCGATACACACATCGTGGTGACCAGGCGCTTCGCCGCGCCTCCCGAAGCCGTCTACCGCGCCCACACTGATCCCAAAATAATTCAGAAATGGCTGCTCGGCCCCGAAGGCTGGACCATGCCCGTCTGCATCAATGAAGCCCGGCCGGGCGGCAAGTTCCGCTACGAGTGGGCTCATCCCAAGCAGGGCAGCTTCCACATAACCGGAGAATTTCTGGAACTCGAACCGCACCGCAGAATTGTCCACGTCGAACGCATGCACCTGCCCGATCCGACGCCCGACAACCACGTCGAAACCCGCTTCGATCCTGACGGCGACGGCACGCTGATGACAATGCGCATGACCCTGCCCGATGAGCAAACACGAAAAATGATGCTCTCAACCGGCATGGAACACGGCATGGAAGCCAGCTATGCCCGCTTGGAAACGATGATCTAAGCCTGCATCACACAACCGAGGGTGCCCCGTCCAAGCTTCGCTTGGGCGGGGATTTCTAACCGCAACTGAACGTCCTACCAAAGCATTGACGCGTTTTGCGAGTTGGAACATTCGAGTTGCAACATTAAAGATAGCCCCGCCAGGGCGCGGGGCTATTCAGTTCGGGCTTGGACCATGGCTCCCTAGTGTCCAGTGAAACCGTGGTTCTCATTTAACGGATCAATGTATAAGCCTGTGATACGCCCGTTATTCTTGATGCGTGTGATCTGAGTGGACGCCGCCCCTGCCACGTCCACCTGGGTGAATGCGCCGTTCGAGTAGATGAACCCGTGAAACACATTGCTCGCATCCGCAAAAAACCCAGCAATCTCGTTCGAGTCGTTGATCCCGACTGCTGTCGTCTGGCTGCCAGACGGAAAGTCGAACGAACGGTAGATGCCTTTGCTAAGAAGGAAGCTGTGAACGTTTCCGCTCGAGTCCTCCCACTCTCCCACGATGCTCCCCGCCTTGTTAACCCCCGAGGCGAGTGTGGAGATCGCACCCGGATAGTCGAAGTTGGTGAATGAAACCCCTCCATCCAGGGTGTAGAAACCGTGATGAACACTAGAGCTGTCGACGAAGTACCCGACAATCTCGCCGCCGTCATTGATGTCGAAAGGTGCGGTTCCCGAGACCTCAGCACTCGGATCATCGATGTTGGTGATTACCCCACCGCTATCAAGGAAGCCGTGAGTTGTATCGCTGGAATCGGCATAGATGCCAACGATTTGGCCGGTCGTGTTGATTCCCGTGGTCTCGTTGGCGAAACCGGGCACGGTGTACAACTCGTAGGTGCCTGCTTTCAACGTAAACCCAGATACGTAGTCTTCCAATTGCGTATAACCAATGGTCTCCGTCGCATTCTGGTCGAGCACGAGTGATAGATCCGATCCGGGATAATCAGCCGAACCAAATTGATAGGTTTTTGCTGAGCCCCCTACAGCCGGCTTCACCGCTGTCTTCGATAATGTCCGCGGAGTATTCAAACGCAGCAAGTTCCCGACCACGTCAGGCAGGTGGGATGAACTTTGGCTATTTGTAGTCGACTGCGCCAGTGCCGGCATAGTTGTCAGTGCCAGCGATAGCAGCGCCAGGGGCATCAGCGTATGGAATTTCATCTTGTTCTCCTTGTGCCGGCTCAACCTGCGAGGTGCGGCGATTCATTCAGATAGGCGCAAACGGCAGGGGAGAACTATCATGCGGGGTCACTTTTCGCGAAAAGAGGAATCCTGACCCACCATCCTTGCCAGCTGAAAGGTGCCGTCAGCCGCCGACATTGGCAATGACGAACGCCGGATGTGATGGGTGTGTTCTTATTGATGTCGTCGCCGATCGTTGTCGGCGCCAGGATGTGCCTCTGCCGTAAGTGATACGCCATCAATGCGTCCGGCCAGATCGTGGGCACTTATGCGCTGAATTCAGGCATCCGGAACGTTTCTTTACACGAATGGAACACAGTTCGTAATTGAATGGCAGCTTTTCTTGCCGCTTCAAGTCAAGAACCGAACACTCTGTCACATAATCGCTAACTGATTGATCGGGTCTGCGTCAGTTTGCAAAGAGGCGCGAACCGCGCGCCACCAGAGTTCAACGTCCAGAGACACTCGGCAAACAGCGCGATTCACACTGCTCTTGGGAGAGGAAGGAAACGAACATGAAGCTGATGAATGGCATTCTCACATTGAGTATGATGGCTTTGCTCATCGCACCCATAGCGGTACCGAAAGCTGCCGGGGCGGCAAAGCCTGTGGCTGGACCGACCGCGGAAAGCGCGCTGGCGGCTGACGACGAGCTCACAAAAGCGTTGCGAGATGACGATCCCGACGCCATTGCACGCTGGCTGTCCGATGACTGGGCCGTGATTTCTGCAAGGGGCGAAGTAGGCGAAGGGAAGTCAATCTTTCCCAATGCGATAAGGTCGGGTCACCTGAAGCATACCGCCTATGAGTCATCGGAACCCAGAGTGCGCGTCTACGGAAATGTCGCCCTGGTGACGACGAGGCTCCACAACGCAGGCTTGTCCCTGGTTGGCTCCGAGCACAAACCCTACGATGCGATGGAGATCCAAACCGACGTATGGCTGTGGAAAGACGGGGCCTGGAAATGCGTCCTAACTCATGAGTCGTGGGAAGGCGCGGAAAAAGATCAGAAGTTACTAAACCGCTGACTTTGGGTTCGTGGTGCCCGGGTTTGTGATCTCGCTTGTACCACACCTAAAGAGGGTGCCCCAGCCTTCGCGCACTTTGCGAAGGGTGGTGCGTCAGGAACGTAAGCATCAATCCAAGAGATCTCGGCGCCAGCTACTTCTTCTTCTCCGATTGCGCCCGCCCGCGGCCGCTCTTCGGCCCGCGCCCCTGAATGATGTCGGCAATCGTAGTGTGCTCCAGAATCTTTGCCGCCGCGTCGCGCACCGCCAGGAACACTTCGTAGAGTGCGCGATGATCCGCATCCTTCGCAATCAACCCGCGTAGCTGCTCCGCATCTCCCATGGGCGCAAGCGGCCCATCAATCAGCCGGATAATGTCGCTCAGCGGAAGCTGCGCCGGATCCCTCCGCAGCCGGTATCCGCCGCGCGCCCCGCGCACACTATCCACGATCCGCGCGTTCTTCATCTCCAGCAGAATCAATTCCAGGAATTTTTCCGGCAAGTCGCTCTCGGCGGCGATGTCGCGAATCTTGATCGCTCCCTGATCGTGCCGCCGCGCCAAAGTCATGATTGCCTGCAGCGCGTACAGCCCTTTCTGCGAAATCTTCAATGGCCAGACCTCCAGCCCAGCCTTGATTGTGCCCCATTTCCCTCTTTCTGCATAGACAAACTGAAGTACACGCACACGCCCGGCTTCAACCCACGCCGCAACATTTGTGGAAGAGCGCGCTTCACCGCCGTCAAGGTGAAAGACCGTCCCTTCGGGATCGCGTACGGGTGAAGCGAAACGTGGAAGAGCGGCGCTTCAGCGCCGCGTGAGGCGAGGAAGGTGGAAGAGCAACGCTTCAGCGCCGCGTCACGTCAGAATAAAGAACAGGGCTTTAGCCCCTGAGGAATCTCAATCTTGGTGCCATCGAAGGGACTCGAACCCCCACACCCTTGCGAGTACATGGACCTGAACCATGCGCGTCTGCCAATTCCGCCACGATGGCAAGTGGACTTTCATTGCAGCGGCGACTCGAAAGCCGCCGATCAGGAAGACCAACTCATCTATTCTACAGGCGCAATGCCGCGTGTCAAACCAACGCCGCCGCCTAACCAGGAAAATGTGGGGACAGCCGCCCTCGGCTGTCCAGTCGAGCAAAGCTCGACTGCACTTACTCCAGCTTCGCGTTCATCGTAATCTTCGCGTTCAGTACCTTCGACACCGGGCATCCCTTCTCCGCCGCCTCCGCATATTTCTGGAACGTCGCCGCATCCGCCCCCGGCACTTTGCCCACTACATCGATGTGGCTCGATGTAATCGTCCATCCCGAATCCAGCTTGTCGAGCGACAAAGTCACCGTCGTCGAAATGCTCTCCGGCGTCAACGGAGGAGTCGCCCCGCCCAGCTGCGCCGACAGCGCCATCGAAAAGCATCCCGCATGTGCCGCCGCAATCAACTCCTCGGGATTCGTCCCCGCAGCATTCTCAAATCGCGTTGCAAACGAATATTGCGTATTATTCAGCGCTCCACCCGGAGCCGTCAGCGATCCCTTTCCATCCTTCAATCCACCCTTCCAAACCGCGCTAGCCTTGCGTTGCATGAAGTTCTCCTTGCGAATTTTATTGAGATGAAGTCCCGCCTGTAATTGTAGACGGAGAAGAAACAATTGTGTGGAAGATGGATTTTAGATTTTACTGATAGCTGATAGCTGAACAGCTGATTCAGTAAAAATCCGAGCAGCTCAAATAGAACCCGCACTGCGGACACTTCAACTTGCACCGGCTCTCGCGCAACTTCATCGAGCAATTCGGACAATACTGTCCAGGGTCACCCGACCGCAGATCCGCGGACCGTGCTCCCGCCCCATGCCCGCGCTCACTCGCGACGGGCGTCGTTGCCTGGCCGATCTCCCCTGCCTTGCTCTCAGACACTCTCTGGATTATCCCTGGTCTATGATCGATCCACAGTTACGCCGCGAGCTCATTCGCAGTCGAACCCGCCGGACTCCAGCAGTCCGCCACCAGCAGCCACGCTCCCAGCCGCCGCCACACTTTCACATATTTTCCGTGCTCCGCCAGCATCTTGCCGTCTCCATGCCGCACCACGGCCGTGAACCGGCCCAATTCCATGGCCATGTCCCCGGAATGGTCGATGCGTGTCGTCTCCAGCCGCAGGTCGCTGTAGCCCGCTTCGCCCAGTTGGCGCAGCAGTCGCTCCACCGCCTTCTGTCCATAGGCAGTTTCGAAGCGCGGCGCCATCAGCACGCCATCGTGCGCGAACAGACTCGCAGCCTGGTCGTAATTTCCGGTGTTGAAGGAAGTCGCAAGATCCTGAGTTGAGTCTCGCAGCTGAGATTCAACGTCCCGCAGCGGACGCAAATCCGCCGGGGTATTCGAGTAGGGCCGGTACATCTACTACCTCCTGGGGGAAGGCGAACCGGCAACCTCGCTATGGCCGCACTGGAGGTCTACCGGCAAACTGCTGGTCATTCTAGCGCACTCCGGCCTGTGCAAGCCGCGAAAAAATCGATGCGCCAAAGAATTAAAAATGCGGAAACTATCTCTCGAACGATGTTGGACGGTTGGGCAGCTTCTGTGACATCAGGTCGTTCAATGCAACTGGCTGCGGCCTGGGTTGTGGCTTCAGGCCTGTCTTTTCACGATCCGCAATCTGCCGCTTCACCCGTTCCATCAGCTTCAGCAGCTTGCGCGATTCGTGATCTCTGTCGGCCTGCTCGCACATTTTGTCAAAATCCTGCGGAGCATAACTAATGCGATTTGTCATGGGGGCTGCTTCCTCTTTTTATGACAGGCTCTAAAGAAGGCACAGTCTACCCCATCCCGCACAGTTTGCCCATCCCTTAGAAACCCGTGACCTTTACAGGATTTTGCCCAGGCGGAAATGCATGAAACCAATTGGCTTGGCGTCTACAGGTGCCGCCCGTACACAGGAAATGCAGAAACCGAATTCACAGATCCGAACAGGGTGCCCCGTTCAAGCTCCGCTTGAGCGGGGACTTTGATTCACGGAGTTCTCGTCCAAATCCCACTCCCAACTCCGAAAGCGTTCATAAAAAGCGCAAGCAACCCGCAATTAGTCCCAAACCCCGCTCCGCCGCCCCGGCATCCAAAACCAAATCAATTCCTTGCTCGATAAGGAATCAAATCTCCCGAGGTGCGACTATGACCAAAGATCCAGTTTGCGGAATGCAAGTGGACGAGAACAATGCCCAAGCCGAAACCCATTTCGCCGGAAAGAAATATTATTTCTGCTCCGACGACTGCCGGAAGCAATTCGAGCAGCATCCGGAAAACTACATAGAGAACGCAGCCTAAGCCGTAAGGGCACAAAAGATTTCCTTAGTTAACCTTAGTGTCCTTTGTGGTGATAGCTCTTGAATTTCGACGCAAAAAGAAGGCCCTCGCAAACTGCAAGGGCCTTTGCGTCGAATGAAATTGCAGTCTACCGGTGCGCCAGCGAAGGCTCGTGCGTTTCTTTGCCTGCCTTCAGCCCGGCATAACGTTGATTCACCTCGTCCCAGTTGATCACGTTCCACCAGGCCGCCAGATATTCCGGGCGCCGGTTGTTGTACTTCAAATAGTAGGCGTGCTCCCAAACGTCGTTGCCGAAGATGGGATACAGTCCCTGCGAAATCGGACTGTCCTGATTCGGCGTGCTCATAATCTGCACTTCGCCATTCGGCTTGCCCGCCAGCCAGACCCATCCCGAACCAAACTGCTTCGTGCCGGCGTCGTTGAACTTGGCCTGAAAATCTTTGAAGTTGCCGAAGGTTTTCGAAATCACGTCGGCAATCGGTCCCGTAGGATCGCCGCCGCCCTTCGGTTTCATAATCTTCCAGAACATGCTGTGGTTGACGTGGCCGCCGCCATTGTTGCGAACCGCGCCGCGTATGTCCTCCGGAATAGCGTTCAGGTTGCGGATCAGATCTTCCGCAGATTTTTCCGCGAGTTCGGGATGCTTCTCCAGCGCGGCATTCAGATTCTTTACGTAGGCGCCGTGATGCATGTCGTGATGCAGAGTCATGGTCTGCTTATCGATGATCGGTTCCAGGGCGTCATAGGCATAGGGCAACGGGGGTACTTGATGTGCCATGATTTCTCCTCCAGCTTTTGAGATGACAGATGACAGTATTTCGATGCAATCGGAATAACCCGATTATATCGCCAAACGATCTATGGCCGTGGAACCAGAAACGCCCATGGAACCGAAACGCCATGTAGGGACAGCCGCCCCCGGCTGTCCAGCGGCCCAGAAGTATCGGGCCGCAGCGTATTCCCTGGAAGATCATCGTGTCGCAACGAGGAAGCCCCGGGGAATTAGAATGCGGAAGCCGTGAAATCGCGGAAGCCGTGAAACGCGGAAGACGTGAATCCGGAAGCCGTGAAGCGCGGAAGAAAGTCGAAACGTGGAAGAGCGGCGCTTTAGCGCCGCGTTAAGAACGCAAATAGAAGGGCCTTCAGGCCCCGCCCTACTTCCTCCCCAACAACCGGATCCGTGACGTGAACGCCCGCCCCTTGCAAGCACTGAATGTCGGCTGCAGATGCGAAGCATCCACCACACTGTTCACCACATACGGATCGCATCGCCCGGTAATGTTGTCGAACCCACCCCGCAGCGCCAGATAATAGCCCATAAAATGAAACTTCTTCTCCAACTGCAGATTCAGCGAGAAATATTCCGGAAAGCGCTGCGCATCCGCCGCCCCAATAATCTGCTGCTGGTCCGTAACCTCGCTGAAGGCAAATCCCGTCCGCGCCTCCATGGCATACGCAACCTCCAGTCGGTGAATAATCGGCAGCTTGAACAGCGGCAGATATCCCCAGGATAAAAACCGGTTCGGCGTGTCCCACGGATACACGCCCGCCTGCTGCGCGCTCAAAATCGGGCCGTCCACATTGAAATCGAACACCTCATTCGATCGCGTCCGCGACCGCGTGTACGATCCCATCACCATATAGCTCTCGCGAAAATTGTGCCGCAGCGAGATCTGCAACGCGTCGTAGCGGTCTTGCCGCGAATTCTCCAGAGCAAAATTTCCCCCGGACGTGTCCTTGGGCGTGTCGTACACGAATCCCCGCGTGCCGCGTTTCTCCAGAAACTCCGCTTTCAGATAAATCGCCGCCGGAAGTTTTTTCTCCAGGCCCAGACTCCAGTTCATAAATCGCGGAACCTGCAGCCCATTCGTATCCGCGGAAAAAGTTGTGCCGATCGGACCACTCGTCGTCACACAATTCGTCGTGCAGCCAATACTCGAGACCGAAAAAAACGTATCCTGCCGCGTCCCCGCATACGGCCGCGCGATCAGAAAAATCGGCGTCTCCTCATACACCAGCCCGATCCCCGCGGAAATCTTAGTGGTCCCGCCGTTGTCCAGCACATAAGTCCCCGCCAGCCGCGGAGCCACCTCCGCATGCCGCACAATCTCATCCCAATCGAAACGCACCCCCGGCTCAATCAGCAACCGGTTCGTGATGCTCCACCGGTCTTCCGCATAGGCGCTGACTTCCTCGTTGTATTGCTCATGGAACGGCGCGGGACCAAACGTCGAATATCGCGTGCACGGAAAGTTCGCGGTCTGCGGAGCATTCAAGCAAGTCTCGCCCGACGGCAACATGTCGGTTGCCGCCGGCCCCAGAAATGAAATTGACTGCCGCGAAAATTTCGCATCGTAGCCGATCCGGTCCAGGTCGACTCCCACCTTAAAATCATGCCGCCCGTGCCATTGATGCGAAGGCAGGAATAAATTCACCAGCTCCTGCCATCGCCGCGCGTGAGTCTCATCGCCAAAGTAGTAGCTTCCTCCCGCCCCAATCACGGCATTCAGCGAGTAAGGCGACGTCCCATGCGGCGTCAGCCGCACGTTGTATTGATCGAATGCGAATCCAGTCTCCAGCAACTCCCTGCCTTTGAAGTAATGCTGATTCTTCACACTCGTTACATACACCCCTTCCGCATCTTTCGGATTACTCAATTGCGGGCTCAACGGCGACAAGCCGGCATACCGGTCATCCAGACCATTCACCAGAAAACTTGTCGTCAGGATGTCGCGGCTGGTCACGTTCGTCTGCACCTTGAACAAATTTCCCAGGCGCAAGATGTGATCGTTATCCTGCCCCACCGGCAATTCCGTGTACACAACATTGGTGAAGCCGCCATCAAACGCGTCATAGAACCAGATCTTCCCTTTGATCACCGGACCCGAAAACGTCAGGCGCGGCACGATCTCATCAAATCTCAGACCATGCTTCTCCTGCACCGACGGAATAAAATCCGTAGCCAGAAAGCGGAAGTGATCGTCGCCAATCCCCGTATTCAGACTCAACACTCCTCCCGATCCCTTGCCATACTCCGCCGGCTCGCGCGACGGTTCAACCTGAATCGAGCGGAACGCATCCGTGCTCACCCGCACCAGCAATTGCCCATTCGCCGGCTGCGTCACGTTGAAGCCGTCGAGCAATGTGACCGTCTGATAAGTCTCCGCTCCCGCCACATGCGACTGTCCCGCCGAATCCTGCACCACGCCCGGAATGTAGTTCAGCACGTTGCGGAAATCGTTGGTGGTCGCGTAAGGAATGTCGATCACTTCAATTCCGCTGATCGTCTCCTGCCCGGCAATCTGCGCCGGATCAATCGCCGGCGGCGACTCCCGCACATTCACCACCTCCCGCACTTCCTGCTGATGCGAAATCGCCGCTTCCACGGTCGATCCCGGCGCGATCTGCACGCTCGACTGCGAGAGAGCATAAAAACCTTCCTTCTCCACCCGCAGTTGATACGCCCCCGCGACCAGCCCGGGAAACGAGCAGCGCCCATTGAAGTCCGTCTCGCAGCGCAAGGTCGGCATAGCCGCTCCCCCAGCCGTCCCCGGTTGCTGCACTTGCAAAAACACACGCGCCCGGCCAACCGCCACTCCATTCTCATCAACCACGGCAATGGTCGGAGGCGCCGCAGTTTGCGCAGCCACGCCAGCCATCAACGCCAGCGTCATTGCAGCCGTGAGCAGGAAAGTACGCATCAGTTTCGGGGAAGTCTAAGACGACTAGTCTACGGTGGGATGCCCCTCAGAAGTTAGCTGTTGGTCAGATTCCTCATCGGGAAAAACAACGTGGAAGCGCGGCCTGAAAAAGACGAGCGCGAAGCGGCAGATGTGAAAAGATGCAGCCGCGAAGCGGCGGAATGCGATAGCCCGGCACGGAAGTGCCGGGAGGAGTGAGGGAAGAACATCGAGTCCCGCAGGGACGGCACTAGGCTCCCACTGAGTCCGCAAACAATTAGCTCTTGGACGCCAGATACTCACACACGCGCCGCACCGTATCGCGCTGCGTCTCTTTCAACGTAAGAAACTCAAATCCATACCGCAATCCCTGCACGTAACGGACAATCGCCCGCACTTTAATGGGATACGGAGTCAAAGGCAGCGGAATTTCCAGCGTCACAATCTCGCCCTGCTCCAGGCTCCCGGTCAGCGTCGCCCCAATTCCATCCTGACCGATCTCCGTCGAGCGCCCCCAGCAGGTGCAGAACTCGCCATTCTGAAACATCTTCACTTGCAGCCGCACATCCAGCGTAAACCGCGGGAACCGCCGCATCATGGCAAACTTGTTGCTAGACTTTTTCCCCGAAGAAGCAGCGTCGCGAGGAGCTTTCGCTGTATCGCCGGTCTTCTTCTCGGTGGTGGTTCCCATAAACCTCTGTGTTCCTCTGTGTCCTCTGTGGTGAAAAGATTTCTGGATGCCCCGCGACGAATGAGCCTAATTCCCGTGCAGCAAATATCCCGGCTCCAAAGGCAATTTGCCTCCAACCTTCACCACCGCAACGCTGCTGTTGATCGAGTAAACGTCCACCACTCCGATCGCGCCCGGAATCGATGCCACCTTGTTCACCAGGTCCTCGTCCGAGTTCACCACCATAATTGCCGGATGATTCACCCGCCCGTGATTCGCCGCCGCGATCATGTCGTTCACCTGCGACTCGGGCATTTCAAAGATTTTTTCCACGAACGTCTTCATCTCCGGCGTCGAAGGCGCGCGCATGATAAACGTCACCGGCTTGCCATCCGGCCAGCGGTTGGTCTGCGCCTTGCAGATCTTGACCAGTTCCGGCAAAGTCATGCCGGAGACGCTGTTGGATTTGTTCGAGACCAGCGCCAGATCGCGCGCTGCGGCCAGCGAAACAAACACCGAGAAAATCAGGCCAACGCTAAGGATTCGTAGATAGCGCACACTCGCTCCACGGGGATTCACCGCCCCAGCTGATTTTCTAGGAATTCGTACACCGTCTCAACGGCCACAAAGACCATGTACCTCCGGAGCCACCCTCAAGCTGAAAGAGCGGCGCACAAAATGTAGAAGAGAACGCAAAAAGTGGAAGAGCGGCGCTTCAGCTCCGCGTCAAGCAAATGTGGAAGAGCGGCGCTTGAGCGCCACGTCCAGCGCCCAGAGCGACGGCCTTCAGGCCCAGTGGTCGATCCTGAGGAGCCGAAAATGCCCATGTAGGGACAGCCGCCCCCGGCTGTCCAGGTCGAGCGAAGCTCGACCGCGTTCGGGAACTATCCAAGGCTTTCTACGTATCACATCCAGGAGGGCTCCCCATGTTCTGCAATCGCTGCGGCACCCAGCTCCCACCCAACGCCGTAGCCTGCCCCCAATGCAACCGCCCGCTCGGAGACCCCGTCGGCGCCGTCGCCCGCTCCCGCCTTCAAGGCCATCTCCACACCCTGGGCATGCTTTGGATGATTCTAGGAGGCCTCTTCCTGATCCCCGCCCTCGGATTGATCCTCTTCGGCGGCAGCCTGCACCTCGTCGTGCACCGGCAAGAGCCCTTCGCCAACCTCATCCCGCTGGCGATCTACGCCGTAGGCGCCACTCTGCTCATCCTCGGCGCGGGAGGCATCTGCGTAGGCCTCGGCCTGAAAGAGCGCCAATCCTGGGCCCGCGTAGCCGCCATCATCCTAGGTGTACTCGCCCTGTTCCATCCCCCGCTAGGCACGGCCCTCGGCGTCTACACTCTCTGGGTCTTACTAGCCGACGAAAGCGGCGAAGAGTACAAATACCTGACAGACTCCGCGTAGCACGGTCAAGAAGGCTGCCCCACCCTTCGCGGTTTTGGAAGGGTGGGAAGCGGTGAAGAGTGCAGCAGGGGCAATACGCACTCCACCCTCCAACCGATCCCGCCCTACTTCCCACAGACATTCACAACTTTCCTCACTTTGTCACAGCCAATCAACGCTTCCCGGCCCTTTTTCGATTGCCTTCTCCCTGATCTCGCCCCAAAATCATGCCTGTCTCTCATCTTCCATAAACCTTTTTGAATCTTGGATGTGGAAAACCAGGCAACCATCCCGCATCTAGCCCGTCATTGCTGGAGATACAACATATAGGGTTTAGCTCTTGACAGGCACAATCTGCGGGAGTAAGTTTGCAATCCCAGAGCACGAATTCACGCTCACGGGAATGAGCGGAATTCACGAGTGAAGTCAAACCGCTGGGTCGAGAAATAGCTGGCCGGCTTCCGGCAGAGGTGATCGGAAGCTCTCCAGCCACAAACCGGGTACCCGCGTCCAGATCCGTGGCCGGGTACCCTCAACCTAAACCAAACTTCTGGCTGGCTCGGCAGCCGGAGGTTGATACAGCCCGAAAGCAGTGCGGTGGCCGTCTCCCCGACCCTCCCCCGGGGTAACGACCTGAATAGCGGCACGGCAACACATTGAAACTTGCAGCACGATCGCTAAGTACCCAGGGAAGTCTCGCTTTTCCTTGCACTTGGCGGCGAGATTTTGGAAGTGCCTGCGTCCCAAATTGGGAACGCACGGCGAAAGCTTCAAGGAGCCCGCAATGGAAACCATAACCCGCCTAGTCACCGAATCCCTGGCGCGCCACGGCTTCGATCGTCCCGTAGACTTCCGCCGTCTGCAATGGTCGACCTGGTTCCGCTGCGAGTCTCACCGCAGCCTCCTGCACGTCCCCAGCAAGCCCGGAGTCTTCGCCCTGGCCGAAGAAGTAACAGATTTTGGAACCACCAAAACCCATGTAGCGACAGCCGCCATGGGCTGTCCCGCCGAGCCAAGCGAGGCAGAAAATGTGGAAGAGCGGCGCTTGAGCGCCACTCGTGGACGACCGGCGCCCAGCGCCACCGTTGACGAGAGGTTCGTCGGCGCCACCGTGGAAGAGCGGCCCTTCAGGGCCGCGTCAGGGCCCACAGAAAAAGGGGCTTCAGCCCCAGCCCCCCGCCGCATGCTCGCCGTAACCCAATTCTTCGAAGACGACGACATGGCCTTTGTCCTCGACCGCATGCTCACCTGGACCAACCCCATGCGCGCCCGCCTGTCCTCCGGCCGCTATTTCATCCGTTACGTAGTCCTCCAGGACGAATCCCAGCGCCGCTCCATCTGCGCCGCCCTGAATCAATGGATCGCCAATTCCGCCGAGAAGACCACCGGCATAGGCGCCCACTTCGCCACCAGCCTGGAGATGACCGAAGCGAGTGTGGCTCAGAAAAGTGTGGCCCCGGCAAATGTGGCGCGGACACTCCTGTCCGCGTCTGCCGAAGCCACTGAAGCGCCCGCGTTCCAGCCGAACCCAACGCCAGCAGCCCCGTCCATGCACTCCGGAGCCGCCACCAACATTCACTGTCCGTCCCCATTCCCCTCCGGCTTCTGAACGGAAGCCCCGAAGGGGCGGCATTCATTAGCCCGGGACGTAAGTCCCGGGTGCAAAGAGTTGAGAAGAAAGAGTCCCGAAGGGACGCCACAAATATCGAAACATGATCGAAAGCGAACGACCCAAATCCCGTTCCAAAACGGCCCCGCAATCCCCGATCCCGTCGTCTGCTGGCCAGACGCCCGAATCGGCGCACCACCCCATAGAATCTAATAGGAGAGCCCCGAAATGCCGGAATTGAAGACATCCGAATCCACCCCCGCCGCCACACCCAACGTCTCGAACGCTACCCAGACCTCCGTCCAGAAGAAGAAATCCCCCGGTCTCGCCTTCCGTCGCCTCTTCACCAAGCCCGGCGTCTCCCCGTACTCCGAAGTCGAATGGGAACTCCGTCTAGCTCAGATCACTGACTCCCAGGGAGGCGTGATCTTCGAGCAGAAAGACGTCGAAGTCCCCAAAGACTGGTCCATGACCGCGACCAACATCGTCGCCTCGAAATACTTGCACGGCAAGCTCGGCACCCCTCAGCGTGAGACCGGAGTCCGCCAGCTAGTAGCCCGTGTCGCCGAAACCATCCGCGACTGGGGACAAGCCCAGGGCTACTTCAAGACCGCCGAAGATGGCGTCACCTTCCACGACGAGCTAGTCCACATCCTCGTCCGCCAGTACGCCGCCTTCAACTCGCCTGTCTGGTTCAACGTAGGATGCGACCGCATCGAGCCCAACTCCGACGGCCGCAGCTGGCACTGGAATCCCCAGACCCAGCAAGTCGAATTCGGCATCACCGGCTATTCCAAGCCGCAGTGCTCCGCCTGCTTCATCAACTCAGTAAAAGATTCGCTCGACTCCATCCTCACGCTGGCCAAGACCGAAGGCATGCTCTTCAAGTGGGGCAGCGGCACCGGCACAAACTTGTCCACGCTCCGCGGATCCAACGAAATCCTCTCCGGCGGCGGCACCGCCAGCGGCCCGCTCAGCTTCATGAAAGGATTCGACGCCTTCGCCGGAGTCATCAAGTCCGGAGGCAAGACTCGCCGCGCCGCCAAGATGGTCATCCTCAACGTCGAGCATCCCGACATCGTCGAATTCATCGAGTGCAAGCAGAAGGAAGAAGCCAAGGCCCACGCCCTGGTCGCCATGGGATACGACGGCGCTTCTCCCGATGCCGAAGCCTACTCGAGCATCTTCTTCCAGAACGCCAACAACTCCGTCCGCGTCACCGACGACTTCATGTACGCCGTAGTTCGCGACACCGATTTCTCCACCCGCTCCGTCCTCGACAACAGCGTCATCAAGACCTACAAAGCCAAAGACCTGCTGCACAAACTTTCCGAAGCCACCTGGCACTGCGGCGATCCCGGCATGCAATACGACACCACGGTCAACCGCTGGCACACGTCGAAGAACACGGCGAGAATCAACGCCAGCAATCCGTGCAGCGAATACATGTTCCTGGACGACTCCGCCTGCAACCTGGCCAGCCTCAATCTTCTGAAGTTCGCGCCCAACGGCACCTTCGACGTAGAAGCCTACCGCCACGCGGTAGACGTCCTCATCACCGCTCAGGAAATCCTGGTCGACAACGCCGGATATCCCACCGAGCAAATCATGCGCAACAGCCATGACTATCGCCCGCTGGGTCTCGGCTACGCAAATCTAGGCGCGCTCCTAATGGCCGCAGGCCTGCCCTACGACTCCGACGCCGGACGCGACTACGCCAGCTGCGTAACCGCAATCATGTGCGGCGAAGCCTATCTGCAGAGTTCCAGACGCATCGCCGAATCCTGCGAGCCCCTAGCCCCAGCCACAGAAGCCACAAAGAAGAATCTGTCCGAAACAAATCTAGGAGCAGGAGTAACTCACGCAGGCAATGCTCACGTGGGGACGGACGCATTCGTCCGTCCAGCGAGCGAAGCGAGCCCCGTACAAACCATGCCCGGAGGCGCCTGCCCAGGCTGGTACATAAACCGCGAGCCGTTCCTAGACGTAATCCGCATGCACAGAGCCATCAGTAAATGGGATTAACAAGTTGAACGTCCCAACCAGCATCTACGAAGCCAGCAAGCAATGCTGGGACGAAGCTCTAGCCCACGGCGAAAAGCACGGCTACAGAAATTCCCAGGTAACGGTGCTGGCCCCCACAGGCACCATCGGCTTCATGATGGACTGCGACACCACCGGCATCGAGCCCGACCTGGCGCTAGTGAAATATAAAAAGCTGGTAGGCGGCGGCATGATCAAGATCGTCAACCAGACCGTCCCCACCGCGCTCTTCAAGCTCGGATACACCCACGAGCAGACCGACGCCATCGTCAGCTACATCGACGCCACCGGCACCATCGAAGGCGCGCCTCACATGAAGGACGATCACCTGGCCGTCTTCGATTGCTCCTTCAAGCCGGCCAAAGGCACCAGATCCATCCACTATCTAGGCCATCTCCGCATGATGGCCGCCGCCCAGCCGTTCATCTCCGGAGCCATATCGAAAACGGTAAATCTTCCCGAGAACGCCACGGTAGAAGACATCAGCGACGCCTACCTCCAGGCCTGGAAGCTGGGCCTGAAAGCAGTAGCCGTCTATCGCGACGGCTGCAAGAAAGCCCAACCCCTGAGCGCCGCAGGCACAAAGACCGCCGAAGGCGGTGTGGCGCGGGCACTCCTGCCCGCGTCTGTCCAGGTAGAAGAAGAGGATTTGAACGCTCCACCCCGCGCCATCCGCCACAAGCTCCAGGAAGAGCGCGCCTCCATCACCCACAAATTCAAAGTAGGAGACCACGAGGGCTACATCACCGTAGGCCTCTATCCCAACGGAGATCCCGGCGAACTCTTCATCACCATGGCCAAAGAAGGCAGCACAGTCAGCGGCCTCATGGACAGCTTCGCGCTAGCCGTCTCCATCGCCCTGCAACACGGCGTCCCGCTGAAACTGTTCTGCGAAAAATTCGCCCACACCCGCTTCGAACCCAGCGGATGGTCCGGCAATCCCGACATCGGCTACGCCAAGTGCATCATGGACTACATTTTCCGCTGGCTCCAACTCCGCTTCCTGACCGGCCAGCAGCAAATGCTCTTCGAAAATCTGCGCCTGCGAGGATCAGCAGTAAGCAGTCAACCGCACGAAGTTGAAGATGTAAATAACGCCGCGCCGCCGAGAGCCGACCAGCGAGAGCTGCGCCCCGGCTCCGTCCACGCAGCCGACGCCCTCTCCAACATAGTCGACCTGGGAGACGCCCCCAGTTGCAGCTTCTGCGGCAGCATCATGACCAGAAACGGCAGCTGCTATCGATGCATGAGCTGCGGCAGCACCAGCGGTTGCAGCTAGAAAAGTCCACGTAGGGGCGGACGCATTCGTCCGCCCAGGTTCTAGCGGTGCACTCGCATGCACTTCAAAATTGTTGGACGCATCGCCAACGTGGAAGTGATCGCGTCCGGCAAAGCAATCCGCGAGCGCAGACGTCTCTGGAAGGCATACGCCAAAGCCCGCTGGAGAAAACTAAAAGGCACTGCCGACGTGCAATTTCTCGATGGTACGATACGCCATGCGGAAATCCACTGGTACGAAGCCCACGGGATTGGGGCGAAAGAGTACAAGGTCAAGCGCATTCTCGAATGATATGAAACGCGAAGCACAATACGTTATTTGCATCGGCAACAAGGGCTACGCTGCCTCGCTGGAGCTGCGCAAGATTTATCAAATCATCCCGGACAAAGTGGCGGCCAGGCTGCACCAGATTCGCGTCATCGACGAGTCCGGCGAAGACTACTTGTACCCGGAAGATTATTTTGTGCCAGTGCAATTGCCGCAGGCGGCAGAGAGAGCAGTCCGCAAGGCGACCGCCTAAGCCATGTAGGGACAGCCGCCATCGGCTGTCCAGCGAGCGAAGCGAGCCAAGCTCTATAGGTTGTCATTCCGACCGAGCGCGCGCACCGAGGAACCTGCTGTTCCACTGTCGCTGGACGACGCCGGAAGGGCACGGCTTAAGTTCATCTGCGGCATTAAACAGCTTGCACTCGCGTCACGCGAGTGGGAGAATCGCGCTTTGCGCAGCTGAGAGCCAGCCCATGAAGCGCGCCGTCTTCCAGATCACTCTCTTACTACTCGCATCACTCTGCCTGGCCGCACCTGATACCACCACTTCCTACCACGTCAAGATCCATCGTCACCGCAGTGACACGCAGCGCGAATTTATTGACAGGTCCGGAGGTCTCACCTTCGACGATGCCAGCCGGACCATCCGCTTCCAGGGCATCCCGGAAGAAAAGTCCGAGGTTCCGGACAAATTCGATGTGAGCTATGACTCGATCAGCAAAGTCGTGTTCGAAGTAACCAATCGCATGCGCGGAGGAGTGCTGCCTCTTTTCATCGCGCCGATCAGTCCCGCCGCGGGCATCTCTCTTGCCCAGCAGCATGTTGATGATTACTGGTTTTACTTCGAATACAAGAACGGTGACCAGACGGAGCGGATCCTGCTGAAAGTCCCCAATCGCTCGGCCAACAAGGTGGTAGCGAAGGCGTTGAGTGCGTTTGGTCCGCGAGTGACCCTCAACGACATCCCGCAGGAAGGCAAGGAGATCGAAAAGAAAAAGCTGCCCGGCGTCAAGTCCAAGGAGATCGCCGAGGTGGATCGGCAAAATCATCCGTTGCCGGAGGTCAAGCCTGGCAAGGCCACGGTCGTAGTGGTTTGCCCGTCCTTGGGTCCGAGCTATGTGGGTCATGGAAGCCAATTCAAACTGCACGCCAACGATCAAGTGATTGCGGTCAATCGGCAGGGGACTTATAGCTTCGCCTATCTCGATCCCGGCAAGTACCAATTCGTTTCTCAATCGGAGAACGCCAACGGCTTCGAGATGCAGATCGAAGAAGGCAAGAGTTACTACTTCCTACAGAATACATTCATGGGTGCGGTGAAATGGGAGACTTCGCTCTCTCGCAATAGCCCTGAGCTGGTGAATTATTTGCTCGAGGGGTCTTACTACTCCGACTGGAAGCGACAGTAACCCCCCACTTCTCACGTGAGTCACGATGCCCCTCGCAGTGAGGTGGAAGAACGGCTCCCCCAGGGCCGCGTCAAGCGTTGAAGCGTCGGTTCTTCGGTTGGGTGGCGATGCGGACGATGCCGCCGGCAGTGACGTGGAAGAGCGGCCCTTCAAGGGCCGCGTCAAGCGTCCCAAAATCAGAACGGCCTTTAGGCCCCGCGGCCGTTGGGCAGATCGATGCGAACGTCCTCACACCTTGGATAGCCCGGTGCCGCCGACCCCACGTGGAAGAGCGGCCCTTCAAGGGCCGCGTCAAGTGCCTGGGAAATAGAATAGGCCTTTAGGCCCCGCCCGCCGTTGGGCAGATCGATGCGAACGTCCTCACATCTTGGATAGCCCGATGCCGCCGACACCCACGTGGAAGAGCGGCCCTTCAAGGGCCGCGTCAAGTGCCTGGGAAATAGAATAGGCCTTTAGGCCCCGCCCGCCGTTGGGCAGATCGATGCGAACGTCCTCACATCTTGGATAGCCCGATGCCGCCGACACCCACGTGGAAGAGCGGCCCTTCAAGGGCCGCGTCAAGTGCCCGGAAAATAGAATAGGCCTTTAGGCCCCGGGTTGCCCAAGGCACGAATCGCGCCCCGTTTCCCCACCCACAGAAACGAAACGGCTTATCGTCCGTTGTACGTACAATCCCGTAAAACATGTTCCTGAAGGAACACTTCGCAGATTCACCGCCGCTTGCCAGCCTTCTTCCGCGCCACCTTGCCCTTGCCTGCCTTCTTGCCAAAGACGCGGGCGAAGATCTTGTCGACGTTCTTCAGTTGGCGCTGCAGGTCGAAGGCGTATTCGATCTTCTGGCGCGGGATGCGGCTGGTGATCTCCTTGTCGGACAGCACTTGCTGGTGGAAGTCGAGGCCTTCCTTCCAGGCGCGCATGGCGTGGGATTGCACCAGGCGATAGGCGTCCTCGCGGCTGACGCCTTGCTCGACCAGGTCGAGCAGAAGCTGTCCGCTGAAGATGAGGCCGTGCGTCGATTCCAGATTGGCGCGCATGCGTTCGGGATAGACGAACATGGTGTCGACCAGGTTCGTGGTCTTGTTGAGCATGTAGTCGGCGAGCGTGGTCGAGTCGGGCAGGATGACGCGCTCGACCGACGAGTGCGAGATGTCGCGCTCGTGCCACAGGGCAACGTTCTCGAATCCAGCCTGCGCGTTGGCCCGCACCACGCGCGCCAGTCCGCTGATCTGTTCAGCATTCACCGGATTGCGCTTGTGCGGCATGGCCGACGAGCCTTTCTGCTTCTCGCTGAAGAACTCTTCCGCCTCGCGCACTTCCGTGCGCTGCAGGTGGCGCAGTTCAGTCGCGATCTTATCCAGAGTCGACGCGATCACGGCCAGCGTTGCCAGGTAGTTGGCATGGCGGTCGCGCTGGATCACCTGCGACGACACGTCCGCGGCCTTCAGGCCGAGGCGCGCGCAGATCTTCTCTTCAAGTTCAGGCGTGAGGTGCGCGAAGATTCCTACTGCGCCTGAGAACTTTCCTACGCGCATGTCTTCTGCGGCAGCCATGAAGCGCGTGATGTTGCGCTGCGTTTCGGAATACCAGTTGGCGATTTTGAATCCGAAGGTGATGGGTTCGGCGTGCACGCCATGGGTGCGGCCGATCATGGGCGTGTCTTTGAATTCCCACGCGCGGCGCTCGAGGACTTCGGAGAGACGCTGCAAGTCTTGCGCGATCACTTGCGAGGCTTGTTTGATGAGCAGGGCTTGCGCGGTGTCGACCACGTCGTTCGAAGTCAGGCCGTAGTGGAACCAGCGAGCATGCGGGCCGACGATCTCGGCGACGGCAGTGGTGAAGGCGATGACGTCGTGGCGAACTTCGGCTTCGATTTCGTGGATGCGTTCGACGCGGAAGTCGGCGCGCTCCTTGATGGCCTTGGCGGCGTCTTTGGGGACGAGTCCAGCTTCGGCGAGGGTTTCAGTGGCGGCGACTTCGACGGCGAGCCAGGTGCGGAAGCGGTTTTCGTCGCTCCAGATGCGGGCCATCTCCGGGCGGGTGTAGCGCGGGATCACGGTTGAGCTCCTTGGATGGTGGACAGAGGATTCTAAATGGCGGGAGCGAATTGGGCTAGCGCCGTGAGTGAGTTCGGGAAGAGATCGCTTTCACCACAGAGGGCACTGAGGTTCACAGAGGCAAGGCCGCTGCGGGAATTACAAATATATCGTTATACGATATAATGTTAGTTAGACTATCGGGGCACGATACAATCGGCGGGATGAAGAAACTTACTGTGTCGGATTATCAAGCGCTGGCAGAATTCCGCTACGAGATCCGGAAATTCATGCATTTCAGCGAGCTGGCGCTGCATGCCGCGGGGTTGGAGCGCGGGCAGTACCAGCTGATGCTGACGGTGAAGGGAATGCCGGAGGGCGTGCGGCCGCGGATTCGGGAACTGGCCGACCGGATGATGATTCAGCATCACAGCACGGTGGAGTTGATCAACCGGCTGGAAACGGGCGGATACGTGCGGCGGGAATCGGCGCAGGACGACCGGCGCGAAGTGCTGCTGGCGCTGACGGCCAAGGGCGAGAAGGTGCTGGCGGAGCTGGCGCTGCATCATCATGAAGAGTTGCAGAATGCGGCGCCGCGATTGGTGACGGCTCTGCGGCGGGTGATGAAGGGCGGGCCGCGTGGGAAGACGGGGGCTAAAGCCCGTCGTTCCTCGTGAGCGTGACGCGGCGCTGAAGCGCCGCTCTTCCACGTTTGCGCTGGCGCGCCAGATCTTCCACGCTTGCGATCGAGACGCGGATTCTAAGAAAGTGATTCGAAATGTCAGAGACATCCAGAGGGGCCAGAGCCGGTTTTTGGGGAACGCTTAACGCGGCGCTGAAGCGCCGCTCTTCCACGTCTTTGCTGAGGCGGTACTCTCCCGCATTTGCGGGAGCGAGCGGATACTCGACGTTTGCACCTCCAGTGCTTCCTGCGTCAGTGAAGCTCTCCTCTGATATGAGCGCGACGGGGTTGAATGCCATTGCGCCCGCATCGGCGGCGCCAGTGGACGGAGTTCCATTTCCGCCAGTGCAGCCTCCCGCGCAGTTCCGCATGGTGCTGGTGTCTTTTCTGGCGGGGGCGATTGGGCTGATTGGCGGGCTGGTGGCCTACGTCCTGTATAAGCTGATCGGGCTGTTCACCAACCTCTTCTTCTTCCATCGCTGGTCGACGGCCTTCATTAGCGTGGGGCAGCATCACCTGGGAGCCTGGGTCATTCTGGTTCCGGTCGTCGGAGGACTGGTCGTCGGGGTGATGGCGAAGTACGGCACGTCGAAGATCAAGGGGCACGGCATTCCGGAGGCGATGGAAGCGGTGCTGACCAATCGCAGCCGCATTGAGCCGCGAGTGGCGCTGCTGAAGCCGATTTCGGCGGCGATCGCGATTGGCACGGGCGGTCCGTTCGGCGCGGAAGGGCCGATCATTCAAACGGGCGGCGCGATCGGCTCGCTGGTTGGACAATTTCTGCATACCACGGCCGTCGAACGCAAAGTTCTGCTGGCTTGCGGAGCTGCGGCGGGCATGTCGGCTACGTTCAACACTCCGATTGCGGGCGTGATTCTCGCCATTGAGTTGCTGCTGTTTGAGTTCAAATCGCGTTCGTTCATTCCGTTGGTGGTTGCGTCGACGCTGGCGACCGCGGTTCACATGCAGCTTCTGGGGGCGGGGCCGATGTTCCAGGTAGGAACGATGGACTTCGGGATTCCGCATGCGCTGCCGTTTTATCTGGTGCTGGGCCCAATCTGTGGCGTGGCTGCGGTGGTTTTGAGCAAGGCGCTGTATTGGGTGGAGGATATGTTTGAAAAACTTCCATTCGATGAATTGTGGTGGCCGGCGATTGGAGCGCTGGCGTTAGGCATTATCGGATTCTTTGTGCCGCGCGTGTTCGGCGTAGGGTATGACACGATTGGCGCGATCCTGACGGGAAGCCTGGCGTGGAAGATTCTGCTGCTGGTGATGGTGGCGAAGTTTACCGTGCTGGTGATCTCGCTGGGATCGGGCACCTCGGGCGGATTGCTGGCGCCGACGTTTATGTGGAGCGCCGCGATGGGCGGGCTGTTTGCGATGATTGGGAACCATGTGTTTCCCTCGGCGCATCTATCGCCGGGAGCGTTTGCCCTGGTGGCGATGGGAGCGGTCTTCGGAGCGGCGTCGCGGGCCACGTTTTCGTTCATCATTTTTGCTTTCGAGATTACGCGCGATTACAACTCGGTGCTGCCGTTGATGCTGGTGGCCGTGATCGCCGATGGGATCGCGATGCTGCTGATGCCCACCAGTTCGATCATGACGGAGAAGTTGGCGCGGCGCGGATTGCGCGTGCACCAGGACTACGAGGCCGATGCGCTTACGCAGGCAACCGTCGGCGACACCATGGAAAAAGACCCGCCCGTGATCCCGGCGAGCATGAAGATTGGCGAACTCGCCGAGCGCATTGCGAATCACGATCCGGCGGTGGCGCGCTACGAAGCGTTGCTGATTCTGGATGACGCGGGCAAACTGACTGGGATCGTCACGCGCGGCGACATCCTGCGCGCGCTCGACAAGGATCCATCCGGTGCGATGACCGCGCTGGAAGCCGGCTGCAAAAACCTGGTGGTGACCTATCCCGACGAACTGGTCTCAGAGGCTGCGCTGAAACTACTGAACCATAACATCGGCCGCATGCCAGTGGTGGATCGAGCGGACGAGCGAAAAGTTGTTGGCTATCTGAACCGGTCGACGATTTTAGCTGCGCGCATGCTCCGCTTCCAGGATGAACACGTCCGGGAACCCGGATGGATCAAAGGATTTAGGCGCGAACCCAAAGCAAGATGAGGCATGCCTCCAACCAGTAACCTTCCACAAAAGCTGCTCTTGAAAACGGCCACTGCGTTCCGATAAGCTTTTGCCATCCCCAGCAGTCCCACGGGGAATGGTGTATCCGGCATGCGGACATCAGTGCCCAAGTCGTTCCTGGTCAGAGCCGAGGGAGCGAGCACGCGAGCGTGCGGTATCGCCGGATTCTTTCGCAAGTGTCGTATCCGATGTCTTGCATTCTCAACTGATTAAACAGCGATCAAGATTTCCAGAATTTGGAGAAAGACAATGCCGAGCCCATCCATCAGGTTGATTGTTATTGCTATTGCGATTCTCGCATTCACGTCGTTGTCGTTCGGCCAAGGCGGTGCGACCGGAGCCATTGCGGGCACGGTAACCGATCCGAGTGGCGCGGTGGTGGCCAACGCGGATGTGCGCATCACGAATCAGGACACGAATGTGCTGGAGCGCACGGTGAAGACCGGTGCGGACGGCACGTTTATGGCGCCATTGCTGCCGGTTGGGACCTACACGGTGAGCATTCATGGGGGAGGGTTCGCCGAGGGGAAGTTCTCCAACATCGGGGTACGCGTCACCGAGACAACGCGCATGACGGCCAAGCTCTCGACGCAGTCGGTGCAGCAGAAGATCGAGGTGCAGGCGGAAGTGCAGCAGGTGGACACAACGGATGCGTCCACTGGGCAGGCGGTCGAAAGCAATACGATTCGGGCGCTGCCGCTGGCCACGCAAAACTTCCAGCAGTTGCTGACGCTGTCGACAGGCGCGCAGGGCGAATTGAATGCGGCCTCGCAGCTGGGACGCGGCCAGGTGCACATGTTCGTCAACGGCCAACGGGAGGACAACAATAACTACCTGATCGAGGGCATCAGCGCGACGGACTACAACGTGGCGGAGCTGACGACGACGCCCCTGCCGAATCCGGACGTAGTGCAGGAGTTCAAAGTTCAAACTTCGCTGTATGACGCCAGCCAGGGGCGCAATGGCGGAGGGAATATCAATGCGATCCTGAAGTCGGGCAGCAATCAGTTTCACGGGGACGTGTACGAATTCTTTCGCAACACGGTGCTGGATTCGAATGAATATTTCCTGAAGCAGACGGGATCGCCGCGCCCGGTGATTCAACAGAATATTTTTGGCGGAAGTCTGGGGGGGCCGGTGAGTCCGGGCGGGAAGCTGGGATTCTTTTTCATCAACTATCAAGGAACTCGGCAACGGAGCGGCGATTCTCCGGGAACGTTGATCAGCACTTTTGTTCCGTATATTCCGGCGGCGGATCGGGGAACCGATCCGACTTCGGAAGCGAACCTGATCAATGATTTGAATGCGTACAATGTCGCAACTGCCGGGCTGCAGGCGTTGCCGGCTGGGTACACGATTGATCCGGTAGCGGCGTCTCTGTTGGCGTTCAACAGCAATCAGTTTGGAGCGCCGGCGAATGGATATCTGTTCCCCATGCCGAATGTTCCGGCGGGAACGCAGCCCGGGACTCCGGTGCAATTTACGGTGAGCAAGCCAGGGCGGTTCACGGACGATCAGTTCACCAGCAACTGGGATCGGGAGTTCAACAACTCCAAGGACACGCTGGCGGCGCGGTTCTTTTTCTCTAATTCCGAGCAGGATATTCCCTTCGGAGCGGGCGGACTGCAGGCTTCACTGGGCGCGCCGGCGAGTGGAACTGATTTGAACTTCCCCTATGACATTCCGGTGCATGACCGCTTCCTCAGCATTGCGGAGACGCATGTGTTCAACGCGAGGCTGGTCAACGATTTTCGTTTTGGACTGGTGCATATCGATAACAGCGGCATCAATGTGAATCCGGTGACCGCCAGCGACGTGGGCATCGACCGGCCCACCAGCAATCTGACCAGCAGCGTTTACAAATTTACTTTCGGCACTTCGGGATTTCAGTTTGGGCCGACGCCTCCGGCGAATCAGTTTCAGACGCAGAATAACTACAACTTTGTGGAGAACCTGAGCTGGGTCCGGGGCAAGCATACGATGACGTTTGGCGGGCAATACGTGCGGGTGAATCTCGTTAAACAATTTCCGCAAGTGTTCAATGGGCAGGTTTTCTTTACCAATACGTCGAACGGGCTGACGGATTTTGAAAACTTCGCGAACGGAAACGTGCAGTTCAGTTTCGGCGGTGGCGGCGTTTACAACCACCACTACAAGCAGAACGATTCGGCGGTGTTTGCGCAGGATGATTGGAAGGTCAATCCGGATCTGACGGTGAATGTGGGATTGCGAACCGAGTTTCTCGGGGCGTGGACCGATGGAGATTGCCACATCGGAAACATTCAGTCGTCGTTGACGAAGTCGGGAACGTATCCATTTATCTATCCGAGTTGCGTGAACAAGCTGAATGTTTCCGGATTGAGCGGGAACGCGGCGGGATCGACGTTCAATAACAGCGTTTCGACGGGACTGGGACCACGCGTGGGATTTGCCTGGGATGTGTTGGGACGGCACACGACCACGCTGCGCGGCGGCTACGGAATTTACTACGTGCGCGAGGATATTGGGGCGGTGGATCAGTTGAGCTTCCAGTCGCCGTTTATTCCGATCGTCTTTTTCCCCACGACGCCGGGGTTCACGCTGGCGAATTTTTTCACGGGAACTCCGGCGGTGAATCCGAACGCTGTGCCGCAGGCGGGGCAACTCTCGGCGGCGTGGGTGCCGTGCCTGGCGCGGCTGATCAGCTTCACGCCCAATAGTCCGTCGGGGCAGGATGGGAACTACGCCTGCACTGGCGGTCCTGGAGTGAACACGACACAGAACCTGTTTGTGCTGGAAGTGCCGCGGCATTTTGTGGTGCCGAACACGCAGCAATGGAACCTGACGTTGCAACGCGAGTTCGGACAGCACTGGGTGGGCGAAATAGGATACGTGGGCACGCGCGGAATTCACCTGCGCGAGACGCGCGATGCGATCCAATCGGTGAATGCGACGCCGCAGAATCCGTTTACCGTGACGGACGTGAACGGAAACAATTACAGCATCACCGACAACACGTTCTCCAATGCGATTGCCCGCACGCCGACTCCGGGATTGAACGGGTATAGCGGGTATCAGATTTTCGCCGACGACGCTTACTCGATTTACCACTCGTTGCAGACCACGTTATCGCGGCGCTGGGGGCAGAATTATTTGCAGGCGGCGTATACGTTCTCGAAGAACATTGACGCGACTTCGACCGGGAACACGGCTTTCAACACCGCCTATAACGATCAGAGCAACATCAACGCATCTCGCGGCCCTTCGGACTTTGACCGGCGGCACCGGTTGTCGGTGAGTTACGTTTACGAATTGCCGATATTCCGGGAGGGCAAAGGGCTGATGCATACTGCGCTGGGAGGCTGGTCGGTGTCGGGAGTGACGATCATTCAATCGGGAAATCCGTTTTCGATTCTCGACTCGGGCGCGGGCACTGCGTTCTTAGGTCAAGGCAGCACGCCGTTGTTGGGAGCGAGCCTGGCGCCCGGCGCGTCGATTGCCAGCGGGCTGACGGGCGGCAGCATCCAGAGCCGCGTCACCAACGGATATCTGAATCTCGGTGCATTCACTCCGGCACCTCTTCTCTATCCGACCCAGTGCCAGAGCGATCCGAACTATTGCGGGACTGGCTTCGGAGACTTGAGCCGCAATCTCTATCGCGGCCCACACGAGCAGAACTGGGACGCTTCGCTGATCAAGTATTTCAAGATCAACGAGCGCCAGGAGATCCGTTTTACGGCGGACTTCTTTAATATCTGGAATCACGCCAACTTCGCGAATCCTGCGGTGACCGATGTCGAGGCAGGATCTTCATTTGGGAAGATTCTGAACTCGGAAGGCACGCCGCGGCTGATTCAGTTTTCGCTGCGGTACGCGTTCTAGGGCGTTGCGTGAACATTTAGGAAAATTGACAGCCGGGAGCTTCCAGTTTCCGGCTGTTTCTTTTCTCTTCGGCTGCGGATGTGCGGGAGATCCTCCGCCTGAAGAACGCCTCCCGTCTGGATGACGCAGCCGACGTAAATCCTACGGCCGGAGCGAGGCTACGTAGGCGGCTATGGCGACCATGTCGTCGATGGTGAGCTTCGAGACCACTTGCGGGCGCATGGGTTTTGAGGACGAGCCGTGGCGCGCGCCGGACTGCATATCGAATAACTGGCGGACCAGGTAGCTGGGCGAGCGGCCGGAGATGGGCGGGACGTTTCCGGTTCCGCGCAGGCCCGGGCCGTGACACTTGGCGCACGGGACGGTGCGGCCGCTGTCGCCGGTTTTGACCAGTTGCTTTCCTCTCTGCAGACTTCCTTCCGGTACGTAGGCGATGAAGCCGGAGGTGTCGTCGCGCAGTTCGGTGCGTTCCAGGTTCTCCGGTGTTTCGATGATGCGCTGGGCGATGGGTTCGGTGGCGGCGGGAGTGTCAGCAACCAGCATCCATCCGGCGACGTGAGTTTTAGGGACGGTACTGGTTTCGACGACGCGAATCCAGGGCTTGCGCTCGAGGCGGGAAAAATAATTGGCGGCGGCCTGGACCTCCTGGTCGGCAGCTTTGGTTGCGACGCCGATCATGGCGGCTGCGGGCCCGTGGCGTGGTTCGGAGCTCTTGCGCATACCGCTTCTGAAGTCGTCCACTTGGCGAATGATGTAGCTGGTGGGGAGGCCGGCAAGGCTGGCGTTTTCGGGGCGTCCCTCGCCGTTGGGCAGGTGGCAATAGCCGCAGGCGTAGACGTCGGGCTGGTGGCCGCGAGCCACGACTTGGGGCATTGTGGGATGAGCCGCCGGATGCCAATCAGGAGCAGTGTATAAATCGCGAATTTGCGTGAGCGTGAACGAGAGGTCGCTGTCCGGGATGTGCTGCGGGGCGTTGTCTGGGGCCGGGGCTGCGGCATTCGACGGAGGGTTTATAGGATAGGCCCAGTAGGGAGGCGGCGGCTGATTCTGGGCGAGGCAACAGGGAACGAACAACAAGACCAGGACGAGACCATGGCGCATGAAACTACTTTACTCGCGAAGCTGGCGAAAAACGATCACAGTGCATCAAGGCAGGCAGCGGGGTTCACGGGCGTTCCAACATAAAGGCATTGGCGCTGCTACTGGAGACATGGAGCGCGAGGCGACGGCCATCGCGCGAGGGAATGGCCCAGCCCACGTGCTTTTTCACGGGCTTCCAAACGACGCGGGCGCGGCCCTGCAGATCGTGCCCTGGAAGATCGTGGCTTGGAAGATCAATGTTCAGCAGTTCGTTCTCTTCTTGCCCCGAGGTAACTGCCCACAGGCTGCGGCTGTCGGCGGCCCAGTCGATGGAAGCAATTCCGGGCAGGCCCGGTATATTCAGCCATCGTTCCGCGCCTCCGTTAAGGGCAACCAGATGGATCCGGGAACCTTCATCGTCGGTCCACTTTCCCTTGGCGATGGCCAGGGTGGCGCCATCCGGCGACAGGGTCCAGTTGTAGAGCTGGGGGAAATCATCTTCCAGACGATAGACCTGCGGCCCCTTACCGTTGATGGGATCGAAAGCGAAAAACGTGAGAGCCCGGTTGCCGATCACGCTGAAGATGCACACGGTCGCGGGCGCGCGCGCACATTGATGATTGCTGATCCAGCTATCCTCAACAATGTCGCGAGGAGTTCCTCCGGCCAGCGGCACGCTCATCAGCCGAGTGACGTGCTTTGGGGACGCAGAGTCTGGAAATATCAAGTAGATAAGTTGGGTTCCGTCGGGGCTCAACCGTGCCTGGAACAAGGACTCGTTGCTGCGGATCAGCATCTCTGGGGTAGTCTGGTCGACGGCCTGCTTGTAGATGCTGAAGCGCCCGGTGCGATCTGAAATGAAGATGACTTGTTTGCCGTCGGGAGTCCAGTCGAAGGGGACATCCTGGTGGTCATCGAGGGTGAGCCGTTGCGGCTCGCTGATGGTGTCACGCCCGGTCAGGTCGGCGACGTAAACGTCGGGCTGCGGTACTCCTTTGATGTACGCAATGCTTTTTCCGTCCGACGACGAAGTGACATCGTAGATAGCGCCCGGACTATCGGTCAGGCGGACCGGTGATCCAACCTGCTGGCCTTGTTGATTCACGGTCATGGACCAGAGGTTGGAATCGGGCGGGCGCGGAGGCGGCTCCGACAGCGAGTAGATGAGGCGTCCATCCGGAGCCCAGGCCAACGGGCCATTCAAGCCGGAGAACATCCAGCTGCTGAGGCGCACGGGAGCGCTATCGATGCGCCGATTTTTGACATCAAGAATTTCGATCGTCCCGTTCACGCTATACGCGTAGCTCAGCCTTCCGCGGGTGTAAGCGAGCATGGTGCCGTCGGGCGACCAGGCGATACCCGCAAAAAAATCTCCGGGCTCGCCCACCAGCTTCCGGGGCTGTCCACCATCCGTGTCCATGAGCCAAACCTGCTGACGCAATTCTTTACCGGTAACGAAGGCGACTTGCTTGCCATCCGGCGATACTGCGGGAGACCAGGCTTCATCGTTCAGCTTTCGGGCCGCGCCGCCAAGGGTCGAGATCTCCCAAAGACTCGATGGTTGCCCCTGACCGAAGAGTGAGATCTCCAGGTGAGTGCCATCGGGAAACCAGCTGATCGAATCTGCCTTGAGGCCAGCGGGCAGGTTCAGGGGATGGGTCTCACCGCTATCGATTTCGCGAAGGTAGAAACCGGTTTCATCAGAGAAGGCAAGATATTTGCCGTCGCGGGAAATGGCGGCGACGCGAACGCGATCATCGGCGGGATTGGCGGTCAGTTGCGAAATGCGGTATGGAGCTGAAACGTGATTGTGGGCCAGTAGCAATCCGAGTTTGAGTCCAAGAAGTACGAGTACCACGGCAGCAGAGCCGGCGACGAGCCACCATATGCGAAGGCGCTTAGCCGGGTGAGGATGAGGTTCTGCCGCAAACGGCGCGACCTGAGGACCGGTGCCGTTGCTCGGCTTGACCGTGACCGGCGCCAGGAAGCGATAGCCGCGCCGGGCGACGGTCTCAACGAATGTGGGATTTTCCGCCGAATCGCGCAAGGCGTCGCGAAGCCGGCGAATGGCGGCGTTGAGGCTGTGGTCAAAATCGACGAAGGTGTCAGCCGGCCACAGGCGGTCGCGGAGCTGCTCCCGGGTGACAACTTCTCCGGGCGTCTCCAGAAGCTGGGCGAGGATCTGAAAGGGCTGCTCCTGCAGCTTGACCTTGATCCCGTTGCGGCGCAGCTCACCCGCGCGCAGGTCCAGTTCGAACACACCGAAGCGGAGTGTTCGCGAATCTTCTGCTCCGCTTCCGTAAAAGCTCCCCACTGAACCGGAGTTTAGCACTCTTGCGGTTCGATCCCCCATGTCACCTGGCTCCGTAATCATTTGACGATGCGGAACTTATCCCGTTACCCAAATTTTATCCGCGGGTCACCCGCAGAGCCTTGAGGCACCCGTCCGGCAAGCCCACCTTTGCTGATACGGAGGGCGGGGACATGGGGTTCACGACTGGATGGAAGTGGGGAACAATATGGACTGTTGTGTTATGCGGGAGCATCTATGCGGAGGCGGGCAGGGCTGCGGCGCAGGTCCGCGTTCTGGTTTTTATTAACAATAACAATGCACGGATTCCGACCGAGGTAGTGGCTCGAGCGGGAACGGAAGCTACGAGAATCTTTCGCGCTGCGGGGATGGAATTGGTATGGGTGAATTGCTCAACCGAAAAGGCGATTGGTGAGTGCCGGGTCGTTCCGGGCGGTAAAGAACTGGTGTTACACATCGCGCCGACAGGGAAAACGTCTAACGATTCTGTGTATGGCGAGGCTTTCCTGGGGGGAGACGGAAGAGGGAAATATATCGACGTCTTTTGGAATCGGATCGGAGAGGCGCATCGCGATCGCGGGGTTGATGTTGCTGAACTGTTTGGGGCCGTAGCTGCGCATGAGATCGGACATGTTCTTCTCGGCTTGCACGCTCACTCGTGGAGCGGGATCATGGCGCCGGTGT
Source organism: uncultured Acidobacteriota bacterium (assembly GCA_963757095.1). GTDB lineage: Bacteria > Acidobacteriota > Terriglobia > Terriglobales > Acidobacteriaceae > Sulfotelmatobacter. The sequence continues at coordinate 392,880 of CAVWQT010000004.1, read as the reverse complement.
GGGATGAGGAGACTTTGAAACACGTGGGGATGGGCGATTTGTATTTCAGCCGTGAGCAGGGTTTGCAGATGAGGGAGCGGATGCGTAGGGACGAAGTCAACTTGGCCAGTCTGACGAAGACCGGAGAATAGAGTTATTTCTGCTTCATTATTTTGCTTCAGGGCTTGTTCTCGACTGCGGCTGCATTGTTCGTGGGCTCGCTTCGCTCGCTGGGCGGACGAATGCGTCCGCCCCTACGTGAGTCGTTTAGTTGCGCGAGAGAGTTAGTGTTGCTTGCTGGCTTGTTCTAGCAGGGGGCGCAGCGATTCGACGGAGACGCCTAGGGTGCCACCGGAGAATCCGTCCATGTAGGCGGAGTTGACGCCGATGACTTCTCCTTTGGAATTGAAGACTGGGCCGCCGCTGCCGCCGTGGGCGGTGGTGGCGTCGTAGATGAGCTTGTCGCCGACGACGTCGCCGAGATGTCCCCAGGTGGCCGAGGGGCGAATCAGCGAGAGCGCTGCGAGTTCGCTGGCGGCATTGATGTCGTTATGGCGATCGGCGAGACGATCGTAAATGCTCGTTGGCGACTTCGCGACCATGCCGGCAATGCCCATGGGATATCCGATGACCGTGACGTGTTCGCCGGGCGCGCTGGGCAATTTCGCCAGAGGCAAGAATCGGAAGGCCGCGCATCAGGTCGACATTTTGCGCGCGCAGCACAGCGAGGTCAGAAGTCTTTGAGATTGCGGCCGGAGTGAGATTCACGGGCGTGGGAGAGCCGGGGAAAAAAATCACCAGACTTTCCAGCGTGGCGGAGGCGCCCTGCTCCATCAATTTTTCGGATTCGGTGTCGCCATACCAGGGTTCGGCAATGTGGCGATTGGTGGCCAGCAGGCCGTTGCCAACGATGAAAGCCGTGCCGGAAACGCGCGCCCGCACTGCGGGACGCTCGCCGGGAAAAGCGATCTGATACACGCCATAAATGTAGCCGACAGAATTGCGATAACGATTTAGGACTGCGGCGGGCATGCCTTGCTCTTGCTTGAGTTGGTCGACCTGCACGGTTAATTCGTGAACTTGTTTTTGCAGATCGTCGGGAGGCATAGCCTGCGCGGCCAACGGGTGGTAATAGTGCAGCAGGGCGAGCGAGCCGAGAATCATGACGATGGCGAGCACGGCCTGAATAATTTCCTGCCAACTGTCGCAGACGGGGCTAGGCGCGTCGGCAAGCGGAGTAGAAGATTCTGACGCGAAAGTCTGGTCTTGCCCGATCTGATTCGGCCCGGTCTGATTCTGCTCGATCTGGTTCAGCACGATCCGGTTCAGCTCGGTCTGATTCTGCTCGGAGAGAAACGTAAGTTCGCCCATGTTTTTGATGACCCACGTATCTTCGCCCGCTGGGCGCGGGTTTTCCACGGTACTGAAGGGGATGTACGGGGGTTATGTCGCGAGTGGCACTTAAGAGCTATGGCCAGCGCACTGCAAAACACCGAGATATTTGCTCCACGGCCCGGTGGCTTCACCGTACTGATGGGCCATAATTCTGGAAATCTGGTGCAAGTGGGTCATATCGTGCACGGCCCAGGTCGCCAGCAGTTCATTGAGAGTGACGGCTCCGAGGGCGGGATGTTTTCCGCGGCGTTCGAGATCTCTGGTCTGCAGGTTGAGCGCGCGCAACTGCTGGAGATTTTCCGCGCGCAGGCGAGCGAACTCGTCCAATAGCTGGGACAGAGATTTGCCCTGACTTTCCCGTTCTTGGCCAAAGCGGTCAAAGGGCTCAAAGGCTCGGGTCGTCGCCGAATTCGAGGATCACCTTCGCGCGTACCATCCAATCGGTGCGCTCGCCGTGAATAAGGTGGCCGACGACATCGAAGGCGGACCAGGTGCCTTCGCCTTCGTTGCAGTGGGTCCATTTTTGCGGAAGATCGCGTAGGAGTGCATTAAGAGTTGCGGGAGTGCGAGCGAGAAGAGCGAGCGTGAGCGGAAGATCCTGGGGCATGGGCTTCGTCCTTGCTTTTCTCGTTAGAGATGTTTAATGCCGAGACGCTTGGCCATTTCCGCGTAAAGAAATCCCTTGCCGGCCACGTAGGGCTGTACCCATTCGTCATCGATAACAAATTGCGGGACGGCGCGCTTGCCGGTGCGCTTGAATACTTCCTCGGCCGCACCCGGAGTGGTCGCGATATCAACCTCTTTGTAGGGGATGTTGTACTTGGCCAGGAAGCGTTTGGCCTCGCGGCAGTCGGGGCACCATTGCGTGGAGTAGACAGTCAGTTCCATTGTCTGATGTAGAGATTTTATACGCGAACTTTATACGCGTTCCAGTTCCTGATGGGTGCGCTCGTTTTTTACGTTGCCGGTGTTGAGCGTGCCGGCGGGCTCGAACAGCAGGAACCAGCATTCTTCGTCGGCCACTGGCTTGTGCTCGACGCCGCGGGGGACCACGATGAACTCGCCTTCTTCGATCCATTCGTGGTGATCGAGGAATTCCATGCGGAAGCGGCCTTTGACGACGAGGAACATTTCGTCTTCGTGGTCGTGGTGGTGGAAGACGAATTCTCCCTTGATCTTGTCGAGCTTCACCATCTGGCCGTTGAGTTCGGCGGCGATGTAGGGCTTCCAGTATTCGGAGATCTTGGAAAATTTGTCGGCGATGTTGACCTTTGACATGGCTTCTCCCGAATGAGCTTCGTTGATGGTGAGATTCATTCTTAGCGGGAAGGTCGCAAAGAAAACACGTCGCTACCGGGACTGATTCGTTGGGGGCTCGCTTTGCTCGCGGGGCGGACGAATGCGTCCGCCCCTACGTGGCTACTGGGTTAGTGTGCCGGAGCCGGTTGCGGCGTCGACTGTGGCGCTGTGTTTGGACTGGAAAAGTTCACCTTGGGGGCTTCGCGCGAAGCCCTCAGACGCGGCGAAGTAGGCGGGGTTCGGTTTGAATCCGGCCCATCCGGCGAAGATGTTGTTGGGGAACTGCTGGATGTAGGTGTTGTAATCCTGCAGCGTGTCGTTGTAGCGCTTGCGCTCGACGGCGATACGATTTTCCGTGCCGGCAAGTTCGTCCTGCAGCCGCAGGAAATTTTCGTTGGATTTCAGCTGCGGATAATTTTCGACGATCAGCAGGAGGCGGCCGAGAGCTCCATCCAACTGGCCGTTAGCGGCAATCTTGTCCTGCGGGGTTCCGGCGGAAAGCAGTGCGGAGCGGGCTTTGGCGATATCGCCGAAGACGGTTTGTTCCTGCAGTGCGTATCCTTTGACGGTTTCGACCAGGTTGGGGATCAGGTCGGCGCGGCGTTGCAGAACAATATCGACCTGCGACCAGGACGCTTTGACCGCTTCGTTCTTGGTGACGAGCGTGTTGCGCACGCCCACGTACTGGCCAAAAACCATGAACGCAATCAGCGCGATCACTGCCAGCACTACGAGTACGGCGATTAATCCTTTGCCCATAACGTTCTCCTCTTCGTTCTAACTTGAATCTCGTGGCCTCGGACTCAGTCGTCGGGGCTCGCTCTTAAGTCCGTCTTCACTAGGCTCGCTGCGCTCGCTGGACGGACGAATGCGTCCGTCCCCACGCGAGCCTCTATGCGAGTGCTTTGTCGACCGCTGCGGCTACTTTCTCGATGGCGGCTAGATAGCTCGCGCAGAGATCGACTGCGTCCAATTTCTTAGCGTCCGCTTTGCGTTCGCGAATGTCGAGCACGCGGGTGATGGCGGAGGGATCGAACTCTACCTTCTTCGCGAGTTCCTCGACGGCCTCGCGGCGGCCCGGTGCATTCTCGTTGCCTAACGCAATCAGAGCGTGGCGAAACAGCGTGGCGAATGATGGGACGGAGTGCAGCAGCACGTCCCACAGTTTTGATTTATTGTCCGCTGCCAGAAGCACGTGCTGGCGCAGCAGAAGCAGCTTTTCGCGCAGCTCATATTCCACCTGTACGCGGTGCTGGTGCATGGAAATTTGCAGGCCCTGCAGCACGTTGTCGCCATACAGAACGCGGTGATGCTGGACCATGTCGAGCAGTTCGATGGTGAAGACGTCGGTGGAGCGCTCCAGTTCGTGGCGAGTCATGCAGAGCGGAGGCGGCTGCTTCTGTTTCTCCCACCATTTCACGGCCGGCGCCAAGGCCTGCAAATTCTGGAATGAGGTGTCGCGCAAGACGCAGAAAAGATTCAGATCCGAGAGGCCTTCATGGAAATCGCCGCTGACCGCGGAGCCGAAGAGGATGATGGCTTCAACATTCGATCCGGCTGCGTCGCGAACGCGCTGTACAAAGTCGTTGAGTTTATTTTCAGGAACCATGTTCGTCCTCAATTCCTACCAACTGCTGCTGGCTCCGCCGCCGCCGGAGCTTCCACCGCCAAAGCCACCAAATCCGCCGCCTCCGCCACCACCGCCGAATCCGCCGAACCCTCCGCCGCCAAATCCTCCGCGACCACCGCCGCCGAACATACCGGAAAACAAAATCCAGAACAGAACGCTGCGGAGCGGCGTGGCGAGGACGACCAGAATAACAACAATCAGCAGGATGACGCCGCCGAGGGAGATGCCGTGATCCTCGGGCTGGCGGTCAGGCTGCGTGGGAGCGAGCGGCTGTGCGTTGGTGAGTTGAATTCCAGCGTCGGTGGCGATGACATCGGCGACGCGCGTGGTCACCAGCAACAGCGCCTGGCTATAGTTCCCGCTGCGCATTAGCGGGATGGCTTCGCGCTGGAAGCCTCCCGTCTTGCCGTCGGGCAGAATCGGCTCGAGGCCGTAGCCCGACTTCAATGCGGGCGCGGTGATCTTGAATCGCGTAGAGGATCAGCACCCCGCGATTGGTCGATTTGGCGCCGATGCCCCACTGATGGAGGAGATCGCTGGCGTAGCTTTCAATGTCGGAGCCGTCCAGAGTGTTGATGGTGACTACGGCAATTTGTGCGTGGGCTTTGTCGTCGATCTGATGGCAGATGTCTTCCATCTGCGCGGCTGTGCCCGCGTCGATGACGTGCGCGAAATCGTTGACGTAGCCGGTGGGCTTGAGTTGCTTGACGGGTTCAGCAAACGCGGCGAGCGAAAGCACCAGGATCGCCGCCAGCGACAATTTCGTCCGCAAAATCACACGCAATTGTACAGGAGGAGAACGTGGTGTAGCTATGACCACGCGAGCGCAATCCGCAATAAAGGAATTGCAAATTTACGGCATGTATTCAAAGCTGCGAATGATCACGGACTGGTTCGTTGCCGGCACGGCGGTGAACGCCCAGAGATTCATGCCCACAGGGAGCGGTTGCTGCGGAATATTCGTCGTGTTGGTTGACGTGTAGGTGGCGGTTTGCAGGACATTGGCGCGGGTCCCGATGGGTTGAACGCCGCTCATCACAGTGAAGACCACGCTGGTGGAACTCCATTCCATGCGCGCGGTGGTGAGATTCTTTCCGTTGCTGACGGTGAAATCACGGTTGTAGCTCGACCGGCCCTGATGATACTGAGACGGATAGATGGTGAAGTCGGCATTGCAGCCGCAGGTGTTGGACCACTGGGAGAATTCAATGTCGATCTCGTTCGATCCATCTTTTCCGATTCCATTTTCCGGTCCGTAGGGGAACAGGCCGAGGACCGTGTTCGGGTCCATGTTCCACACGTCGCCCTCGACTACCCACTGGAAGGTTCCGAATGCCAGATTGTCGACGGTGAACAATTGGGCGGCGGTCCAGGTGCCGGCGTTGTTCGTGATTTTCAGATGCAGATAGCCTTTGGCGTCAATGTAGACATTCTTAGGGCTGCCGGATGCGACTCCGGCCATGCCCCCTTTGGTGACCGCCCAGGTATGGCCTTGCCAGATGATTTGTTGAGCGGTGGAGGAGGCGGAGACGGCGATCATGAACACGATGGTGGCGAGGGTAGGAATCAGGGTTGTGTTGCCGGTGGTTCTGAATCGCGTCATAAGGCCTCCTGAGGTCGTCTGGTAAAAGCCTACACCGGAGCGGGTTTCGGCACAAACAAGCAGGAAAAAGTTGCCAGTATAACCCAAGCTGCTTGGGTTATACTACTATTGTGTCTTCGCTAAGATTCGGCGGAGTCCGGTTTATCGTTTATTCGAACGATCATCCCCCGCGCCACGTTCACGGATTTGCCGGTGAGACCGAGGTGGTCGTTGAGCTCCGCGGCGGGAAACTCCGCGCCGAGCGCATTGTCGCCTTGGCGAATCGCGAAGATGCCGTTCGACTGGTAAACGCAAAACGCTCGGACGTGAAGAAGATCTTGCGCGTTGCGGCAGAACACTTCGACGAGCTAGCGGCATTATGGGAGCGTGTTCATGGTTAATCAGAAGATGGGAAATCAGAAGACCCTAGGTAGGACTCCGCGGGTAAGGATTGTGACTACTGACGCCGAGATCGACCGGGCCATCGAGCGCGCCCGACACCAGCGCCATGAGCCGCTCGTTGCCAAGGTGGAATACCGGCCCGGCCCGGGTTTGGACCTGCTCATCCTCACGTTGAACGATGGCCGTCGTCACGTGTTTCCATGCGAGGAACTGCAAGGACTGGGGTCGGCGACGAGCAAGCAGATCGCGAACGTGGAAATCTTTGGCGGGGGAACCGGCCTGCACTGGCCGGAACTGGATGCAGATTTGTACGTCCCCGCCCTGCTCCGGGGGATTTACGGGACCAAGAAGTGGATGGCAAAGATCGGTCGCCGGGGTGGAGTCGCAACAAGCACGGCCAAGAAAAGAGCCGCGCGGGCGAATGGCAAGTTGGGAGGCAGGCCGAGGACGCGGTCGAAGAGTTTGAGCGCATAGTCATGCGAGAAATTTCGCGGAAAGAAAAGCCGCCAGCTTTTGGCTGACGGCTCTCATCTTCAGTGCGCTCGCTTCGCTCGCGGGGCGGACGAATGCGTCCGCCCCTACGGGATTAGTTTTCGTACAACAGGACTCCTTCCGCCTTTTCGGAATCGACCGGGCGGTAGAAGAGCTTGTTGCCGTCGAGGAAGACCTCGATGAAGGCGGGGCGCGTGGTGATGGTGCCCTGGATCAGCGCCTCCGACAGTGGGTCCTCGATGTACTTCTGCAACGCGCGACGCAACGGACGCGCGCCATAACTGCGGTCAGTGAGCGTCTGGTTGAGAATCCACCGTTTGGCTTCGTCCGCCACCGTGACCGTGATCGACTTCTGCGCCAGGTTCTGGTTGAGCTGATTGACCATGAGCTCGAGAATCTGGATCAGGTCAGTTTCGTTCAGAGCCATGAAGATGATGATTTCATCCAGACGGTTGAGGAATTCGGGGTTGAAGGTGCGCTTGACCTCGTTCTTGACCAGCTCTTCAACCTTGTCGACGATGTCGTTTTCCTTGGTTGAGGCGAAGCCCAGGCCTTCGCGGCGCTGCAAGTGCCGGGCGCCGATGTTCGAGGTCATGATGATGATCGTGTTCTTGAAGTCGACCGTGTTGCCGAGACCGTCGGTAAGCTGGCCGTCTTCGAAGACCTGCAGCAGGATGTTGAAGACATCCGGATGCGCCTTCTCGATTTCGTCGAGCAAGACGACCGAGTAAGGAGCGCGCTTGACGCGCTCGGTAAGCTGGCCGCCTTCTTCGTAGCCGACGTAGCCCGGAGGCGAACCGATCAGCTTCGAGACCGAATGCTTCTCCATGAACTCGGACATATCGAAGCGGACCAGAGCTTTTTCGGTGCCGAACATGAACTGCGCCAGCGTGCGGGCGACTTCGGTTTTGCCGACGCCGGTCGGTCCGAGGAACAGGAACGAGCCGATGGGCCGGTTCGGATTCTTCAGGCCAGCGCGCGAACGGCGGATGGCGCGAGCCAGGGCGCTGATCGATTTATCCTGCGAGATGATCCGCTTGTGCAGCTCTTCTTCGATGCGGAGCAGCTTCTGCGTTTCTTCCTCTTTGATCGAGGTGACGGGCACGCCGGTCCAGCGCGAGACCACGTCCTCAATGTCTTCGCGGCTGACTACACCCGTGGAAGATTCGTCGAGATGATATTTCTCGCGCAGGGCGCGCAGATTTTCGCGCTCCTTGCGTTCTTCGTCGGAGTAGAAGCGCGCCTTCTCGAACTCGTGATTCGCGATGGCGTTTTCCATGCGATGCACGATGAACTTGATGCGCTTCTGCACTTCGGTGATCTCTTCCGGCAGCGAAGTCTGGCGCAGTTTTACGCGGGCTCCGGCTTCGTCGACCAGATCGATGGCCTTGTCGGGAAGGAAGCGATCCGGGATGTAGCGGTTCGAATGCGAGACCGCGAAATTGATGGCGTCGTCGGTGTAGGTGACGGCGTGGAATTTTTCGTAGCGATCTTTGATGCCGAACAGAATCTTAATCGCGTCAGCTTCGTTCGGCGGCGGAACTTTCACCGCCTGGAAGCGGCGCTCGAGCGAACGGTCCTTCTCGATCGATTTGCGGAATTCGCCCGGCGTGGTTGCGCCGATGCACTGAATTTCGCCGCGAGAAAGAGCGGGCTTCAGAATGTTGGCGGCGTCCAGCGACCCCTCGGCCGATCCAGCTCCGACCAGCGTGTGCAACTCGTCGATGAAGATGATGGAGTTCTGATTTTCCATCAGCTCCTTCATGATGGTCTTCAGGCGCTCTTCGAACTGGCCGCGATACTTGGTGCCCGCCACGATCAGCGAAAGATCAAGAGCGAGGATGCGCTTGTCGGCGAGGAACGATGGAACTTCGCCGTCGGCAATGCGCTGAGCGAGTCCTTCGACGATGGCAGTTTTGCCGACGCCGGGCTCGCCGATCAGCACCGGATTGTTCTTGGTGCGGCGACAGAGAATCTGGATGACGCGATCGACTTCACCTTCGCGGCCAACTAGTGGATCAAGCTGGCTGTCCATCGCGGCCTGAGTCAGGTCGCGGGAGAATTCGCTGAGCAGGGAAGATTCGCGCTGGCGTTGCGGCTGCGCTTTTTCCTGCGTGGTGCGGGCGAGTTCTTCACGGATGGTCGAGAGACGCAGGCCGCGCTCGTGCAGAATCTCGGCGGCGAAGCATTTCTCTTCTCTTAGTAAACCCAACAACAGATGCTCAGTCCCTATGTGCCGGTGCGATAGGCGCTCGGCCTCTTCCGCGGCGTAGGCGAGCACGCGCTTGCATTCATTGCTTAATGGCAGATCGACCGAGGTCGAGACCTTCTCGCGGATCGTGGTATGCCCTTCGATCTGTTTGCGGATCGATTCGACCGAAGCATGCGAGCGCAGGAAGCGGTTGGTCAGGGCCTTATCCTCACGCAGGAGACCGAGAAGCAGGTGCTCGGTCTCTATGTAAGGCGACCCGAACTGGCTGGCTTCGTAGCGCGCAAAAAAGATGACGCGCCTGGCTTTCTCCGTATAGCGTTCAAACATAATGCCCTTCCCCTTGACCTTCCTGGCCGGAGAGAACTTGTCTGCCCGACCTACCGAACCCGTCCCTGGTTGAACTCACTTCCAATGTCTTTGTCTTCTTTCTTACATTATGCAATCAAAGGGCCTTGAAACCCAAGCTGAGAAACTACTCACTAAACCCTTTGATCACGTTACCGAAGGAATGCCTGGCAAAACCCTTCGGCCTGGAGCCCGCACTGCTTTGCACTTTCACAGACCTAATGTGCCCTAGTTAGCACTTCACTTAGCACTACCGCTCTTCGCTCAAGCCGGAAGTGATTCCGGCGAAATCTCCTGCACGTGCCCACGCTCAATCCGCAGAACTCGATGACAGCGGCGCGCGAACGCCAAATTGTGCGTGGCAACCAGAGAGGTGAGTTGATGCTCGGCGTGCAGCCGCGCAATCAAGCTGAACACTGCTTCCGCAGTGTGCCCGTCCAGGTCGCCGGTGGGCTCGTCGGCCAACAAGAGCTTGGGACCGGTGATGAGCGCCCGCGCCAGAGCCACCCGCTGCTGCTCGCCGCCGGAGAGTTCGCCCGAGCGATGATGGGCGCGCTGTTCCAGTCCGACCTGGCGAAGCCACCGCATGGCTTCCGGTTCGACCTGCTGCCAGGACTGGCCGCGCATGAGCAGCGGCATGGCAACATTTTCGGCAGCGGTGAACTCCGGCAGCAGATAGTGAAATTGCCAGACGAAACCGGTTTCGCGGTTGCGAAAGTCGGCGGCCTGATCCTGCGTCAGAGAATTCAGGTGCAAGTGGGCGCAGTATACGTCACCTGCAGAAGCACGATCAAGAGCGCTCAGGATGTGCAAAAGAGTACTCTTACCGGCCCCTGATTCACCGACGATGGCCAGCATCTCGCCACGCTTTACGGCAAACGATAAATTCTCAAAGAGCACGAGTTCCGATGCGCCGGACCGGAAAACCTTTTTCAAACCTTCGACACGAAGCATCAAGTCTGCGCTCAACGGTTCACTACTTAGATGCAAAGTGTGTCTCTTTCGTTCCAAATGGCGTTTTCAGCGGCTCCGCGCCCGACTACTATTGCGCCGGAGCGCGATTACAGCGGCCCTAGTATGCGCCTGCTGAGGTACCTATCCGCAATGGCCCAAGTTTCCGACTCCGAATCCATACCCCTTAAAACTGTACATGCGACCTAGTTTGAGTCCTGTGACCGGGGTCACGGCGTGTATTTCCGCGACTTTGCCGGTTAAAAGGCCAAGTTTGGGGTTGCCCGTCATTCATAGCGCAGCGCCTCGGCTGGCAGGATGCGTGACGCTGACCATGAAGGATACAGGGTGGCGACGAAGGAAATCCCGACCGCGACCAGGGCGACGATCAGACCATCGGCCAGGCGCGGGGCGAAGGGGACGTAGTCGATGGAATAGACCTCCGGCGACAGCGTGAGGATGTGGTAGTGGCCTCCCGCATAGGAAAGCGCGTAGCCGATCACCAGGCCGATGGCGGTGCCGATGACGCCGATCAGCACTCCCTGGGCGATGAAGACGTTGCGCACCTGCGCCTTGCGCGTGCCCATCGACATGAGCACGGCGATGTCTTTGGTCTTCTCCATGACCATCATGATCAGGCTGATCAGAATGTTGAGCGCGGCCACGAAGACGATAAGGCCGATGGTGATGAACGTGACCAGGCGTTCAAGCTTGAGGGCGTGGAAAAGGGCTTTATTCTGCTCCATCCAGTTGGTGGTCATGAAGCCTTTGCCGGCGGCATCTTCGAGTTCGCGGGAGATGATGTCGGCTTTGTAGATGTCGTCGACTTTGAACTCGATGACGGAGATCAGATTGCCGAGGCCGAATAATTGTTGCGAGTCGGATAGCCGGACGAAGGCCCAGCTGGAGTCGTAATCGAAGAATCCGGAGTTGAAGATTCCCACGACGCGGAAGCGGGTGTACTTGGGAACCATGCCGAACGGCGTGAGTTCGCCCTGCGGGCTGGTGACCATCACGACTGACCCCACGGTTGCGCCGAGGCCGTTAGCCATGTCCTGGCCGATGACGATGGGCGGCATGGCTGCAACGCGCTGCTCGACGGCGGCGAGGGAGTCGGGAGATTGGGAAGTATCGGCTTGTGCCGGGCTGGCTTGTGTGGAGCGGGCACTCTTGCCCGCTGCTGTTGACTTTGATTCTGACTTTGGCTGCGAGCCGGTGGTGGTGTCTGCATTCTGTTCCAGCGGACCGGCCGAGCCTTCCTTAACCGAGCTCAGAAGATCACCGACCTTGCGCTCATAGCTCGGAATCATGCCTTTGATGACCGCCCCGCGCGCTCGCGGCCCGCGGGAGACGAGCACCTGCTCAAAGATGGCTGGGGCGGCGGCCGTGACGTGAGGTTCTTTCGAGAGCCGGTCGAACAATGCAGGCCAGTTCTGGATGCCGTCATCGGCGATGCGTTCGAGGCTGACGTTCGAAGTCGAGCCGAGCAGGCGCTGCTGAAGGTCCTGGCGAAATCCGTTGTTGATGGCGAGGGCGACGACCAGAGAGGCGACCCCGGCGGCGACTCCGCAGACGGAAATGCCCGTAATGATGCCGATGAAAGCCTGGCGCCGTTTGGCGCGCAGGTAGCGGGACGCGATGAAGAGTTCGAAGCGCATGAAAGGAAGCTACGAGCTATCAGCTGTCGGCCATAAGCTTTCAGCCAAACTGCGATTATAGAGAAAGAGTGTCCGCACCATTTATCCTTCCAACACCGATGCCCGAATTCTGCGACGTTGCTTTGGCGGTGCCGCTGGACATGGTGTTTACCTACCGTGTGCCGGAGGAGGCCGCGCCCGTGGTGGGCGGGCGGGTGCTGGTGCCGTTTCGGCAGCAGCGGATGAGCGGGATTGTGGTTGAACTGCACGATCGCAAGCCTTCGGTCACAACGAAAAATATTATTTCCGTGCTCGATGCCGCGCCGGTCATGGACGAGACTTTGCTCCGCCTCGGCCGCTGGATCGCCGATTACTATCTCGCGCCGATCGGGGAAGTGTTCCGCACCATGCTGCCGCTGAATGCCGAGTTCAAGCGCTCGATCGGATATCGCATGACCGAGCAGGGGCATATGGCGCTGCATGCGGCGAGCACAGGTGGATCTTCGGCGCGCTCGCGGCGCACGCCGGAGGAGCAGGATGCCGAGATCCGCGTGCTGGATTACCTGAGTGGCGCAGGCACTCTTGCCCTCGACGGGTGGGCGGGACGCCCACCAGACAGCCGGCGGGACACTGGCGCTACCCTCGAGTCCGAGTTAGTTCGTGAGGAGACTTTGCGTTCGGCCACTGGCGTTTCGCGAGCGGTGCTGGCGGGAATGGTGCGGAAGAAGTGGATTGCACGGGAGGACGTTTCGGCGGCGCAGGATGCGCGGCGCACCATGCAGGCAGCTGTGCTCAAGTCGGCCGAGGGCAAGCTGAACGAAAATCAGCGGCTGATCGTCGATACTTTGGCTGCTTCCGGGGGCAAGGTTCCAGTGGCCGTACTGCAGGCGCTGGAGGTGCCGCGGTCGACCTTGTCGACGCTGGTGCGGCGCGGCCTGGTCGAACTGGTTGAAGAGGCGGCGGACTTTACCGTCTCGCGCAGCAAGCCGCGGCCTTCTCTGTTTGATTTCGAGCTGAATCCGGCGCAGCAGTCGGCCCTTGGACGACTGAAAGAGGCCGTCGCCGCTCGCAAGTTTGCCGGCATGTTGATGCACGGGGTTACTGGATCCGGCAAGACTGCGGTCTATCTCGCGGGCATGCGGGCGGTGCTCGATGCGGGACGTTCGGCGATCCTGCTGGTTCCGGAGATCGGGTTGACTCCGGCCGTCGCCGCTGACCTGCATCAGATTTTCGGCGACGAAGTCGCGATCCTGCATTCTGCATTGTCTGATAAAGAGCGCGCCGAGCAATGGCATCGCATCAAGCGCGGTGAAGCGCGGATGGTCGTCGGGACGCGCTCTGCCGTCTTCGCTCCCGTGGCCGATCTGGCGATCATCATCGTCGACGAAGAGCAAGACGCGTCCTACAAGCAGGAGGAAACTCCGCGCTATCACGCTCGCGACGTGGCCGTGGTGCGGGCGAAGATGAGCAACGCCGTGGTCGTGCTGGGATCGGCGACGCCGTCGCTCGAATCGTATTTCAATGCGAAGAAAAATAAATATGCGCTGATCGAACTTCCCGATCGCGTCGAAAAGCGGCCGCTGCCGGAAGTGGAAGTCGTCGACATGCGGCAGGAATTTCAGGAGACCGGGCAGGAGCAGGTCATCTCGCGCAAACTTGCGGCGGAGATCAAAGACCGGCTGGAGCGCAAAGAGCAGGTCATGGTTCTTGCTCAACCGCCGCGGGTATTCGCCCGTGGTGCTCTGCCGGACCTGCGGCAAGAAGATGGAATGCGCCAATTGCGCCATCGCGCTCACCCATCACAAGGGCGGGAACAAGATGGTGTGCCACTACTGCGGCTATATGGCGCCGGTGCCGAAGGCGTGCGTGTTCTGCGGCAGCGAGTACGTTTATTTCCTGGGCACAGGTTCGGAAAAGCTGGAAGAGTTGCTGCACGGCATGTTTCCGCAGGCGCGGATTGCGCGCCTGGATCGCGATACGGTGCGCGGGCATGAAGATTTCGAGCGCACTCTGAATGCGCTGAATGAAGGCGAACTGGACATGGTCGTGGGCACGCAGATGATCGCCAAGGGCCACGACATTCACGGCGTCACGCTGGTCGGAGTGGTTGGCGCTGACGTGGCTCTGGGGCTGCCGGATTTCCGCGCCGCTGAACGGACCTTTCAATTGCTCACGCAGGTTGCGGGGCGCGCCGGGCGCGGGTCGTCTCCGGGCAAGGTGATTCTGCAAACTTATTTTCAGGATCATTACGCGGTGCAGTACGCGGCGCAGCATGATTTTGTCGGCTTCTACGAGAAGGAATTGCGTTTCCGCAGCTGGATGCACTATCCGCCGTACTCTTCACTGGCCAACGTTCTGGTGCGCAGCGGAAAGCTGGATGAGGCGATGCGCTGGTCAGGAATCCTGGGCAAGTGGTTTGAAGCCACGCGGCATGAAGGAGTGCGGGTGCTGGGTCCTGCGAGTGCGCCCATCGTGCGGCTGAAGCGCGACTATCGCTATCACTTTGTGCTGAAGTCGCCGAGCCGGGAGAAGCTGAACACGACCCTACGCGCGATGCTGGCGTATGCCGCGAAGCAGAAAATTCCGCGCACGCAGGTCATCGTGGATGTGGATGCGCTCTGGCTGATGTGAGAATCAGTTCACGCGGAAGGGCGAGACAGTGAACGTCAGCACGAGCATGAGCAAGGCTAGCGCCGCCCAGATCCAGCGATTGGCGGGGAGCGTAGGTTCGTTCGGGGCTTGCCGCTGACGCCAGGTCAGAACATTCATGATGATGATGAGCGCGGCCCACATCCGCCATCCCACGTACGAGCGACCCAGCCAGAGCAGAGCAATCACCGTTAGCCACGAAACGGCGCGGTGCGTTCGCGGTGCCACCGCGTAGACGATGTGGCCGCCGTCCAGTTGTCCGCTGGGAAGCAGATTCAGCGAAGTGGCAAACATCCCCACCCATGCGGCCACCGCAGTGGGATGCAGATAGACTTGCGCCAGAGGAAGCGCTGCAGCGGCATGACCGGGCGCCACGGTGCGCAGAAAATCATGCATAAGATAGAAGATGGCCGGAAATCCCAGCTGCAAGTCCGATGGCGCCATGCCGGGCGTTAGCGGTTTTGACATCGTCAAGGCGACGGCCAGCGTTGCGATGGCGACCACGAATCCGGCGATTGGTCCTGCGATTCCGATATCGAACAACGCGGCGCGAGTACGAATCTGCGACTTGATGCGGATTACGGCTCCTAGCGTGCCGATCACCGTGGGCGCCGGAATGAAAAAGGGAAGAGTCGCGCGCACGCCGTAGTAGCGGCATGCCAGGTAATGTCCCATCTCGTGCGCCAGCAGGATGGTGAGCAAGGTTGCGGAGAAGGGAATCCCCAGCAGAAGCCGCGTCGGTTGCCTCAGCACCCATTCAATGGGGAAGAAAGGGATGAACTCGTTTCCCGCTGTGAGCGGCGGAAGGTTGTGCAGGAAGTTGAACTGCATGCGGGCGCCTACGATCAGCGTGGTGAAGCAGGTTGCCAGCAGCAATAACGCGTGCAGCCAATAGCGAGGCCGCGGCTCTTGCCATGTCGGTTGAGGGAGCGCGTGGTAGTACTCGATGGTTGAGGTGGGGATTGGAGGAGTTATTTCCGACATGCGAAGAATCGGGCCCGGCCGCATTTGGAGAGGGCCATCCTCTTGATGCTACTACGAGCGGCGAAAAGCGGGTGATTCGGGCAGATCGCGGGGCATAACGCGGATAGCTCGGCTCGTTGCCATATGGCACTTTCGCGCTATTACGAAAAGGCCATTCTCGGTAGCAGAATATGCCACTAGGATTTATAAATCGCGCTGAAGCGTAGGAGCCGTCCCCGTTTGCAAGTGGCGGCCCTGCTGAACTTCACGCGCTGATTACCGTTCCAGTTCGAACGATTCGGCAACTTTCTCCCCCTGAAAGTGGTCCCCTGCATGAGTTTGGTGGTCTCGGTTCCTGAGATCGGCGTGCGTTCGTCTGCGGCGGCGATTCGCGCCACGTGGTTCGAAGTGCGGCGCGAAGACCTACGCGTGTGGAACAACATTCTGCTGGATACGGAGACCTCGCTCTACCAATATCCGTTCTGGAATGAGCCGTATCGGCCGTTGTGGGTGACGCCGCGTTATCTGGCGTGGGGAACGCAGGATCAGCCGCAGGCGTTCGTGAGCATTCTGACGGTTGGATTCGGTCCAGCCAAGATTGGCCTCGTATTTCGCGGGCCGACGCGGTTGCAGGCGGGCTTTCAATTTTCGCAAGCGGAGATCGAAGAATTACTCGCCTGGGCGCGCAAGCAGGGATACATCTTCATTCGCTTTACACACTCCGACGAGCACGTACTGGAGCAACTGGCGGCCGCGGGGCATGCGGTGAAGTTTGACGCGTTCCCGTATTTTCTGGACTATCCGATTCAATCGCCGGACTACATCGTAGAGCAGTTCGACTGTGATGAGGCCACTTTGGCCAGCTTTGATCGCGAGGCTCGACGCAAGCTACGCCGGGCTGATGAGGCAGGATACGAATTTCGCGCCGATGATTCTGCAGATGCACTTGCGCAGGCCTGGCCTTTGTATCAGGATTGCGCGCGCCGCAAGCACTTCCGCCTGGAACGGCCGTTGTCGGTGTATCAGGACGCGATGCGGCAGGCGCAGGCGCACGATTGCGTGCGGCTCTATTCCGTGCACCTGAACGGAAAAATGGTGGGAAGCAGCCTGGTGTTTCGCGATCGCACCACCGCGCACAGCCAGCTGGCGGCCTTCGACTCTAAGCACCGGCATGCGGCAGTGTTTCTGCACTGGCACGCGATGCGCGACATGTACCGCATGGGCGCTCGGCGCTACAACCTCGGTCCGGCGCCGGGTTCGCTGGCACGGTTCAAGCAGCAGTTCTGCGAACATCCGGTGAGTTATCCGGGCGCGATAACGGTGGTGTTGAAGCAGGGATGGTTCAAGGTGTGGCAGAAAGCAATTTTCCCAGTGGCCCGTGGAATTCGGCCAACTCTGCGCACAATTGTTTCGAACATTAAACGCTAGGCGCGTGAACATCCGCGCGAACGTGCGCCATCCTTAGTCGATCGACTGCAGTTCTTTTCCTGGTTTGAAGCGCACCGCTCGTCCGGGCGGAATGGAAACTTCGGCACCGGTGCGCGGATTGCGGCCGATTCCGGTCTTCCGCGGACGCACGTTGAAGACGCCAAATCCCCGCAGCTCAATGCGATTGCCGCCGGCCAGCGACTTCTTCATGCTCTCAAATACGGTTTCCACGGCCAGTTCGGCCTTGGTCTTGGTGATGCCGGTCTTGGCCACGACTTCGTTGATGATGTCGAGCTTGATCAAGGGGCGCTCCCGGGTTGCAGGGTTTAATGTTGTCCCAAGTTATTGATGCTAAGGAAGATAAGTAAGATTGTCAACGGGAGCACCTATCCCGTAAACTGGCAGGCACCAGCCGACAGAGATTGAGTGATTGGGTGATCGGGCGATTTTGTGATTTCGTTCATCGCAGCATGTCCGAATCGCACCCAAGGTTTTTTCAAATCACTTAATCGCAAAATCACCCAATCACTCAATTTTTAAAGGGAGTTTCATGCTGAAGAGCGATCGCTGGATCCGCAAGATGTCCCAGGAACACGACATGATCAACCCGTTCTCCGAGAAGCAGGTGCGCGAGGGCGTGATCTCCTACGGGCTGTCGTCGTATGGCTACGATCTGCGCGTGGCCGACGAGTTCAAGATTTTCACCAACGTGAATTCGTCGATTGTCGACCCGAAACATTTTGACGAGAAATCATTCGTGACGGTGCAGACCGATATCTGCATTGTGCCGCCGAATTCGTTTGCGCTGGCGCGCTCGGTGGAGTATTTCAGGATTCCGCGCAGCGTGCTGACCATCTGTGTGGGCAAGAGTACATACGCGCGCTGCGGGATTATCGTGAACGTGACGCCGTTTGAACCCGAGTGGGAAGGCTTCGTCACGCTGGAGATTTCGAACACGACGCCGCTGCCGGCGCGCATCTACGCCAACGAAGGCCTCTGCCAGATTCTGTTCTTCCAGTCCGACGAAATCTGCGAAATCAGCTACGCCGATCGCAAGGGGAAGTATCAGGCGCAGAAGGGAATCGTGCTGCCGAAGTTGTAGGAGAGCTGTCAGCTATCAGCCGTCAGTTCTCAGCTTCAGCATACCTCATGCATGGTCTAACTAATGACGAGATGAGAAGCTCGCTCCGTGGGCACGAGGAATTTCGCTGCGACGATAGAAGACTCCATTTCGCAAACGCTCAGGCACACTCCATTACGATCAATCTTCGGGTAAAAGAGCCGCACCAGCTAATTTACTTGGCGCGGCTCATCGCGCATCTCGGGCACGAGGCGTGTGCCCGAGTCGATTAGTATTGGCTGCATATCGGCATGAGCTGCATGGCCCAGCACGAGGGCCCGCGTTGTATTCAAAGCGCTGCTAGATTGGCTGCAGAGCTACCGCTGGTTCTCGCCTTCCTTATACATGTACTTGATGGCGGGCTTGTAGATCATCAGATTGGGGCCGCCCGACATCGCGATTCACCTTGATGCAGTTGCGGTCGTACCACTCGATCATGCCGTGGATTTCTTCGCCGTCACGCAGCACGATCACCATCGGAGTGCGCGACTGCATTTGCTTCTGATAGTAGAAATTCTCGGCGTTGGTCTGCTCGGGTGGCGCGGGCTTTTTCCCGCCGCCGCCGGCGCCCATGCCACGGTCGCCGCGATCTCCGCGGTCCCGGTCCATGCGCTCCGCGCGATCATGCCGCTCGGGACGTTCGCGGCGTTCCTGGGCCTGCGCCGGCGCTGATCCGTGATTGTTGTGATTCTCGCCGCGTGGCAGAGTCGGTCGAATCAGCTTGCGGTTGGCGAAGCTTTCTTTCTCAGAGTCGCCGGCCAGCGCGGGATCCATAGTGATTTCCTTCATAGTGGCGCAACCTCTAAATACACGCACCCGGACTGGCTACAGATATACAGGGACCCAAGTGAATGTATCGCAATTAAGGCGTGAAGTTTCCCATACCGTACCATAGGAATTTATGTGTGACAATCCTTCCTTCGTGCCAGGCACGGATGTGCCAAAAGTTGCATATCCGCGAGAATAACGATTTAGCCCGCTAATTCGTGTTCGAGAGATCGGCCCCGCGGCGCTCTCTGCCGCTCCAGGTGACGATGGCGACCAGGCTCGCCACGATCAACACGGTCCACGCCAGCACGGGCGCGAAACTACCTCCGTATCGGTTTTCGGCGAACCTGGCTTGCAGCACGGAATTGCGGGAAGAGAGCAGATTGCCGATCTGATAAGCAAATCCCGGCAGGGTGCCGCGAACTGCGGGCGGCGAAAGTTCGTTGAGGTGCGCGGGAATCACTCCCCAGGCGCCCTGCACCATGAATTGCATGAGGAATCCGCCCAGGGCCAGCATGGGCAGAGTGTGAGAGATACGCCCAGAGCGGAATGACTGGAATCGAGAGCAGGGCCGCGATCACAATGGCGCGCCGCCGCCCGATGCGCTCCGACCAACTGCCAAACAGAATTCCTCCCAACAGTGCGCCGACGTTGTAAATGATCGCCACCAGGCTGACCTGGCTGGTGGTGAAGCGCAAGTTTTTCTGCATGAATGTTGGGTAGAGATCCTGCGTGCCGTGGCTGAAGGAGTTGAAGGCGAACATCAGTGCGATCAGGAAAAGGAAAATTCCGGCGTGCGACAGGATGTCTTTGCCCAGATGACCTTGCGCGCTGCGGGAAATTTTTCCCTGCAGCCACGCCGGAGACTCGTCGACCTTGGTGCGAATGTAAATCACGAGAAACGCGGGCAGTGCCCCGATCACAAACATGCCGCGCCAGCCCACGAAAGGGAAGAGCGTGCCATAGACCAGGGCGGCGAAAAGATATCCGACGACGTAGCCCTCCTGCAGCAGGCCTGAGAAAAATCCGCGCCCTTCGGCGGGAAGCGTCTCGAACGCCAAGCGCTGCGCCCACGCCCCATTCGCCTCCCATGGCGATTCCGAAGAGCGCGCGCATGATCAGGAACACTTTCAAAGAAGGAGCAAACGCAGAAGCCAGTTCAAAGACTGAGATAAGCAATGATGTCGACCATCAACGTGGGACGGCGTCCCCAGCGGTCGGCCATGAGCCCGAAAAGAAATGCGCCGACTGGGCGCATGGCCAGAGTGAGAAAAATTCCTTCGGTGATGGCGGAAACTTTTTCGTGAAACTGCCCGGCCAGCGCGCTGACGCAGAAAACCAGAATGAAGAAATCGAAGGCATCGAGCGACCAGCCCAGAAAGCAGGCGATAAACGTGTTCCGCTGCACGGCAGTAAGCCGGCGAAAATGCCCAAGGAGTTGCATCTCTCGGTCCTGTAACCGCTCTGTGTTCCTCTGTGACCTCTGTGGTTAGGTTTCGGATCTTTTTGTCGGCCCACGCGAGGTCCCACGGATGCTAGCATGTGTGTTTCATTTCGCAATCGGCATTTGGCAAGTCGCAGAAATTTACCATGCCCGAACTCGACCTACCGCAACGCCAGGCCACCGACACGCTGATGCTCACCGGCTTCTGGTACCGCGCGCTGCCCGCCGATCGCGTGCATCGTAACCAGTTACATAAGGCCACGCTGCTGGAAATTCCTCTGGTCATCGGCCGCGATCGCCAGGGACATCCTTTCGCCCTGCGCGACGCCTGCCCGCATCGCGGCATGCCGCTGAACAGCGGCCGGTTTGATGGAGAGAATCTGGAATGCCCGTATCACGGCTGGCAGTTCGATGCGCATAACGGCCAGTGCCAATTGATTCCATCGCTCACGCACGACCAGACGATGCGGGTCGATCGCATCTACGCAGGCAGTTATCCCTGCGAAGAGCAGGACGATTTCATTTGGGTGTACATCCCCGATCCGCCGCCGCAGGGTGCGGGTTTCACCAAGCCGGAGGAGCCTCCGGAGGACGCGCCGCAAATCGCGAAATTCAGCGACAAGTACAAACTCGCTTACCTGCAAGCTGAGATGCCGGTGAGCATCGATCATGGAATCATCGGCTTGATGGATCCCGCGCACGGGCCGTTCGTTCACCAGGCGTGGTGGTGGCGCTCGCAGCACAGCATTCACGAGAAGCAGAAGAATTTCGAGCCGATCCCGAACGGCTTTCGCATGAGCGCCCACACGCCCAGCTCAAACTCCGCGCCCTACAAGCTTTTGCGCCTGTACGCGGATGCCGACTCGATCACCACAACCATCGATTTCGTGCTACCCAACATTCGCACCGAGACGATTCGCGCCGGCAAATACTGGTTCTCCAGCCTGACCACCGTCACGCCAATCACGCGCAGCCATTGCCGGATCGATGTGGTCGCGGCCTGGAATATTTTTCGCTGGGTGCCGCTGGTTCCGGAGTTGCTGAAATTTGTGTTTGCGAAGTTTGTCGAGCAGGACCGCCGCACCATGGAAATGCAGGCCGAAGGACTGAAGCACAATCCGCACTTGATGCTGATCGATGACGCCGACCGCCCGGCGAAATGGTACTTCCAGCTGAAAGCCGCGCACCTCGAAGCCAGGCGTACGGGAACCGAGATGAAGCATCCGATGGCCGGGCCGGTCACGTTGAAGTGGAGAAGCTAGCCGGGAGGGTGCTGACCGGTTCAGCAGCGCTCAGTCTGCAACCAGCCAGTCCATCGCTTCTTCGCGAGTTTTGAAAAGCGGGAAATCGCGCTGCGAGAAAGTTTTGAAATTTTCGTAGAAGACGTGCGGCAGGGTTTCCGTGCCCACCCACGCCGACTTTTTCACGAAGGGGCGATCGAGCACCAGCACTTCCTTCATGCGCGTCGCCACTCTCTTGTCGATCTCGGCGCCTGCGAAGTCGGCGCAGATCAGCACGGTGCCGGGCGTATGCCGGGCCACATCGGCGCGAACCTGATCGAGCAGCAGGAGCATATCGTGGGCGGAGCAATGGCTGAAATCGAGGATAAAAATGGCGTGGCCCTTGTGTTTGACGAAGCGCAGCCGATCTTCGCCCGACTTATCGGGAGAGCTTTCTGTCGTCATACGAGGATCCCTTCCACCACGCTGTAAGCGCCGTCCAGCGCGGCATCGAGCGCGGCCGGATCTTTTCCGCCCGCCTCCGCCAGATCAGGACGGCCTCCGCCTTTGCCGCCGACTTTCTGGGCGACTGGAGCAATTACCTTCCCAGCCTGCACCCGCGAAGTCAAGTCTTTGGTGACGCCCACGATCAGCGAAACGTTTCCGTTTGAAGCCGAACCCAGCACCACCACGCCCGAGCCGAGCTTGTCGCGCAGTTGATCGACGAGGGTGCGCATTTGCGCGCGCTCCAGATTATCCACGCGATGGGCCAGCACCTTCACGCCTTTTACTTCTTTAATTTTGTCGCCGAGGTTCGCGGTGCCGATCGAAGCAGAAGCCGACTTCATTCGCGCCTGATCGAGTTCGCGCGCCAGGCGTTTGATCTCTGCGTCTTTCTTTTCCAGTTCGGCTTTCAGAGCGTCGGCGGGCGAAGCGCCTTCGGGATGCGAGGCGATGCTCGCGACGTATCCTTCGAGCTGGTGATCAGCGCGGAAATGTTGCAGCGATCCCTCGCCGGTCACGGCCTCAACGCGCCGCACGCCCGACGAGACGCTGCCTTCTTTCAGAATCTTGATCAGCCCGATCTCGCCGGTCGCGGCAGTGTGCGTGCCGCCGCACAGTTCGGTCGAAAAATCGCCGATGCGGATGACGCGCACCTTGTCGCCATACTTTTCGCCGAACAGCGCCATCGCATGATACTCGTTGACGGCCACATCGATGGGCACGTCGGCGATGGTTTCGACCTTGCGATTGCGCAGGACTTCTTTGTTGATGATGTCCTCGATATCCTGCAACTCTTCGTCTTCGACCGCGGTGAAGTGGGAAAAATCGAAGCGCAGATGATTCGGCGCAACCAGCGATCCCGCCTGTTTTACGTGCTTGCCCAGAACTTCGCGCAGGCCGGCATGCAGCAGGTGCGTTGCCGTGTGATTGCGCATCGTGGCTTCACGGACTTCGGTGTTCACGACCGCGTCGACCTTGTCGCCCACGCGAATCGGCGACTTCGCGATCACCTGATGCGCGCGCACGCCTTGAATCGGGTAGTAGACGCCCTTCACTTCGGCGACGACGGTGTTGTGATCGTCGGAGTAAAACCATCCGCGGTCGCCGACCTGGCCGCCCGCCTCGGCGTAAAACGGAGTGTGGTCGAGAATGATCTCGCCGGCCTCGCCCGCTTTGAGTTCGCGCGCGCCTTGGCCATTGTGAATAATGGCCAGCACTTCGCAGTTGTCGGATCGCGTCTGACGATAGCCTTCGAATTCGGATTTCGGCAACTGCTGATACGCGGGATTGGCGGTTTGCTTCGCCGCGCCTTTCCAGGATGCGCGAGCGCGCGATTTCTGCTCGTCCATCGCACGGTCAAATCCAGCCTGATCAAATGTGATCCCCTGATCGCGGGCGGCATCCTGCATGAAGTCGAGCGGCATGCCGAAGGTGTCGTAAAGTTTGAACGCGTCCGCTCCGGCAAGCTGTCCTTGAGCCTGCTTGAGCAACGCTTCCAGCTTTTCCAGGCCAATGTCGAGCGTGTGCGCGAAGCGAGTTTCTTCCACCAGCACAGCCTTTGACACACGCTCTGCCGTCTCGTCCAGTTCCGGATACGCATCGTGCATGAGATCGCGCACGGCGAAGACCATCTCGCTCAGAAATGGTTTCGTCTGGCCGAGCAGGCGACCATGCGTGATGGCGCGGCGAATAATCTTGCGCAGAACATATCCGCGACCTTCGTTCGAAGGCAGAACGCCATCGGAAATCAGAAATGTCGCGGCGCGGGAGTGGTCGGCGATCACTCGCAAAGATGCTGCCGCTTTGTGGCTGGAAGAGCCTGCCGAGCGTTGCTCGGCCAGACGGCCGGGGGCGGCCGTCGCTACATGGCCCGTGGTCGTTCCCGTCAACTCTGCCGCGCGCTTGATTAGCGGCGTGAATAAATCTGTCTCGTAATTCGAGATCACTCCTTGCAGCACCGACGCGACTCGCTCCAGGCCCATCCCCGTATCGATCGAAGGCTTGGGCAGCGGCGTCAGTTTGCCCGACGCATCGCGATCAAACTGCATGAATACGAGGTTCCAGATTTCGACATACCGCCCGCAGTCGCAGGTGAAGGCGCAATCGGTGTGTCCCAGATCCGACGCGGCGATGCCCATGTCGTAATGAATTTCGCTGCAGGGGCCGCACGGACCGGTATCGCCCATCTGCCAGAAGTTGTCCTTCAAGCCCATTTCATAGATGCGATCCTTGGGTACGCCCTGCGCAGCCCATAAGTCATAGGCTTCTGCGTCGCGCTCGAGGCCGCCTTCGCCGTTGAAAACGGTCACGTACAACTTGTTCTTGTCGATGCCGAACCACTCCGGTGAAGTGATCAATTCCCAGGCGTAGGCGATGGCATCCTTCTTGAAATAATCGCCGAAGGAAAAATTTCCCAGCATTTCAAAGAACGTGTGATGGCGGTTGGTGAAACCGACATTCTCCAGATCGTTGTGCTTGCCGCCGGCGCGCACGCATTTTTGCGAAGTGGTGGCTCGGTTGTAGTCGCGTTTTTCGAGTCCCAGAAAAACGTCCTTGAACTGGTTCATCCCCGCGTTGGTGAACAGCAGCGTGGGATCGTTGGCGGGAACGAGCGACGAGGAGTGCACTTCTCTGTGCCCCTTCTGCACAAAGAAGTCGAGAAATTTGCGGCGAATTTGAGAACCGGTGAGCATCGAGGCTCAATTCTAAATGAAAAATAAAACCACAGAGAACGCGGAGAGCCGCCCAGGGGCAGAGGGCCGCTTCGCCCTCCGGGTTCTCCGCATCCTTTGTGGTCGATTTTGCGGTGCGCTACTTTGCGGGGTCGGCAGGCTTGGTCTCAGCCGGCTTGTCATCGTTTTTCTTCATG
This sequence comes from uncultured Acidobacteriota bacterium, assembly GCA_963757095.1. Classification (GTDB taxonomy): domain Bacteria; phylum Acidobacteriota; class Terriglobia; order Terriglobales; family Acidobacteriaceae; genus Sulfotelmatobacter. The sequence goes on along the minus strand of CAVWQT010000004.1, from coordinate 367,991 downwards.
GCGTGCCCCACGCCTTTGGCGCCCTTTTTCATCTCGCTGCCGGTTTTATCCGCGGCCTTGCCGGTATCCTTCGCCGCGACCTTCGCGCCCTTCTCAGTATCCTTCGCGGCAACTTTGGTGCCCTTCTCCGTGTCCTTTGGCCGCTACCTTCGCGCCCTTTCCCGTGTCTTTTGCTGCGGTCTTGACTCCCTTTCCGGTGTCTTTCGCGGCCGTTTTTGTACCCTTCTCGGTGTCTTTTGCGGCCGTCTTGGTGGCGTGCTCTACTTTTTTGCCAGCGCTGGGAGAACTGGTTTTGTCGGTGGTGCTCGCGTCCTGTCCAACTGCGAAAGATGCCGCCATCAACCAGGCGGCCACAACCATCAGCGCCCACTTTGCTTTCATAGCTTTCCTCCTAATGTGTAAACGGGGATCGATTCAGGAGTATGCAACATTGAGAAAGCATCGCGCAAATCGAGGCGGGTTCCGATGGGGAGGTTTTACAGGCGCCGAGGTCACTGGCTTTCATCTTGCAGCGCGCTCAGCGTTTCGTCATCGATCTCCCACTTTTTTAGAATTGTGAAGATGGTCTTCATTCCAAATCCGGCTCTGGCCATTTGCCTGAAAATTCGCGCGGTCTGCTTCTGATCCTTCGGCTTGTTGAGGCGCTTCTTGCGGAGAAATTCACGAGCCTGCTTCTCCTCATTAATGCCTTCGAAGGCCGCCCCTACTGCCTTGTCGATGACGTCGCCGTGCACGCCTTTCGCCTTGAGGTCGGTGACGATCCGCATGCGTCCGAATTTCTGATTGTCGCGGCGCAGCGATGAGAACGACGCCGCATACTGCGAGTCGCTGAGATATCCCTGATCTTTCAGTCGCCGGACTACCAGTTCGACCAGCGTGGTTCCGTACTCCGATTCGGAGTCTTCCACGCGAGCGCGCATCAGGCGCTTCAGTTCAGCCACCGTCCGCATGCGCCGCGCCAGCGATCCGACTGCATACTGGTAAAGCTCGTCCTCGGTGTAGAACCGTTTCTTGGGACGAGCGAATGCCATGCGCTAACGATAGCGCGAATCTGAGAGCGATGCGAATGGGAACCCAGGTATCAGCGTGGGAAGAGTCGCTTTAGCCTCGGTCGTCCGCATATTCTGGACGCCTCGCCGCTGCGCGCCGCCCCATCTCTCGCGACAACTTCTGTGCCCACCGCAACTCGGTGCGGATCTGCTGGATAGTCAGGCTGAGCATCCACACCGCCTCATGAAAACGGTGCCCAACCTCCGCGCGGACGGAGCGCAGCGTCATTTCTTCACGCGCCAGTTCTTTCTCCAGGAATTTCCGGCGCCGGCGCAGTTGCTCTTCGAACACTCCCGGTCGCGCCTGCCATGACAGCGCGAGCCAGGTAAGAAACGGAGGCCGGTCCCGTTGTATGGCCCAATCCTCGCGCTCCAGCGAGTCGGCCAACGCCGCGCGCCCGCGTGCTGACGTCGTGAACACGCTGCGCTCGGGTCCCGCCGCGGGATCGTCGTTGTCCGCCGCGCGGATCAATCCCAGCCTTGCCAGCTTTTCCAGGGAGTAGTACACCTGCGGCCGCGAGATGCCAGCCCAATCGCGCACCTGCCGGCGCTCCAGTTCGAGGTTGGCCTGGTAGCCGTGCATTGGCCGCTCCGCCAGCAGGCTTAGAAGAACCAGGTCCGGCGTAGTCAGCGCACGCTTTCTAACTGCGGGCATCGCGCGCCTTTCGCTGCCGGCTCCAGTACCACCACTGCGCCTGATCGAGCGGCAGCCGTGGATTCCGCGCCTGCGCCACGGCCGCGCGAAATACATCGAGGCAGCAGATGTCCTGCGCCTGCCCGGTGACTTCGCAGAGTTTTTCGTAAAGCTTCTCCGGATTGCGCCGCGCCAGTTGCGCCACACTGCGGATGCCGAGCATTGCAAAGTCGCGGACCATGGCCGGCCCCACGGAAACCAGATCGTCGATCCGGCGTTTTTGAGTGGGCAAGTTAAATCCTCCTTGACACGGTAAAAGGGTCTCAGTACACTCAACTAGTCTAAATAAGACTACATAACGAAAGCAAGGACAAAACTATGAATGTGAAAAGAATTACGCCGATTCTATTTGTCGAGGAGATTGAACCCTGCGTGAAGTTCTGGGTCGACCGCTTCGGATTCCAGAAAACTGCCGAGGTTCCCGACGGCAACAAGCTGGCTTTTGCCATGCTGCAGAAAGGCAATATCGAACTGATGTACCAGAGCTACGCCAGCGCCGACAAAGACGTCACCACGATCGCGCAGCAGGTGCGCAAGGGCCCGTCGTTTCTCTATGTCGAAGTGGACAATCTCGACGCGACGATCGCGGCCATCCAGGGCACGGAGGTCGTCATGCCAGTGCGCGACACTTTCTACGGGTCGAAGGAGATTGGCATCAAGGATCCGGCCGGTCATTACGTTACGTTCGCCCAGTTTGGAGCCCAGCAGTGAGCGCCCCGGATTTCGCGAAGCGAGGCAGAATAAAAAAAGGGCGCGCTTTCGCGCGCCCATGCAAGGAGGAACAATCAAAACTTGTCTAGCGAACCTTGTTTGACCCAGCCTTATCGACCGCCGAAGCCCGCCGACTGCATCGACTGCCGCGAAATATCCGACGTCGAAGCGATGCCCTGCATACGCAACTTGAAGTCGTCGGCGTTCGATGCGTTCTCCAGAGCGGTTTCGTAATTTACCAGGCCCGCCTGGAATAAATCCCACAACGATTGATCGAAGGTCTGCATGCCGTATTGCGAAGTGCCGGCAGCGATCGCGTCGCGAATGGAGCGCGTTTTTTCCGGCACCAGCACGCACTCGCGAATGTAGGCGGTGTTGATCATGACTTCGACGGCAGGCACGCGGCCCTCGGAATCGCAGCGGCGGACCAGTCGTTGGCTGACAATCGCGCGCAGCACGGCCGCGAGCTGCATGCGAATCTGTTTTTGCTCAGGCGGCGGGAAAATCGAAATCACGCGGTTGATGGTTTCGACCGCGTCCAGTGTGTGCAAGGTTGAGAACACCATGTGACCAGTTTCGGCCGCGTGCAGCGCGGTCGAGATCGTTTCCAGGTCGCGCATTTCGCCGACCAGGATCACGTCCGGATCCTGACGGAGAGAAGCGCGCAGCGCGGCGCCGAACGAGGGCGTGTCCACGCCGATTTCGCGCTGGTTCACATAGCCCTTCTTGTCGCGATGCAGAAATTCGATCGGGTCTTCAATGGTGACGATGTGCTCCGACCGCGACGAGTTCACGCGATCGACCATGGCGGCCAGCGTCGTCGATTTACCGGAGCCGGTGACGCCCGTGACCAGCACCAGGCCGCGGGGCATGTCGCAAATCTGCTCGACGACTTTCGGCAGGAAGAGTTCGTCCAGCGCGCGAATCTTGGTGGGAATGACGCGAAGCACCAGTCCCACATTGCCGCGCTGCTGAAAAATGTTCACACGGAAGCGCCCCAGGCCAGCGACGCCGTAGGCCATATCGATTTCCGTGGTCTCTTTGAATTTCTGTTTCTGCCGCGCCGACATCATGCTGAACGCCATGTTCAACATGTCTTCGGCGCTGATGCGGGGCTGATCGGTGAGCGGTACCAGATCGCCGTCAATGCGCAGGTGGGGATAGTTCCCCACCTTCAAATGCAAGTCAGAGGCGCGCCGTTCAGTAGCGATCCGCAGCAGATCATCAATATTCATTGCAGACTTTCCCCTGGAAATCGGTTCCGGGTTGAAGCTCTCTGAGCATCATCGCCCGGATCGTCACCTTTCCCAAGATGACCTAGGTAACTGGCCGATTGGCCGATTCGTGGCTTAGCGAATCGCGTAGCCCATGCATTCTTTCGGGGACCTCGCTTCGCTCGGGGGCGGACGAATGCGCCCGCCCTACGCGATTTGATTGTTCTGGGCGGTTACCACAACGCAGCCACTGGCTCTTCCTGCAATACCGGCTTGGGGCCGTTCTGCGCGGAGAGGCGAAGCTTTGTCAGGTATGGCTTGGCAGCCGGATCGTAGGTCACCGTGATCAGCCCGCCTCGGCCCGACGATCCGCTGGAGCCGTCGTGGCCGTCCATGCCGTCGCGGCCGCTGTTGCCACTCGGCGATCCCATACCACCTGAACCGCCGCGCCCTCCGCGTCCACCTTTGCCGGCTGATCCGCCCGACCCGCCGTCGGCCTTCACCGTCAGCGAGCCTCCAGTGGGATCGACCAGATAAAATCTCGTCTTGCCGTTGGCCGCGACGCTCACCTGCAGCAGCGGGCGAGTTTCCGTCTTCACCGTGACTCGCACCTGCACGGGTGGCGCGTCGCCACCGGAACCGCCATCGCCGCCATTGTCACCGTCGGTGCCGTTGCCGCCATCGCCGCCGGCGGAGGGATTATTCGGATCCATCGATCCCGAACTGCCGCTCGTGCCGTCGCTGCCGCTCATTCCATCCGTGCCACTGGATCCGGAAGCGCCAGAAAAATTGGAGACGAAGTCATGATCGTAGCTGACGGGTATATCGAGTTCAGCGCGCAGCTCGGGATGGCTGGGCGCCGTGATGGTCACGTGTCCAAGCTTGCCGTCGCTGATGCGGGGATCTTTCGGCAGCGTCACAACGCCTTTCTTCGTGACGCTGACCACGTCGGCGGTGACGCTCAGATCCTTCCACATCACCTTGCCGCCGCCTTTACCCTCGCTCAATAGAACTTTGCCGTTGGTCTCAGCGACCGTCACAATCAGCGCGGACTTTCCGCCGGGCACGATGCCGGGGCCGTTCTGCAGCTTCACGTCCATCGACTTCACGGGAATCTTGGTGAGGTCGACTTTCATTCCGAGCCGCACTTGCATCGACGCGCAACCGCTGAGCACGAGCAGGCAAGCGGCGGGCAGCAACGCGCGGATGAAACGCAGACTGCGGTTGGAATGGATTCGTGAAGAGAAATGCAAGAATGACGGAAACCTGAACACGGCCATGATCAGCCTCCCCGACTTTTTTGAGTCTCGCCTTTTCGTGTCTGCTAAAAGTAAGAGCTGTGGTGCGAGATCTTCTAATCAATCGAACCCCAAGTCCGCCAGCATGTCGTGGCCTGAGCCTCGATCCCTGAGTAAAGTTTAGTGAAGATTGTGTGAGGGTGTGTAACGGCGAGATAGACCAATGCGTGTAATGGTTACAGTCTGCGTTGACCCTGGCAGGGGCCTGACAAATAGTTGCGGAGTCAAGTAAGTCATGAGGTGAACATGCGGCTGAGGTTCCGCCCCGGCTTGAACAGGATAGATTCGAGATTGGTCATGGTAAAGTGGGGCGCTGTTTATCTTGACCGTCAGGGAGAGATTGAAATGGCTCCAATTCTGGTTCCGCGAATCACGCCGGAACGGCCTGTGCGCACAGGCCATTCGCGTTTCAGCTTGTCCCTGATATTTCTGTTTTTTCTCTTAAGTGTTCGCGGCTGGTCCCAATCGCTTGTGATCAAGGACGTAACTGTGATCGATGCCACCGGCCGCGCTGCCGCACCGCATAGCACCGTCGTCATTGCTGGCGATCACATCATTGCCGTAAGCCGGTCGAAGAAGACACATCTTCCACAGAACGCCGTAATTGTCGACGGCACTGGCAAGTTCCTCATCCCCGGCTTGTGGGACATGCATGTCCACGGTGCGTCAGACGCCCGCGCTCCTTGGAGTCATCTTCTTTTTGTGGCGAACGGAGTGGTTGGCGTTCGTGACATGTCAGGTCCGCCCGACGCGAATGCATGGCGCGCGACGCAGGCGTCCAATGCGGATCCGTCGCCCACGATTTACCTGGGCAGTCCGATCGTCGATGGTCCAAACCCAGTCTGGCCCGATTCTATTGTTGTGGCGGATGAAGCGCAGGGGCGAGAGGTAGTGGATCAAGAGCAACAGCGTGGTGCGGACTTCATCAAGGTCTACAGCAGGTTGCCGCGCAACGCTTACTTCGCAATTGCCGACGAGGCCAAAAAGCGTGACATTCCGTTCGAAGGTCATGTGCCGGATGCGGTGACGGCCGCCGAAGCAACCGGCGCCGGCCAGAAGAGCATCGAGCATCTCACCCAGGTGGCTGAGGGTTGTTCAAAAGAAGAGAAGACCATCGCCGCAGAACGGCAGAGGCTGGAAGCCTCGTTCCGGGCACCGGACGCGACCATGCCCCAAAAAATCGCCGCCGGGCAAAGCATCATTCGACTCAACTTTCATGTGGTTGAATCTTTCGACGAACCCACTGCCCAGTCTCTGTTTGCGCAGTTCGTGAAGAATGGAACCTGGCAAACTCCCACGCTCACCATGCTTCAAGGCCAGGTCGACGATCCCCTGAATACGAATGACCCACGATTGCAATATCTGAGCAAAGAAGTGCGGGCAAAATGGGACGCCGGATATTACAGTCGCTTTCCTCCCCCGGCTCGAGCCGCAATGATCCAGTTGGCAAAGGCTGAATTCGACTTATCCAAGAAGATTGTGGCTCTCATGTACCGAGCGGGTGTCCCCATCCTCGCCGGCACTGACACCATGAATCCGCACTGCCTCCCCGGCTTTGGCATCCATGACGAGCTGGCACTCCTGGTCGATGCCGGTTTATCTCCGCTTGCCGCTCTCCAGGCCGCCACTCGCAATGCGGCTCAATTTATGGGGCAACAGGACCGCCGCGGCACGATTGAAGCCGGCAAAACAGCCGATCTCGTTCTACTCGACAAAGACCCGCTCGCCGACATTCATAACACCCGCTCCATTCAAGCGGTCGTGCTTAACGGCAAGCTTTTCCCCCGCGCCGCTCTCGACGCCATGCTGACCCGGGCCCAGACACTAGCTGAGATCCCGGGTGCCGCTGCATCCGGAAAATGAGGAATAGCGTTCCCTGAACACAAGGCGAATTAAATACGAGAGAGAAGTCAGCCACTCCAAAGCAACACAATGATTGGATAGTCTGTTTCCGCATCACACCCACGGCACTCATCGAGATCGCTCCCCCACGATTGTCCGGCCGAGTCCGGCTTAGGGCAGTAACTGTTGTAATCAGGCACATTGCGCTCAAAACGCGCCGTGCTGGTCGATGAGTGATATAGCGATGTTACGCCATCTGTCAGTCGGTCTCACTCGGCTCGCTTTTAAGACCGGCGCTCACTGACGCCGTTTGCCCGTTCAAGTACGTCAGTAACTTTCACCCGCCGATTCTCTCCTCTAACCTAGCCGCACGAATCGCTTGGGGAGGACTCGGTTATGGATCGTCGGTGGCTTTGGATCGGTGCGTGCTTGCTGGTTGGGGGCGCAATCATTTGGGGAGTGGGCCAGGCCGTGAACCCGGCCAGCGGAGACGAGGAGTTTCAGAAAGCCCTGGAAGCGATGAAGCAGGTTAGGAGTTTTCGCGGAACGTACATCGCCAACGCGTCGGGCACCCAGCATTCGGAAAGACTCTGGGAGGTCGATTGCAGCCGGGTCATTGTCCACCAGCAGTCTGAGGACTTGCAGGCTTCCACCGATTCTCCTCTCGAGATGAAAGAAGACGAGTTGCTGGTGGGCGAACTGAGGTACAACCGTGACAGCGACGGATCCTGGCAGAATGCCGGGCATGTCGGCCCGCTCTACTCCGCCAAGTGGTATTGCGACAATCTTGCCCAGGCCACCGTTCGCGATCTGCTGCCGGATGTTCGCGAACTGCTCCGGCACGCCATGATTGGCAAAGGCGACAAGAAAACGGTCAACGGGGTTCGCTGCCAGGACTGGAAGTATGCCATGAAGTCGTCCGCGTCTGGCCAGCAAGGCTCGGTGTGCATCGGCCTCGACGATCATCTGCCCTACGAGATGATCATGGAGGGCGGCCACTTTTCCTATTCCGATTACAACCGCCCCATCCAAATCGAAGCGCCTGATGGCGTCCTGCAATCCGCCAGTTCGACCGACGGAGCGAACTGAATCTGCGGGAGCTTAGTCGCGACGCATTGGCGTTTTGCCAGGTTGGATCTATCCACGACCGATCTATCCACGACTGCTGGTCGCGACCGCCGAGCGATGTGCTGACTTCACCGCCACGTCCGGAACCTCTGCTCCCTCGGCGTGCCACTTGTGCGCCAGGCCTTCCAACTGGGCCAGCACCTTCTCAATATCTTTCATGCGATCGGTGATTCCATAGGTGACCGCGGGCGGAATGGTCGGCTCGTAATGCCGGTAGATGAAGCCCTTGTCCTCGAGCGTGCGGACGCGCTCAGTCAGCACGCGCGCGGAGATGCCGGCAACGTTCTTGCGCAGCACGCCGAAGCGCATCGGGCCGTTATTACTCAGCGCCCAGAGGATGTGCAAGGTCCAGGGCCGGGTCAGCAGTTCCAGCAGTCCGCTGATCGCGCAGGGAGAAGAAGCTTGAGCAGTTCTTCGCATCAGTTTCTCTATGCATACTAGGTTACTCCAAAGTTCCTGCTATGAAAAGAGCTAATAGTTATTTATTGTAACCATCGACTCCGGCGGCACATCCAACCCTGCTGAATCAGCTTTGAATCATTCGACTGGTTCGAATTCACAGAATTCCCGGAGAAAACTTTTATGGCAACTCTCGCTCAGAGCTTTACGCAATCCAAGTCCGAAGCATCCGCTGCAGGCCCCGTCACGCTGCTTGGCCGCTTCCTGTTTGCGTTCATCTTCCTGATGTCCGGCTTCACCCATTTTTCCAGTCAGACAATCGGTTTCGCAGCTTCCCAAGGAGTACCCATGGCCTCGATTCTGGTTCCGGCTGCCGGAGTGATTGCATTCTTCGGCGGGCTTTCCATCCTGCTCGGCTACCGCGCCCGCGTTGGCGCGTGGCTGATCGTGCTGTTCCTGATCGGTGTGACCCCGATGCACAAGTTCTGGGGAATCAGCGATCCGATGATGCAGCAGATGCAGATGGTGATGTTCCTGAAGAACCTGGCCATGCTCGGCGGCGCGCTGCTGATCACGCAGCTAGGCTCCGGCCCGTGGAGCCTCGACGCCCGCAGTCGTTGAGAGGTTGACTTAGTCCATGGACTTAGCTAACCTTGCGGAGATGGAAGTCAATATCCACGAGGCTAAGACCCACCTCTCCCGCCTGCTGCATCGAGTCGCTGCGGGAGAGGAGGTCACCATTGCCCGCGCCGGTGTGCCGGTAGCGCGCCTGGTCGCGGTCGAACCCAAGCCGAACAAGGTGCGCCCGCTTGGATTCGCGCGCGGCCAAATTTGGATTGCCGACGACTTTGATACTCTACCCGACGATTTGCTCAAGGCTTTTTACGGCGGGAAACTGCCCAAGCTCGCCAAACGGCCGAAGCGAAAACGCGCATGAAATATCTGCTCGACGGCATGGTATGGCTGTGGAGCATCGACTCGACAGCGCGAATCAGCAAGCGCGGCCTCGAAGTGCTGACGAATGGTGAGGAAGAAATTTATTTTTCCTCCGCAACGGTTTGGGAACTTGCTATCAAGGCGCACCTCGGCAAGCTGACCCTTCCCGGCCCGCCTTCTGAGTGCATACCTTCGTTCGTGGCCAAGCAAGGCCTCAAGGCTCTTTCCGTAACCCATGCTCACGCCGTCAAGGTCTACGATCTCCCCTCGTACCATCGCGATCCCTTTGATCGCCTGCTCATTGCGCAGGCAATCGTCGAGGAGATGACGATCCTGACCGCTGACCGCGCGTTCGCTAAGTATCCCGTTGATGTGCTGTGGTGTCGTAAGTGAGAAGGCGACGGTAATAAGAAAGCCGCCCGGCGAGGGCGGCTTCATGCTACTGGACTTCGGTCCAACTTACGCGACGGCTTCCTGGGGCGCCGCAGGCACGAACGGTTCATCGTAGCTGCCACCATAGATCGACGGCACCTTCGATCCCATGGGCCGCAGATAAGTCGACAGTTCGCCGCGGTGATGGATGCTGTGGTTGTTCAGGAATCCCAGATAGAGCACGGCCGGAAGATTGAACACGCCGTAGAAGCTGACCGGCGTCATCAATTGTTCGGCGCTCATGGCGGCGATGCGGGCTGCGCCGTGCTTCATGTGCTCGTCATACCAGGCGACCACTTCCGCAGAGGTCTGCGGCTTTTGTTCGGGATTTTCCATGTTGAATTTCAGGTCGGCGATGCCATCGAGAAATTGAATGTCAGTATTCGCAATGTGCCATGCCAACTCTTTCGCTGTCCGCGCATGCGGATCGGGTTTGTAGTCGGACTTCGCATCGGGGACAGCCGCGATGACTTTCTTTGTGCATTCTGCTTCGCGCACAATTCCATCAAGCATCATGGCGCGGTAGCCGAGGGCAAATTCGGGGGTCAGGCCTTGGGACATAATCTTTCCTCCATTTTTCTTGTTATGTTTTTCTGCGGGCTGAACGGACTAAAGGGGCGCCTGGAAGCACCCCTTTTCTTCTTTAGCTGATCCGCGAATTATACGCCGACGGGCTGCTTGGCGCGCACTGGGACCGGCGTAAGCCAGTTGTGGCGATCCGACTTCTCGCCACGCACGATTGCGTAAAACTCTTTCGACAGCGCTTTGGTGACCGGACCAATCGCGCCGTTGCCAACCTTGATCTTGTCGACGCTGCGGATCGGAGTGACCTCAGCCGCGGTGCCGGTGAAGAACGCTTCGTCGGCGATGTAGAGCATCTCGCGCGGAATCATCTGCTCGACAATGGGAATATTCAGATCGCGCGCAATCTGCAGTATTGAATCGCGCGTGATGCCGGGCAGTACCGAGTTGCCCAGCGGCGCCGTGATCAGCTTGTCGCGATGCACGATGAATAAGTTTTCGCCCGAGCCTTCGCTGACAAATCCATTCACATCGAGCGCGATGCCTTCGACGTAGCCGTTGACGATGGCCTCCATCTTGATGAGCTGCGAGTTCATGTAATTCGCGCCCGCCTTGGCCATGGTGGGCAGAGTGTTCGGAGCCAGGCGCGTCCACGAAGAGACGCACACGTCGCAGCCTTCCACTTCGCCGCCCAGATATTTTCCCCAGGGATAATTGATGATGTAAACCTCAGTCGGCGAATTGAAGGGATTCACGCCGGCCTCGCCATATCCGCGCAAAATTATGGGCCGGACATAGCAGGGCCACGCGCCATTGTGGCCCACGGTTTCGAGCATGCCCTTGATGATTTCGTCGCGGGTAAAGGGAACGTCGATGCGATACACCTTGGCGGAATCAATCAGCCGCTGAATGTGCTCGGTGGCTCGGAAAATCGCCGGGCCTGAGGGAGGGTTGTAGCAGCGAATGCCTTCAAAGACCGAAGAGCCGTAGTGGACGACGTGCGACATCACGTGGATGGTCGCGTCATCCCAGTTGATCAGTTTGCCGTTATGCCAGATCTTGTCGGTCTTCTGAATGGCCATCGAAGCGCGCTCCTTGGGCTGCTAATTAGAAGATGTTGCAACGAGGCGGAATGTTTCCTCTGGAAACAGGGGGACGGAGGTGTGAACCCCACCAGCGTTACACGACATTATAGCTGAGGCGATGAGGCGGGCTGGTCAACGCTGGGGATGACCACAGACCATGTGGGGACGGGCGCATTCGCCCGTCCCGCGGCCCAGGTGCATCGCGAGTCAGGGCAAAGCCCGCGGTGCGTTCAGCCGCTGCAGTCGGGTTCTTCCTGGTTTTGCCGTTGGTGACTGAAGACTCAAGAGCTTGCGGCCCGGTGAGTTCTTGGGCCGCCTGGACGGGCGAATGCGCCCGTCCTCACACGAGCACCGTTCCGCCCATGAGCATTAATGTTGCCTACGGCTTGGCTGGACTTAACGCAGCTTGCACCGTGGTCGTTGGCAGTTCGTCGCCGCGGAAATATTTCGGACTGTCTTTGGAGCCTTCTTTAGAGTTCGCGGCCTTCATCTCTGGCATCGCTGTGAAGGGCTTGGAATAGTCGTTGGCGGCGTTCCAGAACAAGAATCCGATGCCGCCTTTGGCGCGGGCGGTTTCCACCTGGATTTTTATGTACTCGGGTGAATAAGTTTTCGTGCGCCAGTGGAAGGCTTGCAGCCACGGACGGATAACGACTCCACTGCCTTTGGTGACGAGTTCGAAGCGGTCCATGGATTCGCCGATGAAGTGGGCGGGCTCGTCGCCGGGGTGCGGGATGTTGTCCATGCCGAAGAAGTGCGATGGATAGATCATGGGACTGAGCACATCGCAATATTTTGCCATCTGGACGATGTCCTGTCCGGTGTGCGAGAGATCGACCTGGCGCTGCCAGGCCATCACGCCGAAGACGTCGAGGCTTAGCAGGACGCCGGTGGGATGAAGTTCGGCGTAGGCCTTCTTCAGGAATCCGGCGATTACGTCGGCGCGCTGCGGGCCGTGAGCTACGTGGCAGGGTTGTTTCGCTTCGGGGGATTTTGGGGCGGGCTTCGCTCCGGTTCCGCTCGGCTTCGCCTTCGCGGGACGGACGAATGCGTCCGTCGCCACGTGGGCGCTGCTGGTGCATGGGTCTTGCTGGTCTGCTGCTGTCGGCTCTTGATCCTTCTGGAAGACGAACTGGGCGTCTTTCTGGTCGCCTTCGGCGGGGAATCTTACGTAGTCGAACTGGATTTCGTCTACGCCTAGCTGGGCTACGTGCTTGGCCAGCGCGATGTCATAGTCCTGCACCGTGGGGTTCGAGGGATCGGTCCAGACGAGCTTGCCATTTTCGCGCCAGGCGGTGTGATTCTTGCGCGATTGCACGGCGAGTTCGGGATGAGTGACCACCAGGCGCTCGTCGCGGAACATGGCGATGCGGGCGATGGCGTGCATGTTCTCCTGATGCAGGAAGTGCACGAACTTGGGCACATCGTGAATGTAGACTTTGTGGTCGCCGAGCAGCGGGTGTTCGAAGGGGATGTTGACGCTGCCGTCGGAATCCTTGATGTCGAAGACTACGGCATTGCCGCCGACTTCGCGCCAGTGCTTGATGATGCGGAGTCCGCGGTCGCTGGCGGCCATGACTCCGGTAAGGTATACGGCGCGGACTTCGAAGTCTCGGGCAACGGGAACAGTCTTTTCTGTAATCGGAGCCGGCAGGATTCCCGGGATGACGATCTGCTCGTTCCCCTTCAGAATGTTGGTGGATTCCGGGAGGTGATTCGCACTGCGGATCGCGTCGGAGAGCTCGGAGGAGGTCAGATACGCCGTCTTGCCCAGATAATGGCGGGCGACCGTGGGGATGGCTTCTCCGCGCTTGGCGGTGTAGAGTTCGGTGCCCGGCGCGGCCAGTTTGGGCTCGGCGATGGCCGGCTTGGCCGACGGGACGCTGGCGCTTACCGGCTGCAGTTGCGGCGCGGGCTTGGACTTGGCGGTTTGAGCCTGGGCGGCGAAGTTGGAGGTGGAATGCGGTCCGAGGCGCCAGGCGGCGGCTCCAAAGAAAAGACAGGCAATGGCAGTGATGATGCGAATTGACGAAAGGCGCACGCGTTCCTCCGCTGAAAATTCTCTGAAAATCGATCGTAGCGGCGGTGCTTTGGGCTCGCTAGTTACGTGCGGACTAATACGCTTGGTTGGTTGGGAACGGGTGCGGGAGCAAGACTTCACCACAGAGGGCACAGAGGTTCACTGGGGAACATCAGCGATCGGGTAGGGGAGTTCGGGTTCGCTTTCGCTGGCAGCTGGGGCGACTGCGGCCACATGTTTTCGTTTGGGTACTTTTGGCTGGTTACCCGGTTACTGGAAATGTCCGGTACACATTCCTTCCGCGATGGTGCAAAGTATTTCTTCCAACCCATCCGCGGGTGTAGATTAATGCACCACAATGTGGCAGGCCCGTTAGCTAACTCCTGTAGTTAGCGCGATTTGCTGAAATGTGAGAGGGCCCTCATCCGTGGCCAGAGGGTTGCTTATTTCCTATCCAGCAGACGTGCCACTGGTCTGAAGAGAATGGCTGGAAGGGAATGAGCGGTTGTGGGGGCCTTCCAGATTCACTGGTCGGGGACACTTGGGGTCCCGGCCAAATGGGGTCTGAACAAGCAGACTGACAGAGCCGGAAAACGGCCATAGGAAAGGGAAAACGTCCACCGAGTTGTTTGGACATTGCGCCATATGAGAACGAATCTTGCAACCGTGCTCGATCCGAACCGCCGCAGCAACGATGCTGGAGAGTTCGACTCCGCGCTGCGCCGCCGCATTGTGGGACAAGACCAGGCTCTCGAAAAGGTGGTCGAAATCTACCAGATGTTCCTGGCGGGGCTGAATGCGCCGGGGCGTCCGGTGGGCAATCTGCTCTTCCTGGGGCCGACCGGGTCGGGCAAAACGCGCGTGGTCGAAGCCATGGCCGAATCTCTGTTTGGCGATTCGCGGGCTTGCATCAAGATTGATTGCGCCGAGTTTCAGCATTCGCATGAGATTGCCAAGCTGATCGGCTCGCCTCCGGGATATCTGGGACATCGCGAGACTCATCCGCTGCTGACGCAGGAAGCGTTGAACCAGTGGTTCACGGAGAAGCTGAAGCTCTCCATCCTGCTGTTTGACGAGATTGAAAAGGCCAGCGATTCTCTCTGGCAACTGCTGCTGGGAATCCTCGACAAGGCGACTTTGACCTTGGGCGACAACCGCCGCGTGGATCTTTCGCAGTGCATCATCATTTTAACTTCGAACCTGGGCGCACAGGAGATGACGAACCTGGTGGATGGCGGGTTTGGATTCGCGCCGAAAGCGGTCGAGGTCGACGAGTCGTTTGATGACAAGATTCAGCGCACGGCGGTCGAAGCGGCGCGGCGGAAATTCACGCCGGAGTTCATGAACCGCATCGATAAGACGGTCGTCTTCAAGACGCTGCGCGATGAGCACCTGTCGCAGATTCTGGATATCGAACTCGGCATGGTGCAGCAGCGCGTGCTGATGGCTGCGGGCACGAACCAGTTCGTGTTCAACTGCACCACGGCGGTCAAGGAATATTTGCTGAAGGAAGGCACCGATCCGCGGTACGGAGCGCGGCATTTGAAGCGCGCCATCGAACGGAATCTGGTGTTTCCGCTGGCCAACCTGGTCGCTACTGGACAGGTGAAGCTGGGCGATTTCGTTCGCGTTGACATGGCTTCGGAAAACAAGATGATCTTTGTGAAAGAAGCCGAGAACGCGATGGCACCGGTACTGCTCGAGCGCTATGGAGCGGCGGCGGCGAATCAGCCTGCGGCACGAGCCGCGCGTACTGCGGCGAATAATCGTCGCGACTTTGGAGCGCCGTCACCTGGCGTGGCCGAGAGCAAGTAGAATTTCGAGTTTTTACGGTAGGAACCCCGCTTGACCGCATCTCGCGGGGGTTTTCCCTTCGAGGCGCCGGTATCCCACCGGCGCCTTTTTTTCGTTCGATTGCGGATCCGGGCACATGGGAGCTCCACCGAATTAACATTTTGTTTAGAATTGTTGCCGCCGAAACCCGCGTGGAGCCCGTCTTTCCGTTGACTTGGGCCATTTGTTGCACGTACGATTCTGCACCGGAATCGAAATTCAGGAATCGAAACACATCTTCCACTTATCGCGTCGTCGAAAGGCCCGGCGGCGCGAGGTGCCAGAGGAATTCATGCCACGTTCGTTCTTCGGTCGTATCTTCGCTTGTATCTTCCCTCGAGGCGCGGCTGCGATTTTTGCGGCTGTATGCATTGCTTGCGCCGTAACCGTTTACGCGCAGAATTCACCCTGGGCCGCAGCCTGTGCCCATGACTCCAGCTATTGCGACGCCGGTGGACACGCCCTATCCCGGCACGATTTCGCTGCTGGTCGATATCACCAATGTGTCGGATCGCATTTTCAATGTGCAGGAGACGATTCCGGTCAAGGGCCGCGAGATCACGCTGCTCTATCCGGAATGGCTGCCGGGGACGCACTCGCCGTCGAATCCCGTGGAGGCATTTGCCGGACTGATCATCACTGCGAAGGGCAAACGCATTCCGTGGGTGCGCGACCGCGTGGATATGCACGCGTTCCATGTGGAACTGCCGCCGGACACGACCTCGATCGATGCGGCCTTTCAATATCTCGGCCCCATGGATCCGAAGCGCGGCCGCATTTCGTCAAAGTTCGCCGACATTACCTGGAACAGCGTGCTGCTCTATCCGGCAGGATATTTCTCGCGCGACATCAAATTCGAAACTTCGCTCCGCATGCCGGACGGTTGGAAATTCGCCTGCGCGCTCGACACAAAATCCCAGGATGGCAGCCTGGTACATTTCAGAGAGACGACGCTGAATACGCTGATCGACGCGCCACTCTATGCGGGCGTCAACTTCAAGCGGGTTGACCTGTCGAGCGGGCCGGATAATCCCGTCTACCTCGATGTCTTCGCTGACAAACCGGCGGATCTCGAAATCAATCCCGAAGAACTGCAATTCCACAAGAATCTTGTGATCGAGGCGCAGAAGCTTTTCAAATCACGTCACTACGACCACTACGATTTTCTTTTCTCGGTCAGCGACATTGTCAGCGGCAAGGGCCTGGAGCACCACCAGTCGAGCGAGGACGGGTCTCGCGCCAATTACTTTACCGACTGGGCTGCGGGCGTTCCCAATCGCGCTCTGTTGCCGCATGAATACGCGCATTCGTGGAACGGAAAATTTCGCCGTCCCGCGGATTTGTGGACGCCGAACTTCAACGTGCCCATGCGCAACGATCTGCTGTGGGTGTATGAAGGGCTGACCGATTATTACGGCAACGTGCTCACCGCGCGTTCTGGCATGCGCACTCCGGAGGAGGGTCGCGATGTGTGGGCACAGATCGCCGCTGTGTTCGAGATCAGCCCCGGCCGCACCTGGCGCTCGCTCCAGGACACGACGAACGAGCCCATTATTTCGTCGCATGGCGCGATGCAGAGCGCGTGGCAGAACTGGCAGCGTGGGTTCGACTACTATCCCGAGTCCGACCTGATCTGGCTGGATGCTGATACGAAGATTCGCGAACTGAGCGGAGGAAAAAAGTCGCTGGATGATTTCGCGAAGCTCTTTTATGGAATCGACAACGGCAGCTACGTCACGGTCGGCTACACGCTGGAAGACATCGTGAAAGCCATGAACGCGGTGCAGGCTTACGACTGGGCGGGATTTTTCCGCACGCGAGTCTATGAAGTGAGCGCGAGCGTTCCGGAGAACGGCTTCACGCAGGGCGGATACCGGCTCATCTACAACGATCACGAACCGGATTGGATGAAGAAGCCCGACCCCATGCGCCCCACAGGCTTCGTCTTCTCGCTGGGATTCTCGGTAAAGCCGGACGGCGGCCTGGACAGCGTCTGGTGGGACAGTCCGGCTTTCAAAGCGGGCATCACGCCGGATATGCAACTGCAGGCGGTCAACGATCAGAAATACACGGCGGCCGGCCTGCGCGAAACGATTCTCGCGGCGGAGCAGGGGAAGGATCCGATCAAGCTCCTGCTCAAGCGTGGCGATGAGTTCGTGACCATCTCGCTGGATTACCACGGCGGCATGCGCTATCCGCATCTGGAGCGGGTGGAGTCGACGCCCGACCGTCTGGATGCGATCCTCGCGCCGGCGGAATAATATCCGCGCGGGTGGTCGCCTCCCACTCTTGGAGAACGCAAGCGTGGGGTAGAGCGCACGCTGCCGGGTACGAATCTACGCCTGCATGATTCGACAAACGGAGTGCGCGCCATCGAAATTTTCTGCACGAAGGTTGACGACGTCTTCGGATATAATTCGCGGCACTTGGGACGGGAAGGTTGGATCTGCCCCAGAACAATTACAGGAACCAAAAGGCGAAAGCGCGCAGGGAATGAAGAGAAGAAAACGCGCTGGACTTCTCTTCAATGTATGCCCGTCCGCAGTTGCCTTATTCCCCAGGAGGGCTATGTCGATGACGCGAATCCATCAGCAAGTGAGCAGCAGGCAGCACGAGCTGTGGTATGAGTTGTGCATTCGATGTGAGCAGCGCGTGCGGCGCGCGATCTGCGTTCTGGCGATGCTGGCGGTATTGGCCTCGCTCGCGGTGGCGCAATCCACCAGCCAACTGAATGGCAGCGTTACCGATCCCTCCGGCGCGGCGGTTTCCGGCGCGAAGATTACATTGACCGATCCCGCCACGGGCTTGCAGCGGACGACCACCAGCAACAGCGCGGGCCTGTACCAGTTTTTGGATGTGCCTCCCGGTGAATATCGGCTGGAGGCAAACGCCAGCGGCTTCGCCTCGGTAGTTGTGCCGAAAGTCACACTACTGGTCAAACTGCCGTCGACCGTGCCTCTTCGGTTGCAGGTTGCGGGCGCGACCACGTCGATCAGCGTCGAAGGTGAAGCGCCGCTCATCAATCGCACCGACGCATCGCTGGGCAACGTGGTCGACCAAGATCAGATCGCCGAATTGCCGATCGCGCGACCGCAACGTAGTGAATCTGCTGAGCCTCCAGCCGGGTGTGGCCTATCTTGGGATTCAGTCGCAGGAACAGCAGACACCGACACGCGCAGCGGCGCAGTCAATGGCCTGCGCAGCGATCAGTCCAACGTCACGCTCGATGGCATCGGAGTCAACGACCAGAACAATGGTTACGCGTTCAACAGCGTCCTGAATGTGCCGCCCGACTCGGTGCAGGAATTCCGCGTCACCACCGCCAACTCCAATGCTGACTCCGGCTACTCCAGCGGCGCGCAAGTCGCGCTGGCGACCAAGAGTGGCACCAACAAGTTTCACGGCTCCGCCTACGAGTACAACCGCAACACCGTTTTCAGCGCCAACGACCCGCTTCTTGAAGGAGTCCCAGATCACCGTGACGAACCCAACAAGGCGCCGAAGCTCTTGTACAACGTTTTTGGAGTGACGTTGGAGGGCCGATCAAGAAGAACCGGCTCTTCTTCTTCGCCAACTATGAAGGATTCCGGCAGGCGACGAGGGCCACAGCGTATTACGGGACGTGCCGAGTGCGGGCTCTCGGCAAGCGGCTATCTCCAGTACCTGTGCACACTCAATGCGGATGGGAGCCTGAACACACGGCCTGTCCCGGAGGCACCGTCCAACGGGCTGACGGGCGTTCAACCCGGCTACTATGCACTGAACCCAAGCCAGATCACGGGCATCGATCCGCTGGGAATCGGGCCCAGTGCGGGCATTCGAGCGTTCTTAATCAATATCAAGCCGTCCAATGACGAATGCTGGTGACGGTCTGAACACTCTCGGTTATCGCTTTTCGTCGAATGCCGACGCGAAATGGAACACATACATCTGAAGGGTGATTGCCACCTCAACTCCAGCGGCTCGGAAACCATTTTCGTGCGCGGACTGACGCAGAATCAGAACAAGCCGGGGGAGCAGCAGTTTCCCGGACAACCCGCAGCGTCGACCACTGTGGACGACAGCAGGGGCATAACTGTCGGACTCACTTCCCTCATCAATCCCAGACTCGTCAACAATTTTCACTGGGGCTACATTCGGCAGGGAGGACAGAACGCCGGTATTTCTCAAGATCCGGGGATTTTTCTGAATGGGCTTTCGGACCTTGACCCTTACACTCGCTCCACAACTTCTTTGTGCCTGTCAATCAGTTCACCGACAGTTTGAACTGGACGCACAAGAATCACACCTTCGAATTCGGCGCAGATTTCTTTGTGATTCGCAACAACCACAACAGCTACGCCAACTCGTTCTCCGATGTTCAGACCAACCCGGTCTACCTGAATACAGGCGGAATCGCCAACCTACCGCAATCCGAGCCCGCTGAATCCGCCCAACAACCGAATCCGTCCACAGGTCAGCCGACGCGGTCGTGGACCCGAACTTTGGTCCGAACTACGACGGCGCCGCGGCGATTCTGTTGGGCATCTTCGCCGAGGGCGACGGCATTTACAATTTCGACCACAACGGCAACGCGCTGGCGCAGGGCCGCGCCATCAACCGTCGTTATGCCATCAATGACTACGAGTTTTATGGCCAGGACGCCTGGCGAGTCAAACCCGGCTTAACCGTCACTTATGGCCTGCGTTGGGTGCTGGAAGCTCCGCCGTATGAAACCAACGGATATCAGGTTGCGCCCTGCGTGCAGGCGACTGGCGGCGGTTGCACCAATCAAAACGTGGCTCCGCTGGTTCAATCACACTCGGCACAGCTAATGGCGCAGGGCAGCCTGCCAACAATGCGGGCGAAATTTCATTCGTCCTGGGCGGACCTATGAATCATGGTCCAGGCCTGTGGAACTGGGACCACAAGGATTTTTCGCCGCGGATCGCCGTGGCGTGGGCGCCAGATACGGGCGACGGGTTGGGTCTCAAAGATCCTGGGACAGAAAGATCAATTCACGATCCGCGGTGGCTACAGCATCATGTACGACCACTTCGGTATCCCGATCGTGAACACCTTCGACCAGCACGGTTCTTTCGGCCTCTCCACCGATCTGGGAAATCCTGCCGGCGTGGTGACCGTGCGAATACTCCACGCTTTACCTGCCTGGTCCCGGGAAATCCGTCTGGTGTCAGCGGGTCCTGCCTGCCGACGCCTTGCGCCGTTTTAAACGGCCCCGAGTTGTTTGTTCGGCCCCACGCCCTCCGGCACTTTCCCGGTCACTCCGAGCAATAGCGAATTCGCCATTAACTGGGGGCTGGACCAAAGCTCTGAAGACGCCTTACGCGCACGTCTTCAACTTCTCTCTCGCAACGTCAGATATCGTCGAAGTCATCTCTCCAGATTGCATACGTCGGCACCGTGGGTCGGCGTCTGCCCATGCAAGTCGATCTGGCGATGCCCACGAATCCTACCGACCCTGCGAGCAAAACGACATACTTTCAGGCGGCCACAATGCTCTCCAAGGAGCCGCTGCCCCGCATCGGTGGTTCTTTCGACGCAACGTCGATTCGATCCAGCCCATACCCTTCTTCGAGAATATCTTTCCTGCCTGGGCGGGCGTTGCACCCGCTGCTCAGGCCAGAATAACCTAAGCTCATCAACCGAGGGCACAACCTGCGCCACGGCAACTTGCCGGCCAATCCGACGCGCTACGCAAAACGTCTACGAGCTCTGGAACTGCAACCTGCACAACGAAACCTTCTCTCTGTTCGTGATGGATCTGCCGGCAATCATTACCGGACTGAGCCCGCACTCCCGAACAGCAAGAATCGGCCCGTACGCCTTCTACCATGACCAATTCGCGTCGCTCTACGCGTGGCGCAATCTCGGCACGTCCGACTACAACGCGATGCAGGTGACCTACAACGTGCGTTGGGGAGCGAACCTGCAAGGGCAGTTTAACTACACGTTTGGGAAATCGTTGGACGAAGCGTCGGCCGCCGAACGTGTCGGCCCGTATGAGGGAACGGGTGGAACCGGCAACGACTTAAACGGCGGCGGCATTGTCATCAACGCGTAGGATCCGTTAGCGCTGCGCGGGCTCTCCGACTACAACAACCACCACCAGATCAACGGTAACCTCGTTTATCGTCTGCCCTTTGGCAAAGAACCAGAAGCTGGCGGCAAACGTCGGTCCGCTGCTCAATGAACTGATCGGAGGATGGCACGTCTCCGGCGTGTTCCGATGGACGAGCGGTTTCCCCATCACCGTCGACAACGGTCCTTCACGTGGGCGACCGACTGGAACATCGAGGGCGACGCTGAGCCGAACGGACCGTCCCCGAAGTCACGAATCCCAAGAACTTTGCCGTCGTCCACGGCAGTTGCACTACTCGGCCCGGATATCTTCCAGGATCCGATAGCGGCCGAGGCCGCGTTCCGGCCGGAGTGGCCCGGCGAATCCGGTGTCCGCAACAACGTCATTGGCGACGGTATGTTCGACATCGACACCGGTGTCAGCAAGAGTTTCTCTCTCGGGGAAACCGGCGTCTGGAGTTCAGTTGGCAGGCCTTCAACGCACCAACTCGGTGCGCTACGATGTGCGCAGTGCTCAACCCTCAATCATCGCTTTGCCCAACGCAATTTGGAGCGTACACGTCAACGATCACTACGCCGCGCTTCATGCAGTTTGCTTTGCGATTTGCGTTCTGAGCTTTCGTGGGCTCATCTCTTCTCAATGATTGGAGATGAGCCCACTCCTTCCACCAACGCTTCTACGGGTTGTACTTCGCGAGCCAGGCGGCGATTTCGCGGAAGACGTCCTGACGCTGCTCCCAGACGGTGGGGAAGTGGGGCGAGCCGGGATAGGTCACCATGCGTGTTGTCTTTCCCTTGGCCGCAAGAATTTCAAAATATTCTCTTCCTTGATACGTGGGCACGCGCTCGTCGGCTGCGCCGTGCAGCACCAGTAGCGGCGTGGTGACACTGTCTGCGTGCATCATCGCGGAGAAGGCGAAGAAGGCGTTCGGATCTTTGTCGGTCCAGCGCGCGTCGTAGTCGATCTGCTGTACGTCGCTGGTCCAAATGAATGTGAGCCAGTCGGTGATGCCCGCGCCTTCAATCGCGGCTTTGTAGCGATTGGTTTGCGTGACGGTCCATGAGGTCATGAAGCCTCCGGCGCTCCAGCCGAAAATTGCCAGGCGATTGGGATCGGCCCAGCCTTGCGCGATGGCGTAATCGGTAGCGCTGTCGACATCGCGATAGGCGCGATCGCCGAAGTGCTGGTAGATGGCGCTGAGAAAATCGCTGCCGTATCCCGTGGATCCGCGATATTGAGGCTGCAGCACAACGTAGCCCATGCCGACGATGATTTTGGTGAACATGTCGAAGCGCAGCGAGTCGTTGGCTTCGGGGCCGCCGTGAGGCAGGACGAGGAATGGATACGGCTTGCCCGCCTGATATCCGGATGGAAAGCTGACGATGCCTTCGAGCTTAATGCCTTCCTTGCTGGTCCAGTGCACGGCGCGCACGTCGTCCAGCGCGATCTTTGCGAGCTGATCCTCGCCTTCGCTGGTGATGCGCTGCAGCGTGTGGTCGTGGGCGACGGCAACGTTCTCGACGTGCTGCGGGTCGCTGATGGAGAAAGCGTGCACGTCAGGCGCGGAGGCGATTTGCGGCGACACGATGTTGTCGACGGTGCCATCGGGCCAGGTGTAGGCGGGCGTGAGCGCATCGTTCTGGAACGATTCGATGTCGGAACGGACGCCGTGGGCCACGGTCACCCAGGCATTGCCGTGGACATCGACCGAAATCTGCAGCGCGCTGGCGTCGAGTTTGGGCGTGCGGTCGGTGGGAGTTCCGCCGTTCGCAGGAACGGTCCAGACGTGGTCGGGAGTCAGTACCAGCGTGGTTGTGCTGAGGAAGGCGAGATCTTTGCCGCCGTTGATCCAGCCGAGGCCGTCGGTGGAATTTTCGATAGTGGCGATGTGGCGAGCGCCGCTCGCGCTGCAGACGTCGAGGAACGAGCGCACGAAGTGATTGCCGATTTTCGGAACCTGCGAGGCCACGGCGAGAGATGAGCCATCCGGCGACCAGGCAATCTGATTCACGTCGTGCAGCGTGGGACACCACCACGCCCCGCCGCTGCCATCGGCTCCGACAACGTAAAGGCTCGTGGGCTCGGCTTCGATTACGTTGTGGACTTCGGCGAGCGGATCCGGGAGGCGCGGGTCGGCGAGGATGGCGTAGTGCGAACCGTCGGGCGAAATGTTCGCGTTGTGGATGCCGCGCGGGAGAGCAGTCAATGGCGTGGGAGTCGCGGCGGCCGCGGCTGCTGTGTTGGGTGCAGCCAGCGGGAAAGTCGCAAGCTGCGGCTTGTGGTCCACTTGATACAGACCGTAGAGAGCGGTGCCATCGCGCGTGAAGGCGATGGGCTTGAAGTTCTCCGGAATGGTCAGCAAGCGTGCATCGCCGCCAGCGACGGGAATCATGTGCCATTCGGTTTTGTCGGGACCTTTGGCGCCGCCGAAGCGGACGCGATACAGAATGTCTTTGCCGTCGGGCGAGACGGCGATCGACGTTGCACTGTGCAGACTGGCGGCGTCTTCGAAGGTGAAGGCATGGCGCTGGTTCTGGGCGAAGGCTGGCAGAGTGAGAAGCAGTGTGGCGAGAGCGAGTGTGCGCATTCGATTTCTCCGGCGAAAAGAATATCAGGTGCAGGGAGCCGTTGGATTGAACGGAATTGCGTCGGGTCAACAAAACAGATGCTGCTTGATATGCTCTTGATCGCTTTGATTGCGGGATCGAATACAATTTCGAGCAATGCGCTTCCCGCAGCCGAGTCTCATCGTGTGGATGGTTCCTGTGCTCGCCATCGTGACCTCGGCACATCCCCATTCTTCACAGACTACGAGTGCAGTTCCGGGCAATGAGGCTTGCGCCTCCTGCCATGCGGAAATCTACAACTCATATTCGAAGACGGTGATGGCGCACGCCAGCGGTCCTGCTGCGGACGGGCTGATCACTGGAGAATTCCTGCACAAGCCGTCAGGCGTGCGCTATCGCGTCTATACGCAGGATGGGCGTGTGTGGATGAGTTATGAACGCGCCAGCGAGAAAACTTTTCGCGGCCAGCGCGAGCTTTTGTATTTCATCGGCTCGGGCGTGAAGGGGCGAACCTATTTATTTTCCACTGATGGCTTTTTGTTCGAGGCGCCCATCAACTGGTACTCGCAAGAAAGCAAGTGGAACATGACTCCGGCTTACACCGAGGCGCAGACCATTCCCATGAACCTGCCGGCGTATCCCAGTTGCCTGAATTGCCATACCAGCGGCATGCAGGCACCCGCGCCCGGCACGGACAGCAAATTTTCGGGCAAGCCCTTTGCCCACGACGGCATCACCTGCGAGCGTTGTCATGGCTCGGGCAACGGGCACATTGAGGGTAAGGGCGCGATCGTGAATCCGGCGAAGTTGACGTCGGAGCGGCGCGATGCAATTTGCATGGAGTGTCACTTTGAGGGAACGGCGGCGGTCGAGCAACCGGGGAAACATCTTTACGAGTTTCGGCCGGGAGAGCGGCTTTCCGATTACGAACATTATTTCCTGCTACCGGGAAATCAGCCGCAGACGGCGCAGGCGCTGAGCCAGTTTGAGGCGCTGTCATTGAGCGCATGCAAGCGGCAATCGGGCGACAGGATGTGGTGCGGAAGTTGTCATGATCCGCATGCCGAGCCGAGCGCGAGTGAGAAGGCCGCCTACTATCGCGGCAAATGTTTGAAGTGTCATGGCGAGGCGTTTGCGACGCGGCATCATGCGGACAAGCCGGATTGCACCTCGTGTCACATGCCGGCGCTGCC
The DNA here is from genome assembly GCA_963757095.1 of uncultured Acidobacteriota bacterium. Classification (GTDB taxonomy): domain Bacteria; phylum Acidobacteriota; class Terriglobia; order Terriglobales; family Acidobacteriaceae; genus Sulfotelmatobacter. The sequence continues at coordinate 342,986 of CAVWQT010000004.1, read as the reverse complement.
ATCGAAAGATGTCGCGCACACCGAGGGTACGGATCATCGCATTCTGAGTTATCCGACTGCGCATGTGTTGCCTCGGTTGAAATTGCGCGGAGTGCCTCTGGTGGCGTTTCCGGAGAGTGATGCCGGGCTTGCAACTACGCGCGATTTTGCTCTCGCCTGGCAGACGCTGGCTGAGCACGGCGTGGATGGAGCGGGGCAACGCGCGGTCGAATATCTGCAGAAGGCAGTGAAGGAACGCCCGGACGATCCGGACCTGCTATCGGCGCTGGCTTTTTTGGAACAGGAAAATGGCCGCCAGAATGAGGCGCGCGAATCGTATGAGCGAGCGTTGAAGGCTGATCCGCTGAACAACGAGGCCGCGACGAATCTGGGTATGTTGGAAGCGCGCGCGGGAAATCTGCGCCGGGCGGTGGAGTTGTGGCAGGGAGCGTTTGCGCGCGCCCCGTACCGCAGCGCGATTGGAACCAATCTGGCGCTGGCATTTTGCGCGGCCGGGCAGAGAGATGATGCGCGGAAGTACGTAGATCGCGTGCTGGAGTTCAATCCGGATTATTCCAAGGCGAAGTCGCTGCTGAAGAAAATGGATGCGGGGCAGTGCGGGCCTTAGCGACACGCACAGGATTGCCCGGGGCCGAGATACTTCGACCGGGGACAAGGCAGCACGATAGCAAAAAGAGCGGACTCGCACAGAGGCGTGCGAAAAGCGGCTGCGGGCGCGGCTTCCGGCTTATTACTTCGGGCACGCCCTGCGCGTAATTTTCTTTGTAGATTCACTTCGGTTCGATAAAATTGCCGTTCCCCCTTGGAGTCTCTTTTTCTTATGTTCAATTTGTCGTTGTGTCTTGTGGTGCAGCTTTATCTGGTGTTTGGAGTAGCCGGGCTTATCTGGCCGGAAAAACTGATGCCGGTCTTTGGCGTCCTGATGTTCCCCTGGACCGCCAATCACCGCCTGATTCGTGCGAACGGCATCATGGCGATGGTCGCGTATGTGTTGGTATTAGTGAAGCTGTTTCTGGTGGGGATGTGAAGCTGGTCGGGCTTGACAGGTCATCCGTTTCATACTGTGCTTGACTCCACTGTGCTTGACTCTGCCTTGCAGGCACAGACAGAAATTCTTTGAACCGATATCGCAGCTTCGCGAGGCCGCTATGGCTATGACTGTCGAGCACGAGGGACTTCTGCGCGAGTTTGAGAGCCTTACGAAAACTGGACTTCCGGCCACGTCCTTGATGGACCGCATCGCCCGGCGTCTGCACGAAAAAATGACGCGCTACAACTGGGTGGGCTTTTACCTGGTCGACCCGGCGGATTCCGGCATCCTGCTGGTGGGGCCCTATGCAGGCAGTTTCACGCCCAATGCGCGGATTCCGCTGGACCGCGGATTGTGCGGGGCCGCGGCCCTGACCCGGCAGACCGTCGTAGTCGACGACGTCGCCAAAGATCCGCGCTACCTGTCTGGATCTTCGATGGTGGTGAGCGAGATCGTCGTCCCCATCACGGTAAAGAGGGAACTTGCGGGCGAACTTGATATCGAGAGCTATTTTCCAGCCACCTTTAGCAAGCCTGAACAGGAGTTTGTCGAAGCCTGTGCCCGACTCGTCGGGGGGTACTTGGGAAGGCCCACATCGTAAAGCGGTCCCTCACCGATCGTTAATCCTTCGTACCGTCCCCAAGTTCGCTTCCTTGGCCGCCAGCATGAGAAAGCCCTTAGCTCGTTGCTCTTAGGGATATGACCTTCGTAATCGCCTCTACCCGCAACCGCATTGCTGGGGTTACAGGGCACTCCTAGAATCGGAGCAGGGCTTACTCCGCTCTTCGCATGCCTGAACTCACAAAACGATTGGACCGAGCTGAACTGGCCAAGCGCATCGAGCGCGCGGAGAAGCTGCTGCAGAAGGGCAAGACTGCCGAAGCGCTCGAAGAATATCTGCAGGTCCTGCGGGACGATCCGGAAAACGATGTGGTGCGGCAGTTGTCGGCGGATTTGTGTCTTTCGTTGAGTCGCAACGCCGATGCCGTGCGCCTGCTTGGCGAATTATTCGAACGCCAGGTTGCGGCCGGAGATGCCACCCGGGCCAGTCTCACCTATAAAAAGTTAGCGCGGCATGGCAGCCCGACCTGGCAGCAGAAGCTTCGCTTTGCCCAGCTTCTGGAGGGATCGAACACCAAGCTGGCGATCGCAACCTACGAAGCTGCCTTACTGGATCTGGCGAAGGTGGACAAGAAGCAGGAATCGCTTGAACTGCTGAATCGAATCGTAAACCTCGAGCCGAACCAGACGAACCTGCTGCGTGTCGCGGAAAGCGCGTCGGAGTTGGGAGATCGCAAAGGTGCGGCCTCGGCATTCCAGCGTCTGGCGCAACTGGCTACCGCAGACGGCTCTGATGCGGGTCAGTGGTATGAACGCGCCTATCAGGAAGATGCTTCCGATCCCGCCATTGCTCTTGCCTATGGCAAGACGCTGATGACGCAGGGCCAGGCCGGGGCCGCGATTTTCATCCTCGAACCCCAGATGAATGGCGGCGAGGCTTCCGTCGAGTTGAAAGAAACCTACGCCGGTGCCTTGATGGCCACGGGCCGCTATACCGAGGCCGAGCCGCTGGTTTGGACGTTGTTCGAAAAAAATCCGGCGCGCGTGCAGCAGGTAATTTCGCTCATAGGCGAACTTCTCGATTCCAATCAGGATGATGCCGCGGTGGTGCTGGCCCGGAAGCTGGAACAGTTCCAGCGGCGGCGCGGCGAACGTCGACAGTTCATCGCCATTCTGCAAGACATCACGGCTGGGCATCGGGCATCGTCGCAGATGCTGGAATTTCTGAGTGAACTCTACAACTCATCCAACCGCGAAAATGATTACTGCCAGACGTTGCTCAAGTTGTTCGATCTTTACTGCAGCACTGGAGACTTCGCCAAGGCAGCCGAGTGTCTGGATCGCGCGGCCGAAGTCGATCCGTACGAACCCGGTCACTTGAAGCGGCTCGAGATGCTCAAAGGGAAAGTGGACGATGCGCGCTTCAAGGTGATTTCGTCGCGCTTCAGTCCGATCGGCAAGCCAGCGGAACACGCGACCCACGCCGACGAGCCCACGCTGGGAGCCGGAACGCTGCAGGACTTGATGCTGCAGGCGGAAATTCTGGTGCAGTACGGGATGCGCAATAAGGCGGTCGAACGGTTGCAGAGAATTCAGGAATTGTTCCCCCGCGAAGAGGAACGCAACGAAGATCTGCAGCGGCTGTATTTATCGGCTGGAGTCACTCCGCGCTACGCCGGATCGGCGCCGCTGCCGCCGGCGGCCGCGGGAACACCTACGACTGCGGGCACAGCGCCAACTCCCGTGGCCGATCCCGCCAGTGACGTTCGCAGTTTTACCCGCGTGGCCGAGATTACGCGCAAGCTGTATCACCAGAGCACAGCTGCGACCGTGCTGAGCACAGCGGTAAAGGAAATTGGATCGCACTGGGAAGCGGCGCGCTGTATCGCTGCAATGGGCAAGCCCCGCATGCCAGCCAGCGCCGTGGATGAATTTTGCGCGGAAGGCATGAAGAAGGCGAGCGGAACGGCGATTGCGGAACTGGTTGCGTGCCTGCATCAGGCGGATGAGACCGGCGAACCGCTGGTCATCGACGATGCACCGAAATCTGCCCTGCTGGCAGACGCGAAGAAGGCTGTTGCCGAGCTGAATGCTGCATCGATCGTCGCGATTCCGCTGAGTGATGGCGAAGAGAAAGTCGGGATTCTGGTGCTGATCCACAGCCGCGGCCATGTGTGGCCGCAGTCCGATCTGGTGGTCCTGAAAACGGTTTCCGAACAGATGGTAATCGCTCTGAATAACGTCGGCCTGCGGCGGCTGGTCAAAAATTTGTCGGTCACTGATGAGAAGTCTGGATTGTTGAAGCGGGCGTCGTATCTGGATTTGTTGCTGGCCGAGAGCAAGCGGGCGCTGCAGAACGCGACTCCGATGTCGGTCTTGCTGATGCAGTTCGGCAAGCATGCAGCCATGATTAAAGAATATGGAGAGTCCGAAGTGCAGTCCGTGATGGAGCGCGTTGGCCAGTTGTTTGCCGCGAATATTCGTTCCAACGATCTGGCATTTCGCTACGACACCAGCACGATTGCGATTTTGCTCGGCGAAACCGCGGAGAAGGAAGCAATGCTGGCCGTGGAAAAGCTGCGCAAGATCATTAGCGAAGTTCGACTGCCCGCGAAAGATGCCGCTGCGCACGGGCAGGCCGTGCAATTTTCCGCAGGCCTGGCTGAGGTCGTAATTCGCAGCGAGTATGATCCCGTGGACGTGGTCACGGAAGTGATCAACCGCGCCGAACACGCGCTGGGTCAAGCGATGGCGCAAGGGCCGGGGAAGATTGTGGCGCTCGGTCCGGCCGAGTTGTCAACCAGCGCTGTGGCGTAAGCGATTCTCAGCTCTCTTCGGAAATTCGAATACTTCCATCCTCTGCAATCGGGAAGAACGGATTCCAGGCGACCTCCCAGAGAAATCCGTCCGGATCAGAAAAATATCCTGAATATCCGCCCCAGAAAGCTTCTTGCGCAGGTTTCAGAATCCGTGCTCCTGCGCTAGCAGCCTCGCGAAGCACGGCATCAACCTCCGTGCGACTGCGCACGTTGTAGGCGAGCGAAATTCCGATGAAGCCGTGCCCTTCGGGTGAAACGTTCGCATCCTTGGCGAGTTCGTGGCGCGGGTAAAGCGCAAGCGCCATTCCTCCAGCCTGGAAGAAAATGATGCCTTCGACTTTGCTCGCAACGCGATGCCATCCCATGCGCTCGTAGAATTCGCCGCTGCGTTTGAGATCCGCTACTCCCAGGGTGATGATGCTGACGCGCTGTTCCATTTGTTCCTCGTCCTTCGACGGCACCACGATATCGGCGACGCACGTGATGGTCAAATCTGCTCAAGCGCTGCTACACTGACAAGTTTGGCTGATCGTTTCGGATCGGTCCAGAGTGGAGTGCTGCGAGAAAATCATGTTGAAGCCAGGGGACATTGCCATTGTGAGCGGGGCGCGGACGCCCTTTGGCCGCTACTGCGGCAAATTGAAGGATTACACGGCGCAGGAGTTGGGCGCGGTTGCGGGCAAGGCCGCGATTGAGCGCTCGGGGATCGACGCGAAGGAATTCGATCACGTCGTAATGGGCAACGCCCAACAGACTTCGGGCGATGCGCTCTATGGCGCGCGCCACGTGGGATTGCGCGCGGGCATTCCAATTGAAACTCCCGCGCTAACGGTGAATCGGCTGTGCGGTTCGGGCATGCAGGCGATTGTGAACGCGGCGCAGATGATCCAGACCGACGAGGCGAAGATTGTTCTCGCGGGCGGGATGGAGGCGATGTCGCAGGCGCCATTTGTGATTCGCGGGCGCGACGGATTTACACTCGCGCCGGGCGGCAAGCTGGAAGATTCGCTGATGGTGGCGCTGCTCGATTCGTATTGCGGGTCGTATATGGCGAACACCGCAGAGCTGTATGGTTCGGAGCAGGGGATTACGCGCCAGATGCAGGATGAGTTTTCGCTGCGCTCGCAGAAGTGCGCCGACGATGCCTACAAGGCAGGACGCATTCAGGAAGAGCTCGTGCCGGTTCCGCTGCGCAATTCAAAAGGCGAAGCGACGGGCGAGTCGTTGACCGAGGATGATCATCGCCGTCCGCAGACTACGATGGAAGGTCTGGCGAAGTTGAAGCCGGCATTCGGAAAAAATGGAACGGTAACGGCGGGAAATGCCAGTGGGATTGTCGATGGCGCGGCGGCTGTGGTGGTGATGTCGCTCGAGGAAGTGCGCAAGCGCAACATGGAGCCGCTGGGGCGCATTGTGAGCTGGGGCATTGCCGGAGTCGAGCCCAAGCTGATGGGCCGCGGGCCGGTGCCGGCGACGAAGATTGCGCTGCAGAAGGCCGGGTTGAGCCTGGACTACATCGATTTGATCGAAGTGAACGAGGCGTTCGCGGCGCAGTATCTGGCGGTCGAAAAAGAGTTGGGCCTCGATCGCGGAAAAGTGAACGTGAACGGCGGGGCCATTGCGCTGGGACATCCGCTGGGCGCAACCGGGACGCGGCTGGTGATCACGCTGCTATATGAGCTGCGGCGGCGGCACAAGAAATATGGGCTGGCGACGGCGTGCATCGGCGGCGGGCAGGGAATTGCGATGGTGGTGGAGAGCATGAATTAGCGCTCTTGGCTTCGCCCGGAGTGGACGATTTTATTCAGCGGCCGACCGTGCAATTGCCCTATAATCAAGCGATGCTCACGGAAGACGACAAACAGTGGATCAGCCAACGGTTAGAGAAGGTGGAAACCACCTTGCTTACCGAGTTTCATAAGTGGGCGTCTCCCGTCGAGTTGCGTCAGCGAAGTCATGCCGCGGCCCTTCGCGCTCTGGATGCAGAGGTTGAGTCTCTCTCAGACCGGCTGAAGAATCTTGAAGGCCGCTGATCGACCCCCTCCGTCCAGTATCTTAATCTCGGAACCATACAAAGCGATTCGGGTGTCCGCGCACGTCGCGATGAGCGGGGTGAGCCATTGCATAATATGAAGTGGCGGAAGAAGAAATACGGGCTGGCGACGGCGTGCATCGGCGGCGGGCAGGGAATTGCGATGGTGGTGGAGAGCATGAACTGAATTCTTGGCCACGGATTTGCACGGATCCTCACGGATAAAGCAAATTCTTGATTTTTTATCCGTGATGATCCGTGTGATCCGTGGCGTTTTTTGGGAGTCATTTATGGAAATCAAGAAAGTTGGAGTTCTGGGTTGTGGGCTTGATGGGGTCTGGCATTGCGCAGGTTTGTGCGATGGCTGGATTTGACGTCACAGTGCTCGAAGTCGAGCAGAAATATCTCGACAAGGGATTTGCCGGGATTGAGAAATCTCTGGCGAAGTTTGCCGAGCGGCCGGTGGAGAAGGGCGGGATCACGGCTGAGCAGAAGGCCGCGACCCGCGCGCGGCTGCGGGGGACGACGAATAAATCCGATCTGGCGGATTGCGACATTGTGATCGAGGCCATCATCGAGAACGTGGACGAGAAGAAGAAGATGTATGCGTCGCTCGATGGCATCGTGAAGAAAGATGCGATCTTTGCTTCGAATACTTCTTCGATTTCAGTGACGGAGCTTTTGACTTCGGTGAAGCGGCCGGAGCGGTTTATCGGGCTGCACTTTTTTAATCCGGTGCCGCTGATGAAACTGGTCGAGGTGGTGCGCACGATCGCGACTGCCGACGATGTGTATGAGTCGGCTTACGCCTTTGCGAAGAAGCTGGGCAAGGTTCCGGTGCGGACGTCGGACAAGACGGGATTCATCGTGAACCGGCTGCTGGTGCCGTATCTGCTCGATGCGATCCGCGCGTATGAAGAGGGCGTGGGGTCGATTGAGGATATCGATAACGCGATGAAGCTGGGCTGCGGCTATCCGATGGGGCCGTTTACGTTGCTCGATTTTGTCGGCCTCGACACGACTTACTACATTACGCATGTGATGTATGACGAGTTCAAGGAGCGGCGGTTCGCGTCGCCTCCGCTGCTGAAGCGACTGGTAATGGCGGGCTGGTACGGGCGGAAATCGGGCAAGGGGTTTTATGATTATGCGGACCCGGAGAAGCCCAAGGCGCAGAAACTTTAGGAAGGCTCACGTAGGGGCGGACGCATTCGTCCGCCCTGCGAGCGTAAGCGAGCCCCCGGACGAATGCGTCCGGGGCTACGTGGTTTGTGGATGGAACTTATGAACTTTGAAAACATTCTTCTCGAAAAGAAAAACGCGATTGCTTACGTCACCGTCAACCGGCCGAAAGTGCTTAACGCGCTCAACATGGCGACCATGGAAGAGTTGCGTGCGGCGTTTCATGACATCAAGGGCGACAAGGACATTCGCGTCGTGATTTTTACTGGCTCGGGCGAGAAGGCATTCATTGCCGGCGCCGACATCGGCGAACTGGCAAAGAACGATGCCGTGACCGGCAAGGAATATACGCATCGCGGGCAGTCGGTGCTCAATCTGATCGAGAATCTGGGCAAGCCCGTGATTGCCTGCCTCAACGGATTCGCCCTCGGCGGCGGATGCGAAATTGCCATGGCCTGCACCATGCGGCTCGCCAGCGACAATGCCAAGCTCGGACAGCCCGAGGTGAAGCTGGGAATCATTCCCGGCTATGGCGGATCGCAGCGGTTGCCGCGACTGGTCGGTAAGGGACTCGCCATGCAGATGGTGCTGGCGGGTGAGATGATCACCGCGCAGGAGGCGCACCGCATCGGGCTGGTGAATGAAGTCACGGCTCCTGCCGATCTGATTCCGCGGGCGGAGGCGATTGCGGCGAAGATTATTGCGAATGCTCCGCTGGCCGTGCAGTACGCGATGGAGGCCGTCAACAAGGGCATGGAGATGACTTTGGCCGAGGGGCTGTATCTGGAGGCGGTTCTGTTTGGAGTGTGCTGCGCTACCGAAGATAAGAAGGAAGGCACGACGGCGTTTCTGGAGAAGCGGGCGGCGCAGTTCAAAGGCAAGTAACTTCTTTGCCGCGGATTTACGCGGATTTAGCGGATGAAAAAATCTGTACCACAGAGGACACAGAGGTCACGAAGGACAAGATCAAATTGAAAGTGGAACCGCCTCCTGCGCCTGCTGTTCCCGCTCTTGAAGGGAAGCTGGATGCTTCGGGGATGCGCTTCGCAATTGTGGTTTCGCGATTTAACGCCTTCATTACTGAGCGTCTTTTGCTGAGCGCCTGTGACGGCCTGCTGCGTACCGGGACTAGCAAAGCAGATATTGCGGTCGTCCGGGTTCCCGGCGCTTTCGAAATTCCCTTGGCCGCACGCATGCTTGCTGAAACGAAAAAATACGATGCGATCATTTGCATTGGATGCCTGTTGCGCGGGGACACGGCGCACTACGACGTGATTGTGAATGAGGTCACACGGGGCATTGGACAGTCGGCGCAGGAGACCGGGGTGCCGCATGCGTTTGGTGTGCTGACTTGCGATACGCTCGAACAGGCCATCGATCGCGCTGGGTTGAAGATGGGGAACAAGGGATTCGAGGCCGCGCTGGCGGCGGTGGAGATGGTGTCGCTGAAGCACGCCGTCGCCTCTCAGCTTTCAGCTATCAGCCTAAAGCAGGTTCCTCACCCGCGCTTTGCGCGTGTTCGGAATGACAAAAAGAAGGGCGCGAGGTCAAACCGCAAGAATACGCGCCGTCACTAAGGCTCCCCTAAAGTAAACTGAGCATTAGTGACCGATTCCAGATAGCCGATCTTTATGGGTACTCGACGTAAATCCCGCGAACTGGCTCTGCAGATGCTGTTTCAATCGGATATGGGGAAGCAGGATGCGGAGCACGTCCGGCGCACGTTCTGGGCGGAGCACGGCGCGACCAGCGATGAGGTTCGCGGCTTCGCGGATGATCTATTTCGCGTGGCCACGGATCGCGTCGCAGAGATTGACGGCCTCATCGAGAAACATGCCGAGCACTGGCGCATGGAGCGCATGGCCGCCGTCGATCGGAATCTGTTACGCGCCGCGGTGGCGGAGTTGCTGGCTTATAAGGAAACGCCGCGGGCCGTGGTGATCAATGAAGCTTTGGAGATTGCGCGCAAATTTTCCAGTCCGGAGTCGGTGCATTTCGTGAATGGAGTGCTGGATAGCGTTGGGAAGGAATTGGAAAGCGCGGTGCGCAGTGAGTGATTCCGCCGCGGTTCAATCAATCCGAAAAAAATTAAGTCAACCGCACGGGGGCTAAAGCCCGGTTTTGATTAGGCGTTACGCGGCCCTGAAGGGCCGCTCTTCCACCCTCTTTTACCTCTTCCGCCCCGCTCAAATGATTTTCTGGAAGAGGCGACTTCCGCCTTTACGGCCTGACGGCCACCAGATTCAAAGTGCATGGCCCCGAGCTTGGAACGAAGGTGCAGAACGGGTCGAGTACGTCTGGCAAATTGGGGAAGGTTACCGGGAACGAGTCGGAGCCACCCAGGCCGGTGTTGATCTGGTGCACCATGCCGTCGCTGCCGGCGATCAGGATCGCGGTGGCATCGGCAGTCATGGAGGCGCTCAGCGGTGTGGCGTTTCCCTGTAACAAAATTCCGCCCGTCGCTCCGCCGGTTTCGAAGTTATAGACCAGCACACTGGAGTCGCCCAGGACAGGGATGTAGAGCAGCGAGTTATCGGCGGACGCGAAGAAGTTTACCGGCTGAATGGTTCCGTGATTCAGTTCGACGCGCTGAAGTCCGATTGGGGAGAAGGTCAGGGTCTGAGGGCAGAGTGCGCCGCCCAGAGGTTCTGCAACGCTGGCAGTGATGACGTCGAATCCAGTCGAATCCAGAATGAAGATATGAATTCCATCCGGGATGGACGTTCCGGTGGAGTCGTTGCCATCAATGTGCCCGGCGGGCAGCACCCGCATGAAAAGCGGATAGGCGGGCAATGACACTGTACCGACTGGAGAATTGTCGCAAACGCTATAGGCGGTCAGATTGGCGCCGCCGCTGGTGGTATAGCCTTCCGCCAGGAAGGCGAACGCGCCGTTAGGCGAGAACGCGATTGAACTCGCCGGTTCGCTGAGAGTGATTGGTCCCTGCAGAGCCTGCAAGGGAGAATAAATATAGAGCGACCTGCCCGAATCTCCGAAGATGAACGCCTTCAATCCATCCGGAGAGTATCCCGCTGTGACCGCCTCGGAAATGTTGAACGCCTGGGCGGATACAGAATTGGAGTTCCCCGAATTGACCACATACACCTGGTTCGGGGTGTGGACGGTATCGGAGAAAACGGCAGAGGTGCCGTTATTGGAAACTGCCAGCACGCGGCCATTCACCGTGCCCAACGAGCTGAATGGATTATTGCTGCTGTTGAAATTGGAGGGCGTGACTTGCAACGCGCCGAACTCGCTGCCCATGTAGGCCCGGTCTCCGGCGGGATCGAAAAGCAGGGAGTTGGGCGAGTCGGGCAGCGAGATCGCGCCGCCAGCGACGCCCTTTGAAGTCGGAAAGTCATAGATAGCGCTGCTGCAAGTATCCGGAGGCACGCTGGAACATCCGGTGCTGGTGGCGAGCACCGACGTGGCATTCGCGGTGCCAGTGACCAGACCCGTGATGGCTCCAACCAGCGGTGGGGGCGGGGGCGTGCTGCAGCCGATTCCGTTTGAATTGAGGAGACACGGCGGCGTGGGGTAGACGGGAACCGGGATCAGTGCGCTGCAGCCGGCGAATTGAGCGTACTGCGCCTGAAAAAAGCTGGTGCAGGCGTTGATCAATGTCTGGTTGGAAAGCGAAGCCGGCACGAAGGGAAATCCTATGTTGCACGTGGGGGGCGAGCAGGAGGCGGTCACCGATCCGGCGCCGGGAGCGGGCGTCGTGAGTCCGCAGGACAAGGTACAACCGGCTCCGGTCGCGATGTCGGCGGGCTGCGACGCGGTCCAGGTCAACGGAATCTTGGTGAGGACTACCTCCCCTACCGTGTTGGGCAACGAACTGGAGCCCATGATGTCGGTCACCACTGCGGTGGCGTTTTGCGGAGTTCCTTTGACGGTGGTGAAGGAGGTCTGAGTGGTCTGCTGGTTTCCCGCCGCGCCGAGTTCCAGGGTTACATTCTGGATGTTGCAGGTCTCGAAGAAATCGAGGACGGGCGAGGTTACGCCCTGGAATTGATATTGCGGCTGCTGGAAGACCGTGCTGAAAGCGCCGCTGGCGCTGGCGTAGATCTGCGTCAATCCAGGATTCGCCGCGGTGACCGTCGCCTGATTGGTGGCAACATTGAAGGTGAAATTGTTGAAGACGACGTTGTTGGTAATCGGGGTGATCTTAACCACGCTGGAATTGTTGGCCGACCAGGTGAAGGGGCCGACGAAGGCGCTGATGTCAGTTCCCTGGCTGAAAGCGTGTGCCTCGATCGTCATGGTTTGCCCTTGCGAGAGGCAGGGCTCCTGAATGGGAATGCCGGTGAGTAAAATGCCGGCGACAGTAAGGTTGTCAATCGGCGGGTGCACGAAAACGAGTGTGGGTTCGCTGGTGGCGCCCAGCGCAGATGCGGTGACTGTAACCGGACCGAAGTTCCCCGGAGTGCAGGCGGTGTACGTTGCGTTCCATTGTCCGGCGCAGGCCGCGCCAGCGGGCGAGATATTCAACACGGAGCTGTCGTTTGAGGCCCAGGTGAACCCGGTGTTCACGTTGCCTCCGGCAGCATTAACCGCGCTGGCATTAAAGTTAAAGATGGCTCCAACCGGAACCGAAATACTGCCGGTGGGACTCAGGTTGATTCTGCCCGGGAAGGGCGCAATGCCGGCGGGGGTATGGCCTCCGCAACTAGAAATCGACAGCAAAAAAATTGCCGTCATCGCCGACCAAAAAATCCTGGAACTCCGTCTGGCCATGCACCTCATCCGATTTCGGCCGCACCGGTGCTCCGCAAGAGAGCATGGTCGGCCCTGTCATGAATTGGAAAACTTGTAGTGTAGAGGCTGGAGGCGGAATCGGCAAGCGTTACGCCATGGCCGCGCGCCTTCCTTCCACTTATGAGTACGATTGCTTGGGATGCAAATTGGATGGTTGACGATGTTTAGTGGAGTTGTTATATTAGTTTGGTTCCGCGAGTTCATCCAGGCTTGCTGTATGCTGCGTCTCTTTTCCTTGTTTTGATCGCAAGGGAAATTTGCAGTTGAGCTTTTGAAAGCGTGTTTCCGGATGGCGGTAGAATTCGGAAACTCTCCTCGCTGAAACGTACCTGCGGCGCCTTCCGCCCTTATGTGGAAGGATATGCAGGGCAAGGCTGACGAAACGGAGTGCCCCCGGAGTTTGGCCGGGCGCCACCGTCGGCGGCGTAAGTCTAACAGGAACCCAGAATCTCTCCGGCGTGCTTGCTGTAGGGAAGTTGCGCGGCGAGAAGGAATGGTCGGCGTTGCGCTGATCATGCCCGCGAATGTGCGTGCAAAGCTGAAACGTGCGCCTCGTGCATGAGAGGCTGCGCGCTTGAGGAGCGTCAAACAGTGCCTACGTTTAATCAATTGGTTGCGCAGGGCCGGAAGCGGCCTCGCTACAAGACGGCCAGCCCGGCGCTGCAGGGATGTCCGCAAAAGCGCGGAGTTTGTACGCGCGTGTACACTCAGACGCCGAAGAAGCCGAACTCGGCATTGCGCAAGGTCGCGCGTGTGCGTCTGACCAACGGTATTGAAGTTACGACGTATATTCCCGGCGTCGGCCACAACCTGCAGGAGCACTCGATCGTGCTGATCCGCGGCGGCCGCGTGAAGGATCTTCCGGGCGTGCGCTATCACGTGATTCGCGGCACGCTGGATGCGGTCGGTGTTGCCGGTCGCCAGCAGGGCCGCTCGAAGTACGGAGCGAAGCGTACGAAAAAGGGATAGAGATAGAGATAAGGGTTAGAAGCTCAAGCTAGAAGCTATGAGCCAGGAGTTACAAGCTACATGCCTCGTAAAGGACATATCGCAAAGCGGACCGTCCCGTCTGATGCCGTTTACGGCTCGGACCTGGTGACGAAGTTCATCAACTCAATGATGTGGCAGGGCAAGCGCTCGACCGCCGAGGGCATCTTTTATGAAGCCTTGACGAAGTTGGAGTCCAAAGGCGGCGATGAGGCCCTGAAGCTGTTCAAGAAGGCCGTGGAGAACGCCAAGCCGCTGCTTGAAGTGAAGACGCGGCGCGTGGGCGGCGCGAACTATCAGGTTCCGGTCGAGGTGAATGCCGACCGCCGGACCTCGCTGGGGATTCGCTGGATCATCACCTATGCGCGGTCGCGTGGCGAAAAGGGAATGGTCGACAAGCTCAGCAATGAGTTGCTGGATGCTGCGAACGGTCGCGGCGCCGCCATCAAGAAAAAAGAAGACGTGCATCGCATGGCGGAAGCGAACAAGGCGTTCGCGCATTATCGGTGGTAGTGAAATTGAAAACTGGTAATCGGGTAATTTTGTAATTTGAAGGCTGGTTCGGGTAAGAGCTCTTACATTACAAAATTGCCCGATTACAGAATTACTAAATTGAAAACGAAGTTGGAGCCCAGAAAGAGTTTTGACAGCCGTGCCTAGAACAGTCCCATTAGAGCGTTGCAGGAACATCGGCATCATGGCCCACATCGATGCCGGTAAGACCACTACGACGGAGCGCATCCTGTTTTATACGGGAAAGACGCACCGCATCGGAGAGGTGCACGAAGGCACTGCCACCATGGACTGGATGGAGCAGGAGCAGGAGCGCGGCATCACGATTACGTCCGCTGCGACAACCTGCACCTGGCGCGACATTCGCATCAATATTATCGATACGCCCGGCCACGTCGATTTCACGGCCGAGGTGGAACGCTCGCTGCGCGTGCTCGACGGCGCGGTCGCGGTGTTTGACGCGGTGCACGGCGTGCAGCCGCAGTCGGAAAAAGTCTGGCGCCAGGCCGATAAATACGGCGTGCCGCGAATTTGTTTTATCAACAAGATTGACAAGATGGGTGCTGATTTCGAGCATGCCGTCGATACCATCCGCAAGCGCCTCAGCGCCAAGCCCGTCGCGATTCAGATTCCCATCGGCCAGGAAGCGAAGTTCGTCGGCGTCATCGATCTGATTAACATGAAGGCGATCGTCTGGAACGACGAGACCATGGGCGCGGAGTATGTGACGGAAGAGATTCCGGCCGAACTGAAAAAGAAAGCGGAAGCCTTCCACGCGCAACTGGTGGAAACCGTCGCCGAAAATGATGACGAGATTCTGCATAAGTTTCTGGAAGGCGAAGAGATTACGGCCGACGAACTGCGCGCGTCATTGCGCAAGTCGACCATCGCGTTGAAGGTGTTTCCGGTGGTGGTGGGAACGGCGTTCAAGAACAAGGGCGTTCAGCCCCTGCTCGACGCAGTGGTCGATTACCTGCCTTCTCCTCTGGATGTGGTGGAGACCCACGGGATCAATCCCGACAACGGAGAAAAAATTACGCGAAAAGCGGCCGACAAAGAACCGTTCTCCGCGCTGGCCTTCAAGATCATGGCTGACCCGTTTGTCGGTCAGCTCACATTCATTCGCGTATATTCCGGGCAGCTTAAGACGGGCGACTCGGTGCTGAATGTTCGCACCACCAAGAGTGAGCGCATTGGCCGTCTGCTCAAGATGCATGCCAACAAGCGCGAAGAGATCAGCGAGATTCTGGCGGGCGACATTTGCGCCGCGGTTGGCTTGAAGAACGTTTCGACCGGCGACACGATCTGTGATGAAGATCATCCCATCGCGCTCGAATCCATTCAGTTTGCCGCGCCGGTGATTTCGGTTGCGGTCGAACCCAAGACCAAGGCCGACCAGGAAAAAATGGGCATGGCGCTCGGACGTCTGGCCCAGGAAGATCCTACCTTCAAAGTTCACACCGACCCGGACAGCGGGCAGACCATCATCAGCGGCATGGGCGAATTGCACCTGGAAATCATCGTCGACCGCATGATGCGCGAGTACAAGGTCGAGGCCAATGTCGGCAAGCCGCAGGTGGCGTATCGCGAAACCATTCGCAGGCACGCCGAAGCCGAAGGCAAATACATTCGCCAGACCGGCGGCAAGGGGCAATACGGCCACGCCAAAATTTATCTCGACCCGCAACCGCCGGGCACGGGCTACGAATTCGTCAACGACGTTACGGGCGGATCGGTGCCCAAAGAATTCATCAAGCCCATCGATCAGGGCATTCGCGAGGCTCTGGAAGGCGGCATTCTCGCCGGCTATCCCATGGTCGATGTGAAGGCCACGCTTTACGACGGCAGCTATCACGACGTCGACTCGAACGAAATGGCATTCAAGATTGCCGGGTCGATGGCGTTCAAAGAGGCTGCCCGCAAGGCTTCTCCGGTGCTGCTGGAGCCGGTGATGGCGGTGGAAGTGGTGACGCCGGAAGATTATGCCGGCGTGATCATGGGCGACCTGAGTTCGCGCCGCGGACGCATTGAAGGCATGGAGCACCGCGCCGGTTCGCAGGTGATCAAGGCGATCGTTCCGCTGGCGGAAATGTTTGGTTACGCGACCCACATGCGTTCGTCGACGCAGGGCCGCGCGGAGTACTCGATGCACTTTGCGCGCTATGAGGAGGCTCCGCGATCGGTCGCGGAGGAAATCATCGCCAAGGTGCAGGGCACCGCGAAATAGATTCTGTAGAGACGTAGCTTGCTACGTCTCTTTGCCGGTGAGAGCGGGCTGGTGAGAGCAGGCCGGTGCAGGCAGGCCGGTGCGTGGTGAGACGAGACGTTGCAAGCAACGTCTCTACGGAGAAAAGTAGAAATGGCGAAAGAGAAATTTGACCGCAACAAGCCGCACTGCAACGTAGGCACGATTGGTCACATCGATCATGGCAAGACCACGCTGACGGCGGCGATCACGAAAGTTTTGTCGAAGCACAATCCGAAGAACACGTTTCGGTCGTTTGATTCGATCGACAACGCTCCGGAAGAAAAGGCTCGCGGCATCACCATTGCGACGGCGCACGTCGAGTACGAGACGGCGAACCGGCACTACGCGCACGTCGATTGCCCGGGCCACGCCGACTACATCAAGAACATGATCACCGGCGCGGCGCAGATGGATGGCGGCATTCTGGTGGTCGCGGCGACGGATGGTCCGATGCCGCAGACGCGCGAGCACGTGCTGCTGGCCCGCCAGGTGGGCGTGCCCTATCTGGTCGTGGCGTTGAACAAAGTTGACGCGGTGGATGATCCGGAGTTGCTCGAACTGGTCGAGCTCGAAGTTCGCGAGTTGCTGAAGTCGTACAAGTTTCCGGGCGACGATGTTCCGGTGGTGCGGGTGTCGGCGCTGAACGCGCTGAACGGCGAAGCGAAGGCGGAAGCGCAGATTGACGAGTTGATGGCGGCGGTGGACAAGTATGTGCCGCAGCCGGCGCGCGAACTGGACAAGCCGTTCCTGATGCCGATTGAAGATATTTTTTCGATTCAGGGACGCGGCACGGTGGTGACGGGACGTATCGAGCGCGGCAAAGTGAAGGTGGGCGAAGAAGTGGAAATCGTCGGCTTCCGCGAGACCCGCAAGACGGTGGTCACGGGCGTCGAAATGTTCAAGAAGCAACTGGACGAAGGCATGGCGGGCGACAACGCTGGCCTGCTGCTGCGCGGCATTGCGAAAGAAGATGTCGAGCGCGGCATGGTTCTGGCGAAGACGGGATCGATCACGCCGCACACCAAGTTCAAGGCCGAGGTCTACATCCTGACGAAAGAAGAAGGCGGGCGACACACGCCGTTCTTCAAGGGATACCGTCCGCAGTTTTATCTGCGAACGACGGACGTGACCGGAGTGGCGGAGTTGCCGGCGGGCACCGAGATGGTGATGCCGGGAGACAACGTTTCTCTCGTCATCGAACTGATCACGCCGGTCGCCATGGAAAAGGGCCTGCGCTTCGCGATTCGCGAAGGCGGGCACACGGTAGGCGCCGGCACGATCGCGGAGATTATTCAGTAGTAGAAAAAGCAGCGGAGCTTCGCTCCGCGGACAGCCGAGGGCGGCTGTCCCCACATAGAGCAAGGCAAACCAAAGCGGCTTGCACCTGCCGCAGATTCTTTCCTCCCGCAGAAGAGCTGGGAGGGGTTAGAGAGATGACACTGTGATTGGAAAAGAAAGAATTCGCATCCGGTTGAAGGCTTACGACTATCGCATTCTGGATCAGTCGACGGGCGAGATCGTGGAAACGGCGCGGCGCACCGGCGCGCAGATTGCGGGACCGATTCCGCTGCCCACGATGAAGAACAAGTACTGCGTGCTGCGTTCGCCGCACGTGGACAAGAAATCGCGGGAGCAGTTTGAGATCCGCACCCACAAGCGCCTGCTCGATATTCTCGAGCCGACGCAGCAGACGGTCGACGCGCTGATGAAGCTCGATCTGCCGGCGGGCGTGGATGTGGAGATCAAGGCGTTCGGCAAGGAACATAAATAGAAACGCGGGCTAAAGCCCGCGGGACGGACGAATGCGTCCGTCCCCACACGAGCACAATTCGCTCCCCAGCCAATAGCGTACTAGCCATGCTGGGCATGGAGAAGGAAATGGCAACGAAGGTTACGGGAATTCTGGGCAAGAAGGTCGGCATGACGCAACTGTTTGACTCGAAGGGCGACGTTCGCCCGGTCACAGTGCTGCAGGCTGGCCCGTGCGTGGTGACGCAGCACAAGTCGGCCACGAAAGATGGCTACGAGTCGGCCCAGATTGGCCTGGTCGAGTTTGTGAAAGAGTCGAAGCTGTCGAAGCCCGAGCGCGGACACCTGGCGAAGAACAATCTTCCGCCGGTGAAGTTTCTGCGCGAAGTGCCGCTCGAAATCGACGGCGCGGCCGACGGCGACGGATCGGTCAAAGTTGGCGACCGCGTGCTGGTCGAGATGTTCGATGGCGAGAAGTTTGTCGACATCGTCGGAGTCAGCAAGGGTAAGGGATTTCAGGGCGTGGTGAAGCGGCATCATTTTGCCGGTGGTCCGAAGTCGCACGGGTCGATGTTTCAAATTACCGGTTCGATCGGCTCGTCGGCGTTCCCGTCGCGCGTGTTCAAAGGCATGCGGATGTCAGGCCACATGGGACATCAGCGGGTGACGCAGCGCAACCTGCGAGTGCTTGGGCGTGGATAAAGACGAGAATCTGCTGGTAGTCGAAGGCAGCGTGCCCGGGCCCGAGGGCGGATACATCGTGATCACCAAGGCGAAGAAGCCACCCAGAGAGCGCCGAGGATTTGCGGGTTCGGCGACGGTCGATCCGTTGAAGGCTGCGAAGCGGGCGGCTAAGAAGGCATAAGCATAGAAGGTGGGCGGACGAATGCGTCCGCCGCTACGTGAGACATATGGCAACGATTGATATTCACAATTTGAGCGGCGAAAAGGTCGGGACGCTTGATCTGGCCGATGAGATTTTCGGCGCGGTCAACGAAGACCTGCTCTGGGAAGCGGTGAAGCATTACCGCAACTCCCAGCGCGCCGGAACGCACAAGACGAAAGCCCGCTGGGAAGTTTCCGGTTCGGGCAAGAAGCTGTGGAAGCAGAAGGGCACCGGCCGCGCGCGTATCGGATCGATCCGCTCGCCACTGTGGCGCCATGGCGGCACGGTGCATGGTCCGAAGCCGCGCAGCTATGGCTACGCCTTCCCGCGCAAGAAGTTGCTGGGCGCGCTGCGCTCCGCCCTGGCCGCGAAGTTTGCCGACGGCAAGCTGATCGTGGTCAATGCCTTCGATGTGAAGGAAGCGAAGACCAAGGAATTCCGCAAGGTGCTCGACATTTTCAAGGTTGATTCGACGGTTCTGATCGTCGAAGAGGCGAAGCACGAGAACCGCAACCTGGCATTGAGCGCGCGCAATATTGAAGGGCTCGAACTGGTGCGGGGCAACGAAGTGCATCCCTATCACCTGCTGCGCTACGACCGCGTGATCTTCTCGCATCCGGCGATGGAGAAGCTGCAGGTATCGCTGAAGTCCACAGCGTCGAAGCGGCAGCACAAGGGCGGGAAAAAAGAAGACGAAGGCGCGAAGAAGGCGTCCGCGGCTCCACGGCGCCGGACAAAACATGAAAAAGCGGCGGAGGTGGCCTGATGAAAAGCGCATACCAGATCATTCGCCGTCCAGTGATTACCGAGAAGGGCCTGGCCATCAAGGAAACCCAGAACACGCTGGTCTTTCAGGTGGCGCCCAAGGCGACCAAAACGGAAATCAAAGAAGCGGTGCAGTTGATTTTTAAAGTGAAGGTGCATTCGGTGCGCACGGCCACCTATCCGGGAAAAGAGCGGCGGCGCGGCAAGTTTGCCGGCTACCGTCCGGACTGGAAGAAGGCGTATGTGCGGTTGCGTTCCGGCGAAAAAATGCCGGAGTACGCGCAGAATTTGTAACCAGCAGTTTGTAGAGACGTAGCTTGCTACGTCTCTAGCCGGCGCAAGCAGGCCGGCAGGTGATGAGAAGAGACGTTGCCAGCAACGTCTCTACAAGAAGAGCGATTATGCCAATTAAGACATACAGACCGACGACGCAGACGTTGCGCTACCGCACGACGATCGTCAACGACGACATCACGACCAAGCATCCGCACAAGCCCCTGGTCGAGCCCAAGCCGCGTACCGGCGGACGGCGCAACTCGGGCGATATGACGATGCGGTTTATCGGCGGCGGGCACAAGCGCAAGCTGCGCATCATCGACTTCAAGCGCGATAAGACCGGCATTCCGGCGACCGTTACGACGATTGAGTACGATCCCAACCGCTCGTCGCGCATTGCGCTGCTGGCGTATGCCGACGGCGAGAAGCGCTACATCATTCAGCCCGAAGGGTTGAAGGTTGGGCAGAAAGTTGTCAGCGGGCCTGAGGCCGACATTCTGGTGGGCAATGCGCTGCCGCTGCGCAACATTCCGCCGGGCACGCAGATCCACAATCTTGAATTGAAGCCGGGCAAGGGCGGGCAGATGGTGCGCTCGGCAGGCGGTTCGGCGCAGTTGATCGCGAAGGAAGAAGAATACGCGCTGGTGAAGCTGCCTTCGGGCGAGACTCGCAAGATTTCGCAGGACTGCATGGCGACGATCGGTCAGGTTGGCAACATCGATCACGAAAACGTCACCATCGGCAAGGCGGGACGGTCGCGCTGGCTGGGCAAGCGTCCGCATAATCGCGGCGTGTCGATGAACCCGGTCGACCATCCGCATGGCGGCGGTGAAGGCAAGACGTCGGGCGGACGGCATCCGGTGACCCCGTGGGGCCAGCCGACGCGCGGCTACAAGACGCGGAACAACAAGCGCACGGATAAGTTCATCGTGAGCCGGCGGTCGAAGTAGGGAAGCAGGTTCCTCACCCGCGCTTTGCGCGTGTTCGGAATGACAGGAATTTTGAAGCTGTCAGCTGAAAGCTGATGGCTGAAAGCTGAGAGCTGAATTTATGGCACGTTCAACTAAGAAAGGCGCGTTTGTGGATGCCTACCTTCTGACGAGGGTGGAAGGCATGAATGCGCGCAACGAGAAGAAAGTGCTGCGCACCTGGTCGCGGCGTTCGACGGTGGTCCCGGAGATGGTGGGACACACGATCGCGGTGCATAACGGCAAGAAATTTATCCCGGTGTATGTCACCGAGAACATGGTGGGCCACAAGCTGGGCGAGTTCAGCTTCACCCGCCAGTTCAAGGGACACTCCATGAGGGCGGCGACCGAAGTGGCCGCGAAGCCAGCCGGAATTCCGGGCGGTCCGGGAGCGATTTCTCCGGCAGCGGCACCGGCGGCGCCGAAAGCGTAGTAGCTGCGAGTAACTGAGATACGACTATGGAATTTCGAGCGGAAATGCGTTACCTGCGAGTCTCGCCCCAGAAGGCGCGGCTGGTGCTGGATCTGATTAAAGGACGCCGCGTGGAAGATGCGCGTAACACGCTGCTGTTCACCAAGAAGCGCGTGGCGGCTCCGGTGGCCAAGCTGCTGCAGTCGGCGCTCGACAATGCCAACTTTCTCGCCAGCGAGAAGGGCATCGACGTCGAGATTGACAACCTGTACGTGAAGCGGGCCATCGCCAACGAAGGGCCGCGCATGAAGCGCATTCGTCCCGCGCCGCAGGGCCGGGCGTATCGCTATCAGCGGCGCATCGCGCACATTGAACTGGTGCTGGCCGAGCGCGGAAAGAATGGCGAGGCTGTGGCCACGGTGGCGGGCGGGGAAGCGGCGGCTCCGGCGAAAGCCAAGCGGCGCGCTCCGGTGGCGAAGAAGGCTGCTGGAAAGAAGAAAGCAGCGGCGAAGTAAGGCAACAGCAGGTTCCTCACCCGCGCTTTGCGCGGGTTCGGAATGACAAGGGTTCTAGGTTGATTTAGGAGAAGCAATGGGACAAAAAGTCCATCCATATGGTTTCCGGCTCGGCTTCACCAAGCCGTGGAAGTCGCGCTGGTTTGCCGAGCGGGACTACGACAAGCAGCTTCACGAAGATGTGAAGCTCAAAGCCGAATTGAAAGACAAGCTCAAGTCGGCGGGCGTCAGCGCCATTGAGATCGAGCGTCCCGGCAACAAGCTGCGCATCATCATTAAGACGGCTCGGCCGGGGATCATCATTGGCCGCAAGGGCGCGGAGATCGACAAGCTGAAGGGCGAGCTGCAGAAGCGCACTGGCGGGAAAGATATTTTTGTCGACATCCAGGAAGTGCACAAGCCGGAGCTCGATGCGCAGCTGGTTTCTGAAGCGATCGCGCTGCAGCTGGAAAAGCGTGTCGGCTTCCGTCGCGCCATGCGCAAGGCGGTTGATTCGGCACTGCGTTTCGGCTGCAAGGGAATCAAGGTTCGGGTGAGTGGACGTTTGAACGGCAACGAAATCGCTCGGTCGGAATGGTATCTGCAGGGGCGGCTGCCGCTGCACACGCTGCGTGCCGACATCGACTACGGATTCACCGAAGCGCGTACCACCTACGGAGTGATCGGTGTGAAGTGCTGGGTGTACAAGGGCGAGATTCTGCCGCAGAAGAAGCGTGAGCCGCAGGCGGCCACGGCCGGCGGTTTCTAAGCGCCGAAAAGCAGGTTCCTCACCCGCGCTTTTGCGCGGGTTCGGAATGACAGAGATTTTAGGTTTAGCTGAGAGCCAGGAGCTGATAGCTGAGAGCTGACTTATGTTGATGCCAAAGAAAGTGAAGTATCGCAAACAGCAGCGCGGGCGCATGACCGGCAAGGCGTGGCGCGGATCGACGCTGGCGTTTGGCGATTTCGGATTGAAAGTTCTGGAGCCGGGATGGATCACCGACCGGCAGATCGAAGCCAGCCGTGTAGCGATGACGCGTTTCGTCAAGCGCGGCGGCAAGATCTGGATTCGCGTGTTCCCCGACAAGCCCGTGACCAAGAAGCCGGCTGAAACCCGTATGGGCAAGGGCAAGGGAGCTCCCGATCATTGGGTTGCGGTGGTGCATCCGGGAAAGATTCTGTTTGAGATGGAAGGCGTCAGCATCCAGGATGCGACCGAGGCGATGCGCTTGGCCTCGCACAAACTGGCGCTGCGCACGACCCTGGTGAAGCGCGAAAACGCTTCGCACTAGAGAGCGAAGAGCTGAGAGTTTATTTATGAAGGCAGACAAAGTCAGAAACTTAACCGAAGAAGAGCTCCAGCATCAGGAGCAGGAACTGGCCGACCAGTTGTTCAAGCTGAAGTTTCAGCTGAACATGGGGCAGACCGAGAGCCTGAAGAAGATCCGCGGGCTGCGCAAAGACATCGCGCGCGTGAAAACGATTATCGGCGAGCGCGATCGCGCCGCCGCTGGTGCAAAGAAATAGCCAGTGAAAAGCACAATGGAGAAACGATGATGGCGGAAACGTCAGCCAAACCGCAGGGCCGCCGCAAGGAAGTTGTCGGCGAAGTGGTCGCCAACCGCATGCAGAAGACGATTGTCGTGCAGGTCACGCGCAAGAAGGCGCACCCGTTTTACGGCCGCGTGATTGCGCGCAACAAAAAGTTTTACGCGCACGACGAGAAGAACGAGGCGCATGTGGGCGATGTGGTGCGTCTGCAGGAGACGCGTCCGCTGTCGAAGCTGAAGCGCTGGCAGTTGAAAGATATTGTGCGCAAGGCTCCGCTGGTGCCGGAAGCCGCGGTGGAAGTCGCGAGCCGCTAGCCGGGTTGAAGTTTCGGCGGGCCGGAAGTTCGGGGCGTTAGAGAAGGAGAAAAGATTATGGCCGTGATGATGAGAAGCATGCTCGAAGTCGCCGACAACTCCGGCGCCCGCAAGCTGCAGATGATTCTGCCGCTTGGCGGTTCGACGGGATTGAATGCCGGGCTGGGTGACATCATCACTGCGGCGGTGAAAGAGGCGGCGCCCGAGGGTCAGGCGAAAAAGGGAACCGTGGTAAAGGCCGTGATTGTGCGCACGCGGAAAGAGTCCCGGCGGCGCGATGGAACTTATATCAAATTCGACTCGAATGCCGCGGTGCTGATCAACGATGCGGGCGAACCGGTGGGAACGCGCGTGTTTGGCCCGGTCGCGCGCGAACTGCGCGAGAAGAAATTCCTGAAGATCGTTTCGCTGGCGCCGGAAGTCATTTAAGAAATTCTTACGAGATTGGGTTTAGAAAATGCGAACTGTAAGCACTGAAAACAAGCGAGTGGATCTCAAGCGGAACGATACCGTGAAGGTGATCACCGGACGGGACAAGGGCAAGGAAGGGCGCGTGCTGCGCGTGTTTCCCAATGATGCCAAGGTTTTGGTCGAGCACGTGATGCTGGTGAAAAAGCATGTGCGTCCGAACCCGCAGCGCAACATCAAGGGCGGCATCGCCGAGCAGGAGAGCCGCATCGCGATTTCGAATGTGCAACTGGTGTGTCCGTCCTGCGGGCCGGTGCGCATCGGGCACGAAATGCGCGGCGATAGAAAAGTTCGAGTGTGCAGGAAGTGCGGAACGACGCTGGATAAATAGGCAGGATAAATAGGCAAGGAAGTCTCACGAACCGGTAACCACTCCGAAACCGTGAGAAGGATTGAATCGACATGGCAAAAGATAAAAAGGGATCGAAAGATACGGCGCAGGAGCAGAAGGCTCCCGAGCAGGCGCGGCATAGCGCGAAGGAGCGTCCGCGGCTGCGGACGAAGTTCGAAAAGGAAGTCGCTCCCGCGCTGCTGAAAGAGCTTGAACTGAAGAATGTGATGGCGGTTCCGCGCCTGAACAAAATCGTCGTCAACATGGGCGTGGGCGAAGCCACGCAGAATGCCAAGGTGCTCGATCCGGCGGTCAATGAATTGACCCAGATCACGGGGCAGAAGCCGGTCACGACCCGGGCCAAGAAATCCATCGCGGCCTTCAAGGTCCGCGAAGGCCAGGCCATCGGCGCGATGGTCACGCTGCGCGGCGACCGCATGTACGAATTTCTGGACCGCCTGGTGAACATCGTGCTGCCGCGCGTGCGCGACTTTAAAGGAATCTCGACCAAGTCGTTTGACGGCCGCGGCAACTTTACGCTCGGCCTGCACGATCAGCTGATCTTCCCCGAGATTTCTTACGAGAAGGTCGACAAACTGAAGGGCATGAATGTGACGATTGTGACCACGGCGGCGAACGACAACCAGGCGCGCTCTCTGTTGAAGCATCTGGGAATGCCGTTCCGGCCGGTGTAATGGGGATTCAGAGTTTCAAGGTGACAAGGTCTTAAGGTTACGAAGAAGATTTCTTAAGGATTACATGACTACAGCAAAACGAGTGAAGGACGCGAAGATTCAGGAAGTGTTTCAGCAGGCGCGCGACAAGAAGGAGCCGCGGCCGAAGTTTTCCACGCGGCGGCACAACCGCTGCAAACTGTGCGGACGTCCGCGCGCTTTTCTGCGGAAGTTCGGCATCTGCCGGCTGTGTTTCCGGCAGTTGGCATTGCGCGGGGAGATTCCAGGGGTTTCGAAGTCCTCGTGGTAGCAAGGTAGCGCGCCGAACGTGCGATTGTTTCGTTCGCAGAAACTGGGAACGACTCGTGGCGCGCCCAGGTCCTGGCCAAGACAAAAATCGTCTCGCTCAGGATGACAACAAGAATGTGGTAACAAGCTGCTGCAGGTTCTCCGCCGGGTGCGGAGCGAACGGGTGGCTGAAGGAGAAGCAAAACGATGAGGTTGACCGATCCGGTCGCAGACATGCTGACGCGAGTGCGCAACTCACTGCAGGCGCGGCACCAGAAGGTGGATGTTCCGGCTTCGCGGCTGAAGCTGGAGATCGCCCGCATTTTGAAGGAAGAAGGCTACATCTCCAACTTCAAGCCCACCGAAGAGGAAGGGCACAAGATTATCCGGATTTACCTCAAGTACGGCGCCAACAACGAGGCGGCCATCTCCAAGGTGGAGCGTGTCTCGCGCCCGGGATGCCGTGTCTACGTGCGCCGCAGTGAGATTCCACGCGTGCTGGGCGGCATGGGGATCAACATCCTCACCACCCCGCGCGGCGTGATGACCGGCCGCCAGGCCCGCAAAGAAGGCGTGGGCGGCGAGTTGCTGTGCCAGATCTGGTAGAGGAGCAGTGAGCAGCGAGCAGTGAGCGATGAGCAAAACCGAATCTGGTTGCTCATAGCTCATCGCTCATAGCTCATCGCTAAAAAAGCTTATGTCGAGAATTGGAAAAAAGCCGATCGCGATTCCCCAGGGAGTCACGATCAAAGTCGAAGGCAACACGGTTGCGGTGCAGGGGCCGAAGGGCAAGCTGGACACGCCTCTTCCGGCCGGCATCAAGGTCGAGCAGAAGGACGGGCAACTGATCGCGATTCGCGAGAACGATTCGCAGTCGGCGGTGCATGGCCTGGCTCGAGCGCTGGTCAACAACGCGGTCGAAGGCGTGACCAAGGGCTGGACCCGCGAATTGGAAATCGTCGGCATCGGCTACCGCGCCGAAATGAAGGGCAAGTCGATGGTGGTGTTCAACCTCGGCTTCTCCCATCCGATCGAGTATCCGTTGCCCACGGGCGTGGATGCCACGGTGGATCCCAAACAGACGAAGATTGCGCTGACGGGTATCGACCGGCAGAAGGTGGGCCAGGTCGCGGCGGAAATGCGTTCGCTGCGTCCGCCGGATCCGTACAAAAATAAAGGTGTCCGCTATGCCGGCGAGCGCCTGAAGAAGAAGGTTGGAAAGACCGGAGCAAAATAGGCTGGTAGCTGTCAGTTTTCAGCTCTCAGTCAGATGCTGAGAGTCTTACCTGATAGCTGAAGGCTGATCGCTGAGAGCTTTCATTATGCTGAAGAAGATTACGAAAAACGAAAAGCGCGGACATGTGCACGAGCGTATCCGCAAGCGGCTGCAAGGCACGTCGGAGCGTCCGCGGCTGAACGTATACCGCTCGTTGAATCACATTTACGTGCAGGTGATCGACGACCTGGCGGGCAAGACGCTGGTTTCGGCCAGCACGGCCGAAGGCAAGAAGGAAACGCGCGCGACCGGCGGCAACGTCGCCGCGGCGAAGGTGGTCGGCAAGACCATCGCCGAACGCGCCAAGGCCAAGGGCGTAACCAAGGTCGTGTTCGATCGCGGCGGCTACATTTATCACGGGCGCGTGAAGGCTTTGGCCGACGCGGCGCGCGAGGCGGGATTGAAGTTCTAAAGGCAGCTCTCCGCTGTCAGCTCTCAGCCATCCGCTGGAGCGACAGGCTAAGAGCTGAAAGCGAATAGCTGAAAGCTGGGTTTAAAGAATGCCAACAGTAATCAAGAAACTCGATGCGGGTTCGTACCAACTGAAGGATCAGGTGGTTGGGATCAACCGCGTGACCAAGGTGGTCAAGGGCGGCAAGAACCTTTCGTTCGCGGCTCTGGTGGTTGTCGGCGATCCTTCGGCTGCGGTGGTCGGCTACGGTTCCGGCAAGGCGAAAGAAGTGCCGCAGGCGATTCGCAAGGCGATTGAGTCGGCCAAGAAGAATCTGATGAAGGTCAACCTGACGCGGACCAGCATTCCGCATCTGGTGCTGGGCCGCTATGGTTCGGGCAAAGTGCTACTGAAGCCGGCTCCGGAAGGTACGGGCGTGATCGCAGGCGGCGCGGTGCGCGCGGTCATGACTTCGGCAGGCGTGCAGAACGTGCTGACGAAATCGATTGGCACCACCAACCCGCACAACGTGATCAAAGCGACCTTCGATGCGCTGAAGCAGTTGAAGAATCGCGAGAGCGTGGCGGCTATGCGCGGGAAAACGGTGCAAGAACTGTAAAAGCAGTGGCCAGTGGTCAGTTGTCAGTGGCCAGTTTGAGCGATATCAAAAATTATGGTTTTACTGGCCCCCGATCACTAATCAGTAATCACCGATCACTGGCCACCGACCACCGAGGTTTTGCAAATGACGGCGAAGAAGACGAATTCGAGCACCGGGACCATCCAGTTGAAGTGGGTGCGTTCCGCGATTTGTGCTCCGGTGAAACAGAAACTGGTCATCAAGGGGCTGGGATTCACCCGGCTGAACCAGGTCATTGAACGTCCCAACAACCCGGCCATTCGCGGCATGGTGGCGAAGGTGCCGCATCTGGTCGAGGTCGTGCAATAGGCTCACTATGAATTTATCCAACATACACGCACCGAAGAAGGCGACGGAAAAGCGCAAGCGCGTTGGGCGCGGCATGGGCTCGGGGATGGGCAAGACGTCTACCCGCGGGCACAAAGGACAGCGTTCGCGCACCGGTTCGCGCATGATTCGCGGTTTTGAAGGCGGCCAGATGCCGCTGCACCGCCGCATGCCGAAGCGCGGCTTCACCAACATTTTCCGCAAAGAGTTCAACATCGTCAGCCTGGAGCGCCTGGCTGCGCTGGGCGAGACGACCATCACGCCCGAGGTGCTGCGCAAGGCTGGAGTCATCAAGACCAAGCATCCGGTGAAAATTCTCGGCGACGGCGAACTCACTACCGCCATCACCGTACATGCCCACAAGTTCTCGAAATCCGCTCAGGAAAAGATCACCAAGGCAGGCGGCAAGTTTGAGGTCTTAACAGTGAAGGCGGGGCAGTAATGTTTGAGAAACTGGCGAACATCTTCCGCATTCCGGACCTGCGTAAGCGCATCCTGTTTACGCTGGGGATGCTGTTCGTATACCGGCTCGGCGGACATCTTCCGACGCCCGGCATCGATACCGCGAAGCTCGAATCCTTCTTCACGCAAAGCGGCACCAGCGGATCGTTGCTCGGCTTTGTCGATTTGTTCTCGGGCGGCCAGTTGCGCCGGATGACGATTTTCGCCCTGGGCATCATGCCCTACATTACGGCGTCCATCATTCTGCAGTTGTTGACCGTGGTCTACGAGCCGTTGGCCAAGTTGCAGAAAGAAGGCGAACTCGGGCGCAAGAAGATTACCCAGTGGACACGTTACATTACCGTCATCCTCAGCGCCGTGCAGTCCTTCGGTATCGGAATCGGCCTGGAAAAAGGCGGATTCGCGCTTGATCCGAGCTGGCGATTCCTGGCGATGACCATGCTGACCCTGACTACGGGCAGCGCCTTCATCATGTGGCTGGGCGAGCAGATTACCGAACGCGGCGTCGGCAACGGCATGTCGCTGCTGATTTTTGCCGGCATCGTTGTGGGCTTGCCGCGCGGCGTTGTCGACCTGATTGACAAGGCGAAGAACGCAGCCTGGGGCGCGATGACTTTCCCGCTGATGGTCGGCCTGGTCATTTTCATGGTCGCCGTCGTCGCCTTCATCGTGTACGTGGAGCGCAGCGAGCGGCGAATACCTGTGCAATACGCCAAACGTGTGGTTGGCCGCAAAGTCATGGGCGGCCAGTCGACTCACCTGCCGCTGCGCGTCAATGCGGGCGGAGTGATGCCGGTGATCTTTGCCTCTTCGATTTTGACTTTGCCGCAAACCATCGGCTACGGCATGCGCAACAATCGTTATTTCGGCGACCTGTTCCGCTGGCTGGGCTGGGGCGAACCGCTATACACGGTGCTTTATGCGGTCGGCATTATTTTCTTTGCCTACTTCTATGTTTCGATCGTGTTCAATCCGACCGAAGTCGCCGACAACATGCGCAAATATGGCGGGTTCATTCCCGGCATTCGTCCCGGCAAGCGTACCGCGGATTTCATCAATGAAGTTCTGACGCGCATCACGCTGGTGGGGGCGTTGTACCTGATCATCATTTCGTTCATTCCCGAGTGGATGATTACGGGTATCCATCTCAACCATTTGTATGGGCCGATCGGACGAATGTTCGAGAGCGCGCCGAACTGGGTTCTGAATGGCTTAGGGGTGACCTTCTATTTCGGCGGCACATCGCTGCTGATCGTTGTGGGCGTGGCCATGGACACGGTGACGCAGATCGAGGCGCAGTTGATCATGCGCCACTACGATGGGTTCACTCCGCGGAGCGGGCGCATTCGCGGCCGCCGCGCCTGGTAGCCGGATATGGGAAAGGTCTAGCCGGATTAGGTTCCGCGACGATATTTCATCTCGCGCGTGGCAGAATTTAGGAGTAGTTTGTGGGGTTGCTGCATCCCCTCGGTGGATATTTGGGGCGCCGGGGAAATTGAAGGTCGGGAGGCTTTGGCCAGCCGATGACGCAGAGAACCTCAATCGATGGGGGCCCTATTGTGCTCCTGGGGCCGCCGGGTGCCGGAAAAGGCACCCAGGCCAAACGCATCATGGAGCACTATGAGATTCCCCAAGTCTCGACCGGGGACCTGCTGCGGGAGAATGTAGCCCAAGGCACTGAGCTTGGTCTCGTTGCGAAAGCCGTAATGGCGCGGGGCGAGCTGGTTTCCGACGACTTGGTTTGCAACATGGTTCGGCAGCGGTTGGTGAAGCCGGACTGCCGGCGTGGATACATCCTCGACGGGTTTCCCCGGACTGCAGCCCAGGCCGGGTGGCTCGATGCGCTGCTCGAGGACGGGCTCTTTGAAAACTCGCGTCCGACACGGGCCTGGCCGATTGTGATCAGCCTCGATGTGGACTATAATCAAGTATTGCTCCGGATCACTGGACGCCGTTCTTGTCCCACCTGTGGACGGATCTATAACGTCCACTTCCAGCCGCCCCGCGTGGATGAAATCTGCGATGAAGCGCACGCGACCAGGCTGGAGACCCGCAATGATGACCGGCTGGAAGTGATTCAGCCACGGCTCAATGCCTACCGGGAGCAGACTCGTCCGGTGGCGGATTATTACGAGCGCACACGCCGCCTGGTCCGAGTGAACGGCGATCTGCCGATCGACGAAGTTACCGCGCAGATTTACAAGATTTTGGAAGATCACCACGCGTGATTTGCCCGGAAGGATCCGTTGCAGAAAAGGCATGGCGATAGTTTGCAAATCGGCGAGTGAGATCGAAAAGATGCGGCATAGCGGCCGCATCGTTCGCCAGGTGCTCGATCATGTCCGCCCGCTGGTGGCTCCCGGCGTCAGCACGATGGATTTGGAGCGTGCCGCCGAGAAGAAGATCAAGGAACTCGGGGCCAAGCCGGCGTTTAAAGGGTATTACGATTATCCTTGCGTGCTGTGCACCTCGGTGAATGAAGAGATTGTGCATGGGATTCCCTCGGAGAAGCGCTTGCTCAAAGAGGGAGACATCGTTTCGATCGATTGCGGCGTGGTGCTCGAGGGCTACTATGGCGACGCGGCGATTACGGTTCCGGTGGGCAACGGTTTGAAGCCGGAGTTGAAGAAGCTTCTGGATGTGACCGAAGCTTCGCTGTATCGCGGGATTGAGCAGGCGCGAATTGGCAACTCGATCGGCGATGTGGGCGCGGCGGTTCAGGAGCATGTCGAGGCTGCCGGGTTCAGCGTAGTACGCGAGTTTGTCGGACATGGAATCGGTACCCGGTTGCACGAAGAGCCGCAGGTTCCGAATTACGGTCCGCGCGGACATGGCGCGAAATTGCGCGAGGGCATGGTCATTGCGATCGAGCCCATGGTGAATTTCGGCAAGCCGGAAACGCGCGTGCTGGGCGACAAGTGGACCGCTGTTACCGTAGACGGCAGTTGCAGTGCGCACTTTGAGCACTGCGTCGCGGTAACCAAGGATGGTCCGGTGATTTTGACGCAGTAAAGAAGCTGGAAACTTAGGAGTGCATGAGCAAAGAAGACGCGATTGAAGTGATGGCGGTGGTGCTGGAACCGCTGCCCAATGCCATGTTTCGGGTGGAACTCGAAAACAAGCATAAGGTGCTGGCGCATGTTTCGGGCAAGATGCGGAAGAACTTCATCCGCATCCTCCCCGGCGACAAAGTCGCGGTGGAGCTTTCGCCCTACGACCTGAATCGCGGACGAATTGTGTATCGCTATAAATGATTTTGAACGAGCTGACAGCTAAGAGCTGACAGCTGAAAGCTGGGATATGAAGGTACGAGCATCGGTAAAGAAAATTTGCGACAAGTGCAAGATCATCCACCGCAAAGGCGTGGTGCGCGTGATCTGCGTCAACACGAAACATAAACAACGCCAGGGCTAAAGGTCCTGGGAAAGGCACGACTTCAGTCGTGCCGCTAGCGATTTTTCGGATTTGCGGCTTTCGCCGCTGAGGTTAGAAACAATGGCACGTATTGCGGGCGTGGATCTTCCTCGCCAGAAGCACATCAACATCGCGCTGACCTATATCTATGGGATTGGGAATCCGCGCGCCGTACGCATCCTCGACGAAGCCAAGGTCGAGCCGATGAAGAAGGTACAGGACCTGAGCGAAGAAGAGGTCAACCGCATCCGTACGGTCATCGAGGCGGAAGGACTGGTCGAAGGCGATCTGCGCAAGGAAGTTTCGATGAACATCAAGCGGCTCATCGAAATCGGCTCCTATCGCGGATTCCGCCATCGCCGTAACCTGCCGGTCCGCGGCCAGCGTACGCACACCAATGCCCGTACCCGTAAAGGTCCGCGCAAGGGAACGGTCGCCCAGAAGAAGAAGGCGACGTCAAAGACTTAGAAGCAGTTGTCAGTTCTCAGTTCTCGGTTCTCAGTTGGAACCGGGCGTTACTGGGAACTGGGAACTGAGAACTGAGAACTGATTCATGGCTAAACCAGCAGCAGCGGGCGGCGCAGCCGCACCGGATAAAAAAGGCAAGAAGAAAACCTTCAAAAAGAAGGAGCGCAAACACGTGCCGCATGGGCTCGCGTATGTGCAGGCGTCCTTCAACAACACGATCGTGACCATCACCGACATGAATGGCAACGTTCTGTCGTGGAAGAGTTCGGGATCGCTCGGCTTCCGCGGATCGCGTAAGGGAACTCCCTTTGCCGCGCAGCAGGCGGCCTCGAACGCAGCGAATATGGCGCGCGATCACGGCGTCCGCAGCGTCGATGTGCGCGTCAGCGGTCCCGGGTCCGGCCGCGAGTCGGCCGTCCGCGCGCTGGCATCGTCCGGAATTGAAGTGCGCTCCATTCGCGACGTGACGCCGATTCCACACAACGGCTGCCGTCCGCCCAAGCGCCGCAGAGTGTAAGTCGTAGAGACGTAGCTTGCTACGTCTCTGCCGGCAGTGCACAAATGCCGGCTGAGCTAATCGAGCCTGCAGCAGCAGGTTTGTGGTTAGAGAGAGACGTAACAAGTTACGTCTCTACGAATTGTCCGGGACGAAGGGTGAAGCCAAACCCGTAAACCGGTCATCTAAAGGAGAAGAAACTTGGCCCGTTATACCGATGCAGTCTGCCGTCTATGCCGCCGCGAGGGCATGAAGCTGTTCCTCAAAGGCGCCAAGTGTTTCAGCGATAAGTGTCCCATCGAGAAGCGCAACTTCGCTCCCGGACAACATGGGAAAGACCGCAAAGCCAAAATCGTTGGCTACGGCCTGCAGTTGCGCGAGAAACAGAAAGCCAAGCGCATCTACTTCACGCAGGAAGGCCAGTTCCGCAACTACTTCGAAAAGGCTGCGCGCTCTCAGGGCGTCACCGGCGAGAAGTTGCTGCAGCAGCTCGAGCGGCGTCTTGATAACGTGGTCTTCCGCCTCGGCTTCGCGCAATCGCGGCGCCAGGCACGGCAGTTGGTCCGACACGGCCACGTCGCCGTCGACAATCGCAAGGTCAATATTCCGTCTTACGAAGTGAGTGCGGGCGAAGAGATCGCGATCCGTGAAAAGAGCAAGAAGCTCAGTGTGCTCGAACTGGCGAAGGAATTTGCCAGCCACGGCACGCTGCCCAGCTGGCTGGAAGTCGATCGCGACAATTACAAAGCGCGCATCCTGAATTTGCCCAAGCGCGAAGACATTCAGCTGCCGGTGAACGAGCAGTTGATCGTAGAGTTGTACAGCAAGTAAGTTTCGCTGTAGAGACGTTGCTTGCAACGTCTCTGCTGGCGGCGCACAAATGCTGGCAAGGGCATCAGGCTGTCAGCGCTGGAGTTTGTGGCAAGAGAGAGACGTAACAAGTTACGTCTCTACGA
Source organism: uncultured Acidobacteriota bacterium (assembly GCA_963757095.1). GTDB lineage: Bacteria > Acidobacteriota > Terriglobia > Terriglobales > Acidobacteriaceae > Sulfotelmatobacter. The sequence goes on along the minus strand of CAVWQT010000004.1, from coordinate 309,250 downwards.
TCGGTCCGCATTTTCGTGCCAGATCAGCCTTTCCTGACACCGACCTGAGTTGGACCACTCAGCGAGTCAGGATTGAGCCAAACGGCCGAAGGAGAGAAACACAATGCTTTGGAAAGGTTTTCAAAAACCGAAACGTCTCGCAGTTGACACTTCCACCCTCACCGACAAGTACGGCATTTTCTGGGCGCAGCCGTTCGAGCGCGGATTCGGCACCACGGTCGGCAATGCTCTTCGCCGCGTGCTGCTCAGCTCGATTGAAGGCGCCGCCGTCACCGCGGTGAAGATGGAAGGTGTGCTGCATGAGTTCCAGTCGATCCCCGGCGTGGTCGAGGACGCGACCGACATCATCCTGAACCTGAAGCAGATTCCGTTCAAGCTCGCGGGCGACGCTCCGAAGGCGATCTACCTGCGCGCCGATCAGCCCGGGGTTGTGACCAGCGGCATGATCGAAGCCGATGGCGACGTCGAGGTTCTCGACAAAGACGTCTACATCGCCACCGTCAGCGAAGGCGGCAAGCTCGACATGGAAATGCGCCTGAAGCGCGGCCGCGGCTATGTCTCCGCCGACAAGAATTTCGACGAAGATCTCGGCATCGGATTCATTCCCATCGATTCCGTGCACTCGCCGGTTCGCAAGTGCAACTACACCGTTGAAGCCGCTCGTCTCGGTCAGATCACCGATTACGACAAGCTCACCATCGAAGTCTGGACCAACGGCTCCATCACGCCCACCGATTCACTCGGCCTGGCGGCGAAGCTGCTGAAGGACCACATGAACATCTTCATCAACTTCGAAGAAGAGATCGAGACCGGCACATCGTCGAGCGATGACCGCAAGCCCGAGATCCACAACGAGAACCTCAACCGTTCCGTGGAAGAGCTCGAGCTTTCGGTGCGCAGCTACAACTGCCTGAAGAACGCCAACATTCAGACCATCGGCGAGCTCGTGCAGAAGACTGAAGCCGAAATGCTCAAGACCAAGAACTTCGGCCGCAAGTCGCTGAACGAAATCAAAGAGATTCTTTCTTCGATGGGCCTGAGTCTCGGCATGAAGATCGACGAACACGGCAATGCCGTCCCCGGACCGACCTCGAACGTACCGTTGCCCGCGTCGGCCTACGGACCGGACGACCAGCTGTAAGAAAGATCGCTTTGAAAGGGCGCGGCTTCAAGCCGCGCCGCTCAAAGTTGAAAAGATTGGGGCTTTAGCCCCTGAGGTTCGAAAATGCGTCACAAAGTTGCAGGCTATAAACTCGGACGAAACACTGCGCACCGCCGCTCTCTGCTGCGCAACCTGGTCACTTCGGTGATTGTTGAGGAGCGCATCGAGACGACCGTGCCCAAGGCCAAAGCCGCCAAGCCCATCGTCGAAAAAATGATCACGCTCGGCAAGCGCGGCGACCTCGCCGCCCGCCGTCTGGCCGGCGCCTACCTGATGACTGACGAAGCCGTCGTGAAGCTGTTCGACACAGTCGGGCCGCGCTTCGGCGATCGCAACGGCGGATACACCCGCATCATCCGTACGGGCTGGAATAAAGGCGACGGCGCCGATAAGGCATTTCTCGAACTGCTCGGCAGCGAAAAGGTCCTCGACGAAAAGCGCGAAAAACGCGCCGAGGTCCGCGCCAAGCGTGCCGCGGAAACCAAGAAAGCCATGGAAGAGGCCGAAGCGCAGGCTCAGGTCGAGCGTGAATCTGCACCGGCCGAAGGCGACGAGAAGAAAGAGAAAGAGTAATCCCTGCTGGTGATTTCATGAGGCACGGCATTCTGCCGTGCCTTTTCTTCTGAAACCGTCTGCTGTACAATCGCGCCGCAAGGACGAGGGCGGCGGACTTTCCTAAATGTTTTGGCCGCACTCTTTGGAGTGCCTTATGGCGAGTGATCCGGAACGCACCAAACGTTTTGGGATGGCCGCGTCGTTTTGTCTCTTCGACAAAAGACTACGATCGAGCGGGAATGGCAGTATTATCTGGGGCTTGCTGAACTTGGCCGTCGGCGGGCTGGGTTTAGCTGCTCATAGCAACTGGGGCTTGGTGAGCCTCCTGTTGGGCGTGGCTCTCGTGGTGGCGGGCGTTTACGAGCGAACCGTCCGCGATCCTAAAGTCATTATCGTTTCCGCTGCAACCCTCGCGCTCCTGGCCCTGTGGAATTTTACCCTCATCGCCCTTGCCGCTTCTGGCCATGCCCATTTGGCCCTTGGCGGCAGGACTTTGTATTGGGGGATCGCGCAGGCGTGGGGCGCATTTGCGACATGGAAAACTTACAGCATCTACAAAGAACTGCGCGACGGAGTCGATGCCCAGACAGTGGAGCAGGTGCATGGATACATCGACGAACTGAAAAATGCCAATCCAGACCAGAGTCTCGATCTCATTCAATTCGATTCGAATGCCGGATTCGTGCGAGGTACAGAACGCTACCGGTTGAAACCGATCGAAGACCTGTACATGGCAGCCAGATACAAAGTTCAGCTTGGGCGAATGTACCCGCAGGAGGTCATTTTTGTACCGCGTAATGAAGTGACCTTCATCCCTGAAGGAACGAAATGGATGAGCAAGAAAATGAAGGCCTCGGTGCAGCTCGGTCCCACTACTTTGATCAAGGTGACAATCTCACCGGACATGGCTCTTCGAATGAATCCATCGGCAGCGGCCTCTGCGTTGGCGGCAACCTAGCAGCCAGCAACTACCACGTCCGTCAGTACATGTACCCTCGCGCCTTCCGCCGGTAATCTTGCCGTCATGAGGGCCCCTTCATAAACTTGGACGATGGCCTTCACCAAGACTCAGATCGGCATTGCCGTCGGCGGCGGAGCCTTGCTGGTCTTCGTTTTTGTCGGCTATCTGTGGTGGCTGAGCAATCAGGGCCCGGTGCTGGCGCGATCCGACGATCACGACCCGCTCACCGGACTGCCCGTCAGCATCAAGATGAATCCGCTGCGCGACCGTTCCACCGAGAAGGCCGCCAACAAGTTCCTGCATGAGATGCGCGACGGCCACTGCGACGATCTGCTCAATAAGTGGGAGCACGATTACCACAAGAAATATGCCAAGTACATCTGCCAGTCGGAGGCGCAGCATCCGCTGCTCTCGTGGGAGTTGGTCGACTGGGAAGACGCGTCGCCGCTGATCATCCTGCACTATCACGCTAAGCGGCTAAGCAACGCAGGCCCGGCCCAATCCGGCATTGACCAGGATCTATTCACCTTGACCATGGCCCATCAGGGCGCCGCTTGGAACGTCACCAAATATGACGCAATGTACTGATCGGCAGATGTAGGGACAGCCGCCCTCGGCTGTCCAGCGCCAGCTCTGAATCAGCGCATGATAGAAATGTTTCATGCCTGCAGCTCCTCCCGAGCCAGCGCCTTCCGCTGCGCGCAATATCTATGCCTTCGGTCTCACCTCGTTCTTCAACGATACGGCGACCGAGATGGCCTACTGGGTGCTGCCCGCGTTCTTGGTCTCGCTGGGAGCGGGCCCGGCGCAGTTGGGACTGATCGAGGGCGTGGCGGAGAGCGTCGCCTCGTTCGCGAAACTCTTCTCAGGATATTTCACCGATCGAATCGATCGCCGCAAGCCCCTGGTGGTCGCCGGATATTTTGTCGCGAATGCCGTGAAGCCAATATTGGCAGTGGTTACGGCGTGGTGGCAGATTCTGCTCATTCGCTTCACCGACCGTCTCGCCAAAGGAGTTCGCGGCGCGCCGCGCGACGTGATGGTCGCCGAGTCGGTGCCAAAAGAGCGGCTGGGCTCGGCCTACGGCCTCATTCAGTCAATGGACTCCGCGGGCGCCATCGCTGGCCCGCTGCTGGCTCTGTTTCTTCTGGCACACTACGGAATCCGCAGCATATTCTGGGCCGCTGCGGTGCCGGGAGCGTTGTCAGTGGTGGCCGCAGTGTTCGGAATCAAGGAGAGGCCGCGCGCTCTGAGTGAGCCTTGGGAGGCGAAGTCCAAAGCTGAGGCGCCGCGCGCATCGATTCGATCGTTGTCCTTGCCTGCATCTTTTTATCTCGTCTTATTCGCCGTCACGCTGTTCTCTCTTGGCAACTCGAGCGACATGTTTCTGGTGATGCGAGCGCAGAGTGTCGGCATTCGTGTGGCGCTGGCGCCGCTGCTCGGGCTTGTCTTCAATATCACTTACACGTTGGGCTCATGGCCCGCAGGCTGGATGAGCGATCGCTTCTTGCGGCGCGGACTTTCACGACGCTGGATCGCTGCGGCCGGCTACTTTATCTTCGCCGGAGTGTATTTCGTTTTCGGCCGCGCGCCTTCGACCATGGCCATCTGGATCACGATGGCAATTTACGGAACTTACTACGCGCTGACCCAGCCGGTATTGAAAGCGATGGTGGTGGAAAGTGTGCTGCCGGAAGTCCGTGGGCGCGCCCTGGGAATTTTCTTTTTCGTGACAAGTGTAGCGACGCTGGCCGCCAGCCTGATCACCGGCGAACTCTGGAAGCACTACGGAGCGAGCGTCCCATTTTATTTCTCGGCGACGATGGCCGCCGCATCCGCGCTCCTGCTGCTCATCTCGAGCAGTGACGCGAACGTGTGACGTGAACCGCGGCGTCACTTTTCACGCCGCGGTTCACGCCCATCGAAGAGATCACAGTGAGGGACTGGTGGACTCGGGCTCGGCCTTCGCGGTGCCGTTCTTGAGGGCTTCGTCGAGAAGCTCTTTCATCTGTCGCGAAGCCTTCTCCGCCAGTTCGGACTGCTGGCGGCCCAGTTCGCCTTGTTGCTCGCCGAGTTTGCCCTGTTTTTCTCCCAGCGCGCCCTGCTGTTCGCCCAGTTTGCCTTGCTGTTCGCCGGCTTGAGACTGAATCTCACCGAGTCGGCTCTGCAATTCGCCGATCTCCGATTGAAGGTCGCCGATCTGTTCCATGGTTGCGCCACCAGAACTGAGCTGCTTCAATTCCGCCCGCAGTTTGTCGAGTTGCGCCGTCATGTCGGGAACGGTGACGTGAACCTTTTCCATTTTCGCGCCGAGCTCTTCCTGCTGCTTTCCCAGGACCTCCTGCTGCCTGCCCAGTTCCTCTTGCTTCTTTCCAAGTTCTTCCTGCGGCGCCCAGAATTGGCGTGCCCGATCAATCGTGGCCTGGTCGCGAATGATGTAAGACTTCTCGTCGCGCGAGAACCAGATGAAGTCGCCGGGAATCTGCTTTCTGAGTCTTTCGACGTGGCCCGCATCTTCGGATGTGCCTGACATCGTCAGCGAATCAGATTTGCCATAAACGATGACGAATCTCTGGTCGTCGTCGTAGACGTATCCCGAGCGATCTCTCGTGATGCGTGCTTGCCCGAGCCCGTACGAGTAGCCATAGGCGTAGGACGTCCCGGAATGACCAGACCACGCGGCGGGCGGCGCGACCGTTGCGACGGGAGCAATCGGGGCCATTGAAACTGCGCCACTCACAGCACCCGGCGGCGGTGGAGTTAGAGAGCCCGGTGCTACCGGAGCGGATGCCGGTGGGGCCACTGCTGCGCGCGGCGCCGGCGGTGTGGCCTGTTCTTGATCTGGTGCCAGACCCGGCACCACCCGTTCGTGAGCGACGGGATGAACGGCAGCGGTCAGATAGACAGCCGGTACTGCGAGCGCAACGATGACGACGGCGATCGATTTCTTCAGACCCATGGTTGGAGATCCTCTCCAAGTAAGAATTTTTTCCAATCGTTGTTCTGCCTGACCGGGCTTTGCCATGGAGACGCCCTGCCACCACACGCGTCCGGGCGCGGTCTGCAGCGCTTCGAAGAACTCCAGCAGTGTTCTGGCGTAGTCATTGCGGTCAGCTCCACCGCATAAAGCAGCCTCGTCACTGGCCTGCTCCGCCAGCCTGGCGAGATTTCGGTCAAGCCACCACGCCAGCGGACTGAACCAAAAAATAGCGCAATGGAATAAAGAAATCCGCTGCGTAAGCGCGTCTCGCCGCGCCACGTGCGATACCTCGTGCGCGATCACCGCATCGAGTTTCGTGTCGTCCCATTCGCGCCAATCTTCGGGCAGCAGGATTCTCGAACGCAGCACGCCCATCGTGACCGGCACTGCAATCCATTCGGACTCAGCGGCTTGTGGAATGGACGCCAGCCCGCTCGCTCTTGCGCGAGATGCGAGTCTGTTGCATACGCGAGGTGCACAAATTTCGCGCGCCTTCCGGATCAGGCGCAGGCCCAGAGCCACGCCGACAACGAATCTGGCCAGCAAAATCAGAGTGACCGCGACGTAAACTCCAATCGCGATCACTTTCCACGGAATCGCAGGCTTCGATGGCGTTGAAAAAGGCGCGGACGACTGTCCCGCTTGAATCTGGGTCGCAGGAACTGCGATCGAATGCGGCCGCAGAACGTGCGTGCGTCCCGCAACATGGTTGCTACTAACCGACACCGGTGCGCGAGAAGCAAGCGGTAGCGCTGGGTGTTCCTCGCCGACCGCGGAAATGTTATGAAGGAACGCCGGTGTCGGCAGTGTCAGTGGCGGGAGCAGCCATCCCAGTAAAGGCATAGCCAGCGCCGCGTAGAGTACAGCGGTCCAGGTGAACGATCGTGCCGCAGTGTTCCGCACTCGAAACGCGGCCAGCCCAAGGCCTGCAGCCAATGCCAGAATCAGCGAACGCGCCGCTGCGGTCGCGAGTATGGTCAGTAGTGAGGATCCCTGTACTGCAGCGTTGAGCATCATGGTTTGCTCTCCTTCCGTGCCCGTCGTTCGAGCAGGGGGCGTTCTGCTTTCTCATTTTCAGCAATCCTGCGCGCGAGACGTTCCAGTTGTTTTCTATCGAGCACGTCGTTGTCTACCATGCCGAGCACCAGTTGCTCGGCTGAGCCGCCGCAGAAGCGGTCGATGATGCCCTTCACAGCTCGGACGGCAACGCTCTGCCGCGCGTCCGATGCGCGGTAGATAAACGTGCGCCCTTCGATCTCGTGCGTGAGGTAGCCTTTCTCCTCGAGCCGGCGCAGTACGGTGCGGATAGTGGAATCCTTCATAGGACGCGAGTCGGCCAGCGCTTCGCGGCAGCCTTCCGAGGTGGACGGGCCATGGGCCCAGATGTAATCCATGACGGCCTGTTCGACCTCTCCCAGGTTCTTTAGACGTGCGTGCCGTGTGTTAGTCATTGTAGCGTTACAATATGTAACACATGAAAAAGATCGGCGTCAACCGGAAACGATTTTTTTCTGCCTTGAAATGAAAGAAGGAGGAGCGGTCAGAACCACCGCAGAACAAGAAGTAAGATCTGCACTCCGATTCCAGCGCAGGTGTCGAGCAGGACATCGCGCGGCGTCCCCGTGCGCGATGGGATGAAGCTCTGGTGCCACTCATCCAAACTGGCGACCAGCGCGGTTCCCAGCACGGCAAGACTTGCCCAGCGGAAGCTCCAGCGCGCGTTGTTGACCGCCGGCAGCGTCTCGCGCCACGCGCGGAATAACAGGAAGCTCAGTAGTCCATAGCCGAAAACATGTCCGCCCTTGCGAATGTAGAAGTGCCAGTGCTCGAACTGGAGTGGGTTGACGCCAAAGAGAAAATGCAGCAGAGGATAAAGAATGCGGCTGGTGTTGTGGGCGGAAAGCCATGCGGTCGACTCGATGGCGATGACGATCAGCCACAGGACGGCGGCGATCCACGCCTTCAGAACATGATGACGGTCGGAGTTCAAGCGCGGAAACCGCAACTTGTCTTCGCCGGGCAGGACAGCCGAGGGCGGCTGCCCCCACACAGGCAGACTCGCAGCGCCACTTTATTCGATCGCATAGTTCGGGGCTTCCCGCGTGATCATGACGTCGTGCACGTGGCTCTCGCGCAGGCCCGCGCCGCTGATGCGCACGAAGCGCGTCTTCTGCAGGAGTTCCGGAATTGTCGCGCAGCCGCAGTAGCCCATGCCCGATTTCAATCCGCCCACCATCTGGTAGACGATCATCGCGACCGACCCGCGGTAGGGAACGCGGCCTTCGATGCCTTCCGGAACCAGCTTGTCGAGGCGGTTCGACTCACCGTCGGGAGCTGATGACGCCGAGGAAGAATCGGACTCCGTGCTCTGGAAGTAGCGTTCGCTCGAACCTTGCGCCATCGCGCCCAGCGAGCCCATGCCGCGATACGATTTGAACGAGCGGCCTTGATACAGAATCAACTCGCCCGGACTTTCATCGGTGCCCGCAAACAACGATCCAATCATCACCGCGCTCGCGCCCGCAGCCAGCGCCTTGGTGATATCGCCGGAATATTTAATTCCGCCGTCGGCGATGATCGGCACACCGGAATCCTTGGTCGCGCGATACGCCTCGGCTATGGCCGTAATCTGCGGCACGCCTGCGCCTGTAACCACTCGCGTGGTGCAGATCGATCCGGGGCCGATGCCGACCTTAATTCCGTCCGCTCCGGCGCGCGCCAGTTCGCAAGCGCCATCGAAGGTGGCCACGTTGCCGGCGAGTAACTCGACATGCGGCAGCTTCGATTTGATCAACTTCACCGCGTCGAGAACCTTGCTCGAGTGGCCGTGCGCGCTGTCGATCGCCAGCACGTCCACTTTGACTTCGGCCAATTCCTGCGCGCGCTCCAGAAAATCTCCCGTAGCGCCAATGGCCGCGCCCACGCGCAACCGCCCTTGCGGATCCTTCGCCGCATTGGGATACTTCAACTTCTTCTGAATATCTTTAACCGTGATCAGGCCCTTCAGGTTGTATTTGTCGTCGACGACCAGAAGTTTTTCAACGCGGTGCTGGTGCAGAATCTTTTCCGCCTCATCGAGAGTCGTTCCCACCGGCACGGTGATGAGATTTTTCTTGGTCATGACGCTGTCGATGGGAATATCGAAACGCGTCTCAAAGCGCAGGTCGCGATTGGTGAGAATGCCGACCAGTTTGCCGTTGTCCGTGATGGGCACGCCGGAAATTTTGTACTTGCGCATGACTTCGAGCGCGTCGGAAACCTTGTCGGTGGCACGCATGGTCACGGGATCGACGATCATGCCGCTCTCTGAGCGCTTCACCTTGTCGACTTCGTTGGCCTGCTGCTCAATGGTCAGGTTGCGGTGAACAATCCCCATGCCGCCCTGCTGGGCCAGCGCAATCGCCATGTGCGATTGGGTCACGGTGTCCATGGCCGCGCTCACGATGGGAATATTCAGGCGTATATTGCGCGTGAGGTGCGTCTGGGTATTGGCCTGCGCCGGAATCACATCGGAGCGCTGAGGCAGCAGAAGAACGTCGTCAAAAGTAAGAGCTTCGGGGACGGGAAAATGAATCATAGATTTTTCGGGATTCCGCCAGCCTGCAGGTGAAACTTTTATTGTAGAGAGCGGCAGAAGATCAGGCAAATGGATCTGTGAAGTGCGGGTCTAGTGGCCAATGTGTTTCGCCTAGCCTTTCGGACTTCAGTTTCCACATGGCTGATTGTTGGCTGATAATGTCCCATGCATTCGTGGGAAGTGCTGCCGCCTCATCGATTGAGGCCGAATGGAAGCGTCTCAACTGCTTTCTTGCGCATCGCGAAACGCGATCTACGGGCCGCTGGGCAACATGTGTGCGAGTTGCCCTATGGGCGAAATTCTCGCCCTGACGATCCATTGGCTGTTCTAGCTGAGCGGCGGGGAACGTGCAGTACCAAGCACTCGCTGCTTCGCCGACTTGCTCTTGAACAGGACTTCGATCTTGTGCTGGTTCTTGCTATTTATGAGATGAATGAACGAAACACGCCGGGAGTTGGATGGGTTTTGCAGAAGCACGGCCTAGAGGTCCTGCCCGAGGCTCATTGCTATCTCCGATTGGGAAGCGACCGCATCGATGTTACAAGGCCAAGTGCCCGCGGCGACGTGGAACCAATAACTCGTTTCCTGCACGAAGAGGAGATCGATCCGAGCCAGATAACGACATACAAAGTCGACGTTCACAAGAGATTCCTTCAGCAATGGATAGCCAGAACACGAGGTCTCGGTGAGCTATCACTCGAAGGCATCTGGGCGGTTCGGGAAGAATGTATTGGCGCTTTGGGGCGACCGGACTAGCTGCTACGGTTGACGGCCTCCCGGTTTGTGTTTTCCCCCCTTACGGGCGTATATTAAGTATTCGGAAGCTGCTGTGTACTACCGGCATTTGGCGAAGCACACCAGTGGGCGCAAGCCCACTTTTTCGTTGGAGGTCATCGCCGGCCGCTGGAAGTCACCGTAAGTTGCTGGATTCATGGCGCTTGACGTTGATCGGGTGCGGGAAATCGCGGAGCGGATCGCGGCCTCGAGCGGGCTCGAAGTAGTCGACATCGAGTTCCTCGGCGGAGGCAAGGCGAGAATGCTTCGGGTCTTTCTCGATAAGCCGGAGTCTGTTCCGGATGTTTCCGGGGCGACAGAGCAAGGTGTGGCGCACGGGGTCACGCACGAAGACTGTGCGAATTTCAGTCGCGAGTTTGGCACGATTCTCGAAGTAGAAGACGTGATGCCCGGCTCGTACACGCTGGAAGTTTCGTCTCCGGGCCTGGATCGCAAGCTGATCAAAGCCGCTGATTTTCGGCGCTTCACCGGTAGCCGGGTGAAGTTGACGACGCGCAACCCGGTGAATAACACCCGGAGCTTTGAGGGACGGCTGGAAAGTTTTTCGGACGGCCGCTTGACGCTGGATCTGACTGTGGCCAGCCACAAGTCGCGCAAGAAAATGGGCGCGGCCGCTGGACAGAAGATTGCGATCGAATTCGCCAACGTAGAAAAGGCGAACTTAGTACCAGAAATTTGAATAACTGAATTTTATGCCGAGCGAGCTCTACAACATCATCGAAGGCGTGAGCCGGGAAAAAGGGATTGACCCGCAGATTGTAGTCAGCGCGGTGGAAGACGCCATTGTTATGGCCACGCGTAAGTACTACAAGTCGCAGGAAAATCTGCGCGCCAAGCTGGACAAGGAAACCGGCAAGATCAACGCCTTCGCGGTCAAGACCGTGGTCGAGACTCCCGAGCAGGTCGAAGATCCGAACCTGCAGGTCACGCTGGAAGACGCGCGCAAGGTCGATCCCGCGCTCGAAGTCGGCGGTGAGTTGCAGATTCCGCGGGTGACGGAAGGAATTCTCGGGCGCATCGCGGCGCAGCTCGCGAAACAGGTCATCTTCCAGAAAGTGCGCGAGGCTGAGCGCGATACGGTTTACAACGAATACATCGGGCGCGTGGGCGAGATCGTCAACGCCACGGTGAAGCGCGTCGAAGGTCCGGATGTGATTTTCGATATCGGCAAGGCGGAAGGCCGCATGCCGCGCAAGGAACAGTCACGGCTGGAATCCTTCGCGATCGGTGAGCGCGTGCGGGCTGTGATCGCGCGTGTGGAACGAGCATCGAAAGGCCCTGGCGTTGTGGTTTCTCGCGCCGCGCCGGAACTGGTGCAGCACCTGTTCCAGACGGAAGTGCCGGAAATTTACGACGGCACCGTCGTGATTCGCGCCATCGCGCGTGAAGCTGGCGAGCGCACGAAAATCGCCGTCATGTCGAAGGACAAAGACGTCGACGCCGTCGGCGCCTGCGTCGGCATGAAGGGCATGCGCGTGCAATCGATCATCCGCGAGCTGCGCGGCGAAAAGATCGACATCATCGAGTATCACGAAGATGCGGTCACCTTCGCCGAAAAAGCGCTGCAGCCGGCCAAGGTCAGCCGCGTCACTGTGGTCGATAGCGGAGAGAAGCATCTTGAAGTTGTGGTCGACGACAGCCAGCTCTCACTTGCCATCGGCAAGAAGGGCCAGAACGTCCGCCTGGCGGCGAAGTTGCTGGGCTGGAAGATCGACATCAAGAGCGAAGAAGAGAAGCGCCAGGAAGTCGAGCTGCAGATGGCGGCCATGGCGCCGCCGATAACGACTCCGCTGGAGAATGTCCCCGGCCTCGGCGAGGGGCTGGTCGAGAAGCTGGCTGCGGCTGGCGTGACTACCGTGGAAGCGCTTGCCGACATGACTCCAGAGCAGCTTGAGGCCATTGAAGGAATCGGCCCCAAAACGGTGGAAAAAATCAGCATCGCGGTGAATAATTATTTTGCCAGCCTGGAAGGCGGCGAAATGCCGGCTGCTGAAGGCGAAGTGGAAGCTGCGCCGGCTGAGGGTGAGGCGGAAGTTGCCGCCGAAACGGAAATCGCCGCAGAGGCTGTCGCCGAGGGAAGTGGCGAGCCCGTCGCAGAAGTCGCGGCGGAGGGCGAAGTGATGGTGGCTCCGGAGGGAACGACGGAAGCAGAAGCACTCTCGCCGGAATCGGAATCAGAATCGCAACCCGAGCATGAGCCCGCACACGGCTCTGCTCCCGAATCAACTGAATAAGTTCATGGCACGCTCGAATTCATCTTCGAAGCGGTGCGCGTGCAAAAGCTAACTCCGTGAGGCTGCGATGAAGACCTAGGCATAACGCGGAGTACTAGAAAGGTCGGATGAGCAAGGTTCGAATCAACGATCTAGCCAGGGAGCTGGAAGTTAAAAGCAAAGCCATTCTCGACGTCTTATCAGTCGTCGGGGTGACGGAGAAGAAGACCCATTCCAGTTCTCTCGAAGACTTCGAAGCGGAGAAAGTACGCATCCAGCTTCGTGGCTCTTCTGAAGCACAGGCCTCGGCGCCCAAATCCGGCGCACGTCAGTTTCGCGGCGAAGAGGAAATCAAAACCAAGATTGATCTGTCGCACATCTCCCGGCCCGGAGACGTGCTGAAGGCGATTACCCAGCAGAAGGAAGCGGTTGTGCCGCCCGCGCGGCCAGCTCCGCCGGCCTCGACCATTGGCAAGCCGGCTGCGTCTACCTCTGCGCCAGTTTCCGCGCCGCGTCCCGCAGCGCCGCCCGTCGCGCCCCCAACTCAGCAGGCAGCGTCGCCCGCTCCGCCGACATCGGTTCCTGCGCCTCCGCTGGCGCCGCCGACGCCTCCGCGAATCATTACGCCCAGTGCTGCGCCCGTCGCACCCGCCGCGCCGCCCAGGCCGGCAGTCACTGCTCCACCTGTTGCGGATAGACCTGCAGGTCCATCAGCGCCCGTGTCCGCGCCAGTTCCGCCGACGGGTCGTCCTGTGCCCGCGCCTCCGTCCGCTGTAGTTGCGCCTGCTGCATCCGGAGCGCCTCAAGTTACAGCTTCGGCCGCGCCGCCAGTCGTCCGTCCGACGCCGCCTGGGCCTCCCGCACCGCGCATGATCGTGCCACAGACGGGACCGCGTCCGGTTTATAAGGCGCCGCCGCCACGGCCTGCTCCGCCGGTTTCACAAACCAGCGCTCCGATGGCTGGAGGAATGCGCCCCGCTCCCGGACGTCCCATACCCGGCCAGCCGATTTTTCAGCGCCCGCGTCCGACCGCTCCTGGCGGGGGTGTGGGTGCTCCGCGTCCGCCGCTGCGTCCCGGCGAGCGACGCCCGATGCATCCCACGCGTTCAGCGCCTGCAGGCGCGCGGCCGCTCGGGGTAGGCCCTGGTCTTCCGCCTCCCGGCCCCGCTCGTCCAGGGGCTCGACCGGGCGCGCCGTCGCGCAGACCTGGCCAGCGCTACGTTCCGCGTGGTGTAAAAGAAGGCCCGATGAAGGGCTACACGCCGCCGCCGCGCATGGTGGTGTCGAATGAGCCGCAGCCGATCACGCGCAACATCACGATCACTGAAGGCATCAGCGTTAAAGATCTTGCCGAGAAGCTCGACATTCGCGCGAAGGATTTAATCTCGCGCCTGCTCTCGCGCGGTGTGTTCGCGACCATCAACCAGACGCTTGATGCCGAACTGGCCAGCGAGATGGCGCGCTTCTTCGGCGCCGACACCAACGTAATCACCTTTGAAGAGCAGGCGGCAAAAGATACCGGTGGGTCGACCGCGAGCGGGGAAGACTCCGCCGTGGAAGTCACGCCTCGCCCGCCCGTGGTCACGATCATGGGTCACGTCGATCACGGCAAGACCACGCTGCTCGATGCCATTCGCCTGACCAATGTTGCTGGAGGCGAAGCTGGTGGCATCACGCAGCACATCGGCGCTTACAAAGTCCGCATCACCGATGAGTCATCGCCGGCATTCGGGCGCGAAATCGTGTTTCTCGATACGCCCGGCCACGAAGCCTTCACCCGCATGCGTTCGCGCGGGGCCAAAGCCACTGACATCGTGGTGCTGGTGGTTGCCGCCGACGATGGCGTCATGCCGCAGACCGTCGAAGCCATCGATCACGCGCACGCCGCGGAGGTTCCCATCATTGTCGCGGTCAACAAGATCGACAAGCCCGACGCCATGGCCGATCGAGTGAAGAAGCAACTCGCCGACCGCGGCTTGATGCCGGAAGACTGGGGTGGCAAGACGGTTTTCGTCGACGTCTCGGCGAAACAGAAAACCAATCTGAATCTGCTGCTCGAAATGATCTGCCTGGTCGCCGATCTCGCGGAACTCAAGGCTACTCCCGAGCGCGCTGCATCGGGCGTCGTGCTGGAAGCGAAGCTCGATCGCGGCCGCGGCCCCGTGGCTACCGTGCTGGTGCAGAACGGCACGCTCAACGCCAGTGACAATTTCGTTGTCGGCAACGTCTACGGCAAGGTGCGCGCCATGTTTGACGATCGCGGATACGCGCTCGAATCCGCGCCGCCCTCCACGCCGGTGGAAATTCTCGGCATGGAAGGTCTGCCGCAAGCTGGCGATCAATTCGTGGTCGTCGCCGATCGCGACAAAGCCCGCGGCATCTCCGAATATCGCGAGCAGAAGGCTCGAGAAGCCACGCTGGCCAAGAGTTCTCGCGTATCGCTCGAAGGCCTTGCCGAACAGATCAAGACCGCCGGCACCAAGGAACTGAACATCATCCTGAAGGGCGATGTGGGCGGTTCGGTGGAAGTGCTCAGCGATCTGCTCGCGAAGCTCTCGAACGACAAGGTTCGCCTGAAGCTGCTGCGTTCCGGCGTAGGCGCGATCACCGAAACCGACGTGCTGCTGGCCTCGGCATCGAACGCGATCATCATCGGCTTCAACGTGCGGCCTGAGCGCAAGGCGCAGGAACTGGCCGAACAGGAAGACGTCGACATCCGGCTGCACTCGATCATTTACGAACTGCAGGATGAGATTAAGCGCGCCATGAGCGGCCTGCTCGAACCGACGATCAAGGAAACCTACCAGGGCCGCGCCGAAGTTCTCGAAACCTTCCGCATCCCGAAGGTGGGAACGATTGCCGGCTGCCGCGTGACCGATGGACTGATCAAGCGCGACTCCGAAGTGCGGTTGCTGCGCGACAACGTGGTCGTCTTCAAAGGCAAGGTCGGCTCGCTGCGCCGCTTCAAGGATGACGCCAAGGAAGTCACCAACGGCATGGAGTGCGGCATCTCCATCGCCAACTACGGCGACATCAAAGCCCGCGACGTGATCGAGGCCTTCGTCACCGAGCGCATCGCCGCGGAAGTGATCGCGTAAGACAAGTGCTCAGTGGTTAGTGGCCAGTGGTCAGTCAAGAAATTTTAATTTCCTGACTGACTGGGCCACTGATCACCGGCCACTGACCACTGCATGATCGCCTTCCTTACCCTCGAACTCCACATCGAAGCTGCGCAGTCGCTCAAAGATCGGCGGCAGGTTGTGCGCAGCCTGAAAGACCGCCTCCGGACCAGCTTCAACGTTTCCGTTGCGGAACTCGACGCGGCAGAACTCTGGAACCGCGCCACCATCGGCGTGGTCGCCATCTCCAATTCGCGCGACTACCTCGACGGTCTGATCAAAAAAGTAGAACGCGCCGCTACCCGAATCGCCAACAACCGCGGCGCGGATGTAGCAGACTCATTTGTCGAGTATTTTTAGCTACTCGCGTGGCGACGGGCGCATTCGCCCGTCCCGCGATGGGCGAAGCCCGGGCGGCAAATCGTGATGCTGGCCTAAGATCACTCAGGGGCGTTGCAGTTCCACTGACACCAGCCGCACTTCGCTCGTGAATGCCCCCGTCGCCCGCGAATAGGTCACAAAAATAGTTTGCCCGCCGTTCGCGTCGTATTCCGAATGAGCGTGCGCATCGTACACGTCCCCCGAAGTTGGTTGCATCGCCTCGAAGGCGGTGACTTCCCGCGACCAGGGCCCCTCGGGGTTCGGCGCGGTGCGCAGGTTCACATTTTGCGAGAGCAATTGGCTGTAGACCGCGACGTACTGCTGCAGGTAATCGTTCCACGAAACGCTCAAAATATTCGCTTCCGGAATCACTGACACAGCGTTGCTGACCTGCGACGACCAGTTGCCATTGCCCGCATAAAACGTCCATGCACTGCGATCTTGCACGCTTGCGGGATCCACCTTGGCCAGCCGACATCCTTTGTCGGAGCTGTTGCTCGGAATGCCGCAGCCATAAATGTAGAGCGTGCCATTGTTAATGAATGCTGCCGATCCGAATGCAGGCTCATCCTGATCAAACATCAGGTCCGGATGACCCGCGACAATCGGTGGATTGAATGTTGGCCGCTGCGGCTGCTGGCTGAAGTCCTGCCACACCGCGACCGAACTCCCGACGCCCTGAAAATTAAAAGCTCCTGGCAAAGCGTATACGACTCCATAGAAGACATAGGCATTGCCGCTGCTCGGATCCGCGACGATGGCAGCGGGCCACAACGCCCAGCGCGCTCCGCAAGGCTGTGCCTGGCACGGGTTTCCGTCGTGCGACTGATTGAATGCAAATTCAGCGGGCGACTCGACCAGAATCATGCTGGGCGCGCCGGCCGAATCCAATCGCTCCTGAAACCCAGAGATCCCATCCTGCGCATTCAAGTTTGTACTAAACGACCACGAGTCGCTGATCAAACCACGGCCATCGGCATTCGGGCTGTCGAGAAACGTGTCTCCATAAAGCCAGACAGAATAGCCTTGAAACAACGCGCTATATCCGCCATCCCTGCCGAGAATATCTGGATTCGTGGGAATCGTTCCGAGATCCGCAACGCTCGCGACCGTCAGTGCCGGCGGCGGGCCGGGATTCGAATTGCAACTCAACGCGGTCAGAAGGGAAGCGGCTATCAAGCCGCAGCGAACCAACCTGCGGCAACTGCGGCGTGCTACCCCACGAAATGCAAGATCCGGCATTTCGAACTCCAGATTCGGCATTGTAGGACAGTCCGCGCCTATGCGTGTCACACTGACGTAAACTCCGCGAACGTTTCTGGCAAAAGCTCGCTTGATGCGAATCGCAACAGCCTTCTAACACATTGTTACCTCCGTACTTACCGCTCCCCCACCAAAGCGAGCGACACTAGCGCATCCGGGCCAACACACGTCCCCGATTTTCTGATATTCTCATGCGTTTTATAGGGAGTGATGGACGTGGAGAAACGCGCTGTTAAATATCATCGTGGACGCTTGGGCGAAGCCCTGCGCGAGGAAATCGAGGCGCTCGTGGAAGGTGAGTTGGGCGACCCGCGCATCGGCCTGGTCAGCGTAACCGGAGTGCATCTGGCCGAAGATGGCCGATCTGCGCAGGTTCTGGTTGATGTAGAAGGGGATGACGATGAAGTGGAGCGCAGCCTGGAAGGGCTGGACGCCGCGAAGGCTTATATACGTCATGAACTCGCCGACCGCCTGCGTCTGCGCCGGTCGCCGGAATTGATTTTCCGTCTCGACCGTTCCGAGCGCGAGAAGGCGCGAGTGGAAGAATTATTAGCGCGCACCAAAAAGCGCCGCAAGGCCCGCAAGTAAGAGTGATGGAGATCAGGCACAACAACGCGCTCGAAGACGTGCTCCGGCAGATCGGCCGGCGCGATCGCTTCGTACTGACTTCGCACGCCCGCCCCGACGGCGATGCTGTTGGTTCGGCGCTCGCCTGCTGCCAGGTTCTGCGCGCCATGGGCAAGCAGGCCGACGTTGTCCTGCACGATGGCGTGCCGCGCATCTACCGCTCGCTTCCGTTCGCCGATCAGGTTGTGCAGTCGAGCCGGCTGATGAATGACTATGATGCGGCCATCATCCTCGAGTGCGACAGCATCCATCGCACGCGCCTCGAAGGTCTCGAAGATCGTTTCCTCATCAGCATCGATCATCATGTCAGCGGACGCCCTTTCGCCCACGTCAACTGGATCGATCCGCACGCCGTAGCCACAGCCGAGATGGTCTTCCGCCTGGCGCGCGAGGCGGGCGTAAAGTTTTCTCCCGAGATCGCGACCTGCCTCTACACCGCGCTGATGACCGATACCGGATCGTTCATGTTTCAGGGCACGAACGAAAACACATTCTCACTCGCTCGCGAGTTGGTGCTCGCTGGAGCCGATCCCGCGCACTGCGCTCGCGGAATTTATTTTGCGCACTCCGAAGCCAAAATTCGCCTGCTCGGCGAAGCCCTGCGTAGCCTTCATCTGGAAGACCACATCGGCTACGTCTGGGTCACGCAGAAGCAGATGGAGCGCTGCGGCGCCATGGAAGAAGATTGCGAAGGCTTGGTGAATTACGTTCTCTCCATCGGGGGAGTGGAAGTCGCGGCATTCTTCCGCGAACTGCCCGACGGCCGTTATCGCATCAGCCTGCGCAGCAAAGGCAAACTTGATGTCGCCAAAGTGGCGGAGAACTTCGGTGGTGGCGGCCACGAATGCGCCGGCGGATGTTCGGTTGACGGCCCGCTCGCCGAAGCCGTCCGGCAGATCCTACTGCAACTGCGCCGCGGCCCCTCCGTACAATAGAAGTTGGTTCTTGTGGCGCCGGCATCCTGTCGGGGGCGTGCTCGCGCGCCCTTGAGGGCAGCCCCGCTTTGAAAGGGCGCGGCTTCAAGCCGCGCCGTAAAGTCGTCTCGAAAGAAAATTTGGCTTTAGCCGCTGAGGGAACCGCTCTTCAGCCATAATCAACCAGTCTCGAACACAATGACCGCTCGCACCCGTACCGACATCCTGCTGCTCGCCGGCTTCTGCGCCTTCCTTTTTTTCTATGGCACGGGATCGTTCGGCCTGATCGGAGCGGATGAGCCGCGCTATGCCCAAGTTGCTCGCGAGATGCTCGAGCGCCACGACTGGATTACTCCCACGCTCGCCGGCCAGGCATGGCTTGAAAAGCCTCCACTGTATTACTGGCAGGCGATGGTCGCCTACTCCGCGCTTGGCGTGAGCGATGTTGCGGCCCGCGTGCCCTCGGCCATCGACGCCACTCTGCTTGTCATCGCGGTCTATCTTTTCTTCCGAAGATTCCGTCGCGGCACAGAAGTGGACGCCGCGTTAATCACAGCGTCCTGCGCCGGAATCATCGGCTACGCCCGCGCCTCCTCCATGGACATGCCGCTGACAGCCACCTTCGCAATCGGCATGCTCGCCTGGTGGGCATGGCGCGAAAGCGGGAAGAAAATCTACCTTGCACTGTTCTACGCGTTCATGGCGCTCGGAACGCTGGCCAAAGGCCCAGTCGCGCCCGTTCTCGCCGCGGCGGTAATCGTTCTATTCGCCGCGGCCGCGCGCGAATGGCGACTGATTCTCAAGACCGCGTGGCTGCCGGGCATCGCATTGTTCTGCGCGATCGCCCTGCCGTGGTACATCGCAGTGCAGCTTCGCAATCCACAATTCTTCCGCGAATTTATTCTCGAACACAATCTCGCCCGCTTCTCCAGCAATCTCTACCATCATCCCGAGCCGTTCTGGTATTACGTGCCCGTAGTTTTGTTGTCGCTCGTACCATGGACAGCATTTGTGGTCGTGGCCTTCGCGCGATCGGTCCGCGTGTGGTGGGCGGAGCGAAAATCGTCCTCCACCGATCCGGACTTCGAATTTCAATTCACTCTCTTCGCCAGCCTCTGGCTGATCGTGCCGGTCGCATTCTTTTCCATCTCACAGTCAAAGCTGCCGGGATACATCCTTCCCGCCATTCCCGCCGGAACGCTGCTGCTCGCACAATATCTGCGCCAGGAATTCGAATACGAAACGCCGGTCACGAAGTGGATGGCCCTCGTGCACGCGCTGGTGGCCGCTGCGCCAATCGTTCCAGCCGTGCTGATCTCCTACATCGTGATGCAGCATCATCTGCCCACCGGCCGCCCGCTGTATTTCGCGCTCGCCCTTGCCCTGACCCTGTGCGTCGCCGTCCTACTCACGCTGCGAAGCAAGGCCGGGTCTGCGCATGCTGCGGTTCGTCACGCTGATCCCGGTGGTCCTTGCCGTAGCGGCGGTCCTGAAGCTCGGCACGTCGGCCATCGATCAAACGCTCTCTGCGCGTCCGCTGGCGGTTGATCTCGTCGCGGTCGAGACTCACAACTTGCCTATAGCTGTCTGTGGTGCCTCGCGCGAACTCGAGTATGGACTCGCCTTCTACCGCAATCAGACGATCGCCCGCTACGAATTAGGAAACGTACCGCAGCAAGAGCATCTGCTGATCGCGGCGCCGACATGGAAGACCGCCATCAGCCGATCACACCGCCGGCCGCCGCGTATTATTCCTCGGCCACTATGCACCGCAGAATGTGGATTACTATTGGGTCTCGGCGGGCAGCAAACCGTAGTCTCGTGCGAATCCTGATCTGGAAATATGGGGACTGGCGGGACATTCACCTAATTGTGCCAGCGAGAAATTGGAGTCAGTGCCGAGCTCGATCGTCTGTCGCGTCAGGTGACGGGAGTTTCGGTTTACTCCTCCACCGACGCAAGTGCTTCCAACTCCGGCCGCGCTGGGCCCGCCTCCAGAACCGTGAGCCCGTACTCGTATCCCTTTTCGAACGCCTTCAGGTTCAGCTCGCGGAAGCTTGGCGGCACTGAATCGGCGACGGCCTTGCGCACCGAATCCGCTTCCAGCAGTTTCGTGACCGCGGTAAAGAATCCCACCATCACTGAGTTCAGCACCATGCGCTTGCCCAATTCTTCGGCGAAGCGCGTGGCCGGAATCGCGTACACCTTGGGGTCGCCCTTCAGATCCGAAACGCGTACCAGGTCTTCTTCAACGATGAGCGTGCCGCCGGGTTTCAATTCATGCGCGAATCGGTTGTAGGCCTCCTGCGACATGATCACCATAAGGTCGGGCTGCGTGGTATACGGATACAGCACCGGCGAATCAGAGAGCACCAGTTGCGCGCTGCACGCGCCGCCCCGCGCCTCCGGACCGAAGTTCTGCGTCATGGTGGCAAAGCCGTTTTCGTAAATCGACGCCGCCTTGCCTAGCACGATGGCCGAGAGGATCACTCCCTGGCCGCCGAAACCTGCGATTCGAATCTCCGTTACTCGCATGCACACTCCGTTTCCGCCTCTGCGTGATCGGTATCGCCGAGGTAGCGATCGCCCAGCGATTCCACATATTGCGCGCGCATCAAGGTTTGATAATCTGGGCGGTCGCGGTCCACAAACTTGCCCACCGCAATCTCACCGTTCAGCGTGAGTCCGACTTCGCCCGTGGGCGCGCCATTCTTCACCTTGCTCGCTTCCTTGTAGTACTTCATGGTGTCGAGGCCGTCGCCCATCTTGTTGCGCCGTTGATACAGCGTCGGGCACGGAGAGATGACTTCGATGAACGAGAATCCTTTTTTCGCGAACGCTTCGCTGATCGCCCGCGCCAGTTGCCGCACATGGAAAGTCGTCCAACGCGCGACGTAGACGGCGCCGGCTGCGTCCACCAAGGCCGGCAGATTGAATGCTGGCTCGAAGGTTCCGTAAGGATTGGTCGAGGTCGTCGCGTGTCCTGGAGTCGTCGGCGCAGTCTGCCCGCCGGTCATGGCATAAATCAGATTGTTCACGCAGATGACTTTGAGATCGATGTTGCGCCGCGCCGCATGAATCAGGTGGTTTCCGCCAATCGCAGACAGGTCGCCGTCACCCGAGTACACAACGACATTCAGCTTCGGATTTGCCATCTTTAATCCCGTGGCAAAGGGAATCGCGCGTCCGTGCGTAGTGTGGAATGAGTCCAGCTTCACATAGCCCGCCACACGGCCCGTGCAGCCAATGCCAGACACCAGAGCCAGCGACTCCAAGTCGATTTTCGATTCGATCAGCGCGCGCGCGAACGAATTCACCGTAGTGCCGATGCCGCAGCCCGGGCACCATATATGCGGCATGCGGTCGGTGCGCAGAAACTGCTCGACCGGATTGATGGTGTCATCTTGCAATACATTCAGCATCGGCTTGCCTCCACGATCGCGTTGAAGATTTCGTCTGGATTGTGCACCCCGCCTCCAGCATGCGACACGGCGAAGGTCTTCGCCTTCCCATCGACGGCACGCTGAACCTCGCGCACCATCTGGCCAAGGTTGAGCTCCGGCACCACGAAAGCTTTCACATGCTTCGCCAGTTCGACAAACTTCTTGTCTGGGAATGGCCACGCCGTGATGAGCCGAAGTTTGCCGACTTTCAGTCCGCGGTCACGCGCCAGATCAATCGCCCGCTGCGCCACGCGCGACGTGATTCCGTAGGAGACCACCACCACGTCGGCATCATCCAGCCGCTCTTCCTCAAACAGGCAGATCTTGTCTTCAGCCGAGCGAATCTTGTTCTGCAACCGCCGCACCAGCTTGTCTTGCGTCTGCGGCGTCATGTTAGGATAGCCGCGTTCATCGTGCGTCAACCCCGTTACATGAAACTTGTAGCCTTCGCCGGCATGGGCCATCTCCGGAACCATGTCGCCATTCGTGGCGTAAGGCAGATAATCCTCCACCGACTTTTTCGTATGCTTGCGCGGCACCACTTCAATCTGATCGGCCGGCGGAATCACAACTTTCTCGGTCATGTGCCCGACCACTTCGTCCATCATGAACATCACCGGCACGCGATACTGTTCGGACATGTTGAACGCAGTGATCGTCAGATCGAAGCATTCCTGCGGAGAATTCGGGCACAGTGCAATGATTTCGTAGTCTCCGTGCGATCCCCAGCGCGCCTGCATCATGTCAGCTTGAGCGGGAAGCGTCGGCAACCCGGTCGACGGCCCGCCGCGCTGCACATCCACAAACACGCAGGGCGTCTCCGTCATCGCCGCGTAGCCGATGTGCTCCATCATCAGCGAGAAGCCCGGACCCGAGGTCACCGTAAACGCCTTCGCCCCGCCCCACACACCGCCTTGCAGCGCGATCGATGCCGCCAGTTCATCTTCCATCTGGATGAAGCTGCCGCCGACGGTAGGAACGCGCGCCGCAAAACGCTCGACGATTTCGGTCGACGGAGTGATCGGATATCCTGCCGCGAACCGCGCCCCCGCTGCCAGCGCACCTTCGCAGCAAGCGTGGTCTCCATCCATAAAATGAGTGCCCGTCAGCACCCCCTTCGGATCAGCCTTCATTTCTCACCTCCAGCGGGCGTGGCCGCTTCCTTATCCGGGATCTTCGCCGCCGCTGCAACCTTTGTGCTGTAGATCGCGAAGTCCGGGCAATACATGCCGCACAGATCGCAGCCGCTGCATTTTTCCGGATGCACAACGTGCGGCGGATGGTAGCCCTTAGAATTAAATGCGGAAGAGAGCGCCAGCACGTGGGTAGGGCAGAATTCCACGCAGAATCCGCAGGCCTTGCAGCGCTCCACAACGATTGAGACACGTCCTTTTGCCACTTGATCCCCCAGCTGAGGAGTTAAAAGATTCGCTCCGGATGTTGAACCGGAAGACTGGATTATGCGGGGAAAGCATGGCAGGGCGGTGTGACTCGTATCACAGAGGAAAGTGAGGCGGCGCACTCGAAGGATATCTCCGCGCTGGCCCTTAACGCCGATAAGAATGTGTAACTTGCAGGCGGCTTTCGGAAGTTCCTGTGGGCCGTAGAGGCTGCTGAAAACCGCTCTGGCGTGACGCCAATCACCGGGCGTAGTGCGCCAACCACACTTTGTGCGCTCCCATTTTTCACTGTTACCGCCGCGGATTCACCCGGTTTGCCTCTCCCGCTCGAACCCACTACACTCGGACTTTTGCCCGCCCATGTCAGGCCGCTCTCTGGCGCGGACGCTGCAAGAAGCTCTGGAGATCGTAGTTTGGAAATTCTCGACCTCAGACATTTTTCTTCCGTAGATTTGCGCTCTCTGCTCGACGATGAGACCCAATTGTGGTCGCGTCTGCTGTCGTGGGACTACTCCGGTTCGGCGGAGATGATCCTGCGCTACGTCGATGCGAAAATCCTGCCGGGCTATGCCGCCGTCGATCGCGGCCGCGTCTTCGGCTATTCATTTTTTGTCTACGAAGGCAGCAAGGGAGTGATCGGCGATCTCTACGTGACCAATGGCAACCGTCTGCCCAATGCGCGCGAAGTTGAAATCAAGCTGCTCACTCACGTGATCGAAACTCTGCAGCAGTCGCCTGGCATTCATCGTGTCGAGGCGCAACTGCTGGCGCACGATGCCAACGCCGTCTCGCGCCCGTTCCTCGACACCGGATTCCAGCGCCATCCTCGTCTGTTCATGGTGCTCGGCCTGGGCAAAGAGGTTGAGGAGAAGATCGCGACCCATCCTGACATTGAAATCCGCTCATGGACTGAGGCTGATTATCAACCATCCGCCGCGGTGATCACCGCCGCCTACCGCGGTCATGTCGACTCCGAGATCAACGACCAGTACCACACGCTGAGCGGATCGCTGCGCTTTCTGAACAACATCGTGCGCTTTCCGGGATGCGGGGTCTTCGATCCTGAATCGTCGTTCGTGGCCGTTGATCGCCGCGCCAAAAATTTAATTGGCCTGATACTGTGCTCGCGCGTGCGTTACGACGTTGGCCACGTCACGCAAGTCTGCATTCTGCCTGAATACCGCTCGCGCCACATTGGAGAATCGCTGCTGGCGGCGACGGCGGGGAATTTGAAGAAGAGAAATTTCTCGCTGCTCTCGCTGACGGTAACTGAGGCAAACGCCCGCGCGGTAGCGCTCTATCGCCGCTTGAATTTTGATACGAAGAGGATTTTCGATGCTTTCGTCTGGCAGGGATGATGTCGTAGAGACGTTGCTTGCAACGTCTCTCTAACCGCAGGTGTACTCTCGGCAGAGACGTAGCAAGCTACGTCTCTACGAAACAAATTACCTTTTTACAAGCCACATCAGCCAGCCGGCCACGAACACTCCGCCCAGAAACATCACGAAACAGTAGAGTCCGTACTTCACCATCTCCGGCGTGTTGTCACGGTGAGTGATGCCAAAGACAATCGAGGCAAAGAAGGCGAACACAAACGCCGCGCTGAAGTGAGTAAGAGTAATCGTCACTTAGCCAGTCCTCGCGAGCTGTTAGCTGAAACCTGATGGGTGAGAGCTGATAGCTTCTTCACTTTTTCTTCCCAATCGCAATGTGATAAGCGTCGGCCACCGCAATAAAATTCAATAGTCCGGCCACGATCATGAATTTCGTCCCGTAATCCGCGGTGGCAAACGCAATCGCGCCCTGTCCCCAATCATTGACCACGGTCAATATATACAGAGCCCCGGCGCCCACATCGCCGACGAATCCAAGAATGTCGAGGATGTCGCCGCCGTTCGCCTTGTAGATGCGGCCCTGCATGGCCAGTCCCAGCAGGAACATGGTCACAACCGAGATGAAAAGCAGCGCCCCGCGAATCCAGCGCTTCTGAATCATGTGGCCCGCGCCCGGAATCAGCCAGCCAATCGCCGGAGCGACCACCGCCATCAGGCTCATTGGTTCGGCCTGCGCGAGCTTCGCTTTTTCTGTAGTGGAATCTGCCATGCTAGATGGTCACAATCTCGCGTTGAATTTTTCCCGTCACTTCCGCCGACTTCGCCCGCACCAGGATATTCACCTCGCTGCGCACACCAAACTCCGGCAGATAAATTCCCGGCTCGATCGAGAAACAGGAGTTCGGCAGAATCTGACGCTCGTCGTGAATTTCCAGGTCATCCATATTGGCCCCATTGGAATGGACGTCAGTGCCGATGGAATGTCCGGTGCGATGAATGAAATAATCGCCGTATCCTTTTTTCTGGATGTGTCCGCGCGTGGCGCGATCGACCTCAAAGCCGGCAATGTGCCTCCCCGCTCCGATGGCATCCAGAACCGTCTTCACGCCTGCATCGCGCGCGTCGCGCACAATTTCGAAAACCTCGCGCATCTTTCCCGACGGCGCCGAGCCCACGAAGCCCATCCAGGTAATGTCGTAATACACCGCGCCCGGAGTATTTTTCTTGCCCCACACATCGAGCAGAATCAGATCGCCCTCACGAATCGAAACGGGATGCGACGCGTGCGGCTCGTAGTGCGGGTTCCCAGCGTTCGCGTTCACGGCCACAATCGGGGGATCGTCGGTCAGCAGATTCTCGCGCGCGAACGCTTCCATGAACCACTGCTGGATTTCGTGCTCTTTGGTTCCGCCGTT
Source organism: uncultured Acidobacteriota bacterium (assembly GCA_963757095.1). GTDB lineage: Bacteria > Acidobacteriota > Terriglobia > Terriglobales > Acidobacteriaceae > Sulfotelmatobacter. Next base: position 283,111 of record CAVWQT010000004.1, on the reverse strand, counting down.
GCGCACCCGCCGGCCGATTTCCTTGAATGCATCCGCCACGATCGAATCGATGCTGTCGCGCGCCGCGAAGTGGGATTGAATCTGCTCGGCATTCCACGTCGACTCGAACTGCGCTACCAGGTCCGCGGAACTGACCACGTTCTTTCCCAGCCCGCGCAGCAAATCGATCGTCCCGCCATCGACCAGCGAGATGGTGAACACGCTGTTATTCGGCGAATACTGCATCGCCAGATCGCGGTGGTGGGCCAGAATCGCCTTGAGCTGTTCGAACAATTCCTGCCAGCCCGAGTAAAGGTGTTTCTTGCCAGGAAGCGAGTCCAGATGCCCCGCCTCGATCTTGTGCACAAGCTTGATGGGGTCGCCCTCAGCGGGGATCAGGTAAAACCAGCGCCGCGTCACCATCAAACTTGCGGGCAGGCCGAGCACGCGGTAAGCAATGGGATCGCGATGGTGATGGTCGTAGAAAAGCCACGCATCAATATTGCGTTCGCGCAGGGCAGACTGAATGGCGGAAAGATCCATGGGCAAACTTCTATTGTAAACAAGATCGGGTTTTTGTGGGGACAGCCGCCTTCGGTTGTCCGGCTGGGGAATCCCGGCAGCCCCTTTTGCTACACTTCGCCAGATGTCCTCCCTAGTCGAACGCGTCGCCGCTGCGCCGGTTGCCGCCGCCCGCGCGCGTCTGGAGTCGATTGACCTCCTTCGCGGCATCATCATGATTCTCATGGCCCTCGACCACACCCGCGACTTTTTCGGCGTCGGAGGCGTCAATCCCACTGACCCGGCCACCACCACGATCCCGCTCTTCTTCACTCGCTGGATTACCCACTTCTGCGCACCTACGTTTTTTCTGCTCACCGGTACCGGTGCGTTCCTCGCACGCCGCCGCAAATCCACGCGTGAACTCTCGTGGTTCTTATTCACGCGCGGCGTCTGGCTCATCTTTCTGGAGTTGGTGGTCTCCCGCGGCTTGGGATGGCAATTCAACTTCGACTACCACGTAGTCTTACTGATTGTTCTATGGGCGCTGGGCTGGGCGATGATCGTGCTCTCCGCGCTGGTGTACCTGCCCCCGTCGGCGGTCACCACGTTCGGCATCGTCATGATTGCCACTCATAATCTCCTCGACAAGGTGCCGTGGAACAACTGGTTCTGGTCGATTCTCCATCGGCCGAACGTGCTGGTAGTAACGCCGCGCTTTTCAGTCTTCGAAGCCTATCCCTTGATCCCATGGGTGGGCGTCACCGCGGTCGGCTACGGACTCGGCCAGATTTATCGCTGGCCCGCGGAACGGCGGCGCGCGTTCCTGTTGCGCCTCGGCCTCGGCCTGACCGCATCATTCATCATTCTGCGCGCCATCAATTTCTACGGCGACCCGCTGCCGTGGAGTACGCAGAAGTCCGCCGCCTTCACCGTGCTTTCGTTTCTGAATACGAATAAATATCCACCGTCGCTGCTGTTCCTCCTGATGACTCTGGGCCCGGCAACTCTGTTCCTCTGGGCGATGGACGCTGGCTCTCCGCGCTGGCTCCGCCCCGCGCTCATCTTCGGCAAAGTGCCCATGTTCTACTACCTGCTGCACATTCCGCTGATTCATCTGCTGGCCATCGCCGTCTGCTACGCGCGCTACGGCCAGGTGCATTGGATGTTCGAATCGCCAGATATCGGATCATTCCCCTCTGCGCAGCCGCCGGGCTGGGGATACTCGTTACCGATCGTCTATCTGATGTGGGGGATCGTCGTGCTGACGTTGTACCCGCTGTGCCGCTGGTTTGCCGGAGTACGGCAACACCGCAACGACCCATGGCTGAGCTATTTCTGAGGGCACCGAAAATCGTGGATGTTGGCGCTCGTGAATGCCTGCGGCGCCGTCGAAGAGAGCCCTTCAGGGCCGCGTAAATCAGCATGCTGGGCTGAGCCACCATCGCGCAGCGTCCGCAGCAATCCTGCTCACGGTCATCGCAGGATCCTCCTCGGATTTGCGCACAGCCCGCGCCATTACTTCACTTCCTCGGTTTCAACCCGCACCACGCGGTCGTAAATCCACAGCAGCAGTGTGGTCACGATCCCAACTGCAACCACCGACCACCACACCATCTTCGGCTCATGCAGTTCCTCGCCGAAGTGATGCATCACGTACCCGCTGAATTTTCCGGCAACGAATGATCCGATGCCCAGCGGCAGAAATGCGAATCCCATGTACGTGCCCTGCTGCCCGGGCGGAGCCAGCCGCGAGATGTAGTCGTAATAGCGCGGCTGCTGCACGATCTCTCCGATCGCCACTCCCACCAGTGTCGCCACCGCCATCCACACCGACGGATGCACGATCAGCAGAATCCAGGCCAGACTGGAAATCAGCGTCCCCAGCACGATGGCGTGAAAGGCGTGCATTTTCTTGGTAAGAAATCCGATCACCATTGTGAAGCAGATGACGACGATAGGATCGGTCGCCAGAATTCGCGCCGTGTTGGCATGGGGATCGATGTATGCCGAAATGTACAGCGGCAGCGCAATAAACTCCTGCCAGAAGACGACCCAATATCCGGTAAAGATCAGCAGAAACAGCATGAATCGGGGATTGGAGAGCACGGTGAGAAAATTCCTGCCGACCTGGCCCAGGCTCGGCGTCTCAGTTTCATCTGAACGGCGCGGCTCTTTGAAGAAGAGCAATACAAAGACCAGCATGAGCAGCACGCTGATCGCAGCGATGCGAAACAAGGCCGGAGCGCTACCGTGATCTTCTTCCCAACCGGCAAGCAACGGCCCCGCCGTGCTGCCCACATTCACCAGCGTGTAGTAGACCGAATATCCCACGGAGCGCACGTTTTCTTTGGAGGCGCGAGCCGTAGTGCCGACCACGCTGGGCTTGACCAGCGCCACGCCCAGCGCCGGGAGTATCAACACAATAGCCACTAATGTCGGCAACGAAATCGCATTGCGGAGAGGCGCCATCCAATCCGCGCCAATCGATCCCAGCGAGAAGTAAGCGATGGTCAGAAAAAGATAGGCCAGAGACAAGGCCCGCCGGAAGCCCAGCCGGTCGGCCACCGCGCCGCCGATCACGGCCAGAAACCATACCCAGCCGCCGAACATACCGGTCAGGCTGCTCGCGCGCTCGACATCGAAATGCAGCCCCTCGTGCAAATACCGCGCCAGCACCGCGAACACGGCATAGTACGAAAGCCGCTCAAACAGTTCGCTGATGTTGGCAACCCAGAAGGGCCGCTCGAATCCAGTACGGATCTCGTGAAAGCGTTCAGTGAAAGTCAAAAGTGGCTCCTGTGCTCGTGTGGCGCGGGCGTTCGTGTGGCGCGGGCACTCTTGCCCGCGACTGCTGGCACAACCACTGAATGTCAGCGATCAGGTGTTCAGTCGATCGCGAACGTACTCGCTCGTCACTCCCGCGACGCGAATCACCTTATTCCGACTGCTCAAGCCGGACGCAATAGTAACGGAACTACGCGGCAGCCTTCAAAAGCTTCGCGAAAAATTCGATGCAGGCTTCGTTGGCCCGCCCGTCGATGGGCGGCGCAGTGAGCGCCACTTTCAAGGCATCACCGAGCTCGCCGGTGATCGCATTCTTTTTCGCCCGCGGATGAACTTTGACGGCGAAGCTGACTCCCCCACCGTTTTCGTGGATCGCAACCATAGTCAGCCAACCCGCCCGGATTTCCACGCGGCAAAGAACGCCCCTCACAATGACAAAGCAAAGCTCTGTGTTCCTCTGCGCCCTCTGTGGTTAAGCCTTCGGCCGTTCCCCGAAAATCGCCGTCCCCACGCGCACGCAAGTCGAGCCTTCCTCGATCGCAACCTCGAAGTCGTGTGACATGCCCATGGAAAGCACATCCAGTGCCGATTGCCGGAAGCCTGCGCGCGGCCAGCGCATCGCGCAGTTCGCGCAGCTTGCGGAAGAACGGCCGCGCACCCTCCGGATCCTCGGTAAACGGAGGTCACGGTCATCAACCCGCGAAACTCGAGCGCTTCGAAGCGCGGCGCGGCCTGAAGCAGTTCCTCGAATTCCCGAGAATCCGCCGCAACGCCGCTCTTTGCCGCCTCGCCGCCAACATTGATCTCAATCAGTACGGCCAGCTTCTTGCCCACGCTTCGCGCCGCCGCGTCCAGTTTCTCAGCCAGCTTGACGGAATCGACAGAGTCGACCGCGGCGAACAATTCCGCAACCTTGCCGGCTTTGTTCGTTTGCAAATGCCCAATCATGTGCCACGCGGCTTCGCGCAAGTCAGCCAGCGCGCCCGCCTTCCCGGCAAACTCCTGCACGCGATTCTCGCCAAATACCCGCAGGCCCGCAGCGTAGGCTTCGCGAATGCGCTCCGGCGGATGCGTCTTCGTCACCCCCATCAGCCCGACTTCATCGCTGGAACGCCCCGTCCGGCGCGCCGCAGCCTCAACGCGCTCGCGAATCGCCGCAATGTTTTCCACAATCGACATAAAAACTAAACCACAGAGGACACAGAGTCGCACGGAGGAAATCCTCTGTGGAACTCTGTGTCCTCTGTGGGGGGCTCTACATAATTGCCGTAGGCGGCGCCGGATCTTCCGGACGTCCGCAATTGGCCAGCGGCACGCGAATCATCACAATCGCCAGCACCGCCAGCGCAGCCATCGCCAGCAGGAATGGCGGCGTCCATTTGAAGAGCGTCACATCATGATTCGAGCCCACCAGCCCGGCGATCACCAGACCGCACAACGCTTCCCCGGCAATCATGCCCGAAGCCGTCAACACGCCTGCGTTATCCACGCGCGCCTTCTGCGCGTCGTTGAAGCCGCGACGGTCGCGCAGTTTGTCGGTGATCCAGCGAATGATGCCGCCCACGAAGATCGCAAACGTAGTCCCCAGCGGCAAGTACATGCCGACGGCGAACAGCATCACGCTCTTCACCTCGATCATGATCATCCCCAACCCGAGCAGGATGCCGACAATCACCAGTGGCCATGCCATGTCGCCGCCAACGATTCCTTTGGATAGCATCGCCATCAGGCCGGCCTGCGGAGCCGGCAGCTGAGCGCTGCCGAAGTGATATGCCTTGGCCAGAATCGCGATGGGGAAGAACAGCACCAGCGATGCGACCACGATGCCAAACAAATCCCCGATCTGCATCTTCGATGGAGTGCCGCCCAGAATGTGTCCGACTTTCAAATCCTGCAACATCTCGCCCGCAACCGCCGACGAAACGCAAACCACAGCAGCGACTCCCAGCACCGCAGCCACGCCGCCCGTGCCCTTTACGCCCATGGCCACCATGAGCAGCGCGGCAATCACCAGCGTGCACAGGGTGAGGCCCGACACCGGATTGTTCGACGATCCGATCATTCCCACCAGATTGCCCGAAACCGCCGCGAAGAAAAATCCCACAACAATCATGACGCCCGCCGCGACCAGCGATCCCGACAACACTTGCGCCCCGGTCAGCGTTCCCGCTCCCGCGATGAAGTAGTGATAGAGCAGAATCATCGCCACAAAGACGACGCCCACGCCCGCGAAGATCGCCTTCGCCGGAAGATCGCGCTCCGTCCGGTTGGTCGCAGCATGTGCAGCCGCAGATTTTTTCAGATCAGAAACCGCGCGCCCCATACCCAGCGCCAACTGCTTGCGCATCTTGAACAGCGTATAAGACGCGCCTACCAGCATCCCTCCTACCGCGATCGGCCGCACAATGGAAAAATAAATTGCACTCGCCAGCAGGCTCCACGCGATCGGCTGTCCGCCTGCCAGCGCCTGCTGCGCCTGAAGATAAGGACCAATCGTAAACGTTAGGAGTGGCACCAGCAGTCCCCACGCCAGCACGCCTCCGGCAAAGTTCAGCGCAGCCAACCGCGGCCCAATGATGTATCCGACGCCGAGATAGGCCGGGCTGACATCAGGCGCGGTGAAAAGCGTCGTGCCGCCGGTAATGGTTGTGGCCACGTTCGGATTCGTGCTCGTCCGCAGCAGCAGCTTCTTTCCCAGATTTCCGATCATCACCGGAAACGTGTTGTTCGGATTGAACACATTAATCGCGCCCAGCAGATACATGAAGCTGCCGAATCCCATGTTCGCAAACAGAATCTTCGCCGCCGTCGATCCTTGCTGGCCGGCCTTGTGAATCTCCGAGGCAGCCACTGACTCCGGAAAGGGAAGATCGGGATCTTCGACCATCACGCGCCGCAGCAGGGTCACGAACAGGATGCCCAGCGTGCCGCCGATCATCATCAGCGCCACCGACTTCCAATATTCCGGTGAGCTGAAACTGGGCGTCAGCGCTGGCCACAGATCCGCCATCACAAATGCCGGGATGGTGAAGATCGCTCCCGCCGCCACCGACTCGCCAATCGAGCCCACAGTTCGCGCGATATTTTCTTCCAGCAGCGAGCCCTTCATCAGCCGCAGCAGCGCCATGCCAATCACCGCCGCCGGATAGGTCGCGGCAATCGTCATCCCCGCCTTCAAGCCAAGGTAAGCGTTGGCCGAGCCGAGAATCGCCGTCATCACCAGCCCGATCAGCAGGGCGCGAAGGGTGAACTCCTTCATCTCCATGGTTTCGGGCACGTAGGGCGCGTGTTTCTTTTTTGTCGGAAGTTCAGTGACGGGTGTGCTCATGGGCGCAATCCTTTTCAGGCCTGGGATGGAAACTGTTTCGCGTGCGTGGTCTGATTTAACGTGATCTGGTCAACCTTAATCAAATAATCAAATGGAGTACGAAATCTCACGAACGGCGCACGTTAGCACGCGGCAAGGGCGCATGACAAGTGCCGCCGAATCAGGTGGTTCGTAAGAGCCTGTAAATCTAAGAATCTCAAGGTCGATGCACTGCACAGGCGGCAAAACCGACGCGAGTCGTAACTCCCCCCTGGGTTCGTAGCCTCCTGATTGACGCCAAGGTACGCCATTCCTTTGGCGCGGGAGTGTCTTGGTGTAAAATAGCTTGTAAGCAGGTCTGCCGCCTCTTCGTAGTTCGTCATTCCCGAGGTGTAGATATGAGCAACTCCCCCGACCAACCGTGGATTCCGCCTTACCGCTGCCAGGATTGTGGAAGTGATGTGGGTTTCCGTTCGCGCCGCCGGACCTTCAGCGAGCGTTATCTGCTGCCGATCCTCATGCTGCAGCCGGTGCGTTGCGGAGAATGTTTCCGCCGCGATTATCGCCTGATCTTTACCCAGGTCCGGGACCGGTTGTCGGACACACCTCGCATGATGCCGCCCAAGCCGGCGGCTACGTCGAACCGTAACGTTGCCTAGCTACTGCCCTCGCCGCTATACTGCTATTTGTAGGGAAGGTTGGCCCGCGGCTGTTTCCGGCCAGCGGGCGGTTTAGGAGGCTGTCTTCAGCAGTAGTGAGGACCGAATCCGGGCCAGCCAGTTGACTGCGGCGGTAGCGCGGCCTTCTATTGTTTCGCAACAGGTCTCGTCCTCGCGAATACGTTGGGTGTGGCCGCTGCGAGTTGCCGAAAGCCTCTTCAATGTTCTGTTCCCCTCCGATTGCCGCATTTGCGGCGAGCCCCTGCTGAATATTTCCCGTCTTCCAGTTTGCCCCGAGTGCCTGTGTGAGATTCATCCCGTCGAGGGCAAAGTGTGCTCCATCTGCGGCGAGCGTGTGCTGTCTTCCTACGCGCTCAGCGAGCCCGATGGCTTGACGTGTTGCCCAGTCTGCCGCCGCCTCGATCGTCCGTTTGAGCGGGCGGTCGCTTATGGCAGTTACGACGGCGGATTGCGCGAACTGATTCACCTGCTGAAGTACAACGGAGTCCGCCCCGCCGCCGGGGTCCTCGGCCGCATGCTGGCTGAAGCGATCGGGGACATCGGCCCCGGTCTCGCAGAAGCCAGCGTAATCATGATTCCTGTGCCCCTGTTCAAAGGCAGGCACCACCAGCGCGGATTCAACCAGGCGGAGCTGATTTCGAAGGCGGCCCTGAAACATCTTTTCCGCGAGCGCTTCGCATTGCGCACCGATATTCTCGAACGCACGCGCGACACGCATTCGCAGATCGGACTGACCAGCCACCAGCGCCGCGAAAATATGCGAGGAGCCTTCGCGGTAGCCCGGCCCTCTGAAATCGCGGGACGCCCTGTGCTGCTTGTCGATGATGTCTACACCACGGGTTCGACGGCGACGGAATGCGCCAAAGTGCTGCGCCGAGCTGGAGCCGCGCAGGTATGGGTCGCGACCGTAGCTCGCACCCTGAAACTGGCATCTAATCAAGGAAGTCTCAAAGTGTTGGAGTTTCAAGGTCGCGAAGACGATCGGACCGCGCCGGCAGAAACAGAAACTGAGTCGGAAGAGCTGAAGCGCTGAACTTGGGTTGAACACATGTCGCCACGCATGGAGCACGGAGTGGAACCAACATCCCGGATCGCCGCCGGGTTGTTTACCTCGGCGGCTGCGCACCGGACCGGGGACGGTCATGCCCTGCTTGCGCCCGTGCTCGTTCTCAATGCCTCTTACGAGCCGATCAACGTTTGCGCTGCCCGCCGCGCACTCGTTCTCGTGCTCAAGGGCGTGGCGATGACGGAAGAAGAAAATGGACACTTCCTGCACGCTGCCCGCGTGGCCATGCGCGTGCCCTCGGTGATCCGCCTGCTCGAGTATCGTCGCATCCCGCACCAGAGCCGTGCGCTCTCGCGGAAGAACATCCTGCTGCGCGACCGCAACACCTGCCAGTATTGCGCCACCGTGCTGCCTTCGAGCGAACTCACGCTTGACCACGTGATTCCGCGTTCTCGCGGAGGCTCGTCTACGTGGGAAAACCTGGTCGCCTGCTGCCATGGCTGTAATCGCCGCAAGGGCAACCAGTCGCCCATGGAAGCCGGCATGAAGCTGATGCGCGAACCCCGCGCCTTCAATCTTCACACCAGCCGCCACATCATGCGCCTCATGGGCCGCAGCGACGACAAGTGGCGGAAGTATTTGTTCTATTAACGAGCGATTTTGTTACGTGGGGGCGGACGCATTCGTCCGCCCGCGAGCGAAGCGAGCCCTCCGGACGAATGCGTCCGGGGCTACGTGAGCGCTACCCCTTCCCGCCCATGCGCTCTCGAACTCGCGCCCACAATTTTCCCCAGTAATCCTGCTTCCTCAACCGCCGCACGAGAAAATATTCATTCACCGGACGGTCATCGTCGAGGGCCGGAACTCCGGGCTCGGCGTTGATGAGTTCATCCACGCTCGCCTCCTGGCTCAACACTCGTGCAAACATCTGCTCTGAGGTTGGGTACGGTCCCCATTCAACGAGATCCGCGCTGGCCGCCGGTGGCAGATGCGAGGCAAGATTCTCCGCGCTGTAGTTTTCAATCGGAGAATCGCTCGCCAGAAAATGGTATCCCCAACCTTCCACCGACTTGAACGCGCGCACATGAGGGAACGATTCTTTCAGAGCCCGGGCGGCCGACGCGATGATTACAGGGTCCTCCGCCCCAACCGGCAGCCACTGCTGCAGAATGCCGCCGGAGCGCAGGTGCTGCCGGGCAATCGCGTAGAACTCTTTCGAGTACAGCAGGCTGGAAGCCGCGGCCTCGACCGGCGGCGGCGGGTCAATCACGATGACGTCATACTGCTGCCCCGATCGTTGCAAGTAAGACCTGCCATCGTCGATCACCACGTGAGACAGCGGAGAAGCCAGCAACCGATTCGCATCGGAGTGAAAGTAAGGGAAGAACTTCACTACGCTGGGCACCAACTCCGCCGCGGTAGAAGAAACGCCCCAGGAAAGCGCCGAGCGGTAGGTCGTGCCCATGCCAAAACAAATCACCAGCACACTTTGTGGAGGATGCGGCAGAAAGGCCAGCGGCAAGTGAACAATCATCTTGGTGACCGGAGTCATGGAAGTCATGCTGACTCCGTTCACCAAAAGGTATTTCCCTCTTTTCGTCGATCCGACCGCAGTCACGGTTGCGGTGCTGTCCCGCAGCGTCTCGCGAGGGACGAATGTGGATTCGAAGTCTCTGGTCCCGAATACCATCGCGAGTCCGAGCAGGCACGCGAGCAATTCTTTCCACTTAACGTGGCTGGCGTGCGTGGGCGTGAAACTCGGCAGGAAAGCCGCAACCATCCACGGAAATGCGCAAACCAGCAGTGCGTACCGCTCTCCGATCCAGGGCAGCAGCAAGAATCCCGAGATCAGCGGGCCGAAGACGCAGCCCGCAATGTTCACCGCGTATCCTCTGCCGGCGCGATCCGGATCGCCTTGCGCCACGCGGTCAATCATCATGGGAGTGATCCATCCCACGATGAACGAAAATGGAAGGATGCTGAACACTCGCAGTTGATAGACCAGGCTGATGCGCGGATCGCACATCAGCAATGGAAGCAGCACGGAGAGACCGAGCACGGCGAAGAGCAGCCCACCCAGTTCGTCCTTGTAAGATTTGCTCTTGCGGTAGAAACGCGAACCCATGTAGGTCGCGCACAAGTAGAGTCCCAGAATTGTGGCGAAGGCGTAAACCATCGTCCCCAAACCCGGCGTGAATATCCGTATCCACACCACTTCACAGGCCATGCTCGTGAGGCCGGTCCCAAACAGAACGAGGTAGGGCCAGCGGCTCGCTCGCATTTCGAAGGAGGGCCGGAGTCGGTTCCACTTGCGCCCATTCCGCGCGTCGACCTTCGCTTAAGGACAACCGTAAAGCCGATAGCGCCAGCAACAGATTCAGCGCAGCCGCGCAGCCCAGAGTTCCTTTGAAACCCAGTTCTTCGATCAGCAATAAAGGAACTCCGGTCCCGGCGAGAGCGCCGAGCACGTTTGCCAGATACAAGTAGCTGAACGATCGTTCCGAATCGCCGGCCTCGGCGCCAAGTCGCTCTCGGATGGCGGCCATCGCCAGCGGGAACGTTGCTCCCATGCAGGCGCACCACGGAACCATCGCGATCCCGATGCACAGCCCCGCAAGCAGGTAGTAGAGCGGAGGAGAAAACGGATGTCCGGCCTCGAGGCTTTGCAGAATGCTCCGCCCCAAAGACAATTCCCACGGAACCGCGAACGCCGACAGGCCGATCAGGAATTCGACCGCGGCGTAGAGACGCAAGCTGGGCACGCGCAGCACTGCCTCGCCTCACCAACTTGCCCGCTCCCCAAGAGCCGACACCCAGCCCAATCATGAACGCCGACAGAACGATCGACACCAGCGCGGTCGTCACCGCAAACCGCGCCATAGCCTGTCGCAGCCATACCAGTTCATAGAGAACGCTGCAGAATCCGGAGACAAAGAAGAACGCGAAGTACCAGCGCAGTTTCATTGCATGTGCGGAGAAGAACCAGTATTAAACAGGAGTGCGAGGTGGTAAGCAACTACATAGGAGGGGAAGCTAGCGAAGCAAAAGCCACACGTAGGGGCGGACGCATTCGTCCGCCCACGAGCGCAGCGAGCTCCGGACGAATGCGTCCGGGTCCACGTGCTCAGCAAATCGTAAGAATTACTTTTGTGGCGGGCTCTGCGCCGGAGGCTGAGTCGCAGGGGGCTGGGTCGCGTCCGGTTTCTTCTGATCTTTCGGCGCGTTCGGAATCTCTTTGCCCTCGTACAGAATCTTGGTGTTGGTGCCGAATCGCTTGTAATCCTCATACTTCACGATCTCGCGGATGTGCACATCTTCCGTCTTGAAGTGCAGCTCGTCGTCGGCCTTGGTATACACCGGAAACCAGTACTGGCCGTCGATCTGCTGCCGCCACGTCGTGAACTTGGGGAAGAGATTTTCGTTGTCGCTGCTTCTCTTGGCCGCGCAGGGATGTCCGTTGCACAAGTCTGGCACGGTTTTGCCGTAAGTTTTCACGATCTGGTAATCGCGGTCGTCGACCCAGACGCGTCCCTGAAAGTAGCGCTTCTTGCCTTCAATCTTTTTCGGCGCAATGTCGAAAACGAACGTGTTCAATTCGTCTTCCTGCTGCTGGCCGACATAAAGAATGTTGTATTCCGGAAGATCGTCCGTGGTCAGCACAAACGGCAGCCGGTGCCGTATGTCCTGCATATCTTCCTCAGACATGAAGATCCTGGTCAGGTTCGACGACGGCGCAAACACCACATTCTCGATGCGCTGGCCCTTGTCGTTGAACATGACGTCGAACACTTCGCGGTACTCGCCATCCACCGTCTCGCCGTCAACGGTCTCGACCTTCACGTCCTGGCGATAGGTGTACTGGTCGCGCGCCTTGGCGAACTCGGTCTCCTTGGAGGCGAAGCGCTTGATGATTTCATCCGGAGTGATGCCGGTGGGCTGTGTTTCCTGTAGCGGGCCTTCCTGGGCGCGGGCAGCCAAAGGCGCCAGCCCGCAGGAGGCGATAGCCAGGCAAAGAAGCAAGGGGCGAAGCAGGAATCTCATATGTCTAGTGTATCGGATGGAAGGAACGGCAAACACGTTGCATGGGCTGCAGCCATTCGTAGAGACGTAGCTAGCTACGTCTCTCGCGCGGCAACCTTTGCTGCGGACACAAGACCGCGGCGACCCTCCCTCCGTACCCCTCTCCGCTCAGTGAGGCCGGAGGGAGAGCGCCTGCAGTTCTGCCGTCTACTTGGATGCCTCTTCCCCAAAGGGGTTGCCGTTACGATGGACCGCATCACGTAGGGGCGGACGCATTCGTCCGCCCACGAGCGAAGCGAGTCCGTCGCCACGATAAGTCGTAGCTGGAAGCTGGCAGGGCCTCCTGCTACACTCACCTGTTTGCCGTAGAGACGTTGCTTGCAACGTCTTGCTGGCTGCGCCGATGCTGCCAGCCGAGACGTAGCAAGCTACGTCTCTACGATGAGTTCCGATTTTCAGGAGGTCTTCATGCGCCGTCTTCTTTTCTCTCTTCTTGTGCTCTCCTTCGTTCTTCCGTTGGCAGCCCAGGCCAAGCATCCTTTTACCTTTGACGACATGATGAAGCTGAAGCGCGTCGGCGACCCGCAGGTCTCGCCCGACGGAAAGTGGGTGATCTTCAGCGTGGTCGATGTGAGTCTTGAAGCCAACACGAAGACGCCGCATGTGTGGATCGTACCCACGGCCGGAGGTCAGGAAAGAGAAATCATCGCCGATCAGGACGCCGACCGTCCGCGCTGGGCGCCGGATGGACACCATTTCGCGTTCCTCTCGAACAAAGAAGGCGGCTCGCAGATTTGGATTGCGGAGTTTAACGATCTTGATGGTTTGGTGACGGGAGTACACAGGCTGACCTCCATCGCTACCGAAGCGAGCGGTGAGCTGTGGTCCCCCGATGGCAAGAATATTGTGTTCACCTCTGATGTGTATCCCGAATGCGACGTTCCAGCCGCGCAGGAGCAGGGGTGCAATGCGAGAAAAGTGAAGGACGCGGAGCAGTCAAAGGTGAAGGCGCAGGTTTTTACCCACCTGCTCTATCGCCATTGGAACGCGTACAAGGAAGGCAAGCGTAGCCACATATTCGTGATCTCCAGATTCATGGAGCCAGTTGTGCATGAGCCCGGCGCTGGGCCGGTCGACACTCTTCCTCGCGACCTCACGCCCGGCGACTATGATGCGCCCGTGTTCTCGCTCGGCGGGCAGGATGACTATGCCTTCTCGCCCGACGGCCAGGAGATTTGCTACGCCTCGAATCACGACAAGAATCCAGCGGCTTCCACCAACAACGATCTGTGGATCGTTCCGGTCAGTGGAGGCGCGTCGAAGAACATCACCGCCGACAATCCCGCCAGCGACACGTCGCCGCTCTATTCGCCCGACGGTCGCTACATCGCCTACCGCGCCCAGCAGCGTCCGGGATACGAGAGCGACCGCTTCCGCCTGATGCTCTACGACCGCAAGACGGGCGAGAAGAAGAATCTGACGGAGAAGCTCGACTCTTGGGTCGGCACGTTCGCGTGGTCGCCGGATTCCAAGCGAATCTTTTTCGCGCATCAGTGGCAAGACGAATCGCCGATCATCTCTTTCGCGATTGATCGCCCTTTTGATCAAACAGTCACTGTCGATGGCGACCCCAAAGCCAACGGCTTCAACGCGGATGTCGTCGAGCGGGACGGATACAACGATGACATAGCTATAACGCCCGATGGAAAAACTATCGTCTTTACACGAATGTCGATCTCGTTCCCAGCCCAGATCTACAAGGCCGGCTCCGAGAGAAGCATCGCCGAACAGCTTGCTCATCCGCCCGATGGTCTGACTCACATCAACGATGCTGTGCTCTCGGAAGTCACCATGTCGCCGCTTGAATCTTTTTGGTTCAAAGGAGCGAAAGGGGACAAAGTCCAAGGCTTCCTGGTGAAGCCGCCGAACTTCGACGCCTCGAAGAAATATCCCGTGAAGTTCCTCATTCACGGCGGGCCGCAGGGGGCCTGGGGAGACGACTGGAGTTATCGCTGGAATCCTGAACTGTTCGCGGCGAATGGCTACGTCGTCATCATGATCAACTTCCACGGCTCGACCGGATACGGTCAGAAGTTCATCGACGCCATCAACGGCGACTGGGGCGGCGCTCCGTATGAAGACCTGATGAAGGGACTCGATTACGCCGAGCAAACCTATCCGTTCATCGACAAAAACCGCGAATGCGCGCTGGGCGCCAGCTACGGCGGATACGCCATCAACTGGATCCTCGGCCACACCGACCGCTTCAAGTGCCTGGTGTCGCACGACGGCATGTTCAACGCCGAGTCCGCCTGGGGCACGACCGAAGAACTCTGGTTCAACGACTGGGAGTTCAAAGGCACGCCCTACGACAATCGCGAGAGCTACGTAAAGTGGTCGCCGCACCAGTACGCGAAAAATTTCAAGACGCCGACGCTGGTCATCCACGGCCAGCGTGACTACCGCCTCGACGTGAGCGAAGGCTTCCAGCTTTTCACCACGCTGCAAATGGAAGGCGTGCCGTCGAAGATGCTCTACTTCCCCGACGAAGGCCACTGGGTGCTAAAGCCGCAGAACAGCAAGCTGTGGTACGAAACAGTAAATGCCTGGGTAGATCAGTGGATAGGGAAGTAGAAGAAATCGTGTCGTAGAGACGCAGCTTGCTGCGTCTTGCCGGCCGCGCCAATGCTGCAGACAGAGACGTTGCAAGCAACGTCTCTACGGGAAATGTTCGTCACCACCGGAGACGCGAGGTTCACCGTGACCGCTGAATCGCTGGATGCCAATAAAATCAGGCCCTCTGTCGCTCCCATGCTCTCCGTGCGCAACGGCGCGCGCGCCGTCGATTTCTACAAGGCCGCCTTCGGCGCACAGGAATTATTCAAAGTCGAGGCTCCCGACGGCGCCGTAGTCGCTCAGTTGTCGGTGGGCGAGTCGGAGTTCTGGGTCGCCGACGAATCTCCCGAGAACTTGAACTTCAGTCCGCAGACGCTAGGCGGCGGCACAGTCCGGATAGTCATGGTCGTCGACGATCCCGATGCAGCCTTCGCGCGCGCCGTGGCTGCGGGCGCAACGACAGTGTGGCCGGTCGAAGACCAGCCCTACGGATGGCGCGTCGGCCGCGCAGTCGATCCCTTCGGCCATCACTGGGAAATTGGCAAGCCGCTGTAAGTGAGCGATGAAACACGTAGGGGCGGACGCATTCGTCCGCCCACGAGCGAAGCGAGTCCCCGGAAGGATGCCTCCGGGGCGACGTGAACTGCTCTACTCCTGGGGTCCCTCACCCTCGGGGGGCGCCAGCGGCAATCGCGTGACATCGCGCATCATTGACCGTTCCTGGTCAGAGAACATGCCCTTGAAGCGCTCGGAGTTGATGACCTGCTCGCGCTGATCAGGCGGCATGGAGCGCAAATCGCGGATCGCGGTTGTCACCATGCGTTGCCGCTCCGGCGGAAGCTGGCGCATCTGGCCGAAGATCTGCCGCGCCTGTGCCTTCTGTCCGGGCGTCAGATGCTCCCAGGTTTCCATGCGGTTGAGCATGCGCAGTTGCTGCTGCGGGGGCAAGCTGGAGAAGTGCTGCAAACGCTGCCTGAGTTGCTGCTGCCGCGCAGGAGGCAAGCGGCGGAAGTCAGGATCGTTTTGCAGTTGGCGCTCCTGCTCGGCAGGAGGCATGTCTTTATAGCGGCGCAGCCAATCCCCGGCGTGACCGCGCTGCTGCGCCGGCTGCCGGGGCGCCTGATACGCCGGAGCCTGATGCCGTTGCTGTACGGGGTGGAACGTTCCTCGTTGCGCGGGGCAGGGAAGTGGGGCTACCGCTGCCATCGCCAGCGCAGCCGCCGCCAACCATTCCGTGCAATGTTTTCCCCGACTCATGTTCCCCGTTCAAACTCGCCACAACGTCGATTTCTGAACTCCTGCTGCAAACTCTTCCGCAAATAAATCAGCTTACGGATTCGCCACCACATCCTGCTGGATGTCCAGGTCGTCGAGCAATTCGAAATCCGAATACAGATCGTGATTCTTATCCAAAGCCTGCAGATCGCCGACCGCGCTACCCGGCTCGACAATAGCATTCGCTGTCGCCATATCGTCAGTCGGACGATAGCTGCCGCGCGCAAAGAACAGGCCGACACCCACTCCCATCAGCACGGTAAGCGCCGCCGCCAGTACCGGACGGCGCAGCCAGTAGCGCCAGCCCGCCTGCGGCTTGGCCATTTCCTCGCGCAGCCGGGCCTGCAGCCGCACGTCAAAATACGGCGACGGCTGCGGCACCTGCCATTCGTCCAACACTGACATGGTCGCGCGCATCGCCTGCAACTGCCCGGCACAGGCCGTGCAGCTTTCCAGATGCTTGTTCTCGTCCGCCGTGGGCTGGTCAAATCCCGCCGCCACTTCCGGCATCCGTTCGCGAATCGCTTCGCAGTTCATAACCTCGTTCCTCTCACTTCCCGCCTACCGTCGCTTTCGCCGGGGCTAAAGCCCTCTTCTTTTTTGTCTACGACTTTGCTCTACGACGCGGCTGAAGCCGCGCCCTTTCAAACAAATTCTTTTAACTGTTCCCGCAAAGTCTCATACGCCCGGAAGAGCAACGACTTGGTCGCGGACTCGCTCTTCTTCAGCACTTCGGCAATCTGCTTGTAATCCATCTGCTGGTACTTGTGCATGATCACCGCTAATTTCTGCTGCTCGGGCAGCGCCTCCACCTTGCTGCGGATCGCCAGCATACGCTCGCGCCGCACCATGGCCTGTTCGGCGGTCAGGTTGCCATCGGGCAGTTCAAAGGTCGTGCCCGTATCCTCATCCGGTTCGTCGATGCTGACCGTCACCTCGGGCCGTTCATGGCGCGTATCGCGCGCGTGATTGACCGCCAGGTTCGTCGCAATCCGGTAGAGCCAAGTCGTAAACTTCGCGCTGGCCTCGTAACTCGCGCGCGAGCGGTACACCCGCAAAAACACTTCCTGGGCCAGATCCTCTGCCGCCGCCGAGTTCCGCGCCATACGATACATGAAGCTCACCAGCGGGCGGCGATATTTCTGCACCAGATAATCAAAAGCCGACTGATCGCCCGCCTTCACCCGCAGCATGATGTCGGCGTCGGACGGCGCGCCCGACAAGCCAGAGAACGCCGGCGCAGGCGTGGTCGCCGCCATCAGCATGCCCGGATCGAGTGCGGCCGTGCTCACACTTATCTCAACCCCGGAAGTGGCAGAAAGTTGCGTCTCTGAGAGGTCAGAGAAGTCGTCCGAAGTGCCTGCAGGCGCTGGAGATAGCGGGCTTCGCGGAGGTTTCTGCTCGAGGCTCATGCTGGGATGTGCAAATAACGGGCGAAATCGGCCGGATCGCGCCCCCATCCGGCATAGGCTAACATGGCGGGCAATGCCGGTGAAACCGCGAACTACGTACGGGCGGACGCATTCGTCCGCCCCCGAGCGAAGCGAGCCCCGGGACGAATGCGCCTGGTGCTACGTGATGCGTGGATCCCGTCCGTAGCCCACGACAACTAACCCCTCCCGCCCAGCATCCCAACACCGCAATTTTTTACAGTGGCCTGCTTCACACATAAGATCATCTCAGGGGCTGGCGGGCCGCAGCGCTCGGGTGGTGTTGCCTTCATATGCGTTTCCTGGTCTTCGTGTTCCTATTGTCCTCCCCCGTTTTGTTGCCGGCGCAGCTTGCGCCCCAGGCTCCACAAGCTGCTTACGAAGGGCAGAATGTAAGCGCCATCTCCCTGATTGCCAACCCTCACCGCGATCTGCAGCCGCTCCATTCATACGTCGCACAAAAGGTGGGCGAGCCTTACTCGCAGGAGAAGATTGAAGCCTCGGCGCAGGCGTTGCAGAAGGCCGGAGGATTTCCCAAGGTCGATGTCAGCGTGGCGCCGGAGATTTCCGGGCTCAGAATTAATTTTCTCCTCGAGCCCGCCTATTACCTGGGCGTGGTCGAGTTCCCGGGCGCAGCAAAATATTTTTCCTACACGCGGCTCTTGCAAGTGGTGGATCTAGCCGACGAAGATCCCTACGATCCGGCGCGCTTGCCCGGCTCCGAAAAGGCTCTATTGAATTTTCTCCACCACAACGGATATTTCACGGCGCGGGTCCATGCGGATGCGAAAATCGACGACGCACATCAACTGGTGAACCTCAGTTTCATCGCGGAGACGGGCAAACAAGCCCACGTTGGGGCGATCCGTATTGACGGACCCAGCAGCCCTGAAGACGCGAAGCTGCTGCAGTCGGTCCACTCGTTGCGTGCGCGCCTTTCGGGAGGATTGCTCAAAAAGGGTAAGACCTACTCGCCTGGGCGGATCAGCGAAGCTACCTCGCTGATGAAAAAATCACTCGTCCGCCAAGGGCGCCTGGCAGCCAGCGTCCACGAGAATCCACCGGAGTACCACGCGGACACGAACCTGGTGGACGTTTCATTCAAAGTCGACGTGGGTCCGGTGGTGACGGTGCGCGCGGTCGGCGCCAAGTTGTCATTCCTGCCGTTTCTCGCCCATCGCGAGATGAAGAAGCTCATTCCAATTTATTCCGAGGCCGGAATCGACCAGGAACTGGTTGACGAAGGACAGCGCAATCTGACCGACTATTTTCAGAAGAAGGGATATTCCGACGTCAAGGTGACGGCGAAGCTGGAACGGAATCCCGATCAGATTCTGGTCGAGTACAACATCGACCGGGGCAAGAAGCACAAGGTCGACCGAATTGCTTTCCATGGAAATAACGCGCTGTCACAGAAAGAACTCACGGCGCAGGTGACGGTGAAGAAGTCGCACATCTGGTCGCACGGCAGCGTCAGCCAGAAGTTACTGAAGCAGAGTGCGGACAACATCACCGCGTTGTATGCGAATCATGGTTATGAAAAGGCAAAAGTCGCGCCGCATGTGGTCGACCGTCAGTCGAAAATCGATGTAGATTTTGCTATCGAGGAAGGTGAGCAGACCATCGTCGAGGATGTGCAGGTTTCGGGCAATCAGAATGTGCCGTATGCCCAGCTCGCGGACTCGAAGGGATTGCTGATGCGCGCCGGCGCGCCCTATTCGCCACGCAAAGTGACTCAGGATCGCAATCGAATTTCCGCAACCTATCTGGATCGCGGATATCTCAATGCCGAGGTGAAAGCCACGGTGCAAGCGGCCGGAGGCGATCCGCATCACGTGAACGTGGTATACGCGATCGTCGAGCACCAGCAGGTGCGCATCGAGCAGGTGGTCTATTTGGGGCAGGAGCATACGCGAACGTCGCGCTAATCGACAAGACGGCCAACCTTCCGCCGGAGACTCCCATGCAGCGCCTGCAACTGATGGAAGCGGAGAGCCACCTGTATGATCTGAACATTTTTGATTGGGCCAGTGTGGGGCCGCGCAAGCCGATCAGCGATCAGACAAGCGAGGACGCGCTGGTCAAGGTGCACGAAGCCAAGCGCAACGAAATTACCTACGGCCTCGGGTTCGAGGTCTCGCATCGCGGCGGCAACGTTCCCACTGGAACCGTGGCTCTTCCCGGTGGTGGAGGGTCGATCGGACTGGGCAACAATAAGATCGCTCCCAGCCAGGCGACGTATGCCAGTCCGCGCGGGCTGGTGGAATTCACCCGCCGCAACATGCGCGGACTGGGCGAGACCGCGGGAGCGTCGATCCTGATGTCCCGGCTCGACCAGAAGGCTCTGGCCAATTATTCGCAGCCGCATTTCTGGGGCTTGCAGTGGAGTTCGATGACCAGCGTTACCGCGGAACGCACCAGCGAAAATCCACTCTTCACAGCCACCCTTGGCGATATTTCGTTTCAGCTGGAGCGCACGCTCAATCGCAAAAAAAATACGCGAGTGCAGATTCGCTACGACTTCGACAAGACTGATTTGTCTCACCTGCTCGTTCCTGAACTGGTGTTGCCGCAAGACCGCAACGTGCTGCTCTCCACCGTCTCGGGAACTTTCATTCGTGATACGCGCGACAAGCCGCTGGACGCGCATCGCGGCGGATTCACCACCGTGAACCTGGGCATTACGCCGACGGCTTTCGGATCGAGTTCGAACTTCGCCAAGCTGTTTGCGCAACATGCGTTTTACAAGCCGGTCAAATCCACGGTGTTCGCCAACAGCATTCGCCTGGGATTTGCGTCGCCGTTCGCTGGAAGTTTCGTGCCAACCAGCCAGTTGTTCTTCTCCGGCGGTGGGACCACGCTGCGCGGATTCCCCATCGATGAAGCCGGTCCGCAGCGGCTGGTGCCATTTTGTAACGTGCTGCAAGGGCAGTCGGGATGCGTGAATGTGACTGTCCCGGTGGGAGGCAAGCAGCTTTTCATTTTGAATTCCGAAGAGCGCTTCCCGCTCGGCATCATGAAAGCACTGGGGGGCGTAGTCTTTTATGATGGAGGAAATGTCTTCAGCGCGATCAATTTCAGTAACTTCGTCAACAACTACAGCAACACGGTTGGCGTGGGATTGCGCTATGCCACGCCGATTGGACCCGTGCGCTTTGATCTCGGACGGAATCTGAATCCGGTTCCGGGGATCAATCCCTGGCAGTACTACATCACGATCGGGCAGTCTTTTTAGGAATAATCATGACGTGGAAACGAAGAATCGCCTGGATTGTCGCGGGTTTCGTGGCACTGCTGATCGTGGCAGGCGTCGGCGGATATTTGTATTTGAACAGCACAAGCTTCCAGCCAATTTGCCCTGCAGAAAATCGTGCAGGAAGTGGAGACCGCGACCGGCGGCAAGGCTCAGATTGGTGGGTTGCAGCTCAATCTGCATACGCTGACGGCGAATCTCTACAACATCACCGTGCGCGGAACGGAGTCCCCGGACCAGCCTCCGCTGCTGCATGCCGACCAGCTTACGGTGCAGATAAAGATCCTGTCGCTCATGGGGCGCAAGTTTTCGCTGCAGCAGTTACTCATTGCGCATCCGGTGGCTCATATCCAGGTGAGTAAGGACGGGAAAACCAATCTGCCGTCGCCTCCGCCCGGCAACAGCCAGGGCACCACCAATCTGTTCGACCTCGCTATCGGCCACGCGCGGCTGACCAATGGAGAGATCGATTACAACGATCGCAAGACCCCGCTGGATGCGGATCTTTTCGATCTGAACGCCGACATTTATTTTGTTTCCCTCAGCAAAACGTATGAAGGTCGACTCTCCTACACGCGGGGACAGTTGCGCTATGCCGAGTACGCGCCCGTGGCGCACGATCTGAATGCGAAGTTCAGCCTCTCGCCGGAACGATTTGATTTGCAGTCGGCGGAACTGAAGGTGGGCGCTTCGACAGCGCGGTTGCGCGCAGAGATTTCGAATTACTCCAATCCGACCGCGGATGGAGACTATGAAATCCGAATTCACGCCCAGGATTTTGCGCAGCTTTCTCCGGCAGTCGCCCCAGCCGGAGATGTTTCGCTGGCTGGCAAGTTGACCTATCAGAGTGCCGCAAACAACCCCTGTTGCGCAGCATTTCGGTAAACGGCCGGCTGGCGAGTGATGTGTTTACCGCGGTCGCTTCTGGGCGGCGAGTGGAATTGCGGCGCTTGCAGGGCAACTATCAACTGGCGAACGCAAGATTGCAGGTCAGCGATCTTCGCGTAGATACGCTCGGCGGCCGCATAAATGCGGACCTCGAAATGAATGATCTGGATACGACTCCGTCGTCGCGCATGCGCGCCTCCGCGCATGACGTATCACTCCATGCGCTGCAACAGATGGCGCCGCATCAGGATGATCTTCGTGGCGCAACTCTGTCGGGCACGATCAACGGCACGGCTGTGGCCGATTGGAAGGGCAGCATCAGCAATTTGCACGCGCAATCGGACCTGGCCCTGCGGGCGCTCGCGGGGACTTCCTCCAATCCGTCTGCCAGCGATGTCCCGGTAGACGGCGCGATTCACCTGAACTACGATGGACCCCGGCAGACCCTCACGTTGCGCCAGACTTCGCTGCGCATTCCGTCAGCAGCCCTGACCGTGCAGGGAGAAATTAGTCAGCATTCAAATCTGCAGCTGCAGGTGAATGCCAGCGATCTGCAACAGGTGATCGCATTGGCCTCTTCATTCGCAACCTCGAACGCAACCATGCCCGCCATCTCCGGCTCGGCCACGCTGCAGGCGACGGTGCGCGGGCCCATCACCAGTTCGATCGTCAAGCCGAGCATCACCGGTCATCTGAGCGCGCAAAATCTGCAGGTGGAAGGCAGCCAGTGGAGCAGCGCGAAACTCAACCTGCAGGCCTCGCCTTCCGGCATTTCGATTACCGATGGCTCCCTGGTGAACGCGGAGCGCGGGCAGGCCACTTTCAGCGGTAACGTCGCGCTGCGCGACTGGATGTATCAGCCCAGCGACTCAATCAAGGTGAACCTGAATGCGCAGAAGCTGCGACTGTCGGATTTGAAGCGCGTGGCGAAACAGAACCTCCCCGTCTCAGGTGAGCTCTCAGCCAACATTTCGATTTCAGGGTCGGAAGTGAATCCCGCCGGCGCGGGAACGGCGCAGATCACCAACGCGCGAGCTTACGGGGAACCAATTCAAAACTTCGCCGCCCAATTTCACGCGAGCAACGGCACGATAGTTTCTACATTGAACGTTTCCGCACCGGCGGGAGCGGTGAATGCGAAAGTTTCTTATACGCCCAGGACGAAGGCGTACAAGGTTCAACTCGATGCTCCATCGCTTGCGCTGCAGAAGTTGCAAACCGTGCAACAGAAGAATCTCGGCGTGACCGGGACGCTGAGCGCGTTAGCCAACGGCGAAGGCACGCTCGATGATCCGCAACTAACGGCGGTCGTGCAGTTGCCGCAACTGGAGGTTCGAAACAATTCCATATCTGGGCTGAAGGCGGAAGTTCATGTAGCGAATCATTCGGCGGATTTCATCTTCGATACGCAGATCGCACAAGCCGCGGTGCACGGGCACGGTCGCGTTGCGTTGAGTGGAGATTACTACGCCGATGCGCAAATCGACACCGGCACCGTCCCCCTCGGCGTGTTGCTCGCGACCTATGCCAGCGGAGTGCCGCAAAGCTTTACCGGCCAAACCGAATTGCACGCATCCTTGAAAGGGCCGCTGAAAAACAAATCACAACTCGAAGCCCACATCTCCATTCCGGTGTTGAACGCAAGTTACCAGTCGCTGCAGATCGGAATCAACAATCCGATTCGAGCCGACTACGCGAACTCCGTGCTCACGTTGCAGCCAGCGGAGATTCACGGCACGGGGACTTCACTGCGAGTCCAAGGTCAGGTGCCGATCGGCGGCAACGCTGCGCCTACGCTGACTGCGCAAGGATCGATCGATGCCCGCATTCTTCGCATGGTCGATCCGGATGTGCAAAGTTCGGGTGTGGTCACGCTCGATGTGCGCGCATCGGGTTTTACCTCCGCGTCGAGCGGGACTCCGGCGATTCAGGGGCAGCTTCAGTTCAAAGATGTCGCCCTGTCTACCGCGGCCGCGCCTGTAGGAGTGGAGAATCTCAACGGCACGGTGGACATCACCGGCGATCATCTGCAAATTGCAAACATGACCGCGCAGGTGGGAGGCGGGCAGGTTTCGCTGGCCGGTTCCGTCGCTTACCGTCCCGGCGTGCAGTTTAATCTGGCCCTGCAGGGCAAGGGAGTACGCCTGCTTTATCCCGCGGGGACGCGCTCTTCCTTCGATGCGAATCTGACGTTCAGCGGTACCACTCAAGCTTCGGTGTTGAATGGCCGCGTTCTGATCAACAGCCTCGGATTCACTCCCGACTTCGACCTCGCGAGCTTCGCCGATCAGTTTGGCTCGGGTCCGATCACGCCTGCGCAGCCCGGTTTTGCCGACACCGTGAAGCTGGCGATTGCGGTGCAGTCGCAGGAGAACCTGAGTGCGACTAGTTCGCAGGTCAGCATCGCAGGCCGCGTCGCCCTGCAAGTCGGCGGAACTGCCGCCGACCCCGTGATCACCGGGCGCACGAACCTCACCTCGGGCGAACTGTTTTATCGCAACGTGCGTTATCAGCTGCAGCGCGGCTTCATTCAGTTCGGTAATCCCAACGAAACGCAGCCCGACCTGAACGTGTCCGTGACCACGACCGTTGAGCAATACAATCTGACCATCAATCTGCGCGGGCCGCTCGACAAACTCACCACCTCGTACACTTCCGATCCTCCGTTGGCCACTGCCGACATCATCAATCTGATTGCTCAAGGGAAAACGGCGCAGGAATCCGCGGCGGCCAGCCAGAGCACCGACTCGATCATTGCCTCGCAAGCGGTAGGTCAATTGAGCAACAGCGTTCAGAAGCTGGCGGGTATTTCGAGTCTGCAGATTGATCCAACGATTGGCGGTGGCCAGAACCCCTCGGCGCGGGTCGCGATTCAGCAGCGGGTGACGAAGAACCTGCTCTTCACTTTTTCCACCGACGTTTCGCAGCCGGGCAGCGAAATGGTGCAGGGCGAGTACCAGGTCAACAAACACTGGTCGGTGAGCGCGCAGCGCGACCAACTCGGAGGAGTCGCTGTGGACGGCCGCTACCACACTCACTTTTAAGAACTGCCGTGGAATTACTGCCGCGATGAGGGCGGCGAAGATCGAGAGTACGAGACAGTGGGCCGGCGCCGTGCGACCGCACCTGGAAGACATGCCCTACCTCTGGAACGACAAGCATTCCTGCCTTTCCAAAAACATGGCCAGAATGAGCCCTAAAATGAGCTATTCTATTCAGATGGATCATCTAGCCGTGCTTCGGGAAAAGATTGGGCGTCTTCGGGCTGAGATTGCTCACCTTCAAGAATTGAATAACCAGTATCGGCAGCAAAGCCGCAATGAAATACAGGCCCAAGTCGCTCATGGCCAAAGGCATGAACGCCTGCAGGCAATCCAGCAAGAACTATCCCAACTGGCGGACCTTGGCCGGCGAGTTCGTTCCGTGGAACAGATGAAAGAGCAGCATCGCTCCCGAATGCATCTCGTCAAACAGGCTTCGTAGCCCATCCGAGTGAGTGAAATTTTTCATCAGTGTGAATCACGACCCGACCAGAAGTCCGCGCGGTTGACGGAAACCGGCTTGGATGCTTGAATAAACAAGGCAGGGCGCTTAACTCAGCGGTAGAGTGCCATCCTCACACGGTGGAAGTCATAGGTTCGAATCCTATAGCGCCCACCAGTCTGTATTTCTTGCCTGCACATTCTGCGATCCGGGCCCGTAGCTCAAACGGATAGAGCATCGGATTTCTAATCCGGCGGTTGCAGGTTCGATTCCTGCCGGGCCTACCATGCCATTTGCAACTTGGGAAAGTCTCCTCGTAGAGACGTAGCTGGCTACGTCTCTGGCGGCAGCACCGCTTCCGTAGGCAAGACGTTGCAAGCAACGGCTCTACACATCCCTTTCAGAACTGCAGGCCCAGCGCTCCGCTTAGAAATTCTGCTAGCGGCGACATCTTCCGGCACGCTGCCGTGAATGCTCCCATAAACTTCGGGCTGCAAGTTTGGGCGACCGTAAACTCCACGGCGCTACCTAGATCGCGCAGCTTCAGGTCGTCCACAAATTCGTGGTCGCAGGGAAATCCGCGGGGAGGGCGCGAGAGCTTGGTGGCATCGTCCCAGTTGAGCAGCTTGCGGACTTTCCGCCATTCGTTTGCACGCGACACTATGGCATTGCGGACTTTCAGCAACGTAGCCGGCTCAGGATGCCACAGTCCGCTGGCCGCGTAACATCCGGCGGGATCGATATGCAGATAGAAGCCGGGAGAATGCACGTCCTTGCCGCGGTGCGAGAAGCGCATGGCGAGGTGCGTCTTATACGGGCGCTTGTCGGAGGAAAAGCGCGTGTCGCGATAGATGCGAAACAACGATCCGCGCGTCGGCCGAGCATCGGCCACCAGATGCGGGCTGATTTCATACAATGGCGCGGCGAAGTCAGTAATGAAACGCAGCGCCGGCTGCTGGACGTGCGTCACATATTCGCTCTTGTGCGCCAGGAACCAATCTCGGTCGTTATTGCGCTTGAGGCGAGTAAGAAAACGAAAAAGTTCGGGAGTAAAGTAAGCTGGCATGGTTCCAGAATAAGGCATCAGAATGAGGCAGAGAAGACAGCGAGGAAAACACTTAGAATTTAGTACTGTTTCCAAAAGCATTCGCGAGTGTCATTCAGACCGGAGCCGTTCTTCACGGCGGTGGCCCAAGTCTCCCCGAACGTGGTCACGTTTTGCTAAGGATCCCTTCAAAGACCGAACAAGGTTCCCCGACACCGTCCGTATTGAAATCGCCGTCGATTCCGTGGCGTCGGCCGTGGCCGCCGAACGCGGGGGCGCCGCGCGCGTCGAGCTGTGCGCCAATCTGCTCGAAGGCGGTGTGACGCCCAGCGCAGGAATGATCGCAGTCACACGCGCTGCGATTTCGATCGGCCTGCACGTCATGATCCGACCGCGCGGCGGCGACTTCAGTTACGCTCCCGGCGAGTTCGACGTGATGGCCCGCGACATCGCCGTGGCCAAGAGCCTGACAGCCGACGGAATCGTCCTCGGCATTCTGACTACCAACGGCCACGTCGATGTCGACCGCACGCGTCGGCTCGTGGATCTGGCGCGCCCGCTCGAGGTCACGTTTCATCGCGCGTTCGATATGTCCGCCGACTTGCTCGAGTCGCTGGAAGAAGTTTGCGCGACTGGAGCCGATCGCCTGCTGACCTCGGGCGGCGAGGCGAATTGCCTCGAAGGCATCGAGACGATTGCTGCCCTCGTAAAGGCCGCCCACCGGCGCATCGCGATCATGGCCGGCGGGGGAATCCGTCCGGAAAATGCTGCGCAGATTATCGCCGCGACGGGCGTGCGTGACATCCACGCTGGACTGAGCACCACGCTGGAAAGTCCGGTCGTGTACCGCAACCCGCGAGTGGCGATGGGCAAAGCGCAAGGGCGAGAATACGACCGCCATCAGGTGACAGAAGAGAGCGTGCGCCGACTGCGAGAAAGCATTGGAGGAACTAGCCGAGCACCATCCTGAACGGAGCTGCTTTTTCGGACGGGCCGCTCGTGAAAGCGTGGGTCTCTGGGATGATGCTTTCCCAAAAGGTCCGAAGGAAGCGCACTAGCGGCGGCCTCGCGTTGCTTCCCTTCACCAGCCAAGATAGAATAGTTCGTACACATCTTCCCCGCTCTTATCCCAGAATTTTTGCGCGAAGACGTTCTCCGCGGGTGAGAAGTGTGCGACCCCGGGGAGAGCGCAGCGAATTTGCCTGCTTAAATTTTCCAAACGGAGTTTCGACTTGAACAAAGGCAAGACCGCGGTCATCGTGGGCGCCCAGTGGGGCGATGAGGGCAAGGGAAAGATCGTCGACGTCCTGTCAGAAAACTTTACCGTCGTGGCCCGCTACGCTGGCGGACACAACGCCGGCCACACCGTCATCATCAACGGCAAGAAATTTATTCTGCAGTTGGTGCCGTGCGGCGTGCTGCGCGCGGGTTGCCGCAGCGTCATCGGCAACGGCGTGGTGCTCGATCCGCTGGCGTTTCTGAAAGAGGTCGCTGCGCTGCGTGAGGCGGGCGTGAAAGTCGATGGCAATCTGTTCGTTTCGAATCGCGCGCACGTCATTTTGCCTTATCACCGCATGATTGAGCTGGCAGCGGAAAATGCTCCCGGCCGCGTCAAGATTGGCACCACCTCGCGCGGCATCGGACCGGCCTACGAAGACAAGATGGGACGCCGCGGGCTTCGTGTAGCCGATCTGCTCGACCTGCAACTGCTGAAGAAGCATATCGAGAACGCGGTGCGCGAAAAAAACATGATTGCGCACGCGCTCTTCAACTCCGAACCGGTCGACGCCGACAAAATGTACACCGACTACGCGCAGGCGGCCGAGAAGGTCGCGCCCTTCGTCTGCGACACCGCCCTCCTGCTGAACCAGGCTCTGAATCAGGGCGAATCAATTCTGTTCGAAGGCGCGCAGGGGACGATGCTTGACATCGACCACGGCACTTACCCGTTCGTGACTTCTTCGAGCGCAACCTCGGGTGGTGCGGTCATCGGCACGGGAGTCGCGCCCAACGCGATCAATTCTGTTATCGGCATCACCAAAGCCTATTGCACCCGCGTCGGTGAAGGGCCGTTCCCATCGGAAGATCACGGAGCGGCGGGCGAGAACCTGCGCAAGCGCGGCAACGAATATGGCGCAGTCACGGGGCGTCCGCGGCGCACGGGATGGCTGGACTTGCCGCTGCTGCGTTACTCCGGCATGATCAACGGAACGTCATGGCTGGTGGTCACCAAGCTCGATGTGCTCGACGACCTGGCCGAGATTCCGGTTTGCGTCGGCTACAAAATCAACGGCAAGGCAACCGTCGAAATTCCTGCGCAAGCCAGCGGCTACGAGAAGATCGAATGTGTTTATCAGAAGCTGCCGGGCTGGCACACGTCGACTGAAGGCATCACTGACTTCGAAAAGCTGCCCAAGGCAGCCCGCGAATATCTGTCATTCATCGCCAGGGAAACTGGGGCCAAGGTCGGCATGATCTCCACCGGCCCGGACCGCGACCACACCATTCTGATGGACGATTTCATTACGTCCTTGAAGGCAACCGCAAAGAAACACTAGAATGTCTTCCCCGGCGTGGCATATCTCGAAACCCAGCGCCCGGCGAAGGAGCGAACGATGGTGGTGTTGGCGGTTACCTGGATGGCGAAGGCCGGCCACGAGGCCGATGTTGCCGCGGTATTTCAGAAGCTGACCGAGCAGTCCCGGCAAGAGCCGGGATGCGCCATGTACCAGGTGCATCGGCACAAAACCGAACCGCGACGCTTCTTCATCTACGAGCAGTACAAAGATGACGCCGCGCTAGAGGCGCACCGCACTGCCCCGCACTTCCTGCAGCTAGCCAAGAAAGATTTGCTGAAGGTGGCTGACCGCGTGGAAGGGAATTTGTTCGAGCCGCTGGGGTAAGGGCTGGTGTGGCCAGATGGTGTGGCTAGATGGTGTGGCCAGATTGTGTGGCGCGGGCACTCCTGCCCGCGTCTGTCCACGAAGTTCAAAAGCCGGGAGCAATCATTTCCTGGCTTCCAACTCAGCCGCGGACATCCCGCCCACGATCCGCCATCCCTGGTCGTCTTTGATCCACGTATGCGTGACCCGAATCGTGCGCGGATCGCCGTGGCCATCCTTGTCGGCCCAGACCATAGTTAGCCAGTAGTAATCCACGACGATGTTCCCCGTTTCCTGGCTGGACGCGGGCTCAAGATTGTAGGACTTCAGGTGAAGACCCTTGGAGGTATTCGCCGTAATCCAGTCGGTGATGTGGTCTTTGCGCACCGGCTGAGCGCTGACCGAAGGCCAGCCCACAAAATTCGTATGCCACAGGTCGCGGTAACTCTTCAGGTCGAGCGCCTTCACATACTCCCAGTAGGAATGCTCCAGGTTCCAAACCGATTTTTCGTCGGCAGATTGTTGAGCGAAGCTGGTTAACGCGCAAAAGACGAGGACCAACGCGAAGCATGGTCGGCTCATTTTCAGGGGCTGCCTCGATTCTTGGTTTGACGAACGGTAAGGCCGGTAGTGCGGCCCCTTCACTTCTTGTCGATCATCAACTCGCCGCCGGAGGCGTAGCTTTCTTTCGACACTTCGTTGAACGCGACGACAATCGCTTCGCGGCGAGCCCCAGCCTCTTCCACCAAAGCATCCGTAATCCGCTTTGCGATCTTCCGCTTCTGATCGACGGTGCGGCCCGGCGAGCATCGTGACTTGAACGACAGGCATAGTAGAAACCTGACTTATCCGTGAGAATCCGTAAAGATCCGTGGCCTACTTCGCCAGTTCGTATCCCGCAAAGAAGAAGCTCAACTCAAACCGAGCCGTATCTTCCGCGTCGGAGCCGTGAATCGCGTTGTGCTCGATGTTGGTGGCCCACTTCTTTCGGATGGTGCCTTCCTCGGCGGTCGCCGGATTGGTGGCGCCCATCAGCTTGCGCAGGTCGGCAATGGCATTTTCTTTTTCCAGCGCCAGCACCACGATCGGCCCGCTCGACATGAAGTCGGTCAGCGTATTGAAAAATGGCCGCGCCGCATGCACGGCATAAAACTGCTCAGCCTGGTGCTTGGAAATTTCCAGCATCTTCATGGCAAGGATGCGGAATCCCTGCTTCTCAAATTGCTCGATGATGTCGCCGATCGCGTTCTTGCGGACGGCGTCCGGTTTCACAATAGTCAGAGTGCGTTGCAGAGTCTTCATAAGTTAGTAGTAAGTCCTTTAATAATTTCGTAGAGACGTTGCTTGCAACGTCTCTTGTCACCATCACACCAAATGCCGCCGGCAAGACGTAGCAAGCTACGTCTCTACACACTAACGCCGATGGCTGCCGCGAGCGTCTCGCCCATCGCCGCAGGCGACTTCGCCACGCGAATGCCGCAAGCTTCCAGCGCCTTGATCTTTTCCGCGGCCGTTCCCTTGCCGCCAGAGATGATCGCCCCGGCGTGTCCCATGCGGCGTCCCGGAGGCGCAGTCTGGCCGGCGATGAATCCCACCACCGGCTTCTTCATGTGCGTCTTCACAAACTCGGCCGCCAACTCCTCGGCGTTGCCGCCGATTTCGCCGATCATGATCACCGCTTCGGTTTCCGGATCGCGATTGAACAGGTCGAGCGCATCGATGAAATTCGTTCCGATGATCGGATCGCCGCCAATGCCGAGCGCGGTGGACTGGCCAATACCGCGCTGCGTCAGCTGATGCACAGCCTCGTAAGTCAGCGTGCCCGAGCGCGACACGATTCCGATCGGTCCTTCTTTATGAATCGACGCCGGCATGATGCCGATCTTGCACTTGCCCGGCGAGATGATGCCCGGGCAGTTCGGCCCGATCAGCCGCGACCGGCGGTCCTGCAGAAATTCCCACGCCTTCACCATGTCGAGCGTCGGAATGCCCTCGGTAATGCACACGATCAGATCGATTTCCGCGTCGGCGGCTTCCATGATCGCGTCGGCGGCAAACGGTGGCGGCACAAAAATCACGGTTGCGTTCGCCCCGGTCTTATCGGCCGCGTCGCGCACCGTGTTGAAAATCGGCCAGCCCTCATGCGTCGTCCCGCCCTTACCCGGAGTCACGCCGCCCACGATCTGCGTTCCATAAGCAGCGCTGGCCTTCGCAT
Organism: uncultured Acidobacteriota bacterium; assembly: GCA_963757095.1. Classification (GTDB taxonomy): domain Bacteria; phylum Acidobacteriota; class Terriglobia; order Terriglobales; family Acidobacteriaceae; genus Sulfotelmatobacter. Next base: position 251,744 of record CAVWQT010000004.1, on the reverse strand, counting down.
GGAACGTGCCTTCGCGGCCAGTGAGGCCCTGCACGATCACCCGCGTATTTTTGTCGACTAAGATTGCCATATGAAATAGTTCCTCGTCTTAAGCTGCTCACTCTCGCGCCCCGCCTCCGGACGAATGCGTCCGGAGCTACGTGTCTACCGCCATTCCGTGGCGCTGAACGTGCCTTTGGCTGCCGCGACCACTTTGTCAGCCGCGTCCTTCATCGTGTCGGTAACGACGAAGTTCAATCCCGACTCCTGCAGAATCTTCTTGCCCTCATTCACGTTGGTGCCCTCAAGCCGCAGCACGATCGGCAATTTCATATTGGTCTTGCGCGCCGCCTCCACCACGCCGGTCGCCAGCGTGTCCACGCGCAGGATGCCGCCGAAAATATTGATCAGCACCGCCTTCACGTTCTTGTCGCTGAGCAAAATTTCGAACGCATGCGCCACTTGCTCGGAACTCGCGCCGCCTCCCACATCCAGAAAATTCGCCGGCATGCCGCCCGCGTACTTAATGATGTCCATCGTCGCCATGGCGAGGCCCGCGCCATTCACCATGCAGCCCACGTTGCCGTCGAGCTTGATGTAATTCAGGCTGTACTTCGAAGCCTCAACTTCCAGCGGATCTTCTTCCGTAATGTCGCGCAGTTCGCGCAGATCGGGATGGCGGAACAATGCGTTGTCGTCGAAGGTGATCTTTGCATCCAGCGCGAACAGGCGCCCGTCGGTCGTGGTGATAAACGGATTAATTTCCAGCAGGGAAGAGTCGGTATCGAGAAAAGCCTTGTAAAGACTGCTCAGAAACTGCACCGCGGGACTGATCTGCTTGGCGTTCAGTCCCAGCTTGAACGCGATTTTCCGCGCCTGAAACGCCTCCAGCCCCATGCCCGGATCGATGTGCTGCTTCAGAATCGCATCCGGATTTTCCGCCGCGACCTGCTCGATCTCCATGCCGCCCGCCGCCGACGCCATAAACACTGGCTTGCCCTCGGCGCGGTCAATCAGGATGCCCAGATAAAGTTCTTTCTCGATCGGCAGTGTCTCTTCAATCAGCAACCGCCGCACAATGCGACCCTCCGGCCCCGTCTGATGCGTGACCAGCTTCATGCCCAGCATCTTCGAGGCGAGCTCGCCAGCCTCGTTTACCGACTTCGCGATCTTCACCCCGCCGCCCTTGCCGCGGCCTCCCGCGTGAATCTGCGCCTTCACCACCACGCCGGTCGCGCCCGAGTTGAACAACTCCCTGGCGGCAGCTTCGGCTTCATCCTGCGAGCTGGCCATCGTGCCGCGCGGCACGGTTACGCCATATTTCTTAAGAATTCCCTTGGCTTGATATTCATGGATTTTCATAATGACTCGTCAGTAAAAAGAATCGGAAGGAACCTGCCTGCGGCGCGCACTGCGGAGCAGCAAACTTGCAATTCTATAGAAGAACCGGAGATCAGGGCAAACGCCGGGCAGCAAAGCGGTGTGTTTATTTCGCGGAAATCCCATGAAGGGACAGCCGCCCACCGCAGTCCCTGTCGTGAGCACTATGTGGAGCGGGGCTATGTGGAGCGCGCGATGTGAAGCGGGCACTCCTGCCCGCTGGCCTACCGATGCTGTCGAGGAGCGAAGATCGCCCTTTGTTCCACCTGCTTTGAAAGAGCGCGCCCTGGTGCCGCCACTTTGAAACGGCGCGCCTTGGTGCCGCCGCTTTGAAAGGGCGCGGCTTCAAGCCGCGCCGTAATTGCCGCAAAGATATTCGCGGCTTCAGCCGCTGAGGGTCGCTCTGCGTCTTTTCCCTGCGCCCCACATCGAATCACTCACGATGAAACTGCTGTCCCTCAACGTCGCCCGGCCGCGCCTCACCGTCTACAAAGGCGAGACCATCAACACCGGAATTTTCAAGCAACCAGTGGATGGCCCGGTCGCCTTGCGCACCCTGAATCTCGACGGAGATCGCCAGGCTGATCTCAGCGTGCACGGCGGCCCCAACAAGGCAGTCTACGGATATCCCGCAGAGCATTACGATTACTGGCGCGACCAACTGCCCGGAATCGATCTCCCCTGGGGAGCGTTCGGCGAAAACTTCACCACCACGGGTCTGCACGAGAACGACCTTCACATCGGCGATCGCCTGCAACTCGGCTCGGCAATCCTGATGGTGCGCCAGACGCGTACACCCTGTTACAAGCTGGCCGCGAAGTTCCAGCGCGATGACATGCTGGAGCGCTTTCTGGCGAGCGGCCACAGCGGTGTTTATTTCTCGGTTGAGCAGGAAGGTAAGGTTGCGGCCGGCGACACATTCACGTTCCTAAGTCGAAATCTCGAAGGCATTACCATCGAGGAAATGAATCGTCTGATTGCCACCGATCGCTACAATCGCGCTCTGCTGGAAAAGGCCATCGCAACCGAGGCTCTTCCCGAAAACTGGCGCGACCATTTTTCCCGGCGCCTCGTCGGCGCGAGCATCCCTTAACTCCCCAACGGTCAATCCGCCGGATGCCGTAAAATGGCGGCCTGCATGATCCTCGACGCCCTCCATCGCCTCGCCAACCACAACGAGTCACTCTCTCGCGCCGAAGCGCGCGACGTGATGGCCGAAGTGCTCACCGGACACTGCACCGACGCCCAGATTGCCGCGCTCCTGGTCGCCCTGCGCATGAAAGGTGAGACGGTCGAAGAAATCGTGGGCTTCGCCGAAGCCATCCGCGCCGCCGCCGCGCCCTTGCCCATCGCCGGCTCTGACGCGCTTGCGGTAAGCGGCACCGGACGTGATGCTCTGTTCGACGAAGACACTACATTAGTCGACACCAGCGGCACCGGCGGCGATGCCAGCGGCACCTTCAACATTTCCACTGCGACCGCGCTCGTCGTAGCGGGAGCCGGCGTGCGCGTGGCCAAGCACGGCAATCGCAGCATCAGCTCGAAGTGCGGATCGGCCGACGTGGTCGAAGCCCTGGGCGTCAACATTCAACTTTCGCCCGAGCGCGCCGCACAGTGCCTGCGCGAAATCGGCATCTGCTTTCTTTACGCGCCCAATCTGCATCCCGCCATGAAGCAGGTGCAGGGCGTTCGCCGCGAACTGCGCATGCGCACCATGTTCAACCTGCTCGGCCCGCTCACCAATCCCGCGCGCGCCTCGGGGCAGGTTGTCGGAGTGTACTCGCTCGATCTGGTGGAGAAGTTGGCCGAAGCGCTAAGCATGCTGGGCCTGCGCCGCGCGCTGGTCGTCCATGGCCTGGATGGTCTGGACGAAATCACGATCACAGGAACAACCCGCATCGCCGAAGCCCGCGAAGGATCAGTGCGCACCTACGAGGTCGAGCCCGAAGAGTTCGGACTAAAGCGCGCCACGCTGCAGGATATTTCCGGAGGCGATGCCGCCCAAAATGCCGAAATTATTCGCGCACTGTTACGAGGAGAGAAATCGCCGTGCCGGGATGTAGTGCTGCTAAACGCAGCCGCCGCGCTGGTAGCCGCAGGCAAGACAGATCACATAGCCCAAGCAGTCCCGCTAGCAGCCGCGTCCATCGATAACGGAGCCGCCAACGCCAAGCTGCAAGCCCTGGTCCGCTTCACCTCAGCAAATTCGTGAACACGCACGAAAGGCGCGAATGGCACGAACGGGAAGGGCACGACTTCCAGTCGTGTCATCATGCTCTACCCAATTTCCACTTTCTTCAGATACTCCGCCACCCGCACATCCCACCCCAACTCCCGCGTCATCAACTCCCGCAACTGCCCCGCAGCATCCGGCTCGCCGTGCACCAGATACGTCGTCGCCGGCCGATCCTGAAACGTCCGCAGCCACTCCATCAGCTCCGGCGGATCGGCATGATCGCTGAACTGCTCGAGCGCCGCCACCTGCGCGCGGATCGGCACAATGTCGCCGAAAATCTTCACCTCGGGGGATTTGTTCTTGATCAAAAATCCGCGCGTGCCCGGCGCCTGAAATCCGATGAACAGCACCAGATTCCGCGGGTCCGGTAAGCGCTGCGCCAGATGATGCAGAATGCGCCCGCCCGTCACCATGCCGCTCGATGAAATGATGACCGCGGGCGTGTTCGTTTGATTAATGCGCTTCGACTCTTCCGGCGTCGACGCGAACGTGAAGCCCGGCCACGCCAGTGGCGAGCCATATTTGCGGATCATCTCCCGCGTCTCGTCGCTGTATTCCTCGTCGTGCTTGAGAAAAATCTCGACCGCCTTGATCGCCATCGGGCTGTCGCAAAACACAGGAATGCGCGGTATCTGCCCCGACTCGATCAGATGCTTCACGATGAAAACAAATTTCTGCGTGCGCTCAATCGCGAACGCCGGCACAACCACGCACCCGCCGCGGTTCGCCGTCGCCGTGATCAGCGAAGCCAGTTCCGGCAGCGGATCTTCCTTGGGATGCTCGCGGTTGCCGTAGGTCGATTCCATCACCACGACGTCGGCCATCTCGCCTTCCTGCGGCCCCGAATGCACCACTTTCCCCGGCGCAACTTTGTGGTCGAGCACGCGGCCAATGTCCCCGGTAAACAGCAGCTTGCGAATCTGTCCGCCCGACGTCAGCCGCACTTCGGCCATGCACGAGCCCAGAATGTGCGCCGCGCGCACGAAGCGGAAAGAAAGTTCCGGCGAAAGTTCCACTGTCTCGCCCACCTGCACCGGCTTGAAATACTGCAGCGAACTCTGCGCTTCCTCAAAGGTATAGAGCGGCAGCGCCGGATCGTGCTTCGACTTCTTCTCCTTGTTGTAGTAGCGCGCATCTTCTTCCTGCAGGTGGCCGGAGTCAGGAAGAATAATGCCGCACAAATCGATGGTCGGCGCCGAAGCGTAGATCGGTCCGCGAAATCCCTCTTTCACCAGGCGCGGAATCCAGCCGCAGTGGTCGAGATGCGCGTGCGTCAGGATGACCGCATCAATCTGCTTCGCGGGCACCGGCGTGTCGCGCCAATTGCGGTCGCGCCACTCCTTCGGTCCCTGAAACAGGCCGCAGTCAATCAGAACCTGGAATCCGTTGCGACCAGAAGAATCGCCGGTGTTGATGAGGTGTTTCGAGCCGGTCACGGTGCCGGCAGCGCCCAGAAACTGGATGTAGGCCAAACGTTGCCTCCAACAATAACCGAATCAACTTACCACGGAGGCAGGCAGGTTGCGGAGCGACGGAAGGCTGCTCTTTCAGTGACTATTTTCTGGCGCCTCGACCTTGAACACGTTGTTGGTCAGATCGCTCTCCGGCACGCTGCCGTCGTTGACAACGACTTCAGTCGGCTCGGCGGTCGTCTCCAGGCGAATCGTAGCCTTCGCTTTCGCGCGCACTTCCAGTCGCTTGACAACCTCTCCGCCCGCAAACTTCACGATCACCGGAACCTCGGCGCCGGCCGCGCCCAGATTCTCCACCGTGACCGCGACGATGAACGTATTCGTCAGAGTCTTGCGCGGGAATACGGATTCGATTTTGAAATCCGGCAGCCCATGATCGCGATACACCCAGTCGTCGAAAAACCATTCCAGATCTCGCTGCGTGTGCGCCGCAATCAGCCGCTGTACGTATGACGGCTCTTTGTCCTGCTCCGGGCGATACGCCGCGATTGCCTTCTTCAGCGCGGCATCGCCGACGATGTCGCGCAGCATCCACCACACGCACATCGCCTTGCTGCGATCCAGTTCGTCATTGGCGGTGTTCACCAACGAATTCTTCGCTCCGTCATCCGAGCGAGGTTCCGCGGCTGGTTGTTCGGCGCGCATGAGCGCCGACCGATGCAGTCCCATATAGTCAATCGCAGCCTGGCGTCCTTTTTCGCGTTCCAGATAAAGCGCCTGCGCAAAGTGCGCCAGCCCCTCGTTCATCCAAGGCCGAGGCGAATAGAACGAAGCGTGCGTCAACTGATGAGCTGCCGACAGTCCTGCCAGTTTGGAATCTGCGTTGGCCAGCGGAGTAAACAGCAGCGCCCCGCTTTCAAACGGCGCGGCCTGCGGATTGGGCAGGTCGGCGATCTGAATCTTCTCGCGCGGCGCTCCAAACCAATCCGTGATTAAAGGAACGACCTTCTCCGCGGCATCCGCGTAGTTTGTCGCGGAAGCGTCGTGGCCCGGCAAGTAATGCAACAAGACTGCCGGCCGTTCGATGTCTTTATAACTACCCGTCACGAAGGCTGGCGCAACCGAACCTAGAGGTTCGATAAGTGCAATCTCCACTGGCCTGCGAAGGACGGCCCATCTGTTCATAAATTAGCTTGCAGGACGCTTCGTTAACGACGAGTTCTTGCTGTTCGCCATCATCCCTGGGAACGGCTATGTGCACGTGCATGACGGAGAATTGCTCCCGCGCCTTCCATCGCCCCAGCACCTCAAACAAACTGTCGCCCTCGGAAAGACTCGCCGACTCCGTCGCAATCGGATACCACGCCACGTATCCCGCACCGCGCACTGCCGTGAAGTCCGCATCAATTCGATCCCAATCCGAACTCTGCGCCGCATCTTCAGGCGCGCCGATGCGCGTCAGCCGCGTAGCATCCAGCAGAATCACGCCCTCGTAGCCGATTTCGAGATCGACCGTCGCCTGCGGCGCGACCGGCTGCGGCAGCGTGACGATAGCTTCCGAAAGACTTCCGGTGTGGTCGATATCCGAGGCGTAAGGCTGGGTAAGGAACTGCAGCGCTTTCCCGCCGGCAGTGATCGACCGCCAGTCGAGCGAAGAAGAAATCTGCAGCACGGCAATCTTCTGCGGAGTCGTCGAATCGTTGCGCAGCGTGATCTTCCCACGCACGCCCAGGCGATGCTGCTCCGGCTCGACTCGCACCGTCAGATCGTAATGAGTGATGGTGAACGCTTCGCGATCGACCGCCAAGCAACTCACGCACAGAAAGACGAACACGCTCAGAAGCCGCGCACAATAGATGACTGAAAACTTCATTTCTGACTGGATGCAGCTTTGCCCGCCGATCGCTGCCTGACGATCTCATACAACACCACGCCCGCGGCCACCGACACGTTCAGCGAGGACACATGCCCCAGCATTGGGATGGAAACCAGAAAGTCACATTTCCGCTTGACCAGATCGTGCAGGCCCTTGCCCTCCGCGCCCAGCACCAGCGCGCAATCCATCTTGTAGTCGAGCGCGTCGTAAGTCTGCTTGCCCTTCTCGTCGAGTCCCACCGTCCAAATGTTGCGATCTTTCAACTCTTCGACCGAGCGCGCAATGTTGGTCACCTTGGCGACGGGAATATGTTCGCTCGCGCCCGCCGAAACCTTCGTGACCGTCCCAGTCACGCCCACGGCGCGCCGCTCCGGGATGATCACGCCATCGGCGCCGGCGGAGTCGGCGGTCCGCAGGATCGCTCCCAGGTTGTGCGGATCTTCAATGCCATCAAGCACCACCAGCAGCGAATGCTCCCCGCGCTTGGCGGCGATCACGTCGTCGAGATCGTTGTACTGCTTCGATGAAGTGACCGCGACCACTCCCTGATGCGCCACGTGTCCGGCCATGCGGTCGAGTTCCGAGCGCTCGATAAACCGCACCTGCACATTCAGCCGCCGGCAGTCTTCAATCAGCCGCTGCAGGCGAATGTCGTGGCGTTCCTTCGCCATCCCGACCCACTCAAACGCCCGCCCGCGAGCCTTCAGCGCCTCGGCAACGGCATTGATTCCATAGATGTAGTGCATGAGTTATCAGTGTACCGAACTCGTCGTAGAGACGTAACTTGTTACGTCTCTGCCGGCGACAACAACGGACTTGGGTCGCGTGACGCTGTCGGCAGAGACGTTGCAAGCAACGTCTCTACGACTGAAGGATGCGAACGATCTCCGCAGGCTCCGGACGCTCCGTATAATCCTCATTCGCGCTCGCGTAGAGAACGGTCCCATCGCGATCGAGAATGTATGTCGCCGGAATCGGCAACTCCCAACTTTCATCGCCGTTCACGAACGGCAGATTCACGAATGCCCGGCGATACACCGCTTCCTGTGCAGGCGGCACGCGATAGGTCAGCCCAAACTGCCGAGAGATTTTGTTGCCCGCATCGGACAGCAGAGGAAAGCGCAGCTTGTGCTGATCGTGCATGAAGTACGACTGCTTCACAGTCTGCGGCGAAATTGCAACCAGAGTCGCGCCAGTTTGCACGATCTGCGGAAGGATGAGGTTCATCGCTTCCATTTGCCCAACGCAAAACGGACACCAGCGCCCGCGAATGAAGCAGAGCACGAGACGCCCGCGAGCCAGCAGTGCGGAAGAAGAAACGACATTGCCATCGTGATCGGGAAGTTCGAGCCCAGGCGCCTTCGCGCCGACGGCAAGAATATTTGCTGCCAGATGCTGCGCTTTCAGGTCCGCCACAACCTGCGCATGAATCGCCTGCGTCTCCGGAGGCACGTACTTCGCGATCAGCTCCTTGCGCTCAGCAAAGATTTCGCGCAGTGGACGCACATCAAGTCCGGGAACCGATTCCTCGAGTGATCGCCACTTCATAACTTTGATCTTAAAACTCAGGACGCGCGAGTTCCATCACCTGGTCTCCTTCGCGCACTGCTGATACCTCCGGATCGCTCGGTTTGACGCGCACCACAAACATCCTCCCTTTCGAGAAACGTGCGACGTAGTCTGCGGGTGAATGATCTAGGAGAAAAGGCTCTTCGTGAATTCCGGTGTATAGCTCAGCGTCGAATCGATAGGAATAAACCACCTCGACTGTCGCGCATCCAAATCCCTGCGAAATCATCGGCTGGGCAGTGACTGTGGCTTCCGCGCAGGGCCACTCTCCGGTGCCAGCCGCCGTCACCGAATGCACGACTGATTTGAACGAGTAAATGATGCATCGGAGGATGTGCTCTAGGAACACGTCGACAAAGCCCACAAGACCTCCCGTACGACTTACAGACCGGCGGTCCGACTGACCACTGCTCTACATTCCCGGCAGCTTCATCCCCGCCAGCCGTCGCGAGAAGCTCGGTTTACCCATCTGCTTGAACATCTTCTTCATCTGCGCGTACTGGCGGAGCAGGTTGTTCACTTCCTGCACGGTCGTGCCGGAACCGCGCGCGATGCGTTTGCGGCGGTTGCCGTTGATCACCTCATGATGGTTGCGCTCGTGCGACGTCATCGAGTTGATGATCGCCTCGACCCGGTTGATCTGTTTTTCGTCAACATTGTCGGCAGCCTTCTGCAAACCGGAGAACGGTCCGATCGAAGGCAGCATACCCACCAGGCTTTTCATCGATCCCATCTTCTTCACTTGTCGCAGCTGGTCGCGGAAATCTTCCAGAGAAAATCCGTCTCCCGAGAGCGCCTTGCTCGCCATCTCCGCGGCTTTCTTCTTGTCGATCTGCGATTCAGCGCGCTCGATCAGTGACAGGATGTCGCCCATACCCAGAATTCGCGACACGATGCGGTCGGGATGAAACGGTTCCAGCGCATCATATTTTTCGCCCACGCCGATGAACTTGATTGGCTGTCCCGTGACCTGCCGAATCGACAGCGCCGCGCCGCCGCGCGCATCGCCATCCATTTTCGTCAGCACGATCCCGGTGAGCGACAGCTTCTTGTGAAACTCGTCGGCGGAGTTGACCGCGTCCTGCCCGGTCATGGCGTCGGCGACAAACAGAATCTCCGACGGATTCAGCAGCTTCTTCAGCGACTGCATCTCGTCCATGAGCTGGTCGTCGATGTGCAAACGGCCGGCGGTGTCGACGATCAGCACATCGCATCCCGTCACGATGGCTTCGCGCTTCGCTTCCTTCACCAGTCGCTCGACCGTCGCGGTGTTGGACTCGGTAACTTGTCCCAGATAGATGTTGCTCTTCACCGCTTCCGCGACGATCTTCAACTGCTCACGCGCGGCAGGCCGGTAGACGTCGACCGAAACCAGCAGCGGGCGATGTCCGCCTTGCTTGAACCAGTGCGCCAGTTTGCCCGAGGTGGTCGTTTTACCTGAACCTTGCAGACCCGCCATAAGCACGACCGTCGGCGGCTGCGAGGCGAACTTCATGCGCGCCGTGTCTTTGCCCAGAATCTCGACCAGCTCGTCGCGCACAATCTTGATGACCTGTTCGCCCGGCGAAAGCGCAGTCAGCACTTCCTGCCCAACGGCCTTGGCGCGAATCTGATCGATGAGCTGTTTGACGACCTTGAAGTTGACGTCGGCTTCCAGCAGCGCCAGACGAATCTCGCGCAATGCCTCGTCAATATTTTCTTCGGTGAGCTTGGCCTGTCCGCGCAGGGACTTGAAGGCGCGCTGCAGTTTTTCCTGTAAATTCTCAAACATAGTGGTAAGGATTCATTTTAGCAGGCAGGGAACCGCTCCCGTCGCGGCTTCGTGGGAAGCAGGCCTCTTTGCGCACGCCCGTTGTCAGGCATATATTTGGGCCATTCAAATTGGACTCGAGGTGCTCCGAGCATGAATGTTCCCAGCGTCAAACCGCTTCGTCGTATCGTTCCATGCCTCGCCCTTTTTCTCGCGTGCGCACTTGCCCAGAATGCGCCCATCGCGGCCCAGCCCAACCCCGCCACCGACCGCTTCCTGCCGCGCATCGTCGAAAAAGACGGCCGCTACGCGCTGCTGGTCGATGGCTCGCCTTACCTCATGCTGGGCGCACAGGTGAACAATTCCAGCGCGTGGCCTTCCATGCTCCCCAAGGTCTGGCCCGCCATCGAATACATGCACGCCAACACCGTCGAGATGCCGATCTACTGGGAGCAATTTGAACCCGAGCAGGGACGCTTCGATTATTCCGTCATGGACACACTGCTGTCGCAGGCGCGCGCGCATCATGTGCGCCTTATTCTGCTGTGGTTCGGCACCTGGAAAAACGGCAGCCCCCATTACATGCCCGGATGGATGAAAGCCGCGCCGGACCGCTATCCGCGCCTGATTGGCGCAGATGGCCACCCGGTCGATTCGGCCTCGCCTTACGGCGCCGAAACACTCAAGGCAGACATCGCCGCATTCACCGCGCTGATGCGCCATCTCAAAACCGTCGACCCTCAGCACACGGTCATCATGGTTCAGGTCGAAAACGAACCCGGCACCTATGGCAGCGTCCGCGACCATTCGCCCGCAGCCCAGAAGGCGTTCGAAGCCCCGGTTCCACGCGAGTTGCTCACCGGGTTACACAAAGAAGCGGCGCCTTCGGCCAACTGGCAATCCGTTTTCGGCGCCGACGCGGAAGAATTTTTCCACGCCTGGTCGGTCGCGCACTACATCGAGCAAGTCGCCGCAGCAGGGAAGGCCGTCTACCCGTTGCCGATGTACGTCAACGTCGCGCTGCGGGATCCGTTGCACCCCGGCCCACCCAGCACTTACGAAAGCGGCGGAGCCACGGACAACGTCATCCCCATCTGGAAGGCCGCCGCGCCCTCGATCGTCCTGCTCGCGCCCGATATTTACGTCGACGTGGATCAGAACGAGGCTTACCGAAAGGCGCTGGATCTTTATCACCGTCCCGACAATCCGATGTTCGTCCCGGAGACCCGCAACAATCCCGAGATTGCGCGCTATCTCTTCGTCGCTCTCGACCACGGGACCATCGGCTTCTCACCCTTCGGTATGGACTACACCGGATATTCCAACAGCCCGCTGGGCGTGAAGAAGATGACGGAAGAGTCGATGGCGCCCTACGCCATGAACTACAAACTCCTCGGCCCGATAGACCGCGAGATTGCGCGGCTCGACTTCGATGGCAAACTTCACGCCGTGGCGGAAGAGAAGAGTGAGCATTCGCAGAAGATGCAGTTCGGCGCGTGGACGGTCACGGTATCGTACGGGCTGGGAGAGTTTTTCTCGAGCGACGATCCGCCGGGAAATCCCGAGCCTGTGGGCCGAGCGCTGGTCGCCGAACTAGGTGACAATCAGTTTCTGGTGACGGGATTTTTCTGCCGCGTCGATTTCAATTTGACCGACACGGCGTCCGGCAAGCAGCGGCAATACCTGCGCGTCGAAGAAGGAACCTACGAAGGCGGAACCTTCCATCCCATTCGCATCTGGAACGGCGATCAGACCGACTGGGGGCTGAACTTCACGCAGCTACCGCAGGTGCTGCGCGTCTCAGTCGGAACTTACTGAGGCACCAGTCTACCCAACCTTCGGCCGCGCCAACTCCACGCGCTCCGTAGTGCGCGTGTACTGGATGCCGCCCATGCGCCCGATCAGGTCGAGCGAATTGCGGTCCAGCTTGCCGTTCTTAATGTGCGCGTCATCCACGTCAATGAAAACAATCTCGCCGATTACCAGGCTGCTGCTCGTAGGAGCAGTAGAAAAATCGAGAATCTGATGAAGCTTGCATTCGAAGCTGACCGGAGATTCCCCCACGCGTGGAGGTCTTACGATTCTGGAGGGCACGGGTGTGACCTTGGCCAGTTCGAATTCGTTGACCGACGGATCGTATTCCCCGCTGGTCACATTCATCGCTTCCAGCAATTCGTAGGTGACGACATTCACCACAAATTCCTTCGTCTCGCGAATATTGCGCAGCGTGTCTTTCGCTTCGCCCTCGCCACCGTTGCCCTGCCGGGGCGGCCGCAGTCCGGGCGCGAAAGCCAGCAGCGGCGGATCGACACACACCGCGTTGAAGAAAGAAAACGGCGCTAAATTGGGTCGTCCGGAAGCACTGAGCGTCGAAACCCACGCGATCGGACGCGGCGCCACGGCGTTGAGCAAAATGCCATACAGTTCGCTGTGCGGAATCTCAGAAGGGATAAGGTCCATAATTGTTTATCGGATGTGCCTGGAAATAAGTTACGGGCATTAGACGCGGGCACCAACCGCGTGGATTCTCTGGTTGGCTGAATCAGCCCGATTTGTGAGCGGCTAGGAGAACACTTCCTTCGCCGCGATCACCGTGTTGCTGTGAATCGTCACCGTGTCCTCGACATTCTGAGCATAGCCTCCGGCATAAGTGACCATCACCGGAAGATCGCGAGCGCGCGCCACGCGGAAGACGAGCTCATCGCGCTGCTTCAATCCCGCAATCGACAAATCAAGCCCGCCGAGCTGATCCTCACGGTACGGATCGGCGCCCGCGACATAGCAGAGCAGATCCGGCTCAAACTGCCGCAGGCCGGAACTGAGCGCGTTGTCGAGCCAGGCCAGATAATCCTGATCACCGCAACCGTCGGGCAGGTCCACATCAATCGACGACGGCGGCTTCAACAGTGGATAGTTGTTGTGCTGGTGCAGCGAGATGGTGAAGACGTCGCCGGCATGGGTACCACGCACCTTGCCGCCGGGTGGTGCGCTCTCCGGCCGCTGCAGGGTCGACACCGACGACGATGGCAGCAGCGCGCTCGCCGTCCGCGTTCCCGCGAAAATCGCCGCCGTCCCGTTGCCCTGATGCACGTCGCAGTCGAGCGTCATGGCAGTGCGAATCTTGTCGTCGCGCTGCATGCGCCGGATGGCGACGGCCACGTCGTGAATCATGCAGAAGCCCTCACCGTGATCCGGGAAGGCGTGATGAAATCCGCCGCCAATGCTGATGCAAACTTTGTCGACGAGCGCACGCCGCGCCGCCAGAATCGATCCCCCGGCCGCCAGCCAAAACGACTCGACCAGGTCGCGCGAGTAGGGAATCTCCATCTCCATCTCTTCCCGCGCGCTCAGCGTGCCGGTGCGCAGCTTCTGCACGTACTCCGGCTTGTGCACCAGCAGAATGTCCTGATCGGTGGCGGGTTCGGGCTCCAGAAAATCGGCGGCCTCGGCGACCTTATCGGTGATCAGGCGATCCCGAATGCGGCGATATTTTTCCGCCGGAAAAACATGATTGCCGATCGGAAGGTAGTAGGCGTCGCTGTAGACGAGCTTGAACGGGAGCATTCGGGGCTCAACGGTAGCCACTCAGCTATCGCAGCTGAAGGACTTCATATAATACGCGGAATCTCAACCTTGAAAGGGCGCGGCTTCAGCCGCGCCGTCAGTAGCACAAAATGAATCGCGGCTTCAGCCGCTGGAGACGCGTTCTTGAACCGACCCACTACGGCGCCCCGCCAACGGAAAAGTTAGAAAGCCGCCCCGTCCGCCCCGCTATTTCTTCTTTCCCACCTGGATACTAGGTGCAACCATCGGCCTCCGCACCGGTACCATGGCTCCCTTGGCCGGGTCGGCCGCCGCGCTGGCGCGGGTAAGCACCTCGTGCTGGATGTACTGTACGAACTCCTGAATCTGCCGCTGCATCTCTTCCATGCGCTCGCGCATTTGCAGGATGATCGCAATCCCGCTGATGTTCACGGCGAGATCACGGGCCAAAGTCAGAATAAATTCCAGCCGCTGCAAATCCTCGTCGGTATAGAGCCGGGTGTTGCCCTCGGTCCGCGAAGGCTTGAGCAATCCTTCGCGCTCGTAAAGCCGAAGCGTCTGCGGATGGATTCCATACATCTCGGCCACGGCCGAGATCATGTAAGCGCCCTTCGATTTCCGCTTGGTCATTGCGAGTATTTATAGCAGAAAGCCTGCCCCGCAGCGGACACAGAACAGGCGTTTCCTCCGTGATTCCTCGGTGCCCTCTGGGGTGATTGATTTTAAGCTGCGGGCTGCGGCTTGCCTTCCGCCTGAGCCGACCATCCGGCCGGCCTCAGCGCATGGTTGACGAAGTAGGCGACAAAGCCCGCCGCGATCAGGATCATCCCAAACGCAAACGAACTCATCCCCAGAATCGATTCATGCTCGCTGCGCACCACCGAGAATCCAAGCAGCAGCATCGGCGGAATGCCGATGCAGATCGCTCCAAACAGCCCGCCCGGCACCCGGAACGGCCGCTTCAAAGTAGGCTCGCGGAAGCGCAACACCGCCAACGCCACGAACTCCAGCAGCAAACTGCATCCGTAGAGAAGAATGTCGATCGTGACCAACCGCGCAAATCCCAGGCCGAGACACATCGCCCATCCCGCAGCCAGCGCAAGGATAGCGACCCAAGGCGCCTTCGATTTCTTATGCAGTTTGCCGAAGATCCCGGGCAGCATGCCATCCTGCGCCATGGCCAGCGGCAGGCGCGAATAGCTCATGACCAGCGCGTTGAACATGCCGAACGCGCTGATGATTCCGCCCACCACCACGCCGATGCGCAGCAGCGGCCCTCCCAGCAGTCCGGCGATGTCGGCCCACGATCCCGTTTCCCAAGCCGTCGCCTTCAAGCCGGTCATCCACAGAGCGGCGAAAGGCAGCACGTAGCTCGCGGCCACAATGCAGACCGCAACCAGCATCGCCTTTGGATAAGTCCGCTGCGGCCGCTCGACTTCAGTCGCGATGGTCGACGCATTATCCCATCCCATGTAATTCCACATGCAGATGAGCAGCCCGCCGAGAATGTCCACGGTAGAAGTGGTCGGCTTGGTCACAGCGTGGGCCAGCGCCCCCAGCTTGAACGGAGCCAGGATCACCATCGCCGCGAACGGCGCCGACAGCGCCAGAAACAGCCACAGCGAAGTCAGGGAGACGACTTTTACTCCGGCAATATTGAGCAGCGCGCATGAAACCACCACCGCCAGCGCAACCCACCATCCGCGATTGCCCTCCTGAAAATAAGGGAACATGCGCGTCAGATAAGCCACAAACAGTGTGGGATAAATCGCCATATCGAAAATCGACGCAACCAGCGAGAGCCAGGCTTCCTGAAATCCCCAGAAATTGCCCATGGAGCGGCGCACCCAGGCGTAATAGCCGCCTTCGTAGGGCAGCGCGCTGGATAGCTCGCCGATCATGAACGCGGTCGGCAGGCTCCACAGCAGAGGCGTGATCAGCAGGATCAGGATCGCGCGTCCGTACCCCGCGCCATGCACGATGTCTTCGGTCCCATAGGTTCCGCCCGACACCATAAAGAAGGTGGCGGCGACCAGGGGCCAAAGCGTGAGGCGGACGAACGTTTTCTTGGCGTTCGGGTTCCGGTTGGGGACGACGGCGAGAGGTTGAGAGTTTTCGGGTTGTTGCCGGCTAGCGGTTGCCAATTTCTATGGCTGCCTCCTCAAGCGACTCACTCTCACCACCGCGTCTCCCTTGAGCCTTCGAAAATGTTTCTTCGAAAGACTTTCTGCGCGGCTCCCGGGTTTACTGCGATTTCCCGGGCATTTCGGCGAAGTTAGTTCGCATTTGTGAGATTAAAGAAAATTTCCACAGATGCAAGAAATATTTCGATTTTTTTGCAATTTTTTGTAAGCGAGAGGCGTGGCACGGAGGTAACGACTCAAAGCATTCACCACAGAGACACAGAGGAACACGGAAGAATGGCTACTTCTCCCAGTCGCTGCCGTCCACCATGCGCCTGACTCCGTCGCGCAGGTGCAGGAGAATGTGCAGCGGTAGCCATAACTACGGCATATCACAAGCCCTCTGTGTTTCTCCGTGACCTCTGTGGTGAAAATGTCTTAATCCTCCCGAAAACCGATTGTTGCAACTGCCGGCTCTGAGTGTTTATCATGCCGCGCAGTTCACAGGAGGGGTTCGATGAGATTACCGTTTCTCGTTGTCGCACTATCCTTGGCTGCATTCATTGCCGTGCAGCCTTGCCACGCGCAAAACGCCTTCACGCCCGACCAGGTGAAGTGGGGACCGCCTCCGCCGTCTGTTCCCGCCGGAGCCCAATTCGCCGTCATGGAAGGGGACCCAATGGCCTCGACCGGCGACTTCACGGTTCGCCTGAAAATGCCGGACGGCTACAAGTTCCCGCCGCACACCCACCCGCACCGCGAGAACGTGACCGTGTTATCGGGCACGCTCAAGGTTGGGATGGGAGACCAGTTCGACGATAGCAAGATGATGAGCTTCGGCGCGGGCAGCTTCGCCTACCTCGATCCGACAATGCATCACTACGCAGCGGCGTCGGGGGAAACCGTGATTCAGATTCACGGGGCATCCCCGTTACAGATCAACTACATCAACCCAGCGGATGATCCCAGCAAGAAGAAGTAGCAAGAGCTAGGGGGCTCGCGCTCAAGGCGGGCCCTCGCCTTTCTCTGCGCGTCCTCACTTTTAAGACTTTCGGCGCTACTGCTCCCAGTCTCTGCCGTCCACCATGCGCCTGATCCCATCGCGCAGGTGCAGTACATTGAAGTTGATCAGCAGGCCTACATTCCGCCCGCCGAGGCGCATGTAGGAGAGAAGTTGCGCTTCATGGATCGGATGAACCGCCTCCACGGATTTCACCTCGACAACAACGCGGCCTTCCACCAGCAGATCAATGCGGTATCCGACTTCGAGTTTCTGACCCTCGTAGATGACTGGAAGAGGAACTTGAGCTGCGACTTCGAGGCCGCGGCTTCGCAGTTCATGAACAAGGCAGGCCTGGTAAGCGCTCTCCAGAAGTCCAGGGCCAAGGCTGGAGTGAACCTTCATAGCCGCGGCGATAATTGCGTGGGTAATTCGGTTGATAGCAAGTGCAGGAGCATGTGCGGCGGTAGCCATAACTACGGCATATCACAAGCCCTCTGTGTTTCTCTGTGACCTCTGTGGTGAAAATGTTTTGCGGGTTCCCAATTAGGAACAAAAACGTTCACCACAGAGGTCACAGAGAAACACAGAGGTTACACCTTACTCCACAACTCCGCCCGCGGATCTTCCGGATTCAATTTCGCCAGCTCCCGCAGCAATTCTTTCGTCCGCTCATCGCGCGGCATGGGCACCGTCACCGCGACCTCGACAATCTCATCCCCGCGTTCGCCCTCCCGCGTCGCCGACGGCACACCCTTTTCCCGCAGCCTAAGCTTCTGCCCAGACTGCGTTCCCGGCGGAATCTTCAACAGCGCCCGGCCGTCGATGGTCGGCACCTCGATCTTCGAGCCCAGCGCCGCCTCGGTCGCCGTCACCGGAACGCTCAGATAAATATCGTCGCCGTCGCGCCGAAAAACCGGATGATCCCCGGTGCGGATAATCACGTAGAGGTCGCCTGCCACGCCGCCGTGCCCGCCAGCATTACCCTTGCCCGGCAGCCGAATGCGCTGCCCATCGCGGGTTCCAGCTTTAATGCGCACTTCGAGCGGCTCGCTGTTCGTCACCGTGCCTTCACCGTGACAGGTCGGGCATGTAGTCAGATTCTTCCCGGTCCCATGACAGCGCGGACACTGCACATTGAACTTCATCCGCCCGCCGGTCTGCGTGATCTGTCCGCTGCCGCCGCACTCCGGACACTTACCCGGCGATTCGATCGCTCCCTGTCCATGACAGGTAGAGCAAACGTCCTGCCGCGTGATGTTCAGCCGAATCACGCCGCCGCGAATCGCCGTCCAGAAAGGAACATTGACCTGATATTCGAGATCGCTGCCCGGCTCCGGGCCTTCCTCAGCCTGGGCCGCCCCGCGGCCTCCGCCAAAGATCGATCCAAAAATGTCGCGAAAGCTGCCTCCGCCGCCGGAACCGCCCTTGCCGCCGCGCGCGGCGTTGTCCGCCATGTCGGAGAAATCGAATCCCCCGAAATCGAAATGCACTCCACCCGGCCCAGCCTGCCCGCCGCCACCCTGAAATCCGCCCGGAGGAAAGCCGCCGCCGTTCGCCCCGCCTCCAGCCCGCGCATAAGCCTCAGCCGTAGCTGCATCGATGTTGTCGGAATAAAAACCGACCTGGTCGTAAATCTTGCGCTTCTTCGGATCGCTGAGAACTTCATTGGCCTCACTCAGCGTCTTGAACTTTTCCTCCGCCGACTTGTCCCCTGGATTAACGTCAGGATGATACTTGCGCGCAAGTTTGCGAAACGCCTTGCGGATGTCGTCAGCCGAAGCTGACTTCTTCACCCCAAGAATTTCGTAGTAATCTTTTTTAGTGGAGGTTGCCATTGCGCGCAGTTCTGAGGCCGGATCGAGACCGACCCCAGTTTAATTCAGAATCTTCCGTCTCTCTTTATCTTCCACGACGACTTTCATATCCTCGAACTCCGGTCCGTCCTCATAGACCGGGACAGCCCGCGTGCCCGCGGCACTCTCGACAAAAACCAGCCATCGCTGCTCGTCCTCGGCGAGGCTCAAAAAATACGTTTCCCCATTCACCTGAAAATCCACTTCGTCCCCCTCTGCGTGTGCCCTGCAAACGCTGGCGCGGGCAAGAGTGCCCGCGCCACACGATTCAAGCTAAAAGCTGTCGGCTGAGAGCTGACAGCTTACTTTTTGTCTTCCACGTCCTCGTACTCGGCGTCGATCACACCTTCGTCCTTCTTCTGGCCTCCGCCGTTCGCGCCCGGCTGCGGTCCAGCCCCAGCGCTCGGTCCGCCCGGTCCACCCGGCGCTCCGCCTGCCGGTTGAGCCGCCTTGTACATCTGCTCAGCCAGCTTGTGCGAGGCTGCAGTCAGCGTCTCGCGGGCCTTGTCCATCTGCGCCTTGTCGTTCGACTCCAGCGCCTTCTTGGCGTCGGCCAAGGCGTTCTCAACATCTCCGCGCTCTGAGCCGGAGATCTTGTCGCCCTGCTCGCGCAGCATCTTCTCGATGTTGTAGACCATCGAGTCGAGCTGGTTCTTGGCGTCGATCAGGTCACGCGCCGCTTTGTCTTCGGCCGAATGCGCGTCGGCTTCCTTCGCCATGCGCTCGACCTCGTCCTTCGACAATCCGGAAGATGACGTGATCGTGATCTTCTGATCCTTCTGCGTGGCCGTATCTTTCGCGGTCACATTCAGAATGCCGTTAGCATCGATGTCGAACGTCACTTCAATCTGCGGCACGCCCCGCGGAGCCGGTGGAATTCCGGTCAAGTGGAACTTGCCCAGAGTCCGGTTCTGCGCCGCCATGGGACGTTCGCCCTGAAGCACGTGCACCTCAACCGAGGTCTGGCTGTCAGCCGCGGTCGAGAACGTTTCCGTCTTCTTGGTCGGAATCGTCGTGTTCCGCGGAATCATCGGCGTCGAAACGCCGCCCAGAGTCTCGATCGACAGCGTCAGCGGAGTCACGTCGAGCAGAAGCAGGTCTTTCACTTCGCCCTTGAGCACGCCGCCCTGAATCGCCGCACCGATCGCCACCACTTCATCCGGATTGACGCCCTTGTGTCCTTCGCGTCCAAACAGCTCTTTTACCAGCTGCTGAATGCGCGGCATGCGCGTCTGTCCGCCGACCAGCACCACTTCGTTGATCTTCGCCGCTTCAATGCCTGCGTCTTTCATGCACTGCTTGCAAGGACCCACCGAGCGCTGAATGATGTCCTCAATCATCCCTTCCAGCTTCGCCCGGGTCAGCTTCTTGACCAGATGCTTCGGCCCGGAAGCGTCCGCCGTGATGAACGGCAGGTTGATCTCGGTTTCCATCGTCGTCGAGAGCTCGATCTTCGCCCGCTCCGCCGCGTCGCGCAGACGCTGCAGCGCCATCTCGTTGCCCTTGGCGCGCAGGTCGAGACCTTCGTCCTTCTTGAATTCGTCGATGAGCCAATCCACCAGCCGCTGGTCGATGTTGTCGCCGCCCAGGTGTGTATCGCCGTTGGTGGCCTTGACTTCGATCACGCCTTCCCCAACTTCGAGGATCGAAATGTCGAACGTGCCGCCGCCGAAGTCATACACGGCGATGGTCTCGTCCTTGCCTTTGTCGAGTCCGTAAGCCAGCGCGGCCGCCGTCGGCTCGTTGATGATGCGCTTTACCTCGAGGCCGGCAATCTGCCCGGCATCTTTGGTCGCCTGCCGCTGCGCGTCGTTGAAATACGCCGGCACGGTGATAACCGCCTCGGTCACTTTCTCGCCGAGATAATCTTCCGCAGCCTTCTTCAGCTTCTGCAGAATCAGCGCCGAAACCTGCGGCGGGGTGTATTCCTTCCCCTGCGCCAGCACGGCAACGTGATCGCCCGACTGCACGACCTTGTATGGGACCATCTTGATTTCTTCCTGCACCTCGTCAAAGCGGCGTCCCATAAACCGCTTGATCGAATAAACCGTGTTCTCCGGATTGGTGATGGCCTGCCGTTTCGCCACCTGGCCGACCAGCCGTTCTCCGGTCTTGGTGAATCCAACTACCGAGGGGGTGGTTCGCCCTCCTTCTTCATTGGGGATAACTTTCGGCTCCCCGCCTTCCATGACGGCCACACAGGAGTTGGTCGTCCCCAGGTCAATTCCAATAATCTTGCTCATAGTATGAGCCTCCCTAAACTTGATAAGTCCTTTGTCAACAGTGATTTTCAGCCGTCAACTGCTTTAGGATCAAGCACATGATAGGGGTTGAGTGAGTCACTGTCAAGTTTTTAGATGCTCGACCCCACCTTCCGGTTGCGGAAAAATGAGCTCAGCGATCAAGGCCCAGCAAGCAAGCCGCAACCTCAAAATCGGGGAATGACTCATCGCCCACTGGGCTAGGCACAATGCCCTATTGACCAATAGAAAAATTAGGACAACAATTCGTCCGCATTCGGGATTCCCCGTTCATCTCTCACAGCTTTTCTGCCTTTATTCAAAAGGGAGGAGCATTTCCATGCGTGTTTGTCTGTTCCGTTCACTTCTGATCGTGTCGTGCTTGATCCTGGCAGTCGGGATTAATCAAGCTGCAGCTAAAACTCTCTGTGTGAATCCGAAAGGCGCCGGTTGTCACTCGACCATTCAGTCAGCGGTCAATGCCGCTGCCAACAACGATGTGATCAAAGTCGCTCCAGGAATTTACCCGGAAGAAGTCACCATCAGCAAGCCCGTGTCGCTGCTTGGCACGAGCTCCGCCCAATCAATCATCCAGGCGGCTAATTTCGCCCACGGAATTTTCGTGGATGGCTACGACCATCCCGGCCTTGCCAACGTCACCATCTCGGGTTTCACGGTGCGCGGCGCCCTGTATGAGGGCATCCTGGTGGTGAGTGCTTCGAACGTGAAGATCCAGAACAATAACGTTGCAGATAACGACTCAACCTCGGGGCTGTCGTTCACCGGAGCACTAACCGGCTGCCCGGACCAGCCTGGAAGTGGCATCTACGAAACCGATGAGACCGGAGACTGCGGCGGTGCGATCCACATGGTCGGTACGGCGAATTCGATCGTGTCGGGTAACACCATGACTGGAAACGCTGACGGCGTTCTGCTCAGCGATGAGACTGCGGAGAGTCATGGCAATCTGATCACCCACAACATCATTGTGAACAATCCCCTGGAATGCGGCATCGTTCTCGCGTCGCATCCGCCTGCCGGACAAACCATGACGGTGCCGCTGCCGCCACACAACGGAGTCAACAATAACGTCGTATCCGAAAACATTTCCGCCAACAACGGCGTGCAGGTCGGAGGCGCCGGAGCAGGCATGTTCTCTGACGGTGCCGGCCCAGGCACAGTTTCGGGCAACTTGATCAAAGGAAACCAGCTCACCGGGAACGGCATTCCCGGAGTCGCGCTCCACTCCCACGTGGGTCCGGCGTTTGGCGCGCCCGCCGATACCTTTTCCGGCAACATGGTGATCGGCAACTACATTTCAGGAAATGGCGCCGATACCTTTGACACGGCAACGCCCGGGACAACCGGAATCAACATCAATAGCGGCGGCGGAGGGTCACCCGTAACCGGAACAGTCATCTCCGGCAATGTCATCACGGATGAGGATGTTGCCATCGCAGTCAACACGCCCGCCGAGGTCGACGCCAACTTCAACGATCTTCTTAACGGTCAGATCGGTGTCGCCAATGTGTGCACCCTGGACGGCGCGGCCTGCACCGGAACTATCAATGCATCCCAAAACTACTGGGGATGTGCCGCTGGCCCGGGCAATACAGGATGCGCGACCGTTAGCGGATCGAGCATTCTCTTCACCCCTTGGTTGACGGCGCCAACTCAAAACTAAAGTGTCCCGCGATTCCTGTCCCCGAGGGTTTCCGAAAGCCCTCGGGCAGTGGCGCGGCGGCGGGCACGCCCGAGGCTCAACGCTGCAGTTCCGGAATGATCCACTCCAGCAATTCTCTGGCGTTGACGATATGCGTCTGCCGCCATTGCTTCGGGAAGTGGCGCTTGTTACCGGTGACCAGGAAGTCCGCTTTAGCCGACTCCGCACACTCCAGGAATCGGTTGTCATCCGGATCGCGAGCGATGGACAAGCCGCGTTGGGGAGTAACGCAACGGGCGGCGCTGCGTATCATCCGCAAGGCGCGGCTCACTTCGGCCGGACTGAAGCGAAAGGTGGGCCGCCGTAACACGCCGGCGTACTCAGCGAGAATTATGTCCGAGACCACGAGTTGGACCTTGCCCGCCAGGGCAAGGTCGAGCACATGACGTTCATATCCCTCCGAGTTCAGGTGCGCAGACACGACAACATTTGTGTCCAGAACGACGCGGATCGTTCTCATGGAACTTAGAGCGAACGCTCTTTGCGGTAGGCGCGGATCTCGCGGTTGATATCGCGCAGGGAGAGCCGGTTCGTGCCTTTCTTACGGGCAGATGCGCGCAAGGTAGCGAGAAGCTTAGGTTCTGGGGCGATGTTCTTGAGGAAATCCCGTACGCTCATAATGACAACTTGCGGCTCACCGCGCCGATCTACCACAAACCGAGTGTTCTCCAGGCGCGCCCGCCGCATGATCTGGCCGAGCTGTGTTCGTGCCGCCAGAGCGGAAACAATCTTCGGAGCCGAGTTGGGCGATGTGGCCATGAACTGATTAATTAGTTCGCATTATACTCTGCTGCAGATCCCTACTCCATCTCCACCTTCCACACCGGAGCCCCGCCCAGCGAGTGATAGAACGCCCATCCCGCTATTGCCACTACACTCAGCAGCGCCAGAGCCGTCGTCCCCGTGTACCACGCCGAAAAATCCGCTGTGAAGGGAACGTTCGCCAGCATATTCACCGTGAACGAAGCCACGAAAAGCGGCACCAGCCCGAAGCGAAACACAATCAGAACCAGCACGCCGTAGATCAGAATCAGGCACGGAAGCAGCACGCCAAGGTGCGTACTTTCTAAGGCACGGATTCCGACAACGACCGCTAGGAAGGCGATCGCGGCCAGCCAGTCTTTCCGAAGCAGCACTTTCAAGCCCAGCAGCGCAAAGAAAAACTCCAGCGTTCCAAAAATCGAGAAAGGAATCTGCATCAGCCACTGTCCGATCGCGAAGCGCCCACCCATCAGGTACGCCAGCGAGTTCGTCTGCGGCGCGGCTCCCACCCGAGCCAGCGGTATATACATGACCTCGAACATGAGAATCCACAACACGCCAAATGCGACTCCCACCAGGATGTCGCGGTTCACCACCGGGTCGCGTAGTTGTCCGGAAAGCAGCCGGCTCCAGGAGATGATGGCGTGCGGCCAGCGCCGCCGAATCCAGGGCTCGATGGCGAGGTAGAGCATCCACAGCACGCCGCCCCACAGCAACCCCGCGGCGATGGCAATCATAAACAGGCCGAACGTATCGAAGCCGGGCACCAGGTGCGAGCGGCACAACCAGAGCAGTATTTCCAGGCAGAAAATAAAAACCGCCAGCCGCAGCGCGCCCTCGTGATCGCTACGGCCCTGGCGATAGTTGCGTCGCGCCAGCAACGCTCCTCCTCCTAAGAGCGCGATCAGCGTCAGAAGCTCGATGGTATGGCCGATCTCACTTTTGGTGTCCGTCTCCGGCTCCGGCATGCGCCAGGGCTTGTTCCAATCGCCGATCACCGCGAAGAATACTGGCTTGCCATGCCACGCTGCAGCTTCAACGCGCATGGGACGCGTCGATCCCGGCCACACGCCAGTCCATGCGACGCGCGCATCGGCCGCCCCGAACGAAGCCCACTCCGGCTGCGCGGTCTGTAGTTTCGCCGGATCAAGATCAGCCGCGGCCAACAGCGGGCTCCAGTCTGCAGTCGACGTCGTCGCCGGCGCTGCTTCTTTCTGCGGCGGAATCGCCTGAAAATAAATCAGCCGCCCAGCCGCATCCATCTTCACATTGATCATCCCGGATAGCGTGGTCGGAGGATCTTCTTCCTCAATGATTCCGGGGATGAGCAGGATGTCGCGATAATTGCTCGCGCTCATCAGGTTCGGACTCTGCCGGTACCAGAACAGCAGCGCCAGCGGCCGTCCCGCCAGAATTTCGTTCCAATTCGGAGGCGTCTTACTTTCTTTTTCCACGGCGTCGAGAAAGTTGGTGTCGTAATTCAGCCCGTAGGCGCTGTCGCCGGGCTTCTGCGGATAGCCAACTTTTGTGACGATCTCGCGGGCTTTTTGCGCCAGCGCTTCCGGCGGCATTTCGAGGTGCATTTTCTCCAGAGCGCTATAACGGATCGTCAAATACATTCCGATCCCCAGCCCCACGAGAATCGCAATCAGGCAAGCCACCGCAATCTGCGGGCGCAACCCGCCCGTCTCTCCAGAGGCCGCGACCATCTGTGGCGATGGCGTTTCTCCGGCAGCCAGCGCAGCAGCCAGCGGATCACCGCCCGGCAGAGCTCCAGCAATCGCCAGCGCCGTGGCCGGGCGCGCCGAAGGCTCGTTCTCGATGCAGCGCAGAATTACTCTCTCAATGATCGGATCAAGATCCTTCACCACCGACGACGGCCGGCTGGGAGTGCGGTCGGCGCCCGCATGCAGTGCTCCCGCAGTTTTTTCCGCAAACGCGCGTTTGCCCGTAAAAATTTCATAGAGCACCAGCCCCAGCGCATAAATATCGCTGCGCGTGCTCACCTCTTTGCCCGCGAGTTGCTCCGGAGCCATGTAGGCCGGAGTCCCGCTGCGCACTTCGGGGCCGCGAATGTCGTCGGCGACTCCGGCCAGGCCGAAATCAGTGATCACGACTTGCCCGCGCCCGTCGAGCATGATGTTGGCCGGTTTCAGATCGCGATGCAGCACGCCTTTCGAATGCGCCGCAGCCAGCCCCGCGCAAAGTTGGCGCGCAATTTCGAGCGCCTTATCCTGCGGCAGACGTCCGATGCGGCGCAGCAGCGAAGCGAGATCTTCGCCGTCAACGTACTCCATCGTGAAAAAAGTCTGGCCATCCACGTCGCCCACGTCATAGACGCGGCACACATTGGGATGCGATACCCGCCGCGCGATGCGCACTTCATTGCGAAAGCGCTCCAGCAAGCCTTCATCGTGCGAAGCTTCGTCCGGCAGAAATTTCATGGCGACTGCCTGCCCAAGCGTCAAATCGTCGGCGCGATACACCTCACCCATTCCGCCTTTGCCCAGCAGCGCAATGATGCGATAGCGCCCCGCGAGCAGCCGTCCGGGAAGAAACCGTCCTTCGCTCAGCAGGAACTCCGCAGAACTCGGCGGCCGTGACGACGATTTGGAAGATGGCGGCCGCGGCGGCACAGGCGGCAACGGCGACGTAGCTGTCGCCGAAGCGAAGTCAATCGTCGCCATGTCGTCGCTATTCGGAGTAGCGCTCCCTACCGGCGCTCCGCAAGCAGAGCAGAAGCGAACATTCGCCGGAAGCTCGCCGCCACAAGACACGCACTGAGCCATGATTTTCCCCGCAACAGGATAACTCACGTAAGCCCGGACGCACCCGTCCGGACACCCGAAAAAAACAAAACCTCCCGATCACGGCGCAAGCACGTGGGTAAACCCATCGAACAGAATAAGGCCCGGAAGAGTCCGAAAGATGAAACCAGTAAGCCTAACCGCAAATCACGTAGGCCCGGACGCATTCGTCCGGGCGTTCTCCGAAAATCAGATTCAGGTGCGCGACGATTCCCATTCGTCATGGCACGCGAGACCGCCCAGCGAATGTATTACCATCCAAAGCAATGAGCCCGATCCGCTGGCTGCGCGATCCATTCTTACTTTTGTGCCTCACTGCCGGCCTGCTGGCTTTCGTCGTGCAATCCGGAGAACTCGGCACCTCCGACACGACCCATCGCCTGCAAGCCACGCACTGGCTCTGGACCCCCGACCCGCAAGTCCTCCCCTACGAGTATCCCGAGTTCGGCCTGCACGGCCGCGGCGGGCGTCTTTACAGCTGGTACGGCATCGGCCAGTCTCTGCTGATGCTTCCCGCCGACCTCGTCGGCACCTGGATTTCGCACTGGCACATCTTTAGCGACTATGAGGACGACCCGGGCGTGCGCAGCATCGTCGCCGTCTACAGCACCAGCATTCTGGTCAACGTTCTGACCGCGATGATCGCCTTCCGCTTTCTGCGGCAATTGCGATTCGGATTAAAAGAATCGATTGCCGGCGTGCTGGCACTGCTTTTCTGCACGACCCATCTGCACTACACCCAGAACATGACCGAGAACAACTACATCATGCTTCTGGCCCTAGTCGGATTCTCCTTCCAGTACGAATGGCTGCGCACCGGAAGCGCGCGCGCCCTGATCATTGGATCAACGGCGTTGGGATTAAATTTGCTGACTCGCCTGACCACGGGTCTCGACCTGATGGCCGCCGGAATTTTTCTATTGGTCGTCTGCTGGTTCGAGCAGGTGCGCGGGCGCGACTTGTGGCGGCGCTTCGTCGCGTACTGCAAAGTCGCCGCCCCCATTTACACGGTTTTTCTGCTGATCGATCGCGTCTACCAGTTCTACCGCTTCGGTTCGTTCACCAATACCTATGTTTCGATCTTCGCCAAAGAAGAACGCATCATCGATCCCACGCTGCCCGTGAATTTTCCCTGGAGCACGCCGTTCTTTGAGGGATTCATCGGACCGTTCCTCAAACCGGAGAAGTCGATTTTCCTGTTCGATCCTCTGTTCGCGCTCACTATCCTTCTGCTCGTGCTGCTATGGAAGCGGCTCGGCCCCGACGTGCGCGCCTATGCCGTGACTTCACTGCTCCTGCTGCTCGGCTATATCAGTTTTTACGCGCGCTACACCTATTGGGCGGGCGATTTTGCCTGGGGAGATCGCTATGTTTCCACGGCAGTCGAGATGGTGGCGCTGCTCGCGGTTCCTCTGCTGCTCACGTACCGCGAAAATCTGACTAAGGCCGTCCGTGCGCTTGGCGTGGCCGTGATCGCCCTCAGCTTCGTAGTTCAGGCGGCCTCGCTGGCCTTCTGGCTTCCCCTTGAGATCTATCAGATGGAGACCTTCGGCCATCCCACATTCGTGATCGGGTTACGTTTCAAAAACATCGTCGCCTTCGCCTTGGGAAAAATGAACGCGTGGGGCCTGAACACTGAAGACATGACCTACGACCCTTGGGACTATGTCCACATCACCACCTGGAATTTTCTGCCCTTCCTCCTGCGCAGAGTCGGGGTGGCCCCGAAGTGGGCGGTGGACGCGGCGTTTGCGGTGTGGGGATTTGGAATCGCAGCCTTGCTGACCGTTCTCGCCCGCTTAAAATTATCTTGTGGTAGAATGGTGGAACTGAATGGTAGACAGGTAGAATCATGAGTCTGAACATAAAAAACGATCAGGCCCACCGCCTGGCGCGGGAACTGGCGAAAGTCACCGGTGAAAGCATGACCGTCGCCGTGAGTGAGGCGATTCGCGAGCGCTTGGAGCGGGTTCGCGAAAATTCCAGCGAAGACCTGGCGGAGCGCATTCTGAAGATCGGAAGAGACTGCGCGGCCCACCTCAAGAAGTCCCGTAAGTCGATCGCGGTCGACGACCTTTACGACGAGAAGGGAATGTTCAAATGATCGTCGACTCATCTGCCATCGTAGCGATCCTGCACGCCGAACCGGAGGCGCCCGGGTTCGCGGCGGCGATTAAGAATGCCGCTACACGGCGGATCTCAGCGATCAGTTTTGTTGAGGCGGCAGTTGTCATTGACAGCGCGCGCGACGCCATCGCCAGCCGCCGCTTCGACGACCTTTTCCGGGCGACGCACATTCAAATCGAGCCGGTCACTCCCCATCAAGCGGAGATCGCCCGCCAGGCCTATCGCGATTTCGGGAAAGGACGCCACAAGGCAGGCCTGAATCTTGGCGATTGTTTCGCTTATGCGCTAGCCAAAGAGATGGACGAACCGCTGCTCTACAAAGGTCGCGATTTCGTACATACCGATGTCGAACCGGCAGAATTCTAAGCTGTCCCTCTACTCCACCGTAACTGACTTTGCCAGGTTCCTCGGCTGATCCACGTCGCAGCCGCGCCGCACCGCAATGTGATACGCCAGCAGCTGCAAAGGCACAATCTCCAAAATCGGCAGCAACTCTTCCGGAGCCGCCGGAATATAGACGACGTGATCCGCCGCCTCTTTGATCTCCACATCGCCGAGCGTCGCAAGCGCGATCACGACTCCCGAGCGCGCCTTCACTTCCTTCAGATTTGACATCGTCTTTTCATAGCGCAGCATCGAGCCGGGACTATTTGCATCGCGAGTCGCGATGATCACCACCGGCAAATTCTCATCAATCAGCGCATTCGGCCCATGCTTCATCTCGCCCGCGGGATACCCTTCCGCGTGAATATAAGAAATTTCCTTCAGCTTGAGCGCGCCCTCAAGTGCGATCGGATAATGAATGCCGCGTCCCAGGAAAAGAAAATCGTGCGCCCGCTGGTACTGTTTGGCCAGAGCATCGCAGGTCTCGTCTTCGGTGAGAACATTCTCCAGCTTGGCAGGAATTTGCGTGAGTTCCAGCATGGCAGCACGCGCTTTCTCGGGCGGCATCACGCCCCGCACTTGCGCCAGATACATGGCCAGCACATAGAGCGCGGTCAACTGCGCCGTGAACGCCTTTGTCGACGCCACGCCGATTTCCGGTCCGGCATGGGTATAGATCGTGCCCGCGGCTTCGCGCGTGATCATCGATCCCACCACGTTGCAGATCGCCAGTGTCTTCGATCCTTTCGCCTTGGCCTCGCGCTGTGCGGCGATCGTGTCCGCGGTCTCTCCCGATTGCGAAATCACAATCGTGATCGTATTAGGGTCAACAATCGGATTGCGATAGCGCCATTCGCTGGCATAGTCGACTTCCACCGGCATGCGCGCCAACGATTCGATCATGAATTTTCCCGCCTGCCCGGCATGCCAGCTCGTGCCGCAGGCAATGATGTTGATCTTCTGTGCCGCCCGGAACTCAGCCTCGCCGATTTCCATCTCATCGAGAAAAATGTGTCCCGTATCCTGCGAGATGCGGCCCAGAGTCGTATCCCGCACGGCGCGCGGCTGCTCATAAATTTCCTTGAGCATGAAATGCTTGAAGCCGCCCTTTTCCGCCAGAATCGGATCCCAGGTGACGTGCTGCACCTGCCGCTGAATCGGCTTGCCATCGAAGTCGGAGAGTTGCACGCCATCGGGCGTGACCACCGCCATGTCGCCGTCCGCGAGAAAGAAAATGTCGCGCGTGTGGTAAAGAATCGCCGGCACATCCGAAGCCACAAAATATTCGTCGTTGCCCAGCCCAATCACCGCCGGAGGCCCATTCCGCGCCGCCACAATTTTGTTGGGATCGTCGGTCGAAATCACCGCCAGCGCAAATACGCCCGTGAGTTGCTTCACCGCCTGCCGTACCGCATCTTCCAGCGCAACCTTATTCCCGTTTCCCGCGGTGCTCGAATATTTCTCCACCAGGTGCGCGATCACTTCCGTGTCGGTCTCGGTGGTGAACTTGTGGCCTTCTTCGATCAGCTTCTTTTTCAGGCTAAGATAATTTTCGACGATGCCGTTATGCACCACCACGATCTTGCCCGTGCAATCGCGGTGAGGATGCGCATTCTCTTCGGTGGGACGGCCATGCGTCGCCCAGCGGGTGTGCCCGATGCCGTAGGTTCCTTCCAGCGGATTCTGCCGGATGACTTCTTCCAGATTGCGCAGCTTGCCTTCCGCGCGCCGAATCTGCAGCCCATCGCCATTGCCCGCAACCGCAATTCCGGCGGAATCGTACCCACGATATTCCAGCCGTCGCAGACCTTCGATGATCACCGGAACCACGCTTTTCTTGCCAACGTAACCGACAATACCGCACATGGAAGAGACCTCAGAGACTTCGGATGCTATTCGCCGAGAGAGCAGCGGAATTCTTCGATGACCGGGTTGGTCAGCACTTCGCGGGCGATGCGCTCGACTTCCGCCTGCGCCTCGTCGCGGGACAATCCCCCGTCCAGCGTAAGCTCAAAATATTTTCCCTGGCGCACGCTCTCCAGCCCTTTGTATCCCATTTTGTTGAGTGCGCCGTGGATGGTTTTACCTTGCGGGTCGAGCACGCTCTTCTTCAGAGAGACGTAAACGTAGGCAGTCATGAAAAGATTATTACACGGGGCGAGTCAGCCATCGACGATGCCGCAGTGGGGGCAGGGGAAAGCTGCGTTCCTTATTGGTCTAAGTCGCGCAGTTTCTGATCCAGCGCATCCAACTCAAGCTTGAGCAATTCCCGATGCCGCGGGTTAGAACTCGCTTCCATCTGCTGCATAACTCGTTGCCGGGATAAACGAAGGCTTTCTTTCGCTCGCAGGCGAGCGGCTTCGCTCGGAGTCAACGGCTCGCCGCTTTTCCGCGAGGATCGCCCGGCTTCGGCCTGCTGATCCTCAATCTGCTTGCTTTCCCATCCTCGCGCCACTTCTAAATTATAGTCCGCGCCATCCGGCACATTCCATGGCGTAGGGCCGATGGACTCCAATAAGGGAAATTTCTAACGCGACATTCCCATCATGAATTCCTGAATTTGTAATCCTCACGAAAAAAATGCTTGAAGTCTTCACTCTATGGTTATAATGCGCCTGTTCGGGGGGCGAACCGAACATTGGCCAGCCTTTTGAGGGGGAGGCGGGCATAGAGGAACGTGTATCTGTATTCGTATCCCTCAACCTTACAGATTGTAAGTACGCGACCACTGTCGGCGCTCCCACCGGGCGAACTGGCGGGTGGAGTCGCCTTACCCCAATCTTTTCGCCTCGAATTCACCGCGCTTCAACCTGCCTTAAGGTCCGATTCCATCCTCTTATCCATCTCTTTAGAGGTGCTCCCCCATGGCCTCTAACCTGGCATCGTTCCACCCGGATAGTCCTATCCCGTTCCCCCTGCCCAGCGAGCCGGAGAAGTTGCTCACCGCGTATTTCAACTCGGCCCACGTCGGCCTCTGCATTCTCGATTCCGAATTTCACTATCTCGCCATCAACCGAAAACTGGCCGAGATGAATGGCGTTTCAGTCGCTGACCACCTGGGCAAGACTGTGCGGGAGATCATAGGAGATGTAGCCGATCCGGTGGAATCAACAATCCGGCAAGTGCTCAGCAGTAAGCAGCCGATGGATCAGGAGGTTTCCGGCAAGCTCCCGGCAAAATCTGAAATTGGGCACTGGACGGTGCATTACGTTCCTCTCCCCGACGAAGCCGGCAACGTCACCCGCATCGGCGTTCTAGTAGTCGAGATCACCGCCCAAAAGGAATTGGAAAAATTGCTGCGCAAGGAAAGTTCCCGGCTGCAAATGCTGATGGAGGTCAGCACCCTGCTCTCGTCGCACTGGAACTTAGAGCAGGTCTTTCCCCAGATATCGGCGCGTATCCGGCGCGTGCTCCGCCAGGAGTTTGCCAGTTTCACCCTGCATGATCCGACCACCGGATTGCTGACTCGCCACGCGCTGGACTTTCCCCTGGGAAAAGGCATCACGCAAGGGGTTCCCATCACCCTGTCCACCAGCCCCGCCGGCGTTGCCCTGGAGCAGCGCGAAGCAATGATCTTTTCCCAAAAACAGATGGAGACCTTCGACAGCGCGATTTCCAAAAGCTATGTCGCCGAGGGGCTGAAGTCTCTATGCTGCGTGCCCCTTCTTCGCCCCAAAAACTCCCTCGGAGTTTTGGTTCTCGGAAGCACCCGCAAGCATGCCTTCCATGCCGACGACTTACACATCCTGAATCAGGTTGCGGCCCAATTAGGCATCGCGATTGAAAATCAGCGCGCCGCCGCCGAGATCGAAACGCTGAAGAACCGCCTCGCCGAGGAGAAGAAATATCTCGAGGGAGAGATTCGCTACCACGCCAACTTTTCTGAACTCGTGGGTGAGAGCGCTGCCCTCACCCACGTACTGAACCAGGTTTCCACCGTCGCCTCCAGCGATGCCACGGTCCTGATCCTGGGCGAGACCGGTACCGGCAAAGAACTCATTGCCCGCGCCATTCATCAGATGAGCCGGCGCAAAGACCAGAGTTTCATCAAGATCAATTGCGCGGCCATTCCCACCGGCCTGCTGGAGAGCGAACTGTTCGGCTACGAGAAAGGAGCTTTCACTCATGCTCTCACTCAGAAGCTGGGACGCCTGGAATTGGCCGATGGGGGCACGCTGTTTCTCGACGAGGTGGGAGAGATTCCGCTGGAACTGCAGCCCAAGCTGCTGCGCGCCCTGCAGGATCAGGAATTCGAACGACTGGGCAGCACTCGCACCATAAAAGTGAACGCGCGCATGATTGCGGCTACCAATCGCGATCTGGCACAAAGCGTCATCGACCACGATTTCCGCGCCGACCTTTTTTATCGTCTCAACGTATTTCCCATTGTGGTTCCTCCGCTGCGCGAGAGGCGCGACGACATTCCTCTTTTGGTGCGCTATTTCGTCCGCAAATTTTCCCTCCGCATGGGTCGCCACATCGAAACCGTCCCCACTGAAACCATGACGATTCTCAAGGACTGGTCGTGGCCGGGCAACATCCGCGAACTGGAAAATCTGATTGAACGGTCGGTGATCCTGACCGAAGGCTCAGTGCTGTCGGTGCCGATTTCGGACTTGCGCATTCCGGTTCCGTCCGCCGTCGATTCCGCTCGTACCCTGGACAGCGCAGAACGCGATCACATTCTTCGCGTGTTGCGCGAAACCAAAGGCGTGCTGTCCGGCCCGCACGGCGCCGCTCATCGACTGGGAGTGAAGCGCACTACTCTGCAATCGAAGATGCAGCGTTTGAAGATCACGAAGGCTGATTACTCTTGAGTCTTCTGAACTGCGAAGCATCTTGAATCCGCCAAGACCCTTGCCGACGGCTCGTCGGCAGTTTGCCGGAATTTCGGCAAGATTTTCACAGACCTCTTGTTCCAATATCCGGAAACTATTTCAAACAGGGAAGTTGCAGGTGCGATTTGGGATGCCAATTCGGAATCCCACTTGCTTCTTCATTTCCGATTCTGCCTCTGGCCGGGTAACCCAGCTTCCTCCCATTGGCACCCTTGATGTCTTCGCAATCCCGTACCGTTTCGGGATATGGAGTAGATGTTGTGTTAGTAGCCAATATGTTTCCGGCGGTGCATCCACCCGTCCCAGTTCCCGTTCGCGAGGGAGCACCACGATCCTCGCAGCCCGGCCCTTGCGGTTTAGCGGATCCTGCGCGCACTGCATTCCATCCAACCAATCTGCATCGGCCGCTTCTCGGGCCACTGGATGAGCCAGTCTCTGCGGCCCGCCAGCAAGCCATCGATCCCTTTTATCTTTTTGCCTGCAAGCTCGAATGGGAGCAACTGCAGGAGCCTAGCGCCGCCTGGGAGTTACTCGCTGCGTCGCAGAGTTATGACAGCGACACCCGGGCGCATGCTCGAGCGCTGCTGACCAGTTCGCGGGAGTTGGGCGGCCTGGCTGCGAGAGAATCCGAGAAGAGTACAGAAGCTCGACGGAAGCGCCGTTCTGCACCGGAGACAAACATGAATACCCCGTACGGGCCGGATACTCTCGAAACCTGCAACGGGTGCGCCCATGCCCTGCCGGATTTCTTTTGCGGATTCTCTGCGCCCGCGACCCATTCTCTCGATCAGGCAAGCCACAAGAGCAGCTTGTCCGCCGGTGCCATTCTTTTCGTGGAAGGGCAGAGTCCTCACGGCATCTTCATCCTGTGTTCCGGCCGGGTGAATCTTTCCACCACGTCCCGCGAAGGCAAGATTCTCATCCTGAAGACGGCTGAAGCCGGGGAGGCTCTCGGCCTCAGCGCCGTCATCTCTGGCGTGGGATACGAAGTGACGGCCGAGGCCGCCAGCGACTGCCAGTTGAACTTCGTCGATCGCAAACACCTGCTCGAACTGATGCAGTTGCATAGCGAGATCAGCGTGCGCGCCGCGCAGAGCTTGAGCCGCGATTTTCAGTCGGCCTATCGCGACATTCATGACCTGGTGTTGACTCGCTCGTCGGCCGGAAAACTGGCTCGCCTGTTGCTCTCCAATTCCTCGCAGGACTCCAGCGCCGCCGAGACTCGCGTGCGCTCGAACATGACCCACGAGGAAATGGCGCAGCGTATTGGCGCGTCCCGTGAAACCGTAACCCGGCTGTTGAGCCATTTGAAGAAGAAACGCTTCATCCGGCTGGAGGGCCCGATCTTGATTATTCGCGACCGTACGGCATTGGAAGCTTTGTCAGCATAGCCTTCCCCCCAAAGACCGGAGGATGGTCTTTTCTCTCTCAGACCATCCTCCGGGTTTTTTGACAAGCAACGCCGCAACCGTCGAGCGCCAGAGATGCACACGGGCAGACTGATTAAAGACATTTTCGAGGTAGTGAAGGAGGCTGAGAAATCGGCCATGGGATCACCGAATCAAAATCCCCCAGAGCAAAACGACGAGGCACGCCAGGAACGCGTTGTTTCTGCAGCCCAGCCCGTCGGATCGCGCGCCCAATAAGAAGCCGCGCGAACTAAAAGGCAGGAATCAGGCGAATCCTGATTCCTGCCTTTAATCCTGCAATCCCCAACAAATTCGTTGCACTACGCGGCGAAAGCTACGGTCCTACGCCGCCTGTGTGGCAATCGGCACAATTCACCTGCGTCAGATCGCCAATGTCGACGGGATGCTGGAATGCGGGATTGCCATTCGTGGCCACGCTGGTCGTCCCCTCGCTCTGCGACATCAGCGTGTGGCACTGGTTGCACTCGCGACTCACCACTCGGCCGTCCGCGCTAACGTGCTGGCCATCATGGCAGCGGAAGCATCCGCTGTAATAGAAGTGACCCAGATTATTGGGATGGGTCTGCCAGTTCAGCTTCATCTCCGGAAAGATGGTGCGCTTGAAGATCAGCTGGACTTCGGTGACGGCATTGCGAATCTCCAGCTGTTTCGTCTTGGCCACGTCAGGATATTTCGTCTCGTAAAAACTCTGCAGCCCGCTGGCGATGCCCCGCATGGCCTCGTCATCGGTGTTATAACTCGCCGTCAACGCGGTAACCGCCTGCTGCTTGATGAAGGGCAAGCCAACGTCGAGCCGCCGCGCCAGCAGCGACTGATCGACTGCCAGATCCGGCGGAACATAAATGTGCGTGGGGCGGTTGTGGCAGTCCACGCAATCCATGCGGTGGTGTTCGGCCTTCGAAATCTGATCTTTGTTCAGCTTCGAATCTTTGGCGTAGTACTCGGTCACCCGGCCTTGCTGATCTTCCACGTGGATGTAGGGGATGGTCTGGTGCTGTTCATCGGCCGCCACGTATTCGATTTTGTTGGCGATGTTCATGTGCCAGTGAATGCCTTCGGGCGCGCCCGTGGCCGGATCGCCGCCGCCCGTCTTGATCAGCATCTGCACCTGGCGCAGCGTGTTCTTCTCGTCGTTCGAGTAGTGCGTAAAGACTTTGAGCTGGCCTCCATAAAATTTCTTCGGCCAGTGGCATTGTTCGCACGTATCCTGCGCCGGGCGCAAGTTATGGACGGGCGTCGGAATCGGCCGCGGGTAGGTTTTGAAGGCCGCTGCATATACCTGCCGCGCGCCCGAAAGCTTCGACTTCACATACCAGGTCGCTCCCGAACCCACGTGGCAATCCACGCAAGCCACGCGCGCGTGCGGAGAAAGCTGGTACGCGGTGAACTCAGGATTCATAACCGTGTGGCAGAGCTGTCCGCAGAATTGCACCGAGTCGGTGTACTCGTACGCCTTGTAGCTGCCCGCCGCACTCACCGTTACGAACACGACCAGAAAAGTCACAAACGAAAATACCGCGCTGCGCTGGGCGCGATCGTTTAAGTCGAGCCGCGGATAAAATTCCGTGGGCGCAACTTTCTTCCGGCGCTCGATCAGTATCCCGGCCAGCATCATCAACAATCCCAGCCCGAGAAACGCGGGCGAAACCATGTAGGCCAGAATTCCGATATACGGGCTGGGCTTGCTCGCGATCTGATCGATCAGAAAAAACAGGCAGATGTTGGCGAAGCTGACGATGACCAGCGCGACCCCGGCCAGGCTGATCGGATTGCGCATCAACATGCGCGAAATGTGCCAGGGTTCGACCGCTGGTGCGGGTTTCTCGTTATCCATGTTTTGCCCCGGTGGGCTCGGCCTTCTCTTCGGACTTGTTTTCCGCCTGCACCTCTTCGCGCGCAGCATCCATTAAAGTCGCGCTGTCCAGCCCGTGCTCTTCTTCATAATGGTGCATCGTCATTTTGCCGTCCCACCACGCCCAGTTCATGGGATAAACATCCGGATCCAGGAACACCTGGTAGAAGTGCCAGACCACAATAGCCAGCGTCGCCAGGATCGCTTCATAGAAATGAATCGCCGTGGCCACATCCAGCCACCAGCGCGGCAGATGATTTCCCACCAGCACCTTGGCCCACAACGCCAGTCCCGTCACGCCCATCACGATCATGCCCCACACCAGCGCCCAGTACTCGGCCTTCTCGGCGTAGTTGAAGCGCGGGAAGTCAGGCTTGCGTGGAGTCAGGCCTAGATAATAGCCCAGATTCTGGATTGCTCCCGTAGCATCGTCCATCGTGGGCAACAAGTCGCCCAGAAGTTTGCGCCCCTGGCGAGTCACCACGCTGTCGATCATGTGATACAGGCTGACCGCAATCAGAACCACCGCCGCGATGCGGTGCAACAATCCCCGCATGTGTTCGCCCAGGAACAGCATGGACGCGAACGACGATTCCGGAAACTTCAACGCGAAGCCCGTAATCACCAGCACGAAGAAACTGCTCAGCAATGTCGCATGCTGCCAGCGGAAGCGCAGCGCCATGCGGGTGACGAAGCGGTTCTGCTTCTTGCGCAGGGCAACGACTTTCGCGCGCCAGATGATGAAATTGTGCAGCAGCATTCCGCCAATGACGGCGAGGATCATGCTGATATACAGGCGTCGAATCCAGCGCACCGCCTTGCTGCCGATATCCGCCGAGAGCGGCGCATCCACGTGCACCTTGGCCGACGCGAATTTTTCCGTCACGCCCGGGATGGCATTGCCCGCAGGTCTTCGCCAGATTCGCGGAATTGATTGTCGACCGCGGGTCGGTCGACGGCAGAATGTTGTGCACTCCATGGCAGCTCGCGCAGTTGGCGACGATCTGCGATCCCCGGCTGGCCGCCAGCCCGTGATAGCTGGCCAGATAGGTGGTCTCGCGCCGGCCTTCAATGCCAAACTCCTGCGACAGCCGCACGCCTTCGTGGCAGCGCGCGCACGTGGCTTGCGCCAGGTTCGCCGCATTCACCGGAGAATTCGGATCGAGATGCGATTTGATGGAGTGAATTCCATGGCAGTCGGTGCACACCGGTGCCTGCCAGTTTCCATTGGAGATCGCCTGCCCGTGAATGCTCTGCTGGAATTCCTTGGCAACGTTTTCGTGACACTTGGCGCAGGTCATCGGCACGTTGAATTTAAAGATGGGCGACTTCGAATCTTTGGCGTCGAGAATCTCGTGCGTGCCGTGACAGTCGGTGCAGACTGCAGCTTTCTCTGAGCCCGCGGCCACGGCGTGTCCGTGCACGCTCTGCTCGTAAGAGGCGACCATCTGCGCGCTCTGCCCGCCATCTTCCATCACTAATTTCTGGCTGTGGCAGGCTCCGCAGGTGGCGGGTATGTTGTTATGGTGCACGCGCGATTTCGGGTCGCTCGCCGGCAGCAGTTCATGCGGACTGCCGTGGCAATCGACGCACTTGGCGGCGTTACTGTTGCCGCCCTGCACCGCTTTGCCGTGAAAGCTGCGGTCGTAGGCGGCCTGCTCATCGGCGTGGCAGGTCGCGCAGGTGATCTTCTGCGGAGGAGTTTCGTGCCCGGCAGTCTTTACATCTGTGTGGCAGTCGACGCAAGTGAACATGCTGCCGTGAATGGAATCTTTGAACGCCTGCGGGTCAACATGCAGGCTGGCCGGCTTGCCGTTGACGTCATGGGTCAGCGATGCGTCGCTATGGCAGGCCAGACATTCATCGGCGGTAGGTTTTTGAGGAGGTTTTGCGGCGGCGTTTGCAGTTGCGGCAGTAAAAAGCGCGGCTAATAGGAAGGTGAGAGCGCCTCCAGAGACAAAAAGATTCCGTATGGTTCGCGTGGACATACCCTCACCCGCCAATTCTTCCTAACCGTATTTTTTCTGTGCGGCCGCAATGAGCCGCCTTTCTTTGTTCCGCTACTTGCCCAGCCCGCGGATGTAGGCCACCAGATCCTTAATCTCCGTGTCCTTCAGCTTCTCTCCGTAAGCCGGCATTTTGGGCGGCTTGCCCTTGGTGATGATTTCGGTGAGCTGGGCATCGCTCTCAGCTTTCACTTCCGCCGATGCGAAATCGCGCGTTCCCATTTTGCCGCCCTTGCCGTCCGGGCCATGGCACATGGCGCATTTTGCTTTGTAAGTGGCTGCCGCATCCTGGGCGGCTGCGGGATGGCTGCAGATGGCGATCAATCCGACGACCAGCAGAACTGCCAGGCCTAGACGTACCGAGAGATGTTTCACGTGTGCTTCCTCCTGAGGAAGATTTTTCCCTCGCACGATATCACGGGGGGAGTGATCAAGCTCGGAATAGAAGAGGTTCGGGGCTGCTGGCATTCCATTTCCGAACCCGCATCTTCCGTTCCGTAAAATCTCCTGCTCGCAATATCCGCGTGCAGCCGTAGGTTCGCATGTGGCTCACAGTGGACCTAGGGCATAAATCACGCCGCCCTGTGACCGGGATCACAGGGTTTTTCCCTGCAGATTGTGACACTTATCACCGGTCATCGTGCAGTGCAGCACTGCATCGCAAGACCGCCGCAACTACCATTTTTGCCATGTCGAAAGTGTTGCCTCCGCCGCTTCGCCTTGGCAGGCCCGCGGAATTGTTTCCTCTGACCTCGACCCGTTCGGCAAGCTTGCAGCCGGCGCCGGGATTTCAGCTTCGCCCGCTGCAAGTTACGTGGGAGATGACGCAGACCTGCGACTGGAAGTCATCCACGGCGCGCGCTCGCGCCCAGCGCAACAAGCGCGAGTTCTCCACCGCCGAGGCATTTCATCTGATCGAGCAAGTCGCCGCCATGCATGTTCCCCTGCTGGTGTTGACGGGCGGCGATCCGCTGCTCCGCCCCGACTTGTTCCCCATCATTGAATTTGCCGCCCGGCATTCCGTGCGGACTTCGCTGACCCTGCTTCCTACTCCACACCTCGACCGGGAGACGATTGCCGAGCTCAAGGCGCGCGGCCTGATGCGGGTCGCATTCTGGCTGCATGGCTCGACGGCGACTTTGAATGACAACCACTGGGGCGTTTCCGGTTCGTATCGCCGGACGCTCGAAGCCATCGCATGGTGCCATGAGGTCGAGCTTCCGGTGCAGGTCAATACCGTGATGGAGCGGCGGAATTTCCACGACGTCGACGCCAAGATCGAACTGCTGACTCGCCTCGACGTAGCCCTATGGAATGTTTTCTTCCTGGTCCCCACCTCGCCCGAGCAGACTCGCCAATTGCTCAGCGCCGAAGAGCATGAGGATGTTTTCGCCAGACTCTATGCGGCGTCCAAGCGGGTTCACTTTCAAATCAAGACCACCGAAGGTCAGCACTACCAGCGCTATCTCCTGCAGCAGCGCGCCCGCGAATCCCGCGGCCGCATGACCGCCGAGGATGTCATCACCTGCGCTCCCCGGGGCGTGAATGATGGCAAGGGATTCGTCTTTATCAATCACGTCGGCGACGTGCTGCCCAGCCGCTATCTTCCTCTGCCGGCGGGAAACGTCACCACCGAAAACCTGTCGGACATTTACGGCGAATCGCCGCTGTTTGTATCGTTGCGCGATAGTTCGAAGCTGAAAGGGAAGTGCGGACTCTGCCCCGTGCGCAACGTCTGCGGAGGCTCGCGCGCCCGCGCCTATGCCATGACCGGCGACGCGTTCGCCGCCGATCCCTGCTGTGCCTACCAACCGTAACTTCGATCCCAAGCCTCATGTGGGGCGCCTCATGTGGGGCGGACACTCCTGTCCGCCAGGGCAGCGCCACGATCGTCATTTCCCCCATGAGTTTTTCCCGAAACAGCAAACGTGATTTCAATCACCACCGCTCGTGATCTCGATCACGCTTTCCGTTCTGAGACCTCTCGAAAAACCAGCCTAACTCGCATCCCGCGCTGCGCAGGCGGCAACTCCCGTGTGACCCGAATCACGAATCCCCGTGACCCAGCATACGGAGCTTTCTTTCCCGCTCTGGCATCCTGACCCTCAAGTTGAGGTGCCCTATGACTCACGACGACCGCGACATTCTGGAAGTACTCAAGTTTGAACTCAGCTTTTTGGAAGATGGAGGCTACGGCCGCTCTCCCCATGCACCATGGCGCGCTCCCGCGGTCTTTGAGGATTCGCCGATCTGTCCCAATTTCTGCGACCCGGCGCGTCCGCATCCCTGCAGCACCTGCCTGCTGGAGCAGTTCGTTCCGCCAGAGCAGCGCGCCCAGAGTGCTCCGTGCCGCTTTATCCCGCTCACCAAAGAAGGCCAGACGGTCGACAACCTCTACCGCACCGGCAGTCAGATCGAGATGGAAGATGCGCTCGCGCAGTGGCTGCGCGATCAGATCCAGAAAATTGAAGGGGAACGCGCACGGGCGCAGAAGCAGGGAGTGGCGTAGAACGCAGTCGCACCGACCATTTCACCGGCATCTCAGCGTTCCATGACTCTCCGCGGAGTTCGGCACAAATTTCTTCCAAGGAGTTCTTAATTATGAGTGACGAGCACGCATATCGAGTTGCAGCATGGTGGACTTCGGGCCGCACCGGCCTGGCCAAATCAGATTCCGCTCCCAATGCGATCCACTTCACAGCGCCTGCCGAATTTGGCGGCCTGGAAGGACGATGGACGCCCGAGGAACTCCTGCTCGCCGCCGTCGCCGGTTGTTACACCACGACCTTGCGCGCGATCGCCGGCTCGGCGCACTTCAACTTCACCGATTTGCAGGTAGAGGCCAGCGGCACGGTGCGCAAAAGCGAGTCCGGCTACAACTTCTCGCAAATTATCGTGCGCCCCAATCTGAAGATTGCGTCGGCGGATGAGCGGGAGCGCGCGCTGGACTTGCTCAAGCGCGCTGAGAAGCTCTGCCTGGTTTCACGGGCCATCGGAACGGCGTTGAAGTTCGAGCCTCAACTGGAAATCGTACAGCCGGCTACTGGCCGTGTGATCGTCCGCTACAACGTGAGCAGCGCGTAAACCGACGAAGGATCGTCCATCGCGCTCAACTTGTAGCCTACTTTCTTGAAAATCGCCTGCGTGGCTAAATTGTCGCGCAAAATTTCTCCCGACAACCTGCGGAATTTTTCTTCGCGCGCCACCCGCGCCACGCTGGCCAGCAATTCCGTCCCCAGACCGTGACCCTGCCAGCGATCGCAAACCAGCACCGCGGCCTCAGCTTCCGTGCGGTTGATGGCGCTGAATCGCCCCACGCCGAGCACCTCATGCGCTCCGCTCGCAGGATTCAGATAGTCGGCCACCAGCGCGAATCCGCGATCGTAGCTGCCAAAACAAATCCGCACCAGCCGCTCGTGCTCCACTCGCGTGGTCAGACTCAGCGAACAGAAATAACGCAGGTACACGCTGCGCTCGGAAAGCGTGGTGTGAAAGTGCACCATCAGCGGCTCGTCTTCCGGGCGAATCGGACGGATGGTCACCGGCGTTCCATCTTTCATCCGCCACTCCCGCACATACTGCGAGGGGTAAGGACGAATCGCGGGACGCGGCAAGTCCGCGAATGACGTGGCCGCATCATGCAGCACGACGCGCGCATCCAGCGCCAGCAGGCGGTCGGGCGTCGCCAGCAGCGGGTTGATATCGATCTCGCGGATCCACGGCTGCTCCACCACCAGCTGGCTGAAGCGCACCAGCAATCCTTCGAGCGCGGCAAGGCTCACGCGCTTGCGCCCGCGCACCCCTTTCAGAGCCGTATAAATTCTGGTCTGCTCGATCATCCGCTGGGCCAGCGTAGTGTTCAGCGGCGGCAATGCCAGCGCGCGGTCGCGGTAGACTTCCACCATCACGCCCCCGGAGCCAAACAGAATCACCGGCCCAAACTGCGGATCAATGCTGCTGCCGACGATCAACTCGTATCCCTCGCGGCTCACCATGGGCTGCACCGTTACTCCGGCAAAGTGTTTTGCCCCGGCATGTTCCGTGACCGCCGCCTGAATCGAGCGATACGCCGCCCGAACCTGCTCACCGTTCAGCAACCCAAGCCGCACTCCATCCACATCGGTCTTGTGCGCGATGGTGTTCGAGAGAAGCTTCAACACCACCGGATAACCAATCGCCGCGGCGCAAGTGACCGCGCGTTCTTCGTCCTCCGCCACCTGCGTTTCGACCACCGGAATCCCGTAGTCGCTCAGGATCTGCTTCGCTTCAAACTCGTTGAGCAAGGTGCGACCGCTGGCCCGCGCGCTACTTACGAAGTCGTTGACTTTGGTGCGCGCGTCGGCGGCCATCGCCGGACCCTCCACCAGCGCCGGAGTTTCGTAGAGCCCGCGCAGGTTGTAGGTGTAACGCCACATGTAAGTGAAGGCGCGAGCCGCAGTGTCGGGATAAGAAAATGTCGGAATGCCCGCGCCGTTCAGAATCGCCGTCGCTTCGGCCACGCCATCGCCGCCCATCAAACTCGCGAGTACGGGCTTGCCCGAGCCTTGCGCGTAGGACTTCATCTTTTCCGCGACCGCGGTGGGATCGGCGAGACCTTGCGGCGCGATGACAGCCAGCAATCCATCGCTCGACGGATCTTTCGACGCGATGTCGACCGCCTTCACGAAGCGATCCGCATCGGCATCGGCCAGCACATCCACGGGATTGGCGTGGCTCCAGTGCGCGGAAAGAAAGGTGTCGAGCTGCTGCAACGACTCCGGCGAAAGCGTGGTGAGCTCTCCGCCCGTGGCGATGAGCGCATCGGTGGCCAGCACTCCCGGGCCGCCGGCATTGGTGACAATGGTGAGCCGTGGTCCGCGCGGGCGCGGCTGCTTGCTCAGCACCTCCGCCATATAAAAGAGGTCAGCAATATTCTGCACGCGCAGCACACCGGATCGCCGGAAAGCCGCGTCGAACACATCGTCGCTTCCGGTCAGCGCGCCAGTGTGCGACGCGGCCGCACGCGCGGCGGCCTCGGACCGTCCGGCTTTAATGACGATGATCGGTTTGCCCAGAGCAATCTCGCGCGCCGCGGAAAGAAACGAGCGCGCGTCGCCCACCGATTCCATGTAGACGAGAATGCTCTTGGTGTGCGGATCGTCGCCGAAGTAATAAATAAGGTCGCCCCATCCCACGTCGAGCATCGAGCCCGTGGAAACAATGGCGCTGAAGCCCACCTGCTCGCGCCGGCTCCAGTCGAGAATCGCGGTCTGCAGCGCCCCGCTCTGGCTCAGAAACGCGACGCTGCCTTTATGCGGCATCGAATGCGCGAACGTGGCGTTCAGCCCGATCGTCGGATTCATGAAGCCCATGCAGTTCGGCCCCAGCAGGCGCAGCGATCCTCTTCGCAGATGAGCTTGAATTTCTTCTTCCAGATGAGCGCCGAATTCTCCTTGCTCGCGGAAGCCGGCGGAAATCACGACCGCGGATTTAACCCCCGCGTCCACACATTCGCCGATCAGCCCCGGCACGGTTTGCGCCGGCGTGACGATCACCGCCAGGTCCACGCCGCCGCGAATCTCCCCGATGCTCTTGACGGTTTTTATTCCCAGCACTTCGCCATGGCTGGGATTGACGGCGTGCAGTTTGATCGGAGACTTGCTCTCCAGCAAATTGGAGAGCACGCTGCGGCCCACGGTTCCAGGCCGATCGGTAGCGCCGATGACAGC
Organism: uncultured Acidobacteriota bacterium; assembly: GCA_963757095.1. GTDB lineage: Bacteria > Acidobacteriota > Terriglobia > Terriglobales > Acidobacteriaceae > Sulfotelmatobacter. The sequence continues at coordinate 207,143 of CAVWQT010000004.1, read as the reverse complement.
GGCGGATCGTGGAACGAAGAGCGACTCCAGCCCCGGCCGCGGCGGGCGAGCCAGCGGTTTCGAGATGACGGGGAGCGGTGACGTGGAATTGGAGAAGTGACTCACAGAAAATTCTCCCAACGAGCGCGCGAGGCTCGCGCTTCATTCTTTCACAAATTCTGCTTTCACAAATTCCGCCTTCACGAATTCCGCTTTCATAATTTTGCGCGCATAGAGTGAGTTCTCGCGAGCACACCTTCTCCAGTCTGGCACAGTCTTCTACGCGTGTCTGTGATCGCAATAGGACCTCGATCACAGGGGCTGGTGATGATGATCACAAGCCAAAATGCGGTGCTACAATGAGGTGAAAGTGAGGTGCAGCGTGCGTGCTCCTTACGGCCTGAGTATCCTTGATAATTGCCTCACCTGCCCGGTGAGAGAAGAACATTTATTCTGCAATCTTTCCGTTCAGGGCGGACAGCGTCTCAACGAAATTAAATCAACCGCGGTTTATCCCAAGGGCGCAATGCTGTTCATCGAAGGGCAGCAACCGCGCGGCGTATTTGTGCTGTGCGCCGGAAAAGCGAAACTCTCGACCTCGTCGCGCGAAGGCAAGACCATCATCACGAAAACTTTCCGAAGGAGGCGATGTGCTCGGCCTCAATTCGGTGATTTCCAACCGTCCCTACGAAGTGACCGCGGAAATGATGGAGCCCGGGCCAGGCGAATTTTATTCCTCGCGATTCGCTTGCTGCAGTTCCTGAAGGACCACGGGGAAGTTGCGTTGCGCGTCGCCGAGCAATTGAGCCGGAATTATTACACCGCGTACGAAGAGATCAGGACTCTGGGTCTGTCGACTTCGCCATCGGAAAAGTTCGCCAAGCTCTTGTTGTCCTGGACCACGAAGACGATGCAGGCCGACGGCTCAGCCCAGGTGAAGCTCACGCTGACCCACGAAGAGATTGCCGAGATCATCGGCACGACGCGCGAAACCGTCAGCCGGCTGTTTTCTGATTTCAAGAAAAAGCAGTTCCTGCAGCTCAAGGGATCGACGCTGGTGATCCGCAACCGGCCGGCGCTCGAGAAGATCGTTCAGTCGTGATGCTCGGACGAAGTTACCTCTGAAGTTCCCGCTAAAGAGTTGCCGCGGGCGATTGTGTTGCGGAACAGCGGAAGCAATCGCTCGTGCAATTCGTCAATTGCCTTGTACAACTCCGCCAGTCCCCCGGTTCCGAAATCCACTTCCAGCGCCTGCAGATCCAGGCTCAATTCTTTTGCCATCTGCGTCGCCCGGCGCACCCGGTCTTCGGTCAACGTGCTGATGGCGGCATAGGGATCGCGATTCTGCTGCTTCAATCCCACCCACATCTGCGCCACGCGGGCGGTGTGGCGGACGTTGTCAACCGCGTTGCGGAAGTCGGCGAACAGGCGGGGCGAGACGTCACAGGTCAAAAGCAGCTGTTCCGTAGCTTTCAGATCCTCGGTAAGTCTGCGCAATCTCTCGGCAATCGTCCCACCAGTCATCCTTCACTCCTCGCAGTGCACGCTTGCTCCATCGGCAGTTTGACTCTCGGCCTTCAGCCCTCCCGTTTAGAATGAAGGCCAATGCCAATCGCCTGCGCCGCCCTGCTTTTTGATCTCGACGGAGTTCTCATCGATTCGACTCCCGCCGTAGCCCGCGTGTGGGGCCGCTGGGCGATCGCCCACGGCTTCAATCCCGAGGAGGTGGTGGCGAACGCGCACGGCCGTCCCAGCATCGAGACCATCCGCGATTACCTGCCGCATTCGGACTTCGAAGCCGAAAATCGCATCGTGGAGAGCGGAGAGCTCGCAGATCTCGACGGAGTCGTGCCCCTGCCCGGCGCGGTTAAGCTGCTGGCAGGCCTTCCCGAAAATCGCTGGACCATCGTGACCTCCTGCACCCGAGCGTTGGCAGAGGTGCGCATCCGGGCTGCTGGATTGCCTTTGCCCGCAACCATGGTGACCTCGACCGACATCGTGCACGGCAAGCCCGATCCGGAGCCTTACTTGAAAGGCGCCGCCAAGCTGGGATTTGCCGCGGCTGATTGCATCGTGCTCGAAGATGCGCCCGCTGGAATTCGTTCGGGCAAGGCGGCCGGGGCGAAGGTCATCGCGCTCCAAACCACAGCCGCCGAATCGCTTCTGCGCGCCGCCGGCGCCGACTGGATCGTTCCCGATTGCAGTCATGTTCAGCTGGTAAGTTCCAAAGGCAATCTCAGTTTGGAACTTCGTTAAGTTACCTCCGAGTGAATCCGGCATGAAGAATTGGGAAAAATCTGCCGATCCCTAAAGTCCCGCCTGCCTGCGCCGATGAGGTCCTAGTATTGCAAAGGTTCCAGCGAGCGAACCGCAATCGATTAGGAGCGACTCATGTTAACCGCAGCCCTCTCGGCAAATTTGCTCAACCAAACAGACCAGACTTACTTCCAGCAACGCCGTACCGATTTGCAGCAACTTGGGAAAGACCTGCAATCGGGTAACCTCTCCGCCTCCCAGCAGGATTTCACCACTCTCCAGAGTCTCGGGCAGAGCGGACCCTTGTCGGGTGGTAACGCCTTTGCGGTGAGCGCCCGCCAGCAGGACTTCACCGCCATTGGCCAGGCCCTGCAATCGGGCAATCTCAGCTCCGCGCAGCAGGCCTATTCCCAACTGGAAAGCACCTTCAACCATCATGTTCGAGTTGCGCCGCCGGTCGCGGACGGTGGTGGTTCGACAGGCTCGACTACGACAACCTCGACGTCACCCACTTCGACGTCGCCAACCTCCAGTGGTGCGCCGGCCAGTTCTGAGATCATCGTCAATCTGGGCGCGATCACTCCAGGCGAGCAGGTCAACATCAACATCGCCAACGGTGCCAACGGGTCGGATCAGATCACGATTGGTGTGGCCGGCCAGGGTTCAACCCCTGAGCAAATTACTTTGAACCTCAACGCCAGCAGCAATCAGGAACTCGTTCTCAACCTTTTCAACAGCACGACCAGCACTTCATCGCAGGGCAGCGGGCTCAGCGTGAACGGCTAAGATCATTACCACGAAGGTCACGAAGTTTCACCAAGGAATGCTTGCCAATGAATTCCTTCGTGATCCTTTGTGACCTTCGTGGTTTATGCCTTCGGCAGCTCAAGTTTCCACCCCACCCTCTACCCTCCTTACCTGATTTCCCCCCGCTCGACCTCCGGAGTACACTGACCCGTTCCAATTTCCAAATGTGGGGAGTGATCCATGAAAGTCCGATTGTTTTCCACTCTGATCTGCGTGCTGGCCATTGCCATGCCAACCATCGCCCAACCTCAACAAAATTCCGCCAGCGAGCAGGCGCGCATCACCAAAGCAGTTCGCCACGAACTGCTGATGCTGCCCTACCTCGGCGTCTTCGACAACATCGCGTTCAAAGTAGACGGCTCTACTGTCACTTTGCTCGGACAGGTGGTGCGGCCCAGCCTGAAGTCGGATGCGCAGAATGTCGTCAAGCACATTGAAGGCGTGGACAAGGTCGACAACCAGATCGAAGTGCTTCCGCCCGCGCCCATCGATTCCCGGTTGCGCCGCCAACTCTATCGCGCGATCTATGGATATCCTGCGCTGCGAAAAATATGCGCTCGGCCTGCAGAAGCCGATTCGCATCATCGTCAAGAATGGCCACGTGACCCTCGAAGGCGTGATCGACAGCGATGCCGACAAGAACCTCGTCACCATTCGCGCCAACGGGGTCCCCGGAATTTTTTCCGTAGACAATAATCTGCAAGTGGTGAAACCGTAGACCAGATTTCGCCAAAGATCATCCGCTCGCTAGCGAAGTTGTGGTCGGTTTTGACCGCGTTTTGAAAGGGCGCGGCTTTAGCCGCGCCGTCAGTGGCATGGAATCAATCGCGGCTTTAGCCGCCGGGCATGGTTCTTGAATTTGCCCCAGTACGGCCAGCGGCTGATTCCTGTGCCGCGGCCGCCGTGTCTGCGTATAATGCTTCCGTACTCCACTTCCAAAAATCGCTAGAATAAGGATTTTCTTCATGACAATCCCTGGCTTCAATCGTCGCGGCTTGAACCGTCGCGCTTTTTTGCAAACCACCGCCGCTGTCACTGCTTCCACTTTGCTCACCCGTGGCATCAGCTGGGCTGCGGACGACCACAAGATCGAAAAGATTGGCGTGCAGCTTTACACCGTACGCGACCAGATGAAGGCGGACTTCGATGCCACGCTGGCCAAGGTCGCGTCCATCGGCTACAAAGAAGTTGAATTCGCCGGATACTTCGGGCGCACGCCGCAACAGGTGCGCGCTGCGATCGACAAGAATGGACTGTCCGCGCCCTCGACCCACGTGCAATATGACGAGCTCGACGAAAAATTTCCTTCCGTCATCGAGGCCTCGAAGGTCATCGGCTTGGATTACATTGTTTGTCCCTGGATTCCGGAAGAACTCCGCAAGTCTCCCGACATCTGGAAGCAGGCCTCGGAAAAATTCAATCGCTGCGGCGAAGCCTGTAAGAAAGCCGGACTCCAGTTCGCCTATCACAACCACTGGTTCGAATTCCTTCCCACCAGCAGCGGCAAGTTGCCCTACGACATGCTGCTGGAGATGTGCGACAAGAATCTGGTGAAGATGGAACTCGACCTGTGCTGGATCACCGCGGGCGGCGGCGATCCCATCAAATATTTCGACCGCTATCCCGGACGCTTTCCGCTCGTGCATGTGAAGGACCTGAAGTCTCTGCCTAAAATCAGCACTGGCGGCGCGCAGAATTTCGGCGACACGGTCGACCTGACCGAAGTCGGCAGCGGCATCATTGACTGGAAAAAGATTTTCGCCCACTCCGAAAAGGCCGGCATCAAGCACTACATCGTCGAACACGACCACCCGAAAGATCGCGTTCCAGAGCATCACCACCAGCTACGGATACCTGAAAAACCTCCGCTGGTAGTCGACTTTCGCTTTACGCAGCCCCGGACGAATGCGTCCGGGGAAGGCGCTCACGTAGCGGCGGACGCATTCGTCCGCCCGCGAGCGAAGCGAGCTCGGGAGACGCTCTATCCAGAACAAAACAGGCAAAATGCAGCCGTTGACACGGCTCCTGTTTAGCAGCTAGAATAGTCCATAAATGGAGCAGTCATGAATGCCCTGGCAGTAGTTCCGGATATTGGACTCGACCTGCGGAAGATGCCGGATCTTTCCGACGCCGCCACCCGCGCCCGGCTCAGCCCGCCGGCCATCAAGGCTTTTTTCGCCATCGTCGACCACTGGGAGATGCGCAACGAAGATGCCATGGCGCTGCTCGGCGGCGCCTCGCACGGCCGCTACTTCGAGCTGAAGAAAAATCGCAACGGCCTGCTCTCGCAGGATGAACTCACGCGCATCTCGCTGCTGATCGGCATCTACAAAGCGCTCAACATTCTTTTCCAACGCCGCCTCGCCAATCAGTGGAGCGCGCTGCCCAATTCCAATTCTATGTTTAACAATATTTCCCCGCTGCAGTTTATGACGCGGGGCGGAGTGCCGGGTATGATCGCGGTGCGCCGCCTGCTGGATAGTCGTCGTGGCGGCCGATAGTTCCGCTCGCACCAATTTCCCGCCTGCGACCTTCATCGATCGCCGCGACACCCATCGCCTGATCCCGGCGCAATACGCGGATGGCGGCGCCTCCGTGCTCACGCGGCTCACCGACGACGAAGACACTCTCGACGCCATCTTCGAACTCGACAACGCCACCAACGACCGGCTGCTGGCCGAATCGCGCTCGCTGCCGGGCCTGTTGCCCGGGATCGACGAGCGCGAACTGGTTTTCGGGATTCCTTCTTATCGCATCATCAACGCGTCTTTCTGCCATGCTGCGCCCAGCGGATCGCGTTTCAACTCGCCCGATCGCGGCGCGTGGTATGCGGCCTTTGAGCTGCCGACCTCGCAGGCGGAAATTGCTTACCATCGCCAGTTGTGGCTGGCTGAGATTGCGTGGGAGCAAGAAGATTCCGCCGACTACCAGGATTTTCTCGCCGACTTTCGCGCCGAGTTCCACGATGTGCGCGAGACGAAGCACTACGCGGACTGTCTGTCGCCGACCAGCTATGCAGCGTCGCAAGCGCTCGCAGCCCAGTTGCTGGCGGCCGGATCAGCGGGGATTATCTATCCCAGCGTTCGCCGCAAAAGTGGAACCTGCATCGCCTGCTTCCGGCCCGTGCTTGTGACCAACGTGCGCCTGGGAGAACTTTTCAGCGTTGTGTTTGCGAATTACCGCAGCGCGCCGGCGATCCGTCGCGCGCGCCGATGAAAACCTCTGTGCCCCTCGGTGAACTCTGTGGTAAACGTTCTTTTTTAACCACAGAGGTCACAGAGGATCACAGAGGAACGCCAACCATCACGCTTTTCCGAATGGCTGTTCCAGCGACGGACTCTGCGGCGTGAATAACTCTGCGCCGTCTTCGGTCACGTGCATGTCGTCTTCGAGGCGAATCCCGAACTCGCCCGGAATATAAATTCCCGGCTCGTTGCTGGTGGTCACATTCGCCTGCAACTTGGTCGTGTTGCCGCGAACCAGATAAGGCCACTCGTGGCCATCCATGCCAAGACCGTGCCCGAGGCGATGCCGAAAGTATTTGTAGTCCGGGCCGTAGCCCGCGTCGGTGATGACTTTGCGGGCGGCGGCATCGACCGATCCGCACTCCGCGCCCGGCCTGGCCGCGGCCAGCGCCGCCGACTGCGCGCGGTGCACGACGTCGAACACCTGCTTCATCTTGTCCGAAGCCTTGCCCAGGACGAACGTCCGCGTGATGTCGGATTGGTAGCCTTCCACCGTGCAGCCGTCGTCGATCATGATGATGGAACCTTCACGAATCACCTGCGGCGTGGTCGATCCATGCGGCGACGCCGAATATTCTCCAACCATCACGCTGGCGTCGCCGGGGAATCCGGTGCGCGCGTACGCCTGCTCGATCAAATTGCCGACATCATGTTGCGTCATGCCTTCGCGCAGAGATTTGTAGACCGCCTCATAGACCGCCAGCGTGACTTGCGAAGCCAGCCGCATCAGTGCAACCTCATGGGCGCTTTTCACCATGCGGCAGCCGGCGGTCACCGGAGTTGCACTCGTTAGTGTGGCTTGCGTCGCGGCTTTAGTGAGGCCGTCGACGAAGACGAAGCGCATGGTTTCTTCGATCCCCAGCTTGCCAGTGGCAATGCCACGCTCTTTCAGTCCTTGGGCGACGAGTTGGTACGGGCTCTCGTCTTCCTGCCAGGTGCGCACGTCGGCGTGTTCGCCATCAGGAGCGTTGTTCAGTTGTTCGCGCGCGCGTCCTTCTTCGAATGCGGGACACACATAAAACGCCGCACCCTTGGCGGGCAGCACCAGCGCGAACATGCGTTCGCCGCCCCACCAGCGCATTCCGGTGAAGTAGCGCAACGACGTGCCTTCCATCATCACCACGGCATCGAGCGAGTTGTCGGACATCAGCTTGCGCGCGTGTTCCTGGCGTGCCTCGCGTTCGTCGCGCGTGATGGGCTGGGCTTCGCTCTTGCGCGACTTCAGTTGCGCGATCGCAGGCGGCAGGGAAGCGTCGTCGGATTTTTCGACCGGGGCAGCCGCCAGCGAAGCGTGGGATGTCACTACCGCGCCTGCCGCCACACTGCCCACTTCCAGAAACCGTCGCCGCGAGATCATGAATTGTCCCTCAGAAGGTGAATGCGATCAGGCAATTATAGGGGGATCGGCGGTTTCAGGGGATGAGACGCGATCAGGGATTAAAGAGCGAACCGGAATTCGAAACCAGTCGCGAATTCTGCCAGCCACTTGGAGTGAAAACTACTATAAGTACAGCAGTGTACATACAGTGTAGCAATTTGAGACGAATTCTTCGAGATAAAGTGCGGCGCGAAAATCGTCTACCGCGCGTCCCCTGTAGTACCCTTTCCTGCGCCGCAAACGGCCCTGGCTTCGACGATCTACCTCGAGAGTGAGGCGAATCATCATGCGCCGCGTAATCACGCCTCCAGCAGCCTGCAAACGCGTTCAACGACTTTTCAATCACTTACACGAAGGCTCAACGACTTACAGAATTAGCTCCTGAGTTATGCTCTCTGCAACGCCATGGAATCCGGTTATCAGTGCGCGGCTTGCGGAGAATGGAATTCGACTTCGGTGGACGAGTCCGCCGGGCGCCGCCAGAGCTATGTGGAAGATTGCCAGGTGTGCTGCAAGCCGAATGTGCTGCGCATCGAGTACGACAACGCGGCACGGGAATTTTTCATTACAGCCCAGTTGGAATGAAGATACGACGAGTCGAGCTTTGCTCGACGGACAGCCGGGGGCGGCTGTCCCTGCAAGGGTATTTCATTCGGCTGGCGTTATAGTGAACAGTTCACTGGCATCGCAGAAAGGAACGATACCCATGGCAACAGGCTACGGTTCGGGCAGGATGGTGGCTCACAACATGGTCACAACGCAGTTTGAGCTCGATGGATATCGCGTCACGCGTACGTTCGGCGTGGTGCGCGGCATCGTGGTGCGTTCGCGGTCGATCTTCGGAACCATCGGCGCCGGATTGCAGACGCTGGTCGGCGGCAACATCACGCTGCTCACCAATCTGTGCGAGAAGACGCGGCAGGAGGCCTTCGATCTCATGCTGCAGCATGCGGCCGAACTGGGCGGCAACGCTGTGCTGGCGGCGCGCTACGACGCCACCGAGGTGATGAACGGCGTCACCGAGGTACTGGCGTACGGCACCGCGGTTTTCGTCGAGCCCACGAAGTAGAGCGGCAGGCACATGTTTCATCTTCCTGAAGTCTCCGCGATCCGCGAAGCGCAAACGCTGCTGGCGAAATATTTTGGCGCGACGCCGCTGCTCAAGGCGCCCAGCCTGTCGAGCGGGGATGCGGAGGTTTATCTCAAGATTGAAACTGGGCTGCCGACGGGCTCGTTCAAGCCGCGCGGCGCTATTTTTGCGCTGGCTAAGAATCTGCACCGCGGCAGCATTGACGAAGTGACTGCCTCGAGCACTGGAAATCACGGTGCTGCCGTAGCATTTGCCGCTAAGACGCTGGGAGTGCGCGCGACCATTTTCCTGCCGGAGGGGCCGAATCCCGTCAAGCGTAAGAAGATTGAGGATCTCGGCGCGCGCGTGGTGTGCGATGGAAGTGCCGATCTGGCGGGAGCTTTTCAGTTGGCGCAAGAATATTCCCTGCGTGACGGAGTCTATTTTCTCAACGACGCCACCGATCCTGATCTGCCGGCCGGCCCGGGAACAATTGGCCTGGAGTTGTTCGAACAACTTCCCACGCTCACGGCCGTCTACGTTCCGATGGGCGACACCGCATTGATTCGCGGCGTGGGCGCGGCTATCAAAGCGCTGGCGCCACAGGTAAGAATTGTCGGCGTGCAGGCGGAGCAGGCGCCGTCCTATGCGTTGTCATGGCGCGCCGGAAGGCCCATGCCAACCGATTCCTGTGATACCTGCGCCGACGGCCTGGCGACGCGCACGCCTGAGGTGGAGAACGTTGAGGCCATCCGGCAGGTGGTCGATGAAGTGGCGCTGGTCAGCGAGGCGCAGATGATCGACGCGATCGGCCGCCTGTATCGCGACGAAAACGTCGTAGCGGAGCCAGCGGGTGCAGCGGCCTGTGGGGCATGGCTCGCGAATCCAGCGCCCGGCCGCGTCGCCCTGCTGGTTACGGGCGGAAACATCTCTGACGCGGTGCGGCGTCGAGCGGGGATCTGAGAGGAAACGAAATTTCGCGACCGCGCTCTTTACTCTTTGTACAGCCAGCCTGCCACCAGGGTCGCCAGAATTGATCCCACCCACATGTCGAGCATCCAGCCCAAGGGGAACATGCGGTCGATCGGCGACCATGCGGCCTGGCCGAAGTTATCGGGGAATCCGGCCGCAAAGCCGAAGAGCACGCCAATCTTGATCGCCGTGAACGGGCCGGGGCCGAGCGTGGCGCGCGTCCAGGCATAGAGATGCGCCAGGGTGACGGCCAGCACAAACAGGATTGCGATCCACCACGCGGGGAAGAGATGGTAGCGCGAGTCTTTGAGGAATAGCCCCGCGCTCTGCGCAGCCTTGTAGCGCGCATCGCCGATGAAGAACATCCCGACGAGAAAGCTCCACACGAACCAGACCACCCATGCGACCACGCCGCCCAGCCAGATCCTGCCTCGGTTCAGTTGCATATATGCGCCTCCGCGATATGCGCGTTTTTACTGCCGCGCTAAGAAGCGGACGAAGTGTACACCAATTCGTTAGCACGGGCACTACCGGGCGAGGGAGTGTGGGCAGCGTTGCTGGCACCCGGCGAGGGAGTCCCTGCCAATGGGTTTACTGGTTGGACGGTGTGCCGATCTGCGTTCCGATCACATCGCCGGAGACGACCATGTCCACGCGGCGATTCAGCTTGCGGCCTGACGCAGTGCTGTTATCGGCCACGGGATTGGTCATACCGAACCCTTGTGCGCCGACCGTATCGGGAGAAACGCCCTGCGAGATGAGATAGGCGCGCACGCTGTCGGCGCGCTTCTCGGAAAGCTCCTGATTGTATCCTTCACTGCCGATGTTGTCGGTGTATCCCTCGACTTGCAGCTTCAGCCCGGGGTACGCGACCAGAATTCCGGAAATCTTGGCCAGGCGCTCGCGCGCTTCCGGTTTCAGCGTGTATTTGTTGAAGTCGAAAAGAACGTCAGGCATGCTCACAATGAGCCCGCGTGCCGTGTCGCGCGTTTGCAGGACTTGATTCAATTGCGTCAGCAGTCTTTGCCGCAACTCTTCTTTCTGCTGAATCGCTTCCTGCTTCTGGCGTTCCGCATCCGCGGCCGCGGCTTGGGCCGCTGCCGTCTGTGCCTCTGCCTGCTGCTGCTGGGCTAGGGCCTGGGTGCGCTGCAAGTCGGCTTGTGCCTGCGCGGCTTCGGCCTCGGCGCGGCGGCGAGCATCTTCATCGGAACGAGCTCGGGCTTCCTGCTCTTGCTGCTTCGCGGCTTGCGCATCCGCTTCGGCCTTGGCGCGAGCCTCTTCGTTGGCGCGGCGCTCGGCGTCGATGCGCTCTTGCTCCTTCTTACGCAGCGTGAGGACGCGGGCGTCCTCGGCCATCTGCACCGCTCCGCGAGCGGCGGTGCCGATGGGAGTGCGGCCCTGCTTGCGCTGGTAATAATCTTCGGCGCGCTGCAGCATGTCTTCCGCCTTGGTCAGGCTGTCGGGCGCGTACTGCTGGGCTCCGGCGGCTTTAGCAATCGCAACGGCATCGCGTGCTTCCAGCAGGTCCAGCGGAACCTGTGCCGAGGCTTGTGCCGACGGCAGCTGATCGGCAGGCACATCGATGATGTACTCGCGCCCTTCCAACACGTCGAACTTGGCGTCGACCGACTCTTCGAATCCCTTGGTCTGCTGCAGAATCACGTTCTGCGCCACCACTTCGTTGCTGGGATGCGTGACCGCAAAATAAGGTTCCGCAGTCACGATCAGCGCGAAGGCCTGCAGGTCGGTGGTCACATCGAGCTTGCTCTTGCCGTTTCCACCGGGCAGCACTTCGCCGAGGTTCACGGCCCGACCCTCCGGCGTGACCGCCCACAGGACGTAGGTCAGATATTGACCGCCCAGTCTGGCGGGCGGATCCATGTGCTCGAGTTCCACGCCGATGGCCAGGCGTCCGGCCTTGCCGTCAACTTTGGCCTTGCCCATGATCGCGGGCATGAGATCAGTTCCCTTGAAGTCGACCGTCGTGGAGCCGCCGCGGTTGCGATAGTTCACAGCACGGGCTGTGCGCGCATAGACGTTCACCCGGAAGATCGGCATCGCGGCCTGGTTCTGCTGCGGTTGCTGGTCCGCCGGATTGCCCGGAGCCGGATACAGCGGTGGCGCGGGATTCTGCGTCCCAGGATCCTGGGCAAAGGTGAAAGAGGAAAACAACAAGACGATAGCGAGAACGAAGAGACGATTCATCACAACTCCCGAAAGGTCGAGGCAAGAATAGCAGCTTGCCTTGGATGACATTGCGCGAAAGAGGGATGGCGGGGCTTTTCAGATGGCGGAAGAAGATCATTACCACGAAGGGCACGAAGTCACACGAAGGAAACCAGGGAAGCTGCTTCGTGATACTTCGTGGCCTTCGGGTTTATGCCTTTGTAGCCGCGGCGGTTAGTTGATGCGCGCTTTTCCACAACAAACTCCGCGCTGGTCGCCGGGGTCAAGGAAAATCTAAGCGAAAGAATGGCGAAAGAACCACGGGCCTAAACACAACTGCTGGTAGTTCCACGAGAAGTTAACCACAAGGCGTCGTACTTTCCCGAATCGGTGCACAAGTGGGAAAGGCGACCTCAAGTTTCTGCTTGACATTAAAGGACTTACAGCTAAGATGTGGTACAAAGTGGTAAGAAGTGGCGAGTGCGGTAGCGCCTGTGGAAGACTTGAGCTGAAGTCCGAGGAGCCGGTGGAAATCCGACCCAAAAGCACGACAGACAGCCCGAATCGACCGAAAGTGAACAGGTATTGCGCCGTTTTTGCCTCCTTCATCACTTTGACACTGCAAGAGTTGATGCATGTTTCGCGGCAATCATCCAACCCGGGTCGACGAGAAGGGCCGTCTGAAGATTCCGGCCGAGTTCAAGCGGGTGATCGACGAGAAATATGGTCAGCAATTCTACATCACAAGTTGGGACGGCAAGGTTGCTCAAGTGTATCCCTTCGAAGAATGGGAACAGATCGAGCAGAAGCTGGCCGCGCTGCCCACCTTCAACCCCACCAAGAAGAAGTTTCTAAGCACGACCGGATATTGGGGACAGCAGGTCGAAGTGGATGGGCAGGGCAGGTTGTTGCTGCCGCAGTTGCTGCGCGACGCGGCGCAGCTCAAGGGAGAGGTCGCGGTTGTCGGCTTTCAGAAATATCTGGAAGTGCGCAACCTGGAGGCCTACCGCAAAGAGATCGAAGAAAACAAGTTCACTTCTGAGGATGCGAAGACGCTCGACGAATTGGGCATCTAGTGGGCGAGGGATCAACAGAAACCCCTCAGGGGGTTGGGCATGGTGGCGGAAGGGAAGTGAGTCGCCTTTCAGCAAGTCATGTCCCGGTTCTTTTAAAAGAAGCGATCGACTTTTTAGCCGTACGGCGCGGTGGGATTTATATCGACGCTACGGTGGGGCTGGGCGGGCACAGTTACGAAATCGCAAAACGCCTCGGCGCACCGGGACATTTGATTGGCCTCGATAAGGATCCTGCGGCGCTCGACGTTGCCAGGATAAATCTGGCGCGCGAAAAGCTCGCACCGCAAAGTCAGGATCAGGGTGAAGCAGTGAACGAGTGGCCGACGATCACCTTGCTGCATCGATCTTTCGCAGAGATTGCGAAGGGCGTGCACGCAGCGACGGTCGACGGCATCCTGGCCGACATTGGAGTGAGCAGCCTGCAGTTGGACGATGCGGCGCGCGGATTCAGTTTTCAGGCGGAAGGGCCGCTCGACATGCGAATGGACCCGCATGGCGAGCGCACCGCCGAACAAGTGGTAAACCACCTCGACGAGCGTGAGCTTGCCGATGTGATTTACGAATTCGGAGAGGAAAGGAGGTCGCGGAGAATCGCCAGAGCCATTTGCCGGTCGCGGCCGATACGATCTACCGCACATCTTGCGGATGTCATATCAGCCGCGGCCCGGCCAATGAATTCTGAACAAAGGCGAATTCATCCGGCGACCAGAACTTTTCAAGCTCTTCGAATCTTCGTAAACCGCGAACTGGACGAACTGCAGGCGCTGCTCAAAGTGGCGCCGCGGATTCTGAAGCCAGGTGGACGCGTGGTGGTGATCAGCTTTCACTCGCTGGAAGACCGCATCGTAAAGGATGCCTTCCGCGAGGGCGCGATGAAGGACAAGTACTACCGGATCCTGACCAAGAAACCGGTAACGGCATCGAATGAAGAAAGCGATCGAAATCCGCGGGCGCGCAGCGCCAAGTTAAGAGCCGCGGAAAGAGTTTAAGAGTTCAGAAAAAAGTTTGCTCCGGAAAACCTGCCGGAGCGCCCGGCATAGCTGTAATGGCGGTGCCGGGGCTCAAAGTTCAGGTGAGGACCCAGCGGGCAAAGACCCGCGGGAAATGCTGAGAGCTGACAGCCAATCGCTGAAAGCTGCTGCTACGGGTTCCGTGGTAGGAATCCAGTTTTGAGGTTGGTGGCAAATGTACACGGGCACATTGATCGGGGACCTGATGACGGCGGTCGAGCGGGCTGAGTTGCGAGCCGAGCAGCGACACATTTCCGAAGAACTGCATGAGATTTTTGCCATGCCGATAGCAGTACCGGCAGCAGAACAGATTTACGAGGGGGCGGCGTAAATGGCAGCAGCGGCGGCGACACTTCACAACGCAGTTTCAGGGGCAGCAGATCTGGCCAACGTACATTCAGCGGCGGGGCGGCGTCCTTTCTGGACGGGCACTCCGGAAGTTTACTTCTCCAAGGCGATCGACAACACGCGACTGGTGAAAGTGGAAGATCCGCGCCGCAACCGCGACATGAGATATTTTGGCGGCGCGCTGGTCGTTCTGTTCTTCCTCGTATTCACCTATACGTGGCAGCATTTCAAGGCCATCGAATACGGCTACCGGATCGAATCGGCGAAGCGCGACCTCAGCAGCCTGAACGACATGAACTATGAGTTGCGCCTGGAAGATGCCTCGCTGCGTAATCCGGAGCGCATTGATGCGCTGGCGCGCAGCATAGGCCTGGTGCCGCCCCAGCCCGGACAAATCATTCGCATGGACAGCGTCGCGGGCGACGGCCAGGGCCCGGTCATGGCCAGCGCCGCGCCGGTAACGGCGATCCCGCGATAAATTGCTACGTAGCTCCGGACGCATTCGTTCGGGGCGCTCGCTTCGCTCGCAGGCGGACGAATGTGTCCGCCGCCACGTGTTTCGGCGGCCTGTCTGCAATGGCCGCCATCACTTTCTTACGGGTTAGACATGGCCTCCGATTCCACTTCCGGCAAGAACTCCCGGCTCTATCTTCTTGGTGCGATTCTCGTGCTCTGGTGCGTTGCCATTTGCGGACGCCTCGTCTTCCTGCAGATTTTCAGCTACGGGAAATTCGTCAAGATGGCGGGACACCAGCAGCAGCGCGCCATTCCGCTGACACCCAAGCGTGGAGACATTTACGATCGCTCCGGCAACGAGCTGGCCATGTCGGTGCAGGTCGATTCCGCGTTCGCCGTGCCCAGCGAAGTCAAAGATCTTCCCACCGCGGTTTCTCTGATCTCGCGCATCACGGGCGATGACGCGAACGTCGTGCTCGCTGACTGCCGCGCGCACAAAACTTTTTGCTGGGTGGCGCGCAAGGCCAGCGACGACACCATCGGGCGCATCAAGTCACTGAACCTGCAGGGCATTCATTTCCAGAAAGAGCCGAGGCGTTTTTATCCGGCGCGCGATTTAGCCGCGCAGGTACTGGGCTCGGTGGGCATGGAAGATTCCGGCCAGAGCGGCATTGAGCACGAATTTGATGACCAGCTTCGCGGACGTCCGGGGAAGATGTTCATCTCGGTCGACGCGCGCAAGCAGTGGTTCTCCGACGTTGAGACGCAGCCTGAGCCCGGCGAAGGTCTCGTTCTCACCATCGACAAGAACATTCAGTACATCGCGGAGAAAGAACTTGAACAGGCGATCCACGACACGCAGGCGATAGCGGGCACGGTGATCGTGGAGAATCCGCATACTGGCGAAATTCTGGCGCTGGCTAACCGGCCGACGTTCAATCCGAACTCGCGCAAGCAGATCACTCCCGCGGCGCTGACCAACCGCGCCGTGAGCTATGTCTACGAGCCCGGATCGACGTTCAAGCTGGTGACGATTTCCGCCGCGCTGGAAGAAAAAGTTACCAATCCCAACGAAATTTTCGATTGCCAGATGGGATCGATCGTCTACAACGGGATGCGCATCCGCGACTCCAAGCCGCACGGATTGCTGCCGGTGTGGGGCGTGCTGGCCGAGTCGAGCGATGTGGGATCGATCAAGATTGCGCTGCGCCTGGGCGAAGATCGTTTTTATAAATACATTCGCGCCTACGGATTCGGCCAGCAGACCGGCATTGAATTGCCCGGCGAGACGCGCGGGTTGACCAAGCCTCCCAGCCGCTGGTCAAAGGTTTCGATTGCCGCGATTTCCATGGGCCAGGAGATTGGCATTTCTCCGCTGCAGCTCGCCGGACTGGTGTCGACGTTCGCCAACGATGGCGTCTGGGTCGCGCCTCGCATCGTGACCGGAACCGTGCAACCGGCGGGCACGCCGCAGATGGTGGCATTTCATCCCGGAGAATCGCATCGCGTGATCTCGTCGTACACTGCGGCCGAGATGCGCTCCATGATGGAGAAGGTGGTGCTCGAAGGCACCGGCCGCAAAGCCAATCTTGAGGGCTACTCGTCGGCGGGAAAGACGGGAACGGCGCAGAAAGTCGATCCCGCGACTGGCGCGTATTCGAAGACGAAATATATTGGCTCGTTCGCGGGATTCGCTCCGGTGAACAATCCGCAGATTGTGGTTGCGGTGATTCTGGATTCGGCAGTCGGACTGCATCAGGGCGGCCAGATTTCTGCGCCGGTGTACAAGCGCATCACGCAGCAGGTGCTCGAATATCTGCACGTGCCGCACGATCTGCCGCTGGCCCCGCAGCACCAGTTGCTGCTGGCGAAAGCGAAGACCAGGGATCAGGATCTGGAAGAAGGCACGCCGGACCATCCTGGCGAGCCGCTGGAAACGGCGGAAGTGACGGGTGACACCAGCGAAGCGGCGAAGCCAAGTGTGGCGCGGGCGCCCTCGCCCGCGACTGCCAGCAGCGCAAACGGATCTTTACAACAAGCGGCCATGCGTCAACCAATCTCGACAGACGAGTCTTCGGCGCAACCGTCGCAGCCGAAAAATTCTGAACCAGCATCTCCGCAATCGCTTCCGGTGACCGGAACAGTAGTCCTCGATGTGGAGCAGGGCGGAATCGTGGTGCCGTCGTTCATGGGCAAAACGGTGCGCAACGCGGTGGAAGCCGCGCAGGATGCCGGCCTCGAACTCGAGCCTGTGGGCAGCGGCGTCGGCCGCCAGCAGACTCCAGCCGCAGGCACGCACGTCGCCGCCGGATCGCGCGTCACCGTGCAATTCGGGCGATAGTCAAAATCTTCCACCACAGAGGATCACGAAGGAGCACAGAGGAATCCCACGATTTTCTCTGTGCTCCTCTGTGTCCTCTGTGGTGAATCTTTCTCCGGTTTGACCCGCGGAAAAACAGCGTGTTACGGTAATCAGTCCGGCAGACCGGCCACTGCCCGCGATTGAGGATACTTTGTCTTCCGTTGAGGCGACTCCCGCCATCCGAAAAACTGCGCTGAACGCCGTCCATCGCCAGATGGGCGCGAAGATGGTCGAGTTCAATGGCTGGGAGATGCCCGTCGAATATCCCGCGTCGATCGGCTGCGGAATCATTAATGAGCACATGGCGGTGCGCACCGGCGTCGGCATTTTCGACGTCAGCCACATGGGCGACATTCGCCTGGCCGGGCCGCAGGCGCTCGCGGCCGTGCAGCACATTTCCATGAATGACGCGTCGAAGCTGGCCATCGGGCAGGCGCAGTATTCGGCGCTGCTGTATCCGCAGGGAACGTTCGTCGACGACGTGATCGTTCACCGCCTGGGCGAAGACGAATACCTGCTGGTCATCAACGCCGGCACGCGCGAGAAAGATTTCAGCTGGGTGCGCGACAATACGCGGCAATTCGATTGCGTGGTCGAGAATCTGTCCGACGATTTCACGCCAGATCGCGATTCAGGGACCGAAGGGCGTCAACCTGCTGCAGAAGCTTACCGACGCGGACCTGAGCGCCGTGAAGTTTTATTGGGTCACGCGGGGAAAACTCTGCGGTCTGCCCAACATCCTGATGGGGCGCACGGGTTACACCGCGGAAGACGGATTCGAGATTTATATTCCTGCGGACGAAGAAACCAGCGCACGTGTCTGGTACGAGATTCTCGCGGCGGGCAAGGAGTTCGGCGTCGTCCCCTGCGGCCTGGGGGCGCGCAACACGCTGCGCCTGGAAGGCAGCCTGTCGCTTTACGGCCACGAAATTTCCGATACGATCAATGTCTGGGAAGCCAGACTCGATCGCTTCTGCAAAATGGAGAAGCCGGAGTTCATCGGCAGGGAAGCGCTGGAGAAGGCGAAAGCCGCGGGCCTGAAGCGCACGCTGGTGGGCCTGGAGATGACGGAGCGCGGCATCGCTCGCGATGGCTACAAGGTGCTCGATAACGGCGGGCGCGAGATTGGATATGTAACCAGCGGTTCGCCGGCGCCATTCTTGAAAAAGAATATTGCGCTGGCCTACGTGCCGCCGGAGCTTTCTGCGGTAGGAACTGCGGTGAAAGTAGAGATTCGCGGACAGGGTGTGGGCGCGGTGGTCGTTCCCACTCCTTTTTATAAGCGGCCGAAGAAGATTTAACCACAGAGGACACAGAGGTTCACAGAGGACTTCGCTAGAAGCTGCAGCTAGGAGCTAGAAGCTTTTATGGCTTATCCCACGGATCGCAAGTACACCAAAGAACACGAGTGGATTCAGGTGAACGGCACCACCGCGACGGTCGGCATCACCGACTACGCGCAGCAGTCGCTGGGCGACATCGTGTTCGTCGAAACTCCGAAGGTCGGCGCTGAACTCACCGCGGGCAAGACTTTCGGCACGGTTGAGTCGGTGAAGGCGGTGTCGGACCTGTATGCTCCGGCGTCGGGCACCGTGACCGAGGTCAACGCCGCGTTGGCCACCTCGCCCGAAAACGTGAATAAAGACGCGCACGGCTCGTGGATGGTGAAGCTCACGCTGAAGAATCCGGCTGAGTTGGACGGCTTGCTCTCGCCCGCGGATTACGAGAAGTTCGTCAATGAAGAGGCAGGACACTAGATTGACGATTGCTGGTTCGCGATCAATCCGCAAAACCATTTCATCTTGGAATTACGTGGCCCCGGACGCATTCGTCCGGGGCGCTCGCTATGCTCGCGGGGCGGACGAATGCGTCCGCCCCTACGTGATGCAATCCGAATTGCTTCTTCGGACATCTATATAACTTCTTATGCGCTATTTACCGAAATCTCCCGCCGACCGCGAAGCGATGCTGAAAGCGATGGGCGCCAGTACCGTTGACGACCTTGTTCGCGCCCATTCCGGCCGAGTACCGACTGAAGCGCGACCTGAATATCCCGCGGCAAATGGCGGAGTCGGAGATTGTCGACTTCTTTCGCCAGCGCTCGCGCGAAAACGGCGAGGGCTATACCAGCTTTCTGGGCGCGGGCGCGTACTTGCACTATCGCCCGGTCATCATCGATTCGCTGATTTCGCGTGGCGAATTCCTGACCGCGTACACGCCCTATCAGGCGGAGATTTCGCAGGGGACGCTGCAGTCGATCTTCGAATTTCAGACCATGATCTGCGAGCTGACCGGCATGGAAGTGGCGAACGCGTCGATGTATGACGGTTCGACGGCTGCCGCCGAGGCCGTGATGATGGCGGTTCGCCTGACCGGCCGGCGGTCGGTCGTGGTCGCGCGCAGCCTGCATCCGGAATATCGCGAAGTGCTCGCGACTTATGCGAAGCACCAGGGCATGCCGCTTTCGGTGGTCGCATTCGGTGACGATGGCCGCGTCAATCTGAAAGAGTTGGAGAAGTCGGTCACGGCGGAGACCGCGTGCGTGCTGGTGCAGTCGCCGAACTTCTTCGGCACGATTGAGGATGTGGACGCAGTTGCGGAAATCGCGCACCGCAACGGCGCGATGCTGGTGGTCTCGATCGCCGAAGCGGTCTCGCTCGGGATTGTTGAACCGCCGCGGCAGGCGGACATTATCGCCATGGAAGCGCAGTCGTTCGGCGTGCCGGTTGGGTTCGGTGGACCGTATTGCGGCGTCATCGCCACGCGTGAAAAATTTGTTCGCCAGATGCCGGGACGACTCGTAGGACAGACCGTGGACAAGCAGGGCCGTCGCGGATTTGTGCTTACGCTGGCCACTCGCGAGCAGCATATTCGCCGCGAGAAGGCGACTTCGAATATCTGCACCAACCAGGCGCTGGTTGCGCTCATGGTGAACATCTTCATGACCGTGTACGGCAAAGTTGGGCTGAAAGAATTGGCCAAACAGAATCTGGCGAAGGCTGCCTACGCGGCCAGCCACTTCGCGCAGCACGGCAAGTTGCTTTTCGGTGCGCCGCGCTTCAATGAATTTGTGGTCGAGACCAGCGAAGATCCTGCCGCTATCAACAAGCGGCTGCTGGGGCACAAGATTGTTGGTGGCCTGCCGCTGAAGAAATTTTATCCCGAACTTGGGAACGCTTCGCTGTGGTGCTGCACTGAGCTGACCACGCGCTCCGCGATCGACACGGCTGCAGGTCTCATCGCTGAAAGCGAGCGGTCCGAGCGATCGGCCAAAGAAGAGGATGTGGAGGAGGTGGCGCGATGAAAACTGGTCCTAAGGCGTCACTCCAGGTCAATCAGAACGAAGGCCTGATCTTCGAAAAATCTTCGGCGGGAAAGGCCGCCTGGAAGCTGCCTCCGCTCGACGTGCCCGAGGTCGACACTGCCGCGCTTCTTGGAGCTAACGAGAGAAAAGATCTGGGCGCGATGCCCGAGGTCAGCGAGATCGAAATCATCCGCCACTTCACGCGGCTTTCGACGTGGAATTATGCCATCGATCTCGGCATGTACCCGCTGGGCTCGTGCACCATGAAGTACAACCCGCGCGTGAACGAGGCGGTGGCGCGCGTGGAAGGGATTGCGAACGCGCATCCTTACCAGCCGGAGAAGATTTCGCAAGGCGCGCTGCGCATCATCCAGACGCTGAGCGATTGCCTGCTCGAAATCACCGGCATGGATGCGATCACGCTGCAACCCGCGGCCGGTGCTCATGGCGAGATGACCGGCTTGCTTATGGTGCGTGCCTACCATGAGTCGAAGGGCAATGCGCGCAAGAAAATTCTGATTCCCGACTCCGCTCACGGCACGAATCCCGCGACCGCAGCGATGGTGAACTATGCGGTCGAGAATCTGAAATCCGATGCGCGCGGCATGGTCGATATCGCGTCGCTGGCCGCGCAGATGAATGAAGATGTCGCTGCGCTCATGTTGACGAATCCCAACACGCTGGGCGTTTTCGAGCAGGACATTCACAAGATCGCCGATATTCTTCATGCCAAGGGCGGCCTGCTCTACATGGACGGCGCCAACATGAATGCGCTCGTCGGCAAGGCGCGTCCCGGCGATTTTGGCGTCGACGTGATGCACCTGAACCTGCACAAGACTTTCTCGACGCCTCATGGCGGTGGTGGGCCCGGCTCCGGGCCGGTTGCCATCAAGAAAGGTCTGGAGCCATTTCTGCCCGCGCCCGTGGTGGTCACGAAGTCCGACGGCACGCTGGGCTTCGATTACGATCGCCCGCATTCCGTGGGACGGGTGCGCGCCTTCTACGGAAATTTTGGAATGTTCGTTCGCGCGCTGGCCTACATTCAGGCGAACGGTCCCGACGGCCTGCGCCAGACCACAGAAGACGCGGTGCTCAACGCCAACTACATTCGCAAGGGGCTTGAGGGCACCTACGATCTTCCTTACTCCACGCCGACGATGCACGAAGTTGTGTTCAGTGACAGGCTACAAGCGAAAAAAGGCGTGCGCACCATGGACATTGCCAAGCGCCTGATCGATTACGGATTCCATCCTTATACGACCGCGTTTCCGCTGATCGTTCCCGGCGCGCTCATGATCGAGCCGACGGAGAGCGAATCGAAAGAGGAACTGGATCTGTTCGTCGAAGCCATGAAGTCGATTGCGGAAGAAGTCGAGGAAAATCCGCAGACTGTGCTCGATGCCCCGGTTTCGACCCGCGTGTCGCGACTGGATGAGACTGCCGCGGCGAGGAAGCCCGTGCTGCGCTGGAAGCCGGCGCAATAGCCGGTGCCTTCCCGAATTCCTCGGCAGTGTTCCTCTGTGTTCCTCCGCGCCCTCTGTGGTTAAATCTTTCTATTGCCCCCGAAATCAGAAGCCGCGTCTGCGCGCAAATCATCCGCCCTGTTCGCGTCCGCCGAAAAACGCAATCCGATCATCTGTCTAATTCTCGCCGCGATTACGCTTGCGCTCTACAACCCGGTGAACCGGCATCCCTTCGTCAATTATGACGACGACCGCTACGTCACCGAGAACCCGCACGTTCGCCAGGGGCTAACTGCTGACACTTTTACCTGGGCGCTGACTTCGACCGAGCAGGCGAACTGGCATCCGCTGACCTGGATGTCGCATGCGCTGGACGTCTCGCTCTATCGCTTGAATCCCGCCGGGCATCATTTCACCAGCGTGCTGCTGCATGGCGTGAATGTGATTCTGGTGTTCCTGCTTCTCAGTTGGGCTACAGGGCGCACCGGTCCTAGCCTGTTCGTGGCGGCGCTGTTTGCATTGCACCCCATCAACGTTGAGTCGGTGGCGTGGGTGGCAGAGCGGAAGAATGTTCTGTGCACGATGTTCTTCTTGCTTGACGCTCTGGGCTTACGGTTGGTATGCGAAGCATCCGGATTGGAAGCGGTATCTGGCGGTGGCCGTGCTGTTCGCGGCGGGACTGGCCTCGAAGCCGATGGTGATCACGCTGCCCTTCGTGCTCTTGCTGTGGGATTACTGGCCGCTGCGCAGGTTTGGGGAAGGGCAGTCGCTCGCACGCCTCATTCTCGAAAAGGTGCCGTTGTTCGCGCTCTCCGCTGCCAGCGCCGTTATTACGATGAAGGCGCAGCAAGCGGGCGGAGCGGTGCGCTCGGTCGAGCAATTTTCTCTGGGAGTGCGTCTTGCCAACGCGGTCTACGCCTATGCGATGTACTTGTGGAAGATGGTGTGGCCGGTGCACCTGGCGCCGCTGTATCCGCACCCGGGGACTTCGCTGGCCGCGTGGCAAGTCGCGGCCGCGGCGCTCGTGCTGATCGCGATAACGGCGATTGCTTTGAAATTCCGCACGCGCCGATACCTGCTTGTGGGCTGGTTGTGGTTCCTGGGGACACTGGTCCCGGTCATCGGTTTGGTGCAGGTCGGAGACGCCGCCATGGCGGACCGCTATGCGTACATCCCGCTCATCGGAATTTTTGTGATGATTGCATTCGGCGTCGCGGATTGGACGGAATCGAAAAAGTTCGCTCTGTCACCTGCGATTCCCGCGGTTGCGGTGCTGGTGCTGTTGGCGATCAGCACGCATCGCCAGATCGACTACTGGCAAAGCAATCGCGAGTTGTGGTCGCACACTCTGGCGGTCACGCAGAATAATTTCATCGCCGAAGATAATCTTGGCGGCGCGTTCATTCTCGAGGGGCAGGAAGAGGAAGCGTATCCGCACTTCGAAGCGGCCGCGCGCATCAACCCGCGCGATCCCATGAGCCGCAGCAATCTTGGTACGTACTATCAGACTCACGGGCAGATGCAGCAGGCGGTTGAGGAATATCACATTGCGATCAATTCCACCTCCGATCGCGGCTTGTTGGCGCAAACGTATGCCAACATGGGGGCCGCGCATCGAGAACTCGGCGCGGATGAACTAGCTCGCCAAAATTTCCAGGAATCTCTGCGCCTGAATCCGAACCAGTTCAATGCGTGGCTCGGGCTGGGCTTGCTGGCACGCAAGCAGGGGCAAGTGGAAGAGGCGCTTCGCGACCTCGGCCGTTCGCTTGAGTTGCAGCCTACCGCGGAGGGATACCTGGAACTCGGGCGTACGCTGGAGCAAGCCGGACGAGCCAGCGAAGCGCTCGAGGCTTACGATCAGGCGCTGAAACTCGCCCCAGATTTCAAAGAAGCGCAGCAGGCCGCCGAGGCACTTCGGCAGCGCCGCTAATCTCTAGTTGAGAGGAAGCGGCCACGTAGCGGCGGACGCATTCGTCCGCCTGCGAGTGAAACGAGCACCCCGGACGAATGCGTCCGGGGCTACGTGTTTTCCTTAAGAGAGCACGTTTCTATTTTGCCGTGATGTCGACCGACGCTTTCGTCTTTTCCCACTCGACATTCAGCGTGCAGCCGCTGCCCGACTTCGCGTACGAGATGGTGAAGTTCTCCATCGCCGAAGGCAACGCCGAGACTTTCATATCCACGCGCCCTAATTCATCGCTCTCATATTTGTAAGGAATGCCCCACTCGCCGGTCTTTTTGTTGATGATGAGCGTCCACTTGTCGGCGGCGGGCACGGTGAAAATCGTGTAGCTGCCGGCGGGAACGGCTTTTCCGCCGACCATCACATCCGCGCTGGTTACAAATGTTGTGGCCTCATTGGCTCCGGTGCGCCAGACTTCGCCGTAGGGAACGAGGCCGCCGTAAATCTTGCGGCCTTTCATGCGTGGGCTGGAGTAATCGGTCTTGATCGACTTGCCTCCGCCTAGATCGCACGATGCCGATGCCGCCGGGCTGGGCTTGGCTCCGCCCTGAGCCAAACATGTTGTTGCCAGAAATAAAATTACAGCCGCCAGAATGCTCACTCGTTTTTGCATGGATCTCTCCTTATTGTTTTGCATGGCTGGAAACGCCAGGTAGTTTGACGCTTGAGAAAGGATTTCGTCAGGCAGTCATTATGCCGCACGCGCCGCCGAAGTTACAATCGTGGCATGCCAGTATTCGACGACAAGCAGGAAGAACTCGAACATTATGAAACCATGATGGGCGTGCCCCGCGGCCGCCTCGCCGTCACCATGGACATGATCACCGACGCCATGGCGCTGGTCGGCCAGCACGGCGTCTACTGCCAGAGCCAGCGCTGGCCGGGCAAACCCGTCATGGACATTCAGATGATCATGAAGAGCCTGACCGACGCGAAGGAACTGATTCAGAGCGTCATGCAGGAGCTGAAAGACAAGGCCTAAGCATTCCTGTATCCTACCCATCCAACCGCATCTGGGGAAAAATCTGGCAGGAGGATTTCATGCAAGGGAAGACAACGGCTCGGGTCTTAGGTCTCGTGATTTTCTGTCTGGCTCTGAGTGCTGCGATCGCTCAGACCGCAGCGCCGGCTCCGGCGTCCACTCCGATAACCGCCGAAGAGCGCGCCTTCGCTCTGCAGCAGTTCCAGACCACGCGCGACAATTTTCTCAAGTCGATTTCCGGCCTCTCCCAGAAGCAGTGGACGTTCAAGCCCGCGCCCGACCGGTGGTCGGTGGCTGAGGTCTCCGAACACATCACGATTGCGGAATCGACTATCTTCGGCCTGGAGCAAAAGATCATGCAGTCCCCGGCCACTCCTGAGAAACGCGAACAAGCCAAAGGTAAAGATCAGATCATTGTGACCAGGCTGCTCGATCGCAGCCACAAAGCGACCGCCCCGGAAATTCTTCGGCCCACGAACCGCTGGGCGACGGAGGCTGACTTGACCAAGGCGTTTGAAGCAGCCCGCAAGTCAAACATGGATTACATTCGGACGACGAATGACGATCTGCGCGATCACTTCTTCGACCATTCGGTGTTTGGAACCCTGGATGCCTACCAGTGGATGCTGTTCATTTCGGCGCACAGCGCGCGGCACACCGAGCAGATCGAAGAAGTGAAGGCTGACCCAAACTTCCCCAAGGAATAGAAGAAAATAAAGTACACGTAGAAGAAGAATCCGGCAGCCTGCACTGGCCGCCAGTGAATCCGTCCCACACGACTAGACATTCGTTGCCGCGCGAACATACCATTCAGCTCGCAGAGACAGAACTTGGAGCCTTCTGAATGGTGTGGGAGACATGCAAGCGCACGCTCGCGGTTCTGCCTGTTCTGGTTCTTGTCCTGGTCATCTTCGTTCGGTTCGACCCCGGTTCGGCCTTTACTGCAAATGAAACGCGCTCGGCGGTAGAACAACTTCAAAGCCTGCAGGCCAAGCTGACAGAAACGCATCGCGCCAACGACTGGCACTCGAATCTGGTTGCCGCGAATTCGTTGAAAGAGCTGCTGAACGAGGCTCCGGATTCGTTGTTGGAAGTGGCCCAGGCCGACGTGAAGCTGGGCGACTTCAGTGCGGCGCTTCGCGAAGTCGATCAGTTCGCGCGCATGGGACAGTCCGTCGACCTTGTGGCCGCATCGGCTGACTTCGCTTCGCTCGTGAAGAGCGCCAGCTTCGCACCCATCGGAAAAGCAATGGACGCCAACCGCAGCCCGATTTCAACCGGATCGACGGCCTTCGAGTTGTCCGACTCGAGCCTGTTGGCGGAGGACGTGGATTACGATCCGAACAGCCAGCGATTTTTCGTCACCAGCGTGCGCGAGAAAAAAATTATTTCGGTCGACGCCAGCGGCGCGAGCGCTGAATTTGCCAAGGCTCCCGATGGCTGGTCCATGCTGGCGGTCAAAATCGATGCGTCGCGCGGTTTGCTGTGGGCAACCGAGGTCGCGATGCGAGGCTTTGTTTTCGCAGCCGAGCCGGATTGGGGCCGGTCGGCAGTGCTCTGCTTCGACTTGAAAAGTGGCAAGCTGCTGCAGCGAGTCGAGGGCCCGCGTGGCGCTGCCCTGGGCGATATGGCGCTGATGGAGAATGGCGATGTGATCGTGAGTGACGGAGACGGCGGCGGCGTCTACCGCTTGCCGACCAAGGGGACGGCGCTGGAGCGCCTGGATGGCGGGGACTTCATCTCCCCGCAAACTCCGCCATGCATCCCGATGGGAAACACGTTTTCGTGCCGGACTATGTGCGTGGGATCGGCGTGCTCGATATTGCCACCCGCCAGGTGCGCTGGCTTTCCATGGAGAAACAGTTTGCCCTCAACGGCATTGATGGGCTGTACTTCGCCGCCGGAAAATTGATCGCCGTGCAGAACGGAACGTCTCCAGAGCGCGTTGTCGTTTTTACCCTGGATAAGACGCTTACTACAATTGAATCGCAAACGATTATCGAACGGTCGACGAGCACGCTGGGCGATCCAACTCATGGCGTGGTCATCGGCAAAGAGTTTTATTACATCGCGAACTCCGGATGGGATGTGATCGACGATCATGGAAACATGAAGCCCGGAGCAAAATTGTCGAGGCCTCGCATCATGCGGGCGCCGTTAATTTCGAAACACAAAAATTAACTGAGCCGCAAGAACCTTCGTGATCCTTCGTGTCCTTTGTGGTTTAGGCTTTACGGTTTCACGGTCACCATGACCACGCCGTGCGATGCCACGCGAGCGGAGAAATTTCCCGTGAATTTTCCCAGATCTTTGTGCTGCCACAGATCGCGGACCGACGCCGCGAGGCTGCTGGGATAGCCGATTTCCGGCCAGTTTGCCGAAATTTCCTGCTCGGCGTCGCTACGATTCAACAGCACAACCGCACGGCTGCCATCCTGTAGTTGCTTGGCCCAGACTTCCAGGTCACCGTGTTTCGCCACGCGCTCGCCTTGCCGGCCCAATGCGTCCTGATCGACCGCGATCACTTCTTTATTGGTGAGAATGTCGTGAATCTCCGGGCGCATGTTGCGCAGATCGTTTCCGGCGATCAACGGCGCGGCCAGCATCGCCCACAGACTGAAGTGTGAGCGGTATTCGGTATCGGTCATTCCGCCGTTGCCGACTTCGAGCATGTCAGGATCGTTCCAGTGTCCCGGGCCGGCATACGAATAGAGCGCGGCCTCCTGATCGAGAATGTCGAGCACGCCGTAGCTGCAGCAGTCGCCCGGCTTCCATTCTTTTTTTCCGATCCAACGATCCTGAATGTCTCCTGTAGTTCGCCACAAGTTTCCGCCGGATTCTTTTCCCCACAGCCAGGGCTTGGCCGTGCCCCATTCGCAGATGCTGAGAACGATGGGCCGCCCGGCTGCGTCCAAAGCCGCGCGGATAGTTGGCGTACGAGGCCTTCGCATCTTGCGAAGTTGCATTGCACCAGTCGTATTTCAAATAGTCGACGCCCCAAGCCGCATACTGCAACGCATCCTGATATTCATGGCCGAGTCCGCCGGGGCGTCCGGCACAAGTCTTCGATCCGGCGTCGGAATAGACTCCGAACTTCAGCCCCAGCGAATGAATGTAGTCGCCGACCGCCTTCATGCCATGCGGAAATCGCTGCGCGTCGGCAACGATGTTGCCGTTGGCGTCGCGGCTCACCTGCCAGCAGTCGTCGATGTTGACGTAGATGTAGCCTGCGTCCTTCATGCCGCTCTTGACGACCGCATCGGCCATCCCGCGAATCAACTCGTCACTCACGTTGCAGGCAAACTTGTTCCACGAGTTCCATCCCATGGGCGGAGTGAGGGCGAGGTTCGCGGAGGGAGACGCGGGTTCCTGCGCAGTGACCAGCGAGCAGAAAATCGTGAGGACAAAAAGGAGGGTACACCAGCGAGAAATTCTCATGGCAGACGTTTTACCAGAACTTTGCGTGGAGAAGAAGACTAGCGGCCGAAAAGAAAGAAAAAGGCGCAAGAACGCTGATGGTTTCCCGCGCCTGGTTTCATGGTCGTGAACAGCTTATGCCAGCGTGTATTTCCCGCGCTCGATCATCTTTTGCGCGATCTGCTGGCGCAGTTCGATGGTGTTGAACGGCTCGTACTTTGCCAGGCGCCGCAGAATTGCCAGTTGTGTGCGCAGCATGTCGCCATCGGCTACCGCAGCGATTACCTTGCGCGCCGCCGATTCGACCTTCTCCATCGCTTGCGATAGATACACGCGAGTCATTGCGACGGGCAGCGCGGCGGCAGCTTCGCCCTTGGCATCGACCATCTTCTGTGCCCGCAGCACGGCCGACTCCATGGCGTACGTTTCAATCGTCATGTCGGCGATCGCTCCCATGATCTCCTGCTGATCCTGGATCGCCTGCATGTATTTTTGCGTGGCCGCGCCGGCGGCGAACAAGCCGAGCTTCTTCGCCTGTCCAACCAGTTTGCGCTCTTCCGCCAGCGCGCCCTCGAGTTCCTCGCCCGCCGACGGACCCGACAGCACTTCATCCATCAGCTTCTTGATCGCCGGCATCAGCGGCAACTGCCCGCTCATGGCCCGCTTCAGCAGGAAGCCGGTGATGATGAGCCGGTTGATTTCATTCGTGCCTTCGAAGATGCGATTGATACGCGCATCGCGATAGGCACGCTCCGCCGGATACTCTTCGACAAAGCCGTAGCCCGCATAAATCTGCACGGTCTCATCGACGACGTAGTCGATCATCTCCGAGCCCCAGACTTTAATGATCGAGCACTCGACCGCGTATTCTTCAATCGCCTTCAGCGTCTGCTTGGCCGCATCGGCGGCCGCTTTGTCGACGTCGCTGAGCGCGGCATCCATCATGCCGACGGTGCGGTAGACCAGCGACTCGCCCACGAACAGCAGCGTGGCCATGTTCGCAATCTTTTCCCGCACCAGGCCGAAGTCCGCGATCACCTTGTGGAAAGCCTTGCGCTGCTTGGCATAGCCGATGGCGTTTTCCAACGACACGCGGCCGCCGCCGACGCACATCGCGCCCAGCTTGAAGCGGCCGATGTTGAGAATGTTGAAGGCGATCAGATGCCCCTTGCCGATTTCGCCCAGCAAGATTCTCCACCGGAACTTTGCAGTCGTTCAGAATGATGGGGCAGGTGGACGACCCGCGGATGCCCATCTTGTGCTCTTCGGCGCCGACGGAAAATCCCGGGAAAGTTCTTTCCACGAGAAACGCGGAAAACTTGTCGCCGATCTTCGCGAACACGGTGAACAGGTCGGCGAATCCGGCGTTGGTGATCCACATCTTTTCACCGTTCAGGGTGTAATGTTTGCCGTCCGCTGAGAGTTCAGCGCGGGCGCGGCAATTCAAAGCATCAGAGCCGGAGGTCGATTCGGAAAGCGCGTAGGCGCCGCAAATCTCGCCCGAAGCCAGCCGCGGCAGATATTTCTTCTTCTGCTCTTCGGTGCCGAAGTAAACGATGGGCAACATACCGATGCCGCTGTGCGCTCCCCACGTGGTGGCGAAACCGGCGTATTTCGCAATGTGATCAGCGATGACCGCCGACGTCACCTTGTCCATCTCCAGCCCACCGTAGGCCTCAGGAATCTCGACCGAACTCAGTCCGAGTTCGCCCGCTTTCTTGAGCAGATCACGGGTTACGGAGAAATCCTTATGTTCGATCTTCTCGATGTTGGGGATGATTTCGTTGACCGCGAACTCTTCCGCAGTTTGACCAATCAACTGGTGCTGCTCGGAGAAATCCTCCGGCGTAAAAACCTCTTCCGGCTGCCGGGATTCCAGCAGAAAGCTGCCGCCGGTAATGCGAGTCTTGGGTATTGCGGTGGTCGTGGCCATGACTTTCCCTCGCGAATGAATCGGATCAGGAATTGAAGAACTGCCCGGTCAATTCTAATGCATAAGGGATGGATGGGGCTGCGCCCGATGTGCAGCACTTCAGTGCAAGGATGACGTTGTCCGTTTGGACAGTGCGTCTGAAGAAACGACTGACGTAGGGGCGGACGCATTCGTCCGCCCAGCGAGCGAAGCGAGCCCTGCACAGAAGAGCGAAGCGAGCCGTCAACGGAAACTCAAAGGCTCCCCGGACGAATGCGTCGGGGCTACGTGACCGCTCTTAAAGGGAATCGGGCACTGGCAGCGTTGTACGGCAGGTGGCAGGCGCGCTGGCCCATGCACCCTGATACTCCGACAGAGCGACGTGATAGTGCCCGTCGGCCTGCTGGCACACGCTTCCCGCCGGATCCTGCTGGCAGGCTTCGTCTTTTTGCCGGCGTGCGCTGCGAAGCTCCACGATGAGATTGCCGGTGATTCCGATCGTGGTCGAGCAATCGGACTGGCACGATCCGCCGCTGCGAACTTGTCCCGCGGGACACGAAGTCGACGCGGTGCAGTTTGCGCCATTCGACGCATCGCCGGGCAGGCACTGGCCCGCTGGCTGGCTTACGACGCATCCTGTTTTGCCCGCCGTTTCACCGGGAGGACATTCGCAGTGGCCATTGGGGCAAACGCGATGCCGCAGGTCGGCCTCCTCGGGCGCAGTTCTCTTCGGATTGTTTTTGCAATCCGCGCCCTCACAGACGCGGTGCCGCAGATCGGATTCCGATTTTGCGTTCGGATCTTTCTCCGGGGCAGGCTCTCCAATCCGGGGAGCGCTGGTAATTTTGTCGCCGCTTGAGACTTTTTCCGCTGGCGTTACACGGCTGGTGGCGGAATCGGACACGCGTTCCGCGGACGAGATTTGATTAGTGCGCGCGGCCGGTACCGAAGCAGATGGGCTCGCGGCAGGCGTTGCGCTCACCGCGTGGCTCTCCGAGACGGAGGGAGGTGGCGCGCTGTGAACCGCGGCGGCAGCGGGTGCGCTCGCCTCAACGTGCGCTGGCGGCGCAGGAGTGCTCGGAGCTGCCGCCGGCGCGCTGCTTGTGTGTTGAGCAATGGACAGGGAAGAGAGGAAGAAGAGAACTACGAGACAAATGCTGGAGCGCCGCATATAGCACCTCCACCATCAGAGCTACAGACGAACATACGCCGGAATCTCGTCAAGGAGCGTAGCAATCGAGTAAAGAATTGTCGCGCTGAGAGCTTGTGCGGCTAATCCCGCAGCAACTGCCGCGCGATCACCAGTCGCTGAATCTCGCTAGTCCCTTCGCCGATGGTGCACAGCTTCACATCGCGATAAAACTTTTCCGCGGGATAGTCTTTGATGAACCCGTATCCACCATGAATCTGCACGCCTTCATTGGCGCAGCGCACGGCGACCTCGCTGGCAAAGAGTTTCGCCATCGATGACTCTTGCGTGGACTTCATGCCCGCATCTTTCATCGAGGCCGCGCGCATGGTGAGCAGCATGGCCGCGTCGATCTCGGTCGCCATGTCGGCCAGTTTCCACTGGATCGCCTGAAAATCGCTGATCGCTTTGCCAAACTGCTTGCGCTGCTTGGAATATTTCAGCGCGGACTCGTAGGCGCCTTCCGCCATGCCCAGCGACAGCGCCGCGATCGAGATGCGGCCGCCATCGAGCACGCGCATCGCGTCGGGAAAGCCCTGGCCTTCGCCGCCCAGCAGATTTTCGGCCGGAACGACGCAGTCTTCGAAGATCAGCTCCGCGGTATCGCTGGCGCGCAAGCCCAGCTTGTTTTCTTTCTTGCCGGGACGATATCCCTTCGTATCTTTCTCGACGACGAATGCCGAGAGTCCGTGCGTGTGCGCCGTGCGATCCGTCACCGCCAGCACCACGACAACATCGGCATAGTGGCCGTTGGTGCAGAACGTTTTGGTGCCGTTCAGCACCCACTGATTTCCTTTGCGCACCGCGGTCATGCGGGCGCTGCCGGCGTCGGAACCCGATGCCGGTTCGGTCAATCCCCACGCGCCGATGAACTCGCCGGTCGCCAGCTTGCTGACGTATTTCTTTTTCTGCGCTTCATTGCCCGCGACGAAGATGTGATTCGAGCAGAGTGACGTGTGCGCCGCCACGATGATTCCCACCGAGCCATCCACGCGCGAGAGTTCCTCGATCGCCGTGACGTACTCCACGTAGCCCATGCCCGCGCCGCCGTACTCCTGCGGAAAAATGATTCCGAGTAAGCCGAGCTTGCCCAATTCCTTGATGGTGGCGAGCGGAAATTCGCTGGCCTCATCCCACTCCATGACGTGCGGCTTGATCTCGCGTTCGGCGAATTCGCGGACGCTCTTCTTTAAATGCAACTGCTCTTCGTTCAGTTGGAAATCCAAAGTTCCTCCGAGCCACTGCTTGCGTAGCGGCGGATGCATTCGTCCGCTCGTCGTAGGTCTAATAAACTGCCCGGACGAATGCGTCCGGGCCTACGTAGTTCGATTAGAACATAGCCTCCGAAAGTGCAAAAGTTACGCGTGGAAGCTGCGAGCAGACTCATCCGCAGCCGCATAATCACAGGCGATTTCGGGTGTTTTGCGCGCGCCGCCAACCGACCGGATGGTTTGGCGCTACGTAGTTGAATGGCAGTTTCTCGGCGCGAGGAAGCGTTGGAATACCTCATTCGAAAGCAGGCGCCCGCGCGACGTTAGCCGGATTCGATCGCCGTGCATTTCCAGAAGTCCGCCAGAAATTAATTCTGCGATTGCGCTTTGAGCATTCTCGGCAGCTTGGGTGCCGTACTGTTTAGAAAGGTTTTGCAAGTCGATGCCGCGATTCAGCCGCAGCCCCAGAAAGAAATATTCTTCAATCGCACTCTCACGCGAAACCGTCGTTGGCTCGAAGGGCGCGCCTTCGACGAACTTATCCAGTGAGTCCGTGGTCGCGAAGCGGACAGCTTCAGCGTTCGATTCCGTGGAAACCAGCATGGAGTGCGCGTCGACTCCAAAGCCCAGATAGGGCTGGCGCGTCCAATATTTCAGATTGTGGCGCGATTCGAAGCCCGGCCGCGCGAAGTTGGAAATCTCATACTGCGGAATCCCCGCCGCTTCCAGTGCTTCGCAGGCTGCCAGATAGAAATCCGCCGTCGCCTCTTCGTCTGGCACAAAGTGCGCGTGATAGCGCGTGCCGCCGGCGATCAACTCGCGTCCCAGCCGCGAGTCCTCGTCCACTTCCAGCATGTAGACGCTGGCGTGCGGCGCGCCGGTCGCGATCGCTTCGTCGAGAGATGTGCGCCAGCTCTGCATGGTTTGGTGCGGAAGCCCGGCGATCAGATCGACATTGATGTTGGTAATTCCCGCGGCTCGCAGTCGCGAAATGTCGTCGAGCACCGTGGCTCGTTTGTGCAGGCGTCCCACCGCCGCGGCCTCGGCGTCGATGAACGACTGAACTCCCAGGCTGACGCGGTTTACGCCGCACCGCAGCAGAGTGTCCAGCACTTCGGGCGTAAGCGTTCCGGGCGCGCACTCGACCGTGACCTCCGCGTCGGCCAGCACCGTGAACTGATTTCTCACCGCATGCAAATATGCGCTGGAGTTGTTCCGGATGCAGCGTGGTCGGCGTGCCGCCGCCCAGATAAATCGAATCCACCTCGGGCTCGATCGTCCCGCCCATCTCGCTGGCGATCTGCGGCGCGTGGTCAATATCGGCACACGCGGTTCACATACCCTTCAAACGCCGCTCGCGAGAACACGTCCGAGGCGAAGTTGCAGTAGCTGCACTTCGTTTTGCAAAACGGTACCGAGATGTAGATTCCCAATCCCACGCAATCATTATTTCACGCCCAACCTTTTCCATCCGGCGGGCTGCCTCGGTCATCTATTTGAGGTACCCTGTGAACAGCGCTCGAATTGTATTTCTGTCGCTCCCGCAACGATGGCCCAGGAAGAAGAAGTATTAGGAAAAGCCTACGACAGTCGCCTGATGCGGCGACTGCTCACCTACCTGCGCCCGTATCGCGTGGCCGTTACCATCGCGATCACTGCGATCATCCTGAAATCCTTCGCCGACGTGCTCGGCCCCTACCTCATTAAGGTGGCCGTCGACCGGTATCTGGCGCCGGTTCCGGGCTCGCGGGCGGGCATGTGGAGTTGGCTCAGCCCGCGTCCCACTACCGGCATCGCGCAGATTTCATCGATCTACTTCGGGCTGCTGCTCTTCACCTTCCTGCTCGAATTTCTGCAGACCTACTTCATGCAGTGGACGGGCCAGAAAGTCATGTTTGACTTGCGCAGCCAGATTTTCCGTCACCTGCAGCGCATGCACGTCGCTTTCTACGACAAGAATCCGGTGGGCCGTCTGGTCACGCGCGTCACCACCGATGTCGACGCCTTGAACGAAATGTTCACCTCGGGCGTGGTGTCGATCTTCGAAGATTTGTTCGTGCTCGCCGGCATTCTCGGCGTCATGCTGTGCATGAACTGGAAGCTGGCGCTGATCACCTTCGCCACCATGCCATTCATCATCTATGCCACAAAGATTTTCCGCGACAAGGTGCGTGACTCCTACCGGCGCATTCGCATTGCCATCGCGCGCATCAATTCGTATCTGCAGGAGCATGTCAGCGGCATGGTCGTGCTGCAGTTGTTCAACCGCGAGCGCAAGGCTTACCAGCGATTTTCCGAGATTAATGAGAGTCACATGGACGCGTATAAAGACGCGATCCTCGCCTACGCGGTTTACTACCCGGTGGTCGATTTCTTCTCGGCGATTGCGATTGCCTGCGTGATCTGGTTCGGCGGCAAGGACATCATTCGCAGCGTGGTCTCGACCAGCGTCAGCATGGAGTTCAATCCGCACACGCTGCTGAGTTTTCATCTGGTCGCGACCGCGGCTTCGCTCGGCGTGCTGATTGCGTTTACGCAATACGCGATGCGCTTCTTCCGCCCCATCATGGACTTCAGCGAGAAGTACAACATCCTGCAGTCCGCGATGGCGGCCAGCGAACGCATTTTCAAGCTGCTGGATACCCCGGTCGATATCGTGTCTCCCGCAGTGACGAAGACACCCCAGGGGCCGGGCCGCATCGAGTTCGACCACGTATGGTTCGCGTACAGAGATGTGCCGGCAGAAACCACTGCTCACGTGGGGACGGGCGCATTCGCCCGTCCAGCCGAGCCAAGCGAGGCTGCCTCTGCACCGGGCAATGGCTCAGGCTCCGCGCCCGACTGGGTCTTGCGCGATGTGACCTTCGCCATCGACCCCGGAGAAACCGTCGCCGTAGTCGGCCACACCGGCGCCGGAAAGACCACGCTCATCTCGCTGCTGCTGCGTTTCTACGACGTGCAGAAAGGCGCGGTGCGCATCGATGGCGTCGACGTCAAGGAGATGGACCTCTCCGATCTGCGCAGCCGCTTCGGCGTCGTCCTGCAGGATCCGTTTCTGTTCACGGGGACGATCGGCGGAAATATTCGCCTGGGCACCGATCGCATTCGCGACGAGCAGGTCGAGCGCGCCGCCGAAGATGTGAATCTTGCCGACTTCATCCGCGCGCTGCCTAAGGGATTCGACGAGGAAGTCCGCGAGCGCGGATCAACGCTGTCCACCGGGCAGAAGCAACTAATCTCTTTCGCGCGTGCCTTGGCGCATGAGCCGAGAATTCTGATTCTCGATGAGGCTACCTCCAGCGTCGACACCGAAACTGAATTCAAAGTGCGCGACGCGCTCGGCCGCATGGTCGAGGGCCGTACGTCGCTGATCATCGCGCATCGCTTGTCGACGGTGCAGCGCGCCGACAAGATTATCGTCATGCACAAGGGCCAGGTTCGCGAGATGGGCACGCATCAGGAGCTGCTGGCGCAGCGCGGCATTTACTACAAGCTCTACCAGCTGCAATACAAAGATCAGGAAATTCCGCAGGCTCCGCAGTCGACCGTCAGCGCAGATGATTAACGCGTAGCGCTGGACGCATTCGTCCGGGGTGCCTTTGACTTCTGGCTTGTGCCCGCAGGCTCGCTTGCGCTTGCTGGACGGACGAATGCGTCCGTCCCCACGTGGGTGTTTCTTATCAAACAAAAACACGTGGCCCCGGACGCATTCGTCCGGGGCGCTTTTGACTTGGCTTGTGACGGGGCTCGCTTCGCTTGCTGGACGGACGAATGCGTCCGTCCCCACGTGGGTGTTTCTTATCAAACAAAAACACGTGGCCCCGGACGCATTCGTCCGGGGCGCTTTTGACTTGGCTTGTGACGGGGCTCGCTTGCGCTTGCGGGACGGACGAATGCGTCCGTCCCCACGTGGGTGTTTCTTATCAAACAAAAACACGTGGCCCCGGACGCATTCGTCCGGGGTGCTTTTGACTTGGCTTGTGCCGGTGGCTCGCTTGCGCTTGCGGGACGGACGAATGCGTCCGTCCCCACGTGGGTGTTTCTTATTAAACAAAAACACGTGGCCCCGGACGCATTCGTCCGGGGCGCTTTTGACTTGGTTGTGCCGGTGGCTCGCTTCGCTTGCTGGACGGACGAATGCGTCCGTCCCCACGTGGGTCATTCCCGCGGCGGGAATTTCACTTGCGCCGGCTACTTTTTCTGGGAGCCCTCCGCACATCTACATGACAGAATTTGCTTATGCAGTTTTACCGGCGCAACTTGCCGCACTTGCAGCGGGATTTCAAGGCGCACTTCATCACTTTCAACACCAGGTCCCGTTGGATTCTGCCGGAATGGGCTCGCGGGATTGCGCTGTCTTGCTGCTGTCATGATCATCGCGCGAAGTACGAACTCTATGTCGCTGTGGTGATGCCAGATCATGTGCACATGATTCTCACACCGTCGATTGATAAGGGACGCCGCGAGATTGTTTCTTTGGTGGAGATCATGCGAGGCATCAAGGGAGCTGCTGGTCGAGCGATCAACCAGAAGATGGGGAGGGATGGACCTGTCTGGCAGGAGGAGTCGTTTGATCATGTATTGCGGTCGTCGGAAAATCTGGATGCGAAGGTGGATTACATTTTGCAGAATCCGGTGAGGAGGGGATTGGTTGAGGATTGGCGGGACTACCCCTGGCTTTGGCAGAGGCCAGCTCCCGACGTGGCGAGGATGACAATTCAGCCGCCGTGCTCCAACAAGAACACGTAGCGCTGGACGCATTCGTCCGGGTGCTTTTGACTTGTGCTCGGGGGCTCGCTGCGCTCGCTGGACGGACGAATGCGTCCGTCCCCACGTCGGTATTTCCCAACAAGAACACGTAGCGCTGGACGCATTCGTCCGGGGCGCTTGACTTGTGCTGCGGGGGCTCGCTTCGCTCGCTGGACGGACGAATGCGTCCGTCCCCACGTCGGTTTCTTTAGTCGGCGGCGATTTCGGTGCGTGGTTTCTCGGGCTCTTGGGCGCGGGTGGCGCGGTTGGAGGGCAGGCCGGCGTCGCGAATTTTGTAGAGCAGGGCGCGGTAGCTGATGCCCAGCGTGCGCGCGGATTGCTTGCGGTTCCAGTGATGATTCTGCAGAACTTTCAAAATCACTTTGCGTTCCAGTTCGCGCACGGCCTGGCGCGTCATCTTCTTCAGGTTGAGGTGACCGTCGAGCGGAATGTCTGTGCTGAAGAAATCGGGATCGCGCGGCGTCAAATCCGCCGAGATCACTTCTTCATTGCCCAGAATCACGTAGCGCTTGACCAGATTCTCCAACTCGCGGATGTTGCCCGGCCAGTGATATTTCTTCAGCACCGCCATCAGTTCGTTGGAGAGTGCTTTGGCGCGGCAGTTGTATTTGCGGTTGTGATATTCGAGGAAGTACGCGACCAGATCAGGAATGTCGCTGGCGCGCTCGCGCAGCGCGGGCAGATGCAGGTTCACCACGTTAATGCGGTAGAACAAGTCAGAACGAAATGTTCCGTTCTCGATCTCCTGCTCCAGCTTACGATTGGTGGCGCAGACCACGCGCACTTCGACTTTCTTGTCTTCCTGCGCGCCGATGCGGCAGAACTGGCCGTCCTGCAGGAGTTGCAGCAGCTTCGACTGCAGCGACATGTCGAGCTCGGAAATTTCGTCGAGAAACAATGTGCCGCGGTGCGCCATCTCCACGCGGCCCGGCTTCATGCCGTAGGCCCCGGTGAACGCGCCTTTTTCGTAGCCGAATAATTCGCTCTCCAGCAGCGTGCCCGGGATCGCGGGACAATTCACCTTCACCCACGGGCCGGTGCGCCATGGCGACAAAGTATGAATCATGCGCGCGACAATGTCTTTGCCGGTTCCACTTTCCCCTTGGATCAGCACAGGCACGTTCGCGCCGGCGAGCTTCACCAGTCGCTCGCGAACCGCCTGCATCCCCTCGGTCCGGCCAAAAACAATCGACTCGGGAGGCATCTCGCCGAGAGGCTGGACCAGCGTATTCACACTGCTCGTAGTCATTTTTGGAGTATCAGTTAATTGGGGGGGAGACGCTCACTGCATTGCACCCGAAGAGCCAAACCCGCGAGGCTCACGGTATTGAACCAACTCTAACTGATCGGGCTGTGCACGATCAACTTACCGGAGCGCCAATGTGCGCACACTCCAGTCACATGACTTTTGCGCAAAGGTAACCTGTTTCTGAAAGGAGGAGTAGTACCCGCGTGGGAGTGACGACTACGCGATCGCCATTTTCCGCCGGCGAACGCCGTCGGACTCGGCAGAGCGCAGCAGCGGGCGGGAGAATTTCAGACCCAGCAGGTAGTAGCCATCCGCTGGCGTGGTGCGCAGAGCCTTGGCGCGAAGGTTGCGCGAGACCTGCGGCATCATGGCCAGGGCCGCTACTGGGGCGCTGGGAATCTCGAGCTCGATCTGGCCCGCGACGGGCATAGTTCTCCGCACCGCGACCAGCATTCCGCCAGCGCTGACATTCAGGGCGGTGGCAAACTCAAGGAATTCCTTGCCTTTTTCGTCGCGCGTACGTACGAAGACGGGGATGGCCAGGGGCAGTCGTGCCCACTTTCGCCGCTCCCTTGCTAGTTTTGCCACGGTTTACAGACCTTTCCCGAATCGCCAGCACCGCTTACGAAGCACCTCACGGGCCACAACCTCGGCAAAGATCAGGTAAAACCGGGCTAGAACCTGAAAAGGGCGGCGCGTTGAACCCCAAAACCCGCACAGAGTCGCACGTTTCCGGGTCTGAAAGTCGGGATGCGCTCGCTCCCGACGGTCGCTGAGCTGGGAATCCCGGGCCGCCAAAAGTGAAAGGTTTTGCTACACTTGGGTAATTCCGTTGTCATTTTTCGTTGACAAGCACACAGGGCTGCTCTACGATTTTTGTATTGGCCCTCTCCCCTGGCGGAGAGTGCAGCTTTTCCTCCCCGTATAAATCTGTGGTTTTTCCACATGGCGACTGCCCATAAGAACACGTGTGTGCCGGAGGCCCCGGCGGCGGCTTCTGCCCCTGAGGCGGCGCGCGCAGCGGCCGGTTCGGCGGCGGATGTGCCCGCTCCTGAGAACCTTTTGCAGGAATACATCGCCCTGCGCGATCGCTTTCTGCGCACCACGAATGCTCTGGCTTCCGCGGCTCACGATCTGAAAACGCCGCTCTCGATTTTGAATGGATACGTCGAGTTGCTGCAGAGCGGAAAACTCGGCGCGCTCAACGATCGGCAGAACGAAGTACTGCGCGACATGCAAAGCAGCGGCAAGCGCCTGCAGCAGTTCATCCAGGATTTCCTCACTTACAGCGTGCTGGAAACCGGCGGCCTGCGCATGCAATTCATCCAGGGCGACATCAACGAAACGCTTTCGGAAGTCTGCCGTCTCTGGTCGAATCGTTTTCAGGAAAAAGCGCTCGCACTTTATTTTCTGGCTAACGATAAGTTGCCCGCGTTTCCCTTCGACGCTCCCAAGCTGGAGCGCGTGATTTCGAATCTGCTGGAAAATTCTTTCAAGTTCACGCCGCAGGGCGGAACCGTCTGGCTGCACGCCGAGCCTTACATGTGGGAACGCCGAACCGCGGCGCAGCCTTCCTCTTCCGAACGCCGCCAGCAGAATCTGAGTCATCCAAATTCGGTGAAGGTGAGCGTTTCCGACACCGGGCCCGGCATCTCGCCGGAGTTTCATCTCGAGGTCTTCGACGACTTCTTCCGTCTTCCGAGCACCACCGCGCAGGAGGGGATGGGATTGGGCCTGGCCATCGCGCGCCGTCTGATTCAGGGCATGGGAGGAAAGATCTGGTTAGAGAGTGATCCCGCGGGCGGGTGCAAGTTTTCTTTTCTGGTGCCCTACAAGCCAGCGGTTGCCACCACGAAGGATTCCAAGAGCGCCGGCAAAGGCAAAGGCAGAAGCGAAGGAAAGACGCGATGAAGACCACCGCCAAAATTCTGCTGGTCGATGACGAGCCGGGCATGCTGCGCTACATCAAGACCTTGCTCGAGGTCGACAACTACAAAGTGGAAACCGCGACCACCGGCGAAGAAGCTCTGGAGCTGGTCGAAAAAGGTTTGAAGCCGGAACTGGTGTTGCTCGACGTACTGATGCCCGGCATCGACGGTCTGCAAACGCTGGAGCGCCTGCGCCAGATGCAGCCCGGAGTGAAGGTCGTCATGCTTTCCTGCGTGAACGATACGCGCAAAGTTGTGCAGGCCATGAAGCTGGGCGCGCAGGATTATCTCACCAAGCCATTTCAGAAAGCGGAACTCGACGCCGTCATCGATCTCAGCCTCGGGCAGGGCAAGCAAACTTATGGCGGCGAAGTGGAAGAACTCGCCGATGACGTATTCTTCATCGCAGCCAGTCCCGCCATGCGCAAGATTCGTTCGCAGGCCGCGCTGGTCGCCAATGTCGATATCCCAGTGCTGCTGCTCGGCGAAAGCGGAACGGGCAAGGAAGTTCTGGGGCGGTTAATTCACAAGCTGTCGCCCCGCGCCCATCGCACATTTTTGAAAGTCAATTGCGCGGCCGTGCCCGCCGATCTGCTGGAGAGCGAACTCTTCGGCTACGAGCCGGGCGCCTTCACCGGAGCGACCCACGCCAAGCCGGGCAAATTTGAGCTCTGCAACAAGGGAACGATTCTGCTCGACGAAATTGGCGAGATGCCGCCGCTCCTGCAAGCCAAGCTGCTGCATGTGTTGCAGGACCAGCAATTCTCGCGGCTGGGCAGCCGGTCGGTGATCAAGGTCGATGTCCGCATTCTGGCGGCGACCAACATCAACATTCCCGAAGCGCTGGCCAACAAGCGGTTGCGCGAAGACTTGTACTATCGTCTGAACGCGTTCACGTTGCATCTGCCGCCGCTGCGCGATCGCAAGGAAGAAATTCCCATCCTGCTGAAGCATGCGATGTCGCAGATGGCGGAGCGTTACGCGCGGCCTCCGCTGCCGCTTACTCCGGCTATGCTGCAGGCCTGCCACGAGCATTCCTGGCCGGGCAATCTGCGCGAGCTGAACAATTTTCTGAAACGCTATCTGATTCTCGGCGACGAACAACTCGCCATGAGCGAACTGCTTCCCAGAAATGACGGCACCGGCGGAGTGCATGGCGATTCCGCTCACAAAGCCGAAGGGGGAGGATTGAAGTCGCTGGGGCGCGGCGCGAAAGACGAAGCCGAGGCTCAGGCCATCACGCAAGCGCTGGAACAGACGAACTGGAATCGCAAGCAAGCGGCCGCGATCCTGCAAATCAGCTACAAGGCGCTGCTCTACAAGATTCGCCAGTACGGCATCGCCGAAGCCAGAAGCCACCACAAACTTTCCGCCGGAGCGTGATCGAAGGCTGAGAGATCCCAGATTCCACGCTGGGAGCCCGATTGGAAGATCCCGACTGGCTGGAAGTTTCCGAGTGCTGGGAGATTCCGAGTGGTGGAAGAGCGGCGCTTCAGCGCCGCGTCCAAACCCCAAAACTTAAGATGCCCTTCAGGGCTGGTGTTTACGGCACCGTCAGTTGTACGGAGGAGGTCTTGGTGTCGCTGCCCGCGCTCGCCGTTACCGTGATCGTATAGTTGCCCGCGGGCGTTCCGCTGACCGGCGGTTGGACATTCTGGTGACTGCATGCCGGCAACATCATCAGACATACGAACACCGCGCACAGCATCATCATTCCCACGACTCTTCGCCGTCTCCGGTCGCCCGCTCCCAGAGGCCAGCCAGCCGAGGATGGGAAGGACCACGCACATGGCATAGAAGTTGGGCGTGAGCAGGAACGCTGCCGGGGTCACAATCGGCCGCGCCGTGGTGCTGATGGCCAGCGTCGCCTGCTGGGCTCCATTGAGCGTCACTGAAGTTGGGCTGAACGTACAGGCTGATCCTGCCGGGACCCCGGCGCAAGAGAGGGCCACGTTCGTGGTGTATACCGGATGCGGCGTCAACTGCACAAAGTAAGTGGCGGGATTCCCAGCCGCAGGCACAGTGAAGCTGCTGGGCGATGTCGACATCGTAAAGTCGGACATTTGCGCGGACACGCTGGTCTGGGATGGAGTGACGTTATTCGAACTTGAAACCGAGACAGTGCCTCCCGTAAAGGTCTGCGAATTTCCGGTAGTGGTGGCCAACGGAGTAAGCACGATGGTGATGGTCGCCGTGGCTGCGGAGGCGAGAGATTGAATCGTACAAACCACAGAG
Organism: uncultured Acidobacteriota bacterium; assembly: GCA_963757095.1. Classification (GTDB taxonomy): domain Bacteria; phylum Acidobacteriota; class Terriglobia; order Terriglobales; family Acidobacteriaceae; genus Sulfotelmatobacter. The sequence continues at coordinate 164,396 of CAVWQT010000004.1, read as the reverse complement.
GTCGAGGTCGAACCCCCGCTGCAAGTTCCCGAACTGGCGGTTGCGGAAACGAAGGTGAGGGGCAAACCGGTATTGGTCTGATTCAGATTGTCGGTAATCGTGACGTTGTTGGCGGTATCGGAGCCAGTGTTCGTAACGGTGTAAGTAAAGGTCGCCGGGTTGCCCGCGCTAATGTAGGTCTGGTTGGATCCGAGTGTCAGCACACCGCTGATCGTCAGGCTTGACGCCGTGCCCAGTTCCGTCACAAACGCGTCAAAGCCACCCTGGTTGGTGGCCTCGAGCGGATTGGTGACCTGCAAGTTGGGGGAGTTGGTGTCGCCGGCAAAGTAAACGTTCTGATTGGCATCGAGCGCGACGCCCGTGCCTTCATCCGACCCGCTGCCGCCAAAATATCCGCTCCACGAGCCCGCCAGGCTCTGGGTGGTGGCGTTGGTATTGAGGCTGGCAATGAACGCATCCTGTCCGCCACCAGGACCTCCCTGGATATCTTGCGTGCCCGACCGCGGGAAATCCGTCGATTGGGTCCAGCCGGTCAGCAACGCGCCGTCACTGGCATTGACTGCCAGCGCCAGTCCTTCTTCATTGTTGCTCCCGCCCAGGTATGAGAAATAGGTCAGCTGCAGGTTCAGGGTGGTCGTGGTGCTGGCCGAGAGATTGGTAAATTTCGCCACGTAAGCGTCAGTAGAGGCCGTCGAGCCCGAGCACGCTGTCCCCACGGCGGGATTAATAGGGGTGTTCAAGCAACGTTGATAAGCGGTGGTGGTCGTCGACAACAGAATGCTCGAAGCGATATCGGAGGAGTTCGTCGTACCGGTTATAAATACAGAATTCGCGCCTGCGTCCAGAGCAACGCCAGTACTCGAATCGTTATTGCCTCCGCCCAGGTAGGTCGACCACACCAACTGCGATCCGCCTACACCTCCCGACGCATTCGGGTTCAGCTTGGCGACGAACGCATCTGGATTGGTGAGTCCCGACGTGTTGGAGCAACTTGGCGGATTGATAATCACCGTCGTCGGCGTCGTGTCGAGGCAGGGTTGGTAAGCATTCAGGATGGGGAAGTCCGAATTGCTGTTTCCCCCATTTGCGCCGAGGTAGAGGAAGTTCGTCGTCCCGCTGAAATAGATGTTGCTATTGGTGTCTACGGCGATGCCGCCACCTGTAGCCGTGGGCTGCGGCGTGTTGTACTCTCCGCCGCCAAAGTAAGTGGAATAGGCGATGCTGCTGTTGCTGCTGGCCGCGGTGTTGATCTTGCTGACAAAGAACTGAACCACTCCGGCCGCTGCTTTCGGAGTGTTCTGGTAGGGTTGACCGTAAGGTATCTCAACTACCGGCCACTCTACTCCGGAGGCGTAATCCTGCGGATTGGTCGAAGTGGTTGTGCCGGTCACGTAGAGAAATCCCGACTGATCGATCGTCATGCCGGTGGCGAGGTCTTCGCCGCTTCCCGACAGGTAAGAAGAATAGGCTAGTGTCTGCGCCGTGTTCTGCAGTCGCGTGACAAAGACGTGGGAGTTGCCCGGACTTATCACGCTTGCTTGATACGCGTTCAGAGTGTGGGGAAAGTCGGTAGAAGTCGTGGTCCCAGCCACGTAAGAATCGCCTGCGCCATCGACGCCGATGCCCACCGGAGTGTCCGTGCCGTTGCCGCCGAGGTAGGTAACATACTGCAGAATCGGCGGGCTCGAGGGCGTGATCTTGGCGATGTAAACGTTGCGGGTTCCGTTGAGGGTCGTTTGAAAGGTACCTGGAGTAGCCAAGCTTCCGGAGTTCGTCGATCCCGCAAGGTACACGTTGAACGATTGGTCGATGGCGACATAATTGTTGAGCTCGTCGCCCGACCCGCCAAAATATGTCGAAAACACCAGGATGGGATCGATTACCAGTTCACGCGAATGATCGTAGGCGCCAATGGAGAATCCGGCACGATGCGCGCCGCGCAGAACGAAGCTGCCCTCGATGGGCTGCTGCTGCCCTGCAATCTCCTGATAAACGCGGGGAGCGTCAAAGCGCACCCTGCCGTTTTCGCCCGTCACCACCAGCGCGCCATCTTGCACGGCCAGCCGCTTGGCGCCATCGAATTCAAGCTCGGCACGGTTCGGATCGGCTCCGGGAGCGACCTGGAAGTCATACTCGACCCGGCCTTGATTTCCGTAGAACACCAGGTTCACGCCGGGATAAACATTTTCGTACCGCACCCGCGCAAACTGCGGAATGTCACGCTTCCACTTCGCCGGATCGTTGCCCAGCAGATAATTGCTCTTGCCGGGCAGAAGATCGGCGCCGCTGACCTGCGCGCCGGCATTGGCTCCGGCCAACTTCATCTGCAGCGATTCAATCCGGCTCGCGCTCTTGCGATCCGCGGATGTCCGCGCGCTCAGGTTCAGAATCGCGCCCTCACTGCCGAGAAGCAGGCTGTATCCCGAGCCTCGCGCCACGAAGCGCACTCGCGGATCGGCGGGATTCAGATTGCCCTGTCCCTGGTTCGGCTCGAACATCAAAGGCAGCCCAGCCATCAGCGAGCGGGCCTGCAGCTTAGCCGCCGCGGTTTTCAATGACGGCGTTGAGGTCTGAGAGTTGGAGTGATTGGCGGAAAAAACGGAATGAGCGTCGATGTCGTCATTCGCTGCGGTCAGGCGTGAGCGGGAACCCCACCCGAGAACCATGCATCCAACCGCGACCAGTGCCAGCGCTGCGGCCAGAATTTCAACTCGTCTCACGGATGCTCCCCACCAACGGAAATCAACGTTCACTCGTCCCTCCGGTGCAGTCAAATCGCTTCGCTTCCAATCTCATGCAAGCCAAATTCAGACGCGATCCATTTCACTCAGACCGGTTTGCATTCCGATCTTTTGGAAAGTTTAGCGGCGCACGAGTCCGTGCCCACGTCGCGCCCGGCGAACTCCACGGAAAGCTAGCCCGCGACTTGCTGGATCACTCAAACTGGCGGAAAAAATTAAGTAACTACTTAAACATCTGAAGGATAGGCAAGTCAAGCCAACCTCGGCCCCCTGGAAATGGATCAGTTCAGAAACGCGTCCCCCAGCGGCTAAAGCCGCGATTGATTTTGTGCTGCTTCCGGCGCGGCTGAAGCCGCGCCCTTTCAAAACGCATTCGCACCGACCCCAAAGTGCTGCTTCCGCCGCGGCTGAAGCAGCGCCCTTTCAAAACGCATTCACACCGACCCCAAAGATGGCTGCTTTTGCCGCGGCTGAAGCAGCGCCCTTTCAGAGCCTAAGCACACTGACCCGTTGCTTTTGCCGCTCCAAGATTCGTCAGATGCGTCTCGGGCAGGTGAAAGATGTTCGCAGCTTTTGTGCAAAGCGCTGTGATGGCACAAAGGTGGTGTGATAAACCCTGCCAGGCCACCGCTCGACCTCAAATTCTCAGGCGACCTCAACGGATGGCACGACTTACCCGCGCTCGCCGGAACACCAGGAACGACCCGGCCTGTAAAGAGAACTAATCTCGAAGGCTAAGTCTGGTGGCAGCCGGATTGCTCCTTTATTCCCGAAGCCATGCGCGTACCTGCGTCCTCCCCCGGCTTCAGCCGCGTCGAAAGCGGATTAACCGAGTCAGTTCGTGGCGCTTTTTGCTGTTGCAATCAACCCGCAGTTCTATACATTGAGGACAACCGAGGCGATGGGCTCAGGCGAATCAGCAAGTTGGAACATGCAGACGAACCCACAAGAACGACGAATGATGCGGCGCTTCGATATGCGCCTGCCCGCCATCGTCCGCCTCGAAGGCGCCAGCGAGATCGAGACTGAGACCCAGAACGTCAGCGCCCGCGGCGTTTTTTTCTATCTCGAGCGTCCCGTGGAAGCCGGAACCAAGCTGGAAGTGACTCTGACCTTCCCCCCGCACATTACGCTTACCGACGCCGTCCGCGTTCGTTTCAGCGCGCGTGTCATCCGCGTGGAGAATCCGATGCCCTCGGCGCGCGTTGGCATCGCCGCCATGATCGAGAACTATGAATTTCTTCGCTCCAATGGCAGCCCCGATCTCATGAGTGCTCTGCAGGCCGAATGGAAGAGCACGAACTGAACGCCCGCCTACTTCTTGGACAATTCCTTCAATTGTTGCCGCACACGTCCAAATCTCCGAATCAGAGTTAGACAGATAGCCGCCGTGGATCACCCACGTGACGATATAAGCGGCAGCGAGAAACTTGACAGCATTCATCGTGAACTCCGACTGAGGGGAAGGCTTGCTTTGGGCGCCGCGTCTGCCCCGCCCAAAGATTGCATGGCGTGGGCTTCCTCGACCTCGCGCTGCAGCAGTTCCAGCCGGAAGCGCGACCAGCACACAAGAAATGCAAAACAGAGAAATGCCATCCAGCTGATCAGCAGCGTGTGGAGCATGCGCGGATCCATCGACCCGCCCCCGCCGATTACCGGTTGCGGATGCTGGGTGCGGAAGAACCAGATCGAAAGATAGACTAGCGGCACATCGAGCGCGCCAAAAACGGCCAGCGCCGCCGCCATCATCTGTGTCTGGGCGCTGTTTGAGAAACGCCGCAGCGCCAGGTAACTCACATAGATCAGCCACAACACCAGGGTCGAGGTCAGGCGGATATCGCCCGGCGCCCACCAGATGCCCCACACCGGCCGCGCCCAGATCGGCCCCGTGATCAGCACGATGGTGCAGAAAACTACGCCCACCTCGGCGGTGGTCACGGCAAGGATATCGAGATTTTGTCCCGAAAAAAGCTTTCCGATCAGAAAATAAAATATCGGAATCAATAACACCGTCGTTGCCACCGCGCTCGGGCGCATGCCCGCCGGGATCAACTGCTGCACCTGCGGCAGAAAGCAGGCGATCACGCCCACTACTCCGATCGCGATCACAATCCACTTGGCGGCATTTTTCGTCGAAGGCTTGCCGCTGACGAGGTATTGAATCGATGCGATGAAATTGATGAAGAACAGCAGAAACGCCGTCCATGCCGATGGCACGTGGTAGTAGATGATGCGGTAAACATCGCCCTGCATCGCGTCAGCGGGAGCGACAACCAACGCCTGATATGTTGTGTAGGCTAGGAAAATTGCCGTGAGCACCGACAGGATGGGGAATATGCGTTTCATTCTGCGTGAAGGATCGTGTCAAACAACGCCAGACAGGCTGTAGTAAACACCACATCGTAGGTGAGAAGCAACACGATGTAGAAATGTGCGGAGTTCTCGCCCGTTAGAATCGCGGTCGTTCCCGCGACCATCCCCAACACCGCTGGAATCGAGATCGGGAACAGCGAGCAGGGGAAGCATCAACTCGCGATTACGCGTCCGCAATGACATGGCCGCGAAGAACGTTCCATTCACCACCAGCGCCCACGTCCCCAGCAGAGCGACTGGAATCAACTGCCACGCCGGCCCGAGCACGTGCAGGTTGTAGAAGATGATGAACAGCGGCGTCATCACCGCTTCGAGGATGGTGACGAACAAAAAATTTCCCAGCGCCTTGGCCAGAAACAGAGCATTCGCCGGAGCAGGAGAGACGCGGTATGCGTCCAGCACCTGATTGCGCAGCTCGCGCGCCCACGTCTGATTCAGGGCCACTACCGCCGCAAAAAGAAATGCGACCCAAACTAATCCGCCAACGATGTGCCGCGATTCCTCCGCCAGCGGATCGAAAGAGAAGCTGAAGATCACCACCACCAGCAGGGAAAAGAACAGCATGGAGTTGAGCGCATCTTTCGAGCGCCACTCCAGGCGAATATCTTTTCGCAGCGTCGCGACAGTCACCGCCCACACGGAGCTCATCGCGCTCCCTCGCCCGACGGCTGCATGCCCGATAATTCACGCAGGGTCATTCATGGCAGGATCGAGCGCGCTCGCGGTGCGCCCGATCAGCCGCCCCTCCTGCATCCACAAGAATTCGTCGGCCACGCCCTCCAGCAGTAGCGCCTGATGCGTGACCACGAAGATGGTCTTTCCCGCATCGCGCATCGACTTCAGCAGGCTGACCATCTCGCGCGCCGAATGCACGTCGACGTTCGAGAACGGCTCATCCAAAAACAAAACTTTGGGATCATGCAGAATCGCCCGTGCCAGCGACATGCGCTGCCGCATGCCCTGCGAATATTGCCCCACCGCCCGCTTCAACGCCGGATCGAGCCGCACCGCGCGGATGGCCTCTTCGCAGCGCGCATCTCCGCTAATGCCATACAGCCCGGCGAAATAGCGCAGGTTTTCCATCCCGCTCATCTCGTCGTAGAGCAGCGACGGATGCGCCATGTAGCCGATGTCGCGGCACGCATCCTTGGGAGTCTTGCCGAAAATGGAAATCTCGCCCCGCGTCGGCTGCGCCAGCCCAGCCAGCGCCCGCAGCAGTGTAGTCTTGCCCGCGCCGTTGTCGCCCAGGATGGCGTGAAAGCGGCCGGCATCAAATTCCGCAGTCACGCCACGCAGCGCGGCAAACCGTCCAAACTGCTTGACGACATCGCGGACTGTAATGACGGAGCTTGTCAGAGCGGAAGCGTTCATTGGCTGCTAGCGAATCTATGCATTTTGCGGGTGATTTGCAAAGGGGGGCGATTCGTCGGTCCACATGGAGGGATTTGAAAAGGGCCCGGCTTCAAGCCGCGCCGCCAGCTTGGCAATATAGGGAAGAGGCTTTAGCCCCTGAAGCACTACGTGATGCTCTTGGCGGGTTCGGCGGACTGCATGCCGTTGCTGGGAGCGCCCTGTTTCGGCGCATACTTCGAAGCGCACTTGGCCTGCAGTTGCTTGGCGTGAAAAACGCCGTCGTGGTCAAAGCGGCCATCGGCGAGAGCCTGCGAATCATCTTTGAATGTGTCGGGCGGCGCTTCCGATCCCACGTAATCAACGGAGAGTGTTTGATCTTCTTCGACCAGCACAAACTGGACGTGGGTTCCGGTGCGCTTGATCGAGCCCGGCTGCACATTTCCGGCAACCCGCAGACGCTTGGTATAAGCGTCGTTGCCCATCTTGTGCAGTTCTTTGATGGTGACGTAATAGCTCTTGCTATCCTGCACGCCCGTGTAGGCGAGGTAGCTCAGCAGCATCAGAATGACGACGGTGACGGCGCCGAATTTTAAGTACGTGCTGGTTACGCTCGACATAATGAGGACACCCCAGAACTGCACAGACTCTCCACAAACTTTACGCGCCGCAGGCCGCGGAAGCAAGGAAGCCGGCTCCGATACAATGAAAGCAGTTCTGAAGAACCCGTATGATCCATCCCTGGCACGACGTGACACCCGGCGACAAACTGCCGCAGGAATTCGACTGCGTCATCGAGATTCCCTTCGGATCGAGTGTGAAGTATGAACTCGATAAGGCGAGCGGCCTCATCCGCCTCGACCGCGTGCTTTATTCCGCGGTCTACTACCCGGCGAACTATGGATTCATCCCGCAAACCCTCGCCGAAGATGACGACCCGCTCGATGTGCTGGTGCTGTGCCAGGAAACGGTCGTACCGCTGACCATTATTCATGCGCGCGCCGTCGGCCTGATGACGATGATCGACCAGGGCAAGCCCGACCACAAGATCATCGCCATCGCCACCGAAGATCCCGAGTTCAATCCCTACCACGAAGCCGCGGAAATGCCGCCGCACCGCCTCATCATGCTGCGCCGATTCTTTCAGGACTACAAACAGCTCGAAGGCAAAGCCGTCGAGGTCGACGAAATCCGCCCGTCCGCGGAGGCGCATCCCATCATCCTGGACGCCCTGCACCGCTACAGCGAACAACGCCGCAAAGGCTTCAAAGGCGCGAAGGGCTAAGCCGTACGCCGGCACGAGTAGCGCCGGCATCCTGCCGGCTGTCGCGGTGGCGTCTCGCCACCGCAGTGTCGACCGTGGAAGAGCGGCCCTTCAGGGCCGCGTGAAGCGTGATAATGACACGGGCTTTAGCCGCGGTGCTCACAGCTCATCGCTCATCGCTCACTGCTCACTGCTCGCCCAAAAAAAGACTTGACATAATGTACTAGTTCTATAGTACATTAGTGCGCGTGGGGAACAAATCCCAATCCGGCCGCCCCTTCCAGTTCGCGCTCGATCTCCGCAGCGGCGTTCCGGTTTACCGCCAGATCATCGATCAGGCGCATTCCGGCGTTGCGTCCGGCTCCTTGAGCGCCGGAGATCAGCTGCCCACCGTCCGCCAGCTTGCCGTCGATCTGGCCATCAATCCCAACACCGTCATGCGCGCTTACCGCGAACTCGAACTGGGCGGATTGCTCGAGACCCATCAGGGCACGGGAACATTTATTTCGGACAAGAAACTCGAAAAGAAATCGGCCGAGCGCGAGCGCGAACGCCAGCTCGCTCAAATGGCAGGCGAGTTCGCAGCCCGTGCCGGAGCCGCCGGATTCACTCTGGAAGATTTGATCGATCGATTGCGGGACTTGCTGCCGCATCCCGCGCAAAGGAGATAGTTATGAGAAGAACTCAATTGCAGGAAATGAATGGTGTCGCGCTGCTTGCCTTCATCGTTTGCCTCCTCGCCGGAGAGGCTGTCCACCAGATGACCGGCCATCCCACGCCAGTCCTGGTCGGCCTCCTGGTCGGCCTCTATTTTCTCTTCGCCATCAAGGTCGTGCGCCAATGGGAAAAAGTTGCTGTGCTGCGCCTTGGCCGCTACGTCGGCCTGCGCGGCCCCGGCTTGTGCCACATCATCCCGATCCTCGAAACGCTGAGCCCTTACGTTGACCAGCGCGTGCGCGTCTCCAGCGTCTCGGCGGAATCCACCCTGACCCGCGACACCGTTCCGGTCAACGTCGACGCCATCGTCTTCTGGATGGTGTGGAACGCCGAAAAATCCATCCTCGAAGTCGAAGATTTCGTGCAGGCCATCACGCTCAGCGCGCAAACCGGGCTGCGCGAATCCATCGGCCGCCACGAACTCGCTCAAATGATCACCGAGCGCGAGACTATGGGCCGCGAACTGCAGCGCATCCTCGACGAGAAGACGAATCCCTGGGGGATCACCGTGCAATCGGTCGAGATTCGCGACGTAAGAATCCCTGCTGGCCTCGAAGACGCCATGTCCCGCCAGGCGCAAGCCCAGCGCGAGCGTCAGGCGAGAATCATCCTGGGCCAGGCCGAACAGGAAATCTCCAACAGCTTCGTGCAGGCCGCAGCCGCCTACGCCGAAAATCCCGTGGCCCTGCACCTGCGCGCCATGAACATGCTCTACGAAGCCGTCAAAGAAAAAGGCGCGATGGTCATCGTGCCCTCGACCGCGGTCGAAACCATGGGCCTGGGCGGCACGCTCGCCACAGCCTCGCTAGGCGGAGCAAGACCGTAGGGCGCGAACACGAATCACGTAACCGAGGACGCATTCGTCCGAGGCCGGTTTTGATTCTTGACTGTTCTCGATTGAGCGCGGGCGGACGAATGCGTCCGCCGCCACGTGAGTGAAAAAAGGAGTACCTCCATGAAGCGCAATCTGCTCCTGTTTATCGCAGCATCGTTCCTCACTCTGCTCTACACAGCCGCGCAAACTCCGCCGCGGCAACGCGGAATCAGCGTGCAACTCGCGCCCGCCGCCAACGCCGAAGCAGCGCCGGACGCCGACGATCCCAACGCCTGGATTGTGACCATCACCGCTGACGGTGGCGTCTACTTCGGAACAACTTCGGTGACCTCGGAGGGGCTCTATTACAAGATGAAGCCCCACGCTCACAAACTTCCGAAACATCTCTACCTGAAGGTGGACGCGCGCGCGCCATACGCCTCGATCCAGCAAACCCTCGCGGGCATCCGTCCGTTCTTCGAATCAGTTGTGCTGCTGACCTCACCACCCGCATCGCCGACGCATGACGGTATCGTTCCTCCGAACGGCATTGAAGTGCTCATCAAAGCGCGCGGCGCCGAACTGCGGCCACGGGTCCAACTGAAAGCAGCAGCCACCGGCGCTTCCGCTCTGACGGTCAATCACGAGCCGGTTGCATGGGATCAACTCGAAAATACGCTGAAGAGCTTGCTGGGCGACCGCGATGAAAAAGTCGTTCCCCTGGAGGTAGCCGGTGCCGTGCCATTCGCGCAGGTCGTGCATGTGGTCGACGTGTGCCGATCCGCCGGAGCCCGCGTGGTTCTGCCCATGCCGACAACTTAAAAGGCAGGCCTCGTCAAAAACACGAAACACTTGGTCGATGGAAGCACAGAGAAGAGAACTGAGTAGTGGGTCAGTTTGAAAGTTGTCATTCCGAACCGGGCTGAAAGCCCGGTGAGGAACCTGCTGTTTTCGCCAGCAAACAGCAGGTTCCTCGCGCGAAAAGACCGCGCTTCGGAATGACAAAATGAACTTTGGTGAATCTGGCCCACTACCCGCTGTCAGCTTCCGGGAACGCGAACCGTCGCCCGATATTCGTTTCGAAGCTAGCTGGCCTTGCGCCGTTCCGGCAGCCCCTCCCGATCCGCGCGCTTCACGTTGTCAATCGAAGCCTGCAACACGTCCTCGCGACGCCGCTTTAGCGTGTCTTCAAAGGTGGTCCAGCGGTAGGTAGGCATGTTCGGCGAGATCTCCGCATCCACTTCCGTATGCAACGGAGTCAGGTCCGTCTCATCGTCCAATTCCTCGATGTCCTCCTCGATCGTAGGAATCGATCCCGATCCCGCATCGATCTGCTGTTGCGTCGTCGGCGTGATATTGCGGTCCGTCCCCGGCCGATGCATGATCTCGTCATCGGACCACTTGGAGCGATAGCGCCGCTCGTAGTCCGCCCACAATTCCTCCGAACTCAGCGCTTGCCCGTCGTAGGGTGGGAAGCTCTCAATCTGCTCTTTGGTCAAATCGACCAGATAGTCGTTCTCGTGCTGCAGGGAAGGCCGAATTCTCTGCGGCGGGACCAGAAACTTTTTGCTCGAAAGCCATCCACCTGTGTCCACCACCACGTAGACAATCGCGCCCGTAGCTTCATCGAAGATCACGTCGTTGATGTCGCCCAGTTTGTGATCGTTCGGTCCATACACCTTCGAGCCGCGGATATCGCCTGCAGCTTCCTGCTGATCAGAAAATCGGTAGTCTCCCAGCGTGCCATAGCGAGCCATGATTCCTCCCAAACGTCGTGCGAGATATCCGCGATGCTGAAGCGGAGCGAAACTTAAGATGCAGAAAACCCGCCCACGTTTGGCGCGTATAATCGGAGGCTTGGAGTGGGTTCCGTGTGAGCTTTGAAAGGGCGCGGCTTCAAGCGCGCCGTAAGCATCAATAGATAGAATCGGGCTTTAGCCCGTGAAGCGCTCTGATGCGCCCGCACTTGTAATATCAATATCTGGAATTAAGGATTGGTAACGATCTCATGACTTCTGGAAATGGCAACAACGGCAACTACACTGTCCCCCAACCTCGCGCCGAATGGCTCGCCCGCCGCAAGCAGTCCAACACCGACGGCAACTTCTCGCAGATGCACTACGCGCGCCAGGGCGTCGTCACAGAAGAAATGTCGTTCATCGCCCACAAAGAGAAGCTCACGCCCGAGCTGGTGCGCGACGAAGTCGCCCGCGGCCGCATGATCATCCCCGCCAACATCAACCATCCCGAGCTCGAACCGATGGCGATTGGCGTGGCCAGCCTGTGCAAGATCAACGCCAACATCGGCAACTCCGCCGTGACTTCTGAGATCAACGAAGAACTCAAGAAACTCCACACCGCGGTGCACTACGGCGCCGACACGGTGATGGATCTTTCCACCGGCGGCAACATCCACGAAATTCGCGAGGCGATTCTTCGCCACTCGCCCGTGCCCATCGGCACCGTGCCGATCTATGAAGCCATCGCCCGCGTCAAGCGCGTCGAAGACCTGAACGCCGAAGTCATGCTCGAAGTCATCGAAGAGCAAGCTGCGCAGGGCGTCGATTACATGACCATCCACGCCGGCGTGCTGATCCAATATCTGCCGCTGATTTCGAAGCGCATCACCGGAATCGTCAGCCGCGGCGGCGCGATTCTCGCGCAATGGATGGCCTACAACCACAAACAGAATTTCCTCTACGACCGCTTCGACGACATCATCAAGATAATGAAGAAGTACGACGTCAGCTTTTCTCTCGGCGACGGCCTCCGCCCCGGCTGCGTCGCCGACGCCAGCGATGAAGCTCAGTTCGCCGAATTGAAGACGCTCGGCGAGCTCACGAAAAAAGCCTGGGAGCACGACGTGCAGGTGATGATCGAAGGCCCCGGCCACGTCTCCATGGACAAGATCAAGGAGCAGGTCGAAAAAGAAGTCGAGCTCTGCTACGAAGCTCCGTTCTACACGCTCGGCCCGCTGGTCACCGACATCGCTCCCGGCTACGACCACATCACGTCCGCCATCGGAGCGGCGATGATCGGATGGTACGGCGCCGCCATGCTCTGCTACGTCACGCCGAAAGAACATCTGGGCTTGCCGAACGAGAAAGACGTGAAAGACGGCATCATCGCCTACAAGATTTCCGCCCACGCCGCCGACATCGCCCGCAACCGTCCCGGAGCCCGCGACCGCGACGACGCGCTAAGCTACGCGCGCTACAAATTCGACTGGGAAAAGCAATTCGCGCTCTCGCTCGATCCAGAAACCGCCCGCGCCATGCACGACGAAACCCTCCCTGACGACTTCTACAAAGAAGCCGCCTTCTGCAGCATGTGCGGTCCCAAATTCTGCTCGATGAACTATTCGTCCAAGGTGGACGAGTACAACAAGCAGGTCCACGGCATCGAGAAGAAAGACTATTCGGAGTTGGTGGAGAGGTTGGTCACGCTGAAGTAGGCATGTGTGGCGCGGGCGCCCCGGCCTGCGAAAATGGGACATGTAGGGACAGCCGCCTCGGCTGTCCTCCCGCGCTTAGGAGCGTTCTCGCCGGTAGAGGTTATGGCTGATGAGATGACCGTGCCGATTTTTTTTGGGCGACTAGATTGGAAGCGCTCGGCCGAACAAGTTTCTGAAAAAGCAAACCGTCGCTGTTGTCTCATCTGTCCTAATTTACCCAACAAAAAGGAAGGAAACCGAAAGGTATCTGATAAGCTTTGCACACGGTCCCTGAAGTTAGGTGCTGCGCTACATCGACATACGCTTTGAGTGAAGGGCTCCTCGGCAACAAATAGAGCCCTCGGACAGCCAAGAAAGACAGGCTTCGTTCAAGCGGAGGTGACGTGCTCCATGTCCCATCCTCGCTACAAATTCACGAAATAGAATTCGCGCTTTTCCAGGTTGGAATGTTGATCGTCTTTGCCATCAGGCTCTGGCGATTTATCAGAAGCGAAATAAAAAAATAGCTTCAGCATGGGCCGGGTGGCCATCGGTAGGAGTAGGAATGAGACTGCGTTCCGCGAGGGGTTTCAGCGCCCTATGCCCTGAACTCAAACGGATTGAACGCGCTCACGTGAAGCTCCCGGAAGTCCCTCTCGTTCCTGGTGGCTACATTCAACCCATGAACGCGCGCCGTGGCTGCAATCATCGCGTCTTCGGTCAACTCCGAAGATTTCCCTGACATCAGCCGCGCCCACTCCCGGAAGCAGGTCGAGTTCATGGGCAGCGCCGTGAACGAAGCCTCCATGATCGCGAGCCAGTTTTCGATCTCGAGAGCCTTGGCGGCATCGTTCTTGCGCGTCAGTTCCACACCCGCCTGCAGTTCCCCGATGGTCACCGCTGAGAGGAATATCTGTTCCGGACGAAGCGTCTGCATCCACGCTACAACCGCGCCATGAGGTCTGCGCCTGCGCAACTCTGAGACAACGTTTGTGTCGAGCAAATATCGGGTCACTTGAATTCAGGACCAATAAAATCGATCGCCGGACGGTGCTTCCAGCGGCCTCGTTTGGGCGCAATATCGTCAAACCGCGGGCCTTCGCCGAGTAGTAACTCCTTGATATTTGGACGGCTCTCACGCTGCAGCCGCCGCCATTCTTCCATTGGGACAAGCACCGCTGTCTCCACCCCGCGGCGCGTCACAACCTGCGGACCTTTCTTGAGCGCGGCGTTTAGAAATTCGCTGAAGCGTGCCTTGGCGTCCTGCAGTTGCCATGAGTTCATAGTCGTCTTCTCATGTGCATTATATAACTAGTCAGATAACTAGTCAATCATGAAGGGCGCCCTCAAAAATCTGGACAGAGTCATGGAAAAATTGGTTGGGGCGCGCCGACTGGATTACTTGCCTTCAATGTTGATGTCGCCGACGCCCACGTGGGCTCGCAGTTCGTACTTGCCGTCGCCGTGATATTTCAGGGTCTTGCCCAGCCAGCCGCTGCTCTCGCCGTATTCGCTGTTCACGTCGCCGATGCCGGTGCTGGCGCGCACCAGGCGGTAGGTCGAAGCGTCCTGCTGGATGTGAATGTCGCCGACTCCGAGCGACAAGTCTTTATCGCCTTCGATTTTCTCGAGTGTCAGGTCGCCGACTTTTTCGTGCACGTCGAGGGCTGTGTTGGCCGGGACCTCGATCTCAACATCGAACTGAGTGTTGCTCTCGTAGGAGCGATTGGAACTCAAGCGTCGCGTCGGTGCCGCGGACATCGAAGTCCACGTGTGATTCCTTGAGATTCTTCTCGCGGCGCGACTTGACCGTGTATTGCAGGCGAATTTTGTTGTCTTCGCCCCGCTTGATGACCACGTCGCCTACGCTCATATGCAGGTGCAGCGTGCCGCCGGAGGCGAAGTCGCGAACATCGGTATGGGTTTCCTGATAGTTCCAGTCGTCATGGTTCAAGCCGTGGTTCGAACTGCTGGCCACGCAGAAGGGAACCAGGAGCAAACATGCCAGAACTGTTATGTGAATTTGCTTGATGTGAATCTGCTTGAGGATGAGGAGAAGAGAGCCACGCATAGAGACACCTCTCGCGCTGACGTCGCGTCGTATCGTGATACGCAATCGGTAGAGCCGAAGTTCCCGGGGGTTCCAAGGGGCAGACGACCGTCAGCCTAGAAGTCGGCGATACCGTCCCACACCAGTTGGACGGCGATGGCGAGGATGAGAAAGCCGAAGATTTTATTAATTGCGCCCACGGCGCTCGGCCCCAGCCGCCGAACCAGCGGCCCGCCCAGGGCGAAGAACAGGGTTACGCTGAGCGCGATGGCGACGATGCCGATGACCATGCCGAAATAGGCGGCGGAATTATCCACGTGAGCGGCCAGTGCCATGACCACGCCGATCGCGCCCGGCCCGGACATCAGCGGCATGGCCAGAGGCGTAAGCGAAATGTCCTCTTTACTCTCGGCTTCATGACTCTCTGCGGGCGTGATGCGCGCGTGCGAGGTCACCATTCCCCAGGCGGTATTGGCGACAATCAGACCTCCGGCAATTTTCAAAACGGGGAGGGAGATGCCGAAGAAGCTGAGCACGAAGCGGCCGAAGAAGAGGAACGTGACCAGAATGAGGAAGACCCACATCCCGGTCTTCAGCGCGGTTCGCAAGCGATCGCGCGAGGTCCACGACGAGGTCATGGTGAAGAAGATCGGGATGCCGCCAAAGGGATCGACGATGGGGAAGAGCGCGAGGAACGTGGCCGCAGCCGAGTGCGGCAGCGTGTGCAGAAACTGTCCGAGGCCGTGGGTTCCAGTCATGGTCGGTATCCATCAAGCGTTTTCGCGGCCCGTTCCAACGCCTCCGCCACAGCCGCGAGCTGCTGGCGAGCGCGTTCGCTATCGCCCTTATCAAGCGCCTCGTTTACCCCGGGATCACGACCGCAGCGTAGCCCGTGTATTCGCCCGGAGCATAAATCGCATGCCGATACCACGGACGATGCGGCAATCCCTGGGGCAACAGTAGCGCGCGCTCAGCATTGCGCAGAGCCGCATTCAGGCGCGCCGGATCGCGCGGCGAAGCTTTCTGCCTGGATAGAACTTTCGTCCCGGCAGATTCAAAGTGATGAGCTGCGGTCTCGACTGGACCGAAATCGAGCACGTGGCGGCCAAACTTGTTATCGGCTCGCTTGCGCGCGGCATCAAGATAGACCGAAACCTCTTTGCCGTACTCCTCGTAGTCATAAGGCAGCACGTCGGCATCGGCCATGCGGATCGCTTCCAGACCGAAGAATCGGGCCATCTGCTGTTCGTAAATGAAATCGGGATCGGCGAACTTCGTGAACCAGGCGAAGTTGTCGAACACCGAGTGATACACGCCGTACGGACCGCTCGAACTCACATCGGTCGAGGGCACGCCGAGGTGCTGCAGGAACGGAGTGTAGTCCGAGCCGCTGCCGAGATCGCCTACCGGCACGTCGTTCTTCACCTGCGCGGCGGGCATTCGGCGGCCGTCTCCAATGGCTTCGGTGGGCGACTGCGTCGAGGGAGCGCCGGGCAGCAAGGCGTTCTGCCAAGCTTCATAAAGCGTTCCACCTTTAGCGGCTGGCACGGTTTTGGCCACGTCGCGCAGAAACTGCTTCAGGCTGGGCACGGCGGATGCTCCGAACTTCGGACCGGAGACGGCGACGTCCATGTTGAAGTACGCGGGAGCGTTGGCGAGTTGCGCTTCGTTCTGCTCGACCCACTCAGTCGAACCCATCAGGCCTTCTTCTTCGCCATCCCAACTGCAGAAAACGAGAGTGCGCTTCGGCTTCCAACCGGACTTCAATAACTCACCGACGCCATGAACGGCCTCGAGCATGGCGGCGGTGCCGCTGTTGGGATCGACTGCGCCATAGACCCAGGCGTCGCGATGGTTGCCGGAGACGACCCATTCGTCGGGCAATTCGCTGCCGCGAACGCGACCGATCACGTCCCACAGACTGCGGAATTGATAATCCTGCTTGAGGTGCATCTTCACGCGCGCAGGTCCTGCGCCCACGTGATAGGTGAAGGGCAACGCGCCTTGCCAGTCGCGCGGCGAGTCCGGGCCGCTGAGATGCTGCAGGATCGGCCAGGCATCGTGATAGGAGAGCGGCGTGACCGGAATTTTCGGCATCTGCGGCGAATCCGGCGGAGGAGTTCGCTGCGAGTCGGGAAGTGTGGGCACGGAGGCAACGCCCGGAGTGGTGGGATCGCCGGGATATTCGAACATGTAGCCGGCCGAGCCGCGCTGCGCGCCAGTGTCGGGACGCCAGGGGCCGTCAGGATATTTGTCGCCGCGACGCCAGCCATCGTCGGCCGGGTCGGAGTAGATGATCACTCCCGCTGCGCCGTGTTCCTGAGCAACGAAGACTTTCACCCCACGAAAGTTCTGACCGTAACGAACGAGCACAATCTTGCCGCGCACGTCGACTTTTAGCTTGTCGAGTTTTTCGAAATCTTCGGGCGTGCCGTAGTTGGCATAGACCACATCGGCCTCGACGTCACCTGAAGGAGACATGCCGTTGAAGGGCATAACGATGCGGGGATCATCCTGGTACGGATCGTCGGAGACGTGCTCGCGGGAGGGGCCGTGCATCTCGACGCCGGCGGGAGCGGTGAGGTCGACGCTGATTTCCGCGGGATAGTTCATCCAGACTTTGTATTCGACGATCTCGGTGTCGAGTCCGGCGTCGCGGAATTTCTGGGCGACGTAGTCGGCGGTCGCCTTGTCTTCGATGGTGCCCGCCATGTGCGGCGCCTGAGTCAGGATGCGCAGATGCTCCTTGGCGAGTTTGGGATCGGGGACGGCGAGGAAGCGGGCTTCAGTGGCGGCTTCGGCGGTGGAATCGCGAAAGCCGAAGATGGAGGTCGTAGAGTTTGGTGGACTTCCGGCGTTCGTCGGTGTCAAGGAAAGCAGGATGGACGAAGATAAGATCGCGGCTGAGAGAAGTTTCATGGGCTCAAGCGATGAGAAATTGATAAGGTAGCACAGGATTGCAGAACGTTGAAGATGGTGGGCTATGAAACGGAAATACAAGCCGTTAAAGATCACGCCGGCGGCGAAAGGCAGCGGGCTCCGCGATGTGAGCAGGAATCACGACTACTATCTGACATTTCCTGACGCGACGGGTCCTGCCCCACCGGAGTTCAACGAACCTGCCCCGTCCCCACGATCTCGTACTTCGACGAAGTCAGTTCGGCCAGCGCGAAGGGGCCGCGGCAGTGGAGTTTCTGAGTGCTGATGCCCATCTCGGCGCCGAAGCCGAATTCAGCGCCATCGGTGAAGCGGGTGGAGGCGTTCCAGTAGACGGCGGCCGAGTCGACACCGCGCAGGAATTTGCGCGCGTTGGTTTCGTAGGCTGTGACGATCGAGTCGGAGTGTTTGGTCGAGTACTTGTTGATGTGGGCGACTGCATCGTCAACGTTGGCGACGACGCCGATCGCTATGCACAGGCGCAGGTATTCTTCGTACCACTCCTGCTCAGTAGTGGGACCGACGGGAAGGCCTCCTGCCAGGGATTGCGATTTCACGTCACCGCGCACTTCGACTCCGGCATCAATCAGTTTCTTGGCGATGCGCGGGATATATTCGGCTGCAATGCGCTGGTGGACTAGCAACTTCTCTGCCGCGTTGCAGACTGAAGGACGCTGCGTCTTGGCGTTGATCACGATGCGGTCGGCCATATCGAAATCGGCGGACTCGTCGACGAAGATGTGGCAGTTGCCGGATCCGGTCTCGATCACGGGGACGACCGAATTCTCAGCGACGAAGTTGATCAGCCCGGCGCCGCCACGCGGAATGATGACGTCGACCAGTCCGCGCGCTTTAATCAGTTCCTGCACAGATTGACGAGTACTGGCATCGAGCAATTCGATGGAGCCTTCGGGCACGCCCGGCACGGCGTTCATTATTTCTACGAGCCGCTGATTGCTCTGGGCCGCTTCCTTGCCACCACGCAGCACGATCGCATTGCCGGTCTTCAGCGCGAGCACGGCAGTATCGACGGTGACGTTGGGGCGGGATTCGTAAATGATCCCGATAACTCCCAGGGGCACGCGAATTTTTCGGATGCGCAGGCCGTTCGATTTCGTCCATTCGGCCAGCGTTTCGCCGATGGGATCGGGCAGGGCAGCCACGTCGCGCACCGCGCTCGCCATTTCTTTGATTCGATCCGGCGTGAGCAGCAGACGATCGCGCATCGCGCCTTCGAGGCCGGAAAGATTCACATCGAGCCGGTTGGCTTCGAGAATGTCCTCCTCGTAGGTTTCGAGGGCATCGGCGATGGCGAGCAGCAGGGCGTTCTTCTCGGCGGTCGAAAGCTGCGCCAGATGGGCCGAAGCGGCGCGGGCGCGCAGCAGCTTATCTTGCGTAGAAAAAGTTGTGATGAGAGTCGCAGTCATTTTCGTTCACACCCAAATTCGTTCACACGAAGTCGCGAATGGCGCGATCAGATCCCCTATTGTGGCGGAAAGTATGTGCCGATCTTGCGCTGCATTCCCAGTGTAATCGCTTGCGGATGGCGGCCGTTAACGATGGCGACGTGCACTCCACCTTCGCTGGCCAGCTTGGCGGCGCGCAGCTTGGAGATCATCCCGCCGCGTCCCAGCGAACTCTTGCCGTTACATTGTGCTTCCAGCGCGGGAGTCAACTTGCGAATCACGCGCTGCAGGCGCGGTTTCTTGCGGCCGTTGGGAACCATGAATCCGTCGACATTGGTGAGCAGCAGCAGCCAGTCGGCTTTGACGGCGGTGGCGAGCAGGGAACTGAGTTCGTCGTTGTCGCCGAAGGCGCCCTCGATTTCGCGCACCGAAACGCTGTCATTTTCGTTGACGATGGGGACCGTGCCCAGGGCCAGCAGTTCGGCCAGCGCATTCTTCAGATTGCGATAGCGAACCGGCGAAGTGAAGTCGTCGCTCGAGAGCAAAAGTTGTGCGACCACCTTCTTGCCGAAGAACAGGCGCTCGTAGGTGTGCATGAGTTTGCTCTGTCCGACCGCGGCGCAGGCCTGCATGCCGGGCACGTCGCTGGGGCGCTTCTCCAGCGCGAGGCCAGACATTCCGGCGGCGATCGCGCCGGAGGTCACGATCAGGTATTCATTTTTCGAAAGATCGAACTGATCCACCATGCCGCGCAGCAGGTTGATATCGACCTGCCCGCCGGGGGCGATGAGGCTGGTACCGACTTTGATGACGACGCGCATATTTATGAGGCCCGTAGGCGGGCCAGTCTCCAGCCGGGTGGTTGCGGGACGCTGGCGGGGAGGGACAACATCTCTATCCTGCCGTTAGAATGAGGCTTCTGGCAAGCTGAAAAATCTGCCGGACATTACTTCCATACTTCTATGCCTGCTCCCAACGCAACCAGCCGTTTTTCGGATCGAGTGGAGAATTACGTTCGTTACCGGCCGGGATATCCGGCAGAGATCTTAGGTGTTTTGAAAGACGAGTGTGGGCTCAAGCCGCAGCATGCTGTTGCCGACATCGCGTCGGGGACGGGCATCTGGACGCGGCTCGTGCTGGAGAACGGGAATCGTGTCTTCGGAGTTGAGCCGAATGCGGAGATGCGGCAGGCGTGCGAGCGAGTGCTGGAGCGGTTTCCGAATTTCACCAGCATTTCTGGAACTGCCGAGGCGACGACGCTGGGCGATGCAAGCGCGGACTTCGTGACTGCGGCGCAGGCTGCGCACTGGTTCGATCGCGTAAAAGCGCGGCGGGAATTTGTGCGCATTCTCAAACCGGGTGGATGGCTGGTGCTTCTGTGGAACGAGCGCCTCACCGATGCGACTCCGTTTTTGCGCGACTACGAGCAGCTGCTGCTGACTTATGGGACGGATTACGAAGACGTGCGGCACGAGAGGACTACCGACGCGGTGAATGAGTTCTTTGATCCGACGCCCTATCGCGAACTTGAGTTTGAGAACCGGCAGGAATTTGATTATGCCGGACTGGAGGGGCGACTGTTGTCGTCGTCATATGCGCCGGGGCCGGGACATCCGAAGCACGAGCCCATGCTGCAGGCTCTGCGGCGAATTTTCGAGGCGCACGCGGAAGCCGGGCAGGTCGCGTTCGACTACAAGACCCGCGTGTACTTTGGGCAGTTGAAGTGAGATGGAGAGCAGAGTGTCCGACGAAAAATCTTTTCACATGACGCCCGACGAGTTTCGCCGCCACGGCCATGCCGTGATCGACTGGATCGCCGATTATCAAGCGCGCATTGAGTCGTTCCCTGTGCTCTCGCAAGTGAAGCCGGGGGAAGTTCGGGCGGCGTTGCCGGCGAATCCGCCGGTGCAGGGAGAATCCTTTGACGCGTTTCTGAAGGATGTGGACCGCGTCATTCTGCCGGGCGTCACGCACTGGCAGTCGCCGAATTTCTTTGCCTACTTTCCCTGCAATGCGTCGGGGCCGGGAATTCTCGGCGATCTGCTTTCGTCCGGTCTGAACGTGCAGGGGATGCTGTGGTCGACGAGTCCGGCGTGCACCGAGCTTGAAACGCACGTGATGGATTGGCTGGTCGGCATGCTGGGCTTGCCGGAGAAATTTCTGTCTTCGAGCGCCGGCGGTGGAGTCATTCAGGACACGGCCTCCAGCGCGGCACTCTGCGCCTTGCTTGCGGCGCGCGAACGCGCTACTGGCTATTCCAGCAACAAAACGGGATGCGATGGAAAACTCATCGCCTACGCTTCGACGCAGACGCATTCGTCCATGCAGAAGGCTGCGATGATCGCGGGCATTGGCGTCGACAACGTGCGGCTGATCGAGGTCGACGAGAATTTTGCCATGAAGGCGGATGCGCTCGCGCTACAGATCGATGCCGGACCGCCGCGCAGGGCTGACTCCGTTTTATGTGTGCGCGACTGTGGGAACAACCAGCTCGAATGCATTTGATCCCATTGGCCCGATTGGCGAGATCTGCCGACAACAGAATCTCTGGCTGCATGTGGATGCGGCGATGTCTGGCACGGCGATGGTTTGTCCGGAATTGCGCCATCTGCAGAACGGTGTAGAGACCGCTGACAGTTACAACTTCAATCCGCATAAATGGATGGGCGCTAACTTCGACTGCAGTTGCTTTTGGGTGGCCGATCGCAAGGCGCTGATTCAGACGCTGAGCATCCTGCCTGAATATTTGCGCAATCAGGCGACAGAGTCGGGTGCGGTGATTGATTATCGCGACTGGCACATTCAGCTGGGACGGCGATTTCGCTCGCTGAAGCTGTGGTTCGTGATTCGCCACTATGGCGTGGAAGGTTTGCAGCACAACGTTCGCGAGCACGTGCGCCTGGCGCAGCAATTTGCGGATTGGGTTGGGAACGACGACCGTTTCGAACTGGCTGCGCCCGTGCCCCTGAATCTGGTCTGCTTCCGGCATAAGGCTGGGGACTCTGCGAATCAGCAGATCATGGATCGCCTGAACCGCAGCGGCGATTTGTTTCTCACGCACACCAAGCTGAATGGGAAATTAACCCTGCGCCTCTCGGTTGGACAGATGAATACCCAGGCGCGGCACGTGGAGAACGCGTGGAAAAGAATCTGTGAGGAAGCAGACGACTCGGATCGCGCTAGTCCGCGGTCTAGTCTGCGGCCATCGGCGAGATGCGCGGGGCGCGGCGGCGTTCCACTTGCGGGTAAGCCGCTTCCGCAGGAACTTCCAGCCACTTGCGAATTTCCGGCAGCGCTTTGCGAGTGGCGACCTCGCCGGCGTGGATTAACTGGTCGGCGCGCTTGAAGTCATCGTAGGCGAAGCCGGCGACATCGGGCTCAATAATCAGGTCGGCGGCATTCTTCCACAGGCTGGACATCGCATCCTGCGCGATGGCGAAAGATTGTCCCATAACGTCGAACAGATGTCGCGGCGCGCCGCCGGCGTTCCACGTTCCTTTCAGATGCACGCCCAGCACGCGGTCCGCGCCCATGGTGCGCAGCGGGCGCGTGGGCACCGGGTGAGAAAGCATGCCATCAATAAAATAGCGGCCGCCAATTTCTACGGGCAGGAACATGCAGGGATAGGCGCAACTGGCGCGAACCGGGTCGATGATTGAGCCGGACTGAAAGACTACGCCGTCGCCGGTGTTGAAGTCGGTGGCCGTCACCCCGAGCGGGATGCGCAGCTCTTCGAACGACTTCACTTTCAAAACGCGGTCCAGAAAAGAGCTCATGCGGTCGTTGGTGGCGAAACCGCAGCGCGAGATGGTCCAGCGGGCAAAGGTGGTGAAGCGCACGCTGTGCGCAATCTCATGCAATTCGGCGATCGATAGACCGCTGCAGTAGGCCGCGCCGATCAGGGCGCCGACGCTGGTTCCGGCGATGACGCTGATTGGAATATTTTCTTGCTCGAGGACATTCAGAACTCCGACATGAGCGATGCCGCGGGCGAAACCTCCGCCTAATGCCAAACCGATGGCGGGTGCGCCGGCAGGATCCACCGGAGAATTTTTGCGCGCGAGTTCGCGGCCAAACGCGCGTACCGTGCGAACGATTTTCCCCAGACCGTTCATGGCGAACCCCACATCCTACGATCGAATTCTCGGTTCAGCCGCCCACAAACCTCGTGCATGTAAGATGCCACAAAACGCTTTCCGGCTGTAAGGGCCCAAGCGTGCCATTTTGCAGGCTTTTCGTAAGGTTACTGCAGGTTTTCTGGGCTCAAAGTAACTGGTTACCAGTGGTGTGATTACAGTGCAATCCGCAGCGGGCCGTGACGGAATTCCTGCATTCCTGCTAACTTGCAAACAGCATGGTTCGCGAGATTTCTGCCGGCGGCGTAGTAGTTCGGAAGCGTGACGGGGAATGGTGGATGGCGGCCATCGAACTGCCGGTGGAGTCCGGAACGCCGCCGGTGGCGGGAAAGCGCGGGACCATGGCGAAAACGAAGGCCATTTTATGCCTGCCCAAGGGGCTGGTCGATCCCGGGGAAAAGGCTCTGGAAGCGGCTTTGCGCGAGGTGCGCGAGGAGACCGGGGTTACCGCCGCCCTGGTTATCAAGCTGGCGGACATCAAGTACGTATACGTGCGCTCCTGGGGAGACGGTGAGCGCGTCTTCAAGATTGTCAGCTTCTACTTGCTGCGCTATGAATCAGGACGTATTGACGACGTCTCCGACGAGATGCGAATCGAGGTTGCGTGCGCGAAGTGGATCCGTCTGGAAGATGCGCCCAAGCTGCTGGCGTACCGCGGTGAAAAGCAGATGGCGCGCAAGGGACTGGAATACCTGTCCACGCACGAAGATGTGTGATTCGGGGACGGTCATAATTAGTGCGCCACTTGTGACTCGGCGCACTGGCGAAAATACGCGTCCAGCGTTTACCATTCCCGGTTCATCAATTGGTAAGCGCACATTGATTTCCAGCAAGCCAACTCAGTTCCATGTCCTCCTCCCGCAGACCGTTTTCCACGAGGCCTACTTATGAAGCGCATTAATAAAGTTGCAATTCTGGGCGCCGGAACCATGGGCGCCCGCATCGCCGCGCATTTCGCCAATGCCGGAGTGCCTAGCTATCTGCTCGATATCGTTCCGCCGGACGCCGATGGTCCCGCGCGCAACAAGATCGCGGCCGCTGGACTGGACGCTGCGAAAAAATCCAAGCCCGCCGCTTTCATGGAGCCGTCTTTGGCGCGGCTGGTCACCGTCGGAAACTTCGAGGACGATCTCAAGAAACTAGCCGACGTTGATTGGATCATCGAGGCCGTGGTCGAAAATCTGGAGATCAAGCGCAGTCTCCTGCGGAAAGTGGAAGCGATCCGCAAGCCGGGAACGATCGTCACGACTAATACCAGCGGCCTGCCCGTGGGCAAAATCGCCGAAGGATTTTCCGACGACTTCCGCAAAGCTTGGTTCGGCACGCATTTTTTCAATCCTCCTCGCTACATGCGGCTGCTTGAGCTGATTCCCACGCCGGAGACCGATCGCGACGCGATGGATGCGATTGCGCATTTTTGCGATGTGCGCCTGGGCAAAGGCGTGGTGATCGCGAAAGACACGCCGAACTTCATCGGCAATCGCATTGGAACTTTTTCCGTGCTGAATGTGATACGCCTGATGCAGGAGATGGACCTCAGCATCGAAGACGTCGACGCGCTCACGGGACAGGCCGTGGGATGGCCGAAGTCGGCCACGTTCCGGACGATTGATCTGGTGGGGCTCGACATTCTCGGCCATGTCGTCGGCAACATGACGGCTAACGTGCGCGATGAACGCAGCGAACTGAAGCTGCCCGATTTTTACCAGCAGATGCTCGCCAAAAAATGGCTGGGCGACAAGACGAAGGGCGGCTTCTACAAGAAGGCAAAGGGCGGGGAGGGCAAGGAAGACGAGCGCTTAGCGCTGAATTGGAAGACGCTGGAATATCATGCGCGGCAGAAGCCGAAATTCGCCGCGCTGGAGATGGCAAAGAGCATTGAAGACACGGGCGCGCGGCTGCGCACGCTGCTGGGACTTGAGGGCGCTCCGCAAAAAGGCGACAAAGCCGGAGCGTTCTTGTGGGCGGCGCTGTCTGATCTGTGGACGTACTCCGCCAATCGCGTGCCGGAAATTTCCGACTCGATTGTGGAAATCGATCGCGCGATGCGCATGGGCTTCAACTGGGAGCTTGGTCCGTTCGAACTGTGGGACGCTGCCGGCGTCGAAGCCACGGTTGCCCGCATGAAAAAAGAAGGGAAGCCGGTGGCAGCGAATGTGGAGAAGCTGCTGGCCTCAGGACAGAAATCCTGGTACGCGGACGATCCGAAAACGGCCGCTGGAAAGAAATATTTCGATCTGGCGACGGCAGGTTGGAAACCGGTGCAAGTTCCCGCGGGCGTCTGGTCGGTGACGGTGGCGAAGAAATCGAATGGCGTGGTGAAGAAAAATTCCGGAGCATCGCTGGTCGATCTGGGCGACGGCGTGGCCTGCATCGAGTTTCACAGCAAGATGAACTCGTTGGGCGCGGACATCATCAGCCTGATTACGCAGTCGCTGAAGGCGGGCGGTCCGGGGGACAACTTCGACGCATTCGTGATTACGAATGACGCGCAGAATTTCTCCGTGGGCGCGAACCTGATGCTGCTGCTGATGAGCGTGCAGGAAGAAGAATGGGACGACGTTGATCTCGCGATCCGACAATTTCAGGGCATGACGCAGGCGATCAAGTTTTCGCCGAAGCCGGTCGTCTCCGCGCCGTTCGGGCTGTGCCTGGGCGGTGGTACGGAAATCTCGCTGCACGCGGCAGCGCGGCAACCGCATGCCGAGCTCTACACCGGTCTGGTTGAAGTTGGCGTGGGCTTGCTGCCGGGAGGCGGCGGCTGCAAGGAAATGCTGCTGCGTGCGGTTGACGGCGCGGCGGCGGCACGCGGTAAGAGTTCCAACGAAGCTCTGGCCGGTTCAGTCGAGATGATGGAGGCAATGAAGCGGGCGTTCGAGACCATTGCGACGGCCAAGGTCGCGACGTCGGCGCATGAGGCGCGCGGATTTGGATTTCTTTCCGATTCCGACCGCATCTCGATGAATCGTGAACGTGTTCTGTCGGATGCGAAGGCGCGCGCGCTCGAACTGGCGCGTGCGGGATACGAACCACCGATTCCGCGCACCGACATTCCCGCGCCGGGCGAGAGTCTTCTGGCGGCGCTGAAGATGGGCGTGCATCTCATGCGGCAGGGCGACTACATTTCTGACTACGAGGTGAAGCTGGCGGGCAAGATTGCCGAGGTGCTGTGCGGCGGCAACGTCACTCCGGGAACTCCGGTGAGCGAGCAGTACATCCTCGATCTGGAGCGCGAGGGTTTCAAGTCGCTGTGCGGCGAGAAGAAGACGCAGGAGCGAATTCAGTTCACGCTAAAAACTGGCAAGACGTTGAGGAATTGAGTCTTATCAGTTAATTAATTAGCTAAGATTGCAGCTATTGACATTAGCTATACAGCGAGCTATGTTATTGCTGGCAGGTACTCAATTATGGCGTATGTTGCTCCCGAGCAGGTCTTATCTCCCAAGAAGCGGGTGGGTGGAATAATCGAGGTGATTCACGACCCCGGCGAGAATGGAATGAGCGTGGCTCGCATTCTTTGGGATGAAGAGCCGGTCGTCGCGGTTCGTTGGAATGGTAACTCGGAACAGCCGTTGGGAAATCCAATGTCGCGGCGCCAGCCCACATGGTTTGTTGTAGGAGGATATGCCGCGGCCAGCGTGGAGCAGGCAGCGCGCGAAGCTGCCGAGCGGTCGCCGAACAGTATGGTCGCCAAGTATCGCGAAATGGCCAACGATTCCGCGCGTGAACGTGAGGCGGAAGAGTGGAGCGAGGGGTTGATCGGCGATGGATCCGCGCAGAGGTGAAGTCTGGTGGGTTTCGTTCGACCCTTCCGTCGGGGGCGAAATCCAGAAAACGCGCCCTGCGATTGTGATCAGTAACGATTCCGCGAATGCGGCGCTAAACCGGGTGATCGTAGTCCCGATCTCAAGCCAGGTCGCCAAGGTATATCCCGGCGAGGCGCTGATAACTCTAAACGGAGAGCAACGAAAGGCGATGGCGGATCAGATCATGACCGCGTCGAAGCAGCGGCTGAAAAATAAGGTGGGAATGCTATCGCGTTCCGACATTTCGGCGGTTGAGGGCGCAGTCTTGTTGCAATTGGCGATCCGAAGGTGAGAGGGGAGAGTGGCAATGCGCAAACTTTTAATTGCAGTCGCGGCGATCATGGGGCTGGTTGTTCTTAGCCCGACGCCCCGAGCTAACGCGCAAGCGGGTGCTGGGGATAATACTTCCTCGATCGAATCGGCACCCGACGTTCCGGATGCGATCGCCGTGCCCTCGGGCCTGGAGCCTGTTCTGTCGGTGCGCGCTTCGGGATCGCAGATCTACAACTGCCAGGCAGGCGCGGACGGGAAGTTTGCCTGGACACTGAAAGCTCCCGATGCTGAGTTGAAAGATCGGAAAGACAAAGTCATCGGGCAGCATTCCGCGGGGCCGAAGTGGACGTTGAAAGATGGCAGCGACGTCACGGGGAAGGCCGCGGCGCACGTGGATGCGCTCGATGCGGATTCGGTTCCCTGGTTGCTGCTGAATGTTACGAGCAATTCTGGCAAGGGCGCGCTCGCCAAGGTGACGACGATTCAGCGGGTGCACACGCATGGCGGCATGCCTCAAGGTTACGGCTGCGACGAATCGCACAAAGGCGATGAGACGAAGAGCAGTTACACCGCGGATTACTTCTTTTTTGCGCCGAAGTGATTTCTATGAAGGTTCGCGAGGTGATCAAACGCCTGGAAGAGGAAGGCTGGCGCTTGGCCCGAACTAAGGGCAGCCATCGGCAGTACCATCATCCGACGAAACCGGGGACGGTCACTGTGGCGGGACATCCTTCAGTGGACATTCCACCCGGAACATTAAACAATATTCTTAAGCAAGCAGGACTGAAATGAAATATCTGGTTATTTATGAGAAGTCAGCCACGGGATGGGGCGCCTATGCGCCCGATCTTCCTGGACTCGGTGTCGCCGGCACCACGCTGGAGGAAGTGAAAGAACTTATTCGCGAAGCCGTAGAGTTTCACCTCGAAGGCATGCGCCAGCACGGCGACCCAATTCCGGCGCCCAGCGCCACAACGGAATACATTACGGTGTAAATCTTATGCGTGAAGTCATCATTGCATCATCGGTTCGTACACCTGTGGGACGCGCCTTCAAGGGCACGCTCCGTGCTACTCGTCCGGATGAACTGGCGGCGATCGCCATCAAGGGCGCGCTGGAGCGCGTGCCGCAACTCGATCCCAAAGAAGTGGAAGACGTAATTCTGGGCTGCGCCATGCCGGAGGCCGAGCAGGGCATGAACGTGGCGCGCATCGCCTCGCTGCGCGCGGGCTTGCCGGTGGAAGTGTCGGCGATGACCATCAATCGCTTCTGCTCGTCGGGGCTGCAGGCCATTGCCATGGCGGCCGAACGCATTATGAGTGGCGGCGCTGAGGTGATGATCGCCGGGGGAACTGAATCGATGTCGATGATCCCCATGGGCGGCCACAAAATCTCGCCGAATCCGTGGCTGGTCAGCAATTATCCCGACGCGTATCTGTCGATGGGCCTGACGGCTGAGCGCGTCGCCCAGCGGTTTGGCATCACGCGCGAAGCGGCGGATGAATTCTCTCTGCGCAGCCATCAGAAGGCGATGGCCGCGATTCAGGCGGGAAAATTCGACGAGGAGACTGTGCCCGTGCCGGTGAGCTTCACCACTCCGAACGGCTCCAAGCCGAAGCGGCAGGAGATCGTTTTCAAAATGGATGAAGGGCCGCGGGCCGATACCTCGCTTGAGGCGCTGCTCGCGCTGAAGCCAGCATTTCATCTGAAGGGAACGGTGACGGCCGGGAATTCTTCGCAGATGTCGGACGGCGCTGCGGCTGCGATTGTGATGTCGGCGGAGCGGGCAAAGGCGCTGGGCATCAAGCCGCTGGCTCGCTACGTTTCATTTGCGACCGCGGGGTACAAGCCGGAGGAAATGGGATTGGGCCCTGTGTTCGCGATTCCGAAGGCTTTGAAGTTGGCCGGGCTGAAGCTCTCGGACATCGCTGTGATCGAACTGAACGAGGCATTTGCGGCGCAGTCGCTGGCCGTTATCAAAGAGGCTGGTCTTGACCCGGGGCGCGTGAATCCGAACGGCGGGGCGGTTGCGTTAGGACATCCTCTGGGATGCACGGGCGCGAAGCTGACGGCCACCGTGATTCGCGAACTGATGCGCCGCAAGGAGCGCTACGGGATTGTGACCATGTGCGTTGGCGGCGGTATGGGCGCGGCAGGCATTTTCGAGAATCTTTCCTAAGCGGGCAACCTATAAAACCTTCAACCACGAAGGGCACGAAGTATGACGAAGGATTTTGATCGTGCTTTCCTTCGTGAACCTTCGTGCCCTTCGTGGTTCATGGGGTTGGCGACCGAACGCACGACTGAATTTGTGCAAGGTCCGCTCGTCCCGGTTCTGCTTTACACTGATGGGTTGAACCGCGACCTTCAAACTACGGTGGACGGCGTGCGCTCCGGCGACGCGCGCGCGCTGGCGCGGGCTATCTCTACGGTCGAGAATCACGCGCCGGGGTGGTCCGAACTGCTGAAGGCACTGTTTCCGCATACCGGGCGTGGGCGTGTGATCGGTCTGACCGGAGCGCCGGGCGCGGGCAAAAGCACGCTGGTCGATCAACTGGCGCGGGTCTATCGCAAAGAAAACCGCACCGTCGGAATTATTGCCGTCGATCCCACCAGCCCTTACACGGGCGGGGCGATTCTGGGCGATCGCATCCGCATGCAGGATCATTTCTCCGACCCCGGGATTTATATTCGCAGCATGGCCACGCGCGGCTCGCTGGGCGGGTTGGCGCGCACCACTGCCGATGTCACCACTGTGCTCGACGCCTCGGGCCGCGACGACATTCTGATCGAGACCGTTGGAGTGGGGCAGGATGAAATCGACATCATGCGGCTGGCGGCGATCACGGTCGTGATTCTCGTTCCGGGCATGGGCGATGATGTGCAGAGCATCAAGGCCGGGATCATGGAGATTGCCGACATTTTCGTGATCAACAAGAGCGATCGCGAAGGCGCGGAGCGGGTCGAGCGGGAGATTCGGGCGCTGCAATCACTGGCCGTGCGGCACGATGGCTGGACGCCGCCGATTGTGAAGACCGTGGCCAGCGAGGGCAAGGGCGTGGATGATCTGGCGGTGGCGATTGCGGCATACGAGAGCTATTTGCAAAAGGAAAATCTGGCGCTGAAGAAGAGTGCGGAGAACTGGCAGGAGCGGCTGGTGGAGATGCTTCGCGACACTCTGCTCGAAAAGGCGCGTGCGCAGTTCGGCGATGGCAATGTGGCGAAGTTGGCGACCGAAGTGGCCGAGCATAAACGCGATCCGTACACGCTGGTGGAAGAGATTGCGGGCAAAATTAGGTAGTGCGAGGAAAGCAGGTTCCTCACCGGGCTTTCAGCCCGGTTCGGAATGACAAACACATGAAATACAGCATCGATCATCTTGGAATCGCTGTTAAGTCTCTGGCTTCGGCTAAGGCGATTTACGAAAAGATTGGATTAAGTGCTTCGCCCGAGGAGACCGTCGAGCAGGAGCGCGTTCGCCTGGTGATGGTCCCCGTGGGCGAGAGCCGGCTGGAATTGCTGGAGGCCACGTCGGAAGATTCGGCGATTGCGAAGTTTATTTCGAAGCGCGGCGAAGGGCTGCATCATGTCTGCCTGAAGGTTCCCGATTTGCGGGCGGCTGTGGCGCGCTTGAAAAATGATGGCGTGCGGCTGGTCTCGGAAGAAATCAAGACGGGCGCGGGTGGGCATCAGTATGTGTTCGTGCATCCCTCCAGCACCGGCGGGGTGTTGCTCGAATTAGTGCAAGCGTAAAACGCCACGAACTTTCGCGGATCTTTCACGGACCAATCAGACATTCATGCTTCTTCTGGTTGCAGACACTTCGGGCAGGCAGGGCGGGGTGGGATTGGTGCGCGCCACCGTAGGCGATGCGGACCGGATCGATGTGATTGAAGAAGCTCCCTTGGTCGGAGGAAATTTTTCTGCTCAACTCATACCGCAGATTGCGGCACTCTTATCCAAGAACGGTCTGAACAAAAAAGATATCGACGCTTTTATCGTGGTCTCCGGACCGGGGTCGTTCACCGGACTGCGCGTGGGCCTGGCTGCCATCAAAGCGCTCGCCGAAATTCTGGAGAAGCCGATTGTGCCGGTATCGCTCCTCGAAGTCATGGCTGTGGCGGGTCGGCTGGAAGGAAAAGTTTCGGCCACACTCGATGCAGGCCGGGGTGAGGTTTATCTCGGCGAGTACGAAGTGATGAACGGCTCGGCGCAGCGTTTGAATGAGCAACTGTTGCCGGTTGCTCGTTTCCTATCTGTGGCGCAAGGTTCCACGGTGCTGACGATGAACCAACCCCTCGCCGAGATCGCGCAGAATGCTGGGTTGCCGGTGACGTTCATCGAGGCGGTCAATGCGGAGATGATCGCGCGCCTGGGTCGAAAAAAGCTCCGCGCCGGGGAAACTGCGACACCCGAAGGGTTAGAGGCGAACTACATCCGCCGCACGGACGCGGAGATTTTTGCCAAGCCTCAATGATCATCCGCACCGCAACTTCCGCTGAGAGTCCGTTGCTGATCGCCCTCGAACGCCAATGTTCTGGCGCATCGCACTGGAGCGAAGAACAATATCGGCAGGCCCTCGCGGCGAACAGCAGCAGGCTCGTCCTGGTGGCCGTGCGAACCGGCGCAGACGATTTGTCTCCCAACCCTACGGAAATTGCGGGCTTTCTCGTGGCGCAGCATCTTCCCCCCGAGTGGGAACTGGAGAACATTGCAGTTGCGCCCGAGGCCCGGCGAACTGGGCTTGGAATGCACCTTCTCAACGCGCTGCTAACGCGAGCCAGGGAAACAAACACCCAGTTGGTGTCTGGCCGGTCAGTGTTTCTGGAGGTGCGGGAGTCGAACGCAGCCGCCCGCGCTCTGTATGAAAAGGCCGGATTCCGCCAGACTGGGCGCCGCAAGGGCTACTACTCCGATCCTCCGGAAGATGCCATCTTGTATACCTTCACGTTCTCACTTTGAGACTGCACCAGTTTTGGGCATTGCCCGTATGTTAACGCTGTGTTACCGTTTCGGCAGATACGCGGTTTGGAGGTCTGCTGGATGCTGACTTCGAGAGACCAACTCCTGACCAATCATGAGGAATTCCGCAGATTGGCCCAGGAGCACTCGCAGTACTCGCAACGTCTTGATTCACTCACCCAAAAACGCTACCTGAGCGAAGACGAGAAGCTGGAAGAAGTCCGGCTGAAGAAGCTGAAATTGCGCTTGAAGGACCAGATGGAATCCATCGAGCGCGAGTATCGGCAGCAGTACGGCGTAAACGTAGCGTAATTGCTGGCCAACTCAGGCGGCTACCTGCCGCTCAGGGAAAAATGTATCTTCCACACGGCGCCGATGAGCGCCTTTCTTTATTTGTATTTAGCGATTTGCATTTGGTGAAGACCGATAAGATTCGGGCGTGCCTCCCTTGCCACGCAGCTATAATTGTTTGAACTCCCATGGTCCGTGATGGATATCTTTATGCCGCGGCGATGATCGCTGCCGCCGTTCTCGTCGGCAGGCTTGCCAGCCCGCCATGGGCGATTCCTGCTCTGCTGCTGGCTGTTTTCTTTCTCTGGTTTTTTCGCGACCCGGAGCGCACGATTCCGCAAGAATCCGGCGCGCTGGTTTCGCCAGGAGACGGCAAAGTCACCGAAATCGCGAAGGTAACGGCCGATGGGCAGGAGCGTACGCGCATCAGTATCTTCCTCAGCGTCTTCAATGTGCATGTGAACCGCTCGCCGATCGCGGGCGTGATCCGAGAAGTACGCTACCAGCGCGGCCAGTATTTGAACGCTATGAACAAGGCTTCCGCGGAGCTGAACGAGCAGAATATCGTCACCGTGGAAGGCGATGGCCAGACGGTAATTTTCAAGCAGATTGCCGGCCTGCTGGCGCGGCGGATCGTGTTTTATCCGAAGGTGGGCGATCGACTGGAACGCGGCCAGCGGGTAGGCCTGATTAAATTCGGATCGCGCGTGGATGTGCTTTTTGACGCCTCGGCCCGCGTGAATGTGAAAGTCGGAGATGCCGTGGAAGGTGGATCCTCCGTGCTTGCACACCTTCAACCGCAGAGTGCACTCGTAGGTGCCGAGACCGTCGCAGTGGAAAGGGCGCATTGATGGATCAGCCGAGCGGGAAGCCGAGGCGGCGCATGAGCAAGGGGATGTACATTCTCCCTTCGCTGTTCACCACGGCGAATATGGCGCTGGGCTACTACGCCATTCTGGAGGTGATGCACGCCAGTCTGACCGAATACTGGCACCTCGACAATGCGGCCAAGGCGATCGGATTTGCGGTTCTGTTTGATGGACTCGATGGGCGCATCGCGCGCATGACCGGGACCAGCAGTGATTTCGGGCGCGAACTGGATTCGCTCGCCGATGCAATCACGTTCGGCGTCGCTCCGGCAATTCTGGCCTGGACCTGGGGGTTCCATCTCATGCCGCCGGTTCTGCTGACCGACTGGCACATTGAGTTGGCGCGGTTGGGAGCGATTGCCAGTTTTCTTTTCCTGATCGCGGGAGTCAGCCGCCTGGCACGTTTCAATATCACCCATAACCCGCAGCCCTCGAATCCTGGACGCCCGGGCAAGAAATATTTCGTGGGTATGCCGATTCCCGCGGGCGCGGGCGTGATCGCGGCAGTGGTGCACTTTACTGGCGGAGATCCGATCATCTCGTGGTACACGGCGCTGACCTGGCTGGCGATGGTGACCACGGTTGGCTATCTGATGGTGAGCACCTGGCGTTTCTACAGCTTCAAAGACATTGATTTCCGCGCCCGGCGGCCGTTTCGGCTGATTGTGATTCTGGCGGCATTGTTCGCCCTGATATTTTTCTTCTCGCGCCAGGTTCTTTTTGTGATCGCGCTGCTCTATATGGTGTCGGGCGTGTTTTGGCGGCTACAGTGGATCTTCCGCAAGCGCTCAAATCCACCACCTCCGCCGTACCAGGAGGCATCACAGGCTTCATGACTGAATCGACTACATCCAGCAACCATGCGCTCGCCGCCCGCAGCAATCTGTATCGCGCTGCCATTGTGGGCGCGGCCTCGCTGAAGGGCAAAGAGATCGCGGAGATGCTCAACGAGCGCAACTTTCCCGCTGTCGATGTGCGCCTGCTCGACGACGACGAGTCCCTCGGCCAACTGGAGGCGATGGGCGACGAGATCAGCTTCATCCAGAGCGTGCGCGCCGAGCAGTTTGAGAACGTAGACTTCACTTTCTTCGCCGCAGATGCGGAATCCGCCCGCAAGAACTGGAAGCGCGCCAGCAAGGCGGGCAGCGCCATCATCGATCTCTCGACCGCGTTGGAGAACGAGCCAGGGGCGAGCGTGCGTTCGATCTGGATCGAGCGCGAGCGCGGGCTGGTTGTGCCTCCGGAGTTGCAGCCCGGGCCGTGCGTGGCGGCGCATCCGATTGCAGTTACGCTCGCCTTGTTGCTGCTGCGCGCGAAAAAGGCGGGCGCGATCCGGCGGACGACCGCAGTTGCGTTCGAGCCGGCTTCCGAGCACGGCCAGCGCGGCATGGACGAATTGCACCAGCAGACGGTGAATCTGCTGTCGTTTCAGCCGTTGCCGAAAGACGTTTTCGACGTTCAGGTTGCGTTCAACATGGTGTCGCGCTACGGACAAAAGGCCGAGCCCACACTGGATTCCATCGAGGCGAGCATTCTTCGCCACTACGGCAAGATTGCGGGCGACGAAGTTCCTCAGCCGTCGCTGTTTTTGCTGCAGGCGCCGGTCTTCCATGGTCATGCGCTTTCGGTTTTTCTCGAGTTGGAGAACGCGGTCGATTTGTCGGCGTTGAGGGGCGCGCTGGAAGGCGATCACATTTTGATTCCGGGACCCGATGACGATTCACCCAGCAACGTTAGCTCGGCCGGGCAAACCGACATTCAGCTTTCGATTCGGCAAGATTCAGCGCAGCCTAACGGGGTCTGGCTGTGGGCTGCCGCCGACAATCTCCGCCTCTCGGCGTTGACCGCGGTGGAATGCGCCGAAAGCATGACGGCGACGCGCCCCACAGGAAAGATTCAATGAGCCTGCGGGTCTGCGGTGTGCTGGCAGTTTTGTTGCTCACCACGGCATGCGGATATCACACGGCGGGTCATGCGGGGCAGCTTCCGCAAAGCGTCACCACGATTGCCGTTCCCGCATTCAAGAATGAGACCAATAACAACGGCATCGAGCGGATGCTCACGGCGGCGGTGGTTCACGAATTCACCACGCGGACGCGATATCACATCATCAACGATCCCACCGACGCCGCGGATGCTACCTTGCGCGGCATTGTGCTTTCGACGGCGAGTTCGCCGGTGGCGTATGACACCGCGACGGGACGCTCGGCGAGCGTGCTGATTGTGGTCAGCATGAAGGTGACGCTCACCGACCGGCAAGGGAAAGTTCTTTATCAGAATCCGGCGTACGTGTTTCGCGAGCAGTATGAAGTCTCGCAGGATCTGGCCAGCTTCTTTGAGGAAGACTCGCCGGCTTTCCGCCGCTTATCGCAGGATTTTGCCCGCACCCTGGTGTCGAATGTTCTGGAGGGATTTTAAATTGCGGCGCAACGCGACACTCGCGTTGTTGGTTGTGACCTTGTTCTGGTCGAGCTGCGAAACCCGGCCGGGGCGGATCGGCACGGCTGCGCCGAATTTCTCCTTGCAGGATTCCGACCGCAAAGTAGCGCTCACGCAATTTCGCGGACAAGTGCTGCTGGTGAATTTCTGGGCGACTTGGTGTCCGCCATGCCAGGCGGAGCTGCCATCGTTAATTAACCTGCAGGAGCGCACGCGAGCCAAAGGCGTGACGGTACTCGGAATCAGCATCGACGTCGACGCGGACGCGTATCACCGCTTTCTGAAAGAGCGCAACGTCAACTTCCTGACGGTTCGCGATCCCGAACAAAAAATCGCCGACATGTACGGCACATCCGGGTGGCCTGAAACCTACATTGTGGATCGCGACGGCGTGCTGCGGCGAAAGATCGTGGGGCCCATCGACTGGAACTCGGCAGAGATCAACGAATTTCTTGGCAAGTTGTAGTCATCCCGGGCACTGTCTCTATGCCAAAGCAGTTCGCGATGCTAGAGTCAGAATGCTAGAGTCGGAAGCCAGCCAGCAGTGCGGGAGCCATGATGCGAGCCTTTGCCCAGGCCGAACGTTTTGTCAGCGAGCTGGAGTCGCGCAAGCTTCCGCCGGCGTACGTCTTCGTGGGCGATGAAGCATTCTTCCGTAAGCGCCTGCGCGACGCCATCCTGGAGCATCTGGTCTCGGCGGAGCTGAGAGATTTCAGCCTCTTCGAATTTGATCTCGTCGATACGGATGTCTTCGAAATTCTCGACCGCGCGCGCACGCCTTCGTTGATGGCTCCATTTCAGGTGTTCTTCGTGCGCGGCGTGAAGAATCTTTTTGGCCGCGGATCGAATGAAGAGAAGATGTCCGCGATTGAAGAGTATTGCAAGAATCCGAATCCTGACGCACTCATCATTTTCGTCGCCGATCACATCAGCATTCCCGCCGACGCTCGCCGCATGGAGATGCAGGACAAAGAGCGCTACCAGCGCATTCGCGAGACCATGGGGCCGTATTGCGGAATCGTGGAACTGGCGCGAGTCGAAGAGGGCGAGGCGGTTCGGTGGATCGGCGAATATTGCACCGGCCGCGGGGTGAAGATTGAGCCCGACGGCGGCCGCGAACTGGTCGACGCGCTGGGCGGCGACATGATGATGATCTCGAATGAACTGGAGAAGCTGATTCTCTACGTCGGCGAGAAAAAGCGCATCACGCTGGGCGACGTGGAGACCATGGTGCTGGCCGCCAAGCAGCGTTCGCTGTACGAATTAACCGATGCAATTTCGAGCAAGGATCGCGTGCGGGCGCTGGAAATGCTTGATGCGATTTTGTCCACGGGCGACGGCGAAGAGTCGTCGATTGGCCACGTTTACATGCTGGCAAAAACTTTCCGGCAAATGCTGGTGATTCTGGAGCGCAATGTTCGTGACCAGCGCATGCTGTGGGCCGCGCTGTGGCAGGGATTTCGCGTGCCTCCGTTCGCCGCCGACGACATCATCAAGCAGGCGCGCCGCTACAAATCGCGCCGCGAACTCACGCGCGCGATCCGGCTGGTTGCGAAGGCAGACCTGGCGTTGCGCTCGAATCCGGTCAGCAAGCGCATGGTGCTCGAGCGCCTGGTCATGGATTTGACCGCTGAGCCGAAGCTGGAAGCGCCGGGCTGGATGCAGGATCAGCTGCCGGTGTGAAGGAGCAGCTTCCCGCTCTTAGCCTTTAGCTTCGAGTCCACTCTTCGCATGGTTGACATTTCTTCCTACCTCGCACGCATTCACTACGCCGGCCCGACTGCGCCTACGCTGGGGACGCTCTGCGCGATCCACCACGCGCACATGCTCACCGTTCCGTTCGAGAATCTTGATATCTCGATGGGCCGAAAGATTGTTCTCGACGAAGATGCGCTGCTGCGCAAGATTGTCGAGCAGCGTCGTGGCGGATTCTGCTACGAAATGAATGGCGCATTCGCCGCCTTGCTGCGCCAACTGGGCTTTGCGGTGACGCTGCTTTCAGCGCGGGTATCGAGAGAGAATGGCGGCGAGGGTCCGGAGTTCGATCATCTCGCCTTGCGGATTGATTTGCCGGAGGATGAGTCGTGGCTGGCAGATGTCGGCTTTGGAGATTCGTTTCTGAAGCCGCTGCGGCTCAAGACGGAGATCGAGCACGCGGATCCTGCCGGAGTATTCCGCGTGGTGCGATTCGACCAACGCTGGCAGATGGAGAAACTTTATCCCAGCGCGTGGAGGCAGCAATATTCCTTCACGCTCCAGCCCCGGCAGCTCTCAGATTTTGCTGGAATGTGCCACTACCATCAGACTTCGCCCGAGACGTCCTTTACACAGAACACCATCTGCACGCGTGCTACTCCTGAGGGTCGCATCACGCTTTCGGGATTGAAGCTGATTCAGACGCAGCACGGCCGTCGCGAAGAAAAATTGCTGACGACCGAAGACGAGAGGGTTGCCGTCCTGCGCGAACACTTCGGAATAGAGCTGCCGCTTGAGAGCCGATAGCTGACGGCCGCGGGAGCGCTTACTTTATTGCGAGAACGCGCTTGCCCAGCCGCGATTTGTAGCGCGACGCCGTGTTCTCGTGCAGGGTACCCTTCTGGATAGCCCTATCGAGTGCGGAAACGGTTTTGCGATAAACCTGCTCCGCGGCGGTTTTGTCGCCCTTGGCGATGGTCTCGCGCAAGTCGCGCAACTGGGTACGCAGGCTGGAGGTGTTGGCGCGGTTCCGCGCGGTGCGGCGTTCGGTCTGGCGGGCGCGCTTCTGCGCCGAGAGATGATTTGCCATAATCTGAGTTATTTACCTTTGGAGTATTCGAGATTCTTCGGGAGCGTATCCGAATCACTGATTATAAGCCAGCAACTCTCGGAGGGTCAATCAGATGCCGCGAACTCCGCGCGTGCCCGGCAATACATATCCGAATTCGGGCGTTCTTATCCACCATTGACGCGCCCTTGCCGCCGGGGTAGGCTTTACCCAATGGTAGTCGTTCGCCCACTGGGCGCGAACATCGGTTTTATACCCGTCTCTGAGCATATTTCTGTTTTGCCTGCACGTTTGCCTGCGAAGTGCATCGAATCCTTTGCATTTCAACGTCTTCATCCAGAATTGATTGCCTTTGCAATTGCCTTTGCTCAGGGCAAGCTCTGGTTCGCAACCCGATGAAACCATCCGCATGAAAAAAAGTATTGGAATCAGTCCCAACATCGAGACGTTATTCGGCACACGGGATGAGAACGTGCGCCTGCTGGAAGACGGGCTCAACATCACCATCGACCTGCGCTCCAATGCCATCGAACTGGAAGGCGCGGCGCGCGACGTGGCGCGGGCCGAACAGGTCTTTGCCGACTACGAGAGCCTGCAGCGCTCCGGCCACACGTTCAACAATGGCGACCTCAACAGCATGCTGCGGGTGCTGACCACCGACCCATCCAGCACTCTGCGCGGATTGGTCGATGCCGGGAAGCAGCGCTCGTTCGGACGCCGCACGGTGCAGCCTAAGAGCAGCAACCAGCGGCGGTATCTGGAAGCCATCGAAAAGCACGACATGGTTTTCGGCATTGGTCCGGCGGGGACTGGGAAAACCTACCTTGCGGTGGCCATGGCGATTTCAGCTTTGCTGGCGAAGCGCGTGAACCGGATCATTCTGGCTCGTCCGGCCGTGGAAGCGGGCGAGCGGCTGGGATTTTTGCCGGGCACGCTGCAGGACAAGATCGATCCCTATCTGCGTCCGCTGTACGACGCGCTCTACGACATGCTCGATCCCGAAAAAGTGGATCGCTATCTGGAGAAGAACGTCATCGAGATTGCGCCCATCGCTTTCATGCGCGGCCGCACTTTGAATGACTCGTTCGTGATTCTGGACGAAGCGCAGAACACCACTTCCGAGCAGATGAAGATGTTCGTCACCCGCCTCGGCTTCAATTCGAAGGCGGTGATCACCGGCGACGTCACCCAGATCGATCTGCCGAACGCGCGGCGCAGCGGCCTGCTCGAAGCCATGGACATTCTGAAGAGCGTCGACGGCCTCGCCTTTGTGCGATTTGACGAGACCGACGTAGTCCGCCACCATCTGGTGCAGCGCATCGTTCGCGCTTACGACGAGCACAAAACGCGGGCCGAGCAGCAGATGCTTTTGCTGGCTGAGCCGAGGACCGCGGACGCCGCCGCCATCAAGGAGAAGAATGAGGCTGCGGCCAACGAGGGACGAAGCGGCCTTGCCAGCTAACGCTTTCTGTCGTAACGGAGCGGCGACGTACTTGGTGATTCTGCGGAAGAAAGTGCCTGGCCTGAGTGAGAACTCGCTTGCGCGTTTCGTCGTTCGGGCTCGACGAGCGGCCGGCTTGCGCGGCACGGTGAACGTGCTGGTCACCGGCGGGAGCGAGGTGCGGTCGTTGAACCGCAGTTTCCGCGGGCAAAACAAATTTACCGACGTGCTCTCATTTCCCTCCTCACAGATCGCCGGGCTGCGCGCCACAGTGGCCACGGCGGGCGACATTGCGATCTGTGCCGACATCGCGTTGAGCAATGCCTCGCGCATCGGACATGCTCCGGCCGCAGAGGTGAAGATTCTGGTGCTGCATGGCATTCTGCACCTGGCGGGCTTCGATCACGAGCGCGACAACGGAAAAATGGGGCGGAAGGAAGCAGCGTTGCGCCGCGAACTCGGACTGCCAGACGGATTGATTGAGCGCGCCCGCAGTGGTCAGAAACCGCGGCGAGTCACTCGGAGCACGTCATGAACATCGGCGTCGCCCTTGCGCTGCTCTTCCTGCTGGGACTTCTGACGCTGGTCTCCTACGTCGATCGTGTTTATCAGGAGGCGGGCAAGTTTCTTTCCCGCGAATTTCAGGACAACATCGACGTCTTCGAGCAGAAGATTGAACCGGCACTGAAAACCAGCCGCGATCGCGCCTCGCTTTCGATGGCGGTGCTGGCGCAGTTGACCATGGCGGCCATCGCGCTGCTGGTGGGATTCATCATTTTCAACGACCAGCGCTGGACCGTCTACGAGATTCTGCGGGCGACCTTCAGCCTGACGCTGATCGTGATCGTGTTCAACCGCTTTCTGCCATTTGTGTTTTTCTCGCGCACCAACGGCGAGTGGCTGGTGCGCTGGACGCCGATCCTGAAGGCGCTCATCTACCTTGCGCTGCCGGCGACGATTGTCCTCGGCTTCCTGAAATCGGTGGCATCGCTCACGCGGCAGAATACCGGAGAAGCGCCGGAAAGCCCGGCAGAGGCGGTGGATGCGCTGATCGAAGCCGGACAGGAAGAGGGAATTATTCAGGAGGGCGACCGCGACCTGATCCAGTCCGTGGTGGAATTCAGCGGCAAGACGGTGCGCGAAGCGATGAAGCCGCGCCCGGTGATGTTTGCGGTTCCGACGAGTACGACCGTCGAAAAATTTATCGAGATGCTGCGCACGCGGCACTATTCGCGCGTGCCGGTGTATGAAGGCACGGTGCACAATATCAAAGGCATCGTCTATACCCAGGACGTGCTGCAGGTTCCGGATAGCGAGGCGCACATCCGCACGCTCGAGACCCTGATGCGCCGCGACACGTACTTCGTGCCCGAGAGCAAGCTGGGCAGCGATCTGCTGCGCGAAATGCAGAAGCAGAATATTCGCATGGCGATCGTTGTCGATGAATACGGCGGCGTCGCCGGTCTGGTCACGATTGAAGATCTGGTGGAAGAGATTGTTGGCGAGATTCGTGACGATCACGACAAGCCCGAAGTCGTGCGCGAAGGCGAGCGCTCATTCCTGGTGTCCGGCGGCATGGACGTGGATCGGCTGGACGAACTCTTCGGCACCAAGCCGGAAGGGAAGGAATCGGCGACCATCGCGGGGCTGGTCAGCGAACTCGCGGGACGAATTCCACATAAGGGAGAGGTCGTCGAAGATGATGGCCTGCGCTTCGAAGTGTTGGAGTCGACCGACCGCAGGGTCGAGCGTGTCCGCGTGACCGCGGTGCAGCCGCAACAGTTGAAACTGATGTGAAGTAGCCTATTCCTATGCCCTTTCGCTCTGGCTTCGTTTGCATCCTCGGGCGCCCCAATGCGGGCAAGTCCACGCTGCTCAATGCGCTCGTCGGTGAGAAGCTCGCCATTATCTCGCCCAAGCCGCAGACCACGCGCAATCGCATTCAGGGGATCGTTCATATCCCCAAGCGCAAGGGGCATGGCGGCGCGCAGATCGTGCTCATCGACACGCCCGGCGTCCACAAGCCCGACAGTTCCCTCGGCCGCAAAATGATGGTCGAGGTGCGCGAAGCGATGGAGGGCTGCGACCTGGTGCTGGCCATCATCGACGTCACGCACAAGCTCGATCCACGCGACAAGTTCGCGCTCGATCTTCTGCGGAAGTCGGGGACCAAGGCATTTCTCGTCCTGAATAAAATCGACATCATCCGTGAAAAGTCAAAGCTGCTGCCGATCATCGACGAATACCGCATGCTCTATGACTTTGCCGAGGTGTTTCCGATTTCCGCGTTGAAGCGTAAAGGTCTCGACGTGCTTCTCGAGGCCATTGTGTCCGCTCTTCCTGCGGGTCCCGCGTACTTTCCCGAGGATCAAGTCACTGATCAGCCGGCGCGATTCATGGCGGCGGAAAGTGTTCGCGAGCAGGTGCTGCTCAACACCAGCGAAGAGATTCCGTACGCCACGACCGTGATCGTAGACGGCTTCGAAGAAGGCAAAAGGCTCACGCGAATAGCGGCGACAATCTATTGCGAGCGCGACAGCCAGAAGGGAATTCTGGTGGGCAAGGGCGGGCAGATGCTGAAGAAAATTGGCACCGCGGCCCGGCTGCAGATCGAACGCATGTTAGGGACTAAAGTC
Source organism: uncultured Acidobacteriota bacterium (assembly GCA_963757095.1). Classification (GTDB taxonomy): domain Bacteria; phylum Acidobacteriota; class Terriglobia; order Terriglobales; family Acidobacteriaceae; genus Sulfotelmatobacter. The sequence continues at coordinate 121,694 of CAVWQT010000004.1, read as the reverse complement.
TTTTTGGAGCTCTACGTGAAGGCGCAGCCAGGATGGCGCGACTCCCGCGCCTTCGTGGAAGAACTCGACTGGCGCAGGCAACTCGAACAACGGATGACGACTCCTCACCATGAGGCGACAATCCTCGAACACGGCAACGACGAAAGCAAAAGGTGAAAATTCGTGCACACGACCGCGGAGAGCGCCATTGCCGTATTCATCGCTTGCCGCTAGAATCCTAGGGTCCGCGCATTAGGCGAAAGGGACGAACCCATTCCCATGGATTCCAAGGACTCTCCCGAGCAACATTTCCCCGAGCACGACTTCGATCCCCAGAAACTGCGGCTGCGCGTGAAAGTACAGCTGGCGGCCGACCGCAGAGCGGTGGATCCTGTGGTGCAGCAGGTCATGGAAGCAATCAACGAAGTGGAGTGCGTCAACGGCAAGTCCGACGCGATCGAACTGGCGCTGCAGGAGGCCCTGGCCAACGCCGTGGTTCACGGGGCCAAAGAAGATCCCAGCAAAATAGTCGAATGTTTAGTTGCATGCGACGACGAAAACGGCGTTCTTATTATTGTGCGGGATCCGGGCCAGGGATTTGATCCGGGCGCGATTCCGACCTGCACCATGGGGGAGAACGTCTATTCGAATCATGGGCGCGGGATTTTTCTGATCAACCAGTTGATGGACGAAGTGCAATTTCGTAAAAACGGTGCAGAAATTCACATGGTCAAACGCTAGTGCTCCCCCGCGACGTTGCGTCTCCTTGCAGCGCGCAATTTTTGGGTTGGAGAACGATTCTATGAGAAAGCAAAAAGGCTTTTCGCTGATCGAATTGCTGATTGTGGTCGCGATTATTCTGATTATCGCGGCCATTGCGATTCCGAACTTGCTGCGCGCCAAAATGGCTGCGAACGAGTCGTCGGCGGTGGCGTCGATCCGCACCATCAACACTGCGGAGATTACCTACAATTCCACTTACCCATCGGTCGGCTATGCCGCCTCTCTGACGAATATGGGCGGCGTCTCACCTTGCACACCGACTTCAACCACGGCGTGTTTGATCGACAGCGTTCTGGCGAGCGGCGTCAAGAGCGGGTATAACTTCTCGGCAGTCGGTTCGGGTGGACCTCCGGCGGTGCAGTATTACGCGACAGGCGTTCCAACCGTGGTGAATCAAACCGGAATTCGCAGTTTCTGCTCCTTCGAAGATGCGGTGATCCGGGTACAGCCCACGGGCGCGGGAATAGCCAGCGAAGCGGCTTGCGAGGCCCTGAGTCCGCTACAGTAGTTTGGATTACTCTTTCGCGGCGATCCCCAGAGCCTTCATTTTCCGGTAGAGATGGCTGCGCTCCAGGCCTAACGTCTCGGCCGTGCGGCTGACGTTGCCGTGATTCTGGTCCAGCGTTTTCAGAATGTAGTCACGTTCGTAGGCATCGCGCGCCTGCTGCAGCGTAGAGAACTCGCTCTTGGCGGCGCGCCGCGTGCCATCGCGATAGACCAGCGGCGGCAGATGCTTGCTCTCGAAGCGCGTGGTCGTGGGATTCATGATCACAATGCGCTCGATCACGTTGCGCAACTCGCGCACGTTCCCTGGCCACGAATAGCGCATCAGCACCTCGATGGCATCGTCGGTGATTTCGCGAGGACGGCGGCCATAGGTGGCGGCCAGTTCCTTCAGAAAATGCCGCGTGAATAAGGGAATATCCTCTTTGCGCTCGCGCAGCGGCGGCACAAAAAAAGGAATGACGTTTAAGCGGTAGAAAAGATCCTCGCGAAAATTACCGCGCGAAATCTCCTCGTCGAGATCCTTGTTGGTCGACGCAATCACTCGCACATCGACCGTGATCGTGGCATCGCCGCCGACCGGAGTGAAGCGTTGCTCCTCCAGCGTGCGCAACACCTTGGCCTGCGTCTTCAGGCTCATGTCGCCGACTTCATCGAGAAAAAGCGTCCCCCCGTGCGCTCTCTGGAACTTGCCTTCCTTGTCGTCGCTGGCGCCCGCAAAGGAACCTTTGTGATGTCCGAAAAGTTCGCTCTCGATTAAATCTTCGGGAATCGCAGCGCAGTTCACCTCGACGAAGGTCTCATCCTTGCGCAAGCTCTGCGCATGAATCGCCTGCGCCACCAGTTCTTTGCCCGTGCCGGATTCGCCGTAGATCAACACTCGGCCGTTGGTCGGAGCCATTAGCCCGATCTGCTGGCGCAGCGCCTTCATGGGGATGCTGTCGCCCACGATGATGCTCTTGACCTGCAGTTGCTTTTTCAGGTCGACATTTTCACGGCGCAGCTTCTTCGACTCGATCGCGTTCTTGACGACGATGAGAGTCTTCTCGATCGAAAGCGGTTTCTCCAGAAAATCGTAGGCGCCGAGTTTGGTTGCGCGCACCGCCGTTTCAATCGTTCCGTGGCCGGAAATCATCACGACCTCGGGCGCGACGTCGACCGCGCGAATCCTCTCCAGTGTTTCCAGTCCATCGATGCCGGGCAGCCAGATATCGAGCAGAACCACATCAAAGGCAACCTTGCGCACGAGATCGAGACAGGCCTCGCCGCTGTCGACCGTGGAGGCAGCGTAACCCTCTTCGGCGAGGATGCCGGCCAGCGAGTCGCGAATTCCGGATTCGTCGTCGACGATGAGAATGTTATGCATGTTGCGCAGTCGCCGGAGTCGCGGCCGCTTCCGGCACAACCGGGAGTTCGATAATGAATCGTGTTCCCACGGGATGGTTCTCCTCTACGCGAATGGAGCCATGATGATCTTCGACAATGCGGCTGACGATCGCGAGGCCCAGCCCGGTTCCACGCTTCTTGGTCGAAAAATAAGGCAGGAACAGCCGCTCTTTCACTTCGCGGGTCACGCCATGACCGGTGTCGGCGACGCTGATCTCCACCGCGTCACGACTGGCTACCAGCGCGGTCGAAATGTCGATTTCCCGCACCACGGAATTCTGCGCTGCTTCGGCAGCATTGTCCACGAGGTTGGCGACCGCACGTTTGATCGCCTCGCCGTCGGCCAAAACTTTCGGCAGGTCGGCCGCGAGCGACTGATGCAGATTGATTCCCTCCAGCCTTCCGGCGAACATCGCCAGCGCATGAATCACAATTTCGTTGATGTCGGCGGGCTGCGGTTTGGCCACAGGAAAGCGGGCGAGCGTGGCAAACTCGTCGACCAGGCGGCGCACTGTCTCGACTGCGCCCGCAATGGTTTCCGCGCAGGAACGCACGACCGCGGAGGATGCAGGATCCGCCGGATTCGCGCGGTCCAGATGCCGCTGAATGCGTTCGGCAGATAAAGCGATCGGCGTCAGCGGATTCTTGATTTCATGCGCGACTCGCCGCGCCACTTCGCGCCACGCTGCCTGCTTCTGCGCCTTCAGCAGGTCGGAGAGATCTTCGAACACGACCACGTATCCGGATTTTTCTCCCTGCCGCAGCGTAGCCACGGTGACGGCGACATTGAGTGATCCGCGCGCCAACTGCAATTCCATCTGGCTGGTGGTCATGCCCATGCGGTCGGCGCGGCGCAGCAGCGGATCGAAGTCTTCGAGCACTTCCGCGGGGAACATCTCAGCCAAGGTTGCGCCGCGAAAAATTGAGTTGGTGGCCTGGCGCCCGGCATCGGGCTGAAACATGCGCAGCAGTGCCTGATTCACGTGGGTCACGCGGCGGCTGGCATCGAGTGAGAGCACGCCAGTGGGAATGCTCTCCAGGATTGTTTCCATCTGGCGGCTGCGCTCGTCGAGTTCGGCATTGGCCGCGCTCAAATCGCGGCTCGACGCCTCAATCTGCCGCCGGCTGCCTTCCAGGTCTTCCGCCATGCGGTTAAACGACCGCACCAGGTCCCCGATTTCGTCGGCCGAACTGACGTCCACGCGATGATCGAGACGTCCTTGCGAAATTGCCTCGGTGGCCTCACCCAAAGCCGCTAACGGCCGGGTCACCAGCTTGGCGAGAAAAAGAGCGAGCCAGGTCGTGACAAACAGAACCATCATGGTGAGCAGCAGCAGCAGACCCATGTAGGTTTGCCGCACTCGCCGGCGCTCGCGGCTGAGTTGGAAGTAGCGCAGCTGGCTGGCTTCCACTTGTTGGACGGTCTGAGAAAATTCGCGCGGCAGCGGAATCGCCACCAGAATCATGCCTCCGCCCGCCACCGGAGCGCTGCCCAGCGTGTAGTCCGTTCCCAGCCAATTGAATTGCGCCGGACGCCCCGCCTCCGCGTCGGCCAGGGGCATGCGGGATTTCAGCATCGACCAGGCTGCCGGGACGTTGAAACTGGCTTCGGCATTGCCATCGTGAACAGCTACCGCGAAGCCGCCCTGCAGCGTGATTTCGTGATGTTGGAACTCGCTCACCACGCTGGAAAATCCATGGCCGGAGAACGCGTGTTCGATTTCTGGTGAGGCCGCAATCGCCGCCGCCTCTGCGCGCGCATTTTGCGAAGCATAGCTGGCCAGCAATGAGGCCATGGCATGCGTGTCGGCGCGAACTTCTTCCACCGGCGTGGAGAACCACTTGTCGATGGAACGGTTCATCAGCCCGTAGGAAAACCAGTACATCACCATCACCGGGACCGACGACAACAGCAGGGCCCCAACCACCATGCGGGTGCGGAACTTCGATCCCAGCACTCCCAGTCGCCGCTCTGCCATCAGCTTCAGCAGATTGCGCGCCAGCACGAAGAACAGGGCCACGAACAAAATCGAGATCAGCAGCGAGAGCGCATAGAACACCACCGTCTGCTGGTTGGTCTCCGGCCGCAGGATGGTCTGGTCAAATGCCGTCTGCGAAACCAGAATGGCCAGCAGCAGAAACACCGAGATGGCCAGCAGTATGAGGACCTGCCTTCGGTACGAAGTCTTGGCCGGCGGAATTGGAGTTGGTTGTGCCACGAATTCTAACGGTCCGGGCCAGGCCGTTAGCGGCGGCCGAGTCCAGCACACGCAAGTCATTATAGATGGATGAAATCGTGAGGAAGATGCTGGAACCGCGGCGGTTATCCTTGGATTACTTTTGCGCGGCGGGAGTTCGTTGGCTGAAAGGGCTCTCTCGCGCCAGCATTTCTTCGATGATGCCGTCGTAGGCAAGCTTCGGTTTGTAGGAGCGATCGAAGGGCAAGGCTGCACCTTGTGTTCCGTGAGAATGCCAGCCGATCCACGAATATTTGTCGGTGAAGCCCCAGGTCTGAATCGCCGTGCAGCCGGGATTCTGCAGGCACGCCCGAACCACTCTCCGGTACATATCGGCCTGGCGAAGCAGGTCGGCATTGCTGGCCTGTCCGGCGGGGTCGATGGGAAGAGATACATCCAACTCCGTGATGTGAACCTGAACTCCCAACGCCGTCAGTCGCGCGATATTGGCGGCGATCGCAACCGTATCGACTTCGAGATTCGGAATGTGCATCTGCAATCCGACGCCATCGATGGGAACTCCTCGCTTCTTGAAATCCTTCACCATTGCGTAGATTGAATCCGACTTGCGATTGAGGCCCTCGCCCTCGGCTTCGTTATAAAAAAGCAGAGCCTGAGGATCAGTCGTCGCGAGCCCAGCGGAAAGCCTGCTCGATGTACGCCGTGCCTTTTCCCGCCAGGCCGATTCCCGGACGGTTGTACCAAGGAGAATCTTTCACCCGGCCATTTTCATCCAGAGCTTCGTTCACCACATCCCAGGCGAAAACCTGGCCCGCATAATGCTTCATCACCGTCGCGATGTGCTCTTTCAGAAGCGCAGACATCTGATCGGAGGAATATTGGCCATGCACCAGCCACTCCGGATTGTTGTGATCCCACACCAGACAATGCCCGCGGACCTTCATGCCATGAGCCTGCGCGAAACGAACGACTTCATCTCCTTCGCGAAAATCGAAGGTCTGCGGATCATGGCGGACGGTCCACCACTTCATCGCGTCCTCGGCCTCGACCATGTTGAACTCGCGGGCGAGCGTCTGCGAATACGCAGCCTCGGAAAACAAAGACGCGCGAACCGCGGTTCCAATCAGAATGCCCGCCCGATCCGCTGCCTGGCGCAGGGTCTGAGTCGGAGCGGCTGCCAACGTGGTGAGCAGCGTTATTAGAAGAAATAGGCGGAAGGCTTTGAGCATAAGGGCATCGTCACTTCAACCGTGCGCGAACCCTTATCCCTTATCGGAAGGCAGGAAGGGCTGTAAAGGACATCCGTCACATTTGGGCTGTGATTTTCCACAATAATGCTTGCCCACTCCCACAATGAGACCGTGCATCTCGTTGTAGACCTGCACGACCGCCGTTCGACGCGCGGTGCTCATGGCGGAAGGTGGATGCGCGGCGCCACGAAATCCAGCCTCGAGTTGAGGTGCTGCGTCTTCGTCAGGACTGCTCAGCCTCTGCGCGATGGGCTCCAGCGCTCGCTGGAACAGTTCGCGAATGTCTTCATAGTTGGCGGTCGCGGGCAGAATTGCGTGTCGTTCCAGAACTCGTCTCGTGTAAGCGTCCACCACAAAAACCGGGTGATTCCCGGCATACAAGAGAATGGAATCCGCGGTCTCCGGACCCACGCCGTTCAGACCCAACAACTCCTCGCGCAGTTTCTCAGTTGGTTCGGAAAACATACGGTCCAGCGATCCGCCGTAGTGTTGATCGAGAAATGCGATGAAGATTTTGAGGCGCGCCGCTTTCTGGCGAAAATATCCCGACGGCCGGATGAGCCGCTCCAGCCGGGAGAGCCGCATCTTGCGAATTGCGTCCACGTTCAACGCCTTCGCTGCGCGCAGGGCCTCGAGAGCCCGCTCTACGTTTGTCCACGCGGTGTTCTGGGTCAGGTACGCGCCGACGATGACCTCGAATTGCGTCTCGGCTGGCCACCAATGTTGCGCGCCCCATGCTCGAAAGAGAGCATCGTAGTAGCGGCGAAGTTCGTGTTCGTTGCGCTCTGCGAGCAAGTTAGAAATTCCTTAGCGCCAGTGTAACCGGGCTTTCGGATCGGTTGCGTAACACGTCTCCTGGCTTACCGAAGTGCATGTACCGAGCAGCCGATTTCGCTTGAATACAAGCGAAAATGGCCGATTGGCGTAGACTTCACCGATCGCCCTCTTCCCAGACTCGCCCCTCCGCAAAGTCCAAGTACCAAAGTTACTGGAAGGGTAATGCACTTGCGGTGACAATTTATGTCAACGCGGGTGAGCTGCATTCTCTCCCTAATAAATGAGCCGCTTCTCGCGCCGCGCCTGCCTAATGGTCAGGCGTCGTTCCATCCACGTGGATAGGAGATCGACGTATGTCTCAACGGCTGGGTGACCTTCTCGTCAAAGAGAAGATCATTACCCCAGAGCAGTTGGAACAAGCCACCAAGGCTCAGAAGGAGCAGAGCTGCCGGCTGGGGTCTGCGCTGGTGAAGCTCGGCTTCCTCACGGACGAGGACGTCACGAACTTTCTCTCCCGGCAGTACGGCGTTCCCGCCATCAATCTTTCGTATTTCGAGATTGACCCTGCAGTCGTCAAGCTGATTCCGTTCGAGACCGCCAAGCGTTACCAGATTCTTCCGCTCAGCCGCGTAGGCGCATCGCTCACCATCGCCATGGTCGATCCGACCAACGTATTTGCGATGGACGATATCAAGTTCATGACCGGCTTCAACATCGAGCCGGTGGTGGCTTCGGAAAGCTCCATCCTCTCGGGAATCGACAAGGCTTACGGCGCGACCAAGGAAGAAGATCTCGAAACCGTAATGCAGTCGATGTCGGAGTTGAACGACGAAGACGTTGAACTGGGCGAGCAGACGGAACAGGAACTGGGACTGTCGGAGCTGGAGAAGGCTGCCGACGAAGCTCCTGTAGTCAAGTTGGTGAACGTGGTGCTCGGCGACGCGGTCAAGCGGGGAGCCAGCGACATCCACATCGAACCCTACGAAAAAGAATTCCGTGTCCGCTTCCGTATTGACGGCGTGCTGCAGTCGATCATGTCTCCGCCGATGAAGCTGAAAGACGCGATCACCTCGCGACTGAAAATCATGTCGAAGCTTGACATCAGCGAAAAGCGGCTGCCGCAAGACGGCCGCATCATGCTGAAGATGAATATCGGCGGGCGCAAGAAGCAGCTTGATTTCCGCGTCAGCACGCTGCCCACGCTGTGGGGCGAAAAGATCGTGCTCCGCTTGCTCGACAAAGAGAACCTGCGCCTTGATATGACCAAGCTCGGTTTCGAGCCCGAGTCGCTGGTGAAATTCGAGAAAGCTATTTTGAAGCCCTACGGCATGGTGCTGGTCACCGGACCAACCGGATCGGGCAAGACCAACACGCTATATTCGGCGATTTCACGCCTGAACCAGCCCAACACCAACATCATGACCGCGGAAGATCCGGTCGAATTCCAGTTGGGTGGAGTCAACCAGGTGCAGATGAAAGAGCAGATCGGCCTTAACTTTGCGGCTGCTCTTCGTTCGTTCCTGCGGCAAGATCCCAACATCATTCTGGTCGGCGAAATTCGAGATTTTGAAACCGCAGAAATCGCCATCAAGGCTGCTCTGACGGGCCACCTGGTGCTCTCCACGCTGCACACCAACGGTGCGCCGGAAACCATCACGCGCTTGATGAACATGGGCATTGAACCCTTCCTGGTGGCCACGTCGGTGCACCTGATCTGTGCGCAGCGCCTGGTGCGCCGCATCTGCAAGGACTGCATCGAGCCCATCGACGTTCCGCCGCAGACACTGATCGACGCTGGGTTCACGCCGGAAGAGTCGAAGACGATCAAGATTCAGAAAGGCAAGGGCTGTGGCGTCTGCAACAACACCGGGTACAAGGGGCGCTGCGGTCTGTACGAAGTGATGGAGGTCGACGACGAGATTCGCGAACTGGTTCTGGTCGGCGCCTCGGCAGTGGAGCTGAAGAAAAAGGCGATCGAGCGCGGCATGATCACGCTGCGGCGAAGCGGCCTGATCAAAGTTGCAGCGGGAATGACCACGCTCGAAGAAGTCGCCCGCGAAACCATTCACTAGGAATGCAAGCTACGAGTCGAAGAGGAAGGACTTAATTTATGGGTTTGTCGTTAAGCGATCTGCTCAAACGAATGCTCGAAATGAGCGGCAGCGATCTGCATATCACCACCAACTCGCCGCCGCAGATTCGAGTGCACGGCCACCTGGTACCGCTCGACCTGCCGCAGATGACGCCGGCCGAGACCAAGCAGCTGGCCTACAGCGTCATGACCGACTCGCAGAAGCATCGCTTCGAAGAAAGCCTGGAGCTCGACTTCTCTTTCGGCTTGAAGGGGCTGGCCCGTTTCCGCGCCAACGTCTTCAACCAGCGCGGCGCCACGGCTGCCGTCTTCCGTCTCATTCCATTCGAGATCAAATCCTTCAACCAGCTCGGCCTGGCCCCCGTGGTCAGCAAGCTGTGCGACAAGCCGCGCGGACTGGTGCTGGTGACCGGACCGACGGGATCGGGCAAGTCGACCACGCTGGCCGCCATGATCGACAAGATCAACAGCGAACGCCACGATCACATTCTCACCATCGAGGATCCGATCGAGTTCGTGCACATGAACAAGAACTGCCTGGTCAACCAGCGCGAACTGCATGCCGACACCAAGAGCTTCACCGACGCCCTGCGCGCCGCTCTTCGTGAAGATCCCGACGTGGTGCTGATCGGCGAAATGCGCGATCTGGAAACCATCGAATCGGCCCTGCGCATTGCGGAAACCGGACACTTGACTTTCGGTACCTTGCACACCAACTCGGCAACCTCGACCATCAACCGAATCATTGACGTGTTCCCGGCGCACCAGCAGCCGCAGATCCGCGCCCAGCTGTCGCTGGTGCTGGAAGGCATCATGTGTCAAAGCCTGCTGCAAAAAATCGATGGCAAAGGCCGCGCCATGATCATGGAGATTCTGGTGCCGAACGCGGCTGTGCGCAACCTGATCCGCGAAGACAAGATTCACCAGATTTATTCCGCCATGCAGTCGGGCCAGGAAAAATTCGGTATGCAGACCTTCAACCAGTCGCTGGCGACCGCCTACTTCCAGAAGCTGATTTCGCTGGAAGTGGCGATGGCGCGTTCCAGCAATCCGGATGAGTTACAGGAAATGATCAATCGCGGCGCCAGCCTGGTGAACCGGCCGACAGCGGCCGGGACGACGCTGGCACGCGGCGCAGCCCCGTCCAAGCACTGAACTTTGAACCGAAGGGCTGGGGAATTGAAAGTGAAACGAACGCAGTCTCAAGCAACAGGTAAGTCAGCGAGGAGAAGCTAAACCATGCCAATCTTCACATTCTCTGGCAAGGATGCCAGCGGACAGAAAATTTCCGGCGAGCGGATGGCGGCCAACAAAGCGTCGTTGGCGCAAAGCCTGCGCCGCGAGCGCATAACACCCGGCGCGATTCGCGAAAAAGGCAAGGAATTCTCGATGCCGACCTTCGGATCAAGCAAGGTCCCGGTCAAAGACATCGCCGTCTTCTTCCGCCAGTTTTCGGTCATGATCGACGCCGGCCTGCCGCTGGTGCAGTGTCTTGAAATTCTGGCGGCCAACCAGGAAAACCAGACTTTCCAGAAAACGCTGACCGGCGTGCGGACCACGGTAGAGGGCGGCGCCACGCTGGCCAACGCCATGCGCCAGTTCCCGACCGCGTTCGACGACCTTACCACGAATATGATCGAGGCCGGCGAAACCGGCGGTATTCTCGACATTATTCTGCAGCGCCTCGCGACCTATGTCGAAAAGGCGGTGCGGTTGAAGGCTGCGGTGAAGTCGGCATTAATTTATCCCGTCGCCGTCGTGGGCATGGCGTTCGTCATCGTCGGCGCCCTGCTCAAGTGGGTCGTGCCGATTTTCGCCAACCTGTTCGCCGGACTGGGCGTGGCTCTCCCGCTGCCCACCCGCATCGTCATCGGCCTGAGCGCTTTTGTGCAGACCTTCTGGTGGATGGTCCTGCTGGGCATCGCCGGGATGATTTACGGGACCAAGCAGATTCGCAAGCATCCCCGCGGCCGTTATTACTTCGACAAGATGCTCTTGCATATTCCGGTCATCGGATCGCTGTTGCGTAAGATCGCGGTCGGCCGCTTCACCCGCACCCTCGGCACCCTGATCACTTCGGGCGTGCCGATTCTTGAGGGCTTGAGCATTACCGCCCGGACTTCGGGCAACGCGGTGCTGGAAGAAGCGCTGTTGAAGGTGCGCAAGGCGATCGAAGAAGGCCGCACCATCGTTGATCCGTTGCGCGAGTGCGGCGTCTTCCCCAACATGGTGACGCAGATGATCGGAGTCGGCGAGGCGACCGGCGCGATGGATTCGATGCTGCAGAAGATCGCTGACTTCTACGAGGAAGAAGTCGACGCCGCCACCAAAGACATGCTGGCAATGTTAGAACCGGTCATCATCGGCATTCTCGGCGTGATGATCGGCGGCATCGTGATTTCGCTCTACATGCCGCTGTTCTCGATGATCGCCAAACTGGCCGGCTAGCCCAACCGCTGGGCGGGACTGAGATCAGTCCCGCCCGCTTCTGACCCTGAAGCAAAACCGAGATGCAGACCACATTCGACGAGCGCAATTGGCTGGCCTGGCTGGTCAAGGTCCGGATTTTGATCCTGACTCTGCTGCTGGCGATTGAGTTGGCGGTTGCCCAATTCAGCCCGTCGCCGCTGCCCCTGCGTCTCTTCCTCAGCACGGTCTCGTTCTGGTATAGCTTATCGCTATTCTATGTGCTCCTCCTCTCGTTCTGGCAGGAGCATCGCCTGCAAGCCGCGTTGCAGGTTTTGACCGACCTGGTGCTGGTCAGCCTGGTGATTCACGAAACCGGCGGATGGGACAGCTCGCTCAACTTTCTCTATCCGCTGGTGATCATCGTCGCCAGCGTCCTGCTGCCGCGGGTTTGGGCGGGTCTGGTAGCGGCTCTGGCTTTCATTCTCTACGGCACAGTGTTGGAGCTGAACTACTACGGGGTGGTTCCTTCCTATTGCACCACGCATCCCGGCCTGAAGGCGTTGCAGGCGATCATCTTCGTCAACCTTTTTGCTTTTCTTGCCGTCGCTTATTTAGGCGGCCTGCTCACCGCTAAACTGCGGCAAGTGCGCGTGCAGTTGAAAGACGCGAGCGGAGCTCTGGAGAGCCTACAGGCGCTGCACGAAAACATTATTCACTCCATCAGCAGCGGCATCATCACCACCGCTCTCGATGGCCGCATTACTCTGGCCAACGCAGCCGCGCAGAAAATGCTCGACTGCACCGCAGCGGACCTCGCCGGAACTCCGGTGCAACGGCTGTTCCTCGATCCTCTGCCCCATACAGAATCGCCGCATACCCACGCCGAAGTTCGCAGCGACACGCCCACGCGCTTTCGCCGAACCTTTCGCGTGCGGGTCGCGCCCATGACTCTGCCCGATCGCGCCGCGCTCGGCTTCGTCTATGCGTTAGACGATCTCACCGAGATCCGCCGCCTGGAGCGCGAGGTGCGCATCCAGGACCGCCTGGCCGCTGTCGGACGCCTGGCCGCTGCGATTGCGCATGAGATTCGCAATCCGCTGACTTCCATTGCCGGCTCGGTCAGCATGCTCTCGAATGTGCCCGAGATGAACGAGGAGCATCGCAGCCTGCTCGACATCGTGACCCGCGAATCGCACCGGTTGAATGCCATCATTACGGACTTTCTCGCCTACTCCCGCACCAAGCAGTATCACTTCGACAAGGTGGATCTGATCCAGCTTCTCGAAGACACGCTCACGCTGATGGATCATCGCATGGCTTCGGAAAAAACCGGAATCACGATCGAGCGCCATTTCTCGGTTCGCGAAGCATTGACCTTGGCGGACGGCGACCGGATGAAGCAGGTGTTCTGGAATCTTTGTGAGAATTCAGTCCGCGCTATGAAAGATGGTGGCACGCTGACCGTCGTCCGTCGACCATGTCGGCGAGGATTGCCAGGTTTCGGTCGCCGATACCGGAACTGGCATGACGGCCCAGCAGATCGAGAAAGTGTTCGAGCCCTTCCAGTCAAACTTCGAAGGCGGCACCGGGCTCGGCCTCGCGCTGGTTTACCAGATCGTGCAGGCGCATGAAGGCAAAATCTGGGCGCGATCGAAGCCGGGGCAGGGAACGACTTTCGTCCTGCGCGTGCGCAGTCTGGAAGCGGAACAGAGCGCCCTTTCCGGGAACAGCCTCGCCGCCGCTCCAACCGCAACCCAAGGCTCGGCGCCAGCGCTGGCCGCCGCGGCCGGAGGGAGGTTGCATGGCTAACATCCTGGTCTGCGACGACGAACGCTCCATCTGCGAAATGCTCGACATCTCTCTCCGCCGCGAAGGCCATCGCGTCGAGACCGTGCAGGCCGGACAGAATGCCAAGAACAAAATCGATGGCGCTCTCTACGACGTCATCATCACCGACATCAAAATGCCGAATGTCGATGGCATTGAAGTTTTGCGCCACGCGCATCGCGTTTCGCCCGATTCCGCCGTCATCCTGATTACCGCGGTGGACGATCTGGAGGCCGCGGTGGAAGCCGTGAAAGCCGGCGGGGCCACCGACTACATCCGCAAGAGTCCGGGCCTGGTCGACGAAATCAAGCTCGCGCTCAATCGAGCGCTCGAGAAACTGGTGCTCAGCCGGCAGAACTTCGCGCTGCGCCGCGACGCTGCCACTCGCAACTCGCTCGACAACATCATCGGCTCCAGCGCCACTATGGAGAAGCTCAAGCAGACGGTGCGCACCGTGGCCTCTACGGCCAGCACGGTGCTGATTCACGGCGAAAGCGGCACCGGAAAAGAACTGGTCGCTCGCGCCGTGCACGTCTGTTCGCCCCGCGCGCCGGAGGGCTTTGTCTCCGTAAACTGTGGAGCGTTCCCCGAAACTCTGCTTGAAAGCGAACTGTTTGGCTATCTGAAAGGCGCATTCACCGGGGCCAACCAGAACAAGCGCGGCCTGTTTGAAGTGGCCGATAAGGGCACGATCTTCCTCGACGAAATCAGCGAGATGACTCTCGCCATGCAGGTCAAGCTTCTGCGCGTGCTACAAGAACGCACGGTGCGCCCGGTAGGCAGCACCAGCGAAATCTCGATTGACGTGCGCGTGATCGCGGCCACCAACCGCGAACTCGACAAGGCGGTCGCCGAAAATCTTTTCCGCGAAGATCTCTATTACCGGCTGAGCGTGATTCCCATCCGCGTACCTCCGCTGCGCGAGCGCCGCGAGGACATTCCGCTGCTGGCCAATCACTTCCTCAAAAAATATGCGGCCTCCGCCGGCCGCAGCATCCTGCGCGTGCACCAGGAATCACTGGCTACTCTCTGCGATTACGAATGGCCGGGCAACGTACGCCAGCTGGAAAACACCGTCGAGCGCGCGGTGGCTCTCGAGACGACCGAGGAACTTCACGTGGAATTGCCGGCTGAGCGCCCCAAAGCCCGCGCGGCCGCCGCATCCGCCGGAGGCTTACCCGTGGCGGGCAGCGACATGACCTTGCCGCAGGGTGTGGGCATGGAAAATTACGTTGCCGGCATCGAGCGCTCGCTGCTGCAAAGCGCCCTCAACCATAGCGGCGGAGTGCAGACGAAAGCCGCCGACGTGCTCGGCATCTCCTACCGGTCGTTCCGCCATTTGATGAAGAAGTACGGGCTATAGCTGAGAGCTATCAGCTATCAGCTTTCAGCCTTAGGCGGCTGATCCTCTTTCCTCTGCGACCCATCCTCTTGACGTTCCCCTGCCAGCCTTGCACTCTCAGACCGATACCCCGAATGGAGAGGTTGCGTAGGAAATCTGGAGACAGATGTAACTCGAAGCACTCATCTCCTGCTTCTGCTTGTGGGTTTATCGTATGGTTGAGAATCAGGTCGACTTCGCCATCCCCACCTATGAAGTCGGCCCAGAAGCTCGAGTTCTTCTCGAGAAACAAAGCGACCTTTGTCAACGCACCTTCATACTCGGACGCATAATCGCCCCTTTGCAAGGTGGCGTAGAAGACAGTCCACTTCGCGGGGGCCTTCAGAAAGATTTCACTAACCTCATGGGACAATTCAGGCTTCAGTGACAAGGCCTCTGATATGTACTCTTGGCTATATGAAGCGTGGCGAAGAGCTATTTGGATGCTGAATGGATCTTTGGTGGTCGTCATGGAATTCTCCCCAACCAATGCGCCGCAAGGTTAGCCCAAGGTGCTAGCTGATGGCTGAGAGCTGAGAGCTAGCCCTTCTTCAACTGCTGTTTCCATCCCAGCACCCGCGCCTTCGCGCCTTCCGCCTCGGCCTCGGGAATCATTCCTTTTTTCTGATAGAGGACCGACAAGCTGGTGTGTGCCAGCACGTCATCGGGATCGATTTCGGTGATGCGTTGCGCTACGGCAATCGCCTCGTCATAGCGCTGCAAATCCTGCAAAGCGCGCGCCAGTCCGTGCATGGCCTCGGTGAAGGTGGGATCGGCCGCCACAGATTCCTGGTACGCGGACACAGCTTTCTCCAGATGGCCCTCGGCCATCAGGTCGAGCGCGGCGTAGTAGTGGTCCTCGGCCTTCTGGCGGGTGTTCGCGTCAGGCATGAAGAAATTCCAAGCAGAACCGGATTCTATCATGCGAATCTGCCCAGTCTCATGACGCTTGATGGCTCCGAAAATCATCACCACGAAGGACACGAAGTTACACGAAGGAAGGCGGACCGATGGATTTCCTTCGTGATCCTTCGTGCCTTCGTGGTTCAGGCTTTGCCTTTGAAACTCGGGCCGACTTACAAGTCGCGCTTGACGCTGTGGGTATGATGGCTGCATGCGCTACCGTCTCCGCTTTTTATGGAACGCCACCCGCGGGCATCGCCTCGCTCCCTGGCGCAGTCCCTATCTTCTGTGGCGCATTGAGACCTATACCGGCGTCAAGATGACGCAGATCGGATTCCTGGAATTTTGGGAATTTATGTGGAGAGAGCGCCACGACCTGTGGCGCTTTTTAAAGTGGACCGGCCAGATGGAGCGCTACGTCCACCCGAAACCGAAGAAGTCGTGAAGAAAACCAGCCCGTGGACCTCTGTGCCGTCTGTGGTAAAGCTCTCTTAAGCCCCGTTGCCCGCGGCCGCAGCCTCGCCCAGAATAATGCTGACCTCGCTGCCTTTGCCCGCGCCCGTGATCTGCGCCGCCGCGGCCCGGTTGGCCACGATTTCGAGATAGCCCATGCTGCCGAGAATGGCGAAAACTTCTCCCGGCTCGCCGTCGGCAAATGTGGAATGAATGGCGGTGATCTCGCGGCTTCCTGCCACAATCTTGAACCCGCCGGCGTTCGGCTCAAACAGTGCCGGAACATCCTGCGGCGTAATGTTGGTGACCAGGTTTCCGAAGCGATCGACTTTCAGAACCACGGCGCGAATGCGGTTCTCGCCCGCCGGCTTGGGGCGCGGCGCGGCGAAGCGGACGTAATCTTCAATCTCGTCTCCAAACTTGTGCGAGTCCACCATCTTCGCCAGGTATGCGGCCACCGGAGCGAACACATCGCGGCCATGAAACGTGCTGCTCACCGGCTGCCGGAAATAATGCTCGGAAGTGATATGCCGCACATGAATGCGCTCTTCCTTGGCATACACCATCGAAAGCACGCCATTGTCGGGCGCGACGAAATGATAGCCATCGCTCGACGCGATAATCGGCCGCCGCGTAGTGCCCACTCCCGGATCGACCACGACCATGTGCACCGTTCCGGTCGGGAAATAAGAATAAGTCTGCGAAATGGCGATGGCACCGTCGAGCACGTCGTAGGCCTGCACCGCATGGGAAATGTCGACAATCGCGGCCTCGGGCACAATCTCGAGAATGACGCCCTTCATGGCGCCGACATAATGATCGTTCAATCCAAAATCGGTGGTGAGAGTAATGATGGGACGATGCGGCAACTGAATCCTCGCTGGAAGACAGAATTGGAAGACAAAATGACTTACTGCGAAGTTAATCGTCGGCGAAGAAGCGCGTCAAGGCACGTAGGTAATAGGGTCCGCTGAATAATCCGATATTGTTTAACGCTTCTGCTATACTAATCACGTTGATGCTTTTACCACGGTTTGCTTGTGACGCGGTGGTCCTGCTGCTTTTGACCAGTTTCATCTCCGCCTTTCCTGCCCGCCGTTTAGTTAGAGCTAATTCCAAAACTCAAATATGAGCGGCGTTGCGGCTCGAGACGTGTGTCCGAGTGTGCGTGACAAACGGCCCCTCCTAGAAAGAAAAAAATCGAATGACCACATTTTCACAACTGCCCTTGTCTTCTGCGTTGCAGCAGAAGCTGGCGGCAGCTCAATTTATTAACCTAACCCCCATCCAGGAAGGAGCGATTCCTCCCGCTCTGGAAGGGCGCGACGTCATCGGCACGGCCCAGACCGGCACTGGCAAGACGCTCGCATTTCTGATTCCGCTGATCGAGACGCTGCAGCGCGAACCGTCGAAGCACACCACCGCTTTGGTGCTGCTGCCAACCCGCGAGCTCGCGATGCAGGTTCACGAACAGTACGAACAACTCCGCACCCGGAGCATGCCGAAAGCTGCGCTGGTGATCGGAGGAGTAGCAGAGAAGAGCCAGATTCAAAGCCTGCGTGCCGGTTCGGAGCTGGTGATTGCCACTCCCGGACGTTTGCAGGATCTGATGAATCGCAAATTTGCCGACCTGCGGCACGTGACCGTTCTGGTGCTCGACGAAGCCGACCGCATGCTGGACATGGGATTTTTGCCCGCGATCCGGCGCATCCTGTCGGTGCTGCCCGCGAAGCGCCAGACGCTGTGCTTCTCGGCCACGATGGAACAGTCCGTTGCCGGCCTGGTCAACGAGTACATGCGCGATCCCATACGGGTTGCGCTGGGCTCGGTGCTGAAGCCCGCCGAGAGCGTACAGCTTAGGGCCTACGAACTGCGGCCGGGCGAGAAGCTCGATGCACTGCGCCAACTGCTCTATGCAGAAAAAGGTCAGACCCTGATCTTCACCCGCACCAAGCGTGGTGCCGACCGGCTCGTCAAAGATCTGGTACGCGACGGCTTCAGCGCCGGCGTGATTCACGGCGATCGCTCGCAATCGCAGCGCAACGCGGCCCTGAATGGATTTCAGGAAGGCCGCTATCAGGTGCTGGTCGCGACCGATGTCGCTTCGCGCGGACTGCACGTGGACGACGTAGCCCACGTCATCAACTACGACTTGCCGAAGATGGCTGAGGATTTCATCCACCGCGTGGGCCGTACCGGCCGAGCCGGACTGCAAGGGCAGGCATCGAGTCTGGTGGCGGGAGCCGAGGTTCTTGAACTCCGCCAGATTGAGCGCACTCTCAAGCTGCGGATTGAGCGCCGGCAGTTTGACAGCTCGGCACCGGGCGTCCCGACGCGAGTCGTGCAAAATACGCTGGCTTCGCGAACGCTGACCGCGCTGCCGGGAGAAGTGTTCGCCTAGGGCCGAAAGACAAAATCGCCACGCGGATCTTCACGGATAAAGCGAGTGCTTGGGAAGAATCAGCAAGCGCGCGTCTTAATCCGTGTTCATCCGTGCAAATCCGCGGCGATAGTTCTTGCCACTACTGAATCTGAATATCTCCCGATCCGGTCTTCACTGAGAGCAACGGGCCGCCGCCGCGCACTTTGCCGCGAATCTGCTTGCGCGATTCCTGCACGCGTCCCTGCACCGTCATCTCAATCGGCGATTCGACATTGACAGTTCCCGAACTGGTGGAGATGTCGGCATCGAACGCGGCGCTCGCCGGCAGCCGCACGCGCACGTTGCCAGAGCCGGTGTGAATTTCCCAGGAGCCGCTCTGCGTGCCTTCGGCGGTTATGTCCCCGCTGCCAGCCTCGCCGTGAAACGCTCCCTGAATGCCGCGCACGGTAATGTTTCCGGAACCGGTGTGCAGGTCGATATCGCCCTGCGCCGCTTCTTCGATCTCAATGTCGCCGCTTCCCGCCCCTCCGCGCACCGCGCCGGAAATCTGATGCGCCCGCACGTCGCCCGATCCAGTATGCAAGCGAACTTCTCCGGTCAGGCTCGTGAGCTTCACATCGCCCGAGCCGGTCTCGATATCCACGTTGCCGTGCGTGCCCTCCATCGTCTGATCGCCCGAGCCGCTATGTGAACGGATGGTCGTTTCGGCCGGCACGGTGATTTCATAGTCCACCGAAATGTTTTGCATGTTCACGTAGTCGATGTGAATGCTGTTGCCATCCTGCCGGATAGGCGGGTTCTGCTGAATCTGCTGCACGTCGCCTTGCCGGGTTCCCCGTAGCCAGCGGTCGCCGACATAGATTTTTCCGTGAATCTGCACTGATCCCGACGCGCCTGCGCGCACCGTCACGTCCCCAGAGTGCGTTAGAACCTCAAGATCCACGGGGCCGCTTACCTGCAGCGTTTTGTCGAAAGTGCCTTGCGGCGTGCTGGAAGCGAGGGCGGCCGTGGTCAGGATCGCAATCATGGCGACTGCAATCGACAGCCGGGTGGACAGCGGAGAATGCTTTCGAAATTTATTCATAATCGTAGTGACTCCAAAAGTGAAAAGTCCCGAGCCGCGAGTCCCAAGATCAACGGCAACTCGAAACTCGGGACTCGGACTTACTCTTAGCCCTATTGCAGTACGACCTGATCGCCTTCTTTCAAGCCGCTGAGCACTTCCGTCTTGGCGCCGTTCGAGATTCCGATGGAGACCGCAACCTTGTCTTTCCCATCTTTGCCCTTCGGGTTGGGGATCTCGACCGAAGCCTTCTTGTCTTTGTCGTACAGAATCGCGCCTTCCGGAATCTGCAGCACGTTCTTATGTTCGTCGAGAATGATTTCGGCGTTGGCCGTCATCTCCGCCTTCAACTCGCCGCCCGGATTCTGGATCGATACCCGCACTTCGAACGTCGTGACGTTATCTTTCTCCACACCCATGGGAGAGATCTTCGTCACCTTACCCTGGAAAGTCTTGTCCTTGAACGACTCGACCTTGATCCGCGCCGGCTGGCCCAGATACACCTTGCCGATATCGCTCTCGTCGACTTTGCCCTTCACATAAACTTCGCTGGTATCGCCCAGAGTCATCACCAGCGTGGCCGACGATCCCAACACCAGAATCGAGCTGACCGCGTCGCCCATCTCCACATCGCGCGAGAGCACGATGCCATCGATCGGCGAAACGATATCGGTATAGCTGAGCTGTTCCTCAAGCTGGGTCAGGTTGGCCTGGTCCTGCGCCACTTGCGCGCCCGACTGCGCAATCTTGGCTTTCAACACGGTGACCTGCGCCTTGGATACGTTCTGCTTGTTCAGCGCCATCTCATAGTTTTTCTCGGCGTCGTCCAGAGCCGATGCAGAAACGACTCCATCTTTGGCCATGCTGTTGGCGCGATCATAGGCACGCTTCAGCAGCGGCACATCGGGGCCTTCCGCATCCACCTTGGCCCGCTCGTAATCCGCCTGCGAACCCTTCAGGCTGGCCTGTGCCGCTTCCAGCGCGGCCTTGGACTGCGCCACCTGCGCTTCGATCTCGATCTTGTCGAGCTGCGCCAGCAACTGGCCCTTCTTGACGCGGTCGCCGTAGTCAACATAGAGCTTCTTCACAATGCCGCTGGCCTTCGACTTCACTTCCACCTTAGTGATGGGCGTAACCTTCCCGGTCGCCACCACGCTCTTTGCCAGATCACCTTTTTCCACCTTGGCCAGCTTGGATGGATCAATCTTGGTGCCGCCGCGGGTTGCCGCAATCACTCCGCCCGCGATGAGCAGTACGATCGCCAGGCCAACGCCGCCCCAAATCAACAGTCTGCGCCGCTTCTTCTTGGGATTATTGCCGTTCACAAATGCCTCCTTGGGATTTCGTCAGCCGGAAATTAGGGGCCTGCGCGCCCTCAATGGTTAGTACGTGGCCTGAGTCGTTTTAGTTCCTGACTTCTTAGGAATCATGACTGGAAAACCGGGCGAGCAAGTTCAACTCCTCTGTCGCCTGCCTTTTAGACCTGCGTGCTGTGAAAAGGATAGCGGATCCCGCCCAGGAATTTCGTGACCGGAAGCACAAAGGATGGGTCCGGCTGCACCTGTTTAGATGCCAGATCCGGGCACAAAGCCTCAGGGAGCCACTGGCCTCTGGCCTCTGAATCCAATAGAATGGCCGTTCCATGATCGCATTCGTGCTGCTCCGGGTCTTTCTGATCCTTTTCCTGGTGGCCGCTAATGCCTTCTTCGCCGCAGCCGAATTCGCGCTGGTCAGCGTTCGCGATACCCGCATCCAGCAACTGATCTCCTCCGGACGCATTGGCGCCCGCGTGGTGCAGCGCCTCCACCAGAATCTTGACGAGGTCGTCAACGGCGTTCAACTCGGAATCACCATGGTCAGCCTGACTCTGGGCTGGCTGGGCGAGCCCATGGTCGCAAGCCTGGTCGGCAACCTGCGCATCGTCCAGCGACTGCCGCACGTCGCCATCTACGCCCACGGCATCGCCATCGCCATCGCCTTCAGCCTGATCACCTACATGCACGTGATCCTCGGCGAGCTGGTTCCGAAGACTCTCGCCCTGCAGCGCGCTGAGCAGGTCGCGCTCGCCGTGGCCGCGCCCATGGAAGCTTTCCTCACCGTGACGCGCCCAGTCCTCTTTTTCATGCGGCGTTCCGGAGGCCTCGTTCTTCGTTTGTTTGGAGCTCAACTCACCCGCAGGCGCGGTGCTGTCCACTCCCCTGACGAGCTCAAACTTATCGTCACTGCCAGCCGCCAGTTCGGGCAGATTCCCGAATTTCAGGAAGAGATGATTCACTCCGCCATCGAACTCGACAGCATTACGGTGCGCGAGGTCATGGTCGCCCGCCCTGACATTTTTTCTCTGCCCTCCGACCTCATGCTCGACGAATCGCTGGCCCGCGTCGTCGAAGGCCAGCACTCGCGCATCCCGGTGTACGATCCGCAGCGCGGTCCCGAGCACATTGTCGGCGTGCTCTACTACAAAGACCTCATGCGTTGGATGCGCCTGCGCCTGAGCAACCTCGGTCAGACTTCCAACACGAAAATCTCGCGCATGCAGATCGGCCAGATCATGCACGACGTACTGGTCGTCCCCGAGACCAAGGTGCTTGACGAACTGCTCCACGAGTTCAAGGAGCGCCGCCGCCATCTGGCCGTCGTCGTCGACGAATTCGGTTCGACCGCCGGAGTCATTACGGTTGAGGACATCCTTGAGCAACTGGTCGGCAACATCGAAGACGAATTTGACGTTTCGCCCAGCGAACCTGCGCTTGAAGATGAATCAGTGTTTGTGCTCGAAGGCGCGGTAAACATTCGCGATCTGGAAACCGAATATGGCCTGACGCTGCCGCGCGACGCCGGCTTCGAAACTCTGGGAGGATTTATTCTGGCCCGCCTGCAGCGTATCCCCAACCTGCGAGAATCGTTCGAATACGAAGGCCGCCGCTACACGGTAGAAGAGTTGGAAGGGCACCGCATCGCGCGGGTGCGCATAGAAAAGACCGCAAAAACGGAAGGCGGAGCCGAAGCGGCAAAGCAGGGCAGGGACTGAACCGTAGCCCTTCACAGGCGAAAGATCGGCTCCGACCGGTGGGCCAACGGAAGGCAAGAAGCTGCTGAGAATGAGAATTGAGAACTGAGAACTGCTCCTGAAACCCGTCCTCCAACGCGTGCTCTACACACTGCCGGTCATCTGGCTGGTGGTGAGCCTCGTCTTTCTCCTCATCCACCTCGTCCCCGGAGACCCCATCGCGCAAATGCTCGGTGAAGGCGCGCCAGCCGCCGACATCGCCGCGACCCGCCACGCCTACGGCCTCGACGCTCCGCTCAGCGAGCAATACTTCCGCTACTGGAAAGGCGTCCTGCACGGCGATCTCGGGCGCTCGCTGCGCTTCAATCAGAACGTCACCCAGCTTATAGCTCAAAGATATCCCTACACGCTACGCCTCACGCTGGCCAGCCTCTTCGTGGCCATCGTCCTTTCCATCCCCGCCGGAGTCCGCTCCGCCCGCCGCCGCAATCGCTGGGACGATCGCCTGCTCTCCGTCGTCAGCCTGTTCGGCTTGTCGTTTCCCAACTTCGCGCTGGGGCCGATTCTCATTTTGCTCTTCGCCATCAAACTCGGATGGTTGCCCGTCTCTGGCGCCGGATCATTCGCCAACCTTGTGCTGCCCGCGCTGACCATGGGCGGTTCCCTCGCCGCCATCCTCACCCGCATGGTGCGCACCTCGATGTTGGAAGAGTTGAGTCAGGACTACATCCGCACCGCCCGCGCCAAAGGCCTGCCCGAGCGCACGGTGGTCTATCGCCATGCCCTGCGCAACGCAATGATCCCCGTGCTAACGGTGCTGGGCCTGCAATTCGGAGCGTTGCTCGCCGGCGCCATCGTTACGGAAAAGATTTTTTCCTGGCCCGGCATCGGACGCCTCACCATCGACGCCATCTCCAACCGCGACTACTTCCTGGTGCAAGGCTGCATCCTGGCCATAGGCCTGACGTATGTAGCAGTGAATTTCCTGACGGATGTGATGTACTCGGTGGCGAATCCAAGAATTCGGCAGTGAGAGTGGAAAAGAATCGAGGAGCGTTGCGATTGTTTTCCAATGACAAACCTGCTCTCCCATGTTGACAAGTGTTAAGCTACAGGCTACAGTTTGAGAGGTGAACATCCGCAGCTTCGTCCATAAGGGCCTGAAACGGCTCTATGCGGAAGACAGCGCGAAAGGCGTTCCGCCCGGCTCGGCGGACAAGCTCCGCAAGATGTTGGCCTTTCTTGACGATATGCAAGAACCAGAGGAGTTGCGTGCGCTGTCCGCGTGGAAGGCGCACACACTGACCGGCGATCGCAAGGGTAGATGGAGCCTCAGCGCCACCCGCAACCGCCGCTTGACGTTCCGCATCGACACGGTCGAGGGGGAAATCTGCGACGTTGATCTGGAAGATTATCACTAGGACCGAAGGAGCCAATACTATGCCCATGAAGAACCCGCCCCATCCCGGAGATTTCATTCGGACGGAGATTATCCAGCCTGCAGGATTGTCGGTGACTGCCGCCGCCGCGGCGCTGCGAGTATCCCGCCCCGCACTGTCCAGCCTGCTGAACGGCAAGGCCGATCTCTCCGGCGACATGGCGCTCCGCATCGAAAAAGCGTTTGGCGTGAAGATGGACACGCTCATGCGAATGCAGTCGTCCTACGACATTGCTCGTACTCGTCTCCGGGAGGGACAAATCCGCGTCCGGCGGATTCCACAACCCGCCGGCATGCACGCCTGAAGAATCCCCGCGCCGTCAGGGACTGTTCCAACTCCTTCTGGCGTTTGGGCGCCAGGGTTAAGTCGTCTTTAGCTATATGCAAACAGTCTCAATCGCAAGTGCACCATAAAAAGTACATATTGCGTGTTGCAGGTCGGCCGAAGGCGATCTTTCGAGTTGAATGTCTACGAGCGGAAACTTCTGCATCCTTGACTGTATATACAAGTAAGATAAAATGTATATAGCGGTGGGAGGACGATATGGCTGTGACCATGACCACAATCCGACTGGATACCGATCTGGCCGACGAGGCCGTGAAAGTGCTCGGAGCAAAATCACGAACCGATGCGGTGCACATCGCCCTGCGTGAAATCGTCGCGCTGCAACGCTTCAAGGCCTTGATGAAAAAGAACTCCGGCAAACTGAAGTTCTCCGGACTGGATGAGTGATCTCGTAATCTTCGATACGTCCGTTTTGGTGGACGAACTGCGTACCGGACGTCATCGCAAAAAGATCGCAGCGGTGACGGGTTTGGTGCGTACATCTTCGGTTGTCCTGGCCGAGCTGTGGCGCGGTGTAACCGGAACAACGGAACGGAGTTTTCTTCACGCACTGACGAAAAATCATCCCATCCTGACTCCGACCGAAAGAAACTGGCTGGAATCGGGTGAGATACTTGCCCGCATTCGCGCCGATCATAGTTTCGCTGCGAACAAGCTTCGCGATCTTCACTTCGACGTCCTCATCGCCCTCACCGCACGTTCCCATGGAGGCCGCCTGATTACGGCCAATCGGACAGATTTCGAGCTCATCCGTCGCTATCGTGAGATAAAGCTGGAAGTCTGGTGATCCAGACCACAAAAGTACATCGCGGGACAGCGCCGCCCGTATAAGATTGGCCCATGTCGGCCACCGCCATCTTGTTCCGTCGTCGTGTCGTCGGGAACGCCCGCCACAATCCGCTGGCGGCGATTGGCGTTGTTCTGGTCGTAGTCTTCTTGATCTTTGCGGTGTTCGCTCCGTGGATTGCCCCGCAAGACCCTGCTGCCATTGATCTGCCCGCACGCCTCGACTCCGCCTCGCATGCGCACTGGTTCGGCACCGACGAACTGGGCCGCGACATTCTTTCGCGGGTCATTTATGGCGCCCGCATTTCCATGCTGGTAGGCAGTTCTGTGGTGTTGACGTCGTTGGCGCTCGGGCTGATCATCGGCTCCATCGCCGGATACTATGGCGGAGCGATCGACCGCTTCGTCAATGTTGTGCTGATGAATGCGTTTCTCTCTTTCCCTGGAATTTTGCTGGCTATCGCGTTCGTGGCCTTCCGCGGTCCTGGGATTTTCAATCTCGTGATTGCGCTTTCGCTGGGGGGATGGGTCGGCTACGCGCGCCTGGTTCGCGGACAGGTTCTCGCCGCGCGCGAGCGCGAGTTCGTGGAAGCGGCCCGCGCGCTGGGCGCCAGCGATCTACGCATCATCGTGCGCCACATTCTGCCCAACATTATTCAGCCCGTGATCGTGCAGGCGGCGATCGGAATGGCGGGAGCGATTCTCGCCGAAGCGACCATGAGTTTTCTCGGGTTGGGCGTTCCGCCTCCGACCGCGAGTTGGGGAACCATGTTGAACGACGGCCGTGCCTATCTTTTCGAAGCTCCGCATCTCGTGCTCTTTCCTGCGCTGGCGGTGATGCTCGCCGTTCTTAGTTTCAATTTCATCGGCGACGCGCTGCGCGATTATCTCGATCCACGCTCGCGCATCGAAGCCGGACTCTAACCAGATCGCCTCCAAACTCCGCGCCAGTCAAGCAGATGCGCGCCTCCGCAACAATTCTTTACAGCTTGGGTTTCAACTCCGTGAGCGGCGAAAGTCGCGATGACAAAAATTAGCAGCGCACACGGGAGAGAGACTATGAATGCAATGAAACTTACCCTGATGAGCGCGGCCCTGGCGGTGTTCGCGCTGCCAGTGGTCGCGCAAAGCAACTCACCGGCTCCGGCGAACCCGCCGCAAAATACTGTCAACCAGCGCGAAGAGAACCAGCAGGATCGCATCGGTAACGGCATCAAGAGCGGGGAACTGACGCCCGGCGAGGCCTCGCACCTCGAAAGGAACCAGGCGCGCGTCGATCGCCAGGTTCACAACGAGCGCGCCGCCAACGGCGGCAAATTGACGCCGCAGGAGCGTGCGCAAGTCAATCGCGAGCAGAATCGCCAGTCGCGCAAGATTTACCGGGACAAGCACAATGCCGCGAAACAGTAGCATCGATCGTTAAGAAAATGCAAAACGCCTCCGGTTTCGTTCTCGGAGGCGTTTTGATTTTGTTGCCGAGACCGCTTATACAGGGCGATCCGGATAGATCGCGTTCGGGAAGCGAAAATGGATCAGCGCCGCGCAAACCAGAATAATGAGGAACGCGAAGACACTACCCTCCGGTCCGGCCGAGCCTCCCGTCAGCCAGTTCGGTCCTTGCACCGAGCTGTTCAGAAGGCGTCCAACGCCGAGAAGTCCGCTGTCAGGCGTGCCGTAGAAAAAAGTTTCTGCCCAATCCCAGGCCGCGTGAAATCCGATGGCGAACCAGAGATTGCCGGTGCGGCGAATCATCAGGCAAAAAAGCAATCCGGTTGCGACGACTTGCAGAATGCCTAATACATTTTCCCCATGATTGCCCAGGTGAGCAATGCCGAAGACTCCGGACAGAAATAGTGCGGCTGGCCAAAAGCGCATGCGCCGGGACATGGTGAAGAGCCAGTAACCGCGGAAGGTAAGTTCCTCGCTCAGCGACACTGCGAGGAAAGTCACGCCCCAGGCCAGTGCCCATCGCAAGGCTGCGCTTCCCGTGAGCGCCGTGGAGTCGATGCGAAAATGCCCCGTCATGCTCAAGAGCAGCAGTATCGCCGATAGCATCGCGAAGCCCCAGACTGCGCCCTCCCAAAATCTTGCTCCGAATGCCTGGCGCAGAGGAATGCCGTAATCGTCCAGCGGACGCTTCTCCATCCGGGAGACGACCCACGTCGCCAGTGCAACAAAAAACACCATGACGGCTTTTAACGGCAACTCGCTTTGCACGGCGAGCACGGAATTGTTGTGTGCCCTCAGAAGATGGAGCGCGAATGCGAAAGGAAAAAGGGGAAGGAATGCGATTGCGACCCAGACGAAGAGCCGCTTGCGATCGCCACGGTCCCACCGCCGACCGGGTGCCGAGTCTGGGAGTAAGAGGTCTGGGGAGTCAACAGGCAACGGGCGCACCTCCTGTGGAGCGAGCCGATTATGACAGGGGGCGCGGTGCCGCGCCAGCAGGTTAGCGCTAAGCCTCTGAAAATGCGTCAAATCCCTCTCTTGACATACATTGCAAATTGCAATATAAATATCTCAATCTGGAATGCGAGGAATCGGCAGCGAAATGAAGCTGGGCGAAAAAATCCGCTACCTGCGGGAAGTCGAAGGATCGTTGCGCGGATTAGGGCGGCCGATGACGCAGCTGGAAATCGTGCGCGCCGTCCGCAAGGAACTGGGCAAAGGCATCAGCCAGTCGTATATGTCACAGATCGAGAGCGGAGCGCGGCCGCACATGACGCAGTCGTCGCGGGCGCTGCTGGCGAAGTTTTTCAAGGTGCATCCTGGATTTCTGGTGGACGATCCGGATGGCTATCACACCGAGTTGACTTCCGATCTGCGCACCACCGAAGGCCAGATTGATGTGTGGCTGCTGCAGGGGTCGGAAAAGTTCGCCGCCGATCCGGAGATCAGCCATGTGCTGATCAAGGCGGCGCGCGAGAAAGATACGCGGCGCAGTTTGCTGCTGCTGGGCGCGATTCTGGATACGCCGGGGCTGGCAGAGCGTTTGCTCGAGGCGCTGCGTCCAGAACTGGCGGTTGGTGGTAACGGAGCAAAGACCGAAGGGAGGCGAATCCGATGACGAACTTTAACTGGTCTGATTTTTATCTGATCTGCTTTGCGATCGGCTTCTGCTTCAGCTTCTTTTCGTTTGTATTTGGAGGCGCGCGCACTGGCCGGTTGCATCTGCCGCACTTCCATGGACATGGAATGCCGCATGCTCCGGTGGCGCATGGCCCTATGGCGCATGGTCCGGCGCCCGATCTTGCCGGGCACACTGCCGGCGCACATGGCCAGAATCAAACGGCCAGTTCGCCGCAATCTGATCGCGGCAGCGGCGTATCGCCGTTCAACCCTCCGTCGATGGCGGCGTTCCTGGCCTGGTTTGGGGGCACGGGATATTTGCTCACGCGCTTTTCGTCGCTCTGGGTGGGCATGGGACTGATGCTATCGGTGATCAGCGGGCTCGTTGGCGGCGGAATCATTTTCATTTTCCTGAGCCGGGTGCTGATTTCCCAGGAGGAGGCCATGGATCCCGCGGACTACGACATGGTTGGCGTGCTGGGCAAGCTTTCGGTCCCTATTCGCGAAGGTGGAACGGGAGAACTGATTTATTCGCAGGCGGGCACGCGGCGAGTCTGCGGCGCGCGCAGCGAGGATGGCTCCGCGATCGCAAAGGGCACCGAGGTTGTCGTGACTCGTTACGACAAAGGCCTTGCCTACGTTCGCTTGTGGAGCGAGATGTCAGGTGAAGAGGACGAGGCGGCTGGATTGTCGTCTGAGCGCTGATTATGCACTGGAGAACTGTATGAATCGCGACTGGTACAAGACGCTGACGTGGCTGATGTGGCTGGCGTTGCCGATCACGGCACTGAATTACTGGCGAGCCTGGGACCGGTTGCCCGCGCGGATGGCGGTGCACTTCGACGTGAACAATCATCCCAACGGCTACACGACGAAGGAAGGAGCGCTGGAGTTGGGGCTGGGAATCATGGTGCTCATTCTGACGTCATCGACGTTGGCGGCGCTGCTGTCACACGCGCTCAAACCGAGCGCTTCCTGGCCGGTGCTGGTGATTTCTTACGTCGTGCTGGCGTTTGTCTGTTACGGCAACAACGCGATCGTGGCCTTCAATCTGAAGGCGCAAGCCGAGCACCGAGTTTTGAGCTCGCAAGTTTCCGGTTCGTACCTGTCGACGTAAACAACGAGACGTAGCAACGAGACGTAGCAAGCCACGTCTCTACGGCAAGAGTTTCGCAGTTGGCGAAGGGGAGGGGTTTTATGTTCGAAGGCATTTCGAATGTCGTGGTGATTTGGATTTTCGTTGGGCTGGGAGTGATGGTCATCCTGTTCCTGATGAGCGGAATGGCCAGGCTCTATCGCAAAGCTGGGCCGCACGAGGCACTCATCGTGTACGGCCTGGGTGGAACGCGCGTGGTCAAGGGCCACGGCACGCTGGTTCTGCCGATGGTGCAGATCTGCAAGGAACTGTCACTCGAACTGATGTCGTTCGACGTGGCGCCGCAGCAGGATCTGTACACGAAACAAGGTGTCGCCGTGACCGTCGAGGCCGTGGCGCAGATCAAAGTGAAGTCCGACACGGAATCGATTCTCACCGCGTCCGAGCAATTCCTGACCAAGACGGACGACGAGCGCCAGGGATTGATTCGGCTGGTGATGGAAGGCCATCTGCGCGGCATCATTGGACAGCTCACGGTGGAAGAAATCGTGAAGCAGCCCGAGATGGTCTCTGACCGCATGCGCGGCACCTGCGCCGATGACATGAACAAGATGGGGCTCGAAGTCATCTCGTTCACCATCAAAGAAGTTCGCGACAAGAACGAATACATCACCAACATGGGGCGACCCGACGTGGCTCGCATCAAGCGCGATGCCGATGTGGCTGCGGCGGAAGCCGATCGTGATACGGCGATCAGGCGCGCTCTCGCGACGCGGGAATCCGCAGTGGCGAAGGCGCAGGCCGACCAGGAGCGCGTGCTCGCGGAAACTTTATCCTTAGCCAAGCAAGCCGAGGCGCAGCGCGATCTCGAAGTGAAGAAGGCGCAGTTTCTCGAAGTCACCAAACGACAGCAGGCGCAGGCCGACAAAGCCTACGACATTCAGACCAACATCATGCAGCAGCAGGTGGTCGCCGAGCAGGTGAAGGTGCAGCAGGTCGAGAAAGAGCAGCAGGTCAAGGTGCAGGAAGCGGAAATCAATCGCCGCGAAAAGGAATTGATCGCGACCGTACTGAAAGGGGCCGAGATCGAGCGTCAGCGCATCGAAACGCTGGCCGCGGCCGAGAAGCAGCGTCTGATCGCGGAGGCTGAAGGCCAGGCGTCCTCGATTCGCGCGCAAGGCGAGGCGGAAGCGGAAATCATTTTCAAGAAAGGGGATGCCGAAGCCCGAGCGATGAACGTGAAAGCCGAGGCGTTCCAGGAGTACAACCAGGCGGCCGTGATCGATCGACTGTTTGCCAGCATGCCGGAAATCGTGAAGGCGTTGGCGGCTCCGTTGGCCAACGTCGACAAGATCACCATCGTCTCCACCGGAAACGGGGATGGCGCCGGCATGAGCAAAGTCACTGGCGACATCACCAAGATGGCGGCGCAGGTTCCGGCGTTGTTCGAAACGCTCTCGGGCATGCCGCTGTCGGAATTGCTAGGCAAGGTAAGGCTGATCGGCGACAAGTCGCCCAAACCAGTCGATCCGCCGAAAGCGTAAGCAGCAACTGGTCACGTGGGGACGGGCGCATTCGCCCGTCCTCCGAGCGAAGCGAGGCGGCAGGGAAGCAGAAGCAGAAGCAGAAGCAGAAGCGGAGTAAAGAGATGAAGAAATCAAATCACGCAGGATTAGGAATCGCGCTAGGAGCCGCGCTGGGCGCGGTCGCCGGAGCAGTGGCCGGCAACATGGGCGTCTGGCTCGCTATCGGCGTAGCGATCGGCATGGCTCTCGGCATGATGTTCCGTCGAAATGAACCATCGTGTCCGGAGTGCGCCGAGATTCACCCCGCGCATGAAGTCAGAAATCAAGGCAACAAGCTAGGAGCTAAGACCTAGCACCTAGAAGAAAAAAGGGGGTTCGATATGGCATTACTAGAGCGTGTTTCCACACTGGTTCGAGCGAACATCAACGATTTGATCGACAAGGCGGAAGAGCCGGAAAAGATGATCAAGCAGGTCATCCTCGACATGCAGAACCAGCTTCTGCAGGTCAAGACGCAGGTGGCAATCGCAATCGCCGACCAGCACCTGCTGGAAAAAAGGCAGAAAGAGAACCAAGAAAAAGTTGCCGAATGGATGCGCAAGGCGGAACTCGCCGTCGACAAGAAAGAAGACGACCTGGCGCGCGCCTCCCTGCAACGCGTGGAAAGCTATCGCGAACTGAGCGAGAGCTTCCAGCAGCAGGTGAGCGATCAGAGGGCGCAGGTGGAGAACTTGAAATCCGCGCTGCGCCAACTGGAGCAGAAGCTGACCGAGGCTCAGGCCAAAGCCGATGTGCTGGTTGCGCAGCATCGCCGGGCCCGCGCCGTGGGCAAGGCCAGCGACGCGCGCATGGCGTCGGGCGATGGCTCGAAGGCCGCGGCATTTGACCGCATGAAGCGCAAGGTCGCGCATTCCGAGGCCCTCAGCCAGGCCAAGTCGGAAATTGCCGGCGACAACATGGATGACCGCCTGGCTGCTCTTGAAAAAGAAGACCGCATCGAGCAGTTGCTGGCAGAGTTGAAGACCAAGCGCGGGGCGTAATCAGACCGCTCGCGTGTTAGAAAAATCCGGGGAGGCTCTATGTCGGGTCGTAAGCTGAACGGTTTCATTTCGGCGGGCTTGTTGTCGCTGTGCGCGGGGATCATTCTGCGCAACTGGATGCATGCCCGCTACTCTGAGTTCGCGGCAGGATTCTTTATCGGCCTGTCGATCGTGTTCATCATCTTCGGGGCGGTACGGCAGCGCCGCGGGGTTTCGTGATCCGTCACTTAGTCCAGTCTTCGATTCGCAGGTGTTTGACGCGGCGGAAGACGCGGTCATGCGTTACCAGTGTTGCACCAGCGGCGAGCGCGTGCGCGGCGATCATCAGATCGAAATTCGCAATCGGAGTGCCTGAATCTTCGAGTGTGCTTCGCAACTCGGCGTAGCGCTTCGCTGCTGCAGAATCCCACGGAAGAATTTCGACGCGCAGAAGAAACTCCTCCACCGCCAACTTGAGATCCGCCGATGCAACTTTGCGCGTAACCCCGAAACGCAACTCGGCTTCGGTGACCACAGAGACGCCTACTTCTGACATTGGGACGGACATCAAGGCGATGCGCACCTGGGGTACGTTTCGCTTGATCACATAGCTTGCGATATTCGTATCAAGCAAATAGCGAACCGGCATCAGAATAGTTTTCGCTTTCTGCGGCGGTCTGGTGTCACGGTCCGACATGAAGTCGCCAGGGATGTCGAGCGTGTCGACGAGATCGAAAAATTCCTGCCAGGAGTCAGGACGGCGGGAGAGGATGACGTCGCCGGTAGCCGGATCGCGCCGAACATATACCTCCGACCCGGCGAAGCGGAAGTCGGCAGGCAGGCGGACCGCCTGACTGCGGCCGTTGCGAAAAAGTTTGGCGGTTTTGGCCATCCGTTGAAACTTTCCGATCGATACCACAGTCTATCACACGGTCGATACCATGATCTATGCCTAGAATGCAGCACCGGCGTAGGGATCCTTCGACTCCGCCTTTGGATGACTTGGCGTAACTATATTGTTGTCGTGGGGTTACGGTTAAAGGCAACAATTCCCCACCTGCGGGGTTTCTAATACCACACGATGTCAGCCGTGGCCGACGGCTTTTCCGGGGCGAAGTTCCTCGGTTGCGCGCCGCTTTCGAATTTCACTCTGAGGTTCTTTATGAAGCAGGTAGCGGCAGTTGTGTTGTTAGGGGTGTGCGCGGTGTTGGCGGGCTGCGGGTCGAACAGCAGCAGCAATCCGGCGAACATTAACGGAACATGGGCGGCCACACTGATGGAGTCGAATAACGCGGAGTTCTTCCAGTTTGCCACCAACCTGGTCGTGCAAGGCGACGGAACGCTGGCGGTCAGCAGTTTCACCATTACTTCGCCATCCCCGTGCATCAGTTCGACAGGCGGGACCACGGAAACGGGATCGTTCTCGCTCAGCGGAAATTTCAACGGCAACGTAAGCGGAACCTTCGGCTTCACGGTGCAATCCAACTCGCAAGCCACGAACACCATCAAGCTGACGGGCATGGCCAACGGGAATACGATTTCCGGTACGTGGTCGGCAACCGGGACGGGCTGCACCGGAAACGGCACGTTCACCATGATGAAGCAGTAGGCCTGCGCATTTGCCGGGTGCCTCGCGGGGATGATTCAGAGCGCTAGCCGGGCGGGCTTTTGATCACGAACGGAGATCGAAGCCCGCTTACATCCCTTGACGGGTGAGACTGCATCTCTCTATTCTCAGTACG
The DNA here is from genome assembly GCA_963757095.1 of uncultured Acidobacteriota bacterium. GTDB lineage: Bacteria > Acidobacteriota > Terriglobia > Terriglobales > Acidobacteriaceae > Sulfotelmatobacter. The sequence continues at coordinate 88,274 of CAVWQT010000004.1, read as the reverse complement.
AACAATTCTCTATACGGAATCGTCCAGGCAATCATCCTTACTGCATCGAAGGACTGCGAATGAAGAAGTTGTTTGCCCTTGGGGCACTGATGGCGCTGGGATTATGGCTCGGCGGCTGCGCCAGCCGCACCCTCACGCCCGTAAACCTGACCGCGATTACCAGCGGCAATTGGGAAGCAACCTTGACGGGTGGCCTGGGTGAGGCCAGCAAGCTCGATTTTTTGGCTAATTTTGAAGTGAATTCCGGCGGTGGCACGCTCGACATCACTGCCTTCAGCTTCATCAACAAAGACTCCAATTCGTGCTTTAGTTCAGTGCAAGGCGAGAACGGATCGGCAGTCCTCACGACCAACGTGACCAATCAGGTTACGGGATCCATGGACATGCAAATCATCTCGGCCACCCCGAGCGGCAATACGCTCACGCTTTCGACGACTGCGGGCAATGGGTTGCCGGGCGGCGAGGTGACTGGTACCCGCAGTAACGGCGTGGTGACCAGTGGATCGGTTACAGGGAACTGGACGCTGTCCAATAGCAAGCGGTAATTCGGATTGCTCGGGCCAGGGCACTTTCCTCATGTGCCAAGGCGCGGCAACCTGCACGCCCGTCATCGACTAGGCTCAACCGTCCCTGCTTTCTTCCAAACGCCGGACTGCTATAGAGTGTCAAGCTATGAAGCGCACTCTCAAGCAGATTGCTGAGGCCGTGGGCGCACGCCTGATCGGCGATGGCAGCGTCTCGGTGAGCGGCGTGGCGAGCATCGCGTCGGCGTCGGGGGACGATCTGGTCTTCGTCGAAGACGAAAAATATCTTGCAGCCGCTTTGCAATCCCATGCTGGAGCGGTGATTGCTCCCGAGTCTGCGGCTTCGATTTCGTCCAGCAAGCCGCTGCTCATCAGCGACCATTCCAAGCTCGCCTTCGCCCGGGCCGCGCGCTTGCTACACGAATCCGCGACCGGTGGCGTTCATCCGAGCGCGGTTGTGGGCGCCGGAGTGAAGATTGGCGACGGTTCCTCGATCGGCGCGGGTTGCGCCATTGCCGACGGCGTCCACATCGGGCGCGATTGCCAAATTTATCCGAACGTCACGATCTACGCGGGCACGACTCTGGGCGATCGCGTGATCGTGCACGCAGGGGCAGTACTGGGCAGCGACGGATTCGGTTACGTGCGCGACCGCAAGACCGGGCACTATGAAAAGTTTCCGCAAGTTGGGAAGCTGGTCATCGAGGATGATGTCGAGATCGGAGCCAACACAACCATTGACCGCGGAGCGCTGGAACAGACGCGCATCCGGCGCGGAGCGAAGATCGATAATCTCGTGCACATCGGCCACAACTGCCAGATCGGCGAAGACGTCGTGATTGCGGCGCAGACCGGCCTGTCGGGAAGCGTAGTCATCGAAAATGGAGTCGTGCTGGGCGGTCAGGTGGGCATCGGCGAGGGCGCGCGCGTTGAAGAAGGAGTGATGGTGGGCGGGCAGGGCGGCATCCTGCCGAAAAAAGTTCTGCGCGGCAAGGGCGTGCCGTTCTGGGGAACGCCAGCGCAGCCGCTGCGCGAGTATCTGAGGCAGCTGGCAACGCTGGCGCGGCTGGCAAAAAAAGATTGATCACGTGGAGGCGGACGCATTCGTCCGCCTGCGAGCGAAGCGAGCTCCCGGGACAATTGCCCTCCGGGCCACGTCAGCGCCAACGGCGCAACTACGATTTCTCTCATGGCTCTCATCGTCATTGGCGGGCATTCGCGGAGCGTCGGCAAGACCAGCGTGGTCGCCGGATTGATTTCCGCGCTGCGCGACTTCGACTGGACCGCCGTGAAGATCACGCAGTACGGCCACGGCATCTGCTCGGCGAATGGCGAAGCGTGCGATTGCGCCACCGGCGATCATTCGTGGGCGATCTCCGAAGAGCGGGATCGATCCGGCGAGTCGGACACGTCGCGATTCCTGCTGGCGGGTGCGGCGCGGTCGCTCTGGGTCCGGACCGAGCAGGGAAGACTCGCCGAGGCGATGCCAACCCTGCGCCAGCGCCTGCAAGGCGCGACGAATGTAATCATCGAATCGAACAGCGTGATGAAGTTTCTGCGGCCGGATTTGTATCTGACGGTGCTCGACCCTTCCACCGCTGATTTCAAGAATTCCGCGCGCGAATTCCTGGACCGCGCCGACGCCGTCATTCTCCATGAGACTGCAGCGCGTCTGCCTGGCAAGCAGTCTCCCTGAAGCCAATCGGCGAGTCAACCCACGTTCCGCATCGTCCCGCCACTCTATGTCACGCCGCAAATCGTCGACTTGGGTTCGCTCACAGCTCGCAACTCATAGCTCGAACGCGCCACTCACGCACTGACAACCTGCATTTGCTATCCTTCACCCGTGCGGCAAATTCATTCGAGCGCCTGGTTGTTGATGGTCCTGTCGGCCGTGCTGCAGGTGCTCATCTTTCCGCTTCCCGGGATTTACGTTCTTTGCTGGTTCGCACTCGCGCCCTTGATTCTTGCGCTATTGCGCGCGCGCCCGGCAGGGGAGTTGGAATTCGCCGGTGCGTTGCGACTGCGGGCTGCGTCCCCGGGACAAGGATTCCTGCTCGGCTACATCTGCGGAATTCTTTTTTATGCCGGGACATGTTACTGGATCTACGACACCATGCGGCAATATGGCGGCCTGAGTGCGCCCATGGCCGTGCTGGTCCTCTTCTTATTTTGCTGCTACCTGGGGCTGTATCACGGTTTCTTCGGCCTGCTTCTGAGCCTTTTGTCCGAACCCCGGGACTTTCGTCGCGCGCTGGTGGTCTCTCCATTCTTATGGGTTGCGGTGGAACTGGCGCGCACGCGCATCACCGCCTTCCCGTGGAATCTGCTGGGTATCGCGCAGGTCGATAACTCTGCCCTGTGCCACATCTCGGCGTGGACGGGCGTTTACGGAATCTCGTTCGAGATCGTGCTGGTGAACGTGGCGCTGGCCGCAGCTTTCCTCGTGCCGAAAGAAAAACGCGGCGCGATGCTGGTGGCTGCCCTGGCGGCAGCAGCGGTGCTGCAATCGGGAAGGCTGATCACGCCTCCGCCGGCGCATGCCGATCGGGTCGCTTTACTCCTCCAGCAGGATATTCCAGTCGCCGGCAATTGGACTCCGGCCAGCTTCCAGCAGACTTTGAGCGATCTGACCGCGCTGACTGTGAAGACAGCATCGAGCCAGCCGGCGAAAATTGATCTGATTGTTTGGCCGGAGTCTCCCGCGCCTTTCTTCACCAACGATGAGCGATTTCGCAGTGCCACCGGCGACATGGCCCGCGAGACTCGAGCCTGGACGTTGGTGGGAGCAATCGGAGAAGAAAAATCCGCAGGCGGCGAGAATCCCGAACATTTTTAATTCCGCCGCGCTGATCAGTCCATCTGGCGACTGGGTGGGCCGATACGACAAAGTTCATCTCGTACCCTTCGGAGAATATCTGCCTTTCCCCAGCCTATTTGCCTTCGCGGGCGGCTTGACCAAGGAAGTCGGCGAATTCACCCATGGCGCTTCCCGCGTACCGCTCGACGCAGGCGGCGAGCGGCTCGGAATTTTCATCTGCTACGAATCAGTATTTCCCGACGAGGTGCGGCAATTCGCCAATCAGGGCGCGCAACTTCTGGTGAACATTTCCAATGACGGATGGTATGGCGACAGCGGCGCCTACGCGCAGCATCTGAATCAGACGCGAATGCGCGCCATCGAAAACAATCGCTGGCTGCTGAGCGCAACCGATACGGGAGTGACCGCCTCGATCGATCCCTGGGGTCGCGTCATCGCGCGCATCCCGCGCAAAGAACGAATGGCGCTCGTTGCTCCTTATGCCCTCACCTCCGTAACCACTTTCTACTCTCGTCACGGTGATTGGTTCGCCTACGCGTGTGCGATAATTTCTCTGGGAGCGCTGTTCGCGCGCTTCACATCCCAAAAGAATCGCCAGAAGGCCGACGCCTCATCATGAATCAGGAACTCGAAGTTGCCTACGACAAGCTGAGCAAAAAAGTGCAAGAGCTCCGGGAGTATCTTTGACGCGGAAAAGGTTCGTCCGCAACTAGCCGAAATCGAGAAGCAGTCTGCCGAGCCCGACCTGTGGTCGAACCCGCAGAGATCCCAGCAGGTAATGCGCGAGAAGAAACGGTTGGAGCATGTGCTCTCGACCGACGCCGATCTCGCCCGCCGCAGTGGCGACATCGCGGCCTACTTCGATCTCGCCCGCGAAGGCGAAAATGTTGACGCCGACCTGCAGCGCGAAATTGAAGCGCTCAGCGTCCTCATCGACAAACTCGAAACCGAGACGCTGCTCTCCGGCGAGAATGACGCGCGCAACGCCATCGTCACCATTCATCCCGGGGCCGGCGGCACCGAGTCACAGGACTGGGCCGACATGCTGCTGCGCATGTATCTGCGCTGGGCCGAGCGCCAGGGATTTGAAACCGTGCTCTACGATTATCAACCGGGGGAAGAGGCGGGCCTGAAGTCCGCGACGTTCGCGGTGAACGGCGAGTATGCCTACGGATTGCTGATGGGCGAAATCGGCGTGCACCGGCTGGTGCGAATTTCTCCCTTCGATCAGGCCAAGCGCCGGCATACCTCCTTTGCCAGCGTCTACGTCTCGCCGGAAATTGATGAGAGCATCGAGATCGTCATCAAGCCCGAAGATATCCGCATCGATACTTACCGCTCCAGCGGCAAGGGCGGACAGCACGTCAACACGACGGACTCTGCTGTGCGCATCACTCACCTTGCGACGGGCCTGGTCGCTAACTGCCAGAATGAGCGCTCGCAGCACAAGAATAAAGAGCGCGCCATGAGCATGCTGCGCTCGAAACTCTACGAGTACGAGATGGAGAAGAAGCGCGCCGCCACCAAGAAAATCGAAGACTCGAAACTCGACATTGAATTCGGCTCGCAGATTCGTTCCTACGTGCTGCAGCCTTATCGCATGATCAAAGATCATCGGACCAAGACCGAAATCGGCGACGTGGATCGGGTGATCGACGGCGATCTGCAGCCATTGATTCGGGCGTATCTGCTGGCGCGGCGCGGAGAAAAGCAGTGAAGGTGACGAAGGCTCGACCACACAAGTCACGGAGCGCCGCGAGGAAGACGCTCCTGGGCCCGCGTTTTCTGCGGGCTTTTCTGTTTGCTGCCGAGAAGCACAAACATCAGACGCGCAAGGCTTCGTCGATTCCGTACGTCGCACACTTGATGGGAGTCGCTTCCCTGGTGCTCGAAGCCGGAGGCGACGAAGATCTCGCCATTGCTGCGCTGCTGCACGATGTGGTCGAGGATTGCGGCGGGGCGCCCATGTTGAAGGAAGTTCGCCGCCGTTTCGGCAGCCGCGTCGCCAAGGTCGTGGATGGCTGCACCGACTCCGATACGTATCCAAAACCGCCATGGCGCGAACGCAAAGATAAATACATCGCGCGCCTGAAGACCGAAAATGACGACACGCGCTTAGTCTCGGCAGCGGACAAACTCAACAACGTGCGCTCCATTCTCAGCGACTACCGTGCCATCGGGGATGAAGTATGGTCTCGCTTCAGCGGCGGGCGCGAAGGCACTCTGTGGTATTACCGGGCGTTACTCGACGAATTTCTGCGCCGACCGCCGAATCGCATCACCCGCGATTTGGAACTGGCAGTCAACAAATTGGAATCGCTGGTGACGCGCGACTCCAGTTCGAGTATGAAGTCGAAGGAGGCGTGATCTCATGGCGCGCATGATCGATCAAATCCGCGCATCGAAGTTAGCTTCCAACATGATGCAATTCGCCGCCCGCGGCGCTCTGCAAGTGCCGCCGGCGGAGAACATCGAGATTCTGGTCTACCTCGCCGTGCACAACAGAGTTTTCGGCGAACTGGCGCGCATGACGCTGGCGGGCTGGGACGAGAAAGCCTCGCGGGCCGCCGCCTCCGATCCGCAGACTTCCGCCGAAGTCCTGACTTACATGATCGCGCACGACAATCTTCGCCCCGCGCTGTTGCCCGATCTGCTGGCGAATCCAAGCGTCACCGAAGGCCAGATTGCGAAGCTCGCCGTCTCTGCTGGACGAGACGCGATCGCCGAAATGCTGAAGAGCGATCGCGTGCGCTCGTTTCCCAAAGTTCTTGAAACGCTGCGGGCGAATCCGTATCTGAAAAAGGAAGAAGCCGACGAATTAAAAAAACTCTCGGCAAAGCCAGCACCCGTCTCCGGCGGTGCCGCGCTCGAGGTGAAGCCAGTTGCAGCGGCCGATCACACGCTTGAGGTCCACGACGTTTCCGAGCCGGTAGATCCGGCCCACGAAGAAACGGTGACGGCGTACCTCAGCGAGCATGCCAGCGAAATCGAGGCTGAGCGTGATAAACCCTTTCAAGCGGTTGGCGGCATCGTTGAACTGCTGGGTGAAGACTACTTTCCCGTGATTGAGGTGGGCGAGGCGCCGGCGGCGACCCCTGCCGCGGTTGCGCCCGCACCCGTGACACCGAAGCCGGCCGCTCCCGTTTGGCCAAACGCGAAAACACGGTGCAGAAGATCAACCACCTCGATGTGAAAGGCCGCATCCAGCTGGCGTTGAAAGGAAATAAGGAAGAGCGCTCCCTTTTGATTCGCGATGGCACCAAGGTGGTCGCGCTGGCGGTGCTGGAAGCCCCCAAGCTTTCAGATGGCGAAGTGGAGAAATTTGCCAGCCAGAAAAACGTGCTGCAGGCCGTTCTGCGGCAGATTCCCTTGAAGCGCCGTTTTGCGAAAAATTACATTGTCGTCAGAAATCTGGTAGCCAATCCGCGCACGCCGCTCGATCTCGGGCTGACGTTGATGAAGAATCTCCTGACCCAGGATCTGAAAAATCTTTCCGCCAACAAGGAAATTGCGGAGACGATTCGAAAACTCGCGCTCAAAATGTACAAGCAGAAGTTGGAAACGGCGAATAAGAAATGAGGGCCCATGGCTCCTTTACCCCAAAGCGATCCGATTGCCGATCTGCTCAAGAGATCGAAAACCATCGCGGTGGTCGGTCTGTCGGGCAATCCGCTGCGTCCCAGTCACGGCGTTTCCGCCTATATGCAGCAGCATGGATACCGCATCATTCCCGTGAATCCGCAGATCGACGAATGCCTCGGTGAACCGGCCTACGCGTCTCTGCTCGACGTTCCGGAGAAGATCGATATCGTGAATATTTTTCGGCGCTCGGAATTTGTGGAAGAGATTGTCGATCAAGCCATTCGACTCAAAGTCCCGGCCATCTGGATGCAGGAAGATGTGATTCACCAGAAGGCAGCCGAAAAGGCGCGCCAGGCAGGCATCTTCGTGGTGATGGACCGCTGCATCCTAAAAGAACACCACGCTCGTGCGAGATAGGGCGGGCCCCCCACCAAAGTGGCTCACGCAGTTTGACCTAGCTGGATTCTTTTGAACGCGCCGCCTTGATCTGCTCCAGCCGTTCGCGAATGCGTTTTTCAATCCCCTCGTTGGTCGGCTTGTAGTACTCGCGGTCGCGCAGATTTTCCGGCAGGCATTCCATGTTCGCGACTTTGCCTTCTACATCGTGCGCGTACTGGTATCCCTGCCCGTAACCGAGTCCCTTCATCAGTTTGGTCGGAGCGTTGCGCAGATGCAGCGGAACCGGATCGGCCGCGGTTTGCTCGACATCCTGCCGCACGTCGCCGTAAGCAGTGTAGAGAGCATTCGACTTCGGAGCGACCGAGAGATACACCACCGCCTGCGCCAGCGCCAGATTTCCTTCCGGCATGCCGATGAAATCGACGGCATCGCGGGCCGCCATGCAGAGCGAAAGCGCGTTCGGATCAGCGAGGCCAATGTCTTCGACGGCCATGCGCACCACGCGGCGCGCAACGTAGAGCGGATCTTCCCCAGCCTCAAGCATGCGGCCCAGCCAGTAGAGTGCCGCATCAGGATCGCTGTTGCGCACCGACTTGTGCAGCGCCGAAATCAGGTTGTAATGCTCTTCGCCGGTCTTGTCATAAAGCAGGATGCGCTTCTGCAACGCGTCGCGCACAATGTCGTCGGTGATCTCGGCGGAAAGTTTCTTGTCGGATTTTGATTTCGCCAACCCGGCCGCCACTTCCAAAACGTTGTAAGCACTCCGCGCATCGCCACTCGTGTAGCTGGCAATTTTCTTCAGCACGTCATCCGACGCGGCCACATTCATCTCGCCCAGTCCGCGTTCGCGATCATTCAGCGCCCGCCGCAACAGCCCGACAATCTGATCCTCGGTCAGCGGCTGCAGTGTGTACACGCGGCAGCGCGAGAGCAATGCCGAATTGATCTCGAACGAAGGATTCTCTGTAGTCGCCCCGATCAGCCGGATGTTTCCTTTCTCGACGTGCGGCAGAAACGCGTCCTGCTGCGCCTTGTTGAAGCGATGAATTTCGTCGATGAAGACAATCGTTCGCGTGCCATACTGCCGCGCCCGTTCGGCATCGGCCATGACCTGCTTGATCTCTTTAATCCCGGCCAGCACCGCGGAAAATTCGATGAACTCCGCTTTCGTCATGTGCGCGATGATCTTAGCCAGGGTCGTCTTGCCTGTCCCAGGAGGCCCCCAGAAAATCAGCGAGCCCATGTCGTCGCGCTCAATCTGCACTCGCAGCGGCTTGCCGGGGCCGATCAGATGCTCCTGCCCGGCATACTCCTCGAGTGTCCGTGGACGCATGCGGTCGGCCAGCGGCCGCGTAGTGTCGGCCGCATTGCCAGCATTCGGAATGGGCTGAAAAAGGTTCATGATAACGGCGCTTCTATGCTTCAGCTTAACTCACTGCGACGCTCGTGAGGAACAGCGTTCAGCGCGCAGCCAGATTTGACGCCATCCGCTCCAGCCCCTAACATTCCTCTACGCATGATCGGCGAGACCATATCCCATTACCGCATTCTCGAACAGTTGGGCGGTGGCGGGATGGGAGTCGTCTACAAGGCCGAGGACACCGAACTCGGCCGCTTCGTCGCCCTGAAATTTCTGCCCGACGACGTGGCCAGAGATCCGCAAGCGCTCGAGCGTTTCCGGCGCGAGGCGCGGGCCGCATCATCCCTGAACCATCCCAACATCTGCACCATTTACGAGATCAGCAAGAGCGGCGAGCGCATGTTCATTGCCATGGAATTTCTGGATGGCGTCACGCTCAAGCACCGCATCAACGCGCAACCGCTCGACAAGGAAGTGCTGCTGACGCTGGCGGTCGAGATCGCCGACGCGCTGGAGGCGGCGCACTCCAAGGGAATCATTCATCGCGACATCAAGCCCGCAAATATTTTCGTGACCGCGCGTGGTCACGCCAAAATTCTGGACTTTGGCCTGGCAAAGGTGGAAGCTGCGAACCCTTCGTCCACTTCGGGCAACACGCAGACCCTCGACGGCCCGCAGTTGACCAGTCCCGGCTCAACCTTGGGTACGGTCGCTTACATGTCTCCGGAACAGGCGCGCGCCAAGGAACTCGACGCCCGCAGCGATCTCTTCTCCTTCGGCGTGGTGCTCTACGAGATGGCGACCGGAATCCTGCCTTTTCGCGGGGAAAGTTCCGCCGTCATCTTCAAGGCGATCCTCGATGCCCACGCCCGCTCCGGCTCTGCGTCTGAATCCGGATCTGCCAGCGGAGTTGGATCGCATCATCCACAAGGCGCTCGAAAAAGATCGCAACCTGCGCTATCAGAATGCCGCCGACCTGCGGGCGGATTTGTCGCGGCTGAAGCGCGATTTGGATTCCGGACGATCTTCCGCGGCGGAAGTTTCCCAATCATCGGCGTAGTCTCCGCGGCCAATGTGCCCGCAGCCAAAAATTCGCGCTGGCCTCTCTGGGTCGGCCTCGCCGCACTGCTCGTCGTGATTGCCGCCGGCGCTTACTGGCTGCGGCCAAAGACCGAGGCCAGCAAAGTTTCTTCCATCGCGGTGTCTGCCTTTCATAAACGCCACCGCCGATCCGAATAACGAATACCTCAGCGACGGCTTGACGGAGAGCCTGATCAGCGCGCTTTCTCGGCTTCCGGGCATGAAGGTCATGGCGCGCAGCACGGTATTCCGCTTCAAGAACAGCCAGGACGATCCCCAGAAAGTCGGGCAAACTCTGCAAGTGGCCGCCGTGCTGACCGGGCGCATCACGCAGCATGGCGACGAACTCGGCATTCACGCCGAACTCGTCAATTCAGCCGACGGCAGCGAAATTTGGGGCGCGCAATACACGCGCAAGCAGGCCGACATCACGCAGGTGCAAAGCGACATCACGCGTGACGTTTCCAAAAGCCTGCACATGCAGATGAGCGGCGAGGAGGAACAGAAACTGGGCAAGGCCGGAACCAGCAATCCGGAAGCCTACCGCCTCTATCTGGAAGGCCGCCAGCAGTGGGCCGGACGCACGAAGACAGGGCCTGAAGAAGAGCATCGAATTATTCCAACAGGCGATCGCCGCCGACCCCAACTACGCCCTCGCTTACGCCGGACTCGCCGATACCTATAACGTAGCTCCAAGCTATGACATCGGCATTGGCTCGAAGCAGGCCATTGCTCTTTCCGATGATGCCTCCCGCAAGGCTGTGCAACTCGACGGTTCACTTTCCGAAACCCACGCATCGCGTGCCGCCGCGTTAGCCTCTGCCTGGCGCTGGAGCGAGGCTGAAACCGAATTCCGGCGCGCCATCGAGATCAATCCCAACAGTGCCCATGCGCATTATTTCTTTGCGTTCCTGGTGTTAGAGCCCGAAAACCGAGTGGACGAATCACTGGCGGAATTTCGCACCGCGCTTTCGCTCGACCCACTCTCCCCGATCATCAACACAAATTATGCCTGGACTCTGATGGTGGGCCATCGCTATGACGAATCGTTAGCTCAATTCCAAAAAACGATACAGCAGGATCCGAAATTTGGGCCCGCGCATTTCAAATTTTCCCACCTGTTGGCCGTTCTGGGGCGCTATCCAGAGGCGGTGGGGGAGATACAGAAGTTGGATGAACTTGTCGGGCACGCTCCCGTGACTCCGGATGCGAAGGGCTATTGCGCATTGAATCAGGCAATCGCCGGAGCCGACAGAATGGCATCGTCCGCCCTGGCCTGCGCCTCCACCAATCGCGAGGCCGCGCTACGAGCGCTGGAAGTGGGCGGTGAAAACGGAGACATGGACGGGGAGTTCGTCCGTGGCCCGGAATTCGACCCGCTGCGTTCCGATCCGCGCTACATCGAAACCATGCGGAAAATAGGACTGAAGCCGTAAGAAAATTCGAACTGGCGGCCGAAAGCCGCGAAAGAAGCTAAGACGCACCCGCCGGAACACTTTGCACGAACCGCAACTCCGGCGCCGCAGGCAGAGCTCCGATCTCAGCCCCGTACCGATAAAACAGCTGCAGCCCCTCCAGGCAGCTCGCATCCAGCCTGTAGTGGATGTTCTCCGTCAGATACAACTGCACATCCGTCCGACTGATTCCCAGCCGCGGTGCCCATTCCTCGGCGATCTGCGCGAGACTCGCCGCTTCCAATCCATGATCGCGGGATTGGCTGAAGATCGCAGCCAATTCGAGCGACGGATCGGCCTCGCTCAACGCATCCCCGCGCACCGTCCAGAACGCGAACACAAACGGCTTGCCCGTATAGCGAATCCATTCTTCGGCCAGGTCGAGCGTGTAATAGCGCGTCCGATCAATCTGCAGCGCCGGATCGCCAATCACCAGCCCAGCGTCGCACACGCTCAGCATCTGGTCGACATCGGGCGCCATCGAGGTGAAAGTTCGTCCGCCGCCGAGCCACTTTTCGAACAGAATTTTCGTCAACGCCACCGATGTCATGGAAGACGTATCCAGCGCGACCGTCCGCACTTTTTCAATCGGCATGCGGCTGACCAGCAGGATCGACCGCACCGCCCGCCGCGAAGCGATCGCAACATCGGGCAGCACTTGCAACCCTGGAATTTGCGTGTAGGCGGCCGCCGGAATAATGCCAATATCGGCCCGGCCCTCAGCCAGCGCGCGGGCGCAGGCCGAAGGCAGAGTGTAGGAAATATCGAAATGGCTGCCCACATCGCCATGCTCGAAATCCCACATCAAGGGCGCGGTGTTCAGGTACGAAATCGCGGAAATCCGCAAACGGCGCATTCTTCCTCATTTATTCGAGCTTTCCACAATATTAACAAACCGGATGTGACGTATGACCTTGACGCCATCCTCGCCCGCTCAGTACAGTCCGCTGTCGGCTATGTCGAGCCTCGCCATTTCTCCGTCCGCCACGCACCTGCTGGAGTGGCTAGCCATTTCGTTGACCCAGGGTCTCGGCCCCTCCAAAGGCCGCAAGCTGGTCGAGCACCTCGGTGGGCCAGAAGCGGTTTTCCGCGCGTCGTTGACCGAACTCGAGGCTGCCGGGATTCGCGCAGTTTCCGCGCAGTCCATCGCCACCGGAAAATCCGCCGAACTGGCCCGAGAAGAGATCGCGCGCGCCGCCGCCGAGAGCGTGACCGTGCTCTCACTCGATGACCCGTCCTATCCGCCCCGGCTGAAGGAAATCTACGACCCGCCGCTGGTCCTTTATATTCGGGGCAATACCGAGGTGCTGACCAGGCCCGGCCTCGCCATGGTCGGCACGCGCCATCCGACGCCCTATGGCTCGGGGATGGCCGAGCGGCTGGCCTGCGATCTGGCCGCGCAAGGCCTCGTGATTCTCAGCGGCATGGCCCGCGGCGTCGATACGGCCAGCCATCGCGGCGCGCTCACCGCCAAGGGCAAGACCGCCGCAGTATTCGGTACGGGCGTCGATGTGATTTATCCCAAAGAGAATTCGCGATTGTCGGAGCAGATCCTGGCACTCGGCGGCGCGCTGATCTCAGAATTTCCCATGGGCACCTTCCCGGCGCCGCAAAATTTTCCCATCCGCAACCGCATTCTCAGCGGCATGTCGATCGGCGTACTGGTCGTCGAAGCCGCCGAATATTCCGGCACCCGCATCACCGCGCGCTGTGCCCTCGAGCAGAATCGCGACGTTTTTGCTGTGCCCGGAAACGTCACCAACAAGAATTCCTGGGGTCCGAACACCCTCATCAAACAGGGCGCCAAGCTGGTCGCGACCTGGGAAGATGTTTGGGAGGATCTCCCGACAGATGTACGACTTGCGTTGACTCCCACCTCCTCGCCTGAATCCTCGGGCTCCTCCTCGGCATCTCTATTCCCGGATGAAGGGCTCCCTCCTCACGAAAAGCGAATCCTGAGCCTGCTGAAAGCCGACGAAGCCACGCACATTGATGAACTCGTCGAAAAGCTGGAGACGGAAATGTCGTCTTCGGAAATCTTCGCCGCCCTCTTCGAACTGGAGCTCACCGGCAAAGTCCGCCAAATGCCGGGCAAGAATTTTGTAAAGAGCTTCTGAGAAGCTGTCAGCTATCAGCCGTCAGCTTTCATCTTGTTCGATACGAAGGAGGGTGCGGTGCAGGACTTCCGGAATCTTAAGGTTTGGGAAAAGGCTCACGCGTTGACCCTTGGAGTCTACAAATCCAGTAAGACATTTCCGCGGGACGAGATGTACGGGCTGACCAGTCAGATGCGAAGGGCTTCGGTATCAATCGGGGCAAACATTGCTGAGGGATCCTGTCGTAGAGGCGACACAGATTTTGCCCGCTTCCTTCAAATCGCAGCAGGTTCGGCTAGCGAGCTAGAGTATCACTTGCTCCTGGCGCGCGACCTGGACTTACTGAATAGCGCGGATTATCAGAGGCTTGCCGAAGGGGCAGTTGAGGTGAAACGGATGCTGGCATCGCTCATGAAAAAGCTGAGAGCTGATAGCTAAGAGCTCATGGCTTCTTTCGCAGTAACTTGTTGCTTTCCGCCCATTCGTGCTAGCTTCGAAAACGAATCTTGTAGAGATTGAGGAAAAATTGTCTAAAGGTTTAGTCATTGTCGAATCGCCGGCTAAGGCGAAGACCATCCAAAAATATTTGGGGAAAGGTTTCACCGTCGAGGCCTCGCTCGGCCACGTGAAGGATCTGCCCAAGAGCACTCTGGGCGTCGATACCACCAATAACTTCGAGACGGATTACGTCGTTATCCCCGGCAAAGAAAAAGTTGTGGCCAAGCTGAAGAAGCTGGCCGCGTCCGCGGACAACATCTATCTGGCGCCTGACCCGGACCGAGAAGGCGAAGCCATCGCCGCGCATCTCGCATTCGAACTGGACGACAGCGGCGGGAAGAAAAAGAAAGCCAAGAAGCTGAAAAAGGGCGAGGTGGAAGCCCCGCCGCGCATTCAGCGCGTTACTTTCAACGAGATCACCAAGCGCGCCGTGCAGGCCGCCTTCGAACATCCGCGAGCCATCGATCAGAACCTCGTAGACGCGCAGCAGGCACGCCGTGTGCTCGACCGCCTCGTCGGATATCAAGTTTCTCCGCTGCTGTGGGATAAGGTCCGCCGCGGACTTTCTGCCGGGCGCGTGCAGACCGTCGCTCTCCGTCTGATCGTCGAGCGTGAACGCGAAATTAAGGCGTTCGAGAAAAAAGAATACTGGACCATCGACGCGCATCTCGCCGCGAGCAAGCCTCCGGCATTTGACGCGCGCTTTGTCGGCAAGGGTGAAGAGAAGGTCGAAGTCACCAACGGCGAAGACGCGGAAAAAATCCGTGCCGCGCTCGAACAAGCCGACTGGATCGTTCGCGCCGTCGACAAAAAAGAGCGTCGCCGCAATGCCGCGCCTCCGTTCACCACCAGCAAGCTGCAGCAGGATTCCTCGCGCAAGCTGCGCTTCAGCGTGAAGCGCACCATGATGATCGCGCAGCGCCTCTATGAAGGCGTCGAACTTGGCGAAGAAGGCTCAGTCGGTCTCATTACTTATATGCGTACCGATTCGACCCGCGTCGCGCCTGAGGCGATTCAGGAAGTGCGCGAGTACGTGGGCAAGGAATACGGCCCAACTTACCTGCCAGAGAATCCGAACACGTTCAAAGAGAAGAAAGATTCGCAGGGAGCGCACGAAGCTATCCGGCCAACGTCGGCCATGCGCCATCCCGATCAGATCAAGCAGTACTTAAAAGAAGATGAGTTCAAGGTCTACAAATTGATCTGGCAGCGGTTCGTCGCTTCGCAGATCAACCCGGCGGTCTTCGACCAGACCACCGTCGACATCGACGCAAAGAATGGTGCCGAAGTCTTCTGGTTCCGCGTCACTGGATCGGTGCTCAAGTTCGACGGCTTCCTGAGAGTTTACGAAGAATCCAAGGAAGGCAAGGACGAAGAAGACGAGGAACTGAAGCACAAGCTGCCTGCGCTCGAAGCGGGACAGAAGCTCACGCTCAAGGAATTGAAGCCCGAGCAGCATTTCACCGAGCCGCCGCCACGTTTCAACGAGGCTTCGTTGGTTAAGGAACTCGAAGAGCGCGGCATCGGACGGCCCTCCACCTACGCCGCCATTCTCACCACGATTCAAGAGCGGCAGTACGTGCAAAAGATTGGAGGGAAGTTCATCCCCACCGAGATCGGCCTGGTCGTCACCGATTTGCTGGTGGAAAATTTCCGCGACATCTTCGATCTGCAATACACCGCGCGCCTGGAAGAGAACCTCGACGAAATAGAAGAAGGCAAAGAAAAATGGCAGGACGCCATGGCCGACTTCTACAAGAAATTTCAGAAGGACCTCAAATATGCCGAAAAGCATATGGAGAACATCAAGCGGATGGAAAAGCCCACAGACGAGAAGTGCGAACTGTGTGGCGCGCCGTTGGTGATCAAGTGGGGCAAGCACGGGTCCTTCTATGCCTGCAGCACCTACGAGAAGGACGACCCGGATACCTGCAAATTCACGAAAGAGAATCCGATCAACCTGCCCGATCTCGATTCCGCCGACATGCAGGAGACCGGGGCTGCTGAAGAATACTGCGAGAACTGCGGCCGCGTGATGGTGCTGAAGCGCGGGCGCTTCGGCCAGTTCATGGCGTGCACGGGCTATCCCGACTGCAAGACGACGCGTCGACTGGATCAGGGCAAGAAAGTTCCCGACATCCCGCTCGACGAACTCTGCCCGAAATGCGGACGCAATATGATGATCCGCCACGGCCGCTTCGGTGAGTTCACCACCTGCAGCGGATATCCCGAGTGCAAGTACGTCAAGCAGAACTTCATAGGTGTAAAGTGTCCCGACTGCAAAGACGGCGACCTCGTCGAAAAGCGGGCACGCAAGGGCAACACGTTCTACGGATGTTCGAATTATCCGAATTGCAAGTTCACCTCGGCAGGCAAGCCGCTTGCAGAAAAGTGTCCAAGCTGCGGCAGCGAATACCTGGTCGAAAAAAATCTGAAGGCCGGCCCGGTGATTGCCTGCCCCAACAAAGAATGCGACTACGAGCGGCCAGCGCCGCCACCACCGGAAGCGGCGGCCAGTGCTTCAGCCCCGTCGCAGCACGCGTAACAAGAAACCGAAAACGAGAAACGAGAAACGAGGCACCATGCCGAAAGCCACAGCTACTGACGCTCAACTGATTCTGCAACTCTACGATCTGCGCCGCGAGCCCGAGCTACGCAAGGCGCGGAACTGGTGGCTCATCGAATTCTGGCCGAACAATGCGGACGACTTCGCCAAAGTGGCCGGCGCGCTCGGTTCACAGGAAAATGCCTGGCTCCGGCAGGCCGGCGGCTACTGGAGTATGGCCGCGGGCCTGGTTCTCCACGGAACGCTGAACGCCGATCTCTTCCTCCATCCCAGCAACAGCGGCGAAATGTATTTCGTCCTCGCCAAGGTCCATCCCTTCCTCAAAGAGGCGCGCGAAAAAATGGGTGACCCAAACTTGTTTGGAAATATCGAAAAGGTCATCAACAGCTCCAAGGCGGGCCGTGAACGCCTCAAGTGGACTCTCACCCGCGTTGCCGCCCTGCGCGAAAAACGAGCCGCAGCCAAGGCCAGTTAAGGTCGCGCTGATTGTCTCCCCGTCTGTTATCCTAATCGGCTGTGCGGATGATCTGGTGGTTCCTGATCCTGGGCCTCAGTACTCTGGTCGTGGTGTGCGTGGCGATTGCAAGCTACGTGCACTTGCGACATAACTTGCAGAAGGAGCACGCCCATGACGGCGCGCTCCCTAGCGGCAGACAGCGACCGCCCATCCGACACTATTGATAAATGATAAGAGCGTCTGCTGATAGGAGGTCTCATCCATGGAAAAAATAGCGATTCAAACTCTAGCTGTTCCGCAGAACCGTACCCTGCACGCCACGCGCCAGGTGGCGCTGGTAGTGGGCGCGAGCCTGTTTGTGGCTGTGTGCGCTCACGTGACGATCCCGCTGCTGCCGCTGACTCCCGTGCCGCTGACTGCGCAGAACATGGCGGTCTTGCTGGTCGGACTGCTTCTCGGCAGCCGCCGCGGATTCGCCGCGCTGGCCCTCTACTTGATGGAAGGCGCGGTGGGCTTGCCGGTATTTAATCCCACGGGACTGGGAGGAGTGGCGCAACTCTTCGGACCGACCGGCGGTTTCCTGATGGTCTATCCGCTGGTCGCGTTTCTCGCCGGATATATCTTCGAGCGCGGAGCCAAGTCATTTGTGCGTGCCGTGATCGCCGGATTGCTGGCGGAAATTCTGCTGTTCGTCGGAGGCCTGAGCTGGCTCTACGTCTACACGCATTCGCTCGCCAAGGCAGCGTTCTTCGGCCTGTATTTCTTCATCGCCGCCGAAATCATGAAGGTGATGTTTGCCGCAGCAATCGCCAGCCGCTGGCGCCGCAGCGCGGCTAGAGAAAAATAGCGTGCTTTAAGAGCGAGTCTCCATTGGTTCGACAGTGCGGCTTTGATTTGAAGGGCAACGATTTTGCTTTGAAAGGGCGCGGCTTCAGCCGCGCCGTTAGTACCAGACAGGTGCGGCTTTAGCCGCTGAGGAATCACAAGAAGATGACTGCAGTTTCCGAGACCGCGAAGGCGCCCAACACGACGAGTTCGGTGCGCGAGATTACCGTAGCTCACAGCCCCGATTCCGATGACGCTTTCATGTTCTACGCCCTGGCGACCAACAAAATCCGCACGCCAGGGCTGCGGTTTACCCACACGCTCTGCGACATCGAGACGCTGAATCAGAAGGCACGCGAGGGCGTTTACGATATTTCCGCGATCTCGTTCCACGCCTATCCCTACGTGCAGGATAAGTACGCGCTGATGGGTTGCGGCGGTAGCGTCGGCGAAGGCTATGGTCCCATGATCGTCTCGCCGCGCCCCTTCACCGAAAGCGAAATCAAGACCAAGCGCATCGCAGTTCCGGGCACGCTGACCACCGCATACTTGGCGCTCAATTTATTCGCGCCCGGAATCGAAACCGAAGTCGTTCCCTTCGACCAGATCATCCCGCAAGTGCTCGAAGGCAAATACGAGGCCGGACTCATCATTCACGAAGGCCAGCTTACCTATGACAAATCGGGCCTGCACCGCGTCGTCGATCTTGGCCGCTGGTGGCAGAAAATGACGGGACTGCCCCTGCCGCTCGGAGGCAATGCCATTCGCCGCGCTCTGGGCCACGATCTTATGGTTGCGGCATCCCAGGCCCTGCGCGACAGCATTCAATACGGCCTCGATCATCGCGAAGAAGCGCTCTCCTACGCCATGCAGTTTGCCCGCGATCTCGACACACAGTCCGCCGACAAATTCGTAGGCATGTACGTCAACGAGCGCACCCTCGACTACGGCTCCGACGGCCGTGAAGCCGTCCACCGCCTTCTCGACATGGGCCACAAAGCCGGAATCATCGGCCCCGAAGCGCAAGTAGATTGGGTGTAAGACGGCGGAGTGTAGAGACGTAGCTCGCTACGTCTTCTCGCTCGTGGAAAGAAAGACGTAGCAAGCTACGTCTCTACGACAGCCGAGAGCCAAAAGGCCGTGCCCCAAACCCTCCTCATCGACGCCGACGACACGCTCTGGGAGAACAACATCTACTTCGAGCGGGCCATCGCGCGCTTCATCTCGTTTTTGAATCACCACGAATTTTCTGCCGAGCAGGTGCGTGAAGTGCTCAACGACGTGGAGCGCGAATGCATCGTCACTCACGGCTACGGACTGCACAGCTTCGCCCACGCGCTCGGCCAAACCTTTGAGCGCCTCAGCCCCGTGCCCGTGACTCCAGAGCTGCATGCCCAAGTCGCCAGCTTCGCTCACAGCATCGAGAATCATCCCATCGAATTTCTCCCCGAGGTTCCGCAAACTCTCGCGTACCTGTCGCAGCGCCACAAACTGATTCTCGTAACCAAGGGAGCGCCTGCCGAGCAATCGGGGAAGGTCGAACGCTCCGGGATCAGGAAATATTTCACGTCGGTCGAAATCGTGCCCGAGAAAAATGCCGCCGCGTATTCCAGCGTGGCCGACAAATATGACCTCACCCACCACTCCACCTGGATGATTGGCAACAGCCCGAAGTCCGACATCAATCCCGCGCTGGCAGCGGGTTTGCACGCCGTCTTCGTCCCCCACGGCGATACCTGGATTCTTGAGCACGAAGAACTCAATTCCGCACCGCCGAACCAGAAACTTCTCATCGTCGGCGGTTTCGCCGAACTCCGCGAACATTTCTAAAACACGTGGGGACGAACCACGTGGGGACGGACGCATTCGTCCGTCCCGCGAAGGCGAAGCCAAGCGCTCAGGCGATAAGCCTGCCTCTCTTCCATACCGACCCATCGCTAAAGGCGATCCCTCGCCGCAAGAATAGCTTCTCGCTATCCCGTACCTCCGAAGGAATGCATCAAACTAACCAACAACGGACTATCGCCCCGGCTATTTCTACCGTGTTACCCTCATCTTGCTCTGCGATCTGACTCCCACTTCGTCTGTGGCAGTGCAGACCAACAATTTGCGGCGGTTGTTACACACCGTTGAAGCGCTTTCCGAGCTCGGCCCCGCGTTAACCGCGGAGCGCGAGTTCTCGGAAACTTCGCGACTGATGCTGTCTGCCATCATGGAATCGGCAGGCGCTCGCGAGGGCGTGCTTCTGTTGTTCAACGACAAGCCCGCCATGCTGACCTCTGCGGCGGTTCAGGGATACGCCCTGATGCCGCATCCGGCCTTCATTCCTCTCCTTCCGAAACACGTGCACGCGCTCACCGCGGCGCGCAGTCCCATCGTTCTCAACTCGTCCACCTATTCCGTTTTCTTGAGTTCCAACGGCAACGTCGCGCCGGAATTATTCCGCTGCCTCGCTCCGCTGAAAGCGGGAGGAAAGCTCGCCGGCGTGGTGGCTCTGGGGCGGCGTCCCGGCGATGCGCTTTATGAAGATAGTGAACTCGACGCGCTCGAACTGCTCTGCAGTTACGTCGCGCTCGCGGTCCAAAATCATGCCCTGACGCAAACCATCGCCCAGCGCGTCTCAGAAAATCTGCGCCTCATGGCCTCTCTCCACGGTTTCTATGACAACGCTCTCGAGGCCTTCGCCACCGCGATCGACGTCAAGCATGTAGCCATTCATGGCCACTCGCTGCGTGTGGGCCGCTACGCTGCCGCCATCGGCGAAGCCATGGGCATGGAGGCCTCCGAAGTTGCAGCGCTGCGCAGCGCAGGATATCTGCATGACATTGGCAAAGTCGCCGTCGATCGCCGGTTGTTTGGCAAGACCACTGCTCTCGACCCGGAAGAATTCCGAGAGATGGCCGATCACACCACCGTCGGCCATCAGATCGTTAGCAGTGTGCAGTTCCCGTGGCCGAAAATTCCCGAGGCAGTTCGCTGGCATCACGAGCGCAGCGACGGCTCCGGATATCCCGACAAACTCGGGATCGATGATTTGCCAATGGCCGTGCGCATCGTGGGTCTGGCCGATTCGTTTGATGCCATGACCAGCGTCCGCCCTTATCGCGCGCCCATGACAGTAGGCAGCGCCCTCAGCGATCTGGTGCGCATGGCTCCCCAGAAGTTCGATCCTAATGTGGTGCAGGGTCTGCTGATTCAAGTGCGGCGCGACGCGGTGGGCAGCAGCCGCGCTCCCCTGATCGACGGCGCGGCGGTAAATATTTCCGCCACGGATATCGACCAGCTGGCCGCCACTTTGCAGCATAAAGTAACTCGCGGCAAAGTTTTTCTGACCCTGGGAAACGGCACTTAAAGCCGCTGACCCGCCCGGAAGATCACCAAAGTCCCTTCTTTTCAACGCCCTTCTGTGCGCTCTGAAACTATCTCCCAGCAACTTTTCTCGCCCGTCGGGTTCATAATGAGAGGAACTTCCTCGGTCCCCGGAGTCTTCTTGATGAAATCCAGTTTCATGCGAAGCAGTCTGGTAAAGCCGGCGCTGTTCCTGTTCGCACTGAGCCTTGCCTGTGCGGTGCCACAACTTTCCGCCAAGAAAAAGCCTGCGGCAAATGATGCTGGGCCAAACGCGCAAAAGCGCGCCGTGCATGCTTTGAATCGCCTCGCGTTCGGTCCGCGGCCGGGCGATGTTCAGAAAGTCATGGCCATGGGCGTCGATCAGTGGATCGATGCGCAACTGCATCCGGAAAAGATTTCGGATTCTGCCATCGATGCGCGCCTGGCTGAATTCCGCACCCTGCGGATGAGTTCGCGCGAACTCGTCGAAGAATTTCCTGATAATCAGATGGTCAAGCAGGTGATGGATGGCAAGAAGTCCATGCCGTCCGACGCTGCGAAGCGCGCGGTGTTCCAGGTGCAGATTGCGCGCATGCAAGAGAAGCAAGAGAAGAAGGAGCGGAAAGAGGAAAAAGCGGAAGTGAAGACGGCTTCTGCTGTGCCGGGTTCAACGCCGATCCCGGCGGATGCCGCTGATGGCTCCGCAAAAACTGCCGAAGAGCTTGCCGCCGCCGCGGCCGCCAGTCCAGACGCCAAGCCGGCCACCGCCGCAGAGGCGAATCTGGCGAATGTTCCCGCCGACAGCGCGAACAATGCCAGCGCGATGAATGAAAGCAACGACGGCAACAGCAAAGACAGCACCAGCGCCGGCTCAGCATCCGCAGGCGACATGCCGATGACTTCCACGACCGAAGCGAAGTCCACGGCCAAGGAAGATCCCGAAGCCCGCCGCCGCGAAGAGCGTCTCTACGCCGATCTCGACATTCAGAAAAATCTTGCCAGCCTTTCACCGGACCAGCGCTTCAAGAAAATCATATCGATGTCAGTGGACGAAAAAGTCGCCTTTGCCGATTCCCTGCGCGGCGGCAAGGGCCAGGAATTTCTCCTTGGCCTCGATCCCAAACAAAAAGAAACGCTGCTCGCCATGAATAATCCGCAAGGCGTGGTGGTTGACGAACTGGTTCAGGCCAAGCTGCTCCGCGCCATCTACAGCGATCGCCAGCTCGAGCAGGTCATGACCGATTTCTGGTTCAATCACTTCAACGTGTTCATCAACAAAGGCGCCGACCGCGTGCTGCTCACCAGCTACGAGCAGGACGTGATTCGGCCGCGCGCCATGGGCAAATTCGAAGACCTGCTGGTCGCTACGGCAAAGAGTCCGGCCATGCTTTTTTATCTCGACAACTGGCAGAGTGTAGGGCCCAACTCGATGCAGGCGGTGGGCATGCCCGCGCATGCCAGACCGTACGGCCCGTATCGCTATCGTCGCTTCCCCGGACCTGGGCCAAATCAGAATCCGAATGCCAACGCAAAGAAAAAACAGAACAGCGGTCTGAACGAAAACTACGGCCGCGAACTGCTGGAACTGCACACCCTCAGCGTGAATGGGGGCTACTCGCAGCGTGACGTCACCGAAGTGGCGAAAGTTTTCACCGGATGGACCATCGACAAGCCCTTCGAGGGCGGAGGCTTTCAGTACGATCCACGCAGGCATGAGCCCGGACCGAAATTTGTGCTCGGCAAAAAGATCAAACCCAATGGCGAAAGCGAAGGCCGGGAAGTGCTGCACATGCTGGCGACCAGCCCGCAGACCGCGCATTTCATTTCGCTGAAACTCGCCGAGCGTTTCGTTTCCGACGACCCGCCGCCGGCTCTGGTCGATCGCATGGCAAAAACATTTCTGAAGAAAAAGGGCGACATCCGCGAGGTGCTGAGCACGCTGTTCCACTCGCCCGAATTCTGGGACGATGCCGCCTATCGCGCGAAGGTGAAAACTCCGCTCGAGTTCGTCGCGTCGGCACTGCGCGCGACCGGCGCGGAGGTGGACGACGCCATGCCGCTGGCACGCCAACTGAACAACATGGGCATGCCGTTGTACGGCGCGCAGCCGCCTACCGGATATTCGATGAAGGCTGATACCTGGGTGAGTTCGTCGTCGCTGCTCAATCGAATGAATTTTGCGCTGGCGCTAACCGCAGGCAAGATCCGCGGCGTCAAAGTCGATGTTGCCCAACTCGCGGGAGGTACGCCCGCTTCGCCGGACGCAGCGCTCGAGATATCGACTATGGAAGCGACGCTCCTGACGGCGGACGTTTCCAAGCAGACCCACGACTCCATCGAAGCGCAGACGCAAGGCAATAAAGCGCCGGATGCCAGTACGGTGGCAGGATTGTTACTAGGTTCCCCAGAGTTTCAGAGAAGATAAGAAAGATTTGTAGAGACGTAGCTTGCTACGTCTTCTCGCTCGTGGAAAGAAAGACGTAGCCAGCTACGTCTCTACGGAGAGAGCTTTTTATGTCCATCACGCGCCGCATTTTCCTTCGCAATAGCGCGCTCGCGGTCGTCGGAACCGCGGCTGTGCCGAGCTTCCTTCAGCGTGCCGCCTTCGGCGCCGTCGAGAATAGTGGACGCACCAAGCGCCTCGTCGTCATCTTCCAGCGCGGCGCGGCCGACGGTCTGAACATTGTCGTGCCGCACGCCGAGACGCAGTATTACGCGATGCGGCCCAGCATCAATATCCCGCGCAAGTCGGTGATCGACCTCAACGGCTTCTTCGGCCTGCATCCGTCACTCGCGCCGTTTCAGCCGCTGTGGCAGCAGCGCCATCTCGCCATCGTGCATGCGGCGGGATCTCCCGATACGACGCGCTCGCACTTCGATGCGCAGGACTTCATGGAAACCGGCACGCCGGGCGTGAAGGCTACCGAAGACGGTTGGCTTAATCGCTCGCTGCACGGCCTGCCCGCGACCGCCCAGAATTCTCCGTTCCGCGCGATCGCGCTGGGCCCGTCATTGCCCCGCATCCTCAGCGGATCTGAGCCTGCTGTGGCGATGAATAACATCAACGACTTCTCCGTCGGCGGCCGCAATCCGAAAGCCTCGCCCGCGGCCACCGCATTCGAGGCCATGTACGATCACTCGTCCGATGCCGTGCTGCACACCACGGGCGCAGAAACCTTCGATGCAGTGAAGATGCTGAAGTCCGCCGATCCTGGTAAATACACTCCGGCGGCGAGTGCGAACTATCCCAAAGGGCGTTTCGGCGACAGCCTGCGGCAACTCGCGCAGTTGGTCAAAGCCAATCTTGGCGTGCGGGTTGCATTCGCCGATATCGGCGGATGGGACCATCACGTGAACGAAGGCGCGGTGGATGGCCAACTGGCCAACGTGCTGGGCGACTTCTCGCAGTCGATTGCCGCGTTCTGGAATGATCTCGGCGATCTCGGCGAAGACACGGTCGTTGTGACCATGTCGGAGTTTGGCCGCACCGCGCGGGAGAACGGCAACCGGGGCACAGATCACGGGCATGCCAATGTGATGTTCGTTCTCGGCGGACCTGTGAAGGGTGGCAGGGTCTATGGCCGCTGGCCCGGCCTCGATCAATCGCAACTCTACGAAGGCCGCGATCTCGCGCTGACCACCGACTTCCGGCAAGTCATCGGCGAGGCCGTCACCCGTCACATGGGGAATAAGAATCTGACGGAGGTATTCCCGGGATACGAGAATCAGCCGGGATCGTTCCTGAAGTTCCTGGGATAGGGCTTTGCGCGCGGGTTCCACGGGCTGCGCCTCGCTGCGCTTGGCTGGACGGACGAATGCGTCCGTCCCCACGTTGGTTATTTTGGTTGCAGGGTTTGGGCGATCATTACCTGGCGCTTGAAGTGCTCGACCATATTTGGATCGAGACGCACTTCTGTGGGTTTCCTGGCTAGCGTCATAGTGTCGATCTTGTCCTGCAACTTCAGCAGGGCGTAGAAAAGATTTTCGGGACGCGGCGGGCATCCGGTCACGTACACGTCGACCGGAACAATTTTGTCGACGCCTTGCAATACCGCATAGGTATTGAACGGCCCACCGACCGACGAGCACGCGCCCATTGAGATCACCCACTTCGGATCGGGCATCTGATCGTAAATCCGCTTCACTACCGGCGCCATCTTCAGCGTCACCGTTCCGGCAACGATCATCAGGTCGCTTTGCCGCGGGCTGGGACGGAACACTTCTGACCCGAAGCGTGCAATATCAAAGCGCGAGGTCGACGACGCGATCATCTCGATGGCGCAGCAGGCGAGGCCAAAGGTCATCGGCCAGACGGCGGACTTGCGCGCCCAGTTGAAGACGTAGTCCACGGTCGAGATCATGAAATTCTTTTCGAACTTGTTTTGCAGCCAGCCCATGAGTCTCCTTCGTCCGGTCGTCCGCGCAAAGCGATACACAGGCAGTCTAGGTAACCGGCAGGGCAGTGTCAAACGTCTCTGGTTTAACTCGCGCGGGGCGAGATCGGCATCGATTATTTTTTTGATGGGCGCGTGTATAACCTTGGCTGCAAAGGAGTTGCAGGCAATCCCAACTCAAGCCTTCGCATACAAGATGGCGGCAAAGAAGGCAGTGGCGTTGAAGTCATGAGACTTTCGTTGGCGGCAAACTCAAGAACATGCACAAAGACCGTCGCCAGAAGTTCGGCGGAGGAATCACAGGCAAAGCAGTTGTGCAAGGCATCTATGACCGCGATCTCCGCCAAGTTCGCGCTTCCGTTGTGCCGAACACGAAACGCGAGACGTTACAGACCGAAGTTCTCAACAACGTGAAATATGGGAGTAAGATTTATAGCGACGATGCCGTTCCCTACGACGGGCTGAAAAAGAAATTCGTCCATGAAGTCGTAAATCACACCGAAGAATACGTGCGCGGACAGGTTCACACGAACTCGCTGGAAAACTTCTGGTCTTTGCTGAAAAGGAACCTGAAAGGAACTTACGTTGCGGTTGAGCCGTTCACCTTAGCGCTCCTGTAGATCGACGTGCTCGGCGGCAAAATATTGACATGAAATGGTTTAGGGGTAAAATATTGCGGACAAAGGAGTTAGCTGTTGAGTTTGATGTGCGACGTGCGGAGCGCCTCTGCATATTCCCAATCTTGCACTTTCAAAATCCTCAGTAAAGGTCACTCGTCACAAGAGAGAGATTTAGCTGTGGAAATCGAAATACCCAGGCGTAGCGCCCGATGAACAGCAGGTTCCTCACCGGGCCTTCTGCCCGGTTCGGAATGACAAAATAAGCTTTGTTGAAACTGAGCTACTAGCAAATTTCGCGGGTGAATCCGCCAGCGTTAATCTGTTCAAAATCAAAATTCCCATAAGCCAGCGAGGACTTGTGAGTTGATCGGTTATGCGGCGCAGTTGCGGCAGGAGTTGAGTGCGCGGAATGCTGCGTTTGCGGGGGCGCGGCGTCTGCCCCACGTTCTAAGCTACGGCGAACTGCCGGTGGTTGTGTATGAGCCTTCGCTGAGTCTGCGGGAACACGGCAATTTTCTGAAGGTCACGTACCGGGCGATTCTGCAGCGGCCAGAATGGAAATGCCGATTGGACAAAGTTCACAGCCATGGAGCGCGGTCGCTGCCAAAGGGGGAACACCGATGGCGGGAACTGGACTCGTGCATGAGTTCGGATGCGCTACTGATGAATATTTTCTGTCATCCGAAAGCGCTGGCGGGATCTACATTGTGTTCACTTCTGGGAGTTGAAATTGGCGGCGCCCCAGAGTTCGGATTCAAGGCGCGAGTGCCGCTGCGGAGCGGGGGCACAGACAGAACCGAAGTTGACATGAAGATCGGCGATCTCCTCGTCGAATCGAAGTTGACTGAGACCGACTTCCAGATGCGGGAGGTTGCGGGGGTGGAATCTTATCGCGATCTGCACGAGGTATTTGCCGTCGAGTCTTTGCGCACGATCGAAGGATATTGCTGTTCGTACCAATTGATCCGAAACGTGCTGGCAGCGCATGCCCGGTCACTGGCTTTTTGCGTCTTGCTGGATGCGCGCCGTCCAGATCTTCTGGAGGCGTGGTATGCGGTGATGAAATGCGTCAGAGTTTCCGAGCTCCGAACCCGGTGCAAGGTCGTGACATGGCAGGAGATCAGCGGAGTGGTTGCGCCGGACTTGCAGCGCTTTCTGGATTTAAAGTATGGGATCGTCCCGGCGGGATGCGAGCCTTCTGGGCTTTTGGCGCGGGAAGTGTAACGACGTCAAAGTCCCCGCCCTGTCTCCGCAGGGCGCGGAGAAGAGGACGTGGCAGTCTCGGTTGCGGCGCTATACGCGGGGCAACTTCGTGGGGGAGAAATTCTACTCTAGTCCTCTTTCCTTATTGACCCTGCAAGAGCGGCTATGGGAGACTGACGCTCCAACTCTTCCTCCCCCCGGAAGGTAAAACCATGCAGAGTCCAGCTTCTCGCAAAAAGTCACGCAGCCAAATCACGGTCAACGCCCAGCTCGAAAGAAAACTGTGGATGTATACCCTGGCGGCCACTGCTGCGGGCGTGGGTCTTCTGGCCGGGACACCGGCCGAGGGTAAAGTCGTGGCCACACAGACCAACACTCCCATTTCGCCTTCCGTGGCGCTGGACCTCAATCACGACGGGATTAACGACTTCAATCTGACCAAATGGGTGGCGGCTGCTTCGATCGAAGCCTTCTCGTATCTGCTGGTCTGTCACGACGTATACGCTCGTGCCTCTCATCAATGTTTATCGTCTAGCAGTCAAGCCAATGACGCCAATGTGGTTCGGGGGACGTCGGCAGGCGCGCTGGACCTTCCCTTTGGCGCTCCCATCGGCCCCGGCCAGCAGTTTGCCGGGCTGAAGGGCCGCGTCGTCATGGGCGGACGGCAGGCTTCCTCACAGAGCGGGAACCTGAAACAAACCTGGTATGGCCCCTGGGCAGCCGGGGGAGCAGGCGTGAAGAATCGCTACCTTGGCTTTAAGTTCAAGATTGGAAGCCAATTTCATTTTGGCTGGGCGCGGGTCACGGTCACTACTACGGCGACCCACGGCTTCTCGGCCGTCCTGACCGGATACGCCTATGAAACGATTCCGGGCAAGGCCATCCGCGCGGGAGCAATCTCTGACGCGGCTGAGGTCGCCATGGAACTTGCGCCTGTGTCCGTCGAGCCTCAGGACGCCGATCGCCGAGCCTCGCTGGGAATGCTGAGTCTAGGTGCGATGGGTCTCAACCTCTGGCGGCGCGAAGACTCTTAAGCGACTTACTGGCCGAATGGTTCTCGGCGGGGAACTCAAAGCTACCGCGCGGTAATGATCATGGCATTCTTGCTGACGTTTCTTCTGGGCTGCGTGGACGGGCTGCGGTCGCTGACGGCTCCGGCACTGATATGTTGGGCCGCGCATTTTGGCTGGTTGCATTTCGCCGGGACGAGGCTCGCTTTCATCAATCGGCGGTCCACGTTGATCGTGTTCACGTTGCTCGCTGTCGCCGAACTGATCGCGGACAAGCTGCCGAACACGCCGGCGCGTACGGCACCTCTCGGGCTGATCGCTCGTATTTTTCTTGGAGGCGCGTGCGGGCTGGCGCTTGCCACAAGTGCAGGTACAGGGCTCGCTTTGTCAGTGCTGCTGGCCTCAACAGGTGCGGTCGTTGGGGCCTTTGCCGCTTATCACATCCGTCGTTTTGTGGTCTCCAGAGCCCATGTGCGCGACTTCGTCGTGGCGGTTGTCGAAGACGTGATTGCAATTGGCGGAGGACTGCTCATCCTCTGGTGCGTCGCGCAGTAGCTGATCTAGCGAGCTATTTTCAACTGTTTGCCGCAAGCATCAACTGGTAGGTCAAACCATTTTCTTACCGCTCACTGTTTTGTTCGCCTGCATATGTCACCCATCCCGTGCGCTGCGCGTTGCATCCAAACTTTTGAAACAATCGAAGGATGAACGAATCGAAACAATCAGGAAGGAGCAAAACACTATGTCATCCAAGCCTACACACGAGCAAGCACAACTCCATTTGCGAATTTACGAAGAACGCCGCGACCCGCGACTGCGGCAGGCACGTGACTGGTTCTTCGCCAATTGCTTTGCCGATAATTTAGACGAAGCCATGCGCATTGCGGTCCCGGGAACGGAAGCGGGTACCAATTTCATGATGGTGATCAGCTATTGGGACCAGGCGTGTGCACTACTCAACTACGGATTACTTCACGAGGATCTTTTCTTCGAAACCAGCGGCGAGTTCTACGGGGTGTGGGATCGCATCAAGCCCACCGTCAAGGAAGGCCGGGAGCGGTTCTCGAACAAACTCTTTGCGGCCCACCTCGAAAAGGCAGCCAACAGTTTCGAAACCTGGGCTGGAACTCACTCCCCCGGTTTCATCGCCGCCATGCAGAAGATGAGCCAGCAAATGCGCTCGCAGATGAAAAAGGCGGCTTAAGCAGCAGTCGTCTCGATCATCAGTCAGCAATTCAGCGAATAGACTATCGCCGCCAGGAGTGCGTGGACGCCTTCTGGCGGCGGTTTTTTGAAGCGGCGATATCACGGGAAACAACAGCAGCCTCTGAGGGTCAGCCACTGCTTTATGATAATGGCAGACCATGATTCAGCTTGCGGGCGCCGGAAAACGATTCGGCCACAAACTTCTGTTCGAACACGCGGACTGGCTTATCACGTCGCATGACCGCGTCGGACTGGTCGGCGCCAATGGCACCGGCAAGTCGACGATCATGAAGGTTCTGGCCGGGCTGGACACGCTTGACTACGGCGCGCTCACCGTCGCCAAGGGAACGTCCGCCGGGTACTTGCCGCAGGATGGGCTGACGCTTTCGGGGCGTTCGGTGTTTGCAGAGTGCATGTCGGTCTTCGACGATGTGCGGGCGATGGAGCAGGAACTGGAATCGCTCACGCAGAGCATGGCCGAAATCGACCACACCAGCGCGCAGTATGCGGCCGTGGCTGACCGCTACCAGCGGGTCGAGCACGAATTCCGGGCGCGCGACGGCTATTCGATTGAAGCCGAGGTGGGCCGCGTGCTGATGGGCTTGGGCTTTCAAAAAGAAGACTGGCCGCGGCTGACCGACGAATTCTCCGGCGGCTGGCAGATGCGATTGGCGCTGGCGAAGCTGCTGCTGCAGAAGCCGAACCTGCTATTGCTGGATGAGCCGACCAACCATCTCGATCTGGAAGCGCGCAACTGGTTGGAGGAGTACTTACAGAATTATCCATACTCTTTTGTGCTGATCTCGCACGACCGTTATTTTCTCGATGTGACGGTCAACAAGATCGCCGAAATCTGGAACAAGCGCATCTGGTTTTATACCGGCAACTACGACAAATTCCTCGCCCAGAAAACTCAGCGCAACGAGCAGTTGACGGCGGCGTTTAGCAACCAGCGCGACCGTATCGACCAACTGGAAGTCTTCATCAACCGCTTCCGCTACACGGCGACCAAGGCGAAGCAGGTGCAGAGCCGCATCAAGGAACTCGAGAAGATGGAGCGCATCGAGATTCCGGCGGAAGAGAAGACCATCCACTTTAAGTTTCCGCAGCCCAAGGTCAGCGGCCGCATTGTGGCTGAGTTTGAAAACGTCGCGAAGAGCTATGCGGGGAAGAATGGGGCGCGGGCGAAAGAAGTTTTCAAGAACGTTAACTTCATGATCGAGCGGGCTGACCGCATCGCGCTGGTTGGCGTGAACGGGGCAGGGAAGTCCACGTTGATCAAGTTGCTCGCCGGGACTGAGCCGCTCACGCACGGCGAGTTTCGCCTCGGCCACAATGTGCAGGCCGATTACTTTGCGCAGGACCAGTACAAGGAACTCGATCCCGACGCCCGCATTCTCGACGACCTGGGCGAGATCTCGCCGCGATCCACGGAGACCGAATTGCGCGGGCTGCTCGGTTGCTTTCTGTTTTCCGACGAAGAAGTATTCAAGAAGATCGGTGTGCTCTCTGGCGGCGAGCGCGGGCGCTACGCGCTGCTGCGGCTGCTGCTGCATCCCGCGAATTTCCTGCTGCTGGACGAACCCACGAACCATCTCGACATGCGCGCGAAAGATGTCCTGCTTACCGCGCTGATGGATTACACGGGCACGGTCGTGTTCGTTTCGCACGATCGATATTTCATCGACAAGCTGGCGACGCGCGTCTTCGAAGTTGGCGACGGCAAAGTCGAAATCTTCCCCGGCAACTACGAAGACTATCTGTGGCGCAAGCAGGGAGGGCAACGGGTTGTGCCGACGCTGGATGACGTTCCCGGGGTGAGCAAGGCCAAGACGGAGCTGGCGGCAGCGCCCACCAATGGAAATCACGGGGCCGACGACACGCAAGCCGAGGTGGCGAAGAAGCGCATGAATCCCATCAAGCGCAAGCAGATGGAAGATCGGGTCGGCGAACTGGAAGAAGAGATCAACCGCGCGGAGGCGGCCATTGTAAACCTGGAGAGCGCGATGCAGAATTTCGTCAGCGCCGACGAAAGCCAGCGCCAGGCACAGGAACTCGATCAGCAGAAGGCACGGCATGCAGCGCTGATCAAAGAGTGGGAAGAACTCGGCGAGACGCTGCAGACCTCGGAATAGAGGAAATGACCACACCCTCAAAACATCGTGCGAACGTGTTGGCGCTCGCGTTGGTAA
This sequence comes from uncultured Acidobacteriota bacterium, assembly GCA_963757095.1. GTDB lineage: Bacteria > Acidobacteriota > Terriglobia > Terriglobales > Acidobacteriaceae > Sulfotelmatobacter. The sequence continues at coordinate 56,657 of CAVWQT010000004.1, read as the reverse complement.
TGGCCCTCGTTACCGGCGGCGCGGGCGCTCAGTCCCAGGATGATGGCCAACCTCAGAAGAAGTGGTTGAACTGCGACGTTGACTGGCCATTCTCTGAGGAGGACGTTGGTCCGGATTTCTCACTGCAGATATCGTTCCACAGCACGCCCATCCCATCGACGAAGATCGAGCTCCGAAAGAACGGTGGCGACGTAGTAGCCACATCGAAAACTGATTCCCGCGGCATTGCACACTTCCACGCAATTCCGGCGGGACGCTACACTGCGGATTCAGCCGACGGCCTGCTGTTTCCTCCCACCAACCTGAAGGTTGACGCGAAACATGCATCCATTGAGAAGGCGACTGTCGATTGGCCCGAACATGCCATCGCCGTCCGCAGCCCGAGAGGCAGGTTCTCGGTCTCCGAAGAAGAAAAGGGCAGTCCAGCGCTTCCACTGCGGGGTGCGACGGTCGAACTTCGCGACTTGTACTCGGGGCGAGTTATCGAATCCAAGAGCACTGATATAAACGGAGACTTCGAGTTCGCCACCAAGGATCATGGCGTTTACGCGCTGCGATTGACGCTGCTGAAAAAGGGAGAAGCAGACCCCGATTACCACTACCTTGCCTTTGTTCTTGACCCTGCGGCGAGTGAAGAATCAATCCCCGAGATCAAAGCTGTGCAGACAGAGTGCAACGGCATTCAAGTCTTCTCGAGATCCCGCGCCGACGGCCAATGGATGGAATTCCAGTACCCGCCACCCGTACAGCACCTTCCGTAATCTTAAGGTTTGGCTTACGCCTGTGCGATATTCGAGTTGGCCCAATGGCCAGCAACTGCCGGGCCAACAAATCCCAGAGCCACCGCATCAGCCGGCGCCAGCTGAGCAATCGCCGCAGCGGACCAAGGAAGGTCGCATGCTTCAGTCGTCAGATTCTCTACACAAGTCGAACGCTCCGGCTACCAACCCCAACGCGTACAACCCCGTGAAGACCGTGACCGCGCCAGTCGATCAGGCTACGATCGGCCGCACGCTCACCATTAAGGGCGAAATCAGCGGCTCGGAATCGCTCTATATCGATGGCAACATCGAGGGCAAGATCAACATGCCGGAAAGCCGCGTCACCATTGGCCGCAACGGCAAAGTGGACGCCAGCATTCAAGCCCGCGAAGTGGTGATCATGGGCAAAGTGACGGGCAACATCGAGTGCAGCGATCGCGTCGACATTCGCAGCGAAGGTTCGGTGAATGGCGACATCTCCACGGTGCGCATCAGCGTGGAAGACGGCGCGGCGTTGAAGGGCGGAATTCAAGTGCGCAGCGAGGGCAAGCCCAAAGAGCACTCTCACGCGCAGCCGCAGGCGAAGTCAGTGGAAGCACCGAAGGCTCTGGCCGCTACCGCTAGCGCTTAGGCCTGTCACGAATTTGTGTCGAGACGCAAAAAGAGGGCACGCTTGCGCGTGCCCTTTGTCTTTTGTAGAGACGTTGCTTGCAACGTCTCTCTCACCACGATTCGTAATGCTGCCGGCAAGACGTAGCAAGCTACGTCTCTACGATCACTTCTTCTCGGTGCCCTTGAAATCCAGCGCTGCGGAATTCATGCAATAGCGCATCCCGGTTGGCGCCGGTCCATCCTCAAACCTGTGCCCTAGATGCGCGTCGCACCTGGCGCAGCGCACTTCCGTGCGCACCATGCCGTACTGCGTGTCGCGATGCTCGATCACGCCGCCGTTCTCCACCGGCTTGAAGAAGCTGGGCCAGCCCGTGCCGGAATTGAATTTGGTCTGCGAATCAAATAACGGCGCGTTGCAGCACACGCAGTGATACATCCCGGTCTCGTGATTGTCCCAGTACTTGCCGGTGAACGCGCGCTCGGTGCCGGCCTCACGGGTTACGTGATATTGCTCGTCGGTGAGCTGCTGCTTCCACTCGGCTTCCGGCTTGGTGATCTTCTCGACAGTCTTCTCAGTCATGATTAACTCCATTTTAAAACCTTTTATTTCGCAGTCATTAGATGTTTCGGGCCCGGAAAAGTGGCAGATCGTAGAGATCTTTGAAAACACCTATTTCGTGACGTCTTTCCCCACCTTCCGATACTTACTCTTGAAATAGAGGAGCGGCTCGCCTTCGCGCACGACCGCGTCCTCGACCTCGGCGATGAAAATGGTGTGGTCGCCGGCCTCCTGCGCCGAATGCAGCCGGCACTCGAGATAGGCCAGCGCTCCGTGCAGCATGGGAGTTCCATGCTCCGTGCGCTCAAATCGCGCACTGGCCTCGGCCTCGGCGTGTTCGTGGGTGCGCTGGGGGCGGGCGTAGTATTCCGAAATTGCGCGCTGGTCTTCGCACAGCACGTTGATGCCGAACCTTTTCTTGGCGTGCAGATGGGCGTGCGTGCGCGTGCTGTGATCAACGCAAACCAGCACCAGCAGCGGATCGAGCGACACGGATGCGAAGGCGTTCGCGGTCATGCCGTGGACTTCACCGTCCAGGTCGACGGTGATAATAGTCACCCCGGTGGCGAAGCTGCCCATCGCCTTGCGAAAATCGGATGCAGTCAAGTTCATAATCACATGGGGACGGACGCATTCGTCCGTCTCGCGAGCGAAGCGAGTGCGAGACCCAAGTCAAACGTTAAAAGCTCCCCGGACGAATGTGTCCGGCTACGCGAGTACGTCCAGGGTCTACACGCAACCGCCTACATTACCATGTCCTGCCGTTGTATCATTCGATCAGCCGTGACCCTTGCCGCTCTTACTTCCGCCTCGCGGAACGATTGCGCGAAAGCGCTGGCTGGGGTGCGCCCCGGCGAAGGGATTTCGCGCGAAGCTGCAGTCAGTCTGATCGGGTGTTCCGACGACGATCTTCCGTCGCTTCTTGCCGCTGCCCGCGCGGCCAAAGAGCGCTTCAAGCCTAGGGTCATCACCTACTCGCGCAAAGTTTTCCTGCCACTCACCAATCTGTGCCGCGATTATTGCGGATACTGCACCTTTCGCCGCGATCCGGGCGAGCCCGGCGCGCATACCATGACGCCCGACGAAGTTCTCTCCGTCGCCCGGGCCGGAGAAAAATTGGGCTGCACCGAAGCGCTCTTCAGCCTGGGTGACAAGCCGGAACTGCTCTTCCCCGAAATGCGTGAGACCCTGCGCCATCTCGGCTACAAGTCCACGCTGCATTATCTTGAGGCCATGTGTGAACTCGTGCTGCGGGAGACGAGCCTGCTCCCGCATCCGAATCCCGGCCTGCTCAGCGCGGAATGGATCAGCCGTCTGGCCGCAGTTTCCCCCAGCATGGGCCTGATGCTGGAAACGAATAACGCCGCGCTGCTCGCTCCCGGCGCTGCTCACGACAATGCTCCTGACAAACTGCCGGCCAAGCGCCTGCGCACCCTCGAAGACGCGGGCAAACTGGGCGTGCCGTTCACTACCGGCCTGCTGATTGGCATCGGCGAATCGCTCGACGACCGCGTCGACACGCTGCTCGCCATTCGCAATATGAACGACCGCTACGGACACATACAGGAAGTGATCGTGCAGAATTTCCGCGTCAAGCCTTCGATTCCTATGGCGCATTGGTCCGAGCCCAGCCGCGGCGAGATGCTGCGCGCGGTGGCAGTAGCTCGCTTGTTACTCCCCAGCGTCAATATTCAGGCTCCGCCCAATCTCTCCGCACCGTACTATGAAGACTTGATCGATGCGGGGATTAATGATTGGGGAGGAGTGTCACCACTGACTCCCGACTACATCAATCCGGAAAAACCATGGCCGCATGTGGAGCAGTTGCGCCAGCGCACCGAATCCAAGGGATGTGAATTGCGCCAACGCTTGCCGGTGTATCCGGAATTCGTTGACGCCTTGGCGGCTAAGCCCGGTATTCTCGCGCAGAAGTTGCGCGCACTTAGCGATGATGATGGTCTAGCACGGAGGGCCGCATGATCTGCGTTCTCAGCGGCGGCACAGGCGGCGCGAAATTCGTTGACGGATTGCGGCAGGTGATGCCCGCTGAAGAAATTACGCTGGTCGTCAACACTGGCGACGACCTGCTCTGGTGGGGCCTCTACGTCTCGCCTGACATCGATTCCATCACCTATGTTCTTTCCGGCATGCTCAGCCGCGAGCGCGGATGGGGCGTGAAGGGCGATACTTTTTTGTGCCTGCAGGCGATGGGGCAACTCGGCGAGCCGACGTGGTTCCACACGGGCGATCGCGATCTTGCCATGCACCTTTTGCGCTCGCGATTGCTGGCCGAAGGCAAGACGCTTTCCGAAGCAACTAATGTGATCTCTGAAAAACTCGGAGTAAAAGCGCGCGTGCTTCCCATGAGCGATCAGCGGATTGAGACGCGCGTCGACACGCCGGCGGGCGAATTGAGCTTCGAAGAATATTTCGTGCAGCGCTGGTATCAGGATCCGGTGAAATCGGTGCGCTTTGCCGGAGCCTCCGATGCGGAACCGGCTCCCGGGGTCATCGACGCTATCACGTCGGCAGACGCCGTGTTGATTGCACCCAGTAATCCGGTGACCAGCATTGGGCCGATTCTTGCCGTGCCGGGCATTCGCCTGGCGCTGACCCGCGCCCGCGGAAAAATTGCTGCCATCAGTCCGATCGTGGGCAACGCGCCGGTGGCCGGCCCAGCAGGAATTCTGATGCAAGCGCAAGGATTGCCGTGCTCGATCGCGGGCATTGCCAAGGCCTACGAAGAATTTCTCGATATCCTGATCTGCGACACGCGCGATGCCCGCGCCGCCGAAACCGTGCGCAAGGCCGGCCTGCGCGTGCAATGCACGCAGACCATCATGCGCAGCTCGGAAGACAAGGCCACTCTGGCGCGCGAAGTTCTGGGCCTGGCCTGCGGCGATCTGCTGAGCGGGGAAGCCGCGGTGGGCGGATCTCGCGGCGTGGAAAGCTAGTCGTGATTCTCATTCCAGTCAAGAACATGTCGTCGGCGAAGCAGCGCCTCGCCGATGTTCTCGACCAGCCATCGCGCACGAAGCTGGCGCAGGCCATGCTGCATGATGTTCTCAGCGCACTGCACGGCTGGAAAGAGCGTCCGCAGGTGGCAGTGGTTACGGGCGATCTGTACGCCGCGGAATTAGCCCGGGGCTATAGCTTTGAGATAATTGTCGACACCGAAAATCCTGGAGAAACCGGCGCTATTGAGATGGCGACTCGCGCGTGCGTCGAACGAGGCGCGGATTTTACGTTAGTGATTCCCGCCGATATCCCGCTGATTCAAAGCTGGGAGCTGGAAGAAATTCTGAAGCGCGCGCCGGAGCAGGGCAGCCTGCTGGTCCCCGCTGGCGACGGTCGCGGAACCAACGCCGCTTTCCGCCGCCCGGCGAATCTGTTTCCGCTGCGCTTCGGCAACGACAGCTTCAAACCGCATCATGCCGCGGCCAAGGCTACCGGCAAGCCCTGTGTTGTGCTGGAACTTCCGGGCATCGCGGTCGATGTGGATAATCCCTCGGATCTGCAGCGGCTGATTTCACTTCCCGGCGAAACCCGCGCCCAGCGCCTGGGCCGCGAATATGCGCGTGCGGGCACGGGTCGCATGGGTACGAGCGCCTCGCCCGTCCAGCCGCGCGGCGGCGACAGCCTGCATTGATCGGCATCAATATGCGGAGTGCAGACGCGAATCGAAAAGGATCAGCCGCGAAGGGGCGAAAGAAACAACCCACATCGCCGAATGATCTTCGCCTGATCCCGATTCCGCTCGCCGATGAAATCCACCCCGGCGACTCCCTCGCTGACAAACTGCTCGATTCGATGCGTCGATGCCGGCTGCAACTCCGCCTCGGCGACATCCTCGTCGTGAAACACAAGATCGTTTCCAAATCTGAAGGCCGGATGATCGATCTCGCGACCGTCCAACCTTCCGCTGAATCGGAAGCCTGGGCGAAGCAATACAATCTCGACGCCCGCGTCATTGAACTGGCGTTGCGCGAGAGCCGCGCCGTCATCCGCCGGCAAAATGGTGTGCTGATCACCGAGACGCATCATGGTTTTCTCTGCGCCAACAGCGGAATCGACGTCTCCAACGTGAACGGAGGCGAGCACGCGCTGCTGCTGCCCGACGATCCGGATCGCTCCGCCGCGAAGTTGCGCCGCGAAATAAAAAAGCGCAGCGGCCTCGAAATTCCAGTCATCATTACTGACAGCTTCGGACGGCCCTGGCGCGAGGGCCTCACCGATTTCGCCATCGGTATCGCCGGAATGAAGCCCGTGCGCGACGACCGCGGACGGCGCGACCCGCATGGCTACACGCTGAAAGCCAGCGTTGAAGCCGTTGCTGATGAGCTGGCCGCCGCCGCTGGGCTGGTCTGCGGCAAACTCAATCGCACTCCGGCCTGCATCGTTCGCGGATTTGAGTACGAGGCCGGCAATGGCAGCGTTCGCGAGTTACTGCGGCCGCCGGCTAGAGACCTGTTTCGCTAAATTCCGCTACACTGTACCAACGTTGCTGGCAACCCCTCGCCCTGGATGAAGATCAGCTTATGAGGCGAGACGCAGCACGTCTCGACGGAGGAAAGTATGGCTCGCGAACTCACACCTTCAGAACTGGAATTGTTTCCCTCCCTCGACTGGTGTGATGTCGCGCCGAGCGTGTCTGCCGGAGTGCGCGCTTCGCTCGAAAGAGTTCTCGAAACTCAAAATGGCGCGGATCTGACACTCGAAGAGTCCTACGCGCTAGCCGATTCTGCAGGCGATGATCTGCTGGGCCTGCTCGCAGCGGCCAATGTTCTGCGCGGCGAACTCGCCGGCAACATCGTCACCTACGTCGTCAATCGCAATATCAATTTCACCAACATCTGTTTTGTGGGATGCAAATTCTGCGCGTTCAGCCGTGGGCCGCGCGAGTCCGACGCCTATTTCCACACGCTCGACGACATGGCGCGCAAGGCCGTCGAAGCCTGGGAAATCGGAGCGACCGAGGTCTGCATACAGGGTGGCCTGCCCCGCGATCTGCCAAAGTTTTATTACCGCGACGTTCTCCGCGCCATCAAAGCGGCCGTCCCGCAGATACACATTCACGCGTTCTCGCCGATGGAAATTGTCTACGGGGTGGAACTCACCGGCATGCCGCTGGCGGACTATCTCTCGATGCTGCGTGACAACGGACTGGGCACACTGCCCGGCACCGCCGCTGAAATTCTCGACGACGAAATCCGGCACATCCTCTCCGCGAACAAGCTCACGACCGCGCAATGGATTGAAGTCATCCGCACCGCGCATCGCTGCGGCATCCGCAGCACGTCGACGCTCATGTATGGACACGCCGAGACGCCCGCGCACTGGGTGCGCCAGATGCGCCTCCTGCGCGATATTCAATCCGAGACCGGAGGCTTCACCGAATTCGTGCCGCTCGGTTTCGTGCATCAGAACACGCTGCTGTTTCAACAGGGGCTTGCGCGCACCGGGCCCACGCTCGCCGAGCATTTGAAAGTTCATGCGCTGGCGCGAATCCTGCTGGCGGGATCGATCAACAATATTCAGGTCTCGTGGGTGAAACTGAATCGCCGCCTCTCGCAACTCTGCCTGCACGCCGGAGCCAACGACTTCGGAGGCACGCTGATGGAAGAAAATATTTCGCGCGAAGCCGGAGCGACCGCTGGTCAATACACCAGCCCGGAAGGTTTTCAATCGATGATTCTCGAAATCGGGCGAATCCCGGCGGAGCGCAATACGACTTACTCGCGCATCCATATCAAGGGGCCGCTGGACACGTTCGCATCTGAACAAGCCTTCGAGGCCGAGTTCGCATGAGCGCGAATGCGTCGGGGCAGCGGCCGATTGCGATTATCGGTGGAACCGGCCCGCTTGGAACGGGCCTCGCATTGCGCTGGGCGCGCGCCGGCGAGACGGTGATCATCGGCTCGCGCGATGCCGCTCGCGCGCAACAAACCGCCGCCGAGATTCAAGCAAAGGCCGGACCGCAGTCGAAGAGTTTCGGGGATGGAGAACAGCGCCGCCTGCGCCGCCGCGGAAATTCTGATGCTCACCGTTCCCTTCGAAGGCCAAGCCGCGCTGCTCAAGCAGTTGAAGCCTTCTATCAAGGCAGGCAGCATTCTCATCGACGCCACAGTCCCGCTCGCGGCCAGCGTTGGCGGACGCGCCTCGCGCACCATCGGCGTATGGCAAGGGTCGGCCGCGCAGCAGGCTGCAGAACTGGTTCCCAAGGGAGTGAGCGTGGTCGCCGCATTTCACAGCGTCTCGGCCGATCTGCTGAATGGAGACGCTCCCATCGATTGCGATGTCATCGTCTGCTCCGACGATCCGGAGGCGGCGAAAGTGGCTCGCGGGTTGGCTGCGAAGATTCCGAATGTTCGCGCGATTGATGGCGGCAAACTGGAGAACGCCCGCATCGTCGAGCAGATCACCGCCTTGCTGATCGGCCTGAATATCCGCCACAAAGGCCATGCGGGAATCCGCATTACGGGTTTGCCGCCTGCGGCTTATCAATAGAAAAGTTGGGCCTGGCTTTTAGGTAGTACAGGCAAGCGGGCAGGAGTGCCCGCTCCACATAATCTTACGGCTTCGCAGGATTCTGCGTCGTGGGGGTTGCATAGTGCCGTTTGCTAAAGCCAGCGGGAATCTCGAACAGCTCCGGCGGCTGCGGGCCTTCATGGATATTCTGCAACTCGCCTTTTCCCACGCCATTCGCCCACTTCACGGGAAATAGAATTTTCGCATCGACCCACAGGAAGCCGGTGTTGGCGTTCTCGCCTGACAATTCGTATTTCACCGCGTCGCGGCCGTTCACCGTGTCATGGCCAACTCTGCGGCACTTCGTGTCCTTAGTTTCCGCAATTCGCTGGTAGTCGCCGCAGGCGTCGTCCGCATCTTTCGTCTGGAAGAATGTCACACCCTGCCCAGGAATCTGCGGCACTTTGTTCTCGACATATTGATGCTGCTGCGGCATCAACACAATCGACGTGCGGCTCGTAAGATTCACCAGCATGATGCTGTTGGGCCGCCCGTTCCTGTCGGCGCCTTCAAAGCGCAGCTTCCCTGTGGTCGAAAAAATCTTGGTATGGAAGTTGCTGTCAGTCAGATTGTTCTTGATTTCAGCGGAAAAATTGGCCTGCGCAGATGCTTGCGCGCAGACTATTCCAAGCAGCAGTGCGAATCGTAGTATTGAACGCAATCCGGCAACCTCGATCTGGGGTGATGAGAAATTTACTGCGGCCGCTGCATCATGTTGCCCATGTCGAACTTCTTGTAGTCCGACGGCACTTCGAACAAACTCGAAGGCTGCGACCCTTCCTGAATGTTGCGCAGCTCTCCGGTTCCGTTCTTGCCTTGCCATTTCACCGGAAAGCGCAGCTTCGGATCCAGCCATACCGTGCCCGTGTCGCCGCTGGCATTCGTGCCTTCGTACTTTACGGTGCTCCGACCATTCACGGTTTCTGAGCCGACTTTGTGGCACGTTCCGCCTTTATTCTGCTGCATCTGAAGCCAGTCAGAGCAGGCGTTTTCCACGTCGCCGGTGCGAAAGAAGTTGTAGGCGGACCGCTGGTTCGCCATCTGCGCGGGCACCTCCATGTACATGTGCTGCTGGTCCATGATGACGGTGGTAGTTTGGCTTGCCATGTTGATGATCACGGAACCACCACCGCGCGGGTCTTTCTTGGTGGGCTCAACGCGGACTTTGTCTTTCGCGAAATATATTTTCGCCTGGGTCGCCGTGTCGGATTTTCCAGTGTTCACAACTTCGGCCGAGAACTCTGTCTGGGCCAGCGCCACGGTCGCGCTCAACAGCAACAACATGATCAGGTAAGTCTGGATGTTCCGTCGCGTCATGGGAGTTCTCCTGGAAAGCGATTGGGTTGAAGATGTGAGCAGCGGGCTTTGGCGCGGCCCGTGCGGGAAAAGCATAACAGAAGGGCTGTGGCAGAGCGCACTCGGGCGGGATGACCTTAGTTCACGTTCTCCAGCGCAAGCGCCATGCCCATTCCGCCGCTCACGCATAGCGTAGCGACGCCACGCTTTGTATTCCGCTTCAGCATTTCGTGTAAGAGCGTCACTGTGATCCGCGTTCCGGTGCAGCCGATCGGATGCCCCAGCGCGATCGCTCCGCCGTTGACGTTGAGCCGCTCGCGATTAAAATTCAGGACGCGGTCGCAAGCCAGCACCTGCGCCGCGAAGGCTTCATTCAGTTCAATCAACCCGAAATCCGCCACCCGCAAATTGTGCTTGTCGGCGAGTTTCTGCAGCGCGGGAACCGGACCGATCCCCATGGTCCGCGGATCGACGCCGGCCGAAGCCACGGCGACAATGCGCGCCAGCGGCTTGAGATTGTTCGTCTTCACAAAATGCTCGCTGGCCACAACCACCGCCGCGGCGCCGTCGGTAATTCCTGATGAATTTCCCGCAGTAATTCCGCCCGTCTTTGAAAATACCGGAGCAAGCTTGGCTAACTTTTCCAGACTTGCATCGGCAAACGGATGCTCATCGCGGTTGAATAGAGTCGTGCCCTTTTTCCCCTCGATGGTCACCGGCGCAATCTCATCTTCAAATCTTCCCGCGGCAATTGCGCGCGCCGCACGAGTCTGCGACAGTAGGGCAAATCCGTCTTGCTCATCGCGTGAGATTTTGTACTCCTCTGCCAATACTTCGGCGGTCTCGCCCATCACCATCTTTGCCAGCGGGCAGAAAAATCCGTCGCGATACATTCCATCGACCAACTCCTGATTGCCCAGCCGGTATCCCCAGCGCGCGCCGTCAAGGTAGTAAGGCAAACGCGACATCGACTCCGTGCCTCCCGCCAGAATGCAACTCGACTCGCCCAGCAGAATCGCCTGATAAGCGAGTGCGATCGACTTCATTCCCGAGGCGCAGGCCTTGTTCACCGTAAACGCGGGGACTTCCTGCGGAATGCCGCTGCGCACTGAAATCTGCCGGGCTGGATTCGGCCCTCCGCCCGCCTGCCGGGCGTTTCCGAAGATCGTCTCTTCGATCTGCTCCGGACGAATGCGGGCCCGCTCAATCGCGGCCTTGGCTGCGACCACGCCCATATCTGCCGCCGTGAGCGACGCTAAGGTTCCGCCAAATTTGCCAATCGGCGTCCGCACCGCCGAGAGAATATAGACCGCCTGCAATTCTGCACCTCCAAAATTCCAGTCTAGCAGGAGAATCCGGAGCGCTTCAGAGCCCAGATTCCTTGATTTCCTTCTCCATTATTTTGCGCAGGGCTTGATTGATGCGTCTTTGATAATGCCTGCCATCTTTCTTGAACCAGGCCAGCACATCGACATCGAGGCGAACGGTGATTGGCTTTTTCAGAGGGCGATAAAAATCCGCAATGCGCATGTTCTGCAGTGAAACCGACGGTTTTGATTTGGAGGCCCCCGATCGCTTTGGCGGATCAGCCACGGCCATCAGGGTGAGGCCGAGGCCCCTCTTTTTTCCGGCGGCCTTCGCCCGAGCGGCATGGGGAGTGGACTTCTTTGGCGTGTGGTGCTTGACAGGATGTTTGCGAGTCTTCATAACCTGATTGGCTCCTTCAACTTGCAGAGTGTACAGACGCGTATGTACAGGATTGTACCGTGGAATGTTCCTGAAGGAACACTTGTCGCTATTGCACGAGTGGCTAGCCAGCCAGATGTTCTGCCACGATATCCTCTGCCGCGTCTTCATCCATGAAGGCGAAGGCTTCCTGTGGCACTGGGTTCTGCCAGACCGGGGCGAACGACTGACGGTGGAGCGGGCAGGGGCCATGCTCGCGCAGCGCGGCCAGATGACGTGGAGTGCTGTATCCCTTGTGTGAGGCCAGCCCGTAAGCGGGAAAGATCGCGTCCCACTCGCACATCATGCGATCGCGTTCCACCTTCGCCAGAATCGAGGCGGCAGCGATCGAGGCGGAGAGCGCATCGCCATGAATGATCGCCTTTTGCGGCAGGTCACAGTCGATGCGCATGGCGTCGATGAGAAGATGATCCGCCGCAGGAGCCAGTTGCGTGACCGCTTCGCGCATGGCGACACGCGATGCCTGGTAGATGTTGATCTGATCGATGCGCGCCGCGTCGACGGCAGCGATCGCCCAGGCGACGGCGTGCTCGCGAATGCGCTCCGCGAGCACCTCGCGGCGCTCTGCCGGCAGCAATTTCGAATCGCGCAGTCCGCGCACTCGATATCCTGGATCAAGAATCACAGCGGCGGCAACTACGGGCCCGAACAGCGATCCGCGGCCAACCTCGTCGACACCGGCCACCCGCGCGGCTCCCGCTTGCCACGCTTTTTTTTCGTAGCGAAGCGTGCAGTGCAGTGTTTTCAGCAGGCGCAGCTTGACGGCAGAAGCGGAGAGCGGGCGCGTGGAAGGGAAGTTTGTTGGCGACGACTTCATCGGCAAAACGAAAAGCGAGTCGTCTTCATCTTCACCGAGAGAGGCGAATCGCGCAAGCGTGGATTTGTAGCGCGGTAGGTGCGAGCCATGGCCCGGCTGGGAGCCGGGCCACGCTCTTGCTCTAAAAGGCTAGGCTTTTTCGACGTCGCGCAGACGGGCAGCCTTGCCGCGGAGTCCGCGGAGATAGAACAGCCGCGCGCGGCGCACCTTCGAAGAGCGCACCAGGTCCACTTTGTCGATGACTTTGGAATGCAGCGGGAAGATGCGCTCGACGCCCTGGCCAAAGCTCATCTTGCGGACAGTGAAGCTGGCCTGCGGGCCGTTGTCGCGCTTGATGACCACGCCTTCGAAGGCCTGGAGGCGCTCTTTATCGCCTTCTTTGATCTTCACGTGGACGCGGACGGTGTCACCGGGGCGAAACGCGGGGAGGTCGGTGCGTTTGGTCTTGGCCAGCAGCTTTTCGATGATTAGGTTTGACATGATCTTTTATCCTTCGTTCGATTCCTGAATTCTATCTGCTACGCCGGAATCAGGTGTCACTTTGTTTCGGCTGATCCGGGCCAGAATTTTCTTGTCCTCGTCGCTGAGCTCCGCGTCATGCAGCAAGTCGGGACGGTTGCGCAGCGTCTTCCTCAGCGATTCCTCGCGGCGCCAGCGGCGAATCTCGTCGTGATTCCCGTTGAGCAAAACCTCCGGCACTCCGATGCCGCGAAAGTCTGCGGGGCGCGTGTAGTGCGGATAATCCAGCAACCCGCCGGAACCACACGTCGAATCGGCGCCTGCGTTTTCCGCAACCTCGACGGCATTCTCGTGAGTCGTAAACGACTCCTGCCGGGTCGAAGCTGCGTTGCCCACCGCGCCTGGCAGCAGGCGCGTGACGGCTTCGATCATTACCGCCGCAGCCAGTTCTCCGCCGCTCAAAACGTAGTCGCCGATCGACAACTCGCGGTCCGCCAGAAAACCGGAAACCCGCTCGTCGACGCCTTCATATCGTCCGCAGAGCAACACGATACGATCCAGCCCTGCCAGTTCGGTCGCGACTTTCTGCGTAAAGCGCTGGCCTTGCGCCGAGAGCAAAATGACAGACTCTCGCGCTGGGCCGCTGACGCGCTGTTCGCGGGGCGCTACCTGCAACGACTCTAAACATTCAAAGATCGGTTCCGGCTTCAGGACCATGCCTTCGCCGCCGCCGAAGGGGCGGTCATCCACGGTGCGGTGCCGATCGTGCGTGAACTGCCGCAGGTCGTGGACTTCGATTTTCACCAGGCCCATTTCCTGCGCCCGGCGGGTGATGCCGTGATCCAACGGTCCGCGAAAGAAGTCCGGAAAAATCGTTACGATGTCGGCCTTCATTGGCGGAACTCAAAATCTTTCACCACAGAGGGCACAGAGGAACACAGAGAAAATCTTCAGGGCTTCTTCTTATTTTTCTCTGCCTGCTGCTCCTGCTTTTCTTCTGCTGTCATCGGCGCATTGACCTCCAGCAATCCTTCGGGAAGGTGCATGCACACTTTCTGTTGCGCTACATCCACGCTCTGCAAATACGCTTCGGCGAAGGGCACATCGAACTTCTTGCCTGCTTTGCCGGTCACTACGAGCAGCGGCGCTTCGCCCGATCCAAACTGAACGTCTTCGATGCGTCCCACTTCGCGCTCTTGATCGATCAGCGTGCAGCCGATCAGATCGCTGATGTAATTCCAGCCCTGCTCGAGGCTGGCCCGATCTTTGCCGGGAACTTGCAGTTCCGAGCCGATCAAAGTTTCCGCGTCCGACATCGAATCTACGCCCTGAAACTTCAGGACCAGCAGGCCCTTGTGCGGCCAAAGATCCTCGATCTCGAACTCGCGCCGCGGACCTTGCTCTTTGCCCAGGGCCAGCAGCTTCATGCCTACAGCGAAACGATCCGGCACGTCGCTGTGGACTTCGGCAGCGACCTCGCCGTGACGGCCCTGCGTTTTCACGACGCGGGCCAGCGTGATGAACTCACCGTTCGTTTCGAACGAGCCTCAGGGGCTAAAGCCCCAATCCTTTTCTGCCCTAACGGCACGACTGAAGTCGTGCCCTTCCCGATTCCACCTACTCGAGAATCTCGAGGGAGTAGCGCTTATTGGCACGATGGCCGGCGGCACTCAACAGGGCGCGCAACGCGCGGGCGGTGCGTCCCTGACGGCCGATCACTTTGCCCACATCGGTTTCGGCGACTTCGAGTTCGATGACGCCATCGTCGAACTGCTCGACGAACACCTCGTCGGGCGCGTCGACCAGCGACTTCGCGATCAGTTCGACCAGCGCGCAGACATTTGCAGTAGGCTCAGTCATACTCTTCGATTCTCACTTGGAGGCCGCTTGCCTCAGCGGCTAAAGCCGCAGTCGTCGAGGGGCGCGTCTGCGGCACGACTAAAGTCGTGCCCTACCCGGTCGTGCCCCAGCGGCCTGATCTATCCGGTCGTATCCCGGCAGATCGAACGTTCCCGCGGGTGTGCCGTATCGGGTGTTTCGTGAAGGTACCGGCCCTATGCAGCCGGGACCGGAGCAGGCGCGGCCGGAGGCTTGGAGAACAGCTTGTGCACACGCTCCGACATTTGGGCGCCCTTCGAAACCCAGTAGTCGACGCGATCACGCTTCATTTCGACGCTCGCAGGATTGGTGCGGGGATTGTAGGTCCCGACCACTTCCACGGGGCGGCCGTTGCGCGCGCGCGCCTTCTCAATCACGACAATGCGATACTGCGGTTGTTTGCGCGCACCAGTGCGCGATAGACGAATCATTAACACGAGACAGTTATCCTTAATGCCGGAAGAGTCCGGTGAGGTCAAGACAAACTCTTATTATGCCGAAGGTTAGGCGGAATGGCAAGGGCAGTGTCGATCGGGCTTCAGGAGCGCTCAGATGTCGAGTCTCAGGAGTCTTGCTGCCATCTTATACTCAGCCATACGCTTATCCCGTGCAGCTTTTCTTCGCTCTTCGGTTAGATCAAAGGCACTGATAAAAGCACAGAAAAACGCTGTAAGTATGCCAGCAAATATGGCTACAAATACAGCTATGGATCGCGCGGCTTCCATGTCAGTCTCCCACGAACAGTTTACTCCTTCCAGGCTCGGACGGGCATCCCGGCGCTGTCCGGTCCAAAACTACAATCAACTGCCTGCCCCGCTCTGAGGCGGCGAGGAGCGCGCGGTCAACTCGTGCAGCAAGTGAAAATCCGCTTGTTCTAGCGCCGCGAGGAACTCGAGCTATCGCGCGAGGGACAGCCGAGGGCGGCTGTCCCCACATGAAACTCTGCGCGAGAATCTTACGCGACGGCTTTGGTCTTTGATGCTGACGTCTGTCCCTTGGCCGATGGCCGGGCGAGGAATTGCGTCAGGGCTTCGTTGACTTCGTCGGCGTGGGTCCAGGCGACGTTGTGCGGGCCGTCTTTGATGATGTGCAATTCGGCGCCTTTGATGAGCTTGGCGGTGCGCTGGCCGGAGGAGGCGAAGGGCACGATGCGGTCGGCGTCGCCTTGAATGACCAGTGTGGGCACGTCGATTTTGGCCACGTCCTTGCGGAAATCTTCTCCCCAGGTTGGCACGCACGCTAAGCTGGCCGTGGCCGACGAGATGCAAGCCACATTCCAGCTGTTCTGCATTGCCTGCTCGCTGACGCGCTTTCCGAGATAGACATCAGCGTTGTAGAAGTCTTTGAAGAACGCGCCGAAGAAGGCGTAGCGATCGGCGGCAACAGCTTTCTCGATGCCTTGGAATACGGAGCCATCGACGCCTTCCGGATTGTCGGCGGTCTTCAGCAGATAGGGCGGCACGCCGCTCATGATTACGGCCTTGCTGACGTTCTTCGATCCGTATTTGCCGATGTAGCGTGCGACTTCGCCGCCTCCCATGGAGAATCCGACCAGCGTGAAATCGCGCAGGCCGAGATGGGTGATGAGTTTGTGCAGATCGTCGGCGAAGGTGTCGTAGTTGTAGCCGGTGGTGGGCTGGCTGGACTTGCCGAATCCGCGGCGATCGTAGGCGATGACGCGATGTCCGGCTTGAAGCAGGGCTGGAATTTGTTTTTCCCAGGACGCGCTGCTTAGCGGGTATCCGTGAATCAGAACGACAGGCTGGCCGGAGCCGTGATCTTCGTAATAGAGATGGATGGGCGTGGAATTTTCTTTTCCAACTTCGACGTAGGACATGGAGAGCCTCCTCTTGGCTTTGGGAACTGGATTAATTTTGCTAGAACCTGTAGTCGCTTTTTTTAGAGTCTTCGGCTCGTCGAAGGGGTGCGTGTTTTTTTTTGAGATGTCAGTGAGGCAGGCGGGCGCTCAGTTCGTTGAGCAGCTTGGTATTTTTCTCGAGCGCACGTTGCAGAAGTTCGGCTTGTTGCCGAGCGGTCGGCCAGTCTTGCTTTTCGACTGCTTCGGTGAGGCCGGGCAGTTCCAGGTGCGCGTAGGTGAAGCGGGCGCCGTAGAGCATGTGCTTGAACCAGGGGCGGCCGGGGATGCCGTCGGGATTGAGCCAGTTGCGCTCGACCTGCATCATGCCGCGGTTGAGTGTGGCGGCGAGTTTGGGATCGACCTGGCCGGTGGCGACTTTGCGTGCGAGAGAGTCGTTGAGCTTTTTTCCGGCAGCTTCGAATTTGTCGATGCCGTCTCGTATTGGCTTGAGGTCGAGTGGTGACTGTCGAGCTGCGCTCGACTGGGCAGTGGAGGGCGGCTGTCCCTCCATGTTGTTGGCCTTGGCCAATTCGTTTACGAACTGGCGGATGTTTGCGGCGTAGCTGGCGAAGTCGAATGGGAGCAAATCGGCGTTGGCCAGGCGCAGCGCGGTCACGCCCCAGAGTTGCGACATCAGGGTGTGATAGTGGTAGCCGGGGTCGCCGAATTTGTTCATCCAGAAAAAATCGTCGTAGGCGGAGTGGTAGACGCCGTAGTCGCCTTCGAATCCCAGGCCGATGACAGGCATGCCGACGAAGTTGAGGAACACGGTGTGATCGGAGCCGCTGCCGATGCGGGTGTCAGTGAGGGTTGAGTTGGCGGCGCCGGAATTGAACGGGCCGGATTGGGCCGCTCCTTTTTCTCGCTCGGCCGTCGCCTTCCACGCTTCGTACAGAGTCTTGCCGGACGGATCCTGCAGGCTGCGCGTGGTTTCTTCCAGCATGGGTGCGAGCGACGCGATCGCCTGGCCATGGAAATTCGGGCCGGAGGTCGCTTCGTCTACGTTGATGTAAGCGACACCCTTGTCGCGCAGTTCTTTCGCGAACTGCTCTCCCCATTCCGTGGAGCCGGTGAGGCCGACCTCTTCGCCGTCCCAACTGCAGACGACGATGGTGCGGCGCGGGCGCATGCCTTGCTGGGCGAGCTGTCCGAGGGCGCGCGTGAGTTCCATCATCGACGCCGTGCCGCTGGAGGGATCGACGCCGCCGAAGACCCAGGCGTCGCGGTGATTGCCGAGGACGATCCATTCGTCGGGCAACTCGGAGCCGCGAATGCGGCCTTCGACTACGTAGTAGGGTTGCGTGCCATTGTCCATTTCGATTTTGAGATGGACTTTCACGCGGTCGCCGCCGAGGCGATATTGAATGGGCAATCCACCTTGCCAATTTTCTGGAGCGGGCGGGCCGTCCATATTTTCGAGCAAGGGCTTGGCATCGTGCCAGGACAGCGGGAGCGCCATGATCTTCGGCACGGAAGCCGCCTGCTCGATGGGAATGCGCTTCGCGCCTGGGATCGAGGCCCAGCCTGGAGTCAGCGGATCGCCGGGAACAATGAAGTCGTAGGTGATCGCGCCTCGCTGGATTTTGTATTCCGGGCCCCACGGGCCATCGGGATCGACCTTGCCTTTTTTGTATCCGTCTTCGGCAGGATCGCTGTAGATGAGAATTGCGGCCGCGCCTTCGCGTTGCGCGGTGAGCGCTTTGAATCCGCGATAGCTGTAAGGATTCGAATAGCGCACGAGGACGATCTTGCCCTTCACATCGATGCCGTTCTTGCGCAGCAGATCGTAGTCGTCGGGATTGCCGCTGTGGGCGTAGACCACGGGCGCGGTGACCTCGCCGGAGATCGACATGCCGAGCCACGCGCCGCTGATGCCGGAACTTTGCGAGTCAGGGTCGGCGTCGAGCGGAGCCTCGCGCAACGTGGCTTGATAGTGCGTGGGCGCGATCATCTCGAGCGATGCGCTCTTGGGATTGGTGCCATAGACGTCGTAGCGGCGAATGACGACGTCGGAAAGTCCCTGGGCGCGCCACTGGTCGGCGATGTAGTCGGCGAGTTCGTTGTTGCGTTTCGATCCGGCGAGGTGCGGCTGGGCGGTGAAGATGCGGTGCTGACGGCGCTCTTCGTCGGGCGTGGGGATGGATTTGAATTTGGTTTCGATTTCGGTTTCGCGGGAGGAGTTGTAGGGAGTGAATCCGAGGATGGATTGGGCTTGCGCGCAGGAGAGCAGAAGCAAGACGAGGGAAGCTCGGGAGAGGTGCATGGGCGGAGTGATTGTAACTCAGGAATACTGGGGGAGATCAAAGGGATCAAAGTCAAAACCCCCACTCTAAACTCGCACAGAACGCGAGTTTAGAATGGGGCACCCGGCACACACTTACTTTGCTTTTAGGATGTCGCTTAGCAGGTCGGGCTTTGCGTCATCACGCACGAGGTGCGGATACATTTCGCCGGCGTGGTAGTCGAGTTTGTAGGTTTTGTAGTAGTCGTCGTTTTCGATGAGCAGTTCGATCGGAGTGGTTGCGTTCTTCGCGGCTTTGATGGCGTCGCGCAGAACTTCGGGCGAGAAGTGGTGGCTGTTTACGGCGACTACTTTCATTCCGGGGCCGATGCCGGCTTTGGCGGCGACTTCGCCTTCGATGACGTCGCTGATGCCGCCATCGTCGCGGAGGCTTAGTCCTAGCGCGAATCCAGCGGCAACGAAGTGGTACATGCCGGCCTGGCTGCTCATCATGTCAGAAGGATTCTCGTCGTAGACAACTTTCCATCCACTGCCCTCGATGCCGCCCAGCGGCGCGTGAGGCGCGTGCGTCGTGAGGCGTTCGGTCCAGAAGCCGCGCCAGTCGTAGGGCACGACCTGGTTGAGGGCGTTGACGACGTCGTCGAAGGTGTAGGTCTTGAGGGCCGGACCGGTGCTGGGCGGTCCGTGAAAAATATGGCAGAAATCGTCGATCGACTTTGCGCCCTTGCTCTGCTGGCGAATGATGACGTCGACCCAGAGCCAGTTGAGCGTGTCCTCAGAATAAAAATCAGTGCTGCGGCGCCAGGAGTACCAGGCCTGCGGACTGAAATAAAGTTCTGGTGCAGCGTCGGCGGTGTCCTGCAAGTTGCGCCAGGTGCGGCCAGGTTCGTGATCGAGCCCGGCAGCGGTGATCGCGAGGTCATCGCGATCCTGATCGGCAGTGAGCAGGCCGCTGCGCGCGGTGAGCACGAATCCGAGATAGTTGGTCAGGCCTTCGTAGACCCAGAGCAGATCGTCCTGCATGGGCTGCTCGTAGTCGGGCGTGGCCAGGTCGGCGGGGCGGCGATATTTTCCATTCCACGAGTGCACATATTCGTGTGGCAGAAGGCTGGCGGAAAGCTTGCGTGCCGTGTCGTCGACCAGAGCGCGTTCGTCCACGCGGCTATCGTCGGATTCGTGATGCTCGAGGCCGAAGTGGGCGACGTGATCGCTCAAGGTGTAGAGGAAGTGATAGTCGCGGTAATGATGCGCGCCGAAAAGTTTCTGTGCCTGGTCGACCAGATTCTTGTAGTGATCCCAGACTTCCTGCGGCGCCTCGAGATCGGCGGCCGCGTCGGCGGCGATGTCCATCTCCGTCGGCGGATCCTGCGCGAGGGGAACGACTTTCAGAAATTCCCCGGCAATCACGGGCGAGTCGACGAGCGTGGTGAGCGTTACGGTTGAGAAATGAATTTCATTTCCGCTCTGACTGGCGACGGGCAGCGGCGTGCCGAACTTCCAGCCTTCCGGCAGTTTCAAGCTGGCGGTGTAGTTGATCTCGTCGGCCTTCCATCCTTTGGGATAAAGCAGAACCTGATTCCAGCTGATGACGGCGAGCTTGTCGGTGGCGGAGGAGCCGGCGGAGAATCCACCTTCGAAAGTTGCGGGAGAAAGAAAGTCGAGTTCAGCATCGACTTCATTCACGCCCGCGGGCACTTCGACGTGAATGGTGAAGCCGTCGAGAGTATCGCGCCGCCATTTGAGGTCGTGGCCGCCGGCTCGGAAAAACAGGCCGGCGAGATCGATGACCGGGCCGTCGGGCGCGTGTTCGCCGGGGATCCACTTGGGATAGTAGAGGGTGAGCTCTCCGGAGCTGGCGGGAATTTTCAGGGACGCGTGGAAGATTTTGCGGGCCGCATGCGTGGCATCGACTGCGATTGTGATGGTCGGCGCGGTGACGCACTGACCGGAAACTGCCAGCATTGCAAGACAGACAACTCCCCAGACTTTCGAGAGCTTCATTGGTTCAGATCCCCCATGTATTTGTAACCCAGATTCGCGATCAGGAAATCGCGGTGGCAGAAATTACGAATATAGCAGCCATCGACGGCGAGCGTACAGGACGCGGATACATGAGGCGCATCGGTTGACAACTGCATTTTGGCGAGGCACTATTTTCTTGCGGCGTAGGGCGCATCGGTCATTGGTATTGCGAAAGGGCAACGCCCGCCTACATAGAAACACAGTTGCGCCTATGCCGAACCTCGAAAACCTCAGGAAGCAAGCCAAACAATATCTGCGTTGGCACCGCGAAAGATATTATCCGGTGGCCGCCCAAATCAGGGCGGCGCTGCCGCGGTTTCGCCAATTCAATGACGAGCAGATATTGGACGCGAACTTTAAACTTGCCGATGCCCAGGAGCTAGTGGCACGGCAGATGGGTTTCGAGGGATGGCAGGCGCTCAAATCAGGAGCTGATGCCATGATCGATAAACCCACGCAGATGACGCCGCGTCCCATTCTCAATTCAACTGAGGCACAACTCTTCGTTGCGAACGTTAAGACTTCGTGCGATTTCTATACAAACCAGCTCGGCTTCGCGGTCGGATTCGTGTATGGCGATCCGCCGTTCTACGGGCAGGTCATCCGCGACCAGGCACGACTTAATTTGAGGCTGGTCTGCGAACCTGTGTTTGCTGGCGATATTCGGGAGCGCGAGCATCTGCTTTCGGCTACGCTCACCGTCGCTACCACAGATGAGATCAAACAACTCTTCTTGAGTTACCAGGCCGCAGGAGTGCGCTTTCATCAAACGCTCAAGAAGGAGCCTTGGGGCGCTAGAACTTTTATTGTGTCTGGATCCCGATGGAAATCTGATTCTCTTTGCCGGGCCGGCCGATTGAAGTGGCTGGCGGAGTATTTCTGAGACGCCCGGCGCTGCTATGATGCGGCAGATGTCGCGGCGCGGGAAATTCATCACCTTCGAAGGGCTTGACGGCACGGGCAAGAGCACGCAGATGCGGAAGCTCGCCGGCGCGCTGCGCGCAGCGGGACACAAAGTCGTCGAGACGCGCGAGCCGGGCGGCACAGCTACGGGCGAGAGGATTCGCAAGGTGCTGCTCGATTCAAATACGGCGGGGCTGGCTCCGCTGGCGGAGATGGCGCTGATGTTCGCGTCGCGGGCGCAGCACATTGCCGAGGTGATCGATCCGGCGCTGGCCGTGGGAAGCATCGTGCTGTGCGATCGCTTCACTGATTCGACTGAGGCATATCAAGGTAGCGGCCGGAAGTTGGGGAACAAGCCGGTGCTGGAGCTGCATCGCGTGTTGTGCGGGAACTTGAATCCGGATTTGACGATTCTGATGGACTCGAATCCTGCGGCCAGTCTTTCGCGAGCGCGGCGGCGTAACCAGCTTGCCCGGAAGAATGCGGGGCACGCACATGATGAGAATCGCTTCGAGCAGGAGACGGCGGCGTTTTTCGCGCGAGTGCGGGAAGGCTATGCGGCGATCGCTAAGCGCGAGCCCGGGCGGATGGTGATGGTGGACGCGCGC
The DNA here is from genome assembly GCA_963757095.1 of uncultured Acidobacteriota bacterium. Lineage (GTDB taxonomy): Bacteria > Acidobacteriota > Terriglobia > Terriglobales > Acidobacteriaceae > Sulfotelmatobacter. Next base: position 34,368 of record CAVWQT010000004.1, on the reverse strand, counting down.
GGGACGCCGGCAGAGACACATCAGAAGATTGTGGAACTGGTGCGGAGGAAGTTGAAGTTGTGAGTCGGGCTTCATAGTGAAAAGGATGTATGCCTTTTTCTGATTTTCATGGTAATGCGGAAATCGTGCATCGCCTGCGCGACATGCTGGCGCGGGAGCGGTTTCCGCACGCCGTGGTGCTGGCTGGCGGCCGGGGAGCGGGAAAGTACACGCTGGCGCTGATGCTGGCGCAGGCGCTGAACTGCCTCACGCCGACGGAGACTGATGGCCTGCCGGATTTCTGCGGCAAGTGCGCCAACTGCGTACGCATCGCACAGGCGGGCGATCTGGAGACGCGGTTTGCCGAGGCGGTTGAGGCGCGCGAGAATCTGCGCGAGACCGACAAGAAAGAAACGCGGCTGTTCGTGCAGACGCATCCCGACGTGCTCGTCATCCCGCCCGATCCGCCGCAAATGATGATCAAAGTGGATCAGGTGCGGCGCGTGATTGAGACGATTTATTACCGTCCGGCGGAGGGCAGGGAACGGGTCTACATCTTCACCGATTCGGCGTTTATGAAAGAGGCGGCGAACTCGCTGCTCAAGGTGCTGGAAGAGCCGCCGGATTTTGCGACGATTTTTCTGCTGACGGAGAATCCGGGAGAGCTGCTGCCGACGATTCGCTCGCGCTCCATGGTGTTCACGCTGGGCGCGCTGACCGCGGAAGAGATCGAGCGCGATCTGGCGGAGCGGCATCCGGAGTGGAAGGCGCCGCATCGGGCTTTGGTGGCGCGGCTTTCGGAAGGCGCGGTAGGACGGGCGCGGGGCTTCGATCTGGAAGGCTATGTCGCGGCTCGAGCGCATGCGCTGGCGATCTTGAATTCTGCGGTCCGCGGCGGGGAGCACAGCGAGCTATTCAAGATCACCGAGACGTACCGTGCCGGAGCCGAGGGACGCGAGAAGACCGAGCAGTTGATCCGGACGCTCTACTCGTTGCTGCGCGATCTGATTTTCCTCGAATCGGGCGCGCCGGAGATGGTGCGCAATACTGACATTTCTTCGGAACTGAAACGGCTGGCGGAGTCGATCGATTTCGACTGGATTACGTTCGCATCCGACCGGCTGGCCGAGGTCGAGCGCGGGATGCGGCGGAATCTGTTGCGGTCGCTGTCGCTGGACGCGTTCGCGGCGGCGCTGGAAGCGACAGGCAGCGAGAGAAGTTCGCGATAGTCCGGATTCAACTGGAAGGAAGCGCAGCCCATCGCTGTCTAAGTGGGAAGACCCATTCGACGCAGCAGGTCGGCGAACCTGGGATCGCCGTGGAGATTCTTGAAAGCGGGATCGACAGTTCAGCAGCGTGATATCCTTGCCGTCGCGTTCGGCATAAGCCTTGTCCAGCCATTGGAAGGCTTTGTCTTTTTCGCCGGCTAGTGCGTACGAGGTAGCCAAATCGCTGGCTGACACGAACGATCCGTTCGGAGCCTTTAATGCTCGCAAGGTCAAATCAAGATTGTGTTGCCAATATCCCCGCTCTCCTTCTGACTTAAAGACGTGCAGTTTGATGGCCGCCTCCGCAGCCACCTCCGGTGGACTGGCACCGCCCAGCAACTGGCTCTTTTCATCCTCCGCAATCGCCTCCTCGTATCTTCCCATTGCAGCCAGGAGGAAGGAAAAATACTGGTGAGCAAGCGGGAAAGTAGGATCCATCGCGATTGTGTGCTGGAATTGTTGATAGGCCTTTTCGTAGTCGCCGGCAAACATGTACGTCATAGCCATGAAATTGTTTATTGGCAACGACAGGGGATCGAGTTGCAGCGCTCGCTGGTTCTCGGAGATGGCCTCTGACATTCGTCCCATAGGAGCGAGATAGCAATTGGAATAGAAGAGATGGGCGTAGGCCGAGTTTGGGTTCAGTTCAATCGCTTTCAGAAATTCTGCCTGGGCGCCGGGAAAGTCAAACTCATAGTGTGACTTCTCCATGCCGAGGGCGGCATGCGCCTCCGCGAGCGAAGGGTCCAGCGACAGGGCTTTGAGAGCCGCTGTTCTTGCGTTAGGAAGGCTTTCCTTGGGCGAGTATGCACCGAGGATGTTCCCGATATTGTAGGAATCGGCAAGACCGACGTAAGCCAATGCGAAATTCGGATCCTGTTCCGTCGCCCGCTGAAGATAACCGATGCTCTGCTTGATGGCGGCGGGATTTCTCTCGTTCCAGTAGAAGCGGCCTTTTAGGTAGAGATCGTAGGCTTCGGGATTCAGAGAGCGCATTCTGGACAAATCGATTTCCTGCTGCGGTGTGAGATTAATCTGTACCTGACGCGCGATGGCTTTCCCCAGTTCATTTTCGATTTGCAGCAGATCATGCAGTTCACGTTCGTAATTCTGTGCCCAAAGATGAGTTTGGTCGCCGACTCGAATTAACTGCGCACTGACACGAGCCTTCCCACCCTCGCGCCGCACGCTTCCTTCGAGGATGTAGCCGACGCCGAGTTCCTTGCCGATCTCGCTGACTGTCTTATTCGTGTGCTTATAGGTCATGGCGGAAGTGCGAGCGATGACCCCTAGATGCTCAGGGCTCAATTGGCCGAGATCGGTGATAGTCTCTTCGGTCAGGCCGTCGCTGAAGTACTCCTGTTCCGGATCGTTGCTGAGATTTTGGAAGGGCAGGACAGCCAACATCACTCGCTGTGGCGCCGGGGGCTTTGCCGGCCAATGCCGGCGCGCCAGGTAGGCGCCGCTGGCGAGGATGACAATCACGACAGAGGCTGCGAATACCCACGCTGGCCGCCGCGTCCGCCGGGGCACGTAGGCCATTTCTTCGGGAGCGACATTCTCAGCGGATTGAGGTTGGGGGACTGCCGCGATCGCTTCCGAAACGGGCGCTACAAAACGATATCCCCTACGGGAAACGGTTTCGATGAATCGAGGGTTTTCGGCGGAATCTCCAAAGGCCACTCGCAGTTTTCGGATGGCGGTGTTGAGGCCTTCATCGAAGCCCACATAAGTGTCGGCTGGCCACAATTTCGCCTGCAACTGCTCTCGGGTGACCACTTCGCCAGGGCGCTCCAGCAGGATCGCCAGAACCCGAAAAGGCTGCTCTTGCACAGGCACTTTCCGCCCTTCCTTATGGACTTCGCCAGAGCCGAAGTCTATTTCGAAGAGTCCCGTGCGAAAACGGCGGCGGGAACTGGCAAGCGGGTCCATCAACCTCCACTCCAGGGGACTTGATTTTACCCCAGACCTCAGTTCAGCCAAGTCAATAACTCCTTCGCCGACATTCTCTTGGCAAGTCAGGCAGGATTTAGAGCGGGTCAATGGACGGAACTGGCGTCACGAGCTATGAGTACACACACTTCAGCGTTTGCTTTCCATGGAAGCGAAGGCGCGCTGAGGAAAACGAGAAATCTAAGGTTGAATGAGGAGAGTTTATGAACAAAAAGCGGGTCGCAAATTTGGCCGCGTTGGGCGTGCTGATCCTGGGGGCTTTGGCATCAGGATTCGGGCAGAGTCAGTCTTCTTCCTGCAGCAACACACTCATCGCTGGCAACTATGGATTCACCATCCAAGGCACTAAATTGGGGGGCAATGGACCCACGGGCCCTCAGGTGGGGGTGGCGATGACTCAATTCGATGGTAAAGGTGGGCTTACCCAGACCGACACGGTCACGGTGAGTGGCGAAGTTCTCGCCGATTTCACCCACACTCCAGCCACCGGCAATTACACCGTGAATTCCGACTGCACCGGCACCTTTACAATCGACTTCACTGACGGCCGTCCGCCGGTGGCCGCAAACTTCGTCGTTGTGGACAGTGGTGCGGAAATCGACACCGTCGTCATCAGTGCGGGCGGAAGCCAGGGAATCGTCGCCGTCGGCAGCATCGGGAAAAGGCGAGCGGGCAAGCACTGAGCCTCGCCCCCCGGTCTCCTGCCGGAACGGGCACGCGGCCCGATCCTCACATCCTCGAAAACATCCTCTGTGTGGTCGCAGTCACCATTTGCGACCACACTGGATGAGGATAGCGTCCACGATGATTGAGTGCTCCGCTGACAGCCAGTTGTTCGCAAATCAGGAAGCATGCGATGGTGGTTGAAAAGTTGCCAGCAGACTCATGAACCGGGGCCGAGTCTCGCGGACGGCTTCTCGGCGCGTGCGCCACAGTAACTTCGGCTCGGTTACCCCCACTTGGGCCGGCTTTCTGGCTAAACTTTAACGATCATATTTTCAGTTGGTTACCTCGATTACTTCGGTGGTTCTACTCCCTTTTGGCAGATTGTCGGGTTATCCGCTGCCGCCTATAATCGTCCTACTCTGGTGAGGATTTCTCCGTCAGGTTCCGGGTAGTTCGCGAGAGGGGTGAAGTTTGTCTTGGCAGATCATTCTTCTGGCGAAGGTTCGGTGAAAGGGAAAAACGCCCGGATATGCGCAAGCGCCTGAAACTCGCACTGATGCTGACGGCAAGCACGGCGGTCGCGACCTCCTTCATTTCCTCTTCTGCCAATTTCTGCGCCTGGGCCAGCGAAAGCGACAAGCGCACGGAATTGATTGCCACCACCGACGAGCACGGACGCAAGATCTACGTGAATGAACCGGCTCCGGCGCAGCCGCGGCAAGTACAGCCCGCGCAGCCGAAGCGTCCGAATCTGGTGTACTGGAGTTCCAAGGAAAATCGTTGGAAGCCGGTGGCCTCGGCCAATGCAGCATCCATGCAGGCCGCCCGCTCGGCGGCGGCGGAAGTGAGCCAGTATTTTGTGCGCGAGTCGGCGCAGTCGGCGAATGCGAAGATCGTGGCCGCGAATGCTCATGGACATCAGGCTTCGCCGGAAGAAGTGGATGCGTCGATTGTGATGGCGGCGGCGCGGCACAATGTCGATCCGAACCTGGTGCGGGCCGTGATCAAGGTGGAATCGAATTTCAATTCCAATGCGGTTTCGCGCAAAGGGGCGATGGGGCTGATGCAGCTCATGCCGGCCACCGCGCGGTCGTTGAACGTGAAGAATCCGTTCGATCCGGAACAGAACGTGGATGCGGGAGTGCGACATCTGAAGCAGCTTCTGGAAAGCTACGGCGGCGACGTGAATCTGACCCTGGCTGCTTACAACGCGGGTTCGGGAGCGGTGGCGCGCAGCGCAGGCGTCCCGCGCTACGCCGAAACCCAGAATTATGTTCGCCGGATTACGAATCTTTACTACGGCGGCTTTGATTTTTCATCCACCGGCGCGTCGCACAATCCGGTTAAAGTTCAACGCGATGCGCGCGGCGTGCTTTACATCAGCAACACCGACTAGGGTTCGCGGCATCTGTTACATACGACTCTCAGGTACCTTTAGCGGTTCAACTTTAACGACGATCAGGACAGTTAACGGGTCGGCGATTTGAAAAGATCATCCAGCCAGTCGAGCTTTGGCTGGGCGGCGCTGCTGTTGCTGGTGGCGCTCCCGGCGGTGCCGGCGTTTGCCCGGGCGCATCATAGCGAGTCGTGGGCACGCGAGCGCTTTGCCCACGCTGAACGCATGCGCGAGGCGCTGAATGGCCGCTCGCAGGGTGATCGTACCCGCCAGGACTTCCAACGCGTCATCAATGCTTACCGCGGCATTTACTACGGAGCGCCGGCTTCCGCCAAGGCCGATCCCAGTGTCGTCGCCGTTGCCGAAATGCTGGTGGAGATGGGCCGCCGCTTCGATGACGACAAAATCCTGAAGAGCGCCATCGGGCAGTACAAGTTTTTGCGCAAGGAATATCCCGGCAGCAGGTACCGCTGCGACGCGCTGTTTACCATCGGCGAAATCTACAAAGATGATCTGAACGATCCGGCGCAGGCGCGCACTGTCTTCCAGGAATTTCTGCAGCGCTATCCGCACAACCGGCTGGTGGAAGATGCGCAGTCGGCGATCGCGGAACTTGACCATGACGCTCAGGCGGAGAAGAAGGCGCAGGCGGACGCGAAAAACGCGAAAGGCGCGGCCGACAAGAGCGGGGCGGACAAAAATAAGACGGCGAAGGACTCATCGGCGAAGGACTCCGATCGGGCGGTCGCGCAAGATGAGTCTTCTCGCAATGCGGAGCGCAATTCGAATCGCATGCCGCGGGTGACTGGGATTCGGCATTGGTCCACGCCGGATTACACGCGCGTCGCCATTGATCTGGAGAGTGACGTGAAATTTGGCTCGCAGCGCATCTCCGGGCCGGACCGCATCTTCTTCGACCTGCGCGGCACCAAGCTGGCGTCGACGCTGGTGGGCAAGAGCTTCGACGTGGATGACGGCTTTCTGAAGAAGATTCGCGTGGCGCAATTTCAGCCGGGGCGCACGCGCGTGGTGCTGGAAGTCGATGATCTGTCGGACTACGACGCGTTTCTGCTGCCTAATCCTTACCGGCTGATCATTGATATTCACGGCAAGAAGGGCGCGCACGCTTCGGTTCCGAAGGATAAGGCTGCGACGGCGGACGTTGCGGCGCCACCGAAGGGCGGATCCGACGATTCCGCGGCCGAGACGCAAGCGGAAACTGCCGAAGCAGCGGCGGCACTGGCGAAAGAGGACGCGCGCGCCGATGCGGGGAAGGCTCCGGTCACGACGGAGGATGTCGGCGATGCCGTGAAGGTTACTGCCAAGCCCGCGAGCGTGTCGTCCAAAACGCGGTTGACCGATTCACCGAAGCGAGTGGACCTGAGCCGCGAGACGCCGGCTCCAACCAAGGTCGTGGTCGACAACGATGATGACGACAGCGCTGCGCGCACCAGCCACGGACGGAAAAAATCGTCCACCCATGTTGCGGGCAGTGACAAAGCGGCGAATGAAAAAGTCGCGGCTGATGATTCGGATGAACCTGAAATCCACGAGGCCAAGCCCACGGCCAGGGGCGACCGTTCGCTGATTCGAGCGCTCGGACTGAAGATTGGCAAGATCGTCATCGATCCGGGACATGGCGGCCACGATACGGGGACGATTGGGCCCAATGGGCTAGAAGAAAAAGATCTGGTGCTGGAAGTTGGCCGGCGTCTGGGCAAGATGCTGGAGACGCGCATGGGCGCGGAGGTCGTTTACACGCGCAAGGACGATACCTTCATCCCGCTCGAAACCCGCACTGCCATTGCCAACCAGCAGAGGGCCGATCTGTTCATCTCGATTCACGCCAATTCGAGCCAGGATCCGGCGGCGCGCGGAGTTGAGACTTACTATCTGAATTTCAGTTCGTCGCCGGAGGCGCTGGAAGTTGCGGCGCGCGAGAATGCGGTCTCGGAGAAATCAATTTACGAACTGCAAGACCTGGTTAAGAAGATCGCGCTGAAAGAGAAAATCGAAGAGTCGCGGGAATTTGCCGGCGACGTGCAGGAATCGCTGCACAGCGGGCTGGCTTCGAAGAGTCCCGGAATCCGCAACCGGGGCGTGAAGAAAGCGCCGTTCATTGTGCTGATCGGCGCCAATATGCCGTCCATTCTTGCCGAGATTTCGTTCGTGAGTAATCCGGGAGACGAGCATCATCTGGAGACCAGCGAGTATCGCCAGAAGATTGCGGAATCGCTCTACCGCGGCATCGCGAAGTATGTGGACGGACTCAGCGGCGTGAAAGTCGCCAGCAAATTCGACAAAGCCGCGGGCCAGTAAGCGATTTCGATGCTGCAAGTTCGTCGTCGGGCTGAGCGTCACCCCCTATAGCCCTCAATTCTTTCCGGCAGGACTAAACGACAATTTCGGGTAAAATGCCGCCGTCATTCACCGGAGGTAAACCGTGCATCCCCACAAACAGCTTCTGACTATGGCTCTTTGCCTGTTCCTGGCGTGCAGCGCAACCGTGGCATGTTCGCAAGGTTTGAAGACCATCGATAACCCCAAGGGGGGCAAGATCGTTTACGGAAAAGTGGATGGTCAGACTAGCGAAGCTGGCGCAATGGGTGCAGTGCTGCACTCGCTGCATAGTCAGTATGGCGACCGGCCACAAGTCGGCAAGGTATTTCACGTGCGTGGCACCAACTCGATGGCCGTGTTCTTCACGCTGGTGAACCGCAATCAGGGAAATGCGAAGCTGGCAGGGATGCTGATCGCTTCGAAAGCCTCCGACCACGTGGAGGCGGCGGTGATGACCGATGATGCGGCGCGATTTGGTTCGACCATCAATCCGATGCTGACCACGTTGTTCAAAACGTGGCATCCGGCTGGAGATTCGGGCCGCGCGGCCCCGGCTGCGGCTTCGGGTCAGTCCGCGGCGCTGCAGCAGTACACCCTGCCGGACCGTTCCGCTTCCGTTGGCTTGCCGCAGGGTTGGAAGGTGCTGCCTGCGAGCGGCGGAGGCACCATCATGGCCGAAGGGCCCCGGGGTGAAGCGGTGGCGCTCGGCTATCCATATCTCGCCAACGACACCAATAATCCGAGTGTGCGGAAGACCATGGCCACGCTGCAAAGCGGCGGCCTGCGCAATACTGCGTATGCGAAGGCGCTTTACTACCCTTACGGCGGAGATTTGGGTAAAACTTTCGTTGACCTGCTCCAGATGGCGCGCCAGCGCAACGGACAAGAGGCGGTCTCGATCAAGATTGCCAGTGAAACCGCTATGCCGGGCACGGTGCGATGCGCACACCTGCTGGGACAGATTGATCCAAAAGATGGCAAAGGCGTGCGCGAGATGAACACCGTGTTCTGCACTTCGCCGCCGGGGCGTTTCGGCGGCTATATGAATTTGGCATATCACACGGCCGTGCCGGCGGCACTAGGAGACAATGAGCGGACGACGATGGGAGCGATTCTGGCCAGCTTCAGCGTTAACAACGCCGTGGTGAAGCAGCAGGCGAATGCGATTGCGGCGCCGGCGATTGAGCAGATCCACGAGATTGGCCGCCGCGCCGCGCAACAGGCCGCCAGCGCCCATGCCGCGGAAGACGCACACAATGCGAGCGTGGAAAAAATGTGGGACGAGCGCGACAAAACCAATCAGGGATTCAGCAATTATCTGCTGGAGCAGACCGTGATCCAGGACAACGAGAAGGGCACGCACAGTACGGAATGGAATGCCACCGCGGACGCGATGGTGAAGAGCAATCCGCAGAGATACGAGTACGTGCCGAACCAGAATTTCTGGAAGGGCGTGGACTACTAAAAAGAAGCCCCATTTCCCCGCGCGAGTGCGCTTGAGAAATGGGGCATCCAGCCCTGCGTGGTGCTTGCGAAACTTCCCCGTGATCTTTATTGCGAGATCTTTATTGCGAGATCTTCACTGCGAGATCTTACTGTCCGATCGCGCTGCCGACGTTCGAGAAGACGTTGTTGGCATTGGAGCCGATCAGGCGGACGGTTCCCACCACGATCACCAGGATGACTGCCAGCATCACCGAGTATTCGGCGATATCCTGACCTTGCTCGTCAGCCCACAGCTGCTTCCACGTATTAGAGAATGTGTTTCGCATCGGATTTGCTCCTTATCTTGATCTTTCTCTTACTCTGCTCTTGCTCTTCAAAATAGCGAATGTTCTATGCCGACCCTGACGCCTGCATGGCATCCTGACGTTGCCTGGCTCTGGCTTCCTGCTCCGCGAAGTTGATGCCCCATGCTTCACGATCCTGGGCTATAGCCTGCAATCCAACCTGAAACTCGGATGTGCCCTTCAATTTCTTGACCCAGACCACGCGAAAAGTCATTTTGCGTTGCCGGAACAGAACGGTTACTTCGTCCGACAGATTCAGTTCGCGCCGCACCGAGCCTAGGCGGACGCCGGTGGCGGTTACATCCAATGTGTGCACCAGTTCCTCGAATGCGTCGCCGGAGACGTCAGTCCCCTTCATCTTGACCGGAAGCACAGCCTTGGTGCGGCTTCCGCGGCGCTTATTACCATCATCGGTAATCTTCAAACGCATCTTCTCCACCCACACACAGTTTGACGTGAGAGGCGGCGGCTGTGAATGGCTCTGATGTGTGATGGTGCTGCCCGATGGTAACCATGCTGTGCGACGGGGCTGGGGCCGCGGCTTTTGAGAACGAGAGGAAACTTTTTGCGCCTCTCTGTGGTCTAATTAATAAGGAGTATCGCCGAGCCTTGCCGCGCCTACAACATCCCCGTTTTCTGAGAATATTAGCGTGCCTGGGGGGCTTGATCGTTCCTCTGGCTGTCGTTTCCCCGGCTATTGCGCAGACTTCGGCTCCGCCGCCGGCCTCGCATGCGCAAATGCCCAGCGCCTTGAACACGGAAGCTTCCCGGGCGATTCTGCCGCAGGCATTCGGCGGATGGCAGATGCAGGGCGCGGCGCAGACCAGCACCGATGCTTCGGCGGCCGACCAGGCCAACGCCGCGGTTTTAAAGGAATACGGGTTTACTGATCTCGCTTCGTCTACCTACACCAGCGACGATGGCCGCACGCTGAAGATTCGCGCCGCGCGCTTCGCCGATGCGTCGGGGGCCTTCGGCGCTTACACGTTTTATCTGCAGCCGGAGATGAAGCCGGAGCGGGTGGGGGACCAGGCAGCGTCGCTCACTTCGCCGGCCGGGCAGCGGGTTTTGTTCTATCGCGGGGCGGTGTTGGTGGATGCCATCTTCAGCCGGCAGAGCGCCATGTCCGCGGCCCAACTGCGCGAACTGGCGGGAGATCTGCCGCGGCCCGCTGGAAATGCGGGTAATCTGCCCAGTTTTATCGCATTTCTGCCGCATGCCGACTACATTCCAAACACCCAGAAATACGCCCTGGGGCCGATTGCGCTGAACGCGCTCTCGCCGCTGGTTTCCGCGGATCTGGTCGACTTCGGCGCGAGTTCCGAGGTGACGCTGGCGAATTACGACACTCCCAGCGGCGAAGCGACGCTGATGCTGATTTCTTATCCCACGCCGCAGCTGGCCGCCGAGCATCTGCATCGCATTGAAGCGGAACATCACGAAGCGCAGTCGCAGCCCGGCGTTTCCGTGATTCAGTGTGCTGATTCTTTTTGCAGCAAGCGCACTGGGCCGATTCTGGCGATTGCAGCCGCAGCCTCTACGAGCGACGCCAAAACTTTGTTGGGGCGCGTGAACTACGAGGCCACCGTAACGTGGAACACTGAGGCAGAGAGCACGCAAGTGCGCGATCTCTACAAGCTGATTCTGAACATCGTCGTCCTATGCGGAATTCTGGCGGGACTGGCGATTATTGCGGGCGTGGCGTTCGGCGGCATCCGCATTTTGATGAAGCGCATGTATCCGGACAAGGTTTTTGATCGCCCGGAGCACATGGAATTCATCTCCCTGCACCTCACCGAGACCGTTGTGACTGAGACCATCGAGCTCCCTCCGGAGCGCGATCCAGAGGGTGGGCGGCAGGCCTCCTGAGCCTGCCGGAACGAGGGTAAGTACAATGGAAGTAGCGGCTTAGGGGGCTTGCGACTGGTTTTTGTCTCAAAATGGAGCACTTCTTCCCTATGTTGGCTCAGTTTGTAAGTTGAACAAAACAAAGGCATTTATTTCATAAAAATCGCTTGACACCCCTGTTTTTGGACTCATAAGATTTCGGCAGAAAGTTTTGACGGAAACTGAAGCCTCCGTTGGAACTATTCTCCCTTGAAGAAAAGGCTGCCCAGTTGCCGGGTGGCCTTTTCGTTTTAGTTGAGAACGTGGTCGGCGCGGAATAAACTGCGGCCATCGTTGTTGGTTTAGGGTTGCGAGATCGGCGACGAGTGGATTGCACCAATTCAGTTTCAGCGCGAAATATTTCTTGGGCTGGATGTCGATCGAAGGCTCTGAGGAACTTATCGGCAATTTTTTCGTATCTATTGTTGAGAGTCATGTTGAGTGCATTGGGCGAGTGGAACTCGCCGGGTTGTCCGGGAGGACAAATCGATGTTCTGCGACGGATGCGGTGGAGCGGTTCAGAGCGGGCAGGCTTTCTGCAGCAAATGTGGAAAGCAGATTGTCGGTCCGGTAGCGGTCGCGGTGGCGCAGCGAGGACAGGGCCGCGTGCATCAACATGTGCACCTGCTTGGCATTCTGTGGCTGGCGCTTTCGGCGCTGAACGGCGCACTTGGGCTAATCATGGTTGTTGCCGCCAACACGCTGTTTGCCCACCTGCATGAAATGGGAGCGCCGCCCGAAGTGCCGACGGGCTTCTTAACGGCGGTCGTCAGCACGATCGGGGTCATTGTTTTGGCGAAGGCTGCTTGCGGATTCCTCGCCGGATGGGGATTGCTGCATCGCGAGCCCTGGGCGCGCGTGCTGGCGCTGGTGCTCGGCTTCATCGCTCTGATCCACATACCGTTTGGAACTGCTCTGGGCGTCTATACGCTGTGGGTGCTGCTCCCGGGCGAATCGCATGATGAGTATGAGGCGATGGCTGCGGTGGAACCCGCCGCGTAGCGAGTGAGCGGCTACGGACGAATGCGTCCGAGGCTACGTTAGTGCAGGATCCAGCCAGCGATCGCCGCGCCCGCGATTATCCAGGCAGAATTGATCCGGAACGAAAAGATGATGGCGGCGGAGGCGACGAGAATCAATAACGTCCGCCAGTCCAGGATCGCGGCTCGGCCGAGTTGCCAGGCGACGACGGCCATCAGGGCTAACGACCCGACTACCACGCCATCCAACACCGCGGCGGCCAGCGGAGAGCGGCGCAGCTTTGGAATCAGAGGCCCGCTGCAGGCAACCAACAAAAATCCCGGCAGAAAGATGGCCACCGTCGAGAGGAATGCTCCGGGAATCCCAGCAACCAGGTAGCCGATGAAAGTTGCGGTAGTGAATACCGGGCCGGGAGTGAACTGTCCGACGGCGACAGCATCGATGAGCTGCTTTTCCGTCAGCCAATGCAGATGGTCGATGAACTCGGACCGCAGAAAAGCCAGCAGCACATATCCGCTGCCGAAGACGACGGCTCCAATCTTGAGAAACGAGAGGAAGAGCCGAACCAGGCTCACCGGGGCGACGATCGCGGCTCCCGCGGCGAGCGGTGCGCCAAAATGCCCGAACAGAGGAATCACGGCAGCCGCCAGCCCTCCTCTTTTTTGAGTTCGCAGCAGAGTCCAAGAGCCGCTCACGATTCCGGCAACGGCGAGAACGAGCAGGGGAGCGATTCCCATCGCACTGAGAACCAGCGCGGCGAACCCAACCACGGCTAAGAATTTGGTTTTGACCGCCGTCCGCGAGAGTTTCCACAAGGCCTGCAGGATAATCGCGATCACGGCAGGCTTGATGCCGTACAAAATTCCGGCGACCTGCGGCAGCGAACCGAAGCGGACATAGACTGCAGCGATCACAGTGACCAGAATCGCGGCGGGAATGATGAAGCAAGAACCTCCGACCAGCAGCCCGGCCCATCCTCGTTGGCGCTGGCCGATGAAGATGGCGACCTCCGTCGAACTGGGGCCGGGAATGAGGCTGGCGGCCGCGATGCGGTCAAGAAATTCCGCCTCCGAGATCCAGTGGCGGCGGCGTACGAACTCATCTTGCATCATGGCGATGTGCGCCGCAGGGCCGCCAAATGCGATAGTTCCGAGCTTGAGGAAGGCGAGCGCGATCTCTGTCAGCGAGGTCTTCTCGGTCAAGCCGGTGTCCGGATTCTCGCTCATCGAAGGTCAGAGTATCGGAAGCGGCGATCAGGAGGAATAGTCGAACAGGGTCATGAAGCCGAAGTCCATGTGCAGTTGCTGGTGACAGTGAAATAGCGTCAGTCCCGGATTGTCGGCGACGAAATCGATCTCCATCTCCTGGTAGCCGCCCAGCATCACCACATCTTTCATGACTCCACTCGTCGGTTTGCCGTTCAGGCTGGTCAATTCAAAGGTGTGGCGGTGCAGGTGGATGGGATGAATGTCGTCACTGGCATTGTGCATGTGGATGCGGTAGCGCCTGCCCTGACGCAAATGAAATGCGGCGGGCGCGACCTCGCCCGTCATTGGGGAAGAAGATCCGGGATACGACACTCCGTTGATCGTCCAACGGTTGAAGCCTGCTTCGGCGGCGTTGTCTTTGGCGAAAGTCATCTCGAAGGTTTCGTCGGGAACGCGGGCTGCGGCGCCGGGCTTGGCGAATGCCGCATAGTTCCAGCGAAAGGGCGCCGGCGGAAGCCAGAGTGGCTTGCCCGCACGTCCGGCATATTCGACAACGATGCCCATGCCGTGATGACGGTCGTCATTGTCGAGATCGCCCATAATCCAGATGCCGGGATGATTCATCTCGACGATGGCCGAGATGCGCTCGGCCGTTCCCAGCCAAAGCACGGGTACGGACGCGGGATAGGGAACCGGATTGCCATCGAGCGCGATCACATGAAACGTGTGCCCGGGCAGCGCGAGGCTGCGAATCTCGGTCGCGCTGGCATTCAGGATGTGAAACAGCACGCGTTCGCCCTGCTTCACGCGCGATCGGCGCGCCGTGTCCCAACATGCGCCCGTTGATAGTGAACGAGCCGTAGCCCACCTCGTATCCGTGAGGCATGCCTTTGGCCAGGGAGGCCTTCATCGCCGACTCGCCGGATTGTTCGAGCGTCTTGATCCGCGTGGCCGGGGAGAGGAAGTCCTGCGCCATGTCGCCGCCACGGCTGAAGGTGGGCTCGAATTCCTTGAGCACCAGAAAAACTTCGCGATCATAGTTGCCGGGTTCATTTTTCGGCTCGATGTATACCGGCCCAGCTTGCGCGCTGTAGAGTCCGGCGGAGAGGTTCGCCGCGGCGCGGTTGTGGGTGTGATAGAAACGAAAGCCCGAGGGCTGGGGGACGAAGGCGATCCGGCGCATGCCGTGCGCCGGAATAACGGGTGTTCCTTCTTCGGATGCGCCATCGACGTTGGCGGGAATCTTCTGGCCGTGCCAGTGAAGTTGCTCGGGCGCGTCCGAGTCGTTGAACACATCGACTGAAATCTTCCGGCCTTCTTTGAAGCGCAGCAGCGGGCCGGGAAATTGGCCATCATAGCTGGTCAGCGACAGAATGCGATTGGGTGCAATCTCAATCGGCGAGGTGTTGATGTGTAGAGTGTAATCGGCTTTGTCGGGAGCGGAGATGGAAGCGGGTTGGGATGTGCTGGGCGGCGCGGGGGTGTTGTTCTGAGACGGAGCATACGGTGACAAGAGCGCCGCGCCGGCGGCTGCGCCCGCTTTTCGAAGGAAAGCGCGCCGTGATTGGCCGAAGCTTGTCATTGGATTGGATCCACCTGAAGAAATGATAAACACTTTTATTATGCGATGTGGCGCCGCAGGAAAAAGTACATCGGTTTTTCGCTTCGCTCAGAACGACAAAAGAGACAGGTTGGAGACAAGAATCAGCGATTTGATAAACTGAATCAGGCGTACCAAGCCGACGTAGCTCAGTTGGTAGAGCAGCCGATTCGTAACGCACTCAGCCTTGCGTATGTTGTTGTGAGTATGGTGGTCTCAGGGAGAACTGGTCCATGATGAGGTCCTATCCGCCGAACAGAAGGCTCACCTAAAGGAGCGACAAAAAGAGTACGCAGAAATGTTCGCGAACATCCGTCCGGAACTTGAAGAGGTCTTCAAGAGGCACGGAGAGGTTCCACCACCCACTTTTCGCGAAGCCATCGCTCGGTTACAGCGCGAAGGGAGTCTGATTTGGAACATGGGCAAACTGGTCTATGATCGTCCAGCCAAAACGGATGCCAACGAGACCACCATCAAGGAGTTTATAGACGCTTGTCCCCCGTTCCGCTCTTTGATCTATGCGATGCTGATGTCGTGGTACGACCTTGGTGTGCGAGATGATAATGGTGAAAGATTCGAGGCGGGTCGCAGCGATATGTTTATGTCGGTGCATCTGCCCTACTGTGACAAATTTGTCACGGCGGAAAAGTATCGCGAGCAGGAGAGGTGCTTGCGCGAAGTTGCGTTTGTGGCAGGTCTCGAAACGGAGATTCTGTCCTACGACGATTTTTGCAACAGCTTTCTTGTGAAGGCCTAAACCCTTTCACCGCGTCTCCCGATCCAGCCATTTCTCAATGTGCGATGGGATGCCAATCCTCCAGTGCTTGCAGCAGGTCGGCAGCCTTATCCCGAGCCAGCACGAGCGCCCGATTCTCCAGCTTCAAAAATCGCTCCTCCACCGCATGGTCGAGCATTGCCAATAGTGGCAAGTAAAATCCCAAAATATTCAGCATTCCGCAGGGCTTCGCATGCAGACCAAGCTGCGACCAAGTCACAACCTCCAAAAACTCCTCCAGCGTCCCGAATCCGCCCGGCAACGCAACGAAGGCGTCCGACAGGTCCGCCATCAGCGCCTTGCGCTCGTGCATGGAGCGGACGACAATGGAGTTTCGTCAGACCCTTGTGCCCGACTTCCCGCGCCATTAGGTGTTCCGGTATGACGCCTTGCCTCACAGGGCGATATTTCAACCGTTACGACAAGCGCGGAGATTCATACCCCTTTCCGAAGACCCTGATGCAAGAGACTCTCAGCGACTGGCGCAGTTTCCTGAGAGGCCGCGCTGCATCACCGCTCGGGTGACCGAATCGTCAATAGAAGCGACAGGAGCGTCTCTTCCGGTCCACGGATCGCCTCCGAAGTAGCGCTGGAAGATTTTCTCGGCGGTGCGCGTCGCCAGTGCCTGTGTGGTCAGCGTCGGATTCGGCCCGCCGAGCCCGTTGGCCAGGGCCGAGTTGTCGGCCACGAACAGGCGCTTCACCCGCCTGGCTTCCGCGTTTTCGTCGAGAACCGAGTCATTGGCGCTCATGCCCATGCGCATGGTGCTGTGGCTGTGGATGACGAAAGGCGGCTTGCTGATGCGGTGGATCGTTTTCGCGCCCAGAGCGCGCAGCATCTTCACAGCTTGTTGGGCGAGGAATTCCCGGTTCCGGAGCGTGCGTGGCGAGCGGTTTCGGTGGTGGATCTCGATGCGGGGAACCGGGCCATGCTCATCCGGCGGCAGATTCGGCGAGAGCGTCACGCGGTTCTGCGCTTCTACATCGTCGTCGGTGAAGATGTCGACGTGCAGAATGCGGTCTGCGTTGGCCATCACCGCCTTGAGATCCTTGCCGATCAGCCGCCCGACCGTGTCCGCACCGTACCCTCCACCGGGAAGACCGTTGTCGTAGAAACCGGCGATTCCGGCGTCGCTGAAGGCGCACAAGCCGGCGCGCAGACCCGGAGATTCACCGACGATCTCAAGCATCCCATAACCCGGAAAGTCGATGCGCCCGTTGGACCCAGGCCCTCGCGTCGAGCCGGTATCGAACGGCATCACGCCGGTGACCACGTCCACATAGTGATCGGTGAGTCCTTGCCCCACCCATCCGTTCGGATTCGGCAGGCCGCTATTCAGCCAGAGACGAGGATTCTCGACCGTCCCGCATGCGAGAACGATGACTCTGGCTTCCTCGGTGACTTGCTGACCGCTTGCTCCGACGCGCCAAGTGACACTACGGGCTGCGGAGGTCTCGTCGGTGTTGATCTTAGTGGCGAATGCGTCGGCGATGAGCGTGACTGCTTTCCCCTGTCGCGACCAGAGATCGCAGGTCAGTGCCATCGGAATGTAGCTAACCGAGGTGGAGCGCTTCGCCTTCAGGTTGATAGGAGCACCGACCGGTGCGTAGCAGCCTTGCGTGCAGTGGCCGCAGAAAGTGCAGCCTTGCGCTTCGGGGAATCTGAGCTTGCTGGCGTCGGAAGTCTTGCCGGCACTGCCGCGAGGCTGAAGGATGGCGTTTTCCTGCGGACGGAACGCCGCGCAAGTAATGTCTTTCGTGGTCTGAAGAGGAAGGCCGAGCAGCTTCGCGCCGCGAAAAAAAACCTCCTCCTTCGTTCCCATGGGAGCGGTCTGGACCGGCAGCGTGTGCTCCACCCATTCGTAGTAAGGCAGAAGTTCGCGGTAGCCGAAGGGGAACAAGTGGGCGGTATCGTAAGCGTCCTTGTCCGAACCGGCATACTCGGCGAAGGCTCCCGGTGTGGCTCGGGGCGAATTCGCCTGGTAATGATTCGTGGTGCCGCCCACTCCCGAGAGCTGGATGAACAGTGCGTTCTGCGAAATCTCCCGTACCCACTCGGGCTTCGAGCGGTCGGCAGGCCCAAAGCGAAAGTAGCCAAGATAAGGATTGTTGGCGTCGCCGTCGGAATGGTTCCATTCGCTCTCGGGATCGGCAAAGCGGGGCCCGGCTTCGAGGAGGAGTACGTCCAGGCCCTGGCCGGCGAGTTCCTTCGCCACGACCGCGCCTCCGCCCCCCGCGCCCACCACAATCACGTCGCGCATGCCTAGATTCCCGCCTTCTCGGTACCGCTGCGGCCCGCGAAATATCCGCGAAACTCTTCGCGGCCGTCGGCAGTCCCGGTGTAATTCGAAATCACCCAGCCAACCGGCTTCCCCGTGAGCGTAAGGGTCGTGGGATCGAATACGCCGGCATCGGAGTAGCAAAGATAAGCGACGAAGGCGGGAAGGACGCCCGCCAGCGACTTGAGTGAATCGGTTGCGTCCATGATCTGGAAGACTGCAACTTTTTCGGCAAACGACAGCCGCGAAAATGGAGACGACAACGATCCTGCGGCCGATGGATTTACTTTCTGCGCGAGATCGTTCAGGATCCCGGCCACGGTCGCAGAAAAGTGCGGCAGAAAGGGCGCCGAGAGATCGAGAGTCCGAATGAGAACCTCCATGACTCCCGCCTCCACGCCGCCGGGGTCATCGTCGCTGCTGCCTTGCGCCACGGAATAGGCGTCCGGCCCAGGCACGACGAACGCGAGCAGGCCGTTGAGCGTGTCGCGAACAATATCAGGGTCTTCCATGTGGCATCCTCGCTGCGGCATCAGCGGTAATCCCCGCCCGTCGAGAACCACGACGGCCGGGGCAGCCGCAGTCGTTCCGGTGCATGCATGGGCCCGCCCCCACTTACCGTGCGCCTATTTTCGTCACCGTGTTGTCGCCCATAATTCGCGACCCAGATGTTGGTTCCGTCGAAGGCCACTGCCCATGGGAGACTCCCAACTCCGTACGTCCCAACCACCGCGCCCGAACTGGCCAGCAACTTGGTCACGCTGTTGTTGCCATCATTCACGACCCAGATGTTGGTTCCGTCGAAGGCTATTCCATATGGAGAAACCCCAACCCCATACGTCCCGACCACCGCGCCCGTACTGGCCAGCAATTTGGTCACGCTGTTGTTTTCATCATTCGCGACCCAGATGTTGGTTCCGTCGAAGGCCACTGCAATGGGGCCAAGGAGGATACCGGCCGCATACGTCCCGACCACCGCGCCCGTACTGGCCAGCAACTTGGTCACGCTGTTGCCTTCATGATTCGCGACCCAGATGTTGGTTCCGTCGAAGGCTACTGCTACGGGAAGAATCCCAACCCCATACTGCCCGACGACCGCGCCCGTGCTGGCCAGCAATTTGGTCACGCTGTTGCTGCTCAGATTCGCGACCCAGATGTTGGTTCCGTCGAAGGCCACTCCAGTGGGGGAACTCCCACCAGCATACGTCCCGACCACCGCGCCCGTATTGGCCAGCAACTTGGTCACCGTGTTGTCGCCATTATTCGCGACCCAGATGTTGGTTCCGTCGAAGGCTATTCCATATGGAGCAACCCCAACCCCATACGTCCCGACCACCGCGCCCGTACTGGCCTGCAATTTGGTCACGCTGTTGTCGCTCGCATTCGCGACCCAGATATTGGTCCCGTCGAAGGCTACTTGACCGGGGTCACTGCCCGCCTCATACGTTGTGGGATACCACTGCAAGAGCGCCGCCCGGATTTCCGCCGGTCCCGGGCCACCATTGCCAGCCGGGCCTTGTGGTCCGGCCGGTCCAGCGGGTCCTTGAGATCCCTGGGCGCCGTCCACTCCGGGAGGTCCTTGCGCCCCCGTCGATCCAGTCGGCCCAGGGATCCCTTGCAGTCCTTGTATGCCGGCTGGTCCGGATGCGCCGGCGGGTCCTTGTGCGCCGATCGCGCCCGCTGGCCCAGCCGCGCCCTGCTGCGCCATCAAGCCCCAGTTCGGATTCGAATCCGGAGTAGGATCGCCCGGATTGGTTGCCACCTTCGCGACATAGCTGGAGCCGTTGTAGCTGACAACATCATTCGCAGCATAGGTTGCCGTGTTGTCGAATGCCGCACGGAAGTTGAATCCCGTTCCGGATGAGCCTTGCGGGCCAGCAACTCCCTGCGGACCTTGCGCACCCGTCAATCCCATCGGTCCAATAAGGCCCTGCGCACCTTGTGCACCTGGTGCTCCCTGCGGGCCGGATGGTCCAGTTGATCCTTGTGGGCCGGTCGCTCCCATCGGTCCCGTTGGCCCTGCTGGTCCGGTCAGTCCTGTGAGTCCTTGCGGCCCCTGCGGACCCTGTGGCCCTGCCGCTCCACTGAGTGCGATTAAGAGCTGTGGCCCATTCGCCGTGAGCAGGCTCTCTTTGGAATCCAAGTAAAAGTTGGCAGCAGATCCGCTGGGCAGCGCCAAAGCCACACCATAATTCGGGATCGTTCCCCCGACCCAGCCCTGCACCAACGAAGTGACGTCAATCAGCAAGAATTGACTGAAGCTGGAACTGGTGACAGAAACCGGATGGCCACCCGTAGCCGACCCGCCCAAAGGCAGCGGCTGGTTGTTGTACGTGAGCGTGCTTTCGCCCCAGCTTTTGTTGACTTGATAGACATCAAACGTGCCGTTGCTGAAGACCAGGTCCACATACAAGCGCAGGGTGGCCTTGGTCACCGTAGCTCCGGTGGGAATACCGGAAAGATTGAACTGCACGTAGCTGGTACTGCCCGGGCCTACGTTGAGGCTGCCCACGGAGCCGAAGTTGGTTTTCGAGAAAGCGCTGGTGACGAAAGTGTCAGCACTGGGAGGCGCCTGGGCCAGCAGTGAAGGCGAAACGAGGACCAACCATAGCAGACTCCAAAGACTGGTCCGGGGTTGACGTTGTGCGCGGGCGCTAGGCATGGCTTATCCTCATTCCATTTGAATTTTTCTTACGCAGTGCTTCTTCTTGCTGCGAATCCTTATTGCATTGCGCGGTTCCAAGGAAACAGAAACTGGCGTCAGTAATGTCCCTGGGTTTCCCGCTCTCACATCTTGCTCACCGATCCGCTCAAGCTGGCTACCCAGATGTTGTTCCCGTCAAACGCCGGAGTCAGTGGAGTGGTGGGTACGTTGAAGTGAGCGATGGTCGTTCCGTCCGCAGCGCGCAGCTTAGTCACCGTGTTGGCGCCAGTGTTTGCCGCCCAGATGTAAGTCCCGTCAAAAGCTAGCCCAAACGGGTCAGCGCCGGCGGAATAAGTGCCCAGGATGCTGCAATCGCTGGCCCGCAGCTTGTAGACGGAGCCACCGAGATAGTTGGCTACCCACATGTTGGCCCCGTCAAAGGCGAGTCCCTCTGGACCCTGTCCGGGGCAGAGTCCCTGAAATGCGCCATCGCTGGCCCGCAATTTGGCGACAGTGTTACTGCTGTAATTCGAGATCCAGATGTTGGCTCCATCGAATGCGACGAAGGTTGGGAAAGCGCCCGCGGTAAATGTTGCCACGGTCGTGCCGTCGCTGGCCCGAAGCTTGGTGACGGTGGCGTCATACGCATTGGTGACCCAGATATTGGTTCCATCAAAGGCAACGCCGAATGCGTCGTGCCCCACGGCATAGGTTCCCAGCACCACGCCATCGCTGGCCCGCACCTTGGTGACGGTGTTGCTGTTTCCCAGCGTCGCCCAGATGTTGGCTCCATCGTAGGCAAGTTGATATGCGCCGCCGCTCAGCGTGGTTTGCAGCAGAACCGCGCCATCACTTGCACGAAATTTGGTGAGGGTGTAGGAGTTGTAGCTTGCTACCCACATGTTCGCCCCGTCGAATGCCACGCCATAGGCGCCCGGGACCGGGTACGACAGATTGGTAATCGCCCCATACCAGTGCAGGGTTGCCACCTGATTGGCGTTGGTCTGCGCTTGCAGAGGCTGCAGGAAGGCGGCAACCATGAGTGCCAAAAGCAAGTGGTGCGCAAGGCGCGAGAAGCGTTTCAATGAGCCGTTCATTTCTTGGAATTCTCCTTTGCTCCTTTCGGAGCCGTTTGCCTCGGTATCGGGGGCGGGAGCAACGAGCCGCTCGACCTTCGCGCCCCCTAAATGCAACCCGGCTTACGCCGACTTCGACGATTGAACTCACAAACCCGGAGGCGTATTCCGCGACCCGGGGCAAGCGAACCCCGAATTTCTTCGAGTTGGCCAGTGCCTCCGAAACTGCGTCCCCTTTCGCGTACGACAGCATGAGGGCATGCCTCGAAGTCTTCTGTGTGAAATTTTCTGCATTCCCCAAAAAATGGTTCCCGCCATATCACGAGCCGGCGCCTCAAGGCGGTTTGGGTCAGAGGGGCTCCTACTATTAAGAAACGTAAAAACCGCTAAAACTGGCTCATGGTGCCGAAACCGATCAAGCCGAGGAACACTGCCATGCACTTGGGCTGATGTACGAGGAGAAAAGAGCACCGGTACGCTCCCGGCCGCCGGCACTCTTTATCACTGTTTCCCCGATTAAGGGTTATTCCAGCTTCTTACTGGTGAATTGCGACTCCAGCCAGAAAGTACCCGAAGCAGTCTGCGCCAGATTGAGGACTTGCTTGCTCTTGGCAGACTGGATGTAAAAGCCGAGTCCGTAAAGCGGAGAAAAAGCGGCGCATTCACGCTCAAAGTTCGCTCTCTGGCGTCATTTTGAGGACGCTAAATCGAGCACTTCCAAAGGGTTTCATTCACATTGACATTCCCTTGGAACCGGGATACGTTTTACCGCACACTGACTGCTATGGGGGTAGCGTGTCGGAGAGTTCCGCTTATCCTGTCACTGAACTGCTGACTCGCTGGAGCGAGGGAGACCTCTCTGCCCGTGATGAACTTGTTCCCCTGGTTTATGACGAACTGCGCCGTATCGCCCGCCGTTGTCTCGCGGCGCGAGGGTCCGATCACACCCTCCAACCCACGGCGCTGGTGCACGAAGCGTATTTGCGGATGATCCGTAGAGATTCGGTGAAGTGGCGCGATCGCTTGCACTTCTTTGGGATCGCGGCACATTTAATGCGGCAGATCCTGATTGACTATGCCCGCAAGACATCCGCTGCGAAACGTGGAGGGAATTCGATTACGATCACCCTCGATGAGGCTCCCGAAGCCACCGATCCCGCCCAGAAGATCAATCTCGACCTGATCGTGTTGGACGATGCAATGAAGGAACTTGCCTCGTTCGATCCTCGGCAATGCAAGATCGTGGAGTTGCGCTTCTTTGGCGGGCTCTCCATCGAAGAGACTGCGGATGTGGTTGAAATATCTCCGGCGACCGCCAAACGCGAGTGGGCATGCGCGCGCCTGTGGCTGCACCGTGCCATCAATCATTGCGTTTAGTTATGACTCCAGAAGATTGGCAGAAAGTCAAAGACGTGCTGGCGGACGCATTGCAATTAGATCCCGGCCAGCGGGATGCCTTTTTGGCGCGAAGCTGTGCCGGCGATGGGACGGTCCGCCGCGAAGTGGAACTCTTGCTGGAGCATGAAGGCGATCTTAGTCCACACTTTCTCGACGAGAAGACCTTTGCCGAGGCAGCCGCGAAGGTGCTGCCGCTAGAAGACGATCCCTGGCTCGGGCGCAGATTTGGCGCCTACAAAACCATAGAGCAAATCGGGGCCGGAGGAATGGGCGAAGTGTATCGCGCGTTCCGCGCCGACGATCAATATCGCAAAGAAGTCGCCTTGAAAGTAGTTCGGGCCGGCCAGGACTCCGATTTTATTTTCAGCCGCTTCAAGAACGAACGTCAGATCCTCGCCACTCTCGATCATCCCAACATTGCCCAGCTGCTGGACGGAGGCACCACCGAAAACGGAACGCCTTATCTGGTGATGGAACTGATTGAAGGCCGGCCGATTGGCGAATATTGTGACGCCCACGAACTTTCGATCCGCGACCGGTTAGCACTCTTCATGCAGGTTTGCGCAGCTGTCCAATACGCCCATCAGCGGCTGATCATTCATCGCGACATCAAGCCGGGGAACATTTTGGTTACAGCTCATGGGGTTCCCAAGCTGCTGGATTTTGGGATTGCCAAGATTCTAGATGTCGAGGGGCAACCGGTGCAGGCCAATTCCACCCTGACCATGTTTCGTCTCTTGACGCCACGATACGCCAGTCCGGAGCAGGTCCGGGGCGAACCAATCACCACCGCCGGTGATGTGTACTCGCTCGGCGTCGTTCTGTACGAACTACTCACCGGGCAGAGCCCCTACCCCGCAAATAGTGCTCCACAAGACGCGGCGCGCGCTGTTTGTGAATTTGAACCTGCGAAGCCCAGCACGGCCGTGCGGCAAAAACGAACTGCGGCTCGCGATCCGGGACCGAACTCGCCTGTCGGTACGCCAGACAAACATGCAAGGCAGCTAAGAGGCGATCTGGACAACATCGTTCTGATGGCACTCCGCAAGGAACCGCAACGGCGCTATTCATCCGTGGAACAGTTTGCGGAGGACATCCGGCGGTATCTCGCGAAACTTCCTGTCGCTGCGCGCCAGGATACACCGCAATACCGCGCCTCCAAGTTTGTTACGCGTCATAAGGCAGGTGTCACTGCCTCTGTAGCGGTCGCTCTATTACTTGTCATCGCGCTGGTGATCACGGTGCAGCAAGCGCGCATTGCGCAAAGGCGCTTCAACGACGTGCGCAGCCTGGCCAATTCCCTCATCTTTGATGTGCACGACTCCATCAAAGACCTGCCGGGGTCGACGCCCGCCAGAAAAATAATCGTCGACCGCGCGCTTCAATATTTAAATGTGCTGGCCCAGGAATCGAATGGTGATCTAGGACTGCAACGGGAACTGGCGAGTGCTTACGAGAGAGTTGGAGCAGTGCAAGGAGACTATCTTGAGAACAATCTAGGCGACTCGCAGGGAACGCTGGTCAGCTATCAGAAAGCGCTGGAAATCCGGAAACAGATCGACGCCCGCTCCAGAGACTGGAACGACCGGCTCGCACTGGCGCAGAATTATCGACTGGTCGGTCATCAGCAATGGGCCAACGGCGATCTGCATGGGGCGCGCGAACACATCGATCGCGCGATTGACATCTGCGAGAAACTCAATCATGCGCAACCCGAGAATTCAACAATTCTCTCCGAACTGGATTCCGACTACGGAGCGTCGGCAAGGCTTGGCTATCCAGAGGATCGCTCATCACGCCAGAAGAAAGTTGACGATTATCGACGGGCTTTAATAGCAGATGAAATGTTACTTAAGCTGAAGCCTGATGACGTTACCATACTGCACGGTTACGCGGTCGACTTGAGCAACTCTGGCGTTGTTCTGGAAGGGGCAGATCCGCAAGCGGCTCTCGCCAACTATCAAAAGGCTCTGGAAATCGATCGCAGGGTTTCCCAGATAGCGCCAGATGTTCCCCATCAGCGCCGTATTGCAATCGACTACGGCTCGATCGCCAGCGTATACGATGACATCGGTGACTATCCTCGGGCCGCGGATTATGACCTGAAGGATCTCGCAATCTATCAGGATCTAACCCGAGCAGACCCACAAAACGCTTTGCTGCGGCAAGGACTCGCGATCGTATACAGCAACACCGCTACCGCGGCCCTGAGAGCAGGCAAGATTGAGTTGGCTCTCGATTATTCCAGCAAAAGTGTGGACATCATGCGGGCGCTCATCGCATCCGCGCCGCAGAAGGCCTACCAGCAGGGTAAGTTTGCGAGCGTGCTGGCTGCGCGCGGCACGATCCTGATCTCTGCGAACCGGCCCGAGGCTGCCATAGCGGACTTTAAGAGCGCAAGTTCCATCTTTGAGTCAGGTAATATGGAAGGCACAACATATAAACGCACGAATGTGGCAGCGTGCGACGTGAAGATAGGCGAAGCCTCTGCCCAGATGCAGAACGATCAAGCGGCCGCTGACTCTTATCATCAGGCGTTGATGATCGTTGAGCCTTTGATCTCGACGGAGAACGCTGACCTTGACGTGCTTTACGTGGCCGCCGATGCATACTCGGGACTCGGCGACATGAGCATGAAGAAAGCCCGGCGACCGGGTCAAACGACGGAACAAAAGAAATCAAACTGGGTCGAGACACGGTCCTGGTACCAATTGAGTTTGAACACATGGCACCGCATTGACCATCCCAATCACACCGCTCCCAACAGCTTTCAAGTAGGCGACCCAACGATTGTAGCTAGAAACTTGAAGTCAGCGGAAGTGGCAGTATCCTTCTCTACGAAGTAGCTCTTGCACGGCCCAGTTCCCGGCCCCGGATTTATGAGCGGGAACCGCGCTTCGATCTTCCGATCTTCTCCGTTGAAACACGTCTATGCGGGTCGTGCACTCAGGGGTTTTGTGCTTCGGTCCAGCAATTCGCAAAGGCTTACTGTAGGTCCAGAGCTGACAAAAACGGTCAGAATCGACGCGCCGGGCTGCGACCTTTACTGTAAGCGAATTGTCGTTAATGCGGAAGTAGCCCGCTGAAAATGTCAATGACCACCGAGTATCGTAATCGATTCGGCTCAATCATAGGGTTTGGTCCCCCAACGGTCTTCGGATTGCCCATGATCCAGGAGGAATCGGTTGCTTCCTGAAAGCCGACTTGTCGTTACCTATCTACGTCTCCGAGAGCACTGTTCTTGTGAGCACCTAGTTTGCACACCTCCTCTTCAATGCGCGATGAACCTCCGCCAGTTGTATCTGCTGAACACAAACTATGCAGACCTGTCCTTGCCGCTGCGGGGTTCGCGGCTAGGCGACGATTCCCGAATTTTCTGTCAGCGCTTTCTTGTTGCTGATGGTTGCGTTGCTGATGATGGGTTTTGCCCAGAATCCCACGCTTAACACATAGCCAAAGGTGACGTAAAGAAACGAGACCCCCACGCGCAACCCGAAGGAATCCGCAATGTGTCCGATGATGAATGGGATCACCGCTCCGCCCATGATCCCTGCACTCATAATGCCTCCAAGTGCTCCGTGATGTTCCGAGACCGAGTTCAGCGCGAGCGAGATGATGATCGGCCACATGACCGAAGCAAAGAGTCCGACCGCGGGAAAGGCAACGACTGAAAGCTTCGCCGGTCCGAAGAGGGCGACGGTGAGGCAAGCCAGCGCCAGAACAGACGTGCCGATCAGCACGTAGCGGCTGTCGAAAAGCTTCAACAGGCCCATGCCGATGAAGCAACCGGCCGTCAGCAATCCCCAGAACCACGAAACTGCCATGGCACCGGTGGTGTGGGGATCGAACCCGTGATAGGTCGAGAGGAATTTCGAAATCCAGTCGGCGGTGCCCTGCTCGCACCCGACATACGCAAACATGGCAACGAAGAAAGCCCAGACCATCGGCCGGCGAAAGAGGCTGCCGTACATCGACCAGGTTCCGGACGATTCTTCGGCGGTTCTTTCAACGTGCGGAAACGTACTGAGCGACAGGACCGCGATCATGATCAAGGTAAAGAAAGCGAAGATCCAATAGATCGAAGCCCAAGGCAGCGCCGGCGGGGTGGCCTTGCCGAGAAGGGTCAACAGTGGGTTGCCGGCCTCCTTCGGAGTGCCGAGATTCAGCACAAGATAGGAATAGAGATACGGGCTGGCAAACGACGCGACCCCGAAGATGAGCTGCGCAAGAGCCGAATTAAAAGCGTAATGCTCTTCTCCCCCTGCGACCCTGAGCAAAGGATTGATCGGGGTCTGTAGCGTTGCCATGCCTGAACCCATCACGAAGAAGGAGACGATGGCGACCTGGTAAGTGGGATGGAAAGCGAAGCTCAGGGAGCCGATCATGCCCGCAAGAAAAGCGGCGATCATGACCGGCTTCTCGCCAAAGCGTTCGACCAGAAAGCCGGCTGGAATGGACATCACGCCATAGGCGATGAAGAAGGAGAACGGCAGCAGCGCAGCCGCCGTGAGGCTTACTTTAAAACTACCGATGATATCCGGCACAATGGGCCCGAGGATGTTCGTGAGCAGTGACATCACGAAGAACGTCAGAAAGACGATGCTCACCATGTAGCGGTTGCGTTTCATGCTTTCCTCTCCGGCAAATTACTCGACCGTAGTCACCTTGGTTGCAAAATCGAATCGTCCGGCCTCGCGTCCAGTTTGGGCGGCGAGGGCGAGCGTAAGCATCTGCACGGGTAGAATCTCAAGGATAGGCCGGACACTTGGGGGCGCGGCCGACAATCTGCACGCTAGATCATCACTGCCTTCTCCCACCAACCCCACTTTGCCATCTTGCTCGCGAATGTCGCGCAACAGGCGCAGGTTCAGTTCCCGGGTGGAGTTTTCGCCAGAGAACGCCAGCACGAACGTCTCTGGGCTCAGCATCTCGAAAGGTCCATGGCGAAAAGCCGCGCTGCTCATGCCTTCGGCGGGAAAGTGGTCGGACTCCTTAATGGTCAACGCGCCCGTGCCAACCGCCGCCAACGAAGCTCCACGTCCAACCAGAAACAATCGGAGAATCCCTCTCAGCTGATGTGCCATGCTCTGTGTATGCTGTTGCCAGTTCTCCAGATAAGCCTTCACCGCAGGCCCCGCAAGCGCAAGTTCCTCACGAACGCTCGCAAGATCCTTGCCACAAAGCGCCGCGATCAACCACTGAAGCGACATCAACGCCGTGGTGTAGGTCTTGCACGAGACGGAGAATTCATGTCCGGCTTGGGTGAGAATGGCCACGCTGGCGTTCCCAGCAAGTGGGCTGTGAGCCGTATTGGTGATTGCGATGATTTTGGAGCGGCCGGCATTCGCTTCGAGCAGACGCAGCATTTCAACACTCTGTCCGGACTGTGACACAGCTACGATCAGCGTTTTTTCATCGAACAGCTCGTTCTGATAATGAACCAGCTCGGAAGTCTCCAACATCAGCGATAGGAAGCGGTGGCGGATCAATTCAAGATTCGCCGGGTGTAACGCGTGGTACGAAGACCCCATGCCGGTCAGGACTACACAATGAAAATCGCCTCGCTGCAAACGAGATGCGAGGCTGCGAAGCTCGTCGGGGCAAGCGAGTGCGTCGAGGGTCGCGTCAAGAGCTCGCGGTTGGTCGAGTATGTCGCGAAGGTAAGGTCCATCGATGACTGAGAAGTCAGCAGCCACCAAGCCCTCCTTTAAAGCGGTGATACCACACGCGGGCGGCGCCGATGAGGTTAGCGTCGTCGCCCAGCGAGGCCAGCGATAACTCCGTTTTTTGCCAGGGGACGAACGCGCAACTCTCGCTGATCACTTCGCGAATTCCATCCATGAACAGGTCCGCACTTTTCATCACGCTCCCGCCAAGAACGATCGCGTCGGGTGAAAACATGGTAACGAGATTCGCAAGGCCAAGACCGAGGTAGCGGGTTTCTCGCTCCACACACGCGCGGGCCAACGAATCGCCCGCGCGCGCGAGTTCGCAAACGCTCTTGCCCGTCAGGTCTTGCAAGTGCGGATAGGTGGATGGCGCGGCGGTTTGCATCCACGCCACCATAGCGGGTCCGGCTGCGAGAGATTCCCAGCATCCGCGATTGCCGCAAAGGCAAGGGGGACCGGAGGGATCGATGAAATGATGACCAATCTCCGGATGGGAGCCCGCGACACCCCGATAAAGACAGCCGTCAAGGATGATGCCTCCACCGATACCGGTGCCCACTGTGATGTAGATCAATCGCGTTTTATTCTTTCCGGCGCCCCACCCGGCCTCCCCGAGCGCGGCGGCATCGGCATCGTTTTCCATGGCCACCGAAACGTGGAACCGCGATTCAAGATCCTCCACAGGATTTTCGCCTTCCCAAGTGGGAAAATGATTCACGTTTCCGATTTCGCCAGTAATCGGATCGACTGGGCCGGTGGATCCGACACCGATGCCTGTGATCTTGCACTTCGCCTCACGAGCCGACTGCCGCAGCAGTTCGGTGGTGCGATCGAGCGCAGCCGGATAACCAAGGTCAGGCGAGGTGGGCGTTTCACAGCGGGAGATCAAGCGGCCGTGGTCATCCACGATGCCCGCGGCAATCTTCGTTCCTCCGATGTCAACAGCGGCGATCATCCGGCTCCAATCGTTATTGCTGCCATTCCACCACCGCCGCCTGGTACGGATCGATTTGCATCGACCAGGAGGAGTTTTTCAGGGTCAGGTTCTTCAGGGCATCGGGATCAACGCGGCGAACGGCGGCAACGGGCAGAGTGGTTGAAACCGTGACATTGTGCGGCATCGCGCTGTGGTTGATGAGGATGACGTAGCCGCGGCGGTTTCCTGCGAGCTCTACGATTTCGACGGCAGGCTGGTCGACGCGAAAGGTCGGATGGATGCCCGTCCAGTCGCGGAATGCCGCATAGATGCGATAAGTCTCTTCGGGTTTATCAAAGACCGCCGGCACGGGTGCGAGATAGTGCTCGATCGGAAACGCCGACAGCAGCGTCTTCCCCGAACCAAGCGTGTTTGTTACCAGAGCGGGATGATTTTCCTGATCGACCGCAATAACTTTTCCGGTGCTGACCTCGAGAATCGCCCCCCATGAGTCGATCGAAGCAGAAGGAACCGTATAGTGCAGGGTGTCGCCGGGCTTGAAGTCGCCGAAGGGCTCGACGAATTTCAGGGTCACTTCTGCGCTGGTAATGCGGTCGACCAGGCGCGCGCCGAAGAGCGCACTCATCTCTGGGATTGCGCCGTCGGAGGCGACCGACGCATACACGAATCCTCCATTTTGAATATAGGTCTTGAGCTTCTCGTAAAAGTCCGTGTGAACATGGGCGAGGAAGACGTCGCCGGTGCTCGTCAGCGGTGAAGGCAAAAAGATCATTCGCCGTTTCGACCAGTCACTGTACTCACGGGGAAAGTCGGCCTTCAGCCCGGCTTGCCGCGCCAAAATGAAAGAGCTGAGCGCGGAACCCATGAGCCACTGATTCGCAGTCGCATCGGCGGGCTTTCGCTGTGGCTCACCGGGTACCGCGTCGCCATCATTGGTGGAGACGTATGGAACAGACGCAGGTCCGGTCAGACCCATGCGCGAGAAGTCGCCGTGAGGCTTGGCCCACTCGTCAGGAAGGATGATGCCGAGATCCGCACCCGCAGGAGAAACACCCGAAAGATCAAGTCGGTTCACGACTGCGGAGAAGTTTTTGAATTCGCGCGCCAGCGGTTTGTCCTGGCGGTCCCACGTGGTCATTCCCCAGCCAGTTTCCTGCGGGGTGCGAAGGTATGGAGCTTTCTTGAACTGGGCGGGAGAGGCGTCGGTGTAGCACCACAGATCGACACCGATTGCCCCGGCGCCAAGGCCGGAGTACATCTGCGCGCGGTCGTAGGCGGCGACGCGCTCGGGCGCGAACTGCGCCGTCGAAGCACCCATCTCGTGAATCATGACAGGACGCCCGGCGCCCTGGGAAAGCGCGACCTCAAACGCAGCGCCATACGTGCCGCGGGTCGAGAGCAGCGCATCCGGAAACAACTCCGGCGCATAGAGCGTGAAAGGGTGCACGCTGAAGAAGTCGACATACTCAGCAATATCGTCGGCGCGAAACGGCCCGTGGCGAATCTCCTGCCCGCTGGTGCCAACCACGATCATGTGCAGCTTATCGTATTTGCGAATGCCATCAACGACCAGATGCGTCCAGTTGATCGCCATGGAATCGGTGGTCTGACTGTCGACGATCCAGAACGGTGGTTCATCGGTCAGATCCCATCCGAGGATGGCAGTCTCATTGGCGTAGCGCCTTCCGAACTCGGCAGCGAGATTGCTTTCCAGACGCAACATGTCAGCATCGGAATGCGGATTGCGTCCCAGCCGCCAAGGCACATCCCAGAATGCCTCACCGACTTCGCCTCCGATGAACAGACTGGGATGTAGATAGATCTGGTATTTATGCGCGAGTGAGATGAGGTAGTCGAGTTGCTGAAAGGCTGTGGGATTGTAGTCTCCGGGCCGCGGCTCAAACCAGGCCCAGAGCATGTCAAAGCGCACGATGCTGTAACCAAGCTCGTGCATTTTTACGAAATCGGCTTCAATGTCTTTCGGATCCCACTCCGTCGGCCATTGCATCGCCGCTTTGGCCGGCACCCAGTGCGCTCCCACAGGAATGAACCGCTTTCCATCGCGCACGAAATAGGTGCCGTCGAGGTGGACAGCCGGGAGGCGGTTCGAAACCGGTGCCTCGGCTTTCTGTGCTGAACTTTTGCCGGAGCGCGCAAGCGCCGCCGATTCGGCGAAAGATTCGGGAGTCGCCCGAAAGAGGAGGAGCAGAATCAGGGTTACGCGAACCCAGTGCACTCCCGACTTAGTGAACATCGACGATCCTCGTCCCATTCGATTTCCTGCGCCAGCCCTTAAAACGCCAACTTCAGCGCGAATTGAATTTGCCGCGAGCTCTGTACGGTACTGGTGATGGAGCCCGCCTGAGCGGTGTCTACCGAGAAGTTCGGATCGCCAAACTGCGGCGTGTTGAAGAGGTTGAAGAATTCCGCGCGGAATTGGAGGAATTTCGATTCCGTGATCGGAAAGTCCTTAAAGACGGAGAAATCTACGTTGGACTGCGCCGGACCGCGCAAGGTGCCGCGCCGGGCGTCGCCGAATTGTGTAGCGAACGTTTGTCCCGGCGCTAACTGGGGCATTGCGTAGGCCGCCGGGTTGAACCAGCACAGCAGCGACTGGCGGGTGGACGGGCAGGTTGGCGGACCGCCGTCGAATCCGGTCGTGGTTGCATTCGAAAAGTTGTAGGGGTTGCCGAGGATATCAGGGCGCGGCCCCGCCGATCCTGTGTTCGTAGGATCGAAAGACAGATCGGGCGTGAAACTCCGGCCCGAGTACAGCGCAATGATTCCGTTTAATTGCCAGCCATTGGTGATCCAGCGCGCCGGTCCATCGCTGGCAAGCCCACCGGTGGCCGAGACCGAGGAACGGGTAGGCTGTACGACCAGGCGGAAGTCGAATTGATGCCGGTAATCGGGCTCGACATCGCCGCGTTCGGCGGCCATGTCATGCGTGTTCTGCGGCTCGAGCGAGGTGCCTACGCTTTCGTTCTCGCTGGAGTAGCCGATGGTGTGCTGCCACGTATAAGAGTTCAACATGCTCCAGTCTGCCGAGAGTCTCTTTTCAAACCGAACTTGCAGACCATGGGTGATCGAGCTGATGTCATGGCCCTCGGTGCGAATGGCCGCGATATTCGGAACGGTGTTGTAATAGGGGCGGCCAATATTTGTGGGAAGTCCATTCGCGTCCAGAGCGAAATTGGAGTCCAGCGGCTGGAACGGTTGATTCAAATCTCGCAGATAGGACAGATGTAGAGCGTGTGTTCCCACATACGCCACCTGGAGCACGGCGTCCTTCATGAGCTGGCGCTCGACGTTGACGTTCCACTCCTCGACGTAGGTGGTCGCATTATTCATAAAGAAGGCGCTGGCCCGGCCGCTGGGAGCGGCCAGCGTCGGATACGGCAGAGGAGCGGGGAATCCTTGCGACAATACCATTGCCGGGGTGGTCGAGGAACCGGGAACCAAAATCGGCTGGCTTCCGAAAAGCTCCGTGGGATTGAATGCCAGCTCTGAGTCATTCTGGTTTGCCTGCTGGTCGAAGAAGATTCCGAAAGCACCGCGTACGACGGTTTTGTTGTTGTCGAAGGGCGTGTACGCAAATCCGATTCGCGGCGCAAGATTATGCAGGTTCAGTTCAACATTTCCCGAACGACTTGCACCCGGCCTCCCCGCCATTCCAGACAAACTCACCCGTCGCAAAATTAAAGTTCGCCAGCCGGTTATGGTCTTCCACCATGGGTGTGAAGATATCCCAGCGTAGACCAAGATTGAGGGTGAGCCGGTTGGAAGCGCGAAAATCATCCATGAAGTAGGTGCTGATCTCCCACCAGCTCATACCGAACGGGGATTTCTGGCCATCGCGGAAGGCGCTCTGCACGTAGCCGAGCGCGAGATCGGCCGTAGCATCGCCTGCCGAATGGACCATTGGGGACCTCTGCCGGGCCAGTGAACTGACCGGTAAAGTTCATATCTCCACGCGCATTTTGGGTTTGAGAAAAGCCGTGCCGCCGGAGCCGAATATCTCCGCCGAACTTGAAGTTGTGCGCTCCATGCGTAATGCTCACCGAATCGATCAGCTGGAGATTGTTCTCGCGCAGATCCTCCGGGAAGTAATCCTGATTGCCTGCAACGAGACTGCTGACGACGAAATTGGGCAGCCCGCCGGTTGCCGGATTGCCGTTGATATTGATTCCCGGAATGCCCACCTGCGTGGCGATCGGCTGGCCATAGAAAAAAGGAATGGCATCGACCACGTAGCGCGTGTAGCCCAGCTTGAATTCGTTGACTACATTATTGGAAATTGACAGGCGTTGATGCCCGCCGCCAGCGCCTTGTTGTTGATGTTGCCGGAAAATGTTCCGCCGCCAGCCGCCCGGGGAATGGATCGGGGTTGGTGGCATCGACGTTGCCATAACTGAACGTGCCGAACAGGTTGTTGCCGGAATTGACCTGGTGATCGACCCGGATATCGAACGAATCCTGATTGTTCTTGACCAGCGGGTTCGACAGGTAATTGTTGGCGATGC
>CAVWQT010000003.1:0-598907 GCA_963757095.1 uncultured Acidobacteriota bacterium | reverse complement strand
GCCAGAATAGTCTTGATTAGGAATTGATGGAAACTGATGGTCTTCCGTATCCCGGAGCCACACTTTTTTTCGCATCGGCGCCGGCGCAAACTCTGTCGCACAGTTTTTCTCTTTAGCGTCCTTTGCGTCGGGCCGCCCAGTCCCACAGCAGCTTGTGGCAGGGCATTCGCAACTTTCTCGCAACTGCAAACCGGTGTCCGTAAGGCATCAACGAGTTTCCGGTTTGTACGCGTATTTTCATCAGCTGATGATGTAAAGCCGGAACACCCTATTCTGGGCCGGACGCTTCTGACATTATTGCAGGGCCGGCGGACCCTGACGCCCGCGTGAATGCGATGACTCCGCATCTGATGTGACTACAGACTCGAAGCAACGTGTCTTCGTCGCCGATCCGGGCGCTCAAGCCGTCCATATCTTCGACTTTGCTCGCTCGAAATACAGCCGATTAGACGGACGCGGCAGCCGCCTGCAAGATCCTGTCTCACTCGCGGCAGATGCACAAGACAACCTATATGTCGTTGACCAGACCAGTAGAACCATACTGGTTTACGATTCAGCAGGAAAGTTCCTCCGTTCCTTTGGGAAACTGCGAGGAGGAGAATCGTACTTCGATAGCCCAACCGGGATCGCGATCGATAAATCTGCAAAACGCATTTACGTGTGCGATACACAAGGGCACACGATCTTTGTTATGAACGAGTGGGGAAGCTGATTCGCAAGCTCGGCAACCGCGGCGGCGGCGGCAGCCTCGGTGAGTTCAGGTTCCCCAGCCAGGTAGCGGTCGCCGGAAGTGAACTGTTCGTGCTCGACGCAGGCAACACCCGCATTCAGGTTTTCGATAGGGGTGGCCATGTCCTGCGCGCCATGAATCTTGGCTATGCAGATCGTCGCACCCGATTGGCCGTAGACGAACGGAGCAATATTTACATCAGTGATTCAGATCTTAACGAGATTCGGATCCTCGGTCACGAAGGACAAGCCGTATACACGTTTAATCTCAGTACGATTAAGAACGCAAACTTCGGCCATCCATCAGCCATGTGGGTTAATGCAGACCGTTCCATTTACGTGGTGGATTCTCAAAACAATCGGATAGGCCTGTTTCAGCTCAACGGAGAGAATGCGCAGCAGTGATAATCAGAGCTCGCATTAGGGAGTTGGCTCCCTAAGTCTAGATGGACCAGCCCAGAATCAACCCGGCGCTAAAGGCGACCGCATGCGCTGGTCCGTTCCCAGGCAGCCGCACAATGCGTTCTATTTCGCCGGGGCCAGGGCTTTGATCAGGTTGGCGCCGTGGGGGCTGCCCCATCCAGTAACCAAGTCGTAGCCTTTGACCGCGGTATAAGCGCCGTTGCTGCCGCTAGTGATGTCATGGAAGTCGATGGTGAAACTGGTGCTGACTCCGATGTCATAGAGCGAGGGGTTGAGGAAACCGATGGGCGCGTCTCCGTTGCTGGCGGCCTGCTCGTTCATCAGCGCGATGTAGCTAGCCCACAATGGCGCGGCATAGCTGGTTCCTCCGCCGTTGGCGCGGCACTCGCCTTGGGCGCAAACATATTGGCTTGCGTTCGATTCGGAGGCGACGTCGGGAATGTTGCGCAGCGTGGTCGAACCCTTGTTAGAGCGATTGATTACTCCGGCTAGCTTTTGATAGCTGGGAATAGGAACGCGGTTCGGGGAAGGCATTCCGGCGCTGTTGTCCCATCCGGTCTCGGATTTCCACGCGCCTCCCGGGCCGGTGGTGGTGAGCACGGATCCACCGACGGCGACGACCCAAGGATCGTCCGACGGCCAGACCTGGCTGGCGATCGTATTGGAGCCTTGATCTCCACTGGCGACGAACACGGTCTGACCTTGCGCCGCCATTTCTTTGAAGATCGGATCAAGACTCGACTCGTTATCCCCCCATCCGTAGGAACAGCTGATAGTTTTCGCCGCGTCGTCGGAGGCCATCTGGTTGAAGATGGAAACGTCAGTTTTGCCGACATAGAAGTCAAGTTCCTGCATCCCCGGCGCCATCGAGATGGCTTGCTCGATATCGAGTGACTGCTCAACGTCGTTGCAACTGGAGGGTGGACAGCTGAGAGACATTCCGTTGACCGAGATCGCATTGATGGGGACGTTAAGCGACTGGTGGGTATTGTTGAAGTAGTTTTCGATATCGCTCATCTGGACTCCGTTGTAGGCGAAGATGGCGACGATCTGCCCGGCGCCCTGCAGCGGTCCGGAGCCATAATAGGCGGCGCGCAAGTCGCTGCCGAGATAGGACCCGGAAGGACCGGAGCCGGTACCTTTCTGGGCTTGAGCGTGGGACGCATCGCCCTCGATGTATTTCGGGCGAGGGATCGTGACATTGTCTAGACCGGAGACGTGCAAGAGGGGGACATTCAAGTCCATAGTAGGCTCGCGGTCGGGTGCGTAAAAGGTGCGGGCCTCGGTGGGATGCTGATAGACATTCAGCGAGACGTGGAAGGCTTGTTCAATGGTAGAAGCTGGGGCCTCGACGTTGAGGACCAAGCGGTTCCCCGGCTTGTCGATTACAGTCAGACCGTTCGATTCGACGAATTGTATAACGGCGGCGTAATCGGACTCAGTGGGGCCGAACCGTGCAGTGAACTCTTGCACGCTCAAGTAGTGGTGATAGTTGGGGCTTTGGCGGTCGTAGATCTGCTGGAGAAGATCATCGAGTTCGGACTGGTTTCGCAGCGGCAGGGAGAGCGCGAGGCTCAATCGCTGATCGGTCGCCAGCTGGCCGACCAGGGGGGCGATCCGCGAAGAGACTTCTTCGGGAACGTGCGTGGTCAGAGCAGGGCGCTGCGCCTGAGCGGTGGCCGACGCGAATGCGATTGCGGAGAGAAGGATCGTTGCCTGCGTGCGGAAGACGCGGAGAATTCGCATAATGGACCGTCCCGAGGAATTAGGTTTGAACCGAATCACAGACTGTGGCACCGACGAATGGCGCTCGGCCAAGGGGGAGAGTAATTTTGAGCATTCTACCGCGAGGACCACAGGAGGGTGATCAATTTTTTCAGACCGAGAGTGCAAGAAGTTGCATAGTCCGTGAATTACCGCTGTAAAGTCCTGCTCGGCCAATGAGGCGGCCGGTCCGAAGTAGGCTGAGTGATCTGCCCGGCAGGGCGACCTGACGAGCAACCAGACCCGAAAAAGCCAACTGGTTCTGCGAGGAGCAGTTGGGGTTTGGAACTGCGAAAGCAGTGATTGCATCAAGGGCTGTGACGGTGCATGCGTCCACGCTGTAGGCTCCCTCGCAAGGGCTGGCAGCTAGAGCATAACCAATGTCACGGCCTTTCCCTTTTGTGGCTCCCGGCACGCTCAACGCAACAAATCTTCTCGCCCACTCCCGAATCATTATTAAGCTCCCTTTTCAACAAGAATTGTGAATAACGGTCTGAAATGGGACTAGCCTCGCACTGTCCATGCGCACCTGACCACTTTGCACAAGAACTGATTCAAGTGCTCTCTAGTCTGCACTTCCCTGCTCGGCAGGTTTTTCGTTGAGTCTGGCCCAGCGAGTCGCTGCTCTATGTCGGCCAGTGTTCCTATTCAGTGACTAGGGTTCGTTTTCTAATTTCTCGGGAAGCAAACTCCGCCTGGCGCAACTGCCGAGCAGTCGCTCGAATAATTAACCCAATGAAAATCAGCCCCACGATCTATTTGTATTGAAAATAAAGGAGATATTGGCTTCGTTTCGTCAATTTTAGGCGAAAATAGGGGCCGCAGTCGTACCGAATGAGCAAGAAAAGCAATAATTAAAGGCCCTTAGACTTGAGGTAAAGGAACCAATCGACCGAATATCGCAAGTCGCGGCTGGCACTCGCGAAATAACGGGGGACGAAGTCGTTGGGTGCCTGCTCGCGGCCCTGAGGATCTCGCGCAGTCATGTTCCGAATATCAAGAATGTGTTGCATTTGCAGCTCAATCAGTTTGACTGCCATCTGTAATTGTAGTTGCGGGTCCGCGACGAATTTAACTTGAATGGGCGATTCTGGAGTCGAGGGCGTGTCCGGGTTGGGTGGTTTGATGGCGGCGGGTATGTCCATGTCGAATTTTTCTGTCTTGATATCTATCATCGTCGCCATATGTATTGCTCCCAAGCTGCTTGGCGTCCATTTTTCAAGCATCTCGTAGAATTCCACTCCAAAACGTTTCACTAACTCTTCTTTTCGATCCGTCAGGTGGATAGCTCCGCTCTCTAAGATTTGAGTTCGCAAGTCTGTCAGAAGGTTCACTCCCTTACGGAGATCCTCTCTGCTGGCTCCATACAACTGTAAGGCCCTCACGTCACGCTGTGAACCAGTTTTATCTGAATCAGACTCCTCGGACTCGACGCCCGGCGTGAACCAGGTTCTTAGCCGATGCATTTCCAGTCGCATTGCGAGCTTACAGCGCCAGCAGGATGAAACGATTTGTTCGAATGCAATACCTTGCAATGCCGTGCTTGGATCTAATTGAGCGAGCAAACTTTCGCGGAGGCTCTCAAACTCTGGTTTGTCTTTCTCATCGATTATCAGTTCCCGTGAGTAGAAGCCGTGTTTCACGGCATTTTTCGCGGAGTTCTTCTTGCCTCGGGCGGTCTTGTGGCCAGGGCTCTTAATAGCATTCTCCCGATTGGCAATGGCCTTTCTGCTTGAAGTCATCAGATTCCTGTGGAAGTACGATCAAATACTTCCCTTCTTCCTCATTACTTGCTTTTGTCCTTTGGCTCAACAAAACGGTGAAGGTATCTGGATCCCTCTCTGTCGTATTCGTGAATCCCGCCCCTCAGGAGCAATTCGCAAACTTGAGCCAAACTCCGGCCTTCCTTCTTTGCGATCTGTGAAAGTGCAACCTTGATCTCGCTGGAGACTCTGAATCCAATCCGCTCGTCTTTGGCAGTCATAAGCTGCGGGGATTCTAGAACTTTGATCTAAGCGCCGCAAACCATTTCACACTTGACACAGTGGCGGCGATGGTTCACAATGTTCAACATTGACTACCATTGGAGGACATCATATGAAGTCCAGATGCTCTAAAGGTCAGCAAATACTCATGACCGAAAACCTCCGCTTCGTGAAACGATTCACCTCCGAAAACCTGCCGCCGATTCTACTCGAACAGTTGAAGGAGCTGACGCGCAATTTCTCGCTCTCGCTAAAGTGCGGCGAGCTTCTCCTCCTGGGCGGCGGGTGGTACGTTACGCACGCCGGTCTGATGAGTTTGGCCAAGCGCTGCCGTTGTTCTGGAATGCATGTCCAGCCAGTTCGTCAATTCTCCGACCAAGCAAAGAGTCGCTACGCTTTCCGAGCCACGGTTTATAAATCGCCTCGATGTCGCGGCTTTGTCGGCTATGGCGACGCCGACCCGTCCAATGTGTCCCCGCTCGTCCACGGCGCCGAGATGCGCGTCGCCGAAACGCGAGCTGTCAACCGTGCCCTGCGCAAGGCCTACGGCATCGGTATCTGCTCGGTCGAGGAAATCGGTTCCTTCGCTGGCCGATCCGATTCACGACTCGGAGTCCGGGAAGCTGCAGGAGCCTGCCAATGGTAACGGGAACCATGGCGGCCCCAAGGTCCGCGACCGCTTGTGCCAGTTGATTCGCCAGCATCAGCTCGACCCCAACCTGGTCAAGTCCTATGCCACCGATTTCTGCGGGACCAAGACCCTGCGCGATGCAACCCGCGAACAGGTGGAAAACTTCGTGGCGCACCTGGCCGACTGGGCCGAGAAAGACCGCAATGCCCTGCTCTGCCAGCTCAACAGCTACCTCGGCCAGAAAGAAGGTGCCGCATGAAACGCCAGATCACCGGCCTCCACGCCGCCGATCGCTGCGCCGCCGACCAGATTCCAGATGGCATCTTCCTGGTTCGCGTGCAACGAGTCCGTTTTTGCCGACAGGCACAAAAGCCCTACTACACGCTCAGTCTGGCCGTTCTTGAGCCCATCCGATTCTCGGGACACGTGCTTTCGAGCCGGCTATATTGCAGCCCGAAAACCCTGTGGAAGCTGAACTGGTTCCTGCGCGATTTTGGCTACGACACCGAACTGCTCGGAAGAGATGAAGTGGACGAGACGCAGCTCGTCGGTCTGAAGGGCGTGGTCAAAATCAGTCACGTCGTGCTCAATGGCGCCTCCCTTCTCCGGCTGGACGGTTTCGCTCCTGCCGACCGTTGGGAAGAACTTTCTCCCGCAAATCTGGACAGTCCGCAGGTGGCCTGATGACCTACAGCTACACGCAGATCAGCCAGTACCTTACCTGCCCGCGGCGGTATCGCTATCGCTACCTCGATGGCTGGAAGGAGAAAGATACCCGCCCGGCGATGCTGTTCGGGCGCGCCTTCGAGCAGGCGCTGGCTGCCCTGTTTCGGCGTGAGGATCCGGGAGCAGCCCTCTTTTCCGAATGGTCTGCCTGCCAGAGCCAGGACCTCAACTACTCCCACCGGGACTCCTGGGATCGCATGCTCCAGCAAGGCATCATGCTGCTGACCCGGTTCTGCCAGGACAATCGCGTCCAAGTCGAGCAGCCTCGACGATAATCTGCAGATCAAGTTCACTCGACCCATCGGGAAAAACAACGACTTCGTCGCCTACATCGATGCCATCGGCACAGCTGGACGGCACACGCTGCCTCCTGGAGTGGAAAACCTCTTCCGGCCGCTACCCGGAGGAGCCGAAGGGACTGCTTGCGCTGGATCCGCAGCTGGTCTGCTACTCCTGGATGACCGGCATTGCCGAAGTCGCTCAGGTGGTTTTCGTCCGCAAGGCTTTGGTCGAAGTCCAGTACCTGCGAACCACCATCACCGAGGAACAGCGCCAGGAATTTGGTCACTTGGTACAGAACACGGTCCGCAGAATCGAGTCGGCCGAGTTCCTGCCTCACAGCGGCATCCGCTTCCCGCAGAATCCCTGCAGCAGTTGCCCGTATGTGGGCCTGTGTCTGGGACGGCAGGAAGGGTTCGACGCCACACTGGTCCGGCGTCCAGGAGCAGAAGACCTTGGTTGGCTTGACGAGCTTAATTACTAGGAATCCGCCCATGCCTCCGAAACTCAATCGCGAGCGCGCGACGTTCGTGCTCGAGAAAATCAACGAGATTCTGGCGTGGGAGCAACGGAAAGAGAACGAGCGCGACACCAAGTTCGTGGAACTGGGCCGCTACCTTTGCGAGGTCCGGGCAGGGCAATACTGGCGGCTGGAGAACCTGAAGTCTTTCGATGAGTTTCTGGAGAGGCGGTTTCCGGAGTCGAGGAGGAAGGCCTATTACCTGATGTCGATCCACGAGCACCTGCCGCCGCAGGCGAGGAAACAACTGAAAGAGGTGGGCTGGACCAAGGCGCTGGAGCTGACAAAGCTGGCGAGGAGGGACGGGCAGCACTTCGATTGTGCAACCTGGTTGCACAAAGCTCAGCGAAATGCCGAAAGAAGAGTTCCAGCAGGAGGTGGAGAAGGAGTTGACGGGCCGCGATACGGAGCCCTGGGAGATTATCTACTTCAAGCTGTACCAGAGCCAGACTCCAGTCATTGAGAAGGCACTCGAGACGGCGGCCCTGATGCTCGGAACCGACAAGTCCCGCGGCTACTGTCTGGAGATGATCTGTGCGGACTTTCTGGCCGGGGCCAACCTGGACAACGGGGATAAGGAGACCCTGTTGTTTTCGATGGCGCGATTCTTCAAATTCCTGCCTGGCGAGCAGCGGCAGCGATTTCTTGAAGGTCTGAGCGAGAAGGCTTCGTGAGTTCTACTGGCCCAAAACCCACGCCCTTACGCCTTGATCCGGTGTCGTACGAGACTCTCCGTCAGCAGATCCTGCGCCGCGACGGCTGGAGGTGTCAATTGTGCGGCACGATGACGAATCTGGAGGTCCACCACAAGGAATTTCGCAGCCAGTCGGGCGCAGACGTAGAAGAAAACCTGATTACACTTTGCTTCACTTGCCATTCAACGGTGCACCGCCGATTAGGATAACTCGCGAGGTGCGCGCTGCCTCGCCGACACAGAGCATTATTGCCTAAAAGTCAACGGCTTATCAGTCGTCAAAATTCAGGCACCACTCGCCATCGAGACGAGAGAGATTGACGTCACCGCGACTCAGGATGTCCAGGATCTCGGGGTCCCGCGAGTGGGCGACCACCCATCCTCCCCGGCATGTGAAGTAAGAGTTCTCTCCGGCAAGATCTGGCAGTTGGCTGGGAATCGCTACCCCATGAAGGCCAATGGCGCCATG
The DNA here is from genome assembly GCA_963757095.1 of uncultured Acidobacteriota bacterium. Lineage (GTDB taxonomy): Bacteria > Acidobacteriota > Terriglobia > Terriglobales > Acidobacteriaceae > Sulfotelmatobacter. Next base: position 590,687 of record CAVWQT010000003.1, on the reverse strand, counting down.
ATCCCAAGCGTCATAGAGAAGATGCTTAATTACTGCCGTCTGAAATTGCCGGCTCGCACCGATCTGAACGACCTGGCAGGGAGCGTTGGGCTTTAGGTAGTAGACGTACCAACCCACGATTTTGTCTTTGTCATCGCGGAGCAATCGTTTCCTAGAGGTCTCGGATCGGATAAATGTTCCGCGAGCATCGCCGATATGATGCCTTGACATTTTTCGCCGCTTCCATTTCTGGTGTTCAGTGCGTCCTTTACGGCGAAGCGAACCCGGCCACCGTGCCCGGAAACACCCAGCAAGCGATTAGCCACAGCAATCGCAGGAGAACGAATGTCAGTGCCTTCGATCTGGAGGTCGGGACGTTCTTCCGCCGCGAGCAGACTCAGAACTCCATGACCGGCTGCCAGTTCTCGGACAGTCGCATTGGGAGGGAGACGCCGAATAAATTCGTCGCGAAACAGGGCGATGTGGCTGATCATCGACGGCCAGAAAGGATAAATCAAAATTGCGGCCCACATGTACGGGACCATGTAACCCTCATCCTCGTACACGGACGACATGATCTCGGGCATGCTCTCCGGAGTATATTTTCCAGCACTTTCGTAAAGATTGTGCGCCTTGGCGACGCCGACGCAGTATTCAGCATATCCGCGTGCTGCCGCATCGAAGATGGCGCTGCCGTAGGCTGCTTCGGCCCAGCGCGCAAGTGGATTCAGCAACCACGAGCATCTGATAGGTGTTGATCGCCTGAAGCACTTTGTCCGGGAACATGAAGCGGGAGTCGAATACAACGCTTCCGCCCTGATAGAGATGAGTGTGTAAGATGCTGGCGCCGAAGCAATAGCTCACGGGCATGATCAGCATGGCTCTTTCCTCGCTCCCGAGCCGCTGACTGCGAATAATCGCCTCGCTGTTTGAAATCAGATTTCCGTGACTCACCATCACCAGCCATCGAATCCCATGCCGAAACATCCTCCGGCTGCGTGTCGATGGTGATGGTCTGCGAATCAATATGAAATGCCGATCGAAATGCACTTTGCACTTTAGCTAATAGTTCTGGCATCGCTGGTTTTTCTCCACGTAATTGAGACATTATTCCTCCGATAGGGGAATGAACCGTTCGCAGGTGTCGAGGGGAAGGATCATCAGCGCCTGCTTATAACACGACCGGAAGAGTCTTGAGTCCTCGGAAGCCAAATGTAGAAGCCCATTCCGGCCTCGGGCCTGCGAGCTTCATCTTCGGAAATCGTTGGACTAAATTCAGAATCGCGATCTGACCTTCGAGTCGGGCGAGTTGCGCTCCGATACAGAAATGAATGCCGGCACTGAACGCAAGGTGTTGGTTGTTAAGGCGCCTAAGGTTGAGTCGGTCCGGATTCTCGAATTGTTTCGGATCCCGATTCGCGGCTCCGAGCATACATAGGATCGACCAGCCCTTAGGAATAATCTGCCCACACAATTCGATCTCTTCCTTCAGAACTCGAGCCGTGAATTGCACGGGACTCTCGAAGCGCAGAATCTCCTCGACCGCGGACCGAATCATTTCCGGATTGTCTCTAAGATCGGCGGTTTCCTCCGCGTGCTGCAACAAAGTGTACATTCCGTTGCCGATCAGATTGCGGGTCGTTTCGTGACCCGCAAAGAGTAGAGCGATACACTGCGCATATAGTTCCTCTTCCGTGAGGACTTCTCCCTCTTCCTCAATGTCGATCAAGAGGCTAATCAGGTCGTTTCCACGCTGACCTCTGCGCTCAGCTACGGTCTTGCGAAAGAATTCGGTCAATTCGATCAGAGCATCCTGCGCGGCACGCGCCTCATCCACTGTGCGGTTTGGATTTCCTCGAAATACCGCGATCGCCCGCGAAGCTTCCACGAATGTGCCGTGTAAAGCTTCGGGCACTCCCATCAGCTCCGAAATAATGCGCACCGGCATGGGATTCGCAAAGTGGCTCATGAGATCGATCTCCGCGCCTGGTTTCAGCGATCTTCAGCATGTCATCGACGATGGTTCCCACCTGCGGGCGCAGCGCCTCAACGGATGCAGCCGAGAAGCCCTTGTTCAGAAGTTTGCGTAGCCGCGTGTGCTCCGGTGGGTCCATGAAAATCATCCACAGACTCAACATGCGCGCAAGTTCCCTGAACTCAGACTGGCGGCTCAGGGGCAGTGGTAACAGCATCTGCTGCGCGCGCTTTGCAGAAAGCCGGGGATCCTTCGCCATCGACGAGCACTCTGCATGACTGAACACGGACCACACCGCCCATTTGTTGGCGACTTCCACGTAATGCAACGGACCTTCTTCATGCAGACGCGCGTATGTGGGATAAGGATCTCGGAGAATCTCCTCGCTGAAAAGGACCTTCTTGGTAGCTAGCTGGGACAACCTTCACCTCCGGACAGGATGAGCGTGCAACGATATCATTCCGCAATCTCGGCTAAATTCGGACTCTCAGCAACGACCTTCCCACATTACGGTAGCCGCTGCCAAACCAGTTCGACGCATTGAATTTTTCCGTTGACCGATGTCGGCGGCGTAATTAGAACAATGCGATCGCCTTCAAATTTTATCTCCCGGGTGAGGTCACGATTCACGTAGTTCTGTATCGATGACACTTCAACGTGATGAATGATTGTGCCGGCGTTAAGCGTGTAACTTCCGGCATAAGCGAGGCAGGTCTTGAATGCCTCTGCCTGGTCTTCCGTGGTTCCACCGGTTACCGGCAGAGGCCTGCGGCCTCCGTAGGCGATGACGGAGGCGACTCGGCCGTCCCCCGTATAGGTCAGCAAACCCGCCGGCTCGGGACCGTACGGAGCCTCGTTGTACTCACCATTCAGGGCTTTGCTGGACGCGGAAACCAGCTTCCAGGTTCCCGTCAGCCGGTTTGTCAGTTCCGTCATGCTGAAAGCCATCCGAGTGTTATCTTGACAGAGACGGCGCGTTTCGGGGAATGTATTGGCGGCAAACGCTTAACAACTATGGCAAGAGAACTGGAAGGGAAAATCGGACTCATCACCGGGGGAACGTCAGGAATTGGCCGCGATAGTGCCGTCTTATTCGCGAAATCCGGAGCGAAAGTCGTAATCGCAGGGCGGCGCGAAGTGGAAGGCGAGCAGACGGTTGAACTCATTCGCAGCGCCGGCGGCGAAGGAATCTTCGTGAAGACCGATGTGTCGAAAGCTGCCGAAGTGGAAAGCCTCGTCCAAAAAGTTGTGGAGAAATATGGCCGGCTCGATGCCGCTTTCAATAATGCAGGGAGTGAAGGGGTATGGGTGCCGATTGCCAAACAGTCGGAGGAAGACTTCGACAGAACCATTGAGGTGAACTTGAAGGGGGTCTGGCTCTGCCTCAAATACGAGATCAAACAGATGATCAAACAAGGCGGAGGAGGCGCGATCGTAAACATGGCATCCATCACGGGCCTGGTTGGTTCTGCCGGGGCGGCAGCTTACAGCGCCAGTAAGCACGGCGTGATCGGATTGACGAAGGCCGCTGCACTCGAGACCGCTCGCAACAGCATCCGGGTGAATGCCGTGTGTCCTGGAGTCATCGAAACCCCCATGTCCGACCGGCTCTTCGGCGCTCCTCAAGTACACAAGTACGTCAAGAGCTGCCATCCCATCGGTCGTTTCGGACGGCCTTCAGAAGTCGCTGAGGCCGTCGTATGGATGTGCTCCGATCGTGCGTCGTTCATGACGGGTCAGTCGCTCGTACTGGATGGAGGATTTCTTGCCGGCCAGAACTCTCCGAGCTAGGCGTCGGTCCTCTACTCAGCCTTCGGGGCGGAAACGGCAGGTAGAGAGGTGAACTTGGATGCCGCCAAGTCCGCGAATATCTTGATCAGTTCCCCCTTCACTACTTTTCCTGTCGGAGTGAGCGGCATCGAAGATACCAGCAGAATCCGCGAAGGTCGTTTGTAAGTCGCCAAGTGCTGGGCCGCGTAGTCGGCCAGGTCGAAGGAACTGACGTTCGAGTCTGGCATCAACTCGACAAACGCGACCACCTCTTCATCTCCATGGATCGTCCGGCCGACCACCGCGGACTGAGCCACCGCCGGGTGAGCGTTCAGCACGGCTTCCACTTCAGCTGGATAGACGTTGAATCCCTGGTGAACGATGAGATCCGTTGTACGCCCTACGACCACAAGGTTTCCATCTGTCATGCGTGCAAGATCGCGAGTGTTGAACCAGCCTTCGCTGTCGACTGCTGCGGCGGTGTCTTCTGGCGCACGGTAATAGCCCTTCATCACGCTAGGGCCGCGCACCCGCAATTCGCCAACGTCACCGTCCGCCACCGGTTGGCCGTCGCTACCGATGAACTTCAACTCGATCCCGGGAAATGGAGGTCCGATTGAAGTATCGGCGCGCGGCGCTTCCGGGCGCGTCATGGCAATCGTTGGAGAGCATTCCGTCACGCCGTAGCCATTGTGCAGCACCATGCCGAAAAGGCTTTCGGTGCCTGCTTTGGTAGCAGGGTCGAGCCGAGCACCGGACGAGGTTATGATGCGAAGCTCCGGAAATTTAAGCGACGAGAGTTTTCTGAGCTTCGCGTATTGCAACAATTGGTTGAATATCGCCGGAGTGCCATAGAGCAGCGTAATCCGCTCTTTGTCTAAAGTTATACGCGCTGTCATGGGATCAAACCGAGGAACCAAATAAACGGAGGCACCCGCCGCGAGCGAGCCCAGCAACACCGTGGCAAGACCTACGGCGTGAGACATGGGCAGAACACCGAAAACCCGGTCGTTCGGATTCACCGATCGAACCTTGGCCGAACCTTCCGCCATAAACAGAAGATTCCTGTGAGACAACATAACTCCCTTGGGAACTCCCGTAGTGCCGGATGTATAGATCAGAGCAGCAACGCGATCTGAAACGTTCGCATCGAGTGGCTCGGGCATTCCGTCGTCGCACAGGGGGCCGATGCCAATTAGCCCGAGCCCATCTCGCTCTTCGAGAACCGCCCCCGCCTGCTTTGCATGATCAGCCGCGTGGGGCGAAACGCTTACTGTGTAGAATACGCGTCGAGCTCCGGAATGATTGCGAATCTGCTCAACCTCACGAGCCGAGAGACGTGCATTCACCAGAACGGGCCAAGCGTCGAGACCGGTCGCGGCCAGCAGAATGGTCACGAAGGCGCGGCAATTCTCGCCGACGATCATGACGCGATCGCCCGCGCGCACACCTAATTTTCGCAACCAAGACTGAGTATCGGAGATCGCTGAGGCCAATTCCTTGTATGTCCAGGCGCCCGTGCTCTCAATGAGAGCTGGATGATCCGGCGCCTTCTCAGCCCAGCCGACCACTACATCATTGATGCGCAAGAGACTCATTCGTGTTAACCCGCGACGTCTTCACCGGCAAGGTTGATCTTCCAATCCTGTGCCAGCTTACGGGCCCATCTTCTTCGACACATAGGCCACGAGATTGCTGATGGTGTCGAGGTTGCTAGGAAGCACTTCGTCATCTTCCACGGTTATCCCAAAACGCTCTTGAAGATACGCAACCAGTGCGATGACTCCCGTTGAATCGATCACGTCGCCGAGCAAAGATCCGTCAGCCCGCAGCTTGCTGGCATTGCCGGAAAGAAATTGCTCAATAACAAAGGTTCGAATGTCGCGTTCAATGTCAGCTGTGGTCGCCATTGCTTACTAGTCTCCGTTAAAACGTGCTCCTGGAATTTGGGGTGAATCTAGAACAACGGCCTCTTCGGCCGCAGAAGGCCTCGGCCGCCGAATCTTGGCGAGTTCGACGATCCCCTTGCTTTGCGGGCTCAGGCAGCGAGAGGTGGGTCGAACAGACCTAAATGATCTCGCCATCTGCCACGGTGGAACGCGATGCTCCGACCCGAGCCATGACCGGGAAGGTTGCGCGCTCTGCTCGTTTCTCAGTTAGGTATTGCAGCCAGTTTTTGTACATTCCGATCGCGGATCGCAGCCAGGTATGCTGGAGGGTCAAGGTCTCAGGAAAGCCATCAAGCATCTCCTCGCGACGATCAGCAATGGCGCGTGCGCGATACTCATTCAGAATCTTGGCTGCGGCGTCGTCAAAATATCCGTGCGGAAATATCGGATAGGTTTCTCGTTCTCCATTCAGGAATCGCCTGATGTCGCGCCGGTATTCCTTCAGCAGAGTCTCTGCCCCATATTCCGGATGTCCCTGAAAGTGAACAAACAGACTGTTTTTCTTCCTTACAAATACGTCCACGCCAGCCTCGACAGACCGCGACAAAACTGAATAGCCGGCAGCAATCAGGTCATTCTCTCTGACTTCATTCCATCGCGAGTGTGGAAAACACACCGTGCCAGTCGAATGACTCATCAAAGCGTGATTGCCCGATGTCGTCGCTTCGAACACGCCGAATTTCTTATCCGGAAGAGGATGCCGCTGTATCCCATCGCAATGCAGCACGCTGGCATGGGCGGCGAGGCACGACAGCACGGTCGAAGTCGTGTTGCGCTCGGCCCAGTCGAACACTTGTGTCAACAGTCCCCAATAGGGTTCATCGCGCAAGTTGGGGTGATGCGGCTCCGTTCCAGTGATAATCACGCCATCAAGCTGGTTCTGCCAGAGATCATCGAAGGGAAAATAGAAACTGTTCAAATGCCTTTCGCCGCGCTCAGCGCGAGGCACTCCCGTAAGCGAATACAGCCGGATGACAACCGGCACATCTCCCGACGCAACATCCAGCAAGTCGAAGAATTGCAGTTCGGTATCTTCCAGAGCCGCGTCCGGCATGTTGTTGATGAGCGCCAACTGCAGGCAATCCTGACGGGGCCTGCGGATGTCGGCCGAGACTGGCCGCGGAAGTCCTCTCTCCGCCCAGCGAGTCGGAACCCGTCCACCATCAATGATCAATGGCATGGTATTTCCCCCAGACGATCGTTTAACTCTCGCGCGATCTTTACTGCCTGGCTGCTTCCAGGGCTTGCGCAAGGTCTTCCAGGATGTCGTCGATGTGCTCAATGCCCACGCTGAGCCGAATCATCTCCGGCGTGACGCCTGCTTTTGCCTGCTCCTGGGGCGTGAGTTGCCGGTGAGTCGTCGATGCTGGGTGGCAGGTCAACGACTTTGCATCGCCCATATTGACCATCCGCTTGAAAAGACGGAATGCATTAAAACACTTCCGACCGCCTTCGTAACCACCCTTCACCCCAAAGGTCAGGAGCGAACAAAAATTGTTTCCCAGATATCGGTGCGCCATCGGATACAGCGGGTTATCAGGAAAGCCCACATAATTCACCCATTCGACCATGGGATGAGCGCGCAGGAACTCCGCAACCTTTCGGGCATTCTCAACGTGCCGTTCCACACGAAGAGCCATCGTCTGGATTCCCTGCAAAAACAAAAAGCCGTTGAATGGAGACAGCGTTGCCCCAGTGTTGCGCTGGCACACGGTTCGACAGCGCGCCACGAAAGCAGCGTCGCCGTAGTGATCGACGTAGACCACGCCGTGATACGCAATCTCCGGCTTATTGAACATGTAGAACTTTTCCGGATACTTTCTCCAGGGAAACTTGCCGGAGTCGACAATCATCCCACCGATGCTCGTCCCCGCTCCTCCAATGAATTTGGTCATGGCGTGCACCACGACGTCTGCGCCGTACTCGATTGGCCGCAGCAGGATCGGGGTAGCCACAGTGTTGTCGACAATCAGCGGCACACCATGTTTGTGGGCGACCTTTGCGATTCCTTCAATATCCGCAACATTTCCCGCCGGATTTCCGACACTCTCGCAATACACGGCACGAGTATTCTCATCGATCAACTTCTCAATATCTTCTGGACGGTCGGTTACCGCAAACCGCGACTCGATTCCGCGCTTCGGGAAAATGTGCGCCAGGAGCGTGTAAGTTGCTCCATACAACTGCGGCGTGGAAACGACATTGTTGCCAGTCTCGAGAATGTTAATCAGAGCATATTCAATAGCAGCCATCCCAGAACTGACGCTCAGTCCATCGACTCCACCCTCCAACGCCGCCACTCGCTTTTCGAGTACAGTGTTGGTGGGATTGCCGATCCGCGTGTAGATGTTCCCTTGCACCTCGAGATTGAAAAGTGCAGCGCCGTGCTCGGCGCTATCAAACTCGAATGCAACCGTTTGGTAGATCGGGACAGCGACCGCCTTGGTGGTTGGGTCACCGTCATAGCCAGCGTGAATGGCAATGGTTTCAGGCTTCATTTTTCTTGAATTGACCAGTCTGCGTACTACTTGGAAGCGCTTGCTGTCGCTTTGGCTTCAAAGGCTACCGACTCACGACCGACCGACTTTGCCGCGGCCTTAGATATGGTTCGCGCCGTAAAATCGGCTCCGAATGCGAATCTCATGACTGGCCCAAAACTATCGGCCGCTGCCAGTCCCGCGAAGTACAGGCCCGGGAGCGACGTCTCAAAAGACGAAGACAGCGCAGGCGATCCCACGACAGTTTTGATTCTCTTGCGAGTGTCGTCGCTGAGGAACTTAAGTTTTTGGAGATTCACTTTGTAACCTGTCGCAGCGATTACATGGTCCGCCGTGATCTCGCGCTTTCCACCGGATGCATCGACCAGCGTCAGATGCACTTTTCCATCCTCGATTCGCGATGCTTCCACCGAGTACCCGACAAGAGTTGGGACTTTCCCCTCTACTTTGTCTCGGATGAACACCCCTCCAGATGGTCCCAGTACTCTTCGAACCAATTCGACTCGGAGGCTTGCCGGCAGATAATGAAATAGGTTCGGGCAGTTTGCAAAAAAGAAGGACTTCCAGCCGGGTCCGAGGCCAGACGGCGGCCGTTGCAGCCGATCCCAAAACGGACGAGGCTTGTCGCTCTTGCTATGAAATTTCAGGGGCTTGCGAGCCACCAACTGGACGTCAACTCCGGCTTCGTGCATCAATCCGGCAAGGTCGAGAGCCGAAGACCCGGCGCCGATGATGACAATGCTCCTGCCGCGCCATCGCGCCACATCCGAATGCTGGCCGCTATGGGATACATACGCCGGCGAAAGGTTAGCCAATGTCTCGGGTATATAACCAAAATGCGTGACGCCGACTGCAAGGATCACCTGCCGGGTACGAAACACCTCGCCGGTATCCAGCCTAACTGTGAAACCATCGCTCTCCGGATCAACACTGACCACAGTCTTATCTTCCAGTTCCGGTACCTTTCTGTCACGAAACGCCAGCCCATAGGACGAGAACGTCTCGAGGCGGATTGGAATGCCCCGGTCGCCGTAGGAAATCCCGTTCTCGGCGCAGAACTGTCCGAGAGTGTAGTCGTTGTTCGGATCGGAAATGTTCGAAGCGAAACCATCAGACTTCAATAGCATCCCGCTGGGCATATGCGAAACCCAGCTATCCATTGCGCGTCCAAAGATGCGAAACCGGACTCCGCGTCCTTTCAAGTGTGCCGCGATCGCGAGCCCATACGGACCTGCACCGACGATTACTGTATTCGTCATAAAGTTCAATCTGAGAACTCACTCTCACAGCCGCTGGGGAAGAAAGGGGGGATTTAATTTCGAGTTTAGCATAGCCACTGATCCTCGATAGCGAAAAATGGCCGCTCGCAACCGCTTCATTTGCTTAGCTTTGTCCGTTCTCAAACGGAGCTGGTTCTAGCCTGCTACGATATGGGCGATACGCTCACCCGTATGACCATCCCACAGCGGCGGGATGGCGCCCTTTTTAGCGTTGCCCCTCAAAACGTTTCTCAGTTCTGAATCGAGCCTCTCTTTGCTATCCCCCACGAGAATGTTCGTCCCCATCTCAACCGTGATGGGACGTTCGGTATTCGAGCGCAATGTCAGGCACGGCACGCCAAGATAAGTAGTCTCTTCCTGGATTCCGCCCGAGTCGGTGATCACTACAGTGGCGCGGCTCTGAAGCGACAGGAATTCGATGTAAGGCATCGGCTCCAGCAAGTGTAAACGCTCGGTATTGATCCCGAAATCTGCGATCCGCTGTCGCGTGCGCGGGTGGACGGGGAAAATGATATCCAGTTGTTCCCCAACCTCGATGAGAGACTGAAGGATCCGTTGCAGATGTCCGCTGTCGTCTACATTCGAAGGACGGTGCAGAGTGACCAGAGCAAACCGGTCTGAAAATCCGTTACTCGTGCAGTTCCGTGCTGCGGGCAAGAGTTTGATCAGAGAATCGATCATCACATTTCCGACGCGATGGATCGCTTCCGGTGAAACGCCCTCGCGCTTTAAGTTTTCGTCGCCGTCCGCGGACGGCGTGAACAGAAGATCGGCAAGACGATCAGTGACGATACGGTTGATCTCTTCTGGCATCTCTCGATCGAAGGACCGGAGTCCGGCCTCCACATGGCCAACCGGAACCAGAAGTTTCGAACAAACCAGCGCTGCTGCAACCGTGGAATTGATGTCCCCATAAACGAGCACCAGATCCGGCTTTCTGCTCCAGCACTACGGGTTCGAAGCGGCGCATAATCTCCGCGGTCTGCACGGCATGGCTGCCGGAGCCCACCTCCAAGTTGACATCAGGTTCGGGGATCTCCAACTGCGTGAAAAACACGTCCGACATGTTCCGGTCATAATGCTGACCGGTATGTACCAAGGTCTGCCGGGCACTCGTTTTCCGAATTGCGCTCAATACCGGAGCTGCTTTTACGAAATTCGGCCGCGCCCCAACAACATGAAGAATATGATTCACGCACCCTGCCTCTGGCGGTTACTCAGCGATTTGAGAAGTTTGCTTGTTAGAAAATATCGAAAACCTTGCCCGCTGCTCTTTGCGCAGGAACGCGGCGAACTCTTCAGATACACCCTTTTTCTCTCCGCTGACATAACTCCATGCAAATCCTAACAGCCGGACGAATCCGACCACCAAGAATGGTTTATCACGAAACTTTCGAGCACATTTTAGGATTTCAAAGAAGGAATCGCTGCCGAAAGAATAGTCAAGTCGACCCAGACGAAACGCGTTTCGTATGGGCCGGCTACTGGCTCCCGTGTGTCGATGATGAAACATCTTCAATGCCGGGATCGACTCCACCCGCCATCCATGCATCTTTGCACAGGTCTGGGCATACCAGTCTTCGCCACCATACTTCAGAACGGCATATCCGCCGATTGCCTTATAACACTCACGCCGAACCAGTTGCGCCGCGTGCGGTACGTTGCTGACATGATTGAACCAGCGGCTATGAAATCCATTGCCATCATCTTCGTACACGAAACCGCTTCCGATTCCCAGTTGCGGGTGCGCAACAAAACAGCTGACTAACTCTTCGAAGTAATTATTCTCAAGGGAGATATCAGCATCGAGATTGCCAATAAACTCGTACTCTATGCCTCGCAGCAACTCCTCGCCCTTTCGCAGAGCGATGACTTTCGCGCCGAAGTTGTGACCAGTATCTTTAGTCACCCGGAGTAGCCTTATGAAGTCATGTTTCGCGCAGTAGCTTTGAACGATCTGGTCAGTGCGGTCCGTGGAATTATCACTGACAATGACCCATCTTCGGGGCAACAATGTCTGCGAGAGGACGCTTTGAATCGTCCTCTCCATATGGATCTCTTCATTGTAGGCCGCGGTCAGCAAGACGTATGGTCCCTCTAGCGGCCGTTCTTCAGGTATTAGCATCTTGAGATGACCAGAACAACCTTCTACTAACCAAAGACCGGACTCGCTCCGCCCCAGCTTCCATATTGGCCAAGGAGAGCAACAGAGCCAAGGAACGCGCGACAATTCTCGCCAAGGATCATCACCTGACCATTAGGGCGCGCAGCCCGCCTTGGCTGAAGCTGACGGAACAAGTGCTTAAGGCCGTTCTCGGTGCGCGGCGGCTTTCCCACCAATACCGCCGGTCGGCAGAAATCAGGGTAAAATGAGAATCACGTTGCGACAATGTCAAGCAGCATATGCCAATGAGAAGTTTCTTCAGGAGTTTGTGGACAAGGTCGATCCTGCGTGGCATCCATTACCGGGATCGTCACGAACGATTTGAACAACTGTACCGAATAGAAGATCCTTGGCATATGAATACTGAATCGGAGAAATTCCGATTCGAGGCAACAAATCATCTCATTCGAGACCACTTTCGCAAGCTGGATTCCATGCTGGAAGTTGGATGCGGTGAAGGCCACCAGACCGCGAAGCTAGCTGATCTTTGCTCTAAGCTCTATGCGATCGACATTTCAGGCCGAGCTATCGAGCGGGCTCGACGAAAATGCCCGCAGGTCAACTTTGACGTCGGCGATATATTCAGTGCGCCCATTCTCGAATCTTTGCCTCGAGTTGATTTAGTGGTGGCATGCGAGGTCCTCTATTACATGAGCGATGTTCCGGCAGTTCTCGCACGCATGCAGCAGTTGGGGAATTCGTGTCTGGTTACGTATGTGGGCGATGAGCACGCAGGCTTATCCGCCCCACTTGCGAGGATCCCGAATCAGCAATCGACAAAGTTCTCGCATAATCAAGTTTCGTGGCACGCAGTCTGGTGGCCGTCTCAACCACGCCTGGCATCAAGCTGAGCTACATCAACCTGATCCCAATCGTGGTCGGCCTTCGAGAGCAGCCAATCGGGTGCGCTTCTTGCCAGTCGTTCTCTGAGCTGCGCATCCGCAACCACGCAATTCGGCCTCTCTGTGCGGATTGAGTGAAATCCGAAACGCCGCAGAGTGTCCGCGAATTCAGAGATTGAAGTTCCACACACGACGCTCGGAATCCTATTACCAAAGAACTCGAGAGCGAATGCGACGAGATCCTCGATCGTTTCCCTGTCCTGCCGCGCCGCCACGAGATCGACAATCACACCCTGTGGCAGTTCTGCCGGGTCACTCTGGCGAAGCACCATATAGCCCGTCAACTTTCCTTCGCGCGAAGCTGTAAAGAGACGGTATCGCATTTGCGGGCACGCGCAGAAGCGCCAGTTCAGCCATTTGCTCTCCCTGGTAAACGCGACCGGAAAGTCGGCCGCTACTCGCTTCCATAGGAGGTCCATCTCGGGACCAAAGTGATCGGCTTCAACAACAATCGTGTTCCTGCGGGCTCGGGGTTTTGGGATCAGGCCATCTCTTAATGAAAGTAGAAGGTTACCCAAGCCTGCCAGGAAGTAATGCAGGAAAAAGCGGTGACACAGGATACGCACAGTCGCATTGACATGAGGATGATAAATCGTGCGCGACCGGAGGTACCGCTCTACTGTGCGACTATCAAGGTGGTCAAGACGAGAAAACAGCTGCACCTCGCCAAGATCAATGGCACCGACGCGCTCAGCCATCCGACGAGTTGCCTCTGCCATGGTTAAGGTCACTAAGGTAGGGTAATCCTCGGCTACCGCGGCGTAAAGTCTATGACCCAATCCGAGGCCGCGATACGACGGCAGTATCATCACATCCACGATCCATCCTGCGGCATGCGTGAAGCCATCGACCTGTAGATTTCCTTCCTGAACGGCGATCTGTCCGACGACCTTTCCGGAAGTTTCTGCGATCCAGACTGGAATGGAACTGTCTTCAGACTTCGTATACGGATTGTTAACGAATTGCCAATCCCACCGCTCCTGTCCTTTGAAAGGCGCAGACTCTCGATATGCCTCCCTGATGAAGTCCGAAATCCTTGGATAGTCCGACAGGTCCGCACGGCGGACATTAATCGTGACACCGTTGCCACGCGTCACGCGCGCGCTCTTCTCGGTGGGAGAATTCAAAGTTTTGGGTTGCACATTTAACATATTGGCTGTGATCTGGTCAGAAGTGTGACTGCCTCGGCGACTTTCGCCAGCCCGGGCTATGTCCTCCTGTTCCTGCAGAAATACAATCAGCTCAATTGCGTCCGTTTATCGACCACGTTCTCAAAGAGTTGAGTGGCACTACAAAGCTCCGCCTCGGCCGGAGAGAAGATGCTCAGGCCCGCGGGTTCCCGGACAAGGCTTGCTCCTCGGTCGGCTCCGCCTGTGCTTGAGGATGTTCGGCGAAGCGAGGGCTTTCAGAATATGAAGGCCGTATCAGTGTGAAGTCGCCGTCAAACGGAGTCGCATACCAAATTGTTTCTTCGGAGATTCTCTTATGCAATGCCGCGTCCACCGCCTTGTAGCCGAAAATTGGCGTGGGATACTTTCTGGTATACGGATGGGACTGCGCCCAGACCTCTCGAACGCTCGGCGGAAAGCCTAGGATCTCCAGGATGTGGCTTCCCGCTTTCTTAGCGTGATCGTGAGCGACCACCAACAACGCCCGCATCACTGCGGCTTCATCTTGTTTTAGTAAGAGGTCGGCGATAGTCGATTTCCGCAATCCCGTCTCGTCCGGCGCTTCATCGCGGACTATCGCATAACCCTGCAACATTCCATTTCTGGTGCAACGGAGCACGCGCGCGCCGCCCCTATCGCCAGGGACATCGAAGTGCCACCGCAGGGTCGTCAAGTCGCGATCAGCAAGCAGTTGACGTTTTTCGTTCACTTTTTCTAGCCATAGTTCCTGAACGTCATTGCCGATGTCGCCAACGCTGATCTCCGTCACTAATAGGTCCGATGAAGACTTTTTTGGCCAACGTCTGCGAAGAAGTTTGTCAGCCGATATCGCAAAGGAGCCGAGGCTGGCCCCCACATACGAAAGCGACGGCTTGACCCGCAGCATGTTCATTACCGCGCGAGCAAAGGAATATGGGCGCAAAACCCAGAAAAGGACAGTTTCGTAGTCCGCTTGGCGAAGGACGTCAGACTTGAATGCGCGGGCGATTTTTCCGACAGGCGCGATGGCACCGGTAGACAGGAAGAGATCAATTGATTTCTGCCGAAAATAGGCGGCAACCAGACTAACTCCAACTCCTCGATACTGAGGTTCGACAACAAACCCATGCGAGATAGCCGAGGTAAGTCTCCGGTCGCCGTACCGATAAAGCTGCAAAATATTGCCGAGATACCCGACTACTCTACCTTCCGCCTCTAAGACCCAGCCGATGGGATACTGCTGCGTTAACTGCCCCAGAGCAGGGTTGTAACGCCATAATCGCTCCCAGTTCTCGAACGAATCGGCAGCCAGGCCAAAACGTTTCTTCAATTCGGCTACGGCTTCGAAATCTGAGAAGCGCGCTTCCCGAATCTTCGCGGGGCTGACCGCCACACGAGAATGACCCTGCCCATTGGCCTGCGACGCAGATGGATCTTCGCGTCGCCCCCTGATTGCGGCCAATATCGCAGCGACAACTCGTTTTTCAATCGAAGCCATAGGACGAAAGAACTGCGCATATCGAACGCGCTATCACGTCGAATATTTATTTTTCAGCTTTAACGTTATGCAGCTTAGCCCGGAAAGCCGACCATCTAGGCGCCACGCGATACTTTCTCGAACAAACGAGATACATCGTCAGTCCTGAACACCTCGTGCTCATCGCGCCGGATGTGCTTGAAGTAACTTTGCTTCAGTCTTCGCACATAGATCGGTAAGTTAGAATGAGTGATCCGAATGCAGGTCGTCTGGATGGGCAGCCACTGTTTCCAGACTTTCTTCACATATTCACAACACTCAAAGAATTCCTTCGGCAAGATAAATGACTGGTAAGTGTTGTGGATGCACAGGATGGAAATGGCGTAACTCCTCATTCCTCGCGCTGCCGCTCGAAGGCATATATCCGTTCCGTATAGATGAAAACTCGGCAAGTTTCGATCGAAGTGCAGGCCGGAGGACTTTCTTACAACCAGAACAATCTCGTCCAGGGTCTGAATTTCCGAAGGCTCACCCGGGCCGCCGATTATTTCCACCCCCGACGAGTACACGTAGCCACGGAATTGACCGTCGGAAGTAATGCCGCAACAACCTAACACTCCCCACTTCGGATCTTTAGTTTCTAACCGCTCCACGGTATGTTGCAGCTCTGATATCCAGGACAAGGGAAAGAACATGTCCTGGTGACAGAAAACGATCAAATCGTTTTCGCTCTTCTCAATCGCGTCGTTGTAGGCGGCTGCAGCAGACGAGAAGTCTTCCTGCAAGATGATTTGATGGGGATGCGATCCCAGCAAACAGGGAGAAGCGAGGAAATTTGCCGCAAGGATGTGCCTTTTGTTCACGGCAACGACGAATGTAATGGGATACACACCGCGAATGTCAGCCGACAAGGACATAGATTATCATGACATCGGGATAAGAGTGGGAATGTCGATGGGCTGGTCCTGACCACCAGAAGATGCTGTCGTTACAATGTCTTTTGACTTGAGGAGTGCTTTGCCGCTCAGTTCTTTCCGAACGGACGTCGCCATGGCGCATATCATCGCCAGTAGGGCATACCACACTACAATGGTTTGATCGTAATAAGAGATTCCGAAGAATGCAACGACGTTAGCAAAGAGAGAAGCACTCAATGCCCAAAGGAAAAACTGCTGTTTGCGGTCCGTCACTGACCTTCGAGCCTTCCCTAAGTACCTGAAGCCGAGGACAATGGTGGTTATGAATAATGCCAATGGAATCAGACCCGACTGTTCGGCGATTGCCACGTATTGGTTACACAAGTCGTACATATCCCAGCCCCAATCGGCATAGTATTTTGTTCCGACCAGGACCCACTCCCAGAAATGGAGGATGCACTGGTTAATCAGCTGATAGCGGTGGTAAGAGGATGAACTGCCGGTCAGGTCGAGATCTTCGACCAAATGCCAGACAGGCGATCTCATGTAAATGTGGAGCATCACGAGAGTGCCGACGATGCTCCATCTAACCATTCGCATTCGACGACGGAGGGGCCAAAAGCAGAGCCCAACAATTCCACCGATCAAACCGAACAGTGCCGTGCTCGAGCTTGTGGTAAATGGGATGATCGTCGCAGTCACAAGCCCCAGGGCGGCAATCTTTCTGTGCTCCACATCTTTCCACCAAAGTCCGGCAAACAAGGGAACCAGAATTCCCCCAAACGTTCCGGCCAAAATGCAGATCGCAAAGGGTCCGGATGCTCGCATCTGACCGTCTCTGATCCCGACGGTGCCCAGGAGAGTGGCTCGCGAGCCCCCAAGTGAGGAGTAAAGGAGGTTAACTCCTGTGAAGAGTTCGTAAGAAGTGAGGAACGCGACCACGACTGCCAGCACCGCCAGGATCCGTATGACATGTCTTACATCATCCGAGTCCCTGATCAAGAAGCGGAGCAGAAAATAAGCGCCAAACGCCGAGACAAGACTGCCGAACTGAAATACAAGTTGTCCCCACACCTGCCACAACAACATCCCATTGATGAGCGAGAACAGACTGAGAGCAATCATCGCCTTATCAATGCCGTTCATCCCCCCGCTGAAGATTGGTTCCTTCCTGAAGAATTTATCGCGCATGAATCGAACAATGCCGCACACGGCAAGAACTCGAAGCATGGGGAAGTGCATTCCTCCCAACAAAAGCACTTGGTCTGGTGGAATGAGAATGGCTGCGAATAGAAATGCAGCCAGCGCTTTTCGGCGATCGGATCGGCAGATCATTATTCCCGCAATCACGATCGCCAGCAACACGAACGGACTGAGAAAGGTCTGCCCTACTCCGCCGCCGAATTTGAGATTGGTGGGTTCCACAAGATTCTCGTTTTTGGTCGCCGTGTGTTAAACGGTGGAACTATCGGGGTTTAGAATTCGCGGGCTGCGAGAAAGGCGGAGTCCAAAGAGCGCTTTCCGTTCCTCGGCTGTAATTACAGCAAAGAGAGAGAGTATTCCATACACACAGGCAGACAGCAGACATAGCAGTATAAGCGTAAAAAGACTGTTTACATGGCGTCGAAGGGAGAGAAGAATTGCGGCCTGGGCGACCGCGCAGCAAGCAGGCCGCAGAAAAGCCTGCGAGACCAACTGCCAGAGCGAGAACTTCAGCGTTCGAGTTACAAGATAGACAAAGCCGGGCACAACCAGCGCCTGGGGTAGCAAAGCCGCAATTGCGGCACCATTGATACCGTACCGAGGAATCAGCAAAAAATTCCCAGCCAAGCTTATGACCGACGATGCGAACGCGAAAGCTGCGGGCCGCCAGGCTTGTCCCACCCCCAGCGAGCTCACCGTTGCTACTGCGCTCGCGGCGTTTGCAAAGGTCGATAATCCAAGAAAAGTCAGGGCTACGGCCCCCTGAACCGCATATTCGGGTCCTAACCAATAGCGAAGGATGGGGCCGGGTACCGTTACCAGAATAACTGTGATGGGTAGTGTCACGAGCATCAGTATCTTTGTCGAACGCAGATATAACTCGTGGACCTTATCGTGTGCTCCCATTGAATGAAGTTCACTGGTGAAGGGGAACACTACGGAGGTGATATTCGCGACTCCCACCATCGCCTTTTCCGAGATTGAAAATGGCAAGGTATAGAAAGCGACTGCTGCTAGCGGCATGTAGTATGCCAGAATGAAGCGGTCCACGCGGGCGACTATTAGAGCGAAAAGCGCCGATAGGAGAAGCGGCAGAGAAAATGAGAATAGCTTCTGAAAGGCAGGCCAGCTAAATTTCGGCAGCAAATTGAGCCCGGGAATGAGTTTCCGGCTCACAGCTGCGAATGTCACCAGCGCGACGAGGTTTGCTCCCAGCACAACGAGCAGCACCGCCCGGATTGAATACCCCAGAGACAGAACAATCACCGGCCCCAGAGATCGGAGGGTGCCGGCAAGAACATTTACAAAATTCACCACATCGAAGCGCTGCAACGCGGCCGGCAACGCCGAAATGGCTTCCAGGAGCATAGAAGTGAATAAACCGAAAGCAGCCACATAGATCGCAAACGTAACGAGTGCTCCGTTCACTTCAGGGCCGCCCCTGAAGAAAAGCCTGCCGATCGTATTTTTTGGACCGATCAAGATGAGCAGTGCGACTAACCCTGCCAGCATGCACGTGGCCCACGCCGTCTGAAAGAGACGATTGATTTCCTGGATGTCTCCCTTCCAAAAGAGCTCGGACACGTATTTCGTCAGCGCACGTCCAATGCCCAGGTTTAAGAGGCCTGCGAATCCAGCAGTGACCTGAACCAGAGCTAAAATCCCAAACATCTCCGGGCCAAGACGATGAACCGTATACGGCGCCGTTGCAAAAGTCAGCACCAGAATAAAAGCCTGGCCGATATAGTTCGTGAGCGTATTTGAGAAGAAGCGTCGGCTGACGCTCGGCTCCGTCTTTTTAGCAACTACTTGCATTCTACGATTCCTTTGTCTTCCAGTACCATGGAGCCTGAACCATAACGATTGACAACACCTTCCAAGAATGGGATCAATTCATTCGCAAAACGCTCTTTGGTGAAAATCGCATTCGCCCACAATTTGGCATTCACACCAATGGACTTTGCCACGCTTGGGTTCTCGTGTAAGTATCGAATCTTCTCCGCGAGCTCTCTCACATTTCCAACCGTATACAAGAGGCCACTCACTCCATCTTGGATGAGCTCCGGATTCGCCCCACTTCTTGCCGCTACTACTGATTTACCCGCCAGCATACCCTCGACAGTTACTCTTCCAAAAGCTTCACATCTGGAGCACATAAGCACAACGTCTGCGCTCTCAACATAGGGTAAGCGATCTGGAACTGGTCCAACGAGATACACCCTGTCCTCCAATTTGTGTTCCTTAACCAGCGCTTCCAATCGTTTACGGTATCCCGGGTTACTGTGGCCAATTACAACGAGCTCAGCATCGACACCCATGCGATTAAGTTCTGCCATTGAGAGGACAGCATCCTCCTGCCGCTTTCCGTCCGATAACCTGCCTACAATGATGCACCGTAATTTTCCTTGCTTAGGAGGTACTGCCATTTCCGGACTGACACTCGTTCCGGACCAGCGAGGCTGCCGGTGCACAGACTGAAACATCACAGTCAATCTCGATCGATCAATGTGCTGTGCAAATGCGTCGGCGGTGACTTTGGAGACCGCGATACAGGCCGAAGCGGAGTTGATCACTTTGTACGATATCTTTGAGCCGAAATCGAAAGTCAGGCCATGGTCTTCATACCCGATCTCATGTAGATGCCACACGTGGGGTCGACGCAGAATCTTCGCCAGAATTGCCCCGAAGAAGACCGTCATCGTATTCGAATATATGAGGTCTGGATTCCACTTTCGAAGCTCGAGAGCAGCGGGGACGCTGAGCAGGAAGTTCCGGGCGGCTACTTGGGTTCGATCCAAAAACGATTTGTGTCCCATCCAGCACCAATAAGGCAGGCTGCGGAAAGGAACGCCGAGCTTTCTTAAGTCGGTGCCCAGGCCCTGATCTCCGGGCATGAGGACGAGACACTCGTGATTTCGTTCCCTCAAGCACTCGAGTGTCTCGAGAAGGACCTCTTCGGCCCCGCCCCTTCCCGAACTGTGGGAAACAAAGCAGATTCGCACTTCGCAGTTCTCCTAGTTTCTCTTTGTATAGAGGCGGGGCACTCTGGGGGGCTGCTCTGACTATTCGCGGCGTAGCAGGATTAGAACTCGCAAAATGCGAGCCGACAAAACATCTGAGTTGTCGGCTTCGCCTTCATCGACAAGCAGCATCAACGATATTGATCAAACTGTACGACAGCAACAGATTATGAAGCTCTTGTTACCTGCGCTACTGGACCACGGCCGACAATCCACTGGGCGGAGCGATAGTATTCGCCGAAAATTGATACGCTCCGATATCCCAGCTTCCAGACGAAGGTCGATTGACCGTCGAGGCTCTTCCGACTCCCGTGATAGTGTGGTTTGAGATGTTATAGGTTACGCCATAGGACGTATCTTGCAGGCACGCGCTCTTGGCGGTTGCATTTACCGCGGCAAGCGTTGTACCTCCGCCGCCGATCGCATTACAAAGCGAGGTTTCGTTCGTTCCCGCACCAATTGTAGAACCGTTGGTTGAAGTAGGCTCGAACGAGTATTCTGCACCCAGTGTGTAGCCCTCTCCTGCTGCGGATGCTTTCGATTGCGCAAGGTCCGTCGTGAAATTCGCGCTTCCATTCCACCATGAGTTGCCGGTTAGAGTAGTTATGCAGTGCTGATTTATGACTTTGGATGTGGCGACGCCTGTGTCCCGACCGCAGACTCCACCTGGGTTACTAGAGTCAATGCCAGTCTCCGACGTATTATTGAACCAGTAAACTATTCCGAGGGAACTGCTCCCTTCGTATGTCTGCTGCATGTTACAGCCATCCATGTCGGGCAGCACGTTGTTGAAGGCATAACTTGTTATCCCAACGTTCGGTCCAAGTTGAAAGTCAACGACGCCGCAGTTATAGCCATGCTGAACGACGTTGTTGTAAAGTACGGCCGCAGAGCCAGTTTCACCATTCGACTCGAACATGTTCTCGTGGTCGGTACCGGCATCTACCGAAAGCGTTTGCCACTCGATAGTGTTGTTGTGAAAATCAATAGGGTTGTCGACGACGTAGCTGCTGCCACCCATGTAGCCGACGTACTGCATGAAGATTTGGCGCGGGCCCCCTTCTTGTGCGGTCATGGTGCACGGGCCGTGGCCATTTGATCCAGGAGTACAGAAATCCCGGTTGTCGATTACGTTGTGATGCGTTGTTGAGGTGTCATCGTCACCGTTGGTTGGCCAACTGATGAAATGCGATGAGTGCATTCCGTCATGAGCCACATTCGCGCCATGAAAATAGTTCTCGTAGAGATTTATGCTCCGATCTCCGCTGTGGCTTACCATGAAAGCCCACACATTCTGTGAGCAACAGGGCTGGTTATTGAACATGCCCGTGAACTCAAAATTATCTACGTTTATGAACGTTCCCGAAACGCTCATTTGCTGTGACTCTTGGCCGCTCGCAGATAAAACGGGGCGCGACCAGGATGAGCCTGCAAACCATGAAGGGTCGTATCCCAGATAGATTGGTACACCGGAACTGCCTGACCATCCCCAAGACCATGGCTGTGTCGTATAGTCCCAGGTCACTCCGCCCTTGAAGATGAACCCTTCCCCGCCGGTGGGGGAGTTCGAGGAGCAGTTGCTGCTGCAGCCCTGCATACCCGGAGCGTGTTTCCAAGGCGACCCTTCCGAAGTTCCGGCGTTCGAATCGGATCCGTTCACGAAATCAATATAGAAGCAGCTGTTAATGCCAAAGCTGGACAGTGTGCCCTGAGCTCCGACACCATTGGGATTCATGTAGGAAGAACTACTGGGACAGCTTCCGCCAGTCGTTGCGGCAAATGCGTTTGCGCTGATAAAGAGTGCGAAGATGACTGCGATGAGAGCTTGGGGGAATTTGCGGCTCATTTGGCTTCCTATGTCTAGATTGGAAGTCGCCGTATTCGGCTGGCTTCTATGGAGATGCTAGGGGCCGGTGAGTCCATCGCCAAGGTGCCACTAGGGCCATATCAGAAGTTCACGTAACCTATAGAACCTTCGAGCAAGCGTGCCGGAAGGGCCGCGCCAGGATTAATCCACTCAAAATAAGCCATTTAGCGCAACAACGAGGCGTTCGGTGCGAGCTCGCTTGCCGCCCCAGATTGAATTCCGATCTGGGATAGGACGCTCGAAACCGTCGAAATCTGGCCGTCGCACGCGGCCGCCTGGGATACGGCGAATTCGAAGAGGTCGGGCGTGCATCCGTACGGAGACGGTTTGGGCTGGATGTCATGCGTATAAAAGATGAGCCATCCCTTCTGGCGCACGTTGTCGAGAATCAGCGCCTGCACCGATTTCGAGGCATCGCCGTTCCCATAGAGACAGTTCGCTCGCAACAGGTTCAGATCGACATCCGGTCCGTTGATGCCTGGAATGATGCTGCGAGCGCTCCTCACGTCTGGCACCAGAGCCTTCTTCGATGCGAGTGTGACGTGACCGTAAGGATAGGCGAAGTTTCCCGAGTTGCCGCCCGTGATCCGATCAATGGCTTGCATTCCCTGCCGAACATCGGCGTGAAAGTCCGACAGCGATATCGACCGGCAAGAAGTGTGGTGAAAAGTGTGGGAGCCGATCTCGTGTCCTCGGTCGATCAAAGCGTGGACATCGTCTGCGACAAAGAGGTCGCCAAGTTCGGTCGAAGTGCCCGCGAGTCCGGCTGCTACGTAATAGGTGCCGCGAGCTCCAAATCTCTCCAGGATGGGCGCGCCGGCGGAAAAGGCGGAACGAGGAAAATCATCGAACGTGAAAGAGACGATGGGACCTCGGTCGCCCAGCGGGACCGGGCGCCGATACAGCGCAGAGAGAACGCTTCGGCGAACGCTTCCGAGCTGAGAACGCAGACTCATCGATTTTTGATTCCGGACAAGGACGAGAGGACCAACAAATCAGGCTTTCACTTTGGCCACTTTAGCCCAGGAGGCAGGCAGGTTCTTCTGGATCTCAATGCCTTCGAAGATGTTGCTCTCTCTGGCGCCGTGCTTTCGAACCCAGGCGGCCATGGCGGTGATACCTTCCTGCAGCGACTTGATCTTACGGCTGCCGAAAATGCGCTCGGCTTTGGCGTGATCGGAGTAGGCAATCTTGACTTCGTTACGGGCATCAAGATGCGCTACGCTGCACTTCATTCCCATCGCATCTGCGACGATGCGGGCAAGGTCGTTCACGGTGTAGGGTGCATCCGCCCCCACATTGAAGACCTGGTTTCGGGCAGCGGGGAATTCGACGGAGTGCGCGAGCACGGGAGCCACGTCATCGATGTGGGTGAACGCGCGCTCTTGCGAGCCGTCCCCGAAGATGGTCATAGGCTCGCCGCGGAGCAGTTGATTCATGAAAATTCCGACAACGTTGCGATAACGGTCGCCGATATTCTGCCGCTCGCCGTAAACGTTGTGCGGGCGGAAGACGATGTAGTCGAGGCCGAACATCTCATGGCTCACACGCAATTCCTGCTCGACGGCCAGCTTGGAGATGCCATAGGAATCTTCAGGGACCGGAATCATCGTCTCCGACATGGGACTTTGACCGGCGCCATACACCGCGATCGAGGAGGTGAATACGAAGCACTTCACCTTGTGATTGATGGAAGCATTGATCAGGTTTACTGAGCCGATCAGATTATTGTTGTAGTTAAAGCGCTTGATGAAATGACTCAGACCCTCGGCGGCATAGGCAGCAAGGTGATAGACATAATCGAAAGAATGGCGCTCGAAGAGCTTGTCAATAAAATGATGGTCGGTAATAGATCCCTGGACGAACGTGGCATTCGCCGGGACGTTCTCGCGGAATCCTCCACTCAGATCGTCGACCACGACGACGTCGTGTCCCATTGCGAGCAGATGGTCCGCGACATGGGAGCCCATGAATCCGGCGCCGCCGGTTACTAACGAGGTTGGCATTTTCTTTTCACCTTTCACTCATGATTACGCGATTCGGAATTTTCAAACTCGAGTCCTCAAGACGTTGGAACAGACTCACCATGCAGAATCTGAGGTTCGGTTCCATGTTCCAGGAATTCGATGGGGTCGAGCATCGTGTTCCACCTGATTACGAGCCGGTACATATCCATCCGGCGTCGCAGGGTATCGGTCGGTCTAAGCTGGCACAACAAACCGTAGGCAGCTTGCCGGAAGTGTAAATGCAGCAGCAGGACGCGCCTGCAACGGCGGGCGCCTTGAGCGCCAAAGTGTTTATAGAAATACCGATAACAGTTTCGCGTCGTCTCGATTGCGAAACGCACTGGAAAGCGTCCTACAGACTGTCCACCCAGATGCGTGATCGTTACATTGGGCGTGTAGCGGATTGGATGGCCCGATTCCCATACCCGAAAACAAAGGTCCACTTCTTCATAGTGAAAGAAGAATTGTTCGTCGAACCCGCTAATCTGCTTAAGCACATCTCCCCGCACCATCACGCAACAACCAGACTGCCAATCAATTTCTCTTTCGGTTTCGCCGTTCCAACCCACATATTTGTCGGAAATAAATGCGCGTCCCAGAAAGCCCAGCGGCCGAAGACCAAGTGCAGCGATCAAGGCTCGCCGCACGGTTGGGAACGGACGCGCCGTTCCTTGAAAACTTCCGTCTGGATTCAGTACCTTGCATCCAAACCCACCGGCCTCCGGATGCAGATCCGCGAATTCTATCCAGCGGTCGAGCGAGCCCGGGTGCACGATGGTGTCTGGATTCAGGATCAAAACGTATTCTCCAGTGGCCGCTCGGATGCCTACGTTGTTCGCCTTGGAAAACCCCAGGTTCGCGCCATTTTCGATGAGCCGGACTGCGGGAAAGTTAGCGCGTATCCGTTCGATCGAGCCGTCCGTCGAACCGTTGTCGGTGACGATCACCTCGAACTCAGTTTTCGTCGTGCCCTTGAAAATCGAGGTCAGACAATTTTCTATGACTTTCAAGTCGTTCCAGCAAATAATCACAATCGAGAGTTTCATAATGTGCACCTGTGTTCCGAGTCAGTACCCACTGTTATCTGTTGGGCATTTTCAATCGCACCTCCGATTTGCCAAAACCGGCTGCGGCTAGGTAAGCAGATCCGCGAAGGCCGCTGTGGGACTCTCTGCGCTGATGCGATCCGAAATTGCGTGCTGAACCGGGTATGTGGAAGTGCGGCCTATGCTTACGTAATGAAATCCGTGACGCGTTACGGTTTCAGGATCGAGCATGTTTCTGCCATCAATGATCAGAGGGTGTTCGACCACAGAAGCGATACGCTTCCAGTCGACCTCCGCAAACTCTGCCCACTCCGTAACCAGCAAAATGGCATCGACTCCCTGGGCCGCTTCGTATGGATCGGCACAATAATGAATGCTGGGAAGAGATGGCCGCGCTTTTTCCATGGCTTGGGGGTCATAAGCATTGACGATTGCACCTTCTTCGAGGAGCGCCTTAATCAGTGCAATGGAAGGTGCGAAGCGGACATCGTCGGTATTTGGCTTGAAAGCCAGACCCCATACCGCCACTTTCTTCCCAGAGAGAATCCATAACTCCTTACGGATGAGTTCCACGAAGTGGCTGATCCGGTTTTGATTGATCTTCTCAACTTCGCTTAGGAGGGAGAAGTCGCATCGTGATTTCTCGGCGATTCTGATAAAGGCCTGCACATCCTTTGGAAAGCAGAAGCCTCCGAACCCGATTCCAGGATTTAGAAAAGCTGGACCGATTCGAGGATCGAGGCCCATTCCTTCTGCCACCCTTGAAATGTCGGCCCCGACGACCTCGCAGAGATTCGCGACCATGTTGATAAAGGATATTTTCATTGCCAGGAATGAATTGGAAGCGTGCTTGATCAGTTCAGCGGAACTCGTGTCCGTCACAAACAGAACCGGTTCCTTTAAGCGCTGGCAGTCCGCATGTATAGGGCAGGTAAAAGTGCCACGCATGATGGGCTCATATATCTCTCGCAACAGCGCAGCAGCTCGAGGAGTATCGACGCCGACAACGATCCGGTCAGGATGCAGAAAATCTTCTACCGCGGATCCTTCGCGAAGAAACTCGGGGTTAGAAGCAACATCGTAATCCAGTCCATTAGCCCGATGCACAGAAAGGCATTTCCGCAGTTGGGAGCCAGTCTGCACCGGCACAGTACTCTTTTCGATTACCAGGCGATAGCCGCTGGCCTGCTTCGCAATCGCTCGGGCCACTCCTTCGATAGCAGAGAGGTCGGCGTCGCCATTGGGCAACGGAGGAGTTCCGACGCAGATGAAAATCGCGAGGCCGTGATCGATGGCTTCTGCGGTAGATCCGAAGCGTAGTCTGCCAGCCGCCCGCGCTAGTTTTATGACATCCTCGAGATGCGGCTCGAACAGCGGCATGGCCCCATTCTGCAGTTTGTCCAGTTTCTCGCGGTCGCTTTCGCTGCAGAAGACATCGTGCCCGATCTGTGCGAGACAGGCAGCAGTTGTTAGTCCAACATAACCAGCGCCAATCACAGAGAGTTTCATGTCTAGGTTGTCCTTAGTATTGGGTTGAAGTAAGGATGAGAAGCGAATTTCTTGACACCACGGCGTTATCTCCGCCGCGGTTTTGCAGGCCTGCAATCACTTTGAAAAACCGGACTAAGATGCTCAGGAACGGGAAGCGAACGCGTACAGCAGCCAGCCCAGTTCATAGGGGCGGCACTCGTACTTGACCTCTAGCCCGTCGGGTGAGTCGTGCTGCACGGTGTTCGAGTAGATGCCCAGGCTTGCCTTCAAATATCGGCCAACGGATCGGTGAGAACGGAAGATGCAACGCCAGATCACACCGTTCTTCGGGTCTTCCATGTTATAGCCAAGCTCGTTGTTGGCATTGATCCAGCCCAGCCCTTTGTAGATCCACTCGTCGAAATTCCGCTGGAGCGCTTCACCCAGGCCGAACAATGTAAACGGAGCCATAGCGTGCTGGTGCACGGAGAATACCGGGTATCCGTCGGCGACTCGGCCGTTGGGAGCGTCGTAGTGCCACCACCATTGTCCTTTTGGGCCTTGGTCTTCGCAGATTCCGGTGGCGCATCTGAGGGCGCGCTGGCCGGCTTCTTCGTGGCCGTACGCCTTGCAGAATTGTGCCATGCCATAAATCGGATATACCTGATCGGCGAAGCTGCCCAATCGTCCGCGCGCCATGCCCATCAGACTTGATGTCGTCGACAGATGTCCGAAGAAGCCGCGTTCGCCCTGATTTCCCGTGAGAAGTTTGTAGGTATCGAAGGCAGTGGCTTCAAGATCCGCGAGCTTTTCAGGATGCGTCAGCCCCCAATAGGAGAGACCCGTCAGAAACCACGCCAGTTCCATCGTGACCACCTGGCGGGCTCCGCGATAGCGCGTGAGCGCGTCTTTCCAGGGCAGTCTGGATTCCAGCTCTGCGTAACGTTCCGGGCAGACGATGCCGCACATCCACAGCAAGACGCCAAGGTCTCCGACGTTGTCTACCCAACTCAAGTCCGATAGCAGCGCCTGCAAAATGCGTTCGCGGTCGAAAGGCGACTTTGTTCCCGCCTGCTCCAGGCGATGAAGCCCCATGAGCGTCATCATGGTATAGCGGTGCGAGATGCCTTCCTGCACCATGCCGCCATCCGTCTTCTTAAGCTTGTAGCAGAACAGTTGCCTCTGCGCGTCGAACATTGGCACGAGTCCGCGTACCGCCAGGGCGACAAGGCGGTTCACAGTTTCTTGGCGTGAGCCGGCATCAGCACCGGCTTTCAAGGAAACGGTTGGATCGGACATGGAAACGATTACTTCGGAAGAAGTCATGTTAAGGAAAACGGAGGCTCTGTTTCACCAGTTTTTTGTTCGGAAGCGGATGTTATCCGATGTGCCGGTAGACGATTTGTCCGATGATCGGAAGCAGCGACTGCGGAAACTTTCTGAGCGCTTGCTTGGTCACACGTGATTTCCACCGCGAGCTGTACAGATCGAACAAGTGGGTGGATTTTTCTGCCATTCCATATCTCGAATAAGTCAAGTGAGATTGCCGCGTACCCCAGCGGTTCTTGAATGTGATCAGGCCATCCTGATCGGCGTCACAGCGTCCAAAATCCAGATACCGCAGACCCGAGACCTTGGCTTCCTGGATCGCATTCCAGAATAGCAAGTGCATCGGTCCCAGGTTGTTGTAACGCGCGTCCGAGCAGCCGTACTTGTACGTGAGAGTGTCTTTGCATCGGATCGTAATCATTGCCGCGATGCATTGTCCGCCCTTCCGGGCCACGCGGACCTTCAACGCCTTCCCGAAACACTCCAAAAGATTTGCGAACCACCTCCGCGATTGTGGCGCGAGCCCTTGCCGCTGCCGGCTCAGGGTGAATAGCCGGTAAAAATCGCCAAGCAGCTCGGGCGTGGAGCCCTCTCGATAAACCAGACCTTCGCGTTCAGCGCGCCGAATTTTTCGTCTGATGGAACTGTGGTGAAAACCAGCATAGATCGTGTCGAGGGAAGGAGCCAGATCCAATACATGGAAAGCGTAGGGCACCTGTGTGTGCTGCAAAGCCGTGGTCAGTTCCACAGGACTTACCGGGCGGATCTCGAAATAGCGGGCGCGCTCGCGCTCGAACTCCCGCTCCACCGCGCCGCTCAAAATTTCGCGATCTTCTTGCACGTCGACCAGCGGCTCGCAGTGATCAGAAAAGGGCAGCGAAACCAGGCGCCGGCCGGTTATCCAACTTTCGACACGGCAGAAAACGATCGCGTTTTCGATGGGCCGTCCGTCGGGCGAAGTGGTGAAGGCGATGGTCGGAAAGCCATAGGTGCGATGCAATGCCTTGAGCCACGCCAGGGAATGGAACATGGAAGCGCGGGGATGTTGATCGAGGAATTTTTCCCAGCGTGAATCCGTGAGTGGGTCGATGCAATGGGACAGTTTCGGCGCGAGCGACAGCGGCGTCGCTTCAACGGAGTGCAGACATGTGGCAAATGAAGTCATGATTCTTTTTTCGTTTACTTGTGCTTCTGGGCTTCCAGTGCCATCACGATGTTGGAAACGATGCACTCGAGCGCGGGACGGTTCCGGCTGTCAGGCTTCGCGGGCCGATTCCAGCGGGTCAAGTTGATTTTGGTGTGAACTTCCTGTGGAGTTTCGATGAGAATCAACCGATTCTGCTCGGCAAGGTAGCGATCGACGGCACCAATCTTGCCGCGAAAAATGCTGTACACCGGTACACCCAACGCCGCTGCTTCGCGATTCATGGTTCCACCGCCGCTCACCACCAGGTCGGAAAACCAGATCAGGTTCAGTCCATCGACCGGGGCCGCCGGAATCTGCAGGCGCCCGTTGGCGATCAAGTCTTTCCACTCGGATCGCAATTGCTCGCCTTGCCGCGAGTTGCGGGGCAGCACGACGGCCCGCACCCGCGGTTGGGAACCCAGCAGCCGAAGTGTTTCGGAAAACAGGATCTCGCTCTCGGGATTGTGGTAGTGCGCTTCGGTAGCCGGGGGACGCACCGTTACCAGCAATTCCTCTGGAGAAATTCCGAAGAAGGACAGAATGGAGGCATCCGGCTTGAAGCGTGGAACGTAAACATCCTCCTTGATCCCGGGGTAGCGCAAAACGCGGTCCAGGTGGTTGCTCATCGCACCGGCGGGGATCACATCGGGCATCAGCACCCAATCGGCCTCGAGAAACCCGGTCTTGGTGGAGTGCTCGTAGTCGTGCATCATCATGGTCGGAACGCCCAGAACTTTCGAGATCATCAATTGCGCTCGCGAACCGTGCGAAATCGCCAGGTCAGGACGCGAGACAACTCCCGTCGGAGCCAGCTCGACCGCCCGGATGCATGTGCCTAGAACTTTCAGGAACTTGTTCTTGCCGTAGTGCCGTCCGATTACCTTGCACGGAAGATGGAAAAAATCGAGTAACTCACGGACCTGGTAGATATTCCTCGCCGTCAGCAGCAGTTCGATGCCCTGTTTTTCGAGCTCGTCGATGATGGGCAGGAAAAAGGGAACATGCGGAGAATTATCAATATCGATCCAGACCTTCTTTTTCCTGGCTGATGTCCGCCACGATGCCGTCACCGCCGCCGAATTTCGCCGTCCAGTCGATGATTCAACCGGCGCCGGAGCGTCCGTTACCACACCCATATCAGTCTTGCTCATATAAGTCACACCTGTATTACTGGAATCTAGCCCTGTGAAGAGACCCTCGAACTAAAAGGCATCATTGCTGAACAAAGCAGCAGGGGTCTTTAACAAAATCTTCAGATCGAGCCACAACGACCACTCGCGGACGTATTGCAGATCCAGGCGCACCATGTCATCGAAGCCTACCCGGCTGCGCCCGTTGACCTGCCACAATCCCGTGAGGCCGGGCTTCACTTCAAACACACGCCGCCGATGCCAGATGTCGTACTCCTGGCATTCGTAGGCTAGCGGCGGCCTCGGTCCAACCAGCGACATCTCCCCTCGCAGGACATTGAAAAATTGCGGCAACTCGTCGACGCTCGTCCTGCGCAGGAAACGTCCCACCCGCGTGATGCGGGGATCATTCTTCATCTTATAAATCTTGTCGCCCTGACTATCCCCTTCGCCATGGCTCCCATTGATCACCCGCTTCATGAACTCGCGGTGAATCCTGGCGTCGTTGTTCTGGTACATCGAGCGGAATTTCAGGAAGGTGAATGGTCGGCCAAACTGACCCAACCGTTCCTGCCGGTACAGAATCGGTCCCTTCGATCCCAGCTTCACCAAGAGCGACACCAGAACGAAAACGGGGGCGAGCAGCAAGAGGGCCAGGGCGCCGCCCAGAATGTCCATGAGCCGCTTAGCAGCAAGGGCGGGCCTGCGGGCCTGATCGCGGTGGAGCAGGTCAGGATAAAGGACCGGGTCCCCGGGCGACGTCTGGTGATACCAGTCCTCGGGAAACAGATGCATCGAAATGCTGAGCTGGTTGAACTTCTCAGTGGTCAGATTATTTTTTAGAACCTGACTCACGCGATTCATCATGATGGCCAGAACGGCTTCTGGATCATCTACGGTGATCTCCGGGAACATAATTCCCACCACCGATTTTTCTTTGTACCAGCCGGTCACGTCGGTGTCGCGTGTGGATAACGCCAGTGCAGAGAGAAATTTATTCAGCATTTGCCCGCTCTTGTCGGAGCGCAGAAAATGGCCGGCATCCACCAGCATCAGCAGCACCGGTTGCCCGGAACGCTCGGTGCGCTTTCTTTCGAGTGCGATCATCCGCCGAAAAGAAGCTTCGCCAAGGACCACGAATTCACGCCTCTCGTCGGCATCCGCCGTGACGAGGGGTCGATCCGACATACGTAAATTCACAGCTTGCTCTCCTGCTTTCCCATGGTTGCGTACTCGATCCATCTATCGATACTGCGCTTTCGATCTACTTTCGCTTGCATGACGAAATTCGGGTTGCGCGCTTAACAGTGTCTCTAGTGGTTGCCCCGTGGCCGATTGGCGGGTCTCGGATGCCCGGGTCGCCCACAGTGCAGAAATGGACGACTCCCAATCCTGTGAGGTCTTCGATGTGCCATGCTTGCGGGCATGCTGCACGCAGGCCTGAACCAGGTCGGGCTCATCCCAAGGCACATCGTGGTATCCGGAGTGGATAAAAACGCTCGCCGGATCCCGCATCCATTCCTGGGGGAACAGAGTGATGACGTCGTTATCGGTCACCTTCCCCGCCGCTTGAACCGGGGCGCCCGACATGGCCGCCGATAGTGCCGCTGGAAGATCGCGCCCATTCCCTAGCGCCAGATGCCCGACTTGCGTGGTCCGGGGATTGATTTCAATGAGGTATGCGTTGCCGGTGGACGCCTCCAGCATGAAATCGAATCCATGCACTCCCGACAGATTCAACCGGCGCACCATCTTCTCTACCGCTGCCACCATCTCGGGATGTTCGATCAGATGCACCACAGTGGCCGGACCTGCCGAGGACGTCTTGTTGATCACCTCAAAATGCAAGCCCGCCAAAACCGCGCCTTTCCAGCAAGCGACCGTGCTGGTAGCCTCGTGCCCCTCAACGAATGATTGCACACACACTTTGTAACGGCGGCGCAACAAGGATGGCCAGATCAGCGTCTTATCGCGATCGAATACAGCCCTCTTGAGGGCCCGCGCCAGCAGCGGCGGAGCTTGCAGCCTGCGAAATGCGCGTTCCGCCTTTTCGACGGTATGCACAATCCTCACTCCAGTTCCACCGCAAGTCCCGTCAGCTTTCAGGACTGCCGGCAAACCGATCTGGGCAATGCTCGGCCGTACTTGGTCGAGGTTCGCGATGCGAGCGGTCTTGGGCACGCGGATGCCTTCCTCCTCGGCAATCCGCATGAAGGTCGCTCTCTCGTACACGATGGGAAAACTCTCCGGAGAGCCGATCGAGCGCTCAATGAGGCGGCAAATTTTCGCGCCCTTGGCTCCGCGATCCAGTTCGCGGCGATAGAGATGGTGAAGATGGCGCGTACAGAGATCGTCTCCGGGAACAATCAAGTCGGGATTGGCGGCTTCGATCGCGGCCTCGAGAGACATCAACGGCGCAAGGCCGCGATAGGTATGAATTCGCTGCACAGCGTGCGTTTTGTACAGCGGATGTCGCGGGGGGCAGACTGCTTCCACAATGCTTCCTGCATTCGCCATGGCCATCGCCAGCCGGGCGGTTGGGAACCAGTGGGAAGTAGCTGCAACCAGGATGGTGGGTTTCACCTTCGTAAACACCTCATGAGAGCCCGCGGGCTGGGAACTTGGTTTGAACGGCAAAGTCTCGAGATTTCCGGTGCTCGACTAAGAGAACTAAAAAGATGTCTCGTTGGCGGCTCCGGCTATGCCGGCATAGACGGCGGGATGTGTACTGCGGGAGGCGAGCTCTTCGGCTCGTGCGTTGGCAAACAGGTGGAATGACATTGTGAGCTCGTGGAATTGTCTGGGGAGCAGTTGCTGCTTCAGGGTTTTCCCCACGCGGGCCATCAGAGCGGAGGGAAGCGCATTCCGGTCGTCCAGGGCGATCTCGGTGAACATCACGCCCACCACTGAGCCTTCCCGGTACCAGCCCACGATATCGGTTTCCCGCAGCGCCATGGACATGGTCGTTAGCACCTTGCGCATGCCCGCCCGTTTGTCCTTCTCAGGCGCATGTTCCCCCATATCCAACAGCATGAGCACCAAAGACTTGCGCGTGCGCGCGCTTCGGCGGCGTTCCATCGTGATCATGCTGTGGAATTCGGTTTCACCGAGCGTGCTGCGATCCCGGTTGGTGGCGGCGAATATCCCGTTGCTGGCGTTGTTCAATTCGGATCGGGAAATCAAGGCAAATCTCCTGCTTTCGGTTTAAGGATTGCGGGGGAGTCAAACAAATCAGTCCGCGATCTAATCAGCAGGGGGAAATGAGCGGATGCGCGCGGCGTTTCTCGTCAATTGAACGATTCGGGGAAATCGTTTTGCAGCTGTAACGCTATTTTTTCGTTGGTGGTGAATATCGCTGGTAATAGTTTTTGTGATCGGAGTGCGAGCAGCCGTTTAATACGACTCCCAGCAGGTCCGACTTCTTGAGAATTTCGAGCCCCTGCATCAACTGGGCTCTTTCCGTCTTACCTTCGCGAGCTACGAGCAATGTTCCTTCGGTTAATCGGGCCCATACGGTGGTGTCTGCCAGGGGAAGCAGTGGCGGCGAATCTACAAGAATCCAGTCAAACATGCCCGCAAGCTGGTTCATCAACAGAGAGAGTCTGCCCGACTGCATGAGTTCCAGCGGATTCCCGGGCGGATTCCCGGCTGGCATCAGCCAGAAGCCGGGACCTTCCAGCTTGTAAATGTTCGAAACCGTCTGCGATCCGCTTTGCAGCCATTCGCCCAGACCCGCCAGCGTTCCCAGTCCAAACTGCTCGGATAAGACGGGCCGCCGCAAATCTCCTTCAATCAGGAGCACCTTATGTTTGCGCTGGGCCAGCACTCCCGCCAGATTGGCCGAGACCAGGCTCTTACCCTCTTCCGGAATCGTGCTGGTAATGAGAACCTTTTTTAACGGCCGATTCTGCCGGATCTGCTTTAAACGCACCCCCAGGAAACGAAACTTTTCGGCCGCCAAACTGTCGGGAGTCGATAAAAAAACCAGCCGGCTCGCCGGTGTGACCGAGATCTGCAGAGAAGGAAAGTCGAGGGCAGCGACCGGTGCCCCTTGTTGAGAATCGACCAGGGAAGAGGCAGACTCTGATCCTTCCACCGCTTCAGCGGAGGTAGCGCGGCCGTCAAACTTGCCACCCTGATGAGTCTCGAAAACCTCCGTCGCGACCGCGACCATGTCAGGGTATTCCACCCCGCTTTGCTCGGTTCCCAATCTTTGTAATGCTTCAAATATACGGCTCAATGTTTGACTCCCGTACCCAGCGTCATACTCAATTCTGCTTCATCTTGCGCATTGCGCAGGCTGGTAAACAAATTCAGAAGCGTCTTGGCAGCTCGCTCGATTTCTGCTGAATGGTTCAGTGCGTCCTGTTCGACGGCGGAGGGATGCACCACATTGAGGCGGAAATGCCCGGCAATTTCCCGGATGGTCTCGGGCGTGATGCTCTCCTGCTGTCTGGCATATCCATGGATCAGCGCGTTCTCGCACAGCGTGTTCATCAGTCGCGGAAACCCTCGCGATTGCCGATGCACTTCAGCCACAGTGTCGATGGGGAAAATCTGCTCCGCGGTCTTGCTTCCCGCGGCTTGCAGCCGGTGATAAATGTAGCCGCGGGCATCGTCCAGATCGAGAGCGTGGAGGTGCGATCGTAGCGCAATGCGCTGCTTCAACTGTCGCAGGTCCTGGGAGTCGAGCTTGGCATCCAGCTCGGGCTGGCCCACCAGAAGAATCTGCAACAACTTCGACTCCGGTGTTTCCAGGTTCGTCAGCAGCCGGACTTCTTCGAGCAAGTCGGCAGACAGGTGGTGGGCTTCATCCACGACTAAAACTGTGGTCAAGCCTTTGCGATGCCGCGCGATGAGATGGCCGCCTAAATCCAGCAGCAGATCGCTCTTGGATTTTCCCGCGGTTGGAAGCTGCAGGTCGCCTGCGATGTACTGCAGAAATTCCATCGGTTCGAGCCGCGGGTTGAATACGTAGGCGTAGCCGACATTGTTCTGATTCAGCACTTTCAGCAGGCAGCGCACCAGCATCGTCTTGCCGGTGCCCACTTCTCCGGTCAACACCACGAAACCCTTGTGCCGCTTCACCCCGTAATAAAGCGCAGCCAGCGCTTCGTTGTGCGCCTTGGTGGCGTACAAGAACGATGGGTCCGGCGTGATCTCGAACGGATTGCGCTGCAGACTGTAGAAATGTTTGTACATGTTAGCCGCGTAAATAACTGATTGCCGATCCCGCCAGAATGATCACGAAGACCATGCCCGCCGTGGCCCAGCCGATGATGAGTTTGCGTTTCGCTCGCTGTTGGTCGGCAAAGTTCTCAATCACCGGAATTTCCCCAATCACTTCCGCCGGCAGCAACTTCTTGAGTTCCTTGACATCGTACATGCGGTCGTCCATCACCTCAAACGTGCCCGCCACCAGCAGCCCCATACCGAGCCCAAGCACCAGTCCAATCGCGCAGAACTTCAACCGGTTCGGGAACTCCGGCTTCTGCGGGAAGCTGGGCGGATCCACGATACGGAAGCGTTCACCCTGCTGCAGCAATTCCATGCTGGTCGCCATCTTCGATTCGTTCTTTTTCTTTAATAAATCGTCGTAGTTCGATTTCGACTGGTCGTAGCCCCGAGTCAAATCGGCCAACTGCTGCTCGCGCACCGGTTCCTGATTCAAACGCCCTTGATACTCATCTACCTTCGTCTTC
Organism: uncultured Acidobacteriota bacterium; assembly: GCA_963757095.1. Lineage (GTDB taxonomy): Bacteria > Acidobacteriota > Terriglobia > Terriglobales > Acidobacteriaceae > Sulfotelmatobacter. The sequence goes on along the minus strand of CAVWQT010000003.1, from coordinate 554,669 downwards.
AGGGTCGCGACCGAATGCTCACGATTGATGATCTCGACCTGATTCGAGCGCAGCTGGCTCTGGATGGGGGCGAGCACGGAGGCTTGCGCCGTGTCTCCCGTAGAACTTGTCGTATTGGCAGATTCAGGAGTAGCGTCGGCACTCTTCGTTTTCAGGCTGGCGAGGAGTTGATCGCGCAACTTTTCGGTCTTGGCAATCTGCTCCTTGACTTTGCGTACATCGGGATGGCGCTCGGTGTAATGTGAGCTCAAGTCGGCGAGTTGAGCCTTGAGCTTGTCCAGTTCGTCTTCAATCGCGGGCAAGCCGCCAGTTGGACCGTCCGCGTTTTTTCCCGACGCCTGCATGGAGCGGTACTGGTCGGCCAGCGTTTGCAGGTAAACCTGCTGCTGGCGCGCTGAATTGAGCGCGTCCTCTTCGTTCTGCAGTTGCGACTGGAGCCCTTGCAGAATTTGCAGGTTGCTGGCCAGTTGCCCGGGCATCTCGCCGACGTGTTGCGCTTTGAACTCACGAACCCGATTTTCCTGATCCGACAGGGTGTTTCGAGCGGCCTCCAGCTGGCTCTCGATAAACTTGGTCGTGTCCTCCGACTGCTGCTGACGGACCTCAAGATTCTCGTTGATGAACAGGTTAGTCAGTTCGCTGGTGACCTTCTGCGCCATGCCCGGATCGGGCGAGGTGTAGTACACGTTGAAGGCCGTGATCTGGTTACCGTTGTCGCGCACCAGGTCGATCTGGATGTCCTTGCGCATACCCGCGACCTTCTGGTCGGCTGAGAGCTGCGCGTGGTCGCGGGCGTAGAGATTGTACTGATCGATAATGTGCAACAGCCGGGTGCGGCTCAAGATCTGTTGGGTAATGCTTTGCATCCGCTCCTGCAGGTCATCGTTGACATTCGGGGTGACGTAGTCTTTGGGCATAGTGGGCTGTTCCACCAGGATCAGCGTGCCCGACTGGTAACGCGGCGACAGCACCCAGCTCGCACCCCAGACGATCGCCCAGACCGCAAACATGGGAAGCAAGAAATGCAGGTGGCGGCGGCGCACCATTCCCATGTAATGCTGCAGATCAAAGCCCTGCGAACTTTCCTGTTCCAGATCGTCAACCATCAATTACCTTCCCAGCGCTTTTGAAAATTGATACGAGATGGAAATAAATTCCCGATTGGTGTCGGGAGCCGTCGCTAACACGGCAACGTTGCTGTAACTCTGATGCAGCCTCGCATACCCCGCCTGTAAGCCGATGTGTTGTCCAAACTGCTGCTGCAATGAGACCGTCCCGTAAATCGAGTGTCCGGAGTTCGCCGCGGGAAGCTCGGTGTCGAGCTGATTGTTCTGGCTGTACCCGCCCCCTAGCGATCCGCTCAATTTCTTCGTAATCTGCTGTCCGGCCGAGAAGCTCGCGCTATCCATCTGCACCGCCCCGATCAAACCACCGCCGCCGGCGATGGTGTGCGCATAGCTGGCCGCAAAATTGTTCCGGCCCCCTTGCCAGCTCAGGCTGGCTCCCGCTTCCGGCGTCCACATGCTGGGCGTGGGTGCGGTCGTAGTTCCTGAAGTCAAGTCCTGGACGCTGTCGGAGTGTTGCGGACCGCCGAAGAAAGAAAGCGAAAATCGGCGCGACGCGTAGAACGTGTCGAAAAAGAGAATCGCGTGCGTCTGGGTTTCGTTCACTCCCGCCGCCGGATACGACAAGAGCCTCTGGTACTGGTAGGTCGCTCCGACGTAGTTCGTCTTCGATACGCGCACCGAGTAGAAGGCGGATCCGGCCTGCGTGCTCGAATCAAACAGGCCGGGAACTTGTGCTGGATCCGGATAGTGCAAATTCGTAAAGGTCCCGCTGGCGCCGATCATCTGGTTCAGGCTCAACTGATCGGTGACGCCCACGTTCCCGGTATTGCTCAGCCGGTCGGCAAGCGGCGCAATCACGGTAAAATTTCCTCCCTGCGTCGCGCCCGACACGCCTTGAGCCGAGATTCCATCCTGACTGAATGCATTTGAACTTTTCTGAAAGCCATCGCGCGCGCTGAAAGTCAGGTGCGAACTCAGGCGATACTCGAAATCGATTGCCGCATTCTGATCAGCCTCGTTGCGCGAAGTAGTCTTCTGATAAAAGGTGAATCCGGGCGCGTAGGTCAGGATCGTGTGCAGTCGCGAAGTCGTCTGGTCCAGCGCGATTGTGGGTCCGACGGAATAGCTCACATCGCTGATGGGTTGCGTAGTGAGCGATCCCAGAGCATTGTCCGTGTGCGCTGTGGTGAAGATGACTCCGCCGCGCAGATAGTTCGACCGTTCCTGCGAAGAAGGCGCGGTCGGATAAGCCTGTCCGCTCACCGGAGGCGGGGTCAGCATACGGTCGTCGCTGATATCCGGACTGCTGTCCAGGCCAAATGCGGGCACCGGCTGCGCGTGCGTGTCGACCTGAGACCAGACCGGCGCAGTCAGCAGCAGAACCGCGATCAGGCGTGAAAAAAAATGGGCAGAGGTTTTCATGTTGCGAACCAGTTACGGAACTACCACGGTGTCACGGGGCTGAAGCCTTACGTTCTGCTCCGTATGCTGTCCCTTGACGACTTCCTTGTAATTAAAAGGGAGGCGGGTCTGAGTGCCGTCGGCGTTTTGCCGCAAGATGTATACCGACTTCTGTTTTGCAAAATCGCGGAAGCCCCCGGCCAGCGCAATCGCATCCAGCACGGTCGGCGAATTGGCGATGACGAACGTCCCGGGATGCGCGACCTGGCCCAGCACATTGAACTTCTGGCTGTTGATCTGCTGCACCATGACGGTAACTTCGGGTTGCGAGATGAAGTTCTGCAGCTTGCTCGCAATGTCCTGTTCTAATTTCAGCGGTGTTAGTCCCGCCGCCTGCACTTCTCCAATCAGCGGCAGCGAAATCTTGCCATCGGAGCGCACCGGAATCGAGCGCGAGATATCCGGTTCTTTCCACACAACGATGGACAGCATGTCGTCGTTGCCGATCACAAAGGTATCGTCGTGCGGCTTGGCTCCGGAAGAATCCGGCGCTTGCGCAGCCATGTTCGTCGCGACCGTCGCGGGTTTGTCGCCATTGTTGGCGATCGTCTGCGCCACCAGCATGCCGGGCAGAAGCGCGCACACCAGCAACCCGGCCAGCCGTCCAGTTCGATTTGTAGGGCCGTTCATTTTCATGCCTGCCGCCATACCTGCTCCCTTAGCTGTTTGCTCCACGCCCAGGGGCCCGTTAACTCGCCTTCCCATTGTCCTTGTCTGCGCCCTGAAAAGAGACCTTCTCTCCCTGAAAGAGAACCGTCTCGGACGAACTCATCTGATATTGATCGATTTTATACAGCAGCGTTCGGTAGCTGACTTTCAACAGCCGCGCCGCCGCTTTGCGGTTCCATCCCGTTTTATCCAGCGCCAGTCCGATTGCGTTTCGCTCGGTTTCGCATTTGATGCTGTGAATCAGCGATTTCAAGGAGCGCGGCCCTTCACTGGCTGGAGTGGGAAAATAATTCTGCCCAGTGTGGGTAACTGCGCTGGCGTTTTCCGTGCCCGGATCTTCGCAATTCACCTCGTCCACGCTGTTGCTTTCGCCAGCCACAATGTAGCGCTTGACGAAAGTCTCCAGTTCTTTCAGATTTCCCGGCCAGGAATGCTTCTGGCACGCTGCCATGACTTCGTTCGAGAATTCACGCTCTGGCAGCCCGTAATGCCGGGCGAGCTTGTGCATGAAATGCCGCAGCAGCACCGGAATCTCTTCTTTGCGCTGGCGCAGCGGAGGCACCTGCACGGTGAACGCGCTCAGGCGGTAATACAAATCTTCGCGAAACCTGTTTTCGGAGAGCGCACGCTCGATGTTGGCGCTGGTCGAAGCCAGGATGCGGCAATCCGTGCTCAACTTCGTCTCGCCGCCCGTCCGTTCATAGCGCCCATCCCGCAATACGCTCAGAAGCTGTGCCTGAAGGTATTGCGGCATCTCCGTGATCTCATCAAACAGCAGCACTCCTCGTCCGGCGGATTCGAGCTTTCCCGGAAGGGTTTGGGGCAAACCATCGGCTGATGTCTTTTCTGTGCCGAAGATTTCTTTCTCCAAAAGGTCCCCCGGCACGCCGGCGCAGTTGATCTTCAGGAACTTGAAGCCCGAGCGCACCGACAAGCGGTGCACCAGTCGGGCCACAGTGTCTTTGCCCGTCGCAGGTTCTCCCAGAATCAGGACTGGAACGTCCGCTTGTGCCAGCAATTCCACCTGGGCGCGAAGTTTGCGCATCGCCGGGCCCGCGCTCACAAAGAAGCCGTCTTCTCCCATCGGTTCGATATTCTCGCTGACCACTTCCACCATCTGTATTTCCCTGGAGTTCCGCAGGTGGCGCTCAATCAGGGATTCCAATTGGCCGTCGAGAAAGGGCCGCACCAGCACATCGTCTGCGCCCAGACGGATCGCATCATCTTTCTTGTCCGCTTCGCTGGCGTGGCACAACAGCAAAATTGGAAGGGTCGGACGCAGCCGGCGCATCCAGCGCACCACATGCAGGCTGTCGCCATCGCCTCGCGGCAAGTCGAGAATCAGCAAGTGCGGCGTAACTCCAGACTGCACCCGGTCCATTGCCTCCCATCCCGTGGCCGCCGTCTCCAGATGCCAGGAGTTCGCTTCCGCGATGGACCACAGGGAGCGCAACGCCGCCATTTCACGGCTAACAACCAGCACGCGCATTGTTTCGTTTGAGATTTCCATTGGCTTGGAGTGGCGATTCGTGGTTATGAGGTAGTCCGGTTCAGCGATGTAGAAGGTTCAAGGCTCGTTTGGCGCGTAGCTTCGCCCTGTGAGTCACACCCTTCAGGGTGTCGCCCTGTTCAATAGATGGAGCTTTCCTTGGGCCTTGGGTCCGTACGTCTTTACGAGGGGAAAATACTTGCCAGACTCGGGGGAAAGAGTCTTTACAACCCTACCGGGAACATCCGTTCACTGCCCAATGCCGCATTTTTGTCCTTGCGGCGAGTGGCAGCTGCTTGCAACCAGGAAGCTAAGTCTTTGCGCTACGTTGAAATTCGGTGGCGCGGGGGGATGTACTTCTCAGACCTAGCCACCCTTCAATACGCATAATACTCTAATTAATTTTTGTGTCAATACAACTTTTGTGCAACCCATCTAGCGTGATGTTGCAACCGAACCGCCTCCTATGCAGCACTTTGCAACAGTAAGGTCCGAAACAGGGGGAACAAGGGCATAAAACCCAGAGGCAACGGCAGCGAGAGGTCGCTGGTTCACAGGCTGGCCCTCTGGAATGATGAAGGGCGCTCAGCTCAGGCAGACGGCGTGACTGGAACCATCCGGCGATTATTCTGTGAGGACTGCGGATCAACGAATCGCAGCACGATCACGACTTCTACGCCGAACAAATTGAGGTAGCGCGCAAACTCGATCGGACCCGGCAGACCGGAGGCATCCGCTACTTCAGAAAGTCCGAACTCCGGGAAGATGTTTTCACCATGAACGATTTCGGCTTTCCCCTGAAGCCGCCCAACCATCCTCGTTATTTAAATACCGAATTCTGCGGCCACACCTTTGACACAAAATCATTCGATAACAATGGCCGTCTGACAGAGCACACGCTGCGGCACGCGCGAGTTCACAATCAGATTGCGAGTGATGCAAAATATACGAGCGGCATCGGCTGGTGTGCCTTCGATTACAACACGCATGCAGATTTCGGCGGAGATCACATTTCTGGTCGAAGCATCTTTAGAAAACCAATTTACCCGCAACTTGCACGATGCGGGCCTCGTTTGCTCCATTGACCATCCCAAAAGGAAATTGCGGATCGCTGCTGGGGTAGGTAGTAACGATGCTATTCCAGTTGGAGTGGTTGAAGGCGTTGAAGGCGTCCGCCCGAAATTCGAGGTGGAGATTCTCATACAGAGCGAACGTCTTGGCGAGCGAAAGGTCTGCGCGATTCTGTCCCGGACCTCTTACTGTACCCAGACCGGAATTGCCGCGAACATTCATTGCGGGCACTGAGAACGCCGAAGTGTTGAATTGACGGAAGAAGCTCTTGCTTCCATGACTAATATTGGGGTTACCAGAAACGTTGAGTTCATCAAAACCGGCGCCGTCTTGAGCGCTTGAACCGACGCCCGTCGGGCACATGGAAACCGGGTCGCTAGCCGGGCAAGACGCGCCGGGACCGCCATTTTGCACGGTGAGCGCGTCGCCGTCCTCCAACGTCATGGTCCCGCTCAGGCGCCAACCGCCTAGCGGCAGCTTTGCCCAGATCGGCCATGCCTTGCCGTATTCCGGTGTCCATATTCCGCTTAAGACAAAGCGCTGACGATGGGACTGGTTGCTTTCGCCGCGGTTATAAAGATTCGGATATTGAAATCCGCTGCCGCTGCCTCCGACTGACCCATTCCCCACCAGGGTATTGGAAAAGGGATAGTCGGATACTGTTTTTCCCCAAGTGTAGTTGCTCGTTGCCTGGAAGCCTCTGCTGAAGTCGTGCCGGTACTGAACGATCAGCGCGTTGTAAAAGGAGTTCAAGCCGGGTCGTATTACGAAAATATCACTGAAATAGCCAGTGTTGTTGGGCCGCGCCGCATTAAACGCGGGATCGCCCGCTCCGCCGCCGGCTGGCCAATCCGTCTGATAAGCAGGAAGGTTCAGATTCGTCTCCTGTGTGCCCTTGCGGCCCTGTACTCCTGAGTAGGACAAGACAAACACATCGTGGGCTGTCACTTGTCGTTGGACATCCAGAAGCATGCGCTGATAGTACGGGAGCGGAGTCGATTTCTGATCGTAGTAGGTGATCGATTGCAAGGCGCCTGGACCGTCAGTTCCCTGCCCCGTTCCGGTGGGGTCAGGGAAGGATCCCAAGGTCGTGCTCACCGGGGCCGGGAAGACACTGGAAAGAGTCAGGAACGGCGTATCGATGGGTTGGCCCAAGGTCGCATTGTTTTCGTTGTAGTTGACCGCCGAGGACGTTCCATAGATCGCATTGCCAACGTTGGTAGAGAGCTGCGTGGCTCCTGTGTCATAGAAAATGCCATATCCGGCCCGGATGACGGTCTTGAGATTCGGACTGTAAGCGATGGACAAGCGCGGAGCAAAATCCCGTTTGTCGGCAGATCGATAGTGAGTCGAGAGGCCGGAGGCGATCCCGGGATACTCCAGAACGCCGCCGCTTGCGCTGCCGGGCGCAGCACTGTAGATGGCACAGCAAGGAGCGATGGCAGGGTTGGGGGTGTAGTCAGGGATGGCCAAATCCCAGCGCAGGCCGGCCGAAAGCGTCAGTTTTGGGCTGAGGCGGAACCTGTCGTTGGCGTAAAAGCCCCAGTAGGGAAATAAAATGTTGTAATTTGGCGATGTGGCGTTTCCACCGTTAATGGTGTAACGGATCCACATATTAGCCGGCGTTCCCATTACCAAATCTGCAACGCCGTCGCCGCCCTGGTAGCCGAGATCGCCGCCGCTTGCGCTGAACGCGTTGAATCCGTCCGCTGCGCCAAAACCCACATGTCGTGAGACGTCCCAGTCAATCTCGCTCTTGCGGAAGTAGTTGAAACCGGCTGTGATGGTATGCCGGCCCCGCACCCAGTCGACGTTATCGGAAACCTGCCAGGACTCATTTTCGGCGCGGAAAACTTCACCAAGGCCCGGGACGGCATAGTTAGGAGCGTACACGTCAAAGACCCCATGCGTTATACCGGAGCCCGTATTCTGGAAAAACTGGTTGAGAGGATTACTTTTGCTACTGAAATAGCTAAATTGACTGCTCGAAGAGGTAACCAGAGCGCCGTCGCCGGTTCCAAAAATAAATTCGTTGGTCAGGTGCGGGGTAAATATGTGGGCATAGTTCGCCGTTATCAGGTACGACTGGTCTTGAACCGGATAGGTATACAGTTGGACCGGGGTAAGCCCGCCGCTAAAGTTGTTGCTCCCATTTGATTTCGACCAGGATACGAACACATTGTCGTTGGCGGTGATTCGGGCATCAAAACGCGTGTCGAGGTGATAGTTCGAGATTCCGGAACTCTGATAGGTAAAGTAGTTCACCTCGTTGCTGGGTGTGTTCGGAATGTTTGGCTGGGGATACAGGGCATTCAGTATCGCGGCAGATGCGGGATTGACGATGCCGGCCAGATCGAGACGATTGCCCGCAACCGGCGGCCTTGAACTAATTCCCGTGCCGGGATCGTAGGTGGTCAGGAACGGGTTATAAAGTTGAATCGGACTGGGATTTGTCCCAGTTCCACCGTCGCATCCGGGCGTGCCGCACAGCAACTCACTGAAGTCTCCAGTGCGCTCCGCGGCGGAAGGTACCGAGGCAGCCACGGGCGAATTGCCGTCACGCTCGCGGAAATCCTCGTAGCTCACGAAGAAGAAGAGTTTGTTCTTGAATCGCGGTATCGGTATTGGGCCACCGAGGTTGCCGCCGAACTGGTTGCGGATCAGGGCGGGCTTGGTCGCCGAAACACCCGTGGTGATAAGAGCGGAGGCGTTGTCCCAGGGGTTTACGGCATTCAGATCAGTGTTCTCCAGAAAGTCGTAGATCTCTCCGTGAAACTTATTCCCTCCGCCTTTGGTTTGTATGTTCAACGCAGAAATATCGTGGCCGATCGCGGCTGAGAAATCTGAGACTTGTATCGTTCCTGTACCAATCGCCTCAGTGGAAGGCGCAAAGCTGATGCTGCTCTCATAATTGTCGTTAGCATTAACCCCGTTAATATAGAAACCGTTGTCTCGCGAGCCCTGAAATGAACCGCCGGTGGTAAACGCTGTCCCACCCATGGCGAACTGTGCGCCGACCGAGAAGGTCCCCCCTGAATTGATGTTGGATTGCGGATAGGTCGCGACACCCGGCGCTAGGGCCGCGATGGCGGTGAAATTACGCCCGTTCAGGGGCAGATCAGCGAACTGGCGCTCCGAAATGTTCGTCTCGACGCTGGTTTGCTCGGTCTCCAGACCAGCTACTTCCGCGGTTACGGTTACTGTTTCCTTCGTGGAGCCGGGACGCAATTTGAAATCGTAAGTTGCGACCGCGCCGATATTGACCGTGATCGATTGGGAAGTTTCAGTTTTGAACCCTTCGTGCGAGGCGGTCAGCCGATATTGACCGGCCGTCAGATTGTTGAACTCAAAACGCCCGTCCTTGTCAGCGGTAATTTCGCGGCGCTGATTTTGCGAATCGAGAAGAGCGATTTGCGAGCCCGGAACAACTGCGCCGGAGGCATCGAAGACGGTACCTGCCAGGCCGCCGCGTTGCGCAAACTGTGCCGTGGCCGGCACAGACGCAAGCAAGAAAAGCAAGGCAAAACCGAGAATCATACAAATTATGAACGGCGACGAGTGAGTTCGCATAGTCGTTTCTCCTGGCTCATGTTGGCACCGCAGGACCGAGCGGACAGCCCTCATTTGAAACGTTTCAATCATAGAACCGAAACACCTTACTCTGACCGATTTGCGATTGTCAACCCCAAACCGAGTTACGTGGAATGTCTCGGCCGTGCTCCGCTCTTAAAAGGGCGGCCACGCGTTTTTTTCGCAGAACCATTCGAAGCCGCGGTGCAGGGCGGGGCAACCGAATTGCGCTTGTTGAGTTCGGTGGGGAGAAGCACCCGCTTTGGCGCAGACCGCATTCCATCCACCCTCTGCAAAAGAAGACGCGCCGCAGTGGCGCCCAGTTGATATCCAGGCTGGTAAACAGAGGTCAAAGAAGGGTCGGTGAACTTGGTGAACTCAAGACTGTCAAAGCCGGCGATGGACAGGTCTTCGGGAACTCGCAACCTCAGTTCGCGAGCAGCTTGCAGCACCCCAAAAGCCATCAGGTCGTTGCAGGCAAAGATGGCGGTTGGTCGCGGTAGCATCCGAAGCAGCCGAAGAGCTGCCTGGTAAGCACTCTCCGTGTCGAAGCGCGCCTGCTGGATAAATTCCGGCTCAATCTTAAGTCCGCTCTCGTCCAGTGCGCGCGTGAAACCTTTCAATCGCTCGGCTGCGTTAGTTAAATTGAGCGGCCCGGTGATCACGGCCAGGCGTTCATGCCCCATCTGGATGAGATGGCGGGTTGCCAGATAGCCACCTTCCGCATTGGCAACCAGAACAGCGTCGCCTTTCCACTTTTCAGGCACGCGGTCAATACAGACCACGGGCACCGAAGCCAACGCATAGGCGCGCAGGTGACCCGCAATATCCGCACTCGAAGCCGGAATGATCAACAGACCGGCTATGTGATAAGAGCGCAACTCGCGAACGTAGGAAGCTTCCTTGGAAGGATCGTTATCGGCGTTACACAGGATCACGCGGAAGGAGCGCTTGAAAGCCACGTCTTCGACGCCACGAACTACTCCCGGGAAAAACGGATTTGTAATGTCCGGAATGACCATTCCAAGCATGTTGGTTCGTTTTCTCCGAAGTCCCTGCGCCAGGGCGCTCGGCTGATAACCCATGCTGCGAATGACTTCGAGGACGCGTTCTCGCAGCTTCGGCCGAACCGTCGCGGTTTCATTAATTACGTGCGACACGGTGCCGATCGAGACACCGGCACGCTCAGCAATTTGCCGCATTGTTACCGGCGCTGTCATGGCTTGGCGCGCTGAAGTAGTTGGTCGGAGCGATTCTCGAAGTTACACATTTGCAACTGCTCTCATCACTGCGAGTCTACTACGCAGCGGAAGCCGACCCCTCCCGAGCGATCCATACTGGGAGACATCAACAGCAATTTGCCGTGTTCGTTTAACTTGTAGGCTTGCGGGAAGTACCAGATCGATCCCTGGGGCTGATAGTAGCTTCCACCGCGCAGAATGCCACCGCGAGTGTGGTCGTCAACGAACTCTTCCGTCCATTGCCAGACACTTCCAACCATGTCCATCACGCCGAAGGCGCTTGCTCCCTTGGGATGGGCATCGACTGCATCCGGCCCTCGCATCGTGCGCGATTTATCGGGAGCAGGCACAGCGCTTTCATCCCAGGTATTGCCCCATGGATAGAGGCGGCCGTCTGCACCTTGGGCCGCATATTGCCACTCCCACTCATGGGGTAACCGCTTTCCAGCCCAACTCGCGTATGCTCGCGCATCTTCCTGAGAGACCCATGTCACCGGCTTGTTCTCCCACCCGTTCGGATAGTTCCCTTCTTTCCAATCACGAAGGAAATTCAAATCATCTTTTGGACGGTAATGCGTGGAGTCCAGGAACTTCTTAAATTCCGCGTTGGTGACCGGGTACTTGTCGATGTAGAACGAATTTATGTGCATGGGATGATCGTGAAATCGCCGTGGCGAATCTTCCCACGGATATTGCACGTCCACTCCAATGTCGTTGAATCCTTCGATTTCGATTCCCGCAACTTTGAAAAGGAAATCCGCTTCCGGGATCTTCACCATACCGGCAGGCGCATGAGTTGTAGTTTTGGTTGGTTGAATGGGAACAATCTGCTGCGGCAACACTTTCCATTCGTGGGAGTAGCTGGCCAACGGGGTTGAGTCGAGATCTTTCATTTTTGACATCAACGCCAGGATGCCCTGATCCGGTGCCGCGTTTGCGGCAAGGATGGCGCCATAGGCCTTGGCCTCGATTGAAAAAGCGAGTACAGCCTTTCCGTCCGGGCGATTCTCGGGTTTCAATTCCAATCCGTGATAGAGATCGAAATAACGCAGGCCATTCGTCGTCGGAATCTCCATCTGATCTCCTTCGACGTCATACTCGTTGCGGTTGACGATTGTCCAGACGGTTTGACTTCCCATCGGCCATCGACTCGCATACACGCCATAGCGAAGCATGGGCGACATCGGCTCCCACTCTTTACTCACCAGAAACGGCGCCACCGCACGCTCGATGGCCGCTACGCGCCGGGTTGCTTCGGCGTCACGCGGCGTCATTCCATTCCAGATGCCCCAGATGTTCTCCCAACTCTCCCATCCGACACCGTTAAAAAAGGCGAATTGCAAATCATCCGTCTTGTCGTGGTTCCAGCGATCCGAAATGTTCACCATGTGCCGCGACTCAAGCCATTTGTATTTATCGACGAGAGGAGTGAACTGAAATTTATATTGGCCCCAAGTCATGACGTTCCATGCTAAGGCTTCGTCAGAGGGGCTGCCCTCGGGTTCGAAGGCAAGCGGGTGTCCAACTTTGTCCGCGACCAGCGAGAATGCCAAAGGAACACCGTCTTGAGTGTCGCCATTAATGCCGTCGGCGTCGATCTCTTTCAGTAGAGTCGCAATTGCCTCAGGCCAGGACATGCCGGGATCGCGAGTACCCTGATCCCACATCATCATCGGAAAGAGCACTCGCACACCGCGGCGATGAAAGTCCGCAATCATCTGCTTGACTCCGGAAACACCGCCAGGCATGCTGCGAATCATGTCGTGCTGATTACGATTGTCAATGCCCATGTTCGGATAGGTTGGCCAGATCAGCACTGCATCAATTCCGCCGTACCGCTTTCCAAGATCATCGAGGTAACGGTCAACGGTGTACTTGCCGGCAACCGGGTCATAAAAGAATCGATCCTGAACCATCATCTGAGGCTGCATGAAACTGGACTGAGTCCACTTCAAGGCCGGGAGATCGTACCTCGCCCCGTCGTAACCGACTCGGATCAGTCGCTCCATCCGCCAATGAGTGATGTCGGCCAGCCATGCATTGTGTTCGGTCTGGCTGCAAGACTTCGATCCACCTTCCCAAAGTCCCTTCATCGTCAGGCACTCTGGAACCGGAATCTGCTGGCCCTTGGGGGGAAAGTGCGAATCTTGAGCGGAACAGATTGTAATGAGAATGACTACGAAGACTGCTACTTGCAAAAGCAGAGGTCTCATGAAATGAATCCTCGGTCCACGGCTGCCTGCGAATGGGAATATAAAACGTTTCAAACTGGTTGTCCACTTGCCGATTTTTAAAAAAGCCTTACGCCGATTCGTCAGCCTGGTGAAAGTCGCGCCCTTTACGTTCGGGCCCCACGCCGAAGACGATCAGCAGCGATGTGATGACGATTCCCTCGAAAAGTGTTAGTGCCCATGGATAGCCCACCCGTTTCTGCAGAGCATACTGGATCGATACCGCCGGTGAAGCAACCAGCACCCCAAGCTGGTAAACGAAACCCGGAAACAAACTCCGCACCGCATTGGGGGCGAGTTCATTCAAGTGAGCCGGAATGATGCCAAACGTCCCCTGCACCCCGCACTGCATCAAACACGCACCGAACACAAGAGTGGTTAGCGCGGCACCGAATGCCCAGGGATATAACGCGATCAACGCCACCCCGAGCGCAAGCATAATGGTGCGGCGCCTTCCCAGCGATTCGGAGAGATGGCCGAAAAACGCGGAGGAGACGATGGCACAGAGGTTGTAAAGAATCGCGATTCTAGACACGGTGGACCTGGCAAATCCGTGGTCAGATTTCAAAAAATCCGGATAGAGATCCTGTGTGCCATGGGACAGGCACGACATAACCGCCATGACCAGCAACAAGTAACCAAAGGTGGACCGGTGCTCCCAGAGCACCAAAAACATCGTCCGAAGAGAGCGCTGATGATGAAGCTGCCAGGCACTTGACTCGGGGGCGCGGAGGGCAAGGACGGAACTCAGAATCGCAAGCGTGAAGCCGACGCAAAACAGGGCCCGCCATCCAAGATGAGGAAGCACAGTTTCCATGGCCACAGCGGCCAGCAGATATCCGAGTGGGTAACCACTCTGCATCAGGCCTGAAACCACGCCGCGGAATCGGAGTGGCGCGCTTTCCACCGCCAACGACGCCCCTACGCCCCAGTAGCCTCCCATGCCGATTCCGTACAGCGCCCGCAGAACGACAAAGGTCGCGTAGTTCGGGGAGTAAGCACTGAGCATGGTCACGGTCGAGAAATAAAGGATGCACGCTATCAGGGGCCACCGGCGACCGAAACGATCGGCGAATGATCCAAAAATCAGAGCGCCCACCGGACGCATCGCCAAGGCGATTGAGATGGTCCACACGATCGCTGCCCGGGTGACATGGAAGTTGTGAGCGAGCGTATCAACCAGAAAAATTACGACGAAGAAATCGAATGCATCCAGAACCCATCCCAGGATCCCCGAGGAGACTGCATATTGCCATCCTGGAGTTTCCGGGTTGTGAGAAGGAGCCTCGAGAGGCATCGCGTTTCGTGTGTAGATCCCCCAATGGCTTAAGAGAGCCGTTCCGGGGCACATCATCCATCATCCGTTTCAGTTCTGGGAGCCGCTCTTCTTTCCCGCGTCCTTGACACAGCGAAACCCAACGGTAGCAGCTCTGTCTTTACTTGGAGCCATGAGCAACAACTTGCCGTGCTGATCAAGCCGATATGCTTGCGGAAAGTACCATACCGCTCCTTGGGGCTGATAAAAGCTTCCGCCTCGCAACACGGCAGCACGAGTATGCTCATCCCGAAACTCGGCGGTCCATTGCCAGACATTGCCCACCAAATCCTCCACACCGAAGGGACTCGCTCCCTTCGGATGCGCATCCACAGCGTCCGGACCTCTTAGTTCCCTGCCCTTGTCGGGGAGCGGCACAGCCGCCGGATCCCAGCTATTTCCCCAAGGATAGAGTCTCCCGTCGTTGCCTTGCGCGGCATATTGCCACTCCCACTCGTCAGGAAGCCGTTTCTCCGCCCAGGCTGCGTAGGCACGAGCATCTTCCAGCGAAACCCAAGTCACAGGTTTCGTTTCCGCACCCACCGGATACATACCGTTTTGCCAGTCTCGGAGAAAATTGAAATCCTCTGTCGGATTGTAGTGCGTGCTATCCAGGAACTTCTTAAATTGCGCGTTGGTCACCGGATAGCGATCGATCCAGAAAGAATCGATGTGCACCTGATGAGAGTGGTGCCTTCGCGGGGAGTCTTCCCATGGATATTGCACATCGACACCAACATCGTCGAATCCCTCCAGTTCGATGCCATTCACATTGAAGGTGAACTCGCCTTCTGGAATTCGAACCATGCCCTCTGGCGCCGAAGAGGAACGGGTGCTCTTTTCGATATGGACCATCTCTTGCGGCGCATATGTCCAATCCGAGGAATAGCTAGCAAGGGAACGATCAGAAAGGCGCTGCATCTGAGACAGGAGTTTCTGCAACCGTACTTCGGCCGGATCGGAAGTGGCAAGAATCGCGCCGAAGCCGTGGGCCTCGATGGAGAAGCTCAGAAACATTGAGCCTTCCGCTTGTTCGGGAGTGAGTTCGACTCCATGCCACAAATCGAAGTAGTGGATCCCTGCCTGAAACGGCAGACTTAACTGGCGTCCCGCGATGTCATATGGGGTGCGGTTCACCATCGTCCAGAGCCTGTCCTTTCCCCGCGGCCACAGACTGGCAAAGATTCCCGACTGTTCCGTTTTCGCGTAGGGCTGCCAGTCCGGACTCACCAGGAAACTTGCCATGGCTCGTTCGATCGTGGCCACCCGCCGCAACGCCTCCGCATCTCGCGGAGTTATCTGGTTCCAAATCCCCCAGATATTCTCCCAACTTTCGTAGCCCACCCCATTGAAGAAGGCATACTGCAGGTTATCGACCTTCGTATGGTTCCAACGGTCACAAACGTTCACCATATGCCGGGGCTCGAGCCATTTGAATGCGCTCACCATAGGCGCTTTGGGATATTGCCAGTATCCCCACTCCATGTTGTTCCAAGCCAGCGCTTCAAAAGGAGCCGGGAAGGCGTGCTCCGGTTCCAGTGCCAGAGGATTTCCCAGAGCATCGGATGCCGTTCGGAATGCTCGGGGAATTCCGCGAAGCGTGTCGCCATTAATTCCATCCGCCCCGATTTCCGCCATCAATTTGGCAATCGCATCCCAATCTGCCACGCCGGAGTCATGTGTGCCCTGGTCCCAGGCCATAAAAGGAAAAAAGACTTTGACGCCGCGCCGGTGAAAATCCGCAACCATTTGTTTGACGCCAGGGATGCCGCCGGGCATGGCGCGGACCATGTCATATTGGTTCCGGTTATCGATTCCTATGTTTGGGTACACCGGCCAGATGAGCGCGGAATCGATTCCGCCGTAACGGCGGTCGAGGTCGTCGAGGTATCTGTCAACGGTATAGCGTCCGGCCTGCGGATCGTAAAAGTAGCGATCCTCCACCATCATCTGCGGTTGGATGAAGCTAGACTGCGTCCATTGCAGCTCCGGCCGATCGTATTCTTGCCCCGAGTATCCCGCCCGCACACGCGCCTCCATCCGCCAATGAGTGATGTCTTCCAGCCACGCTTTGTAATCTTCAGGCGTGCATATCTTCTGTTGTCCGGCAGAAGGTTTAACGGGAATGAGACAATCGGGGCCGGGGATTTGATCCCCATCCGGTGTGTAGTGCGTGCTTTGTGCAGTCGCCCCGGCAGCTGCGATAACCAGAGCCAAAAAGCTTGAGGCGATAATGTTCGAGCGATTTCCGGTGAACGCCACTGTTTCGTCCTCGGCCTCAGATCATCTTCCGCACAACAGGAAATTATGGTGGTAACGTCAGAAAACGCGGTTAGACTAAAACGTTTCAAAGCCAAAGTCCAGTTGGTCCAATCAGCGCTGCGGATTTTCGCTGCGAAAACTACTATTCCCGAATTCGCTGCGAATTTGTTAGCAGGTGTGAGTCAGTCCATGAATCGACAAAAGTCATCGCTTCTTCTTCTGCTCCCGCTATTGCTGACCGTGCCTCAGAGTCTTTTCGCCCAAACTGAAACCAGGCCGTTCGTGCATAACGGATATAGCCGGCCCTATCTGCTACACCGTCCGGCTCACCTCCCCGCCCGTCCGGCAGTCGTGTTCATGCTGGCGGGAATCGGCAGCACCGCGAAATTCGCGTCGGAAAATTTCAAGTGGATCGAGGAGTCGGATCGATACGGATTCCTGGCGGTGTTCCCAGAACCAGTCCCAACGCAAACCGATCAGCCGATGGACCGGCACAATAACATCACCTTCTGGGAAATGAAGGGCTCGCGTACCCACCGATTAGCCGCCGGCGCCCTGCCGGTTGACGATGATGGATACTTGATGTCGGTTCTCAACGAAGTGCTTCGCCGGGACCATGTAGACAAAGGGCGCGTCTTTTTCGCTGGTTTTTCGAGTGGATCAGGAGCGGTACAGTTGCTGGCGTCGCGTCATGCCAGGCAAATTAGCGGAATCGTCGCGGTCGCGACGCCGCTGATGGACCCGCCACTAAAACTCGCCCGGCCTGTCCCCATTTTGTACATCCACGGCGACAAAGATGAACAGTTTTCTGGCTTCGAGGCCAACAGTCCCACTTTTGCCACCACTCCCCATGGCAATTGGGTGACGTGGGGATACCTCAACGGCTGTCGGGTTCAAACCGCAGAGAGGAAAAGTTGGGGAGTACAGTTTTCCTGGCGCGGCTGCAAACGGGGTGTTTCGGTAGTCGCCGACTTCGTAGCCAATTTCGGACACGAATGGTCCGGAAGCGCGGACTCAAAGGGAGCCGCTGTCCCCCCGCAAGTCAACCCGTTCGATTTCACCGATACTGCCTGGCAGTTCTTCGCCGGCACACAAGAGATTTACGCATTAACAATAAGGTGGCCGTGAGATAGCTTCCACGTTTGCTTCCCGAGTTGCCTTCAGTCCACGCGCTTCAGTTCGGCTTTCAGATTGAGATTCTTGATCAGCCGGTGCAGGTACTTGGGATGGATTCCTAACAGGCGCGCGGCTTCGACGGGGCTTCCCTTCGCTTCGCCCATGGCGTTGATGACGAGCTGCTTCTTCGTCTGATTCAGCGTGTTGTGATAAAGCGCGTCCGCGGCCGCCATCTCCGACGACCGTTCTTCCAGCAGCGCCTCCGGAAGATCTTCTGGCAGGATCTCTTCGGTCAGCCCCAGCACGATGGCATGTTCGATAGCGTTTTCCAGTTCGCGAATGTTGCCGGGCCAGCTGTATTGCATGAGCAGAGAGCGCGCCTCGGGGGAAATGCCTTTGAAACCGCGCTTGCACTTCGCCGCAAATCTGTTGGCAAAATGCAACGCCAGCGGTGGAATGTCTTCGCGGCGTTCGCGCAGGGGCGGAAGCGCAACGGAAACTACATTCAGGCGGTAATAAAGGTCCTGGCGGAAGTCACCTGCCTTAATCGCCTGTTCCAGATTCTTGTTCGTGGCCGCGACGACGCGCGCATTAAACGGCAGCAGGCGAGTTCCTCCCAGCCTTTCGAATTCACGTTGCTGCAAGACCCGCAGCAGTTTGGATTGCAGCAGAGGAGCCATTTCGCCGATTTCGTCGAGCAGCAAAGTTCCGTCTTCTGCGGCTTCAAATTTACCCTTCTTCATCGTAGCCGCGCCGGTGAAAGCTCCCTTCTCATGGCCAAACAGTTCACTCTCCAGCAAAGTTTCCGGAATCGCCGCGCAGTTAATGGCGACGAAGGGCTTGCTGGGACGCAGGCTGTTGGCATGAATGGCGCGAGCCACCAGTTCTTTGCCGGTGCCGCTTTCCCCGCGGATGAGCACCGTCGAATCGCCCTTGGCTACGCGGGCGATGAAGTCGGTGACTCGCGACATCGCGCGGCTGTCGCCAATCAAGGTATCCGCGCTTACGTCCGAGCGAAGCTGCTGGTTCTCCGCGCGCAGAGAATCAATCTTCAGCAGATTCTCCAGCGAGACTGCGGCAATGCGGGAAACCGAACTGAGCAACAGCGCGTGTTCTTCGCTGAATGGTGGGGACGCGGCTGGCGAAGCCAGGTAGATCACCCCGAGAATGTTTTCCACCCCAACCAGCGGAGCGCACAGCACGTGTTCCTCTTCATCGTTATGCTGCTCCATGGAAGCGGCGGTGAAAACCGCGCAGCGTTCCCACATGGCTCGTTGTGCCCACTCCTCGCGGATGACCATCGCTTGCTTCGCTTCACCGTCTCGCCTCCAGGTACAGGGCGAGGCAGGGTCCTCATCGGAGTTTGGTTGCAGCACAATTGCGCCTTGTGCGGCCGGAATCACTTCGAAAATCAGCTTCAGCAACTCTAGCTGCAGGCTTTCCACGTCGTGGAAGGAATTGATGAGGTTGGCGATTTTTAAAAACGCCGCCAGATCGCGCGCCATCTTCCCCATGCCGGACGCATTCAACGGCAAGCCCGTACGCTGATCGAGGAACAGCGTGGTCAGTGCACCGGTGGAGGCTGCTTTGCCGGCCTCTGGTTCCTCTTCGGTGAGGAAAACAAACTCACTGCTTCCGACGCGAACCCGGTCTCCATGTTGAATGGGCGTGTTACGGCTTATTTGAATTCCGTTGACGAACGTCCCGTTGTGACTTTCAAAGTCGGAAATCTCATAAACGCCCGCGGATGGTTCGGTGATGGCGCAATGCTTTCGCGAAACGGCAGAATCGCCGATCGCGATTTGGTTGGCAGCGTCCCGGCCCAAAGAAAGCGGACCGTCGGTTAAAGCGTGGACCGTGCCTTGCAGCGGCCCCGTCGTCGCTACCAACCTGGGATTCAACAAGTCTCCCTCCCGCGGAACAGTCTAGCCGACTTTGCGCGAGACGCGTCGGCGAATTGAATTGTGCCGCCTGCGCCCTCCGCACTTGCTACCGGCTCCCGTCGTTTCGTTGACTCGTATTCGGGCAAGCCCTAAGATTACGCGGCATGCCAGACGCAGGGTCTTTGCTCGGTCAGACCGTTTCGCATTACCGCATCGTTGAAAAACTCGGCCGAGGCGGTATGGGCATTGTCTACAAGGCCGAAGACCTGCGGCTGCGTCGCTTTGTGGCTCTCAAGTTCCTTCCAGAAAACTTCGCTTTGGACGCTTCTTCGTTACGCCGATTCGAGCGCGAAGCGCAAGCCTCTTCCGCGCTCAATCATCCCAACATCTGCACCATTTACGGCATTGAAGAGCACGCCGGGCAGCCGTTCATTGTCATGGAGCTTCTCGAGGGTCAGACTCTCAAGCACCACATCAACGGGCAGCCCCTGGCCTTTGAAGAATTCCTGCAATTGGGAATCGGCATTGCCGACGGCCTCGAAGCTGCCCACGCGCGCGGCGTCATCCACAGCGACATAAAGCCCGCCAACATCTTCGTAACCAAACGCGGCGACGCCAAGATTCTCGACTTTGGTCTGGCCAAGCTCACGTTCGTCGCTCCGGGAGCAGATGCCAGCGGATTACCCACTCTCAGAATGGACGAAATGCTCGCCAGCGCCGGTTCCGCGGCGGGTACCCTCGGCTACATGTCGCCAGAGCAAGCGCGCGGCGAAGAACTCGACGCGCGCGCCGATATTTTCTCGTTCGGCGCCGTGCTCTACGAGATGGCTACTGGGCGCGTGGCATTCGCTGGCAACACGCCCGCCATCATCATAGACGCCATCCTGAATCGCCCACCTAGTCCACTCACTCGCCTCACTCCCAACTCTTCTACGAAGGTCGACGAAATTGTCTCGAAGGCCCTGGAAAAAGATCGCAAGCTGCGCTATCAGCATGCTGCCGACATTCAAGCCGATTTGATTCGACTCCGGCGTGACACACAATCGGCGCCAGCAACACCGGCTCGCGCCCAGCAGCCGTACCGAGTCCTGATACCACTATTAGTTCTTGGTCTTGTGGCGCTCGCTCTGTTGGGCTGGTTCTTCCTTGAATTTCGCAATCGCTATCTCGCCGCAGGCGGCGTTACAGCTCACGCCTCCGCTGTCGTCATTCCGTTCACTACCCTCAAAGGATCAGAAGTCATGCCGGCCTTTTCGCCCGGCGGCAGCCAGATCGTGTTCGCTTGGGACGGCGGCAGCACCGCTCCGGACCAATTCGATCTCTACGTCAAAGTGATCGGCTCCGAAAACGTATCGCGTTTAACTTCCAAACCCTCTGCATGGCTGGCGCCTGCGTGGTCGCCCGACGGGCGTACCATCGCCTTCGCACGAAAGTCCGCCTCAACTTCCGATTCTGGTATTTTTGAAATCTCCGCCATCGGTGGGCCCGAGCGTAAGCTCGCCTCCGTCTCATTCAACTACATCCCACCAATGTCGATGAGTTGGTCAGTCGATGGACGCTTGCTCAGTTATGCCGACGGCGAAGGGGTAATGTTCCTCTTGGATCGCCAAACCGGCCAGCGCACGGTTCTTCCAAAGCCTGCGCAGTGCGGGACGGCGTGGTCACCCGTTTTTTCTCCCGACTCCTCGCGCATCGCTTTCTTATGCGAGGCAAATGGCCAATTCTTTTTATATGTCGCGCGTCCCGATGGCTCCGGCGCGCTACAGTTGACCGATAAAGATGTAGGCCCGCAAGATCTGGCTTGGTCCGCGGACGGTAAGCGCATCTTGCTTACTGACCCTGTTACCAGTCAATTGCGCGAATTTGACGCGCAAAGCGGGAAGTCGTCCGTGCTCGCGTTTACTCAGGATGCTTTCCAGCCTGCCAGTTCCCGTGGCGGAAATCGTTTGGCCTACGCCAGGGTTTTTTTCAACGCGAATATCTGGGCTTCCCGCATTGGGAACGCCGGCAATATTGCCGACAAGGAGGCTCATCGCCTGCTGGTCTCCTCAACCCGGAGTCAAACCGCTCCCGATATTTCTCCCGATGGAAAACGAGTTGTCTTCGAATCCGACCGTAGCGGCGGCCGCGAAGTCTGGGTCTCGAATATCGACGGCAGCAATTCGGTGCAACTGACCCACTTGAACAGTCCGCTTACGGGTTCGCCGCGCTGGTCCCCTGCCGGCAATTTGATTGCTTTCGACTCTCGCGCAAGCGGCACGGCAACCATCTACTTCGTCGATCCCGACGGCGGAATTCCTCAAAAGGTCTCAGCAAGAATCGATAATATCGCTATCCCAACGTGGTCCCGCGACGGCAAGTCTATTTATTTTTCTTCCGCCGACACTCAGAATGGCTCGCTCTTCAGAATGTCTTTGCCAGATGGTCCGACCCTCCTCATCGCCAAGGGGCTCGGACTGATCAGCAACGCAAAAGAGTCTGAAGACGGAAAGTGGATTTATTTCGTCGAGGGGGAGCCAAATTCCGAAGTGCGCGTAATTTCGAGCGCTGGGGGAAAAGACCGCCAGGTCCCAGGTATGCCTATCTTGCCCGGTGCTACCGACTGGACTCTGGCAAAAAAAGGCATCTATTTCTTCGACCGCACGTCCAGGTCGAGTATTCGTTTTTACGATTTTGCGTCCAAGCAAATTCATTCAGTTCTCATGCTAACCGCGCCTGCCCCCGGACTGGGGAGGCCTATCGATCTCCCCGGACGGGCTATGGCTTGCCTATTCCCAGTCGGGCGACACGCAAAGCGACATCATGTTGGTCGATCAGTTTGAATAAAAGGAAGCCCTTGCGGCGGTCCCGACAACGCTACCTGCGTCCCCTACTAAATCTCCTCCACCTCCTCCCTGGGAACCTGACGGTTACTCGCGGGTAGCCGATCGGATACCGCACACCGGGGTGCGGAGGCCGGAAACGCTATCGCTCAAAACTTATCTTGTTGCAAACACAGCAGATTCGCCGGGCAGACTCGACTGCTTCGACTTGGCCCCACGCTTGCCTTAGTAGAAAGCGTTACCGCAAGGATTGAAAAACATCTTGCGAAACAAAAATTCAGTTTGGTTCCACTGCGAGGAGCCACAAGGAGGATGTATGAAAAACGCTATCTCGACCCTGTCGCTGGTGGTTATGTCGCTGCTGATGAACGCGGCCCTCGTCAATGCTCAAACTGGTGCGAAGGCCAACGTGCCGTTCGCCTTCAACGTCGGCGCGAAGCAACTGCCGGCTGGAACCTACACTGTCGCGCCTGACGGACGCGATGCGAACGCGATTCTCGTGCGCAACATGAATACTGGGGATAGCGCGATGTCGATCGGCGCCAGCGAAGAAGCCATCCAGCCTAAGGGCTCCAGGCTTGTCTTCCACCACGTTGGTGCCGAGTATTTCCTTTCCCAGGTCTGGATGCAGTCGGGCAGCAATGGCAAGACGCTTCCCACCTCCAAGCAGGAACGGGAACTGACCAAGGAACTGCAGCTGGCGGAAGATGGTGGAGCGCGCCAGGGACAAGTCATCGTCGCCCTTAAGTAAGAGTTCTTTGTAAATCCACGAAGCCGGAGCCCAGCGCTCCGGCTTCGTCTCGTTTGTGGTGTAAGAGCAAACAGGGATGATCGGCGATCCAGACGATTTGAAACATATTCGCACCGGGAGCTGTGCGTTTCGGGGCAGGCGATCAGAGGATGTAGGGCACCAGGGCGGCGGTCTGTTGGGCATAGGTGGCATACGTCTCCCCAAACTGGGAGCGCATCCACTTCTCTTCCATGACGGAACTTGAACCAGAACGCGAGGAAGATAAGGACGACAACGATGAAACCACGCACCTGGGAGATTGCAATCGCCATACCGACAAACCCGGCCAGAATGCCGGTGTAGATGGGGTGACGGACCACGGCATAGGGACCGGTGGTGATCAGCTCGTGGCCCTGCTTAATGGTGACGGAGCTGCTCCAATTCCTGCCGAGGTGCTCGCGCGCCCAGACGGCGAAGAGAAGGCCGGCGACGGTGAGGGCGGCTCCCAGCCAGAATGGCCAGTAACCAGACGGCCAGAGCTGGATGTAAAGCCAGGGCAGCGGGATGCGGGGTATCGAGAGTAAAGCGATCGCGATCAGGAAGATGAGGACGCGGAGGATGCCAGAGGCTGCGGGCTCGAGACGCTGGGTGGCTTTGGTATCCGCAGCTTTGACCTGCCAGTAGAGAACAAAAGCGATCCAGACCACGGGAAAGAACCATTCGTAAAACCAAAGCATGTGGACCTCCGGGCGCTAAAAATGCTGGCGGCTGCAACAGAGAGGCGCTTCCTGATTTCGATGGCATTCACGCGCGTCCGCGTTGCGTCTATTGAGCAGGCTATTCCGCGAAGGAAGCGCCGCTACCGATCCGGAATTCTGTGAGGGGTTTGAGATTCTTCTTGTAACCTCTAGCAACTGCGTATTCCTTCCCACCTTTAACACGAAGACGATACTTCCCCGTCGGGTACGGCTTGATCTCTACCACAAGCGAGCTATTCACAAGAGCAGATCGATGAATCCGAATGAATCCGTACGGCTTCAGCTTTTCTGCCACCATCGAGATGGACTCACGCAGGAGATAGGAGTCCGATTCCAGCTGCAGTGACACATAATTGCCCTCGGCTTGAACTGCGACCACATCGCCAGGGTCGATGAAGAGAATTCTCCCTTTCGCTTTGATTGCGATCATCGGGTGACCCCGACGAGACAGCGTCTGCAATTGCGGAAAACCTTCGATTAATTGCGCAGCCCGCTCGCCCTTTGCTCTCCGAGAGGCGCGGTCTAAGGCTTGGTTGATACTTTCGTTCGAGAAAGGCTTTCGCACATAGTCCAGGGTGTGTCTCTCGAAGGCTGCGACCGCGCGCTCAACATGTGCCGCTACAAACACGATGGACGGCAACGGAAGGTTTCGCTCCGTAAGCTGGTCGACTAGCTCAGTGCGCGACAGGTCTTGCATATTAATGTCGAGAAGCAAAACATCGTAGGAGTCCGTGGCCAATTTCTCGAGAGCCTGGCTCGCGTTGTTGGCCGAATCGAATTGCTCCACGTCGCTCCTTGCCGACAGGATATTGGCCAGAGCGGTTTGAGCCCTGGGCTCATCGTCCACGATCAACACGCGCATGGTTTCCGCTCACTCCCTCAATCCTTCCAATGCAGTTCTTAAAGTATGGTGCCAAACCTATGATCGGCGAGCGCTGCTGATCGACCGAAGCGTCCTTTTGTCGTGAACACTTTCAAATTCTTCGCGGGCTTCGACATAGCGCTCAGGCGATTCCCAGTCATAACGAGGCGTAGCGTTCGATGAGTTGAGCCACGGCCTCGGGTTGTTCGTCTGCAACGTAATGCACGCTGTTCTTGATAACTTCAATCTTGACGTTGGCACACCCATGATCCCGTAACCCTTCGGCGAAGCCTGGCATAAGGTTCACGAAGGGCGAGTTTTCTCCTGGAGCCAACACCAGAGGCAGGCTGATTGCGCTCCGTTGGGCTGCGTTGAATTTCTCATTCGCTGGAAAGGCCCTATAGATCTCCAACGCCGCGCGCAGATGTTCAGGAGCGACATAAGCCCGGGCATAGCGGGAGACATCCGCATCGCTGAAGGTGCGGGGATCGAGAAAATAGCGCAAGTAAATGGCTTCGCGACCGGCAATCAGTCGCTCGGGCAAGTCCGGTGTCTGCTGAAAATTGATATGCCAGGTGATGCGATTGGCTTTCACCGCATCCCACGGCCCCAATCCAGGCACGGGTGCGTCTAGCAGCATCGCACCCCGGCAGGTTTCCGGATACCGGCGGACGAAAGCATAAGCCACCATGCCTCCAATATCGTGACCGACGACGTAAATGTGATCCAGATGCAGGTGCTCCGCCAGTTGGTGAACGTCTTCTGCCATGTTGGCGGCGTCGTAGCCACCTTCACTCGGGATGGAGCCACCCACGCCGCGTAGATCAACCGCAACGACTGTGAACTGCTTCGCCAACTGCGGCATGATGCGGTGATATGCGTACCAGTCTTCGGGAAAACCGTGCAGCAAAATGATGGCGGGCCCGTTCCCGCCGCGCACGTAGTGGAGAGTGGCTCCGTTCACGCGCGCGATATCGGAGACGAATCCGCTTCCCAGCGTCGCCAGCGCGGGATCGACCGTCGGCTCCGGCTGCGACTGGCCATAAATGGCGGCACATGCGGCCAACACAAAAGCAGCCACGGCTTTCAGTATCTCCAAATGATCATGCATATTAGCAAAGCTCCGCGGAGAGTCGCTTGGAGGGCTGCGACACCCCCCCTCGCGCCTGACCTGCAACTCGCTACTTCTGTGCCGGCGATGCCGACTCCTTCTGATACTTCAGGTTCACCGTTCCTTACAAACGAAATTCGCCGCGTCGTCGGTGCTTCCGCTTCCTTTATACTGCGCCGTCTGCGGATACGGACATAACGGACGCGTGCGCGCCACGCCGCTCGCGGGATTCGCGCCGGTCTTGAACTTAGTGGCGATAATTTCCTGCGGCGCGGTTCCGTGCTCTACCCAGCCCTCCAGCGCCGCCACCAGGTCGTGTTGCGCGTCGGTGAGCGGCACGCCGCCTTGTCCGAAAACGTTGGGGCCCGCGCCGCTGAAGCAGTGCTCCATGCCGGGAACCATGTAGAGTCGCGTGAAATCCGAGACGTCCTTCTGCCCCATCTTCTTCACCACGCTCTGGTAATAGTCGATGCTGTTGGTTGCCGGAATCGCCGCGTCAGCCCAGCCATGATAGAGAATCAGTTTGCCGCCCCGCGCCTTGAATTTCTTCAGGTCGGGATCGATGGCATTCAGCGCCGTCGCGGTCTTTTCCTCGGCAACCTTCATGTCGCGATCGGGGTTGAACGTCTTGAAATCCCAGTTGGGATCGCTGAAGACCATGTTCTTGAAATACTCCGTGCCGAACGCGTACAACGCGGATTGCGCGGGCGCCGGGCCGGTAATCCAGAAGGTCCATCCGAACGTTTCCGCTTCGCCGCCGGGGGAATAGCCAGGCATAATTTGCATTCCCGTGGATGTGCGGTTCGCGGAGTAGATTTTCCTGAGTGCCGTCAGTTGTGGCTCGGTGAGACAGGTATTGCCGGATTCCTCACCCTTGCAAAGCAGCACCGAGGGATCGAACTTGCAGGTTCCAGGATTCTCGATGACGCCGTCCTTCACGCCGTCATTCATGTCGCACGCCGCCAGCGCGGCGGCTTCGATCGCCGGCAGTTTTGCCGCCGGGAAATAGCTGGCCGGATCGCTGAGCAGGGCCTGATTGTTGATGATCGCCGCGCTCAACACATGGGTAAACCAATTCGCGGGCGCGCCGGCGATGATGCCATCGTAATCTTCGGGATAGCGCTGCGCTTCCATCAGCGCCTGGCGTCCGCCATTTGAGCATGCACTGAAGTAGGAGCGCTTCGGCGCGTTACCGTAGAAGGCGTGAATCAACGCTTTGGCCTGCACCGTCGACTCATGAATCGCGCGGTATCCGAAATCGACAATCTTTTCGGGATGGTTCAAGGCCCATCCCGCGTCCATAGGGCCGCCATGATGACCCGTGTCAGTAGACGCTGCAGCATAGCCGTGCGTAACCGCTTGCCCAAGATCGTCGAAGCCGATGGTGCCCGCAAAGCCTCCGTTGCCCACGCCCTGGAATTTGCCATTCCAGTCCTTGGCCGGCATCCACACTTCCAAGTGGATGTCGGAGTCGCTGGAGGGCTTGAGTGTGAGCGTCACGCGGCAAAAGGCCGGTAGATCGTGCATGGCCTCGGCACCGGGCGGCGTGAAGTCACCGGCCGCAACGGATTGCGCTGCGGTAACGGTGGCGTTGGTCAACGTGAGCTTTGCTAAGTCCTCGCAAGAAGTGGCTGCCCAAACGGGCAGCGCCGCAGTCAAGATCAGTAGCCCCAGGAGCCCTAGTTTCATAGTGTTCTCCTTTCAACACATTGATGCTCAACCGCCTGAGCTACTCCCACCGCAGGCACCGGTTATTGCAACTAGCGTGAGTGTCTAACGTCCGTGCTGCGTCGACCTCTGCATTCTGCATTCTGCTGTCATGGTGAGTCCTTATTGACTGAGGCCGACTTGTCAGTGAGCGTGAGAATCCGTGTCCGCTGGCGTTCCGTCCGACCACTCAGTCACCTCCACATTGAGCTCGGTGACTGGCTCCGGATTACCATTAAAATGCGGAGCCACTTCAACCACGGAGCCAGAGCCCAGCGCACCTGCACCCCAAGTGTTAGCGTCTTTCACGGGAAGATAAAACATGAGGTGGGGAGCGCAGTTCCCGCAGAAGTCGTTTAGGTGCCCTTGCTTCGACATCATATAAGCCATCCCGCCAGGCTCGATGTCGGGCAGTTCTCGTTTCTCAATCGCGGCCTTCATACCTTCGTTCATTTCCTCTTTCGATTTTCCAGCCAATGCCAATTTTGTCCGAATCATAAGGATCGGCAGAAGCGTCCTGGCAGCCTGCGGGTTGTAGCAAACCGGACCGCGAGCCCTAGGGTTCCAAAACCCAAGACTGAATTTTCCGGAATAAGCGTTCATCCACGAGCGGTCTACATTGCAGACAAAGCCGTTCGTGCCTTTGATCGCAGTCTCGTAGCCATCCTTTCCGAAGACCAAAACCGTCGCATCCTTGGCAATGGATGGCGGTGCCGCGCTACGGGCGAGCGCAATTTCCGCATCACGATCCATCAGGTATTGATCGAGCGGCGCCATGGTCGGATACGGATTCTTGGCATCCTGTGCTGGCGAGCGCCGGGCCGCGACCCAGGCCAAGGGCCAGCGCAAAGCATGCCAATGCGGTCATCCTGACTGCTCTTCGTTTCATTTGCTTTCTCCCTTAATCGCGTGCTGCAGATTTCAATGTACGGCCCCAACAAATGATCGGCCAGACAACTGATCGGCCAGCTCAGTTCCGTCTTCCGCTCTCTCCTCGACGCGACTGAGGTCGATGAAATTGCAAAATACAGACCAGTTGGTATGCAAGAGAGCAGATGCGATCACCCCCGCTTGCGGTTGCCCGGCGGCCGCAAAGACCGCAGCCAGTCCACGACGTTTTTGATTCCCCCTTCCATCACTTTCGCATCTTGAGCATTCTTTGCCAGCGAGCCGTAACCTTCAACCATCGCGATCAAAAATCCAGCGGTCTGAGCGGGGTCCAGATCGCGGCGCACCTTGCCACGCTTCTGCCCATCGAGCAAAGCAGCGGCAACGCCGTCCTGCCAGTTACGAAATATGGTTGCGAGTCGCTGGCGGAATCCCGCGTCAAGAGGGGACATTTCCTGTGCAAGATTGATCAGAGGGCAGCCACCGCGTACAGCCTCAGGCTGAACTGATAAGGCTTGAACAGCGCCGATCAAGACCTCGATAGGATCTTTGGCGTTCTCCAGTGGACTCAACCACTGGCCGCGATTATCGGGGGCGATGATCTCTTCGACGATGGCGTATCCCAGGGCTTCTTTGCTGCCGAAGTGGTAGTACAACGCGCCCTTGGTGACCCCGGCAGCGGTCGAGAATGGCATCCAGGCCGGCACTCTGGAAACCCGATCTGTACACTTCGCGGAATGCCGCCTGCAACAAGCGCTCCCGCGTGCGCGCCGGATCGCGCGGCGCAGGCCCGCTGCGTCTCGGCCGATTCTTGCCCACTAAAAGATCAATGGTGCCCGGCAACATACCGATCAGTATGCACGCTGCGATTGCGATTTGTCGATGCCGATCTTTCTTTCCACCTCCCGAATCTCAGAGCATCGCCGGTGCTCTCTACGGATATCCGTATGAATTGGCCGTTGAGCTTGTTTTGCTTTGTGTCTATGAGTGGTCCATTCGTCACTTTTTCTAATCAGAAATGCGCACCTCGGCGCTGACACCTCGCGTATTTCCTCCGAAGACGGCTCTCGGTTTGCCTAGTTCCACATCGGCACTCAACGCGGCTGCACCCGCAAAGTTCGCCCGCCAGTGTTGCCGTCAAATCCAGTGGGATGGAGGAAGTAATGAGTTTTAAGCTGAAATCTCAGCTCATGTTTAGTTCCCCTCGCCGCAGCGCACGATTTACGCTGCTGGCGCTGGTTGCTTTATCTGCGCTGCTGTTGGGTTCTGTGGCATTCGCCCAGACCTCGGTATCTAACGGAAGCATTTCTGGCACAGTCACTGACGCTACCGGCGCAGTCGTGCCCAACGCCAAAGTCACCATGACCGGTCCCACTGGGCAAACCGTCCATGCCAGCACCAGCACCGCCGGAACCTATTCATCTGGCGCACTGATTCCGGGCACGTATTCCGTGCGCGCGGAAGCCAAGGGCTTCAAGACGATGCAAATGTCGGTGGACGTTCAGGTGAACAACACCGCCAACGGCAGCATTAAGCTTGAGGTCGGCCTGGAAAATACTGTGGTCGAAGTGGAGGCCAGTGAAGTTGCGGTGAACACGCAACAAGCGGAAGTGCAGGGCGTTCTCACCGCTCAGCAGATTGAAAACCTGCCCGTCAACGGCCGCAACTTTCTTGATCTGGCGCAGCTCGAACCCGGCGTCCAGATTCAGGACGGCGCCAATTTTGACCCGACCAAGGTCGGCTTCTCTTCGATCTCGTTCGGCGGACGGTTTGGCCGTACCGCCCGCATCAGCGTTGACGGCATCGATGTCAGCGATGAGACGGTCGGCACCACCACGGAAGACATTCCGGCCAGCGCGATTCAGGAATTCTCGCTGGCGCAATCCAGCCTGGATCTCTCCAACGATCTCACTTCTTCCGGTGCGGTCAACGTAACCACCAAGTCGGGCACCAACGCGTTCCACGGCGAAGCATTCGGCTTGTTCCGCGACAACACTTTCGGCGGCGCTGCGCTGCCTTCGCCGGTGGACGCTGCAACGGGGACGAAACTCCCGACCTCCTACCAGCGTAACCAGGAAGGCGCCAACGTTGGCGGCCCGATCCTAAAAAACAAACTGTTTTTCTTCGCGGATGGCGAGCGCACTCTGCAGCATCAGCAGGTCGCCGTGCCGGAATCAGGCCCGCTAGATGTTTTATCCGGCACGTATGCGGCCCCCTTCAAAGAGCGCGAATTTAACGGCCGCCTGGATTACGCCCTGACCAAAACCGCCCGCCTGTTTGGGCGCTTCAATTACTTCGACAACTCGGTTTTTGCCACGTTCTTCCCCACCAGCTATAACGTCTACAACAACACAGACGTCACGCGCAACGATGTGGCCGGTCTGGATTTCAATACCGGGAGCTTCACGCATACCATCCGCTTCTCGTATCTGAAATTCCAGAACCAGATCAAGGACGCTGTGCGGGGATCGACCTTGCCGTTTGCTAATTTCCCGGCCGACATTGCCGTCGGGTCTTTTACCGCGGGGCCGAATTTTCTGGCGCCGCAAAGCACTCCGCAAAGCGACCATCAGATCAAATATGACGGCAGCAAGATATTGGGCAAGCACATCCTCCGCTATGGGGTTGGCTTCAACCATATTCAGGGCGGCGGCTTTGCCAAGTTTTTCTCCATAGCTCCCAACATAAACGGGTTAACTCCGGCGGCGGGAAGTGCACCCCCTGGGTTCAACCCCGCGGATCCGCTCACCTATCCGATATTCCTTGCAATCATCGGAAATGGCCAGGGCTTCTCGACTACCCAGCCTGCTTTTGGCTTCCCGGCGGGTGGCTTGGGCCCGGATAATCGCGCGTCTCTATATTTCGGAGACAGCTGGAAGATGCGGTCGAATCTGACCGTTGCTCTCGGCCTGCGCTGGGAACGTGATACCGGCAGAACCGACAGCGATCTGCCAGCAATTCCGGAGCTGAACGCTGCTTTCCCAGGATTTGGCAATCCGGTGCATCAGCCCAACGAGAACTTTGCGCCGCAATTGGGCATTGCCTGGGACCCGAAGGGCGATGGCAAGACCGTGGTTCGCGCTGGGATCGGGTTGTACTACGAGAACGTAATTTACAACAACGTTCTGTTTGACCGGCCTCTGCGCCTGAAAACGGGCGCCTTTCTCCAGAGCCCCAATGCTTGTCTGGAAGGCAACCCACAGGCGATTGCCGGTTATCCCTTGGAAGTAGGGCCTGATCCAACGCAAATCGCGGCGGGTCATACGACCGCATCTGCCTGCTCGGATACCATCGGCAATGCGGCCTCGACCATATTTGCTTTTCAACAGGCTTATCAAGCTGCGAATCCGTTTAGTCTTACGGCGGCCAACCCCAACTATGTTGCTACCCAACTGGGTAATCTCGCTTCAGGCGGCACAAACCCAGGCGTCAACTTACCAACAGCGCTGTTTGCTCCCAACTACGTTACTCCGCGCGCAGTCCAGATGAACTTCGGAGTGCAGCACGAGATTCGGCATGGGATGGTGTTCAGCGCCGACTTCCTGCGCAACGTGGAAACGCGGGCGCCGCTGGGGGTGGATATCAACCATGAAGGGTCTATCGCCAACTTCAACCTGACCAACGCGCAAAATGCGATCGCCGCTACTGAGGCGGCTTTCGGACACCCTGGAGACCTCCAAGGAACCATCAATGCGGGCGCTACGATCAGCGATTTTGCGGGAAATGGCCTGAGCAGTTCGGCGGATGTCGGGCATGCTTGTCAGTGCGCTTTTGGTGGTGTGAATAACAACTACGGCCAAATGCCGTTCCTGTTGCCGATTAGCCGCTCGGTCTACAACGCGCTGCAAACCAAACTGACGCAGAACGTTGTGAATCCGCTGCCGGGACTCAAGGCCGCGAACTTCCAGATCTCCTACTCGTTCTCGAAGTTTGTGAACCCCATGGGATTCCAGGGCAATGTGCCTGCAGCCGCTCCCGTAGGCAACAGCGACCAGGACTTTGTTCTGAGCGCCGCTGACAACACGAACCCGCTAAGATATATGGGGCCGTCGCTGCTTGATCGCACCCATCAACTTTCGTTCGGCGGATCGTTTACTGTGCCCTATGGTTTCCGTCTGGGACTCATTGGACACTTTTACAGTCCGCTCTCCAGCCCGGTAGTCATTGGCTCCACGGGTTCGGGCGGTCAAATCTTCCAGACCGATTTCACTGGAAGCGGGGTGCCAAGCGATCCAATCCCTGGAACGACGAATGGCTCGCTTAATCGCCAGTTCAGCCTTAGCGGGCTGAACAACGTGATCGACAACTACAACTTAACTGTGGCAGGACACCCGACTCCGGCAGGCCAGTTGCTGGTAAGCAACGGCTTGTTCACAGCATCTCAGCTAGCCGCCATCGGAGCGACTCCGCCGATCATCAGTCAGGCTCCTACCGATCAGTTGGCCATTCCGTGGGTAAGAGCCATGGATCTCAAGTTGAGCTGGAGCCATCATTTCGGCGAGCGCGTTACGGTTGAGCCGAGCTTTGGCATCTACAACCTATTTAACTTCACCAACTACAACATTCCCCCATCTGCCATGAATGCCTGGGTGGATGCTGGGGGAGCCGGCAGCTCGGTCAACAGCGTTCACACGACTCCTCAGCCTGGTGAGATCGGTCCGGAGAGCCTGGTCTACCGCACCGGTCTCGGTACTGGTGTGTTTGGTCTGGGTTCGCCGCGAGTGATGGAGTTTGGTATGCGCGTGGCCTTCTAACCAAACCTGCTGTAAGTTGCATTTCGGCCACCAGCTAAAACTGGTGGCCTCTTTTTTTAAATTCAGTTCCTGATTTCACTTACTGGCCAGAAAAACTGCAATGGTCGCGGCTAAGAATACGATTTGCAGCAGCCCGGGATCCGCTCCGTTTGAGTGGCTATATGCATTCGGTCAAGAGTGGCTATTGTAAAGTGCCACTGCGAGGCGTTAAGTTTCTGACTCGGAGACGCCACCTGACAAGAAATGATAAGCGCTCACAACGTTAAGATCCTTCTGCTCCTGGTTGTCCTGCCTTTGTGCTTGCAGTGCTTCGGGCAGCCGAGTGCAAGCGCGATCACTCCAGGCGGTCTACAAAGTTCGACACGCCGAGATGGACAGCATGATTTCGACTTCGAGATGGGCTCCTGGAAAACTCATCTCAAACGTTTGGTGCATCCGCTGACGGGTTCAAACACCTGGGTCGAGTATGACGGTACTACCGTCGTGCGTAAGGTATGGAATGGCCGTGCCAACCTTTTGGAACTCGAGGTCGACGGTCCCAGCAGTCATATAGAAGCCCTGTCTCTCCGACTCTATAATCCCCAATCCCATCAGTGGAGCCTGAATTTTGCGAGCAGCGCCGGTGGGACCGTGGGCGTACCTACGGTCGGCGAGTTCAACCAATGGACGAGGTGAATTTTTTGATCGAGAAACGCTCAACGGGCGAATGATCGATGTTCGTTTTGTAATTTCGGATATCACTCCGAATTCTTGCCACTTCGAACAAGCGTTTTCCGATGATGGAGGAAAGACCTGGGAAGTGAACTGGATTGCGACCGACACCCGCGTAACCAACGAACCAGCGGCCGTCGAAAAAAGTCCTCCAACCAATGCTGCGGCCCGTGATGGTCAATCCGACTTTGATTTCGCGATTGGAAGCTGGAAAACTCACCTGACCCGACGTCTGCATCCGTTGACGGGTTCGACGACGTGGGTCGAGTATGACGGTTCCGCTGTCGTCCGCAAGGTTTGGAACGGTCGAGCCAATCTCGAAGAGTTCGAAGCAGATGGTCCGGCAGGTCATATCGAAGGCTTGACGCTTCGTCTTTACAATTCTGAATCTCACCAGTGGAGCGACAATTGGGCCACCAGCAATGACGGCACCATCAGTCAACCCATGATTGGCGAGTTCAAGAATGGTCGGGGTGAGTCGTATGATCAGGAACCATTTAACGGCAGAGCCATCTTTGTTCGTTGGGTGTGGTCCGACATCACTCGAGCTTCCTGCCGTTTTGAACAGGCCTTCTCCGATGACGGCGGTAAAACGTGGGAAGCAAATTGGATCAACACTTACAAGCGGGCAGAAAATCAATCTGACTAGCCGCATTTGAACCACGACCCAGTCCAGTTCAAGGATAATCTCTCTCGATTAGTCATTCC
Organism: uncultured Acidobacteriota bacterium; assembly: GCA_963757095.1. Classification (GTDB taxonomy): domain Bacteria; phylum Acidobacteriota; class Terriglobia; order Terriglobales; family Acidobacteriaceae; genus Sulfotelmatobacter. The sequence goes on along the minus strand of CAVWQT010000003.1, from coordinate 520,243 downwards.
CCAAATTCGAAAACCGCGAACGCTGATTCTGCATCGAAGTTAGGACACTAACTTTAAGGAGTGGACCCATGCTCAACCCCAAGAAAGCCTTCAGCAGTTTTTCCGTGAACGATATTCAGAAGGCCAGGGAGTTTTATGGCAAGACATTGGGGCTCGAACTTTCCAGCGGTCCGGAGGGCACGCTGGTTGTGCCGCTTTCCGGCGGCACCAAGGCGCTGATGTACCCCAAACCGAATCATCAGCCCGCGACTTTCACGGTTCTGAATTTCCCCGTGGACAGCGTGGAAAAGGCTGTGCAGGAACTGAGCCAACGTGGCGTGCAATTCGAAATTTATAACGAACCCAACTTGAAGACAGACGCACGCGGGATTTCTCGCGGCAATGGACCGACGATCGCGTGGTTCAAGGATCCAGCAGGAAATATCTTGTCAGTGCTCGAAGCCGCCTAAGTGACGGCCTTGTGTTTCGGCTTTGTCCCAGAGGATGACTTACCGGACGGGTAGGACTCCGAGTACTGTTCAAACCTCGAGTTGGCTTCATCGACGAGAGTTTCAAGGCGGTTCAGTAAGGATCCAAACTCCGGATGTTGACCGAGTGGGCTCAGCCAGGCGTCTGAGGTTAGGGTGATGGGTGCGCAGACAAAGCCTGATTGTGCCGCCTGTTCCAGAGCGCTTAAAGCTGAGTTGACTAATCCAATCTCCGCATAGTGCCGTGCGAAATATATTTTGACTTCCGGTTCCCGAGTCGTATCCGCCGCTTCCATCAGGCGGACGGCATCCTCCGCTCTGCCTTCGAGAACCGCCAGCAGGGAACTCAAGAGCGCGGTCATCAACTTCGATAAGGTCATCCGGTCCAGCCGTTCGCGCAAGAGCGCAATCGCCCGACTCCGGTCGCCCAGGGCGGCCCAAGCCGCAGCGTCGAGGTAGTAGGCCGCGCGTCCGCTATAGGCTTCTATGGCCGACGCGTACTCTCCCGCCAGAAACAAAGTATGAGCAACACTGGTGTTAATGGCGGGGTCTAGCTCCTTCGCCCGTCCGTGTGCATCGAGCGACTGTTGCAGCAGTCCCTGGAAGCGCAGCACCTGCACCAGACCGCTGAAGGACTCTGGCTCGCGAGGATAACGCTGAAGCCGTTTCAGCAACCGGACCATGGCCTCATCTGCGTGGCCGGTGTCGACCTGCACAAACGTAAAGAACTGGTGAGCCGACGCCAAGTCTGGATCGAGCGCGAAGGCGCGCTGCAACGCGGCCTGGGCCAATTCCAGATTCGCCGAAGAGTTATCGCTGAATTTGTCCAGGAACCAGCAGCATCGACCCAGCCACGCCCACGCGGGTGCGAACGTGGGATCCTCCGCCAGACAGGTCCAGTACAAATCTCGCGCTAAGTACATCGATTCCAGAGAACGCTGCGCCGCAAGTTCCCGGGCACGGGCAAACTTTTCGTAAGTCACTCGCGCCACGCCGGGCTCGCCCGCAACCGGCAACTCGAATCGATAGCCGTGTTTCGAAACGGTGCGAATCGCATCCCGCCCGACAATTTTTCTTAAGTCAACAATGATGTTGGTCAGGTTGGTTTCGCTTACGTGGACGGACGGCCAGAGCAGGCTGATCAATTCCTGCTTGCTGACCAGGTGTCCCGCATGGCGCAGCAGGCAGAGGAGCGCGTCGAAGGCCCTGGGCTGGAGCGGGACTGCAATGCCGGCGCGCTGCAATAGCCGGTCGCGGGGGTAAAGCTCAAAATCGCCGAACCGGTAAGCAGTATCCGGCGAGGTTTGATTTTCCTTTGAAAATCCGTGCGGCATAAGTGGAATGCCCTGCCCCGAATCAAGCTTACACTGCTCCCTGAATCGAAAGGAGATCGCAGGTAATGGATCGTTATTGCGGATCGATCAATCAGACGACGGCCCCGGAAGTGATGCACGGTATGCGCCCCAACCAGAAGCACAGAGCCACGAATCGGCTCCGGCTGCTTGCTCTATTTCTCTTGACGTGTGCGCTTTGCTGGCACTCCGATCGGGCATTTTCTCTCTCGGCCAGTTCGAAGCCGGCTGAGGCGGCGCGCGACGGCCAACATGATTTCGACTTCAACACTGGCGTGTGGCATACGCACATACGCCGCGTGCTCGATCCGTTCTCGGCGTCAAGCGATGTGATCGAACTCAACGGCACGGTCACGATACGACCGGTTTGGGGTGGGCGCGCGAAGTTGGAAGAGATTGAGGCCGACGGTCCCAGGGGACATTGGGAAGGATTGTCGCTGTTTCTCTACAATCCGCAGTCGCACCAGTGGAGTCAGTCGTTCCTCAACAGCAAGATGGCAGTTCTGTCCGGGAGTCTAGTGGGTGAGTTTCATGACGGCCGCGGCGAGCTGTACCAACACGACACCTATCACGACAAGTCGATCTTCGTACGGGGAGTGTGGTCGGAGATCACTCCCAATTCGCATCGTTACACGGAATCGTATTCTAGTGATGGAGGGAAGACGTGGTTCGTGGCATTAGACGCGCATAAGACGCGTGAAAAGGATTCGCCGCCGTCGGACATGGCTGCTGGGGCTGAGCCGATAAGCGCCGATCCCGATGGGCACGCCTTCGACTTCGATCTGGGAACGTGGCATACCCAGTCTTCGCGGCTTATGCATCCCCTGACCGGGTCAACCGACATGGGCTGATCTGGAGGGGCAGACGGTGGTTCACCGAGTGTGGGGCGGACGCGCCAACCTGGCGGAATATGTGGGCGACGGCTCCGGCCGGTCACGTGCAGTTGCTGGCGCTGCGATGGTTCAATCCAAATACGCATGAATGGAACGCTCGACTTCGCCACGCCGAATGTGGGCACGCTAGGCGAGCCGGGAGTGGGGCAGTGTAAGGATGGCCGTTGCGAATTTTATGACCAGGAGGAGATCAACGGCAGACAAATCTGGGTCCGATTTTCCATCTGGAAAATCAGTGATGACTCCGCGCAATCCGAACAGGCATTTTCCGATGATGGCGGAAAAACCTGGGAGGTGAACTGGATCAACAAGTACACCCGGATCAACTAGAAAGGATAAGGATAACGAAATGTTTCCTTGTTCTATTTCAGCTTGAACTCGCAGGGAGGGCCGACCCAGTATGATCAACCGCCGCAGACAACCTCACTGGCCATTGTTTCTTTTCGCGGTCTTGATCGTCGGCGTCGTGCCGGCGATGGCTGAACGCGGGTCGAACTCGTCCACTGACGACCAACAAACCGTCGCTGCGTTAGACACGGAATACCAGGCAGCCGTAAAGATAAATGATGCGTCCACCATGAATCGCATTCTGGCGGACGATTTCATCCTCGTCACCGGCTCCGGCAAAACGTACACCAAGGCGGATATGGTCAACGATGCAAAAGGTGCAGCCACGAACTATGAACGAAACGATGAAGACATTCAAACCGTTCGAGTGTGGGGCAACACGGCCGTAGTAACGGCAAAGCTCTGGGAAAAGGGAACGGCGAACGGACGAGCTTTCGAGCACAAGTTTTGGTTCAGTGATACCTACGTCCGCACGGCAACCGGTTGGAAATATGTTTTTGGCCAATCGTCGCTACCATTAGCGGACACCGCTGCTGTGCCGAGTTCCCCGCCCACCACCGCGGACGCCGGCTCGGAACGGGATGGACAACATGATTTCGACTTCGAGATCGGGACCTGGAAGTCGCATGTGTCGCGCCGCCTGCATCCCTTGACCGGCTCGAATACCTGGGTCGAGATGGGGGCCACCGTCGTCATCAGGAAGGTGTGGAATGGCCGGGCCAACCTGATGGAACTCGAAGCTGACACCCCAACCGGTCACTTGGAAGAACTGAACCTGCGCCTCTACAATCCCCAAACCCATAAGTGGAGCTTCAATTTTGCCACCAGCACTGACGGTACGATGGCGCCGCCTATGATCGGTGAGTTCAAGAATGGCCGGGGAGAGTTTATCGACCAGGAATCTTTCAACGGCAAGACCATCCTGGTTCGACATGTCTTTAGCGACATCACTCCGGATTCCCACCACTTTGAACAGGCGTTCTCGGCTGACGGGGGCAAGACTTGGGAGCCGAACTTTGTCGCTACGTTGACGCGAGGGAAAGATTAGATACAACAAAGCCTGAGAGCATTTGGACCTGGGCTCTGACGAATCCCAGGGAACCAGTCTGCATTTCGCCTTTTCCGGAATCCCACCTTAATGGCCTAGCCTTGCGCGACCTGCGGGCGATAGCGGCGTCGCGCCGAAGAATACCGAACTATTTCCAATATGAAACAAACCAGAGAATGTAAACAACAAATAGTGGCACGGCTACGAACCGGAAGAAACTCTGCGCGCTATACTACGCAGTTAGCCGTAGTCCTGAGATCATGTCTATCACTTCGAAGAAGCCCCCACTTCCTTCCGACGACAAGCGCTGGAGGATCGTAGCTGGAACCATGAGGCGGCACGGGTTCGCCCGCGAAGCCCTTATCGAAACCCTGCACACGGTTCAGGAATATTTTGGATACCTGGACAAGCCATCCTTGCATTTCGTGGCGGCGTCACTGCGCGTGCCGTTGAGTCAGGCGTATGGGGTCGCGACCTTCTATCACTTCTTCACGTTAAAGCCGCCCGGCAAGCATACCTGCATGGTGTGTTTGGGGACGGCTTGCTATATCAAAGGGGCCGGTCAGCTGCTGGCCGCTGCCGAAGCGTCGCTCCACGTGAAGTCCGGGGAAACTACGGAAGACGGGAATGTTTCCCTGCTGACGGCGCGCTGCATCGGCTCGTGCAGCATGGCGCCAGCCGTAATCTTTGATGGAGAAACCGCCGCCAACGTCAATGAATCCGCGCTTCACGGCAAGCTGGCGGGATGGAAAAACTGATGACGATCGAGGAACTGGAACAGATTGCAGAGGAAGCGCGGGCGGCGAAAGAGAAATCTCCGCGCGCGTTGAATGTTTGCGTGGCCGCGGGCTGCCTGTCACTGCATAGCGACGCCATCAAGTCGTCGCTGGAGAAGGAAGTACAGCGCACCGGAGCGAATTGCCGGGTAGCGGGAACGGGCTGCATGGGGCTTTGTTCCGTGGGACCGCTGGTGAGCCGTGAGCCTGATGGACACCTGCTGAAGAGCGTGGCGGAAGCCGACGCGGCGGAGATTGTGGCGACTCTCGATAGCGCCATCCCGGAGCGCCTGCTGTGCTCTCGCGAGCAACCTTTTTTCCAGTGCCAAACCGCGGTTGTGCTGGAGAACTCGGGCCGAATTGATCCGGAGAAGATTGCAGAGTACATCGCCGCGGACGGCTATCAGGCCCTGGTTCACGCGCTGACGGAGATGCTTCCGGCGCAGATTGTGCAGGAAGTCTCAAAGAGTGGGCTGCGCGGGCGGGGCGGAGCCGGCTATCCCACGGGTTTGAAGTGGGGCACGGTCGCCAAGACGGTTGGAACCACCAAGTACGTCATCTGTAATGCGGACGAAGGCGACCCCGGTGCGTTCATGGATCGCAGCGTGCTGGAAAGCGATCCCCACCGCGTGCTGGAGGGGATGATCATCGCGGGCTACGCCGTGGGAGCGAATCAAGGATATATCTACGTGCGCGCGGAGTATCCGCTGGCCATCAAGCGGCTGCAGAGCGCGCTGCGCGAGGCCCGGCGGCTGGGGTTTCTGGGCAGCCAGATCTGCAACGCGAAGTTCAGCTTCGACATTGAGATCCGCATTGGAGGCGGCGCATTCGTCTGCGGGGAAGAGACCGCGCTGATCGCTTCCATTGAAGGCCGGCGGGGCACGCCACGGCCTCGACCTCCGTTTCCGGCACATTCGGGCTTGTGGGATCTGCCCACGCTGATCAACAACGTGGAGTCCTTCGCCAACATTCCAACCATCCTGCGGCGGGGCGGCGAGTGGTATGCCTCTCTGGGCACGAAAAAAAGCAAAGGCACGAAGGTGTTTGCGCTGTGCGGCAAAGTGCGAAATGTGGGTTTGATTGAAGTGCCCATGGGGACTCCATTGCGCCAGATTATTTTTGAGATTGGCGGAGGGGTACCCGAGGGTCACAAGTTCAAAGCGGTGCAGACCGGCGGGCCGTCGGGCGGCTGCATCCCGGAACAGTTTCTCGATCTTCCGGTGGACTACGAATCCTTGAAGGAAGTCGGCTCCATCATGGGTTCCGGCGGCATGATCGTAATGGATGACAGCGCCTGCATGGTGAACGTGGCGCGTTATTTTATGGAGTTCTGCATGTCCGAATCGTGCGGCAAGTGCATTCCCTGCCGCGCCGGCACGGCGCAGATGTTTGAACTGCTGACCCGCATGACCAGTGGAACCGCTACCCCGCAGGATCTCGAACTTCTGGAAGAACTCTGCGACATGGTGAGCAACACCAGCCTGTGCGGGCTGGGACAGAGCGCGCCCAATCCGGTGTTGAGCACGCTGCGCTACTTCCGGGAGGAATACACGGAGCACATTGTGAACAAGCATTGCCGGGCGGGAGTTTGCGAGTGCAATAAGTTGGCGGAGGTCTCGGCATGAATCCGACACCCGCGGTAAAAACGCTGGCCATCAATGGCACGGATATAAGCGCCAGCAGCGAGCAGACGATTCTCGAGGCCGCGCGGGAAAATGGAATTTCGATTCCCACGCTCTGCCACCTCGACGGCCTGACGGAAGTAGGAGCCTGCCGCATGTGCCTGGTGGAACTGAAGGGTTCGACCCGTCTGCAACCGGCGTGCGTGACTCGCGTCGAGGAGGGGATGGAGGTCACGACGCACACCCCGCGTCTGGAAAAATACCGGCGCATGGTGCTGGAGCTTCTGTTCGCGGAACGGAATCACGTTTGCTCGGTATGCGTCGCCAACAATATGTGCGAGTTGCAGGATCAGGCCAAGGCGCACGGCGTGACCCATGTCCGTTTCCCCTACCGCTCTCCGCAGCTTCCGGTGGATGTGTCTCACGAACGCTTTGCGTTGGACCACAACCGCTGCATTCTGTGCACGCGTTGTGTGCGGGTATGCAGCGAAATTGAGGGTGCGCACACCTGGGATCTTCTCGGCCGGGGGGTGAATACCCTGCTCATCAGCGACCTGCACGAGCCCTGGGGTGAATCCGATACGTGTACGAGTTGCGGAAAGTGCGTGCAGGTATGCCCCACCGGTGCGCTCTTTGACAAGGGCAAAGTGGGCGGCAAAGTCCGGAAGGATCCAGATTTTCTTTCTTATCTGAAAGACATGCGGGACGGCCTGCGATGAGCAAACCCACGCTGGCCACGGTCTGGCTTGATGGCTGCTCCGGATGCCACATGTCGATTCTTGATATGGACGAGCGGCTGGTGGAGCTGAGTGAACAGTTCGAACTGGTGTATTCGCCGCTGGTGGATTACAAGGAGTTCCCCGCACAGGTCGATATCGCGCTGATCGAAGGTTCAGTGAGCAGCGATGCCGATGAACACAAAATTCGGAAAGTGCGGGCGCACACCCGTCTCCTGGTTTCGCTGGGCGATTGCGCCGTGACGGGAAACGTGCCCGCGATGCGCAACCCGATCCCCGTGCCCGAACTTCTGAACTGCATTTATAAGGGAATCGATGTGCTGCAGGCGCAGGTGCCGACCGACCGCCTACCCTCTTTGCTGCCTCGGGTTCGACCGGTGCACGAAGTCGTTAAAGTGGATCTGTTCGTCCCCGGCTGCCCACCCTCTGCCGACACAATCTTTATGGTAATCAGCGAATTGCTCGCAGGCCGTATTCCCGACGTAGCGGCCTTGTCTCGCTTCGGGGCCTAGCCAAGGCTGGGCTTAAGCCGGGCTGAGAAAGACAGGAAAATGTCCAGTACTATCACGATTGATCCGGTAACCCGCATCGAAGGCCACGCCAAGATCACACTGCAACTCGACGATCAGGGCGAGGTCTCCGAGGCATATTTTCACGTCACGCAATTCCGGGGATTCGAAAAAATCTGCGTTGGGCGCCCCTTCTATGAAATGCCGTACCTCATGGAGCGAATCTGCGGGATTTGTCCGGTAAGCCATCTTCTGGCTTCGGCGAAGGCGTGCGATGCGCTGCTGGCCATGAAAGTTCCGCCGTCGGCAGGGAAACTGCGGCGCATCCTCAACCTGGCCCAACTGATTCAATCGCACGCACTGAGTTTTTTCTATCTTTCGGCGCCCGACTTTCTCATTGGAATGGATGCCGACCCCAAAGACCGCAATCTCTTCGGGGTGATGCGCAAGCATCCCGAACTGGGGCGGGGAGGAATCCGCCTGCGGCAATTCGGGCAGCAGGTCATTGAAACGCTCGCCGGCAAGCGAATTCATCCGGGGTGGGTGGTTCCAGGCGGAGTGAACGAGTCCCTCAGTATCGAGAAACGGGATCAGCTGTTGGCCCAGATACCCGAAGTGATTGCGATTGCCCAGAAGGCCCTGGCGTGGTTCAAGATTGAATTCGAGAACTTCCGCGAAGAGATTCGTACTTTTGCGAATTTTCCCAGCCTGTTCATGGGGTTGGTCACTCCGGATGAGCGTGCCGGCTACTACGAGGGCAAAATTCGCTTTACCGACTCCCATGGAAACATCGTGGCCGACAAACTGGATCCCGCGGAATATGCGGACTATCTGGGCGAGGCGGTGGAACCATTCACCTTCATGAAGTTTCCTTATTACAAGCCGATGGGCTATCCCGAGGGCATCTACCGCGTGGGCCCGCTGGCCCGGCTCAATCTGGTGGAAAACTGCGGCACGCCTCTGGCCCAGCAGGAATGGATCGAATTCCGCGCCCTGGAACGCGGCGCGGTTTTGAGCTCATTTCATTATCACTACGCGCGCCTGATCGAGATACTTTTTGCGCTCGAGCACATCGAGGAATACCTGCTTGATCCGATCATTACCAAGAGCCACGCCCGCTATTCCGCATCGCTGAACAATCTTGACGGAATTGGCTGCTGCGAGGCGCCTCGCGGGACGTTGATCCACCACTATCGCGTGGACGAGCAGGGGCTGATCATCTGGGCCAACCTGGTAATCGCCACCGGGCATAACAACCTGGCGATGAATCGTGGCATTCTCCAGACTGCACGCCATTTCGTGCATGGCGAAAAAGTCAGCGAAGGCATGCTGAACCGCGTGGAAGCTGTGATTCGCGCCTTTGACCCCTGCCTCAGTTGCTCGACGCACGCCTACGGGGAAATGCCGCTGCAAGTCCGCCTGGTTTCTGCTGAGGGTAAATTGCTGGACACAATTTGCCGGAAATCACTTTCCGGCAGCCATGAGTAAAGGTCTGGTGCTGGCCTGCGGGAATTCTCAGCGGGGCGACGATGGGGTGGCGCTCCAGGTGGTCAGTTCACTTGCAGAACGAGTTGTGCTCTGCAGCGGCTGAATTTCATTGCCAGCAGCAGTGGACGCCCGAACTTGCCGAGCCGATCAGCCAGGCGGAGATCGTCATATTTGTCGACGCCGCCGTGGGCGCGCCGCCGGGATCAATCGCGTGCCGGCAATTGCAGCCCGGACCAGCCGCGCTGGCCAGCACGCATCAAACTTCTCCTGAATTCCTGTTGTGTCTCGCCGAGGAAGTTTACGGGAAGCGGCCGGCACGCGCCTATTGCGTCACCATCGCGGGAGATGCGTTTGAATTAGAGGAAACATTGTCCGCTCCGGTTCTCGGCGCCGTGCAGCGCTCTGGGGAACGGATCAAAGCACTGCTCTCCGAAGTCCCCATGCCGGACGAATAGCAACGATCTCCATACCTCATCGCTACCTTTGACCCTCCTTACTTGGTGAAGGCCGTTTCTCGTGCGCGCTCCTCGGGGCGGATGCCGTTTCGAGAGTGGCAGACGTGAACACTAAGGGCCGCTCCTTCTTGAGACGTAAAGAATGTCTCCAATCCGACGATATTTCACCTGTAGGCGGATTTCGTTCTATTTGCTGAAGGGCCAAGTCCGGGGCGTGCAGTTTCAGCCTGAGAGCGCTTGCGGGCAAACCGCACAGGATCCGAGGACCACACGATGAGCGACAACGACATCATTCAAGATTTTCTCGTCGAGAGTGCGGAAAACCTGGACCGCCTGGACCGGGATCTGGTTGGCCTGGAAAAGAATCCCGGGGACAAGAATGCCATGGCCGGGGTCTTCCGCACCATTCACACCATTAAGGGAACGTGTGGATTCCTGGGGTTCAGCAAGCTGGAAAAAGTCGCGCACGTGGGAGAGAGCCTGCTGACGCGCCTGCGCGATGGGCAACTCAAACTGACTCCGGAAATCACCACGGCGCTGCTCAGCATGGTGGATGCGGTGCGGCAGATCTTAAGAGAAATCCAATCCACCGGCCAGGATGGCGCGAGCGACTACCCGGAAGTGCGCGAACGTCTGAGCCAGTTGCTGAATGCGGGCAGCGATGCGGGTGCAAGCCTGGCGGCGACCGTCGTCCCCGTAGCCGCGGTTTCATCTGCGGCCACTGCCCTGCAATCAACGCCGGAGGAAAAGCTGGAGGCGTCTTCCGCTGCCCCTGCGGATGAATCCACTGCGGAGCCGGCGGAGACGACAACCGTGCGAGGCACCAACATTGTGTTCGCCCCGGAAGAACAGGAACAAGGCGATCATCGAAAATTGCGCGAAACCCCTGCGGCCTTGGCCTTGGCTCGACCCGAAGAGGTTGCGGCGACGCTGCCCGCCGTCGAAGCCCGGCCGCGCGACGCCGCCTCGGAAACCATCCGGGTCGCGGTCAACCTGTTGGACAAGCTCATGACCCTGGTGGGCGAACTGGTACTGGCGCGGAACCAGCTTCTGCAAGTGACCAACACCATGGAGAACCCGGCACTCAATGCGGTCTCGCAACGCATGAATCTCATTGCCACCGAGCTGCAGGAAGAGGTTATGAAGACCCGCATGCAGCCCATCGGGAACATCTGGGCTCAGTTTCCGCGGACGGTGCGCGACGTGGCGCTGGGTTGCGGCAAACAGGTGAAGATCGAGATGGAGGGCAAGGAAACCGAGCTCGACAAGACCATCATCGAGGCCATCAAGGATCCGCTCACCCATCTGGTGCGGAATTCCGTGGACCATGGCATCGAACTTCCGGAAGACCGGGTCAAAGCCGGCAAGCACGTGACCGGATGCTTGCGCTTGCGCGCCTTCCATGAAGGTGGTCAGGTCAACATCGAAATCAGCGACGATGGCGCCGGCCTGAACCGGGAACGCATCCGGCAAAAAGCGGTCGAGCGGGGCTTGGTCACACCCGAACAGGCCACGCGTCTGACGGAGCGCGAGATTTTCAACCTGATCTTCCTGCCGGGATTTTCCACTGCCCAGAAAGTCACCACTGTCTCAGGCCGGGGTGTGGGCATGGATGTAGTCAAAACCAATGTGGAAAAAATTGGTGGAGTGGTCGACGTGCAGTCCACGGCCGGACAGGGGACCACGGTGCGAGTGAAGATCCCATTGACCCTGGCCATTATTCCGGCGCTGGTGGTGACCTGCGGCGGCGATCGCTATGCCATTCCGCAGGTCAGCCTGCTCGAACTGGTGCGGCTGGAGGCGGAACAGGCTGGCGCCGGCATTGAGATGGTCCACGGAGTTCCGGTGCACCGTTTGCGCGGACGTCTGCTGCCTCTGGTATATCTCGCCCGGGAACTGCATCTTGCGGATGCACCCGCGAACGCGGCTGAGCACGACGGCGCGGTGAACATCGTAGTGCTGCAAGCCGACGAGCACCAGTTTGGCCTGGTGGTCGACAGCATTCTCGACACCGAGGAGATTGTGGTCAAGCCTTTGCGCAAGCAGCTCAAGACGGTAAAGACCTTCGCCGGATCGAGCATTATGGGGGATGGCAAGGTTGCGCTCATCCTGGACGTGCTCGGGCTGGCGCAGCGCGCCAGCGTGGTCAGCGAAACCCATGACCGGTCCCTAACGGAAAAAGCCGCTGAGCCGGCGGGAGGCCGCGGAGAAAAACAAACTTTCCTGCTCTTCGCCGGGCAGGGCGATTCCCGTATGGCGATCCCGCTGAGCGCTTTGGCGCGGCTGGAGGAATTTCCCGTGGCCCAGGTGGAGATGTCGGGCAAGCAGTGGGTCACGCAATACCGTGGCCAGATCCTGCCGTTAATCCGCCTCAACACGGTGATGGCCGAACGGCGCGTCCTGCCGCGCGGATTGCCCGCCTTGCCGGCAACCGATGCGGGACCGCTGCAGGTGCTGGTGCTGAATCACGAGGGCCGCTCCTTTGGCCTGGTGGTGGAGAGGATTCTCGACATCGTCGAAGACTGGGCGGAAGTTCAGTCGCCGTCGACCCGGCCCTGCGTTCTCTATTCGGTTGTCATCGGCGAACGGGTCACCGAACTGCTCGACATTCCCGCCATTCTTCAGGCAGACGCCGCGGTGCGGCCCAGCCAGCCGCCGATCGAGGCCAGGTATGCCGCCGAGGGAGCGCATTAAAGTTATGCCAGCTCATCAGTTTTGCACCTTCTATCTGGACGGCCTGTTGTTCGGCGTGGAGTTGAAAGGCGTTCAGGAAGTCATCCACTCGCTCGACATGACGCAGGTTCCGCTTGCGCCGGCGGTGGTTCGCGGGCTCATCAACCTGCGCGGCCAGATCGTCACCGCCGTGGACCTGCGGCGCCGCCTGGAGTTGAAACCGGCGCCGCCAGAGTTGCAGATGATGAATGTGGTGGTTCGCTCCAACGATGGCGCAGTGAGCCTGCTGGTGGATGAAATCGGCGATGTAGTGGAAGTCGAGGAAGGCAGCTTTGAGCCTCCACCGGAAACTCTGCGGGGCACGATCCGCACCATGATTCTCGGGGTGCACAAACTAAATGACCGGCTCATGCACGTGCTGGATATCGAAAAGGCGTGCGAGATGACGGACTCGGCGGAAGCCGTCGCCGGGATTCGATAGCGGGCGCAAGCAGTGAGATGCCGCCAGACAGATAGTTTGGCGAATCAAAGTTCGATGGGAGAAGAAAATGAGATTGACACTTGGGAAGAAACTCGGCCTGGGCTTTGGATGCATCCTCACTTTAATGGCTGTGAGTGCGGTGCTTACCTACAGCAAAGCGATTTCGCTCAAAGAGGGCCAGGACCGGATCATGGGTCTGCGCGTCGCGGGCACGGCAACCGATTGAGATCGTGGCCATTGGCACATCGACGGGCGGCCCCAACGCGCTCGCCGAAATCCTGCCACGCATTGCGCAGGATTTTCCGGTGCCGATTGTGGTGGTGCAGCACATGCCGCCGATTTTCACCTGCCTGCTGGCAGAGCGGCTGGCCAAGCAGTCCAGGATCGCCATAGCCGAGGGCCGCACCGGGGTGAACCTTGCGGCCGGACAGGCATGGATCGCTCCGGGAAATTTTCACATGACCGTGGCTCGCGCCGGGGTGCACTGGCGATTGGAACTCAACCAGGACCTTCCGCGGCACTCTTGCCGTCCCGCAGTGGATGTGTTGTTTCGCTCTGTGGCGAACGTATACCGCGCGCACGTTCTGGGCGTAGTCATGACTGGCATGGGCTCGGACGGGGTTCTGGGAGCGCAACTCATTCGGGAAGCAGGTGGAGAAATCATCATTCAGGATGAAGCTTCGGCCGTCGTCTGGGGAATGCCCGGCCTGGTCTATGCGGCGGGGCAGGCCGATGGAGTGTATCCCTTGAACCAACTGGCGGCAGAGATCACACGCCGGGTGCTCGAAAGCCGGCCCGCCAAATTACTTTCAACCTCGGGTCCGCTCGCTTTCGCGGAGTCTCGAGCCAAATGACAATGGCTGCCTCGACCTTACCGGCCAAGCCCGCGCCCAGGGAAGCGATGGATCCGATTTACCGTCAAATTCGCGACCTGGTCTACAAAGTCTCGGGCATTTTTCAGCTGGAAGAAAAACTTTATCTGCTGGTCGATGGTTGTGCGCGGCGCATGAAGCAACTCGGAGTCAAAACTGCACGGGAATATTGGGACAATTTGACCGCGCATCCCAACCGGGAGGCTGAACTTCGCCAGCTGCTCAACGAACTCACCATCGGCGAAACTTGCCTGTTCCGCTGCCAGCCGCAGTTGAATGCGCTGCGCCAGGTGATCCTGCCCGAACTGGTGGGGGAGAAATCGAAGCAAGTGATGAAGCGGTTGCGGATCTGGAGTGCGGGATGCTCCACCGGCGAAGAGTCTTATACCCTCGCCATGAACATGCTGGAGGAGAGCGCAGGGCTGCTGAAGGGGTGGACCGTGGAGATCCTCGCCACCGACCTCAATGACCGTTCCGTGGAGGCCGCCAAGGCAGGCATCTATGGCGATTATGCGCTGCGGGCGACGAGCGACTATTTCAAACGCAAGTATTTCACCGTGATCGACGAAAAGAAGCTGCAGGTGCGCCCCGAGGTGAAACAACTGATTACCTTCAGCCGGCTAAACCTGCAAGACAATTCCAAGATGCTGTTCATGAAGGGCATGGACCTGGTTTTCTGCTGCAATGTGCTGATCTATTTCGACGGCCCCTCGAAGTCGAAAGTCGTCGACCATTTCTACAGCAACCTCAACTTTGGTGGCTATTTCTTTCTCGGAACATCGGAATCGCTGTTGAAGTTAAACGACAAATTTCACCTGGTGCATTTTCCCGGAGCAATCGCCTACTGGAAACCATCTCTGACGAGCGGAAAGCTATGACTACATCCCTGAGCATCGACGCCAAGATTCGCCAGCAAGTGGACCAGATCGAGACCACGCCGGCGATCCCGGCGGTCTTTCTGCCCTTGCTCAAGCTGCTCAATTCATCGACCGAGGAAGTGAATCTGGAAGAGGTCGTCAAACTGGTCTCCTATGACAACACGATTGCGGCGCAGTGTCTGCGGGTAGCGAGCTCGCCTTTATTCGGTCTGGCGAAAACGCCGGAATCCATTAAAGGAGCGGTGATCAGCCTGGGGCTGCGCCGGGTTGAAACCATTCTTCTGACCTGCTGTTTGGGGCAGGTTTTCCCCGCCAAAGGCACGTCCCTCGATCCGACCGCTTTCTGGAGGCATTCGCTCGGCTGCGCAATGGTCTGCCGGAAATTCAGCGAGAAACTTTCCAGCTCCGATCATGAGAAAGCATATATGGCCGGCCTCATGCATGACATCGGATTCCTGGTGAACGGCATAGCGTTCTCCAGTCAATTTGCGAGCACCATCGAGCTTGCCATCAAAAACCAGATGCCACTCGATGAAGCAGAGCGTGCCAGCATGGGTTTCACCCACTGTGAGTCGGGGCGCGCCCTTGCCGAAAAGTGGAACTTGAGCGAAGACATCATCCAAGTCATCGCGCATCATCACGCCATTGAGCACAGCGAGAAAGCGCGCCCCCTGGTGGCGCTGGTCCATCTGAGTGACCTGCTCTGCCGTGTACGCGGACTGGGTTACGGTTACTATGAGCGGCAGAAGGTTGATCTTGTGCATGATCCGGCGTGGGCTGTTCTTCTCGAGCAACACCGCGATCTGGAAGGTGTGGATCTGGTGCGCTTCACCTTCGAACTCGATGACGCTGTGGCCAACATCTACGAACTGGTGTCTACCATCTTCGGATCGGGTCAAGGGCGAAGCTAGACTCGGATCGAATCAGAACTCAGCCATGCTTAGAGAAAGGGACGAAGTGGGCTGGGCCGTTTTATCCCGCGCCCCGCATCGTTGATGGCGGTCGCTCAGGAACAGATTCGAGCGATTAGTTAAGAATCTGCAACGAGACGACGAGAGGCGCATTTTCAAACTGCAGATGAAGCTCCAGCGCGGGAGCGTCGGTCATCGAGTGCAGGCTGTAATCGTTCCCGGTGATTACGGTAGGAACCGAAAGCAGGCAGCCGTCGGACAGGCCGCTGATCTTGTTCTTAAAATTACCGGCAATCATATTGCAGATTTCACCGAAAGCGTCGCACATTTCCGGACCGATCTGATCAGGCTCAATGCCGAGCATTTTTGAAGCCATGATGGCGCTCGACTTTGCGCTGCACTGGATGCTCAAAACTCCGCAAAGCTTTCCCGCAAGGCCCACCATCGCAGTAACGTCCAGGGCAACCTCAGGCGGGGCTTCGCCTGTGGTCAAATGGGAACCCAGCATGAGTTCAAACACCTCGCGAACCGCCATTTCGAGGACAGCACCCCAGCCCTCGTGGACACTCGCGCTTTCGCTCAACACTTCATTTGGAGTTTTCATGCTTTCACCCCCAGAAGGGGAACGACATGCTCTCGGACCTGTTCCGGCGTAAACGGCTTGCGGATGTAACCCTTCGCTCCAGCGGATAAAGCCTGCACCACGTGGGATTCGCTGCCTTCGGTGGTGATCATGATGACGGGGGCTCCCTTCGCGTTCTCCACTCCCGGAAGCTGCTTCACAAATTCCAGCCCATCCATCACCGGCATGTTGATGTCGCACAGAATAAGGTCGACCTGGTTCTCCGCCAAGACAGCCAGAGCCTCGGCCCCGTTTCCCGCCTGAAGGACCGAGGAGAGTTCCACCCCGGCTTGGCGCAAGGACCGTTCCAGAATCTTCCGCATTACCGACGAATCGTCCACTATCAAAACCCGTATGTTATTCATAGGAAGCACTCGTTCGTTTTAGAAGGCGCGCGTTATTTTTCGTTCCCACTCAAGGTATTTCGGACAAACAGAAATGCACTTTAGAGAGCGCCGCATGAGAGATTAAGAAATTCAAAATCATAGTCGCGATCATGCCGCTGTCGATCGGCAACGCTCGGAGATTGCTCACTGAAAGCGACATTGCTTCTGATAAAGTAAGCCGCTCTTTTCCTAATATCGACCACCGTCCGCTTATCTTGAGTGGCAGCGGATTCGAAGCCTGGGATCACTTCAGAATCCATGTGCTTGGCCAGGCTGGTGAGCCAGTCTTATCAAACTACGCAATGATCCTTTACAATTAGCGGCAACGGGGAAGTGGGAATGGACCACCCTAAGCCGATTCGCATCCTGAGCGTCGAGGACCATCCGGTCTTTCGCGAGGGATTGAGCACGATTATTGCGTCGCAGCCAGACATGCTGATGGTTGCGCAGGCAGGCAATGCCGATGAAGCGATGGCGGAATTTCGCCGTCATCGCCCCGACATTACTCTGATGGATCTCCGCCTGCCCGGCACCAATGGCACTGACACCCTTATCGCCATTCGCGGCGAATATCCCCAGGCCCGCATCATCATTCTCACAACATCCGATAGCGATGGCGAGATCCAGCGTGCGTTGCGAGCAGGAGCATCCGCTTACCTCCTCAAGAGCATGCCGAAAAATGAATTACTGGGCGTGATCCGGTCGGTGCATGCCGGCCACCGTCACGTTCCTCCGGAGGTCGCAGCGCGGCTGGCGGAGCACATGGCGGATGATGACCTTACGACGAGGGAATTGGATGTCCTGCGGCTCATTCGAGACGGCTATCGTAATAAGCAAATTGCCGATCAATTGGCGATTGCAGAGACGACCGTCAACTTTCATATCAAGAACCTTGTCGACAAGCTAGGCGCGAACGATCGCACCCATGCGGTGACCATTGCCGTCCGGCGTGGTCTGCTTCAAATCTGAACCCAGCATCCTGGCCTGTAGAAAACTGCAGGACGACTACTATAGATCGTCATGTGTCGCGCGAGCTGCCAGCCGTGTAGGCTGTAAGGCTATGGGGCTTGCTTTGCTATGCGTTAATAGTCGTTGAAAAGGCAACCCAATTGTTGCAGCAAGCGAGGTCCATGCATTCTGTCGTTCGGGTCAGGATCAGGCGTGAACGTCCTTGAAATGTGGTTTGCCAATTTCGTCGTCAGGCCCGGGAAGTCGAACGCTGCTCGATCGCTCTCCGTCTGCTGTGCGTTGCTCTTTCTTGCCTTGAGTTCGGCTTGGGGAGTAGATCCCGGTCGTCGCATCTCGCAGTATGCGCATACAGCGTGGAGAATGCAGGATGGAACCTTTAACGGCTCTCCGACTGTCATCACGCAAACGACCGACGGGTATTTGTGGATTGGCACGAACCTTGGCTTAGTGCGTTTCGACGGAGTTCGCTTCACTTCCTGGAATCCGCCAACGGGCCACCGTTTGCTCGACTCCAGAATCCTTGCGCTCCTGGGAACACACGATGGAAGTCTCTGGATCGGCACTGGGTACAGCATCTCTCGCTGGAAAGACGGTGAGCTCACCAACTATCCCGAGTTGAGCGGACGAATTGAATCGATGGTCGAAGGCGACGACGGCGCCGTATGGCTGGCTCGCACGCAGCCGACCGACAAGACTGGCCCGCTGTGCCGCATAAAAGATGAACAATTTCGCTGCTATACCGCTAGTGACGGAATTCCTTTCGACCTGGCTATCCAACTGAGTAAGGGCAGTTCCGGCGAACTCTGGGTCGGCGGTTATTCAGAACTCTGTCGCTGGAAACCCGGATCGTGCACCAGCTACTTTGCGAATGCCTCCCGGCATCCAGAAACGTTTGCAAAGTTACGAGGACTGGCCACCGGGCTCGATGGATCGGTGTGGGCGGACATCGACCGATCCAGTAAAGTTTTGCAATTAGAGCGATTTGAAAACGGAAGTTGGTCCAGTCGATCTTTTCCAGAAATCCCTGCCGACAACTCAGATGTGACGACGCTATTCGTCGACCGTAATGGAGTGCTGTGGATTGGAACCGGCAGCCACGGAATGTTTCGCATTCGCGGCGCAGAGGTTGAACACTTTGGAAATGCGGATGGGCTCTCCAGCGATGCCGTGGGCCGTTTCTTTCAGGATGCCGAGGGCACCTTATGGGTCGTGACCTCGGAAGGGATCGACAACTTTCGGGATTTGAAGGTGGCCACCTATTCCATGCGAGAGGGCTTGTCCGCGGCCGGCGCCAGTTCTGTGCTGGCGGCTCACGACGGCACGGTATGGATCGGCAACTTCCGAGCCTTGAACTCTCTGCGCGATGGCAGGCTGTTCGCGATTCGGGCGGAACATGGCTTGCCCGGACTCAACGTGACCACCATGTTCGAAGATCACGCTGGGCGGCTCTGGGTGGGCGTTGACAGTGGGCTGTGGGTGTACGACCACAGCGTATTTCGCACAGTCCGCCATTCGGACGGCAGCGCGCTCGGCATCGTCTTTTCCATTGCTGAAGATATTCAGCACAACATCTGGGTGCGGGCGGGGACGCATCTCGACCGGATTCACGATCTGGTAGTGGCTGAGGAATTCAGCTCTCCGCAAATTTCCAGCGCTTACATACTCGCTGCCAATCCGCGCGGTGGCATCTTTCTGGGGCTGGTGAATGGAGATCTGGTCAACTTCCAGGACGGCAAGATGCAAACGATAGCTTCCAACGAAGTGGGAAGCAGGCGGCAAGTCCGAGACCTTTTAGTGGAATCGGATGGCTCCGTGTGGGGCACGACGCTGGACGAGGTGAGCCGCTGGAAAGATGGCGGGCGAAAAAATCTCACCACGCATAACGGCCTTCCCTGTGACGGAATCTTTGCCTTGGAGCAAGATAAGCAGGGCTCACTGTGGTTGTATTCGCAGTGCGGAATCATCACCATCGAAAAGGCGGAACTGGATAGCTGGTGGGAGCAGCCGGACCGCATCGTGAAATTCAAGTTGTTGGATGCTTTCGACGGAGCTCAGCCGGGTTTGACTTCCTTGAAACCGCAGGCGATGCGGTCTCCCGACGGACGACTGTGGTTTGTGAATGGCCGGGTCTTGCAGGTGTTGGATCCCGCTCATTTACAGGACAATCCGATCCCGCCTCCGGTGCAGATCGAAGAAATCGTGGCCGACCGAAAGAGTTATGCGCCGCGCAAAGATCTTCGTCTTCCGCCTCTCACCCGGGATCTCGAGATTGAATATACCGGCCTTAGCTTCGAGGCTCCACAGAAGGTTCGCTTTCGCTACAAACTTGAAGGTCGGGATGCCAGCTGGCAGGAACCGGGAACACGGCGGCAGGCTTTCTACAGCGATCTTCCTCCGGGGAATTATAGATTTCGCGTATTCGCATGCAACAACGACGGCATCTGGAACGAAGCGGGTGCAACACTGAACTTCAGCCTCGCACCGGCCTGGTATCAGACTAATTGGTTCAGAGTTCTGTGTGTGGTTGGCGCAGTGCTTATCGGGTGGGCGCTTTACCGGCTGCGAGTGCGGCAGATTGCGAAAGCGCTCAGTGCCCGCTTCGATGAACGATTAGCCGAGCGCACTCGCATCGCGCGCGATCTTCATGACACGTTCCTGCAAACCATTCAAGGCAGCAAACTGGTGGCTGACGATGCCCTCGACGTGTCCACAGACCCTGTGCGCATGCGGCGCGCCATGGAACAACTATCCAGCTGGCTCGCACAGGCGATGCAAGAAGGACGGGCCGCCCTAAACTCCCTACGCACTTCCACCACCCAGACGAACGATCTCGCCGAAGCATTTCGGCGGGCCACGGAAAACGGCCATGTCCCAAGCTCCATGGAGGCTGTGCTTTCCGTAGTCGGTGACGCCACCGAGATGCACCCCATCGTGCGCGATGAGATTTACCGCATTGGGTATGAAGCTATTCGAAATGCCTACGTGCACTCGCGCGCTACGCGGTTGGAGGTGGAACTCCGCTATGCGCATGACCTCACACTGTGTGTGCGCGATAATGGCGTCGGCATAGATCCCGCGATAGCGAGTAAAGGGAAGGAAGGACATTTCGGGCTACGCGGAATGCGGGAACGGGCCGCGCGCATTGGAGCCCAGCTCACGATTCAGAGCTCCGCCACCTCTGGAACCGAGATGACAGTTGTGGTTCCCGGAAGAATCGTGTTTCGAAAGTCTAATAAGACTCACTCCGGAAAGCACCGAGGCCCGTCGTAAGACGTAGGGTGCGCCCCCCGAACGCTAGATGGCTTGACCTGCAGAAAAATCTAGGTGGAATTCTGTGGTTTCTGAGGTTTCTCCAAACTCGGAGTATCGATATGTTGATTTCACCCAGCCCGTCGGGGCTCAATCAGGTGATCTCATGCAAAACATGAAACAAGGTTGCGTTGATCTTATGTCCGGGCTGCTGCCTGGCGCGGACAAGGAATTGACCGCATTCGTATACGCGGTGCAGAAATTGTTTGGCTCTGAGCAAGCTCGGCAGGCGGGCGATGACTGGATCGAAGAACTGGAAGTGATGGACTGGCCAGCTGGCGAAGGAACTCCAGAGTGGCGCCGAATAACGATCGCAGCAGCGACCCGGCTCGCCAGCCGTATCAACGCTCCAGAGTTCAATGTGACGGCTGTATTTTCCAGGTTCTTCTATCCAGGGGCATCGGCCGCGGATTGAGCGTCTTGATCCGCGGAATCCGCGACATCTTCGCTTATTTCGATAGTTGGCCTATGAAAACTCCGAACGGCGCCAGTGAGACCGTCCCTCCGTTTGCCGAAGACTTACCGCTCGTCGCCAACGCCGTCGTCGATTTATACCCGTTCTTGCTCAGCTCGAAGTTCACCTTCTGCGCGCTTCCTGTCATATTCAGCGCGACCAGCACCGCCTGGTCTTTGTACACGCGCAGGTAGGCAAGAACGTTAGGATCGTTGTCATCGACCGAAACGTAGCTGCCCTCCATGAGCGCCGGGTTGGTGTGACGCAGCTTGAGGACCGTCTTGTAGAACGAAAGCACCGAGTCCGGCTCCTTCGACTCGTCGGCGACATTGTGCGTCTTGTAGGTTGGGGGCACCGGCAGCCACGGCTTGGCATTGGAGAAACCGGCGTTCGTGCTTTCGTCCCACTGCATGGGCGTACGCTCGCCGTCGCGGCCTTTCTCCTTCGGCCATCCGGTGCGGCCAATGGGATCCTGCACTTCCTCTTTGCGCGTTGGGGGCGTGGTCTTCATTCCAATTTCTTCGCCGTAATACATGATCGGCGTGCCCCGCAGCGTCAGATAAAGCCCGCCCATCAGTTTCGCAATTTCGTCGTTATGCTTGCCGTCTCCGTAGCGATCATAAGAGCGAATGATGTCGTGGTTACTGATTACAAACGTGGGCCAGCCGGAAGCGGAGTTGACGGCGCGCGATCTGCTTGCGGAATTCCGCCGGAGACAGCTTGTTGACGGTGGTGAAGAGAAAATCCATGGGCAACTGCAGTTCGTTATTGCCCGCGCCGTAGTAGCGATTCAATTCCGTTATGTCGGCGGTCCATGTTTCGCCAATTAGTACCGCGTTGTGTTCGTCCGCCACGTGCCGCAGACCGCGGAGAACATCGTGGACCTCGGACAACTTAGTGTTGTAAACGTTCTGCTCAATGGGATCGCCGAATGCGTTTTTTCCTGGAAGGACTGGGTTGTCTTTCAGATTAGGATCTTCAAACAGCGTGTCCACCGCATCGAGACGAAAGCCGGAAACTCCGCGCTTGTACCACCACCGCGTAACGTCGAACATCGCATCTTTCACCGCCGGATTGCGCCAGTTCAAATCCGGCTGTGCGGCATAGAAGAAATGGTAGTACCACTGGCCAGTCGTGGAATCGAGCGTCCAGGCTGAACCTCCAAAAGTCGAAGTCCAGTTGTTGGGAGGCTGGCCCGGGCCCCTTCCATCGCGCCAGATGTACCAGTCGCGATATTGGGAAGTGCGCGACGATTTGGAATCGAGAAACCACTTGTGCTGGTCGGAGGTGTGATTCACGACAAAGTCGAGAATGATGTGAATGCCGCGCTTGCTGGCTTCAGCTGCAAGCTTGTCAAAATCGGCGAGCGTGCCGTACATCGGGTCGATGTTTTCATAATCAGACACATCGTAGCCAAAGTCGACCTGGGGCGAAGGAAAGCAGGGCGAAATCCAGATGGCATCAACGCCAAGTTCCTTCAGGTAGTCGAGCTTCGAGGTGATGCCGTTGAGGTCCCCGATGCCGTCATTATTGCTGTCGGCGAAGCTCCGCGGATAAATCTCGTAGAACACGGCATGCTGCCACCATTCGTGACCTTCAGCGTCAGCGTTCTTGGCGGAGTTCTGGGCGGAAGCGAACAACGACAAACCCAGAGCTACAAGGAGTGCGATCCAGATTAATTTGTTGCGCATAAGTTTGTGCGCTCCAGAGAATTAACGCAACCAGCAAATGTTCGCGAACCCATTCTACGCCGCGTAGGTCGAAGATTCTGGTGTTTCTCAGCAGCCCAAATCACGGATGACCGAAGTGGAAGGTCACAGTTTGCTGCAAGTATGATCCAGCCGGTGCGGCCGGCATTTGAATTTGTAACTGTCCGGATTGCGAAATCGTTGCGCCATCGACCGACGAAATCTGGTTGCCGTTCCAAGTTGCCAGTTCGTAGCTACTTCCCTGCAATCCCGAAACCTGCAGGGTGAGTTGGTCTCGGGCGGAGTTCCAGGATTCGGAGAGGATGCGGAGTCCGCGGCTCGCGCTTCCGAGGGGCGGAAGCTCGTTGGAAAGCGCGAGGCCAAAATCATTTTTCACGTGGATGCTGACATTGTTTGGGCTTCCGGAGACAGGGAAACGTACAGACACATGCTGATCGTTCGTGTTTGCTTCGATCTTAAAGGGCAACGGGCGTCCATTCATTTCGACGCTGAGTATTTTGGCGCGCAAGCTGAACGCAGGAGAAAATTCGATCCAGCACTCGCCCTGGCCAGTTCGCTTCGTCTCCAGCACAATGGCGTCGGCGGTTTTACGGTAGCGGAAATTCACGCCGACTTGCCCGAGCTTCACATTGTGAATGGCGAACGACAGTCCAGTCCGCCGGGATGTGCGGGGCCAGATTTATCTGATGTTTTTCGACATCGGCCTGCAGGCCAAACATTCCGCGCAGAATCGGACTCACAACCATCGCGGCGGACCAGATCTGATGCGGCGAACTGGTCGCGAATGACTGGTAGTAATCGCCCGAGAGCACTTCAGTGAAATGCCCAAGCGCGCCGTCGAGGCCGAGTAGCGCGTTGGCTCGCAGATTCGAATACGCGGGAAACGCACGATGGTAGCGGTATTCGGCGACTGACGCCCACCCGGTGAAGAGTGGCCACACCGCGCCGAAGTGATATCCAGACCCGTCGTAAGCCTTTGACTTGTCGGAGATAATGCGCATGCCCCAGTCGGTCTGGTGATCGACCGTCGCGAGTTGTGAGATCGCCTGGTCGGCATGGTTCGCGTCAGAAAGACCGAACCACATGGGGACAGTAGTCAGAACGCTCGGTTCGTCAACGCGCTGGTTTTCTTTGTTAAGAGCAAAAGCATAGCTCTTGCTCTCGGGCGACCAGAAAGTTTGGTCGAGCGCGGACTTCTTCTGCTCGAACTCAGTGGCGAGTTGCTGGCTGACGTCCTCCTTCCCAAGCAAGTGTGCCAGATGAGAAAGCGCGCGCAGCGCTTCCACTCCGAGGCCCGCCTGGTAATACTCGTTTTTTACTGGAAGCAGGGGACCGCCCTCGACCCAGCCGTGGCCAATGCCGATATTCTGCGCGAATCCCTGCGCGTCATAGGTGGAGCGCAGAAATTGATAGGCTCGCCAGACGTTGTCCCATTTCTCGCGCGCAAAATTGACATCGCCGCTCTCGGTTGCATAATCATTCATCGCGATGATGAACAGCGGCGTTGCGTCGGCGGACGCGAAGGCATAGGGATAGTCTTTGAACCAAGGCACCAGGCTCGCGCTCTGCGAAATCTCGTGCGGCACCTTGCCGTCGTCGCGCTGGAATTTGCTGATGAAGTCGATCGCAGTGCGGGTTGTCGAATAATCCCCTTCCGCGTTGAGCGCGAATGAAGTCCACAAAGAATCGCGCCCGAAAAACCAAGCGAAGCCTGGCCGCTGGCTCGTGCCCGAGGTGCGATATCCGGCGATCAGACCGGAGCCGAGGTACGGATTACTCACCAGGCCCTGAATAGTGCTGATGCGAGCCCAGTCGTACGCTTGTTGCAAAGCGCTGTCGGGCAACTCCAGGCTGACCGTGTTATCGAGGTACTCGCGATAGTAGTCGGCCGATGCGTTCATCAGGTCGGCAGCGGATGTCAGAAGATGCTGGTAGTTTTTCTCCGCATCGGCGCTGCCTGCCACCGATGCAGCGATGACCAGCAACTTGGACTCCTTGCCCTTCTGCGTGATGCCCAACCGAAGCGAGTTCTCCTCGGACGACGAGTAGTTGGTCTCATAGGCGAGATGAGGATCGGTTGCCGTCAGGAGACCCGACTAACGCGGCGAACTTGCGCGCCTCTTCGCCGAAAATGAAGGCATGCCGAATCGGATCCCAGTCCACGTAGGTGCCGCCAAGCGCGGCCGGCCATTCGAGTTGGAAATCTCCGGTGAATACGGCCTCGATCTCCAGCGGCGATTCGGTTTCCACATCCAGTCGAACGATTGCGCCGGCCTCATTGACCGGAACGCACAAGGTCTCGCGCACCCGAAAAGAATCGCCTGCATAGAGAATAGACGCTGACTCCGGCCGCACAGTCAGCGTGCGCGCCAGACTCTCAGCGGGTAGGGCGCGATCGCCAACGTGGAAGATCAAATGGAAATCGCGAAATATTTTAAGGGGATAGACCCAGGCCTCAAATCGTCCAGTTTCATCGCCGAACAATCCGGCGCGCGCGCCGACGACGGGAAGAAATTCCCAGGTGCGGACGGTTCGGGAAAGCTCCAGAGTTGAGTCAGTTTTTTGCGCGAAAGAGACATGAACTGCACAGCAGGCACAGCGTCCCCAGAAGAATGCGGAAGCGTAATCTCGAGAGCCGGAGCCTTGTCCCGAATCGTTTTCGCTCGTTCACTCCAACAGGCATTCGCCCCGCCAGACTTGCAAAGTCACCCTTCACTGAATATAAGGAAGAAGGGCGAATTTTAGCACGAGCCGAGCGGGCCAGGTAGCGACCTCATTGTTCCCTTCACGCCGCGTCTTTCTGAAATCTCTAAGCCGTTCCGCGCTGGTCCTATCGCTGGAACAGGTGTTGGCACTCGCTTGGCCGCGGCGGGCGCGCGCGAACGCAATGCAGCAGAAAGTGGCGACGGAGTCCGGCGCTGATCTGGGGGTGAGCTTCCTCAATGTTGGCAAGGAGGCTGGACTAAACGCCAAAACTATTTTTGGCGGCGAGCACAAGAATAAATATCTGCTGGAAACGACCGGGTGCGGTGTCGCCTTCTACGATTACGATAACGACGGCTGGCTCGATATTTTTCTGGTGAACGGCTCGCGGCTGGAAGGCTTTCCCAAAGGCAGCGAACCCACCTCGCATCTGTTTCGCAATAATCACGACGGAACGTTTACCGACGTCACGGTGAAGGCGGGCGTGGCGCATTCGGGCTGGGGACAGGCGTGCTGCGTCGGCGACTACGACAACGATGGCTGGGACGACTTGTTCGTCACATACTTCGGCAAGAACGTTCTCTATCACAATAACGGAGACGGAACGTTTACCGACGTGAGCGAGAAGGCCGGCGTCGCGGGCACGGGCACGCGCTGGAACACGGGGTGTGCGTTCGTCGACTACGATCGCGATGGGCGGCTAGATCTCTTTGTCGCGAACTACATTGATCTCGATCTGGCGACGGCGCCGGTGCCCGAATCTGGGCCTTGCCTCTACAAAAGCGTGATGGTCGCCTGCGGACCGCCCGGGTTGAAGGGCGGGAAAAACATCCTGTACCACAACAACGGCGATGGAACATTCAGCGACGTTTCCGATGCGTCGGGAATTCTGCGGGCCAACGGCACCTATGGGCTGGGCGTGCTCACCGCGGATTTCGACAACGACGGCTGGCCGGATATTTACGTAGCCAACGACTCAACGGCGAGCGCGCTCTATCAGAACAAGAAGAACGGGAAATTCGAGGATATTGCGATTGAAGCCGGCTGTGCGCTAAGCCCAGATGGCAAGCCCCAGGCGGGGATGGGGGTTTCAGCGGCAGATTACGATCTCGACGGCAACCTGGATATTGTCAAAACAAATTTCGCCGGCGACACGCCTTCGCTCTATCACAACCAGGGTGGAGCGAATTTTGAGGATGCGACTTTCACGGCAGGACTTGGAGCGCACACGCAGTTCCTGGGATGGGGATGCGGTTTCTTCGACATGGACAACGATGGCTGGTCCGACATCTTGATTTGCAATGGGCATGTGTATCCCGAGGTCGAGCAATTGAAAACTGAGGCTGGATATGCGCAGCGCAAGTTGCTTTATCAGAATTTGCATAATGGGCACTTTGCCGATATTTCGCTGCAAGTGGGGCCGGGAATCTCGGAGCCGGTAGCCTCGCGGGGCGCGGCTTTTGGGGACTTCGATAATGATGGCGATATCGATGTTGTCGTGAACACGATCAATGATTTTCCTCAACTGCTGCGCTGCGACACGAAGCTCAACCACAACTGGATCAAGATTCGAACCATCGGCACAAAATCAAATCGCAGCGGCATTGGTGCGCGGCTGGTGTGCGTAACGCAAGTACAGGGAGAATCGAAGCCGCACCGTCAGATCGACGAAGTGCGCAGCGGCGGGGGATATTTCTCGCAGAATGATCTGCGGGTGCATTTCGGACTCGGCAAAGCGGAGAAGGTGGATGTACTGGAAATTCACTGGCCGAGCGGCCAAGTCGACACACTCAAAGATGTAAAGGCGAATCAGGTGATCTTTGTGAAAGAGGGCGAGGGCATTACCCGCACGATGCAGTTTCCCACGAAGAAAAAGACCTGACCACAGAGGGACACAGAGGATTATGGCTTCTTCGGTTCCGGTTGAACCGCCGCGCCTTGGCCTTCGGTTAGAGTTTCGACCTTATCCACCGAAACGTTCGCAAATCGTTCCGTCAGCCCGCTAGGCCAGCGAATTTCTATCCATTCGATTTTGTCAGCGCTGCCCAAACCGAAGTGCACACGCATGTCGCTGTTGGAGATGTAACTGGAGCCGCTGCGCACTTCATCGACCAGAATTCGACTTGCGGTCTTCACGCGAATACGGGAGCCGATGGCATCGCGATTCGATTTCGTTCCCACCGTATGAATCGCGACCCAATGATTCGTGTTGCGAATCTGATTCACCAGCAGGCTGGGCGCGGCGTTCATGTTGCTGATGACCGCTGACATTCTTCCATCGTTCCATAGATCTCCCACGGCCAGCCCGCGCGACGAGGCAACCGTCGTGATCCCCGAACCGCCCGACGCAGAAATATCGCTGAAGGTACCGCCGCCATTGTTGTGGTAAAGAATGCGCGGCTCTTTGTAGCTGCTTCCGAGATGCTGGCTGTCGACCTCGGGATAAACATGGCCGTTGACCAGCATGAGGTCGGGCCAACCATCGTTATCCATGTCGAAGAACATCGTGCCCCATCCGAGATATTGCGTGTACAGGCCGAGACCTGCGGCTGAAGTGGCGTCGGTGAAGGTGCCATCGCCATTGTTCTTGTAAAGCGTGGAAGTATCGTCAGAGAAATTTGTTTTGAAGATATCGAGATGTCCGTCACCGTTGAAGTCCGCGATGGTCGACCCCATGCCCGCCTGCTCGCGTCCGTCTTCGTTGAAGGCCGCTCCAGCCGTGACCGCCACGTCGGTGAACGTTCCGTCGTGATTGTTGCGGTAGAGAATGCTGGGCGTGCTGTCACACGCGATGAAGATGTCGGGCCATCCATCTTCGTCGAAGTCGAGCGTCGACACGCTGAACGCGTAGTGGCCATCAGTGCGGTCGATGTGCGCCTTGGTCGTGACCTCTTCAAACGTTCCGTCGCCCCGGTTGTGATAGAGAATATTCTTCGCACCCGCGAGTCCGCGCGGGCCGCACATGACAGGAACGCCCTTCCAGATGCAGGTCGGCCGCTCTCCTGGCGCGGGCGCGGTCGAGAGATCGAAATCGACGTAGTTGGCCACGACCAGATCGAGGCGACCGTCACGGTCGTAGTCGACGAATGCGCAGCCCGTGCCCCAAGCCTTGCCCGATCCTGCGACTCCCGCCTCCTCAGCGACTTCGGTGAAGACTCCGTGATCGTTGTGGTAAAGGCGGTTCTTGCCGTAGTAGGTGATGTAGAGATCTTCCCAGCCGTCATTGTCGTAGTCACCGACACAGACACCCTGACCCCAACCAGTCGAGGTCAGGCCAGCTTTGGCGGTCACATCGGTGAAGGTGCCGTCATGATTATTGTGGTAGAGCCGGTTCGTGGGGCCTTGTCCCGCGGGAAAACCTTCGAGCCGCGTGCCGTTGACGAGCAAGATGTCGGGCCAGCCGTCGTTGTCATAGTCGAAGATAGCGACCCCGTTGCCGGTGGTTTCGATGATGTATTTCTTGGTGTCGAGGCCGCCGAACACGTTCTGCGCCGTAAGTCCGGCTTTCTCAGCGACGTCGGTGAAGTTGGCGATTGGAGCCGCGGGCGCGGCCTTCGCTTGCTGCGCGCCGAGAGGTGCGGCGATGAATAACAATCCGCAGGAAACGAACCGAAAGACGCGATCGAAGAAGTTGGACGCTGGATTCTGTAACGGCATGGCCTAGATGATGTTAGGAGCGCGCGCGCGGAGGGTCAAGCGAGCCCTAGCGCCCGATCGGCGCTTCCGCGACACCGACGTAGGTATCAGCGCCTCCGTAGTAGAAAAGATACCGGTCCCCCCGCTTCACCATGCCTTCGACGAAAACGACATTGGGGACCTGGCCGACTTTTTCCCATTCTTTCTCAGGCGAAAAGATCGGCTGATCAGCCCGCCAAAGCAGCTTCGCCGGATCGTTGCGATCGAAAATCGCGACGCCGGTGCGGTACACCAGGTTGTCGTCCGCTCCGTTGTAGATGAGAACGATTCCCTGCGGCGTGATGACCGGAGCCGGACCCGGTTCGGCCACCCGCGAATCAAAATGTCCCGGCCGCACCGGAACCACCGGAGTTTTCGTGGCTTCGGTCCAGTGCAGCAGATCGGTCGAATAAGCCAGCCCGGTCTGATCTTTGTTGTCGGCGCTGGTGCCGAGAAAATACATCCAGTACTTCCCGCCAATTTTTCCCGGAACGATCGCGCCCGACTTAGTCCACTTCACATTCCAGTTGCCCTGGTTCGCAGGAATAATCACGCCTTTTCGTTCCCAGTGGATCAGGTCTTTCGATGTCGCGAGGCAAAGCTGCGCGTCCTTTTTGTTGTATCCGGTATAGGTCAGATAGTAAGTGTCGCCGAATTGAACCAGGCGCGGGTCTTCGACTCCACCATCTTTTTCGTAGTCAGCGGACGGAGCGAGCACCGGCTCAGCCCTGCGGATGAAATGAATGCCGTCGGTGCTTTCGGCATATCCGAGGCGTGACGTTCCCTGCTTATCCTGCGCGCGATAGAGCATGACGATTTTTTCGCCGCGCGCGGTTTTCTGAACGACAACTGCGGGATTAAACGTACCGGCCGACTCCCAACCATTTCTACGTGGAGAAATAATCGGTGATTCCGAAAGGCGATGCCACTCTCCGAACGGCGGCCCAGCGGTGGTCTGAGCCGCTGTGAGCGTAACAACAAGCAGCACGAGAACGGATCGTATGAGGCTTGAGATTTTCATTCGTACAATAAAAAAACGGCAGGGCCGACCCCCTGCCGTTCGCACAATCTAGAAATCTGGCCCTACTTCTTGTTTACAGCCTTTTTCAATTCGGCCCCAGGGGTAAACTTCGCGACGCGACGGGCAGCGATCTTGATAGTGGCGCCGGTTTGCGGGTTGCGCCCGTTCCGCGCTTTTCTCTGCGACACGGAGAATGTGCCGAAGCCTATCAGTGCTACTCGATCTCCTTTGCGGAGGGCAGAGGTAATGCTGTCGACGGCGGTATCAATCGCAGTCGTGGCCTGCGCTTTGCTAACTTCACAAGCGCCTGCGATCTTGTCAACCAGATCGGCTTTGTTCATTGATATCTCCTCACAGGTCTCTTTGGTGCCCAGCCTGCACCGGGAGGAAACTGGAACGGCTGAGTTGGGAAACCCGTCGGCTCGTATTCTCCTCCGTCTGCGGTGAATGTCAACTGTGAAAATCCGCACGGGAAGCCTGTTTTGCACCTCCCGCAGTTCAATTCGGGCTACCGGTGAGGATTTCGCGGCTTTTGCGCTGCGACGGCCAGGCTTTTCCTATGCCGTCCACAGGTCGCTATCTTCCTTCACAGGATGTACACAGGCAGGCAGCGGTTCGCGCTTGCGCGAAGCTTGCCCGCTGGTGCAAAGTCGAAGAGACCATGTTGAAGGCCGGAAATTCTCGGGAAATGAAAGCCGTGGCGGACGCGTGCCCTCTTTGTGAGGGTACGGGATGGAAAACTGTGGCTGGGCTGGCCGCCGGAACGCAAGAACGCCGCGTGACCCGCTGCGACTGCCAGTTGCGCGCGCGGTCGCAAACGATGATGGCGGCCGCCCGCATTCCCCGCCGTTACGAGCATTGCGAACTCAGTAACTATGACACGGACTTTCCTGGCGCGCATGCTTCCCTGGCCGAGGGTCACTTTGTGGCGTCGAATTTCGCCAAGAAATGCGATCCACGCGGCGACAAGGGCCTGCTGATCATTGGCAAGATCGGCACAGGGAAAACTCACCTCGCGGTAGGAATCGCAAAAGAGCTGATTCTGAACCGCGGCATTGCCTGCCTTTTTTACGATTACCGCGAACTGCTCAAAGAAATTCAGAACTCCTACAATTCCACCGTGCAGACCACCGAACTGGATGTGTTGCGTCCGGTGTTCGAAACGGATGTTCTTGTGCTCGATGAACTGGGCGCCGTGAAGCCGACCGAATGGGTATGGGACACGGTAAGCCTGATCCTGAATACCCGCTACAACGACAACCGCACGACCATCATCACCACAAACTTCGACGATCAGCCCGCGGCCGGCGCTGCGGTAACCCCCGTCAAGGCTGCGGTGCGCGGCGAGACCTTAGGCGATCGCATCGGCGAACGCATGCGCTCGCGACTGCATGAAATGTGCCGCATCCTCACGCTGGATGGGAGTGACTTCCGGCAGAAGTTCCGCAGCGCTAACTTTCGTTAGACTTAGGGCCTTGTCATTCTGAGCGCAGCGAAGAATCTATGCACTTCGCATGCGCCGCCGACACTCTAGAATGGCTAGGTGCTGACTGAACGGCTCGAATTCTCGCCCGAGCGGGATGCGGAGTTGCTGGCCGCGATCCCATCCGCGCCTGCTGTTTTTCTGCTTCGTGGCGAAGACGCAGCCGAGCCTTATGTCAGCAAAACGGCGAATTTACGTCGTCGCCTTCAGCGCCTGCTGGGTCCAGTCGAAGCGCGCACCAAAAAGCTCAACTTGCGCGATCGCGTGCGCACGATTGAGTACACACCTACCGGATCAGATTTCGAATCCGGCTTTCTTCTCTACCAGGCCCTGCGGGCCGCGTTCCCCAAGACTTATTCGAACCGGATGCGGTTCCGCTTCGCGCCACTGGTCAAGCTGCATCTGGAAAATGAATATCCGCGCGCGTCGGTCACGACGCGACTGGGCCGGCTCCATGGACACAATCTTTACTATGGTCCGTTTCTGTCGCGAGTTGCCGCCGAGAAGTTCATGAATGACTCGCTCGATTTTTTCAAGATGCGGCGTTGTGTGGACGATCTGCATCCCGATCCGCAGTTTCCCGGCTGCATCTATTCCGAGATGAAAATGTGCCTGGCGCCCTGCTTCAAGGGCTGCACCGACGAAGATTATGCGGCGGAGGTAAAGCGCGTGCAGGCGTATTTCGATTCCGGCGGAGATTCTCTGGTGCGCGAGTTTTCTGCGGAACGCGAAGCTGCATCAGCCCGGCTGGCCTTTGAAGATGCGGCGGCGATTCACGTGCGACGTGGAAAAGCTTACTCCGGTAGTGAATCAGCTTCCTGAGATCGTGCGGCGAATCGACCAGCTCTCGGCCGTGATGATTCAAATGAGCCACCTTTTGGGCTCGGTCGCATTCTTCCGCGTCGAGCACGGGCAAATCTCTGGGCCGATCCCATTTGCGATAGAGCCGGCGGAGCGCGCGAAATCACAATCGATGGAATCGCGAATCCAGGAACTTCTGGCTTCCGTGCCACTCGAGAAAACGAAGTCAGCTCTGGAAACGATGGAGCATCTGGCATTGCTAAAGCGCTGGTATTACCGCAGCAGCCGCATGGGAGAAATCTTTTTTGCGGACTCGAAAGGCGATCTGCCCATGCGCCGCGTGGTCCGCGGTATCTCGCGCGTCTTCCGCGGCGAGAAACCCGAGACAGAGCTTGCCAAGCCGGCCGAGAACGCTTGATCCGAGGTCCCATTATTGCTGCGCCACCTCGTTTCCATCCGATCTGAGCCAACGGCGCCCCGCCCACCGCAGCCCCTTCCACCCACCGAAACCAGCCAGACAAACGGTGCCAATCCAAAGCAGAATCGCGGGGAGATCGAACAGAATTGTGATCATCGCAGACGCATAAGTCGCAAGGCTGTCCAGACCGTCTCGCATCGCGAGCTTGAGTTGATACAACGGCCGCCAGTTGAGTCCAAAGACCTGAGCCTCGGCCTGCGTGTGCAGAGAAACCGTGATGGCTACTGTCTCAACCTGTTGCGACAGGGCATTGAGCTCGGCTTGCTGTTGCTCAATCTGCCCGCGAACGTCGCTCAGCTTTTCGTCGACTGCCAGCAGGTCCTTCACCGTGTGTGCCTGTTTGAGGATCGTAAGATACTGCGCCTCCTCGGCGCGAAGATTGCGCAGGGTTGCATCCTGATCGACATACTGACGCGTTACGTCCTGCGCGTCGACTTTCTTGCTTTCCACTCTCAGTCCGAGGCTTTGGATTTGTGAGTTCGCCTCGTCCAATCGTGCAGCCGGCACGCGGATGGTCAGGGTCGCCGCGGCGAAGGTTTGGCCCACATCACTGCTCACCAGATATCCGCCAAGGCGCTCCGCTATTTTCGTGATGCTATCCGCCATC
Source organism: uncultured Acidobacteriota bacterium (assembly GCA_963757095.1). Lineage (GTDB taxonomy): Bacteria > Acidobacteriota > Terriglobia > Terriglobales > Acidobacteriaceae > Sulfotelmatobacter. The sequence goes on along the minus strand of CAVWQT010000003.1, from coordinate 486,516 downwards.
TCGGCCGGATTCTGCACCAGCATCTCAATCGAAGCGGTACGGATGATCTTGCGGCCGGCGGTCGCGCTGGACATTGTGGAGGTTGCAGGGGCGAACATTAATTTGGCACTGACCGGCATTGGCTCTGCTATCTCAAACCTGGTTGCCTTGTCCGCCGCCGAATTCTGTTTGGGTTGACTCGCGAGTTCACGCTGATAGGCGACTGAGGCGGGGTAAGTTGCTGCGTCGCTCGACCTGTGAAGAGTCGGTAATGTTAACGCGGCCACGATCAGGGTGGCCGTGCCCCCAATTGCCATCCACTGTAGCGGCTTCCGGAATTCTCCCCGGGAATATGCCAAGGTCGTCATAACGTTCCCTCCGCGGAGAGAACGCTGAGTACGCGGCAACTTGCGATTGATTTCTAGATTGAAGTCAGAGCGCAGAAAAAGGCGCGGGCAGAAATCCCGCGCCATTCTCCATCCGGGAAGCGGACTTAGATGTCCAGGTTCTTCACGTCGAGCGCGTTTTCTTCGATGAACTTGCGGCGGGCCTCGACGTCTTCGCCCATCAGCGTGGAGAAGATCGTCTCGCACTCGGCAATGTCCTCGAGTTTCACGGACAGCAGCGTTCGCCGCTCGGGATCCATGGTGGTCTCCCAGAGTTGCGGAGCGGTCATTTCGCCCAGACCTTTGTAGCGCTGGATGGTGAAATCCTTCCGGCCTTCGTTGATCACGTAATCGCGCAGGTCGCGGACATTCGTTTTCTCGACCACTTCAATCTCAGCCTTGCGCTTGGCTGTTTTGGGCGCCTTCTTGTCGGCCTTGTCGCCATCCGCGGTAGCGTCGGCGTCTGCATCTTCCCCGCTGCCGTTGGCGGGCGCGGCCTTGACCAGAGTTTCGACGATGAACGGAGGCTCCATGAAGGGACCAATCTGTTTGAACTTCGAGATCAGCTGCCTGCACTCGGCGCTGGAAGCCAGTTCCCAGTTGATGACGTGTTCGGCGCCGTGTTTATTGACGAAAGCAACCTGCCACAGGTTGTGCTCTTCGTCGAAACGCGATTCCACGCTCTTGAAGCCTTCTTCCTTCTGCAGCTTCTTGATTTCTTTTTCCAGGCGCTCGATTTTCTTTGGCACTGTGTTCTTGTCGCCTTCAAAGTCGGCGCGCTTGGCGAGATCGAGCCTGGGAATCAATTCGGTGACGCGCTCGCTGCGGATACGCTTGTCGAATTTATCAAAATAACCGATGTATTCATCGAGCACGGCCATGAACCGCGCCAGATCCTTGCCTTCGATCTTCGCGGCGCCTTCGCCGTAACGCACGCTCAGGCCCTCGGCGGCGCGCTTCACCATGACTTTCACGAAATCGCGCTCGTCTTTGATGTACTGCTGCGACTTGCCTTTTTTGAGCGAGAACAGCGGCGGCTGCGCGATATAGATATTGCCGCGCTTGATCAGATCCTGCATGTGCCGGAAGAAGAACGTCAGCAGCAAAGTACGGATGTGGCTTCCGTCCACGTCGGCGTCGGTCATCAGAATAATTTTGCCGTAGCGAACCTTGGTGGGATCGAAATCTTCTTTCGAGATGCCAGTGCCGAGCGCCGTGATCATGGCGCGAATTTCTTCGTGGGCCAGCATCTTGTCGTAGCGAGCTTTCTCCACGTTAAGAATTTTCCCCTTGAGCGGCAGGATCGCCTGGAAGCGGCGATCACGTCCCTGCTTCGCCGTGCCACCTGCGGATTCGCCCTCGACCAGGAACAGCTCGCAGCGGTTCGGATCGCGCTCAGAGCAATCGGCCAGTTTGCCAGGCAGACCACCGGAATCGAGCGCACCTTTGCGGCGCGTGAGATCGCGGGCCTTGCGCGCAGCTTCGCGGGCGCGGGCCGCATCCACCGCCTTGTTGATGATTTTCTTGCCGACTGCGGAATTCTGTTCGAAGAACGCGCCCAGGCGTTCGTTCACGAAAGCCGTCACTGTCCCCGCGATATCCGAATTTAATTTGCCTTTGGTCTGACCTTCGAACTGCGGCTGCGACAGTTTCACGCTGATCACGGCCACCAGTCCTTCGCGCACGTCGTCGCCCGTCAGATTTTCTTTTACATCTTTGAACAGGCCCATCTGCTGGCCCGCGTAATTGATGGTGCGAGTCAGCGCGGTGCGGAACCCGGAGAGATGCGTGCCGCCATCGACGGTGTTGATATTGTTCGCGAAGCTGAACACCGACTCCGAGTAGGCATCGTTGTATTGCAGCCCAATTTCCATGTGGACGCCGTTGCGGTCGTCCTCCATGTAAATCGGTTTGTCGTGGAGCACCTGCTTGCCGCGATTGAGATGCTTGATAAATTCCGCGATGCCGCCGTTGTACTTGAATTCCGAGTGCTTGGCCTCGCCGGTCTTGGCATCGGTGGAACGCTCGTCGGTGAGCGTGATGATCAATCCCTTGTTCAGGAAGGCCAGTTCCCGCAGTCGCTGCGCGAGGGTGTCGTAGTTGTACTCGACCACCCCGGTGAAGATCGAGCGATCGGGCAGGAAATGGACTTTCGTTCCCCGTTTCACTTTCGCAACGCCGGTCTTCTTCAGCTTGCTGGTGGGCTCGCCTTTGGAATATGTCTGCTGCCAGGTCGCGCCATCGCGCCAGATTTCGAGCTCGAGCTCTTCACTGAGTGCGTTCACGCAAGAAACGCCGACACCGTGCAATCCTCCGGAAACTTTGTACGTCGATGAATCGAATTTTCCGCCCGCGTGCAACGTGGTCATCACCACCTGCGCCGCGGAAACTTTTTCGCCATCGATCTCCATGTCGTCGACCGGAATTCCCCGGCCATCGTCGACCACCGTGATGGAGTTGTCGATGTGAATGGTGACTTCAATTTTTGTGGCGAAGCCGGCGAGCGCCTCGTCCACGGAATTGTCGACGACTTCGTAGACCAGATGATGCAGGCCGAGTTCGCCCGTCGATCCGATGTACATCGCAGGCCGTTTACGGACCGCTTCCATGCCGCCGAGCACTTTGATGGAATCTGCGTTGTAGTCGCCAGACGTTGTGTCGGCGCTCGCGCCGTTGCCGCCATTCGCGGTCGTGATCGGCGTAACTTTTCCGTTTTTTGTTTTCGTATCTACGATGGGAGTATTGATCTCTTTGGTGGCCATTCCGCTCCGCGAAAATGTCCGAAATATTGCTTCTCGGTTCTACGAACGCCCTGGAAATTCGGCTGGAAACTCGCTCCGGTCCAGGCTTCTTGAAATCCTCTGCAAGAGACTTCAAGTTGTTGAATTGCCGACTACTTAGGACCAGTTGTGAATGTATTTAGTATAGCACAAAACGAGGCTTAATTCCGTGCCCAGAAAGCGTGGAATCGACACAGTAATTCCGACTTTGGGTCTGGTCTGACGAGGCAAAGAAAAAGCGTAATAAGAATTACTGCAGCAAAAAGATAGGGCGGCCTCAAGGCCGCCCTTTGCAAACACTTCGATTCAAATTATGCCGTTGCCGGTCTTTCGCCGCCCTTGGCACGGCCCGGTTGCATATCGGGCTTGATCACGTGCTGCACGCCGTCATCGGACTTCGACGGAGGCGGTTGCACCGGCGGAAGTTCCTGACCTTCGACCAGCATCTTGATTTCGTTGGCGTCAAGCACTTCCCGCTCAATCAGCGCGCGCGCGATTCTCTCCAGCGCATCCCGATTGTCTGTGAGAATTTCCCGCGCCCGCGAGTAGCCGGCATTCACCAGCTTGCGGACTTCCTGGTCGATCTTAATGGCTGTATCTTCGCTGTAATCGCGATGCTGCGCGATCTCGCGGCCCAGGAATATCTGCTCTTCCTTCTTCCCGAACGTCATGGGCCCAAGATCGCTCATGCCCCACTCGCAGACCATCTTGCGCGCCATTTCCGTGGCCCGCTCAATGTCGTTGCCCGCGCCCGTACTCATTACGTTCAGGAACAACTCTTCCGCGATGCGCCCGCCCATCAGGATGGCAATCTCGGTTTCGAGATAGTTCTTGTAGTAATTATGCCGGTCATCGGTCGGCAACTGCATGGTCACGCCTAGCGCCATTCCCCGCGGAATGATCGTAACCTTGTGCAGAGGGTCGGAGTTCGGCATCTTCGCCGCTACCAGCGCGTGGCCCGCCTCATGATAAGCCGTGTTCTTCTTTTCGGCGTCGGTTAGCAGCAGCGACTTGCGCTCCACGCCCATCAGGACTTTGTCTTTGGCGAGTTCGAAATCATAGTGCAGAACGGCCTTGCGATTCTGGCGGGCTGCGGCTAGCGCTGCTTCGTTCACCATGTTCGCAAGATCAGCGCCAGAGAATCCCGGCGTCCCGCGAGCCAGCACGGAGAGATCGACATCTTCGGCAAGAGGAATTTTGCGCGTGTGCACGCGAAGAATTTCTTCGCGCCCGCGCACATCGGGACGGCTCACTACCACGCGACGATCAAAACGCCCGGGCCGCAACAACGCGGGATCGAGCACGTCAGGACGGTTCGTCGCCGCCATCAGAATGACGCCTTCGTTCGACTCGAAGCCATCCATCTCTACCAGTAGCTGGTTCAGAGTCTGCTCACGCTCATCGTGTCCACCGCCCAAGCCAGCGCCGCGATGCCGTCCGACGGCATCAATTTCGTCGATGAAAATAATGCAGGGAGCATTCTTCTTGCCCTGCTCAAACAAATCGCGAACGCGGCTAGCGCCCACGCCGACGAACATTTCTACGAAGTCCGAACCCGAAATCGAAAAGAACGGAACATTCGCTTCGCCGGCCACAGCGCGGGCCAGCAGCGTCTTACCAGTTCCCGGAGGTCCGACCAGCAGCACGCCCTTGGGAATGCGCCCGCCAAGTTTCTGGAACTTCTGCGCCTCGCGCAAGAATTCGATAATCTCGCGCAGTTCTTCTTTGGCCTCTTCCACGCCAGCCACATCTTTGAATGTGACCTTCTTCTGCTGCATCGAGAGCAGGCGCGCGCGGCTCTTGCCAAACGACAGGGCCTTGTTCCCGCCCGTCTGCATCTGGCGAATCATGAAGAACCACAGAGCGCCCAGCAGGATCAGCGGAGCCCATGTGCCCAGCAACTGCAGCGGCAGGCTTCCACTGTTCACGTCGCGGAAGCTGATATTTACGTTCTTGCCTTGCAGGGTCTTGAGCATCTCCGGGGTGAAGTAATTTGCCGGAGCGGTGGTGTGGAAGGCCGAACCGTCGCGGTACTTGCCGTGAACTTCCATGCCGTTCACGGTGATCTCGCGAATCTGGTTCTGGTCAATGTCGCTCATGAACTGAGTGACGTTGACTTCCTTATCTTTTTGCCCGTCGCGGGCACCCTTAACGACCTCCCACAACAGAAAGGCCGACACCACAATGAGCAGCCAGAACAACGCCGTCTTAACCGTTGAATTCACCGAGACAACTCCTCGCTTCGACAGGGGCTCGCCTCACCGCCGAGGCTCCTACGACCATTAGATGCGCAGGCGCGACTTTCGATTGGCGAAATCCCCAGCCGTTTTATTCTACTCGTTCTCTGGAAAAAAGGCCCGTTCCCTGGAGTATGACGGAAGTCATAGGGACTAAACAATTTGGGACGCTAGAAAGGGCAAATTCCGGCCGGTTTGCTCGTTGGCGCCCAGCCCATAGCCAATCAGGAATGCGTCATCAACCAGAAAGCCGAAATAGTCGGGCTGGAGCGATACCCGGCGGGCCGATTGGCGATCGAGCAGCGTGACCAGCTTGACCGATGCCGCACCCCGCGAACGCAGATCGCTCATCAGGAATTCGCTGGTCACCCCGGAATGGACCAGCCCCTCCACCAGCAGAATGTGCTGTCCCCGGATATCAGGCTCGTGGCTGAAGAAGATTTCCATGACATCGGCGGCCGATCCGCCCTGCGTGTGCGTATATCTCGGCTTGATGAACTGGCAGACGACCGGCATTTCGAAGGCCCGCACCAGGTCGGCCAGGAACATGAAGGCGTTTTCGAGCACGGCGAGTACTTGCACGGTCTCGCCTTTGTAGTCGTCGGAGATTTGCCGGGCGAGCTCCTTGACGCGCTTCTGGATCTGCTCGGTCGAGATGACCTGTCGCAACTGCGGCGCGCGGTTCATACGAGCGGTCCCTCTTTCTAGAATCTAATCAACGAAATCATTCCCTGCTTCCGACCAACGGAGTTTCTCTGATCGTTACCGCGCTGCCGCCTGCTTTGGCCGCATATTTCGCGGGCGCGGGAAATCCGCGCATCCAGACAATCTCATCTCCCTTTTCGTGTCCCACCGAGATCACGGGCCACAGCTTCCGTTCCGGCCCGGCGATCTGACGCTCTTGCAGCAATTCCTTGATCTTCTTGGGAGACTTGGTATGCGCTGGCCAGAACCGGTCTCCCGCCCGCCAGTTCCGAACCCGTAACGGCCCGCACAAAGAGTCCGCATCCAGAAGGTGGTCAGGATTATACCCGCTGCCGCCTCCGGCCACTCGAGAGATCTCAATGGCCGACCCGAGCTCTTGCACGATGACCCGACCGGGGATGGGAAGCTGGTATTCGTAGTCTTGCGCCGGAGGTTCGACGCGAAGGTCGGGCGTCAGAAAAATCAACTCGTCAGCTTCGCGCACAAACTTCCAACCGAGCGGAAGAGAAAGCTCCTTGCCTTCGGAGTCGTGATCCGCAAGCCGGCGAATTTCCTCGACGTGCTTGAATTCGAGCGGAATGCCCGCATGCTCGCCGATGGCCTTGATCAGCCGGCGCTGCACCGCTTCGCTTTCAGTGACAAACCATGCCCGGCTGACCGAGGCGTTCATCACCAGCCACGGGGCATTGTCGATTCTGGATTGCAGATCGTTATTCGAAGATCCGGCGGGAGCAATGCTGATGATATTGATATTGATATTGACGAGCCCTGATGTGGCCGCGCGCCGCGCCCAATCCGGCTCCGACCAGTGCACCACGGTGCCCATCCATCCTGAAATTTCGTTCTCCCAGTAATCCTCTTCGCCGCGAGCGATGTCAGCCAGATCGGAGAGCGTCTCCGCGACCGCCGGATTGAACTCGTTCTCCAGCACCGGCAGGACCAGCTGGCGCACGCGGTTGCGGGTGAACGCATGATCGGCGTTGCTGGAATCTTCGCGCCAGGGCTGGCCGATGTCCTTGAGGTAAGCCTCCAACTCCCGCCGGCGAAAGGCGAGCAACGGACGGACGATTTCACCGCAGAGTTCTCCGGAGTCATCCTCCACCGGTAGACGCGGATAGATCCCGCCAAGCCCGCGCATCCCCGCCCCGCGAATCAAGCGCATAAGCACCGTCTCAGCCTGATCGTCGAGCGTGTGCCCGGTCAGGATTTTGTCGATGCGCGGAGGCGACCCTTGGACCGAGCGAAGCGAGGGCGATCCGTGGAAGAGCGGCGCTTCAGCGCCGCGTTCGAGACGCTTCTTCCGACCTGGGCTTTAGCCCCTGAGGGTCGCCTTCCTGATGAACGGGCTTCAGCCGAAGGACTTCCCTCGCCCAGCAGATACCGAAAGAATCCATACCGCAACTCGCGCGCGGCCGTCTCCACGCTGACATGCTCCTCACGCGCATGCTCCGCCACGTCGTCGCAATCAACGAAAAATTCGAGACCATGCGAGCGCGCCAATTCCGCCACGAAATGCTCATCAGCATCCGAATCCGCCCCGCGCAGCTTGTGGTTGAAATGAACGACGGAAAGAACAATGCCAAGCTCGCCCCGCAACTCGATCAACAGCCGCAAAAGCGCAACCGAATCAATCCCGCCAGAAACGGCCACGCCGACGCGGTCTCCGGCCCGCAGCAGATCCTGCCGCCGAATGTGCGAAAGCACGCGCTCCGCCAGGGAATGCACCGCAACATGGTACCGCACAGGTCATGTAGGGACAGCCGCCCCGGCTGTCCAGCGGAGCAAGGCTCCGCTGGTTCTGTGCTGGAAGGCAAGCTACGAATCAAAGGCGAGCGGGCTGGCGCCCGCTGGACAGCCGAGGGCGGCTGTCCCACATAAGCGGTTTACAGCCCCGGGCTCTTCTCCGCGATCAGCTTCTTGATCTTCTCCACGAACTCCGCCGTCGGCATGTCGGCGGTCTTTTCCTGGCCGCGCGTGCGGACGTTCACCTTGCCCGCCTCGATTTCTTTATCACCGACCACGAGCAGGAACGGCACCTTCTGCATGGCGTGCTCGCGGATTTTGGCGTTCATCTTCTCGTTGCGCGCATCGACCCCGACGCGCACTCCGGCCGCCTTGAGCTGATCCGCGACTTTGTTCGCGTACTCCGCGTGGCGCTCGGCGATCGGGATCATCACCGCCTGCACCGGCGACAGCCACACCGGAAACGCGCCCGCATAGTGCTCCAGCAGCACGCCGAAGAAGCGCTCCACCGACCCAAACAGAGCACGATGCACCATGACCGGCTGCTTGCGTGATCCATCTTCGGCGACGTACTCGAGGCCGAAACGCGCCGGCAGGTTGAAGTCCACCTGCACCGTCGAGAGCTGCCACAGCCGTCCGATCGCATCGACCAGCTTGATATCAATCTTCGGCCCATAAAACGCCGCTTCGCCCGGGATAGTCTTGTACTCGACCTTCTTGCGCTTCAGCACATTCTCGAGCGATTGAATGGCGTTGACCCATTGCTCTTCACTGCCCACAAAATTCTTGCGGTCGTCAGGATTCCAGGTCGAAAGCTCGGTCTGGAACTTTTCGAAGCCAAAATCTTTCAGCACATCCAGGGCGAAATCCAGGCAACCGGTAATCTCATCTTCAACCTGCTCCGGCGTGCAGAAGATGTGCGAGTCATCCTGCGTGAATCCGCGCACGCGCAACAGGCCGTGCATCACGCCCGAGCGCTCGTAACGATACACCGTGCCCAACTCACCCAGCCGCACCGGCAGATCGCGATACGATTTCAGCGAGTCTTTGTAAATCAGAATGTGCCCCGGGCAGTTCATCGGTTTCAGCCGGTACTCGGCATCGTCGAGTTCCATCGCGTCGAACATGTTCTGCGAGTAATAACCCTCGTGCCCAGAGGTGTAGAAGAGCTGCCGCCGCGCCACATGCGGCGTGTAGACGAGCGAGTACCCGCGCTTGATGTACTGCTCGCGCATCCAGTCTTCCATCTCTTTGCGGATGATGCCGCCCTTGGGATGCCAGAAAATCAGCCCTGGCCCGGCCAGTTCCTGAATGGAAAACAAATCGAGCTGCTGGCCCAGCACGCGATGGTCGCGCTTCTTGGCCTCTTCCGCCTGCTTCAGATAATCGTCGAGGTCCTTCTTCGAAAAAAATGACGTGCCATAAATCCGCTGCAGCTGCGGATTCTTCTCATCGCCCAGCCAGTAGGCTCCGGCAATGTTGAGCAACTTGAACGCCTTGATCTTTCCGGTCGAGGGCAAATGGGGGCCGCGGCAGAAGTCAGTGAACTTTCCGGTGCGATAGATCGAAATCTTTTCATCGGGCTTGGTGAACTGCTCGATGAAATGGCACTTCATGAAGTCGCCTTCGTTTTTGAACTCGGCCAGTCCCTGGTCGCGGGGCAGAAACTCGCGCGCGTAGGGAATATTCTGCTGCACCAGTTCCTGCATCTTTTTTTCGATCTTTTCCAGGTCCTCGGGCGTGAACGGAGTCTCGCGGTAAAAATCGTAGAAGAATCCATTCTCCGTCGAAGGACCGTGGCCCAGCTTGGTCTCGGGAAAAAGTTCGAGCACGGCCGCTGCCAGCAGGTGTGCAGAGGAATGCCGGTACACGTCCAGCGCCTCGGGGTTCTTGTCGGTTAAAAGAACAAGATCCGTATCCTTTTCCAGCGGACGGGTGAGGTCGATGAGATCACCATTCGTTTTCGCCGCGAGCGCCGCATCCGCCAGGCGTGGGCTGATGCCCTTTGCGATATCGAGCGGAGTCGTGCCTTTAGGAACTTCCTTCACGCTCCCATCCGGGAGCTTCACATGAATGCTGTCTGCCATAAGAGTGAACCTGTAAGGGGACTGAATCTTTCAGTTTAGAGAACAGCCGAAGGAGGGTCAAACCCGCGCGCGGGAATCGCTACGCGCCGGGATGAATCCAACGGACCAGCCAGAATGCTACTGCGGCTACCAACGCAGACGCCGGGATGGTCACGACCCACGCCCACACGATGCGCCGCGCCACTCCCCATCGCACTGCGGAGAGACGGTGGGTTGCGCCCACGCCGACGATCGCTCCGGTGATGGTGTGCGTGGTGCTTACCGGAATTCCCGCGAGCGCAGTCGAGAAGAGGGTGATCGCTCCCGCGGATTCGGCGCAGAAACCGCCGACGGGCTTGAGCTTGGTGATGCGCGAGCCCATGGTGTGAACAATCCGCCAACCGCCGAAATAAGTTCCGAGAGCGATCGCCGTATGGGCCGCGAGAATGATGGGCCAGTGAAATTTGCCCCAGTTCCCGGCTAGTTCTTTGGCGGTCAAGAAGTGCGCTCCGTAAAAAGCGCTAGCCACGATTCCCATCGTCTTCTGGGCATCGTTGCCGCCATGGCCCAGACTGTAGGCGGCTGCCGAGAGCAGTTGCAGCTTGCGAAACCAGACGTCAATGCGTTGCGGAGCTTTATTCCGCAAGAGCCAGTAGACGGCCACCATGAACGACCATCCCAGAACAAGTCCCATGACGGGCGCGACGACAATGAAGATCAGGGTCTTGTACCAGCCGGCGGCAATAATCACGTGCCATCCCGATCGCATGACTGCGGCGCCGGCATAGCCGCCGATCAGCGCGTGCGATGAGGACGTCGGCAATCCCCACCACCAGGTGAGCAAGTCCCAGACAATCGCGCCGAACAGCCCAGTGATCACCACGTACTGCGTGACGCTTTCAACGTGGATCATTCCGCCGCCAATGGTCTTCGCGACCGCGGTTCCCAGCAGAAACGCTGCGACGAAATTGAAGAATGCGGCCCACACCACCGCCAGCTTCGGCGACAGCACCCGCGTCGACACTACGGTCGCAATGCTGTTGGCTGCGTCGTGAAATCCGTTGAGGAAATCGAAGATCAGGGCAACCAGTACGGTGACGATCAGCAGCAGCAACTCAGGCTTCACTGGTTTTCCTGTCGGGCAAGGGGATCAGACATCAGGTGTTCTTGAGTACTACGGTTTCCAGCACGTTGGCGACGTCTTCCGCCTTGTCGGTCGCCCTTTCGAGGAACTCGAATAATTCCTTCATCTTGATCAGGTTGATGGGATCCTTCTCATGTTCAAACAGCCGGGCAATTGCCTGTTGCGAAACCTGATCCGCTTCGTTCTCCAGGCGGTTGATCTCCACGCAATGCGCCAGGATATTGCCGTTCTTCTGCATGAGAGACACTGCCTTCTGCAGTTCTTCACTCTGCATCAGGATGATTCTGGCCAATTCCGCGGCGGCCGGCGGCGGATCCGCAATCCGATACATCACCAGCCGCGAGCACGCAGCATTGATGAAATCCAGAACATCATCCAGCTTCGAAGCCAACTGGTGAATGTCTTCGCGGTCGAAGGGAGTGATGAACGTCTGGTTCAGCTTGGTCAGAATGGCGTGGGTGAGTTCATCGCCCTGGCGTTCAATGCGTTGAATCTGATCGACTTTCTTTTCGACGTCTTGGTAGTTGGCAAAAAGATCAACCAGCGCGCGAGCCCCGGCAATGAGATTGCCCGACATCGCGGAGAACATCGCGAAGAAACTGTTATCCCTCGGAATGAAGCTGACCATTTGAGGAGCGAGAACTCCAAGAATGCTTACGCAACTGCAGTCGTCGTGATCGAAGCAGGTCACTATCTCATGGGGAATTGAATGCAGTCAAATGGCAGGCGTGAACACGCGAGAGGGCTGCGCAGCTAGTTCATTTTCCGGCGAGTGATGACCGCGGCTGAGCGCCGCGGCGTGGTGAGCGAAACGATCAGCAACAAAGCCACTACGGCACACGCGCCGACCCCGACTCGCTGCAGAAACGCGACGAAGAGAATGTACAATCCCATCGCAATAGTGTGCGGCTGGGCCTTCGCTGGAGCGAGATAACCATAGTAATCCCGGGTCACCTGGGGCAATCCATGGGTCGCGACCAAGGGAGTGTAGCGCCGGCATCCTGCGGAGGTCGGCGCTACTTTTGTGCCGCTTAAACGCCTACGTCTTTGACATGCGTGGCCAAGTACCACTTATTGCCGAAGTTGTCGCTTACGGCGGCCGTGCGGTCGCCGTAGGGTTGGTCGGTCGGCTCCTGGAACGACACTCCGCCGGCCGCAACTGCCTGGCGATGCGCATCATCCACGTTCGGCACGTACAGGTAGAACATCGCCGCCAGCGACTCGTACTTGCCGTGAGCTTCGCCCATCTCGATGATCGAATCGGCGATGCGCACCACGGCGTGATTGATCACTCCGTTGGGCGAGGCGAACCTGGCCACTTCTTCTGCCTCGAAAGCGCGCTTCAGGAAATTGATCACCGGCTCGGCGCGCAGCGGGTGCAGGTACGGATTCACATTGAACAAGCCGTGTGGCACATAGCTTTCGCCCTGGGCCGTCGCGATATACCAGAAATTGCCGGCCTGATCTTTAATGCTGGCAGAGCGTTCGCCGTACTCCTGATCGCGTGGCTCGTCCACTGAGATCGCGCCCGCGGCTAATGCCTGCTTGTAGACGTCATCGGCGTCCTTCACGTAGATATGCAGAGCGCCGGGCTGCAGTGTGCCGGGGAATTTCTTTCCCGGAATCCCGCCGCCCATCATGACGATGGAATCGCCGATGCGCACCTCGCCGTGAACGCCCGTGGGCATCATAGCCCGTAGGAGTTCTTCGGCGTTGAAAGCTCGTTTAACGAATTCCAGCTGTGCCACACCATCGGCCGCCACGAGATAGGGAGTCACTCGTCGGAAGCCGGGGCGAATCGGGTTCACCCTTGCCGACTCGTCGTGCGGTGGCATCTTCCCGCCTTCAGGACCATGGTGCTCCCCTCGCATGCGGCGATGCATCTCCTCAACTGACATCTTCTCTTTCACGGTGTACACGCCCCACGAATAGCCAAACGGATCCTCGAGTGTTGCATCGCGGTGTCCGTAGAACTGGTCTTTGGGCGCGCGTACCAGCTTCATGCCGGCCGCCACGGCGTGTGCGGCAAAGGCATCTACATCCGGGACCTGGACGGAAATCGAAATGGGCGAGGCACCCAGCGTCTCGGCGCTAAAGCGGCCGCCCTCGGGCCATTCGCCAGTAATATCGATGGCCGAATCGCCGATCGTGAGCTCGGCGGCCGGGATACTATCTCCAATCTGAAAACGGAACGTTTCTTTCGCTCCCAAAGCCTGCTTGTAAAACTCAATCGCCTTGGCAGGATCCCGGAACGCGATTCTTGGCGCTGCAGTCACACGAACGGCTGCTACGGGTTCAGCAACGGTAGGCATACGTTTACCTCTCTTTAGTTCGGATTTCAATCGTGCCTTGAAGGTCTCTCTCGGCAGATTGCGCATTTCCGCCGCGAGGCGTACCAAGGGCTCGATCTCAGCCGGTGCCTTGCTGACCTTACCGTCGTTGCGAGCCAGCATTGAGTCGAGAGCTTTGTTCAGCTGCTCGATTTTCTTCGGCTCGCCATTTCCTGGATGTAGAGAGCGCTTAGGCATCGGCACCCTCCATGCGCGCCCGCAACGTGCTCAGGGCGCGGAATTGTAGTTGCTTTACGGCTCCTTCAGTCTTGCGAATCTCGCTGGCCACTTCCTTGATGCTTTTCTCTTCGACGAATCGCAGCACCACCACCCGCTTCTGTTCCGCGGGAAGCGTATCGACCAGGCGAAACAAAGTAGCCCGCCGTTCGACTTCTTCGATCTCAGCCCCACTCGCCTGCGCCAGTTCGATCTGCGTCTCGTCTTTCACTTCGCGCCCAGAGCGCTGCCAGCGATCGGCAATCAGGTTGGCCGCAATCCGGAAGAGCCACGCGGCGAAGGGAATCCCGCGCCACTCAAAGCGTTTCAAATTCGCCAGCGCCTGATGAAACGTTTCTGAGGTCAGATCCTCGGTCTCGGCGCGATCCTGCACACGTTTGACGATATAGGCGTAGACCCGTTCGAAGTTGAGTTCGTAAAGGTCTGCAAAGCGGGCGGGGTCGTGCTGCGCAGCTTCGACCAGAAGCCGCTCGTCCGCTTCTTTCTTCAGAGCCTTCAACGAATTCTCCGCGGTTTGATCTTACGTAAGGATAAACGCCGGGCCAGGTGAAAAGGTTACGGGCGGAAGAAAATTGCTTTTTACAATTTTCTTGTAGCCATGCTGACAAACTTAGCATCCCATTCCGTGTTGTCTCAACATCGATTTCCACTCGCGACAAGGTCCGAAGACCTGGAGGATCAAAATGGAAGCTATCAGTGGAGTATTCACTAGCCGCGCGGCCGCGGAGCACGCCATGAGCGAAGCGCACCAGATGGGCGGTTCCGGTCGACAAAATCACGCTTCTGACTCCCGGCTCGGACGCTCAGATCGAAAAGGAGGCAGAGTCCGTTCCCATCGACACCACCGAGCAACCTGGAATGGGGAAAGCGATTGGCGCGCTGTTAGGTGGAGGAGTGGGGATCACGGGAGGCTCGCTACTGATTGCTCTCGTGCCCGGACTTGGCCCGATCTCGGCTCTTGGTCTGCTTGGGAGCGGCCATCCTCGGATCGGCAGGGGCCGTGGTCGGTGGAACCATAGGCGGCAAGGCGGAGGCATCCGGCACGGAAGGGCTTCCGGAAGATGAGATTTTCGTTTACGAAGACGCCCTGCGCAAAGGCCGGAGCGTAGTCATCGCTCTGGCAGAGGACGACAAGACGGCCTCGTCGATTCGCGAACTTCTGAAGACCGAAGGAGCGGAATCCGTCGACGCGGCCCGTGAGCAATGGTGGATCGGCCTGCGCAGCGCCGAAAAAAACCATTATGAAAGCTCCGGCAGGAAATTCAGCGAGGATGAAAAATTCTATCGCCTGGGCTTCGAATCGGCCCTGCATGCCCGCACCCGCTGCATGGAATTTGATCAGGTGTCAGCCGAGATGGATGCCGCGCTGGAAGACGTGCAGCGGCAGTATCCCGGCAAGCAAGTCGAAGAGGCATTTACCCGCGGCTACCAGCGCGGGCGGGAGCACTATCAGCAACTGTGCGACGAAAACAAGAAGGCGGCGTAGCGCTGGGCTGCCAGGTGTTGCTCAAGCTGGATAGTAGAGAGCTTTCGACGGCCTTCTGCACTTTTGCGGAAAGAGCTTCCAGGTCGCGCGCGGTCATGCCGGCGGTCGATATGGGCTCGCCGACGCGCATCTCCAGCGGCCGGCACTTGATGTGATACGTATCCATGGGCAGCAGTTCGTAGGTGCCGACCAGCGCCACCGGCACCACGTCGACCTGGGCTTTGATCGCCAGAAAAAATGCTCCTGGCAGAAACGGCTTGATGGCGCCGTCGGGAGTGCGCCCACCCTCGGGAAAAATCACCAGCGGCATTCCCGCCTTCAGAGATTTCAACGCTGCGCGGATGCTGCCTACCGAACGCGCGGGATTCTGCTGGTCGATGCAGATCTGTCCCGAGCGCTTCAGTTGCCAGCCCACCACCGGATAAACCAGCAACTCTTTTTTGAAGGCAATGCGAAATTGAAAGGGCAGATTCACATAAAGAACGGGAATGTCGAGCGCGGAGGCATGATTGACCGCGTAAACATGAGGCTTCGAAGTATCGATCTTGTCGAGACCGGTGACCTTCACCGGCGACCAAATCGTCTTCATGATCAGCCACGACCACGTGGTGGAGAACCAGTGCAAGCGGCGACCGGTGCGATCGAACATTCCGCCGGGCAGGGCCAGTATGCCCAGCACGAGCGTGTAGAGCCATATCAGCGGATCGAATATGAAGTACGACCGGAGACGAGCTGAGCCAACCGTACTTGCGGCCGGGTATGGCATGCGGGCTGGTGCGCGGGGAGCTTACCGGCGTTAGGGCCGCGGTCTGCGGCTCGGGCTTCTCCACCTGCTCCACCGATGAGTTCACGTCCTGCACAGTTCTATTTTAGGGGAAATTGTCGTCGCGCGAAAACTGAGGCGAACATGAAGGAGTGTCGAGCAGTGTCACGAGATCCTTTCCAAAGGCCCATCATTCGGAATGACGCTCAAATCCTAACTTCAAGCAGCCGCATCACTTCCCCAACCAGATAAATCGATCCGGTCACCACGAGGACCGAGCCGGTTCTGGATACACTCAGGCCCCGAGCCCGATCCAGAGCCTGCCGCACATCCGCGATCAACTCGATCTCCGTACCGCTGCGGCTTCCAGCCTGCGCAATCTCCTCGGGAGAGGCAGCCCGCGGATTATCCGGGCGCGTCGCGATCACGTGCGCGGCTATTGGAAACAGGATGTCGGTCATGTCGGAAATTGCCTTGTCGCGCATCGCCCCGAAAACGAAAATCAGCGGACGGTCTTCAAAACCTTCCGAAAGCGCTGAACGCAGCGCCCAAGCTCCCGCCGGATTATGCGCGACGTCAAGAACGATGTCAGGCCAACCATCGTGGGCGGCGATGACCTGAAAACGCCCTGGCCACTGCGTCTCGCGAATGCCCCGCTCGATGGATTTCGGAGTGATGCCGCTGAAGTTCTGTTTGCGCAACTCCTCGGCAGCAGCGATCGCGAGCGCAACGTTGCGGAGTTGATGTCGCCCGACCAACGGCGTCTCGACCGAAATCTCGGTCTGGCCGAGCTGCAAGGGATAGCGATAGAGCCACTCTGCGCCCGCAACTCGGAACGCGGCGCTCGCCGGAGAGACCGGAGGCACGTATTGCGCGGCGCTGACTCCGTTCGCGTTCAGCTCAAGAATCGTATTGCCGATAACGTCGTTGGCCTCGGGCTGTTGCGGCAGAGTCACGACAGTGCCATCGGGCCGGATGATTCCGACCTTCTCGCGCGCGATTTCTCCGACCGTGTTGCCCAGAAATTTCTGGTGGTCGAGCGAAATATCGGTGATGACGCTGACCAGCGGCTCCACGACATTCGTGGCATCCAGTCGCCCACCCATGCCAACTTCGAGCACGGCAATCTCGACGCGCTCCCGCGCGAAGTGCGCGAAGGCGATAGCAGTCATCATCTCGAAAAAACTGGGATGCCAGGGCAGTTCGCCTCGCGCCACGAGCCGTTCGGCGACGCGATCCACTTCGCCGTGGAGCGCCGCGAAATCGTCGTCGCTGATTTCTTCCCCGTTGATGCGGATGCGCTCGTTGATTCGCACCAGATGTGGAGAAGTGTAGAGCGCGGTCTTAAGACCAGATGCACGCAGAATTGAAGCGAGAGTCGCCGCCGTCGAGCCTTTTCCGTTCGTCCCCGCAATGAGCACACTGGGAAAGGCGCGTTCGGGATGATCCATCGCCGCGAGCAGTACGCCGCATGTGCTCGAGATCGAATTTCTGCGAAGGAGTATTCGCCAGTTCGTGGCCCAGCGCAAACATGCTCGCAACGGCGGTTTCGTAGGACATGGAAGAAGCTCTCAGCTGTCCGCTATCAGCTTTCAGCTTGAGACTTTTAGAGTACCAGCAGACTTCATGGACATCAGGGTTGGCTGAAAGCCGATAGCTGAAAGCTGAAAGCTGCGCTACGCCGCCATGAAGTCCAACGCGCGCGCGATGTACGGTTTCAGCTGCTTGCGGGGAACGACGGCGTCGAGCATGCCGTGTTGCAGGAGGAACTCGCTGCGCTGGAATCCAGGCGGCAGCTTCTGACGGATCGTCTGCTCGATCACGCGCGGCCCGGCGAAACCGATCAGCGCACCTGGTTCGGCAATATTCAAATCTCCCAGCATGGCGAACGACGCCGTGACGCCGCCGGTCGTTGGATCGGTGAGCAATGAAATGTAGGGAACCTTGGCCTCATCCAGACGCGCCAGCGCCGCCGAAATTTTCGCCAGCTGCATCAGGCTGATGACGCCTTCCATCATGCGAGCTCCACCCGATGCCGAGACTATGATCAGCGGCATGCGCGTCTGTTCCGCCCGCTCCACGGCGCGAGTGATCGTCTCGCCGACTACCGCTCCCATACTGCCGCCGATGAAGGCATACTCCATCACGCTGGCAATCACCGGCTTGCCCGCCAGCTTTCCCTGCGCGTTGATGACCGCGTCTTTCAGGCCCGTTTCTTTTTGCGCATGCTTCAGCCGCGAGGAATATGGCTTGAGATCGACAAACTTCAGCGGGTCCGTCGAACTCAGGTTGCCGTCGAAGGTCTCGTACTGATCGTCGTCCATCAAATACGCCAGGCGAGTGCGGGCGTCGATCCGGAAATGCTTCTCGCACTTCGGACAGACGTTCAGATTTTCTTCCAGATCTTTTTTCCAGATGATCTGCCGGCAGCTCTCACACTTCACCCACAAACCTTCGGTGCGCACACGTTTCTCGCCCGAATTATCGACTTCGCCGGATTCGCGCTTAAACCAAGCCATAAAAAGGATTTAGTAATTACTCAATCAGTATTCGATTCCCCTCTGCGCCATCACGCCCTTCTCATACGCGTGTTTGACCTGGCGCATTTCCGTCACCGTGTCGGCGACCTCGACAATTGTCGGGTGCGCGTTCCGACCCGTCAAGATAACATGCACCATCTCCGGTTTGCTCTTCAGGCTCTCCACGACCTTCGCCGGATCGAGCATGCCATAGCTGATCGCGTAATTGATCTCGTCGAGTACGACCAGATCCCATTCACCGGAGCGAATCGCGCGATCCGCCTCCGCCCATGCTTCTTCCACCATACGCACATCTTCCGGATCGGGCTTCTCCGCGCCCACCTTCACGAAGCCGCGGCCCATCTGCTTCATGATGAACTTGTCGCCGAACGCCTGCACCGCATCGAGCTCGCCATAATGCCACGAGCCTTTCAGGAACTGCAGCATGAGCACGCGCATGCCCTGGCCGACGGCTCGCAACGCAGTGCCCATGGCGGCGGTGGTCTTGCCCTTGCCCGGACCAGTGTTCACGATAATCAGCCCGCGGCGAATGTCAGCCATAGCTCAATCGGAGATTCGATTCTACTAGAAGAGAATCGCCGCGGCGCTCTTCCTCCGACGGAACTAATACTTCCAGCTCTTGAGGTCGGC
This sequence comes from uncultured Acidobacteriota bacterium, assembly GCA_963757095.1. Taxonomy (GTDB): domain Bacteria; phylum Acidobacteriota; class Terriglobia; order Terriglobales; family Acidobacteriaceae; genus Sulfotelmatobacter. The sequence goes on along the minus strand of CAVWQT010000003.1, from coordinate 467,490 downwards.
GCCCGGAGGAGCCGTCTGCTCCATGTGCTTGACCATCTCCGGCCAGTAATGCTGATTGATGCCCGCTGCCGGATCGATGTCTCCCGCGTAGCAATGCGGCTTGCGCATACCGAACTCGAACGTTCCGCGGTAATACGGATCGGTGGTGGTATCGAGAAAGTCTTTCAGCAGGTGCACCGCGCGGTCGAGATAAAACGTATCCGATTCGCCGACCCAGAAATGCAGCTTGCCAGCGAGTTTTGGCCCCAGCGTTTTCCAGTCACGTTGCAGGATGGCGCTCAGGTCGTAGTGCTCCTGCCAGTATTTCGCCGTCTCGTGATCGATCTCGCCTGTGCGCTTGTCGAAGATGCGCCGCGGATATCCATCGTCTCCGACCGGACTGAATACGGCTTCCCAGATGTCGAACTGCTCGCCGGAGCGATCGTGTGTGCCCTGCACGAGTTCGTAGCGATTCATCTCTTCCATGGTGGCAAGCAGCGTGCCGTCGGGCTGCCGCATCGCCGGCCGAGGCACGCGCGTGAAAGGAGTCTCGGTCCAATACGCATTCTTGTCTTCGTAGATATTCGTGGTCACGTACGCGCGAAAATCGACGACATCAGGACAGAAGACCCATGCACCGTTGTAAAAGTCAGGGTAGAAAACTTGCGATGCGAGGCTCTCCCATCCGCCGGTTGAGCCACCGTAGACGGCGCGCGCCCATCCTTGGCCGATGCCGCGAAATTGTTTTTCCACGTAAGGGATAAGTTCTTGCGTGATGGCGTCGCCGTACGGGCCCACGTTCGCGGAATTCACGGCGTACGAATCATCAAAGTACGGCGTCGCGTGCTGAATACTCATCACGAGCACACGCGGCACACGGCCGGCCGTCCAATCCTGATAGAGCTTGTAACCCATCTTGGCCGCCCGCTGTTCGCGGCCTTGCGCCTTGGGATCGGGCGGCTCTGTTCGGAAGGCAAGCAGACCTGGCAGACCGCGGGCGAAGTGGTCCTGCTCAACAATCAGCGGGTAATGCGCGTCCGGATGCTCGTCAAACCCGTCGGGAACCAGCACGACTGCGCCGATGTAGGTTGGCCTTCCATAAAATTTAGTGAGCACGTCGCTTTGCAGGCGAATGTGCTTGACCCACTTGTTGTCCGCGATAACGTGCTGGTCGTTGGAGCCATCCCAGCCGAGCAGGGAGTCGACTTCATTGGCCTCATCCTGAATCGACGGAACTTTTTCCGTGAGCGAAATGCGGATGGCCTGCGGGGATTTGGGGTCGAGATGAATTTTCTGCGGCTTGCTGTAAAGATTGCCGGGCTTGGTCTGCCAATGCTGGCCTTCACCATTGTCAGGCGGCAGCTTGATGGTGTGGCCGTTGCCGAGATGAAAAGTCTCGTAGATGTTAATGACCGCCTGCACCCAGTAATCGCCTTCGCGGATGTCTTTCAGATTTTCGGCGGGATAGCCCAACGTTGATTCGTCCACAACGACGGGGGTTCCGGGCGCGAGTTGGTCAACATCAACCCCGAAGGCCTGTTGCGATTCGACGGCGTTAAAGCTGAGCTGGAAGCGCGGCTCCTTCTCGTTGTTGTTCGAAATGAGCAGCAGAATGTGGCCGTCGAGCGGCTTGGTGCTCTGCTCGTTCGGAAATGAGATTTCGAAGCGGAGCATGGAGGGCTGCGTCGCTTTCTTCGCCGCAGCTGGCACAAACGGAACGAAGAAGAGGAGAAGGGCGATGCAGGGCAGCAGCGTCGTCGTAGTCTTCTGGATCATGAGTAGTCCTCGCAAAGGATGGAAGTTTATCGTAGTTCGCGAAACCGCGTCCGCGGCGCAGCGTTGCGTTTGCCCCTCGCCGCCCTCTTCGCTATAGTTTTAAGCATGTTTGAGAACTTTACCGCTACCGACCGCTGGACCAAAAAGCCGGTCCACTGCGTCTACCAGGCGCAAATCATCGCCATCGCCACCCGGCACGCCGATGCCGTCGACTACAAGTTTCTGGTGGATGGGCGCAAGGTCTGGGTCGCGCTGCCGCATCCAGCGTGGGTGGAATACAAGAAGCGCACCGGAAAGATCATCACCGATTCCCTCGCCGTCGAGATTGCTGGACATTATTTGAAGGCTGCACTCGAGGCGGGAGAAGGCCTCGGGCGCGAGATGTACTCGCTAACGATAGACGAAACGCTTCGTCACCTCGATGCGGCAGTCGCCGAGATGGAAGCGCAACCCGCGTAATGTGGCGCGGACGCCCCCGTCCGCGGGCGTGCCCTCACCGAACCCGCACCTTGCGGGTCAAGGGCTAAATCACAACCGCTTCTTTATATTCCCCGAACACACGCCGCATGGCGTCGGAAATTTCTCCGACCGTGGCGTTGGCATCGACTGCGGTGACAATCTTCGGCATCACGTTGGCGCCAGAACGCGCGGCGTCTTCCACCGCCGCCAGCGCGGCTTTCCATGGGCCCGCGTCGCGCTTCGCCCGCAACGCTCGCACCCGCTCCACCTGCTTCGCTTCGAGCGTCGGATCGATGCGCTGAATCGGAATCGGCTTTTCCTCTTCCACCTCGAAACGATTCACGCCGACCACGATGGCTTCCTGATGATCGACCTGCCGCTGGTATTCGTAAGCCGCGTTCTGAATTTCATGCTGCACGTAGCCGCGCTCGATCGCCTTCAGCATTCCCCCGAGCACTTCGATCTTTCCCAGATATTCCGCCGCCCGCCTCTCAATCTCGTTGGTCAGCGACTCGACGTAATACGATCCTGCCAGTGGATCGATGGTCTGCGGCGCGCCCGACTCGTAGGCGATCACCTGCTGCGTGCGCAAAGCGATGCGCGCCGCCTGTTCCGTAGGTAGAGCGAGCGCCTCGTCGTAGGAGTTAGTGTGCAGCGACTGCGTTCCGCCGAGTACGGCCGCCAGCGCCTGAATCGCCGTGCGCACGATATTGTTCTCGGGCTGCTGCGCCGTGAGGGTTGAGCCGGCAGTCTGCGTATGGAACCGCAGCATCCACGAGCGTGGATTCCTGGCTTTGAAATGTTCGCGCATGATATGCGCCCACATGCGGCGCGCAGCGCGGAATTTCGCGACCTCTTCCAGAAAATTGCTGTGCGCGTTGAAAAAGAAAGACAGCCTCGGCGCGAATTTGTCGACATCGAGCCCGGCTTTGATCGCCGCTTCCACATACGCCATGCCGTTGCCGAGCGTGAATGCGACCTCCTGCACTGCCGTCGATCCGGCCTCGCGCATGTGATAGCCAGAGATCGAAATCGTGTTCCACTCGGGCACGTTGTCTTTCGACCAGGCAAACATATCGGTGATAATGCGCATCGCCTGCTGCGGCGGATAAATATATGTCCCGCGCGCGATGTACTCTTTCAAAACATCATTCTGCACCGTCCCGGAAAGCTTGCGAATGTCCGCGCCTTGCCGTCGCGCCACGGCCACATACAGCGCCAGCAGGATCGACGCCGTTGCATTGATGGTCATCGATGTAGAAATTTTCGTCAGCTCGATGCCGTCGAACAGGCGGTGCATGTCTTCGATGGAATCAATCGCCACGCCGACCTTGCCGACTTCACCGCCAGCCAGCGGATGGTCCGAATCCATTCCGATCTGCGTCGGCAAATCGAATGCCACCGACAATCCCGTCGTGCCATTGGCCAGCAGATATTTGTAGCGCTTGTTCGATTCCTCGGCGTCGCCCATGCCGGCGTACTGGCGCATGGTCCAGAGACGACCGCGATACATGCTGGCCTGCACGCCGCGTGTGAAGGGATACTCGCCGGGATATCCGACTTCGCTTTCGTAGTCGCAGCCCTTCAGATCGACCGGCGTGTACAGGGGATTTACAGGGATATGAGAAGAGGTTTCGATCTCGGCAACTTCAGGGTGCGTTTTCAGCTTTTCAGTCATCGTGCCCCCGAACCACTAACCATCTATGCGGATGAATTCATGAATGCTGGCCCTTCCTTCTTACTCTCAGGAAAGAGCTCAGGCCGAACCAGCCGAAGACCAGTGTGAAACAAATTGCAATCACCACGTGACTGGCGGGAGTGTGCCCGGCTGTATATTTCGCGTACTCGCGAACGCAGGCAGCCGCGCCAAATACTGCCATACAAAGGAAGACCGAGCCCGTAACCTCCAGCCAGAGCTGGTGAAGCGCCTTTCCAAAAGAACGAGCAGTGGTGCGAGCAGCTGCGCCTATGGCACTCAGCGTGCGGCTTCTTCCGGCTTGTTGGCGCGCGACGTTCGCCACAATACCGGCTTTGCGCCAGGATGAAACTTTGCTCACGGCCTCGATTTTAACAGCCTCTGGCGCTACAATGACTCCACGTCAGAGCCATAGCGACCGTTGTGTCGCCGACCGCATCTAAAGCTGTTAGAGCCGGTCAGACTCAGCAGGGGGGCCTAGTGGATCCGCAACTCAAGCAGCTGATGAAAGAACTGGGCGATGCCATCAACGAATCGCTTTCTGATTCGGAGCAGATTTCGGAAGTCGTGGCGCGCATCAAAGAGGGCGGCTACGACATCTTCCTGGTGCTTGAGGCAACCATCGGCGTAAGCAAGCAGGGCGAGAAGCCGGGAGATAAAACTTCCTTGGTGACGACGCTCTCCACGAATCCTGAATTTAAGATCAGCGATCAGGATCTGAAATTTCTGAAGTCCCTGCGCATCAAAATCGACGAAGAAAAAACATAAGACGGCAACCTTTTGCAAGCTGCTCAAAGCCCGCCAACCGCGGGCTTTTCGCTTTTCAGGTGGCATCGGGGAATCAGCCCTCGTCTTTAAGGTGGGCGCCGTATTGTCGCTCGCGGCGTTCATCCTCGATAAAAGAATGAGCACCGTTGCGTGCGTTGTAGGACCCGGCTTGCCGCTCCAGCGCTGGCGATCTACAGAACTTTTCTTCAGCGCCGGGAGGCCGCAAAATGAGCGTGGTTTCGGAGGACGCCTGCAGCGCAGGTGTGCGCAGGAATTCCGTCTGGGTCTACTCTTCACTTTCCCTTTTATTGCTCGCGCTCGTTTCCACGTTGATGACCGGGTGCGGATCGAGCTCCGCGAAAACGACAACCACGACCACGACCACGGGGAATCCACCGTCGCAGCCCAACTATCCGTTCTATCCGCAGCAGCCAATTTCCTGGCCGCTGCAGGATCCCGCGAGCAGCCCGCTTCCCGCGCCGGCCGCGCAAGTTCCTCCGCCACCCGGCGCGAATGACTTTCCGCTCCTGGTCGCCAGCCCGCTGACCGGCGCCACGACCACTTCGCCCCTCACGGTTGTCGCCTCGGCAACGCCGCAGAATCCAATCTTCTTCATGCGCGTGTACGTCGATCAACTCGCGGTGTATTACACCTGGGACAATTCGATTAACACGCAAATTTTCGTTGCCCCCGGACAGCACACCATCACCGTAATGGCCGAGGACAATCAAGGCTTCATCTCGGCGACGCCGCTCAATGTAACCGTCACCACCCAGGGGCAAACCACCATCAGCGGCATTCAAGCATTACCGGGATGGCAATCGTGCTCGGCGGTATTTCCGCAAGGTTCAGGACGCGCCGGACAGATCTGCGCCGCAGGCTTGGGCACGGCAGTCTCAACGCTTACGCAGAATCAATCGTCGCCCGCGATGGATGGCAATTCGGCAAAGTTCAGCATGGGAGGCTCGACGCCATATTCGAACATGCTCTACTTCAACGCGGTTGCGGGCGGAAACAACGTCAGCCACTTCACCTACGATTTGTATTTCTACATCGACAACGGAACCGCGCCGCAAGCGCTCGAGTTCGACATCAACCAGACTTACGGCGGCCAGCGCTGGGTCTGGGGTTCGGAGTGCAATTTCAACGGCAGCGGCAAATGGGATATCTGGAACGACGTGACCGGATGGCAGCCCACCGTATATCCCTGCACGGATTTTCCTTCGAACACATGGATTCATCTGATCTGGAACGTGGAGCGCGTCGGCAATCAGGTGCACTACATCAGCCTGCAGGTCGGAGATACAACTTATCCCGTCGATACTTACTATCCCAATCAGCCAGATTGGACTTTAGAAGAGATCGATGTGGCGTTTCAGATGGACGGCAACTATGCCCAGACGCCTTATAACGTCTGGCTCGATGAGGTGAACTTGACCGCGTATTAAAAAGTTTCGTCGCGGCTAGAGGGAAGCGACGGAAAAGGTGAGCGGTTTGAACAGAGACCGCTGGGGCGCCGTCCTCGCAACCTTCCTGCCTGTGCTACCATCTACTGTTTTCGCTTCTGCCGAGCGATGAATAATCCTGGGCCGAGCTGCGCCGGGATGCGAGGGCAGTTATGAAAGACACGCTGGGGGTTCTGCTGGCAGGAGGCGCGGGAGAACGCCTTTATCCTCTGACTCGCGACCGCGCCAAGCCCGCGGTCACCTTCGGCGGCATCTACCGCATCATCGACATCACACTTTCCAACTGCCTCAATTCCGATCTGCGCCGCGTCTACATTCTCACCCAATACAAAGCACTCTCGCTCAATCGTCATGTCCGGGAAGGCTGGAACATTCTCGGCCGCGAAGTAGGCGAGTTCATTGAAGTGCTGCCTCCAATGAAGCGCGTCAGCGATCAGTGGTATCAGGGCACGGCCGACGCCGTGTATCAGAATATTTATTCAATCGGCTCTGAGCAGCCGAAACACGTGCTGATTCTTTCCGGCGATCACATCTACAAGATGGATTACGGCAAGATGATGAAGCAGCACCAGGACTCGGCCGCCGACATCACGCTGGCAACGATCCAGATCGATCCCGCGGAGACCTACCGCTTCGGCGTCGTCGATGTCGATAAAGATGGCCGCATCAACGGCTTTCAGGAGAAGCCGAAAACCACTCCGCTGCGCTCGCCTATCAATCCGGAAAAGGTTGTGGGCTCGATGGGCGTTTATCTGTTCAATGCCGACGTGCTCATTCCGGTGCTCCTGAAAGACGCCGAGAACGCCCAGTCGAGCCACGATTTCGGCAAAGACATTCTGCCCAGGATGATCGACGACTACCGCGTCTACTCCTACGATTTCGTCGACGAGAATAAGAAGGAAGCGCTCTACTGGCGCGACGTGGGTACGCTCGAGGCCTACTACGAAGCCAACATGGACATCGTTTCGGTATCGCCAATTTTCAACTTGTACGACGAAGAGTGGCCGATCCGCACCCACCAGCGGCAATATCCTCCGGCAAAATTTGTCTTCGCTGAGGCCGGGCGCACCGGGACGGCGCTGGATTCGATCGTCTCCGCCGGATGCATCGTCTCAGGGGGAGCGGTGAAGAATTCAATTTTGTCACCCGATGTGCGGGTCAACTCTTATTCTGAAGTTGACAAGTGCATTCTCTTCTCGCACGTCAGCGTCGGGCGCCACTGCCGCGTCCGCAATTCGATCATCGATCGCGACGTGCACCTGCCCGAAGGCACCACCATCGGTTATGACGCCGAGGCCGACCGCCAGCGCTATTTCGTAACCGACAGCGGCATCACGGTCGTCACCCGCGACTACTCACTCTTCGAAAATCCCGTCACAGTTGACTACTTCACCACGGAATAAACGTAGTATCAGCCGCTGTCCGACCATCGCGTCGGCGACCCGCCCTCGCGTGAATAGGGTGAAAATCAGTTGCCTTTTGGATTCCTCAGCAATTCCTGCGCTTGATTGGCAATGAGTAGCGCTCCGTGCTGGCGGGCATCTTTCTCCAGAGCGGAAAGATGTTCTCGGGCAGAAGCAGCGCCCGACTGATTTTCAATTTCCGCGATGGCGAGGCGAGCCTGCAGTTCGTAGAGACTGTAACCGGACTTGCGCGCGGAAGAGAGCAGACTCTGCAGCGACTGCAGGGCGTCGGCGGTCTTGCCCGATTTCGCATTGACCCGCGCTTCGGCCAGGATCACTTCGAAGTGCGGAGCCAGCAACGTGCTTTGGCGGACGAGTTCCGCAGCTTTTGTGACCGCGGCTTGAGCCTCTGCTAACTTGCCGTCGGCGAGTAAATTTCGCGCCAGCACTGCGCCAGCCCATGCACCGTTGCCGGCCGAATTGGCCTTCTCGTAGGCCGCGATCGCATTCTTGGAGAGCGCCTCGCCGTCGCCATATCTTTTTTCCAGCAGAGCAATGGTCGCCAGTCCGACATTGAGTTGCGCCGTAAAATCCTCGTCTCCCATTTCCTTGCAAAGAGCGAGTGCCGCCTCGTAGCGTTTTTGCGCCTCCGGGAGATTACCGCGCGCCAGAAGAACGTCACCCTGCCCCGACAACGGATACGGCTCGCCGCGCCGGTAGGCGATCTCGCGCGTTAGCGCGAGAGCCTGGTTGTAGTAGTTGTCGGCCTGATCCAGACTGCCGATTTCCACCTGGAGATTTCCCAGATTATTCAGAGTGGCCGAAGATCCCCGGCGGTCGTTGAGTTCGTTGAAGGCCGCCAGCGAATCCAGTTGCATCTTCAGCGAGCCTTGCAGATCGCCCATGCCGTCGAGAGCGTTGGCCAGATTTCCGTAGTCGCTGGCCAAACCGACCAGGTCACCGATTTCGCGGTCATAGCTGAGGCTTTGCTCGTAGCACTTCTTGGCCTCCTGCATTTTTCCTTCGGAGTAATAAACGTTTCCAATGCGTTCCAGCGTAGCGCGAACGCTTTTCTTGGCGCCGATTTCCTGAAACACCGGAAGCGCTTCCTGGAATTTTTTCTTCGCTCCTTCATAATCGCCCTGATCCGAGAGTTGATCCCCCATACGCAGTAGGACCCGGGCCGCTCCGCCTTGATCGGCCGCAGAAACATAGAGGGCATGCGCCTCGTTGGAGAGTTCGAGAGGTTTTTGCGATTGCCCCATGCGCTCCCAGGCGTCAGCCTCGATTTGCAGCGCGTCGGCCAAAATCAGGCTGGCGCCCACAGCCCGGCTTTCACTGGCTGCATTCTCAGATGCGGATTGCTGCCGCTTGAAGTCGCTCAAGGCCGCGGCGATCCGAGCTTCGGCGAGATCGATCCTAGCCGCGTCCGCGCCGGATGCGGACAGCTTCCTCAGATCCGACAGCGTGCTCTCCGCTTCGTTGGCGTGCCCGGCGGCGTTCTGGACGCGAATGAGCGATAACCCATAGTCGATGTCGTCGGGGAAGAACTGCCACAGAGCCCGGTAGCTCTCAACCGCCTGCGGCATCTCATTCAGCATTTCGTGGGCGCGCCCTTCGATCAGCAACTGCTCTTCGCGCGAACATTTCGCAGAGAGCGCCAGGGCCTGCTTGGCCTGATCTTTGGCCTTCGATTCGTACCCCAGCAACCTCCAGGCTTCCGCCAGGGCGGAGTGAGTAGGCGCGTGTTCGGGATCGAGCTTCGCAGCGCGCTCCAGGAGATCGCGAGCCGCTTGCGCATCAAACACCCGCAGGCGCTCGAGTCCCTGCGCGTACAAACGAGCCGCCTCTGCATTGGCTGGCAACGATGCCCGCACCAGAGCGGATTGAACATCGGAAAGCGCAGCAATGCCCAACTTAGTCCGCAACTGTGCTCCTGCCCGCCCCACCAGATCGTCGATTTCCGATTCGTTGCCTTTCTCCGACACCGATGCCAGAGTTTCTCCCGCAACCGCATCCTGCAGGCGGACATCAAGACGCAGAACCCCATTCCCCAGTGGCAGGTACGATCCGAAGATGACGTCATCACTGCCCAGGTTCTGCCGGATTTTCTTCAGTGTCGGCTGGCTGAAGCTGTCGGCATCGGGCAGAGCGAGGCTGGCCTTCATCAGGGCGACGCTTTCGCCCGGGATCACGCGCAATTCATTCCCCTGGCTGAGTTCCGTCGTCAGCAATTCGGAGAGTGCGGTCGAGAGCCAACCCTTCTCTGGATTCTCCGAAAGATTCTTAAAGCCGAGCACGGCCACGGACTTTCGCCGGTTCACCGCCGCCGCCGAGGAAGACTGCGCAGCTTTGCGGCGCAGCATTCGGTAGCCGGCGAGTGCGCCGATCAGAATCAGTAATGCGATCACAACCGCGATCCAGCGCGAGTACGAGAACTTTTTCCTCATCACGGGAAGCGCGGTGGAGCTCGGCAGTTCCAGAGCTGCGCCCAATTCTGCCGCTGATTGATAGCGCTGCGTGCGCTCGTGAGCGAGCGCTTTGAGAATGACGTGATCGAGATACTCCGGAACTGACGGATTCTTTTTTGCGACGGATTCCGGCCGCTGATTCAGGATTTGGCTCATGAGCAGCGCAGGCGTGGGCTGCTCGAATGGCCTCTTCCCGCTCGCCATTTCATAAAGAACAGCGCCCGCCGACCAGATATCGGTCAGCGCATCGGCTGGCGCGCCTGCGAGTTGTTCGGGAGACATGTAGGGCAGAGTGCCGGTGATTTCCTCCGACTGGGTCAGAGTCACCGTCATACCGAGCTCGCTGACGTGGGGCATGAGTTGCGCCAGCCCGAAATCAAGAATCTTTAATCTGCCATCGGTGGTCAGGCGCAAGTTGCCTGGTTTCAGATCACGATGCACGACGCCTTCGCGATGCGCGGCCTCAAGTCCAGCGGCGAGTTGCCCGCCCAGGCGCATCACTTGCTCTGGCGGAAGCGCTCCCCGCGCCAGTTTGCTGTCGAGCGTGATGCCTGCGATGTACTCCGTCACTAGAAAATCGATGTCGCCTTCAGTTCCAAATTCGTGAACGGTGGCGATGTTGGGATGATTCAGGCGAGCCAGCGAAAGCGCTTCCTGGCGGAAACGCTTGCGGGTGGCTTCATCGGCGAGAGTGCGGGACGGCAAGACTTTAATGGCCACATCGCGGTCGAGTTGCTCGTCGTGCGCGCGGTAAACCACACCCATCCCTCCGCGGCCGATCTGCTCCTCGATCCGGTAGTGGGACAGCGTCTTGCCAATCATTTGGGGGGCCTGACGCGCAGCATAACGTTCAAAAAAGAATTATGCAATTTCTGAATGCCGACGCTTTGGAGTAAAAACATGAACCACAAAGGCCACGAAGGTTCACGAAGGGTTGCATCTTGTGCGCATTTCCTTTGTGTGATTTCGTGTCCCTCGTGGTAGTGATCTTCAAGCTGGCCCCAATGCGCCGCTGCTACAATGCCGTGTTCTGATTGCGGTCCGTTATATCGCGAACTTCAATGCCCACAACGGCGTACTGTCTGGTGGAGGCTTGGGGACTCAAGTCGTAGGCCAAGCCGCAGTCTCAGTCTGAAAGTGATTTCCGGGGAGATTTAGTGGAAGACGTCCAGGTCGTTGCGATGCTGGTTCGGCGCTGTATTGCCGGCGACGCCGCCGCCTGGGAGGAAATCGTGCAGACCTACAATCGCCGTATCTATAACATCTGCTATCGGTTCGCGGGATCGGGCGACGACGCCGAAGACCTCACCCAGGAGGTCTTCATCAAGATGTACCGCACGCTTCCCAGCTATGACCACACGAAGGGTGCGTTCGTAACCTGGGTTACGACGATCACGCGCAACCTGCTGGTCGATCATTTCCGCAAGACTAAGCAGGATCGGATGACCGATTCCATGGATACGACGGGCAGCGAGCATGAGGACGCGCAGCCGCTCAGTGAGCAAATTCAGGACCAATCTGCGCCGCCGGACGCCCACGTGCGCAGCCGGGAGGTGGGCGAAACCGTCCATGCGGCCCTGACCAAACTTTCGCCCGAGCTTCGGGAAGCTGTGATTCTAAGGGACTTACAGGATATGGACTACCGTGAGATTGCTGCTGTTTTGAAGGTGCCGGAGGGAACTGTGAAATCTCGAATAAATCGTGGGCGAGCGGAACTAGCTCGCCTCTTACAACGTACCTATAGGCAGGTGATGTGATGGCAGATCGAACAAAAAACGAGCAGGCTAGCAACGGAATGCACTGCGCCGAGTTCGATCTGCTGCTCACGGACGCGCTGGATGGCGTCCTGACAGGGAGCGCGCTCGATCGCTTCCAGGCCCATGCCGGCAATTGCCGCGCGTGTGGACCGCTGCTCGCCGAAGCTGAGGCGGGCCGCAACTGGCTGAAAGGTCTCACGGAGGTGGAACCTCCAGCCAGCCTGGTCGCAAGTATTCTGGCATCGACGACGGGCATTGACAGCCAACGCCTGCGGGCTCCGGCGCGTGCCGCTCAGCCGCGGGTTGCGTGGCTGGAGCATGCCCAGGCCGCGATTTCCGGATTCATGGAACCGATTTGGGAAACGGTCCGCCAGCCGCGCTTTGCCATGTCGTTCGGCATGGCGTTCTTTGCGCTGTCGGTGGGCCTGACGGTTGCCGGCGTCAAGCCGACCGACCTCGCCCATGTCAGCCTGCGTCCGGCGGCGATCCGGCACACCTACTACAACACGCAAGCCCGCGTGGTGCGGTACTACGAGAACATCCGGGTGGTCTACGAGGTAGAATCTCTGGCGCGTCAGGTGAAGCGTAACGTTGAGCCTGCCGAGCCTGGCCGAGAGAAGCCGAAAGATCATAAGAACGACACAACACAACAGCCCGAGCAGAAACAGGAGCGCAATTACAGCCAGAGTGAGAGTCAGACTTTCATGGCAAGCGCTGCTGAGGGTCCCTCTGTCAACGATCTGCCTGTAGTGTCGGTGACCACGTACAGGAGGCTCGTATGAACTGCGCCACGCACAGTGATACTGCTGCAGTGGCCTTCTGCCGCACATGCGGAAAGCCACTTTGTAACCAATGCACCCGCGACGTCCGCGGAGTGATTTACTGCGAAGCCTGCCTGGCAGCGCGCATGGAGGGGACAGTTCCCGCTCCGGGATATACACCGCCCGCTGCGGGATTCGTGCCTCCGCAGACCGCATACCAGCAGGTTGTCGATCCTAATCAAGCGCCAAGAGGCGTGCCGCCTGCGGGTTCCGGACCGAATCCTGCCGTGGCGGGAATCCTTGCCGGATTCTTTCCCATCGGCGTCGGCGCGGTCTACACCGGCCAGTACACCAAGGGGTTATCGCATCTCGGGATTGCCGTGCTGATGATCGTGCTCGTCAGTTCGGACGTGCCCTGGTACGTGAAGATGGTGGTGGGAATCGCGATGGGATTTTTTTACTTCTATCAGATTTCCGATTCGATTCGCACCGCGAAAGCGATTCAAGCGGGACAGCCCGCACCCGATCCTTTCGGGCTGGTGCAGATGTTTGGCGGCGGCGAAAGGGTGGAAGGTACGAAGGTTCCGGTGGGCGCGGCCATCCTCATCGGACTGGGCGTTCTGTTTCTGATCAACACGGTCTTCGATTTCAGCCTGGGCAAATTCTGGCCGCTGATTTTGATTGCGATCGGAGTGTGGCTCTTTGCCAAGCACTGGGGATTACTCGGGACTTACCGTCCCGCGTGCGTGTGCGAACGTTGTCGCACGCGAAAGCTCATGGGGCCGTCGATACTGGTGACGTTGGGCATTCTGTTCCTGCTCGACAATATTTCGCGGCTCGATTTTGGCAAGACGTGGCCAGCGATCCTGCTGGTGATCGGGGTGGTCAAACTGATGCAGAGTAATGCGTCCGATGCGGGACACGTAGGAACGCTGCCGCCGGTCACGACGGTCTATCCACCGAACATGCCGCCGCCTGCGGTACAGAGTGTGCCGCAAGAGCCCGCTCCGGCCCAGCCCACTTCTGGGGAGGTGAAAAATGTCTAGCCCTGTGATGCCTCCTGGAACTCCGCCAGTTGCGCCATTGCCGCCGCGGCCTCGTCCGCGCTCGTTTGCCGGGCCGTTTGTGCTGATCATTCTCGGCGTGATTTTTCTGCTGGGCAACCTGCACATGCTGTCGTGGGGACGCATCGGCGTCCTGTTCGCCCACTACTGGCCGGTGTTGCTGATCTTCTGGGGCGTGATCAAGCTGATCGAACATCAGCAGGCACAGCGCTCCGGCAGCCGTTCTTCGGGCATCGGCGCGGGAGGAATTCTTCTCATCGTGATGATCGTGGTCTTCGGCTTGATCGCCTCTCAACTGGAGCGCGTGAACTGGTCGGGACTGCATGACCAGCTCAACTTGGATGACGAGGATTTCTCCAATATCTTTGGCCAGTCTTACAACTATGACGATCACTTGGAGCAGGCGTTCCCGGCGGGAGCTAGTCTCAAGGTAATCGACACTCGCGGCGCGGTCAGCGTGCATGCTTCCGACGACAGCAATATCACCGTGGTCGTGCGCAAGCGGGTTGGCGCCGAGAACCAAGGCGACGGCGATAAGTACAACAGCGAAACCAAGCCTACGATCACGACGATTGGCGGGCTGGTCACTCTCGATGCTAAGGCCGAAGCCGCGGGCGACCATCCGGTTGAGGTTGACCTCGACATTTCGGTGCCCCGCAAAGTTCCAGTGACCATCAGTTCCCGGCACGGAGACGTGAACGTGGTGGATCGCGAAAGCAACATTGATATCGCAGCTCAGCACGGCGACACCTCCGTCGAAGACGTTACCGGCAACGTGAAAGTGAGCCAGGAAAAGGGCTCAATCAAAATCGAACAGATTCGCGGAGATGTGCACGCCGAGGGCAGGGTCAACGAGGTTTCAGTCAGCGATGTCACGGGAAGCGTGCAACTGGATGGAGAATTTCAGGAGAGCGTAAAGCTGGCCCGCATCGCGAAAGCCGTCACATTCAAATCCTCGCGCAGCGATATGGAATTTTCGCGCATCGATGGTTCTCTGGATCTCGATTCCGACGACCTTCATGCCGATGGGATTATCGGACCGCTGCACCTGACCACCCGTTCCAAGAATCTCCGCCTCGAGGACGTTACGGGAGACGTGCGGCTGCAGGACGACAACGGATCGGTCGAACTTGGAATGCGTACCGTAGGCAATATTCAGATCGACAACCGCAGCGGCGACATCCAGCTTAACCTGCCGGACAAAGCAGGATTCCGCCTGGATGCGCGCACCCGCGAAGGGGAGATTCAGTCGGACTTCGCCGACTTGAAAGTGAGCAACGACGAGCACGAGGCTAGAGCAAACGGCACCGTGGGGAACGGCGCCTCGCACATCGTGCTCAACAACGAGCACGACAATATCGAGATCCGCAAAGCCAGCACGCAGCCACCGAAGCCGCCGGCTCCTCCGGCACTGTCGGGCAAGCCCGGCAAGGCTCTGCCTGCGCCCAAAGGCACGGTACAGCCGACGGAGAACTGAGAAGCGCGTTTACGACAATTTCTTCGCGACCAGTTCTTCTACCCGCTGCAATACATCGTCCTCGCTCATTGCGCTGGAGTCGATGACAACCGCATCGCCGGCTGCGACCAGTGGCGAGGTTGCGCGCGTGCGGTCGCGGTGATCGCGCTCCCGCAGTTCAGCGGCGACGCTGGCTGCAAGTTCACTCCTGATTTTCTGCTGTTCCATCCGCCGCTGTTCGCGAATCACGGGATCAGCGTCGAGAAAGATCTTTAAGTCGGCATCGGGAAACACTTTGGTACCGATGTCGCGTCCTTCCATCACTACTCCGCCGCCGAGTCCCATGTCGCGCTGGTGTTCCACCATCCATTGGCGCACTCGCGGATGCACCGACACTCTCGACGCGGCCTCGGTGACATCGCGCTCGCGAATGCGGCCGGAGACGTCGCGGCCATCGAGCAACGTGCGGTTCCCGCCGATTTGCGGTTCGAGACGAATGCGCGAATGCTCTGCCAAGTCCGCCAACGCAGCTTCGTCGTCGAAGGAAAGGTCTCTCTCGATGGCCTTCAGCGCCAGCGCGCGGTACATGGCGCCGCTCTCCAGGTTCACGTATCCGAGTTTGCGCGCCAGGCGCGACGCGATCGTACTCTTCCCTGCTCCTGCCGGGCCGTCAATGGCGATGATGAGTTTGCGCGGAGCAGGCTGGTCGTGGGAGTGGTCGTTCATGCCGAAGCTATGAATTGTACACAAGCGGCGCTCAGAGGGAAGTGATCGGCGCCGGATTCTTACAGCGAAATGAGTTTCTGATCCACGTCGTGCTCGGCCTGTTTCAGGCTCTCCGGTTTGCCGAGGTCGCGCCAGTAATATTCATCGGCGCGGAAAGAAACGATCTTTTCTCCACGGGCAGCGAGCCTTAGATAGGCGTCGACGATGGAGAAGACTCCGTCTTCACTCAACATGGAGAGAAATTGTGGAGAGATGATGTGGATGCCGGAAAAAGCCAGCGGTTGCGTACGCTCCGCCGCTCGAACCATTTCTTGTGATCCGTCTCTTCCCGACTGGCGTCCGCATAATCGATTCTCTTCGTCAAAGAGCAGGTAGCGTGAGGTTTCGCGATCCTGCACGGCCAGCGTAACCAGCGCCTTCTGCTCGCGATGAAAGTCCAGCATGCGCTGCAGGTTGATGGTGCTGAGGACATCGACGTTGTGCAGCAGGAACGGTTGTTCCGCGTCGCCCGCAGATTCCTGAAAGAACCACGCAGCCTTTTTCAGCCCGCCGCCCGTGTCGAGCAAAACATCTTCCCGCGAGATTTCAATGCGCATGCCGAAATTGGCGTTCTCCTTCAGATAGCCGGCCACCATAGCGGCGAAGTGATGCACATTCACGATCACCTGGTGGACGCCGAAGTTGCGCAGACGAGCCAGATTAATCTCGAGCAGTGTGCGCCCAGCGACTTCTACCAGCGCCTTAGGACGATCGTCGGTCAGCGGCCGCAGACGCGTGCCCATGCCGGCGGCCAGGATCATGGCCTTCATCGTTCGACTTTCTCCGCCTCGATGCCGGCGCTCATCCTCTCGAGTTCGCGATGGTGCACGACTACTTCCACGCCGTTGCGCTCGCGCAGATGCTTTGCCAGTTGCTCGGCAAGGTAGACCGAGCGGTGCTGCCCGCCAGTGCAGCCGAACGAAATCATCAAATTTTTGAAGGCGCGCTTCTGATAAGCGCTCACGCTGCCGTCGATCAACGACATCACGCCGGCCAGATACTGGTGAACGCTTTCCTGCTGGTTCAGGTAATCGATTACGGGCGCGTCTTTTCCCGTGAGAGCTTTGAAGCGGTCTTCACGCCCGGGATTGGGCAGGCTGCGGCCGTCGAAAATAAAGCCCCCGCCATTTCCGGTTTCATCTTTCGGAAGGCCGCGGTGAAACGAGAAGCTGAAGATGCGCACTACAAGATTGTCCGCTTCGGCGGCGATGCTCTGGAGTTTCGGCGAGGCCAGCATGGAATGGAACGCTTCCAGCAAAGTCGGCAGCGCAACCGGAAGCGTGACATTGTGCAACAGCCAGCGAAGATTTTTCAGCGCATAAGGCACGCTCTGCAAGAAATGCGTTTTGCGTTCGTAAAATCCGCGAAAGCCGTACGCCCCGAGCGCCTGCATGATGCGGATATAAACGTAGGCGTAGTAATAATGCAGGAAATTGTCGCGCTTCAGATCGATGTATCCGGTCAGCGCGTCCAGATAGTGATCAAGCAACTGCTGGCGCAATTCCGGAGGCAGATCCGCCTTGGCATCGTAGAGAAGCGAAGCCACGTCATACTGCAGCGCGCCTTTGCGCCCGCCCTGGTAGTCGAGAAAAAACGGCTGCCCCTGGCGGAGCATGATGTTGCGCGATTGAAAGTCGCGATACAAAAAGTAATCGCGATCTGCACCCAGCAGGAATTCCGTCAAGCGGCTGAAGTCATCTTCCAGGGCCTGCTCATTGAACGGAATGCCCGCCAGTCGAAGGAAATAATATTTGAAATAATTCAGATCCCACGCAATCGACTGCGCGTCGAAACTGGCGCGCGGATAACAGACTTTGTAATTCAAGTCGCGGCTGGCTTCGATCTGAAATTTTGGCAAGGTCGCGATTACGCGCTGGTAGGCTTCGACGACTGGCGGAGCGATGATGTCTCCTGCGCGATTTCTGGATAGAAATTCGAACAGCGACAAGTCCCCGAGATCTTCTTCGAGATAGGCACCCAGGTCGAGATCGACGGCGTAGATTTCCGGGACCGGCAAACGATGTTGCCGGAAGTGGCGCGAGAACTCGATGAACGCCAGATTTTCTTCGCGGATGTCGTAGAGAATTCCGATGGCGCGAATATTCTTCGCGGAGAGCCGTAGGATGCGGCGGCCCGAGCCACCCAGTTGCCCTTGCAGTGGCTGGACATGCTCGACCGGCACCTGAAAATGCTTCTCGAAAAGACTCTGGAGAACGTCCATGGATGTTGGCGATTGCGATGCTGCGATTCAACACCGCGATTCAAGACAAAGATACCATCGAAGGGTCGGGTCTGGCCGCGTGCTAGTGGCAGTGTGGGAACTGTCGAGGCTAGGATTCGGAATTGGGCTGGCGCACAGGGGACTGGAATGCCGGCTCGATGATGTGCAGGCCGCATTCGGTCTTGGCGAATCCCGGCCAGCGTCCCGCGCGCGGATCTTCTCCCACTCGAACCGCGCGAGTGCAGTGGGTGCAGCCGATGCTGGGGAAATCCTGATTGTGAAGCTGGTTGTAAGGCACGTCGTGGTCGTGGATGTAGCGCCACACCTGCTTCGAACTCCAATCGACAATCGGGTTGATCTTAACCAGTCCGAATTTTGCATCCCATTCGACGCGACGGGCGGAAGCCCGAGCCGAAGTCTGATCCTGGCGAATGCTGGTGATCCAGGCATTTAGTCCGCTGAGTTTTCGCCGCAAGGGTTCGACCTTGCGCAGATTGCAGCAAAGATCGGGATTCTGTGCCCATAGCGCTGCGCCATGGCTTCGTTCCTGTTCCTCGGGAGAGAGCATGGAATAGACCTTCTCGATCGTGATTCCATACTTTTGTTCGATCCGGTCCATGAGTTGATAGGTTTCGGGAAACAGGAATTCAGTGTCGATGGTGAAGAGGCGGAATTTTTTCTTCAGGCGGGAAGCTATGTCGATCAGCACCATGCCTTCGGCGCCGAATGCCGATGAGATCGCGACGGAATCCTGAAACGTATCGAAAGCCCAGGACAGAACGCGATGCGGGCTCCAGGCGTCGGCGGCCGCTTGCACCTCTTCAATATTGATGGGGACGCGTTGGTGTGCATGGTCTGTCATGCGAGCGGCTCCTCGACTTCTGCAGGCTGGAATAACTGATTGATCAACGAGGGCTGGGTCATGCCGCTGCCACCCAGAGTGGCGGAGTCGCGCAGCACAGCCACCGGATCGCCCATGCGTACCACCTCGCCGACGACGAGCAATGATGGTGCCTGCACCTTCGGGGAACGACTCAGTTGCGCGAGCGTGGTGAAGTAAGTCTGCTGGTCTGGTTTGGTGGCGCGCGCGATGACCGCACAGGGAACGTCTGCGGGCAGTCCGGCCGACTTCAGTTTCGACGCGACTTCGGAGTAGTCACGGCCCGGCATATAAATCACAAGCGTCGCGCCGCTGCTGGCAAGCTTGTTCCAATTAGCCCCATCGCTCCCATCGGCCTGATGCGCAGTAATCAGCACGATTGCCGACGAAGTAGTCCGGTGCGTGAGCGGAATCTGCGCCGCCGCGGCCGCGCCCAGAGCGGAAGTAATTCCAGGCACGATTTCGTACGGGACCTCGGCGCGCCGCAACGCTTCCATTTCCTCGCCAGCCCGACCGAAGACCAGCGGGTCTCCGCCTTTCAACCGCACAACCTGCATCCCGGCCTGCGCCAGTGCAATCATCAGGAAATGAATTTCTTCTTGCGAGATTTTCTTCTTGCCGCAACGCTTGCCGACGTTGTGAACCCGCGCCTTTGGCGATGCCAGTTTCAGAATTTCCGGCGCAACCAGATCGTCGTGCAGCACGGCATCCGCCGTGCGCAGCAGGCGGAGCGCTTTCAGTGTGAGTAATTCGGGATCTCCCGGCCCCGCACCCACCAGATAAACTTTGCCGCTCATGCGCTTTCTCCTGTCAGGACGAGAGCTTGCGCCTGGGCGAGCAGCGCGGCTTCCACGGCTTCGCGGCTGGCAAGCGAATGCAGCAGATCGAGCTGGCGTTCCTTATCGAGGTCGCTCGCAAGAATCAGTCTTCGGGTCTCGCCCAACTCCGCGAGCCATGATGCGTATGCCGGCCCGAACTGTTTTTCAAGTTGCTGCCGAATCTTCTGCGCCAGCGACGGACTCTGCCCGGCAGTCGAAATCGCGATCTGCAGGTCTCCACGGCGCACGACCGCTGGATAGTAAAAATCACACAAATCGGGAACGTCCACGACGTTGCACAGAATCCCCCGCCTCTGCGCCTCGGAATACACGCGCTCGTTGAGAGTGCGAGAACTCGTCGCCACGATGGCGAGAAACGCGCCGGAAAGATCGTCATCAGTGAACGGCCGCAACTCAAGTTCGATGCGGCCTTCGCGAGCCCATTCACGCACAGTGGAAGTAGCATCCAGCGCGACGACGCGGATTCGCGCGCCTGTATCCAGTAGCCCGCCAATCTTGCCCTCGCCGATCTTTCCGGCGCCGACCACCAGGCACTGCTTTCCCGCGAGTTTCAGAAACATGGGGAACAAGTTAGTCACCGATCCCTCCTGCCAGCTGCGCGGAATTTCCCAGCTGGGGTAAATCGCGGGCAACCGGCGCGACCTGCTCACCGGCCAACCACTCTCGCAACTGCGTGTCACTGTGGCGGGCAAAAAAGCGGCGCAAATTTTCCGCCGGTTCACGCTGCGACAAGTAACTGCCGAGCAAACGTTCGAGAGCTTGCGGAACTTCACTGGCCGCGCAGCGATATCCGACGGGCCTTGCGGTCGATTGATGCAAGCCAAGTGCTCCGCCGACGCAGAAGTAGTAGGCGTCAACCATGCGATCGCCGATTTTGATTTTCTTGCCATCGAGGCCGATGTCGGCGATCCAGTGCTGCCCGCAGCTATTCGGGCATCCGGTGACGTGCAGCTTGAGGTGCTGATCGAAACCGGGCAGGCGCTCTTCCATTTCTTCCACCAGCCAGCGCGAAAAGCTTTTCGTCTCAGTGATGGCCAGCTTGCAGAATTCCGTACCGCTGCAAGCTACGATTCCGCGATGAAAGGGCGATGCCGCGACTTTCAGTCCGATTGCTTCGAGTTCTTTCGCCAGCGGATCAGCATTGAGGCTGGGAACATTCACCACCAGCAGATTTTGCATGGCGGTGGCGCGCAGTTCGCCGTGAGCAAATCGGTCAGAGAGATCGGCTGCGGCCTGCATCTGGTCGGCGTTGATGCGGCCGCGCAACGCCACCGCGCCCACGTAAGACAGCCCCACCTGTTTTTGCGGGTGAATACCTACGTGGTCGCGATACACGTCGTCTGGGGGAGACTCCTTTTCCGCGGGATCGAGGCGGAATCCGATGCGATCCTCGAGTTCACTCAAGAAACGTTCCGCAGTCCATCCATGCCGCAGAAAAAGAAACTTCAGGCGGGCGCGCTCCCGATGTTCGCGGAGCACTTCGGAATCGCGGAAGATTTCAGCGATTCCTCGTACGACCGGAACAACCTGCTCCCAGCGGACGAACGCGTTTAAGCGCTCGGCCAGATAGGGCTCAGCCGAGAGCCCACCCGCCACTCGCAAGGAAAATCCAATTTCACTTTTGCCGCGCAACGTGCGCGTGATTGCAGTCAGGCCTACGTCGTTGATTTCGGGATAGGAGCACCACGATCGGCAGCCTGTAATCGAAATCTTGAACTTGCGCGGAAGATTGTAGAATTCTGCGTTTCCCGCCAGATGTTGCGCGACTTCCAGAGCCAGCGGTGAAGCATCTACGATTTCGGCCGCATCCACGCCAGCGACTGGGCATCCGGTGACATTGCGAACCACGTCGCCGCAAGCGCCAGTCGTGTTCAGGCCCACTTGCCACAAACCATCGAGTACTTCCGGCAGCGATTCGATGGTGACCCAGTGCAGTTGAATATTCTGACGCACGGTAAGATCGGCGATTCCGTTGGCGTAGCGCCGGGTGAGATCGGCAATGGTGCGCAATTGGCGCGACGTCATGATGCCGTTGGGAATTCGGATACGCACCATGAAGCGCTGCAGCGCCCGGCCTTCTCCGTTCTTGCCACCGGTTACGCCCGCGCCATCGCCTTGGGTATAAACGCCCCACCAGCGGAAATACGCCCCAAGCCACTCCGGCGGAATCGAATCAAACCCTTCGCGAGCGAAGCGGCGAATTTCCTCAAGCCCCTCCCAGGGATTTTTCGCCTTTTTCAGGCGCTCCACGCGTTGCGCTTTGGTCTCTTTGGCTGGAATCGTCATAATCAGTGTCATCTTTCGGGCAAAACAAAAACCCACCGCCAGTTAGTCTGGCGATGGGTCCGATGAATGCCGTATTTAAGAGAAAATTCTTAGATCAGCAGTCTCCCCGCGCCAGCGCACACACATGCACAACAACAACAAGTGCAGCAGCACGCGGCGAAATTGGAAATTGCTGACATACCTACAAATCGGATTCTAGGTTGAGCGGCCTGCGCCGTCAATCCCCTTACACCAGCTTTCGATGAATAATTTCGATGCGAGGAATCAATTTTTCGCACCAAGCATTGGAGTGCGCAAGAAATTGCGCTTTACAAAGGACTCTTAGAAGGCCGAAAAACCGGCGAAAATTGCCGCCCGGAGCCCCTAAACCGCCCGCGATATAGAATGTGCAAAGAGTATGCACGAACTTTCCATCGCGATGAGCATCGTAGATGCCGCCCTGGACGAGTCGCAGCGCCGTGGCGTACAGGTGACCGCCGTACATCTCAGACTGGGCGCACTTTCTGGCGTCGTTAAAGATGCATTGCTGTTCTCATGGGAAGTCGCCTCTCAGGATACTCCGCTGCAGGGGTCGCAACTGATCGTCGAAGATATGCCCGTGGTGGTGTTCTGTCCACAATGCAATGACCAACGAACGCTGACCTCGGTGCAGTCGTTTACTTGTCCGGACTGCGGCGTTCCGACGATGGATGTGCGGCAGGGCAAGGAATTGGAAGTTTTCGCCTTGGAGGTAGAAGGATGAGCGAGCCGCGGCTGGTGGAAGTGCGTAGAAATGTTCTGAAACAGAACGACGTGATCGCGCGCGCCCTGCGCGAGCAGTTCCGCGCTGCCGGAGTATTCGTGGTCAGCCTGGTCTCGAGTCCGGGCTCGGGTAAGACGATGTTCCTCGAAAAAACTCTCACACAATTGCAGCCGCGTTATCGTGTAGCGGCCCTGGTGGGAGATTTGGCCACCGAGAATGACGCGGTTCGCCTCGCGCGCAGCAAGGCTCCGGTGAAGCAGATCACGACCGGAACGCTATGTCATCTCGAAGCTTCCATGATTCAGAAAGCACTCGAAGGTTGGGATCTCAACCAGATGGATTTTTTGTTTATCGAGAATGTGGGAAATCTGGTTTGTCCATCTTCGTATGATCTGGGCGAAAATCTGCGCCTGGTTCTCATGTCCGTCACCGAGGGTGAAGACAAGCCACTGAAATACCCGACGATTTTCAACAGCGCCGATATTGCGGTAGTCACAAAGAATGATTTGGCAGAGGCGGTCGAGTTCGATTGGGACGCCGCGCGTGCGAGCATTCAGGCGGTTCGGCCTGGAATGAAAATCTTTCGGCTCTCGGGCAAAACCGGCGAGGGCATGGGCGAATATCTGGAATTTCTATCCCAGCAATTGCTGGAGCAACGCAGCGTCGCGCAGCGTTAAGCCAGCGCCTAGAATCCGTACTTCGCAACGACCTTCTTCTCTTTACTCCCGATCACTGCGATTGCCGCGTGTTCGGCCGGAAGCGTGAAGGAGACCTGCGCTCCAGTCGCCTGATCACGGAGATTAATCGGTGTGTCGCTCTCCGAGTCAGATACGAAGACATAGAGAATTGAATCCGCAAGCACCGTCGGAAACACCAGCACTCCCGCCGGCACCGGAGACGGCGTAGTGAACATGGGCGCGATGTTCAGACGATTCGCCACGTACGCATAGAGCGCCGCAATCGTCTGCGAATTTTCGTTGAGTTCCACTGGGTCGGACGTCCAGAAGATGTGCCCCTTGCCGCGCGGAATCTCCTTGAACGTCGATCCGTCATCGAAGCGCAAGGAATCGAGCCAGTTCTGCGCCGGCTCTCCGAAGGCGAGTGGCAAAGAATGATCGCCGAGGCGAATAGTCGAATTGTGATAAGTCAGCGGCTCGACGTGGCCACGAATACCCAGATTTTCCGCACGTGGAATGATCTGCCAGTGTTCATCGCGATCCACCGGCCCGGTGATCAGAAGGTTCCCTCCCTCTTCCACATAGCGCAGAAGTTCGAGAGACGCATGTTCGGTGAGCGCCTGCGGCGAAGGCAGAATGGCGAGCTTGGGCGATCCCAGCTTTTCGATTTGATTTTCTGCAATCACATAAGCGGACAAATGATCGTCATAGGCCAGCGCCCGCACGGCGCGGCGTTGCGCTTCGAGCTGAAAGTCAGCAATCGCGGAATACTGCGCTGCCTGGGAGGTGATGATGGCGATGGACGGCTGCTGCGGATCGCGCAAATGCGTTTGCAGTTGCGGAGCGAACTGCGCGAACGCCCGCATCACGGTCGCTTCCGGCTTCTCGGTATAGTCGGTCCGCACCGCGCCGATGGGAGTTTCGTTGCTCTCGGTCATATCGGAGTTCGTGTTCCATAACCACTCGATCGCACCCGAGCTCTGAATGAATGCCGACGCTATTTTTCGTTCGAGCAGCGCGGCCTCCGACTCCACGCTGCGGCGCGCAACTTCATCCAGATCGAGTTCGCGCTGCAATCCGGTCTCCTGAATCAGCAACGCTTTGCCGGGCTGCTTCGCCGCAAGCGAATCCCACAGGATGTAGTCGTTCTGCCACCACGAATGATTCGTCGTGAAGTCGACGGACTCCCCCCAGAATGCTGGCGATAGCCGATCCTGAATTCCGCCCTCATCCTGCCCGATCGTGACCAGTTGCTGCGATCCAGTGGCGCGGATCGTCTTCCGCATGTTCCCCGCCCACTTCGTAAACTCCTCCTGCGCGAAAAGAAAATAATCGTAGACGCGAAGCGAATTCGTTCCGGTATACATGCCGCGCGGCATGAACTCCCCTTCGGTGGGAAGCGAAATCGTGCCCGAAACCGCGGCTGGCGGGACGTTCCACACCGCGGCCAGTGCGGCTCGATCGGGATAGCGCTCAGTCAGCCAACGATTCCAGTCCGCCAACTCGATGGGATCGCCGTTCGGACGCATGGTCCACACATGCTGCGAGAAACTGGGTTCATTGATGAGGTCCCACGCGAGGAACGGAACATCATGGAATCGACCGGTCACCGCCGAAACGAGAGTCTGCTGCTTGCGCACCGTTTCCGGATCGAGGAACGCGTTCGTGCCCACGAAAACATCCGGCAGAAACGCAAAGAAATTGAATTGCACCGGCAGGTTGTACTTGCGCGCCGTCATTAAATACGCTTCGAGCGTGCGCAGCGTGCGCTCGTAGGGCTGGCCATTTTGATCGAAGAATTTGTCCCAGCCGGTCCACCAGCCAGTGCGGATCATATTCAGTCCCGCATCGTGAATCTGGCCGAGATCCTGGTTCCACACGTACACATTCGGGTATTCGAAGTACAGCCGCTGCACCTCGCTCGACATATAAGTCGTGCCCACGACAGCGAGCGGATGGCCGTCTAACTCGAAGTAATTCTGGTTCACATTGAGATGAGGGCCGGAGCGCAGATAGGACTCGTCGCGAATCCAGAAGCCAGAGTGATAGATGGCTCGAACGCGATCGCCCTCAAGCAGTTGCGCTTCGATAACGTAGAGCCCCTTGCCGGATGGTGCAGGCAGCGCGATGGAATCACTCGATGGAAGTTGAACGGTGATCGCGGCGCGATTCGAAGGCTGGTCCTCTGGAAAAGAAGCGATCTTCAAAGTCGCAGCCTTCGGCCCCGAGTTCGCATGCCAGAGCGCCTCTAATTGCACGGGCTCACCCGGCAAATAGAGCGGTAAAACCGGACGCACAGTAAATTCTTCAGCGCCCTGCAGAGCACGCTCGGCCAGCGATCGAACCAGTGCCGCGT
The DNA here is from genome assembly GCA_963757095.1 of uncultured Acidobacteriota bacterium. GTDB lineage: Bacteria > Acidobacteriota > Terriglobia > Terriglobales > Acidobacteriaceae > Sulfotelmatobacter. Next base: position 441,668 of record CAVWQT010000003.1, on the reverse strand, counting down.
CGCTGAAAAAGTCAGACGAGACTTCCGCGTTGACGAAGATCCACCGGCCGCCGTCGAATCCGTTGCGGTAGTGATCGACCTGAATCGCCGGGGCAGACATTTTGCGGCCGTTCTTTACGCCCCAGGCGAGCGTATCGAGTCGGGCATCAATCGAACCGGCGGCGCCTCCGCGATGATAGAGGTCAACCGCGCTGAGGCGAATCACCGGGCTGAATGCGCGCTTCCATTGAAATTCAGCCAGCTTCAGCGGAATCTCCGGATTCGGCTGAAATTGCTCGCCCTCGGAGCCGGGCGTCTCCTGGTATTGGTCGATCATCAGTGGACGCGTGCAACGCACGCTGTATTCGCGCAGCTTCCACTGACCCTGGTCGCGATAGGCGGCGCGGGTAAAGGGGCGGCCGCCGAGGACGAGCAGATTGCCTCCGCGATCCAGGAATGCCTTGATCGCCGGCCACGATTCTTCGGGAAAGGCCGACCCGTAAGGAAGCACCAGCAGCCGCGTGCTCGGCTCGGCCAACAGCTTGGAGAGCTGGTCAACCCCAGCCGCAGTGCTTCCAGAAAGAGCGGCCGCAATCTGCGACGCGGACCCCCCGGCGGAATCGGCGGACAGGAATCCGGATTCGCTGAAGACGACGGTGCCGGCCATGTCGCCATCGGCCGCGAACAGCCCGCTCGCCAGCAACACAATAACAGCGGCCAACATCAGAGGTTTGAGGGTTCGAAATTTAAACATGGTGGGATCGCGGGATAGAGACCTGCGAGGGGCAGTCTCAAATAACCACACCGGAATGTCAAGCTAGCAAAACGATTTTCTAGGCCCCAAAGCGATTCTAATCTCACAAAAAAGCCCAGAAGGGGCACGCCCGCGATGCTATGATGGCGCATTCGTCTCGGCACACCTGGGGAGGCTGGGCACACAACTCATGGCGATCACGGCTCCGAATCAGTCGGCGGTCTCGAACTCATTTGACTCTGGCAAGAGCTACAGCGTCCCGCTTGCCACCGTCACCACACTTTTCTTCATGTGGGGCTTCCTCACCTGCCTGAACGACATTCTGATTCCGCACCTGAAATCGATCTTCGACTTGAGTTACGCCGAAGTGCTCCTGGTTCAGTTTGCGTTTTTCGGAGCGTATGCCGTTTTCTCCATTCCTTCCGCGAAGATCATTGACTGGATCGGTTATCAACGCTCGATGGTGCTGGGACTCCTCACCATGGGCGTGGGCGCATTTCTGTTTGTACCGGCTGCGAGCGTTCCCTCGTTCCCACTATTTCTGGGCGCCCTGATCGTTCTCGCCGCCGGAATCACCTGCCTGCAGGTCGCGGCAAATCCGTACGTCACGATTTTAGGAAAGCCTGAGACTGCCTCCAGTCGCTTGAACTTGACGCAAGCCTTCAACTCACTGGGTACCTTCCTGGCGCCTTTCTTCGGTGGCGTGCTGATTCTGAGTGCAGCGCCGATGACGATGGATCAAATTCGCGCGCTGGCTCCCGATGCCTTGCAGGCTTATCGTGTGCATGAAGCCGCCAGCGTGAAGACGCCGTACATAGGACTCGGAATTGCACTGGTGCTGCTTGCCGTCGCAATCGGCAGTTTCAAGTTGCCGAAGATTGAACACGCACAGCACAAAGTCGGCGAGAAGGTAGACGACTCGATCTGGCGGCACCCTAACCTGATTTTCGGCGCAATTGGGATTTTCGTATATGTCGGAGCCGAGGTTGCGATCGGCAGCTTCCTGGTGAACTACTTCATCTTGCCCGACATTGGGGGAATTACCGAGAAAGTGGCAGCGAGTTTTGTCGCATTCTACTGGGGTGGGGCGATGGTGGGGCGATTTATCGGATCGGGTCTCTTGCAGAAGGTGAAGACGGGGCGCCTCCTCGGTCTTTGCGCAGTTTGTGCTGCGGCGCTGGTTGCCGTCTCCATGCTAACGAGCGGACATGTCGCCATGTATAGCATCATCCTGGTCGGCTTCTTCAACTCCATCATGTTCCCCAGCATCTTTACGCTGGGAGTGGCGGAACTGGGCCCGCTGACCGGCGATGGCTCGGGCGTCATGATTATGGCGATAGTCGGGGGTGCAATCATCCCTCTGGCGCAAGGCTGGATTGCCGACCACATCGGCATCCATCACGCATTCTTTCTCCCGGTCATCTGCTATCTCTACATTCTGTTTTTCGCTTTGAGCGGATCGAAGCCCAACAGCGAACGGTACGCGAAGTCGTAAAGCAGAATGGATTGTCTGCTTCGAACTGAAAAAACATGAAGCCTTTGCGATAGGCAACTAGACTCGCACGCATACGAGGGGTGATTGAGAAATAACCCGGACGGAACCACGGCGCAGTCCAAGAAGACTGGCCAGAAGGCCGTAGTCACGTTGAAGACGGTCGCGCAGCATCTGGGACTGACGCCGGGAACGGTTTCCGCCGTCCTCAATGATGCGCCGTCAGCGCGTTCCATTCCGCAGGAAACCAAGGACAGAATTCGCGCCGCTGCGAAAGAACTCAACTACCGGCCGAATTTTTTTGCTCGCACCCTGCGCAACAAGCGTACTTACACCATCGGTGTGATCGCAGAAGAAATCGGCGACTCCTACGGCTCGACGATTATCAGCGGCATCGAACAATATCTGCGGCAGCGGGACTATTTCTTTCTCACGGTGGCGCACCGGCATAATCCCGAATTGCTGAACCGCTATCAGCAGATCCTTCTGGAGCGCGGCGTTGAAGGCATCATCACGGTGGATACTACGGTTCACGAGACACCGGCTCTGCCGATGGTTGCCGTCGCCGGTCACGGCAAGATCAAGGGCGTGACCAACATCGTTCTCGATCATGAACGGGCTGCGGTTCTGGCGCTGACCTATCTAAAAGAGATGCGCCACGAGCGCATCGCTTTCATGAAAGGGAGTCCGCTGAGTTCGGACTCCAAGGATCGGTGGGACGGGATTTGCCGCTTCGCCTCACAGATCGGGATGCGCATCGATCCAGAGCTGACCGTCCAGATTGATTCCGAAGATGCCACGCCCATGCTGGGCTATCCCTTCATCAAGCAGCTTCTGGCGCGCAACAAGCCCTTCACGGCGCTGTTCGCTTACAACGACATCTCCGCGATTGGTGCGATCCGAGCCCTGCAGGAACATGGCCTGCGAGTTCCGCAGGATGTTTCGGTGATGGGCTTCGACGACATTCCCGGCGCAGCCTTTCACACTCCTAGCTTGACCACGGTGCGCCAGCCTCTCAGCCGCATGGGAGAAGTTGCCGCCCAAAGCCTACTGGATCGGATTGAAGGCAAGAAAGAATATCCCGCTGAGATTGCGATTGAGCCGGAACTGGTCATCCGCGAATCGACTGCCAGGGCGCCCGGCGATTAGTACGCCAGCGCTCTTCAGTATTTTTTTCATTCATGTCCAGCACTAACACAGCGCCGTCAGAGGCTTCGGCGAAGGCCCTCACGTGGGCGGCCTACGTTTCATTTGTGCCAATCGGGGTGGTTACCGTGCTGCTCGGGCCATTGCTGCCCACGCTCTCCTCCCGGTGGTCGCTGAATTACTCTCAGGCGGGCGCTCTCTTCCCCGATCAATTCTTGGCTTCTACCGCGGCCGTAATAGTTTCGGGAATGCTGGTGTCGCGCTGGGGATATCGATTCGCGATGAAAGCAGGCCTCTTGCTCACGGGAGTAAGCCTGGCGCTCATGCTCACGGGACCGCGAATTTTAGGGATCATCTGCATCGCCGGCTATGGAGCCGGATTCGGGCTGACGGTTCCGGCGGCGAATCTTCTGGCATCTGAAATGAATCCGCAGCGGCGCAGCGCGGCGCTGAACACTCTGAATTTCTGCTGGAGCATGGGCGCGGTGGCCTGTCCGTTTCTGGTTGCCGCTGCCGCCAACAGCCATCGCGTTCCTCTATTCCTCGATATCGTGGCGGGCGTGTGCATTGCGGTCGCAATTGGAATTGCTGCCATGCCCTCGCATGTCGTCGAGCCCGCGGTGAGCGGCGCAATGCCCAAAGGCGCTTTGCCCATGAACTGGCGGCGGGGCGTGGTCTTCGTGGTGGGCGCGCTCTTCTTTATCTATGTAGGAACCGAAACGGCCTTCGGAGGCTGGGTTGCGTCGTATGCCAAAAGCCTGGGCAGCATGGCTCCGCCGATTGCCGTGATGATGGCGTCCTTCTTTTACGGTTCGCTGACATTCGGCCGGCTGGTCGCGCCCATGCTGCTGCGCACGATCGATGAGGTTAGGCTGGCGCAGGCCGGAGCGCTCATCGCCGCGGCGGGTGGAACCGCGTTGCTCTTCTCGCATTCGGCCTTTGCCGTCGCCGTAAGTTCCTGCATTGCGGGGATCGGACTATCAACTATTTATCCCATCACGATTTCGCTGTTGGCGCGAGAGTTCGGAACTGGTTCATCCCGCGTTGCCTCCGTGATGTTCACTCTGGCCAATCTCGGAGGCAGCGCTCTGCCTTGGCTGGTGGGGGTTTCGTCGGGATGGTTCGGATCGCTGAAGGCCGGCATGACGGTGCCTCTGATCGGCAGCGTGGCCTTGCTGCTGCTGTACCGATGGAAGTGGACTCCGGTGCAGGTAGAGCAGTCGATGTAAGCTAGGCGCGCACCAACCTCGCGGCTAGTCGCGAGAGACGCACCAGGCGATAAAGCGGAAAGAGCGGCTGCGGAAGCCGCACCGCGGCCCATTCACTCGGACCCGGAGTAAAGATCAAGCGAGCGAGAAAGCGTCTCCGATCGGCGGGTCGCTCGCGCAACCGCATCATCAAGCGAAAATATGCCGGAGACTCCACATTGAAGAGAGCCGCGCGTTGGATGTGAATCTGAACTTCACTCGCCAGCGACAGCGCAGTGGCACTACCTTCGGCGAGACCTGCAAGTCTCGCGGCGGCGGGAATCTCAGCATTCAGAAGCCGGTTCGCTGCCAGCATCGTCACCTGCAGGATGCGCACGATTCCCAGAATGTCTGCCTGCGATCGAATCCAATCCCAATTCAAATTTGGCAGGATCATGATGCGCGCCAGGTCGCACAGCCAGATCAGGCGTCCCCAAACATGTTTGGCCGCATGTGCTGCGAGAACCAGGAATAAATCTTCAATCGACGGCGTCTTCATGGTCTGACCTGCAACTGCAATGGTCGTGCCCCGCTCGAATAATCCCGTCATGTCGAAGTCGATCGCATAAAACCTGGGCTGAATCGCCCACTGCACCTCCAGAAGATTGCGTCCGGCTGCGCCGTCAAAAGCGCATTCGTAGCCCGATTTCAACTGCGCGCGTTCCTCGGCCTCCGAAAAACGATCATGCGGAATGTAACCGAGTTCGCCCACCGCTTTGCAGGCTCGACGAAATTCGTCGGGCCGAATCAGCAAGTCAATGTCTCCAGCCTGTCGCAGCGCGATGTCGCCATACACCAGTTCCGCGAGCGCCAGCCCTTTGTATGGCATGACCGCAATGCCGCGGCTGGAGAGATGATCGACAATGCGAATTAATTCCCGCGACAAAAGCATTGCCTTGTGCAGATTCGTCTGAGAGCTTTGCTGGAGGAGGAGCAGTTGCTCGGCGGGAATGTCGTTTAGGAGTCCAGATAGCGCCTGGCTGAAGAAGCGGCTGAACGCCGTGCTGCTCGGCCAGTGCAAAGAGAAGATCCCAGCGCACCGACTGCCGAATCAGGGCACGCAGTCGCTCCTCTTTCTGAGAGCTAGGTTCGACGGAAGCCGCCGCGAGCAGGATGGACCACTCGGGTGTGGCGCTTTCGGGCATGAATCAGAGGAACATCGCAGCAGCCGGCGCCAAGCTTACGCGGTCGCTCCGGCCATCGCCGGCAGCGTTCGAATCTGCACCAGATTGGCGCCCCCGCGCTTCTTGGCAAGCATGTTGGCCGAAGGAATTCCGGTGCGCGCAAATGACTTCTCACAATCCTGCGAAGATGGCCCGCGCATATTGCCTTCCATATACGCGAGGCCCGGGCAGCGCGTGCATTTCGAAACGTGAGTGCACTGCGTGCAGGTGCTCAAATCTTTCACGCGAATCGAACGCACCTCGTTCATCTGATCGGAGTGCCGCCAGATGTCGACGAAACGGCGCGTCCGCACATTACCCGTCGGCAGCGGAAACTGCACGCAGGGATACATATCGCCGTAAGGCGAAACATAGCAGGCGGTGTGCCCCGCGCTGCAGGGCAGGCTCTCCAGTTCATCTTCGCCCGCCGGAGGCGCAACCGCGCAAAACTCATCCACGTCGCCGACCAGCGCCGGATCCCGCATCACCTGACGCAAGCCTTCGCGATCCACCCCGAGGCCGAGAATCGACCGGTCGCCATCCATCATGGGAGTGATGGTCGGATCGAGCGTGCAATCGACGCCGAGTTCCGCAGCCAGCGCGCGCACACCCGGATAATCCTGCGCGTTCTGCGTCATGAGCACATTCGCGATGACGACTTTCAGTCCCTGCGACTTCAGAAAACGAATGGCATCAATAGAGCGCTTGAGCGATCCCGGGATCAATGTGATCGCGTCGTGAACCTCGGCGCGATGCGAGTAGATACTGATCTGAATCGATTCCACGTGCAGGTCGCGCAGTCGCTGCGCCTCGCGTTCGCGGATCAAAACCGCGTTGGTCTTCAACTTCACGCAAAACATCAGCCGGCGGGCGTACTCGAGAATCTCGAAGAAATCTTTGCGCAGAAAAATTTCGCCGCCGCTGAACGTCAGAATGAAAACGCCGGCGTCGGCCATTTCGTCCAGCAGGTGCTTGATCTCGGCCGTGGTCATCTCGCCGTGATCATCGTGATCGAGATAACAGTGCACGCAACGCTCGTTGCAGCGATAAGTCAGGTCGACTTGCACGCTGAGCGGGACGTTCAGGGCCAGCGCCCGCGCGGTCATCTCCTGCATCAAAGCGCTCATCGCGATTCTCCAGCCAGCGGATTCCGCGGCAAAATGGGCTCTTCGGAAATCTGCAGAATTTCGTGGCTGGCCAGTTCGCGGGCCAGCGACTCGGCATCCTGCAGCGCGGCATTGCGCTCTACTTCAAATTCAGAACAGATGCGATGCTCCACGATTTCGTCCAGCGGAGTGGCTCCGTCCGCCGCCTGCCAGAGAATGGTCGCCGTCTTGTTCAGCGTGAACAACGTCGAATCGCGACCCGACATGATCATCATCTCGCCATCCAGGGCGCGTGCAGCCACTTTCGGATTTCGTGCCAGATAAAGCCGGCTCATCGAATCAACTCCCAAACTCGCGCATCGGGCACGAACGTCAGTTGTGAGACCGGTACGCGGCTCACGAACTCGAACGCGGAATGAAATGCGGATTGCACCAGTTCCTGATCCTCAGCGAAGAAAAGCATATTGGCAAGCAGACGCCGCGCCGCTTCCCCGGAAGAAATCGCATCGATGCGATTCTCCGGACCTTGCGCTAACAGATATAACGCGGCCACCGGCGCGGAAACATTCTCCCCTACCTTGGCCAGTTCACCCGTGAAAGGCGTGCCGAAGGCTACGTATCCTGAATCCTGCCGCCGCACATAGGAAATTTCGTCGGTCAGCAGCGTTGCGTCCGGAGGAACCAGCCGCGAGATCGTCGTCTTGCCCGCGCCCGAAACGCCCGCGAACAAAAACGCCTTGCCATTGCGAACGGCGCTGGCGGAATGCAGTAGAAATCCTCCCTGCCGCGCCAGCACCAGAGTATGCACGATGCGCAGCACCGCGTCGATTGAATAAGGATTGGCCGACTGGCGAATCCATCCGCGGCGCGACGCTGGGGACCATTCCGCGCGAAAATCTCCGCGCTCCAGCAACCAACGTCCCTCGGAATGCGTTACGCGTACGTCTGCGTCAGGATCCGAGAACCGCGCCGAGGTGAGATCAACATCAAATTCCATTTCCGCGCGCTTAGAGGTTCCCACAAATCCCGCGTAGCGATCCTGCAGCATGGTGAGGAATTCCGGATCGGTTGTGTTCACTCGCACCGGCATCTCCCCGACTTCAATGACGAGGCTCAATTGCTCGACTTCGGCGCTCAGTTCTGGCAAGGAGAAACCCGGATGTGTGAACCTTGTCGCTGCAGTTCGGGCGAAATTTTCGCCTGTAACCCGCGGCGCATTCCATGCACGCCCACCACCACGCGCGCGGTGATATCCGACCCACCCACCAGCGTGCTGACGGCGCGGCCCGTCGCACTCCGCGTGCGAGTCACCGGGATGGCTTTTCCTTCGCGCACAATCAACGAGACTTTTCCGATCAAATCGATGCAAGCCAGAGGCGCGTCCGGGCGCAGGGTTGCGTCGCCCTGCGTCTGAATCTGTAGTTTCCCGTCGGCGATCACGCGGTGCGCGACGAATCGCCCGTTGCTGCTGAACAGCACAATGTCTCCCCGCGCCACTCCACTGCTGCGCACTGGTTCGATCACCAGCGTATCGCCCGGCCAGATCGTGGGGACCATGCTCCGGCCAGTGGCCTGCAGTCGCAGATTTCCCGACTGGCGCAGAACTTCGACTGCCAGGTCACACTGAACCGCATGGACGGAATTCAATCGTGGAGTTGCACACATTCACGACACCTTGCTAACGATCCCGCAGCTACCCTGCGTGCCGCCGAGCTTTCCGCAGGTCATCGCGGTCGTCACAAAGACCTGCTCGTAACGGAACGCCGGCTTCTCGTAGGGCTTCTTTGTCACCTGAGTGCTGGTTGTGTCGGAGGACAAGTCGTTCGTCGCCATAGTGAGCCTTCTTGAGTGTGCCTATTGTAATGCAGATTGCGAGGCCTGTATCGCGCAGCCCCCGGTCCCGCCCGAAGTGGTGCAGATCTGGTTGCTTTGAGTGGAGAAGTATACCTGAGACGCTCCCGCCATGGTTCCCGACCCGGCGATGTTGTCGATGATAATGCCGCTCGTGCCTCCCGCGGCCGCGATGCTGGCCGTAGCCGCAGCTCCCACGTTTCTCCATTTCACCGTTCCGTCCGTGGTAGTGGCGTAGACGGTCGTGTTCCATCCCGGATGCGTGCCGCCGCGCGACGTTCCCGCCGTGATGACGAGCTCGATGTTGTTGTTGCTGTCGATGATCTCGGAATCCACCGCGTAGGTGTGGGCCGCCGCCCACTGCGCGTGTCCAGCTGATTGTGCTCCCTGATTGACCCACTTCACGTTGGGGCCGTCGTCGGTAAGATTGCCGAGAGTTTTGCTCCAGGTTGGAGCGGCGCCCGCGGTCGTGCCAGCGACGTGCACCGTCTGAATCTGGAAGTTACTGTCCAGAACTTGTTGGCCTATCACGTACGGTGTCGAGGCCTCCCACTGCTGATCCTTGAAATTCATAACGCAGCCGCCGACGCCGCACGAATTCCCTAGCCCCTGAGTCTGCGCGCTCACAAAGAACCACTCGGTCGCTCCGCCCGTGGCATTGGGATTCGAAACGTCCGTGACCGGAGAGCAGCCCGTGGTCGTGTTGGCAACCACCGGGCCTGGCACCGGCGCTTTCATCCCTCCGTTTACAACGGGAACTTGATAAATCACCGGAGGACCTCCGGTATTACCGCACACGTAGAGGTTTCCGGTCGCATTGGCCGAGGCCAGGTAGTTCGCGTCAAACGTTCCTTCGTACAGGGGATTGGGGCTTAAGACGCTGGCTCCAACAGTCTCTTCTGTCCCCGCCGTTCCGCCCCCAAAACCTGTTTTGAACTGAAACACGGCCGCGCATGGGCCGCCACTGCACGAGGTGCTGTTATCGCTCGAAGAAAATACATACACCTTGCCCGAAGTCGTGTCCACGATCGGGCCAGAAACAATTCCCGTGCCGAAATCCACCTGAGCGGATGTGGTCACCACTCCGGTCGAGCTGACTCGGTAGAAAAACCCACCATAGTCTCCGACAAACACCCTGTTCGTCGTCGCGTCGTAGGCGGGGCTGGCAAGAGAGTTGGGGTTGGTAGAATTCAGCTGAACCGGAAAACCGCCGGTGGTGGCCTCCGCTGGTGTTCCCTGAAACGCGCCAGTGATTTTGTGCAGCCAGCCCAACGCGCCACCCACCCAGAGAGTGTCATGCCCGTAATCGGGGAACGCGGAGGAGGTTCGATCGTCGACGTCGACGCTCGTCTTGTTTTTCAGCATGATCGTCGTCATGCAGGGTGCAGTGCAGCCGCGATAAGCGCTGGTGGCGACGGGCGTCAGAGTAATAGGAGCGCCGAGCGTTCCGCTCGATGCCGCCCACTTCAGCAGAACCAGCGTTCCTTCCATCGCAACATTGGTCTGCACGAACGCAACTTGCAACCCGTCCTGGGAGATCACCGGTGAGGTCAGAATCTGCCCACCGGTGTTATAGGCCCAATACACCGAAGGCACGCCTCCAAAAGCGATGCATCCTGAATAGAGATTGTCGAATCCCACCACGCTGGGCTGCGACGAAGATCCATTCACACCGGTAGTGAAAACGACATAATCCGGTGCAGTCGCATTGCCGCAGGTTGCGTTGGTCGTGTGGAAGCCGTACTTCGCAGGGAAGATTCCCGCGCCAGTGTTTGCGCCGTTGCCAATATCCTCCGACCAGTCTGCTGCAACTTTCTGGCCGCCGGCCCAATGCGGGGCGCGAGGAAAAGTCGGAGCCATCGAGTCCTGATTCTCGTCCACCAGCACCCGCACCACGTTCTGCCGCACCCATTGCTGCCAATATCGCGGATCATGCGCCACGCGCTCCGCCTGCTCGGCGTTGGCCGGCTGCGAGAAGATCACATGACGGTGGCTCCAGTCCGTGGGCAGTCCCTCCGGCGCGGGCTGCGCCGCGCGTCCGGTCAGAAACCATCCCACAGTGACCAGTCCCATGACTGCCGTGACAGTGCGAATGCGTGCGATGCTTCCTGTCATCTTGCTCCTCGTTGTGGCTACTCCGGTCCTGCGGGCTTCATGCGCTCCGCGCCATGAGCCTCTTCAGAATTTCCGGAGTATTGACTGCGTTGTTGAGCCGCACCCGCGGCCACGTACACGCCCGCTACCGCCCCTGTTGCAAGTTTGAATTCACCAATTCGCGGGTTGGGCACACCTCCCCGACTGGTGAGGCTGGAATGGGCGAAATTCTACTACTTCCCGCAACTCCTACGCAATGAACTTCCCCCACCGCAGCTGCGCCCGCAAGTGCAGTCTGATGATGACCAGATTTCCACAGGCAAAAATACGCGTTCTTTAGCGTTGACACTTCCGACTCTAATGTCGCGTAACCGCGGCAAATATGACATCATCGAAAGAGTCCATCCCATCCGTAGCTAGAGGGCAACCCAGAAGAGCGGGAATTTATTTTGAATTCATCCCACAAGGTCATTGAAGAAATGAAAGATGTGCTTTCGTCTGAGGGCAAGAACGTACTTCCGTTAGAGGAAGTTGGAAAGCTTGCCGGTAACGGTGGCCGCCCGGCGGAGATGCTCACCAATGTAGTGGCCCTGATCGCGAAGAGATTCAGAACTGACGTGTGTTCCGCGTATCTCCTGGAGCCGGATCGTGCCAACCTCGTCCTGGCCGCGACAGTGGGGCTGCGCCGCGAGTGCGTCGGCAGTTTGCGCATGGCGGTCGATGAAGGACTCACCGGACTTGTAGCCGAGCAGGTTCGCCCCATTGCCGTCACCCACGTGAAGAACCATCCCCGCTTCAAATATTTCGAAGAAGCGGGGGAAGAGGCTTACCAGTCGTTTCTGGGCGTCCCCTTGATCGATCGCGGCGTTCTGCAGGGTGTGCTGGTCGTGCAAACCGTAGAGGCGCGGGTCTTCAGCGACGATGACATTCTCATGCTCACTGAAGCCGCCACTCAGGTCGCTCCGGTGGTCAGTGAAGCTCGAACCCTCGATCGCTTCATCGCTCCGCTGCAGGAGCGGCTGTGGGCGATGGCCCGCAATCTGTGGTGGAGCTGGGACCACAACTCTTCCAGCCTGTTTCTCGATCTCGATCCGGCGCGCTGGAATGAGCTCAACCACAATCCGATTTCACTGCTGAGCGAGTTCCCCTTGGCCAAACTGGAGGCGCGTGCGGCGGAGTTGATGCTGCACAGCCGTGTGAACTACGCCTACCGTCGCTTGCTGGAATATCTGGGCGAAGATCGAACCTGGGGCACGCGTCACGCCGGAGTTCTGCGGCCGCACCCCGTAGCTTATTTTTCTGCCGAGTTTGGCATTCATGAATCGCTTCCGGTCTACTCCGGCGGCCTGGGCGTGTTGGCCGGCGATCACATCAAGGCTGCCTCTGATCTCGACATCCCGCTGGTCGGTATTGGCCTGTTTTATGGACAGGGCTATTTTCGTCAGCGCCTCGATATTGGCGGATGGCAGCGCGAAGAATATCTGGAGACGGACGTCAATCAATTGCCGATGGAAGTCGCCATCGGAAAAGATGGTCGCCCCGTAGTGGTAGAAATTGAAACCCGCAGCGGCCGCATCCAGGCTAAAGTGTGGCGCGTCAAAGTCGGCCGCCGCGATTTGTTACTGCTCGATTCTGACGTGGAAGGAAATGCTCCCGAGGATCGCGAGCTGACTTCACGCCTTTATGGCGGCGATCTCCGCATCCGCATTCGTCAGGAAGTGCTGCTAGGCGTAGGAGGACTGCGGGCCTTGCGTGCACTGGGAATTTCTCCCGGCGTTCTTCACCTGAACGAAGGCCACAGCGCCTTCGCTGTGCTCGAAGCCATACGCATGCGCATGGAAGACGAAGGCATTGCCTTCGATGCCGCCGTGCCGCGAGTTTCGCGCGAAGTGGTCTTCACGACTCACACTCCCGTTCCCGCAGGTCACGATCGCTTCGATGCAGGGCTGGTGGAAGAGCACATCGGTCCACTGCGTGAAGCGTTGGGCCTCTCGCAGGAAACTTTGATGGGCCTCGGTCGCGAAAACTCAAGCAATCAGGACGAGCTTTTCTGCATGACTGTTCTTGCCCTGCGCCTCTCGCGCCGCGCCAATGCGGTTTCGGCCTTGCATGCCGAAGTCTCGCGGGCTATGTGGACGCGCCTCTTCCGTGGCAAGCCCGAGGACGACATCCCCATCGGCCACATCACCAACGGAGTGCACGTTCCTTCGTGGCTCGCTCCGCAGATGTTCCGACTCTACGATCGCCATCTCGGCCAGGGCTGGCATCAGCGCAGCAGTGAAGCCAAGATCTGGGAAGGCATTGAGAGCGTCGATGACGGCGAACTGTGGGAGACGCACCTCGGCCTCAAGTCGCAACTCATCGAATTCGTACGGCGCCGCGCCGTTGAACAAGCCGAGCGTCGCGGCGAATCCGCGGAAGTTCTCGCCCGCCTCGAGCGAACTCTGACCCCGGATGCTCTGACCATCGGATTCGCCCGCCGCTTCGCCACCTACAAGCGCGCCAATCTGATTTTGAAGGACCTCGAGAAGCTGATGTCCATGGTGAACGACCCCAATCGTCCCGTGCAATTTGTTTTTGCCGGGAAAGCGCATCCGCTCGATGAGCCCGGCAAGCGCATGCTGCAGCAGATCGCCGAACTCATGCGCGATTCGTATTTCGGCGACAAGTTCGTCTTCGTCGAAGACTACGACATCAACGTTGGCCGCCACTTCGTTCAGGGCGTTGATGTGTGGCTCAACAATCCGCGCCGCCCGCAGGAAGCTTCCGGCACCAGCGGGCAGAAAACCGTTCTGAACGGCGGCTTGAATCTCTCCATTCTCGATGGCTGGTGGGCCGAGGCCTACGACGGCGTCAACGGGTTCGCTATCGGCACCGGCAGAACTCACTCCAACATCAGCACTCACGATGCCCGCGACGGCGAAGATTTAATGCGCACCCTGCGCGAAGAAGTGGTGCCGTTGTATTACCACCGCGATGACGACGGCCTTCCCCGCGGCTGGATCACCCGTATGAAGCGCGCCATCCGCACCCTCGGCTGGCGTTTCAGCGCCGACCGCATGGTGATGGACTACACACTGAAGGCGTATGTCCCCGCCGCGGGCGGAACCTCCAGCGACATGCGCAGTTCCTGATTACTTGGCAAGCGATACAGGAGAGGCAGCAATCTGCGGGCGCGATTGCAGTGCTTGTTGAATAACTTTCTTCGCCTGTTCGAGTTCCGCACCAGTTAGTTCGAGACGCGGTGGTCGCACGCGGGCATTCCCCATCCCGACCTCCGCCTGCACCAGCTTGATAAGCTGCACGAATTTGGGGACTGTATCCATCCGCAATAGAGGCAAGAACCAGCGGTAGATCTCAAATGCCCGACCGCTGTCTCTCTTCACACCGTAATTGAACAACTCCACCGACTCGCGCGGCAGTGCATTCACCAAGCCGGCGATCCATCCCGTCGCTCCCGCCGCGATGCCCTCCAGAATGGCGTCATCGACACCCACTAAGATTTCAAGTCGCGTCCCCAGCAGCGCGCGAATCGCTGAAACACGGCGGACGTCGGTGCTCGACTCTTTCACCGCTGCGAGATTTTCATACTCCGCCGCTAAGTCCTGAATCTGCTCTGGAAGAAAATCGGTCCCGTAAGCGATGGGATTGTTGTAAAGCATGCACGGTAGCGACGTGGCGCGAACAACGGCTGCGACATGCGCCTTCATCTCCTGCCAATCCCCCTTGTAAACATAAGGAGGCAGCACCATCAGCCCGTTGCAGCCCAGGTCCGCAGCGGCCTTCGCGAGTGCAACGGCTTCCGAAGTCGCCAGCGATGAGATCGACGCAACCAGCGGCGCGCGATCGCGAGTCACCCGCGCACAAGTGCGGAGAATTTCGAGCTTCTCGTCGAATGTCAGCGTCGCGCCCTCGCCCAGCGAGCCCAGCGCGACAATGCCGGTGCAGCCGTTATCCAGCAGCCAGCGGCAATGCTCGGCCATAAAGCCGTGATCGATGCTGAGATCGCGATTGAAGCCAGTCGTGATCGCAGGCAGCACGCCCTTCCAATCCATCTTCATCGACGCCCTCCGGTAACGGTTTGTGACTCTTCTTGCGACGGGGAAAGCGCAAGGCTCGCAACGCGTGCAGGAAAAATGGGAGGCCGCACCGACTCGGTTCTCCATCCGAAAAGAAATTCTGCCGCGGGCCCGCAGATGCGCCCCTGGCACGGCCCCATCCCACAGCGAGTCTGCAACTTCGCCTCACGCCACGAAGTTCGGTTTTTCAGACATGCGTAATGGACGTCTTCGCAGCGACACACAATCGTTTCCGGGGAAGCCAGCGCAGCCAGCTCCTCCCGCAGGCGGAACGCACGATCCAGCGCGCGAGCAAATCGCTGCAGCCGTCGTCTCTTGCCGAAAAGTTTTTGAGCCTCGACTGTACGTCCCGCAGCGGCCAGGCCGGCAATTTCCCCCTCAAGAATCGAAAGTTCCACTCCGCCGATGCCAGTCGGTTCCCCCGCGCAGAAAATCTGCGGCACGCTGGTCCGCTGAAAATCGTCCACCTGCACAAAACCGGAATCAATCTGGCAGCCCAACAGGGCAGCCAACTCCGCGTTAGGCACCAGATGAAATCCGCAAGCCAGATAGTCGCAAGGAATCATCTCCGATTTTCCGCCACGAAAAATCGTGACACTCTCAACCGCGTCTTTGCCGTGAACCGCCGTCACCCAACAATTCGCCGCGAATGGAATACCCGAAAGCTCGCTCTTGAGTTGCATCGCCTGCACGATCTTCCGAGGCTGGCTGAGCAGCGCAGAGGAAAACCGAGCAAGTCTGCTCCATGGTGCCTGCTCGCAAATGATCGGAATCTCCGCCCCATGCTTTCGAAGATACGCAGCCACCGCCAGCAGCAAGGGCCCGGTGCCCGCGACCACCACGCGCTTCCCGCGAATCGGAAGACCGCATTTCACCATAGCCTGCAATCCACCCGCGCCCATCACATTCGGCAAAGTCCATCCGGGAAATGGAAGAAATCTTTCTCGCGCCCCGGTTGCGATCACCAGATTTGTGTAGCGCAACTCACATACTTCATCCGCTGCTTCAGCCAACAGCACGCCCGGACTGGGCTGGTCGAATATTTTCATGCCACAAAACTGCGTGACCCGCGCCTGCTTCAGCAGTTCGCGCCAGCGCACGCACTCCGGACTCGCATCATTTTCAGAGCCGCGCCAAATCTGACCGCCGAGCGCCACATTGTCATCCACGATGCCGACTCGCTCACCGCACTCCGCCGCTCGCACCGCGGCCGCCATGCCCGCGGGCCCTCCACCCACCACTAAAACGTCGAAACCAGTTGGCGAAGTTCTATTCATTGGTTCGTATTTGCATTCCGGCTTCACACAAAACCTGGCATCCCTTGCAATGCGGCACACCATTGATGGTGACGCGGCACTCGTAGCAAATGCCCATCCCGCAAAGCGGTCCGCGCGCTTCACCGTTTACCGACACGCGGCATGCCTGCCCGGCAATCACCATCGCCACGGCGACGGTCGTTCCCGCGGGTACGCTGATCTGCGCTTCATTCACACGCACGCTAAGCATGCGCGTGCTCCTTGCCAGTGCGTGCTGGCAGGTAGGGTTCGATCGGAATTTCTGGCCTCGACGCCCGTGATCTGATCCACCAGGATTCGCGCCGTTGCCAAGGACGTCGTGATGCCCAACCCTTCATGTCCAGTCGCGAGGAACACTGACTTGTCGCCCGGCCAGGGACCGATCAAGGGAAGCTTGTCCCGAGTAGCCGCGCGAAAACCGGTCCACGTTCGCAGCGCCGACATCCGGCCCAGCCCAGGCATATATTCCTGCGCCCGCTCCAGCATGCGAGCGAGAATAGCGTGGTCTACTTCCCCGTCCTCCGCCCCATACTGTCGCGACGAGCCAATCAAGATCTGTCCCGTCCGACGCGGCTGAACGTTGAAGGCCACCGAATCGCCACTGACCACGTGAGCACTCTTCAAATACCCCAACTCAACTAACTGGTGTCGCAAGAATCCAGGATAACGATCCGTAATCACCAGGTGTCCTTTGCGCTTCATGATTTCGATTCCCGGCGTGAGCCGCGCAGCATCCGCGCCACCGGCATTCACAATGATTTTCGCCGCAAGCTCCGAGCCGTCAGAGAGCTGCACTCGTTCTGCTCCGATCTGCGAGACCGCAGCGCCACTCCGAACTTTCGCGCCTTTGCTCTGCGCCCGCTCGATCAGAAACTGCGCCGCACACGGCGGATACAAGACCGCGTCTTCCGGCACCAGCAGCCCGCCCGCCATGCCATCGCGCAAGTTCGGCTCGAGTTGCTTGAGTCGCTGCGCATCGAGAATCTCCGTCGGAACGTCGCGCGCCCCGTAGTACTCATGCTTGCGCCGCACCTCGGCCATTTCTTCTTCGTCGGCCGCAACCCAGATTGTTCCGCACGACTCGTACTCCACCTCATCTGGCAACTCTGCGCGAAGTCGCTGCCAGAGCTGCTGCGAATATCGCGTCAGCGCAAACTGCGCTTCGGAGTCGTCCATGACGACGATGTGCCCCATGCCGGCTGCCGTCGCGCCGCTGCCCGCGAACTCGCGCTCGACGACAGCAACTCGCATGCCGCGGCGAGCGAATTCATCCGCGCAGGCCGCGCCCACGATGCCCGCGCCGACAATGACCACATCAAACACAGCGTCGATCATTTTCAAATCTTAAGAGCCAATCCCCATGCAGAACGGATCCCGCGGATCGAGCAGCAACTCGGTCTCGGCATTCACGAATGCCGAGCCCTTAATGCGCGGATAAACTTTCCCGTCGCGCAGGCTCACACTGCCTTCAAATACGCTGCCCACAATGCTCTCCTGCCGCCAGATTTCGCCCTCGCGAATTTTGCCCTCCGCGTAAAGGCAAGCCAGTTTCGCGCTCGTCCCCGTGCCGCATGGAGAACGGTCGTACGCTTTGCCCGGACAGAGCACGAAATTCCTGCTGTTCACTCCGGACTGTTGCGATGGCCCGAACAATTCCACGTGATCAATCTCTTTGCCATCATCGCCGGCAATTCCGCGAGCCTGCAAAGCCTTCCGGATGGCCCAGGTAAACGCAGTGAGCTGTTCGATATTCGTGAGATTGAGTTCGATGGTTCGATTCGGTTCGGAATCGAGCTCGTAACGACGGACGAGAAAGAACCAGTTTCCGCCCCAGGCAACGTCTCCCCACACCACGCCGTATCCTGCAACTTGTACGGCGACGTCTGCGGCGCTGCGATAACTGGCCACATTGCTGATCGTCACCTCGCCGCTTTCATGCAGCGTCGCCCCCACCGTGCCCACCGGAGTTTCGATGCGGTGTTCGCCCGGCCCAACGCGTCGCATGTGCGCTAGCGTTGCCACCAAGCCAATCGTTCCGTGCCCGCACATTCCCAGATAGCCGACGTTGTTAAAGAAAATGACGCCCGCCGCGCAGCCCCGATCCACAGGCTCGCACAAAAGCGCGCCCACCATCACGTCCGAGCCGCGCGGCTCATTCACTACCGCCGAACGAAAATCGTCGTGCCCCGCTCGAAATCGCTCCAGCCTCTCGCTCAACGGACCGCTGCCCAGTTCGGGGCCTCCGCTCACCACCACGCGCGTGGGCTCGCCGCCCGTGTGGGAATCAATCACCCGAACTCGGCGCATCTCCGCACTCATCAGCATTTCTCCGATTTCTTGCGCAGTATACCGCGAGACTGCGCGCCCCAAGGAGCGCCGATATAAGGAAAGCGTCGGCACAAAAAAAATCTCCCACCCCTTGCGAGATGAGAGATCAGGTGCACACAAAATTCTACAGCCGAACTATGCGCCTACATGCCGGATGCACTGTTCCAGCACATCCACCGCAATGTCGGCTTCTTCTATCGTCACCACCAGCGGCGGGCACAGACGAATCGAGCTCGGCCCACAGCCCAGGAACAACACGCCGTGCTCAAACGCCCTCTCGACGATGCGATCGCGTTCGGCGGCCCCGTATTCTTTGGTCACTTTGTCCTTCACGATGTCGACGCCGATCATCAACCCGCGCCCGCGCACATCGCCCACCAGCTTCAGCTTCGAAGGCCAGTCTGCCATGCGCTTCATGATGTGATTGCCAACTTCCGCAGAATGCTCGAGCAGATGCTCCTGTTCGATCACGTCGAGAGTCGCGAGCGCTGCCGCCACAGCGACAGGATTTCCGCCGAAGGTGGAGGCATGCGAACCCGGCACCCAGTCCATGATTTCAGCGCGCGTCATCGTAACGCCCAACGGCATGCCCGACGCGATGCCCTTCGCCATGCAGACCATGTCAGGCTCAACGCCGGTGTGCTCCACCGCGAACCACTTGCCCGTACGTCCAATACCGCTTTGCACTTCGTCGACCACGAGCAGGATGCCGTGGCGATCGCAAATCCTTCGCAGCTCTTGCATGAAGATCGTTGGCGCGACCACATATCCGCCTTCGCCCTGCACCGGTTCGACAAAAATCGCAGCCACTTCTTCCGGAGCCAGCGTGGTCTTGAACAATTTTTCTTCGATAAAGCGTGCGCAGCCCAGAGCAAAATTGTTGGCGTCCTGCGTGCCACCCACGCAGCCGCGATACACATCCGGATAGCGCACGTGCGTCACGCCCGGCACCAGCGGAGCGAAACGCCGCCGCTGCTGCGGCTTCGAAGCGGTCAGCGACAACGCGCCCATGGTGCGCCCGTGGAATGCGCCAAAGAACGCGATGACATTCTGCCGCTTGGTGTGATAGCGCGCGAGTTTCAGCGCGCATTCAATCGCTTCCGCGCCCGAGTTGCCGTAGTAAATCCGGTGCGGCCCAGGCATGGGCGCGATCTTCGACAGCCGCGCCGCCAGTTCCACCATGTTTTCGTAATAAAAATCCGTCCCCGACATGTGGATCAGTTCGCCCGCCTGCTTCTGAATGGCGGCGACCACCTGCGGATGGCAGTGGCCGGTTGAGGTCACGGCGATGCCGGCGGAAAAATCAAAAAACTCGTTGCCGTCCACATCGGTGACGACTATGCCGCGCCCGCTCTTCGCCACCAGCGGATACGAACGGGTATACGACGGCGAAATATATTTCTCGTCGGCTTCCAGCACGCGCTTGGCGTTGGGCCCGGGCAGGGCGGTTTTGATCTTGGGACCGATCGCGCTCTTCGTGGTCTTCTTTTCTTGCGTCATGGTTTCGGTTGTCATGGCATCCTCCGAGGCAACCGTCAGTAAACAGTTGCCGGCTGTGGTGCGGTGCAGCCTCAGAAAACGCAGCCCCGGTTCAGGCTTGCGCAACTGATGCGACTCAAAAGGAGGATGAAGGAATTAATCGCTGCCGAACAAACTAGGACGCAACCGCGAAGGCAGATTGGCGCGATAGCGCCGCGGGCACACCAGGCAGTGTAGCCAGCACTCGGACGACTGGAAATGCGGGTTGGAGTTCTTCTGCAGCATGGTCAACGAGCAACATCATCATTGATTATATCCGCAAGCCGCAAACCGCGTAACCCCCATTTCCACGAGCGGCCGTTACTATTGGCTGTTCCGACATCATCCCGGGAACTTTTTGACTTCCCACCCCGCCCGCCGTAGCATGCTCACCACGGGTTTTGGGGACCTTTCATTGCTCGATCAGACCATCTCTCATTACCGCATCATCGAAAAGCTCGGCGGCGGCGGGATGGGTGTGGTCTACAAGGCTGAAGACACCCGCCTCGGCCGCTTCGTCGCCCTCAAGTTCCTGCCCGATGACCTCGCCCAGGATCGACAGGCTCTCGAGCGCTTCCGCCGCGAGGCCAAGGCTGCCTCGGCCCTGAATCATCCCAACATCTGCACTATCTACGACATCGGCGACGAGGGCGGCCGCACCTTCCTGGTCATGGAATTCCTCGACGGCTCGACCCTCAAGCATCTGATCGCCGGTCGTCCCATGGAACTCGAAACCATTCTTTCGCTGGGCATCGAAATGGCCGATGCCCTCGATGCCGCCCACGCCGGAGGCATCGTTCATCGCGACATCAAGCCGGCAAATATTTTCGTCACCAAGCGCGAGCACGCCAAGATTCTCGACTTCGGCCTCGCCAAGGTGAAGTCCGCTCCCCGCGATTCCGCTGCGACGGTTAATCCTGACGTCACCGCGCCTACGGCCGTCGCTGTCGACGAGCATCTCACCAGCCCCGGCTCAACCCTCGGCACGGTCGCCTACATGTCGCCGGAACAGGCCAAGGGCAAGGAACTCGACGGTCGCACCGACCTGTTTTCCTTCGGCGTAGTGCTCTACGAAATGGCAACCGGAACCCTGCCCTTCCGCGGAGATACGTCTGCCCTGATCTTTCAGGCGATTCTCGACCGCGACCCAGTCTCTCCGCTCCGCATGAATCCTGACCTTCCGCCGAAGCTGGAAGACATCATCAACAAGGCGCTCGAAAAAGATCGCAACCTGCGCTACCAGAGTGCCGCCGACATTCGCGCCGACCTGCAGCGCCTGAAGCGCGACACCGGCAGCGGACATGCCGTCGCCCACAAATCCGGATCAGTGCCGGCAGTTCAGGAATACAGCGCGCCGAACGCGAGTTCTGCCTCCGCTCCAATTTCTGCGGCGCAATCGTCGCCAATGCAAACCGCCGCCCCCTCTGCCCCAGTAGTCACTGCTGCATCCTCGAGCGCAGTCATTCCGGCCGCTCCGTCGCCTAGGAAGCCCTGGAAAATCGCCATCCCGGCAGCCATCATCCTGATCGCATTAATCGCGGGCGGACTATATTTCCGCTCGAAGCAATCCTCAAAGCTCACCGAAAAAGACAGCGTCCTGCTCGCTGACTTCGTCAATACAACCGGAGACGCAGTCTTCGATGGCACGCTCAAGCAGGCGCTCGCCGTCCAACTCGAGCAATCCCCGTATCTCAACATTTTTCCAGAATCCCGCATTCAGCAGGCGCTGAAATTCATGGGACGCTCTCCCGACGAGCGCCTCACTAAAGATGTCGCTCATGAGATCTGCCTGCGTGAAGGCATCAAAGCCATGCTGACCGGCTCCATCTCTGGACTCGGCAGCCACTACGTCATCACGCTGGAAGCCGTGAACGCCCAGACCGGGGACACTCTCGACCGCGAACAGGTTGAAGCCGAGAGCAAAGAGCAGGTCCTGAAATCGCTCGACCACGCCGCCTCCAGCCTGCGCGAAAAGCTGGGCGAATCCATCGGCTCGGTTCAGAAATTTGCTACGCCCCTCGAAGCCGCCACTACTTCATCACTGGAAGCCTTAAAGGAATTCAGCCTCGGCGAAGCGGCTCACGGTAAGTTTGACGACCAGAGCGCTCTTCCCCATCTGCAACGTGCCGTCGAAATCGATCCCAACTTCGCGATGGCATGGGCTGTACGAGGTGTGGCCACCAGCAATCTCAGTCACATCCAGGAAGGCCTCGGTTATTTACAGAAAGCCTTTGACCTCAAAGATCGCGCCAGCGAGCGCGAACGCTTTTACATCACCTCTCACTACTACGAAACCGGCAAGCAGGAAGTCGACCCCAGCATCCAGATTTACCAGCAGTGGATTCAGACCTACCCGCGCGATTCCGTCCCTCACGACAATCTGTCGCTGGTCTACCAATTCATCGGGCAGGATGAAAAAGCCCTCGCCGAATCCAGCGAAGCCATGCGGATCGATGCCAAGGATCCTTACGCCTACCAGAACGTCTCCACTTCCTACCTGTTCCTCAGCCGCTTTGATGAAGCCAAGACCATCGCCGAGCAGGCGATTGCGCAGAAGACTGATCCCTGGACCATTCGTATCGTGACGTACCAACTCGCCTTCATCCGCGGTGACGGAAATGCCATCCAACAAGAGTTGGAGCATGCCAAAGGCCGGCACGAGGAGCCGGTCATCCTTTTACTTCACGCCAACGGTCTGTGTTCGCAAGGAAAAATCAAGCAGGCCGGCGAGACCTATGCGCACGCCGGCAGCGTCGCCCAAACGCTGGGAATGAAGGAATTTGGCGCCCATATTCTGGAGGAAGCCGCTGCCTGTGAGTTGGAAACTGGATTCACTCCCGAGGCGAAGGAGAAGGTCAACGCGGCGCTCGCTCTATCCGACAACCGGAATTCGAAAACTGCAGGCAGTTACCTGTTAACCCGGCTCGGCGAAACCGCCCGCGCACAGAAGCTCACGGAAGAACTGGACAAGGAATCTCCGACCGACACTTTGCTCCACGCCGTCATATTCCCGGTGGTACAGGCCACCATCAGCCTGCAGCACAACGACGCCGCCAAGGCCATCGCGCAAACCGAAAACGCCACCACTTACGACCTGGGATCGATTCGGATCAAACCCTTCCGCCTCATGTCCACTCGGGGCGAAGCCTTCCTGCAAGCCCACGACGGAGCGAAGGCCGCCGCCGAATACCAGAAAATCCTCGACCATCGCGGACTCGACTCCACCAGCATTCTCTACTCGCTGGCTCACCTCGGACCTGGGCCGCGCCTACGCCCTGCAAGGCGACACGGCCAAAGCGAAAACCACCTACCAGGATTTCTTCGCCTACTGGAAAGATGCCGATCCCGACGTCCCCATCCTGAAGACAGCCAGAGCCGAGTACGAAAAACTGAAGTAGCCCAAGCCACGCAATGCAAATCGTTTTTCGCGAATCCTCGAGACCATAGGCCCAAGGCTCAAGCCACCGACCGCATGTCAGGTTGCGTCAACTTTGGCTTGCCCATGATGGCAATCGCCAGTGGAATCGTCGTCAACCCTCCGACCACTGTCAGAGCCACTCCGGCCGCCTTCATAGCGTCCTTGCTTAGACGCCCGGCAATCAACATGCCAATGCCCGCGCCAAGTGCGACACGCGTCCCGGTCCATAAAATCATTTCCGGCAAAGTGATGTTCCTTTCGATCATTGCTTCCTCCTTGATGACGATGAGAATGTTGCTGTTTGGATGCGGGCCCGGGACGTCGGGATGGCGACATTGTGCCCGCAACTCAACCCGACAAGGCGTCTCCCCCTCGAAGGCCAGCGATTTTATCGGCTGGCCAGGGCTCTCACGTTCTGAATTTGCGCGGGAGATCCTTCGCTCCGCCTGAAAAGGTTCTGCCCAGCGTGCCCACCTCTCCCGAAACGGAGCCTCGAAGGGACATGTTTACGTGAAACTTCTTGACAAGCGCTCCGCCGCGCTCATAATGCGTCAATCCCGTTGGAGTGTTCGGCCCCAGGTTCCACCCAGGGTCGAGGAGGTGTCCGATGAGCGTGCTCGAACTTTGTGATCGCGAAATTGCAGCGGTAAGCCTGGAAGCAACTGTGCACGACGCCATCAACAAGATGCTCGACCATCACGTGGGCGCGGTGGCCGTGGTCGACAGCGAATATCGTGTAGCCGGAATGTTTACCGAGCGCGACGTGCTGCGCAAAATGTCGCTCAGCGGGCTCGATCCCAGAAAAACTTCGGTCCGCGAACTGATGACCACTCCTGTCGAGATGGCCACTCACGGCACCGGACCCGGCGAAGCCCTCACCACCATGCTAGAACGCCATTTCCGCCATCTGCCCGTAGCCGACGAAAACGGCAAACTGCTGGGCATTCTCTCCATTCGAAATCTGCTGGAGTGGCGTGTCGACGATCTCAGCCACGAACTGGACTCGCTCGAGCAGTACTACGCCAATGACGGCCCCGGCGGCTAAAACCCTCACCACAGAGGCACACAAAGAATTTCCTCTGTGTAACTCTGTGGCCTCTGTGGTTATGGCTCTTTGGGACGCCGCGCCTGCTCGGTGACCCAGTCCGTCCAATAACTTTCTGAGCCTCCGGAAATCAGCGGAGCCTTGCCCAGAACTGCGTCCACAAAATTTTCGATAATCGGATAATGCAG
The DNA here is from genome assembly GCA_963757095.1 of uncultured Acidobacteriota bacterium. Lineage (GTDB taxonomy): Bacteria > Acidobacteriota > Terriglobia > Terriglobales > Acidobacteriaceae > Sulfotelmatobacter. The sequence continues at coordinate 416,965 of CAVWQT010000003.1, read as the reverse complement.
GTTCGCATGCGGCGGCAGACTCTCGCGTCCGCCGGGATACACCAGTTCCGGCCCGTTAAGCGGCGACAATTCCATCTCGCCGTCTGTCCCGCGGATGCGGCATTCGTCGCGGCTGACTTTCGAATGCCAGCGCACATCGACCACCCCGCGCACTCCGCCCGCATACTCGATCATGACGGTGGCATTGTCCTCGACTGCATACTTATGCACCACATTGGATAGCTGCCCCGCCGCCCGCAGCGGTTGGCCAAAAATAAAATTCAACAAGTCGATGCGGTGCGAGGCAATATCGAACAGCGGTCCGCCTCCAGCCTTCGCCGGATCGACCAGCCAACTGCGGCTACCGGTTCCATCAAACCAGCCATGGCAGGTGAGTTCTGCCAGCACAGGCTTTCCGATTGCTCCCGCCGCGAGCAGTTCCCTCGCCCGCCGTACCTTGGGATAGCAACGCCGGTAATACGAAACCGCAAATTGCTTTCCGCTCGCATCCGCGGCCGCGAGCATGGTGCGGGCCTCGGCCTCGTTCATTGCCATCGGCTTTTCGCAGAGCACATGCTTGCCCGCGCGCAGCGCCTGAATCGTCTGCGGCGCATGCAGAAAAACTGGAGTCGCAACATAGACCGCATCCACCGCAGGATCAGCCAGCGCTCCGTCGAGCGTCGCCCACACCTGCGCGTCATAGCGCGCAGCCTTTGCCGGATCACGCGTGACCACCCCGTAGAGCGCACTCCGCGGCTCCGCCTGAATCGCAGGAATCACGCGCCGCGTGGTGATATCCCCGATCCCGATGACGATCCAGTTCAGCATATGTGCGGCCTGCCCGCCCTCATTGCCCCGCCTCGCTACGCTCGGTGGGCAGCCGAGGCGGTCCCAACATATTTCAATCACAAAAAGAAAGGCCGGCTCTAGCCGGCCTTCCGAATAAATATTCAGCAGAACTACTTCTTGGGAGCGATCGCGTCCTTCGCGGCCTTGGCCACGCGGAACTTCACGACAGTCTTCGCCTTGATCTGAATCGGCTCGCCGGTCTGCGGGTTGCGTCCCACGCGGGCTTTGCGATGCGCCTTCACCAGGCGGCCCAGTCCGGGCACAACGAATACGCCATTCTTTTTTGTTTCTTTAATTGCGGTGTCGGCCAGGTGCTCCAGAAACGCCGCCGTTTGCTTGTTGTTGAGTTCATTCTTCTCGGCCAGATGCCGAATCAATTGAGTCTTGGTCATTCCAGCTGCCATTACTTCCTCCTGTAAAAATCGGTTTAATACCCAACCGGGCGCTATCTTATACCCTCGCCCCTGTGGAAAACATCATATTTTATGCGGTTTCTGCGCCAGCCGCACGCGGGAGAGCGCATTTTTACAGTGCATTTCACGCCCCAACCTCCCAAAACGGGCCAGCCATGCGTACCAGCGTGGTTACCAAAAACCCGAATGGTGTGGATCGGGCACTCCTGCCCGCTGGCCGCCGGCATTCACAAAGCCAGCGGAAAAGAGTGCCCGCTCCACGTGCCATAATATTTACAGGAGTCCCATTGGCCTGCGCCATCTGTGAAATCCGCAAGGAGAAACGTTTTTGCCCCGCTGTCCACGGGCGCATCTGCCCGCAATGCTGCGGCGAGCAGCGCGAAGTCACGCTCGACTGTCCCAGCGATTGCCCGTACCTGATTCAGGCGCACGAGCATGAGAAGCCGCGCTCCGCGGCCGAACTCGACGCTGCCGGATTATTTCTGCACATCGAAGTCTCTGACCAGTTCATGTACGAAAAAGAACATCTGCTGATGGGTCTGACCTTCGCGCTGGCCAAGGCCGCCCGCGCCGACCGCAGCCTGCACGATCAGGATCTGATCAGCGCGCTTGCGGCCATGACCACCATCTACCAGCGCCTCGCGACTTCTGGCCTGCACTACGAGCAGCCGCTGACCAGCGATTCCCAACGCCGCGTCGCCGCCGAAGTCGAGCTGATGATCAAGGAATACCGCGAGGCCGAGCAGAAGCAGTTGGGATATTCCACGCTGCGCGAATCCGATGTGCTGAAAGCGCTGGTCTTCCTGGTGCGCCTGGCGCATGGACGAACGTCCGGCCGTCCGCTCTCGCGTGCCTTCATAGAATTTTTATACGCGCAATTTCCCGAGAAGGAATCAGCAGTCATCACTCCGCAGGAAGCCGGCAGCCGCATAATCCTTCCCTGACAGCGCCACGGATTTTCACAGATCACCACGGAGCTAAAGCACAAGCAGGCCTTATCCGTGATGATCCGTTGAAATCCGTGGCTAACTTTTTCGCACGGCCTGCCCGCCCGGCAACTCCGCCAGCAACTCTGCCACAGTTTTCTTCAGCGCCGGATGCCGCGCCCCCGGCGCGATCTCGGCCAAAGGCTGCAGCACGAATCGCCGCTCCTGCATCGCAGGATGCGGAATCTTCAACTCTGGCGAATCGACGACTTCATCCCCATACAGCAGAATGTCGATATCAATCGTGCGCGGACCTTTTTTCTGCGTGCGCCGCCGTCCCATCTCCTGCTCGATGCCGAGCACAGTCTTCATCAGCTCCGGCGGCGAAATCCGCGTCTCCAGTGCGACGGCACAATTCAGAAACCACGGCTGCTCGGTGAACTCAACCGGCTCAGTTTCATAAAAAGAAGAAGTCGCCACCACGCGCCCGGCCGCTGCCAGCCGCGCAATCGCATCGTGCAACTGCCCGGCGCGGTCGCCCACGTTCGATCCCAGTGACAGATACGCGATCTGTGCCCCTTCCTGCATGCCTAGCTTTTTTACTCCAGATCAAACCCACCGCACAATCGAGCCCCCATCGTCGCACGTAAGGCCAACACCGCGTCCACCTACCTTTGTGACTAGTGCCTTCGGGAAGTCATCCCTAGAATCATTACCATGACGTTAGAGTCCCTGTTGCTCAGCCAGGATCCGGACCTGGTGCGCGTAATCCGGCCCACGCTCGAAAAGCTTTCCATCGAGGTGGAGATTTGCCACGAAGCGCGCCAAGCCGTCGACATCCTGATCTCCGAAAAGTTCGACGCCGTCATCGTGGACTGCGATGACCTGCAGGGCGGCCTGGGAGTGCTTCAGGGTCTCCGCGCCACGCCCAGCAACAAGAATTCCGTCACGTTCGCCATTCTTAACGGACATCGCACCACCACGCAGGAAGCCTTCAGCATGGGCGCCAACTTCGTGCTGCAGAAACCGATCAGCATGCTGAACGCTTCGCGCTGCTTTCATGCCGCGCTGAATTTCATGGTTAAGGAGCGCCGCCGCTACTTCCGCCATCCGGTGAAGATACAGGTCCGCATCGTGCTCGAAAATAAAAACGTAAACGCGACCAGCACCAACATCAGCGAAAGCGGCATCGCGCTGATGTTGCGGGAAGCCCTGCCCAAAGGCGCCACGCCGCGCCTGCAGTTTGCTCTGCCTGAAACCAACCTCAGCTTTGATGTGGAAGCCGAAGTAGTCTGGGCCGACATGAATGGCCGCGCCGGACTGCGCTTCCGCGAAGTTCCCACCGAGTGCCAGAAAAGTCTGGAACGCTGGCTCGACGAACAACTCGAAGAAGAACTCCCCGGCGCCAAAGAAAAAATCGCGAACGCCGGCCCCGAAACCCTGCAGTAACTCCGATACTCCGTGTTTCTCAGGGACCTCATGTGGTGAAGGAACCTTCTTCAACCACGGAGGTCACAGAGTCCACACAGGAAGGCCAGTACCTAGTCGTCCGTGGCATTTCTGAGGAATTATCGGAGGCCCTCCCCTATAGTGATTTTCCTCTGTGTTCCTCAGTGTCCTCTGTGGTGAAAGACTTTTTTCAACCACAGAGGTCACAGAGTTCCGCAGACGACATCCCGTACCTACTCAGTGACTACCCGCAGCCTGCATCCATGGCATTCTGGGAAATTACCGGAGGGCCCTCCCCTATGCCGAATATGACCCATGATGTCCGCATTGCCAAAGTGCAGCGGACGCTGCGCTGGTTTGAAGAAGATATCCCGCTGCTCGATTTGCGGGTGAAGGAATTGTCACGCGAACGGCAAGAGCAGGCCAAGCGCTTCGCGGCTGCCGTGATCGATGAGACCCGCGCTGAGCTGGAGCGCCTGTTGCAGGAGAAACCATGCGATCCGCCCTACGAGATGAGTGATCCGCCCTGCGAACCCGCCGATTGAAATTCTGCCGACTGAAGTCCTGCGGATTTAAATTCCAGGGAGCTGCAGCGCTAGTGAGCGCCCGCGGCGGCTTCAACCGAGGCAGCGTGCGTCCGCTCTGGTTCTTCGCCGTCGACCGTAACTTCTTCCCACAGCGTCTTGTCCCGCAGGATGCGCGATACCAGCGCCGTATGCATGGCGTGCCCAGCGCGATCGGCGACCACTTTCCCCAGAATCTGTTTGCCCAGCAGCGCCAAGTCTCCCACCAGGTCCAGAACTTTGTGGCGCACAAATTCGTCGGCGAAGCGCAGCGGGCCGTTCTCCACTCCGTCGCGCGTCAGCACAATGCAGTTCTCGCTTGAACGCCCCGCGAATCAATCCCATATCGCGCATCGCCTGCTCGTCCTGGCGCGAGCCAAATGTGCGCGCCCCCGCAATGTGCCGCAGGTAACTGCCATTCGATAGCTCGACCTCAAACGTCTCTTTGCCGATCAGCGGATGCGGAAAGTTGATCGAATATGAAACCGAATACACGTCCGCCGGATACACCGCGATGAACTTGTTGCCCTCGCGCATCTCCAGCTCGCGCCGCATCTTCAGATATTTCCGCGCCCGCCGTTGCCTGCGAATGCCTGCCTTGCGAATCATCTCCACAAACGGCCGCGCGCTGCCGTCGAGAATGGGCAGCTCCAGGTTGTCGAGTTCGACAATCGCATTATCGATGCCCATCCCGATGAACGCCGAGAGCAGGTGCTCGGTGGTCGAAATGAACACGCCCTTCTTCATCAAGCTGGTGGCATAGCTGACGCGGGCCACGTTGCGGCTGACGGCCTCGATCTCATAGCCGTCGAGATCGGTGCGGCGAAACACGATGCCCGTGCCCGAAGGCGCAGGCAGCATTCGCATGGAAACGGGAGCACCGCTATGCAGGCCTATGCCACTGCACTCGACGGCCGAGCGGATTGTCTGTTCGCAAATCAAGATGGAATGAGAACGGTTAGATTACGCCTCCCGGTGGAAAAGCTGTCTGTGGTAAAAAAGCCACACTTCGTGGCCGGGATAGGCCACAGGAACCAGCCAAGTCACCTTGTAAATAATTGTAAATAATGGGCTTGGAATCAGAGTGTTATGAGTGCCGGGATTCGCACAGGTGACGGAAGACCTACACTTACGGGTTCTGCGCTGGCGCGGTGCAACCGCTGGCCGACACGTCCTGTCTAGATGGAACCTCGCGAAGGGATCGACAATTTGCGGATCGATAATTTGCTGCGGCGTTCCATGGCCGCGCCCGTCCCAAGCCTTCCGCCCGATTTCGACCGGCGCGTACTGCACAAACTGGACCGCAAGTCGCAGCCGCTCGACCGATACTTCCGAATTCTGATCACCGGTTACGGTCTACTGTCGGTCGTAGTCTCGGCGTCGGTGATGCGTGGGCAGGGGCTGGGCTGGGGGGCAATAGCGGTGACGATCCTTGCACCACTCGCCTTGCTTGCGACCACGCTCCGCGTGCGGAGCGCAATCCATTCAACCGTGCGGAGTGCCGGTAGCTAGCGACCTTCAGGGGCTCACCCTAATTGGAAGTACGCCGCTGTCTACAGAATGTAGGGTATCGAACGGGCTGTGAGCCGATGTTAGCACTAGACTGTGGCCTCCCCCGAAGTGCTCCGGCGACTCGATGATCGCATCCGGGATTTGTGTACCCGGGCGATTAAAGCCCGTGGCGCGGACTTGGAGTCAGTCTTCGCCGAGCTGAAGTTCGCGCTTCACGAGCATACCGAGAGACTTCGCAACGCCGCTACGCTGAGACTTCTGAAAAAGAACGAAGACTTCCCTCCCGAAAGACGGCTACGAAAGCCTGCCCTGCCGAAATAGGCAGCGTGCTCACCCAAAGTTGAACTATTTTTTGGACTGCTGCTTGTTCGGGTTGTAGCCGGAGTTCGGGTCGAACATGGTCTGGTCGAGTCCCTGATTCACGGTGGCTCCGTTCAGGAAGCGCTGGTTCGACATGTCTCCGTTGAAGTAGCGGGTCACGTTGTAGGGCACCATGACGGTGCCGACCTGGCGGTAGTTCTCGTAAATTTCTTCTTCCAGATTCTTCTGCTTGTCCGCGGGATCGCGCCATTCGAAGGTTTTCTTGATCGGCAAATGGCTGTCGGTATCAAAAAATAAAGTCACGCGTTCGTTCTTGTCGTTGATCAAACTCACCTGCGCGGCCGCATGCTGCGCGGCGATGGCGTTACCGTCATAGAGAATCACCACCGTCGGATCGTTGACCCAGGTGCGCAGCACCAGATCGAGCGCGAAGCGCCGCCGCCGCACGTAATCCTCGAGATCCTTGGTTTCGATTGGATGCACGCCCTTGTAAGTAATCTCGTATCCCTTGTCGCCGATGAAGAGCTCCGTTATGTCGCGCTCTTTGGTCAACTCCACGCGCTCTTTGTCAGGAAATTCAGAGAAGCTCCAAAAAATTGTGCCCGGACCAGTGGGACGGCCATGATGCAGGCTATAGGTGCGTCCCTGGATCTCCCGGTCGCGGAGGGTCAGCCACGACTCGCCTCCGAGCGCTTGAATGCCTTGCTGGATAATCGATTTCGCCTGGCGCGCGTTGGGATCGTCCATCACCGAAGCCGGCAGCGGCGATGGGGCCATTGCCTTCGGCGCGGAGGATTTCACGGGCACGGTGTTCAGGGCTTGCTGTCCGCTTTGGGACGCCCATCCCAAAGACACCAGCACCACAATAGGTAAAAGCTGCTTCATTCTCTCGAAGGGATCAAGCGCACTTGGAATTGTAGCGTTTTCCGTGGGCTTTCTGCCCAAGGCATGGAAAGCTCCTGGGCGGTTGGATGCACGCCAAGGCCGAAATGAAAGCTGGCAGAGGCCGCAATTTTATCACCAGAACCGAGCCAATTCCCGATTTATCCCACCAGAACCGCGCCCCCGTTCACATTGAATACTTCGCCAGTAATGAACCCGGCGTACTCCGTGCACAAGAAGAGCACGGGCGCGGCAATCTCTTCCGGCTTGCCGGCCCGGCCCAGCGGAATCGTGCGCCGGATCAGCTCTCCCGTCTTCGGATCGGCCAGGGTGGCCGCGCTCATATCGGTATCGACCCAGCCCGGCGCCACGCAGTTCACATAGATGCCGGCGGAGGCGAGTTCGCTGGCCAGGCTCTTGGTCATGCTGATGATCGCGCCCTTGGTCGCGGAATAGTCAACGTGGTAGGCCTCGCCGCGCTGGCCGCTGGTGGAACTGATCAGCACGATGTGCCCGGCGGGTCCGCTGGTGCGTGGCTGCGATTTGATTTGTGCGACGCCATATTTGACCAGGCCGAACACGCCATCGAGATTGATGGAGAGCGTCGAGCGCCATTGCGCGTCCGGCATGCGGTCGATGGCAACATCGTCTGCCGGCCACACGCCATGATTCGCCACCAGAATGTCGAGCCGTCCGAAATGCTTGACAGTCGCGGCAACCAGGGCGCGTGCGGCGTCCGGATGGTCAAGGTCAGACTGAATGGCATGACACTGCGCCACGCCGCATTCGCTGACCAGCGCATCGGCCTGCGCTCGTGCGCTGCGATAACTGAATGCAACCTTAGCGCCGGCCGCTGCGAACAGCCGCACCGCAGCCGCGCCAATGCCGCGCGAGCCGCCTGAGATCAACGCCACTTTGCCGGAGAGAGAAAGAGGAACGGACATAAGAGCTAGTCTCGCCGTTCCTTCCGGCGGATGGCAAGTGGAACTGCCTCTGTGAGCCTCTGTGACCTCTGCGGTGAAGGTTCTTTCACCAGAGGTCATTCAGGATTCGCTGCCGCGAAAATCAATCTGCGGAGTTCGATGGCGCGCGCTCGGACTTCAGTCCGCGCTGGAACAGGCGTACCAGCATGCCGTCGAAGCGCGTGCCGCTCATCTTGGCAAGCTCGTCCAGCGCCTGCTCGGGCGTGCGAGCGTTGCCGATAGCGTGCTCGGTCACCATGTTGGCATAAGCGTCGGTGAGGCCGATAATCCGCGCCCACAGCGGGATCTGCTCGCCCTTCAGCCCGTCGGGATAGCCCGATCCGTCGAAGCGTTGATGATGATGCTCGACCGCCAGCCGCATGTGATCACTGGCAGGAATGATGCCAACAAGTTCCGCGCCCACGTGCGGATGCGTCCGGATCAACCGATATTCTTCCTCGCTGAGCGGGCCGGGCTTGTTGAGAATACGTTCGGAGATAAAAATCTTTCCCACATCATGCACACGCGCGGCATAGACGAGATCAGCGGTTTCTTCCGCCGACAACTGCAGCCCGCGCGCAATCACCTCGGTATAGCGCGCGACCAGGTCGCCATGGCCGGACGACTGCAGTTCGCGTGATTCGGCGGCGCGGCTGAGCGACTCGATCGCTTCTTTCAGCAGCGGCACATTGCACTCTTGTTCATTTTCGTCGCTGCAGCACAGCTTGTGCAGCATCGAAGTCAATTCGTCGACGTGCTCCGGTCCGGTGCGCTCGCGCTGCAGAAATCCTTCGATGTACGCCGAAATCTGTTGCCGCTGCCGCGCGAAGACCTCGCCTTCCACATATTCCTGCGCGGTCGAAACCATGTTGCCGCCGGAGCGCTTCGAAACGTACATGCCCGCGTCGGCGACACGGATGACGTCTTCAATGGAAAATCCGTGCATCGGAAAACTGGCGACGCCGAAGCTGCCAGTGGTGTGATGCTCGCTCAGCATGGGATCGCTCGCCATCCACTGGCGCAGGCGCTCGGCCAGTACCTGCGCCTGTTCCGCGCCGGTCTCGGGCATGAGGATGATGAACTCGTCGCCGCCGTAACGCGCCACCACATTCGATTGCCGCGACTTCTGTTCCAGCAGCCGCCCCACTCGCGCCAGCACCAGGTCGCCCTCGAAGTGGCCCATGGTGTCGTTGACTTCCTTGAACTTGTCGAGATCGACCAGCACCACGGAGAACGGCCGCCCAGAGCGGGATGCGCGCTTCCACTCGGCGGAGAGCGCCTCCCAGAAAAAGCGCCGCGTCTTGATTCCGGTGAGGCCGTCGGTGATCGATTGCTGCTGCAATTTCTGGAAGACGAAGGCGTTGTGCAGCGCAGTCGCGAGCAAGTCGGCGAGCGTGTTGAGAATCAGCACGTCCTGCGGCGAGAATGCATCTTCGGTGCGACTTTCAATGTTGAGCACACCCAGCAGCGATTCGCCATAGGTCATGGGAATGCAGAGCACCGCGCGCGAATCCGGCAGGATTCCGTTCAGGTTGCCGGGCGCTGCGTTCTGCACCAGGGCGCGTTCGCCGGTGCGCGCCACACGCCCCAGAATGCCCGTCCCCAGCGGAATGCGCTTGCCTTTGGCGTGAGCGGTCGCTCCCGCTTCGGCCTTGATCTCGACCTCTTTGGTTCCATAATCGAGCAGCCCGATGCCGATGTGGTCGAAGCTGAAGTTCTTCTGAATCTCGTCGACAATGCGGTCGAGCATCTGCACGGGATCGTCGCTGGAAATCGCGGTGCGCGAAATGTTATTGAGAAACGCCAGTTGCCGCGAGCGCCGCTGCTCTTCGGCGAACAGGCGGGCATTCTCCATGGCGACGGAAACCTGTCCCGCCGCAGTCAGCAGCACATCGAGATCGCGCTGCTCAAACACGAACTCGCGATCCGCATTCATCGCCACGATGGCGCCAGTCGCTTTGGTGCCCAGAAAAATTGGAGCCGCAATCAGGCACTTGGCGGGGCGTTCGGGCACGTGGCTGATGCCCAGCCGCTTGCGCGTGGTCTCCAGATTCGAGCGGATCAGCAGCGGTTCGCCGGTGCGAATCACATATTCGGTGAAGGCATTGCGGCGTTCGCGGCTGCGCTTGGAGAGCAGCTGATTGTCGCGAATTTCCAGTTCGAAGCGAATTTCATCGTCATCGCGGAAGGCGATATAGAAATTGCTGGTATCGAAAATCTGCCCCAGCTCGGTTTGAATCGTGCGCAGGATTTCGTCCTGATCGAGGCGCGAGCTGATGGCCTTGCCGATGTCGGTGAGCAATTCGTACTCTTTGGTGCGACGGTGGGCGTCGTGGCTGACCACATAATTTTCCAGCGTCAGCCCCAGTTGCAGCGCGAGACCCACCATCAGGCGCGGGCCAGAGGAGCCGAATGCCCGGCGCTCGGCGTGGGGAAACAGGATGACGCCGAAATTATTTTCTCGCGTCTGCAGCGTGACCGCGGTCAGATTACTCACTCCCTCGCCGGTGAGAATTCGCTTGAAGTCGGCGAAATTCCCCACCGCGTTTATGGGAAAAGATTCCGTCATCTCGGCCAGATGATGCGCGGTGAAGATTCCACTCTGGCGGTAGGCCAGCTCGCTGATGTAGTCGGCGGCGCCGCTGGTTTCGAGCGCAGCCAGAAATCCGGAAGAGAATCCGTGCTGCACCGAAGGCAGCAGGCCGCGCCAGCGCTCGGTGATGCAGATGGCGGCGCGCCGCGCGGGCAGAGCGCCCATCAGCCGATCGAGCGCGGCTTGCATGCTGGGCACCAGGTCTTCGGCAAACAGCAAGCGCCGCGGATCGACGCCCAGCGTTGAAAGCGCCAGCGTGTTCTCCAGCACCGCGTTGCGCTGATTTTCAAACAGCACCATCACCATGGCAATGCCCAGCAGCATTTGCGGTACAGGGCCAAACAGGCGGCTGGCGCTGCCAAAGCGCTCCACCCATGGATTCTGCAACTGCCCCACGCCCATCAGCGCTGCCCAGAACGCGAGCGAAATGCCGAGCACCTGGAAGGCCAGCGATCCGCGGCGGTGGCCGCTTACGTAGAACACTGCCGAGCAATAAAGCAGAATAGCCGCGAGTCCAACGCCCAGCCGGATCGACGGCTGCACATCCGGATGGAAGAGGCCGTTTATCATGTGCCCGCGCAGGGTGAGTCCGGCCAGGACAACGCCGCCGGCGGCGACTGCCGCGTCATACCAGCGAAAAACATACGGAGGCGCGCATCAGGCGCGTCGAAATGAAGATGCACAGCGCCATCGCCACCAAAAAAAGCTCGCTGACCAGAAACGCGGTAGGGGACTCCGGGAAGGCGTCGAGCATGTAGTGCAGCGAATAGAACGCCCAAGCCAGTTGCCACGCGCGGAAGTATGCCTGGCGGCTCTGCTCGCGCAGGTAGGTGAAGACGAAAAACAGCAGAACCGAGACAATGCCCGGTATTAGAACCGTGGTGATGACGACACTATTCATAGGCCGCCGCAAAGGGCAGACTTCGCACCTGGCGCAAGGATGCGTTGGGGCAATGGTTTCATAAGCAAATATGGGAACACAATAGAATTTAAGTACAATGCGGTGCACGCCGGAGTTGTGGAAAAAGGCCACTGCATGCAACCTTTCGCGCGAGAGGGCATCATCGGCAAAGAAACGGCGAATAGACCTCCTGCCTTGACGCTTCTTTTCGCCCGCCCGTACCATCGCAATGACCCTACATGAGCTCGTCAGACAGCACTTCCGCCAAGCCACGCGTGCGCTTTGCCCCATCGCCTACAGGATTTCTCCACGTGGGAAGCGCCCGGACGTTCATCTTTAACTGGCTCTACGCCCGCCACACCGGCGGCACCATGATTCTGCGCATCGATGACACGGACGTAGAGCGCAACACGGATGCTTCGGTCACTTCGATTTTCGCAGGGCTGAAGTGGCTGGGCCTGGGATGGGATGAGGAGTACAAGCAGTCGGACCGCGGGACGCTGCATCGCCAGATGGCCGAGACAATCTTTCAAAAAGGACTGGCCTACCGCGACTTCACGCCCGCGCACACTGGCGACAGCGAAAAATCCGGGGCGCAGGGGACGTGGTTGTTCAATCCTGGGATGCGCGAACTATCGCGCGAGGAGAGCGACCGCCGGGCTGCGGCCGGAGAGCCGTTCGCGCTGCGCTTTCGCGTGCCTCGCGAGGGCGGGCAGGTGGTGCGCTTCAACGACGCGGTGTATGGCGAACAGATGAAAGAAGGCGCCGACATTGAAGACTTCGCCCTGCTGCGCTCCGACGGCATGCCGACGTATCACCTGGCGTCGTGCGCCGACGATGCCGACCTGAGTATCAGCCGCATTATTCGCGGGCAGGATCATCTTTCGAACACCTTCAAGCATGTGCTGATTTTCGAGGCCGCCGGAGTCACGCCGCCGCAGTTTGCGCATCTGCCGCTGCTGGTTGCGCCCGACGGGACGAAGCTCTCGAAGCGGCGTCACGGCCCGGTGGTGAGCGTGACGACTTATCGGGACGCCGGATTTCTGCCCGAGGCGTTCATCAATTTTCTGTGCCTGCTGGGCTGGTCGCCGAAAAATGATCGCGAGCAGATGAGCGTTGCGGAACTGACCGAGGCGTTTTCTTTGGAAGGCATCAACCGGGCGAATGCGGTGGTCAACTTCAAGGAGCCTGCCGCCACACTGCATGAGACTTTCGATCCGAAAGCGGTGTGGCTCAACGGCCAGCACATTCGCAGCCTGAGCGTGGAAGATCTGAGCCAGCGGCTGCTGCCGGTTGTGCACGAGGTCTATCCGCAAGTGACGGCGGAAAAGATGCAGCGGGTCACGCCGCTGATTCGCGAGCGTATTGAACTGCTGCGCGATGTGCTCACCGCGGCGGATTTTTTCTTTGTCGACCAGTTGCCGCCCTACGATTCCGCCGAACTGATTCCGCAAAAAGGCGATGCGGCCATGGCGGTGAAGGCTTTGCAGAAGGCGCTGGAAGTTTTGCCCAACGTGGAGTTCAAGCACGACCCGCTGGATCAGGCTCTGCGCGCGGCCGCACAGGAACTCGGCCTCAAGGCCGGACAGATGTTTCAGCCCATCCGGGTCGCGGTCTGCGGGCGCAAGAACGCTCCGCCGCTGTTTGAAACCCTGGAAGTGCTGGGGAAAGAAACCACGCTGGCGCGCATCGGGCAGGCGCTGGCCAAAAGCAAAAGCCCTCAAGTCTGACGACTGGAGGGCTTCTGAAAAAAAATCCCAACCTATTTCAGGGTCTTTACGAAATCGGCAACGCCCTTGGCATCTTCCGCGGACAGGCCGGAGATGGCCTTCTTGTGCGGAGCCTTCTTGGCTTCGTCGCCCTTGGTGAGCACGCCCACGATCTGGTCCGAGGTCAGAGCAGTTCCCTTCAATGCGGGACCAACTTTGCCTTCGCCCATGGGGCCATGGCAAGCGGCGCATTTCGCTTTGTAAGTCGCAGCTCCATCCTGCGCGAAAGCAGGCAGAGCCACGGAGATGGATAACGCAAGCACGATAAGCAGAACGATCACTTTGTTAATTCTCATGAATCCTCCTATTGATATGCGAACAATAGCTACGTATGACGGTAAAAACATCCTTACAAAAACAACCGGGAATTGTACGCCCGCGCCCACAAGATGGGAACTCCTAAAAAGTAGGCATAGTGATCCGGATTGAAAATCATTACCACGAAAGACACGAAGTCCCACGAAGGAATGCTTAGCAAAGGCCAAGCATTTTTCAGTACATGATGGTGCGGGTCAGGTGATGCGGCCAGGTGGTGGTGTGGTAGTGAGTCCAGAAGCGGGCGTCGATTTGCGGGATGATGACCTGCTGGTCGGGCGGGCGCAGCTTGTTGATCTCGTCGGCGAGTAGCGCGGTGGCGTAGAGGCAGTGGGCGCGGATTTCGATTTCCTGGCGGCTGTCGCGCGGGATCAGTTGATAAGTGTTGATGGCGTGCTCCAACTCGGGCGAGTAGCTGGTGATGCCCATGACGCGCAACGCGACGGGAACGATGTAATCGGCGAAGGCGGTCATCTTCTGCGGATCTTCGAGTTTGAATGCGCCGCCGGGGCCAAGTCCGGCATAGATTTGCCAGTAGCCGAGCTGAGTGAGTTTGTAGAACTTGATTTCGTGGCCGTCGTACTGGCTGACGTCGTTGTAGCGGGGGAACTCGGCGGCCAGGCGCTCGACCAGGCCCTTGCCATTGTCGTAGAGGCGCGGCGGGCATGAGCGAATGAAATTGTAGTACCTGCCATCGTATTTCGCAGCGAGAACCGCGCCCGCGTCGCGGAGGAGTTGCGTTTTTTCGTCGAGCATGGGCATTTCGATGTTGCCGGCGAAAATCTTTTCCATGTCGGCGCGTGTGATTTTAGCCAGGAATTTTCCATCGAGGACAGGAATGCCTTGGTCCATGGCACGCTTCAGGCAGGCGAACATGGCTTCGGAGTCGGACTGGTGCTCGCCTGCGTAGTCGATCTGAAATTTGACGTGCGTTTTGAAGTCAGTGAATGCGGTGTCGATGGTGTTGGCGACCATGATGAAGTCCATGGCGACGTCGGGCGTCTTTTCGAGGCCGAAGGGGATAGCGAGATTGGGCAGAGGGAGCTCTTCGTAGGCCATCCAGGAGGCGATCTCCTGAATTTTTTCGTAGTGGGTGCGCACGTCGCTGGAATTCTCGATGACGGGGCGGAGGCTTTCGGTCACGGGGCTGCCTAGGGGGCGCGGCCAGGGGATGGGTTTGTCGGCGGCTCGGGCTGGAGTCTTTTTTGTTAGGGCTATTGCGCTTACTGCGGTTAGTCCTTGTAAGAGCTGGCGGCGGGTGAAGGTCATGGGTTTCTTTGGAAAGTCGGGAGCATCTTATGGGGATGGGTGGGACAAGTCAAAATCCTTTCACCACAGAGGACACAGAGGATCACGGAGGAGATCGAAATCTCTGCTTCTTCGTTGTGCTTGGTTACACTTCTTGGCTTATGTGGCAGATTCTGCCGATTACGTAGTCGCTTGCGGATCTTCCTTCTTCGATTTGGATTACCTCTACCGGCTGGGAGGGATTTTGGGGGCGAAGTAGTAGATCATTTCCGGCGATTTCCACGTACCGAATCGCGCAGTGATCGGTTTTCAGAACAGCGTACATATTATTTTCGCCCTTGCGATAGGGCGCAAGTGCGTTGTAATGGCGGTCGAGCAGGAGCAGGGCGCCGGGCTGGAGGCGGGGGTGCATGGGCAGGGCGTCTTTAGCGTCAAGCCTGAGGAGGACGAAGCGCTGCCAGGGGGAGCGGTCGCCTGCGGTTTCGGCACGCAGGCGGCGCAGGAAAGTCTTCTTGAACTTGTAGATGTCTTTGACGTGCATGCTGGCGATGAGGGGCTGGGCGGCGGTCGAGGAGTCGGTGAGGACGATGTTTTCGAATTCGTCTGCGCTGGGAGGGATGATGGTGGCGCGTTTGCTGACTTCGGCGGGATCGAGCAGGTCGAGGACGGAGAGGTGCTGGACCTGGAGGACCTTGTCCATGCCTTCGAGGCTGAGGCCGCGTTTGCGGTTGAGGAAATTCGATATGTGGGCCTGTTTGAATCCGGTTTGCTGGGCAAGTTTGAGGCCAGTGAGCTCGCCAGTCTCGATTCGCTCCCAGAGAATGTTGCGGAGATTCTCCTGGAGGACCTTGAACTTCATAAGTCGAAGTATAGCATCGGGGGATAGGCTGCCGGTAAGTGGAGCAGCTATCGTCCGCGTGTTTTCAATGACTTTGCGGATTCTTTTTGATGCGCGAGGGTTGCCTGGAGAAAGATCCTGAGAAAAATTCTTGTCTCGGGATAGGGAAGCGGTGCTGGGACGGGTGGAAGGAAACTAGGATGATGTTAGGAGCGCGGCTCAAGCGGGTGAGTAGGGAGGAAGACAAGTTGTTTTCCACAGGCAAGGTTGGGTCATTCAACCTTGACTGAGAATTTCCACAGCTATAGCATCGGCGCAAAGTAAGGGCCAATTATGCTCCACGGGACAACGCAATGACCAGGAACCCAGATAACTCGATGGAAGAGAGGAACTTCGGGGAATTTCGGCGGAAGGTGCGGGAGGCCGAGGTATTGTCGGCGTCCATGGAGCAGCTGTTGCTCACGCTGCGCTTCACGGGACGGGTGAGCGTGGTAATGCAGAACGGGCGAGTGCTCAAGTCAGGCTACGAGGAAGGATACTTCAAGCAGCGGGCGG
This sequence comes from uncultured Acidobacteriota bacterium, assembly GCA_963757095.1. Taxonomy (GTDB): domain Bacteria; phylum Acidobacteriota; class Terriglobia; order Terriglobales; family Acidobacteriaceae; genus Sulfotelmatobacter. The sequence continues at coordinate 400,890 of CAVWQT010000003.1, read as the reverse complement.
GGCAGGACGAAGAGCGCAGCCAAGAACTGTAGCGTGGAAGGAGTCTCAGGCAAACACCGGTTGAAGGCAGAGCGATTGAGCAATCTCATTTGAACTCCGCAAGTAGAGAGTTCCAGAAAATTAAATAGACCCGAGCGGGTCATCCCAGCAGGCCTTCGTAAGAGAAACGAGCCCTGCGCATAGTTTCCGCGATGCGGAGACGGCGCAGGGCTTTTTCTATTGGGGGAGCGGTTGGGGATCGGGACTTCCTGCTCGTTGCTGACCACCCAACGGAGGAGTTATGAAGACGGATCACGAAAACGGAGTAACTCGGCTGGAGTTGAAATATTGCGAGCGCTGTGGAGGGTTATGGGTGCGGGAGTGCGGAGCGGGCGTGGTGTATTGCGATCACTGCCAGAGGAGCGTAGCGGAGTTACCGATTCCAAAGAAGAAGCCGCAGCGGGTGATGCTTCCGGTCCAGAAGAAATCTCTGGTGGACGAATTTGGGGGAGATGATTTGGAGTTTGAGGCTGCGGGCGGTGCGGCATGAGCTTGCCTGTGGGCGGGCCTGGGGCGCGGGGTGGGGCGGGAAGTGGATTCACCACAGAGGGCACAGAGGAACACGGAGGAGATCAAGATCCCCACTTTTCGCAAAGTGCGCGAGAAATGGGGCACACGGCGCCGATTGGGAATGGGGGTGGGTTCACCACAGAGGGCACGGAGGAACACGGGGGAGATCATGACGCGGCGGCTTCTCCCCGGACTAATGCGTCTGGGGCTACGTTGTTTGAAGAGCCCTGGGAGGTTCACGAGGCGGAGAGGGTGCGGCGGGTTTATCGGCAGCGGAGCGTGGCGATGTTGCGGCGGTATATGCGGTTTTCGATTGAGACGGGGAGGTTGCCTTCGCTGCTGGGGCGCGAGTTCTTTCGGTCTAAGGTGACTTCGTATGGGGTGGGAACATTTGAGGATCGGGTGATCTTTGTGCATGACATGGAGACATGCCTGGACAGGCTGGATGAGTTTTCGCGGCAACTGATTGCGCGGCACATACTGCAGGAGCACGATCAGGATGCTACGGCGCGGTTATTGGGTTGTAGTGGCCGGACGGTACGAACTTATGTGCCGATTGTACTGGACTTACTAAGTGAGATACTTCTGGAGTTAGGGTTAATGGACCGGCTGGAATGGGGCGGGGAGAGTGGTTGTGGAAAATCTTGTCAAGGGGGTGAAGAGGGTGAGGCTTGCGTAAGTGACTGTGAAGAAAGCGAAAATAAATTCTAAAAGCTTTCCGGTTGACCCATCGCGATTTGTTATTCTGAATATAGAGGGTAAGAAAAAAGAAAACCTCCTTGCAGAAGGGCGCGCTTGCGGGCGCGCCTTTCGTTTTTTGGGAGGAACCTTCACCACAGAGGACACAGAGGGGCACTGAGGAAAATCAGGCAGGGCTTGGATTCATGGCATAAATTCATTTTCGAGTATTGAGGCAATGATCAAGAAAACTGGGAAGAAAACGGGGAAAGCGGCGGGGAAGAAATCGGGCACGAAGAGCGCGGGGAAGAAGAAGCCGGTGGATGCGGCGAAGGTGCGGGAGGAGATTACGGAGTTGGTGAAGGCGGGGGCAGAGGAGATTGCGGAGGCGGTAATGGAGCTGGCGGCGCGTGGAGAGCTGGCTCCAGCGAAGTATTTGTTTGAGATGGCGGGGATCTTTCCCAGGCCGGTGGAGGGCGAGCAGGCTACGGAGGAGGAAGACTGCCTGGCAAAAACTTTGCTGGCTCGGCTGGATGGGGGAAAGAAAGCCGGGGAGCCGCATGCTGGCGAGGCTCAGGCAGAGAAGGGTGTGGAGAGTTCGGTGACCGGTTCGGTTGTGGTGTGACCTGTTCACCACAGAGGGCACAGAGGGAAGCGAAGGAGATCAAAGTCCGGGCTTTGGATGGCTTCGCTTTGGTTGGGTGGACATTGTAGAGTGGTGTGGGAAGCGGGCCGGGGTGCCCGCTCCACACTTACCTCATGGATATTTCCTGGATCACGGAGCGGATTGCGGTGGGCGGCGGGATTTGGACCACCGGGAATATGGTAGCGGTGGTGGAGGCGGGAATCACGCACATCATCGACATGCAGATTGAATTTGACGACCGGCCGCTGGCAGAGGGTTTGGCGGTTCAGGTTTTGTGGAATCCTACGGACGATGATTTTGAGTTGAAGCCTCCGGAGTTATTTCGGCGGGGGGTGGAATTTGCGGCGGCGGCTTTGAGCGGGGATGGGGCGAAGTTATTTATTCATTGCGCGGCGGGAGTGCATCGGGCTCCGATGATGGCGCTGGCGGTGATGGGATCGATGGGATGGGAGTTGGAGGACGCGATGGAGAGGATCGAGTCGCGGAGGGCGGTGGCGGATTTTGCTGAGATTTATGTGCGGAGCGTGGAGGAATTTCTGGCGGCCGAGGGGAGTCGAAATTCTCAGGCTAGCCGTACTGAACGTGGGTAGGGAAGTTCTTCACCACAGAGGGCACAGAGGGGCACAGAGGAAAGTCAAAAGGCGGGCGCCTCTCTACTTCTGACTTTGGAAGCCGGGTTCACCACAGAGGCAGGGATTTGATGGAGGAATGTGATGGTTGATTTTGGTGGCCGCCCTTTGGGGCGGCTTTGTTGTTGGGTGATGATGGTGGGTTTGTGGGTGGGGATCTTGGTTGCTCCTGGCATTTCGCGGGCAGGAGTGCCCGCGCCACACGGGATGCCCGCGCCACATCCTGATCCGCAAGTTGGGGCTACTACTACTACCGTTGCGGATACGGTGTATATGGCGGATGGAACTCCGGCTGCGGGGACGTTGATCATCAGCTGGCCGGCGTTTCTTACCTCGACGGGAACGCCGGTGGCGGCTGGGAATACGGCCGTGACGCTCAGTTCGAACGGGGCGTTGAACGTTGCGCTGGTGTCGAATGTGGGAGCATCTCCGGCAGGGCGTGTATTACTCGGTGGTTTATCAGCTGGGACCTGGCGAGGTGAAGACGGAGTACTGGCTGGTTCCGGCTTCGACTACGGCGGTGAATCTGGCGGCGGTGCGGACGACTCCGGGATCGGGGGAGGCGACGCAGCCGGTATCGATGCAGTACGTGAATTCGGAACTGGCGACGGTGGTGCACTTAGGCGGGACAGAGACGATTAGCGGAGCGAAAACATTTTCGACTTCTCCTACGGTGCCGACGCCTACTAGCTCGACTGCGATCGCTAATAAGAGTTACGTGGATTCGGCTGTGAGTAATGTGGGCGCGGGAAATTATTTATCGACTGCGGGCGGGACGGTGACGGGGCCGATTACGTTGCCGGCAAATCCGGTGGCTGCGCTGCAGGCGGCGACGAAATCGTATGTGGATACGGGGCTGGCAGCGAAGTCGGATTTGATTGCGGGGCTGGTTCCGGCGAATGAGTTGGGAACGGGGTTGGCTTCGGCGGGGAGTTGTCTGCTGGGGAATGGGGCTTCGGGCACGTGGGGAACTTGCGGATCGGGAGGGGGAACGGGGAGCATCTCGATCAATCCGGTGGCGAACCAGGCGATTGCGCAGCCGGCAGGAACGCAGTTTTCGGCGAACAATCTGGCGAACATCCGGTATGTGACGGGGAGTTGGAACTGGGCGCAGACTCCGGCGGACAGTCTGGGGACGGTGGGCGCGAATACGATTCATCTGGCGCCGTGCCCGTTGGGGATCGATACGAATTCGGGCACGAATTATTACTCGTACAAGGTTTACGTTGCGGGGACGGGAACGGCGGAGGCGGTTCCGGTGACCGGCGGGAGCTGCACGCCGGGCGGGAGCAGTGGAACGATCACGGTGACCACGGCGCATACGCATGGGGCGGGATATACGGTGGGATCGGCGTCGACTGGAATTCAGGAAGCGTGGAACGACGCGTGGGCGAACGATACGGGACTTACTGCGCAGGCGCAGGTTGCTCCCTATGTAAAGCTGGCGGCGGGTCAGGCTTACAACGTGTACGCGACGGTGTATCTGCGGGGACGCGGGGGAATTCTGGATGGAGCCGGGGCGCTGATTACCTGCTCGACGCGCGACCGGTGCATCTACGTGGGAACTACGCAGGGTGGGCCGTATGTGAACCATCACAAGCTGTATAACCTGTCGGGAACTTCGGCCATTAATGTGGATGGGGTGCAGGTGGCGGGGATTTCGGCGACTAGCGGGACTTATACGGTGACGACGGCGAGCACGCATCCTTTTGTTGTGGGAGACATGGTCGACTGCGAGTATTACTCGACGAACGCGGGCGGACATTGGGCGACTTCGGTGTTGAGCGTGCCGAACTCGACGACCTTTACGTTGAAGGTGGGGGGGGCGACGGTTGCGGCGGGAGCGGCGACGTTTGGATTTTGCAATCTGCTGAATGCGTTTATCGAGAACAATTCCGATCACGTGGTGGCGCAGGACATCAACCTGTTTCAGAGTAATCCGGGAGGGTTGGGATATTTCAGCTACGGGATTGTGAATGACAACGATCAGCAATTCATTATTGAGCGAGCATCGAACCGGTCGAGCCTGGTGTTGAATGCGACGGCGAACTGGCCGATGGCAGCGTTTCTGTATCAGAGGACGGATCAGGGGAACGCGGGAATCACGTACATGCATAGCTCCGAGATCACCGGAGTGAACTGCGCGACCGGCGGGGGAAATGGAATTGTGATTTCGGATTCGGTGTGCCAGGGATTTCCGACGTACGGGATTCGATATTTCGGAGGGCTGCAGCCGGCGACGTTTTCGAACATTTATGAGGAATCGACGGGCGGGTCAGTGAATCCGCTGTACGGATATGCGGCGCAGGATGGGTATCTGATTCAGGGCGGATTGGGAACGAAGATTCTGGGAACGTTTCCGATCAGCGGGCTGGACCCTGGGTTTGCAACGGGCGGAGGCGGAGCGGCGGAGAGAACGTATTTTGTGGTGCCGCGGAGTTCGACGCAGGGATATGGTCCGGTGCTGTATGTGGGGTGGGCAGAGCCGACGAGCGGATCGACGAGCGTACCGGTGATGTGGCCTTCGGTGGAACTGCAGAGCAACATTGGACAGAGCCTGGGCACGCTGACCTGGGATGTGCTGGTGACGACGGGGACGGGGACCTCGGCTCCGTATGCAAGCGGAATGTATGTGATCGCGTCGAACATCTCGGGGAACTGCGGAACGAACGGGATGTGCTCGTTCACGGATACGCAGGCTGCGCCGGGAGCGTATACGGTGCAGGCGCAGCAGTACGTGCCGGTGCTCTGGTTCTGGCCGGTCAGCATTGCGATCAATGGGTCGACGGTGCTGATGGAAGTGGCAGGGACGAATCCTTCAGCGGTGGCGAGCCAGGGGACGACGGGAGTTTCGATTATCGCGGAACAGTGCAAGTCGATTGGAGCGTCACAGAGAAGGAGTCCGATCTGGGTGAGTTGCCTGACGAGTGAGACGGGGGGCGGATCGGGATCGATTGCGACGGTGCTGCAGGAGCAGGATACGGCGGGGAACGGTCCGGCGACGAACAGCAAGGGGCGGCTGAATTTTGGCAAGGTGATTGGAACGCCGAACGATTTGCTGACGCTGCAGGATTCGAATTTTGCGAAGACGATGACGGCGGCGGGAGAACGTCCGTCGAATGATGCCGGGGATATGGCGATTGGAGTCGATCAAGCGGGTGGGCTGGCGGAGCGGGCGGCGAGCTCGATTAGTTCGTATATCAATGCGGCGCCGAACAGTGGGGCGACGAATTTTCTGGAGCGGATCACGGCAGCGGGGAAGACGTTTAATGTTCCGGTGACGGTGAATGGAAATTTTTCGGTGCCGAGCGGGATGGTGACTTTGCCGGTGACGGGTGCGGTGCAGTGTTTGCATGTGAGTTCTACGGGAGTGGTGTCGGGGACGGGCGCGGATTGCGGGAGCGGCGGTGGCGGCGGATCGGGGACGGTGAATTCGGGAGCGACTTCGCAGGTGGCGATGTATTCGGCGAATGGGGCGGCGGTGAGTGGAGACGGTTCGCTGACGGATAACGGAGCGACGCTGAGTTATCTGGGGACGGGCGGGATCGCGGCCAGCGGCGGGGCTTTCAGCGGGAACGTTACGGCGGGAGGGATCTCGGCGGCGGCGGGAACGTTCAGCGGAAATCTGACGGTGGGTGGGCAGGTGATCATGACGGGGCCGTGGCTGGTGAACAGTCCGGTGCCGGGGACGGCGATGGGAACGGCGGCGGCGGGAACGTCGTCGATGGGGATTTCGAATGATGGGAACTTTTATATTTCTGCGAACGCGGGAGCGATCAATCGAGTACTGACGGTGGCGAGCGACGCGGTGCCTTCAGTATTTGGGAGAGCGGGAGCGGTTGCGGCTGCGACGGGCGATTACACCTGCGCCCAGGTGACGGGATGTACACCGAACACGACCACGGTGAATGGGCACGCGCTGTCGGGGAATGTGACGGTGAGTGCTGGGGACTTGAGCTTGGGCGCATTGCCGAACGGGACGACGGCGACTACGCAGGCGGTGGGAGATAGCTCGACGAAAGTAGCGACGACGGCATTTGTGATGCAACAAGCAAGCCTGGCGACTCCGTGGATTCCGTTTCCGGGCTATGACAGCATCAACCAGGCGGCATTTCCGACGGCGGCGAATACGGCGGCGCTGTATGGGTTCATCGTGCCGACGACGATTACTACCTCGAAAGTTGTGTATCGAGTGGGAACGACGGCGGACAATACCGCGAACACGTATGAGATTGGGATTTACAACGGAAGCGGAACGCTGGTGGCGCATTACCAGGCGGCAGGGACGACGTTTAGTCCGGCGACGGGAGCGACGAAGACACAGAGCTGGGCTGAAGGGGCCGTGACGTTGCCTCCGGGGAAATATTACGAGGCGATTGTGTCGAGCTGCACGGCGAGTTGTGCCACGTTCACGACGGGCAATGGTACGGTGACTACTTTCTACAGTAATGCCGGGTTCACGCAGAACGTGAGTGGGAGCACGCTGGGGACATCGATTACGGCGCCTGGGACGGGGTTGGAGAGCTTTGGGGCCAGCCCGCTATCGATTATTTTGGAGTAAAGAGCGGGTTTCTCACCACAGCAGGACACAGAGGAACACAGAGAAACACAGAGGAACACAGAGGTAGCCAACTTTAGGAGTTTTTCAATTGACCCTGACTGGAGCTTTCCGGTCGGGGTTTTGTTTTGCCCTTATGAAATACACAATTTTGATTTTCGTGATGGTTATTGCGGTGACGGCCTCGGGCTTTGCGGCGCAGTACTATGTGTCGAATACAGGGACGGACGCACCGGGCTGCACGACACCGGCGACCGCGTGTAAGACGCTTGCTTACGTGGACGGCTCGATCACTCTGGTGGCGGGAGACAGCGTGTTGTTGCAGCGCGGCGGGATATGGAACGAGCAACTGATCCCACCAACCAACGGATCGGTTGGGAATCCGATCAGTTATGACGCTTATGGAACGGGGGCAGCACCGGTTTTGACGCCGATCATCAACCTGGCCGGCGCGACCTGGACTCATAACTCAGGGAATATTTACACGACGACCCTGACGACGCCGATTGCGTCACCGCAGATCAATAATCTGCAACTTGGCAGCGAGTGGGGAAGGAAGCGGAGCGCGAATCCAGGGTGCGCGTCGGCGGGGGTAATTCTGGGGTTCGGTGATTTCTGTGTAGTTTATCCGACGTTGTATGTGTATTCACCGAACGGAACTCTGCCATCCACCTATTACAGCTCGATTATTCCGGTAGTCGGGCAGCCGAGTGGACTTGCGGTGGTATCGATTGTTGGGAGGTCCGGGCTAACTTTCCAGCACATCAAAATTCAGAACTTCGATTACATGGGAGTTAGTGTAAGTGGAAGCTCGGACAATCTAGTGTTTGCGAATATGGAAGCGGACGGAATGGTTCCGTATGGAACGACGCCGCTCGGTTTTGATGTGAACGTGAGCAGCGGATCTGGAACTAGCATTCAGTTTTTGAATGATGATGCTCACCTGAACTATGACGGATTCAGGGTGGATGCCGCCTCCGCCGTAACGGTGACGAATTGTCGCGGCTACGCCAATCGGGACACAGGAGTGAAGGACAACACGGCGTCGGGCACGGTGATTACGGTTAGTTATTCGCACTTCTATGGGAACAATGTGGCGCAATTTCCGGCGGCCGATGTGGTGAATGGGGTGGTGGGGAGCGGAAACATTGGGCTGATTTGCGGGGCGGCGCATAGTCTATGGCCGCCCCTGCCGCCGGGCATGTGTTCGTCGGTAACGGCGCCGGCGGTGATGAATTTCCAGACGTATCCGGCGCGGTTTTCGATCACGGTGGACGATGTGGGGTCGTCGCCGGGGACGGAGACGTATATCAATACCTTTGCGACGGCCGTGCCCCCAACGTTCACTTCGCGGGGGCTGCATTTCAATGCGGCGGTGGTGCCTTCCTATACGGTGGACTGGACGAGTGTTAATAACTGGTACGCTGCGGGGAATGAGATTGATTCGCATTCGTGGTCGCATCAGTATTACTCGACCAATACGAATCCACAGAATGCGACGCCGTATCCGAACGCGCCGGCGATGACGATTCAATATACCGGGAGTGGGACGGCGGCTATGATGAGTATCGCCGGAAATATGCTGACTACGAACGTTACGGGGGCGGCTGGCGATAACCTGAACGTCAACCTGGCGTTGAATCCACTTACATCGGCCCCGTATACAGCGCAGCAATTGTTCACCTATCTGCAGTCTGTGGCGCATTATTCGGTGCAGCAAAATTCGCTGCTGTGGACGACGAATACCTGGCCGCTAAGTCGCCCGAACACGCATGCGACGAATCTTTTGAACGTTTCCAGCCAGGACATCAAGACTGCTAACTACGCGGTCCTGTATGACCAGACGAAGCTGGAGCCGGACGAGATGGCATCGTCGAAGAGCGCGATTCAGGCGAGTGTGCCGGGATTGACGGAATCGTTCTATGTATATCCCGATGGGATAGAAGATCCGACGATTGAGGTGGAGGCGGTGACGGCGGGATATACGGCGGCACGCGGTAGCCTGGCGATGAAGGGGCAAGACAACACGGCGGCGTCCGCGAACTCGCTGTATTCGAATGGCGTGAATGTGGAGAACATCACGAGCCTGGGGGCGATTCAGATTCATGGGCTGACGCAGGCGCAGACTAACCAGATGATGGCGACCTTGGTGTTTCGGGCGCAGGCATGGGGAGTTCCGTATGGGTTCTTTACACATTACAACTCGCGCGGAGACAACATGCCGGACATCAGCAACGCGGAGATGGGATATCTGCTGGATGAGGTTACGGCGAGTGGCGGAATCTGGTTGACGAACACGGGGCTGGCGGGTGCGATCACTTCTGGGAGCACGTTTAGCGGGTCGACGCGATACATACAGACACCGAGCGGGGCGGTGGTGAACCTGGCGGTGGCGGGTGCAAATTCGCCGACGGTGGGAGCCGGAGTGGCGACGGTGTATCCGATCGATCTGAATGGGGAGAACCGGTCGCTGCTGGGATCGTGGGACATTGGAGCGAGTGAGTATCTGTCGCAAAGATATGGAGCGGCAGGAAGCGGGACAACTTACATCGGCGCGGGAACCATCACGAGTGCCGCGAACCCTGCGCTTCCAGCCATCTGGGTCGATAATCAGGAGGCGACGGACGGACTTGTCTATACGCCTCCTGGCTACGAACTGAATCTGGGGACGCAGACATGGGTGACGGGGCCGCCTTCGGACTGCACCTTCCATCTGCCCTATTGGACCGTGGGATCGCCAACGGCCGCCGGTTATCAGTCGGCGCTGAATGACATAGAGGCCTGCCGCACCGCGAAACTTCCTGCGCAGGCTTGCACGATTTTGGATATCCCGCCGTTTAATTACTCGTCGGCGAACGGGGTCTATGTCAACCAAAGCAGCAGCACAGTCGCATCCTGTTTCAACATACTTCGCTCAACGGCCGATTCTTCACTGCCCAATGGACAGACGGTATGTGCCCACGGCATTCAGGACAACCTGGCAACTTCCACGGATCCCGGACTTATCAATGCTGACTGCGCTGGGGATAATCTGGCTTATCAGTTAGGCACTACAGTTACTACTATTCCCGCAGGGACGTTCACGCTGGCTAATGGTACACTCACAAACACTTCCAATTACGATGACGTGCAGTATATGTGGACGGTGGAGTGCACCGGGACTAACTGCGTTCCCTTCAAACTGTGCTCTCCGCTGGGCTCCGGCTCGGGCGCGATTCCTGCTTGTACGAGCACCACTCTGGCTCCTGATCGCTGGCTGATCGAGGATATGGAAGCCCGCATGTCGGTGGGGAACACGGGCAGCAACAACATCGTCAGCATGGCTGGAGCAAGCGAAACCCTGGTGAGCCAGATTCCGGCGCACATCCACTTCCGCAAGGATTGGGCGCATGGAGATTGGACCTCGCTCACGGCTGGGGCTAATTCGGTCAGCACGGCGTTTGGATTCCAATGCACGTATTGCTCGATTGTCGATTCTCAAGTGAGTCAGGCCTTACGACCGGGCGCAGAAGGTCATGCAGTTTTAGCCAACGGAACTACTTACAAGATCAATCACAACTGGTTTGAGGGGCAGTCGAGCGGTATCTTCTCGGGCGGATTCAGCGGCGCCGGACCTTCTGTCGGCGGTGTTCCTTTTCAGGATGTGGAAATGCGCCGCAACCGGTTGACGTTCCCTTATGCGTGGCTGGGGCAATCGCCCATTCCCGTGGGCAACACGCACTGGGCAGGCCAGAACATCACGCGCAAGAACTGCAGTGAGTACAAGGAAGGCGAGCGGATTTTGCGGGACGGCAATATCTGCGAGAACGTGGACAATTCCGGAGCGCAGAGTGGCACCGTCACCGTCATCAACGTGCGTAACTCCAGCGTGGGATTTGGGACTAACTACCAGTCCACCATCAACGACGTGACTTACTCGAACGAGATTGATCGCAACGCCTGCGAGGGTGCGGAAATCGCGGCGCGGTCCGCGGGGGTTGCCGGCAGCGGCGGCGGAGTCTCCTTCCCCATCAAGCGCCTGCTGCTGTCGAACTGGCTGGAATACAACATCTCGCACACGGCGAACCCCGGCTGTGGCGGCTCCAATGGGTTTGGCGACCAGATGTCGAGTCCGGGCGAGACTTGGCAGGGAACCATCACTGAGAATTCGGCGGGCACGGCGGCGACCTTCGTAGCGACCTGCTCCGTGGATGGCGGAGATTGCCCGGCAGGGCCGCCCAGCGTGGGATTTCAGAATACCGACATCTCTGCTAGCGATCCGGTCTTTGTTGTCGGCTGCACGTCGGTGACGGCTTTTAACATGCCGACGCAGGTGTTGTCGTCGCACACCGTAGCTTTGGGCGTAGGGCCGCTGGCTGCGAATGGAACCAACCCCGCTAGCCTGACGGTGACTTATCCCTGGGCTGCGACGGCCAACGCTGTAGATTCCTCGGGCAACTGCACCATCACGAATATTCAGGGCGGGCCGCAGAACGTCACCATCAATCACCACACGCTGATTACCGATGCGGGGCTGGCGATCGGCAACGGCAACACCCTGAACTCGGGGCCGAATTTCCAGGTCAACCATCTGTTCACCAACTCGATCATGTTAGGCGGCGGCTGGAACGACAGCGTGCGCGGAGAAGGCTCGCTGACCGAAACCTTCAATTACGACGCCAGTTCGATGACCGCAGACTATCTGGTATGGCCGACGCGCACCGCAGCTAGTTACACGGAATACGGCAACGATGCGCTGGCGGTGGATCCTTCGGGATGCAGCGGGGCAGGATGTCATCCGCCGGCCACGATGCTTTTCCCGGCGACGCCTTACTGCACGGGCTCAACTCCCACCGCGGCCTGTGTGGGCTTTACCGGAGCCATGAGCACCAGTTCCATGCCGCTGGCGCTGAATGACTATCACGGATACGCCCTGATCTCCGGCAGCACCTTCAAAGCCGGCGGCACAGGCCAGGCCCGCGACGGCACCGACATGGGCGTGAATATCCCAGCGCTCGATGCCGCGCAAACGTTGAACCAGTATGCGGGAAGTGGGCCGTATCCGGATGCGACGGTCTCGGCGCCTATGGAGATCCAGATTCTGGCTCCGGGGCCGGGCCAGAGCATGACCACGGTGAATACCTATTTGAAGCCGAGCCCATATGTTGCCGGAATCGTTAACACCTTGTGGTGGAGCTGCTCCGATCAGGATGGAACTTCCGGGCATTACACATGGTCGGCGTTCGATGCCCGCATTGCGAGCGATGGCTGGGCGGCTGCGGGCAAGAAGCTGCACATCGTGCTAGGCGCGGTGACTTATGGCGGGACGGATGCCGGCACCTGCGATGGTGGGGGCGGGTATGGGACTTCTGGCATTGGTAACTATGGCGTGCCGACCTATGTATGGACCGCGCTGGGGTCTTCTAACTACGTGACCTGTGGTACGCAGCAAGTTCCTAATTACTATGCGGCTGCGTATCAGACCAATTACCGCAACTGGATTGCGGCTACGCTGGCTCACTTCGCGGCTTCTTCCTATGCCTCGAACATCGAATACATCCGCATCGCGCCTGGCAAGGGTGGCGAAGATACACCCACCTCCACCTGGGATACGGCGGGGCAATGCGTCGACGGCGGCGGCAACAATACCTTTGAAGCGGACTGGCACTATGAGTTGAATGCACCGCCGGACGCGAACAGCTGGCTGACCTATTTGCAGAATTTCATGACCTGGGAAGCAGGGTTGGGATCGCGCTTCCAGCTGATGGTTTCGATTACTCCGATGGGCTACTCGGGACAATCGCAAGCCACGGTGGGGAACTTCCTGGCTCCGGTGGCGACTGGCTTGGGCATTGGTTTTGGCACGCAGGGCCTGATGGCCTCAGACGTGAATAACGTGGCCGGATGTGGCGGCAACTGGTGCAACCTGTTTGCGGCCTCGGGCGGGAAGGTTCCGCTGGAGACGCAGACGTTCTATCAGAGCTGCGCTACTACGAACGAGTCGGGCACATGTCCGTCGATGGCGATCACGACCGGGCCTTTGGATCCATTGCTGGCCTGGGCGGCGAGTCAGGGCGCTACCAGCTTTGAAATGTATTACGAAGATGCTTGCGCCATGCTGTGTCCGGGGTACTCCGTCGCTGGATATGCGGCTTATCCGCAGGCGGGGTATTTGGCGGCTTTATTGAATGTTGTGGGTGGGGACTAGCGGGGGAGTTCAAAGGCTTTACCACAGAGGTCACAGAGGTACACAGAGAAAGTCAAAGGCGGCTCGGCTTTTGCCGGGCCTTTTTTGTTGGGGAAAATTTTGGAGGAGATGACTTATGAAGATGTGGCGGACGGGGTTGGCTTTGGTGCTTTGCTTAGCGATGGCTTTGGCGGGTTGTTCTACGTCATGGATTTCGGAGGCAGAGGAGATTGTGGCGGCGCTGATTCCGGCGGCTTCGAATATTGTGGCGCTGGTGGCGGCGCTCCAGGGAAAAACGATTTCGGCCTCGGATCTGACGACGATTCAGAATGCGGGGACGCAGGCGGGAGCGGACTTGCAACTGGTCCAGTCGCTGATCACGGCGTATGAGAAGGCGGATGCGGCGGCGCAGCCTGGGATTCTGAATCAGATTGAGAGCTCGATTGCAGGAGTGCAGGGGTTGCTTGAGGGATTGCTGCCGGCGCTGCATATCAAGGATGCGACTACGCAGGCGAAGATCACGGCGGTGGTGGGGATTGTGTTGTCGGAGGTGGAGTCGCTGGCGGCAATCATTCCGATTGTGAAGGGATCGAGTGGATCGATGGATGTGGTTGCGGGTGCCGCGAGGACCGGCAAGGCTCCGTTATCGGCGAATGCGTTTGTGGCTTCTTACAACGCTACGATGACGGCTAAGACGGGGCATGCGGAGTTGGATCGGGCTACTGGTGGATTGAGGATTCATGCACATGGGACTTTGGTCCGGTGGGGAACGGCGGGAGTGCTGAAGTAGAGCGCGGATTCACCACAGAGGGCACGGAGGGGCACAGAGGAAAGTCAAAAGCCGCTATCCACGGGGCTAAAGCCCGGATTTAATTTGCGACTGACGCGGCGCTGAAGCGCCGCTCTTCCACCGGGGAAATTTTGAGGGACGATGACTGGGGATTTGAATTTGTTGGAACAACTCGGGCGGAGTTTGGACCGGCGGATGGGGGAGAGTAGCGTGCGGGATTTGTTGATCGCGCACATGTTGAAGATCCGGCGGAAGGGGACTGGGGTTGGTTACCTGGAATTGAACCGGGCGCAGCAGGAGTATTCGCGGGACTGTTCGGCGCGGAACATTGTTTTGAAGGCGCGGCAGGTGGGCGTGACTACGTATGTGGCGGCGCGATTTTTTATTCAGACGATTACGCGGCCGGGGTCGTTGACGGTGCAGGTGGCGCATACGGAGGAATCGGCAGAGGCGATTTTTTCGATTGTGCGGAGATTCTGGCAGCAGTTGCCGCCGCGGATGAGACGCGGGGCGCTGCGGACTTCACGGGCGAACGTGCGGCAGATGGTATTTCCGGAGCTGGATAGTGAATACCGCGTGGAAACTGCCGATGATAATGCGGGGCGAGGGATGACGATTCATCATCTGCACTGCTCGGAAGTATCGAGATGGCCGCGGAGCGGGCGGGAGACGCTGGCATCGCTGCGGGCGGCGGTGGTTCCGGATGGAGAGATTGTGCTGGAGTCGACAGCGAACGGGGCGTCGGGCGTTTTTTACGAAGAGTGGCAGAAGGCAGAAGAGACGGGATACCGGCGGCATTTTTTTCCCTGGTGGTATGACGCCAGCTATGTCGTAGAGCGGAGTGAGAGTCCGGTGTTGCCGCTGAGTGCAGAGGAGGCGGTGCTGGCGGAGTTGCATGGGCTGTCGGAGTCGCAGATTGCGTGGCGACGGAATACCTGGACGACGATGCGCGGGCTGGCGGGGCAGGAGTATGCGGAGGATGCGGTGTCGTGCTTTCTGGCATCGGGAGAATGTGTGTTCGATCTGGCGGCGATTGAGCAAGCGGCGGCGCATGCGGGGCAGCCTACGGAGTCGCAGGACAATGGACGGATACAAATATGGTTTCCGCCGAATCGCGGGAAGCAGTGGCAGTACATCATTGGAGTGGACACGGCGGAGGGCGGCGGTGCAACCGCGTGCGCGCAGGTGATTGAGCGGACGATGGGACTGCAGTGTGCGGAGTTGCATGGACACTTTCCTCCGTTTGAGCTGGCGCGGCGGGTGAAGGCGCTGGCTGGAGTGTATGAGAATGCTTTGGTCGCGGTGGAGCGGAACAACCAGGGATATGGAGTGCTGGCACATTTGAAGGATCTGAAATACGAGAATCTTTATATGGCGGGTGGGCAGGAGGGGTGGCTGACTTCGGTGGTGACGCGTCCGGCGATGATTGAGAATCTGGCGGGGGTGTTGCTGGAGCAGCCGGAGTTGTTTCACAGTCCGCGACTGTTGGAAGAGATGAAGACATTTGTGCGGCATGGGGATGGGCGGTCGGAGGCGGCGGAGGGAGCGCATGATGATTGCGTGATGGCGATGGCGATTGCGCTGGCGGTGCGGAGAGAGGATGCCGGGAGGGTGCGACGGCGGCCGGTGGAGATGGCTTGCTTGGATGTGGGGTGAGGTGGGCTCTTGGCTATCAGCTCTCAGCTTTCAGCTCTAATGTTCATTCGTCACAGCCTTGGGAACTTGGGTTGGGGTATGATGGCGCGGTTTTGATTGGAGTTCGGAGTCAAAGTCCAGGCTTTGTGGGGTCGCGGAGTGCATAGGTCCTTCGCTTCGCTCAGGATGACAATGCGGGGGGCGAGGAGCGACGTTTTCAGTGGAGTGGTTAGAGTTCGCGGGCAGGAGTGCCCGCGCCACATTTTTTAATTTTGGTGGATGCGGTCCAACACGTTAGGCGGATGCGGGGCGGGGCACAGGGTCATCTGATGCGCTGCTCTGATGGGCATTTTTATGTGGTGAAGTTTCGAAATAATCCGCAGCATTTGCGGGTGTTGGCGAATGAGATGTTGGCTACACGGCTGGCGGAGCGGGCCGGATTGCCGGTTCCGGTGACTGAGGTGGTGGAAGTGGATGAGTGGTTGATCGAGCACACTCCGGAATTGTGCGTGCAACTGGCGCATAACTCGATTCGATGTCAGGCGGGACTACAATTTGGATCGCGATATGTGGTGAGTCCTCTGGAAGGGCAGGTGTTTGATTATCTTCCGGTGGAGATGATGCATCGGGTTAGAAATTTAGAGACGTTTGCGGGAATGCTGGTCCTCGATAAATGGACGGGGAATGCGAACGGGCGGCAGGCGGCGTTTTGGAGGAAATCGCGGGAGAGATTGTATACAGCTTCGTTTATTGATCAGGGATATTGCTTTAATGCGGGGGAGTGGACGTTTCCGGATTATCCGCTGCGCGGGGTGTATGCGCGGAATGAAGTGTATGAGGGCGTGCGGGGGTGGGAGTCGTTTGAGCCTTGGCTGGGGCGGATCGAGAAGATGGATGAGGATGTGGTGTGGAGCGTGGTGAATGGGATTCCTCCGGAGTGGTATGAGAGCGATGCGGAGGAGTTGGAGAAGCTGGCTCGGGCTTTGATTTCGCGGCGTGGGATGGTGCGGGAGTTGGTTGAGGCGTTTCGGAGTTCGCCTCGACGGCCGTTTCCTGGGTGGAGGGAGAACTAGAGTCAAGAGCTTTCACCACAGAGGGCACTGAGGGGCACAGAGGAAACCTTTAACCACTCAGGGCAACAAGGTACACGAAGGTGGCTGAGAAGAGACAGCTCGAGTTTTTCCTGCTGCGGTACGTGCCGGACGCGGTTAAGGGGGAGTTTGTGAATTTTGGTTTATTGGCGATCGGGAATGGGCCGAATGGAGCCGAACTGGTGGATGTGCGATTCACGAAGGATCGCGAAAGGCTCTTATGCCTGGATCCTCTTGCCGATCTAGAAGTCCTCGCGAAGTTGCAGGAGGAGATTCGGGGGGAAATCGGAATGGCGAAGGATAACGCGTCTTTATTGCGCAAAATGGAAGACTCATTTTCTGGAGTGATTCAAGTGTCGCCGATGATGCCGGTACTGACGGAGCGAATTGCTGTTCTTGAGATTGATGATGTTGCGAGAATATTTCTGGAGTCTGCGAAGGCGCGACGAAAACGAGAACCGGTGGGAAGACGGAAAATCTTGCAAACCATGCACGATGAATTTGAAAAGGCAGGGGTGCTGACTTCTTTGATGGCGGTTCCGGTTGAACCTTATACGAAGGCGGGGGATCCGTTTGAGTTCGACTTTGGATATCGAGTGGGTGGGGAGATGAAGTTGTTTCACGCGGTGTCGATGAAGGCGAGCGTGGATGCGGCGGTGTTGCTGGCGGCGAGGTATCCGAAGATTGGGGTGGAGATGGCGCGGGTGACTGAGACATCGCCTTTTTTGACTGCGGTGGTTGAGGCGGAGTTGGATCGAGGTAGGAGTGAAGTTGGATTTGCTTTGGAGATGATGGAGGAGAGCCGGATTCGGGTGGCGACGATTGCGGAGATGGCGGGGATCGCGGAAGTGGCGCGGATGGAGTTGAGGGCGTGAGAAGCACGGAGAATGCAATCGCTACGATTCTCGTACTGCTTGCGCCTATTGGTTTGGTATCTGGATGGTTTCTTTATCTCACAAGATTGGCTCGTGAGTCTCCGACTTGGCGAAACCGAATCACACTGACCTCACTTGGGCTGGTTACGTTCACGATTCTGATGTGGGTGATAAGAGGAATGCTCTTTCCGAAGGCAGATTGGGCGAGCGGTGTGGGAGTCGCGCATCAGGTTCACTGGGCTGAAACGTGGGAGAGAGTTGCGTTGCGAATTCTCGTCGTGGTGTTGGTTCTGGCACCGTTTGGACGGGCACGATTGATTTTGCCAATTGTTCTGGCGTGTTTGGGAACCGGGTTATTTTGGATTTTCACGACGATGCCTTAGACGCATGAGGAAGTTATTCGCTCCGCCAAGGCGGAGCTTTTTTGTTGCGGCTAGTCTTTTAGCAGCGAGGCCAGGACACTGGGAGTGACGATGCGGGTGGATCGATGGCGCTTGAGGGCGAGGAGCGGCTTGTCGCCAGTGATCAGGAATTGGACATGTCCGGCCTCGGCGAGCGCGAGGAGGTAGTTGTCGTCCGGGTCGGGGGAGATCTCGACCTTGGGGAGTTCTTCGATGATGATGGCCAGGTCGCGAAGCTGGTTTACGAGGCGTCCTGCAAGGGCTGCGCGGAGCCGAGCACGGATTTTAGGGTAACGAGTGACTCGGGCGATCTCGTCGAGTTGTTCGATGCCGGTGATCAGATCGAATTTGCGGCTGCGCCACAAGGCGAGGACTTGCGCGGGCGAGGAAGTGGAGGACATCAGGGCACTCAGGAGAACGTTGGTGTCGATCACCACGCGCATAGGCTACTTTCTGTTGCGTTTTCTGCGCGCTCGGCGTTTTTCTTTGCGTACCCTAGAGACCGCCTTATCGATCAGGTTCTGAAGGTCATCGGGAGGAACGTCGGCGAACGCTTCGCGGACCTCATTGACAGTCTGATCGAACAGGCGCCATTTGACGGCGTCCTCGACAAATTTGGAGAGGGAGCCTTTTTTGAGGCCGCGAGCGCCGAGGTGGGAGCGCAGGGCGAGGTCGGTATCCTTGGACCAGACAATGGTTAGGCGGGCGACTTCAGTTTCGGGCATAGGAATCCTCGTAACATAAGCATATATCAGACTATCAGCATAAACGACTACTGACCGACCAGGACAAAGAGATCATGAATATTAAAGAAGCGGTGCGCGGCGCTTGGCGCCGGGTGGCGGGAGTGTCTTCTGCGATGACGGCGGGGGGCATGCCTTTGGATGAGCGTTTGGCGAAGCGGCGGCGGACTTCGGCTTTGCCTTCGATCTTTAATTCGTATGGGCCGATGAATGATGCGATGCCGAAGCCTACGCCTTATAACTTGCGGCGGTTTTCGGAGACTCCGATTGCGCGGCGGGCGATCAACTGCATTAAGGATCGGATTGCCGGCATGCGGTGGCGGGTGCAGCCGCGGCAGGGATATTCGCTGGAGGCGATTCCGGATGGGGCAGCGCGGGTGCGGATCTTGACGGACAACTTTGACGCGCCGAATCCGGATGATTCGTTCCGGACGTTTGCGGAGCAGGTGTTGGAAGACATCATTGTGGGTGGGTTTGGGGCGATTGAGGTGCAGCGGAATGCGGAGTGGGATGAAGCTGCCTCGCTTGACTGGGCGGGACGGACGAATGCGTCCGTCCTCACACAGGCCTTGCCACTGGTTTTGTGGCCGGTGGATGGTGCATCGATACGGATCAATGTGGGGTGGGATGGGTCGCCGAGCTCGCAGCGGTATATGCAGGTGAACGATCAGTCGGGAGCGAATTCGCAGATCAAGCTGGATGACGATGAATTGATTTATATCCGGCTGAATCCGCGGACGCATACACCGTTTGGATTGGGGCGGCTGGAAGTTGCGTTTGAGACGATCAACTCTTTTTTAGGGGCGCATCGTTATGCTTCGCGGCTGGCTTCGAACTCGGTGGTGCAGTACGCGCTTTGGTTGCAGGATCTGACGCCGGAGCATCATGAGCGGCTGATCCGGTGGTGGCAGGACGAGATTGAGGGCACGGGGAAGGTGCCCATCTTATCGGTCGAGAGCAAACCGGAAGTGCTGAGGTTCGGTGGAGGCACCGATGCAGACTTGCGACTGCAGTGGCAGGAATTTCTGCTGCGAGTCGTCGCTTCCGCGTTCGACCTTCCTCCGTTTTACCTGGGCGTGGAGCGGGATGTGAACCGCTCCACCGCGGAGGAAATGAATGATATGGCGTTCCGGCAGGCGATTGTGCCGACGGCGAGGTTGCTGGCGGAATCGCTGACACGGGATGCGATTGCGAAGAAGCTGGGATGGCGGGATCTGGAGTTTGCGTTTGCGGAGCTGGATACGTCGGATCCGCTGGAGGAAGCGCAGATTCAGCAGATTCTTTTGCAGAACGGAGTCTTGACGGTGAATGAGGTGCGGCGGATGCGGGGGTTGGGGGAGATTGCGAGTGGCCAGGGGCCAGTGGGCAGTGGCCAGTAGAAACGAAGACGTTCACCACAGAGGTCACGGGGGGGCACAGAGGAACAACATGACGATTGCTTTGGAGAGTATGGCGGTGGAGATGCCGGTGGTGGAGGGGCATCCGAACCGGGCGGGGTTTCGGGGTGTATTGACGTTGGTCGATGTGGCGTCGAAGCGGGCGCCTTCGGGATCGAAAGGTCGGCGAGTTGTATTGACGCGCGCAGCGGCTGAAGCCGCTTTGCCTTCGCTGCTGGGGATGGCGTTGGATTACGCACCTTCTTATGACCGGCATGATGCGCGGCGGAAGGTGGGCGTCATTACTTCGGCTGACATTGTGGGGAGGAATTTGGAAGTTGGCGGGTATTTGTATGGGAAGGATTTTCCGGACGTGGTGGAAGTGGTGGGACGTGCGGGACGCGGGAGGTCTTCTACTACCAACGTCAACGTCCCCAGTCCTGGCGCGGGCACGTTTGACGCCGCATCCCATTTTCATGAACCACACCTTGGGGATGATTTGCGGTTGCGGTTGGGTGAGGCGGTGTTGCGGTTGCGGGAGTTGACGGCGGGAGTGGGTGAGCGGTTGGGGATGTCGTTTGAGATTACGGATTCGGTGGTGGCGGATTTGGGGTCTCGAGTTTGGATATTGACTAAGGTGACGTTTACCGGGGCGGCGATTTTGCGGCGGGATCGGGCGGCTTATGAGGACACGTGGATTGAACTTAGTGCCTCGTAGCCAGAAAAGCTTTCACCACAGAGGGCACAGAGGGTCACAGAGAAAGTCAACTTCTCGCGATTAATTTTTAGGAGGGATGAGATGAATGAAGAGGTGGTGCAGCAGTTGATGGCGACGGCGGAACGGCTGGCTACGGCAGCTGAATCGTTGGATCGTGTGTTGGGGCGGCTGGATGCGCAGCAGGAATCGCTGAATGCGAAGGTCGACCGGATTGTGGCTTCGGTGGATGAGACGGTGGTGCATCCGAATTATGGCGAGGCTGGGCGGCAATTGCAGGAGCGCGTGGCGGAGCTGGAGAAATCGAATGCGGACTTGAAAGCGCAGGCAGCGCGGGCGGTGCGGAAGACGTTGCCTCCGATGGTGTCGGCGATCCTGGCGAAGAGCGAGGATTCCGGCGGAGAGAAGATCGACAAGAGTGTGCTGGATAAGACGCTGCAGAGTTTGAGCGTGGAGCAGCGGATTGCGGTGAAGGCGGAGCTGGCTCGGGCGGGAATGATCGAGTAGAGCAGTTACGAGCTTATAGCTATCGGCTGGTACGGGCGCGACTTTGGTCGCGTCCTTTTTATTTTCCGGGGGAAAGTCCCCGGATTTTCACCACAGAGGTCACAGAGGGTCACAGAGGAAGGCAACATCGCGCATTTGATTTGTAAATCAGAAGGAGAGGACATGAGAGGACAGTTTTTGGATTTGATGGCGGCGGCGGATTATCTGGGGCCGGGTGCGATTGAAGTTGACCGGTACCAGACGGAGATCTTTGACATCGTGCGGCGGCGCGGCGTGTTTGGGCAGCGGATCAAGCAGGTACCGGCCACCGGGCATCCATCGCGGTTTTTTGAAGAGACGGCGATTGCAGCTCCTACGGCGGTGCAGGCGTTTATGGATCCGCGGAACATTGCACCTACGGTGCAGGCTCCGACTCGGCTGGAGCTATCGGTGCCGTTGAAAGCGCTGGTATCGCAGCTCAACTACAACCTGTTCGATCTGGAGGTCACGGCGCAGCAATCGCAGTTCGCGTATTTGCAAGCGAAGGACCTGGCGGATGCAGTGGACGGCTTGCTGCGTACGCACGACGTGGCTTTGTGGAATGGCACGGACACGTCGTTGTTGGCTCCGACGACTCCGCAATATTTCGGAGTCATCGGGCAGATCGAGAACAGCGGCGGCGGCAACTCGGTGACGGTGGCAAAGAGCAGCGGGACGATCGTGCAAACCTTCAAGACCGCGGTGGCGCAGATGGTTTCGAACGCTTCGTACCAGGTGCGGCCGACGGCGATCTATGCCAATCCGATGCTGCTCGATCTGATCGATCAGGAGATGAAGACGCAGTTCAACGTCGTGCTGAACACGGCTGAAATCACAGGTGGATTCCGTGTGAAGGCCTTGTCGACGCAGGCGGGCGATCTGCCGCTGATTCCGGATTGGTCGTTGGGATACTCGGGAACGATCGGGTCGGGAGCGGTGCTTCCGGCGTACATCGTGACCGAGGATCTGATCGAGTATCACTGGCTGACCGATCCGAATCCGCGGGTGTTCAAGCTGGGGCTGCCCTCGGCGTTGGCGCAGCAGATGGTAGTGGTGAAGTTCGGAGCTCCGGTGGTGAAGGGGGCGAACTTCGCGCACTACGAGGTGAAGGTGACGGACTAAGAGCAGTTCTCAGTTCTCAGTTGTCGGTTCTCATTGCCGAGCTTGCGGGATGGATCGCTCTTGCTTGGGGACCTTGACTGGGAACTGAGAATTACCTCGGTACAGGATCAAAGACATTCACCACAGAGGGCACTGAGGGACACAGAGGGTCTTATGAATTATCTCGAGACTACGGACTATTTAACTTATGGGTTGGATGCGGCAACGGATCCATCGTGGATCACGGCGGCTTCGGCGATTATCGATGCGCATTGCCGGCGAGTGACTCTGGGGGTGAATCAGTATGAGGAGCGGTTGAAGATGCCTCCGGAGTTGAGCACGGTGCGGTTGAGTTATCTGCCGCTGGTGACGGTGGCTCCGGCGACTACGCCGATTGTTTCGCTGCAGGGGCGATATGGAATTCCGCGGCGCGGGGAGTGGCCATTTCCGGAGTTGAGTCTGGAATTTGCGCTGGTGTTTGCGTTGCCGGGAATGTGGACGGCGATTGATCCGACGACGATTGATATTTGGGAAACGGCGGGCGAGTTGACGTTTCCGATCAATGCACTGGGATTGTTCTTCAACGAAGTGGATGTGATTTACAACGCGGGGTGGGCGACGGTTCCGACTCCGGTGCAGGTGGCGTGCGCGCAGATTGTGAAGAATGCACAGGTGACGCCGGGTCTGAATGTGAAATCGGGGAACATCGATCGGATGCGGCTGGAATATTTCGGAGACACGCTGGTGGATGAGATGGTGCGGAGTCTGCTGGCTCCGTATGTGGCGCAGAAGGGTGCGTAGAATCTCCACTTCTCACGCGGACGACGCGCGTTACCTCGGATACGCGTTCGAAGACATTCACCACAGAGGGCACAGGGGAACACAGAAGTAAGAAGCGATCAAATGGGGCACTTTGGATGGGAATGGGAGGAAGTCATGGGGAGCGGGATTTGTGCGGCGGCTTTGGTGCGGGCGGCTACGGCGATGTTGACGGCGCTGGGCGGGGATCAAGTGAACTTACTGTTGCCGGGGGCGGCGATGGCGCAGGATGCGGCGGGACAGTTGGGATTGGTGGATCCGGGAGTGCAGCAAGTGATGATTTCTCCGGTGGTGATTCACAACTTGCCGGTGGGAAATCTTGGGCCGCGGCGACGGATTGAAGTTACGGTGCCGGCGGAAGCGATTTCGAATGCGCTGGCGCAGTTGGGAATTGGGACGGCGGACGAGTTGTTTAATGCGGTGCTGGGGATGACCTACGGGACCGACTTGTTTCACATCGAGTCGGTGGTGCCGGAGAACTTTGCGGGGACTGCGTACTTTTATCTGGTGACTGCGGTGGAGTGAGTAGATCAGTGGTCGGTGGTCAGTGGTCACTGGTCAGAAAAAATCTTTTCACCACAGAGGTCACAGAGGTCCACAGAGAACGTCAAAATCCCCGGAAATTTCGGTTGAGGAATTTATGCAATTTGCTAAGGACAGTTTTTTTCTGGCGTTGCAGTCGCGGCTGGCTGGGTTGAATCCGGCGCGGACGGTGACGATCAACGGGGCGACGGTGCCTGCCGTTCTGGTGGTGGAGAACCTGCCGCCACCTGGGCGAAGCCGTTGCCTAACACTTTTTATATCGAGTGGGGAGCGGCGGATGTGGTCGGTGGACATGCGGGGAACAACGCTTTGATGACCTTAAACGTGGTGATTTCGTATTACACATTCGGATCGGTACAGAGCGGCGTGGATCGCGGGAGGTGGCTGGCGCAACTCGATGAGGAACTGCTGGGGATTTGTCAGCCGCCGAATACGGAGAAGCTGGATTACACGCAGTCTCCCAGCGCGGACCTGGGGACGCGAGTGTTTTGGGATCAGCCCGAATTTACGGAAGGCAAGGGTGCGGGATTGTACTGGGGGCGGGTGACGTTTCCGGCGCGGACGGAGAGCGGCGTGACGGATGAGGCGGAGAACCACCAGGACGCACGCGTCGAACGCAAGGTCCGACTGACGATCTACTTCCTTTCGGAGGTGACGTTGTCATGAGCACTTCTCCGTTGCGCGCAGCGATGGTTCCGGTGACGCGGCAAATGCGAGCGTACTTTGCTCCGGTGAACCGGACGAGCGAGACGCCGACGATTTTTGATCCGGGAGTGTGCGGAATGTTTGCGCTGGACTCACCTCCGGCGCCCTGGCTGGACCTGGGATGGATCGAGAATTTCGAGCGATCGTATGACACACCGACCGATGTGGTGCGAATGGGGGCGAAGGCGTTGCCGGCGGCGCAGTTTCGCGGGTCGCTGGAGGCGCGAGTGGAATTTGACTTTCGTCAGTGGGGCAAACTGCAGATGGCGCTGGCGGGCGGATCGGAGCACATGAATGTGCTGGCGCCGGCGGGCGGGAGCGTGACGCCGGCGCCTTCGGGGGGAACGCCTGCGCCGGCGGTGGCGGTGATGGCAGGGATCGACGGCGAGTGAGATTGTGTTTGGAGCGGGAGTGGGAACCGCGTTTCGGCCGGGATGCTCTGATCGCGGTGGACGTCGATTACCAGCAGCAGGCGGGATACGTGGGGTCGGGGATTGCGGCGGCGTATGTGAGCAGTCCGGCGGCGGTGAAGCAGGATTTGAATTATGTGCGGCGCGTGACGTTTAACGTGGGGCGGGTGGCGGAGGTGACGGCGACGTCGGTGGTGCTGGCGCAACCGCTGCTGGGCGGAATGCCAGCCGCGGGTGCGTCGGCACAGGTGGTGGTGGCGTTTGTGGATCGCGAAGGGCGGTCGTTCTTTCAGGAATGGTCCGCGCTGTTTGTGGTTGAGGAGGAATCGGGGGGGCGGGTTTGTTTTTACTATCCGCGGTTGAGTCCGAATCCGGGGGCGGCGTGGAGCGAACTCGGGAGCGCAAGGGACGGCGGGGCGGCGAGGGGTGTGAAAAATCCAGCGGGGAGATTTTTGCGGGAGGAGTTCGCGCCGATTACGGTCTCTGGCGGCGTTGTCATTGCGGGCTTCGTTTCTGGCGTTGCCAAATACGGATCCGAATGATGGGCAGACCGTGCTCTGCTATCGGAGCTATTTTCCGGCGGCGATGGCCGGGATCTATTAGGACTCAAGTATTCAATCTGCAGCAGACAAGAAGCAAATTCAAACCACAGAGGACACAGAGTCTCACGGGGGACGCGTGTCCGACAGGCTTTATGAGACTGACAATTGACAATCTGCGGGGAGCGGGGCCGGCGGATTATACGGCGGCGGTGGATGGGACGAGCGCGCCACAAGTCGTGCGCAAGATCAACCAGCCCTCTGAGCTGCGGTTTGGCCTGGTCGCGAACGCGACTGCGTTTGTGGTGCCGGTGACAGGAGCGCGCGTCATGCTGGCGAGGGCTGACGGGAGCTTTGTGTTCACCGGCTATCTGACGCAGGGGCCGCAGTGTGAATATCTGGGATGGGGCGAACAAGGTCCCGTGTACCGATATGAGGTGATCGCCGAGAGCGACGAGGTGATGCTCGATGACAAGGCGCTGCCGAACCGGGCCCGGTTTGTGAACCGGAGCGCGGGTTCGGCACTGAGGCAATTGGTGCAGGATTTGCTACCCGGGTGTTTCGACACGAGCGCGGTCCAGGATGTGGACACGCTGGCGGTGTATACGGTGAATCCGCAGAAGAAATTTACTTACCATGCGGCGGAGATTGCGTTGGCGGCGCGGGCAAGCTACCGGGCGATGAACGGAGCGCTGGCGCTGGCTCCGGTGGGAGCGGCGGCTTACGCGATCAATGAAAGCGATGCTAATTTTTCGCCGATGGGGCTGAAGCTGGTCGCTGTTCCCGAATCTGCTGGTCAACGATGTGACGGTGATTGGGTTGGATGAGCCGCAGGCGTACGTCCGAGATTACCTTGTCGGTGATGGACTGAGTCTGAAGTTTTACTTGTCGCAAAAACCATTTCCACAGACGAGGCCGGCGCTGATTGATGAGGAGTATACGGGGTCTGGCCTGGATCCGACGACGTGGGTGGTGAGTGATCCGGCGTCGGCAGTTTCGGTGATGGCGCAGGCGCTGCAGGTGAGTGGCGGCACGGGACAAGATGGACACACTACCGTTGCGTTCATGGAGCAGATTGAGTTGGGCGGCGCGCTGGAATTGCAGCACGGGGATGTGAGCATCAACGGACCATCGCAGGGTGTATTCGGAGGGCTGTATGCGGGAGCGATCTCGGCCGCGGGATGTCTGGCCGGGTTCCAGGTGACGCCGTGGGGCGCGGGGTCGAACATACAGGCGCTGATCAATGGTGCGCCAACCGGGCCGGTGGTTACGACGACCGCTGGACATCGTTACGTGCTGACGACGTATTTGTATTCGATGGAAGTGTACCGGTCGCAGGAGACATTTCACTCGTCGTCGCATCCGGCGGGCGAGCGGGTGGGGCGGAGCGGCGGTGGCGGCGGACGTTCGGCTGGTGCTGGAGTTGCAGGACATTGACCCGACGATTCCGGCGACGATGGTCGCGGCGGCGACAGTGTTGTATGACGACGTGATTTCGAATGCGCCGGGATTCTGCACGTATGCGCTGGTCGAATGCGGTGAACATGCAGTGCAGCATCGCGTACACGTATGCGGCACACATCTCGCTGGCGGAAGTGCGAATGGCGTTTGCCGAATGGGAATTACACGACGCAACTGGTGGGTTCGCTTTCGAACGGAGCGGAGTGTGAGATTGCGAGTTCGACGACGCTGGATTTCTATCCGCAATACGTGCCGGCGTTGAACACGCTGATTGTGGCCAGCTATCGAGGATCGGGACGGGCGGTGGCCGAGGTGGTGAATGCGGCGAGCGTGGCGGCCTTGGCGAAGGGCGCGGATAACGGGGTCGCGGGAATCGTGCGGACGATGAAGATTCCGAGTGCGCGGACGCAGAGCGATTGCGAGAATGCGGCGCTGGCGATTCTGGATGATGCGGGTGGGTTGGCGTGGAATCGGTGCGTACGAAACCTGGAGCGATTTTCTGCCGGGTGGGGCGGCGGACATCTTTCCGGGGGACGGCGTCGCGGTGAATGTGCCTTCGCGGAATGCGGTGTTCGGCGCGATTGTGTGGGGCGTGGCGATTGATCTGGTGGATCCGGCGCACGATCGAGGGATGTATACGGTGGAGTTTGCCAATGATCTGGCGGCGGCGCTTGCGTATCAGGATGCGGCGAGTGCGACGGTGATCCAGTTGGGAGAAATGCCGGCGAGTCTTTCGACAACGCAAGTGGGGACGTATTACCTGGAGAACTTGACCGAGGCGCAGATCACACAGGTGAGTCTGACGGACGGAAATCAATACAGTCCGACGGCAGTCAGCGTGGATGCGGGGATGGCGCCTCCGAGCGGTGGAGGAATTGAGGTCAGGTCTCACGACTATGGATGGGGCGTGGCGAATGACCGGAATCTGCTGGGGCGATTCAACACGCAGACGTTCAGCCTGCCACGACTGGCCCGGGCGCAGAATTATTTTCTGCGGCTGTACGACAGTTCGTCTCCTCCGCGGTACTCGCGGTATTCGGCGGGGCTGCATGTGGATTATCCGCTATGAGGGATGAGGAGTCGCCGGATAAGCCGCCGGGCAAGGCTGGACGGGCGCTTCCATATACGGCGAAAGACTTTCAGCTCGAAGTGCTGGGTCAGCTGTCGGAGATGCGAGAGCTGGGCGAGGCCGCGCTGGCGAGGGAGCAGAGAGCGAGCGGCACAGAGAGTGAACGGGAGAGCAAGTTGCTGCGGTTCGACGGGCGGACCCTGGTGGCGATCGGGGCGATTGCATTGTCGCTGACCGGGTACGTGCTGCAGGACGCACGAAACACCACACGACGCGACTCGGAGATTGAGACCATCAAGGTGCGAATGACGACCCTGGAAAAGATCGCAGAAACAAACACGGAAGGGCGAATTCGAACGGAAGGGCAGCTGCAGGAGTTGCGCGAGGGACAGAGCGAAATCAAGACGCTGATTCAGGCGCGTGACAGTGGCAGTCGGAAACCTCATCAGGACAAGTAATGGAGGAGCGGGTGCAGGGACGAGTGGAGGACGGGCATACGGAGCTGCGAATTATCGACCGACGCTTCGAGCGGGATGTGCTGGAGAAGCTGAGCCGGCTGGAGGCGAAGATGGACACGCTGACCGGCAACGGACAGCCAGGGCGGATGACGCTGGCGGAGAACCGGATTGTGGAGTTGGAACGGAATGATGTGCGGCGGACGGTCATCGAGCGATTTGTAAATGCGAGCATTGCAGTGCTGGTCAGCGTGGGGATCGCACTGCATGGACATTGGTGGAAGTAGTGAATTCGATTCGGAGGAGGAGACGAAGATGAGTACAGCGAGTACGACGATCATCAGCAATCTGAAGGGCGCGGCAGCGCCGACGGGTAATACCTCGAAGGCGGCGAATACGGCGGGTATCGACATGAACGGGATGCTGGCGCTGGCAATTAACAAGGCGCTGGAGTTGAAGGCATGCCTGGCATTGATTGCGCATGCTACGGATGGGGCGGATCCGAATCTGGCTACTTTGAACAACGTGCTGGCTAGTTTGGTTTAGGGGCGGCCTCGCCTCGCTCGGCGGACGGACGAATGCGTCCGTCCCTACGTGATTTTATTTTTTGGAGGGATTATGAATTTTCTGAATCAGTTGTTGCGGGGGATTTCTTTTATTCCAGCTTTGGTGGCGGGGATTGAAGGTTTGTTTGGCAGCAAGTCGGGAGTCGAGAAGAAGGATGCGGCGATGTCGTTTCTGGAGAATGCGCTGCAGACGGTGGATGCGGTGGCATCTCGGGAAATTATGGACCCGGAGAAGTTTAAGAACGGCATATCCAAAATTGTTGATGGCACCGTGGAATGCCTTAATGCCTCTACCTGGGCTAAGAGTGTGGCTCCGGCGGCGAGTCCGAACCAGCCTTAACTTGCAAGTCAAGATCCCCACCCAAACGTCGCAAAGGGCGCGACGTTTGGATGGGCTACCTTTTTCTCTAGCCTACGTCTTCGTTCCACTGCTCTAGATTCTTTTTCACTTGCGCCATGAATTGATCGGCTACTGCGCCGTCGATCAGGCGGTGATCGTAACCTAGCGTGAGGTGAACTACGGAGCGGATGGCGATGGAATCGTTGCCGTCTTTGTCGGTGATGACGAGCGGCATTTTGGTGATGCCGCCTACACCCATGATGGCGGAGTTCGGCTGGTTGATGATGGGCAGGCCGAAGACGGCTCCGAACTGGCCGGGGTTGGTGATGGTGAAGGTGGAGCCTTCGACGTCTTCGGGCTTGAGCTTTTTGGTGCGGGCACGCTCGCCGAGATCGGTGATGCCGCGCTGCAGGCCGAGGAAGTTGAGGTCACCGGCGTTCTTGAGGACGGGGACGATGAGGCCCCAGTCGAGCGCGACGGCGATGCCCAGGTTGATGTTGCGGTGGTAGCGGATGTTGTCGCCTTCGATGTTGGCGTTGATGATAGGCCACTGCTGCAGGGCGATGACGGCGGCGCGCACGAAGAAGGGCATGAAGGTTAGGCGGACGCCGTGGCGCTGCTCGAATCCGTTCTTGAGCTTGTTGCGCAGATTCACGATGCGGGTGAAATCCACTTCGTACATGCAGTGAACGTGGGCGCTGGTGCGGCGGGACTCGATCATGTGCTTGGCGATAATCTTGCGCATGTTCGACATGGGGACTAGATCGCCGGGGTAGGGAGCGGGGGCTGCGGGCTTTTGGGGTGGGGCTTGCGGTGCGGGCGCCTCGCTTCGCTCGGCGGGACGGACGAATGCGTCCGTCCCCACGTGAGCCGTTCCCACGTGAGCCGGTTGCGCAGACTGGTTTTCGATGAACTGCGTGATGTCTTGCTTGGTGATGCGGCCGCCGAGTCCGGTGCCGGAGAGTTGGGAGAGGCTGATGCCGTGTTCGCGGGCGATTTTGCGGACTAGCGGGGAGGAGCGGGCTTCTTCGTCTTCTTCGTGGGCGGCGGGAGCGGCTGCTGGCTCGGACTTCATGGGGAACGGGGCGTCTTTCCCTGCGGTCGCAGGAGTAGACTTCTTTTCTTCTTTCGGCGCCTGGGCTGGAGCTGGCGCGGCCTTTGCGGAGGCGGCTTCGCCGTCTACGGCGATTGTGCCTACTACGGTGTTCACGCCTACGGTGGTGCCTTCGGTGACTTTGATTTCCTGGAGAATTCCGGAGGCTGGGGCGGGAATTTCGGCGTCGACCTTGTCGGTGGAGATTTCGAAGAGAGGTTCGTCGCGCTGGACTTTGTCTCCGGGCTTCTTGAGCCATTTGGTGATGGTGCCTTCTACGATGGATTCGCCCATCTGGGGCATGATGATGTCAGTTGGCATGAGTTCCTTCCATGAGGCGCACGGCTGGCAAAAGCGGGTCGTGCGCAAATAAATATTATAGCGGGTGAGGCGGACTGGGGCTAAAGCCCAGATTTCACGTCATGCTTTACGCGGCGCTGAAGCGCCGCTCTTCCACGGTACTGCAATTTTCCATCTTGCTAGTTCCCATCCTGCTTCAGCAGTAATCTTCTTAACCCTATTTGCGTTCGCCTTTCTCTTCGCCTTGTTTCTTTTCATCGGGGCTTGCTGCTGGCGCTCCGAAGCTGGTCTTCCAATAGTCCTGGACCGCGGGTGGAAGTTTGTCCATGTGGGAAAGGAACAGGGTGATCTTCCACATGTCGGGTTCGGAGAGAGTTTTGTCCCAGGCGGGCATGCCGGTGTAACGGACGCCGGTGCGGATGGTGTAGAAGAGGTGCCATTCGGGATCGTCGGGCGGATCGGAAATAAAATTGGGCGGCGGCGGATAAAACGAGGTGGCCAGAGGCGACGGCTTGCGGTCGAGCGTGCCGTGGCAGAGGGCGCAGTTCATGGTGTAGAGCTTCATGCCGTCTTCGAGATTCTGGTCGGTGGGCGTGAGCGGGTTAGTGAGGCGCGGGGCGTGGCGCTCCATGGAGGCGTCCATGGCCGCCATGGCAAAGTGGTGCTCCCAGTGCGGCGGAGCGACGTTAGCGGGCGTGGGAAAAAATCCGAGCATGCCGAAGCCGAGTGCGGCGAGGATGAGTACGCCGAGTGTCACGATGACGCCGAGAGAAAACTTGCCCATGAGGCCTCCGGGGTTCGATAAAGAAGTATTGTGGCAGATGGAGAGAGTTGGAGTCGAGCTTTGCTCGAGCGGACGGCCGTTGTTACAGAGTCAAAAGCCGGCGGACGAATGCGTCCGCCGCTACGTGAGTTAGTAGGCTTTCAAGCGGCGGGACTCGCGGACTACGTCTTCGACTTTCGGCAGGTAGTGATGCTCTTGCGGCGGGGAGAATGGGATTGCGGAATCGAGGCCGGCGATGCGGACGATGGGGCCGTCTAAGTCGTCGAAGGCTTCTTCGTTGATGATGGCAGCGATTTCTCCGGCGAGGCCTCCGGTGCGGGAGTGCTCGTGGAGGATGATGACTTTGTTGGTCTTCTTCACCGTTGCTGTGATGGCTTCGCGATCTAGCGGGGAGACGGTGCGGAGGTCGAGGATCTCGATGTCGATGCCGTCTTTTTTCAGAATCTCGGAAGCTTCCAGGGCGGTGTGGACCATCGCCGCGTAGGTGATGATGCTGAGGTCGCGGCCTTCTTTGGCGACTCGCGCTTTTCCGATCGGGACGATGTAGTCTTCCGCGGGGACTTCGCCTTTAATGCGGCGGTAGAGATATTTGTGTTCGAAGAAGATGCAGGGATTGTTGTCGCGGATGGCAGCTTTGATGAGGCCTTTGGCGTCGTAGGGCGTGGCGGGGCAGATGACTTTGAGGCCGGGATTGTGGACGAACCACATCTCGGGATTCTGCGAGTGGAAGGGGCCGCCGTGAACGTATCCGCCGCTGGGACCGCGGAGGACGAGCGGAGCGGGCGCGCCCCAGAGGTAGTGCGTTTTCGCGACCATGTTGGAAATCTGGTTGAAGGCGCAGCCGATAAAATCCATGAATTGAAATTCGGCGACTGGGCGCATGCCGGTGAGCGATGCACCGAAGGCCGCGCCCACGATGGCGGATTCGGCGATGGGCGTGTCGATGACGCGCTCGGGGCCGAAGCGGTCGATGAATCCGTCGGTGACTTTGAAGGCGCCGCCGTAAATGCCGATGTCTTCGCCGAGGCAGAAGACGGTGGGGTCGCGGTCCATTTCTTCCCAGATTCCCTGGCGGATGGCTTCGAGATAAGTGAGTTGCATAGGGTTAGGTTGATTGTTATGCCGATTGGAAGCCTTTTATGAAGTCCGCCTCGAAACGATACATCATGCGATCAAGTTCCCAGCCGTTCATTCCCGCTTGATGAGCAACGCTGAGGAAAAATTCTTCCGCGTCGCTGTAATTCCTGAAGTTCAGCCCGAGAGTCTTGGCAATCTTCTTTATACGAACATCGACTGCGATCGAATCTCTGAACTCCGGATGGTAAACGTCCATCATTATGTTGCGAGAAAACTTCTCCCCAATCCCATCAAATTCGCGCCAGAATTGGATCTTGCCCTCGCGGCCATTTCGTTTTTCCAATTCTGCTTTGGCGCCGTTTAGGCCGCCCATCGCGGCGATGCGATCAAAGGCTGCCAATAACCAAACGGCCTTCTTTTCGGGCATTCTGACCTTGGCCAAGTGAAGCACTTCGCGAAATTCGGCCAACCGAGCCTCGCTTGAGGATAGCCTCTTGAGGCGGTCAAATTGGACTCTTGCGAAGTTCTCTTCGTTATCGATCAGTCCGTGCTTACCTCGAGAGTTACCCATAGTCGAAAAGCTGAGGAGCAGTTCGTACCATACAAAGTCATCTCTCTCCAATTCGTTAGCCCGGCTCTTACTGTTCGCGAGTCTCTGCTTCACGTCGTCCCGCTGCGCCAATTCTCTGGCAAGAGAGGTGAGACTATTCCGTGCCTGCGTAATGTGTTCATCCGTTAGCACGCTCATCTCCACCTTATTTCAAGTGCACGGCGGCTTCGGTTTCTTTGTAGCCGCTGCTTCCCTTTCTTACTTTTGGCATGCCATATTTCGGTTTGATGTCGTGGCAGCCGTCTTCGCAGAAGACTCCGCCTTCGGCTGATTCTGGCGTCGGCATGGGGGAGTTCACGGCGATCTCGCGCTCGGCTTCGATTACTTCTTCTACTTCTTTGATCAGCGCTTCGTTCTCTTTCGGGGTCAGCCATTTTTTGTTGCGAACTAAATAATTCTCGAATCTCGCGATCGGATCGCGTTTTTTCCAGAAGTCGAACATGGGCTTGGGAACGTAGTTCGCGGCGTCGTGGATGGCGTGGCCTTTCATGCGCATCATTTTGGCTTCAATGAGCGTGGGGCCTTCGCCTGCGTGGGCGCGTTCGACGGCTTCGTGGGCGGCATCGTAGACCTGGCAGGCGTCGGTGCCGTCGACGATCACGCCGGGAATGCCGTATGCGATGGCGCGTTCGGCGAGGTCTTTGCAGCGGTACTGCATTTCTGACGGCGTCGAGTAGGCCCAGAGATTGCTCTCGACGAAGAGGACGAGGCCGAGATTCTGGACGGCGGCGAAGTTGATGCCTTCGTAGGTGACGCCGGTGGACTGGCCTCCATCGCCGATGTAGGTCATGACGGCGAGGTTGCGGCCCTGGAGGCGCGCGCCTAGCGCCACGCCGGAGAGCACGGGAATTAAATCACCTAGCATGGAGATGGGCGAGACCATGTTGCGCTTTTCGATGTCGCCGAAGTGGCTGGTGCCGTCGCGACCCTTGGTGGGCGAATCGGCTTTGGCCATGTACTGCATCATGGTGTCGCTGGCGGCGAAGCCTCGGACGAGGAGCGATCCCTGATTGCGAATCATGGGCGCGAACCAGTCGTCTTTGTCGAGGGCGTAGGCGGAGGCGCAGGAGCAGGCTTCCTGGCCGAGTCCGAAATAAACTCCGCCGACGACTTTGCCTTGCTTGTAGAGATTCTCGAGGGCGATCTCCATTTTGCGGTTGAGCAGCATGTAGCGATAGATCTCGATGGCTTGCTGCTGGGTGAGATATTTGGAGTCGCGGATGGGCGGGACAGGAGCGCTGAGATCGCCTTCGACTTCGTAGCGGACGTGCTCGCCGTCTTTACTTTTTTCTATGGATTGGCGGACGGTGAAGTTGGGGTGCTCGAGGCGGTAGTCGGGAATTTCGTAGGTGCGAAGGTTGGGAGAGGCCGTTGAGCTTCGCTCTCCGGGGCGGACGAATGCGTCCGCCGCTACGTGAGTCTTACCCGCTCCGTTGCGCGGACGGTGGCCGTTGGAATTTGCTTTGGACTTCTTTTTATTGTTCCCCATGTCAGGCTTGCGCTGGGCGCGATGTATTGATGGTATCGCGAGAACGGGGCGGACGGCTAGGGCACGCGGGCGGGGGCGCCCGCGCCACATAAAAGAGCGTTGAGGGATTCGACCCAGAGGATTTGGCTTTGGAAGACGACGCCGAAGTTGCGGGAGATGGATTCGGCTATGGCGTTGAGGTTGAGTTCGCGGCTTAGTTGCTGCTGCATCGAGGTTACGGGCTTTGTGGTGATGCCACAGGGGATGATGAGGTCGAAATAGCTGAGGTCGGGGTTCACGTTTAGGGCGAAGCCGTGGGAGGTGACGGAGCGGGAGATGTGGACTCCGATGGCGGCTAGCTTGGATTCGGGTGCGACATTCGGAATGGTGGTGGCAAACAGCAGGTTCCTCGACTCCAGAGAACGATTCTTCGAATCGCTCTCTTCCGCTCGGAATGACAAAGGATCGGAAATCGACGAGATATTAGCATCGGTCCAGACTCCGGTCAGGCCGGGGACTCGCTTGGTTGGGATGGCGAAGTCGGCGCAGGTGCGGATCAGGACTTCTTCGAGGCGGCGAACGAAGTCGACTGCACCCAGCGTTTTGCGGAGGTGCGACGGGCGAGTCTGCGACTCGCTCGGGCGGACGAATGCGTCCGCCCCTACGCGTGCGAAGCCGCGGAGATCGAAGATGGGGTAGCCGACGAGTTGGCCGGGGCCGTGGAAGGTGACGTCTCCACCGCGATCGCATTCGAAGAGCTCAACGCCGCGCTGGGCGAGGAGTTCGGGGCTCGCGATTACGTTGGCGGCTTTGGCGTTGCGGCCTAGCGTGATTACTGGCTTGTGTTCGAGCAGGAGGAGGACGTCGCCGATTTTTTCTTCTTTGCGTAGGGCGACTAGCTGTTGCTGCAGGCGGAGTGCTGTGGCGTAGTCTACGGTGCCGAGTTGGACTATTGAGATCACAGTCAAAATCTTCACCACAGAGGGCACGGAGGATACAGAGGAATGCATGGGTGCTTCATGCAATGCTTCTGATTCGTGTTCATCCGGCTCGATCCTGGCAACGAAATCTAGGCGTTAATCGCCAGTCCGTATACGCTGTTCGAGGCGTCTAGCATGGCTTCGGCCAGCGTGGGATGGGCGTGGATGGTCCACATCAGGTCTTCTACCGTGGCTTCGAGTTCCATTGCAACTACCGCTTCGGCGATCAGCTCTGTGGCCTGTGGGCCGATGATGTGGACGCCTAGAATCTCTCCGTAGTCGGCGTCGCTGACAATTTTGATGAAGCCTTCGTGCTGGCCTACGATGCTGGCGCGCGAATTGGCGGTGAAGGGGAATTTGCCAATCTTCAGGTTGTATCCGGCTTCGCGGGCCTGGGTTTCGGTGAGGCCTACGCTGCCGATTTCGGGATGGCAGTAGGTCGCTCCGGGAATGTGCTCGCGGTTGATCGGCTTGCCGGGTTTGCCAGCGATTTTGGCCACAGCTACCAGCGCTTCCATGGCTCCAACGTGCGCCAGTTGCGGCGTTCCGAGCACGATGTCGCCGACAGCGTAAACGCCCGGTTCAGAGGTCTGCATCCAGGAGTCGGTTTGGATGAACTCGCGGTCGGGTTTGATTTTCGTTTTCTCTAAGCCGACGTTCTGGGTGCGCGGCTTGCGGCCGATTGCGATCAGGATCTTTTCCGCTTCAATTTTCTGCTGTTTGCTGTCAGCGGTAATCGTCACGCTGACGCCTGTTTTCGTTTTGTCGATCTTGTCGACTTTCGCGCTGGTATGGAAATTGATGCCGCGCTTGCGGAAAACGCGGGCGAGCTCTTTGCTTACATCTTCGTCTTCTACGGGTACGAGGCGCGGCAGCATTTCGACGATGGTGACTTCGGCATCGAAGGAACGGTAGATCGAGGCGAATTCGACTCCGACGGCGCCCGCGCCTACGATTACCAACGACTTCGGAATTTCTTTCAGGCTGAGAATTTCGATGTTGGTGAGAATGCGGTCGTTGGCTTCGAGGCCGGGGATCATGCGGGCTTCGGAGCCGGTGGCGAGGATGATGTTTTTGGCTTTGAGCTTCGTGGCCTTCCCGTCGTTTGTCACTTCGACCGTATGCACACCATTCTGCGCGGGGCCGGTGAGCTTGCCGTAGCCGCGGACGGTCTCGACTTTATTTTTCTTCATCAGGAATTCGAGACCCTTGGCGTGCTTGGCCACGATTTTTCCTTTGCGGTCCTGAATGGCGGCCCAGTTCAGCTTGCGGGCGTCGACGCCTTCGATGCCGAATTCTTTCGCGTCTTTGAGGTGATCCCACAACTCGGCGTTGAAGAGCAGTGCCTTGGTCGGAATGCAGCCGACATGGAGGCAGGTGCCGCCGAGAACATTATCTTTTTCGATGAGCGCGGTCTTCAGGCCGTACTGGCCGGCGCGGATGGCGGCGGTGTATCCGGCAGGGCCGCTGCCGATGATGGCGACGTCGTAAATAGTTTCGGGCAAGCTATTAGTCCTCAACGGAAAGAGATGACGAAAAGCAAACGAATGATTCTAGAACAGGGTGGGGGAGGCGGCCAAACGCTAAGAGCTTGAACCACAGAGGGCACGGAGGAACACAGAGGAACGACGTGGATATTTTGAAGAATCATTGCTGAAACGAAAAAAGCCGCCTCGAAGGAGGCGGCTTTTCAGTCTTTATCGATTTTAACTTAGTTGCCTTCGTTGCTGGCGCGCTTCCAGTTGATCAGTTCGCCGATGGTTGAGCTGGTGCTCGAGACTGGCTGCTTGTAGGCTTCGACTTCCGAGCGCGAGGCTTCTTCGCCAACCGCGCGGATGCTGAGGCCGACTTTCTTCTCTTCCGGATTCATCTTGATGATTTTGAAATCGTGTTCGAGACCGGGTTCGAGTGTGATGGGCTGTCCGTTTTCGTCGACGGCTTCGGACTTGTGGCAGAGGCCTTCGACGCCTTCGGCAATTTCCACGAACGCGCCGAATGCGGCCACCCGCAGGACTTTGCCCTTCACCACATCGCCGACATGGTGCGCAGCGAAGAACGATTCCCATACATCGGGCTGGAGTTGCTTTACGCCGAGCGACAGGCGGCGCTTGTCGGGTTCAATCGCAAGCACTATTGCTTTGACGCGGTCGCCCTTCTTCAGCACTTCCGAAGGATGCTTCACGCGCTTGGTCCAGCTGAGATTGCTGACGTGGACCAGGCCGTCGATGCCATCTTCAATTTCGATGAAGGCGCCGAAGTCGGTGAGATTGCGAACGCGGCCTTCGACGGTCATACCGACCGGGAATTTCTCGTGCAGCGAATCCCACGGGATTGGCCGCGAGCTGGCGCATGCCGAGAGAAATGCGGCGTTCAGTCGGATTCACATTCAGCACAACGCATTCGACCTGATCGCCTACATTGACGAGCTTCGAGGGATGCTTCATGCGCTTCGACCACGTCATCTCGCTGACGTGGACCAGGCCTTCAATGCCCTGCTCGAGTTCGACGAACGCTCCGTAGTCGGTGACGCTGATGACGCGTCCGCCCACGTGCGCGCTGACGGGATAACGATGCTCGGCATCGAGCCAGGGATCGGGCGTGAGCTGCTTGAATCCGAGCGATACGCGCTGCTTGTCTTTGTCGTACTTGAGAACCTTGACCTGAATCTGATCGCCGACGTTGACCAGATCTTTGGGATGCGTGAGGCGTCCCCAGGACATGTCGGTGATGTGCAGCAGGCCATCGAGGCCACCGAGATCGACGAAGGCGCCGTACTCGGTGAGGTTCTTCACGACCCCGGTGAGGACCGAGCCTTCTTCCAAGTGTTCCAGAGTTTTGGAGCGCTTCTCGTTCTGCTCGCCTTCGAGCAGTTCCTTGCGCGAGACCACAATATTGCCGCGCTTCTTGTTCAGCTTGATGATGGAGACTTCGATGGTCTGGCCCTTCATGCCATCGAGATTGCGAATGGGCCGCAGGTCCACCTGCGAGCCGGGCAGAAAAGCGTGCGCGCCCATGATGTCGACGGTGAGACCGCCCTTGATGCGGTCAATCACAACGGCCTTGATCGACTTCTTCTCGTTGTGCGCCTTCTCGATTTCTTCCCAGGCGTGGATGCGCTGCGCCTTCTGGTGCGAAAGATGGATGTAGCCCTCTTCCGCCGGTCCCTTGTCGCGCATGACGTCGATTTCATCGCCGGGCTTAAACTTCGGCTTGCCCTCGTGATCGAGCACTTCCGACAGCGCCAGCATGCCCTCCGACTTTGCGCCGATGTCCACGACAACGTGCGTCGGGGTCAACTTCAGCACGGTGCCCTTGATGACGCGATCTTCACTCACGGCCTCTTCGGCTTCGGTGGTGAAGTTTTCGAGCACAGAGGCAAAGTCCTCGCCGGCGGCGGCCTTCTCGTCTGAGGTGGCAGCGAGGTCAGCGGCGGCGGCGGCGTCCTCATGGGACTCAGTCTGAGGTTGAGTGTCGTGAGATTCGGCGTGCTGCGGTTCGGCAGCGGTGGGCTCGGCCTCGGAAACGGCCGTGGCAGTGGAAGTGGAGTCGTTGGCTGTGTCGTTGAACGTGGTTTCGTCGAGCAAGGTTATGCCTCTCCGGTGATGTTGATGCGGGCCATGCTTTGCGGACTGCTGGATGAGTCGTTTGGTTGTGGTGGGCTCACCCTGGCGAGTGAGCTTGGACAATCCCAGCTTCCGGACGTTTTACACAAAACCCGCGTCCATTGGGGAATTCTATTCGACTATAGCAACGGGTTGCGAACAGTGTCAAACGCAAATCTGCGCCATATTACACGCAGGTTTCAATGTGCAAGAGCCGCGCGCTGCAATGGGTGAAGATGAGGGGCGGAAGGGTTGGGATTCACGATTTTGCTCGTTGGTAACCAGTATTCGGTAATCGCTCGGGGGCGGTTTCGGCAAAATTCAGGGTTGGAGATAAATGAATCGGGCCTTTGGTTTCTTTAGTCCGGTTTCCGTGGCCCGGTTTCTTCGGTCGGCGGCTTCTGCTAGTCTGCGGTGCTATGGACTATCTGTGGACGCCGTGGCGCTATGCGTATGTTTCGGCTACGGAAAAGACTTCCGCGTGCGTGTTCTGCGAGGCGCCGAAGGTGAATGACGATGCGAAGACGCACATCGTCTTTCGCGGTGAGCATTGTTACGTCATTCTGAATGCGTATCCGTACACGCCGGGGCATGTGATGGTGGTTCCGTATGTGCATTTAGATGAGCTGCAGAAGCTTCCGCGAGACGCGGCGAATGAGATGATCGGTCTTTCGCAGCGCATGGAGACGGTGCTGCGCGAGCTCTACCATCCGGACGGAATTAATTTGGGGATGAATATTGGCAAGGCGGCCGGGGCCGGGATCGCGGGACACATTCACATGCACGTGCTGCCGCGCTGGGTCGCGGACTCGAATTTTGTTTCGGTGGTCGGCGAGACGCGGGTGCTGCCGGAGACGCTGGACGTGACTTGGGCGAAGATGCGGAAGGCGCTGGGTGCGTGACAAGGCTTTAGTTGGCCAGCTTCTCCATCCCTTTCTCATCGATCACTTCCACGCCTAGCTCTCTTGCTTTGTCCAGCTTCGAGCCGGCGTCGGTGCCGGCCACTACGTAATCCGTTTTCTTGCTGACGGATCCGCTGACTTTTCCGCCAGCGTCTTCGATCATATTTTTGGCTTCGTCGCGGGTGTACCTGGCCAGCGTTCCTGTGAGTACGAATGTTTTGCCCGCCAGCTTGGTGCCGCGCTCTTTTTTCTGGCCTTTGAAGGTGAGATTCGCTTTTCGCAGGCGATCGACCAGATCCTTGTTTGCCGGAATGCTGAAGAACTCGCCGATGCTCTCGGCGATGCGCGGGCCGACTTCGTTTACATTCTGCAATTCCTCGACGCTGGAGCTTTCGAGCGCATCCATGGAGCCGAAATGCTCGGCCAAGAATTGTGCCGTGCGTTCGCCTACCATGCGGATGCCGAGGCCGTAGATCACGCGCTCCAGCGGCAGTTTCTTCGAATTCTCGATTTCGTCGAGAATATTTTGCGCCGATTTGTCGGCGAAACGATCCAGGCTGAGCAGATCTTTCTTCGTCAGGTCATAAATATCCGCCACATTCTTGACCAAACCGCGATCGATCAGTTGCGTGACCAGTGATTCGCCCATGCCGTCGATGTTCATCACCCCGCGCGAAGCAAAGTGCAGAATCGTGCCGACCAGCTTAGCCGGGCAGTTGGCGTTGACGCAGCGGTAGTCGACCTCGCCCTCGGTGCGCACGACTTTCGTTCCGCATACGGGGCACTTCTCGGGCATATGAAAAGTTTTGTGGCCGCGCGGGTGATCTTTATCTTCGATGACTTTCGCGACCTTGGGAATGACGTCGCCGCCGCGCTCCACCTGCACCCAGTCGCCGATTTTGACGCCGAGGCGTTCGATCTCGTCCATGTTGTGGAGGGTTGCGTTGCGGACGGTGGTGCCGCCGATCAGCACGGGAGCCAGCATCGCGACGGGAGTGAGCTTTCCGGTACGGCCGACTTGCACGCGAATGTCTTCGAGCTTGGTGATGCCGGCACGTGCCGCGTACTTGTAGGCGATCGCCCAGCGCGGAGCTTTGCCGGTGAATCCCAATTCATCTTGCAGTCCGGTGCGGTCAACTTTCACGACGATGCCGTCGATCTCGTAGGGCAGCGAGTCGCGCTTGGCTTCCCACTGCTGAATGAACGACCAGACTTCGTCCATCGAATGAACCAGCTTGCGGTGCGTGTTGACCTTGAATCCCGCGGCCTGGAGCGCGTCGAGGGTTTTGGAATGGCGGTCGAAGTACGTGCGGCCGTCTTGCAACAGAATGTAAGGAAAATAGTCGAGGCGGCGCTCCGCGGTCACGTTGGAATCCAGCTGGCGAACAGTGCCGGCAGTGAAATTGCGCGGGTTTGCAAAGGTTGGCAGCCCATTCCGCTCGCGTTCTTCATTGATCTTTTTGAATGACGCGGTGGGCATGAGCAACTCGCCGCGCACTTCGAAGTCGGGCGGGATGCCTGCTTTTTTCAGCCGCTCTTTCGGAATCGATAGCGGAATCGAGCGGACGGTGCGCACGTTGAGGGTGACATCTTCGCCGACCGAGCCATCGCCGCGGGTCACGCCGTGGACGAGAATTGCCATCTTCGTAAACCAGCGCGAGCGACATGCCATCGAGCTTCAACTCGCACACATAGTCGACGTCGCTGCGGCCGGTGAGCTCGTGGACGCGGCGCTCCCAGTCGCGCAGCTCGTCTTCGTTATAAGTGTTGTCGAGCGAGAGCATGGGCGAGGAGTGCGCGACCTTGACGAATCCCTCGCGGGGCTTGCCGCCTACGCGCTGCGTGGGAGAATCGGGCGTGATCAGCGATGGATGCCCGGCCTCGAGGTCCTGCAACTGCCGCATCAGTTTGTCGAATTCGGCGTCGCTGATCTCGGGCTGATCGAGGACGTAGTAGCGGTATTCGTGGTGGCGGATTTTGTCGCGGAGGGATGCGATCTTCTTTTCGATGTCTTTCGCGGTGGGCATCGCAGAAGATTATAGGCGGATCGGGATTCCGCCGGCTCGCTTCGCTCGCGGGACGGACGAATGCGTCCGTCCCCACACGGGCTGTTTCCACGCGAGCTGCTTCCACGCGGGCTGTTTCCACACGAGTATTTTTTAGACCAGGTCGTCCAGTTTCAGCGCTGTTGCTCCGCCTTTCCAGGAGGCCTCGAATTCTTTCTGGATAAATCCGGCATCGTAGTCGCGCTTCTGTTGGAGCAGGGATTGGTGCAATCCCCAGAGAGAGCGTGGGTTCCTTGGATTGCGATCCAGGTCTTCGCGGAAAACTTTTTCCGCTCCCTGCACATCTCCGCTCATCAGCAAGGCCCCACCCAGATTTTCGCGTACGGGATAGAACCAGTCAGGAGGCTCGCCGTAGTTGAGTTTGTCCTGGATGGCGACTGCATCGCGGAGTTGCGCGATCGCGGCGGCGCTGTCTTTCTTTGCGAGAGCAATCTTCGCGCCCAGAACGTATTCGGCGATCTTCATGATGTCTTTCGCCTTGTTGTTGATGGGCATCTGAAAGATCACGTCGGGCGGGGTTGCGGCTTCGGCGTCGGCAATGATTTTATATTCCGCTTCGGCCTCAGCCACTTTGCCCGTGCCGGCGAGAGCCAGCCCGTGGCCGAAATGCCAGAAGACAGTGGCCGTCTTCATTGCAGGATCGGGGGCCGGCATCTTCAACAATTCGTTCCAGTGATGGAAGCGAATCTCAACCGCGACAGGGATGGTCATGAAACCTTCCAGCGGCGGCATCTCTTTGATGTGCGGTCCCACGTTTGCGGCGAGAAGGTCAGCATTCTTGCGCGCCGTGGCGTACCTGCCATTCATCGCGCCACACATGGCGATGAAGTGCAGGTTGTGGCTGTAATACATCATGGGATAAATGCCGTGCGCGCCGCTGCTCTTGATGTAGGCTCGGTCGATTTCAGCGGCCTTCTCGTTGGCCTGAACCGCGGCTTCATAATCGCCGGTGCGGATGTAGACGTGCGCGGGCATGTGCACGATGTGTCCCGCGCCGGGCGCCAACGAGGCGAGGCGATCGGCTGCCGAGCGAGCGCGATCGGGATTGTTCGACGCTTCGACCGCGTGGATGTAGTAGTGAATCGCGCCCAGATGATTCGGGTCGCGCTTCATCACGGACTCGAGCGTGGCGACGATTTCCTCGGTACCCGCCTGCGGCGTTCCATCCTGATGCCAGAGACCCCAGGGATGAAGGTTCATGCCGGATTCGGCGAAGAGCGTGGCGGCATCGAGATCGTCAGGGAATTCCGCCACTACCTGCCGCATGGCGTTGTGATAGTCCTCGGCCGCTTTCTGCAGATCGGACTTCGGATCGGCCGGAAAGCGTTTTGCCATCGCCTGGATGTAGGCCTGTTCGGCGGGTGAAGCGGCGGAAGATAGGTCCACCGCCCTCTGCA
This sequence comes from uncultured Acidobacteriota bacterium, assembly GCA_963757095.1. Taxonomy (GTDB): domain Bacteria; phylum Acidobacteriota; class Terriglobia; order Terriglobales; family Acidobacteriaceae; genus Sulfotelmatobacter. The sequence goes on along the minus strand of CAVWQT010000003.1, from coordinate 357,226 downwards.
CCGCATCGTGCGCGTGTTGGTAGCGATCGGGATCGGCGGGATCGTTATAGTTGGGGCCGACGGCCTCGGCCACTCCCCAGTAGGCCATGGCCAGCTTAGGATCGAGTTCCGCGGCGTGCTGGAAGGAGCGCGCCGCTTCGTCGTGATTGAAGGCGTAGATGTACCGCAGGCCCTGATCGAAAAACTGTTGCGCCTGCGGGTTGTGAGTGGAAACAGGGTGATGGAGATTGCCCAGCCCAGTGACCAATGTGACCGGGTGGGTCTGCGCGTGGGAGGCATGATCTTGCGCCGTCGCGACCACGCAAAGCAAAGCACCGCACAGAATCTGCGCCAGAATTTTCATCTGGTAAATCCTCCTGCTTGGAATTTTTAAATTCGAGCCCCACACAGCCAGGAAATGGCTGTGGAAAAACGCCCCTTGAAAGTGCGCTCAGCTTATGCCAAATTGAGCCTCTTGCCAAGGCCGTCCGCAAGCGAGCCATGCCGAAAGCTTCCACTTCGCCCAATGTCGCCGCTGGTGAAGCTTATGCCGGTCAGATTCCCGGAGCGCTGCTGAACACTTTCAATACCAATAACCGCATCAATCAATATCTGATCGATAGCCTGCCATCCGAGGCGTGGACCGCGAAGGCGGCGGACGGTAAGGGCCGCACCATCGCCGCGATCGTTGCCCACATGCACAACGTGCGGGTGATGTGGCTGAAGGCCTGCAAGGCGGAGAACATTCCGGCGCAGCTCGATCGCGATAAAGTCACGCCGTCGCAGGCGCTGCGCGGCTTGGAAGAAAGTCGTGAGGCGTTGAGTGTCGTGATCAGCCGCGCATTGACTACGGATGGCCGCATCAAAGGCTTCCGCCCCGACGTGGCGGGATTTCTCGGCTACCTGATCGCGCATGATGCCCACCATCGCGGGCAGATCACCATGTTGGCGCGTCAGGTCGGCCATCCTCTGCCGAAGAGCGCCATGTTTGGCATGTGGGAGTGGGGAAGGCGGTGAGAGCTCGCCTTTCGCGATGCGGTTAATGAGTGAATGGCCTTGGTTTCGACATTTGACTCTGCGCCCCATGTATCATGTGGTCGGTCCAAGCTAAGCTGTTGGCTTTGAATTTAACTCGATGACCTCCTTTCACATTTGTTTTCTTGCGGCCACGCTTGCGGTTTTTTCATCCACAGTCTTCGCCAGCAACAAGCAGGAGGAAGCTGCCTCTCTGATAGAACACGCAAAACAGCTTTCAGACATTCGCTCCGATGGCGCTCCTGCTTTCCGTCTGACGGTGGGCTTCAAGGCCATGAAGAAGGATGGCTCTGTGCTGGAGGGGACCTACATCGAAATATGGGGCTCGAAGGCTCAGTGGCGTAAGGAAACTGTAGCCGGGAATTTCCGCAGAACCGAAGTCCTTACCGGTCAGAAGCGATTCCTTCTCGAACCTGTCGAGGTGTTACCGGAGCATATACGAGACGTTCCGGCCCTGTCTGAAGTCGGCAGATTTCGACCAGAGGCGTGGAGACCAGAGAAGATAGGCAACCGCAAACTCAACGGGGCAAGCGTGCGTTGCATCGAAACTCTGCCGGTAATACGTGATGGCCCTCGCCTGTTGACCGGACGGGGACTGGGAGGCCAAGCCGAGATACCTTCATTGTGCTTCGATAAGAGCAGCGGGGTGCTTGCGGCAGAAATTGAACCGAAGACGATCATCTCCGACGGTGTCGCCTGCTTTTTTTCTGATTATCAGAAATTTGGCGATCACCAATACGCCAGGGCCTACAAATGCATGGAAGGTCAGCAACCGAGACTTGAAGCAAGGGTTTTGGAACTCGTCGCTCTACCCCAAGCCGATCCAGCACTGTTCACGCTGCCGAATGGAGCAAAGGAATCAAAGGGTTGCCCGGACCCGGCTGAGCCGCCCAGAGTAGTCTTCCAGCCCGAACCTGAGGTACCACCCAGCTCGGGCATGGTTACGCTCTCAATAGTGGTCGGTATCGACGGAATACCCCGCGATTTCAGCACAGTTTCCTCCCCGAATCCCAAGCAAGAGAAGGCAGCACTGGAAGCAGTGCGCCGGTGGAGATTCAGGCCTGCAACTTGTGACAGAGAACCAGTAGAGGTAAGAATCGCAGTAGAAATCGATAGCCACATTCAGTAAGTGTGAGTCTCCCAATTCGTAGCTGGCGGCACATCTCCATTACACTCAATCCCCCGACAAGCGCGAGAGCCTGCTCATCCTCGGAGCACTTCCCCCTATACTGGAATCTAAATCGGGATCAGGGCTGCATGCGCTTGCGCTCCCGACCTGCTTTTCGAGGACTTCATGGCCGCGCTTATTGATGCGATTAGTGTGAAACGTAAGACTTTCTTTGAGTTTGAAAACACTCCTTTCTGCTGTCTGGAAGCGGACGTAAACACTCCTACGGCTCGCGGCGGCCAGACCCTGGTGCGGCTGAAGATGCGCAATCTCCTCACCAACGCGGTGTTTGAGAAGACATTCAAGGCGAGCGACAAGTTTAAGGAGCCCGATCTCGAGTCAGTGCAGGCTTCCTATCTGTATAGCGATGGCGAGGGTTCTCATTTTCTGGACCAGCAGAGCTACGAAACCGTCACGCTTACGGGGGAGATGGTCGGAGACGCACTGGACTTTCTGGTCGAAGGCGCATTGATTGAGCTGCGCAAGTTCAACGGCAATCCGATCGGTTTAGATCTGCCAATCTTCGTTGAGCTCAACGTTGCCTACACGGAACCTGCGGCTCGCGGCGACTCCTCGGGCGGCGCGACCAAGCCTGCCCGGCTGGAGACGGGCCTCGAAATCCGCGTGCCACTCTTCATCAAAGAGGGAGAGAAGGTGAAAGTCTCTACGGAGAGCCGGGAGTTTGCGGGCCGGGCATAAGTCGGTGTCAGTGAACTCCGTGAGTGTTGAGGTGCGCGGTATATTTCTGATCCGAGCCTTGAATGTGGTTCGTAAGCCATGTCTTGAGGAAATCCATCACCTCCATGGTCAGAAAAGTGTCGGCTCCTGCCTTGTATTTCGACTGCACGCCAAGAACCTGCTGGGTGAGGTTATCGTGCTCTTTCTTGTGGGCGTGCGAGTTGGGATAGCCCGTCTTGGCAAACAGCTGTTCCTCGCGGTCGAAATGGTATTTGGTGTAGGTCACCAGGCTATCGAGGATTTTGCCCAGAATATCCTTGCCATGCCCGGCTTTCAGTGCGTCATGCAGGTCATTGATCAGCCCCACCAGCTTTTTGTGATCTTCATCTAGTACTTTGACACCCACACCCATTTTCTCGGTCCAAGTCATCAACGGCATTACGATAAGTCCTTTCAGCGGAGGCGCTCGGGTCGGTTATGAGACTCGTCTAAGAGAGCGGCTCCCGGCGTAAATGATGGATGCAAGCCGTTGACCATCGCGATGCACTAGAGGAGCCTCGCTGATACCGTGCGGCGCTCCGGCTTGAACTTTCGCCTCTCAGGTACAATCCAGCTTCGATCCTCCGGTTTTGATCCTCCTCCTGACTATGCGAAAGGTGGCTCTGGTTCACAATCCGAACTCTGGCGGCAGCAAGCATCGCCAGCGGGAACTGGAGTCCGTGCTGGCGTTGCTGCGCAGTCGCGGAGTGGAAGCGGAAATCATCTCCGCGGAGTCGCCGGTGGCTGCGGGCGAAGCGGTGAAGCGCGCCATTGACGCCGGATGCGACACCATCTTCGCTTGTGGCGGCGACGGCACCATTCACACCATCGCGCAGGTGCTGGCCAATACTTCGGTGGCGCTGGCTGCGCTGCCCATGGGGACGGCCAACGCGCTGGTGCATGACCTGGGCTTGCCGCGCAGCGTGATGGGAGCGGCGGAGGCCGCGCTGACTGGAATCCCGCGGCGCGTGGGGCTGGGGCGGGTGGAGTATCTCGATCTGCAAGGCAATCCGAGCGCGCGATATTTCGTGATCGCAGCCGGCATGGGCGTGGACGCGCATCTTATTTATAACTTGCGGCACTCGACGAAGCAGCGCATGGGCATGGCGGCCTATTACGCTGAGGCATGGCATTTGTGGTTCAGCTATCCGATGGAAACACTCCTTTCTGCTGTCTGGAAGCGGACGTAAACACTCCTACGGCTCGCGGCGGCCAGACCCTGGTGCGGCTGAAGATGCGCAATCTCCTCACCAACGCTGTGTTTGAGAAGACCTTCAAGGCGAGCGACAAGTTTAAGGAGCCCGACCTCGAGTCGGTGCAGGCTTCCTATCTGTACAGCGATGGCGAGGGTTCTCATTTTCTGGACCAGCAGAGCTACGAAACCGTCACGCTTACGGGGGAGATGGTCGGAGACGCGCTGGATTTTCTGGTCGAAGGCGCATTGATTGAGCTGCGCAAGTTCAACGGCAATCCGATCGGTTTAGATCTGCCAATCTTCGTTGAGCTCAACGTTGCCTACACGGAACCTGCGGCTCGCGGCGACTCGTCGGGCGGCGCGACCAAGCCAGCCCGGCTGGAGACGGGCCTCGAAATCCGCGTGCCACTCTTCATCAAAGAGGGAGAGAAGGTGAAAGTCTCTACGGAGAGCCGGGAGTTTGCGGGCCGGGCATAAGTCGGCGTCAGTGAACTCCGTGAGTGTTGAGGTGCGCGGTATATTTCTGATCCGAGCCTTGAATGTGGTTCGTAAGCCATGTCTTGAGGAAATCCATCACCTCCATGGTCAGGGAAGTGTCGGCTCCTGCCTTGTATTTCGACTGCACGCCAAGAACCTGCTGGGTGAGGTTATCGTGCTCTTTCTTGTGGGCGTGCGAGTTGGGATAGCCCGTCTTGGCAAACAGCTGTTCCTCGCGGTCGAAATGGTATTTGGTGTAGGTCACCAGGCTATCGAGGATTTTGCCCAGAATATCCTTGCCATGCCCGGCTTTCAGTGCGTCATGCAGGTCGTTGATCAGCCCCACCAGCTTTTTGTGATCTTCATCTAGTACTTTGACACCCACACCCATTTTCTCGGTCCAAGTCATCAACGGCATTACGATAAGTCCTTTCAGCGGAGGCGCTCGGGTCGGTTATGAGACTCGTCTAAGAGAGCGGCTCCCGGCGTAAATGATGGATGCAAGCCGTTGACCATCGCGATGCACTAGAGGAGCCTCGCTGATACCGTGCGGCGCTCCGGCTTGAACTTTCGCCTCTCAGGTACAATCCAGCTTCGATCCTCCGGTTTTGATCCTCCTCCTGACTATGCGAAAGGTGGCTCTGGTTCACAATCCGAACTCTGGCGGCAGCAAGCATCGCCAGCGGGAACTGGAGTCCGTGCTGGCGCTGCTGCGCAGTCGTGGAGTGGAAGCGGAAATCATCTCCGCGGAGTCGCCGGTGGCTGCGGGCGAAGCGGTGAAGCGCGCCATTGACGCCGGATGCGACACTATCTTCGCTTGTGGCGGCGACGGCACCATTCACACCATCGCGCAGGTGCTGGCCAATACTTCGGTGGCGCTGGCTGCGCTGCCCATGGGGACGGCCAACGCGCTGGTGCATGACCTGGGCTTGCCGCGCAGCGTGATGGGAGCGGCGGAGGCCGCGCTGACTGGAATCCCGCGGCGCGTGGCGCTGGGGCGGGTGGAGTATCTCGATCTGCAAGGCAATCCGAGCGCGCGATATTTCGTGATCGCAGCCGGCATGGGCGTGGACGCGCATCTTATTTATAACTTGCGGCACTCGACGAAGCAGCGCATGGGCATGGCGGCCTATTACGCTGAGGCGTGGCATTTGTGGTTCACCTATCCGATGACCCGCTTTGTGGCTGAGTATGTGGAGAGCGGGCGCAACGATAACGATGTGCAGCGGGCGGAAGTAACGGAATTGATGAGCATCCGCATCCGCAACTTTGGCGGCGTGGTGCAGGAATTAGCGCCCGGTGCGTCGCTCGATCGCAATGATATGCGGCTGGTATTCAGCCGCACGGCGAGCCGCCTGTCGTACCTCGCGTATGTGACGCGGGGCTTGCTGCGACAGAGCTGGAAGGTTCCGGGAATCGACCTGGTGCACAGCACGAGAGTTAAGTGCCGGTATTGCGATCCTGCGCCGGGCGAAGAGAATCAGCGAAGAATTTATCTGGAGGCCGACGGTGAATTGCTGGGGACGTTGCCGGCGGAACTCACGGTGGTGCCCAACGCATTAACATTGTTGGCGCCGGCGGCTAAAAGCCGCGATTGATTTTGCGCTATTTACGGCGCGGCTAAAGCCGCGCCCTTTCAAAACGCATTCAACCTGATAGTCGCACGGCGCGATCGTTTCGTCGTAAGTGAATCGGCGTGATTGAATCGAAAACGTAATAGAATTCTCTGCACTCATTACTCTGACTCTTGGAACCTGTCACTCATTTTCTGACCGGCGCATGCATGGGACGCGCCGGACTGAACCGCAAGACAGCGCTGGCCACGCTGACGCTGACGCTTGCGGCGGAAGCTCCGGACCTGGATGTGCTCGCCGGCTTTCACGGGCGGGCGTTCGGATTCGCGCATCATCGCGGCTTCACCCATTCGTTTCTCGGCATCCTGATTGACGCGATTGTGGTTGTGGGTTTCGTTTATCTGATCTGGCGATTGCGCGGACGCAAGACGAATGATCCCAAGCTACCGCCGCGCTGGGGATTGTTGTTCTTCTATGCGTGCCTGGCGGGGCTCAGTCACATCCTGCTCGATTTCACTAACAATTATGGCGTGCGGCCGTTCTGGCCGTTTTATGAGAAGTGGTATTCGTGGGACATTGTTTTTATTTTCGAGCCGGTGATGTTCGCACTGCTGGTTCTCGGGCTCGCCGTTCCGGCGTTGTTCGCTCTCATTGATAAGGAGATTGGCGCTCGTCGTCGTGGACCGCGCGGGCAAGTGGCGGCCACACTCGCGCTCTTCGGCGTCGTGTTCCTATGGGGACTGCGCGACTACGAGCATCGCCGAGCCGTCAGCGCACTGCAAGCGCGAACCTACAATGGGGCCGATCCTGTGCGCGCTTCGGCTTATCCCACGTGGACCGATCCGTTTCATTGGTATGGCGTGGTGGAGACGCCGGCTTTTTTTGCGCTTGCGCCGGTAAATTCACTGCGGCCTGAAGTCGATCCCGACGTTGAAATGGAAATTCGTTATAAACCGGAAGAGACGGCGATTACGCTCGCTGCGAAGCGATCGTATCTCGGGCGGGTTTATCTCGATTGGGCGCAGTACCCGATCGCTGAGACTGAGTCGCTCGATTCGCCGCCGGACGGATACGTCGTTCATTTGCAGGATCTGCGCTACGCGCAGATGCCGGCCTTCTTTTCCCGCGATCGAAAAAGAGGCACGCTGGGCGCGGCGGTCGCACTCGATAAGGATTTGCATGTTGTGGGCGACGTAGCCGGGGAAGGTGAGAATCAGAAAGTCGTGCCTGAGCCTGGGCAGCGTTGAGCCTTATGTAGGGACAGGCGCCTCGGCGTCCAGTCGAGCGCAACTCGACAGGCTCTCGGCTTGACGCCAGCCCGCGCAGAGGCCAGAATAATCTATTAGCTTGAGGTGACCATGCTGGCTTACATCTTCATCCTTTTCGCCGTGGCTGTGCGGTTCCTGCCGCATCCTTTCGCCTTCACGCCGGTCGGAGCTGCGTTGCTATTCTTCGGCGCCCGCGGACCGCGCCGCCAGCTCTGGATGCCGCTGGCCTTGCTCGCGGCCTCTGACGTGGTGCTCACCACTCTGGTCTATCGCTATCCATTTTCGTGGGATCATTTCGTGACCTGGGCGTGGTACGCGGCCATGCTCTGGATGGGCACAACTCTCAAGCAGCATGCGGGCGCGCCGCGCATTCTGGGCACCGCCCTGGCCGGATCGATTTCCTTCTTCCTGGTGAGCAACTTCGCCGTGTGGGCCGCGTGGGATATGTATCCCCGTACGCTTGCCGGACTGATGATCTGCTATGACGCCGCCCTGCCCTTCTTCCGCCGCGCGGTCGAAGGTGACCTGCTCTACACCGCAGTCATGTTCGCGACGCCGGTGGTGCTGGGAGTGATCGCGCAGAAGCTGCACCGGGACCACGCCGCCGCTGCGTAGTGCGGCATCTGCAAGGGCTAAACCTTCGATTGCTTGGAGAAGTGTGCCGCATTACTGCTGTATGCTCCAACGCGGCCGCTGATCCGTATTCCTGCTACTCCGCCTACTCCGCGGAAATTTCGCGCGGCCTCACTGCACTGGAATGCGATAGAGATTGCTGCGGTGGAAAGTGCTTACGAAGGCGTAGGTGGTTGGGTCAGTGCCCGGAGCGATGGCGGACGCAGGGATGATCTGGGTTCCTCGGATCGATGCCAGTTTGTCTTCCGCATTTCCACCCGAGGCAAGGAGTTCAGGCGGGAATATCTCGCCTGGTTGTAGAGGAATCGCATAAGTGCTCTTGGCTTTCATCCCGCCAATGCCGGCCGTTGTCAGGTAGAAAAATTTTCCGTTGGGCGACCACGCGATGGCGCATTCCGGACTGCAAAGCCGAACCGGAGGTCCAGCCCCGACGGGCAACGCGACGGTGGCGTCGGTGGTCTCTCCGCGGCGCTCCCGGCACTCTGGCCAGGAGCCATTTTCCATCGGGCGATAAGCCGAGCGAGGCCAGCACTGGTTGTGAGCTGACTGGTTCCCGACTGGTTCCGTCGGGGCGCATGCGAAATGTGTGGACCTCATTGTGTGCGCTGGAGTCGAAGAAGATTTCGTCCTGCGGCCCGAAGCGCGGGTTGGATTCGTCGGCCGCGTCAGAGGCGGTCAGTTGACGGGGCGCGGAGCGACGGTCGCAGGGCGCGATCCACAACCGGGCCTTTCGGTGGCTGTCGACCGCTGTATAGACGACCTGCTTCGCATCGGTGGAGACTGCGTAGTCTTCCATTTCAATTCCCGGCAACACACGGTCGATCTTTCCCGAGTCGACTTCGATCGAACGCAGCTCTCCGTTGAAGAAGCCTCCAGTGCTCGGAGTAGAGCGCCAGAGGTAGAACAGCTTCTTGCCGTCGGAAGAAAATGTGGGATCGCCAGCAAAGCCTTCCGAGGAAACTGGCTGGTCGCCAGAGGGGCGATGGATCCAGACATTGCGCTCGTCGCTGGTGACGGCGGTGATGAGAGAACGGCCGTCGGGAGCGATGGCGAGGCCTTTCTCCTCGGTCGGTCCGAAGGTGATCTGCACGACTTTTCCATCCGGAAAACGCTGCCGAAAGATGTGCATACCCGCGCCACGATCCGCGCCGAAATACATCCAGCGACCATCCGGAGACCAGGCTGCGTAAAAACACCTGCTGTCAGGAGGTCCGGTCAACCGGCCGGAAGAGGTCGCCATCGAAGGGAACGAGGCGGCAGGGGAGAAAACCGTGACTATCCATTTCCCCGGAGATGAGAACCCATTTTTGATCGGGAGAAATATGAGACAGATGCGCCATTCCATTCTGGCTGGGAGGCAGGTAGATATCGCGTACCCCGGCGCGATTTTCTGCCGCGGTGACGATGCCCATATTGATTCCGGTCTTGATCTCGGAAAAAAGGAAGCGATGCGCATCAATCCAACTGAGCCCGGAAGCATTTGACAGGAGCAGTTGAGCCTGGCCGCCGAGCGCGGGAACGATCCAGGTGTCCCAGGACGCCGGCACGGTGTAGGTGAGGCGGGAACCGTCGGGAGAAAACGCGATCATGCCCTTGGGAGAAGTGTCGGCGCTGACCGGTTGCGGTTCGCCATCCGGCAGAAGCATGACGTAGATCTGTCCTGCTGCCACGAAGGGAGTAGTGCTGCCCACAGATTTCTCTCGCAGAAAGGCCAGCATGCGGCCGTCGGGGGAGAGTGCCGGCTCCTGCACCGCGTCGGAAAAGTGGGTCAACTGCGCCCACTCGCCGGGACCGTGGATGGGCAGATTTTGTGAGGGATGAACCATGAGCCAGACCAAGCAAGCGAGGGCCAGGGCCACCACAGCCGAGGCAATCCAGACCGGAGTGCGGCTGCGGCTGAGCGGAGGCGGCAGCGCTCCGCCGAATGATTGAGCGGGTCGCAGCGCGTCCAGGCCCGCGCGTAATTCCGCGGCGGTCTGGTAACGGGATGAGCTGTCTTTCTCTAACGCTCGGGTGACGACACGATCCAGGGCGGCGGGCAATGACGGATTTATCTTTGCCAGCGTCGCCGGCTTGGAATGCAGAATCGCATTCATAATCTCGATCGTGCCCTTGCCCGGGAAAGGCTTCTGCCCCGTCGCGGCTTCGTAGAGGACCACGCCGAGAGAAAACAAATCGCTGCGCCCGTCGAGCTCCTCGCCACGCAGTTGTTCTGGCGACATGTAAGGAGTTGTTCCGGGCAATATTCCGGCTCGAGTCAGCGGGTCATCAACGTTCTCTGCAGGGACGAGATGTCCGGGAGTGAGCTTTGCAAGGCCAAAATCCAAGATCTTCACCGGCCCGCGCTTGGTGAGGAACACGTTGCCAGGCTTGATGTCGCGATGAACGATTCCATTGGCGTGGGCCGCGCCGAGCCCGTCGGCCAGCTGGGTTCCGGTTGCACATAGCTGATCGAAGCTGAGCGGGCCGCGCCGCAGGCATTCCTTCAGCGTTTCGCCCTCGAGCAGCTCCATGACCATCACCGGACGGCCTTCGTGCTCCTCGACTTCATAGATGGTGCAGATGTTGGGATGATTGAGCGACGACGCGGCGCGGGCTTCGCGCAGGAATCGGGCCAGTGCCTCGTCGCCATGCGCCAGCTTTTCGGCGAGAAATTTCAGTGCGACGCGCCGTCCCAGGCGGACGTCCTCCGCCTCGTACACCACGCCCATGCCACCGCGGCCGATCTCGCGGATCAGGCGATAGTGCGAGACCATCTGTCCGGAAGCAGGGGCAGGCGTGGCCGTGCCGGGCGAAACGGCGTCCGACTGCTTCCCTTCTATCCGGGGTTCTCTCGTCACTTCGGTGACGGGCGCTATGAAGCGATATCCCTTGCCCGCGATAGTCAGAATGAAGCGCGGCTTCTCAGGGTCGTCGCGCAGGGCCTGCCGGATTTTTCGAATGGCGGTATTGATGCCGTTGTCGGTGTCGACGAAGACGTCCTTGCCCCAGAGCTTCTCAATGATCTCTTCGCGAGTAACCAGCTCGCCCCGGCGCTCGACCAGGAACAGCAAAAGCTCCATGGGAATGCGTTCCAGTTTTAGCGAGCGATCGCCGCGGCGCAGGGCATAACGCTGCGCATCAAGTTCAAAATCTTCGAATCGGACGATCTCCAGTGCCATTCCCCAGCCTCGGCAAGTATTGGGAATTCTACATCCGCCCTCGTCAGACTGATAAGTCTCGATATCTTAGCGACTTACAGGTGCAGATCAATTCAGATTTTCTACTGATCGCTCCATTGTGATCCGGGCCGAGCCGCGGCACTATGCGGCCCATGTTCACGCGCGGAGCTACCAAAATCCGGCGTGCCAAAGGAGAAAAAAACATGAACGCGAATTCCTCGAAGCTATTCTCACACCTCGCCATCGCCGGCATCCTCGTGCTCTCGCTGGTCAGCAGTGCGGCAGCGCGGCCCTCTGCGGCTGCAGCACAGAAGTTGCAGGGCTCGTGGACGGTCACCGTCCAGCAGGTCGACTGCACCACCGGGGTGGCGCTGGGCAATCCTTTCTTGTCGATGCTCACCTTCAACCTGGGCGGCACCATGACCGAGACTACCTCCAACCCGATGTTTTATCCCAGCGACCGTGGGCCGGGCCATGGCGTGTGGATCACCACCGGCCGGAACGCTTACGAAGCTACGTCGACAGCATTCGTTACCGTCAACGGCGCGCTGACCGCAACTCAGGTCATCACGCAAACCATCACCATAACCGACAACCCTGACCAATTCGAAACCACGAAAGCCTCAGTACAATTCTTCAGCCCATCGGGAACCCTATTGGTCAGCGGCTGCGCCACAGCCTCGGGCCAGCGCATCAAGTTGAGCGATTAAGGAATGAAAGGAAAGGCCCCACGTCTTCGAGCGAGACGTGGGGCCTTTGAGATGTGGAGATACTGAAGTCTGCTTATACTCCCACTGGTTGCGGCTTCGTTGCTAAGAGCTGCCTTAGCACGTACTGTAGGATTCCGCCGTTCGCGTAATAGAGGGCTTCTTGCGGGGTGTCGATTCTGACTATCGCATCGAACTCTGCCTTCTTTCCGTTCAGGTCGGCTTTCACTTTTACCGTTTGGCCTGCGGCGAAGTTGTCGACCAGGTGGCGGATTCCGTTGACTTCGAAAGTTTCTTCGCCAGTCAGCTTTAGCGTGTCGGTGTTCTGGCCCGCCGGGAATTGCAGGGGCAGAATGCCCATGCCGACCAGGTTCGAGCGATGGATCCGTTCATAGCTCTCAGCTATTACAGCGCGAACCCCCAGCAGAGCGGGGCCTTTGGCGGCCCAGTCGCGCGAGGAGCCGGAGCCGTATTCTTTTCCGGCAAGAATGACGAGCGGCGTTTTGTCGGCGCGATATTTTTCGCTGGCATCGAAGATCGACATTTCTGTGTTGGTGGGCAGGTGGCGCGTGAAGCCGCCCTCGGTTTGGACCAGCTTGTTGCGCAGGCGGACGTTGGCGAAAGTTCCGCGCACCATGACTTCGTGATTGCCGCGGCGCGATCCATAGGAGTTGAAGTCGGCGGGCTTGACTCCGTGCTCCTGCAGATATTTTCCGGCGGGGCCGTCTTTCTTGATCGATCCGGCGGGCGAGATGTGGTCGGTGGTTACGCTGTCGCCGAGTACGGCGAGAACGCGGGCACTGTGAATCTCCGCGATGGGCGCGGGTTTCACGGCCATGGCATCGAAGTAGGGCGCGCGGCGAATGTAAGTAGAATCTTTCTCCCAGGTATAGGTATCGCCTTTTGGAACGGCGAGGCCGCGCCAGCGCTCGTCGCCCTGAAAAACTTCGGCGTAGGATTTCGAAAACATTTCCGAAGTGATGGCGTGCGACATGACCTCTTCGATTTCGCGCGAGGAAGGCCAGATGTCGGCGAGGTAGACGGGTTGTCCGTCTTTGCCTTTGCCGAGAGGATCTTTGCGCAGGTCGATGTCGATACGTCCGGCGAGCGCGAAGGCGACGACCAGCGGTGGCGACATGAGATAGTTGGCGCGCACTTCCGAGTTGATACGGCCTTCGAAGTTGCGATTGCCGGAGAGCACGCTCGCGACGACCAGATTGTTTTCGTCGATGCCCTTCGACACTTCTTCGGGCAGCGGGCCAGAGTTGCCGATGCAGGTGGTGCATCCGTAGCCGACGATGTGGAATTTCAGTTTCTCGAGATAGGGCATCAGTCCTGCGGTTTCGAGGTAGTCGCGCACGACCTTGGAGCCGGGCGCGAGAGATGTTTTGACCCACGCAGGAACGGTGAGACCTTTCTCCACGGCTTTCTTGGCGAGCAGTCCGGCGCCGATGAGGACTGAAGGATTCGAGGTGTTGGTGCAGCTGGTGATGGCGGCGATGACCACGCTGCCGTGCTTGAGGGAATTCTTGACGGAGGCGGGGACGTGCTCGTGCACATTGGGATCTTCGACGCCAACCGCGGCGGGATTGCCGCCTTCAGCTTCCCAGCGATTGCTATTCGCGGGAGCGGTGGTATTGGCGCCGGATTTCGGCTTGATCAGCGTGGGCAGAGCTTGCTTGAACGATTCTCCAGCTTGCGAGAGCACGACGCGATCCTGCGGGCGCTTGGGGCCAGCGAGGCTCGGCTCAACGGTAGCGAGATCGAGCGAGAGCAGTTCGGAGTATTCGGCCTCGGGAGTTTTTTCGTCGTGAAAGAGTCCCTGCTCGCGGGCATAAGCTTCAACCAGGGCGATCTGGTCGGCAGAGCGTCCGGTGAGACGGAGATATTTGAGAGTTTCTTTGTCGATGGGGAAGATGCCGCAGGTCGCCCCGTATTCGGGAGACATATTCGCGATGGTGGCGCGGTCGGCAAGGGACAGATCGCGCAGTCCCGGGCCGAAATATTCTACGAATTTTCCCACCACGCCGTGCTTGCGCAGCATTTCGGTCACAGTTAACACGAGATCAGTTGCGGTCGCGCCTTCGCGCAATCTTCCAGTCAGTTTGACTCCCACAACCAGCGGGATCAGCATCGAAACCGGCTGGCCTAGCATCGCAGCTTCGGCTTCGATCCCTCCAACGCCCCAGCCCAGCACGCCCAGCCCGTTGATCATGGTCGAATGACTGTCAGTGCCGACCAGGGTGTCTGGGTAGGCTTGGCGCTTGGCGCTTCTGTCGCCGGAGCTGGATTCCAGAACGAACACCACACGCGCTAAGTATTCGAGATTGACCTGATGAACGATGCCGGTGTCCGGCGGGACGATGGCGAGGTTGCGAAATCCGGTTTGGCCCCAGCGGAGGAACGAGTAGCGCTCTTTGTTGCGCTGGAATTCGAGCAGGGCGTTCATGTCGAGAGCGCCTGCGGTGCCGAATTCGTCGACCTGAACGGAGTGGTCGATCACAAGTTCTACCGGCTGCAGCGGATTGATCAGCGTGGCGTCGCCGCCCAGTGTTTTCATAGCATCGCGCATGGCGGCGAGATCGACTACGCAGGGAACTCCGGTGAAATCCTGCAGAAGGACCCGGCTGGGTGTGAAGGCGATTTCTTTGTCGGGCTTCGACGTGGAATTCCAGCTCGCCAGCGCCCGGATTTCGGCTTGGGTTACGTTGCGGCCGTCCTCGGTGCGAAGAAGATTTTCCAACAGGATGCGGAGCGAAAACGGGAGATGCTTGGTGGAGATTCCCTGCTTGTCGAGAGCGTCGAGACGGTAGATTTCGTATTCTTTGGTGCCGACTTTGAGGGTGGAGCGGGAGTTGAAGGAATTCACTGACATGATGGCCTGCCTTTAGGAAACGGTGAACCTAATAGTGTAATGGGTTGAGATGGGCTTTGAAAGGCTTCGCGCGATGGCTCCACGCAGCGCTGCTTCAGGGAAGTGAACGTCCCCACTTCTCGCGCACAGAACGAGCCGGAAATCCGGCATCCGATTCGGGTCAGCGCAAATAAAAAGCCCCTCGCTTGCGCGAAGGGCTTTCTGCAGGGAGGGGCTTTGGCGCCCGAAACTTACTTCGGTTGCTGTGCTTGATCCGTGGTGGTTGGCGCTCCAGTGTTGGCGGAGAGCTGTTCCAAATCGTTCTTCAGGAGGCTGATTTCCACGCGGCCTCCGCTGACGTGCTTGGTCTTGGCGGCATCGTCGGTAGGCGTGGGAGCGTTGCCCATGCCAACGAGGTAAATCCGGTAGACCGGGATCTCGTGGCTCAGCACGAGGTAGCGAACGACCGACTCGGCCATCTTCTGCGAAGTCGTGATCGCCGTCTGGCCTTTGCCGGAGGAGAATCCCTGGACTTCGAAGATATATCCACGCTGGCCCTTGACGGCGTCAGCCATGGAATCGATGGCGTCCTTCGCGTTCTTGCTCAGAACCGTCTGGCCCGGGCGGAAGCGAATTTCAGTCTGGTTCGAGGACTTGTACTGGTCGATGTTGCTGACCACGGTCTCGACGGTCTGAACGCGCGTGGTGACCTGCTGCGCAGTCTGTTGCGCCATGGTCGCTTTGTTGCCAGCATCGACAGCGTGCTGGTCGGCGGTGTCAGCCTTGTCTGAGGCCAGCTTGATTCCGGCCTGGGCGCGGGAGTCGGTATCTTTGATCGCCTTGGAGTTGGAGGCGGTCAGTTCATCGAGCTCGTTGACGCGGTCGCGGATGGGCTCGGTCTGGCGCTTCACATAGCTCTTGCGGGCGAAGGGATTGACGCGTCCCCAGAAGCCTTCCCGCGACGGCTGGGCGAGCGGCGCCTTGCCGGTCGCGTTGCTGCTGCTGTCAGTCGATTGTGTCTGCTGGGCAGCGGGCTGAGTTTGATCGGAAGTGGACGATGTGGTCTGCGCGAGCGCCGGAACCGCCAGCACGGCAGCGAGCGGCAGAGTGACGAGTAAGCGATAGTTCATATTGACTTCCTCCAAGTTGGGGGAGCTTGTTGCTCCACTCCGGCACGCCTGGGCGTGCTTAAATTTGATTGCGTCCCTATAAAACTGTAATCAGGCAAGCTGTTTGGCTTTGCCGGCCGGGCGCTGACGCAGCGCATGGCCATTTGCGGATGCGTGCAGGGCATCCTACTCTGCTGATACAGGTGGGATGCCAAAACCGGACGCAAGGTTGAAGCGCTAAATTGTTGAATTCAATGCCTATTATAGGCGTGATCGCGGTGGGGGGATAGTGGCTGGCTGGAAAGCAGGGTAATTTTGGCGAAACCTGATATAAAAACTGCTTTGAGAATAAGGACCTCTAGGGGGCATTTTGGCCGGAAATCATGGTGGATGGGGCTGGCTTCGACTGGGTTGGTGGGCGGCATGGGGATTAGCCGTCGTGCTTGGAGTCGCATTTCCGTGTCTCGCAACCGCGGCGGGATCAGCGGCGCCCCACGGGTTAGACGAGGACACGGCGTCCGGGACAGCTTCGGCCAAAGTTTCTCCGGAACATCTGCGGGAATATTCCGATCTGGCGGTGTCATGGATGCAGGAGTATCTGCGCATCGATACGACCAATCCTCCGGGGAACGAGATGCGGGCGGTGGCGTTTTACAAAAAGATTCTGGATGCGGAAGGCATTGAGAATCGCGTGTTCGAGTACGCGCCGGGACGGGGAGATTTGTGGGCGCGGATTCCGCGGACTTTCGACGCAGATCAGAATCCGGATCAGAATTCCCACCCTGCCGCACAAGACGCGACAAGCGTGGCGCACCCGCTTTCACTGGGAGATTCGCGGCCAATCATTTTGCTGAACCATATGGATGTGGTCACCAGCGACGCTTCGCACTGGCGCGTGCCGCCGTTCAGCGGGGAGATTCGCGATGGCTACATTTGGGGACGCGGCGCGCAGGACATGAAAGATGAAGGGCTGGCGCAGTTGGTCGTGATGGTGATGCTGAAGCGCGAGAAAGTGGCGCTGGATCGCGATGTGATTTTTCTGGCCGTCGCCGATGAGGAAGTGGATGACACGGGGACGGACTGGTTCATCCAGAATCAGCGCGACCTGCTGGAGAATGCCGAGTTCGTGATCAACGAGGGCGGCGAGAATCTGCTGGAGAACGGCAAGGTGAAGTATGTCGGCGTAGATGTCGGTGAGAAGACTACGTACTGGCTGCATGTAGTGGCCCATGGGCGGCCGGGGCATGGGTCGCGTCCCAATGCGGATTCGGCGCCGAACCGGCTGGTGCGGGCGCTGAATAAGATTCTGGCGTATCAGACGCCGCTGCGCGTTCTGCCGGTGGTGGATGAATTTTTGCGCGACATGGCTCCCTATGAGCCACCGGAGCGGGCGGCGTATTACCGCGATGTGAAGAAGGCGATCGGCGATAAGAAGTTTCAAGACGAAGTGGAGCGGGATGAGTCGCTGAACTTTTTGCTGCGCGACACGATTGCGCTGACCATGATGGGCGGATCGCAGCAGACAAATGTGATTCCTCCGGAGGCCTGGGCGAATCTGGATGTGCGGATTTTGCCGGGAGGCGATCCCAAGGTGCTGCTGGAGGCGCTGCGGCGGGTGGTGAATGATCCGAATGTGGCGATTGAGCCCGAGGACAAGAAGTTTCTAGTGGCAAATTATTCGGGGACGGACAATGCGTTGTATGCGGCGATCCGGGAAGTGTCGGCGAAATATTTTCCGGGTACTCCGGTCGTGCCGCACATCACCAGCGGGTACACGGAGAATCAGCGATACCGCCCGCTGGGGATGGTGGCTTATGGGTTCAATCCGTACACGGCCACGGATGAAGAGGGAAACACCGAGCACGGCAACGACGAGCGGATTCGGGTGGAGGAAGTGAGACGGGGGCCGCGGATTTTGTTTGATGTGGTGGTGGGGGTCGCGGGCAAGTAGTGGAATTCTAGCGAGAGCTTTTAGGGTCCTTTCTCAAGATGTGGACGGACGAATGCGTCCGTCCCCACGTGAGCCGGAGTCGATTAGTGAACGATGTTGATGGCGATTACTGGCGTGATTGAGTTGGACGTATTCTTGCCGGCTGGAAAAAGGCGCGTGCCTAGGATTACTCCTACTTTGCTGTTGAAGTTGTATTCGAAGGCTGGAGCCAGGGCGAAGGCTTGACTTGAGCCGGAGTTGAGCAGGATAGGCGAGTTGGGACTTGCGATGTTGTATCCGGTCACGGGAGTGTTGTACTGGTGGCGATAGGTTGCGTCGAGGGCCAGGACCCAGCGTTGCGTGATGCTGTATTCCCAGGCGGCGTCAACGAAGAAAGCCGCGCCGGGGCTGGCGTGGCCGCGGAATCCCTGCGCAGTGCCGTAAACGCTCACATCCTCGACATTCACTGATTTGGAAAATGCCTGCGTAACGTTGAAGCGGGTGCGGAGAATTCGGCCGTTGGGCATCCAGAAAAACGTCTGGTTGTAGAGACAGAGTGTGGTGGCGTACGCTCCGCTGCCCAGGCCATCGCTGGGGCGACTGCCGAGTTCTTCATACTTTCCCGTCGGCAATGTTTCCTGCACGGCAATGGAGGTGGTGGGAATCCAGCTGCCTTGGTGAAACAGATGCAGGCGGTATTGCGCCTGCACGGTTAGATCGCCGGCGCCTACGCTTGCGCTGCTGTGCCCGAGGCTCACATCGTTGTAGCCAAAGACGGGAATCAGGCCCACGGTGAATTTGTTGGCCAGGCCGTAGTTAATGTAAGTGAGGGATCCAAACTCGTTGGCATGCGGAGCAGGTTGTTTGGTGCCGTGGGAATCGTAAAAACCTTGTGTGATTACGTCATAGAGATACGGCTCGATCAGGACATGGCCGCGGGGCAGGGTGCTGGCATTCGGTGCCAGCAAGGGTCCGGTCCACCAGGCGTTGTCGAGGGATTGGTGGCCGATGGATTGGGCCGTGGCCAAGCTGGCTGCGAGCACAATCAGGGCGAGGCTGTGCCGAAGGGCTCCCATACTGGAGATCATCTTCATCTTCGTTTTGAATATAGGAGTTTGACGTAAGCCGTGAAATTTTGGAATGACCACTGTGAATGCTTTTCGCCGTACCACTAGAAAGGCGGACGAGGACGCTCGGCTTCGCCTTCGCTGGACGGACGAATGCGTCCGTCCCCACGTGATTCATCTTTCATCTCGTGCAGTAGTTTTCGTATTGTTCGACTATGAATGTGTCGGTCATGCCGGCTATGTAGTCGCAGATCACGCGCGGTAGCGAATCTTGTTTGGCCTTCTCTTGATAGTTGTGAGGGAGGGATTCGGGGTGTTGCATCCAGTGGGTGAAGAGTTCGCTGACTACCTGCTCGGCTTCTTCTTTTTCTCCGGCGAGTGAGGGGCTGAAATAGAGATTCTCGTAGAGGAAATTCTTTGCTCTGCTTGCGCTCGGAGTTCACCGCGGAGCTGAAGGCCGCCAGGCGCTCGCCGTGATTGCGGACTTCTTCCGGGGTATTGATTCGGGCTTCGATTACGCGCGCCCGCGTGTTCGTGATCAGGTCGTCCACGAATCGGTTGAGAACTCTTCTTAGCGTTTCGTTGAATTTCAGCTTCTCTGCGGCTTCGGGATAGATCTGCTGTACTTCACGATAGAAATGTTCAAAGATGGGTAAGCCTTCGCGAATTTGATCGAGGGTTAGTAAGTGGGCTTCATAGCCATCATCTAAGTCAGCCGTGTTGTAGGCGATCTCGTCAGTAAGGTCGATCAGTTGAGCTTCCAGCGGCGGGCGCTGGTCAAGCAGATACTCGGCCAACTCAGGATGGTCTTTCGCCGCGTAATCGTGCGAATGCTTGATGATGCCTTCGCGGACTTCGAACGTCAGGTTCAGGCCGCGAAAGGCGGCATAGCGCTGTTCGAAATCTTCGACTATTCGCAGGGCGTGCAGGTTGTGGTCGAAGACGAGGCCGTGCTGGCGCATGGCAGTGTCGAGCGCTTTTTCTCCGGCGTGACCGAACGGGGGATGGCCGATGTCGTGGACCAACGCCAGGGCTTCAGCGAGATCGACGTTCAGACCGAGGGCCCCGGCGATGGTGCGGGTGATTTGCGTGACCTCCAGCGTGTGCGTTAAACGATTGCGGAAGTGGTCGGAGTAACGGCGGGTGAAGACTTGCGTCTTGGCTTCGAGACGGCGGAACGCTCGCGCGTGGATGACGCGGTCGCGGTCGCGCTGAAAATCGTTGCGGTAGGGATGCTGCGGCTCTGTGAAGCGCCGTCCACGGGAGTGTTGCACCGCAATCCGGGCCAGCGGCATGAAGGAAGGATAGCAGAGTCGGCTATCAGCAGTTAGCGATTGGCGTCAGAAAATTCCCACCTCTCGCGCACACTGGGCGAGAAATAAGTCACCCGCAATTCGAGAATTCCCACTGCGCCGTTACCGTTTTTCTGATTCTTCTTTGGCGAGTTGTACTTTCGCGGCGTCCAGCTTCTGCTGGACTTTGGCGAAAGCTTCGGTGTCGACTTCCGCAGGGACCGTTTTATTCCACTCCTGCACGGAGCGCTCCCAGTGGGCAGCCGCCATCTTGAGGCGTCCGGTTTTCTGGTAGAGGTCGCCCAGATGCTCCTGCACTGTGGGGTCAGAGCCCATGTGGAGCGCGGCTTTGTTCAGACTTTCTTCCGCCAGATCATACTTGCCGAGCTTGAAATAGGCCCAGCCCAGCGAATCGAGATAGGAGCCATTATTTGGCTCTAAGGACAATGCCTGCTTGATGTAATTCAGCGATTCCTCTAGCCTCACGCCGCGGTCGGCGTTCATGTAGCCGAGATAGTTGAGCGTGGCTGCGGCCTGCGGATCGGTGGGCGGGGTAGCGGCCAGCGCCTTCTTGAACTCGGTTTCGGCCTCGTCAAATTTTTTCTGGCGCTGCAGCGTATCGCCCAGCAGGAACCAGGTGTAGGCCTTATCTTCCGGCTTGGGTGAAAATTGTTCGGCCTTCGCCAGCGCGTCTTCTGCGTCTTTCCAGCGCTTGGCGCGGGTGTAGACGATGCCAAGGCGAATGTAGACGTCGCGATCCTCGGGGCCGCCTTTCAGCATTTTCTTGATGTCGGAAACGGATTGATCGACTTCTCCGGTGTCGGCGAGTTGGGCATCGAGAACCATGCGCAGATCGCGATCATCCGGCATTTTCTGGACGGCTTCCTTGGCCACGGCGGTGGCTTGCGGCCACTGCTTGGCTTCGCGGTAGGTGTCGATGATTTCCTGATATCCACTGCGAGCGTTGTCATCGCCGAGCGTGATCATTTTGCGGAAGGTATCGACGGCGGCAGTGTAGTTTTCCTGCTCGCGATAAATCATGCCAAGTCGCTCGAGGAAGATGGCGCGATTGGTGCGGTCGGCCTGGCTGGTGTCGCTCTTCTTCAGAAGATCCTGCAGCAGCTTGGTGGCGTCGTCGTAGCGGCCTTGCGCCTGATAGACAGCAGCCATGTTGTAGGCGACTTCGGCGGAGTCGGGAACGAGCGTGTCCGCCTTCTTCAGAGCTTCGAGAGCTTGATCGTACTTGGCCTGCCGGCGATAGATTTCGGAGATGCGAACATAGCTCTGCGCGTCTTCAGGATTAGAGTCGACGATGACTTTGTATTGCTCGAGAGCGGCGTCGAGCTGGCCATCGTTCATCAGATTTTCAGCAAGGCCGCGGATGGCATCGAGGTTGTCGCGATCCAGAACCACGGCGTGCTTATAAGCGTCGATGGCGTTCTTGTATTCTTTGCGCTGCTCGTAAGCCGCGCCCAGCGCTGAATAGAGCTTGGCTGACCGCGCAGTGTCCGGGACCGAGGCGAGCACTTGCAGCGCGTGGGCTGAGTCGCCTTCGTCCGTATAGAGCATGGCTAGCGTGGTGACGGCCTCTTCGGAGCTGGGATCGAGCTTGATCGCGGTCTTGAACTCGGTTTCGGCTTTCTGCAGGTCGGTGTTCAAGCGATAGAGGCGGCCAAGAAGAAGATGATCGTCGACGTTGCTGGGTTCGAGCTTGACGATCTCTTCGTACTGCTCGATCGCCAGCTTGAGAACGTTGTCAGAGCCGGAGCCGCCGGGCATGTCGCCGAGCGAACGAAGATAGATGCGGCCCAGCAGTTTGTGAGCTTCAAGATTTTTGGGATCGCGCTTGATGATGTCCTGACATTCGAGAACGGCGTCACGAATCCGGCCCGTCTTAACGTAAAGTTCGGCGAGTCCCGCGTTCAGAAATTCCGAGGACGGATCGGCGTCGATGGCCTGACGGTATTCCTCGATCGACTTGTTGGCCAGATCGCTGCGGCCGTAGGCGGTGACCATCTCCTCATACATGTGGGCGAGCATGTAGTGATAGTAGGCAGCGCCACGATCGAGCTTGTGTGGCGAAGACTGGGCGTCGGGCTGCTTGGAATCCGCGGGCTTGTTTTGCGCGGATGGGCTGGTCTGCGCCAAGGCGACCGTTGCGACGAGACAAGTCGCCAACGAAATAGGTACGAAAAAACGAAAAATTCTATTCATGCTGGGCCTAATAATGAACGCGAGTTTTCCGAAACGTCAGCTATTGGATGCCAAGCCGCCGGGGGAAAGGTGCCTCTATTCTACCGCGAGCGGCGCGGATGGGGAAAATAGCGCGGTAATCCGGAAGGTCAGGGACTGGCGGGGATTGTCAGGTTTCGTAAAGATACGTTTTGTTTAGTGCCGGAAGTGGCGGACTCCTGTGAACAGCATGGCAAGGCCCAGGCGATCCGCCGCTTCGATTACTTCGGGATCGCGCTGCGAACCTCCGGGTTGGATGATGGCAGTGGCTCCGGTCTTCGCGATTTCTTCGACGCCGTCGGGAAACGGAAAGAACGCATCCGAGGCCGCGACTGTGCCCTTCAATGGCAGTTGAGCCTTCATCGCGCCGATTTTTGCGGCGTCAACCCGGGACATCTGGCCGGCCCCAACGCCGACAGTCTGACCGTCGCGCGCATAGACGATGGCGTTGGATTTCACGTGCTTGCAGATTTTCCATGCGAAGAGCAAAGCGCGATTTTCTTCGGGTGTAGGCGGGCGCTTGGTGACGATTTTGAGGTCGATATCTTCCAGCGGGCGCACGTCGGAGTCTTGCAGCAGCATTCCTCCGGAAATGTTCTTGAGAGTCCATTTTTGATTGGCGGGTTTCACTTCGACCAGGCGCAAATTCTTCTTGCTGGCGAACCGCGCTTTCGCGGCTTCGTCGAACGACGGTGCTGCGATGACTTCCAGGAAGAGCTTGTGCATCTCTTCGGCGGCCTCAGCGTCGATGGGACAATTTACGCCGATGACTCCACCGAAGGCGGAGACAGGATCGCATTCGAGGGCGCGCTTGTAGGCTTCGGCGAGAGTCCTGCCGGTAGCGGCGCCGCATGGGTTGGTGTGCTTGATGATGGCGCAAACCGGGGCGGCGTTGGGATCGAACTCCTGCGCCAGATCCCATGCGGCCTGCAGGTCGACGATGTTGTTGTAGGAAAGTTCCTTGCCCTGGAGTTGGTGGGCATTGGCAACCCCGATGCCGGAGCCGTCGGAGTACATGGCGGCTTTCTGGTGCGGATTTTCGCCGTAGCGGAGGTCGAGAACTTTCTGAAATTGCAGGCGGAGAATTTGCGGGAAACCGTCTTCGCGCTTGAGTGGGGAGTCTTGGGAACTGATGCGTTCCAGCGTCGAAGCTATGGCGGAGTCGTAGGCGGCTGTGGTGGCAAAGGCCTGTTGGGCGAGACGCCATTTTGTGGAGTGGGAGAGCGTTCCGTCTTCTTTGGCTAATTCGGCGGCGATCGAGTCGTAATCAGCGGGAGAAGTCACGATGGCTACGTCGTGAAAATTTTTCGCCGCGGAACGGATCATTGACGGGCCGCCGATGTCGATGTTTTCGATCAGATCTTCAAAGGCAACCCCAGGCTTGGCTGCAGTTTTTTCGAATGCATAAAGATTCACGACCACCATGTCGATGGGAGCGATGCCGTGCTCGCTGATAGCGGCCACGTGTTTGGGATCGTCGCGGCGATGGAGGATTCCACCGTGAACTTTCGGGTGAAGTGTCTTAACGCGGCCGTCGAGCATTTCGGGGAATCCCGTCAGATCGGAGATGTCTTTGACAGCGATGCCGGAATCGCGCAGAAGTTTGGCGGTGCCTCCGGTGGAGATGAGTTCGATGCCCAGAGCGGAGAGCTTGCGGGCGAAGTCGACGAGTCCGGTTTTGTCGGTGACACTGAGGATGGCGCGCTGGATGCGGCGTGGCATGCTGGGCCTTTCACAGGGAATGCATTGCAGATTGGGTTAAGGAAAATTCTATCAGGAGAATCCCCACTTCTCGCGCACACAGCGCGCCAGAAATAAGGTATCCGGGTAGAAT
This sequence comes from uncultured Acidobacteriota bacterium, assembly GCA_963757095.1. Classification (GTDB taxonomy): domain Bacteria; phylum Acidobacteriota; class Terriglobia; order Terriglobales; family Acidobacteriaceae; genus Sulfotelmatobacter. The sequence goes on along the minus strand of CAVWQT010000003.1, from coordinate 332,994 downwards.
TGTTTGCGGCGAACTATGCACTCTATTGGAATTCTTCTTTCTGGGCGTGGGTCGAATTTTGTCGCCATTGCGGACAGCATTGCTGCGGGCAGAATTTCTGACTCTCGCATTGCCGTCGTCATTTCGAACCGGGCCGATGCGCCCGGGATTGTCACAGCTCGCGAGCGTGGCCTTACGCTTTTAGTGATTCCTTCGAAGGGCAGGACGCGCGAGGAGCATGACCGCGAAGTTGTGGGGGCGTTGAAGGAATATAAGGTCGATCTCGTTTGTCTGGCGGGATACATGCGGCTGCTTTCGCCCTGGTTCGTGCGGCAATTTCCGCAGCGGATTCTGAATATCCATCCGTCGTTGTTGCCGGCCTTTCCTGGGCTCGAGGCGCAGGAGCAGGCATTCGCTTACGGCGTGAAAGTCTCCGGCTGCACGGTGCACTTCGTGGACGAGGAGTTGGATCATGGGGCGATCATCGTGCAAAAGACGGTGCCGGTGCTCGATGAAGATAGCGAGCGGACTTTAGCAGTGCGCATCCTGGAGCAGGAACATATTGCGTATACGGAGGCGATCCGGATCGTGGTAGCGGGAAGTTATGAGGTTGTGGGTCGGCGACTGGTGCGGCGCTAATCAAAACAGGACTCAGGAATTAAAGCCGAGTATTTCTGCGAGCATACGGCTCGACTTACCCCCCGGCCTCTTTCAAAGCGACTTCATAGCAGACTTCAAATTCCTATTTCTCTCGAGCTCTGTTCTTGATCCAGATCGGCGTGCCCACGAAGCCGAAAGCAGCGCGGATTTGATTTTCCAGAAAGCGCTGGTAAGAGAAGTGCAGCTTCACCGCGCGGTTGGTGAAGAGCACGAATGTGGGCGGGGCGACCGAGGCCTGCGTCATGTAGAGAATCTTGACGCGCTGGCGCATGGGGACCGACGCACGGTCGAAATCGACGTGCTCGAGGAAGCGGTTCATCTGCCCGGTAGTGACGCGCTTGCGGCGCTCGGTGGCGACTTCCTCAAGCAGCGGGAAGATTTTTTCTGTGCCCTTGCCGCTCTTCGCAGAGATGAAGACGATGGGCGCGTAGTTCAGGAATTTTAATTCGTAGCGCAGGCGCTCTTCATACGCGGCGCGGTCTCCAGGGCGCTTGGATTCGCGCATGCGCTCGGCCTTGGTGGGGCGCGACGGCTTTTCTTTTCCGCTGATCACTAAATCCCATTTGTTGACGACGATGATGATGGAGCGGCCGCTCTCATGGGCGTATCCGGCGATGGAGGCGTCGAGCTGGCTGACGCCTTCGGTAGCGTCGATGACGAGCAGGGCGATGTCGGCCGACTCGACGTGCTTGCGGGCCATCACGACCGAAAGCTTTTCGGCCATGAGGTGCGTCTTGCCCTTGCGGCGAATTCCGGCGGTGTCGATGAAGCGGAAGCGGCGTCCGTTGTGCTCGACGACCTCATCGACCGCGTCGCGGGTGGTGCCAGGTATCGGCGAAACGATGGCGCGGTCGGAGGCCGTCAGGGCATTCAGCAGCGTGGACTTGCCTACGTTGGGGTGGCCGATGATGGCAACTTTGGTTTCGAGTTCGGCTTCGGACTTCGGTCGTTGGTCTTCAGTTGCCGGCTCATCATCGCTTGGGGCGGTGTCGAGCTCGGGCGAACTTTCCGGTTCCTCAGGCGTCAAAGTTTCGATGAATGCATCCAGCAGATCGTCCACTCCGCGGCCGTGTTCGGCGGAGATGGGAAACATCTTCTTGATTCCCAGACGGTGGAAGTCATCGATTAACGATGACTGCTTTTCGGAATCCACCTTGTTTACCGCTAGAAACACGGGACGGTTTGCTCGGTGCAGCAGCCGGGCCAGTTCGAGGTCAGGGCCGGCTAGTTCGGAGCGCCCGTCGACGACCATGACGATGGCGGCAGCTTCATCGAGGGCGACGCGGGCCTGGCGGAAAATCTCCGCAGGGATGAAGTCCTGGTCATCGGGAACGATGCCTCCGGTATCGACAACGCGGAAGTGGCGATTGCGCCATTCGGCGGATCCGTAGAGGCGATCGCGGGTGATGCCGGGCTCGTCGCCGACGATGGCACGGCGCGATCCGACGATGCGATTAAAGAGTGTGGACTTGCCGACGTTGGGCCGGCCCACGATTGCGAGCAGCGGCGCCGAGAGAGTGCGAGTCGAGTTGTAGGTGGGTTGGGTCAAAAGTCTGAGTACTGTTTATTTAGAAACAGCCGCCCTCGGCGGTCCGTATGCGGGCGTTGCGATGCAAAGCAGGTAGTGGCGGACGCATTCGCCCGCCAGCGAGCCATGCGAGCCCCCGGACGAACGCGTCCGGGCCACGTTGTACTGCGAAGTCGCTATTATAGAGACTCTGTGACCTCTTCCGCTTTCAATCGTACGGTTTCTTCCGGCAAAGAGACTTCGCTGTATCAATTTTTTGCTCCGGGCGGGGTGTTGGCGCGGACGCATCCGGCTTACGAATTTCGGCGCGGGCAGTTGCAGATGGCGGAAGCCGTCGAGCAGGCGCTCGGAGAAAAGCGTCATTTGATTGTGGAAGCCGGGACGGGTACGGGTAAGACTCTGGCGTATCTGGTGCCGGCGATCCGGTCAGGCAAGCGGGTGATCATCTCGACCGGGACGAAGAATTTGCAAGAGCAACTTTTTTATAAGGATGTGCCGTTTTTGGAGTCGGCACTCTATGGCGACACGGGCCACAAACTTTCCGTCTGTTACATGAAGGGGCGCAATAATTATTTATGCCGCAAGAAATTGTATGACCTCACTGATCAGCCGGTGCTGAGCGGCCTCCAGGAGATTGAGCAGTACCAGGCGATCGCGGCCTGGGAGAAGACGACGGGCACAGGCGATCGCGCGGAGCTGGCGGAGTTGCCCGAGGCGAGCCTGCTGTGGCCGAAGCTGGATGCGCGGGCGGATGCCTGTATTGGGCAGAAGTGCAGCCAGTTTGATCGCTGCTTCATCACCGAGATGCGGCGGAAGGCAATGGAGAGCGACATCGTCATCGTCAATCATCATCTGTTCTTCGCCGATCTTGCCATCAAGCTGCAGGCCGAGGGAGCTCCGGATGCCGGAATCTTGCCGGAGGCTGCCGCGGTAATTTTCGACGAGGCGCATGAGTTGGAGGATGTGGCGGGAAACTACTTCGGCATTTCGGTGAGCAATTTGCGCGTAGACGAACTGGCACGGGATGTGGAGCAATCCCTGCAGCATAGCCACATGATGTCGGCTTCTCTGTCTGGGGCGCTGGGGAGTTTGCGGGAGCGGTCGCAGTTTTTCTTTTCGCTGCTGCCTGCGGGTGAAGGGCGATTCGCATTCGAGAGTCGGCGTGAATTTTTGGAAGAGAATGGCGATGAGTTTCTGGCCCTGAATCAATCTTTGACTCGGCTCGCCGGAGAGTTGGATGGCCTGGCGCAGAAGCCGGAAGAAATTTTCAACTTCGTGCGGCGGGCGCAGGAGATTCAGGTTCAGCTTGGATTTGCGCTGGAGTCGGAAGATCGCAATACCGTGTTTTGGATTGAACGGCGGGGCGGCAAGTTCTCACCCCAGAGGGGCGCTGAGGTTCAGAGAGGACGGCCGTCCGGGCGGCAAAATGTTTTTCTTCAAGCGACTCCCATCGATGTCGGCCCGATTTTGCGCGAATGCTTGTGGTCGAAGCTGGAGTCGGCAGTCCTGACTTCGGCGACTCTGGCCGTGGGCGGCGGGTTCGAGTACATCCGGCAACGGCTGGGCATGGAGCATGCGCGGGAGTCGGTACTCCCTTCGCACTTCGATTACGAGAGCCAGGCCTTGCTGTATGTGCCGCCGGATATGCCCGATCCGCGCACGCCGCAGTTTGTCACGAAGGCTGCAGAACGGATTCGCAAGCTGCTGGAGATTACGCGCGGGCGGGCGTTCGTGCTGTTTACCAGCTACGCGCAGATGAATGAGATTTATCAACGGCTGCTGGGGGAGATCGAATTTCCCATGCTGAAGCAGGGCGATGCCCCGAAGAGCGCGTTGCTCGAGGAGTTCCGGCTGACTCCCAATGCAGTGCTGTTTGCTACGTCTTCGTTTTGGCAGGGCGTGGACGTGCAGGGCGAGCAACTAAGTTGCGTCATCATTGACCGCCTGCCGTTTGCGGTGCCGAGTGATCCGGTGGTGGCCGCGCGCGTAAAAGCGATTGACGCTGACGGCGGCAACGCCTTCTTTCAGTATCAGGTGCCGGCGGCGGTGATCACGCTGAAGCAGGGATTCGGGCGACTGATCCGCTCGCTGCACGATCGCGGGTTGCTGGTGCTGCTCGACAATCGGATTTTGAAAAAGCAATACGGCCGCGTGTTTGTGGAGAGTTTGCCGAATTACAAAAAGACGACGGAGATAAAGGTGGTCGAGGCATTCTTTGGACTGGGAGACTAGGTTCAGGTCGCCAGCAATCTCATGCCAGCGGCTACAGCATTCTTATCGAAGGTGAGAACATGCTCACATTTTGCCGCGTGCCCGCATCGTTCTATCAGGCAGTCGGCGAAATTCGCGCGGCTTCCGCGAAACGTGCGCAATGCCTGGGAGACGACTTCCGACTGTTCGATCACCAGTTCGCTACTTCGCAATAAGCGATCGATAGTGTGCTCAAGCTCCTGCTTTTTGAGGCGATATGAGAACTGCAGCACCCAAACCAGTTCTACAACGACAATCAGGGATAAGAAACCGGGCGACTGTGAGGACAACGCATCAATGACTTTACCCGCCGCGGCGGATTGCGCCGCATCATCTTGCGTTAGGTAGCGAACCAGAATATTTGTATCGAGGCCAATCATCGCAACCGCGACGCGCCCTTCGCGATCGCGCGGTCCATTTCCTCAAGAGATACGGGCTTTGGCCTCCTGCCCCGAAACAGCCCTTTCAGTTCGCGCACCGATCCCGTCGCTGGCACGATGGAAAACTCTCCTTCCCGTGTCTCGACGAATTGGACCCGGTCGCCTGGATCGAGCCCGAGCTTGTTGCGAACTTCTGCCGGAATGGTGATTTGCCCTTTCGATGTGACCGTCGCCGATGGCATCCTACTCCTTACTGTAAGTAATTATCCTTACATTATAGTAAGGGTACATCGGGAGAGCAAGTCTTTGAACGCTTCGCCCTCTATCCAGAGCCACCAGTCCATCGCGTGCGATCTTTTCTATCGGGGTACAATATTAGGTTGTCGTTGGTATAGCTTGGGCAGTATTCACGCGGGTCGCAGGGGGATCATGTTCGAAGTCACGGTGGAAGATTCGTTTGCCGCGGGGCACTATCTGCGCAATTACAAGGGCAAGTGTGAAAACCCGCACGGGCATAACTACAAGATCCGGGTCACGCTGGCTGGCATGGAACTCGATAAGGCAGGGTTGCTGCTGGATTTTAAAGACTTGCGCATCGTCATGAAGCACGTGATCGATCGGCTCGATCATCAGATGATCAATGAAATCGAGCCATTCACGGTTATCAATCCCTCGGCGGAGAATCTGGCAAAGTATTTTTACGACGAGTCGAATTCTCGGCTGAAAGAAGTCACGAGCGGGCGGGTTCGGGTGAAGGACGTGACGGTATTCGAGACGGACACGACTACCGCCAAGTACAGCGAATAATCAGCTGCGAGCCTCCGGTTGCCAGCACCAGAGCTTGAGACAAGTGGCTGAAGCTGGCCACCGGCAACTGTTTTCCATGCAAATTACTGAGATCTACAAATCACTGCAGGGCGAGTCGACGTATGCCGGATTGCCCTGTGTCTTCGTGCGGCTTACCGGGTGCAATCTGCGCTGCACCTGGTGCGATAGCGAGTACACGTTTCAGGGTGGGCGGAAGATGTTGATCGCCGAGGTGCTGGCCGAAGTCGCGCGGCTTAGTCCTTCGGGCGGCCTAGTCGAAGTTACCGGCGGCGAGCCCATGCTCCAGGAGCGCGAAGTGGTTCCGCTCATGACGGAATTGCTGGCGGCCAGCTACCGCGTATTGCTGGAGACGAGCGGAGAGCGGCCGCTGGCGGGCGTTCCGCGCGAGGTGGTGAAGATTGTGGATGTAAAATGTCCGGATTCAGGCGAGGGCGGCACGTTTCATCTGGAGAACCTAAACGCGCTTACGGCGCAGGATGAAATCAAGTTTGTTCTGAGCAGCCGTGCCGATTACGAATTTGCGCGAGAATTCACGACGCATCACGGGCTTGAAAATCGGGTAAACGCCATTCTGTTTTCACCAGCATTTCGCAAGCATGCGACCGGCGCCCGCGACAGTTCGCATTGTCTGCTCGACCCGCAGGTGCTGGCCGAATGGATGATTGCAGACAATGTCCCCGCACGGCTCGGCTTGCAGATGCACAAGTTCATCTGGGACCCGGCGGTGAAGGGAGTATGACCGCGGCGAGACCCAGGGCGGTGGTGCTTCTCAGCGGTGGCATGGATTCTTGTGTATGCACCGCTCTGGCGAAACGCGATTACGACACCGCCGCAGTTCATGTGCTTTACGGGCAGCGCACGGAGGAGCGGGAGCGGCAGTCCTTTCTCGCCATTTGCCGGCGCTTGGGCATTCATGATCAGCTCATCGTCCGCAATGAAGCGCTCGCCGCGATCGGCCATTCCGCTCTGACCGACGAAAAGATTGCGGTGCCCAGTTCAGGGGAGGCGGGACAGGGCGTCCCGGTTACCTACGTGCCCTTCCGCAACGCGCATTTTCTGGCGGTGGCGGTGAGTTGGGCAGAGGCGCTGGGCGCGGAAAAGGTGTACATTGGCGCGGTTGAGCCAGATAGCTCGGGATATCCGGATTGCCGGCCCGCTTATTACGCCGCGTTCAATGAAGTGGTGAAAGCGGGTACAAAAGACGGGCGGATCGAGATTGTGACTCCGCTCATTGCCATGCGAAAGAGCGAGATCGTGCGCCTCGGCCTTGAACTGGGTGCGCCCTTCGATTTAACTTGGTCGTGCTACAGCCGGGAGGATCGGGCTTGTGGCGTGTGCGATAGCTGTGTGTTGCGCCAGCGTGCGTTTGAGGCGGCCGGAGTCCAAGACCCGATCCCGTACGCGGCGAAATAGGATTAGTGCCGGGAGGCAAAATGAAAAAGCATTTCGCAATTCTTTCATTCGTAGTGCTGGTTTTAGGGCTGTGCATTTCTCCAGCCTTTGCGCAGAGCTCAGGATCCGTGAAGGGCGTTTGCAAAGATGCGGATGGCAAGCCCCTTGCCGACGCCATCGTGGTTTATGCCAACCTGGATAATGGGCAAAAGTACCCACTCAAGACCAATAAAAAGGGCGAATACTTTTCGCTGGGCATCACGCCCGGCAAGTACAACGTCACCGTCTACAAGAACGCGGACGATGAGAAGGCCGGGAAGGAAGCCGACCATGTCAACAACTACCAGGTCCAGCTCGACGAAAATTCGCTCGATCTGGATATGAAGAAGGAACTGGAGCAGCAAGCCAAGGGCGCGGGCATGACTGCCGACCAGATGAAGGCGAAGGAAGACGAGCGCACCAGCGCCCTGAAGGAAAACAATACGATCAAGGGTTTGAACGAGAAGCTTGCGGCTGCGAAAGCAGCGGCGGAGGCGACTCCTCCGGACTACGATACCGCCATTGCGGCTCTGACTGCGGCCAACCAGATTGATCCGAAGCGCGACCTGATCTGGTTCAAGCTGGGGGATTACTACCGGATGTCGGCGACCAAGCAGACGGATACGGCGGAAAAGCAAAAACGTCTGGAGTCAGCGGTGGAGTCCTATCAGAAGGCAGTAGAACTGAAGAAGGCCGCTCCCCCGGATCCTAAGGATCCGAACGCATCCACCAAGACGCTTGCCGCTTACTACAACAACCTGGCGGAAGCATACGCCAAGGAAAACAAGCCGGACGATGCAGTGAAAACGTACGCGCTGGCTGCGCAGGCTGATCCGACTGCTGCCGGGCAGTACTATTTCAATACTGGCGCAGTGCTCACCAACGCGGGCAAAGTCGACGACGCCATCGCCGCTTTTGACAAGGTGATCGCGGCTGATCCCAACAAAGCGGATGCGTATTACTGGAAGGGCGTCAACTTGATCGGGAAGGAAACGACCGACAAGGACAACAAAGTTATTGCGCCTCCGGGTACGGCGGAGGCCTTCCAGAAATACCTGGAACTGCAGCCCTCGGGTACCTATGCAGACGCGGCGAAGGGAATGTTAGCCAGTATTGGAGCGACCGCTGAAACCAGCTTCGGTACCAAGAAGAAAACGACAAAGAAGTAATAGTAGACAGTCAGTCGGATTTCCCAGGGCGGCCAGATCGGCCGCCCTTTCTGCCTGCATTAGTTACGAAAGGCTATGCACTTGCTGTCCTTCGCGCTGCGCCAGCGGCGCGGTAGAGTTGATGCAGCGATTCTCCTAAGCTTTTCTGTGGTGCGTCACAGTTCTGGAATAACGAGGAACGAATGGCAGCACCCACAATCGCGCCAATCTCCGTCTCGCTGGAAGATTTTTCTGGAAGCGACCGAGCTGCAACCCCTGCGCTTCTTAGCGCCATGCTGCGCGCCGCGGAGAAAATCAGCGATCTGATTTTTTCACCCGGTCGGCCGCCACAAGTCCAGGTCTATGGACAGATGATCCCGGTACAGGTGCCGGGGTTCACCGTGCTCACGCCGGACGACACGCGCCACATCGCGGCCGATCTGATTGGCGACAACAAGCAAGCCATCACCACGTTGCGCGAGCACGGAGCTTGCGACATTTCCTTTGGTTTGCCGGGCCTGGCCCGCTTTCGTGTGAATGTCTTTATCCAGCGCGGCAGTTGCGCTGTAGTCATGCGCGTGATTCCGACCACGATTCCGGATTTCGCCTCCTTGCACCTTCCGCAACAACTGGCTGAGGTTGTGAAGTTGCGAGATGGAATTGTGCTGGTTACTGGAGCGGCGGGTTCGGGTAAGTCTTCTACGCTGGCGGTTCTTTTGGACCTGATCAATCGCGAAAAGTATTACCACATCATCACCATCGAAGATCCGATTGAATTTCTACACAATCACAAAAGCTCCACGATTCACCAGCGCGAACTGCACAGCGATACGCCCAGCTTTGCGCACGCGCTGCGATCGGCCATGCGGCAGGCGCCGAAGGTCATTCTGGTAGGCGATATGCGCGACCGGGAAACCATTGAGATCGTGCTGGAGGCTGCCGAGACGGGGCATCTTGTCTTTTCCAGCCTGAATACGATGGACGCACCGAAAACCGTGGAGAGAATTGTGAGTTCGTTCTCGCCGGCAGAGCAGGAGTCGGTGCGGGAGCGCTTTGCCAAGTCGTTTCGCTACGTGATCTGCCAGCGGTTGATTCCGAAACTTGATCGCAGCGGGCGGGTTCCGGCTTTTGAAATTCTTAAGGCGAATGCTCGCACCCGGGAGTGCATTGAAAAAGGCGAGCGCGACAACAAGACCTTGCTCGATGCGATTAAAGCCGGCGGAGCCGAAGGAATGCAGCACTTCGACGGCGAAATCGCGCAACTGGTGCGGGATCGGGTGGTGGAGCTGGAAACCGGGCTGTCGTTTGCCAGCAACCCGGCGGTACTGGGGCAGGAACTGGCGCGGTAAACGCGGTCGCACAACGGGCGAATCTCGTCCGAACCGACTCACCGACAATCGAAATTACGCGAGGGGGATCCATGCATGCTTCGCCCTCGCTCCGTTCCAATGCGTCAGCCGGACAATCCGGCTGCACTTCTTCTATGCTGTTTCGATGGCGCCTGAACTGACCCAGCCAACCATCCTGAACTTCGAAGACGCCCGCCGCGTGGTGGAGCAGCATGCGGCGCGGGTCGATGCCTGCGGCACGGAAACCTTGGACTTGCTCGCGGCTGCGGGCCGCGTGCTGGCTGAGCCTGTGCTGGCGGACCGCGACATCCCGCCATTTCCTCGGTCGACGCGGGATGGGTACGCCGTACGGGCGGCGGACTTGGTCGAGCTTCCGGCGCGGCTGGCCGTGATGGGAGAGATCAAGGCGGGCGAGAGCCTCGATCGCATTCCTTCCTACGTAGGCAGCGGGCAAGCGGTCGCGATCATGACCGGAGCCCCTGTCCCCGATGGCGCCGATGCGGTGGTGATGGTTGAGTTCACGGCGCGCGACGGAGATCGGATTGAAATCAAGAAAGCCGCTGCGGCGGGAGACAACGTCGTTCCGCGCGGCGCGGAAGCACGCCAGAAGTCTGTGCTGCTGGAGCGCGGAATGCGTCTCAACGATGCGGCGATCGCGCTCGCGGCTTCAGCAGGAAAGGCAACGCTGGCCAGTCCACAAACGTCCGCGCGTCGCGCTGCTGACGACCGGTGATGAGATCGTTGAAATCAGCGCGAATCCAGGCCCGACGCAGATCCGTAATTCGAACAGCTATTCGCTCGCGGTGCAGATTCAGAATGCGGGTGGTGAGCCGCTGCTGTTGCCGATTGCGCCCGATGAGCCGAAAGCGTTGCGCGCCTTGATCGAGCAGGGATTGCAATCGGACCTGCTACTGATGACAGGTGGTGTCTCGATGGGCCGCTACGATCTGGTCGAGCCGGTACTCATGGAAATAGGGGCGGAATTTTTCTTCACCGGGGTGAAGATCCAGCCCGGTCGCCCAATAGTCTTTGGACGGTGTGACACGGGCGCCCCCGCCCGCGAGGCCGCAAAATATTTCTTCGGTCTGCCAGGGAATCCCATCTCAACCATGGTGACCTTCGAACTATTCGCCCGGCCGATGCTGGAAGCGCTAGCAGGGCAATCTCCGCGCAAACTGATCTTCCTGCATGCGCGCTTGAAAAAAGAGATCCGTATCAAGTCCGGCCTGAAGCGCTTTCTTCCCGCGATTCTGTCGGGAGAATTTGAGGATTGCAGCGTTGAACTCGTGCGCTGGCAGGGATCCGGCGACATCGCGGCGACGGCGCGCGCGAATTGCTACATCGTGATTCCTGACGACCGCGAGCATATCCCCGCTGGCGAGTGGGTAGCCGTGATGATGCGGTAGCGTGCATGTAAGATAGAACTCTGCATGGCGAAGACTCTCTCTCACTTCGATCGCGCGGGCCAGGCGCGGATGGTCGACGTCTCCGGCAAAACATCGAGCAAACGCGAGGCCGAGGCCAGCGCATTTGTGGCCATGAAACCTGCGGTGCTGGCGGCAATTGCCGAAAAATCCCAAGGGCGATCCTCTGGAAGTGGCGCGGCTGGCGGGGATCATGGCAGCGAAACGAACCTCGGATCTGATTCCGATGTGTCATCCCTTGCCGTTGACGCTCGTTGATGTGGATGTGCGGCTGTGCGAAAATGGCGTCGCTATTACCTCGAAAGTAACGACCACCGCCGTCACTGGCGTGGAAATGGAAGCGATGGTCGCCGCATCTGTCGCGGCGCTGACCGTTTACGATATGTGCAAGGGCGTGGACAAGGGCATTGCGATTCGTGAAATTGTTCTGGAGCGCAAGAGCGGCGGCAAAAGTGGCGACTACAAGCGCACCAAGAAATAGGTCAGACAAATTCCGTGGCAGATAACGTCAAATTATTGGTGGTGGACGACAACCCCATGGTGCTGGGAATGTTGCAGCAGGCGCTCGCTCCACTGGCCAAGGTAACGACCGCGACCGATGCCGCCGACGCGCTGTTGAAGGCGGTCGACGACGTACCCGATTTGCTGGTCTGCGACTACCGCATGCCCGGAATGGATGGCCGGCAGTTGGTGGAGAAGTTGAAGAGCCGTCCGGCGACCTCGAATTTTTCCACCGTGCTCATGGCGAGCAAGGCCGACATTGTTGAGCGTTTGTCGCCGCAGGATGCTGCCGACGATTATCTGGAGAAGCCATTTTTTCTGAAAGACGCGACGCGGCGCGTCAAGCGCATGATCGATCGCATCGCGCTCGAGAAGATGGCAAAGACCGCGCCGTCGGATGGCGTCGTTCGCGGCAGCCTGGCACAGATGAATGTGATCGACCTCATGCAGTCGCTCGAAATGGGCCGCAAGAGTTGCCAGCTGACTCTGACCAACGAAGGCGACAAGTGCGAGGTGTTCTTCGTAGAAGGTCAGGTGAAGCATGCAACCTATGGCGCGCTGGTGGGCGATCCGGCGGTTTTCAAAGTGTTGCGCTGGACAGGCGGAAATTTCCAGCTCGACTTTGAAGGTAAGACTGACAAAGAAACGACGCAGCTGAATACCCAGGGACTTCTGATGGAAGGACTGCGACTGCTGGATGAGTCGGCGCGAGACGGTGGGAGCGAGGCCGAAGCGGTAACTGCCGACTCTGCTCCATCAGCGGCGCAAGCCGCGCCCAGCAAGGCTCCCAGCAGCGAAGAAGAGGAAGATGTCCTCCTCGACAACTGATTCGCAGATTTCTCTTACCGCCGCAGTCCTTACGGTGAGCGATTCGTGCGCCCGCGGAGAGCGCCAGGATCTTTCGGGTCCGGCGGTAGTTCAGCTTCTCGAGAAGTGTCACTTCTCCGTCGTCGTGCGCGAAGTTGTTTCTGACGATCCCATTCAAATTCAAAATTTGCTGATCCGTCTCGCTCGCGAAGTGCAATTCATCGTCACCACCGGCGGCACGGGCATCGCTGCACGCGACGTCACTCCCGAGGCCACCGTAAGAGTGTGCGACCGCCTCCTCGATGGAGTAGCCGAGCGCATGCGCAGCGAGGGCGCAAAGAAGACTCCGTTCGCCGCGCTCAGCCGGGGTGTGTGCGGCGTGCGCGGGCAAGCCCTCATCCTGAATCTGCCAGGGAGCCCTAAAGGCGCGGTGGAATCGCTGGAGGCCGTGATGGGGTTGGTCCCACACGCGATCGAGTTACTGAGCGGGAAGACGGACCACCAATAGCGCAGGCCAACGCTGCTGCGACAATCCCCGTTAATGCGACGACTTTCCTGGCCCCAGTACTGCTTTGCCGGGATAAATATCGGGCAGCATTTTGCCGTCGTCGATCAGCAGTCTCCCCCCTACCAGCTCGTAACGCACGCCCACGCTGGGCTCCATTGGCTTTTCGAAGGTGGCTCGGTCAGCGATCGTCTGCGGGTCGAAGACCACGATGTCGGCATCGACGCCTTCCTGCAGCCTTCCCTTGCCGTGCGCCGCGGGAGTTGACCTCTCCAGCATCTGCGCGGGCATCAGGCTCATCTTGCGCAGCGCCTCCATCAGCGTCAGCGTCTTTTTCTCGCGGACATATTGCGCGAGCACACGCGCGTACGTTCCGGCGTTGCGCGGATGTCCGGGCGCTCCATCGCTGGCGATCATGACCAGCGGGTTCGGAATGATCTTGTCCACATTCTCCTGCGTGTTGGCAAACATCAGAACGAGCTGCGGTGTGGTCGAACTGTGCAGTTCTTCAAAGCGGGCTTTGGTCAAGTGCTCGCCGGTATTGGGCAGAACCAGTTGGCCGTAATCCATGCCCAGCCTTTCGCGCCAGCCGGGGTTGAACAGGGCGGAGTTGATATACGTCATGCCCGCAATGTACGGATAGGCTTCGGTGGTCACGTCGAGGCCCCGAGCGCGGGCGCCTTCGATCAGCGAAAGGCATTCCAGAGAGTCCAGCAAACAGGTGCTGTTCACGTGAACAATGTGCAGGGACGCTCCGCTAATCGCGGCAGCTCCAATCACTTCTTCCACGGATTCAATGGCCGACCCCGGCTCTGAGCGCCCGAAGCTCCGCATGTGGGTGTAAACCGGCACCTTCCGTTCGGCGGCGAGGCGAAACATGTCGATGACTTCAAGTCGCGTAGCTCCGGGAGTGTATTGGATACCCATCCCGATCCCAAGCGCTCCGCTGTCGAGTTCATCGCGCAGTCGCTTTTGAATCTGGGTAATCTGCTCAGTGGTCGCTGGGTCGTTCGTGGCCGGGCCGCTCTTGGGGAGGATGTCAAACAGGCCGGTTTGCGGGTCAGGAGCAGGATTCAACGGTGCTCCAAAAACCAGCGCACGCGCCGCGACGTGGCTGGCCGCTGTTCCGTAATGAATCAGCGAATGCCCCTCTTTCAATTTCAAGAATTGCGCAACATCAGGCACGCCGATTTCCATCTCCAGCGCTGTAGTGACGCCGTCGAAAGCCTTCACCCTCTGGCTGGCGAGTTCCTGGCCATGCTGGTGCAAATCAATGAATCCGGGAGCGACGACGAGTCCAGCCGCGTGAATGATTCGGCTTCCGGTAAGCGAGTCGGCAGAGATGCGCGTGATTTTGCCCTCGCGAATCCCCACACTGCGGACCGCGTCAAGCCCGGTTTCAGGATCCATGACGCGCCCGCCTTCGATGACGAGATCGAATTGCTGAGCGGAGAGAACACAAGTTCCAGCTAGGAGAATGCAGACGAGAACGATCAGTTTGCGCATGAAGGCTCCGAGGCCAGAGATCATAACAGTTGACGAAGCGATTTCCGCCAAGGGTTCCTTTGTGAGACTTCGTGTCATTCGTAGTGCATGATTTTCCTTCTGCCAAAATTGCCCCGTTTGGGTAGCGGCAACTTTCAACAAAGTTCATTTTGTCATTCCGGCTCCATAAAATTGCCCCGTTTCTGTAGCGGGAATTTTCAGCAAAGTTCATTTTGTCATTCCGAACCGGGCTGAAAGCCCGGTGAGGAACCTGCTGTTCTCGCCACGCAGGCAGCCCATTCCTCGCGCGAAAAGACCGCGCTTCGCAACGACGACGTTCAAACTCACCCACTACTCCCGCTTGCCCACGTGGCCTGCTGCACGCCATTCACGTAAACTAGAAGCTCTTCCTTGAAAACAATCGGACACATTCTGGCGCGCTACACGGCTTGGATTTGGGGCCTGCTGAAGGTGCTCGGTGTCTGGGGCGTCTTCGTTATCGCGTTTGCCGATAGCGCTCTCCTGGGCATGCCTGTTGATGCGATCATCGCGACCTATGTGTACCAGGATCGCCCGCGGCTGTTGCTCTATGTGATTCTCGCCTCGCTCGGTTCAGCTCTGGGCAGCATTCCTCTGTACGTCATCGGATATCTTGGCGGCGAAAAGGTTCTGCGCAAACGGATCAGCGAAGAACGCTTCCAGAAGATTCACGACTCCTTCGAGAAGCATGAATTCTGGGCGCTGATGTTTCCCGGAATGCTGCCTCCGCCCATGCCGTTCAAGATATTCGTTCTGGCTGCGTCGGTCTTCGAGATGCAGTTCACTCATTTTCTGGTGGCAATCTTCGCCGGCCGCTTCGTTCGATTTATGCTGCTTTCGCTGCTCACCCTGTGGCTTGGTCCTCACGTAATTCAGTTGGCTGGAGGCGTCTTCAAGCAGCACTTCCTCATTGTGTTGAGTGTGATTCTAGAGATCGGTCTGGCGGTGTGGCTGCTGCGCCGAACCAAGAAGGCCAAGGCGAAAAGGAATGAAGCGATAGACCACGGCAAGCCCGCGGCTTGATAACGTTCTACCCGCTAAGCATCGGGTGCCGCGCATAGATGATGGCCCGCGCTGCTATAATCAAAAATTACGCCTATGACGACGAAGCGACTGATCCGCTCCACGACGGTTTTGTCCGTGCGCAGAAATGGGAGCGTAGTTTTGGCGGGAGACGGCCAGGTGACGCTGGGAGAGTCGGTGATCAAGCACACGGCCAAGAAGATCCGTCGTCTATACAACGACAAGATTATGGCGGGATTTGCCGGCTCGACCGCCGATGCTTTTACCCTGTTCAGCCGCTTTGAGGCCAAGCTCGAGCAGTATCACGGCAACCTGGGACGCGGCGCGGTCGAACTGGCGCGCGACTGGCGAACCGATAAGTTCCTCCGTCATCTGGAGGCGTTGCTTCTGGTTTGCGACAAGGAGCAGACGTTTCTGCTGAGCGGCCAGGGTGATGTGATTGAGCCCGATGGCTCCGTGGCCGCGATTGGCAGCGGCGGTCCGTACGCGCAGGCTGCAGCCGAAGCGCTGGCCGAGCACACCCAGCTTAGCGCCCGTCAGATTGCCGAAGAAGCCATGAAGATTGCCGGCAAAATGTGTATCTATACCAACGACCGAGTGACAATCGAAGAATTGTAAGCATGTAGGGACAGCCGCCCTCGGCTGTCCCCTTGAATATTTATGGCCATCTATTTACCCTCCTCCGCCGAAGAAGAACAGCTTGCGCTGGACGAACTCACGCCCCGTGAGATCGTCGTCGAGCTCGACAAACATGTGATTGGGCAAAAAGCCGCCAAGCGCGCGGTTGCGATCGCGTTGCGCAACCGCACCCGGCGCCAGAAGCTCACCCCGGAACTCGCCGAAGAAATCATTCCCAAAAACATCATCATGATCGGGCCGACTGGCGTGGGAAAGACGGAGATTGCGCGGCGGCTGGCGAAGCTGGCGAATTCTCCCTTCTTGAAGGTGGAAGCTTCGAAGTTCACCGAAGTCGGCTACGTGGGGCGGGATGTCGAGTCCATGGTGCGCGATCTCGTTGAGATTGCTATCGACAATGTTCGCGAAGAGAAATTGGAAGACGTTGCCGACAAGGCCGAACTGAATGCCGAAGAGCGGCTGCTGGATATTCTGCTGCCGCCTTCGCCGCCGCCGCGAACGGAGCAGACCTCGACGACGGGGGGAGTGGTGATCGATAGCAGCGCGGCGTTAGTGGAGTCATCTTCGCGCACGCGCGAGAAGTTGCGCCAGCAGTTACGCGAGGGCAAGCTCGACGACCGCATGGTCGAGATCGATGTCCGGGAGCGGAATTTCCCTTCGTTCGAAATTATCTCGAATCAGGGCGTGGAAGAGATGGACGTCAACATCAAAGACATGTTGCCGAACATCTTCGGGGCGCGGACCAAGAAGCGCAAGATGAAGGTCAATGAGGCTTTCGAATATCTGATCCAGGAAGAAGAGCAGCGGCTGATTGATATGGATCAGGTAACGCGCATGGCGATCGATCGCGTGGAGAATTCGGGAATCGTTTTCCTGGATGAGATCGACAAAATTGCGGGCCGCGAAGGCGGCCATGGGCCGGATGTTTCCCGCGAAGGCGTGCAGCGCGACATTCTTCCCATCGTCGAAGGCACAACGGTAAACACGCGCTATGGCATGGTGCGCACGGATCACATTCTGTTTATAGCCGCCGGCGCGTTCCACGTGTCAAAGCCGAGCGATCTGATTCCCGAACTGCAAGGCCGCTTTCCCATTCGCGTCGAGCTCCAGTCGCTGACGATGGAGGATTTCGTCCGAATCCTCACCGAGCCCAAGTCGTCGCTGGTAAAGCAATACACGGCGCTACTCGAGACGGAAGGCGTGAAGCTGGACTTTACACCCGAGGCGCTGAGCGAGATTGCTCATTTTGCGTTTCGCGTGAATGAGAGCACGGAGAATATTGGCGCGCGCCGCCTGCACACGATCATGGAGCGCGTCCTCGATGAGTTGAGCTTTGAGGCTCCCGAGAAGAAGGGTTCACACGTCACCATCGACGCCGACTACGTGCGCAAAATGCTGACCGACATCGTGAAGGATCAGGATCTGTCGCGTTACATTCTGTAGACGCGAGGAACCCTCTCATTCCCCGGTGATCGGAGGGCGCGAAATCCTTTTTGTTTGCGGTTGGGCCTGCAGAAGAAAGTGATGTCCGCCATGCAGCATTTGTCGTAGAGTGTGCAGTGTGCGCCTCCCCTTATCGAGTCCGAACATTCAAAGTAGGTTCTGGCTATTCTTGTCGTGCTCGACCATTTTGCTCATTCTTCTGAGTGCCACCGCCCATCGCCAGTTTCAAAGTTTCCGCGGACCAAGAGGCCAGGTAGACATTGCTGGCGAGGATTTCCCTATTTACTACACGGCTGGGAAGGTCGCTCGTCAGGCCGGAGACCGGCGTTTGTACTACCCAATTCGCGGTGGAGGAAAACCGAGCGCAAGGAACCTGCTCGACACTGTGCCCCCGGAAACGCCGTGGGGGCAGACGGCCCGAGCGAGCGGGTTTCCCATTACCGGTCAATTTATGGCTCCTCCCTTCACTGCAATCATGATGGAGCCCCTTACTCTACTGCCCCCTCAGAAGTCGCTTTTGGTTTGGCGGCTGGCCAGTACCCTCATGTTGATGGTGGCGCTCTATTTCATTCTCCGGCTGAGTGGAGCAGCGGAGTCATGGCCGATCGCGCTGGTCGCCACTGCCGCATGCGCGCTCGCGATTTTCCCGTTCACCGACACCCTCTATCAAGGACAGGTAGATGCGCTGCTGCTCTTGCTTTGGACTTTGGGGGTCTACCTTGCTCACAAGCAGCAGTCGGTCTGGTCTGCTCTGAGCCTCGCACTGGCAACCATGATAAAGGTGAATCCCATCCTGGTATGCGGGGTGTTCCTAGTTCGTCGCCAATGGCGCTGGCTCGCTGCGTATGTGTGCTGGGTGGCAGTGTTACTGGGAATCGGGACCTTTCAGCTCGGATGGCAGAATCATCGGCTGTGGGCACAAAGTGTGGGGTCGATTATCTCGTGCGGTGTACCCTATTTCGCCAGCCATTCTCTTCCCACGCTGATTGTGAACATCTACCTGCACTCCGTGCCCTTGGAAACCGCGAACCTGCCTTCTATTCCCATGGCGTTGTGCTGGTTCATCCGAGGACTCGGCTTCGCCTTATATGGCGGCACACTCTTCTATTTTTGGAAGAAGAATAAGTCTGCTGCAAATCTAATCTATGAACTGGTCGTGGTGGCGCTGCTCACCCTGCTGATTTCGCCGGAAAGTTTTCGGCACCACTATCTTCTGGCGATTCTTCCGTTGCTATATCTGTGGATGAGATCGCGCTTTTGGACCGGCCGTGCAGCCGCGCTCTTCTGGGCTGTTCTAGCATTCTTCACATTGTCAATCGGCACGGATCTCCCAGACTACTTGGTCACAAAGCTGAGAAATCCGCTACTGGACCTGTCGTTGAGTGCTATCGTGCCGGCAGCGACCATGCTGTTGCTGTATTCGAGCATTGTTGCCTACCCCATCCTCTCCGCTGCCTCGCCGGGCGAATTGACTGACGAAATCATAGATAGTTCCACCTCGATCCGCGAAGAGCGGCATAAACAAAAAGATGTCGCGTAACGAAGCCAGTGATTTCACTCGAAACTTCGAAGACCAGATTGCGGCCGCAATTCGGAAGTCAAAAGTCGCAAGTGTATTTCTCGGATTATCCGCCAAGTACAGACTATTCCTGATTGTGCGCTGACCCCCATCGTCCCACACTTTTCTTACCTCCGACGAATTGCGGCCAGTCCAATCCAGCCCATATTGAGTGTTGAAGGCGCTAGAAGTCTGATCTGAGGAGAAGCAAAATGACGACCCTGATTCACGAACAGAAGGAAGTAACGACTCGAACCATGAGTAGAACCGCGCCGCCCGAGTGGCTGCTCTCTTTCTGGAAGGAAATTGATGACAAAACGTTCGGCAAAGGCTTCGACTGCTTTACCGAAGACGCGACTTGCAACCTCGGCGTAGCGGATTGGCATGGCCGCGAGCAAATTCGCGAGAATCTGCGTGCCTTCATCGATACCGGCTTTACCGCCCATCACGATGTTGTCGAATACTGGGACGGTGGTTCGCTGAAAGTATTTCGCGGTACAGTTAGGATGACGCCGGATGACAAAAGCAAACCGGTAGTGAAGCCGGTAATGACGCACTTCTTCTACATGGATGAGCACGATCCGACGAAGGTCCGAAACTGGTTTGTCGCTGTCGGCCCCATCCAGTTCTGACGTAAAAATCCACGGCGCTGGTGAATACGGCACGCGGGCATCAGATTGTTGTAGGCTCGGCTTGGTTGCGGCGGCGGGTCCACAGGAAATAAACGGGGATTCCGGCCACGATCAACAGCAGTCCGGCGAGCGACGGAAGTGGCCGCGTTTTCAGCATATTCACCAAAAACCAGCAGGTGATCGCCACGAACAGCCCAGGGGTTACCGGGTATCCCCACATCCGATAGGGACGTGCAAGGCCGGGCTGCTTATAGCGCAATACGATCACGCCCGCGACCATAAGACCATACGAGAGCCAGATCGCGAACATCGCGTAATCGACGAGAGTTTCGTAAGAACCGCTGACGACGAGCACCGCCGCCCAGATGCCCTGAGCCAGGATCGCAAACCCGGGTGTTTGATACCGCGGATGCACCTCGGCGAACCTTCGAAAGAAGAGCCCATCGCGCGCTTGGGCAAAATAAATTCGCGGACTGGTGAGAAAGCAGCCATTCAGCGCCCCGACGATCGACACGAGGATGATCAGCGAAACCAGACTGGCTCCGCGGGAGCCCAGCACGCGCTCGGTTACGGTGGCACCCACGTGATTGCTCGCGGCGATTTCGGCGATCGGGAGCACGTGCAAATAGGCCACATTCGCCAGCAAGTAAATGGCGATGCAAGTGACCGACCCGAGGGCGAGCGCAAAAAACACATTCCGATGCGGGTTGCGGATTTCGCCAGCTACGAAGGTCAGCTGCACCCATCCGTCGTAAGCCAGCAGCGACGCGATCAGGGCGACGCCGAAGCTGCTGACTGAGAACCCGCCCGGCACTACCTGCGGAGGCGACGCCGCTTTGCCACCCCACAGAAGGGCGCTACCGATGATGACGAGCAAGCCGACGACCTTGGCCAGCGTGAAAGATTTCTGAACGATTGCCCCGGCAGTGACGCCGCGATAATTAATTCCAGTGAACACCGCGATCGCGCAGATTCCGAGCAACTTCGACACCGGCGCGGACAGCGGAACGAAATAGGAGACATACAACGCCATCGTTACCGCCAGCCAGGCCACCTGAGCGGTTCGCGCAACCAGGAACATGGACCAGCCGCAGAGAAACCCGATCAGAGGGCCATAGGCTTCGCGCAGGAAGACGTATTGCCCGCCCGTGGATGGAAGCGCGGTGCCAAGCTCCGCGCAAGCGAGCGCGCCGAAGAACGAGATCACACCGGCAAACACCCACACCGCCAGGATCGCGCCTGCGGATTTCAGCTCTTGGGCGACCAGATTCGGCACCAGAAAAATCCCGCCACCAATGACCATCCCAATCACGATCGCAAGTGCGTCAATCAAGCCGAGCTTGCGCGGAAGGTCCGCGGCCGCAGTAGTGGAGTTTTCCATTTTTTGCTCTCCGGTAGCCGACACTATACACCGAGGGTTTCAGGCAGGCGCGCAGGCTCGACCTGCGATCTGGGTTTGTTCCAGCCCGCTCCGCGGAATAACCTGTTTAAACCAGGACGTTTACACTCAAGACTAACGGGAACTCCCCATTTCCTCCCTGACAGTTGCCTAGCTCCGGAGGCTGCTTGGTGAATATGTTTTCCACAGGCCGAGAGTGTGACGAACGACCTTTACTGTGGAAATTGAAACGCGCACACTGGCATGGTGAGCGCGAATACTCTCCGACTGATCTTCGGCAAACCGACCACCGCCCAGCTGCCGTGCAGCACTTTCAACGCGGCTAACTCCTTATCTTCTAATATTTCACCTATAACTCCTTTCGGCTCAAGATTTTGCCGGATCGGGCCGGGATCCGGTCAGCGTAACTCTAATCAATCGAGGATTTTACCGGTCACGATCAAAAAAAAATTGCCGAGATATCTCCTCGCTCCTCTTCCTGTCCATGGTCCCAACACGTTCTTAAGGTCCCCATGCCATTCCTCGAGCCGCTTACGTTGTCCGGCAATTACTTCCAAGTTACTATGCACCAAAATTGATGCAACTTTCATCGCCCCGTAACAATTCCCTGCTAGTAGTTAGACATATGGATCCGCACGTGTACAACACGCTGATCCTTTCCGACCTTCATCTGGGGGCGGAGATGAGCCATGCGCGCGAGGCCACGCGCGTGCTAAAGGGAAGTCAGTTCCAGCGGTTGATCCTGTTGGGCGACATTTTCGCCGACCTGAATTTCGCGCGGCTGACCAAGGAGCATTGGAAGTTTCTGGGGCTGATCCGCAAGCTCTCGAATCCGAAACGCAAGATTGAAGTGGTGTGGGTAGAAGGCAATCACGACCACGGGTTGACGGACATCATGTCGCACCTGGTCGGGGTACGCGTCTACCAGCATTATGAATGGAATTATCGCGGGCTGCGCCATGTGGCGATTCATGGGCACCAGTTCGACGGCTTCCAGGTGAGCCGGGTGCGATTGAGCCGGTGGGGAACGTCGCTTTATCTAATGCTGCAGAAGCTGGATTTCAAGAGCAAGCCGATCACGCGCATGATCGACCGGCTGAACACGCGCTGGCTGCGCATGTCGCCGAAGGTTTCGGAAGGGGCGCTCGATTATGCCCGGCATCATGGCGCGGATCGCATTTTCTGCGGCCACACCCATGAAGCGCTGCACATCCAACAGGATGGGATTCATTACTACAACTCCGGCGGATGGGTGGATTCGCGACTGACGTATCTGACGATTGACGAAATGGGGGTAAACATTCATGACTACCTCGAGCAACACCAGGAACGAGCTGACGATCGTGATTCCGGCGAAGAACGAGGCGAAACTGATCCCGCGCTTGCTGACCTCGCTGACGAATCAGGATTACTCGAAGATGTCGAGTACGAGAGTGTTGGTCGCTGACGCCAATTCCACCGACGGCACTCCGGAGATTGTGATGAGCTTTCGCGACGGCCTGAACGTAAGCGTGATTCGCGGAGGAATGCCTTCGGTCGGGCGAAATCAGGGAGCAGCGCTGGCGGATACACCGTACGTGCTGTTTCTCGACGCGGATATCGAGCTAGCAGATCAATCGCTGATCCGTCGCTGCGTGGAGCGGGCGCAGGCGAAGCAGTTGCATTGCGTGACTACCAGCATCGTATGCCGCGACGGAAGCTTGGGTGGACAGGCTGCTCTACGCGGGCAGCGACGTGCTTCAGTATTTGTCGTACCTGCATCGTCCGTATGCGACCGGGATGTTCATGCTGTTTGACCGCAAGAAATTCTGGGAACTGGGCGGATTTCACGAACAGATTCATTTTGGAGAGGACTACAAGCTCAGCCAGCAGGTGCAGCGTAAACGGTTTGGGATTGTGCGTGGGGGAGTCTATACGACGAACCGGCGCTTTCAGAAGATGGGGCACTTGCGCGTGGGCTGGCTCTTCCTGCGCACGGCGATGAATTTCTGGAACGAAGAGTTTTTCCTCCGCGATCACAAATACTGGTCGTCGGGGCCGGACAGCCTGCCGAGGACGTAAAGCAGACTGGCTCGCTGCGCTCGGTGGACCGACGAATGCGTTCGTCCCTACGTGATCAGTTCAAGTTTCAGTGGCCACAGAAAACAGGATCCGGCAAACCAGCCGGATCCTGCTTTTGTTTGACGATGGCATGAGATCAGAAGCGAAGGACGATGCCGGTGGAGATGCGGGCATTGCTTTGGGCTACGCCGAAGAAACGGGTCTGTACGTAGTCGGCCTGGATGCGCCAGGCGATGGGGCGAATGAGGCGGTAGTCGAGGCCTCCGCCGAATCGCGTCGGCGAAGGAAGTGCCGGAGCCCAGGGGGCTGGTGGCGACGTGCGACACGCCAAACTCAAATTCGGCGAAGGGGCGAAACCTGCCGAAGGATGCAGAGAAGCGTGGGCCGAAGAGAGCGTCATAAATATGAGTGCTTCCACTCGGCGGACTGCCGCCCGGGCACGGGACTACGACACACGTCGGCGAAATCGGTGGCACCACCGGTACGGAGCCGTAGTGGCCGCCGAGATCGGCCACAATTCCCACGCCGTGGAAAATTTTCCCTTCGAGCGATCCTTGCCACCCGTTGAGGCCATTGTGGCCGAGGCCCGAGATGTCGGTGTTGTAGTAGGAGTATCCGAAGAAGACGTTGCCCGAGGTGGGTATTTGGGCTGCCGTCAAAGTGGAAAACAGGCAGAGAATGATGGCGCTCAACAGAACGTTCCGCATAAGTCTCCTTTCCTTCCGACCAAGAAACGCAGGCTTTTCCGCAGGAAAGAACCCGCGCGCTTCGGGAAAGTTGTTGGGTGATCGGGGAAAGAGCTTCGGTTACCGGGAATCGGCGGGCTGGCGCGAAGGAGATCCTTCAGGAAGACAATCGTCTTCAGGATGACAATGCGTGGGGGCTTCGATCAGAATCGCCAGACGATACCGGTAGAAGCGCGGAAGTCGTCCTGATTCCTGGCGGCATAACGGGAATGCATGTAGTCGCCCTGAACTCGCCAGGAAAAATTCTTGAAAAAAAGTTTGTAATCGACGCCGCCGCCCACATCGATCAGGATCGGGTTATAGATGAAGTTGCTGGAATTGATGTGGCGGATGCCGCCGGTGGCATGAACGAAAGGCCGCCATTTTCCGTACGTAGTGGAAAGGCGCGGGCCAATGACGGCGCTGTACTGGGTGATACCCGAACGGTACAGGCCGCTGCCGTCAGCAACTATGCCGAGGCGAGGAAACTTGCTGAAGGGGAAGAATTCGGCGGAAGCATTCCATCCTTTATAACTCTGCTTGTTGACCACGTCAGTGAGCCGGGCATAGGAGCCGCCCACGTAGACGTTGCCACTGGGAAGAAGGCTGCCAAAATTGCCCAGTTGTGCCGCCATCGGAATCGAGCATAACGCCACCAAAGCGACCGCCAGAGCGGCAGCAGTTTTCGACACGAATTATTCCTCCCCGGCAAAAGGCCGGAAAAATAGAGTATCAGGTCTTTGAAATTCGTTAGATGCAGTGTACCGGATGGCTCAGATGTCCCGGGCGACAAATTTTGTCCAGATCATTTCTGGCACAATGTTCCATCGACGGAAAAATTCATGAGAATTTCATGGATTTTATGGTGCCGATCCGGGTGGAGCCGCGTCTATCTAGTAGCATGCAACTTACAGAGACGACTTGGCAAATGCGGGAACTGCGGCAGGTGGCGGCTCCCCCAGCGGTACATCCTAAGGAGTGGCAGTTGAAACTGAGTCTGGAAACACGCAATTGTGGCGAAGTGATTATCGTGCATTGTCAGGGGCGCATCGTCTATCGGGACGAAGCGGCTGCCCTGTCGCGGATTGTGGGCGATGTGCTCACGCAGACGGGCAATCTGGTGCTTGATTTGAGCGGAGTGCACTCGATGGATAGTGCCGGCATCGGAGAACTGGCGTTGCTGCAACTGCGCGCGCGCGAGAAGAACGTGAACCTGAAGTGCGCTGGGGCGAATCGGATCGTCCGGACTCTGCTCGATCTGACTAGGCTGGATACGGTGCTGGATGTGCATCCGTCGCTGGAGTCGGCGCTGGCAGCGTTTCGCGAAGAGCAGGTGTACGCGGGGTGCTGAGCAGTTTCCGGTTGGCCGCAAAAAACCTGGCCACGGATTTGCGCGGATTCTCACGGATCAGGAATATAGATTAAGGCGCATGATTCCTGACCTTACCAACGGAGCGAGTGATCGCTCCGTTTTATTTTGTGGATGGATGCTCGCGCTGGAAGCGGTAGCGGCCCTTGCGCTCGGTGGCGACGGATTCCGCTACTTTTAGAAATGCTCTTCCGGCGTGAGTGAGGTTCGCGTCCTTGCGGTAGATGAGGCGCAGCTTGCGCTTGATTTGCAGTTCACGGACGGGAATTCGCACCAGTTCGCCGCGGGCCAGTTCCGATTCCACGCTGATCTCCGGCACTAAGGCCACGCCACTGCCCATCGCAACGTAACGCTTGATGGCCTGCAGGGTGGGGAGTTGCACGTCCATGTGCAGCGGGGTTTTGTGCGCTTTGAATTGCTGGATCACTTTGTCGCGGTGGGGCGATGAGACGATGTGAGCGACGAAGGATTCGGCACCGAGTTGGCGGATGCTGACTTGCGGCGCCGTGGCGAGTGGATGGTCGGGCGGAACGACGAAGACCAATTCATCGAGATACACGACGACGGAGTGCAAGCTGGGTTCCTGGGGCTCGTAAGAGAGCACGCCGAATTCAGCGTTGTAGCGGAGTACGTCGTCGGGAATGTGGCTGCCGAGGGCGCGTTCAACGGTGATCTTGATCATGGGATGCCGCTGGCGAAAGATGGCCAGCAACGGCAGCAGGTAGAGTACGGTGAATTCGTTGGCCGCGATCACCAGCTTGCCTTTTTGCAGTTCGCGCAATTCGATGAGGGATTCGGCGGCCTCGCCGCGCAGGTTGATCAGTTTCTCGGCGTATTCATAGAGAACTTTCCCGGCGTCGGTGAGGACGCCATCGCGCGAGGAGCGATCGAAGAGGGCCTCACCGAGTTCGTCTTCGAGCTTGCGGATGGTCTGGCTGACGGCGGACTGGGTGCGAAAGAGCTTTTCGGCGGCGCGGGAAAAACGGTGCTCGCGGGCGACGGCAAGGAAGACTTCCAGCTGAGCAAGTTCCACAGAAACAGCTCCTGCGTTACATAATAGAAAGTCGTGAATGCATTAGCAGCTTCTTATTATACAAGTGTAGCTAATGCTGACTACAGAATAATAAGTTTTGCTTCTGATGCGCCTGCCCCTACCATTAAACGTGACATCCAGTTTGAGGAGACCCATGGCAGACCGTGGCCGCATCACCGTTTTCGATACGACGTTGCGCGACGGGGAGCAGTCCCCGGGTTGCAGCATGAACCGGCAGGAGAAGCTGCGGCTGGCGCATCAACTCGACCGCCTGGGCGTGGATGTGATCGAAGCTGGTTTCCCCATCGCTTCGGATGGCGACTTCGAGTCGGTGAAGGCGATTGCGGCGGTGGTACGGCGTCCAATTATTGCCGGCCTGGCGCGGGCTTGCCGCGCGGATATTGAACGGGCCTGGGACGCGCTGAAGGACGCGGAGCGTCCGCGCATCCATGTGTTTCTTGCGACCTCTGACATTCATTTGCAGTACAAGCTGCGGATTACGCGAGACCAGTGCCTGGCGCAGGCGCGAGATGCGGTGCGGCTGGCGAAATCGTTTTGCGACGATGTGGAATTCTCGCCGGAAGATGCGACGAGGACCGATCCGGACTTTCTGATTCGTGTGCTGAACGCTGTGGTGGAAGCCGGCGCGACGACGCTGAACATTCCCGACACGGTTGGCTATACGGTGCCGACGGAGTTTGCGGATTTGATCACGAAGATCCGGCGCGAGGTGAAGGGTATCGAGAATGTAACCATCTCGGCGCACTGCCATAACGACCTGGGAATGGCGGTGGCGAATGCGCTGGCTGCGGTGGGCGCCGGGGCGCGACAGGTGGAATGTACGATCAATGGGATTGGCGAGCGCGCGGGCAATGCTTCGCTGGAAGAGATTGTGATGGCGATGCGGGTGCGGCCGGATAAGTATCCGTATGAGACGGGAGTGGTGAGCGAGCAGATTTTCGGCGCCAGCCAGATGCTGAGCGAGATCACCAGCGTGCCGGTGCAGCCAAACAAGGCGATCACGGGGCGCAACGCGTTTGCGCACGAGGCGGGCATTCATCAGGACGGCATGCTGAAGAATCCGCTGACCTACGAGATCATGACGCCGAAGTCGGTGGGCGTGCCGGATTCGAAGCTGGTGCTGGGCAAGCACTCCGGGCGCCACGCGCTGGGACTGCGCTGCGAGCAACTGGGATATCAGTTTGACCGGCGGGCGCTGGACGACATTTACCGGCGGTTTGTCCGCCTGGCGGACAAGATCAAGCATGTCGAAGATCATCATTTGCTTGAGTTGATTCGCGACACTCACAAGCCGTCAGGGTCGGCGACTCCGCTGATCGAGCCACTCCAGATCGCTGCGGCCGCGGTGGCGAATGTGCCGACGAACTTGCCTACGGCCGAGCCGGCGAAGCCGTTCCCTCTAGCGCATGTAAGCAACGCTGTTGGCGCGCCGATTCCGGTGCACCATGAATCTCATCATGAGCAGCAGCAGGAAGACTATTTGTGGGGCGTGTAGATTGAGTCATTTTGCGATCGGCTGATTGAGTGATTGAACGCGCCCGCTGTTCGCTGCCTGTATGTAATATTATTCAGTTGCTGAATTCCCGATTATTCGATCCTGATCGCTGAGTCACCCAATCGCTCAATCCTTCCCTATGCTACTTAATCTCACTGTTCTCCCTGGCGACGGTATTGGTCCGGAAGTTACCGAGCAGGCTGTTCTGGTTCTGCAGGCTGTGGCGGCGCGATTTGGGCATTCCCTGCAACGTCAACACAAACTGATTGGTGGTGCGGCGCTGAGCGCGGTGAATGATCCGCTGCCTGCGGATACGGTGCAGGCCTGTCTGAGTTCGTCGGCGGTGCTGCTGGGGGCGGTGGGGAGTCCGGCGTTCGATCATAATCCGGGGCATCTGCGGCCGGAGGCGGGATTGCTGCGGCTGCGGCGGGAGTTGGGGGCGTATGCGAATTTGCGTCCGGCGGTATTTTTTCCGGCGCTGGAGGATTGTTCTCCGTTGCGGGCGGAGATTGTTCGCGGGACCGACATTCTGATTGTGCGCGAGTTGCTGGGTGGGGCTTATTTCGGGCAGCCGCGATCCATTTCCGTGCACTCGGAGCCGGGAAAGCCTGATATGCGCGTTGCGGTTAACACCATGCGTTACGGCGAGGATGAGATTGAGCGTATTGCGCGCGTCGCGTTCGCGCTGGCGATGAAGCGAAAGCGGAAGGTGCTTTCTGTCGACAAGGCTAACGTGCTGGAGTGTTCGCGTTTGTGGCGTGAGGTGGTGACGCGCGTGGGCAAGGATTATCCCGAGGTGAAGCTGGGACATCAGTATGTGGATTCGGCGGCGATGCTGCTGGTGCAGCGTCCGGCGGAGTTCGATGTGGTGCTCACCGAGAATATGTTCGGCGACATTCTTTCGGATCAGGCGGGCGGGGTGGTGGGATCGCTGGGACTGCTGGCTTCGGCAAGCATTGGCGGGCCGGTGGGATTGTATGAGCCGGTGCACGGGTCGGCGCCGGACATTGCGGGCAAGGGGATTGCGAATCCGCTGGGAGCGATTTTGTCGGCGGCGATGTTGTTGCGACATTCGTTTGAGTTGGAAGCGGAGGCGGCCTGCGTGGAGAATGCGGTTTCGCGCGTGCTGGCTTCGGGGGCGCGGACCGCGGACTTGGCGGGGAAAACCCATGCGGCGATTTCGACGGTGGAGATGGGGGCGCGGGTGATCGGGGCGGTGAAGGCATAAGAAATCGTTAGTCTCAGGTCGGCGGCTTTAGTGAAGCTTCGAAATCTATCGGACGCTTCGAATCGCTTCAGCGGTTCAGAAATAGCGCATGGGTTCGTGCTGCTCGCCGACTCTAATTTTTTGCGCCGGCAGCGGTCGAGCTTCGCTCGACTGGACAGCCGAGGGCGGCTGTCCCTACAAATCCCTTCGGTCAATTCAAGCCGACACAATGAATTTCTGGTGATCCAAAGTGAAGCAGAGATCATCCAACCAAGTAGGGTCATAAGAAAAGCTTGGGGAATGTTGGCCAATTAGAAGAGAGGTTGGCATGAAGATCGTAAGAGGTGTGTTGTCGCTTGTCTTATCAATGGCGCTGGTAATGGCCACGGTTCCGATGAGCGTGGCGCAGGATCAAGCGCAGGATCAGCCGCAGGATCAAGCTCAAAATCCGCCGGAAGATCAGAATAGCCAGCCACCGGTGGCTCCGCCGGCTCCGGCGCCAAAGACGCAACCGGAACTGGATCAGATGGTGGCGCCGATCGCGCTGTATCCCGACGAACTGGTGGCGCAGGTTCTGGCGGCGTCGACGTATCCCGACCAGGTGGTCGAGGCTGACCGTTGGGTGGATGCGCATCCGGACTTGAAGGACAAAGCGCTGGCCGATGCGGTGGACCAGCAGCCGTGGGATCAGAGCGTGAAGGCGCTGACGGCGTTTCCATCGGTGCTGGCCAACATGGATAAGAATCTGGCGTGGACTTCGTCGCTGGGCGAGGCCTACGTGAACCAGCAGCAGGATGTAATGGACGCGGTGCAACGCATGCGGCAGAAGGCGAAGAGTGCGGGCAATCTGCGGAGTAATGATCAGGAGAAAGTGGTCGAGAGCAACAACGACATTGAGATTCAGCCGGCGAGTCCGGATGTGGTGTATGTGCCGGAGTACGATCCGTGGCTGGTGTACGGGCCGGGACTGGTGGCGTGGCCGGGGTGGTATTGGTATCCGGGATTGTATTTCGTGGGGCCGGGGATTGGATTCGGATTAGGGTTCGGGATTGGATGGTATGGAGGATTCGGGTGGGGGTGGGGTCACTGGGGATTTGACTGGCGGCCATCACTACGTGGCGTTCGATCACCATGCGTGGCAATCGCACAGCGCGGTAATTTTCAATCACAACAATTTTTATCGCGGACGCGGTGGAGTTGCGGGACGAGGGTTCGAGGGCGGGCGCGGATTTGCGGGAGCGCGTGGCGGAGCTGAGGGACGTGGATTCGCGGGAGGGCACGCTTATACCGGCGGCCATACCTATGCACAGCCGCATAACAACGGCACGCGATCGGGGGCGTTCAGCGGAATCGGGCGGAATGGAGCGGCCGGGAGTTTCTCATCGCGCGGGCGAGCGAGCTTCGGCGGTGGGGGCGGCTTCCATGGCGGCGGGGCGCACGGTGGTGGCGGACGCAGGTAACGTCGGTCAGTAACGTCGGCGTGTAAGCAGGGCCCATTTGATCGACAGACGAATTTGAGAACGGAGAGATTGCGATGCGAGTCAATCGATTGCTTCAGGGAGTGTTAGGGATCGCATGCGGACTGACTTTGCTGGTGGCGGCCGGTATTGCGCAGCAGGCGCAGGGTAAGACGTTTTCTTCTCCACAGCACGCGAGCAACGCGCTGTACCTGGCGGCGATGAGCGGAGATCAGACGCAAGTGGCGGCGGTTTTGGGCGGGGACAAGCAGCTGGTTTCCTCCGATAACAGTTTGAGTGACAAACAGGAACAGGAAACCTTTGCGAAAAAGTATCAGGAGATGCATCGGCTGATGCGGCGCTCGGATGGAGCGATGATCCTGCTGGTGGGGGCGGAGAACTGGCCTTTCCCGGTGCCGATCGTGGCGACGAAAGGACGCTGGCATTTCGACGCGGACAAAGGAGCGAAAGAAATTCTTTACCGCAGAGTGGGGGCCAACGAGATTACGGCGATGGAGACGTGTCACGCGCTGGTGCAGGACGGGAAAACGAATTCGAGCGACTTTCACATGCCGGAAGATCAAGCGTTGTTGCAGTATGCGCATGAGGTGGTCAGCGGGCAGGGCGCGGACCATCCTTTCGACGGATTTTACTTTCGCAAGTTGAGTGGGAGCGGCAGTGATGCGGTCTATATGGCGTATCCCGCGGAGTGGGGTTCGTCGGGAGTGATGACGTTTGTTGTGACCAACGATGACAAGGTCTACGAAAAAAATCTTGGACCGAAGACGGAGCTTTCAGCGAAAGAGATGAAGGAGTGGAAGCTGGATAAGAGCTGGTATCCGGCAGAGGATTAAGAGCTGCGGTTTAGTTGCGAGGGCGGGAAGTTGGGATCGTTTTGGCAGGTTGAGCTGGAAGCGGGGATGCGGCGTCGTACTTGCCGGTGATGTCATTCCAGCGAATGTGAAGCATCTCCTGAAACATGCGGGAGCCGTCAACCAGCGGATTGATGCGGGTTCCGCCGCTGTGTCCCCAGAGCACCGGGACTTCTTTGATTTTGTAACCGAACTTTTGCGCCAGGAAAAGGATTTCGGGATCGAATCCCCAGCGCTCGATTTTCTGCAGCGGGAAGATGGCTTCGACTGCGGGTCGCTTGAATGCCTTGAAGCCGCATTGGGTGTCGGCGAATTGCAGGCCCAGCGTCATGCGTAGCAGCAGGTTGAAAATTCTTCCGAACAACTGGCGATGGAGCGGTTGGCGCTGCGTCTGAGTTTCGGCGCGGAGCCAGCGCGATCCGATGGCGATGTCGGCGCCGGCATTCGAGGGCTTGCAACAGCTTGGGCGCTTCTTCGATCGGCGACGAGAGGTCGGCGTCGCTGAAGAGCACGATACGGCCTTGGGCGTGAAGCATGCCGTTGCGAACACTGTATCCCTTGCCGCGATTGCCGGGATTTTCGATGAGGCGCAGCATGGGATCTTGCGCGGCCATGGCGCGTACGATTTCCGCGGTGTTGTCGCGCGACCCGTCGTTGACGACGATGACTTCCGCATCCCAGCCTTCCTGATGGACGTAGGCCAGCACTTTCTCCAGCGTCGCGCCCAGGCGGGCGCTCTCGTTGTAGGCCGGGATGACGATGCTGTAAACGGGGCTCAATGAAGTTCTCAGTTCTCGGTGGTCAGCTTCAGAATTAGTAACAGATGCTCGCATCCTGATTTTGGCTGCCATTAAAGCAGCTTTGCCATTGTACGTTTGATGGATAGTCTTTGGAAAAGGAATCGGAATACGGCAAGGCGGGTAGAAGCGGCCAGGTCTTCTATTAGGCGAGCTGTATCAGGCGACCTGTTTCTTTTGCTCGAGCATGGAGAAATACTCTGCGACCAGTTCGATATCCCAGAGGCCGCGGCCGGCTTCTTCCCGCATGGTTAAGGCAGCCTGCTCGTGGGTGTGGGCTGCTTTGTAGGAGCGCGCGGTGCGCAGCGCGTCATAGACGTCGACCACCTGCAGAACCCTTGGCAGTAGAGGGATTTCGGAACCAGACCAGGCCATCGGGGTAGCCGGAGCCGTCGGTATGTTCGTGGTGATTGCGGATGATGGGAAGAACCAGCTCCAGCGAGTGCAGCGGACGGCAGATGGTTTCACCGGTGATGGGATGGAGTTTCATGACCTCCCATTCGGCAGGTGTGAGATTGCTGCCCTTTTTCAGAATGTCGTCGGGAACGGCGATCTTGCCTAGATCGTGAAGATATCCGCCTCGCTTCAAGGCAGTGATGGAATCTTCGTCCAGGCCGAGGTGACGGCCAAGGTCGGCGGCGTGCACTGCCAATCTTTCGCAATGACCTTCTGTATAAGGGTCGCGACCTTCTACGATTAATCCGAGGGTGCAGAGAACGGAGTCGGCGGTCTCGAGTTCGTCGGTGAATTCTTTCAGGCGCAACAATGATTTCACGCGGGCGATGAGTTCTTCGGCGAGGACGGGCTTGTTGAGAAAGTCGTCGGCACCGGCTTCGATGCCGCGAACTTTGTCGCTGCTGTCGCTCAGGCCGGTGATGAGCACGAAGGGAATGAGGCGCGTGGCCGGATTTTCCTTCAGCGCGCGGCAAAGATCGTAACCGGACTTGCCCGGCATCATCACATCGGAGAGGATGAGGTCGGGAAGCTGGCGGCGCACTTCGGCCTCGGCCTGCTCGGCGCTCGCCGCGGTAATTACTTCGTAACCGCGAATGGTGAGCAACTGACTCATCAGGCCGGCGATGCTGGGCTGATCATCGACAACCAGAATGCGCGCGATGCGCCGCCTTGTGAGCAAACTGCCCATATCAGAGTAAGAGGCCGCGCCGCCCGGGGAAGTTGTCCGCGGCTTGAGCGAAGGAGGAACGCGGGTGGAAGAATAGTTCATGAGACGGCGATACGTTTACGTTCCATTTTACTGCCATTGTGCTCGCTTTTCCCGGGATCCGCGATCTTTTTGGAACAGTAGCATCGTTTTGCAGCGCGAGCTATTCCCACTTCGGTACATCGAATCTCAGGAATGTGACGGCCAACCTTGCGCTGCAGCCCGCTTCGTGACTAAGGTCGGCAGATGCGATGGCGAGATTTGATTCTAGAAATTCTCCTTTGTGCATTTTGTTGCATGTTCTTGTTTTGCGCGACGGCGCTGGGCACGGGTGCGAAGGTACACGTGATTGTGTTTGGAAAGTGGACGAGCGCGTCGTGGTCTGCGGGGATGGCGGATGACAAAGCGCTCACCCTGAAAGTTCGAGCCCTGATTGTGGATGGCCGGGTTCGCGAGTACGCGACTGGAGTGCCGCATGAAGTCACCGATCGTTTATTCGTGGTCCGGCGGGCGTTTCGGGTGAATGACAGTCTGCCGGAGGAATCGGAGGCGCGCTGGCGGTGGCAGCGCGGAGGATGGTTGCTGGTCGACCGGTTGACGGGGCGGATTTCGACGATCAATCTGGCGGAGTTTGATGCGTTCTATTCGGCGGCGAGCTGGTATCGCGACTATGTGGCGTATTGCGGAGTGTCCGATGATGGAAAGAAGACTTACGCGATGGTGGTGCAGATCAGCCGTCGGAAGCCTGTGATGAAGAAGCCGCTGTCGAATGATGGGGTGGCGGAGGACGCGGGGCCAGACTCGGCTTGTGCGACTCCAGCATGGGAGCGGGCACCGATTCGTGTGAGCTTTGAGGCTGCGGGTATGGCGAAGCAGACGTTCGCGATTCGCGGGCATGTGGTGGATGTGGTGAATGATGCGGAGGAGGATGAGGAGGGGTCGAAGTGAGAGCGGCTCAGCTGCCTCGCTTCGCTCGCCCTCGCTTCGCTCGGGGGACGGACGAATGCGTCCGTCCCCACGTGAGCCGGAATCCATGCTCACCTAAGCCCGGAATCCATCCTTACGTAAGCGGGACGGAGGAATGGGGCTGTCCCTACGAGAGCTCCTCTACCGCGGGCAACTCTGCGGAGAGCGGCTTGCCTTTTACTTTTGCGCTGGTCACCAGGATGACGGAGAGGACGACGATTGCGCTTCCGGCGAGAATGAAGCCGTCGACTTTTTCGTGCAGGATGAGCCAGCCGAGGAAGACCGCGACCACGGGATTCACGTAAGCGTAGGTCGAGACTTTCGACGTGGGGACGTGCTCGAGCAGATAGATGTAGGCGGTGTAGCCGATCCAGGAACCGCAGACTACGAGATAGAAGACGGCGCCGAGGCCGCGGGCACTCCACTGCACGTGGTGGATATCTTCCGCTAAGAAGGCGAAGATAAAATTCCCTACGCCCGCTGCGATGACTTGCCAGCCGGTGGCGCTGAAGACGTCCATGCCGGATTGCCAGCGTTTGGAGAGAACTGATCCCAGGGCCCAGCTGAACGATCCACCGAGCAGGCTGATGGAGGCCCACAACTCGCGGCGCCCTACGCTGCCCGCCTGCAACTGCGGCCAGACGAGAATGAACAAGCCTACGATGCCCAGCGCGAGTCCCGCTTGGCCGCGCCTCGAAATGTGATGGTCACCGAGAAGAAGAGAATCAAGCACGAGAAACCACAACGGAGTGATAGCGACGATCAGCGCGGCCAGGCCGGAGGAGACCGACAGTTCCGCGTAGGAGAGCGTCAGGTTGCCGCCCATGAGCAGGAGCAGCCCGACGATCGAGGCTAATAAAATCTGGCGCGGCGAATAGAAGATCTTGCGACCGGTCAGCGCGCAGACTGCGAGCATCACAGTCCCGGCTACCATAAAGCGAAGGCCGCACATCAGTGCTGGGGGAATCGTCTGCACGGCGATGTCAATGGCGAGGTAAGTTGATCCCCAAAACAGGTAGACGAGCCCGAAGGCAAGAATGACCTTCCACCGATTTGGGTGCTGTGAAGACATAGATGAGACGGGAAAATCTAAGATATCAGACGAGAGGAGCGCCAATCACTCCGCGACGTGGGCGTCGGCTTCGATCTCGACCAGCATTTCGGGTGAGATCAGCGCGCTGACCTGGACCATGGAAGTCGCCGGGCGGATGTCGCGGAAGAATTCGCCGTGCGCCTTGCCGACTTTTTCCCAGTCGGCGATGTTGATGACGTACATGCGGGTGCGCACGACATCCTTCATGCTGGCTCCGGCCTTTTGCAGGGCGCTCTCGATATTCTTCAGTGTCTGCACGGTCTGGGCGTAGACATCGCCGGCGCCCACTACTTTTCCGTCGGGCCCTGTAGCCGTGGTTCCGGAAACGTGTATGTACGAGCCAATGCGTACAGCGCGAGAGTAGCCGACTACGGGCTCCCAAGGTGTGCCGGTTGAAATATTTTGCCTAGCCATGTACACGAATCCTCCGAGAGGGCCATTTTACACGCGAAAACACGCATGATTAGCAGCCGACTGCATGCAACTGCCAGCAGAAGCGCGTGACAACTGAAGTTCCAAAGCGCGCGTCTAACTGAACGGAAAAACGAATTGTGCCGATAAACAAAAGTCACTTGCTTCGTGAGTAGAAGTGAGATATCTACTGTGTTCAAGTGGCGGAAGTGCCGCGTGGGGCGCGGGCTTCAAGGGGGCTACAAAACGATGATTCCGGAATCGCATTCTTTACAGGATTTGTTTCAGGATCTGGTTGGGCAACACTACGCGCAGGCGATCGGGATTCGCGATCCGCAGATCATCGCGTATGTGTCGCATCTGCTGGCCGAGTTTTGCGAGGCTGAACAGGTGTTCAAAGTTCGGGACGCCGCGAATCGTCCGCTGAGCGACGTGGGCGAAATGCTGCTCCAGTCCGATCCGGTTTACGGACCTGCGCCTTCGTTTGACCGCGAACGCCAGGTGCGCAAGCACATTGGCGACTACACTTTGTTCTTTGCCGGAATGTTCCCCGAGAGCATCAACCACTTCCGGTTGCGCCGCCAGCGGCTGGAAAACATGATCGACTGGATCAAGGCGGGCAAGGAGAGCTACTACATCGTTTCCAAATTCGAGCACTTCGAGTATGCCAAGGTCGCTCCCATGTTCGCGCAGCTGTCGCGGAATTTTGAGGAATGCGTCTACGCCTTGAACATGGTGAAGAACGATCTGGAAGAGATGCAGCATCCCATCGCGCGCCGCAGCGACGAATTGTTGATGTAGGCGAGCAAGAACAACTTCTGCTCCGCCGCGGGCTTACCCACGCAAGTCGGTAGCGCTGGCGCGGCGATAGAAACTCAGCGCGGCGCTGCCCTGCACCAGGGTGCGAAATCTTCGCAACTCTCCGAACTCTTCTCCGGGATCAAATTTCTTTTCGTGCTCCGCGATGACCATCGACATCGCCCAGACCACGGGCGACTCCGCCAGTGCGCGCAGCGTCTCGCGATAAGTGTCCTGCATGGAATAGGGCGGATCGATGAAGACCACGTCGGCGGCGACATGCTCGCGCTCCATGCGCCAGAAAGCCTGCGGCAGCTTATCCTGCAGCAGGCGGAATCCGGTGCCGATGCCGAGACTCTGCAGGTTCTCGCGAATCACATCCGCCGCGGCCGCGGAGGACTCGACGAAATAAACCTGCTTGGCTCCGCGGCTCAGTGCTTCGATTCCGATGGCCCCGGTGCCGGCGAACAGATCAAGCCAGATGCTACCTTCGAGAGCCTGCGGATTTCCCGCAGTCAACACGTTGAATAAAGTTTCGCGCAGGCGATCGGAGGTGGGACGAATGTCCATGCCGCGCAAGGAGCGCAGCGCACGGCTCCGGTATTTTCCTGCGATCACCCGCAACGGCTCTTCCTCTCCAGCGTGCTTGGGAAGGAGCCCTTGGCAGGCACCTTCGACATACGACAGCCAATATATCCGCCCATGTAGAATAAAAGCATCTAACCCAATATGCGAAGTTGGTCGATTCCGGCGGGGCGTTTGTTTGGCGTAGATGTCCGCCTGCACCTCACGTTTTTTCTTCTGCCGTTGTTCATCTTCTGGACTGAGTATGCGGTGCATCAGGGCGATGCCAATGGGCCGCGCGACCTGGCGCTGACGGGCATCATTCTGCTGTGCGTGGCCGCGCACGAGTTTGGACACATTCTGGTGGCGCGCCGCTACGGGTTGATTCCCAAAGCTGTGATTTTGTTGCCGCTCACCGGCGTGACTCTCTACGACGAGTCGCGCGCGGAGAAGCCGGCGGCGGCTGGGTCGCTGTGGCAGCGGGAGATTCGACTGGCGCTGGTGGGGCCGCTGGTGAATCTGGCGCTAGCTTCGTTCGCGGTTGTGGTGCTGACCGGCATGGGGCATGGGGCTGATTTGTGGAAGTGGCCATTTCTGCAGGCAAGAAATTTTCCCCGCAGCGTGGTGTGGGCGAACCTTTATCTGGCGGGACTGAACCTGATTCCGGCGTATCCACTGGATGGGGGGCGGATTCTGCGCGCGCTTTTGTCGCGCACGCAAGAAACTTCGGCGGCTACGCGGCGCGCGGTTTCGATCAGCAATGCGATTGCGATGGTGCTGATGGTTGCCGGATTGTTCAGCGACAGCTGGCTGACCATGATCGGCGTAATCATTTTTTCGGCGGCGCAACTGGAAGAGCGCGCGCTGGTGTTTCAGTCCGTGCTGGATAACGTGCGGCTGGAAGAGGTGATGCTCACCGATTTCGCCACGCTCTCTCCGGCGGATACGCTGGAAGACGCGCTGGAGAAGGCGGTTCATTCGTTGCAGGATGATTTTCCTGTGGTGCGCGGCAGCGATATGGTGGGAGTGATTTCGCGGCAGCGCATTCTGGATGCGTTGCGCGCCGAGGGCAACGGCTACGTGCAGGCCGTGATGAATAAGATTTTCGAAGTCTGCGTGCGGCAGGAATCGCTGGGCTCGGCGTTCCGCAAACTCACCTCGCGCAATGCGAGCATCATTCCGGTGGTCGAGGATCAGCGGCTGGTGGGGATTGTTACGCTGCAGAATCTGATGCATTCGATGGCGCTGCTGGCGGAGAGTCGCAAGTTGCGGCGCGAGAGCCAGGAATCGTAAGCACAAAACCTCAACCACAGAGGGCACAGAGAAACACAGAGGGGTTCCTGTGAGCCTCTGTGGTCAAGCACTTCAGCCGGGCGCGGCGGCACTCTTCCGACAATCAATTGACTTCAAAATGACCTCCGCCTGACATGCGGGTTTCGTGGAATTTCTACACTCGGTCTCACTGGGCCTCTGCCCCTGGGAGAACGATTATGAAGACTGTTCGCAACGCAACTACTACTGTCAAGACCGCGCTGCTGGCTGCGCTGATTGCGCTTACACTGGCCTGCGGTTACAGCTCTAAGACCACTCCGCCCGTGGCTGGGACGGTTCCTGCGGTCACGCAACTTAATCCCAACGCGGCCACGGCGGGCAGCGCGGAATTCGTTTTGACCGTCGATGGAAGCAACTTCAGCACGAAGTCGGTAGTGAACTGGAACGGCGTGGCGCAGACTCCGACCACTTTTGTGACCGCGAACCAGCTCACGGTAAGCATTCCGGCGGCAATGATTACCAGCTCGGGTACGGCGATGGTCACGGTGACAAATCCCGCGATCGCCGGCACCGGCATGTACGGCGGCGGCGGAACGCTGGCGGAAACGTCGAGCCCGATGAGCTTCACGATTAACTAAGTCAGGCAGTGACGGGTTGGGGCTTCTTCGAGATGGTGCGGGCGTAGATTTCCTGCGCAGCCCGCACCGCTGCGCCGTAGTTGACGCTCTTGCCGGTGACGTGGGCCAGCACGTGTTCCAGCGCGCCCAGAATTCCGATGGTGTCGAGATAGTCGTAGTAGCCGAGATGCGCGATGCGGAAGATCTCGCCTTTCATCTCGGCCTGGCCGTTGGCCACGACGGCATCGAACGAGTCGCGAAATTCTTTGACGATGGCGCCGGAGTCGATTCCTTCGGGCGGGCAGATGGCAGTCAGCGCGGCGGCCGGGACGGACGCATATAACTTCAGGCCAAGCGCCTGCGCTCCGGCGCGGGTCATCGCGGCGCAGAGTTCGGCGTTGTCGATGAGAACCTCGCGGCCCTGGACCAGGTCGCCGTTGCCCATGCTGCGGATGAATTCGAGCGCGGCGCCCATGGCGGCAAACAGGGAAGTCGCCGGAGTGTAGGACGTCTCGCCCTTCGCGGCTGATTTTCTTTCTTTGCGCAGGTCGAAGTAATAGCGCGGCGTGGTGGCCGTGTCCATACGCTTCCAGGCGCGCTCGCTGACCGCACAGTAGGCGAGGCCGGGCGGCATCATCAGCGCCTTCTGCGATCCGCCGATGATCAGGTCCACGCCCCATCCGTCGACGTCAAGATGCGTGGTGCCCAGGCCGGTGATGGCGTCGACGATCAGCAGCGTTTCGTCGCCGCGCTCGCGCACGGTTTTTGCGATGGCTTCCAGATCGTGGCGCACTCCCGTGGAACTCTCGGTGCCTTGCAGGAAGACCGCACGAATGTCGGGCTTTACGCGCGCGCGAATTTCGTCCAGCGAAAACGTCTGGCCATAGGGCGTGCTCAACACTTCCACGTTGCAGCCGAAAGTCTTGGCCAGGCCGGTCCAACGCTCGCCGAATTTTCCCGCCGTCAGAACCAGCACCTTGTCGCCGGGCGATGTTAAATTCGTGACCGCGGCTTCCATCACGCCGGTGCCGGAGCAGGTCAGCACCAGCACATCGTTTTTCGTGCCGATGAATTCCTTCAGATCGCCGAGCACGCGCTGAAACAGCGCCTTGAAATCGGCGGTGCGATGATGCGCGGTGAACGAGGCCATCGCGATCTGCGCCGCCGGCAGCAACGGCGTCGGCCCGGGAGTGAAGAGACGATTCTTGCGAAGCATGGTGAGGAATCAGTTTATAGGAAGCGCAGGAGCCCACGTAGCCCCGGGCGCATTCGTCCGGAAGGCGGGACCTTGACTTTGTCAGAGTTTCGCATCCTCTCCATCTATAATCTCCTGATGAGCCTGACTGAACAGATTCAGAAAGATATTGTGACCGCCATGAAGGCGAAGGACGAGGCGCGCCTCTCCGCCCTGCGCATGGTGAAGAGCGCGCTGCAACTGAAGGCGGTAGACAAGATGAGCGCTCTCGACGACAAAGAGGTGCAGGCCGTGCTGGCTACGCTGATCAAGCAGCGCAAAGAGTCGGTCGAGCAATTCACCAAGGGAGGACGCCAGGAGATGGCCGACAAGGAGTCCGCCGAAATCGTGCTGATTGAAAGCTATCTGCCCAAGGCCGCCGGGGAAGCCGACGTGATCGCCGGGGTGAAGGCGGTCATCGCGGAGATGGGCGCGCCCACCATGAAAGAAATGGGCACGGTGATGAAAAACGTGATGGCCCGCTTCCAGGGCGCTGACATGCGCGTCGATGGCAAGATGGTGAGCGAAGCGGTGAAGCGGGAACTGGCGGGGAAGTAGAAGCGCACATGTAGGGACAGCCGCCTCGGCTGTCCAGGTCGAGCGAAGCTCGACCGATTCGGGTTGTCGGCCTCGAAGCCTCTGATATAGTTTCCGCGTTATGTGGAAAGCTGCTCTCTGTGTACTCCTCGCTGTTTCAGCCATTTTCCCCGCGGACGACAAACCCGAGCGTATCGAGCCGGAGGTCGCCGCACAAAATCTGGTCAAGAAGATTGATCCTGCCGTACCCCCGCTAGCAAAGGCAGCTGGAATTGGCGGGACCGTAGTCGCGGATATAGTGATTGACGCAAGCGGGAAGGTTAGCTCAGTTACCCTGATAAGTGGACATCCTATGCTGGCTCCCGCGTTTATTGAAACCGTGAAGAAGTGGGAATACAAACCCTTCCTCAAAGATGGCAATCCCATTCCCGTCGTTACCAGAGTCGAGTGGGCCGTTTCGAGCCCCACGTATTCGCAATCACAGGAAAAGGCCCTGAAAGATTACTACCCGACATTTCAGACCTGCTATCAGCTGCAAAGGCAAGGCAAAGACGCGGAAGCGGAGAAGAAGTGCGGTGAAGCGGTCGCGCTCTCGGATCAACTGCCAGACTCTCGAGTCTTGGAGCGCAGCGACTCGAGGGTATTTCTTGGGCACGTTTTTTATAGTGAGCACAAATTCCTCGCATCGATACCGTTGTACGAGAAAGCGGTCGAGATCCGAAAACAATATGAAAAGAGCGACCGCGACGCCGACTTTGCCTCGGAGAACGCGAGCCTTGGTCGGGCGTATGCCGCGGTGGGCAGGCTCCCAGAAGCGGACACTTATTATTCTCGCGCGGTCACCATCTACAAAGCAGCAATCGTCAACTTGCCCGAGGCGAAAAGTAACTATACTGCCCGCCTGAAGAGCACTCTTCTGGAGTATGCCAAACTCAAGTCTGCACTCGGGCAGAATGACGAAGCATCTCGTCTGGAAATGGAAGCTTCGCAGCTCTAGTCTGACCGAGCTTGGCTACTTGCTTCTCAGCAACTCCCGTTAGGCCTCGCTCTTCGATACGCCTCGCTCTTTGGCTACTTTCTTCAGCGCGGCTTTCTCGTTATCTGTTCTTGGGCGATGACGGGCTTAGTACGCGTCCTTCCGGTGACGGAACGAGTACAAGACCACATCACCACCAACGATGTCATACCGCAGCCGATATTCCTTCCAGCGGATTCTCCATCGTCCTTCGCCCGCTTTGTATCCCGCAAGTTTCTTGATCTTGTGATGTCCGCTCCGATTGTGTGGATCTTCACGAAGGATCGCGTGCATTTCCGTCACGGCTTCCACCAGCGAAGGGCGACCGTGCGACACCTTGCGAAAATCCCGCTCGAAAAGGGGCGTGCTTAAGACTCTAAAGGGATTCACGTCTGCGAGCATGGCTTACAACTCCCGATCCTGACCTCAGATGAGGACAGCGTCCGGGCCATCAGCGGGCGGCTTGTTTCTTCGCCTTCTTGGCAGGACGCTGCAATTCTTTCAGGAAATCGCCTAGGTCGCGAGCTCTGCCACCGAGGTAGTCCTGATAGCCCGTTTTGATTTGTTCCTTCAGCGATTGATCCTGCTGTTCCAGATAGTCCTCCAAGTCATCGACGTGCATGATTCCAACCACAGGAATGCCGTCCTTCTCCAGGATGAAATACTCGCGATTCACGTGAGCTCTCCGGACCACTTGCCCCAGGTTGATGCGCGCTTTGGTCAACGGAATACGATGTACCACTCTCTTCATGATTCCCTCGATTGATTAACCTTGATTGATTAACCTTGATCAATCCTGATTATAGGCCGCGTCCAGCTCTCCATCGAAGAAAATTATCGACCAGCAAAATCGCTACTTCCCCCGCTGCCACTCCCGGTAGACTTCGCTCTTCGATACTCCGCGCTCTTTGGCTACTTTCTTCAGCGCGGCTTTTTCGTCGATCTTTTCTTCGGCCATGATTTGGGCCACACGTTGGCGCACACTGGGGCGGACGAATGCGTCCGCCCCTACGTGAGCATCTTTCTCTTCTGCCTTTCCGATCAACAGCGTGATTTCGCCTTTTACTGACTCTCTGGCCTTCAGCGTTGCGAGAACCTCGGCGGCGCGGCCGCGGAGGAATTCTTCGTGCAGCTTGGTGACTTCGCGGGCGACTACTACGTGGCGGGATTCTCCCATCAGTTCGACTACATCGGTCAGGGCTTCGACGATGCGGTGCGGAGCTTCGTAGAAGACCTGGGTTCGCGGAGAATTTTGTACCGCCTCCAGCGCTGCGCGGCGCTCGCCACGCTTCGCGGGAAGAAAT
Organism: uncultured Acidobacteriota bacterium; assembly: GCA_963757095.1. Taxonomy (GTDB): domain Bacteria; phylum Acidobacteriota; class Terriglobia; order Terriglobales; family Acidobacteriaceae; genus Sulfotelmatobacter. The sequence continues at coordinate 289,979 of CAVWQT010000003.1, read as the reverse complement.
CCGCTGAAGCGGAAGGAATCGGTGGGCAGGCCGCTGGCTACCAGCGCGGCCAGAAATGCCGACGCGCCTGGCACCGGCACCACCGGCACGTGATGGCGAATCGCCAGCGTGATCAGCCGGTAGCCGGGATCGGAAATTCCGGGCATGCCTGCGTCGGTGACCAGCGCGACGCTTGCGCCCTCCTGCATTTCTTTCACCAGTTCAGCGGACTTCGTCATCTCGTTGTGCTCGTGATAGCTGGTGGTGCGCGTCGCGATCGCATAATGATTGAGCAGTTTCTGCGTCTGGCGCGTGTCTTCGCAGGCGATGACGTCGACTTCCTTCAGGATGCGCAGGGCGCGCAGCGTGATGTCCTCGAGATTGCCGATGGGCGTTGCGACCAGATACAGCGCCGGCTTCTCGTCGGTCGGTTTCTCGTCGCTCATGGAGGGGAGTCTACCACCGCAGCCGGTCGAGTTTTGCTCGACTGGACGGCCGAGGGCGGCCGTCCCCACACGTCCTGCTTCGCCACCGATTATGCTTATGTTATTGTGCGCAGCTGAGGAGATCTCTGTATGACCGCCGCTGACTTTCGCCGCATTGCGCTGTCGTTGCCTGAGACTGAGGAGCACGCGCATATGGACCATCCGGACTTTCGCGTGGCAGGAAAAATCTTTGCCACGCTGGGCTATCCGGACAAGACGCGCGGCATGGTGAAGCTTTCGCCCGAAGAGCAGCATTATTTTTGCAAGGACTATCCAGACGCATTTGTGCCGGTAAAGGGCGCGTGGGGGCGGAAGGGCGCGACCAGCGTTCACCTCAAAGCAGCGAAGAAAGAGATCATGCGGAAAGCGATCGAGGCAGCCTGGCACAACACCGCGCCCAAACGCCTTTTGTGACACGGGTTTCCGTCGATCGGGTGATTCGCGTAGAGAACGGTCCCTGCACAACTGTAACTTCCTCAGGACGAAGTGGGGCATCAGAATAGGACCATGCCGGCCCGGGCTCCAGCGATGATTGCGGCTCTGCATTCTTCTTCTTGTTCTTGTTCTTGGGGTTCGGCCTGTGTCTGTCTCCTTCGTTCGCACAGCAGGCAGAAACTGCAAAGAACACTCGCCCTAGCCGCAGTGGCAGTGCGAAATCGCAGACCGTCACTGCCGACGACGGCCTTTCCGTGATCGCGGCGGCCCTCGATCCCAAGGTCCGCCGGCACGGTGGTCAGGATTGTTCTCATCTGGTTCACGCCATCTACGACAAAGCCGGATTCCCTTATGCTTATGCGACCTCCAACGATCTGTATGACGGGGTCGAAGGCTTTCTCCGCGTTTCGTATCCTCAGCCGGGCGATGTGGTCGTGTGGCCAGGGCACGCGGGAATTGTGGTTCGCCCATCGCGGCACGTGTTTTTCAGTTTTATGCGTTCCGGCCCCGGGATCAGTGACTACGAGAGCCGCTATTGGGCCGCCAGAGGCCAGCCGCGGTTTTATCGATACATCAAGAACGCGCGGTGCACGGTCTGTACGGCCAGCGCCACTCATCAAACTGGGGACGGCGACGAGTAGACCCGCCTGACCCACATTGACGCGACCGAAGCTGCGCCCCTAGAATCAAAGTGAAACTGAGTTGTTCCTCGCAACCGTCTCTACACACTCATGCCACTTTACGAATACGAATGTAAGAAGTGCGGCCATCGCTTCGAAAAAATCCAGTTGTACTCTGCCAGGATGGTCAAGAAGTGCCCCGAGTGCGGCGGCGTGGTCGAGCAGATGATCTCCGCGCCTGCGGTGCAGTTCAAAGGCTCGGGCTGGTACGTGACCGACTACGCGAAGAAATCGTCCGCGCCCGCGAGCGAGAGCAGCGCTTCCCGGGACTCCAAAGAGTCGAAGGATTCTTCTAAGGATTCTTCTAAGGATTCGAAGAAAGACGACAAGCCGAAGTCGGAGAGTACGACTAAGGAAAGTTCTTCGAAGAAGGCTGATAAGCGAAGATAGAGTCGACTGGCTGCCTCGCTTCGCTCGGTGGACGGGCGAATGCGCCCGTCCCCACGTGAGTCTGTCCCCACTTGAGTCGTTTTCCCAACACTAACAGTTGCTATTTCAGTTCTTTGTCGAACTGGTCTTCGATCATGGTGAACAGATGCACTCTGGCGTCTTTGCCGGCGATGCCGTGCGTCTTGTTGGGATAGATCATCAGGCGGAACTGCTTGCCGGCGGTGATGAACGCCTGGATCATCTGAATGGTGTTCTGGAAGTGCACGTTGTCGTCGCTGGTGCCGTGGACCAGCAGCAGCGCGCCGTGCAGCTTGTCGGCGCCTTTGGTTACGTCCGACATGGCATAGCCATCTTTGTCGTCGGCCAGCAGGCCCATGTAGCGCTCGGTGTAAATCGAGTCGTAGTTCACCTGGCTGGTCACGGGAGCGACGGCGACTCCGGCCTTGAAGCGTTCGGAGTGCGTCATGGCATAGAGCGTCATCGATCCGCCATTGGACCATCCCCAAATGCCGACGCGGTCGTTGTCGAGCTGCGGATATTGCGCCAGCAGCTGATCCAGCGCGGTGAGCTGGTCTTTCAGCTCGATGGCGCCGAATTCGTGGCGAATCGCAGTCTGAAATTTGCGGTCGCGTCCGGGCGTGCCGCGATTGTCGACGGCGAAAATCGCGTATCCCTTGCGCGCCAGAATTTCGTCGAAGGGATCGGGCGTGGCTTTGCGCACCATCTGCGCGGCCGGGCCGCCGTAGATGTTGACGATGACGGGAATCTTGCCGCTCACCGTGCCGTCGGGAGGCAGCAGCAAACGTCCATACAAAATTGTACCGTCATCGGCTTTGAACTCCAGCTGTTTGGGCGCGCGCAGGCCGTATTCGGTGATCGAATCCTTCGCCTGCCACACCGGGAAGCATGAACCGCCAACGCTGCACACCGCGCTGCGCGGCGACGCCTGCGGTCCCAGGTAGGTGTGGGTATAGTGCTTCGCGTCTTCGGCAAAAGTGGCGAAGTGCATGCCTTCTTCAGTGGTCAGCTGCTTCATTCCCGTGCCATCGAGCTGCACGGAATACACCTGAAGCTGCCGGGGATCGTCTTTATTCGCCTGGAAATATACGGTGCTCGTGGCTTCGTCGACTCCGTCGATGCTGAGCACTTCGTAGTCGCCTTTTTCTAGCTCGCGCTCCAGCTTGGCCTCGCCGGCCATGGGATTATTTTTGTCGAAGCTGTAGAGATAGATGTGGGTGTTGCCATCGCGCCAGCTGCGCCACAGGAAGCCGCTGCTCATTTTGAGGAAGGGAATTTCGACGTTTTCAAAATCGATCCACGCGCCGGGCGTGGTTTCCGTGAACACGATCTTCGACTTGCCGCTCTTGGCGTCGATGAAATACAGATCCATCTTGTCTTGCGTGCGGTTCTCGACGACTGCCCACATCACGCCTTCTTTGACCCAGCCGAAGCGCGGAATGTAGGTGTCTTCGTCGCTGCCGAGAGTGATCCAGCGCGGCTTGGCCTTGTCCACATCGACCACGCCGAGCTTCACCACCGGGTTAGGATCGCCCACCTTGGGATATTTTTCCTGATCGACCGTGGGATGCGTCGGCATCCAGTCGGTGATGGGATAGGTCGGGACCTTGGTCTCGTCCATGTGGAGGAAAACGATTTCCTTGTTGTCGGGCGACCAGAAATAATTGCTGCGCACGCCCAGCTCTTCGGCGTAGACCCAGTCGATGTCGCCGTTGAGGAAGTTATCGTCGCCGTCTTTGGTGAGCTGCTTTTCGCCGCCACCATTCAAGGAGCGAACGAAGAGATTGTGTTTGCGGGTGTAGGCCAGATGCGAGCTGTCGGGAGAAAATTTGGGATCGCCGCTGGGATCGGGCGCGGAGGTGAACTGCACGGCCGTGGACGTGCCCAGATCGTAGAGCCACAACTGCCCGGCGGAATCGAACAGGATGTGCTTGGAATCCGGCGCCCACACATAGGCCGCGACGTGATAGCGGGTGAGCCGCTCCTTCTCGCGCTCGTTCTTCACCTTGGTGACGTCGGGCGCGAGCGCAGCCAGCTTGTCGGCGCTGACCAGGACCTTTTTCTCGCCGGTCGCGGCATCGACGTACCACAGCTCGCCGCCGCCACCTTTCTGGTCGCGCTCAATGTAAGAGAGCTTGGTGCCGTCGGGACTCCAGGTAGCATTCTCCGGGCCGCGTCCGCCGAGGCCGCCGGGCTGGAAAAGCTGATCGAGGGTGAGCGGCTTGGTGGCGGTTTGCGCGTGGGCGGCGACGGTTGGGAGCAACTGAAGAGTCAGAGCGAGCAGGACGAAGCAAACCGCAAAGGAGGACTTTTTCTTCACGAAGCGAACCTCGCAGGAAAGAAGTGTGGGCGAATCAACGAGTGTACACCGGGGAAGGGGGCGGTGCACGGGCGGGGAGTCGCGGGGCTCGACTAGGTTTTGAAGATCTTGAACCACGAAGGAAACGAAGTCACACGAAGGAAGTGCGAACAAATGCCTTCCTTCGTGATCCTTCGTGTCCTTGGTGGTTGATGTTCTTATCTTTCGACGTCAAAATCGAGTCCGCCGCTCCTGACCAAACCGCGTGCCCCCGGGGTCAGCATGCTAAAATCAATGCTTACCGGATGCTTCCTGACATCGAAAAGCTGTTGCGGTTGCAAGATGCGGATAAGGAAATCAAGCGCCTGCACGATGAAGTGGCGGAATTTCCCAAGCGCGTGGCTGTGATCGAACAGAAGCTGGCCGGAACCAAGGCGCTGCTGGAAAAAGCGCAAGCCGCCGTCAAAGCCGACGAGGCCGCCCGCCGCAAGCACGACACCAGCATCAGCGATCTGCGGGGAAAGATTTCCAAGTACCGCGACCAGTCTCTCGACGTAAAAACCAACGAACAATACAAGGCGCTGCTGACGGAAATTCAGTTTGCCGAAAAAGAGATTGCTGCCACCGAGGACAAGATTCTCGAGCTGATGGTTAACGCCGACGTCCGCGACAAAGAAGTCAAGGCGGCGCAGGCCGAGCTCAAGTCCGAAATGGCCGAGATCGAAAAGGAAAAAGAAGAGGCCCGCCAGCGCACCGCCGAAGACGAGAAACTTTTGGCCGAGTGGCGCGGCAAGCGCGACCAACTGCGCGGCGGCATCGAAGAGGGGTTGCTGCGGCAGTTCGAGCGGGTGTCGAAGTTTCGCGGCAGCGGCATCTCGGAAGTGCGCGACCATAAATGCACCGCCTGCCAGGTTATGCTGCGGCCGCAGACCTACAACGAGATTCGCGGCGGCAATCAAATCGTTTTCTGCGATTCCTGCCAGCGTGTGTTGTATTTCAATCCCAAGGAAGAGCTGGTCGATCAGAAACCCGGAGTGAACCGGCCGAAGCGCCATCATCCGAAGATCGACGCGCCGCAGGCCTGGTATTACCGGCCGGAATACGGCGATGCGGGCGAGGTCTACATCTGTCTGAATAACGAAAAGGGCCAGTCCAGCCGCCGCGTTTATGAGATTCATACCGGACGCCTGGTCGGGGACATCCTCACCCGCGAAGGCGACTACCGGCAGGCATTTCCGGAGGACATTGCCGGAACCATTCGCCTGAACGGCGAGTGGGACGTGGACGAACTCGATGCCTGGGGCAATGAGGCGCCCATGGTCACGCTGGACGCGCTGAATGCCGACCTGGATCTGGCGCGGCATGAAATGACGATGCGCACGGCCGCTAAGACAGAACCTGCGCTTGCGCCGGAAACCGCCGCCAGCTAAGCACACAAAAGCTTCATCACAGAGGACACAGAGTTTCACAGAGGCCTTTGTGGTTTAGGCTCTCTTGGCATTTAAGATGTCGGCATGCCCTTGAGCCCTTCGCCTGCACTCCCGACAATTAAACTCTCGCTGCGCGGCGCTGGCCGCCTGAAGGCGGGACACGTCTGGGTGTACCGCTCTGACCTGGTTGTCGCGGACGAAATCGCGCCAGGATCGCTAGTCACTGTGACCGATCCGCGCGGGAAGCCGCTTGGCACCGCGCTGTATTCAAGCTCTTCGCAGATCGCGATTCGCCTGATCTCGCCTGAGCCGGTCACCGACCTGCCCGCGCTCTTGCGCCAACGCATCGCTGACGCCATTTCCTACCGCGAACGCGTCGTGCGCGACACGAACGCCTACCGCGTCGTTTTCAGCGAGGCGGACTTTCTTCCCGGCCTGATCGTGGACCGCTACAACGATGTGCTGTCCGTGCAGATCCTCACCCAGGCGATGGACAGCAACCCTGTGCGCGAGACGGTCATCTCGGAACTTATCCAGCGCATCCAGGCCGCAGCGATCGGCGAGCGCGTTGATGCGCGCGTGCGCGATCTGGAGCAGCTTCCGCCCCGCGATTCGGCTCTGCTTTACGGAGAGAAGACGGCCACGATTTTCACCATGAATGGCGTGCAGTTCCACTACGACGCGCACGAAGGCCAGAAGACGGGAGCCTTCCTCGACCAGCGCGAAAACTATGCCGCCGCCGCGCAATATGCCCAGGGCGAGGCGCTTGATGTTTTTTGCTACCAGGGCGGATTCGCGCTGCACCTCGCGCCGCGTTGTTCGCATGTGACTGGAGTCGACAGCTCACGTCCGGCGCTTGAGGTCGCCGACAAGAACGCTGCGCTCAATCAGGAGCTTTTGGGTGGAAAAGAGATTGAGTGGATGGAGGCCAACGCCTTCGATCTGCTGAAAGATTATTCGGCCGCGAATCGCCGCTTTGACACAATCGTGCTCGATCCGCCGCCGTTCGCCAAGACGAAACGCGATCTGGACGCCGCTCTGCGCGGATACAAAGAACTCAACTTGCGCGCGCTGAAGATGCTGGGGCCCGGCGGAATCCTCGTCACCTGCTCCTGTTCCTACCATGTGGGCCAGGGTGATTTCCTCGAAATGCTCTCCAGCGCGGCTTTGGACGCTCATCGGACGCTGCGCCTGCTCGAAGTCCGCGGACAGGCCAAGGACCATCCGGTCTTGCTGAATGTGCCGGAAACCTCCTATCTGAAATGCGTTATAGCGTGTGTAAGCTAAAGAAACTAAGACACATGCTTAACTTGACAGTGATACGCTCAACTTTTATGCTTCTTTTACGCTAACTACGCGTCTAATGAAGTGACGGCGCCTGAAGGCATATCAGTCCTCAGCGCGCCGCTCGCATACCGAAATTCTGGATCAACCAACTTCTGAAGGAGGATTTAGTCATGACCGTATTAACCCGTTTTGAGCCTTTCCGTGAGTTCGCCACCCTGCAGGACCGCATCAACCGCGTGTTCCGCGATTCTTACGCAGGGCAGACCGCGACGAAGCCCTGACCACCTCGAGCTTTGCCCCCGCCGTCGATGTCTACGAAGACGAGCACAAGGTCACGTTGAAGATCGAAGTGCCGGGGATCGACGAGAAAGACATCGACGTCCGCGTCGAAAACAACACATTGACCGTGCACGGCGAGCGCAAGATCGAGAAGGAAGAGAAAGAAGAGAACTACCGCCGCGTGGAGCGCCAGTATGGCAGCTTCACCCGCGCCTTCACGCTGCCTCCGACGGTGGACGCCGAGCACGTCTCGGCGAACTACGACAAGGGCGTGCTGAAGATCGAATTGCCCAAGAAGGCCGAAGCCAAGCCGAAGCAGATCAAGGTGAACATCGGCACCGCAAAGGCGATCGAAGGCAAGGCGACTGAAGCCAAGCCGGAAACAAAAAGCCCCAGCAAAGCCGCGTAAGTCGGACCATGTGGGGACGGACTGGATCACGTGGGGACGGACTGGATCATCGTGGGGACGGACTGGATCACGTGGGGACGGACTGGATCACGTGGGGACGGACGCATTCGTCCGTCCCCGCGAGGCGAAGCCGAGCGGCCCGCTCAGAGGCCGCCGGAGGGTGGAGAGCGGCGCTTGAGCGCCGCGTAAGCAGGCACAAACATGAGCGCTTCAGCCCCTGAGATCGACGGGAGGCGGCAGAGGTGACCGCCTCCTTTATTTTTCTTCAGCATCCAACAGACTTGTCATCCTGAGCGAAGCGAAAGGCCCATGCACTTTGCCGGAGCCGGCAGATTGCAGAGGTTCTTCGCTTGGCTCAGAATGACAAAAGAGTTTTAATGACGAAAAGGAAATAAGAACATGGCAATCCGTTGGGACAAATTTACTGTGAAAGCGCAGGAGGCCGTCCAGCGCGCGAACGAACTCGCGTCCGAGCGCGGCAATCCGGAACTGCAGCCGGCACACGTGTTGGCCGCGTTGCTCGAAGATAAAGAAGGCATCGTTCCGCCGGTGCTGGAAAAAATCGGCATTGGCCCGCAGGCCGTGCTGAACGAAGTGTATGGCGAACTCGACAAGCTGCCCAAAGTTTCCGGAGAATCTGCGCAGGCCACGCTGTCGAACGAAGTCAACAAGATGTTCGACCAGGCGTTCAAGGAAGCCGCGAATTTCAAAGACGAATACGTCTCCACCGAGCACCTGCTGCTGGCCATCACGCACTTGAAGCGCGATGTGGCGCAGCAGATTCTCGCGCGTCATGGCGCGACCTACGACGCGATTCTGAAGGCGCTGACCGTGGTTCGCGGATCGCAGAAAGTCACCGACCAGAATCCCGAGGCAAAGTTTCAGGCGCTGGAGAAATATGCCCGCGATCTGACCGAGCAGGCGCGGCGCGGCAAGCTCGATCCCGTCATTGGACGCGATGAAGAAATCCGCCGCGTAGTGCAGGTGCTGTCGCGGCGAACGAAAAATAATCCGGTGCTGATTGGCGAGCCTGGCGTGGGCAAGACTGCGATAGTAGAAGGCCTGGCGCAAAGAATTATTTCGGGCGATGTTCCTGAGGCCCTGAAGAACAAGCGAGTGGTCGCGCTAGACCTGGGAGCGATGCTCGCGGGAGCCAAATATCGCGGCGAGTTCGAAGACCGGCTGAAAGCGGTGCTGAAAGAAATCGAAGACTCGCAGGGCAAAATCATTCTGTTTATCGACGAACTGCACACGCTCGTCGGCGCGGGCGCCGCGGAAGGCGCGATTGACGCCTCCAACATGCTGAAGCCGGCCCTGGCTCGCGGCGAGTTGCGCGCTGTTGGCGCCACCACGCTGAACGAATATCGCAAGTACATCGAGAAAGATGCGGCGCTCGAACGCCGCTTTCAGATCGTCTTCGTGGGTGAACCGAATGTTGAAGATACGATCGCGATTCTGCGCGGCTTGAAAGAAAAGTATGAAGTGCACCACGGCGTGCGCATCAAAGATTCGGCGATTGTTGCTGCGGCGACGCTTTCGCATCGCTACATCTCTGACCGCTTCCTACCTGACAAGGCGATCGACTTGATCGACGAAGCGGCCGCGTCGTTGCGCATTCAAATCGACTCTCTACCGACCGACATCGACCAGCTTGAGCGCCGGGCCACGCAGCTCGAAATTGAGAAGCAGGCGCTGAAGAAAGAAGATGACGCTAACTCGCGCGAGCGGCTGGCCGTTATCGAGAAAGAGCTCGCCGAGATTCGCGAAAAATCGAACACGCTGAAAGCAAATTGGAAGAAAGAGAAAGACCTGATCGCGCGCATTCGTGCCCTGAAAGAGCAGATCGAGAAACTGAAGACCGAGGAGCAGTCCGAGTTGCGCAAAGGCAACAACGAGCGCGTGGCCGAGATTCGCTTTGGGCTTATTCCACAGGCGGAACAGGAACTCGCCAAGCTCAGCAAACAAATGGAGAGCCAGGGTAAATCGCGCATGCTCAAGGAAGAAGTCGACGAGGAAGACGTGGCGCGCATCGTCTCCAAGTGGACCGGCATTCCCATCTCGAAGATGCTGGAAGGCGAAGTGAAGAAGCTGGTCCACATGGAAGATCGCCTGCGTCAGCGTGTGATCGGCCAGGACCCGGCGCTGGAGCGCGTGGCCAATGCGATTCGCCGTTCGCGCGCGGGTTTGAGCGATCCCAAGCGTCCGATCGGATCTTTTATTTTTCTCGGGCCGACCGGCGTTGGCAAAACTGAACTCGCCCGCGCGCTCGCCGAATTTCTTTTTGACGACGAGCATGCGCTGCTGCGCATCGACATGTCCGAGTACATGGAGAAGCACTCGGTCGCGCGCATGATTGGCGCGCCTCCAGGGTACGTCGGCTACGAAGAAGGCGGACAGCTCACCGAGCAGGTACGCCGCCGTCCATATGCGGTCGTGCTTTTCGACGAAATCGAAAAGGCGCATCCCGACGTCTTCAACATTCTGTTGCAGATCATGGACGATGGCCGCCTCACCGACGGTAAAGGGCGCGTGGTCGATTTCAAGAACACGATCATCATCATGACTTCGAACATCGGCTCGCAGTTTCTGCAGGCGGACAACCTGAAGTCCGAGCGCGACTTCGAAGAGGCCTCGCAGCAAGTCACGAATCTGCTGCATACGCACTTCCGGCCCGAATTCCTGAACCGTGTGGATGACATCATCGTCTTCCGCCCGCTGGGCAAGGAGCAGTTGGTGAAGATCGTCGAACTGCGCCTGGAAGACGTGCGACGCCTGCTGGCCGATCGCAAGATCTCGCTCGAGCTCACCGATGCGGCGAAAGAGCTGATGCTGACCGAGGGTTACGATCCGAACTTCGGCGCGCGGCCGCTGAAGCGCGCCATCCAGAAACTGATTCAGGATCCGCTGGCGCTGAAAATTCTTGATGGCGAAGTGCTGCACGGCGATCACGTGATCGTCGACGCCGACAAGAACGCTGGCAAGATGAAGTTCGAGGTCAGCCGGCGCGTGGGAGGGAAAGAGCCGGCCAAAGCGAAACGCTAGACCTTCGCCACGGATTTGCGCGGATCTTCACGGATAACCCATTTCTTGATTGATCCATTTTCTTGTTTTATCCGTGGGGATCTGTCAAATCCGTGGCGAGGTTGTTTCTTGCTTGTGGCACACTAGCTGCATGCATCGGCTCTCGCTTGGCGACTTTGAACTCAGCGTTTTTTCTGATGGCACTTACCGGCTGGATGGTGGCGCGTTTTTCGGCGTCATTCCGAAAACCATGTGGTCGCGCAAAGTGGAGGCCGATGAACGCAACTACGTCACCGGCGGATTGAATTCTTTGTTGGTTCGAACCGGCAAGCAGACCGTACTGATCGAGACGGGCATGGGCAACAAGCTCTCGGAGCGCATGGTTAAGTTCTACGGCCAGCCCGCCAAGTTGCTCGACAATCTCGCGGCTGCGGGCGTTGCGCCTGACGACATCGACATCGTCATCAACAGCCATCTGCATTTCGATCACTGCGGATGGAACACGGTGCGGGATAAATCCGGCAAGATTGTGGCAACGTTTCCGCGGGCGAAGTATTATGCGCCCGAAGGCGAGTGGCAATATGCGCGCAAGCCGAGCGAGCGCGATTCCATCAGCTTCATCTCCGACAATTACGATCCGCTGGTCGCCAGCGGCCAGATGACTCTGCTGAAAGGCGGCGAGGAAATCGTGCCGGGCATTTCGGTGAAGACTTTTCCGGGGCATACCGCGCACATGCTCGGGATTATTATTCAGGACGGGGGAAAGAGGGCCTGCTACATCTCTGACCTCATGCCTAGTTCGGCGCACATCGATCTCACCTGGGGCATGGGCTTCGATCTTTATCCGCTGCAGACGATCGAGAGCAAGAAAGAGTACTATGCGCGCGCGCTTCCTGAGCGCTGGCTCACCGTGTTTACGCACGATCCGAAGACGCCTTGGGCGCATATCGAGAAAGATGAATTGGGAAAGATGGTGGCGCGCGCTGTGTGAAGAAGGCTTGCGCCGATTGACAAATCTCTACAACCGAGGTCGCTTGTTCTGCTTAAAGTTATGTCAGGCAACAGTGGGCCAGTCATTCGCGTCTGAGATTACTTCGCACGCCTGACTGTGAAGCGCGCCATGAAGTTTCTTATTCCAAAAAATTAATTCAGTGAGGTTGACGATGAAGCGACTTCTAGCAGTCGGTGGAATCTGCGGCGCATTCCTTCTGGGCGGGGCGATGACCGCTTCTGCCCAGGACGAGCATAGAGACGAGCATCACGATGAAGCGCGGCAGGAAGAGCATCATGATCATAAAGTAGAAGAACGCCGGCGGATTGATGATGCACATTTCCGCGAACGTTTCGGACACGATCACCATTTTGCAATCCGGCACGTGGTCGTGGTCGGAGGCAGGCCGCACTTCGCATACGGCGGCTACAACTTTGAAATTGCGGACGCATGGCCGCACGAATGGTCTTACCGGGATGATTGCTATATTGACTACGTCGATGGCGGATATTTCCTGTTCAATATGCGGCATCCGGGAGTGCGGATTGCGGTGACCGTGTTGCCCTGAGGTTTCTGAAAAGTGAATTGCGAAGAACTCCACGGCGAGGTTGGCTGTGGAGTTTTTCTTTTGAGGAATGGTTAGAGTCGCGGGCCGGAGTGCCCGCGCCACACTCCGGCAGAGTTCTCTAAGATTTGAGAACGGCTGCAGCGCACAAGCGAGCTTCGAAGAACTCCTCGACTCGAGTCAGGACCTCGGGCGCGCTCTTCGATTCGTAGATCGCCTTGCGCAGCCCCGCGCCGCCGGGAACGCCGTGCGTGAACCACGATGCGAACTGCTTCATCTTGCCGACGGCGTCGGGGAGTTCCTCTTCGATCAGCATCTGAAAGTACGTGCGGATCATCTGGTAGCGATCGGCCTCGGAGGGCTCGTCGTAGGCCCGGTTTACGTAGCCCCGGACGCATTCGTCCGGGGCGGCCGCAGGCCGCGGTTGGTCTTCTCCCGAGCTCTTTTCGAGCGGGCGGACGAATGCGTCCGCCGCTACGTGAGCACTTTGACAATATTGCTCGATCTGGCGGAAGATCCACGGATTTGACGGGGCGCTGCGGCCGATCATGACCGCGTCGCATCCGGTCTGCGTCACCATGGCGCAGGCGTCCTGGGGCGAGCGAATGTCTCCGTTGCCGATCACGGGAATCTTCACCGCATCCTTGATCGCGGCAATCCATTCCCAGCGCGCATTGCCGCTGTAGCCCATCTCGCGAGTGCGGGCATGCAGCGCCACCGCGGCCAATCCGCACGACTCGGCCATACGCGCCAGTTCGACGCACACGATCTCTTCGTCATTCCATCCGGCGCGGAATTTCACCGTGAAAGGAATCTTCACGGCAGCGCGGACGGCTTCGAAAATTTTGCCGATTGCGGGAAGATCGCGCAGCAGTCCCGAGCCGCCATTGCACTTGACGACTTTTTTCGCGGGGCAGCCTAGATTCAAATCGACCAGATCGAAGCCCAGCCCCTCGACCATGCGCGCGGCCTCGGCCATCACCTGCGGATCGCTGCCGAAAAGCTGCGCCGAGATGGGATGCTCGTCCTCGTAGAAGTGCAGGTAGCGCTTCGCCTTCTGATCCTTCTTGCGAAGCACGCCGTCGGCCGAGGTGAACTCGGTCATGATCAGGCCGCATCCGCCCAGGTTGCGAATGAAGCGACGGAAAACGGTATCGGTGACGCCGGCCATGGGAGCCAGCACGGTCGCCGGTGAGATGGTGACGCTGCCAATAGACAGACTGGCGGGCACCGCCTGCACTGGCGCTCCCGGGCGGACAGGAGTGTCCGCTCCACACTGGCCCGAGTTGTCCCAGAACTTCTTCACAGGTCTATTCTACTTGCCCCACAAAGCAAAGCCCCCGCCGGGGCGAGGGCTGAATTGGAAGGCGCGTCCGCGTGAATCCGTGGCGAAAGAAGTTACTTCTTCGCCGTTTCGGCGGCCTTGGCTTCGCCAACTTTGGCGTACTTGCGGCGGAAGCGCTCGACGCGGCCGGCGGTGTCCATCAGCTTCTGCTTACCGGTAAAGAACGGGTGGCAGTTCGAGCAGATTTCCACTCCGATGTCGCCCTTATGGGTGGAGCGGGTCATAAACACGTTACCGCACGCGCAGTGCACGCGAACGTCATTGTATGCCGGATGAATGGATGCTTTCATAGTGGTCCCAGACCTCATTTCAGATCATTAGATTCTACCGGAATGGCTGGGGATTCAGCAACGGGGAAGCGCTATCGGCTCTCAGCTAAAGCTTCGCGGTGATGGGGTTAGCTGAAAGCTGACGGCTGAGCGCTGACAGCCTCCTCAGAACCGAAACATATAGCTGGCCTTTACGAACAACTGGCGGCTGTCGTTGATGAAGCCTCGGGCGGTGTTGGCCACACTTCCCGGCAGCCCGGGCGTTTCCTGTTCGACATTCAGATTCTGCAGGTCGCTGTTGTAGCCGAAATAAATCGCCGTCCCCGGATGCAACAGGTACGTCACCAGAAAATCGGCATTGAACTGGCGGTCGGTGGGCAGATACGTATACGGTGAGCCTATGCCCGGAGTGCCTGCCAGCAGCGCGTTGTACTGCAAAATCACGCGCACGGAGAGCTGCGGAGTGAACTGCCAGTTCCATTTGCTGCGAATAATGTGGTCGTTCAGAATGCCGCGGCCGATGCCGGGATAGAGCGCCTGCTCAAAAGCATAGGTGCTGTTATTGGCGCGCAGGCGTTCGAACAGATACGTGTTCTCAATCTTCAGCGGCTGGAAGGGACGCACAGTCAGGCTGGCCCCGCCCGTTTCCTCGTGCGCGACGAAAGGCAGGTTGTAAGGATTAGCCACCGCCGGGGGCGCTACCGGCGATGCCACATAATTCGCGCCATCGCCCCAGTAGTAACTGGCGGCCAGAGTCGCCCACTTTAAATAAGCGGTCTGCGCCGTCGCACCGCTCTGGTGCTCGTGGTAATCCTGATTGCCGGTTAATCCGGCGTACCCCTGGCTCGCGAGACAATACGTGGCATATCCGTAATAGCAGAAATCCTGTGGCCGCAGGCGCTCGCGAAACTCGGTGTAGGGGCGCAGCCAGATCTGCGTCTGCGCGCGCCCACTAATCGACAGATACGGGGCATAAAATGTGTCGAGGCGCAGGCCAGTGTGGTCGAAGTCGTAGCGCATATTGATCGACGGCCCCCAGCTCTGCACCCAGCCTTGCTTGGGACGGAAGCGGTAATCGGCCTCCTGGTAGGTCTCGCGAATATCCACGCGATTGATGAAGCCGGGGATGCTCACGAATCCGGGGGAGATGTCTTTGTAAGTTCCGGAGTAGTTGAAATGCAGGCCGTCGCGACGTAGCTCGAGGCTGTCGGCGGGCCCGGCATAGTGGTTGCCGTTGCCCACGTTGCCCGAGCTGAAGGGATAGAGATTGGCTTCGCAATTCAGATTCAAGTTGCTGGAGCCGGTCACGCCCTGCCCGTCGAACGTCCACGTGGGACTGAGTTTCAGGCGGGAATCGACGCCGCCGATGCGGTTGTATTCGCCCGTGGCCGGGCACTCCCAATCGGTGTAGAGCGCGCCCACGCTCGACTGCTTGAAGATGTCGCGGCTCACCCGCGCAACGGTGAAATAGCCGCGGGTGCCGGAGTACTGGCTATAGTCCGGGACGGCGAGGCCGGGGCTGCGATCGTCGCTCGTCATCAACCCCACCGCATAGGGCCCATCCTTTCCGGTGAGCCGAACTCCCGCCGAGGGATCGCCGATGCTGCGGGTAAAGAACAGATCCATGGGAGTACGGAAGAAATCTTCGTTCTCCAGAAAGAACGGCCGCTTCTCAGGAAAGTACACGGCGTAGCGTTGGTTCACCGTGATCTGCGGATCCTCGGACTCGATCTGGCTGAAGTCGGGGTTCGCGGTTAGATCGATCGTGAAGTGGTCGTGCAGGACGAACTTGGCGTCCATGCCGGGCTGACCCTGCACGGTCGCCTTTTGAAAATACGGGTTCGAGGGATCGCGAGTATCGAGCGCGCGGAAGCCACGCAGCAAGCCGTAAGGAATCAACTCGATGTCGCGCCCTGGCGAAATTCCCTCTAATCCATAGAGAGTCGCGGCCTGGCCCAGGCGGCCCTCCACCCGACGCGAAACTTCCGGCCAGAACGAATCTTCGCTCTTGCGCGTGATGCCGCGATAGAGAATCACGCCCCACTCCTGGAGCTTGCTTGCGGGAAAGCGCAGGCTCTTGAAGGGAATCGCGATCCATACCACGAAGCCGCGGCTGGTTAGTTTGCCGCGAGTATCCCAGACCGTGTCGAACGAAGTATCGAAATGGCCGCTGGTCTGCTCCGTGCGCGAGGCCTCGGTCCAGATCGCGTCCCACTGCACGCCCAGCGGCGTGGTCTGGAAGGCGTAAGCGCGGCGCCGGTCGTGAAAGGTGTCGAGCATAATCTCGACCTCGTCGTCGTCGTAAATATCCTCGCGGCGCGACATGCGCCCGCGCACCAGCCGCGGATCGTCAAAGCAGACGAAGATGGCATAGAGATTCTTCTGGTCATAGCCGAGATAGGCCTCGGTGGTCTCGGAAGCCGGCTCGCCGTCGTGGGGTTTGCGCTGGGTGAATCCGGTCACCTTGGCCATTTGCAGCGCAATTTCTCCCTGCGGCTTCATGGTCAGAAAATCTTCCAGCGTCGGAGGCCGCTGCAGTCGCGGGATGGTTAGAGCCGGTGGCCCCAACTGCGCCGGCAACTGGTGTGTCGCGGCATTTTGGGATGGAACGGAACTCTGCGGTGAAGGGTTCTGCGCAGAAAGGCTCACGCTCAGGTTGGCGGCAATCGCCAGCGAGGCGAACCATGGAGTTAAACCTCGGAGAAACTTGGGAACAACAGGGCCCGCACTCGATTGCAACCGCACAACGCCTCACCACTCCCCATCACCGCAAGAGGGGGAATGCAGCACGATACACCACAACCGCGCTCAACAAAACCGGAAAACGATGTCTGTTCGGTTTGCCGAACAAGGAAGAGCGGTAGACTTCGGTGCGGTAAGGTTAGAACAACGACGCCTGCTTGCGATTCGGCGTGATGCCGAAATGCTCGTAGGCCAGCTGCGTGGCCACGCGCCCGCGCGGGGTGCGGTTCAGAAATCCAATCTGCATCAGGAACGGCTCGTAGATTTCTTCGATCGCGTCCGGCTCTTCGGCCAGCACCGCGGCCAGCGTATTCACGCCCACCGGACCGCCCTGATATTTCTCGATGATGGTCAACAGCAGCCGACGGTCGACTTCGTCGAAGCCGTATTGATCGACTTCCAGCATGGCGAGCGCGGCCTTCGCCGTGGGCTCGTCAATTTTCCCGGCGCCGCGCACCTGGGCAAAGTCGCGCACCCGCCGCAGCAGGCGATTCGCAATGCGCGGCGTTCCTCGTGATCGCGATGCAATCTCTTTGGCTCCCGATTTGTCGATCTGCACGCCAAGAATTTCCGCGGAGCGCTCGACGATCACCTGCAGATCCTCCGCTGTATAAAATTCCAGCCGGAGCACGATGCCGAAGCGCGCCCGCAGCGGAGAAGAAATTAATCCCGCCCGCGTGGTCGCTCCCACAAAAGTGAACGGCTTCACTTCCAGCGTGTGCGTGCGCGCCGACGGACCCTGCCCAATGATGATGTCGAGCTTGTAATCTTCCAGCGCGGAATACAGCAGCTCTTCCAGCACCGGCTGCAGGCGGTGAATCTCATCAATGAACAGAACCTGCTTCTCCTGCAGGTTGGTGACGATGGCCGTCAGATCGCCCTTGATCTGCAACAGCGGCGCGGCAGTCGACTGGAAATGCGCGCCCAACTCGTTGGCAATAATGTTGGCCAGGGTCGTCTTACCCAGCCCCGGAGGCCCGTAGAGCAGCACGTGATCCATGGCCTCGCCGCGGGACTTCGCGGCCTCGATCGCAACTTTCAGATTTTCTTTGACCTTGTGCTGCCCGATGAACTCGGCGAGCCGCTGCGGGCGCAGCTTCAGCTCAAACGAAGAATCGTCCTCCACCGGAGCCGCCGACACCACGCGCTCGCGGTTCTGGTTGAGGTTCAGATCAGGATTGTTTTTCGCCGTCGCCACCTGCTTCGGATAGTAGAACGAAAGACGAAGACGCGCAAATTTGCCAAAGGGCGCATCCCACACTCAGTTTGCCATCTTCAAAGGCTTGCGAAATTTACATTGACATGATGTCAAGCGTGCTTTACATTGACAAATGTCAAGCATGCTTGACTCGGAGAAGAGATGGACGCCAACTACAAACGCTACCTGCGAGAGTTTCTTCCTGCCATGGCGGCCTATGCCGTCATGGTGATCCTTTCGGTCTGGCTGCTCAAACATCAGGTGTATCCGCCACTGCGCGTTCTGTTCGCGGTACTGCCTGTAATTCCCTCATTGGTTGCGATGTGGGCCGCGATCCGCTATTTCCGCGGATTGGACGAACTTCAGCGCCGCATCCAATTTGAAGGCCTCGCATTCAGCTTCCTGGCAACCTGCGTGATCGCGCTGACCTGGGGATTTCTGCAGAATGCCGGCCTGCCGCACGCCGACGTGATCTGGATAGCGCCCGTGCTCATCTTCCTGTGGGGAGTCGGAGCCTTCATCGCCAAGCGGAGGTACGAATGAAAAACGGCGTCCGCGACATGCGCGCTCAACTCAACTGGACGCAGGCCGACCTGGCCGAAAAGCTAGGCGTCTCGCGGCAGACCGTCAACGCCATCGAGACCGAAAAATACGATCCCAGCCTGCCACTGGCCTTCAAGATCGCGAAATTATTTCGTAAGCCTATAGAAGAGATTTTCAAAGCTTAGGAAAACACGTAGGGACGGGCGCATTCGCCCGTCCGGGTCGAGCGAAGCTCGACCGCGTGGCCTTACTTCGGATACCACTCCAGCAACCGCACCTCGATGCCGGTTCCTTCCAACGCTTTTTGAAAGACCGCGAGATCGGAGCCGCGATAGTGATAGGGAATCACAATCTTCGGATGGAAGGCTTTGACCGCGTCCGCAGCCTCTTCCGGCGGCATGGTGTAAGGCAGGTTCATGCACACGAACGCGACGTCGATGTTCTTGAGCGCGCGCATTTCCGGCATGCCTTCGGTGTCTCCGGAAAAATAAAAGCGCTTGCCGCCGTAGGTCAGCACGTAGCCGTTACCGCGCCCCTTGTCGTGAAAAAGTTTTCCGGGAGTCGGACCGCGTTTCAGGTTGTAAGCCGGGATCGCTTCGATGGTCCAGCCCTGCCAGGTTTTCGTTTCTCCGTTGGCGATGGGCTTGGCAGCGGTTACGGTCTGCACGACGGCCGGCGGCGCAAAAATTTCCGTGTCAGCCTTGCTGATTGCCTTCTCCGAATCCGGATCCATGTGGTCGCCGTGAATGTCGGTGACCAGAATCAAGTCCGCCTTCGGCAGTCCCGCCAACTTCGCCGGCTGGGCGGGATCGAGATAGATCGTCTTCCCACCCGCCTCGATCAGCGTGCTGGCGTGATACAGCGGCGTGATCTTGACCGGGCCCGCCGACGTGGGGAAGGTTTGGGTCTGGGCCGCAGCAGGGGCCAGCATTCCCAGCGTGAAGAGAAGACCGAACACAAAGGAGACAGCAATCGCCATCGTTTTCATAGTTCCCTCGTATGTCGTAAGAATATATACGTCCGCCCCGGCAACCGTTCCTCAGCCTCTCGTCGGATTTACATTTAGGTTACTCGGCGTGCGTCCTAGACTCGGATGGAATACTTATATAAGTTATTATACTATGGTATACTAATAATGTTATGGCCCTTAGTATCAAGAGTATGCACACCGAACAGTTGGCCCGAGAGATCGCTGATAAGACCGGCGAATCCTTGACGGCCGCCATCCAAAAAGCCCTCGAGGAGCGGTTGGAACGACTCCGCAACCAACGGCGAACTCAGATTCTCGAGGGCCAACTGGAGGAAATCCTTCGGCGCGTCGATCAGTTGCCAATTTTTGATTCTCGCACGCCCGACGCGATCCTTGGCTACGACGAGCACGGGCTGCCTACATAACTCATCATGGTCGTCGACACTTCGGCTCTTGCTGCTATCTTTTTCGCTGAACCCGAGCGGCAGATTTTTCTTCAGGCCATACTCGGGGCCGACACGCGCCTGGTGTCGGCGGCGACTCTGTTGGAAACAGGGATTGTCGTGGAAGCACGACAAGGCGAAGCGGGCGGTCGCGAATTCGATCTGTTCGTCGTTCGCGCCAGTCTGCAAATTGTGCCAGTAGATGCCGAACAGGTTGACCTCGCGCGTTCGGCTTGGCGAAAGTTCGGGAAGGGGCGACATCCCGCTGCTCTTAATTTTGGAGATTGCTTCTCTTATGCGCTGGCAAAGGTAACCGGCGAGATGCTCCTGGCAAAAGGAACCGATTTCGCCGCCACCGATATTCCTATCGTCAAATAAAACAGGGCGGCCGATCTGGCCGCCCTCTCTGTTCGATATGGCGCGCTCGCTACTCTTCCTCTTCCTTCACCGCGCCGCGCTCTGCCTTCGCCTTCTCGATGATCTTCTCCTGCAGTTGTCCTGGGACGGCGTCGTAGTGGTGCATTTCCATGTTGAATGAACCGCGGCCCTGCGTCATCGACGTTAGTTCGACGCCGTAGGTCAGCATCTCCGACATGGGCACTTCAGCCTTCACCACCGTGTTGCCGGCTTTGTTGTCCATACCCTGAATGCGGCCGCGGCGGCTGTTTAGATCGCCCATGATCGACCCGGCGAATTCGTCGGGTACCGTGATCTCCACATGCATGATGGGCTCGAGCAGCGTTGGCTTGGCCGTTTCCATCGCTTTCTTAAAGGCGATGCGACCCGCCATCTGAAACGACATGTCGTTCGAGTCCACGTCGTGATACGAACCGTCGTAGAGCACGACGCGGAAGTCCACTACCGGAAATCCAGCCAGGTACCCGCGCGCCGCCGCGTCCTTAATGCCTTTTTCGATTGCCGGAATATAGTTTTTCGGAATGGCGCCGCCGAAAATGTCGTTCACAAACTCAAACTGACCGCCTCGCGGCAAGGGCTCCATCTTGATCTTGCAATCGCCGTATTGTCCGTGCCCGCCAGTCTGCTTCTTGTGCCGGCCCTGCACGTCGGCCTTGCCGCGAATCGTCTCCCGATAGGGCACCTTGGGCGCCTTCAGAACCACTTCCGTGTGATAGCGCTTTTTCAGCTTCGCCACGACGACTTCGATGTGCTGCTGCCCCGTGCCCGCGATCAGGAATTCCTGCGTCTGCGGATCGCGGAAGAAGCGCAGCATGGCATCTTCTTCCATCTGCCTGTGCAGCCCCGGTCCCAGCTTGTCTTCGTCGGCGCGCGACTTCGGCTCGATGGCGAACGTGATGGCCGGCTCCGGCAACTTCACTCGCGGATACTGAATCGGCGCTGACTTGTCGCCCAGCGTGTCGCCGGTCAGTGTCTCTTTTAATTTCGCCACCGCGCCGATATCTCCGGCATGCAACTCCGCGATCGGAACCGCCGTCTTGCCCTGCATGGTGGAGATGTGCGCAAACTTCTCCTGCGTGCCCTTGCTGAAGTTCTGCACAGTTCCATCGTTCTTCAGCACACCGGAAAAAACTTTGAAATACGAAATTCTGCCGGCGAAAGCGTCCGACACCGTCTTGAACACATAGACCGAGACCGGCTCGGCATCGGTCTCATGCCGCTTCGGAACATCTCCATTGCCGCCGACTGCCTCGCCCTGCACCCACTCGTGCTCGGAAGGCGCGGGAGTGTAGTCGACAATAAAATCCATGACGCGATCGGCGCCAATATTGCCCAGACCTGAGCTGAAGATCACCGGAAAAATCCGGTCTTCGCGAATCGCGTTGTGCAGCGCCGGAACCAGATCTTCTTCGCCCAGCGTGCCTGCTTCGAAAAACTTTTCCATCAATTTGTCGTCGCCTTCGGCGACCAGCTCAACCAGGCGCTCATGCGCTTCCTTGGCCTGCTCCTGCAGGTTCGCCGGGATCTCGGTCTCTTTGCCCTTGCCGTTGCCGCCCATCTCGTAGGTGTAGGCCTTCATGCGGACCAGGTCGACGACGCCCGACAAGCTCTTCTCGCTGCCGATCGGCAACTCGATCGGAATCACGTCCCGCCCGAAGGCGCTGACCAGCGATGCCATCACGCGCTCAGCATTGGCCCGGTCGCGGTCCATGCGGTTCACCACGATCAGCCGCGGAGTCTTATATTCTTCGCAATAATTCCACACGCGCTGGGTCACCACTTCCACGCCGGCGACGCCGTCGACCACGACGATCGCCGCGTCCACCACAGGCAGCACCATCTTGGCTTCGTGCACGAACATGCTGAAGCCAGGTGTATCGAGAATATTGATTTTGGTCGTGCCCCATTCGACCACGGCGGCGCCGACGGAAATCGACATCTTGCGCGCGATTTCTTCCTCGTCATAGTCGGTGGTCGACGTGCCATCGTCCACATGCCCGAAGCGCTGGGTCGCGCCCGCAGTAAACAACATGGCCGATACCAGCGAGGTCTTGCCTGCATGCCCGTGCCCGACCACCGCTACATTACGGATGTTTTCTCCAGAATAGACTTTCAAGTTGGGCTCCTCCGGCAGGCAGCGGGCGGGATGAGGCCATGGAAGTATTAGGACAGATACAGGCCAGCCCGAACTCCTGCCAAAACCTAGGATGCTACCACGCGGTGAGCGGCAGGCTCAAATCAACCAATCGGGCGGTTGGGGGTATCCTGACGGTGTGAGTAGAGTTTTCCTGACGGCGGAGTGGCGCGAACTTGTCATGCTCAACTATGAAGTGAGCGCGCGCCTTTTGCAGCCGTTCCTCCCTGCTGGAACCCAGCTCGACCGCTGGCAGGAGCGCATTTTCCTTAGCCTGGTCGGTTTTCGTTTTCTAAGAACAAAAGTCTTCGGTATTTCTTTTCCCTGGCATTGCAACTTCGAGGAAATCAATCTGCGATTCTATGTACGCCGTACCGAGGGAGACGAAATCAGAAGGGGCGTCGTCTTCATTCGCGAGATCGTGCCACGCTGGGCCATCGCCAAGGTCGCCCGCACTTTCTACAATGAAAATTATCATGCTTGCCCCATGTCCCATCGAATCGAGCGCGCAAACGGCGCACCTGTAAGCGCTGAGTACTCCTGGAAATCGACGGGCGGATGGAATCGAATGCGCGCGCAGGTGGAAGGCTCGCCAGCGCTGCCGAAGCCCGGCTCACAGGAAGAGTTCATTACTGAGCACTATTGGGGATATGCTGCTCAGCCAAATGGTGGATGTGTGGAATATCGCGTCGCCCATCCGCAGTGGAGGGTTTGGAGGTCAGACGACGGAGGATTTGAAGGCAACGTCGAGGAAATCTATGGCCCTGCCTTCGCCGAAGAACTTGGCAAGAAACCGGCTTCAGCCTTTCTAGCAGAAGGTTCGCCGGTTAGCGTTTATCGTGGCAGGAGGATCTGAAATATGGCCAGCCATGAGTTGGGCGAAGCACACTCCGGGGCGTGGGTCCTCTATGACAATCAATGTGGATTTTGCTCAAGTTGGGTAAAGTTCTGGCAGCCAACACTTGCCCAGCGAGGCATTAATATTGCGGGCCTGCAGGAACCGTGGGTGGTCGAACGGCTGAAGCTCAACGAAGACGAACTCTTGCATGACATTCGGTTGCTGAGCAAGGAAAACATTCTGGTCTCAGGGGCTGACGTCTATCTGCAGGTCACCCGGCAAATATGGTGGGCTTGGCCGTTCTATGTCGTGTTCAGCCTGCCTGGGTTCAATTGGATTCTCCATTTCTGTTATCGGTGGTTCGCGCGCAACCGGCATCGTATTTCGCGAACCTGTAAGTTGCCCGCTGTTGACCGCTCTCCGGCAGACCCTTCAAAACCTCTGCAGCGCTAAGCGATCTTCCCCCGCAAAAACGGTGTATCATCCCCATGATGCTGGGCAATCGCACCTCCGAGCACCGCTCGAGCCAGGAATGGATCGCGCAATATGCGACCAGCCATCAGCATCCCGTCAACCGGCTGTGCCACACCTTCGGCATTCCGCTGATCCTTCTCTCCATTGCCGTCTTTATCTCCACCATCTTCTTCCATCACGCGTGGATCTACGCATTGGCGTTGTTCGTCATCGGATGGATCTTCCAGTTCATCGGCCATGCCTTCGAAGGCAAGCCGCCGGAATTTTTCAGCGACTGGCGATTCCTCTTCGTCGGCGTGCGCTGGTGGTGGGCAAAGATGCAGGGCCGGGCCTAGAATAGCTTTCAATCAGGCAGGTGCGGATAATCGATGGGAAGAGCCTCGTTAGTGGGCGGCATCCTTTTCGCGATCCTCGGATTCATCGCCGGCATTTACGCCCTCTCGTTCGGCCCCGCCCCGGATTTGCCCACGCCCCTGCTGCTCCTGCTGTGCCCCGCCGCGATTCTCGGCGGACTGCTCTCCACCTCCGGGGGCGACAGCGATGCCATGTGGGTGATGATCTTCTTCAATACGCTGATCTATGCCGCCGTCGGCGCCCTGCTGGCAAGAGTTTTTCATATTGATCGGGAATAAAACGATCGGGAATAGGCCCAATCCGCCATCAGTACGATGTGTGAGTAACGATCCGCCGTGACGAAGCAACTAAGCCTCAGGAGATTTCGCAATGTTCCCTCAACTCGCCCGCTTCACCGACCTTGGTCTGCTCCTGCTGCGGCTCATGGTGGGCCTCGTCTTCGTCACCAGCGGCTACAACCAGCTGAAAGATCCGGATGCTCGCTCGAAGAGCATCGGGATGCCAAAGAGCTTCACCATTTTTCTCGGGATCGCTGAGCTTGCCGGCGGCCTGGGAGTGGCCTTCGGCGTACTGACACAACTCGCCGCCTTCGGGCTTATCGCCATCATGCTGGGAGCGATCCAGAAGAAAATTTTCTCGTGGCACACCGGCTTCTGGGGCGAGAAAACCTACGGCTGGCACTACGACCTGATGTTCGTCCTGATGAACCTGGTGATCGCCTTCACCGACGGCGGCGGGTATGTGCTGATGAGGTGAGCCCTGCGGCCCGATACCCCTGGGCCGCTGAACAGCCGAGGGCGGCTGTTCCTACATGGACATGGAGTTCTATGCAGAGGCGGCGCGCGACAAGATCTGCCGGTCGCTGGAGAGCTGCCTCTTCTTGCGGATTTGGAAGCCCACTGCCACAATCAGCAGCGTTCCTCCGGCTCCGGAGATTGCTCCCTCAAGGATGCCCTGGGCGTAGAAACTAGCCATCAAATGCTCGGCATTGATGTGGTCGAGCTGCATTTGCTGCTGCAGCACGGCGTGGTGGGGAAATTTCGCCGGATTAGTCTGCGCCGGGCGCGCATCTTGAGCCAAGGTGAAGGTCGCCGCCAATCCCAGGAGCAATGCCAACTTCTTCATGAAATCCTCCGCAACGAGTAGTTGACCTCACTGGCAGCGGCTTCACAAATTACGATTGTCACAGCACCGTTGCGGGGAAATCGGATTCCTCACTTCGTTCGGAATGACAAGAGTTAGAACGAGAAAGAGTTGCCGGATCTTACGCTGGCCATCGTAACCATCAATGGCTGGAACCGTCTCAACATTTCAGCCAGAACAGTTCCAGTCTATGACCTAGGGAGTCCGTGGCGCGGTTCCTGAACCGGCTTGGGATGGCGCTTCTCG
The DNA here is from genome assembly GCA_963757095.1 of uncultured Acidobacteriota bacterium. Lineage (GTDB taxonomy): Bacteria > Acidobacteriota > Terriglobia > Terriglobales > Acidobacteriaceae > Sulfotelmatobacter. Next base: position 264,595 of record CAVWQT010000003.1, on the reverse strand, counting down.
GAAGCCCGGCGTCACCCGAGACGGGGAACGGGGCAGAACCACTTTCACAGAGCAGCCCCTACCGGTGGTTCGATTCCCGATCTCAATCCTGCCGCCGTGCGCTTCCGCAATCTGGCGGGAGAGAACCAGGCCAACGCCGCTCCCGTTGGCCTTGGTCGTGTAGAAGGGAGTGAACACGTTCGCCGGATTCAGAAGGCCCGGTCCGTTGTCGTCGACAATCAACGTGACGTCGCTTTCGTCTGCGCTCCAACGCACCACAACCTTTTCGCAATCTGCCAGTGACGGCACTCTGGATGATTCCTCCGACGCAATGGCCGACGATTCCAGCACCGCATCGGTTGCATTGCGCACAAGGTTGATAAACATTTGTTCAAGCTGATCGGGATCCGCTTGAAAAACCACGCTCGGCCCGGGTTGCACCGACACACGAATGCGGGTTTCAAGACCAGCGGCGCGAGCGACCAGTGGCGCCAGCGGAACTTCTCGCAAAACCGGCGCGGGCATCTGGGCCAGTTTGCGGTAGGCCTCAAGAAAACGGTGCAAGGAAGCGGAACGCGCTTCAATAATTTCCAGCCCGCGCTGCAGATCGCTGCGCACCTCTGGATCCATGGGTGTTGCCGCCACCCGAGAGCCGAGGCTTCCGGCAATCGACTTGATCGGTGCCAGTGAATTACTCAGTTCGTGACCCAGAACGCGAATGAGCCGCTGCCACGCCCGTCGCTCCTCTTCGCGCAGCGCCCGGCTCACATCGGAAAGCACAACCAGAGTATGGGGCACGCCGTTCTGCCGAAACGAACTGCGGCGCAACAGCCAGCGGGCCTGCGAATCGTTGAGATTCAGTTCTACCAAGCCTTCATTTTCCATGACCAGGCACGGCTGCAGGTTGAGTTCAGCTGCACTGCGCCCCAGCATGCGAGCTTTGGTCTGATGGAGCAAATGCTCGCCAGCTGGATTCACCACGCGCAGTCTGGAAGCGGGATCGAATGCAAACAAAGGTGCGTCAATCTCATCGACCACGCGCTGCAGCAGCGCGGTCGCTTCAATCGTCCGGACCTTTTCCCCGGAAAGCATGTCGGCTAATGCATTCACTTCCATGGAAAGCTCGCCCAGCACATCCTCGGGCGCTGCATTACGGGCGCGGAACGAATAGTCTTCCTCGCGAAGCGATCCGATCACATTCGCCAGAGTTTGCAAGGGCCGGGTCGTCTGCTCCTGCAGCGCCATGGCGAGGAGCCACCACACAAATAGCTCGGCGCCGACGAGCCCCAGGCGCGATTCGATGCTCCAGGGCTGCATCCACACCAGCACCGTACCCACGAGGAGGCCAGGCAGCGCGACCAGAAAAGAGTAGAGACCGATTCGACGCTCGTAGAGAAGACGGTTTCGTTTTCGGGGGCGGGAGGTTTTCGGTCCAGTGGAATTAGACCCCATACTTCTCCATACGCCGGTACAGTGCTCCGCGACTGAGTCCCAGCGCTTCCGCCGCCTGACTGACGTTGCCCTGAAAGCGCTGCAGAGCCTTGCGAACCAGCACCGCCTCGACGGCCTCCAGACTCAGATCTTCAAGATTCTGGGGTTGAGCGCGCTGTGAACTCAGCGATAAATCGGCCGGCTGAATCTGCTCGGTTCGACACATCAACACCGCGCGTTCCATCGTATGTTCGAGCTCGCGCACATTGCCGGGCCAGGAATACTGCTGCAACGCCTGCAGGGCGGTGGCGTCAAAACTCTGCACCGGCCGACGGTAGCGGGATGCGTAACGCGCCAGAAAATGTCCCGCCAGCACTGGAATATCCTCACGCCGCTCGCGCAAAGCAGGAACATGAATCTCGACCGTGTTCAAGCGAAATAGAAGATCTTCGCGGAATTGTCCGGCCGATGCAGGCGGCCGGCAGGTCCGTGTTGGTGGCGGAGAGAACCCGCACATTGACGCGTCGCGTCCGCGATGAGCCGACCCGCTCAATTTCTCCCGACTCCAGAACGCGCAGCAACTTGGCTTGCTGGCGCAGCGGAACGTTGCCGATTTCGTCGAGAAAGATGGTGCCGCCGTCGGCCAGTTCGAACCTTCCAATGCGGTCGGTACGCGCATCGGTAAAGGCGCCTTTCACGTGGCCAAACAGCTCGCTCTCGAAAATTCCGTCGGGAATTGCGCCCGTGTTCACAGCCACCAGCGAACGCGAAGTCCGCGCTGACAGAGCGTGCAGGGTTTGCGCGACCACTTCTTTTCCAGTCCCATGCTCGCCGGTAATCAGCACATTGGCATCGGATGGCCCGACCCGCGCAATCGTGTCGAGCACGGGCTGCATCGAGGGCGCAGTCGCGATGAACTCCGGACGGCCTTCGGCACGGAGCAGGCGATTCTCCGCCTCAAGCCGCGCAGCCTGCTGCAAGGCGCGATGCAGTTCGACCTGGGTGCGAAGGATCGCAACCAGCCGTTCGTTCTCCCAGGGCTTCTGCACAAAGTCGCGGGCGCCGCGACGCATCGCCTCAACCGCCAGTTCCACATTCGCCCACGCGGTCATCACGATTACCGGAACTGTGGCATCCAACGCCACAATCTGTGAGAGCAGGTCGAGACCTTCCTGACCCGGAAGTCGTATCCCGCGTGTAGTTCAGATCGATGAGGATGGCGTCGTAGGAATTGCTGCCGAGGGCTTCACGCACCAAAGCCGGAGAGCGAACTTTGTCGATTCGATATCCCTGTGGATGGAGGAGTAAATCGAGCGCTTCGAGAATGTGTTCCTGATCGTCGGCGGCCAGAATCCGGATCGGCATCGCGGCTTCGCGTCGCGATGTCGTCAGATCGAATTCTCCGGCTTTGACCGAGGTCGGCATTTTGCTCAGGGCGAATGCTGCGAGATAGCCCCACTGATCGCATCCTGGATCAGTATGCCATTATGTTCCAAAGTAGCGCCGGTTGCGCGATCCAATTCGACTTTCGCTTTCTCGTAAATGGTCTGCGCGCTGACCAGATCCAATTCCGCCAGGGAGAGATCGCGCTGCGCGGAAAGTGTCTGGTAGCTTGATCCGGATCCCAGTTCCTGCTCTTTCTTCGTGATGTCAAATGTGCGCTGAGCCAAGTCTCGAGCCTTGCGGGCAGCTTCCACTCGCGCTCCGGTCTGGTCGAGTGCGAACTGCGCATTGCGCACCTCGATCCGAACCTGCTTCTTCAATTGTTCCAGCCGTAGTTGGGCCTGCCGATACTCCAGTTCGGATCGATACTGGTCGGCTTTCGCCACGCGATTGCGGATGGGAATGTTCAGATTCAGACCCACATAGTAATCCGGAGAAGAATTGTTAAAGGCATTTTGCAACGCACCACCGAAATCGGTGGGGACAGTCGAGACATTTTGCCCGAGGTTATACACGGGATTCAAGGGACCACCCAGGCCCGATCCAGCGTAGAAAGCAATCAACGATAGCGACGGCAACAGCGCATTCGTGGCCGCACGCCGGCTGATCTGCCGGTTCACCAGATCGATGTCCGACTCGGCCAGTTCGGGGCGATTCTGCTGCGCTTCGGAGATCAGGCCCTGAATTTGTCGTGCCTCTTTTGTTTCGACGGCCTGCATCTGGTCCGTGGGAACGACCGGAATGGACTCCAGCACGGGATCATCCAGACTCTTAGTGATCGCGTTTTTCATCAACGTCTCCTGCAACTGGAGACTGGTTCGGGCCACAGTCAGATCCTGATCGCGCTTCGAGACTTCGGCCTCCGCGCGCATGACGTCCATGGCTGGAATGCTTTCCAGTTGCAGCTGCTTCCTGGCGTTGTCGAGTGTCTGCTGGGCAAATGCGAAGGATTGCTCATTCACCTGCATCTGCTCGTAGGCGCTCACCAGATCCCAATAGATGTTTTCGATCTGCGTGACCGTCGCGATGACCTGATCTTTGAACGCAATGTCAGAAATTTTCTTGTTGTTCTTCGCAATGCGCAAGTAGCGCAGGTTTGGGCCAAAGCCGAAACCCGCCAGGAGCTGCTGCTGGATTTCGAAGCGGAACGTGGAGCTGAGCGTGGGAGAAAGATTGAAAAAAGGGCTGTTGGTCGTCTGCCGAGAGTTACCAAACGAAAAGTTGACGCTGGTTCCCGTGGAAAAGGCTTGTGAGAAGTTGGCATTCACTTGCACGGAATTCAGCTGCAGAGATGGAACTCCATAAATCTGCCGGTTCGCGACCGGAGAGGTTTGATGCTCATCCCCGCCGCTGAGATTAATCAGCGGATCGTACGAGGAGACCGCGGCCCCTGTACCAAGCGTCGATTGCACGAGTCCGGATGCTCCTGCGCCCGCTCCGCCCGCCCCACCAGTCGTGCCGCCCGCGCCCGCTCCCGGTGCGCCCGTACCAAAACCGCCGACACCTCCGCCCGGCGTTCCCTGTACCACTCCGGTATTCACTCCGCGAAAGAATCCGCCCGCCTGCGTGCGCAAAATGTCTGTGTTCGCAATCGGAAGATTGTAACGGGCAATCGCCAGGTCCAGATTGTCTTCCAGCGCGAGATTGATGGCATCCTTCAACGAAAGATAAAGCTTGCCGTCGCGAATCAGTTGATCGAGGCGGGGCGAGTTTCCGAGCGCGGGCTCCGGAACGGTGTCGGGCTCATAGGCGTGCAGTGGGTTGTACGATTTCGGCATGTCAAACTGAACTGGAGCCGCAGCTTGCGGTGCGCTCACTTGCATCGGGCTGTTTTCTCCGCTTGCCGTGGTCTGCGCTTGCAAATTGATTGCGACAAGGTTGTGCGCACACAGGGCAATGATCCCAAATTTAAAAAGTCTTCGCATGAGCGAGCTCACGATGCGCTAACCTCCGCCGGCTGCGTGAGCCCGGAATTCGCCGTGTCTCCGACCAGCCATCCGTCACGCAGTTGAATGGTTCGGCTGCCGAAACTCGCGTTCGATTCCGAGTGCGTGACTTGGACGATCGTCGTCCCCTGCTGGTTCAGTCCGCGAAACAGTTCCATAATTTCTTTCGCCTGCCCGGAATGGAGATTCCCCGTGGGCTCGTCAGCCAGCAGCAAGGGCGGCCGGTGAATCACAGCGCGTGCGATCCCCACCAGCTGTTGCTGCCCGCCGGAAAGCTGGCTGGGATACAAATCCTTCTTCCCCACGATCTGGAATCGATCCAACGCGTCGGCGACCAGACCCTGGCGCTCGCGGCGCGGAATATCCTTATAAGAAAGCGGCAAGTCGATGTTCTCCTGCACAGTCAAGTCATCCAGCAAGTGGTAGCTCTGAAACACCATTCCGACATTCCGCTTCGCCAGATCGCCGCGCTGCTTGCGCTTCATATCGTGCACCGCCTGCTCGCGAAACCAATACTCTCCCTCCCAGCTGTCGTCGAGCAGCGCGAGGATATTTAGTAAAGACGACTTGCCCGCGCCCGACGGTCCCATGATCGTGATAAATTCGCCCTCGCGAATCTCCAGGTTGATGCGCCGTAGCACCCAGCTCTGCCCCGCCGGCGTCTTGTAACTGCGTTCCAGGTTTTTCAACTGAATCATCTTGGTCTCCGATTACCGCTCTCACTCGTACCGCAGCGCCACCATGGGATCGACTTTGGCCGCACGCCTCGCCGGGTATATAGGCGGCCACAAGTCCCGACAAATGCCACAGCGGCACAGACCAATGCCATGACGACCGGATCGCGTGGTCCGATTCCGTACAGCATGCTCTGCAAAATCGACGCCGACGCGATCGCCGAAAGCAGCGCCGATCGCAATTCCTGCCATCAGCAAAATAGCCGCATCGCGTAGAACCATCTTGAGCACGGACGTTCGCTGCGCGCCCAGCGCCATACGCACGCCGATCTCGCGCGTGCGCCGCGACACCGAATACATCATTACGCCATAGAGTCCGACGATGGTAAGAACCATCGCCAGTCCCGCAAACGTGCTCAACAGAACCATCGCAAACCGAGGCTGAGAAAGCTGGACGAACATCAGGTCCTTCATCGTGCGGACCTGCGTGACGGGGATGTCTTTATCCTTCTCTGAAACGATCCGTTGAACGCTAGCTGCCAGGCTTGTGGGATCGAGCGACGTGCGTACCACGGAGTACAGGCAGCACCAGGTCGGGAGTTGAGCGGCGGGCACATACATCGCTGGGCGTATTTGCTGCTGTGTCGCTTGCAGTCGGATGTCCCCGACAACGCCAACAATTTCGCGCCATGGCGGCCCGCCCGGGGTCCCATTTCCCGCGCCCGGTTTCAATTTCTTGCCGAGCACATTCTCTCCGGGAAAGAATTTCTGCGCGAACGCCCGATTCACCAGGACCACTTGTGCAGCTGTCATGTCATCGCGCTCAGAAAGGTCACGCCCTTCGACCACGGGAATCTGCATTGCCGTTAAGTAACCTTGCGTGATGGGCGTGAGATCGGCGCTAGGCTGCTGGCTCTCGGGAACGGGATGCTCGGGATCCTCGAAGCTGATATTGATCACGTCGTTGGTCATGGGAAGAACCATGACGCCGCCGGCAGACTGCACTCCAGGGAGTGAGCGCAATTGTTCAAAATAGTCGCGATAAAATTGCGGACGACTATCTTTGTAACGCGCATCGGGTGTTTCGAAAACCATGGTCGTCAAGTGATCGGGATTAAAGCCTTCATCGGCGTGAAGCAGCTTATTGAAGCTGCTAATCAGCAAACCCGCTCCCGCAGTCAACAACAGGCCGAGCGCGACTTGTCCTACGATGAGGGTTGAGCGCATCCAATCGCGACCAAACACCTCGCTCCGGCCGCCTTCCTTTAAGGTTGAGACCAGATCGGTCCGAGATCCGGTGAGCGCAGGAATTACTCCGAAAACGATTCCTGCGGCAAATGAGAGAAGAAGCGCGAAAAAGAGAACTCGCAAATCGACGCCGGCGTCGGCCGCGCGCGGAATGCTGTCGCCAATCAGAGAAAGAATGGCGGGTGTGCAAAGAAAGGCGAGTCCACAGCCGACGATTCCGCCGCAAGCGCTTAGAACAAGACTCTCGGCCAGCAACTGGCGGACGATTCTTCGTTTTCCTGCGCCCAGAGCTGATCGCAATGCAATTTCTCGCTGGCGCTCGCGCATGCGAGCCAGCAGCAGATTGGCAATGTTGCCACATGCGATCAACAACACAAGTGTCACCGAACCCAGCACCACCAGAAGCGCAACTCGCGTATCGCCCAGCAAAGCTTTTAGTTCAGGAACTGCGCGGGCGGCATCCCGCCGCGCGTTTGAGTTGGGATACTGTTTCGAGAGATTCCGCGCAATCAACTCCAGATCCTGACTAGCCTGCGCGGCGGTGACTCCAGGCTTCAATCGCCCGATCACGCTCAGGAAGTGTGCGCCCCGTTGTCGAATAATTGGATGAGGTTCACTAGGATCGTCGTCGAACGCCGATGTTACCCAAATGCTATTGGTGGGACGAGTCACAGGGAAGCGAAACGAGGCCGGCATAACGCCGATGATTGTGCAGACATCCCCGCTCAGGTGGACCGCCCGGCCAAGGATCGATTTGTCCGCACCAAATTGCGAGACCCAAAGCCCGTGGCTGATCAGAATAACTCGACTGCCGGACTTCTCTTCGTCCACGGTAAATCCGCGGCCAAGTTCCGGACGCACTCCAAGGGTAGGCACGAAATCCCAGGAAACAACTTCGGCATCGAGTTGAACGGGCCGATCAAGGCCGGTCAGGGTGAAGTTGTTGTCGTGATACGCAACCAGATGTTCGAGTGTGTGATTCTGCGCCCGCCAATCGAAAAAGTCAGGATACGACACGGAATCTGACATAGGATTGCGAGAACTCATCGATTGCGCATCGATCAGCCGCTCGGGCTGATAATAGGGCAGCGGACGCAGCATCACCGCGTCGACCACGCTGAAGACCGCAGTGTTGGCGCCAATTCCCAGCGCCAGTGTGATCACCGCGACGGCGGCGAACCCGGGATTCTTGCGCAACTGCCGCAGAGCATAGCGAATATCTTGCAGCAAAGTTTCCATAAATCCTCACTCGTACCGCAATGCCACCATGGGATCGACTTTAGCCGCTCGTCGTGCCGGGATGTAACAGGCCAACAGCGCCGATACCGCCAGAACAACCGAGACTGTGGCCAGCGTAGCCGCGTCCCAGGATTGAACTCCAAAGAGCAGTCCGCGCAAAAACGTCGCCGCGCCGAGCGAGCAGACCAGCCCTGCCCCAATTCCAATCGCGATCAGCCAGGCTGCTTCCGTCATGATGAGTTGATAAACGGAACTTGGTTGCGCGCCCAGCGCCATGCGCACTCCGATCTCACGCGTTCTCCGGCCTACCGAGTAGGCGATCACGCCATACAGGCCGACGATGCCCAGCAGCAATGCCAGCACCGCAAAACCGCCCACCAGCCAGGCCGAAGAACGGTGAAGATAGGCAGTCGGCGAATTACTGATTCTGCCGGTCATCGTGGTTTCGTCTGCCGTGCCGATGCCGGGATCGATCTCATGCACCGCTGCAACCATCGATGGCAACAGCGAACCTTCGTTCTGCGACGTGCGCACCACGAGAAAGAAGTAGTCGTCGGGATTCTGGTAGGAGGGATAGTAGACCGCCGGCCAGATCTCGGAATCCAGCGAGCCATCCTTCACATCGTCCACTTCGCCAACGATCTCGCAGATCGATTTCGGATCGAGATCGAAGTCCGCAATCTTCTTCCCGATCGGATCTTCCCCGGGAAAATACTTTTCTGCCAGGGTGCGATTGATGATGACCACGCGAGGCCTGGAGGCGTCATCTCTCTCGCTAAAGTATCGGCCCCGCAGCAGCTTTGCCTTGCAGTGTAGGGAACAGTGCGGCGTTTATATCGCGTTGATTCACTTCATTGTGCTCACCGTTGTAGGGCCGCCCCAAGATTCGGATCCAGGTTGTATTGCCGTTGTAGCTCACGGGCAAAACGTTGGTGACGCCTACTGATTCGAACGCCGGGCAACGCCGCAACGCGGTTCACAATCTGTTGCGCCACAGCGGCCTGCTGCGCGTCCTTTGGATAGCTGGCGTCAGACAGGGTGATTTCCAGCGTAGCCAGGTGATCGGGCTGAAATCCGATGTCCACATGCAGCAATCGATAGAAACTTTTCCCCAATAACCCGGCGCCGACCAGAAGAACAACTGCAATCGCCAGTTCGACCACCACCAGATTTGCGCCAAACCGCCGCCACAATGTTCCCGCATAGCCGCGTCCGCCTTCGTTCAGATTTTCCCGAAGTTCTCTTAACGGCAGGCGGAAGATGGGCGTGATCGAAAACAGAGCGGCTGCGCCCAGCGAGAGCGCCGCGGCAAAGGCCAGCACGTGCAGGTTCAGTCCGAGCCCGGCCAGATATGGCATCGTAGCCATCATGTCGTTTCGAGATGAGCCGCAAGAGCGTCTGCATCGCGACTTGAGCAGCCGCCAGGCCGAGCAGCGTGCCCGTCGCCACCAGCACGACTCCTTCAGTTGTGAACTGCCGGATTAGCCGGAGTCTCGACGCGCCCAGTGCGCCTCGCACCGCAATCTCGCGCCGCCGACTCTCCGAGCGCACCAGCAAGAGGCTCGAAACATTCACGCACGCGATCAGCAGCAGCAGGCCAGCTCCGGCCAGCAGCGTAAGCAGCACGGGACGAATCTCGTGCAGAATCTCTTTGGAGAGCGGCACCACATACGCACCCTGGCCCCGATTATCGGCGGGATACTGGATCTCCAGTTGCCGCGCGATTGTTTTCATCTCAGCCAGAGCCGCGTCGACGGAGACTCCCGCCTTCAGCCGCCCGATCCCGATCAGGTCGTGGCAACTTCGCCGGTGAGCGCAATTGTCGGAAGCGTGCAGTGTCGTCCAGAATTCGGCGTTTCCGCCGCCGGGAGCAAACTGAAAATTCTGAGGCAGCACTCCGACGATCGTGTATGGAATCCCGCTGAGCGTGAACGGCCTGGCCAATCACCTCTTTTCTTCCACCAAATCTCTTCTGCCAAGCCGCATAGCTGAGGATCACGGTCTGCGGCGCTGCCGGGAGGTCTTCGCCGGTATAGAAGTCGCGCCCCAGGAGCGGAGCGATTCCGAGCGTGCGCAGAAATCCATCGCTCACTTGCATCGCCGCTACCGGCTCCGTCCCTGTCGGTGTGCGCAACAGGTAGCCAGTGTCGTGGTAAACATCCATCGAGCTGAACACGGTATTGAGTTTCTTCCAGTCGAGATAGTCGAGATACGAAAGATTCGCGCGCGGAATCATCGGCACGCTTTCGGTCACCAGCACCAACTGGTTGGGATTCGCATAAGGAAGAGGCTTGATCAGGGCGGCATCGACAAATCCGAAGATCGCGACGCTGGCGCATATCCCAAGACTCAAGATGAGAATGGACGTAATCGCGAAGCCGAGGTTCTGCCGCAACTGCCGCATCGCATACCGCAGATCCTGAAAAAATCCTGCCATGTTTTATCCCCCTTCACTCGTAGCGCAGCGCCACCATCGGATCCACCTTCGCCGCGCGCCGTGCCGGAACGTAACAGGCGACCAGCGCGGCCACGATCAGCAACAACATCACGGCCGCGAAAGTCAGCGGGTCCGTCGCGGTCACGCCAAACAGTAACGACTGCATCGCGCGCGTGAGGGCCAGCGAGCCCGCGAGTCCGATCGCGACACCAATCAGGATCGTGCGCATCCCCTGGCCCAGGATCATGGTCAGAACATCTTGCGAGCGCGCGCCCAGCGCCACGCGTACGCCGATCTCGCGCGTGCGCCGGCTGACGGAATAGGCCATGACGCCAAACACTCCTGCCATGGCGAGAAGCAGCGCGACCGCTCCGAAAAAACCGATGAGAATCAGGTTGAATCGGCGCGAACCGAACGAGGCGGAATAAATTTGCGAGAACGTCCGGAACGTCGCCGGAATCTCCGGGTTGAGCTCCTGCAAAATCCCACGCGCCGCCGAGGTCACCAACGGCGTGTCGGCATCGGTCAGCATAGTGACAGTGATTGCAGGGCGCGGCCGTTGAAACAGATTCACATAGACCGTGGGTCGCGGCGGAGCATCGAGACCGTATTCGCGAACGTCGCCGACGATGCCGACAATGGTGAGCAGATGCAGGTCACCGTCCATGTTTCCAAATTCAATGGTGTGGCCGAGAGGATCCTGGCCCGGCCACCGTTCGCGAGCCAGCGAATCGCTGATCACCGCTACGTGCGGAGAATCCGGGCCGTCGCGTTCGTCAAACATGCGCCCTCGCAGCAAAGGAATTCCGAGAGTCTGGAAGTACCCCTCCGTGGCGACGCCAAAATCGGCAGTGCCCCGGCGCTCCTTTTGCTGGAACAAAACGTCGAATTCGCGGGAGAGGGAATCGGGGCTACCCGTCTTCGGAACTTCGTCCTGCGTCATCAGCAGGAACAGCCCATCGGGAAGACCGCCGTCCATCGGCAATCCACTCGTTGCGCCCACCTTGCGCACGCCCGGAATCTGTTTGAGGCGGTCGATCAGGTTCGAGAAAAAAATTCCTTCCCGTATCTTTGCCTTCGCATCGGTCCACTCCGTCCAGGGGAGCGAGACGTCCATGGTGACAATTTTGTCGACGCGGAAACCCGGATTCACTTCCATCACCTTCATCAGGCTGCGCCCCAGCAACCCCGCTCCCACCACCAGAACCAGCGTGATCGCGATCTGTGCCGCCACGATTCCCCGGCCAATTCGCTGGCTGCGTTGCGAACCGGCTTGGCCGCGTCCACCTTCTCCGAGCCCCTGGCGCACGTCGCCAGAGGTCGCCCGCACCGAGGTGAAAACTCCGAGTCCCACGGCCACAGCGGTAGAAAGCAGCAGCGCAAAGGCAAGCACCGGAACGCTGATTGAGACGCTGTCTAACCTCGGCAGATTTCCCGGCGCCAGCGCAACTAATCCCGCTATGCCCGCAAACGCCGCCAAGACGCCGAGACCGCCAGCGGTGAGCGATAACAAAAACGCTTCTATAAGAAATTGGCGGATCAAGCGTCCGCGCCCTGCACCCAGCGCGCTGCGAACCGCGAGCTCCCGCTCCCTCACCGAAGCTCGCGCGAGCAGAAGGTTGGCCACGTTGGCGCACGCCACCAGCAGAAGAAATCCCACCGCTCCCAGCAGGACCAGCAATGCCGGGCGGGCTTCGCCGGTGATCGACTCCTGCAACGGCACGACAACTCCGTCCTTGAGCAGATAATCGTTCGGATCGCTCGACGTGTCGTGGATGCGGCGCGCGATCATACCGATGTCCGCATTCGCCTGCGCGACCGTCACGCCGTCGCGCAAACGTGCCACCGCACTGTAGTTGTGTGACGTCCGGCTCGGATTTTCTCCGTCAGTATCGGCCGGCAGCCACAATTCCGCGTCAGCCGGAAACTGAAAGCCATCCGGCAGCACGCCGATGACGGAGAAGACCGCATTATCGATTTTCAGATGAGACTGCGATAAATCCTGGGGCGATCCGAGATGTTGCTTCCAGTATCCGTAGCTGACAACAACGACCGGAGCCGCCCCTTTCCTCGCATCGTCGGCACTCATGTCGCGCCCGACAATCGGCTGCACCCGAAAGACCTTGAAAAGGTTGGAGGAGACGCTGGCCACCGTCGTTCTTGTAGGCTGCCCCGCCCCTGAAGCCGACGCGATGTTTGCGCTGTACTTTGCAATCGCCTCAAAGCTGTGGTTCTGATCGCGAAAGTCATCGAAGTTCGGATCTGCGAGCCGGTTCCAAGTGCCTTTGGTAGTGACTTCGAAGATCGCCATGATCCGGCTCGGATCGCTGTACGGCAGCGGCCGCAGCAACACGCCGTAGACCACGCTGAAGATGGCCGTGGCAGCCCCGATCCCCAACGCCAGCGTGACCACCACAACCGCCGTGAATCCCGGCCTCTTTCCCATCTGCCGCAGCGCGTAGCGCACATCCTGAATCAAGGTTTCCATAGGAATCACTCGTACCGCAGCGCCACGGACGGATCAAGCGATGCGGCCCGCCAAGCTGGAACGACACTAGCGATCGCGGCCACCAGCACGAGAAGCAGCGCCGCTGACAGCAGCGTAAAGGGATCGCGCGGGCTGCCCCCTGCCCATGAACCGACCACGCGACTAAGAGATATGCTGAGTCCGAGCCCGAGTCCCACACCAGCGACGAGCATCACCGCCGTTGAAGAGATCACCAGACGTAGAATGCTCACCCGGGCAGCGCCCAGGGCCATCCGGATGCCAACTTCCTGGGTACGCTGTGTAACGGAAAATGAGACAACGCTGTAAAGCCCGGTCGCCGCCAGCGCGAGCGCAAGAATCGCGAAAAGTGAAAACAGGGTTGCAATAAATCTTCCCTGTGCCCATCCTCGTGTCTCTAAAAACCAGGTCAGCGGGTGGTCCTGGCCGACCACCACATCCGGGTTGGTTTCGCGCAGCCGCAACTTCACCGACCGTAGAAGCGCTTCCGGATCGCCATTGCCACGAACCAGGAACGATTCGTCCGGCGGCAAAACGAAACTGTAGGGAAGGTAAACCGCCGGTTTCGTCGGATGATCCAGCCCGTCATTCCGCACGTCCCCAACCACTCCGATGATCTCGAGCCACTCGTCCGGCGCCGATGAAAGAATCAGACCCGGGCGCTCAATTTTAAGCAAGGGACTGCGAACGGCCTGGCCGATCGGATCCGCACCGCCCAGAAACTCCTTCGTAAATGCCTGGTTCACCAGCGCCACATGAGCCGCCCGGACAACTTCTGCATCGTTGAAAAGTCTTCCGGCTATAAGAGGAGTTTGAAACGTGGCGAATACCTGCGGGCTTACGAGTGCCAATAAGGCCTGCGCTCCAGTGAGCGACGGCTGGCTGCGTATCTCGATCGACCCGCTGAATCCTCCGAATGGCGGAAACCACGAGTTAGAAACGCTGGCGCTAGCCGTCCCCGGTACGTCGGCGATGGCTTGACGGACAGCCTCGTTTGCATTCAGTCGCGCCTGCCATGTCAGGTTGGCGCCTTTCGGCATCACAACATCGAGAGAAATGATGTGTTCCGGGTCAAACCCGAGAGGCGTACGGGTTAGAGCAAGGAACGCCTTCATGGCAGCTCCAGCACCCGCCATCAACACCAGCGTCAGCGCCACCTGCCCAGCGATCAGGAACCGATGCGCGTTGCGGCTCCCTGCACTTCCCGAGAGCCGCGTGCTGTGGGCCTGAATGAGTTCGCTGATCGGCGGGTGCGAAAGCTGCCAAGCCGGCGAGATGCCAAACAGAATGCCGGTAATCACGGCGATGCTCGCACTGAAGATCAGCACCGTACTGTTCACCCGGATCGCCGCTTCGTGAGGAAATGAATACAACGGCAGCATCGAGGAGATCGTTCCAACCCCGCTGTATGCGGCCATGACGCCGAGGACTGCGCCGGCGACGGAGAGCAGCACGGACTCGGTCAACAACTGCCGGATCAGGCGCCCGCGGCTGGCGCCGATCGATGCGCGCACCGCTAGCTCGTGTTGCCGCGCTATTCCTCGCGCCAGCAGAAGAATGGAAACATTCGCACACCCGATCACCAGCAACGCCACCACGGCTACGAACAGCAGCACGATCGTTCCTGAAAAGCGGCCCAGCACCTCTTCATTCAAGGTAACGATTGCAACCTTGCGGTCGCGTCGAAAATCCTTCGGGTCATCCTTTACGAATCGGTCGACAAGGACTTGCAATTCCGCGCTCGCCGCGGCGTGTTTGACTCCGGGCCTAAGTTTTATAAAAGCCATCCAGTAATCGTGCGGGTCTGCAGTCGGAGTCGCAGGCACATAGACGTCAGAGTCGCCCCAGGTAAACCGAGGGGCAGCCACGCCAATGATGGTGTAGGGAGTGCGGTCAAGTTCGATGGTCTTGCCCAGCACGTCACGATTTGCTGCAAACTGCCTCTGCCAGAACGCGTAGCTGAGCACAGCAACGGGAGAAGCCTTGCCCTCGGGCGCGTCGGATGGCGTAAACTCACGCCCCACTGCGGGGGGCACACCCATATAGATAAACAGATTCGGCGAATATTTGCCGACAACGACCGAGATCGGGAACTGGCTCCCCGTCAACGTCTCCTCCTGCTGGTTTTGCAGGAACACATCGTCGATGGATGACGCCTGACGAAGTTGTTGATACTCGTCGCTGTTTACGAACAGCAGAGGACCTCGGTCGGTCTTGTCACGCAACTCCACGTGAACCATGCGGTCGGCATCTTTATAGGGGTAAGGATCGAGGAGCACTCCATACACGACGCTGAAAATTGCGGTGGTCGCTCCGATTCCAAGCGTGAGCGAGACCAGGGCAGTCAGCGCAAATCCCGGCGACTTCCGAATGTGGCGGATCGCGTAGCGCAGATCCTGAAGCACGCCTCTCATTTCTACCCTCCTAATGGAACGCAACCGCACTAAAGGTGTGATTCTTCGGCAACAGCCACATGGCATGGCAAAGGTTGCCGAGCACTCCGCTTACGCCTGCACATCCGCCATCAGTTTCTTCAGTTCTTCTTCCGCCACCACTTTCCCGTCGAACAAATGCACTTCGCGCTGCGCGTGCTTCGCAAATCGCGGATCGTGCGTCACCATGCAGATGGTTGCTCCTTCGCGATGCAGATCGGCGAGCAGTTCCATCACCGCTTCTCCGTTCCGCGAATCCAGATTCCCCGTAGGCTCGTCGGCCAGCAGAATCGAAGGCTTTCCTCCTAACGCGCGAGCGACCGCCACGCGCTGTTGCTGGCCGCCGGAAAGTTGTGACGGATAATGCCGCACCCGGTGCGCCATGCCCACGCGTTCCAGAGCCCACATCACGCGCTCTTTGCGCTCGCCCGCCGGCATTCTCTGCCGGTAGGTCAGCGGCAACTCAACGTTCTCGTAAACCGTGAGATCGCCAATCAGGTTGAAACTCTGGAAGATGAATCCAATCTCCTGATTGCGAATGCGTGCCCGCTCGGCGAAGTCCAGGTTCTCCACTGGCTTGGTATTCAGCATGTAACGGCCGGCGGTCGGCGTATCCAGCAGCCCGATAATCGACAGCAGCGTCGACTTCCCGCAGCCCGACGGCCCCGACATGGCTACGTACTCGCCCTTGTTCACCGACAAATGCACGCCCGAGAGCGCATGCGTCTCGATCTCATCCGTGTAGAAGACCTTCGTCATGTCCGTGATCTGAATCAGTGGCAGGTCAGCGTCTGTCATGAGTCGTTCGCCTCGTTTTCGTAGTTCCGATCCGAAGTTCGGAATTCTCGCTTGTTAATCTTGCAGCCGAATGCGATCTGTGTTGTCCCAGCGCGACATGTCGGAAAGGACGACCGTGTCGCCCTCGCGCAATCCCTCGATCACCTGAATCGAATTCACCGACGCGCGCCCCACTTTCACCGGAACCCGCAGCGCATCGTGTCCGTCGCTGTCGAGCTTGAAGAGGCTGATCGTGCTGTTCTCCTGGCCAAACGCGGGCCGCCCGACATACAGAACGTTGTCCAGCCGCTCCAGGTCGACGGTGCCGTCCACGCTCAAGTCAGGCCGGGCACCCTTGGGCATTTCGCCTGTCAGTTTGACGTCGACCGTGACCGTTCCGTTTTGCACTGCCGGGTCGACGCGCATCACGGTTCCGGAAATCACGCCGTTGTGCGTGTCGACTGCGGCCGGCTCGCCAATCTGCACATCCCGCGCCTGCGTCTCCGCCACCTTGAGTTCCGCCATCAGATGATTCGGCTGAACCACTTTAGCCAGCATGGTTCCCGGAGAAACATGCTCGCCCACATGCAGCGGCAATTCCACAAGCACGCCTTCGATTCCGGCACGGACTCGCAACGCATCCAGCTGCTTCTGTTTCAGCTCGGCCAGTACGCGCATCTGATCGACCTTGGCCTGCTGTTCGGCCAACTGCGCGTCGATCGCTTTCTGCGTGCTGACCAGGCTCTGATCAGCCAGTCCATTCCGGATCGTGAGTTCATCCGCCTTACCCTTCGACGCCTTATAGGCCAGCCCCGAAATCACGCCGAGATCATAAAGTGACTTATCTGTCTGTGACTGTAATTGGGCCTGGTTGTAGTCTGCGGTCACTGTGGCCGCGCCGGCTTTCTGGTTCATAAACTCACTTTCCAGCTTCATGCGCTGGCTCTGATACTCCGCCTCTGCCGCTTTGTACTGCAGATTTGCATCCACCGCCGCCTGCTCCACCTGGGGATTGCTCATGTCCATCAGAATCGTGTCCGCCTTCACCTGCGAGCCGGGCAACATACGAATGCGCAATACCGTTGCCTCAGTCTCAGCGGGAATTTGCAGAACGGATTCCTGCGACGGCACGAGCGACCCAATCCCCCGTACCTGCCGCAACATCGAACCCCGCTTCACCGAATCAGTCCACACCGTGCCTCGCTCCACCGTCGGAGCCGCCGGCCTCAGTCGCAACACACCTACCGTTACGGCTGCGACCACAACCACAACCGCAGCTGCCACGGCGATCTGCCGCCGCCGTTTTTGCTCCTTAAACTCGGGCCGAGCGATGTCCATCACAGATCGGGTGGCAACTTCTCCGCCATTCGGTCTCGGTGCGCAAATAATTGAATTTGAACGTGATTCGCCGAAAGCTCAGCTTTCGCCCCCCGGGGAAATGTCCGCTTGGGGATTCCCGCGTCCATTACTGGACAGTCAGTCAACGGCGCGAAAACAACGCGGCGAGAGAGGCTATTCAAAGCGCAACGACACAACCGGGTCGATGCGCGACGCACGATACGCCTGAATGTAGCTGGCCAGCAGAGTGACGAACCCCAGAATGAGCGAGATCGCCACGAACGTCAGCGGATCGGCGGGGCTTACCCCAAACAGCAGCCCTCGCATGAGACGGGAAAGCGCGAAAGCTCCGACCAGTCCGACGACCACTCCCGACAGTGCCAAGGCCATTCCCTTCCACACCACTAAACGCACGATCCCCATTTGAGTGGCCCCTAATGCGATCCGGATTCCAATTTCGCGTGTGCCCTGATTCACCAGATAAGCCATGACTCCGTAAGTACCGATAGTGGCCAGAGCCAGGGCTACGCACGCGAAAAGTGTCAGCAGCAGCATCGAAAAGCGCCGCCGGGCCAGCGATATCTCCACACGCTGTTCCATGGTCCGCACGTTATACAGCGGCAGGTCGCTATCCAGGGCGCGAATCTGCTGTTTGACCGCGGAGGTCAAAGCGGCCGGATCGGCGCCGGTGCGCAGCACTACATTCATCGCGCGCGCAGGATATTGGGTTTGCGGACGATACAGCACGATGCGCGAATCGGCGTCGAGCGTGTACTGCTTGACCCGTCCAACGACTCCGACCACGGTTTCCCAGGATTCCTTGTCGCTGGCGCCTCCGTAACGAAGTCGCTTGCCGACTGGATCCTGGTCCGGCCATAGTTGTCGAGCCATGTATTCGTCAACGATCACGACCTTGGGGCTTGTCGTGTTGTCCTGCTCGTTGAAGAATCTTCCGGCGCGCAACGGAATTTCCATCGCCGGGAAGTAGTGGCCGCTCACGATGTGCTGATCCGCATTGATGAAATTCTCCCCCGGCGGCAGTACGCGGCCCTCCACAGTAATGGGCCCCCACTCAAACATCTGACTCAACGGAAGAGCAGTAACCGCGCCCGCCGCAGTGACGCCGGGCAAGCCTTCCACGCGATTCCAAAGATCGCGGTAGGTAGCCACAACGGTTTGCGGATCTTTGTACTTGGGGCCGCTCAGAGTGAGTTCCAGGGTCAGAACATTCCGGGCATTGAACCCCGGAGACACGCGCTGCAGGTGCTCGAAAGCTGCGGATCAGCAGTCCAGCGCCCACCAACACCATTACGCATAGCGCAAGTTCCGCAACCACGAGCAGTCGGCGAAGATTATTGCCCCGTCCCCAGACTGCACTCATCCCGGCCGAGCCGCGGCTCGCGTCTTGCAAAGTCGCGTTCACGTTCAGCCGGGAGATGCGCAGCGCAGGCGCTAAACCGAAGAGAGCTCCGGAGACTAGCGAAAGTAAAAATGTGAATAGAAGCGCCGTCCCGTCGATGCCAATATCGTTAATTCGCGGAACGCTTTTGGGTCCAAGAATTCTTATCCAATGCAGACTCCAGAAAGCAAATAGCACGCCCAGTGCGCCTCCGCAGAGAGAAAGCAAAACGCTTTCCGTGAGCAACTGCCGCACGATGCGCCAGCGGCTGGCTCCCATCGCGGTGCGAATCGCGATTTCCTTTTGCCGCGCAACCGCTCGCGCCAGCAGAAGATTCGCCACATTGGCGCAGGCAATGATCAGCACGAACCCCACCGCGCCCAGCAAAATGAACAACGCCGGCCGAACATCTCCAACAACTTGCTCGAGCAGTGGCACAATTCCGAAAGTCAGGCCGCCGTTAGGCGGATAGACTTTCGGAAAATCCTGGCGCAACCGGGCCGTAATCGTGTTCATCTCCGCCTGAGCTTGTGCCGTCGTAACCCCGGGCTTGAGCTTGCCCATGATGTTGTAGTCTTCGTGATCGCGGTTTTGCGCGGCATCGGCGGGAAGCGACAAGGGCAGAAGGATGTCAGCCTGCTCGGCTCCGTCGAGCGTGGGCAATACTTCCCGCGGAAGAGAAAAGCTCGGCGGCATGATGCCAACCACTTCGTAAGGCAATCCATTAAGCGTGACTGTCTGCCCGAGCATCCGCGGATCAGCGCCGTAGTGGCGTACCCACATGCCGTGACTGAGCACCGCAGTGGCGGCCCGACCGGGAGAATCTTCGTCCGCCGAGAAAGTGCGCCCCAGAGCCGCCGACTGGCCCAGCATAGGCAGCAGATTCGACGAAACGCGAATCGTGCCTACCCGCTCGGGTTCGCCACGGGTGGTCAGGTTGTAGTTGCCGCCAATGGCTATCGCCACCTGCTCAAATCCGCGATGCCCGTTCTTGATATCAAAATACTGCGCCGTCGAAAACCAATCTTCCGTGATGTTCAGACCTGGCGAGCGATTCCACAAAATCACCAGCCGCTGCGCATCCTTATATGGCAATGGCCGCAGCAACAATGCGTCGAAGATGCTGAATATCGATGTGTTCGCGCCAATCCCGATGGCCAGCGACAAAATGGCCGCCAAGGTAAATCCGGGACTCTTGGCTAACATCCGAACTGCATACGCAACATCCTTGGCCAGAGTGCTCATGCGCCGTCATTTCCTTCCGACTTCTGCGGGTCAAATGCTTCGCAGTGCTATAGACGCTCCAAAAGACAAACGGACAACCAACTTGGCCGCTTGATCGGAGCTGCGTGAACGATGCCTCCGCCTCAGAGTGCCTTCGACATCACGATGCAGTGGCAGGCCACACCGGCTTTCAGAGGACGGGACGGCCTGAACTCCTCCGTACCAGTTTCGCGATACCCGAGGCGATGATAAAAGGGCGGTAGTTCCTGACGTAGATTCAGAACCGTGAGGTCCATCGCCTTGCAGCCCTGCCTTCGGCAATAATCTTCGGCCTCCCGAACCAGCTCTCGGCCTGATCCTTTGCCCTGCTCCGAAGGCGCAACCGCGAGCATTCCGAAATATCCTCGCGTTCCCCGCACTTCTACGTAGACGGACGCGACAAGCTCGCCAGCGTGGTCGAATCCCAATAGAAATTCGCCCTTCTGCATGATCCTGGCTAAGTTGTCGCCGTCGGTTCGTGTGCCCTCGAGGAACGTCTCGATTGCAAATGCATCATTGATTACCGGCAACATGGCTGCTATGTCAGCAGCAGTGGCGATACGGACGCTCGAGAAGATCGAGTTCATGCCTCAAGTTGCCGTTGCATCTATCTAATCGATCTCCCGCAGAGAGTCATCTGATTCCTGCATGGCAGCGCCGGCAGCTTCGCCCGACGCAGTCTTTTTCTTCTGCCAGTCCGTCTCAGACAGCAGCACGATCGTCTCCATCTTCTTTTTCTTCAGGCCGCTGTTGACGCCCGGCAGATCCTTCTGCGTGAGTTTCTGAAAGTTATCAATGACATCCTGCAGTTCGTGGCCGAGAGATTCGCTGCGTGCCACCTGATAATCGGTTGGCCGGCCGTCGTATCCGCTGACGTTTCCGTAGAGCTCGCCGATCAGCTCGCGGATGCGTTCCTCGCCGGTGATCATTCCACCTTCTTTGGTAGCGACAATCTTCGAGCGCAGCTCGTCACAGTCGCCGGCAAGCTTTTGCAACTGTTTGGCCAGCGGATCTTTCTCCGGCAGTTTGACTGCCCGAGCGTTGGCGGCGTTGCGCACGCCTTCAATCGCCTCCACGCTCCAAGTCATATGTTCGAGCAGGTTGTAAATCTTCATCGACAGATTGAATTGAGCTTTGCGGTCATCGAGAGTGTAGGTCGCGCGCGGGTCCATCACCACGTTGAGTTGCTCGGTATAGCTTTGATCTCCCTTGGTGAGCTTGACCGTGTATGTGCCGGGCAGCACGCGAGGGCCGCGCTGCGCGCCATTCAGCGCCGTCGCCGCGGGTGCAACCTCCGGAGCTTTCAGCCGCATGAACCAGCTGGCGCGGTTCAGGCCGCGATGGGTGCTGCCGGGAACCGTGTCAATGAGCTTCCCATCCTGATCGAGGATTTCGATTTTCAGATCGCCGAAGATGTGACGGCTTTTCTGGTAATAGGTAATCTGGGCAGCGGCGGGACGGGGACGGCCGGAGAAAGTTTCGTTGCCCTCGGACCAGCCTCCGCGAGCGTTGAAATATTGCACCACCGGCCGCCCGGGAATCAGCGCCGCTTCTTTCGTCATCATGTCAGGAGTGAGCGATCGCAAAGGAGAAATGTCGTCGATGATCCAGATGCCGCGGCCGTGAGTGGCCAGCACCAGATCGGATTCGCGCGCGTGCACCGCGATGTCATCAACAGCCACTGCCGGAAAGTCTGAGCCCTTGTATTGCGCCCAGCGCTGGCCGCCGTCCACCGAAATCCATAACCCAAACTCGGTCCCCAGAAAAAGAACGTTGCCGTTAACGGTGTCTTCCTTAATCACGTGAGCAAAGCCGCGCACGCCGCTTTCCTGCGCGGGCAGAGCGGTCCATGTCTGGCCATAGTCGCTGGTTTTGTACACGTACGGCTTCACGTCGCCGTACGAGTGTCGGTCGAACGTGGCATAAGCGGTCGCTTCGTCGTAGCGGCTGGCTTCAATGGTCGAGACCCAGGAATTCTTCGCCAGCCCGCTGATGTTGCCCACGACGTTCGTCCAAGTCTTGGCGCCATCGCGAGTGATCTGCACATTGCCATCATCCGTGCCGACCCAGATGATCTGCCCGTTCTTAGGAGATTCTGAAATTGAATAAATCGTGGTGTGCATCTCGGCCGACGAATTGTCGACAGTCACGCCTCCGGATTCTTCCTGCTTCTGCTTTTCGGGATCGTTGGTGGTTAGATCAGGAGAAATGCGGTCCCAGGATTGACCATGATCGCGCGAGCGGAACAGGAATTGCGCGCCAATGTAGAGTGTCCCCTTCTCGTTGGGGCTCATGTGAATCGGCGCATTCCAGTTGAAGCGAAGTTTCTTCTCGCCATAGTTAGGCAAGGGCTTGATGCCCCGCCCTTCATGCGTGTGGCGATTCACGCGGCCGATTTCTCCGCCCTGCGCCTCGGCGTAGATATAGTCGGCATCGGACGTGTCTTCGAACATCCAGAAGCCGTCCCCGCCATACATATTTTCCCAGCGAGAATTCGTGATGCCGCCGGGATAGGACGAATCTCCTACCCAGGAACTGTTGTCCTGCAAGCCGCCATAGACGTGATACGGATCGGAGTTGTCCAGGCTCACGTGATAGAACTGCGAGACCGGTAGATTCATGAAATGTTTCCAGCGATTGCCGCCGTCTTCGCTGCGCCACAATCCGCCGTCGTCGCCGGTAATCACGATATTCGGATTCTTGGGGTCGATCCAAATGTCATGAAAGTCGCCGTGCACCGCGGCGGAAACATCGTTGAAAGTTTTCCCGCCATCGTTGCTCAACAGAAGCGTTAGATCGGGTTTGAAAATCTTGTTCTCATTTCTGGGATCCACCGCCAGGTTGGCGAAGTAAAACGGACGCCAGACCATGAATGCGCTGGCGTCGAGTTTGGTCCAGGTTTCCCCGCCGTCGTTCGAACGATAGAGACCGCGGCCTGTTTCCGCTTCGATATTGCAATACACGACCTTCGGTTTGGAGTCCGCCACAGCCAATGCGAGGCGTCCGTAGGGCTTCGGAGGCAGCCCTTTACCGTTGGCTTCGGTGATCTCAGTCCAGTGAGCCCCGCCATCAGTGGACTTGAACAGGCCGCTGCCCGGGCCGCCCGAGCGGAACGTCCAGCCCTGGCGCCGGAAATCCCACATCGCGGCATAGATAGTTTTTGGCTCCTGCATGCTGCGGGCAAGCATCGCGCAGCCGCTCGACGCGTTAGCCCCGGCAAGAACTTTGTTCCAGGTTTTGCCGCCGTCGGTGGTTTGGTACACACCGCGTTCGTCGTTATCGTCCCAGAGATGGCCGGTGGCGCAGGCCAGCACGTCATTGCTGTCGCCGGGATTAACCAGAATCTTGGCGATATGTTCGCTGTCTTTGAGGCCAACGTTGGTCCAGTTCTCGCCACCATCAGTAGACTTGTAAACTCCATCGCCCACCGAAACGCTGTTGCGCACCCACGACTCGCCGGTTCCCACCCAGACGTTTTTTGGGTTCGAAGGATCAATCGCCACCGCACCAATGGACTGCACGTTTTCGCGGTCGAAAACCGGCTTGAACGTCGTTCCCCCATTGACCGATTTCCAAACCCCGCCGCTGGCCGCACCCGCGAACACGGTGATGCGGCCCTTCTCGTCAACGGCGTCAACCGCCGCGATGCGGCCACTCATCGTGGCGGAACCGATATTGCGGGCGGCCAGGCCGGAAACGGTAGCAGCATCGAAACGGTACGGTGCTTGTCCCGAAGCCACAGCAGCACTCAGCGAGATTCCCGCAAGGATCATTATCATTGCGAAGAAATTGCGAGTCGACAAATTCATGGACGTCATTCCTTTTCGAGAAAAGTTAAATGGGACAGTGGCGAACAAACGAGATTCGAAATCACTCGATGACTCTTTCAATCAATTCTTACCCTCGGCTCAGTGAATGCCGACGATTCCAGATTTTCTATCGTCCGTCCTCAACGATGGGGGCAGCGCAAAATCAGCAGGATCGATGTTCACGTTGACGTCGATTTTCTGCAGCGCGGCAGTTTGCGCGTCGGGATTGTTCCTTGATCCGGTGGCAATCGCGAACGCGAACATGACCCCCGCCACCGGCTTGTATGAGCCGAGACTTTCCACCCGCTCGCGCACTGAGCCGCGAATGAACTGCTGGATTTCGCGGCGAATTTCCATGAAAGAATCGGGATCGAGATAGTCATAGATGATGTCGCCATTCTTGAGCGTCACCTTCAGGCGCAGAGCGTCGTCACCATCGACAACGTCATGACCCAGATATTCGACCGTGCTGCCTTTTTCTTGGTAGTCGACCAGCGGCCCGTCAAAGTCGGCGTCCAGCAACAGATCTCGCAGAGAATCTTCGCCCATCAGTTCCGGATCTTTCTTGCCGCCAAAGGGCTCGACCTGCCAGCCGGTTGTGCCGTCGTAGGCTTCAATGGCGGTCATGCCCTGGACTGTGGTGGTGATACGGACAGAATCAGGGCGCGCATTTTCCTCGCCCATCGCCACGACTCGTCCGCCGAAGCCCTTGATCTTGCCGGTGACGCGGATGGTTTTGATGGCCTTGATTTTCTCCCGGCCGCCCCGCGCTTCGATATTCTTGGCGATCAACTCATCCGCCGTTTGGGCAAAAGAAAGGGCGCCGATACAACTGAAGGAAATCCAGAGAAGGAAAAAACAACGCATAGGAGCGGGCTCCTGCCGATCACGATCTGAATTGCATTGAGGTTGCGGAAAGTAAATGTACTAGCGCAGGTAGTCGAAGTGCAAGTGCCGTGAATTCCGGCTCCAGATGGAGGTCGAGTGTTCGAACTGGAACTGGGCGCACATTAAGCGCCCACGGGTATTCGCTTGCTCGAGAGCAAGTCGAACAACCTCACAGCTCTTTCAGACTCGTATATTCTTATAGCGACTTTCGACCGACTGGATTAAAACGGCTCTCGACAGCTCACGTAACAGCGAGGAATCGTGGCGCACCCCGTCTTCGATCTGAAGGAAAGAGTTGCGGTTGTGATTGGCGGAAGTTCAGGGATTGGCCGCGCCATCGCCCGCGGTTTGGCCAGAGCCGGCGCCGAAGTGGTTCCCACCGCCCGGCGTCTCGAACAACTGAGTGAAGTTGTGGCTGAAATGGAAGCACTGGGCCGCCGTTCCCTGTGTGTGGCTTCCGACGTAACGGATCGCGCTTCACTAGTCGTCCTCCTGCGCACAGTAGTGGAAGCGTTCGGGAAAGTGGACATCCTGGTAAACGCGGCAGGATACAACCAGAAAGGTCCGACGCTCGACTTCCCCGAAGCCGACTGGAATCGTCTGTTGGATACAAACTTGACGGGCACGTTGCGCGCCTGCCAGGTCTTCGGCCGGCACATGATCGATCGGCGCTACGGCCGCATCATCAATATCGCATCCATGGGATCGTTCCTGGCGCTCTACGAAGTTGCGGCCTATTCCGCCAGCAAAGCCGGCCTCGCGTCTCTGACCAAATCGCTAGCCATCGAATGGGCGCGGTACGGCATTTGTGTGAATGCCATTGCGCCGGGCTATTTTCGCACTGCACTCACCGAGAAGTTGTTGATCGGAACGCCCCGCGGCGACGAGATACTGATGCGCACTCCGATGAACCGCTTCGGCGAACTGGATGAACTCGTGGGTGCCGCTATTTTTCTCGCGTCCGACGCCGCGAGCTTCGTAACCGGAGTCGTGCTTCCTGTAGACGGCGGCGTTCTGGCCAGCGGCGTGAATCGTTAAACCGCAAGTCCCATGCCGGTCAACACACCTCTCATATAGGCCAGGCTGCTGATCACGCCGGGCATGGGATCGTCGGGATGAACCTCATATTCCAGGTCGACGAAACCCGCATACCTGCTCGCGATGAGCGCTTCAAAGATCTTTCGCACCGGCATGCGCCCGTCGCCTACCGCAACCTGGCTCTCTTTGTCGTCGAACTTTGTCAGGTCTTTCATGTGGACGTTGAACAGCCGGGGGCCCGCGTCATGAATCGCCTGAACCACATCAGTGCCGGCGCGCACCGTATGCCCGACGTCAATGCAACATCCCATGCGCGGGTCCATCGCCTTCATCGCGCCTAATACATCAAGAGGCGAATGCCAGAGCTTGTCCTCCGGTCCATGATTGTGGATCGCAAAGCGGATGTCGTATTCCTGCACAAACTTCTCGATGCGCGGGAGAGTTTGCGGTGTGGGATCGCCCGCGACGATCAGGTTAATTCCGGCGCGCCGCGCATATTCAAACTTCGCGCGCATGTCGGCGGCTTCATCCTTCGAAAAAGAGATCACCCCCGCAGCGTGCAGCTTGATGCTGGCCGCCTCGTATTCCCGCAGTGCATCGGCTTCGTCTTGGGCATCAATCGGGAGATGATCCTTAACGTCTTTCGCATTGAGCGCCGATACGTTGAGCTGCTTCAGAAAGGCAATCATCTGCGCCCGGCTGAAGTTGCGGAAGGTGTAACTGGCGATTCCAAGACGGATCGGTGAGGCCGCGTCCGCCGCCGAAGTTTTCTGCGCCCAAGCCAATGGGCTCCTGCAGGTGGTCATTGCCGCCGTGAGCGCACACGATCGCACGAAATCGCGACGGGAGATATCGGATTCCACTGGAAGATATCCTCCTTCGTTCAGACCTGCGGCGCCCAGCCGGGCTCGTACTCTCGCTGCCACATCTTCATCGCCTCGGGATCGTTTTGGATATGCCCATCTTTCCGCTTCAAGACTCAATTCCCGATTCACAGTCCACGCGATGTTGGAAAGCTGCAATATCGTGACCGAAATGTTGCCCTCCGAAATCGGAGCGTTGAGTTTTTCCCCCTGCCGAATGCCTGCTATGAAATTCGCAAAATGCGTGTCGGTCATGGAATCGCTACCGATCAGATCGAAGGAAAACGTCTTGCCCCCGGCTTTGACTTCCGATGTCTTCTTGCCCTTGAGATCGTAGATTTCGTATCCGTCCCGATCCACCAGCACTGTGCCGTTCGTCCCCGAGATGGTTGAGCCGCGATCCCGGCCATAATACTTCATCCCCTCGCAGCTCTTGCCGTCCCAGGAAATCAGGGCATCGTCATACTCGAAGCTGGTAAGCAGCGTGTCGTAGAACTGCCAGTCGTCTTTGAAGTGGTAGCGTCCGCCGGACGCCGTAACCCGCTTCGGATAATCCACGCCCAGCGCCCACCGGCAAACATCCACCTCGTGCGTTCCATTGTTCAGCGCCTCGCCCGTGCCCCAGGTTCTGAACCAATGCCAGTTGTAGGGATGCACATTGTCCTTGTACGGACGACGCGGCGCCGGACCTTGCCACAAATTCCAATCCAGTTGGGGCGGAACCGGCACTTCTTTCCCGACGCCGATCGACTTTCGCGTGTTCGCATACCACGCCTTCGCCAGATACGGCCTGCCAATCACGCCATCGCGAATCTTCTGAATCACTTCAATCGTATGCGGCGAAGAGCGCTGCTGGGTGCCCATTTGCACCAGCTTGCCGTACTTCTGCTGCGCCTCGACCAGCATCGCTCCTTCGGCAGGATTGTGGCTGCACGGTTTCTCGACGTACACATGCTTGCCCGCCTGCAATCCCGCGATCGCCATCGGCGTATGCCAGTGATCAGGAGTAGCAATCGTGATCGCATCGACCTCTTTCTGCTGCAGGATGTTGCGGAAATCCTTTTCAGCCGCAGGAGCCTCGCCCATGTGCTGCTGCGCAGTGTCGGCGAATTTCTTGAGAATGTCGCTGTCCACATCGCACACGTGCGAGATGCGCGCCGCGCGACGGTTGGCCTTGAGCGACGCAAGGTGAGCATAAGCGCGGCCGTTCAGTCCGATGACCGCAAAATTAAGCCGGTCGTTCGAGCCCAGAATCCGGCCATAACTTTTCGCGCTGGTAGCCACGGCGACGCCAGCCGAGCCCACCGCTAATGCATTGAGAAATTCCCGTCGCGTAGCGATCATGGTTCTTCTCCTGAGCAGTCCCCGTGTATGCTGATGCAAAATACCGGAGCCGATCCCCGGAACTATGCTAATTCATCCTGATCGTCTTCTTCCCGCCGAGCCCGGTACGCGACGCATCGCTCGCATGCTCTATGAACAGGTGCGCGCGCTGCCCATCATCAGCCCGCACGGGCACACGCAGGCGGCCTGGTTTGCGGCGAATGAACCGTTCCCCGACCCTGCACAACTTCTCGTCCAGCCTGATCACTACATCCTTCGCATGCTCTACAGCCAGGGTATTTCCCTCGAGGATCTCGAGATTGGGCAGTCCACTCTTACCGATCCCAGAAAAGTCTGGCGCACGTTCGCCACTCATTATTACCTGTTCCGCGGAACGCCGACTGCCCTCTGGCTGGACTTTGCTTTCCAGGAACTCTTCGGCCTCGAGCAGCCGCTACAGCGAAAAAACTGCCGATCTCTATTTTGACGCGATCTCTGAAAAACTTCGCACACCGGCGTTCCTTCCGCGTGCTCTCTACGAGCGCTTCAATCTGGAAGTGCTGGCCACCACCGATTCTCCTCTCGATTCGCTCAGCGATCATCAAGCCATTCGCGACTCAACTTGGAAAGCGAGAATCCTGCCAACTTTCCGGCCTGATCCGGTGGTTGATCCCGAGTATGAAGGTTTTGACAGAAACATCGCGCGCCTCGGTGAGATGACGGGCGATGACACTGGGACCTGGGCGGGCTATCTAAAAGCATTGCGGACGACCCGTCACCGTTTCCGCAAACTCGGCTGCACAGCCTCGGACCACGGCCATCCCACCGCCGCAACCGCAAATCTTTCTGCGGCCGAGGCTGCAGAACTCTATCAGCGGGTTCTCGCAGGAAAAGCCGATGCCCTGCAACAAGAATTATTTCGTGCACAAATGCTGACCGAGATGGCGCGCATGAGTCTCGACGACGGCCTCGTCATGCAACTTCATGTCGGCAGCGCCCGCAATCACAATCGTCAGCTCTACGAACGCTACGGTCGCGACCTCGGCGCGGACATACCCCGGCCCACAAATTATGTGGACGCGCTGCGCCCGCTTCTCGATCAATTTGGCAACGAGCGCCGCCTGACCATCATTTTGTTCACGCTCGACGAATCCACTTACAGCCGCGAGTTGGCCCCGCTCGCAGGTCATTATCCTTGTCTGCGCCTGGGCCCGCCGTGGTGGTTTCATGACAGCCCGGAGGGAATGACGCGGTTCCGCCAGCGCGTCACCGAGACCGCCGGGTTCTACAACACGGTTGGTTTTAACGACGACACCCGCGCCTTCCTCTCGATTCCCGGCCGCCACGATGTGGCCAGGCGCATGGATTGCGGCTTCCTGGCGAAGCTGGCCGCGGAACATCGTCTGCGAGAAGACGAAGCGGTGGAAGTTGCACGGGACCTCGCGTACGGCCTGGCCAAGAAGGCATACCGTCTCTAGGAGCAGCATGGCCGACACCAGAATTCTAGATAATCAGCCCGACAGCGCACCGGCGACTTCCGGAAGCGCGCGCTGGACCGTCTGCGCCATGCTCTTCGCTGCCACTTCGATCAACTACATGGATCGCCAGGTCATCGCGATCCTCAAGCCGACTCTGGAACACAGCATCGGACTCACGGAGATAAATTACGGCTATATCGTCGACGCATTTCAAATCGCCTACGCAATAGGCCTGTTGTGCGCCGGTCGCCTGATCGACAAGCTAGGCACCCGCATCGGCTACATGCTGGTCATGGCCGTCTGGAGCCTCTCCGCCATGGGCCACGCCCTGGCCAGCACCGCGCTGGAGTTCGGCGTCGCGCGTTTCTGCCTTGGACTCGGCGAAAGCGGCAACTTTCCCGCCGCCATCAAAACGGTGGCAGAATGGTTTCCGCAGAATGAACGAGCGCTGGCGACGGGCATCTTCAACTCAGGCGCAAATGTCGGAGCGATTCTCGCTCCCCTCATCGTGCCCTGGGTCGCGGTACGTTACGGCTGGCATGCAGCTTTCTTAACCACTGGCCTTCTCAGTGCAGCGTGGATCTTGCTGTGGTTTCGCCGCTATCGCAGTCCCGTGGACCAGCGCCATGGAAACGAGTGTCGGTACGAATTCCCTCGCGGTTGCAACGACCGTTCCCTGGCGCCGATTGCTGCGCTGCCGTCAGACCTGGGCCTTCGCCGTCGCAAAATTCCTCACCGATCCCATCTGGTACTTCTATCTATTTTGGCTACCCTCTTTCTTCGGATCGAAATTCAATCTGAATCTTTCGCACATCGGGCTGCCGCTTATCATTGTCTATAACGTGTCCGCCATTGGCAGCATTGCCGGAGGCTGGTTGCCCGCGCCACTCTCCCGCGTCGGCTTCTCTCCCGCCACTGCCCGCCTTGGCGCAATGTTGGTGTGTGCCTTGCTCGTTGTTCCCATCTATACCGCCAGTCGCGCCACATCCGTTTGGACCGCGGTTGCTCTCATCAGCGTCGCTGCGGGCGCTCACCAGGGCTGGTCGGCCAATCTTTTCACCACAGCCTCGGACATGTTTCCACGCCGCGCAGTCGGCTCCCTGGTTGGCCTCGGAGGCATGGCGGGATCGATCGGCAGTGCGCTGTTCGCTTTTTTCGCCGGCCACGTTTTGCAACTGACACACAGTTATGCGAGCCTGTTTGCCATCGCAGCGAGCGCCTATCTACTCGCGCTCCTTATTCTGGCCGTGCTCGCCCCAGGATTGAAGAGAGTCGAACTCGCATGAGTCTCTATTGCGCCAGCGGCGGAGTGGATGCTGATATTTCTCCACAACACCTGCGCGATCTCTTTGTCGAAAGTCTCGCGAAACTCGGAGAACGCAGGCGCGTTCTGGTAGTGCCGCCGGACCAAAGCCGAATTCACTCGCGCGCCGGCGAATTGACGCATCACGCCTGGGATCACTACGGCGACGCGCTCCAGGCTGTTCTGCCCGCTTTAGGCACACATGCTCCGATGAAGCCCGAGCAAATCGCACGCATGTTCGGCACAATGCCGCAGAATATTTTTCGCACCCACAACTGGCGCGCCGACGTCGAGACTCTCGGCGAGGTTCCGGCAGAATTTATCCACCAGCAATCGGAGGGCAAACTCAACTACTCATGGCCGGCTCAGGTCAACCGGCTCATCATTCATGGCGGCTTCGACCTGATTCTTTCCATCGGACAGGTCGTGCCTCACGAAGTCATCGGAATGGCGAACTACAACAAAAACATTCTCGTGGGCACCGGTGGCCCCGAGAGCATTAACCGCAGCCATTATTTGGGCGCGGTTTATGGCATGGAACGGATTATGGGGCGCGCCGAAAATCCTGTGCGCAACGTCCTCAACTACGCAGCCGACCACTTCCTGAAAAATCTTCCCATCGTTTATGTCCTGACCGTAATTGGACGGGCCAGCGATGATCGCCTCGTAGTTCGCGGACTCTTCATGGGCGACGATATCGAATGCTTTCATCGCGCGGCTAAGCTAAGCCTGCAAGTGAATTTTGAAACGCTCGACGAGCCCCTGCACAAGGCTGTCGTTTATCTCGATCCACACGAATTTCGCAGCACCTGGCTGGGCAACAAAGCCGTCTACCGCACGCGCATGGCTCTCGCCGACGGCGCGGAGTTGATCATTCTCGCCCCGGGCGTAAAAGAATTCGGCGAAGATCCCGCAATCGATGCGCTGATTCGCAAGTACGGCTATCGCGGAACTCCGGCAACTCTCGAAGCGGTGCGCGCGAATCCCGATCTCGCCAACGATCTCGGCGCGGCCGCGCATCTCATTCACGGATCCAGTGAAGGGCGATTCACCATCCGCTGGTGTCCTGGTCATCTCAGCCGAGAAGAAGTGGAAAGCGTCGGCTACGAGTACGGCGATTTGAAAACCATGCTCGCTCGCTACAACCCTGAGACGCTCCGCCAGGGTCAAAACCGGCTTCAAGGAGAAAACGTCTTCTTCATTGCCAATCCCGGCTTGGGCTATGGACCCACGCGGAACGCTTCTAGCGAATGTTCAGGTCAACGTAGTGGGCGAAGCTGGAGAGCGCGACTTGGTCGTTGCCGGGTAAATAGAAGCCAAACTTGCCCACGCTGAGATCAGAGCCGGGCTGCGTCCACCGATCCAGGACGGTCCAACGGTCACCGTGTTTGATCTGGTGGACGAGCTCCGTGGAACTAACGCGGATTTGGAGCGTGCGGAAACTTTTATTGTCGCTTTTATCGGGAACAATGAGCTCGGACGTTTTCTCCCCGTTGCGAATGACAGTGCGGTAAAAATTCTTGTCGTCCATCTGGAAGAGAACGTAGTTTTTCGGGTCGACGTAGTTGAGCACCCATTGCAAGAGGCGGCCCTTGGTCTGCATCGCGGAAAAAGCGAATGTGCCCGAGGTAGGAACAACTCCGTATAGGACGAAGTCTCCACCCTTGCGAATAAAAGAATCTCTCTCCTGCTTCCAGCCGCCTGGGTCATCCCACTTCGACATGCCATTCGGGGCGAGAGACAAATCCAAAGTCTTGGATTGACCGGCGATGACTTCGAAAGTGGAAGTGCGCGTGAACTTTTCGGAGGTTCGCGCCGTCAGAGTATAGGTCCCCGCGGAAAGATTGAGCGGGACGCCGCTGCTGACCATTTTCAGAAGGTCGCCTTTCACCACCACGACCGTGGCATCGGCGGGCGAGAAATTAATTTTCAATTCGCCCGGAAGGGCTTCCAGCGCGGCATCCGCGGCAACAAGAGAAATCGTTCCACCCGCAACGAAATGTTTCTTGATCTGCCGTGGCTTGAATCGCTCTTTGCGCAGTTCGACGGTATGGTCTCCGGGATTCACGGTGGAGACCGACAGCGTGCCATCGGGCCGAATGGTGCCAACAGGAGTTTGATCGACCAGAACCGTGGTCTCCGGAGCGCCGCCCTGAATGGTTAAGGAGGCCAGTCGAGGCTGCGGTTGCAGCGGCGGCACTTGCAGGGCCTGCGGCTGAAGCTTCTGCGGTTGGAGTTGGAAAATCAGCCGGGCCGCTTCGCCCTTGCGAATACGAATCTTCTGCTGTGGAGAATCCTGAAAGCCGCTCTTGGAGACTTGTACAACATAGTCCTTGAGCTCGAGATTCGGCAGACGCAACTGGCCAGCTTGAGTGAGTTGCGATTGAAGTTCTCCGTTGAGAAAAACTTTTGCGTCGTCCTGATCGGCAACCACAACGAGCGTCCCCACGTTTTGACCGGAGTCGGCGGGCGGCTGAGCTTCGACCGTGACTTTTCCTGCGCTGTCGGAAGCAGCCAAAGATGGTTCGGGAATTGTTTGTGCGGGCGCGGAGACGGCGGGGACAGCGACGCTGGGCGCTGAGACAGCAGGAGCAACTGCGGGAGCCTGCGCAACTGGCGGAGCCTGATGTCTTCGCGCGAAGAAGAAGATGATCGCAGCGACAATAATTGTAGCGGCGAAGACAAAGACCAGCGCGGTCGAGTGCGACCTCGTCGGCCGTCTCGGCATGGGATGGTTGCGGATGTGACTTTGGCCGCTGGTGCAGAGGGCTCAATAGGAGAAGTTTCAGCGGCGGCTGGCGCGGAAAGCGGCGGCTCCGGCGGAGTGATCACGACGACGCCCGGCGCCACAAGGCGGGCGGGATCCGTGCTCGGCAGGACCGGGTTCGGCGCATGAATGGCAGGCGGCGCTGCCACCGGGCTCTGCAAAACCTGACTCGGCGAAACCGGGCTGCTATCGACCAGTGCAGGCTTCGGAGCCCGCGGCGGAACGTGAAAGATGACAGCGCCGCGCGGTGACGCGCTCGAACTCGCCTGCGAGACCAATCCCAGCCGCTGCATCAGCCGGTTCGCAATCGATATGATTTCTCCATCTGTCCAATAATTTGCGGCCATCGCTTGTATGCGATCGGCGAAAGTCTTTTTAGCGGCATCGTCCGCGGCCTCATCGACTTCAAGCTCCATGCGCTGCAGCTCTTCCAAATCGCGGCGGCGGGCCTGGCGCCGCCGAACGTTCTGGTCGCGCTGGATTGCATCTTGAATCTGAAGCAACGTGGCATCGTGGGGATAAAGGTCCAATCCCTCTTCGACCCGAGACAAGGCTGCAAATAGATCGCCGGAGGACTGCAGTTTGCGCGCCTGCGCAACCCATTCCTCGACCGGGCTGGTTTTTTTTCGATCGAGGACAAGACCAGGAATCGTTTTAGCCGTGGGATGCGCAGGATTTAACTCGAGCGCCTGCTTGGCCAGCGTCTCCGCTTCCCGCCAATCGGTTTCCACAAAGGAGTGCGCTTGCTCGACCAGCGCATTGGCCAGAATGGCGCGGGCAAGAGAATTGTTTTTATCCCGCTCGTACGCCTGGCGCAACAACTGCATCGCTTCGCCGGACTTCCCTTGCGCGAACAGTTCCTGGCTCTCGGTGATAAGACGGTCAGCTTCAGCCTTGCCCTGCACGCCATCCTGAGCCAGCTTTTCCAGTTCCGACAACTCCGCATCGTTGGGGAATTCAGCGGCTGCGCCTCGCAATAAATCCAGAGCGCGAGTGTACTCGCCCGAGCGAAGACAGTGGTTGATCTGCTCAACCAGCCGCGATTTGGATTCGGTGTGGTCCACTCGGATATCCGTGTCGAACCTTTATAAAGAAGAAGACCCTGACTCTCGCCAGGAACGCCCTGATCCTGCGCCGCCAGCACAACCTGCTACAGCGGCGAAAGTTCATCTTCATCCTGTTCCTTCTTGGTACGAACGAACTTCTCTTCCAGAAAACGCCGTGCCAGATCCTTGCCGCCAATTCCAAATGCGATTGCCAAACCAAGCATCAGCGCTCCGAAGGCAATTCCGAACGCAACCAGCATGGTCTGCTCCGCCAAGCCGAGCTCTTCAAAGACCACAGACAATACGAAAACCATAATAATGATGCGCACCGCAAGACCCAGAAGGCGAGCAGACGGAACCCGCGCATTCACCGCAGCCAGCAGAGCAGCGCGAGCGAAGAAGCCCGCCGCCAGCATGCCAAAAAACAAGACCAGCACCGCAACGAACAGCCGCGGCAGGAACAGGAAAAATCTTGCGATTTGCTCCTGCAGGCCCAGGATCCCCAGCACGCTCACCCCCAGCAGGATGAAGCCCAGCCAGGTAACCCAGAAAACAAAGCGGCTCAGCATCTCCGTCGCTGAAGGCAGCGCGGCTTTGGCCAGCAGTTGAGAAGCGCCCGCATTCTCTGACAGCCGGTCAAACTTGATGAGCCGGAGAATGCTGCGCACAATTACTTTGACCACGTATGCGATCAGCCATCCCACGAATGCGAGGATCAGCATCACGATGAGACGAGGCAGATAGTGCGCGAAACCTCTGGCGATATCCTGCCACGCCTGAGTCAGTTCGTTGACAATCATTTCCCGCATAATGCCCTCACTCTTTCGATTTCCACATCTCCAGCAGATATGGTTTCAATCGTTCGAACTCAAGGCATAAGCCCTCGATGTTATTCGCGACGTCATTCGCGGACCCGTTGCGATTCTCGACCACAAACGTGAATACTCTCCCGCGAAACAGCGGCGCGAATGCCTGAATAATGTGATCCCGGTTGATCACCGATTTCTGATAAGCGGCGGCAAATTCATACACCGTCCTGACCCATAACTCTGCCGGGTAACGAAACTTCTCTTCGCCCAGTCCCGCAATCTGCTTCAGCTCCGCCAAAGTGGAAGGAGTGAGAATCGACTGAAAAACGGATTCCAATTCTGACACTCCGTTAAAGAACATATCCCACAGCCGTTTCCGGTTGACCCGCAACGGATCCAGTGCCAACTCCACCTCAGCACCAGTTGTCGGCACATCCTGCGAACCGGAAACTTTGCTCCAGGCTTCGAAGTCAGGCTCTAACGCGGAGAACAATACGCCGACGGAGTTTCGCAATGTCGGGACCAAATCAGCGGCGCGCCGTTGCACCGGATCCTTTTCCCCGAGGAAGGTCTGGCTGACTCGGAATCCGCCCGTGACGGCCGCCAGCGTCAGTCGGAGTTCCGTTCCATCTTCCGCAACTCCATCGCTCCAATGATTCTGGCCAAGGAATTGACTCCCCAGACGGCCGGAAAATCCGAACTCGGACATGTAGGCCTCGCGAATCCTGACGCCATAAAGCGCGCGAACCATCGGATACAGCAGATTCGTCATCAACAGTCCGTCAAACTTATTCCTGCGATAGGTGGGGGAGACAAGATCGAAGGCCTGGGAATATACGGGGCGAATAAGATTCGCGATGAATGCAGCAGTGATGCCTTCGGACTCGGGGGATATTACTACGCAAGCCTTGGCACGAAGCAGTTCCGCGGCCGCCAGAATCGTCCGCAAGGCAACTCCACTCTGCGGTGTGCTGGCATATTTTGTGCTGATCGCGTGCAGCGTGCGCAGCGCATACACACTGGAGTCAGGACGCATATCGTCGATGGAGACGCCCGTGATCAGTTCCGGAGTGCCATCGCGTGATCCTCCGTCGGCATTGATGATGACCGCCCGTTCCCGGGGAAAATCGCGCAGAATGCCGCTTCGAATCGTGTGCACGATCGCGCCCACAGTCTTGGCATTGTTGTGCGTAGGCAGGCCGACGAGGATATCCACCTCGCCAACGTTGATGAGCTGGCGGAGAAAATCATCCGAAAGAAAATTCCCGTCTTCCACTTCAGAATTCCGTTCAGTCCTGGTGAATTTCCCGCATTCGACATCGCTTCATCGTGGACCCTTGCCCTAGACGCGCCGCAGTCGAAACCAATAAGACTGGTAAGGCCCCAGCGTCAGAAGATAAGGCAATTCGCCGACCCGCGGAAACAGATTATTGCCGAACATCTCGATCAGCACATTTCCCTTGTAACGCCGCAAATCCAATTCCACAGCTTGTGCGGCATTCGAAAGATTGTTGACGATCAGCACCGTCTCATTGCCCAGCCGCCGCAAGTAAGCCAGTATCCTATGATTCGCGGGATAGAGGAATTCGATCGATCCCCTGCCGAACACCGCGCTCGATTTTCGCACTGCGATGATGCGCCGCATCCATTGAAACAGAGAATGTTCGCTCTCTCTTTGAGCCGCGACATTGACGGCGGGATACCCATACACCGGATCATGAATAAGGGGCGCGTACAGCTTCTCTGGTTCCGCGGCAGAAAAGCCTGCGTTCCATCCTCCAGTCCACTGCATCGGTGTTCTAACTCCGTTGCGATCGCCCAGGCTAATGTTGTCTCCCATTCCAATTTCATCTCCGTAATAGATGATGGGAGTGCCGGGCAGCGACATCAGCATCGCGTTCATCAATTCGATCCGCCGGCGGTCATTATTCAGCAGCGGTGCCAGTCTCCTGCGAATTCCCAGGTTCAACCGCATGGTTTTGTCATACGCGTACATGTCGTACATGTAGTCGCGTTCCATGTCAGTGACCATTTCCAGGGTTAACTCGTCGTGGTTCCGCAGAAAAAGCGACCACTGGCAGGCGGGCGGGATCTCTGGAGTTTGCTGCAGGATTTCTGTGATCGGCTTCCGGTCTTCCAGCTTAAGCCCCATGAACATCCGCGGCATCAGCGGAAAATGAAACGCCATGTGAAATTCGTCCGAGTCTCCGAAATAAGGACGAAGGTCCGCAGGCCACTGGTTTGCTTCCGCCAGAAGCATTCTTCCCGGAAAGTCTTGATCCAGTCTTCGCCGCAAATCTTTCAGAATCTCGTGGGTCTCCGGCAAGTTCTCACAATTTGTTCCCTCGCGTTCCACCAGATACGGCACCGCGTCCAGCCGGAAGCCATCCACGCCCATCTCCAGCCAGAACTTCATCACACTCCACATCTGCTCCCGCACCGCAGGATTGTCGTAGTTGAGATCGGGCTGGTGACTGAAAAAGCGATGCCAATAAAAAGACTTCGATGTGGGATCCCAAGCCCAGTTGGACTTCTCGGTATCCAGAAAAATAATTCGCGTGTCCTTGTACCGCGTGTCCGCGTCGCTCCACACGTACCAGTCGCGGCGCGGATTATCCTGCGAACTTCGAGCTTCCTGAAACCACGGGTGCTGATCCGAGGTGTGGTTCAACACCATTTCGATGATGACCCGGATTCCGCGCTGATGAGCCGAGTCGAGAACCTTGCGGAAATCCTCCAATGTCCCGTACCCGGGATGGACCGACTCGTAGTCGGCGATGTCGTAGCCGTCATCGCGCAGGGGCGATGGAAAAAATGGCATCAGCCACAGCGCGTTGATCCCCAGTTCCTGGAGATAATCGAGCTTCTTTTCCAGCCCGACAAAATCACCAATCCCATCGCCGTTGCTGTCATGAAATGTGCGGACATGCACTTGATAGATGATCGCGTCCTTATACCAAAGCGCATCTTTGTTTGGGTTCAACCGCGTTCTCCTGGCAACGCTGCAGATTTGTTGATGATCGTCTCTAAGGGCAGTTTAAATGAAGGCGAGGCATTGAGAGTGTCCGTGAGAACGGCTTCCCTGCAAGAACGGGAGAACAAACCGCGCCAAGATCCTGCCGCGAAGCGGCGGCATGGTATAGCCCGGCACAAATCCAGCCGCGAAGCGGCGGCATGTGATAGCCCGGCACGGAAGTGCCGGGGGAGAGCGGGAAGAGCACGCGAGTCCCAAGGGACGGCACCCCTGTTTTTTTAACCGACCGTCTCTAGAAGCCGGTGAAATGAAGGTGAGACGTTGAGAGTGTCCGTGAGAACCGCTTTCCTGCAGAACGTCTGATTTTTCAATCTCGCGTCTTGTTGCGTCGAAAAGTCCGATAGGCAGGTGGAACCAACACCGCCAAGATCCAGCCGCGAAGCGGCGGCATGTGATAGCCCGGCACGGAAGTGCCGGGGGAGAGCGGGAAGAGCACGCGAGCCCCGCAGGGACGGCACCCCTCCTCACGCACACTCGTTCAGCCCGGCTTCGTCCGGCTACGGCTGTTGCCTTTGCTTTGGACTGAAGAAACTCCTCCACAATGCCGATGAAGACGCAAGGCAACCCTCGCAGAGAGCAGCGCCGGAAGTTGGCGAATCTCTCTGGCAGGAAATGCCCCGGAGCGTCGTATGGGAAAGAGCAGCCAGCAGGATTCCAAGAACGGCCACTCGGAGTTACCCGCAACCAATGGCCAAAAGCATTTGTGTCTCGGAAAAGATTGCGACTATCCGGAAGAGTTGCGCCGGTTGCAGATTGAGCTCATCAAGCTCCAGGAATGGGTTCGCCACAAAGGATTGCGAGTCGTGGTCCTGTTCGAAGGGCGCGACGCGGCCGGTAAGGGCGGCGCCATCAAGCGTATTACAGAGAGCCTCAACCCTCGCATTTGCCAGGTCGTTGCTCTCGCCACTCCCACCGAAAGGGAAAAGACCCAGTGGTATTTCCAACGTTATGTTGCCCACCTGCCCGCGAGCGGCGAAATCGTCCTGTTCGATCGCAGCTGGTACAACCGCGCCGGCGTCGAGCATGTCATGGGATTCTGCACTGACAGCGAGTACCTCGAGTTCCTGCACAGCTGTCCGGAATTCGAGCGCATGCTGGTTCGCTCCGGCATCATCCTCGTGAAGTACTGGTTTTCCGTCAGCGATGAAGAACAGGAGCGCCGCTTCCAGCAGCGCATGCTGGACGTTACCAAGCGCTGGAAGTTGAGCGCGATGGACTTGGAATCCCGGCGGCGCTGGGTCGAGTACTCTCGCGCCAAAGATGAGATGTTCGCTTGCACCGATATCAAGCAAGCCCCGTGGTACGTGGTCAACGCCGAAAACAAGAAAAAAGCTCGGCTCAACGTAATCCAGCATTTATTGAATCTCATTCCCTATGAAGATCTCACTCCCAAGCCTCTGAAACTCCCTCCCCTCGAAAGGACGAAGTATATCCGGCCCCCCATGCATGACCAGACCTTCATCCCTGAGGTGTACGAGTGAGTTTTTGCCAACTCATGAGGATCGAAAAAACTCATGCCCAATGATTTATTTCGCTTGTTTCCTGCCGAGGGGACCAAGATCCTGCTGGTGCTATTTCTCTCCTTCCTGGTTGGCCTGGAACGAGAAGAACGCAAGTGTAACGTCGAGCACTACACCTTCGGCGGCGTCCGCACTTTCCCTCTCATTGGATTAATCGGCTATGCCATCGCGCTCCTCGCCGGCAGCCAGTTAATAGTGGTGGCGCTTGGGCTTTGCCGTGGTGGGAGCGCTGCTGGTAGTTTCCTATACCCACAAGCTCTCCACCGAGAATAATTCGGGCGTCACCACTGAAGTTTCCGCGCTCGGAACCTACTTGCTGGGAGCGCTGGTCTACCACGATCAACTCTGGATTGCCACCACCATCACCGTCATCAGCATGTTCCTCCTGGTCCTCAAAACCTCATTGGAGGGTTTGACCCAGCGCGTCCCGACGGAAGAGATCTTCACCTTCACCAAGTTCCTGTTACTCACCGCGGTCATCCTTCCCATTCTGCCGCGCGCCGCTTTTACGCAATTCCAGATCAATCCTTTTAAGACCTGGTTGGTCGTGGTAGCCGTCAGCACCGTGTCCTACGGCAGTTACTTGCTGCTCAAGGTGATCCACGGAAGAAATGGCGTGCTGCTCTCCGCGCTCCTGGGCGGGGCCTATTCTTCCACCGTAA
Organism: uncultured Acidobacteriota bacterium; assembly: GCA_963757095.1. Classification (GTDB taxonomy): domain Bacteria; phylum Acidobacteriota; class Terriglobia; order Terriglobales; family Acidobacteriaceae; genus Sulfotelmatobacter. The sequence goes on along the minus strand of CAVWQT010000003.1, from coordinate 223,943 downwards.
CCACCATCGCCCTCGCCCGCCGGTCCGCGACGCAACAGCAGCCCCATCTGTTTTCCGGGGGCACTCTGATCGCCTCCGGCATGATGTATCTCCGCCTGACTCTGCTCCTGGCGCTGTTTAATCATGCCCTTCTTCGCGTGCTGGGCATTCCCTTTCTCATCCTCGCCGCCTCAGCCGTACTGTCTGGCTGGTTGTGGACACGCATCCCCGACCCCTCTTCCCAGAAAAGTGATCGCAAACTCGAACCGCGAAATCCGCTCGACCTTCGAGCCGCTCTGCTGTTCGCCGCCGTCTTTGTCGCCATGGTCATCGTCACCCACCTGGCAATCGTCTATTTGGGCCACAAGGGTGTGTACGCTCTGGGTGGGATCATGGGACTCGCCGACGTCGATCCCTTCATCCTGGGAATCGCTCAAACCGCTGGGCGCGACGTTCCCGTAATCGTGGGCGCTGTCGGAGTTGCGATCGCCGCAGCCAGTAATAATGTGGCCAAGGGTTGCTATGCGTACGGCTTTTCCGATCGAAGAACTGGCTTGCAAAGTCTCTCCCTGCTCTCGCTGCCTCGCGATAACCGGACTCCTACCATTGATCTGGCTCCTGCGATGAAACCAAATTCTCCCACTCAGTGCACCCGGCGTCGCGTCCGTCCCCACACACACCCAACTACCGCCCTTATAGATCCATGTATCCACAAAGCGTTCGCGCCGTGTGTACGACTTGCCGTTCTCCACGCCCTTCACCCGCATCACGCCCGTAGCGATCGCAGTCGTGCCAAACACATGCACCTCCAGCGACTCCGGCGCCACCTGCTGTTGTTGCCCGGCCGGCTGCGCAGGCGTAGCGTTCAAGCTTGCCAGAAATTCCTTCTTCGTCTGCACCGAGCCATCATCGTTAACCAGCACAATCGCATTATCGAGGATCGTGTCCAGAGCCTTCACGTCGCCCGACTTGTAGGCCTGATTCCATAACTGCTCCAGCGCAGCGACCTTCGACTTCACATCCGCGTCGAGATCGCGTTGCCCCAAAGCACTCACCGCCGCTGCACAAATAAGAAAGATAAACCCAGCGTTTCATAGCGCGCATTATAGCTGTGATGGAAGCCGCTTCGAAGTCATCCTGACTGGAGCTCTCCATGCAATTGCACACGTAGTCCATTTCCATGCGCATCCCCATCATTGCCATCCCACACCCAATTAGAGTTAAATTTCTAACGTGAATCCAAAAACGTACGCGATCATTCTCGCCCTCGTCAGTCTCACTCTTCTCTCCGCCTGCCACCGCACCAAACCTGAAGCCCAGAAGCGTTATCCCTTCACCGGACGCGTCGTCTCCATCGACACCCAGGAAAAATCCGCCCTCATCGACGGCGACAATATCGCCGGCTTCATGGAAGCCATGGCCATGTCCTACAAGATCAAGCCCGCCGAGCAACTCAACCAACTCAAGCCCGGAGACACCATCTCCGCCGAAGTGGTGGTCATCGATTCCGGCAAGAGCGAAGGCCCGTCCGACTACTGGCTCGAAAATGTGAAAGTCACCGGACACGCCAAGCCCGCGAAACCCGCCCCCACTGCCTCGCAACGCATTCCCGCGCCCGGCGACCAAGTCCCCGACTTCGCCTTCACCAATCAAAACGGCAAGCGGGTCACGCTCCATCAATATCGCGGAAAAGTTCTGCTCCTCACCTTTATCTACACGCGCTGCCCCTTCCCCGATTTCTGTCCGCGCATGAGCGCCAATTTCAACGAAATCTACAAACAACTCGCCACCAACCCATCGCTCGCCGGCACCCGCCTGCTCAGCGTCAGCTTCGATCCCGACCACGACACGCCCAAAGTTCTTCGCGACTACGCCTACTCAGTCGCCCACACTCCACGACGCCGCGGTCTTCGCCAAGTGGCAATTCGCCAGCGCCAGCAACGCCGACCTGCCCAAGGTTGCCAATTTCTTCGGCCTCATCGCCACCCCCGAGGGCGGCATGATCACCCACAACCTCAGCACCACGGTCATCGGCCCCGACGGCAAAATTGTCCGCTGGTATCACGGCAGCGACTGGCAGCCCTCTGATCTAATAAAAGACGCCACCGAAGCCACAGCCCACAAAGCCTGAACACATGGGGACAGATCAAACCCGTAGGAAGAATGAAACACGTGGGGACAAAATGAAACACGTGGGGACGGACGCATTCGTCCGTCCAGCGAGCGAAGCGAGCCGCCTGCCGAGCCGCGTCCGAGCGAATGCCTCGCCAACGGCAGCGCTCAACCCGAACAACAGCGCTTAAGCCCCGCAAAAGCAGCTAAAATTTAAGGGCTTCAGCCCAGCCCGCGGCTAACCAGAAAGGACCTATGAAATACGCTCTCCTAACCCTAGCCATCCTCGGCATCATCGTCGCCTCGCTCGCCCTGCGTGAACACTACCGCGAATACGGAGACGCTCCCTGCGACATCAACGCCCACTGGGACTGCGGCGTCGTCAATCACAGCCCCTACGCCATGGTCGGGCCGATCCCCGTCGCAGTACTCGGTATTCTCGGGTATATCCTGATGTGCGCCCTCGCCCTCACGCGTTCCTACCGCCTCCTGCTCGTCCCCACGGTCGCCGGCCTCGCCTTCTCGCTCTACCTCGCACACGTCGAAAAAGACATCCTAGGCGTCTGGTGCATTTACTGTGTGATTTCACTAGGCATCATCTCGATCATGACGCTCCTAACGGTAGGCAAAGTCACAACGCAAATGATGAAGCGCAGCGATTGAACCACGTGGGGAATGTCACACGTGGGGACAAAATGAACCACGTGACAGCATGAACCACGTGGGGACGGACGCATTCGTCCGTCCAGCGAGCGAAGCGAGCCCACTACCCGAAATCCCCACCCGCCCAAAAACAAAAGGGCAGGCCCCAGCGCGTACGCCTTCACGACGAGGGGGCGATCCCCAATCGTGAAGTGTCACGCCAGCGTCTACCCCTAACTTGAGTTCAAACGAAATCGCAGCGTGACGCCATCAGAGCACTCCCAAACTGCGACTAAGGAAAAATACCCAGACTCCCGCAGGAAAGTTCTCATTGACAACCTACTCGCCGCCGCCAGCTCGTCTCCGCGCCCCCAGTTTGCGATTGATGTCCCCTGCAAACTCAATAAAAAAGTTGAGTAGCGATCCGTACCCCGCCTGCCCCAACACCGCATACCCGCCGTCAGCCCAGGCGCTTCGCGGATGCGGCTTCCACGTCGATGAAATCACTCCTCCGCTAAACGCTCCGGCATACAGCCCCCATTGCGGACGCATCTCCCTCTCCGTCTGATTGTAGGTAAGAAAATTCCGCAAGATCGCATGACGCGTCCGCAGCTTGAACCCGCTGCACCGGCACTGATCGTAACGCGGCTCATACTTCAAAGCCCAGTTTCCCAGCGCCGCCACACTGTTCGCAGAAATAAACTGCCCCTCGCGCGACGCGAACCGCTCCCCGTACGCCCCCCAACCCTCGCCCCACTGCGCCGGCGAATCGCGCAGCTGATCCATCCCGGCCACAAACATTCGTTTGACGTATGCGCTCGGCGTGGTCAGCGTCTGCTGCAGATAAATCCGCTGCCGCTGATGATCGGTCAGCGGCACCAATTCGCGCTTGCGCCCCACATATGGCCCCGTCAACCAGCCATTCTCCCAATCCCGCAGCTTGCTCAACGTTTCCACGCCAATCTTTTTCGTGACCTCCGCCGCAGCCTGCGCCGGATTCATCCCTTCATCTTTCTTCTGCGCGGGCGGAGCCGGCGGATTCTGTTGCTCCGAAGGCGCAGGAGGATTCGAACTGTCCTGCGCTCCAGCGCGCGACCAGCCCAAAGCCAGGCATCCCACGAGAAGTAGAATCAACCCACGCAAATATCCCAAAAGCCCCCTCTTTCAAGCCCCCAAATCATGTAGGGACAGCCGCCCCGGCTGTCCGGCCTAGCAGGGCCGAAGGCAGTAGCGAGCCCCGAACCCCTCCGTGTTCCTCAGTGCCCTCTGTGGTGAAGATGTCGAATTTTCACTCCCCCAGCGATAGACCCTCTACGATGCCATCCCTGTACAACCGTGTTGCCGGTATTACGCCATCGCCGCCATCGTCAGGGTTCAACTCAACTACGCCATAGCGCCGCAGTTCTGCTGGGGGATTATTCTCAAGGAAGGAAATGAAGACTAGAGTTGAAGAATAGCCGCGCGCACGATTGCGATTTTGGCTATCGCAAGCTCTATCCGCGTGAATCCGCGTAAATCCGTGGCAAAGAAAGTTGCTTTACGCTCTCTCGAACGCGTGCTTCTTCTCCAACTCCTCAATCGCCGCCAGCCGCGCCTTCTCAAACCGCTCCGACTGATTCATCAATCCCGCGGTAGCCTCAGCGTACTCGCCCTCGATCCGCAACAATCCCTGCGCCGCGACCAACCGGCACGCCACCTCGACCAGATGTGCGGGCGTAGTCTGCAAATATTGCGCCTCCGCCGGATCCGCCAACCAAACCAGCGCCTGATCTCCAGACCCCGGTGCAAGCTTGGTCTCCCAAAAAACTTTCCGCTCCACAAACTCCGCCATCACCTCATCGCTGGCCTTGCCAAATACCCACTGCTCGCGCTTGAAGTCATAATGGCGGCTGGAAAACGGCACCGGCAAAAGCTTCCCCGATTTCAAAAACTCAATCTGCCGTTTATCCACTTCCTTGCGCAGCGCGTTGATCACCGGAGCCTCCGCGTCCTTCGGCTCCATCGACGGCATGATCTCGCGCACCGTTTGCGACAAATTCACTGCCACCGGACAATGCAGCCCATCCGAACCCACCAAAGCAATGTCGCCATGCAACACCCAGAAGTCCGCCCCCGACTTCGACGGATGAAACGGCCAATCCAACCGAATCGTCAGCGGCAACCCCGAAACCGTAACCCAGATTCTCGATCCTGCCGCATCTACAACCCCGCCACTCGCCTGCGCCATGAATTTTCCTTTTGAATGGAACTCGAAACGCCGCCACAATTTTACCCCGATAAACAGTCGTATAGCGGCGGCCAAGTGTGGCGGGGGGTAAGTGTGGCGCGGGCACTCCTGCCCGCGAACTCTATCCATCACCCAGAATGTGGATACCCCATTCCTCTCGCCTCACGCACGCAAAAAGTCCGGACGTCGTTCTCCTCCGTGTCCCTCAGTGCCCTCTGTGGTGATCCGGGGTTGCCACATTTCGAGGCGTTCTGAAATGGGGATTTCGAAACCTACCCAGCCTTCTTCCGCACTTTCGTCCCCATGCGCAACAATTTCCGCACCGTCCCGGTCGGCAAACGCTTCATCTGATCGTACAACTCCGTCACCGCCTCAAAAAATCCCGCCATCGCCTCCAGGCGCTCGCGCGTGTACTCCGCGCCCGGCTCTTTCCCATCCAATTCCGCCAAACACCGCCGCAAAACCTCCCGCGTCGGATCAATCTCCCTCCGCTTCCTCTGCTCAATCACCAGCCGGAACATTTCCCAAACATCCTTCATCGACTCGTAATGTTCCCGCCGGTCGCCCAGCACATGCACCGCCCGCACAATCCCCCAACTCTCCAACTCGCGAATCGAAGTGCTCACATTCGACCGCGCCACGCTAAGCGTCCCGGCAATCTCCTCCGCCGGCAACGCCCGCGGAGACAAATACAGCAGCGCATGAATCTGCGCCACCGTCCGGTTGATTCCCCACTTAGTCCCCATCTCACCCCAATGCAAAATATATTGCGTCTGCAAACTGGTAAGTTCAGCCATGTCATCCTCTTCAGTACAAACTGAACATACAGAACATATTCATAACCTGTCAAGCAGATGTCGTGGCCTCTGTGTTCCTCTGCGACCTCTGTGGTAAAGATCTTCGCAAGTTAGAATCGAAATGAAATGCAAACCGCCCGCATAGCAGAGCTGCTAAGTCCGTACCTCGCCGCATCCTCACCGGCGTGTCATTCCGAATCGGGCCAAAGGCCGCGGTGAGGAACCTGCTATTCTCTCGCCATCTCAGCTTCAGAGTATATCGACGTACATCGATATACTCCTCCGCTGGAACGCCCGCATCAACCTCACCGCCATCCGCGACCCGGAGCAGATCGTCACTCGCCACTTCGGTGAAAGCCTATTCGCCGCCCGCCACCTCTTCCCCAGTCATGTAGGGACAGCCGCCCCCGGCTGTCCAGCCGAGCAAAGCTCGGCAACAGGTGCGGCCGAAGCAGGCACTCTGACGGTTGGAATCAACACTGAGAGCGCTCCAGAAGGTGGAAGAGCGGCGCTTCAGCGCCGCGTCCAGGTCGAGAAAGAAAACAGGGCTTCAGCCCCAGCCCTCGCCGACCTAGGCTCCGGCGCCGGATTCCCTGGCATCCCCATCAAACTCTGGGCGCCCGACATCTCCCTCACGCTCATCGAGTCCAATCAAAAAAAGGCCACCTTCCTCCGCGAAGTCGCCCGCGCCCTTACATTGACGGACATCGATATACAAACCGCCCGCGCCGAAACCCTCCCCAAGTCTGCATTCGACGTAGTCACGCTGCGTGCAGTGGAGCGCTTCGAATCCATCCTCCCCACAGCCGCCAGCCTGGTCAGGCCCGCAGGTCGCCTGGCCTTACTAATCGGCTCAGCCCAGCAGAGCCAAGCGCGCTCCCTCCTGCCCGACCTCTCCTGGTCAGACCCACAACCGATCCCCGGTTCCGAATCGCGAATTCTGCTGATCGCTAACGTATGAAGGCGAACCAAATAAGATACCGCCATTGGTGAAGTGGGAACCAATGATCATTTACTAGCTATTCGGTGGCAGACTATAGTCTTTGTAAGGCATTTAAGATAGTGTAAGTGGGAAAAATATTCGAAATAACATCAGGCAAGCTCGCTGCGATTCTAGAAATTAGAAAGTTTTCCACAGTGTTCCTTCAGGAACACTTCTCGCTTTCGGGGACTACACGGAACGCCTTTGCCGCTCGATCTGACGCCGCCTACCCGCTCACAGTGTTCCTTCAGGAACACTTCTCTGTTTTGCACACGATTCACCTCTTTGCACAGCTTTTCTTCATTGCTTTGCAATGGCACGTAGCTTTATGCTGCGCTTGAGTCGCTCTGGCTCTCCTAACAATTTCATGGGACGCGTTATCGCCGTTGCCAATCAGAAGGGCGGCGTGGGTAAGACCACGACCGCCATCAACCTGGCCGCATCCTTTGCGGCCGCCGAAGTGAATACCTTGCTCGTCGACTGCGATCCGCAGTCGAATGCGACTAGCGGCCTGGGCTTCGCCAAGGATCCTGACCGCATCAACTCCTACCACCTGCTGATGAAGGATGCCTCTGCCGAGGAGGCCTTGCTGACCACAGAGCTCGAACAGCTCTGGCTGATTCCTGCCCACAAGAACCTCATTGGGGCAAACCTTGAGCTGGTCGACGCAGAGGGGCGCGAGTTCCGCATGCGCGAGGCGCTCGCGCCTCTGCGCGATCGCTTCCAGTTCATCGTGCTGGACTGTCCTCCCGCGTTGGATCTGCTGACGTTGAATTGTCTGGTGGCGGCTGACGCGGTGCTGATTCCGATGCAGGGGGAGTACTTTGCCCTGGAAGGCATCAGCGAGCTGCTGGACACCATCGAGCGCATTCGTGCGGCGCTGAATCCTGAACTGGCGGTCGAGGGCGTGGTGCTCACCATGTTTGACGAGCGCACGAACCTGGCGCAGCAGGTGAAGACTGAGCTGACGAATTTCTTTGGCGACAAACTGTGCACGACGACGGTGCCGCGGAACATACGGCTGGCAGAGGCGCCGAGTCATGGGAAGGCGGCGCTGGTTTACGATCCGCGGTCGAAGGGCGCGGAGAGCTACATACGGCTGGCCAAGGAGATCATCGAGCGGCAGGGGCCTGGGTTTGGGCAGACTGCACAAGCGTTGACCACAGAGATCACAGAGGAGCACAGAGGCGAGGCTTCGGCGGACGAGATGGATAAGACGGCTTAGTAGATTGATATACGTCTATGTATATATCTACATTGGTCGATCTTGATTGCGAGGGCGAGGATGACGACTACGGCAGCAAGTAACGCGGTGAAAGATAAGGTCGAGAAGCGGCGGGCTTTGGGGCGGGGGTTGGAGTCGCTTTTGCCGGGGCCGAGAGTGGTGCGGCCTGCGGATGCGGCGGCTGGGAGCAGTGGCGCTACCGGCCAACAGCAGGTTCCTCACTCCGTTCGGAATGACAAGGCTGACGAGGCTGAGGTGGATCCGGGTTATGCGGCGGATGCCGATGCCGTGCCGCCGCCTCGCTTCGCTCGGCTGGACGGACGAATGCGTCCGTCCCCACATCCGTTTCCACATCCGTTTCCACATCCGTCCCCGCGTCTGTCCCCACATCCGTTCCCACGTCTTTCCCTTCGTCTGCCTCTACATACCCTTCCGAGCTTCGCTCGGATGGACAGCCGGGGGCGGCTGTCCCTACATTCCCTGCTGCTGTTGAGGGGCATGGGATCAGCATTCAGGCGCAGGCTGAGTCACGGATTCCGGGGAACCTCGTGGTCAACCTGACGATTGCGGATATTGATAAGAATCCGTTTCAGACGCGGTATGTGCACAACGACGATGCTTTGGCCGAGCTGACGGAGTCGATCAAGGCGAATGGGGTATTGCAGCCGATTGTGGTGCGTCCGGCGGAGGAGGATGGTCGCTACATTCTGATTGTGGGGGAGCGGCGTCTGCATGCGTCGCGGCTGGCGGGACGAGAGACGATTCCGTCGATCGTGCGGCGGGTTTCGGAGCAGCAGGCGGCGGAGATGACGATCATCGAAAACCTGCAGCGCCAGGACTTGAGCCCGCTGGAACAGGCTGAGGCGTTTCGCGTGTTGAGCGAGGAGTTCAAGCTGACGCAGGCGGAGATTGGCGAGCGCGTGGGTCTGTCGCGGGCCTCGGTCGCGAATTACATGCGACTGCTGCGGCTGCCGCGCGAGGTGATGCAGTTGCTGGCGGAGAAGAAGATCAACTTCGCCGAGGCCAAGGAATTGCTGCGGCTGGAGGATAACGATCAGATCGCGAAGGCGGCTTTGTTCGCGGTGAAGAAGGGCATGAACATTGAGCAGATCGAACGCCTGGTGATGCGAATGGAGGGACTGCTCGATCCGATTCCTGGGATGCCGGGGACGGAAGTGAAGAAGAGTGGGGCGCGGTGGGTGGATCCGAATGTGCGGTCGGCGCAGGTGGAGTTGGAGAGGTTGCTGGGCGTGCGAGTGAAGATTCGCGATCGCAAGGGCAAGGGCAAGATCGTGATTGAGTATTCGAACGTGGATGATTATGAGCGGGTGGTGGGGATGTTGAAAGGCAGTGGCCGGTAGCCAGTGGCCAGAGGTCAGTTGGGGCGGCCTTGCGGCCGTCCTTTTTTTTTGGGGGTACCCGCGGAGTTATCCGGTGGGATAATCGGGTGGGAATCGCGGTTGGATTTTAGATTTCGGACAACAGGAATACGTCGTGGTGGGATTCGTGGGTTGGCGAGTTTGGTACGGCGACCGCGGTGCCGTCCCGTGCGGGACTTGTTCCTGTGTCTGTGGCTTACCCCGGACTTACGTCCCGGGCTAATGAATACCGCCCCTTGCGGGGCTGCGGTTTTTCGCAGGTTGCAGCCGTGGATTTGAACTTGGAGTTTTGGACCGATGTTGGATCATGAAGTTTTGAAATCTGTGGCCGAGCAGTTGATGAGCGGGCCTCGGGTGTCGGTTGCGGGTAAGGATTTTTCAGTGGTGCGATCTGGGGTGAATCGGTTTCGGATGGTTCGGTTTGCGGTGGGTGGGGTGGAGTATCAGGCGATTGAGCAGAATCCGGAGAAGCCTAGCCGTTGGGGGAAATTGGCGCGGGAGGGGCATCGGGTGGTGCAGTTTCGCGATGTGGCTTCGGGGAAGTATGTGGCTGTTGTGGTGGACGGGAAGGTTACGGAGTATTCGCGGTAGAAGAGCGGTGGCCAGTGGGCAGGGAATCAGGATAGTTATCTGGTGGGATTAGACGGCCTTTTTTGGCGTGGTGTGGCGGCTTGATGGAACATCAGGGCGCAATTGTGGAGGAGTCTCGTCGAAATCGTGCGATGTTTACCTTCTTGATTCCTCAGCAAGATGGCGTCTTCACCGGGGCTAAAGCCCTTGGTCGCTTCGCCTTTACGCGGCGCTGAAGCGCCGCTCTTCCACCGCGCCCGCTCTTCCACCGCGCCACTCTTCCACCGCGCCACTCTTCCACCGCGCCGCTCTTCCACGGCGCCACTCTTCCACGGCTCGAACTGTGCGCGAGCGGTCGAGCTTCGCTCGACTGGACAGCCGGGGGCGGCTGTCCCTACATACGGCTGTCGCTACATATGTCAACCCGGCGTTGCGTTTTGGCTTGGGGCGGGAGTATGGTTACGGCTTTACTTGGCGCTGAAGCGCCGCTCTTGCACTTTCCGGGACTTGGTTCGTTGGTGGTGCGGTCGGTTGTTCTTTTGGTTAGCTTTCGCGGGCAGGAGTGCCCGCGCCACATTTTCTTCTGCGAGGAATTTTATGAACAACAGCTTTTTGCGCCGGATCTCGGTTGGACTTCTTCTTCTGGCTTCGATTTTTTTCTTTACCGCTGCTGACAACTCTGCTTTGCCCAAGCCGCCTGTGGCGAAGGTTGTGCCTCATGTTACCGATATCAACGGGCGCAAGCTGGTGGACAACTATTTCTGGCTGCGGGATAAGCCAAATCCGGAGGTGCGGGCTTATCTGGAGGCGGAGAATGCTTACACCGATGCGGTGATGAAGCCGACCGAGGGCTTTCAGACGAAGCTTTATGGCGAGATGCTGTCGCGGGTAAAGGAGACGGACGTTGAGGTGCCGTATCGCGAGGGCGATTATTTTTATTACGTGCGCGAGGAAGCGGGCAAGCAGTATGGCATTCGTTGCCGGAAGAATGCCACAGTCGCCGACGCGCCGGAAGAAATCGTGCTCGACCAGAATGAACTGGCCAAGGGACAGGTGTTCATGGCGGTGGCGGCGTTTGCGGTGAGTCCGGATGGAAACATGCTGGCGTACACGTTCGACAACACCGGGTTCCGGCAGTACCAGCTGGCGGTGAAGGATCTGCGGACGGGGAAGACTCTGATCGATCACGCGGAGCGCGTGGGGTCGGTGGTTTGGGCGAACGATAACGCAACCGTTTTTTATACGCAGGAAGATGATGTGTCGAAGCGGCAGTACCGGATGTACCGGCACACGGTGGGAACCGCGGGGCCGGACGATGTGATCTACGAAGAGAAAGATGAGCGGTTCGAAGTGGAGGCGCGGAAGACGCGCAGCCAGAAATATATCTTCCTGGTTTCGGCGAGCCATACCACGACGGAGGCGCGCTACATTCTGGCGATCGATCCGACGGCGGAGTGGAAGGTGCTGGAGCCGCGCAAACAGGGCGTGGAATATTATCCCGACCAAAATGGGGATTCGTTTTATATCCGGGTGAACGACACGGGGCGAAATTTCCGGCTGGTGCGGGCTCCGGTGACGGATCCGGGGAGCGCGAACTGGAAAGAGGTGCTGGCGCACAATCCCGACATCATGCTGGACGATACGGATTTCTTCCGGAATTTCCTCGTGCTGTACCAGCGGGAGAATGGGTTGCCACAGATTCGGGTTACGGATTTGCGCAACGGGGAGTCGAAGAAGATTGATTTTCCGGAGCCAGCGTATGCGGCGTATCCGTATCTGAATCGCGTATATGACACGACGGAGTTTCGGTATGGGTACCAGTCGCCGATCACTCCGGCGTCGGTGTATGCGTATGACATGGAGAAGGGGACGTCGCAACTTTTGAAACAGAAAGAAGTGCCGGGCGGATATGACCGGAACAAGTATCAGGTGGAGCAGATTTATGCGACGGCTTCGGATGGGGTGAAGATTCCGATGTCGGTGATGTATTTGAAGGGGACGAAGCTCGACGGGAAAGAGGCGCTGTATTTGTATGGCTACGGGTCGTACGGGATTTCGATCGACATGTTTTTCAATTCGAGTATTTTCAGCATGGTCGATCGGGGAGTGGTGACGGCGGTGGCGCACATCCGCGGCGGGGGCGAGATGGGCAAGGCGTGGCACGATGCCGGGCGCATGATGAATAAGAAGACCACGTTCACCGACTTCATTGCGTGCGCGGAGGATTTGACCAAGCGCGGATATGGATCGAAGGATCGCCTGGTGATCGAGGGGCGCTCGGCGGGCGGGTTGCTGATGGGCGCGGTGTTGAATATGCGGCCTGACCTGTTTCATGCGGCGCTGGTGGGCGTACCGTTTGTGGACGTGATCAATACGGAGCTCGACGAAACTTTGCCGCTGACGGTGGGCGAGTTTGAGGAGTGGGGGAATCCGAAGGAGAAGGCGGCGTTCGATTACATGATTAGTTATTCGCCGTACGACAACGTGGAGGCGAAGAATTATCCCGACATGCTGGTGAAGACTTCGTTCAACGACAGCCAGGTGATGTATTGGGAGCCGGCGAAGTATGTGGCGAAGATGCGGGCCACGCGGACCGATCACAATATTTTAATTTTGAAAACGAATTTGAGTCCGGCGGGACATGGCGGGGCTTCGGGTCGGTATGACCGGCTGCATGAGGCGGCGTTTGATTACGCCTGGATTTTGGGAGAGATGGGGATTCGGGATTAGGGGCGGAATGTCTCGGGGGAATCTTGATGGTTACCGGGTGGGATATTTCTCCGAAATGACAACGAAGTGCGAGCGCGGACCGGGACTGTGCCCCTCGATGTGGGAGTTTCGGTGATATCGAGTTTGGTTCGTGTGGTGAGGAAGTGCGTAGGTCCTTCGCTTTGCTCAGGATGACAACCTAGACATCCCATCGTTCGCGTAGGGGCGGACGCATTCGTCCGCCCTGCCAGCGCAGCGAGCTTCCCCCGGACGAATGCGTCCGGGGCTACGTGAGTTTATTTGGCGAAGAAGTAGTCGAAGGACTTCACGGCGTGGAATTCGTCGTCTTTGATGTCGAAGACGGTGTAGAGCTTGGTGACGTGCAGGATGTCGTGAACTTTCTGGGTGAGGTTGAGGAGCTTGAGTTCGCCTCCCGCGTTGCGGACGGTGGTGAAGCTGCTGACCAGTTCGCCGACGCCGGAGCTGTCGATGTAGTCGACGCCGACGAGGTTGAGGATGATCTTCTTTTGTCCCTGAGTGATGAGGCCGCGGACAGCGTCGCGAAGAGTGTGGATCTCGTCTCCCAGCACGATGCGGCCGTGAACGTCGAGGATGGTGACGTGGGAGACTTCGCGAGTGTCGATGGTCAGGGACATGTAGGGCTCCGGCAGGGATGGTAGTGGGGCGGGCGGGGGTTCGTCAATGGCGATCGGAAATTAGATAAAACCTTCACCACAGAGGGCACTGAGGTTCACGGAGGAAAGTCAAAAGCAGCGGGCAGGAGTGCCCGCTCCACATTTATAAGCCGCTCCTTACACTCACTTCTTTACGACATGCTGCGGTTGGTGTTGTTTTCGTAGGCGTCGACTACGGGATCGGACTGGTAGTCGCGGATTTCCTGGATGGGCGAGGTCACGATCGGGGTGGCGTATTCGGGATGGCGAAATTCGAGGTGCATGCCGCGGCCGACGTATTGCAACTTGAGCATTGAGCCTCCCCAGGTTGATCCGGCGATGGCGACCTGGACGGGCTCGGGGCAAAACTCGGGATGGCCTGACAGCATGGCTTCACTGCCGCCCAGCAGCACGGCGGTGTAACGGTGGTGCATGGTCTGGATTTCTAGCACGGTGGAGGGCGGGAGGTCGTTCAGGAAAACTCCGCCTTCGATCTCGGACTGGACGATGCCGCTGTTGACGTCATCGGCCAGGTTGGGATGAGGACTGAACATATTTACCAAAATTCCCTGACTACCGAATTCCGTGACTACCAGCGCATAGGGTACTGGGTTTTTCGAATGGCGACAAGAGTTCTTTAGGGACTGACCCATAGCGCGGGAGCATGGTCGTTAGAGGCTCACCCCGGAGATTAGGTTGCAGAATATTGCGCTTGGATAGGGTTGCAGGAGATCCCTCACTCCGCGTGAAAGCAGTCCCGTTTCAGGACTAATTCCACCTTTTTCAACAACTTCGTGTTCGGATGTCACAGAGCCTTGGAGGGCGCGGTTGCTAGAATCCGCGACATGGGCGTTTATTTCTATGGCGAGCGGCGGATTGAGACTCTGGTTGAATCTTCAGAGCGGTTGCGGGCGCGGTTTTGCGCCGGGGCGGCGGTGATTCTGGGCGCAGCGGCGGTGACGGCATGGCTGCGTCCAGAGTGGATTTTTGGCGCAGGGAATCATGCGCGGGGCTGGGTGATCGCAGCGCTGTTCGTGTTCATAGCCGGGCCGCTGGGCGAGAACTTGTGGCGATGGCAGGGCCGGACGGCGAGCCTGCGGGAATCGTTGCGGCAATTTCGCATTGAGGCATCTGCGGAAGGCGTGCGGATTTCCGCCGCTGGGGGTAGCCGGGAATTGCGGCGCGAGGAAATTCTGCGGGCAGAGGAGGTGGGGTGGGGCTTGTATCTGCGTTCCGCGGAGAGGTACCGCTGGATTCTGATTCCATCGCGGATGGATGGATTCGCTGGATTGCGGCAGGAAATCGCCGAGCTGGGCATTCCCCTAGAAACGGCGGCGATGGCTCCGAACTGGGAGGAGTTTGCGGGTGCTCTCCTGTTTGTGGGAACGATAATCTGCGCGATTTTTGCGCGCAGCAGAATGGTGCTGGAGGTGGATCTGGCGGTGTCGGTGGTGATCGCGGTAGCGGGGTTTGCAGTGATGAGCGCGAATCCGGAGAATCTGCCGAAGATGCGCTGGGCGCGGCTGGGAGTTTTTCTGCCGGTGTTGATGACGGGTTCGATGTTGTGGTCGGCCTGGCGGTAGTGCGGGGGTGGGTGATGACGGGTGCCGTCCCTTCGGGACTCGCGGGCTTTCCCCGCCCTTCCCGGCACTTACGTGCCGGGCTTTAACATGCCGCCGCTTCGCGGCTGGATTTCGGTGGTGTTTGCTCTATCGTTTTCCAGGAACATTCAGTGATTACGTACACTCTGAAGCCCTTTTCTCTTCATATCTGCTGGACGCGGCGCTGAAGCGCCGCTCTTCCACGGAAGTCCAAAAACAACCTCCGTCAGAATCTCCATTCCTTCCTGGATGACGCAACTAAGAAGAGCGAGACGCTAATAACTTGGCGGCGTTGTCATGGTAGACGCGCTTCAGGATTTCGTCGCTTAGGGCGAGGCCGTTGAGGGGCCAGTGATAGCCGAACTGGTCGATTTCGTAGAAGTGTTCGTCTTGCGACTCGAGGATGCGGAAGGTGATGCGGTACATCTCTTGCGCGTATCCCATGTCGGTGCCGTAGACGAGGCGGTCAGAATACTTGGCGTAGAACTGCGCGGCGAAGCGCGGGATGGGGGCGGTCTCGGCGTAACGGGCGGCGATGTCGGCGTAGAGGTTGGGATTGCGATCGAGCACTTCGCCGAGATGCGTGAGGTCGTAGTCGAGGTTGGCGAAGTGGCAGGCGATGAAGGTCGTGTTGCGATGGCGCGCCAGGGTGCGCTCGAGAATTTCGATCATGCCGGGAAGTTGCACGATATTTGGCTGATTGTCGAGGCGCCATTCGTAGGCGTTCATCAGGCCGTCGTTGTGCTTGTCCATGGGTTGGTACATCCAGATGGGATCGGCGACGTGCAGGCTGATGGGCATGCGAAGGTCGGCGGCTTTTTGCCAGACGGCGTCCATGCGCGGGTTATCGGGATGGAGGCCGGGCGCGGTGGATTTTCCGGAGCGCAGACCCTGGCCTTTATCGTGAATCTCTCCGATGCCCTTCGCGCCCGCGTCGTGGCAACGGGTGAGTTCTTTCACGGCATCGTTGGGGAACGCAGGCGTGTTGTATCCGCTGAAATCGAGCCCGCACCAGACTTCGAAGCGGTCGGGGTGTTGTGAATATTTCTGATTGATGGCATCGAACGGCTTGCCGGTCGTCATGGTGAGGACGATGGATTTCTCGACGCCGACTGTCGTCCATGTTCTTGAGCCAGGTTTTGATTTCGGCATCGGTCTTCGCTTCCGGGTGCGAGTGCAGGTCGATGATCGGATACTTCGCTTTGTCGATGCGAGTGCTGGGAACTTTGTAGAGCGAGCGCGGGCGATAGTCTTTGAGCAGGATGTGGTTCGGGTCGGTTGCGCTGGCGGGCGCGGGTTTCACTTGCGCTTTGGCGAAGGTGGAAGTTGGAAGGGCGAGGGCGAGTCCGGCGAGGTTGGCGGATTTCAGGAATGAGCGGCGGTTCATGGCTCGCGTTTCTCCGTGATTGAATTTCTCAGGAGAAAGAATACGGGAATGGGGGAGAGAAAAACGAGCACTGGGGCTGAAGCCCTCTTCCTTGGCCTGCTTACGCGGCGCTGAAGCGCCGCTCTTTCACGTACTTGCTGAATCTCCGCTCTTCCACTGGGGGCTCACTTGATTGGCTCGCTTCGCTCGCTGGACGGACGAATGCGTCCGTCCCCACGTGTTTCTTTTCTTCGATTACGATTTCGTTTTTACGAATGCGATCAGGAAGAGTAGGCCGAAGAGGGTGTCGATTGCGGCGAACATCAGGTCTTGGGGATGGAGGCGGTGCTGCATGTAGAGGACGGCGAAGGAGAGGCCGTATCCCCATTTTTCTAGGATGGATGGGATCATCATCGTGCGGAAGCGGACTGGGTCTCGGGCGATTACGAGGAAAGCGAATTGCCAGGCCAGGCCGGCGGTGAGAAATCCGTAGTAGAAGCCGGGATGGGTGATGGGGGGAGGATCCTGGCGGCCGATGACGTCGAAGATAAAAAAGAGGGGCGTGAGGATGAGGATGCCCCAGACGAAGGCGGCGTAGAAAGTGATTTTGGCGAATTTCATGATCGGACCCGCTGGGGCTGAAGCCCTTCTTCTCGCTCCGCTTTGCGCGGTGCTGAAGCGCCGCTCTTCCACGGTTGATCCTACATCGTCGCTCCGGCGATGCTTGCTACGGCTCGCTTCGCTCGCTGGACGGACGAATGCGTCCGTCCCCACGTGTTTACTCGCCCTACGTGAGTTTATTCGCCTCCTACCGTCAGGCCGTCTACCCTGATGGTTGGGGCTGCTACTGCGCCACGGAACTCCAAGTCATTGGCGATTTCGGAGATGTGGAAGAAAAGATCTTTCAAGTTTCCGGCCACCGTGATTTCTTCTACCGGGTAAGTCAGTTCACCGCCGGAGATCCATAGGCCTGAGGCGCCGCGGGAATAGTCTCCGGTTACGAGGTTCACGCCTTGACCCAGGAATTCGGTTACGTACAAGCCGTCTTTGATTCCTGCGATTAATTCTTTCGGCGACTTCGCGCCGGCTTGCAGAAAATAATTTCCGGGGCCGATGCCGGGCGTGCCGGCTAATCCGCGCGAGGCGTTGGCCGTGGTCTGCAGGCCGAGTTTTTTCGCGGTGTAGGTATTGAGCAGGTACGACTTCAGCACTCCGTTTTCGATGACGACCGTGCGGCGCGTGGGAATGCCTTCGCCGTCGAAGGGGCTGGTGCCGAATCCGCCGGGGATGGTGCCGTCGTCGATGACAGTGACGTTATCGCCGGCAATTTTTTCGCCGAGCTTGCCCGGCGAGGAAACTGGCGCCGCGGTAGACGGAATCTCCGTTGATGCCTTCGAAGATGTGCTCAAGGATCGAGGTCGAGACCATGGGATCGAAGACCACGGGGACGTGCGCGGTCTTAGCTTTGCGCGCGCCCAGGCGGCGGAGAGTGCGCTCGGCGGCGATCTTGCCGACTTTTTCGGGAGCGTCGAGCTTGGTCAGCGTACGTGCGACCGAGTACCAGTAATCGCGTTGCATGGCTCCGTCATCGGTTTGCGCGATGGGGACGGCGGCCACGGAGCAGTAAGAGCGGCGGAATTCGCCGATGAAGCCGTGCGAGTTGGCGAGAACTTTGCGGCCGGTCGCGGCGTCAAAGCTTCCACCTTCGGAGTTCTTGATGCGCGGGTCGAAATCGAGTGCAGCCTTTTCGGCGCGGCGCGCGTAGTCGATGCGGTCGGGACCGGGCAGCGAGTAGACATCTTCGTGGTAGAGCGCGAGATCGCCTTTGAGTTGGCCGAACTGCGATGCTTCAGGGATTCCGGCGAAGGGATCTTCGGAGGTGATCTTCGCGAGCGTGAGGGCGGAGCTGACCAAGCGGTCGAGGCCGGCTTTGGAGAAGTCGGACGAGTAGGTTGAGGCGGCGCGCTGACCGAAGAAGACGCGGACTCCGATGGACTTGGAGCCAGATTCTTTCAACGTCTCGACCTGGCCGAGGCGGACCAGCGTGGAGAACTCGTCGCCTTCGCGGACGACACATTCGGCGGCGGTGGCGCCTCCGGCCATGGCGCGGGCGACGATGTCCTGCGCGACTTCGCGGAGGTTGGTGGCTTGCTTCGAGGTGCGAGTTTCGAGTTCAGTTGGCATAGAGAAAATCTTCACCACAGAGGACACAGAGTTTAAAAGAATCCACAGAGAGAGTGCCTAGATCCTACACTTCGCTCGGGATGACAAGAATATTTTCTGATCCGTGAAGATCCGTGGCAAATCCTACTGCATAAATCCGCCGGGATCTTTTCTGGCGGTGCCGCCTACGGTGAGGCGATCGATTTTTAATGTTGGGATGCCTACGCCTACCGGGACGGCCTGGCCGTCTTTGCCGCAGGTGCCTACGCCTTCGTCGAATTTCAGATCGTTGCCCACCATGCTTACTCGTGTCAGCACGTCGGGACCGTTGCCGATGAGCGTCGCGCCTTTGATAGGGGCTGTGATGTGGCCATCTTCGATCATGTAGGCTTCGCTGGCTGAGAAGACGAATTTTCCGTTGGTGATATCGACCTGGCCTCCGCCGAAATTGACAGCGTAGACTCCGTGCTTCACCGAGCGGATGATGTCTTCAGGATTGTCTGTACCGGCAAGCATGTACGTATTTGTCATACGTGGCATGGGAATGTGCTCGTAACTCTCGCGGCGTCCGTTGCCGGTGTTGGCCATGCCCATGAGGCGCGCGGAAAGTTTGTCGCTCAGATAGCCCTTTAGGATTCCCTTCTCGATCAGTACGGTTTCCTGGGTTGAGTTGCCTTCGTCGTCTACGTTGAGCGAACCGCGGCGCCAGGGCATGGTTCCGTTGTCGACGACCGTACACTTTTCGCTGGCGACGCGCTTACCGATGAGTCCCGCGAACGCGGAAGTTTTCTTGCGATTGAAATCCGCTTCGAGTCCGTGGCCTACGGCTTCGTGGAGCAGGACGCCGGGCCATCCCGGGCCGAGGACGACTTCCATTTCTCCGGCCGGAGCCTCGCGGGCGTCGAGTTGCAGAATCGCCTGGCGGGCAGATTCCTTGGCGAAGTATTCGGGATTCTTGTCGCTGAAGAAAAAGTCGAGGGCGACACGGCCTCCGCCGCCGGAACTGCCGCGGGCGGAATTGCCTTCGGTCTTCGCGATGCAGCTCACGTTCATGCGGGCCAGCGGCTGCGAGTCTTCGGCGAAGGTTCCATCGGAAGCGACGACGAGAATATTGCGCAGTTCGTCGGCGTAGCTGGCGCGAACTTCTTTAATGCGCGGATCGAAGGCGCGGGCAGCTTTGTCGGCGCGCATCACGAGTTCGACCTTGGCCGTGATCTCGGCGTCGACGCTCGGCAGCGTCACGGGATAAAGGCTGCGGGCCTGCGACTTCTGAAATCCTGCGACTCGCGTTTTCGCCGGGGCACTGGCGATTAACGCGGCCGTGCGAGCGGCGTGCAGAATGCGGTCGGCGGACAGGTCGTCGGTATAGGCGTATCCGGTGCGTTCGCCGGAGACGACGCGAATGCCGCATCCGGCAGAGATGCCCTGACTGGCCGACTTGACCATGGATTCGTCGACCATCAGCGCGGTCGAGGAAAGATATTCGAAATAAAGGTCGGCGTAATCGCCTCCGGCGGAGAGCGCGGCGGCCAGGTAATGCTCGAGGTCGCGATCGGTCAGTCCGTAATGTTCGAAGAAGAAACGAGCTTTATCAGTGATTTTTTCCACGTTAATTAGATGCCCGCGAGCTTGGTGCGGACTCGCAGGCGGAATGCTCCTGTCTGTTGATTATCCCATAGGCGGTCCGCAGGGGCAGGAAGATTCACCACCGAGGTCACGGAGGCGCACCGAGGTTTCCACATCCTTGGGCGCGATTCATGGTCATTCGTCACAGACTCGGGAGCGGCGGACGTGGACAATTTCGGAATGACTCCTGAGGCGTTGACGCGGACTTTGCAGGAATTTCTGGCCGAGGCTTCGGGGGCGGTGGTGCTGGAAGACGGGGCGATCGCGTTTGACCTGGCGCGGGCGAAGTATTCGATTTCGGGCGAGCACAACAAGTGCCTGCTGCATTTGTGGTCGGCGGAGCGCAACGCGGTGCGGCGCGTGCTGGATGCGGAGGTGAAGAATGGGGCGCTGCGGCTAGCGGTGCAGCGGCTGGGGCAGGCGCGTCCGACGAAGCTGGAGATTTGCCGCGAGCATGACCGGCGGACGCCGACGGCGAAGAAGGCTTGCCGCGCGGCGTATGAGGCGAAGCTGCGGCGGGCGCTGGAGCGGCATTTTCCGGATTTCAGGATTGAGCGGCTAACCTCGGGCGTGGATCTGGAGAAGTCGTTTGGTCCGATTTATGCGCGCGGGTTGATTCGGCGGGGGCAGTCGGCGTTTGCGGTATTGGGGGTGAACGATTCAGAGACTCAGGCTTCGATCGATGCTTCGCTTACGTTCGCGATTTTGTGGATGGATGGGTGCAGGCAAAATCCCCGCCCTCCGAGTGCACACGTCGAAGGACTGCTTTTGTTTGTACCGGCAGGTTGCTCGGCTTTAGTGCGGGAGCGGATGGCGAATCTGAATCAGGCGGCGGCGAAGTGGCGTTTGTTTGAGTTTGATGAGCGACACGATGCGGTAGTCGAAATCGATTGCGGAGATCGCGGGAACATTGCCACTCGACTGGTGCATGCGACCAATGAATCGTCCGCGCTGGAGCGATTTGCGGAGTCGATTGCGCGCATCAATGGAATTCTGCCGAATTGCGAAGTCGCGGTGCTGTCGGCGGCGGAGATCGCGTTTCGCTGGCGCGGGCTGGAGTTTGCGCGGGCTCGGCTGGGAGCGGAGGCGGTTACGTTTCGCTCGAAGCAGGAAATTGTTTTTGGCGTGGGCGCGGAGGAGCGCGTGTTGGAGGATCGCAACTATGCGTTGTTTGTGCAGTTGCTGACCGCGCTGCGGGAGGCGCGGCATCCGTATGGGCCGCGCGGAGATCGCTTGTTCCGGCTGCGTCCGGAGCGCTGGCTGGAGTCGCTTGTCGTGGGAGATGTGAGCGTGATCGACGAGCGGCTGGAGGCGGAGTGGCGTTATTCGCAGGTGCCGGCATTTTCGGGAGCGGACCGGGCGATGATCGATGTCTTGGCGATGACCCGCGACGGCCGGCTTGGCGGTGCTGGAGTTGAAGGCGGATGAGGACATTCATTTGCCGCTGCAGGGGCTGGATTACTGGTCGCGGGTGGAGTGGCATCATGCGCGCGGAGAGTTTTTGAAGTTTGGATATTTCGGCGGGGTGGAATTGTCGACGGAGACGCCGCTGCTGTATTTGGTGGCTCCGGCGTTGCATGTGCATCCGGCTACGGATGTATTGCTGCGGTATGTTTCGCCGGAAATTGAATGGGCGTTTGTGGGGATTGACGAGCGGTGGCGGGAGGGAGTGAAGGTCGGTGTTTCGCAAGCGGGCTGAGAAGAGTCGGGCGACGGCCGGATTTTCAATTGCCGGTGGCGAATTGAGAGCGGAAAACCTCCGCCACCCCAGATCAACGAAAAACACTCCACCGGGGCTGAAGCCCGTCCGATTTTGCATATGGACGCGGCGCTAAAGCGCCGCTCTTCCACTTGCTCGGTCTTCCACCGGTTGTCTATTTCCAAGCTCCTAACAATCGCCGTACATCCAGTAACTGGCCGAGGTGGTAGGCGTTGTGGTCCGCCAGCAGCAGGGCTTCGCGGAGGACGGTTTGGCCATCGGCCCACTTGATGGGCGCGAATAAATCTGTTTTCGGATTTTCGACCAGCGACTGCATCGCCTTCAAATCTTCGCGGAATTGCTTCACGCTTTCGTCCCAAGCTTTTTCGCTAGGTGGGGCTTCGGTTTTCGGCCAGTATCCTTCGGGCCACTTGGGGGATTCGTGTTTCGGATTGCGGCTGAATTCGAGGATGTCGTGCTGCGCGATGCGCAGGTGTTCGAGGAGCATCCACGCGGAGTGCGGGAAGTTCGCGGGCTTGGCGCCGCGGAGGTTCGGCGGCAAATCTTTGATGACGTCTTCGAATTTTGCGTGGGCATGGCCGCCGGCGAGAAGTTCGAGGAGATGTTCGCGGAGAGAGTGGTTGGGATCTTTTGATTTCGGCATGATGGTCTCTGCGGATTGGATTCGGTTCGTGATTGTTCGGAGAAATAAATT
Organism: uncultured Acidobacteriota bacterium; assembly: GCA_963757095.1. Classification (GTDB taxonomy): domain Bacteria; phylum Acidobacteriota; class Terriglobia; order Terriglobales; family Acidobacteriaceae; genus Sulfotelmatobacter. The sequence continues at coordinate 201,477 of CAVWQT010000003.1, read as the reverse complement.
TTGACGCGTGCAGCCCCCTTCGCCCTCAGGGGCTAAAGCCCTTTGCTTTTCCTGATCTTCCCGGCGCGGCTTGAAGCCGCGCCCTTTCGAAGCGACGCACCAGCGCTGTTCACGGCACTGCAAGCAGAGTGCAGAGGTCCTTCGCTTCGCTCAGGATGACGAGCCGTTCCGACTTTCAGGGGATGAAGGCGATTGAGCCTTTCGGGCCTACGGACAGGGCTCCGCCTTCGGGGAACGCGCTCACCGCATTGAAGGTGATGTTTTGTTTTTTCTTGCCATTGATGCGGCGTGGGTTGAGGGGTGGGCGGAAGTCGAAGATGAAATCAGGCGCAGCGATGAAGATCCGCTCCGGCAATGTTGGCGCGAAACGCGGCTTTGGGTTCAGCTTGCTGGCTTGGGCGATCGCTTCTGCATTCACTCGTTGGTCATAGGCGACGGCGGAAAAATAGGCTTGCGGATGGATGGACCAGAGCTTCCAGGTCTTGCCTCCGTCCTCGGTAAAGGCGAGATTGGGGCCGTCGTCATTGGGGCGCTTGTAGTCGCCTCCGGCGATGACGCCATGGGTTGAGTCGCGAAAGGCGATGGAGAAAATTCCGGCGGAGTCGGGGCCGTGTTGGATGGGAGTGTCGACGACGTCCCAGGTTTTGCCGCGGTCGGGCGAGTGAAAGACGCGCGCGGATTTTCCTCCGGTGGCGAACCAGAGGTTGGGGTCGGGGGCTAAAGCCCCTTCGTTTTCTGCGGGCTGAGGCGGCCCTGAAGGGCCGCTCTCCCACGCTGCGGGCGGTTGAGTGGGCCCGCCGGCAGCAGGGGTCGCGCCGGCATAAAGCAGGTTCCTCGCTTCGCTCGGAATGACAATTTTATTCGGTGCGACAACGTTATTCGATATGACAATGTTATTCGATATGACGAGCTTATTCGGCATGACAACGTTATTCGATATGACGAGCTTATTCGGCATGACAACGTTATTCGATATGACGAGCTTATTCGGAGCGACGAGCTTATTCGGAGTGACAATGTTATTTGGTACGACGAGCTTATTCGGAGTGACAATGTTATTCGGTATGACGATGTTATTTGAAGGCGGCGTTCCTGCCAGTGCAACGGCTGGGTTGCGCAGGATTGCGATGCATGTGTTCGAGGCGGCGAAGGCTCCTTCGCCTTCCATCGCTGGCGGCAATTGTTGGGGCGGAATCTGATGCCAGGTTTTGCCGTCGTCGGTCATGAGCAATTCGAATTTCAGTTTGCCGTTTTCGTCGGGGATGGGATCGCCTAGCACAATGCCGTGCTTTGGATCCCAGAAGACCATCGAGTCGAAAAATCCCTTGGGATTCGAGTTAGTGAATTGCAGATCCCAGTGCTGACCGGCGTCGGCGGTGTGGTAGATGCGAGATTGGTCGCCGGGTCCGGCGGACATGAGGAAGGCTTCGTCGGCGGAGAACGCGACTACGGCGCGGAAATCGAGATTCGCGGCGTCGGGGACTTGGGCGGGAGTCCAGGTGACTCCGGCGTCGGTGGTGCGGAGATAGGTGCCGTGCGTGCCGCTGGCCCAGGCGATCTGGCGGGAGACGGCGCTAACGCCGCGGAGACTTTCTTTTGTGTTGGAGAATTCGATTCGCGGGCCCTGGGCTATGGCTGTGCCGATGAACGCTAGCAGAAATAGAGTCAGCTTACGCATGATCTGGAATTGTCGCAGAGTCGCGCTCGAGCTGGCAGAATTTTCGCCGCCGGCCTTTCGCGGGCAGGAGTGCCCGCGCCACATCTCGCTCGCTGCGCTTGACTGGAGAGCCGAGGCGGCTGTCCATGAACCGATTCACTTTGCCACGAAGTCGGCGAACGATGCTGTCTTTCCGATATAGATACGGAGCGAGCAGCGATTGCCGACGTGGGCGAACGCGACTTCCAGCGTATCGGTCGGATCGGCAACTTGCGCAGTCTCCATGGGAGCGCGGGCGATGTCTTGCTTGTCATCGTAGGCGGCGCCGGGCGTGACGTTCTTGTTGACCGCCAGCGTCCAGTGATCGCGCGCTGGAATGGGATACACGGTGTAGGCGCCGATGGGAATACTGGAACTCCCCAGCGCGAGCGCGGCCTCGGTGAACAGGGTCATGGGCGCGCCGCCGGGAGTCCAGGGCTTGCCGTTGGCAACCTTTTCGTTCTTCGTAGAGACGGGGTTGTAGCGGATATAAACCTGACGGCCGTCGTCGAGATTGCAGGTCGTGGTGGAACTGGGAGCATTGCCGGACTGAGCAGCCAGCCACGGGGTTATTAGAAGAGTTAACAGTACAGCTCTCCAGACGAATGGGGCGGACATGTTGGAAAGCCTCCGCGGAAAAGTGTAGCGCCGAATTGGTTTTCCGCATAGGGTTTGCATCAGTTTGTCGGGTCTCAATTTGCCGCAGCCCGGCACAAGGCCGTCGAGCTTCGCTCGACCGGACGGACGAATGCGTCCGTCCCCACGTGTTTTTCTCCTCAGAAGCATGTCGTTCGTCATGGACCTTCGGTGACGTTTTCCGCTCCCCGGCTGGTTGCTACCGTGAGATCGGGTTTCGCTGCGGGTATTGAGCCGCGAACGAAAGTAACCCATCGAGGGCAATTCATGGCGAAAACGAAGTTGCGGGTTCTTTATGGTGAAGGCGATGCTGAGGTTTTGAAGGCGCATGCCGCGGAATTCGAGAAGGCCGGGCACACGGTACAGCAGGCCGAAAGCCGCAAGGCTGTGGAACAGGCGCTCAAGAACAGCACGTTCGATCTGGTCGTGCTGGGACCGACGTTGAGCCGGAATGACCGGCATCATCTGCCCTACATGGTGAAGAAAGTAAGTGCCGACACCAGCGTGCTGGTGATGCATGCCGATGGCAGCCGGCATCCGTATGTGGACGCCTGCACGGATACGGGCGCGAGTTTGGAGTCGGTGCTGGTGCGGATCGAAGGCATGAAGATTGCCGGGATGATGCCTGCTGCGGCCAAGGGAGCTGGGGCGGGAAGATAGTGGCCAGTGGTCAGTGGCTAGTGGTCAGTTTTTCGGGAGGCGGCCTTTGGGTCGCCTTTTTCTTTTGAGGCGAGCTCGTGGGGAATCTGGTTGGTTACGAATCTGGGTCGATACTCTGTGGGAACATATGGTTGGTTTCAGGCTCTCTTCTGCTGCATCGTAAGGCGTCCTTCGGCCTTAGTGGAATTTAGGCAACAGAATCCCGTCTTTCTTGGCGCCCTATCTATTTCATTACCTCTATTGTTTCAGTAACGGTGATGGCGAGATTGGCGGGTTGGGGAACGGGCCTTCGCTCTTCACCAGCGACACCTCTTCGAACAGCAGCGGCGGGACCACGCAGGAGACTACCGGCACGTCGGACGACGCGGAGAGTCCCAGCGAGAACAACGCTCCGATGCGCGGAATGAATTCATCGGTGTAGACGACTGGCGTGTCTCCGGTGGCGACTATGTCGCGGAAGGCGGCCGGGGTGAAGTCGGCGATCTCGATGCCTTGCACGAGTTCTTCGTGACCGTCGGGGAAGAGCTTGTAGACTTCGGCGAGCGAGCTTCCGCCTTGATTCTGGCGGGCCATGCGCATCGCCAACTTCATAAAGGATGCGGCGGCGCCTCCGCCTACGTGGCGGACGATGATGCCGTAATCGAGGCCGCGATCTTTGGCTCGCTTGAGCAATTCCTGGTGGAGTTCGTCGCGGGTCATGGATTTTTCGGACGTGACGAAAAGATTGCTGGGAGCGGGGCCCCATCCTCGGCGGCTGCCGGTGCTTTGCGGGACGGCCTTCACGGGAACGCGCGTGGCGAGCAACGTCTTGAGCGTGCCGTGCACAATCAGTTTGGTTTCGCGGGTCTCCACCGCATCGTCGTCGACCTTGACCGTGCCCAGCAGTTTCGTGCCTTTGTAATCGGTCGCGAGCGGGTTATCGGTGACGTTCAGAAAATCAGGCAGGACGCGGCCGCCGATTTTGTCGACGAACGAGCCGCCGCCCATTTGCGACATCATCTGATTGAAGAATGCTTCGAAGCGGGAGTCATCGCTGAGCGGCGTGCGTACGGCCATCAGTCCGGTGGCGAATTGTTGTGCGAAGACTTCGGCGGCGGCGTCGTCTTCGAAAAGTACCGGACCGTTGTAGCGGTCGAGCGAAGAGGCGGCGCGCACTTTCAGAATGCGGTCGGCCATGGCGCGAGTGCGGGCGACTAGCACGTCCTGCGCGGGAAGGTCGGCGACCGTGCGTCCGTAAAGTGTGATGGAATCACCGACCGGCGTGCCGTTCGGCGCCTCCGTGTGCGCGGTGATGTCAAGTTTGAAGACAGGCTGGGCGCGCATGAACGCTGACCCTTCGCTGTTCACGTAGCGTGTATAGAAGTTGCGGTATTCGAGATCGACGGATGAGGTGTAGATTTCCGGCGTGGCGCGGAAGACCGCGGAAATGGCGCGCGCGAGCGTCTTTAACTGCTCGAGGTTGGCGGCGGTTTTTTCAGGCGGCTCTAGTTTTGTAATGACCGGCGATTTGCTGAAGTCGGGAATGTCGTCGTTGTGAGTGCGATTTTCGAGTGCGGCGCGTTTCGCGGTGAGATCTTCGAGGGCCTTCTTATATTGCGCGTCAGTGGCGAGCCAGAAAGTGCTGCGAATCTGGCCATAATTGTCGTCGAGCGGGGCCTGGCGGATACTGCTGAACATGCCGCCTCCGCCGCTGGAAAGGCTGCGCAGCGAAATATAGTTGCTGTTGTCGAGCGCATAGTCGCCGACGCGGACTTCGACTCCCACCAGGCGGAGGCGCGAGGGTTGCTCTTCCGTGATGCTGCCGAGCGTGGCGGAGACGCTGGTGCGGTTCATCTCGTCCATGCGGTAGGCGATGAAGTAGGGCTTGTCCATCTTCTGGAGCTGCATTTGCGAGAGCGAGCGCGCGAGCTCGTCTTTCATGGCGCGCATCGGGATGTCATCCTGCGCGCGAGCGGTGGCGGCGAGGGCTGCGATCGCCAGCAGGACCTGGACATGAATGCGAATCTTCCTTCGTAACATTTCAGCTCCAGACATTTTCAACTCCAGACGTTTCAGCTCCAATCATTTTCAGCTCCAATCAAGTCAAAAGCCGCGGGCAGGAGTGCCCGCGCCACACAACCATCACTTCTGCGGTGGTGACGGGAGAATCGGGACGCGCTCCTGCGATTTTTCTTTGCGTTGCACTTCGATCTGCGAAACCAGGATGCCGGGCGACGAAGCGGAGACTGGAACCCATCCCGACTCGGCGCCGCAGACTCCATTGAAGACGGCGAGCTGATCGTCGGAGGCAACAATTTTGCTGAATGCAATCAGCGGCGTGCCGATGAGATCGACGCCGCGGACGAGTTCCTCTTTGCCGTCGGGATAGACGCGGTAGACGACGGTCGGACGCACGTTGAAGGCGTTGGGTATGGTGCGCTGCGTGAAAGTGAATCCGCCTTCGATGTCGTCGAAGAAAAGGCCGTAAGGTTTGTTGGCGGATTTGATCTGCTCGATCAGCAGCTTCTTCAGCTCGGCGCGCGAGACTTGCTTGGAAGATTCGACCACCAGATTCGACTGGCGAGCGACCACTTTGAAGCCCTGCTGGCGGCGGCCATGGCCGTTGGAGCGATCGAAGCCTTCGATGGGCGCGCGCGACATCAGGAAATTTTTCAGGATTCCTTTGTCGACGATCATCACGCGGCGGGCGCGTACGCCTTCATCATCGTAAGGATAGTAGCCGACCAGTTCGGTGGTGCCGAGCGTCTTGAGCGTGGGATCGGAATAGACGGAAAGAAAATCGGGCAGGACAGACTGGTTCACTTTCTTCTTAAAAGTCTGCGCTTCGTTTTCATTCTTCTGGCGCTGGCCTTCGATGCGGTGACCGAAAATTTCGTGGAAGAAAACCGCACTAGCCCGTCCGGAAAGAATTGCCGGACCGGTGTAAGGCTCGGCCAGCGGGGCTTTCACCAGAGCGACCAGGGTTTCGATCATGTGGTTGACGTCGGCTTGAATGGTGGCATCATCGGGCAGGCCATTGGGACGGAACGACATGTAAGTCTGATGCAGCGGGAGTTCCATGCCATCTTCGGCCTTCGCCGTCGCCGAGATGATGACGCGATAGAACGGCGATGAAATGCGAATCTGGCTGCCGTCACTGTTGACGTAGCGGCGCGTCTCGACTTCGGCGCTGACCTGGGCTTCGTTCTCGATGATCTCTTTGTGCTGCGCGAAGGGCGCGGTCAAGCGGCGTAACTTTTCTTCCCAGAGTTTGGTGTCGAACGAGAAGGGCGCGTTGACCTCGGAATAAACTTCAGGACCTTCGTGGGAGAAATCTCCGGAGCGGTCTTCGGCTTCAACCTTGACCTGGACGTTGGCCTTCACCTTCTGCAGACGCTGCACTGCGCCGCGATATTTGCGTTCCGTCTCACGCCAGAGGGTGACGCGCAGCGCGTCCGGATCATCTTCCAGCGGAACTTTCTGACGATCCATCTGATCGCTGAGATCGCCGTAAGGATCGGCGTCGCGAATGGGATGCGTGTTGTCGAGAGCGTAATCGCCGACGCGGAGATCGAGATCGAGCAGGCGCGTCGTCTGATCACTGCTGCCGGTGAGCGCGCCGAACGAGGCCGACACGTTGATGGCATGGTTGTCGGTGAGCTGGTAGGAGAGGAAATATGGCGGCGTCGAAGTCTTCTTAAAATTCTGGAAGGAGCGAGTGAGCTCCTGCTGCATGGCGTTGAGGACGGGATCGGTTGTCTGTTGCGCCGCGAGTTGCAAGACAGGGACAAGCAGGAGTGCAAGAAGGCAAGGCTTGCGGAAACGAATCACGGGACCTCGTTTCAGAACACGAATATTTAGGAGTGCAGCTGGGCCGACTTCGCTGGGACAGGAAACTTTAATCGCTCATGCAGGCGAAGGGAAGTGATTTCGGACGCACAGCTGGGATTTAGGGAAGGTGCCTGGCCGCGGGCTTTCCCGCCGGCTTGTGATCCTTGGGATAGACGACCAGGCAGCGGCGCATACCTTCGCCTTCGCTTTCGGTGTGCAGGTCGGCTTCTTCGCGCAGGGCGAGGTGCACGATGCGGCGTTCGCGCGACGACATCGGACTGAAGGTGTAGGGCGCTCCGGTGCGGCGAACTTTTTCGGCGGCGACATCGGCTGCGGTGCGCAGTTCCTGGATGCGCAGCGAGCGATGGTTCTGGCAGTCGAAGCAGATTTTTTCGTGCTCGCCCGAAGGAAGGCGCAGCATTTCGAGTCCGAGGAGTTCGAGGGCGCGGAGAAGTTCTCCGCCGCGATCGAGCAGCAGGGTCGAGTCCGGTCCGGCGAAGTCGACGAGGATTTCGGGCTTCTCCCAGTCGCGGCTCTCGGGCAGCGGCGGATCGACGGTGATTCGCCATTTCAGGCGAAGCCCGCCGTGGGTGACGACGGCCTGCAGGAATTCGTTGATCTTTTTGGCGGCGGCGATTTTATCGGGAATGGGCATGAAGTCAGCTCTCAGCTATCAGCCGTCAGCTTTCAGCTTGGGCTATTTTTCAAACGAAACTTTGTTGCGGTCTCAGCTGACAGCTGATGGCTGACAGACTGACCGCTTTTATTTGTCTTTCTTCCTAGCGCGCTTGGCCATCATTTCACGCATCTCCTGGCCAAGCTTGGTGCGATTCATAACGGCTTGCTGTGCCACCGAAACGATGTTGACGACGGTGTAGTACAGGTTCAGACCGGCGGCCAGGCGGAAGAAGATGAAGCCCATCATCAGGGGCATCATCACGTTCATCATCTTCTGTTGCGACGGGTCCATGCCGGCCTGCGGCGTCATGCGCTGCGTGATCAAGCTGGTGACCACCAGCATGATGGGCAAAATAAAAATCGGATCGGCAGCCGAGAGATCGTGAATCCACAGCCAGTGCGCGTGGCGCAGATCGATCACGTTGCCCAGCATGCGGTAATAGGCCCAGATGAACGGGAGCTGGATCAGCATGGGCAAACATCCGCCGGCGGGGTTGACGCCTTCTTTTTTGTAGAGCGCGCTAATCTCCTCGTTCATCGCCGCCTTGCGCGGATCGCGGAGGCTGTACTTCTTGTATTTCTCCTGAATCGATTTGATCTGGGGAGCGACGCGCTGCATCTTCAGCATCGACTTCATCTGCGTGACGCGCAGCGGCAACAGCGCGGCGGTGATGATCAAGGTCTGGACCACGATCGCCCATCCCCAGTTGGGGATCATGTGATAGTAGGTCCAGCGCAGCCAGAGGAAGAGCACCTTGGCGATCACGCCGAAGAAACCGAAATCGACCAGGCCGTTGAGATCGTTGTCGGCCACGCCGGGGACAGGAATTTTCTTCAGGATATCGAATTCTTTGGGGCCGACGAATATGCGTTCGACGGTGGGACCATGCAGGTTGCCGACGGCGGCGCCCAGCACATTCACGTCGACGTCTTTCGCGTCTTTTTTCTGCGGGTCCTGCGTCACCTTGATCGAATTGTTCAGCGTGACCATGGTCGCCGCGTCGGGAGTGTCGGGGATGAAGATGGCGCCGAAGTATTGGTCGGTCGGTCCAGCCCAATGGAATGGCCCGGGAACGGTCCCGCCCCCGATGGCCTGGGTGCATTTCGAGAACAGCGAGAATCCGCAGCGCGGAGGCACGCGCTCGACCTTGCTGCCGTACTGATAGTCGACGAAGGAAGCCGCGTAGAAGGCGGGCGTCATCTGATCGCCGAATCCTGCGGGCCAGGCCGGGAACGCGGCTACCGGCGCGCCCTTTTGCGTGACTGAGGTTTCGACGCTGACTACGTAACTTTCGTCGAAGCGGAAAGTCTTGTGGACGGAGACGTCCTGATCGGCGTATTCGAAGGTGACCGTGTTCGGCGAAGTTTCGGAGCCTTCCTTGGAGGTGACGTAGAGCGCCGAGGCAAGTTTGTTGCGCAGCGTTTCGTCGTAGGTCCACAGCGAAAGCGGGTATCCGAACTTGGGCGCAGTGAGCGGATTGACGAGATCGAGCGGGCCCGACTGCGCGTCGTTGTTGTATTTCTTCAGGATCCAGGATTTAACCTGCGCGCCCTTGTTAGTGAAGGTGATCCGGTAGAGGTCGTTCTCGATGACGGTCTCGGATTCGCCGGAGGCCTGCTTGGTGACACCGACCGGAGGAGTTGGAACTGCTGGGGCGGGCACGTCGGCCGCGGCTGGACTCGTCGCAGATTGCGCTGGATTGGACTGCGTCTGCTGCGGCGGCGGGGTGGGCGGCGGAAAATATTTTTTGTAGAGCGGCTGCAGGACCAGCATGAGGGCGAACGTCGCCAGAAAAATAATGAGGAGGCGGCGCTCGCTGCCAGGTTCGTGTTGGGGATTTTGATATTCGGCCAAAGTTTAAATTCTTTCCTTACTTGTGAAAGCGTCGTTCGCCTTCGGTTCTCAATGGTTGTGCTTCACCACGGGGTCGTAGCCGCCGTGGACGAACGGATGGCAGCGCAGAACTCGCGTCGCGGTCATCCAGCCTCCGCGCAGCACGCCGTAGCGCTCGACCGCTTCCATGGCGTATTCGGAGCAGGTCGGCACATAGCGGCAAGCCGGCGGCAGCATCGGCGAAATCGCCCACTTGTAGCCGCGCAGCAATTGCAGCACAACGAATTTGCCGATCTCACGCATGCGACTCAGGCTTCCTGCTTTTTACGGCCCGAAAGTTCCGGGGCCGGCTGCTCGTTCGATTTCACTTCCGATTTCGCCTTCAACTTGGTCTCGATCGTCGCAAAGGCACGACCGACTTCCTCCACGATCTTTGTGAAGTCGGTTTTTAACAGAACCTTCTTCGGGTTGATGACCACGTCGGCATTTGCGCCCGGCAGCGGACGGCAGAGCCGCACCGCCTCGCGCAGACGCCGTTTCATGCGGTTGCGGTCGACAGCGCCACCGAGCGCGCGGCCGACGGTGAATCCGACGCGAAAGCCGGGCGCGACTGCGAGCGCCTTCGAGCCCGCGTCCCGTTCTCCCTGCACATTCGGCCGCTGTAAATAGAATACGGTCATCGTGGGCGAAAAGTGCCGCCGGCCGAGCTTGTACACGCGTTCGAAGTCGGCGTGGCGCAAGAGCCGGGCGCTGCGCGGAAGGCCGGTTCCCGCTGAGGTCCGCGTCATCGTTGCTCCCCGGCACGGGTACTGCGCTCGGCTCGAATTCCAGATCGCTGGGGTAACTCCGGGTATCGCGGGCGGATGCGCCCGCGCCACATGGAACTACTCACGAAGAACTACTCACGGAAACCGGGTTTTACCGAGACCCGCTTGCGCCCCTTGGCGCGGCGGCGGGACAGAACCTTCTGGCCGCCCTGGGTCTTCATGCGCGTGCGAAATCCGTGCTTCTTGCTTCGCTTGCGCCGATTGGGTTGGAATGTACGCTTGGGCATGAAAAGTAGCTGCTCCTGATTGATTCGACGGTGTTAGGGCAAACTGAAAGTATAAATCAGGCCGGTGCTTATGCGCCAATGGCGGAGTGAGCCGTCCTAGATGCCAGAGCTGGACCGTGGAAGAGCGGCGCTTCAACGCCGCGTTCTTGGGTCAAACAGAATAAGGGGCTTTAGCCCGCGGGGCCTGAAGTCCGATTCCCTTTGGCTCGCCTTAACGTGGCCCTGAAGGAACACGCCTCCACAAAGCGCTTAGCAGCTTCCATTCACCGACTGGCCACACACTGTGCCGCTGACCGTGCAACTGGTCTGCGATGTGATGGTTAGCGTCACGTTCAGACTGCAGCTTCCTTTGGGATTCGGCCCGTACGAGATGCCGCCGGATTCGGTGAGCGTCAGCGGGAAGTCGATCTGATTGTTGGTGATGTTCACCTCGGTTGCGGCCGTAACGCTGGGATTGCCATTGACCGTGAGATTCGATACCACACAATTCGTGGGAGTTACGGTAATCGAGGTGGAATCGGAACCGTCGCCGGAATTATCCAGGGTGAACATCAAGTCGCCGGAGACGCCGATGGTTCCTCCGCTGGGACAGGCGCCGCTATAAGTGATCGGGATATTGCAGGTGGTGCCGCTTGCATTCGTGGTGCAACCGGTAGACTGCGCCGGGTTCGCATCGTGGATGGCAGTCGCCAGGCTGGGACGCTGCTCACGGGGCCGATTCAGTCCTGAGGACACCGACGTCAGGGCACCCTGCAGCGTGGTGACAATCTGCTGGGAAATGGCCTGCGCCTGCGCCGCCGAAATATTCTGATTGCTGCTGCTCGAACTGCCGCACGCGGCGGAGAAAATCGAAAGCAAAGTGATGATTGCAATCCAGAATAATTTCTGGGTAAAAAATTTCCGCGGTCGCTCCGACTTCGGCTGGAGCATTTGGAGACCTCCGGGCAAACTTCGAGGGACCCTGTGCGGAGGGACCTTAGCACGCGCCGAATAGCCGGTCAATCGCCGGGATCACACAGGCAGAATTTATTTTGCGAAGAATGCCAAACCAATTTTGCACCGCGCGCGCGGCAGTTACCATCGCGGCACTTGACACCGTGATGCATTCGAGCGCTGAATAGGACTTCGCGGAAAATTTCCCTCTGAAGATTTCCACACAACAAAAACTTTTGTGCTAGTATGCCGGACTAGTTCAGCTTTCGTTTTCGGTTTTTTGTTTTGTGGAAAACTCAGCCAGATGGCGCTTTCCGCAGTAAAATAAACGGTTCCAGCTAATCATCAACAAGCATTCTAGAGGCAGCGCCTTCAAACCAGCCGCCGGGGCGCTGCGCGGTGAAATATTTCATATATGTCAGCTTCCACAACACTCTCCCCTAATCCGTGGGCGCGCATTCTCGATGCGCTGGAAAAGAAAATTAATCGGCACTCTTACGACACCTGGCTGAAGCCCACGCGTTACAGCCATTCCAGCGGCGGCGTTCTGTTCGTGCGCGTTCCGACAGTCGAGTTCCGCCACGCCGGCGACAAGTACGCCGACCTGATCCAGGAAGCGATCGACAATCTCGGCCTGGGATTCAATGACGTGAAGTTCGTCACGCCCGAGGATGATCCTGCGGCGACGCCGGTTCGCCATGATGGCGGGCTGTCCGCGCCCCCGCCCGGAGCGCCCTCGCAGTCGCGCTTCGACTGGGATGGCGCAGCGCAACTGAATCCGCGCTATACCTTTGATGCATTCGTCATCGGCAGCGGAAATCAGTTCGCGCATGCGGCGTGCCAGGCGGTGGCCGAGCGTCCATCGAAAGCCTACAACCCGCTGTTCCTCTACGGCGGAGTCGGCATGGGCAAGACGCACCTGATGCAGGCCATCGGGCACGAGGTCAAGCGGCGCATGCCGCATGCCGCCATCTGCTACGTATCCAGCGAGAAGTTCACCAATGACATGATCAACTCGCTGCGCTACGAGAAGATGACCAGCTTCCGCGACAAGTTCCGCAATGTCGACGTGTTGCTCATCGACGACATCCAATTCCTCACCGGCAAGGAGCGCACGCAGGAAGAATTCTTCCATACGTTCAACGCGCTGCACGAATCGATGAAGCAGATCGTGATTGCCAGCGACCGTTCGCCGAAGGAACTGGGGGAGATCGAAGACCGGCTGCGCAGCCGATTTGAGTGGGGCTTGATTGCCGACATTCAGCCGCCCGATCTGGAGACGAAAGTCGCGATCCTGCAAAAGAAAGCGGAGCAGGAAAAAGTCACGCTGCCGACCGATGTCGCGTTGTATGTCGCGTCCAACATCCGGTCAAACGTGCGTGAGTTGGAAGGCGCGCTGATTCGCCTGGTGGCGCATTCGTCGCTGATTGGGGCGGAGATCACGCTGCCCTACGCGCAGCAGGTGCTGAAGAACTTCATCGACTCGCAGGCCCGCAAGGTCACCATCGAATCGATTCAGAAGATGGTGGCCGAGCAGTTCGGTCTGCGGTTGGTCGAGATCAAAGCCAAAAATAATTCGCGGGCGATCGTCTATCCGCGGCAGATTGCCATGTACCTGGCGAAGCAGTTGACCGAGGCATCGCTGCCGGAGATCGGTCGCCAGTTCGGCGGCAAGCATCATACGACGGTGCTGCACTCGGTGGAGAAGATCGAAGAGCTTCGCAAGAACGATAAAGATTTGAACAGGCTGGTGAACAAACTGACCGAACAATTAGGGGGATGAACCGCGAGGTTCACGGAGTTTTCCACCTAACGTCTGAGTCTTCCTGCAAGCAGGCTGTGAATGAGATGTGGAAGCTGTGGAAGGCTTCGACGTAATAAAAGTTCGGGCTGAGTTACAGTGGGACGTCAGAAGAGTTCGGGACCGATTACTAACATCAACGGTCTGGTTTGAAACGGGTGAGAACAAGCCAGTTGGTTGAGTTTTCCACTTCTGCGAAGCACCTACTGTTACTACTGGTTTTATTTGATTTGTATTTGATATAAGAGTAGTCAAAGTAGCACGGCAAAGTTCGCGAGGTCGGGGGAGACGCACTCTATGCCGGTGGAAGCCGCAGTTGCCGCGGGCACAATGGAAATTACAGTCAGCAAGTTTGAATTGCTGCACGAGTTGACCGCAACCCAGGGCGTGGTCGAGCGCAAGACTACGATTCCGATTCTATCCAATTATTTATTTGAGGCCGCGGGCGACCGCCTGTCGCTGACTGCGACCGATCTGGATTTGAGCCTGCGCACTTCATGCAACGCGAAGGTGAAAAAAGAAGGCTCGTGCACCATTCCAGCGCGCAAACTGCACGACTATGTGAAGCTGCTGCCTGACGCCGATATCACCATCAAACTGCTGGAGAATCATTGGGTCAGCATTCGCTGCGGGCGATCGAACACGAAGATGGTGGGGATGGCGAAGTCGAATTTTCCCAGCCTGCCGGTATTTCCGTCCGCGGGGGCGATCACCATTCCGGCGCAGATTCTGCGCGGATTGATTGCGCGCACGGGATTTGCGATTTCGAATGAGGAATCGCGCTACACGCTGAATGGCGCACTGATGCTGCTGAAGCCAGAGTCGATCACGATGGTCGCGACGGACGGGCACCGGTTGGCGCACTGCGAGCGCGCTGGAGAAAAATTTGAAGGCGTCTCCGGCGAGATGAAAACGCTGGTGCCGAAGAAGGCGATGGACGAATTGAAGTCGCTGCTCGATTCGACCGACGCGGATACGATCGAGTTTGCGAAGGATGAGTCGACGCTGTTCTTCCGCATCGGATCGCGGCTGCTGACCTCGCGGCAGTTAACCGGGCAGTTCCCCAATTTCGAAGCCGTGCTGCCGAAGGACAACAACAAAATTATTCCGCTGAATGCCGACGAGTTGAATGCGGCGATTCTGCGCGTGGCGCAGTTTGCCGACGAGCGCTCGCGCGCCGTGCGTCTCAAGCTGGAAAAGGGCGAAGTGAAACTTTCGGCTTCATCGACCGAAGCGGGCGAGTCGGAAGATTCGCTGGAAGCGCCTTACACCGGTGAGCCGCTGACTATTGGATTCAATGCCGTGTATCTCGTCGACTTCCTCAAGGCCGCCGGCACCGCCGAGGTGCGGCTGGAATTGAAGGATCCGCAGTCGGCGGGGCAGTTGCGTCCGGCCGAGGGCGATGACTACAAGTACCGGTATATCGTGATGCCGATGCGGATCTGAGCGCGCTCGGATTTCGCTTCCGCAAAACTACTTCTACGCTGCAGGGATACGCGGGCGGGGGCGCCGGCTCCACACACGCTCGAACCCTACGCCTTCATTACTTTCTGCCACGCTGCCTGGAATTTCTCCATCTCTTCCTGTGTGCCTACCGTGATGCGGACGTACGTCGGCATCACCGGCCAGATGCGGCCGATCAGCACATTCTCTTTCGCCATGGCTTCCCGCACCTGCTGGCCGGGGCGTTTGGTGTCCACCATGAAGTGGTTCGCGTCTGACGGGATGTAGGAATAGCCGTTGCGGTCGAACCATTCGAAGGTTTGCTGGCGGATGTTCGCGTTGATACGCCGGCGCTCGGCGACGAGTTGCTGATCGTTGAGGCTGGCTTTGGCCGCCGTCACGGCGGTGACCGGCATGGGATTCCATCCGCCCATGCCCATCGCTTTCTTGGTCAGCTCGGGGCGGGCGATGATCAGCCCGCAGCGCAGTCCGGCCATGCCGTAGATCTTCGAAAATGTCCGCAGCACGATTACGTCTTTGCCGGCTTTCACCAGATCGATGGCGCTGGGCGCCTCGCTGAAGTGGATGTAGGCTTCGTCGACCAGCACGATGGAATCCTTCGGCTTGTTGGCGACCAGATATTCGATGTCGGCGTGCGGCGTCAGCGTACCTGTGGGATTGTTCGGCGTGCAGATGTAGAAGATTCCGGCATCGGGAGCGGCGGCCAGCATCGCCCTGACATCATGCGCGTAGGTTTTCGTGAGCGGGACTTTGACCACGCGAGCGCCGTTGGCCTGCGCGGTAAACATTCCGAATTCGTATCCGGGATCCGCGGTGACGAAACTCTTCTGCGGCGAGGTGAAGGCGATCACGGTGAGGCCGAGCGGCGGTGTCGATCCTACAGTCGCGCTGACCCACTCGGGGTCGAGCCCTTCGATTTTGGCGAAGTTCGCGGTGAACTCCTGCGTGAGGTGGAAGGCGTAGCGGCCGCCTTGCTGGACAATCGCACTCGCCGCATCGCGCGCGGCCTGGCACGGTCCCAGTGGATTCTCATTGGAGTCGATCATGACGGCATTCGCGGCGTGGACCGTAGGACGGGCCGAGGCGGCCATCTGGGCCTCACCCATGGGACGGAGCACGGCAGCGGCGGATGCGGCGGCCGACAGCGACAGGAAAGAGCGGCGGGAGAACTGGGGCATGGCTACCCTCCAGGCAGGGAGTGTATCAGCAAGTCGCGGTGGATTCTACGAGAGGCCGGTCATCGCGCCAGAAACTTCCACGCGATGATGGCTACGACGGCGAGGAGACCAATGCCATAACCGATCAGCCGCGCCCGGCTGGTTTTTTCCTGTTCCAGCATGACTTCTCCAATTCGAGAGAGCTACTCTTCGTGGCGCATCGCGTAGTATCCAGCGCGGGCCTGGATTTTGTAGCTCTGTTTGTTCTTGATCTCGAGCTTGCGATAGCTGCCGTCGAGGCTGGCATTTATTGGCGTGTACCCGATGTTGTACTGGCTGCGCAGTTCGGTGGCGATCTGGTCGAAGGCCTCGCGCAGCTTGTCGAATTTGTTACCGACGTTGATGACGCGGCCGCCCGTCTGCTCGGTGAGCTTCCGCATATCGCTTTCGCCGGAATAGCCCATGGTCATTCCGCCGTAGAACCCGCGGTCGGCGCAGAGCAGAACGTAGACGATGGCATCGGCCTTCTGTGCGGCCTCAATGGCGTCGCGAATTTTCAGCTTGCTGCCTTGGTCTTCGCCGTCGGTGAGGAGCACCATGGCCTTGCGGCCGACCTCCTTCGAGAGCATGTCGTGGGCTGAGAGATACACCGCGTCGTAGAGCACCGTGCCCGCCGGGTTGCTGATGGGCACGGGTCCGCCGCCGCTTCCGGGCAGGCCGGCGCCGACGAAGCCGGTGTTGATCTTCACTTTATTCAGGGCGTTCTGCAGGCGATGAACGTCGCGGGTGAAATCCTGCAGCAGGTCGGCCGTGACGTCGAAGCTCATCACGTAAGCTTCGTCCTTGTCGGTGAGAACCTGCTTCAGAAAAGCGCCGCCGACTTCCTTCTCCATGTCGAGGACGCGTAACTGGCTGCCGCTAGCGTCGATCATGATGCCGAGGGTCAGCGGCAGATTCGATTCGGCGGTAAAGTATTTGATGGTCTGCGGTTTACCGTCTTCCAGAATGTCGAAATCGTCTTTGGTCAGGTTGGGGATGAGCGCACCGTGCTTGTCCTTGACATTGAAGAACAGCTGCACCACGTTGACGTTGACCTTCAACGTCTCGCTGGGCTCCTGCTGCTGGGCGTCCTTTGACTGCTGGCCGGATTGCTGGCCTGAACCCTGATTCGAAGTCTGGCCCGCCGGCTGTTGGGCGAAGGCGAAGGATGCTGCCAGAAACAGGGCCAGAGCCACAATTACGGGAAACACTCTACGGGGGGAAGAAACAAATTTTGGCATTCGAGGATTCTCTTGCGTCAGTTTGTTAGTCTAATTGTATAGCTTAGATGCACGAAACCAGGCAGACTCGCATCGGAGCAAGGTGAAGGGTTGAAAATTTTGCACAAGATGGGGGCTCCCATGGCTCCGGCGATTCGGTTATTCATTCTATTGTCCCTGTGCGCCGTAGTGTCGCCGGGGTGGTCCCAGTCGACTTCCAGCCAGCCGCAACAGTCGAATCCACCGCAGTCCAGCGATATTCCTGACGCTCCTTCGGTCGTGCAGCCGCCGGTTCCGAAACTGACGCAGCCTCCGCCGCTGACTCAACCCAAGCCGGATGCCGCGCAGTCGGGCGCATCCCGGTCGGCTCCTGGAAGCAGCAGCAGCGCACAGGACGACCAGGGCAATTCAGCGCCGCCTTCCGATACGCCGCGCATGGCGCCGGTGCAGACCGTTGCCCCGGGCAGTATGCCGACCAATCAGATCAACCCGGCGCAAGATCTTTACAAATTGAAGGTGACCGCGAACTTCGTGCAGGTTCCGGTCATGGTGAAGGATTCCGATGGGCGCCTGGTCGACGGCTTGAGCTACAAGGATTTCACCGTGATGGAGAACGGCAAGAAGCAGGCTCTCACGTTCTTTACCAGCGATCCGTTTCCGCTGTCGGTGGCCGTGCTGATTGATATTGGCATGTCGGATGTCTCGGTGCAGAAGGTGAACGAAACCTATTCCGCGCTGGTGGGAGCCTTCAGCCCCTACGACGAGGTTTCGCTTTACACCTACAGCAGCACGGTGAGCCAGTTGACCGACTTCACCCGCCGCCCGGAAAGATTGACCGCCTCTCTGAACTCCCTCAAGTTTGTGCATGGGGCGAATGGTGTGCCCGTGCTGGGTGGCCCGCTGGCCTCGGGGCCGACGGTGAACGGCGCTCCGGTGGGAGGTCCCACGATCCAGCCGGTCAACACGCCGCCGCGCGAGGCGCGCGTTCTCAATGATGCGATTCTGGAAGCTGCGCTCGACCTGAGCAAGCGCGACCGCGCCCTGCGCAAAGTCATCTTCGTCGTGAGCGACGGGCAGGAACTGGGCAGCAAGGCCAGCTATCGCGATGTGCTGAAGGTTCTGCAAACGCATTCCATCCAGGTGAAGGCAGTGGTGATCGGGAGTGGGGCGCTGCCGGTTTTCAAGCAGGTGGGAAAAATCCATCTGTGGGGGCAGGGCTACAGCGACATCCTGCCTAAGTACGTGGTGGCGACTGGTGGCGGCAAGATTTACTCCGAACTCACCCGCATCTCGATGGAGGACGCCTACGCCGAGATCACCTCCGACGCCCGCAACCAGTACACGCTGGGATATGTCCCGCAGGCGGTGGCGAGCAGTGCGGCTTATCGCAGTATCGAAGTGCTGGTGGATAAACGGGGCCTCAAAATCTCCGCCCGCGACGGATATTACCCGCTGGGACGGTAACGCCTGGGCAAGGGACAAAAAACGCGGGGTGGGGCGCCCGCGCCACACCGGGAATACCCGGGGGTCACCTGAGTAACCTGCCTTGGTCACCTCGCGTGTGATATAAAATGCGCGAGCCTCCATTTAAGATAATTTGAGGGCGGAAGCACCCGCCAAGGTGTGCCCGCTTCGAGGAAGCCTTTGAGTTTCATCAACTTCGCAGCCCGCGAGATCAATTGCAAGATCGTCTACTATGGCGCCGGCCTCGGCGGCAAGACGACTAATTTGCAGGTGATCTATCAAAAAACCGCGGACCAGCAGAAGGGCAAGATGATCTCGCTGGCAACGGAAACCGAGCGTACGCTGTTCTTCGATTTCCTGCCGCTCGATCTGGGCACCGTGCGCGGTTTTAAAACCCGCATTCACCTTTACACCGTGCCCGGCCAGGTCTTCTACGATGCCAGCCGCAAGCTGATTTTGCGCGGCGTGGATGGCATTGTCTTTGTCGCCGACTCGCAGGAGCAGCGCATGGACGCCAACGTGGAAGCGCTCGACAATCTCATGTCGAACCTGAAAGAGCATGGCTACGATTTCAACAAGATTCCCTACGTACTGCAGCTGAACAAGCGCGATCTGCCCAATATCCTTCCCATCGATATGCTGAGTACCGAACTGCGCAAGAAAAATGAACCTGTGGTCGAGGCGGTTGCGTTTCAGGGCGTGGGAGTGTTTGAGACCCTGAAAGAAATCGCCAAGCAGGTGCTCACCGAACTCAAAGCCGGCGGATAGTTTCCCAGGAAAATGCTGAAGAGCTGCACCGTGTTCAACGAGCTCATCGCGGGCTCGGATGATTCTGAGTGCAGACTTGATTACAACCGTTGACTTCCGGATTGCCCGTCCAACGGGACAATCGTGATCGCATCCTACGAGCGGACCATCTGCAAGAGGACTACTGACTTTCACCGAGAGGCATCACAAAACAAGTCTTCAGGTCGCGACCACGAGGAAGAATCGTCATTCGTTGACTTGCCGATAGGGCATCTCTAAGATGAAGCAACTCGAAAGCCAGGGTCGGGTATTTCCCGCATGATCGGCCAAACCATCCTGCACTACCGCATTATCGAGAAGCTTGGTGGTGGCGGCATGGGCGTGGTTTATAAGGCCGAAGACATGCGATTGCACCGCTTTGTCGCCCTGAAGTTCCTGCCGGATGATGTTGCTGGCGATCCGCAGACCATTACCCGTTTTCGACGCGAGGCTGAGGCTGCGTCTTCTTTGAACCATCCCAATATTTGCACGATCTATGACGTCGGCGAGCACGACGGCCGATGTTTTATTGCCATGGAGTTGCTGGAAGGCCGGACGCTTGAACAGGTGATTGGCGGACGGCCGTTGCCGCTTGAGACCTTTCTCGGGTTAGCGTTACCGATCACCGATGCGCTGGAAGCCATGCATAAGAGCGGGATTGTGCATCGCGACCTCAAACCTTCGAACATCTTTGTAACCAGTCGCGGCGACGCCAAGCTTCTGGATTTTGGGTTGGCCAAACGATTGCGGTTCCAGGGCGCAATCGCACGCGATGCTGCCACTTTGACTTTTTCAGCTTCAATTACTGCGCGGGGCCAGTTGCTCGGGACCATTGCATATATGTCTCCGGAGCAGGCGCAGGACAAAGACATCGATGCCCGCAGCGACATCTTTTCGTTCGGCGCAGTGTTGTACGAGATGGGTACCGGACGCCGCGCCTTTGCGGGAGATTCCGCCGCCAGCGTGATTGCAGAGATTTTGCGGGGCGAGCCTAAATCAGCTCAGGTCGTGAATTCGGAGCTTCCGGCTGAGTTACACCGCATCATCGGCAAGACGCTGGAAAAAGATCCGGGCGACCGGTACCAGACCGCCAATGATTTGATGGTCGATCTCCGCCGGCTCAAGCGCGAGCTGTTGGGATCTTCGTCAGCGGCAAAGAAGACACATTCTTTTCCTTTGAGCTCTGATTGGCTGCGCGGACGTTCGCGCCGGACCATGGCAGTCGCCGGGTTTCTTCTGCTTCTGATGATCTCGTTCCTGGTCGTCGTTGTGACCACGCCTTCCCGGACTTCAGGCGCGCTGAACTCGACTCAAATTACCTTTTCATCCGAAATAAAAGACGGTCCGCTGGTCACGGATGGAACCCGGCTCTATTTCCAGAGTCATGGTGTTCCCGTGGAAATGTCGGTCAAGGGCGGCCCCATCGCTCCACTGCGAGGGTCCACTTCTGGAATGCAAATGCTGGACATTTCCCCGGATGCGTCGGAAATGCTGGCGCTGAAGCCGGACCTGAACAATGAAGCCGCGCAGGGTTCGATCTGGACAGTTCCGGTGCTGGGCGGATATCCGAGGAGGCTGGGGAATCAGATCGCCCAGGATGCACACTGGTCGCCCGACGGGCGTTCGATTGTCTACGCGAGTATGGGCTCGATTTATGTGAGTGACAGCGAGGGCGCGAACCTAAGAAAGATATGGGATGCGCCTTCTTACGCCCAAGCGCCGTATTTTTCGCCCGACTCCCATCGCATTCGCGTGACCGTGCTGGGAGTTAACGAAGACAGTTCACCTAATATCTGGGAATTGAATGTTGACGGCAGCAATCCGCATCCGCTGGCGTTGGATTGGCCGGAGGATGCCGATCAAACGCATGGACAGTGGACCCGGGATGGAAAACATTTTATTTTCGAGTCGAGCCGTGAAGGCGCGAATAACATTTATGAACTCATTCAGCCCTCCTGGTTCGAGTTCTGGAAAAAAGCGACCACCGTGCGGCTTACGGCGGGACAGATTGACGTCCTGGGCGCGACGCCCGGCCGAGACAATGACGGGCTGTTTATTATCGGGCGGATCGCCCAAGGCGCGATGCAGGCTTACGATCCGAAACTGAAGCGGTTCGTTCCGTTTCTGGATGGCCTGGCGGCGGCAGATTTCGTCATCTCTCCGGACAAGAAATGGATGGCTTATAAGGACTATCCCAGACGGCATCTTTGGCGCAGCCGGTTGGATGGCAGTGAGAAGCTGCAACTGACAGATTCGGTAGCCTGGATGCCCCAATGGTCGCCGGATAGTAAGTGGGTTGCGTTTTCTGATTTTAAGGAGATCTATCGGGTTTCAATCGATGGAGGCACACCGGAAAAGCTGACTGCGGAGAGAAAGGGCGAAGTCGCTCCAAGCTGGCCAGACGGCAAATCGATCGCCTTCAACGACTTTCCACTGCCCGGGCAGATTCGGGGAATCAAAGTTGTCGATCTGGCGACGCGAAAAGTTTCCATCATGCCAGGCTCGGAGGGCTTTTACGTGCCCTCCTGGTCGCCGGATGGAAAATACATGGTTGCAATCGCCCAGAATCCGTCGCGCATGGTGCTGTACACGGCAGAGTCTGGCACTTGGAAGGATCTGAAAATATTTAAAGCTCCGTGGCAATACTGGGTCTGGGCCAACGACAGCAGATCGGTTTACTTTGCCATGAGAGGAGCGGAGCCTGGAGAAGAACCGGGAATGTTTCAGTTGACGATCGCGGATGGAAAATGGAACCAAGTAGCCAAATTCGGTGAGCTGACCTTCAACCGCGATGGGTCGGAGGGTTTCCCCAGCATGACCGCTGACGGCCGCCTCGCTATGATGAGCGACACCAGTGTGGTACAGATTTACTGGGCGAAGTGGGCCGCGGGCGCTCGGTAGGAATAGCGGGTAGCGAACTCGCACCATCGGCTTGGGCTGACTATTCCGCGAAGGACGGCGCAACAGGCGCTCACTGAAAGCTGGCGGATCGTTTTCCGCGACGCACCGCAAGACTCAAATTCAACAGCCGCTATTTATCGCTCTTGTGCGGTTCGTTGGCTAAGCCCACCTGCCGCAGCAATTCCTGGAAACGTGGATCACTGCGCAGCGGGTCGTACTGCGGATCCACCTTGATCTGAGTCAGAACGGGGGAGCGTTCCCTATACGCTTTTTGCAGGAGGGCAAGAACCTTGTCGTTTTCCTTCTCGTCGCCCGAGCCGGAATAGGCCAGCAGGGACACGCTCGATCGGAAGAAGCCGAGTTTGGGGGCAAGCGGTTCAAACTTCGCCAGGGCGTGTTCACGCTGCTTCTCCTGGTGCCAGCGGCCATACACATAAGCTCTCATTGCCCAGATCCAGGGTTCGTCGTCTGGGGCCGGGAGGCTCTGGAGTTCCGTCAGTGCTTTGGCGAACTCGCCTTGTTGCACGTACGAAACGCAAACCACTTCGCTTCCAGCAGAGTTGGACATGGCGCTGACGACTCGTCCCTGTGCGATGGCGCGGTCGTACTGCCGCGAGTAATAAAGAATCTTCGAGTAGTCGCGGGCTATGATGAGCGACATGGGATCCAACCGCCGCGCGCGCTCACTCTCTGCGAACGCTTCGTCGAAACGTCCTTGCCAGCCCAGACTCTCGGCGTACCACTGGTGAGCCGTCGGATACTCGGGATTGAGCTGGATTGCGCGCTGAAACTCTTTCTCGGCGGTCCGCCAGTCGTAGTCGTAGTTCTCCGCCACCAGGGCCAGTGAGGTGTGGGCTTCCGCGAGGGAGTCGTCGAGTTCGAGCGCCTTCAGCGCCGCCGCCCGCGCTTTCGGCATGAACTCGCTCTGCGGAGCCATATACCACGTACTCATCAGTCCGTAAGTGTCGGCCAGCCCCGCATAAGCCTGAGCATAGTTTGGATCTTTGGCAATGGCCTGCTGGAAGTAATCGGCGGCACGTTGGAATCCCAAGTCCGTCCTCTGGTTCCAGAAGTAGCGGCCTTCCAGATAAAGATCGTAGGCCTCATACGAAGTGCGAGCATGGGCGACGGCGGGATGGTTTGCCGGGCTTGGCGCACGCTGATTATGCAGGGTCAGCGTAATTTCATCGGTGACTTCCTGCGCGATCTCGGATTGCAGGTCCAGCAGATTCTTCAACTCGCGATCGTACTGCCTTGCCCAGACGTGCGTCTGATCTTTCACCTGAATGAGCTGGGCTGTGATTCTTACATTGCCGGAATCGCGGCGAATGCTGCCCTCAAGCACGTACTGCACGCCCAGTTCGCGGCCAATCTGGTCCAAACCCTTCGGGTTCTGCTTGTACACCATGACCGAGGTGCGGCCGATCACTCCCAGGTGCTCGGGATCAAGCCGTCCAAGTTCGGTGATCATCTCTTCGGTCAGGCCGTCGCTGAAATACTCTTGTCCCGGGTCGCCGGTAAGGTTCTCGAAGGGAAGAACCGCGAGCACGGTTCTGGCGGCGGGCTGAGGAGCGTGGTCTCGGGAGCGCTCGAACCAGATGCCAGCTGCGGCGATCAGTACGAGGACAAGGCCGGCGGCGGCAATCAGCAGCAGTTTCTGCCATGAATGCTCCCAGCCTTTTGCCGGCGCAGGCTCGGACGCCGCTTCGGGCGAGCTATCTGTAGCTAACGACTCCGAACTATTTTCCGCTAGCAGCTCGGGCGCGCCCCCGTTGGAGATGGTCCTGACCTCAACGGCAATGCGATATCCCTTGCCTTGACTGGTCAGGATGTAGCGTCGGTCGAGTGTTTCCCCTAACGCCTTCCGCAGCATGAAGACGGTCTGAGTCAAATTGGACTCCTCAACGAAGCTGTCAGGCCAGACAGCTTTCATCAACTCGTCCTTGGTCACCACCCTGCCGTTCTCGCGGAGCAAAACTAATAGCACGTCAAACGCCTTTGGAGTGAGGGGCAAGGGCTCTGGGCCGCGCCGCAAGACCCGGTTTTGTGGGTCCAGGCGAAATTCCCCGAACTCGTATAAGTGATTGGTCAGGCGAGACATAGCCGGGCTTTGAGAAGCTTTGAGAAAGTTTGAGCGCCAGTTTTAGGACATTCGACGGACATGCGAGATAGATTCTGTCCCGCCGGGGAAGCGGGTGCGAAAAGAATTGCACCAAATCTTACCACGGCGATTCCCGCCCGTAAATTCGTTCCCCAGCGAACAGGGCAGAAACTCTAAACAGGAAAAATGGAGAAGTGTTATGAACTGCCGAAATCTAGTCGCATGGTTTAGTGGCCTCCTTCGGGGCGGACAGCGCAGGCGGATTGTCGTCTGTTTTCTCGCTCTCGGCATCCTCGGCACGGGGACCGCGATCGCCGACATCTATCTTCCTAATCTCTTTCCATTTCTCGACTTCACTGGACTGTCCGGGACCTACAGCAAAACGGGGAGCGTAGACCTGAGCGGTCCGTTCTTCCAGAGTCTGGGCACGAACGGGAGAAGCTGCGGAACCTGCCACGAACCGAGCGACGGATTTGGATTGAGCGCCGTCGATGCGCAGTTTCGCTACTTCATCACCCAAGGCAAGGACCCTCTGTTTGCGCAAGTGGATGGTTCCACTTGTCCGACTGGGCCCATCAACAACACTCTGGTCGTGAAAAATGGATTGATTCGCATCGGGCTGACGGTTCCACCCAACACCACGGATTCGTCGGCTCCGCAATACACCATCACGGCCGTGCAGGATCCCTATGGTTGCGCTCTCACTACCGATTCGCAGGGAGTGCAGACCGTTTCCGTATACCGGCGGCCTTTGCCCACGACAAATCTGGGCTTCTTGAGCGCGGTCATGTTCGATGGCCGGGAATCGCTGACGTACCCTCTGAACAACGGAGCAACCTTCGCAGCGAATTTGAATGCCGACCTGACCCAGCAAGGAATCGACGCGACCTTGACTCACGCCCAGGCCACGCAGGCTCCTACGGCCACGCAATTGAGCCAGATCGTAGGCTTCGAGCTGGCGCTGAACTCGGCGCAGCTGGCGGACTTTTTTGCGGGAAATCTGGCGAAGGGAGCAAACGGGGGAGCACAGGCTCTGTCAACGCAGAACTATTATCCGGGAATTAACGATTCTCTGGGCGGAGATCCGGACGGAAACGCCTTCACTCCCAACGTATTCACGATTTACAACTCCTTCCAGAACTCACGCAATCCGCAGCAGGCTTCGATTGCCCGTGGCGAGCAGATCTTCAACACTCAACCGCTGACGATCGAAAATGTCCCAGGGTTAACCACGGGCACGCAGCAGATTATGGGAACCTGTACCACTTGCCACGATACCTTTAACGTGGGCAACCACTCTTTCCCGTTGCCGCTCGACATCGGAAACGGTCACTCGCTGACGTACGAGACTGACCCGAACATTATTGCCGCGCTCAAAGAACTTCAGGCTCCGACCCTGCCCGTGTTCGAACTGGTTTGCACACAAGGGCCGCTGGCCGGCACCACGTATTACACCACTGACCCGGGGAAGGCCCTGATTACCGGGCAATGCGCCGACATCGGCAGAGGCAAGGGTCTCATCCTGCGTGGCTTGGCAGCACGTGCTCCCTACTTCCACAACGGAACCGCGGCCAACCTGCAGCAACTCGTGAATTTTTACAACCAGCGCTTTCAGATCGGAATGAGTTCGCAACAGATGAAGGACCTGCTCAACTTTTTGCAAACGCTTTAAAGCAGACCCCATCACCACAAAGGGCACGAAGTCACACGAAGGAAGCTTTGCCACCGCTGCCTTCGTGATTCTTCGTGCTTTTCTGCTCTCGCTCGCGAATGAGACTCAGTTGACCGACCCTCGAATCGGCATTGTCGTCACCGAAAATCAGAATTCCACACCAAGGATGTGACTCCTTCCAGATGAGTCCGTCTAACCTGCCGACCGACTGTAAGGCTACGGCTCGACTCAAAACTCAGGAGGATCACAATGCGACGGTATGCACGGACAAGAGTGTTGGCAAGTCTGATCGTGTCAGGATTGGCGCTTGGAATGATGGCGAGCGCGGAGACGCCGGATACAGCGCAGGCGCCCGATCCCCGCGACAAGATGAATATCTGGGAGGGGCGCTGGAATGAAGTGGTCCAAACCAAAGAGACTCCCTACGGCCACGCGGCTTCGACACCGGCGCACGTAACCTGCTCCTGGTCGCCGGACCGGGGCTACATGGTCTGCGAATATTTAAGCGAAAAGGCCGACCCGGCGGCAAAAGAGCACTCAGATCATTTGACGATCTTTGCTTATAACTCCGCTGAAAAAACCTACAAGCATCTCGGCATCAGCAAAGATTACAAAACGCTGGAAGAACCGAAAGTGATCATCGAAGGAAGTCTCTGGCACTACGACTATGAGATCTCCGATGAAAAGGGAAGTAAATACAACTTGCGGGATTCCTACGAATTTGTCACGCCGGAGAAACGGATTACGCGCATCGAGATCTCTTCCGATGGCGGCCAGCATTGGACACTGATGTCAGAATCCGTGGGAGTCAAGGCGCATTAAGTGATGGGCCAGTCGAGGCTTGCGGAACTTTGACCGCAATGTCGGCATCGCTGTAGTCTCCAGTGTGCCTTCGAGCCCACGCGGGCCTGGGGCGCACTGGAGGGACTCGTGCGTAAAGTGCTGTTGGCTTTTCTCCTGCTGTCGGCGTCGACGTGCGTGGCGCAGTCCGATGCTGCGTTATTCGCTGCTGATCTTTTCCGCTACGAAGTTCATCCCAACATCGTCTATCACACTGCCAGCAATTATGAGAGCAAGCTCGACGTCTATCTGCCGCCGCATGTTTCCCACCCGATCCCCGTGGTGATCGTGATTCATGGAGGAGGCTGGGTCGAGGGTACAAAAGAAGGACGCGTACTGGAAATGATGCCGTACCTGCAGATGGGCTTTGCCGCGGTGAATGTCGAATACCGCATGGAGCGCGTGGCGCTGGCCCCGGCGGCGGTGGAGGATTGCCGCTGCGCGCTGCACTGGGTCTTCGTCAACGCGGAGAAATATCATTTCGACCCCAGCCGCGTCGTGCTGCAGGGAGGATCGGCTGGAGGCCACCTTGCGCTCACTACCGGCATGCTCACGCCGGCGGCGGGATTCGATCGCGAGTGTCACACGCCCGACGAGGATTACTGGACCAAAAGCCCGGGCACCAGCAAAGATCCGCGAGTGGCCGCAATCGTCAACTGGTTCGGCATCACCGACGTTCTCGACGAACTGCATGGAGCGAATGCGAAGGGATACGCAGTAGTGTGGCTTGGCGATCAGGCGAATGCGGATGAAATCGCCAAACGCGTCTCGCCAATCAATTATGTCAGCAGCGGCGCGCCGCCGATCATCACCATTCACGGAGACAAGGACGAACTCGTTCCTTACTCTCAGGCCGTGCGCCTGCACCAGGCACTCGACAGCGCCAAGGTTCCGAACCAGCTCTACACAGTGGTGGGCGGAAAACACGGCGGCTTCTCCGCTGAAGAAAATCAGAAGGCATGGACGGCCGTGCGACATTTTCTGCAGGAACACGTACGCGGGCTGGGAAGCACGGTCTCTGAGAGCCAAAGTCCCGCGAAATAGCGAGCCTGGTTCTTGGGGATATCACTCGCCCCATCCGGCGCATCAAACCGGAGCAGCATGCGCATGTGGCAGACAATTCGTGATTCAGTCCTCGGCCGTCACGTCCATCGCAAGGCGTATGCAGCTCTGGTGCTTTCCGGTGGGTACGAAGAGGCGGGAGATCATGGACGTTTCCGGGTGAAAGCCGGCGATGTGATCTTCCATGCGCCATTTGAGGCGCACCTCGATCGTTTCTCCGCAGTCGGTGCAGTGGTTTTGAATCTGGCGCTGCCTGAGGGCTGTTCGTGGTCCACCGCACTTGCGCGGGTGGCTGATCCCGATTCGATTGCGCGCGCGGCCGAGAGAAGCTGTCGAGACGCCGTCGACTTGCTCTTTTCTGCAGCGGTCAGCATTGAGCCGCAGACTGTCGACTGGCCCGACGAGTTGGCTGCAGCGCTGCTGCGTAATCCATCGCTCAAGCTATCTCAATGGGGCGGCTCGAACGAAATTCCGCCGTGGGTTGTGTCGCGTGGTTTCAAGTCGGTGTTTGGAGTCGCCCCGGAAACCTTCCGCGCGCGCATTCGCACACATCAAGCCCTGAAGCGCATTTGTGATACGCAGGCGCCCCTCGCGAGGATTGCCGCCGAACTCGGCTTCTCCGACCAGTCGCACATGACGCGCAGCGTCCGGCAATTGGCGGGAATTGCTCCGCAGGCGTGGCGATGTGCTGCAAATGGATTCAAGACGAGAAGGATAGCGGGCGTTTAAAAGCAAATGATGCGCCGCCTGCTTTATCTGCTCTGTCTTCTCGCGTTGTCTACCCAGATCGCGAACCCGCTCTTTCTGAATGCAGAGCCTGCCGCCCACACGGGCACCGACTGGCAACTCAAGCCGTCTCTGAAATATGACACGCTCTGTCTTTTGAATGCGCTCAGCGGAGATCCCTATTACCTGCACTACTATCAGGCCGAGTACGACCATTTCCATCCTCTGTTCACACCCGCCGAGCAGGCTGCCTTCGTCCAGTTGAAGCATGTGATCAAAGATGAGGGCGGTGGAATTGTTTCCGCCAAACTGGCTCTTTACTATTCTGTGGTAGATGACGAAACCTTGCCCGACATGATTCGCACCGCGCGCGACAGCGCTGCCATGGAGGCGGCGCTCAGAAAGACTTCCTACTGGAGCGCAGACGACTGGCAGAACTACGAGGCGGCGAAACCAGCCCTGGAAGCCGCGCTCCGGGCTTTGGATCGGGTCGGCTTCCCGGCCTATTGGCAGGAAAATGCCCGGCCGAAGATTGAGAAACGCATCGCGGAAATTACTCCTGACCTGGCGAAATACGACATTCTTCCGGCCATCGAGAACTACCTCGGCTTTCCTCTTCCATCGCACACCATCACGGTATACCTGCTCGCGTATTCCGAGCCGCACGGCATCCGCATCACCGGGCTGCGTTTCTTGACCCATGTGTCGTATCCCTTTCGCATCGTCCTGCACAATGCCATTCACGAGCCCATGCATCCGCCCTACCACGCCGACGATCCCAAGGTCCACGAAGCCATTGAACTGCTGGGGCGTGATCCGCTCATCACCGATAAGGTTCAGCACCATGATCCTTCCTTCGGGTACAACACGACCGCTGGATACATCGAAGAAGACTCGGTGCAGGCGTTAGAGGAACTGATCAGCGAGAAGTTTGGTGTCGCCCACAACCCCTGCCAGTATTGGAAGGAGCAGGATGACGGGATGCATGTCCTGGCGGCGGCTATCTATGCGGATTACAAGCAGGCATCATCCGCCAATCCCACGCCGTACTCGACGTGGTTCGTGGGCGCAGTCCAGGACGGGCAGCTCCGCGAAAGCAAGCTCCAGCAAACCGTTCAGAGTTTCTTTTCGCCGCCCCATTGCCCCTGACCGGACTTCCGGGCAACCGCTAGCAGCCTAGAAATCGATGCGCAAGGCGAGTTGTCCGGTACGGTTTCCCGCACTTTCCGCGGTTTGCGGAGCGCTGAGAACACCGAAGGTTGTGGTGTTGTCGACCTGCGTCGCCGGAGGCGCGAAGTTTGTGTGGTTGAGCACATTCGTAAAAGTCGATTCAAAGCGCGCCCGCACTCCCTCGCTCACTCGAAATACTTTGGCCAGGCCGAGGCTGACTGCGTTTGTTCCCGGACCCTGGAGAATTCCGACTCCCGCATTGCCGAAACGTCCCGCACCCAGCGGGGTTGGAGAGAACGCGGCGGAATTGAAGTAATGCGCGCGCGATTGCCCTGCATAGAAATTAGTCGAGACGACATCGGGACGAAGATACGCGCCGCGATTCACCACGTTCGTATTGGATTGATCGTAGGAATCGCTGATGCTCGGCGTCAGCCATGGTCCAGTTTCCATCAACGTGATGGTATTCAGTTCCCATCCGCCAAACAGAGTGTTCCGCCAGCCGCCTGTATTCAGAAACGCGCGGCCGTGCCCGACGGGCAGCTGGTAGATTCCCGACAGCAGAAGGCGTTGCCGCCGCGTGCCCTCGACGTTGCCATAGTCGCTGGCAATGTGAAAGCGGTCGGCAATCGGGATGCCGTAATTGACTTCTCCGGCGAATGCGGTTGGAGTGTCGCCCTGGTTGTCCGCCAGATTCCGGGCGAACGTATAGTTTGCATCGAAGTAGAGACCGTGCGACGTCTTGTGAGTCGCCTGCACCTGCAGCGCGTTGTAATTTTCTTTGCCGGCATTGAAGGTGCTGTAGAGCTGGAACCAGTTGTGGTAAGGCGCGCGCGGATCCACGTACGGACTTGCAGTCGTGGTCTGCCACGGCGTGGTGCTGGCTGGAATCTGATTCAGATCTTCCGTGATGCTCAGACGATAAGCGTGCATGCCGACGTAGCTAATGCGCAGGCTGTCGTTGTTGCCGAGTTGATGCTCCAGGGTGAGGTTCCACTGATTGGCCTGAGGATCGCGGTAGTTCGGGTCGACGCCCTGGTCGAGACTTCCGCCGCCATACTGCACGCCTGTCGTCGGCGGCGCTGTGTTGGGAAACTGGATGAGCGGCGTTCCGCTGGCCGTGAGAGCGTTGGTGTATGTGTGCAGCGCCGAAGTCGGATTGCCGCTGTTATTAAATGACAGCGGACCAAGATTGGTCATAGTGAAAACGCCGAAGCCCGCGCGAAGTACGGTCTTGGTGTCGTTGAATGGACGCCAAGCCAAAGAAACCCGCGGCTGGAAATTGCGCTTGTAAATGTTGCGCAGCGACTGCGGCAGATGGTCCTGGTTGGCAGTGACGTAGCTCGTGCATGGCAGCGCCGTATATCCGAGGTTGCATGCGTTGAACGACTGCTGGAACGCCAGATTCGATGCTTGAAGGTTCTCCCCGGCCAGATACGACGGCAACTGGTTGGGCACGACGATGGAATTATCGCGCTGGTCGAAGTTGGCGAGATTCCCTCCGTCCTCGCTGAAGCCCGGCAGGATCTGCCAGCGCAGGCCATAGGTGAGGGTCAAACGGCTGTTGACTTGATACACGTCCTGGGCGAAAAGACTGTACTCCCATGCTGTTCCGCCCACATCCGGACTCGATACGGCAAAAAATAAAGTGGTTGGCGTTCCTTCCAGAAAATCTC
The DNA here is from genome assembly GCA_963757095.1 of uncultured Acidobacteriota bacterium. GTDB lineage: Bacteria > Acidobacteriota > Terriglobia > Terriglobales > Acidobacteriaceae > Sulfotelmatobacter. Next base: position 170,097 of record CAVWQT010000003.1, on the reverse strand, counting down.
CAAAGGCGTTGCCAGTGAAAGTTGGCTGAAACGTAAATTGGCCGAAGTCATCGGAGGGCAGGAAGGTTTCGATATCGAAATATCGCACGCGGCGCGCATCCAGTCCCGCCTTCAGAGTGTGCTTTCCGCGGCTATAACTAAGATTGTCGGTGAACTGGGTGGTCTTCGATTGCGTGACGCCCGTTTTGTCCCTCCCGATGATAGTGAAGCCTGTTCCTGCGCTGAAATTGAATGTCGGGAAAGCCTGCGACGTGGGGTGCTGGCTGATATTGACTCCGGTCAAGTCGAGTTGAGACAGCGCCGATGCTCCTGCGATCGGAAAGTTCACCTTGGTGATGACATTAGTAAAGCCGAAGCGAAATTCATTCACCAAGCGAGGCGTGAGCACGTAGGTGTGAGAAAGCAGCAGGCTGCGGCTGTGCACGCTGTCGGAATCGTCCGGCAGCAGCGGGTTCGCATAGTCGGATGTAATGTTCTTGCGGCTGAAGCGCGCGTATGCGGACTGCTTTGTAGAAATCGTGTGGTCGAGGCGAACGTCTTCGCCGTCGGTGCGGGAGGGCGTGGGCTGGAAAATTTCATAATTGTAGTTCGGCTGCCCGCTCACATTCGGCAGCGGATAGTATGCAAGCAGTGCCGTCGCGGTTGCATTGATGTTGCTCGAAGGAATGACCGGGCCGCCAAGCGCGCTCAGATCACCGCTGCGTTCAGCCTCGGTGGGAACCAGAAACTGTTCGGCCGCAGCCGTGGCGCGGCGATTTCCTTCGTAGTCGACGAAGAAAAATGTCTTGTCTTTTCCGTCGTAGAGTTTCGGAATCGTTACCGGTCCGCTCAACGATCCGCCGAAGGTGTTGAAGTGCCGCGGAGCTTTTCCCGAGAACCCGTAAGGATCGGCATCGAGCGCATCGTTCTGCAGATATTCGAAGAGACTGCCATGCAGTTTGCTGGTGCCGCTCTTGGTGGTGAAAGTGACGTCGCCCACCTGAGAGAACTCCGCGCTATTGTTGAACGAAGTCACCTTCACTTCGGAAATTCCCTCCTGCGAAGGATAGGCATCCTGCAGCGCGCCGTTTTGCCGCACGTTGCTGGTGGAGATGCCATCGACGGAGAAGTTGACCATCGCCGAACTGGCTCCTCCAAGTGCGATGTTGCCCGAACTGTCTTGCTGGACATTCGGGGAAAGCGCGAGCGCGCCCAGCGGACTGGTGGTGGTAGCCCGCGTATTCAGCGGCAATTCCGTGATCTGCTGGTTGTTCTTCGAATCGCTGATTACTGCATTCTCGGTATTGATCACAGCAACCGTGTCGGAGACTTCCACCATCTCGGTCAGCTTCTTGACGCCGAGCACGACATCGATCCGCAGGGTTTGCCGCGCGGTGAGTTCGGCCGAGGGAATCTGGAAGTCGGCGAACCCCTGCACCTGCGCCGACATGGCATAGTGCCCGGGCTTAAGATTCAGGAATTCAAATGATCCGTTCTCGTCGGACGTGGTGGCGCGTGCGCTATTGTCGTCCAGACTGCGCAGATTGACCGAAGCGCCCGGCACCACCGCCTGCGTCGCATCGTGTACCACGCCGACAACGGAGCCGAACGTGGACTGCGCGTGGGCAGAGGCTAGAAGTAGGCTGCAGGTGAGTAGAGAGCTGGCGAGCGAAAACATTCCTGAATTGCGTTTCATGGTGCAAGGAGGCTAGAGCAAGGCGCATGAAGAACGCGTAAGCGGTGCATAAAGCGCGCATAAAGCCTGCCCGCAAAGTTTCGATAGCGCTCAGAAGAAATTCGATTAGAACATTCTTTTTCGTTGCGATTCTTGCAGTTACGGCGCTCCTCTGGCCGCGTCGACTGGCGTTCGAATTGCATTACCGACGTAAGCGTGATCGGCGGTTTTCGGCTGCGCCGCCTTCTCTCTCTTCGATAGCCTGACCATGGGACCAGTGTCGAATCGTCCCGTGGAAAGCTCCGGTGATGCCTGCTCCTCTCATTCTGGCTGTTCTGACGCGGTCGGACAGTCCCATGCCCCTGCTGTTCTGGTGCGGGCTTGGATTCGCCGCCGGCATTTTCATTTTCGTGAAGGGCTTCCGCTTATTGCAGCGGCGGCGGTTGATTCTCGACACGCCCTTCTCAAAAATTCGCAGCGCGTCCATGGGAATGGTCGAAGTCAGCGGCCTGGCCGTCGGGCCTTACACCATGCTCGCGCCCCTTACCCAGCGTCCCTGCTACTACTACCGCTCGCTGGTGTGGGAGTACAAACAAAGCGGCAAGAACAAAGAGTGGGTGAAGGTCGCGGGCGAATGCTCGCATTTGCCGTTTTTTCTCGACGACAATACCGGCCGCGTGCTGGTCGATCCGCGGGGAGCGGATCTCGATCTACATCAGGACTTCAAAGAAGAATTTTCGGATTCGTTTTTCACCACCAAAGATCCCGTGCCGTCGAGCGTGCACAGTTTCCTGGGGCGGCACGGAATATCCAGCACCAACCGCATCAAGGTCGAAGAATTCTGCATCAAGCCGAAGAATTCATTGTTCATCCTGGGAACGCTGGGCGAGAATCCGGGGATCGAACTCACGGCGCAACCCATCTTCGAGACTGAACCGCTGGGTCCGTCGGCGGATCTTCTTTCCCGGTCGTTCAACTCACTGGTGATATCGTCGTCCGCGGCGGTGGAGGACTTTTCTCCTCCGGCCACGGAAGAGCCGGTAGGCGTCGGGCCGCATGTGATTCGCCTGTCGACGGATGCTTCGGCTAAGGCGGTGGACATGAGCCAGCAGCAGAAGATCGCCGCCGCGCTCATGAAGGCCGGCATCGCGAATCCCGCAGCGTGGAGTGCCGCCGGTCTGGGCGCGCCCAGTATGCAAGTGACGGCCGATGCCGCGCAGGCCAGCGGATTCGATCCACATCCTGCAGTGGCGTTGCAAAAAGGCAGCCACCACGGGGCTTTCCTGATCTCCTGGCGGAGCCAGCGCGAAGTCGCCGGCAGGCTTGGCTGGAAATGCGCGCTGATGATTCCCGGCGGTCCGGCGCTATCGCTCGCCAGCCTCTATCTCCTGCTGCGCGTCTTTCATTGGCTGTGAGGCGTCTGTTCAAATCGCAGCCCCGGAACTCGCTTCGCTACCCGCTTCCTGGCATGCCCTCTAGTACAATCGTCGGGTGAGCGACGCCGTCCGCATCGGAATTCTGGGCGACTTCAATTCTGAATCCCGCTCCCATCTCGCCATCAACGCAGCGCTCGAGCACACGGCCCGCAAGCTCGAAATGAAAGTGGAATCCGAGTGGCTCCCCACGCCCTCGCTGGTCGAACCGGACGCCGAGAAAAAGCTGGAATCCTTCGACGGCCTCTGGGCCACGCCGGGAAGTCCTTACAAAAGCTTCGATGGCATGCTGAAGGGCATTGAGTTTGCGCGGCGGCGCGATTGGCCCTTCCTCGGCACCTGCGGCGGATTTCAATACGCTTATATCGAACTCGCTCGCAACGTGCTCGGCATCGCCGACGCCGACAGCGCGGAAAATAACTCCGGTTCGAAAAATATCGTGGTCTATCCCGTGGCCTGCGCCGTTCCGGACCGCAAGGGCGACGCGCCGAAACTTGTCGGCGCCGTGCCCGACATCCAGTTGCGCCCGGGCTCCTACCTGCAAGCCTTCTATGGCAAGGGCACGGAGAAGGTCACCGAAGAATTCTTCTGCAACTTCGAGATCAATCCTGAATTCGAGTGGGCCTCGATGGAAGCCGGATTCCCCATCGTCGCCCGCGGTCCGCAAGGCGAGATTCGCGCTATCGAATCGCCGGCGCATCGGTTTTTCTTAGCGACGCTGTTCCAGCCGCAGCTCTCGTCCACCGAGAAGAAGCCGCATCCCGTCGTCATCGCGTTTCTAAAAGCTGCCGCCGAATGGCACAAGAAAAAGCTGGACGACAGCGTGCTGGAATAGCGCGCCGCCATTCGACATTAAACACGTAGCCCCGGACGCATTCGTCCGGAGGCGCTCGCTTCGCTCGCTGGGCGGACGAATGCGTCCGCCCCTACGTAAACAGCGCGTCCGCCCCTACGTGAATTTCAGTTACTAAAGTCCCGACACCCGCGGGCGCCTTTCGCCCCGGACCATGCGCATCTACAGCCTCCTCGCAATCCCCGATAGACTCGTCCCCGCTGCTTGAACGTTGCCGTGTTGCCCCACAGGAGCTATGCGCGCCTATGCACATGCAGATGATCGACTTGCTTCGACTCCCGCTCTCCGCGCTGATCAGCTACATTCCGCTGATTGCGACCGTGGTTACCACCCTGTTCAGCATCATCCTGGCCCGAGCCACTCTGCGCTACGTCGAGGCCACGGATAAAGGTCTGGCGCTGGCCCGGGAAGAGTTCGAGCGCGAGTGGACGCCCGACCTGCACCTCAAGATGGAGCGCGTCTCGTCCACCGAGGCGCGCGTGATCGTCACCAACCTCGCCAAGACCTCGGTGCTGCTGCAGTTGCTGCAGCTGCGCAAGCTCTCGCACGCCACGCCGTTTGAGCGCTGCCGCCTGAACGATCCCCTGGTCGGCGGCATGACCTGGACGCAGGAATTCGGGCGACGCCTGGTGGCCTGCACTGGCAACGACTTCGACGGCCCCATCGCCGCCGCCATGACCTTCTACGCCGCCGGCCGCATGTTTCGCACCGACTGGTTCCGCTCGCAGATTTGCGTCCGCGATGGACGCATCGTCAGCCTCGAGCCGAGCACCATGCCGACCCGCCGGGTGCGCGTCGTTGAGCGCAAGGGCCCGGAGCGCCGCCGCGACTTCGTGCAGGACGTAGCTGCCGAGGTATCAACGGTTTAGCTGCAGCTTGCGGTCACCATCGCCCTTCGGGCTCTCGCCCAATTCCCGGTTTTCTGGGACAATAGCGAAGGATCCTATGCGCCTCCTCTGGCGCTGTTGTCGGATTCCGCGAATGAATCGCCTCTTCGGCAAAAGGGAAGTCAGATTTGGCCGAAACCGACATGACCGACAAGTCGTGATCAATAAATGGAACGCGAACTCACTACCGTGGTCGCCGCCGACGTAGCCCAGGCCCTCAGCGCCAAGGTGCAGCCGGTCAAGCAGGCGCCGGCCGCCACTCCGCTGCGCGGCTCGGTGCTGGTGATGATCCAGTTCGATGTCTGCGAGGAGATTCGCCTCGACGTGCTGCGCAACATTTTCGGCGCCCGCACCGAGCAAGTTCCCTTCAAGAACACGGCTCCGTCGTATGTGCGCTACCAGCGCACGCCGGTGGTCGAAACCATCGAGCCGCTGACTCTCGATAGCGGCGAGCGCCTGGAAGGACAGATCAAGTACTTCGACTACGGCGTGGTCAGCCTGGTCTTCGAGCTGCCTTTCGCCGGCGATTGGGACGACCTCATCCAGCTCTCCTGCCGCTGGACCTCCGACACCAACTTCGAGTCTCTTGCCTCGCACATCCTGCGGCAGAAACTCGAGCGCGCCGCGCCCGCGCTGATCAAGCCCTACGACCCGAAGGCGAACCCTTCCAAGCCCGATGGCGACTGGCTGCAGGAGGACTACTTCATCTTCCACGTGCGCGAGATCGACGGCGCGACCACCACCGCCGCCAGCGACCTGCTCGCCGCGCAGGGAGAAAAGATCGCGCAGATCGTCCGCGGCGAGATGGCCACACTTTCCGAAGGCGAGCGCCAGGAGATTCTGCAGTCGCGTATTTCGTACTATCCCAACGATCTCGCCGTCATCGGATGGAACGCGGCCTTTATCTATGACACGCCTGCCGGCGCCGAGACCGCGATTCAACTTTTGCAGTACGCCAACTCGCAGCTGCTCGAATTCCGCCACTACGACGAACTGCTCACCACCGAGTTGGAAAAGGTCTACGACTTTCTCGACGTCGGAGGCACCGGACTGTGGTCGCGCTGGCGGACGGCGCGCGCCGCCTCGAAACTGCATACCGTCCTGCTCGACGTGAACGAACTGACCGAGCGCGCCGACAATGCCATCAAGTTCCTCAGCGACATGTTCTCCGCGCGCCTTTACAAACTGTGCGCCGCGAAAGTCGGTGTGCCCGACTACAAAGACCTGGTCCAGGAAAAGCTGAAGACCGCCGAAGATCTCTACCGCTTCATGGTGGAGCAATTCAACCAGTCCCGCGCCTTCGTCCTCGAACTGATGGTGGTGGTCATCCTGATCATCGAGCTGGTCTACTTCTTCCGCGGCAAGCCAATCTAGTTTTCGGTTGTCCTTTCGAACTCCGAAACTCTTATGCGACCTTTTCTGTGCGGAATTGGCCAGGTTGGTAGTCGCCGGGAACTGTCCTGGCTGAAATGTTGAGACGGTTCCAGCCATTGATGGTTACGACAGCCAGCGTGAGATCTGACAGTTCCTTTTCGTTGAAGTGTGGACGCACCTTTTCGTAGACCTCGTCTGGGGCACCTATTCGCGGATGTTCTTGAACTCAGATTCGCCGGGAACGCAGGATTGGTGCTGGTGCGGCCAGATGGTTGTGTCGCGTACTCGTCGCACAAGAGCGATACCGCGGCATTCGAAGAGGTACGGTCGGTGCTTCAGCGCCAAACCTTGCCGCAACCAACCGCGGAAAAGGCTGCTTGATGAAAGGCGATGGGAGTAATCGGCCGAGCGGGCTTGGTCTCAGATCTGCAGCACATCGCCATCGCGTGCCACCATCTGATAAAGCACCGGGTTCACAATACTGCCCAGGAAAAGGCGCGAGATCAATCCCGCCACGATGACGATGGCGAACGGCTTCTGTGAGTCCGAACCCACTCCGGTGGAAAGGGCGGCGGGCAGAAGGCCGAAGCAGGCGACCAGCGCCGTCATCATGATAGGCCGGAGTCGGATCAGTGAACCTTCCAGAGTGGCTTGACGAATGCCTTGCCCTTCGAGACGCAGCTTGTTGATGTAGGAAACGTCAATGATCGCGGTCTCTGCCGAGACTCCCATCAGCACCAGCAGGCCGAGGACCGAGGAAACACTGAGCGGAGTATGGGTGAGCTTCAGCGCCAGCAACGCTCCTACCGGTTCGGTCATGGCGACGCCGATGACCACCGTGAGGGGAAACTTGAAATTACCGTAGAGGGCGAACAGGATCATAAAGATCAGCAGGATGGTGAGTGGTCCGATGACCGCGAATTGCTCGCGCGCGGCGACATATTCGCTGTATTCGCCGCCCCAATCCAGTCGATAGCCTTGCGGCAGTTTGACCGACGCCTTCACGGCCTTCTGCGCCTCGTCTACGGCGCGAGCCAAGTCGCGCCCCTCGATGCTGAATTGAACTCCGATGTAGCGCGAATTATTTTCGCGGTAGATGAATGACGCGCCATTGCCCTGGCGAATGGTGGCCAGTTCGGCAATCGGAACTTGCTGCCCGGAAGGAGTCGGCACCAGCAAATTGCCGATGGCGTGCTCGCTCGACCGGTATTCCGGCTTCATGCGCACCACCAGGTCAAACAATTGTTCGCCCTGAATGACTTGGGTGGCTGCCTGTCCACCGACCGCGGCCTGGATCACGCCTTCAACGTCCGAGACATTGATGCCGTAACGCGCGATTTTTTCCCGATTCACATCGATCTGCACGCTGGGCTGGCCCAGTTCGCGCACTACGGTGAGCTCGGTGAGGCCGGGCACCTGCTGTAACACGTGCTGGATCTCGATCGCTTTACTTTCGAGTACTTGCAGGTCGGGGCCGAAGATTTTCACGGCCAGCGCGCTCTTCAATCCCGTGAGCGCCTCGTCCACCGCATCTTCCGCGGGCTGGGTGAAGTTGAAAATCACTCCGGGATAAGATTCAATCCTCTTCTTAATCTCTTTGGTCAGGTCGGCCTTGTTGTGGATCGGTCCCCGGTCCCAGGCTGCATCCTTATAAGGTTTGAGTCCGACATAAAATTCGCAGTTGAAGAAACCTGTGGGGTCGGTGCCGTCGTCGGGACGGGCCAACTCGGAGCCGACTTCGGTGACCATCGGGTAACTCATCAGGATCTTGCGGATCTGCGGAGCGAGCTTGGCGGCCTCCTCGAAGGAGATGGTGTAGGGCATGGTGGCCCGGACCCACAGGGCTCCTTCGTCGAGGTGGGGCATGAACTCACCGCCGATGAATGGGATCAGAATCAGCGAAGCGCCGAAAATGATGGTGGCGATGACCATCGTGAGAATCGGGCGGTCCAGGCACCAGCGGAGTTCCGAAGCGTACCCGTCCTTCAGCCAGTCGTAGGCGCGGTTGGCTTTTTCCTTCACACCTTTTTTAAACCAGTAAGAGGCGAGTACCGGAACGAACGTCAGGGTGAAAATCAGCGAGCCCAGCAGCGCCCAGGACATGGTCTCCGCCATGGGATGAAAGAGCTTGCCGGAGGGACCGCTCAGGGCGTAGATGGGAATGTATCCCGCGAGAATCACGGCGATGGAATAAAAGATCGGACGGTCCACGTCACGCGCTGCGGCGAGGATCACTTCGTTGAGCTTGTACTCCTGGCCGTGGCGCGCGGCCAGTTCGCGATAAATGTTTTCCATCATCACCACCGTGCCATCGATGATGATTCCAAAATCGATAGCCCCGATGGAGAGCAGGTTGGCGGGAATACCGCGCGCGTGCAGGAAAATGAAGGAAAACATCAAGCTCAACGGAATGGTGAGAGCGACAATGATGGCCGCACGCACGTTGACCAGGAAGAAAATCAGGACGATCAAGACCAGGCTCATGCCGAGCAGCAGGTTATGTTCCACCGTGTCGATGGTCACCTGCACCAGATCGCTTCGGTCATAGTAGGGCCGGACTTTCACGTCATGGGGCAGGAGGTCGCGGTTAATCTCCTTGGTTTTTTCCTCCACTCGCTTGAGGACGTTCTGGGTCTGCTCGCCGGTGAGCATGAGGATGACCCCTTCGACCCGATCGTCATCGTTCTGGAAACCGAATTCTCCGAGGCGCGGAGCGTGGCCGATGGTGACTTCGCCGATGTCGCGGATGTGTACCGGCACGCCGTTGTTGCTGCCTACAACGATGGCACCGATGTCCTCGGTCTTATTCACCAGGCCAAGTCCGCGCACGTAAAAAAATTGCGAACCCTGGGAGTAAAAACCGCCGCCGGCGTTGGCGTTGTTGGCAGACAGGGCGCTGATGACTTGCGGCAAGGGAATGTGGTAGCTGTAAATTTTGGCGGGATCGAGCAGCACCTGGTATTGCATGACGGTTCCGCCGAAACCGGAATCGTCAGCCACGCCGGGCACGGATTTGTAGGCGCGCTCAATCACCCAGTCCTCGTAGGTCTTCAGTTCTTGCGGAGTGCGGTCCGGGCTTTCGATCACGTAGCGGTAGACGAGATTGGATGGGCTCGACAGCGGCGCCAGGCTTCCTGTCACGCCCTGAGGCAGGTTGGCGGCAGAGAGTCGTTCGAACACAACTTGCCGGGCGAAATAATTGTCCGTGCTGTCTTCAAACGTCATGATGACGTCGGACAAACCATAGAGCGAGATCGAGCGCATGAACACCATGTGAGGCACGCCGTTCATCTGCAACTCGATGGGCAGTGTGACCAGGCGTTCGACCTCCTCCGCCGCATGTCCCGGCCACTGCGTGATGACTTCGACCAGCGGAGGGGAAAGATCCGGATACGCGTCTACGGGCATTTGCTGAAATGAGAGGGCTCCGGCGACGATCACCAGCGCAGCCACCATCAGGATCAGAAAGCGCTGACGGAGAGCGAATTGAACGATGTGATGAATCATCCCCGGTCCGGTATTGGTTCCTCAGTGCTGCAGCGAATTCTGGAATTGCAGGAAAAGGCTGCCGTCGCCCACCACGTGGTCGTTGGCTTGCAGCCCGGTGAGAATTTGAATTTTTCCGTCCTGGCTTTCTCCCAGCGTCACATCGCGCCTGGCGAATTGTCGTTCTCCATTCTGCAGATAGATGTAGGGCATGTTTTGGTCGTCGCGCAGGACGGAGGAGTTGGGTACGAACAATGCCTTGGGAATGGTGCCGGCCTGGACCTCCGCGGTCACATACATTTCCTTTTTTAAGTGCTCGCCGGGATTGGGGGCTGCAATGCGTGCCTGCAGGGTGCGCGTGTTGGGATCCAGAGCGGCGGAAATGTATTCGATCTTGCCACGCGTCACCTCGGGATACGATTCGTTGTGAATCGTCACCAGGTCTCCGACGCGCACATAGGCAAGGTCGTTTTGATAGACGTTGACCAGTATCCAAACCGAACTCATATCAGAAAGCGTGAAACACTGCGTGGTGCCTGCTGCCAACAATTGCCCCGGAGAGCACAGGCGGTCGACGACCTCACCTGATACCGGCGAGTGCAAAGGGATTTCCGGCGAGGGAGGCTTGGTGACAATCGTTTCCGGGTCCGCGATGCCGAGAACCCGAATGGCGTCGGCACTGGACTCGAAGTCCGCTTGCGCCAGTGCGCGGTTCGATTGGGCCTGCTCGAGATCGGCTTCGGCGATGGCGTGGTGAGCGTAGAGGTCCTGGGCGCGAAGGTAGATCTTGTCGGCGAGTTGAGAGGCGGCGCGCGCTTTGAGGTAAGAAGAGCGCAGCAGAGAGTAGTCCGGGCTGGCGACATACAACAGCGGCTGGCCCGCTTGCACGTGCTCGCCCTGCACCACCACTACGCGGCTGACGGGTCCACCTACCTGCGTGATGACGGGCGTGGTCTTGAAATCGTTGTATTCGACCGTCCCAGTCAGGCGCAGGATGCGTGGCAATGGGCCTTGCTCGACCGTCACCACCTGGATGTGGGACATCTGATCGGCCGACAGCGTGAACAGTTCTGCTTTGGAGTCACGACTCTCGGCAGCCGAGAAGGAAGTCATCTTGCTGGCCTGGTCCGCTGATCGTTCGCAACCAACCTGCATCAGGCTCATGGCAATGAAGGCAGCCAGTAAATGCAGTCGGTGCCAGCGCCTTCGGCGGACGTTCATGGCAGGTTCCTCGTTCCTACGGATTCCTTCAGCTGTTCCAGAGCGGTCATATAAGCGGCCAAGGCCTGCCGATAAGCCAGCTCAATCGCCCGGTAACTGCGTTCGGCATCGAGAAAATCCAGCAGGCTGGCGGCACCGCGTTTATAGGCGTATTCGCTGATGTCGCGCGAATCCTGCGCCTGCTTGCGGTAGCCGGAGACATAGAGTTGCACGATCTCGTCATTGCTGTGCACTGCCTCATAGGCATTGGAAACGTCGGAAAGGACTTGATCGCTCGCCGCTTGCTCCTGCTCCTTCGCCTGGGTAAGAGCGTAATTGGTGCGCGCGATCTCGCCCTGATTACGATTAAAGATCGGCAACTCAAAGTTCGCAAAGATCGAAGCCGTGTTCTCGCCGGACACGTGCGTGAAATCGTATGTGCCATTTACATCTACCTTGGCGTTCGCTTTCGCCAGGGCGATCTGGCTTTGCGCCGCCGTGATTCCCAATTCTGCTGCGTGGTAATCAGGACGCTCGCGCAATGCTTTGAGCTGCAGGTCTTCCAATTTAATCTGGAGCGGCTGGTACGCCAGGTCCCCGATCACGTCAAAGTTGGCCGGGACCGCGTCATATCCCAGGAATTCACGCAGACCGACAAGAGCCTGCATTTTCGCCAACTTTGCAGATGACACGTCAGTCTGGAACTGCAGCAGCTGCAGCTTTATCTTAAGGTAATCACCTTCACTGAGGGCGCCTGCCTTGAGTTGTGCTTCGCCAATGTCAACCGTCTGCTGGAAGCTTTTCAGATCCTCCAGCGCGAACTGAAGAGTCGACTCCGCCAGCAAAACGCTGACGAACTGCTGACCAACATTGAATGCCAGAGTGCGCTCGGCATCGGTGGTCTGGGCGCGGGTGACCGCCGTCTGATCGCGGGCCGCCTGCAAACGATGCTGCCGCTTGCGACCGCGCTCAAACAAATAGCTAAGCCCGACATCGAATTGCTGAGTCTGGTCCAGATTCGTTCCGGAGAAATCTTGCGGACTGAAGAATGGGACAAACTGGCTGTCCGCTCCAAGAGTCGGATTGGGGCGAAGATTCGCCGTGATCTCCTGCGCCTGATTCTGAAGAATTAAAGTGCGGCTGGCCTTGAGGGAATGGTTATGCGCCAGCGCCAGATCGATGGCCTGATCAAGACTGATCAAGCTTGTACTTTGCCCAAAGCCTGCCCCCACGAGGACCACGAAGAAAATCGCGCCTGAGGCGAATATCGGAGAGTACCTAAACAACATAAGGGATCTCGGGCTGGAGCATAAAAGCTGGCAAACGCGTGCGCTGAGCTCAGTCGTCCGCACGCTCCTCCTGACCGGGACGGCGACTGCAGCGAAACCAAATCATTCTAATTCACAATCGCGATTGTCGTGGGCCGCAGCTGCAACGCAGATCAAGCGATGCAGCACTCTACAAAACATTTCTTCGTTTTATGTTCGCCAACAGATGATCGCTAGAAGTCAGGCGTCATTTATCCCGTTTTTCTGGGAAGCACCTTCGAATCTTGACTGGGGGTCATAGGCTGAGGTAGCGTAACCCGGTCTTTCGGGAGGAGCTGTAAATGTTTTGTTTAGGGATTGCAGACGAAGGGCGGCGTCTTCGATTGCCTAAATGGAGCATTTTTCACCCGGAGGCAATCGGCTCTGCCGGTTGCAAACGTTGCCGCCCCCTTTACCGGCAGCGCGAATCCCATGGAAGTGCGGGCATGGAAATCGGACGAAGTGCACGGGGGAAAATCCGTTCGCTCTCAGGAGGGTTATGTCCCGTCGATTTGGTTTCATCTCCCCCACGATCACAGTCCTCGCGATTGTGTTTCTCGCCAACACCTTCTGCCAAGCCCAGCCCCAGTCTCTCCAGACCCGTCACGTACGCGACGTAGTCGCTAGCGGTCAGGCTCCGTTAGTTGGAAAACTTCCGGCCACACAAACATTAAACTTCGACATTGTTCTGCCGCTGCGCGATCGTGCCGGGCTGCAGACTTTCGTCCGGGAAGTCAACGATCCAACCAGCTCGTCTTACCATCAATTCCTCACCCCGCAGGAGTTCACCGCCAGATTCGGGCCCAGCCAGCAAGATTGGGACGCACTGGTGGCTTTCGCGAAGGCAAGCGGCTTTGAAATCGTCAACGGAACCCTCGAAGAACGGGATCTAAGGCTTACCGGAACCGTGGCGAACGTTGAGAAGGCCTTCCATGTGAGCATGGGGGTTTATCAGGATCCCACCGAAGATCGCACGTTTTTTGCCGTGGACCGCGAACCCACGGTGGACCTTCCCTTCCAGCTTTGGCACATCACCGGTCTGGATAACGATTCCAAGCCGCATCCCATGTATGTCAAGAAGAGCGACTACGCGAAGGCCCATGGGATCGATCCCAGCAAAGTCGTGTCTCATGCGACGACTGGTTCCGGCCCCTCGGCTTCGTTCCTGGGCAGCGATATGCGCGCGGCCTACTACCAGGGAACGGCGCTCACCGGCTCCGGCCAGAACATTGCCCTGTTCGAATTCGCGGGCACCGATTTGGCTGATCTGACCACGTATTACAAGAACGTTGGCCAAACGGAACCTTACACTCCCACGCTCGTTTCTACTGGAGGGTTCGCCACCAGCTGCGTCGATAGTGGCAGTAGCGCTTGTGACGATACTGAGCAGACCCTCGACATGACGCAGGCAATGGGCATGGCCCCAGGCTCCACGATGCTCTACATGTACGTCTGCGGTAGCGTCAAAGCCAATGGGTCAGGAAGTATCAGCGACACGGCCTGCATCAGCGCGATGGTTTCGAATGCGCTTGCTCCTCTGTCTAAGCAGATCGGTTGTTCGTGGGGCTGGACACCGGCGGATCCCAGCACTCTGGACCCGTACTTTGAACAGATGGCGTCGCAAGGGCAGAACTTCTTTGCCGCATCCGGCGACAGTTCGGCCTGGTCTGCGTCGAATGAGGCGTGGCCAGCCGACGATGCGAATATCGTTTGTGTCGGCGGAACTGACTTAATAACCGCCAGCGCGGGTGGCCCCTGGAAATCGGAAACCGCCTGGGCAGACAGCGGTGGCGGCATCTCGCCCGATTCCATCCCAATCCCATCGTGGCAGCAGTTGTCGGGCGTGATCACGTCGTCGAACCACGGTTCCACCACGTTGCGAAACGGTCCTGACGTCGCGGCCAATGCAAATTTCACCTTTTACGTTTGCGCTGACCAAACCACCTGTACGGCGAACAATTATGGTGGAACCAGTTTTGCTGCGCCCATGTGGGCGGGCTACCTGGCTCTGGCCAATCAACAGGCCGCAACCAACGGAGAATCGATTGGCTTCATTGATCCGATCATTTATCCCGCGGCTCTGGGTTCCAGCTACAGCACGTTATTCCATGACAACACCAGCGGCAGCTGTGGCACCTTCTCGGCCGTCACTGGCTATGATCTGTGCACCGGATGGGGCAGTCCGAACACCACCGGCATCATCAACCTGCTTGCTGGATCTTCAACGCCGAGCTTTACCTTGTCGGATTCGCCGAGTAGTTTGACGATCACGCAAGGCGGCAGCGGCACCAGCACCATCACAGTCCACGACGTAAACGGATTCTCGGGCAGCGTAAATCTGGCTGCGTCGGGTCTGCCGAGTGGTGTGACGGCGACGTTTGGCACGAACCCGACCACCGGGACGAGCCTGATGACGCTGACGGCGAGCAGCACGGCGACTACCGGAACCGCTACGGTCACGATCACCGGAACCTCCGGCAGTTTGACCGCAACCACAACCCTGGCATTGACGGTGAATTCGTCGGTGACGCCGAACTTCAGCGTCTCTGCCTCGCCGACTTCGGTCACGGTAACGCAAGGCACCAGTGGAACGAGCACGATCACCGTAACCAGCACAGGCGGATTCAACTCGGCAACGACATTGAGCGCGAGCGGCCTGCCCAGTGGCGTGACTGCGACGTTCTCCACCAATCCCGTCACTCCGCCGGCCAACGGCAGCGCGAACTCAACCCTCACGCTGACGGCTTCGTCCAGCGCTACGGTCGGCACGGCGACGGTGACGATTACCGGAACCTCTGGTTCAACCAGTCACAGCACGACGATTGCTCTGACGGTGAATGCTTCCAACGGAACAGCAAACTTCACCCTGTCGCTGTCGCCATCGTCTTTCACGGTCGATGAACGTGGCAGCATCTCCACCACTCTCACGGTCACCAGTGTGAATGGATTCCATTCTGCTGTGAACTTGAGTGTGAATGAATTCCCCAGCGGCGTATCGGCGACGGCCTCGTCCAACCCCGTCACGCCACCGGCGAATGGCAGCGTGAACGTAACCATCACCTGGAGCGCTTCCAGGCGCGCTCCTACCGGAACCACAACCATTGAGCTGATCGGAACTTCCGGATCACTCACGAACCAGATACCGGTCACGATAACGGTGGCACCGTGACGGTCGTTTGAAAGAGTAGTTTGAAGTAACTAATCGAGCCGGCCTCATACGGGGCCGGCTCGATCTTTCTTGCTCTGCAAACAACCAGGTCTCCCGCTAGGCTGCTTTTTTCTTCGGAACCTTGGCTCCCTTTTCACGCGCTTCTGAAAGGCCAATCGCAATGGCTTGTTTCCGGCTCTTTACCTTGCCACCCTTGCCGCCTTTGCCGGACCGCAGTGTTCCGCGTTTCTTGCGCCGCATGGCGCTGGCGACGGTCTTGCCAGCAGCTTTGCCATATTTCCGGCGACCCGATTTTTTCTTCGTTGCCATGTTTGATTCTCCGATATGTGTCCCTTGAATGGAGCGTCCGCCGATCAAAAAAATATTCAAACCTCAGTCGAGGACGCTTGAACCCGGTTGCTCCAGGCTCCAGAGCTGATTCAGTTCCGGACCCTGCTCTGGGATGAGCTGTGAACGGAGGAGGTTGCCGACCACCGTGGATCGAAAAGTAAGCATCAAACTCGGCGCGTAAGTTGCATTCTTAATGGCCGGCGAGTCCGAGTTGCTTACCGCCGCCACTCCGGAAGCGCTCGCTGCGCTCGCGGGACGGACGAATGCGTCCGTCCCTACGTAATCCACGTTGCCCTAAAAGGAGATTTATGCCAAAGCGCGCGGGAAAAAGATGGGTGTCCAGGGTTAAGACTGATTCGACTCATCCGCCGGCGGGACTATTTACGAGGAGTGCTGCGACCATTGCCCGCACTCTTGCTTCCAAGAAAGTTTCTCCGAAAGGGCCCGGGTCGGGCATGCGGATGCTCACCTACTTCATGAATCGAGCGGGACGCGGACTGAGCGCGAAGCGGCGTGCAGAACTGCAAAAAGCCAAGAGCATCCTTTCCGCCCGCATCCAACGGGCGAAGGAATCAGACACGAGGAAAGCGGCTTGAACTCGGCTACTTTCTATTTCGCGGCGAGCTCAGCATCCCGGCCCTAAAGCAAGAGGGCCGCTCCCGAAAGAGTCGGCCCTTGTTTAAAGCTTGTATTTCCTGGTCGCTCTAGTTTTCGCCCCCGGTTACGTTGCTGCCCCAGAGCGCTTCACTGCCCCAGAGTGCTTCGCTGCCCCACAAGGCCTCGCTGCCCCAGAGCGCTTCAGAGCCCCACAAAGCCTCGCTCCCCCACAATGCTTCCGAGCCCCAGAGAGCTTCGTTGGCAGACACCGCGCTGGTGCTCGTGGTTGTCTTTGCTGCAGCGGTCACGAATTGGTTGGATCCCCAGACGGCCGCGTTTGACCAGGCGGAAGACTTATTCCAAACAGCCGAGGGATCGGCGGAAATGTATACCTGATCCGTCTTCCCATTAAATGTGGCGATCGGGGACATTGCCGTTCCCTTTGCCACAGCGGTGCTGGTGAGAGCCGCCTGAACATCTACATAGCCTGCGCCGATGGTGAAGATGTCGTATTGATCGGTGTAGGTAATACCGGTGGTCGGGTCCGTTGTGCTGCTGGTCTGAGGAAAGCTTTTGTACGCCGTCAACATCAGGCGGGCTTTGACCTGATCCGGAGTGAGATTCGGACTCTTCTGCAGCAGGTCGGCGACGACTCCGCTGACTATGCCAGTAGCCATGCTGGTACCGCTGAGCTGGAAGTAGGCGGGAGAAATCGCGCTGCTGCCGCCTTTTACGTAATAGCTGTAGGGCACCTGGTCAGCAGCATAGGTGTTGAAGAGCGTGGAATTCGGCGCCTCCAGAGAAACCAGAAGATTGCCGGGAGCGACGATGTCGGGCTTCACGACCGCGTCTACCACTGTCGGACCTTTGGAGCTGTAACTGGCAATCTGGTCATCAACTCGCGTGGGCGTGCCCATGGGCTTCATGTCGCCTACGGTGAGGACATAAGGATCATTGGCGGGTGAAGTGACCGTGGCGTAACCGTTGGTGGGCTGATAACGGCCATTGTTGCCCGCGGCTACAACCACAACGATTCCATTCTTCCACGCCTGCTCGACCGCCTGGCAGAGCGGATCGAGAGTGTAACTCTCATAGACCGCGCGCCCCAGCGAAAGATTGATCACGCGAATGTTGTATCTGGATTTCAGGGAGATCGCCTGGTTGATGGCAGCGATTACAGCACTGTCGGTACCGGATCCATTTTGATCGAGTACTCGCAGGTTGATGATGCTTGCGCCAGGGGCGATCCCTTTGAAAGTCTTGCTGTACATCGGACCCGTGGAGCCAAGACCGTCTCCCGCAATCAGGCCGGCGACGTGTGTGCCATGCCCGAATTGGTCACTGGTGGCCGAGTTGCCGGGCACGAAAGATTGTTGATACACCACTCGCGAGATCGGCAGAATGCCCAGATAAAGATCCGGATGATTGCTCACTCCGCTGTCAATCACGGCCACGCCAATGCCAGTGCCGGTGAAGTTCGATTTCCACGCGAAGGGTGCGTTCACCGCCAGAGCGGCGTTGCTGAGTGACGGCGTCAAGGGCCGGTCCAGGCTGATGTAAACCACGTTCGATTTTTGCGAGAGACTCTGGATGCCATTGCCATCAAGCTGCGCAACGATCCCATTGATAAGGGGTAGGTCCCCCAGGATCTTGCCCCCGAGTTTCAACACGTCATTGACCAGGCAATCGACCAGACCGAGCAATCCCGTGCAACTGATCTGAGTACCGGGCGCGTATTGAACGATGACTTGGGCTTGCTGGCCGGGAGGGAGATTACGTAGTTCCGGCGATACTTTCGCGTCCTGGGCAGCGGCCAGCGGTCCGCTGACAAGGGTTACGATCAAGACTAACGAGATGGCAAGAAACCGTTTCATAATTTCCCTCACGGACAGGCCCCATCGCCCCATGGGAGCCAGTTCCTGACCGATAGGTGCACCTCAGGGTCCAAAGCACAATTGGATTCATCCCGATAAATCAACGAGTTAAACGCAAGGGGATGAATGACCGATGGGACAGCTTGTCCCATGACCACGGGGCGGGGACACCTTGTCCCATAGCCATCGCGAATGCAGCCCGCACACCCGCGCAACAAACGGAACACGATGGTAACCAGCGAGGTCACTTTTGCGCGGATATTGCCTCCCACTTCGGCAAGAATCTAAAGCGGGCTCCCAGTGTCAGGATCGAAACAAACTGCCGCACGTGCATATATCGCCGCCATGGCGTCGGCGGCCTTCGTCTGCCTGGCCTTCTCGTTTTTCCACTGGCATTCCACCGATCCAATCAAGTTCGTTCTTTATCTAGCAGCGGCGCTGTTAGCTTCGTCCCTGAAAGTAAGCTTGCCGGGCATCGAAGGGACGATGTCGATGAATTTCCTGCTCACTCTGCTCTGCATTCTGGAGTTGGGTCTGCCGGAGACGCTGATCATCGGCCTGATAAAAACGCTCGCGCAGTTTTACTGGAAGCCGGCGCGTCAGCCGAAATTGGTGCAGTTGGTTTTCAATTTATCGCAGGTAACCGTTTGCAATGCCGCAGCGTACGGCGCTTACCGGCTGGTCTCGCTGCATGCGGTTCGGAGTCCCGATCCTCTGGCGTTGCTGGCGGCGGCGGTTACGCACTTTGCGTTTGGCACAGTTGCGGTGTCAGTCGTCATCGGGCTGACGGAAGACAAGCCGGCCTCAAAGGTATGGAGCGCAAGCTATCGCTGGTTGTTCCCCTACTACATGGTGGGAGCGGCGATCGCGGGATTCGTCAGTTATCTGAACCAGCAGATCGGATGGAAAGGTTCATTGCTGGTATTGCCGCCGATTTATCTGATGTACCGATCGTATCGCCTGTACCTGAGCAAGCTGGAAGCCGAGAAGCAACACGCGGAAAAACTTTCCCATCTGCACTTGCGAACCATCGAAGCTCTGGCTCTGGCGATCGAGGCAAAAGATCAGACCACGGGCGAACACTTGCAGCGAGTTCGCGTTTACGCCATGGAGATGGCGCGAGAGCTGGGACTGAGTGAAGATGAAACCGAGGCTCTGCAGGCCGCTGCGGTTCTGCATGACATCGGCAAGTTGGCTGTGCCGGAACACATCATTTCGAAGCCGGGCAAGCTGACGCCGGAAGAATTCGAGAAGATGAAGATCCATCCCATCGTGGGCGCGGAAATTTTGGAGCAGGTGCACTTCCCCTATCCGGTGGTTCCAATCGTGCGCGCCCATCACGAGAAATGGGATGGCAGCGGCTATCCGTACGGCCTGAAGGGTGAGGAGATACCCATCGGTGCGCGCATTTTGACTGCAGTGGATTGTCTGGACGCGCTGGCGTCAGACCGGCAATACCGGCGCGCCTTGCCTCTGGATGAGGCAATGGCGAAGGTGGTTTCGGAGGCTGGCATCAGCTTCGATCCGCGCGTGGTCTCGATTTTGCAGCGGCGCTATGTGGAGCTGGAAAAACTCGCCAAGGAACAGCCCTTGCGGGCTCCGCCGAAATTATCGACTGACATTAAAGTGGAACGTGGATTGGCCCCGGATGCGGGATTCGCCGAGTCGGATCAGCCGCTAGCGAACGCGCTCGACCCTGCTCAGGTTTCCTCAAACCGAATGGCTGCGGCTCAGCAGGAAGCGCAAACACTGGCGGAGTTCTCTGACAAGCTCGGGCCCGCATTGAGTCTGGACGATATTCTGTCGCTGCTCTCGGTGCGGGTCAGACGCCTGGTGACTTATGATGCGATGGCGGTATACGTTCTCAGAGATAAGGTGCTCTACGCTGAATTTGTGAGCGGCGAGAATTTTCGGCTGTTCTCTTCCTTACGGATTCCAGTCGGCGAAGGCTTATCGGGATGGGTGGCGCAGAACGCGAAACCGATTCTGAACGGAAATCCCTCGGTAGAACCTGGCTATCTCAACGATTCCAGCAAGTTCAGCACTCTGCGTTCTGCGCTGGCCGTGCCCCTGCAGGGATCCGCGAGTGTGGTCGCAGTCCTCGCCCTGTACCGGTCCGTCGACTCGTTCAGCAGCGACGATCTGGCTGTGTTGCTGGCCGTGGGGTCGAAGATGGGATCGGCTGTCGAGTATGGGCTGAAAGATCGCGGCAAAGGTCCAACCCAGACTTCCGCCTTGACAGCACGGGCCGGCGCCAGCTGAGTTAGTCCTGCCGCTGATATGTTGCAATGATGACGCCGGTACGTGTGTTCACGGAATCACTCAGTTTGAAGTTGGTGAACGGCACATCGACGAACAATCGGCGGCCTTTGCCAAGCACGATCGGGTGGATTTGCAGAACGCACTCGTCGATCAGGTTCCGCTTCATCAGGGACTGCACCAACACGCCACTGCCGAAGATCACCAGGGTCTTGCCATGCTTCTCTTTCAGTTCGGCGACCGTGGTGGCAGCATCGCCCTTGAGCAACCGGGAATTTTGCCAAGGCAACGGTTCTCTTAACGTGTTGGAGACTACAAACTTTTCCACGCGGTTAAGTATGTCCGTGAAAGGGTTTGGCTGGGGGGCGTTAGGCCAAACCCGCGCGAAGTGCTCGTAGGTGACGCGTCCGGCGAGAAGCGACCACGAATTGCCCATGCGCTCGCCCGATACCTTTTGCATCAAGGGATCATTGCCACCTTCTGACCAGCCACCGTATTCGAAACCGTCACGGCGGTCTTCGTCCGATAGAGCCGGCCCCTGCATGACTCCATCCAGCGTCAGATGCTCTATGACGATTATCTTTGCCATGGCTCTTTCCTTGTCATCCATACAGGCGTTCCATCATTTGTCGCGCGAGGTCTCACCGTCTTGCACTCGTTTGAGGTCCTGCACCCAATTGGTTTCCCACGTCTTCCCACCATCGGGCGAGAATGCCTGCTCCCAGTGACATGAGGCGGGGGTTATCTCGGACCAGATGAATCGTATGCGGATTGGTTTGCCGTTCTCGGTGTCGTCGGCGTAGAACGTTCCTACACCATTGTGGAAGCTGCCCGTCACGGGTGGATCCAGGTGCGCGAGGGGCGTCCGACTGTCCATCCACCAGATCGACCACTGTCCTGACTTGGCGTCGAACGATCGGGGAGCCACGCCGCGATAAGTTCCGCCCGGGACCTCGAACACGTCGTCGTCGACGTTAGCGTAGCCACCCATCAGTGGTTGGCTGAACAATGTCCCTTCGAATTCGATCCAGTCGTGACTGTTGGCGAGGCGCACCTTCAGTTTTCGATGATGAACTCGCCAGTGTCCCACTAAAAAATCGAAATCATGGAGTCCGGGCGCTGCGGGTCCTGCGTGACTTATCTCTTTTCCCGAAACCGGGGACGACTGCGCGACAGAGAGCCCCGACGCCACCAGGCCCAGACTCAGACATCCCATGACAGCAATGCGCTGATGAATTTCCACGCTGACTCCTCTCCATACCCGGACAGTGATGCTCCGCGCACCATGCGAAAGTACTCGCCCAGCTCCTATGGGGACAGAGCTGGGCGCTTGAAAGCGACGGAGTGGTCGCCCTTGGTTAGCTCGCTTTCTCCTCTTCGGCGCGCCTTCGGGCCGCGGCTCCTTTAGCGTCGGTGGTGATATCAACCCACTTCGGATTCGGCGCGGTCTCAGCGTTGTAGTTATCGTGCCAGTTCCACCACTTGTAGGGCTCGCTCTGGGGATAACCCTCGGGCGAATCCTCCCAAGTCTCCTGACGGCCGAGCGGGGTCAGGTCGAGATAGCTCCAGGTGCTGCCCATCGCCTCGTCGCCGCGGTTATTGATGAAGTAGGTGCGGAACACCTTGTCGCCGTCGCGGAAGAAAACGTTGTGACCGTGCCATTCATCGACGCCGAAATCTTTGTCGAAGCTGTCTAGCATGGTGTACCAGGGAATCTCCTCCCAACCCATCCGCGCTTTCAAGCGAGCGATGTCCGCTTGTGGCGCGCGTGAAGCGTAGACGAGAGTAGTGTCGCGGGCGTTCAGGTGGGCCAGATGCGAGACCTGATCGGCGCCAAAGGAGCAGCCGCGGCAGGCGTGCTCGGGCCAGCCGAACACTCCGGGCTCGAAAAAGGCGCGATAGACGATCAACTGTGGGCGCCCTTCGAACAGGTCGAGCAGGCTGACTTTCCCGTTGGGTCCGTCGAACTCGTACTTTTTGTCCACCGCCACCCACGGCATCCGCCGGCGCTCGGCGGCCAGCGCGTCACGAGAGTGGGTCAACGCCTTTTCATTCACCAGGAGTTGCTGGCGCGCTGCGTCCCACTCCTGCTGCGAAACGATCGGCGGAGTTTTCATCGCGGTAGGTCCTTTTGCATGATCCTTGTTCGTCGACATTTTCATTTCTCCTTATTATTCAAAGTCGGGGTGATTTCTTCTGCTGCGCTCTTCTTGCGAGAAACCTTCACAGCCAATGCTGTCAGACCACCGGTGGAAACCATCCCGGCGACGACTAATCCCATGGTTGTCAAACAGAATGGACACATTGTTTGCCTCCTCGGTGGCCACTTGACCATTAAGCCGCCTCTAAAGTGATGACGAATGGGATGACGCTATTTCGACAGAGAAAAGCAAGAATATTAACACCGCCTTTGAAGCGAAACGGTCTTACTGAGGACCTCGGAGAATTTGAGAAACTTCCCTGTCCTCATACTTACAACTTCGATGCAGAAGTTCACAGGATGGTATGGCGAAGGCTATGACGAGGTCCGCAAACGTCCAGCATCCGGCACTTGACCTCCAAGAGCAAGGGGCTGATCCCTCAGCCCCGCCTCTGCAGCAGAAACTGTCTCACCGCAGGGTCCTCTGTCAGACCGATCGCCCGGTCGAAGGCGTCCAAGGACTGCGGTGCTTTTCCCAGCCGTTGCAACAGGTGAGCGCGAACCGCCCAGTACGGCTGATAGGCGGAGATATCTTTCGGGTCAATCGCATCCAACGCTGCCAGCCCGGCAGCGGGTCCCTTCGCTTCGGCTACGGCTGCAGCGTATCCAGTTCGCGTGCCGAGTGTCGGCGACATCCGGATCAACTGTTCATAAAACATCACGATCGCGTTCCATTGAATTCGGCCTCCCCGCGCCCGCTCGGCGTGTACCGACTGAATCGCAGCTTCGAGTTGAAAGCGGCCGGTGCGACCGCCGCTCGACGCCCCTTCGAGATGCCGTTCCGCCTCTTCAATCAGGGGCAGAGACCACTTCTTGCAATCCTGCTCCGAGAGCGCCACGTAACCGCCATCCGGCCCGCGGCGCGCCGCCCGGCGGGCTTCGCAGTGGAGCATGAGAGCCAGCAGACCGTGAACCTCAGCTTCCGCGGGCATCAACTGCAGAAGCACTCGTGCAAGCCAGATCGCTTCCTCGGCGAGATCGCGTCCGCGTTGGTCGGCGCCGGCCATGTCATCCCAACCAAGCCCGAAGGCGGCGTAAATCGCTTCCAGCACCGCGTCTAGCCGCTCCGGCAAATCATGTTCCTGCGGGATTTCAA
Organism: uncultured Acidobacteriota bacterium; assembly: GCA_963757095.1. GTDB lineage: Bacteria > Acidobacteriota > Terriglobia > Terriglobales > Acidobacteriaceae > Sulfotelmatobacter. Next base: position 146,378 of record CAVWQT010000003.1, on the reverse strand, counting down.
ACCGAATGCCTGCATCGCGAATTTTCGTCTTGGCCCGCACCAGGCGCTGCCCCATCGTGGTGGGCGAAATCAGGAATGCGTGCGCAATGCGCACGGCATCGAGGCCGAGAACGGTTTGTAGCATCAGGGGCGTGTGCATTGCCGGATCAATTGCCGGATGGGCGCACACGAACAACAGTTTCAATCGTTCATCTGGAAACTCTGGCGACAAAGTCATGTTGGGCTCCTTGAATTCCTCTCGGAGGAGCGCGAGCGTGGGCTCGCTGGCCTCGGCTATTTGCCGATGACGCACAAGATCGATAAAAGAACGGCGCGCCGCCGTCAGCAGCCACGCTTCCGGATTTTGTGGCACGCCGTCTCGCGGCCAAGTTTCGAGTGCTGCCACGAGCGCATTGCTGAGGGCATCTTCTGCGCTCCCAACGTCGCGTGTCTGCGAGGAAAGGTACGCGACCAGGCGACCGTAGGACTCGCGAGCCACACGTTCGATAGTCCGCTGAGTAGTCTCGTGGGTGCTCTCTGGTTCGCTTCCATTCATCTTCTTCTACTCATTCTTCTATTCAGGCCGTGACCCGGCACAGGTATTCAGACGAAACGGGTCGGACCTCCACAGCACCAATCGAGGCGGCCGGGCATCGCGCTGCCCATTCGAGCGCCGCGTCCAGCGAGGGGAGTTCCAGGATTGTGAATCCTCCCAGTTGTTCCTTGGTATCGGCAAAGGGGCCATCCTGTACACGCCGCTTTCCATCTTTTAGTCGGACCGTGGTCCCAGTCGCCGGGGGTTGCAGGGGATTGCCACCGACGTAGACGTTGGCCTCGACGAGCGCCTTGTAATAGGCCCGCCACGCACCGAGGTAGGGATCATTTTCGCCGGCATTCCGTGCCGCAAAAGCTTCAGGTGATTCGAAGATGAGCAGGGCAAATTGCATAGCCGTTCTCCTTGGGAACAATTGTGAGCGCCGTTGCGCTCCTGAATATATGACGGATGAGACGCGGTCTCTTCGACAAGTTTCTAGAAATTTCTAGCGGCCAAAGCAGAATCGGTCACGGAGCGGATTCCGCCGGACCTCTCCCTGACTGAGTTCGCCGCATGCGACAGCCGAGACTGAGAAGGTAGGCTGCGATCACGAGAAACATCAAGTTTCGGTTGCCCATCCACATGCTGAGATATTCGCAAAAACCGCCAATCGTCGCTCCGATCAGGTTTGCGCCGAAACAGGCCGAGGGGCTCGATGCTTCGCGAAACGTTGTGGAGAAGATGAGGCCGGCAAAAAAAATAGGCAGCGGCACAACCAGGAGAGACCAGAGTAATCGCTGATTGAAGCTGAGGGCCAGAATAGTGTCTCGATTGACGAAGTAGAGTAGCAGCAGGGTTGCTAGCAAGGGCGCGTACATCCAGATCCGAAAGCGACTCCAGCGCAGGGCCACAAGGTTCGCGGCCAGAACCATCAGCAGAACTCCGGCGACGACGATCATAGTTACAAACCAGGTGGTGCCAAAGTAGAGAGAACAATCGGAAATACTTTTGGTTTCCAGGAGCAGAAAACCCAGGCCGAGAAAGAAGAAGTGACCGTCGTTGACGCCGAAGCCCGAGCCGCGAAGCATGAAGACGGATGGCAGCGCGATCACCAGCAGAATCCCGATCACGATCAGATAGTCGGTGGGGATTTTCTTGCCGGAAAGATAAAGAAAGGGCCAGTCGTCGGTAGGAGCCACGACCTCAGACAAGTCGCCTGCAAAAGCTGTACGCACCAGACGGCCATATTGAAGAGGCGGATCGGGGTGTTCGCCGCGGAAGGCGCACATCACGACTTGCCCGTTGCTTTCGTAGATCACAGGCATCTTGCCCGTGGCCTCCTCGACCATGCGCGCAAGTTTGCGGACCAACCATTCGTGTCCAGCCACGAAAGAGAGCGACAAGCACTCCGTCATCGTTCAGCAATCGGTATGCAGATTGCATGCTTTGCACCGTGTATATGTAGCCATCCAAGCGGAGGTTGGTCATCGAACTGAATAATGCCTGGGAGTCCAGCCAACCGAACACGACCATGTCATAACCGCCCTCGGCCTGTCGCAGGAAGGCCCGGGCGTCGTCCACATGTACACGCACTTTTGGGTTTTCATAAATACCCGAAGCGCTGAATTGGTTGGAGAGTTTGACCAACATCGGATCGATTTCGACTGCATCTACCCGTTCCGCTCCATTCAGAACGGCAACTTCGGTGTCCGTGCCTCCGCCCGCGCCCAACACGAGTACGCGGCGGTGGGCGGGAGCCAGCACGTAGGGCAGATCGTAGGCCGGCGCCCATCCAGCACTTCTGCTTTTTTCTGAGGAGAATACCGGGTCGGGTCCAAGGTGCGCTCGGGCTGATAAAAATCATGGTTCACGCTGACTGAGTAGTGTGGGGGATCTTCCATGGTGCGCAATCCGGGCGGCGGTTCCCGAAGGTATCCCTTCTGAGGTGAGCCGTTTTCCACGACCGCGATGTAATAGTAGGGTGACCAGAATGCATTCGAGTTAGTCGACAGGAACACTCCGGCCATGACGAGCCCGAGCAGAGGGACTGCCCACACCCACTGCCTTCGGGGCAGAAGCAGAGCGATCATCAGAATTACGAAGCCCATGCCGAGCGTTGGAGAAAAGTATTTCAGCGAGAACAGGCCGAAAGCCAGGGTGCCCGCAAGACTTCCGCCCAGGTCCCAGGAATAAGCACGCAAGGCGGGTAATGCGTCAAACAGGGAGCCAATCCGCTGGCCCAGTGGGACAAACACGATGGCATTGCTGACGAAAATTCCCACCAGGCTTAGATAATTCCAGAGCCGGGGAACCGATGCATAAAATCGACTCTCTGCTGCGGTACTGGGCAATGTTACGTAATGCGCAATCAGCAGGAATCCGACGTTGATCAACAACAATGCCGGCAACCATCTAAATAGCGATCTTCGAGTCTTGCCGACGATCGCTCCAGCCCCGAGGCCGAGGAACGAACTGATCAACATCAGGTTGGCGTAGTAGGCGACCAGTCTGACCACTGCCGGCGCCCAGCGTATAACCATCAACTCGAGAAAAAGAGCGACGAATGAGAGGCAGAACAGCTCGAGCCCGCTGCGCACGCTGCTGCCTGACTTCGAACCGTTGGGCGAAAACCGAGCGGTTGATTCGAACGAAGCCATGGGGGCGGTTTATTGTATCAACGCGAATTCCTAGGGCTTGCAACCGGCGCTGCCGGCTCCAGTAAGTTTTGGCAAAGGCACCTGCTGATTTGTGGCAAGAAGTGCGTTGAAGGCAGCGAGATGCTGTTCGTTCAGTTGCTTCCAGTTCGCGAGGTCCTTGTCTAGCGCATCGCAACTTTGCTGCGCCGCGGACTGAACGGTGTCTGCCGGACGCATGTCAGCGCTCTCCACGCTGAAGATGAGACGAGAGAGGTCGCGATTCACCGATCCAAATCCCGGTGCGGTCTTCGTTCCGTTGTCGATGGCATCGATCTTCTTTTCGAAGTCGTCTATCGCGTCCTTTGTCTCTTTGTTGGCCGACTGCTTCAGGGTGTCCGTCCGCTGGGCAAACGCTTTACGAAAATCTGCGACCTGGTTGAAAGCATCAGAGCTTGCCTGCATTCCGCGGGTGATGCGCCGCGCCAAATCGAGCTGAGATGAAAGATCGGCAGACGAAGCATGTACCCGTGGATCCAGTTCCACGGTTAGAGGCTGTCGCAAGGTTTGACCGGCGGCCCGCAGTTCGATGGTGTACGTCCCCGGCAAAACCAGAGGTCCGCGAGGTTGCTGGCGCGGAGTGAGGCCGGGCACAGCATGATCGGCAAGTGTGTATTCCGTGTACTCCAGCAGTTTGCCGTAGTACCCGAAGGGAAGAGAAGACGGCGACGGATACCGCAGATTCCATACAAAGCGATTGACGCCCTCCGCCTTGGGCAACGTGGTTTCCGAAGCGAACCAATAGCTGGGAGCGTTGGCGGGAAGATATGCAGGCGCCTTTACGTCGCTGGAGAATCTCGCCACCTCGGCGCCCTTGCTGTCGAAGATCGTCAGCGTCACATCACCGGCCGACGGCGTCTTCAGGTAGTAGTCGAGGATTGCGCCGTCGGGCGGATTCTCTCCCGCCGGAGTTTCGATAGGGTAAGGCGTGTCCTGATAGTCGTCCCAGCGCACACGCACGGCAGTTTCAGGCACGAAGAGGTGCACATCCGCAGCCGTGACTTGGGGATTGATTTCGCGCAGAGGTGTGATGTCGTCGAGAATCCAGAGGCTCCGCCCGAAAGTCGAGATGACCAGGTCGTTGTCATGCACCTGGAGATCGGTGATCGGGGTCGCGGGAAGATTCGACGGAAACGGCTGCCAATGATCGCCGCGATCCCACGAAATAGAAATGGCGGTGTCGGTCCCGGCATAGAGCAAGTCCTTGCGCTTAGGATCTTCGCGCACGACTCGGACCATTTCATTTTCCGGAAATCCCTTAACAATTTTCTGCCAGGTCTTGCCGTAATCATCGGTGCGAGCGACGTACGGAGGAGTGGATTCTCGCGTCGCGCCCACCGTCAGATAAGCGGTGGCGGGATCGTGATGCGAGGCTTCGACGTACAGGATCTCGGTGCGCTCATCCAGCCCGGGCGGGGTGACGTTTTGCCAGTTCTTTCCACCGTCGCGAGTGAGCTGAACCAGGCGGTTGCTCGTGCCCGCCCAGATTACGCCCGATTGCACGGTCGAAGGTGAAAGTGCGGTGATGGCCGGTGGGTGCGGCTTGTCCGGATCCGGCTTCTCCGGTTCCTGCTGATCGCCGTAGCCGGTAAGGTCCGGGCTGATCTCGCGCCAACTCTTTCCTCCATCGACCGTCTTGAGCACAAACTGCATGCCTAAGAAAAGCGTGGACGGATCCTGGGGCGAGAAGACCAGAGGCGGCATTTGCGCGGCGCGATATTTATTGCCGCGCTCGAAGACAGTTGCGATTTGGCCGGTCGATTTATCGTAACGAATCACCGTTCCGTACCATCCTCCGCTGTAAACAAAGTTGGGATGCGCCGGATCAGGAGTGATGAACGCGTATTCGAAGCCTCCCATGGAGAACCAATCCTGCAGAAGGATCTCGCCATAATCGCTGCGACTGATTACGCCCGCCGTACCACTGTCCTGTTGTGCTCCATAGGCGCGATAGGGGAACAAGTTGTCGGTAGAAATGTGGTAGAACTGCCCGGTTGGTTGGTTGTACCAGGAACTCCAGGTCTTGCCGGCGTCCACCGTGACCAGCGCTCCCTGATCGACTCCGAAGATCATGCGCGCCGGATCGCGAGGATCGATCCACGCCACGTGGAAATCGTCGCCGCTGGGCGCTCCCGCGAAAGCTTCGAACGTTTTACCGCCGTCGGTGGAGCGGTACATCGAGGTCTGCGATACGTAGAGCACATCGGGATTCCGGGTGTCGACAAAGACGCGGCTGAAATAGTCATTCCCGGTCACGCGCGGGTCCTTGGTGGACTGCTGCCAGGTTGCGCCGCCGTCATCCGAACGGAAGAAGCCCGGCTCCGTGATCGCGTACAAGCGCCGCCCACCGGTTCCCGGAGCGACCGCGATGCCGAGCCTGCCGCGAGCCTTTTCCGGCAGACCAGTGCCGGCGAGAGGAGTCCAGGTCGCACCACCATCCGTGGACTTCACGATGTCCGAGGTCGCTTCAATCGCGGAATCGCCGGCGCCGACTCCCGGGTGATAGAGCACTGCGTACAACGTGCTCGGATCGCCGGGATCAGAACAGAGATCGACGACGCCGATCGAGTCTTCGGCGGCGAATACTTTCGTCCAATTCTTGCCGCCGTCGACGGTTCTGAAGATTCCGCGATTTGCGGTCGTTGCCGTTGCCGGCATGGGCCGCCAAAGTATGCCGAAGCCGACCGAATTTCCTCCGGCCACGGCAACGTCGGGATTCTTAGGATCGATGATGATCGCTTGTATATAGGGCACATCCTGCAACCCGACGTTCTTCCACGTCGTGCCTGCGTCGGTCGAGCGATACACACCATTGCCCCGCGTCTGTTCGCCGGTTCCGACATACAGGACATTCGAATCCGACGGAGCTACCGCTAGTGCTCCGATGGACGCGACTCGCTCGTGATCGAAAATCGGTTGCCAGACTTGTCCACCGTCGGTCGTTTTCCAGACTCCACCACCGGGAGTTCCGAAATAATATGTGTTGGGATCCGCGGCGCCGGCGACGGCCGTAACTCGCCCGCCGCGAAATGGGCCGATCGATCTCCATCGCATGCCGGAGAGCAGCTTGGTGTCGGGTGCCTGGCTTGAAAGCTGACTCCAAAGATTGACCGGGAACACCGCGATGCAGGCGATGAATACGAAAAGAAGCCGGAGGCGTGCTCCGCGCAGAACTGTTTTCATTTGGATTTCCATCTTCTGATCGCACGCCGTTCTGGGTGCATCTTGGCGACCGTGAGCCGGAACCACGCTACCACAATTTATTCAGCCTAGTGGATCGTGGTTATTCGTCGCTGGTGATCCCCGGCGCACTGCGAGTGGCGAGCCCTCCCGGCCACCAGTTCCAATCGCCGGCCACGCGGAGCAGCGCGGGTCCAATCACGATTCGAACCAGGGTTGCGTCGATCAACACTGCGACGGCCAGCGTAAACCCAAGCATCTTGATTACCAGGAAGCTGCCGAAGGTGAATGCTGCGAATACCACAATCATGATCGCGGCGGCGCTCGTAATCAGGCCTGCGGTTCTAGCCAGCCCTTCGGGGATTGCCTCCATTTCACTCAGCCCTCTTCTTCTTTCTTCGAGGACGCGCGCCACCAGAAAGACTTCGTAATCCATACTTAGTCCAAAGACGATGGCGAAGGCGACGATGGGCACAATGGGAAATATGCTGCCCGTACCTTCAGAAACTCCGAAGAAGCGAATGCCGTGTCCGTCCTGAAACACCAGAACCAATGCTCCGAAAGAGGCGGCAACCGAGAGCAAGTTGAGAGCGATGGCCTTCACCGCGGCAAAAAGCGAGCGGAATCCGGCAAGCAGCGCGATGAGCGTCCCGCCCACCACCAGCGCTATCACCGAAAGGAACCGCTCCCGAACAATCGTCTGATAATCGGCAGTGAGCGCGGGGATGCCTCCGATGCGCAGCGTGGCTCCGGGAACTCCCGTAAGCGCGACCGCGCCGGTCTTCCGCAACTCGCGCACCCAGTTGACCTGATCGTTCAGGGAAACGGAAGTCGCGGGCAAGATTTCCACCAGCGCGGCGCGGCCGTCGCTACTCAGGAACGTTCGACGCGTGTCACGTGGGAGGTTGCTGAGGCCGGAGCGATCGCTCTCGGCCATCGTGGTTAGCGAGATCACGCGATAGGAACGAGGGTCGCTGGCGAGCCGTTTGCTGAAGCGATCGAGCGCACTCCAGCCTGCGTCGGTCTGCGCAATGGAATCGGGAAGCTCGAGAATCACGCGCAACGAGTACACCATGCCAACCCGATCCATGTGTTCGAGGGTATGAAGCGCCCGGACTGATTCCGCGGCCGATGGCAGCCAGTCCCCTCTGGGGACGCTGGTATCGAGATGCGCGGCTTGCGAGGCGAGCAGGAGCAACGGGACCCCTGCCAGAAAAATGGCGAGCCAGGGATGGGTGACGATCACCTTGCCCCATCGCCTCCAGCGGTCTTCCGTGCGCGCCGCTCGATGCTGGTCCCAACTTCCAATGAAAGGCACCCGGCCAGAATTAATTCGCGGGCCAAGCACTGCCAGCAGGGCTGGAACGAGAGTACTCGCCAGCAGCACACTCATTCCCGCTACCAGGACTCCAGCCAGACCGATGGAGCTCACTTCGGTGATGGGAACGGTTAAGAGAGCGAGGAATCCGATGGCCACAGTCGCGGCGGAAATCAGAAGAGTTCGACCAGCCTGACGCGCGGCGATGGCCGAAGCCTTCAGACCGTTTGGCTCGGAGGCGATTGCTTCCCGGAAGCGGCTGACCATGAGGAGCGCGTAGTCGATTCCCAAGCCCAGCCCCAGCATGGTGGACAAATTCTGAACCAGAATCGACAAATGCCAACGTAGAGCTAAGAATCCTGCAATCGCCAGTGCGGTCGCGATGGCGAGCTGACCGACGGCTAGCGGAATCAGCGCCGCCACCAGGCTTCCAAAAGCCACCAGCAGAAGCGCGAGCGTGGCAGGAATTGCGAGAGTCTCGGCGTGGCGCACGTCGTCTGCGCTGGCTTTCCGAATATCGAAATTGAGTGGCGTCTCTCCTGTGAGCTCGAGCTTCAGCGCTGGATAGCGGCCGCGCAACTGGTTTTGCAGAGAGTTCGCCAGTTCGTGAAGCTTGGGGACGAGCGACTCCACGGGACCCTCGCTCGAGGTAAGCCCCACCAGAATAAAAGTTCCTCCGCCTTTGCCCAGGAAAACCGGATCGCGAAAATCAAGATGGGAAACGACTCCGGAGACGCCGGGTTCGGCTTGCAGCGCCTTTTCAATGGTCGCTAACGCTTGCTCGCCCTCCTCGGAATCGGCGGGCGGCAGGCCTTGAATCACCAGGACCACGCGGTCGACGAATGGCGAACGAAAGCGAGTGGCCAACTCTTCTGGAACCTTGCCCGCTTCACTGCCTTCGATGCGGGTTGCGGTTTCGAGATGGCGCTCGGCGTGAAAGGAAAACGGAAGAAGCGCGAGGACGGCGGCCAGGACGATTGCAGCTAGCCAGAAATGGCGCACATGCACAAGATTCATAATGTTACGCGGCAACGTTTACCATTTAGGAGATTCACATCCCGGGCGCGTAGGCCGGTTCGGACTTCCGGATCAGTCTTCATTATGATTTGAAGGCTCGGTTTCCGATTAACCCGGTGCGGACGGGTTCGCAATCCGGTCGGGTTGGTATTATTTTATGGTGTGGTAAGGATACACGGTTTCCCGGAGGGTGATTGCATAAACTCGTGCTGCTGGGGTTGTTTGCCGCTATTCAACTTGGTGCCGCCGACCCCCGCATCGGCTCCTGGACGCTCATCTCGGCGCAGTCTTCCCTGGATCCTGCGAACAGACTCTCCATCACGCGTCTGCATGATGAAGTGCATGTCGTGATTTCCGGGGACACCCACCTCGATTTCACGGCGAAGCTCAACGGCCATGAAGCGTCGGTGCCGGGCAACGCTGCATTTAATCAAATCGAGCTGCGGAAGATCGATAAGCATCAAGTCGAAGTCAAAGAGATGAAGGATGGAGCCGTAGTCGCCACGATTCTCGACAAAATATCGGCGAATGGGAACGAGTTAACCAGCACGACTACACAGAAAGCTCATGCCGACCGGATCACCGTTTGGACGCGAAGCGGGGGAAAGAAGTCGGCCGTTGATTTATTCGCCGGTGAGTGGACCGAGGATCTGAGCAAGACTCGCATGCGGCAAGGGATGACGCTCAAGATCGAGGCGGACGCAAACGGAGGGGTCCGCTTCTCGGGCGACTTCAGCTATACGGCCCGCTTTGATGGCAAGGAATACAATCTGAAAAACTCTGTCAACGATACCGTAGCCCTGCAACTCGTTGACGCTCACACGGTGGACGCCGTTTACCGGCGAGATGATCAAATCACTCAAAAAGACCGCTGGGTGATTTCTCCCGACGGTGCGGAGATGACTCTAACTACGACCGGCACGTTGGAAACTGGTCAGCAGGTAAAAGAGACCCAGGTATTTCGTAAACAGTAATTATGGCTGCGCCACGCCCGCCGCACCCGCAGCTGCGCTGCCTACCGGCAAGTTGCCCACAGCATTGAACTCACGTGGCGCAACCGAGATGATTCCCCTGCGGTGCATGAATCGCAGGATGCCGTTCACAGTTTGTTCGAGTGTCGGATCCGGCTTTCCCCAAGTCGAAGCATCGCGAGCAGCCTGATAGCAGGAACTGTCGTAGCGTTTGAACTCCATCGACGAGATGTTATCCACCGAGTTCACCAGAAAGTCCAGCAGCGGGAAGAGCAGATCTTCTTTCCGGCATCTCCGGATCAGTTCGGGCACGAAGTCGGGCAGACTGAAAATTTCGAACTGCCGGCCGGTCGCCTTGGTGATGAGGCTGGTTATATCCATCATGTTCGCGTAGTCGTCCCTAACTACGTGATAATTCTTGTTCTCCGTGCCGGAGGTCGTTGAAATCGCAACGATATTGTTCGCCGTGATGTCCGCGGGAACGAAACTGACCTGATTCAGGGCATCGACGCCAATGCCGTGATTCACCATGAAGGCCACTAAACGCACGGCGATGTCGAAGTTGTTCCCTCCACCGGTAATCGAGGGGCTTACCAGGGCGGGACGGAAGATCCGCGTCGTCAGCCCGTGGCGGCGCGCATCCATCACCACTCGCTCCGATACCCACTTGGACTGGCTGTATCCGAAATCGAGCAGCTCCATATTTTCGTTGAAGTCAGTCTCATAGAGAACTTTCTTCACCGCCCAGCCAAATATGAAGGTCGTCGAGACGTAATTGAAACTCTTGGGCCGTCCGTCAAACGCCAGTCGCAAAATTTCATTCGTGCCCAGCACGTTCGCGTCACGCATCCGGTCGTAGTTAAGCAGGTAGTTTACGGTTGCGCCGTTGTGGAACACCGTATCGATTTCATTCGCGAGGAAATCCCACGCGCCCGGCGTCAATCCCAGTTCCTTCTGGCCGAGATCTCCGCAAACCGGAAGCACGCGTGTTTCGAACATGTGCATCAGTTCCGCCGGGCAGGGTCCCATCGATTCCATTGCAGCCCGCAGTCTTTGCTTGCCCTGATTGTCGTCGGAAGCCCGGACGAGAACGTGGATCTTCGCGCGCGTTTGTTCCAGCAGACTTTTTACGAGGAACGGTCCGATGAAGCCGGTTCCCCCGGTGAGTAGAACGTGATTCAGAATTGGTGGTTGGGCCACTAACGCAGGCGCCGCAGGTTCGAAAATGAGCTTCCGGTCGTCGCTCATCATTTTCTGTTCGGCCACGCGCTGCTCTTCGCGGAACGTCGCCAGGTATTGCCGCAGCGGACCGAGAGCCTCTTCGGGAGCGCGCTCCAATTGTTCGGCCAGTTGAAACAACTCGGCTACGCTCACCCGCTGGATGAGACCGATATCCACTTGCCTCGCCAGCATGTCAGCGTCTTTATTTTTTAAGAGTTCCTTGATCTCGTGCATGAAGACGACAAGATCCATGGAATCGAGCCCGGCTTCGACGAGGTTGTACGATTCCGTCCCGGTCAGGTTGTAGCGGGCTTTCAAGACGTCGAACGGTGACTGGCCTTCTGAATCGCAGGCGCAGGATGCAGCGTCCTTTTCCCGCGAAAACTCCGAAAGAACCGTGAATTGACCTTGCAGCCACATGTGCTTGGCTTTGTGGCGCATGATCTTGCCTGAACTGGTTCGCGGGATGGCGCGGGGTGCGATGAAAGAAATCAGCGCCACTTCCACGTTGAGGTAATTCCGGATAGCGGCTGCAATCTTCAGCGCGTCGGGCAGCGCTTTTGGATTTTTCACCTCGGCGACAATCGCCAGCGCCGGCTCGCTGTCTTCGTTAATCTGAAATGCGGCCACGCAATTCGCCCGGATCGAGCCGGACGCTTTCTCTACGACTGCCTCAATATCCTGCGGGTAGTAGTTCTGCCCGCGGATAATAATCATGTCCTTGATTCGGCCGCAGACGAAGAGTTCGCCCTCGTGGAAGAAACCCATATCGCCGGTGCGAAGGTAGCCATCGTCATAGGGACTGTCGTCCACCAGCCGGGCGTGAAACAGCTTCAGGGTTAATTCCGGATTGTTCCAGAATCCCGGGCACTTACTTCCGCCAGCGATCCAAATCTCGCCGATTCGGCCGGGATCGAGAGCCACGTGCTTCTCCGGATCCACGATCTTTACCGTGAGGCCGGGCAGCGGAGTTCCGCAGCTGACAATCTGCGTGGCTGCGCCGATTTCGGAAACCTCGGTGGTCATGCGGGCCTTGCCCAGCGCGACTGCGTTCTTGTTGATCGAAATAATGTTGCGGCCACCGAGCGAAACCGCCAGCGTATTTTCCGCCAGCCCGTACGCCACAAAAAAGCTTTCCGACCGGAGACCGAAAGGTTGGAAGGCCTGCAAAAACCGCGTGTAGGTGTCCGGCTTGACCGGTTCTGCGGCGACCATCAACAACCGCAGCGAGCTAAGGTCGCAACCCTCCAAACTCTCCTTCGAAACTCGACCGGCGCGCAGGCAATAGTCGTAGGCGAAGTTGGGCGCCGCAGAGGCGCTGGCTCCATAGGTTTTGATCGCGTCGAACCACAGCTTCGGACGCTGAATGAAGTCGGTGGCGGAGAACCCGTAGGTCGTGCCGCCGGTCAGCGCGGGATACAAGTAGCAGCCGATCAGGCCCATATCGTGATACTGCGGAAGCCACGATACGACTACCGGTGCGTCATGGTCGATCACGAGCGGACAGTTATGCATGATGTTCTCGTGCGTAACCATCACGCCTTTCGGATCGCGAGTCGATCCCGACGTGTACTGGAGAAACAGAATGTTCGAAGCGCCGTTTGGTATTTCGCCCGGAATCGCATCGACGAATTCTTCAGTCACGATCCAGCGAAGATTGGAAATGTAGTCGACGTCTACTCCCGATGCCGAGACTCCGCTTCGGGCAAGATTTGTCTTCAGGGATCCGAGGTAGTCTTTGCTGGTTAGAATGCCAGCCGCCTGACAGTCCTTGGCGATGTGGACCATTTTGTAAAGCGAACTCTGGAAGCCACGAGAACTGGGGGGATAGACGGGCACGGGGATTAAGCCCGCGCGCACGCAGCCAAAAAACGCGCAAATCATCTCAAGCCCTGGCGGGTAGGCGAGCAGAAGACGGTCCTGCGACTTGAAACCGTGTTCCTTGCGCAAGTGTCCGGCGATCACCTTCGTCCGGTGGAGAAACGACTCGTAGGAGTAGCCTCCAATCGGATTGCCGTTCACGTCAATGTAGGAATAGAGAGTTCTGTGCGGGTGCTGATCCCCGAGACTATCCAGCTTGTCCAAAATCGAAGCGATCATAGATTCGGATCGGTCTCATGGCGGCGGCAACCGCCATTCGTTAACCTCCTACGTTTGAATGAAGAAGATGCCGTATAAAGAAAAATCTCGCTCCTCCCTCTATTACAGGACAGAGATTAGAGAAACGGCGCAGCCATCGCGAAGACCGGTCCGCGCACAACCGCGCCCCAACCGCTGGATCGCCCCGACCCAAGGATCTTCGTTTATTATGACTGAGCGGTCGATGGTAACAGAGATTTGGGACGCTGGGAAGGTGCGGAAGTGTGGTCGCCCTCAGGAACAAGGGTTATCACGCCACGCGCGAGGTGATCTCAAATTCCCTTGATCTTCGCTAAGTCTTCGAGCTAACATCAATTTTTCCCTACTTGTGTCAGCAGCGGACTCAAGGCGACAACCGCCGCCGGCCGAGTACACCCTCCGCAAAAGGGCCGGGATGCATCGATCCGACCTGAGACCATTGCACCAGTGACATCCGAGATGAGGCTATTCGTCTGAAGCCGGAGATTGAAGATCTAGTACCGTCGGAAGCCTCGCTGCGGCAATCTGCTTTCGAAACGGCGGGTGCGCCGTCATTCCCGAAAGTCCTGCGCCGCCGGCTCGACGAATTTTTCTCCCAGGGGAACATTTCCCCTAAAGCCGACCGCATGATGTGGACCAAAATTGCGGTTGGGCTGGCCGTGCTGGCGGGCAGCTGGATTGCTCTTTACGCGTTCCGGCCGGACTCGTGGAAGTTCGTCGGCCTCTACCTTATCAATGCAATCGCACAGACATTCCTTCTGCTCAACATCGCTCACGATAGCAACCACAACGCCATCTCGTCGGTACGGTCGGTCAACAAATCCCTGAACTACGTTTTCGATGTTTGCGGAATCAGCTCATATATGTGGCGGATCCTGCATCATCGGGGCCACCACTCCTGCATCAACCTTCACGGGGAAGACGACGCGCTTACGGGACGCAACGTGCTGCGCTTTACGCCTCACGAGCCGCGCATGCCCATGCAGCGCTTCCAGCATATTTACGCGCTGGTCTTATACGCTCTATTTTCCCTGGATTATGTCTTCCTGCGAGACTTTGAGTGCTTCTTCTTCCCTTCCCACGATTATCTGAAAACGAAGCATCCTCTGCGGGAGTACGTCATCCTCTTTGCCGGAAAAGCCTTCTACGTTACTTACATGCTCATCTTGCCGGTGATAGTGCTGGGGAAATCGCCGCTGCTGGTCGGTTTGTCTTTCCTGCTGGCTCATCTCATCATCGGTTTAAGCGTCGCCCTCGTATTTCAGACTACGCACACCGTCGATGGTACTTATTTTCCCTCGAGCCGCGACGAGTTTGACAATGGGATCTACCACATCTTTGCGACCACGGCCGATTACGCGACCACCAAACCGCTCGTCGGTTGGCTGGTTGGCGGCCTCAACCACCATATCGTTCATCACCTGTGCCCCTTTGTTTGTCACACTCACTACGGTGCGCTCACGCAGATTGTGAAGCAAACCGCCGAAGAGTTTGGCATTCCGTACCGCCAACATCCCACCATGACCGTGGCCATCAAACATCATCTGATCCTGCTGAAGCAATTGGGAAACCAGGACCAATTGCAGCACGTGGAGAGCGAGGCGTGAGCGCGGCGCACAGCATACCCGCCGTCTCCCGATCCCAATCCTTTTTGGATTCGCGCGCGATGGCACGCAATCCCGTACAGGTTCTTACCAAGTACATCGCACTTCACGGCGAGACTTTCCGCTTCTATTTTGGCGGCGTGAAAGAAGCGATTGTCACCATTAATCCCGTCGTCATTCAGCATGTGCTCAAGACGAATTCGGAGAACTACTACAAGTCGCATATCCAAAAGAAGCGGATGGGCCATTTCCTTGGCAAGGGCCTTCTGACTACTGAGGGCGAAGCCTGGAAAACCCAACGGCGTCTTATCCAGACAGGTTTTGAACGCAAGCAGCTCGAAGTTTTGTCCTCGATCATGCAGGACTCTCTCGCCGACTCGCTGCGGGATTTCGACCGCCAGGCCCGCCTCGGCCCGGTCGACATCTATCCGCTCATGATGAAGATCACGTTCGGGATGGTGGGCCGGTCTCTTTTTGGCGCGCGGTTGAAAGAGGAAGACATCGACCTCATCAGCCTGGCCATCTCGACCGTGCAGGAATTTATGGTTCGCCAGACCATTCAGCCCTACCTGAATCCCTGGTTCGCCGTCTCCGGGCGAGCTGCGCAAGCACTGGGAATTGCGAACTCGCGCTTTCGGAGTGCTGGACGACTATCTGCAGCGGCGACGCAAGGAAGTCCCCGGGCACGATCTGCTGCAAATCTTGATGGATGCTCGCTACAGCGACGGGCAGGGCATGCCCGATGACTTGATCCTCAGCGAGAGCATGCAACTGCTGGTCGCCGGCCACGAGACTTCGTCGAACGCCTTATCGTGGCTTCTCTACCTGCTAAGCTCGCGTCCGGACTGCGTTGAAAAAATTCGGCAGGAACTCGATTCGGTGCTGGGCGATAAGGCTCTGAGTTACTCCGATGTCTCCAAGTTCGAGTTCACGACTCAAGTGATCAATGAAGCGCTGCGCCTTTACCCGCCGTTTTGGATGGTCGACCGCGAGGCTCTCACAGACGACCGCGCCGGCGATGTCAAAATTCCTCGGGGATCGACCGTGGTTGTGTTCATTTACGGGGCGCATCATTCGCCGCAGTACTGGGAGAATCCGGAGAGTTTCGACGAGGAACGTTTCGCCAAAGTGAACGACAAGCGGCACACGCCCTTCGCTCATTTGCCGTTCGGGGCTGGTCCTCGCGGCTGTATCGGCGGCAACTACGCCATGCTGCAGATCCTCATGATTCTGAGCGTGCTGCTGAGAAAATACGATTTCAGTCTGGTCCCCGGCCAGACCATCGAAGCCCGCCCGATGGTGATCCTGCGACCGGAACACGGAATCCGCATGACTTTCACCGAGGCCATCCCGCGCGATGTCGGCAGATTGTCCGACTGCTCGGCCTGATCAAGTCTCGGGAGAAACAATAACAAGCCTTGTTAATTCAATCACTTACGTGCGGGCAACGTCACGGCCCAGGCATGCAACTAAAGAATTAGTTACCTTTTCCAAAGTGGTGCGTCTAAAGAGCTGACAGGAGGATTGGCCAGTGCCGCGGAGACAGTCGGAAACCCTGACCGAAGCCGAACTGCGGATTATGAATGTGCTGTGGCTGAAGGGCGCCGGCACGGTTCAGTTCGTCCTGGATGCGCTTTCCGAGAAACCTGCCTTGGCCTACAACTCCGTCTTGACCACCATCCGCGTACTGGAGCGCAAAGGTTACGTCGAGCATTCGAAGGACGGCCGCGCGCATGTGTACGCTCCGCTGGTGGGCCGGGAAGAAGCGACGCGCTCGGAGATTCGCCACCTGGTAGGCCGTTTCTTCAAGAACTCCCACGAGCAACTGGTTCTGAACATCCTTGAGGACAAGGGCATCGAGACCGAGGAATTGGATCGCCTGCGCGAGATGCTGGAACGGAGCGGCGCGAAATGATGTGGCCCCAGTTGCAGACCGTCTCCGAGATCGTGATCAGCCGCGTTCTGAATTCCCTTCCTGAAGGCATTCTGATCGCGTTGTTTTCCTGGATGATTTTGCGGCTCTTGCCGCGGCAGAACTCAGGCACGCGATTTGCCGTGTGGTTCGTCGCTCTGCTGGCCGTGGCCGTGCTGCCGATGGCTGGACTGCCATTGCTCGGAACGGTCGCGGGAGGGCATTCTCTGCTCGCAGGTAGCGAACGACCGCTCATCACGTTAGCTGGTCCATGGGGCCTGATGATTTTTCTGGTGTGGATTCTGGCGGCCTCGGTTGCGCTGTTGCGTTTGGTGGTTGGCCTTTGGCAACTGCGCGCACTGCGCATGAGTTGCGCCGCGATCGATGAGGCAGAACTCGATCCGGAGAAAAGAAATGTCGTTGCAGAGTTTCGCTCGTCAAGATCGGTGACGCTGGCAACCTCTGAAAGAGTGAATGTGCCTACCGCCGTCGGTTTTTTCAAGCCGATGATTGTGATTCCGGTTTGGGCCCTGCGAGAACTCACGTCCTCCGAATTGAATATCGTTCTGCTCCACGAATTCGCGCACTTGCATCGCGGCGATGCCTGGACAAATCTGCTGCAAAAAACTGTGCGCGCCGTATTTCTGTTCCATCCGGCAGTGTGGTGGATTGAGCGCCGGCTCTCGCTGGAGCGGGAGATGGCTTGCGACGATCAAGTGCTCGCGGAGATGGCTAATCCACATGGCTACGCGAAATGCCTGGTCGCACTGCTGGAGAAAAGTGTGGCGCGCCGTAGCCTGGCCATGGCGCAGGCGGCGGTTCACCGGGCACGCGAGGCTTCGTTACGTCTAGCGCAGATTCTTGACGTCGGCCGTCCCAACTCGAGAAGCGTTTGGAAACCGGCTCTCGGACTGGTGAGTGTTTTTTCATTGATCTGTCTTGTAATCGTTCCGCGAGCTCCGCAGTTGGTGTCATTCGATCAACAGAAGCCGATGCTTCGCGCCGATAATGCACGTCCGGCAGTTTTCAATCAGTCGAAGGTTCCGGCGGCGGTTGTGGTTCCTGCAGCAATGCACGTCGCCACGTCGTCATCGATTAACACGTCGTCATCGATCAAGAAGGTGCCGCAATCGAATGCCGCGCGGGCGACCGCGCACCTTGCCCTGCACTTCTCCGGAAAGTCAGCCCGCGGCTCCACAGGTAATCGCTGCGCGCTTTAACGCTGACAGCAAGGACACGAAGCCGGGCGCGCTGCAGGCATCCGAGGCAGTGTTGATTATCCAAACCGCGCAGCGCGTCGGACCGAATTCGTGGGTATGGAGCGTTGATGTTTGGAGAGTGAACCTGGTAAATGCAACGCACGCATGAAGCGGGGAAAATGCCGCTTGCCAAGAAGACGTAGCGAAATTTTTTTGTCATTAACAACTAAACATTTAGTTGTAAAAGGAGAAGTGAAATGCAGAACTGGAAGACAATCTTGACTCGGCCCTTGCTGGTTGCCGTAGTCGCCGTATTAACAGTCGGATCGCTGGCGGCGTACGAATTCGCATCGGCCAAGACAGCGGCGGCGTCCGCAGTGGCGCCGGCAGCGGCTCCGCTCGACGACAGCAGTGTTGGAGCTTTGCTCTCGCTCGATCGCGCCATGGAAACTCTAGCGGCCCGGGTCACGCCCGCGGTCGTGAACGTCACCGTAACCTCTAAGCCAACCGCACAACAGTCTGGCGAAGATTCTCAGCCTGACATGCAGCAATTCTTCGCGCCCTTCGGGGGCAATCCGTTTGGCGGAGCACCCGGACATCACTTCCAAATGCCGATGAATCCTCGGCAGAGAGTGGAGCACGGCTTGGGCAGCGGCGTGATCATCTCGCCCGATGGTTACATCATCACTAACAATCACGTGGTCGATGGAGCCACCGACATTCGCGTCACCATGAGCAATCGCGAAGTCATGTCCGCGAAGCTGATCGGCACCGATCCGCTGACCGACCTGGCAGTGATCAAAGTAAATGGAACGAACCTTCCCAGCGTGCCGTGGGGCGATTCGGCCAAACTTCATCCGGGACAAACCGTGCTGGCCTTCGGCAATCCGTATGGGATGCAGTTCACGGTGACTCGCGGCATCATCAGTGCGCTGAACCGGCCCAATCCGGATGCGAGCGATCGCCACAAGCCGGGCGAGTTCATTCAGACTGACGCTGCCATCAATCCCGGCAACTCTGGCGGTGCGCTGGTCAACGCGCGTGGCGAGCTGATCGGTATCAACACTTTTCTGATCTCCTCCAACGGGTCGTTCTCTGGCATGGGCTTTGCGATTCCGACGCAGATCGTCGAGCCCACCGTCCAGACCTTGATCCGCGACGGGAAGGTTAGTCACGGCCTCATCGGCATCGGCATCACCGACGTCACGCCGGACAACGCAAAATTCTTCGACATGAAGACTGCCAGCGGAGCCGTCGTCTCCCAGGTTGATCCCAATTCAGCGGGCGGCAAAGCCGGCCTCAAGACCGGCGATGTAATCACGCAATTGAACGGTCAAGCAATCACCGATGCTGGTGAGCTGCAGATGCTGGTCGGACAAAAGCGGCCCGGCGACACCATCCAACTTGACGTGATGCGCGACGGCAAGAGCATGACTGTTCCGGTCACACTGCAAGCGATGGGCGAAAATCACGGCGATAATACTGCCGGTGGCGATCACCAGAAAGGCCGCTGGGGACTGAGCCTTGGGCGATCTGAGCCCCGATGTGCGCCACCAGATGCAGATCGGAAGTGAAATCCATGGCGCAGTCGTCGAGGATGTGCAGCCGGGCAGTTCTGCCGATAATGCCGGGTTGCAGCGCGGCGATGTGATCATGGAAGTCGACCGGCATGCCGTGCAGTCGGCCGACGATGTAGCCAAGGCGCTGTCCAGCGTCCCCAAAGGGCAGGACGCGCTGGTGCTGGTATGGGCCAACGGCGGCAGCACCTTCCGCGTGCTGCATCCGACGCAGGAGTAGTCGTTGTCCTCATTGCACTGCGAACACTCCGCTCCAGCCGTAACGCTGGGGCGGAGTTCGGCAGTTTGGAAGTAGTTCGGGAGTAGTTCGCTGCTCCAGCCTCACTGTTACAATCTCTTGCCCAGACGGCGTCTCACAGCTTCAACGGAGTCGCTGCTCTTTCTTGTGCCTGATCGCGAGCGCTGGTGATTGGGTTGACGCGTGGGGAGGAGATTGTAATGAGGAAGCTACGAATACATTTCTTAATTCTTTTCTTGCTTACTACGCTCAGCCTCGGATTCGCGCAACAACGGCGGAAGGTCATCATCAATCAGGACACTTCCGGGCCGGGCGGCAGCAACATGCAGACGCTGCTGACCTTGATCCAATCTCCCCAGGTGGAAGTGCTGGGGATCACCGTCGTCAGCGGCAATCAATGGCGCGATGAAGAAGTAGCGCACACTCTGCGCCTGCTCGAACTCATTGGCCGCACTGATATCCCGGTTGTTCCCGGAGCCATTTTTCCGCTGGTGCATCGCCGTAACGAAGCCCTCTTGTGGCAGGCCAGATATGGCAAGGTCGCTTTCGCCGGTGCATGGGACGATCGCTGGTGGCACGAACATGACGTAATTCCGAATCTTCCGGAAGGGCAGCCCACCACCAAGCCGGCGGATGAGGATGCGGCTCACTTTCTGATCCGCATGGTGCATAAATATCCCAATGAAGTGACGATCTACGAGGGCGGTCCCATGACCAACCTGGCCCTCGCCAACGCAATCGATCCGCACTTTGCGGAACTGGCGGAGGGCCTGGTCTTCATGGGCGGAAGTTTGAGTCCACAGACCGACGATCCGGAGTTCATCAGCAGCCCGCGCCACGAATTTAATTTCTGGTTCGATCCAGAAGCTGCGAAGAGCGTGTTATCGGCCCCGTGGAAGAAGATCGTGTGCACGCCCGTCGACATCTCCATCAAAACTAGAATCACTAACGAGATGATTGCCGAAATCAAAACGAGCAAGAATCCCGCAGCGCAATACGTGGTGAAGTTCTTTATGGCGGACCAGGGCGGCTCCTACATGTGGGATGAACTGGCTGCCGCCGCGTGGATCGATCCGACGTTGATCACGCAAAAGGTAAAACGCTACATGAGTGTGGACATCGATCATGGCGCAGCCTACGGAAACACGCTCACGTGGACTGAGAAAGACAACCCGAAGCTCGGCGCGCAACTCGTCGAAATTCAGATGGATCTGGATCTGGCGAGATTTAACAAAATGTTCGTCGAGTTGATGAAGGCGCCAACCCCGCTGGCACGCTGAATTCTAAGACCGACGGCAATCTCTTAGTACGGAATCTTGTTCGACTTGTCCTGCCACGCGCGAAAAGCTGCCTGCGCCTCTTCGCGCATCATCTGCACCATCGGAATCGACCGCTGCGCAAAAGGCTGCGCGAATTCGTGATAAATGAAGGAATCGTCGAAGCCAGCTTCAGAGGCGTCAGCGGCTACGTTGCCGAAGTAAACACGAGCGAGGTGCGCCCAGTAGATTGCGCCCAGGCACATGGGGCACGGTTCGCACGAGGTATAAATCTCGCAGCCTTTCAAACTGAATGTGCCGAGTTTGGCGCAAGCTGCGCGGATGGCGACGACCTCCGCGTGTGCCGTGGCATCGTTGTGCGACGTGACTTGATTGACGCCTTCGGCAATAAGGTTGCCGTCTTTCACGATGACGGCGCCGAACGGGCCGCCCTGCCCGGAAAGAACGTTGTCCAGTGAGAGTTGAATGGCGCGGGCCATAAAAGAGTTGTCCATGTTTCGGCTCGGTCAATGCGTAGTCATCAAAGACTCGTTCACAGCCCCTTTTGCAGAGTACGGAGTATAAGCCGGACTCACGGAAATTATCCACGCCACGCGCGAGCGCTGGTTGTTCAGACGGTAATTTTCCCGGAATACAAAGCCATCCCGACCACGGCGCCCATGCCCTCTGCATCGAGTTCGGCGATTTCCTTTTGCGAGGTGATTCCTCCGGCCACGACCAGGCGACGCGATGTGGCTTGCCGGATTTCGCGGACGACTTCCATGGGGATCCCGCCCATTAATCCTTCCGTATCGATATGCGTGTAGAGGAAGGTTTCACAAAATGGTTCAAGCTCGCGAATCATATCGAATGCCGTAACGCCCGTCTGGCTGCGCCATCCATCGATCGCAACGCGGCCGGCTCGGGAATCGATGGCAAAACACAGCGCTGCCGTTCCCAACTCGTTCGCCAGGTTCATAGCGAACTGAAGATCAATTTTGCCATCTCGCAGCAACGCCGAGCCGAGAATAACTCTGCGAGCCCCCAGACTTAACGCTTCGCGTGCCGTTTCAAGGCTGCGAATTCCGCCGCCGACCTGGCACGGAAGCTTTTGCACAATTCGTTTTACTAGCGTGCGATTATTTCCGTCGCCCCGAGCTGCGTCGAGATCGATGACCTGCACCAGCGCATACTTCGAAAATCGTTCAATCCAATAGTCGAGGTCATCGAACTCCAGAGCTTTCTTCTCGCCCTGTACCAACTGCACGATCTTGCCGGCCATCAGGTCGATGGATGGAATCAGCATGGCCACCTCACCGGCACGCTCGGCATCCTGCAGTTCGCGCTTAAGCTCTGAAATATCTTCAATGCCGAAGTGAAAAATGGATGCCGCCAGAGCCGCATCGGCGCAGCCCTCGCGAAACACTTCCACGAAATCGCGCACCGATCCCGCGCCTCCCGAGGCAATCACAGGAATTGAAACCGCTTGTGCCACGGAGCGCGTGAGCTCACAGTCAAATCCAGATTGGGTTCCGTCGCGGTCCATCGAGGTCAGCAGAATCTCGCCTGCTCCTGCGGTGGCGGCCTGCTGCGCCCACTGAAGTGCATCAAGGCCAGTAGGAATCCGCCCTCCCGCGACGAAAACCTCAAACCGCCCATCGACCCTTTTGGCGTCGATCGATACCACCACTGCTTGCGATCCAAAACGGTGTGCGATCTTGCCGATCAACGCCGGTTCACGCACCGCCGCCGAGTTGATGGCAATCTTGTCGGCCCCCGCGTCGAAGACCGCTGCCGCGTCGTCGAGCCGGCGAATTCCTCCGCCCACCGTAAATGGAACGAACAACGAGTGTGCTGTCCGCCGGACCGCATCCAGCAACGTCTGTCGGTGCCCGCTGGTCGCAGTGATGTCGAGCAGCACAATTTCATCTGCGCCATCGCGAGCGTGGGCTGCCGCGCACTCCGCCGGATCGCCCGCGTCGCGTAGATTCTTAAACTTCACGCCTTTCACGACGCGGCCACCGTCCACATCGAGGCAGGCGATGATGCGTTTGGTCAACATTCAGATCTCACAAAAGTTCTTCAGGATCGAAAGTCCCACGTCACCAGATTTCTCGGGATGGAACTGCAGCCCGAAGATGTTGCCTCGTTCAACGGCCCCGGAAAACCGCAAACCGTATTCACTGGTTGCCGTGGTTTCCGAGCCCACAGGAGCGTGAAAAGAGTGCGTGTAATAAACGAATGAATCTTGCGCGATACCCCGCAAAAGGCGCGAGTCGCTCCCGATGGTCAGAGAGTTCCAGCCAACATGAGGCGATTTCACCGAGCCTGGGAATTGCCGGCAACGTCCAGGGAAGATTCCGGACCCGGCGATCTCCGCACACTCATCACTTCCCTCGAAGAGCCACTGCATGCCCAAACAGATTCCGAGGAATGGTTTGCCCGCGCGGGCGCTTTGCAGCAAGACATCCCGCAAGCCATCGCGTTCCAACGCATTCAATGCAGAAAAGTGTCCGACTCCAGGTAACACAACTTTATCCGCCGCAGTCACTGCTTCGACCTGGCCCGTCACCATAACCTCGGCGCCGAGATGAGCAAACGCTTTTCTCGCCGAATTCAGATTGCCCGCGCCGTAGTCAACAATCGCGATCACAAAAGTCCCTTGGTGCTCGGCAGCATGCGTCCCAGGCGACGGTCGCGCGAGCACGCCACGCGCAGGGCGCGAGCAAAAGCTTTGAACAGCGCTTCGATTTTATGGTGACTGGAGCGACCGTAAAGCACACGTGCGTGAACGTTGGCCCGCGCGCCCCGCGCAAAGCCTTCGAAGAAATCGCAGACTAACTCTGCCTGCAGATCCCCTACTCGCGCGGCGCGGACTTTGGTGTCAACCACCGCTGCGGCACGGCCGCCAAAATCGACGGCCGCCAGCCCGAGAGTCTCATCCATCGGCATGACAAAGTACCCAGCGCGTAGAATGCCGCGGCGATTACCCAACGCCTGGTCGAAGACTTCGCCCAGAGCGATGCCGACGTCTTCCACGGTGTGGTGCTGGTCGACGTCGAGATCTCCCGTGGCTGCGACTTGCAAATCGAATCCGCCGTGCCGCGCAAAAAGTTCCAGCATGTGGTCCAGAAAACGGATGCCAGTAGAGATCGCGTATTTCCCGCGGCCCTCAATCGTCAGCGCCATGCGGATCTCGGTTTCCGCGGTCTTGCGATGCAACTTCGCTTTCCTCACGCCTTCACCTCTCGGCAGTCCCTGATTTGTGCGATCACATCGCGCAGTCCATCGATCAGAGTTTGCGTATGTTCGATCGTTCCTACCGTGAGGCGAACGCATCCTTCGCATCCGGGATCTGAGTTTCGGTCGCGAACCAGAATTCCGCGTTTGCGTAGAGCCTGAATGATTTCTGCATAGGTGGTGCCGAACCGTACCAGCACAAAGTTGCCGCGACTCGGCCAGTAATGCAGGCCAAGAGCCTGGAGTTCCTGCTCCAACAAATCGCGGCCACGCTGCACTTCAGCAACGTAGTGCGCGAGATATTCCTGATCTGCCAGCGCTTCCGGCAATGCTGCAAGCGCTACCGCGTTTACGTTGTAGGGCGACGCGACGCGGCGCACCATCGCCATCTGATCGACGCTGCCCGCGAGAATGCCGATGCGGAGGCCGGCCAAACCGTAGGCTTTGGAGAATGTCCGCGCCACGAACAGATTTGCAGGGCCACTGCAGCGGAGCTGAGCATCGTCTCTCCGTGAAACTCAAAGTACGCTTCGTCCACAAGCACCGCCGCGTGGGGCGCAACTTTAGCAATCTGCAGCAGAACTTCGCAGGCAACGGCCGCTCCGGTCGGATTATTCGGATTCGCCACCGCAATGAGCCGGGTACGTGGGCTGATTCGCGACAGCAACTCTCTCAAGGGAAAAGTGAAATTGTCGTCCGCAAGAACCGGGATTATGAGAGCGCCTTCCGCCTGCGCGAAAATTGCGTACATCGCAAACGTGGGCACGACGATTAGCACTTCATCCCCGGGATCAAGATAGGTCGCACACAGTAAATGGATTGCTTCGTCCACGCCGTTGGTCAGCAGCACCTGCCCGGCATTGAGTCCCAGAAAATCAGCGACCTTGCTCTCCACGGGTTCACGCTCTGGATAACGGGCAAGCGTCTCACTGTTCAGCGAACGGATCTTCGTGAGCACGCGCGGCGAGCAACCGATTGTGCTCTCGTTGAAATCAAGACGCAGCCCATCGCGACCTGCCAGCGGTGGCCGATAGGCATGCAAATTTCTTACTGCGGCGCGCGCTTCAAGCATGGGACAACCTCGCCCGCAACGATTCCGCGTGTCCCATGCAAGCCCTCGGCCTCGGCCAGAGCGATGGCGGGTGGAGCAATATGCCGAATTCCCGCCGGGGAAATTTCCTGACAGGAAATAATGCGCACGTAATCGAGCACGCTCAGACCGCCTCGCACTCGGGCCATCGCTCCCGTCGGCAGCACGTGGTTTGGCCCGGAGATGTAGTCGCCCGCCGACTGCGGGGTGAACTCGTTTAGAAAAATCGAGCCTGCATTTCTAACCGCCGGGGCGAGCGTCGCCGGCAGCGTCAGGTGCTCGGGCGCAATGCGGTTGGCAGTTTCGACTGCGTCGTCGAGCGAAGCAGCCATGAGGATGGCGCCGCGGCGAGATAGTGATTCAGCAGCAGTGGGATTGGTTCGCGTACGCAGCCGTACTTCGTCCTGGACGGCTCCGGCGAGTTCGCTTGATGGCGTGATGAAGATGCAAAGCGCATCAGGATCATGCTCGGCCTGCGCTACCAAATCGCAGGCGATGAAAACGGGGGAACCTGCCTCGCTGATGAATACCGCCTCGGTCGGTCCGGCCAGAAACTCAATGCCACAGTCAAAAGCCACCAGCTTCTTGGCTGCGGTCACGTAGCGATTTCCCGGACCAACGATCTTGGTTACCCGCGGGACACTCTCGGTTCCGTAAGCAAGTGCAGCGATGGCTTGCGCACCGCCCACTCGATAGAATTCCCGCACTCCGAGAAATGCCGCCGCCGCTAAAGTCGCCGGAGCCGGGCGAGGGGACACAACCCGAATCTGTGGCACACCCGCTACCTGCGCAGGAATTACCGTCATCAACAATGTCGACGGTAACGGATAACGGCCGCCGGGGACATAGCAGCCCACCGATTCCAACGGGCGCACGAGTTGGCCCACGCAAACTCCCGAATGAATCTCGCGTCGCCATTCCTGCGGTTTCTGCCACTCGCAGTAGCGGCGAATGTTAGTCGCAGCTTGGGCGATCGCATTTCGCAAGTCCGGGGAAGTGTTTTCCCATGCAGCGTGCAGCTCAGCCTCGGCCACTCGGAGAGGCTCATTCTTTTCCAAGCCGTCCCAACGCGCTGCATAACGCCGTAAAGCGCGATCACCGTTACGCCGCACGTCGTTCACGATCCGGCGCACCGCGGGTTCCGCCTTGGTTAAATCCGTGGCCCCGCGCTGCTCCAGCACTCGCACGAAGCGGTCTCTGCTGCGTCCGTCAAGAATGCGAATGCGCATCACATCACCACCTTGTTCAGCGGATATTCGACGATTCCTTGCGCATTCGCCTGCTTGAGCTTCGGAATCAGTGTCCATGCGGTGTGCTCTTCGATCACAGTGTTGACCGCGACCCACTCGCCATCGGCCAGAGGCGCCACAGTCGGATTCTTCAATGCAGGAAGCAAGCCGAGAACAGTGGCGAGATCGGGCTTGCGCACGTTGAGCATCAATCCGACCCGGCCCAGGGCTGCCATCGCGCCGCACAGCATTACCGCAAGGTTTTCGATCTTGCGTCTTCGCTCTGGATCGGCCCATGCCAATTTGTTCGCGATCAGTTGTGTGTTGGATTCCAAGACAGTTTCGATAATCCTGAGATGGTTGGCGCGTAGTGAACTCCCAGTCTCGGTGACTTCGACAATGGCATCCGCGAGCAGTGGAGGCTTAACTTCCGTCGCGCCCCAGGAAAATTCGACGCGCACAGGTATGTTGCGGCTGGCGAAGTAGTTTCGCGTGAAGCTCACGAGTTCGGTGGCGACGATCCGTCCTTCGAGGTCTTCCGGCTTCTCGAAACTCGAATTCTCGGGCACCGCCAGCACCCACTTCACCTTACCCATGCTCTGTTTGGCATAGATGAGGTCGGTCACGGTTTCTACGTCGAGACCGCTTTCGAGCACCCAATCGAGACCTGTGAGGCCGGCATCGAGCGCGCCGTGTTCGACATAGCGCGCCATCTCCTGCGCGCGAATGAGCAGGCATTCGATCTCGGGATCATCGGTAGTGGCGCAATAAGATCGCGCATTGGTGTAGACGCGCAAACCTGCGCGTGTGAACAAACTTAGGGTCGCCTCCTGCAAACTGCCTTTGGGAAGACCGAGACGGAGTTTCATCGCCGTGCCTCCGCGGCTGCAACTGCAGTAGCCTGACCCAGCGGCAACTCCTGCGTGAAACAAGATTTCGATCCGGTATGGCAGACCACGCCGGCACCCAACACGCGCACGCGTAGCAGCACGGTGTCGCGATCGCAGTCCGTGAAAGCAGTCACAACCTCCAGACGATTGCCGGACGTTTCTCCCTTCGTCCACAGTTTCTTCCGCGTTCGGCTGTAGAACGTGACGAAGCCTGAGTGCAAGGTCGCCTCCAGCGCTTCGCGATTCATGAAACCAACCATCAGCAACTCTCCGCCGGCAGCATCTTGAATAATTGCGGGTGCCAGACCACCCATTTTGTCGAAGTCGATTTCCATCAGGATTCCTCATTTCATCGCTGCGCCCGCGCTTCGATTTAGCAGCAGAAACAAAAAGCCCGCTGCGCGTTTCGCGTCAGCGGGCTCGGATTTCCTATTTAGTGCTTTAGGCTTTTATCCGGATACCTCTACCGACACGCTCATCGCATGGTGATGATGATGGTGACGGTGGTGGATCGACCGGATCATTACAAAGCCAAGAGTAGGACGGTCACTCTTGAAGAGTCAATCGAAATTCTCTTCGAACAGCATCGTAATATCGAATTGGTCGCATCACTTTTTTGGTTTGCGTTGCGCAGGCCAGGAAATGCGAGAGAAATTCCCGGGACCATCATCCCACCCGAACCGCCAGCATGGAGATCGATCCTCCATCAACGCCCTCGACGGGAAATGTGATCGCTTCGCGCTCCTGTGCGGTGGCGATCACGTAAAGAAGCGGCAAATAGTGGTCGGGTGTTGGAATCGAAAGCATTGCGCTGGGCCCAAGCTTTTCGTAATCAATCAGAGGTTTGTAGTCGCCTGCGAGCATCATCTGCCTGGCTTCGGTTTCAAAGCGAACCGCCCAATCATAGGGATCGGGCATGTGGCGTCCCCAGGCATAAGTGTGCAGGTTGTGAACCAGATTGCCGCTGCCGACGATCAAGACATTGTCATCACGCAGAGGCGCGAGCCTTCGTCCGACTTCGAAATGAAAGGACGCAGGCTTGGTCTCATCGATACTCAACTGCACCACAGGAATATCCGCGTCGGGATAAACATGGCAGAGCACGGACCAGGTTCCGTGGTCCAATCCCCACGAATTATCCAGCACTACCGGCAAGGGCGCGAGCATCTGTTGCACACGGCGAGCGAGTTCAGGGTCGCCGGGCGCAGGGTACTGCACTTGATACAGTTCGCGAGGAAATCCTCCGAAATCGTGAATGGTCTTCGGCGACGTGCTGACGGTCACACCAGTCCCCGGTACAAACCAGTGTGCCGAGATCGACAGAATTGCCTTCGGCCTGGGAATCGATTTTCCGATCTGGCTCCAAGCCTCTGTGTAGGCGTTGTCCGTGATGGCGTTCATGGGATTTCCATGTCCGAAGAAGATCGCGGGTAGCGTCCCCAAACGGCTCTTCCGTTTTTCAGCCGCATTTTCCATGGTTCTAGCGTCCCGTGAGGACTACGTCGATCGCTTCGGAGCAAACTTGAAGCAGTAAGCGAGACCGAACACCAGCAATACCGCTCCCCACCAGACGTTGGCATGCAAGTAGAAAAGTGCGACGCCAGGATTCGCAGGTGGATTAATCAGCTGATAAATTCCTGCGGCGAGAATCAGCGCGCCGTTCACGGCCATCGAAATGCCAATGAAAAACCAGATGGACATCATTTCTGCGTGCTCCCGTTTTCCGAAGTCCTTACCAGAAGACAATCTGCAACAACAAGAAAACTGCAAACACCACTGCTGCCCAAAACAGCGGCTTCTTATATAAGGGCACGTCGCCCACCGATGGAACTTCCGTCAACCCATATACGAGGCCGGTCAGTTGGCTGGCGGGCATAGGCTTCGTCGCGAGACTTACCACCACGGTGACGGTGACGCACACCACAAACGACCAGAGTGCCTGATACATATCCTGCGCCAAGCCCTTGGCATTCGGCGACATCGCCACATAGCGCAGCGCGGAAGGATCGAGTTTCACCCAGGTCCACATCGCGATCGAAGAAAGCGTTCCGCATAGCAATCCCAAGAATCCGCCGGGGCCCGTCGCGCGTTTCCACAACATGCCGAGCACGACGGTGCCAAACAGAGGAGCGATGAAGAAACTGAATAAGGCCTGCACGTAATCCATGATGCTGGCGAACTGCATCACCAGATACGCCGTGCCTACACTAATAAGGACGCCGATGATTGTGGTCCAGCGGCCCATGCTTACATAATGATGGTCGCTGCCTTTGCGATTGATGAACGGCCGGTAGATGTCATACGTCCAGACGGTGGTGAAGGCGCTTACATTGCCCGCCATGCCCGACATGAATCCCGCAATCAGCGCGGTCACGCCGAGACCGAGCAGGCCAGGTCCGCAATAGCGGGCGAGCATGAGCGGCAAAACGTCGTTGTAGCTGTGCCCTCCAGTGACGGCGGCCACCGATTCCGGAACCAGTTTTTCCGGCAGCACGGCTAACCCGAGCAAGCCCGGCAGGACGACGATGAACGGCACCATCATCTTGAAGCCGGCGCCGATGATGGGCGCCATCTCCGCGCTGCGAATATCTTTTGCTGCGAGAATGCGTTGCACCACAAGAAAATCCGTGGTCCAGTATCCCATCGAGATAATCGCGCCCAATCCGAACACGATGCCAACCCAGTCGATTCCCATCGGATTGTTGCTGAATGAACCCAGTCCGGACCACAGATGGACATACTGATCCGAGGCACGCTGCGCAATCAGCACTTTGAGGTGAGACCAACCTCCAGCTTCGTAAAGCCCGAGGATTGGAATCAGCAGGGCGCCAGCCCAGATCAGAAAAAACTGCAGCACTTCATTGAAGATGGCCGATCGTAATCCGCCCAGCGCCACGTAAATCCCCACCGTCAGCGACGACACCCAGATGCTGAAGTTGATGTCCCATCCGAGCACGATCTGCATGACCTTGGCCATGGCGAACATGTTCACGCCGCTCATGAGCACGGTCATGAACGCGAACGATATCGCTGAGACGGCGCGGCAGGGCTCGCCGAAGCGCAGTTGCAAATATCCTGGCACGGAATGAGTTTTAGAAATGTAATAGAACGGCATCATGACCAGCGCGAGAAACAGCATCGCCGGAATTGCGCCGATCCAATACCAGTGCGCCGCCAGGATGCCGTACTGGTACGAAGATCCCGCCCAGCCCATCAGTTCGAGCGCGCCCAGATTGGCCGAAAGGAAACTGAGGCCGGCGACCCATGCCGTCATTTCGCGGCCCGCCATAAAAAAATCTTCGCCGGTGTTGGCGCGACCTTTCAAATACCAGCCGATGGAGAGCACCAGAACAAAGTAAAAAACCACGATGACCACATCGATGGGCGAAAGGTGGACCAGGCGGGGTGGCGCAACGGCTGCCAGCAATAAAGTTTGCCCTCATCTCACACCCAGCAGCAGATCGACGGTCAGTTGATCGAGACGTTCGTACGGCAAGCGCTTGCGCAGGATCTGTTCTTTGTCGAAGACGCGGGAAAGCAATTGCGACGCGCTCTGTTTCGAGTAGCGGCCCGGTTCGCCAGCCTTACTTGAAATCTCAGCAAGGATCGCCTGAATCTCTTTGTCTGCGTTCCAGTGCCGGGCCTTCTCTTTCAAGATCAAGTAGGTTCGCATACAGCCGCGAGCGAAATCCTTAACGCCTTCATAATCCTCGGTGCGATAAGCATGCGCATCGAAGTGGCGCGGCCCATCATAGCCGACGTCCTCAAGAAACTTTACCAGCCAGAATGCCGATTTCAGGTTCGCTGAACCAAAGCGCAGATCCTGGTCAAAGCGGTTCAGCACTTGATCATTCAGATCGATGTGAAAAAGTTTCCCCGCCTCCCACGCCTGCGCCACCGCATGCATGAAGTTGAGTCCGGCCATGTGCTCGTGGGCGACTTCCGGATTCACCCCAACCATTTCCGGATGGTCCAATGTTGGTATGAATCCCAGATACTGCCCGGTCGTCGCCATGTAAATGTCGCCGCGCGGCTCGTTGGGCTTGGCTTCCAGCGCGAATTTCATGCCATACCCGCGATCGATATTGTATTCGCACAGATAATTGACCGCTTCGCGCAACCGCTTGATCGCCTCATCCGCGCGCCGGCAGGCATCAGTCTCGACACCTTCGCGCCCGCCCCATAAAACAAAAATCTTCGCGCCAAGTTCTGCTCCGAGGTCCATAGCGCGCATGGTTTTCTGCAGAGCATAGGCGCGTACTTCGGCATCATTGGAGGTGAAGGCTCCGTCGCGGAAGATTGGGTGGAAGAAAAGCGAGACCGTAGTCATCGGAACCACGATGCAGTTGGATTCGCACGCTTTCTTGAACGAGTTCACAATGCGGTCGCGCTCTGCGGCGGTGGCATCGATGGGAACCAGATCGTTGTCGTGCAGGTTTACGCCCCACGCCCCCACTTCCGCCAGCATGGAGACAATATCGTTCGGCGAAATCGGAGGTCTCACCGCATCGCCAAACGCATCCCGTCCACGATTGCCGACCGTCCAAAGGCCGAAGGAAAATTTGTGTTCCGCACGCGCCTGGTAAGTCGTTCGCGTTGGTCATATCCTGTTCTCCATGCTGTGGCAGCTTATCAATTGCCCCGATCAATTACGATGGACTTCATTGCGGGATAAATTCGTCGATACATCCCATATGCCTTTTCCATCAGCAAGGAGTCCTCAGAATTCGGATTGATCGTGGCCGCAACTCTTACCACGGCTTGGCAGGCCGCGTCCACAGAGGGCCAGGCTGTGGCGCCCACTCCCGCGAGGATTGCCGCACCGTAGGCTGCGCCTTCTTCCGCTTCCATTGTTTCGACCGGCTGTCCATAGATGTCGGCTTGGATTTGTCGCCACAATGGCGATCTCGCACCGCCACCGCCGAGGCGAATCGTCTTCACGGGACACTTTGATTTCCCGAAAAATCGTGAAGGTATCCCGCAAGCTGAAGGCGACTCCTTCCAGAATCGCCCGAATCACATGGGCTCGCGTGTGAGAAGCGGTCAATCCTACTAAGGCGCCGCGCGCCGTGGGATCAAGATGAGGAGTGCGCTCGCCCATCAAATAGGGTGCCCACAGCAGACCATCGCATCCCGCAGGCGCTTTCGCGGCCTCGTCCACGAGGTTGTCGTACGACTCGAGTTGATCGCCCACGCGCGCACCAAACTGGTCTCTGAACCAGCGCAGCGAGAGGCCAGCCGCTTGAGTCACGCCCATCACGAACCAGCGCCCGGGAACCGCGTGGCAAAATGTATGCAGCCTTCCTCTTGGATCGAGCGATGGAGCATCCGTGGCGGCGAAAACTACTCCCGAAGTTCCGATGGTCGCGCTGACTGTTCCCGGAGAGACGACTCCCATAGCCAATCGCGCCCGCCGCCTGATCACCCGCACCCGCCACGACCGGTGTTCCGATTTTCAAGCCCGTAGCGGCTGCACCGGCAGCCGAAATTCGCCCGCAGATTTCCGGCGACTCAAACAACGCCGGCAAAATCGACTCGTCCATCTCCACTGCCGCCAACATTTCCTTCGACCAGCAGCGGTGGGCCACGTCGAGCAGTAGAGTGCCGGAGGCGTCCGCGACGTCGGTGGCGCGTTCGCCGGTCAACTGAAATCTCACGTAGTCTTTGGGCAGCATCAGGGAACGAACTTTTTCCCACTTGGCCGGTTCGTTCTCCCGAACCCACAGACACTTGGTCAGCGTAAAGTTGGCGAGAGCAGGATTGCAGGTGAGCTCGATTAGACGTTCGGAGCCGATTTTCTCGGTTAAGCTCGCGGCACTGCTTCTCGGTTCTGACATCGCACCAGATCAATGCGGGCCGCACGACGCGGGCATGCTCATCCAGCAGAACCGCGCCATGCATCTGTCCAGACAAACCGACGCACGCAATCTGATCAGCGCGCAGATCGCTTCGAGCCAGCGCTTTGCCGACGGCCAAACCGCACGCCCGCCACCAGTCCGCCGGGTCTTGCTCTGCCCAGCCGATATGCGGCGACACAAAAGCATGATGCTCTTCGATTGCGGAAGAAATGACGCGGCCTCTCTCATCGATGATGAGCGCGCGCGTGCCCCCAGTCCCTACATCGATCCCGAGAAAATACATTTCACCGGTCGCTTTGCCGGCCGCCGCCCAGCTGCGGCCTTTCGTCGGAGAGTGCCAAGAGAGTCGGGCCTTACGTTAACGAGAGGGGCATCTTAACATAGGAGATTTGGTGCGGAAGCGGGTCCTGTCAATCGAAGCTGGCAGGATGTTCCGGGAAACTCGAACTCGGAGTTGATTCAGCCTTGTATCAATTCGTCGGCGGAAGAAGACGGCTCAGCAGCCGTTTCCTTCCGCCGACAGTTTGGACGTAACCGTTATTCAGTCAGCAGCTATTATTTTTGCTCGGAATCCGGCGGAGCGCCCATTCCCTCGTGGTGCTGTCCCCACTGCCCATGCCTGGCCTGCATCTCGTCGAATTTCTTCTGCTGGTTGGGATCGAGAAGCGCGCGGATCTGGTCGTCCGACGCTTTGCGGATGTCCATCATCTTCGCGCGGCGATCGTCTTGAGAAAGGGACGAGTCAGAGTGCAAGCTTTCCATCTGCGACTGCTGCGATTTCAAGATCTCCAGCACCTTGGGCTGCTGATCCGAAGTTAGCTTCAGGTGCTTGGTCAACATCTCGGTGCGCTCCTGCGGATCGAAATGTCGATGCCCATGCTCGGGTGCGCCTGCCGGGGCAGTCTGCTGATTATTCGTACTTCCACTATCCTGCGCCATCGCAGACAGCGACATCGTGCCGGCAAAGGCCGCCAGCACCAGCGCGAGTAAGCTACGTTTCAACATGTTTCCTCCTAAGTAAACTCTTGGTTGGACCTGATCGTATAAACCGCATTATGGACTCTTAGTTGTGAGAACAGCCTGCCTTTTACGAACTTTTACGCAGGCGCTGGCAAGAGCGGGACTCGCTAGACAAATCTCTACGATCCTCGTAAGGCGAGCGGGCTATCATAATTGTGGCTTCGGGGTTCTGAGTGCATAGGAGCATGGATGATCGTCACGGCTCGGCCGGGTTGGAGGTGCCTGCTTGTATGCCTCACTCTGATTTTGCCTGGCCGTCGACTTCGCGCCCAGAATGAGCCAGCTCCGGTAGCGCCTGCGCAAGTCTCGACCGCTTCAGTTGCGGCGGGGACGATCGCCGGCACAATCCAGGGAACGGTGAAGTCGGGCAATATGCCGATCCCGGGTGCGACTGTCTCCGTCTCGCTCACATCGTCTACCCAGAACGTAGCTCCTCAGAAAATCGTCATCTGGACTGACGTGAACGGAAACTATTCCGTCGGTGTTCCGGCATATGGTTCCTACACAGTTGCCGTGCAGATGGTGGCGTTTGCCAACGGCACGCAACAAGTCAGCGTCGACGCTTCACATCAGAATGTGCCCGCGAATTTTGAGTTGACTCTGTTATCCCGTGCGCATCAGGAAAATCCTCAGCCGCAGCGGGCCGCAGCCCAGGTGAACGGCCGCAGTAGATTTCAGACGCTATCTACTCTCGAAAACATGGCTGCTCAGGATCAGGGCGGCGCCGCACTCAATGACGTCGTGCCTTCCGGCATGCCCGTTCCCGGCATCGATCCCAACAGCGCAACCGAGTCGGTTGCAATATCGGGCAACACTTCGAGCCAGTTGAACTCGATGAGTGGAGACGAATTGCAGCAACGCATCAATGATGCTCGCGCCCAGGGAGGTGGATTCGGCGGTGGCGGCGGATTCGGTGGCCCCGGCGGATTCGGCGGTGGCGGAGGCGCTGGCAGAGGACTAACGATTGGACGTCGCGGCTTTGACATCAACCATCCCCATGGATCGCTTTACTACGGAATCGGCGATTCGGCACTGAACGCCGAGCCCTACTCACTGGTCGGCGAGCCCGTTGCGAATCCGTCGTATCAGCAAAATAGTTTCGGCGGTTCGATTGGCGGCCCGCTCAACATCCCGAAGATCTATCACGGTGGCGCGAAGACGTTTTTCTTCGTCAACTACAACGGCAGGCGTGGGGAGAATCCGTTCGAGCAGTTTTCTACCGTGCCCACCCTGCTGGAGCGGCAGGGAAATTTTTCTCAGGCGACATCCGGTCCATTGAAAGAGCCGGTACAAATCATCGATCCTGCAACCAATACTCCATTCCCGGCCGATACGCTTCCCGAGATCAATCCAGTCGCAAGTGCGTTGCTGCCATACATCCCGATGCCCAATCTCCCGGGGAATTTTCAGAATTTCCAATTTGTGACCTCGACGAACAACAGCAGCGACGATTTGAACGTGCGCGTAAACCATACATTCGGCGCCGCTCCTGCGTCCGGACCTCGTGGCGGTGGAGGCGGCGGCGGGCGCAACCGCGCGCGCAACAATCTGACGCTTGGTCTCCACTATCACCGGGCAAACTCGAATATTACCAATCCTTTTCCCAGCGTTGGCGGTAGCACCAGCGTTGGTAGTTGGGACGTGCCCATCGGATACGTTCGCAGTTTCGGAAAGTTCACAAACAGTCTTCGCTTCGACTTCAACCGTAGCCGCACGCACACGCAAAATCTCTATGCGGATAAGGACAACGTCGCCGCGACAGCCGGTATCAACGGGGTCTCGACTAATCCATTCGACTGGGGATTGCCGACTCTTTCGTTCGCTGACTTCACCAGCCTCCAGGACACAAATCCGCAACTCGTCCGCAATCAGACTTACACATTTTCGGATTATGTAGTTTGGGTTCACGGGAAGCACAACGTGCGGTGGGGCGGAGACTTCCGGCGGGTGCAACTCAATACGGAAGCCAGCGGCAACGCGCGCGGCTCATTCACCTTCACGGGCACGAATACAGGTTTTGATTTTGCCGATTTTCTGTACGAAGGAACTTTGGGTGGGCAACTTGCCTTCGGTCTTCCGCAGTCGACCGCAGTTCAGTTTGGCCAGGATAATTATCATTTTCGAGGCAACTACTGGGACTTGTACGCGCAAGACGAGTGGAAATTGCGCGGCAATCTCACGCTGAACTTCGGCGTCCGTTATGAATATGTATCGCCGTTTACGGAGTTACAAAATCAGATCGCAAACCTCGATCTCTCCCCCGGAGTGCTGAGTCTGACGGCCGGAACCCCGGCCGTTGCCGTGATCACATCCGGCCAGCCGGGCCCCTACAACGGCTCTCTACCGAGTAGCCTGGTGAGGCCGGACCGCAACAACTTCGCGCCGCGACTGGGATTTGCATGGAAGCCATTTTCGAAAACCGTGGTGCGCGGCGGATACGGAATCAACTACAACACAGGCGCATATCAGACGATCGCGCAGCAGTTGGCGTTTCAGCCACCATTTTCAATTGCGCAGACAAATATCCAGAATGTGCCCGGCGACTTGACGCTGCAGAACGGTTTCCCCGCGCCATCCAGCACCGAAATTACCAATAGTTTCGCGGTGAATCCAAATTACCGGTTGGGATATGTGCAGATCCGCAATCTCGACATTCAGGAGCAGATTCGCCCAACGTTGTTGTTGAACATCGATTACACGGGAACCAAGGGAACCGACCTCGATATTCTCGAAGCTCCAAACCGCACCATCACCTCATCGCCGCCGTACATTCAAACTCGGATTTCAGGCGTCCAGCCCTTCACCTATGAGAATTCAATCGGCGATTCCGAGGCCAACGCCGGATCGGTGCGCCTGCGCAAGCGCCTGTCGAATGGATTCTCGATCGGGGGGATTTATACCTTCTCCAAATCGATCGATGATGCGTCTTCCATCGGAGCCGGAGCGACTTCAGCGGCCGGCGCATCGGGGTTGGGTGCGGGCGGTACCGGTGGTGCTGGCGGTGCAACGGCTTCGGCTGGCAGCGGTGCGAACAGCGTCGCTCAGAATCCCTTCAACATTTCCGCAGAGCGCGGGCTCTCGAGCTTTAACCAGACGCATCGGTTAACCGTGGATTATTTGTGGGAACTGCCGTTCGGCCACGACAAGCGCTGGCTTAACGCAAACACGCCGTTGCGCGCGGTCTTGGGCGACTGGCTGTGGAGCGGAGATTGGACCATCGCGTCGGGCTTGCCATTCACGCCGCGATTCGTTGGCAGTTCGTGCGAGGTGAGTGGCGGCACCAACGGAACGCTGCGGCCGGATATTGTCCCAGGACAATCGACCCAACTATCGAATCCATCGATTGGAGAGTGGTTTAACACGGGATCATTCGCGGCGGCGCCGAATTGCCAGTACGGAAATGCGCGCCGCAACAGCATCATCGGGCCTCCGACGCATATTTTCGATATGGCCTTGACCAAGGTCATCCCGTTGAAGGAGTCGCGAACCCTTGAGTTTCGCGCCCAGTCCACGAACGTATTCAACATTCCCAATTACACGTCAATCGATACGTCCATTATTTCGCCGACATTCGGCAGGGTAACCGCAATCGGCGCGATGCGGCAGATTACGATGACGGCGCGTTTCCGCTTTTGAGGGATAGCAAATGATTGCGCATCGAAACAAATCGGTGACTCAGAAGCTCGCGATATTACTCGCGATCACTCTGGTGTGTTCTTCCGTGCCCGCCCAGCAGCAGGAACCGGAATATACCTTTCGTGTGTCGAGCGAGATGGTCCTTGTGAATGTCACGGTTCGAGACAAACAAGGGAATTTCGTTCGCGACCTCAAGCCCGCGGATTTCACAATTCTGGAGGACAACAAACCGCAGAAAGTCGTCTCGTTCGATATTGAAGATGTCGATGCTGTGGCCAATCAGAATGTGGCCCAGACTCATCCTTTTGCTGAACCCAGCTCTCAGCCAGCTTCGCCGAGTCCCGCCACTTCCGCGCAGGATGCCGCGAATCAGTTCAAGGATCGCCGCCTCATCGTCTTGTTTTTTGATTTGTCGGCGATGGAGCCCGACGAGATCGACCACGCAATCACGGCGGCCGAACATTACGTAGACACCCAGATGGCTCCAGCCGACCTGGTTTCCATCGTGTCGCTCGGCAGTTCGTTGATGGTGAATCAGGATTTCACTGCAGATCGCGACCTTCTGAAGAAGCAACTGCAGGCATTTGGCGCGGGAAGTGGCCAGGGTTTTGAAGAGGGGACGACCGGAACTACCGAAGGCACTCCTGACACTGGCCAGCCATTTACCGCCGACGACACGGAGTACAACATCTTCAATACGGACCGGCGACTGGAGGCATTGCGTTCGGTTGCCGAAAAACTCTCTCACCTGCAACAGAAAAAATCGCTGATCTATTTCTCCAGTGGCATGGATCGAACCGGGATCGAGAATCAGTCAGAACTGCGCGCAGCCACCAATGCCGCCGTGCGCGCGAACATGGCGATTTATACCATGGACCTGCGCGGGCTGCAGGCAATCGTGGCCGGTGGCGAAGCACAGAACGCCAGCCTG
This sequence comes from uncultured Acidobacteriota bacterium, assembly GCA_963757095.1. GTDB lineage: Bacteria > Acidobacteriota > Terriglobia > Terriglobales > Acidobacteriaceae > Sulfotelmatobacter. The sequence continues at coordinate 107,666 of CAVWQT010000003.1, read as the reverse complement.
CGCGGCACGTCTGCTTATTCCGGCCAATCGACCATCAGTGCCTTGAATTCCAACTTCACCACGCAGGAAACGCTGGTCACGTTGGCAAGTGACACCGGAGGCAGAGCGTTCCTCGACTCCAACGATTTCAGCCAGGTGTTCAAAGGTGTGCAACAGGATACCTCGACGTATTACCTGCTCGGCTATCGCAGCACGAATCCGGCGCGGGACGGGCGTTACCGTCGCATCACGGTAAAAGTGAACGTGCCCGGCGTCAAAATCGAATACCGCAAGGGTTACTACGCGCCCGCTGACTACCAGCACGCGACCAAAGAAGATAAGGAGCTTCAGCTCCAGGAAGAGCTCGCCTCGGAATTGCCGAGCACGGACCTGCCTCTTTATTTGAGTGCCGCCTATTTCCGCTTGGAAGCCAATAAGTTTTTCATTCCGATTTCGCTGGTTGTGCCGGGATCGGAGATTCCCTTTGTACACAACAGCGATCGCGACAAGGCCACGCTCGACGTGATCGGAGTCGTGCTCGACAACGAGCATCACCCGGTCACCTCAATCCGCGACACGGTGAAGCTTGCGATTGACACCGCTTCCGAAGTTCGCAAGAAGAACGTGCAGTACGACACCTCCGTGAGTCTTCCTCCCGGCAAGTTTCACTTCAAATTTGTGGTGAGAGAAAATCAGACCGGACGCATGGGATCATTCGAGACCGATCTGGAAGTTCCAGATTTGAAAACTCAGCCTCTGAAGATGAGCTCCATCGTGCTGGCCAGCCAGTTGCAAGACGCGAAGAAGAATGCAGGTCTGAACCCGCTCATCCGCGATGGCAAAGAGATCATTCCGAATGTCACGCACGTCTTCTCGGCCAGCCAGCATCTGCTGCTTTACTACGAGGTATACGAGCCAGGTCGAGCGCCCGCGGCGGAAGCCTCCGCTGGCAAACCAGCCCAGAGCGGCGTCCATCTTCTGACTAACGTCGCTTTCTTTCGCGGGAAGATTCAGGTCTTCCAGAGCTCGCCGGTGGAGTTGAACGAACTGAATGCGCGCGACCGCAAAGCCGGCATCTTCCAGCTGGACTTGCCGCTGAGCGGGCTCAAATCCGGCTTCTACACCTGCCAGGTCAACGTGATCGACGATGCTGCCGGGCATTTCCTTTTCCCCAGAGTCGCGCTCCTCATTCGGCCCGATACTGCCGCAAATTCGCGCTGACAACCCGGCACAAGTACTGCGCGCAGCCGGTAATTCCTACCTTTTATGGACACAAGTTTTGCATTCGACGCATCGAAAATCTGAGTTGTACTTGTGCTGTTCAAACGCGGTATCAACGAATGCGTACATAGCGGAGACCCTGTCGTCGTCGCACAAGCACGCGGGTCGTTCTGTCTTCCATGAAGGTGGCTACGCAACATAGTGATCGCAACTCGCGGAACGAAATCGGTACGGTCCGGCTTGCCTCCGGCCCAAGGTCTCTACGATCCTCGGCATGAGCACGATGCCTGCGGCATCGGATTCGTCGCCAATGTGCGCGGCCAGAGAAGTCACGACATCGTCAAAAAGGGAATCGAGGTCCTGGTCAATCTAACCCACCGGGGCGCCTGCGGATGCGACCCTGAAACCGGCGACGGCGCCGGTGTCCTGATCCAGATTCCACACGAGTTCTTCGCCCGCGAGTGCGCTACGCTGGGATTCACACTTCCTGCTCCTGGCGCTTACGGCGTCGGCATGACTTTCCTGCCCGTGGAGAAGCACCAGCGCTTGCAGTGTGAAGGAATTCTGGAACACATTCTTCGGGAAGAAGGCATTGCGGTGCTCGGCTGGCGAGATACGCCCGTTCGAGCTTCTGCCATCGGCCGAGTGGCGCGCGGTTCGCAACCTTATATACAGCAGATATTCGTCAGCCGCCCAGTAGGAATGGACGAAGATGCTTTCGAACGAAAGCTCTATGTAGTCCGCAAGCGCGCGGAGTCCGAGATCGGCAACTCTGACATTGAAGACCGGGAAACGTTTTACATTCCCTCGCTGTCTGCACGAACCATCGTTTACAAAGGCCTGTTGCTCGCTCCACAGATCGCGAATTTCTATTGCGAGCTGTCTGACCCTGCGGTGAAGAGCGCGCTCTGCCTGGTTCATCAGCGTTTCTCAACCAACACGTTTCCCAGTTGGAAGCTGGCCCATCCTTATCGCTATGTCGCGCACAACGGCGAGATCAACACATTGCGCGGCAACGTCAACTGGATGCATGCGCGGCAATCGTTGCTGCGCTCAGAGCTCTTTGGCGACGACATCAACAAGCTGTTTCCCATCATCGAGCCCGGAGGAAGCGACTCCGCCAGTTTCGACAACGCGGTGGAATTGCTTCTGCAGGCCGGCCGCACGCTGCCCCACGCCATGGCAATGCTCATTCCCGAAGCCTGGGCGGGCAATCCGCACATGAGTCCTGAGAAGCGCGCTTTCTACGAATACCATGCGTCTCTCATGGAGCCGTGGGATGGACCGGCCGTGATCGCCTTTACCGATGGCCGCGTAATTGGCGCCACGTTGGACCGGAACGGACTTCGTCCCGGCCGTTACACGGTTACGCATGACGGCCTGGTTGTGCTGGCATCGGAAGCTGGTGTGCTCGAATTTGAGCCTGAAAATGTGAAGCTCAAAGGTCGTCTGCAGCCGGGCAAGATGTTTCTCGTCGACACGGTCGAAGGCCGCATCGTTTCTGACCGGGAGATCAAACAGCGCCTGGCATTTCAGCAGCCCTACGCTTCCTGGTTGAGCGAGAACCAGATCAAGATCGAGCAACTTCCAGAGCCAACGCGCTTTCACGGCGTGAGTCACGAAACAATTCTCTCCCGCGAACGATGCTTCGGTTACACCGACGAGGATTTGAAAATGATCCTCGAGCCGATGGCATGTAAAGGAGAAGAACCCGTCGGTTCGATGGGAACCGACACGCCTCTGGCTTGCCTTTCGGACCGGCCGCAATCGCTATTCAACTATTTTCGTCAGCTCTTTGCGCAGGTGACCAATCCGCCGATCGATCCGATCCGCGAAGAGATGGTGATGTCGCTGATCAGCTACATCGGAACCGAGCGCAACATTCTGGAAGAGACGCCCAGAAACTGCCATACACTGAAGTTGCCGCATCCGATTCTGACGAACCGCGAACTCGAGAAGTTGCGCCGCGTTTCCAGCGGAGACCTGCTGGCGATCACCTTGCCTGCACTATTCCGGATCGAGGATGGTGAAGCGGGCCTGGAACGCGCTCTGGATCAGCTTTGCCGAAGCGCGTCATTGTGCGTTCATTCCGGCTACACACTTCTGATTCTCTCCGATCGCGGAGTCGACAAGAACTATGCGCCCATTCCGAGTCTGCTCGCGCTGGCTGCGGTGCACAATTTGCTGGTACGCGAGGAGACCCGCACATCCGTGGCATTGATCGTGGAGTCGGGCGAGCCGCGCGAGGTCATGCATTTCGCTCTTCTCATCGGATACGGGGCCAGTGCGGTGAATCCTTATCTTGCGTTCGAAGCGCTGGAGGACATGGCTGCCCGCGGCTATCTGCCGCAGGACCTGACTGCGCAAACCGCGAGCAAGAATTTCATCAAGGCAATCAATAAAGGTCTGTTGAAGACCTTCTCGAAGATGGGGATCTCGACGCTGCAGAGTTACCGCGGAGCCCAGGTCTTCGAAGCGATCGGTCTGAATAAAGAGATGGTCGATAAGTATTTCGCCGGGACCACATCTCAGATTGAAGGCGTCGGTCTGGATATTCTCGCGCGCGAAGCCTTGCTGAAGCATGAGCACGCATTTCGTCCGGTCAGCGATTCGGATTCTGAGCTAACGGTCGGAGGCAACTATCACTTCCGTGCCAACGGCGAATATCACCTGCTCAATCCGCTGACCATCTCGAAGCTGCAGCATGCGGTCCAGCAGGGAAACTCCACAACTTTTCAGGAATATACCGATTTCATCGACAAGCAGAACCATAACCTCGCAACTCTGCGCAGTCTGATGAAAATCAAGAAGTCGGCCGCGCCCATTCCGATCGAAGAAGTGGAGCCCGCAAAGGAAATCGTCAAACGCTTCACTACGGGAGCGATGTCATTTGGCTCGATCAGCAAAGAAGCGCACGAGACGCTGGCCATCGCGATGAATCGCATCGGCGGAAAGTCGAATACCGGCGAGGGCGGCGAAGATGAAGGACGGTTCGTTCCAGCATTGAATGGAGAGTCCCGGCGTTCCGCGATCAAGCAGGTGGCTTCGGCGCGATTCGGGGTCACTGCAAATTACCTGGTGAACGCCGACGAGCTGCAAATCAAAATGGCGCAAGGCGCGAAACCGGGCGAAGGCGGCCAGCTTCCCGGCCACAAAGTCGATGATGTAATCGCGCGACTGCGGCATTCGACTCCGGGCGTGGGCCTGATCTCTCCTCCGCCGCATCACGATATCTACTCGATTGAAGATCTGGCGCAACTCATCTACGACCTGAAAAATGTCAATCCGCGAGCGCGAGTTTCCGTGAAGTTGGTGGCGGAAGTCGGAGTGGGCACGGTCGCTGCTGGAGTCGCCAAAGCTCATGCCGATGTGGTGCTCATCAGCGGTGACAGCGGCGGAACGGGCGCTGCTCCTTTGAGTTCCATCAAGCACGCCGGTACGCCCTGGGAACTGGGTCTGGCAGAAGCCCAGCAAGTGTTGCTGCTCAACGATCTCCGCGGACGCGTTCGTTTGCAGACCGATGGAAAGTTACAGACCGGCCGTGACGTGGTGATTGCTGCGCTTCTCGGCGCCGAAGAATTTGGCTTTGCCACAACTCCGCTCATTGCCATGGGCTGCATCATGCTGCGCAAGTGCCATTTGAATACTTGTTCGGTGGGCATCGCCACCCAGGATCCTGAACTGCGCAAGAAGTTCACCGGCCAGCCCGAGCACGTGATCAATTTCTTTTTCTTCCTCGCCGAGCAAGTGCGCGGATACATGGCGGAAATGGGTTTCCGCACCGTCGATGAAATGGTCGGCCGCGTCGACATGCTGGACGTGCAGCCGCCGGTCGATCACTGGAAAGCTCGCGGCATCGATCTCTCGAGCATCTTGTACAGTCCACCGGTGCCAGAACGCGTAGCCCGCCGCCGAGTGCAGTCGCAAGATCACGGTCTTGAGCAGGCGCTCGATCACCGACTGCTGGAAAAAGCTCGTCCAGCTCTGGAAGAACTCACACCGGTTGAGATATCCCTCTCCGTCCGCAATACGAATCGTTCGGTGGGTACGATGCTCAGCGGAGAAATCGCGCGCCGCTACGGTTCGCTAGGCTTGCCCGACGAAACCATTCGAGTTCGCCTGGAAGGAGCAGCCGGGCAAAGTCTGGGTGCGTTTCTCACCAACGGCGTGACGCTCACGCTGGAAGGTGAAGCCAATGATTATGTCGGCAAGGGCCTTTCTGGCGGACGCATTGTGGTGTTCCCGCAGCGTAAGGCGAGTTTCGCTGCGCAAGAAAATATTCTGATCGGCAACGTTGCCCTCTACGGAGCAACCAGCGGAGAGGCGTTTTTCAACGGAATGGCTGGTGAACGCTTTGCCGTTCGCAACTCCGGCGCTACTGCGGTGGTGGAAGGCGTGGGCGATCACGGCTGCGAATACATGACGCGAGGCGTGGTGCTCGTGTTAGGCGCGTGCGGGCGGAATTTCGCAGCCGGGATGAGCGGCGGCATTGCTTATGTCTTCGACGAGGGCATGGACTTCGCCGCGAAACGCTGCAACCTGGCGTGCGTCGATCTTGAACCACTGATCGAACCGGCAGATGTGAAAATGGTGCGCGAGCTCATAACTCGCCACGCGGAACTCACGGGTAGCCACAGGGCGCGTACTCTCCTGGACAATTGGTCCGAGACCGTGCACCGCTTCGTCAAGGTATTCCCGCACGAACTGAAGCGTGTGTCAGGAATCGATAGCCCGCAGCGCGTGCCTGAAACTCCCGCGGTCGAGCTAGTAGCGCAGGTGCAGCATGGGTAAGGCGACCGGATTTCTAGAGAGCGCGCGTGAACCGGCGCAGCGCCGGCCAGTCACGCAACGCGTGAATGACTGGTTCGAAATCTATTACGATGTTCCGGAGCAGAAGTCGCGCGAGCAGGGCGCGCGGTGCATGGATTGCGGCGTGCCCTTCTGCCAGACCGGATGTCCCGCTCAATAACATCATCCCGGACTGGAATGATTTGGTGTATCGCGGCCGGTGGAAAGATGCGATCCGCCAGTTGCACGCGACCAACAATTTCCCAGAGTTCACGGGACGGATTTGCCCGGCGCCGTGTGAGGCTTCGTGCGTGCTGGGAATTAATAGCCAACCAGTCACGATTCGCCAGATTGAAAAAGATGTCGTAGAGCGGGGATTCGAAGAGGGCTGGATCCGCCCGCAGCCTCCCCATGCGAACAGTGGGAAGCGAGTCTCCATCGTCGGCTCAGGTCCCGCGGGATTGGCCGCGGCACAACAGCTTCGGCGCGCTGGACACGCGGTCACGGTTTACGAGAAGGCCGATCGCATTGGTGGGTTGCTGCGCTACGGTATTCCGAATTTCAAACTTGAGAAACACATTCTCGATCGTCGCCTGGAACAGATGTCCGCCGAAGGTGTAAAGTTCGTCACCAACGCTCACGTCGGCGAAGAGATTTCCATCAAGCAATTGCAACGCGATTCCGATGCGATCGTGCTCGCTGGCGGCTCGGAACAATCTCGCGATTTAAACATCCCCGGGCGCGACCTTAAAGGGATTCACTTCGCCATGGAATTCCTCCCGCAGCAAAACCGGCGCTGCATGGGCGACACGGTCGAATCCGACTCAGAGATTCTTGCCACCGGTAAGCGCGTGGTCATCATTGGAGGCGGCGACACTGGCGCCGATTGCCTGGGCACGGCTCATCGGCAGAAGGCGATGTCGGTTCATCAATTTGAAATCATGCCCATGCCTCCGGAAGAGCGTTCTCCGCAGACCCCGTGGCCTCTTTGGCCGCTTCAATTGCGCACCGAAGGTGCGCACGAAGAAGGCGGCCTGCGGGACTGGAGCATCGCCACGACAAAGTTTTCAGGAGATGAGCATGGCCATGTGAAGCAGTTGCATGCCGTGCGCGTCGGACCTGCGCCTAAGTTCGAGCCGATCGCCGGGACCGGATTCACTCTTGAAGCCGACCTGGTCTTGCTGGCCATGGGTTTCACGGGCCCGGTGCGCAACGGAATGTTAGAGCACCTGGAAGTCGCGCTCGACGCGCGCGGCAACGTCGCGACGAACGCCGAACAAATGACCTCCGTCCCCGGAGTGTTTGCCGCTGGCGACATGCGCCGAGGCCAATCGCTGGTGGTATGGGCCATTGCGGAGGGCCGCAAAACTGCAGCCTGTGTCGATGCCTATCTGAAAGCGAATAAGAATCGCGCGGTATACCATTGAGATGTGCATCTTCCTGTAAATCCCCCGCTGTTGCCGATGCTCGCCAAGCGCGTCGACGAGTTGCCTGCTGGTGAAGATTGGATTTTCGAGCCGAAGTGGGATGGCTTTCGCGCGCTGATCTTCCGGGATGGCGATGAAATATTCATCCAAAGCCGCGACCAAAAGCCACTGAACCGGTACTTCCCGGAACTCCAGGAGCCATTAAGTTCGGCGTTACCGGCACGGTGCGTTCTGGATGGAGAGATCGTCATCGTTCAGAATAATGAGCTTGATTTCGATGCTCTGCAGTTACGCCTTCATCCCGCGGCATCGCGTGTCAAACTTCTGTCGCAACAAACTCCAGCCTCAGTGGTGTTCTTCGATCTGCTCAGCGAGGGCGATCGAGATCTTCGCGGCGAGGAGTTTCAAATGCGGCGGCGTGAGTTGGAATCAGTATTGCGATCGGCGAAACCGCCGATCCATCTGACGCCCGCGACTCGTGACCGCAGCCTTGCCGCCGACTGGTTCCGCCGCTTTGAAGGAGCGGGCCTTGATGGAGTCGTCGCCAAGAACATTGCGGGAACTTACGAGCCCGATAAACGCGTCATGCTCAAGATCAAGCACGAGCGTGACTGCGACTGTGTGGTCGCAGGATTCCGTTGGCATAAAAAAGGTGAACGCACGCTGGTTGGCTCATTGTTGATTGGCCTCTTCGATGAAAGCGGCGCTTTGCAGCACGTAGGAGTTTGTGCGAGCTTCACCACTGCCAAACGCAAGGAGTTGGTTGAGTTTCTTGCGCCCTACCGCGAGGATGCGCTCACCTCTCATCCCTGGAAGCATTGGGCCGATCAGGCGAGCGAAGCTTCCCGCATGCCAGGCGGACAGAGTCGCTGGAGTCAGGGGAAGGATTTGTCCTGGGAGCCATTGCGGCCGGAGTTGGTTGTGGAAGTTGCATACGACCACATGCAAGGCGGGCGCTTCCGCCACACGGCGCAATTTCGCAGATGGCGCACGGACAAGAATCCGAGCGATTGCACGTATGAGCAACTGGAAGTCGTCCCGCCGCAAGAGTTGGCGGAGATTTTCGCGGCTGGTCGTTAGTTCGCCTTTTCTTTCTTGGAACTGCTCTTCTTCCGCTCGCGCCATTCCCGCGTCGGATCATCATCCGGGTCGGGAGTTTCTTGCGGCGGCCGCAGTGCTTCCGGAATGTGGCGTAGATTGACCCGAACGCGAGTCCACGTTGACGATCTGCCCGCGCATCGAGTCGACCAGCACGTCATCGATGGCAAGCAGGCCGGCGATGGCAGGGTGTTGGCTCTTCCATCGTTCAAGCCCTGCCAGTGCCGCTGCTTTATCAGGAGAATTCGCGACCACGATGAGTGGCATCTTCACCCGCGGCTTTTTGGCGGCTGACTTGGCGCGCGATGGAGCGACGCGAGGCCCCTCCGATTCCATCTTCCGAAAGTGCGGTGGCCACGGAGCGTCCCCGAGGCCAGCGGCTTCGTCGCTATCAGCGAGCTCCAGCAATTTTTCAAGCGAGCCGACTGCCGCGTCCATTTCCGCGTGTGGATTCCCGCGTTTCGCAAAGCGCTCGGGCACTGTGAATAAAGTGAAATCCGCGGGATTGGAATCTGCCACCTCGGACCAGTCAAGCGGAGTCGACACGCGAGCATCGGGCAGCGGACGCACCGAATAGGCCGAGCACGTGGTTCGATCCTTAGCGTTCTGGTTATAGTCGAGGAAAACACCATGCCGCTCTTCTTTCCACCATTTCGAAGTGGCCAGACTGGGCGCGCGACGTTCGACGGCACGAGACAACGCGACCGCAGCGCGCCGAACCGCAGAGAATGTCCAGCGCGGCTCGATGCGCACATTGACGTGCATGCCTCGCGAACCGCTAGTCTTGGGCCAGCCGCGAAGCCCCACGTCTTCAAGCAGGCTTTTCACTTCGAGGGCGACGCGGCACACATCTGCCCACTCGATTCCCGGGCCGGGATCGAGATCAATCCGCAATTCGTCGGGATGCTCGAGGTCTTCTGAGCGGACGGGATGGGGATGTAGTTCGATGCATCCCAGATTCACGATCCAGGCGAGACCGGCGGCGTCATCGACCACGATCTCTTCTGCGGTCCGGCCGGAGGGGAATGACAGCGTCACGGTCCGAAGCCAGGAGGGCCGCTGTTCCGGTGCACGCTTTTGATAAAACGCTTCTCCCTCGGCGCCATTGACAAAGCGTTTCAGAACGATCGGGCGATCTTGAATGCCGGCCAGCGCTCCCGGTGCAACCGCGAGATAGTAGCGCACCAGGTCGAGTTTCGAGATTTTCGCCTGCGAGAAATACACTTTGTCAGGATGCGTAATTCGCACATCCCGCCCCTCGATCGAGATGATCTCGCTGGCTTCTTCTTTTGGCACGAAAGCAGATTACCACCCGATTCTGATCGATCCCGCCGGTCCTCGCGAATTTCATTCATGCCCTTGCCTGTGGACTTGAGGCACTGTTCGAACTCGGTTTTGGCCTTCACTTTGAGCATCGCCAAGCACCGCGACGTTCCCAACGATTATGAGGAGGCAGAATCATTGATGCGAGAGGCTGGCCGCGAACAGCACCACGCCGAGTCGAAAAGCCGCGCCATCAAAATCTCTGTCAATAGGCAGGAATTACTCGATCGCACTTAAGTGTGTGAAAGCATTCGGAAAATAAATTCAAATTCCTTTCCGGTTTGCCCCCTCGAATTTGATATTCTGGAAATATAGAGACAATTACTCGTCGAGAAAGGCGCGGCCCGCAGGTCGCGCCTTTTTTGTGCGCCAAATTCAGCGCTGCCGTTTGGCCCGCTACGAAACCTTGAACACAGCGCTTCGCGCAAAAATCAGGGAACAACCGCTTTGACGGGGGACGTCTTGGCGCTTTCTTTGCCCTCCACATTGACTGCGGTCGCTGCGTAGTAATAGGTGGAACCATTGGCCACCGTGGAATCGGTGTAGAGCGTCGACGCAATCGGACTGACGTTTATTTTGGTCCAGATCGCGACGTCGGGGCTGCGATAGACGTTGTAGCCGACGACATCGCTGGTGCTTGACGCCTTCCAGTTGAGGTTGACGATGTGATTGGCCGAGGACTGGATAACGATTTTGTAGGATGACTGCGACGTCCCTCCATTACAGGCGGTGACTTTTACGACAAAGGAATCGGTAACCGCCTTGGTCGGAGTTCCGGTGAGGTTGAAGGAGGTCGTATTGCTGGACATCTTGGCGGTAATCCCCGTGGGTAATAGACCGGATACGATGGTCCATTTGTACGGTGCGCAACCGTTGCTCGCCTTGATGGCCGCGGAGTAAGCAGTGTTGACGGTGCCGTTAGGCACAACGGCAGGGGTGATATTAGCCGCCAAGCATGGAACGCTAAATGAAGCCAGTAAGAGAAGGAGTAGCCACGATTTCATCACTCTATACTGACGTGATTACAGGATTGCTAACAGATTTCGGAGGTTTGCAACCTTCCTATTTTGCATTCAGAGTTCAAATGAGTTCGTGGATTACCACTTACGCGTGTTCAACGCTTGGGCTAGTTGGAGCGAGCGGATAAACGCTCGTAGGGCCCGCAACTGGAACGTCCGGCTGAAGGCCGCCTCCGCTACGAATCGACCTTCTACTGGATCAACGTGCCCCCATTGCCATTAGGTTCGGCTTCGGGTGCGATGACCACGGCTGCGGCGACACGATCTCCCGGCTCGAGCTGCAGCAGGCGTACGCCTTGCGCGTTGCGGCCCGACTCGCGGATCGTGGTCGAATCCATGCGAATGATTTTTCCGTAGTGACTGATCAGCATGACTTCGGAAGTGTCGTCCACCTGCGCGATGGCAACCACTTTGCCGACGCGGTCTGTCGTCTTCACGTTGATCACGCCTTTGCCGCCGCGGTTGGTCAGGCGGTATTCGTCGGCGGCGGTGCGTTTGCCGAATCCGTTCTCCGTGACCGACAAAATCAGATCGCCCTTCACGGCTACGTCGACAACTTCCGGTTCGCCCTCAACTTTTTCCTTCGCAGGCGCAGGGGCGCCCGGCTTGGTCGTGGTGGCCATGCCGACCACGTAGTCTTTATCTTCGAGGTCGATGCCCCAAACACCAAACGCAGCGCGGCCCATGGGGCGCACGTGACTCTCGTCGAAGCGAACCGCCATGCCTTCGTGTGATGCGAGGAAAACAATCTGGTTGCCGTCGGTGATGCGAGCCGCGACCAGTTCATCGCCCTCTTCAATGCCGATGGCGTTGATCCCAATCGACCGTACGTGCATGAACTCGCGCAGTTCCGATTTCTTGACCAGCCCGTTGCGGGTCGCGAAGAAGATGTATTTATTTTCTTCTTCGAGATTGCGAACAGCCAGCATCGTCTTTACCGTTTCACCCGGAGGCAGCCCCACGAGGTTGCCAATGTGCTTGCCCTTTCCGGCAGCACTGACGTCGGGAATTTCGTAGACCTTGAGCCAGTAGACGCGGCCTCGATTCGTGAAAATCAGAATGTAGGCGTGCGTCGATGCGAGGAAGAGATGCTCGACGAAATCCTCGTCGCGCGTCTTCATGCCGGTGCGGCCCGTGCCTCCGCGACGCTGCATGCGGTAGGTCGAGATCGGCGTACGCTTCATGTAGCCGGAATGACTTACGGTAACGGCTACCTGCTCGTCGGCGATCAGATCTTCCAGAACGATCTCTGCGGCTTCGTCTTCTATGCGCGTGCGGCGCTCGTCGCCGTAGAGCTTCTTCACTTCTTCGAGCTCTTTGATGATGACGCCGCGCAGCTTTTTCTCAGAGCCGAGGATGGAATCGTATTCCGCGATGTTGTCGCGCACCTGCTTCAGTTCGTTGGAGATCTCATCGATCGAGAGCTTGGTCAAGCGATGCAATTGCAGTTCGAGGATTGCATCGGCCTGCCTCGTGGTGAACGGCTTCTCCGCATCGGGCTTGGGAGCGCGGCCGGTAGTGTTGATGTCGATTTTCTTGCCGCCGAAATACGCTACCAAATTCTCGCGGGCATCGGCGCGATTCGCGCTGGCGCGAATGATGACGATCACGTTGTCGAGGTGGTCGAGCGCGGTGAGGTAGCCTTCGAGGATGTGCTCGCGGTCCTTCGCCTTCTGCAACAGGTAGGCAGTGCGCCGGCGCACCACGTCGACGCGGTGCTCGATGAAGTACTTGATGGTCTGGATGATGCCCATTTCACGGGGCTGTCCGTTGACCACAGCCAGCAGGATCATCGAGAAGCTTTCCTGCATCTGCGTGTGCTTGAAGAGTTGGTTCAGAACGATCTGCGGTTCGGCGCCGCGCTTGAGTTCAATGACAATGCGCATGCCGTCGCGATCGCTCTCGTCGCGCACGTCGGAAATATCCTCAATGTCCTTGTCGTTGACCAGTTGCGCGATGCGCTTGATCAGGACCGACTTGTTCACCTGGTACGGAATTTCGGTGACGATGATCGCTTCGCGATCTTTGCTGAAGGCCTCGATTGCGGCATTCGCGCGCATGATGAACCGGCCGCGGCCGGTGCGGTATGCCTCGAAGATTCCAGCCCGGCCGTGGATGATGCCGGCAGTCGGAAAATCGGGGCCTTGGACGTCTTTCAGAATTTCGGGCAGCTGCGCGTTCGGATTGTTGATCAGCGTGATGGTTGCATTGATGATTTCGGTCAGATTGTGCGGCGGAATTTTCGTCGCCATGCCGACGGCGATGCCGTCAGAACCGTTGACCAGCAAATTGGGAATGCGCGCGGGCAGAACGTCGGGCTCGACTTCGCTGCCGTCATAGTTGGGATGGAAGTCGACCGTTTCTTTATCGAGGTCTTCGAGCAGCGCGGTCGAAACCGGGGCGAGCTTGGCTTCGGTGTAACGATCGGCGGCAGGGGGGTCTCCGTCGACCGAGCCGAAATTTCCCTGACCAAAAATCAGCGGATAACGCAGGCTCCACGTCTGAGCGAGGCGGACGAGAGCATCGTAGACCGCGAGGTTTCCGTGGGGATGGTACTTGCCCATCACTTCGCCGACGATACGGGCGCATTTGCGCGTGGCCCGATTGGGCTGCAGGCCCATCTGTTGCATCGTGTAGAGGATGCGCCGGTGAACCGGCTTCAATCCGTCGCGCACGTCGGGCAGCGCGCGGCCAATGATCACCGACATCGAATAGTCGAGATACGACCGCCGCATCTCCTCTTCAATGTTGACTGGTTGAATGTTCAACGCGCCGGGGCCGGTACCGTCGCCGCCGGGCGGGGGAGTCAAAGGTAATTCTGGATTCTGATCGTCAGCCATGTGAGTTTTGTTTTTACGAACGCTGGTCTTCTGGGCGCTAGTTTACCGCTGCATCGCCAGGTTCCAGGCGAGCTTTTATTTCACGCGCGCAAATCACGCAACCAATTGCATTTAATGATGTTATATGCCCTGGGACTAGATTTATTTTACCACGGATTGGACGCTTCGAGCGCGCCCATCCGGCTTTTCGGTGAGCCCGGTTCCGAGTTGGGAAAGCCGCGAAAATTTCGTTGCGATTGTGGGTTATCCGTCACTGAAAATATTCCTCCGCGGCTGCTAGTCTGCGCGCATGAACCGGATTCCGTCGCTCGACGGCCTGCGCGCGATTTCCATTGTGCTGGTCGTGGCAGGCCATTGGGCGGAGTTGCGATATCACTCCGATGTCGCGGGAGCTTTCGCCAATCTTGGGGTCAGAATCTTCTTTATCATCAGCGGATATCTGATTACCACGCTCCTGTTGAAGGAGTACAGCAAGACGTCAACCATTAGTCTGCGGCGATTTTACGTACGACGGGCGTACCGCATCTTTCCGGCTGCGATTGCGTTCATGCTGCCGATCTTCTTTATCTTCAGGCACCAGCTTCGCTGGTATCACATGGCGGCGGCCGCGCTCTACCTGACGAATTTTGACTTCACCCATCCCTGGTTCCTGGGTCACTTGTGGTCGCTCAGCGTGGAGGAGCAGTTCTATTTCTTGTGGCCGGGCGTACTGAAGAAATGGCGCCGCCATCGTGTGGCTATCCTGTTGGGAGTCGTAGGCTTCGCGCCGCTGTATCGCGTCGCCTGTCACTTTCTGCAACTCCACGGACGCGCCGATGAAACTTTTCCCGCGGTTGCCGATGTGCTTGCCATTGGCTGCCTGCTGGCGATCTTCGCGCCGCGTCTGCCGAGGATCAAGTCTGCAGAGTGGATGCTGCTTCCCGTTGCCTTCGTTCCCGTGTACGTAGGTCTCATGCGATTCCATCTCACCCTGCTGCTGCTATTTGTGCTCTGGCCAGCGATGCATGTTTCCATCGCCGGATTGCTCCTGCATGTGGTCCAAAGGCCGTACTGGATCTTGAACGTGCGACCCGTGGTGTGGCTGGGAAAAATCAGTTACAGCCTTTATCTGTGGCAGCAGATTTTTGTATTCGGCGAGCATCCGCGGCCGTGGTACTCCGTCTTGTTCGCGGTCGCGCTGGCAACCGCTTCCTACTACCTGGTTGAGTTGCCGATGCTGCGAAGCCGGGAAAGAAGATCGGAGCAGCGCAAGCTGCAGGCAGCTTTCGCTCGTGCGGCTTGATCGGGATAAATTGGAAAGTTACGGGCCGACGATCACTTCGTTGGAAGCGGTGGGAAGCAGGAATCGGATGCCTCGGGACTGGTTGGATTTAATAGTCTCGGGAAGGTTCAGGGCGGAAAGCTCGATCTTCCTGGTCCATGCCCCATCGGCGTAGAAATTTCCCTGGGCATACAACATTCCATCGGCAATCGTGTAGCCGTTTACTTCTAGCTGATGGCCATCGCGATACACCAGGATCGCGACGGGCGCTTCGTTGCGCGCCGTTACTCCAATGCCAGAGGTTGAATCGGGCTGCACCACTCCGCCATCGATCATCTCTGATCGTGAATCGTTGTCTCCGCTGATTCGAACATAGCGTCCACCTTGCAGTTCGATCATGAGCGGCTGCATCGGAGTCGAAACTGCCTGGCGCGAGCGTTCCTGTGCGGGCGGGTACTGCATCACGACCAGAGGCGGCTGAGACGCAACTGGATAGCCTGCGTCGAGCGCGTCATCGTAAAAGGCTGGGAGAAATCCTACCGGATACGCGAAAGAACGGCGGCCAGCGAAGTTGCTGGAATTGCCGGAGTGTCCCGGCGCAAAGTGCCCACCGGACGAAATCCTTTGGGCATTCAAGGCCATCGGCAAAACGGCGGCGAGCAACGAAATGGCAAAGGCTCTAGGCATCATTAACTTCCCTGCGCTGACGCCGGAAGTTGAAAGACCACGCCGCGATCATCATTTTGCTGGCGCGTCGCATCGAGATCAAGAGAAGCGATAGCGATTCGACGTGGGTGCCCCGGAGTCAGATCGAAAAGTGTCTCGCCGAGGATTGCATAGTTCCCCACCTCGACCTTATGCCCATCCTTAAACACCAGAACCGTCTGCGGCTGGGCCGCTGCGCTCGCCAGTGCGTCCTGCGCGGAGCCTTGCCTGGAATGCGGCGCCAGATCGTTCTCGACTGGCGGAACGTAGGATTCTTCTCCCGATCCTCGACGGTCGAACACGGTCGGTCCGCCTTGATAGTCGGCGTCGTTGTCGGATTCGGCATTGTCGGCGGCAACGTCATCATCCGGCGCGTAGGGAATTGCGACCGCATACGGCACGAAGCCGTACGCGCCATTATGATCCGGGTGATGACGGCGATCCTTGTCTCTATCTCGGTCTCTATCTCGGTCTTTGTCTGTGCCTGTGCGGGAACCTGAGAAGGGATTCCGAGAGCCGGGAATCGATGAGCCAGCGCCCATGCCGGCTCGACCAGGAGGGACACTGGTCGGTGGTCTTACGGCGCCGGTCGTGGGTTGCACGGCACCAGTGAAAGGCCGGACCGCACCCGTTGGACTGGGTACGAAAGCGGGGGTCTGTGCCTGGCCATGAGACACAAAAACCAGGCTCACAAGAAGTAAGGCAGAAAGCGCGACCGAAGCCGAGATCCAGTGCCGCACAGCATGATGATACTCCAGTTTGACCATGGCGCACCTCCCAGAAAGAACGGCCTACTTCTATTAGATTGCGGTAGAAAGTTCGCGGATGTATCGCAAAACGGGGTAAGTCTTGCCGTTCGTTGTATGTTATTGACATAGCGATTCTCTATCCGTCCGGACGAGGGGATGAATGGCAATTCCGCTGAAATCGGCATTTCGATTCGCGCTCTTGAGCCTGGTATTGCTGCTGGTCGCCATGGTTTCAGCGCTTACCGCCATGCGCTTCGCGATCCATGGCCGTGAGGTAGCGGTGCCTGCGCTGGTGGGGCTGACCCCGGTGGAAGGGGAAAGAGCTGCCACGGGATTGGGCCTGCAGATCGAGATTGAGCGGCAATACTACAGCCCGAAAATTCCCGAGGGAAAAATCATGTCGCAACTACCGCTGCCCGGGACCAAGGTGCGGCGCGGCTGGCAGGTCCGCGTGGCGCAGAGTCTGGGGCCGACGCGAGTTGCTATTCCGGATGTGACCGGGCAAAGCGAGCACGCCGCGGAGTTGAACATTCGCCGTCGCGGGCTGGATGTGGCTTCGGTCGCATCGGTCGGACTGCTCCCGATTCCAGCGGATCAGGTTTTGGCGCAGAGTCCTACCGCGAACGCAACCCAGGTGCTGGCGCCGAAGATCAGCCTGCTGGTGACCACCGAGGCCGATCCTCCGGCCTATGTGATGCCTAGCTTTATGGGTCAGCCGCTCGGATCGGCAAGCCGAACCTTGCAGGATGCCGGATTCAAGCTGGGCACGGTCGGAATTGTGCCTGCGCCTTCCATCGAGGAGATCACTCCCTCCACGCCTGCGCCAACTCCACCGGCTCAACCCGGGCCCGCCAGCATTATTGCGGTTCAGAATCCGGCGCCAGGACAGAAAGTGTCGGCTGGTACAAGCGTTAGTTTTGAAGTGCGGTAGCAGGTTGATTCTTACTGCCGCTGCAAGATTGCGGCGAAAAATCCTTCGCAAGGATGGATTCCTGGAATCGTGCGCAGATAAGGCCCGCGTGTGAGCGAGGTTGGTTCAGGCCACGTTAGTTCCCCTGACGCCTTCAGGTGGTTGAGTTCCGACTCGCAATTGACTAGTTGAAAAAGCGGGTCTGATTTCAGCGCATGCTCGACGACATCTTCGTTTTCTTCTCTTTCCAAAGAGCAGGTCGAGTAAATCAGCCGTCCGCCTGGAGCGACCTGCGCTATGGCAGACTTGAGAATCGCACGTTGTCGCTCTTGCAGATTCGGGATGTCGTCAGGCTTTAATCGCCATTTGATTTCCGGATTTCGCGCGAGCGTTCCGGTGCCAGTGCAGGGAACATCGGCAAGAACTCGATCGAACTGCCGCGATAGTGGAAGACTGCGGGCATCGGCAGCGACCACTTTGATGTGTGTCCCCGATCGAGTCGCAAGCAGAGTTTGCAGAAGACGGGCGCGGTGAGGATGGAGCTCAACCGCGAGAATCGTTGACGCAGGATTGCGATCCGAGATTGCCAGCGTTTTCCCTCCCGGGGCGGCGCAGCAATCGAGGATTTCTGATCCCTCACCGACGAGGATTGCGACCAGCTGCGAGGCCTCATCTTGAATGACGATCTCGCGGCTGCGGAACGGCGCGGTTTTTGTGATATCCCCGGCCTCCACAAGGCGCGCCGACCGCAGAATCTTGCCAGAAGCGAGAACAATTCCGGTCTCAGGGAGCTGGTTTTGGGCGGTCGCGTTGCGCAGACGCACGGCAACTTCCGGAA
This sequence comes from uncultured Acidobacteriota bacterium, assembly GCA_963757095.1. Classification (GTDB taxonomy): domain Bacteria; phylum Acidobacteriota; class Terriglobia; order Terriglobales; family Acidobacteriaceae; genus Sulfotelmatobacter. Next base: position 89,508 of record CAVWQT010000003.1, on the reverse strand, counting down.
TCGACTGATCGTGCTTACAGATCTGGCTCGCTGCCGCCAATCCATATTCGCGAACCCAGCGTTCTACCAGCCAGAGCGGATGCGCGAGTGTCTTGGCGATGGATTGCGCTGAATCGGGAACGTCTCGCGGGCCGGGCTGATGCTCTGGTGCGGTGGAAAGCTTCCGCAAGACGGCATTGACGAACGCCGCCGCCGAGCGCTTGCGCGAGCGCTTCACCAGTTCAACGCTTTCGTGCAACGCGGCACGAGCCGGAATTCGATCGAGGTGGCGGAATTGGTAGAGAGCCAGACGAAGTGCGATCAGGATTTCAAGATCTAATTTTGCCAGTGGCTGCGCCGACGCGGATGAAATCTCGTCATCGAGACTGGAACGCCAGCGCAGCACGCCCATCACGAGTTCAGTAGCCAGGGCATGATCTGCAGTCGACAGTCGATCGAGCGCCGCCGAATGCAGCAACTCAGATGCGAACGACGATTCGCGCTCGACGCGGAGCAGGATATCGAATGCGGCGGCGCGGGCTGGGGAGACTGGCATCGTTTGAGATTGTAGGCTTTGCTGCGAGAAGAAGAACCTTAACCACAGAGGTCACGAAGTCACACGGAGGTCAGCTTCTCTCCCGGCACTGGGCGGTATCCATGAATAAAATCGGTGGCGGAGCTGCGTTTTTTCCCTTCTAGTTGCATCTCGAGGATCTCAAGCGATGTACTCTGCGCGCAGCCGACTAGCAGCTGATTTCCTTTGATGCTCAATTCTGCCGCAGGCAAATCCTGCGCGACGACGACCTGTGCTTTCAATATCTGCACATTTTTTTTGCGAAACTTCGCGTACGCGCCTGGCCACGGTTGAAACCCACGCATGCGATTCAGAATGTCTTGAGCAGGCCGCGAGAAATCAATCAGACCGTCTTCCTTCTTGAGGATTGGGGCGAGCGTGGCCTGCGAGTTGTCTTGCGGCCGCGGCACAATCGTGCCTGCCAACAAGCCGTTCAGCGTCTCGATCATAAGTTCCGCACCGATGGAAGCCAGGCGCGGCGAGAGTGTCGGTGAAGTATCGTCCGGCGCGATGGGAAGTTCGCGCTGCAGGAGAATGTCTCCGGTATCGAGGCCGGCATCGATGCGCATCGTGGTGACGCCCGTGACTGTTTCCCCGTGCGCGATTGCCCACTGAATCGGCGCAGCGCCTCTATATTTCGGCAGCAGCGAAGCGTGCAGGTTGAGGTTGCCGAGAGGCGGCAAATCAAGCATCCATTGCGGAATGATGCGCCCATAACCCACCACAATGATGGCCTCGGGATTGAGCGCGGTGATTTGTGAGCGGAATTCCTCGTTGTTCTTGATGCGCTCGGGCTGACTGACCGACAGATTCAGCTTCATCGCGCACTGCTTCACGGGAGAAGCGATCATTTCCAGGCCGCGGCCTTTGGGGCGATCGGGTTGGGTCACGACCAGACGGATGCGGAATCCCGCCGCGGCGAGCGCTTCGAGCGTCGGCACGGCGAATTGCGGCGTGCCGCAGAAGACCAGATCCACAGGCATTTACTCAATCTCTACCATTCGCCGGCTTTGATCAACTTTTTGATTTTGCGTTTTATCAAGTCGCGCTTGAGCGCGCTGAGGTGGCGAATGTAAAGCTTGCCGTTCAGGTGATCGGTTTCATGCATCAGAGCGCGGGCCAGCAATTCCTCTCCGGTCATCTCGAAAACTTTGCCATGAACATCTTGTGCACGGACCGTTACCTTATTCGGCCGCGTGACGTTCTCGCGGAAATCGGGAACGCTGAGGCATCCCTCGCTCTGCGTATGTTTTCCTTCCATGTGGATAATCTCAGGATTGATCAGAACCAGCTTCGCCTTTGGATCTTCCTTGAAACTCACATCGATGACCGCAATGCGGCGTCCAATACCGATCTGCGGCGCAGCCAGGCCGACACCGTGTGCCGCGTACATGGATTCGAACATGTCGTCGGTGAGTGTTTTCAACTCTTCGTCGAAGACAGTGACCGTCTCCGAGGGCGTCTCGAGGATCGGATTTCCGTACTTTACGATGGGATAGATCATTAGTAGTTTTTCAGTTGCTGGCGATAGCCTTCGAAATTTCTTAGCGTCTCCGGCATGGAATCGCCGCCGAATTTTTCCAGGGCACAGCGTGCGAGCGTCAACGCCACCATGGATTCTGCGGCGACCCCGGCGGCTGGAACCACGCACACATCCGAGCGCTCGTAGGCTGCCCCAACCGGCTGGCGCGTAGAGAAGTCGACGGACTGCAGCGGCCGGCGCAGAGTCGAAATCGGCTTCAGATAGCCACGCACGCGAATCTCCTCCCCATTGGAAATGCCGCCTTCTATGCCTCCCGCATTATTGTGGGTGCGCGAGAAAGCAGTGAATGCGGACTCAGCGTTGTACCCGATCTCGTCGTGTACGGTCGATCCGGGCGCGTACGCCGAAGCGACCCCACTCCCGATTTCCACGGCCTTCACCGCTTGCAATGACATGACCGCAGCCGCCAGCAGCGCGTCGAGACGCTCGTCCCACTGCGCGTAGGTTCCGAGTCCCGGAGGAGCGCCGTGTGCAACGACCTCGAAAACTCCGCCGACGGAGTCTCCGGTTCGCAGCACCTTGTCCACTTCGGCTTTCATCTGCTGCTCAGACTCAGGATCGGCGCAGTTGAGCAGCACTTCTTCGCGATCGTAAAGGGCGCGGATCGCGGTCCACGGGATTTCACTCTTGAGCGAGACGCCGCCCGTGGCCACAACATGACTGAGAACTTCGATGCCAAGTTCCTTCAGGAAAAGTTTGGCGATTGCTCCCACAGCCACACGCGCGGCGGATTCGCGGGCCGAGGCACGCTCCAGCACATATCGCGCTTCCGGAAAGTTATATTTCAAGGCTCCTGCCAGATCGGCATGGCCGGGGCGCGGGAGATTTCACCTTCTTATGTTTGTCGGGATCGCCATCGCCCACGGGCAACGATTCCTGCCAGTTTTTCCAATCTTTATTCTGCAGCTGAATCGAGATCGGGGAGGCGATGGTGGTTCCATGACGGACGCCGGAAAGGATGTGAGCCGTGTCGCGCTCAATCTTCATGCGGCCGCCGCGGCCATATCCTTGCTGCCGCCGCCACAGTTCGCGATCCAGAAAACTCTGGTCGATTCTCAGCCCTGCCGGAATTCCAGACAGAAAGGCGATCAGAGCTTCGCCATGAGACTCTCCGGCAGTGAAGTAACGCAACATAAATTTTTGATTGTACCTGAATAGGGGCGAAGAGAAGGCGGCCGCAAACGGGTATGCCTGAAAATGCGCGAGGGGCGCGGATTTTGGCGAACGAGTGGGCTCCCAGAGTGTACAATTAAGCCTTAAACCATTCGTCCATTAAGGGTTTCAAATCGTTCCGCGCCGCTCCGTAATTCTTCTGGCCCGAAGGGAAATTCGTGCTCTATTCCAAAGAGCAGCGTGAAAAGCTGCGTCCAGTAAGCAGAATTCGTTGCGTGCTTGTGCTTGAGCATGTGTTGTTGCGCCAGGGACTGCGGCGTTTGCTCGAAGACGAAGCGGACCTCGAAGTGATGGCCGAAGCCGAAACTCCCGCCGAGGCGCTGCATCTGGTTTTCGAACTCCGGCCGGACGTGGTCATCACCGACACCGTGTTCTTTGAGGCGGGAGCGGAGCGCGCCCGGCATCAGATCACGCACGTGTCGCCCCAGAGCCAGGTAGTATTTCTCACCCTGGATTCCAGCATGCCAGAGAAGGACAACGGCGACGGCATACACTGCGCTCTGCGGCAGACCTCGGGGGAAGAGTTGGTCCGTCTGGTGCGGGAGGTTCATCACGGCAAGCCGGGGAACGCGCAGCCAGCGCCCGGCGCGTTTTTCCCGGAACCGTCGCTCAAGAAGACAGGCTCGAGCACTCGCGGACTCACGGCTCGGGAACGGGAAGTCCTGCGACTACTCGCGGAAGGCCGGACAGTTCGTTCCGTGGCCGACAGCCTGGGACTCAGCATTAAAACGGTGGACGCGCACAAATTTAATCTCATGCGCAAGCTGGGAATTCACAATAAGGCGGAGTTAGTGATGAGGGCCATTCAGGAACGCGTCCTGAAACTGCCGGTGAATTTCTAAGAACGTCCGCATTATTCCTTTGCCGCCATTGCAGCTAATTCTGCCAGGCTCGAAACCGTCCGGTCGGGTTTGGCTTCGGCAGCCTTCACCGCTCCAACTCCCGGTCGCTTCGATGGCCGGTTGACCCACACCGTGGCTAGTCCGAGTGCCTGAGCCGGAATCACGTCGTGATAAATACTCTGCCCCACGTGCAGGATGCGGTGGGCGGGAGCCTGGATCCGGTTGAGTGCGACCTCGAATATTTTCAGTGACGGTTTATACGCCTGAGCCTGCTGGGCGGTGATGACTTCATCGAAAGCAACTCCAAGTTGAGGACGTGTGCCGGCAAACAAATCGTCATCTACGTTGGAGATCACCGCCAGGCGAAATCGCGACTTCAGTCGTGAAAGGACTCCCACCGTGTCGGGCCATGGTTTCCAGGTTGGCAGCGAGGCGGGCAAGGAATGGACTTCGTCTTCGGCCGGATCGAATCCGAACTCTCTTCCGAACTGGCGGACCACTGACTGCAATACGTCTCGATATGGCTGAAACGCGCCAGATTCCGCGCGCAACTCGAAATCTCCATAGAGCTTCAACAAGGTTGCATCGTCTACCTGCTTGTCATGGGCAGCAAGGATGCGATGAAGCGCGGAGAGAATTCCAGTTTCCCAATCGATGAGTGTGCCGTAGCAGTCGAAGGTGAGAACTTCGAAGCGGCCGAAATCGAATGAAGGATGGCTCATGGCATGGTGCCCTAACGCACGGCAGCGTCGAATAACTACCACGTCGCGCTCGCTCGAACGCTGCGTTTCACTCTAACGCTGCGGTTCGACACCGGGCAACGTCGGAATGGGATCGGGAGATTCGGCCTCAGTTTCAACGGCGGTAGGCTGCGCCGGCTCTTCCGGCGGGGAATTTTTCTTAGGGCTCAGAAATCTTTCGGTATTCAGCAGAGGCCGGCCCAGCGATGCGTTGTAACTGGACCACGGGCCCTCGAGCATCGATTCCCGCTCGAATTGCGCCCGCATCGCTTCCATCTTCGAGTCGAGGTCGTCGAGATAATGCAGCATGAGCGCCTCGGGAAACATGGGCAACTTAGGCGATCCAAAGTCATATTGGCCGTGATGGCTAATGATCAAATGCTCGACCAGGGTCTTGAGTTCATCGGGGAATCCGGGCAGGTGCGCCAGCTTCTCCTGCAACATTTCCAGTTCGATGATCATGTGTCCGAGCAACTGGCCTTTGGTGGTGTAGGAGAAAGACCGGTTATAAGTCAGCTCGTGAATCTTGCCGATGTCGTGGAAGAAGGCGCCCGTCAACAGCAGGTCGCGATTGATCTGCGGATAATTCCGGCACATCAGGTCGCAGGAACGGAACAGGGATACGACATGATCGAGAAGGCCGCCGATGTAGGCGTGATGCAGCGTCTTCGCTGCCGGAGCATTTCGATAAGCCGTCGCGATTTCCGGATCGGCCATGAAGGCTTCGACCAGCGACTTCAGGTGCTGGTTCTGGATGGTCGCGACGAAGTCCGTAAGGGTTCGCCAAAGCGCATCAATATCTTTCGTAGTCTTCGGCAGATAGTCGTCGAACTCGACTTCAGTCTCGCCCAGTTTGCGCAGCTTGTGAATGGTCAACTGGAAACGCTGTTTGTACTTGTTAATGAGACCCTTGATTTTAATGAAGTCGTCCTGCTCGAAGCCCTCAAGAACCTCCTCGACGTTATCCCACATCTTGGCTTCGATCTGGCCGCTGCGGTCGCCGAGCGTCAGGGCAAGATAAGGCTCGCCGCTTTTCTTGGGCTTGATCTGCTTTACAACCACGACGAAGTTCGAGGTGATGATCTTGTTTTCGTGGCGCGCACAATCGCAGATGTAGAAGTCCTTCATGGGTTGTGGGTCCGAGTATAAGGCAGAAGTGATCGAGCGATGAGAGATCCCGCGATCACAGATCCGACCTCACAGGACGCCCAGCTTCTTCTTTCTCTTCTTGGCCAGCTTCTTGGCGTCGGCTTCCTTGGCGGTCGCGGTTTCGACCGGCTTGGTTTCATTAGGACTGGCACCGCTGTCGACGTACCCGGTTTGGATATCGATATACGCGTCTTCCCGCAGCTTCGTAAGATAGATGCGCAGGGCGGGCTGCAGCTTCTGGTAGTAGAGCGCGTCCTGAATCTTGGGCAGGATGTCCTTCATGGGAGGAACGCCAGCCACCTGGTGCTCGTCCACTCGCAAGATCACATAGCCCTGCTTGGTACGGATCACGTCGGTGACGTCGCCGGCTTTCATTGCGAACGTCTTGTCTTCGAGTTCCTTGGCCAGTTGCCCGCGCTTGAATACACCGAGCGCTCCGCCGTCCGCGGCCGAGGGACCGTCGGAATTTTTCTTCGCCATTTCGTCAAAGCTGGCGCCACCACGAATCTGTTTGAGCAAGTCGTTCGCCTTGGCCTCTGCGGCTTTCAGAGCCTCGGCCTCAGCGGCTTGTTTCGCGGCGTCATCGGGTTGGTCTGAACTCGCGCCAGCAGGGGCAGCGGCGGCATCCTTCGCAGCATTGTTGGCTGCCGGGCCCTTCGGCGTCACCAGGATTTCGCTCAGCCGAATCGCTTCCGGCTGCTCCAATTCGGTTTTGTGCTCGTCGTAAAACTTCTGCTCTTCGTCGTGGGTCAGCGAGAGGTGCCCCCCGACCTGATCACTGATTACCTTCTGCGTGACGATCTGGTTCCGCATGTTCTGTTGAAAATCTTCCCAGGATATGCCCTGCTTCTGGGCCTCTTTCTCGAGATCTTCAATGGAATCCAGCTTCATGTCCTTGCGCATCTGGTCTTCGCGCTTGATAAGGTCGGTATCGCCGGTAATGCCAAGATCTTTGCCTTTTTCGAGAAGAAGCTGCTGGTCGATCAGATCGCGCAGCACGTCTTTTTCACGCTCGGTATAGGCCTTATCGGCGTTGGCGGCGTCCTGCTGCTTGACTTCGTCTTTTAGCTGGTCTTTGCTGCGCACGAATTCCGAGCGCGTGATGATCTGATTGTTGACGCGGGCAATAATCTCTTCGACGACTTGTCCGGCCGCGAGAGCGGGCAGGCAGGTCAGAACAATGATGGCAATCGCAACTTTTTTCATAGGATGCACAGGCCCATCGCCTCCCTGGGATGGCAGGGCGAAGAGGCAGGCCAATCTCAATATTTTACTACTGATAACGTTGAATCCTCTCGCTTAGACGGCCATTTCCCAGGAAAAGTTGGATATCCTTATGCCGCTCGAACCAGCGCCAATGCCGTGCGGTCATCACTCAGAGGAGTTTTGCACGCAAATTCGTCGGCCGCATTCAGGATCGAGGTGCATAACGGTTGAGCCGTTTCTGCCCTGTCGTCAGCCAAAAGCTGCTTGACGCGATCGATGCCGAATTCTGAGTTAGCTCCCTCGCGGGCGCTGCATTCCACCACCCCACGAGAAATCAGCAGAAGCGCCGCGTTTTTCTCCAGAGCCACCGTGGGGGCATCGAGAGTCGCGTGCGAAAACAGTCCCAGCGGCAGACCTGTGGGTCGAAGCTCGCTAACGCTGGAGTCGTCGCGCAGCAGGCCGGACGTGTGCCCGGCGTTGGTGTAGCAAAGCGTTCCGAACTTCTCGTGATAGCACCCAATAAACGCAGGGCAGGAATGAACTCCGCTGGAAGATTCGATCAACCCGCGATTGAGGAGGATGCTGAGCTCCGTCATAGCTTCGGATTCATTGATATCGGGCCGGGAAAAAAGTTCAACCCCTGAGGTGCGGAAGATTTCCTGCGCTTTGCGAAGCAGGTCGCGATTGTCGCCGCGCCGTCCCGCGACATCGAGCAAACCGAATAAGACCCGTTCGGGACTGACCCGGACGGAGTCATAGAAATCTCCGGCAATTCGCTTGCCCACGAATACCGCGGCAATGTCCGCGCCCTCAATCTTCGGAAAGATCGTCGGAACGGGCTCTACCACAAGCGGCGCGGCGGCACGGGAGCGAAAAAGGGAGCGCATGACGATGACCAAGCGAAACTAGCATAGGAAGGCGTATCGGGCAAACAGAGTTCGAGGGGTCCCGCAGGAAAAGCTATTCCCCGTATTTATCAGCCAAGTACTTGCCCAGGTCGGATTCCAACTGGCCGTAATCGGAATGGATGGTGGCTCGCAGCGCGGCTTCAGTGGAAGTTCCCTGGCTGAGTCGTTGCAAGATCCGCTGGATGTCGCCCATCCCGTACGACTCGTTGATGTAGGTCACCGCAGCCAGAGACTCGGCATAGGCCAGGTAGGCCTGCCCGCCGGAGAAGCTCATGAAGCTTCCCTCCAGCGCGTTCAACGGAATATTCTGCTGCGATTTGAAGAGCACTGCCAGCTGGCGGCCATCACCACCCAGACTTTTCGGCTCGAGCATCTGAGCGATGCCTTCATGCAGCCAGGGCGGACAACGTCCACCCGACAACTGCGTAATAAACGAGTGCGCCAGTTCGTGTTTCAGCACATGCGCGAGTTCCGGGGTCATCGAACTCAGCCCGCTGATGGGGATGCGCATCTTGCCATCGTTCATCGCCCCCGACCAGCTGGGCGCATGAGTTACGTCAAAGAATGCCTGCTCGGTGTAAAGCGTGACCAGAATGCTGTCGCGCGGTGGGTTGCCCAGGTCGCGGGCAAGGTCGTCATAGTCCGATTCGAGAGCCTCCACAATTTGCGAACGGAAAGCCTCCGAAGTCTGCTTGCCTTCGTAATGCAGCACAAAATGACTGCTCTCATGCTGGGTGTAGTCGGATTCAACATTCTCCTCACGCTGCGCCTTGGCCAGCAACTGCTGTACGGCCGCATCGGGGCGAAGCTCGAGGGCGCGTTTCCACGATGAAACGGCGTCCTTGGTATGGTCGGAGGCGAACTGCGAGTAGCCGAGCATGGTGTAGGCGTCGGCCGAATCGGGCGCCGACCGGACCGCGCGCTGAGCGTAAGGAACCGCCTGTGCGGCACTTCCTGTGCGGACGAGCAACGCGGCGTAGTAAGTGAGAATCGTAGAGTTATCAGGCTGGAAACGCAGGGCGCTCTCGAAATACTGCCGCGAGTGCGCAACGTTGCCATGATCGAACTCAAACTTGCCGGCGATGAAGTTCGCGGTTGCACTCAACTCGGCGTTGCCTTTGTGTTCCAGGCTGGTGAGCACATCCGGATCGACTTTGCCTTCTTTCACAATCTCGACGAATACCGAGCTTTCATTCGCCAGATTGTCGACGGGGGTAAAGGCCGGAAGATCCGCCATCTTCGCCGATCCGGATGCGGCGTGAGTGGGCGTGACGCCGGCATCGACGTGATCGACGAGAGATTTTGGAATGGCGTAAGAGTCGTCGCCCAGGTCGTATTCGAAATGACTGCCATTTTCCCGTACGTGGTCGGCGACAATGGTGCGGCCATTCTTCAGATGGATCGTGTCCGCGGAAGCCGTCCCGAGGATCACGAGAATCAAGGCGAGCGTGACAGAAAACCTCATTCAGGCGCATTCTAACAACGTGAGCGAGCACCCCGAGGTGACCAAGGTACTACCAGCAATGCGAGGCTTGCGGCTCGTGCTGGCTACCGGGATCGCGGCATGGTTCGCTTTTTGTTCAATTCCCGCCTTCTGCCAGAGTCCCCCCGACAAGCCTGCTGAAGCGCTCTACCTGCAGTTGGGACAGGTGGGGCTCGATGCAACCCGTCTATATAAGGTCCGGGGCGCATCCCTGGAGCGCTCCGCCATTCACATCTCTCTCGACGATGGCACGATCGCATTTACCCAGGACGTGATGGGCCGCATCACCGGCGCTTTCTTTGAGGGCGAAGGCGAGGTGCTGCTGGTTCCGCCGAGTGATGTGGAGCGGCGGTCGATGAGCCTGTTCACCGGAATGGCGATTCTGGAGGAGCACTTTGCGACCGCATATTTCCGCTTCAACGACGACGTGGCCGCTGAACTACGTCCAGACTTGCGCGCGCCCGACGAGGATCAGCAGCAGTTTGTGGAGCACTGGAATACCACAGCCCGGAATCTGGCGGGCTCCGATGCCATGCGGTTGTTGATCACCTTCAGCCGATTGCTGCCAGTTAGTGCGCAGTCGGCTTATTCTGGCGACGCGGACAAAATTCAGGCAGATGCATCCGACCACTATTTCCACGCCCGCCTGCAAGGCACGAAACTCGGTATTTTTGACGTCTCCTACGATTCTCATCTGGACGAGCAAATTCAGGCCGGGCAAGCCAAGGCCGCGAAAAACGGAAACACGTATTACGACGTCTGGAGCTCGTTTTCAGTGCCGAATCCAAAGGCCGAGCAGAACTACACGAAAACCAGCGGCTATGAGAACGGCGAAGAGCAGGACTGGGTTACGATTCGTCGGTATACGATCACCACCGAAGTGCAGCCTCCGAAGCAGCTTCATTGCCGCGCCGACTTGCAACTTGAGTCCCGGGAGAGCGGACGGCGCGCGCTCCTGTTCGAATTGTCACGATTTCTGCAAGTCGAAAGCGTGAAGCTCAACGGGGAGCCGGTCGAATTTATTCACAATCCGTCGGTCGAAGGAACCCAGCTCTCCCGCCGCGGAAATGACGCCGTAGCGGTGATTCTGCCCGAAGCGACGAAGGTCGGACAGAAAATGGATCTGGAGTTCGTCTACGGCGGTGAAGTGCTGGCCGAAGCCGGAGGCGGATTGCTCTATGTGGGCGCTCGCGGCGCGTGGTATCCGAATCGCGGAATGGCGATGACGGACTACGATCTGCAGTTCGAATATCCGCCGGGCTGGACGCTGGTCGCGACAGGAAAGCCGACCCCGGTTTCAGCTCAGACAGATTTTCCCAAAGTCAAAGCGGATCAGTCTTCACGCTGGGTTTCCGAAAGGCCGATCCCTCTCGCGGGATTTAATCTGGGCAGATATCGCGTTGCCACTGCGCACGCCGGAGATGTGACGGTTCAGACTTTTGCCGCGGTCGGAGTCGAACGCAACTTTCCCAGCACAGCGATTCAGGTCATCGAGCCCAGTCCCTCCGATCCAACAGGGCTGGCGCCGCAGATGACTGTGCCCTACCGTCCTTCGCCAGTGCAGAACGAACAGGCAGTTGCGCAAGACGCTGCCCGGGCTATCGACTACTACGCAGCGCGATTTGGTCCGTTTCCCTACAGTCGTCTATCGCTCACGCAGATACCGGGGCGCGAAAGCCAGGGCTGGCCGGGGCTCATTTTTCTTTCTTCGTATGCGTTCCTCACGCAGGAGGAACGCGAGCAGATGCATTATTCCCCAGAGCGTATTCTGCTGCAGCAGATACTGCCTGCCCACGAAACGGCTCACCAGTGGTGGGGAGATTTAATTACGTGGGATAGTTACCGCGATCAATGGTTCTCCGAGGGGCTGGCCAATTACAGCGCACTGCTGATGCTGCAGGAAAAAAATCCGGCCGGATTCCGGCTGGTGATGGAGCAATATCGCCAGGATCTGCTGACGGCGGACAAAGATGGAATGGCTCCGAAAGATGCGGGCCCGGTGACCCTTGGCGGGCGCCTGGAGTCTTCGCGTTTTCCTGGAGGATATGACGCGATTAGCTATGGCCGATCTACCTGGCTGTTTCATATGTTGCGCACCATGTTGGATGACGCTTCACCATCAAGCGGACATAAGGCTGTGAACGGCGGCGCCGAGGGACCGTTCATGCGCGCCTTGCGACGGCTTCGCGAGCGTTATCAGGGCCGGACGATCACCACCCGTGAACTGCTCGCAGTTTTCGCACAGGATCTTCCCGCGTCCCTCCGCTATGAAGGGAAAAATTCGCTGGACTGGTTTCTGGATGGCTGGATAAACGGGACCTCCTTGCCCAAGCTGGAGTTGAAGGCCGTAAAGTTCACGCCGAAGGGATCAGAGATTCTAGTCAGCGGCACAATTTTGCAGCACGATGCTCCCGAAGGTCTTGTAACTTCGGTCCCGCTCTACGGAGCAACGACGGGCAGGCAGTCGGTCTTCCTGGGTCGAGTGTTTGCGGATGGCGAGGAATCTTCGTTTCGGGTGAACGCGCCGGCGGGCGTGCACAAAATTCTGCTCGATCCAGAACAGACGATCCTGAGCAGCCCCAAGTAGGAACGCTTTTTAGTCGCAGGGCTGTTCCAAAATGGCGATTGATTCCGCGGCGAATCCCGAAACAGGAAAGCGGCACGAGATTTTCTGAGCTGGCATGTCCTGCTTGGCCCCGTAACCCTTGTATTTTCCACGCGCGCATAACTCCGGAGCGATGGCATTCCATCTGCTTGCTTAGAGGGCAGCAATGCTCTTAGTTGCAGAGTTTTTTCGTTACGGAGAGAAGGAGCACGCGCAAGCCTATGTACACACATCCGGCTGAGATCACCAGCAACGTTTCTGCTCTTCCACAGACCGCGGAAAGAGGAATTTCCGCGACGATATTGCTGGTGGAAGACGAAGCCTTCGTGCGCGATGTGACGCGGGAAGTGCTGGTCTCTGCCGGTTACGTAGTTCTAACCGCGATCAACTCCACTGAAGCTGTAGAAGTCTGGGAGCGGCACAGCGGCGAGATTGATTTTCTCCTCTCCGACGTGATCATGCGCGGGGAAGACGGCTGCTCACTGGCGCGGAAGCTCCTGCATAGGAATCCAGCTCTTCAGGTTCTGCTGGTTACCGGATACAGCGAGCAGGTATCCCGGCAAGAGATGAGCACAATCGAATGCTTGCCGAAACCATTTTCGAGCAGTGTGCTGCTGCAGCGAATCCGACACATTGTGGATCGGAAGCAGCGCCGCCACTGAGCTGCCAAGACGGGGTCAGGCGTGCTTCCGATAGTGGACTGCCTGAATGATTTGCGCGGGCACCTGCTCCAGCGGAACGATACGGTTTAGAATGCCCAACTGCGCGCACGCCCGCGGCATTCCGTAGACAGCGCAGGTGGGCTCGTCCTGTGCGATGGTGAAACCTCCGTGCTCGTGGATGGCCTTTATCCCCTCTACACCGTCCGAGCCCATCCCGGTCAAAATCACACCCATAGCCTGCGTGCGAAAATTTTCCGCTACGGATTTCATCAGAACGTCGACCGAAGGCATGTGCAGCTGGCTGTCGGGCTGCGTATCGAGATGGATCAAGGTACGGGAGGTCATGGATCGGCTCACGGTCATATGCATGCCTGCGGGCGCAATGTAGGCGGTGCCGGGTCGCAGGACCTCCCCATCAGCGGCCTCCCGCACAAAGATGGAGCAAAGCGAGTTCAGCCGCTGGGCAAAGGGCTGGGTGAATCCCAGCGGCATATGCTGCACGATGAGGATGGGTACCGGCAGGTCGCGGGGAAACAGCGGGAGAATCTCCTGCAGAGCTTTAGGGCCGCCGGTCGAGGTTCCGATGGCGACGATCGCCGGAGTCGTCGGTGTCGAGATCAAGGTCTCGTGCAAAACGGACCGCGGGGGCTTTGGACTTCCGCATTCCGCCAGTTTGGCGCGCTGGGAAAATGCGGCAGCACGAATCTTGGCGATCAGGTCGGGGCGAATGTGAAGGATGTCGAGCGAGTCGGGCGCCATCTTCTTGGGAACGTAATCGAAGGCTCCGGCTCCCAGCGCCTCGAACGTGGCCTCGACGCTGCCCTCGCTCGTCGAACTCACCATGATGACCGGGCGCGGAAACTGGAGCATGATCTGGCGCAGGGTGTCCAGCCCGTTGAGGCCCGGCATTTCGATGTCGAGTGTGATCACGTCAGGATCCAGCGCAGCGATGCAGTCCAGAGCTTCTCTCCCGCTGCGCGCAATGCCCACTACCTCGAAACCGTGTTCGGAGGCAATCATGCGCGCCAGCGCCGTGCGCATGAAAGCGCTGTCGTCCACTACCAGGACACGGGCCAGCGGGCGGGTTGCGATGTTGATGCTCATGACCGGTAGTTGATATACACGTCGACCACATTGGTGGTGGTATCGAAGGTCAGATTCCACACATGCTCGATGATCATCGAGCGCGTCACTTTACGGCCGGCATTCAGCATCAGGTATTCGAGCAGGGCGAATTCCTTCGCCGTCAATTCGATTCTGAGCCCGGCGCGTTCCACCCGGTGTTCCACCCGATCCAGCTTCAGATCGGCAATGTTCAACACCGATTCCGCCGGCAGATGGCTGCGCCGCACCAGCGCACGCAAGCGAGCTGAGAGTTCGCTGAACGAGAAGGGTTTCGCCAGGTAATCGTCAGCCCCGATATCGAGACACTGGACGCGGTCCTCCACTCGGTTGCGCTGGGTCAGCACCAGTACCGGCAGGCTGGGTTTTTTCGCCCGCACGTGGCGCAAGACGCTGACCCCGTCCAGCTTGGGGAGATTCAAATCCAGAATAATAAGGTCATACTCAAAATCAGTCGCTGCCGTCCGCGCCTGCTCCCCATCGCTCACCACGTCGACCGTGCAGTGCTCGCCTTCCAGACCCTGGCGCACGAACTTGGCTAGAGCTTCATCATCTTCCGCAATAAGAATTCGCATACTGTGAACCGTCCTTAATTCAACAGCCCCAGTCTAGTTAGAATCGGCTCAATTGCGGCGCAAACCATGCCGACACGAAGGTACGCCAGTGCAGAAGTGGGGCTCAGTTTCAATTCAGGAGAGGCTCGCCAAGCCTTCCAGTGAACCTCAGCGGCCAATTCCTTCCTTCCTACCGACCGGAGATAATCGCGACGGGTGGGTTTTGTGGGAGCGATGCCGTGCAGCGATGGCACAGAACGGCGCTGGGATCTTTATTGGTACCGGGCGGCATTCTGTTGCTCACCGCCGCCGTTCTCGCCAACACCGGCTGGCTGACCCTCCCGCTGCCCGCGCTGACCTTCCTTTACTATTGCGCCGTCATCGGCGGAATGATTCTGGCCTGGAGATTTCACTCCAGCCGCGTCTTCTTCGCGCTACTCATCCTGTTTCTGGCGCACGAGGGCGCAGGCATCTTCATCCGCGAAGTCTCCCCGGGATTGCTCGGATGGTCTGGCCTGCAGGCGGTCGCGATTCTGTTTCCTGCCGACCTTTTCCTGATCGCCCTGATGCAAGAGCGCGGCTTTACCGTCGCCAGCACCGCTCCGCTGGGATTGTTCCTGTTCATCCAGGTGGTAGTGCTCAGCGTTTTCTCACAAAGCAGTGTCGGGACGGTCGCGGCTCACGCTCATCGCCTCCCAGCAATAGTTTCACTTCCCGAGTACTGCCTGTTCATCCTCTTTATGGCGGGCGTGATTCTGCTGGTGCGGTCGCTGCTCACTCGCAAGCCGGCCGACCACGCCCTGTTCTGGTCGCTGGTGGGTTTTTTCCTGGCCTTGCGTGATGCGGGCACGCCGCGCATGGCGATCCTCTACTCCGTTGGCTCGGCCGTAATTCTCGCCACGGCGATCGTGGAAAATTCCTATCTACTGGCTTATCACGACGAGCTCACGGCACTGCCCTCGCGCCGCGCCTTCAATGATGCGTTGCTGCGCCTTCCCGAAACCTATTCCATCGCAATGGTCGATATCGACCACTTCAAGCGCTTCAACGACACCCACGGTCACGACATCGGCGACCAGGTTCTGCGGCTGGTGGCTACCAATCTGTCTCGCGTGACCGGCGGCGGCCGGGCTTACCGCTGCGGCGGAGAAGAGTTCACCATTCTTTTTCCGGGAAAGACGACCGAGGAAGTTGCCGATCACCTGGAGCAGTTGCGGGAGACTATCGAGCACTCGCAATTCCGTATGCGCGGGGAAGAAGACCGGCGCCACATCCCTCGCGGCCCGGACCGCCGCAACCGCCGCACTCCGAAGCGCGCGCGCAAAGGCCACGCCATTCGCCGGCTGGCCTCAGAAGCGAATCCCTCCGCGCTTTCAGTCACGGTGAGTATGGGAGTGGCTACTGCAAGCAAGCAAGACGTCTCTCCAGAAAGCATCATCAAGGCCGCCGACCAGGCGCTGTACCGCGCCAAGGCCAACGGACGGAATCGCATCGAAACCGCAACCACACCTGTTCGCCACTCGCGCGGAAGAGCTGCTGGAATCGCCTAAGAAGAATATTCGCTACAAAGTAAGGTGGGATCACGTCGGCCCGGACCGCCAACCTAAGGACGGGAAGCATGACGGTCCGGTTCCGTACGTTTCGCAAGCACCGCAGGCCGTGCGGTCAGCCCGCGGTCGCGGGTGGGATCGAGTGCTTCCGGCCTGTCCCTTGGCATACGGGGCATTTCAGGTGGATGAATGCGACCCCCTCGGACTTACCATTCAAGTCCACTGGCTTCGCAACAAACCCTGAGCCGCCGCAGTTCGGGCAGTCGTCCGGACTCACTCCTCTCCCCCCTCATTGTTGATGGCATTGTCCACGAGAGAAGAGAAAATCTTGCGACAGAATGTTTCTCGTTACGAATCACGAACAAAAATTCGCGGCCCTCACCATCCCGGTAAGGCCACTTATCATTTTTGTAGACTCGTCACGCCTTCACTCCAGCCTCGCGCCGCTTTCGCATGCGCAAATAAATCTCGCGATGACGCGCCGCTTTTTCCGGATCGCCCCCCGCCTGCTGATATAACGTTGCCAGCCAGCGATGCCCCGCCATCAATCCGGGCAACATGGTGACGGAAGTCTCAAACGCGAGAGCCGCTCGCTCCCGATGTCCTAGCCGCGCCAGTGCAACTCCCAGGTAAAAGTGCCCAAGCGGCAGAAAATGCTGCAGCCCGACAGCTTGCAGAGCCTGCTCTGCCGCCTCTTCATTGCGGCGTTTACGCAGATGCACCATCGCCAGTCCAAGATGCGCCGCCGGGCTATCGCCATCAATATCAAGCGCACGCTGAAAAGCGCGCTCGGCATCATCGCTTCTTCTCTGCCGTAAATAAACTTCGCCAATGCGCAGATGAAGATCGGGCAGGCGCGGATCGAAACTCTCGGCCTTCAGCAGGCTCGCCAAAGCAGCATCCATATCGCCTTCTTCAAAATGAATGATGCCCATCAGCAAGTCAGCCCAGGGCCGCGGTCTTGCGTTGTCGTCCGTAGCGCCTTCCTTGGGACCTCCCGGCGCTTCAACCTTCGCCACCGGAAGTGCTGCCTCCGCCGGAGTTTCGGCCTCACCCTCGGCCTTCTCTCTCGGCGCCGGCTTCGGCGGATTCGCAATCAGATCTTCCAGAATCGCCTTGGCCTCCTCGCGCTTTCTCAACGCCAGATAGCCCTGCGCCAGTTGCTGCGCGAAGCGCGCCTGGTCCGGCCACTTCTTCCACAATTCCTCTAGAATCGGCACCGCCTCCTGCGGCCGCCGCGAATCCAGATACATGCAGGCCAGGTTGTATTGCTGTTCGCGCACCGCCACCTCGACTGCCTTGGCCTGATCTTTGCTGGGCTCCTGGATATATCCCAGCGCCACAAACTGCTGCAATACAGCTTCCGCCGCCGCCGGATCCATGCGCAAATCCGCCGGATGCATGCCGCATTCTCCCGCTTCATTCTCCCAACTCGGAATGCGCGTGATCTCTGGCGTTTCCTCGAACGCTTGCACCAGTACACGCCCGTCCATATCCTCGCCGACCGGCAATCCATATAAGGTGAGCACGGTGGGCGTCACATCGAGCAGCGTCGCGCCGTAGATGCGCTCATCCTGCTTGATGTGGTCTCCCTTCATGCAGAAAATTCCGAATGGACGATGCTGAATCGCCGGTCCCGCCGGTTCGTTCGGAATTCCCAACGGACGCAGGTGATCGGAATGAAACCCATGGTCGGAAACCAAAATCACAGTCGCATCCGGCCCGGCCAGTTGCAACAGGGTTTCGAGCATCATGTCGTGAAAGCGGTACGCGCCATTCACCACATCTTTGTAAATCTGAAATTTGTCATCCGGAATCCCCGGAAGCTGAGGCGGATGAAAATGCATGAAGCCATGACAGAAGTGATCGATCCCGTTGTAGTACACGGCCAGGAAATCCCACTCCTGATTCTGCAGAATCCAAGTTGCCGCATTGTGAATCGAGAGGTTCTCCGTAAGAATTTTGGAGAACGACTGCAGCCCCTTGTCTTTTTCCTGATCGATTTCCGCAGCTTGTGGAATCCACGGCAGAATCGCGGCTTCCGTGAGTTCCGCAGGGTGCATACGCAGCTTGGCGAATGTATCGCGTATGCTCTCCGGATGAACCGCGCCCGGCGGAAGCGGCCACTCCTTATCCCGTGGGCCGACTGCGTAGGGAAATAAATCAGAAACTGAAATGCCGTTGATCGGCTCCGCCGGATGCCCTGCGAACCATCCCAGAACGTGCGCCTTATAGCCGCGTTGCGTCAGAATATTCCACAGCGCTTTCACTTTGCGCGAAGTGCTGGTCACCGGACGCACGCCGCCAGTTTGCGGGTCCGGTTCCATGAATCCCAGAATGCCGTGCTTGTCGGCGCGCTTCCCTGTGGCAATCGAGTTCCACAGCATGGGCGAAAGAATGGGACGCAGCGTCGCGATATTGCCCATCACGCCATGGTTCACAAAATCTTCCAACGTCGGCATCAGACCCTGATCCATCAGAGGGTTGATGATTTTCCAGTCGGCGGCATCCCAGCCGATAAGCAGAACTTTTTTGGCAAGAGGCTTGGTCATGAGGAACCTGTATCCAGGAAGAGTTAACTTTGGGGGAAAATAGTCTACTACACTAATTGGAGCCTGAATTCGTTTGAATCCAGACCTTCCGTATGAACAAAATTGCAAGGTCGGGAAGTTCCCCCGGCGAAAAACATTGAATGCGGCATGCGCTTCAAATCCTTGCTGTGAGCCTGGGTGCATTGACCCTGGCTTCTGCAATTTCCGTTGCCCAGGACGCAGGGTCGCCCCCAGCCACCGCGGTTATCTCCGGCACTGTGATTGATGCCGTTACCCGGCAGCCGGTCGGGTCGGCTCATGTTCGTGTGCGTAATCTTTCTGCCGGACGAGGATCAATTGGCTTCGGCTCCGCCAGCAGTGACGCGGAAGGTCACTTCGTCATCGACAGTCTGAGCGAAGGCCGCTATTTCATTTTCGCCAGCCATCCCGGCTACGTAGGTCAACGCATCAGTGGAGCCGGCTCCGGTAGGTCCATCGTTGTTGCCCCCGACCAGCACATCAACGATCTGCTTGTGGAACTCACTCCGGGCGCAATCATTTCCGGCCACGTGAAGAGTTTCGATTCGAAGCCACTGGCGGGAGTCTCAGTAGAAGTGCTGCGTTATTTTCAAGGCGACGCCGGCAAGCAGCTTCGCGGCGTTAGTGGCCCCGCATTCACTGACGCTGCCGGGGAGTATCACATCAACGGCTTGCCCGCAGGCACTTACTATCTACGGGTGAATCCGCCGACAAAAACAAACGCTACAAAACTCGCTCCCAGAACGGCGTTCGCTCCCACTTACTTTTCCAATGTAACCGACATCGCAACCGCCGCTACAGTATCCGTGCACCCGGGCTCCGACCTTGCCGGAATGGATTTCACGCTAACGCCTGTGCACGCGTTCAGCGTGACCGGGAAAATTCTGATCGTAGGCCCGCCGCAATCCTTCCCTGTCCAGATAACCCTCATCAGCAATGAGTCCGGCACATCGCAGCACGAAACCAGGGCCGACGCCAAAGGCAATTTCGAGCTGCAAAGCATCACTCCCGGGGACTACACGCTGGTCGCTCGCATCGAACCCACGAACGCGAAGAGCAAAATGTTCTGGGGACAGCGGCCGCTGCATGTCAGCAACACCAATCTCCGCAATGCCGACTTACGAATCGGCACTGGCGTTCAGTTGAACGGTCGCATCCGTGCCGACGAGAGAGCCGGCGCGGAGTTCGTTCACATGACGGCGAATCTTTCGCCGCAGGGCAATTCTGCCGTCGCTGCGCTCATGCCGTCGGTCGACAACGTAAGCGTGAGGCCCGATGGAACCTTCACTTTCTATGACGTTCCTGAAGGCACACACCTGCTCGAAATCAACTCTCTGCCGCAGGGATACTTTCTGAAATCGAGTACAACCCCCGACGTACTGGAAAACGGCATCTCGATCTCCAATGCACAATCCGCGCCTACGCTCGAACTCACGCTCTCTCCCGATGCGGGTCAATTGAACGGCTCTGTGTTAATCGAATCCATGCCCGCGTCGAATGCCACCGTCGTGCTCCTTCCACAAGGCAGCCGGGCCGGCCAGTGGCGCTATGCCAGGCGCGCTAATACCGACCAGTCCGGTCGATTTTCCATGAAGGGCATCATCCCCGGCGACTACCGGGTTCTCGCCTTCCAGGCAGTCGAGCGCGGACTCCTCTCCGATCCTGATTTTCTCGCGCGCTTTGAAGATCGCGGTGAGTCGGTCCATGTCCGCGAAGGGGATACGCTCAACGTCAGCCTCGATGCCGTTCCCGCCGAAGAATCCACACCATAAGTTCCACTCAGCGGTCTAGGTTCCTTAGTCCAGTGGTCTACGGTCTTGACCTGATTGCCTCGTTCAATCATGCCATCGGATAACTGTAAGGTAGCTCCCGTACTCAGGCGTTGTTGTCTGCATTGGGCTGATCAGAGTCGGTTCGTTCCCACAGGTACGGAGGAGTTCGCACTAATTCAACAGGTGGAAACGCATAGCCGCGTCGCTGCCGAAGTATCAAGAAGCATCTGACCAAGGACGAACGTGCTCCCAGACGAAGAATGGTGAGCGCGCAGGTGCCGGGCTTGATCCAGGTTCGCCAAGGTATGCGCAATTCAATTTTAGGCAAGGAGTCGGTACGATGATGCTCGATCTCATCGTTGCATTCCGCTCTCAGGTTCCCAGGATTGTTTCTTGCGTTTCCCTGATTGTGCTAGCCGCCTGCGCGAGTCTGTTTGCGCAAACGCAGCAAGTCCCTATCTCGCAGTCGGAACTGGCGCGGCAGAACATGGCGCATGTTGCCGCCTCGGTCGGGCAGTTGGTCGCAGTTCTGCACCGCGATCCAGGTTTGATGGTGGAACTCAAACGCTGGATCGCGAAAGATGCCACTGATCACGGCCAGCTGATCTCGGACGCCGACCTTACCGATGAAACGATTTTCGAGCGCCTCGAAACCGACATCGTGTTTCGCTCCGTCGCGACCCGCCTCGTGCAGAAGTATGGGTTCCTGCAGCCCGAGGTGAATCCTGAATCCACGCTGGGCAAAGAGCAACAGCTGTTGATCCAGGAGCGCATTCACTACCTCGCGCAGCAAGGTGGCGGGTTGCAGGGAACCGCTCCGGGCCAGACCTCCAGACAAACTCGATCGTGCGATCCGGTCAGCGGAAATTGCGACACCAACAATCCTTCCATTCAGCAATTGCCAGGTCAGCCCGGTCTGCCGTCGCCCGGCGAAATTCCCGGCACGCAAAGTCCCCAGACTTCTCCCAACTCTCCCTATCTTCCCCCGCAACCAGGCCAAAGCACGAACAGCGTTACCGAGCTTATGAAGACCAGCGGGGAGGATGCGTTCGGCGGAGATCAGGTGCAGGGCGGGGCAGGCAGTGCCGCTACCCTGGGCATACCTCCCATCGATGACAGCTCGACTGCCGCCGGCTTCCAACCGGTGAGTGGGCAATCGTCGCCTCAGCCGCAAAATGCCGCTCTCCCCAGCCAGAAGTTCGGAGATGCATCCGCCAGCACGGAGTTCGGCGGCGATCAGTCAAACCAGAATCAGCTCGCCAATAATCTGCCCAATCTCAGCGGCTACTCATCGAACCCTGCTTCGCTCGAAGGGTTATCCAATAACCCGTCAGCCCCGACATCCGACCTATCGAACAAAAATTCCTCGACGGCTGAGAACTCTCTACGCCAGCGCGAGTCGTCCTTATCGAATGCGCGGCTGGTCCGTCGTCCTGATCCTTATAACGACATCCCCGCGCTCTACGACATGTACCTGCAGGCGACGCCGCGCCCCGCGTCCCTGCAGCGCTTCGGCATGCAGGTTTTTGAAAACGGCACCCGCGACCTGCAGGCCATTCCGATGGATCTTCCCGTCGGGCCGGAATATGTTCTCGGCCCCGGCGACGCTGTAGCCATCGATCTTTGGGGAGGCGTCTCCCGCCGCTTCTATGAAGTGGTCGATCGCGAAGGTCGCGTCAGCCTACCCGAAGTCGGCCCCGTGCTGGTCGCGGGCAAGTCGCTCGCTGACGTGCAGCAGACCGTGCAGCGAAATTTGCGCACCCAGTTCCGCGACGTTTCGGCCGACGTCTCGTTGGCGCGTTTGCGCACCATTCGCGTCTACGTTGTCGGCGATGTCGTCAAGCCCGGAGCCTACGACATCGGCTCGCTCTCCACTCCGCTGAACGCGCTGTTCGCCGCGGGCGGGCCTACCAGTCGCGGCTCTCTCCGCATCGTGAAACAGTTCCGCGGGAATGAACTGGTGCAGGATGTCGATGTCTACGATCTGCTTCTACACGGCGTCAAAGGCGGCATTCAGCGCCTCGAAAATGGGGACACCGTTCTGGTGCCACCGCTCGGTCCGGAAATCACGATCGAAGGAATGGTGCGCCGACCCGCCATCTACGAAGAAAAAGATGAGAAGTCGCTGGCCGATGCCCTCGCGCTAGCGGGCGGTCTTCTGCCCGGCGCTACGCTGCGTCACATCGAAGTGCAGCGCATCGTCGCTCACCAGAAGCAGACCATGTTGAGCCTGGACATTCCGCGCGACGATTCGTCCACCGACGACGCCACGCAGAAGCTGGAATCGTTTCAGATTCAGGACGGCGACAAGGTACGAATTTTTCCCATCGCTCCCTACGCGCAGGATGCCGTCTATCTCGAAGGTCACGTCGTTCGGCCGGGAAAATACTCCTGGCACGACGGCATGCACTTGACCGATCTGATCGGTTCCTACAAAGACTTGCTGCCCGAGCCCGCTTCGAACTATGGCGAGATCATTCGCCTGAGCCAGCCGGATTTTCGCCCCGCGGTGGAGAGTTTCGATCTGGCGAAGGTTCTGGCCGATCCCAGCCAGGCTCCGTCCCTGCAGCCTCTCGACACGGTTCGAATTTATAGCCGTTACGACTTCGAAAATCCGCCAGTGGTCTCGGTGCTCGGAGACGTGCGTGCTCCCGGAACCTACAAAACTTCCGGCGACATTCATCTCAGCGACGCCATTCACCTGGCCGGAGGACTGGAGCCCGATGCTCTCACCGGCGACGCTCAGGTTTTCCGTTACATGCCAGACAGCACGCTGAAAATTCTCAACGTCAAGCTCGACGCCGCGCTGCAGGGCAATCCCACTGACAACATCATCCTCACTTCGCGCGACCGCGTGCTCGTGCACCGTAATGCCGCTGCCACCGATCCGGCCACGGTTTACGTAAAGGGCGAAGTCGCGCGGCCGGGTCGCTATCCGCTCACTGCCGATATGCGAATTTCCGATCTCATTCGCGCCGCGGGTGGCTTGAAGCAGAGCGCCGATACTAAGAGCGCTGACCTCACCCACTACCTTTGGGAGAACGATATTCAGGTCAGCGCGCAGCAGCAGAAAATAGTGCTCGCCGCAGCGCTCACCGGAGGGTCAGAAAAAAATGAGGTTCTGAACAACGGAGACGTTCTCTCCATTCGCCAACTTCCCGGCTGGGATGACCTCGGCGCTTCCATTACCGTGCGCGGCGAAGTCGTGCATCCGGGCAGCTACGGAATTCGTCCCGGAGAAAAGCTAAGTTCGGTGATCCTGCGCGCCGGCGGATTCGGCCCCGCGGCCTATCCCTATGGCTCGCTGCTCATGCGCACCGAGGTGCAAAAGCTGGAACAGAGATCGTACGGAGAACTGGTGCAGCGCGTCCGGGAACAACAGGCAAGTCTGAAACTGACGGCTGCTAGCGCGCCCGATCCTGACCAGCGACTCTCGGCGGAGTCTGCCTTCGTGCAGTGGCAGACGACGCTGGAGAACCTGGTCAGCAGCCCGCCCACCGGAAGAGTGACGATCCAAATCTCGTCGAACATTCGCAGTTGGGAGAACACTGCGCGCGATGTGAGCGTGCAACCCGGCGACATTCTTATCGTTCCCAAGCGCCCGAGTTTCGTGCTGGTGCAAGGCCAGGTCTATGGCCCGACCGCCGTAGCCTATCGCCCCGGCAAGAGCGGGCACTGGTATCTGATGCAGGCCGGCGGCCTCACCAACATGGCGAACAAGCGAGCAATCTTCGTGGTTCGCGCCGACGGCACGGTGATCGGAAATCACGGTTCTTACTGGGGCGGCGATTCGTTGAGCGTCGCTTTGCAACCGGGCGACATGGTCGTCGCGCCAGAGAAGGCCCTCGGCGGTCCTCCCATCTGGAAAACAATTTTCCAGAATGCGCAAGTCGTAAGTTCAATCGCCACCAGCGCGATTCTCGCGTCGGCATACTTCTGAGGACCCGTACGTGAATCGATTGGTGGGATTCTGGGGCACCGTAATGTTTTTTCTAGTGGGCACTGCATTCGCCCTCGGGCAGTCGAATTCGCAGCCGGTTCCGGACGCAAATCGTCCTGCGTCCGCAGCCGCTACGAACTCGGATAGCGAAGCCCTGCCCAATGCTCCAGCTCCGGCCGGGACAAAGTCATCGAGTGACACCCAAAACCGATTGCTGAATCTTCCCAACGCGCTCCTGCACGATCAGATCGGCCTGTGGACCAGTCCAGCAAAGGCGCGTCTCTCCGATGCCACCTGGCTCGTACCGCTCGGAGGTCTCACCGCGGCTCTGTTCGCAACCGACGCAGATTTCAGCCGCCATCTTTCGAACGATCCGAACACCCTGCTTCGCTACCGTCACATTTCGGACTACGGCGTCTATTCGATGATCGGCGGCGCCGGCGGGCTTTACCTGCTAGGCCTCATGTCGCACAACGATCACGAGCGCGAAACCGGCCTCCTCAGCGGAGAAGCCACGATTGACAGCTTGGCAATTGTCGAAGCGCTCAAGCTCGCCACTCAGCGCCAGCGTCCTTACCAGGGAAATGGAACCGGGCCGTTCTTGAAGGGTGGCTCGTCGTTTGCCTCAGATCATTCCGCCATCGCGTGGTCGATTGCCGGAATGGTGGCGCACGAATATCCCAGCCCGCTAATGAAGTTCCTTTCCTACGGATTGGCCTCAGCCATCAGCGTCTCTCGCATTCAGGCGAAGCAGCATTTTCCTTCTGATGTGCTCGTCGGCTCTGCGCTGGGATATCTCATCAGCTCTTACACGTACCAGCGCCACCATGATCCCGATCTTCGTGGTGGCCCCTGGCAGATTCCGGCCGTCCGCCCCGAGCGCCCCGGAGAATGGCGAGCCAAGTTCATGGGCTCGCCCTATGTGCCGCTCGACAGCTGGATTTATCCCGCGCTGGAGCGCCTTACTGCGATGGGCTACATCGAGAGCAACATTCAGGATATGCGCCCGTGGACTCGCATCGAATGTGCGCGTCAGACTCTCTGAAGCCGGTGATCTCGTCGTCGGCGATGAAATGGAAGGCAGCGAAGCGGCGCGCCTCTATCACGATCTGCAGGATGAATTTAGTTTCGAGCTCAACCTGCTCGGCGGCGGAAGTAACGCCGAAGGTCATCTCGAATCCGCTTACACGCGCGCCACAGAAATCGTCGGCAAGCCGCTCACCGATGGCTATCACTTCGGTCAGACCATCGTGAACGATTTCGGCCGTCCGGAAGAGCAGGGATTCAACAACGTCTCCGGGCTGTCGGGATGGGCCACTGCCGGCCCGTTCGCCATCTATGTGCGTGGCGAGTATCAGCATTCTCCTTCGGCGCCAGCGCTCCCACTGGCCGCGCGCCAGGCCATCTCGCAGGCCGATTTCAGCCACTCCATCGTGCCGCCGCCGTTTCCCGTTCCGCCGGACACGCCCACTTCCACCATCAATCGCGGCCGCCTGCTCGACTCCTATGTCGCGATGAATCTTTCCAACTGGCAGCTTTCTTACGGAAACCAGAGCCTATGGTGGGGGCCGGAGCAAGGCGGCGCCATGATGCTCGGCGACAACGCCGAACCGTTGCGCATGTTTCGCGTGAACCGCGTCAGTCCGTTCAAACTTCCCGGTTTTCTTAGCGTGCTCGGGGCCATACGCGCGGAATTTTTTCTCGGCCAGTATTCCGGCTATCAATTCATGTTCACGCCGTCCGGCCTGATCGGTCAGTTCGGCCAGTCGCTGAGCCCGCAGCCGATTGTGCACGGAGAACGCTTCACCCTGAAGCCCACTCCCAACTTCGAATTTGGCCTGTCGCGAACCACCGACTATGGCGGCCCTGATTACCCGCTGACGTGGCACACATTTCTGCGCAGCGTCTTCTCCACGGACACCACGAATCCCGGCGCGCCCAACAAGCCCGGTTCGCGCCGCTCCGGAGTGGATTTCACGTACCGCATTCGCAATGGCCTCACGTTCTATGCCGATGGCATGACGGAGCACGACACCATCAGCCCGATCGTTGGTCCCGACGTTGCAGCGTGGCTCGGCGGCATCTACATCCCACGCCTGCCGAAATTACCCAAGATGGATTTCCGCGCCGAAGGCGTCTACACCGATCCGCCAATCGGCGGAAACGTTGGTTCCGGCTTCTTTTATTACAACCCCACATGGATCTCCGGATTCGAAAATGCCCGCCAGTTAATGGGGCACTGGGTGGGCCGCGAAGGCCAGGGCGTGCAGGTCTGGACGACCTATTGGCTCAGCCCGCGCAATAAACTCCAATTCGAATTCCGGCATCTGAAAGTCAGCCATGAATTTATCCCCAACGGCGGCACCATGGCCGACGCCAGCGTTCGCGCGGATGTCTGGGCGCGATCGTCGTTCAGCGTGTCGGCAATGGTCCAGTACGAGGCTTGGACCTATCCCGTCCTCGCGACCGGCCGGCAATCGGCTGTTTCCTCCATGTTGCAATTCACGTTCTGGCCGAAAGGGCATGCGCGCGTCGGGCCGGGGCCAGATTGAACGTGAGCAGTTTTGACAGCGCTGCAGTGTGTGCATAACGAATGGCGACAAGACGGCCCATTAAACGAGATTTCCCCTACACCGAGCCTGAACTCGATCCCGAGTTCATCGTTGGTATCGAGGTTCAAGACCAGTCGCGACGGCGAACGGTGGCGCGGCTCGCGCTGCTGTGGCAGGAGCGCCAGCTTCTCTTCCGCTGCGCCGCGATAGCCCTCGTGTGCTCGACGATTCTCGTCTTCCTGATTCCTGTTCGCTACACTTCGACCACTGAACTCATGCCGCCTGATCAAGTCGGTCAAGGACTGGCCTCAACCCTCGCCGCCTTGACCAAAGGGGGAAGCACGGGCGGCAGCGAACTGGGAGCGATTGGAGGAGAACTGCTCGGCCTGCGCACCTCCAGCGATCTCTTCATCGGAGTGCTGCACAGCCGTACCGTCGAAGACGATCTCATCAATAAATTCGACCTCCGCAAGGTCTATGGGGTGAAGCGTTACGAAGACGCCCGCAAGAAACTCGCCAGCCGCACCGATATTTCCGGCGATCGCAAAAGCGGCATCGTCACCATCAAAATCACCGATCACGATCCCAACCGGGCCGCCGCGATGGACCGCGAGTACGTCGATCAACTCAACCAGATTGTCGTCACTCTGAATATTTCATCCGCGCACAAAGAGCGCGTCTTTCTCGAGAACCGCCTCTCGCAAGTGCAGGGAGATCTCGAAGCCGCCGAAAAAGATTTCAGCCAGTTCGCTAGCCAGAACAGCGCGCTCGACGTGAAAGAGCAGGGCAAGGCGCTGATCGGTGCAGCCGCTGAATTGGAAGGCCAACTCATCGCCGCCCAAACTCAGCTCGAAGGACTGCGCCAGATTTACACGAATGAAAACGTGCGCGTGCGGTCCCTTGAGGCAAGAATCGCGGAGTACAAACATCAGCTGCAAAAATTGAATGGCAGCAATCAGGCGCCGTCTGACGGCGCAACTTCTTCGAGCCAGGGTCAAGCCGACGAAGATTTATATCCATCGATCCGCAAGCTGCCGATTCTGGGCGTGACCTGGACCGATCTCTATCGCCGCACCAAAGTGGAAGAAGTTGTCTTTGAAACGCTGACCAAGCAATTCGAAATCGCAAAAGTGGAAGAGGCTCGCGAGACTCCCAGCGTGAAGGTTCTCGACGCAGCCGACGTCCCGGAACAGAAGTCGTTCCCGCCGCGCATCCTCTTCGTCATCCTGGGCACGATGCTAGCCGTTATCGGCGGCAGTTGGTGGGTGCTGGGACGCGAACGGTGGAGGGCCATCGATGCTGCGGATCCGCGAAAGGTCCTGGCGAATGACGTTCTGGGAACGATCGTGGCGAGGACGCGAACCATTTGGAAACGCGCGATGCCGCCCAATCTCCAGGGGAAATAGTGCTGCCTGCGCACTGTCGTGGCGAGGGCTGATGAACGAAGTGGAATGATGAATTCAGTTTCCGTAATTCGCAGATCGGTAGGGCACGACGCATCCTGGATTTTCGCAGGGCGCATGGCCACCGTTCTTTTGCAGGCGGCATATTTCGTTCTGCTCGCCCGTCTGCTGGGCGTGTCCGACTATGGCATTTTTGCGGGGGCGTTCGCGCTCGTCAGCACGCTGACTCCTTACAGCGCCCTGGGCGCTTCCATGCTGTTCATGCGCTATCTCGCGCTCGACCCAGACCTGGCCCCGAAATATTGGGGCAATGCCTTAATCACAACCTCTGCATTCACCTTGGCATGTCTGCTCGCAGTTGCCATCACGCGCTGGTGGCATGGAAAACTCGCCAACATGGGCATCATTCTCGTGCTCCTGGTGGCCAACTGCCTTTTCCTGCAGATCACAACCCTCGGGAGCATGCTGGTCTTCGCACTGGGCAACGCGCGGGCGTCGGCGTGGATGAATCTCTTATCCAACCTTTGCCGCGTTCTGGTGGTGGTCGCAATGAAGATCGGCATGGGGCGGGCGAATGCCTTTCAGTGGTCGATTGGCGTGCTGGTCGCATCCGCCATCGCCGCCGCGGTAGTGCTCTATCAGATTTATCGAACCATTGGTCCAGCACGCCATGACTTGCATCTGCTCCGGCGGCGAACTGGAGAGGGTCTCGGATTCGCCTTTGCCGGCACGACGGAAGCCGTCAACAATGACGTGGATAAAGTGATCCTCTCTTATGACGGATTAGAAATTCAGAACGGTTTCTATACTCTTGCCTACCGCATCCTCGACTTTGCCACCAGTCCCATCGTCGCACTGAACACGGCCGTAGTGCAGCGTCACTTTGTGCTCAGCCAGTCTGGAATTCGACCCAGGCTTCGCCTCGCCTTTCGCTCCATCGCCGTTTCCACCGTGCTTGGCGTGGCCATCGCTCTCGCTATCCCAGCCCTGGCTCCGCTGTTGCCCCGCCTCACGGGGCGCGACTTTTCTGGCGCGATTCAAGTATTGCGATTTCTCTGTTGGCTGCCCTTGATCCGCGGCCTGCACCAGATGTGTGGGAGTGTCATCACCGGCGCGGGACATCAAAATTGGCGCACCGCTGCGCAATTTTCCGTTGCACTCGTCAACCTCGGACTGAATTGGTCTTGGATTCCACGGCTGGGCTGGGTTGGAGCAGCCCGCGCCACATTGGCCAGCGATGGTTCACTTGCGGTCTTGAATGCTTTGCTCCTGCTGTTTCTGGCCCGGGCACTGTTGCACCAGGAGGCGAATTCCACACTGCCTGCCTCGGTCTGCGAGGACGCATGAACGTCGAGGTCTGTGCCGCGATTGTTGCCTACCATCCGAGCGCCGACTTTGAGCGCGCCGTAGCCCTTCTGCGCCCCCAGGTCGGACGCATGGTTGTTGTGGATAACCACTCCGGCAGCGTGGAGATTGAAAAGCTCAAAACATTGGCGGAGAAATTCGATTTCGCACTTATCGAAAATCCGGACAACTTCGGTCTGGGGAAAGCACTCAACCAGTCGATCGAATGGACAAAAGAACAAACTGCCTGTGAGTTCATTCTGTTTCTCGATCAAGACAGTTTTGTCTCGGAACACTTCGTGGCGGAGATGGTGGCTGAGTATCGAAAACATTCCGCAATCGAGCGCATCTTCTTGGTCATGCCAGCAATTGTGCACCGGCGAACCGGCGACAAGTATACGCCATGCCGCTTATCACGGCAGATTTTTGGTGGCGCAAACTTCCGGCAGCCTCATGCCCTTGCAGGTATTCGCCGACGGAGGAACCTATCGCGAGGATCTATTCATCGACTACGTCGACTATGAATTTTGCCTGAGGCTTGCGTCTCTCGGCTGGCGCATCGCGTGCTGTGAATCTGCGGTGCTCGATCACGATCCTGGGAATGGCCAGCAGTTCTCAATTCTCGGGATTCGCAAGGTCACCGTCCAAAATTACAGTCCGCTCCGCAGGTACTACCTGATGCGGAACGGGATTTGGACGATCAGGAAATATCGGGCCGCCTATCCCGAGTGGGCTGCCGATCAGGCTTGGCAGATGCTGAAAGGCGTGGTGCGCGTCCTGCTTCTGGAAAAAGATCGGGCCAGCACTCTAGTGATGTGGTTCCGAGCCATCAGTGACGTAATTCGATCCAGGTCTGGAAGATATCCGTGCCATGGACACGGAGACACGTCGCCAGTTTTGGTTGCGCGACAGTCAAGGTAAAGAGGAATGACGTCCGTTCTGTTTTATAGCGATTCCGCCGGCTTTGGCGGCCACGAAGCGATGACGCTGGAGGCTGTGCGATGCCTGTGTCAACGCGCAGATGCGGCAGTCTCCGCCGTCTACTACGAAGGGAACATCCGGCTGGGCGACGCGCTGAATGAAATCGCCCGTGCGACTGGAAATCTCAACCTCTGTCCTTCCCGGTTCGTCAGCAAGAGCCTGCCGGCATTTCGATCGCTTATCAGCGTACGAAAGATTGCGTCACTGAATCGTTTGATCAGACGGATAAACCCGCACGTCGTTGTAGTTTCTCAGGGCCGCATTGAAGCTGGCAGCCTGGGACTGTTGGCCGCCAGGCGCGCGGGATTGCGCACGATCAGTTACCTGCCGATGGCCCATCCTGTGTTGGTGTCAGGCAAACCCATTGCTGTGCGACTGCGCGAAGCGGTCAATGGATATTTCTATCGCTTGCCCGACAGAGTCATCACCATCAGCGCAAACGCGCGGCGCATGCTGGAGGAACGGGGCGCTCACGACGTTGTAGTCGTGCCCAATGGCATCGAAGTGAAACCCGCGGCCCCATGCGACCGTGAAACATTCAGGCAGGAACACGGTATTCGCAGCGAGGAATATGTCGTCGGCATAATCGGCCGCATCGACTTTCGGCAAAAGGGGCAAGATTTCGCGCTCGAGGCAATCCGCCGTTTTCAACACCATCTCGAAGGGTACAGATTTGTTTTTGTCGGCGAAGGCCCCGATCAACAGAAACTAAACGCCATGATCGCGAGGGCCGAGTTGTCACGCATGGTTCAAGTCCTGCCCTGGTCCCGCGATCCCCAGCAGATCTACGCCGGCCTGGACATGCTGATGATTCCATCTCGTTTCGAAGGCGTACCGCTGGTGATGTTGGAAGCGATGGGATACCGGCTGCCAATCATTGCCTCAAACGTCGATGCCATGGCGGAATTGCTTCCTGCAAGCTGGTTGTTCCCATTCGGCAACCACGACGCGCTCTTCCAACGATTGATGCAGGTCAGAGAGGCTGACAATTCCAGAGTATTGGAACGTCACCGAAAACTGATCATCGAGCAATTCACGCCAGAACAATTCTGTTCCAACATGTGCGCCGCAATCTTGCAACCAACTCCAATGCCAGCGGAGTGTTACGCAGAACAATGAATCCCGAGACAAAGCTCGCCCCCCTGCCCACTGCCGAGACGCAACGAGAGTGGGAGGATCTTGCTCAATTGGATCCGCTCTTTGCGATCCTCAGCGATCGCCGGATGCAATTCGGCCGCTGGGATCAGCAGGAATTCTTTGCGGCTGGCGAACGCGAAATCACGGCCCTGATGAACTCCCGCGGGATTACCCGAGGCGACAATGGCAGAGTGCTGGATTTCGGATGCGGCGTGGGCAGGCTTTCGCGGGCTCTACTGGAGTACTTTCCCGATGTCTACGGAGTCGACATTTCCACTGAGATGATCCGCCTGGCAAAGGCCTATACACCAGGTTGCATTTTTCTCCTCAATTCCGGGAATGACCTCACCGTGTTCACGGATGACTTTTTCGATTTCGTCTATTCGAATATTGTCCTGCAACACCAGCGGAACCAAGACATCGCCAAATCGTATATCGCTGAGTTTGTCCGGGTACTGAAGCCCGGCGGTACCACGGTCTTCCAGATGCCTTACAAAGTCAGTCTGCGCGACGCGCTGCAGCCGCGCAGAAGGTTGTATTCGCTGCTCAGAGGCCTGGGAGTTTCTGGAGAATTTCTTTACCACCGGTTGCATCTCAACCCCATGCGAACCATCAGCCTGTCCACTGCAGATGTAGAAGCCGCAGTCTCTGCTGCGGGTGGCCGCCTGGTGCAGTCGCATCCGGACAACTTTAATCGCAACAGCATGACTTATGTCGTCACCAAGGGCGCTGCGTCCGAGCAGCATCCGAATACGCAGAGCAGATGATTCCACTCGGCCAAGCCAACGTTGTCGTGCTAGTCTCACTGGCGGTCTGCCTGGGCGCGTATATCTTTGTCAGCCGTCGTGAGGGCACCTACGTCAACATTCTCACGCCTGCGCTCATCGTGAGTGTTCCCGCCTTTTATCTTCTGCCGTTGATATACAACGAACTGTTCGGATCACCCGGGAGCACTTTCGCTTTCGTTTACGTCTATCTCACCTTCGCGGTCGAAAACCTGGTCTTCGCGTTTTTCTACACGCGTCAACGAGTCCGGCCCATCTGCCTTCCTTTTGGATTCGGCTACAAGAATTTCTGGCTGCTCTCGGTTGCGGGGGTCATTCTCGCGGGTCTCCTGTTTGTGCCTTTGTTGCTGGAGTTTCGCGAATATATCTTCGAGCCGCGCCGAATCTACGAACTGACGCGGACTGGATTCGGCGCCTTCTTCTACGTCTCCAGCACGGCGGCTTATCTGGCTTCGATTCTGGCGCTCTTCAGCCGCCAGTCGCTCTTCCGGAAGGCTCTGGTCCTGTTGGCGTCCTCGCTGGTTCTCTTTCTGCATGGCAGCAAAGGCCAACTTCTGAACTTGCTGCTACTAGTCATCCTCTTCGCAATTTACGTGCAGCGGCACAAATTGAAATTGTTGCCTGCCGTCATGGCATGTCTTGGACTGGGTGCCGTGCTGATCGGGTTGTTCGCAGCCACCATGGTTCTGGGCGGCCCTATGGAGGCCATAGAGACGGTGAGCGAGTACTCCGACTATACCCGCAACGCCATGCTGGTCATCGATTCTAACTTCCCGTTGCAATACGGCCGTCTGACCTGGGAGTCAAATGTAGTGGCGCTCGTGCCGCGCGTGCTCATGCCCGACAAGCCGAAAGACTACGGCGCGTTCTATCTCGACGCGGAGTTTTTTCCCCTGTCTCTGGAGAGAGATCAGGGCGTTCCTGCATTCGGAATTGGGGTCCAGTACGCCGACTTCGGCTGGCTCGCCATCGTCTATCTGGCATTTTTTGCCGCACTGAGTGGCTGGCTGGCGCGAGTGAGTGTTGCCAGGCTTCGGCGCACGCGGCATCCCGCGGATTTCGTTCTCGTGGCCTTCTTCGCCGGAATTTCGCTGTTCCCCATCGGCGTTGGCTGGCCTCTTCCGGAAACGCTGCTGGTGGCGATGTGCCTTCGCTTCGCATCCCGAGTTGGAACCGACCAGGTCTACCACGAGGCCGTTTCTGTTCGCCCGCGCATCCTGCCGGGCCCAGAGTTGGAGGGCGCCTGATTGACTGAGATCCTCTACGACGCGCGCTGGATCGGGAATCATGGCATCGGCCGCTTCGCCGCCGAACTCCAGAAGATGTTGCCGAGCCTTGTTCCTTTTCAGGCGCAGCGCCCTCCCTTCCATCCACTCGACCCTGTTCTGCTCGGTCTGGCCTTACGAAATCGAAATCCGAAACTGTTCTTCAGTCCCGGATATAACTCGCCCATCGGCTGGTCCGGCCGCTTCGTTTTTTCGCTGCATGATCTCAATCATCTTTGCGTGTCTGAGAATTCCAACGCCCTCAAGCGTGCCTATTACCGCTATGTGATCAAGCCGGCCTGTCACTCGGCAGAATTTGTGCTCACCGTGTCGGAATACTCTCGGCAGGAAATCGCCGCCTGGGCGAAAGTCGACGAAGAGAAGATTATCAACGTGAGCAATGGCGTCGGACCCGCCTTTGCTCCGTTGGGCCCAAAGTACGATCCTGGATTTCCCTATCTGCTTTACGTCGGAAGCAGGAAGCCGCACAAGAATCTGCCTCGACTCCTGCAGGCCTACGCTCTCTCCGGCATATGCGGCGATATCCGCTTGCTGCTTTCAGGGACGCCTGATCGCGCCATCCTGGCGGAGATCCACCGTCTGCAACTGGACGCTTACGTCGCATTCAAAGATCTGCCATCAGACAATGTGCTATCGCAGGCTTATCGCGGTGCAGTCGGGTTCTTATTCCCTTCGCTCTACGAAGGCTTTGGGTTGCCTCCCGTTGAGGCCATGGCTTGTGGCACTCCCGTCCTCACCTCGAATGTTTGTTCGCTCCCCGAAGTAGTCGGCAAGGCCGCCATCCTAGTCGATCCCACCAACACTGAAGAGATCGCCGAGGGAATTCGCCGGCTGGTTTGGGATTCGGATACTCGAATCCGATTGCGCGAAAACGGTTTGCAGCGGGCCCAATTTTTCACCTGGGAAAAGACCGCGCGCAAGACGTTCCAGGCATTGGAACTGGCCTTGGCCAAAGATTGCAACGAGGCCGGCCTGGTCGCCACCGCTCGTGCGCCGTGAAGCACGTAAATGGAACGGCCTCAAGGAGTTTCCGAACAAAAGAAACGGCCGCTTCCACCAACAGAGAGGAAAAATCTTTATCGAGAGATAAGCCTTTCCTCGAAGACCAGCATCTCAAAGCGGTCAAAAAGGTCCGCTTCAATCTGAGCCGACGTTCAATAGGCGGCTTTGTGCAAGGATGGCATGGTTGCTTTGTCGGTTTTGCTTCTGACCAAAAATGGTGCGCATGATCTTGAGCGCCTTTTGCCTGCGCTCTTCGCGCAGAAGTGTGTCGCTCCATTTGAGGTAATCGCGATCGATTCCGGTTCAACCGATGGCACGGTCGATCTCCTCCAGCGCCATCCTGTGCGTCTCATCCAGATTCCCGCGGAGACGTTTCACCACGCGCGCACGCGAAATGTTGCGGCGAGTCTGGCTGCGGGGCAAATCCTCACATTCTTATCGCAAGACGCTGTTCCCGCATCCGACCATTGGCTGGCCAACCTCACGGCGAATTTTGAAGACCCCGGAGTGGGAGCGGTCTACGGTCGTCAAATTCCCCGGCCGGGTGCAGTCGCCGAGCGTGAGGACACGTTTGAGACCATCTATGGCGCGCAAAAAGTGATCAAAGATCCTGCCCATCGCAACGGCTTGGGATATCGCTTCTACCTTTTCTCCAACGTCAACGCCGCCATCCGCCGCGACGTGTGGGAGGCCACGCGATTCCCTGAACAACTCAAGGTCTTCGAAGACATGGGCATCGCGAAACGGATCCTCCACAGCGGCTGGAAAATTGTCTACGAACCGGAAGCCGTCGTGATTCACTCGCATCATCACAGCACGCTTGGCCTGTTCAAGCGCTACTTCGATATCGGCTACACGCTGAAGGAACTAAAAATCTGGGACGCGCCCGGAACCAAATCATCACTCTCGCGCGACGCCTGGAAGCTGTTGAAAAAGAAATTCACGCATGCGCCCGCGGCTGGAAAAAAACGTAAAGCCGGCCACGCCATCGAGCAGGAAATCGCCAAATCCGCGGGACTGTTTTTGGGGTTGAATCAGGCCCTGCTGCCGCTGGCTGTGAAACGCCGTCTGAGCGCCTATCACGTCTTTGGGTAAATCTTTTGGATACGAGCCCCAGGAGCTATTGCCCTTCGTCAATTTCGATTGAAAGCCGTCTGTATGATTCGAAGTCGCCTCAGTTATGTACGTTTTCACTTGAGGGTGCTGACTCTGCTCCTTCCCGCCTTCTCGTACTTCATCGCGGTCAAAGTCCGTTTCGGATTCAATCTCTTCGTTTCACACAGTGCCCCGGCCGGCTTGCCTTCGTACTGGGTGATCATGCTGCTGACCACGATCGTGTGGGCACTGGCCGCCGAAGAGTTCGGATTGTGGAGCGTCGAGCACCTCTACGCGCCTGCCAGAAAAAGCCGTCGCCTGCTCGAAGCCCTCGCCTTCACCTACGGAATTGTCATGGCTCTGGGCTTTCTTTATCGCGATGCCAGCTATTCTCGCTTGGTCGTGGCCATCAGCGCGTTCACTCTTTTTGTACTGGCCACCATGGTGCGCATCGTCTTCCGCGTCTTCCTCGAATTCCTGCGCAGGAGCGGCAGAAGTGAGATCCGCATTCTAATAGTAGGCACCGACCGCTTCGCAAAACGCGTGGCGAGCTCGCTGGTCCACGGGGAAGTTCTGCCCTGCCGCGTGATGGGCTTCGTGCGCTTGCCCGATCAGGAAATTGCAGTCGATGGCGCCGTCTTCGAGGCGGATCAGATTCCGAATTTCTCCAACGGGCACTCCATTGATGACGTCATCATCGCCCTCCCTTCTGGTCGGCTGAGTGATGTGCAGAACATCAGGCCTGCTCTGGAAAAACTGTGCGTGCCCACACGCGTCGTGCTCGACCTCGGTGAAGGGGTCGGCGTTCGCGATCGTTTAATCGACCTGGGCGGCATTCATATGCTCGACCTCCGCCCGACCCTGGCTGAAACTGGACCGTATCTTTTTCAGAAGCGCATCTTCGACATCGCATTCTCCTTGGTGGTTCTTCTGCTGACCTGGCCGTTGATGCTGGCCATCGCAATCGCGATCAAATTGGAAAGTCCCGGGCCGGTCTTCTTTGCACAGGATCGTGTCGGTCTGAACGGTCGCATCTTTCGCATGCTGAAATTCCGCACCATGCAGGCTCTGACGCCCGGACAGCCGGAGTGGGGATGGACCACGCCGAATGATCCCAGGCGCACTAGGATCGGATCGTTCCTGCGCCACTTCAACCTCGATGAACTGCCGCAATTCCTGAACGTTCTGTGGGGCCACATGAGTATCGTTGGCCCGCGCCCGGAGATGCCACACTTTGTAGAACGCCATCTGGAGAGAGTCGAGCAATACAACTACCGCCACATGTTCAAAGTCGGCATCACCGGCTGGGCGCAGGTCAATGGCTGGCGCGGCGATACTTCCATCACCAAGCGCGTCGAGTACGACCTCTATTACTTGCGCAACTGGAGCCTTACCTTCGATCTCCAGATCATGTCCATGACCGTCATGCAACTCTTCAACAGCAAGAACGCGTATTGACCATCGCGCTACCGCTGCAGATGCGCAATGATTTGCCGTGTGGGGGCGTCGAAGTTTATCTTGAGGCTGCAGTTGTTGAAAGGCCGTAAATGAACGTTCTGGTTTTGAACTCCGGCAGCTCCAGCCTTAAATTCCAAATCATTGCCACCGATCTCGATCGCATCCAGCAGCACAAAGACGATCGCATCTGCCGCGGTGAAGTCGACGGCATCGGCGGCGAGGCCATCATCCGCTTCCAGTATCGCGATGAGCCGGTCCAAACCTTCACCGCGCCCGCGCGTGATCTCTCCGCCATCCTCGAATATCTGGTTCGCTACATTACCTCCGATAAATCCGGAGTGATTGAAATCAAAAGTACGGCTGACGTTCACGCGGTCGGGCACCGTGTCGTTCACGGCGGAGAGCGCTTCAAGGAATCGGCTCGCATCGACGATCAGGTGATGAAGGGAATTGAAGACTGCATCGACCTCGCGCCCCTGCACAATCCCAACAACATCAAATGCATTCAGGCTGCGCGCGAGCTGTTCGGCCAGGACATGCCGCAGGTCGCGGTTTTTGATACCGCCTTTCACCAGTCCATTCCGGAGCAGGCATATCTGTATGCGGTTCCCTATCATCTCTATCGTCGCTACCGCGTCCGCCGCTACGGATTTCACGGAACCTCGCATCGCTATGTAGCCTTCCGTTACCGCGCCCTGCGCGGACTCACGCGCGCGCAGACCAACATCATCACGCTGCATCTGGGCAATGGATGCTCCGCCGCTGCCATCAAGGGCGGATTGTCTGTCGACACCTCGATGGGCATGACGCCGCTCGAAGGCCTGGTGATGGGCACGCGCTCCGGCGATCTCGATCCCGCCGCCGTCAGTTTTATCGGAAGAAAAGAGGGACTCTCTGCCTCGGAAGTCGACTCGCTGCTCAACACGCAATCGGGATTGCTGGGAATTTCCGGCCTCACCAACGACATGCGCGAATTGCAGGCAGAACTGAAAGAGCACGACGACCGCCGCGTCCGCCTCGCCATCGAAATCTTCTGTTATCGCGCCCGCAAATATATCGGCTCCTACTTAGCCGCCATGGGCGGAGCCGATGCTATCGTCTTCACCGGCGGAATCGGAGAGAATTCACCCGACGTTCGTGCCCGCATTTGTGCGGGCATGGAATGGGCTGGGCTAAAGCTGGACGCGAGCAAGAACGACCAGACCATCGGCCGCGAAGGCGAAATATCCACCGAGGATTCGAAGCTCCGCGCCTACGCCATTCCCACCGACGAAGAATTGCTGATCGCCCGCGACACAGTGCGCGTAATCAAAGGCGAACCCCACCCGTCATAGCCTTTGCGGGATCTTGATCTCCTCGGTGTACCCCTGTGTCCTCTGTGGTGAAAGACTTGACTCTACAGAGGCCAGGTCCACTCCGCCGCATCTGGCTTGTCGACCCCATATTGATCTGCGTAATTCCGGCATTCAATCTGCTCGTTCAGGAATCGTTCCTTCGCGTGGCCGCCAATCTTCTGTAACCGAGGCACACGATCCACCGCATCCATCGCCAGGCTGAACCGGTCGATATTGTTCTCAATCGCCAACTGCAGCGGCGTATTGATGCTGCCTTTCTCCTTGTAGCCGCGCACATGAATGTTGTGGTGGTTCGTGCGCCGGTAAGCCAATTGGTGAATCAGTGTCGGATATCCATGAAAATTAAACAGCACCGGCTTGTCGATCGTGAACAGCGAATCGAAATCCTTATCCGCCAGTCCATGCGGGTGTTCGGTCGAAGGCTGCAGCTTGAAAAGATCGACCACGTTGATGAACCGGATTTTAAGTTCGGGGAATTCCTTGCGCAGCATGGCATTCGCGGCCAGGGCCTCCTGCGTCGGAATGTCGCCGGCAGAAGCCATTACCAGGTCGGGCTCGCCGCCTTCATCGTTGCTCGCCCAATCCCAGATGCCGATTCCTTTCGTGCAATGCACAATCGCCTTGTCCATATCCAGATACTGCAGGTGCTTCTGCTTGTCGCACACAATCACATTCACATAGTTTTCGCTGCGCAAACAGTGGTCCGCCACTGACAGCAAACAATTCACGTCGGGCGGAAGATAAATGCGCGTGACGTTCGCGCTCTTGTTGACGACCACATCCAGAAATCCCGGATCCTGGTGCGTGAACCCGTTGTGATCCTGCCGCCACACCGTCGAGGTAATCAGAAGGTTCAGCGATGCCACCGCCTGCCGCCACGAAACATGCCGGCACATCTCCAGCCATTTTGCATACTGGTTGAACATCGAGTCGATGACGTGCACGAAAGCTTCATACGTCGACAGAAATCCGTGCCGCCCCGTAAGCAAATATCCCTCGAGCATTCCCTCCAGCGTGTGCTCGCTGAGCATCTCGATCACGCGGCCATCCGGAGCCAGATTGAGGCCATCGCGATCCTCCGGAAAGTTTTCCTCGATCCAGAATTTCTTGCTCACCTTGTAAATAGCGTCCAGCTTGTTCGAAGTCGTTTCGTCCGGTCCGAACACGCGAAAATTATGCTCGTTGAGCTTCATGATGTCGCCCAGCAAAACGCCCAATGGGTACGTGTTCGCCGCCAGCGTAACCCCTGGCTTATCGAAGGTCTGCGCGTAGTTGCGGAAATCGGGAATGCGCAAATCTCGCTTAAGCTCTCCGCCGTTGGCGTGTGGATTCGCGCTCATTCGCCGGGTCCCGCTGGGTGACAATTCTGCAAACAGAGGCGCCAGCTTCCCGTCTCCAAAAAACTCCTTCGGCTTCTCCGCCCGCATCCAGGTTTCCAGCACGCGCAGTTGCTCCGGATCCGCCTTCACATTGGGAAGTGGCACCTGATGCGCCCGGGCAAAGCCTTCCAGAAAATGTCCTTCCACCTGTCGCGGCGCGGTCCAGCCTTTCGGCGATCGCAACACGATCATCGGCCACCGCGGCCGCGTCGCTACACCAGACTTTCGCGCGCTTTGCTGATGCTCGCGAATCTCGCGCACGCAATGCTCCGTGGTCGCCGCCATCGCCTGATGCATCGAGTCCACATCGGATCCTTCCACGAAATAAGGCGTCCAGCCATATCCGCGGAACAAATTCTCCAATTCCTCATGCGTGATCCGCGCCGGCAGTGTGGGATTGTCGATCTTGTATCCATTCAAATGCAGAATCGGCAGCACCGCACCATCTCGAATCGGATTGAGAAATTTGTTAATGTGCCACGAGGTCGCCAGCGGACCCGTCTCCGATTCGCCGTCGCCCACCGCCGTCGCAACAATCAGATCAGGATTATCAAACGCCGCGCCACAAGCATGCGAGAGCGAATAACCAAGCTCGCCTCCTTCGTGAATCGATCCCGGCATCTCCGGCGTGCAGTGGCTGCCGATCCCCCCCGGAAACGAGAACTCGCGAAAGAATTGCTGCAGCCCCTCCGGGTCCTGGCTCTTCTCCGGATAAATTTCCGAATACGTCCCCTCCAGATACGCCGGCCCCAGCAGGCCCGGCGCTCCATGCCCTGGGCCCGCAATGAAAATCATGTCGAGATCGTACTTCTTGATCAGCCGATTCAGGTGCACATACATGAATGACAATCCCGGGCTCGATCCCCAGTGGCCCAACAACCGGCTCTTGATCTGCTCCGGCCGCAGCGGCTTCGTGAGCAGCGGGTTCTCGAGCAGATAAATCATCCCTAGGCTCAGGTAGTTGCACGCTCGCCAGTAAACTTCGGTTTTGCGGAGTTCCTCCGCGCTGAGCGGATTGCCCGGGACGGTGGATCGAGTCGGAGCATAAGGCGAGATTTCGGAAATTTCGGCTGGGATGCTGGCTTCGATAGTGCTCATGAGGGGAACTCCTTATTCGATAGGCTATGCCCGGAACAGCGTGGTGACAAACCACTGTTGTGGAAAATTTGAAAGACTCGTCCCACAGCGGGAAGCGAGGACGAGCCACTCTCGCCTTGTTGGATGCTGCAACTCCGCGCTCGAATCTATTTTATGGAGTTTGTGTGGCGCGGGCACTCCTGCCCGCGTCTGACCACGAGCAACCCTGCAGCTATCTATGGAGAACTATTTACGAGAGCCCGTTCGATCGCCGTGATCCAGAGAAGATTGTGTGCCCGTTTCGAGTCGTTCCACTTCCAGCGGCAGTCTCCAATCCCGCGCCGACACATGTCCCGCATGGATCCACGCCATACGCGTGATCAGCGAACCCGCAATGGACGACATCGCTGCCCAACGGCGAAGCGAACTGCTTCTTTCCTTCCCGGCAAACAGACTCGCAGTTCGTAGAAGCAGAGGGATGGGCCCAGAGAGTGCGCCACCCGTCCGCGTGATCATTCCGCTGGGTCCGTGCTTCAACGGATCAAGCGCGCGGTCCATGTTTCCTTCGATGCGAAATCCCTCGTAGGTTTCGAAAATTGCCGCGCCCAGGCCGAGAGCCTGCAGCGCACGGCTCTTGCGGTGACCCATCACCTCGAGCAATCCCACGGCAGCGCCCAGGCCGGATGCTGCGAAGTGCAGTGGAAGATCGCCCGCGCTGCGATTCCACACCGGAACCGCGGTTGCTCCGATCAGAACGCCGGTGTAATTCGAGAAGGGAAGGCCAAACGCGAGCGACGCGGCCTGACCTGCGTGTTCGAGAACTTTCACGGGTAACGACGGTCCGTAGCGATCGCTCAAGAATTGTGCGAATGCCGCCGCCGAGGCGCCAGTAGAAAATCCCAGTAGCGTCCACACTCCAACCGACATGGGACTCTGCGGCTTGAACACTCGCAGCATCGCCAGAAAGCGCTCCGGACGGCCCAGGTCAGCGATGAGCAGCGCTGGAGAAATCACCGAACCGGCGGCTGCGATCCAGCGCGCATGGCGCACCAATTCGCGATCAGCGCCCG
Source organism: uncultured Acidobacteriota bacterium (assembly GCA_963757095.1). Lineage (GTDB taxonomy): Bacteria > Acidobacteriota > Terriglobia > Terriglobales > Acidobacteriaceae > Sulfotelmatobacter. Next base: position 47,212 of record CAVWQT010000003.1, on the reverse strand, counting down.
TGTAGTCCGCGATTGCTCCGATCACCGCGGCCGCTCCGGCTGCGCCTCCCACAAAAAAATAAAGCGGAATCTCCCAGGTCCACGGCGGTTCTTTCAACAGCGGGATTCCGTAATATCCCGTCTCTGGACTCGCCTGCGGAAACGGCGCGCCCGCTGGCTTCGCGCCCGCTACCTCCAGCCGGCCACGCATCTCGGCTTCGCGCCGGATATCTTCCAGACGCTGTTCCCGCGGGTCGTTGCTCTCTGCGTCGCCGAAAGGAATCGGATCACTCGTCATCTATCTTCTCCGGTCATTTCGCCCATCCGATTCTCTGCCCTCGGCAAGAAACGCCAGCAGCGTGCCACCCAGCAGCAGCCCTGCCGCCACGGCGGACGAAGTCCAACTCTTCTTCAGATAAATCGTCGGCACCTCCGGGGTCGGAGGCAGATTGTAGGTGCGCGGATCGCCGCGCACGATGAAGATCGCATGCGTTCCGCCGACGCTAGTCTGGGTCGGATCGTACACAACCGCATCATCCATTCCGCGGCGATGTAACTCTTCCACTCGCTCCTGCGCCTTCTCTCTCAGCACCTCGATCTCGCCGAACTTGATCGACTCAGTCGGGCAGGCCTTCGCACACGCCGGCTCCAATCCAACTTTCTGCCGGTCATAGCAGAACGTGCACTTGAATGCGCGTCCATCTTTTTTATTTCGTTCTACAACGCCGAATGGACACGAGACCACGCAGAAGCCGCAGCCGTTGCACACATCCGGCTGAATGAATACGCCGCCAAATTCGGTGCGCACGATCGATCCTGTCGGGCACGCTTCCAGGCAGCCGGCATTCTCGCAGTGCTTGCAGACGTCGGAAGAAAAAGTCCAGGATTGATCGGCGGCATTTCCGCCGAAGCCCGGCACCGGCGCCTGCTCCACGAACTTAACGTGCCGCCACGTCGACGCGCCGACTGCGCCCGTGTTGTCGTAGGAAAATCCGCTCCAGTCGAGCCCGTCCTCCGCAACTCCGTTCCATTCCTTGCAGGCCACTTCACAAGCCTTGCAGCCAATGCACAGCGTGGAGTCGGTCAGAAATGCGGTGACGCTCATGCGCGGTCTCCCAAATAGGCGTGCAGTTGTTCGAGCGCCGCTGGCCCCTGCGCTCGCCGCCCCGGAAGCACGTTGCATACCAGCGCTTTCGTTTCCATGATGCGCACATTCGGCTCTTCGCTGATCACCAGCAGATCGTTCACCACGTCTCCGGTCACCTGCCCGCGATAGCCCCAGTGATAAGGCAATCCCACCTGATGCACGACGCGTCCGGCAATTTCGAGTGGCCTCATGCGCGGAGTCACCAGCACCCGCGCTTCAACCAAAGCGCGCGCGGTAATGATCGTAGCCCAGTCACCATGCTCCAGTCCCGCCTGCGCCGCCAGTTCAGGCGACACCTCGGTAAACAATTCCGGCTGCAGTTCGCTCAAATGCGGCAACTGGCGGCTCATTCCGCCCGCCGTGTGATGCTCGGTGAGCCGGTACGTCGTGAGCACATAAGGAAAGCGCGCATCCTGCGTCGCGGCATACGGATTGTCCGGACGTTGCTTGCGATTCGCGGCCGGGTTGGTCGATTGTCCGTACAGCGGACTTTCGAACAGCGATTCCAGCGGCTCATAATGCGTCGGCAGCGGACCATCCTTCAATCCGCTCGGCACATAAAGCCAGCCCACGCCGTCCGGATGCAGCGTGAACGGTCGCGCACCACCCAGCGCATCCGTGCCTTTCCCCTTAACCAAATTGTCAGGCGTATCCGGCGCCATGTTCTTCGTGTAGTCGGCGACATCAAGCCCAGTCCACTCGCGTTTGTCCGCGTCCCACCACACAAGTTTCTTGCGTTCGCTCCAAGGTTGGCCGTCGGGCCGTGCCGAGGCGCGATTGTAGAGGATGCGGCAATCGTTCGGCCAGGCAAAGCCCCAGCCGTGGCCGAGATAATCCTGCGAATTGCGTTCCAGAGCGCGATTGCGAGTCTCGCTCGGAAACACGCCGCAATAAATCCATGCGCCGCAAGAAGTCGAACCGTCGTTCTTCAGCTCTTTCATATTCGTGAGCTGCTTGTGGTCGGCAACCGTCCATCCATTGATTTCTTTCAGGACCGCAGAAGATTCCGGTTCGCCGATCTTTCCCTCGATCGGATACTCCCAGGTAAGGGCTCGCAGGCCATCGTTGCGCCGGCGCGGATCGAGTTCCGCCTTTTCTTTCAAGCGCCGTCCCAGGTGATAGACAAACCAGGTTTCGCTGCGCGCATCACCCGGAGGATCAACCGCCTTCTCGCGATACTGCAGCAGCCGCTGCGTGTTGGTGAACGTTCCTTCCTTCTCCGCCGTGCCGGCAGCGGGGAATAAGAAAATTTCCGTGCCGATCGTCTCCGGCGAAAGCTCTCCGCGCGCGACTTCCGGCGAGTCATACCAGAACGACGCAGTTTCCGTCTCCACCAGGTCGCGCACCACCAGCCACTTCAACTTCGCCATTGCTTTGCGTTCCAGGCGGCCATTCGACGCGCCCACCGCCGGATTCTGCCCCATCACCAACAGTCCTTCCATCTTCCCGTCGGCCATGTCGAGCCAATATCCGAAGTGCGAATGATCTCCTGTCACGCGCGGCAGCCAATCGTATCCCCAATCATTTTCTTTCGTGGCTGCATCGCCGTAGTAAGCCTTCATCAGGCTGATGAAATATTTGTCGAAGTTCGCCCACAGCCCGGTTCGCGCTTTGTGCTTCTTGATGTAGTCGCTGAGTTTGAACGTATCGGCTTCGAAGAATGGCATCGGCATGTAGCCGGGCAGGATGTCAAACAGCGTGGGAATGTCGGTCGAGCCTTGGATCGACGCATGCCCGCGCAGCGCCAGAATGCCTCCGCCCGGCCGCCCGATATTTCCCAGCAGCAACTGCAGAATTGCCGCGGTGCGGATGACCTGCACGCCCTTGGAATGCTGCGTCCAGCCCACCGCATAGCAGATCGCCGCCGTCTTCTCCGGCCCTGAAGCAGACGTGAAAGCATCCGCAACTTTCAGAAATACATCCTGCTTCACGCCGCAGTAGCGCTCCACCATCTCCGGCGTGTAGCGCGAGAAATGTCGCTTGAGCACCTGAAACACGCACCGCGGATGCTGCAGCGTCAGATCTGATTCGAAGATCGCCGCGTCCTGCGCCTCGCCGCCGCGATCTTTCCCATGCCCGCCGTCCTTTTCCGAATGGCCGGGCTGCTTCTGCGAACCTTTTTTCGGAGCGCCCTCATAGAGCCAGGTCTCGGGATCGTACTTTCCTTTTTCCGCATCCCATCCGGAAAAAAATCCGTCCAGATCTTCCGTATCACGAAAATCTTCGCGCAGTATTGTCGCCGCGTTGGTGTAGTGCACAACGTAATCGTGAAAGTATTTATTATTTTCGAGAACGTGACGAACCATCGCGCCCAGAAAAATGATGTCGCTGCCCGCGCGCAACGGCGCCCAGATGTCCGCCATCGCGGAAGTGCGCGTAAACCGTGGATCGACGTGAATGACGGTCGCGCCTTTCTCGCGCGCTTCCATCACCCACTGAAATCCGACCGGATGATTTTCCGCCATCGACGATCCCATAATCAGAATCGCGTCGGCGTTGGCCAGATCCTGCTGTGCGGTCGTGGCTCCGCCCCGTCCGAAGGAGGTGCCCAGACCGGGCACCGTCGAGCTATGTCATATCCGGGCCTGATTGCTGATGCAAACCATCCCCAGCCCGGCGGTAAACAATTTCTTGATTAAGTAATTCTCTTCGTTGTCCAGCGTCGCGCCGCCGAGATGCGCCATCGCCGTCGTCTGCATCAGCGAGTGGCCATCGCGCGTTTCCTGGAAGGTGCGGTCGCGTGTATCCCACATGCGATCCGCCACCATGTCCATCGCGTCTTCCAGATCGATCTCCCGCCAGGAGCGCGAATACGGCGCCCGGTATTTCACTTTCTTCAAGCGGCCGGAATGGGTGTGCAACTCGAACGTGTCCGCTCCCTTAGGACAGAGGTGTCCGCGCGAGATCGGCGATTGCGGATCGCCCTCAATCGAGACCAGCTTTCCTTGCTTGTGATAAACCAGCTGCCCGCAACCCACGCCGCAATAAGGGCAGATAGACCGCGCCACCTCTGCGCCATCCGTCTTGGGCCGCAGGTCGCGAGTGCGCTGCGTCATCGCCTCAGCGCCCGTTCCGTCGGCGCCAGTTCTAATTTGTTGGATTAACGGCCACTGCGAGAGAAGATTCTTGAAGTCCATTTACCCTCTTGCGTTTCGAACTTCTTACGATCGACCGAAGACGGCCTTGCAGATTGGCCTTGCAGCAATTGTTATTCTCAGAGTTCAGGCGACGGGTCGTCCATACCCTGTTTCAGGTAATTCCCTTACCTCCGGCAAGAAATCTACGGCTCTTTTGTACACCTCTTCCAGATTCCGCTCATCATACATACATTTAACCGCCTCGCTACACAAGATCATGGATACACGGCGGAGGGTTCGAGTCGCTACAAATAAGTCTGAGTTCTTTTTCAAGTTCAAGGAGGGTTAATTTATGCGGGGACTAAGAGAAAACAACGCCAAGAAGTGGGCGAGATTTGCCCTGAAAGCAGGACTTTTACTGACTGACGCCAAATTGTGGGAATCCGTCGGCGAGAAACTTCGCGACCGGGCCAGCGACGTGAGCGACGAGGCCCGAGAGCGTTACGAAGATACCTCGGATCGGCTTTCAGATGCGCGCGATGCCCTGCGCGGGCGCAGCGATTGGGTCACGCCGACGGTGAATTTTCTTGGCGGCATAGGGATCGGCGTCGCGCTGGGCATGCTCTTCGCTCCCGTCTCCGGCGAAGAAGCACGTTCCGCCCTGCGGCACAAGGTCGTCGATATCAAAGACCGGGTCAGCGACATGGCGGCGGGTGCCAGTGCATATCGGCCCAGCCCCACTGGAACGGACTGAGCAGGGCACGCACATGAATAGTGCTTCGCCATGCTCGTCGTTGTGCTTGAGTTTCCTGGCCACGCTGGTGGTGCTGCTGTTTCTGTCTTCTGCCGGCGTCGCGCAGAACCGCCAGTCGCCTTCAGTCTCAAAACATAGCTCCGCCTCGGCCGACAGCCAGCCATCGGTCGAGCGGGGCAAGTACATCGTGGAAGGCCTCGCGCGCTGCGGCCAATGCCACACGCCAAGAGACAGTCAGGGCGTTCCCGATCGCAGCAATCCGCTCGCCGGCGCCGCAGTCTGGTTGCAGTCGGCGATCCCGGTCGGGAACTGGCCGCTGCAAGCGCCGCGCATCGCGGGCAATCCGCCGGGAAGCGATGCCGAACTCATCAAGCTACTGACCACCGGAATCTGGCGCGACGGCGAGCCCCTTCGCGAGCCCATGCCGCAATTTCGCATGACCGAGCAGGATGCGCAGGCCGTAGTCGCTTATCTGCGCTCGCTGACTCCGCAACCGTAAATCGCTGCAGCCAACGCAAGCCAGAAATCAGCCAGGAAAAAGATGGAGGATGAAAGCCGTGAAAGTCGCTTCTGCAATCGGTCGCATGGTGTTTGGCGGATTCTTTCTCTACAGCGGCATTAATCACATACGCCACCGCGAGACTATGGCGCAATACGCCGGAGCCAAGGGCGTCCCGCAACCTGAGTTGGCCGTCACCTTGTCAGCCGTCCCGCTGCTGATTGGCGGCGCCAGCCTGATACTTGGCGTTAAACCGAAGCTCGGCGCAATGGCGATTATCGGATTCCTGGCTGGAGTCACGCCGGTGATGCACGATTTTTGGGCGAACGAAGATCCCAACGAGCGTCAGGCTAACATGATTCAATTCATGAAGAATTTGGCCTTGGCCGCAGGCGCCATGGAAATGATAGATGCCGACGAACGACGCACCAGGCTCCGACTAGTCGAGCCAACCCTTGTCGATCAGATTCGCCTCCTCGGCCGCCGCATCGCCGCGTAAGAAGCATTAATCAGCGGGAAGAGTGTGTGGAGCGGGCACTCCTGCCCGCTTGCCGGCAGCATCGACACGGCTAGCGAGGAAGAGAGCCCGCTCAGTCGTCGTCTGTATGTGCTCCTTCTGTATGTGCTCCTTCGTGTACCTTCGTGTCCTCTGTGGTGATGGCTCTTCGTTTGTGAGTGTCAGCGCCCAGACGTCTCGCCCAGCCAATCGCCCAGCGCCTGCAGCGGTTCAATGCGGTCGCACACAATTTTTGCCGCGCCCAGAATCGGGATCGCCAGCACCAGCCCCGCCGCGCCCCAGATCCACGCCCAGAAGAGCAGCGACAGACTCACCACTAGCGCATTCAGTTGCAGACGTTCGCCCACAAACTTCGGATAGAAAACATTCATCGTGACCAGATGCAGTCCCACGACGCTCACAAAGACGGCGATCAATCCAACTTTTCCCAGCACGCCCAGGCCCGCCGCCAGCGGCGGCAACAGCGCGAGAAACACGCCGAGGTATGGAATCAAGCTCACAAATCCGCTGATCGGCGCGATGAAATAGAAATAGTTGATCTTCAGAAACCAGAACACAAAAAGCAGAATCACCGAATTCAGCGCCCCCAGCATCAGGTTCGCCAGAAGGTAGGTGCGGACCATCGCCGAAATCCCGCCGACCGTCTTGTGCGCCAGCAGACGATGCTCCTTGGGGAAAAAGCGCACCGTGGCCACGTGGAAATGATCCTTCTGCATCAGCATGAAATACACGATGAACGGAATGAATCCCATGGCCATCAGCAAGTCGAGAATGGTCGAACTGTTCTCGGTCACGATCCGGCTCAGTCCCTGGGAGTCTTCAATCCTCACCGCAATCGGCTGCTGCTTCCCGGTTTTCGGCGCGGCCACGACCGAACTCGCCTGCGCCTCAATCTTATTGGCGCGTGCGCTGATCTTTCCCACGCTGTCGCGCAAGGCCATGGAATATTGCGGCAGTTGATCCACAAACGCAGTCGCCGAGTTGAAAGAGAAATAGCAAAGGCCGGAAGCCATCCCCAGCGCCAGCGTCACCACGATAAGAGCGCCCGCCCATCGCGGCACTTTAACTCGCGCCAGCCACTTCACAGGAGGTTCCAGCACATAGGCAAACAGCACCGAGAACAGCGTCGTCAGCAGAACAAGTTTCAGCAGATAAATCAGCCCGATCGTGGCAATGCAAGCGACCACAATCTGCGCCACGGTCCCGGCCTTGATGGAAGCCTGAAGGACTTCCGCATCTTCCGCCGCCTGCTCCGCGGCCTTCTCGGAAACCATCACCGGCTGCAAAGCCACCACGTCATTTGCGTGCGCCAAATTTCCTTCCTCGCCCCTCATGCCCGCCGGATGCTGTGCGCAACTCGGCCATTCATTGTCTGATCCGAGTCGAATGCAAATCCATAGGGGGCTTCCGTTAACCGCCTCTCCGCTCAACCCGAGAATGGCAGGTGCGTCGAATGTATAAAAAAACTCATGTAGGGACAGCCGCCCCCGGCTGTCCAGTCGAGCAAAGCTCGACCGCGTTTGCTCGCTCGGGTGTTGAACCCGCTCCTGAATGTTAAGATAAATGGAACCTTGTAGGCCCGTAGCTCAGTCTGGTTAGAGCGCTTCCTTGACACGGAAGAGGTCGATGGTTCGAGTCCATTCGGGCCTACCATTTAACTCATTGAACGGGCTGCGTTTTTCCTGGCAGCCCCTCCGCGAATTGTTCCAACTCGTCACTAGTCGTCAAAGGCGCGCCAATCTCGCGCCCCGCTGGCTTCAAATGGCGATGAAGCAGGTTGGCATCGCTCAAGGGCGTTCCCTGGCGGTACTGAGTGGTTCCGTAGCCAACGGCAAGACTGCGAACGCTTGTTCCATGTTTGCGGAGCTGGCGGATCTCGGATACTTCGTCCGCATCAAAACGGCGTAATGCAGGGCGTCCGAGTTTCTTTCCATTGCGGCGAGCCATTTCAAGCCCAGCCTTCACGCGAGTTCTGAGCATTTCTCGTTTAAAACTCTGCGACAGAACCCAAGACCTTAAATGTCAGTCGTCCCGCCGGCAAGGTTGTGTCCTCGTTCTGCTTCAGCGAAACCATGTCCACGTCGAGTGATCTGCACGGAGCTGCAGCTAACCGACCCCCCCGCAGCTAAGAATCTTTCTTTCAATCCGCGTTGCGATCACCCAATTGAGGGTCAATGAGCATAATCGAGATTTTTCGCCAGCTTGTGATGGGGCCGTTCGCTAGACCATCATGGGTGATGGCCTGTAGTTATATTGTGTGCATTCACTCCAGCAGGTCAAATCATGAATGTCGCTGGCAATAAACTTGCATCTCGAATCTCGTGATCGGATAGTCGCAGGGTAAGACCAAGCTGAGAACGCTCGCTCCAGGACTTATTTCGCAGATGAAAGCTACGCTCATACCTGGGCGCGGGCAGGCGTGTGCTGCTGTCGTCGTGGTTGCCACGTGCGCTCTCTTCGTGCTGTTGCCGGCCGCCCCGGCTCAAATCTCTCCTGGACCGTTATCGCGGGCGCACCAGACGCTCAATGGATCCACCAATTGCTCCAGTTGTCACAAATTTGGCGGGCAGGCGGCCCTGAAGTGTCTCGACTGCCACAATGAAATTGCGAACCGACTTACTGCGCACAAAGGTCTGCATGCTACCTACAACATTCCCGCCGGCTCCAGCCAGGAATGCGCCCGCTGTCACTCCGAACACAACGGCGAAGATTTCCCGTTGATCAAGTGGGACATTAAAACCTTTGACCACAAAGAGACCGGGTACCTACTCGAAGGCAAGCACGCGGGCGTGACTTGCACCAAGTGCCACAATCCGGCGCACATCTCCCCGCAGGACCGTCCGGCAATCAAGATGAAGGACCTCAACCGCACCTACCTCGGTCTTTCCACTGCATGCGCCAGTTGCCATGAGGATCCTCACAAAGGCCGGCTCGGCCAGACCTGCCAGCAGTGCCACAACGTGGAAGACTGGAAGAGTGTGAAGGTCGAGCAGTTTGATCACTCCAAGACTCGCTATCCGCTGACTGGCTTGCATACGCAGGTGCAATGCGCCAAATGTCACGTCAACGGCGTCGATGGAAAGCCGCAGTACACGGGCATTCCGTTTAGCCAGTGCGCCGACTGTCATAAAGATCCGCATCACGGCAGCTTTACGCAGACTTGCCAGTCATGTCACAACACGGCGGGCTGGAAGAAGACTTCTCTCCAGACACTGAACGAGCGGTTCGACCATTCGAAGACAAAGTATCCACTCGCGGGTAAGCATGCCACCATCGAGTGCGCGCAGTGCCATGCCAATGGCGATTTCAAAAAGCCGCTGGCCTTCCAGAAATGCACCGACTGCCACAAGGACGCACACAACGGCCAGTTCGTGAAGCGCTCGGACAGCGGGGAGTGTTCCTCCTGCCACAACGTCCAAGGCTGGAAACCCTCGTTGTTCACGGGGAAAGACCATGCGGCGAGCGCCTATCCTCTGCAGGGCGGGCACGCGCGTGTGGAGTGCGCACAGTGCCACATTCCAAAAGGCAAAGACACACTGTTCAAGATGAAGTTTGCGCACTGCACGGATTGCCACACTGACAAACACGCCGGGCAGTTCGTCGCCGCTCCCTATTTCAACGCCTGCGATCGCTGCCATACTCTCGATAGCTACAAACCATCCACGTTCAGCATCGCGAAGCATAAGCAGACGCGCTTCATTCTTACTGGAGGCCACCTGGCTACGCCGTGCGCGGATTGCCACAAAGAGTCGACGGAATTTCAGCCCAAACCCACGGCGATCTATCACTGGAAAAATCTCGATTGCAGCAGCTGCCACGCGGATCCGCACAAAGGGCAGTTCAAAGAGCGCATGCAGCAGAAGCGGACCGACGGTTCGCCGGCGGGTTGTGAAGCGTGCCACTCCACCAAATCGTGGAAGGAGTTATCAGCTTTCGATCACTCGAAAACCAATTTCCAACTCACCGGCGCTCACCGTGCCACAGCGTGCATCGATTGCCACAAGCCGCCCAACCTGGAGACCAGGCTGCTCAACGTTAATTTCAAAGCCGCTCCCAAGCAGTGCGAGGAGTGTCATGAAGATGTTCACGGAAAACAGTTCGCCAAAGGCGATGTCACCCATTGCGTTGACTGTCACACCAGCATGAAGTGGAAGCCGTCGCTGTTCGACCACGATAAGCTGACGGTTTTTCCGCTGCGCGGTGCGCACCAGAATGTGCGCTGCGCCGAATGCCACAAGCTGACGAAAATCGTCGCGGCAAAAACTGTTCTCTTTTACAAACCGACGCCAAAAGATTGCGCCACGTGCCATGGGCCCGCCAACCCAGTCCCCAGGTCCCAACCACCCGGTTTCTAAATCCTAACCAGCCTTCGAATAATCATTTCTTTAAGCTAAGGTGATTTGGCTACAACTTCTGGCGACCATTAGGCCATGTACTCTTGTGTACACAGAATAAATAGAAACGCTAGGCCGCATCGAAGATTTCGATTTGTCAGATGGGATCAAGAGCTGGGCAATCAGTGGTGTTGCGTTTCTCAACACTGAAATGACGAGCGCACTCCTTCTTGGCAGCACTGAAAAAACTGCGCTCTGCTGGCAGAAGTTACCTTTCACTTTAAGTAATAGTGCGGCTTGCAGGCGTCCCTTGGCTAAGCCTCATTCGATACTTGCGTAACATTGTCGCGGCGCGCGGCGCATCGTACCCTGATGGACAACGAATTGCTCTGTGGCAGGCATCTCAGTGAAACAAGTCGGTGATCCTTCTGTTTCTTAGAGACCATTGGGGCTGGGCAAGGGGCAAGGCATGTTCGGGTCGGGGGGCGTATTCCATTTCACTGCAGTCTTGTTGCTAGCGTTCTCCGGAATCGGAGGAGGTTCGTCTCCCCAGGCTTCCCAAGGCACGCATAGTCCGCATGGCAATCTGAACGTTCCCTGCCAGAACTGTCACACCGCTGACCGCATGGCGTCCCATCCGCGCGGTCCCCGAGTTTGATCACAACCAGACGAAATATCCCTTGCGCGGCATGCATCGCTCGGTGACCTGCACCGAGTGCCACACCAAGCCCGTATTCACCAACGTGGGTCAGCGCTGCCAGGACTGCCACGCCGACATTCACCGGCGGCAGTTAGGAGCAAATTGCGAACAATGCCACAGCGTGCTCGGCTGGCAAGTTTCGGTGCGCCAGATTCAACAGCACAATAACCGCTTCCCGCTTACCGGCGCGCATGCCGCAGTCGATTGCGACTCCTGTCATAAGGGCGCGGCCAACAGCCAGTTTCAGACAATGTCCACGGACTGCTACTCCTGCCACGCATCCGACTACAACGGCGCCACGAATCCGAATCACGTTACGGCCAAGTTTTCCACGACCTGCGATACCTGTCACGGGACCGACAGCTGGCTGAACGCCAAATTCGATCACAACTCTGTTGGCTTTCCGTTGACCGGAGGGCATGCGGTACCGCCGCGGCAGTGCACCGATTGTCATGTCAACAACAATTACAACCTGACCAGCACGACCTGCATTACATGTCACCTGACGGATTTTCAGAATACAAATAATCCCAGCCACGTCGCGGGGAACTTTCCTTCGAATTGCGCGCAGTGTCACACCACCGTTGCCTGGTCGCCGGCGACTTTCGATCACTCGATGGTGAACTTCCCGTTAACCGGCGCGCATACCGTTCCTCCGCGGCAGTGCACGGATTGCCATGTCAATAACAACTACAACCTGACCACGACCACGTGCGTCTCCTGTCATCTGAAAGATTTTCAAGGAACCACCAATCCGAACCACGTTTCGGCAGGATTCCCGCAGACCTGCGATACCTGCCACAACACGTCGGCCTGGCAGCCGGCGACGTTCAATCACAACAACTCAGGATTCCCACTCACCGGGTCGCACATGGTGCCGCCGCGGCAGTGCGCCGATTGCCACACCAACAACAACTACAACATCACCAATACGACCTGTATCAGTTGTCACCAGACGGACTACAACAACGCAACGACTCCGGTGCCGCACACTGGTTTTCCGACCACGTGTCAGACCTGCCATGACACTACGGCCTGGACCGATGCAAACTTCGATCACTCGACCACTGGATTCCCGCTCACGGGGATGCACACCGTGCCGCCACGCGCCTGCACTGACTGCCACGTGAACAACAACTACACGCTGAGCAGCGCGGCGTGCGTGAACTGCCACTTGAAGGACTATCAGGGAACGACCAACCCAAATCACGTCTCGGCTAACTTCCCGCAGACTTGCGAGACCTGCCACGACACGACCAACTGGTTGGATTCCGTGTTCAATCACACCGCCACCGGATTTGCGCTGACGGGCGCGCACACGGTGCCTCCGCGGCTTTGCACGGATTGCCACGTCAACAATAATTACAATCTGACCAGCACGGCCTGCGTCACCTGCCACCAGACCGACTACAACAACGCAACCACTCCAGTAAATCACGTCGCGGCGAACTTCCCGACGACTTGCGAAACCTGTCACGACACCATCGCCTGGACTGACGGCGTATTCAATCACACCAGCACCGGGTTTACGCTGACGGGCGCGCACACCGTACCGCCGCGCGTCTGCACCGACTGCCACGTCAACAACAATTACACACTGAACAGCACCGCGTGCGTGACGTGCCACCTCAAGGACTATCAGGGCACGACCAATCCCAATCACGTTTCGGCGGGATTCCCGCAGCAATGTGATCTTTGCCACGACACTACCGTCTGGACGGATTCAACTTTCAACCACAACAACACAACGTTCCCGCTGACCGGATCCCACACCGTGCCGCCGCGCGTCTGCACCGACTGCCACGTCAACAACAACTACACGACGCTGCCCATCACCTGCATCGGTTGCCACCAGACCGATTACAACAACACCACCAATCCGGGGCACTCGGCGCAGCCACAATTCTTTCCGACCACCTGCCAGACCTGCCACAACACGACGGCGTGGACCGGGGCAACCTTCAATCACACGCAATACACGCAGTTCCCGATCAATCACGGAAACGCGAATGGCGTGTGCTCGACGTGCCACATCAACTCCAACGACTATTCCATCTTCCAGTGCACGGCTTGCCACGGCAACAACAACTCGGCCAACTTCCATCACGACAATGTCTCCGGCTATGTCTACAACAGCATTAATTGCTACCAGTGTCACCAGAATGGCCAGGGCGGCGGATAGAGAAGGCTCAACTGCAGAGGATTGCTCGCTTGGCGAAACGTGCAGATTGCGCGACGGCCGGGAGGGCCAGCGGGTGGTAGGACAAGATGACAGCTGTTCAAAACACTGGGAGTTTGCGCGCTCTTGTTATCCAATGCGGTGGCGCAGACCCCTGCGGCAAAGGTCACGGTGGAACGCGTGTCGGCGCAGCCGGTCGAGACCGGCGTGCGCGTAGAGATCACGCTTAGCGCAGCGGTGCGACCCTCGACGCAACTCGCGGTTCATCCCGACCGGATTCTGCTCGATCTTCCCGATACCAGCTGCAGCGAAAATGCAAAAGATGTCGAAGTCAATGCTAAAGGCGTGCGGCGCGTGCGCGCGGCCCAGCACACCACGAAGCCCATGGTCACTCGGATAGTGCTCGATCTCGATCAGGCGCGTCTTTACTCGGTCAGCAGCGAAGGCAATCGACTCGTAGTTCTGGTGGGCGCGCCGCGAAAATCGCATAGCTCTCAAGGAGCGCCAGCGGCTGCGGCCTCGGGCAGTTTGATTGGAGTGTTTCGCAGAAAACGGGACACGGCTGCGCCGATTGCCCCGGACGACACTGTCTCCACCACCCTGCCCGCACCTCCGCCCACTCCTTCCGGCCCGGCATTCGAGCCTCCGCATGGTTCGTCGGAATCGACTGCTACTCCGACTGCAGGGTCCGTGGCCCGTGCTGCAACTGCGGCAAGCGCTGACTCGTCGAGTTCTACGGCGCAGGGGTCTATCGCGCAGAATCAAATTGCCGTCGCCAATCCAGGCAACGCGGCGGTACAAGCTCCTAACGCCGCATCACTTCCGTCCCACGATGCTGCAGCTGAAAAAGCTCCGTCACCCGAGGTGACGCAGTCGCTGCCCGAAAAGGGTGCATCGACCGCTGCGGCGGCAGAGCCCGAGCCGGAACCAAGTGCTGACGCTTCCACTACAACAGAATCCGCACCCGCTTCACCCGCTGCAACTGCGCCCGCTCGTACCATGATTGCGCGCAGCGACGACCCCAACCTGCGCACGGTGTTCAAAGTGAAGTACGTCGCCGAAGGCGTAGCTTATCTCGAAGGTGGACGCGCCCAGGGATTGGCGGAAGGGATGAAGCTCGAAGTCGAAGAGACCAATCTGCCCGCGCGGCAGGGAGATAGCGCCGGCGCCAGCGATCCGCGCGTGATTGCCGAACTCGAAGTCACCGCCGTAGCCGAGAGTTCCGCGGTCACCGACATTCACTCTCCCAAGCGAGCCGTAGTCCCGGGAGACTTGGCTTATCTCTCGACCGAGGATGCGGCCGCGATGGTGCAGCAGCGCGCCTTGAGCGCGACACGGCAATATCCCGCGGTGATTTCTTTTACCGAAGGCGACACGCTCGACGAAGAAGCCCGCGAGGAAATTCCGCGTCCGCCTCTGCCCTCCGTGAACCGGGCCCGCGGCCGCTTCGGCTTCGATTCCATGGAGACGATCAGCCACGGCACCAGCAATGTGACCAGCACCGATCTCGGCGTCGTGTTTCGCGGAGACATCACGCGCATCGGCGGCACCTTCTGGAATCTGAGCGGCTACTGGCGGGGGCGGCTCACCAAGGAATCCGCAGCTAGCCAGCAGACATTGCAGTCGTTGATCAACCGGACCTATCACCTCAACATGACTTACGACAATCCCAACTCCGATCTGGTCGCTGGCTTCGGGCGCCTGTATCTACCGTGGGCGCCCAGCCTCGACACTATCGATGGCGGCTATGTCGGGATGCGTATGGCGCATGGGTCGACGGTCGGAATCTTCGGCGGGTCGACGCCCGATCCGTCTTCCTGGGACTACAGTCCCAATCGCGTAATTGGCGGGGCTTTCATTAACTTTGAAGGTGGCGGATACGATCGTCTGCATTACACCGCTACTTCGGGACTCGGAGTGAGTCTGGTGAATTGGGCGATCGATCGTCCGTTCATCTTCTTCGAGGACTCGGTCTCCTACAAGCGCGACATTGCAGTCTACGAGTCGGCGCAATTCGACAGCCCTCGCGGCAACTCGGTTGCTCCCGCGCCGGGGCCAGGTCTGGGGCGGAATTTCTTCACGCTGCGGGTCAATCCGCATCCCCGGGTCGAACTCGATTTCAACTACAACTATTTCCGGGATATCCCCACCTTCGATCCCACATTGATCAGCGTCGATCCAACTCTGCTGGCTAAATATCTTTTCCAAGGTTTCAACGCCGGTGGCCGCGTGGAGATCGCGAAACAAGTTTGGCTCTCCACGACGCTCGGCCGCAGCAGCCGGACCGGAGACTCCCAGGCGTCGCTCAATGAGATGTACGGAATCACTTTCAACCGGCTCCCCTGGATCGGGCTGCGGGCCGACGCGCACTATGCGAAGTTCAACTCTTCGTTTGGCAGCGGCTCGTATGAAGCGCTTTCGCTCTCGCGCCAGATGAGCGAGCGGCTGCGCCTCGAAGTCTTGCTGGGCCAGCAGAACTTTTCTTCCACCGTCACCACTGCGAATCGCGCGCGCTTCATCACCGGAACGGTGGAAACGATTCTGGGGCCGCACTATTACCTGCAGAGTAGTTTCACCACGAACCGGGGAGACCTCAGCTACGACCAGCTGATGTTTTCCGTAGGCTACCGTTTCGATTCCAAGAGGAGGGGCGAATGAAGTCTTCACAATTATTCTCTCTCTGCCTGGCCATCGCCATCTTTTTGGCTGCAGCTTGCTCTGCGAGCACCGAACCGCGTTCACCCGACACGCAACGACTGAACGATCTTCTGGCCCGCACCGCCGATCAGACTTCAGGATTCCTCGATCAGTTCTCCGACGTGAAGTGCACGGAGCTAGTGCGGCAGGAAAAATTAGGCAAGGACGACAAGGTCATGCTCAAAGAGGAGTCGTCCTATGACTACCTTGTGATCATGACCAACACCGCCGGAGAATTGAACCTCTCCGAGTCGCGGATTCCACTGCATGAGGCCAAGCGCGATCGCAGAAACACATCGATGCTGTCTAAGCAACGGATTCGCCACGCTCTTCCTCGTCTTTCATCCTTATTATGCGCATGCTTTCCAGTTTGCACTGGTGGGCGAGGAGGCGGTGAACGGCAAGGTCTTCGAGAAGGTTACATTTCAGCACATCTCCGGCATGAAGTCGCCGGCGGCTTTGGCGCTGCGCGGCCGGGAGTATCCACTCGAACTTTCGGGTACCGCATGGATCGATCCGCAAACCGGTTCCATCGCGAAGATCGAGGCCGGAATTGCCGACACGCTGGCCGACGTTGGGCTGAAATCGTTCTCCTCCGAGATCGATTTCGCTCCGCTGCCCTTTTCCGATCTAAAACAGGTCTACTGGTTTCCCACCAATGCTCGCGTGGAGGTCGAAACACCGCGCCAGCACTGGCGTAACTTGCATCAGTTCACGGCCTACAAGAAATTCTCAGTAAGCACAGAGGAGCAGGTGGTAAAGAAATGAGCGCTAATGCAACCGCTACCGCAACCGCCGCCAGCCGGGCATCTGTGCCGGACTCGGAAAGAGGCCATCGCATTCGCCTCTATTCGCTTTATGCCGTGGCGATCGCCAGCAATTTCGCCATCTTCTTTTATGGCTTCGACTATTACAAACTGTCGGCGATCGACCGTCCGTTTTCGCCGAAGCATCACTTGCTGCGTCCCAGCGGCCCCATCGGCCTCTACCTCGGATTTGTGGGCGTCGCGCTGTTCGCCGGAATCTTCTTGTATCCGCTGCGCAAGCATTGGCCGTGGCTCGGGCAGATCGGTACGACCCGGCACTGGCTCGACATTCATGTCCTCATGGGACTGACCGCGCCCTTCATCGTCGCCTTCCACTCGACCTTGAAGTTCAAAGGCATTGCCGGTATGGCCTTCTGGATCATGTTTGCGGTCTCGACCAGCGGCGTGGTCGGCCGCTATCTGTACGCGCAGATTCCGCGGAAGGTCACCACCGCGGAATTGTCAATAAAAGAAGTGCAGGAATTGCAGGAGAAACTGGCGCAGCAGTTGGCGGCGCAGAATCTTCTGCCGCAAGCCGACTTGCGTGCCCTCTTGCGCCTTCCCGACGCGGAGCGCGTTAACCGCCTGCCCATCGCGATCGCCATCGTCTACATGATGATTCTCGACGTGGTGCGCATGTTCGGGGTTGCCCGCTTGCGCCGACACGCGTTGAGCTTTGCGCAGTCGATTCAGACCCTCGCAGGCTTTCTACCGACTCGTCATCGTGAGTTGGAAAAGGTAGTCAGCGCCGCGGCCGAAGAGGCTGCGCTTTCCAAGCGAATCCTCTTCCTCTCGCGTTCGCAGAAAGTCTTTCACCTCTGGCACGTCGTGCACAAGCCGTTCAGCTACGCCTTCGCCGTGTTGGCGCTGCTGCATATCGGACTGCAATTCTTTCTGGGATATTTCTAGAGCATGGATACGTTAATCACTTACGCGATCGGCGGCCTCATCTGCCTCTTCTTTCTTGTTGGCTACCTGAAGGGTCTGAAGAAGCGCGAGGCTCGCGCCCGCGAAGCTGCCGAAAAGGGCAAGTTTTTTTCCGAGGGACCTAAGGCGCAGCATCCTCATATCGACACCAACTACTGCATCGGCTGCGCGACCTGCACCAGCGTTTGCCCGGAGGGTGATGTCCTCGCGATGATCGGAGGCAAAGCCGTCATCGTCAACGGACATAAGTGCATTGGGCACGGCCTGTGCGCCGATGCCTGTCCCGTGGGCGCCATCGAGATGGTGATGGCCAGCCCCAGCATGACCGGCGATATGCCGCGCCTTACGCCAGAATTCGAAACCAGCGTGCCCGGCCTTTTCATTGTTGGTGAACTCGGCGGGCTCGCTCTGATCAAGAACGCAGTCAATCAGGGCCGCGATTGTGTCGATACCATCGCCGCACGCTTCCAGGCCCATCGGCCAAATCCCATCCCCGGTATCTACGATTTGTTGATCGTCGGCGCGGGCCCTGCCGGAATCAGCGCATCGTTACGAGCCATCGAGCACAAGCTGAACTACATTACCCTCGAACGCGACGAAGTGGGCGGCACCGTAGCAAAATATCCGCGGCAGAAGTTGGTAATGACCAGCCCCGTCGAATTCCCCATGTACGGGAAGTTCAAGAAATTGCAACTGTCCAAAGAAAATCTTCTGGCTTTCTGGGACATGATTCTCAACCGCGCCGACTTCAATGTATCTACCGGAGAAAAGGTGGAAGACATTCAGCGCGGAGAAGATGGCATCCTCACCGTGGTGACCGGCACAAATCAGTACCGTGCCCGCGCCGTCGTGCTCGCGCTTGGCCGCGCCGGCGAACCGCGGAAGCTTGGCGTGAAAGGCGAGGACCTGCCCAAGGTGATGTACCGCCTGATCGAAGCCGACCACTACATCAACAAGAAGATCCTGGTCATCGGCGGCGGCGATAGTGCCGTCGAAGCTGCCATGGGATTAGCCAGCCAATCCGGAAACCAGGTCACACTTTCCTACCGCAGTGAGCGCTTCACTCGCATCAAAGAGCGCAACACCAAACGCATCGAGGAGTTCGTGCGCTCGGGCAAATTGAAAGTTCTCTTCAACTCCAATCCAGTGGAGTTCAAACCGGAATCCGTTATCCTCGACGTGGCCGGCACGCGGCAGGAAGCTGCCAACGATTTTGTCTGGATCTTCGCCGGAGGCAATCCTCCCAACGCCTTCCTCCAAAAAATAGGGGTCAGCCTTGGAGCGCGCGATATGACTCGGGAGGCCAGCAAGGAAGCGAAGCAGGCGGGCGTGGAGCGAAACCTTGTGGCAACAGTTTCCGCACCCTAAGTCGCTACAGCCCGCTGAGTTAAGTTTGCATAACTCGACGCCCGCGAGCCTTCCGATTGGGGGTCATCCTGAGCGGAGCCGCTCTTCAGGCGAAGCGAAGGATCTCCCGCACTCAACTGCGCCCTTAGTCTCCTCAGCATCCCTCACTGGTCGAGCCCTATTGATTTGGATATACTGCTCCAGCCATTCGACCGGATTCCGCGGAGTTGTGCTGCGACCAGGGCACAAACGCCAGCAAATGGTGAAGAAAACTGAGCCAACTGCAAATGATCAACAACACTGCCGTCGAACGCCAGCAATTCCAGTCGAAGAAATCAGTAAATGGTCGCCCCTCATTGCAGTTCTGCGTTGAGCTTTTCCTCCCGTTGTGGTTCGCCATCAGTCTGAGCGCGCAAATCTCTTCTACTCCGGCCGCCAATTCCCCAGCCAATCCTCCCACGCAGGACTATCTCGTCTATGTAGTCTGCGAATCCGCGGACAAGGTCGTGCTGATCCGCTTCGGCCCCGGCGGCGCCCGCATTGAGAGCCAGGCTCACATCGGCCTCATGCCCACCGACATCAACGGCCCGCACGGAATCGCCGTCTCCCCCGACAAGAAATATTTCTACGTTGCGCAAGGCCATGGCCGCCCCGACGGCTCTGCCTGGAAGTTCAATGCGGGGAGCAATACCGTCATCAAGTACACCAGTCTCGGCCTGTTTCCGGCGACCACCGACATCAGTCGCGACGGCAATTTCATCTACGTCGCCAATGCAAATTTTCACGGCGAGATGAATCCTTCCTCGATCTCAGTCGTCGCCACTGACCAGATGATCGAGGTCAAGCGCATTCCCACCTGCACCATGCCCCACGGATCGCGCCTCAATCCCGCGGGGACGAAGCACTATTCCGTCTGCATGATGGACGACATGCTGGTCGAGATCGATACCAGCAAGTTCGCCGTCGATCGCTACTTCATGCTCGCGCCCGGCAAGGAAATGGGGATGACAGGAGCGCCCTATCCCAACGCCGGAACCGATCCCAACGCGTCGACTATGGCGAATATGTCGCCTCACGATATGTCAGCCCACAAGCCGGTATGCACCCCCACCTGGGCGCAGCCTTCGAACGACGGTTCGATCATCTATGTAGCCTGCAATCAATCGAACGACATCGTCGCCGTGAAAGCCGATACCTGGACCCTGGCCCGCCGCTTTCCCGCCGGAACCGGCGTTTACAATCTCGCGATGACCAAAGACGGTCGCCTGATCGCCACAAACAAGCGCGGACAATCTGTCTCGGTCTTCGATCCTGTCAGCGGCAAAGAACTGGCGAAGATCCCGACGCAAAGAAAAATCGTCCACGGCGCGGTAGTGACACCCGATGACCGCTATGTATTCATTTCCGTCGAAGGCATCGGCTCAGAACCGGGTACGGTCGAAGTGATCGACCTCGGCTCTTATAAGACAGTTGCCACCGTCGACGTAGGCTCGCAAGCCGCGGGCATCGATTTCTGGAAAACCGAACCCAGCAAGCCGTAATCAACTCAAATGTGTTTTGCCGGAGGGCAAAATGGTCAAGCACCGCGCATGTGCATGGGCAGTGATCGTGGCAGTCGCGCTTTCAGCGCCAGCGTTGTGGTCGCAGGATACAAATACAAATAAGGATGCGGCCAAAGATGCCAGTAAAGATGCCGCCAAGCCGCAGGAGCAGGCTCCGTCCGTGGCTCCTGCCACCGTCGAGGTCACTCCCAACCCACTCGACGTTCACGTCGGCGAGAAAGTCAGATTCAGTGCCGTCGCCAAAGATGCGGCCGGGAACCCCATCGACGTCAAACCCTCCGTCTGGTTCGCCGCGCCCTTCGATCTCGCCGGCGCAAATGATACCGGTGAAGTCACCTTTCACGCCCCCGGAGTCGTCACCGTCGGCGCAGTCATTGCGGGCAAGGCCGGCTATGCCACAGTCAATGTCGGCAATTCTAAAATCGCCAGCGTGGAAATTGAGAAGCCGGAATCGGCCATCGTCGCCGGCAGCGTAGAAAAATTAACCGCGATCGTGCGCACGCCCAGCGGCGATCCCCGCAGCGACGCCAAAATTAAATGGACTTCCGAAAAGCCCGCCATCGCCACCGTCGACGATGCCGGCATGGTCACCGGAGTAGCGCCCGGCAGCGCCACCATCAAGGCCACCGCGGAATCTGTCACCGCTTCGGTCACGGTTCAAGTCGCGCGCGACGCAGTCCACAAGTTGTCGCTCAAACCCGCATCCACCGACGCTCGCACTGGTGACGTAGTTCATTTCACCGCCTCCGACGTAGGAGTCGCTCATCCCGCCGTGCGCTGGTCGATCAGCGGCAGCGGCGCCGCAGTTTATCCCGATGGCGCGTTCGTCGCCGAAAGAGCTGGCATCTACGTGGTCACGGCCACCAGCGGCCAGCACACCGCCAGCGCGTCAGTCGTCGTTCGCCCGCGCAATGTCGAGCGCGAAGTCGAAGTCGTCGCACACGTTCCCATGCCCGATCTGCAAATGTCCGAAGAGTGGATCATCGGCCATCACGCCTATCTCGCCACCATCGCCGATCAGCTTTTCGTCTACGACATCTCTGATCCAGCCAACCCGAAGCAACTCGACAAGCTGAAGGTCGACGCCCGCCTCATCAACGACATCAGCACTACACCCGACGAAAAAATCGGCGTGTTCACCCGCGAAGGCGCGTCCAATCGCAAGAACGGAATCGTCTTCCTCGACACCAGCGACGCTTCGCACCTGAAAGTTCTCTCCGAATACACGGCCACCGTAACCGGCGGCGTGCACAGTGCCTACATCGATGGCCACTACGTATATCTCACCGATGACGCCACCGGATCGATGCGCGTCATCGATTTTCAGGATCCGAAGCATCCCAAGGAAGTCGCCCGCTGGCAGACCGAAAATCCCACCGTCCTCAGCATCAACACTGAGATGGGGTCGATGACCAGCGGCCGTTATCTGCACGATCTGCAAATAAAAGATGGTCTCGCCTATCTCGCCTACTGGCGCGATGGTCTGGTCATTCTCGACGTGGGCAACGGCATGGCGGGAGGCAGCCCGGAAAATCCCAAGCTGGTCAGCCAGTATCATTTCAACCACTACGAACTCTACGGCGACGGCTGGCTCGCCGGAACCCACAGCGTCTTCCGCTACAAGAATTATTTGTTCGTCGGCGACGAAGTCTTCCCCGGAATTTTCAATCTGGAAGATCGCGACCGCATCCCGGTGCGCGCCATCTGCCACGTGATGGACGTCTCCGACATCAAGCACCCCAGGGAAGTCGCGCAGTATGAAGTGCCGGAAGGTGGGTCGCACAATTTCTGGGCCGCGAACGACATGCTCTACGAGGGCTACTACAGTGGCGGCGCGCGCGTGCTCGATATTTCTGGAGAACTTCGCGGCGATCTCTATCGTCAGGGCCGCGAGATTGTCCGCCTCTGGACCGGAGATACCAAGGGCTATCGCCCGAATCTGCCGTTCGTCTGGGGAGGCCAGCCCTGCTCGGTGAAGTGCGACAGCGACTTGCTCAACAGCCTTATGTACTTCAACGACATTCACTCCGGCCTGTGGATTGCAAAATTGGGCGAACCCAAATTCCAGGGCTCGACCAGCGCTCCGCCAGTAAGGAAGAGCGAACACACGATTCACTAACAATAATGTGGGAGCCCCATTTCTCGCGCGCGCTCTTTGCGCGAGAAGTGGGGAAGTGGGCGACTCATCCGCGCGAGGGCGCATTCTCTGAAATTGTTTCCGAGGCCGCGTCCCAATACAACTTTCGTCCCGACCAGTACGACTGCGTAGCCATGATGCACGCCACGGAATGCGCGAACCCTGCGTGCACCGATGCATTCGGCTGCTTCCGCGAGCGCATGCAATCGAACCATGTCGCCATATGTTCCAGTGAAAGGTCGTCGATCCCCATCGGCGGGATGGTTTTCTGTCCGGGTAGAAGAACGTATTTCGAAGCCCGCTTCGCGTCGATGTCCGCATCGTCCTCGTGCGTACCTTTTTCTTCGACGACCTGATAGCGCGGGCTGCCTTCGCCGCCAATGTTAATCAGCGTGGCCTTCTTTCCCATGTATCGCGAAAAGCTGGGCGCATCATTACCGAAGCTGGTCGAATAACTCACCAGAAATCCCTTCGGATATTCCAGCAGCGCCTGAAATGTATCCGCATTCTGCCGCCCGTCATGCCACGCGAAAACTCCGCCGTGCGCGACTACTGAACTCGGAGCGCTCTCATTCATAAACCAGTGCACCAGATCGATGCCGTGACTCATCCACTGGTCTGTAATGCCGCCGGAAAATTCCTTGTACAAGCGAAACTCAAAATAAAGTTGCGGATCGAATGCCCGCGCCGGCTTCGCCAACAGCCACGCCTTCCAATCCGTATCCTGCTCGCGCAAGCTGCTTCACTTCTTCGCGCCCGCGCCACCGCGGACCATGATAATTCCACACAATCTCAATCTTGCTGATATCGCCCAGCGCTCCGCTCTCGACCACATCGTGCGCCGCCCGCGGATAAGGTTCACTGCGATGCTGCGTCCCCACCTGCACAATCGATTTGGAGTTGAGCACCGTGTCGCGTGCCGCCTTGGCCTCAGCCAGCACATTCCCCATCGGCTTCTCGATGTAAACATCCTTGCCCGCTTCCACCGCCAGCTTCAGCAACGGCGAATGCGAATGATCCGGAGTGGAAATCAGCACGCCGTCGATATCCTGCATCGCCAGCAACTCTTCGATATGCTGCACCGCGCGCGGCGCCCGGCCGTAATATCCGGCATTCGTAGTCGCAGCCTTCTCTCGATTCACGCTCCACAAATCGCAGACCGCCGTCATCTCAACTTTGTGACTCGACTTCAGCTTCGAAGCAATCAGGTCAAGCTCTTCGCCCCGATTGCCGATGCCCGCATGCCCCAGCGAAATGCGATCGTTCGCCCCTTTGATATTTTCGTAAGACAAAGCAGTGCGCGGCAGCACCGCGCCAGCGGCGAGAACTGCTGCGGAGTTGCCAATAAATTTCCGACGGTCCATCTGCGATTCAGTCATAAATTCACGTAGGGGCGGACGCATTCGTCCGCCCACGAGCGAAGCGAGTCCCGGGACGAATGCGTCCGGGTCTACGCGGAGCCCGCCAAAAAAATCCTACGAAGACTTGATCGTCTTCGCAGCCTCGTCCCAAGTCACGGGCCGCTTGCGGAAGTACGATTCATTCGCCATGTGGCACGCGATCGCCGCATGATTGCCGAACACCGCATCCTCGGTCACCGGCTTGCGCGAACGCACCGACTCAAAGAACACATTCAAGTGCGGCCGCACGTCATCCCAATCGTGCCCGCGATACACTTCGTCCTGGTGCACCGGTTCCTTGCCCAGCACCGGATCGTGCTCCGCATGCCACTGCTTGAAATATTCCTCCCGCATCTTTCCCGGGAATCCATACGCGTAGTAGCTGGGGTCCGTGTCCACTCCGGCCTGCGACGAATGCCGCAACTCAAACTCGCCGGCTTCCAGAATTCCCTTCGGCCCCATAAACCGCGCCAGTTCCGGAGTCTCGCAGCCCAGGTCGAGACGTACATACACCGGAATCCCGTGATAGTCGAACAGCACGGTATGAAAGTCCGGCATGTCGCGGCCATCGTTGAAGCGGAAGATGCCGCCCATCGCCATTGCCGAGCGTGGCACCTCATTCCATCCCAGCGTCACCAACATTCCGCTGAGCAAGTGCACCATCAAATCGCCGGCCACGCCTGTGCCGTAAACCTTCCAGCAGCGCCAGCGCGCGAAATGATATTTGTTGAACGGAACTTTCGGCGCATCGTTGAGCCAGGTATCCCAATCCAGCGTCTCCGGCGAAAGATCGAACGGCGGCGGATATTCCCACGCGCCCGTCGGATCGTTCCGCCCCAGCGTCAACTCCACCATCTCCACATCGCCAATCGCGCCGCCCGAGTAAAGTTCGCGAGCCTTGGCGCACAGCACCGAACTCACGCGCTGCGAGCCAATCTGCACGATGCGATTGTTTTTCTGCGACGCCTCGACCATGGCGAATCCATCCGGGATGGTGTGCGACATCGGCTTCTCGCAATAAATATCTTTGCCCGCATTGCAGGCATCCACCACCACGCGCTTGTGCCAATGGTCGGGCACCGCCGCCACGATGCAGTCGATGTCTTTGCGATCGAGCAGTTCCTGATAATGCCGCGTCGTCGGCAAACTGCTGTTGCCGGTAATTTCTTTGGCCAGCGTATGCCGCCCGTCATATAAATCCGCCGCACCCACGCATTCCGCGCCAGGAATCGTGATCGCCCCGGTAAGCAGTCCTGACCCCTGCATGCCGATCCCGATAATTCCGAAGCGCACGCGATCGCTGGGCGCAACGTAGTTGCGCAACGGCTGCGCGTTGAGGAAAATTGTTTTCGAAGCCAGCACCCCGCCGGCCACCGTCGCACCACCCTGCAAGAACGCCCGCCGCGAAAAATTGCGCTTCATAAATTTCCTCCGACAGTTATCAAGGATATCGTTGTCACCTGAGCGAAGCGAAAGACCTGTGCACTCCCCGCAGCGCAGCAGCGCTCGCCCGCAGAAACTACAAGCAGCTTCCTACTTCAACGGCTTGATCGCCACTTCTTTAAAGAACACGATGTCGTTGTCGCTATGATTCTGCAACCCGATCCAGCCGAAATTCGGACGCGGCCCGCGCTGCGGCTCGAAATCAAATTTCCGCTCCGGCACCGGATCGCCATCCTTATAGTCCGTGACCTTCACGCCATTGAGCATCACAATCGTGCGCGGCCCGTCCAGCGTAATATCCATCGTGTTCCACTCCGGCCCCGGCTTCCACGCATGTTTCACCAGCGGCTTGGTCAGCGAATAGAGCATCGCGGTCTCGTGATATTCGTCTTCGCCCGAAGTCTCCGGATGATTGTCGATCTGCACTTCAAATCCGTAATGCACCGGCATCCACTCTTCGCGCGGCTCGACCGGTATGCGGATGAACACGCCCGAGTTGTCATTCACGTCGCGCATTTTGTAGACGACATGAATCATGCAATCACCGATCTTGCCGCCCGTCCAGACCAGCAGGCCCATGCCGCCGTGGGTGCGAATCAACCCATCCTCGACCGTGTCGCCGCCCGGGCCCACATGCTTCCATGCCGTCAGGTCTTTGCCATTGAACAGTTCCTGCCATTTATTGGGATCGCCCTTGCAAACATTTTCCTCCGCAGCGAAGGCAGGAATTACCAATGCAAGAAGTAATAAAATCGAGCCACTGAATCGTTTCAGCACGTCGAATCTCCCTGAAGATTTTTGGCCCCACCAATCTACTCGCCCCAGCGGCGGGAATCAATGCAGAGGGGAACGTCCCTCGGGAAAGCCTTCGCAGGACGCAGCAAGCCACGCTATCAGACCGTCTACGAAGATTTTCGTTGACACTACGAATGTCTTCGTAGTAACGTCTCCCTCATGAAACACTCTCCGCAAAAACCCACGGCCTCCGAACTGGAGATTCTCCGCGTGCTTTGGACCCGCGGCCCTTCCACCGTGCGGGAAGTGCTCGACTCGTTAAACGAGAAAAAATCCATGGGATACACGACCGTCCTGAAGCTGCTGCAGATTATGACCACAAAAGGGACGGTCCGGCGAAACGAAACCCAGCGCGCGCACGTCTATGAAGCATGCCTGCCCGCCGAGCAAACCAAGCGGCAACTTGCCGGAGACATGTTGCAGCGGGTCTTCGAAGGGTCGGCGAGCCAGCTCATGATGCACGCGCTCGCCGGCGGGAAAGCTTCCGCCGCAGAGATCAGCGAATTGCGCCACCTGCTTGATGAATACGAAAGGAACCGCCGATGACAGCGATCACCAGCTCCTTTGCAAACTGGGCCACTCCCCATACCACCCGCGCCCTGGCCTGGGCTCTGCTGCATTTTCTCTGGCAGGGAAGCGCGCTGGCTGCTCTGTCGGCGGCCGCGATGGCGCTGGTGCGCCGCGCATCGGTTCGCTATCTGCTGGGGATGGCTGTCCTCGTGTTGATGCTGGCGGCGCCAATCGCCACATTTTTTTATTACGCCCACGAAGTTCCCGCCGAGCGAATCACGATTCGCGCATCAGCGATTCGGCCAGCCGAGGGATTGAGCGCAAAGGAAGCGCCCGCAACAATCCTCCCGCTTACATCTTCTCGTAGCTTCCCGTCAGCCGCCGCTCTCCCCTGGCTCGTGGAAGCATGGCTCGTCGGAGTCGCTTTCTTCAGCCTTCGCATGGCTGGAGGATTTCTGCTCATCGAACGCCAGCGCCGCCGCGAGGCGACCGCGCTCACCCCCAGACTTCTCGCGATTTGCCGCGAACTGCAACAGCGCCTCGGACTCGCTCGCGCCATCGCCTACCGTGGCTGCATGCGGCTCCAGGCTCCTGCCGTCATTGGATGGTTTCGTCCAGTCGTTTTTCTGCCGCTCACCGCAATCACCGGACTCTCGGAGGAACAACTGCAATCTGTGATTGCGCACGAACTGGCGCACATCCGCCGCTTCGATCCTTTCCTGAATCTTTTCCAGGTGTGGGTGGAGACGCTGCTGTTTTATCACCCTGCGGTCTGGTGGTTGAATAAGAAAATTCGCGCCGAGCGCGAGCACTGCTGCGACGAAGTGGCCGTCTCCGTCTGCGGCAACGCGGTCGAGTACGCCCGCGCCCTCACGCTGATGGAAGAATGGCGCAGCGCACCTGCCTTGGCGATGGCTGCCAATCGCGGACCGCTCACCGATCGCATTCTGCGTGTTCTCGGGTTGAACACGAGTGGCGACAAAGTTCGTGGCATCGGCTTGACCGCCAGCATCCTTTGCTTGACTGCAGCGCTCGCAGCTGGAAACGCCCTGCTCAACCTGGCGCATCCACCGTCAGTTCGCGCCGCAGCACTGTGGCAATCCGCGGCCGCGCCCGTACCCAACTCGTCGAAACCGGCGGCAAGCAGCACTGCGAAACCGTCCCCGGCTCACCCGCAAAGCAGCGAACAGGCATCGTCCACCGTGTCCTCGTCCACCGTGTCCTCTTACATCGAAGGCATGAAGGCAGCCGGCCTGACTGACCTCACGATCGACGATCTCGTCGCTCTGAAAACTCAGGGAGTAACTCCCGACTATGTCCGAGAAATGCACGAACTCGGTTTGCACCCAGACGCAGACGGCTTTGTCGGACTGAAGGTGCAAGGCATCACTCCGGAATACATCAAGGAACTTCGTACTCTCGGCTTCAATCCGGATGCGGATCAAGCCATCGGCCTCAAAGTTCAGGGCGTGACCGCCGACTACGTGCGCGGCATGAAAGAAGTTGGCATCGAGGCGGACGCCGACGGGATCATTGGCCTCAAGGTACAGGGCGTGACTCCAGATTATGTGCGCGAACTGCGCGCCCTCGGACTCAAGGTCGACACCGATGACGTGATCGGTCTCAAGGTGCAAGGCGTCACGCCCGCGTATGTGAAAGGCCTGCAGGATCAGGGTCTTCACCCCAGCGCGGATGATGTGGTGGGAATGCGGGTGCAAGGGGTGACTCCGGAATACATCCGTGACATTCGTGCGCTCGGCCTCAATCCGAGCGCGGACGACTTCGTGGGAATGAAGGTGCAAGGCGTCACGCCCGACTACATCAAGACGCTGCAATCCGCCGGATTCAAGCCCAGCGTCGATGACGTCGTTGGCGCGAAAGTGCAGGGCATCACGCCCGAATTCATCGAAGAAGCGCGTAAACACGGCTTCAAAGACCTGACCATAGAAAAACTGATCGAGTTGAAAAACCTTGAGGTCATGGACAAGGGAGAAATCTAGGTCCTTCATTCAAGGACGGCCGCATCGCAAGCTCTGCTCATGTGGGGACGGGCGCATTCGCCCGTCCAGCGAAGGCGAAGCCTGAGGCCGGTAGAAATTCTGTAAGTCCGATCGAAATTCCACCCGTGGAGATCGCTATGAGAATCCGTCGCACGCTAGCTTACTTAGTCTTCGCGTCTTGCGTTCTTCTGATCGCCGTTAAAAATCGCGCCGCCGAAGTTCACAGCGGCAGTTGGGCGATCAGCAAATCCGACGAGCCCGGCAAGGTCGAGTTCTCGCTGATTGAACATCACCACGGTGGCATGTCGGACCACAACTCCGACTGGCCCATGAGTTCGTTTCCGGGCGTTGACTTCGCCAAGTCCGGCCGCCAGGACGTGCATTTCACCATCGCGCGCGATGCCGGCAAGATCGAGTGCGAAGGCTATCTGCAGGACGGCGAGGGAGGCGGCCTCTTCCATTTCCAGCCTGACCCGAATTACCCGCACGAGATGAGTTCCCTGGGTTTCCCCATCGACGACGATAAGCAGTTTGCCATGACGGTGCAGGATGTCAGCCTGGCATTCGTCCGGCAGATGAAAGCAGAGCACCTCGAAGATCTCGATGCCGACAAGCTGATCGCCTTCCGCATCTTCGGCGTGGACTCAACTTTCATTCACGATCTGCGGGCGGAAGGTTTGAGCGCCACCGACAGCGATAAGCTGGTCGCGTTTCGCATTCATGGCGTGACCCCGGAGATGGTGCGCAACCTGCGCCAGCTGGGCTACACGCCCGATGAAGACACGCTGGTGGCCATGCGCATCCATGGCGCCACGCCGGAATGGATGGCCCAACTCAAGCAGCGCGGCTACGATCACGTGGAACTGGAAAAGCTGATCGCCTTCCGCATCCACGGCGTCTCCCCGGACTTCATCCAGAAGCTGCAGGGCCTGGGATATTCTCATCCCGATCCCGACGACCTGATCGCCATGCGCATTCACAACGTGACGCCGGAATACATCAGCGAGATGCGCGCCCGCGGCCTCCACGACCTCAGCATCGATCAACTGGTCAGCATGAAAATTCATGGCCTCGACTAGCCATGCGCCGGAATTAAAAAGGCCGCCACGGATAAAGCCGTTCGAAAAATATTGCAGGAGGCACGCCTGAACGCGTACCCTGATACGAATCCGAATCGCGCTCGTGCATCGTTGACCCGCAGCTTTGAAAGGGCGCGGCTTTAAGCCGCGCCGCAATCCGCTGCAACGATGTTGGGGCTTTAGCCCCTGAGGGTCCCTACCGCGTGAACGAGATATTCAACCCAGTCGTGAACAGCACATCATTCTTCTTCGACCCCGTCGGCGGGTTCGACACATAGATGTCCTGAAACTGGTTCTGCCATCCCAGCCATTTGTTCAACTTCGTAACCGTGCCCAGATCGAAGGTCCCGCGATATTCCCCGGTCTGCTGCAGGTTGGGATAAAAAGTAAAGTCCTGAATGAGGGCCGTGCTCTTTCCCATCTTCTGATTCAAGATTTCGCCCAGAGTCAAAGCCACATAACGGTGGGTGACGCCGTACGACACGAACGTCGGAGGAGCGGTCGCCGGAATGATCGGCGCGCCGTTCGAATAGGTTTCATGCGTGTAGTTCACGCCGCCGAGAAAATCCAGGATCGTGCGATCCGTCTTGATGGCATGAAAGCCAAAGCCGCCGGTATACACCTGCCGCAAATCCAGATACTGCAGCGCATTGCTCATCAAGTCCGCCGCGCCGAAGGCAAACAGCTTGGGATTCAGGTTGCGGTCGTAGCGCAGTCCGCCCGTCTCCAGGTTGGCGACAGTGCTCGGCGTGGCCAGATTGTTTTGCGTATCGATCGAAGTCGCATACAGCGTGATCTTGTCGTTCAGCGTGGGATGCACCGCATTGAACGCCAGCGCCAGGTTCTCCGTCTCGCTGTTGCCGCGAGCCACTGAGAAGCCCACATTCAGCCCGCCAGTCCATCCGTGCTTCAGCCCGGGATGGAGCGACTTGTCATACGCGGCCTGCTCGGCATCATTGCGAATGATGGTCACGTCACCGGTCGCCGCTTCGACCGGCGCGCCGCCCTTAGCTGCAATCTCAATCTTGCCGTCGGTCGTCGTAACCGGACCCACTGCGGTCTTCCCGCTCTTCAGGCTGACGTGCAATTCCGCATCCGTCTTGATCTCCTGAATCGCGTCGAACTTGATCGTGATATCGCCCGCCGCATCCGTGTGCAGCACCAGCGTCTTGCCATCGCCCTTCACCACCGTGCCGGTGAGGCGATCGCCATTTTTCAAAGTCACCTGATCCGCGAACATAAAAGATGACAGTCCAATAAACGCAATTAACCCGAGGAATTCGAATTTACGCAACACAACCACCCCCAGCTTTCAGAGTTTTTAGAAACACTATTGCAATACAGGAACCCGGAACCACAGTAGAACGGATAGAAATCAGCGACGAAACGGCGAGGATGCGAACCCCAAGGTGCCCCTAAGCAGACCTTCTCGCTGGGTAACAGCGAGAACTCGCTCAGCCTTTGGTTTCAGTATTCTTGCTCTGCTCGGTCGGAGTAGTCGGAGTCTGCGCTTGGGCGCCATCCTTCATACCCTCTTTCAAGGCACGAATCCCCTCACCCAGACCTTTGCCGAGCTCCGGCAGTTTCTTAGGACCGAACACCAGCAAGGCTATAAAGAAGATAACCAGCAAGTGCATCGGCTGAAATAGGCCTTCAAACATCGGAGCCTCCAAGGGCTATCACTACAGGATTAGATGATACGCTATCGAAACCTCAAGCGAAAGGTCTAGCGACCCCCGCCCGGGCATCCCAATAGTCTGTATATGTTCTACGCTCCCAGCAGCCCCAGAACGGTGAACCTTGCCACTAAGCCCAGTGATTTCAATCACAAAATGCTACGAATCATGAAGGTCGGCGTCATCCTGACCGGAGCCGGTTTCCAGGCGGAGGGAAGGATCTCCCCAACGCGACTGCACACGTAGTCCGCGCCAACCCGCCGAATCGTCCGCCCGCCCCCCTGCAACCTCCCCAGTCACCCCCGCCAGTTACCTTCGTGACCTTATCCCGGACCTTCCCGCGGGGCTATGTTTCTTCTAAGCCTTCCGGATGGCGCTCCCGTCGAAAGCCGCCACCAGCAAGGCTTGCCCTGAGCAGCGGAGCATTAGCGAAGTTGTCGAATGGGCCAATTCCGGTCGCTGGGGTATGTGGTGAGACTCAAGCATTTTTTCTCTCTCTTTCTATTCACTCTGGCGGTTGCCACTGCCAATGGTTCCGATTCTCAACCAGTCACCACCACCCAACTAGCCGCGTGGCTCGCCGGAGGCGTTTCCAGCACCAGCCTGGCTCGCGTAACCAAAGAACGCGGCTTGGCCAACCTGCCTACGCACAATGAACTGCGCCAGCTCGAGTCCGCCGGAGCGGGCAAAGATCTGATGCAAGTCCTCAGCTCGGGCAATGCCCGGTCAGCCCAGATCGCTGCGCCGATCCCGCCGGCCGTGCTGAAAGCCGCAAGCGAAGCCCGCTCCAGCCGCTATCACGAAGCCGAGCTTCACCTGCGCGACGCGCTTTCCGCGGTTGGGCATGATGACCGGAACAATTCCGCGCTGCACTTCGCCCTCGGAATCATGCTCGGCCACCAGGAGCAGTGGGACGATTCCCTCGACGAGCTCTCCGAAGCCACGCGCCTCATGCCCGAACTGGCCGAGAATCACAGCGCCCTGGCCTATCTTTTTTATCGCCTCGACGATGGCCCGAACGCTATCGGCGAAGCTCGCACCGCGCTCAGCATCGATCCGCAAAATGCCGAGGCCTATCAGAACCTGGGCCTGGCGCTATATTCGAACTATCAATATGAGCCCGCGGTGCACGCCTATGAAGAGGCGCTCGCCCGCGATCCCGGCAACGCCGACACCTATTACGATATGGGCATCGCCGAGCACGCCGCCGGAAACGTGCCTCGCGCCATCGCCGACTATCAGAAGGCCATTCATCTCCGCCCCGCTTTCTGGGAGGCTCATTCCAATCTCGGCCTGACCCTGCACGAGCAAGGCGATCTGGCGCAGGCTGCCGCCGAATATCGCGAAGCCAAGCGCATCGCTCCCGGCGAGGCCTCGATCCGCAACAATCTCGGCAACACCTATTGCGACCAGTCCAATTTCGACGCCGCCATCGACGAGCTGCATGAACTCTACCGCCAGCATCCCGAATGGCCGCAGGGACACGCCTGCCTCGCCAGCGCCTACATGTCGAAGCAAAATTACGACGCCGCGGTCGAAGAACTGCGCATCGCCTTGCGCCAGAATCCTACGGGATCAGCCGAACACCGCATTCTCGGCCAGGTGCTGCTGCTCGATAACAAGCCGGACGAGGCTCTGCGCGAGCTGCAACTCGCCGTCTCCCTCAACCCCGATTCCGATCTGGCGCATCGTCTGCTGGGCACAGTATTTCTGCAGCGGCAAGACCTGCATGCGGCTGAAAAAGAATTTCGCGAAGCCCTGCGTGTGAACGCCTCGGCGGACAATCATTACGCGCTGGCCGCCTGCCTGATCAGCGAAGACCGTTACGAAGAAGCGCTTCCCGAACTCGAGACCGCAGCCCGTCTCGATCCGGATCGCAGCCTCTACCGCGCCCGCCGCGAAGAGCTGCTGAAGCTGCTAAAAGAAACCAGCCAACGCTAAGACTTACGTAGGGACGGGCGCATTCGCCCGTCCAGCGAAGGCGAAGCCGAGCCAGTAAGGAGTAAGCACGAAGGGGAATGCAGAAAAGCCGCGAATCGGCGAATGAAGTCCCCAGCACCATTCGGACATCCCCCATGTAGTACTCCGGTGCATAGGCGAAGCCGGACGACATCTTTAAACTTAAGAGCGAGCTAACCCATGCCGATCAACGCACCCAGACCGCAGCAACAGCCGGGAACACCCGGCAAAGCCGCGCACGCCGCCTTGTCACAGGATGCCGGCGTCCGCCGCATGGACCCTTCAGGCGCCCCCGGCACTCCCGCGGGCTCACCGCGCAAATCCACCGGCTACGGCCTGCCCTGCTCGAAATGCCGTCTCTACTATCCCGCCGATCTCGACATTTGCCCGACCTGCCACCACAACGAGCGCATCTCGCCGATAGTGCCGCGAGTGCCGACCAAGGTCGCGCATGCGGTTGCGCCGCCGCCCTCTGCCGATAGCGCTATGGAGAAGGAGCGCGAAGAATTTCTCCGCCAGTTCAAGTCTCAGCTGAGAGAGGCGCATGCTGAGGCCGTCGATGCCCCGGAGTCGATCTGCCAGCTGGGCGATCATCACCCCGGGGAGACGGCCACGGCGGAAATTTGCAAAACTTGCTATGAACGCCTGCAGGAGCGTCTCGACATCTGCGAAGCCGCCCTGCATGTCGATCTGAAAGAAGCCGCGCAGATCATCTACGACGCGGTCTGGGCCGATCCCTCCGACCCCAACAAGACTTATCAAAACGCAGCCAGCGCGCTGCTGGCGGATCTCCGCAAGCGCGCCGGAATCAGCTCCCTCAGAGGCCCGTTCCAACCTCTACAACACTAAACTTCAGCCGCTGGACGTAACGTGCGTTAGTCGCAACGTGCCGTTGGACGTGACATGCCGTCCGATGCAACGTGCCGTTGGTCGCAACGTGGAAGAGCGGCGCTTCAGCGCCGCGTAAAGCGCTTCCAACACGACAGGGGCTTCAGCCCCCGGGCCTGAAGGCCGATTAATTTTCTGATCGTCAGACGCGGCCCTAAAGGGCCGCTCTTCCACCCTTCGCTTCGCGCCTCAAAGTTTTGAAAGGGCGCGGCTTCAAGCCGCGCCGTTAGTAGCAGAGAAGAACCGCGGCTTTAGCCGCCGGGGCGCTACTCAGCCTTAATCCCCACCCACTTCTTTCCCGCATACAGCTTGTATCCCGTGCCATCCTCGACCAGCTTCAACGGCACCGGGCGCGGCAAGCCCGCGTCGGTCTGATAGACGACGCTGAACACATCGTTGTTGCCGACGTCCATCACAACGACCTTGCCGTCGGCCGTAAACCCAAAGCCATACTGCCCCGCAGCCAGATCCGCTCCACCAACGCTCAGCTTCACTTCGGTAATCAACAGGCCCTGATATTTTTGCTGAATCCCGGTCGAATATCCCGAAGCGTCCACCAGGGCGGCCAGCATCATCTTGCCGTCGGCCTGCTGAAATCCAACCGCATTCCGCAACTGCACCGGAGCCTTCTGCCCGCGAAAGAAATATTCCGTCGGCACCGCCTTCTTCAATTCCTCAGCATTCAAAACATGCTTCGCAGCCTGACCCACAGCCAAAGCGCTGACCAAAGCCACCAGACCCAGAACCGCCAAACGTACCCGTCGCATTTTTATGCCTCGAGATGAATTAGAAAAAATGTTTCGCCGCAACTCTAAATGCCGAAGGCGAAAACTGGCAACTGGCCACTGACCACTGTTTTCACTTTGGCCGCAAGATTCGGATAGTCCTCCACGGCCCCTCCGCCGTACGCTTTCCTTACTATGACGACCAATGCCATACTCACCACAGAAAGCCTGACGCCGAGTCTGGAAGCCATGCCCGCATCTCAACCCAATCTGCCCCTGCGGCCCGCGACCGCGGACGCATCCCAAGACGCGCAACGCTGGAAGGCGGTTCTCGCGCGCACCGCCGCCCGCGATGGCGAATTCGTTTACGCCGTCTCGACCACCGGCGTCTATTGCCGGCCCTCGTGCCCATCGCGGCGCCCGCGCCGCGAGAAGGTTGAATTCTTCCTCCAGCCCGAGCAGGCCGAGCACGCGGGATATCGCGCCTGCCTGCGCTGCCGTCCAAAATCCGTGTCCGGCAATCCGCAAGCCGACGGCGTTAAGGCGATCTGCCGCTACATCGAGCAGCATCTCGACGAGCCGCTCACGCTGGGCCGCCTGGGCAAGGAATTTCATCAGAGCCCGTTCCACCTGCAGCGCCGCTTCAAGGCCGCGCTGGGCATCACGCCGCGCGAGTACGCAGACTCCTGCCGCCTGCGCCAGCTCAAACGCAACCTGCAATCCGGAGACTCCGTCACCCGCGCCATGTACGACGCCGGGTACGGTTCCAGCAGTCGCCTCTACGAGCGCACCGCATCGCAGCTCGGCATGACGCCCGATAAATATCGCCGCGGCGCGATCGCCGCCGTGATTCGTTATACCTGCGCCGACTCGCCGCTGGGGCGCATGCTGATCGCGGCCACCGAACGCGGCATCTGTTCGATTCAGTTCGCGCGCAACGACGGAGAGTTATTAGAGGGACTGAAGCGCGAATTTCCCTTCGCCTCGCGCAAGTCCGACAAAGGTGGGCTGCAGTCCTGGGTGAGCGCCCTGCTCGAACACATGCGTGGCCGCGAACTCAATTCCGCGTTGCCGCTCGATATTCGCGCGACTGCGTTTCAGCGCCGCGTGTGGGCGTATCTGCAATCGATTCCATTCGGCGAGACCAAGTCATACAGCCAGGTCGCAAAAGCAATTGGCCGACCGACGGCCGCGAGAGCCGTAGCCCGCGCCTGTGCCACGAACCCGGTTGCGGTGGAGATTCCCTGCCATCGCGTAGTCCGCGAAGACGGCAGCATGGGCGGATACCGTTGGGGTCTGGACCGCAAGAAAAACCTGCTGGCAATGGAGCAGCACACGTAAAGCATTGATGCCGTACGAGTTGGAAAGAAAGAATACGCGATTGTACGTACAATTAGAGCAATACACTAAATTGCAAGAGTCGTGCAGGGCGCGATTCAGCCTCGGGTAGCTGCCCAGAAAGCCCATTGCGGGGCCGGAAACGACCCTTAGAGCGACGAGAGCGCCTCGACTCCACTGGAAGGTTGTCCCCGCAAAGATCGCACGTCCCACGGCCTCGCAGCGGCCCTCTACGACATTTCAACAACTTACACGGAGACTCAACGACTTAGCGAAAATCAGCGCGCCATCACGACTAGCTTACCTCCCGGTCCCGCAACCGTTAACTAAGCCCGTCTGGATTGACTTGCATGAACGGATACTCCTAAGATACGCCGAGAATGCCGGACCCACTCATACCACCCAACAGTCCGACGCCGACAGCCCGATACCACATTGTGGAGAAGCTTGGCGAGGGAGGGAATGGGGTGGTTTACAAGGCCCAGGACACACGGCTGGGACGTTTCGTGGCCCTCAAGTTTCTTCCGCCTGAAGGGCGACAGGATGCCCATGCGCAGGAGCGTTTTCGGCGCGAGGCGCGGGCGGCATCAGCCCTGAATCATCACAATATCTGTACGGTCTATGACATCGGCGAGCAAGATGGCCAGACGTTCATCGCCATGGAGTTGCTCGAAGGGCAAACCCTAAGGGACAAGATTGGATCGCGTCCACTGCCAATGGAAAAGTTGCTGGACTATGCGATGCAGATCGCCTCAGGGCTGGATGTTGCGCACAAGAATGGAATCATCCACCGGGATGTCAAGCCCTCGAACATTTTTGTGACGAACCGCGGTGAGTTGAAGCTGGCCGACTTCGGCTTGGCGAAACGCACGCTCCTGGATAGCGCGCCCACAGACAAGACGCTAACCATTTCAGCTCCGATCACGGAACGCGGCTCGATTGTGGGAACCGTGGCGTACATGTCCCCGGAACAGGCGCAGGACAAGGACATCGACGCGCGGAGCGACATTTTTTCCTTTGGGATTGTGCTTTACGAGATGGCGACCGGAAAGCCTGCTTTCGCCGGAGAATCTCCCGGAACAATCATCGGGAAGATTCTGCACAAAGAGCCGAAACCCATTCGCGAATTAAAGCCCGACGTACCCGAAGAACTCCAACGAATCGTAGCGAAGACTCTGGAAAAGGATCGGGAGGACCGTTATCAGACCGCGCATGAACTGATGGTGGATCTGCGCCGGCTGATCAAGAAGGAGACCGAGCGATCGGGGATCGGGTTTCGGGCAGAACCGGCAAAGCGAGAGAAATCGAGAAAGTGGATCTGGGTTGGGGCGGTTGCTGTGACCTGCGCGGTCGCGTGGGTTGCGCTTACCGGCCGCGGCACACCTGCCGATTCTGCGCCACTCTTCATGGAGCAGCTCACCTTCTCCAGCGAAATCAAGAGTCCTTCAATCTTTACGGACGGATCACGTATTTACTTCGTCAGCGGACAAGATCCTGTCGAAATGTCTGTAAACGGGGGAGAAGCCGCTCCCCTTCGCGCCGCGATCGGAACCATGAATATCCTCGATATTTCACCGGACGGCTCTGAGTTTTTGCTGGTGCAGGACGATCAGAACGACGAAACACAGCGGGGAACACTATGGACTATGCCCGTGCTGGGAGGTGCGGCGAAGCGATTGGGAAATATCACGGCCCGCGGCGCAATCTATTCTCCGGACGGGAAGCTGATTGCATTCAATGAAAGAGCATCGGTCTATCTGTGCGACATCGACGGACAGAATGTGAAGGAAATCTGGAACACTCACCATATGGTGCCGGGCAATCCCGTTTTTTCGCTGGACTCCAAAAAACTTCGTGTAACGGTGTCGCGAAGCAACCTGGAGAACGATATTACGAGAATTTGGGAGGTCAACGTCGACGGCACTAATCCCCACGTACTTCCTCTTCCGCAGGGTTGGCCGGAGGATGCCGGAATCTATAACGGAATCTGGACGGCGGGCGGAAAGCATTTTGTTTTTAACTCGTTCAAAGATGGATCTAATAATCTTTACGAATATTTCGAGCCCCGGTGGTACGAGTTCTGGAACAAGCCGTACGCCGCACGATTGACGCCGGGTCAACCCCAAGTGACCGGGATGGCGCCGAGTCGCGATGGCAACGAAATGTTCGTCGTGGGCCGCCTGGCGCAGGGATCGATGCATTTCTACGACGAAAAGGAAAAACGCTTTTTGCCGTATCAGGGCGGGCTACCCGCGGCCCAGCTTGTGGTTTCACCGGACCGAAAATGGATGGCATACGCAGACTATCCAAGAGGGTACTTGTGGCGCTCAAAGATCGACGGCAGCGAGAAGTTGCAACTCACCAATACTTTGGCGCAGATGCTCACCTGGTCGCCGGACAGCAACTGGATAGCGTATACCGACTGGCACGAGCTTTACCGCGTCAGCGTAGGTAGCGGCGCACCGGAAAAGCTGACCTCGGAGGGTTTCATGGAAGTACTACCCAGCTGGTCTCGGGATGGGAAGTCTATCTATTTTAACGACTATCCAATCCCGGGACATCTGCGCATTCGGATTCTGGATCTGGAGACAAGGAAGGTGTCGACCATGCCGGGATCGGACGGCTACTATGCCCCTTTGTGGTCGCCTGACGGGCAGTACCTCGCGGGAATTCAGAATCCACCGAAAAGCCTGGCGGTTTATTCCGTGAGGACAAAACAGTGGAAGCAGTTGAAGGTTTTTGAACACGAATGGGGATTTTTTGTGTGGGCGCCGGATTCCAAGTCACTTTATGTGATGCGCGGTCCCTCGGAAGCGGGACCCGGCGAGCCAATCGGAATCTACCGTCTGTCGGTGCCGGACGGAAAGTGGGAGCTCTTTTCGAAGTTTACGGGATTGAACCCACTTCAGAACGGAGCGGAGGAATTCGTATCCATCACGACCGATGGCAAAATCGCAACCTTGAGCGATGCCAGCGCGATCCAGATTTATCGGATGAAATGGAAGAATGGGCAATAAAGATCCCAGCGGTTTTCCACTTACTTCGGTAAAGGTCTTGCAACGAAATATGGTTTCGGTCGTCTGCGCATCGAAAAAATCGCATGGAGTTCAATGAGAGGGCGAGAGTTCAGGAAAGGGATACGAATCAGCGGAATGGAACTTGTTTGGTACTTATCGCCTCGCTTAGCATATTCGATCGATACAACATTACAAAACTACGATGACCTTGTGGCTGCAGGACGCAAAATTCGTGAAGGTCGAGAGCGAATCGAGCAACAGTCGGAGGGGTTTAGCCATAGAAAAGCCATAGTTGACAAGCGAAAATGGTTCAGTTGACAACGAACTTCGTTCAGGTGACAAAGGCACGGGGATCAATTAGACTTTGAAATCAAGCAGTTAACAAAAGCCTTCCAAAGTTTTCCTCAGCCGGGATGGCGGAACTGGCAGACGCAGCGGACTCAAAATCCGCCGACCTTCGGGTCTTGGGGGTTCGACTCCCCCTCCCGGCACCAACTCAAAAACCCGCAAAATACGTGGCTAGCTGGCTACCTCTACCCATTTGAAAAACCTCTGTTGGCAGACGCAGCGGATTTTTCGCTAAACACTCCGCCACGATGTTAAATCTATTCAATTGAAAAGTTGAGTTTAGTTGCGGAACACTGCGTGAGCATGACTGACACATGTGCTACGCACTCTCAGCCCTCCGCCACTTCTAGGAAAGGTACACATTCCCGGTGAGGCAGTAGGCACGGCGATGATGAG
This sequence comes from uncultured Acidobacteriota bacterium, assembly GCA_963757095.1. Lineage (GTDB taxonomy): Bacteria > Acidobacteriota > Terriglobia > Terriglobales > Acidobacteriaceae > Sulfotelmatobacter. The sequence continues at coordinate 6,976 of CAVWQT010000003.1, read as the reverse complement.
AGAGGTGTTCGATAGACGTCCACCCAGGGATGATAACGGTACTGTCGGGACTTGAAGTGGCAGTTGAGGTAAGTGCCCTTGGAATCGGCGGCGAGGAAAGCGGTGTGCTCCTCGGCGGGCACATTGAAGTATTGATAGACTTCTCCACTTTGTCTAAATTCCAGTTCTAGCACCTGTTGTTCAGGAGCATAGCCGATGTGGCGATCCTGCTGGAGTTTACTGGAACTCGCTGCATGCCTTCTTGGATGCGGATGAACCGCCACCCGAAGGGCGCGAAAATCGAGTCACGCCCACAAGCAAGACATTGGCGCAGCAACAAGACGGTCGCCGAAGGGGACCGGCCTTCCGCCATCGTAGAGAACCACTCCCAGCTTGAAGTTATCGCCGCAGGCCTCGGCCAACTTTCGGAGTCCCTTGAAGTCGCCAGCATTCACGGTAGCGCTCGCCTTGACTTCGATGCCAACCAATGCGCCATTTCCCGTTTCAATCACAAGGTCAACCTCGTCCTGATCTTTGTCCCGGTAGTGGTATAAAGCGCAGCTCTCATCGAACCAAGACGCCTGTTTCAACACCTCAGAGAAAACAAACGTTTCCAGCAATGGTCCGAACATTGTCCGGTCTTTCGCGACCCGCTCCACACTAGCTCCTAAGAGTGCGCCGAGCAGGCCGGAGTCAAGGAAATGCAGCTTGGGCGTCTTTACCAAACGCTTCAACTGGTTCCGAAACCACGGTTCCACCCGACGAACGAGAAACAACTGCTCCAGGATGGCGACGTATTTCCTTGTGGTCTTGTCGTCAAACCCAACTTGGCCGCCTATCTGCGTGAAATTGGTGAGCTGGCCAGAATGGTGGGCAAGAACCTGTAGCAGACGCGGCATTTGGTCGAGTTTTTCCACGTCGGCAACCTCGCGCACATCCCGCTGCACGATGGCTCTTACGTAATCGCGTGCCCATGTCTGGCGTCGCTTTGGATCTTCGCGCCGCAGCATTTCGGGGTAGCCGCCAGTCAGCACGGCTTGTACTAGGTCTTTGCCGATCATCAGACTCCGCAGGTTTGCCGAGCTTGCTATCGAACGCTGCTTTGAGAAAACCCGGCTTCTTGCCTCGGATTTCAGCCCGTGAGAGGGGCAGAAGGCTCACGATCTCCATGCGGCCGGCGAGACTCTCCGAGACCTGAGGCAGAGTCAGGATATTGGCTGAGCCCGTCAACAGAAACCGGCCGGCCCGGCGATCATCATCGACTGACTTCTTGATGGCCCGGAGAAGGTCGGGCACTCGCTGTACTTCGTCAATGGTCGTTCGATCGAGCGCTCGCACTAACCCAGTTGGATCGCTGCGTGCCGCGGCCAGCACCGTGTCGTCGTCCATGGTGATGAATTCGCGATTACCCGCGACTAAATCGCGTACCAGTGTGGTCTTGCCGCACTGGCGAGGCCCCGTAACCATAACAACCGGCGTGTCCTTGAGCGCGGTGGCCACCAACTCGGCGGAAAAGCGAGGATAGAGCGCGTGATCGGTATCGTCCATGCCGGGCGGAGGCTCCGTCCAATTCGGATTAATGTCCCGTCTATTTCGGATTATAGACTCGTCTGATCCGGAACGCTAGACATGTCCTGGGACTCATTCCGGTTCGTGGGGCGCTGGGTGAGATTGGGAATTGACAAGAATGCATAGGTGAGGGGAAGGCACTTCTTTGCCCCCGCTCGCAGAGGTCAGATAAAAAGCGCTCGAAAAAAGGCGCGTCGTCGCGAGGTACTTTTGTGACCTGACCAGTGGAAAACCTTCAAAACCGGCACATTTGCTTACACACTTTCACGTCTTGTACAATATAAACTGCTTATTATCATAGCTATACCGCGATACGCAGCGGACTCAAAATCCGCCGACCTTCGGGTCTTGGGGGTTCGACTCCCCCTCCCGGCACCAACTGCAACCCTCGCCCTTAGAATGGCTTCTGGTGGAGAGCGCGGTGGTCAGTCGGCATGACGACTTCCTCGCAAACGGGGCAGATTCCAGCGGCAGGAGGCCGCTTACACAATGTCAGAAAGCAAAGTGATCGCTAATCAGAAAACGATTGTCCAGAATCAGAAGACCATAATCGCCAATCAGGCCGCACTCCGTGCGAATCAAGCCACGATCAAAAAGAATCAGTCGGCCATTCTGAAAAACCAGTCGGCTATTCTCAAGAACCAGGGTGCGCTCCAGACGATTATCAAAAATCAAAAAGAGATTCTCGCCCGATTGAATAAGTGATTGGCGCGCCGGAGTTGGCGCTTCACTTTTGCGAAGAGGCGGGCATCGAGGCTTGGGGCGACCTGGCCTGAGAAAAAACGATAGGCTGCGCTGACGTAATACCTTCGCCTTCTCTCACCGTGATGAACTGATTGGGCTTGACGTCTGGGATGGTATCTTTCTGACCGCTGGGCCAGATAATCTCGAGGCTCACTGTCTTGCTCGCTTCCGGTTTACCCAGGCCGAAAGTTAGCGGCAGCTCGCTTTGAGATAAATAGCTGGAACCGGTCTTCACCATGGCAAACAGGCGTGCTCCCGTGTTTGTCTTGACCGTGACCCTTGCGCCAATGCCATCGCGGTTCGATCGTGTACCCACGGTCTTCACCCGCAACATGTCGTTCTGGTTTCCATTGTCATTGCGCAGCAATCGCGCTTGCCCGTTGTTGGCAGTAATCAATAAGTCCAAATCACCGTCGTTGTCGAAATCTCCGTAAGCCGCGCCACGTCCCACAATCGGACGTTGCAGCGCGGCGCCGAGCTTCATGGTTACTTCTTCAAACTTATTCTTGCCCAGGTTGCGAAAAAGATGCGGCTGTTGGGCATACTTAACTTGCGGCTGCACCACACTGATGTCGTCGGAGACATGGCCGTTGATGGCGAGAATGTCGGCGCGGCCGTCAAGATCGTAGTCAAAAAAGAAAGTGCTGAACGTGAGCGACTTGGTCGAGATCGTACTGATGCCCGTCGCCGGCGCTTCGTCGGTAAACAATCCCGAGCCATCGTTGTGGTAAAGCGCCATTCCTTCGTTCGTGAAGTTGCCGATCACCAGACTCTGCCATCCGGAGTCGTCGTAGTCGGCCGCGTCCGTGCCCATCCCGGCGCGCACTGTGCCTGCTTCGCTGTAGGCCACGCCGGCCGCGACAGCGACATCGGTGAAAGTTCCATTGTGATTATTGCGGTAGAGCTTGTTCGGTTCGGTATCGTTGGAAACGAACAAGTCGAGCCAGCCATCGTTGTCATAATCCAATAACGCAATCCCCAGCGATTTGCTGGTGGGATCGTAAAGGCCAGCCTTCCGCGTGACATTCTCAAATGTTCCATCGCCCTTATTGTGGAAGAGCGCGGAGCTTTGGCCCTTGTATCTCTGCGGAGTGCAGTAAGACTTGTTCTTGTTGTCGAGCGAGCAGTATTGATCGGTCTCAATGGACCAGTCGATGTAATGGGCGACGAACAGGTCCAGCTTGCCGTCGTTGTCATAATCGAACCACACCGCGCTGGCGGAGAATCCCGGATCACTTACTCCCGCCTTGGCTGTTACATCGGCAAACTTGCCATTGCCCAGGTTATGGAAGAGATGATTGGAGCCGACGGTCGTGATGTAGATATCGTCGTAGCCGTCATTGTCATAGTCGCCGACCGCGCAGCCGAGTCCATACATCTCTACCGCAAGGCCGGCCTGCCGCGTCACATCGGTAAACGTTCCATCTTTATTATTGTGATAGAGCGCGGGAAAGGATTTGCCGGACTTATGTTCGGGCCAGTCCATCGAATTGACCAGCAAGATGTCCTGCCAGCCGTCATTGTCGTAATCCAGAAAGCAAACGCCGCTGCCCATGGTCTCTGGCAGATATTTCTTTCCGAAAGCGCCGCTGTTGTGTTTGAAATGAATGCCCGCCTGTGCGGTGACATCCGTGAACTCGATAGGACCGGAGGGACGAGCAGGTTTCGCGGTCGAGTCGAGCAATGGAGATGCAGATGCAGCTTCAGGTCCTGATCGAATGGGCGTCTCGGCTTGTGGTGAGGGAACTGCTTTCGGCTCGCTCGATGGTTTCGGTTTGCAACTCGCCAAGAGGAACAGAGCAAGTATCAGCAGGAGATAGATCACGCGACGCCGCGGCTTCCGGGCTCGACCCGGTTTGCGAACCGTCACTGAGCCACCGTTCGATTGGCTGCGCTCGCGCGGCGCGAATCCAGCCAAATCTCGATCAGCATCGCCGTTGGACCCACCACGAAGAGCGCATAAAATGGTGCGTAAACAATCTGGTCCAGGCGCAAAATCATTTCCACCACGGCCACAAGAAATACGACCAGGCACTGGCCGCGCGTCGAGCGAACCGTCGTCTTCGGATCGGTAATCATGAAGAAAATGAAGAGTTGGTACATGGGACCGGTAATCGGCGCAATCTCCGACTGCCAGGGACTTCCCGTCATCCAGCTGCGCAAAAATGCGAAGGCGATAAACGATGCGACATAAATGCCCGTAATGTGAAAGCGGTGCAGCCGCCAGATAATCACCGAGCCCAGCGCCCAGATGACGAGCATCGGCAAAAGGTAATTGCCCCACTGGATGCTCAGTGTGGCCACGGTTTCGGCTGCCAGAAACAGCATCACGGAAATGCCAAAGTTAGATGGATTCCAGATGTGACGGCCTTTCACCCGCAACACATATTTTGATGTGATGGAAATCGCGCTGCACAACGCATACGGCCAGAAGGCTGGCGACCTAACCAAAATGCCGACGCTGATTCCCGAAATATAAGCACTGGCGGGGTGCACCCATTTGTGAAAGAAAATCCGCCCGAGCACGAGTTCGAGCGCAATGCTTGTGGCGATCGCCAGCAGCGTCTTCTGATAGCTCTCGAGAATTCCGAATGACAGGTGCCCAGCCAGCAGAATGCAGGTAATAAAAGCGGGCGCAATGTAGCGGTTATCGAGCCTGAACATGGCCTTCCGCTGGGTTGGCGCCGGAGGGGGCAGAACTGGCGCGCTCGTGGACTGGCTCATGCAGGCTCCTTCATCTTGTGCAACTGATTAGCGGTGGGATTCTCGATGGTCTGAACTTTGCCCGACGGCCAGCGAATGACTGCCTTTTCGATGTGTGTATTTCTGCCCAGGCCGAAATGCAGCCGCCGATCATTCTGCGCGGCGAAGCCGCTGCCGCCGGAAACTTCCTGCACTTGCTGTTGACCATTCCAGAACAGCGTCACCTGGGCGCCGATCGCGCTGCGGTTGCTGCCGCCGTGACTCGAGCCAGTTCCTTCCAGCTCGAATTCGATCCACTCGTTCTCTGGCGCGACCATGTTCTTGTAAAGCAACAACGGTCCGTTCTGGTTGGCGACAACCACGTCGAGCACACCGCGATTCCACAAATCAACCAGCGCTACGGAACGTCCGTCGTAAGTATCGGTGGCGCCAACGGCCTGGGCAACGTCGACGAACTTGCCCGCGCCATCATTCAGCCAGACTCGCTTGGTTTGATAGCCCGACAAACTCCGTCCTTCAAATGCCGGCCAGTTCTTGGCATCGCCGATGATGGTACTGTTTCCGCCGGCAACTTTCGAGAAGTCGTACCAGTAACTGCGATTGCGATCGAGAGAAATATAACCATTCGCGAGATATAGATCGAGCGTTCCATCGTTATTTAAATCGCCGAACTGCGCGCCAAAACTCCATCCACCCAGTTCGACGCCAAAGTCGCGCGCCAGATTTTGATATTTAATCGCATCACCCGCCGTGCCTTCCTTCGGCACCCACAGGTTATTTCCCTGGATCAGAATGCCGTCTTCCGAAATGTTGGAGACGTAAACTGAGTACCTGCCCTGATTCAGGATGTCGCCGAACGCTGCGTTCATGCCGCTTTTTGGCGCGAAGCCCACGCCGGTTTGTTCGCCGACCTCGTGAAACCGCTTGCCGTCGTTGAAGTAGAGTTCCGACACGCCATAGTCATTCGACACAAACAAATCAGGATGGCCGCTTCCCCGCAAATCTGCCGCTGCGGCGGCCAACGACCAGCGCCGGCTGTCGATGCCAACCTGCGCGCTGACTTCTTCAAATTTGCCGTTCCCGAGATTGTGAAATAAATATTTCCGCCCACCGTTCTTGGCGTACTCAAAACTGTCAGGCATGATGCGTGTCGTCGTCAGATGCCACAGATCGATATCTTCCGAATAGTAGCCGCCGACAAAAAAATCCAAAAGTCCGTCGCCGTCGTAATCGAACCAGACCGCCGTGTTCGCATTCATCCATGGCGGTAATCCAGCTTGCTCCGATACGCGCGTGAAGCCGTGCCCCTGGTCGTTGTGAAACAGTTCGGGTCGTCCCCACTTGATCAGGAACAGATCTTCGTATCCATCATTGTCATAGTCTCCCCAAACCGCGCCCGTCGAAACTCCAGTGCCGGGCTGGTTGACGTCGGCAATGCCTAATTCGCCGGCCACATCTTTGAACGTGCCATCGTGCATGTTGCGGTAAAGAGCATTCTTGCTGCCGATCGCGCTATTCGTCACGTAGATGTCGGGCCAGCCGTCACGATCGAAATCGACGATCGACACCGACGCTCCCATCGAAGCAACCTCCGGCATGATGGGATCCAACTTGGGATCGAGTTTGGGAGACTGATGAACAAAATTGATTCCCGCCGCATGCGAGACTTCTTCCAGATAGAAGCCATGGCGGGCCAGCGCCGTTTTCGAATCCGCTTTCGATTTGTCAGAGTCCCGTGCAGCCGATATCCGTTTCAGGGCGAAAGGCGTCGCCAGGAGCCCTATAAAGAAGATAACTAGAAACACCTTCGCGATCCGGTTGCCAGTCATTTGCCGTTCGCATCCCTCAATGCATTTTTGAAAACATCAGGAGTGACATAACGCGTGTGGTAATTCTTCCAGTCGTCGGGATGATGCTGGTAGACCCACTCATCTTCCAGTCGTCCGGGTCTGGTCGTGTACTCATTCTTGGCGTGATACGG
>CAVWQT010000002.1:0-364749 GCA_963757095.1 uncultured Acidobacteriota bacterium | reverse complement strand
CGGGAACCTGGTCGGCGGCACAGCGATCGGCGGCGTGGAGGCCGGTGATCTGGCGTTTCATGCGATACCTTCTTTCTCTTTCTGCCCCGAGATAGCTGTTGAGCTGGCAGAGCAGGGCATTGCGATCTTTCTCGGCCCAGTCGCCGAGGTGCGCGACGAAGTTTTCCACCTGCTCGCGCGTCGCATCGCGCAGGGTTTTGGTCCCGCAGAAATCGGTGGCATAGGACTTGACCAGCGCAGGGTCGAGTTGATGCTGGCGGATTAACTGGCACAAGCGGTCGCGGACCTTCGGACCGCCACGATTTCCGTTGCCATTGGCAGGTTGCGGCGGCAACTTCTTCGACTCCGGGCTCGGAGCCGGGTGGCCGGCGAAGGAACCGATTTCCTCGACCGAGCAGATGCCGATCCCGTAAGCCTTGCGCAAGGCGCGATTCACGGCACGAGTCTCGGCGACGCGCATTTCGGCGCCATGGACAAGCGGGGACACATTGGATGGATCGGCGTCACCATAGCCGACAAAGCCCCGGCACTTCTGGACGTGTAAACGGTAGCTTCGAACGCCCAGCGTTGTGCCGACGGGTCGCAGAAGAGTTGGACCGGCTGGACCTTGATGCCAGCGCATCGACTCCGGCGGGACAGGTTCATGAGTCCCGTATGGGTAACGTACCAGCCCCTCTCCAAGAAGAAGAGGTCTCCATTTGCAACGGAGAACCGAAACTCTTCTGTTAAATTTCCTAACGCTCTGAGTGCAATTCGGCCAAGAAAGCTTCCCCAGCGAAGTTTCGCGTACTGTTTGTTCTGACGGATCAAATCTCTATTGGGGATCATCGGTTCCTCCTCAGTGAAAGTTATCGAGCTCTCGTGTTCGCGCCTTGTACCATATAATGTACAAATACACAGTACTATTATAATGTACAAGGACCAAAAAAGATATGTCGAATTATCCTGAGGAGATGTGGTTAAAGTGTTCTTCCTACAATGGGAGGGGCTTCAACGGCTTATGCGGCGAGCTTCTTTTAGCGCGGCGGACGCGACGAAGCTGCTTTTGCTAATCTTCTGCTGTCTTGCTGCTTTCTCAATCTCCATCTGTTCCTGATCGGTATAGTAAGAAGTGATCGCCTTCCTCACCACAGCCGACAGCTTGCGTCTAAAACCAACAGGTTGTTTCTTCACAGGCTGATGGTAGCACCGTATCGAACTTGTGCAATCGTCCCAAGAGGGTTCGGTGCACAACAAGGCAACGCTGGATTCGTCGGGCACTGGCCGTCGGGTGAAATTGCAATTGCAGTTTTGGGCAACGTTTTTGATGTATACTGATGGGAAGCAGAAGTGTACCTAGGCGTTTTTCTGCGGTCGTTTTATGTGTTTCGGGGCTCGACCAAACGGTCGAGCCCTTCGCTATTTGTGTGCAAAATTTGAAGAGCGTATCCATTCGCAAATGCAAACACGAGCCGAAGAGGAATGCGGACTTGTCAATTTGCGCCCCGTGAAATTTACGATCTCTCGACGCAAACTGCCGACTGTTGCGTGCACAGTTTGTGCGCCAACTAGGAGGTTGCTTTGAACATTAAAACGAAAACCAAATCGACAGAGCGGTGAACGGTCGCGCGAATGCATCACCACCGCTGGTGAAATCTTTGCCGATGGTGCCATGATCGAACTAGTTTCCGGTTCTACGGAGCTTAAAGATCTCTCTTCTCTGTGGAACGGGAGAAGGGCGACCGTTGGACCCCGCGTCGAACACGGCGGCTGCATTTATGAGGCACCCGCACTGCCTCCGAGTCTGTATCGGGCAACGCGATTTCCTTCCGGTTGTCACGACTACAGTTCAGCCCGCAGCCTGTTTATCACGATCACCGATTTGTTTACAGCACCACTTAGATTTGCCGGAAGTGGAGTCGAGTCTGCTCGCCTGCTTTCCGTCAGCACGTGGTTGGCTGACCAATTGCCGGTCGCTCCAACTTTGATGATTTCTGGGCCTGATCAGGAATTGGGAATTGATGTGTTGCGCCTGCTCAGCTGCCTCTGTCGCCATCCCTTGATGCTGGCCGAAGTCAACCCGGGTGGTTTCCGGTCATTGTGCACGCAATTGTCCCTTACCTTGCTTCTCAGCCAGCAAGAATTGAGGCCCAACATGCAGCGACTCTTGCGCGCATCGAACCACCGCGGCTTGCACTTGTCTGGAAACCGAGGAAGCGTCGTCGATTGCTATGGTCCGAAAGCGATTTTCTGCGGGAACGATGCTGCGCTCGATATTCTTGACGGTGGAGTGATCCACATTTCTGCGGCACCATCACGATTGCAATCCTCGGCATTGGATGAGCCGGTTCAAAACAAAATTGCCAACGATCTTCAGCCGCGGCTTTTGATGTACCGGCTGAAGACTTCCGGAAAGGTGTCTGAGCCAGTTGATGTCTCGAAATTTGCCTTTGCAACGCGCCCGCTCGCCCGCACTCTTGCGGCATGCTTTCCGGAAGATCCGGAACTGGCACGAGATGCAGTTCAGCTACTCGGATTACAAGACGAGGAGGTCCGCGGGCAACGTTCCTGGGACGTTAACTGCGCGATCGTTGAAATATTGTGGGGTATTGTTCACGGCCGAAAGCAGCAGCCAGTAAGAGTAAATGAACTCGCGAAGCTCGTGAACGCACTGCTACGATCTCGGGGAGAGACCCTCGAATATAGCGCTGAGGAAATCGGCTGGAAGCTGCGTGACCTGAATATTGCTCGGCATGCTAGTAGCTCCGGTCGGCAAGTTTTGCTTGGACGAAACACCAGCCAAAGAGTACACATATTAGCGCAACTCTACGATTTGCACTTACAAAGTGTCGAAGTTCGTTGTCCCGATTGTAACCAGGAGGAACCTGCTGTTTCTAAGTGACTTATGGAGGTAATGTAGGTTATGGAGGTAATTTACAAAGTTTTTTCATGTAATTTAGAACCGGGAGGAAAAATGCCAACACAAAGGTCGAGGCTTACCAAAACTGAAGAGCAAGAATACCGCGACCGCTTGTCTTGTCTTGAAAAGAGGCGCATTCGGATCGGGTCCGCCGGCGATCCTTCGCCCGAACCCGATAGGCTGATCTTAGAGCAAATCGACCATGGATTCGCCAGGCTTTTCGAGTTGCCTTCGGGTGAGGTTGCAGTGGTCGTGCCTGCCAGGATGACGGTTCTCACCTCTGGGATGTTGATTACGGACTGTCGAAATGACAACAGGGTGGGATGATTGCCCGCTCGAGTTGGAGGATCCCGAGGAATGGGAATGTTATAAGGATGTGATCGATTGCTTACAGCCTTTCTCGCGCGCGGTTCTCAACCATCAGCTGACATGCGGTCTTCCTCTACGTCGTCGCCAAGTGGAGGGAGTGATCCTCGCAAACGGGCTGGAGCAAGGTTCCCCCACAACGCCCCGACGGGACGCCCATAAAAGTGGAGTTACTTCTCCGTGACGAGGCGGGCAACGAAATCTGCGCTGAATTTGGAGTCCAGCTAGACCGCAGCTTGAAGATCGAGTGGGAAGAACGACATGAAAAGCAACTTGCAGGTTGGCAGGTGACCGACAGAACTGGTCTGTTCGGGCCCAATCAGAGACAACCTGCAGATCAGAAGAATGCATCGCCGGAGAAGCCATCGAGCAACCGTCAGCCGGCGGCGGGCCTCTCGCAACCTGTGATGCAAGAAACACTGAAACCAAACTAAGAGGCTGGCAGCTTCGAAAACCGCAGTTGCCATCTGCATCGGCGCCGCTGACGTTGGTGCGATTCGCCCATTGCCGCGCGAAGCCGAGAGATCCATCTCCAAGGGGGAATACTAGTTTTGAAACAAAGGGCCGATTACGAAACGAACCCAATAACCGCTTTGTTTTCAGTCTCCGGTTGATTCGCCTCTTCTTGAATTTGCAACTGCGCGTGACTGAGGCAACGGATCTGGAGCGGCGGCTAGCCAAACTGGAGAATGCGTCGGCCAGGCTCAACGAAATCTAGGAGCAGTCATGGACAGGGCGATTCAAGTCCCATTTCTAGCCGCTATTCACAAGTCTTGTTGAAAAGGGAGACTAATAATGATTCGGGACTGATTCGAAGATTTTGTTGCGTTGAGAATGGCCAGAGCCACAAAAGGAAAAGGCTGTGATATTGGTTACGCTCAAGCTGCCAGCTCCTGCGAGGGAGCCAACCGCGTGGCCGCATGCACCGTCATTGCCCTTTCTAGCTGCTGGGCTATGGATCAGCGAGAACGCACCGCGTGGCTTGACTTCATCCTCAGCCAGTGGGATCATTCGCGGTCAGAAGGAACAGGAGGCTTCCATGCCACATTACCTACACCAGGTTGCATACTCCACCGAAGGGTGGAGTGCAATTGTCGCTCAGCCGCAAGACAGGCTTGCGATTGTGCGCTCAGCGATCGAGGAGCTCGGTGGCAAACTCGTGCACGGATGGTTCGCTTTCGGCGACTATGACGTTGTCGCGATAACAGAGATGCCGGACAACGTGAGCGCTGCTGCCCTGGCCATCGCCTTTGCGGGAGGAGGTGCTTGCAAGAGCGTGCATACCACGCCACTGATGTCTCAGGAAGAAGCACTACAGGCGATGAGAAAGGCAGCAGAATCCGGGTATCGTCCACCTCACGTGACAGCTAAGGCAGCATAGTTAGAGCGCAACAACAAAGGCGACTTGTCGCGAGGTCGCCTTTTTCTTTTTCGCTCGCATCAGCGAAGCCGGCAGAACTTTGATGGCACCATCTCGCTGCAGGCGGATGTCGCGGGCCCGGTAGACTTTCGCCCATGCCTCCCGAGCCAATTAGCGACTGAACTTCATAAGGACCGAGTTTTGTGCCGAAGCGAGAGCCAGGCGCGCGCAATTATGGCCTGCGTGTCGATCGCACCCGAATGCGATGAGTCCGGATCTGTTATGTGGTCTCGCGTCCGCGCTTAACATGTACATAGAGGGGTTGGCTGAACGCAGTCACATAGCCATCACGCTGGATGTTGCCGCCAATGTTGGAAGACTGCCAAACGATATGGAGATTGCAATCTTCCGACTGGTGCAGGAATGCTTAACAAATATCCACCGACACTCCGGCAGCCAAACCGCTCTTATCCGAGTAGCTCGCGAAGGAGGCAGTGTTCAAGCAGAGGTGCAGGATAACGGGAATGGCATATCGCCAGAGCGCCTGTCGGAGATTCAGGCCCACCGCTCCGGCGTTGGGATCAGTGGAATTCGAGAACGTGTCCGTCAATTCCACGGAGAAATGAAAATCGAATCGAATAGTTCCGGTACCTCTGTGATTGTAAGCATACCGACGCCCAGGGAAGCCCGTTCAGCGTGAACCGGTGCGGGTGTAGCGATCTCGGATGTCGTTTCACTGGAAACAGGAAATACCCCCTAACGGCGGAAGCCAAGGCGCGGAGAGGTGTCTGGATAGTTGACGTAACCAGGCGTGGCTGTTGAAAAACTCGCTAACCGGAAAACGGTCGAAAACTTTTCGCAATAAGAAGCTCTACACGCGACGATCTCCGTTTTGGGAGACATTTTCTATCTCCCAAATTCCGACCGTTTTGCCGAAACCGGAGTTTTTCAACCCCACGCCTGTTTGCAACAGTTTGTTTAGAACCTGACTCACTGTTGTTGAATCTTCAGCTGTGACAGTTCGTTAGCCACAATCTCGGGCACACCCTTAAAGGCCGTGATCTTCCCGGTGATGCAGACATGCTTGCCCCTATATGCCGTTTCCGGATCACCAAACTTCGATCGGTCGCTGTCCCAGATGACCACCGTGAAAATCTGCTCGGGATACGGCTTGTCCAAGTTCAAGAACGTAGGCTTGCCCCGGCTATTTTCAGCGTAGCCGGTGCTCACAACTTTGCCGCAAACCGTTGCCTGCTCACCGATGTGGTCTTTAGCTTCGCTTGCTGTGAGAGTTTTCTGGCTCAGCGCCGGAGCAACGGCCAGCAGAACAAGGGCTAGGACCGGTAGCGTCTTAGTGCGTCGTGCCATGACGTGCCTCCCATTCACACCGAACGGAGTCCAGTCATCGTGGTTCTATGCGGGGCCGATCCGGCTAGAGGGAATTAGCCGGGAGAACGCGCAATTCTCCACCTGTCAGCAAGCTCTGTCAAGACAATCGATTGGCACGCCTGTGCAGGGTGTCGCCACGTTTAGGCTATTCCGAGACAATTCAGGGCGATTTAGTCTTGAAGGGCTGGCGGCTTGGCACGCAAGTGGCGGTGACGATGCCAAGATTCACTGATCTGTGTCTGCCGCCAGTCCAACCCTTTCCACGGTCGTCACAAACCAGACAAGCTTCACAGCATCCAGTTCAGCCTCATCGGCCGCCCGATTGTAACACTCGAGAGGCTTTGCCTAACAACCTCTGTCCGCCCATAAAGTCCCGATCCTGTCCAAAAGCCACTAGGTGGCTGTTGAAAAACTCCCGTTTAAATTGCGGGGTAGGAGATGCCTAGAAAACTGAGAAGTCGTTGTCGTATCCGACAGCTACTTCGGATGTGATTGTTCCATGTTGGAAACGCTGTACCAGGCGATCCTCCACGATCCATTGCCTTGACGCTTGAATTCCGCAATGAAGTTCGTTTTATGAGTCATCAGCACACCTGCATGACTGTTGTCTTCGTTATAGGTGCCACGGTAGACTGCCAAGTCTCCGCTACTCGCAACATCTACAGTCTCGTCGATGAGACTGACTTTCCAGAGGGGGTCGTGGGCAAAGCCCATCTTGAAGCCCTCTCTATCGGCTTCGACCCCAATGGTTGAGGGACTGCCACATTCCATCGAGATGATATTCGGGGCGTCATAAGCGGTTGTTTTGGCTACATCGTGGGCATTGAGCCCAGCGACGAGTTCAGCGACGTCCGCCTTGATTGTTTCGGCGATTACCGCCGTATCAACCGACACGGATGCTATCGATGACGCAGCCCCAGCAGCCGCGAAGGCAAGCAGAAGTAGACTTGGTTTCCAATATGCAGAAAGGTTCATTGAACGCCTCGCGTTTGGCCCGTCCCAGAGTTGGGATGGCACCCGCTTAGGCTAATCCGGATTTTCACTCGAAGTCCACTGCGCTTTGTAGCCCTGTCGAAGTTTTGTCTGGAAGGTTGTTAAAGAACCACTGCAATTGCACAGTGCAGTCGTGATAAGCATCAGGTATACGAGGAGACGATCAGCAGCTGCAAATGGGGATGTTCAGCTACGTGTCGTTGGAAGATCGGATTCCAGCGGATCATGCGCTGCGTGGAGTGAGGAAACTGGTGGACAGGGTATTGGCAGGGATGTCCAAGGATTTCGATGGACTGTACGCGAAGGTGGGACGGCCCTCAATTCCACCGGAGCGGCTATTGCGGGCACTGCTGCTGCAGGTTTTCTATTCAGTGCGCAGCGAGCGGCTGCTGATCGAGCAACTCAACTACAACCTGCTTTTCCGCTGGTTCGTGGGATTGGAGATCGACGATGAAGTGTGGAACCACGCCGTCTTCAGCAAGAACCGCGATCGGCTGTTGAATCAAGATTTGGTCCTGAGATTCTTTGCCCGTGTGAAAGAGCAGGCGGCGGGGTTAATGTCGGATGAGCACTTCACGGTGGATGGCACGCTGATCGAGGCTTGGGCCGGGCAAAAAAGCTTTCGCCGTAAAGACCAAGAGGACGGGCCCAAGGGTGGAGGGGATTTTCATGGCGAGGCGCGCTGTAACCACACGCACGCATCTAGAACGGACCCGGAAGCACGGCTATGAAACTGCGCGGTCTGGCGAAGGTGGACTGGTTGTTCGTGTTCAGTTGCGCGGCCTTTAACCTGATCCGTATCCCGAAACTGCGGGCGCAAAGCGCATGAAGCCACCGACCTAAGCTTCTGCTCCGTGGCCATCGGTAGCAGATCGGAAGCTCAAACACCAAAACTCAGTCTGACCGTGCGGTTGTTACTTGTGCCAGAAAATGTATGCCTGGCGCGAACTCCGTGTCATACTGCAAAACGTTACGAACCTTCCTCCAGTTCGGACGCGAGCCGGACTGCTCCGGCCGCCAGAGGTACAGGTGCTCGGCTTCGCTCGTGCCTCGTCTCCGAACCGTCACATGTTCCGGCAGGAGAACCAGCACCGCGTCTTGGCCGGATGCCTCGTCGGGAAAACTCAGCCACAAGCTCGGGTCCGCGTACTCGTTGGCAACCCGAGTGGTCAAGCCGGATGCGTTGGAGACTGATAGGGATTGGGCCGTCGGTGGCGAGGAATAAGCGCTCGGCGGCGTTGCACGAGTGCACCCAACAGCGAAGGTGAGCCACATGCACCACGCGCTTGATCTGCGGCAGTTCATGGTCCGACTCTCAGGGAAAGATGTTACGACAGGATAACTGTTGAAACCAGATGGGATGAGAAGGCCGGTCTCCGGACGGGATGCGGTGTACGCTCCCAAGTTATCGACGTGCTCAAGGCACAGATAAAGAGGAGACCGGCAATGAAGAAGGTTAGCATCGTAGCGGCAAAGCCGAGCAAGAAAATCTCGCAGCAGAAGTTAACCGTTGGATTGGATCTGGGAGATCGCAACAGCTGGTACTGCGTGCTGGACGAATCCGGCCAGATACAACTGGAGCAGCGCGTCCGCACAAATGCGAAAGCATTGCAAGAAGTCTTCGGCACGATGCCGCGCAGCCGCATCGCGCTGGAAATCGGGACGCATTCGCCCTGGATCAGTCGTATGCTGAGCGACTTGGGACACGAAGTGATCGTGGCGAATGCGCGCAAGGTGCGGCTGATCGGAGAGAGCCGCAAGAAAGACGATCGCATGGATGCGCAGACGCTGGCGCGGTTGGCCCGGATCGATCCCGAGTTGCTCTATCCGGTGAAACATCGCAGTGCGCAGGCACAAGGCGATCTCATGATGATTCGGGCACGGGCAGGGCTGGTGCGAGCGCGGACGGGGCTGGTCAACACGGCTCGTGGACTGGCCAAGAGCTACGGCGAGCGATTGCGCGGCTGCAACGTGCGGAATATGAATCCGGAGAAAGCCGAAGGCCTGAGCCCGGAACTGCAAAGCGCGCTGGAGCCGCTGCTGGCCGGCATTGAAGTGCTGAGTGAGCAGATACGAGAATATAACGAGCGCATCGAAAAGCTGGCGCAAGAGAGTTACCCGCAAGTGGCGTTGCTGAAGCAGATCAAGGGTGTAGGCACGTTGATCGGGTTGACCTTCCTGCTGACGCTGGAAGATCCGCACCGCTTCCGCAAGAGCCGCGACGTGGGCTGCTATCTGGGACTGCAGCCGGGACGCAGGAACTCGGGCAAGAGCGAGCCGCAGCTGCACATCAGCAAGGAAGGCGATCCCTATCTGCGAACGCTACTGGTGCAGGGAGCGCAACACATCTTGGGACCATTCGGCATCGATTGTGATCTGCGGCGCTGGGGCCTGAAGCTGGCGGAGCGGGGAGGAAAGAGCGGCAAGAAGCGAGCCATCGTCGCCACGGCAAGAAAGCTGGCGGTGTTGCTGCATCACCTGTGGGTGAGTGGAGAAGTGTACGAACCGTTGCACAACAGCAGCCGAACGACCGTGGCCGCAGCCGCGTAAAAACAAAACCGTTCCAGGAAGAGAAAAAGACAAAAGCCAAAGCCGAGTTCCGGTGACTGCGTTAATGGCCTGGCCCAGGTTCCCCTCTGAAAGAGCAGAACCACAGGGCGCCAAACAGATGGCAGTGCCGGCTGTAACGAGAACGCCCAATATGCACCGAGCGAACGAATCGCTCCTCGAGAGTGCGGATGGAAGCATGGCGACAGTGGCCACTCGGCTGGAGAAGAAAACGTGCCTAACAAAAACAGACAGGAATCAACTTGACTCCGACCGGTCTTCTCATGGAAGGCCTTTACACGTTTGACCTGTCAATGAGCGCTATGGGGATTTTGCGACAGCTGCGGTAATGCGGCCTTTTATTCTGTCAACGCCAGCGATGCGCGAAGGACC
Source organism: uncultured Acidobacteriota bacterium (assembly GCA_963757095.1). Lineage (GTDB taxonomy): Bacteria > Acidobacteriota > Terriglobia > Terriglobales > Acidobacteriaceae > Sulfotelmatobacter. Next base: position 354,802 of record CAVWQT010000002.1, on the reverse strand, counting down.
TCCCCCGAGTACAATGCCTGCGTATTTAGAGGTCGACTATGAACTGGACGCGACTCGCTGCGATCATTGTTGGCGCCGGAATCGTCTCATCGCTCACTGACTGGTTCTTCGCAGGCGATTGGATTCACCGACGCTACACCTACCCGGAAATCTGGCGTCAGGGTGAAGAAAGCAGAGCGATTGCTCTGACCAGTCCGCTGCCATTTGTGACATGCGGAGTATTTGCCTTTGTCGCCGCCCGTCTGGGCCTTCATTCTGTATCGAGCGCGCTCAAATTGGCGGTTGCGGTGTGGGTGATCGGCCCCTTGCCCCTGATCCTTACTAACGCCGCGTTTATGAAACTGCACCGGGTTTTCGTGGCGTCCTACGCGGTCGGCTGGTTAATCAAGCTCACGATCGTTGCGGTGGCAGTTGGCTGGTTCCTACGTTGACGCTTCGGTCAGTGAGCGTAATGGGGATGTTTCGCCAATTGAGCACTCTGTCAGGAAACCCACACTACAATGTCCGCCCCGATCATCCAGCTACCGTTCTTCTTCTCCATGACCATATAGCGGCCTGTACCGCACAAGTCGCCGCAGCGGTAGCTCTCATAAAAGAGTGCTTGCGTGCCATCCGAATTGAATCCGACTCGTGACCAAGTCACGATTCCACTAGCGCCCGGAAATCGTTTGTAGTACTCGGGCCAGAAGCCGCAATGTTTGCAGAAAATGGGTTCTAACTGCGCTGGCGTCACAAGTTCATAATCAATCGGAGAACGAATAGAGCGGTGAACGGATGCCTGTTGGAAGTTCGCCTTTCGGAACGAGTCAATCGTCGCCTGTTTAAGAGCGGGGGCTTTCTGTCGCAGGGATTCCGCTGTTTTCTCCCAAGGAACAGGGTGCCCGTTCTCGTCCGGCAGTAGATCATCGTCGCCGGACTGGGTCGTATTGAGGCAGATGAGCTTTGCGGGTTGTTTGCTATCCCCATCTTTGTCTCTTCTGCTGAATGTGTCAGCTACGTATCCCGAGAACACATTGTATTCATCAGGGGTCAAATCGGCAGCGGGCGCTATCGGCTTGTGGGCGCGGTTGCAGCCGCTCAAACCGACAACAATCGAGAGAACGACAATTGCGAGCGTATTACGCACAGCGCCACTATTATGCAGCACGACGTGGATTGACGAAAACAGGCGTGGGTGTTGAAAAAGTCCCTCAACGGAACGGCTTTTCATCTGCGAGCATGCGCCGCCAGTTTTTGGTCTCCGTTCGACTAAGTGGTAGCGGGCAGAACGGGTGCTGTCGGCTGGCTGAGGAAGCGTACTAGTCGTTTGATGTTCTGCGCTACCGCTGCCAGGAAGAACTGCTCGCGTACGAACTTCAGTCTCCGCAGGCGCAAGCGTCGCAATCCGATCTGATTCTTCAGTTCCGCGAACAAGGCTTCCACTTTCTTTCTTTGCCGCTGTGCTTGGGCGAACTCTGGCGTGTGGACCAACTCCCGCGCACGTTGTCGGGCGGGTTCGTTCTGATGGATGATAAGACCCCGGAAGGCAGCACTGGTGCATTGTGGCCGGAGCGAACACGGACCACACTTTTTTGGTGTCCCGATATAGTTGAAGGCTCGATTGCGATAAACCCGGCCACCGTAGTTGAGGAACTGGCCAGCAGGACAGATATAGCGATTGTTTTCCGGTTCGTAGGTGAAACGCTCCGGGCCAAAAAATGGGCTTCTCTTGCGGTGGATACTATCGCGGGTCCGCATGTAGGGAGTGATGTTCCGATCGGCCAGCCATTGCAAGAACTCGCCGTTCCCGTAGGTCGTGTCGGCCGCTACCGATTCTGGCGTTCGTTCTTGCCATTGCGTGAAGCGGGTGAGCATGTTCTGCGCGGCAACGGTTTCCTGACTCATGCGCGCCGCCGTGGCTTGCACTCCCACGATCACACAACTGTGATTGTCCACCAGATAGTTGTCATAGTATCCCAGCCGCGCCGGTGTGCCGCCCTTGGTGGCGTAGGTGGAATCGGGATCCGTGGTCGATACTTGATCCTGCTCGTGCACCGGTTCTTCGGTGGGATTCTGCTGCTGCAATTCGACCAAGTACTGGCGCACGGTTTGGTTCACTTGCGCCGCTTCCGCTAACTGCTCGCGCGGAATACGGCTCTCCTTCGCTGCATTCGCCTCTACGAAACTACCATCCACGGACAGGTGCTTGCCCTGCACCAATCCCACCTCCACACACTGCTTCACGATCTGCTCAAACAACTCCTCGAACAGTTTCGATTCCTGAAACCGCCCATGCCGGTTCTTGGAGAACGTGGAATGGTGCGGAATCTCCTGATCGAAGCCCAGACCGGTGAACCAGCGCCACGCCAGGTGCATGCGCAGTTCCTCCACCAGCTTCCGCTCGCTGGTGATGCCGTACAGATAGCCGATCAGCAGGATGCGCAGCAGAAGTTCGGGATCAATCGACGGCCGGCCGGTATCGCTGTAACTCGCTTTCAGCTTCTCCCGCACAAAGGCAAAGCTGATGTGCTTTTCGATCAGCCGCAGCAGATGAGTCTCAGGAACCTGATCTTCCAGACGGAAGTAATAGAACAATGCTTCGGAGCGGTCGTGTTGCCCCATCATCAGCAGGCCTCCGACGATCAGAATCCAACAGAGCATGGGTGAATGCTTCCTTCTAACATGCTTCTGCTGAATCTCATCCTGCTAATCGACGTGACTTTTTCAACACCCACAGGCCATTGCACTCATTGACCCCGGAAGGGGCCGGAATCCCGACGATGAGCGTAATGGGGATGTTTCAACAATTGACCCCAGTCGACTCGTTTACCGTTTGGACTGGCGACTCTTGCGTGACAGGAACCTTAGCACCCGCCGTGCTTCTGAAACCTTATTGGCTCCAGCTTTCTGAAAAAGCATCATGGCTTGTTTTCGGTCTTCGGGTACACCAAGGCCTCGCCAGTGCAATTTGCCAAGCCAGAAAAGCGATCTAGCATGTCCCTTATCACTTGCTCGCGTGAACCAGACCTGGGCATCCGAGAAGTCCTTCTCGTCGTAGGCCATTTGGCAAACGATCAGGCTTTTTTCAACAAGCGAGTAATCCCAACCAAAATCACCGCGCCAACAAATGCCACAATGATGGAGCCGATCATGCCTCCGTCCGGCCAGATTCCCAAAAGCCTAAAGATCCAACCACCCAAGAAGCCGCCGAGGATGCCGAGAATGATGTCCACGAGAATGCCGTAGCCACCACCCTTCATCAGTTGTCCAGCAAGCCAACCTGCGATCAGTCCAACCACAATCCATGCGAGAAATCCCATGACGATTCTCCTTGGGGCCGCCGACCGAAATGTACACCTAAGCCTATCAACGCTCAAGTGGCGTCGAATCTCGCGGGAATTGAACGAGCCGATGGTTGGCGAAATATCCCCAGATCACGCAAGGAGAGAGTGCTTTCCATAACGGTGATTGACTTCCCGGTAGTCGAGGACTACCCTCGTCTCGTCTCGAAATCCTATTTCGCAGTTTCCCTCGGCCCCGGCGGGGCATTCAAGCGCGAACGCATTCACTCTAAAAATAAATAAGGAGAGTCACCCACCATGAAAACCTTCAACTGGTTATGCGCGGCGGCATTGGCGACAGCAGCACTTGTTTCCGCAGCGGCACAGGAGCAGCCATCGGGCACGATGTCGCCGCCTAAAATACTCACCATCACGAGAGAGTTTGTGAAGCCGGGTAAAGCAGGAGCCATGCACGACAAAACCGAAACCGCCTTCGTTCAGGCGATGGTCCATTCGAAATGGCCGACGCACTATCTTGGAATGAACTCTCTTTCGGGAAAGTCCCGGTCTCTGTTCTTCACTGGCTATGAGTCCTTTGAAGCCTGGGAAAAAGACGTGGCCGCAACGCAGAAAAACGCCACGCTCTCGGCCGGACTTGACCGGGCTGGCGTTGTCGATGGCGAATTGCTGGATTCAATGGACGCCGGTGTGTTCGCTTACAACGCGGAGTACAGCTTGAACCAGCAAGCCGAGCATGCGACTGCGGCCACGCGCTATTTCGAGGTCTCGGTCTATCACGTAAAGCCCGGTCATCACAAAGAATGGGATGACGGCGTGAAGATGGTGCTGGAGGCGTACAAGAAGGCTCTCCCAGACGCTCATTGGGCGTGCTATTCGAGTGTGTATGGGGCACCTGAGGGCACATTTCTCTTTATCGTTGCCCGCAAGTCTGCCACGGAACTCGACACCGATTTCGCTCACAATAAGGACTTCATGGCAGCAATGGGAGGCGAAGGCATGAAGAAGCTGGATGAGCTCTCAGCCGCATCCATTGAATCCAGCGAAGCCAACCTGTTCGTCCTTAATCCGAACATGAGCTACGTGCCGGCAGAGTGGGTCAAGGCCGATGATTTTTGGAAACCCAAAGCCGGCAATTCGCTAGCCGCGGCCCCGAAGAAGCCAACAGAGAAACCGGCGGAGAAAACCGGCGCAGGGCAATAAGCGGTTTTCACCCGCGGCAAGAAAAAGGAAGGGCACTCCTTTGGATAAAACTCCGGGGTGTCCTTTCTTGTTGTGGCCCAGTAACCTAGAGAAAGTGATGGGGGAGACGGAAGAGAAGGATTCGGCGCCAAATCGGACCATCATCTGGGTCCGGCATTGGCGTCGAGCAATTCCGCTCTCCATGGTCACAATTCTCCAAGCCGCATCCCGCCGGAGACCGGCCTTCTCAACCCATCTGATTTCGTAAACCATACCTTAACAATGCGACGCTGGCCCAGGAGTTTCCGATTTTGTGGCTCCATGGGCGTCCACCTCAATACCGCCGGGGAATCGTTGTGCAGCCCGTGCCACGACTCGTTCGCCATCGAATAAAGCAATACATCCTCGAATCTGCCCTCCGAGAGATTACCGGTTGGCTTTCCGATCGAGCGAAACTAGCCCAGCAAGGCAGTGACATCCTGGCATTTTTCTACGATGATAAGATTGAGGAGTTCCAGACGCGGCCACTGACGAGGTTGGAGCCTTTCCGACGCAGCTGATGATGGGAGCAGGCCGCCCAATTGTTGAAATATCGCCATAGCACTCATTTAGCAGTTTGGGATTCTACTTCTTGGGCTCGAATCCGCGGCCGACCCGGAACACGTGGCCATCCGGATGGCGAAGGTGCATCTCGCGGACGTTCCACGGCATATCGGTGGGTGGAAATGTGACCTCCAACCCGGCGGCGACGCACCGCTTGTGCATCTCATCCACGTCGTCCACCCAGACCGACATCCAGACGCCCTTGTCGCCCTCCTCGTCTCCGTCGTGCTGAAACGTGGTAGTGTTCGCGCCGCGGCCGCGGCCGCCCTGCGCCCCCTGACAAAGAAAGATGCAAGTTTCCTTGCCCGATCCAACCGCGCCAAACGTCGGAGGCGTTCCCCAGTCCCACAATTTCTTCCATCCCCACTTCTCAAACCACGCGACCGTGCTCGCGATGTCGGACACGTTCAATATCGGAGTCAAACCTTTGGCTTCCATAACGGAAGCAGGATAACATCCGTCCGACCGAGGGATTTGGTCTACTGTTGAAACATCGCCTCTCTGACAATGTCGGCGGTGTCAAGCACATTTTGAGCATACCTATCCGTGCACTCGGAGAAGAGCGCCATTTCGCTCTTGTTGAAATGGCCATACCAACCACAGACTCGCTCGTAATCGTTTTTCAGGTTCAGACTCTCGGTCCGACCCATGCATCTCTTCGGTCACGTACTGCGATCATGATTACTACTTCGAACTCCTCACTGAAGAGGAGCGGGACGCCCAATCAATTACTCGGTGTTCGACTGCACACCATCGCGATGTCCGGGCTGTCCCGCGTGCGAACCGAACTTTTTCAACTGCTCGTAATTCCATTCCTTGCGCATCATCCAGAAGAGTTGCACGGCCAATCGGCGGGCCATGGCGACTTTCGCACGAAATGCTTTTCCCGCCTCCGCATCGTCAGGATTCTCCCCATAAATTTTGTCGAGCCCACGGTAGTAAAACACAAGGGCTGCCTGGCCAGGCAGGTGAAAGGAGCCCGGAAGATAAAAAGGTTTCCCAAACGCTGAATGAGGGTGGCTTGGCGCAAAGCAGCGCGATCCCAATAGCCCTGTCGAATAAACCCCGATTGCGCGGCAAAGATAGAACTGAAATATTTGTAAGCGTTCGCGGTGCCGCCCACGAATTCATTAAAATATTCCCAGGGCTGCATCTGGGGCACCGCTGACACTACGGCGGCGAAAAAAGTGAGCGCGACGATAATCTGGAGTTGCCGCGTCTTGGAGAATAGCGCCAGATCAATGCTAATCCCTGCCAAGAAGGAGAGCAGAACAACGACAGGCAAAGCGTGGCGGATGCCAGCGTAGGTTGCGCCAACGGAAAGAACGAGCAGAAATAAGCCAGCGACGGCGAGCACAACCCAGCAACGCAGAATCCAATCTGCGGGAATGCGGCGACTGAGAAAAAGAAACAGCCCTAGCAGCAGCAGTGCGAGTAGACCGATGGGCACTTTGACGGCAATCACTGCGGGGAAGAAGTATCTTGGAGCCCTGAAGTCATACACCTTGCCCAGACCAGCTGAGGATTCTCGCGACCTTCCAATCCCGCGCGGATGGTGTCTGCAAAACCCCAGAGATAGGAGCGGGGCGCCACATGCGTCTTGGCCATCACGGTGAGCACAGCGTGATAGCGTGGGGAAGCCACATCGTCGATTTTTGCCGCGAGAGGGCCGTTGAACGACTCCAACAGCACGCCGCGGCACGACATTTCCTCTAAGCTGATTTCTCTCCCGGAATGCCTTCCCCAGAAGGCTGTTCGTGTAAGAGAGAGCCGACGGCTTTACCTTTGAGGAATTTGGTGTCGGCAGCGATACCGAAGGCTTCCAGCAAGCTGGCTTGCACTTGCGTTGAGAGGGCGTTGATCTCGTCAACGCCGAGGCTTGCGGCGCTAATCCGATACCGGAGATGCTTTTCTCCCGCGGGCGTTTCAAGAATGCGCAGAACGGCATCCGCGACTTCTTGAGCGTTGCCTGCCGCGGATAAGAGTGCCCCGTTCAACTTCGCCGGAAACTCCTTGGCAGCGCCATACGTATCGGTGCGAGCCAAATCGGCAGCCGTTTCGCTGTTGCCGAAGACAGCAGTCTCATAAGCCCCGGGTTCGACAATCACGGATTCAATTCCCTGCGCGGCAAGTTCGTAGCTGTACGACTCGGCCAGCGCCTCGAGCGCAAATTTACTGGCGCAATAGAAACCCGCGGAAGGAAGAACCACGCGGCCGGCTCCGCTGCTGATGTGCATGAGGAGGCCGCTGCGTTGGCGCCGCATGTACGGAAGCACCGCGCGATTTACGCGCACCGGCCCGAGAAAATTCGTGTCCATCTGGCGTTGCGCTTGTTCGGTGGTGACCGCTTCGGCCAGCCCACCCAGGTAATAGCCAGCGTTGTTAATAGCCACATCGATGCGTCCAGCTTTGGCGACGGCGGCATTCACGGCCCGCCCCACCGAAGCATCATCGGTCACGTCTAATTCAAGGACGTGGATTGGCAGTGACTCCTTTTGCGCAAGCGTGCGTATTTCGGCGGCATTTTTGGCATTCCGACCTCCGGGATCACGCATCGTGGCGAAAACAGTATGCCCTTTACGCGCCAGGGTTTCCGTGAACAGTCTGCCGAAGCCAGTGCTGGAGCCGGTGATGAGAACCACTTGGCTGGAATTCATGCTTATCACTCCTTGCCTGTTGTGACGATATCGTGCTGCAACTGATTCGATGCCGGAAGCAAAGTTTGGATACAGAAATGAATTCAGCAGATTGCTTACTGGGAAAAATGAATTTGAGTTCATCCCTGATTGTTATAATCGCGGGTAGTTTTACAAACGGCACTGGGATAGAGAAATGAGTGGCACTAGAATCCACTGGGGGCGAATTCTGATCGGCGGGCTGCTTGCGGAAGTGGCTCTCATTCTCGCGATTGTCCCTCTCGGCTTGCATCTCGGCGACAATTTCCTGCATTACACTGCTCCTCCCGGATCCTTCGTCACGTGCTTCCTGGGAGCGCTCTGGGTGTGTCGGCGGATCGAATCCCACTTCATTCTGCATGGGACACTGGTCGGAGTATTGGCGGCCCTTATCTACGTTGCCTTGACACGCGCGCAGTCCGAACCTTCCGCATACATTGTGGCCCACGTGCTGAAACTCGTGGGCGGTGCATGCGGCGGCTACCTCGCCCAACGGCGCCGATCACCGTCTCCGGCGGAAGCCGTTCACGATTGATTCACTGTCTCACCGGTTCCGGTTTACTGCCAAGTGGTCGGCCAATCGGAAGTTGGTCCGGAAACGGGCTTCGAGGAGATAAGTACCGATCTCCCCGAGGCCGACTTCTGACCAGCGCGGTTGAGAGTCCATCTTGGCCGCCCGCAACGGCCCCGTTCCTGGCGGAACTCAAGGTTATTGCGGTTTGATCCCGGCAGTTCGATGATACGGGTCGCACTCTCACTTTCGCTCAATACGAAGTGCGCGAACTCGGGCTGCGTCACGGATAGCGGGCCTCGTTCTGCAATGTAACCGATCAGCACGATGGGGGGAAGCTAATCGCCATTAGCCCATTCCCTTTGCGGAAAAGTCTATGATTCTGATCACATCCGCGCAGATACTTCGCCGCCAGAGGGCCAATCTGCTGCTTCCGACAACTGTCTTTTTCAGCAACAGTTGTCCGCATTCGGGACAGACACATCTTCCAACTCCACATTGTTTTCCCTTTAAAGGGCCGCATTTTGAGTCTGGTGGCCTCTGGCCTGTCAATTGCAACAATAAAGGCTGGGTGATTGTGTGCTCAATTATGAAGTCGATTCTATTGGTCGAGGACAGCAGATTCTTGCGGCTGGCAACCGAACAGACACTCATCAGGGCCGGTTACAGCGTTTTGACCGCCAGTGATGGCGAGGAAGCGTTGAGGATCGCATACACCATGATTCCCGACCTCATTCTTTTGGATATGTTGCTGCCGAAACTGGGAGGCGCCGAAGTTCTAGAAGGGTTAAAGAAGAGTCCACTAACGGCGCGCATTCCCGTCATCGTCTTGAGTAGCCTCTCTCAGAAGAACGAAGCCAAACTCAAGAAAGTTGGTGCTGTAGCGTACTTCGAGAAATCGAAACTGGAGTTGGACCAGAATTCTGAATCTCTTCTTCATAGCGTGAAGAAAACTCTGGAGGCCGAGGCCGAGCCTGATGCTCGCGAATCGAAACTCACATTCATCGGGCCTACGGTCCGGACCGAGTTGAAACAATGAATGCTGAGATTGCAGAGACCGATTTCCGCCAAGGGCCAATTCGGACTCGGTTCAGGTCGCACCCAATCGCGAAATCAAGGATTCGGGTAGTCGATACGAGATCGGATCTAGTCAGATGACTGCTGACATGGAATTTGAATGCCTGTTTATTTCACATGACCCAGTAGTGTTCGGGATCGTGAACCGGATACTGCGGGACCTATCGATCTGCACAAACATCTGCCTGGGCTCGTCGAAGGCTGTGGCCGTCTTAGCGAAGGGAAACACCGACCTGATCGTGATTGACTGGGACGGGGAAGCATCTTCCGATTTCGTGCAGGAACTCTGGAAGCCCAATAAGTGGAAAAGACCAACAATCGTAGCAATCTCAGCCGCGGATTGCCGCCCGCCAGGTGTCCACGTTGTCCTGAAAAAACCTGTCACCACCGACTCCGGGACAAGATCGCTTAAGTCCGCCTATTCGATGATGGTGCTAGAACACCGCCGACATAAAAGGTATGCACTGATGATGCCGGCCAAGGCGACTGACGACCGCAATCGCTTTGTGCCTGTAAGCATTATTGACATCGGCGACGGCGGAGTCGGGATCGTTTCGAAGGAGGAGCTCACAATCGGAGAGGTTTTGTCGTTTCGGATGTTGTTGCCCGGAGCAACGAGAGAGATCTACCTCCAAGTGCGTGTTCTGTGGATCAAGGATTACGGAAGAGCGGGCTGTGAGTTTGCTCAGGTTCCGCCGGTCGATCTCACGATGCTTCACGATTGGCTTAAGAGTAAAATCCAGATTAAGAAACCGCTGATCACAATATGACCAAGACCCTACGAAGTAGTGCAATGAGCGGGGCCATTCCACTACCGTCTTGCCTGGCTGCGACCTCGGGGGGACGAATAGGCCTTTCTTCCCAGCCCTTGAAAATTCTAGCGGTCGATGATTCGGCTATCTCTCGCAAACTGGTTGAGCATTCCCTCTCCGGGCCGCAGTACACTGTTTTCTTTGCGAAGGATGGCCGCGAAGCTCTTGGTCTGTTTGCAGAGCACCTACCTGCCGTGGTCATTACGGATTGGGAGATGCCGGACATCTCAGGTCTGGAACTTTGCAGGCTCATCCATCGCGAGTTCCGAGGCTCTTACGCCCATCTCATCCTGCTCTCCAGCAACACAGAGAAGGAACAAGTAGTTGAAGGTCTTGCTGCGGGGGCCGACGATTACCTAACGAAACCTTTCCATCCTGGTGAGCTTGTGGCCCGTGTTGAAGTGGGGCGCAGGATTGTGGATCTTCATCGTGAAATCCAAGCAAAGAATCGGCTGTTGGAAGAGATGGCATTAACGGATACTCTGACAGGATTACCTAATCGTCGTGCGCTTGACGTTTGGGCTCCGCGTCAACTGAGTGCTGCAGCCAGGCATGATTTTTATATCTGGGCGGTGTTGGCTGACTTGGATTTGTTTAAGAAGGTTAACGATACATTTGGACACGATGCAGGCGACGCCGTGCTCAAGGCCTTCGCTGAGATTCTCAAGGTAAATACACGCCAATCCAACATCTGCACTCGTTGGGGAGGAGAGGAATTTCTCATAATGATCACACATACCGACAGAGAGAACGCGAACACGGTCGTCGAGAGAATACGTAAACAGTTTGAAACCAAGGAGTTTATTTTCGAGACCGGTACCATCGCAGTGACCGCAAGTTTCGGAATCGCAGGATTCCGCGGCGTCAAGCCTCCCGACGTCGGCGCTCTCGTGGCCTGTGCCGATACCGCTCTGTACGCTGCAAAGAGCAAGGGACGAAACCGAGTCGAATTCGCTGCCGCCGTCAGCTAACAACCTCAGCGCCCAGCACTCTATTTTCGCGGCTTGGGTGCAAGCATTCGAACCATTCTCAACTGGCGAAATGCCCCTCAGTCTTCGGCGCGGAGAAGCTCAAAAGCCCCCTTGTATGAACACCGACCACAAAGATGCGCTTGTATTGCTCGCCAGGGAATTTGCCGGCGTCGACGCCCAGGAAGCGACGATGACGGCTGTTGATCGTCTTGGATTTCATGTGCGCTTGAAAACTCACGACGGCATGAAAGGCACCCGCATCGCATTTCCTCGAGAAGCCCGAGACTCAGCAGCGACTCGCACCGTTTTGGTCGAAATGGTTCGACAAGCGCGCTCGCATTCCCAGTGAACTGACGGGGCCAGAGTCATTGGAATCATCCTCCGCTTCCTCGACCGAGGTTGTACTCATTTGCGCCCGAAGAAAGTGATCTTAGGTCGGTTATGGAAGGCGCCTCCCTTGATTTCGACAGGTTTTGTCTAGAAACGTGGCTGAATAATGTAGAATTTTCGAGCTTGGGCCAGCAATTTGAAGACATTGGTCGAGCGGGTCGAGCAGGAGACTAACCGCACAAGCGTTGCCAACCTCAAGCCCACTCGGCACGTTCAGATGGGAAAGGGCCTGGGTGGTCGAGTCGAATTGGTCGTCGTATTTGGTTCCCGGAAAGCCAGTCAGTTCGGTCACATAGTCGGCGAGCCACGTAGCGTTGCGTGGCAGAAACACGAAGCCGTTTTCGAACCACGCCGTCTGAACATGCAAACGCATGACCTTGTCCATTCCAGAAGGTGGCTCGTAGGGGCAGATCCCAAATAGGTGTTCGACCTGCAGATCTTGAATCAACTATGTTCTGATAAACAGCATCGTTGGACAATTTCCCAACGAAGTTCAAACATTTCGGCGCGGTGCGCGATCTCGAACAGTCCTGAAGTACCGCCAGACGGGGAGGCTGGTGTCCGTATTGCTGGCGACTTGTTGTCCAACGAAGAGTGGAGAGCTACACTGGCTTGTCCATCCCCCACGAAACGAGCGCAAACGCCTGACGCTCGTCGCGTTTCTGAATGAGAGCAACACAATGATTGAGCGGACCCGCCTGTTTCCTAACATCCCCTTCAGAAAGACCAAAGTGCCGGAGAATAGCGAGTGGTTGGCATCAGGAACTCCTTTGCAGCGCATTCCTGACTTTTTACAGATTGTTCGAGCGCTTCAGAGAGATCGAAGCAAGTAGAGTCTCAAGTTCGCGGATCGCTTGAAGTAGTGATCTCCGCACACTCTGATGATCAGCCGAGGGAAGAGCCGCGTACCGCCTCTCCAACAAGTGGAGTCTTCGCTTTCTTTCCCTCAGGAGCGATTTGGTGTATTCATCGGCCACTAAATGTTGCGTGAATGTTTGGCGGACCGAAAAATGACTCGCACGCACGATGCCATCTGATACCAGAAGAAACTTGTTGTCACAGGGGAAAAAGTGGCTTCACGTCGCTCGTCTCATGCCGAAATGTCGGCAGGCTGCCGACCAATCGGCAGGCGGAGTCTGATCTGCGAGGAAGTGTACGAACCGCTGCGGAACAGCAACCGCCAGGCTCCTTCGGCAGCAGCCTGAAGACATTCTTGGAGAAGGAGAGATAAAGCCTAACGCCGAGTCCCGGTGACTGCGTCAATCGCCTCGTCCAGCTTCTATCCTTGAGACGGAGGTGCAGGCCGACAGTAACTGGAAGAGGACAAGGGATTTTTGGATAGCCCTCCCCACGCTGACGATTGTTCGGATTTCGTAACGAGATCGAAGTGGTAAATAGGCTGTCATTAAACTCATGACACACTTCGCTCGAAGGGAAAACACTTTTCGTGCCTTCTCGTGAGCCGTATTCGTCGCAACAGCAGTGCTGTAGCTCATTCCGCTTGTTCTTCATTACCTACCTCTGCCATCCTCATCACATATCCCGAAAACAGACAGGGTTAGGATCGGTGGAATCGCTTCACGGGACTCTAGATCCAAGCGAGACAAAAGACTGGTCTACTTGGTGTGAGCAGTAAGGGTGCCTAACAATTTTAAGTTGCTCGCCATCGATGGCGACCCACAGACGCTGACACTCATCGCAGACGCACTCGGAGACGAACGGCTCGAAATACTTACTGCGGAAGATCCCGAAGCCGGTTTTCGCCTGTTTCAATCGCTCCGCCCCAAGGTGGTACTTCTCGATCTACTCTTGCCAGGGATCAGTGGAATGGAGATGCTTGAACGCATCGTGGCCTCCGACCCGGGTGCAAATGTGATTGTGATTTCGGGTCATTACTCAGCGGAATCGGCTATGGAAGCGATTCAGCAAGGCGCGTGCGACTATCTGACGAAGCCCCTCGATTTTCAGAAGCTCCGGCATAAAATTGCTAGTTTCTTAGCGGAAGCAGAAATACGCAGAAGAACGTTGCTCCTCGATCAGGAGCTAGTGCAGGCATGTCAATTCGAAGGGATCGTTAGTCGGAGTCCCCTGATGCTCGACATTTTCTCAACGATCCGCAGGGTCGCGCCTCACTTCAAGACCGTTCTGCTCACTGGCGCTACTGGTACCGGAAAGGAATTGGTCGCACGGGCTCTCCACAGGTTGAGCCGGGCCTCTGCGGGCCATTTTGTGGCGTGCAACTGCTCTACATTGGTGGAGAGCCTGGTCGAAAGTGAACTATTTGGCTATGTCAAGGGTGCCTTCACCGGCGCGATCAAGGACAAGGCGGGGCTGTTCGAGAATGCACACGGCGGGGTTATCTTTCTCGATGAAATCGGAGATCTATCGCCTTTGGCTCAGGCAAAGCTGCTTCGGGTTCTGCAAGATCATCAGATTCGAAGAGTCGGTTCATCCATTTCCCGCAGAATAGATGTGCAAGTGATTGCTGCTACGAATCGCGACTTGAGAAAGATGGTACGCTCAGGCGAGTTTCGCGAAGACCTATACTACCGGTTGGCGGTGGTAGAGCTGGCGTTGCCGCCGCTGGCAAGTCGACGGGAAGACCTACCGCTTTTGCAGAGATATTTTGTGGAGAGATTCACTAGGGAGTACAAGAAACCGATTTCTGGTCTGACTCGGAGGGCGCAGGGTGTAATCGCCACATATCCTTGGCCTGGAAACATTCGGGAATTGGAGAATGTGATCGGAAACGCTTGCATGATGGTAGACAGCAAGTTCATTGACACTAATGATCTGCCAGAGCGCCTAAGAGCTTCGTTCACCGGCGATTCCCTTATCAATGAAGAACTTCTTTCGCTCCAGGAGGTGCAGAGGCGTCATATCATGCATGTACTTAAGAGGGTCGGGGGGAACAAGGCACGTGCGGCACACATCTTGGGCCTTGGTCGTGCGACTATCTACGCGATGCTGTCACGGATGAAGATCGAAGGTAAAGAGGGTAGCGCATAGTGCTGCCGGTCCGCATTCTCGTGACCAGCTGTGCCGTCAACAAGGTGTGGCACAGTGCCGCTGCAACTATCCGGGCGCTGTTGGTTGGGCCGGCCGAAGCGTTTGCAGCAACACCTGCGGGCAAGCTTTTTGAATGTTGTTGAAAGCTACAGTGGGAAAATTGCGACGGGTGCAAGTCTTGGCATCCGTTACGATGCCTTACACAAAGCCGCAAAGTTGCTTGGTCTAGCGGGTGAAGAATAATCGCCTAAGAGCGTTCTATGATGCGCTGCCGGTCTGGAGGGCGTTGCCAGCACAATGACCCAAGCCGTCGTTTATCTTTCCGCAAGAAAGAGCAGTAGTCACAAATACTTTCTCCATGCGGTAGGCTGGTTTTACGTATAGTTCCTTCTTAACCTGGGCAACGGAGTTTTCCGTGCTTTGAGTTGCGGAAGAAGTTGAGCTTGGCATCTCATCTTTATTTGCGGTCATTCGACTTCAAAACCTCTCCGGTGAGTACGCGTATCATAACCATTCTTTTTGCCACAGCTTTGCTGTGGTGGTGTTTTGTTACGAAATCAAAACATCAATAGGGCTGGCTGTTTCCTTTTGTTGCTGAAATACAGGGGAGGATTCGTGCAGCCCCTTGCTTGATTTCGCAGTGAAGTCAGCGTTGTTGTTCGGATTTTGTAACAAGAAGCTGGATGAACCACACCTTTGTAACATCCCAGCAGATGGGTTAGGAGCGAGGAGGAGGAGGAGGGTGTAAGCCGTGAACGTCTGGTTTGTAGCGATGTTCTTTATCGGTGGAGCAGTTGGTGCGTTAATCAGCCTACCCGTGTTCGAGGTGTTCGTGCCAGCGGGGCAGAAGTTAGCCGCCCCGGCGCACAAGAATGACGCCTACGAGGAGATTCTTTATGGGATCCAGGGCGTGCTGACCTGGACGGTTGATGACACGCCAATCGAGGTTGGTCCCGGGCAGGCTCTGTGTATCCCGCGAGGAGCGGTGCACCGCTTCGATAATTTCGGTAAAGAGGATGTCAAACAGCTCGCCGTTATATCTCCAGCCTTTGGAGTCTCAAAGCAAGTACTATGACCGCCGTAGGATCTAGCCGGGCCGGGGGGTGAACCTCTTTTCCTAAGTTGCCGCTTCGCTCGAGCCAACTCACCGCGACATAGATTCGAGCCGAGTCCACGGAAAGTTTCGGCGCCATCGGTCAGGAGAAAGGCGGCATCGAACTTTCTGGTCACTTGCCCTGAGTGCGAAGTAGTTCTCTGACTTGGACTAAACGGCTCCTGATCGAGTTCTATCCGGGGAGAGCCCGTCACCAGGGGGGCGAGAAGCTTCGAAGGTTAACAGTAGGTCGCCCTAGTAAACCACGGGCTACGACGGGCGCCAAATACTGGATCTTCGGAAGCAGGGCGTTCTGCGAAACGAAGCCACGAAGTGCTTATCTATCAATTATTTCGTTTCCCGGCCATCCGTGGCGCTGCGTTGTCCCGTTTTAATTTGCAAGTGCCGCGTGACCGATGTAACGGATCTGGAGTGGCGACTCGCCAAACCGGAGAATGTGTCGGCCGGACTTAAGCGAAAGATCTAGGAGCAGGGAAGTCGTGACCGGAGGGGCCTTTGAATCAGTTCTTGTGCAAAGCGGTCAGGTGCGCAGGGACAGTGCGACTCAAGTTCCATTTCCGGCCGTTATTCACAATTCTGTTGGAAATGGGGGCTACAAGCGATTCGGGCGAGGATTGCCACAAATCCTCCTGCACTCTGCACCAAAGCTGCACCGGCAGCGACGTCCCATTCATTCTTGGGAGTCAATGTGAAAGTAACGTCGGCGAGTCCGGCCTAAACCAATCCCAGCTTGTACGCAACCGAACCCTCTATGTGCAGTGACGTATTGAAAAGTGGCATGCACCATCCTGATGGATCCTCTGGATTCGTCATCGTCATAAACGCCACTCACTCCGGCAGGAGAAGGTCGCGGAGACTTCGATTGCGCCGACCATACTGGACATGCTCGCCTTGCCCAAACCGGAGTGCATGAAAGGGGCGTCTCTGCTGGCGGGGGCCAGCCCTGTCAACTTAACCGCGGCCTGACCGGGACGTCCTCACCGGAGGGCGCGTGCGAATCAGCTTCTGGTGAAAAGATCTGCGGATCGGCTTTTCCCGCGGGTACGCCTTACGAGCTGTGGCGAGCGCCGGCAGCGGCCGGCAAGTGCCCTTCAAGAGCAGCCAGCAGAGGTTCGCGCAGAAACGAGCCGCTGGCCATTAATCCCGTGAGCAGAGGATTGCGGTTGTTGCAGCGCAGAGGAGCATTGTCGAGCGTGGCGACGAAGCCTCCGGCGCTCTGTACCAGAGCGGCGCCGGCAGCGACGTCCCATTCATTCTTGGGCGTCAGGGTGAAGGTGATGTCGGCCAGCCCGGCGGAGACCAGTCCGAGTTTGTAGGCGACTGAACCCATGGGGCGGATCTTGTATTCGCCCGTCTGAAATTGCTGCCATTCGCCGCGTTTCACTTCGCTGCGGCTGGCCAGAATGAGAGAGCCTGGCAGCGTGGTTCTCTCGCTGGGCCGCGCGGGACGGCCGTTGTAAAGCACTCCCGCATCGATCGCGCCGATGATGGTTTCGTTGGTCGCAGGATTGCAAATGCCGCCGGCGACGGGGCGCCCATCTTCCACGAATCCGATGGAGACGCAGAATTCCGGAATGCCGGCCACGAATTCACGCGTACCATCCAGCGGATCGACGACCCAAACGTGTTTTTTGGTTAGTCGAGAAGGATCATCCACGCTCTCTTCGGAGAGCCATCCTTCGCCGTCGCGCAGCAGGTTCTCGCGCAACACGGCGTCCACGGCGCGGTCGGCCTCGGTTACGGGATCGTGACCGATCTTATATTCAGTCTCAATCGCGCCCGGAGTAAAGCGGGCGAAGACAGCGCGGGAAGCCGCAATGGCGGCTTCTATGCGGGCGAGAATGTCCGAGTAAGCAGAAGTCATGCAATCCCTTGGAATTAATTTGTTAAGCCGGCCACAACATGCGAGCGCCGGTGATCAACAGCAAAGCGCATAGCATACGGCGCAGCCAGAGCATGGGGACCCGCGTGGCCAGATGCGAACCGAGCAAGCCTCCTGGAATGGAGCCTATCAGTAGCGCAACGACCAGTCTGGCATCTACGTTGCCCGCCTTGAATTGAAGCCACCCCGTGACGCCGAACAGTATCACCGCATGCACCACGTCAGTCCCGACATTGATCTTGGGCGGGAAACTGTAGAACAGGAGGAGCAACATCATGATGATGCTGCCCGAACCGACCGAGGTCATGCCCACGACGAAACCCACGGTGAGGCCGATGATCGCCATCCCTGCGAAACCCTTCATGGACGGCGCACGATTCGCGATTCGATTTTCGATGTTTTTCTGGAGCAGCAGCATCGTGGGAATCACGATGAGCAGAACACCTACTGCCATCTTGATAAATGTATTCACGCCGTTTCCGTAGAGGAGACGGATGTACATCAGCAGCTTGACTCCAGCGAAGGACCCGGGAATGCTTCCCAGCGCCAACGCGAGGACCACCTTCCGGCGGACCGTCCCATTTTTCAGGTGGAGCAGTCCGGCCGGGATTTTGGTAAAGAATTGGAACAGCGCGTCGGAACCGACTGCCACGATAGGCGAATAACCCAAACCGAAGATCAGAACGGGGAGCATGAGAACACCGCCCCCCACACCGGTCATGCCGATGAGGATGCCTACAACGAATCCAACCAGAATTTTGGCCGATAATAGTGGCATAGCCGACTCCTGTTAACCCTGCTCGCCTCTAAGCAGATGCTCCATTCACGCCGATGAAGCCTGCGCGCTCCAGGTGCAAAACAATTTCCTGGGCGGCCTCTTCAGCAGATAGTTCGCCGGTGTTGATGGTCACGTCGGCATCAGCTGGAGCCTCGTAGGGATCAGAGATCCCGGTGAACTCCTTGAGAATGCCGGCGCGCGCCTTGGCGTACAGTCCCTTGCGGTCGCGCTGTTCGCATACTTCCACTGTGGTCGCGATGTGCACCAGGATGAATCCGCCGTAGGGCTCGACCATCTGCCGCACATGTTTGCGGGTCGCGTCATAGGGAGCGATGGGCGCGCAAATCGCGATCCCACCGTTCTTGGTGATTTCCGAAGCCACATATCCGATGCGGCGAATGTTGATATCGCGATGCTCTTTCGAGAATCCCAGCTCGGACGAAAGATGCTTGCGCACCAGATCGCCGTCGAGCAAGGTTACCGGGCGGCCGCCGACTTCCAGAAACTTGGTCAGCAGCACGTTGGCAATGGTCGACTTGCCGGAACCCGAAAGTCCGGTGAAGAAAATGGTTACGCCCTGCTGCGCCCGTGGCGGAAAGCTGCGACGGAGTTCGTGAACCACTTCCGGATAGGTAAACCATCCGGGAATATCACGCCCTTCGTTCAGCCGCTGCCGCAGTTCGGTACCAGAAATGTTCAAAACGCGATCGCCCTTCTTCACTTCGTTATCGGGGACGTAGCGGTCTTCCCCTTCCAGGTACACCATCATCTGGAAGTCGACCATGGTGACCCCGATGTCCTTTTCGTTCTTCTTGAACAGTTCCTGAGCTTCGTAAGGACCATAGAATGGCTTTTTGGTCTCAGGATCGCTGCCCGGTCCAGCGTGATCGCGGCCCACGATGAAATGAGTGCAGCCGTGATTCTTGCGAATCAGCGCGTGCCAAATAGCCTCGCGAGGACCACCCATGCGCATGGCCAGTGGCAACAGCGCGAGTTTCACCGTTCCCTGCGGGAACTTTGACAGCAGAAGCTGGTAGCAACGCACGCGGGTGAAGTAGTCGACGTCTCCAGGTTTGGTCATGCCTACGCTGGGGTTGATGAGCAGATTGGCTTCAACCTGTTTGGCGGCGCGGAAGGTGAGTTCCACGTGGGCGCGGTGCATAGGATTGCGGGTCTGGAAAGCGACTGCGCGGCGCCAGCCCAGGCGGGCAAACTCGGCGCGCAATTCGGCGGGAGTCAGGCGCAGCGTGCGAAAGTCGTAGTGCGACGGTCCCTGCAGGCCTTCGAGCTTTCCTCCCACATACCACGGGTTCGATTTGTTAATGGTGTAGTCGGCGCCGGGGTGGGCCTTGCTGGTGGTGTTGAATACTGCCTTGGCTTCGGCGGCGCGATCGGGCTGCCAGAGGTCCTCAACATGCAGGACCGCGAGCATGACGCCTTCCCCGTCACGGAGTGCGATCTTGCTGGTTCCGGGCGTCAGCTTTTTGGCAAATTCTTCGGTTACGTCGAGCGTAATCGGAATGGGCCAGAGAACTCCGCTGGCCAGGCGCATGTTGTGGCAGACGCCTTCGTAGTCGGCCTTGTTCATGAAACCATGCAGCGGGGAAAAGCCTCCGCTCAGCAGCAGTTCGAGATCACAAACCTGGCGTGCTGTCAGATCCCATGATGGCCACTCGCGCGAGTGGGCTTTCAGTTCTGTGGCTTTATCCGTGGATACAAGCAGATTGATGAGTTCGCCGCCGTGCGGGGCAATCAAATGACTAGTTGAAGCAGACAAGTGCGTGAACCTCCCGGGTTCGTCGATTTTTGGATTTACCGCATGTAAGTCAAATTCTTCGCAGAAGGAATCAATAACATCTGCAGATCTTGTAGTTTTTGGGGGGACAAGCCAATACGACCCTAACTTCTTGCGGGTCAGCGACCCTGATTCAGTCCAGTGTACAACACAAAGGATTGAACCTTACCCACTCGCAAGTGCCATGCCGCTGCTAATTTCTTTTCATTCTACTGTAAATTGATAGGGATAAAGGGAGAAACTTTAGTTTCGGCTGACGAAGAGCAGTTTTGGCGCGGTGGTTGTGCAAACAATTGCACAGCCGGGAAATATTTTTCTGTGCACTTTTGTGCAGGTTGCAAGTTTTTGCGCAGAGAGTTGAGAGGAATCTCAGGATCAATGGTCAATGGCAGCGGAGAATTCGGATTGCAGTCAGCGGTGGCTGGGCCGCGACTGCGGCAGCATATCCGGGCGCCGTTTCGATATCATGCAGAACCCAGTCTCGCGCTTCGGCCGCGTCCGGCCGCGTAGCCAATAACTTCGCCGGCAGCTTCGAATTCACTTCTACGTCGAATGATTCCAGGCTCCGGGAAAGCCCTACACCCTGGCCCTTCAGAAAAGCTTCCTTGCAGGTCCAGCAGCGGAAAAAAGCGGAGACTCGCTCTGGCTGGGGAAGAGTGCGAATGGATTCGCGTTCGTGAACCGAAAAAAATCGCTCTGCAAGTTTGTCAGTCTCAACGTCGGGGCGGATGGCTTCAACGTCGACTCCAATTTCACGTTCGAGTGCAACCCCGAGCAGCGCCAGATCGCTGGAGTGGGAAACGTTGAATCGAAGGTTGCCGGGATTGGCTAAGGCTGGTTTTCCGTTTTTTCCTGCAGTGAAGTTCAGATCGCCGGCGGGCGCGTGCAGGTAGGCGCCGAGGATCGTGCGCACCACGCCACGCGCGATGGTGAAGCGACGCGCGTCTCGGTCGAAGTGAAAACGCGATGCTCGCGTGCATTCATCGGAGGAGAGCAATGCGGAGTAGGTTGTGAATGAGGCCTCTGATGCCGTCAGCGGAAACTCCCAGAGGTGGAGTTCCCCGGACTCCAGCCGCGGGGCGGAAGCGTGCGGCAGACTGTCGGCCTTCATTGCGGCAACGGATATCGGCAACTCGGGTCCCCGAAGGTGTTCAGCAGACAAGTGCTACAGATCCTCTCGGCGATTACTGTTTATCGATCTTTATTGATCCAGTCCGCCATTTTCTCCAGCGCCACAGGCGAGATGGTCTCCTCGATCTGCGCATACTCCGCTGGCGATCCGGTCTTGGCAGTCTGGAAAAGATGGTTCAACCCCGGCAGTTCATCAATTTCAAAATGCTTGTTGCCGGATTCCTCCAGCGCCTTGCGAATCGCCGGAAGATTCTGGCTGGGCAGCACCTGCTTGTCGAGCGAACCGTTGAGCACCAGCACTGGGCACGTCAACTTGCGCAGCGCGGTTGCGGGATCGTAGGTGAGGAAGTAGCGAAACCAGAGCGACGTGAGCTGGCTGATCGCCATTCCAATTTGCGCTTCCGGAACATCGCCGGTCATCTTTTCGCGCATTTCCTTTTGCAGCACGGTGTCGTCTTTTTCGGTTTCGACCAGCTTGATCAATTCTTCCTGCCTGCTGGCGTCTTTCTCGGACTCCTGCTCGCTTTTTCCGCCGGCCAGGTCAATCGCTTTGACCTGCGCCACGATCACCTGATCTCCGGGAACGCCGGTGCCCGCCATCATCACGATGAACGCTACATCTTTATTGCGGACGGCGACCATGGGCGCGATGACTCCGCCCTCGCTATGTCCGATCAGGCCAATCTTGTGGGGATCAACTTCGGAGCGCGTCTTCAGGTAGGCCACGCCCGCCTCGGTGTCAGTGGCGAAATCCGCAGTCGTGGCTTTGGCGAAAACTCCGGTCGATTTCGCCACGCCGCGATCATCGGCGCGCAGCACGGCGATGCCATGCCGCGTCAGATAATCGGATAGAACCAGAAACGGCTTGTGGCCCAGCAGAGTTTCGTCGCGATCCTGCGGGCCTGATCCGGTGATCAGCACCACGCCCGGAAACGGCCCCTTGCCCTGCGGAATGGTCAGGGTTGCGGCCAGCGTGACATTCTGAATTTTATTTTCATAGGTCACGTCTTCCTCGCGGTAGGGATACGGCTTGACCGGATTCTGCGGCCGCTTGGGTTCAAGGATCGCTTCATCTTTGATTGGCTTCAATACGAGCGGGGTCGACCCTCCCCTCTGCGACCAGGTGCCATCGATCGAAGACAGATCGGGCGCGATCTTGCCCTCGAATGCACCGTCAATTTTGCTGGCTTCGATTTTCAGGGAGGGTCCGTCGCGCGTGACTGAGGAGATCGACAATCCGTTCAAGCCCTGATCGAGGCTATCCAAGGTTGCGGTGAGGCCGTCGGCAGTATTCACGATGTGAAACACCACGCGCAGCTTGATCGATCCCATATCCAACGTTCCCAGCCAGGCGCCGTCGATATCGGAAGGTTTGGCCGGTTTCACTTCAGCCTTGGCCGGCGCGGGCGCGGCTCGTTTGAATTCGAGGGGCAATGCCTGACCCTGCGTCCACGTGCCGGAGATTGTTTTAGCGTCGGGCGAAACTGTTCCCTCGTAGGTGCCGTGCACGGCATCGATGCCGAGGTTGAGCTTCGAATCCTTGAGCGTGATCGAGCTGATGGGAATGCCGTTGGCACCCTGATCGAGGCTATCAAGCGTGGCCTTGAGCGCTCCATCCGGGCCCTTGGTGACGTGAAGCACCAGACGGAGGTCTGCCGCTCCCACGCTCAAAGTGCCCTGCCAGTCGCCGGCGATGTCCTGCGCCTGCGCCAGGCAGGTGCAGAGAAACAAGACGCTCAACAACATCCCATCGATTCATAACAATCGCCACTCCTTATTCGTAAATACGGCAAGAGCACACTTCTTACTGCTTCGGTGCAGCCGCATCAGGCTGGGCCGCAGCCGCTGCGGGACCCGCGGTCTTCTTCATCGTTAATGCGCGCGGCGGACCGTCGGACTGAATCCAGTCGCCGGTCATCCCGTCATTCGTTTTGTTGACTTTGGCCTGGAAGACCACGCTGATCTGCTTCATTTTTATTCTGATGGAGTTTCCTTTGCGAGTGACCTCGGTGGCCGGCCAGCCTTTGACGGCTCCCGGGATATCGAACGTCGCGGTCAGGCCATCGGCGGTGTTCTTGACGTAAACGGTGACCGGATTCTTCGCGTTCGTGAGACTGCCTCCTTCGGGCGTCTCATAGGTGCCTTCCCATGTGCCATCAATATCAGAGGGCGGCGCGGGGTCGTGCGTCATCTTGAGCGGGGTAGTTGTCCTGCTCAGCACCATCTGCATTTTTTGCGTGCTGGCTCCTTGAGTCCAGTTCCCGCTGATGGTATTGCCGCCTTTCATCGAGCCTTCAAAATTGCCTTTAATCGCGATGGCTACAAAGCGAACTTTGTTTCCGTCGCCGCTGATGGAATCTACCGGAATTCCGCCGACCGCCTGGTCGGGACTATCCAAGGTGGCCTTCAATGGTCCCGTCGGCCGTCTTGGTGACGTGGAGGACGATACGCAACTCTCCCGCGGCGGTGGTGAGTGGTCCTTGCCAGTCGCCGACAATGTCCTGGGCGCTGGCGAGGGATACGAGGGCTGCAACAAAAAATGCCGAGATCAGAAGTCGCTTCATAAAAGGCGCGCCTCCTTAGCGCGCGAAAGGCGCTTTAAACGACCTCTGATCATACAGCTAGAGTTCTCCCCGCCGCTCCAATTGTTTGTATGCGACCAGTGAATACGCCACTGGACACAGGGTCGCAATCGCGATCAGTGCGATCGGAAACCAGAACGAAGCGCGCAGCAAGACCGCAATCAGGCCAAGCAGGCCACCTACAAAAAATGTCTTTGCAGCGAGGCGATGCGTCATGTTCCACACCCGTTCATTCGCGATCGTCCACGGGGTTCGAATACCAACGAAGAAATTCCGCCGCACTTTGCCCAGCACATTTCCCAGCAATGCAATCAGCAGGCAGACGCCGCCTTCGATGGCGCGGCTGATGTCGAGCACAACGCCGCCCACGGAGCCGAGTGCTGCCATTAATACCAGCAGGTTGCAGTAGGCCATCATGGCCACGATCACGATCATGATGTAGAGATAGGTGGAGCGGAATGAATCCACTTCGAACTTCTTAGGCGACAGCCAGGGCAGGGCGGAAAACATCAGCACGATAAACAGCATCCCGCCGGGCCCCCAGAGAAATAGAGACCACTTCGGGCCCCAGCCGTTGACGTGCCCGTGAGCGTCCCAGTGCATCGGAACCACACTGGGCAAAGACGGGTACGCCACCAGCGTTCCCAGGAGGACCGCCAGAATTACTGCAGCTGCGCCTCCGTAATAGCGTTGATTGAGAGTCATACGAATCATTTCGGGTCTTCTCCCGGCGTCTGCTTCTTTTCGTCAGCCTGATCTTCGCCGCGGATCAAGTCCATTGCCCAAGCCATCAAGTCCTGCACCACGGTCGTGTTCAGTGCATACCAGATCTGCTGGCCGTCGCGGCGACTGGTCAGCAGGTCCGCCTCTTTCAGGACCGCGAAGTGATGCGACATGGTCGGCTTCGTCATATCGAAGCGTTGCGCCAGATCTCCCGCCGTCATCTCGCCTCGCCGCAGCAGCCGTAAAATTTCCCGCCTCGTGGGATCAGCCAAAGCCTTGAAGGCGTTGTTCGAGGTGGGCGGCATAATTAGTTAAACATCAAATTAGATAACCATCTAAATGATCCTCCGATCATTTGCACTTGTCAAGTCTATGGCTATAGTCTCTGTTATCTTTGGCTTAGGGTCCATGTCAGAAGAAATCCACAAGCTTAGGCGGATCCACGGAGCCTCTATTTTGCGCGTGCTCCAGGACACTTCCAAGGTAAAATGAAATTCAGCTCTCCTCCGCGGAACTAATCGCTCCCCGCTCCCCTCTAAGCAATCATGAAGCTGACCTCGATAGCACTGGCGATCATTGTGACGGCGGCGATCGCGCTTGGTCAGAGCGTTCCCAGCAATCCCAAAGGACGTGCGGCAGTCGAGGGAATTGTCACCAAAGATCCGGGCAGCGAGCCGGTGAAGAAGGCACTCATCGAACTGATCGCCGAAGATCAAGCGACCGCTGGGGATTACACGGCGGTCAGCGGCCCGGATGGCAGCTTTCGCATCGAAGGCGTTCTTCCTGGACGCTATCGTCTATTCGCCGAGCGCACCGGACTCCTCGAATTCGAGAAGCATCATCCACGCGCCGAGGGCAGGCTGCTGACCTTGGGGGAAGGGCAGGAGTTGAAGAATCTTCAAATTCGCCTGCAAGCTGCGGCCGTGGTCCGCGGCCGCGTTACGGATGAAGACGGCGATCCCATGGCGAACGCGCAGATCACGGTGATGCGTCAGATTTTTTCCGCTGGCCACAATCGATTCGAGCAGGTGGGATCGGAACGCGCTAACGACTTAGGCGAGTACCGTATCGCGAGCCTGCCTGCAGGAAATTACTACGTCGCCGTGAGCCCGCCGCCAGATCTGAAGAACCTGATCGACACCTCTGGATTCGCGGCTTCGCTGCGTGACCCAAAATCTGACAAGGCCGCTCTGTCGTATCAGACAACCTACTATCCCGGCACACCCGACCGCAGCCAGGCGGCGGCGATCCAGTTGCATCCGGGCGATGAATTTCCGGTGAACTTTTCGCTGACGCCGGGGCCAACGCTGAGCATTCGCGGATCAGTGGTGAATCTGCCGCCGCGTTCGACGGCGGTCATCATGCTGCAGTCGCGCGATTTCAACGTGGTGCTGAATGGCGCGGACATGCACAAGGACGGCAGCTTCGAAATTCGCGACGTGGCGCCGGGCGCCTATACGATTCTGGCCAGCATTGAAAACGCGCCCACGCCCATGATGGCGAGGCAGACGCTGCAAATCGCCGGCAGCAGCGTGGACGGCTTACGGCTGTCCCCGCAACCCGGCGGATCGATTCGCGGGCGCCTGCGCCTCGAGAGCAAGGGCAACGTTGGACGCTTTGATCCGACACAGATTTTTCTGACTCTGCAATCCGCCGATGGCGACGACAGCACGCTGGGCGCCTTCGGCATGGGAGACGGATTTTCTCCCGTTACGAAAATTGCGGCCGACGGCAGCTTCGAATGGAAAAGCGTTCCGCCGGGAACGTTTTACCTGCAGTTTGTTGACGGCGCGGGAGGCGGTGGATGGTATTTGAAATCCGCGCTGGCCGGGGGACGCGATGTGAACGAATCCGGCCTCGCCATGGAAGGTGGCGCGGTCGTGCTCGATGTGCTGGTCAGCAGCAACGGCGGCACAGTCGACGGTCTGGCCGCCGACCCGAAAGGCGATCCCGTCCCTAACGCGGTGATTGTGGCTGTGCCCGAGCCAAGGCTGCGCTCGCGCGAGGACCGTTACTTCAAGACCGTCGCTGACCAGAGCGGCCGCTTCACTCTGCGTGGTGTTCCGCCCGGCGAATACACGCTGTTTGCGTGGGAGAGCATGGATGGCGAGTCGTACTACGATCCTGACTTTCTGAAAAATTATCAGGGGCAGGGAAGCGCGCTGCCTCTCGCCGAGGGCGAACGAAAAAGCGTGCAGTTGAAAGTAATCCCTGATCCTGCGGATGCTGCACCCCAGTCCTGATGTGTTCCGGGTCTGATTTTCCGTCAGCTTACTGTTGCAGGATTTGCCCAGCCTGCGGATGCACCTGTTCGTTCTTGATTTCGCTGGCGTCCCAGCCTCCGCCGAGCGCCTTCACCAGATAAACGGAACTCACCATCTGCTGCCCGAGTAATTGCGTCTGCAGACGTTGATTGCTGAGCAGAGTTGTCTGCGCGGTGATGACGTCAAGATAATTGGTGACTCCGCCCACGTAGCGATTGTTGGCGATGGCCAATGCGCGGCGAGCATCGTCTACGGCTGCGGCCTGCGTCGAGAGAGCTTGCGAGAGCGTGCTCAGATTGCTGATGCCGTCTTCGACCTGTTGAAACGCGGTCAGAACCGTCTGGCGATAATTCGCGACCGCCTGATCGTAGCCGGCACGCGCGGCGGCAAGGTTGGCGCGGTTTCGGCCGCCTTCCACAATGGGTTGCAGGACATCAGCTCCGAGAGACCAGAAAAGACTGGGCGCATTGAGTAACGATCCCAGACTCGTACTCTGCCAGCCTCCGCCGCCACTCAATGTGATGTGCGGATAAAAAGCGGTGCGGGCCAGCCCGACTTCCGCGTTCTCATAAGCCATTTCACGCTCGTTGGTGGCGATATCCGGGCGCCGCTCCAATACATCGGAAGGAACTCCCAGCGGCACCGGCGGAGGCGTGGCGTTCAGGGGCGAAACTGGAATGGTGAAACTTGAGGCCGGCTGGCCGACCAGCACGGCAATCGCATGCTCATACTGCGCGCGAGTTTGTTGCACCAGCGCCGCTTGCGAAATGGTGGAATCGAGCACGGTTGCTTGTTGGGCGACTTCGAGTCCGCTGGCGATTCCGCCATTGTGGCGGTCCTGCACCAGTTGCAGGCCCTTGCGCTGGGAGCCGACGGATTCTTCGACCACGTTGTACTCGGCATCCAGTTCGCGAAGAGTGAAATAGTCCGCTGCCAGTTCCGCGGTCAGCACTAATTGAACATTGCCCAGATCGGCGGCCGTCGATTGCAGCGTGGCGTTCGCCGCTTCCACGTTGCGTCGGACGCGTCCGAAAAGATCCGCTTCGTAGCTGACGGAAAAGGGAATCGTGTACACGCTTTGGGTATAGGGAACGACCGGCTGCACTACGCCGTTTACAACCAGCCCTGTGGATCCGTTCAATGGCCGGTTGCCTGAGCCGCGCTCACGAACTGCGCTGGGATCGGCGGAAAGCTTAGGGAAGTAATCTGCAGTGGCCACGCGGGCCAGCGAGCGCGCCTGGTTCAGCCGGTCGCGCGCTGCGAGCAGAGATTGATTCGCCTGCAGCAACTGCTGCTCGTAGTCATTCAGCGCCGCATCATGGAAGACTTCCCACCACGCCCCCTTGGGGATCGCATCTTTCGGCGCCGCTTGCTCCCACGGAGGCTGCGTCTTCCACGCATCCGGCGCGGGCGCTGGAGCGGGCGGCCGGCTGTAGCGCGGTCCGACGGTGCAGGCCGCACTGAGCAGCAGCAATGCCGCTAACGGGATGATCGCGACTCGCTTCACTGCGCGCTCCCTGCCGGACTTTGCGCGGGCTTGCCCTGACTTTCTGCGGGAGTTGGCTCGGCCACATTCACCTGTTGGCCTTGTTCCAGCGAGTCGGGAGGATTGATCACAATCTGATCATCGATGGAGACCCCGCCCAGGATTTCTAATGTGGTTCCGTAATCTTTTCCGATGTTGATGGGACGCAACTGAATCTTCTTGTCAGTTCCGACCACGGCGACCTGCGCGCCCTGAGCGCGGAACAGCATGGCATTCACCGGAACCGTAACTTTGTCGACGTTCGATCCCACCGCGAAGTGCACCTCGCCGAACGATCCCGGCAGTAGCTTGCCATCTTTGTTGGGCACATCGACTTCGGTGAGCAGGGTGCGGGTGTTGGGATCGATGGAATCAGCAGTGCGCGCGATCTTGCCGCGGAATTTCTGGCCGGGAAATTCCTGCAAGGTCACATCGGTTTCGTTGCCCACCTTTATATAAGGAGCGTAAGCCTGCGGAACGCTGGTATAGACGCGCAGAGGATCGATGCGCGCAATGTCGAACAGTTCATGCCCGGACGCTCCGGTTCCGGCGGTGATGAGAGCCCCGGGATCCACGGTGCGCCGCGTCAGCACTCCAGAGAAGGGTGCGTAGACCTTCTTGAATCCCTCGAGTTGCTCGAGCCGCCGTACGTTCGCGTCGGAGGCCGCCAGGTTCGCTTGCGCCTGTTTGTAGCCGCTGGTCTGCTGATCCGCTTCCTGGGCGGAAACCGAGTCGGTCTTGCGTAGATTTTCCCAGCGTTCCGCGCTGATTTTCGCCAGCTCCAGTTGCGCAACAATCTGTTCGCGCGCGGCGCGCGCCTGGCTCAATTCCTGATCGACCTCGGGAGTATCGATGGTGGCGAGCAGTTCGCCTTCGGTCACGCGGCTGCCAATATCCTTATTCCAGCGCACCAGATAGCCGCTGGTGCGCGCGTAGATCGGGGATTCCTCAAAGGCCAGCAGGGAGCCGGGCAGAACCAGAGTCCTCATCTGGCTTTTCTGCCAGCGGATGAACCACGGCCACCGTCGGAATAGTTTCGAGCTCCGTCTCTTTGGCGAGGGCTCGCTCGTGGCTGGCCCGCAGGATCAAAGTCACCGCGCCGGCCAGCACCAGCAGCAGCAGGAGAACTCCCACTATTGTCAAAGCCCTGCGAGGCGGAGCCGGAGGTTGTTCGGGAGGGCTCTGAATGGTCGCCGGCTGATGGCGCGAGTGCTCCTCCATGGCGGCGATCTCTTCATCGCGTTGTGCCTGCGCACTCAGGTGAGGCTGCTCGGCATTCCGCGACTCCTCAGAGTTGCCGTGGTCGGCCCTGCCGTCGATCAGGGCCTGTTTGTCTTTACTTTCTGCACTCATGCTTGACTCCGATTGAACCAGCCCGATTGTCTTCCGATGAATGTAGCGTGTTCATGGATGTATTAAGTGTGACTCGATTCCCGGCGGCCATGCACAATCGCAAAGACGCTGGGTACGAAAAATAAAGTAGCTACCGTGGCAAAGAGCAGGCCGCCGATCACCGCCCGGCCCAGCGGCGCATTCTGCTCGCCACCTTCGCCGAAGCCCAGTGCCATGGGCACCATGCCGATGATCATGGCCAAAGCGGTCATCAGTACAGGGCGGATGCGCGTGTAGCCCGCGGCCACCGCGGCTCGCACGGCTGGAATGCCTTCATCCAATTGCTCGCGCGCGAAGCTGACCATCAGAATCGAATTGGCCGTAGCCACGCCCATGCACATGACTGCGCCGGTCAACGACGGCACGCTCAAAGTCGTGCGCGTAAGCAGGAGAAACCAGCAGATTCCCGCCAGCGCTCCGGGCAACGCAGTAATGATGATGAAAGGATCGAGCCACGACTGGAAGTTGATGACGATCAGCAGGTAGACCAGCACGATTGCGCCGACCAAGCCGAGGCCCAGCCCGATGAATGATGAACGCATGGTGGAAACTTGTCCCCGCACCACAATGTGAGTGCCGCGCGGCAGGTGGTCTTCGAAGCCCTTCAGGACTTTCTCTGTATCGGCAGCAACCGCACCGAGATCCCGATCCTGCGTGCTGGCATACACGTCGATCACGGGTGCGACGTTGTAATGATTTACCGTCGCCGCCCGTACGGTCGGATGCAACTGCACGAGGTTTCCCATCAGTTGCGGACCCTGCTGCGAAATGACCGGAATGTCCATCAAGTCCTGCAGGTTGGTTATCCGGTATTGCGGAGCCTGCACCGCCATCTGATAGGTGACTTTATTATTCGGGTTGAGCCAGAAATTGGGCGCGGTTTGAAAACTGCCGCTGAGTGTGACCAGAGCGCTCTGCGCCACATCTCTAGCAGTCAGGCCGACTTGAGTCACGCGCGTGCGGTCAATATCCATTTGCAATGTCGGCAGGGAGAGCAGTTGCTGCACGTGCACGTCGGCCGTGCCCGGGATGTGTCGCATGCGGTTCGCGATCTGCTGCGCGATGTCATAGCTGCTTTGCATGTCGGTGCCGACAACCTGGACGTCGATGGGCGCCGGCAGTCCGAAATTCAGAATCTGGGTGACAATATCTGCGGGCTGGAAAAAGAATTCGACGCCGGGGAAGCGGCGCGGCAGATATTCCCGCAGATGGCGGGTCAGTTCCGCGGTGGGAGGATGCTTGTCAGGGTTCAGCGCAATCAAAATCTCGGCGTCGCTGCTGCCGATAGTTCCGTTCGAACTGTAAGACTGATTAATGCCGGAATTGGGCAGGCCGATGTTGTCGAGCACGGTCTTCAACTGGCCTTGAGGAATTTGCTCGCGTAGAGCGGCCTCAATCTCATCGCACAGGCGAGCGGTTTCTTCTACGCGCAATCCGGCGCGTCCCCTGACGTGCAGCCGCAGCAGACCAGCGTCCACCTGGGGGAAGAAGTCCTGCCCGAGAAATTCGAAGAGACCCAGCGAGAGCACGCAAAAAAGCAGAAAGCAGGTTACGAACAGGCCTTTGTGCTCGATTGTCGTTTCCAGCAAGGCCTCGTAGCTGCGCCGGAAATCTTCGAACTTGCGCTCAAATCCTCGCTGAAAGCGGCCCAGAGCCGATGTGGGGGCTTCGGCGCGATGTTCGTGGCCACGCATGATGTACATCACCAGCGTCGGAATCAAAGTTCGCGAGAGCAGATAGCTGGCCAGCATGGCGAAGCTCACCGCTTCGGCCAGCGGGACGAACAAGAATTTCGCCACGCCGGTCAGAAAGAACATGGGCACAAATACGATGCAGATGCTGAGAGTGGAAACGAATGCCGGCACCGCGATCTGCTGGGCGCCATCCAGAATCGCCTGCCGCATCTCCTTGCCCATCGCCAGATTGCGCTCGATGTTTTCGATCTCGACGGTGGCGTCGTCGACCAGGATGCCGACCGCGAGCGCTAATCCGCCGAGAGTCATGATGTTGATGGTCTCGCCCAGGGCGCCGAGCAGGATGATGGAAACAAAAATCGACAGTGGAATTGAAATGGAAATGACAATGGTCGGCCGCCAGTCGCCCAGGAAAATCAGAATCATGACTGCCGTCAAACAGGCAGCGATCAGGGCCTCGCGGACGACTCCGTTAATCGAAGCGCGCACGAACAGGGACTGATCGAACAGGGAGGTGATCTTCAGGGACGGCGGCAGCGATTGCGAGGCCTGCTGCACGATGTCCTTGATGCTGGCCACAATCTGCAGCGTTGAAGCCTTGCCGTTTTTGTACATCGACATCAGCGCGCCGCGGTTTCCGTCCTGGCGCACGATGTTGGTCTGCGGCGCGAATCCGTCGCGGATGTGCGCCACGTCACGCATGTACAGCGTGGAACCGTTGGTCGTCTTTACCGGGAGATCGTTCAGTTCCGCGATCGTTTCCGGCGTTCCATTGATCTCCACGTCATATTCGAGTGGCCCCATCTTAATCGTGCCGCTCGGCAGGATAATGTTCTGCGCGTTCACCGCATTCACGATGTCGTTGGGCGAAAGACCGTAGGCCTGCAGTTTGGGGAGATCCAGATCGACTTGAATCTGGCGGATTTTGCCGCCGTACGGATAAGGTGTGGCCGCTCCCTGCACGGTCGCGAGATACGTGCGCAGGAAATTCTGGCCAAGATCAAACAGTTGTTGTTCCGGCAGAGTCTTGCTGCTCAATCCCAGCTGAATAATTGGCGTGGTCGATGCGCTGTAACTGATGATCAGCGGGGGAGTCGTGCCCGGCGGCAATCCTCGTACAGTGGTCTGGCAGATCGCCGTGATTTGCGCGATCGCGCCTTGCACGTTGGTTCCCGGACGGAAGTAGACTTTGATCACTCCCAGTCCGTAAACCGACTGGGATTCCATGTGCTCGATATCGTTGACAGTGGTGGTGATGCCGCGTTCAGAGTTGGCGACGATGCGGTCCGCCATGTCCTGCGGCGACATGCCGGTGTAAAACCAAACGACGGAGACTACAGGGATATTAATGTCGGGGAAGATGTCGACGGGCGTCTGGATGACCGTGATGACAAACAAAATCATGATGACGAGCGCCATCACGATGAAGGTATAAGGACGCCTGAGGGCTAAAGCGACAATCCACATGATTGACCATCACTCCGATGCCAGCCGCCGGGCCCCCATCGACCGCCCGGAGAATGGTTCTACGTCCTAACTTAGATTCGATACTGGTCGTATCGGATTCCTGATTATATATGGTAGCGTAAGGTATGCCGAAACGGCCTACAGGGAAAGATAGAGAGAATGGCGCTGGCCGGCGCCCGCCAGGGCGGCCTCGCAGTGAGCAGGCGCGCAAGGCAATTCTGCGGAGTACGCTGCAGATTCTCGCCGAGAATGGATTCTCGGACCTAACCATCGAAGACGTGGCCGAACATGCGGGCGTAGGAAAAACCACGGTTTACCGCTGGTGGCCGAATAAAGGCGCGCTTATCGCCGATGCCTTTGCCAGCAGCACTACCCGCAAGCTGCGCTTTCCCGACACGGGTTCGGTGGTGACCGACATGAGCCAGCAGATGCGCCAGCTCATCAAGATTTTTCGCGGTCCCCGGGGCCGCATCGTTTCTGCCATGATTGCTGCAGGCCAGGCTGATCGCGAGCTGATCGCAGCCTTTCGCGAGCGATTCCTGCTACCTCGCCGGCAGGAAGCGTATGCCACTCTTCGCCGCGGCGTCCGTCGCGGCGAACTAACTGAAGATATGGATCCCGACCTTGTACTCGACTCTTTGTATGGTCCCATCTATATGCGGTTTCTGATCCGTCACGATGAGTTGACCCCCGATTTCGTGGACCATCTCTGTGCTTTGGTCTTAGGCGGAGCACGGCCCAGCCGAAATGGGTCGGTATTGCGGTCTCCGCAATCTTCTAAGCATCCGCATCCCCATCAGCGTTTAGAAAAGGCAGCGGAATCGGCCTAGGTAGCGTCGGGCCTCAACCATTCCGCTCTGCGGATGATCCATAGTAACTATTTGACAACCGGCCTTTTTCGAGTAAACTGATCCGCCCGCAAGGAACTAACCCTTGCGAGTGCAGAACGACCAAGTCGTGGGCGATCCCTCCGGGTCTTGATGCCTTCCCCTTCTGGCCCTTGGAGTCCACGCTGAAGCTACAGCCTTGTGGCGAGGTACTCATGCGCGATGATTCGCTGCACCTGTTGAAATATTTCATTGTCATAGCTTTGTTTGCATTGTTCCCAACCCTCAGTCGGGCGCAGGGATTTCCGCCGATTTCCCCCGACGATCTCAAGATGACGAGTGAACCGCAGGCGCCGGGAGCGGCGGCCGTGATTCTGTTTCGCGAGGTCGACCGTGACGATAACGGCACGACCTCGCATGAAGACAACTATGTCCGCATCAAGATTCTGACCGAGGAGGGCCGCAAGTACGCCAACGTCGAACTGCCCTTCAATAAGGCCAGCGAAGACATCGTGAACATTCACGCTCGAACTATCAAGCCTGACGGATCGGGTGTCGAATCGGACGTGAAAGTGTTCGAGAAGACGATTGTGAAGGCGCAGGACGTGAAATATATCGCCAAGACTTTCACTCTGCCCGATGTGCAGGTGGGGAGCATCATCGAATATCGCTTCACTTATGATTTGAAGGAACATTACATCTACGATTCACATTGGGTACTGAGTTCGGACCTGTTCACGCGCTACGCGCGGTTCAGCCTCAAGCGATATGTGGCGCAATCCGAGAACATGAGCCTGCGCTGGACGTGGCGCGGCATACCGGAGGGACTTTCACCCAAGGAAGGCCCTGACCATGTGATTCGCATGGAAGTGCAGAATCTTGCGCCTTACACGATGGAAGATTTCATGCCTCCGATGAACGAGGTACAGGCGCGCGTGGACTTCATTTACGAAGACGAGTTCATGGAAACCGACCATGACCAGTACTGGAAACACGTCGATAAGAAGCTTAACGACGGTCTCGAGAGCTTCATCGGCAAGCACAAGGCGATGGAGCAAGTCGTGAATCAGATCGTTTCGCCGAACGATCCTGCTGAGGTGAAGCTGCGGAAAATTTATGATCGCGTGCAGCAACTGCGCAACACCTCGTATGAAATTCAAAAGACTGCGCAGGAAGAAAAGCGCGAGAAGGAGAAAGCTCCGGAAAACGTTGAAGATCTCTGGAAGCGTGGATACGGCAACGGTAGACAGCTGACGTGGTTGTATCTGGCGCTGGTGCGCGCGGCCGGACTTGAGGGGTATGGGGTGTGGGTCTCCAGGCGGGATGATTATTTTTTCTCGCCCAAAACTACGGAACGCCGAAAACTCAACGACAACGTGGTACTCGTCAAACTCAACGGCAAGGATCTCTATTTCGATCCCGGAGCAGAATTCACTCCGTTTGGCATGTTGGCTTGGCCGGAGACGGGGACGGTAGGCCTGTGTCTCGATAAAGAGGGCGGCAAGTGGCTGAAAACCAACCTGCCGTTAAGCTCCGACTCGAGCATTAAACGCACTGCCAAGTTCAAGCTCACCAACGAAGGCAATCTGGAAGGAAAAGTAACGGTTACTTATAACGGCCTGGAGGCGATGTATCACCGACTCGACGTGCGGAATGCCGATGACGTTGCCCGCAAGAAGTTTCTGGAGGAGCGGCTGAAAGATCAGATTCCGGTGGGGATCGAGGCGGAACTGACCAATAAGCCGGACTGGAGCAACTCGGAGACCCCGCTGGTGGCGGAATACGATGTGACCATTCCCGGATGGGCTTCGAACGCTGGAAAGCGCGCACTCATTCCGGCAGGAATATTCACTGCCGTTGAAAAGCACACCTTTGAACACGTCAATCGGGTCAACCCGATTTATGTTCACTACCCTTACACGAAAGAAGACGATGTGACGATCGAGTTGCCTGCCGGGTGGCAAGTGGCGAGCGTACCCGCACCGCAGACGATCGATGCACATGCCGCCGAGTACAGTCTGCTGGTGGAAAAAGATCACACGACGCTTCATTTGCAGCGCAAGTTCAGCCTGGAGTTTTTGCTACTGGAGTCTAAATACTATGCCGCGCTTCGTAACTTCTTCCAAACTGTCAGAACGGGAGATGAAGGACAAATCGTACTGCAACCCGGAGTCGCCTCGGCCTCAAATTAGGCGACGCCCGCTGCTGCTTCTGGCCGGTGCAGCTGCGTGCCTGCTGGCCTGTGTTCCTTACGCGGCGGCCGGCGGCGGCGACGCTCCGCAGTGGATGCACGCTCTGGTGAACGCGCCGCTGCCGCAGTATGACGAGAAGACGGACGCCATCCTGCTCTATTCCGAGACCAATGTGACGGTGATCGC
Source organism: uncultured Acidobacteriota bacterium (assembly GCA_963757095.1). GTDB lineage: Bacteria > Acidobacteriota > Terriglobia > Terriglobales > Acidobacteriaceae > Sulfotelmatobacter. The sequence continues at coordinate 318,742 of CAVWQT010000002.1, read as the reverse complement.
AACGGATAAGGTCAGGACGGTCACACGCGAGGCTTACAAAATCCTGCGCCCTGAAGGCCGCGGCCATGGCCTGGTTCGCGTCTACTACAATCCCACGCGCAAGATCAAAAGTATTCACGGATGGTGCATTCCTGCGCAGGGCAAGGACTATGAGGTGAAAGATAAAGACGCCATTGATAGCGCTGTTGACCAAGGCGCTCTAATGGACGACGAACGAGTCCGCCTCCTGGAAATTCCTGCTTCCGACCCGGGAAACATTGTGGGATACGAATACGAAGTCGAGGAACGTCCTTTTTTCATGCAGGACTGGTGGTTTTTTCAGGAGCATGATCCGGTGCGGGAGAGTCGTTATTCGATTCAATTTCCGCCCGGGTGGGAGTTCAAGTCTTCCTGGGTAAATCATCCGGAGATCAAGCCGACCGATGCCGGGAACAATTTGTGGCAGTGGACGGTCACAGATGTAAAAGCCATCCGCCACGAAAACGCTATGCCGCCGCTCCAAGGAGTCGCGGGCCAGATGGTTCTCACCTTTTTTCCTCCCGGTGGAAAGACGGCCACCGGATTTGCCGAGTGGAATGACCTTGGGATGTGGGTCAACCAGTTGCTCGCCGGAAGGCTCGATGCCTCTCCGCAAGTGAAGCAGGAAGTCGTCACGCTTACGGCTGACAAGCAGACTCAGTTGCAGAAGATGCGGGCCATTGCTCAGTTCGTGCAGCATGATATTCGCTATGTCGCGATCGAGCTGGGAATCGGGGGCTGGCAGCCTCATCCGGCGGCCGACGTTTTCTCGCACCGCTACGGCGACTGCAAGGACAAAGCGACTCTCATGCGCTCCATGCTGCATGAGATCGGCATTGAGTCATTTCATGTGGCAATCAATACCGACCGCGGCGTGGTTACCAGTCACACTCCGGCGCACAATTATGGCTTCAACCATGCCATTATCGCGATCAAGTTGCCTGATGGTCTGGATGATCCTTCACTGGTTGCGGTGCTGCAGCACCCCAAACTCGGCCGCCTGCTTTACTTCGATCCGACCGATGAGATCACGCCGTTCGGCCAGATACGCGGCGAACTGCAGGCCAACTACGCTCTGCTCGTGACTCCGACGGGCGGCGAGTTACTCGCTCTTCCCATGCAGCCTCCCGCCATGAACAGCATCGAGCGCACGGCGAAGCTGACACTTGATCCGACCGGCCAGCTCAAGGGCAGCGTGACGGAGGTTCGTCTCGGCGGACGCGCCTGGTCTGAGCGCTGGCAACTGCGCAATGTGAATAAAGATCTGGATCGAATCAAGCCCATTGAAACTCTGCTGGCCAGTTCGCTCTCGAACTTTCGCATTACCCATGCCAGTATCACTAACCTAACGCAAACCAATTTGCCTTTCGGATTCGATTACTCCTTCGAGTCAGAAAATTATGCCAAGAGCGCTGGAGGACTGCTTCTGGTCCGCCCGCGCGTTTTGGGGAACAAGGCTTTCGGCTTTCTGGAAACTAAGGAGCCGCGAAAATTTCCGGTGGAGTTAGAAGAGCCCGCGCACGATACCGATATTTTCGAGATCACCATTCCTTCCGGCTACGCCGTCGATGACACTCCGCCTCCGGTGGACGAAGACTTCAGCTTCGGCAGTTATCATTCCAAGACTGAGATCAACGGAGGAGTCATCCGCTACACCCGGACGTTCGAGGTCAAGGAATTGAGTGTGCCCGTCGACCGCACCGACGAACTCAAACGCTTTTACCGCACCATCAACAGCGATGAGCGCAACACGGTTGTGTTGAAGGTGATCACTCACTAATTGAAGCGCTGGAAAACGGGTACACTGTATCTCGCATGAATCGCTGGGTGTTCTGGACAATCATTTCGGTCGGGGCTGTTCTGGTCATTGCGTTCGCCGGATTGAGCGTAATGGCGGGCAGTCCGAAAGATGCTGTCCAGATGGTGCGCTACGCCCTTCCGCACATGCGACTGGGCGCGCTCAAGGCGGGCGACTCTGCGCCGGATGTGCAGTTGGTGGCGCTGGATGGCACGACTCGTTTCCATCTTCACGAACGCTCTGCCGGACGGCCGCTGGTGCTGGTTTTCGGCAGCTTTACCTGACCGCCCTTCCGCCGCCAGTTAGGCGACATCGTTCAGATCTACAACGACTACAAGGAGCACGTCGATTTTCTGACGGTCTATATTCGGGAAGCCCATCCCACCGATGAATGGCGGATGAAGGCCAACGAAAAAGAGAAAGACGACGTCTGCTATACCCAGCCTAAAACTCTGCAGCAGCGAATTGTGATCGCCAACGATTTCACCACGCGCTTCAAGTTTCCCTTACCGCTCGGCGTGGATGACATGACGAATGCCGCAGACAGCACTTACGCGGCATGGCCGGAGCGGCTCTACGTGCTCGATGAGAGTGGCCGCATTTCTTACAAGGGCGGCAATGGCCCGTTTAAATATGATCCGAAAGAAGTGCGCGCCTGGCTGGCGCAACGCTATGGCGAAGTGAAGCATCCGGAAGCGCCGCCGACGAAGAAAAGCTGAAGAAGACTTGCGTGCTCAGGGGTTCGTGGGATCGTTGTGCGGAGCTTTCGGAGTGAACTTGCGGACAACGAACTCCTGAAACACATTAAAGATTGCGCTGGTGCCAATCCCAACGCCTGCGTTTTCAAAGGTCAGATCTGCTCCCTCGCGATTCTGCGATGGGTAGTAGAGATTGGAAATCCCGCCTGCCGCCAGGCTTCCGAGGATGCCGGAATAATTTGCCTGCCAGCGTCCGTTGTCGCCTTTGCAGATCACGGCGTTCGCGACCGCATACATAAACCGCGAAGTCTTGGTGCCCGTGCCCTTGTAGAAATAGCGCGGGTCTTGTTTCAGAATGGAAGGCAGGATGGCGCCTCCGATGAATGTGCCCGTGAGGGTGTCGGCATAGTCTGCCCCGAAGCGTTTTGCATAGCCCTGCGCGCCTTGACCGTATTCCCAGAAATGATTTTCCGCCTGCTGCACTCCCGCCGTTCCACCCACAATTAAAAGCGTGAAAGGATCCACCACCGTCTTCGCGGCCAGCTGAAACTTTTGCTTCGAGGTGAGGGGAGCTGCATTGCGGACGTAGCTGACATAGAAATTTGGCATGAGGCCGAGTACGCGCTGCTTCTCTTCGACCCGGATCTGCTCGGCTGCCACCTCAACCGTCGGAACTCCAACCTCAACGTCAGTGACGTTCATGGCGACGGATAACGAGACCACCGGAGCGAGGTAATTTTCGCCGGGCTGCAAAACTCCAGAGGCTGTCTGGGTGGCGAAGCCGACGGCTGTAAACGTGAGGCGGAAGGGGCCGGGAGCGACGCCGCTGAAAGAGAACTGCCCATTTTCGCCGGATAACACCTCGGCGCTTTGCGATTGACCTGCGCGGGTAAGACTCACGCGGGCTCCGGCCACGACCGCTCCACTTTGATCGAGAACCGTTCCGCTGATAGTTCCGGGCGAGGCTTCATCAGATGGCCGCACGCCGAGCGAAGTCGTCCCCGGACCGGAGACGCGCGCAGGTTGGGACGTTTGTCCGGAGCAGAAAAGAGAGGCACAAAGCACGACTGCAGGAACGCTGAGCCGAGCGAAAGCGTCGCAGCGGAGAGACATCAGTGACCGAACCTTAATCCTCTCCGTCGCCCATACTCAGTTGGCACCGCGTTCATTCAGATCGACCCTTATCCAAGAGGGTTACACGTGGAATTGCAATTCTTTAACTCTTAGCGACAGTTTATTCCAGCCGCTTGCGGCCGTCACCTTTTCAACCCATGCCCCGGCACTTTAGTTTCGCCGGATCGCATTCTGGGCCAAGAAAAAGCCCAGCCTTGAGGGCCGGGCTGATCCTTCTGGCAAATCTCGCTAGCGAAGGATTAGTGAGACAGACTTAATGGGACAGTCTTAGTGGGACATCCCGCCGCCGCTATTGTTGTTGGTGCAGGTCTTGGCAACGTGCTTTAGCGAGCTGACTTCGATTGACATTTGCGAACCGCCGGACATGCCGCCGGAATCGCTGCTGGCCGAACTTGCCGCGCTTTCGGTGCCTGTCACTTTCACTTCATGGCCCACGTGCTTGGACAATTTCGCCGAATCGCCCATCACTTGATACGTTTTGCCCTGACTGTCGGTTAAGGTGTAGCTGCCGTTCGAACTGCTGAGGCAGCCCTCCACCGTGGTTTGCGATGCAGTGTTGGACTGCGATGTCTTGTCCATCTGGCTCGATTGGGGCTGGCTCGAAGTCGGATCCTGGCTCGACGTAGTTTGCGCTGACATCCACGTCACGCCCAGGAACAACACAGCCAGCAACATCAAATGCTTCATAGAAACCTCCACAGTTTTTTGATCGCGTTTTCCGTAGTGGCTGCAAGAGCGCCTTATGGAGACGAATGCGCAGCCACTGGAACCAGTCTGAGCATTCCAGGATTGGGTCGCAATACAGCATTGGCCGGAGAAAGGATTGATTCGGGGAGGATGCCGCGAGGCAGGGAATTTACGGTAGGAGGAAGGTTTAGTACAACCCTTTTTCGCCCTCGGGACGCGTCTTCCATCGCCGGTGCACCCATAACCACTGCTCGGGATATTTGCGCACGTAGTCTTCAATGACTTTGGTGAACATCTGGGTATTGGCGACGATGTCTTCCTCCAGATTGCCGGTACGCACCAGTTCCAGCATGGGATCGAAGCGCAGCCGGTATTTCTGCAGCTTTTCATCCCAGATGGTGAAGCCGGGAAGGACCGCCGCATCCGTGCGCAGCGCGATGCGCGCCAGCCCACTTGCGGTGCAGGCTGGGATGCCAAAGAAATTCACGAACACTCCCTGCGGCGGAGTCATATTTGTGTCCATCAATATGCCCACGGTCTCGCCCGCCTTCATGGCGGCCAGCAGGCCGCGCACGAAATCATCCTTCGCCACAGTCTTGTTTCCGTGCATGGTGCGATAGCTCTGAATGAGGCGATCGAGATAGGGATTGTCCATCGGCCGCATAACGACATGCAGCCAGTGTCCATGCAGGGAGTGGGCAAAGGCCGAAAGCTCCCATCCGCCGAAGTGGGCCGTCAGGAAAAGAACGCCCTTGCCGCGTGCGTAGGCCTGCTCGAAGTTTTCCAGCCCGTCGTAGACGACGACGTCGTCGATGTTCTCCCGCGTGTAGCGAGGGAACTGGCACATCTCGGCTAACTGGCGGCCCAGGGAAGTGAACTCTCCACGGAGAATGCGCTTGCGCTCGGCAATGCTCTTTTCCGGGAAGACCATTTCGAGGTTGCGCATGCCCACCTGCCGCAGGCGGAAATGCAGCAGGTAAACCGTCTGGGCGAGGGCGATGGCGAGGGCACGGGACCAGCGGCGCGGCAGGATGCCAAGGGTTTTGATAAACGGCCACGCCGCCGCGTATTCAATTTTCCGCCGCATCAGGGAAGTGGCCAGTGATCAGTGGCCAGTGATCAGCCGGCGGTCCGTTGCTGGATCACGAACCAACGACCACTGACGACTGCTCATTGCTGTTACTTTGCGGCTTCCTGCGCCCACTTGGCCAGCGTCGTCAGAAAGGTGTTGGCTGCGGCGGGCGCGTCGACTTCTCCGGTCAGCGACGCTTTGGTCGTGACCATGTGGCCGTAAAAGTCGCGGGTCGAATCCTTGTCCTGCTTGACGACCGCGCCATTCAGGGTCACGCCGGCGAAGATGCCGCGAGCTCGCGAATAGGTCAGCACCTCGGCGCGCATCTTCCAGTCGGTATCGCCTTCGGCCTCGCGGCCCACGGGACCGGCCGCCACCGAGGCATCTGCTCCCAGGGCGAACTGGCTCGAGAGCAGGTGTTGCACGCCGTCCTTATTCATCACCAGCATCACCAGATCCACGGCCTGCCCGCCAATCTGGAAGCCGACGCTGCCGCCCTCGACCAGAAAGAATGCGGGTGCACTCCAACCTTTGGGCGTGCGGCAACTGGCAATGCCGCGGCCGTACTTGGCGCCAACGATGAAGCCGCCTTTTAACAGGGAAGGAACCACGGCCACGCACTCCGCCGAGCCGAGAATCTTTTGCGGGATCCCTTTGTCGGGCGTGCCTTGAATTTGGTCCAGAACCTCGGCCGCTGACTGGACGCGATCCGTAGCTTTCGAATCTTTAGCCTGATCATCGGCCGCGTAGGCGAACGAGCAGAGGGACACAATCAATGCCAACAGCACAAGCTTTTTCATAATTCCTCGCCACAAAGAAAGTCTGGGAAACTGGATAGGAGAATTGTAAATGAAGTGAGAGCTGCGAGCCATGAGGTGTGAGGTGAGCTTGGCGAGAAGACCTGGCGGCTGCAAAAAAAATGCGGGGCTGAAAGTAGTGACCCTAAATCGCCACTCTCAACCCCGTCTCCCAGGTTCTGTGGTAGGTGAGGCGAGTATGCGGCAGAGGCTCGAGCCTCACAAGATTACGAAGGTAAGTGGACGGGAGTTACGGAGAGCGATGACCAAAAGCGATGAGCAAGAACGGGTGTGCTCACAGCTCCCCGCTCATTGCTCATTGCTCATTGCTGCCTATTTCGCGGTGACCAGCGAGTGCGTGATCGCATGCACTGAGAGCGCGATGCGGTTCTGCACGCCGACTTTGCGCATCAGTTTGGCGACGTGGGCTTTCACGGTGCGCTCTTCAATGCCCAGATGCCCGCCAATTTCTTTGTTGGAGCGTCCGGCCACCAGCATCTCGAGAACTTCTTTCTCGCGATCGGTGAAGGTGACGCGGCCAGCCGGGAAAATCCGACCCGGCGATGAGGACACCCGCTCGATGAACATGGACAGGACGCGCCGCGGGGCCCAGACCGATCCCTGATTCACGATGCGGATGGCCTGCGCGAACTCCGCCGGAGTGGCGGCTTCGTCGACGTATCCCTTAGCGCCCGAGGCGATGGCCTTGAGAATGGTCTCTTCGTCGATGCCCGAGCCGGTGACGATGATGCGCAGATCGGGACGGGTTGCCTTCAGACTGGCCATCAGATCAAACAGGTTTTGCCCGGAACGGTTACCGAGCAGGATGAGATCGATGCCTTGCAGAGTGCTGATTTCCGGCAGCGCCGCCGAGATCAGTTCGAACTCGGGCTCGGAATCAAATAGCGCGCGAAATCCCACAAAGCGTAAAGGATCGCTTTCGACGACTGCGATTCGGATCACAGGTTTTCTGGCAACAGCTGCTTTCATATTTTTCCCTGTAAGGCAGATTTCTTAGGTTCAGCATAGTTGTAAATCGGCACAATGCAAAGAGAAGGTGACCGAAGTGAAATTACGGGAGTAACATGGGAAAGCCTCCCAAAATGGACTGCGCTGATATCAAAACTCCAAATTCACCGACTCTTATGAAGATCTCCGCATTGATTTTTGCTCTCATTCTTACCGTCGCCGTCCCCCTGATTGCCCAGCAATCCGACGCTTCGCCGCAAGTTCCGGCATCCACTTACACGCCGAAGTTCAAGGGGGACCCGGCGCACTCTGACTCGGAAGCGGCTGCGCTGGCCTACATGCGGGTGGTGATTCGCGCCCAGCACCAGTTCAACAAACAGTACTCCCACTACGCGACGACTTTGGCGGATCTGGTTCATAGCGGGTCGTTCACCAAGCGCATGGTCAATCCCGACCGCGGCGATTACACGGCCAGCTTCAAGGGAAAAAAAGACAGCTACATGCTCACCATGACGCCGAGTCATATGGACGCCGATCATCGCTCGTTTTATGCCGAGGATGATGGCAAGATTCACGCCGACGACAGCAAGCCGGCGGATGCCGACTCGCCAGTAGTGAAGTAAGTTTGGTGAAGTAGGCTTTACGTTCGCCGGGACGGATTCGTCCGAGGGGCTGGTTTCGGCGGCTCGCTTCGCTTGCTGGCGGACGAATGCGTCCGCCGCTACGTGGAAACGCTCTTACTTCGGCAACTCACACATCGCATGACCTACACCTGGTTCATCCTACTGCTGGTGGTGGCGGGAACGGCCGCCAACATGCTGGTTCTGCATGGCACGTCGCTGGGGCAGATTCTTCACGATCGCATTCCCGACCGGCCGCGGCGCCGGCTTTTTATTGCTTCGGTAAGTTTTCTGCTGACGTTCGCCGGAGTGCGGGCGGTCGTGTACGCCGTGCTGCACAACATCCCTCCCTTTCATTTCATTATTGAGGCGAGCGGGCGGCACGTTCACCATCTGGTATTCGGCATCATCATTCTGCTGTTGGTGGGATATGGATGGCTCTGCGAAATCGGCAGCGGGACGGGCGGTTCGTCGATTTTTATAGGCCGTCTGATGTCGATTCTGTATGGCGTGGGCGCAGCGCTCACGCTGGACGAATTCGCCCTGTGGTTAAACCTGAAGGATGTGTACTGGTCGCCCCAGGGACGAAGCAGTATTGATGCGGTCATTCTTTTCGGCGCGCTACTGGCGGCGAGCGCCTGGGGCGCCCCGCTATTCGGCGGAGCGAAGAAGAAGAACCATCCAACAAAAAACAAATCCTAGAAATATTAGTGAGATTAATTGCTGGAGCCCTATTTCACAGGCAGGAACCTGCGAATGCTATTGCGCGCCGGTCGCTTTGGGATCTTCATTCGAGTTCCGCGCGGTGCGCCTGCCTTCCACCGGAGTCAACCGAATAACCGATGCGGCGGCGGTATAGCGAACTTTGGCGCTCCGATCGGCGCAGCGCCTTTCGACTGCGCGAAGCAGAGCAGGATCGCCGCGCTCGGCGATGGCTTCCACGGCCGCCGCCCGTACAATCCAATCTTTATCGCGAGTTGCTCTGACCAGGGCCTCGCCCGTAGCTGGATCGGGATCGTGGGCCAGGAAAGTGGCGGCCACCGCTCGTACCGGGTTGGGATTCTTCCGGTGCATGGTGCGCCAGGCATCCCATCCGATGCCGGCGAATGGCACATATCCGATTCCTTCCGAGAATCCGATCTTCGCCAGTTCTCTTGGATTCTTCAGGGTCTCGATTTGCTGGGCGATCAGGCCGTCGCCGGTGCGGCGCGATCCGCTCAACAGGTCGTAGTACAAGCCGTAAGCGGCGGCTTCATCCTTGAGTTCGAAAAGCGAATGGGCCGCCGCCATCACCACCGGAATCTTCAGATCCATCAGGGCGTGCTCCAACAGTGGAATCGATTCCGTAGCCTGCATTTGACCTAACGCGGTTGCGGCCGCGGCCCGCACCTCCGGGCTGCGATCTTTGAGCGCATCCTCAGCCAACTTGCGAGCCCGCATGTCTCCCTGCAGCAATCCCAGCGCGCGCACGCCGTCGGTGCGTTCCGCGGTGTGTTTAGCCGTAGCGGCGGTTTGCAGCATGTTCCATGCCTTGTGCCGCGGACTCTCGACGTCAGATGAGTCCTGGGAATAGCATAGCGCCAGCCCGCCGATCAGCAGGAAGCACGCCAGCAGTCGGATCCGTCTCTCCATAAATCAAGTACAACCGCCCAAGTACAACCGCCAGAGTTCGAGTTCGGCGTTTAGATGCCGGTCGGGCTGAAAGCGGCATGGCCAATTTTCCGGCGGAGAGCGATGATCGTCGACGTCTTCCGGTAAAATTGAGTATCCCTGTGGAGGTTCCCATGAGTACTGCTGCTATCTCTCCCGATACTTCGACTTCACACCCAACTTTTGAACACATCGCCGAACTGGAACGCAATTATTTACTGACGACCTATAACCGCTATCCCGTTGTGCTGACGCGCGGCAAGGGTGTGTTTTTGTGGGACATCGAGGGCAAGAAATATCTCGATTTTGTTTCCGGGCTGGGCGTGAACGCGCTGGGGCATGCGCATCCGCGGATCGTGAAGACGATTCGCGAGCAGGCGGCGAAACTGGTGCACGTTTCGAACCTTTACTATCACGAATACCAGGGAGCGCTGGCGGAGAAGTTGTGCAAGCTGTCGGGACTCGATCGCGCGTTTTTTTCCAACAGCGGCACCGAGGCCATCGAAGGATCGATCAAGCTGGCGCGGCTCGCGGGACATCGCGCGGGCGGCGAAGCGAAGTGCCGGCTGGTCGCGCTGGAGGGGTCGTATCACGGCCGGACGTTTGGAGCGCTGTCACTCACCGGGCAGGACAAGCATCGCAAGGGATTCGAGCCGATGCTCGAAGGCGTGACCTTCGTGAAGCAGAACGACACGGAAGGACTGCGCGCGGCGGTCAATGACAATACGTGCGCGATTGTGCTGGAGCCGATTTTTGGCGAAGGCGGAATTTACGAGTGCACGCCGGAATTTCTGGCGGAGTGTCGCGCGGCGGCGGATCGCCACAAGGCGGCGCTGATCTTCGATGAGATTCAATGCGGTCTCGGCCGTACGGGAACGATTTTTGCTTTCCAAGGTTTTGGCGTGACTCCGGATATTGTGGCGATCGCCAAGCCGATTGCGGCGGGATTGCCTCTGGGTGCGTTCATTGCGAAGGAGGAATTCGCGTCAGCCATTTCGCCCGGGCAGCATGGCACGACCTTCGGCGGCGGTCCGCTGGCGTGCCGGGTGGCGCTGGAGTTTCTGGCGATCGTGGAAGAAGAGAAGTTACTCGAGAACGTGAATCGCGTCGGTGAATATCTACGGCATGAACTGGAGGGATTAGTGAAAAAATCGTCGCCCGCGATTGCGGTTCGCGGTCGCGGATTCATCCAGGGCATTCAGCTGGAGATTCCGGCGCGTCCCATCGTCGATGCGGCTCTGGCGGAGGGTGTGCTCTTCAACAGCACGCAGGATACGGTAGTGCGCTTTCTGCCGCCATTCCTGATGGAAGAGAAGCATGTGGACAAGGGCATCCGGACGCTGAAGAAGTTGTTGGGGAAAAAGAAGAAAGCGGCCGCATAAGTGACGCTAGCCAGAAAACCCGCAAACTGCATAATCAGCAGGGTGAGGGCACAATAATCCGGGACGAACTTACAGAATTCAGTTTTAGGTATACAAAAAACGGGGAGCCGAAGCTCCCCAAGTGAAGCGACAGAGGCGTTGTTTCACTTACATAGAATCGTGACAGCGTCAAAGAGTTGTCCGTCGGGTCGTTAAGTTTTTTTGGACTAGTATTCGAATGATGAGTGAAGTGCAAGAGGTTCCCGCCGGGTCCAAACTGGGCGTCAGCCAAGGCGTTGAAGAGTGCTGGATGGATTTCGATGGCGCGCGCATGCGCTATCTGCGGACGGGTTCGGGGCCGGCGCTGATTCTGCTGCACGGCTTGATGGGCTATTCATTTTCCTGGCGCTACACCATGCCTGCCCTGGCGCCGTACCGCACCGTCTACGCTCCAGACATGCTGGGAGCGGGATTTTCGGATCGTCCGAAGATTGATCATTCGATGCGCGCCACCGCGCGCCGCGTGTTGCAGTTCGCTGAGAATCTCGGGCTCACGTCATTTGATTTGCTCGGGACTTCTCGGGGCGGAGCGGTCGCTATGTGCGCTGCGGCCGAGTGCCTGAGTCGCGGCGAACCGCAAATCCGCAGCTTGATCCTGGTTGCTCCGGTGAATCCTTTCTCGGCTCAGGGAAAGCGACTGGCTGCATTTGGGGCCACGCGTTCCGGCGCTGCGCTGGTTCGTTTTGTGATGCAGCACATGCCTTGGCTTTACCCTTACTGGCACGGGCGCATGTTTGCCGACCCGAGGAAGATTCCTGCGGGAAGTCTCGAAGGCTACAAGGCGCCGCTGGCCAAGCCAGGTCTTTTTGATCACGCGCTCAGCATCGTCAGCACGTGGGACGCGGATCTGCAAGAACTCCAGGCTCTGCTGCCAACGCTGGCGCCGATCCGCACGCTGCTGATGTGGGGCAGCGACGACCCGGCGGTGTACGCATCGTCCCTGGAGCCCCTGGCACGCTACTTTCCGGACTCCGAAAAAGTTATCTTCCCCCATGTTGGACATCTTCCATATGAAGAGTGCGCCGAGGAGTTCAATGAGGAACTGATTGCTTTTCTGCATCGCGGCAACGACCGACAGGAATAGACCAATCGAAATCTGCTAAGATCGCGCGGATTGTAAGAGCCGATCTTTATAAGTAGGGAAGTCATGAAGCTCATCCGGTTGTGCTGCCTCGTTGTATTCGCCCTCAGCACGTTCTCTTCGGTATCCGCCGCACAACAAGCGTCGCCAGCCGATCCCGCGCTGGCAGCGAAGATCGCGCAAGGCAAGAAGGCGCTGGTCGACCACAGGTACAAAGACGCCATCGAAGTGCTGAAGGGCGCCAATAAACCACTGCACGACTCTTGCGGCGAATGCAACTTTCTGCTCGCGATTGCCTATTTTCAGTTGCGCGATTCTGGCCACGCCATGGAAAGCTGTGACAAGGCAATCAAAAGTGCCGACAGCAATGCATTGCGTGCTCTGGCGCACAACCTCAAAGGCAACCTGATTCTCGGTTCGGCAGGAGACGACAAGAAAAAAATGCAGAGCGCGGAGTCCGAATTTCAGGAGGCTGTGCAGTTGGATCCGAAAACGCCCGTCTTCCACTTGAATCTCGCCAAGGCTTTCCTGCGCGATTCCCAGGACGATTCGGCGAAGAAAGAGCTGCAGATCTGCCTCGATTGCGGGCCTGACAAGCAAATGAAGGATGAGGCGGAAAAACTGATCGCCGATCCCAAACGGGGCCGGGAAGAAATCGCTCCTCAGTTTGAGTTGACAACCATGCAAGGCCAGCAAGTCTCGTTGAAAGATCTGGTTGGCCGCGTGGTGGTCATGGATTTCTGGGCAACCTGGTGCCCACCTTGCCGCGAATCGGTGCCTGAGCTTAAGGAGCTAACCAGAAAATATCCCAACGAAAAACTGGTGCTCATCAGTGTGAGCGCGGACAAGGATGAGAACCAGTGGCGCGATTTCGTGGGCAAGAAGAAGATGGATTGGGCGCAATATCGCGACTCCGACGGCAGGATTCTTAATCTGTTCGGAGTTCACTCATTCCCTACCTATATGGTCATCGATGGAGATGGAGTAATCCGGGAACGGATCACAGGATTGAATCCGCAAGAGAGTGTTGTGCACCGCTTGAAGGCGACCCTGGGAGCGATGCCGCAACTGGAAGGCGAAGCGCGCAAGTAGCTGTTTGAGCCTCCGCTTCTTTATTGCCCGCCACAACGCCGAGCTCTTGGGGCATCTGCAAAGTTAACTTATGCACAGCTGCAGGGTGCAAGGGCGCGACTATACTGTGCGGAGTCGCGGAGGGGTCTCGCAGCCCGCGAATAAACCCGCGGCCATCGCAATCGCAACGGCTCCGTCCGGGCCGCAATCGGACGAGGAGGAACGTATGAAGAAATTTGGATTCTTGAGCTTGCTCATCACCGCAACGTTGTTGTTCACGCTCGCCTTCCCGGCGGCCGCTGCCGGACCGAAGGCGCCCGCGCCTCCGGTGCCCGCCGCGCCTGCGGTCGCTGCATCCCCGGCCGCGAACGCTGCCGTGCCGGAACCGCATCCCCACATTCACGAAGCACTCGAAGCCATGCGCAGCGCCAAGCATCATCTGGAAAGTGCCGAGCATGATTTCGACGGCCACCGCGCCGAGGCCATCAAGCACCTCGACATGGCAATCCACGAAGCTGAAATCTGCATGTCGATGAAGTAAGAGAGCCTCGCAGAACTGAAAAATCAGGAAGGCAGCGTTTGCAGACGCTGCCTTTTTTCATGGGGCTAAAGTTTGATCTCGTCAGATTCAGCGGGAACCGAAGGTGTATCCGATGGTGGCGCCGAGGCGCAGCACGTTGTCGGAATGGAATTCGTAGTTGTTGGGAATGAAGTAGTAATGAGCTTCGGGCCGCACAAACAGATTGCGGTCGCGCCAGAAGTAGTAGCGCACGCCGCCGCCGAAGTGCAGCAGCAAGTGGTTATCATTGACGTAGGAATGACAGCCGCTAGGGGTGTAGCAGGTGCCAAGCTGGCTGTAAAAAATCAGGGTTTCGCCGCCCACGCCAGCCATCAGGTCGACAGTCACCTTGGGCGAGATCGGAGGCGCGAATACTACATTGGCGTCATAAAACACCGGGCGGAAGTGCTGGTAGTTGTTATAGGTTCCCTCGCGATAGCGAAACGCACCCTCTACATTGAACCCGAAATGATTGTCGGAAAGATATTGAATGCTGGCGCTCGGATAAACCCCTCCTCGTTCCGCGGGAGGGATAAACGCTACGGACGACGTGGGTGATTTCGTGGAGAAGAGCGTGCTCCCTCCCACCGTGACGTCGAGTTGCTGAGCGGAGGCCAGCGCGGTGAACAGGAAAAGCGTACTACCGCAAATCAGGAATGCGAGCGTTCTCAATAGGTCCCCTTTTAAGCAGGATCGCCAGTCCGGGCAGAGCCCGTGGAATGCTTGCGGGCGACCAGCGGGGTGGTCGCCCGAAGAAGAGTCATACTAACGCATTCCCTGCGGATACCCCAACTTCAGAGCAGCCGTGGTTCAGTCTGGACCGATGGTGTATCCAATGGACGCGCCGACACGGATCACGTTGCCGGAGGTGTAAAAGTCTGTGTTGTTGAGAATGTGGTAGTAGTGCACCTCGGGGCGGACGAAAACGTGATTCCACACGTAATAACGGATGCCGCCTCCCAGGTCGACAAGGAAGTGGTTGGCGCTGTTGTAACAGGCATTTAGCGCTTCACAGGAATATGTCGGTTGAAACCCATAGAAACGGCTGCTCTGCCAGCCGATGCCGGCAAAAAGATCAGCGCCAACCTTCTTGCCGAGTCGGGGCTGGTAGACGCCGTTGAAGTCAAACAGAATTGGGCGGTAGGGCTGGCCAAGGCCGCCGAAGTTTCCCTGTTTGGTGCGCCAGGCAGCGTCAAAGCCAAATCCCATCCGTCGATGGAAGATGACGTCGGCGCTGATGTTTGTGAAAAGACCGCCTTTTTCAGGGCAAACGAAATTGGTAAAGTTCACTGCACCGCAAGACGCTGCGCCGGGCGAGAGAACCGTTCCGAAGCCGATCATGGCGTCACCCTGCTGGGCGAAGGCGACATTCGTAAAAAGGAAACAAGCGAAAACCGCTGCGAGGAAGGCTAGCTTTCTCAAGAGAAACCTCCTGTTGATTACGATCTATATGGCGCTACGATGCAGTCGCCATTGCACTTGGATGTAAGCTTTTGAGCAACCTCTTCATCATAATTTCTGCAGGGGGCAGGATTCAAATTGCGTCCCGCGAAACAGGCACATCCCCATGTTGTTGAGTGGGGAGTGGAGTTTGCCCGGATGGCGACCACCAGCGGTTAAACCCCTCCTCAGACGATAAGTTTCGCGATTGGGTTAGCCTCGTAACTGTTTTGGTTCGCGCCCAGGCGCAATGCGATTACGATTTCTTCGCCATTCCTCCGCCCCCGCCGCGCAGAATGTGATCCAGCGAGATGGGACCGCTTCCAAAGAAGATCAGGGCAAAGGCAAGGGTCGCGACCGCCAAAGGAAACTCCACCCCGTGGTCTCCGGTAAGCCCGTTGTGCCAGTGCACCTTCCAGATGGCGACCACCAGGTCGATGCAGATGGCGAAGGCGGCGGCGCGAATGAAGAATCCCGCCAGAATCAGCAGCCCTCCCAGGAATTCCGTGAAGGCCGAAACGTAGGCCAGCCAGGCGGGCAGGCCGAGTCCGGCTACTGTCTGGGTAAAGTGACCGAGGCCGCCGAAGACCTTGTGATAGCCGTGCACGACCATGATGATCCCCAAAGTCGCGCGCATCATCAGCAGAGCCAGAGGTTGAATGCGATCGAGGTAGCGCAAGCGGATCCTCCCGAAAACTGGAATCGCAAATAAGATTACCGCAGTTGGAATGATGAACCAATTATCTCCACGGAATTCGCAGAGAACGATTGCGGAGCGAGCGGACTTCTGATAACGTTTTTGCGCCTAGATTCCAGCACTATCAACCAAAACCAAGAGAGTCTAGCCTGAGCTGTGCTCGCGGGCCAACGGACCCTATGATCCTGCGCCTGGAGGAAGTTTCCCCTGAATCAAGCCTTCCCGTCACACGCGGGACGGTAAAGACAAATTTTTCGGAGGTCGAGGCCGTGATGCATTCTTTGGTGAACAAATGTGTACTGAAGTCGGCTCTTCTGATGGCGCTGGCGCTCGTTTCCGCGCATGTCTGGGCACAACAGAAAAAAACCGAGTCCAAGCCAGCCGCTCCTGCACATGCTGCGGCGCCCGCGCAGCACGCTGCTTCGCCGACCCACACGACCACACCTTCCAACACCAACCATAATTCGACGATGGGGAACCATACGAATTCGACCACTGGGAACCATACGAATTCGACCATGGGCAACCACACGAATTCCACGATGGGAAACCATACGAATTCGAACATGGGGAACCACGCGAACACTCCCGGAGCTCACGGGGCCGAAGCGGGTCACAACGGGGCCAACAACATGGCTCATGGCAATGCGCACACGCCCGCGGGCGTACACGAGAAGACACTGCGCGGCGGAGGCACGGCGAGCATTCGGCGCGATGGCTCAGTTCGTTCCATCAACCGCAACGGCATGCAGATTCAGCGGGGCTTCCATGGCGGCCGGACCGTCGTGAGCACCCGTAATGGAGCGCGCGTGGTCACGGTCGGGCGCGGCGGATACGTGCAGCGCGCTTACGTGGTGCGCGGCGGACGCTCTTACTATTCGCGCACCTACTACTATCACGGTGCTTACCGCGTGGGCGTGTATCGCGGCTACTACTATGGCGGCCGCCCCTATTATGGTTACTCTCCTGCCTACTATTACGGTCCGGCGTATTACGGTTGGGCGTATAACCCGTGGCCGGCGCCGGTTTACTACGGCTGGGGTTGGAACGCGGCTCCGTGGTACGGCTACTACGGACCGTACTATGCGCCGTATCCGGTGTATCCATCGGCGGCATTCTGGATTGCGGACTACATGATCTCTGCCAGCCTGCAGGCTGCCTACGCAGCGAACGCCGCGGCGAATGCGACCCTGTTGCCGCTCACGCCAGACGGAACATTAGTTGCGAGCTTGATGCCGCTGGCTGCCGAACCCGCCAAGCCTGCACTGAGTAAAGAAGTGAAAGACCAACTTGCCGAAGAAGTGAAAATCACCATCGCAGCCGAGCAAGCGGAGGCGAGCAAGCCCAAGAGCGCGTCTTCTGGCGGAGGCCAGGCGGCCACATCGACCGAAGCTCCTCCGGCGCTCGATCCGAAATTCAAATTGTTCGTCGTCTCCTCTGACATGAGCCTGGTCGCCGATGGCGACGAGTGCCCGTTGTCGCAGGGAGACATAATTTCGCGAACCACGGAGACTCCGGACGGCGACGGCAACGTGAACGTCAAGGTTGTTGCCAGCACCAAGACCGACTGCGCCATTGGCAAGGAAGGTCCGCTTTCAACCGACGACTTGCAGGAGATGTACAACCAGTTCCGCGATCAGCTGAAAGATGGCATGGGCGAACTGGCCAAGAAAAATGGTACTGGCGGGCTGCCCAAATCGCCGGACACGGCCACTACAGATGGAGACGTTCCGGCGCCTCCGCCTGACAAGAGTGTTGAGAAGAGTCTGACGGAGCAGCAGGCGGCTGCTGATCAGGCCGAAACGGATGCGAAGCAGGACGCCGGTTCCGGCGGCGGCGCGCAGTAAGCAGGGAAGCGGACACAGTAGGGCGTGAATATTTCAACGTAATCGGGAGGCTCTCGCGATGTGGCAGAGGTTGCGTGTTCTTATTCCGGCGGCGGCGTTGACGCTCGCCGCGTTCGCTTCAGGCGCGCTCGTACAGGCGCAGGCTCCTACACTGCAAGAGCAACTGATCGCGCAGTACAAGCTGGCAAAGATGGGAGCGGATTCGAGCGGAACCTCCATCGTTGAAGAAGGCACGCTGCTCGAGGTCAAGAAGGGCGGCATCGTCGGCGTGCCCTACAAGGCGGTAACGGTGCGCACGTCCACGTTTCAGGACGGAAATGTACATAGCTCGGATATCGCTCACAACGCGACCGCGCAAAAAGTCGGCAAGCTGCTTTGCGGCCTGCATAAGTGTCCGAGTACACCGGACTCAGCCTCGGACGAGAATGCGACCAAGTATTTTAAGGCTGGCGACAAAGTGTATGTCTCCAAGATCGACGTTCACCCGGATAAAGACACGGTCGCAATGTTGATCGTCTCCTGCGATAGCTGCAACAAGACCGATCCGCCGACCTACAACAAGGCGAACGTCGTCTTCCAGTTTGCCAAAGGAAGTCTGGCGGGAACAGCCGCGGGTGAAGTGGAAGATACGATCGGTCAGTTGCTCGCCATCAGCGATACCTCGCAGGACTCGCAGGATCAGGGCAATCAGCAAGGCGACCAGCAGCAGGGCGGCCAACAACAAGGCGGACAGCAGCAAGGTGGTCAGGGCCAGCAGCAACAACAGCAACCGCAGAGCATTCAAATGGGAATGACGATGGACCAGGTGACGGCCGCGATGGGCCAGCCGGAGAAGACGGTGAATCTCGGCCCCAAACAGATCTACGTGTACAAAGACCTCAAAGTGATCTTCATCAACGGCAGAGTTGCCGACGTGCAGTAGAAAGCGCGCAATCGAAAGGGATGCAGAGGCATCTGTTCTCTGCGAAGTATGCAAGCGCGGCGGATTTCAGTTGCGCGTTGGAAGACAGCACTGGTGCTGGAAATTACCGTTCTGACTGCCTTGAGCCTTGCTTTGACTCATTGTTCCAGTGGATCGTCTTCTCCCACTCGTACTACTACCACCACCACTCTACTGCCAGCGGGACTCGGCGGCTCCAATTACAGCTGGTATCAGCTGGATCCCCCGTGCAACCGGGAGCCGTACGGAGTCGTGTACAACTACAACACCGCGAGCGCGACCATCGATGCACAATTGCAGCAGATGTACGACAACGGCCAGCGGCGGCTGCGCATCCCCATTTATCACGGTCGAGGCGCCAACTCCGGAACTGTGATGGATTCGACAGGCGGCAATCTGGCGCCTCAGTTTCGAACGAACCTCACGAACTTGTTGGCAGCGATCAAAGCCGCAGGTTTTGTTGAGATCGAGGTCAGCTTCAATCCTCAGGGTGGAAATGATCCCACGAAATGGACGACTTTCAGCGACGATTACTACCAGGAGAATTGGAGTTTGATCCAGAACCTGCGCCCGATTATCGCTGGCGGCGGAATTCCCTACCACATCGACCTGTCGAACGAAGGCATACCTCCTCCGGGTTTCGCAGCCCTTCTGCAATACAGCCAGGAGTTGTGGAACGACTACGTTTCCACTTTCGGCAGCGGTGACACGATCGGCTTTTCGATCATCGCGGACGATCCGCATGTGAGCCAGGTCAGTGTCGTCTACGGACCCAGCGCCTACGGAAGTAATGGTTCGCCGCAGCGGTTCGATGTCCACATCTACGACGAAACCGGGACGAGCTTCGCGACAGCGTTCAGCGGGTTGAGCGCTCAAGGCTATCAGGCAGTGCCATGGGTGATCGGTGAAGCGTATTACAACGACGCGGCGGAGGCGGCGTCGTTGCGGCAAGAAGCGAACAGCTCTGGACAAACCGTGCTTTACCTGACGCAGTGGCCGCTCACTTCCGATTTGACCTGCAGCAGTGCTGTCAATGTAGCTCCGCCCGCGGACTTCTCGAACTATCAGGCGCAAAGTTTCTGAGACGAACTGGGCTTCGATCTTGCCTGCGAAGCGCCGGCAGCCGACCAACTCCCCAGAAGTATCCATATCTGCACGGCGCCTAAGAGCAGGAATGTCAGCAACTTGGCTAGCGGACGTAGTACTTCCGTACCGTGCTTAGTACTTCAGTTATGGGTAGCGAAGTGACCGAGGATGGGTCCTGCCTCGAATACTTCTAATTGTATTCAATCGCGCTTACAACCACAACATATAGATATCCCTTCTTGGCGTGGTTTTCCTGAAATCCAGAAAACCCGCAAAAAGCCCAATAAATACCGGACATTCGCTTTGAGCCGGGGCTTTTCCGGGCTGAGATATGCTCAGGACACCGACACCCCTGCGCAACATGAAGTGAGGGTGGCGGCGTCTCTCGATTGGCGAGGCAAGCACCAAACGCGCGGGAGACTGGGCAAAGAATCATGGGCGATTCGCGAGAAGTGATGAATATCCGCCAGGCGTCGCAGTATCTGGGCGTCAGTCCGGACACGCTCTACAAGTACGTCGGCGAACAAAAGATCCCGGCGTTCAAGTTGGGCAATCGCTGGCGCTTCAAGAAATCGCGGCTGGATCAGTGGATGGAAGATAAGTCGAGCGAAATGGAACCACAGCCGAAGAAGAAACAGAAGGCTGTGGCAAAGGCAGCAGGCTCAGTTTAGAAAACCGCCGCGGGCATGAACGCCCGCGACACACAAAGGTGGGCACATGTTTGGATTGGGATCGAAATCGATTGTTGGTCTGGACGTAGGCTCGTCGAGCATCAAGGCCGTGGAACTCAAGCGGAAAGGCGGGCAGATTGAAGTCGCCCACCTCGGACTGGAGCCGCTGGCCTCCGACATTGTTGTCGACTCGATGATCGTCGACTCGGGCACGGTGTCAAGCGCGATCTCGAAGCTGTTCCTCGACAACGCGATCAAGACCAAGGCTGTAGCCACCGCGGTCAGCGGGCACTCGGTGATCGTGAAAAAGATCTCGCTGCCCTCGATGAGCGACCAGGAACTGGCCGAGACCATCGAGAAGGAAGCGGCGCAGCACATTCCTTTCGATCTGGCCGACGTGAACCTCGACTACCAGATTCTGTCGGACGAAGCGGGCAGCCCGCAGATGGACGTTCTCCTGGTGGCGGTGAAGAAGGACAAGATTCTGAACTACACCAACGTACTCTCGATGTCGGGGCGCACCCCCGCTATCGTCGACATTGATGCCCTGGCGCTGCAGAACTGCTACGAGTACAACTACCAGCCCGCGCCGGGCCAGGTGGTGGCGTTGTTGAACCTGGGTGCCAGCGTGATGAACATCAACATCGTCAAAGGCACCACGCCGCTGTTCCCGCGCGACGTCAGCGTAGGCGGGCACCAGTACACCGACTCGCTGCAGAAGGAACTCGACTTGAGCTTTGAAGATGCAGAGTCGCTCAAACTGGGCAACAAGGTGGGCACGGTGAGCGAGGACGCGAAGCAGCCGATCCTGCAGCAGGTGACCGAAATTATCGTTCTCGAAATTCAGAAGACGTTCGACTTCTTCCGCGCCAGCGCGGCGGGCGAGCACATCGAGAAGATTTATCTCGCGGGTGGTTCGTCGAAGGTGCCGGGACTGGTCGAGGCGCTGCGGCAGGAATTTTCCATGCCGGTGGAGTTGTTCAATCCGTTCCAGCGGGTCACGCCTCCGGCGGATGGCCACGGAGCGGAGTTGGTGGAGCAGAACCCGGGGCAGATGGCAGTGGCCGTGGGCTTGGCTCTGAGGAGCTTTGAATCCCTATGATCAAAATCAACCTGCTCGAAACAGCCAAAGGCAAAGGGAAACGCGGTATCGGCGGCGGTCCGTCGATGCCCACCATGCAGATGGGCGATATGGGTTCGCCCAAGCTGAAGGTGCTGGTGGTGCTGGTGCTGGCCGCACTGATGAATCTGGGCTACTGGTACCGGCTGGATCATCAGGGCAAGGCGATCGCGACGCAGATGAAAGTTGCCGAAGAGAACAATCGCGAACTGGCCGATGTGAAGGCGCGTTTCCTGGAGCGCCAGACGCAGGCCAATGCCTACAAGCGGCGCGTGGATGTGATCGACGGGCTGCGCACCAACCAGACTGGTCCGGTGAACCTGCTGGCCATGCTGGGCGAGACCGTCAACAACACCGAAGCGGTATGGCTTAGCAAGATGGACGACACCGGTCCCAGCGTGAATCTGGAAGGCACGGCTCTGTCGACGGATGCGGTCGCAAACCTGATCGCCAACCTGCAGAAGACCGGGTTCTTCAAGAACGTCGAGATCAAGGAGACCTGGCAGGACGAGCAGGTCAAAGAGATGCAGGCGTTTCAGTTCACATTGACCTGCGATAAGGGCAGCACGACCGGCAAGTCATAACGGCGAACTACACAGGCGGAAATTATGGCAATGAATTTTGGCGAACTGTCGGGGCTGAAGCAGTGGGGAGTGGTGATTGCAGGCGGTGCGATCGTGTCGGCGGCTCTGTATTTCACGGTATTCAAGAGCCAGGCCGCAAAGAACACGACCGCGCAGCAGGCGCTCCAGGACAAGATCCGGGAGAACAACGAACTGGAATCCTACCGGCCCAAGCTGAAACAGATGGAACAGCAGCTGGCCGAACTCAAGCAGCAGCTCGAGATCGAGCAGCGCATCGTGCCTGACGAGAAGCAGGTGGACGCTTTCATCACCATGATGGGAGCAGAGGCCGGCAAAGCGGGCGTGGAAGTGCGGCGCTACTCGGCGAAAGATACCAAGCCGGCGCAGTACTACACCGAAGTGCCCTTCGATCTTGAAATGGACGGTCCGTACTACTCGATGCTGAATTTCTTCGACCGGGTAAGCAAGCTGGAGCGCATCGTCAATGTCAGCAACCTGCTGGTAGCGACGACCCGCAATCCGGCGGGAGCGAAGACCAAGCACCAGTATCAGTACGCGCCCAATGAGAGCGTAGTGGCGACGTTCACGGCCACCACATATTTCAGTCACGATACGCAACCTTCCACGACGGTCGCCGGGGCAAAACCCGGGGCGCCGGCGGCGAAGTAGGGATAACCATGAAGACGGCGATGAAGCTGACGACAGGCATTCTGGCAATCGCGATGACGGCAGGCGCGGCTTTCTCCACGAAAGCTGTGGCCCAGCAAACCGACGCCATCGATAACGCGCGCAGCATTGCAAAATCGCTGCAGCAGAAGCAGGCCAATGACAGCAACGCGGCGCTGGACGCGGCGGGAGTTCCGAATCCGGGTAAACCGGCGGCGGGCGCTCCGGCTCCGGCAGTGAAGCCAGCCGTCATTCCTGTTTCCCAGCCTTCCGTTCCGGCGGCGGCTCCGGCTGCGAAACCTGCAGCCAAGCTGGTGGCCAAGGCAGTCTCCACTTCGGCGCATAACCAATTGCAGCGCGTGAACGTGGTGCCGGGCGGCGACAACATTCAGATTGAATTGAGTTCCAGCGCGGCGGTAACTCCGCAGGTCAGCAAGCTGGGCTCGCCGGCGCGAATTCTGATCGAGATGCCGGACACGGTAATGGCGGGCGCGCAAAGCAAGATCACGGTCGGTACCGCCGGGGTCAAGGGCGTGCGCATCGGGATGGACGGCAAGACGCCTCCAACCACCAGCGTTGTGGTGGATCTCGAAAAAGCGATGGCTTACGAAGTGACTCCGGGAGCGAATGGGAAATTTGTGCTGACGCTGCATGGCGACGGCGCAATCTCGGCTACCCAGGTTGCCAAGAGCACTCCGGCTCCGGTGAAGACGGCGGTTGCGAAGGCAGTGGTGGCCAAGGCCGTAGCGGTGAAGACGGTTCCCGCGAAAGCGCAGGCTGCATCTGCTCCGGCAGCCAAGCCTGCCGTTGCCAAGGCCGTCGCAACCAAGCCCGCGGTCGCGAAGACGGTCGTAGCGGCCAACCAGCCGCCGGCGAAGCTTGAACCGAAGACCGAACCCTTCACTCCGAAGATGGACCTGAAGAAAGCCATCGAGACCAAGGCCGAAGCGAAAAAAGCGGAAGACAAAGACGAAGCTAAGCAAGCCGAAGCCAAGCAGGCCGAAGACAAGAAGTGGGCGATGAGCGGGAAGCGCGATCCCTTCTTCAGCCCGGTCGTGCAGCAAGGCGGCTCGGGTTGTTCGACTGGCAAGAAATGTCTGGATATCGGCAACATCAACCTGCGCGGCGTGGTGAAGTCTGATACCGGCTTCATCGCCGTGGTGACCAACAACATGAACAAGGCGTATTTCCTGCGCGAGAACGATCCCGTGTTCAACGGCTACGTCATGAAGATCACGGGTGATTCGGTCACGTTCCAGGAGACGGTGCAGGACAAGTTAGGCAAGTCGTTCACGCGGGAAATAGTGAAGCGGATCTTTACGCCAGCGGTTTAGCAAAGTTTTTGTTCGACGGACGCGCCGGACAGCCGGAGCTCCGAAATTCAGGTTTGGCGAAGCACGCGGGCTATGCCCGCAGTTGGGGAGAAGCGAAATGCGAAAGCATCAACTGAAAACGTTCCTGTCGTTGCTGCTCGTAACAGCGGCTGCGGCTGCCCAGACAGCGGGCCGGCTCGATCGAGTTGACGTGGTCCGGGACCAGGACAACATCCGGATCGAGATGCGGTCCAGCGGCGCGGTTACGCCGAAGCTCAGCACCCTGGCCACGCCCGCGCGTGTGGTTGTGGACCTGCCCGGCACCGTAATGGCGACCGGCCAGAGACACATCGCGGTCGGCGCGGACGGCGTTAAAGGCCTGCGCATCGGCACGGACGGCCAGAACCCTCCGACCACGCGCATCGTCGTCGATCTCGATAAGGCTTGCGCCTATGATCTGACGCCGGGACCGGCTGGCAAGCTGGTGCTGACGCTGCATGCGAAAGATGTAGCGGAAGCCGCCGCCAAAGCTCCGGCGACGAATGCTCCCAGCAGCGAAGCGAAGGCTGCCGCGGTGAGCACGACTCCGGCGCCCACGACTCCAGTCGCTGCGACCAAGCCCGCTACCACGGACTCGGTGGCTGCGAAAGATGCCGCTGCTCCTGGCGATTTCGTTTTCGTGGAGCCTTCCTATCAGGCGAAGAACGACGCGAGCGACGCAAACTAAGAACGAAGCAAAGGCAGAATCGACCGACCAGCCTGTGGCCCGCGCGCAGGAAGCTGCGGCGCGATTCTCCGACAAGACTGCCGTCGAACTGCTTCCCGTAAGCGCGCACGCAGCCCAGGCGCAGAGCCAGAGCCAACCAACTCCGGCCGTGAACCTGGCAGCCGAGCAGAAAGCGCAAAGCGGACAGGCGCCGGTTTCGGTGGGCCCGAAATATACGGGCGAGCCGATCTCGGTCAACCTGAAAGATGTTGACCTGAAAGATTTCTTCCGCCTGATTCACGAAATCAGCGGCCTGAACGTGGTGCTCGATCCAAACGTGCACGGAACCCTGACGGTCGTGCTGGATGACGTGCCGTGGGATCAGGCGCTCGACATCGTGCTCAAGAACAACGATCTGGCGCGCGAACTGGAAGGCAACGTCCTGCGCATCGCAACCGTGGAAACTCTGAAGCGCGAAGCCGATGCCCGCCGGGCGCAGATCGAGTCCGAAGCTCTGGCCGTGGAAAAAGTTTCAGTTACCCGCTTCCTGAGCTACGCCAAGGCGAAAGACGTAATCGTCACGGTCAAGAAATTCCTCTCGCAACGCGGCGATGTGGTGGCGGATGATCGCACCAACGCCGTCATCATCAACGATATTCCGAAAGTGATTCCGACCATCGACCGCCTGCTGACGCAGTTGGACCGCAAGACGCAGGAAGTTGAGATTGAAGCTCGCGTGGTAGCTGCAACCCGCCAGTTTGCGCGCGATATCGGCACCCAGATGGGCTTTGGCTGGGGCAACGGTCACAGCGCGGTGGGCGGAAACCAGGGCGTCGGTACTACGCCGACCACCATCAGCGGACTGAATCCGGGATACATTCTTACCCCCGGCAGCGGTTCGACCACGGGCAACACCATCCCGCTATTCTCGAACCTGGGATCGACGTCGCCTACCAGCGGCCTCCAGTTCCTGAATGCCAGCAACAACATGCAAATTGATGTGATCCTCTCGGCAGCCGAGTCTCGCGGTCTGCTGAAAGTGCTCTCGCGTCCGCGTGTGGTTACGCAGAACAACATTCAGGCTCTGGTGAAACAGGGCGTGCGTGTACCGATCGTGACCCAGGCGCAGTTGGGCGGTCCGCCAACTGTCACCTACGTTGACGCGTTCCTGCGGCTCACTGTCACTCCGCAGATCACTTCGGAAAACACCATCTTCCTGAACGTGGACGTGGAAAACACCACTCCGAACTTCGGTCAGGAAGTGCAGGGCAACCCGGAACTGATCACGCAGCAGGCGACCACGCAAGTCCTGGTCACCGATGGCGGAACAGTGGTGATCGGCGGCGTCATCCAGACGCAGAACTCGATCAACATCACGCAGGTGCCGTTGCTCGGCAACCTGCCGATCCTGGGCAACCTGTTCAAGCACACGCAAGTGCAAACTTCCAACCAGGAATTGATCTTCTTCATCACGCCTCGAATCATTCAGACATAGAACGACTCGGCAGCGCAGTTGAAGATTCGACCGCCGTCCTGAAGAACCTGTCAGGGCGGCGGTTTTGCGTTTGTTACTAGCTATGAGCCATGAGCGATGAGCTACGCGTAAGCTCAGAATACTTCCGGCTCATAGCTCATTGCTTACGGCTCTAAGCTCTCCTGTTAAACTCCCATCAATGAACTTTCCCGCGCGCCAGGCCAACCTCCGGGAGCATCTTGCCACCACCCGCTTCGACGGATTGCTGATCAGCCACCTTCCGAATCTTCGCTACCTGTGCGGATTTACTGGCAGCGCTGGATTGTTGCTGGTGGAAGAATCCGGCAGCGTCTTCTTCACCGACGTCCGCTACGACACGCAGGCGCATGAGGAAGTGAAAGCGGCGAAGGTGGTGATCGCGCGCAAGTCTCTGTTCGAAGCGGTTGCCGATCTTCTTGATTCCCGCCGCAAGCGTGCTCGGGGATGGGATATCGGCATTGAGGCCGAGCACTTTACGATCGCAGAGAAGAAGCGTCTGGCTAAGCTGCTGCCGGCAGGCGTGCGGCTGAAAGATGCGCCGCCCATCATCGAGCGGGAGCGCATGATTAAGGATGACGCCGAACTGAATCGCATCCGCGCGGCAGTGGCTTTGGGCGCGACGCTGTTCGATCGCGCGCTTGAGATATTGCGTCCCGGCGTGAAGGAAATCGAAGTTGCGGCGGAGATGGAACTGGCCGCGCGCCGCGCTGGGGCGGAGGGTATGTCCTTCCCCACAATCATCGCTTCGGGACCGAGATCGGCTCTTCCGCATGGTCGGGCGTCCGAGCACGCGATCGCTCCCGGCGGATTCGTGGTCTGCGATTTCGGTGTTATACTCGCAGGTTATTGTTCAGATCAAACGCGTACTGTTTGGGTGGGTCCGCGCTCACCGAAGGCCCGTTCGGCCTACGATGGAGTGCGGGAAGCGCAGCAGGCAGCCCTCGATGCGGTCAAGCCCGGTGTCACTACGGGCGAAGTCGATGAGGCGGCGAGAAGAGTTTTGCGGAAGGCTGAACTGGGGAAGTACTTTACCCACTCGACCGGGCATGGGGTGGGGCTGGAAATCCACGAACCGCCGCGCGTAGCACCCGGCCAGAAAACTGTGTTGAAGCCGGGCATGGTGATCACCATCGAGCCTGGGGTATACTTCCCCGGCGAATGGGGTGTGCGGATTGAGGACATGGTGGCGGTCACCGAAAGTGGCTGCGAAGTGTTAACGCCAACGAGCAAAGATTTTATAGCGGTATAGTCTTCCTGAAAGTTACAGCCGGGCAACGTCGTGGATCAGAGGATCAGTGCCCGGCTTCTTCGCGCTCACCGCATTTCGAGCGTCTTATTCGAATGAATCAAAAAGAGCTGAAAGAACTCATAGAGTTCCTGATCGAAAAAGATATCGCCGAGTTCGAACTGGAGCGCGGCGACGTCAAAGTGCGGATCAAGCGCGGCGGCGAGCACACCGTCGTGCATCACAGTGATCCGCGCTTCTACGCGGTGCCTCCGGCCCCGGCGCCCGCTCCGGAACTGGGAGCTGCGCCTGCGGTTGCCGCATCCGCCGCTGCCCCGCCTGAGCCGAAGCCCGAAGAAGGGCTGCACGCCGTAAAGTCGCCCATCGTGGGAACCTTTTACGAAGCGCCCTCGCCGGGAGCTCCGCCGTTCGTCAAAGCCGGAGACTCGGTCGAAGTCGGGCAGGTGCTCTGCATCGTCGAAGCCATGAAGCTGCTCAATGAGATTGAATCGGATTTTGCCGGGGAGATCGTCAAGAAACTAGCCAGCAACGGGCAGCCGATCGAATATGGCCAGGAACTGTTTGTCATCAGGCCGAAGAAATGACTGTAGGAATTCCGGGCGCGCACCTTGCGCGCCTTTTTGTGTTTATCGAAAACTGAGAGCTGACGGCTGAAAGCTGAAGGCTGCATTTCAATGTTCAAGAAAATTCTCATAGCCAATCGCGGAGAAATTGCCCTGCGCGTGATTTGCGCCTGCAAGGAACTGGGCATTCGCACCGTGGCCATCTACAGCGAGGCCGACCGCAACTCATTGCACGTGCGTTTCGCCGACGAGGCGATCTGCATCGGCCCGCCGCAACTGGCGTTAAGTTATCTCAACATTCCGGCGGTGATCAGCGCGGCCGAGATTGCCAACGTCGAGGCCGTGCATCCCGGATACGGGCTGCTGGCGGAGAATGCCAACTTCGCCGAAGTCTGCGAAACCAGCGGCATCAAGTTCATCGGCCCGTTGCCTGATGTGATGCGGCTGATGGGCGAGAAAGAAAAAGCCCGCGCCGCGATGAAGCGCGCCGGTGTGCCGATCCTGCCCGGGTCGGACGGAATTATTGCTTCGGACGGTGAGGCGATCGAGTGGGCGCGCACGGTGGGTTTTCCTGTGATCGTGAAAGCCTCAGCCGGAGGCGGCGGGCGTGGCATGCGCATCGTCCGCAACGAAGAGGAACTCCCCGGCCTGTTTAAAGCCGCCCAGGCCGAGGCTGCGGGAGCCTTCGGTAATGGCGATCTCTACATGGAGAAGTATGTCGAGCATCCCCGGCACATTGAATTTCAGGTGCTCGCCGACGAGCACGGAAATGTGGTCAGCCTGGGCGAGCGCGAGTGTTCAATCCAGCGGCGGCATCAGAAATTGCTGGAAGAATCGCCGTCGACTCAGGTCACGCCGGAGTTGCGCGATCAGATTGGCGGCGTGCTGGTCAAATCGCTGTCCGCGATCGGCTACACCAACGCCGGTACGATTGAGTTCCTGATGGACCGCGAACGCAAGCTCCATTTCATCGAGATGAATACCCGCATTCAGGTGGAGCATCCGGTGACGGAGATGGTAACCGACGTCGACCTGGTGAAGAGCCAGATACTGATCGCCGCCGGCGCTCGCATGAGCGAGGTGCTCATGGGGCCCATCGTGCATCGCGGACACTCGATTGAATGCCGCATCAATGCCGAGCATCCCGAGAAATTTACGCCGTCGGCGGGGAAGATTACGGCGTTCCATCCGCCGGGCGGAACCGGAGTGCGGGTCGATACTGCCGCTTACGCCGAAGGTGTGATTCCGCCCTATTACGATTCGCTGATCGCCAAGCTGATTGTGCGCGCCAAAGACCGCAACGAGGCGATTTCCCGCATGTCGCGCGCGCTGGAGATGTTCATCGTTGAGGGCGTGTACACGACCATCCCGCTGCATCGTAAAATTCTGGCGGACCCCGACTTCCGCTCCGGCAACTTCGACACCGGATTCATCGAGCGCTTCCTGGCAAAGAACGGAAAGAACACGAAGTAGGTTGCTCGACGGGATGGAACCTGCAGGGTGTCTGTTCTATCATTAGTCCCCATGCAACGAACGCTCACCACTCGATTTGTCATTCCCACGATCTTGCTGTTCTTGGCATCGCCTTACCTCTTTGCGCAATCTCCCGCTCATGGCACCGTGCAGAATCTTAAGATCACGATTCTCTCGACCATGCTTTCCGACGACGGAATCGGGGAGTGGGGATTTGCCGCGCTGGTCGAGGCCGACGGCCACCGCATTTTGGTCGATACCGGGGCCAAGCCCGACACGGTTCTGCTCAACGCACGCGAACTGAAGCTGGATCTCAGCGATGTGCGCGAGGTGGTGCTTACGCACAATCACGACGACCACGTCGGAGGCCTGCTGACGCTGCGGCGCGAACTCATGAAGAAGAATCCGGCCGCTCTCTCGATCGTGCATGTCGGCAAGGGAATCTTCTACAGCCGCCCGAAAGATGGACAGGAAGACAACGTCATGATCGCCTTGCGAAAGGAATATGAAGCCACCGGCGGCAAGTTCGTGGAGCACGATGCGCCTGCGGAGTTATTCCCCGGCGCATGGCTCACCGGCCCGGTCCCGCGGCCGTATCCTGAGCGCAACTGGTCGGCTCTTGGAAAGGTGCAAACGCCATCCGGACTGGTAGAGGACAACATTCCCGAAGACCAGTCGCTGGTTCTCAACACCAATAAAGGATTGGTGCGTGGTTTCCGGATGCGGACATGCGGGCGTTGTGAATACGCTGACCTTTGCGGAGAAAGAATCTCCTGCCACGCCGGTGTATGCGCTAGTCGGAGGATTCCATCTCTTCGCAGCCACGGATGAGCAGCTCGACTGGACGGCGGACAAACTGAAGGGGTTCGGAGTCACGTATCTCATCGGAGCCCATTGCACCGGAATCGAGGCAGTCTACCGGTTGCGGCAGAAGCTCAACCTGCCGCGACACTCGGCCGTCGTGGGGGCGGTGGGCTCAAGCTTCGTATTGGGAGAGGGGATACATCCCGGCCTGATCGCGCAGTGAATCTGTCAGGCGTTGCCGCTAACCAAAACGACTCCCGCGCATCATCATTCTGAAAGGATGACTCGTGATCAAAGCGAACAGTGGAGTGATTCTGTCGATTCTGGTTTTCAGCGCAATGCTGGCAGCGCCCCTTTGCGCACAAACTGCAGCGGATCCCGCTAACCTGCCGCAGCGCGATGGCTCACACGACTTTGACTTCCTGATCGGTGACTGGAAGGCGCATGTGCGGCGCCTTCCCGACCGTCTCAACAACTCCAATGTCTGGGTGGAATACGATGGCATCTCGAACCACCACAAGCTCCTCGACAGCAATGCGAACTTCGAAGAGTTCGATGTGACCAGCACCGACAAAAAGCTTCACATCAAGGCGCAGACGCTGCGCCTCTACAATCCCACGACTCGCCAGTGGAGCATCTATCTCATTGATCTGGATAATGGCACGCTCGACACGCCTCCGGTAGTAGGCGCATTTACCGGAAAGCGCGGAGAATTTTTTCATCAGGAGATCCTCAAGGGCCGCACGATCCTGGTGCGATACGTCTGGCTCGACCTCTCCCCGAATTCGTCGCGTATGGAGCAGTCCTACTCGCCCGACGGCGGCAAGGCGTGGGAAGTAAATTGGATTTGCGAGCTGTCGCGATAAGACAGCCGTATTGCACAACACATATTTAGAAACGGCATGATCGTTCTTCCCCGCTTATATCCCATCCTCGATGCCGGTTGTTTTGCCGGCGATTCCGATCTGATCAGCGCGGCGCAGGAGCTAACTTCTGCTGGCGCGACCCTTATTCAATACCGCAATAAATCCGGGAATGCGCGCGTGATGTTGGAGCAGGCGCGGGAGTTGCGGCGAGCGACGCGGGCGGGGGCGCCCGCGCCACGCGTGCGTCTGATCATGAACGATCGCGCCGACCTATGCCTGGCCGCTGACTTCGACGGCGTACATGTTGGTCAGGACGACTTGTCGCCGGAGTCGGTGCGGAAGTTCATTGGGCCCGACCGCTGGCTGGGAGTTTCCACGCACAATCCCGAACAACTGCGCGAGGCCGATCTGACTTCGGCAGACTATCTTGCAATCGGACCTGTGTTCGCGACTTCCAGCAAAGACAAGCCAGGCCCGGTGGTGGGCCTCGAAGGCGTGCGCCGGGCGCGGGCTTTGACGCGCAAGCCCCTCGTCGCGATCGGCGGCATTACGCGCGCCAACGCCAGGTCCGTGATCGACGCGGGTGCAGACTCGGTTGCGGTGATATCCGACTTGTTACGGGAGCCGCGCAAATCAGCAGAGGAATTTTTCCGCATCTTGGGGTAAAGTCGTGGGACCGAGTGGCGAGGGCAAGACGCCATCGCGACAGCCGGCGGGACGCCGCCGCTACGGAGGAGCCCTGAGTACACCCACAACCCAGCCGCCAACCGGCAGTGATTGGGAGATCCATAGCCAGCAGGATCAGGAACTGGTCAAAGGCCTGGGCCTGACCAGCGCCACCATGCTGGTCATGGGGTCGATGATCGGCTCCGGCATCTTTATTGTGTCGGCCGACATTGCCCGCGAAGTCGACTCGCCCGCCTTGCTGATCGCGGCATGGGCCGTCGCCGGATTCATGACGATCGTTGCCGCGCTCAGCTATGGCGAACTGGCTGCGATGATGCCGCGGGCCGGGGGGCAATACGTTTATCTGCGCGAGGCTCTGGGACCGCTTTGGGGATTTCTCTACGGCTGGACGCTGTTCCTCGTAATCCAGACCGGCACGATCGCCGCGGTGGGCGTGGCCTTCGGCAAATTTCTTGGCGTGTTCTTTCCGTCCATTTCTTCTACCCATTGGATTCTGCATCTGTGGAAGGTTCCGCCCATTCGGATCGGGCCCATGGTCCTGGGCAACATGGACGTCGGGATCAATACTCAGAATTTTGTCGCGATTCTGCTGGTGATCTTTCTTTCCGTCGTCAATATCTTTGGCCTCAAGACCGGCGCGCTGATTCAGAATGTCTTCACCACCGCCAAAGTCGCAGCGCTGCTGGGATTGGCCCTGTTTGGCGCGGCGCTGGGGCGCAATGCCCAGGCTCTGGCCGCAAACTTCGGCGCGAACTTCTGGCATAACGCGGGATTGGGCGCCCAGCATGCCGTTCAGGTCGGAGTGGGCGGGCCGATCGCCATGGTGGGCACATTGACGATTCTCGCGGTGGCGCAGGTGGGATCATTATTTTCGGCCGATGCCTGGAACAACGTGACCTTCACCGCCGGGGAAGTGAAGAATCCCAGCCGTAACCTGCCGCTCTCGCTGGCACTCGGCACGGGCGTGGTGATCGCGCTCTACATTGCCTGCAATTTTATTTATCTCGCCGCATTGCCTCTCGACGGCGTAGCCGGCGGAGCAACCATTCTGGCGCGTGGCATCAAGCACGCCGCCGAAGACCGCGTAGGGCACCGCGGTCATGACGCAGATGTTCGGCGCCGCGGGCGGATTCCTGATGGCCGCCGCCATTATGATTTCCGGCTTCGGCTGCGCCAACGGCCTTATCCTCTCCGGCGCCCGCGTCTACTACGCCATGGCCAAGGACGGCCTGTTCTTCCGCAAGGTCGCCAAGCTGAATCCGAAATACAAGACACCGGCCGTATCGCTGATGGTGCAGATGGTCTGGACCTGCGTTCTGTGCATCTCCGGCAGCTACGGGCAACTGCTCGACTACATCATTTTTGCCGTGTTGGTGTTCTACATTTTGACCATCATCGGGCTATTTGTTCTGCGCCGCACGCATCCCAATGCAGAGAGGCCTTACCGGGCGGTGGGCTATCCCGTCCTGCCCGCGGTGTATATTGTGATGGCTTTGTTCATTGACGTCGTACTATTGCGCTACAAGCCGCAGTACACATGGCCCGGGCTGATCGTGGTGCTGTTGGGGATTCCGGTGTATTTTGCGTGGTCGCGGAGTACCAGTGTGAACGCGAGGAGAAGTTCCAATGCCTAGCGTAATCGTTGAGGGAGAACACAAACGAATGTCAAAACTGCTGGCCACCAAGCCGCTGAACCTGCTGATGGAAGAAGCCCGCGAAACCGGCGAGCACAGCCTCAAACGGACGCTCGGAGTTTTTCAGCTCACCGCACTGGGCGTGGGCGCAATCATCGGCGCCGGAATTTTTGTTATGGTCGGGCTGGGCGCGCACTATGCCGGCCCCGGACTCTCATTGTCGTTTGTTCTGTCCGGGCTGGGATGCGCGTTTGCGGGCCTTTGCTACGCGGAGTTCGCGGCCATGATCCCGCTGGCGGGCAGCGCTTACACCTACGCTTATGCCACTCTCGGCGAACTGCTGGCCTGGATTATCGGCTGGGATCTCACGCTCGAATATGCCATGGGTGCCAGCACGGTTTCTTCGGGATGGTCGAACCACTTCATCGAACTGCTGAATATTTTTCACATTAAGATGCCGCTGTGGCTGGCTTATGACCATTGGACGGCACTGAAGACCGCGGAGAACGTGGTTGCGCGACAGATGACGCAGGCGGCGGATCCGTCGCTCGGGATCACGACCCAGGCGTTTCTGGATAAAGTCACGGCAATCATAACCGCGCAGTCTCCTGAATTACTGCAGCGCGCCCATGACTTGATGGGCGCACCCCATCTGTTTGGCATGGAAATCGGCTTCAACCTTCCAGCCTTCATCATCGCGCTCGTGATCACAGCGATCCTGGTTGTCGGCATTAAAGAAAGCGCAAGGTTTAACGCGACGATCGTCGTCATTAAGGTGGCGGTCGTGCTGTTCGTGATCGGGCTGGGCGCTCACTACATCGATCGGGCAAATTGGGGCATGGACTGGCACTCTTATGCGCCCCACGGTCTGGGAGGAGTCTGGCAGGGCGCTGCCTACATATTCTTCGCCTACATCGGATTCGATGCGGTCTCGACCACGGCGCAGGAGGCCAAGAATCCGCAGCGCGATTTGCCGATAGGCATGATCGCCTCGCTGGCTATATGTACGGTTTTGTACATAGCCGTCGCCGGCGTTCTGACCGGAATGGTGCACTGGCAGCAGATCAACATCGAAGCGCCGGTCGCGGTTGCATTCCTGGATCGAGGGCTAACTACGGCAGCGAACATCATCACGCTAGGCGCTCTGGCGGGCCTGACCAGCGTGATGCTGGTGATGTTGCTCGGGCAGACGCGAGTGCTCTACTCGATGGCAAATGACGGGCTGCTCCCTAAGAAATTTTTTGCCGATATCCATCCCAAGTTCCGTACGCCCTGGAAGAACACGATTCTGGTAGGGACGCTCGCAGCGGTCGTGGGCAGCGTGACCCCGATCGACCAGCTTGGAAAAATGGTGAACATCGGTACGCTGCTGGCATTTGTGATCGTGTCGGTTGCCGTGATGGTGCTGCGCCACACGAATCCCGGTCTGCATCGGCCTTTCCGCACTCCGTGGGTGCCCTTGATCCCGATCCTCGGAGTGGTTGCGAATGGATACATGATGATCAACCTGGGATTGTGGAACTGGATACGGCTTATCGGCTGGTTGCTCATTGGATTGGTGGTGTACTTCACCTACAGCCAGAAACATAGTCGGGTGCAGGCGCTGGCCGCGGGAAGACAGCCGGAAGCCTGATCGCGCATCGATTCTTCGGCCCTCCGCACTGTGCGGAGGGCCGTTTTGTTTTACAGTGAGAAGTGAAGACCGCTACCCTAACCACGGAATCGCATGAAAATTGTTACTGCTGAAGAGATGCGCGCCATCGATCGTGCAACCAGCGATCGCTTCGGCGTGCCCTCGCTCACGCTGATGGAAAACGCGGGCGCCGCGGTCGCGGATCACGTGCTCACGCATCACGGTGCGGTGCGGCGCGTCGTGGTTTTCTGCGGCAAGGGCAACAATGGAGGCGATGGATTCGTCGCTGCGCGGCGGCTGCATCAGAAAGGAAAGACCGTTCAAGTTATCCTGCTTGCCGATCCGGCGGAACTGAAAGGCGACGCCGCCGTCATGTATGGCAGACTGCCGGTCGCCGCAATTGCG
The DNA here is from genome assembly GCA_963757095.1 of uncultured Acidobacteriota bacterium. Lineage (GTDB taxonomy): Bacteria > Acidobacteriota > Terriglobia > Terriglobales > Acidobacteriaceae > Sulfotelmatobacter. The sequence continues at coordinate 283,273 of CAVWQT010000002.1, read as the reverse complement.
GTTCACTCCAGTGAGGAATTGAAAAGCGATCGGGTACGGCTCGCGCTTCCTGCCGATCTATATCTCGACGCGATTCTCGGCACGGGATTCAAGCCACCGGTCAGCGGTCTCTATGCCGACGCGATTGCGATTCTGAATTCCAGTCAGATGCCGGTGATCGCCGTCGACATTCCTTCGGGCGCGGATGCTGATGCGATGTCGACGCAGCAAGGAGTCATCGCACGAGCAGATTCGATTGTGACCTTCACCTCCGCGCGTCCGGCCCACGTTTTCAGCCTGCTCACCGATGGCCCAACTTATGTTGCGGACATCGGATCGCCGCCCGAGGCAATCGTTTCCTCGCTACACCTCAACGTGATCACCGCGCATGATTTCGCTCCGCTGATTGGTGAGCGTCCTGCCGAATCGAACAAGGGCAACTACGGGCACGTGCTGGTGGTCGGCGGATCGTTCGGCAAAGCCGGCGCGGCGGCCATGGCGGGCATGTCCGGCTTGCGCGCAGGCGCGGGGTTGGTGACGGTGGCGACGCCGAAGTCGGTGCTCCCAACGGTTGCAGGATTTAATCCCGAGGTGATGACCGAGCCGCTTCCGGAAACCGCTGCCGGCACGATCGCGGCCAGCGCGGCGGACCGAATCATCGCGCTGGCCAAAGGGAAGAGCGTGCTGGCGATCGGGCCTGGCATTTCAAGGGAACCGGAGACTGCCGGCTTCGTGCGCGCCTTGGTGACGACAGCGGAGATCCCCATAGTTCTCGATGCGGATGGATTGAATGCCTTCGAAGGCCGCACCGGCGAGCTGAATGGTAAAGGCCGAGTGCTGGTAATCACTCCGCATCCCGGTGAAATGGCGCGGCTGGCGGGAATTTCGATTGCGGACGTGCAGAAAGATCGCTTGGGCGTGGCGCGCGCATTCGCGCGCGAACATGATCTCATCGTCGTGCTCAAGGGACATCGCACTCTGGTCGTGCAGCCCGATGGCGAGGCCTGGGCGAACACGACGGGTAATCCTGGAATGTCGACTGGGGGAACTGGCGACATTCTCACGGGCATGGTCGCGGCCATGATCGCCCAACAGACGCGCACGCAGAATCGAAACGATGTCTTACTGGCCGTGATTGCCGCGGTGCATCTGCATGGGCTTGCCGGTGACGTGATGCGTGAGAGCGTGGGTGAGAATTCCATGGTCGCAACTGATCTTTTGCGCGGATTGCCGGAAGCCTTCTGGCGCGCGCAGAGAACGGCGCGCGAGAAGTATGTCCGCTGGGGTGGTTAGCTGTTCACCGGGACTGAATCCCGAGTCGAGTTCTGCCCCTTTACGCGGCGCTGAAGCGCCGCTCGTTCACGACCGATGTTCTTTGACGGCGCTTTTTTTGGAGCTGCGCTAGTTTGAAGCCGGCAAATGCACGGTTGTTCCCGTTGCTGCTGCACGGCGCGCTGCATCGAGGATTTCCGTCACCGTGACATTGGTTTCAAGTGAGGACAACCCGTCCTCTTTCGTCCCGTCGAGAATCACCGCTCGCAAATACGAAAGCTCATTGTCGTACGGAGGCGGAACGGGCTTGGCCGCGAGTTGATCTTCATTGTCAGTGCCGCCACGGCGCACGCGAATGTCGTCGCGCTTCACAGTGATCACGTATCCGGTCTGACCGTACACCTCCATATCTTTGCGGTCGAACGGCCAATTCCACGACGCCTGCAAAATTGCCTGCGCCTTCGGATAGGTGAGGACGATCGTGGCCTCGTCGTCCACCCGGGGATAGATCTCCGGCTTGATCTGCTGCGTGACTGCCGTGACCGTTAGCGGACGCTGGCCGTCCATGAGCCATGTCATGAGATCGGCGCCGTAGCATCCGAAGTCGAACAGGGCGCCGCCGCCATCGAGTTTGGGATCGGTGAGCCAGGCAAGAAATTCGGGTTCGACGCCAATTTCCTTTGGGCCCTTGTGACCATCGTGCACCACCACTTTGCGAATCTCTCCCAGCGCGCCTTCGTGGACTAGATCATAAGCAGCATGATTGCTGCGATACCAGGAGGTTTCGTAGTTCACCAGGACGTGAATCTTGCCTGCGTGCGCGGCCTTTTCGATGGCCAGAGCATCGTCGAGGCTAACCGCTAGAGGCTTCTCCATCATGACGTGGACGCCATGGCGGGCACAGATTTCCACGACGCGGCGGTGATCATAGGTATTGGTGTAAACCAGCACCGCTTGTGGATGCGCGTTCGCCAGCATGTCCTCGAGGTTCGAGAACAGTTGAGAAGGTTCGAAGCCATAGCGCGCGGCGACTTGCGAAAGCAGTTTCTGGTCGGGCTCGGCGATACTCACGATTTCAATCTCCCGGCTGTGGCGCGACTGGTCGAGGAATCCGTGTACGTGTCCATGAACCAATCCCACAATGCCGACGCGGAGTGGAGGCGGGCTTTGTGCGGAGGCGAGTGAGGCGCAGACGAGCGTCGCGAACAGGCAGACAGTTGCGATCCGAAACATGAGTGAGCCTCCAAAGTGGCAAGCTAGACATGGTAAATGGGCGGTCGCGGCGTCGAGGAGAATTCGACGATTGCCACCGCTGACTGTACTTCCGGACATTATCTAACTAGTAACTGGGCCGCTAACTCCTTCAAAGTGCGAGGCCTCCATGCCTTCACTCCCCGCTTCCAGTGCGGAATCCGGACGATGGGCCTCAGTAACCTATTACGCAACAGGGGATGGTGCGATAGTTCAGTCAGCTTATGACCCACTTCCCCCAACCGCACCCTTCGAGGCGCGCGGCGCGGGTCCAGCTAGGCGATTCCGTTCTGGCTGCGATTCGCTTAGAAGATGGCCGCCGCACTAAAGCGAACCTCAAAACCATTTCTGCCACCGGTGGACTTCTGCGGCTGGCGCAATCTCTGGCACAAGGCGACTTCGTCGAAGTTGCGTTTCAGACGCAGGCTGGTCCGGTGCATGGCATGGCCGAAGTATTGACTCCCATGCGCAAGATTTCGGACGGAGTGCTGCAACCGTTTCGTTTTGTTGCGCTCGAGGACGACGACAATCGCCGGCTGCGCACATCTCTCGATTACGTTTCGGAGCGCAGTCTGCTAGGCATAAAGTCGAGCGCGTTCTCAACGTATTAAACGAAAAAGCAGGGACAGCGATGTAGGGACAGCCGCCTTCGGCTGTCCAGCGAGCGAAGCGAGCCACCGGGGCTGAAGCCCGCGTGTTTTGCGATGTGACGCGGCCCTAAAGGGCCGCTCTTCCACCGGCTGTCGCTCCTCTGCGGACGCCCCTTCCACTTATACTGATCAGGTGAGCCGGCAAGCTGACTCCCACGAAACGCTGCGCGAGATCATCACGCACTCGGCCGAGGAGACCATCGCCTTCGGGCGCAAACTCGCGGAGCAGTTAGCTCCGCCCAAACTGGTCCTTCTCCGCGGTGATCTGGGCGCCGGTAAAACCACGCTGATCAAGGGAATTGCAGCGGCCTTCGAAGCGGCTGCCGAAGAAGACGTGACCAGTCCCACGTTCACACTGGTGCATGAGTATCGAGGGCCCCGTGCCAATCTCTATCACATCGACCTTTACCGCATCGACACGCCGCGTGAACTGGATACGTTGGCGCTCGATGATCTGCGCACTCCCGAGAGCATTCTGCTGATCGAGTGGGGCGAGAAATTTCCGCGACTCCTGCGCGAGCGCGATTTAGAAATTGTCCTGGAACGCGTGAGCGAAAACGAGCGCAAGATCACGGTCAGCGGCTGATCACTTTTCCCCTACGCATCTCCGATTTTTCAATTCAAGAACCGTACCTTCCCGGTGGGACTGACCGCCTATCTCCGCTCCTCATTGCTGCCAGATTGAGATCCCATCGGTTCACGATATGGCGTAAAATTCTTTCGCTTCTCCAATCCTGCTTCCTGGAGTTGGCTATGCGTCCTTCCTTCGCGCTGGCCTCGCTATTCGCGACTGTGTTCTTTGGCTGTTCACTTCTTGTCAACGCACAAACCGCGTTATCCCTTCCCGGCTGCGAGACTGCGCCGGAAGTGAGCAAGATTCTGGACGAAAAACTCGATGCGAAGCTCCTGGACAAAATGAAATCCCCAGAACGCCTGGCTCTGAAAAGGCAGGTGCTCGAGGATCTGATTGCCCGGTATCCGCGCGAAATCGAGCCTTATCAAAGGCTCGTCAACGAGATGCGTTCCGAAGATCCGGACGAGCACGACGTGCTTCGCGCGCGGCTGGTGAAGATGGCGAAGGACCACCCGACGATCCGCTGGCGCTGCTGTTGGCGGGCTGGGTGCTTCGCGGCAAGAATACGCCGGAGAGTGTTCGCCTGCTGGAAGCGGCGCAGGCCAAGGCGCCGAATTCTCCGTGGCCACAAAAAGAGTTGGCCGCCGTTTACTTTAGTGGAAAGATCGCTGACCAAAATAAAGTCAAGGAACACCTGGAAGCATTTTTTGCCCTCTGCCCCGCTTCGGTCGATCCCCGGGTGCAGTTCCTGCTGGCCAAAGATACGGCGCTGCAGCCGAAGGTAGCGGTGGCTTTGCGCGCACGCCTGGAAAAAGATACCGATCCCAAGCGGCTGAAGGACTATGCAATTCTGTGGGGACTGGAGTTTCGCACCAGGCCGCCAGCGGAACACGATGCATTGCGCGTCCAAGTTGCGCAAGACTTGAAGCGCGTGGAGAAATTGAATCCCAAGGGCGACGCGGAATGGCAGGACTTCCTCATCAATGGCTACAAAGAAAGCGGGGCCTCGAAGGAAACCATCGAGGCGACGAAAGACCGGCTGATTCGCGACTATCCTCACTCGAGCGAAGCCTACCAGATAGTCAGCGATCGCTGGACCGAAGCCCACAAAGAGCCGGACGACCAGAACGATGCAACTGCCTGGGCCAAGCACCAGAAGGAATATGAGGAAGCGATGAAAGGCTGGATCCGCGATTACCCAGATGAAACCGACCTGCAGCAGTTCGGGTGGTTTTATGCGATTCAAAACGACGATGACATCTCTCAAAAGGATGGAATTGCGACGTTGGACGCCTACCTCCAGGCCGTCAAAGATTTTGACTCACAGAACGTCTGGCTCTGGCGGTATTCGACAGCAGTGCAATTTCTCACCGAGCGTGGGTGGGAGCCTGCGAGATCGCTCCAACTCTTGAAAGAGGGCAGGACTCTGCTCGATAAGGAGCGTGCACGAGACAAGGACGACGACAATTTCTCGGACGACGACGTCAAGAACCGCAAAACCCAGGAGATTTATTTCGACCAGCACTTGAATGGTCTTACTCTGAAAGCCGCCAAGCAAGCCGGACGGGCTGAGGAAGCATTGAAACTGAAAGCTGAGATCGAAGGTCCAGCACCGGAAGACAAGAGAGTGCTATCGGGATATTGGTTGAATCGGGCCCGCCTCGAAGACATGGAGGGACACGCGCAAGACGCGCTCGCTTATTATCAACTGGCTTTGCAGACGAGGGTCGCACCCGTGAAGGCTTGGCACGGAAAACTGCGCGACGATTTAACCGACGAGGCTCGCGCCCTGTGGAAGGTCCAAGGCGGCACGGAAACGGCATGGGCGGTGTGGAGCAATCCGCCCGGTGGCGCCGAGCAGCGCGCCGTAGGCTACTGGGAGAAGCCCACCAAAACGCTCCCCACTTTCGAGCTGTCGGATTTGTCTGGAAAAACCTGGCGCCTGAAAGAGATGGAAGGCAAAACGGTTTTGATTAGCGTCTGGGCCACGTGGTGCGGCCCCTGCCAGGCCGAACTGCCGGAATTGGAAAAGTTTTACCAGAAGATGAAGGGCCGCTCCGACATCCAGGTACTCACTTTCGATATCGATGAGGATCTGGGACTGGTCGCGCCTTACCTGAAGGAAAAAGGTTATACGTTTCCGGTGCTGCCCGCTTTCTCAACCGTCGTGACGCTGCTGGATGGCTTCGCCATTCCACAGAACTGGCTGGTCGATCCACATGGAATCTGGCGGTGGCAGCAGATTGGTTATGGTGGCGGAAGCGAAGCCGATTTCGAAAAAGAAATACTGGCGCACATGGATTCCGCCAAGACGGTGCCGTAGTGGCGGATACGGAGTTATGCGACTCGTGCCAATGCGCTGTCGTATTGGGCGACGAGCGCCATCATTTCGTCGAGCGTTGCAATGTCGAACGCTTGCATAGAATTGACACGCTCAAGCCTGTCTCTCACAAATGGACGCGGGTTAAAGAGCTTAAGTTTCACGTTGCGATCCTGCGCCCAGCGCTGCAGGAACACCAGCATACCGAGTCCTCCGGCTTCAATGACGGGGACCTCAGAGAGATCGAGCACGATGATTCGTGCATCCAGTTGCGAAGTCACTGTCTGGCGCAACTTAGAAGCTGATTCGCTTTGCACGATTCTGCCTGCACACTCAACCACCGCCATTTCGCCAATGTTCTCGGTATATATGCTCAGCATTTTCGGCGCTCCCGGTGCTAGCAGTTTGATAGCACGACTTATGCCATTCGATTTGAGCATGCATTTTGAGTAGGGTAAGCGGGGGAACCATCGCAGAGTGGGAGTTTTGGAAACAGAATCGAGAAATTCTGCGCTACCGTGATCGCTGTATTCGGACCGACCAGACGTAGCCCCGCCAAGTCTTCGTCCGGTGTGCTCCCGATGTCCTCCTTCGGCTAATCGCTCGCGTAAGCGGCCGAATGCGTCCGCCGCTAAATTGGGGCGACGCCCGCGCTATAATGGCGCGCACAGATGGCGCTCACTTCAGGTACGCGGCTAGGTCCTTACGAAATTCAATCGCCACTCGGTGCGGGCGGAATGGGCGAGGTGTATCGCGCGCGCGATACTCGGCTCGAACGCACCGTCGCGGTCAAGATTCTCCCCAGTCATCTTTCCGACAATCCCGAAGCCCGGCAGCGTTTTGATCGCGAAGCTCGGGCCATCTCTTCGTTGAACCATCCCAGCATCTGCACGCTGCATGATGTCGGTCATCAGGATGGAATCGATTTCCTGGTCATGGAATTCCTGGAGGGGGAGACGCTGGCCGAGCGCCTGCGAAAAGGTCCTCTCCCGATCGAGCAGGTTTTGAAGTACGGGATTGAAATCTGCGACGGCCTGGAGCGCGCGCACAAGAGCGGCGTCGTGCATCGCGACCTGAAGCCGGGGAACATCATGCTCACCAAGACGGGGGCGAAGCTGATGGACTTCGGCCTGGCCAAGGCGATTCCGGGCGCGCCTGCGCCAGCCTCCAGCCTGACGATGACAATTTCCAATCCCTCGGCGGACAATCCGCTGACCGCGCGGGGCACCATCGTTGGCACGTTCCAGTACATGTCTCCGGAGCAGACCGAAGGCAATGAGGCGGATGCCCGCTCTGACATTTTTTCGCTGGGCGCGGTGTTGTACGAAATGGCGACGGGGAAGCGCGCGTTTTCTGGCAGGTCGCAGGCCACGGTCGTGGCGGCGATTCTGGCTTCCGATCCTCCGCCCATGTCGATTGAGCAGCCGATGGCGCCTCCGGCCCTGCAGCAGGTGGTGAAGTCGTGCCTCGCCAAGGATCCGGACGACCGCCTCCAGACGGCGCACGATGTGAAGCTGCAATTGCGCTGGATCGCCGACGCGTCCTCCAGCCAACTCGCAGCGCCAGCCGCAATTCGCACCCGGCACGCCGCGAACAAACGAATCTTGTGGATTGCCGCTCTCGTGGGTTGGCTTATCGCTGCGGCCGGAATGGCTTTCTGGTTTTCGAGCCGTGTGCAACTGGAACAAGCGAAGCGCCCCATGACGGCATCGTGGCTTCCGCCGCCTGACACGGAGTTCGCAAGCGTTGCCGCCGGATCGCCGACGCTTTCACCCGACGGTTCGAAACTCGCCTTCCTCACCGGGTCTAGTTTGTCGGACCTGAAATTGTGGGTGCGCGACGTGGCCACCGGCGCCGTGCAAGCGGTCGAAGCCGAGCGGCCAACTTTTCCCTTCTGGTCGCCCGACAGCAAATACATTGGATTCTTCTCCGCTGGGAAGTTGAAGAAAGTGGCACTGGCCGGTGGACCGGTGCAGGTGCTGTGCGACGCTCCCGAAGGCCGCGGCGCGTCGTGGAGTTCGCGCGGGGTCATTATCTTCACGCCCAACATTCGTGAGCCGTTGTACAAGGTCGCGGAAGGCGGCGGCGTTCCGGAAAAAGTCACTGAGGCGCAAGCCGGATGGACTCATCGCAACCCCTACTTCCTGCCCGATGGCGATCATTTCCTCTTTACGTACCGCGAGGCGGTAGGAGGAGCGAGCGTGAGCAATGGCGTGGGTGCTTTGTACGGCGCGTCGTTATCGGGAGAGAAACCGCGTCAGATTTTGGAAACCGCCTCCAACGCTCAGTATTCCGATGGATACCTTTTGTACTTACGCGAAACGGTTCTGGTGGCGCAGCACTTCGATCCCAAATCCATGAAGCTCAGCGGCGACCCAAGGCCAGTCGCCGAGAAGCTGGACTACTGGAACGCGCGCGATCTGGCCGCCTTCGCCGCTGCTCACGGCACGCTGGTCTACCGTCACGGAACGCTGCGGAAAACCCAGCCCATGTGGGTCGATGAAACCGGGAAAGAAGTCGCACACTTTGGCGAGCCGGGCCTGTATCTATCGCCGCGCTCCTCCCCCGACGGCTCGCTGGTTGGCCTGGTGCGTCCTGATCCTGACACCGGCAAGGGCGATGTTTGGATCGTCGATACGGCCCGAAATACCATGTCGCGCAGCACTTTCACCGATGCACGCCAGCATCTCCTTCGCATTTTCTCCGGACGCGAAGCGAATCGCAGTCAGCACGATCGCAGGTACAGCCACCAAGGGCGTCTGGATACAGCCAGCCAGTGGTTCCGGCAATCAGGAACAGCTGGATGTCCCCAAGACCTTCGGCAACGTCACTAGTTGGTCGCCCAACGGCCGCTATCTTTTCTTTATGGTGCAGAACAATGCCACCCGGCAGGACGTCTACTACATTGATCTCGAGGGCGACAAGAAACTGACCCCTCTGATTCAGACGCCGGCCAACGAGACTGGCGCGTCTCTCTCTCCCAATGGCAAGTGGCTCGCTTACCATTCCGATGAATCGGGAAGGAATGAAATCTACGTGACGGCCTTCCCAGGTCCCGGTGGAAAGTGGCAGGTCTCCAACGGTGGCGGCAGCAATGCCTCCTGGACTGCGGATGGGAAGCAGCTCTTCTACTTCAACGGAGACAAGCTGATGGTGGTGCCTATTCAGAACGTCGAGACCTTCCAGTTCGGAGCGCCGTCTGCACTACTCATGCACGCGAACGAGTTTGCCTCCGCTCGGCCCGGTCGCTCCCGGTGGCCGTTTTCCTGCGCTCAAGCCTCTCAGCGGTGGGCAGTCCCAGCCACAGGAAGTCATCCTTAACTGGACAGGAATCTTGAAGGAATAGGCTGATCCGCCAGCACGCTCTAAGTGGGGGGCAGCTCGAATGCGTTTTGAAAGGGCGCGGCTTCAGCCGCGCCGTAAGTAGCAAAAATCAACCGCGGCTTTAGCCGCTGGGGACGCATTCTTGGGCTCCCCGCCGACGTCTCCCGTCCTTCATTGACCTGCCCAGTCTTTCAGACGTAAGATTTTGCGGCGGATGGTGGGGTCTCGTGGGGACAACCCCCGCTGCTATTCGTCGGAAGGTTCTCTTCAAGCAACGCCCGGCTTTCTTGCTGGGTTCGGGGTCCGGTCAAAACGTCGAATCGTAACAAGGAGCCGTCTTATGCCTCTGGACATTCAATCGAAGCATCTGCCACCTGACATCGTGGTGCTGGAGATGAAGGGAAGAATCACCATGGGCAATGACTGCCGGCAGGTGGAGTGGACGACGAAAAAGCTGGTCGCCGAGAACGAGAAGAAAATGATCTTCGATCTCAGCGGCGTAACCCATATCGACAGCACAGGCATCGGCATCATCGTGATGGTTGCGGGCCAGATGAAGAAAGCCGGAGGAGAACTGCGAGTGGCCGGCGCCAATGAACACGTGGAAAATCTGTTGAGGATGACGGCCGTCGACCATATTGTCGGACTGCACCCTACGACCGTGGCCGCCGCATCAGGATTCTAACGAAGATCGAGACCCCGCCCAATTCTTACCCCTGGCATCGGAGAGTAATTTATGTCAGTCCACAGAGTTTTGAACTGTCTGTTGGTCGGAGCGCTCCTTGTTTGCGCGACGACCGCCCCCATTGCGGCGCAGTCGAAGGTGCCCGCAGCAGCGGCGAAGCCGGTCGAAGCCGCATCGGGATATAACCAGCCGCCGAAAAATATTCTGGATGTGATGCGCGCGCCTTCTCCTCCAGAGCCCTCGGTGAGCCCGACCTACGACGCGATTCTGCTGGTGTCGTGGCAGAGCTATCCGTCGATTTCTCGCGTGGCGACGCCCTTCCTGCGCCTGGCGGGCGTGCGCGTCGAGCCCAGGAATCACAGCCGCCACGACACCGCAGGCGGATATGGGATCACGCGTTGCGCAACCGGCTTCGATATCGTGCATGTTGCCGATGCCGCCGAGATTCATATTGCGCTGCCCGCGGGCTCTTGCCCGGGTGAGCCCGCGTGGGCGGCGGACGGAAAACGATTCGCCTTCGTGAACATCGCTGCGGACTCAGTCGAACTCTGGGTCGGCGATGCCAAGACCGGCGAAGTTCATCGCGTGCCGGGCGCCCGTCTCAATCCGATGTTCGATGACGCGATGCAATGGATGCCGGACCAGAAGACGCTTCTAGTCAAGCTGGTACCCAAGGGCATGGGCGCTCCGCCGCCCGAGCCAGTCGCGCCCATCGGTCCAAGTATTCAGGAGACTGGGGGCGAGAAAGGGCAGAGCAGCACCTACGAAAATCGCGACACGCTCGGCAACAAACACGATGAGGATGTCTTCGACTATTACGCAGTCTCGCAACTCGCATTGGTGGACGCGGCCACGTCGGCGATCACTCCTATCGGAAAGCCGGCTAATTATGAATCGCTCGATCCCGCGCCCGATGGACGGCACATCCTCGTCACCGCGATTCATAAACCGTATTCCTACGTCACCACTTACGATCGCTTCCCGAAGGAAGTCGAAGTTTGGGATGTGTCGCAGCGCTCGCACGTGGCCGCGCATACGATCGCATCGCTGCCGCTGGCGGATCGTGTTCCGATCCACGGCGTTCCCACCGGTCCGCGTGATTTTTCCTGGCGAGCAACCGATCCTGCGACGCTCGTCTACGCGGAAGCACTGGATGGCGGCGACTGGAATGTGAACGTTCCAGCGCGCGATAAGGTCATGCTGGTGAAGGCGCCATTCACCGCGCCCGCGGTCGAGATCACGCGCACCGGGCAGCGGTATGTCGATTTGTCGTGGAGCGAACAAGCCAGCGTCGCGCTCGTGACCGAGTACGACAACAACCGGCACTGGAGAAAAACCTCCATCATCAACATCGATGACCCACAACAGAAGCCGCGCCTTCTTTGGGATCTCTCGACGGACGAGAACTACAAGGATCCGGGCCGCCCGGTAAAACGACGACTGCCCAACGGTTTCCGCGTTCTCCGCCAGGACGGCGATTCGATTTACCTTGCAGGCGATGGTTCTTCGCCCGATGGGGATCGGCCGTTCCTCGATCGCCTCGATCTGAAAACTCTGAAGACCGAACGCCTGTTCCGCTGCGACAAGACTTCCTACGAAGAATTTCTATCCTTCACCGGAAAGGATACGCAGACATTTTTGACCTGGCATCAGTCACCGACCGACCCGCCGAATGTGTTTACGCGAACGCTAGGGCAAGCTCTCGATGCGCCGGCCGAAGAAGCGACGTTCACTTCCACCGCTGCTGCGCTGACTCACATTCCCGATCCCACGCCCGAAGTGCGCGCGATCAAGAAGCGGCTCGTCAAATATAAAAGGGCCGATGGCCTGGACTTGTCATTCACCCTCTATACACCGCCTGGGTATCAAGAGGGCACACGCGTCCCAACCATTCTTTATGCATATCCCCTCGATTACGCGGACGCCTCGACCGCCGGCCAGGTTACGGGCTCGCAGAAAACCTTCACGCAACTGCGGAGGTACAGGCTGTTACTGCTGGCGGGCTACGCGATCATCGACAATGCTTCGTTCCCCATCATCGGCGATCCGAAAAAGGCCTACGACACTTATCTCGATCAGCTCGTCGCCGACGCGAAGGCCGCCGTCGATCAGGCGGTGCAGCTCGGCGTTGCCGATCCCGACCGCATCGGCGTTACCGGACACAGTCATGGCGCCATGATGACGGCAAATCTGGTGGCCCATTCCGATTTATTTCGCGCTGGCGTGGCCACCAGCGGGGCGTACAACAAGACGCTCACGCCCTTTGGATTTCAGAACGAGCGGCGCTCGGTTTGGGAGGCGACGGATATGTATCTGAAAGTGTCGCCATTTTTCTCGGCCGACAAGATCAAGACGCCGCTTCTGCTCATGCACGGCTCCGAAGACGCCAATCCCGGAACGATTCCAATGCAATCAAAGACGCTGTACGAAGCAATTCGTGGGAACGGCGGTACGACCCGGCTGGTAATGCTTCCGCACGAGCCGCACTCGTATACCGCACTGGAATCGAACGAGCAAATGGTTTACGAGATGCTCGGCTGGTTCGATAAATACGTGAAGAACGCGCCCCCGCGTGCGCCGAGCGGAACGAATTAAAAGGGCGGCAGACAGCCGAGGGCGGCTGTCCCCACATATTCAAAATCCCATGATGTTGTAGCCGCAGTCTACGTAGATGACTTCGCCGGTGATGCCGCTGCTGGCGTCGGAGGCGAGAAAGACTCCCGTGTTCCCGACCTCGGCCACTTCCACGTTGCGTCCCAGCGGCGCGCGCTCGGCGTGGCTCTTGTGCATGTCTCCGAATCCGGCGATGCCGCGGGCTGCCAGAGTCTTAATCGGGCCGGCCGAGATGGCGTTCACGCGAATCTTCTTTTTTCCCAGCTCATAGGCAAGATAGCGCACCGAGCATTCCAGGCCGGCCTTCGCGACCGCCATCACGTTGTAGCGCGGCACCACTTTCTCTGACGCGTAATAGGTCATCGTCATGATGGAGCCGCCATCTTCCATGAGCGGCGCAGCGGCGCGGGCGACCGCGATCAGCGAATAGACGCTTACATCGAGCGCAATCCGAAATCCTTCGCGAGTAGTGTTGATGAAGTCTCCCTTGAGTTCGTCAGCAGGAGCGAACGCGACCGAGTGCACCAGCGTGTGCAGTTTGCCGTGGCGTTCCTTGAGCGTCGCAAAGAGGCGGGAGATTTCTTCGTCCTTGCTGACGTCGCACATGTAAGCCTCAGCTCCGGGCAGCGAGAGGATGAGATCCTTTGCTTCCATTTCCATGCGCTCGTTCTGGTAGGTGATGGCCAGCTTCATGCCGGCGGCCTGCAGTCCCTGGGCGATAGACCACGCGATCGAACGCTTATTCGCCACTCCAAAGACAACGCCAGTGCGGCCCTGCAAATCTGAAGACATGGGTGCTCCTTAGGAATTGGAAAGGATAACAGCCTTTGGCATCTCACGACCACGCCGTTACTCGCGTGATGGTTCACTCAGCCGCGACTTCTTCCGCGCGAACGGGCGTCTCTACTGGCCAGCAGGTTGCCACGAACGATGCTCCATAAACGCAGGCGACAATGGCGAAGCCCGCGACCAGGCTGACATTGTGCGCCGTGAACCCGACGCACAAGGCGAGCACGAGTTGCAGCGTTGTGCCCAGAAAATTAAACGCATTCTGCACCCGGCCCATCAGGTGTTTCGGGACCATCTCCATGAGGCTCGAATTCATGGCCACTCCACCCAGTCCGCGAGCCGATCCCATCATGAAGTAGGCTGCGATCGCGAGAAAGAGAAATCGCGAAACCGGGGCGCTCGCCATGCAGACGGCCAGCATAGCCATGGAGAACCCGAGAGCCCGTCGTCCGCCCAGCCATCCGATGGCCTGCGGCGCGTATAAGGCGCTGACGAATGCTCCAGTGCCCCATCCCGCGCTGAGCCAGCCGTATCCCACGGGACCGGCATGAAAGATGCGGTCGCTGAGTGAGGGGGTGAGAATGCCGCCGGTCATCATCGCTCCCAGAAACAGCGCCCAGCTGATTCCGACCAGGACGACCGCGCGCTGGTCGCGGTGCCGCAAGAAGTGAAGAGATTCTCGCATGTCGCGCCAGAAGCGCTGCAACTGGGTCTCGGCGGCCACCAGGTCCGCGCGCAACTCGTCGGGTCGCATCACGACATGGCGGCCTTTGCGCACAGCGAAATAACAGAGAAACGAGACCACGTACGTCGAGACGTCAATCAGCAGCACGCCCCCGAGCCCGATGTGGTTGTACATGAAGCCGACGATCGCTCCGGCAATCAGCCACCCGCCTTGCACGCCCGCCAGCAAAAACGTATTCGATTGCACGAATTGCCCAGCCGGTGTGAGCTCCTGAATCAGCGCAGTGATCGTCGGCCAGAACATCCAGAACCCGGCCGAGACCAGCATGTTCATCAGGTAAAGTTCCCAGACCTGCACGTGGTGGCGCAACGCCAGGACGGCAACCGTAATAATGATGACGGCACGCAACGCGTCCAGCCACATCACCAGCCGGCGCCGGTCCTCGCGATCAATGATCACCCCGGAGAAGGGAAGCAGCAGCATCGCCGGAATGGTCTGCAGCACGACGAACATTCCCAGCGCCATTTCATTGTGCGTCGCCTGCAGGATGTACCACGCTACAGCGGCCGAGTTCATCCCGCTGCCGAACATGGAAACCAGGTTCGCCGCGAAGACGAAGCGCAGAGGCCGCTGCCTGAAGATGGCACGCATCGTTCTAATTTAGCCTATGTGCCGAACGCAGACCGAGTACCGCCGAGCTTCGCTCGACTGGACAGCCAAGGGCGGCTGTCCCCACATTGAGTGACTCGAACCCTTGCACGCCGGCGCATTCGGCGCTACGATTCGCGTGCTGTGATAACTGAGTCCAATCTCAACGGACGCCGGAGGTGTACTGTGAGACGCCTGCACGGTTGGGTAGTGGTTGTTCTCGTTTCTTCGATCTTCCTGGTTCGAGCCAATGCGCAGCTCGATCGCATCGTGATCGCGGCCGGAACTGACGAAGATCGCGCCTTGCAAACGATTTCTGCCGAGCAAGATCCTCAAAAAAGGCTGACGATGTACCAGGACTTCGTGCAGAAATTCTCTGCGAATCCTGCCGCCGTCGCGTATGGAAACTGGCAGATCTCGCAGGCTTATCAAGCGGCGGGCGATCTGCAGAAGGCGCTCGATTACGGCGACAAAGCGTTGGCAGGATCGCCGCGCGACCTCGACATAATCGTCTCGCAAGCAAGTCTGGCCCAACAGGCCAAGAACAATGCCAAGCTGATGGATTGCGCCGCCAAGGGCGGCCCGGTTTGCCAGTCGATTTCGAAACAACCCAAGCCAGAGGGCATGAGTGACGAGGATTTTACGCGGAAGGTGAATGACGAAAAATCTGCCGCGCAGGGCAGCTGCGATTTCCTGGAGACTTCGGCGGTAAACGCTATCTCCAGCGAAACCGATCCGAAGACTCGAATGACGTACGTTGACGAGTTCACCACGGGTTTCCCGAATTCCAAATATCAGCAGACGGTTTCGAACTTCGCTCTCGATTCCTTGAATCAAATGAAGGACAGCGCGGGCCTGGTGGCGTACGGCGAGAAGATATTGGCATCCGATCCCAACTCGTTGCCCGCCCTTCTGCTGATGGCCGGGTTCTATGGAGACGACAGCAAACCCGGAAGCGGAGCCAAAGCAATTAGCTACGCACAAAGAGCGATCGAGGTTGCAAAGGCCGACGATCCCGATGCCGACAAATCGCGCAAACTGTCGGCAGGGGCGGCCCACAGCATAATTGGTTGGGCCTATTTGAAGCAGGATAAGAGCGCGGCTGCGATTCCGGAACTGAAGACGGCTTCAGCTCTGCTCAAGGGACAGGACGATCAACAATATGCCCGTGCTCTATATGGTCTTGGGTTCGCGTATGGCAAATTGAGCAAGCTGACCGAGGCGCGCGAAGTGCTGACGGAGGCCGTGAAGATCCCCGGCCCGCTGCAGGCCATGTCACAAGATTTGCTGACCAAGGTCAACGGAGCGCGGGCGAAAGGCAAATGAAGCTGGCGCTGCGCTCTACCGTTGTTCTATGCGCGCTTGCGGTCGCGGGCGCGTGTTTCGCCGCCGACGCGCCCCTGCGCTCTCCCTGGGATCTGCATCCGGTCCCATTAACCGACGTCACATTTACCTGCACCGCGGCTCCAGAACTGCCTCGCGATTTCCAGACCAATTCCTACTACACCGACAGCCATCACTCGATCATCGACCCCGCACTCAAAAAGAAATATGACGATTCGGTTGAGGCGATCGAGGCTTTCTCGCGCGCGGTAGTGAAGTCCGCGGATTCATTTCAAGCGACCGGCAGCCGCAGTGCAGCGCAATGCGTCGCGTCTCTGCTGGATAGTGTCGCGAAGCGCCGGGTCCTTGCCGGCACCATGGACGGGCATCAGGCCTACTACGTCCAGGGCTGGAATCTGGGAGCGTGGGCCGTCGCCTATCTCAAGGTGCGCGGCAGCGGCCTGATTTCCAGCGAGCAGGAAAAGGTCATCACCAAGTGGATGAAAGAACTCGCGCTGGATAACAGGGATTATTACGACCAGCAGCGCCACCGTCCGCGTCCCAATGACGGCTACAACAATCATTTGTACTGGGCGGGGTTTGCCATCAGCGCGACGGCCATCGCGAATAATGATCGCGGATTATTTCGCTGGGCGACGAACGCATATAAAGACGGCATTCATGAGATCGCCGACGATGGCACCCTGCCGCTGGAAATGGAACGCGCGCAGAGAGCGTTGCATTATCACCTCTACGCGCTGGCGCCACTGATGATGCTGGCGGAATTCGGCGAGACGAATGGCATCGATCTCTATGCCGAGCGCGATTATGCAATCAAGCGCCTGGTGGCGCGCTGCCTCAGTGGTTTAGAGGATCCCAGTTTTTTTCAGCAGCGCACGGGCGTGCAGCAAGTGACGACCGAGGTTGAGGCGTGGGAGATCAGTTGGGCGCAATTCTATACACGGCGATTTCCCGACCCCAAAGCTTCAGCCATGCTAGCGAAGGCTCCGCGCCTGAATTACACCATGCTGGGTGGAATGCCCCCGCAGTAAACGGCGCGATTAATCTTGCCAATAGTGGAGCTACTGCTGCGGTTTCGCCAATTCCTCTGAGAGCGTCTGAGCTTTCTTGGCGAGCGTGTGGGCGCGGTCCATATCTCCGGCGGTGACTGCGCGCTTGGTCTGCTCCATAAACTGGTGAACCTGGTTGAGCATGTCCTGCTGGTCAGAACTTAGCGGGCGTCCGGCGATTTTCTTGAGGTTCTCTTCGGTGGGCGCCAGCATCTGGCCGGCAGTGTCTTGCGGCTGCGCGTTTTGATCTGCGCCTGTGCCGCCGGCTAGCTGAATGCCCGGCTCGGACGTTCCTCCCTGGCGCACAATGACTTTCGTGGGCGGGCAGTTTGTTGGAGAGGAGGATTGGCCCCTGAAGGCGATTGCGCCGGTGTGGAATTTCCCGCTGTGTTCGTGGGCTGAGCCGAATTGCTGTCGCAGTTCGAAGAGACTTTCCTATGCTTTTTGCGCTTGGGCGTGGTCGAAGGACTTGCACTGGTCTGGGTCTGCGCGGGAGTTTGGGTTGAGCTCTCGGCTTTCGGTGCGGTGGTAGAGTTCGGCTGCTGGGACGTTCCGGACTGATCTTGAAGGAATGGGTGACCTGACGAGAAACTCGCCGTTGCTGGATATCCCACGCTCGGGCTGAAAGAAACGCCAACGAGAAAGATCACGGCCAGAATCATGCGAGCCCCAAGGTAATCGAAACCGCGTACCGACGATTCTACGCCTTTGCATCTCGGACTCAAGGTTTTAACGACGCGGCCGCGTCCGCAGCAGCCAGCTCCGGACTGGGCGTGATTACCTGCCCGGCCGCAGGAATATGAAAGCGGAACGTAGTCCCCGCGCCTTCGGCCGATTCGAAATCGACCGAGCCGTAGTGCCACTGCAGAATCTGATAGGTCTGGGCAAGCCCGATGCCACTGCCTTCTTTTTTGGTAGTGAAGTAGAGTTCGAAAATTTTGTCGTACACATCCTGCGGGATGCCGCCGCCCTGGTCGTGAACTTCGGCCACGATGGCGTTATTCTCCCGCCTCGCTGCAATCGCCAGCGTGCCACCCTGGGGCATGGCCTGCACTCCATTAATCACAACATTGAGAAGCGCCTGCTTCATCAGGTCAACATCGACTTTGATCGCAAGGCGCTGGGCCGGCATTTTGCGATCGATGATGACGCCGTGTTGGGCGGCGTCGGGCGCGGCGAGTTGCGACACGTCTTCCAACAGACGCCGCAGGTCGACTTCCTCCAGATGCAAATCGCGCGGGCGGGTAAAGTCGACCAGCGTCTGCACTACGCGATCGAGGCGCTTGATTTCGCTGTCGATGATGTCCATATGACGGCGAGTGTCGGGATCGACTTGCGAGAGCTTGTTGCGCAGAAGCTGCAGGTGGAGCACGATGGCGTTGATGGGATTCTTTACTTCGTGGGCGACGCCTCGGGTCAGGCGTCCGCTAGCCGAGAGCCGGCGCGACATTTCGATCTCGTCGCCGATGCGGCGGACGGATTCGGGGTCGCGCATGATGAGCAGCGCTCCGATCTGCGAGTTTTTTTCCTGCACGAAATCCAGCGAAACCTGAACGCGCTTTCCTCCGGGCACCTCAAATTCCCGCTGCAACAAAGGCCGACGGCGTTCGAAGGAATCGAGCAGAGCCGCTCCCATGAGCGTGTTGCGGTCGAAGATTTCCTGCACCGTATGGCCCAGCAGTTCGGCGCGCCGGCGGCCGACGAATCCCTCCACTGGGGCGCTCACCAGCACCACGCGGGTGTCGCGGGCGAACAGCATCAGGCCGTCCTGCAACTTCGACATGAGCTGGTCGACGTTATCTTTCAGGGCAGAAAAAATCTCTCGGCTGTCGCGGATTTGCCGCCCCAGATTCGCGATCTTCAGGCTTACCAGCCCATACTCGTCGTGCCCGGATTCATCATGGGAGACCGCATCGGCGTCGCCCGCGCTGACACTGTCGAGATTCCGGCTGATTGCCTTCAGAGGACCCAGGGCAAGGTTCGAGATTCCTGCCGCCAGCAGCAGAGAGATAAAGACGGACGCGATGGAGATCCAGAACGCCTTCATCAGGTGCGTAGAAATTTCGTCGCGCAGAAACACAATTTGCACGCCGATGTGAATCGTGCCGAAGGGATGGACCTCGGCGGGCGAAGCATGCGGGGTCAGCGTCAGATGGAGCGGGAAGCTCACGTCATAAGTCTTAGCGGGATTGAACACCAGGCGGAGTTGGTCGAGGAAGCGAGCTTTCGTGACCTCGCGGAAGTCCGGGCGCGATGGCAGGACCTTGCCGACCTTTCCCTGATTCGTATGCAGTAGAACTTTACCGTCGAGATCGACGATGGCAACGTCTGCGATAAAGCTGAAATCCCCGGTCTCGGACTGAATCAGATTGTTCAAGTCAACATCGGTCTGCATGTAGTCGGCGATGGCGCGACTGAGTTCGACCGGATTGTTGGTGTCCACTTTGGTGCTGCTGAAGTCGGGCACGGAATTTTCTGCCGCATAGGCCAGCTGGCGAGTAAGGTTGTTCGCCGTCAGATTAGTGTTGTCAATGCGCAGGCGCAACATTTGCGAGATGTAAAGGTAGGAGAAGGCGGAGACCATCACCGTCACCATCAAGGTGATCACCAGCACGATGATGGTTTTTCTTCGCAGCATGAGAGGAAAGGCGGCGGGTTGCACAGATACAGATTAGGAGCCGCCGTTTGCCTCCTCTTTGCCGGTAGCCGCTTCGGCCGCGGCGCTGCCGTACTCCTTCAATTTGTTATGCAGCGTCTTCAAACTAATGCCCAGAATCTCCGCGGCTCGGGTCTTGTTGTTGCTGGTGGCTTCCAGAGTCTTGAGGATTAGCATTTTCTCGGCTTCTTCAACCGTGGTGCCAACGCCCAGGCGAACCGCATCCGGATCGTTGGCCGAAGTGCGCAGCGGGGCCTGCCCAAAGCCCGGCGGCAGATGCTTGGTCTCAATCACGCCGCCGTCGCAGACAATGATGGCGCGCTCCAGAGTGTTGCGCAATTCGCGAACGTTGCCCGGCCACGAATAGGCATTCAATTGATTGAGCACCGCTTCGCTGACCGCGCTGACTTTGCGTCCATGCTTCTCGCCCATCTCGGTTAGAATCCGCTCCACCAGCGCCGGGATGTCTTCTTTGTGCTCGCGCAGCGGCGGCATGTGTATGTTGAAGACGTTGAGGCGGTAATAAAGATCACTGCGCAACTCGCCGCGGGAGACGGCTTCGTCCGGAATTTTGTTGGTGGCGGCCAGCACGCGCACGTCAACCGCGGTCTCGACCTTGCTGCCCAGGCGCCGGAGTTTGCGATCTTCCAGGACGCGCAACAGTTTGGCCTGCGTGCCCACCGGCATTTCTCCGATTTCGTCGAGCAGTAGCGTTCCCCCCTCCGCCAGTTCAAAGCATCCCGTACGACGTTCGAGCGCTCCAGTGAACGCTCCTCGTTCGTGTCCGAAGATTTCGCTTTCCATCAGCGTTTCCGGAATGGCGGCGCAGTTGATGGCCACGAAAGGCCGGTCCTTTCGCGGGCTCAGGTCGTGGATGGTGCGCGCCACCAGTTCTTTGCCGGTGCCGCTCGCCCCCGTAATCAGCACAGAAGCCGTGCTGGGCGCGACCATCTCGATCAGCCGGAAGATCTCCTGCATTTTTTTCGATGCACCACTTAGTCGCCCGAGCGATCCGGTATCCCGCAACCGGCGGCGCGTAGCTTCCAGTTCGGCTCGTGTACCCAGCAGCGCAGAAGCATTTCCCAGGATCGTACGCAGACGATTGGTATCGATCGGCTTGGTGATGTAATCGTAGGCGCCCATGCGCATGGCCTGCACCGCGCTATCGATAGTGCCTTGTGCCGTGACCAGGATGACGGCAATGGTCTGCGATTCTTCGGCAAGCCGTCCCAGAAGATCGATGCCGCCCATGCGCGGCATTTTCAGATCGGTGATGACGATCGACGGGGACCACTGCCGGGCCTTCTCCAGTCCCTCCATGCCATCAGCAGCCGTCTCAACCCGGAATCCCCAGGAAGAAACGATCTCGGCCAGCCCGGACCGTTCGTTTTCTTCGTCTTCGACGATCAATACTCGTTCATTGCTCATGCGTTTACGGTACTTGCGGTCCCTGTCTCTCAGCTTACTGCTTTGCCTGATTTGGCACTACGACTCCGAAATGCCAGGCTCGGATGTCACCCCACGATACGCGGCTAAGTTCATGCAGGGCAAGGTCTGGATGGGCAGGAAGAGCCTCCCCCGGGTGCGATTGCAATTTGAGACAGCCGCTTTAGGCTCGTTGTCATTCTCGGTAATATCCTTAACTCGATCCTTTCGCTTTAAGCTTCGCTGGGTTAGAATTTTCAGTTCCCGGTTCATCACGTCGCTTCAGCGAAACATTTTCTTCAGCACCTGATTTCAGGTGCTGCGCCAAGGCGCGCATTTTAATGGAGGCTTCCATGTCACTAATTTGCAACTCACGCGCGAAAGGATTGCTGTTGAGTTTTCTGGCAATACTCGCGTTGCTGTTGATCTCCGGCACTGCCTTAGCGCAGAGCGATACCAATCCGCAGTGGGACGTTTTTTTCGGATACCAGTATCTACATCCCGGTGCGACGGTTCCGCTGGGCGACCCGGCAAATCCCACGGCCTATCAGGTTCCCGATATGTCGACGGGACTTGGTTCCGCAGTCGCCTACAACTTCGATAAGAATTGGGCTGCCGAACTCGACTTCGGTCACAGCTGGGCCAGCAGCGATACCGAGACTACTCTCTCTGCCGGTCCCCGGTTTATGTGGCGGACCGACGACGGAAACTATTTCCTGCATACTCTGCTCAGCTATAACCATCTGGGCGTAAGCGGCCTGAATAATGGAGCCAACGGCATCGGCGCCATCCTCGGCGGCGGCATGGACCTGCCGCTTTCCAAGTCCATCGCCTGGAGAGTCTTCGAGGTCGACTACGTTTGGGGACGGCACAACTACGCGGACTATGTGGATCCCCAGTTTCCAAACCTGCGGCGTATCTCCCAGGATGGCGTGAGACTGCGCACCGGTATCGTCTTCAGCTGGGGCGGAGCCGAACTGTTGGCACCAGCCGCAGCTTGCACCATCCAGCCCTCCGAAGTGCTGGTGGGCGAGCCCCTTACCGCGACCGTAACGCCGAGCAACTTCAATCCCAAGCACAGCGTGACTTATAGCTGGAGCGGCAATGGCGGCCAGGTCACCGGAAAAGATACGACTGCCAGCATCGATACCACGAACGCCGCACCGGGCAGCTACGCCGTGACGGCGCACGTTACCGATCCGAAGAACAAAAAGAACAACGAAGCCAGCTGCACGGCGAACTACACCATCAAGCCGCTGCCGCCGAAGAATCCGCCGACCATGTCATTGTCGGCCAGCCCCACCAGCCTGGTTGCCGGTGGAAGCGTCAATCTCTCTGCCATCTGCAACAGTCCCGATAGCGTCCCAGTGTCGGTTGCGAACTGGACCACATCTGCGGGAACCGTTTCCGGCAGCGGCACCTCGGCAACTCTGAGCACCGCCGGACTGCCTCCAGGTCCGATCACAGTAAACGCGACCTGCACCGACTCGCGTGGCCTCACCGCCCAGAGCACGACGCAGATCAACATCGAGACCCCGCCGCCACCGCCGGTTGACAAGGCGCTGGAAGCGCGGCTCGCTCTGCACAGCATTTACTTCGTGGTTGACTACCCGAAGATTGCGAATCCCAACGGTGGTCTCCTGGCCAGTCAACAGAAGACGCTGATCGCGCTGGCAGAAGACTTCAAGAAATACCTCGAAGCCAAGCCCGATGCGCACCTTGTTCTTGGAGGCCACGCCGACCATCGCGGTTCCCAGGCATACAACCAGGCGCTAACCGAGCGTCGTGTCAACAGCACCAAGCATTTCCTCGTGGAACACGGAGTTCCTGAGGCCAACATCGACGTCAAGGCGTTTGGCAAGGACGAAAACCTGAAGGATGAGGATGTGAAGGTCGAGGTTGCCAATAACCCGGACCTGAGCAGTGAAGAGCGAAAACGCATTCTCAAGAACATCGTGACCATCAGGATGGCGAGCAATCGCCGAGTGGATGTCACTCTGAACGCCGCGGGCGTCACCGAAAACTCAGTTCGCCAATTCCCCTTCAACTCCACCGATGCTTTGACTCTGATCGGCGGCAGGGAAAGCGAAATGAAGAAACCGGCTGCGGCTCCCAAGAAGAAACCGATGAAGAAGCAATAGCGTCGGACCTTTGTCCTTTAATTGTCGCGGAGAGCGAATACGCTCTCCGCGATTTTTTTGGTGCATCGACCTAGAGCAAACATTCCCAATCTGGCCTACCTGTGGAAAAAACTACACGCGCCTCCCCCAACGGGCCATCGCCAAGTCCTTGATTTGCTGCGAGTGTGTCTGGTATTCGGCTTGCCACTTCCATGAAGACGAGACAAGGCCCAGGATGTTGCTTATGAGCCGGTGGCGCAATCCGTACGCATACCTTTTGCTGGTTCCGGTATGCCTGACGCTGAGTTGTTCGCGCCCCAATACCTTGCAGACTGGCGACGACCCGCAAGCGAACCAGGCGCAAGTTCCCTTCGACGGCAGCTGCGGGAACGGCGAGCCTGAGCCGCGCCGACTCAACCCAGTCGAACCGCAACACCGCCGCCATTGAAAGTACGTTGCCATTTCGAAATCTGCTGAACCTTCCCGCCGGTACGCTGCTTACAGTACGGCTGGTCAGCCCCATCTCCGCCGATGAGTTAGGCGCCAAGGGGCCATTCGACGCCATTGTCGACGATGCTGTGGTCGTCGACGGCGTCATCATCATCCCGCGCGGGGCCGGAGCGGCCGGATTGGTGGAGTCGGCTCGCACCTCGCGCCTGAAGCGCGATCGCGGCTACATCCGGTTGACGCTGGCCTCCATCCAGATCGCAGGCCACAAGCTGCCGGTGCAGACGTCCAGCCTGTTTGCCAAGGGCACTCCCTCCGATAGCCCACCCTCGCCCATCGCGGATCCCGCAGACGTGGTCTATCTCAGCAAAGGACGCCGGCTCACTTTTCGGCTGGCCGGGCCGCTGATTCTGGCCAGCCAGCAAGAACCGCTTCCGCATTAATCCTCTTGAATCCCCTTAGTTTGCTGCCCATCTGATTTCCTCACAGTTTTCCACAGAAAATTCTCTGGTTTTGGTGACATGTGCCCTTAGCAGGCACAGGTTCCATTCCCTATAGTGAGCCGAAGTGAGTCGAAATGGAATGTATTGGGTCTCCCGTTTTGGGAAAACCAAGGTCGTAAGCCGGGGCATTCAGCCTTCTTTTGGGAATCGTCCCACGGCACAGTAGACATATGAGCGCTGCTATCGAATTTGCGTGGACTCCAGGAAAGCCGGAAACGGAACTGCGCGCCCTCTTGGGACACGCACCCGTTGCCTTCGCTCAGGTTCTTGGACTCGACAGCATCATTGCCCTCAACCTTCCCATGGAACTGTTACTCACGAAGCCGGAGGGTGCAGGACGAATCCAGCGCTTCGCGGAATTGGTTGATCCCCAGGATCAGGAGGAAGCCGAACGTCTGCTCGCGGAATTGTTCCAGGGCGAGCGCGAGACCTTTGAGCTGGAGTCCAAGGCCAGCGTACCCGCGGGAACCGTGAAGCGATGGACGGCGTGGCGCGTCAGCGGGATCCATGCCGCTTCAGATCATGCCACTTCCGATCATGCCACTTCTGATTATGTCTTGGCCCTGGCCGAGGATGTTCTGGTGGATCGCGAAAGCGAGCGGCGGCTGCGGCAGGCGGAGAAGTTGGAATCTGTGGGACGCCTTGCAGGCGGAATTGCTCACGACTTTAACAATCTATTGACCGGTGTGTTGTTGTATTGCGACTTGCTCATGGCCAGTCTTGACCCCGGGCATCGCGTGCACAAGTACGCTCAGGAGATTCGCAATGCCAGCATGCAGGCTTCGGGCTTGGTGCGGCAACTGCTAACGGTGGCCCGGCCTACGAGTTCCGAGCCCTGCCTTCTCTCCTTGAACGAAATCGCGGAAGCCATGCGTAACCTGCTGGTCCGCTTGATCGGCGAGAACATCGAACTGACCTTCAACCTTGATCCCAACCTCGGTCTGGTGAAGATGGACCCAACCCAGGCGCAGCAGATTCTGTTGAATCTGGTGCTCAATGCCCGTGACGCCATGCCCGCGGGAGGCAGGATTCAGATCGAGACGAATACTTGCCGCCTGCAGGTTCTGGCGGAGAATCACATTGAAAACGATGCGGCCTTGCTTCCATGCGCGATGTTTGTGGTCGCTGATAACGGGAGCGGCATGGACGCCGCCACTCGCGCTCACCTTTTTGAAGCCTTCTTCACCACCAAGAGGGGCGGCAAAGGAACCGGGCTGGGCCTGGCAACTGTCCGCGACATTGTCAGCAAGAACGGCGGCCTGATCCACGTGAACAGCGCCCCGGACTGCGGCACCCGCATCACCGTGATCTTGCCCTTGGTGCCGGATGCGGCCATCAATCCAAACCTTGAACCCATTTTGAATTCCGAACGCCACGAGGGGGCACTTCCAGCTACAGAAAAGGAAAAATACCAATGACGTCAGCCGCAATGAGTCCCATTACTACTCCACAAATGGAGCCAGCCAACTTTCTCAACCTATTGATTGTGGACGATGAACGATCGATCCGCGAGGCCTGCCGCGAAGTTGCGCATTCCCTCGGATACAGCGTCTATGTGGCGGATTCCGCCGAGCACGCCTACCGGCTTCTGGACACGCAAGTCTTCGACGCCGTGCTCCTCGATCTTCGTCTGCCGGGTGCGGGGGGACTCGATGCATTGCGCCGCATCAAGGAACGCCGTCCGGAATCGGTGGTCATCGTCGTCACCGGTTACGGCACCGTGCAATCCGCGGTGCAGGCGATGAAGCACGGGGCCTACGACTACGTCACCAAGCCCTTCAGCGTGGACGAGTTGAAGCTGCTGCTGGAGCGGGTGTCCAGCCATCTGAAGCTGAAATCGGAAAACCGTCTGCTGCGCGAGAAAGTGAAATCGAAGCAGGGATTCGGCGGCATCATCGGCCGCGCTCCCGAGATGGAGAAGCTCTATCGCATCATCGCCAAGGCCGCCAATAGCGTCCATCCCGTGCTGATTCTGGGCGAGAGCGGCACCGGCAAGGAAATGGTGGCGCGCTCCATTCACTATTCCGGCCCGTTCCGCGACAAGCCGTTCATTCCCGTCGATTGCGGATCGCTGGTCCCGACCCTGATTGAGAGTGAGCTTTTCGGTTACGTGAAAGGCGCCTTCACCGGAGCCAATCAATCGAAAGACGGTCTGTTGGCGATGGCTGAGGGTGGCACGGTTTTCCTCGATGAAGTAGGAGAGCTGCCCGTCGATCTGCAGGCCAAGATGTTGCGGGCCATCCAGGAAAAGGAAATTCGCCCCGTCGGCAGCACTCGGCGAGTGCCCATCAATGTGCGCATCCTGGCCGCAACCAACCGCGATCTGGAACAGGGAGTCATGCAGGGAGAGTTTCGCCGCGATCTTTACTTCCGCCTGAACGTGCTCAGCCTGCGCATTCCAGCTCTGCGCGAGCGCAGGCAGGACATCCCATTGTTGATTGGCCACTTTCTGGAGCGCATGGTGCGCAACTCCGGTCAGGAAAAAATGCTCAGCGACGAGGCCCTCAAGGCCATGCTGGCTTACGACTGGCCGGGCAACGTGCGGGAACTCGAAAATTGTCTGGAGCGGACTTTTGCCTTTACCAGCGGTCCGCTGATCCATACCACCGATCTGCCGCGCGAGATCGCCAAGTTGCCCCCGACGGAAAATTTCAACGGGAACGGCAACGGACACGGCCGGGCCAAGATTATTCCGATGGCGGAACTGGAGAAGCAAACTATCCTGAGCGCGATTTCCGAGCTCAATGGAGACAAGCTGCAGGCAGCCCGTCTCCTCGGCATTGGCAAGACGACGCTTTATCGCAAGCTCAAAGACTACGCGGCCGAGGCCTGTTAGCGTAGAACCAATTCTGAACACTCGGGACGGGAATCCGTCCCGAGCAGGGAAATGTGGGATCGCTGGGATGGTCTAAGTCGAGTATTTTCAGTCCGCCCTCATGTGGCTGACTACGTGCATTAAGCAAGACATGATTCTACTAATCACCGCTTCTGCACGCGGCCAACAGTGCGCCGATGCCCTGAATGCCGCTACTGGCCTGGCAACTCTCTGGGCTCAAAACTTGCAGCAGGCAGCCACTCGTCTGCGCGAGCAAACCTTTATCGCTGTCGTGATCGATCAGTTTCTGGTCGAAACCGAACCCGAAGAAAGCGATCAGATCATCGAGCATCTCGACACTGCGTTCCCCGTTTATGTGAACTTTGCAGTCACAGGACTGGAGCGCCTGGTGCGCGAGGTTCGCTCCGCACTTCATCGCCGCAAGCGTGAGGAATTTGCCGCGCGCCGCTCGGTCGTGCAGCAGATGCACAGCGAGATGCGCGAGACCCTGACTGCCTTGCTTCTTTCTTGCGAGCTGGCCATGTCCGTTCCGGAAATCCCCATCCCTGCCGCGGAAAAAATCCGCGCGGTCAACAATTTCGCGCGGGAATTGCGCCTGCAGTTGCAAGTAAATTAAGGCCGTAGAGACGTAGCTTGCTACGTCTCTTGCTACGTCTCCATGCCGGACTATGAGGCCGGAGCATAGGGTCTCAGCCTCTCCTCTTCGGGGCCCGTGGAGGCCAAAGCCGAACTCCGGCGTCGAAATGTGCAGGGTTTTGCAGAGTTCAGTAAGAATCTTCTAAGAATTTCCTCGCCACTTTCCCAATTCAGCCTAGAATGTATGCCGTGCACTGGGGATGCCCGCCTGGCGCGGCATCCCGCAGTCCCCCGGAGGTTTCCCTCTGCACGTTCTGGTCACTGGCGATACGCTGTCGGGATCGTGGACTTACACGCGCGAACTGGTCACTGGACTGGTGACTCGCGGAGTCCGGGTCACCCTCGTCAGCTTTGGCGAGATTCCGCTGCCCGAACAGACGTCGTGGATGGACCACCTGCACGGCCTCGATTACCATCCCACAGCATTTCATTTGGAATGGATGCAGGAGGCGGAAGAAGATCTGCCGGAGTCGGCGGCATTTCTTACTACGCTGGTGCGCGAACTGCGGCCCGACGTTCTCCATCTCAACCAGTTTTGCTACGGCGATCTTCCAGTCGATGTGCCGCGAGTCATTATGGCGCACAGCGACTTGATCACCTGGTCGCACGCGGTGCGTGAACGCGGCCAAGCGCAGTCGCGGACGACAATGTGGTATCACGATACCGTGCTGCGCGGCATTGCGTGTGCCGACACGGTGGTGGCACCGTCGGCCTGGATGCTTGACCGCATCGGTGTTTGCTACGGCCGGCCAGAGCGTGGAGAGGTGATTTATCCCGGGCGCAATCCCATTTTCTTTAATCCCTACGTCAGCAAAGATGAGAGCGTGCTGGCAGTGGGGCGCATGGTCGATGCCGGCAAGCAGGTTTTTCTACTGACGCAGCAGTCGCATCCCGTGCCAGTGTGCATCGTGGGAGCGGAACAGACGGTTCCGATGCCGCGCATTCCGATTCGTGCCGATGTGAAAGTTGCGACCGACCAGACTTCGGTAGCGATCCGCGGCCCCCAGACCGAATCGCAACTGCGCGCTCTCTACAGCCGCGCTGCCATTTACGCGGCAACGGCGCGCTACGAACCTTTAAGCATGCCGGTGCTCGAGGCTGCCTTCTCTCGTTGCGCGATCGTGGCCAACGACATTCCCAGTTACCGCGAAATCTGGGGCGATGCCGCCCTTTATTTCCGCACCAACGATGCGGTCAGCCTCGCCGAAAACATCCGCCAGCTGAGCGAAGATCGATCCCTGCGTCGGGCCTACGCCGAACTTGCCTACACGCGCGCCCGCGAGCGCTTCACCACCAAGCGCATGATCGAAGATTACCTGCATCTCTACCGCGGTCTGATCGCCGTCAAGTCCGTAGCCGCGTAACCTCACCTTGCGTCATCGTGACCGGAGCCGTTTTTCGGGCGGAGGGAGCCGCGGTGTAGCCGAGCGCCGCGCCCGCTCGCCGTGGTATCTTCTATGCTTACTAGAAACCAGTAAGGTTTGGAGGATGCATTCATGGCACAAGTAAAAATCACCGTTCGGCCCAATGGCCCGTTCCGCGTAGAAGCTCCCGAAGGCACCGTCGAACTCGTCGATGCTAACGGCACGCCCTACGATCTCACCGGCAAGCCTGCCTTTTCTCTCTGCCGCTGCGGCGGATCCGTTAACAAGCCGTTCTGCGATGGCACCCACAGCAAGATCGGATTCCAGGGCGCAGAACTGGCAGTGAAGAAGGCGGAAGGCCAGTCGTAGTTCCTCGCGGAGAACCTTGTGAGCCATTCTCGGGACCGGGAATTGGGGATGCATCGCAGGATTACTCGCCGCGACTTCCTCAACGGAGTAGCGCTTACGGCGGGCGCTGCGATGATGCCGCCGCACTTACTCGGCTCCAGTTTTCTCGGCTCCAGCAGCTTCCTCAACTCTGACGAGCCGCAAAATTCTCCCGGCTACTATCCGCCCGCGCTCACCGGCCTGCGCGGCAGCCATCCCGGATCGTTCGAAACCGCTCACAGCCTGCGCGATGACACCTTCTGGGATTCCGCGGGCAAGCCTGAAGATACGCGGCGAAACTTACGACCTGATCATTGTAGGCGGCGGCATCAGCGGACTGACTGCCGCTCACTTCTATCGCAAAGCGGCCGGCCCCAAGGCCCGCATTCTCATCCTCGAAAACCACGACGATTTCGGCGGACACGCCAAGCGCAACGAATTTCGCGCCGGCAACCGAACGCTGATCGGATATGGCGGAACCTACTCGATCGAAACTCCGGAGCCTTACAGCGAAGTGGCGAGAGGCATCATCGAAGAGTTAGGTATCGATGTAGCCAGTTTTCCAAAATATCTCGAACGAAAGTTGTATGGCGCGAACGGGCGCAGCGCCAAGATTTTCTTCGACAAGGAAACGTTTGGCGCCGACAAACTGGTCGACGATCCCTGCCCATTTCCCGGAGGCGAGACCTACGATCTGGCGCAAGCCGGGCCGGATGCATGGACGCACTTTCTCGCGGAGGCGCCGATTGCGGAGCAAGCTCGCAAAGATGTTGCGCGCTTGTGCCGGGAGAAGAAAGATTATCTGCCCGCTCTGAATCTCGACCAGAAAAAGGATCGCCTCGCGCGCATCAGCTACGCGCGTTTTCTAACAGAACTCGTCGGCGTGCATCCCGACGTGATTCGGCTGTACCAGACCATTTCGCAACCGCTGTATGGGGTCGGCATCGAAGCGGTAGCGGCCTTGGATGCATCCGAGACGGGATATCCCGGCTTCACGGGAATGGGTCTTCGAGCCAGACGGGCTAGAGAACGAGCGCAAATATTTCTTCCACTTTCCCGACGGCAATGCCAGCATCGCGCGTCTGCTGGTGCGCAATCTGATTCCGGCAGCCGTGCCAGGAAATTCTGCGACCGACGTAGTCACTGCCAAAGCAGACTATGCAAAGCTGGATGATGAATCGTCGCCCATCCGCATTCGCCTGAGCAGCACCGCGGTTCGCGTCAAGCACATTGGCGATGTTGCGACTGCAAAGCAGGTCGAGGTTACATACGCGCAACAAGGCAAGGTCTACACTGCGAAAGCCAGCCAAGCGATTCTGGCCTGCTGGAACGTAGTGATTCCGTACATTTGCGAGGAACTTTCGCAACCCCAGAAAGATGCGCTGGCCTCAGCCCAGAAAATTCCTTTGCTCTACACCAACGTGCTGGTGCGGAACGCGAATGCTTTTCAGAAGCTCGGCGCGAACGCCATCTACGCTCCCGGCGGCTACCATACGAATGTTGATCTGGATTTGCCGGTCAGCATCGGAGACTATCGCTGCCCGCAATCCGCAGACGAGCCGGCCGTCATACACATGAGCAAGTCGCCGTGTCACGCCGGCCTTCCCGCCCGCGACCAGCACACCGCCGGGCGCATCGAACTCTACGGCACGACCTTCGAAACCATGGAGCGCAAAATTCGCGAGCAACTGGCGCGAGCCCTCGGCCCCGGAGGTTTTGATCCCGCGCGCGACATCCTCGCCATCACCGCTAATCGCTGGCCGCACGGCTACGCCTACGAATACAGCAGCCTGTGGGATAAATTCGTGCTCGAGGGCGGAGTAACTCCCTGCGAAATTGCGCGCAAGACCTTCGGCCGCATTGCCATCGCGAATTCTGATGCCGGCGCCCGCGCTTATACCGATGAGGCCATCAATCAGGCGTGGCGCGCGGTTGCGGAAATTACGAAGAGCTAAGGCTCTTGCAGATCGAGCGCGTAAATTTCCTGGCTGCTGGTGTCGCGAGTCAGCAAGCGGGGAATCATCGGGCGTCAGGCCGGTCCACGGCCCAAACTCTCCCCAATAACGCCGTACAGTCTTTAGGCTGATCAATCGTTCCAGTTTGTGGTCTGAAATTCGCAGCCGAAAGAATGCGGGATCGTCGGTAAGGGTCGTGTCGAAATAAATGTACTGCCCATCATGCGACCAACTGGGATATCCCATCGGCATGCTCAGCAGATCCTCCCACTTCTGAGTCACGCGGTCGAACAGAAGCAATTTCAGCGAGTCGCTGGTGGCCGCCAAAATATGTCTTCCATCCGGGGACCAGCGAGGCGAAAACAGTCGCTTCGCCCCCGGCAACAGAGAAACTTTTCCGCTCTGCAAATCCACCGTCGCAATCCCCGGTCCGTCGACTGGAGTCCCGCTCCCTGCCGAGTTCAAAGTCAGCACGATCGATTTCCCATCTGGCGACCACCCGGGATCGTAACCCGATTCGGCGCCCGGTATGAGCTCCCGCAAGCCCGTGCCATCGCTCGAAATCAGGTACGCGCGCCAGCCGGTCTTCAGGGTTGCACCCATAAACACCATTTCTTTGCCGTCCGGCGACCACTGCGGCAGCGCCGCGCTCATGCCTTCAAGGTTAAATTGCACTCTCTCGCTGCCGTCCACCCGGCTTCGCCAAAGCTGTTGGTCCGGAACCGAGACGTATGCCACCCACTTGCCATCGCGCGAGAAGGCCAAATCGCTGATCGAGGTACCGCCAAGAAACGACCCAAAACCTGCCTTGCCGTCAAAGCGCACCAGTTCGCAGCGCGGCGACGACCCCACCGCGAATATTCTCTTCCCGTCTCTGCTCGGCATGGAACTGCTGAAAAACAACGGCCCGTTGGCCAACTGCACCGGCTTGGGTTTTCGGGCGTACCACGATTCGCGGGCCAGCGCCCACAATCCGTCTTGGCCGTTTCGAAAACTCTGGAACAGAAGATATTTCCCGCCGGGAATCCAATTCTCACAACAGTCCCTCTGATCGCTGTTCCAACCCGGCAGCAGTGGATGTGCGCCCGTTCCATCGCGCCGCATGATCCAGATGGCGCTCTCGCCATTTCTCGTGTCGGCAACGTTCAACGAAACGCTGCTGCCGTCAGGTGAGAATCTGAATCCAAACACGGCTCCCTCCATGGTCGCAAGCTTTCGGGCATCACGCCCGTCGCTGGTTGCGACGTAGATGTCGGAGCCCTTGGAGAAATACAGCTGTTTCCCGTCAGGCGACCAGACCGCCGAGTCCACGATGAAATCTCCCAGCTTCTGCGGCGCTCCGCTGGGTAGAGGCAAAGACCACAGTTCACTTCCTTTATCCGTTCCTCGAAAAACCCCTAGCAGAATTGCCGACCCATTCGGAGCCACATCCATCACCGAATTGTTCTCGAAGGGAGTGGATACAACGCTCGTTTCCCCGCCCGCCACCGAAACCTGGGCGACCACAAAATGATCCTCTCGCAATTCGTTGAAGTACAGCCGTTGGCCGTCCGTAACGATCCCCTGTTTGTGCACTTCGTCGTGCGTGATCTGCGTATAGCCAAGCACCGTGGGTTTTGGGGAAGGAACCAGCCAGTAAGCAGCCGCAGCCATCACCAAGACGAGCAAGGCAGCAGCAACGATGTAGAGGATGAGGTGTTTTCGCCGGCCCAACGGCGGAGGCGTTCCATGGACTAGCATCGGCTCCAGTACCGTCGATGAAATCGCTTCGCGCTCGACCAACTGAATCGGATCGGTGCCAGCCGCGCCATTCACCGGCGCGATAAACCGATAGCCGCGACGGTGCAGGGTTTCTACAAATCTTGGATTTTCGGAGTCGTCATTCAGCGCCTGCCGCAACTTCTTGACCGCGCTGTTTAAGTTGAGGTCGAAGTCAACAAAGGTGCCGTCCGGCCACAGCTTCTTTTGTAATTCCTCGCGCGTCACCACGCCGCCCGCCCGCTCCAGCAGCATCGCCAGCACCTGAAAGGGCTGCTCCTGCAGCTTGATCCGTATCCCGCCCTTGCGTAATTCGCGAGCGTCAAGGTCGAGCTCGTAAAGGCCGAATCGGACAAACCCCGAATTCGATGCCGGCAGGGCCATTCAATCACCCCAGTGATTCAAACTGAGTTTATACCAACAGCACGTTCTGACGGTTAGACGTGCCAAGTCACATCTCGTCAGTTCTCGCGCCTTTTCATGAGCTTAGCTGGCCATATTCGTTCCTGATCCAATCCACTAGTCGACTCTGGTTATGTCGCGCCCGCTTGGGCGAAAGTGCAGGCATCGGCTGCGGAAAAAGCGCCGAGAAAGAAAGGAAGGAAACTTCCATGAAAAAGCAAATCCTTATGAGCATCTGCGTGGTTCTCGGGCTGGCGGCGGTTCCCGCACACGCCCAAGGCAGTGGCGTCGAGGCCAAGATACCTTTCGAATTTACGGTCAACGGGAAAGTCCTGCCGGCCGGCAAATACACGATGACGTCCAACGCACATCTCGTCCAGATACTGGATGCGCAGGGCAAACCAGTTGCCCTGGCGCGGGCCGACTACGAGTCAGGCCGCTCCGCTGGCCAGAACGGGGAGATCATTTTTCACTGTTACGGAGACGTCTGCCTGCTCGCGGAAATCTGGTCCCCAATTAAGGGTGATGGACGCAAGTTGGCCACTTCTCAAACCGAGGCAGACTTGGCGAAGAAAGAGACCGGGAAGTATTTCGCCATTCTAGGTGAGCAAGCCCGAAAGTAGAATGCGGCATCGGGTCACGATTCCGATCGCTAGCGCTGAGTGTTCTTTAGGCGGGCCGCCTGGTCGCGAGCTGCCTGTGCCTGTTGCGTCATGCCCTTGGCCAGATAGGCGGCGGCCAGCGAATCTTCCAGGTCAGGATCGTCGCCGTCCTTATCTTTTCCCTCCAGGTACGATTTGATCGCGTCGTCGTACTGGCCCAGCTTGGCGTAACTCTGGCCCATCTCGTAATAAATGCCGGAGACTTGCGGGCGCAAGCGGATCGCCGATTTGAACTCCTCGACTGCGGGCTGATATTGGTCCTGATCGGCGAGCACGAGGCCAAGGCCGTAGTGGGCGTTGGAATCGTCGCCATCCTCCTTGAGAATCTGCGCGAAGTCGGCGCGCGCGTCGTCCAGACGTCGCTCGTCCAGGTAGGTAAGGCCCAGATCGAAGCGGGCCGATGAATCGCCGGGCCGCAGTGCAATGACGCGCTTGAACTCGGCTTCCGCATCGGGATATCGGCCGACGTTAAAGAACTCCCGCGCCAGCGCGAAGTGCGCCTCCACCAGATTCGGTTGCTTGCGCAGGATGGCCTGCAGTTGAGCGACAGCCCGGTCCGGCGAGCTCTGCGAGATCGCCGCGAAATCCCGTGCCATGCGCAAGGGACCACCGCGCCACCGGATGACGCCCAGAGCCGCAAACCCGACCAGCAACGCAACCGCCGCGACCACAATAAAACGGTAGAGCGGATTATCGCGCTGCGGCGCGATGACCGCTACCAGCGCGCCCAGAATCAGACCGCTCACCAGTCCGCCGATGTGGCAGGCGTTGTCGATGCCGGAAAACATCCCGCCGAAGAACAGATTGAATCCGGCGAAGATCAGAAGGCTGCGCAGCGTGCCGCTGATCGCAACCCGCGGCAAGGAGAACTCGCCCAGATAAAACGACGCGATCAGCGCACCGGCAAGTCCAAAAATCGCGCCGGATGCCCCAACGCTCAACACTCCGGGATTCCAGCCCACGCTGGCCAGTCCGCCAGCAACCCCGGTGATCAGATAAATTCCGAGATAGGTCCATCGCCCGTACAGCGATTCGCACAGCGCTCCCAAATCCCACAGGCACCACATGTTGAAGGCGATGTGCAGGAGGCCGCCGTGCAGAAACATGTACGTGACCAGCCGCCACCAGTCTCCGGAAAGTGTGAGCGGGCCATAATTGGCGCCGAAGCGAACCATCTCCGGCCCGGGAAAGTCGATCGCCGCGCCGCTGGCCAGCGCCATCGCCAGATAAACCGCGATGTTTGCGCCAAACAGCACGTGCGTGAGCGTGATAGTCGACTCGTGCTGGCGTACCCATGGGGCGGCAATCACGGGCTGGCGCGCGTCCTCCGCGATTTCGCCGCGCTGCGCCGCTTCATGCTGCACGCACCACTGGCAGATCTTTCTGCCGAGCGTGAGGGGAGGAAGCTTGCGGCCGCACTGGGAACAATTCGCCATGGGTTGTAACAAAAGATTATCAGCAGTTATGCCAATTTTGAAAAGGGCACGACCGTGCCGCTTCTGATCATCGGAAGTTGGTCAGGTTGAATGCATTTGAAAGAGCGCGCCTTCAGTACGAATGCGCTCTGAAGAGGCGCGCCTTCACTACGAATGGTTTTGAAAGAACGCGCCTTCAGGACGAATGGCGTTTTGAAAGGGCGCGGCTTCAGCCGCGCCGTCAATAGCGCAAAATGAATCGCGGCTTTAGCCGCCGGGGCACCCGATCAGTGAATGGTCTTGGTCTTCCGCGACATGTAATCCATCAGCAGATATTG
Organism: uncultured Acidobacteriota bacterium; assembly: GCA_963757095.1. Lineage (GTDB taxonomy): Bacteria > Acidobacteriota > Terriglobia > Terriglobales > Acidobacteriaceae > Sulfotelmatobacter. The sequence continues at coordinate 247,186 of CAVWQT010000002.1, read as the reverse complement.
CCCGAGAGTATAAGGCGTCGTGAAATACGCTTTCCCGCGGCACATCTCCGTAACCTTCTGCACGAACTGCACCAGTCCGTAATCCGACGCCAGCATGAACGTATTGATCAGCACCCCGGCCCGCTTGCATTTCGAAACTTCTTCCAGCGTCTGGCTCACCACCAGCGGATCCAGTCCGAAGGCATTCTTGTAAATGCGCCCGTCTTCGAGCGTCAGCGCCGAAGGTTTGCCGTCGGTGATCATCACGATCTGCTTCATATCTTTTCTCTGGCGCTGCAAAATTCTCTGCGCCAGCCGCAGGCCTTCCCGCGTGTTGGTGTAGTAAGGGCCAACCTTCACGCGCGCCAGCTGCGACAACGGAATCTCTTCCGCCGAATCATGAAACAGCACCAGCGACAGCGAGTCGCCGGGATACTGCGTGCGAATCAGATGCGACAGCGCCATGGCAACTTTCTTCGCCGGAGTGAAGCGGTCTTCGCCGTAAAGAATCATCGAGTGCGAGCAGTCCAGCATCAGCACCGTCGCGCACGACGACTGGTATTCGCACTGGTGCACCTGCAGATCGGAATATTCGATATTCAGCGGCAGCGTCAGGCCTTCGCGTTGAATCGCGTTTGACAGTGTCGCCGTGATGTCGAGATTGAGCGTGTCGCCGAACTCGTAAGTCTTCGAAGCCCCGCTGGCCTCAATGCCGGTGGCGAGATCGCGTGTATCATGCCGTCCAAAGCTCGACTTGCCCAGCGATCCCAGCAAATTTCGCAGAGACTTGAAACCAAGAAAATCAAGACTCTTGTCGGTGATCTCAAACTTGGCTTGCTGCGCTTCGCCCGTCTGTCCGCCTACGCTCGACTGGCGTGCGGGATCGTGCGGCTCGTCGATCGAAATGTAATCTTCCTGCTGCATGCGCTCGATCAGTTGCTCGATCAACTCGTCGAGCTTGCCGTCCGCGGCCATCTGTTCGATCTGCTCGCGCAAATTCTCATCGAAACTCTCGCCATTCATCAGCGCCTGCTCGATGGCGCGCTTCAGTTCGTCGAGCGTCTGCTCGCCTTCCGGCATTTCGTACCACATGGAATCCTGAAACCCGCTCTGCAGCAGGTAATCCGAGAGCGCGCCGAGCAGGTCTTCCATGCTCATCTCGCCCGCCGGGTCAGGCACGTATTTGGAATATCGAATTCTTTTCATGCTCGTAGAGACGTAGCTTGCTACGTCTCTTGCTGCGTGGTGAGAAGACGTTGCAAGCAACGTCTCTACGTTAGTTAAATTGCCGTCTCTGCCGGTAGGGCTTCTCGTCCACTTCAAACGATTTTTCGCGCGCCGGCTCCGGCTTCTTCTCTCCCGCTTTGAAGACGCGCTCTTCGCTGCGGCCAATGCGTTTATGCGCGTGCAGGCCTTCGAGAATGAACTCCGCCGCCGAGACCTGCAACTCGGGGCTCTCTTTCGGCGAAACTCCGAGCGGGCCCAGCTTGTCGATCAATCCCTGAATGCCCGTCAGATTTTCCAGCGCCTCGGTCGCTGCGATCGAATCCGAGAGTTGAATTTCGCCGCCCAGGTCGAACCACTGCACGATCTGCTGCACGTTCGCGCCGGTGAAGTATTCATCGTAAGTCTTCGCGATCGCGGTGCGAATCAACTCGCGTCCCACATGATCCGCGCCCTTCATCTCGCCTTCGTATTCCAACTCCAACTTGCCGGTGATAGCCGGCAGCGCCGCGTAAACATCGCTGATGCGAGGCACCACCAGTTTCTCGTCATTGCGAAACGCGCGGCGCTCGGCGTTCGAGATGACATTCTCCATCGCCGAGATCGGCAGCCGCTGGCTCACTCCGGAACGCTTGTCGATTTTCTTGTCTTCCCGCGCCGCAAATGCCACCCGCTCAATCACTTCCTGCACATAGTTCGGAAGCTGCAACGGTTGACCGCTGCGCCGCGTCCACGCTTCCTGCGCCGTGATCGCAATTCCTTCTTCGACCGTCGCCGGATAGTGCGTGCGAATCTCCGAGCCGATGCGGTCTTTCAACGGTGTGATGATCTTGCCGCGCGCCGTGTAGTCCTCCGGATTCGCACTGAACACTAGCGCCACATCGAGCGGCAAGCGGATCGGGTATCCTTTAATCTGCACGTCGCCTTCCTGCATGATATTGAACAATCCCACCTGAATTTTTCCCGCAAGGTCCGGCAGTTCGTTGATGGCGAAGATGCCGCGATTGGCGCGGGGCAGCAGGCCATAGTGAACCGTCATCTCGCTCGACAGTTCATGTCCGCCGCGTGCGGCTTTGATGGGATCGATGTCGCCAATCAGGTCAGCAATCGTGACGTCAGGCGTGGCCAGTTTTTCCACGTAGCGGTCATCGGGAGAAAGATACGCAACCGGAGTGGCATCGCCCAGCTTCGCAACTTCGTCACGGCAGCGCCGGCAAATGGGCGAGTAAGGATTGTCGTGAATTTCACATCCCGCGATATAAGGCATCTGCGGATCGAGCAGCGTCGTCAGCGCGCGCAGGATGCGGCTTTTCGCCTGCCCGCGCAGTCCCAGCAGAATGAAATTGTGCCGCGAAAGAATCGCGTTGACGATCTGCGGCACGACGGTATCGTCGTATCCAACGATCCCTGGAAAAATCGCACTATCGTCCTGGCCACGCAGGCGCGCGCTGAGATTGTCGCGCAGTTCATCCTTAACTCGCCGCTGGCTCAAACGCTCTTCGGAAAAAGAACTGCGGCGTAGTTCGCCCAATGTGCGCGGAAGACTCATGAACGGAACCCCCAACCAACTTTTGTCGATTATACCTGCAAGGGCGACCTCACGTTGCGGTGGGAAAATCAGTGCGCGTGCCCGTTGCCGCCGGCCTTCTCGCGGGCTCGCGCGGCGCGCCGGAGATTGGGAAGCAATTGCTCCAGATACTCCGCGAGTATCTGCATGCGCTCGCGCTCCGAGCGCGTGGCCAGCAGTTTCTGTTTGAAATCCAGATCGAGCGGCAGCGACCCGGCAATATGGAACGACAGCAACGCATCGTCGGCCGCGGAAAGATCCTGCACCGCGCCCGCCAGAGTAAGGATTTGCCGGTGCAAATCGATCGCACGAGTTTTGTCGACTTCCGCTGGCGGCCCGGGCTCTTCCGGAATCATCAGCACTTCCGCGCGCAAGAAAGAGCGCTCCTGATTCAGTTCCAGCACTTCAAAGCGCTGCCGGCCTTCCGCAACCAGATCGAGCCTGCCGTCGGGATATTCCTTGGTGACAGCCGTGATCTCCGCCGTGCAGCCAACTTCTGCGATGCCATTCTCGACGGCGCGCACGATGCCGAATGCCGTGTTGTCAGCCCGGCACTCAGCGATCATTTCCTTGTAGCGGGGTTCGAAAATGTGCAGAGGCAAGGCCATCCCCGGCAGCAGAACGAGGTCGAGCGGAAATAGCGGCAGAAGCGGCAAGAAGTCTCCGGTTTGCTGAGTTTTTCGATTGTACGACACGCGCTATTGACTCAGCCGATCGCCGGAGAATACAACCCGATCATGCAACTCACAGGCAAGGTTGTAGTGGTCACCGGCGCATCCATGGGCATTGGCGAGGCCATTGCGAAGATTTTTGCCGACCACGGAGCGAACGTCGTGCTGCTGTCGCGCGATGTCGCGCGCGCCGAATCTGCCCGCGCCCGCATCGGTCATCTCGACCGCACCATCGCGTTGCCTTGCGATGTGCGCCATGGCGAAGACATTGATCGCGTGCTCGCCCTGACCCTGCACCACTTCCAGCGCATCGACATCTGGATCAACAATGCCGGCCACGGCTTGCTCGATTCCGTCGCGCAAATGGAAATGGCGGCGTTCCGCGAACTCTTTGAAACAAATTTCTTCGGCGCAGTCGCCGGCATGAAGGCCGTGATTCCGATCATGCGGCAGCAAGGCGGCGGCACGATCATCAACATTTCCAGCGTAGCCGGGCACATTCCTCTGCCCTTCCATGCCGCTTACAGCGCCAGCAAGTTTGCCCTCAACGCCATCGGCAAAGCCGCGCGAGTCGAACTTAAGAGTGACAACATTCACGTGCTCACGGTTTGCCCCGGTTATGTGCGCACGGCATTTGGCGCGAACGCGGTTCGCGGGCGGGAGACGAAGCAGGTTCGGCCGCCGTCAGTTCGCGGCATTACCGCGGAGCGCGTCGCCCGCGCCACGTTTGAGGGATATTCCAAGCAAAAGAGGGAAGTCATCGTGCCCTGGACCATGCATCTCGCGGTGAAGCTCTATCAGATGTTTCCTGGCGTGCTGGAGTGGGCGATGGGGAGAAACGTGAGGCAGCGTTGAGTTGTGAGAATTTTAGGGCTCGCCCAGTTCGGCCAGCATGGCTTCCATCTCTGATTGAGCGTGCAGATTTCCCGTGCGCCGCGCTGAAGCGATTCCATTCTGCAGCATCTTCCTCGCCTCATCCACTTTAGCGGCCTGATTCAGCGTTTGCGCCGCCATGAAGTATCCCGCCGTGTAATCCGGATGGTTCTCCAGCAGAATGGAGAACTCGGCCAGCGCCCGATCAAAGTCGCCGTGCTTCGAATACTCCATGGCGAGCCCGTAGCGCGCGAATGCGTCCTTCGGATTTTCCGTCAGGATTTCGTTCAGAGCCGCAATTCGATCCATAGAGTCAGGAGAGTCAGGCGACCAGCCCTGCCAAGCAGATTACTACAACGCTCTCACCCCGCGAAAAGTTGGGCAGAACGTTCCATAGCCTGATTACAATGGCAAGTCCCGAACAATCTGCATCCAGCGAGGATCATTTGGCCTGCCCCTATTTCATGCCCGTACAAAAGTTAGAGAACGGCAACTGGCCGCACCCCGCGCGCCTGCCGCTGGGCGCCGGATGGAGCGGGCACTGCACCGCTCCCGGACATGAGGACGCACTTCCCGCGCAGGACATTTTGGAGGCGTTCTGCAATCTCGGATACGCCGACTGCTGCTCCTGGGCTCCGCGCGACCGCGCCTGGGATGCGGTGCGATTCGCGATTTCTGCGCCACCAGTTCCGTCCACCGCTCGCGAAACCGATGGCGCCCGCCTCATTCACCTCCGCTACGTTTGCGAGCGCGATCATCTCCCGGTCGAACATGGATCGTTAGCGTTCGACCTGAACCGCGCCGTCTGGACGCAGCGGCACCCAGATTCGCGCGTGCAGAAAATGGCCGAATGTTTTTTCGATTCCTACCTCAACCGGAAAAGCTGACGACCGGGACCGCGACGAGCTAAGAAGATCCAGGGCCCAGCTGCGAAAGGAAAACCACGATGACTCACGACATGCTCATGGCCCGGCCCGTCCGGGATTCGCAGTCCGAGATGGCGGAAATTGTGCTGCCCAATGATGCCAACCCGCTGGGCGCCCTGCTCGGCGGCCGCTTGATGCATTGGATCGATCTCGCCGGAGCCATGGCTGCGCATCGCCACTCCCGCAACTACGTGGTCACCGCCTCGGTGGATCACATCGATTTCCTGGTTCCGGTTCGAGTCGGCGATCTCGTCATTCTGCGTTCGTCGGTGAATCGCGTCTATCACAGCTCCATGGAAGTCGGAGTTAAAGTGTTTGTTGAGAATTACATTGTGGATAGTGCCAAACATGTTAGTTCTGCCTATCTAACCTTCGTGGCCATTGATGGAGCAGGGAACCGCCTGCAGGTTCCTCCCGTGATTCCGGAATCGGACGAACAGCGCCGTCGCTATGACGATGCCGGCCGCCGCCGCGAAATCCGGCGCGCCGAACTGGAAAGACGCCGGCATAACCACAAGCTGTGAAAAATCTGTGATCCCCGTCACAGACTTTCCTTTTCGCCGCCGTTTAGGCTGCATGGCTTGGGGATTCCCGCATGGATACTGCCCTCCTAATTCATCGCCTGCACTTCGCCTTCACCGTCACCTTTCACTACCTTTTCCCCCAGCTCACCATGGGCCTCGCGCCGTTGATCGTGGTGCTGATGACCCTCGGCCTGCGCTATAACGACGAGACTTACAAGCAGGCGGCGCGTTTCTGGGCGCGCATCTTCGGCATTAACTTCCTGTTGGGCGTCGTCACCGGCATCCCCATGGAATTTCAGTTCGGCACGAACTGGTCGCACTTCTCGCGCTTCGCCGGAGGCGTCATCGGTCAGACGTTGGGCATGGAAGGCATGTTTGCCTTCTTCCTGGAATCGGCCTTCCTGGGACTCTTCCTATACGGCGAGAAGCGCCTCGGACCTCGCGGGCACTGGTGGTCGGCGGTTGCGGTATTTCTTGGCTCCTGGCTCTCGGGATTCTTCATCATCGTCACCGACGCCTGGATGCAACATCCGGTCGGCTATGCGAAAGCTGCCGACGGTTCGGTGCAGCTCACAAGTTTCTGGGACCTCATGCTGAATCCCTGGGCGTGGTGGCAGTACGCTCACAATATGTCCGGAGCCGTCATCACCGGAGCGTTCGTGATGGCTTCGGTGGGCGCGTTTTATCTGCTCTGGGGCAAGTTCGAGCAATACGGCCGCATATTCGTGCGCGTCGGAGTCATCGCGGGCCTGGTTTTTAGCGTGCTGCAATTGTTCCCCACCGGTGACGGCCAGGGCCGCATGGTGGCAGAGAACCAGCCCGTCACGTTGGCCGCCATGGAAGCGCTGTTCGAAACGCAGCCCGGCGCGCCCATCGTTCTGATTGGCCAGCCGAACGTCAACGAGAAGAAAATTGATAATCCTGTGATCGTTCCCGATGCGCTCAGCTTCCTCACCTATCGCGCCTGGAAGGCCGAAGTGAAGGGCCTAAATGCCTTCCCGCAGGATCAGTGGCCGACGAGCATTGAGTTGCTCTACTTCAGCTATCACATCATGGTCGGGCTGGGAACGGTCTTTATCGCCATCATGATTGTGTCCGCGTTTCTGCTCTGGCGCGGCAAACTATTTTCCAGCCGCTGGATGCTGTGGATTCTCCTGCTGGCCCTGCCGTTCCCCTACATCGCCAACACCGCCGGCTGGTTGACCGCCGAACTCGGCCGCCAACCCTGGCTGGTCTACATGCTGATGCGCACCGCGGACGGCTACTCGAAGACGGTGTCGGCGGGCAACGGAATCTTCACCCTGCTGGGATTCATGGGAATGTACCTGGTGCTCGGAATTCTGTTCCTGTTCCTGGTACGCCGCGAAATTGAAACCGGCCCGGAAACGGATAACGCCGCGCACTAGCGCCGCCGAGCGGAAGTGGAAGAGCGGCTTCAGCGCCGTCGTCGAGCGGAGAGTGGAAGAGCGGGGCTTCAGCGCCGTCGTCGAGCGATGAGTGGAAGAGCGGCGCTTCAGCGCCGCGTAAAGGGCAATAAAAGATTCGGGCTTTAGCCCCCGAGGGCTGATATTGATATGGAAACACTCTGGTTCATGATTGTCGCGGTCATGGTTGCAGCCTACGTCGTGCTCGACGGATTTGATCTCGGCGCGGGCGTCATTTATCTCACCGTCGGTAAGTCCTCCGCAGACCGGCAACGCATCCTGCGCGCCATCGGCCCCGTCTGGGACGGCAACGAAGTCTGGCTCCTGGCCGCCGGTGGCACTCTCTACTTCGCCTTCCCGCTGCTCTATGCCTCGAGCTTCAGCGGATTCTATCTGCCGCTCATGATGGTGCTGTGGCTGCTGATGCTGCGCGGCATCGGCATCGAACTGCGCGCCCACATGAGCAATCCCGTGTGGCAGGGCTTTTTCGATTCGATCTTCTGCATATCGAGCGCGCTGCTCTGCATCTTCTTAGGCGCAGCGCTCGGCAACGTGGTCCGCGGAGTTCCTCTCGGCCCGGATCAATACTTCTTCGAGCCACTGTGGACGAACTTTCGGACTAACTACGGTCTCACCGGCACCAACAACGGCATTCTCGACTGGTATACGGTGCTGACGGGCGTGATCGCGCTGGTCACGCTGACTGCTCACGGAGCGCTCTACGTTGCCATCAAGACGGAAGGCGATTTAAATAAGCGCGCGCGCAGGGTCGCCCTTGGAGCATGGCCTGTGCAGGTGGTTCTCACCGTGGTCGGACTGGTAGCGACGATTTATATCCGTCCCAACCTGCTCGACAATTACAAACAGCACCCGATCGGATTTCTGATTCCTGCAATCGTCTACGGCGCGCTCGCGCTAATGATTTACGCGATCCGCAAGGGCGAAGACGTCGCAGCCGAGAAGAGGGCCTTCGTGGCCTCGTCCGTTTACATCGTGGTCATGCTGGTGGGAGCGGCGTTCGCGCTGTATCCGGTGGTCCTGCCGGCAAGCACCGATCCCGCCCGCAATCTGACTATCTACAACACCGCTGCCGGCCAGCACGGCCTGGCAGTCGGGTTGATGTGGTGGATTCCCGGTGCAATCCTCGCGCTGGGATATTTCTTCTTCGTCTTCCGCATCTTCAAAGGCAAGGTGCGGCTGGAAGGCGAAGGCTACTGACGAAGCCGCAGAACCTATAACCACAGAGGACACGAAGGATCACAGAGGAATTCAGGTTTCCTTCGTGGGACTTCGTGTCCTTCGTGGTTATAGGTTTTGGGAAGGGCACGACTTCAGTCGTGCCGATAAGTCTCCGAAAATGAATCCGCGCTTTAGCGCTTGAGGTTCGCCGTTCACGGCAGGCTCGCGTGAATGCCGAGACTTTCCGCCACGCGCCGCAGACGCTTGTCTCCCGTCCACAACTGCGTGGGCGCATCGAGAAATGCCGAGGCGATCAAGTGCGCGTCGGTGAGACCGATGCCCACGCTGTATAACCGGCGAGCCTCAATCATCAGCCGCAGTTCGGTCATCCGTGCTACCCGCACCTGCGGCAGCAGATCCAGCAGGGCAAGCGTCTTGTTGCGATCTTTCAAAGACCCCAGGGCCAGTTCCGCAACGATGAAGGGATGGATAACAATCTGCCCACGATCGAGAAGTCGGCTCAATTCCTTGTTACCCGAACGCAGATGATCGATCCAGACGGAGGTATCGGCGAGGATCAATTTCTTGGCCGCCTATTTCTGCCCCGGTCGGCGGCGCGGAATATTTTTCAGTTCCGGCATGGAGCCTCCGAGCGACGCCAATCGCCGGGCGCTCTCCCGCTGGATAAGCGCCTTGAGCGCCTCCCGAAGCAGCGCAGTTTTTTCCTCCACCCCGGTGAACTCCTGGGCGGTGCGCACGAGATCGTCATCCAATGCAACGGTAGTTCTCATAAGATCTCCTGACGCATCAATTATAGCATCAAATGATGCCAATGTTCGTGGCTTCCTCGATTTGGGAATAGTACGATTTAGGAAGGACGATGACTTTCACCCGTACCGGACCGCACCCTCCGCTTCTTGTCATTCCGAACCGCTGCCCACCCAAGACTCTTTGTCATTCCGAACCGCTGCCACCCAAGACTCTTTGTCATTCCGAACCGGTCTGAAAGACCGGTGAGGAACCTGCTGTGCCCGTCGGCCGCTCTCTCCCCAATCTTTTCCACAGATAAATCCGCACCCTGTGACGAACAACCTTTACTGAGAAAACGCAAAGTGCAAAATTGGGAATATGCGTGGATTCATTTTCAACGGGCAGGCCGACGTCCTCGGACTACGCCAATCGAGCTCCGGAGTTAACTCCTTATTCCGGAATATTTTACGAGTAAGCCCTTGTACCTCAATATCTTACGCGGAAACTCGGAGATCTAAGCGCAATAAGTCAAATGAGATCAGTAGGTTAAAGGAGACGATCAAAAAAAATTGGGACCCAACCTCGACCAAGCGAAGCTTGGATGCGCACCAGCAAAGCAGGTTCCTCACCGGTCTTTCAGACCGGTTCGGAATGACAAGAAAGGACAGACCGGTTCGGAATGACAAGAAAGGAAGTATGCATACGGAAGTCGTGCCTTCCCAGTTTCCGGCATCCACACGAACTCCCCAATCCTCCGCCTGTATAATCGAGCTTCGGGGCTCTGCCTCATCATCTTCGCAATTCATTTCTTCATTGGTTGAACCAGGAGTGTGATCCTTTGAACGCACATATGCCGCATCAGCAGGGACAGGGACAAGGTCCGGCGCAGGGGCCGCAGCCGCTGCCGGGAGTGGACGCCATTATCGCCGTGGGTTCGGGCAAGGGAGGCGTGGGCAAGACCACGCTGTCGGTCAATCTGGCGGTCGCGCTCACGAAGATGGGGCACAAAGTCGGGCTGCTCGACGCCGACGTCTACGGGCCGAACGTTCCGCTGATGCTGGGCGTGAATGCGCAGCCGCGCATGGTGGGCGAGAATCGCATCGAGCCGATTGAAGCCTTCGGGCTGAAAGTCATTTCCGTCGGATTTCTCAATCCCGGCGATAAGCCAATCATCTGGCGCGGTCCGATGTTGCACCAGATCGTGCGCCAATTTCTGGGCCTTGTCGAGTGGGGACAACTCGACTATCTGATCGTCGATCTGCCGCCGGGGACGGGCGACATCGCGCTGTCGCTGGTGCAGACCGTGCCGCTGACGGGGGCGGTCGTGGTTTCGACGCCGTCCGATGTTTCGCTGCAGGACGCGCGCAAGGCCATCGAAATGTTTCGCCAGATGAAGGTCGATGTAGCCGGTGTAGTCGAGAACATGAGTTACTTCGTGTGCCCGCATTGCCAGCACGAGAGCGACATTTTCTCGCGCGGTGGCGCGGAGAAGATGGCGGCTCAGTTCAAGGTTCCGTTTCTGGGTAGCATTGCGCTGGATCCGGAAGTCCGCAAATCGGGCGACGGCGGGACGCCGGTGGTGCTTGAGGGCGAGAATTCGCCGCACGCGAAATCGATTTACGAGTTCGCGCGGAAAGTAGTGGAGCGCGTCGCTGAGATCAAGGCCAACGCCCCGGCTGGCGTCATTCAGATTCAGTAGAGACGTTGCTTCGAACGTCTTGCTCTCACCACGATTCCAATTGGCTGCCGGCAGAGACGTAGCAAGCTACGTCTCTACGGATGCTTTCGGAATCTGTCCAATCTCCAGATTGCTTTCGGCTCGCGATTCCCCAGGATTAATTCCGCCATCATTTCGCCGATCGCTGGGCCGTGCTTGAAGCCGTGGCCCGAGCCTCCTCCTACAATCCACACATTTTCGTTCGCAGGATGGCGGTCGATGATGAAGTGGCTGTCGGGCGTCTGCTCGTACTGGCAGACGCGAGTCTCGATCAGCGGAGCGTTTTTCAGGGCAGGGAAGCGGAAGGCGACGTATGCGCGGATGTCGGCGAGAGTCTCCGGGCTGACGACGCGTTCGCCGTTCGTGGGATCGAAATCCGGGCCGCGGGTGTCGTCGGCGATCTTGAATCCGCGGCGCGCGTCGCCTGTAATGGTGCCGGCGCCCGGAATGCCGTAACGAAAGCGGCCGCGGTGATCGGCCCAGACCGGCAGATGCGCGTCGGTGAAGCGCATCGTCCCCCGCAGGCGCGCCGAAGAAGAAGACATCCTGCTTGGTCGGTCGAATGAGATTGCCAATGGTTTCGGGAAACAGCTTGCCCAGCCACGGGCCGCAGGCGAATACGTAGCCATCAGCTTTGATCCGTGAGCCAGAAGCGAGCTTCAAAGTACGAAGCGGTACATTTTCCAGGCCATCAGCCAGAACTGCATCCTGCCGATAGCTGCCTCCCGCAGCGACGAACGCTTCGGCCACTGCAGCGCAGCTGGCGCGCGCGTCGAGATATCCGCACTCGGGCTCGAAGATACCCCACTGGATGCCTTCAAAGTTAATCTGCGGCCAGCGTTTCTTCATCTGCGCCGTCGAGAGCTGCTGGCACTTGATCTTCGCCGTCCGCAGCATTTCGACCGAACCGCGCTCGAAGCTATCGTCGGGGCCCGACACCATCCACAGCACGCCGCTGCGGTGAAGGAATTGGCGCTTCCATCGCCGCTCGTACTTCGCCCAGAGCTTCAGCGCGCGGGCGGCCATCTCGGTGTAGGGCTGATCGGGCCCGTAGGTGCAGCGCATGATCCGAGTCTCGCCGCCGGAAGATGCCCGCGAATTTCCCGGGCCCCAGGCATCAACCAGCGTGACCTTCGCGCCACGTTCCAGCAGATGCAGAGCGGTCCAGCCGCCGAAGGCTCCGGCTCCGATGACTGCGATGTGGGGTTTGGATTTCATCAATGTCGAACATCATACCCGCCCACGAATCTGGCCCGCCTTGACAGTCCTCCACACCGTTCCTAGAATCCAAGCTGGCCGCAGCTTTGGACCAAAAACCTAAGCTTCTGCATCTAAAATAGTTAGTAGAATGAGTCGAACGCAGCTTTCTCCCCTGGCCGCCGCTCAGATCTGGATAATTAAGACAACGTCATATGCCTGCTGACCCAAATATCGGGAATCGCGAACGCGAAATTCTGACCGCCATTGTGGAGACGTTTATCTCGACGGGCGAGCCGGTGGGATCGCGCACGCTGGCGCGCTCGAACCGCGAAGGACTGAGCCCGGCCTCGATCCGCAACGTGATGGCCGATCTTTCCGACGCCGGATTCCTGGAGCAGCCGCACGCTTCGGCGGGGCGCGTTCCGACCACCGAGGCCTATCGCTATTACGTTGAACAGATTTCCGGTGACGCGCGCCTGGCTCCGCAGGAAGAGACGATGATTTCGGATTCGCTGGCGGGTATCAGCGATGTGCAGGAATTTATGGAGCGCACCTCACATGTGCTCTCGCTGATCTCGCGAAACGTAGGCGTCACGGTTGCGACCAGTGGTCCGAAGAACGCGCTCGATCACGTATATTTCTCGCGCCTTGGCGATCAGAAGGTGCTGGCGGTGCTGGTTACGCGTTCGGGTCTGGTACGCGATCGCGTGCTGCGGATGGACTTGTCACAGGCCGATCTGGATCTGGCGGCGCGGTATATCAACGAGAATTTCCGCGGGTGGACCATGGAATCCATGCGCACCGAGTTGGTTCGCCGCATCGAACAAGAACGCAGCGAGTACGACCGCCTGATGAGCTCCATCGAACAGCTTTACAAGCAGGGCGCGCTGGCGGCAGAACAGGGGTCGCAGGTGGTGTTCGTGGAAGGCGCGGCAAATCTGGTCACCGGCGAGCAGGACCGGGAACGCTTGCAGGAAATGTTGAAGACGCTGGAAGAAAAGGAAAAGGTAATTCAACTTCTCGGCGCCTATCTTGATGTGAAGCAGGAAGCAGTGCGGGTGGTGATCGGGCTCGACCAGACGCTGCCTTCGATGCAGAACTTTGTTCTGATCGGCGCTCCGGCGCACTCCGGCAATGAAGTCATGGGATCGCTGGCGGTGATCGGTCCCACGCGCATGGATTATCAGCACACGATTACGGCGGTGTCGTATATCGCGCGCTTGTTCGACAAGATATTGAATGAATCGGAGTAGGGAGTCATGGCGAAAACGAACGGAAAATCACAAGCAGATGTAAGCGGTCTGGATCTGGAGCACGAATTGCCCGCAGGAGACGGCGACGAAGGCCAGTCGGCGACTACGACCGGAAGCCTGGCTGGAGAAGCGACGGGCCTGGAAGCAGAGCTGCAGAAAGTGAAAGCAGAGCGCGATTCGTTGGTCGACCGCCTTGCACGCGCGCAGGCCGAATTCGAGAATTCGCGCCGCCGCGCAGCCAAGGAGCAGCAGGACTATCGCGACTACGCAGCCGCCGACGCGATCAAAGCATTGTTGCCCGCGCTCGATAGTTTCGAGCGTGCATTGCAGGTCAAGTCTGATGCCGCGGATTTTCGCAGCGGCGTGGAGTTGATCTACAAACAGTTGCAGGATGCGCTGGCGAAGATCGGTGTGCGCGCGGTTCCCGCCAAGGGCGAGCCTTTCGATCCGCATGTGCATGAGGCGATCGAGATGGTGGAGACCTCGAACGCCGCCGACCACGAAGTGCTGGAAGAATTGCAGCGTGGCTACAAGTTCAAAGACCGTCTGCTGCGCCCGGCGATGGTCAAGGTGGCAAAAAATCCCGGAAAATAGAACAGAGCCCTGAGCGGTTGTGATTTCCGCTAAGGAGCCAGACTGAAAGCGGCTCCTGCCCTGGGCCAAATTTGTTTTGGAGAAAGGTTACCTCTGACGACGAACGCAAAACGCGACTACTACGAGGTGCTGGGTGTGACCCGCACCGTGACCGAGGTGGAGCTCAAGAGCGTTTATCGCAAGCTGGCGCTGCAATACCATCCGGACCGCAATCCGAACAATCCGGATGCGGAAGAGAAATTCAAAGAAGTGAGCGAGGCGTACGCCATTCTGGCGGACTCGGACAAGCGCGCCGCCTACGACCGCTTCGGCCACGCAGGATTGGGCGGAGCCTCGGGAGCGGGAGCGGGCTTCGATCCGACGGTCTTTCAGGACTTCAGCGACATCTTTGGCGAGTTCTTCGGATTCGGCGACATGTTCGGAGGAGGCGGCGGACGCCGCCACAGCCGCGTGCAGCGCGGCGCTGATCTGCGCGAAGATATCACACTCGAATTCGAGCAGGCATTTTTTGGCGCGGAGACGCGGGTCAACGTGCGCCGCCACGAGGCTTGCGAAGAATGTCGCGGTTCGGGTTCAGCGCCGGGAAAAGGTCCCACGAGCTGTCGCGCCTGCGGTGGCCGCGGCCAGGTGCGCTACCAGCAAGGATTTTTCAGCATCGCTCGCACCTGCCCGACGTGCCAGGGCACGGGCAGTGTGATTACTGACCCTTGCTCGAAGTGCAAAGGGGAAGGCCGGGTTCTGCGCCAGCGCACAGTGGATGCGAAAGTGCCGGCGGGGGTGGAAGACGGCACGCGAATTCGTTTTTCCGGGGCCGGAGAAGTGGGCCAGTTCGGCGGACCGGCGGGCGATCTGTATGTCGTGCTGCACGTAAAGGAGCATGCCTTTTTTGCGCGAGAAGGCAACGACCTGCACTGCACAGTGCCAATTTCCGTGGCGCAGGCCGCGATGGGGGCTGAGATTCGCGTCCCCACCATGGAGGGTGAGCACGCGTTGAAAATTCCAGAGGGCACGCAGCCCGGCACGATCTTTCGCATCCGCCACAAAGGCGTGCCCGTGTTGAATAGCCATGGCAAAGGCGACCTCTACGTTGAGGTGCGCGTGCAGGTGCCGACCAAGCTGAACAAGCGGCAGAAAGAATTGCTGCAGGAACTGGACGGACTCGCGAAGGTCGATAACCAACCGATGATGCGGTCGCTGCTCGACAAAGTGAAAGATATTTTTGGCTAGGCCGTTCGCGTGAGCCTATGACGCGCCGCAGATGGATCGCAGACGAAGTCTCCGGCAATACGGCTGCTCTGACTGGCGAGCATGCGACTCACCTCATTCGCGTTCTGCGGGCTCGCGTCGGGCAGGAATTCGATATTGCCACTGGGACGAGCGTGCGGCGCGGAACCATTGTGGGCCTTGACGCAGAGCGCGTCGAGTTCGAACTCGGCGAGGAGATCGCGCCTGCTGCCGCGGCAAACATTACTTTGCTGCTTTCCATCTTCAAGTTCGATCGCATGGAGTGGGCGATCGAGAAATGTACGGAACTCGGCGTGGCGCGCATCATCCCGCTGGTGGCGCGACGCACTGAAACGCATCTCGCTTCGGCGGCCGCCAAACGAGTCGAGCGCTGGCGGAAGATCGCATTGCAGGCCGCTGAACAATCACGGCGTGCCACTCCGCCAGAGATCGGCGCTCCAACCAAGGTGAAGCCGGCGCTCACTATGACTGCCGATGCACGCATTGTGCTCGCGGAAACGGAGCAGGAAAGGTCGTTGCGAGATGCGATTCCCGCAGACTCGCGCGAACTGCTCCTCGCCGTTGGGCCCGAAGGTGGATGGGCCGAAGACGAACTGCAACAATTTCAGGCCGCTGGATGGATTTCTGCGTCGCTCGGGCCGACCATTTTGCGCGCCGAAACGGCTGCGATTGCCGGCATCGCCATTGCCACTTCCGTTCTCACGTCGTAACGCTGGCACATCTTTGCACAGGCGCCGGTGATATCCTGACCTCGCGATGCGCGCCGCGAAGTTCAGTTCCCGCCCTGCTCCCTTTACTCCGGATGATCGCCAACGGCAGGCCATTGAGCACGTTCACGGACCCATGCTGGTGGTGGCCGGCGCGGGAACGGGGAAGACATCTGTTCTCACCTATCGAGTTGCTCGCCTGGTCGGCGAAGGCCACGCGGAACCCGGCGAGATACTCGCGCTCACTTACACCGTCAATGCCGCGAAGGAGATGCAGCAGCGCGTGCGCAGCCTGCTGGGCGGCAAAGAAATCCAAGCCACCACTTTCCATGACTACTGTCTTGGGCTGCTCAAAGGGGCGGACAGGAAGTTTGGTGTTCTCGATGAGAAAGATGTATGGATTTACCTGCGCCGCCGCCTGCGCGAACTGAATCTGGAGCACTACATCCGGGCGGCCAGCCCGGCACAGTTTCTGAATGACCTGCTGGAATTCGTCAGCCGCTGTCATGACGAACTGGTGACTCCGGAAAGATATCAGCAGTATGTCGAGCGCCTGGAGCGCGGCGAAGTGCCCATGCCGCGCGTGGTGAAGTCGAAAAATGTGCTGGAAGATTCGGAAGTTCTGGGGCGCTGCCGCGAAATCGCGCGCGTCTTCTCGACCATGGAGCGCTGGCTCGAAGAAAAGAATCTGGGCACATTCAGCCACATGATCACACGCGCGTATGCCTTGCTGCATGACGATGACAAGGCTCTCGCAGATGCTCGCTCTCGCGCCCGCTTTATCCTCGCGGATGAGTTTCAGGATGCCAACTTCGCGCAGATCAAGATTCTCTCTCGACTTGCAGGGCCTGAGGCGAACGTCTTCGCGGTCGGAGATCCGGACCAGTCAATCTATCGTTTTCGTGGCGCTTCGAGCGAGGCTTTCGAATTGTTTCAGCGGCACTTTCCGGCGACCAAACTGGTGGCCCTTGAAAAGAACCGGCGGTCGACAACGCCTATCCTGCGCACTGCTTTCGCGCTGATCAATGAAAATCCGCCGGTGTTTGCCAAAAATGCGGGTGGAACTCTTTCTTATTCACGAATGCCGTTGCAGTCGGCACGCGAAGAGGCGGCACTTGCCGCTGGAACGCAACTTCCGAGTCCTCACGTCAAGGTCATCACGCTGACCACGAAAGACTCCGAAGGCCCGGAGTTAGTTAGCTTTGTTCGCGAGGCGCAAAGGAAGGCAAAGTGCCGGTGGTCCGATTTCGGCATTCTGTATCGCATCAATTCGCACCGCGACGATGTGGTGGACCAACTGGCCGAAGCCGGAATTCCTTTCGTTATCGAGAGCATGGACATTTCCGATACGCCGGAGGTTCGGGATCTGTTCGCGTGCGTGAACGCCATCGTTACCGGCGGCGATGACGTAAGCCTGGTTCGCGTCGCCGGTCTGCCGCGATTTCATGTCGATCCGGAACAGCTTCGCCAGGTGCTGCGTGCCATCGCCCGGGATAATCGCGAGCGCCAGGTGGTTTCATTGTCGTCGGCGCTCGATCGCGTCGAAGGCGGAGCGGAAGTCGTCGCTACCGTGGCGAAAGTTCGCGATCAGATCCGCGAGCGCAAGGCCAGCGCGCGTGCCGCGATAGAAATTATCGTGAAGCAGTTTGCGCTCGATACCGCTTCGCCGATCCTGCAGGCGGCGCTGCGATTTGTGGAGGAATGGGAGAAGAAGGAGGTCAATCCCTCCATCGATCTGGCAGAACTGGTTGACTACCTTGCGTATTTCCGCGAGGCTGGCGGCGTAATCCCGATGCAGTCGAATGAAACCGAGGACGCCGTTCGTCTGATGACGGTTCACAGCGCGAAGGGATTGGAGTTCCCGCACGTCTTCATTCTCCGCGCCAACCCTCCGAGTTTTCCAAGTTCCTACCGCGAGACCCTGGTCGCGTTTCCGCGCGAGCTGAGAGATCCCGACTCCGTCACCGAATCGGACGACGAGACGCTTCATAAAGAGGAAGAGCGGCGGCTTTTCTACGTCGCCATGACCCGCGCTCGCGACTCGCTGCAGATTTATGCGCGAGAGGGAACGGGAAAGCTCGACAAGACCCCTGCCGGCTTCATGCGGGAACTGGTCAAGAATCACGCACTCGAACCCTGGTTGCGGTCAGCGCCGGCCAGCGGTTCGCAGGCGAAGCTGGAAATGTTTGCCACGGCTTCGGTGCTCTATCCCGCCGAATCGCAAACGAATCGCTGGTTCGAGTTGCCGGCGCTGGAGGGATTGCATGGCCGCCTGAGCGCTTCCGCGGTGGAAACCTATAACCGTTGCGGCCTGCAATTCAAGCTGGAACGCGACTGGCGAATTCCCCGAAAGCCGGCTGCGGCCATGCAGTTCGGCGCCGCCATGCATCGTGTGCTCAAGACATATTTCGATTCACTCCGCGCGGGCCGTCCGAAAACCGACGCTGAACTCATCGCGATCTTCCGTCAGGATCTGGCTGACGCAAAAATTCAGGAAGCCTACCAGCACGAGCTTTATGAGAAGCAGGGCATGCTGCAGTTGGGAGACTTTCTGGTGGCTGCGCAGTCGATTCCTGCCGGGCAGGTTCTGCACACCGAGGAATGGTTCGAGATTAAGATCGGCGAAACCGTGGTGGCCGGACGCATCGATCGCATCGACGCGCGTCCCGACGGCAGCGTTGCGATCCTCGACTACAAGACCGGCAAAGCCCGCGATGTGAAATCCGCCGACGAAAGCCTGCAGCTTTCTCTGTACGCGATCGCTGCCCAGGATAAATGGAATTACCGGGTGGGCGCGCTGATGTTCTACAACCTGGAGGTCAATGCTCCCGTGATCACCACGCGGAGTGAGGCCCAACTGCTTGCGGCCCGAAAGTGTGTGGAGGAGGCAGCGAAGGGAATCGCGGAAGGGAAGTTCGATGCGAAGCCGGGAATGCACTGCAACTTCTGCGCCTATCGCAGCCTGTGTCCGGAGAAGGAGAAGCGGATCCCGCAGAGGATGCCCGCCGATCTGGTGAAGCTGAACTGATGTGACGATACCCGCTAAAAAACTTAGGGGGACGCTTTAGGCGTCCCCCTTTACAAATTCAGACTGAAGCCTCTTAATGCTTTTTCTTCTTCTTTGCCTTTTTCTTGGTTGCCATAGTTTCTATTCTCCCTTCCATTCTTCATGGAAAAATGTGCAGCGGTCATTTGCTGCAACTAGTTGATGTATAGAGTCAATGAAAAATGAAGTCAAGAAAAAAATGACAACGAAATCGTACGAAGTCGCGGTACCAAAGTTACGCCACGAGAGTTTCTGCTCGGACGAGAACGATTTTCGCGCCGCCGTGATGAAAATCGCATCCATTTTTGAGCGACGCGATGCGCGCACAGCGTTTCGTTCGCGCGCGTGAAGGTGAATGTAAGTTGCTTGACGGTTGCTTGACATCTGCAATGCGAGCGCGATCCGAAATAAAGCCTTTCGTGGGTTCGTGCATCTATAATGAGAGCGCGAAATCTTCGCCGGAGCTTGATTCATGGCCTCTTTTGACGATGTTGTCATCATCTCTGCCTGCCGTACTCCCGTAGGAAAATTTCAAGGAAGTCTCTCTGATTTCACTGCGCCGCAGCTGGGCGCGATCGTGGTTCGTGAAGCGGTCAAGCGTGCTGGAGTCGATCCCGACAAGGTCGACGAGTGCATCATGGGCAATGTTGTCTCCGCCGGACTCGGGCAAAACCCGGCGCGACAGGCCGCAATCTTCGGCGGATTGTCTCCGACGACAGGTGCCATGACAATAAACAAAGTTTGCGGCTCGGGATTGAAAGCGGTCGCGCTCGCGACCCAAGCGATCCAGACGGGAAACAGTTCCATCGTGGTTGCGGGCGGGATGGAATCGATGAGCAACGCGCCTTATCTTTTGCCGCAAGCGCGCAAAGGATACCGTCTCGGCAACGCGCAGGTTGTCGACTCCATGGTGAACGATGGCCTGTGGGACATTTACAACGACTACCACATGGGCATCACCGGGGAGAACGTCGCCGAGAAATATGGCATCACGCGCCAAGAGCAGGACGAGTTTGCCGTCGACTCGCATCGCAAGGCGGTCGCAGCGATAAAAGAGTGCCGCTTCAAATCGCAGATCGTTCCGGTGGAAATTCCGGCGAAGAAGAAAGGCGCGCTGCCCACGATCTTCGACAAGGACGAAAGTCCGCGCGAAGACACCACGATTGAGGTCCTGCGTGCCCTGAAGCCCGCGTTCAAGAAAGATGGGACGGTTACGGCGGGCAACGCTCCTGGTGTGAATGATGGCGCGGCCGCACTTGTAGTTACCAGTGCCACTCGCGCGAAGGAACTGGGCGCAAAGGCAATGGTGCGCATCATTGCGCAGGCCACCAGCGGGGTTGAACCGAAGTGGGTGATGATGGCTCCCGTGGGCGCAGTCCAGCAAATCTGGCAAAAGACGGGCTGGAAGAATGAAGACGTCGATCTGTATGAGCTGAACGAAGCGTTTTCCGTGCAGGCGCTGGGAGTGATGCGGGAGTTGAAGCTCAATCCGGAGAAAGTGAATGTGAATGGAGGCGCGGTCGCCATTGGCCATCCCATCGGCGCCAGCGGCGCGCGGGTCCTGACCACGCTGATCTACGAAATGATCCGGCGGGATGTGAAGCGCGGGATCGCGGCGCTGTGCCTGGGCGGAGGGAACGCGGTCGCGATGGCGGTTGAGCGCTAAGAGAATCGTGTAGGGACGGCCACCTCGGCC
The DNA here is from genome assembly GCA_963757095.1 of uncultured Acidobacteriota bacterium. Classification (GTDB taxonomy): domain Bacteria; phylum Acidobacteriota; class Terriglobia; order Terriglobales; family Acidobacteriaceae; genus Sulfotelmatobacter. Next base: position 226,611 of record CAVWQT010000002.1, on the reverse strand, counting down.
GTCCGAGCCCGCCGAATGCAGAAAGTTTAGTTGGTGCCCGCCAGCGGCAGGGTCACCGTGAAAACTGCTCCGCCATCCGGAGCGTTGGCTGCCTCGACGGTGCCGTTGTGCTCTTTCATCACGGATTTGCAGATGCTTAATCCCAGGCCCGTGCCGCGGCCCGGCCGCTTCGTGGTGTAGAGCGGATCAAAGATGCTGGACAGGCTCTCTTTGGGAATGCCCGGCCCGTCATCATGGAAGTTGACCCATGCGGAATTTTCGTCCCGACCCAAACGAATTCGCAACGTTCCTCTATCGCGCGCCTCGCGGATAGCCTGTTCCGCATTGACGATCAAATTCAGAAACACCTGCATGAGCTGGTGTGGATCGCCGAGAGCGGACGGTATTGCGGAATCTTTCAGGAAATCTACGGTGATGTTATTTTTGCGAAGCGAATAGGCGTGCAGGTTCAGCGTGCGCTCGACCACCTCGGCCAGGTTGAGCCGGCTCTTGCCCGGCGACGGAGGACGCGAAAAATACGTCAGGTTCTGCACAATCTCCGCTGCCCGCCGCGCCTGCTGCTGCAGCATCGCCAGTTGCTTGCGCCCGGACTCGGTGGTCTCGGTGTCCTGCAGCAGTTCGCTCACTCCCAGGATCGCGGTGAGCGGATTATTTAATTCGTGAGCCACGCCGCCGATCATTGCCCCCATGGCGGCCAGCCGTTCGCTCTGCACAATCTGTTGTTCGAGTTTCCGCTCCAGGGTAATGTCGCGCACCGAGATGATGGCGCCGCTGACTTTGCCTTCTCCATCCACCAGGGGGCTGCCTGAAGCTCGCATGGTGCGCCAGTTGCCGTCGCGATGCTTCGCCCCGAATTCCGCCGATTCGAAAGCTTGCTTGCCGGTGACGATTTCGTGATGCAGCGTTGCCAGTTCCGGGGAATGATCCTGCAGGTCGGCGATCTTTTTTCCTAACATCTCTTCCGGGCCATAGCCGAGCAAATCGCGCGCGCGAGAACTGACAAACGTATAACGCTCTTCCAAATCGATGACCAGAATCAGGTCGGGGAAACTCTCAAGCAGCCGCCGGCGGAATTCCTCCTGCTGCTCTAGTTGCCGTTCCATGGTGCGCTTTTCCGTAACGTCAACCAGCGTGCCCTGATAGCGAATGATGTTGCCGGCGGCGTCCCAGACGGCGCGGGAGGAATCGATAAACACGGCGGCAGTTCCATCCTTCCGCCGCAAGCGGATCTCGCGAGTGCGCACGCCGCCGCGATCGTTTACGGCCCGTCCCAGCACTGGCTGTGCCGCGTCGTAGTTCAAGGCGGCGGGATCGACGTCGAGCAGTTCCTGTTTTTCCAGGTATCCCAGCGTGCTGACCAGCGCGGGATTCGCATCCAGCAGCTTGCCCTCCGGCGTGCTGAAATAAACTCCCTCCTGCAAAGTCTCGAACAATTCGGTGAAGCGTTGCTCCTTCTCGCGCTGCTCGGTCACGTCGCGACCCAGCATGCTTGCTCCCACGACCTCATCACCCTGCACGATGCCGTTCAGCGCGCAATCGAGATAAATGGGACGAGAGGTGTTTTTGAAGCGAAGGCGCACGGTGCCGGCCCAGCGCCTTTTTTCCAGAAAGCGTCCCAGCCCGCGCTCGACTTCCTCGCGGGTCGGCTCCTCGACGAGGTCATAAATCTTATGTCCTACGAGCTCGGAGTAAGGCAGGCCCGTCAATTGGGTGACCCGGCGATTTACCGTGCGCAGCGTGCCATCGAGCGAAACCGCGCAGGCGGGATCGTCGATGGAATCAATCAACTCTTTGAAATTGCGCTGCGAGCGCTGGATGACCAGGCTAAGCTGATCAAGTTGCTCTTCCGAGGGCGCAGCGCCCACATGGTCCTGCAGGTCGCGCAGCAATCCTTTGAGTTCGGTGACTTCGCGCCGCCGTCCATAAGCGTAAACGGCGAACAGGATCGACAGCACCAGCACGCCAATCGGAATTGCCCGCAGCTGGAGCGGAATGTTTTCCAGGCGCTCCCAAAGCAGAGCGGCCAGCGCCGCCGCCAGAAAAATCATGAACCAAAGCGCCCAACGCCATAGTTGGGACTCTTCCAGTTCCAGATTTTCTGCAGGCCGGGGTTTGCGGGGGGCTTTACGGGGATCCGGGGTCATGGGGGAGTCCGTCGATCATGCTGACAGCCATCCTACTGCCTGCCATGGAGGCGAACAACCGCGCAGTTGTTGGACATTTTGGTTCGCGAGCTTCCCGGGCATGTTTTCCACAGGCTCCGGGTGACATCCGTCACAGCCGCCGCCATTGGCGAGTCACTATGGTGGAGCAGGGACGGCTGCAGCCGTCGTGTGCTCGGTCGTTCTGTTCCACTCTTCATGCTTTATAAGACCCTTAGCGCCGCAGTTTACGGCATCGATGCCAACATTATCCAAGTAGAGGTTGATTGCTCCGGGATTAAGTGCGATCAGGACCATTTCCACACGGTCGGCCTGCCCGACGCCGCGGTGCGCGAGAGCCGTGATCGCGTCCGCGCCGCGCTGAAGAATTGCGGATACGACATTCCGCCCACCCACATCACCATTAACCTGGCGCCCGCCGACATCAAGAAAGAAGGTTCGGGCTTCGACCTGCCGATGGCGTTGGGAATTGTTGGAGCCTACGGTGGCCTGACCAAGAAAGACATCGGCGATTGCCTGTTTGTGGGCGAACTTTCGCTCGATGGCGGAGTGCGCGGAATTCGTGGCACGTTGCCCATTGCCCTCGAGGCGCGCAGCAGAAAAATCTCGCGGCTGGTTGTCCCTGAAGAAAATGCGAAAGAAGCCGCCATGGTCGGGGACCTGGAAGTCTATCCCGTGCGCTCGTTGCTGGACGTGATTCACTTCGTCAACTCGGGCAACGGCATCAAGCCGATTAAATCTGACGGCGATGCACTGTTGCGGGAATCGCAGCAGTTCATGGTCGACTTCAAAGATGTTCGCGGACAGCAGACTGCCAAGCGCGCCATCGAGATTGCCTGTGCCGGAGGCCACAATATCCTGATGATCGGGCCGCCGGGATCGGGCAAAACCATGCTGGCCAAGCGCATGCCGACCATCCTGCCGCCCTTTACCTTCGAAGAGGCGCTCGAAACCACAAAGATTCACAGTGTGGCCGGAGTGCTCGATGCCGGCACAGGTCTGGTCGGCACCAGGCCGTATCGCTCGCCACATCACACGATTTCTGACGCCGGACTGATTGGCGGTGGGGCAATCCCGCGGCCAGGCGAGGTCTCGCTTGCGCACAATGGCTTGCTGTTTTTGGATGAATTGCCCGAATTCCCCCGCAACGTGCTCGAAGTTCTTCGCCAGCCTTTAGAAGACGGAACGGTGAGCATCGCGCGCGCCGCCATGTCGCTGACATTCCCCGCGCGTTTCATGCTGGCTGCGGCCATGAATCCTTGTCCATGTGGATTTCACAACGACCGCACCCGCGAATGCCGGTGCACCACGCCCATGATCCAGCGCTACATCTCGAAGATTTCCGGACCGCTGATGGATCGCATCGACATTCACATCGACGTGCCGGCGGTGAACTATAAGGAGATGCGCTCGACCACCGTGCCCGAGGATTCAACTAAGATCCGCGAGCGAGTGATACGCGCGCGGGAGAAGCAACTCGCCCGCTTCGCCACGTCCAATCTCCGCGAGAAACTCTACTGCAACGCGCAGATGCACTCGCGCCATATCCGCGCATTCTGCGAACTTTCCGCCGACTGCGAGCGCCTGCTGGAACGTGCCATGACCCAGCAAGGCCTGAGCGCCCGCGCCCACGACCGCATCCTGAAAGTCGCCCGCACCATCGCCGACCTGGAAGACACTCCGAACCTGGAGCCCAAGCACATCGCCGAAGCGATTCAATACCGCAGTTTGGACAGGACGTACTGGGCTTAGAGGGTGGAGAGGTTGGCAGTTTGGGAACTCAATATCCAGGAAACGGGACGCAATCGTTCGGGGGAAATGCTCAAGGACAATATCCTTTTGCTTCCTACACTCAGATTATCCCTGCCGATGCCCGAAATATCCTGGAACCCCTCTACCTCAGAGCATCGGAAGTTAACTGCTGCAAGCAGGCGCTTTCGCTCAAAACCCCCGTCCTTTGAGCAGCGTGTCCAGATCTTCCGCATGGAGGGCTCGCGTCAGCGCATCTTCCCGGCTTAACTCGTTCTGAAAGACGAGCTGCGCCAGCGACTCTTCCAGTGTGAATGAGCCCTGCTTGCGGCTGATGGTGATCTCCTGATGCAAATGCTGGAGGGAATTCTTGCGAATGTGCTGCCGCGTGCCATAGCCGACCATCAGCAACTCCGCGGCCGGCACGCGCCCGCCGCCTTTCCGCGGGACGAGTGTCTGGGTCAGCATCGCCGCAAGAGCCATCGCCATCTCGGCGCGAATCGAGTGCTGACGCTCCTGGGGAAACGAATCGGCAATCCGTGACACGGTGGACGCTGCGTCGGTCGTATGCAACGTTGTGAAGACAAGATGCCCCGTCTCCGCGGCTGAGAGCGCAATCCGCGCCGTCTCGGCGTCGCGCATTTCGCCGACCACGATCACGTCCGGAGCCTGTCGCATCGCGGCGCGCAACGCCGTAGGGAAGTCCGGGGCATCGATGCCAATCTCGACCTGCTCGACTACGCTCTTTCCGTGCGCGTGTTCGTATTCGATGGGATCTTCGATGGTCACAATGTGCCGCGCATCATGCTGGTTGATCTCATTCACCAGGCCGGCCAACGTCGTGGTCTTGCCCGAGCCCGTTGCTCCGCCGATAATCACCAGCCCGCGCTGCAGCCGCGCCAATGCGGCCACTCCAGCCGGCAAATGCAAATCCGCGAGCGCTGGAACTTTCGAAGGCAGACCCCGCACCGTGGCTGCTGCGCGCCCGCGCTCGCGATGCAGATTAATGCGGAAGCGTCCCAAGCCTTCGACTCGATACGAAGAGTCACCAATGTGATCGCGCTCGTAATCTTCACGGGCATGCGCCGCCATCGCGGGCAGAACCGCGGCTTCAATCTCGTCGCCTGTAAGCGGAGTGGCGCCGATGGTCACGAGAGTCCCCTCAATTCGAACGGAAGCAAGAGCTTCGGGAACGAGCAGCAAGTCACTGCCGCCGCGCGACACCAGTTCTTTCAGCCACAGGTTGAGCTGCTCGGACTGGGCTCGAGGTTGAGAATGGATCATCTGAACAGGCGCGGGATTCGAATCGGCTGCCATAGATTTTATTTGGATGCTCTCAGAAGTCTACGCGCTTCCGCGCGGCTGGCTCGATTTGCCGTAAAAACGATCGCCTTAAAACGAGTGATCAGGCTCACTGCCAGCCTCGGCCTCCGGGCCTATCCTCAAATTAGAACAATGGCGGTGCCCATGGCCGAATCCGGACAGAAGATGAACTCATTCGAGAGAACGCTGTTCCGCGTCGCGCTTGCGCTGGGCGCGCTGGTGGTTGCGGTGCGGCTGGGGTTCGTCGGCGTCGTCTGGTACCTGCACCACATCCGCTAGCCTGTCTTGCACGGCTCCTCGTTCCCTGATCTCAAACCGCAACATCGTAGGCAACTTTCGCGCTACACTCCTCTGCATCTGTGTTGGAGGAGTAGGGATGTCGTTTCGATCGGTGTTCCTGGCGGTTGTGATTGCCTTCGCCTTAATCCTGGCCGCATTTCTGCTCAATCGCGCCCGGCCGAAGGTGGAAACCGAACAGCCCAGCGCTGATTTCGTCCGCGCTACCGGCAAGTGTGCCGAGTGTCATGCTCGCACACAATATTCCGTCGTCCACGAATATGAGATGAGCGCACACGCTCGCAAGGGCGTGAACTGCCTCGACTGCCATCAACCGGCCGCCGGGCAGGACAAGAAGGACCATCACGGCTTCGTCATCTCAACCAAGCTCACGGCGGGCAATTGCCGCAGTTGCCATGAAGGCATTTACCAGCAGTTCCTGCACAGCCGACATGCAGCGCCGGCCTGGGCGGCGATCTACGGAGAAAAGGGACTCACTCCCGAGCAGGTGAATTTTTCGGAAACCTACCAGCCCGGAGGCACGCGGCGCCCGCCGCATCCGTTTGTACAAATGGAAGGTGGGTCGGCCATGACCAGCGGCTGCGAGCAATGTCACAGCGTCGGCCGGCCGAACAGCGACGGCACCATCGGGAATTGCACCGCTTGCCATACGCGCCACACCAGTTCGGTGAGAATCGCGCGGCTGCCCAGCACCTGCGCCCAGTGCCACATGGGCCCCGATCATTCGCAGATCGAAATTTATGAAGAGTCGAAGCATGGCGTCATGTTTCAGGCGCAGGAGCGCCTGCTGAATCTCGATGCGCCTCCGAAGACGCTGACCACGCGCGATATGTTTGTTCCCACCTGCGCGACCTGCCACATGAGCGGCATCAACGGCCTGGGAGTGACCCACGATCCTTCTGAGCGCCTGTCGTATTTCCTGGCCAACGCAGTCAGCGAGAAGCGCCCAAACTACGCGGCGGCGCAAGCCAAGATGAAGCAGGTTTGCACGCAATGCCACACGCCAGCATTGATCGATGCCGTCTATACCCGGGCGGAGCAGACAGTGCAGTCGACCAACGATCGGGTGCGCTCGGCTCAGGATCTGATGAACGGACTGCGCAAAGACGGAGTGCTCACCGGCCCGCCATTTTCGCAGCCCATTGACTTCTTGTATTTCGATCTCTGGCACTACGACGGGCGCACCAGCAAACATGGAGCCTTCATGGGCGGAGCCGACTTCGTGCAATGGCATGGCAACTATCCCATGATGCAGAAGATGGTTCAGTTGGAATCCATGGGCGCGGATCTCAGGAGAGCGCATGGCCGCGCCAAGTGAGCGCTGGTGGATGCGCCCGCAGCTTTGGGTGGAACTGTTCGCCACGCTGAATGTCGGATTTCTGACCTTCGACATTTATCTGGCGCATTCGGTGAACCAGTTTCGCAACTCGGCGGAATACATCCCACTCATTTTTTCCGCGACTGCTCCGCTGGTGCTGATCTTTGCTTTAGCGGTGTGGGCGCGCTGGCCGGCAGTGTGGAAGGATCTTGGCTATCTGGTGGGATGGGTCGCGGTGCTGGTCGGCCTGACCGGAGTCGTTCTTCATCTCGAAAGCCACTTTTTCTACGAGCGCACACTGCGCAGCCTGACCTATTCCGCGCCATTTGCCGCGCCGCTGGCCTATACCGGGCTGGGATTCCTGCTCATCATGAATCGCATGGTCGATCCGGAGACTACGGAGTGGGCGCAGTGGGTGCTGCTGTTGACGCTGGGGGGATTTGTGGGGAACTTTATCTTCAGCCTCGCCGACCATGCGGGAAATGGATTCTTTCGTCCGCTGGAATGGGTGCCGGTGGTGGCGAGCGCGATTGCCGTTGGATTTCTGGCAGTGCCGCTGCTGACGAAAATCTCGCGCCAGTACATCGATCTCTGCGCCGCGGTACTTGTGCTGGAGGCGGGGGTGGGGCTGTGGGGATTCGGGCTGCACGCCGCCGCCAATCTGCAAGGGCCGTCGGTGCACGCTTTCGATAATTTTATTTATGGAGCGCCGCCCATGGCGCCGCTGCTGTTCCCGAACCTGATGGTGCTGGGGATTATCGCGTTGTGGCAGTTGCGAAATAGTACGACGTAAGGTGGATGAGCGGCGCTTCAGCGCCAGGCCTAAAGGCCGTCTTTCACGCAAACGAACGCGGCCCTGAAGGGCCGCTCTTCCACGCAAATCGCCAGCCTCATCCTTCCGATCGTCGTATTTGCGGGCGCCCGAAACATCCGCGTCGGCGCGCTCTTGCCATCAAGAAAAATCCCCCCTTGCCGATAGAGCGATAGAAAGCTCTTGCTATGAAACTATCCCGATGGCTCATCGTGCTGCTTCTGCTCGGAACGTGCGCCCACGCGCAAAGCCCGGTGGATGCGGAGTCGAAGGTACGCGCGCTCGAGTGTCTGTGGGGCGAAGCGGCGCAATTGCGCGACATCAAGGCGTTGCAATCGATTTTCGACGACTCGCTGGTTTACGCGCACATTGACGGAAGGCTCATGACGAAAGCGGAGGTCCTGGCCGACACCAAGGCCGTCAGTTCGGTGAATATTGTGGTCGAGTCTTCGATGGCGCGGGCCTATGGAGACGCGGTAATTGTTGAGGGAGTCTTGCTGTTAAGAGGGATAGAACGAGGGAAGCCCTACTCGCGCCACGGACGGTTCGTGGACACGTGGTTGTACAAAGACGGCCACTGGCTGTGCGTCTCCAGCATGACCACGCCCATGGGGGAGAAGGACAACTCAAAATGAACGAACCCCAGATGAAGAAGTGCGTGGCTCGTCGTCGAAGCGAAAGTCGAAGTCAGAATCGCAGCCAGACTTTCCCGCGACTGCTGAAGACTATGGCCGCGGTGTGGGCCATCCTGTGGGCGACAACGATGCTGAGTTCGGGGCAACAGCGCGGCGCCAGTTCTGAGGTCGCGGCCAGGATTCGCCAGGTGGAAAGCGCCAGATTCGAAGCCCAACGAAGCAAAGACGCCCACACTCTCGACGCCCTGCTCGACAATGCTGTGGTCTGGGTCGATCCTGACGGCGCGCAGCAGACCAAGTCCGACTACCTGGCCAAGCTGCGTTTGCGGGGCGCCAGCGTGTTCGATATCACTCCAGTATCCATGACCGTGCACGTGGTCGGATCGATTGCCATTGTGTTTGGCGTCTACCGCGAAAAGGGAATCAGGGACGGCCGGCCCTATCAGCAGCGCGCCCGGTTTATTGACACCTGGGTTTTCAAGAATGGAAATTGGGTGTGCATCGCGGCGGTGGCGAGCGCAGCCATCTCGTAGGTCACCCCCGCAAAAAGGAAGCCGTCCGCCTCAGTTCAGTTCTCCTCCCGCGGCTTCATGTTTCCAGTCCGTATATAGCGGTTGTGCCAGCTCAGCGATTCGTTGAGCAGATGCGGCGTATGTTTGCCGTACGACAGTTGCTCCGATCGCGACAGATAGTCGAGCAGCAGCGGCTTGTAGTCCGGGCCGGCGCACTTCTCGATAATCAGATGCGCGCGCTGCCGCGGTGAAAGTCCACGCAGATCAGCCAGTCCCTGCTCGGTGACTACGACCTGCACGTCGTGCTCGGTGTGATCGACGTGCGACACCATCGGCACGATGGTCGAAATCGTCCCCTTCTTCGCCGATGACGGCGCCATGAAGATGGACAAATATCCGTTGCGCGCGAAGTCGCCGGAGCCGCCAATGCCGTTCTGAATGCGCGATCCCATGACGTGGGTCGAATTGACGTTTCCGTAAATGTCGGCTTCGATCATGCCATTCATGGCGATGACGCCGAGCCGGCGAATAATTCCTGGATTGTTCGAAATCTCCTGCGGCCGCAGCACGATCCGCTCGCGATAGCTGGCCATGTCGGCGTTCACTTCGTCGAGCATGGCTGGACTGAGCGAGAACGCCGTCGCCGACGCCGTGGTCAGCTTGCCCGACTTCAGCAGCCGGATCATTCCATCCTGAATGACCTCGGTATAAGAAGTGAGGCCTTCGAACGGACCTTCCTCCAGACCAAAGAGAACTGCGTTGGCAATGTTGCCCACGCCCGATTGCAGGGGCAGCAGATTCGCCGGCATGCGGCCCTTCTTCACTTCCCAGCTGAGAAATTCGAGAATGTGCCCGGCAATGCGCTTCGAAGCCTCGTCCGGCGGTTTGAAAGCGCTGTTGCGGTCGGGAGTGTCGGTCAACACGATAGCGGCAATCTTCTCCGGAGGAATTTTGAAATATGGGGTGCCGATGCGGTCGCCGGTGTGGATCAGAGGAATTGGCGTGCGATTCGGAGGCGGCTCCAGGCCGTAGTAAATGTCGTGCATCCCTTCGAGCGCCATCGGCTGCCAGGAGTTCACCTCGAGGATGATCCGATCGGCGCAATCGATCCACGTCTTGTTATTGCCGATGGAAGAACTTGGCACGACGCGCCCATCTTCCAGGATCGCCGTGACTTCGATCAACGCCACATCCATCTTGCCCAGAAATCCGTACTCCACGAACTGCGCGACGTGGCTGAGGTGGATGTCCATGTATTCCATCTCGCCGGCATTGATGCGCTTGCGTGTCTCGGGATCGGACTGATACGGCAACCGCAGATGAATGCCGCCCGCCATGGCCAGCGCGCCGTCGAGTTCTGGGCCAGTGGAAGCGCCGGTGAACACGCTCACCTGGAACTTCTGCCCGCGGAACGTGGCCTCGGCGATGCGATGGGCCAGTTCCATGGGAACTTCCTTGGGATAGCCGGAGCCGGTGAATCCGCTCATGCCGATCTGGTCGCCGGAATGAATGAGGGCCGCAGCCTCGGCCGCGCTCATGATTTTGCTGTCAAGCTTGGAATTAAGAACACGAGTGGATTGGGCAGCAATTGACATCGGGGACCTCGCCGGTCGAAAACGACCAAAAGGGTGAAATCCCCATCAGAATAGCGGCAGGGGGGAGAGGCACTCTGTGATTTCAATCACATTTGCCGGTACAGGAGTGTCGCGGCCTTCCCAATTTGCTGCCGGTAGAGCTCGATCTGCTGCCGCACGTTTGGCAGGTCGTTTCCCCACAGGTTGGCCGGTTCGAGGTCGTCGTCGGTATTGGCGTCAAAGCCTTCATCGGGCTGCACGAATTCGTTGAATTGATGGATGATCAGGAAGATGGGATCGAGTTGACGGGCGTAGTTCATGAAGGCGTCGAAGGTGACGTAGGAGCCGTCCGCGCCGTAGCGGAGCGAAGCATCGGGACAGTAGGGCAGCGCATTCTCATTGGGACAGCCCCAGCCGTTTTGCCCGGCGGTCGAGATGGAGGCTGTGAAGTTCTCCACGCGCGGCCCAGCCAGGTTATACGACGGATAGTAGGGACAGTAGGGCTGCACCGTGCACGTCGCATTCAGCCGGTCGACCCAACTCCAGAAGCCGTATGAACGGATTGATTTCGACCGGGCCAGTGGGCACACCCTGCGTCGCCCAAAGATCGGGCTGGCTGTCGAGATATCCCGCCATCTCCCGGAAGGTGTACTTGGCGCTGATCTCGGGGTGCTTCTCCAGAAACTTTCGAATCTGAAACCACTCGGGATTGTCGGCTCGATTGGGATCCTGCGCCGCGCCGAGAAAGATCAGCATGAGTGGCTTGCCCTGGTAAATCACCTGGCGGTTCGGATACTGGCTCATGAGCGCGCCGAAATATTCGATTTCCTTTTCGAAGGCGGTCTTGCCGTCGAGGTCTTTGTAGAGGACATCCGGATCGATTCCGCCCAACAGGGGAATCAGCTTCAGGCGCGTGCCCAGCGCGGTCCAGGCAGGATATGTGTTGCCCGTGTTATTGCGAATCGTCTGGTTATACGAACGAAACGCGGGGGTGCAGTTGGTCAGATATTTCTTCGCGAACCACTGGCTGTTGAAAATGCAGCTCACATTGTTGGTGACTTCAATCAGAGCCGCATCCATTCCCAGATATTCGAACCACGCGAGATGAGTCTTGATCACCTCCGGATCGGCGCTGTCGTAGCCGCCGCCGACGGTTTGCATGTCGGCCGACTGCAGAAACGGCATGGCGGCCGTGCTCTGGAACGTCACCGCATTCGGACCGAACCAGTTCTCGTACTCCATCACAACCAGGTGGCTGTTCTGATCGACGACCAGAGGGGCATCGGCGGAACTTGCGGGTGCAGTCTGCGCGGCCGCCAAGGGAGCCAGCAACAGTAGTATTGCGAGCACCGAACGGAGAGACATGAGGCACCTCGAACCGAACCCACGTCGTTAAGAAACACGCGAGTCCAAACAATGTCGCGGTCGCCACTGGCTCAATCGAAAATCATTACCACGAAGGACACGAAGTATCACGAAGGAAAACAGTCCCCGAACGATAATTCCTTCGTGAACCTTCGTGCCCTTCGTGGTTTACGCCTTACGCACGACCGCGGAACTGAATGATCCTGCGACGGTCGCGTTTCGACGGCCGGCCCTCGGGAAGGACTTCAAACTGCCGCGCGGCCTTCTTCTCGGCTGCTACTTTCATGCGCAATTCCCGGCTGGCGTCGGTCTCGCGATAGAGAGTTTGCGCCACCGATCCCGGACCGCGTACGTCACTCAACAGCAGCACCTCGACCTCGAAGTCTCCGCCATCGTTCGAAATGCGCAACATGTCGCCGATGCGTACGTCACGCGCAGCCTTGGCCGCCTGCCCGTTCGAGAGAATCCTGCCCAGATCGCAGGCCCGCTTCGCCAGAGTTCGCGTCTTGAAAAATCGCGCCGCCCACAGCCAAAGATCCATACGCACGGTAGTCATGCATTCATTTTCCTACAACCATGACAGAGAAACACACGTAGCCCGGACGCATTTGTCCGGGCTCGCTTCGCTCGCAGGCGGACGAATGCGTCCGCCGCCACGTGGTCCACGGGTCACTGCAGCGGCGTCGGACTCTTAATGCCCGACGTCGGCAGCGCATTCGGACTTCCGGCCATGCGCCACGCCCACATCAGAAACGACGTCGAAGTCAGATCGATCCCCGGCTCGGTCGTGCTGTAGGACTGGACATTATCGCGATAGACGGCGACCTTCGAACTGCTGTAAGCGCCGTCGTTTCCGTTGAAAATCGCGAACGTGTCGACTCCGTTGGACGGACACAAAATCATTCCGGTCAGCGTCCCAGTCGTAGCTGCGCTGGCCGGGCCTTCAGAGGCTGCGCCCCACAGGATGGGCGTGCCGCCAGACGTTCCATTCAGAGCTCCGGCCAGGTTCGCCACCTGGTGCTGAATGCAGTTGGGAAAGGTGCTGCCGTCGCCCACGATGAACGACGATCCCCAGGAGTTCGCGCCCAGAATGTTGGCCAGCCATCGCTGGGAGTAGGTGTTGTAGCTGGGAGAGCCGGTCAGATAATAAAGCTCGCTCGCCATCACCGAGATGCCGGCGCCATGCGAGGTCGTATCTCCGGCCTGCCATGGAACTCCAAAGCCCCACACGTCTTTCGCAGACTGCGTCGTTGCTACGGCGAGCTGATTTTCAAGCGCGGTAAGCATCGTCACCTGATTCACTGCCAGCCCGCCCGGATTCCCCGCCACGCCCAGCGCGCGATAGAGCTCGAAGTGCGCCAGGCCGCTGACGTCGTACAAGTTCAGCGTATCTTCACTTCCCGTGTTATAGATTTTCGTGATGTACGTGCTCGCATACTGCGCGGCTTCGCTGAGGTAGGTCATCGGATTGGTGACGGGCAGTCCGGGCGGCAGATTTCCTCCGGCGGACTGCAGCGCGATGTAAAGCTCGGTCGCGCCCAGTTCCATGTCGTCGTCCCACACAGTCTCGGGATAGCCATCGAACGGCATGATCGTCAACAGGCATCCCGAAGTGCACGAGCCATCGCCGACGGACTTCGCCGGATCGGCAAGGGAAGTGTTGGCTAGCGCGAAAATATCTTCGGCATACAGCAGCGCCTGATCGGCCGTCGTGGGATTCGTAGTGCGATAGAGCTGGTAATACTCGGCGAAGGCCGCCGCCATGCGCCCCGCAAGATTGGGGCTGATCTTCGATCCAGCCGGAGCCGCGAGGAACACCGGTTGATAGCAAATGTAGAAATAGTCCTTCGTGCAACCCTGGTAGTCGTCGGCCGCCTGCGGCAGCGTCCAGATATCGTACTCGGATTCGAGCGCTCTGAAATTCTTCCAGTCCTGGCTGTTGTCGACCTGGTAGTAGAGCGTCTTGGTGCTGTCGTTCCACATCTGGATGAGCCAATCGAAACCGAACTGAGCTTCAGCCGAAAAATCGGAAGATGACGGCGCTCCTGACGCATTGCCGGAGAACGATACCGAAGCTGGCGGCGCTGGAGGCTTCGCGGTAGCTCCCGGTCCCATCTGGTTGGGGAAATCGCGAATGCCAATTTCCATCAGCGCCGTGGTATAGCTGACGGTCTCCACATACTTCATGTAGTCGCCCGCGTCCCACCAGCCTCCCGCGCCATTGATCGAAGTCCCAGTTGAGGTGAGCGCCGTTCCCGTGGTCGTGATCAGGTCGTTCGCATTCAACGGTGGAGTGTCGTAGACGGTGGCATTCTCATCATTGAGATGACCGGGTGCCGTGCGCAGAGCGTTGGGGATATAGTCCGGGCCGTCACGGTTGGTCTCGTAAAACCACAGCGTATTCAGAAGCAACCCGGAGTAGAGAACGTCCGGAGTGTTCACGGCAAATTTCGGCGAACTCGCCGCGACTGGCCCAGTGACCGAGATCGTATAAATGTCGCCGCCGGGCACCGTGAAGCTGAGACCGTAGACGTCGTAGGTCAGCTTCTTGCTGTTGCTCCAGGTCCCGAGCAAAGCTCCGATCGCCCCGGAATAAACCGTGGCGCCCTCGGAGTTGATCACGCTGAAAGTCGCTCCCGATTCCGATGCCGTGGACATAAGGTAGGCCTGAAAGGGAGGATTGCCGGTTTCGTACCCGACCTGACTGACCCGCACGTACGCGGAGGATGCGGCAGTCGCCGAGGCGCATGCGAGCGCCAGCATTCCAACGGCAAGCGTAAGAGTAATGGAGAACGACGGGCGCCTGGGACGGTTGCTCGGCTTCATTTTCACCTCGGGTCGGACGACGGTTGATGCGGCCTTGGTGCGGAATGGGGGCCTCTAGTGAACCCTTTTAATAAAACGGATGAATGTTGATACGCCTCGGTATTCCTGTCAATAGGGATCTTTCCGGAAAACCGTGGCGAGTCTTAATACCTGGAATCAATTCGCGAAGCCAATCTCGATTTTAATTACAAGCTTATGAATAATAAGGAGATAGTCGGCGGGCGCGGCACTGCGGCGCCGATTAATTTCGAAAAGGGAAGGGGCATTCCAGTTGACACCCATGTGCGAAATAAATTCTTGACCTCCTCCCCTCTTCGAGCTAGAGTAGCGAGTTCCAGGAACGTCCGGGAGCGTCTGAAAGTTAGCTGGGCACCGTTAGCGATCTAAGGACTTGGCCCCCCGGAAAATCAAGCATCTTCCGTATCCTGGCATGCATCTATTCTACAGTGGGTTTTGCGCTTACTCCTTATACAAACCACTCGGAATCAGTGACTTAGGGCATACTTCTGGGGTTCCGGTCACCCTCCTGGGGCGTAAGGATGAAGGCGGAAGATCACAATCATAATTAAAGGAGACGATAAAGCTCATGCGCTCTGATCGTGTGTTTGACGCTTTACAAACTCTGCGGAACCGGTATATGCTCTGTCAGCTTGCCTCGAAGGCCACGCGTAAGTTCCATCGGCCCAGCACCCGCATCCAGGAAACAATGAATGGCGTTCTGGACCGTATCGCTGGTTCTCCGCGGCAGGAAGTACTATCGGAACCAGAGAATTTTGCTGAGGCACAACGGCGGGCTGCGTAGTCAGCCCCGCCTTCCTGCCTGGTGGTTTGCGTCTTTCCTGAGTCCCCTCCTTTGAAAATCTCCCGTAGACACTACTGAAAAATTCCTAGTGCACGGGTTTAGGTGAATCATGACCATTGCTGAACTGAAAGAAAAGAACATCACCGAGCTGACCAAGATCGCAAGGACCTTGGACCTGCCCGGTGCCAGCGGTATGCG
The DNA here is from genome assembly GCA_963757095.1 of uncultured Acidobacteriota bacterium. Lineage (GTDB taxonomy): Bacteria > Acidobacteriota > Terriglobia > Terriglobales > Acidobacteriaceae > Sulfotelmatobacter. The sequence goes on along the minus strand of CAVWQT010000002.1, from coordinate 211,039 downwards.
CAAGCAGGACTTGATCTTCAAGATTCTGCAGGCGCAGAGCGAAAAAGAAGGCCACATCTTTGCCGAAGGCGTGCTTGAAATTCTGCCCGACGGCTACGGCTTTCTGCGCTCTCCCGATTACAACTACCTCCCGGGCCCGGACGATATCTATGTCTCGCCCTCCCAAATCCGCAAATTCGACCTCAAGACTGGCGACACTATCAGCGGACAGGTGCGCCCACCCCACGAAGGCGAAAAATATTTTGCGCTGGTCAAAATCGAGGCGGTCAACTTTGAATCGCCCGATGAAGCGCGCAACAAGATTCTGTTCGACAACCTGACGCCGCTGTATCCGCAGGAGCGCCTGAAGCTCGAGACCACTCGGGAAAACGCCAGCGCTCGCGTCATGGATCTGCTTACGCCGCTCGGCAAAGGCCAGCGCGGACTGATCGTGTCTCCGCCGCGCGCCGGCAAGACCATGCTGCTGCAGAACGTGGCCAACTCGATTACGGCGAACCATCCGGAAGTTGTGCTGATGGTGCTGCTGATCGACGAGCGCCCGGAAGAAGTGACCGACATGCAGCGTTCGGTCAAGGGCGAAGTCATTTCCTCGACCTTCGACGAACCTGCTGCCCGTCACGTGCAAGTCGCGGAAATGGTGATCGAAAAGGCAAAGCGCCTGGTCGAGCACAAACGCGATGTCGTAATCCTGCTCGATTCGATTACGCGTCTCGCTCGCGCCTATAACACGATCGTTCCACCCTCGGGCAAAGTGCTCTCCGGCGGCGTCGACTCCAATGCGCTGCAGCGTCCGAAGCGGTTCTTCGGCTCGGCCCGCAACATTGAAGAAGGCGGCTCGCTGACCATCATCGCCACGGCGCTGATCGACACCGGCTCCCGCATGGATGACGTGATCTTTGAAGAATTCAAAGGCACGGGCAATTCGGAAATCATCCTCGAACGCAAGTTGGTCGACAAGCGCGTCTTCCCGGCCATCGACATTCAACGCTCCGGCACCCGAAAAGAAGAGCTGCTCATCCCGAAAGAAGATCTGCAGCGCATCTGGGTGTTGCGCAAGGTGCTGAACCCGTTGTCACCGGTCGAAGCCATGGAACTGCTGATCGATAAGCTCAGCAAGACCAAAGGCAACAGCGAGTTCCTCGCAAACATGAGCGCGCTGTAAGGTTATTCGCAGCGCCAACAGTCAGGCAGAAGCCAGAGCCCCAAAAGCTCTGGCTTTTCCTTTGTGGGCCTCAGCGATCTCTGTGGTGAACGTTTCTGGCAGCCAGAGACGAAATGGCCGAAGCCGTATAATCTCCGCAGAGAGCGCTAAATTTTCCGAGGTTCCCGTGTCATTGCGACATCTTGTATGGGTTTTTCTTCTCTGCGTGCTGGCCCTTCCTGTCGCCGCACAAACGCCCCAGGTACAGCATCCATCCCAACCGCCGTCCATGACTCCGCCGACGGCCGAGGAAGATGAGGCACGAGCCCATCTCGAAGCCGAGATGGCCAAGAAGGCTGCAAAGGAGCGACTCGCCGCTCTCAAAAGCGATACCGACAAATTGCTCAAACTCTCCGTTGAACTCAAGAACTACGTAGACAAGTCCGACGAAAACGTACTCTCGCTGGACGTAATCAAGAAGGCCGACGAGATCGAAAAACTGGCCAGGAGCGTACGAGACAAAATGAAAGGGCCGAACTAGAGCCGTAGAGACGTAGCTTGCTACGTCTCTGCCGGCGCCATTTCGGATGAGGGTGAGAAAGACGTTGCAAGCAACGTCTCTACGAGTCAGTTGTGGTCGAACAAAAACGCCATCCGGATCGCTCCGGATGGCGTTGATCCGTTACCGCTGATTCTCCTATTCCGCGCCTTGCTTGATCCGCATGCCGTAGAACGAACGGTATACGAAGAAGAACGAAACCAGGAAGAATGCCAGCGCCAGTACGTTGGTCAACATTTTATTGTCGGCCGACAGCGTGACCGCCAACTCCACCGCCAGCAATCCGAACAGAGTGGTGAACTTGATCACCGGATTCAGCGCGACGGAAGACGTGTCTTTGAAGGGATCGCCCACCGTATCGCCAATGACCGTGGCATCGTGCAGCGGCGTGCCCTTCTGCTTCATTTCGACTTCGACAATCTTCTTGGCGTTGTCCCAGGCCGCGCCCGCGTTGGCCATGAAGATTGCCTGATACAAGCCGAAGATCGCGATCGAGATCAGGTAGCCGACAAAGAAGAATGGCTCGACGAAGGCGAAGGCCAGCGTGCCGAAGAAGACGGCAATGAAAATGTTCAGCATGCCCTTCTGCGCGTACTTGGTGCAGATTTCGACCACCTTCTTGCTGTCGGCGATGGAAGCCTTCTCCACGCCTTCGAGCTTGATGTTGGCCTTGATGAACTCGACCGCGCGATAAGCGCCCGTGGTCACGGCCTGGGTCGAGGCGCCGGTGAACCAGTAAATCATGGCGCCGCCGGTGATCAGGCCGAGGAAGAATGGAGCATGCAGCAGCGATAGTTTATCGACGTTCGCGGTGAGCCCGTTGGTCAGCGCCATGATGATAGAGAAAATCATGGTGGTGGCGCCCACGACAGCCGTGCCGATCAGAACTGGTTTGGCCGTGGCCTTGAAGGTGTTGCCCGCGCCGTCATTGGCTTCGAGCAGGTGCTTGGCGCGTTCGAAGTTGATGGAGAGATTGAAGTCCTTCTTGATCTCTGCTGCCACGTTGGGCACGTTCTCGATCAGCGAAAGTTCGTAGACCGATTGCGCATTGTCAGTAACCGGACCGTAAGAGTCGACCGCAATCGTAACCGGACCCATGCCGAGGAATCCGAAGGCGACCAGGCCGAAGGCGAATACGGCCGGAGCGAGCATTCCCGCGGCCATGGCCAATCCCATGGTGCTCATGTAGTAGGCGATCGCCATCAGGAACATCATCGACAATCCCAGGTAGTAGCCGGAGAAATTGCCGGCCACGAATCCGGAGAGGATGCCGAGCGATGCGCCGCCCTCCTGGGCCGAGATGACAACTTCCTTGACGTGGCGTGATTCGGTCGAAGTGAAGGCCTTCACCAGTTCCGGAATGAGGGCGCCGGCCAGCGTGCCGCACGAGATGATCGTGGCCAGCTTCCACCACTGCGAGGCGTCGTCCCCCAGAGTTGGGATCACGAAATAGGAAACCAGGTAAGTCAGTCCGATGGAGACGATCGAGGTGATCCACACCAGCGAGGTCAGCGGCGATTCGAAGTTCATCTCATCGGCCGAGCCGTAACGTGCCTTGGCAATGATGCTGTTCAGGAAGTACGAACCCGAGCTCGAGACCAGCATCATGACGCGCATGACGAAGATCCAAACCAGCAACTGCACCTGCAGGTTCGGACTCTTCACGCCCAGCAGAATGAAGGTGATCAGCGCCACGCCAGTCACGCCGTAAGTTTCGAATCCGTCGGCGGAAGGGCCAACCGAATCGCCCGCGTTGTCGCCCGTGCAATCGGCGATCACGCCGGGGTTGCGCGCGTCGTCTTCCTTGATCTTGAAGACGATCTTCATCAGGTCGGAGCCGATGTCGGCGATCTTGGTGAAGATGCCGCCCGCGATACGCAGCGCTGCCGCACCCAGCGATTCGCCGATGGCGAATCCGATGAAGCACGGCCCGGCGTAGTCACCCGGAACGAAGAGCAGAATGATCAGCATGATCAGCAGTTCGACTGAGATCAGCATCATGCCGATGCTCATGCCGGCTTCGAGCGGAATCTGGTAGACGGGATAGGGCTTGCCGGGCAGGGAAGCGAAGGCCGTCCGCGAGTTGGCGAAGGTGTTCACGCGAATGCCGAACCAGGCCACGCCGTAGCTGCCTCGCGATGCCCACCAGGCTGAACCCAAGGATGATGGCCACCCGCATGGCTTCCATGTGCTGCAGCACACCGAAATACAGAACAATGATCACTGCGATAAACACCCACAGCATCAGAATGAACTTGCCCTGCGTGACCAGATACGTCTTGCAGGTCTCGTAGATGAGTTCGGAAATCTCGCGCATCGAACGGTGCACCGGCAGGTTCTTGAGGCGCATGTAGATCACCATGCCGAAGGCGAGCCCGAGCAGGCAGAACAGAATTCCGATCAGCAGCAGTTTGTGGCCGTCGATGGCCCCGTTAAAAAAGCTGACGGAAGAAAGGTCAGGCAGCTTCAGTGAGGCTTCGCCGCCGGCTTCGGCAGGCTGGGCAAAAGCGGAAGCCGCGCCAATCGTCAGCAGTGCGGCAATGGCGGAAATCTTGGTGGCTCCGCGGCGGGTGAGAGATAGAGCGGTAGCAAGCCAGATACGCATAGAAAATTCCTCCGGATTAGGACGTGTTTAGATATCGCCTTCCGCGAACAACATCGCTCTGGGCGACGTTATTTCCCGGAATTCCGAACACGCTTCCGCTGCAAACTTGAAGGAGTGCTTAAGCTTGGCCGCGTCGGAGCTTGCGCTGCGTTCGACCGAATGACTTTCGGCCGAATGACTCCGGAACCACAGTAAATAAAGGAAGACCCTGATCCCGGTGTCCTAGTGCAAAACGGGCATTTATAACACGTTGAGTAGGCAGGGTCAAACCTTAAAGGGGCTGTGAAACGAGGGGGCGAACTATTCGTTCCCAAATCGGTTTTCTAAAAGGTTATCTCAGGCGCTGCGGTTGCTGTAAACGATCTTGCCGGAGTGCTCGCTCACTACAAACTTCTGGCCGGGAATCGCGTTTTCGACGTGCGCCTGCTCATGCTGCGGCACGAACAGGAACACCCGAGTGGGCGAATTCCACTCGCGCTGCAGTTCGGCATCGTCAATGAAGATTTTCGGAGCATCGGGATAGGTCGATCCCCACCACATGCTGGTGGTCCTGCCGTTTACCAGTTCGATGGGCCGCCTCAGATAGAACAGCAGGGAGGAACCGAAGGCCTGATCGCCATAGATCACGACGTGATCGTCTGCCCGCAACTGCCGAGTAATGTCTTCGGCAATGATCTTGGACCCTAAATAAGGATCGAAGCGCACCAGGGCGATGTGGGCCGCGATGAGGAACAGGCCCATCGTGACCGCCAATGCCCAGGTGGAAGCGACGTCGCGGCGCCGCGCGCGGAACCACAACGCCAGCGCGGGGCCGATCAGGAGAACAATCGCGGCCATGATTGCCGGCAGGCGCAGCGCAGCGAACGAGTCGCCAGTCAGTTCGAGGAAGTGCCCCATCGACAGCGTATCGGCCTGCAGGTCAGGCTTGGCCAGCACCGTGCCGATGTCCGGAACGAAAGGCAGATGCCGCGAACTCCACAGGCCTGCCGTCAGCACTACGGTGACTGCAGTGCCGATCAAAACCATCGCGCCTGAGGTCCACAGCAACCAGCGCCTGGGCCCGGCTTTCTCTTCGCTGACCAGTTCCCCCGCAATCAGCAGCAGGATCGGAAAGTATGCAGGAAAGGTGTAGTACTCCTGATTGGTGGAGAAGGAAAAGAAAACCAGCGTCACCGCCGCCCAGATGAAACATACCAGGCGCGTTCGCGTGCGGAAAGTGTGCTGGACTCTTGGCCCGAACCGCGCCCTGCTTCCTGCGAGCCATCCAGTCGACGATCGGGCGCCGCAGCGCAATCGGCAAGTAAAGGCTCCAGGGAAACAGCCAGACCATGTGGAGGGTCCAGTAGAGCGAGTTCTCCTGCTTGTTGTAGTCCTTCGGAATGCGCTTGCCCAGGAAGCGCATGAAGTGCTCGTTCACGAAGTAAAACCAGAAGAAATGTGGATTGCGAATTCCCGCCAGCACATGCCATGGCGTAGCAATGGCGAAGAACAAGAGCAGACCTGTGGCTATGTGGAATTCGCGCCAGCGCCGCCATTCCCCGCTCACTGCCAGGAAGAGCAACATGGCGAAGCCGACCACCACCAGGGCGAGCAATCCCTTGGTCAGCACGGCCAGCGCCAGGCAGGCGTACCCCCCGTACCATTGCCACGGCTTTCCATCTTCAAGCGCGGTAAGGAAACAGTAAAACGAGCCGGCGATGAACAGACTGAGAACCGCCTCCGGGATCAGAACGCGCGAGAACAGGTAATATCCCACAGTAGTCGCGACGAACATGCCCGCGTAGATGGCGGCTCGATCGCCGAAGGCGCGCCGTCCCCATTTCATGGCCAGCAAGGTCAGCCCCAGAATCGCCAGCATGGTCGGCACACGCGCCGCAAACTCGTTTACTCCGAAGACGGCGTAGCTGGAGGCAATCAGCCAATACATGAGCGGAGCCTTTTCCAGATACCGATTGCCGTTGATTTTCAGGGTAACGAAGTCGTGGGTGACGTACATCTCGCGCGCCGCCTCGGCGTGGGTGGCATCGGCATCGTCCTGCAGTCCGGGCGTGAAGGCCGAGCCAAAATAAACAGCCGCAAACAGGCACAGAACGAACACAACACTCATTCGGAACGATTGCCGCTTAACGGCCGGAGGTGGTGCGACTGGGGATAGAGGTACGAGTACGGGCGGTACGGGTTGGGTGGACGTGTTTAGCACTCTGCTGATGGCTCAAATCCTATGCTAACACTTGTTCCGTTGGCGATTTGCTCCGAGAATACGCGGCGTTCCTCAAAGAACACTGTGCGAGAGCAGGGAAAGCTGTTCGCTTCCGGACAGGGATATCCTCAGATGGACAGCATGATCTGCGTTTGTCCTGCGTTAGCGCACGAATCTCTTTTTGCAATCAATCAGTTACTTCTGAAGGCGATTTGGTCCGATGCTTGCTCTCAGAGGTTCGCCTGTCTCCCTACTCGCTCCGTGAAACTTGGAGGCGGACTTTCAGAGGGTTCACTTTAGAGGCTAATGATGGAGACTTTGCTTCAGGATCTGCGCTACGGCTTGCGTATGCTGGTGAAGAGTCCCGCCTTCACGGTGGTCGCAGTCGTGACCCTGGCGCTCGGCATCGGCGCCAACACAGCTTTGTTTTCCGTGATTAATGGAGTGCTGTTAAGCCCGCTGCCTTTTCCGCAACCCGATCAGTTGGTGACGATGCATGAGAACAAGCCCAACTTTGAGGGTGGGTCAGTCTCCTATCCCAACTTTCGCGATTGGCGGAAAGACAACCACAGCTTCTCTTCGCTGGCCCTGGCTCGAACCTACGCCTTCAGCGTGACTGGCGTCGGCGAGGCCGAACAGGTCAGTGGAGAATTCATTTCCTCCGATTTCTTCTCGGTGCTGGGGGTGAAGCCGGTCATCGGGCGCACGTTCGCCGAGGACGAAGAGCCGGTCGGCGCCGGGCCGGTCGCGCTCATCAGCGCGGGACTGTGGCAACGGAAGTTCGGCTCGGCGCCCGACATTCTGGGAAAGAACATCACCCTCGACGGCCGAGACTACAGCATTGTGGGAGTGATTCCCGCCGACTTTCACCTGCTGATTCCGGGCTTCCGGGATAGTCAGATCTATGCGCCCATCGGCCAGTGGAGCAATCCACTTCTGCTGAAACGCGGCGCTGGCCTGGGATTTCACGGGATCGGGCGGCTCAAGCCCGGTGTGACCATAGAACAAGCGCGTGCCGACATGGCAGGAGTCACGCATAGTCTGGCGGAGGCCTTTCCGGACGCAGATAAAGGGATCACCGCTAAACTCACGCCGCTGAAGCAACAGATGATCGGCAATGTCCGGCCTCTGTTGCTGGTGCTTCTGGCTGCGGTTGGTTTTGTGCTTCTGATTGCCTGCGTGAACGTCGCCAATCTCTTGTTAGCTCGGGCCAGCAAGCGAAGCCGCGAATTCGCCGTTCGCGCCGCGCTGGGCGCAACCCAGGCGCGGGTGGTTCGCCAGTTGCTTACGGAGAGTATTCTGCTGGCGCTGGCCGGCGGTGGTTTGGGTTTGCTCCTCGCCTCATGGGGAACACGGGCAGCGCTGGGAGTGCTGCCTGCGGCTCTACCTCGCGCCGAGCAAGTCGGACTCGACGCCCACGTGCTGATCTTTACCGCCAGCATCTCGTTGCTTGCGGGAATTCTTTTCGGCCTTACCCCCGCTCTCAAAACCTCACAGCCGGATCTGCAAGAAACCCTCAAGCAAGGCGGCCGGGGAGCGAGCGGAAGCCGCCATCGCATGCAGAGTGTATTCGTGGTCGCCGAAATGGCGCTCGCTCTGGTGCTGTTGGTCGGCGCCGGATTGACCATCCGCAGCCTGGCCAAGCTGTGGAGTGTTGATCCCGGCTTCAATGCGCATAACGTGCTTACGTTCGGACTTTCGCTTCCGCCCTCGATGGTGCATGCAAAAGCGGATTCGATCCGCGCCGCGTTTCGTGAGTTCGACGACCATGTGGGCGCTATCCCTGGCGTCGAGGCGGTCTCCCAGACCTGGGGCGCAGTTCCCTTGAGCGGCGATGACGAGCAACTCTTTTGGCTCGAGGGCCAGGCCAAGCCGGCGAACGAAAACGAGATGAACTGGGCCATCGACTACATCGTCGAACCTGGCTACAGGAAGGCCCTGGGCATTCCGCTGCTGAGCGGCCGTTTCTTTAGCGCGCAGGACAACGAGCGCACGCCGCTGGTGGTCGTGATCGATGAAGTCTTCGCCCAAAAATATTTTCCCGGCCAGAACGCCGTGGGCAAGCGCATCAACTTGACTACGCCTGATCGACTGGCCGAGATCGTGGGCGTGGTGGGCCACGTGAAGCAGTGGGGCCTGGACACGGACGATCAGCAAGCGCTGCGCTCCGGCCTGTATATCCCGTGCCTGCAGATGCCCGACGATTTTGTGGCGATGTCTCCCACGGGCTCAGCGGTGGTGGTGCGAACGGAAGGAAATTCGCTCGGACTTTTCGATTCCATCCGGAAGATGAACGCGCAGATGAGCAACCAGCAGGTCGTCTATGGCGCGCAGACGATGGAGTCGCTGATTTCCGATTCCATGGCCTCGCGGCGCTTTTCGATGATCCTGTTGGTCGTGTTTGCGGTGCTGGCCCTGTTGCTCGCCAGCGTCGGCATCTATGGCGTCATTTCTTATGTGGTCGGCCAACGCACGAATGAGATCGGCCTGCGCATGGCGCTGGGAGCGCACCAGTGGGACATCCTGCTTCTGATTTTGAGCCGTGGCGGAAAACTTGCCGGGCTCGGAGTCGCCATCGGACTGGCCGCAGCGCTGGCCCTCACGCGCCTAATGGCAAGTCTGTTGTACGGAGTCGGCGCTACCGATCCAGTTACTTTTGTGGGAGTCGCCGTGCTGCTGACGATGGTTGCGCTGGCCGCGTGCTACATTCCGGCCCGCCGCGCCGCCAAGGTTGATCCCATGGTGGCGTTGCGCTACGAGTAGGCGGGCCCTTCACCGGAGGACCGAGGCCGAACTTTGGCAGAACCGAACCATCAGACGAAGACGCTGCGATTCGCGCCCGGTCGGTGTCTCAGGGCTCTTCTGCAACCTAATCTTCTACGAGCTGGGATAATTCCGCGCCTGCTCGATCCAGGTGTTGACGTCCTTTTCGGGCGCTCCTGCCTTATGCAGATAAGTGCGCATCTCCGCTTCTAACATTGAATTCGATGTGCTAGTGATCGTGCTCTTGGCGAAATCAATTCCGAGCACGATGAACGTCTCCGGCTTCGCACCTTTTACCTGCACTACTCGATATTTCGTTGACATGATTTCACTCTCCAAAGTTTCAGTAGATGCTCGCCATTATCGGTGGGCGATTCGCCAGCTGTCTACTCCGCGCTCGGCTGCGGCGACGTCCTGCGGGTTCATGGCTTTTCTCAAATCATTGAGCAGCGGCGAACTTTCCTTCACCGACTCCTGTGCCAGCATCAGAAATTTGTAAGCCGCGATCTGGTCGCTCGAATCCTTGCTGGTGGCCAGAAGTCGCCCCAGCCGGAATTGCGCTTTGGGCATACCCTGCTCGGCTGCGATCTGAAAATAGTGCGCGGCCAGCGACCGGTCCGCAGGCACGCCGTTGCCTTCCTCGTACATGGTTCCCAGATCGTATTGCGCATTCGTTTGTCCCTGATCGGCAGCAGCGGTAAACAAGCGACGCGCTTCCTGCAAATCGAGTGCAACGCCTTGACCGAAGGCGTAGCGCACGCCCAGACCAAACTCTCCATCGGCCTGTCCTTGATCGGCGGCCATGCGGTACCACTTCACCGCCTGCTCGTAGTCGGGCTTGCCTTGCATCCCCATGGCGAAGATGTTTCCCAGAATTGCCTGAGCCCGAGCGTTGCCCAGTTCGCCGGCCTTCTCGAAGTAGTGCGTGGCGCGGCCGATGTCGGCGGTTGTGCCCTCGGGAGGGCGCGCGTAATAACCGGCCAGATCCAGAAGCGCGGGCAGAAGATTTTGATCGGCGGCCACAGTGAGCCAGTGAATATATTCCTTATCGTCTTGAGGCACGCCATTTCCACGTTTGTACATCAGCGCCATATTGTATTGCGCCACCGCGTCGCCACCTTCGGCCGCCTGCCTGAACCAGGTTATGGCCTGCGCCGGATCTTTCTGGATTCCGATTCCGTCGGCATACATCAGTCCGATGCTGGTGGCGGCGTCGACCGAGCCGTGCGTGATGGCTTTCTTGTACCAGTCAATCGCTTCGGCGGCCTGCGGGCGCGCTGCGACCGACTCCGGTTTCGGCGAAGATTCCCAGCGATTCCTCCGCCGCCATGAAATTCTGATCGGCTGCCTTACGCAGCCAACGTTCGGCCTCCGCATCATCTTTCTTAAGCAACGTCCCGGCATGATAGGCGAGGGCCAACGACGTCTCCGCCTCGGGATCACCCGCCTGCGCCTTGTCTTCGAGCGGTTGCAGTTCTTCGAGCGTGAGTTCCCGGGCCTTGGCCTGAAGCATGTATGCGGATGGCCGTGCTAAAGATGGAGCGTCGAGTTTCGCCGTGCCGATGGCTGCCGGCGCTTTCCTCGGAGCTTCGACGCGTGGAGTGTCCACGGGCGCAGGGGCAACGCGCGAAGCGACGTGCGTCTCTGGGGAAGGTGATGGACGCGCCGCATTCGACGTAGTAGCTGCGCCGGCTGCAGAGGTTAGCTCGATCACGAGCCGGTTCCCAGCGGGTTTGAGTTCAAAGTTGAGCGGTTGGCTGGAATCGACCACGATGCGCGTGAGTGGAGGATTCGCGCTGTTCAGCGCTACGCGGATATCGGTAACTCCCTCGATGTTCACGGGGATGCGCTTGGACGGGCCTTGCAAAAAAAATCCGGGGAAGTCGAAGAGCAGACGGTTGGGATTAGTGAGCCGCTGCGCCTGCGGCATCAGCGGAGCACTGAGGTCGATCGTGACAGAAATCCCTTGCGGGCGCGAAGAGATTACAACGTTGCCCAGGGAATTTTGCGCGCGGAGCAGGCCGCTGCCCAGCAATAACGCGAGGACGAGCAGGCGCGAGAACATGGCAGGGCGCGCTATCACAGATTTTTCGAAGCCTCGGGAACGCCAGCAGCATTGTACCGCCGGAAAGTGATTGCTACTGATTGGGCGGAGGCGGCGGAGGCGGGATCGTGGTATCGCCACTGGAAGGTTTCGGATGAGGACTTGTAATTGCTCCCGGGTCTTCCAGCAGATTGGTTTTGATTTCGAGTTTTTGCTGGGCGACGGCGTTGATTTCCGTCTCGAAGGTCTGGTAGCCGGGCAGGGAAATTCGGATGCGGTGCGCGCCGGGAATGACCAAAAGCGCATGTCCCAGACCCTGGAATTCGCCGACGTGTCCGATCAACTGGCCGTCGATGAAGACGGCGGCGCGCTGCGGATTCACCGTCATCTTCAGACTGGCCATCGGTCCGGAATAGGCAGTCGTCGGCGCCTTCTGCATCTCGACCAGGACGGTCTGCTTTTTGCCGGGTTCAACGTTCACCTTCTGGGTGAAGTCCTGGTAGCCATCCTGGCGCACGCTGATCGTGTGCGCGCCGGGCAGCAACAGGATTTTCTTGTTGCCTTTGAGTTCTTTCAGATAGCCGACGTACTGTCCGTCAACCCACACACCGGAATCCCGCTCGACCTTGGTTTGTCCTCTGAGTTCAACCTCGCCCAGCACTTTGTTGTCGGCATAGGCATAGCCCGCCGGGACCATGAGAGTGAGGAGGAGTACAAGCGCCAGCGTCACAGAGAAGCAGGACTTTCGCCGCATGTTTCTGTCGAGTGCCATCGGATAAGGCCGCAAGTTTGGACGGCGCCTGATTCTTAGAGGCAAGGGAGGGCTGAGGTGTTGTCGCGGAAATCGCGCTAGTAAAAAGGGAGTTTTAGCGATCGGGCACGCTGGCTAGCTAAACCGCTATTCCTTGACCCCCAACTGCCAGAACAAAAACGAGTACACGTCGGTAAACTCTTCGATCTGCTTGGTGACCGGCTTGCCTGCGCCGTGCCCCGCCTTTGATTCGATTCTTAACAAGATCGGCCGCGTCTTGCTCGAGCCATTCTTCGCTTCGGCCTGCATCTCCGCGGCCATTTTCTTGGCGTGCATGGGATCGACGCGAGTGTCGAAATCTCCCGTCATAAATAAGATCTGCGGGATATTCCGTGCCCGCCTTCACATGGTGATAGGGCGAGTAGGCGCGGAGCCACTTGAATTGCTCGGCATTGTCGGCGCTGCCGTATTCGGGGATCCAGAGCTTGGCGATCTGAAAATTCTGGTAGCGCAGCATGTCGAGCAGCGGCACCTGGCAGACGACCGCACGGAAGAGGTCAGGACGCTGCGTGATCATCGCGCCCATGAGCAGGCCGCCGTTCGATCCACCCTGAATCGCGAGATGATTCTTGTCGGTATATTTTTCGGCGATCAGATGCTCGGCCGCGGCGATCATGTCGTCGAAGACGTTCTGTTTCTTGTCGAGCATGCCAGCGCGGTGCCAGTCTTCTCCGAACTCGGCGCCGCCGCGCAAGTTGGCAACGGCGAAGACGCCTCCGTGCTCCATCCAGAGATAAGCTGTGCGACTGAACGTGGGCGTGAGGCTCACGTTGAATCCGCCATAGCCGGTGAGCAGCGTGGGATTCTTCCCGTTCTTCGCGATACCTTTTTTGTGCACGACGAACATGGGCACGCGCGTGCCATCCTTGGAGTTGAACCATTCCTGCGCGACTTCGTAGCCGGAAGGATCGATCGAGGGCGCCTCGACTTTGGTCCAGAGTGCAGTGGAGTTGTCCTTGAGATCGAAGCGGTAGATCGCGGGTGGGATGGTGAACGATTGGAATCCATAAAAGACTTCGTCGCGATCCCATTTGCCGCCTGAGCCGAAGATGCTGCCAATGGCGGGAAGTGCGAGATCGTTCAGCTTTTTCCCGTCGAGATCGAAAATCTTGAGTTGTGACGTCGCGTTCTGCTCGTACTGCGCGAAGAGCTTTCCACCGTACACGGCTACGCCCTGCAGCACGGCATCGGTCTGCGGAATGATTTCTTTCCAATGCTCGCGATCGTAGTCGCCTGCATCGGCAACGAACTCGCGATAGCGTGGCGCATCTTCATTCGTAGTGATGTAGAGCTTGCCGTTATAAACCTCGGCTCCATAAAGTAAAATTCTTGCCCGTGGTGACGCTGGTGGGCGGTGTGTTCTTCTTCAGATCCATCAAATAAAGTTCAGACTTGGTCCAGCCTTCGGAAACATGGATCAGAAGCCAGTCCCCGTCACTCGATAACGACACGCTCGGCCAGTCTTCGGGGTCACGGCCTTCGCCGAAGATGAGATCGTCATGGTCCACGTCGTCGCCGAGTTGGTGATAGAAGACGTGCCGGTTGTACATCTCCTGCCCGGCAGGCACGTCGCCCGGCTTGGGATAGCGCGTGTAATAGAAACCGGAATTGTCGTGCAGCCACGCGACGGAGGCGGCGCGCGTGCGATCGATGATGTCGGGAAGGATGGTGCCGGTCTTGGTTTCGATGATGTGCAGCGTGCTCATCTCCGAACCGCTGGGCGAGGTGCCGTAGGCGACATACTTCCCGTTGTCGCTGGGCTGAAACCAGTCGAGGGCGATGGTGCCATCGGCGGCCAGTTGATTGGCGTCGATGAGCACGCGATCTGGGCCCGGATCTTTTCCAGAAGCGCCCGACTCGCGCACGTAAAGCACGGGCTGGTTCTGCATCCCTTCGCGCTTCGTATAGAAGTAATACCGGCCAGCGATCTGCGGAGGCGTGACGCTGCCGATGGCCAGCAACTCAGTCAGCCGCTTGTGGATGGCATCGCGCCCCGGCAGCGGATCGAGCACGCCGCGCGTGTAGGCCATCTCTTCCGCGACCCACTTCTGGGTCTCCGGACTCTTGCCGTCTTCGAGCCAGCGATAATTGTCGATGACCTTGGTGCCGTGAAAGTCTTCTTCGAAAGGCTTCACGGCAGCCCTGGGCGGCGCAGACGGCGCGCTCGATTGCTTCGAGTCATCGGCGGCGTAGATTGCTGCCGCCAGCAGAAAGAGGGAAGAGAGCGACCAGAACAAACGCGGACCTCCTGTCACAAACACCTCGAAAAGACGCGATGGTAGGAAATCAGAGCGAACACGCGTAGCGTAGCAGAAAGGCAGCGTGCTTTTCTTTTCTCACCGGGCCAGACAGGCGCTACAGGACCAGACAGGGAAGGGAATCGAAAGTAATCTCCGCTGAGAGGTCGCCGAGATGCTTCCCCGGCGAAGCGCGAGATGCTATCATAAAATCGATAGCCAGAGGCCGGGCCCTCAGCGCCAGGCCGACAACACTCCTCAGTAGCTCAATGGCAGAGCATTCGGCTGTTAACCGAAGGGTTGTAGGTTCGAGTCCTACCTGAGGAGCCATTCTTTTCCTTCCGCTCACTGCACCGCGAGTTTTTCCCCTGTCTGCTCTCCGGTTCCGTTCTCTCCCTTGCTTGAACGACATCAATAGCCACAGTTTTGGCAATGTTCTGGACACCGTAAACACTCCCACCAGCATCTTAGGATCATTCCTCGGCGGAGACGCTTCGCCGCGGCTGATCCAGTTGACGGTTAAACTTAATTTCTAGCGGTTACCTATGAGAAAGTGGCAAAGCACGGTAGCAGTCCTGCTGTTAACGTGGCTTTCGACTGAGCACGCTGGCGCCCGGTCAGGTGGATCTGAAGGTCCACCGGGCGCCGGATTTTGGAGACGGCGACGTCTGGCTCGATCAGGGGTCGCCGGTTCCGCACCATATCTCGGAATATCACGGGCACGTCGTTCTCGTCGATTTCTGGGAATACACCTGCATCAATTGCATTCGCGACTTCGGCGTCATCAAGCGCTGGTACCGCAAATATCATTCGTATGGGTTTGACGTAATCGGCGTGCACTATGGCGAATTCAATATCGGATTCGACGTCAACAATGTACGCGACGCGGCCAAGCGTTTTCTTCTGCCCTGGCCCGTGGTTGCGGATCAGCAAGGCACCACCTGGAAAGCCTACGACGCTCAGGGCTGGCCGTACCGCTATCTGATCGATCCGCAGAGCAACATAGTGATGAGCGTGTTCGGGGAAGGCAACAACCGCGTCATGGAGGAGAAACTCCGCGAGTTGTTGGCCGCAAGCCATCCTGAGGTGATGAAAGTCGATCTCGATCCCGAAGAAAATGAATTCCGGCCGGAGTGCGGCGTGGTCACGCAGGAAACTTTCTTAGGCCAGCTTTACGGGCGCGGAGCGGTTGAAGATTTGAATGATCATCAAGTCGGAGACGTCGCCGAATTCGTGCCGCCGCACTCGCCTCCCGACGGCGGCGTGATGCTCGCCGGACGCTGGCGCGTGGAGCGCGACGGAGTGACTTCCGACGCTAAGGGAGCCTCTGCTGAAGTGCGTTATCACGCCAGGTCGCTCTATGCCGTTCTCAGCCCGTCGCATGCCAAGCAAGTGCGCGTGAACCTTTTTCAGGATGGAGCGCCGATGCCCAAAGAAACGGCCGGAGGGGATGTGAAGTTCGACTCCAGGGGAGCCTATGTCGACGTGGTCGACGCACGCATGTATTACTTACTGCGGGGGCCGTCGCTGAATGCGCATCTGGTCGCGCTGCAGGCCGATGGCGCGGGGCTCACCGTGCACTCGTTCACTTACGGCAACAACTGCCAGTTGTCAGACAATCCCTAGACATAAATGTGGCGCGGGCACTCCTGCCCGCGAAATCTAACCACGTAGACAGAAGCTATTGTGAAGGCAAATAGGTCTTAAAGAATTTCTTCCGGTTAGTTTTCGGGAGCCGCTCGCGCCACAAAAGTCTCAATCATGAAGAAAGGAATCTGTGCCGATCCAGAATTCGGCCAGCGACCGCAGATTTTTCTTATAGGTTCGCGTGACCGTGTATTCTTTCCCGCCTTTCACCCGCAAGCCGTATTCCCCGGTGGGATAAGGCTTGATCTCTTCTACAAATGAACTGTTGACCAGCACCGACCGATGGATTCGAATGAAACCATAGGGCTTGAGCTTTTCAGCGAGGGTCGAGATCGACTCGCGCAGCAGATGCGATCCTACTTCCCGTTGCAACAGCAACAGCACATAGTTTCCCTCAGCCTGCACAGCGACGACGTCCGCCGGATTGATAAATAAAATCCGGCCATTGGCTTTGATCGCGATCTTTGAGGACTGCGGCTGGGAGAACTTTTTCAACCCCGGCAGGACTTCCAGCAGTCTGGCGGCTCGCTCGTGCTCGGCCATGCGAGAGGCGCGGTCGAGAGCTTCTCCGATGCGTTCGCTGGAGAACGGTTTCAGAACGTAATCGACAGCGTGCTGTTCGAAAGCCGCGATGGCATGTTTGTCATGGGCGGTGACAAACACCACGCTGGGCAAAGGATTTCCCCGTTGCCGCAGTTGATCGACCAGTTCCGTCCCCGACATCTCGGGCATGTTGATATCGAGCAACACTACGTCGTAGGACTCTTTCGTCAGCTTGTCGAGAGCCTCAATGGCATCGCATGCCGCGTCGAAGTGCTCGACATCCCCTCTGCCCGCCAGAATATTGGCGAGCGCCGTCTGCGCCAGAGGTTCATCATCCACGACCAGTACGCGCACGGTCTGCCTCCTGCATCGCGGTTTCTTCGGTCGATGGTGCTTTGCCGGGTTGCTCCACGCCGAAACTCAACGCGGGCAACACCACGGCCGCGACTGCAGTATGCTCGACGGTCTCTGTAAAGGAAAAGGTTGCCTCATCTGCGTACAAATTTCGCAAGCGGCCTTCCGTATTTTTCAAACCTACGCCGATGCCGCCCGTGCGCCTGGTCCCAATGCTATTGCTGACCCGAAGTTCCAGAGTTGCTCCCTGCTTGTGCGAGGAGATCTCCACCCATCCCCCATCGCGCGAACAGGCAGCTCCGTGGCGCACCGCGTTTTCAATCAGCGGTTGGAGCAGGAGTTGGGGCACCAGAACGTTCGTGCTGTTCGCATCAATCGACCAAACGACCGTGAGGCGCGGTCCCAGCCGCATTTTTTCGAGATCAAGATATTCCTGAGCCAGCGTCAGTTCTTCGCTGAGGGGAATCAGGTCGGACCCGCTGTGCTCGAGCGTGCGCCGCAGCAGCGTCGAAAGTTTCACCACCATCGCTTTCGCTTTGTTCTGATCGGTGTCGACCAGGGTGGAAATTCCATGCAGCGTGTTGAACAGGAAGTGTGGATGGAGCTGATTTTTCAGTGCCTGCAGTTCGCTCGCCGCCAACGCCCGCTGAAACTCATAGCGCTCCAGATTCTGCCGGCGGACCTTTTCAAAATATTGATAGGCATGGGCGGCGACGACGATGGCGATGTAAATCGTGATCTGATCGGCGAAGCCAGTACGGATCAATTCAAGCGGTCCATGTTGAGAGCGGGGAATATATTGCTGCAGGTTCACATCCCAGGGAGGCAATACCGCCCACCGAATGCAAGCGTAAATCAGCATGAACGGCACGACACCCAGGCAGTAAAGCAGTATGTAGCGCCCTCGATTGCTGACCTCGTTGATGGATCGGCGCGCCAGATAGAAAATCGGAGGGGTCAACATGGCGAAAGCAAATCCTCTCGACTCCGCCAGAAGCAGCATGTCAAACAGCGTCGAGGGAATATTCATCTGCTGATCGAAGATGCGATATTGCCAGCCGGTCAGCAGAGAGAGAACCGTCCACATTCCGATCGAGACGGCGTAGGCGCGAACCAGTTGGCGATACGTGATCGGTTCCATCACCCTCGGATTCTAGTCTCAGGGACAGCCTTCCGCTTTACTGTGGGATGAAACACCAGAAAACGGATTTGACTGTACGGATGGGCGACGCTGTTGGGGAAACGGTGAAGGCCCAGTCAGCATCAAAGCTAGACTGGGCCTTTTTTTCAAAGCAGAACGAGAGCGTTTCTTACTGAGTGCCGGCCACTACGGTCGGGCCCACGGAGAGCGGACGGTTCAATTCCAGCGTTAATGTTGTTCCTGCCGGCAGAATCGTCGAATGGTGCTTGACCAGCCAGTAAGTTGTGGTCCCCCCGGCACCGATTGCTCCGCCGACAAGGATTCCTACCGGGCCGCCAATCAATCCGCCGAACAGCATGCCGCCGGCTGTACCTACGCCTACTGTTAACTGGTCCTTGCGGTCGTGGCCTGATCCTTTGAACTGCCCCTCACGGTTCACATCCGTGCCGGGGATATTGGTGTCGGTGAGCGTTGCGTCGAGATAAACGCGCTCGCCAGTGGGAAGAATTACCGCCTCGGGCAAGATTCCGATGGTCGGCTTCCCCGAGATGCGGCGTGGCTCGCTGACTTTGGTGACCCGGCCTTCGACGATTGCTCCGGCGGGAATCATCGTCTGGCCATTCACCATGACCGGCTGCGTGATGCTGGCGCGGAACGGATCTCCGGGCTTATTGCTGAAGCTGGCAAGAGTGGTGTCGAGCCGGACCATCAGGGCAGTTCCTGAAGGCACCGCAGGTCCGGTGGGCGTGGGTGAACTGGTCTGGGCCGCGACCATGGCCGCCATCAGCATGCAAACCACCGGCATACAAAGGAAGATCATCAGCTTTTTCATCGGTACCTCCTGAAGCTCCTCTTGACTTTAGACCAGCTTTCGGAGCAGGACAAGCGGCTGACGGTCCACGGAACCAGCGGAGGTAAGGGGTTGGAGGTATTGGCCTAACGGCCGATTCCAAAGGGGGAAATTAGCCGAGTTTAGTCGTGTCCATCTTCACAGTCGGGTCTTCTCCTTCCGCTATAATCGTGAGTCTCGGACAAGCTCTAACAACTTTTCGATCGAAGAAAGTGACCTCACTTATATGTCAATCATTGCAGGAATTCATGCACGGGAAGTACTCGATTCACGCGGCAATCCTACAGTAGAAGCAGAAGTTTTCCTGGCCGACGGTGCGATGGGCCGGGCCATTGTTCCGAGTGGTGCTTCGACCGGCGAACATGAAGCCGTCGAATTGCGCGATCAGGATGCCAGCCGTTTCCTGGGCAAGGGCGCGTTAAAAGCCGTCGAGAACGTAAACGGAGAGATCGCAGAGGCGCTCGCGGGTTGGGACGGATTTGACCAGCGCGGCCTCGACGCCCGGATGATCGAACTGGACGGCACGGAGAATAAAGGACGGCTGGGAGCGAACGCGATTCTTTCCGTGTCGATGGCTGCGGCACGGGCTTCCGCGAACTCGCTCGACCTGCCGCTCTATCGTTACCTGGGCGGCGCGGGCGCGAACACTCTGCCCACGCCGATGATGAACATTCTGAACGGCGGCGCTCACGCCGACAATAATGTCGACTTTCAGGAATTCATGGTGATGCCTGTAGGCGCGCCTTCGTTCTCCGAAGCGCTGCGCTGGGGCGTCGAAGTGTTTCACACGTTGAAGGGCGTGCTGAAGAAGCGCGGATACAACACTGCGGTCGGCGACGAAGGCGGGTTTGCGCCTTCGGTGAAATCGAACGTGGAGGCGATTGAAGTCGTGCTGGAAGCCATCTCGAAAGCTGGGTACAAGCCCGGGGAAGAAATTGCCATCGCGCTCGATCCCGCGTCCAGCGAGTTCTATCAGGACGGGAAATATGTCTTCAAGAAATCCGACAAGTCGGCGAAGAGTTCCGACGAAATGGTGAAATATTGGGCGAAATGGGTGAACGATTATCCTATCGTCTCACTGGAGGATGGATTGTCGGAGAATGACTGGGACGGCTGGCAGAATCTGACCAAAGAAATTGGCGGGAAAATTCAGTTGGTGGGCGATGATATTTTCGTGACCAACATCCAGTTCCTGCAAGAGGGAATCGACAAGGGCGTTGCGAACTCGATTCTGATTAAAGTGAATCAGATCGGAACCGTCAGCGAAACCCTGGATGCGATCGATCTGGCGCGGCGGAATGGCTATACGTCGGTGATTTCGCACCGCTCAGGCGAGACGGAAGACACGTTCATCGCCGACCTGGCCGTTGCAACCGGCGCCGGGCAGATCAAGACCGGCTCAGCGTCGCGCACGGATCGCATCGCCAAATACAACCAGTTGCTGCGGATCGAGGAAGAACTCGGCAATGCCGCACGCTTCCTGGGATTGAAGGCGCTGAACTATAAAGGATAAAGTTCGCTATTCTCGCCACCGGGAGAGATTCGATGAAAGTGAAATCATTATGGTGCGTAGCTGTGCTCGCGTTGTCCCTCTGCGCCGGAGCGCAAACTACTGTGTCGATTGCTCCGGACGCACCATCCAAGGAAGATGTGAAGAAGTTGTTTGACGTCATGGCCAGCCGTGAGCAGATGGCGCAGATGATGCAGCAGGTATTCGCGCAGATGCGGAGCTTGAATCGCGAGCAATTGAAGAAGCGGAATCCTGATATCTCAGACGCCGACTTGGAGCGGATGGACCGCGAATCGCAGGACTTCCTTAAGAATTTCCCTATCGACGAGATGTTGAGCGAGATGATTCCGGTTTATCAGCGTCATTTCACGAAGTCAGAGATCGACGGACTGACTGCTTTCTATTCGTCGCCGGTAGGGCAGAAATTTCTGCACGAAATGCCGGCGGTGACGGCGGAGTCGATGCGGGCGGCCTATCCGAGAATTCAAGCGGCCGTGGACGTCGCGCTTAAGAAATCCGAGCAGAAACCTGATTCACCGCAAAAGTGAGGCAGGTAATCTAATCTGCCGAGCAGGAGTACAGTACAAACTTTATTCGACTAAAGGATGGATGATGATTAACGAACTACTGCTTTCTGAATTCGAGGTGGAAGCGAAAAATACGCGGGCTATGCTGGAACGCGTTCCAATGAAAGAGGACTTCAAGCCGCATGCCAAGTCGATGCCCCTGGGCAAGCTCGCGCCACACGTAGCCGAACTTGCCGGTTTCGGGCTCCTGATATTGACCACGCCGGAACTGGATTTCGGCAAAGGGCCGCAGCGGACCCGGGTTCCATTCGAGTCTCCGGAGCAATTGGTGAAGGCCTTCGAAGCCGGTGCCGAGCAAGTTCGCACGGCCCTCAAGAACACTCCGGATGAGGCCTGGACTCAGCCCTGGAAGCTGAGTTTTCAGGGCAAGGCAATTTTCAGCGGATCGCGCTTTCTTGCCTATCGGGAAATGTTCATGAATCACCTGGTGCATCACCGTGCTCAGCTGGGTGTCTATCTGCGCATGAACGACAAGCCGCTGCCGGCGACGTACGGGCCTTCGGCAGACGACACGATGGGCTTCTAGAGGTTGACTTAGCTAAGGACTTAGTCTAGCATGGCCCAATGGAAGTCAACATCCACGAGGCCAAGACGAACCTTTCTAAGTTGTTGGAAAGAGTTGCTTTGGGCGAAGAAGTTGTGATCGCGAAGGCGGGGAAACCCGTTGCCAAGCTGGTAAGGATCGATTCGGCGCCGCCAAGACGCGGGCTAGGATCCGCCGCAGGGGAGTTCACTGTCTCAGACGATTTTAACGATCCTCTGCCCAAAGAGATCGAGGATCTGTTCTGGGAATGAAAGCCCTCCTCGACACTCACACTTTTCTCTGGGCGATTGCTCAACAAGAGAAGCTCTCGATCAGGGCACAGCAAATTTATACTGGACCCAATGATCTCCTGTTAAGCGTTGCCAGCATCTGGGAGGCAATGATCAAAACCAAGGCAGGCAAGTTACATCTGCCTGAACCCGCGGGGCCCTACCTGGTAAAAGAATTGGTCAAGAACAGAATTGAAGTTTTGCCGATCAAACTGGATCACGTGCTCAGAATCGAGGTGTTGCCAGCGCATCATCGTGATCCGTTCGACCGGATTATGATCGCCCAAAGTCTGGAAGAGAACCTGCCGATTATCACCTCAGATGCAATGTTCACGAGTTATGGCGTCGAGGTGATCTGGTAAGCATCCCGCGTTTTCTCCTCATAAAATCCGCGGGCAGAATTTTGATTTGGTAAGAAGCCAGGAGCTAATCTTGTCTCGACCTAAACCGCTGATCCTCATCATCCTCGACGGCTGGGGATACCGTGCCGAAACCAAAGCCAACGCCATCGCGCTCGCGCGCAAGCCTACCTACGACCGCCTGCTGCGCGAGTATCCCAACACGCTGATTCATACCAGCGGACCGTTCGTCGGCCTGCCCGAAGGACAGATGGGCAACAGCGAGGTCGGGCACCTCAACATTGGCGCCGGGCGGATCGTGCACATGGACATCACACGCATTGATCGGATGATCAAGAACGGTGAATTTTTCTCGCATCCAGTGCTGCTCGATGCCATGAAGCATGCGCGCGTGGGCGAGCGGAGGCTGCATTTGTTCGGTCTCGTCTCCGACGGCGGCGTGCACTCCCAGCAGGCGCATCTCAACGCGCTCTTAAAGATGGCTAAACAGAATGGCCTCGACCGAGTTTTCGTGCATGCCTTCATGGATGGCCGCGACACGCTGCCGACCAACGGTGCGGGATATCTCGAACAACTGCAGCAGAAAATGCGCGAGTACAGCTGCGGCAAGATCGCCACCGTCAACGGACGTTATTACGCGATGGATCGCGACCGGCGCTGGGAGCGGATTTTGAAAGCCTACAACGCGATGGTGTTTGCCGACGCGGAAGGCGGCAAGCATGCCGATCCGGTGCAGGGAATGAAGGAGTCTTACAACAAGGGAGTCACTGACGAATTCGTGATCCCGTTCGTGGTGGACGATTCGAAAGACGCGGGCGGGGCGGCCCGCGCCACACAGACGATTCGTGATGACGACTCGTGCATCTGCTTCAACTTCCGCGCCGACCGCGTGCGGCAGATTACGCGCGCTCTCACCCGCAACAGCGGGCTCAATGACAAGGGTGGCAGCGATCTGCCGGGCGCGGCCGATCTTGATGCGACCATTCCGCGCGACCGCGTGCCCAAAAATCTGCACTATGTTTGCATGACGCAATACGACAAGAATTTCAGCCTCCCGGTGGTGATTCCTGCGGAGTCGATGGCGAACATTCTGGCCAACGTGATGGGCAACCAGAAAATGCGCAACCTGCGCGTGGCCGAGACCGAGAAGTATGCGCACGTCACGTACTTCTTTAATGGCGGAGTCGAGACGCCGTTTCCTGGCGAAGACCGCGTGCTGGTACCGTCGCAGAAAGTTGCGACCTACGATCTGAAGCCGGAGATGAGTGCTGCCGGCATCGCCGACGCAGTGGTGAAAGCCACGGAAGACGGCACATTCGATGTCATGATTGTGAACTTCGCCAATGCCGACATGGTCGGTCATTCAGGAAAGATTGAGCCCACGGTGAAGGCGGTCGAGACTGTCGATGCCTGTCTCGCCCGCATAGAAACTGCGGTGCGCGCCAAGGGCGGCGCCATGCTGATCACGGCCGACCACGGCAATGCGGAAATGATGATCGATCCGGCGACCGGTGGTCCGCATACGGCTCACACCACGAATCCGGTGCCGTTCATCGTGGTCTCAGAGGACGCGAAGAATTTCACGCTGAAGCCGAACGGCTCGCTGCGCGACATCTCGCCCACGCTGCTCGCCATGCTCAACGTGGATGAACCGAAAGAGATGACGGGCGGGGACCTGCGGGTGCCAGTGAAGACAAAGTGATCTTCGATTCACGGGGCTAAAGCCCTATCGATTTTATGCAACTGTACGCGGCCCTGAAGGGCCGTTCTTCCACCGTGACCCCTGCCTTTGTGCTTGCTCAACCTGGCCGTTCCCAAAAGATCGGCCTTGCAACCACGACCAAGCCCTAGCAGCCCGGGATTTTGAAGTTGCTGATCCGCGTCTGCCAGGTAACGCTGGTTCCGGCCTGCGGCTTAGTGAAGTATTCGTTCACGTACCAGAAGGTGCAATCATCCACGGGATCGACCGTCATGCTGTTGTAGCCGCCCCAGTGGTAGGCGTTCTCCTCGTCGGCGGTGCCGGTGAGGATGTTGAACTCGACGGGCGTGGTGGAACCGCCGCGCAGGTTCAGATACGAGGCGCGCATCGAAGGGCTGAGCGCCGTTCCGCTGATGCTGTAGCCGACTGCCAGATTTCCCATCTGGTCCTGCGCCGCGCTGGGCACAAAGCGAAAGTTCGCGTCGCTGGGATTGATCGTGCCCGATTTCAGCAGCGTTCCGGGCGCGCTGAATTCATACCACCGCACCGCAGTCTTCGTTTGCGTTCCCGCTCCTGCCTGCACAGCCTGAGTAACCATCCAGGTTTGCGTGGGAGCCGTGGCGAAACGCCGGTAGGCGAAGCGGTGCATCAGCCGGTCGCCTAGTGAGTCGATGTAGTTGTTCGTGGTCTTGCTGCTGGGCTCGGGCACGCACACCGTATTGGTCGGCGCGGAAACGTCATAGCATCCCGGAATGTAACTGGGGACGGTCGCCGGCGTCGGCCCGGTAAAGGTGGACAGGCTTGGCGACGTCCAGTTCACATGCAGTTGCCAGAAATTCAGTTTGGTCGAAGTGCTTCCGGAGGCTGGATTCTCGATGCTGACGAAAGACTCGGGCGTGCCCGCCACCGGGCCAGTTTTGCCGTCTATGTCAGCCGGGATCAGGCTGTGTCCAAGAAACAGCGGGCCGGGATTGGACGGGTAGCGGAAGCATTGCGGATTCCGCATCGTCGCTCCCTTGAGCATGTTGGCGCGATCAAAGGCGCAGGCCAGAACACCGACTTCCCGATAGCCGTCGTTCGGATCTTCCAGGTCGATGGTCACGTAGTAGGCATCGTCCCAGGTCGCGATCTTGGGATAGTCGGGGAAATACGTGTTGCCTTCGGGATTGGTTCCGAGTGCGCCGTCCATAGGCTGCGCGTAGGGATACCAGGCAAAGGTCTTGGAGGTAAAGTCGCTGGTGTTGGAAACCGCGATGCACATGTAGTAGTTGCCGGTAGTAGTGCTGCCTTGACGAACCATCATGATCCAGCGCGAGGCCAGTTTGTCGAACAGCGCCACGCCATTGCCGGCCGTACCTTTGCAATTGACTTCGCCGGCCACCGCCCAAGGCGTATCTCCTGCCGGAAGCGGAGATAAGATGGGCGCGCCAGTTGTCTTGTCGAACGCCTGGTAGGCCGTGTCGATCCATTCCAGATACTGCTTGGTGCCAACCGCTCCGTTGGGGTCGACGACGCGCAAAGTGGCGTCGTTGCCTGGAGTGGAGGCATCGATACCCTCAAACGAGGTCACCGTTTGGGATGCGGCCAGACCGGACAACAGCCAGGGAAGGATAAGAAGCATGCCGAGGCGCGCAATTGCCGCCGAGGATGATGCCACGGTACGGTTGCTCGTGTTCATCCCGATAGTCCGAGAGCTGGTGAACCTGCGTCCAATTAACTCGCCAACAAGAAAGCTCTGCGACATTTTCCGCCTCCAGACGTTCCCATCCCAGCATCTAGTTCGCACGTGACCGGCCAACGCGCCGTGCCGGCATAACTCCGTTATTTGCGATCGAAAACAGAACTCGAGTGCAGTCGAGAGCCCTGAGTTCGAGAGTAATATTTTCCATTTCATGTTCCAGAATTCCGAGCCCAGCCTGAACTCCTTGCCAGACGCCGGAATCCGAGTCTCACAGCGAAGACAAAAAACTGGGGTCCCCTGACGGAGAACCCCAGTTCACTCTTGCACTCACTGCCGTTAGTTCGTGCAGCTGGGTAAGCGGAACGACGCGATCTGCGTCTTCCAGCTTAACTCTGAGTTGGTGGCATAATACTGCGCCGTGTAATAGAAGGTGCAGTCGTCCACCGGATCCAGCGTCATGCTGGTGAACGAAGGCCAGTTCTGATTTCCGGTGGTTTGGGATCCGCCACCGGTAACAATCGTTTGTTCCGCTTCCAGGCTGCCCAGCTTGTCGGTGGGCACGCGCACGGCGTAGCGGATTCCGGGATTCACCGTCGAACTGGAAACGTTGTAGCCGACCGCGATGTCGCCGAACTGATCCTGCGCGATCGATGGCACCCAACGGTAGGTCGTCTTGTCGGGAGCGTACGTTCCATCCTGGTAGATGACCGGAGTCAGCGGTGTGCGGTATTCGTACCAGCGGATCGAGGCGTGAGCCGCTGTGCCCGTGCCCTGGGTCACCGCGTGCGTCATCAGCACGGATTCGTACGTTCCGAAGTTGCGATAGGTGATGCGTTGCATCAGACGATCGCCCCAGCCCTGCACAACATTGGTTGTGCCGGGTTGCGGAATGCACGGTTTCAGATTGTTGCAGGCATCGGTGTACGCAGGCAGCGCGTTGGCCACCGGTCCGGTGAAGGTGTTGTTCGCTTCGGTAGTCCAGTCCACGTGGAACTGGAACGAGTTCAGGTTATTCCTTCCGACGCTGGGACGCTGATCGAGCTGCCAGAAGAATGCAACTTCTCCCACCGGCGGTGGAGTCTGTCCGTCGAGAGTGGTTACCACGAAGGTGGGCAAGCTGATGCTGCCCTGGAAGCAGATGCTGAGTGCGAAAGTTCCGGCAAGCATGCTGCTGCGCTCGAGAGCGCAGGCCTGAGAGCGAACAAAGTCTTTGTTGCTGACGGCCAGTAGATCCTGGCTGAGATAGTAAGCATCAGGCCAGACGCCGAGTTTCGGCTTGTCCGGGAACTGGTTCGTCAGCGTAAAGTCATACACATTGTAGGTTCCGGTCGCGTCGGACGAGGTGGATACGGCCACGCAATTGTCGTAGGTCGTGGTGGAGATATTGACGTGATGCTGAAGCACCCACACATTGGCGAGCTGATCGTAAACCACTGTGCCATCGCCGCCCGCAGCCGTAGCGCACGGCATTCCCGTAAGTCCCGCGAATAAAGTTTTTTCCGCAATGGGACCGGCGACGACGGCGCCAGTTTCTTTGTCATAGATGGTGTACTGATCGTTGACCATCTGAACGTATTGCGTCGCTCCCACCGCGCCGTTGGCGGCGGAGTAGTTTTGACCCTTCGGCGCAGACTGCCCAGCGATATTCAGCAGGCCCGTAATGGTGACGGGTTCGGCGATGCGTGATCCGAGTTCGGGCACAATCAGCGGCGAATATTCACGCAGCGGCCGCGAAACCGTGTGGGCCCTCTCGCCTTGAACGATCGGCCCTGAGACCTCACCGGCGAAAGCGAACGAGCAGGTGAGCAGGGTCAAACAAACCACCGCAGGAACGACAAGGGTCTTCTGGGATTTCATCAATCTTTCCTCCAAAAATCTGTGCGCACCCAGCCGGGCATAGAACCGTTGGGTGGCATGCGTTTCTTTTTTTCACGACTTGAGCCTGGCCAGAGGTTTCATCCAACAAACTTGCGGACGACTGTCGTTCGGGCGCAAAAAAGCGCCTGACGCAGTCTTCTCGGTTACTGCTCGATTCTTTCTTAGGGGGAGAAAAACCGACAAATCCCCGAGGAAGGGGCAACTCAGTATGCCAGTGACCATGGTGTGAGTCAAGATACAAAGCTGTTGAAATAGGCTTTTTTACAGGGCTAAACGCGACTACGCCGGTTGCAAATTCCTGCATCTTGACAGGGATTTACGGTCGGCTATCATGCGAAGGCTCGCCCCCGTTTCGCTCAAATTACCTTTCCCGCGGTCCTAACGGTCATCCGTTCGAAGCTACGAAATTGAGTGTGGAAGGAAGACTCCGAATGTTCCCAGGCTCCCGATATGCATCCGTGAAGTGCGCCCGCATTGTGCTTTCGCTGCTAGCTATTTTGCATGCTCGGCAGCTTTGCAGCAGCGCAAACCGATAACTGGACCGGCAGCACGGGAGTGTGGAGCGACGTCACGCAGTGGGATAGTGGCGTGCCGGTGGCCGGGGAAAATATCAACGTCGGGACGACGACGGCGAACTCTACGGATAATTTTAGTCTCGCGATCTCCGGTCTGGAACTCGACAACTCCGGGGACGCGCTTTCGATTGCCGACGGTGTCGCGCTAACCTTGAGCGGAACGATTGCCAACCAAGGTTCCATCTCGCTTTCATCTGCGGGTACGAACACTTACCTGCTCGTCTCGGGGAACGTTTCGTTGTCCGGAACCGGCACGCTCAACATGGGAAGTGCCGGGCCGAACTACATCGCGGGGGCGTCGGGCACAGGAACTGAAGTTCTGGCCAGCTCCAACACGATTCAAGGCGCGGGAAACGTCGGCGGCGGTCTGATGGGCCTCGTGAACAATGGCACGGTGATCGCCAATAATTCCGCCGCAAACTTATTCATCGACGTCAGCAGCGCGAACTTCAACAATACCGGGACTCTCGAAGCGCTCACCGGCGGCAACCTCACAGTTGAAGGCCCCGCGAATTCGTTTCTGAACTACAACGGCACAACCAACACGCTGACTGGCGGAACTTATACAGCGAACGGCGGCAATATCTATTTCGCCGGAAGTGCGAGCGGCGTCACCACACTTTCTGCGCGCGTTACGCAGGAAGCCGGTGGACAGCTCATGAACACCACGACCGGAACGCCTGCGCTCGCCAACCTGAGCAGCATCACATCCACCGGCGTTCTGACCACGACTGCGACCTTCAATCAGCCGGGCGCGTTCAGCATGGCCGGAGCACTCAATCTTCTTCCTAAGACCAGCTTCAGCGTGGGATCGCTCGCGCAGATAGTTAGCGGAACGCTCACCGGCGGTCAGTGGGTTTTCGATTCCAATTTCAATATCACCGGTACGCCGGTCAGCATCACCACCAACAATGCAACGCTGACGCTTTCCGGTGGAACGTTTTTCAACACTGCCAACGGCACCAACGCCATGGCGTCGCTTACCACCACCAAGAAAAATCTGCGAATCCTGAATTTCGCCAAGCTCACCACCAATGGCAGCTTGACCAACACTGCCGACATGACTGTTGCCAAAGGCTGCAAGCTCACTATTGGAGGCACTGGAACTTCATTCACGCAAACTGGCGGCAAGATTACGAACGATGGCGCGATGACGGGTGCAGTCAATCTCACCGGCGGAACGTTCCTCGGCGCAGGGTCGCTTACCGGCAACGTCAGCGTCGGCGGCACGAAAGCTGGAGCCCTGCTCAGCGTCGGCGATGCGGGCAAAGCCGCACAAATGAAGATCACCGGCACCTATAAGCAAACTGCCAACGGCAAGCTGAGCACCGCGATTGGCGGCGCCACCGTGGCCACCGAATACAGCCAGCTCAAAATCACCGGCGCCACTACTCTCGCTGGACCTATCGCCGCTCCTCTTCTTGGTACTTTTGTTCCGACCGTCGGCCAAACATTTACGGTTCTCTCCGCGACCAGCGTCACCGGAACGTTCTCGAACACCACCATCCCAATCAACTCGACGGAGCAGTTCACGGTTTCTTACACCAAGACCAGCGTTGTGCTGACGGTGACGGCGATCTAGTTCGCGTCCAATAGACTGCAGGATTCTGCACGTTGACACGCCTTCGGAAAAGAGGGAGACTTTTTCCCCTGAGTCTTTGCCTCGAAGTCTGTGCCCCGAAGGAGTCCTCCCCATGCGTAAACTCTCCGCTCCTGCATTTTGTCTCCTGTTAACTCTAATTGCCTGGCAAGCCATTCGCGTCACGCACGTGCATGCGGCGCCGGACGGAAGCTGGCTGCAATGGGGACGCGACCCGCAGCACGATGGCTCGTCGCCTGTGGTCGGATTGGTTCCCACCAGGCAATTCGCTGACATTACGTACGATCCTTTCGTAGCGCAGGCGCAAGCTGAGTCGAGTGGCGAATTGCTGGCGCATTATCAGGTCCCGCTGATCGATGGCAACATGGTTTTCATCGAGTACAAGACGGGAACCTACACGTCGTGCAATCCGCCGGGATCGCACCAGCCGTATCCTTGCGGGCCGGATGCGTGGAATGGCGAGGACTGGAACGAGCGCGCGTATCAATGGCAGAACGGATCGCTGGTGGAGAAGTGGAATTATGGGAGCGACTGGAAGCCCGAGCCCAACAGCAATGCCGGCGGCAGGAATGAGGCCACGGTCGGACTGGAAGGATGGGAACCCGTGTTTCATGCAGCCGCTGGTGGAGGCTACGTGTTTGTGCCGGGCGCGTCGGGATCGGTGCACAAGCTACGTGAATCCGATGGCACGGTGGTCGCCGACTACTCTCCTTTCGGCAGCTACACCAATATTTATGTGTCCAGTCCTCTGACGCTCGATGCGTTGGGGAATCTTTATTACAACGTGCTCGCGCTGGACAACGAATTTCCCTGGACGGCCGAGCCGCGCGGATCATGGCTGGTCAAGATCTCAAATGATGGCACGGTGACCAAAGCGAGCTATGCCAGCCTGGTGCCGGACGCAATTCAGAATTGCTTTGGAGGGCTTGTCCCGTGCGGCAATCAGCGAGCGGGCATGAATATCGCGCCTGCGATCTCGCCCGACGGCAAGACGGTTTATACAGTCAGCCGCGCGCAGTTCCTTTTCTGGGCGGCCTATTTGATTGCCGCGAACACGCAGGATCTCTCGCCCAAGTGGGATACGTATCTGTTCGGCAAGATCGCTCCCGGGTCGGCGGCCTACGTCGTCGACTTTGCATCGTCGAGTCCGACGGTCGCTCCCGATGGCAGCATCTTGTTTGGAGTGCTCGATTCGGGCGGAAGCCACATGCTCAAATTCAACTCTAGCGGCACATACCTGACGTCGTTCAACTTCGGATGGGATTCCACTCCGGCGATCTATCCACATGACGGAACGTACTCGATCATTGTGAAAGACAATCTCTACGCCGGGCCGGGGCCGTACTTCATTACAGAATTGAATGCGGACATGCAGCCGGTGTGGGCTTTCATCAACACTACGATTGATGCCGACCATCCTCACGGCTACGAGTGGTGCGTCAATGCGCCCGCGGTCGATGCCAACGGAACGGTCTACGCCAACAGCGAAGACGGCAACGTTTACGTGATCGACAGCACCGGCAAGTTAAAAGGGAAGATGTTTCTGAAGTCATCCGTGGAAGCCGCGTACACACCGGTTGCGATCGGGCCCGACGGAAAGGTCTACGCCGAAAACGATGGCGAGGTGTTCGTGCTCGGGAACTAAACCTTATTCCGGGCAGCAAAATCGGCGCTCCTTAGTTTTGATGGAGCGCCGCAACTACTTCATGATCTGAAATTATTGTGCGAGCAGCGCGGGCGCGGTGGCCAGCAAGCCAGCCGCCAGCTCGAGATCGTGCAGATCTTCGCGACTGAAATCCTGAGCGAACTTGGGGTCCAGCCCCTTGCGCGAAATCTGAATCACTCCTACGACATTGGAATCGCGATCCATGATCGGCACCGACATCAGTTTCTGAATCGGAGCAGGCGGCGCGGGTTCGTCGGATTCACTGCCCGGCTTGATGGTTTCGAAGATGCTGGCGTGTTTCACGCGCGCGAAATTGTTAAAGATCTCAGCTTTCTTGCTGAGCGCAGTGTGCGCGGCAACCGCTTTACTCGACAGCGGAATCGCTCCTGTAGTGCGCAAATATTCCGGAAATATGAAGCGAAGCAGGCCGCCTTCGAGCCGCATGAGCGCGACTTCGGTATACTGCACGCGAAAAATCTTGGCCATGACCATGCACAGGTCCATCGCCGAAACTCCCGGCCCCAACACCGTTCCCAGGGGCAGCAGGTGCTCGGGGAGTACGACCTCTTCCATCATTCCGTGATCGCCGTTTTGACTCATAGGGGACCGCAATCCTCCGTGTTGCACCGGAGGAACTCTCACTCTATCGCACTTTGCACGCCACAAGGTACTTCCCAAAGTAACCGGAATCGAAGCTGTAAGTGGTTTGTTTTCAGCAGTACTGTGTGACTGTCTGCCGATTTTTCCGAAGCCGGTGTGCGCCTTGCCAGCCACAAAACAACAACGACATGACAGTTTTTGTCAGAGCGATCGCTGCTCTTACGCCAAGGGCTCTCAGCGGCGACGGCACTTTCTTCCTCGCGGCAAAGCCATTACACTTCCAGCCTATGAGCATTCCAACCCAACCCAACGTCAAGCTGATGAACTCTCCGGACTACCGCGAGAACTACGCCAACAGCGTGCAGATGCGGGTCAATATCTGGGACTTCTTTCTGGTTTTCGGCACTCTGCAGCAGCAGACGGAAACGCAGGTAGAGATCAAAAATTTTCAGGGAATCTATCTCAGCCCGCAGCAGGCGAAAGCGCTGCTCGGTCTGCTGCAACAAAATATTGCCGGCTATGAGGGAGCTTTCGGCGAGATCAAACTGGATCCGCGGATGGCCCCACAGGGGCCGGTACACTAACTTCCGCGATTTGTGGCGCAAGAGTTGGTTCGAACGGATTGTACCGAGACCTTGCCCGCGACATTCCTACGGTTAAATGCCTCCCCACCAAAATCGGCTGCATCCCGCGATCGTGTTCGCGGTCATCTTCGTCGCAATATTTCTGCTGCACGCGCCGCTGCTGCGGCTTCCGTATTTCTGGGATGAAGCCGGCTACTATGTTCCTGCCGCCCGCGACATTCTTCTCACCGGAAGCCTGATTCCGCATTCCACTGTGTCGAATGCGCATCCTCCGTTGGTGCTGGCCTGGATTGCGCTGTGGTGGAAGGTCGTCGGCTACGCACCGCTGGTGGCGCGCTCGGCGATGCTGCTGGTCGCTGCATTCTCGCTGCTCGGACTTTTTCGCCTGGCGGAGCGTGTGGCTAATTGGCAGGTTGCGATCGCGTCGACGTTGTGTACCGCGGTGTATCCCGTCTTCTTTGCGCAAAGCTCGCTGGCGCAGGTAGATCTCGCGGCGGCTGGCCTTACGTTCTGGGGCCTGTGCGCGTATATCGATGATCGCCCAATCGCGACTGCAATCTGGTTTTCGCTGGCCGCTCTGAGCAAGGAGACGGCCATTCTCGCTCCGCTGGCGTTGGTGGGCTGGGAAATCCTGCGTTGCGTTTTTTCTAAACGTCCAGTGTTGGGCGACCTTTGGGATGATCGTCCGCGGTCATTGCGCCGCGCGGCGTCTCTGTTTTTTCCGCTGATTCCTCTTGCGCTTTGGTACGCCTATCACTATTCCCGCACAGGATACGTTTTTGGCAATCCAGAATATTTCCGCTACAACGTGGCTTCAACTCTGAATCCTCTGCGCTTCGTGCTGGCGTTGGCCCTGCGTCTGTGGCAGGTCGTCGGCTATCTGCATCTGTGGGTGCTGACCATCGCCATGCTGCTGGCCATGCTTCTGCCGGCAATGGAAGATGATGGCGTCGCCCGGCGGCGCATTCCACTTTCCGTGCAGATGGTTTTCCTGGCAGTGGTTGCTGCTTACATCGTCGCGATGGCACTGATCGGAGGCGCCGTTCTTGCCCGTTACATGTTGCCGGCAGTGCCGCTGGTGATCATTGTTGCGGTGTCCACACTGCGCAGACGCGTACCCTGGTGGCCAGTCGCGATCGTATTGGTGGCTGCCGCATTCGTGTCGGGATGGTTCTGGAATCCTCCTTACGGTTTTTCTCCGGAGGACAACCTTGCTTACCGCGACTACGTTGTTCTGCACGAGAACGCCGAGCGCTTTCTCGAAGCTCGTTATCCCATGGCGCATGTTCTTACCGCGTGGCCAGCTTCAGACGAACTAACGCGGCCGTGGCTCGGCTACACCACGCGTCCGGTGCAGGTGGTGCGGATTGAAGATTTCTCGTTGGACGAAGTGCTCTCCGCGGCGGACTTTCGCTCGCACTTCGAGGCAGCGTTGGTGTTCTCCACTAAGTACGAGCCGCCCGACACCCTGCTGGAGCAATGGACTCTCAGGCGCTGGCCAAAGTGGGAAGAGCTCAAGACCCGATTCTTCGGCTTCCACCGCGATCTTCCACCAGCGGCAGCTGCGCAGATTCTCGGCGGCTCGGTTGTGTTTTCGCAGGAGCGCAAGGGGCAGTGGATCGCGGTCATCGAGATGGAAAAGTCGGAAATTCAGGAAGCAAGCCGATAAGCCCTTGCGAGAGGACGTCACCGTCAGGTTCTGGTTTGTTTGATCATCCGAACCATTTTCTTAGGTACATCTTCCAGGCATTTGCATTCGTTACATTGGATTCTTTGAAAAAGTGGTGAACCCAAAGTGTCAGATATAATGCCGCCCAGCCTGCTTAATTCAGAAGCGGCAATTCCCACTCGCTGTGAGTATGCAACGAATTCCATCACTGGACGGCCTGCGGGCGATTTCAATCACACTTGTCGTCATCAGTCACCTTATAAAGTGGAAGCATATTTCTCTCCAAGTGCTTGGTAGCTACGGCGATCTTGGGGTCCATGTCTTTTTTGTGCTTTCGGGCTACCTGATTACTAGCCTCCTGTTGGGAGAATACGAGCGGACATCCACAATTAGCCTGCGCGATTTCTATATTCGACGGGCGTATCGAATTTTCCCGGCAGCATTAGTATTTCTCGCGGTTGTCATTGCCCTCTACTGGCGGCAGATGCACTGGTACCACGCCGCTGCGGCGGTGTTGTATGTCGCCAACATGGACATTTCGCGACCTTGGATTTTCGGACACCTCTGGTCGCTCAGCATTGAGGAACAGTTCTATCTACTTTGGCCTTTCGCCGTAAAAAATTGGCAGCGCCACAAAATCGCTATTCTGCTCTGCGCCTCCACAGTGACACCAATCTTCCAGGCTCTCCTCTATGCTTTTAGGGTGCACAACGGACTCATCGGCAGCCTGCCTGTGTTCGCCGACCAGCTCGCGATTGGCTGTCTGCTTGCGATATTCGCAGCCCGCATTCCTAAAATCAGAGGTTCGTGGGCTCTCACAATGGTTCTCGCGATGATCTTCATTCCCTGGTTCCCGGCGACAAGCGCTTTGCGATCAATCTTCATGCTTTTCGTTCTTCGTCCCCTGCTCAACCTCTCCATCGCCGGTTTAGTCTTGCACGTCATCCAGGTTCCATATCAAGCCTTAAACTGGTCCCCTGTCGCATGGTTGGGAAGGATTAGCTACAGCCTCTACCTGTGGCAAGAATTGTTCTGCTCGAACCCCTCGCTGCACCTGGGATATTTTCTTGTCGTACCGGCGCTGGCTTGCGCTTGCCTATCGTATTACTGCGTTGAGCAGCCAATGCTGCGCCTCCGAGAGAAACGCGAAGGAAGACCTCGACAGCGTGAGCAGCCAACCGCCGGACTAGGGGTGCGAGGTGTTGCTCTCGATACCCCAGACATTTAAGGCCTCGTTGTTTTTCGTCCCCGTCGAGAGCTGGTTGCAATCAGACGACTATCCTCGACCACTGGGCACGCTCGGACCGATTCAGGATTGTCGCGGAGGGGCGGCCTCTCCCGCCAAGCGGCCTCCTCCGAACAGCGGCACCCGGCGTACGGTGCTTAAATCGTGCCGGGGCAAGGGCCGTTATCGCATGAGATCGCTGCCGAGCAGCGTGGACTCTCGTTGGAAATGGATTTCAAATACCAATTACTAAGTCTATTCTTTCTGAGGTTAAGAACATTGACCTTCGTCTCCCCGCCCTGTTACCGTCAAATGTTTGCCTTCCGGCCGTTGACCCGCCAGATTTTCTTGCGATGGATAGGGGTCTCAGCCGTAATTCGTTAAGGAGAATTCCTGTGGCTGCCATCAAATTCCGCGGTGTGGATTTCATCCAGTACGATTCGTTGCTGACCGAAGAAGAAAAGCTGGTTCGCGACACCACGCGCCAGTTCATCGAAGACAATCTCATTCCCATCATTGAAGAGTGCAATCGTGCCGGCAGGTTTCCCCGCGAACTGGTCAAGCCCATGGGCGAACTGGGATTTTTTGGCGCTTCCCTCAAAGGCTATGGCTGCGCCGGCATGGGCAACGTCGAATATGGACTGATGACGCAGGAATTGGAACGCGGCGACTCGGGCGTGCGCAGTTTTGTCAGCGTGCAGTCGGGCCTGTGTATGTACCCGATTTATGAATTTGGCAGCGACGAGCAGAAAGAGAAGTGGCTGCCCGCGATGCAGAAGGGCGAAAAGCTGGGCTGCTTCGGCCTGACAGAACCTGATTTCGGATCGAATCCCGGCGGCATGCGCACGCGCGCGAAGAAAGTCGGTAACGAATACGTCATCAATGGCGAAAAAATGTGGATCACTTCCGGCACGATTGCCGACGTCGCCATCATCTGGGCGAAGGTGGAGAACGAGAACGATCTCATCCGCGGATTTCTGGTCGAGGCCGACCGGCCAGGATTTAAAGCCGACGACATTCACGGCAAGTGGTCACTGCGGGCGTCGGTGACTTCGGGCCTCTCGCTGCAGGACGTGCACATCCCCGAGTCGAATCTGCTGCCCAAGACGGGCGGGTTGAAGTCTCCCTTGATGTGCCTGAATCAGGCGCGCTACGGCATCGCGTGGGGAGCGGTGGGCGCGGCCATGTCGTGCTATGACTGCGCGCTGCAATATTCACTGCTGCGCAAACAGTGGCGCGATCAGCCCATCGCCTCGCACCAGCTCGTGCAGGACAAGCTCACATGGATGATCAGCGAAATCACCAAGGCGCAACTGCTGGTGCTGCAGGTCGGAAGACTCAAAGATGCCGGCAAGGTGAAGCCGCAACATATCTCGATGGCGAAGCGAAATAACGTCTGGATGGCTCTCGAGTGCGCCCGGCTCTCGCGCGACATTCTCGGCGCAAACGGTGTGGCCGACGACTATCCGGTAATGCGCCACATGATGAACCTGGAGTCGGTGAAGACCTACGAAGGCACCCACGACGTGCACTCGCTGATTATCGGTCAGAGCGTCACCGGGATCGACGCATTCTAGAATCATGCTCGTTGACATCTTCGCATTTTGCGAATATTATATTCGCAGAATGCGAACTTGCGGAGGCATGCGTGCACGTTATCAGCCGCAAGAAGCTCAAGGAAGCCTCCGCACTACATGGCGGCCTCGAAAGGGCACTCGATGTTTGGTTCCGCATTGCTAAGACGGCCCAATGGCGGAACTTGACAGAGGTGCGTGCGACGTTTTCGACCGCGGACGGCGTCGGCAAGTGGACCGTGTTCAATATTAAGGGGAATCAATACCGGTTGATCACCGAGATCAACTACTCTTTCTCTCGTATCTACATTCGCTACGTATTGACGCATGTCGAATACGACCGTGGAGGGTGGAAATCATGAGCGCTACTGCAGTTCGATCTGAATATGCAGCCCTGCTTTCGAGCACTCTGCCCGCTGTCATTCGCAGCGAAGCCGAGAACCAGCGTTTCATTGAAATGCTCGAGGAGTTGGACCGCAAAGCTGGCCGCATGAGTGCCGCCGAGCGCCGGATGGCTGAGTTACTCACGCTGCTCATCGAGGACTTTGAAGAAAAGCACTACGCGCTCAATTCCGCCAGCCCCCTGGATGTCCTGAACGAACTGATGCAGGCCAACAATTTGAAGCAGAAGGACCTCGTGGACGTCTTCGGAACGCCCAGCATTGTGTCCGAGGTGGTCAGTGGAAAGCGCAAGTTGAATGCCGAGCACATTCGCAAACTGAGCCGCCGCTTCAAAGTGTCGCCGGAAGTATTCTTCTAGAATCTCAGCAACGCTTTATCCGTACAACTCCTCCAGCAACTCATACGCCCGCCGCAGGTGCGGGATGACGATGCTGCCGCCCACAACAAGCGCGACGTTCAACGATTCTTCCTGCTCCGCTCGCGTGGCGCCCAGGCGGTAAGACTGGATCGTGTGGTATGCGATGCAGTCGTCACAGCGCAGACACGTGGACGCAACCAATCCCATCAGCTCTTTCGTCTTAGAAGGTAAGCTGCCTTCCAGATAGGTGTTGTGATCGATGTTGTAAAAGCGCTTGACCAGGAAGTTGTTCGCTTTGTCGACGTTGGCGTTGAGGCGTGTGCGGGTATCGAGGAAACGCCGCGCGATCTCGCTTTTTTCCGTGACCTGCTTTTCTGTGAACAAATACGCCGGTTCCCGGCGCTCCTGGGGCTGGCGTTCCGCCGTCGCGGGATGATCGTGGG
Source organism: uncultured Acidobacteriota bacterium (assembly GCA_963757095.1). Taxonomy (GTDB): domain Bacteria; phylum Acidobacteriota; class Terriglobia; order Terriglobales; family Acidobacteriaceae; genus Sulfotelmatobacter. Next base: position 172,921 of record CAVWQT010000002.1, on the reverse strand, counting down.
CTGTTGTGTTCATGCGCAAATACTAGCAGAGGCAAGGCTTGGTCGCGGTCATCCACGTGTGTGTTCGCAGACGAGGACTTCGGGGAAGTAGCGGCAGATTCAGTTGAGCGCGAGATTCCTTTTCTAAGCGGTGGGCTTATCCCGTGGCGGCTCAACGGCGGTGAATTCCTGGGCAAATCGTTGCGCGTAATTCTGCAGCAACGCGGGAATTCTCTGCGGGTCTGCTGATCGAAGCACCAGCCCGGCGTGATGATGCTTCTTGATGCGCAAGTAAACTTCCGGATCGTTGTAAGCGGAGGTGTCCGGATTCTCCTGCCGCGCCAGCGAAACGATGACACCCGCATATTCCTCGCGCACCGGAGGCAACGTGTACGATCCGTCGCCGCCCGCGATTTCGATGCGCGCCCACTCCCGCCACAAATTGATTCCAGTGGCAGCCTCGACCATTTCGTTGATGTAGGCTCCGCCAACCCGCGCGGCGCATTCGAGAAAATAAAAATGCCCGTCGGCGTGCGCACGAATAAATTCCGCATGCGCCACTCCGCGGACCAGGCCGAGGGCAGCGATCAAATCGCGATTGATCTCCCGCAGTCCCTGATCGTCATCACTTCCGCGAGGTACGGTGGAAGTGGTGAAGACACCACCACCTTGCGCCACGTTCATCGGAGGTTTGCCGTACTTGCTCACGTTCGCGAAAATGACTTCATTTTCTGACACGACCGAATCGACGTGATACACCTCGCCGGGCACGAATTTTTCCAGTAGAAACGAGGATTGCTTATCGCCCAGTTGCTCGAGCACCGGCCAGAGTTCATCGGGCGCGTGAATTTTCTTGATCCCAATGGCTGACGCCTCCTGACGCGGTTTCAGCACCCATGGACCGGCCACATGTTCGAGGTAGTAGCGGATGTCGTCATGATTCACGACCGGAACAAAATCCGGCACGCGCACATCGCGATCAAGCGCCCGCATGCGCATCGCAAGCTTGTCGCGGAAGTAGCGCATGGTGGTAAGGCCCATGCCCGGGACTCGCAGGTGTTCGCGCAGGGTGGCTGCAGTCTCCATGTCGTACTCGTCAAGCGCCACGATGCGGTCCAGTTTGTGGGTGCGCGCCACATGCGTCACAGCTTTCACAATATCTCCCAGCGCAATTTCTTCGGGAAGATAGAAGGTGTCATCGAGGCTCTCGCGCGGCCAGTCTGCGTCGCGCAGCTTTTCCGCCGTCAGCAACAGAACGCGGCAGCCCTGGCGCTTGCACTCGCGCATAAACTCCTGCCCTTTTTCATAGGTGGTGATGCATAGAATCGTCAGTGCGCGCGCGTCGGGCATGAGTCTCCGTTGGGAATCAGGGCTAGGAGAATACCATGGAGGCAGGGCGCGAAGGTATCGGTTGTTGTGATGAGGACTATCGGTTCTTTTCTCCGCCTCCGGAGTTGGGTTATAGTCTCAAGCCGGCACAAGGAGTGACCTCGTAACGCATGCAAGGGAGGGATCATTGACGGAAACGCAATCACAGACACAAGGCAAGGTCCGCAGCTTCGGAGAAAATATTGAAAGCGATCTCGCACCAAAGTTCTTGCGGGTCGTTGAGGTAGCCGCGATTGCTTCGGCCCACACCATGGGTCAGGGCGAGCGCAAGCTTAGCGACGAAGTCGCCACCGAAGCCATGCGCAAAACCATGGACTCGATCCCGATGCGCGGAACCATCGTGATCGGCGAAGGCGAACGCGACGAAGCTCCCATGCTTTACATCGGCGAACGCGTGGGCGCGGAATTTCCTGACGGCACTGAAGTTCCTGAGGTTGATATTGCCGTCGATCCTCTTGAAGGCACGAATCTGTGCGCGACCGGCGCCCCCGGCTCCATCACCGTGCTCGCGGCCTCGGAGCGCGGAGGTTTGCTCAACGCTCCCGACTGCTACATGGAAAAAATTGTTGTCGGTCCCTCCTGTAAAGACGCGGTCGAACTCGATGCCCCGGTATTGGACAATCTGAAGAACATCGCCAAGCGACTGGATCGCGATGTGGAAGATCTGGTGGTGATCGTGCTGGACCGTCCGCGTCACGACAAGCTGATCGCCGATATCCGCGCTGCCGGAGCACGCATCCGTCTGATCGGCGACGGTGATCTTTCTGCTGGCATCGCCGCCGCCGTAATCGGCACCGGCGTGCACGCGGTTATGGGGTCAGGCGGCGCGCCCGAAGGTGTGATCACAGCCGCCGCGATTCGTTGCCTCAATGGATATATGCTCGGCCGCCTGGTCGTGAAGCCAGATCAGGAAGAGCGCCTTGCGCGCATGGGGATCAAAGACAAGAACCGCATCTACGAAGCCGAGGACCTGGCCCCCGGAAAGCAACTCATCTTCGCCGCCACCGGCGTGACCGATGGCGCTCTGCTGAAAGGCGTGCGTTTCTTCGGCGAAGGCACGCGCACATCCTCGGTCATCATGACCCTGCGCACCGGCAAAGTACGGTTCATCGAGAGCATTCACCTTGAGAAGGGGCCGGACGTGAAGGTGCGGTTCTTGTAGAAAGGGGAACTGAGGCGAAGCGCGAAAATTTCAGTCAGCGAACGGATTCTCAATCCGCAGACCTTCGATCTCCCGCCCGTGCTGGAGATCCTCGCTGTACAGTGTTTCGCATTGTCCCTCCAGTGCGGCGGCGACGATAAGCGAGTCATACCAGGCGAACCGGTGCTTCGCCGCGATTCGCAATGCTTCCACGAAGAGAGCGGGCGAGGAGTGGACCGCCAGCAACGGGCGAAACACGGTGATCAGGTACTGCTCCGCTTCGGCCACGCTCATAGGATGTGAAAATCTCCGCAGGGCAACGTTGAAAAATTCCTGTACCACCTGATAGCTGACGATTCCCTCGCCGCTATCGGCCGCTCTCCGAATCAGCTGCGCGGCCTTTCTCGCTTTGGTCGTCGCTTTGGTGTCGAAGGTGTAGACGAAGATATTTGTATCGAGGAAGAATCTACCGCTCATTCATTTCGTCCCGGGTGTAGGGGCCGGTCGAGCGCACGTGCCGCAATCGTCGCATCAGGGCCTCGACCGCGCCGCCGCCGCCTGCCTGCCCGGCATACTGCTCCAGCCACTCGCGGAAGGCAGCGTTCAACGTCTTATGCCGCGCCTGCGCCACCAGTCGCGCCTGTTCAATCAGGTTTTCGTCCGCGCTAAGAGTAATGTTCTTCATACGATAATAGTGTACACTATTATCGTGTGAATTACTTCAGGTATTCCGAATCCTTTTTCAATTCCTCCGGAATCGGCGGGAATGGCGGCCATTCCTGCGAGTATCCCTTCAGCAGCGGCGTGGCGACTTCTGCCCGCAGCGTGCCATCGTGCACCGAAAACTTGTGCGGATTCCCAACCGAATATCCCTCCCATAGACAGACCCCGGCATAGGCGCCGTCTTTGCGCAGAATGTAATAGGTCATATCCATGTAGCGTAGCTTGGTCATGTCGCCGTTGTAATTGCGCACGATGCGTTTGAGCGCGTCCATGCCGGCGTCGTGTGGCGACATGCCGTGCCGCATGTTCTCAACAATGGTGTGAGCGCCCGCGACCTTGATATTTTCTTCGCCGCTCCCGGTTGCTCCGGCTGAGCCCACGTCCTGATCGGTGTAGCAGCCCGCCCCAATGATCGGCGAATCGCCGCATCGGCCAGGCAATTTGAAGGCGAGCCCGCTGGTCGTTGTAATGCCGGAGATTTCTCCCTTCTCATTCAACGCCGAGCAATGAATCGTCCCGGTTGGCGGGAAGAGAACCCGCCGTACCGCCGCCAACTGGAATTCCGGTTCAATACCAAGACCGGCGGCGTGCTCCTGCAATTGCCGAATGCGATCGCGCCACACTTCAGCCTGCGGTTTCGACTCCGGTGCGGGCGGACGCCAGTGCGGACTCGCGAGTCCGGGCCCCCACCAGTCGCGATCCGAGTTGAATTCCTTCCACAGCATCCAAATCTTTCGCGAGCGGTCGGTCAGCAGATTCTCCCGCGGAAAGCCCATATCCACGGCAAATCGTTCCGCGCCCTCGCCCACCAGCATGACGTGTCCGGTATGCTCCATGACTGCCTTCGAGACCATCGACACATTCTTAATGTTGCGCACGCCGCCAACCGCCCCCGCGCGCCGCGTCGGTCCGTGCATGCAGCATGCGTCCAATTCGACCACGCCTTCTTCGTTAGGCAATCCGCCGAGGCCGACCGAGTCGTCATTGGGATCGTCTTCCGGCCCCTTCACCACGCGAATCCCGGCGTCGAGCGTATCGCCGCCGCCTTTGAGGAATGCATACGCCGCTTCAACGTAGGCGTGGCCATTGTGGGCGCAAATAATGATCGGAGCCTTGGGAGCGCTCTGCGGAGCGGAGCTCTGTGCCCCATTACCTTCAGCCGCCGAGGCAGCGGGGATCCCGACTCCTGCAGCCACAGCTCCCAGCACTGAACTTTTTACGAAATCACGGCGTGAGAAGGTCACAGGCTCTCCTTGTCCAGCAGAATGAAGGCGAGATTTTATCCGCGCGAAGCGAACCGTCCGGCGGAATCCGGAAGCATATCACGACGAGTCCGCGGCTTCGGTTTCATTTTGTCATTCCGAACCGGGGTGAAAGCCCAGTGAGGAACTTGTTGTTCCCCACGGCAAAATTGCAGATTCCTCCCGCGATGAGAACGCGGTTCGGAATGAAAACTCGCACATGGACCGCGTACTCAGAAGGGAATTGCAGCTTGAACCTCCGCCCCCATCCGCGCTAGGATGACTTGCTGCGCGGAATCGGAGCACTCATGCCGCAAAATTACGTACCCATTTTTATCTTCATCGCCATCGTCGGCACTTTGTTGCCTATCACTCTGCTCCTGGCCAAGCTGGTGCGCCCGGACAATCCCAGCAAGACCAAGCTCATGCCCTACGAATGCGGCATCGATCCCATCGACAGCGCCCGCGGGCGTTACACAGTGCGCTATTACATCATCGCAATCCTGTTCGTAGTCTTCGACGTGGAAACAATTTTCCTTTTTCCCTGGGCCGTGAAGTTTAAAGCCCTCGGGGGCTTCGGCCTGATCGAGATGCTGATCTTTCTCGCGATCCTGGTCGTCGGCTACATCTGGGTATGGCAAAAAGGCGCGCTCGAGTGGGTGTAAAGCGGCCTGTGGAGAAGGTCGCTGATAGCGGCCGTGGAAGAGCGGCGCTTTAGCGCCGCGTCAGCTTAAAAAAAAATCAAGGGGCTTTAGCCCCGGATGCCTGAATGTCGACGCCCGCGATCAACACTCCCGATTACTCTCCCGCTGAAACCTTCACCGCCAGCCGCTGGACGCAAGGCAATTTCCTATTTCCCACAAAGCTCGTCATCAGCCCGCAGCGAGTAAGCCGCCTGAAATCGCGATTCTTCGGTAGCAACGAAGAGACCATCCCCATGTCGAAGATCGCCTCGGTGCACATTTCGACCGGCGTCTTCTGGTCGGAGATCGTAATCGAATCCACCGGCGGCACCGATCCCATCACCAGCCACGGCCATCGCAAGAAAGACGCTCAACGAATCCGCGATCTAATCGAGCAGTATCAGGCGCAGTCGCGCGCATAAAATTTCCCCGGATCGCGGAATCCCCCTAGACGACCCCTTCCGCTGATCAACCTCGTTGACACCATCTTCTCAAGCTGATAAAAGTTAACGTTCTCCAGAACGCGACTGTGCCACAGTTGTGCCTTCGCGAATATGCCGGACGAAATCAAATCTCCCTCATCGCCGCCGCCGGAAAATGAACCGAAGCCGACGGCGGATCAGCCCGCAACTCCGGGCGGAGTCAAAGCTACACCTGCCGCATCGGTTCAAGCGGAAACCTCGACCGCTCCCGATAAGCCGGCAAGTGCCGCTGTTCCCCCGGCGAAGCCAGAGGCCCCTGCAGCCAAGCCGCCTGCTGCTGCGGCCGCGCCTGCCAAGCCCGCTGCGCCGGCCGCGAAAGCGCCGGTGCCAGTTCCCACGCCGTGGGATTCTCCCATGGTGGCCAAGTTCAAGCGCGAATACGGATCCGGCATCGAGGCGCTCACCTATCTCGGCCAGAACTACATGGTGGTCGACCGCTCGCTGATTCCGGAAATCCTTCACCTTCTCCGCGACCAGGAACAATTCGACTACTGCGTCGACCTCACCGCCGTGCACTATCCCAAGCGCGAGAAGCAATTCGACGTGATCTGGATTCTCTATTCCTTCCAGCGCAACGAGCGCATCCGGGTGAAAACGCTAATCGCGGAGGGCGAGTCCCTGCCAACTTCGGTGCCCATCTGGGAGACCACAAACTGGCTGGAACGCGAAGTCTACGACATGTTCGGCATCAAGTTCGACGGCCATCCTGACCTGAAAAGAATTCTGCTGCCGGACGGCTGGAAGGGATTCCCGCTGCGCAAAGACTACGGAATCCTGCAGCAGGATAACGAATGGGTGCAGATCAACCTGGGAATCGAGAGCGGCCAATAATCTCATCCATGACTGACCCCAACACACTCTCGCCGCTCGATCTCGAAACGCCTGACAAGACGTTCCTCGATAGCAACGAGCTCGTCATCAACATGGGGCCGCAGCATCCTGCGACCCATGGCGTGCTGCGGGTCATCCTGCGCCTCGACGGCGAAAAAGTTCTTGGCCTCGAATGCGTCATCGGATATCTGCACCGCGGCGTCGAAAAAATCGCCGAGAACCGCACCTACACGATGTTCAATCCCTACGTCGACCGCATGGATTACGTCGCCGCGGTCTCGAACGGTCTGGGATATTGCGAGGCAGTCGAAAAACTTCTCAACGTGGAAGCCCCGCCCCGCGCGCAGTACATCCGCGTCATCCTTACAGAACTGAACCGCATCGCTAGCCACCAGCTCTGGCTGGGCACTCACGCCCTCGATATCGGTGCGATCACGCCGCTCTTCTACACCTTCCGCGACCGCGAAGAAATTCTCAAGATCTATGAAAAATATTGCGGCGCCCGCCTCACCACGCACGCCTTCCGCATCGGCGGCCTGCAATACGAAACCTACGATGGCTTCGAAAAAGATGTGAAAGCGTTCGTCAAATTCGTCAAGCCGAAAATCGACGAGTACGAAGAGCTGCTCACCACCAATCGCATCTGGCTCGAGCGCACCAAGAACGTCGGAACCATCTCCGCCAAAGATGCCATCGCCCTTGGCGTGACCGGGCCCGTTCTCCGCGCCAGCGGCGTGAAGTGGGACATCCGCAAGGCTCTCCCCTACGCGAACTACAAACTTTTCGACTTCGAAATTCCAATTGGCGAAAACGGCGATACCTATGACCGGTACATCGTCCGCATGGCCGAGTTCCGCCAGTCGCTGCGCATCATCGAGCAGGCCGTCGAAGGCATCCCCGAAGGCCCCATCATGGCGAAGGTTCCCAAGGTTATAAAGCCGCCGGTTGGCGAGGTCTACCATTCCATCGAAGCTCCGAAAGGTGAGCTCGGATACTTCATCGTCAGCGACGGATCGACCCAGCCCTACCGCATCCGCGTGCGCCCGCCAAGCTTCGTCAATCTGCAGGCGCTCGATCTCATGTGCCGCGGCCAGTTAGTCGCCGACGTCATCGCCGTCATCGGAACGCTGGACATCGTTCTCGGCGAGGTGGACCGCTGATGCACGCCGCCATCGACTACATCCTCTCTTATCTGAGCAGCGATAAAACTCCCGGCGCCGCCGGAAACTGGTTCTGGGCCACGGTCTATGTTCTGCTCGTGTTCGCGGGGCTCAGCGTCGCGGTCATCTGCATGAACTGGCTCGAGCGCAAAATTCTCGCGCACATGCAGGTGCGCCTCGGCCCCATGCGCGTCGGCCCGCACGGCCTGCTTCAGCCCATCGCCGACGCGATCAAGTTGCTGCTCAAAGAAGACATCATTCCCGAAGGCGCCGACAAACTGGTCTTCTGGATCGCGCCCTTCATCGTTGTTCTCGCGGCCTTCACGGTTTTCGTCGTCGTGCCCTTCGGCCCCACGCACGCCATCACCGACATGAACATCGGAATCCTCTTCATGCTCGGTGTCTCGTCACTCAGCGTGCTCGGCATCGTCACCGCCGGATGGGCTTCGAACTCGCACTATCCGTTGATCGGCGCTCTTCGCTCCAGCGCTCAGATGGTCTCGTACGAAGTCGCCATGGGCCTCGCCGTGGTTTCGGCAATCCTGATGACCAGCCTCAACGCGAAAGGTACTGGCACGTTGAGCATGATTGGCATCGTGCAGGAGCAGCAAGCGCAGGGCGTCTGGTTCGTGTTTAAATTTTTTCCACTGGGACTAGTCGCATTCTTTATCTTCGCGGTCGCCATGGTCGCCGAAACCAACCGCGCCCCCTTCGATCTGCCCGAAGCCGAGTCCGAACTGACTGCCGGATTCCACACCGAATACAGCGGCTTCCGTTGGTCACTATTCTTCCTGGCGGAATACTCTGCGATGATCGCCGTGAGTTCGATCGCCGTAACGCTCTGGCTCGGTGGCTGGCTGCGCCCGTTTCCTAACTTGCTGGGCGGCTCCACGTGGGACCTCGTATTCTCGCTTTTTCCCGGAATCACGTTCGTGGCCCTGGCAGTGATGTGCTTTTACAATGCCGCCCGCATGCCCAAGCATCCGCTGTTTAGAATTCAGACAGCGGGCCTGGCTGGATTCGGGGCGGTGCTCGGCCTGATCGGGCTCGTCCTGTTCATCCCGCGGGTCCGCGAGCACGTCAGCGACATTTACTGGTTCGCCGCCAAAGTTGCCGCGTTCATGTATCTCTATATCTGGTATCGTGGCACGTTCCCGCGTTACCGCTTCGATCAGCTCATGAAAATGGGATGGAAAGTTCTGCTGCCCATGGGTCTCGGGATCTTAATCCTGACGGCAGTCGCCGGCTTCATTTGGCCGGGATAACAGGGCCTTGGCATTGCCGCGGTCTTGAAAGGGTGCGGCTTTAGCCGCGCCGCAGAGTAGTAAAAAAGAGTGCGGCTTTAGCCGCTGAGGGAAAACGATAGCAAACGCATGACGCCCGTAGCCACACCGTTTTTCTTTTACCTGCTTTCGGCCACGATGATCATCGGAGGCATCCTGGTGATCACGCGCAAGAACGCCGTCCATTCGGCGATGGCGCTGATCACGACTCTGCTGGCGCAGGCCGGCCTCTATCTGATGCTCTACGCTCCGTTCGTCGCAGGCGTGCAAATTATTCTTTACGCCGGCGGAATCATGGTGCTGTTCCTGTTCGTCATTATGCTGATCAACATTGAGCGCACCGTGAAAGAGCGCCAGTTCAACAAGCAATGGTTGGTCGGTATTATCGCCGCGGGCGCGCTGGGCGGCCTTTTCATCACGGTCTACACCAAAGGCAAGAACCTGTTCCCCGAAGGCCGCATGACCTATGTCGAAGGCCAGAACGTGCAGGATATCGCCGCTCTGCTCTACGACCGAAGCAAGGGCATGTACATGTTCTCGTTTGAGATCGCCTCGCTGCTGTTGCTGGTGGCAATCATCGGCGCGGTAGTAATGGCGAAGAAGCGAATTTAATCGTAGAGACGTAGCTTGCTACGTCTCCTGCTGGAAGCAATATGGAATCGATGCTGCACATTACGACGCTGCACTACCTGGTCTTAGGTGCCGCTCTGTTCCTGCTGGGCGTCATCGGAGTCCTCACCCGGCGCAACGTAGTCATCGTTCTAATGTCGATTGAGCTAATCCTCAACGCGGTGAATTTGAATTTGGTGGCCTTCTCGCGCTACTGGCAGGGAATGCACATCCCCGGCAGCCTGAATGGACAGGTTTTCGCAATTTTCGTAATCACCGACGCCGCCGCCGAAGCCGCGGTCGGCCTCGGCATCCTGATCGCCTTCTTCCGCAACAAGGAGACGGTCAACATTGATGAAGTGAATCTGTTGAAGTGGTGAAAAGGCAGCTGTCAGCTATCAGCCTTCCTGTCAGCACTTGCGGATGCGAATAGATTAACTTTTTGTTCGAATGTTTTGGCTGAAAGCTGAGAGCTGACAGCTGAGAGCTTGAATGATTTTTCTAGATCACATCTACCTAATCCCGCTCTTTCCCGCGTTCGGCGCGGCGATGATGTTCTTCTTCGGGCGCAAGGCTTCGAAGCAGGCGGTGAACGCGGTCTGCGTCGGGATGGTGGTCCTGACATTTCTCTTCTCCTGCCTCGCGGTCCTCGAATACACGCATTGGGCCGACGCCAATAATCACCGCCCTTACGAAAAGATCATTTACACGTGGCTCGGCAGCGACACCGGCCACCTGGCCTATCTCACGAAAGACGGCTCCCAATCCACGTTTCAGGCTGACGCCGGATTTCTTCTCGACCCCCTCTCCAGCATCTGGCTCCTGTTCGTGACCGGGGTCGGCATGCTGATCCACATCTACTCCACCGGCTACATGGCGCATGAAGGCGGCTACTACCGCTTCTTCGGATACCTGAACCTCTTCATGTTCTCCATGCTCACGCTCATCCTTGCGAATAACTATGTGCTGATGTTCGTGGGCTGGGAAGGCGTCGGCCTCTGCTCGTACTTGCTGATCGGTTTCTACTTCCATCGCAAGTCCGCCAGCGACGCCGCCAACAAGGCATTCATCGTCAATCGCATAGGCGACGCCGGATTCCTCCTCGGCATGTTTTTCATTGCCTGGTATTTCGGCTCGCTGCGCTACGTCGACGTGAACCATCTTGCTCGTAGCGGACACTTCGCCATCGGCGATCCCATCATCACTGCCGCCACGCTCCTTCTCTTCGTTGGAGCATGCGGCAAGTCGGCGCAGCTTCCGCTCTACATCTGGCTGCCCGATGCGATGGAAGGCCCCACCCCAGTCAGCGCCCTGATCCACGCAGCCACAATGGTCACGGCAGGTGTCTACATGGTCGCGCGCTCGAACGCATTGTTCGTTCTCGCTCCAACATCGATGAAGACGGTTGCCATCGTGGGCGCGCTCACCGCCATCTTCGCCGCCTCCATCGGACTGGTGCAAAACGACATCAAACGCGTCCTCGCCTATTCCACCGTTTCGCAACTCGGCTACATGTTCCTCGCGCTCGGCGTCGGAGCATTTTCCGCCGCCGTCTTCCACGTCTTCACGCACGCTTTCTTCAAGGCCCTGCTCTTCCTCGGCGCCGGCTCGGTGATCCACGCCATGTCCGGCGAGCAGGACATGCGCAACATGGGCGCGCTCCGCGACAAAATCCCCACGACCTACTGGACGATGCTGATTGCCACACTCGCCATCGCCGGCATCCCGCCCTTCGCCGGATTTTTCTCGAAAGACGAAATTCTCTGGCAGACCTGGACCAGCGAAGGCGGCGCCTACCGCATCCTCTGGGGCATCGGCTACATCACGGCGCTGATGACGGCGTTCTACATGTTCCGGCTGATCTATCTCACGTTCTACAGCAAGCCGCGCATGAGCCACGAGGTCGAGCACCACATTCACGAGTCGCCCAAGTCGATGACTATGCCGCTCGTGATCCTCGCCGTCTGCTCGCTGTTCGCCGGATTTCTGGGATGGCCGCACAGTCTCGGCGGCTCGGATCGCTTTGCGAAATTTCTAGACCCGGTCTTCTCGCGCGGCGAGGCTCGCGTCTTAGTCGAGGAAGGCAAAGGCGCGCAACTCGCCGCCGGTGAGAAAGAAGAAGAGCACACCAGTCCGACCGAATATTTGTTGATGTTCCTGTCCGTGGGCGCAGCCGGTCTTGGATGGTTCATGGCCGGACGCTCCTACGCGAACGCCGACACAGGCTACATCGAGCCCATCGCCGCGGCCGCGCCGCCGGTCTACAACACGCTCATGCACAAGTATTACGTCGACGAAGGCTACGACTACGTATTCACCGGTCGCCGCAAAGTAGGCGACATTCGTCTGGGCGTGATGGGACTGGGCGAAGCCAGTTCCTGGTTTGATGCCAATGTGATCGACGGCGCAGTCAACGGCGCAGGATGGATCACCCGCTTCACCGCCACAATTTCCAATTGGTGGGACAAGTGGATCATCGACGGCATCGGCGTCAACGGCCCCGCGATCCTCGCGCGCATGCTGAGCTATCCCATGCGCCTCCTCGAATGGGGCTTGGTGCAATGGTATGCCCTGGTAATGACCGCAGGTTTGCTAGGTTTCGTGTTTTATTACGTGTACCACTGAGCGAGCAATGAGCAATGAGCTTTGAGCCAAAAAAACCGGGTTTGCTCATAGCGCACTGCTCATCGCTCACAGCTAGAAGCTGACTATGCAAAATCACATCCTATCCATCATCCTCTTCACGCCGCTGCTGGGCGCGCTCCTTCTCCTGTTCGTACCCAAGGAGAACAAGGACGCCATCCGCTGGATCGCCAACATCTTCGCGCTCGGCGGCTTCCTCATTTCGATCCCGTTGGTGCCGATGTTCTGGGCGCTCCGCTTCGAGCCCGGCTTCAAGTTCATCGAAGGCACTCCCAACAACTGGATCCCCACCATCGGCGCCGGCTACGTGCTCGGCATCGACGGCATCTCGTTCCTGCTCATCATGCTGACAACGCTGCTGGGCTGGATCTCGATCCTCTCCTCCTGGACCGCCATCGAGAATCGCGTCAAGGAATACTACATCTGGTTTCTTTTTCTGCAGACCGGCATGCTCGGCGTTTTCATGGCGCTCGATTTCTTCCTCTTCTTCGTTTTCTGGGAAGCCATGCTCGTGCCCATGTATCTGCTGATCGGCATCTGGGGCGGCCCGCGCAAACTCTACGCCGCCATCAAATTCTTTCTCTACACGTCTGGCCGGCTCGGTGCTAATGCTGCTGGGAATCCTCTTCCTCTACTTCCATCATCACGTTGTCACCGGCGTCTACACCTTCAGCCTGGACGCTCTGTACCAAACCGCACCCCGGATTTATTCCGACTACGGCCCGCAAGCGGCAACGCTTCTCTTCCTGAGCTTCTTCTTCGCCTTCGCCATCAAAGTCCCCATGTTCCCCTTCCACACCTGGCTGCCCGACGCCCACGTGGAAGCGCCCGACCGCAGGCTCGGTAATCCTGGCCGGCGTCCTGCTGAAGATGGGAACCTACGGATTCATCCGCTTCTCGCTGCCATTCTTCCCCGACGTCCTGATGCACACCAAAGTTCGCAGTTGGATGATCGCCCTCTCCATCATCGGCATCATCTATGGCGCCCTCGTCTCGCTCATGCAAAAAGACATGAAGAAGCTGGTGGCCTACTCGTCGGTCAGCCATCTCGGCTTCTGCACGCTGGGAATTTTCGCGCTCACGCCACTCGGCCTGAGCGGTTCAGTCCTGCAGCAGATCAATCACGGCATCTCCACCGGCGCGCTGTTCTTGATCGTCGGCATCCTTTACGAACGCCGCCACACTCGCGAAATCTCCGAATACGGCGGCATCTCCAACGTGATGCCCGTCTACGCCACCATCACCATGATCATGTTCCTCTCCTCGATGGGACTCCCGCTGCTCAACGGCTTCGTCGGCGAGTTCACCATCCTGCAAGGAACTTTCATGGAAAATTGGCGCTGGGGCGCATGGGCCGTCCCCGGAGTCATTCTCGCCGCCGCGTACTCTGCTCTGGCTCTACCAGCGCGTATTCTTCGGCACAGTAACCAATCCGAAGAACGAAAAGCTGCATGACCTCACTCCGCGTGAAGTCGCAACATTCGTTCCTCTGCTCATCATGGCCTTCTGGATCGGCCTTTATCCCAAGCCGTTCTTCCAAATTCTTGAGCAGCCGGTAAATCACACGATCGCCATCGTGCGGCCCGACTATCCGCAACCGGCACGCTCGGTGAATGCCGCGACTCAGACGCCAGCGCTCGCCGCTCCGGCAGCGGTGGTTCCAAATGCAGCGGCATCAGCAGGGAAGGGGACGAACTAGTGGGCGCGATCGGATTCTCTGCGACCGATTGGGTGCTGATCCGGCCCATCGTTCTACTTGCGCTGTTCGCCCTCGGCATTCTTCTAATCGATCTGATGCTCCCGGCAAAAGACAAGTGGGTCAACCCGGTCACCGCCTTTATCGGGCTGCTATTTTCCGCCTTTGCCGTCTACAACATTCAGCAATGGCTCGGCACTTCCGGAGGCTCTTTCGGCCTCATGCGCACGGTGCTGGTCGATCATTTCTCGATCTACTTCTTCTATCTCTTCCTCGCAGCGACCGCCATCACGATTCTGATCTCCGTCCGCTATCTCGAGACCGAACACGAAAACCACGGCGAATACTACGCGCTCATGCTGCTCTCGGTCGCCGGCATGATGTGCCTGGCCTGCGGCGCCGACATCGTCCTTATCTTTATCGGCCTCGAACTGATGGCCATCTCAACCTACGTGCTTGTCGGTTTCCTGCGTCGCGACCGTCGCTCCAATGAAGCCGCGCTGAAATACCTTCTCCTCGGCGCATTCTCCTCCGGCATCTTCGCCTACGGCCTCTCACTTTTTTACGGACTCACCGGCAGCACCAATCTCTTCACCATCCAGCAAGTGCTCGCGCGGATGGTGCTGATCGGTCCATACAAGCCGATCGCGATCATCGCGCTGCTCACCACCATGACCGGCCTGCTGTTCAAGATCGCCGCGGTTCCGTTTCATCAGTGGGCACCCGACGCCTACGAAGGCGCGCCCACTTGCATCACCGGATTCATGTCCGTTGCCGTTAAGGCCGCCGGATTCGCCATGCTCCTCCGGGTCCTGGTCTTCGGCTTGATTCCAATGCGCGCCACCTGGGCCCCTGTGCTCGTCTTCGTCTCCATTGCGACCATGACCGGCGCCAACCTCGCCGCGCTCACCCAGACCAATACCAAGCGCCTGCTCGCTTATTCCTCTATCGCTCATGTCGGCTACATGCTCCTCGGCCTGATCGCCGGCACTGCTACCGAACTCAGCATCGACGGCATCAAGGGCATTCTGATTTATCTTCTGGTCTACACTTTCATGAATCTGGGCGCCTTCGGCGTGATCACCTCGCTGCGCCACAAGAAAGTCATTGGCGACGAACTCGACGACCTGAACGGGCTCTATTCGCGCGCTCCCGTCGAAGCCGTGCTCATGCTCATCTTCATGCTCTCGCTGGCCGGCATTCCTCCGCTCGCGGGATTCTGGGGCAAGTACTTCATCTTCCTCAGCCTGATTGAAAGCGGACACTACGTGTTGGCCGCTCTCGGCGTGCTCTACTCCGTCTTCGGCCTCTACTACTACCTGAAGATTGCCAACGCCATGTTCATGCGCCAGCCGGAGAAAGGCGAGGAGTATCTCCCCGTCAGCTACGCCATGCGCACCGCTCTCGGTGTCACAGCGTTCGCCACGCTCTTCATCGGCATCATGCCCAACCGCTTCATCGAGATCGTGAACTGGGCACTGGGCATCGCGCAAAACCCCGCGACCGCCAAGCTGATCCACTAAGGACGCGGCTTCTAGAACAGCGCTAGTTCAATTCCGATTGAGTTCGAACTTTGAATTCTGAATTGAATTGTGAATTCTGAATTGAATCGTGAATTCCGGGTTGAGCCTTGAAAGGGCGCGGCTTCTAGCCGCGCCGAACGTGACGCGAACATGGCTACGGCTTTAGCCGCTGAGGGAAACGGGGCTAATCCTGGAATTTATCGGGCATCAGGAAAACGCTGCGCGCCAGATCCGACTGCAACGTAGCGTCGCGATAGTAGGCACCCAGAATTCCATTCTTCCAAATCAACAATTCCGGATTGCACCTCGCGAACGCATCCCAATCCATCCCGCCAGCCCGCGCCATGCGCTCGCGAATCAGAAAGAAATAAGCGTACGTAATCGTCTCGTGATAAAGCCCCGACTTGCCCCGTGCCCCGGCATATCGTTTCAGCGCGTCGGCGAATCGTTCCAGAGCCTGCAGGACTGGGCATTCCGACAGATACGCGAAGGCCAGCCGGACATGGTCGCTATGATGAAAGGAATCGCCAGGCAAAGAGTCGGCTTCAAATCGCTGAATGAATTCTTGATTGGTCATCGTCGATCCAGAAGTCGAAAGCCGCATCCAGAGCGGCTTCCGGAGCACCATCGTTCCCTACGAGCAGCTTGGACATCGTCGAGCGCGAAAACAATTCAGCGAGTGTCGCTTGTTCCCTGACGAAGTATTGGTGGATCGCCTCGTGGCTCCCCCCAAACTTTCGCGTGTATTGCATAAACTGCTCGTTTACCCGGGGCTTGATCCCGCGCTCCCAAAGTGCAGGCGGCGATGCCTCAAGAAAAAGCAGCTTGCATCCGAGAGCCGCAAGCCGCTGGTCGAATGATTCGATTTCGCTCCACTTCACCACCCCCGGCCGCGCACAATGCGTCAGGTGCAGGGAATCAATCACCACAAAGCACCACGGCTTCTTATGCTCCTGCACGCCGCCGTGCAGCCATTCCATGATGCTCACAATGCGCTCCAGGTGATGCACATTGTCGGCGGCCGTGAGCCCCTTGTCCTCTGCCACCGCCAGCGGTCCGTAAGTATGCGATTGCGCTAGATGAATCAGACTCCGAATCTTTCGCGGACTCGCTGCTCCCACGTGTCGTCGAATGAGCCCGTCGATCAGCGTCGACTTTCCCACGCCAGACGTGCCTTCCACCAATAGCGCTTTGAACGGCGTGCCCATCACGCTCCCTTGCCGGTGGCAACAGCCCAGGCGGCGGCCGTGTAGATCACCAGATTCCCCACCCCGTACATTCCATGCAGCAGGTGAGTCACGATCGCCAGTGTGAAGATTCCGACTAAAACCCATGCCCCGCGTACGGCCGTCGGCGGAATCAGAAGCAGAATGCACCCGACGATCTCGCCGTAGCCCAGAATCATGCGGATGAATCCGGGAAGATGCGTGCGGGCGAAATCATGCGCTGCGCCCGGCATCACGAACTGCACGGCCTCGGCCAGGATTACCACTCCCAGCACCCACTGCAGAACGGTCAATGCAAGTTTGGTCTGTGCGGCGCTCATTCCGGCTCCTAAGCTTTTCTGTCAGTACTGCGCTTGCGTTGTGCCTTGATCTCTTGCAACCGGTGGCTGGCGGCCGAATCCAGGTCCAGCCCGTAAAACTTCTTCAGCTCACGAATACGCTCCAGTGACGCCGGACTGAAAGGAGTCTTCCCGTCGAAGGCATGCAGCACGATGCCTTCCAGCACATCGCCCAGGGTCATGTCGTGATATTCGGCGAACGCCTTCAGCACCTTGAGAATGCGTTTTTCTATGCGTACCCCAGTCTGCACCCGCTCGATCAGTAGTTTGGGGTCGTCGCTCATGTGTATCAATGTACCATGGTACCAAAACGTTCGTCAAGCGCGAGACCCAGCTCAAGTCCCGCACCAGTAGCCGGCTTGCATGCGGCGTGTATACTTGCGCTCGCCTCGTTTATTACACCCTGTTTGCGGAGTGAAGGAAGCGCACTTCGCATGCGAGGCCAAGGAGAATAAGAATGAAGAAACAGTTGGCGTTGTCTCGTTGTCTGCTCGTTGCGGTGGCGTTGACTGCCTTCTGCCTGCCCTCATGGGCACAGGATCGCAATCTCCGCTCGGTACTGTTCGTGAAAGTGAAATTGGATCAGGGCGATAACTGGAAGGCCGCGGTCAAAGACTACGTGGCCCTTAACAAGAAAGCAGGCTCCGAAGAGCCCTTCACTGTCTGGGAATCCCAGACCGGAGCGAGCGAGTATGCGGTGGTCTGGTACTCGGCCAAATGGAAAGACATAGGTGAGGACAATCCCAAGTTGAAGTCGTCCGCACAGGAGATGGCGGCGATTTTTTCTCGCCTGAATGTCCAGACGGACAGCCTGGAAACCTGGATCGACGAAATGCAGCCCGATCTGTCCATGCGCTCGAACGAAATTCCGAACATGGTCCGTACCAGCCGAAGCCGAATCATGCCGGGCAAGATGGAAGAGGCCAAAGCCCTCTTCCGCGATCAGATTTTTCCGGCCGTCAAAAAATCCGGGGCTACCAACTTCGGAGTGGCCGTCGCTCGCTTCGGTACCCCAGCCAACGAAATTCACGCCTACCTGGGCCTGAGCGGATGGGCGGATCTGGATGGTCCGTTCGGCACCGAAAAGGGCATGACTCCCGCCGAGTGGAAAGCGTTCCAAATCAAGGTGTCGACGATTGTCGAAAGCACCGAGTGGACAATCTGGAAGTATCAACCTGACCTGAGCTACGTCCCCGCCCCGGCCAAATAGTTGATTGAATTGTTGGACTGCTGCGGGTGTCCCATTTCTCGCGCGTTTGTCGCGCGAGAAGTGGGGATTTTGATTTCGTCCGCCCGTCCGAATCTCAATCGATCACCACCGATTCGCTATAATCTCCCTTCCACCGCAAACCACGAAAAGGACAACATTGGGACTCGACGACAATATCTACGAACAACGCCGTGAAAAGCTGAAGCGGATTGAAGCTCTCGGCCAGGCTGTCTATCGCAGCAAGTACGACTTTACCCACACCATCCCGCAGATTCTCTCGGAGTACTCTGCAAAGAATGCCGAGGAACTTGAAAAAGACCGGATCAATGTCAAAGTCGCCGGCCGCATCATGGCCATTCGCCTCATGGGCAAGGCCGGATTCGCGCACCTGCAACAGGGCGGACAGAAGTTGCAGTTCTACGTCAAGAAAGACGCCGTTGGTGATGTGGCATTCGATCTCTACAAACTTCTCGACTTGGGAGATCACATCGGGGTCAGCGGATATCTTTTCCGTACTCGCACCGGTGAGCTGACCATTCACGTGGAAGAGATCACTTTCCTCAGCAAAGATCTTTTGCCCTTGCCGGAAAAGTGGCACGGCCTCACCGACGTTGAGCTGCGCTATCGCCAGCGCTACGTCGATCTGTTCATGAATCCCGAAGTGCGCGAAGTATTTCTCAAGCGCACCAAGCTGGTGCAGTCGCTGCGGCGTACTCTCGATGCTCACGGATTCATCGAGGTCGAAACGCCGATGATGCAGCCTATCGCCGGCGGGGCAGTCGCGCGGCCCTTCGTAACGCATCACAACACGCTCGACATGGATCTCTACCTGCGCATCGCGCCGGAGCTTTATTTGAAGCGGCTGGTCGTCGGCGGTTTGGATCGCGTCTACGAAATCAATCGCAACTTCCGCAACGAAGGTCTCGGCTGGCGCTGGAATCCCGAGTTCACCATGCTCGAGGCGTATCAGGCTTATACCGACTATCAAGGGATCATGAATGTTACGCAGGAGGTCATCACCGAAGCGGCAAAGGCCGTTAACGGGAGCATGAAGTCGAAGTGGGGTGATCAGGAACTCGACTGGGCCAATTGGCATCGCATGACCATGCGCGAAGCCATCATCCACTATTGGCCCGAGAGCGCCGGAGCGAAGCCGGAGATGAGCGACTTCTCCAGCACGGAAGGCGTGAAGAAACTGGTGGAGCGCTTCAACGCGGTGCACGCCCACATGGCCTTTGATCCGAACGCGCCGCTAGGGAAGACGATTGCCGGGCTCTTCGAGGCCGCGGCCGAAGAGCATCTCACCCAGCCCACGATCATCTACGAGTTTCCTACGGCAGTGTCACCGCTCTCCAAGCAGAAGCCCGATGAGCCGGATTGGACCGAGCGCTTCGAGATCTACGCCGGGCAAATGGAAATTTCCAACGGCTTCAGCGAACTGAATGATCCGGACGATCAGCGCCGCCGATTTGAAGCGCAATTGAAAGAGCGCGAGCGCGGCGACCTCGAAGCCCACCAGATGGATGAAGACTACATTCGCGCCCTTTCCTACGGGATGCCGCCGGCCGGAGGCGTGGGCGTGGGCATCGACCGTCTCTGCATGCTCCTCACCGACTCGCATACCATTCGCGACGTGATCCTGTTCCCTTTGTTGCGGCCGGAGAAAAGCTCGCCGGCAGAGGGCGCAGAAGAAAAGCCGTGAACGACGAACAGGTTATTTTGTTGTCGCTTTCTTTTGCGTTGGCCTGGCAGGTGAACTTTCTGTCGCGCTGCGCGGCGCTTCATACGGCGGCTGATCTGGACTGAAGTTTGTGCTCAGGTAATCGATCAGCGCGTCGCGATCGGCGGCATCCACCAGCGCGCCCCACTTCATCATCTTGTCCACTTCTTTGGTCCAGGCAGCTTTACTCAAACGCTGCTGCAGGATGATGCGCGCCTCGTGGCATTCCGTGCATGCCGCCGTAGCCTTGGCCTGCATCGCCCCGGCGGGAAGATCGTCCGTCGGCTTAGCCGCAGTCTGCGCCACCACGTTCAGCCAGCCAAGCGAAGCCAACGCAATCGCAAAGCCGAAAGACTTCGAGATTCTAAGCGACATGAATCTTCACCTGATCGACGGCATTGTACAAATAGCCGCTCGGATTCCACACCGCAGCATCGGGCTGCACGCGCCCCTGGCTGTCCGTCGCGCGAGACAGGATCGAATGCTCGCCCCCAGTCGCCTTCCACTCATAGCCCCACAGCCGCCAGGCGTAGTGCGCCTGATCGTGGCCCAGCGTGGCGCGATTCCAACTTGCTCCGCCATCGGTCGAGACTTCCACTTTCACGACGTCGGCTTCTCCGGCCCACGCCGCTCCGTGAACCGCGATCTTGCCCGGCTTTACGCTGGCTCCATCAAGCGGCCCCGCGATCACTGACTTCACGTTCAACGCGGTCAGCGGATGCGTGTCCTCCGGTTTCACAGCCTCTCCCGGCTTGATGGGCTGGTTAGGAAGTCGATAGCCGGGACTCATGAAGTTCCCCACAAACTCCGAATCCAGAACTTTGATTTCCGTCAGCCACTTGCAGGAAGCCGCGCCAATCCATCCAGGAACAAGCGCACGCGCAGGGAATCCGTGATGCTTGGTCAACGGCGCGCCATTCATGTGGGTGGCGACCAGCGTATCGCCGTCGAACGCCTTCTCGATCGGAATGCTGCGAACGAACGGCGGAACTTTTCCTGGCACTTCGTCGAGGCCTCGGAACATCACGTGCTTGCCCGTTGACTTTACTCCGGCGCGCTCAAGCACGTCACGCAATCGCGGGCCGGAAAAGCGAGCTGTGCTGACTGCACCCTTGCCCCACTGAATGCCCGGAACCTGCGGGCGGTGCAGGCTGCGACCATTACCGGCGCACTCCAAAGTGTTGACGACCGAGTGGGTCTGGAATTTCGACAAATCCGCGAGCGTCAGAGTCAGGGGCTTCTCAACTTCTCCGCTGATCGTGAGCCGCCAGTCCTGCGCATCCAGTTCGCTCGGCTCGTGCATGTGATTGCGCACGAAAAAATGCGGGACCGGGGTCAGCCAGCGATCGAAGTACTCGACCGGCGTCTCCAGGTCGACGAAACGGAATGATCGAACGATCATTCCATCTTCGCCGGGAATCTCGATCCCGCCACTCTGCGCCCGAGGAAGCGCCCACAACATCGACGGAGCCGCGCCCACTGCTAGCGCCGCCCCAGAAATCTGCTTCAGAAAACTGCGTCTCGAATTCATGAGCATTCAGAAAGACTGCGGAGAACCTGTGTTAAGTTATGACCGCCGACCCGGAAAAGGAGAGTGCCAAAACCGGGCCGGCGGCGTTTCTGAGGGTATCACGCCTCAGAAAGTGTTTGCTTACGGCAAGTAATAACGGAATGACGTGAAGATCATGTTGTCGATTCCGTGCGGTTCCGACCCGGGTGTACCGGCCGGCAAGCTGCCATCCCCTGACCAGGTATTACGCGCGACATAGGAATACTGCGTGCCGAACTGGAAACGACCGCGCGGCCCGGTATAGAAGCGATACCAGAAGCCGGCAGTGCCTTCGATGACGGCGCGAGTATCACCCGTGCAATTGGCAAGGCTGCCTGGAGCGAATCCGCTGTTCGAGGTCGGAACGGTTTCCGTATAGCAACCAGTATTGTTAAAGCCTGGAGCGCCATAGCCGATCTCGGCTCCAGCACCCTTGCTCAACAGTGGATCGAAGGCCCAGGCTCGTGCTGCGTACTCGAGGCCCCCGTAGCCGAAGATGTCGAACTTCTTGGCGTGGAACTCGAGCGTGCCCAGACCCATCAGGTTCTTGATGATGTGAAGTGATCCGTCGGCATTGATGGAAACGTCCGACAGTCCACCCGGGCCATAGCGTCCAATTCCGCTGCCGCCGAAGCCTTTGACCCCAAAGGTGACATGATGGGCAATGTTAAAGCGCGCACTGGCGCCCACGCCGCCGCCGTTTTTAGAGGCATTGTAAGCCGCCGCAGCGGTGCCGGCCAGCGTGGCTGAAGGGCAACTCGCGGAGACGACAGCCGTACCTCCGGTCGGTGTGTAGGTTTCCTGGCAAGGAAAGATGCGATCGGTAAAGCGATCGAATAATCCGAATACCTCGTAATGGCCGAATCCCGGATCGAACGCAATTTTGGCGACCAAGTCCGGAGAAGGATTGAAGGAGTAGTTGGCAGTCGTGTTGTAGCTGTTACTGGCGCCAGTTTCTCCTAGCACGAAATTGGCCGAGTTGCCGTGCGTGGTCAGCGTGGCCTGTGGGGCCTCGACTGCAAACGCAACGGCTACCTTGTCGCCGAAATTCTTGGTCACGCGAACTCCGTATTGGCGAGCGAAT
Organism: uncultured Acidobacteriota bacterium; assembly: GCA_963757095.1. Taxonomy (GTDB): domain Bacteria; phylum Acidobacteriota; class Terriglobia; order Terriglobales; family Acidobacteriaceae; genus Sulfotelmatobacter. The sequence goes on along the minus strand of CAVWQT010000002.1, from coordinate 150,411 downwards.
ACGAAGCCAACGTTATACGAAGGGTCGATCGTCTTCGGACGCGCGTCGTTGGTTCTGCCGAGGTCGTCGTCAGGAGAAATGCCCTTGCCGTTCTCGGTCACTAAACTCCACACCTGGCCCCCGAGGAAACTCCAGCCGTTGTCGAACTTCGCCTGGCCCCAAGCCTGACGGAGACGGAGTGTGTAGCTGTTGGTTTGGTTTGACGTCGACGTGACGCCGGCCGAAAGGAAGTCGGCCGAGACATAGGCGGAAAGGTCGACGCCACCCGCTTTGCCGTCGGCAAACGCCGTGATCTTTGACTGGCGGCCTGATCCGAAGAATTCAGGTATCTTGCTCTGCGATGCTCCCGGCAACGTGACCGAGTTGAATGGAGTGGGAAGATCGGCGCCCAGAGCTCGCGAGCGGCGAACGAAGGCCGCTTCCGAATATCCGCCGGGCGTGATGTTGATGCCGCGGAAGTGAATCGTGATCGGACCTTCCATCTGTTTATTGAAGGTCTGGGGTTGATCCTGTGCCGATTGTCCCGTAGTCGGAACGCCCTGTTGAACCATGCCGTTTCCAAGAGCACTTACTTGCGTTGGCGTCGCGGCAGCCGGAGTCGTATCCGCAGCGATGGCCGCAGCCTGTTGAGCCTGCACTTGCTGCTGCTTTTCGAGTTGCTCGGTCAGATGCTGAATCTGCAACTGCTGCGCGGCCAGAGCGTCTTTTAACGCCTGCACATCGGCTGCGGTCACCGGAGCCGGGGCAGAAGTGGCGGCCGGGCGCGTCTCTGAAGTCGCGTTGGCTGCCGTTAGGGTTTGCGCCCATCCGCTAGCCGATAATGTGGCCAGCGTCAGAGCCGTGACAAAGAACTTTCTCATATGCTTCATGTACGTACAGTCCTCTCCTTTTAGGGTTGGCAATTTCACTGCAAAATAGGGGGAAAAACTCTTCGGTACTTCGGGTGCTGTGCTGATCGGCCGCTAGGCCGGAGTCAAGCCCCATCGGTTCTGCAGATGGCGCTCCATTCCTTTGAACACGACGCCATCCACGATGTATCCGAGCGCGATGATCAACAACATCACGGCGATGACCGCGTTCATATCATTCAGGTCGCGGCCCATCATCAACACCTGGCCGAGGCCGAGACTCAGATAAAGCATCTCGGCCGTAATCAGGGAGCGCCAAGCGAAGGCCCAGCCCTGCTTCAGGCCGGACACGATGAAGGGAAGACTTGCGGGCAACAGCACGTACCAGAACAGCTTGAAACCTTTGGCGCCGAGATTACGTCCAGCCTGGCCGAAGATCTTGGGCATTTGCTTGCGCCCATCTTCCATCGCCAGCGTCACCGATAGCAGCGAGCCCATCACAACCACAAACAGAATCGCGTTCTGGCTAAGGCCAAACCAGAGCAACGCCAGCGGCCACCAGCAGATGCTGGGCAAACTTTGCAAACTCACGAGCAATCCGCCCATGGTCTCTTCCAGAAATTTATTGCTGGCGACACCCAGGCCGAGAACCATTCCCAGTACGACGGAGATTCCGTAACCGATCAAAACCCGCTGCATGCTGACGCGGATGGCGATCCAGTAGCTGTGATCTTGAAATCCCGCATACAGCGATTGCCCCACGCCCCATGGTGTGGGGAAGAGATAAGGCGGCCAAATCTTCAACTCGGCCAGCAATGTCCACAGGCCGAAGAGCGCAGCATAGAAAATGATGTAGCGGGCAGCGCGTTTCATGCGGAGACTCCCGGTTCAATCCGAGGCTTCACGCCTTCGTTGTATTCACTTTCGAGGGAGCGATTAATTTCGTCGCGCAGTTCGTCGAGAATTTCGCGGGCGGCGCGGGCCACGGTGGGATCTTCCAGGTGCCGCGGCCGCGCTAACTCGACGGGAAACTCGTCTTTGACCCGGCCTGGCCGGAAGGTGAGCAGGATGACGCGATCGCCGAGGCGAACCGCCTCGCGCACGTTGTGTGTCACGAAAATGATGGTGCATCCGGTATCATTCCAGATGCGTTCGAGTTCATCGTGCAGCAGGTCACGCGTCTGCGCGTCGAGCGCTGCGAACGGTTCGTCCATCAACAGAACGTCCGGCTCGGTGGCAAGAGCGCGGGCAATCGCGACGCGCTGGCGCATGCCTCCCGAAAGCTGGTGAATGTAGCTCCTCTCAAACTTTGCCAGATGCACCAGCCGAAGATAGTGGCGAGTTTTCTCCCGGCGTTCGGCCTTGGGCACACCCTTCATCTTCATGCCGAATTCCACGTTCTGCCCGACCGTGAGCCAGGGAAACAGTCCGTGATCCTGGAAGATAAGAATACGATCCGTGCCCGGACCCTCAACCGGATTGCCATCAACCAGAATCTGGCCCGAGGTCTGCTGTTGAAGTCCCGCGATCAGATGCAACAGCGTTGATTTTCCGCACCCGGACGGGCCCCACGATGCAGACAAACTCGCCCGCCTTGACTTGGAGGTTGATGTGGTCGAGGGCCAGCAGTCGCTCACCGCTCTGCGTGCGGTAACTCAGGCAAATTTCGCTCAACCCGACTTTCGGGACTGCGTGGTGATTCGGACGGTCAATGACAGCAACCGACGCCGGCGTAATTTTTCTACGTGGATCGGCGGAAATCGGAAACTCAACAGGGAAGCGCTGTACGTTGGTGCTCATTGGATCGCTTTTCGTCCTTTCTCTGCGAGAACCTGGTTCAGAAGCGTCAGATCGTAGAGGCGGGAGAGGTCGGGCATCTGCCGTCCGAGGAAACCGTCGGCAAAGGCCTGCTGTGCGGCCGTGTTCAAAGCGTTGTGCAGCGGATCATAGGTGACTTGCATGCGCGAAAAAGCCTCGTCCAAAATGACTGGCGCGAGTGCTTTGCCGGTTTCCGTCAAGATCTGTTGGTTCAAAATCTTCTTGGCCTCGGCGGGATGCGCGTTGATCCAGTCCGTCAAATCGACGTTGGCGCGAATCCAGTTCTTCACCAGGTCGGGGTGAGCTGTCAGGAACTTGTTGTTGACGATGAGCAAGCCGATCACAAACTGCCCGTTCGGCCAAAGCGTGCGCTCGTCCACCAGCAGACGCCCGTTGCCCTCATGAATAAGCCGCGTCGCCCAGGGTTCCGGCGCCCATGCTGCATCGAGATCTTTTCTTAGAAAGAGAGTGAGCTGATCGGGATTGGCCATGGGCACGATTTGTACGTCGCCGCCCTTGTCGTTGGTCTTGAGGCCATGGGTATTGAGCCAATTGCGCAGGGCGACATCCTGCGTGTTGCCGAACTGGGGAGTGGCCACGCGCTTGCCATGAAAATCTTCGGCCTTGTTGATTCCGGAATCGTTGCGCACGATTAATGAAGCGCCTCCGCTGGCCGCGCCTGCCACAACACGCAGCGCCTCTCCATTGGAGCGAACGTAACCATTGATCGCCGGATTGGGCCCCACGTAGGTCATATCGATCGCGCCCGCGAATAGAGCCTCGATCGCCGCCGGCCCCGCGTTAAAGCTGGTCCACTGCACCTTTACCTGCGGTCCCATGGCTTTTTCAAACCAGCCATTTGCCTTGCCCACCATCGCTTGCGCGTGCGTCACATTGGGGAAGGCTCCCACACGAATGGTGTTGCCCTGGGCCGACGCTGTGCAAGAAATTGCAAACAGAATGACTGCGCCGAGCGCTCGTGGAATCCATGCGGATTGGATGAAAGATTTCATGCGAGTTCGAAGTATGTCACTAAACATGATTAAGTCAATAGACATTATCAACGAACGTACAATTGCAACCCGCATACCATTGACTGTTGAAAACCCACGGAAATTTCGCCTTTGAATTCAGTTGCTTAGGCGGGCGTTCTCGGGCCTGAAAAGGCCTATGTGCACGGGTTTGCAGTTAAGCGGTATTCGAGGACACTTCGGAGCGCCAAGAAATTAGTGGGCGGTACATTTTTTTCACAGGCTGGAAACAGGAAGGAGAAGAAAGCCTCAGGCAGTAACGCGAAGTACCAGCAAGGTGATGTTGTCGGGTCCGCCCCGCTCCAGCGCCAGGTTCACCAACGTCAGGCAGGACTCCGCGGGAGATTTGGATTGCACGGCCTGCGCCAATTCCTTTTCGCCCACCAGGCTCCACAATCCGTCGGTACAAAGAATAAGGGTGTCACCATTTTCCAGTAGCAGCGGCTGATGAGGAACATCGGGTTCAACATCGCGCCCCGACCCGAGAGCAGCGGTAAGGATATGGCGCTGCGGATGCGATTCCGCATCTTCCGAGCGCACGATGCCGCTCTCCACCAGCCTGCCCACGTAGGAATGATCGCGCGTGAGCCGCGAGACCGCCCCGTTGCGAATCAGATAAAGCCGGCTGTCGCCCACATGCGCGAAATAGAGCGTTTGATCGACAATCGAAACCGCCGTACAGGTCGTGCCCATTCCGCTGAGATCGGGATGCTCCAGCGCATATCGCTGGATATTGTCGTGGGCCGCAGCGATGGCAGCATTGAGAGAGCCTTGAGGGTCGCCGTTAAATGAGCCGTCATAAATCATCCTGACGGTTTCGACCGCGAGGCGGCTGGCTTCCTGGCCACCTTCGTATCCGCCCATGCCGTCGGCCACCACGGCGAGGCGACCCTTGCGGCGAAAGTCCTCGTCGGATTCCGGCTCCCAGTAAAGATAGGAATCCTCGTTATTGGCGCGCTGCAGCCCGACGTCGGTCAGGCTCGCAATCTCGATCCCGGGTTTGGCCTTGGCAGAATCCACTACCATGCTTGAAGCCAGATAAGCCGCCTTTCGCAGAGCGAGCCCATGGCCGATGCAAAACGATCAATTATAAAGGAAGGCAAGTCTGATCAAAGCTTCCCAACTCCTCTGTCGAATGTGAGTGCCCGGAAGAGAAGTAGGGTAGCCTATCACTTTTCTCCCAAGCCTGAGCAGAGAATTCGCTGCCGTTCGGAAAAGCGAAGAAGTGTGCAAAATCCTTATTCTGGATGCCGTCCAAAGCCCTCATGCCGGGCCTGATTTTATTGGTCGCCGGGGTTTGCAAAAGGGCGCTATAATCTCACCCGTTAGGCCTTCCCCGGGAGTGGGAGCGGACCAGTTTGTTTCCCGCCCCGAAGTGGAAAGCCGCTGCACTTGGCTTTGCAAACTTGCAGAGGTGGCATATGTCGCTAACCGTAGTGACCGTGATCTTCGGAGTTTTCGCCGTTGGTCTCATCGTTCTCCTCATTTACCGGAGCACGCTGACGATGCACGAGGATGACCAGTTGTTCCTCGACGATGCTAATTCCCACATGCAAGAAGAGCAGACAGAACTGCTGACCAAAGTCAACCGGCTCACCATTCCGGTTCGCGTCTTCAGCATCGGTTCGGGCATCTTCCTGCTGGTGTTGGTCGCAATGCTCATTTACCAAAAGCTCAACGAAGTCCAATAGCTTTTTAGAACTCACAAGCAATCACGCAGGGACGACTGCCAGTCGTCCCGTGCCGTGACTTGTGGAGTTTTTCCCTTCCGACTGTCAAACCCGGCGTGCCCACTGCGCTATCTTCCGAAAGCTGAGGAAAGCAATTAAACTATTCCTGCCAGGCGAGAGTGGCGGAATTGGCAGACGCACCAGACTTAGGATCTGGCGGGTAAAACCGTGGGGGTTCGAGTCCCCCCTTTCGCACCAGAAATTTTGGGCCGATCTGGAATCGGCCCTTTTTTCATTGGTGTCCGATTTGCGCCCTGCTGTGCGAAAAGGCGCCGCGCAAGAATCCTGCGCTCGTGGCACAATGCATGGCGGCTATGAGTCGCGCTCTGAATTCATCCAAGGTCGTCAATATCGAGGACCTGCGCAGCCTGGCGCAGCGCCGCCTGCCCAGGTTCGTTTTCGATTATCTGGATGGTGGCGCAGAGGCCGAAATGACTTTGGCGGAAAACTGCCGCGCGTTTCGCGATCTCATTTTTCGTCCTCGGGCCGCGGTGGCAATCCAGAATTGCGATTTGAGAACGACCGTACTCGGGCACGAACTCTCCCTGCCGGCTATGCTCGCGCCTGTCGGCTACAGCCGCATGATGCACCCTGACGGAGAAATGGCTGCCGCCCGCGCGGCCGGGAAGGCGGGCACGGGTTACATTCTCTCCACCATCTCCGGCCACAAGTTAGAGGACGTGAAGGCTGCATCGAACGGTCCCGTCTGGTACCAGCTTTACCTTGTGGGTGGGCGCGAAGCGGCGGAAGGTGCGCTCGAAAGAGCCCGCCGGGCAGGGTTCTCCGCGCTGGTGATCACGGTGGATACTGCGGTCGCCGGCATTCGGGAGCGCGACTTCAGGAACGGCATGAAAGAGCTTCTCGGCACCTCTCCCTTCGCCAAGATTCCGTTCCTGCCCAATATCCTTGCTCATCCCGGATGGCTGATTTCTTTTATTCGCGACGGCGGAGTGCCCCCTCTGCAGAACATCGTGATCCCCGGGAAAGGACCGTTGCCTCTCACCGACGTCGCGGCCGCGCTGGCGCAATCCACGGTCACGTGGAACGATCTGACTTGGATCCGGCAAGTCTGGCCGGGTCCGATCGTGGTCAAAGGCATACTCATCGCGGACGATGCGCGTCGCGCCCTCGATGCGGGCGCGGTTGCCGTTGTAGTTTCGAATCATGGCGGACGGCAACTCGATGGCGTGTCCGCCTCACTGCAAGCTCTGCCCGAAGTCGTAGCGGCCGTGGGCAATCAAATGGAAGTTCTGATGGACGGTGGGGTTCGCCGCGGGGGTGACATTGTAAAAGCGCTTTGCCTGGGCGCTCGCGCCGTTCTTATCGGACGAGCCTATGCCTACGGACTGGCCGCAGCCGGCGAAGCAGGCGTAACGCGGGCGCTCAAAATCTTGCGAGATGATGTTGAGCGCACTCTAAGGCTGCTGGGATGTGAATCCGCAGGTCAACTGAATCCATCGTACATTTCCGCTAAGCCAGAACGCCGAGTTGGCGTGGATTAAACTACTCGCGGCCACTTCTGCAGATTCCCGGCGGCAGACGCGAACGTTACATCTTTCGATGTTCGGACCGCACCTTGCAGGTAAAATTGCTGCGAGGGACTTTTAAGCCATGATCTGGAACCGTACACGTCTCGCTGCGAACCTGCTCCTGGCGGCAATTCTCGCGGGACAATTTGCGCTGGCGCAGAGCCAGCCATCTTCCGCTCCGCCTGCGAAGAAAACGGTAGCCGGCGACACAATTCCGAAATGCAGCGAACCGCTTTCGTCGGTCGCGGTGCCCACCGCGCCCCACGGGTTGTTCGTCATAATGTTTCCGGGCGCGCGCATCAACGAGCAAACCAATATTCTGCTGAAGAATCCCGCCGTTTGCGGTGCGAATTTTTACGTGGTATGGAAAGAAGTCGACCGTGGCCCCGACAAGAATCCGCGCTACGACTGGTCGTCGGTTGACCGCCAGATTGCGCCCTGGATCGCAGCCAAGAAGCGCGTCAACTTCATCATCTGGGCGACGACCTACCAGAAGGGCGACAGCGCCACGCCGCAATATGTGTTCGCGAAAGTACCCTCCGTGACCTGCCCGGCGTTCGGCCACGTGCCCGTTTTCTGGAATCCCGAGTTCATGCACAGCTATCAGTCGTTCATGAGCGCAGTGATCGATAAGTTCGGCAAGAATCCTTCGGTAGGCTACATCCGGTTCGGACTGGGAGCCGGCGGAGAGGTGTATCCCGCCTGCATGCACTTCATGCGCGATCAGGGATTTTCTGACAGCACATGGCAGAAGTATATTTTCGACATGCTCGACTACGAGAAATCGCTGAATTCGCCGAAGCAACTCGCAGTCGGTCTGAACGCCTATGGAGATCCGCCGCACCTCGACTTCGCCGCCGCGGTGGCAGAGCACGCGGTGCAGAATGGAATCGCGATCGGCAATCAGGGCCTCACCGCAGAAGATCCCCGCAACGATGCGGCCGGCAAGCCGTGCATGGCGGACTGGTGCCGCATCTTCCGCGAGGCGCGGGGCAAGGTGCCGCTCATTCTGCAGACTGGGCATCCCACTGAGCCCGATCGCTCCGGCGAAATCGGATCGATGGTCGATATGCTGCCCTTCGCCGTCGAGCAGAAGGTGCAGATCTTCGAACTCTATCCGCAAGACTGGCTCGTCGCCTACGATCCCTACACGCCGGGGTATCCGCGCTATCACCAGGAATATCAGAAGGTGCTTGAGGATGCGGCGAAGGTGCTGGGAGGAAATTAAGAGTCAGCCGCGGCCAAGGCCCATCGTTTCGCTAGCGGTATCCACGATCGTCCGGCCTATCATTAATGATGCGGTCGCCGCCGGCGATGGCACATTCAGCACATGCAGGACTTTGCCGGAAGGTACAAATTGAAAATCATCGACCAGCGCTCCGTCCGGTTTGAGCGCCTGGGCGCGCACGCCTGAGCCGCCGGGAACCAGATCCTGCTCGCGTATTTCCGGCAGGAGTCGCTGCAGCGCGTGCACGAATGCGGGCTTCGACAGCGACCGATGCCATTCATCCAATCCATTGCGCCAGTGCTGCCGGGCCATGCGCCAGAAGCCAGGAAACGCCAGTGATGACGCCAGATCCCGCACATTGATGTCGCGATGCCGGTAGCCTTCGCGTGCCAGCGCCAGCACGGCGTTTGGCCCCGCGTCTACTTTGCCGGTGATGCGTCGCGTGAAGTGCACGCCGAGAAACGGAAAACGAGGGTCAGGTACCGGATAAATGAGCGCCCGCACCAGCGACGCACGCTCCGGCCTGAGATCGTAGTATTCGCCCCGGAAGGGAATGATCATTACGCCGGGGTTGTCGCCTGCCATGCGGCTGATGCGATCGCTGAACAGTCCCGCACAGTTGATCAGCCAGGTCGTGGTAAACGCGCCTTGCGGAGTCTCGACCACAATCTCATTCGCGAGCCGTCGAATGCCAGTGGCCGCAGCCGACGTCAGAATCGTTCCGCCGCCAGCCGAAATCAGTTCGGCATATTTCTCGCACACCAGCGCGTAGTCGGTCACTCCAGTCTGCGGCACGACCAGGGCCTGCAGCCCGCTAGCGTAAGGCTCGATCACGCGCAATTCCTCCGGCCCGATCAGGCGCAATCCGGTAAGCCCGTTGGCCTCACCCCGCTTGCGCAAATCCTCCAGTCGTGGCAGTTCGTCCGCGCGCGTAGCCACAATCACCTTGCCGCAAACCTCATGCGGGATGCCGTGCTCGCGGCAGAACTCAATCATCGCCGCAGCCCCGGTCACGCACAGCCGAGCCTTCAGCGAGCCCGGTTTGTAATAGACGCCGGAATGAATCACGCCGCTGTTGTGCCCGCTCTGATGCCGGCCGACGCCAGCCTCCTTCTCCAACAGAAGGAGTCGCAGATGCGGAAAGCGGCGGCTGATCTCAAGGGCAACGCCCAGCCCTACCACTCCACCGCCAATCACGATTGCGTCGTACCCAGCGTTGCTCATGAATTCAATGAAGAAAGAAAACGTAGAGACGTAGCTCGCTACGTCTCGGGCACCACCCGAAACCACGGGAAGCAGATTGCAAGCAGTCTCAACTGTGCCGAGCTAGTTTACGACGAGGATCACATTCGCGCTGTGACTCTCCGCAGGATTCTGCGAGGTTCCGGTCACCGTGATGGTGTAAGAGCCAGCCGGGGTCGATTGCCCTCCACCCCCACCGCCTCCTCCGCCGCTGCTGACGCCACTGCAGGCAGCAAGGATCAAAGTGAGAAGCAGAATACCTAGCACACTGATTCGGACAGTTTTTGGCGGAGAACTCCGGTTCGCCTTGCAGTAAATCAACAACAGACCCGGGAACAGGAACCATCCTGCATAAAAGATCAACCGGCCGGGCCGTCGCAGAGCTGCTACGGTCGATCCGGCAGTTGAGATGGTCATCACCACAGTCTGCGCGGAACTGCCGGGCGTGACCGGGGCCGACGGATTGAACAGGCATTGCGCCCCAAACGGCAGTCCCGTGCACGCGAGTGTCACGGCCGCGTTGAAGCTCGACCCTACCGGCAGAATCGTCAGATTGTAAGGGCCGGTCGTTTGCCCCGGATTTACTGTCTGGCTGGAAGTCGTGGAAGTAAGTTGAAAGTCCTGGCCCACGGTAAGCGGAATCGTGTCCGAGTGCGAGGGCTCGCCAGTCGTATCTGCGGTGGTGACCATAATGTTGTAGGTGCCCTCGCCGGCGTTATTCGGGACGTTGATGCTCGCTGTGAGATTTACCGTTCCCCCACTCACCATTGCGATCGGACTCACGGGAGAGAGCACGCACTGCGCGCCCGCGAGCGCGCTGGCGTCGCAGGTGGCATTGATCTGTCCGACATAGAAATGAAGCGAGTTCAGCGTCAGATGGGCCACGGCCTGGCTGCTGGGAGCGGCCGAGAGCGAAGGCGTCCCCGAAATGCTGTAATCGCCTACGTTGAAAGGAACACTTAGTGACTGCGCATTGGCTCCCGAAGTGCCGGCCACTGCCAGCGAGTAGCTGCCAGCAGCGAAATTGCTGCCATTAATTACGAGAGTCGCAGTCGCGGGGAACGTCTTCACAGATGATGGGCTCACGCTGCAACTGCTGGCGCCGAAGGTATTTGCGCAGCTCAAAGCGACCGTGCCGTTGAATCCGTCTTGGGAGGTAATCGAAATCGGTCCGCTCGTTCCCGTGCTGCCCGCGTTGACTTCGGGAAAGGCAGACGATTCCGCCATCACGAATGTGGGATTCGTGGTCACGACCAACGTAAACGCAGTGGATAGCGTCGCCGGCGCGCCCACACTCGTTGCCTGAATCGTAACCGTGTACGCCTTCGCTGCAGTGGCTGCAGGCACCACCACGGTGGCCGACATATTCACCGGATTGCCTGCAGTAGGATTCACGCTGGTTCCCGGCGCCAAATTGCAAGTCGAGTTGGCAATCGCCGCGCTGCAAGAGACGCTGACGCTCTGGTCAAACGATCCTGCCGCCGTCACCTGAAATTGCACCGGCGATGAAGTCGTTCCACGCGGCACTGTGACGCTGGATGGGGAAGGCGTACTGAGCGCGAAGCTGACGATCTGCAGCGTAACCGGAATTGAATGCGTTAAGGTGTTCGGGTCCGATCCAACTCCCTCGATGTTGAAGTTGTAAACTCCGGTCGTTCCTGCAACGGTAACGGTAAACGAAACGTTGGTCCCCGGAGTAACGGTCGCAGGCGAAACGGTGCATGTGCTCGGCGGCGGAGTGCTGCCAGCAGCGCAACTCAGCGCCACGCTGCTCGCGTAACCGTTGATGCTTGCGGCCGTTCCATTGAACACCACGCTCTGATTGGCAAATGCCGTCAGCGGAGAATTCGAAATCGCCAGCTGATAGTCAGCCGTGGCGCTTACCGGATATTGCCATATTCCTCGTCCGTAGGTGGAAGCTCGCAGCAACTCCTCGCCGCCCGAGTTGAACAGACCCAAAGCCGTGACCGCGACGTTGGGAAGAATTCCGGACGGGTCGCTCGTCCCCTTCGGCCCCAACTCTGTCCAGTTTGCCGAAGCAGTCGAACTCACGAATACGCCAACATCCGTCCCCACGTATGCCTGTAGGTTCACCGAATCAACCACCACCGCGTTCACCGGCGAGTCCGGCAGATTTCCTGTGAAGTCCGTCCAAGCCGCGCCGAAGTTGGTCGTCTTCCAGACATGCCCGGCCGCCCCGGTGAAGCCCATGACCGTAACGTATGCGGTCGCACCGGTGGCATCGGATGGGTCCATCGCCACGCTCGAAATCGGAAACTGATTGGGATTGATACTGCCCTGCGGCCCATTGCCCGTGACGTCACTGAAGCCCGGCGCTCCCACCGTGGCGTTCGTGGTCATCCACACATGGCCGCCCGTAGGCGAAGATAACGGCCCATTCAGCGGTCCGAATCCGCTCGTTGTGGCAAAGACGACCATCGATCCGTTGCTATCGGTCGGACCTCCAGTGGCCAGCGCCTGCACCTGATTCACTTCGCTGCCCGAACAAGTTCCCGAGCCGAGCGTGTCAAAATTCGGGCTGAGCACGGAATACGTTCCTCCCGTCCGCGAGCCGCGCCACACGCGGCAAGTACCCACCAGCAAAGCCGTCGTGGATTGCGCATCAAGAATGTAGGAAAAATAAAAAGCCCCATCGTCGCCGCCGACACTGTCGCTGGTCACAACGAAATTAAACGTGCTGTCGTTGCAGTTCACGCCGGAGGAACAGAATTGAATTCCCAGGCCACCCGGCGGAGTGTCCGGATTCGACGCATAGAAATTCGTCGGCACGTTCGGATCGATCGCGTTATACCCGCCGTCTCCGCCCAGCACGTTGCCCCATGCAAGATTGGTCGTCGCCTGCCCGGTTGCCGGAGAGCCGTTATCCTGCGTGCCCCCCAGCAGCGTATTCGGATCCGTCGGATGCTGCGAGAAGCTGACAAACTGCGTCATCGATCCCAGATCCTCGTTCAGATCGTCGAACGCATTGGTCCCCGAGCACGAACCGGAAGTAAGTCCTCCGAATCCATCGAGAGCGCGGTAGATTCCGCCATCGTTGGCGAAGTACATCAGATCGTTTCCCGCATCGCTGCCCGATCCCGGAATCATGAACGCGAGCGCATGCTGGTCGGGATGCACGTGCGCTGGCGCACCAATGGGATCGCATCCATAAACATGGGTTAAGTTGATAAATGCTGCCGCCGTGCATGTGGGATTCTGCGAACTGATCGAGCACTTGTAGAGATTGATCGCTCCCGCGTACAAATCCGTGCCCGCTCCGTCCGGAACGGCCAACAACTCCAGGTTGTATGTGCCCTGTTCCACGCCGCAGCCATCGAAATCGCCGCAATTCGTAATCCCCGAGTCGGAGATTGCGGTCCACGACGTCCCACCGTTCAAGCTTTGCCACATTCCGCCGTCGACGACACTCCCGCTCGACGAGATCGAAACGTACCACGCATACATCTCGTTGCGGCCGGGAGCCACCGTGATTTCGGCACGATAGATCGGGCAACCGTAATTATTCGATGTGGACTGCGGCGGACATGCCGTAGTGCCAAGCGCCGCGCCTCCAGGCTGAGCGGCGAGTCGCGTCCAGCTCACGCCATCGGGAGAAGAATAGAAACCGTGGTAACGAATGGCCGCAAAGAACAAAGCAGCATTCGCGTTATAGGCGACCGAGGTTGCTGAGGTCGCGTCTGTCGCGGCGCCCGCATCGCTCAGCGCGTCATAGGTCCAGGTCTGCCCCGCATCCCGCGACGTGTACAACCCGCGCATGGTGCCGGAAGTGATCGCACCGTCAACCAGCCCTTCTGAACTCGTGGCCATGGCGCTGACCACGGTGCTGGTCTGATTGCTGGCCGTGCTGAAGGCCATGCGCGTTCCACCCAGGCCGGCAAAAGAAAGCGCACCCGCATTGGCCGTCGGAACCAATGTCCAGGTCGTGCCCGCGTTAGTGGAGCGCAACATTCCCAGCCCAAAATACGAGTCGGCCGAATTGTTGGCTTCGCCGGTGGCCGCGAGGATCACGCTATTTGCGGGATTGCTATTTCCCGGCTGGATCGCGAGGGCGCCGATCGAAAGGGTAGCGGCATCGTCCGCTACTGGAGTCCATGTAACGCCATTCGCCGCGCTATTCGCCCCGTCCGTCGATTTCCAGATTCCGCCCTGCGCCCCGCCGATGTAGACCGTGTTTCCGGTAGGGTCAGCCGGATCGATCGCTACCGCCGTCGCCCGTCCAGCGACCTGGTGATAATCCTGCGTGCCGTTGCCAGTCGCGTCGGAGGCCAATGGCACCGGTCCCAGAGGCGTCCAGGGCAGCGACGTAGGAGGTGTTCTGCTGTCACGCACCGCCGCCACTGCCGCAGCCCGCATTTGCAGCTTCGACTGAACCGCACGCTGCCGTAGTTCCGCAGATGATTTCCCCGGAACCACGCGCCCTCGAAGAAACCAGTCGCTGCGTTCCTTAACGTGATCCGCATCTGCATCCCGAATCTGCGTTTCAGGAACCGCCTTCGCACCCTGCGCCTGCACCGATGGAATTTCTAGGAAACAACCGAATAGAAATAAGAATCCGCAATAATGCCAGAAACAACCACGCCGCATGAGAACCTCTTCATAACAGTCAAGTATGGGAAGCGGATGAGAGCGAAGCAATGCAAAACGGCACAATTGCACTAAGCGCGGACCACTTCGGGAAAGCCTGCGGCGTACAATCTCTGTTTGCGACCTCAATGCGGAAGGGACTGGTAGAGCCAATCGATGAAACGCTTCGTCAGGGCAATCAACGCAGTTCTTCTAGGCTGTCTTGCCGTCGCCGCTCTCACGAGCGTGACGCCAGCAGTGGCGCAGCAGAAGAGCAATGCATCCGAACTGGTAGTAGCAGCCGCCGCGGATCTAAGCTCCGCGCTGCAGGAGATTGCCGACAATTACCAGAAGAAGACCGGCGTTTCAGTGAAGCTCTCGTTTGGCGCGTCCGGAGCTCTCACCCAGCAGATTCAGAACGGAGCTCCCTTCGATCTCTTCTTCTCCGCCGACATGGATTACCCGCGTCAGCTCATCGCCGCAGGCGACGCCGACGGCGCAACCCTTTATCAATATGCAGTAGGGAAGTTGGTGCTGTGGGTGCCGGCTGATTCGCCGCTTGATCTAGAGCACAAAGGCATGAACGTGCTGCTCGATCCATCGGTCAAGAAGATTGCGATTGCCAATCCGCAACATGCTCCCTACGGCCGCGCCGCAGTGGCCGCGCTCAAGCATTACGGGCTCTACGATCAGATATCCAGCCGCCTCGTGCTCGGCGAAAATATAGCCCAGGCCGCGCAGTTCGCTGAATCGGGCAACGCGCAAGTTGGATTCGTTGCCCTGGCGCATGCGATAGCGCCTTCCATGCAAGGCAAAGGAAAATACTGGGAAGTCCCAACCGACGCCTATCCTCCGCTGACCCAGGGAGTAGCAGTGCTGACGCATTCGCAGCACAAGAGAGAAGCGAACGATTTTCTCGACTACGTAAAGAGCAAAACGGATGTGCTAAAGAAATACGGTTTCTCACTGCAGCACTAGCGGTTTTTACTGGCCACTAGCCACTGGCCACTGATCACTGAAATTCCATGACGATCGACTGGCAAGCATTCCGTCTCACCCTCTCACTCGCCCTCGTAGTATCGGCGATCCTGCTGACCATCGGTCTGCCGATCGCCTACTGGCTCGCCTTCTCGCGACGGCGCTGGAAGTTTCTGGTGGAGGCGACCGTGGCCCTGCCCATTGTCCTTCCGCCGACGGTGCTGGGTTTCTACGTTCTGGTCGCTCTCGGCCCGCGCAGCCCACTCGGCCGCTGGTGGATCTCCCTCACCGGGCACACCCTGGCTTTCACCTTCACCGGCCTGGTCATCGGATCAATCCTTTACAGCCTGCCCTTCGCGGTGCAGCCGTTCGCGGCCTCGTTCGCCAACGTGGACCGCAAGCTGATCGCCGCATCCGCCACTCTGGGCGCATCTCCCCTACGAACGTTCTTTCGCGTGATCGCACCGCTTTCGCTGCCCGGCCTGATCACAGGAGCAGCTCTAAGCTTCGCCCACACCATGGGAGAGTTCGGCGTCGTCTTGATGGTTGGCGGCAACATCCCCGGCGTGACCCGCACGGTTTCGATCGACATCTTCGACCGGGTGCAGGCCTCTGACTATGCGGGAGCGAATGCCACCGCACTGCTGCTGCTGATTTTCTGCTTCATAATCCTGGCCGTGGTCTATGGAGTAAATCGCAAAGCGTGGATGGTCAGTGCCGCCGGAAACTCAACCCTGTCATCGTGAGCGGAGTCGAAGGATCCACCTGTAAGATACTGCTACGATGCTGCAAGCCGCCATCCGCAAGAAACTTGCCGCCCCAGATCACGAATTCCTTCTCGACGTAGATTTCGAAGCCGCCCCCGGCTTCATCATTCTGTTTGGCGCTTCGGGAGCAGGGAAGACCACGCTGCTCGACTGCCTTGCCGGAATCACGCATCCCGACTTCGGCCGCATCGCAATTGGTGATCGCACCTGGTTCGACTGTGCACAGGGTATAGACCTGCCGACATGCAAACGCCGCGTCGGATACGTCTTTCAGAGCCTCGCTCTCTTCCCCCACATGACCGTCGAACAGAACGTGCAATACGGACTGGCGCAGTTGGCCAGTCATGATCGCGATGATCGTGCAGCGAAAATTCTTGAGGCCTTCCGCATCTCGCATCTCGCAAAACAGTCAGCCCGCCAAATTTCAGGTGGAGAAAGCCAGCGCGCCGCGCTGGCTCGAACGCTGGTTACCAATCCCGACGTGCTTCTGCTCGACGAACCGCTGGCTGCGCTCGACACGCCGACCAAATCGAAAATCATTGGCGACCTGCGCGAGTGGAATCGCGTTCACCAAATTCCCATCCTCTATGTGACCCACAGCCGGGAAGAAGTTTTCGCCCTGGGCGAGCGCGTGCTCGTGCTCGATGCCGGGCGCATCATCGCCCACGGCACGCCGCATGAAGTCATGACCGCACCCCGCCAGGAAACGGTTGCCCAGTTAGCCGGCTTCGAAAACATTTTCGATGCGATCGTGGAAGCCGTGCATCCTGAGCGCGGCACCATGCTCTGCCGCATCAACATGAAAAAGCCTCCGGCGTACGGCTCGGGCGGACCGGTAGTCCTGGAAACGCCGATTGTTCGCGCCGGGGTAGGCTCGACCCTGCGACTCGGAATCCGCGCCGGCGACATTCTGCTCGCGACCTCGCGCCCTACGGGATTAAGCGCCCGCAACCTGATTCCCGGCCGCGTGACCGATGTAGAGCAGCGTGACGTAATCATTTCCACCAGAGTGAATTGCGGAGTGGAAATGGAGGTCCACCTGACTCTCGCTGCGCGAGACGCATTGCAACTCGCAGCAGGCCGCGAAGTCTGGCTGGTCATCAAGACCCACTCCTGCCACCTGATGGCGGATTAACGGAATGCGGGATTCATAGAGTAAAGGCCGCGACCGCGAAAAACGGCGAAACGGCGACGACCGCAAAGACGGCGAAATGGCCGCCACGGTGGAAGAGCGGCCCTTCAGGGCCGCGTCGAGCGCAAAGTAAGTGTGGGCTTTAGCCCCGGTGCCGGCCATCCAAGACATCGCACGCAACCTTCCTGTAAAATCAGATGGACGAAAGAAAAGACGCAGCCGCCGACCGCATCCCGTAGGCCATCCGCAACCATGAGACAGCTGAGAAGGCGGATCATGCTGCGCAAATTTCTAAAATTTCAGGAGACATTCTTATGGCAATAGGCGCCAAGATCGCAAAAACCGCAGACCGCAAAAAGGTTATGGACACCACCAAAAGCACGGATTGCCCCAAGTGCGGCAAGGCCACCCGCATCGTCAAGCGCGTAAAAGACCGCGAGCGCGGCATCCCCGGCGGCGTCTACATCTCATGTTCCGCCTGCGAGTTCTTCGAGAAGCTGTAAGAAAACGGCCTAGCTTAGCGCGAGAGCCATTTTCAACGCACGATCCAGCTCCTCTAATTTTTCGAAGTGGAGTGACCCAAGGAATCGTGTCAGCTCGTTTTTTTGAAGGCTCACAAGGTTATCGCAGAATATCCAGCTCTCGTGCTTGAGCCCCTCATCAATGCCAACTGCCACTTGAGTGGAGAATCCGTGCCCTCTGGTAAATATGGGCGCGCAAATCACCGAGGGGAACCTCGAATCAATGAGCGTCTGGCGACTGACCACGACGAAACTTCGAAACATCTTGGGATCATCGCTCGGTCGATGTACCCGATAGATTTCTCCGCGCCTCATGGTTGAAACCTACGGTTCCAGCGGCAGTGTCTGGTAACGGAGTACGTCTTCCACTTCAGAAGTCAACTCGTCAGCCGCTCGGTTGAGCAACTCCAGATCGCGAGCTTCGATCTGCGCCCTCGTTCGTGCCCGTAGATATTCCCGCAACACAGCATCAATAAAAGCTGACCGCGACTGCTTGGTCCCGGTGATGCGGTCGATTCCCGCCAGCACTTCCTTGGATAGTGTGATCGATGTCTTTGCTTTCATGCCACCTTCATACTACTACAGTATTACCATTATACTACCATGAACGATTGCGTCGGAGAAGCGGAACTAGCTGATCTGCCCCAGAATCGCCCGCGCTTCGGCCGCCGGATCTGCCGCCTCGGTAATCGGCCGTCCAACCACGATGTAGCTCGCTCCCGAGGCGATCGCCTCCGCCGGAGTCACCACTCGCACCTGATCACCAACGTCGCCGCCCGCCGGACGCACGCCAGGGGTGACAATCGCAAAAGCATCGCCAAGCTTCGCGCGCAAGGTCGATGCCTCCCGCGCCGAGGCCACTACTCCCTGGCATCCGTTGGACAGGGCGATGCTCGCCAGCCGAAGAACCGTGTCTTCCAGCGAGCCGCGTACTCCAATCTTCTCCAGATCATTCCCGTCGAGGCTCGTCAGCACGGTTACGGCCAGCACCATCAATCCCGGCCGCGCCTTCGCCGCCTGCACCGCCGCACTCAGCATCCTGCCGCCGCCCGCCGCGTGCACGGTCAGCATGCTCACGCCCAGCTTGGCCGCTTCGGTTACGGCTCCAGCAACGGTATTGGGAATGTCGTGGTACTTCAGATCAAGAAAAACCTTGCGCCCGGACGCGACCAAATCCCGCACCACCTGCGGCCCTTCGGCCGTATAGAGCTGCATGCCAACTTTATAGGTGAGGGCGGAGTCTCCCACCGCTGCCACAATCTTCTGCGCGGCAGCGGCGGTGGAGACATCCAAGGCAACAATCAGGCGCTGGCGTGGATCGACGCCGCGCCCGAAAGAACTTACCTGCTGGATGCCAGTGGGCAGATCACCAATGGGCGATTCACTGGGCATCCAGCTAGTTTAGGATTTTTACGGGATTTGTGCTACCGGCGGATGATTGAAGGCAACGGTCTGGTACATCGCCGTGGACTGGTGCATCGGGTTCACCAGATCGAGGCGTACGCGCTGCAATCCGCGATCCTTGAATTGCAGAGTCTTGGCTGCCTGATAAGACAAGTCGATGATCCGGCCCGGAACTACCGGACCGCGGTCGTTTACCCGAACCACCACCACCTTGCCGTTTCGCAGGTTCGTGACCCGCACGTAGGTTCCCAGCGGAATCGTCAGCGACGCCGCCGTCATGTCGTACATGTCGTAAGGTTCGCCGCTGGCCGTGGGTTTTCCTACAAAATATTCCCCGTACCAGGAAGCCGTCCCAACTTGATACGGCTTAGGCTTGCCGGCCTGTTTGCGGACTTCTGTCTTTTGGGATGAACTATTTGGAGCCGGTTTCGCCTCCGAGTTGTTCGGTCCCTGAGCCGCTCCCAGGCTGGCGATTAGAAAAGCAAGCGCCAGTCCATGAGCTAAACGTCGATGCATTCAGTTCTCCTCGCATACTCAAAAGTGTCCTAGGCCTTAGGCTTTCAATTGTTTGGACGTGATTGTCAGATGCTATCGATGGGCCAAACTAGTGTCAAGGCTAAAGCCCCGGGCTGCGAGATGACCTCCTAGTAATGGATGTATTACGTAACGCATTGGTAATTTAGGCAGATACGGGAAACCCCATTTGTTTCACGACGGTTAGGCATTTACTAAAGAGTAAATACTCGCCCGAGGAAGAGCCGGTAGAATTTACAAGACGAGTGGAATCAATGGCTTACAGTGATTCCACGGGCAACATGAATGGAATCATGTATTTACAGGAGTAACTTGGAAGTCACCAGCCAGTATTTTTTTCTGGCTCACGGACTTCAAAGTATCTTGGCGCTTCTGCCGATCTGAGAGCTTGACCCCGGCTCGGCTGAACCTGCACTATCGCACGAAGGCATTTCGTAGGGAAGAGGGACGCTCTAAACCTAAGGCCATGGCCGAAAAACCGCCTGTAGTCCTCACCATCGCAGGTTTTGACCCCTCCTCGGGGGCGGGAGTGACGGCTGACATCAAAACCATAGCCGCCCATGGCTGCTACGGCATTGCCTGCCTGACCGCCTTGACGGTGCAATCCACCTCGGGAGTCCGCCGGGTCGATCCTGTCGATCCCGGCCTGATCACGGAAACGCTGGAAGACCTTATCAAAGACATACAGATAGACGGCGTCCACATCGGCATGCTGGGATCGGCCAAGGTCGTGGAGGCGGTTGCGAGCTTTCTAGCCAGCAAGCCTGCCAGCCGAAGCGGCAACCGGAAATCGCGCCTGCCCAACGTGGTTCTCGACCCCATCCTGAAGTCTTCTTCCGGTGCCGATCTGCTCGATGCTGCCGGAGTTCGGCTATTGATCGAGCGCCTGCTCCCGCTGGCTGACGTGATTACTCCCAACATCGACGAAGCCGCCGCCATCACCGGATTGAAGGTCACAGACTTGGACGAAATGAAGGCTGCCGCCGCCAAGCTGCACGACATGGGTGCCGACGCCCTGGTCATCACCGGAGGTCATCTCGAGAAGGCTATCGACCTGTTGAGCTTCACCACCAGGCACGGAATCGAGCAGGAAGTCTTTAAAGCAGAACGTCAACGCTCCAAGGCTACCCACGGCACCGGCTGTGCCTTCGCCACCGCCATGGCCTGCCATTTGGCTCTAGACCGCGGCATCGCGGAAGCCGCGCTGCTGGCCAAGACCTACGTCACGGCCGCAATCATGAACGGCTACCTGCTGGGCAAGGGAACAGGACCTGTCCACCATCTCTATAGAATGACCGAGCAGCGCCGCGCCGCAGGATCGGGTGGTACGTCAGGATCAGAATCGTAAAGGGAAGAACGAGCGCCCTCTGCGAAGGTCGCAGAGAAACCTTGGAATAAGCCTATTCGGTGTCGCGGTTGGAAGCTTTCTTCAGCAGGATACCCGCCACGAACGCGGCCGTAGCCGCTAGCAGCCATTCTGCCCGATAGAACTGAATGGCCTGCCAATCCACAAACGTCTTGGGACTGACCAATCCCTCGACCAGCGCTGCGGCTACGCAGCCCAAGCCAACGACGAACGCGATCAGAGATCCGGTGGAAAGTCCCATCCATCGTTGGATGGCGTTGAAATGCAGGTAGCTGAGCCACCCTGGCAGTTCAACATTCTTCCAAGCCTCACGGCGGAAGAAGTCGGTAATCGTCGAATAGATCCTGGCGACTCCGCGTTCCCACAAGTTGGCGATCTCGGCGGCATCGCGTCTGGCCATGGCGCTAATTGCCTCCGGACGACCTCGCCCGCAGCTGTGGCAAAAATGCGATCCCAGCAGAAACTCCGAGCCGCAACGTGGACACGCCTCCGCCATAATGGGAAGGGCTTCGAGAATAACTTCTTCGGCGGCCGGGGGGGAGGGGGGCTGCCAAAACTCCTGCTGGGTTTCCTGCACTACTTCTGACATAAATTTTCTGTTTCCGGGCCCAGGACCTCAGGCCATCAAGGGCACTCCAACCGCCAAAATATTTTCACCTGTAAGTACCGAGACAGCCGACACTTACCATTTCTGAAATGCCGCATTGAAATTCATAGGCACGCAATTCTTACGCAAGCTAAAGCGGAAAATGCACTGTTACGAATGTCTCGATTACCCTCGGCCACTAATGCTGAACAGGTGCGGGAAACTCCAACATCAGGACCCCCAGAAAAGCATCCTGATGACAACAGCGCCCCTCGATTCGCTGAGCTCCATTCAGCGAACTGGGTCGCAGATAGCGATCTGAGCTTTCCCGCAACCTGGATCAGTCTGTGGCTGCGCTGAGTATAGGGGACCATCACCGCCGTGACAGGTAGCGTCGAAGGAACGTGGATAACGCTTCAGGTTCATCCTGCTTCGCGCCGCAAGCGAAGAGAGAACAGCGCGAACTCTAGTCCTTCGCCCGCGGGGAAATTCGTTTAGACTGGGATTATTCTGTGGTGACGATCCAACTCCACTCCAAGCCTCTGCGCATCGGCCGAGCCGCTCCAGTGCTGGTTCTCCTGGCGTCGCTCGTATTTTCTCTTCCGCTGTTTTGTCAGGCGAAGGCCGCCGTCGAAGCAGTCCACGGCGTTCCGCATGATGCCCAGGCTGACCAGGCATTCGACCACTTCTACAACATGGAATACGACCGTGCCTTGCAGGAGTTCGAACGCATTCTCGATCGCCATCCCAACGATCCCTTCGCCGTGAATCATCTGCTTTCGGCAATCCTGATGCACGATCTGTACGAAACCGGCGGCATGAACACCGGCGACTATAGCAATGACAGCTTCATCGGCCATTCCCCGCGTCCCACCGATCTGAAGGTGAAGGAGCGCATCAAGCAACTCGTCGCGCGCGCCCTGTCCCTCGAAGACGAGCGCCTCAAGGCCAATCCTAGAGATGTGGACGCTCTCTATTGCCGCGGCGTGACCCGCGCCCAGTTTGCGGTCTATACCGGATTGATTGAGCGGGCCTGGTTCTCGGCGCTGCGCAACGCGGTTGGAGCGCGCCACGATCATGAGCACGTGCTCGAGATTGATCCCGACTATCTCGACGCAAAGATGGTGGTTGGTACGCACAACTACGTCATCGGAAACTCTGCCCTGGACCTATCGAACCGCCGCCACGCTCGCCGGACTGAGCGGATCGAAGGAAAAGGGCCTCGCCTATCTTCGTGAGGTCGCCCGTACCGAAGGTGAAAACTCTGTCGAGGCCAAGGTCTTACTGAGCCTGTTCCTGCGCCGCGAGCACCATTACGACGAGGCCCTCGGATACATGCGTGATCTGGCGGCCCGGTATCCGCACAACCATCTCTTCCCCACGGAAGTGGCGAATCTCCTCCGTTCGTCCGGCCGTGTTGACGAAGCCGAGGCCTTGTACCGCAGAGTTTGGCAGAACGGACAGGAAGGGAAGTACGATCGCCTGCATTACGAAATGGCTGCCTGGGGTCTGGGAGATCTGTTGCGCAGCCAGAAGGACTATGCCGGCGCTGCCGCAGCTTATGATCTGGTCAACAAAGCGCCCGACCCTGACCCCGATATTCTGCAAAAGGCCAACCTCGCCGCCGGAGAAATGTACGACCTCCTGCAGAAGCGCGATCTGGCCATGAAGAGCTACCAGACAGTCCTCGCCGGCAACGCCAACACCGGTCCCGCCGACCAGGCGCGCAGATACATTCGCGAGGCCTACCGGGAGTAGGCAAGGCCTTAACCGGGGAGTGCGTGATACAATCGATGCATCAATGCATGGATTGATCAAATGAACCGCCGTGTCGATGCCCATCTCGCCCGTACCCAGTTCGGTCAGATCATGGATCGCGCCGTCGAAAATAACGAGCGCTTTGTAGTCGAACGGCGAGGAGAGCCCGCGGTCGTGATTATGAGCGTTCAGGATTTCATCCGCACCGCGGCACCGCCACCCGACTGGCTGGAGAAAGCCTGGAGCGGAGCGAAAAAGCGCGGTCTCGACAAGCTCACAGCCCACGATATCGAAGTTGAGATTTCCTCCCAACGGCGTGAGAGACGCAGGTGATTCGCGCGGTCATCGACACGAATGTCCTCGTGTCGGGCATGATCTCGGGGCAGGGAATGAAGCGCTCGTCATCCTCGCGGTGAATCAGAGCATGTTGCTGCCCTGCTTTTCGCCAGAAATCATCGAGGAGTACCGCGACGTCCTGCTGCGCCCGAAGTTCGGGTTCTCCAGCGATGAAGTCGAGGCCTTGCTTGCCATGTTGCAGAACCACGGTGAGCGTATCGATCGCGTTTCACCGGTGAGAGTGTCGCCGGACCGTGAAGACGACAAGTTTATCGCTTGTGCGGCGGCCGGCAAGGCCGATTTTCTGGTGACCGGAAACAAGAAGCACTTTCCCCAAACGGGGTTCAAGAACACAAGAGTTGTGAGTGCGTCCGAATTGCTCGAGTTCATCACGCTTGAGCTGTGAGAATGTTCGAGCACGGGAACTGCGGGACTACAATATTCGTAACGTCCTACAGGGAGGGCCTAGCCATGTATTGCAACCACTGCGGCAAATCAATTCCAGATGACTCCAACCTCTGCTCCTATTGCGGTGCGCGGGTGGGCGCCTCGCTGGCCAGCAGAAAACTGGTCCGTCCGCGCCAGGGACGCAAGATCGCCGGAGTATGCCTTGGCTTTGCCGAATATTACGGCGTAGATGTAACCCTGGTGCGAGTCGTATGGCTGATCGCGTCCGTGACCACGGTCATCGGGCTGCTTTCCTATCCCATCGCGTGGATCGTCATGCCGGAAGAACCGCTCATGCTCCCAGCAGTCAACGCCCAGCGCGCCACCAATCCGTAGGCGAGGCCTTGCGGTAAGCTGGGGCGCTTGCCATTCTGAGCGAAGCGACGAAACCCATGCACGCTGCCTGCGTCGGCAGAGTCTGAGTTCGAGCGATGCGCGATGCCCCTTCGCGGTATGCTATTTCCGCATGGCTCTCCTTGCTCCGTTTAGCGTAAAAAGCGCCGACGCCCAAATCGCCTACTGGACGGTCGGCGACGGTCCGCCAGTCGTCCTCCTGCATCCCTTCCCGGTACATCACGAATTCTGGCTGCCGGTGGTCGACACGCTGGCGGCGCGCTATCGCCTGATCCTGCCCGATCTCCGCGGTCATGGCGACTCAGAAGTCGGCGAAGGCCCGGCCACCATGGAGAAGCACGCCGCCGACCTCGCCCGCGTGCTGGACGATGCCGACATCGGCCGCGCTCCCATGGTTGGCGTCTCTATCGGGGGATACGCGCTCTTCGAATTCTGGCGCAGACATCGCGGGCGTGCTGCGGCGCTCGTCCTCTGCAATACCAAGGCTGCCGCCGACAACGCCGAAGCCCGCGCCGGGCGTCTGCAGGCGGCCAACGACGTCCTCGAACGTGGCACCGAGCCGTTCTTCGAAGGCATGATGCAGAAGGTGCTGGGAAAGACGGCGCGTGAGACCCGGCCCGATCTGATCGATGGCGCTCTCAAGATGATGCGCAAGATGTCGCCCGCAGACATTGCCGCAGGTGCAGCGCGGCATGGCCGAGCGTCCCGATTCCATGGATACATTGAAGACCATCAATGTTCCCACCCTGCTCGTCACCGGCGACGAAGATCCCATGACCGGGGTCAACGAAGCCGAAATCATGCGCCAGCAAATCGCAGGCAGCCAACTGCGCGTGATTGCCAAAGCCGGTCACTACTCACCCTGGGAGCAACCCGCAGAAGCCGGCCGCATCCTGCGCCAATTCCTTGACGGGATCGCGTGACATCCCCCCCGCGTCACCCTGCGATGGGGCAGGTGCGGCATGGAGCGTCCTAGAGCGAGTGGAAGAGCGGCGCTTCAGCGCCGCGTAAAGACGCGAACGAGTGCGGGCTTCAGCCCCTGTGGTCTAAAATCATGACGCCATGAAGAAGTGCATCCTGCTGCTGATTCTTGCCGCCTTCCAACTCTGCGCCAGCGCTCAATCCCATCCTGCCGAACGTCCGCGCATCACGGGCATCGACCACGTCTCCTTCTACACGACTGCTCCCGACGGAGTCCGCAAGCTCTACGCCGAAATCCTCGGCCTCGCTCCCGCCGATCCCATCGAATCCGGAGGCACGATTCGCTACATGGTCGGTCAGCAATGGGTCGGCTACAGCGCCGCGCCCGATCCCAAGGCGACTGACCGCATGGATCACGTCGCCTTCACCACTGACAACATCGTCGCCCTGCGCCGCTACCTCATGGGCAAGGGAATCAGCGCTTCTAAGATCGAAGGCCGCTCCGACCACAGCCTGTTCCTGGTGGTGAATGATCCCGAAGGCCACCACATCGAGTTCGTCGAACGCGGCACTGCGAGCGTCGCAGCGGGCGCGTCGGCAGTTTCGCGCCACATGATTCACACCGGCTTCGTCGTCTATCACCGCGATGCCGAAGATCGTTTCTATCGCGAGATTCTCGGCTTCCGTCCTTACTGGCACGGTGGCATGAAAGACGGGGAAACCGACTGGGTCGCCCTGCAGGTCCCCGACGGCACCGACTGGCTGGAATACATGCTCAATCAGCCCGAGCACATGGACCTGCGGACCACCGGAGTGATGAACCACATCTCACTCGGCGTGGCCGACATGAAGCAGGCGCAGGCCAATCTCGAGTCCCACGGATGGAAGCCGCACGACGACGAGAAAGCGCAAATGGGCAAAGACGGCAAATGGCAGCTCAACGTATTCGATCCCGACCTGACCCGCATCGAATTGATGGAGTTCAAGCCAGTCGAAAAGCCCTGCTGCTCCGACTTCACCGGCCCGCATCCGACGGAGTAAGACTCGCGCGCGGAACCGAGAACTGGGACGCCGCTGTTTTGCTACAATCTTCTCGCCATGATCGATGTCTCTTTAGTGACCGAAAAAGTAGTAGCCACCTGCAAGGGCGACGGGCCGTGTGTAGATATTAGTCATGCCAGCAGCCGCGTTTTCCTGGTGACCCTCGACATCACGAAGATCATCGAGCAGGAGTCCCTGGACATCAGCATCTACGGTTCGGCCGACGGCGTGGCATGGGAGGCGAAATCTCTCGCTGCCTTCCCGCAGAAATTTTATTGCGGGGAATCACCGCTGCTGCTCGATCTGACAGCGCATCCGCAGGTGAAGTTTATTCGCGTGCACTGGGAAGTCGCCCGCTGGGGACGTGGCACCGAAACGCCCATGTTCGAATTTGATATCAGGCTGAAGGAAGTTCCGCCCGACATTCTGCGCCAGGCGACGGCCGAAGCCAAGGCGCTCGCCTAAGACCTCCACCCGTTAAACTAACCGCAGCATGAAATCTCAGTCCGAAGCCATCGTGCGCCCGGCGCGCAACATTCGCGGCAGCGTGACGCTGCCCGGCGACAAGTCCATCTCGCACCGCTACGCCATGCTGGCGGGAATCGCCGATGGCCCCTCGAAGATCGAGAACTATTCCACCGGAGCCGACTGCGCCAGCACGCTCGGCTGCATGCGCGCGCTGGGCGTGGAGTGGGAGCGCAAAGACTGCCGCAATGTGATCGAAGTGCAAGGCCGCGGATTGTCGCTGTCAGCGCCCGCAACGCCGCTCGACTGCGGCAACTCCGGCTCGACCATGCGCATGCTGAGCGGCATCGTCGCCGGGCAGACATTCACCAGCGAGATGGTGGGCGACGAATCGCTCTCCCGCCGCCCGATGGAGCGCGTCATCAAGCCGCTCTCGGCCATGGGAGCGCAGATCACGTCGCATGATGGCAAGCCGCCGCTGCGCATCACCGGGGCGAATCTGAAATCCATCGACTACAAAATGCCGGTCGCCAGCGCGCAGGTGAAATCGTGCCTGCTGTTCGCAGGATCATTTGCCGACGGCGAGACCCGCATCGAAGAGCCGTTGCGCACTCGCGATCACGGCGAAGTGGCCCTGCGCGCCTTCGGCGCAGAAGTCAAACGCAAAGCGATTCCCGGCGGAGGCAACGAAGTCCGCATCCGCGGCGGGCAACGCCTGCACGGCATCGAAGCCCGCATCCCCGGCGATCTGTCGAGCGCCGCATTTTTCCTGTGCGCGGCTGCGCTTTTCCCCGGCTCGCAGCTCACCCTCTCGCATCTGCTGATGAATCCCACCCGCGCCCGCCTGCTCGACATCCTCATGCAGATGGGTCTTCACATCTCCGTAACCCAGCTCGAAGAAATTCACGGCGAAATGGTCGGCTCGCTGCAAATCGAAGGGGCGCAGCTTACCGGCGCCATCATCGCAGGCGCCGACTCAGCCGCTCTCATCGATGAAATTCCGGTGCTGGCCGCGATTGCGCCGTACACGCAGCATGGAATTGAAGTCCGCGACGCCAAAGAATTGCGCATCAAAGAGTCGGACCGCATCGCGGCCGTTGCCGACCAATCTGCGCACGCATGGGCGCGCAGGTCGAAGAGCGGGAAGATGGTTTGACCGTCCCCGGCGGCCAATCCCTGCATGGCGCAGAGATCGATTCCTTCAGCGACCACCGCATCGCCATGGCCTTCGCCGTCGCCGCCCTGCGCGCGAACGGCGAAACGCTCATCCACGGCGCCGAATCTGCCGCCATCTCCTACCCGGCATTCTTCCCAACGCTAGAGGGTCTGGCGGAACGCTAGATCCCTCCACTCCGGTAACTTCGGGTCCATCACCGCCGTGACCTGTGTTCTCCGCTCACTTCATTAAAGAATCTTCATGAAGGGATTGCTGTGCCTCGCGATCCCGAAAATCGCTTATTTTCTCGGGGGTAAGTATGCGCTCCAAATGGATGCTGTGCGCCGTTCTAGCCGTGGCGTCGATCGCGTATGCCAAAGATCCGAAGGCCTACCAGTCCGGCAAGTTAGTGCAAATGGATTCCGTGCAGTGCGGCACCGCGGAAAAAGACGGCAAGAGCAAGAAGACCCAGGACCTGCTGTGTCAGGAGTACGTGGTGGAGTCCGACCGAGTCAACTACCGCATTCGCCCGCGCGACGAGAAGCATCCTGCATTGCTGCCGGTGGGAGAGCGGGCGGAGTTCCGACTCGAAAAAGATAAAATGGTGCTACGCATGGAAGATTCGAACAAAGAACATGAATACACTGTAGTGTCTATGACTCCGCGGACCGACAGCAGCGCCGCCGACGCAACGCCCGCACGCGTCAACCACCTGCAGTAGTCGCACC
The DNA here is from genome assembly GCA_963757095.1 of uncultured Acidobacteriota bacterium. Taxonomy (GTDB): domain Bacteria; phylum Acidobacteriota; class Terriglobia; order Terriglobales; family Acidobacteriaceae; genus Sulfotelmatobacter. Next base: position 121,907 of record CAVWQT010000002.1, on the reverse strand, counting down.
AGCTCAATCGGTTTCGAGGCGCGGACATTGTCCGCGCCTTTAGCTTTGTCCTCTTACTCAGGCTTCGCAGAAATTCTACTGCTGTCGCTGTATCCCTCTAAGTCAATTGCCGCACCAACTGCCGCAACCAGCAGGGCATCCAAGCTCTGACGTTCCGCTGCGTCTCGACGCACGTTTGTCGCAAGCAATCGGCGCGAAAAATTGCAAGAGGAGATTAATCCAATGAAGTGTTCGCTCGGGCTATTCATCGCTACCCTGTTCCTCGCCGCGGCTCCGGGGATGCTGGCGCAGTCCTATGATCATGGTGAGGTCGGTGCCTTCGTCGACTACTACCGTTTGACGAATCCCGGACCTACCCGCAATTTCATCGGACTGGGCGGGCGCGCAGCTTTCAACCTTCACCGCAGCATCCAGCTGGAAGCCGAGATGGCCTACGATTTCCGGCGCAATTATGCCACCACGTTTACCAACGGCGTTACCGACGTAAACGTGACCAGCGGATTGCGCACCCTGCACGGTTTCTTCGGACCGAAATTTCAAACCGGCTCCGGCCCGTTCCGCATTTTTGTGACCGGCAAGGTTGGATTCGACAACTTCAATGTGACCAACCAGAATGCTCCCACCGGCTTCACCAATTCGGTTGGATTGAATGTCGGGGCGACTTTCTTCGCGGTGTACCCTGGCGGAGGATTTGAAGCCTTTGCCGGGCCGATCGGCATTCGTGCCGAAGCCGGCGATGACATCTTCTTCAGCAACGGTGCGCAAAACAATCTGCGGGTGACTTTCGGTCCCCAATTCCGCTTCTAAGGCAGAGAAATGCCTGGCGGCTCATCGTGGCCGCCAGGCCATTTCTCCCCTGTCCTTCCGTTTCTTCGCGCCCTCCCCGAATCCCGCAGGCCTGTGATACATTAATCCCCACTAAGCCGGACCGTGGGGGTCCGGAACCGCCTTGTTCGACGTCCGCATTTCTCCCCCAAGGAGTCGTCCATGCCTACTCTTCGCGAGCTGGTTAAAGACCGCAAAGTATATTCCGTGGATTCCGCCCGCACCGTCCTCGAAGCCGCTCGCTACATGATGGAGCACAATGTCGGCGCCGTGCCCGTGCTGCGCAATGGAGAACTTGCCGGCATCCTGTCGGAGCGTGACATTATGAATCGGGTCGTGGCTGTCGGCCGCACTCCGGGAACGACCGCCGTCACCGAAGTGATGACCGCCAATCCGCGCGCCGTCTCCGCCGATGAGAGCATCGAAGAATGCCTCTTCATCATGAGTGAGTTCGGATTCCGCCATCTGCCGATTGTCGAGGGCAGAGAGGTGAAGGGATTTGTCTCGCTGCGCGACATCCTCATGCGCCAGGCGGCTGAGATCGAGCGCCAGACGCGCCGCGCCGCTTCGTAAGCGGAACTGGCGCCAGTCCACTCAGTCTCGCTTACGCAGGATCACTTCGCCGGGCTTCGGCGGCAGGGTGAAGGGGAATTCAAACATTTTTCCGTCGGCCGGCACGCGGAGAATGAGTTCCTCCGGCTTTTTCCATCCGCCGATCCATTTGCTGCTGACCCCGAAAAGTATCCACCCGCGGATCGCGGGATTCCCCGCATTCAACTTCGCCGGCCGCAAGCTGTCCTTGCTCACAAACTCCTGCAGTTCGGCCGACTCCTTCTGGAAGGTGCGCGCGAAAGCTTCCTTCACGTCTTTTTTTTCGGGATGCTTTTCAATTTCGCGTGCCGTCTCGTGGTCGAGGGCGTCGGCATCGTCCTGAATTTTCTGGGAAAAGTTGTCGGGGTCGAGCGAGGTCTGGATCACGTGGTAATGCTTCACGAACTCGAGGGTGATATTTCCCGGGTCGAAATCCAGCGCGCCCGTGCCCCGATAACGCACCTCCATCAGGGCGCTGAAAAACGGTTCGTGCCGGCGATGAACTTTTTCCAACTCCTGCGAATCAATCGATACGATGATCCCCACATCGCCCGACCACATTCCGTAGTGATAGAGGCCGTCGTCGCTTCGCGAAAACGTGCAGCCCGGGACTTTGCTCGTCCCAGCGCACCGCAGGAATTTTGGATTTCGTTTTTGCCGCACTTGGGCTCGGAGAGACGAAGACGAGCATCGGAACCAGAATCACGGGAGCGACGATCAGCGTAGTCACTGCGAATCCACGCAGCAGGCGTGCGACGCGATCCGCCATCGAGCGCATGGACTTAGGTCTTGGCAGCGGTGGTCACGGTGAGGCTGACCGTCGATTTCGAACCGATCCCGGAATTGGTCGCAGCCGCGCCGTTCGCGTCGACTCCCGTGATCGTAAACGTATACGTATTGTTCGGCGTAACCTGACCAGTCCCGGTCGAGGGAGTGCCCGTCACCGTCGTAGTGCTGCAGGCAGGGATCAGCAGTAAACATCCGGTCAGCAGAATGAGAGCGATCATGCCGCCCATCTTCGCCGCGCGTTTACCGCCGGCGGCGGCACCAATTCCAGCAAGCGTCAGCATGGGCAAGAATAGCCAGAGGGCATAAAAGGTCCGGCTCCGCGGCGCGGCTACCAATTGCAATGGACCTGTCGTGGTGATCGTGATGGTCGAAGTGGTCGAGGTTCCAGCCACGTTGACGGTCGGCGGATTGAACGAGCACACCGGAGGCGAAATCACCAGCGGCGTGAGGTTCGAGCACGACAGCGTCACCTGCCCCGCGTAGCCATTGATCGGATTGATGTCGATGGTGCCGGACGAGGGATTGCCGGCCGGTACGCTGGCAGGCACCATCGGCGCCGGCACGAGGATGTTGAACGCCGGCGTCACATTCAGAACGGCAACGGTTCGGGACGCCGTTTCAGTTTCCGCACCAGCGGTTCCGGTGATAGTCACCGTGTAAGTAGCGGGCGGCCACGTCCCCCCGCTGTATGCCGTCGAGATCGTGACCGATGCCCCGGTCGGCGGAGTCACCGTCTGCGGGCTCACCTGGCAACCTGCATTTCCATTCGGCGGCGCGGGAGTGACCACGCAAGTCAGGGCGACGGCGCTATTGAAGCCGTTCAAAGGCGAAAGCACCAGGCTGGCCGTATCCGTGCCGCCCGGATTCACCGCATCCGTGGTGAACGGATTCATCTGCAGCGAAAAACTCTGTGCCTGCGCGCTCAGCGCGAGGCTAAGCAAGGCAAACGGCAACAGCAGAACGCGACCGATCAGCGGCACAACGCGGAACTTGGAGCCGGAGGCCATGGGCCGGGTACTCTCCAGAAGTGAAGTAGTCGATACGACCGGATTGGGATCCAAGTAGCTTCGATTCATGGTTTGACGCAAACGCTGCCCGGCCGCGGAATAACCGCACCCGCACAGATATTTTCAGGTCCTGTATGCAATCCTAAATACTACCATCGAAGCCGCTCGCACCAGAATCGCCGAGGTGAGGAAAAAGCAGAGAAAAGAAAAAGGGCCGCCCTCCCATAGGAAAGGCGGCCCTGAGCGATCGGCACAAGAAATTAATTCACTACAAAGCTCGGACTGGGTGTGCCGGTAACCGTGCCTCCGCCCCCTGTGCCCGTTACCGTGAAAGTGTATGTCCCGGCGGGCGTCGCGCCGTTGCCACCGCCGCCTCCACCGCCGCTGCCACTACTGCATGCCGGCAAGAGAAGCAGTCCCATCAGCGCCGTGAGCAGCATCATGATGGCGATCAGCTTCGCCTTCCGTGGGTCAGCCGATCGGAATCCACCAACAATCAATATGAGCCCTGCAAACGGCAGAAGGGCCGCATAAATGATTCCTGATGGATGTCGGGTTGAAGGAACCTGCAGAGCTGCGCTTGCCGCGGTGGTTGCGATGTTCAGCATTGCAGTCACCTGTCCATTCGCAGGCGGGGTCACCAAGTTGCCCGGATTGCTAAACGTGCAGCTTGGCCCGTTTGTAACCGCGGGTGAGACGGCGCAGGCGAGTGTGACCGCGGAGTTGAACCCGTTGGTGGAAGTCACTGTAATCGTAGCCGATGCCGACGCACCCGGACTTCCAGAGGTTGATGACAGGGCGCCATCCGCGATCGTGAAGCTCGGCGACGCCGCCGTAGAGTACTTCGCCACGAACGCGTCGAAACTGCCGCCACCGCTGCCAGATTGCACCGGGTTCACGGTCGGGAAATTTGTCGACCCTGTGTTGCCCACAACGTAGATGTTGGCTCCGGCGGTGTCGACGGCGATCCCTCCCAAAGGACTGACGCTCGCCCCCGAAGAAGTAGAGTCTTCGTTCAACGAACCACCCAGGAAAGTAGAAAATGTGAGCGATCCGGAAGCGTTGATCTCCGCGATGAACGCGTCGTTTCCTCCGCCCAGACTCGCCTGAGTAGCGTTGACGGTCGGGAAGTTCGTCGAGCCGGTTTGCCCCGTTACGTAAGCGTTCTTGCTCCCGTCCACCGCAATTCCGGAGCCGGCATCGGGCAGGCTGCCTCCAAGATATGTTGAATACAAGAGCGCGCTACCGCTCGGGTTAACGGCCGTGACGAAGGCATCCTGGGTCCCGCCACCAAACGCCGGCTGAAGCGGCGACTTCGTGGGAAAGTTGCTGGACTGAGTCAATCCGGTTACGTACGCGTCACCGGCAGAATCGACCGCGATCCCGAGTCCCTGGTCGGCACTGCCTCCGCCTAGGAAGCTCGAATACACGAAACCGCTGCCGTTCGCTTTAATGACCGATACGAACGCGTCCGACAATCCGCCATTGCAATTTGCCGCGGTACCGCAGGTGGTTTGAAACGATCCAGACTGTTGTCTGAAAGGTGGAGTTCTGAGTCGCGCCCGTCACGTAGACGTTATTCGAAGAGTCCAGCGCAACGGCTGAGGCAAAATCTCCAGTGCCCCCACCGAGATAAGTGGAAAACGTGAGTGCGTTCCCCGAGGAATTGATCTTGGCAACGAACCCGTTCGAGGCCCCGGCAAGGCTGCCTTGAATTGGGCTGTGCGTCGGAAAATCCGTCGAATAGGTTAACCCCACAAGATAAGCATCGCCGGAACTATCCAAAGCCAGCCCGCTCGCCGCATCATTGCCGGTGCCTCCAAGGTACGTGCTGTAGATGAGAGACGCACCGGACGATGCGAGCTCGAACACGAACGCGTCGAGGCCGCCCCCGCCATAGGTTGTTTGCAAGGCTCCGGTTGTCGTCGGAAAATTCGACGATCCAGTTCCGCCTGCTACAAACACGTTGCTGGAAGCGTCTACCGCGATCGCGTTGCCGCTATCCGCGCCGCTCCCGCCTACGTATGTGGAGAAAACAAGCGACGATCCATCCGCCGAAATCTTGGTCACAAACACATCGAAACTGCCGGCGTTGGTAGATGAATGTCCGCCCGCCACCGTCGGGAAGTTTGTGGATGCGGTTTGACCCGTCACATATGAGTTCCCGGAACTGTCGATGGCGATCGCATATCCGTCGTCCTCGGCAGATCCTCCGAGATATGTTGCGAATGTGACGGATGGATCGATCACTAACTCGCGGCTGTGATCGTAAGCTCCGATCGCGAAGCCTACTTCCTTCGTGCCGCTGGTCTTGAAGCTCACATTCACCAGTTCGCGCTGGCCGCCTTTTTCCTGGTAGGCCACCGGCTTGTGCAGAAGCACATCGCCCGCCGTCGAGGAGAGCACCAGATTTCCCGCAGGATCGGTCGCAATCTTATTCGCACCTTTGAAGCCGAGTTCGATCGGCGCGGGATTCGCTCCGGGCGAGACGATGTAATCGAATTCCAGCTGCCGCTGCTCCCCGTGAAACGCCAGGTTCACGCCGGGATACACGTCGCGGTAAGTGACCGCCGAATATTGCTTCGCGCCCTCTACCCACTTGCTGGGATCATTGCCGAGATAGTAGTTGATCGTCCCAGGCATTTCGCTGCCCGCCGAAATCACGGCGTGAGAATTCCCGCCGACCGCGTGCATGCGGATCGCCGCGGTTTTCTCAGAACTCTGCACGTTCACGCGACGCGTCCTCAAGCTCAGCTTGGCGGGCAAACTCGCCGCTTGCGACTGAACTGTATCTGAAGCCGATGAGCGCACCGCGAACACAGCCTCATTCCCAGTGAGAAAGAGCGAGTAGCCGTTTCCCCGCGCCAGGTACTTCACCTGCGGATCGGTCTGACCGGCGTTCGCTTCGAAGGCGACCGGCAGGGCGTCAAAGCGTGCGCCGATCTTGACGCGTTGCGCTGCGCTCAGGCTGGGTACGGCCGCGGCTGCACTCTGATAGGCAGCGGATTTATGAGGGCGCGTGCCTGCGCTTGTCAGCGCGATCACCGCAACGGCGATCACGGCTATGGCCATGATCCACCCTGCGAACTTCAAGGGGCTGGGGATTGATGGTTTCGACAAAACGATCCTCCTGTTTGGAATGCCTCAACGCTGTAACTTTGGAACACTGCTTCGGATCAATCGACTCGGCCTGAGGGCAAAATGAGTGCAGCGGTAGCCGCTAGCATCGAGTGGGAAACGGGCCTCGTCAATGCAAGCAACGATAGCAACTCAGCATCTATTGGGGAAGTGAAAAATTTGCAGACCAAAGCCCAAATCCGGGCAAAACCCGCTCCGGACAAGCCATTAAGGCACGGTAACGATTACGCCAATACAAGGTTTCGAACCCCGCCGCCGGTAGCTGTGCAGCACCGCGGAGTCGAAATAAATCGAGTCCTCGGCCTCCAGAACATATTCATCGCTGGCGATCTTCAAGGTCAACGACCCCTTCAGCAGATAAAGAAATTCCACGCCGGGGTGCTGATGCGGCTTGGCTTTGTCCCCTGTAGACTCCTGAAATTCGGCCAGATATGCGCTCAGCTTGCGCTCGTTGGCGCGATAATCCAGGCACTCGAAGTAGTACTGTACGTCTTGCGTCCCCGGCTTCTCCGGAAAACGCAGCCGCTCGTTGCCGCGCACAATGCCCACGAGGCGGCGCTTGCGCTCATCCGTGAAAAAGAAGTCCAGACCCACTCCAAACACCATGGCAATGCGCAACAGTGTAGGCAGCGTAGGAAACAGCTTTCCGCGCTCCAGCTTTGAAAGCAACGCGGCGGAAAGGCCTGTGTGCTTGCCCAGTTCCACTAATCCCATGCTCTTGCGCAGGCGCAGAGTGCGCAGTTTTTCGCCGATCGAATATCGGCTTAAGCCATCGATGATGGTCTCATTAGTTCCTGCCATAATGTCTCAATAGTAAAATAAATATTCATATTAGTAAATATCGGGCTGCAAAAAAAACCACGTCCTCGTCGAGAACGTGGTCTGTTCGCGACTGCCAGTCTATTATTGCGGCTTCTTCTTGAACATGCCCGAAAGCCCGCTGAGCGGATTTTGTGATCCGGCCTTGCCGCCGAGAGCGTTCTTCAGCAGCCCCGTCGCCATGCCCTTTACGTCAGGAATGAACTTAGGATCGGAAGTCGTCCCCGCAACTGCAAATGGCACTCCCAAGCCGCCAACACTGGCGTTCATCTTGAACGCGAGTTCGTTAGACGGGCTGACCGTGCCCCCGCCCGTGACCACTCCAATCGAAGGTACATCCAGATTAATGTCGTTTGCCTGCGTGCCCTCGGGCGCGACGCGAACCTCGGAGCTGAAATTCTTGATGGTCGTGTCGTTGCCGGTCTGCTTGCCCGACAGCGCCGAGATCGAAGAAAGTTTCGATCCAAGATCGAAGTTGGCCAATTCGGTGTTCTGCATCCGCACCGTTCCAGCAGTTACCAGTTTGTCAACCGGACCGACAATGGTCACGTTGACGTTAAGACTGCCGCCCTTCAAGGTTGCCTTCGGAGGTAACACGACCCCCAGCGCCGGCAGCATGGCTTCCAGGTCGTCCACCGGCATGCCATCGCCGTTCAGCTTCATATTGACGGATGTAACTTTGCCGTGCGCATCGTAGGTGCCAGTGAGGTGAGCAACCGCTTTGCCCATGGCAACGTCGCCCTGGCTGATGGAACCATCCTGCTTCTTCAAGTCGTAGACCACCGCGTAGGTGATTTCGACTGGCTTGCCCGCGGGCGATCCCTTCTGTGCGACCTTTAAATCCGCTACTTTCAGCGTTCCATTCGTTTTCGCCTCATGACCGTCGGAAGTCACCGTTCCATCGAAATCGGCCATGCCGGCAATCCCGGAAGCAGGATCGATAAATCCCGATTGCGCGACATTCATACTCTTGATCGTAACCTTGGCGTTGAGCGGAGTCGTAGCGGCATCGGTGGCGTTGATCGGGCCGGCAGTGCCGTCGAGAGTCAGAGTGCCTCCGCCCGGCAACTCGGCTGACATAGTGAAAGGAAAAGACGACGCGAAAGAGAAGTTAGTTATCGTGATATTAACCTTATCGTAAACTTTGGGCTTCTCTGTCGTTCCCCCTTGCGACAGCGTCACTTGTCCGTCTTTCACGCTCAGTTTCGCCACCGAAAGATTCGGATTCGAGCTTGCGGACGAACTTCCTGGCGCGGGCTGCGCCGGCGCCGAGCTGTTTCCCAGGCTCGAAAAATTCCACTTCTCTCCATTCTCCGATTTCACCAGCGCAATCTGCGGCTGGTTCAGCGTGATATGAGTTACGTTGAGCGTCTTCGAGAAGATCAGCGGAATCATTTCCACGCCCACGGAAAGTGATTTCGCCTGCACGAACGGAGCCTTGCTGAACGCGGCATCGTCGGCAATCGATATATCGTCTGCCGATACAGCTCCCGAAAACAGGGACAGGGAAAGATTGCCCACCTTGACCTGTCGCCCGAGCGCGCTGGTGAGTTCCGTTTCCAACTTTGGCCGGAACGTGTTGGCGTCGATGAAGAACGGAATCGCGATGAGAATGATGATCAGCACCGCGACCACAATGGCGAGGATTTTCAGAATGCGTTTCATGATTGGATGCCCTCCTGCTGGATCTGCCAGGCACTTACGATGCGAAGAATTCGGCCGGAGTCAAAAGTCTAACACCGGAAGTATGCCGCCAGAACACCTGGCTGAAAGCCGTGATCGCAATCGCCGAGTGATGCGTTTCTTCAATTCGACCTCTGCGCCCGCAGCCGCGCACCGCTTCGCATTGTGATTCCAGTGCTTGACACTCGTTGTACTCTCTGCTGTAGTGTCCGCCAGCGTTCGCCTGAAATTCAAGCGGCGAGCGCCAGCGCGCGAAAGGAAAGCGGGATTACGGAACTGCCGCGGTTCTCTGTTCCGGGCGAAGGGCTGCGATGGTCACGATTCGCGATGTAGCGAAAGAGAGCGGATTCTCGTCGACAACCGTGTCGATCGTTCTCAATAACGCGCCACTGTCTCGCTACATTCCTTCCACCACCAAGAAAAAAATTGAGCGCGCCGCGCAGCGGCTCGGCTACCGGCCCAACCAGTTCGCGCGCTCGCTGCGCAGCAAACGCAGCCACACCGTCGGAGTCATGGTCTTCGACATGACCGATCCCTATTGCACTCTGGTGCTGCGCGGCATTGAGAACACTCTCTACGAAGCCTCGTATCTACCCATCCTGACCGACGTGCACAACGAGCGCGGCCGCTTCGAGCGTTATCTGGAAATGCTGCTCGACCGCCGCATCGAAGGCCTCATCGTTCTCGCGAACTGGCTTTTTCTCGACATCAACCTGCTCGGCGATCTGGAAAAAAGCAGCAGCATTCCCACCGCGATGATCGGCTTCGAACTGAAAACGGATTCCATCAGCTCCGTCATCGTCGACAATGAACTCGGCGGCTATCTCGCGCTCGAACATCTGCACTCGCTGGGACACCGCAAGATCGCATTTATCCGCGGCCCGCGCGCTCTGACCGACAGTTCGCCACGCTGGCGCGGCATTCGCCATTGTGCCCGCTCCAACGGCTTGGAGATCGATTCGCATCTAGTTGCCGATTTGCCCGAGTCGCGCGATCCGCTGTCGAGTTTTGAGGCCGGAAAGAAGCTCACCGAAGATCTGATTCGTCAGAAGCGCGCGTTCACCGCGCTGTTGGCCTTCGATGACATGAGCGCCTTTGGCGCCATTCGCGCTCTGTCGCAAGCCGGCATCCGCGTGCCCGACCAATGTTCGGTGATCGGTTTTGATGACGTCGCCACGGCCGCGCTTTACACGCCCTCCCTCACGACTGTGCGCCAGCCCATGGAAGACATGGGAGCGTCCGCCGTCGCCATCGTCATCGATGGCATCAACGCGGGGCTGGAAAAGCGTGAGAACGGCGCCAGTCATCGCAAAGTTGCTCCGGAGCTGGTGGTGCGTGAATCTACGCGAGGCTTGCTGTAAGGAGCATTCGGAAAGCGCGACAATTGCCTAGCAGCAGTAACGATTTTGTGCAGTGAGCCGGGTCACAGCGGGCCAGTGCCGTTCTTTTTTCTTGACAGAGAAGGCCTCGTAAAAGCACTATTCATACGTTTTAATAACTGATTTTGGGTCTCATAACTAAAAATGTGACGGACAGGGTGCACGAGAAAACTTCGAGCCCAACCCCGCTCGGAAGATTCGCCAAATGCCACACGCAAGCTGCGCGGGTTTTGCCCGCGTCCAGGGAGAGCGCGATCATGAATAGCAGAAATGCAACTGCCAACAATCTTCGGAAGTTTTTCTCAGTTTGTGTTCTTTTCCTGTGCGCAACTTCTCTCGCGCTTGCCCAGGCTGGCAGAGGCAGCATCAGCGGCCTGGTCACCGATCCCGGCGGCGCGCTCATTCAGGGAGCGCAAGTAACTTTGCTGAACCCCTCCACCGGAGTGAAGCAGCACACCGTCACCAGCGGCGCGGGACTGTACACGTTCATCTCGCTGAACCCCGGCGTCTATCGGGTCACCGCCAGCCAGCCCGGCTTCAAGAGCCTCGCCCAGGAGAAAGTCACGGTCAACGTCGATCAGGTCACTGAGGTCAACATCACCCTGCAGGTGGGCGCGGCCACCGAGACAGTCACCGTCACCGAAGGAGTTGAACTGGTCGAACCCAGCAACTCTACGGTGGGCACGCTGATCCCTGCCGAAGCCATTGACCGTGTCCCGCTGGTATCACGCAATGTGTACGACCTCATCCAGTTGAGTGCAGGTGTGAATGCCGTCAACGGTTCGCCCAACTCCAGCGATTCCATGCAGTCCGTTCAAAATATTTCAGTCGGGCGGCCGGGAGTTGACGTGGCCGCCGATACGATCAACGGCTCCCTGGTGGGATCTGTCTACTTCATGATCGACGGCGCTCCCATCGGCATCGCCGAGAACAACTCCGCCGCCATCATTCCGGCGATGAATATTCCCGAGGACGGCGTGCAGGAAGTGCGCGTCGAAACCCAGAATACGCCGGCGTCCTATCAGAGCGGCGGCGCCGGCGTCATCAGCCTGGTCAGCAAGTCCGGCACCAACAAGTTTCACGGCGACGTCTTTGGAGTATTCCGCCCCAATGTGCTCTCGGCCAACGACTACTTCAACAAACAAAGTCAGATTTCCCTGGGCCAGTCCAATACGCCGCCCGAATTTCACCGTTACCAGGAAGGCGGCGCTATCGGCGGGCCAATCATTAAAGACAAGCTCTTCTTCTTCGGAGACTACGAGGACACTCAGCAGATACAGTTCGAGGGGCTGAAGACCTATGCGGTCCCTACGAGCGCTGAACGAACCGGAGACTTCTCCGCCCTTTTGAATAACATTGATCCCGTGAACGGGCCCTCTCCGATCGTCATCTACGATCCGACCCAGCCGGACAATCCTGACGGTACGCGCCAGCCATTTCCCGGGAACATAATCACCAACCCCAACCCCATCGGCTTGCTGTACCTGAACAATATGCCGAAATGCAATTATCCCAACCCGTCCACGTGCGATCAGGCCACCAATGATGCAAGTCCCAATTTCGCATTGCCTGGCCTGGACCCGCTGAAGGCGCATCGGTTCGATGTCCGCGTGGATTGGGCCAAGAGCGACAAGCAGCGTATCTTCGCGCGTTTTTCCTACGACCGTCTGGCCTTCTCCACCGCCAATGTCTTCCCGTCGCCGGGCTGGGACCCCGACTATGCGCTGAACCGAACCAACGGACGCAACGTCATCGTTGCAGACGACTTGACTCTCAACTCCTCGACGGTCCTCAATTTGCGCTATTCGTTCACTCGCCACTTTGAGAATCAGGGCGGTCCGCCAGCACTGTTGAGCACCGACATTACCAATCTCGGCAGCGTTAACGGAACTACAGCCGGTTTTCCATCCTCGTTAGCTGCGCAGGAAGTTTTCAAGCAGCTTCCGTTCATCGTCTTCAACGAGGTAGGCGGCGGCGTAGGCGGCACGGCCGACTACAACAACTTCGTCTATGCCAGCATGAACAGCGATGCCAGTGCCGCCATCACCAAGATTCACGGCAAGCACGAATTCTCATTCGGCTTCGAGTGGATGAAGCGCTACCTGAACGTGGGCCAGCCGCCGGCGCCAGCCGGTTCTTATCTCTTCGACATCAGCGCTACCGATCAGACGGTTGCCAGCGCGAATGGTGGCAGCGACTACGCCTCCACACTCATCGGCATGGGAACAACCCCGGGCAACGAATCCAGCGATTATCCCAACTTCACCAAAGACGTCTTCGCTGCCGAATCCAATCCCTACTACGCGACCTTCATCGAGGATACGTACCATCCCGACCCGAAGTTGACGATTACTGCCGGACTGCGCTGGGACATCTTTGGCCCGCGGAACGAGCGTCGTAACCGCCAGGAATATTTTGATCCCAACGCCACCAACACGGTCAACGGCGTCTCCTATACCGGCGCGGAGATCTTCAATAACAGCAGCAATCGCTCGCCCTATTCCACCAATATGCACGACTTTGGCCCGCGTCTGGGCTTCGCCTGGCAGCCGCTTAACCATTTTGTCGTACGCGGCGGCGCAGGCTTCTACTTTGGTCCCAGTACAGAAAACGTGGGCAGCGCCGGACTGAACACCGATGGATACTCATCCTCCACTACATGGGAATCCACCTGCTTTAACGCAGACGGAAACACGGTCTTCAACTCAGCCTCAGGATGTCCAGCCCCCACTCCCGGCAACTTCACCGGCCCGTTCTCGCTCAGCAATCCCTTTCCTAACGGTGTGATCCAGGTCTTCAACACCCCGCCGATCTGGATTGGGCACCAATCTCGAGATCGCTTTAAGCACCGTGCTTCATTCCCAGCGCACACCTACCACCTACAACTTCAACTTGGGGGTGGAGTATGAACTGCCCCATCAAGTAGTGGTGAGCGCCGCCTATGTGGGCAGCCGCGGACTCTTCCTGCCCTTTGGCACGGTCGACCTGAATCAGCTCAATGTCGCCACCATCGAGAAATACGGCGCCGGGCTGTGTCTGACTGACGATCCGAGTTGTATGGTACCTAACACCTGGGAGCCCATTGAGGACCCGACCAACCAGTGGGTCGGTTCTTCTGTGGTGCCGCAGTACATCGCGCTCGAAAAATATCCCCAGTTCGGCAACGGTGGTTTTGGCAACGGCGTCGCCGTTCATGGTTATCCGGCAGGCGACTCCGAGTACAGCTCCTTGCAAACCAAAGTGCAAAAGAGGCTGACCAGCCACTTCACCACGCTCGCCTCCTTTACCTGGAGCAAGCTGATTACCGACGACGGCAATCCTCCCCTCGGCTTCGTAGGCACTCACGTGGGTGCCGCTCAGGACTGGAGAGATCTGGGGTACGAGCACTCCATCAGCCCCCAGGACGTGAAGTATTCGTTCACTGGGCAAGTGTCTTACGACTTGCCGCTAGGTAAGGGTCGGGCGGTGAATCTGAGTGGCGTATCCAACTCCTTGCTGGGCGGCTGGACCGCCAACGGGATCCTCTACCTCAGCACCGGCGTTCCGATCGCCTCGCCGGGCTCCGGGAACACCGAACAGCCCGCTCGCGCAGCGCGCTGACATGGTCTGCGATCCGTCAAAGGGCGCTCCGCACACGGTGGCGGCCTGGTTCAACGTCGACTGTTTCGCTCAGCCCGGCGGCTCCGTCAATCCCAATCTCTACATTCCGGGAACCGCTCCCGCCTACCTTGATAATGTTCGCACTCGGGGAGCGCGCAATCTCGACCTCTCCGTTTACAAGACGATTAACTTTACCGAAACCAAGGCACTCCGCTTCGATATTTCCGGCTATAACATGACCAACTTCGCACAGTACGGATACCCGAATGTGCCCAGCGTGGTCACCGCAGCGCAGCCGGGCCAGAATTTCGGTCTGATCAGTAACAACGTGAACACGCCGCGCCAGTATCCAGTTCGGAGCGAGGTTCAGCTTCTAAGAAATTGCAGGGAAGAAAACCGTCGATGCTTATGTAGGGACAGCCGCCATCGGCTGTCCCGCGATGGCGAAGCCGAGCGGGCCGAGGACGAAACCGAAAGCTAGAAGTATCTCTAGACGCTGCTACCCACCGTCTCCCGCGCTCCCACGCGCCTGCAGCGCCTGCTCCAGGTCCGCAATCAGATCCTCAGCATTCTCGATCCCGACCGAGAGCCGCAACATCTGGTCGCTCACGCCCGTCTTCCTGCGATCCTCCACCGGAATCATGGCATGTGACGTCATCATCGGCAGCGACACCAGCGATTCCACTCCGCCCAGGCTGGGCGCCAGTGAGAATAGCCGCAGCGCTTCGCTGACCCGGCAAGCATCCTGCCCCGTGCCCTCCACTTCAAAGCTGACCATGCCCCCACCGCCGCTCATCTGCGCGCGCGCCAGGGCCTGCTGCGGATGACTCTTCAGAAACGGATAATGCACTCGCCGCACCTTCGCATGCTGCTCCAGAAACTCAGCCACCCGCAGCGCGTTCTCGTTCTGCCGCGCCACGCGTACCGCCAGCGTCTTCAGCCCGCGCACCAGCATCCACGAGGCGTGCGGGTCCATGCAGTTGCCCAGCGTCGTGCGCGTCGCGTGAATCTGCTCGATCAGATCTGCGCGCCCCGCCACCACTCCGCAGATCAGATCGGTATGTCCGGCCAGATATTTGGTCCCGGAGTGCATTACCAGATCAATGCCAAATTCCGCCGGATGCTGGTTAATCGGCGTACCAAACGTGGCGTCAATCATGGTGATCAGCCCATGCTGGCGCGCGATCGCCGCCACCTTTTTCAAGTCAACAATCCGGAGCATCGGATTCGTCGGCGACTCCACATGCAACAGCCGCGTATTCGGCCGAATAGCCTTCTCATGCTGCGCGTAGTCGGTCGTATCCACGAATGTGGTCTCGATCCCCATCTTCGGCAGCCACTGCGAAAGAAACTTTGTGACCCCGCCATAAATGTCGCGCTGCGCCACGATGTGGTCGCCGGCCTTGAGCAGCGCCATGATCGTGGTCGTGATCGCGCCCATGCCAGAGGCGAAGGTCAGCGCGGCATCGACGTGCTCGAGTTCCGCGATCGTGCGCTCGGCTACAGTATTCGTCGGATTGCCGTAACGCGTGTAGAAACTATCGGTATGCGTCGCCCGCAGTTGCTCGTCGTTGTCGGTGACTTGAAACGTCGAGGTCTGATAAATCGGCGTCGCCAGTGGGCCGTTCCTTTTTTCTAACTCTGCCGCACCTCGCACCGCGGCCGTCTCCGGACGGCGCTTCTGCCGTTTCATGATGGTCTCCTTGGCTTCCTTGTCTGCGCTCGCAAATTAAGACTTCCAGAGTAAGCGTCCTGCCTCAATCCGGGCAAGCCGATCGCGCTCTCCGACCGTTTATAATTCCGAGTTCGAACGGTTGGCAAGAATTTCTGATTATGGATCTCGGACTAAAGAACCGCGTCGCCCTCGTAGCCGCATCCAGTCAGGGAATTGGTCTAGCTACCGCTGAAGCTTTCGCCGCCGAAGGTTGCCGTGTCGCCATGTGCGCCCGTAACCAGCAAACGCTTGGCACCGGCGCCCAGCAAATCAGAAAGAAATACAACGTCGAGGTTTTCACCGAAGCCTTCGACGTGACCGATCCCGCCGCCGTGGCCAGCTTCGTCGCCGCAGTGGCTGCCAAGTTCGGGAGTATAGACATCTGCGTCACCAACGCCGGAGGCCCGCCGGCCAAGGGATTTCTAGCCTGCAGCCTCGAAGACTGGCAACATGCCATCGATGCGAATTTCCTGAGCGCGGTCTATTTCGCCCGCGAAGTCATCCCGCACATGCAGCAGAAACATTGGGGTCGCATCATCACGATTACGTCGATCACCACCAAGCAGCCAGTCACCGATCTCGTGCTCTCGAACGCAGTGCGCGCCGCAGTGGTAGGCCTGGTCAAGAGCCTCGCCAACGAATTCGGCAAAGACGGAATTCTCGTCAACAATGTAGGCCCGGGTTTCACCGCAACCGACCGCCTGAAAGAGTTGGCCGCCGCCCGCTCCAAAGTATCAGGCAAGAAAGAGCAGGAGATCTTCGACGCATGGGCCGCCGACGCCCCTGTGAAGCGCCTGGGCGAGCCGCGTGAAGTGGCCGAGACGATTGTATGGCTAGCCTCCGACCGCGCCTCCTACGTAACCGGCCAAACCATTCTTGTAGACGGCGGCATGTATAAAGGATTGTGAGCAGTGAGCAATGAGCAGTGAGCAGTGAGCCGAGAGTGAAAGAGCTAAACAGCCGCGATGCGGCTGCCCGTAACTGACGGGGCTCACGGCTCATAGCTCATCGCTCACGGCTAAAGGACCTTCATGCGATCCATAGCTTCACGAATGTCAGTCATGAGCGGAGAAGGCGCGCTCTCGGTCTTCGCGCGTGCCAAGGAACTCGAAGCCCAGGGCCGCTCCATCATCCATCTCGAACTCGGCGAGCCTGACTTTCATCCCGGGCAGTCGGTCATCGACTCCGCCGCCAAAGCCCTCGCCGATGGCAAGGATCGCTATTGCGCCGTCGCCGGCATTCCAGCTTTGCGTCATGAACTCGTGAGCTATCTAGCGCGCACGCGCAGCATCGAAGTTTCCGCTGACAACATCGTCCTCGCCCCCGGCTGCAAGATCGCCCTTTTTCTCGCGATGATGGCCCTGCTCGAACCGGGCGACGAAGTCCTTTATCCCGATCCCGGTTTCCCCGGCTATCCCTCGATTGCCCTCGGCCTGGGCGCAATCCCGGTGCCATTCGAGCTTTCCGCCCGCAATCATTTTCAACCCGACCCGGCCGAACTCGCTGCGAAGGTCACGCCCCGCACGCGCATGCTGCTCACCAACTCGCCGGGAAATCCCACAGGCACGGTTTATACCGATGCAGTACAGCGAGCAGTCGCCGACCTCGCGGTCAAGCACGACCTCTGGGTGCTCTCCGACGAAATCTATGCGCGCATTATTTATGACCATGAATATTTATCCATGCTGCGCTACCCCGGCATGGCGGAGCGCACCCTGATCATCGACGGATTCTCCAAGAGCTTCGCCATGACGGGATGGCGTCTCGGCTACACCGTTGCCCCGCCCGAAGTCGTACCCGCGCTGCTGATGATGGCCGTCAACAGCTACACCTGCGTCGCTGAGTTCACCCAACATGCAGCCATCGATGCTCTGCGCGACCGCGAAGGCAACACGCCGCGCATGGTGGGAGAGTTTGCCCGCCGTCGCGACCAGTTCGTGCGCGACCTGAATCGTGTCTCCGGATTCCGCTGTCAGCCGCCCGAAGGCGCCTTCTACGCATGGGTCGAAATCACCGGCACGGGCATCACCGCCGAGGAATTGTGCCGCATCCTGCTCGAGGATGCCGGTGTGGCAGCGATTCCCGGCGCCGCCTTCGGCCCGTCCGGCAAGAATTTCATCCGCTTCTCATTCGCGTCGTCGATGGCCACTCTGCAGGAAGCCGTTCATCGTATCGAGAAAGTATCGACAGCATGGCAGGGAACTGCCGCCGCGCGATGAACAATAGCTGAAGTGCTCGAGCATTTGAGATTCTCGCGACAAGATTCCAGAACTGAGGAAACATGAAATCTCAACTCCACATTGTGACCCATTCGTTGCTCTGCGCCCTTGGCGCTCTCCCTATCGTCGCCGTGGCCCAAGCCCGACCGTTTCCCGGCCCCGATGTTCAGCAGATTTACCAGCGCATTCTTCCCCAGATCGAAAAAATTCCGGCCTTCGATCACCACGCCCATCCCGGCTTCGCCGACGACCCCGACGTCGATGCCATGGCCGCCCCACCCAACGCCAGCGAAGCTCTCCGCACCCGCGACGACAATCCCGAACTCGTTGCCGCTGCTAAAGCTCTCTGGGGATATCCCTATGCCGATTTTTCTCCCGAGCATGCCAAGTGGCTGATCGACAAGAAAAATGAGATGAAGAAGCAACTCTCGGGCACGGCTTACTTCAATTCAATTCTCGACAAGCTCAACACCGAGAGTTCCGTCGCCAACCGCGCCATGATGCCCGACTACCTCGATCCCAAGCGCTTTCCATGGGTGTTCTTCGCCGATTCCTTCATGTGGCCGTTCGATAACACGCGCGAAACCGCGCGCAATCCTGACGAAGGCGTCTACATTCCGCTGCAGGAAAAAATGCTGCACCGCTGGATGCAGCAGGAAAACGTCGCCAAACTTCCCGCCAACTTTGATGCCTATCTTAAGTTCATCAGTCAAACACTGGAAGATAACTCCAAGCGCGGTGGCATCGCCATGAAGTTTGAAGTGGCGTATTTCCGTCCAACTACATTCGGCGATCCCTCGCGCGCCAAAGCCGAAGACATCTACCAGCGCTACGCCGCCGGCGGCATTCCCAGCGAAAAAGAGTACCGCACGTTTCAGGATTTCATCTTCCGCTATCTCGTCGAAGAGGGCGGACGCCTCCACCTGCCCGTGCACATCCATACTGCCATCGGCATCGGCGATTATTTCAATCTTTCCAAGAGCAACATCATGAATCTGGAGAGCGTGCTGCGCGACCCGCGCTATTCTTCCACCACGTTCGTGATGATTCACGGCGGATACCCGCTCGAGCGCGAAGCCGTGTGGCTCGCCGCCATGAAAAATGTCTATCTCGACTCTTCGTTCGGGGAATTGGCGCAGTATCCAGCGGCTTTCAAGGAAACGCTGAAAATGTGGCTCGAAACATTTCCCGACAAGATCACATTCGGAACCGATTGTTTTCCGTACAATAACGTACTGGGCGCGGAAGAGAGCTACTGGCTGGGCGTGCAGTCGACCCGCACCGCGTTGGCTGCTGCCTTAGCGGAGATGATTTCCGAAGGCGAGGTCACCGAACCGCGAGCCCTTGAGTTAGCCCACGCCTACCTGCACGACACAGCGGTGAAGCTGTACAACGGAAGAGTGCACTGAAAAAGGAAACGAGTCCGATAGAGACGGCACAATCAGACTAGGCTGAACTCACATGGCAAAAACCAAATCGAAATCAAAATCGCGCCCGAAACCCAAGTCCCGCGCCCGCGCAAAATCCACCAAGAAGCCCGCGGCCAAGTCCGCGGTCAAACATGCACTCCAATACATCCCGTGGAGTACCATCCCGCTTGAAGACCTCAACCCGCTGCTCCAGCGCCAGTTCGTCGTCGGGCAGGAGATCATGCTTGCTCGCGTTCTGCTGAAGAAGGGCTGCATCGTTCCCGAACACAGCCATCACAATGAGCAGCTCACTTACGTTCTCGAAGGGGCGCTCAAGTTCTGGATCGACGGCAAAGAAATCATCGTCAGTGCCGGAGAAACTCTCTGCATCCCGTCGCACATGCCGCACAAAGCCGAAGCCCTCGAAGATACCGTCGACCTTGATGTATTTGCGCCGCCCCGCGCCGACTGGATCGAAAAGACTGACCAATATCTGCGCGGGAAAAAGTAAGCCCCACCCATGGCCTCTCTTTCAACTTCGGAGTCGAACTCAGAACCAGGCATGCAAGCGGCGGAATACCGCTTCCGCTGCATCGGCTGCGGCCATCTGAGCGATGCGGCCGGTCAGGACTTCCGCTGCGCCAACTGCTCCGATCTGCTAGAAATCACTTATACGAGTCGGCAAGAAGCCAAGCCGAATCCCGAAGGCCTGAAAACTCTCTGGCGGAACCGCCGGCTTTCTAACGCAGCCGTCGATCTCAGCGGCGTCTGGCGTTACCGCGAACTGTTGCCCGCTCTCACCAACAAAGAGCAGCCCATCACGCTTCGCGAAGGCAATACTCCCGTCTACGAACTTCCGCAATGTGCTCGCATCACCGGCATCCCGCGCCTGTTTGCCAAGCATCAAGGCATGAATCCGACGGGCTCCTTCAAGGACACCGGAATGACGGTGGCCGCCACCTTTGCCCGCCGCGCCGGATTTCGCTGGGTCGCTTGCGCCTCCACCGGGAACACGTCAGCATCGATGGCCGCCTACGCCGCTCGTGGAGGCTTGCGCAGCCTCGTGCTGGTGCCAGAAGGTAAAATTTCGTGGAGCAAACTTTCGCAGGCTCTCGACTACGGAGCCGTCACCTGCCAGTTACGCACCGATTTCGATGGCTGCCTCCGCCTGCTGCAGGAATTAGTTCGCCGCGCCCCAGTCTACCAACTGAATTCGATCAACCCCTTTCGCCTCGAAGGGCAGAAGACTCTCGCCATCGAACTTCTCGAGCAGCTCGACTGGCAACCGCCCGATCACATCATTGTTCCCGGCGGCAATCTGGGAAACAGTTCCGCCATCGGCAAAGCCTTGCTCGAAATGCGCGACCTGGGCCTGATCTCCCGTCTGCCAAAGTTATCTGTGATTCAAGCCGAAGGAGCGAATGCCCTGGTGCGAACGCTGCGCGAGGCCGAAGGCAAGCGCTTGATCGGCGTTCAAGCCGAGACCCGTGCCACCGCGATTCGTATCGGCAATCCCGCGTCGTGGAAGAAGGCCGTGCACGTGATCCAGGCAACCGGCGGCGCCTGCGAGCAAGTCACCGAGATCGAGATCGCACAGGCCAAGGCCGAGATCGGAGCCGAAGGCATCGGCTGCGAGCCTGCCTCCGCCGTGACGCTGGCTGGACTAAAAAAATTAGTGCAGCAGAAATTCGTGAAGCCTGACGAGAGCGTCGTCCTGGTGCTGACCGGAAATTTGCTGAAGGATCCCGACTTTACCATCGAATTTCATCAAGGCGAACTGTTCAAAGAAGCGCGAGGCGAATCCGCCGGCAGCCTCAACCCTCTCCGCCGCCCGCCCATCGTTCTCGATGCCACGCTCGACGCCGTAATTAAGACGCTGGACGCCGCCGAAAAATCCTAACCAACCTATGCCCTCGAAAGCTAAGACGACTCTCCGCCTCGCTCTACCCGCCACCTCGGCGAACCTCGGACCGGCCTTCGATGCCGCCGCCCTAGCCATGGATTTCTACATCAAGATCGAGGCTCGCGAGGCGGAAGAATTCTCGATCGAGGCCGGCGGCCGTGACGCGGACATCTGCGGAAATCTCGAAAATCATCTTATTCTGAACACCTACACGGAAGTCCTCGGAGCGGCCGGCCACAAGCCAAAGCCCGTTGCTCTGAGCATCGCCAACGACATTCCCATCGGCAAGGGCTGTGGGTCCTCAGCCGCGGCCAGGCTTGCCGGCATCGCGCTGGCAGTGCACTTTGGCAAACTTCGCTGGAGTGATGCGCAGATCGTCGGCGAAGCCTCGCGCCGCGAGCATCACGCCGACAATGCCTCCGCGTGCTGGATCGGCGGTCTCACCGTAGCTCGCATGTCGGGAGAAGCCGAAGCGCAGGTGGTCTGCATTCGTCCGAAAGGAAAATGGCCTCTCCTGCTGGCGATTCCCGAGGAGAGCCTTGCCACCGAAAAAGCGCGCCGCGTGCTGCCCGCTCAATATTCTCGCGCGGACGCGGTCGCCAACGTGCAGAATTCCATGTTTCTGCTGGGGGCCTTCGTGCAGGGGCGTCCCGACTTACTCGCCGCCGGATTGGAGGACCGTATTCATCAGCCGTACCGCGCCGAGTTCTGTCCGTTGCTGCCGTGTCTGCAGGAACTAAAAGGAAGAGACGGAATCCTGGGCGCGGCGCTCAGCGGCGCCGGACCGTCGGTTCTGATCTTTCTCGATCCGCGTGCCTCGCAGCGAAAAACGCGAGACGCAGTCGCCGTGCACCTCGCGAAATGCAAACTCACCGCCGAACTTCTGCCCACATCCATCACGCTCCGCGGAGCGCGCACGACTTTCAAGTCGTAGCTACCGGCTCGCCGGGGGCACAATCCCGTTCATCCGCAAATACTCCACCATCTGCCCGTAGTGGTCGAATCCGTGCGTCGCAGCCAGGGTCGCAAGACCAAGCCGCGATACAGTTCCTTCCCCGAATGGGCTCTTCACCGTTTCCACCAGATTGCCTTCGTTGATCGTCGCAATCGCCTTGTGAACGTATTCGAAGGAATTCTTCAAATACTTCAAAATGTCAGTCTTGCTCGTGATCGCGGCCGGCCCCGATTCATCGCCGATATCCACCGGAGGCTTCTCCTGCAGAATCGCAGCGCCCAGCAGATAATTCACCGCAGCCACATGCTTGATCTGCTGCCCGAACGTGCGCACGCCTTTGAATTCGCCATTGGTCGGTGCGAAGCCGAACTTATCTTCGGGCATCGCCTCGGCCGCAGAAGTAAACTCGCGCTCCATGTTGCTGACACTTCCATTCAGCACCTGCGCGACAGAGCGCTTTTCGTCTTTCGCCTTGCCCGCTTGCGCCCACGCCGACAACCCAACCAGAAGCACTCCGCAAGCAATGATTGTGATTTTATTTTTCATCGTTCCCCCGTGGTTGAAGTATCTTTCAATCGATGCTGCCAAGGCATGATTTCATCTCTGTGTCACTCCGTGGCCTCTGTGGTCAAGGTTTTGCAGCCACGACCTGCGACCCGCGAAACGGCCACTCCCCGTCCTTCCACGCGCGAATCATATAGATGATCACGCCGCTCAGCAAGATAACCGCTGCGTAGCGGATCTCCTTTTGCCAGTTCGCGCGACCGAACAGAATAAACAAAAATCCCGCACTCGCCAAAATCGCGGGCAGCGGATAAAGCCACATACGAAACGGCCGTGGCAGATCCGGCCGGCGAATCCGCAGCAGAATCGATCCCACCGCCTGCACCAGGAACTGCAGAATCAGACGTATCACCACCAGCGCCGCAATCGCATCCTTCAGTCGCAGGAAACAGCAGGCCGCCGCAACCACTCCCAAGGCCAGCAATGACACATGCGGAAACCGGTACTCCGGATGCACTCTCGCGAATGCACGAAAGTAGTTGCCGTCTTTGGCGGCTGCGTACGGAACTCGCGAATAGCCCAGCATCAGCGAGAACACAGAAGCGAACGCCGCGGCGATCACGAGCGCCGTCACCGACCGCGCTGCCCAGTGCCCGTAGATCCGTTCCATGAACAGCGACACAACATACAATCCGCTGTTGTTCTGTCCCGACTTCAGCATCTCCCGCCACGGAACCACGGCCAGGATGCAAACGTTCATCATTAGATATAGACACGCAACCAGCAGGATGGAAAGCAGGAGGGCTCGCGGGATATTCTTTTCCGGCTCCTTTATTTCGTCGCCTAGAAAGCAAACATTGTAATATCCCCAATAATCATAGGTGGCGATGAGCATTGCTCCGCCCAGACCTGTAAAGAATCCCGGGGAAAGCGAGAATGCACCGGGCGGAAAATCGAATGCCCTCGCCGCGTTGAAGTGTGTGAGCCCGGCGAAGATGATCCAGCCAATCGTTCCCATCACTCCGAACCACAAAATCTTCGAGAGCCGCCCGATCGCCGTAATGCGTCGATACAGCAACAACACGGTGAAGAAGCAAATGGCGACCGCAACCGCAGTTCCCGGAGTGACGACCCAACTCACCTGCAGCGTTCCCGCCCACGGAATATGCAGCGCCGAATCGTGATGAGAGTAGATGACGTCCAACTCGGGCCAGTAGTAAGCGGCATATCCTGCCAGTCCGATGCAGCCGGTGGCAATCGAAAGCGGAGCGGAAAACGAGACCTGCCAGATGTATAAAAACGAAATCAGCCGACCCCATCGATCCGGTCCGTAAATTTCCCGCAGATAGCGATACGATCCGCCCGACCGGGGAAAAGCCGCGCCCAGTTCCGCCGAGACCAGTCCATCACACACGGCCAGCAGTGCGCCGACAATCCATCCCAGCAACGCCTGCGGCCCGCCCATCGCGACCACCACCAGCGGCATGGTGATGAACGGCCCCACGCCGATCATGTCGATCATGTTCAGCGAGGTCGCGCTCCACAGCCCCATGCCGCGAATCAGGGTAGGAGAAGTATCCGCCGATTGTGAGGATGAAGAAGGAGATTCCATAATCGTAGAGACGTTGCTGGCAACATCTTCTTACCACGAAGAAGAAAGACGTAGCAGAGCTACGTCTCTACGCCTACTACTTTTCATGCCCCGCGCTGAGAATATTCACAAACAGCCGCACCGCCCCCGGCACGCCGGCGGGCAACTGCCGAAAAAATGCATACCCCGTATAAATGTAAATTCCCTTGCCGTACTTCGCCTCTAACAGTCCACCCTTCTGCTCGTCTTCGCCCGGATCGTGGCAGGCCAGCAGCGGCGTGAAATCCTCATCCCACTTATCCATGAAGTACAACCCGCGCTCCTGCACCCAGCCGTCGAAGTCATGCTGCGTGATCGTGTTCGGGTAATGAAAGATCGGATTCTCCGGCGCGAGAATCTCGACCGGAGCCTCCTCCACCGAAACCCGCGCCCGGCTCAGTTCCGCGGAATAAGGAGTGAATTTGCCTGCGTTGAAATCGCCCGTGCCGCTGTTGTATTGCACCACCAGCGTTCCGCCGCCATTCACAAAATCGAGCAGCTTCTTGTTATTCGCAACCACATCTTTCTGCGTATCGTAAGCGCGAATCCCCAGCACGATTGTTCCGTAAACGCTTAGATCTTCGCTCGCGAGCTTCTCCGCCGGAATCAGCGTGACATCCATTCCAATCTGTTTCAGCACAGTCGGAATGTCGTCGCCCGCGCCCATGATGTAGCCGACTTTCAAATCATGCGGCGCCTGCACGTCCACAATGCTCACCCGCTGCCGCGCCGGCTGATAGTAATAAAAGCTACCTAAATCTTCGCGCGCGACCAGCGTGTATCCCTCGCTATATTTCGCACCTTCCGAATCGAGCACCGCTCGAATCGTGGCCCGCCCCTGCTGCAGTCGGGCAGGGAAAACCTTAAACTGAAAATCCTGTTTCTCCCCGCGATGCTTCAGTTTTACGTTGAGTTGCGTGGGCTCGGATTTCCAACCCGCCGGCAATTCCAGTCGCAGCACGCCGGCCAAATCGCGCTCAAGATTGCTCGACACGCCAACGGTCACCGTAGTGGTCGATCCGTTATGCGTCGAGATCACCTGTGTTCCGGGCTCCAGTTCCACAGAAAATCGAGGAACCACCGCCAGCGGACGCGCGCTCACCTTGCCCGCGTCATCCAGAAATGGGGTGACGACGGCAGTCTCAACCCCGCTCCGCGCCTTCACTCCGCCCGCGCCGCTCACCGAATATTCCACCCGAGCCCGCAACGCCGGAGGTGGAAAGGGAAGCGTCGCATATTTTTCATCGTCCACGTGATTGATGCTCTCGGTATCGGGATCATCCCGATGCCAGTACGGCCGCGTATACGTCGTATCCTTCGGCACGCGCAGTCGGAAATCCGCGTGCAGATCGTCGCCCGCCTTCACCGTCTCCGGCTTCGTTTTTTCGCTGATCGTGTTCCAGCCCTCCGGAACTGCAAGCTTGATCGTGTCAATCACCAGCGGCAACTTCGATCCGTTGTGAAACGTGACACCTACCAGAAATTCCTGTCCCGGAGAAACCGCGGTCAAGGCGTCGGCCTCTTTCAACGGATGCGCGTCGAGCTTTCCATCGGAAGAAACGTGGGCCGTCAGACTCGCCCCCAGAGCCAGGTTCAGAGCCGATTCCGCTCCACGTTGCTTCTCATTCAGCTTCGTCATCAAATCCAGCTTCGCCACGGCGCTCAACGAACTAGTGTTTATGCTCTCGCTCACCCGACGCAAGCCGCTCACAGTTTTCATCAGAGGCACAGCTGCAGCAGAAGGATCGCTGCTTTTTCCTGCCGCTGCGGCCTGCGAAATCTGCGCCGCGATGTCTGTCACCTCCTTCTGCAATCCAGGAAGCTTCTTCTCCTCCGGGCCTAATCGCGCTGCCAGCCCCGGCAATGTCATATCAATTCCATCAAAGAAACTCTTCTCATGCCCGCTCTTATCCAGAGTCGAAGGCCCCACCGAATCCACCAGCTTGTAAAACGTGAACCGATCTCCCGCATCCACCGTCCAGTTCGCCGCCCCCTGTGAAAGCTGATGCCGCAATCCGTCCATAGCGAATTGCACGTACGACATGCCCAGAGCATCGCTCTTCTCGCCCGAATTCATCCTTACGGTCCACTTGTCGTCTTCACAAGTCTGGGCGCCAAACGAACAAACATTTCCGACATAAATCTTCTTCGCCTGCCAGGGCTGCAAGCCCGCGGCAATCTGCTCCGGAAACCGCTTCGGATCCGCCGCTGCCCGAAACGCCTCCTGCGTCAGGATGGCCGACGCCTGATGATTGCCATGCCCATCCCGCGTCGTGCCCGAGAACCGCGCCACCAGCACATCCGGACGGAACGTGCGAATTACTCGCACCACATCGCCCAGCGCCACATCGTGCCCGCCCCACTTGGCGAATGTCTCATCCGCAGTTTTCGAAAATCCAAAATCCGCCACCCGCGAAAATCGTTCCTGCACGCCGTAATACTCGTCCGCCGCCAGCAACTCCAGCGATCGCAGCACGCCCAGCACATCCGATAAATTGCTGCCAACCTTATTCTGCCCACCTTCGCCGCGATTCAGCGTCATCAGCAGCGTGTTCACGCCACGCCCCCGCGCCTCCAGCGTCAACATGCCGCCATCTTCATCATCCGGATGCGCCACCACCTGCATCAACCGCGCCGTAGTTCCCAGCCGCAGCAATTCCAGCCGCAATCCGGTCGTTCCTTCATCCTGTGGAATATCCAGAGGCACACCCTGATACAGAAGCCCACCAGGATCGCCCAGCACATCAAATCGCGGAATATTGTCGGGAGCTTTGGCAGCCGGGTGCCCCATGTCTCGCGCACTTTGCGAGACAGCTTGCCCGGAGCTTGTCGAAGGGTGGGGATTCTTGCTGGCACCCGGGAAACTCTGCGCGGGAGTCTGTGCGACAGCACACACCGCAACAATAAAGAGAAGGAGGCCCAGAGCAATGCGAAAAAGAAAGTGGTACCGAATGTCGTAGGAAGAGCCGCGGCCATTCTCCCGCGGCAAGCTGGCAGGTCCGGAATTTCTCACCCTACAAGGATGGGGCCTAACCCCCATTTGACGCAAATTCTTTGAACCGCAGTACCCAGAAAAAAGTGCCCCGCTACCGCGCCTGCCGCAACAAATTCTGACAAGTGCCCCCCGCCGTCAGCACTTCGTTGAAAGCGGCTTCTTTCCGCAGATTCTTCAGCAGCGGATCATCCAGCAATGCCGAATACGCGCAATAATTCTGCTGCACGGCAAGCTTCAACAGCCGCAGCGCGGGCTCATTTTGCCCGCAAGCCGCCATCAGCGCGCCCACGTGATACCAGAGTTCAGGATCCGCCTCCGACCTCACAGAGGCTTCGTTGTCGTGCACAATCTTCGCCAGGTCCGCGGGCTTCTGTGCCGCGGTGCAAGCCTCCATCAGAGTGCGGTGATACGAGGACGCCGTGCCCATACTCTTCGCAGCGTTGCGAGCCTCGGGCAAATTTCCCGCTGCCAGATAAATGTATGGTGTCACCCAGGCCGCCCATTCCGATCCTGCATCCAGATGCACGAAGTCCATTGCCTGGTCGGTCTTTCCCATTTCCAGGAACGACCACGCGCACGAGCGGAAGGTAAAATTCTCCGGATCGAGTTTTCGCGCCGTGTTGCACTCCTCGGTCGACTCCGGCAACATGCCTGCATAGCGCAGCACATAGCTGAGCGCGAAGTGCGCATCGGCGCTCTGCGGGCGCCGGTTCACCAGCGCCATGGCCTCGTCATAAGCGCGGCCCACATCGCCCCGCTCCACGCGGTTTGTAATCAGATTGCTAGCTGCCAGCGGCCGGTTCGGATCGAGCGCAATGGCTCGCTCCAACGCCGCATTCGATTTCTGGAATTCGTCTTCGCCGCCTCCGCCAAATGTCGAGTCGAAATAGTATCTCTGACCCAACGCTTCCCACGCCGGCGCGTACGACGGGTCGAGGCTCACCGCCCACTGCAACATCTTGATGGCTTCTTTATTCGGCTTCGGATCGTGCGGCTGCGCCACGCTGCGCAGATAGAAGTTGTAAGCTTCCGGGTTCTTCGGCCGCGAAGCCGTCTCAATCGCACCGCCGCCGCCGCCCAGCACCGGCAACAGTCCGCGCTGGATCTGCGTCTTCAAGTCGTCTTGCAGGCCGATCAGGTTGTCCGCCTTTTTCGTGACGTTCGTCTCCCACAGCAGCCTCTCCGTGGAAACGTCAATCGCCTCCAGCGTGACCGAGATCTGATCGCCCTGCGTCAGGAAATGTCCCTGCACCAGACGCCCTACGCGCAGCTCCTGGCCAACTTTCTTGGGATCGATATCTCCGGCAAACCGACGCGTCATTGAGGAAGGCCGCACATCCAGTGACCGCGCATAGGTCAGCACGCTGGTCAATTCATCGGCCAGCGCGTAGCGCAAGTAATCGGCGTTCGGATCAGCATTCACGTTCTGCAGTGGAAGCACGGCAATGGCATTCTCCACCTCAGCGCTGGCAACTTGCCGATGCTTGTACCACCACGCCCCCACCGCGCTCAAAATAGTCACAAGCAGTGCCGACAAACCGATCAGCAGATAAAGCTGCAGCTTCGATGTCCCCCGCCCGAACGTATGACTGGCGGCTCGCAGCTTGGTCGTCGCGCTGCCCGTCTTGATCGTTCCCGACTCCGCCTCGCGTTTCAGCAGCGCCAGATCCGACTTAATCTCCGCCGCACTCTGGTAGCGACGGCCGCGATCTTTCTCCATCGCCTTGCCGATGATGCCTTCCAGCTCAATCGGAATCTTCGGATTCAGATCCCGCGGCGGCACCGGCTTCTGATGCAGCACCGCATCCAGCGTCATCAGCGAATTGCTTCCGGCAAACGGCTTCTTTCCGGTGCTCATCTCATACAGCACCACGCCCAGAGAAAACAGATCGCTGCGCGCGTCCACCGTCTCACTGCGCGCCTGCTCCGGCGACATATAAACTGCGGTCCCCGGAATGACTCCAATCGCCGTCAGCGAGTTGTCTGCGCCCGCATCATCGTCAGTCCCGACGTTGTGGACCAGCTTGGCCAGCCCGAAGTCGAGCACCTTCACCTGTCCGCCCGGCGTAATGAAAATATTCGCCGGCTTGATGTCGCGGTGCACGATGTTCTTGGCATGCGACGCCACCAGCGCATCGGAGACCTGCACGCCCACGTCCAGCACCCTCTCGGTATCCATGGCGTGCCCGGCAATGGCTTGCTTCAGGCTCTCACCATCGAGCTTTTCCATCACGATGAATGGATGCCCGTTGTTATCTTCAATGCCATGGATGGTGCAGATGTTCGGATGGTTGAGCTGCGACGCTGCCCGCGCCTCGCGCGTGAACCGCTCTAAAGTTTTCGGATCGCCGGTAAGGTTTTCAGGAAGAAATTTCAAGGCAACGTGCCGGCCCAGCTTCAGATCTTCGGCCTCATACACAACGCCCATACCCCCGCCTCCGAGTTTGCCCAGAATGCGGTAATGGGAGACCTGCTGGCCGATCATGAGAGAGTGCGACCTTGCCCGGCGGTAATGTTAGTTTCCCGGAAGATTTCGGTCAACTGCCTTGTTTTCAGTAAAGTCTTCGGCAAAGAAAATCCAGCCCGTCCCTGGGGTTTCGCCCTGCTCCGGGATGGCTGTCCGCTCATACCTTGGGGTGTAGGATGCGCCTGCTTCCGCCCTGGTTTCCGTGCAATCCTGCAGATATCACCCTAGCCCGACGGCCATTTGCCCCTGATATATTGCGTGCATGCTCGACCTGTTCCTGCAAGCCCACAAACGGCCGCCGACCCACAGCTTAACTTCGTACCTGCGCCACCTGGGTGCTGCCGGCCTGTTCTTCGTCGCTATCATCGACAGTGCTCCCGTCCCCACCTTTGGCGGCCCCGACATTCTGGTCGCAATTCTCTCCGCCGCCCATCGCGATCCCTGGTATGAGTACGCCGCCACGGCCGTCGCCGGGTCGGTCATTGGGGCCTACATCACCTTCCGGATCGCCCGCCGGGCCGGATCAGCCTATCTCGACAAGAAATTCAAGAAAAGCAAATTAAGCAAGTTCCTGAAGCTCTTCAAGAAGTGGGGAACAGGGACCCTGGCCGCCTCGACGGCCATTCCACTGCCAACTCCAACCAGCATGTTCTTCGCCGCGGCCGGAGCCTCCGACTATCCCCAAGGCCAATTCCTGACCGTAGTCGTGGTCTGCCGCGCCGCCCGCTATTTCGGCATCGCCTTCCTCGCCGCCCACTACGGTCGCCACTTTCTCCGCGTCCTGCGCCATCCCATCCAATACTGGCCCTGGCTGCTGCTATTTCTGGGCCTGACCGCGGCCCTGATCGTGGGGGGAATCCTGGCGAATCGCCGCCTGGAAGCCGTTGCGTCTTGAATGTTGCTGCCAACTCAATGACTCGCCGTCCCGCCACGGCTTCACTCCACGCGGCTTCCCTCCACACACCCCGGAATCCTGCGCGGATACGCCAGCGTCAGATCCTTGCGCGTCTTACCGTGTCCGTCAACCATCTCCACTTGCCAGTCTCCCAGACCGCGCGCGCCTTCAGGCAGCCTCACGGTCAAGACGTAAAAGTTGCTGATTGCGGTCTCGAAGGTGCTCGCCGCGATTCGAGCGGCCTGTTGAGATTTTTCGTTGTAGTCGTAGCTGGTCTTGCTGAACGACAGCCCAATTCTTCCCCCGCCCGGATACAGCGTCAGCTCCAATCCTCCGGAGTCCCTTACCAGGTCGGCCAACTCCTTGGGCCCCGGAGACGGTGGGGGGAACGTTTCCGTGTGTTCTCCCTCCTCGATGCTGTACTGGTCCGATTCGCCAGCATCGTTCAGTGCGAATGAAAACAGTCTTACCCCCTTCGACTGAAGTTCTTCGGCAACGCTCGGCTCCATGGAAAGCTTTGGGTCGTTGCGTCCATCCGAAATTACATAAATCGAATCTCCGGGGCGTGCCGGTTCCAAAGTTCTTGCCATCTCGAGCACAGTGCGATGGAGTGCCGCTTTGCCATTCAGCGAAGTTCCTCGTATGGAGTCAGGACTGGCGAGCCAGTCCTGCATCGATTTGCGCCCCTCGCTGCTGTTGAACGTTTTCCCGACGGTCGCGGAAAAGGTGAAGAAGGAAACCTCTGCCTGTGGCGGCGCCACCAGCAGGAACTCCCCTGCCGCCACTCGGGCAAGCTTCCACTTGGCGATTCCTTGCGGTCCCAGCCCGCCCATGCTCGCGCCCGTATCCAGCAAGAGCAAAGTCCTCACAGCCGGATCGCTGCGAAAACTCACGCTCAGCGGTGGGAGAGGCTTTCCCTGATAGAAGGTCTTGAAATTCGACGCCGCTAGATTCGAGATCGGCAGCCCGTGGGCGTCAAGCACGGTGACAATTACACTGCGAGTGCAAGACTGAGCACATGAAAAGCCGACGACGAACAGAACCAGCAATAGGATTGCCACGTATTCTCGGCGTCCTTGGCGGCATTTCTTCGCGACCTTCGCGGTTAAAAACGTCTTCTCAAAATAGGGGAGAGCAATCGGCATCGTCACCCCAGATACAATCCCGCCGAAGCGCCCACCCACTCCATATTCTTGTTGTGATCCACCCCCATCATCAACCCCCGCCCCATGCGGATAATCGTCAGCACCGGCGTCAACTTATCCAGCCAGATATACATCACCCGCACCTCCGCCTTCGTTCCGCCAAACGGAGTTTCAATCACCGGCTCAAAATGCATCCGCTCCTGCAAAATGTAATAAGGCCGCTTCTCCGCTGGAATCGCGGCAATGTCTTCCTTCGTGGGAGCGATCACCACCCCTAGCCCGGCAAACGAATACAACGGCTTCAATGCATAATTCTCCAGATCCGGAGGAATCTCCTCCAGTCGATCCAGAAACCACGTCTTCGGTACCGACTCATGCTTTAAATAAGGAATCGAAAATTTGCTGATCCGGAAATACCAGTTCGGATGCCCCGCCCACTCCACATCCAGATCGTCCCGCCAGTCGAACGCCAGCTTCACATTCTTGCGCTCCAACTCATCCACAATCGCGCGGTTATAAATCCGCCGGATCGGCACCCGCTTGCCCTCGCGCTCGTAATAGAGTCGCGCCCCATCCTTCTTAATGTCCACAATATCGACCGCCCGCACGCCCAGCATCTTCTCGGTCAGCAGAAAATCCGGCAAAGTCTTCTGCTCCGAAGGATGAATCTCCATCAGAATCACATTCTCCGGATCATGAGAGCCGACGATCGCCCGCCGCAAAAGTGCACGATACGAGTCTCCATCCAGCCCGCTCAGAAAATACTTCAAAGATTCGCCGCGCAGCCCGTAAACATCCAGATAGGCCTCTGCCAGCGCAACCTGATAAGCGTAGAGAGAAGGGAAGGCCTGCAACTCAACCAGCTTCGGCTGCAGCGCGCCGCCGGCATCGCGCACCAACCCAAAATCCACCTGCACAAACATCGGATGCGGCGCCTCATTCGGCACCTTGAACTCCGCCGGCACCGCCTCATCCGATTTCGCCCGGTAAGCCGGATTGTCCACCAACTGCCGGATCAACTCAGCCCCATCAGAAGCCATCCGCTCCAGCAACTCTTTGGGAAAGAAGCAAGGCGTTTCCGAAAGTCGAAACGAAACATGCGTCCCCGAGACGTCATCAATCCGCCGCAAAAACGCCTGATATTTTTCGGAAGTAAAGTGTTGGTTGAAGGCCGTGCGTAACGAGGGAATCATGATGAGCGGACTATTCTACCCCGGTGTAATCCTGAGCGCAGCAAAAACGCCCACGAATGTGGGCGCTTTCTGAATTACCTGATAATTTGTCATTCCGAGGAGCGAAGCGACGAGGAACCTGCTGTTGGCTGGCGGCTTGCCTGCCCTAAGCTTCCACCAAAAACTTCCCCTCGCGCATAATCTGCTGATCATCCACCCAGATATTAAACTTTCGCCCGACGACATCAATGTGCGTCGTCGAATCCCACTGCGCCCCGGTATGCGCCCCATAAGGATTTCCGAACGCAATGTGCACGCCTGGATACTTCTCGTCCTGCAGAATCTGCCCAATCACTTCCCGCAGATCAATGTTCGTCCCAATCGCAAACTCGCCCACGCGATCGCTGTTCTCGTCGGTGTGCGTGTACTTCCAGAAGTCGCTCTCCAGTTCGCGATTTTCCGAATGCGCCTCGGTTAAACGATTGCCCTTCATGCGCACCGTCAGCGGGTTGTCCTGCAGATTGCCAAACTTCGCGCACAGATAATCCCCGACCACGCCGTCTATCACGAACGTTCCATTCACTTCACCCGGCGTAGTAAAAATCTCGCCGCCTGGCAGGTTTCCCCATTTTTCTGAGCTGATAATCCCGCTGGTCTTCAGCCACTTGTAATTCGGATTCAAATCCGCCGTCAGGTCAGTCCCGGCCGCTGTCGTCGCGCGGACCTTCGATGCCTTGCGCACCATCTCCACAACTTTTTGCGACAGTCGATCAACGCGCGTGAAGTCCGCCCGCATCCCCTCCAGCATGATCTGCCGGTTGATGTTCACCATGTGCGCATGACGAATTTTCCGCCGGTTGACCACATCGGTCATCTGAATGCGCGACCGCAACTCGTTGCGCTGCGCCTGCACCGCAAAAATCGAAACCTGGCTGGTCTCCAGATCGTCCAGAATTGCGCGCGGCAAATCGGTCAGCGGACGCTCCGCCAGTTCCTCCAGAACCCACGCATGATACGGCGCCCCGACCTTCTCCAGTTCGCTCACGATCGCCGCCGCAATCTCCATCGTCACCTCATCGGTGATGACGCAGACCTGCTCGCTCGGCTGAATGCGCAGGCAGACATTCACGGCGTTATAAGCGCCCTGCGTGTATTCCGGATCGAAGGGGATGTTCAGCTTTTGATCGCGGTGGCTATCCCGTCCCGCCGCATCGCGCGCCAGTCCGGGGATGTTGATGTGAGCAGAATTTTCCATTACCCTACTTTCCTCGCCGCGGCCGGCTCCTCACTCTCCGCCAGCCCCGCTTCCGTCTCTTCTATGATGTAATCGACAACTTTCTTCAAATCTCCAGTTTTCTCGAACACGCGCAGCTGCCGGTCCGCCCCGCTGCCCTTCTCGAGAATCGTGTGGATGTAATTCAACTCTTCCCGTGAATCCAGTTCATCCACCACGTCGTCGACAAAATCGAGATATTCATGGATCAGATCGCGCGCCGGAACTTCCTGCTGCTTGCCGAAATCAACCAGCTTTCCATCCAGCCCGTAACGCGCCGCCCGCCACTTGTTTTCCATGATCAGGGCTCGGCGATACAGGCGAAATCCCTGGTTCGCCGTATAGAGCTTATACAGTTTCGCCACCGTGGCCTGAATCAGCGCCGCCAGCGCAATAGTCTCATCGGCCCGCATCGGAATGTCGCACACCCGGAATTCAATCGTGTTGAAGAACGGATGCGGCCGGATGTCCCACCAGATTTTTTTCGCGTTATCGATGCAGTTGGTCTTGATCAGCAGCTTGATGAAATTTTCATATTCACCCCAGCTGGGAAAATAATCCGGGATGTTCGTTCGCGGAAATTTGTCGAACACCTTGCACCGGTAAGACTTCAGTCCGGTGTTCATCCCCAGCCAGAACGGCGAGTTCGTCGACAGCGCCAGAATGTGCGGCAGAAAATAGCGCGCATGATTCATCATGTGGATCGCCGTCTCGCGATCCTCAATCCCAATGTGCACGTGCAATCCAAAAATCAGGTTCGCGCGCGCCACCAACTGCATGTCTTCCACAATATTTTTGTAGCGCTGGTCAGGATGAATCTCCTGCGTCCGCCAGTCCGAAAAGGGATGCGTCCCCGCCGAGGCCAGCCGCAATCCGTTCTCTCGCGCCAGCCTCACCATGTTGCTCCGCAGCTTCTTTACCTCGGCCTTCGCTTCCTTAATGTTCTGGCAGACCGACGTCCCCACTTCCACCACCGACTGATGCATCTCCGCCTTCACCCGCTCCTGAAGGATCATCTTCCCCTTCTCCAGGATTTCGGCGTGAATGTGCGACCGCAGATCCCGCGTCTCCGGATCCACCGTCTGATATTCCTCTTCAATTCCGATCGTGAAAGTTGGCTGCATAATGATTCAATATGTGGCGCGCAAGATGGCGCGGGCAAATGTGGCGCGGGCACTCCTGCCCGCGAACTCTAACCACGAAACAAGAAACCGTCCAGCACCACGCCTTGTCATTCCGAGCGAAGCGAGGAACCTGCTATCTGCCGGCAGCACCCCACCCGCTGGTAGACCCCAGCCCCAACAGTATATCAATGAAGGAATTCAGCCCCTAGATGAACGTTTATGCGATTTTTCGTTCTGGGCGATTCGCGCCTTGACGATCTTTTTTACCAGCCCGGCGGGCAAAGGTTTATCCAGAGGAAAATGCAATGTACCTTTCGATACGCGGTATCCGGCAAGCTCCTTCTCGAACCCATCCAGAGCCGACGCACCCAATGGAAAGAAGCTGCAATGATCGGAAAAAGCGGCAATAGCCACGAGCCCGCGCTTATACCGGAAAGTCGGAATCCCGTAACTCAGGACTTCGGTCGTCTCCGCCGGAACCACCGCACGAATCACCGCCCGAACCTGTTCCAGCGTAGACCGCCCCGGCTCTGGCACACGCGCCAAATATTCCTCAACGCTCTTCGCAGGCGCTTTGCTTTTCATCGCACTTTCTCATGTAGGGACAGCCGCCCCCGGCTGTCCGCCGGGCGAAGCTCGGTTGGCTTTTTATCTGCGGGATGCTCATCCTATTTCGCGGGCTTCCGTTTCCGTGCCGCCACCCATTCCGGCTCGCCCTTGCGCTCGGGTTCGCCCACCGCGCCCCCTGCCAAGAGCGGCGCCCATCGCAACTCCTTCACCCCGCTCGCGCCGCTGGTCGCCATCTTCACCGCCATCTCGGCCACGGCATTCACGATCCAATCAAAATTCTCCTGGCCGACAGAACTAATCTCCGCGTCCGGCGCCGGATTCAGAAAGTCAATCGCATATGGCACGCCCTTCTCCACTGCGAACTCGACCGTATTCAAGTCGTATCCCAAAGCCCGGCACAAAGTCAGCGCGTCTTTCTCCATCCGATCTTTCAGCGCCTTGGTCGACGGCGCCGGATTCCCCTTCACGTACCGCTCGTGATGCGGCGCCTTCGGATCGTACTTCATGATGTGCACCTTCTCCTGCCCCACCACGTAGCACCGGTAGTACTCCTCAAACTCCACGCCGCGCTGCAGTGTCATGCACAAGTCGCCAGTCTGGTTGTAGTGCTGAAACAATTCTTCCGGCGAATGCACCTTGTACACATGCTTCCACCCGCCGCCCGAATAAGGTTTCAGAAAAGCAGGGAAGCCGACGTAATCGAAAATCTCCTGCCAGTTCAGTGGATACATCAGATTCCGCATCGACCGGTCCGTCGTCCCCTCCGGATGTTTCTGATGTGGCAGCAGCACGGTCGGCGGAATCGCCACGCCAATCTTGTGCGCCAGCGCGTAATTAAAGAACTTGTCGTCCGCCGTCCACCAGAACGGATTGTTCACCACAATCGTCCCATGCAGTGCCGCGTTCTTCAGATAAGCCCGGTAAAACTGAATATCCTGCGAAATGCGGTCAATGATGACGGCATACTTCTGCGGCTCATCCATCCGCACCCCGCCAATCTTCACAAACTCCGCCTCAACTCCCGGCACCTTCATCGAATTGATCTTCTCCACCACCGCCGGCGGAAACGTATTCTCCATCCCAAACAAAATCCCAATCTTCTTCACGACATCATCTCCATTTCTAACGCTTGACCCTTGTCATTCCGAACCGGGCTGAAAGCGCGGTGAGGAACCTGCTTTTCCTTTGTGCTGCCACAGTCGCCTCTTTCGTAATTATTCCGAGGACAAAATGAACTTGCAGATTGCATATAGCTCCTCTAGCAGCCGCAGTTCTTCACGATTGTTTCCAATCATCACAACCTCACTGAGAGATCCCATGCCTCCCATGTTTCTAGCAGTCCGGGCGGCATGCGCCTTCAAAGCAGCCTCATCGGAAACGCTTCGAAGCTCCTCGCGCCAGGCCTTCAATAGATCAACGGTCGCTCGATCATGCCTAGTTAAAGCCTCCTGCATCTTCTCTAACTGAAGATCGTATTGCGAAACTAAGCCCCTGTTGATGAGACTCATGACCAACGACTGCCCCTAAAAATATTTCCCCGCCATCCGTACCCACAATGGCCAATCATGCTTCGAATTGTCATTCCAAACATCCAGCCAGTGCGGAATCGCTTTCCCATTCAGCAGCGCCGAAAATTTCACGTTCGCATCCAGGCAGATATCCCAATCCGCCGATGCCAGCACAATCTTCATCTGCCGGTAGCGGCTCAAAGACCAGTCATCCGACATGTTCTGAATAAAGTCCGGGGGATTATTGAAATAACAGTCGTTGTCATAATATCCATCCAGAAACTGATGAATATCGAACGACCCGCTCATGCTCACGCAATGCGTCACCACATCCGGATGCTTCAACGCAAAATTCACGCAGTGATATCCGCCAAAACTGCACCCCGTTACGCCCAACTGCCACGCCGGATTTTTCCATCGGATGAACGGCACGAACTCATGCAGAATGTAACGCTCGTACTGCAAATGCCGCTGCACGCGCCAGTAGGGATGAGCCCCCTTGTTGTACCAGCTCTCCAGGTCCACGCCGTCGGGACAAAACACCTGCAACTCGCCGCGCTCAATCTGCGGCGCCAGCGCCCCAATCATCCCGCGGTCCTCGTACTCGAAAAATTTCCCCATGGAGGTCGGAAACACCAGCAGCGGCGTCCCCGCATGCCCAAACACCAGGGCCTCCATATCCCGATGCAGTTCCTGGCTGTACCCCTTGTGATATTCGCGATTCATGATGAGAGAGACGTTCCGCAGAACCCGGACAGCATCCCGGTTTTCTGAGCCGAAGTATCTTAAATGAAGAAGTGCATGTAGGGACAGCCGCCCCCGGCTGTCCAGTCGAGCGCAGCTCGACTAAAGTGGAAGAGCGGCGCTTTAGCGCCGCGATACGGCATTTTTGAGACGGGGCTTTAGCCCCAGCGCCGGCCTGCTCCGGATGATTTAAAGTAATATCGCGACGCGATATATGTTTCAAAAACTGGCCCAACTCGTGCAACGCTCCGCCGTCGTCGTGCTCCTGCTGCTCACCCTGGCCGCAGTCGCGGCTTTCGCCGCCGTCAATCACCTCGTCACCCGCTACAACCTCAATCAGCAGGCTCGCGGCCGCAAGCTCTACGCCCAGGGCCACGCCGACATGGACGCCGGCAATCTCGACCTCGCTATCGAAGATTTTCGCGCCGCCCTCACCTGCGATCGCACCAACCCGCAATATCAGTTGAGCCTGGGCCGCGCCCTGCGCGACACCGGACGCCTCGACGAAGCCGAATTGTATCTGCAGTCGCTCTGGGAGCGAACACCCGAAGACGGCACCATCAATCTGGCGCTCGCCCGCGTCGCCGCCAAGCGTGGCGACCTCGACGAAGCCACCCGCTACTATCACAACGCCATGTACGGCGTCTGGACCGAGGACGCCGACGCCAACCGCCGCAAGGCGCGTTTCGAGTTCATCGAGTTCCTGCTGAAGAAAAATGCCTGGGTGCAGGCCCGCTCCGAACTCGTCGCGCTCGCCGCCGTCCAGCCTCCTGATCCTCCGATTCACCTGCGTACTGCCGAGTTGCTAATGCAGGCGCAGGATTACGCCGAGGCACTCAATGAATATGAAAAGGTTCTGCGACTCGATCGCGGCAATTCCGCCGCCCTCGCTGGAGCGGGCGAAGCCGCTTTCAAGTCCGGGCATTACCGCACCGCGCAGCCTTACCTGCAGGAAGCCGTCAATGCCAATCCGCAGGACACTACGTCTCGCACCATGCTGACCACGGCCAGCCTGATCCTTGAAAGCGATCCGTTCATCCGCCGCATCTCCGACGCGGAACGCAATCGCCGTATCACAGCCGACTTCGACCAAGCCGGCCAACGCCTCGCCGCCTGTGCGCAACTCAAGGGAGTGGATCTGAGCGCAACCAAGACCACCTCCGCTCTGTCATCGCCGCTGGTTCTGCTCAACTCTCGCTCGCTCGAAATGAAGCGTCAACTGCCCCATCTGCGCTCCGCCGCCGAAACCGATCTCCCCGACGCCATCATGGACCTCGTCTTTCAAATCGAGCAGGGGACCGCCGCGCAGTGCGGAGAACCCCAAGGTGTCGACGAAGCACTGCTGCTCATCTCCCGCGACCGTGAGGCCGCCGACCAATGAGTGATCGCGCGACCGAAAACTTGTCGACTCCGGCTTCCGCAGAGCCCGCACAGTCCACGCCTGTGTCTAACGTCGCATCCCGCTTCCGCTCGCCGCGCCGCCTGTTCGAAGCCTTCGAAGACGTCTTCGACGAAGAGCGTTACTTCCTCATCCTCTCCGTCTTCATCGGAATTTTTTCCGGCCTCGCCGTCGTCTGCTTCCGGCTCGCCATCGACTGGACGCATCTCGCCCTGCTCGGCCCTCTCCCA
Source organism: uncultured Acidobacteriota bacterium (assembly GCA_963757095.1). Classification (GTDB taxonomy): domain Bacteria; phylum Acidobacteriota; class Terriglobia; order Terriglobales; family Acidobacteriaceae; genus Sulfotelmatobacter. The sequence continues at coordinate 82,220 of CAVWQT010000002.1, read as the reverse complement.
CAACCGCACAGCCTGAGGATCATCATCGTCCCCACGCTCGCCGGACTCGTCGTCGCCGTACTGGTTCTGCACGTTTTTCCCGCTATCCGCGGCAGTGGCGTCAATCAGACCAAGGCCGCCCTCTACATCTTCAACGGCTACATTCCCTTCCGCACCGCAGTCGGAAAATTTCTCTGCGCTGCCCTCGCTATCGGCGCCGGACACTCCCTCGGCCCGGAAGATCCTTCGCTGCAAATCGGCGCCAGCCTCGCCTCCGCTCTCGGACGTCAGTTGCAACTCTCGCGCGAAAAACTTCGCCTCATGGCCCCGGTCGGCGCAGCCGCAGGTCTGGCCGCCGCCTTCAACGCGCCCATCTCCGCCGTGCTCTTCGTCATCGAAGAAGTCATCGGCCGCTGGAGCGCCGGAATTCTCGGCTCCGTCGTGCTCTCCGCCGTCGCCAGCGTCGTCGTCGAACGCTGGTTCCTCGGCTCCGAGCCGCTGTTCCGCATTCCCGTCACGACGTTCAAACGCCCCGCCGAACTCCTCGCCTACGCCGTGCTTGGAATTGTCGGAGGCGTTGCCTCCGTCCTGTTCTCCAAAGCCATCGGATTCCTACGCCCCATCCTGAAAGCCAAGCCGCGCTGGACCCAATATTTCCAGCCCGCCATCGCCGGCCTTCTCATCGGCCTCATCGGCTACTTCGGATTTCCCCAGGTCATGGGGGCGGGCTACGACTACATGGACCAGGCCATGCACGGACAATATGTCTGGCAGTTACTCGGAGTGCTGGCGCTTCTGAAAATCATTGCCACTACGCTCTCGTTCGTCAGCGGAACTCCCGGTGGCATGTTCGCTCCCACCTTGTTTGTCGGAGCCATGCTCGGCGGTGCGGTCGGCGGCCTCGAGCATCTCTTCTTTCCCCATCTCACCGGCTCGGTCGGCACCTACGCTCTCGTCGGTATGGGCGTGCTCTTCGCCGGATTTCTCCGCGCCCCCATGACCTCTGTCTTCATGGTGCTCGAGACCAGCGGCAACTACGAAATCATCGTCCCCGTCATCGTCGCCAACACCTTCGCTTACCTCGTCTCGCGCAGCCTGCAGCCCACGCCCATCTTCGATTTGCTCACCCGCCAGGATGGTGTCCAACTTCCGTCGCTCGAAGAAGAGCGTGAAGAAGCCATCCTTCGCGTCGAGGATGCCATGCTTCCGCCGCCCGCCATCATCCTCAATGCCGCCGACTACATTGACGCCGCTGCCCGTCGCATCGAAGACTCCACTCAGACAGTCTTTCCCGTCCGCCTGCAACCCAGCGGCTGGAGCATCGTTCAGCGCGATCTTGTCCTGCGCCTCTTCAACGAAGGCAAAGGCGAACACACTCTCGGATCATTGATGTCCCCGCAACCGCTGCCCTCGCTCTATCCCGATCTCCCGCTCGACAGCGCCCTGCGCTTCGTCCAGACCTATCCCATCATTCCGGTAGTCAACCGCGCCAACCCGCAAAAACTCGAAGGCATCATCTCCAGTCAGTCCGTCTTCGCCAAGTACGGAGCCCTGAAGTAAAAATTATGTAGGGACAGCCGCCTTGGTGTAGGGACAGCCGCCCTCGGCTGTCCGGTCGAGCGCAGCTCGACAGCTTCTGTCTGGGGGAGGAAATTAAACGCTGGGACAGAAGGTGGAAGAGCGGCGCTTCAGCCCCGCGTCCAGCCCCAAAAAAACAACGACCCGCTCCCGAAGGAGCGGGCCTTGGCTAAACGGGGGAAGGCGAAATCAACTCTCCAGCGGATCGCCCTATTCCAAAATTCCACACGGAGAACTGGTTCTCTTGTAGCTGACTTCCTTGCGGAAATTACCATAAACATCTTCTTGTCCTGTTTTTGTAACAAATAAGAAACCCGCCCCACAGGGCGGGTCTCTTTTCGCCAAACGCTTCTAGCTACCGTTGGAACAGAGCGTCAGGTTGAACGGATTTCCCTGGAAGGTAAAGGAGTCGTTCACTGAGGTGCTTGCCGGTGCTCCGAAATACGGCAGGAAGGTCAGATCCTGCAGGTTGTAGGTGAAACCATTCAGCGTGTAGGGGAAGCCACCAAAGTTGCTTTCCGTTTCTTCCGGATCGCCCACTTCCAGAACTCCGCACGGAGTCTGGTTTCCACTGGTGTTCACCACTAGCGGATCGTCCGCCCACTCGCCGATCTCGTGCGACAGCGCCGAAACGTCCTGCGAGAATGCTCCAACCTTGTCAACGTAGCTTGCGAACGCATACGCCTGCGGCGCCGAGGTGCTGCCCATCGCGTTGTGATAGCCGCCAATGCAGCATCCGCCCTGCGTCAGGTACGTGTCATAGGCGATGAAGATCGGCAGCGAGTTCGGCACGATCGACGTGGTCTTCTTGATGTAAGCCTGCAACTGCGCATCGAACCATGTGATCGAAGCCAGACCTACTTTCACGCCAAACTCAGTTCCGACTTTTCCGTCAGCGGTAGGAACAGTCAGCGTGATTTCCGGCATCACCTTCGGCGTTCCCAGCAGCATGTGATATCCCGTTTTCTTGGACACAGTGCCCCAGAAATTGCCGCGCTGAAATGCGTCGATGTACTGCGTCGATCCCAGGTCGGTTCCACCCGAAGTGAAGTCAACCCCGCTCTGGAAAATCGGCGACGCCAGCACGTTTGCCGCTACCGTCTGTCCGTTGGTGAGCTTGTGGTTCGCGGCATCAAACGAGGTCGTTCCTTTCGTCGTCTTGTAGACCATCTTGATCGGAATGAAGAACACCGGAATCGTGGTCGCAGCTCCGCCCGTCGGTGCACTTCCTACCATGTTGTACTTGTAAGTTTTTCCGCTGGAGGTGAACGTTCCATTCCACGTGGTCAGCGGAGTGGCCGGGGTCTTGGCTTCTGCACTCAGTACGGGTTTCGGGTGTCCATACATCGGCCGGGCCGGCATGGTGTCTTCCTGGGCGATCGCGGCCCCTGTAAAACAGGCGACCATGGCAAGCGCAGCCACAAGACTGCGCACACTAAATCGTTGATTCATGATTCAACGTCTCCTTAGGGTTCTTTGTGCAATTTTTGATTGTTTTTAGATCGACTGAAAACGGGCTTGTCGAGGTCCACGATGTGCTGGACGGGGGACAAAAGAAACTGAACGATTCTCCCTACCTTCGCTCTCAAAGTCAACTATGAAAATTCCTGCAACCCGCGCCCAGAGAGCCGTTTCCAGCAGTTTGTAAGAAAATGCCATGTACCTCTGAGTTTCTTAACCGCAAGAAAATCGCGTAGGGACGGACGCATTCGTCCGTCCAGCGAGCGAAGCGAGCACCCGGAAGAGAATTGCTGTGGAAAAAAAATTGTGAGTTTTAGCTTATTGCGGAAAGCAAAGCACCCGGCTGCAGCCACACCAAGACCCGCGGTTCACTCCTGCGCTGAAGGCAAATCAGCTACTTCTTGTACAGAAAAATCGCCAGCGCTATCAGCGCAACCGTGATGATCCACAGAACGATGTTTTTGCTGCTACTGCTTTTTTCGTCTGCCATAGGAGGAATTCCACCATACCAGAAATCGCATTCGCAACGCACGCCAATCCTGACGTTGGATGATTACTGCTTGGCTTCCGCTCGCTTGTAATTGGTGAACTTCACAATCTCCCGCACATGCACCGATCCCGACAAAAACATCAACGTATCATCCACCTTCACAAACGCCGGAAACCAGTTCCCATCCACCGGCTGCCGGTAGGTCACGAAAGTTGGCCGCAAATCCTGTGTCTGCCCCTTCTTCCTCTTTCTTACAATCACTTCCGGCACGCTCTTCCCGCACAGTTTCACGATCTGCATATCCTGACTGTCCACCCACACGCGCCCCTGAAAATACCGTTTGTTCTTCTCCTCATTCTTCGGCTCCACGTGAAATACATACGTATCCAGATCGTCGACATGCTGCTGCCCGGCATACGTCACGTTGTACTCGGGCAGTTCGTCGCTGGAGAGAATGAATGGCATGAATACTCGAATGTCGTCCATATCCTCCGCCGACAGTGAAATCCCGCGCAGCGTGGACTGCTCGGCAAACGTAACGCTCTCCTGCCGCCTTCCCTTGGCGTCATACGAAACCGTCGTGACCTCGTGAGATTGTCCATCCACCGCGGTCCCATTCAACGTCTGCACCATCACGTCCTGCGTATACGTGTAGTGCGCCCGCGCCTCTCGCACTTTGGTCTCGCCCGCGGCGAATTTCTGGATGACGTCGGCCGCCGTCATGCCCTTCGGTGGAGTCGAATCCAAAGTCCCATTTCCCTCGGCACAATCGGTCTGCGCCGCCGCCTGAACGCAATCGAAGCCGCCCATCAAGAGCAAAGCCGCCGCGAAGATGATGATCAAATTTCCTGAACGAAGACGGATCATTGAGAGAGCTCCATGCGCCGCGCCGCAACAATATAACCTCTGCGTTCCTCTGTGTCCTCTGTGCTGAAAGCCCAATAACCTATCCCTCAATTCCCCAAAATGTGCAAAGCCTTGCGCGATTCTTTACGCATGCCCCGTAACCCGCCGAAAATAAAGCCGCTTCTGCTGGCATCAGCCTTGCACTTTATACCCCTGAAACAAAGGTAACCACCATGAAAAAACTAATCATTTTCGCGATCCCGCTGCTGCTCATGTTCTGCTGCGCTGCCTCTGCCCAAGTATCTGCCAACATAACGCCCATGCAGATTGCCGACCATCCGCAGCATGCCGAGCCGCACGAGCTCGCCACGGAACACCCGATTGTAGGTCAGGGCCCCAACACCTATACCTATGCGCAAGGCGAGCGCCCGCTGTGGGAGTTTCCCAATCCTGAGCAAGTCGCCCCGCTCGGCGACATCGCCCGCGCCTATCGCCAGAAAAAACTAGCCGCCAAGAAAGCCACCACAGTCTTCGAAAAAGAAGGCTCGTAGCAATTAAATTGTGGCGCCGACACTATTGTGTGGCGCCGACACTCCTGTGTGGCGCGGACACTCCTGTGTGGCGCGGACACTCCTGTCCGCGTGCCCCATTTCTCGCGTCTTTTGCGAGAAGTGGCGCTCTTCGTTTTGAGCTCGTAGAACTCCTGCCTCCACCGTACATACAATCTCCCAATCCCCGCATCACATCCCAATGTTCCCCAGAACCAGGCCCACCGGCGCCACCAATCGCGCCGGGAGTGTAAACTCCCAAAGAACACAAAAAGAGAGAACGAACAAAAACAAAGGACGAGTGCTGATGAACCTGTGCCATTCTCGGATCCCAAGATTGCTGGCTTTTTATCTCGGTCTAATTCTTCTCGCCTCCATTCCCGCGGTCTGCCAGAGCACGCTCGGCGTCGATGTCGGCCAGACCGCTGACAAGTACGGCAGCCTCAACTCCACCAGCGCCTTTGTAGCCATGCTCGACGGCCGCTTCACCATCCTGCACGGCAACGGCAAAGAAGGCGCGCCCAACCTGGTCATCGGCGGCGAGATCCGCTATCCCGAAGACACTTCCGCCCACGCTCGCGAACTCGCCGTCTTCGGAGGCCCCGAATTTCAATTCGGCAACTTCTCCATCGGATTCCACGGCCAGGTCCGCAAGATCTATCAACCCAGCAGCGAAGTCGACGGTCTCACCTTTATCCGCAACAACCTGCTCCTGTTAGAGCTGCCCGTAGTCGCGCAATACAAATTCGGACCAGGCCACGGCGTCTTCATTCGAGCCGAAGGCATTTCAGAATTCAACCCGCGTTACAGCAAGAGCAACAACGGCATCGCCGCCTTCCCCAATCCCAAACTCGACCACGGCTACAGCTTCCGCGGCACTATCGGATACAACCTGCCGGTCCAGCACTGGTACATCAAAGCCAGCTACGAAACCCGCTACTTCAAGTTCGCCCAGAACGGAGGCAATCCCGACGGCCTCGACAACTGGCGCAGCGACCAGATCACCGGAGGCGTAGGCTTCATCTTCTAAAGCATGCAGGAGACGAAGGCATTGACGTAGCGACAAAATGTGGAGCGGACACTCCTGTCCGCTGCTCTTGACGTTGAGGCTCGCTCCTATCCTGACCCTCCCGGGACCAGCGAAAGACAGAAGATAACAACTCCCGCGCGGACTCCACTTTATAACTGCTACCGTTCTAATATATCGTGCTACGATACAAAAAGCATCTCCATCACCTCCCCGAGCATCTTCTCTAGTAGAGGAGAAAAAAGGAGCGCCAAAGCATGTTGGGCATAAGGCTAGTCCGCCTCATCGAGACTCACTCCGAGTCGCTGACTCGAGGCCTGATCCAGGAAATCCGCAACTCCGATCGCACTTCCGACTTCCGCAACATCCCTCCCGAGGAACTGCGACTGGCAGCCGCCGAAGTCTATCGCCATCTGGGCGAATGGCTATTGCAGAAGACCGAGCACGACATCTCCCGCCAATTCCGCGCCATCGGCACCCGCCGCGCCGGAGAAGGCATCCGCCTCAACCAGCTCGTCTGGGCCCTCAGCCTCTCCCGCGACAATCTCTGGCACTTCCTCCGCCGCGAAGCCTTCGCCGACAACATCATCGAACTTCACGGAGAACTCGAACTGCACCAACTCCTGAGCCAGTTCTTCGACCGCGCCATTTACTACGCCGTCCTCGGCCACGAAGAAGCGCAGCAGCAGATCACCGCCAAAGGCGACTTGGCCAGAGCCCGGGACTTGGCCATTTCCATAGGCCTGATGAGTAGCCCCGAAGAGGCGCCATAATTTGCAAGCGCCTCCCGCCATGGGCGAGATGAGGGCGAAGAGCGATTCTAAGCGGAAGAGCGGTCGCAACCGGTAAGACAACCGCAACGTGGAAGAGCGGTCGCAACCAGGAGGACAACCGCAACGTGGAAGAGCGGCGCTTCAGCGCCGCGTTAAGCCCAAAAACAAGCCGGGCTTCAGCCCCTGTGCCCCGCGCCATTCCCATTTCGGGAACGCATTCCATTTTCCCCAACGATTCCCGTTGCATCCCCACCCCTCCGCCGTAAACTAAAATTGACACAACTCCAATTCGGCGACTTCAGGCGGAGCCCAGGCTCCGCCTTTTTCATGCTGCAAAAAAGGCGGAGATCAAATGCCCATCAAGCCCCGCAAAAATACCAAGCTCACCGGAGAGCGCTCCGAAGCCGCCTTCCTCAACCGCGCCGCCGGCCTCGGATTCGGCGTCGCCAAGCCCTGGGGCGACAGCCTGCGCTACGATTTCATCCTCGACAACGGATCGACCCTCTGGCGCGTGCAAGTCAAATGCACCGAATGCATCCGCGCCCAAGCCTACGAAACCCGCGCCACCTACACCACCGGCAAAGGCCGTGCCGTCTACACCCGCGCCGACATCGACTTCGTGGCCGCCCACATAGTCCCGCTCGACATCTGGTACATCATCCCGGTAGAAATCTGCACGCCCCAACCCATGCTCCGCTTCTACCCCCACCGCCAAGCCAAAAAGATGCGCCTGGAGAAATATCGCGAAGCCTGGCACCTCCTCCAATCCCAAACCTCCGCAGAATCCCAACCCATAGAAATCCACGCCGTAACCGACAAAGCCTACGAAAACTTAACCTGGCTAACTCCAAGGCCAACCACTCTGTTGTGTAAGGGCGCGGTCTCAGCCGCGCCGTAAAACTTTTGTGGTATATACTAGTGATATATATTATTGCGGAGAGACTCTCATGCCCAAACCCGACATCGCCAAACTTTTCCAAAACGGCCGCAGCCAGGCCGTCCGCCTGCCCAAAGAGTTCCGTTTCGAGGGAGATCGCGTCCGTATCCGCCGCGTCCCGCAAGGAGTCCTGCTCGAACCGCTGATCCCCGACAGCGCCCAATGGTTCAACCAGCTCGATCAGTTCAACTCCGACCCGTTCATGCCCCACGGACGGCGCCAGCCTGCCACCCCAAAGCGAAAGATTTTCTAGAGGTATGCACCAACGTGAGAAATAGCCGTGAACAGCGGCCGTTGTGGAGCAACGGCCCCTGTGGAAGAGCGGCCCTTCAGGAACACCGGCCCGTGTGGAACACCGGCCCTTCAGGAACACCGGCCCGTGTGGAAGAGCAGCCATTGTGGAAGATCGGTCCTTCAGGAACAGCGACCCTGGTGGAAGAGCGGCCCTTCAGGGCCGCGTAGAGCTGCAAAGAGGAATTGGGCTTTAGCCCCCGAGGTTTGGATGGACTTCCTGCTCGACACCAACGCCTGCATCGCTCTGATCAACGGCCATCCGCCCGCGGTGCGCGCCCGCCTGCAAAAAGCGACCACCTCCGGATCTCACGCGCTGGTCTCGTCCGTCGCGCTATTCGAGCTCTGGTACGGAGTCGCGAAGAGCGCGCGCCAGGACTTCAACCGCAAGCGCCTCGAAGCCTTTTTGTCCGGCCCCATCCTCGTTTTGCCGTTCGAGGATGCCGACTCTCGCACGGCGGGCGCGGTCCGAGCCGCTCTCGAATCGGCAGGCAAACCCATCGGAGCCTACGATCTTTTAATGGCAGGCCAAGCGCTACGCCACCAACTCACGCTGGTCACCTCGAACGTCTCCGAGTTCTCCCGCGTGAAAGGTCTCCACTGGCAAGACTGGTCCAAGCCCTAGGTCCAGCCTGAGCAGACCAAGCCCCGAGAGGGGCGAAAGAATGCAGCCCGGAGCGCAAGCCCCGTGTAAGCAAGGAGCGAAGGGAACGAGCCCGTAGGGACGTCAGAAAAAGTTGCCGCAAATCACAGAAGAAGAGGGAAGCGCACAAACCGGGAAGCGCACGACTTAAGTCGTGCCGAAAAGCGTCCCCAAAATCCAAACGGCTTCAGCCACTGAGGCTTACTGCTATCGGAATTCTTCGGCCAGTTCCCGAAGCACCTGTTCGCCAGGGATGGTCTTAACGCGTCCGCTGCGAATGTCGTCGACGCGGCGCTTGATCTCGTCATCCCACGCCGCTTCAAGGCCTTCTTCCGGCGCTTCTTCATCAAGGCTGGCAATCAGCCTGCCGATAAGCACTCCCCGTTCTTCGGTCGAAAGGGACAGCGCCTTTTCCAGCAACTCGGATAGTTGCGGTGTGACCTGTGCCATGAGTGCCTCTCGAAGCTCATTCTACACCCGAATTTCGCGTGCTCTCCGCAAAGCGCCTCTCACCCGATCGCCGGGTCCCCCTATTCCTTTCAACAACTTAACCCCGTCCAACCCACCCAATCCCCGCTAAACCCTCATTTTGCACCGTTCATTGTTATACCCATGCCCAATGCTCGGACATCCAATACCCTATCTGTAGCGAAACCCAGGGGTAAATGTAGGACGACCAGGTTCGAACCCGAAAGGTTCAGTCCCGGGGATAACACTTTTCAAAGCGTTTCCAATCGCTGGCAGCGAAAGCTGTCAGCTGAGAGCTTAAAAAGCCAGGAGCTAGAAGCTAATGCGCAAGCCGATCAAGTACGTTGAGAAAGTCGCTGTCGCCGCCGCCAAGGGAGCATGGGTTGTTTTCGATGGCCTCAACCGCATCAAGCCCAATCCGTCTCCGACGCCGAAATGGTCCGACAAGCCGCTGCTCAAATCCTACGAGAAATCGAAGCCTCCGCTCGGCTGGCCGCGTTCCACCGATTCGCTCTGCCCGAAGTGTGTTCCGGAAATTCGCCAGCAGATTCTCGACGGCCACCTGCCGCACGAAGTTCTGATGAACGAGAAGGTCGGCGAGATCAAGGCGACGATCATCGAGCGCGACGGCAAGATCCTGATGGTGAAAGAATGCCCTAAGCACGGCCGCTTCGAAGACGTGATGTCGATCGACACAGAGTTCTCGAAGCACCTGGAAGACGTATTCCCCGGCCGCGACATCGCCGCGCACAACGACGAGAAGCTGCATCATCACGGATCGTCGACGGTGAAGTACGGCCGCGGCTCGGTGCTGACCATCGATCTGACCAACCGCTGCAACATGATGTGCGATCCCTGCTTCATGGACGCCAACCAGGTCGGCTTCGTCCACGAACTGACGTGGGAAGAAATCAAGACGATGCTCGACAACGCCATCACCATCAAGCCGCGCCGGCAGATGTCGGTGCAGTTCTCTGGCGGTGAGCCGACGCTGTCGCCCTACTTCCTCGATGCCGTGCGCTACGCCCGCAAGGTGGGATACAACTCCGTGCAGGCCGCGACCAACGGAATCGAATTCGCGAAGAGCTTTGAATTCGCGCAGCAGGCAGTCGACGCTGGTATGCGCTACGCCTATCTGCAGTTCGACGGTATCGGCAACGCCGCCAATGCGCACCGCGCGGTCGGCAACCTGTTTGATGTGAAGCTGAAGGCCATCGAAAACCTGCACAAAGCCGGATGCGAAATCGTTCCGGTGGTCACCATCGTCAACGGCATCAACAACGAGCAGGTGGGAAGAATCATCAAGTTCGCGCTCGATAATCCGAAGACAATCAGCTTCCTGAGCTTCCAGCCGGTCAGCTTCACCGGCCGCGACGAGGCCGTCACCGACGAACGCCGCGAGGCGCAGCGTTACACGCTCAGCCATCTGGCCCACGACGTAAAAAATCAAACCACCCTCGGCGAGCCAAGCCGCGACTGGTTCCCCATCAGCTTCATGGGAACCTTCAGCGACTGGGCCGACCTGATGCACTCCCAGGACGCCAACAACGACTGGGGCCAACTAAGTTGCGGTTGTCACCCTAACTGTGGGACGGGCATGGCGGTGATGATTGACAAGGAAACTAAGGAAGCTGTGCCGGTAACGGCGTTCCTGCATGGGGATCAGCTGGCGAAGGACATTGCCAAGGTGAACGATGCTTCGCGCGGAAAGTTTTTGACTGGGCTTGGTCATGGCTCTGTGCCTGATGAAGAATTACGATCCGTACCAGTCGCCGACGCATTTCAAGCTGATGGACCTGCTGAGGAAGTTCGACAAGAACTATCACGTGACCGGAAAGGACTACGGGAAAGTCGGTCCGGACCGCACGATTGATGACGTGATGAAGCGGCGTACGCAGGATCGCTGGAATTTCCTGTTCATCGCGGGCATGTGGTTCCAGGATCTCTTCAACTACGACTTCCGGCGCACGGAGCAGTGCATTATTCCGTACGCAACGCAGGAAGGCGAGATTTCATTCTGCGCCTACAACACGGGCGTGGGATGGCGGAACATCATCGAGAAGATGCATATGACCGCGACGCTGACGAAGTGGTATGAGGAGCACGGCCGGCACGAGATCTTCGCAGGCGGCAAAAAGGTGAGGATGGATGAGCCGCAGACGGCCACCGAATACCTCAAGCTCCGCGATGATCTGGTCACCAACGAACTGCAGCATGATCTCGACAAGCTGGGCATCGCCAAGACCGCACGCGAGGAAAAGACGCGGGCTCGGGACGCGAAGCAGAAGCTGGATGCTGAGGTGAAGGCCGAAGCTCGCGGGCCGCAGAAGAACGACGAAGCCTACAACGCGCGCATGGCGTCGCTCTATCGCGAAGTCGTGCTGAAAGAAAAACCGGTGCAATCGCAGGATGGATTCATTCCACTGGGTGCCCTGGTAACGCCTGCGCTGGCGAAGCCGAACGAATGGCAATGGTAACGGTGCACATGCGCCGAAGCCGGAGGTCGCGGAGCCTGTGGCGGGCGACTAGTCAGCGGTTGCCTTTAGCTCTTAGCTTAAACAATCGGGCCGCCTGAAGGCGGCCCGATTCCTTTTGTGCTCGCTTTGGCGATTCGCTCTCGCTGCGCAATTCCGCAAATTGAAAATCCCCACTTCTCGCGCACAGAACACTCGAGAAGTGGGGCACCTTCGGTCTCTTTCCTACTACCTTCTTACTGCGAGCAGCCAGGGCTGAAACTTGTCAGGGCGTTGTTGGCGGCTGCGATTACGCAGAAATAGTTCACGCCGGGCGAGTCTTGCTGGTTGTAGGTTTGCGAGGCGGATTGATTGATGTTGCCGATCAGGTTGCCGCTAGGGTCGAACTCGAGCGTGTCCTGGCGCTGGGCTGTGTTGGTGACCGCCTGGGCATCGAAGAGGATGGATTTCTGTTCCGAGACTTGCTGGTTGCTGTACGTTTGACGGACCTTGGTGGTCTGGTTGAAGCCGCCGCTCGAGGTCGCGAATTCATTGATGTCGAGGACCAGCGGGAAGTGCCAGTTCTTGTAGATCGTGAGCGTGGGCTGCCCGGGAATTGCCACCGTTGTCGCCGAGTGCACTCCGCCCGCCAGGTTGATGTTCTGGAGATATTGAGTGCTGTCGATGTTGAAGCTCTGATTATTGGAGAACGTGAGATTTTCAGAGATGGTGGTCGTCACTTTTCCGTGCGAGGTGTTCACGAAACCGCTGATGATGAAATTGCGGTTGGAAGAAACGGTGACGCCGCCGCTAATTGCCGATGTGCCGACATTCAGGTTTTCTTTGACCACCGGATTGGGCGCGGCGGTCAGCGAGTTCTTGATCAGGCCTCCGGTGACTGCGGTCGATCCGGAGTCTAGATAAAGAAGGAGCGAGGCCGCGTCGGAGAAATAGCTGTTGGCGTTGAATACGCTCACGGAGACCGTGTGTTGCTGGCCGTCACTCAGGAGAGCGGCGAAGGGCGTGAGATCGACACGATAAGGAGGGAAGTTCAAAGTCTGCACGCCAGGAATCGGGAACCAGAGCCAGGGATCAATGCCTCCGGTGAAGATCCAGGGAGAAACGGGAGCGACTCCGGCGGGCGTGCCGTCGATGGAGACTTCAGTCTCGCGAAAGCCGGTGTTGCCGCAGCTTTCAAGTTCGCTGGAGACATCGTTGGGAACGCAGGTGTACCAGAATTCGTCGTTGGACTGGCTTTGCGAATAGATGTCGAGATAGGCGTTTTGAATATTGGTGGGCAGAGTGAAGGTGCCGGAGAGAGTGTCAGTGGTGGTGTTCAGGGTGACGGTGCCTCCGGTCGATCCGGCGGAGAGCGGAAGGACGACGTCGGCGGTGACGGGCGCGGTTTGATTCGCAGCCAGCGGATAGAACTGCAAAGTGGCGGTTGCGTACTGAATGCCGGTGTAAGTGCTGTCCACGGTGTTGCCCAGATAGACGGATCCTTGTTGCGCCAAAGTGAATAACGGTGAGTAGTCGGTGAGATCGCTTTCGACGTGCCAGGAGGGGCTTAGGGTCGGTGAAGGTTCGGCGGTAGTTCCGAAGAAGACGGGCGTGCCTGCGATCCAAATGTTGGCGGTACGGTCAAATTGGATGCCGGCGGTTACATTGATGTCGACTTCGAGAACGACCTTGGCCCATGGACCGGGGCACTGCGTGGGAGGCGCGTACGAGAAGGGATTCAGATTGAAATTGTTATCGAAGGCAAAGTCGCTGAAAAGAACGACGGAGCAAGGCGTGGTGTGGGGGCGCGGAATCGTGGGATCGGCGGTAACGGTGTTGGCAGAACCGATGATGTAAGGGCCGTCGGCAAAGGCTGCGGGGATCGCAGTGGTTGCGAGGAGAAGAATCAAGAGTGCTCGGAGCGCGGTGCGAGACATGAGGAGATCCTCCTGAGAGATTGAAAGCCGCGCTGGATGCGGGATTTAGTGGATCGCGCGGGCAGAGAAGTTTGGCAGTTTGGGCGGGGGAGTGTCAAGGCAGGGAATTGAGGTGGGAGTGGAAAGTCTCTAGTCGAGTTTCACCGGACAGCCGGTGCGACTGTCCCTACGTATTTATTTTCTGCCGAAGACTTCTTTTAGTAAATCCGTGGTTTGGGCGGCGGGATTTTTGCGGATCTTTCTTTCCTCTTGCCCGCACATCAGGAAGAGACCGGCCAGTGTTTTTTCCACGACATACTTGTCGATGTCGAACTCATTGGCGAGTGCGCCGCCAGCGGGAGTGCTCTTGATGACATTCTGGTACTGCTTCACGACTCCGACGCGCTCCATCGATTGATGCACGATTGGAGTGAAGGCCGTCGTCAGGTCGGCGGTGCTGGTGTGCTGGAAATATTCCGTGGCCGCAGTGTCGTCTCCGGTGAGGATGTGGCGAGCGTCGGTGAAGGTCATCTTCTTCAGGGCAGCAAGAAAAATTTCTTTGGCTTGTGGCGTGGCGCGCTCGGCGGCGCGGTTCATGCCAATCTCGAGGTCGTCAACCTGCTCGCCCATTCCCAGCATGCGCATGCCTTTGCCCACGGCTTCAAGCTTGGGCGGCAGAAGGATGCGGATTTCCTCATTCTTGAGGAAGCCGTCCGGGCGGCCTGTCATCGCAACGGCTTTGCCGGTGCTGACCTGCAAAGCCTCCTTGAGTCCAGCGATGATTTTGTCATCGCTCAGGCCGGCGGTGTCGCGGTGTTGCAGTGACTCGGCCTTCTTGAGGACGTCTTCGATTTGAGCTGCGCACAAAGAGGACGCGGTGAATGCTAGAGCGATGCTTAACAGGAAAGTTCGCATGGTTTGTTTGGGACCGATGATCTTATCAGGAGCGGTTGGCAAGCGAGTTGGTGACACCATGGGACACCCGCTGCACTTCGTGTGTTAAATTTAAAAAGATGTGGGCGCGTAGCTCAGTTGGTAGAGCAATGCCCTTTTAAGGCATGGGTCGCAGGTTCGAGTCCTGCCGCGCTCACCATCACTCCTCTACAGAAATTATTCTGATGCGATGGCTTGGACTTCCGATAAGGCCGGCTTGTCGACAGGCATTTGTGAAACAGCGGCGAGCGGGAAACTGGCAGTGACTGTTGTGCCGTCGGAATGAGAACAAATCTTGAACTGCCCGCTCAATTGTCTTACGCGTTCGCGCATGCCTTGAATCCCCACGCCTGATCCTGCATAGGTATGTGAGCTTTCGTCGGACATGCCACGACCATAATCCCGAACATCCACGCAAACTTCCTGCAGGCTGCGCTGCACACTAATGGTCGCCTTCCTGCTGCCGGAGTGGCGGTGAATGTTGGTCAGGCATTCCTGGATGATGCGAAAGATCGCCATTTCCATATCGACGGGAAGGCGGCCCAATTCATCTGACAACTCCAGACGCAGGTCGATTTTGCTGCGCTCGGCAAAGCCCTCCACATACCAGCGAAGCGCCGATGGCAGGCCCAGTTCGTCGAGCAGAGGAGGGTGGAGCAGGTAGGAGACGGTGCGCAGCTCCTCGGAGAGTTGCTGGATCAGTTCCATGCTCTGCGTGATGCTGGCGGAGAACCGGGAGTGCGATTTTTCCGCATCCGCCCGCACCGGCGTCAAATTCATTTGCAGCGCGGCAAGGATCTGCCCGGCGCTGTCGTGAAGTTCGCGAGCGATGCGGCGGCGCTCTGCGTCCTGAGCGTAAAGAAGCTTGCCGGTGAGTTCGCGGGCGCGGTCGACTTCTTCCGCCTGTTTGCGGTCCGTGATATCGGTGTGGGTGCCGATGAGGCTCACCGCCTTGCCATCAGCATCGCGAACTACGCGGCCGTGAGAGAGTATCCATTTGGGAGCGCCTTCGGGCCGGGCGGTGCGGAATACAAATTCGAACTTGTCCTGGCTGCGGAGGATCGATACGAACTCATCCGCCAGTCGTTGCACATCTTCTGGATGAAACAGAGATTGCCACTCTCCCGCGGTAATGTACTCGCCGGCAGGAGAGAAGTTGTAAAGCGTCTCCATCTGCGGATTCCATTGGCCTCGACGCTGGGCTACATTCCAGTCGAAAATGGCGGTGCGGGAGGACTCCAGGGCCAAGTCGAGGCGGGTCTGGCTCTCCTCGAGAGCGTCTTCGGCTTGCTTGCGTTCGGTAATGTCGCGGGCGATTTTGGAGGCTCCGATCACATGGCCGCGCGAATCCAGCATGGGAGAAATACTGAGCGAGACATCAATTTTCGTCCCCGATTTGTTCATGCGGACGGTTTCGTAATGTTCGATGCGCTCGCCTTTGCGTAAACGACCGATGATTCGTTTCTCCTCGTCGCGCAACTCCGTAGGAATAATGATGGTGATCGGACGGCCCACGGCTTCTTGCGGGGTGAAGCCGAAGAGGCGGGTGGCAGCACTGTTCCAGCTTTGAATAATGCCATCGAGATTTTTGGAGACGATGGCGTCATCGGAAGTTTCGACGATCGCGGCGAGCCGGGCCCGGGTTCGTTCAGAGTCACGCCGGTAGCCGATGTCTTCGATGACCGAGATAAAGTGTTTCAGCTGACCTGCAGAATCTCGAACGCAGGAGACCGTCAGGTTGACCCACACCAGAGAGCCGTCTTTGCGGATGTAGCGCTTCTCCATCGCAAAGGTGTTTAGTGTTCCGTCGATGATCTTTTGTGTCTCGGCGAGATCGCCGGCCAGATCTTCGGGATGCGTGATGTCCTGAAAGCGGGCATTCAGTAATTCATGTTCGTTGTAGCCGGTAATCTCACAGACTTTCTGATTGACGCGCAGCCAGCGTCCGTCGGGAGCGACGTGGGCGACTCCGATCCCGGCGCCTTCGAATGTGGAACGATAGAGTTGCTCGCTTTCCTGAAGAGCCTGCTCGAGGGCTCGACTGCGCTGCAGGATTTCCTGCACATCCATTGGCCGAGCACTGTCGGCAATCGCAGCGTCGAAGAAGGACTCGTGCCGGAAAACCTTGTCCAAAGCAGCGAGGAGGTTTTTGGAGAGAGAAGACTTGATCACGTAGCCACGCGCGCCGGCTTTGATGGCCTGGCTGGCAATTTCCGGAGTGTCGTGCTGGCTCAGGATCAGGACTTCACAGTAGGGGAGGGCGTTGCGGATGTGGCGTGTCGCATCCAGTCCGTTCATCACCGGCATGCTGACATCCATCAGGACGACGTCAGGCTTGAGTTCACGGGCCTTTTCGACAGCCTCGACGCCGTTGGCGGCTTCACCGCAGACCACGCAATCAGAGCGGCTGGCCAGAAGAGAGATGACTCCCCGGCGTACGACTTCATGGTCATCGACGATTAGGACGCGCATCGGTTGAATCTCAAAGGCAGACTAAAGTCTAAGAAATCTCCGGATTCCAATGAAGCCCGCCAAGGAGCACCCTGTGCGGCTTTCAGGAGCAATCCAAGCGATTGATTCTATCGGGCCGGTCAAGCTCTATCGAATACGGTGAATGCCGTAGGCCCGAAGCCAGTCTGTGAAGCCAGTCTGTAACGACAGGCGCTTGCGTCCGCCAGCCATGTCCCATAAGATAGCAGCGCTGCACGGGGACCCCGCGAAGAATGATCGGACAGAACATATCTCATTACCGCATCATTGAGAAACTCGGCGGCGGCGGGATGGGTGTGGTCTACAAGGCCGAGGACACGAAGCTGAAACGCTTTGTGGCGCTGAAATTCCTTCCTGATGATGTCGCCAAAGATCCCCAGGCGCTGACCCGCTTTCAGCGCGAGGCGCAGGCCGCGTCGGCGCTGAACCATCCGAATATCTGCACGATTTATGAAATCGATGAACACAATGGTCATGCGTTCATCGCGATGGAATTTCTTGACGGACAAACCCTGAAGCATCGCATTGCCGGCCGCCCGATGGATGTGGATTCGCTGCTCGGGATCAGCATTGAGATTGCGGACGCGCTGGATGCGGCGCACGGCCGGGGAATCATTCATCGCGACATCAAGCCGGCGAATATTTTTGTGACCAAGCGTGGACAGACGAAGCTGCTCGACTTTGGCCTGGCAAAGCTGGCGCAGAATACCGAGCACACCATGACCACGCCGGAAGGCGCGATGACGAGCCCCGGGTCGACGATCGGGACGGTCGCTTATATGTCGCCGGAGCAAGTGCGGGCGGAAGAACTGGATCCGCGGACGGACCTGTTCGCCTTCGGCACGGTGATGTATGAGATGGCGACCGGACAGATGGCATTTTCGGGAAGCAGCAATGGCGTGATCTTTGAGGCAATTCTGAATCGCGCGCCGGAGCCGCTGGAGAATCTGAATCCGGCGATTCCGGAGAAGCTGGACGACCTGATTACAAAGTCGCTCGAGAAAGAGCGCGACATGCGCTACCAGACCGCGGCCGAGTTGCGCGGTGATCTGAAGCGCATCAAGCGCGGGATGGAAAGTTCGCGGATTCGGGCAGCGAGCGCGAGCGGGATCGCTGCATCGTCCTCGAGGAGTGCGATCGCGCCCGCGGTATCGCGAGGGATGGTTCCACGTGGTCGAGTGTGGACTGCAGCAGCGGTTGCCGGCGCGCTGGCTTTACTGGCGGGATTAGCCGTGGGGGCGTTGTTCCTGAAAGGCTCGTCCAAGCCGGAGTTCGCCGAATATCATCCGCTGACCTTCCGGCGCGGAATTGTGCGTTCCGCCCGCTTTGCGCCCGATGGGAAGACCGTGATTTATAGCGCGGCGTGGGAAGGCCGTCCGCTGGATCTCTTCAACACGCGGCCGGAAAGTCCGCAGTCGCAGGAGATGGAGCCGAAAGGCGCGGACGTTTTGGCAGTCTCGGCTTCAGGAGAGCTATTGCTGGCGCTGCACAGCAAGCCGCGGGATTCGTCTTTTGTGTACGCGGGAACTTTGGCCCGGGTGCCGCTGGTGGGTGGCGCACCGCGCGAGATTTTGAATGACGTGGAGTGGGCGGACTGGTCACCCGATGGAACAAACATCGTAATCGTTCACGAAGTGGGCGCCCGAAAGCGCCTGGAGTTTCCGCTGGGCAAGGTGCTCTACGATGCGGACGGTTGGATTGGCAATCCGCGAGTAGCGCCGGATGGCAAGAGCGTGGCCTTTGTGGATCATCCGCAAGCGAATGACGATGGCGGCGCCGTGGCTGTGCTCGATCTGGCGGGCAAAAAGAAAACTTTGTCTGAGGGATGGGACAGCATTCAGGGCTTGGCGTGGTCGCCGGACGGAAACGAAATCTGGTTTACGGCAACGCGCACGGGAGGAGACCGATCGCTGTATGCGACCGATCTGTCGGGGAAAGTGCGGCTGCTCGCGCGCGTGCCCGGCGAGCTGACGATCCTGGATGTGGGCAAAGAAGGAAACGTGTTGCTGACGCGGGGCAATGACCGATCAGGCATGATCGGGCTGGCGCCGGGCGAACCCAAAGAAAAGGATCTCTCGTGGCTCGACTGGTCGGTGCCCGGAAGCTTATCGCCGGATGGGAAGATGATTCTGTTCCAGGAGTCAGGCGAAGGTGGCGGACCGCATTACGCAGTGTATCTCCGGAACACGGACGGATCTCCGGCGATCCGGTTGGGCGAAGGCACGGGGCTCTCGCTTTCTCCCGATGGCCAGTGGGCGCTGTCGCGGCTGAACGTAGTGCCGTCTCCGCTGGTGCTGTATCCGACCGGAGTGGGTGAGATGAAGCAATTGAAAAACGACGGGCTCAATCACATGACGGCGGCATTTTTGCCGGATGGGAAGAGGTTCGTGTTTACGGGATCGGAGCCAGGACATGGCGCGAAGCTGTATCTGGAGTCGTTGGACGATGCGACGCCGCATCCGATCAGCATGGAAGGTGTGCGATCGAATGTCATGTCTCCCGACGGAAAATTTGTAGCCGCCAGCGGTCCGGATGGAAAGGTCTATCTATTTCCGGTGGGCGGAGGCGACCCCAAGCAGTTGACCGGAGCACAACCCGGCGAATTTCCGACGGCGTGGTCGGCGGATGGGCGTTCGCTGTTCTTGATTACGCATGCGCAGATTCCGGCGCAGGTGTTTCGCCTGGATGTGACCACGGGCCAGAGAACTTTCTGGAAATCTCTTGAGCCCGCGGATTCGGCGGGAATTGACACCATCCGAGGCGTGCTGGTCGGTGACAACGAAAAGGCCTATGTTTACGGCTACAGCCGCACGTTGTCAGATTTATATCTGGTGCAAGGTCTGAAGTAGCGAGACGGTCCCTCCTTTCCTGCGATATATTTCCAGCGTGAAGAAAAAAACTCTCTGGTGCTTTCTGCTTTTCTTGATGTTGGCTTCTGCGGCGGTTCAGGCGCAGACGCAATCCTACAAATATTTCCGCCTCGGAAACAAAGACGACGTTCAGACCAAGCCGACGGGCGGAATTGCGATGATGGGCGGGGGCAAAGATCTGGACGATGCCTTTCGGTGGCTTTGCAACAAGGGCAACGGTGGCGATTTTCTGATTCTTCGCGCGCATGGCGATGACGATTACAACTCTTACGTGAACGGGCTTTGCAAGGCGAACTCGGTGGCGACGTTGATCATTCCGGATCGCGCGGCGGCTGAAGATCCGGCGGTGGCGGAGATCATTCGCAAGGCTGAGGTCGTGTTTATCGCGGGTGGAGATCAGTCGTATTATGTCCGGGGTTGGCAGGGAACTCCGGTGGAGAAGGCGATCAACGACGGCATTGCGACGGGCAAGCCCATTGGCGGAACCAGCGCCGGGCTGGCGGTGCAAGGCGAGTTCGTTTATGGATGTTTGAAAGATAAACCGGATGATAAGGATCTGGCGTCGTCCGACGTTTTGCCGAATCCTTATTTTGATCGCGTGACTCTAGTGCGGGATTTCCTGAAGGTTCCGCATCTTGAAAATCTGATTACCGACTCGCACTTTGCCAAGCGCGATCGTATGGGCCGGACGCTGGGATTTCTGGCGCGCTTGATGAAAGATGGATGGAGTTCGTCACCGCGGGAAGTGGCGATCGATGAGAAGTCAGCGGTGCTGGTCGATGCGGATGGCAAGGCGACCGTCGTCGGGTCAGGGAAGGGCGCATATTTCCTGCGCCCGGGGCATATGCCGGAGTTGTGTGTGAAGGACACGCCGCTTACGTTTCACGACATCAGCATCTATCGCGTGCCGACTGGGGGGCATTTCGATCTGACCACGTGGACGGGCGATGGCGGGACCGCGTATTCGCTTTCTGTGGAGCGAGGAAAGATTGAGAGCACGCAAGCGGGCGGCGGAATTTATTGAAGGGCGATTGCGGCCTCAGGGGCTAAAGCCCGGCGGATATCCAATTGCAGCGCCGCTCTGAGGGGCTGTTCTTTCACGCTTCTTCCCCGCACAGCGAGCCGGTGAGGCGGTCTTTCGAGATCGGCGTCATTTGCCACGCGTCGAGGGAGACCAGTTCAACATTGCCTTCCAGCTTCACGCGCAGTGGGCCGCGCGAGATGTGATAGACGCGCGCAGTCAGCGCGGTCGTCGCGTTGGCGAAAACTTCCAGGATCGATCCGTCGAGAAACAAATGAAGCGTGACCGCTGCCCCGGCCGGGCCTGAAAGCGGCGCCGTTACCGTGTTCACGTGAAGCTGGCGGCTGTCCGACAGGTTTGAGCAGGAGATGGTTGCGAAGTCGGCGCCGTGTTCGGATTGCAGACGTAATGCGAACTCTTCGCCCTTGGGGCGAAGCTCGAGGTGGAGTTCGCCGCAGAGATCATGAATGCGGAGTGCATCGAGAGATTTCTGGCGCGCGGCGGGAGTCTGCTGTCCATGAATCTCATTGTGTCTGCCGCGAAGCTGAGTAGCTGCGGCCGCGACTTCCATTTGTAGTTCGTTTTGCGCGCTCAACGTGAGCACCCGAGGCAGTGACATTGCTCCGGCCCATCCGGCTTTTATCAGTTCGTCATCAGGTCGAGTCTCGGTAATCCACCCCCACAGAATGCGATTGCCGTTGGTGTCGAGCATGGTTTTCGCAGCGTAATACGCGCCCCAGTCGACAACCCCTTCTTTTTCCCGCGTGAAGCGCTGATTGGCGAAGGTGCCGACCTTCCAGTGCACTTTGCCCATGGTCGAAATGAGCAGCACGTGCTTGTTGCCGAGCGGAAAAAAATCGGGGCACTCCCACATGTCGCCGGTGTCGACCGGATTCACCGCGTCCTTGTCGCAGGCTGTGCCCTGGATGAGTGGATGCAGGTAAGTCCAGTGGCGCAGATCGGGCGAAGAATAAAGCAGGACCATTCCGCCTTTACCGCGAACGCCAGAGCCCAGCGTCAGCATCCAGTGGTCGTCCTCGCGCCAGACAGAAGGATCGCGGAATCCGGTGACGGCGAGGCCCGCAGGAGGTGTGTCGATTACGGGCTCAGCAAGTTTCTTCCAGGTGCGCAGGTCGTCATCTTGCGCAATGGCCAGGCACTGCGTTTCCTGCCAGGTGTGGACGCCGTCGCGCAGCGTTGCTTGGGCATCAGAGGCCGGTGGCGCAACGCCGGTGTAGATCATGGTCGGTTTGCCGTTGTCGAGGATGGCGCTGCCGCTGAACACTCCGTCGCGATCCGGCCCGTGGGGCGTTGGTGAAAGGGCGATGGGCTCGTGTTGCCAGTGAATCATGTCGACGCTGGTCGCGTGCGCCCAGTTCATGTTTCCCCAGACCGCGCCCGTGGGATTGAATTGGTGAAACATGTGATAGCGTCCGCGAAAAAAGAGGGGCCCGTTGGGATCGTTCATCCAGTTGTGCGCGGGCAGCAGGTGATATTGCGGACGCAGAGGATCGGAGGCGAGTTTGCGGCAAAGGGCGGCAGTGGCCGGGTCCAATGCGGCAGGGAATGTCCGGCTCAGTGAAGGAGCCAGAATGGCAGCGCCTGAGAGTTTCAGAAACGATCGTCGGGAAAGCGGCATAGCGATTGATGTGGGCGCGAAGAGAGTGCGACCTAATCTTCTATCACAGCCGTCGCCTCGACATTGGTTGGATATAATCGGGGGAACATTTTTTGTCCTCTACTGAATCGTGTTCTCATCTTCTATCAAGCTTGCTTCTCTCTTTCTGGCGGCGGTACTGCTGAGCGTCGCTGGGTTGGCGCAAAAGCCGTCGGCGCAGAGCCAGAATTCTGTTGCGAATTCTTCCGTCCAGGCGGCGCTGCAGCGCGGGCAGGAGGCGCTGAAGAACGGCGACATCGCGCGGGCGCGCAGTGAGTTTGAAAAGGCGGTGAAGGCGGCGCCGAACGATGCCGCGGCAGAGTCGGCGCTGGGATGGGTTCTGGCGCAGCAGGGAGAAGTCGATGCGGCGATTTTCCATCTTCGAGCCGCGATCAAAGCCAAGCCGAATTTTGTCGACGCGCGCTTAACGCTGGCCGGTGTGCTGTCGCAACAGGGGAAAGCGGCCGAGGGCGAGCAGGAGGCGCGCGCCGCGGTGAAGATCGCGCCTCAGAACGCGGAGGCGCATGGCATGCTGGCTCGAATTCTCAGCCAGCAGCCGGGCGATGAATCGCTCACGGAGATGCGCCGCGCGGTGGAGTTGGCGCCGGATCGCGCTGACTTGCGCGATGAACTGGGAACATTGCTTGCTCAGCGGAATCAGTTTGCCCAGGCCGATGCCGAGTTCCACGAATCCCTGCGACTGCAGCCGAAACTCGAATCGGCGCACTTTCATCTCGGAGTCGTGTATTTGCGAAAGCAGCAATTCGACGATGCGGCTGCAGAGTTGGGCAAAGCGGTCGAGTTAGCGCCGCGGGATGCGACTGCTCATTACTACCTGGCGAAGGTGCTGACGGCGCAGGCGAAGCATGCAGAAGCGCTGGACGAGTTGCGCAAGGCGGCAGAGCTAAAGCCGGACTGGGCGGAGTTGCAGATTGAGTTGGGAATCGCGAGCCAGCGTGCAGGAGATATCGACGGCGCCGTGGCGGCCTTCAATCAAGCCGCTGAAGCTTCGCCCGGACGACCCGGAGGTATACAACGATCTGGGATTGGCGATGGTGCAGAAGGGGGACGCAGAGAGTTCGATTCCGATATTCAAGAAAGCGGCGCAGTTGCGTCCGGAAGATGGCAGTTTGCGCGGGAATTTGGCCATCGCGTATATGCAGTTAACGAACTTCGATGCCGCCGTCACCGAACTCGAAGCGGCTCTGAAACTGGCGCCCGACGACGCCTCTCTGCACTACAATCTGGGTCTTGCATACAAGCTGAAAGATCAGTTGGACAAAGCGATTCCGGAATTCGAAACTGCCATTCGACTGCAACCGGATTTGGCCGACGCCCACTACACCTTGGGCATCCTCTACTGGCAAAAAGGGGAGTTCGACAAAGCCACGGCGCAGTTGCAACAAGCGCTGCAATCTCAGCCGAACTATGCCGAGGCACATTACACGCTGGGAACGATTTTGAAACAGCAGGGAAAACTGCCCGAGGCTGCGGCGGAGTTGCGGGAAGCGATCCGGCTGCAACCCGATTTTGCCGGGGCGCATACAACTTTGGCTGCGGTTCTGCGGCAATTGGGCGACGCACAAGGCGCCGCCGACGAAGCGAAGGCGGGAGCGCGAATCGCGGCTTCCACCAACAATCATCAGGCCGCGACATTCGCCACGAACTCAGGCAAGAGGCTGCTGAATGCCGGCGATATCGATGGCGCGATTGCTCAGTTTCGGTCGGCGATTAGCTCCGACCCGAATTTTGCAGCGGCGCACTACCAGTTGGCGCTGGCGCTCACTCAGCAAAGGCAAAGTGAAGAAGCGAAGAAGGAATTCCAACGGGCGGCCGAACTGGATCCACATCTTGTACCGCCAGGAAAGTAGTTTCGCCCTACCTTTAATTGCTGCGGTCCCGAACGGATATCAACTCGGTGGTCACCGGAACTCCGTGGGCAATCTTGACGTGGAGTAATGCCTCGAACGGTTTCAAATCCCCTGCCTTCTTCACGTTCAGTTCGTGCAGCAGTTCCTTGATCGAATCCTCCCGACAGACAAATTCCACGGCGGCCTGCGTGCCGAACGTGGAGTTGCCCGCCAGAATCAAGATCGAGTGGGAAGGATCCAGCCCGGGCAGCAGGCTGATTACGGAATAATCTTCGATGGTGGGTTGATTGGCCGGTGTGGCCAGGAAGAGACTCGGTTCGCCCGGCTTGGGATGCACATTAAGGACCGCGAGATCGCCCTTGCGCGGACCCGAATCGACGCGCTCGAAGACGAATTCGCGGGTTCCGGGAACATCAAGCAGAGTGAGATTTTCGGACGGCGAGCCAACGAAGATCAGATCATTATTTTTGGCATCATCGAGAGAGAACAACGCCCCGCGCTTGACTCGAAGCGGACGATTCAGCATGGCGAAGACGTTGTCGAGCTGGTGAATCGCCAGCACTTCGCCCACGCCCGTGTAGTGATCGAGAATGAAGGTTCGAGCGTCGGAAGCCGGGTTGAAATAGCGCATGCCGGTCTCGGGCCTGCCCACAAACTGCCCGTTGCTGAAAATCACCCATGGCTGCTGCGGGCTGTTGGCAAAACGGCTCCAGAAGATCTGATACTCCGCTGGAACGGGCTGTCCGGTGAAGGTTTGCGGCCGGCTGCGCTCCGCGATCAGGATCGTGATCGCGACCAGACAAATCACAACCGCGGCCGATAACGACAGGACTGCAATTTTCCACGCGCGCTTCGAGGGCGCAGTTGGTACCGCTTCTGGAACTCTTTCTAAGGGGACGGCCGGCACGGCCAGAGCTGCGGCTTTCGGCGTACGCAGGTGAAATGTCAGCGCGTACGATCCCTTTGGCAACTCCACAAGGACGGGATCTTCCAGACCTTCCTGGGCATAGTACTCGGTCAGCTTGACGCGCAGTCGTCCAATCTGAACCCGCACGGTCGAGTCGCTTTGGGGGTCGAATCCGGCGGGACGTCCAAGAACCTCGGTGGCGATCTGATATTCCTTCAGCGCGAGGCCCGGATGATCAAGCGAATGCTCAGCCAGGTAGTGCAGCAGTTTGCAGAGTGAATCAGAGCCATGCAGGATATGGCTTTTGGTAAGCTTCTCCACCTGCTGGAAGCATTGTTCTCTCGCCACCACGAAACTTTGCGTCAGGGCCATTTAACAACGACGTAACAGAGTCGTTATCTTACTCTCGGGTAAGTACTTTACGCCTGTAACCGTTAAAAACCTAGTGAAACTTTTTGCGCTAGTGGTTTTGTATTATGACTGCTACCGCTTCCAATAGTAGTTTTCCCTCTGCACTTACGGGGCAACTTTGAGATGGGGTCGAGGAGGAAGTTCATGAAGAGATCCGCGTGGGCTCTTGCTGCGGTGATGAGTCTGCTGTTCAGCCTTTTTATTCCTAGCGCCATGGGACAGGCTGTGTATGGCAGCATCTTGGGGACGGTAACCGATCCGTCCGGAGCGGCGGTCAATGGGGCGAAAGTCACCGTGACGAGCCAGACGAAAAATGTCTCGACCGAAGCGAAGACGAACGAGAGCGGGAACTACGACGTTACGCACTTGATTCCTGACGTCTACACGATACGAGTAGAGGGGACGGGATTCAAGACGCTTGAGTTCAAGGATGTGCAGGTGTCGGCTGACACTGGCGTGCACCTCGACGGCCAGTTCCAGGTCGGTTCGACCAGCGAACAAGTAGAGGTCACGGCCGAAGCTCCTCAATTGAAGACCGACCGCGCTGACGTATCGATCGAATTCAACGCCAAGGCCATCGAAGACCTGCCGGTGCTGAACCGTAACTTCACTTCTTTTGAGTTGCTCTCCCCCGGAACGCAGAAACTGGTGGGATGGAGCCACGCCGCCACGGAGAACCCGCAAGGCGGCCAGCAGATTTTCGTGAACGGCCAGCACTTCAGCGGCACGGCATTCGAATTGGATGGAACGGACAACCAGGATCCGATCCTCGGGATCATCGTGGTCAATCCGAATCTTGACGCCATTCAGGAAACAAAGATCACGACGGGCAACTACGACGCCGAGTTCGGCAAGGCCGTGGCGGGCGTTGTAACCGTACAGACCAAGTCAGGCAGCAATGACGTTCACGGCAGCGGCTTCTGGTTCCGGCGCACGGATGCGCTGGCGGCGCGCGATCCGTTCACGCAGTATAAACCGGACTCGGTGACCGGTAAGTTGATTCCGTCTTCGCGCTGGCAGCAATTCGGCGCAACCCTCGGCGGACCGATTATCAAGAACAAGCTGTTCGTCTTCGGTGACTTCCAATTGACGCGGCAGAAAAATGGTATCAGCCAGCTGGAATCGATTCCGACGGCAGGTGTGCTGCAATCATGCACCACCGCTGGAAATCCGGGCAGCACTACTCCGGGCTTCTGCAACCTCAGTGACTATGGTGCGATATTGAACAACAACGGGGCTCCGTTCATCTATGTTCCGACGGGCGATAGCGCAGGGGCCAGAAGTAACGTGTATTGCGGATCGTTGGGAATCGTCGCTGATTCG
Source organism: uncultured Acidobacteriota bacterium (assembly GCA_963757095.1). Classification (GTDB taxonomy): domain Bacteria; phylum Acidobacteriota; class Terriglobia; order Terriglobales; family Acidobacteriaceae; genus Sulfotelmatobacter. Next base: position 55,327 of record CAVWQT010000002.1, on the reverse strand, counting down.
GCCTGCAGTGGGACTACCGGCGGCGTACCCAATCAATTTCTGATTCCGATGGGCGCCCTGTCTCCCGCCGCGCTGAACATGCTGGCGGCATTTCCTAATCCGACCAACTCCGGGACGTGCGTTCTCGGAGGCAACGGGCTGGGATGCGAGAACAACTTCGTAGGAGCCGGAGCTGGACCCTACAACCAGAACAGCTTCGACACGCGAGTGGATTACGCAGCCAGCCAAACGGTTAGCGTTTTCGGTCGCTTCAGTTACAACCAGTTCACATTGTCTGGCGCGCCGAGCTTGGGCGCTGTCGGCGGCGTCGGTTTCGGACCTGGCGGCTCTGGCGGGCAGTTCCAACGTGCACAACTACAGCTTGGCTAGTGGTTTCACCAAGACGTTTAGTGCCAGTCTGCTCGGCGATTTCCGCTTCGGGTTCTTCCAATACAATCCGATGACCAACAAGCCCGATGCCGGTAAGGCGGCGATGACTGCATTCGGCATCCCGAACGCGAACCTCGGCGATAACTTCACCTCAGGTCTCGGCGAGTTCGATATGGTGGACAAGAACGGAAACAATGCGGGCGACATCTCTTACTTCGGGGACGGACTGGGCGTCGCACGTTGCAATTGCCCTCTGATTGAGAAGGAACGGCAGTATCAGTGGGTCGGCAACATGACGAAAATGTTTGGCAACCACCAGTTCAAGTTCGGCGCCGACGTGCGGTTTGCGCAGAACCTGCGCGTTCCCAGCGATTCCAACCGAACCGGCGTTTACCAGTTCAGCGCGGGAGATACATCTAACTCCGGTAGCGGCGGTCTTGATCTCGCGACGTTCCTCTTGGGAGATGTAAGCAGCCTAAGTCGCTACGTCAGCACCAGCGTGAATGCAGCGGAACGGCAGCACAGGATGTTCTATTACGGTCAGGATACCTGGCGCGTCACTCCGAAGTTAACGCTGAACCTGGGCCTGCGCTGGGAAGTCTATTTCCCTGAATACGTCAATGGAAAAGACCAAGGCGGATTTGCCAATATCACTCAGGGTGTAGTTCGCGTCGGCGGCGAAAGCGGCTTCGGCTTGAACGGCAGCATCAACAACAAGTGGAGCTATTTTGCTCCGCGCGTTGGCATGGCCTATCAGTTCAACGAGAAGACCGTGGTTCGCATGGGATACGGCCGCAGCTACGACATGGGCGTGTTCGGATCGAACTTCGGCCACGCGGTCACGCAAAACTTGCCGGTACTGGCCGCTCAAAGCGTCAACCCTGCCGTTTCCAACAAAGAAACAGTTTTCACGCTGGATGCGGGGCCCCCGGCCTTTGTTTTCCCAACGATTCCGTCCAACGGGCAATTCCCGCTGGCTGGGCCTGCATGTTACCAGTTCTCTACTTTAAACTCAGATGGAACAGGCGGGCAGACGGGACAAAACTGCACTGCACCGCACATACGGCCGACGTATCAACGCCTCCCAACCCTGGACGCGTGGAACGTCACTGTGCAACGGCAACTGGATCGGAACACATCCCTGGAAGTAGCCTACATAGGAAACAAGGGAACAAATGTGTTTAACGGCGACGGTCCGACCTACAACGTTAATCAGCCCAACATCGGAGGTGGAACTGCAGTTGTCGCATCCAACGTGCTTAACTGCAATGGAACTGTGGATACTGGCTGCACTGCGCCAGGTCTCAGCCCCACCGAGGCGCAGCGGTATCGGCGACCGCTGTACAACGCGTTCACATACCAGGGGTACTCCGATCCTTCAAATACTGCGGCAAACCTGCCTGGTGCCCCGGGTCTTGCGTCCGGCGTGCTCCAATGCTGCTCTTTCGATCAGGGGAACTATCTGGGTAACAACGCGAACAGCAGCTACAACGCGTTGCAGATTAAAGTGGACCGACGTTTCTCGCACGGGTTACAGTTCCTGTCGCACTACACCTTTGCCCGTGCCTACGCCTACAACAGCGGTTTCTTTGCGGTTAACCATCCCTACGCATATGGGCCGGATGACCAGGTTCGTAATCACGTCTGGGTCACCAGCACGGTTTACGAATTGCCGTTCGGTCGAGGAAGGTCGTTCGCTGGAAATGCCAGCAGACTTGAAGACCTGCTCATCGGAGGTTGGCAGATTACCGGTTCGACGAACTGGAGCGGTGGATTGCCCTGGACCCCAAGCTTCTCGAATTGCGGCCAGGTCAACGACGTCGGTGCTTGCGAGCCTAACAAGAACGGTGGCTTCCACGTGGGAGCAGGGAGCTTCAACCCACAGACCCACCACGTTCCGTTCTTCACGCCAATTCCGACCTTGGCCTATAACGCATCTGATCTCACTCCTGGAACAGACACCTGCACCTTGGCCAGACCCAGCGGACCGGGATGGTCGATGCCGGCTTGCGGAAGCTACGGGAACGCCGGGCTCTTCAGCATACGCGGTCCTCGGGCGTTCTTCTCCGATGGGGCGGCGATGAAGAACTTCTCCATCACCGAGCGGGTCAAAGCACAGTTCCGTATGGACGTCTTCAACCTCTTCAATCATCCGGTGCTGGGCTTCAGTGGCAACCAGGGCGGTACCGGTACCTGTATCGATTGCTCGGGCAACGGACAGATCACCGACATCGAAGCAGACTCTTCGCCGGGATCGACCACTGGTATGCGACAGCTTGAGTTTGCGTTGAAGTTCAGCTTCTAAAGGCTCTGCGTTGTACTCACAGAGGGATTCCTTCGGGGGTCCCTCTTTTTTATCCGTTGTCTTCCTTGAGGAACTGGACTTCAAGTGCTTGGTCCCTCAAGAAAATCGATTTTCTAGGCTCGACTTGTTTTAGAATCCCCGCTCGGCTGGGGCGAGGCCATGAAGAAGAGAGTGGTAGGGCTTGGGGAAGTGTTGTGGGACGTTTTGCCGGCGCGCACCTGTCTGGGCGGGGCTCCGGCGAATTTTGCCTACATCACTACTCTGATGGGAGACCGGGGCATCGTCGTCAGTTCCGTAGGCGAAGACTCGCGCGGAGTAGAAGCGCTGCGCCTGATGGAAGAACTCGGACTCGATATCGATCACGTGCAGACGGACCGGCAGCATCCCACGGGCTGCGTACAGGTAACGGTCGACGGCAAGGGAGTCGCCGAGTATCAGATCGCGAAACCGGTGGCGTGGGACTATCTGGAATGGACGTTGGACTGGCAGCATCTGGCGGAGAAAGCCGACGCGGTGTGCTTCGGATCGCTGGCACAGCGGTCGGAGGCTAGCCGGAGCACGATTCGAAAATTCCTGCGCGCCACTCCCCAGCACACTCTGAAGGTATTCGACGTCAACCTCAGGCAAGCCTACTTCTGCCGCGAAACGATCTGCGAGTCGATGGAACTGGCCGATCTGGTCAAGCTTAACGACGAGGAACTGCCGCGGGTGATGAGCTTGTGCAACCTTCCGCACAAGGATGAACAGTCTTCAGCACAGCAGTTGATCGACAAATTTAAGCTGAAGCTGATGTGCATCACGCGCGGCGATCACGGCAGCCTGCTGGTTAGCGGCGCCCAGGCCAGCGAGCATCCAGGGTTTCGGGTCAAGGTCGCGGATACCGTGGGATCGGGCGACGCATTTACCGCCGGCCTGGTCCACGAATATCTGCATGGAGCGTCGCTCAGCCTGATGAATGAAGTCGCCAATCTTGTGGGAGCCTGGGTAGCCAGCGAGGTGGGTGCAATGCCCACGCCGAAGCGGGGAGCGCTGGAGCATTCCCTGGCGGAAATCCGCTAGGGCGGAATGAATCGCAGCTAAAAACCTCTGATTGTTGTATAGTTACGAATTATTGTCTTTTCTTTCGCAATGCTGCGAGATTTCCTGGGGGGATTATGAAGCTCTTTTCCGGATACACACCTTGGGTGCTGGGGATCACACTGGCCGGATTGACGGCGCTGACCCTGAGTTGTTCCAAGCCGGCAGTGCAGCAACCGAAAGCTGAGCCTTCACGGCCTTCCAGCATCAATGTGGAAGTGCGCGATGGTGGCCCGCTCGTGGTGACGACTACCACCGCGGAGTTTCAGGTTCTGCCCTCCGGCTATCTGCAGGCAACCTTGCTCAAAGACGGCAAGCGGTTGACGCTGGACGAACCTAACGTGGGATCGACCGGAGGCAGCGACTCGGTCGTGCACGAAGGTAAAGAGGTCGATTTCGTGCCGGACTTTGCCCAGGCGAAGGTGCTGGAAAACATTGGCAAGCTCGGCCGCGGAAAACGCGTGGAAATTCCGGCGCGTCCCCTTGCGCCCGCCGGAATGAACGTAGAGCGCACATTAGTGGTGGAAGCCTACGACGATTTTCCTAACATTGCGCTGGTGAGCAGCACTTACAAGAATGTCGGCGCCTCGGATTTCAAGATTGATCAGGTATGGATGCAGCAGCACCGGCTGAATGCGAACGTGGCCAAGGAACCGCCGTACGACATGTGGTCGTTTCAGGGATCGAGCTACGACTGGGGCAAAGATGATGTGCAGAAGTTGACCCGGACTTCGTCGCAGCCGAACTTAATGGGCGAGACGGTCAAAGGCGGCTACGGAGGCGGGATTCCGGTAGTCGCGTTCTGGACCGCGTCGGTCGGCGAGGCGATCGGTCACATCGAGACGCTTCCCTGGACTCTGTCGATTCCCGTGAAAGTGGAGACCGACGGCCGGGTGAATGCCAGCCTCGAGATCCCCGTGAATTCTGTGCTGAAGCCGGGAGAAAGTTTTTCGACGCCACGCAGTTTTGTCTCGGTGTATAGCGGAGATTTTTACGAGCCGCTGCGCATCTGGTCGAGTGTGCTGCAGAAAGAAGGGTGGGACATTCCGAAGCCCTCGAACGAAGCCTACAACGTAAGCTGGTGCGGTTGGGGATACGAGTTCAATGTGACGCCGAAGCAGATGCTGGGCACGATCCCAAAGCTCAAGGAACTCGGCATCAAGTGGGCGACGCTGGATGATCGCTGGTTCGATACCTACGGTGATTGGAATCCGCGGGCCGAGACATTTCCCGATGAATCAATCAAGAAAATGGTCGACGACTTCCACCAGCAGGGAATCCTGGCGCAACTGTGGTGGCTGCCGTTGGGAGTGGAAGACGGACAAGGCCGGTGGGAGTCGCACAAATACGTCGTGTCGAAAATTGTGCAGGAGCATCCCGAGTGGCTGATCCTCGATAAGGAGGGCAAGCACGCGCGCATGACGCGGGATTTGGCGGCGCTGGATCCGTCGCTGCCGGAGGTGCAGGCTTACTACAAGCAACTCACGGAGAAATTCATTCGCGACTGGGGATTCGACGGATCGAAGCTCGACAACATTTACAGCGTGCCCGCGTGCTACAACCCGGCTCATCATCACAAATCGCCGCAGGAGTCGGTGAATGCGATGGGCGAGGTATACAAAACTATTTTCGAGACGACGCGGGCGATCAAGCCAAACAGCGTGACTCAGGCTTGTCCATGCGGAACGACGCCTTCGCTGGCGTGGCTGCCGTTTATCGATCAGGCAGTGACCGCCGATCCGGTAGGCGCGGTGCAAGTGCGGCGGCGGATCAAGATGTATAAAGCGCTGCTCGGGCCGCAGGCGGCGGTGTATGGAGATCACGTCGAATTGTCGGATATGACGCCGCTGGGGCACGGCAATTGGAGTGAGCATGGCAGCGACTTCGCATCGACGGTGGGCCCGGGCGGAGTTCCGGGAACGAAATTTGTGTGGCCGGATCCGGGGCCAAAATTCAAACCGGTCGCGCTCACCAGCGAAAAAGAAGAGCATTGGAAAAAGTGGATTGGGCTCTACAACCAGAAGATGCTGTCGAAGGGAGATTTTCGCGACCTATACGTGTACGGGTACGACGTACCCGAGGCGTACGCGATCGCGAAGGACGGCAAGATGTACTATGCGTTCTTCACGGACGCAGGCAAGCCGTTCGCTGGAGAGATTGAATTGCGCGGGCTGAAGCCCGGGTCGTATCAGGTCCTTGATTATGTCGACGGGAAGGATCTGGGCACTGTGAAGGTTGACGCTGGAACGACGCCCAGGTTGAAGACGGAGTTCAAAGAGCATTTGCTGGTTGAGGTGAGTGCCCGCTGAAACAGGCTTGCTTGTGGCGAGAGAGACGTTGCAAGCAACGTCTCTACGATATTTTGAAGAACTTTTCGCGACTGGTGGCATCGCGGAAGGCTTCTGTGCCTCCGGGTCGCGTAGTCGAGAATGCTCCAGCCATGTTTCCTGACGTCAGGCACGTGGGCAAGTCGGCGCCGCGCACGTACTGATGCAGGAATCCGGCGTCGAAGCTGTCGCCGGCGCCCACGGTATCGACCGGGACAACTTCTTTTGCCTCGCTGACAAATCTTTCTTTTCCCCGTTGCGCCAATGATCCCTTGCGACCGCAGTTTCACCACTACAAGCGGAACGAACGCCGCTAATTTTTCGATCGCTGCTTCCACATCGTCGGTTCCTGCAACTTTGCAGGCTTCGCGTTCGTTGGGAAGAAATACGTCGACATACGGCAACACTTCGCGAAGGCCGCCCTGCCAGCGGTCTTCGGGGTCATCGTTGGTGTCGAGCGAAATCGTGAGTCCCTTCGATTTCAGGTGCTGAAATAGCTCTGCAACTCTTGGTTGCAGGCCGCGCTGCAAGTAATAGGAAGAAAAATGGAAGTGACGCGAGTCAGCAAGATAATTGAGATCAAGATCGTCCCACGCGAGTTCTGCGATCGTTCCGGAATAGGTGAGAATGTTTCTCCACTGCTCGTGATGGAGAATTACCGTCAGTCCGGTTGTGGTTGCGCCTGGCACGCGGCGCACCAGTGAAGCATCCACTCCGCCCTGGCACAAGCGTTCGAGCGCGATCTGGCCGAGCGGATCGTCGCCGATACGGGATTGGAATCCCACACGGCTTCCGAGTGCAGCGAGATTGTGCGCCACAATCGCCGAGGAGGATCCGAGCGTCAGCATCATGCGATCGGCGAGCAGTTCGCGCTCCGGCGGCAATTGTTCAGGAAGGCCGTAGAGGATGAGATCCAGGTTCAGTTCGCCGGCGATGGTGACGTCGAAACGGGGCATAAATGGAGAAGGGATCTTCGACTTCGCATCACTTCCGCTTCCGCGAAATGATGTTCCGCTCACGATGACAAACTAAAGACTCGATCAGACCAGCGTGACTTCAACTCCGGCCTGCTTAAGGATTCGAATATCGGATTTCGGGACGCCACGGTCGGTGATCACTTCCTGCAAAGCCGATGGCGGCGCAATCAGTGAAAGGCTGCGGCGCCCGAACTTGCTGGAGTCGCAAACCGCCACAGTTTTCTTCGCGACCTCGACCATCACGCGATTGACTTTTGCCTCCAGCAGGTTGGGTGTGCTCAATCCGTAGTGAACGTCGAAGCCGTCGACCCCCAGAAACAGCAAATCGGCGCTCAATCGCCGCAAAGTCTCTTCTGCGATGGGTCCAACCAGTGAAAAAGAATTGTTGCGCAGCGTGCCGCCGGTCAGAATCACTTCCACATTTGTGCCCGCCAGTTCGGCCGCGATGTTCACCGCATTCGTAATGATGGTGAGATGTTGAAAGCTGCGCAGCGCCCGCGCAATCGCGGTCGTCGTGGTGCCCGAGTCAAGAATCAGCACCTGGCCATCTTTCACCTTCTCGGCAGCACATTCGGCGATGCGCAGCTTTTCCTGGCGGTGAAGCTTTTCTTTTTCACGCAGCGAAGGATCTTCCAGTGCGCCCTCGCGCGCGGGCAGCGCTCCCCCGTGTGTGCGATGCACCAGTCCCTGCGCGTGGAGGACTTCGAGATCCTTGCGAATCGTAACCTGCGAGGTTTCGTATTTGGCGGCCAACTCGGTGACGAGTACCCGTCCCTGATGCGTCAGTTGGTCGAGAATAGCGCGGCGGCGTTCTTCGTTGAGCACGGAATTTACTTAGTAAAGCTTTAAACCAGGGTCAATATCGTCCGATTTCTTTTTATAGCGTTTCCTTTCGTTTGTCCATAAAAAATGTAGACGTCAGGGTTTCGCCCGTTAAGCGCAAATTAGCCAGCCGCAGCCTCGAGGACCGGAACCGGATCACAGTCTGGGTGGGACGCCCTGATTTTATTGGGCATTCGAACCATCCGCGATGATAACCAACCCAATACCTACAGCCAAAGTTCCATTGCCTCGAAGGGGGCATGGTCCGTAATCTCAATTTGGTACGAAAGAGAATTTGGTTTCGAACTTGTGTTTGTTACGAAACCCGGAACTGGGGAGAAATGCCTTGGCGACCTTATCCAACGAAATGTTTATCCGTTCGCAATCGGTGGTGGCGCGCGTCGTTGCTGGAGAGACTCTCATCGTGCCCATTCGCGCCAAGGTGGGCGACCTGGCTTCGATTTACAGCTTCAACGGTACCGGTTCGCTGATCTGGAAACTCCTGGAGTCTCCGCGAACTGTGGCAGAGTTGGCGAACGCCGTAGCGGAAGAATACGAAGTGGACCTCACGCACGCCGAGCGCGATGTGACGGAATTTGTGAGCGAGATGAAGGCTGTTTGTCTGGTCGAGGTGTCTGCCGCTGTGGCGATGGCGGGCGCTGAACGGCCAGTGGGGCGGGACGGACTGGCAGCGGGCGCGTAATCGAGCGTCCGCTGCTTTCAATCATGATGCGTTCGATCATCATGCTTTCAATCCTGATGCTTTCAAACAAGCCGATTCCGACCACGGAGGAGATTTGGAGCACCTGAGTTACGGCGAGTTCAGCGCGGATCTCCACCAGCGGCAGGCCGGAGAGCGCGTCCCGCTGCAGGTTTCGATTGAAGTCACGCGGCGCTGTCCGCTGGAATGCCTGCATTGCTACAACAACCTGCCCATGGGCGATATGGAAGCCAAGCGGCGGGAGTTGACCAAGGAAGAGCACTTCAAGGTGCTCGATGAATTGGTCGAGATGGGCTGCTTCTGGATCCTCTACACCGGCGGCGAAATCTTCGCGCGCAAAGATTTTCTCGAGATCTACACCTACGCCAAGAAAAAAGGATTCCTGATCACGCTGTTCACCAACGGCACGCTGATCAACGAACAGATCGCCGATTATCTGGTGGAATGGCCGCCATTCGCGATTGAGATCACGCTCTACGGCCGTACGCGCGAGACCTACGAAGCGCTGACCGCGATTGCCGGATCGTATGACCGCTGCCTGCGCGGAATCCGATTGCTGAAAGAGCGCGGCCTCCCGCTGAAGTTGAAGACAGTCGCGACCAGCATCAACAAGCACGAAGTGGTGGCGATGCGGCGCTTCGCGGAAGAAGACCTTGGAGTGGAGTTCAAGATGGATGGGCAGATCAATCCTCGAATTGATTGCTCGCAGAGTCCGCTGGCGGTGCGGCTTACACCCGAAGAGGTTGTGGCGCTGGATATGAGTACACCGAAAGCGGTGGCGGAATATCGCAGACTGGCGGATTACGATTTGAATAGTCCTCCGCATCTGGCGCAAGTCGATACCGTGTACCACTGTGGCGGCGGGATGAATGGGTTTGCCATTAATGCGTACGGCGAGATAGGCATTTGCGTGATCTCGCAGCAGGAAACTTTCGGCATCCGTGATGGCGGGGTGCGACGAGTGTGGGACGATTCTCTTTTGCAGCTCCGGTCGCGCAAGCGAACGCGCGTGACGAAGTGTGTGCAATGCCGTATTCAATCACTGTGTGGGATGTGTCCGGCGAACGCGGAAATGGAGACTGGGGACCGCGAGAGTCCGGTGGAGTTTCTTTGCCATGTAGCGCACCTGCGGGCAGCGGTTGTCGAAGCCGAGATTCCCGCTCATGGAGAGTGCGAGTTTTGTGCCGGTGGCGGTCTTTATGACGAGATGATGGAATCGGCCCGTCGGATTGCAAGCAGGGAAATTGACGTCGAGAGTTGGGTGGCGTCGCAGCAGTTACTTCCGATTCTTGGCAATTCCACGGCAGCGACGGGTTGCGGTAGCTGCGGTCACTGACCGTAAGGCGAAGAATGGAGACGCAATGATTAGCGACGCGAACCCGGAAGAAGTGAAGAAGCAGAAATATGAGCCGCCCCGCGTGATCACCGTTAGCCTGCGGCCGGAGGAGGCTGTTTTGGGTCATTGCAAGATTTCCGGGTCGGCAGGTCCAGCTGCCAGCAGTTGTACCGTTTTGTTTTGCGGCAGCATCGGATCCTAGGAGATTTGTTCTGCCCGGGAGTGGGTCGAAAATGCAGAGCGAAGTTGAGCGAGTACGGCTTCAGCCAAATGAAGAACTCGGCGCGTCGCATCGCTGCCAGTTCCGGGTAGGCGGAGTGTCTGTCGAGGTCGTCGGGAGGAGTAGCGATGACATCAGCTTATCTCCCGCGCTGGAGTTGTTTCGAAACCAAGCCCCTCTCAGCGATATCGATCTCGAGGTCGAGTGGACTGAACAGCTCCATACCATGGCAGGGCAGCAGCTTTTTGATTCCGGTTCCGCATGGCGGCTGTACGAAGACGGTTCACAGTTCCTGTTCGACTTCAGCACTTCAGTTCTAGGCGATCAGCCCTACAAACGTTTGCTCGTGGATCGTCACTTCCGCAGGGCAACGCTCCAGATGAGTGAAGCTTGTTTTGCGGGCAGTACGTCTTCCGTTACCGCGCTGGAATATCCCCTGGATGAGCTTCTCATCATGCATCGCCTCACGCAGGAGAAGGCGATTGAGTTGCATGGGGCTGGTATTGTAACGAGCGACGGCATCGGCAATTTATTTGTTGGCCATTCTGGAGCTGGAAAGAGTACGACTACGCGGCTGTGGACTGCGCTCGAGGACGTTGAGGTTCTGAGTGATGATCGGATTATTGTGCGAAGAGACGAGGACAGGGCAGAAAAGCAGGTTCCTCGCTACGCTCGGAATGACAAAGCGAAAGGCAAGATGCGGATGTACGGCACGCCCTGGCATGGTGAGGCGATGTACGCGTCTCCGAACAGCGCGCCTTTGGCACGGATTCTGATCCTTGAGCACGGTTACGGAAATTTGTTAACTCCGCTTTCTCCGAGTCAGGCTGTGGCGGAGTTGTTTGCGCGGAGCTTTGTACCGTTTCATCGGCATGAGTATGTCGAGTCGGCGCTGACGTTTCTGCAGGAAGTGGTCGAAGCCGTTCCCGTGTATCGATATGCGTTCGAACCCGATCAGCGCGCCGTCGATGCGATTCTCAATCTTCGTGACTAGTCTTCATCACTATCACTCAATTCCCATGACTAGCCTTGCGGCCGACTCGAAGCTTTTTGAAGAGATGATCCGCGAATTGCTGGGACAGGGCATGAGCGTGCGTTTTCAAGCGCGCGGCGCGAGCATGTCTCCCGCAATACGTGACGGAGAGATTGTCGAGGTTACTCCCGTAATCGTGGCCAAATTACGAAAGGACGATATCGTTTTAGCGAAAGCTAATTCTGGCTTCCGGCTTCACCGGATTGTGATGGCAGATCCTGCGAACGACGTTTTCATTACGCGCGGGGATTGCGGACAGGAAAACGATCCGGCACTGACGGGAGCGCAAATCCTCGGCCTGGCTCAGGCCAAGGAAGTGCGGGTAGGACGAGACATCGTGCAATCCAGGTTCAGAGGTGTAAAAGGTCGGATGCTGCGTGGTGCGGCGCGGGCGCAGGTGCTCGCGAGCAAACTGCTGAGCGGCGCATCTGGAATCAAGTCATCCGCAGCCGCGATCAGTCTGCGCATTTTCTTTTTGCTGCTGGTTTTCATGGCCACTCTCGCCACCGCACAGGTCGCGGTGGATGTCACAACATCTTCGAAGGCTACCTACAATACCACTGGAAATCACACTCTTACCTTTGCGCACACGACGGCGAATACTGCGAACCGCATAATCGTCGTCGGCGTTTCGATGAACATCTCGGCGGTTCCGGGCGCGGTGGTAACGGGCATCACGTACAACGGCACCGCATTGATTTCCATTGGATCGCACAACGATGCTGGCAACACGCGTCGGGTTGAAATGTGGTACCTCCTGGCGCCCACCAACGGGAACCACAATGTCGCGGTCACGGTAAACCTCCCCACGGCGGGTACAGCGGCCGTGGCGGCGGGGGCGACCACGTTCACTGATGTGGATCAAACAGTGCCTCTTGGAACATTCGTCTCTGCGGACGGAGCGACCGGAGCGAATTCGCAGCTTGATGTTCCAAGCGTGGTCAACGGAATGATTCTAGACACACTGGCGACGGGAGGGAATCAGACTGTCACAGTCTCGGGCCCGCAAGTGTCGCAATGGAATCAAAACACAGGTGGCGGCGGGACTGACGTCAGCGGAACCGGCAGCAGTCGCACGGGCGCGCCCAGCGTCCCGATCTCTGAGACTTTCAACGGCACGTCGAACTGGTCGTTGGGAGCGGTTTCGATCAATCCGTCTACGGCAGACATCGGCGTTACCACGAGCGTGAGCGCGGTGTCGCTGGGAAAGAATTCCACCTACAACATCACGATCACGAACAACGGGCCGTCGGCGGCAAATGGCGTCACGCTCACTGACACGTTCGCCAATACGAATCTGAGCCTGGTTTCAGTGACGCCAAGCAGCGGCACGTCTTGCACCACTACCACGACTATCAATTGCACGCTGCCAACTCCGTTTGCCAGTGGGGCGACCGCGACTGTGGCTGTGGTTGTGTCCACCACCGCGGCAGGATTTTTTCCGAACACGGCGACCATTAATGACTCGGGAACGCCTGCTGACCCGAACACGGGCAACAACAGCTATGTGGCGCTGGCTCCGGTGGTGAGCATCGTGTGCGGAACGGGCGTGCTTAGCGCGGCAACGACTCCATTGAGCGGCGTGCTGAATACATATTTTCCGGGAACCGTCAGCGTGGTTGCGGGGGCGAAATCCATTCCGATTGGCGCGTCCACGGGCGCGGGTGGCACGATCGCCGCGGGCAGCGAGTTGCTCGTGATTCAAATGCAAGACGCCAGCATCAGCACTTCGAACACGGTCGCGTACGGGAACAACAGCACGGGCACCGGTTTCACCGCCATCAACAACGCGGGAAATTACGAGTATGTCACCGCGACCGGTCCGGTGAGCGGTGGGTTCGTACCCATCTCAGGCGCTGGAGGTGGTGGAGGGCTGGTGTTCGGATATACCGCCGCTGCTCCTTCGGCAACGAAAGGCGCGAGTACATATCAGATTGTGCTGGTGCCGCAATATACCACTGCGACTTTGGGTTCGGCCACGGCAACCGCGTGGAATGGATCGACCGGTGGAATTCTCGCGCTCGATATCGCAGGGCAACTGAATTTAGGTGGCGCGAATGTTTCGCTGGATGGACTGGGTTTCCGCGGTGGCGCCGGAATGCAACTGACCGGGGCGACCGGCAACAACACGGACTATTGGCATGTTTCTCCCGCAACCTATACCGGAGCCACCGGTGGCGTCGCTGGCGTCGATGGTTCCAAGGGAGAAGGCGTAGCGGGTACGCCAGAGTGGGTGGAGTTTAATCTAAATTTCCTGCGAACGACGACGACCGAGGGATATCCCGACGGAACCAACACCACCGATGCCAGCATGGCGCGAGGCGCGCCGGGTAATGCCGGAGGTGGTGGCACGGACGCCGACCCGGCAGGCAATGATCAAAATGCTGGAGGCGGTGGCGGAAGCAACGGCGGCAATGGAGGCAACGGCGGCGATTCGTGGAACACGAACCTTAGCACCGGTGGTGAGGGCGGTTCTCCATTTCCGGCGACGATTGACCGCATAGCGATGGGCGGGGGCGGCGGCGCCGGATCGCGCAACAATTCCGATGGTGATGGTCAGGCGAGCAGCGGAGCGGCTGGCGGTGGAATCATTTTCATTCGCGCCGACAATCTCACCGGAGCGGCGACCCTTACTGCGAATGGAGCGAACGCATATAACGCCACCTTAAATGACGCTGGTGGCGGAGCCGGTGCGGGCGGAGCAATTGTGGTGCTGGCGGCAAATGGCGGCGAGAGTGGCCTGACCCTGCAGGCGAATGGCGGCACGGGTGGCAATGCCTGGGAAATCCAGGCTTATGCACTCACACAGCGGCATGGGCCTGGCGGCGGTGGCGGCGGAGGAGTTGTTTTCGTCTCCGGAACTCCGGCCGGCATCAGCGTAGCCGGCGGCGCCAACGGCCTTACCCTGAACACACCCGCAGTGGCTTACGGATCCACACCTGGCAGCGCAGGAAGCAGCACGACCGTAGCCACGCTCTCGCAAGTCACCGGAATTCAATCAGCGTCGTTGTGCGCTTCCGACATGACGCTGGGCAAGAGCCATGTGGGCAACTTTACGCGCGGCTTGAGCGCCAGCTATACGATTCCAGTTTCGAATGTCAGTCCCTATGGCGCCAGCAGCGGCGTCGTAGTCATGAACGACACCTTGCCGATCGGCATCACTCCCACTGGCGCTGCTGGGACGGGGTGGTCATGTTCGGTGTCAGGGCAGACCGTGAGTTGCACCCGCTTGGATTCGCTGACCGCGCTCGGGACCTATCCCTCGATAACGCTGAGCGCCATCGTGTCTCAGTCCGCGCCCGCAACGTTGACCAACATCGCTACCGTGGCGGGAGGCAGCGAAGCCAATCTGCTGAACGACACTGCCATCGATATCGCGAACGTAGTTTCAACCGCTGATCTGAGCGTCGCCGACAGCGCGTCTCCGAATCCCGTTGCCGCCGGAAGCAATATCACCTACACGCAGATGGTCACGAACATCGGGCCCAGCGCGGCGGACAACGCGACCATCGTGGCGCCGGTTCCGGCGAATACAACTTTTGTTTCAATCGCGGTGCCAGCGGGTTGGAGTTGCGTCTCGCCGGGAAGCGGCGGTACGGGCAATGTGGTTTGCACCGACGTCAACATGGCCGGATCGACCGCAGCCACTTTCACGATGATCGTGAAAGTGAACGGCACGGCGACCAATGGAACCGTCATTACCGGGGTAGTGACTGCGAGTTCGTCGACCTTTGATCCGAACTCTGCCAACAATACTGCGAGTGCATCCACGGTTGTGGGCACGACTGCTCAGGCGCAGATGACGGTGACGAATTCAGCGTCGCCCAATCCGGTGGTCGCTGGGAGCAACATTACTTATACACAGACTGCAACCAATACCGGTGCGGGTGCAGCTACCAATCCAACCCTCACGGAAACCACGCCTTCCAACACCACATTCCAGTCGATCACCGCGCCGCCAGGAACCACTTGCACGACTCCGGCAGTTGGAGCAACTGGAACGATCACCTGCACCGCGGCCAGTGCTCCGGCTGGATCGAGCGGAACCGTGACTCTCGTCTTGCAGGTCACCGCAGGAACGGCGAGCGGCACCATCATCACCGACATCGTGACCGCAAACTCAACCAACCAGGCGTTCGGAGCAAGTTCTGCGGTAGCCACCGACGTGGTTGCATTGGCAACGCAAGCCGATCTGGCTCTGAAGACGGTGGCGACACCCCTGACAGTTTTTCCCGGAAATAATATTACCTACACTCAGACGGTCACCAACAACGGACCGGCCACTTCCTCTGCAGTGGTCTTCACGGAAGCGACGCCGACGAATACGACGTTTGAGTCCGTCTCGGCTCCGGCTGGTTGGACTTGCACCGCTCCCGCCGTCGGGGCAACCGGAACGGTGACGTGCAATGATCCAAGCCTGGCGGCCAGCGCTTCGGCGGACATCGTGGTTGTAGTGAGCGTACCGTCCACGGTCGCGGCAGGAACAATTTCGGCAACCTCGAACGTCACTGCAACGACCAGCGATCCCACGACGGCGAACAACACCACTACGATTTCGACACCAGTCGTCGTTGCCTGCGATCTGGCGGTGACCAACAGTGGAATTCCAAGCCCGGTGGCCGCTGGCGGCACGATCACATACACGCAGATCGTGACCAACTCAGGCCCCAGCAATTGCAGCACGGCAACGCTGAACGAAGCGACACCGGCGAATACCGCCTTCGTGTCAGTAGCCGTTGTGACCACCGGCGGGGGGACGTGGACATGTCCCAATTCGCAACCCGTGTCCTGCAGCAACCCCAGTGTGCCGCCTGGGTCCACGGCAACGATTACTGCCAAGTACACGGTTGCCGCGGGCACCGCTGCGGGAACGATCATCACCGACACGGCAACGGCCGCAACGACTTCTCGCGACACCAACACTGCCAACAACTCGGCGACCTCCAGCATCGCGGTCGCCTCTGGCACGCAGGCAGACTTGAGCGTGACCAATTCCGGGAGTCCGAATCCGGTCACGGCCGGCAACAACATTACCTACACCCAGAGTGTGACGAATGCCGGTCCCGCGGTAGCGAACGCTCCGCAATTTACCGAAACGCTTCCCGCGAATACGACTGCCGTATCGTTGAGCGGGCCGGCAGGCTGGACGTGCGTTCTGGCCAGCCTCACTTGCACCGATTCGACCACCATGGCTGCGAATAGCACCGCGAATTTTACGTTCGTGGTGACCGTGAATACGACCGTGGCATCCGGATCGACGATCACGCAGACTGATTCAGTTTCCTCCACCACGATTGATCCGAATGGCGGAAACAACAGCGCGTCGGTCAACGTACAAGTTGCGGGCTCGGCCGATCTTGCGATCACCAACAGCGCCAGTCCGGTCCCGGTGCAGGCCGGCAACAACATTACGTACACGCAGATCGTTACCAACAATGGACCAAGCACGGCCACGACTGCGAGTTTCACCGAGACCACGCCGGCGAACACCACGTTCCAGTCGATTTCGGCCGCGTCTGGATGGTCGTGCACGACCCCCGCTGTCAATGGCACGGGAACCATTAACTGCACCGATCCCAGCTTTGCCTCCGGCTCCGGCACCTTCACCGTCGTTCTGAAAGTAAACGCGGGAACTGCAGCCGGAACGGCGATTACTGACACTGCGAGCGTGACTTCGTCCGTCTCCGATCCGAACCCGGCGAACAACACTGCGACTGCAGCCGACGTAGTGGCGACCGCCACACAAGCGGATCTGATTGTTACGAATTCTGCCTCGCCGACTTCGTTGTCCGCCGGCAGCAATGCAACCTACGCCCAGAGCATCACCAACAACGGTCCGGCGGCTGCGACCACAGTGAGCTTCACGCAGACCACGCCGCCAAACACGAATTTCCAGTCGATCTCCGCCCCAGCCGGATGGTCATGCGCTACGCCTGCCGTGGGTGGAACGGGAGCGATTACCTGCACGATTGCGACACTCGCCACAGGCTCTGCCAACACGGCCAACTTTAGCCTGGTGTTGCAAGTCAACGCCGGCACGCCCTCCGGCACAAATATCACGGAGACCGACACCGCGACCGCCGGCAACATCGTCCCAAGCATCAGTTCGAACACTGCGAGCGCCTTGGTCCTCGTAGCCAACGCCAACAGCGCCGATATGGCGATCGTGAAAACGGCAACGCCCAATCCGGTCACTGAGGGCACACCTCTCATCTATTCGCTGGCGGTGACGAACAACGGTCCTGCTTCGGCCACGAACGTTACCGTGACCGACACGCTGCCTTCGCCGCTGACTTATCTTTCCTCGACGTCCACCCAGGGCTCATGTTCTGAAGCCGGTGGAGTCGTGACCTGCTTGCTGGGTACCATGGCGAATGCGGGCACGGTGACTATTTCGATTCTGACGATACCCGGCGCGCCCGGTGTCATCTCGAACACTGCCAACGTCACGGCAGACCAGACCGATCCTAATCTGACCAACAACACTTCCACGTGGAACGAAACGGTGGTCGCTCCGACCAGCGTCAAACTGCAATCCTTCTCCGCGCATCTGAGCACCGACAAGAGCGGTGCCAGCCGCGTGTTGCTGATGTGGAAGACGGGCGGCGAAGCGCACAACCTTGGATTCAATGTCTACCGTGAGCGCAACGGAAATCGCGTGCGCATGAATCCTTCTCTGATCGCTGGCTCGGCGCTGTTGATGATGGGTGCACTGCCCAAACATTCGGGCAGGAGTTACGCCTGGCCCGATTCCTCCGCGGAAGTTGCCGACGCTTCTTACTGGCTTGAGGATGTGGATGTGAACGGCACGCGCACCATGCACGGACCTGTGTCAGTGGAAACATCGACCACGCTGGATGACGCGACTGCAGCGGAGACCCGAATGCTCAGCCAATTGAGCCAGGTGCAGTCCGCCTCGCCTGCCGAGCAGGGAAGTCACTTCGTCGAGACCGTGCCTACAGTTTCCACGCCGACGTCCACTCAGATGCAGAGGCAATTCGAACTGGCGTCGCATCCCGCTGTGAAGATTCAGGTACAACACGAAGGCTGGTATCGAGTATTGCAACCCGATCTGGTGAAAGCTGGACTCGATCCGAATGCTGATCCTTCGTTGCTGCATCTGTATGCCGAAGCAAACGAGCAGCCGATGCAGATTATGGGAGCGTCGCCGGGTCCCGGCGGATTTGGACCGCAAGCTTCCATTTATTTCTACGGAACCGGCATTAACACGCCGTTCTCGGGCACAAGAGTGTACTGGCTCGTGGCCGGTGCGAGCCAAGGCGCGCGAATTCCGCAAACGCAGCCCGGTTCGGGATCGAACCCGCCGTCGGCCGACTATCTGACTACGGTCGAGTTCCAACAGCACACTACTTACTTCGCGGCGCTGCTCACGCCCAACGACGACAATTTCTTCGGAGCAATCGTCTCTCCCACTCCGGTGGAACAGGTGCTGAACACACCTCACTTTGACGCGCAATCAACTCTGCCTGCGCGGTTGAACGTTGTGCTGCAGGGAGTGATTGTCGCCTATCCGCATGAGGTGCAGGTTGCGTTGAATGGAACCACCGTTGGCACTGTCACATTCACCGGTCAGGCCAAAGGCGAATTAAACGTGACCATTCCTGCTGGCCTGCTGCAGGGCTCGACGAACACCGTCACACTGACCGCGCAGAATGGCGAGTACGATACCAGCCTGGTGCAGTCCATTCGCATCACATATCCGCATATGTACGTGGCTGACTCCGACACGCTGAAGTTTTCGGGACGCGCGGGAGATGAGCTCAACATCGCCGGATTCACCAGTGCGCCGACGGTGCTTGATATCACGGATGCAAATCATCCGCTCCAAGTGACTGGGCAAATCACCTCGAACAGCGGCCAGTATGCGATCGCGCTGCAGGTCCCGTGGACGACCACGAATCCCTCGTCGCCTGTGCGGCACACGATGCTGGCAGTGGCGGCGGACCGGATCGCGAGCGCCGCAGCCGTGACGCCCAACCATCCATCGCATTGGCATAGCGCTCAAAGCGGCGCTGATATCGCCATGGTCACGTACGAAGATTTCGCCGGCGCACTCACTCCCCTGATTCACGCGCATCAGGCAGAAGGGAAGACCTCGGTCGTTGTTCCCATCAACGATCTCTACGACGAATTTAATTTCGGCGAGCGCAGTCCATTTGCGATTCGGCAATTCCTGCAGGGAGCAACGCAAAATTGGAAGAAAGCGCCCTCCTACTTGCTCTTGAATGGGCGGGCATCGTTCGATCCGCGCGATTATCTCGGACTCGGGCATCTCGATCTCGTCCCAACCCGAATCTTGCCGACCACCAGTTTGATGACGGCATCCGACGACTGGTTCTCAGATTTCACTGACAGTGGCATGCCCACGCTCGCCACCGGCCGGTTGCCGGTCAGTTCGCAGGATGAAGCGACCACGGTCGTCGGAAAAATCGTCACCTACGAAGGTCAGTCGACGAACGGAACGTGGACCTCGCAGGCGCTG
Organism: uncultured Acidobacteriota bacterium; assembly: GCA_963757095.1. Classification (GTDB taxonomy): domain Bacteria; phylum Acidobacteriota; class Terriglobia; order Terriglobales; family Acidobacteriaceae; genus Sulfotelmatobacter. Next base: position 35,637 of record CAVWQT010000002.1, on the reverse strand, counting down.
TTTGTCGCCGACAAGAACGACACCGAAAACTTCACGCAGGATACGCAGACAGTGCAGTCGCAGTTGCCCGCGACCATGCAGGTCACCGATGTATTTAACGGAACGATTGGCACTGCTGCGGCTCAACAGGAGATCATTAACGGAATTAATTCGGGGCAGTTGCTGGTGAATTATCTGGGCCACGGTTCGGAAGAGGAGTGGTCTGGATCGGACATCTTCGACGTGACCGCAGTGCCGTCCCTGACCAATAGTTCGCAATTGCCGGTGTTCCTCATCATGGACTGCTTGAATGGATTCTTCCAGGACGTGTACGCGCAACCGCTGGGAGTTACGCTCTTGCTGGCGCCGAACGGTGGTGCGGTTGCCGTCCTGGCATCCACCGGCCTGAATCAGGCTGCGCCGCAGACCCAGTTGGACGCGCTTGTCGTACAGAATGCGCTGAACGCGGCGAGGCCGACGCTGGGCGAATCAATCCTGAAGGCGAAGTCAAAAATTGGCGATCCCGCCGTGCGCCGCACCTTTGTTCTCTTCGGTGATCCGGCGATGCAGGTGAAGCAGCCTGCCGCGAATGCTGCGGCCGCGCACTAGAGCAGACTTCACTCGATCGCAATCTGCGCCGGATAGTATCGCTGGATCATTCTTCCCGTCATCAACCCGCCTTCGTATTCAGGGATGATCACTTCATCTGCTCCGGAGTTCCGCATGGCGGTTGCATAGCGTTGCTGCCCCGCCCGGGTAATAATCTTTAACTTAGGATTGAGCGCGCGAGCCGTTACCGTGATGTAAAGGTTATCCGCATCATTGTCGATGACGATGCAGATGCCGCGTGCGCGGTCGATGCCGGCGCGAAGCAGAATGTCGTGGCGCTTGGCATCTCCCTGGATCACGGCCGTCTTTTCATTCAGCAATTCGCGATAGAGGCTTTCATTCGTCTCGATCAGCAGGAATGGAATGTCCAGGCGGTCGAGTTGGTCGACAACGGTACGGCCAACCTGGCCGTAGCCGCAGATAATGAAATGGTCGCGCAAGCGATCGATATTTACGTCGTTCACCATAGATCTCCATGCCTCCACGCCTTGATGGCTGAAAATTGTTAACAGGATGCGCTCGGCGATCCAGATTTGAAACGCGAACACGCCGGCATACACGAACAGGGCAAAAATCTTGGTCGACTTGTGAACGGCCCGATAGTCGATCGAGTGGGTATGGATGACCCAGAACAGCGCATCCAGCGGGCGAAGCCCTTCGAGTCGCGTATACACCAGGACGCAGACGCCCAGAAATCCTGCCAGCACCGCCAGCGGCAGCCATAATCGGCGTACAAAAACCAGCAGAATGCGTCCCATATGCTGTCTCCCGTTCAACTGCTCCTTGCGAAAAATGTCCCACAATATAACAGCCTTGATCGTGTCCCAACATTCATTTCTTCACTTCGGTCCAGCACATCTTTCGATGGATGCTCATAGGATCGGCAGCACGTTTATGAGGCGACCTGCGATGGAGCGGGCGCCGCAGCCGTAGCGCGCAACGGTTCCTTCAATGCGCGCATGACTTTTTCGAAACCGGCGAAATCCAGCGATTGCGGACCGTCGGAAAGCGCTCGTTCCGGACATGGATGCACCTCGATGATGAGGCCATCGGCGCCCACGGCAACCGCCGCGCGCGAAACAGCCGCGATTAGACTCTGTTTCCCGGTGCCATGAGAAGGGTCGGCAATCACCGGCAGATGCGAAAGATCACGGGCCAGCGCGATGGCAGCGAGGTCAATTGTGTTGCGCATCTCGGTTTCAAAAGTCTTGATGCCCCGTTCGCACAGAACCACCTGATTGTTTCCTCCGGACAAAAGGTATTCTGCCGCCAGCAACCATTCCTTCACCGTCGCGGATGGACCTCGCTTGAGCAGAATGGGCTTGTTTACCGTCGCTAAACGCCGCAGCAGGGCGAAATTCTGCATATTGCGCGCCCCGATTTGCAGCATGTCCACGTATTCACAGATGACGTCGATGTCTTCCGTGCTCATCACTTCGGTGACGACGGGCAATCCGGTTTGCTCGCGGGCTTCTCGCAAAATCTTCAACGCCTCCAAGCCGAGCCCTTGAAAGTCGTACGGGGACGTACGAGGTTTGTAAGCTCCGCCCCGCAGCATAGTTGCGCCGGCCTGCTTCACCGCATGTGCCGTGTCGAGCAGTTGCTGGCGAGATTCGACGGAACATGGTCCAGCAATGACCACTACTTCCGGCCCTCCGATCGCAACGCCGTTAATGCGCACGATCGAGCGCTCGGGCTTAACCTGCCGGCTCACCAGTTTGAACGGCTGGGCGATCGCGACAACGTTGTCCACGCCGGGAGCAACTTGCAGAGCCTCGATTTCGTGGCGACGTCCGCTGCCTACGGCAGCTACAATCGTCCGCTCGGTGCCGCGCGTAACGTGAGGCTGGTAGCCCGCTTCGCGGATGCGCTCGATCACATGAGTAATTTCTTGTTCGGTGGCTTTCTCTGACATGTTGACGATCATCTGAAGTTCTTCTCCTTGGAGAGTCTGCTAAAAAACAAAAACCGCGATCTTCTCGATCGCGGCTGCTGGCTTTCACTTGTCTTGAGTTCGGATGCTCTAAGAACTGTTCCTCACTCCCAAGCCGGGCCGCCGCCGCTGTGCTGGAAACCAGCAATAGGCGCTAAATCGCGTGCTTGGAATAAATCGCATCATAATCTTTCGCTTCGGTGTTGCCCCAACGAATCACTTCGAGAATGGCCGACGGTACGAACTATTGTTGAATCGAGCTGGCTACGTTCGAGAACACGTTGTTCGCATTGGAGCCGATCAAGCGCACCGTTCCCACTACCAGGACCAGGATCACCGCGAGCATCACAGCGTACTCGGCGATGTCCTGCCCTTGCTCCTCCAACCATAGCTTGCGAATTTGCGTAAGCATGCGCACCCTCCCAAAACACCGCATTATTTAGAACCAGGGAAATTGAAGGTCTAACTCAGTGAAGCAATAATGCACGCGCCCCGAGTCCCTTGTCAATGCGGTTTTGCACGTGATTGGCGGAAAAAATCAGTCGTGCCGGAGCGGTGCATCTTGAGGCTGGGCAGCGGCCGCCGGGGCGGGTGCAGCGGAGGGGAGCAACCCCTGCGCCGACTGCTGCGCATAATGCAAAACCCGGTTGGGCAAAATTCCGAGATAAAAAGTAGCGATCAGGCTGATGGCCAGCGCGAAGCCCAAGGTAAGCGGAATTGGTGTAACCGGAACCTGCTTGCGCGGTTCGCGCATGTACATCACAACGATGATTCGCAGATAGTAGTAGGCGCCAATGGCGCTGTTCACCAGTCCGATCAGAGTCAACCCGACGAGGTTCGCCTTGAACGCTGCGCTGAAGACGTAGAACTTGGCGAAGAAGCCGCCAGTCATGGGAATACCGATCAGCGACAGAAGAAAGATGGTCAGCGTAGCGGCGAGGATCGGCGAGCTGCGACCCAGCCCTTCGTAGTCTTCCAGCGTAACGTAGCGCTCGCCGGCATTCGCGAAGTGACTGACCACCGCGAAGGCGCCCACATTCATCGCTGCGTAAGAGGCCGCATAGAACATGGCCGCCGAAATTCCGGCCGCGGAATTATCCGGCGTGGTCATGGCAAAGGCGACCAGTAAATATCCGGCGTGGGCGATCGAGGAATAAGCGAGTAAGTCGCTTCACGTTCGTCTGCACCAGAGCGCCGATGTTGCCCAATGTCATCGACAAGGCGGCCGCAACCCAGACCAGCCAGAAACGACCGGGAGCATTGATGGCAAACAAAACCCGTAGCAGAACCGCGAAGGCCGCGGCTTTCGGCGCGGTGGACATGAAGCCCACGACCGGCGCAGGAGCTCCTTCGTAGACGTCCGGCGTCCATATGTGAAACGGTGCGGCTGCGACTTTGAACCCAAGGCCAACAAACATCAATGCAATCGCCATGAAGACGAGCAATTGTGCGGGCGAACTCTGCAACACTTGGCTGATCGTATCGATATTGGTCGATCCCGTAGCGCCGAACATCAGTGCAACGCCATAAAGAAAAAATGCGGTCGCGAACGAGCCCAGAAGAAAATACTTCAGCGACGACTCGCTGCTCGCAGCCTCACTCCGGCGGAAGCCCGCGAGAATATAAGTGGAAATCGAGGAGATCTCCAGCGCGATGAAAATCAGAACTAACTCCACGGCCGAAGACATAAGCGCCATGCCGACCACGCTGAACAGAATCAGGGCATAGTATTCGCCGGCGCGAATCCGCTGCACGGCCATGTATTCGAACGAACTCAGAATCACGACCGCCGCAATCGCGATCACCAGAACATGAAAGAAAATGCTGAAGCTGTCCACTCGGATCATGTTCGAGAATGCGGATCCGGGCGATTGCGCCATGAACCATGTAGACGCCAGCGCTGCAAGAGCTCCGATAAGCGCGATCGAGCCCGCGGTTTTCGGACTCTTTTCCTGATCCAGCAACGGATCGAGCATCATGATCACGATGCCGAATGCCGACAGCACAAGCTCCGGCAAAATGCGGATGTAGTCCTGACCCTGGGGAATCACCTGCGGAATGGCTTGCAGCAGTGCCGGCAGCGTCATTGGCCCACCACCTTGCCGACGATCTGTCCGAAGGGAGCAAGCGCGGCCTGCACGGCGGGATCAATCGCGCCAAGCCAGAGAATAGGCGCCACTCCCATCACCAGAGCCGCGAGTGCGCATGGCCAGACGGCCGCCTTCTCAAAGCCAATCATGTCGGCCATGGAGTTGTTGATGTCGTGCGTGACCTTGCCGAAGAAAACGCGCTGATACATCCACAACAAATAGATCGCGCTCCAGATCACGCCCGTAGCGCCGAGAATGCCGTAGATGGCTCGCGACTGAAACGCACCATTCAGAACCAGAAATTCGCCGATGAATCCATTGAGCAAAGGCAGTCCGACCGATGCAAGCACGATGAACAGGAACGACGCGGCGTAAATCGGCATGGGCGAGGCCAGTCCGCCGAATTCTTTAATTTCGTAAGTATGGCGGCGTTCGTGCAGAATTCCCGCCAGCATAAAAAGTCCGCCAGTCGAGATTCCGTGAGCCAGCATGACGAACATCGCACCATTCAATCCCGACTGTGTAAAGCTGAAGATGCCAAGCACCACAAATCCCAGATGGCTGACCGAGGAGTAGGCGATCAGCTTCTTCATGTTCGGCTGCACCATGGCGACCAGCGCACCATAGATGATACCGATCAGCGCCAGAATCATGATCCACGGCGCGTTGCGCCGCGCCTGATCGGGGAACAATCCAAGATTGAAACGCAACATTCCATACGTGCCCATCTTCAGCAGCACGCCCGCCAGCAGTACGGATCCGGCCGTGGGAGCCTCCACGTGTGCATCGGGCAGCCAGGTGTGAAACGGAAACAGCGGCACCTTCACCGCGAAGGCGATGAAGAATCCAAGGAAGAGCCACTGCGCCGCGGCCGGGAAATTCGCAACCGCGCCGCGGCTGATCTGATCGCGAATCACGACGAAGTCAAAGCTGCCCGTCTGCGCGTAGAGCCACAGGATCGCGGCCAGCATGAAGACCGACGCGATCATCGTGTACATGAAAAACTTCACCGCCGCGTACACCTTGCGGTCATGGCCGAAGATGCCGATCAGCAGCGCCATCGGGATGAGCGTAGCTTCCCAGAAGAAATAAAAGAGGAAAAGATCAAGCGAGGTGAAAACGCCAATCAGCGCCGTTTCGAGAATCAGAAGAATGATGAAGAATTCCTTGACCCGGTCGTGGATCGACTTCCACGAGATCAGGACGCATAGCGGCGTGAGGAATGTAGTCAGCACCACCAGCCACATGGAAATGCCGTCGATTCCCATGTGGTAATGAATGTTCGGCGTGGAAATCCAGGACTTGTCGATCTCGTACTGAAACCCTGCCTGCGCACGGTGAAAACGTACCGGCAGATGAAGCGAGAGTACGAACGTAAGCAGAGAAATAACCAGCGCGAAGACGCGAATGTCGCGATCCCTGCGGGGCAGCAGCATAAGCAGCAATGCCCCAGCCAGCGGAACGAACGTCACCAACGTCAGAATCACGGGGCTGAGGTTGTCGGTATTCATCGACTCACCCCCAGCCACAACATGTATGCGATCACCACGGCCGCGCCCGCGGCGATCCAGCCAGCATAGGAGCGCAGGTTGCCGGATTGCATGTGCCGCACATCGTCGGAAATCTGGCGCGCACCATCCGCCGCGTCATCAATGGAATTGTCGATCACCTTGCGGTCGACTCCCTGCCACAGGATGTTCGTCGAGCCGTCGATCAACGGTTTCACGAATACAGCCGCGTAAATTTCATCCACGTAATATTTGTGCAGCACAGCCTCGTAGAAACCACCCAGCGAGTCGGCGATTTTTTGCGGAAGATAGGGTTTGCTCACATACAGAACGTAGGCCAGAAACGCGCCGACAAAGGCCAGCAGAACCGAAACACCCATCAGCAGGAGTTCCGTGGTTCCCGATCCTTCGGTCGCTCTGGCGGGGAACTCGGAGCCAAACACGGGCGAGAGGAAATGCTCAAAGCGGTTGCCAATCCCGACCAGACCTCCAACAGTCGACAGGATTGCGAGCACGACCAGCGGCCCCAGCATCACCCACGGGCTCTCATGCGGTTCGCCATTTCCGTGAGCATCATGCCCGTGAGCAGCGTGGGCATGCCCGTGGTCGTCAACTTTCAGGCCACGGTAGTCGCCGAAAAATGTCATGAACAACAGCCGGAACATATAGAAGGAAGTCATGAACGCGGTGACCGCGCCGATGAGCCAATAAATCCAACTTGCCTGGTACGCCTTCCACAGGATTTCGTCTTTACTCCAGAATCCAGCAAATGGCGGGATCCCCGAAATCGCCAAGGTCGCGATTCCCATGGTCAAAAATGTCCACGGAATATAAGAGCGCAGGCCGCCCATGTTGCGCATGTCCTGCTCGCCGCCGACGGCGTGAATCACCGAGCCCGCGGCCAGGAAGAGCAGGCCCTTGAAGAAGGCGTGCGTCATCAGATGGAAAATTCCCGCCGAGAACGCCCCCACGCCGCAGGCCAGGAACATGTAGCCGAGTTGCGAGACTGTCGAGTAGGCGAGGACCTTCTTAATGTCAGTTTGAGTGATGCCGATGGTCGCGGCGAACAACGCCGTGAGTGTGCCGATAATCGCGACCACGGTCAGAGCTATCGGTGCGCGCTCGAAAATTACATGCGAGCGAGAAACCATGTAGACACCAGCCGTCACCATGGTCGCGGCGTGGATCAATGCGGAGACTGGTGTCGGACCTTCCATCGCATCCGGCAGCCATATATAGAGTGGGATCTGCGCCGATTTACCGCAGGCGCCAACCATCAGCAAAATTCCGATAACCGTGAGCAGGCCCGCCCCGGCAGTTTCCGGAGCGATCGGCGCCACGCGCTCGAAGACCTGGGTGAACGTCAGGGAATGAAAGTGTTCAATGATCAGGAACAGAGCAATCAGAAATCCAAAGTCGCCAATGCGATTAACGATGAATGCTTTTTTCCCTGCCGATGCCGCGGAATCTTTCGTGAACCAGAACCCGATCAGCAGATACGACGCCAACCCCACGCCCTCCCAGCCGATAAACATCACCAGGTAGTTGTTGGCCAGCACCAGAGTCAGCATGAAAAACATGAACAGGTTCAGGTAAGCGAAGAAGCGGTAGTAGCTAGGATCCTCCCACATGTAGCCCACCGAATAAATATGGATCAGGAATCCCACGCCGGTGACCACCAGCAGCATAACCAGCGAAAGCTGATCGAGATAGAAAGCGAAGTCCACGCTGAAACTGCCGGAGCGAATCCAGTGCGCCAGATATTCCTGATAGGGAAGTGGGATCGACAGGCAGCGCCACGCGACTGTCAGCGCCCACAAAAACGCCGCGCCCGAGAAGAACAGCGCAATCGTGCTGATCGCCGTCCGCGACGATTTCTTCCCGAGAAATCCATTGATCGCGGCTCCCGCCAACGGCAGAATCGGGATCAGCCAGAGATTGAGATTCGGCGTCATAGTTTAGAGCAGGTTTATCTGGTCGACGTTCAACGTCTCCCGATTGCGGTAGACCGCGATGATGATGGCCAATCCAACGGCAGCTTCGGCGGCCGCCACCACCATTACGAAGAAGACAAAGACCTGTCCGGCCAGCGCGTGCCAGTGCGCTGCGAAGGTGACAAATGAAAGGTTCACGCCGTTGAGCATCAGTTCAATCGACAGGAAGATGGTGATGATGTTGCGCTTGATGAGAAATCCGACGACGCCGCAGGCAAACAGGATTCCGCTGAGCACAAGATAATAAGAAAGGGGAACCATTAGCTGTTCACCTTCTGTTCTGCCGCAAGCGTTCGAGGCGGCAATGGCGCACTGGTTGGAGGCTTGCTGGCCAATACCACCGCGCCCATGATGGCGATCAGAATCAGAATCGACGTAATCTCAAACGGCAATAGAAACTCATGAAAGAGCAATTGCCCGATGGTTGCGGGAGAGCCTGGCAAAGCGCCCGCCGCGACCGCTTCGGTTCCGGAATGCCGCAATATCACCCAGCCCAGCAGAACGCTTCCCAGCAGCACTCCGGGAATGCCAAAAATAATGGCAACGCGGCTGCCGTTCGTGCGCTCCTCAACTCCGGCATTGAGCAGCATGATGGTGAACACAAACAGCACCATGATCGCGCCGGCGTAAACGATCACCTGCACTGCTGCCAGAAATTCTGCGCCCAGCAGCATATATTCGCCGGCCAGCGCAGCCATCACGGCGACGAGCGACAGCGCGGAGTTGATCGGATGCGTCTGCGCCAGCAGGTTCACGGCTCCTGCCACCGCAACCGCCCCGAAGGCCAAAAATAAAATTAAGTGAATGCTCAATATTGCTTACCAGGCGACAGCAATCGCTGTCCCAATCAAATTCACCAGCGCCAATGGCAACAAGAACTTCCATCCGAACGCCATCAACTGGTCGTAACGGAAACGCGGCAAGGTGCCGCGCACCCAGATATACAGAAAGAGGAAGGCGACGATCTTTGCCGCGAACCAAAGCACAGGCAGCAGAGCCGTTATGATTTGCGGCGCTCCATGCGCCTGCAACCATGTGCCCTCATTAAACGGACTCAGCCATCCGCCAAAAAACAGAAGCGTAGCCAGGCACGCCACCGTGATCATGTTGGCGTATTCGGCCATGAAGAACATGGCAAACTTCATCGCGCTGTACTCGGTGTGATAGCCAGCGACGAGTTCCGTCTCCGCCTCAGGCAGATCGAACGGAATGCGGTTTGTCTCCGCGTAGGCCGCCATCAGGTAGCAGAAAAATCCGACGAACTGCAGGAAGATATTCCACCGCGGGATGAAGCCGAGGAAGTATCCGCTCTGCGAGTTGACGATGTCGCGCAGGCTGAAGCTGCCGGAAAGAATCAGCACGCCTACCAGCGACAGGCCCAGCGAGATTTCGTAGCTCACCATCTGCGCGCTGGCACGCAGTCCGCCAAGCAGAGAATATTTATTGTTCGATGACCATCCCGCCAGCGCAACGCCGTACACGCCGATCGAGGTGACTCCCAGGATCAGCAGCAGTCCCGTGTTAACGTCCGTTGTGATCTGCAGCGGAATGACGTATCCGCCGATCGTGATGGAAGTGCCGAATGGAATGACGGCGATCGAAGTCAACGCAAAGATGACCGCGATCATCGGCGCCGCGATATACAGCGGCTTGTAGACGTGAGGTGGAGTCAGATCTTCCTTGAAGAGAAATTTAATTCCGTCGGCCGCCGGCTGCAGCAGGCCGAACGGGCCGACCCGCGTGGGTCCCCAGCGATTCTGCATGTGGCCGACAACCTTTCGCTCCAGCCAAACCGTGTAGGCGACGGCCGTCAGCAACACAATCAGAACCACCGCCGACTTAATGACCGACGCCAGGATGTAGAGCCAAATGGGCAACTTGCTTCCTTATCTAGGGCGATGAGCGGTTGAGCTTTGAGCGATGAGCAGACAATTTGCTTGCGCTCATTGCTCAATGCTCATGGCTCATTGCTCGATCAATCTGCCGCGACTTCTGAATGCTTCACTTCGTGACTCTCCAACACCGACTTCAACGCCCGCGAATACCGGCCCAGTGTGCCCGATGTAAACAGGTTATCGTTGGCCGGCAGAAATCGATTCCGGATTGTGTTGCGCGCCGTCACCGCTATTTGCAAGTGTTGTATGTTCGCTGTTGCCTGCCAGCAAATTGGCCCGGGAAACATCGTAGCCAGGAACCAGGCGCTGAATTTCGTCGAAAATCGCCATCGGGTCGAGCGGGCTCATCTTCGGCTCAAGTCCATGCTCTTCCAACCACACGGCATGGCGATCGGCTTCACCCGATTGCGCGCCTCGCGACTGGCCCATGTCTGCCCGCACGCCGCCGCCGAATGGGACGAGCTTCCGCACCTCGAATCCCATGGCATCGGCAATGCGAACGATCATCTCGAAATCGCTCTTAGTGTCGGAAACTTCGCCAGCCTTCTTCACCAGTTGCACATCGCCGGACGTGTTCGTGAAAGTCCCCGACTTCTCGTAAGCGTTCGCCGCAGGCAAAACCACGTCCGCCATGATTGCCGTTTCAGTCAGGAACATGTCCTGCACCACGACGAAACTCTTGGAGAATGCAAAGGGATCAATCTGCATGCGTCCCACAGGGTTAGATCCGACGACGTAGAGCGCCTTCAGCTTGCCACCCTTCGCTGCGTCAATCATGCCCGGCAAATCGAGGCCCGCAGTTTGAGGAATGTGCGCCCACTCCTTGTGAAACTCGGTGTTTCCGGCAGTCGAGTGATAGCCGGGAAGCAGATCCGGATAAAGCCCCATATCGGCCGCGCCGCGGGAATTCGCGTAGTCGGCGAGGCAGATGAACTTCGCCCCGGGAATGCCAGAACCGAAACTGATCAATTGCAAGATGGCCGCCCCTCGAATCTCCGAGCCGAAGATGATGACCAGGTTCTGCTCACCGCGCAACTGGTCGCGCAGCGCGAACCATGCTTCCTTATTAATAGAGGCCGAAACCAGCGCGTCGGCGGACGCATCGTCGCCGGCCAGGAACGCAGCCAACTTGCTCTCAGCTCCCTGCAGGAATCTGCGAAAAGCTGGTGGCCTGGCGTCGAAGCTTGATCGACTGAGAGTTCACCACGTAGAGCTTGGCCCGATGCAGACGAACATTATTTCGAATCTGCCACGCCAGCAGCGGATGCTGCTCGGTCGGATCGTTGCCGATCAGCAAAATCGCCGGTGCAGTGAATACGTCGGCCATGCTGGCTGTTGCATCCGGCTTGCCGCGCAACGCCGCCGCGAGGGCAGGGAAGTCCGCCGTGCGATGATGGTCCACATTGTTGGTCCGCAACACCACGCGCGCAAATTTCGACAGCAGGTAGGCCTCTTCATTCGTGATGCGCGTAGAGCCGACAACTCCAATCGCCTGCCCGCCCTCTTTGTCGCGAACTTCAGCGAATTTCTTGCCGACCAGTTCCAACGCTTCTTCCCACGTCGCAGGCATCAACTTGCCGTTCCTCCGGATCAAGGGGTGCTGAATGCGCTCCTCATTATTCGCGAAATCAAATCCGTAACGCCCCTTGATGCACAGGAAATCGCCATTCGTCCCGCTCTTGTCGCGATTATCGCCGCGCACGATCTCCATGCCGGTATCCGAGCGGCGCACGCCCAGCGTGGTCTTGCATCCGTCGCCGCAGTGCGTGCAGGTCGTGCCCACGTGCTTCATCTCCCACGGCCGCGTCTTGTAGCGATACGCGCCCGAGGTGAGTGCGCCCACCGGGCAAATGTCGATGCACATGCCGCACTCTTCGCACTCCAGATGATCGCCTTTATTGGGAGCGATGATCGAACTCACGCCGCGGTTCTGCACGCCCAGCGCCCACACATCCATGCCTTCGCCGCACACGCGCACGCAGCGATAGCAGAGAATGCAGCGCGGCCGGTCGAAGAACACCACCGGCGACCACTGCTGCTCGTCGCGGTGATTCTTCGTCTCCATGAATTTCGATTCAGCGGCGCCGTAACTGAACGTCATGTCCTGCAACTCGCACTCGCCGCCGGCATCGCAGACCGGGCAATCCAGCGGATGGTTGCCCAGCAGCATCTCCAGCATCGCCTTGCGCGCCTGCTTGATCTCGTCGCTCTCGGTGGTGACGATCATGCCCTCGCCGATCACGGTGGTGCACGCAGTCTGCAGCTTGGGCATCTTCTCGACCTTCACCAGGCACATGCGGCAAGCGCCCTGCAGCGAAAGGTTCGGGTAGTAGCAGAAAGAAGGCACCTCGATGCCCACGCTCTTGCACGCCTCAATGAGCAGCGTGCCCGCGGGAGCAGTGACTCTCTTGCCGTCGACAGTAAGTGTTACGTCAGGCATATTCGAACGTGAAATTCAAAATGATATCGAGCCCTTCTTTACTTCGTTGATCCAAATCCAAGCACGGCCGCATGATAGTCAGAAAAAGCCCGGATGAAAACAAAACGGCCCGCACTCGGAAGATGGCCGCCGGAGAAACTTCGCTTTTTGCCACGGAAGCATGCTGGGCGCGCGTCCGCAGCCCCTGCAAAATGAGAATGACACCGGAGACTAGCGACATAACCGGAGCGATCAACCAAAGGTTTGAATGCATGCCGTCTCCTTAATGTGCAAATGAGGAACCTGTTCCGCTTCGCCAGCCTTTTCATATGGGCAAGCTTTCCCGTCCAGGTGATCTTCGAACTCTTTCCTGAATTTCTTCACGAACCCGATCGTCGGCATCGCCGCCGCATCGCCCAGCGGACAAAACGTCCGTCCCAGCATGTTTTCCGCCAGGTACTGCATGTTGTCGATATCTTTTTTCACTCCCCCGCCATTATGAAAACGAACCAGAGTTTTCTTCAGCCAGTCCGTTCCCTCGCGGCAGGGAATGCACCACCCGCAACTTTCATGCTGGTAAAACTTCATCGTCCGCAGCGCGAATTTCACGATGCACTGCGCGTCATCCACGACGACCACGCCGCCCGATCCCAGCATCGACCCAGCCTTGGCCACGGAATCGAAATCCATCGCGACGTCGATCTCATCAGCGGTCAGACACGGGCACGATGCACCCCCAGGCACGACAGCCTTCAACGATCGGCCGTTGGGAATTCCGCCGCCGACGTCATAAATCATTTTCTTCAGGTTGTAGCCCATCGGCAGTTCGTAGACGCCGGGTTTGGCGATGTTGCCGCTCAGGCAAAACAGGCGCGTGCCGCCGTTCTTCGGCGTGCCCAGTTTGGCGAACCAGTCCGCCCCCCCCAGAATAATGTGGGGGACATTGGCCAGCGTCTCCGCATTATTAATGACCGTAGGCCCGCCCCACAGTCCAACCACAGCCGGAAAGGGCGGCCGAATACGAGGGATTCCGCGCTTGCCTTCCAGCGATTCCATCAGCGCCGATTCCTCACCAACTTCGTAGGCTCCGGCGCCGCCGTGCCAATAAATATCCAAATCGCGTCCGCTGCCAAAAATATTCTTCCCGGCAAATCCCCTGGCATACGCGTCGCGAATCGCCTTCTGCATGATCTCCAACAGATACCGATACTCGCCGCGAATATAGATGTAGCCGCTATTCGCGCCCACAGCCAGCGCACCGATCATCACCCCTTCAATCACCGAGTGCGGATCGTGTTCGAAAATCAACCGATCCTTGCAAGTCCCAGGCTCGCTCTCATCGCCGTTGCACAGAACATATTTCGGCTTTGCCGACTGCTTGGGCACAAACGACCACTTCATCCCGGTCGAAAATCCGGCACCGCCGCGCCCGCGCAGCCCCGAATTCTTCACCTCATTAATAATTGCATCCGGCTCCATGGCGAGCGCCTTCTGCACGGCCTTGTAGCCGTCGAGTTCGAGGTAACGGTCAATGTCGGTCGCGCCCAGGCCAAAGCGCCGGGAGACCACCTTCACCTCGTCGGGATGTGAAACCAGATCAGCCATGAAACGTCATTTTGTAATTTGGTAATTGAGTAATCAAGAAGCACGTGCCCCGACGGGCTTTGAATTACAAATTACTAAATTACACAATTACCAAATTTCCCTACTGTGTTCCCTTCTTCTTATACTCGTCGAGAATCGCATCCATCTTTTGTGTCGTCAGGTTCTCGTGAAAGTCGTAGTTCACCTGCGCCGCCGGAGCCCAGCTGCACGCTCCGATGCATTCCACTTCCTCCAGCGTAAACAGGCCGTCCGGCGTCGTCTGCTTGTGCCCGATGCCCAATTTCTTTGCGCAGTGATGCAGAATGTCTTCTCCACCGCGCACCATGCAACTGATATTCGTGCACACCTGCACGTTGAACTTGCCTCGCGGCTTGGTGGTCAGCATCGAGTAGTAGCTGATCACGTTGCGCACTTCGAGTTCCGTCAGATCAAGCCGGGAAGCGATCTCCGCAATGACTGCGTCGGACAAGAATCCAACCTCGTCCTGCGCATAAAGCAGCGTCGGGACAAGGGCCGACCGCTTCGTCGGATAATGCGGCACCATCTCCAAAAACCGCGCCTCGAACTCGTCAGAAAACTTCATTTTGTAATTTCGTAATCGGGTAATTTTGTAATTTAACCGACCCGCCGTGCAGTGCGCTGAGACGCCGTGAAAATGGCGCTCAACTCATGCGCCTCTTTCAAAATGTCTTCGCACCTCTTGCTCGAAACAATGCCACAGTCGGAAAGCATTTCCAGCCAGAAAACAGTCTCGTCTGCTTCCTCTACAACCAATCCGATCTTTGCGATCCATTCCGCCCGTGATCTTCCCCTGCAAGCCGCTCGATAGTTCGCCGCGACCGATGTCCCACAACGCAACAATTGCTTGCCTACGACCTGCGAATCGGCGGTGTGGGGTAGCGATCGGTAAAGTTTGACAATCCGAATCGCAAACGCCTTCGTCCGATCACGCAACTCCTCGGGTCCCGTGGACATCATCACCGCCGGGTCTTCAAATTGCAAAATTACCCGATTACGAAATTACAATTCCCCTACCGGTCAATTTCTCCCAACACGATGTCAATCGATCCGATCGCAGCCACCACATCCGCCAGCAGATGCCCTTCGCACATCTTGGCCAGCGTCTGCAGATTCGCGAAGCAAGCCGAGCGCATGTGCACCCGGTAGGGCTTCGCCGTGCCGTCGCTCACAATGTAGTAGCCCATCTCGCCGCGCGGCGACTCGACTGCCTGATAGACCTCGCCCGCCGGCACCGCGAATCCTTCGGTAATAATCTTGAAGTGGTAGATGAGCGACTCCATCTGAGTCTTCATCTTCTCGCGGTCGGGCAACACAATTCCAGGAGCATCCGCCTTGATCGGCCCTTCCGGCATGCCGTCCAGCGCCTGCCGCACGATGACAGTCGATTCCCGCAACTCCTGCACGCGGCACATGTATCGCGCAAACACGTCGCCATCCTGCGAGACCGGCACCTTGAACTGAAACTTTTCGTAGCTCGAATACGGCATGTCCCGCCGCAGATCGATGTCTACACCACTGGCGCGCAGGGTCGGGCCGGTCGCGCCCAGAGCGATCGCGTCCTCGGCCGACAGTAAGGCCACGCCCTTCGTTCGCATTCCCCAGATCGGATTTCCGGTCAGCAGATTTTCGTACTCGTCGACTTTCTCAGGGAAATACCCGGCAAAATCGCGCACGCGATCGAAGAATCCCAGCGGCGGCTCCAGCGCGACTCCGCCCACGCGGAAATAAGACGTCATCATCCGCTGCCCGCTGATCATCTCGAACATCTTCAAAACTTCTTCGCGCTCGCGGAAGCAATATAAGAAGACCGTCAGCGCGCCGATGTCCATGGCATGCGTGCCCAGCCACACCAGGTGCGAATTGATGCGCGTCAATTCATTCAGCAGCACCCGCAGCCACTGCGCCTTCGGCGGAATCTCCAGCCCCAACAACTTCTCCACCGCCAGCACGTAGCAGAGATTGTTGGTCAGAGGACAGAGGTAGTCGATGCGGTCGGTCAGCGGCACCACCTGCTGGTAAAACTTCGCCTCGCAGGTCTTCTCAATTCCGGTGTGCAGGAATCCGATGTCCGGCATCAATCTCACAATAGTTTCGCCATCAATTTCCAGCAGCACGCGCAGCACGCCGTGGGTCGACGGATGCTGCGGGCCCATATTCAGGATCATCGTCCGATCCTGACCGGGTTCGAGCACGGGTGTGGGAGCCAAATGTGCCATTAGCGGTAGCCCTCCACCGGATAATCTTTGCGCAGAGGATGACCTTCCCAATCCTCCGGCATCATGATGCGGCGCAGATACGGATGTCCCGTAAAGCGCACGCCGAACAGATCGAAGATCTCGCGCTCGAAATAATTCGCCCCGGGCCAGATCGCAGTCAGCGACTCGACCACCGGACTGCCGCTGTCGAGCTTCACCTTAAGCCGCACCCGCTCTTTTTTCGGAATCGAGAGCAAGTGATAAACCACCTCAAACCGCGGCTCTGAGGGATTCCAATCCACGCAGGTAATGTCAGAAAGAAAATTGAAGGGGCAGGCCGGATCTTCCTTCAACAGCGCGCAGGCCTCGCGGATCGCCGACCGGTCGACCTAAATCGTCATCTCGTCGCGGTCGAACTTGACGCCCTCGACCGCCTGCGGATTCCATCCAACCAGGCGCGCCACCGCAGGGTGGTGCCTCAGTTGCTCAAGGTCAGTGATCGGGGCAGCCAGTGCCATTTAACGCTTCCCCCGCGCGGGTGCCGTTTCGCCCCAGTCCAGCACGCCCTTTTTCCACACATAGAAGAAGCCCACCATGAAGATTCCGATGTACACCAGCATCTCCCACAGTCCGAAGTGCTTCAGATCGCGCAAAATGATGGCCCAGGGATAAATAAAGACCGCCTCTACGTCGAACAGGATGAATAGCATGGCAACCAGATAGAATTTCACCGAAAAGCGCTCGCGCGAGTCGCCCACCGGGGTCATGCCGCATTCATAAGGAGAGAGTTTGGCGCGGGTAGGCTTGCGGACGCCGATCAGCCAGGAAAGCAGGATAATTGCAGTCGCAATGCCGCCCGCCATAAGAATATGGATCAGAAACGGCAGGTAGCGAGCGAAGTAATTGTCTGGCATAGGAGGAGGTATATATAATTCGCGCCAACGCGTTACGTAAACATTCTAGACTATGAGTTAGCGCGCGAGAGTGTCAAGCCAAGCAGCGAACAATTTGGAGATTTGGAGATTGAGTCATCGGGTGATTGAAAAACCGTCGAGGCCCATGCAGTTTTCAAGGTTTTACAATCGCGCAATCACTCAATCGCCCAATCTCTCAATGAAGAAATCCTTATGATTTTCGGATTCAACACTGACGTCAAACACGGTGACACCATCTACCACGTGCAGAGCGAAGCCCGCGAGAGCGAACGCCTGCTGCAGACCCAGGTTTTCGTTCGTGGACGCTGCATCGGCAAAAAAGCTACCTCGTACGCCGGTCGCTCCGCAGACGTGCCCTTCGCCGACACCCAGAAAGAGCAGCAACTGCGCGAGCAGCACCGCATCGTGCTCGACGCCATCCGGGAAGGGAAGCTGGAAGAGGCTCTCGACCGGCCTGAGCCCGAGGCTCTGGCGGCGGTAAAAGAGTTGGACGTGCACTGGCTGAATTCCGACTCCGTTCACGCCGAGCGCAATCTCGTCATGAAGCTGCGCGTCACCGAAGCCGGAAATCCGGCCATCGGAGCCCGTCTCATCTTCCGCTTCGCCCGCCCCGGCGCTTCTCCTTTTTACACCCAGGCAGTGGCCGATTCCGATGGCGGGGCGGAGATCAACATCGAGGTGGACAATTCTGCGCTAACCGACTCGTCGCTCCTGGTTCAGGCCAACTATGAAGGACGGACTGCCACCCGCAAATTCGTTCTGCGAAAAGCGGAGTAAGAGCGGCCGCTAATGAACTTGCCAGTCTAGGAATCGCACAGTCAAATGAAGTTGCATATCAATGGGGAAGAGCGCCAGTTTGACAGCCAGCTCGGCCCCTTCACTCTCGCCACGCTTGTGGAAATTCTCGGCATGAAGGCCGACCGCGTCGCGGTCGAACTCAACCGCGACATCGTGCCCCGCGACCGCTGGTCTGAAACCACGCTCCAGGAAGGCGACCGTCTGGAGATCGTCCACTTCGTAGGCGGCGGTTCTGCTCCCCACCCGCAGGAACTCTCTTAGTTACTCTCTTACCAACAAACTCTTCTTGCGCCCCAGCAGCTTCAGACTAAAATGTTTCAAACATTTGGCCGAAAGATTGTTTGAAACAGGTTTGGGGAAATATGCAGGAGCGCTTCACATCGAAGGACGTCATCGCGTTGACCGGCATTACGCCGCGTCAGCTGCAGTGGTGGGACGAGCGCGGCGTGGTCAAGCCCGCCCGTGAAGGTCACCGGCGCCTGTATTCGATGAACCACCTTACGGAAGTAGCCGTCATCTGCGAACTGCGGCGCAAGGGATTCTCGCTGCAGGGAGTTCGAAAGGTCATGCGCTTCCTGGACCGGGAACTCGGCAAAGGGCTGGCCGACATCGTCCATCGCAACTCCGAATATCACCTGCTCACTGATGGAACGCGCATCTATCTCGAGACTTCGGCCCAGCAAATCGTCGATATTCTGAAGAACTCGGATCAACCGATTCTGGCAGTTTGCCTCTCAGACGCGGTGCGGCAGGTGCGGGCGGATGTCGTTTCCAGGAAGGCGAATACTTCGGTAACTTCGCCCGATTACCGCGCGCGTGCTAAAAGAGCTTTGTAGGAAATGGACCAATGTTGCGGGTTCTTGAGTCACAAAAGTTGCATCTCAGTAGCAGCAAAAACCGGGGAGGACGACATGGTCGGTGAACTCGATGTCCTGAATGAATGGATTCCCGAACAGATGCAGCCCGGCACCGTCTTTGTGCTGGAAAATGCCGGCGAGATCGGCGAAAAAGAAGATCCCTACTGGGCCGTGCTGGCCTGCCCGTCCTGCGGCATGCTGGGCCTGATCACGCGCAAACAGATTAACGGCCTGCTGCCGGTGATCTGCGGCTCGGAACATTGCTCGGCGCAATTCTTCATCCGCGACGCCGAAGTAGTAGTCCGCAAACCGTTCTAGCAGATTGAGTGGCGTGGCGCGGGCGCCCCCGCCCGCGAAAAGCCGAGAGCAATAAAAACCGTCAGCATTGTTACGCCGTAACCATCAACTCCCGGAACACCGACAGATCAATATTCCCGCCGCTCACCACGCAAACAACTTTTCCCGATCCGCATTTTCCGCTGAGTCCGGCCGCGACCGCACATGCCCCGGCGCCTTCTGCGATCACGTGATTCCGTTCCGCGACGATGCGCATGGCTTGCCGTATTTCCTCCAGGCTGCACACCACGGCGCCAGCCAGCACATGATGCGCAATATCCCACATGCGCGGAAATACAGATTTCCCTCCGCAGCCATCCACCCAACTCGCCTTCCAGTCGGGAAACTTCTGCGGCGAGCCGGCGGCCAGCGAGCGGGCAAAGGGAGACGCAGTCTCCGGTTCTGCAGCGAACACCTTCGCCGGATGTCCTCGCTCCTTCACGGCCGCGGCGATGCCGCACGAGAGTCCTCCGCCGCCGAATGACGCCACAATGGCGTCGACGTCAGGCAAGTCCTCCAGAATCTCCAGCCCTGCCGAGGCGTTGCCGGCCATGAATTCGTCATCCTCAAAGGGATGCACGAACGCCCCATCCATCGCGGGATGCGCGCGGTCCGCCAGCGCCTTCCAGCAATCGTCGTAGGAAGCTTTCACGATGTCGCCGCCGAGACGCCGCACCGCGTCCATCTTGGCCATCGGCGCAGTTTCAATCATCAGCACTTTGCAGGGAACTCCAGCGCGCTTTGCCGCGAGCGCGACGCCCTGCGCCGCATTGCCCGCGCTGACTGTCCAGACGCCGCGCCGGCGCTGCTGTTCAGGCAGTAACCGCACCGCGTTGTAAGCGCCGCGAATCTTGAATGCGCCAATCGGCTGCAGGCATTCCAGCTTCAGATAGATCTCAGCCGGCCCGTCGTAGTTAAGCCGCACCAGCGGCGTCCGGATGGCTGCTTCGTAGACGTGCTTCCGCGCATCTTCGATCATTCCCGCAGGAATGTTGCGCTTCTGCCCAGCCGTTTCCGGAGATGCAACATGAGTAGCCATAGAGAGAATCAAAGAATCGTTTGTCATTCCGAACCGGGCCGAAGGCGCGGTGAGGAACCTGCTTTTTCCGCCGACCCGAAACGCCACATCACTTTTTAACTTCGCTCAACTCGACCGGAACCTGCTCCACAATCTCAATTCCAAATCCTTCGAGCGCTGCGACTTTCTTTGGACGATTGGTCAAGAGCCGGATGCTCCGCAAATCGAGATCGGACAGAATCTGCGCGCCGATGCCAATCTCGCGCTGAATCTGCTTCTCGTTGTCATAGAGAGAAGTAAGCGAACGTCCGCGGTGGAAGCTCAGCGCGGTGCGATCGGCAACTTTCTCCACGGAAAATCCCTGCGACGTCTGATGGAGATAGATCAACGCTCCACGGCCTTCTTCGGAAATTCGGCGCAGCGCTCCCTCTAATGTGGCGTGACACTCGCAACCGGTAGCGCCGAAAACGTCGCCCATCAGGCAATGCGCGTGCATGCGCACCAGCACCGGCGTCCCGCTATGCTCGATATCGCCGCGAATCAAGGCGACATGCGATTCGCCGCCGTCGACTTCGCTCTCATAAGCGATCAGACGGAATTCTCCGAAGCGCGTATCGATCAACGCCTCGCCTACACGATGCACGTAGCGCTCGTGCGCCATGCGATAGCGAATCAGTTCCGCGACCGTGAGCATCTTCATTCCATGCTCGCGGCAGAATCCGACCAGGTCGGGCACGCGCGCCATGCTGCCGTCATCCTTCATGATTTCGCAGATGATTCCAGCCGGAACCATGCCCGCGAGCCGCGCCAGATCGACCGACGCCTCAGTCTGTCCCGCGCGCACCAGCACGCCACCCTTGCGGGCACGAAGCGGGAAGACATGCCCCGGCCGCGCCAGGTCGCTGGGCTTGGTCGCCGGATCGATCGCCACTTGAATGGTGCGCGAACGATCGTAGGCAGAAATCCCCGTAGTCACGCCCTGGCGCGCGTCGATCGCCTCGCAGAACGCGGTGCCATATTGCGAAGTGTTCTCCGCCGTCATCGGCCCGATGCGCAGATGCTCAAGTCGCTCCTCAGTCATGGCGAGGCAGACCAGGCCGCGCCCGTATTTGGCCATGAAGTTGATGGCTTCGGGCGTGACTTTTTCGGCGGCAAGAGTGAGGTCGCCTTCGTTCTCGCGATCCTCATCATCGACCACAATAATCATGCGGCCAGCGCGGATTTCCTCGATGGCCTCGGGAACGTCGGTGAATGGAGGCTGGGGGCTCATAGTGAGGCGATTGTAGCAACAGGGCGGATTCCGCTGCATAGTGGATCGATATTTTTTTTGACGGCATCGTACAAATCTTTGTTTCTATTGGACTTAGAGAGGGTAGATCTCGATGTTTGGCGGCAGAATATTGAAAGAGAAGGAGTTGCGGGCTGGTTCAGCCGTCCTCTGACACGAGACTGGATGCCCCACCCGTGGCAGTTTCACGGGTGGGCTGCTGCGAACTCTGCCGCATGTTCATTCGTCACAGCCAAATCGCCACGTTCGTGATACACGATTTCCATGCCAACCAACCTGCACCGCTACTACGGCGCCGGATATTCCCACTTCATTACCACCAGTTGCTATCAGCGCCGTCTTCTTCTGGACACACCCCACTCCCGCGATCTCTTCCTCCAGGTCATGGAGCAGGTTCGCCAGCGCCATCAATTTGTGGTGATCGGTTACGTGGTCATGCCTGAGCATGTCCATCTACTCTTGAGCGAACCGGATCGCGGAAATCCTTCGCTGGTGCTGGCCGCCCTGAAACAAACCTTCGCCCATCGCCTGATACGCGAGCTTCGCGCCAACAAAAGTGTCCAAACAAATCAGCTTTGGAACACACCCCTCGCCGCGGGACATATCTGGCAACGTCGCTTCTACGATTTCGTTGTCTTTACCGAGAAGAAGCGCGTGGAAAAGCTGCGTTACATGCACCGCAATCGCGGAACCCTTCAGCACGCCGACAAAGATTACCGGCTGGCCCGCGAAGTCGCGCGTGATCTCCGCTCCAATCTCCGCGACACGCTTGGCAATCTCATCCCGCGAAATCAGCACCTTGAGTCCGGTCATGGCGTTTCATATTAAACTAAAGTCGCCTGCGATGTTGGCTGGTTGTTGCTTTACGAAATCATCGAAGGGCTGTTTCGAGGAGGCATTATTGATGAACCTCAAAGGCATACAACTTACGTGGCTGGGTCACGCGACCTTTCGCATCGTTACGCCCAGCGGCCGCACGGTCATCATCGATCCCTGGATCATGAACAACCCATCGTGTCCAGCGTCGGAGAAGAAGGTGAAGAAGGTCGACGTTCTCTTGTGTACGCACGGTCACGGCGACCACATTGGCGACGCCGTCGAAATTATCAAGCAGCACAATCCGCAGGTCATCGGTATCCCGGAGTTGTGCGGATGGCTGGAAAAGAAGGTGCGAAGAACATCGCCATGATGAACAAGGGCGGCACGCAGAAGATCGGCGATATTAAAGTGACCATGGTTCACGCCGATCACTCCTGCGGCATCCAGGATGGCGACCAACTGGTTTACGGCGGTGAGGCCTGTGGCTACGTGATCGAATTTGAAAACGGTGTCAAAATCTATCATGCTGGCGACACCAACGTTTTCGGCGACATGGCCATCATCCGCGAGTCAACGACGTGATCGGCATGGCGGGGCGCGGCCATACCGAGAGGATCGTGTTCGATTTCGACGATCCCATGGGGGCCTCGACCTGCGTGGCCTGCGGCGAATGCGTGCAGGCCTGCTCGACCGGCGCCCTGATGCCGTCGACGCTGGTGGACGAAGCCAATGTGCGCACGCAATTCCCCGACCGCGAGGTGCACAGCGTCTGCCCCTATTGCGGCGTCGGCTGCCAGCTCACCTACCACATCAAGGACGACAAGCTTCTGCATGTCACCGGCCGCAACGGGCCGGCCAACCAGAACCGGCTCTGCGTCAAGGGCCGCTTCGGCTTCGACTACGTGCACAATGCGCAGCGGCTGCTCAAGCCGATGATCCGCCGCGAGGGCGTGCCGAAAGTTCCGCACGAGGAGATCGATCCGGCCAACCCGTGGACGCATTTCCGCGAGGCGAGCTGGGACGAGGCGCTCGACCGCGCCGCCTCCGGATTGAAGAAGATCCGCGATCGCGACGGCCCCAAGGGGCTGGCCGGCTTCGGCTCGGCCAAGGGCTCGAACGAGGAAGCGTACCTCTTCCAGAAGCTGGTGCGCACCGGCTTCGGCACCAACAATGTCGACCATTGCACGCGGCTCTGCCATGCCTCCTCGGTCGCGGCCCTGATGGAGGGCGTCGGCTCGGGGGCGGTGTCGGCCACCTTCAACGAATGCAAGAACTCCGACGTGATCGTGGTGATCGGCGCCAACCCGACGGAAAATCATCCGGTCGCCGCCACCTTCTTCAAGCAGGCCAAGAAGCGCGGCGCCGAGCTCATCGTCATGGATCCGCGCGGCCAGGCGCTCAAGCGCCACGCCACCCAGATGCTGCAGTTCAAGAACGGCACCGACGTGGCGATGCTCAACGGCATCCTCAACACCATCGTGGCCGAGAAGCTCTACGACGAGCAGTACATCCAGACCTATGTCGAGGGCTTCAAGGCGTTCGCTGAGAGCATCAAGGAGTACACGGCCGACGAGATGGCGCCGATCTGCGGCGTCGAGGCCGACGTGCTGCGCACGGTGGCGCGCAAGTTCGCGCGCGCGAAATCGGCCATCATCTTCTGGGGCATGGGCATCTCGCAGCACACCCACGGCACCGACAATGCGCGCTGCCTGATCGCGCTCTCGCTGATCACCGGCCAGATCGGCCGGCCCGGAACCGGATTGCATCCGCTGCGCGGCCAGAACAACGTGCAGGGCGCCTCCGATGCCGGCCTCATCCCGATGTTCCTGCCCGACTACAAGTCGGTCGAGGACCCGCAGATCCGCGCCCGCTTCGAGGATGCCTGGGGCACCAAGCTCGACCCCAAGAAGGGCCTCACGGTGGTCGAGATCATGGATGCGGTCCATGCCGACGTGATCAAGGGCATGTACATCATGGGCGAGAACCCGGCGATGTCGGACCCGGACCTCAATCATGCGCGCGAGGCGCTGGCGCATCTCGAGCATCTGGTGGTGCAGGACCTCTTCCTCACCGAGACCGCCGCCTATGCGGATGTCGTCCTGCCGGCCTCGGCCTGGCCCGAGAAGGACGGCACCGTGACCAACACCAATCGCCAGGTGCAGATGGGCCGCCAGGCGCTGCCGCTGCCGGGCGAGACCAGGTGGGATTGGTGGATCACCCAGGAGATCGGCCGCCGCATCGGGTTGCCGTGGAACTACCAGCATCCGAGCGAGATCTACACCGAGATGGCCTCGCTGATGCCTTCGCTCGACAACATCTCGTGGGAGCGGATCGAGCGCGAGAGCTCGGTCACCTATCCGGCCGACGCGCCCGATCAGCCCGGGCACGACGTGGTGTTCGACAAGGGCTTTCCGCGGCCGGGCGGCTTCGGCAAGCTGGTCGCCGCCAAGCTCACGCCGCCGGACGAGACCCCGAACGCGGACTATCCGTTCATTCTCACCACCGGCCGCCAGCTCGAGCATTGGCACACCGGCGCCATGACGCGCCGCGCCGCGACGCTCGATGCGCTCGAGCCCGGCCCGGTCGCGTCGGTTTCGCGCGGCACCATCGCGCGGCTCGGGATCGCGCCCGGAGACATGATCCGGGTCTCCACCCGCCGCGGCGTGATCGAGCTCGCCGCGCGCCAGGACGACGCCATCCCGGACGGCGTCGTGTTCATTCCATTCGCCTATGTGGAGGCGGCCGCCAACCTGCTCACCAATCCGGCGCTCGATCCGTTCGGCAAGATCCCCGAGTTCAAATACTGCGCCGCCAAGGTGGAGAAGGCCGATGCCGCGGCCGCGGTGGCGGCGGAGTGAAGTGATCAGGATGGTGACAACAAATGCACGGCAAGCTCGGCGAACTCCCTCTCCCCGAGGGGGAGAGGGCTGGGGTGAGGGGGCTCGTGAGTCTCGATAGATCCGATTCTCCCGCCGCCGAGACGGCGCAGCCGGCAACCCCCTTCGCGGTCCGCCACGACTGGACGCGCGCGCAAGTGCGGGCGCTGTTCGAGCTGCCGTTCCCGGATCTGATGTTCCAGGCCCAGAGCGTGCACCGCATGCATTTCGATCCGCGCGAGGTGCAGATCTCCACCCTGCTCTCGATCAAGACCGGCGGCTGCCCGGAGGATTGCGCCTATTGCCCGCAGAGCGCGCACTACGAGACCGGGCGTCGAGGCGGAAAAGCTGATGGCCGTCGAGGCGGTGCTGGCCGAGGCGCGCGCGCGCCAAGGACGCCGGCGCCACCGCTTCTGCATGGGCGCGGCCTGGCGCTCGCCCAAGGATCGCGATCTCGATGCGGTCTGCGCCATGGTCGAAGGCGTCAAGGCGCTCGGGCTGGAGACCTGCGTCGACGCTCGGCATGCTGACGCGCCGCAGGCGCGAGCGGCTCAAGGACGGCGGGGCTCGACTACTACAACCACAACCTCGACACCTCGCCGGAATACTACGGCACGATCATCACCACCCGCACCTATCAGGACCGCCTCGACACGCTGGCGCATGTGCGCGATGCCGGCATCAACGTCTGCTGCGGCGGCATCGTCGGCATGGGCGAGAGCGTGGAGGACCGCGTCGGCATGATCGCGCACGCTGGCGAGCCTGCCGGTCCATCCCGAAAGCGTGCCGATCAACATGCTGGTGCGGGTGGACGGCACGCCGCTGGCCGACGGCGAGCCGATCGACCCGATCGACTTCGTGCGCACCATCGCGGTCGCCCGCATCGCGATGCCGAAGTCGCGTGGTGCGGCTCTCCGCCGGCCGCGAGGACATGAGCGACGAGACCCAGGCGCTGTGCTTCCTGGCCGGCGCCAACTCGATCTTCTACGGCGACAAGCTGCTGACCACGCCCAATCCGGCGCCCGACCGCGATCTCGATTTGCTCAATCGGCTCGGCGCTCGTGCCGCGGCTCAACCAACGTCCTACAGGACGTAGCGCGTGAGCGTCAGCCCCAGCAGGATGCCCACGATCGAGAGCACCACCGAGGCCACGACATAGAGCGCGGCCTGGACCAGGTCGCCGCGCTCGTAGAGCAGCGCGACGTCGAGCGAGAAGGTCGAGAACGTGGTGTAGCCGCCGAGAATGCCGGTGGTCAGGAACAGCCGCCGATGCTGCGAGCCGCCGCCCTTGAACGCAAAGATGGCGGCCAGCACCCCCATCACGATCGAGCCGGTGACGTTGATGGTCAAGGTCGCGATCGGGAAACCAAAGCCGGGGAACAGGCGCGCGGTCAGCAGGTTTATCCCATGGCGCAGCATCGCGCCCAGACCCCCGCCCAAGAAAACGATCACATAGCCCATGGCATTCCTCGTCGAGCCTGCTGCGATCGAACCAAAGGCATCCCGGGACTGCCTGGCCGCATTCTTCGCAGCCAACCGGTAGCCGTTTTGCCGGAAAATTCCAATGTCCGCATCGCACCCATGCGGCGCTTTCCCCTTGAACCGCTGCGCTCCGGCGTCCAGGATGCGCGGATCGCCCCCACCTCGAGTCATCGCGAATTCATGGCCGAACGCCGCCGGGTCAGCTCGTTTGAATGGTCCACGGCCGTCATCGGGGGAATTTCGCTCACGGCCGGGACCATCGTGTACCTGCGCGACGGCTATGCGCGGTTCATCGCCATTCTCACCAACGACCTCGGCCTGTTCGCCAGCATGCTGCCCAAGATGGCGGCCGGTTGCCTGGTCAGCGCCTTCGTGACCCGGCTGCTGCCGCGGGAAGTGGTGGCGCGCCTGGTCGGCACCGAATCCGGATTGCTGGGCCTCCTCATCGCCACCCTGATGGGGGCGGCGCTGCCGGGCGGGCCGCTGACCATCTATCCGGTCGCCGGCGCGTTCCTGGTCCTGGGCGCCGATGCCGGCACCGCCATCGCCTTCATCACGGCCTGGAACCTGCTCGGCTACAATCGCGCCCTGATCTGGGAAATGCCGTTCTTCGGCTCCGACTTCGTGTTCTGGCGCATCATGGTCGCGTTGCCGCTGCCGTTCCTGGCGGGCGCCCTGGCGCGCGGCGTCCTGAGCCTGGCGGCCCGGCGCGGGACGAAGGCGTGAGCCGCGCATGAGCATCACCTTCCTGATCGTCAACCTCCTGCTCTGGGTGCTGGTCGCGGTGCTGGCCCTAACCGGCGGCGGTGCGCAGCAAGGCGCTGTTCCGCGAGGGCGCGACCGAGGGGGCGCGCGACTTCGTGCTGCTGTTGCCGCGGATCATGATCGGGGTCGTCGGCTCGGGCTATATCGCGGCGATCATGCCGCAAAACATGATCACCACCTGGATCGGCCCCAATTCCGGCATTCTCGGCATCACCATCGCGACCCTGGCGGGCGCCATCACGCCCGGGCGGCGCCGTGGTCGGCTTCTCGGTCGGCGCCGCGGCCCTCAAGGGCGGCGGCGGCGCCCCGCAGGTGATCGCCTATACGACCGCCTGGTCGCTCTACGCGCTGACCCGGCTGATCAACTGGGAGGTCGCCATGATGCCGGCGCGCGTGGTCTGGCTGCGCGCCGCGGTCTCGATCCCGTTGCCGTTCCTGGCCGGCGTCGGGGCGATGCTGATCGGGCACCCGTGACGCTGTGCGTGGCGAACGCGCTTCGTCAGCGCTGCGTCTGCTTGAAGTAGCGCAGATCGGGCGGCGGCTGGTCCTTGCGGGTCGGCAACAGTTTCCCGTCGGCGCCTTTGAAATAGATCTCGTTGCCGATCTTGGTCAGGAGCGTGACCGAGGGGCAATTCTCCTCGCGCCAGACCGGATGCGGATCGGCGTTGCGGCGGAAGGTCTTGAACACGCTCCACGGCCGCGTGAGGGCATGGTCGATCAGCGTGATGTCCACGTGCAGCACCTTGGGATCGCCCTTGTCGAGGTAGATGCGCTCCTTGACGATGGATTGATTGTCCACATGGGTCGGTATGCCGGTCGGATCGATGACGCGCGGCCCTTTGAAGTCCCGGGTCTCGACCTCGAGCACGTCGTAGCGGCCGTTGCCGGTGGATATCGATCCAGCGGCCGATCGAATAGCCCTGGAAGGTCGGCTCGACGCTCGCTCGGCCAGTCGCGCCCGTCGGTGAAGATGCGGCGATGGATGGGCAGATTGTGCTCGATCAGCACATAGGTGACCTCCGGCAGCACGACGATCTCCATGGAATTGTAGCCGTTCATGGTCGCCGGCATGCCGGCGCGCAAGCAGCGTGCGCCGGATTGCCAATTGCCCTGGCCGCCGTTCGCCTGGTCGGCGATGCTCGCCTCCAGGATCGCCTGATATTCCGGCGTCAGCGGCGCCTCCTGCCCGAGTCCCCAGGACTTGGTCGGATCGAACGTGATCTGCCGCCCTTGCCCTGATTGATCCGCAGCCACTGCCCGGAAAGGTCCGGATAGGTCGCGTCGTCGAAGGCCCGGCGCCGGCCGCGGGCAACAGCAGGCAGGCCGCCAGCGCGAGCGTGCCGATGCACCTTCGCATCCACATGAGCGTGCTCCCTACTTCTGCGTTTGGTTGAAGTAGCGCAGGTCCGGCGGGCCCTGGTTCTTCTTGGTGGGCATCAGGTAGCCGTCGAAACTGATGAAGTAATCGTCCTTGCCGACCCAGACGTGATGGTTGTCCTCGGAGCAATCGACGAACATCCAGATCGGATCGGGCTCGCGCCGGAATATCTTGGCCACGGTCCACGGCTGCGTCAGGGCGTCATCGATGACCGTGATCTCGAGATGCATGAGGTCCCTGTCGGCCTTGTCGAGAAAGAACCGCTCCTTGACGACGCTCTGCTGGTCATCGTGCAGCGGGATGCCCTGCTGGTCGAAATTGCGCGGCCCCTTGAAGTCACGGGTCTCCACCTCCAGCACGTCGTAGCGGCCGTCTGCGCCGTCGTCGATCCATCTTCCGATCGAATAGCCGTTGAACGTGCCCTCGAGCGTGCTCGGCCAGTCGCGCCCGTCGGTGAAGATGCGGCGCGGCTCGTTGTATTCGCTCAGCATATAGGTGGTCTTGGGCGTGACCACGATCTCGAACGGATAGATGCCGGTCATCATCTGCGGCATGCCGTGCGGAACGCACTGGGCCGTGTAGTTGCCGCCCAATCCGCCGGCGGCGCGGTCGGCGATCCTCGCTTCATAGAGCGCCTGGTACTCCGGGATCAGCGGCGGTCGCTGCCCGCGCCCGGGCGGCCGCGACAGATCCCATTGGTTGCCGACGTCGGCCGGCTTCCGCCACTGGCCCGACCAGTCCGGGTAGCGCGACATATCCTGCGCGGGCACGCCCGCGATGGTGGTCATAAGCGCAGCCGCGAACGTGATGGCGCCGATCCACATCCGGTCGAGCATGACGGTGATTTTCTCGGTTGATCCACGTGCCGCGCGCCGCGCAGCGGGCGGCCGCGCTATTTTTGTGATCGCGTGAAATACCGCAAATCCGGCGGCGGCTGGTCCTTCTTGGTCGGCATCAGGTAGCCGTCGGCGCTCAGCATGTAGCCCTGCTTGGCGATCTCGACATGGGGATTGTCCTCGACGCAGACGATCTCGCGCCATGCCGGCTGTCGGCCTGCATCGCGCGGTATGTCTTGGTCACCGTCCAGGGACGCGTCAACGCATGGTCGATGGTGGTGATCTCGTCGTGGAGGATGTTCGCATCGGCCTTGTCCTGGATAGATCCGCTCCTTGATGATGGTCTGATTGTCCTGGTGCAGCGGCAGGCCGGTATTGTCGTAGACGCGCGGGCCCTTGAAGCCGCGCGTCTCGACCTCGAGCACGTCGTAGCGGCCGGTGCCGTCCGTATCGATCCATTTGCCGATCGAATAGCCCGCGAAGGTCGGCTCGATGTCGTCGGGCCAGTCGCGCCCGTCGGTGTAGATGCGGCGGAAGTCGTGGATGTGCTCCATCAGGACGTGGGTGGTGCTCGGCGTGATGACGAACTCGGCGCCCGTCATAGTCGTTCATGATGCGCGGCATGCCGGGCGCGAGGCAGGTGTAGGTCGGGTCGTTGCCCTGTCCGCCGGCGGCCTGGTCGGCGAGGCTCGCCTCCAGGACCGCCTGATACTCCGGCGTCAGCGGCGCCTGCTGCCCGCGACCGGCCGACTTGGTCGGGTCGTAGCGCGGAATGCCGGTGTCGGTGCGCAACCACTGGCCCTTCCAGTTGGGATACCGGCTTTCATCGAATGCGCGGGCGTTGCTCGTCGTCATGCTGAAAATCACCGCCAGCACGGCCGCACCGATCGGAATCCGGTGATGCATCGCAAGTCCTCCCTGCGATCGCTCCAAGGACGCCGAGCGTCAGGAAGCGTCGCCAGCGTAAGTGAAATCCGAATGCTCGGGGGAGACCTGAAAAAGAATCGGTCTCGAGATTCGATGCTTGCCGACGGGAGCGTGGCTGCCTGTTGAGCCCGGCGGAGACCTCGGCATGTCTCCCTGGCAGCTCTCGGACAATCAATGTCCATCCGGCAGATTACATGGTCGGCCGGGTCGCGGAAAGGGGTGACGGAGCGGGACGGATTCGTAAAATGGCGGTTGTCGCAGCCGTTGCCCGCCCGTGCGCTGCGATGCCGGGTCTCAATGTACCGCGCCGGTCGCCCGCGGCATGATGGCGCCGCGATGGCGGATCACCTGGCCGGCGAGGAGATGCGCGGCGGCGGTCGCCGCCGCCGGGGCTTCGCCGGCGAGCCGCGCCGCCAGGTAGCCGGCGTTGAAGCCGTCGCCGGCCGCCATGGGGTCGACCGGCACGACCCGTTCCGGCACCGGAACAAATTCGCGGGCGCCCGGCGTCGCCACCAGCGCGCTGTTGGGGCCGTTCTTCACCACGATCTCGGCGATGCCGAAGGCCTGCATCCGCTCGACCGTGGCCTCCGGGCTCGGATCGCCCCACAGCACCGCCTCGTCGTCGTAGGCCGGCAGCGCGATATCGACCCGCTTCAACGCCTCCATGAAAACGGTGCGGGTGCGTGACAGGTCGCCCCGCCAGTCGCGGGGCCGGAAGTTGGCATCGAACGCGATCTTGGCGCCGTTCTGCCGCGCCACCTCGATCAAGGCGAGGAAGCGGCCGAGCCCGATATTGGAATAGAGCGAGAGCGTGATGCCGGAGAAGTAGATGAGCTTGGCGGTAACGAGGCTCGCCGCCACCCGGTTCCAGTCCGGCAGCTCGAACAGATCGCGGGCCGGTGCCTCCGCGCGCCAGAAATTGAAATGTTGCTTGCCGGCCGGATCGAGGTCGACCACATAAAGTCCGGGCAGGCGGCCGTTCACGCGCAGGATCGCCTCGCTCGCCACGCCCTCCGCGGCGATCAGCGCCATGATGCCGTCCGAATAGGGATCAACGCCGAGCGCGGTCGCGAAACCGACGTCGGCGCCGGCCCGCGCCAGATAGACCGCGGTATTGAAGGTGTCGCCCCCGCACGCGATGGCGAAGCGGCCGTCGCTCTCCCGCAGCAGCTCGATCATGACCTCGCCGACGCAGATGGCGCGGGATCTTGGTTCGCTCATCGTGTCTCCCACGTCTCTCCAACGTCCTGCGGCGTCGCCGGCGCTGCAAAAAAGCGCGGCCACGGATGGCCGCGCTGCCTCGGCCCGTCGGCCGCTCGGATCCTGCCGGCTTGATTTCCCGATGGCTTTAGTCCTGCGGCTCGACCTTGACGATCGAAGCGCCGTGATTGCTGCCGACCCAGAACGTGACCGGGGTGGTGGTGTTGTCCACGAACACGTGCCGCACGTTGGTGTTGCGGGCGAGTGATACTTCGATCGCCTGGCCGCTCTTGGGATCGAGCCGCACCACCCGGTCGGTGGACATGCCGGCGGTCCACAATTCCCCGTTCTTGTCCGGCATCACGTCGTACGGATAGGTGAACGCCGTCGGCAGCGGCCATTCGGTGAATTTCTCGGTCTTGGTGTCGAGCATGGCGAGCTTGTTGGCGCGATATTCGGTGAACCACAGCCGGTCCTGCGCGTCCATGTAGCCGCGCCGATTGCGCGAAAGCGCGGTCGGCGCCTGGTAAAAAGGTGACCGCGCCGGTCTTGGCGTCCAGCCGAACGATGTAGTTGTTCTGGAACTCCGTCATGTAGAGATTGTTGCTCGAATTGGCGGCGATGTCGTAGATTGATTTGTTCGCCCGCCCGCCCGGCAGCAGCGCCAGCGGGTCGAAATTTTCGTACTTTCCGCCCTGGCCACGATCGAGCCGCCAGGACTGGACGAGGGCCCGGCATCGTTGGTCGACATCTTGCCGTCGATGCCGTAATTCATCGTCGAGCATGTTGAGCTGGGTGTCGTCCTTGTTGCGCTCGCGCGAAACCGGGAAGATCTGGAACTTCTCGGTAGCGGGATCGAACTTGGCGAGTGCGCCCTGGTACATCATGGCCGAACCACAGGCGAGCCGTCGCGCGTCGAGCTTCGAGATCGAGCGAGCCGGTCGGGAAGCCCTGCTTGAGCTCGGGCAGCGGGAATTCCTTGTGCTGGCCGGTCTTGGGGTCGAGCCGGCCGATATATTCCTCGCCGAAATTCGTGTACCAGGCGTAGCCACCGGCGAACACCACGTCATGGGGCTCGATCGTCGGCCGCGGCAGGTCGTATTCGGTGATCACCACATGGGTGGCCGCGGCCGGTCACCCGCGGCAGGGTCTTGAGCGCGTATTCCCGGACCGCGGAACCTGGGCTCAGATTGATCGAAAGCCAGGTATTGCGCGAACTTCCGGAACCGCTCCGGATTGGCGGCGCGCGACTGGAGATCGCACGCGGCGCTGCGGCCTGATCGGCTAGAGCTGCGCATAGCCCTGGACATGCGCGTCACCCGACCTGCACCGAACTCATCGGCATCGTGCGTCGACTTCACGGGAGGCTCGAGCGTGTGGCAGCTCACGCAATTGAGGAGTTGCAGCCGGTCCGTCGTCGCTGCCGGGCATGCTCATCATCCATTCGGCATTGGTGAGCTGCTTGCTGAGGTTCCTGGTCTTGCGCAGCTTGAGATCGAGGTTGGTGGGGGTGCCGGAGGCGACGTCGGCCGCATCGGGGCCCTTGAGGTCGTAGCCGGTGGCGCGCGTCGTAAGGGCGTAGTGGCCGCTCTCCAGCCGGCCCGCCGGGAAGCTGTAGCGGCCCTGCTGGTTGGTCACCACGCTGACCGTGATGTTGGTGCCGTCCTTCTTGGCGCTGACGATCACCCCCTCCATCGCGCCCTCCTCGGCGGAGGTGACCTGTCCGGAAAGCGCTGCGGCGCCTTGGGCACGGGCCGCCGGCGCGGCGAGGAGGCAGGTGAGCATGCCGGTAATCACGGCGGCCGACAGGGAATATCTGTGCATGAAAGTCTCCCGTTTGGCTGTTCGGTCGGGCTTTGCGTCGCGCCCGCGTGTTTGGCTTCACGGTCGCCCCGGCGGCCAGCCACGAGATCGGTCTTGCGGTCGGGCTGTCCCGCCCGGATGATCGGCTGACGCGGCGAGACGTGGCCGGCGAGCCTAAGGTTTCGGCGGAGCCGGTTCAAGCCGGCATTTGTCGAGGCGTTCCGGCCGGGATGCCTCGCGGGGTGCTCCGGCGGCTCAATTTCCCTTGTTTCCAATTTCTCTTGTTTCCTTTCTCTTGGAGTTCTTTCGGCGCGTTCCTATGTTAGCGGCGCAATGGAGCGATCAATGTCAGACAAGATCTCCCGTCACGGTGCTCACCGGCTATCTCGGGGCCGGCAAGACCACGCTGCTCAACCGCATCCTGTCCGAGCCGCACGGGCAGAAATACGCCGTCATCGTCAACGAGTTCGGCGAGATCGGCATCGACAACGACCTCGTGGTCGGCGCCGACGAGGAAGTGTTCGAGATGAACAACGGTTGCATCTGCTGCACCGTGCGCGGCGATCTGGTGCGCATCATCGACGGCCTGATGCGCCGCAAGGGCAAGTTCGACGCCATCATCGTCGAGACCACCGGGCTCGCGGATCCGGCGCCGGTCGCGCAGACCTTCTTCGTCGATGAAAGCGTCGGCCGCAAGACCAGGCTCGACGCGGTGGTGACGGTGGCGGATGCCAAATGGCTCAAGGATCGGCTCAAGGACGCGCCCGAATTGAAGAACCAGATCGCCTTCGCGGACGTCATCATCATCAACAAGACCGACCTGGTCTCCCTCCGCCGAGCTCGACGAGGTGGAAGGGCGCATCCGCGCCATCAATCCCTATGCCAAGGTGCACAAGACCCAGCGCTGCGCGGTCCCGCTGCGGGAGGTTCTGGGACGAAACGCCTTCGATCTCGATCGCATCCTGGAACATCGAGCCCGAATTCCTGGCGAAAGCGATGACCACGCGCACCATCACGATCACGCGCATGGGCACGGACACGATCATGACCATGACCATGACCATGACCATCCGCAGCAGGGCGGCGGGCTCAAGCACTATCATGACGAGGAGATGCAGTCGGTCTCGCTCAAGGTCGCGGCGCCGCTCGATCCGGACAAGTTCTTCCCCTGGGTGCAGACCCTGGTGCAGGAGGAAGGCCAGAACATCCTGCGCTGCAAGGGCATCCTCTCCTTCAAGGGAGACCCCAAGCGCTTCGTGTTCCAGGGCGTGCAGATGAATTCCGACGGCGACCATCAGCGCGCGTGGAAGGACGACGAAGAGCGCCAAAGCCGCATCGTATTCATCGGCCGAAAATTGTCCGAGCCGAGCATCCGGGCCGGCTTCGAGAGCTGCTTGGCTCGATCCGTCCGCTCCTCCCGGAGCGGGAGGGCTCGCCACATTCGGCGCAGCAGAACCTGCGCAAACCGCATCGGTCATGACGCAAGCAGCCCCGACACCGCCTCCGTGGTCGAACACACGCGGCATTGCAAGGCCGATGCCGCCATCGTGGCGGTGCACTTTCTCATGGAGACCGCCGTCTTCGTGCAGGGCGAGGAGGCGCTCCTTATGGTGCGCGACGGCGAGAGCCGGCGCGTCGCGATCCATGGCGGCGCCATTCTGGGCGTCGGGTGCCGACGGCGAGCGGGTGGTCACCGGCGGCGATGACGGCCAGGTGGTGGCGACCGACGCTACAGGCGCCAGCACCAGCGTCGCGACCGACGCCCGCCATCGCTGGATCGATCATGTGGCGCTCGGGCCCGGCGGCGCGGTGGCCTGGTCGGCCGGCAAGCAGGCCTTCGTGCGTTCCGGCAAGAGCGCGTCGAAGGAAAGCGTGGAGCAGGTGCTCGATGCGCCTTCGAGCGTCGGAGCGCTGGCCTTCTCGCCCAAGGGGTTCCGTCTGGCGATGGCCATTGCGCATTACAACGGCGCCACGCTCTGGTTTCCGAATGCCGCCCAGGCCGACCCCGAAACGCTTCTCTGGAAAGGGCTCGCATCTCGCCGCGACCTTCAGTCCCGACGGGCGTTTTCTG
>CAVWQT010000001.1:0-1144884 GCA_963757095.1 uncultured Acidobacteriota bacterium | reverse complement strand
CGCTGCAACTCAGCTTGACGATGTTGCTGAATGCACCGCCCAACGGAGAGATCGCTAACTGGTATGTGGCAGTATTGCCGGCTTTCAGAGTGTCGGCGGTCGGGGAACTCGCGAGGCCGAAATCCGCTCCCGCTCCGGTGACGTTCACGACTTGAGAATTTCCCTGCCCATTGTCACTGATCGTGAGCGTTCCGTTCTGTGTACCGATCACTGTCGGCGTGAACATAACGCGGAGCGTGCAGGTAGAGTTTGAAGTCAATGTAGCGGGGCAGTTATTCGTCTGGGTAAAGGCCCCAGTCATTTGAATATTGCCCACGTTCAACGTTGTATTTCCGGTGTTTGCCAGGGTAACGTTCTGCGCCGGGCTGGACGTTCCCAGCATCTGACCAGCAAACGTCAGGCTTGCAGGAGTAAGCGAAACCCCAGGACCGAAGCCAGTGCCACTCAAATTGATGACATGCGGCGATCCCGCGGCATTATCCCGAATCACGATTGATCCGGTACGGGTCCCCGCCCCAGTGGGCGTAAAAGCAATCGATAGAGTACAGCTGCTCGCGGCCGCTACGCCAGGGGCGCAGTCGTCCGTCTCCGCGAAATCTCCGTTGTTGGTGATGGATGAAATCGAAAGCGACGAGCTGCCCATGTTCCGCAGCAAGACGGTCTGTGGCTGGCTGGTAGCGCCCACGTTTTGAACCGAGTACTGAAGAGAATCCGGGCTCAATGACGCGGATGGCGCTGAGCCGGGCCCGATCTTCATCACAAAGGCGTCGGTATTGCCTCCGGCTATTTCCTGGAAGGCGCCTGGTGTAACCGGAAAATCGGTTGAATCGGTGGAGCCTGCGATGTAGAGGTTGCCGCGGGAATCGACAGAAATACTGGCGGCAGAGTCATCCGAACTCCCGCCGAGGTAAGTGGCAAAGAGTTGCACGCCGGCCGATGGATCGATCTCCGCCAGCAAGATGTCACTTCCGTTCGTATAGGGCTCGATTCCGTTGACGATTCCGAACGTATTGCTCGATGTGGATGCAACTACGTAAGCATCGTTGTTCGCATCCAAGGCAATCGCCTGCGGGCTGGCAAAGTTGTTCGGGCCCAGAAAAGTCGAGTAGAGCAAAGTCGACCCTGTCGGATCGAACTTGGTCACGAAGGCGTAACCACATTCCCACCCGTAAACCCCGGGGTCGCAGATACTGGTGGATGTTACTGGAAAAGTCCCGTCACTGACGGCGCTCCCGGTGACATATGCCGAACCTGAACCATCCACTGCGATTGCATCGAGGTTTGTCAGGATGCCGCTGGACTCATAAAAATACGTCGAGTAATCGAGGGATCCAGAGCTGCTGAATTTGCTCACAAATCCGACGTTGCCGTTCATCTGCGTAGTGTCCGTCGTTAGGTATGCGCCCTGGGTTGTCGGGAAGTTATAAGTATTGGTACCGCCTGCAACGTAGGCATTGCCGTTGCTGTCCACTGCGACGCCGCTGATTGCGCTGTATGGTGAGGTCCAACAGGGAGTTCCCCCGCAGTTTAAAGGAATGTTGGAATTCCCACCCAGATAGGTGGAATAGACCAGAGAAGATCCGTTGGGGTTGAACTTAGCTAAGAATCCGTAATTTCCTAACAAGCCCCCCTGATTCGGAACTGCGGCAGACTGATATGCGTTGGCCATCGGTAAATTAGTGGACGAGGTGTTTCCAGCAAGGACCACATCTCTCAAGCTGTCAATGGCCAATCCCGACGGGATGTCAGAACCATTACCTCCAAAGTACGTTGAGTACAGTAACGAAGATCCCGAAGCCGAGATTTTGGTAAGAAATGCATTGAAGGATCCCGGATAGGTTCCCTGATAGGGATTCACCATGGGAAAATCGCTCGACGCTGTGCTGCCGGTCACGTATACATTATTTGCCCCGTCCAGGACCAGCGCGTATCCATAGTCCTGACTGTTGCCTCCAATGTAATCCGCATACACGAGATTTGATCCGCTGGCATCGAGCTTAGCTACGAAGACGTGGGTTGCGCCGGATGGAAGTGATCCCAGTGTTGCCAGGGGAAAGTCGATCGAGTCGGTGTATCCAGCGACATAGACGCTGCCGGTGCTATCCACAGCAATTCCGGTGGCCCGGTCATCTCCGCTTCCCCCCAGGTAGGTTCCGTACACCAGAACTGGATCGATCACCAGCGGATGGCTAGCGTCATAATGCGCAACCTGGAATGTGATATGTGTCTCGTCTTTTACGACGTAGGCACCACTGATCGGCACGTGCTGACCACCGAAGTCCTGATAGATGGCGGGAGTCTGGAAGTGAAGATTTCCATTGGGAGTCTGTAGAGCCAGGTTGCCCTCCTCATCCACTTGCATCTGGTTGGAGCCTTGGATCTCGAATCCAATCAGGCCCGGGTCAGCCCCTGGGGAGACTACAAAGTCATACTCTAGCTGACGATGATTACCGTAGTAGACCAGATCGATTCCGGGATATACGTTCTCGTAGCGAACTCTTGCATAAGTTGCAACATTGGTCCGCCACTTTGTCGGATTATTGCCAAGAAAGTAATTTACTTTTCCAGGCAGTAAATCCTCGCCCACGACTTTGGGATTTGTAGCTGCACCGGACAGCCGAAACTGCATCGTCGTAGCCGGGGCCGGCAAGGCCCTTACTCGTGGCACCGATGTTGCCCCGCTCTTGAGCGTGATCTACTCTGGGCGGGCGTAAAGAAAGAACCATACTGCCGGACGTGAGAAATGCCGTGTACCCCACGCCGCGAAACAAAAATCTGACTTGCGGGTCAGCCTGACCTTGGTTCGCTTCGAATACCAGGGGAAGCTTGCCATAGTCTGCGCTGCCCTTTTCACTTCGAGGGAGACCTGCGGTCGACGCCACTCTTCCCGGAGCCTGTTGTGCGAAAGATGTCAAGCTTACCAACGCGAACGAAGCGAAGACCAACACAATGTTTCTGAGCCGCATGACTCCTCCCTCGGACTTCGAGTGGCGTTGACCCAGGCAAGCAGCGGGGGGAATCGTTGGCCTGAGTTCTCGCTAAAGTAGTCATTGCACGATGTCTGCCGAATCGCTTTGCCGTGTGACCACATGCAACCTCAAGACGTGGCGACACTTAGCTCTACAATCTCAGGGAATCTCTAGCATGCGTAGGGTTGAGATCAGCCTCGATTCTGGAATACCGTACTGCCCTTGGACATCGAATCATCGGTGTCCCAGTGGTAGATCGGTACTTATCACGATCTGTCAGGACACCCGTTTCAGGCTCGCCCCACGCCTTCTCCAGTGGTAGCAACTGCCTCCTCGACGCGGTTTCTTCCATTGCGCTTGGCTTGATACAGTGCCAGGTCGGCGCGACGCAACAGCGATTCTGAGTTCATTGTGGGCTCTGCCACGGCTACCCCCATGCTGACGGTGACTGTGGTTAGTTTGAGAGGCGTCCGGATAGCTGGGCTCGAAATCGCCTCTCGAATGAGATTGGCTCTTCGTACAGTGGTTGCCAGGTCGCAACCCGGCATGACCAGCAGAAACTCTTCGCCGCCATATCGACCAACTCCGTCGTATTCACGCAGGCTGGCGGAAAACCGCTTTGCAATCTCCTGGAGAACATAGTCTCCGGTTTCATGTCCCAATTCATCGTTCACTTTCTTGAAGTGGTCTACGTCAACCAGAATCACCCCAAGCGCTGTGCCTTCGCGGTGAGAGCGCGCAACTTCACGTTGCAGGAAAGCCATGATCGCCGCTCGATTCCACACTTTCGTGAGGAAATCGTGGCTCGCTGCATAGTGCAAAGCGCCGTTGGTAGTAACGAGCTTCTGCTGTAGCTCGACGATTCTCTTCCCTACCAGCAGGCGCGCCTTCAGTTCCGGTGGATCGAAAGGTTTTGCGAGAAAGTCATCCGCACCCGCGTCCATCGCTTCCAGCATCTCCTGTCTTGCACTCTTAGCGGTGAGTAAGATCGTATAGGTGTAGGGTTCTGTCTCCGGCCGGCGCCGCAGACGCCGACAAAGATCCACACCATCCACTCCGGGAAGCACCCAGTCGAGCAGGGCCAACCGCGGCGCGTCTGGCTTCGTAAGCAGGTCCCAGGCCGCCCGGCCATCTTTTGCACATACGAAGTCGAAACCCCATTCTTTGAGATGGCCCGTTATCAAGTGCTGGTAGACGGCAGAGTCTTCCGCCAGTAGGATCGTCAAGCAGCGCCTCCCGAGCAATCAACTCGATCTGATGTTTTGTCTGCTCCTGCATCTGCGTTTGAAGCGATCCCCGGCTCAAAGTTATTCATGCCGTCTTGCCCTCGTTGGCTTCGAGGTATGGGCACTGGAGAGATGCAAATCAAGAGCCAGATAGTCATTCGCGCAAAAGGCCCAATATTCCAATGCAGTTGCGAGTGTAGTCGCCATCTGAACAAGAGGAACTGTCCGCGGCGGAGACACATTTCCAGAATATAGAAACATCGCTGGTACGGAATGAGTTGGAGCTGCGGTGATCATTGTGTACGCGAGGCGAAGTGATTGTAATCGGCACATCGACTGTGGTCCGTCGATCTTTCAGTGCACGTTGTCCTTCACGTCGCTGACCGGCATCTCAGCATTCTCCAGTTTAGTAAGTTCGCTGGCTAGCCATGTTTGGAGCACGGTAAGGTCTTCATCGGGGATGAAGGAGAATCTGATACCGGCCCGCCCTTTGCCGTCGGTATTGACGACGGCGCCCGACAGATAGATCAGGCCCTCTGTACCGGGAAGCGTAAAGAGCGCAGTAACTTTTTGATCCAGTTCCAGTGGCTGATTGCAGTGCAGAGCCAGCCCGCCAATGCTGATGTCGCCGATTTTAGCGTCGAATCTAGGGCCCCCAACTACTCTTACCACTACCGGGATTTCGACCCCGACTCGAGCCGCGCGCCGGCGATTCTGCAGCATGGTTCCATAAGCTGCCCGCATACAGCGTCGCGCGTGGTCAAGGTCCATCGGTTTGTGGATCATGAAATTAGCCCCCGCCAGCAGGGCATGCGCTTCGGACCCCTGATCGACCATCGCAACAATGGTCGAATTGCTATTGGGAGATGACTTGCGCGCGGCGCATATCACGCGATTGGGATCGCGGACTCCATTCCAGTCCACAATCACCGCATCAAGCCTGCGATGGCTCACCGCATCAAGGGCCAAATCAAGTTCGCCACAAACCTCGGTCTTAATGGCGAAGGCATCCAGAATTTGATTCATCACACCGAGTACCTGGGTGTCGCTGGAGAATAATAGGCCGTCGAGTCGAACTTGTTCTTTGATCATAGCGTTCAGGGAGATGCATGTTGAAGACCAAACACGAAGATAGGCTACAACCTGCTGATCGATCACTATTTGCCAGAACGGAGGCTGCGTCTCGGAGACCGTGAGATAGCCACGGAGCCGGATTATGTCTCCACTAGAGACGCTTGAGTTATGAACTCCGAATGTCTGGAAAAAGTAATTCCCGTTCGATTTCCAGACACCCACGGTTCTTCAACTTCGTATCACCCTGTTTAAGAACAGTCACCTAAGTGGACGAGCAGACTGGCCTGTAAAGTGCATGATTGATTCCGGGGACCACAGAACCAGCGCAATTCAGGCACCGTGTTCGGCCCGGTTCTATAGGAGACAAGTTGTGACATCACAGATGGCGTTTGAGTGCTTGTTAATCTCTCATGATCCCAGCGTCGTTTGCACTATGAACAAAGTGCTCGACCAGCTCTCGATCAGCACAAATGTGTGCTTGAGCGCCACGAAAGCTTCTGCTCATCTGTTAGAAGGCAGCACCGATTTGATCGTGCTTGACTGGGACAACGACTCCATCGGTCTCTTACGCGGAATCCAGGCGTCCGGCAGTTGGCAGAAACCTACGATTGTTGCGGTGTCTTCGCAGGATTACGCCCTTCCGGGTGTCCATGTGCTGGTCCGGAAGCCGGTGACAGAAGAGGCGGTGGCCAAAGCCTTGAAGGCCGCCTATTCCAGAATGTTGTATGACTATCGCCGCCATGCAAGGTACGCACTGATGAGTTCAGTAGTGGCGAAGGAGAACAAGCGGTCTGTGGATGTCACGATCACCGACATTGGTGATGGTGGGGTGGGCCTCAGCAGCAAAGAAGAATTCGCGATCGGCGATATGTTGTCTTTCTATCTTCTGTTGCCTGGCACGGAGCGGGCCATTCACATCGAGGCGCGAGTGCAGTGGGCCAGAAACTACGGCGCACTGGGCTGCGAATTTGTTCGCATCCCCCCCGTGGA
This sequence comes from uncultured Acidobacteriota bacterium, assembly GCA_963757095.1. Taxonomy (GTDB): domain Bacteria; phylum Acidobacteriota; class Terriglobia; order Terriglobales; family Acidobacteriaceae; genus Sulfotelmatobacter. The sequence continues at coordinate 1,138,625 of CAVWQT010000001.1, read as the reverse complement.
TCTCGGCATTCTGCATGATTGGCTTAAGAGCAAGGCCCAGATCAAGAAGCCATTGGTTGAGATATGAAGAAGGATTTGCTGTCCCTTAGCTGCCTTGCTCGCATCTCCGTCGTTCAGGACTCCCGCTTTCATAGACTGAGGAGATCGCGATCCCGTGCATGACAAACCTCAAATCGAGGATAGCCCCGAGTCAGCGTTACCTCGCAGGCATCAAGTGGAGGGTCGGGAGTGGTGGTTGTGGGGATTCGCCGTTGCTGTCACCCTGGTTTTAACTTTCGGCATCTTTTCGCTGACCTTTCCTGGTTTTCATCTGCCCACCGACAAGACTTACTCGCTGAGTTTAAGAGAATGGGTTCGTGGGCTTGCAGCACTGGTCCTTTTGTTCGATATTTATACGGTTTATCAACATCTGCAGCTTCAGCGCATGCGGCGCCGTCTGGCGGAGCGCGACCGGCTGTTTCAACTGATCAGCGAAAATGCCGCCGACATGATTGCCGTGGTCGACAAGGATGGGCGACGCCTCTACAACAGTCCTGCTTACGAAAAGATACTCGGGTACAGCCGCAGCGAGTTGCTCGCGACCTCTCCGCTGGAACAAGTTCATCCCGACGACCGGGCTCGGGTGCAGGGGGCGGCTGAAAAAGCCACCCACACCGGCTCGGGAGAGCGGCTGGAATATCGCATCCGTCATAAGGACGGGTCATGGCGAGTCCTCGAGTCAACCGCCAGCGCTATTCTCGGCCCTAAGGGCGAAGCCGAAGGGTTAGTCGTGGTGAACCGCGACATTACCGAGCGCAAGCGGGCCGAGGAGATGCTGGCACACAACGCTTTTCACGACGGTCTCACTAACCTTGCCAACCGAACTCTGCTCCTCGACCGGCTAGGTCGAGCTCTGGTGATTTCTCGACGCCACGCTGATTTCAAGTTTGCAGTCTTGTTCATCGACATCGACGAATTCAGAGTGTTCAATGACAGCCTCGGCCATGTCGCCGGTGATGCCCTTCTCATCCAGATCGCCCAGCGCCTGACGGTTTGTCTTCGTCGAGCCGACACTATTTCTCGTCCAGGCCAGGATGAGAACCCGGAGCCTGCTTTTGGCGACAGCACTCTGGCCAGGCCAGGCGGCGACGAGTTTGCGGTTCTGACGCAGGAACTGCGCGATCCCAGCGACGCCATCCGCGTTGCCGAGCGCATTCAGGAGAAACTTGCTCTCCCCTTCGATGTGGATGGTCACGAAATCGTTATCACGGCAAGCATCGGGATCGCATTCAGCGGCAGCACCAGCACCGAGGCCCAGGATGTTCTCCGCGATGCAGAAATCGCCATGTACCGCGCCAAACACAATGGAAAAGGTCGCTGCGAGGTATTCGATGATGCTATGCATGCCGGTGCTGTCAAACGCCTGCAACTCGAAACTGATTTGCGCAAAGCGGTCGACTTAGGTGAGTTCCTCGTCTATTACCAGCCCATCGTGTCTCTCGAGAGCGAACAGATTGTGGGGTTCGAGGCGCTTACTCGTTGGCAACGCCCTCAGGGCATGGTCATGCCAAATGATTTCATTCCGCTCGCCAATGAGACCGGTATTATCCTGTCCATCAATCGCCAACTGCTGTTCGAAGCCTGTCATCAGCTACGTTCCTGGCAGCAGCTCTTCCCCTCCGATCCACCTTTGTCTCTCAGCGTCAACATCAGTCCCAGGCAATTCGCACAGGCCGATCTCGCCTCTCAGATCAATCAAGTTCTTCAGCAGAGCGGGATGGATCCACATTGCATTGATCTGGAGATCACTGAGACCATCGCCATGGCCGACGCTGAAAGATCGGCAAGCGTTCTTTCAGAATTGAAGGCACTGGGCGTGGGTTTGGATATCGATGACTTCGGCACAGGGTACTCGTCACTCAGCCGACTGCAACGTTTCCGCGTCGACACTCTGAAGATTGACAGAGTCTTCGTCTCCCGCATGGATAGCGACGCTGAGACTCTTGAAATTGTCCGGGTTATCGTAATGCTCGCCCATCACCTGGGCATGAAGGTAGTCGCGGAGGGAGTCGAAACTCGGGCCCAACTGGACTTACTCAAGCAACTCGGGTGCGAGCGCGCCCAAGGCTATTTGTTCTCCAAACCTGTCGACCACGATGCGATCGTGAAGCTTCTGGAAATCAATCGGAACACCGCTCCCCGCTTCGCAGCTGCGCATGCCGGATGATTCCCGCTACTTACCATTCCGCGCTGCATCGGCTATTTCGGGATCCCCAGCGGCATGCCTTTCTTTAATCTTTGCCAGCATTTGATAAACGGTAGCTCTGCCTATCCCAAGGATTTCAGCCGCCTTCGTCTTGTTACCGTCAACCCGCTCCAGAACATGTAACATATGCCGAGTCTGCATCTCTTCCATCGATAACGTAGCCTCGTCCCAAACCGTTGTATTACCCAACAGGCCTCCCAAGGGCTCTGGAAGATCACGCAGGTCAATGGTGTTCCCATCTGTCATCATCGCGGCGTTGCCAATCACATTTTCTAACTCTCGCACGTTGCCCGGCCAGTTATAAGTTGCCAATCGCCGCTGCGCGCGTCGCGTGATACCGTCGATCTGTTTCCCGTATTGATTTGCAAACTTCTCGACGAAGTGTTTCTGCAACAGCGGCAAGTCCTCTTTTCGATCCATGAGCCGAGGCAGCGGTATCTCCACCATCGAGAGTCGATAGTAAAGATCCTCGCGGAACTGCCCCTCTGCAACCATCGTGCGTACTTGGCGGTGAGTCGCACCAATCACCCGCACGTCGACTGCCCGAGTCGCAGGCGAACCAACGCGCTGCACCTGCTTCTCCTGGAGAACCCTCAGAAGTTTCGATTGCGCAGGCAAGGACAACTCGCCAATTTCATCCAAAAACACCGTGCCCCCATTCGCGTGTTCAAAAAGACCTATCTTGTCCTGGGTGGCACCCGTGAAAGCTCCTCGTACGTAACCAAACAGTTCGCTCTCTAACAGCGTGTCCACCAGTGCCGAGCAATTGCACACCACGAAAGGATGGGAGTTGCGAGGGCTCAAACGATGAAGAGCTCGTGCCACCAGTTCCTTGCCAGTTCCTGTTGCCCCGGTGACCAGGACTGTCTGAAAATGCGGAGCAATCCGCCGAATTTTCGCGAAAGTATCCAGCATCACGGGACTGCGCCCGATGATTCCCTCGAACTGATAGGTGTCGAGTAAGGCGTCGTCCAAATGATGGGCCCGCTGCCGTTTCTCCGCGTCTGCTAAAAGAGCCGACACTCGATTGCGAAGTTTGGCTATGTCCAAAGGCTTGGTTAAGTAATCGCAGGCTCCTTTTTGAATCGCCTCTACGGCTGAGTCAGTGGAGTAGTGAGAGGTCATCAGAATGACGTCGACTCCCGGATCTGCGGCCACCATTCGGTCTAACAACTCCATCCCATTCATTTTTGGCAGTACGAGATCAAGCAATACGACCGCGGGACGAGCATGCAGGAAGAGCTCCAGCCCCGTTTCCGCGTCGCTGGCCGTCAAAATCTCGAGGCCTTCTTGAGCTATCGCTTCGGTAATGAGCTCAAGATTTTGAGGCGTGTCGTCTATGGCTAGCAGCTTCAGGAGGTACCTCTTTGGCTGGAATACTTAGGTCTCAGCTTGGCACGTGACAAATGTGACGGCTACATTACAGAAGTCACATGAAATCCAGAGTCAACTCAGGAAGAAGCGATGTTAGGCGGCTTGTAACAAGTACTGTGGACGGAACTAAATAGCATCCACGTACACCGATTGCGGATACATACAGAATTCTGCGGTATGACTTTGGTAATTAACTATTGTCCGGTTGTCCGTGCGAGGCTTACACATACTATTAGAAAACCCACATTTAAGTAGGCAGTAGGCAGTATGCTGTATCAGTCGCAACAATCGATCACCGACACAATCCTCGTCGCGGACGATAACCCCGCCAACCGCGAACTTTTAGACGAACTCCTTACGGCGCAAGGATTCCGCGTAGTCACTGTACCCAACGGCGCGGCTGCGGTTGCAGAACTCACCCGAACTCAAATAGACCTGGTACTTCTTGATGTCTTGATGCCTCATTTAAACGGCTTCGAGGTTTGCGAGCAGATCAAGAGCAACCCCGAAACGTATTTAATACCCGTCGTCATGATTACAGCGCTATCGGACAAACAGGCTCGCATCAGGGGCATTGAGGCGGGAGCCGATGATTTCCTGACCCGCCCGGTCGAGCGCGCCGAACTGCTCGCGCGTGTAGGGTCCCTGCTAAAGCTGAAACACCGCACCGACGAACTGGAACGCGCCGAGGCAGTGCTTTTCACTCTCGCCCGAAGCATTGAAGGCAAAGACCCGTACACGCATGGTCATTGTGAGCGCCTCGCGGACTATTCGGCGCGCTTAGGCGAGCACCTTGGCCTCGCTCGGGACGAGATTACGGCGCTCCGCCGAGCCGGCGTGGTCCATGACGTCGGAAAGATTGCCGTGCCTGATGCGATTTTGTTGAAGCCCGGCCGTCCCACCGAAGACGAGTGGAAGCTAATCCGGGAACATCCTGTTGTGGGCGAGCGCATTTGCGCGCCATTGAAGTCCTTTCGTTTGGTGCTTCCGATCATCCGTCACCATCACGAGAAACTCGATGGATCGGGGTACCCCGATGGACTTCGAGGCGATGCGATTCCGATTACCGCGCGAGTGTTGCAAATCGTCGATGTTTACGATGCTCTGACCACCGACAGGCCCTATAAGAAAGCTTTTACCATCCCCGATGCGCTTCAAACCATGAAGGAAGAGGTAGCTAAGGGCTGGTGGGATCCACATATCTTTGGCGAGTTTGAGCGACTGGTCAGCAACGGCACCCCATGTTTCCTTTCTCGAAGTACGACGGCAGGCGAGTAGGGCATGCTGCGCGTGCCTCGGGAAATGCAGTCATAGAAGGCAGGAGCTGGAATGGACGATGCGAACGAGGATCTAGTCGCCGGAGATCACTACCGATTATTGTTCGAAACCGCGCCGACTTCCTTATTAGTCTTGACACCGGATTTTCAGATCGTCGCTGCGTCCGACTCATACCTCCGAGCTACCATGACCCGCAGACACGACATTGTCGGTCGCGGGTTGTTCGAGGTATTCCCGGATAATCCCAACGACCCCGCCGCCAACGGTGTTCAAAACCTGCGAAATTCACTGAACAAAGTCCTCTCTACGCGCTTGCCAGACGAGATGGCCATTCAAAAGTACGACGTCCGCCGGCCGATGGAGGAAGGTGGCTCGTTCGAGGAGCGGTACTGGAGTCCACTCAATACTCCAGTGTTCAATGACAAAGGTGCGATTACCTACATTATCCACAAGGTTGAAGATGTCAGCTCCACCATGCGGACGACGGAGGCATTGCGCGACAGTGAGGAGTGCTTCCGCCTGCTGGTGGACGGCGTTGAGGACTATGCGATTTTCTTGCTCGATCCCTCCGGAAACGTTGCCAGTTGGAACCAGGGGGCAGAACGCATCAAGGGCTACACGGCCGACGAAATCATAGGTCGCCATTTTTCCTGCTTCTATCCTCCGGCTGATGTGAAGGATGGTAAGCCCGAGCAAGCCCTCCAGCGGGCGATCACCGACGGTCACCACGAAGAAGAGGGCTGGCGGATGCGCAAGGACGGATCACGGTTCCTGGCCGACGCGGTCATTACGGCCCTGACAGACGAAACCGGCAAACTGCGTGGATTTTCTAAGATCACCCGCGATGTTACGGAGCGCAAGCGGACAGAAGAGGCCCTCGAGAAAAGCAGAGAGAATCTTCTCGCCCTCCTCGAAGTATCCCCCGACGCAATGGTCACGGTCGATGACCAGGGAAGAATTGTGCTGGTCAACGGCCAGACCGAAAAACTCTTTGGCTACCGGCGCGACGAGTTGCTGGGGGAACGGGTCGAAAAACTTATTCCCCAACGAGCTCGCGACGCGCATTCACAGCATCGCGCAAGTTACGCCACCGAGCCCCGTCCGCGTGTCATGGGAGCAGCCTCGGAGCAGTATGCGTTGCGCAAAGATGGCACCGAATTCCCCGTGGAGATCAGTTTGAGCCCAACTTATACCAGCGAGGGTTTTCGGGTAATCAGTTCCATCCGTGACATCTCAGAGCGCAAGAAGGCACAGCTGCAAATCGAGCAACAGAACCGCGAGCTCGACATTCGCAACCGCGAAGTCGAACGCGCCACCGAAATGAAAAGCAAGTTCCTCGCCAGCATGAGCCATGAGCTACGAACCCCACTGAATGCGATCGTGGGCTTTTCGGACCTCTTGGCTGAGGGAACTCCCGGCGCATTGAATGTCAAGCAGAGGCGATTTGTCGATCACATCAAACAAGGGTCAGCCCACCTGCTGCAGTTGATCAACGACATTCTGGACCTTTCCAAGATCGAGGCGGGACAACTGGAACTGCACAGCGAAGAGTTTCTGGTGAAGGACGCGCTACCGGAAGTACTCTCGGTCATTCATCCCCTGGCCATCGCCAAGAACATCCAGATTGAAGAGAAGTTGGAGAGCAAGCTTCTGGTTAAGGCAGATCGCGTTCGTTTTAAGCAGATTCTCTACAACCTGCTCAGCAACGCAGTCAAGTTCACTCCTAAGGGCGGCCACATCTGCATCGAGAGCGTCGACTCCTGGGACTTTGTCCGCGTGTCGGTAACAGACACCGGAGTCGGTATCCGGCCTGAAGATCAAGATGTGATCTTCGACGAATTCCGGCAGGTCGAGGGAAGCGATAGCGGACATCAGGGTACAGGATTGGGGCTTGCCATCACGAAACGCCTCGTCGAGCAACAAGGCGGGCGGATTTCCCTGGAAAGCGAGTTGGGAAAAGGTACCCGTTTCACATTTGCGCTCATCGGCGTCGAGCCGGCGCCCGGCGTTCGGGCAGTTGTGGAACCGGTGAGCACCTCTGTGCTCGCGGGTTCGGGCCGTCTCACTCCCCTGGTGCTGATTGTCGACGACCAAGTCTCAGCGCGTGAGCTTCTGGCCAGCTATCTGGAGCCGGAGTACCGGGTGGCGATAGCCGAGTCGGGAGCCGACGCCCTGGCAAAGGCTCAAGAACTGCGGCCCGACGCCATCACCCTGGACGTGTTGATGCCGGGCAGCGACGGTTTCGAAACCCTGGTGGCGCTCCGGAAAAACCCCGAGACGGCTAACATCCCAGTCATTATCTTGTCCATCGTGGATCAAAAGCAGGTGGGCTTCGCCCTGGGTGCCTCCGACTATCTGGTCAAGCCGGTTCGCAAACCCGCGCTGCTGGCCGCAGTTCGCCGGCATGTGCCGTTGGCGTCCGGCGACGATTCGTCCATTCTGCTGGTGGACGATGACCCCAAAACCCTGGAGCTTTTGCAGGAAACCTTACACTCCGCCGGATACGAGACTCAAGGAGTGCGCAGCGGCACCCGAGCCTTGGAAGTGCTCGCCAACAAGGTTGTGGGCGCAGTCCTGCTCGATCTGCTGATGCCGGGCATGGACGGCTTTCAAGTCATTCGTCATGTCCGACAGGAGCCGAACTTGAAGGAACTGCCAATTCTCGTGATGACCGCCAAGAACCTGAGCCCGGACGAGATTGCTCTTCTAAGCCGGGAAACGCAAGGCTTCCTGCAAAAGGGCGGTTCCTGGAAACAGCAACTCATTTCCGAAGTAAACAGAGTAATTCGCGGCTGCGAGGCGGCAAAGTCTGCAGGGCAGTCATGATCCGGATTCTCGTTGCCGAAGACAACCCGGCGAATCGCGAACTGCTCCGCGAGCGGCTTGAGGCCAGCGGCTACAGCGTTACTGAAGCGTGCAACGGTCAGGAGGCGCTCGATATGATTGCCCAGAGTCAGCCGGACCTTCTGCTGCTCGACATCAGCATGCCCGTATTGGATGGCTTTGCCACGGTGCGCAAGATCAGAGAGAATCCTCAGCTGTCAGCGTTGCCTATCCTCGCCGTCACCGCGTATGCCATGCGAGGGGACCGGGAGAACGTCTTGAACGCGGGGTTCGATGGCTACCTCTCCAAGCCCATCAATGCGCGTGATCTCGCCAGTGAACTCGAACGCCTGTTGCGTCTGCGAGAGGATCGGCGAGCCGCTCCGAATCCATCCCCTGCAGGTAAGGCAAGTGGGAAGACCGACGGGATGAATGCATGACACCGCTGAACCTTCTTGTTGTGGAAGATGACCCCGTAAGCCTGGAACTGATGGTCGAGGTTTTTACCTCATTGAAAGCAAATGTGCGTGGGGTCAGCGATAGCCAGCTGGCAGCCGGCCTGGTGAATCAGGAAAGATTCGATGGGATTTTCCTCGATTTGGAGATGCCTCATCTGCATGGTTTCGATCTGGCCCGCATGATCCGCAAGTCCTCCTGGAATAAATCCACGCCGATTATGATCGTGACCGGGCGGGATGAGAGAGAGACCATGCAACAGGCGTTCACGCTCGGCGCAACTTTCTTTCTTCAGAAGCCGGTGGATAGGCAAAAGCTGAACATCTTGTTCCGCACTGTGCAGGGCGGGATGTTGGAGAATCGACGCCGGCACATGCGTGCCCCAATCCGAACCGACGTGACGTGCACGGTAGGTTCTCGAACAATACGAGGCGAAACCTGGAATCTCAGCCAAGGAGGGACTTCAGGTAGAAGCGACTGGCCTGCAGCCCAAAGATAAGGTGCGAGTGTTATTCCAATTGCCCGTGTCAGGCGTGCGGCTCGAGGCAACAGGCACAGTCATCTGGACAAAAGAGAACCGACAAGGAATCCAATTCACGGAAATGAGTCCACAGAGTGAAGAGTCGATTCGAAAATTCATCGCCGAAGTGGAAGAATAAGCGGCGCAGATGACCGCGGGCGACAACCTGTTTCTGGCCGCCAAGTTTCGTGCCCTTAGTCACGCGAGACGGTGATCTTGCCACCGGCCTCGCATTCCCATATCGGGAATCTGCTAAACCCACCGGATTGCCCCAAGAAACCACCAAACTGTCGAAATTCTCGACGCTTTGCGGTCCAACGCGGCTCAATCCCCTCCACCGCGAATGTGATTGAAATCACGTTGAGCTGTGATCCAGCGTCCGGCACCCTATCCCCTGTCTTTATTAGCATCTGGCTCATCTTGATGCGAGGCTGAGGGACCACATTCCAAGAGTCAATGAAGGCGCGTCCGCAGAACCGTGTTTACGAATGAACGCGGGTCCGATCTTCGGGCTCGCCCTCTACCGGTGCGCGACTCTTGGCACACAACCCAGGTTCCTGAGAAAAAGGAGATTCCTATGAAGAAGGCGGCTATTTTCCTGTTGGTGGCAGTGCCGGTCTTGATTTTGCTGTTCTTTGCTGCAGTCAATCCGCCCAAGGTAGAGGCGGTTCCCAGCTATGCCCGGCAGACGGGTCTGGCCTGCAGCGGCTGCCACTACACTCCTCCCGAGCTCAACCCCGCCGGAAGAAAGTTCAAGCTCACCGGCTACGTCGATAAGGCCGACGAGACCAAGGTCATCAAAGCCGAGGGAAGCAAGAAGACGGCGCCGCTGGAGCTTCTGGCTTCACTGCCGCTTTCGGTGATGCTGGACGCCTCTTTCACCTCCCTCAAAACGCCGCTGCCGACGAGCCAGAACGGTACCGTGGAATTCCCCCAGGACATCTCGCTGTTTCTGTCAGGCGCGTGGACCAGCCATATTGGGAGTTTTCTGCAAGTCACCTACGACACGCAAGACGACCATTTCAGCATGGACAACACCGATGTTCGCTTCGCGAACAAGACCAAGCTGGGTGGCAAAGAACTCATTTACGGTATCGACCTCAACAACAATCCCACGGTAGAGGACTTGTGGAACAGCACGCCGGCCTGGGCTTATCCCTGGGTCGCCAACGACTTCTCTCCTTCGCCGAACGCCTCTCCTTTTATTAACGGCGGCTTGGGACAGGATGTGGGAGGGGTTGGCGCTTATGCGATGTGGAATAACCATCTGTACTTTGATGCCGCCATCTATCGATCCCAGCATATAGGCAGCCCGCAACCGAACACCGGCGCCGGAATCAACATTCGGGGAGTGGCCCCCTACTGGCGTGCGGCATGGCAGCAACTGACCGCCAAAACACAGTACGAGATTGGTACTTATGGGATGCACATGCGATCGACTCCGAACGCGATCACCGCGCCAGATGGGTCCTCTCTCATGACGGATTCGTTCACGGACTTTGGCGTAGACACTCAGATCGATCAGACGCTGTTCCGCAAAGACGTGCTGTCGTTCCGTGCCACATACATCCGGGAAAATAATGATCTGCTCGGCAGTTTGCAGCAGGGGTTAGTTTCGCAAGGGTCGCACCGGCTGAATACCGTGATGGCCAATGCCGAATATCACCTTGGCAACAAATACACCGGCACGTTTGGCTGGTTCAATACCACTGGCACGTCTGATCTCACTTTGTTTCCCCCCGGCGTTGCGGTAAGTGGCAACTTCAACGGCGATCCCAGGGGCTCTGGATACATCGCGAACTTCACCTATTGGCCCTGGCAGAATCTGCTGCTCGCCGCGCAATACACCGCGTACACCCGTTTCAATGGCGCCCAGAACAACTATGACAGTTTTGGCCGAAATGCGAATTCGAACAATAACGTCTATCTGGACGCAAAAATTATTTTCTGACCTGCACCTGAGCGATGGTCAGTGACAAATCAATAAGGAGATAAGGCAATGAAGTGCAGAACACTCGTAATGATGGCATTGATCGCCGGACTGTGCGGCGCGGCGTGGGCGGGCGACATCGAAGGTAAAGTCACGGGGATGAAGGGACACTCGGTGGTTTACGTCGACGTCATCGCAGGCAAAACGTTCCCCGCTCCCAAAGATCATCCCGTGATCGATCAAAAGGGACTCCTGTTCGCGCCCCACATTATCGCCGTGCAGCAGGGCACAACCGTCGATTTTCTGAACAGCGACAACGTCGCGCACAACGTCTTCTGGACTGCCGTCGGCAGCGACAAGAAAGCTGGACACAATCTCGGAACCTGGCCCAAAGGCGAGAAGCGTCCTTTCACCTTCGATAAAGCTGGGGTCGTGCCGTTGTTCTGCAACGTGCATCCGGACATGGCGGGATACATCGTCGTCAGCCCTACACCCTATTTCGCTGAGACCGATGACAGCGGCGCCTACAAAATCAAGGATGTTCCTGATGGCAGCTATACGCTGGTTGTCTGGCACGAAGGTGCGAAGAATCAGTCCAAGCCGGTCACCGTGGCTGGCGGTGGCAAAGCGGATTTCACCCTGAGCAAGTAAGGATTACGGAGCGGCAGCAATCGGCCGCTCCGTATTTTTCTGCCGCGCGGTTGATTCGATGCTAAAACGATTCAAAGATAAGCGGGTTGACGCGGATTTCCTGCACACGAACTTTCCCTGCATGATGGCCTGTCCGGCTCACACCAACGCCGGACGCTATGTGGGCCTGATCGCCGAAGGACGGTTCGAGGAAGCCTATCGCCTGGCCCGCGAACCGAATCCCCTGGCCAGCATCTGCGGGCGCGTTTGCGCGCATCCTTGTGAAACGGCCTGCCGGCGTGGCGAAATCGATCGCCCGATCTCCATTCGAGCTCTGAAACGATTCCTCACCGAGCAGCACGGGCCGGAATCGAAGCACCCGATCAACGTCAACGAAGGCCGCGCGCAGAAAACACTTCCCTTCAAAGTTGCGGTCATCGGCGGAGGTCCGGTAGGGCTTTCCGCCGCCCACGATCTCGCGCTGATGGGCTATCCCGTTACGATTTTCGAAGCGGCTCCCGTTGCCGGTGGAATGCTCTATCTCGGAATTCCCGAATACCGTTTACCGCGCGATGTGGTCGAAGCGCAGGTCCGCGAAATTCTTGAGACCGGTGACATCACGCTCAAGCTCAATCACGCCGCAGGGCGCGACTTCACCATCTCCGACCTGCGCCATCAGGGTTTCAATGCTGTGCTTGTCGCGGTAGGGGCGCACCGCAGCCGCGATCTCAGTATTCCCGGCGTCGATCTCGACGGCGTCTACAAAGGAATCGATTTCCTCCTCAACGTGAATCTCGGCTACAAGTTCACGATCGGCAAGAAGGTCATTGTGATCGGCGGCGGCAATGTTGCCATGGACGTGGCTCGCTCAGCCGCGCGCGAAGTCGTGAAGCAGCACGCCGCCGGCGTCGAAGAGGCGCAGCCCTCTGAAGAAAATGTTTCCGCGGTTGCCACCAAGGAAATGGTGGACATCTCTCTGTCGGCTCTACGCATGGGCGCGCGCGAGGTGAATCTGGTTTGTCTCGAACGCCGCAATGAAATGCCCGCCGCGCTCGAGGAAATCGAAGAGGCTGAGGAAGAAGGCATCTTCATTCATCCCGGCTTTGGTCCGAAACGAATCATCGGTAAAGATGGTAAGGTCGTCGCCCTCGAAACTCTCAAGACGAAGTCTGTGTTCGATGAGAATCGCCGCTTTAGTCCTGCATTCTACGAAAACAGTGAGAGCCAGATCGAGTGCGACACCATCATCATGGCCATTGGCCAGGCGCCGCGGCTGGACTTTTTTCGTCCTGAAGACAAGGTTGAAATCTCTCCACGCGGGCTGATCGCGGTCAATCCGCAGACTCTCATGACTTCCGCTCCGGGAATCTTTGCGGGCGGCGACTGCGTCTTCGGTCCACGCCTGATTATCGATAGCGTGGCCGACGGCAAGCGCGCCGCGGTCGGCATCGATGAATTTCTGCGGGGCGGGAAGCATCCGGAACCGGTCATCGAAGTCGAACTACTCAAACGGCATGCGATGCCACTCGGGTACCTCGATCTCAACCGGCAACCAGTTCCGATGCTGCCATTGGAACGGCGCACGGGCGTGACCGAAGTAGAAGTCGGCTATGACGCTCCGGCAGCAGTGGCCGAGGCGCAGCGCTGTCTGCATTGCTGGGTCAACACGATTTTCGAAGGAGTACCCGAAGACGGCAGCATGTGCATCCTGTGCGGCGGATGCGTCGACGTTTGTCCGGAGAAATGTCTGGAACTGGTTTCACTGGATCGCATCGCCTTCGAGTCCGAGACGGTGCAACACATCCGCGACAACCAGGACCTGTTCAGCGTCGAGTTCGATGAAGTCGCCGCTGATCAACTAGGAGTGGTGACCGGTTCCGCCATGTTGAAGGACGAAACTCGCTGCATCCGCTGCGGACTGTGCGCGATGCGCTGTCCAGTGGGAACAATCACCATGGAGTCTTACAACCTGCTTCCCGCCGAGCCCACGGGATTGATCTCGATAGCCGCGATCGGCGCTGGATTACAGAAGTAGAGCTTAACGAAGTAGCGACGAGAAAATCATGGCAGACGAAAAGACGAAGCCAACTGCAGAACCGACCATCGATCTGAACCGCCGTCAATTTTTCACCAAGCTGGGATTGGGCTCGCTCAGCGTTGCGGCTGTAGGCACGGCCGCATTTTCTTATCAGTACCTCGAGCCCAACGTTCTCTATGAGCCGTCGCCCGTGGTAAATGCCGGCAAGCCCGACCGCTATCCGCTCGACTCGGTCACGCTCGACGTGACGACGGGAATTTACATCATCCACTCGGAAGAAGGATTCTTTTCGCTGAGCGCGATTTGCACGCATCTGGGCTGCATGACCGCGTGGAAGCCGGAATTGAACATGATTGCCTGCCCGTGTCACGGCAGCAAGTTTGAGCAAACCGGGAAAAAGATCGAAGGGCCCGCGCCCAGGCCGCTGCCCTGGAAGCGAATCTGGATTAACGAGGACGGTGATCTTCTGGTCGATCGTTCGTCCGACGTTCCAGCGCTGGCGCGCGATTCCTTCGTGAGGGTCTGATATGGCAAAAACGGTAGATCAACATCTCGAAAGCTTGCAGGGAACACGGGTCTGGCGCTCGATCTTTCGCAGCGGAACCGGATCGAGCACGCTGAAGCGCGCGCTGGCCATTCAGCAGAACGTTTTCCTGCACCTGTTCTCCACCAAGGTGCGCACCCGCATGCTGAGCTTCAGCGCGACCTGGTATCTCGGCACGCTGACCCTGGGGACGTTTCTGCTGCTGGTCGCGACCGGCATTCCGCTGATGCTTTACTACCACCCCTCAGCGCCACAGGCCTACACCGACACCAAAGATTTGCAGTTCGTGGTCTCTTCCGGATTGTTTCTCCGCAACCTGCACCGCTGGTCAGCGCACGCCATGGTTTTCCTGGTATTCGCGCACATGTTCAAAGTCTTCTATCGCGGCGCCTATCGCACGCCGCGCGAATTTAACTGGGTCATCGGCGTCGTTCTTCTTCTGATCACATTGCTGCTCAGCTACACCGGATACCTGCTTCCCTGGGATCAGTTGGCCTACTGGGCGATCACGGTGGGATCGAACATTGCTTCGGCAGTGCCGGTGATCGGCGACAAGATTCACTTCCTGCTGCTGGGTGGAAGCGCCGTCAATGCGAATGCGCTGCTTCGCTTCTACGTGCTGCACTGCATGATCCTTCCTCTGGCCGCGATGTTCTTCGTCGCGATTCATTTCTGGCGAATCCGCAAAGATGGCGGCCTGTACGCTCATTCCGGCGAACCCGCAGTGGTTCGTGCTCACGACACATCCACAGTGAAGGAGGCGAAATAATATGTCTGCGCCGAAAGACTTCACTGCTGGTGTCGACTCGAACGCGAAGAAATCCCCGCGCCGCATCGTGTTCATCACGCGCCGCACTTCGGCGCAGGTGAAGGTCGAATCCGAAGATCAGATCCAAACTTTCCCCGAAGTACTATTCCGCGCGGCCGTGGCCGTGATGACGCTGGCGATCGGCCTGGTATGGATCGCGCTGATGTTCAACGCTCCTCTCGAGGGCCTGGCCGATCCCTCGCACACGCCGAATCCAGCCAAGGCTCCGTGGTACTTCCTGGGATTGCAGGAGATGCTGCATTATTTCCCGCCGGTGGTCGCCGGAGTGCTAGTACCCGGGTTGGTGGTAACGGCGCTGATCGTTATTCCCTATTTCAAAGTCAACATCGAAGCCGACGGACTGTTTCTAAAAGACCGTCAGAAACGACTGCGCATTTTTTATCTGGTCGCGACCGGGCTGTCGCTTTTCCTGCTGGCATTCAAGGTGTATGCAGCGCTCGTGCCGACGCTCATCATGGCGGCAATCATGCTCGTCGCGGCACAGAGTTCTCCGCAATCGCCTTCGGGCCTTGGGAGATATCTGGCAGCGCGCCCGCTTTCTTATTGGGTGATGACCTGGTTCTTATTCGAATTAATCGTACTCACGGCCATCGGTACATTTTTCCGCGGACCCGGCTGGGCCTGGGTGCTGCCGTGGCAGAGCTTTTAATACGTAGGACGCAACACACATGAGAGAAAAACTGAGATCCATCTGGCAAGCGTTGTTCGGCGATAGCGTCCGCGCCTTCGGTGTGGTCAGCGTGATTTTTCTCGCGTCGCTGGCCATCGCCCCGGCGAAGAATTTCTTCAGCGAGTGGAGGCATTACCAGCACGGATATTTACGCATGATCCGCAACCGCAGCGAGGCCAACACGCTGCAGCGGCATTTCAAAGGCGGCATCCAGCAGATCTGGCTGCCTGATCTGGGAGTCGTCGACCGCTGCACGAGTTGTCACGTTGGATTGAGCGAGCCCACGCTCACTGATGTTTCCACTCAGCCATTTCGCACGCACCCTGCGATTCCGCACAAGCTTGACGAATTCGGCTGCACCGTCTGCCATCGCGGACAAGGCGCCGCCACGACCGTCTCTGAGGCGCACAGCAGCACGCTCGCGTGGGAACAGCCGATTCTGAAAGCTAAATACATCGAGTCATCCTGCGGGGAATGCCACCGTGGCCCGCTGCCTGGAACGCCAGTCCTGAATCAGGGACGCAGTTTGCTCTCAGGGTCAGGCTGCGTGCATTGCCACACCGTGAAGTTGCCGGACGGCACCACCATGAAGGCTACCGACGATCCGCCGGCGCTTTCGCACATCGCCGACAAGACGACGCGCGAATGGATCTACGCCTGGTTGAAAGATCCGCTGGCCTATTCCACCACGGCCACCATGCCCAATTTCAAGCTGACCGATGACGATGCCCGCGACATCTCGGCATTCCTCATCGCCAACAGCACGGCGGTTGTGGACGACTCGGTTTCTCTAACGGCCAAGGCGTCTTCCGATGCCACCGCCGGCGCCAGCCTGTATGGCGAGTCTTTTTGCGCTTCCTGCCATGCGGTGCAGAATGCCGCTGGCAACATGGTCGGCGGCAATGTTGGACCGGAATTGACTCGCGTCGGCAGTAAAGTAAAACCGGAGTGGTTGCAGGGCTGGCTGCGCAATCCGCGTGTGTACGACGCAGGCACAGCGATGCCGCACTATCGCCTCAACGACACGCAAGTCGCTACGCTGTCCGGATTCCTCGAAGCCAAGGCCGATTCCGACCTGCTCGCGAATGTTCATCTTGAGGCCGCAACGCCCCAGCAAATCGTACACGGCAAGCGCCTGGTCTCCGACTATGGCTGCGCTTCCTGCCACGAAATCGCCGGCATCAAGAAGCCGGAAAATTTCGCGCCCGAACTCAGCCGCATCGGCAGCAAGTCCATCACGCAACTCATTTTCCTCCCCGGGATGCCGCATACATTGCCCGACTACCTTGCGGGCAAGATAAAAAATCCGCGAGCCTTTTCGCCCGGCCTGCGCATGCCGCAGTACACGTTCACCAATTCGCAAATCGATTCTCTGACTACCGCGTTGCTTGCGCTCAACGAACGGTCTACAACTCTGCCACCAGCCTTGGCCGTACCGGCAACTCCGGAATCGAATTATCAGCCCGCCGGCAAAGCTGGAAGATTGATGAACGATCTCGCCTGCTTCAGTTGCCATCGTATCAATGGACACGGCGGCGACATGGCTCCTGACCTCACGTGGGAAGGTAGCTCTGTGCAGCGCGAGTGGTTGGTGCAATTCTTCAAGAATCCTGGAACGCTGCGCCCAGCGCTCATCCGCCGGATGCCGCGATTCAACTTGACGGATGGGGAAGCCAACGAACTCACCGACTACATCATGACCGTGTATCAGAGTCCTGTGGTCGATCGCGACTCCATGCCGTTGAGCGGATATCCGCAAGGGCAAATTGAACTCGGCCGGCAACTCTATTACGGCAAGTACTCATGCCAGGGCTGCCACATCGTCGACACCAAGAATGACAAAGGTTACATCGGCCCTACGCTTACTCAGGTTGGATCGCGCCTCACTTCGGCCTGGATCTATCAGTGGATGAGGAATCCACAGTCGCTACGGCCCGGAACCGTTGAGCCGAATCGGGCCATGAGCGATGAGGACGCCCGGGCGCTCACTGCATTCCTGATCTCGCAGAAAGGCGGGAGCAAGCAGGAGGTAGCAAAAAAATGAAAACTCGCGTTGCATTACTTCTGGGGCTTGTAGTATTGGGAACTTCCTGCTCGCGCAAGACTGAGTCCGCCGCAGCGCCCAAGCCTACGGCCTTTGGAGCAGCCATCGTCGAATCCAGCGGGGGCAAGCAGTTCGCTCAGACCGGAAGCCTCCTGCCTCAACCCGTGGTCGTTCAAGTGAACGATGACCAGGGAACCGCCGTGGCCGGAGCGCTCGTAGAGTTCGCCGCCGCTCCCGGAGTCACGTTCGATTCCCCCAACGGCCTGACCGATTCCAGCGGACAAGTCACGACCAACGTCTCGCTAGGTGGAATGGCTGGCCGCTACCAGATCACCGCATCGACGCTCGACAAGTCGCACAAGAAAGTTGAACTCAACCTTGAAGAGATTGCTCTGGGCTATCAACAGACTCTAGGCCGCCGCCTGAACGATCAATACTGCGATCGCTGCCACAATCCCGAGTCGACGGTGGAGCGTGTCTCGAATTACGACAACCTCGACCTAAAGCCGCATCCGTTCACCGAAGGCGATACGCTCAACAAGATCAGCGACGCCGATCTCGCGGCCATCATCATGCACGGCGGTCCAGCTCTCCAGAAGTCGGCGCTCATGCCACCCTGGGGAAACACTCTCAGCAAATCAGAAATCGAGGCTCTCACGTCCTATATTCGCGCGGTCTCCGATCCCCCGTCTCGCGAAGCTGGGCCCGTCTATGCGAAGCACTAGCGCTCTCTTCCAGGTGCCTCGTTAAGTCTTTTCGGTGGCGCGGGCTGCGAACTTGTCCGCCTGACGGCCGCAGGCGCTCCTCTGTCGTTTGCGGCATTGTGGTCGGGAGATCGACCGAGGTTGGAGGCTAACTTGTTTAATTGAAGCCTTATCTGACTGGCTATGAATGGTGGACCTGGCCGGGATCGAATCGGCGACCTCCTCGTTGCGAACGAGGGGTTCCTCCAAAAACCTTCACCTGGCGTGGACTTGCGGGCCGTTTACGTTCCAAAACGTTCCAATTGAACTGAGTCTTTCGATGAATTCCAACGGCCAAAAAGTCGCTAACCGGTTGAAAGAAGTGGTGGAGCTAGTCGGGCTCGAACCGACGACCTCCTCGTTGCGAACGAGGCGCTCTCCCAGACTGAGCTATAGCCCCATACGGGTGTGATGGGTGCTCGATCATTTTAGCAGTGATCCTCATTCTGCTCCACACCGAGCGTGATTCTGCTCCACTCCGGAACGTGCTCCGCAGGTTATCGCTCCCCTCAAAAATTCCTTGACGAACCCCGCTCCGCCACGTCTAACTAGCATTGAGAGCCACGATCAGGCTCCTCTGGGGTTCGATCCGATGTTTGCGCAATTGAATCCGCCGACCGTCCGGCGCCAGCGTTGGCTGTTGGCCGCATCCGTGGCTATCCATGGATTGGCTCTCATCTGGCTCCTGCGCGAGCCCGAGGCTCTGCTGCTCAGCCCCACCTCCGTCGCCGTCGGTGAAAACGGAACTTCCCTCACCCGCCTCTACTGGTCGAGCAAGCTTCATGACAACAGCACGCACAGCTCTCCTGACACTGCCACGCAAAAGTACAGCCACCAGCGCTTGAGCCAGAACAAGCTCACCTGGAAAACGCCCGCTCAACTGGCGAAGCTCGCGTCACAGAATCCGCTCTCCCGCGCCGAAGCCGACGACAAGGCCCAGACGCAGACGCTCTCCGCTCTCGGTCACGGCGCGCAAGCCGGAGCCACCTACGGCACTTTAAGTCAGGGTCAGCTATACGGCGACGAAGTCCGTCGCCGCGCTTCCCATTCAGACTTCCGATCCCGTCGTCTATCCCTGGCAATTGCCCACCACTCCCGGAAACGAAGTCATCGAAATCACCATCAACGAGCAGGGCGAGATCGTTCACAAGATGGTGCTGCAGAGCCTGGGCGAGGATATCGACACCAGATGTTTGGCCGCGCTCGAGAACTGGCGCTTTCATCCCGCAACTCGCAACGGCTCGCCCATCCCTTCCAAGCAGGACGCCATCTTTCCTTTCAAAGCCCGCGGCTAGTCGAACGCGGCGCGGCATCGCCCGCTATAATCGAATGGTGAGCATAAAAGAAGTGCGTCAGATCGCTTCGGCCGACTTCCCCACTCGCTGGGGCAGTTTCCGCATCTATGGCTTCCGCGGCGAAACTGGCTCGGACGGCAGTCACCGCATCGAAGAAGCCGTAGCCCTCGTCATGGGAGACGTCAAGTCGAAGCCGCCGCTGGTGCGAATTCATTCGCAATGCCTCACCGGCGACGTTTTCCATTCCCTGCGCTGCGATTGCCGCCAGCAACTCGAACTCTCGCTGTCGATGATTGCCGAAGAAGGCGCCGGAATTCTGATCTACGAACAGCAGGAAGGACGCGGCATCGGCCTGATGGCCAAGCTGCAAGCTTACGAATTGCAGGATGCCGGACTCGATACGGTCGAGGCTAACGAGCGGCTGGGATTCAAGAATGATTATCGCGAGTTCACGCTGCCCGCGGAAATTCTGAAAAAGCTCGGAGTGACCAGCGTGCGCCTGCTCTCCAACAATCCGGAAAAAGTCGAAGCCCTCGAGCGCGCCGAGTTCGCGTCGTCGAACGCGTCCCCTGCGAAGTAATCCCCAGCCCCCACGCCGAAGAATACCTAAGAACAAAAAAAGAAAAGCTCGGCCACCTGTTCACCTCAAGCTAGGCGCATTCGACCGGATGCGCCGGCAGGCGCTTTAATCCGGCGGGCCGCTAATATCGACCGCCGCATGACTGTCCATGCCGCTTTGAAAGGGCGCGGCTTCAAGCCGCCGCCGCCCAAGCCGCGCCGCAACCCGCCTTGGATTTTCCGGCTTTAGCCGCTGAGGAACTCTGCCCTAGAACTCAATCTTCAAACTGAACTCCGTCTGCCGCGGCGAGCCCAGCGAATACACGCCCGTCCCCACGCCCACCCGATTCACCACATGGCCGCCATAGGTCGTGCCATTGATGCTCCCCGGAGTTCCCGTCAGCAGCCCCGACATCATGTTGTTCGGCAAATCGAAATTCGCGAAGTTAAACACGTTGTAGACGCCGGCCGACGGCTTGATGGTGACGCGATCGAAGAATGTGTGTTGCCATCCGATGGTCGCGTCCAGCGTCTTCAGCCAGCTCATGTTCGCCTGGCCCGTCGGAGCCACCGATACCAACGGCGCGACAGCGCCCAGTCCCGCCAGGTCTGTGGCATTGATGAAAGCGGGCAGTCCCGCCACCAGCACGTTGCCCGCAGGGGTTGGCTGGCCGCCGTACTTCGCGTTGTAGCTGGAAATCACGTTGCCGATGCTGCTGTTGTCGATACCGTGCATGAAGTTGCCGTTGTGCGTGCCCGGAACCGGATCCTGCGTGGTGCCATCCCCGCTGAAGTCGGTGCGAAAAATTTCCCCCGCGCCGAATCCTGTGTCCGGCACGGTAAGCGTCGTTGCTAGTGGGCTGTAGAAGTGCGACATGATTCCCATCTGGAGTTTTTTTGGAAACTCGATGTATGCGCCGAACGAAACTTGATGCGTGCGGTCGAGCGCCGAGGGGCCGTAGTAACGGTTCACGTTCGCGTTGTCGAGCGCCGGGACGACGGAGTCCTGATCGCCGCTGCCTGCCTCCACCGAGGCATCCGGTGCAACGCCGCCGCCGCTGTTATCAAAGCGCGACAACGCGTAGGCAAGTTGCAGGTTCATCGATTTCGCTCCCGGGAACGGATGTTTCACGTTCTCCACCAGCTTCGCCTGCACGCCGTCGTACACCGAGCGCCCAACCGGTGACAGGAAATTCAGCGGCGGCGCATTCGGATTGATTCCGCCAAAGGCGCACGCATAGCCGTTGGGGAACATATTGAGCAAAGTGCTGTCTCCGGTGTTTGCGGCAATGGAACTAAAAGTGGAGACCAGCCCGGCGGGGCAACTGCTCCCGCCCATATCCGTCGGGGATCCCAAACCAAACGCCGCGAAATCGCCGATATTCAGCGGGCGCGGCGTGCCGTCAGGATTCTTGTATCGCCCACTCGGACAATTCTGCGACCACCCTTGCGTCACCGAACTCGCCCCACAATTGAGCAGCGTCGCGGTAATCGCGTTCTGCGCGCCTTGCAGGTTGAAGTGCCGCACGTCCCCGGAATGGTTCTGATCCACGCCCAGCAAATAATGCGTCTGCACGTTGCGAATGAAATCGACGCTCACCACCGTGCCCGGCTTCAGTTCGTGCTGCAAGCCCAGGTTCATCTGCACCGAGCGCGGCGACCGGTAGTTCGAATTGAACATATTCACGCCCGGAGTGAAGTAGCATCCGGCATAATTCGCCGAAGAGGGCAGCGTGTTGCAACCCGCCAGCGTGGTCCCCACAAAATTCGGGTTGGGCGTCTTCAGATTGAAAGGCGAGCCCGCGATGTACGCCTGCTGCAGCCCAATGATCGCCGGCAGAGCATTGCCAATCAGCGGAAAGCTGCTCGCCCCGCTGGCTCCGCAGATCGCAATCGCGCTCGCGCTTCCCGGCGCGTTAAGCGTTCCACTCGACGTTGGAATCGAGTTCGGCTGGCCGGGAGAACTGCAGGGAGCGATTTGCTGCAAAAATGCGCCCGTGGCTTCGCGCTGCGGCGCATCCGCGAGCACGTTGTTCCACAGCGCGTTTTCGTAATACAGCCCAACCCCACCGCGAATCGAAGTCTTGCCGTTGCTGCCCGGATCCCAGGCAAAACCGAGCATCGGAGCGAAGTTCGAATTCGGCTGCCGGACTTGATTTCCCAGCGATGGAAACAAGTTGTTGAGCTGCGGAACCGCGGGAAACTGGCTATCCGTGCGCGAGGTGTCGCGCACATAGCGCACCCCATAAGTGAGCGTGAAGTTCGGACGAGCCTTCCAGTTGTCACCGAGATAAAGCTGAATGCGATTGTCCGGACCCAGTCCGCCCGCCGGAAATCCCAACGCCGGTACGCTCGTCGTATAGCCGAGTCCGTTGGAAATCACGGCCGCATCTGCCGGGTAATTCAGAGGATTGGCGGAGCCATTTGCAAACGGACCACCCGCCGCCGCCGCGATCTCCGCCTGAGAAACCTGCGACGTGATCGAAGGACCATTCAAATAAAACGAAGCGAATCCCCCGCCCCATATCCGGTCATAAGCCACTCCGAATCGAATGGTGTGCGCACCCATGACCCGGCCGCCGTCGTACTTGATCTCATGATTGCTTTGCGGCGTGCCCTGTGGCGCCAGAAAGTTCGGCCCGGCGTCCAGTCCGGTACTGCCCAGGAAGATTTCTGCGCCCAGATTGGCAAACGGCAGGCTGGTGCCGATCGTGGCGTCCACAATTTCGTTCTCGAACTTCAAATACGAAAACCGGAACGAGTGCGTGTAATTCCCGGTGTTGAAATCGAGCCCGATGGCATGCGTCCGCGTGATGTCCTTGTTGTCATATACCGAGTATGCGGCGCTGTTATTGGCAGCCAGAAAATTCTTGAAGTACGTGAAGCGGTAGAAGGCATGCGCGTTGTGAGGCAGTAGATAGTCCAAACGTCCCAACACGTTGGTCTCGCGGAACGGATCGCTAAACGTTCCCGAATATTGCTGGAATGGAGCAGAAATCGGGACAGCACTTTGCGTGTTCTGCAGCGTGCGCTCGCCATCCAGGAAGAAGAATGCCTTGTCCCTCTGGATCGGCCCGCCCACGTCGCCGCCAAACTGGCTGCGCTGAAAAGGAGCGGTCAGCCCCGGAGGTGTAGGCAGCGCGGCCGCCCCTACGCTGCTGTCGCGAAATTGTCCGAAAGCCTCGCCATGCACCGCGTTCGTCCCCGATTTCGTCGTGACGTTGACCGACCCTGAAGAAGTCAGTTCGGTCGACATGTCGAGGCTGGATTGGCTGAGTTGAAATTCCTGAATCGCGCTGGCCGGAATGTCAGTCGTGGTCGTGCCCACCGTTTCATCCGAGACGTCGACGCCGTCCACTTCGATGCGCGCCGTCCGCCCGAACCGTCCGCCAAATGAAATCGACGAGAATCCCGCCTTCGTCGGATCGAAATCCTGACCGTCCTGAATCTGTACCCCCGGCTCAAGCTGTGCCAGGTCGAGGAAGTTCCGGCCATTGATCGGGAGATTTTCGATCTCCGTCGCTGTAAGTACTCCCTGGACAGTAGGCTGCTCGGTATTAACATGAATGTCATTAACTTGCACAACCACAACGGTGCTTTCCTGCCCGACCGCCAACTTCGCATTCGCAGTTGCGGTATTGTCGACCTCTACCGTAACCGTCTCGCTGATCGCGTTGAATCCATTGCCCGAGATCCGGACTCTGTACTGACTGGGGATGAGCGGTCCGGAATAGTAGGTCCCGGCCCCGTTCGTTTTCACCTCGATCACCTGGTTCATATCAATCCGGGTGATCACAACTTTCGCCCCCACCACCACCGCCCCACTCGGATCTGTAACCGTGCCTACGATGCTCCCCGTCGCTAGCGTCGCCTGACCGAACATCCATGAGGACGATATTAAAAAGAAAATACCGAGCGCCGCCGCCAGGCCGTAACGCACATCCCATCGGGGACAGTTCGAACGCATATCCACCTTCTTTCTTATGATCCCAATAATCGCCAGCGGACAATCGCCCGCCACTGCGCAAGAAACTGCAACTCCTGCTATTACTAAAAGCCTAGAATTCTGCGAGTCACCCAGACTACACAGCGGCGGTCGCTTGCGGCAAGTAGCCCGCCCACGCTTGGCGGCTAAAACGTTGACTTCACCGTGTAGTATCCGGCGCGATGCCGCACCCGGTCGCCGGCCGCATCCGGCACTCCGGCAATCTTCACTTGAATTTTTCGGAACTCCGAGAACGAACTGCGCTGCGTGGGATAGTAGGCCAGCAAATACTGGGTCCGCAGTTCATCGCTGATCTTACGGAACGCGTCATCCAGTTGCGCCGTCGACGTCGCGTAATACCACTTGCCTCCCGTATCCTCCGAGAGCTGAATCAGCGCGTGCTCACCCCCGGTCTCGCGTCCGGCGCTGCTTTCAATGGGAACAATAATGATGGAGTAAACCAGCGCTTCGGCCTCTTCCGCCGCGCGCACCGCCTCCTGGTAATCCACCTTGCTGGCAGTATCGCCGCCGTCGGTGATCAGCACGATGACCTTGCGTCCTTTGCGGCGATCGAGAGAACGCGAAGCCAGGTAGATGGCATCGTACAGCGCCGTGGCCGCACCCACGCGAATGTGATCGATGGCCTCATCGACGCGCTTCAACTCCGGCGTGTATCCTGCGGTCGACTCGTTGACCACTTCGCTGAATCCATAAACGCAAAGCGCATCGACCGGCCGCAGAATCGTATGGGCAAAGCGCTTCGCCGAAGCCTGTTCAAGCGGCAAGTTGCTTCGCGTGCTCAGGCTGGTATCGATGGCCAGCGCGATCGAAAGCGGCAGCGCCGATTCCTTGTCGAACACCGCAATCTTCTGCGGTTCTCCATCTTCTTCCAGCATGAAATTGTCTTTGATAAGCCCGCCAATCGGCGCACCGTGATCATCCGTCACCGTGACGAAAACGTTGACCAGGTTCACATCGACTTTGAGCCTGGTGGCGGGCTCCGATTGGCTCTGCGCTGGCGCCGAGCGGGGCTTCGCCGGCGCTTGCTGCGACCAAAGATCGCGGGCGCAAATCATCAGGCCCACGGTGAAAAAGATCGCGGCAAGTTTTCTCATCGAATGATGGAATTATACCTGTACGAATTCGCGCCAGCCGCGCAGGATCAGGCGCTGCGCCCTTCACTTAGATGCGGAGCCTCCAGACGGGCTGCCTGCGGGAAAAGAATTCGCCCGCCCAATCTCCGCCGGAAACGGCTCGCCGTCCGCCCAGACCGCGCCGTCTTCGAAGTATTCTTTCTTCCAGATGGGAACCGTGCGCTTCAGCGTGTCAATCAGCCAGCGGCAAGCCTCAAAAGCGGCCGCGCGATGCGCCGACGCCACCGCGATAAGCACGCTGGTCTCGCCAATCTCCAGCCGTCCCAGCCGGTGAACTAGCGCCACATCGCGAATCTGAAATTTCTCCAAGGCCTGCTCCGCCAAAGACTCCATCTCTTTCAAAGCCATTTCCTCATAGGCCTCGTAATCGAGATAGAGCGTCTTCCGCCCCCGCGTCTGATTGCGCACCACGCCTTCAAATAACAGCGCCGCGCCATCCTCGCCACGCTTCAGTCCGGCGAGAGTTCCTGCCGAATCGATAGGTGCGCGCACAATCCAAGCGTAGCGCCGTCGCCCTGCCCGCGGTCCAGCGGGCGTCTCACCCGCTGATTCGGGAGCGCCTCCGCTAACCGGAGGCAGCAACGCAACCTCATCCTCCGCGCTCAACCTAGTGTCGGGATTCGCGTATTCCTGATTCACCGAGAGCGCAATCGATGGCAGCCACGGTTTTAATTCCGGGATGTGCCCTTCGTAATGCGCCAGAACATCCCGCAACAAAACTCCCTCCGGCAGCTCGATCACTTCCGACGAGCGGCCCGCCAGTTCCTTCAAAATCCCGAAAAAAAGTACGCGCACACGCATAATTTGTAGAGCAGCCACCAGATTTCTGCCGATGGCTGATCGCCGCCTTCCCTTCGCCTTTCCCAATCTGATTTTTCCGGCGCTGACACAAGTTACGAAATGTTAACCCGGCGAGTTTTATTCTTGAAATCCGTCATTCCGCAATAGTAGGTTCGTTGAGTAGTAGATAAGCCCCTGCTGGCACGCGTTCCCAGGTTAAGACCGTAACTGTCGTGCCTGTAACAGATTTTTGGTGGCACCCTGCTCGTGGAAGAGCCACGAACAGAGCAGTTCAAATTCTATGCTTGCAGTTTAGAAGCGGGAGATCTCAATGTCCAAACCGTCTGCCTTTCGCGCTTCATTCGTCGGAGCAATTTTAGCGTGCTTCGTCGTCGCCGCACTATTCTCCATCCCTGCCCTGGCCCAGGATGTGGCCGGCATCACCGGTGTTGTCACCGATCAGAGCGGCGCCCTCGTTCCCGACGCGACGGTCACTCTCAGGAATCCGCAAACCGGCGTCGTGTACACGGCGACTTCGAACTCCGCTGGTTCTTACACCATCAGCCAAGTGGCTCCTGGGCCCGGCTACAAAATCGAGTTCAAGCATCCCGGCTTCAAGGATACGGTCATCTCCGGCCTGTACATGAACGTCGACTCCACGCGTACCCAGAACGCGCAATTGACCGTGGGCGAAGCCCGCGAGACGGTGGAAGTGTCGGCAGAGAACCAGACAGTCACCCTCGACACCACCGACGCCACGGTTGGCAACAACTTTCAGGTCCAGTTCCTGCAGGATTTGCCGGTTGAAGACCGCAGCAATCCCTCCGCCCTCTTTGTGCAGCAGCCGGGCATGACCCTCGACGGCTCATCCACTGGTGCGCGCACCGACCAGAGCCGCGTTACCGTAGATGGCCTCGACGTCAACGACATGGCCACCGGCAATTTTGGTGCGATCGTGGCCAATGCTCCGGCAGTGGATCGATCTGGCAACTCTCCCGTTGACTCCGTGCAGGAGTTCCGCGGCGTTACCGCTGGCGATCTTTCCTCGGCGTCTGGCGGTGGTGGCGGCCAGTTCGAACTCGTCACCCGCGGTGGCACCAACTCTTTCCATGGTGGCCTGGTGGAATACCATCGCGATACCGACCTCGAAGCCAACGACTGGTTCAACAACAACGCCTCTGGTAGTGCCGAGACCTCCTCTTATCCGCAACCAGTTCGGCGGCAATATCGGTGGCCCCATCATTAAGAACAAACTGTTCTTCTTTTTCGATTTCAACGCCCGGCGAGACACTCTGTCCAACCTGGTGGACACGTATGTTCCGCTCGATTCGTTTAGAAATGGCACCCTTTACTACAACAACACTTCAGACAATGTCGACGACCTTGAGTTCGGCACAGGTGGCGGCGCTCGATCCTCAGGGAACGGGTTTTAACTCTGCGTTGCTGAGTCTCTTCAGCTCAGCCGCTATCCCCACGTCAATGATCTCGTCCTGACTTACGGCGATGGCCTCAATACCGGCGGTTTCCGCTTCAATGCACCCTTTCCTTACAAGGAATACGACTATGTCCAACGGGTCGACTTCAATCTGAACAGCAAGATGAAGTTGTGGGGAAAAGGCAACTTCACCAGAACGAATGGCACAGAATCAGGCCATTCACTTTCCCGGCGATCCGGAAACCTATCCTTTCCTCGATCAAAGCTATACCTATGCTGTCGGGCACGTCTGGACCATCAGCAACAACTATGGTGAACCAGGCTGAGTATGGGGAAGTGTTCGAAAACTTAAACTTTCCGAACACCTTCAATCCGACGGGCGCCACGCAATACGACAACGGATTTGGTGGGAATGGCTCGGGCGGAACTATCATGACCGGGCCTTATGCTAGTGCCATTAATGCACAGGGGAGAACCTATCCCATCCCGGTAGTTCGTGACGATTTCACCTGGCAGAAAAACAAGCACAGCTTCCAGTTTGGCGGCACCTTCAAGTGGCCCAAACCCAGCGGCTACACCATCCTCAACTACAACAGCCCACTCCTCGGTCTCGGTGGATTTTTGCCCGCACTGGACCCCAGCTTGCGGCCCGCCGATATTTGTCCGGTCTCGGCGCCACCGCCGAACTGCAACCCAAGCGCGATCAGCTTGTACGATCAGGCTTTTGCACTGGCGCTTGCCCCTTATTCCTCAATCTCCAGCACCTTCAACTACGATGCCCAGGGCAACGCCTTGCCCAGGGCTCCGGCCAAACCCGCACCTATCGCTACTACGAAACCGAGCTCTATTTTGGCGATACCTGGAAGGCAACCCCCAAGCTCACGCTCTCTTACGGACGTTCGCTGGATGAATTACAGCGTGCCCTACGAGACCCACGGAATTGAGTCCATTGAGAACTTCGGCTTCGATAACTATTTCGCAGATCGCGTAGCCCAGAGCGCGTCCAGTCAGCAGGGCAATCTAGTCGTTCCGCTGATCCCGTACTCACTCGGCGGAAAGGCCAACCACGCACCCGGTTACTTCAAGCCGCAGTATAAAAATTTCGGTCCCAGGTTTGCCGCAGCGTACAGCATCAATCCAAAAACGGTCATCAATGGGGGTGCGGGCATCCTCTACGATCAAACCGTAGTCAACGCGGTCCAGTACCAGCAGTCACAGTATGACTACCTCTTCCAGGCGCAGGCTACCCAGTTCTACGGGAACTCATCCGACAGCCCGGAGACGTTGCTCAGCACTGACCTTCCCAGATTCAGCGGTCTAAGCAATCCTCCTCCAGTCCCCACGGCTCCGACGATTACTAAACCGATCGCCCCTTATGTCTCGGGCACGGGAGCAAGCGCGGTTCCCTTTGGCCTCGCTGAAGGGGTGTTCAACGAAGCCATTGACCCCAACTTCAAGACTCCTTATTCCATTCTGCTCAACGGTGGCATACAGCACGAATTTCCCGGCGGGTTTATTCTGCGAGCCAACTACGTCGGCCGTATGGGCCGGCGCTTGCTCGCGCAGGCCGATGCCAGCCAGTTGATCGACTTCCCCGATCCCGTATCGGGCCAACTGATGTCCACCGCATTTGCCAACGTTACCCAGGAACTGCGGACCGGTGCCCCCATCGTCTCCCAGCCTTGGTTTGAGAATGTATTTCCGCAATTGGGACCCCCAGGGCAGAACACCGCGATCCTCGCCGGTTCCAATCTTGCCACTTACATGGCACGCGGCGACTTTGCCGATTTCATGTGGCTTTCTTCAGCGTTTGGGCTGTTGCCGCCCAACGTCGCCATGGCGGCGCAATTTGCCGAGAACACGTTCTACACCAACAAGGGATCCTCGAACTACAACGGGCTGCTGACCACGCTGCATAAAAACGTCGGCCATGGCCTGCAATTTGACTTGAATTACACCTGGTCGCACTCGATCGACAACGTCTCCGTGGTCGCCAACTCGCCGGCCATTGGCGGATATGGTTTCATCTGCGATGCGTTGCGGCCACGGGAATGCCGCAGCAACTCCGATTTCGACGAGACCAGCTACTTCAACGGCAACTTCATCTACGAGCTGCCCTTTGGTCGCGGTAAGAGCTTTGCCGGAACCGCGCCCCGCTGGGTCGACGAGCTTATCGGCGGTTGGAGTGTCAGTGGCCTTCCCAGCGTGCATACGGGGGTTCCCTACTTTGCCCAGCCAACGCATTTGTTGCCGGATTCGCCAACGATGCACCGGGCATTCTGGTCGGACCAGCGTCCGATGTGAAGACCCACATCAACGGCGGTCACGGCCAGGCGTTGAACGCCTTCACCAGCACGACCCAGGCGAATGCGGACTTCACCGGTCCGGTCGGATTCCAGATCGGCTCGCGGAACAATCTTCGCGGCCCGAGTTACTTTGACATGGATATGGGACTCGGTAAGACCTTCCACATCACCCCAGAGAGAGTCGCGCTGAAGTTCCGCGCCGACGCTTTCAACGTCTTCAACCATCCCAACTTCGATCTTCCGTGTAGAGACATCACCGACAGCTCCTGTCAGTTCGGCAAATCGGCAGCACGGTCGGCACTGGCATCAACAACGGTGCCAGTTCAGCACGCGTCCTGCAGGGTGCGTTGCGGTTGGAGTTCTGATGCAGCTCTGATTTCTTTCTCGTCGCTCACGCAGAGTTACGACAGGCCGACCCGAAAGGGTCGGCCTTTTTTTGTACCCTGCCGATTTTCTTCGCAATCTTCGCCACCAAGAAACCCCGTCGAGCTGCGCTCGACCGGGACAGCCGAGGCGGCTGTCCCTACATTCTTCGCTGCAAATAAGAACGCCCGGCAAAATGCCGGGCGTTCTTCACTTCTGCTTTGCGTCGGACAATGCTTACGCCTGCGTGGTCAGAACCTTGTCATGCACCGGCGCGGTCAACGGCGTCGACAGGATCTTCGCCGCCGGGCTCTGTGCCACGGCGGGCAACGAAACCTTCAGCGCTTCGTCGATCGTCTTCACGTAGTGCACCTGCAAGCCCTCAAGTTGCTCGGGCGTGAGATCTTCCTGCAGGTTCATCTTGTTATCCGCCGGAAGAATCACGTCGGTCACTCCAGCGCGTTTGGCGGCCAGCACTTTTTCTTTAATGCCGCCCACCGGAAGCACGTTGCCGCTCAGCGTAATTTCGCCAGTCATCGCCAGCAGCGGAGTGATGCGCCGTCCCGTCAGCAGCGAAACCAGAGTGGTTGCCATGGTCACGCCCGCCGAGGGGCCGTCTTTCGGAATCGCGCCTGCCGGCACGTGAATGTGGATGTCGTGCGACGCGAAGAAATCGTCGCCAATTCCCAAACGATCCGCATTCGACCGCACCCACGTCAGCGCCGCCTGCATCGATTCCTGCATCACCTGGCCGATCTGTCCGGTCATGGTGAATCCGCCTTTGCCTTTCATGGCGTTCGCTTCCACGAAGAGCACGTCGCCGCCGGATGGCGTCCACGCCAGGCCCACAGCCACGCCCGGGCGCTCCGTCCGCTCGGCAATTTCGCCTTCGGTCCGAATCTTGATGCCGCCGAGAAATTCCTGAATCACTTCCTGCGTGACCACAAGCTTCTCGGTCTTGCCTTCGGCCAGACGCCGCGCCTGCTTGCGGCAAATCGTGCCGATGGTGCGTTCCAGGCTGCGCACGCCCGCTTCCCGCGTGTAGTGGCGAATCACGTAGCGCACGCCCTCTTCCGGAAATTCGATCTGCTCGGCCGTGATGCCGTTCTCGTCGATCTGCCGCGGAATCAGATACTGGAACGCGATGTGCACCTTCTCTTCTTCCGTGTAGCCCTGCAGTTCGATGATCTCCATGCGGTCGCGCAGCGGCTCGGCAATCGGGTCGAGCATGTTCGCGGTCGTAATGAAGAGCACCTTCGACAAGTCGAAGGTCACGTCGAGATAGTTGTCGCGGAAGCTCGAGTTCTGTTCGGGATCGAGCGCTTCGAGCAACGCCGAAGCCGGATCGCCGCGGAAATCGCGCCCCACCTTGTCAATTTCGTCGAGCATGAACACGGGATCTTTCGTCTCCGCGCGGCGAATGCCCTGAATAATCTGTCCCGGCAAAGCGCCGATGTAGGTGCGCCGGTGGCCGCGAATTTCGGCCTCATCGTGCACGCCGCCCAGTGACAGCCGAACGAACTTGCGTCCCAACGCGCGGGCGATCGACTTGCCCAGCGAGGTTTTGCCCACGCCCGGAGGTCCGACGAAGCACAGAATCGGCCCCTTCATATTCGGCTTCAAACGGCGCACCGAGAGATAGTCGAGAATGCGGTCTTTCACCTTCTCGAGATCGTAGTGATCGGTGTCCAGAATTTCTTTCGCCTTGGGAATTTCAATTTCCTGTCCCGACGTCTTGTTCCAGGGCAGCACCGCCAGCCACTCGACGTAGTTGCGGGTCAGTGAATAATCGGCTGCCATGGGAGACATGCGAGAGAGGCGGCCCAATTCCTTGAGCGCTTCTTTCTTCACTTCGTCGGGCATGCCCGCTTCGTCGATTTTCTTCTTCAGATCTTCGACGTCGCGCTGGCCTTCGTCCTGCTCGCCCAGTTCTTTCTGGATAGCCTTCATCTGCTCGCGCAGGTAGTACTCGCGCTGCGTCTGCTGCACGCGATCCTGCACTTCGCTTTGAATTTTGTTGCGCAGTTGCTGAACTTCGAGCTCCTTCGCCAGATGCTGATTGATTTTTTCGAGGCGCACATGAATGTCGAGCGTCTCCAGCGTGTCCTGCTTGTCGGGCGTAGAGAGCGACGGCAGCGAGGACGCGATGAAATCCACCAGGCGGCCGGGCTCATCAATATTCATGGCCACGGTCGAAAGCTCGTCCGATAGCGTCGGCGATCCGGCAACAATCTGCTGGAACAGCGTCAGCACGTTGCGCTGCAGCGCTTCGATTTCCGAAGTCGCAGCCGGAATGGTCGCTTCCGGCATGGTCGAGTAATACGACCGCATGAAGGGCGTCAGTTGAGTGAACTCGCCGAGACGCACGCGCTCCAGGCCTTCCGCAAACACGAACAGGCTCTGGTTGGGCATCTTGACGACTTTGTGAACGACGGCAGAGGTACCAACGGTATAGAGATCGCTGGGCTGAGGCGAGTCGACGCGCGCTTCGCGCTGCGCGACCACGATGATGGTCTTATCCTCTCCCAGTGAATTAATAAGCTGAACCGAGCTCTCCCGGCCCACCGTTAGGGGCAAAACCGCATGAGGAAACAGGACCGTGTCCCGGACCGGAAGCACTGGAAGTGCTATTAGATCTTTTGTTTCCTTTGACTTAGGAGCACGCTCGACTGGCGGCTGATTCATAGTTCTCCTTGAGTGTAACTCACTCAACCTTTAGATGACACTCTGACTGGAAAGGTTTCAGATCTCCCAGCACCGCAGCCACAGAATTCGATTCTAGCCCTGTATCAAGAATGCGTTAGATGTCCAAGGTGCAGAGGCTAACGCGGAACTGGGTCGCTAACAAGCGCTAAATGCGTTCGCGGGCCTACTTGTGTACCACAGCAGGAAAGACGTCAGGGATTCTGTCCGCAGCAAGCAACAGAAAATCCCTGCGCCTACGACCCGACCAATCACGCGGCGCGGTAGATCCCCAACACTTTCACAAAGTGCGCCACCTCCCCCAGATGGCGCAGCGCGTTGCGCGCGGCTTCGTCATCGCCCCGCAGAAAGTCGACGTAGAAGACATATTCCCAGGGACGTCCGCGCATGGGGCGCGACTCGATTTTGCTCAGGCTGATGTCGCGCAGCGCGAACACGCTCAGCGATTTAAAAAGCGCTCCGGGAACGTTTTTCACGTGGAAGGCAATTGAAGTTTTATTCGCGCCGCGCGGAACCAGGCCGCCGTAATCCGCGCTTCCCTTCTTCGCAACTTCTTTTCCGCCCCGCTTGCGAATCAGAAAAAATCGCGTGAAGTTGCGCTTGTCGTCTTCAATGCCTGCCTGCAGAATCTTTCCCGCGTATTGCTTCGCTGCTCTCTTGCTCGCGATCCCTGCCGCATTCTGCAGATGGTTCGCAATCACATGCTTCACACTGCCGGCGGTGTCATAAAACGGGACTGCCTCAATGCCAGGATGGCGGCGGAAAAATTCACGGCACTGATCGAGCGCAACCGGGTGCGACAGCACTCTCCGCACCGCACCGAGTTTCACCCCCGGCTTCGCGATCACGTTGTGCACGATGCGCAGCAGGTATTCGGCCTGAATGAAAACTTCGCGCGCCACCAGCAGATCGGCATGTTCGGCCACGGTACCGGCCAGCGTGTTCTCGATCGGGATGACTGCCGCTTGAGCTGATCCGCGTTCCAGGCGGTCAAACACCTCGGCCGAGCGCGCACACGGAACAACGGCACACCGCGGAACCATCTTCTCCGCGGCTTCGTGACTGAAGGAACCGAGTTCTCCCTGAATGGCTACTCTCATTGCCAATAGAAAGTAGCCTCCGCAGGAAAAAATCGCAACTTGCCGCGCAATGTGGAGCGGGCACTCCTGCCCGCTTGCCGGCAGCATCGATACAACCAGCGGGCAGGAGTGCCCGCTCCACACCAACCTGCCTTTCAGTTACACGTTGGCGTCGACGTGTTGTAAACCAGGCACGCGGAAGTGTCCGAGCCTACATACCAGAGCGCGGAGAAGTTCTCCCTGTCCGGATAGTGATCGAACCAGAAGATGTAGTCGGAGGTGCCGAACGGGATCTCCTGCCCGTAGCCGAACTGATCGGCATAAACGGTGCACTTGGTGTCGGAGTAGAGCAGCGCGTTAAAGGTATACGTGCCGGGATCCGACACGCCCACGGTCACGCCCTGGTAGCTGTGGCCGCCAGACTTGTACCAGCACGCCTTGAAGTTCGCTCCCGGATTGCTGCTCGAAGCCGAGACTTTCAGCGTCAGCGTCGAGCTGGCCGTGAGCGACCCGTCAGCGGCCGTCAGTTTTACCGAGTAACTTCCTGCGGCCACGCTGCTCGCCACTTTTACGGTTGCGGTGGAAGCTCCTGCGCCGGGTGCGGCAATCGATTTGGGACTGAAGGTCACGGTCACGCCCGTGGGCAGGTTCGATGCGCTCAGCGTCAGAGCATGATCGAAGCCGCTCGCGATCTTGGTCGTGATTTTGCTCGTGCCGGAACTTCCTTCTGCGATGGTCATCGAAGCGGGCGCGAGGGAGTCAGTGAACGACGCGGTGGCCGGGGCTGCGATGCTGAGCGCGGCGCCGGAAACACTTCCATCATAGGTTGCAGTAATTTCAACGCTGGTCGAGGCGGACACCGCTGATGTGGTGAGGGCTGCCGTGGCGCTGGTCTCGCCAGCGGGGATGGCGACAGTTCCCGGAACCGCGGCAGCGGCGTTGCTGCTTTGCAACTGCACGTCTGCGCCGCCGCTGGGCGCGGCTTGGGTCAAGGTGACCGTAACTTCGGTCGAAGCGCCGCCGGTCAGTGCATCCGAAGCCAGCGAAACCTGCACCGAGTTGCTCGTCGACCCGCTGCCTCCGCCGCTCGTTCCTCCGGAGAAATTAGACGCGGCCGGAGTCTGCGAGCCAGAGCCGCAACCGGCGAGGGCGAGCAAGCTCGCTGCCAGCAAAATTTGAAGACTACCAATGCTCACGTAGCGGCGGACGCATTCGTCCGCCAGCGAGCGCAGCGAGCAAACCGGACCAAGCCGCCCACCGCGACCTTGATGATTAAAATTAAAGTTTTTCATGAACTGGTACCTCGACTAGTAAGAATTCGAGAAGAGCAGAAGTGTCTAAATTCTAACCAGCTCCCACTGCGGGCCAAGCACTCAGAAGTGCATCCAGCGGACTCGAAAGTGCATAGTGAGGAACGAAAATGGGCAGGCTACTTAAGAGGTGGACTTAAGTTTTTTTCCAGCACCAGGGCGTCGACACCGGTGGCGTAATAATGCGGCCAGGTGCGGACGACGCTATACCCAAGGCGCTTGTAAAAGGCGAGGGCGGCCAGATTATCCACGGCGGTTTCAAGGCCGACGGCCTTGGACCCTGCGGCAGCCAGGCGCTCCTCGGCAGATCGCAGCAGGAGCGATCCCACCCCGGCTCGGCGTGCCGATTTCAATACGTCGATGGTGATGATGTGGCCGGTCACTCCGCCTTGGGCGACCAGAAATCCGCCCAGACCGTCATGATTAGCCCCGGAATTCGCAGCGGCGTTGGCCCCAACATTCGCCGCAACATTAGCCGCAACCAGGGTAAACGCCCCCCGCCGGCGCATATAAGTCCTGAGTTCCTGCTGGGAATAGGCAATCTCGGGAGCAAAGCATTGCTGGTCAATCCACCACAGGGTCTCGAACTCTTCCGGTTTTGAATCGCGAATTTCGAAGGGCACGAGGTCATTGTAGCCGCAGAAACGGTAGCGCCGGCGTCCCCGCCAGCTGTCCCGCAGGCGTCTCGCCGGCGGAGCGTGCTACCAAACTTTGCTGAGCAGCGGTTTGCGCACGCCCTTTGGGCCGACGAGACGCCAGCGCTACCCGCTTTTCCACAGTTAATCCTCCCACTGCTGAAAATAATTACACAGATGGCCGATTGTCCTCTTGCTCAGGCCGCAACCTCCGACGTACCATCAGCATCAGAGGAGCATTTGGAGCGCCTTCTGCTCATCGACGCAGGCGTAGCGGCCGCCGCTTTGGCGCTCTGGTACATGCTTTTTGCTGCCTACAACCGCCGCCGGGGGGCC
Organism: uncultured Acidobacteriota bacterium; assembly: GCA_963757095.1. GTDB lineage: Bacteria > Acidobacteriota > Terriglobia > Terriglobales > Acidobacteriaceae > Sulfotelmatobacter. The sequence continues at coordinate 1,102,562 of CAVWQT010000001.1, read as the reverse complement.
GAGGCGCTGCGCTGGGTGCAATCAGCTTGCGCCGGCAAAGGACGCGTCCTCGATTCCCAGTGGCTCACCAGTTCCCGTCTGCATGCCCGTTTGCAGTTCCCTTCCCGCAGCTTTGAAAATGCGCGTGTGACCATGAAATTCCGGCCGCGTCCGCTGCCCGTGCAGTGGCTGATGAGCTGCTTCCACAAACAGAAAGAGACTCTGACCTTCGAGGCCGACCTCGGCGGCTCTCCCAGTTTTCATCTGGAAGTGGTACGGCATCGCTGGTGCGCCCACAGCCGCGGAGTGAAGAACCGCGCTCGCGACGACCGTGAGTGGGATATCTACGAACCCGGCCCGGTGATCCTGACCACGCGCACGCACTGGAAGCAGGATCCGACGGCGGAACTGAACGCGCTCATGACCGTCCGCCAGCAGGATGTGCTGCAGGTTGTGTTTCGTCCCGATTCTCCGCAGTTCTCCGCCACCATCAAACTCGACGCCCTCGATGATCCCCGCGCCGCAGCCGGCTTCCTGACCACGCTCCGCGAACTCGCCGCCGGCGCCTCCGCGCATAGACAGTAATCCTCCTCAGAAATAAAGCGTCAACCACGAAGGTCACGAAGGATCACGAAGGAAATCAGTTGTAAGCAATCCTTCGTGTAACTTCGTGTCCTTCGTGGTGAATGATTTCAGACTGTGCGCCGCGAATGCAGTAGACTTGCGCACATGCCTATCGGCCGCACCGGATCGATACATCTCTTCCGCTTCAAAGGCATTGATGTATTCCTGCACTGGTCATGGTTCCTGATTGCGGTTTACGAAATCCAGAGCCGTGCGGGCAGCTATCCGTCGATCGCATGGAACGTTGCCGAATACCTGGCTTTGTTTCTCATCGTGATGCTGCACGAATTCGGTCATGCGCTGGCATGCCGCCAGGTGGGCGGCCGGGCTGATCGCATCGTGCTGTGGCCGCTGGGTGGCGTGGCTTACGTCGATCCGCCGCCGCGCCCGGGCGCGACTTTGTGGAGCATCGCGGCTGGGCCGCTGGTGAATGTGGTCCTCCTGCCCATATTGCTGGCGCTCTATTGGATCAGCCCATCGCCCGAAGGGAACCAGACCCTTGCCAGCGTGCACCAGCTTCTCAACACCGTTTGTTGGATTGACGGAGTACTTTTCGTCTTCAACATGCTTCCGATTTATCCGCTCGACGGAGGACAAATCCTGCGCGCGCTGCTGTGGTTCGTGATGGGGCGCGGTCGCAGTTTGATGGTGGCCACCATCCTGGGCTTGGTGGGCGTCGTCGGGTTTTTCGGCTTTGCGATCTGGCAGAGATCGTTGTGGTACGGGGCGCTCGCGGCCTTCATGCTGATGAACTGTTGGGGCGGACTGCAACATGCCCGGGCGTTGCTACGCATGGCAAAGCTGCCGCGACGCGATGGCTTTGCCTGTCCCAGTTGCAAAGCAGCTCCGCCGGTTGGCGATTATTGGAAGTGTGGGCGGTGCGGGCAGAGCTTCGATACGTTTCAAAACTGGGCAACCTGTCCACACTGCGGAATGCAATTCGGATCCACGCGTTGCCTGGAGTGCGGCCAGCAGAGTCCCGTCAGCCAGTGGGGCGCAGCCACAGTCGAAGCTTCCGCGAGATAGCTTCCTGAAATAAATCCCTTTTATGCCGCGCATCAGCTTTTTCGATTGGCCGCATCACCTGTGCCGCGATATGCTTCCCTGTCCCGAGTCAGAATTTGCTAAGACCAGCCATACCGACTCCCCCGATTTTTGAGTTGCATTGCCGACAACATTCTGTCTATCGCGAAGGAGACTGACCTACAGCCATGTTTAATGAACTGCGCACTTTTCTGGCACTGAATTACGACGAACTGGAAGACCTGAACCTGAAGGCGAAAGAGCAGCGCAGGAAGCGGGTTCCGCTCGACCAGATTCGTGAAGAGCGCATGAAATATCTGCGCGACGAAAAACGCATTAAAGCTGTGACCGTGCTTTTCAGCGACTTGGAAGGCCGGTTGCACATGCTGGATTACGACAAGAAGTTCCTGCTCAACAGCTGGGACAACCTCACCTTCGACGGCTCGTCGATTCGCGGTTTCACCGCGCAGCGCGAGAGCGATCTGCGGCTGGGCATCGACTGGTCGGCGTTTTACTGGGGTCCGGCCGATGTGTTCGGTCCGGGCAAGGTGCTGGTCTTCGGCGACGTCATCGACAAAGGCGGCGCGCCGTATTCGGCCGACATTCGCGGCGTGCTGAAGAGTTATGCCACGGACCTTTACAAGAGCAAGGGCTACACCCTGAACGCGGCCAACGAAATTGAAGGCTTCCTGTTCCAGGGTTCCGACGCGGAGCGCCATTTCAACGAGACCGGAAAGTTTGAGTACGTGAATACCGGCGGCTATTATCATTCGCTACCCGGCGATCCGCTGCGCGGCTTCATCGACACGACGGCGGAAGTGCAGCGCGCCATGGGCTTCCAGAACGAGAAGGACCATCCGGAAGTCGCGCCCTCGCAATTTGAAATCAACTACGGCTACGGAGAAGTGGTGGCCGCCGCCGATCAGATTCAGCTCTACAAGCTGATCTGCCGCCAGGTTGCAACCAACATGGGCCTGACCGCGTCATTCCTGCCGAAACCGGTGGTGGGCGTGAACGGCAGCGGCATGCACACCAACGTTTCCATCAGCGAAAAAGGCAAGAATCTTTTCTGGGACGCGAAGGGTGAAGAGAAGCTGAGCAAGATGGGCTGGGCGTTCGTGGATCGCATTCTGACCCACGGCAACGACATCTGCCTGCTGCTCAATGCCAGCGTCAATGCCTACCGGCGGCTCGATCCGCACTTTGAGGCGCCCAACCAGATCAAGGCGTCGGCGGTCGATCGCGGTTCGATGATCCGCATTCCCATCGGCAACGAGAAGAGCATGCGCGTGGAAGTGCGTTCGGTCGCGCCCGATGCCAATCCGTACCTGGTCATGCTTTCGATCTTCAAGACGGGACTCGATGGCGACACCTCGAAGATCAAGAACCTGCGCCAGGCCGAGCGCTACCTGCCAGACAACATCTACGACGCGCTGGGCAACTTCCGCGATGCCGGGTGGACGACGAAACTTCTCGGCGAAGACGTGAAGGCGCGATACGCGGACTTAAAGCAGGCCTCCGCCGACCGCTGCCCGCGCGCCCTGGGGACGTTCGTCAAGCCTCAGGAAGTGCAATTTCATCACGAGGTATACAACCAGTTCCTGTGGAATCTCTTCTAAACAGCGCAGTTCTGCCATGCCCCAGCCGCAAGGCTGGGGTTTTTTCTTTGGGGCGCCGGGGGGCAGCGCGGTAGCTCACGTGGCCCCGGACGCATTCGTCCGGGGTGCTCGCTGCGCTCGCGGGCGGACGAATGCGTCCGCCCCTACGTGGTTTAAAGTCAAAGCCCCGGCCTTCCGAGAAGTTCCGCCCGGCGAATCCCTTATAATCACTGGTCACCCTGCGAGGAAACTTTGCCCTTCGACGACCTTCGTCAATGGATTGCCGCGCTCGATCAGGCCGGCGAATTGAAGCGCATTCAGACGGAAGCGGATCCGATTCTCGAGATCGCGGAGATTGCCGACCGCGTCTCCAAGATGCATTTAGCCGGGACAGACGCGGGCAAGAGTGCCCGCGCCACATTTGCCCCCGGCGGGCCCGCTCTTCTTTTTCAGAATGTGAAAGGCCATCCTGGCGCGCAGTTGCTGATCAATCAATTCGGCTCGGAAGCGCGCATGAAGCTGGCGCTGGGCGTGAAATCATTCGACGAAGTTGGCGAGCGCATGCGTATGTTCATGGACATCAAATCGCCCGCGGGCTTTCTCGACAAGCTGAAGATGCTGCCGCTGCTCACCGAAGCCGGCAAATTTTTCCCCAAGACGGTTCCCACCGGGCCCTGCAAGGAAGTGATCAAGCGCGACAATTTTTCTCTGCTCGACTTTCCTGTTCTGCAGTGCTGGCCGCAGGATGCCGGACGCTTCATCACGTTGCCCTGCGTCACCACGCGCAGTCCGAAGTCAGGCAAACGCAATCTCGGCATGTATCGCATGCAGATCTACGACGAGCGCACCACCGGCATGCACTGGCAGAGGCAGAAAGTCGCCGCCGAGCATCAGCGAGATCGCATGCGCGAAGCCGCTGGCACCACGGATCATGTAGGGACGGCCGCCCCCGGCCGTCCGGCGCGCGCGGACTCTGCGCGCGCGGCCGTCGACATCATGGCGCGCAGCTCCGGCGGAAGTGTTCTGGCCGACGGCGAGCGTCCTACAGGAAAAATGGAGGTGGCTGTAGCCATCGGCACCGATCCAGCAGTTACGTTCTCTGCCATCGTGCCCGCACCGCCGGAGATCGAAGAATATTTGATTGCCGGATTTCTGCGGGGCGGGCCCGTCGAACTGGTGAAGTGCGAAACCGTCGATCTCGAAGTTCCCGCGTCGAGCGAGATCGTTCTCGAAGGCTACGTGAACCTCGACGAACTGCGCCGCGAAGGCCCCTTCGGCGATCACACCGGATTTTATTCGTTGGAAGATCTCTATCCCGTCTTTCACGTCACCTGCGTCACCCATCGCAAAGATCCGATTTACGCGACCACCATCGTCGGCAAGCCTCCGCAGGAAGACGCCTACATGGGCAAGGCGGTCGAGCGCGTCTTTCTGCCGATGATGAAGCTGACCATCCCCGAACTGGTCGACGTCAACCTGCCGGTCGAAGGCGTGTTTCACAACCTGATGATCGTCTCGATTCGGAAGTCGTATCCCGGGCAGGCGCGAAAAGTCATGCACGCGATCTGGTCGCTGGGTCAGGCCATGTTCACCAAGTGCATCGTTGTTGTCGATGAAGACGTCGACGTGCAAGACCTGGGCGACGTCGTCTTGAAGGTCTTCAACCACATCGACCCGGAGCGCGACATTCAATTCACCATGGGCCCGGTCGATTCGCTCGATCATGCCGCGCGCTTGCCGAATTACGGATCGAAGATGGGCATCGATGCCACGCGCAAATGGGCCAGCGAAGGATTCGCGCGGCCATGGCCCGACGAGATTGTGATGGACGCGAAGACCAAGGCCGCAGTCGACGCGAAGTGGAAGGCACTGGCCAAAGAATTGGGCATCGGCTAGTCCGACTGCGAATCTGGCCTGTGGAAAACAAGGTCTATTACTCCGATCCGGATTCGCCCGCCGCAGTTTTTCGCTCATATCCCCGGCACTCCAGCACCGGCAATCGCGGATATTTTTGGAACGTTGGATCGCTGAGAGAGCGCTCACAGAAGAGAAATGTCGATCCGCGATCTGAGCGTGTTAGCCGCATAAAAAGGCAGTCGGCGCACAGGCCAGCACGTTCTTTGCCGCACATGTCCATGGCTGGATTCGTATTTCTCCGTTGGTGCCGGGTTCCTCAGGAAATCAAATAGCGATCTGCAGAATAATTCACCGAGCTTTTACAGAACCCTCCTTGAAAGTCGCTAACTTCTTTTGTTATAAGCCCCTTACCAAATCTACGCGAGGATCCCATGAACGCTATTTTGTGGATTCGCTCTGTCAGGTTTTCGGCACTTCTCACGCTTCTCCTCGTGGTTGTTGTTCTGGCCGCCACTCCCGCAGCGTTTGCTCAGCAAACCCTCGGTTCGATGAACGGCACCGTCAGCGACGCAAGCGGCGCAGTAGTGCAGGGCGCAACCGTCAAAGCGCGCGCGGTCGCCACCAACCTGGAAGTTTCCGCGACCACAAAATCCGACGGATCGTTCAGCATTGGCGACCTGCCCATCGGCACCTACGAGGTGAAGTTCGGTAAAGAAGGTTTCGAGACTGCGGACTATCCCCAAATCATCGTACAGGGAAACCGCACAGCCACGGTGAACGCGAAGCTGAAACCGGGAGCGGTGTCGTCGACCGTGACGGTGAACGCGACGCCCTTGATGAATCAGGTGGACACCACGATCGGCTATGTGGTCGATACCAACACCATCGAAACGACGCCCTTGGGCACGGGCAGTTTCACGCAACTGGCAATTCTCAGCCCCGGCGTTCATGCGGACTTCCTCGGTGGAGGCGGCGCCAACACGGGCCTTGGCAATCAGGCCATTTTCGCCAACGGAAACCGCGACACCAGCAACAGCTTTTCCTTGAACGGAATCAGCACCAACAACCTGTTTAACGGCAATTCCACCAGCCAGGTGGGTGAGAACCGCTTCGTGCTCAACACGGGTGAGAATTTCAATGCAGGCGGCAACATCCAAACCAGCACATCGGTGTATGGAGCCATTGGCCAGGCGCTCCCGACTCCGCCGCCCGATGCCATTCAGGAAATCACCGTCAACTCCTCGCAGTACGATGCCACACAGGGCAACAACAGCGGCGCTCACATCGGCGTGAACCAGAAATCCGGCACCAACACGCTCCACGGCTCAGTTTGGGAACAATGGCAGAACAGCGATATGAACGCGTCGCCGTATTTCTATAATGACGCTGGCATCAATCCAGTCACCAATCAACTTTTTCTGCCGCGTCCTTTTCTGAATCGCAACGCTTTCGGCGGGACGATTGGCGGGCCGATTCTTAAGGACAAGTTGTTTTTCTTTGCGTCCTATCAGGGAGTGCGCATCGCCGATGAGGCGTCTTCCACCAAATTTGTAACCGTACCTCTGTATTTGACGGATGACCGCAGTACGACGGGCATCATCAACATGATCCAAGCGAGTTTCGGCACCACTCCAACCACTGTAGACCCTGCTGCCGCGGCCCTCCTGAACGCCAAACTTCCCAACGGGCAGTTTCTGATACCCAGCGCTCAGTACACTAAGACGCAAGCCCAAGCGCTAAATTACGATGCCGTTGTGAAAGGCCCCAATACTGAGGCCACCGTAAACCAAGGGATCTTCAGCCTCGATTATCTTGTAAACGCCAAGGATCGCTTGGCCGCGAGATATTACGTTCAGACCAATCCCACCAGCAATCCATTTGGCGCGGTCGGCTCGCTGCTCGGATTTCCGCAACAGCTTACGGCTGGCAGCGATGTGTTTGCCCTGTCGAACTCCATCGCGCTCTCTCCCAATTTCACCTGGGAACAGCACGTGGGTTTCACCCGCTTGCGAGCTTACGCCAGCACCACAAAAGGATTTACCCCAAGTTCAGTGGGCATCAGTTTGCCTGGCGCTGCGACTTTTCCTCAATTCGACATCTCGACCTCCGATCCTACGATCGGCAGTGGTTTGGAGTTTGGTCCTAGCACCAGTTTTGGCGATGGGGGCATGTTCCAGAATCAATGGGAATACGGAACGTCCGCGAGTTGGGTAAAGGGAAAACACATCTTGAGTGTCGGAACCATGTGGGACCATACCCAGCTCAACGTTATCAATAACAACACCAATACCGACACGCTCAACTTCACGAGCTTCGCTACCTTTGTGGAAGGCGCCATAAAAGGCGGGGATGAGTTCGCGGGTTCGGCAAACCGCTACTATCGCGCCAATACCATCGGCACCTACATCAACGACAACTATAAGTTGGCCAAAAATTTCACGATAACCGCCGGCTTGCGTTGGGATATTGACGGTCCGCTCTCGGAGAAATACAACAAGCTCACAACCTTTGACCCTTCGAAATACGGTTATGTGCAATGCAGCATCAATGGACAGGTGGTTGACCCTGCTGTGAACACTTGCGACTCTGGGACTGACCAGATCACCGGTTCTGGTCTGGACATCGCCGGCATTACGCCCGGAGTCAACAGCTCGCTCATGAAAAATCACCAGTGGGGTTTCGCGCCCCGCATCGGCATCGCGTGGGCTCCAACGTCTAAGATGACCGTGCGCGCTGGCTACGGCATCTACTATGATCGCGGCGAGTTCTTCAGTTACCTGTCGCCGAGCGCGGGGTCCGGATTCAACGGCCCCTTTGGCGTCACGCTCGCGCCTCCGTTCGTCCAACCTATCTCGGTGTTTAGCGGCGCGACATTGTCTCAGCCTTTCGGCACGACTCTGCCACCGCCGCCCCCAGTCACGGCAGCAGCCTTCCAGGCCTATTTGCCCAACCTCGAGCAGACCGCTTGCGGATTCCCGGGATGCTGGCCGACGGGCAATCTTTTTGGTCCATTCCTGTACGGTGGTTACGATACCAACAACAAACTGCCGTATACCGAGAACTGGACTCTCGATCTGCAATATCAAGCCTCGAACAATTGGATCTTCGAGGTCGGGTATGTCGGCAATCACGGTACCCATTTGGTGCTGCCCGTTCCCTTCAACCAACCATCCATTGCCACAGCCACGAATGTGGTGAACGGGCAGACCACTTCCTACGGAGGCACCAGTCCGCTGTTCCTGGATTACGAGCCGGTCTTCACCAACGAATTCTCGGGCAATGCGCCGCTGCGCGTACCCTATCCCGGCTACGACATGAACTCGGTGTCGTATAAGACTGTGGGCATCTCTAACTTCGATGCATTGCAGGTCCAGGTGCACAAGCGCCTGTCCAACGGCTTGCAATTCACCACGTCTTACACCTGGTCTCATTCGCTGGACGAGCAGAGCGGCCTGGGGCTCTTTTTCAACGGGAACAATCCGCTCAACCTGCGAGGAAACTATGGCTCGTCGGATTTCGATCAGACCCACGTTTTTCTGGTCAACTACAGCTATACCATTCCGAAAATCGTGGATAGCGGCGCGTTGAGCTACGTGACCAATGGCTGGACCATTGGTGGCCAGACTGTCGCGCAGAGCGGGCAGCCCTTCAGCGTCTATGACTATACGGGCTCGGTGGCGAGTCTGTACTACGGAACCGACAACGAAATTGGCAACCCCAATGTGCCGCTGCTCCCGGGCGTAACCGCCAAGCAGGCATCAAAGGGTGCGAACTGCCCCACTACCGTTGCGCCGTCACTCTGTAAGCTCAACGTGGCTGATTTCGGACCCCAGTTCGTGGCTCCCGGAACCAACGGGGTCCCCCTTCCTGACAGTTCCGGGCCCGATGCCTATGAGTCTTTGTATGGAAATACCGGCCGGAACGTTTTTCGAGGACCATTCCAGGTGCGCTTCGACATGAGCCTGGCCAAGCAGTTCCGATTCAAAGAGCGGTTCCAACTGAAATTTGAAGCCGATGCGTTCAATATTTTCAACCATCCCGACTTCGACGCTCCGAACAACGACGTTTCCTTCTTTCCTAACTTCGAAGGTCCGGCCCAGATTCCCCCCAAGGGTAGCTTGGGCGCGATCCAGCACACTGTTGGCGGCCCACGCTTCCTGCAGCTCTCGGCACATTTGGCCTTCTAGTCAACGCGGCCCGGCTAAGACGGAGCGGGCCGCGTTCAGTTTCCAACTATCGCGGGAGCCGATCCGCCCGAGGGCTCGTGCGGTTGCAAATTCCTTCATCTTGCAAATTTTGTCTGGTTCGTAGAAAATTCGCCAACCCCATCTTCCCCCGAGTTGGGCAGGTCGAGTCCCTGGGTTCTCGTCCGCAACATCCTGGAGTTTTTCTGCCATGCGCGTTTCGTGTGTCTTTCTCGGTCTTACGTTGGTTGCCTTGAGACTGCTGGTTGGCGATACGGCCGAGGGGGCGGAGGACAAGCAGAACGGCGCTGCCTATATTTATCAATTGCAGTAAGCGAACTGTACTTCGACAAATCCAGCAAGGAGAAAGTCCATGTGTAACAAAAATCTCTCTCTCATTCTCCTGGCGCTCACGCTGATCATTTTTGCAGCCGCTGCGGGCGCCCAGACCGTTACACAACTTGGTCAGTTCACCGCGCCAGATTTGTACTATCAGTCATTCTTTGGATGGTCCGCGGCCATTGCCGGCAATACCGTGGTGGTTTCGGCTCCCAGCAACGAACTCAGCGGAAGTTTGCTGTATGTGTACGAAAAGCCGGCTGGCGGATGGACCACGGTCGCGCCCACAGCCGAATTCGGCTCCGAATGCAGCAACGGAGGCCGCATCGCCATCAGTGCTGACGGCAGCACCATCGCCTCGCTGGCAGCCCAGTGCTATGGCGGACTTGGCTTTGGAGCCACACAGATCGCCGTGTGGGCTCGCCCTGCGGGCGGATGGCAGAACAACGCGCCTCCCCCCGCCGTACTTGTCAATGCCAACAATCAGCCCAATGGAAGCCCGTGCGGCAACAATTTCGCCATGAGTTCCGACGGCAAGACGATCATCTGCTCGGACGAGTTCTTCTCCGGCAAAAAATATCTGTACTTTTTCGATCGACCTTCTACCGGCTGGGCCAGTACCACCACGGCTAGCCTGACTGTCGCTCTGAACCATCCCGTTTTCCAAATGTCGATGAACGGCAACATAATCGCAATGGATGAGCAGGATAAATCGGTCTTGCAACTCTTCCAGCGCACGCCTGGGGGCCTTCAGCAGATTGCCCAGCTGACCACATCGGACGGTGTGCATTTCGGCTACGGGATGGCAATGGATTCCGAAACCGTTGTGATCCAAGGCATCATCGGCAATGACGGCCCGGGCAAGGTTTATCTTTACAGCAAGCCGGCTTCGGGGTGGACCAGCGCAACCGAGACTGCGCAAATCACTGCGGCGTCATCCACCAGTACCGGCCTCCAGTTCGGATACAGCATCGCGAAAAGCGGCAACGCGCTGCTGATTGGCGGCGCTCCGGATGCATATGTTTATTTCCAGCCCGCTGGTGGATGGCAGACTACCAATCAGCCAAACCTGACGCTGGTTTCAACCGACCCTTATGCAGAGAGCTTCGGTGGAGGTGTGGCCATGCAAGGCTCGACCATCGTGATTGGCGATCCGCTGGAGGGCGCCAACTTCGACTACAACGGCGCAGCGTACATTTACAAACTGCAGTAGCCTTCGCAAACTGTTCGTTACGATCAAGGCTCGGGCTGACGCCCGGGCCTTTGTCGTCGGCATGCACGAATCCGGTATACTAATCAGGCATGCCGGTTCTGAAAAACATTGCCGCCATCGCCAAGGGCATGAGCATCACCTTTATGGAGATGTTCCAGCCCACGATTGTGGAAAATTATCCCGACGGCAAGGGGCCCCTGCGCGGGGCGCGGATTGAAGCGCGTTTTCGCGGCGCCCACGTGCTGCAGCGCGATGAAAACGGGCTCGAAAAATGCGTGGCGTGCTTCCTGTGCGCGGCGGCTTGTCCCTCAAACTGCATTTATATCGAGGCGGCTGAGAATACCGCGGAACACCGCGTCAGCGGCGCCGAGCGCTACGCCAAGGTTTACAACATCGATTACAACCGCTGCATTTTTTGTGGGTACTGCGTCGAGGCCTGTCCGACCGACGCCATTACGCATGGCCACGGCTTTGAGTTGGCCACGTTCAACGCTTCCAATCTCGTCTACCGCAAGGAGCAAATGCTGGCCTCACGGCCAGCACACATGGGAGCGAACATCGTATTCAATCAGGCCGACGTGAACGGGGGCGCACCGGCGGAGATGGTTCCGGGGAGCTAACCTTCGAGAAGAAATTGAAGTTCATCGACACGCCGGTCCACTCGCGACCGGCGTTCGTGCATGCGGAACTTCCTGGCGGCGGATTCACGCGCATGAACGCGGATCAATCCCAGGCTGAAGAGCTGGACGGCTTAGGAGCTGGAAGCTTTTTATGGGTGATTTCTTACAGACCGTAAAGGAACGTGTCGTCATTTACGACGGCGCGATGGGGACGAGCATTCACAAGCGCAATCCCTCGCTCGACGATTATTGGGGCAAGGAAAATTGCAGCGAAGTGCTGGTGCTGAGCCGTCCCGACATGATTCGAGACATTCATGCGGACTTTCTGCGCGTGGGCTGCGACGTCATCGAGACCAATACCTTCGGCGCATCCCGCATTGTGCTGACGGAATTCGAACTGCCCGACCGGGTGCGCGAAATCAACGTCAAGGCTGCGCAGTTGGCGCGCGAAGTGGCGCAGCAATTCTCGACGAAAGACAAGCCGCGATTCGTGGCGGGATCGATTGGACCGTCGACGAAGCTGCCGTCGCTCGGGCATATCAGCTTCGATGAAATGGTTGTGGCGTTCGAGGAACAAGCCGCGGCGCTGATCGAAGGTGGAGTGGATTTGCTGTTGGTCGAAACTGCACAGGATTTGTTGCAGGCGAAAATCGCGGTCATTGGCGCGCTCGAGGCCATGCGCAAGGCGGGCAAGCGGCTGCCGGTTACGGTGCAGGTCACGCTGCAGGAGTCGGGAACCATGCTGCTGGGCACCGAGATCGGGGCCGCGCTCACCGCGCTTGAACCACTCGACGTGGATGTGATCGGGTTGAATTGCGCGACTGGCCCTAAGGAGATGAACGATTCCGTTCGCTACCTGGCGCTGAATTCGAGCAAGGAAGTTTCGGTGCTGCCGAACGCCGGGCTGCCGGCGAATGTCGGCGGCGAGACGGTCTACAAGCTGGCGCCCGCGGAACTGGCGCAGTATCACAAGCATTTTGTGCAGGATTACGGCGTTCGCATCGTTGGCGGCTGCTGCGGCACCACGCCGGAACATTTGCAGGCAGTGGTCGACGCGGTCGCGGGCCTCGAACCGGCGAAACGTAGCGTGAGCCGAACGGCCTCCGCGTCGAGCGCGTACACCACGGTTCCTCTTGATCTCGAACCGAAACCGCTGATTGTGGCCGAGGAAATGAACACGACTACCCGCGTGGAGCATTTCCGAAATCTGGTGCAGGGTAAGAAGTATGACGAAATTCTGGGGCTCGCGAAGAAACTGGTGAACGACGGCTCGCACATGCTGGATTTGTGCTGCGCCATCGTGGGCGAGGATGAGAAGGGATACATTTCTTCGATTCTCGAGAAGATCGCCACGCGGGTGCCGGCGCCGATTCTTGTCGATTCGACTGAGGCCGACGTGGTCGAGGAGGCGCTGAAACGAATTCCCGGCCGGGCGATCATCAATTCCATCAATCTGGAGGATGGCGAGAAGCGGACTTCGAAAGTTCTGCCCATGGCCAAGCGTTACGGAGCAGCTGTTATCGCCCTGACTATTGACGAAGAAGGTATGGCGCTGACGGCGGAGAAGAAAGCCGCGATCGCGCACCGCATCTTCGATTTGGCTACGAAGAAGTATGGCCTGGAGGGCGCGGATCTGATTTTCGACGCTTTGACGCTGCCGATCTCGACCGGACAGGAAGAGTACCGGTCGGCGGGAATCGAGACCCTGAACGCGGTCGAGCGCATCAAGAAAGAACTGCCTTCGGTTAAGACGATTCTTGGGGTCAGCAACATTTCGTTCGGCCTCGACGCCTATCCGCGGCGCGTGCTGAATTCTGTCTTCATGCACGAGGCCGTGAATCGCGGGCTCGACATGGCCATCGTTAACTACACCAAGATTTATCCCCTGTACAAGATTCCGCAGGAGGAAGTGGAACTGGCGCGAAAGCTGATCTTTCGCGACGCATCGGCGGGCGATCCGCTGCAGAATTACATGGCGCATTTTGCCGGCATGAAGGGCAAACCGGCAACGACCACGGCGCATGTCGACACGCTCTCGATCGAAGACAAATTGAAGTTCGCCATCATCAATGGCGAAAAAATCGTGGGCGAGGGCGCGAACAAGAAGTCGCTGGAAGAACTACTTGAAGAAGCGCTTGCAAGTTATTCACCGCTAGAGCTGATCAACACCGTACTTCTGGACGGCATGAAGACTGTCGGAGACCTGTTTGGGGCGCGCAAGATGCAACTTCCTTCGGTGCTCGATTCAGCCGGGGTGATGAAGCAGGCTGTGGCTTACCTCGAGCCGAAGATGGAGAAGAAGGGCGGGTCGCAGAAAAAAGGCACGATCGTGCTGGCGACGGTGAAGGGCGATGTTCACGATATAGGTAAGAACCTGGTCGATATCATCCTTTCGAATAATGGCTTCAACGTTATTAATCTCGGGATTAAGCAGCCGGGGGACTTGATTATCCGTGCGGCGCAGGAACATCAGGCGCACGCCATCGGGCTGAGCGGGTTGCTGGTGAAGTCGACGCTCGAGATGAAGTACGTCATTCAGGACTTGCATCGCCAGAATCTGGATTTCCCCGTCATCTGTGGCGGGGCCGCGCTGACCCGGAAATATGTTGAGGACGATCTGCGCCGGGAGTATGGCAACGGCGTTTTCTATGCCGACGATGCCTTTGCCGGGTTGCACATTATGGAGGACCTCGCGACTTCCGATGGCGCGCGCGATGCTCGGCTGAATGAGGGCCGCACCGTGAAGGAATACGCCAAGGCCGCCGCCGTCGATGAGGAGACGGGGCCGGTGTTCGCGGAGCGCAGTCCCGTAGTAGGGGATGCGCCAAATATTCCGCAGCCTCCGTTCTGGGGCGTGCGCGTGCGCAAGGATTACGATGTGCGCGAAGTGTTTCGCTACATCAACGAGACGGCGCTGTTCAAGAATCAGTGGCAGTTGAAGACCGCTTCGCAGGCGGACTACGTGCGACTGGTGCAGGAGAAGTTCCGGCCAATTTTGTCCCGGCTGGAAGATGAGGTTGCCGAATCGGGTCTGTTTCTGCCGCAGACTGTTTGGGGATACTTCCCTGCTCAGGGCGATGGCAACGATGTAGTTGTGTATGACCCAGAGGGCCAGCCGAGCCGCGCTCGGCCGGACGCCGGGGCGGCTGTCCCCACGCGGGAGTTACTGCGATTCACTTTTCCCCGGCAGCGCGAGGGGCGGCGGCTTTGCATTTCGGATTTCTTCGCGCCCAAGGACTCGGGAAAGATGGATGTGATCGGGCTCTCGCTGGTCACGATCGGGCCGAAGGCCAGCGTGGAGACGCAACGACTTATTCGAGGGCGGAGAGTACACGAAATATCTTTATCTGCACGGATTGAGCGTGGAGACCGCTGAAGCCCTGGCCGAACTGCATCACAAGAAAATGCGCGAGGAGTTGGGGATTGCGGAGAACGACGCGCCCGAGATTCGCGATCTGTTTCATCAAAAGTATCGCGGGTCGCGGTTTTCGTTCGGCTACCCGGCCTGCCCGAACCTTGAGGATCAGACGAAATTGTTTGCCCTGCTGAAACCGGAGGAGAATGTGGGCGTGCGGCTGACTTCAGGATTTCTTCTGGAGCCGGAGCAGTCAACCTCCGCGATCGTGGTGCACCATCCGGCGGCCAAGTATTTCGTGGTGTAGAAACTGTTCACCACAGAGGGCACCGAGAACCACAGAGAAAATCTTTTCGCCGTTCCCACCAACCTCACCTGCCATGAAGCGCATCTTCTTTGCATGATTCGCAAACTGAAGTCTGGCGAATACCGTTTGTACTCGCGCAAAAAAGACGCAAAGTCGGGGAAACGAAAAAATCTCGGGACGTTTTCTTCGCTGACAGCCGCCAAGAAGCATGAGCGCGCGGTGCAGTACTTCAAGCGCGCTGGATGAAATCGAAAGTAGAGCCCTCGCCCTAGAACGCGGTCACCAGGCGAAACGTGTATTGCCGCGACGGGCCGAGCGCGTTGCCGGAGAACAACCCTCCGAAGTCGACGACTTCGAGCGTGTTGCTCAGGTTCTGGACGTCGGCCTGCAAACGCAGCGAGCGTTTTTCATGCTGGTAGAGATCGGCGCCCAGCGAAACATTCTCAGTGAGGTAAGGATTGATGCGGCCAAGATTAAAGTTGAGGTGGCTGATCACAACCTGCCCGTATTCCGCGGCATATTGCTGAGCCGTTAAATCAGGCTGAAACGGCAGGCCGCTGTTGTAGTCACTTCCCAAAGCGATCCACAAGCGCGCGGCGGCCTGATAGCGGATGCGAGCGCGCACCGTTTGCCGCTGGTCCTGCGAGTCGGGGAAATGTCCATTCAACTGAGTGGTCGCGCCGACGGCGTCATCCCCAAGAAACAGGCCGCCTGTGACGGGGTTCCAAACATTCCCAACAATGTAGGAGTAGCTGGCGAAGCCGGAAACGCGCCCCCAACGCGGAAGCTCCAGCTTGGCCTCCGCGCCGTAGATGATGCCTTTCCTAAACGCGATGGGGAAACTGATTCCGGTACTCAGAATTTGAGAGTCGTCAGCGTAATTGTTCACGTCGCGGCGGAACATATTCGTGTCCAGTCGCAGTTTTCCGAAGAATGCTTTCGTGGCTCCCACTTCGTAATAGTTCCCGTGAGATGGCTCGACCGGCAGCTGCACCGCGGCCACGCTGGTGTCGATGGCCTCCGCAGCCGGAGAACTGGACAAAAGAATGTTTTCGAAAGATGGCGTCTGGAAGATCCGATCATAGGAGGCGTGAACATTTACGCCGACCGAGGGGAAGTAGCGCGATATGGCGACCCGCGGACTGAACGCGTTCTGGTTCACCTCTAACTGGTAGTGGTCCCAGCGAATCCCGGCATTGACGGTCCACTTGCCAAGACGGACTAGATCCTGCACATAAGCCGACTGTTCGAGATCCGGGCGGCCGCCTTGAAAGGCAAAGCTTGTCGCTCCAGAATCCAAAATCCCTATATTGACAGGACATTGCGGATCGGTAGGATCGGCACAGTCGGGTATCACGTAGTTGAAGTTTTCGTGGAGGAAGGTCGAGTCCGATTCGACGCCCATCTTCCATTCCTGACTGCCATGATGAATCGAGACGCTGCCGTTGAAATAGATTTCCTTGAAGTCGTTGTGCTGGGTGGCAATGAGAGGCCATGACGACGGGTTGGAAGAAAAGTCGTTAGAGCTATCACGAGCCATTCCGCGCAGCGAGCCTATCGCGTCGGAAGAAAAAATATGCTGGTAGGTGACGCTTCCCATGGTTTCAAAGTTGTCGCCCGTCTGTAGCTGCCCGCCGGGAATGAACACGCAGTCCGGCGGCGGCTCCCCAGCGGGACCGGGCGGACAGCCGACCGTGTTGTCGGCGTTCGGCACATACGCTCCGTTCTGCTGCACCAGTTCGTTGGGGATCGCGTAGCGCGCGAGTTCGTGGCGCACAATCATGGTCAGACGGTCTTTCTGCGTCAGGTCCCGTTCATAGCTCAGCGAAAAGCCGGCGGTGGTGCCATTGTTGGTGTAATTCTCCGGGACCACAGGGTTGAGATAGTGGTCGGTCATGTTGCCGGAGGCGCTCAGGCCAAGGGTATTTCCCTTCCAGCTGTATTGGTCCTGGGTGTTGATGCCGCCCGTATCGTAGGTGCCGCCGAAGAGGGTGAGTTGTCCATGAAGCCCGGAATCTGCGCTCTTGAGCGTGTTGACCTCAATGACTCCGCCCATCTTGCGGCCAAATTCCGCGGGAATGCCGGCGGTATAAACCTTCAGGGAATCGACGTCGTCGGCTTCGACTTCCGGGCCAAAGCTGGGCGAACGGTTGTCAGTGAGAGGGATGCCATCGACGACAAATTGCGTTTGATACTCCGAGCCGCGGGGATGGAGGACGGCATTGCCCTCGTAAAGCCAGCCGGGCTGGGAGTTCACCAGATCCTGCATGGAGCGGCCGGGCAGCGCGGTCAATCGATTCTCAATGGTCTGCAAACCCAGCTCGTTGACTGAACCTGCGCGGTACGGATCGACCAGGGTAGCCGGGGCGCTGACGTTCACCGATTCGGAAATGGAAGCCACTTTCAGCGGAATCGTCCGATCCAGAGGAAGCGCCGAGCGTATTTCGACGGACTGGGAAGCCTGCGCAAAACCCTCCGCCCGGATCTGGACCTGGTAGATTCCATAGGGCAGGCGCTTGGCATCCAGGCCGCCCTGATCGTCGGTAGCGAATGTTTGGCGATAGTCATTGCCCTGGCTGACGAGCTCCACCGTGCCCTTCAGACCCAATCCAGCGGGATCGGTAATCTTGAGACGGAGTTCTCCCGTGTTGCTCTGCGCCAGAAGCGGCAGAGCCAGCAGCAAAACGGCGAAATGGAGCAGCAGGCGCAAGGGTTTTTCCGGGGAGTTACTCTGATGATATCAGCCAGGCACGAGAAGACCGTGGTTACCGACGGAACCGGGCAAGGCTAGTAGTCCGGCGTCGATTTTTTACATTTTACAGACACGGTCGTGACAAATTGCAGGTGGGAATACGGCAATTTCTATGCAGATCTCACTGTGTCTGCGCGTCAGGCGCGGCCGGGGATCGCAGCCTTCAGGCCCTCCGTCACCGAGAGGGTATGGGGAAAAACTGGCGCTCGCACCGCAGGGGGTGCGGGCGCCGTTTTGCATGGTTCCCCGCGTGGTTCGCGCGTCCTGCGCGGCAATCTGCCCGGGCAATCCAACTGTTACAATTTCCGTTACCACCCCAGCACCCATGAAATGTCCTTTCTGTGGATTTGAAAACGATAAGGTTGTGGACTCCCGCGAGAGCAAAGAGGGCGAGTCCATCCGCCGCCGCCGCGAATGCCTGAAGTGCGGCAAGCGCTTCACCACCTACGAGCGCATTGATGAGATCCCCTACATGGTCGTAAAAAAGGACGGCCGGCGCGAAAAATTTGACCGGCAGAAGGTGCTCAATGGCTTGCTGCGGGCCTGCGAAAAGCGTCCGGTACCAATCAGCAAGCTGGAGCAGATCGTGAATGAGACTGAGTCGTTTGTGATCGACTCTGCGGAACGCGAGCGCAAGACCAGCGAGTTGGGCGAACTCATCATGAACCGGCTGCGGCGCTACGACAAAGTGGCGTATGTGCGCTTCGCGTCGGTGTATCTGGATTTCAAAGATGTCAAAGAATTCATGAACGAGTTGAAGGATTTGGTGAAAGTGAAGAGTGTGTGAGGCAGTGGTCCCTTAGAAAGTAGCGAATTATGACTCATAAAATTACCCTCATCCCCGGCGACGGGATCGGCCCGGAAGTTATGCAGGCGACGGTGCGCATCCTGGAAGCTACCGGGATAAAGTTCGAGTGGGAGACCTTCGCCGTGGGCGCGGATGCGTTTGAGAAATTTGGCGAATACATTCCAAAGGATTTGATCGAGTCGCTGGAGCGCACGCGAGTTGGCTTGAAGGGTCCGGTGACCACGCCGGTGGGCGACGGGTTTCCCAGCATTAACGTCGCGCTGCGAAAGAAATTTGAGCTGTATGCGAATTTTCGGCCGATCCGGAATCTGCCGCACGTTCCGACGCGCTATCCCGACGTAGACCTGATCATCGTCCGCGAAAATACCGAGGGACTTTATTCCGGGCTGGAGCATGAGGTTGTTCCGGGTGTGGTCGAGAGCCTGAAAATCATGACCGAGAAGGCCTGTACGCGCATCTCTCGCTTTGCCTTCGAATACGCGCGCAAGAATAACCGCAAGAAGATTCATGCCATCCACAAGGCCAACATTATGAAGCTGTCGGATGGTTTGTTTTTGAGATGCTCGCGTGCGGTGGCGAAGGATTATCCCGAGATCACTTACGGCGAACACATCGTCGACAACACCTGCATGCAACTGGTGATGAATCCGTACCAGTACGACATGCTGGTGATGGAAAATTTGTACGGCGACATTTTGTCCGATTTATGCGCCGCGTTTGTGGGCGGCCTGGGATTTGTGCCCAGCGCAAATCTGGGCGACAACTGCGCCATCTTCGAAGCCGTGCACGGATCGGCTCCTGACATTGCCGGTAAAAATGTGGCGAATCCCACAGCACTGCTGCGCTCGGCGCTGCTGATGGTGCGGCATCTGGGCGAGCAGGCGGCTTCCACGCAGATTCGCAATGCGCTGGAGCGGGTCTACCGGCATCCGGAAAAGTTGACGCGCGATATCGGCGGGAAGTCCGGCACATCGCAGTTTGCCGATGCGGTGATTGAAGAAATGCAGAATGTCACCGCCGAACCGGTCGCCGAGGCCCGCTGAAGTTCTAGGCTTCAGATTCCGTACGCGACGGCCACAAGAACGAAAGCGGATTTGCCATCAACTCGCGGCCCACTTCCTTCAGAAAGTCGCGAGCCCTCTCGTCCCCAACGTCCCGGGCGCGAACCGCCAGCAGAAAACTGAGCACGAACGAAGTCGAGATATTCAGCACTCCGACCAGCAGCAAGCCGAGAAGGGACAGAGCTGCTTCCGTGCGGTTTAAGGCTCCGTAGAGGCGCACGCCATCCAGGGCGTATCCGAGACTTGCGGCCGACAGCGTGACGTGCCGAACTTCCAGCGGGATGCCAAACAACGAAACCAGAATCGGCACCGTACCCAGCAGAAAACCTAGAACGATGTAGCCGACCGATCCCGGCGCCTTGTGCGTGACCCATTCCGCGAGACGAGCGGCGCGTTCCGCTCCCAGTGCGACGGCGGATGCGCAGGCTGTTGGTGATAGAAGTTCCCATGCGGTGGATCGCGATGTAGTTCGCGGTCCATCCGGTGGCGAGCGAGGACAGCCAGAGCAGGACTCCGGTGACGATCGCGAAGGCGATGGTTCCCGAGTGATGCGGGATCAGCATTCGGACTCCATGGGTGGCCTCCTCTGCGGTCAGGAATGGATGCCCGGTCACGGCATGCCAGAGCCTGTCTACGGCGATGGAGGAAGGGATCGCTCCCAGAAGATTGCCGAGCGTCACGATGCATTGCGTCTGCGAAATGGCCTGAAGGCTGGCCATGTGATCCTTGGCGGGATCTTCCATGGCATCGACCAGCGTGGCCGCGGTGGCGGCGGGCATCTTCGAGGCCAGCAAGAAGCCTCCGGCCTGCATGAGCAGGAAACTCACGGCGTAGTTAAGGGAATGTCCGAGAGCCACAAGAAACGGTGGGTGAATTTTGGCTGAGATGCCGTATTTCACCACGGCAGTAAAACAAGTGATCACTCCGGCCATGAGGGCGCCAGCCCCCAGACTGCGCCAGTGGCGTGCGTTTTGCGCGATGTAGTGCGAGCCCACTCTTCCGGTTTTTTCTACAATGCTGCGAGCCAGACGGCGAAAGGTGGTGCCGGTCACCTTCAGAATACCGCGCTGCGAGGCGAATCCGAGGACCAGCGATACGGCGAATTTGCGGGCATCGGCGCCCGGCCGGCGCAATGCAAAGACCTGATCGATTCTCCATAAAAAAGAACGCAGCAGGCGAAGGCGGAAGATCAGGCCCGCCGACGTCCCCTCTTTTTCCAGGCGCTCGTTAATCTCGCGCAGTTGAGCAACGCAAGCATCCCTTTGCTCGATCCATAGCGGATATTCCTCGGGATGCAGCACGACCGATTCCACCAGCGATGGCAGATGGAAAAAACTGGACTTGGTGATGTCGTCATCGCTGACATGAGTTAACAAGTCGCGAGAGAGCGCAACATTCGAGGCTCGCAGGGCCAGAATCTTGCACGAGGCAAGCATCGAGGACGCGGACAAACTGAAAATATCGGACCACCAGCGCACCAGTTCGTCGGGCAAAGACGCCAGCCACATCGCATCTCTTTGCTTCAGTTCCAGCGAATCGAGAAGCACATAAAGATCGCCGCGAACCTCATCCTCCGGCAGCAGGCGTTTGGCGGCGCGCCCCAACAACTCGGGCAGCAGAAAAATTTCGTCGGGCAGTCCGGCCTCAGAGATCACGCGAACATAGGAATGATGCGACCAGAAGTCGCGAAAGGCGGCGCGAATTTCGTCGCGGTGCGGGTGAGCGTCGATGGTTTCCGTCAGCCGTGCGAGCTGTTCCGTGCGCCTTGAAACGGGCACATCCAGAATCGAGCGCAACATGCCGTAGACCCAGGTCGCGCGCTCGCGCGCGGAAGCGAACTCAAACTGAATCACCTCCCGAGGGGAGAACGAAATGTTCGTATCCGCGATTGCCATGGGTCCCAGCCGGGAGTCGTTGAGTCCAGAGTACCCGAAGGCGGGAGGATCGGCTCACTCGTGCACAAATTAATCGTGACGCGTCGGGTTCTTTGCCGGGGCGAGGGTTCAGCGGCGTTTCAGGGCTTCCAGTTCGTCAAGCGTGCGCGGCCAGTCGGAGCCCAGCAGGCGGGACAGGCTGCGATCGGCGAGCACTTTGCCTGCAGTCTGGCAGCGGGCGCAGTAGTTAGTTTCTTTGTCGGCGTAGCGGATGCGCAGAACCTTTTCGCCGCAGCGCGGACAAGGCTCGCCATAGCGGCCGTGGACGGCCATTCCCTTGCGGAACGCGGTCACCTTCTCGGGAAAATTCGCTTTCGCTTCGGACTTCAACTTATCCATCCAGTGCTGCAGCGTTTGCCGCGCGGCGTGGAAGAGACGTTCCCACTCCTCGGGCTTCAGCCTCTGCGTCAGCGTGATGGGAGAAAGTTGCGCGGCATGCAGAATCTCGTCGGAGTAGGCGTTGCCGATTCCGTTGAGCAGGCGCGGGTCGGTGAGGGCGCGCTTCAGCGTGTGATTTTCGGCGGTAAGCACGTTGCGGAATTCGTCGAGCATCGGCGGTGAAGACGTCGATTCCGCCGGCGTCGAACGCGGCCAGATTCTCCTCGCCGCTGACCACATGCAGTGACGCGCGATGCTTCGAACCGGCCTCGGTCAGCACCAGCGAGCCATCGGGAAAATCGAAAGCCGCCAAATTTTGCCGCCCGCCCAGCTTCGTGTCGCGCGGGCGCCAGTGCAGGCGTCCCGCGATCATCAGGTGCAGCACCAGCCAGAGGTCGCCGTCGAGGCCGAAAGCAATCCGCTTTCCGATGCGACGGAGCTTCCGCACGGCGCGGCCCTCGGCGCTGGCCAGCGGAGGCTGCGCGGTTCGCAGCAGGAACGGGCTCGCCACCCGGATATGCTCAAGCACCTTGCCGATCACCCGCGGTTCGAGAGCGGTGAGGTAGGCCGCGATGTCGGGCAGTTCGGGCATGGATATCAGATTGCACGCCTGCGTTAAGGTTTTGCAACCAGCAAGCGCGTCTGGCCGATCCGGCCTCCCATAATTTTCACAATGCGCCATTGACTCTCACTCCTCATTCGGAGTACATTGCCTTCCGGTTCACGGTTCTGTGGGAAATGTTCTGGGGGCAGATGACGCGTACAGTTCCGCGTGTAGGGATAGTTCTCTTTCAGCTCGGCGGACCCGACACGCTGGAAGCGATCGAGCCATTCCTTTACAACTTATTTTGCGACCCCGACATTATTGACTTCCCTTTTGCCCGCATCGGGCGCAAGCCTCTGGCAAAACTGATTTCGGCCACCCGCGCCCGCAAGGTGCAGCACCACTACGCCTGCATTGGCGGGGCATCTCCGATCCGGCGCAACACCGAGCAGCAGGCCCGGGCGCTGGAAGCGGAACTGCGTGGCCAGGGCATGGATGCGCGATGCTTCGTGGCCATGCGCTACTGGCATCCCTTCACCAGCGAGGCGATCGAGCAGTTGCGCGACGCCGACTGCGACGAGATTGTGCTCCTGCCGTTGTATCCGCAGTATTCTTCGACCACGACGGGCTCGAGCCTGAACGAATGGGAGCGCCTTTACCGCGGGAATCTTCCGGTATCGCGGGTGCAGACTTTCTATCGCAGCACGACATATCTGGACGCGCTGGTCGAAAAGGTGAACGAAGCGCTCGATCGCTTTGCGGATTCGCGACGCCCGGAGATTCTCTTCAGCGCGCACAGCCTGCCGGTCGCAGTCATCGAAAAGGGCGACCCCTACCAGGCGCAGATCGAGGAGACAGTGCAGTTGCTGATGGAACGCGGCGGATGGAGCAACCATCACCGGCTCTGCTACCAGAGTAAGGTAGGCGCCAGCCGCTGGCTGCAGCCTTCGCTGCGCAGCACTCTCGATCTCATGGCAGAGGAACAAATCCGCGAGGTGTGCGTCGTGCCTGTCGCCTTCGTTTCCGACCATGTGGAGACGCTGGCAGAGATTAATCACGAGGCGCGGGAACGCGCGCTGGGCCTGGGCTTCACGCAGTTTGAAATGAGCGCCGGGCTGAACGATTCGCCAACATTCATTCAGGCCCTGAGCGAGATTGTGCGCGAGGCGCGCAGGCAGACAGTGCATTCCCTGATTCCGATCACGGGCAGGGCGGCGGCGCCAGAGTATGCCGCGGCCGCAGGTTTGGATTAAGCCATTTTTTAAGACGACCAGATTGCAAGACAGGAGGGGAACTCATGGCGGATGCGGAGACCGGTAAGGTCAGTCCGAATCCCGAAGCTCCGAAGGCTGCGGCTGATCCCACGAAATATGTCGGGACGCCTGCGGTGGGAACCTCGAAGGCGGCGCCGGCCGCTGGGATCGGCGGAACTGCGCCCTTCACCGAGACGGACCGGCGGCGGCGGCGCTTTGTCTGGACCATGGTCGTCGGCTTTTTGACGGCGTGGTTCCTGGCGTTTTTCCGATTCTTTCTTCCGCGAACGCTCTTCGAACCGAATTCCGTTTTTAAGATCGGATATCCTTCGGAATTCGCCCTCGGCGTCGACACCAAATTTCAGCAGAAATTTCGCATCTGGGTGGATCGCACGCCGGACCGGCTGTTCGTGATCTATGCGCGCTGCACGCATCTGGGCTGCACGCCCGACTGGAAGCCCAGCGAAAATAAATTTAAGTGCCCGTGCCACGGCAGCGGCTACGACAATGAGGGGATCAATTTCGAAGGGCCGGCGCCGCGTCCCATGGATCGCGCACACATCGAACTCGCACCCGACGGGCAGATTCTGGTGGACACGTCGAAGTTATATTCCTGGCCTAAAGGCCAGCCCAGCAAGTTCAACGATCCCGGAGCATTTTTGACGGGAGTGTAGAGAGCAAAAGCAGGTTCCTCTCCGGTCTTTCAGACCGGTTCGGAATGACAGCGAGTTTTTGGAACTCTTATGGCTGACGAAAACAATCCGAACGGGAAAAACGGCGCGAAGGCCGGCATCCTCGAAAAAGTCACCACCGGCGTTAAAGAGGATATTCAGGCCCTCAAAACCGACATCCCCAGCAAAGCGAAGGAACAGATCGAGGGGCTGAAGGATCCGACCAAGACGCAGGTCTACACCTCGATCTTCCGCCACAAGCATGACGACACGCCGCGCAACCGCGCGCTGGGCGTGCTGTCGAACGTGTTCCTGCATCTGCATCCGGCGAAGATCAATCGCGACGCGGTGCGCTACAGCTACACCTGGGGCATGGGCGGGATCACGTTTTATCTCTTTCTGGTTCTCACCTACACCGGCGTGTTGCTGATGTTTTATTACCACCCCAGCAAGGTGCAGGCATTTCGCGACGTGCTCTATCTCGAGCACGATGTGCCCTTCGGAAAAATTCTGCGCAACATGCATCGCTGGGCCGCTCACCTGATGGTGATTGGCGTGTGGCTGCACATGTTCCGCGTGTTTCTGACCGGCTCGTACAAAAAGCCGCGCGAGTTCAACTGGAACATCGGCGTGCTGCTGCTGGTGTTCACGCTGCTGCTTTCGTTCACCGGATATCTGCTGCCTGACGATCAGCTGGGATTCTGGGCCGTCACCGTGGGCACGAACATGGCGCGCGCCACGCCGCTGCTGGGGCACGAAGGACCGTTCGGTTCGATGCTCGGCATGACGCCGTATAACGATGTGCGCTTCGGATTGCTCGGTGGATCGATCGTGGATGCGAATGCGTTGCTGCGGTCGTACATTTGGCATTGCATTGGCATTCCGATCGTGGCGTCGATCCTGATGATTGTGCACTTCTGGCGCGTGCGAAAAGACGGCGGGATTTCGGGTCCGGCTCCGGTAATGCTGGAGGCGGAAGCGGACAAGCCGCGCCGAGGGCCGAAGGCGGCGGGAGAGTGATGAGGTTAACGCAAGCGCACGATGAGATTAACCCAGGCGTTATGTCATTCCGAATCGGTCTGAAAGACCGGTGAGGAACCTGCTTTGGGCGTGCAAGGCAAGAAAGCAGGTTCCTCACCGCCGCTGCGCGCCGGTTCGGAATGACAAACATGAGTTGTCAGATCGAGTTGTGAGCTTGAGTTGTCAGATCGAGTTGTGAGATTCGAGAGAACTTATGGATTGGCGACAACTTTGGGAAATTTGCTCGGCGCCGGACAACGTGCCGATCGTGGGACTGATCCCGCTGCTTGGCTTCTACATTTATCTGGCCTGGAAGCAGGCGCACGCCAACGATCAACTCATCACCCAGCTCGAAGCCGATCCCGCGCTGGCCAAGACGCATCACCGCAAGACCTGGCCCTTCAAAGCGGGCTGGCAAAAAGAAGTGCACGTATGGCCGTTCCTGCTGCGCATTGAATTTCTGGCCGCGATCATCGTCACCATTATTCTGATGGTCTGGTCGATTTCGCTGAACGCGCCTCTGGAAGAACCGGCGAATCCCAACCTGACCATGAATCCGGCGAAGGCGCCGTGGTACTTCCTCGGCCTGCAGGAAATGCTGGTCTACTTCGATCCGTGGATCGCGGGCGTGGTCATGCCGACGATGATCATCATCGGGCTGATGGTGATTCCCTACATCGATACGAATCCGCTGGGCAGCGGCTACTACACGTGGAAGCAGCGCAAGTTTTCCATCTCGTCGTTTCTTGTTCGGCTTCATTATTCTGTGGGTGGCGATGATCATTATCGGGACATTCATCCGCGGGCCTGGATGGCAATGGTTCTGGCCGGGGCAGACGTGGGATCATAACCGGCTGATCTATGAGGTGAACCGCGACTTGCCGGATATTTTCGGCATCGGGTCGAACATAGGGAAGATAATTTTTGGGGCGATTGTCGTCGGCGGATATTACCTCGTCGGCGGCGGGCTGGTGTATTCCCTGTTCCGTCGAAAGATGGGCAAAGACTTTCAGCGCATGAGCCTGCTGCAATTTTCCCTGATGAATTTCCTGTTGCTGAGCATGGTCGCACTGCCCTTGAAGATGGCTCTGCGACTGCTGTGGCACATCAAGTACGTGTGGATTACGCCCTGGTTCAACGTGTGAGTGATTCAACGTTGTGAATTTGTCATTGCGGGAGAGTGGCCGGGAATAGAGATTCCTCGCTTCGCTCGGAATGACAAGTAGAACAAGAAGAATTAGATCCGGAGGAATTGGTGGCTGACAAACCCATCCCCGAGCAGGATCCGATTACCAGCAAGTCGTATGCGCTGCATTACCTGATTGCGACGGTACTCCTGATTGGCACGCTGTTCTGGGCGCTGTACGACGAAGCCTGGGGACAGCGGCCGTGGAAGGCTTTCCAGGACCAATGGAAAGAACGCTACAGCGCGTACCTGAATACGGCGAAGTCGTCGTCGTCGAAGGCGGAAAATTCCGTCGAAGCGAATCCGGAATACGTCTCGCTCAAGCAGGCCTACACGCAGGCGTATCAGACTTCCAAGCCGCAGGGGGAAGAGGCTCGCAAAAAGTTGGACGACGCGAGTGCCCGTCTGCTCGCGGTGCAGAGCGTGTTTACTGATCGCCGAGCTTACGTCAACGCCCTGACCTACGAACTCGAAACCAGCACCAGCGCTTCTGCCAAGGCCAGCAAGCAAAAAGAAATCGACGAATACAAAGCACAACAGGCCACGGTCGAATTTCCTGACGGCACAAGAAAAAAGTTCACCTTTCCGCAACTCGAAGAAACTTACAACGACATTCGCAACGAGCGCACCAAGCTTAGCCTCGACCTTGGCAACGTGCTGAAGCCCACGACTGCGGCCAAGACCGCCATGGATGAGTACGTCACCGATCACATGGTCGACCTGACGCCCGCGCAGATCGAAGGCCTGAAGCGCAAGGCGGAAGACTGGGACACGAAGATCGTGCAGATCAATGTGGCGGACGCCAACATTGTGGACCGGTGCGAGTCCTGCCACATGAACACGCGCGAACCGTTGAAGATCACTGCGGCTGCGATGACTCCGAAGGGTGAGAAGAAGCCCGACGAATACGCGCGCGCGCTGGTGAGCCATCCGGAACCGGAGTTGTTGCAGATTCACGATCCCGACAAGTTTGGTTGCTCGCCGTGCCATCAGGGCAACGGGCGCGCTACCACCAGCGTCGAGAAGGCGCACGGAAATTACGAGCACTGGCTGTGGCCGCTTTATCCCAAGGAAAATGCGCAGGCCGGATGCCAGAGTTGCCACGCGGCCGACATGGTGCTGGTGAGCGGCGATGTGCAGTTCGAGACCATCAATGCCGGCAAAGATTTGTTCCGCCAGCGCGGCTGCATGGGCTGCCATCGCTACGAGGGTTACGACAAAGAACCCGAAGATCTGAATTCGATCACGCAGCAGATCAAGCAGATCGAGACGCAGAAAACCGACAACATCAAAGACGCCGCCGACCTGATGAAGCAGGCCGACGCCGCCGAGTCAAACGAACAGGCGAACCGGTTGAACGAAAAGGCCGTCGCCCTGCGCGTCGCCGACAGCAAGCTGGACGGGCGTTTGCAGCAACTCGATTATCAGTCGCACTCTCTGATGCAGGATCAGAAAAAAGTCGGCCCGAACCTGAAAGATGTCCGGCTGAAGTTGAATAAGAATTGGATTCCGGTGTGGCTGAAGAAGCCCTCGGACTTCCGCCCCACCACGAAGATGCCGAACTTCCGCCTGAACGATCATCAGATTCAGGCGATCTCGGCCTACATCTGGCAATCGGGATTCACTGATGCTCTTCCCCAGCACAAGCCCGGCAACGCCGCGCATGGCAAAGAATTGTTTGAGACGCGCGGATGCCTCGCCTGCCACTCCATCGGAGAAGGCGATCAGATGCAAGGCGGAACGTTTGCCGCAAACCTGACGCGCGTCGGCGAGAAGGCGAACTACGATTACCTTGTCCGCTGGATTCACAATGCTCGCCAGCGCACGCGGCCGTACTGTCCGCTTGAGAAGAAGGACATCGGCCCCGAGGATTACGCCAAGAAGGGACTTCCCTACCAGTTCGATCTGGATCACAGCACGTGTCCGAATGACGGCCACGAACTGCAGGTTCAGAATATGACCGTGATGCCGAGTCTGCGGCTGGCGCCGGAAGATGCGGAAGACATCGCGACCTACTTGATGGCCCAGAAAAAGCAGGAGCCGTCTTCCTACGCGGATGCCTCGTTCATGGACGACCCTGCGCTGAAGGACGAAGGCAAAAAGTGGGTGCGCCATTTCGGATGCGCCGGATGCCACGAGATTTCTGGCTTCGAGGACGAAGGCCGCATCGGCACCGAACTGACCTACGAAGGCAGCAAGCCGATCGAGCGTCTCGACTTCGCGCTGTTCACCGAAGTCGCACAGCGTGGCGGTAAGGGTTCAGAGCCAATCAAAGATAAAGAAGACTTGGCGCGGCTTCCCGACGGTCCGGCAACTGAACCCTGGTTCGACCACAAAGGATTTTTCGAGCACAAACTCGCCGAGCCCAATATCTACGATCAAGGCAAAGTGAAGAGCGAAACCGAAGCTCTGCGCATGCCGAACCTGCACCTCACCAAAGAGCAGGTGCTCGACCTGACCACGTTCCTCATGGGCAGTCAGGAAACTTCCCTGCCCGGCACCTATCAATACAAGCCCGGCGATGCGCGTCACGACATTCAAGAGGGCTGGTGGATCATCAAGAAATACAACTGCATGGGCTGCCACCAGTTCATTCCCGGGCAGCGCACGATTCTGATGGGGCTGAAACAATATCAGGATGTGCAGGAGCAGTTGCCGCCGAAGTTGCTGACAGAAGGCGCGCGCGTTGATCCCGAATGGTTGCGCAAGTTCCTGTCGAATCCGTCGTTGAGCGCGACCGACACGAATCGCAACGGGGTGCGGCCTTACCTAAAAGTCCGCATGCCAACATTTTCGTTCTCAGATAATGAGTTGAGAAAGCTCGTCCGCTTCTTCCAGGCGTTATCGCAACAGCCGTTGCCATACATCCCGGAGGAAGTTCCGACGCTCAGCACTAAGGAAACGGAGATGGCGCGCAGCCTGTTCTCAAGTTCGGCCGCGCCTTGCCTGAAGTGTCACGCAACGGGCGATCCAACGCACGACAAGATTGCCACCGCTCCGAATTTCCTGCTGGCGAAGGAACGCCTGAAGCCGGATTGGGTCGAGCGCTGGATTACCGATCCGCAGGCGGTTTCGCCGGGAACGTCTATGCCATCGGGCTTGTTCAAGCAGGAAAATAACCACTGGGTCTTTGCCGGGCCGACGCCTGCAACGTTCAACGGATACGCAGGCGACCACCGGAAACTGCTGACGGATTATATTTTCCAGCTCACGCCGGAAGAACAGCACCGTGTAGCGGCGTCGATGCCGCACGCCCAGGCATCCGTGCAACGGCCGAGCAGCCGCAAGCAGGCTCAGACGACAACGCAGGGTGCGGTGAGCGGAGGTTCGCGATAAATCAAAGAAAGTTCAAAGAAGATTCGCCCGGCCGCCGTCGCACTCGCTGCGGCTGGCTGGGAATGACAGAGCACAAAAAACAGACTATAACCTACCTGAGAGGGCAATAATCATGACGAAAAAGAATCAGGCGACGATGCTTGCGCTGGCACTGTGCGCACTGCTCGTGCTGGCCGCGTGCAACAAGAAAGAAAATACTGAACAGAGCAACAACATGGCAGAACAACCGGCAGCGACGGCTCCAGCCGCGACTCCGATTGATCCCGCCACCGTAGCCACTGTGAGCGGCACGGTAAAGTTCGACGGCCCGGCTCCCAAGGCCTCGAAAATCGATATGAGCCAAGACCCTGCCTGCAAAGGCGGGAATGAAGCGGAGACCATCGTGGTCGACGGCGGAAATCTCGCCAACGTTTTCGTCTACGTGAAAGACGGACTGGGCAATCGCACCTTCGATGTTCCGGCGACTCCAGTCGTGCTCGAACAGCAGGGCTGCAAGTATCATCCGCACGTGCTCGGCGTAATCGCCGGACAGACGGTGCAGATCAAGAACGCCGACATGACGACGCACAACATCCATCCCACGCCGAAGGACAATCGTGAGTGGAATGAATCGCAGCCGCCGTCGGCTCCGCCCATCGAGAAGAACTTCGCCCGCGAAGAGATCATGCTGCCGGTGAAGTGCAACCAGCATCCCTGGATGAAGATGTACATCAACGTGGTCAAGAGCCCGTTCTTCGCCGTGACCGACAAGAGCGGCAAGTACGAAATCAAGGGCCTGCCTCCCGGTGATTACACCATCGCATTCGTGCAGGAAAAACTGGGCGAGCAGGATCAGAAGGTCACGGTCGCAGCCAAAGAAAGCAAGACCGTCGACCAGAGCTTCAAACCAGCCGCCGACTAGCGCGGAAGTTTGGTAGAATCACGCGTTGGACAGTGCAGGCCGCGCCACGCGGCCTGCACTGCTCACACCGTTTCCAGGCACATGGGCACTCCTCAGAAAGCCGTTGCACTTCCCTACAATCGGAACCATCATCGTTTTGCCGTCCTGCTCGCCTGCTGGACTTTTTTGCTGATCATCGCCGGCGCTCTGGTCACCAGCAACGATGCGGGACTCTCGGTCCCGGACTGGCCGACGTCGTTCGGTTCCTGGTACAAAATTCCGAAACTCGTTGGCGGCGTAAAGTTCGAACACACTCACCGCATGATTGCGCAAGGCGCGGGCCTGCTGACCATTATTCTCGCGGTGTGGACGTGGCGGGCCGAAAAGCGGCGCTGGCTGCGGATTCTGGCCTATGCCGCAGTCGGCACGGTAATCGCGCAAGGCATACTGGGCGGGCTTACCGTTCTGTTTTACCTGCCCCCGGCAATCTCTTCGGCGCATGCGGCGTTGGCGCAAACGTTCTTCTGCCTTGCGGTGGCCATGGCTATCTTCACCAGCCAGAAATGGATTGAGGAAGAGCCGCGCGTCGAGTTCGATGAGCGCCGGCCCAGCCTCTTCACTCTGACCCTGCTGTCGATCTTCGTGTTGTATGTACAACTCATTCTGGGCGCGATGTTCCGCCATCACGGCTTGAGCTGGTGGCCCCACGTGGCGAACGCTGTAATCGTCTCGTTCGTTCTCGCGTGGACCGCGGTGCGAGCGTTGACCGTCTATTCGAAAGTTGAAGCCGTGCGGCGGCCGGCCATTCTCATGCTGTCCCTGGTGATCGCGCAGTTGTGCCTGGGCTTCACTGCATTCCTGACGCGAGTCGAATGGGGCAAGGACGAAGTCCAACCGGAATGGCCGATGGTGATTTCTACGGTCACGCATGTCGCCGTGGGCGCGCTGCTGCTGGCCACAACCGTGATTCTGGCAATCCAGGTGTGGCGGCACGCTCCGGTGAAATTCGAAGAACGACTCCCGCAGGCGGAGCGCAACCCGTCGACAGCCTGAAATGCACGGTGGACGCGGCAGCAACTCCGTTCTGCGGGGTGGGTTACTATTTCAGGCTCGCACCGCATTTACTCACGTGATGTCGTAAACTGGATGGAGTCTTCGGGGAATCATCTTGGTTTCGAAAGTTGCGACGCTTACCGAATCGGGTCTCGAGCTGGAAGGTTCTTTGGCCGCTCCGGTCATATCCGTACAAAACATAGTTCACCGTTACGAGACTCGCACCGCGCTGAATGGTGTTTCATTCGACGTGCGCCCCGCGGAGCTATTCGGCCTGCTTGGCCCGAACGGCAGCGGCAAGACGACGCTCTTCCGAATTCTTTCCACCCTGATGATTCCAACCGGTGGCCGCGCGGTGGTTCTAGGCTGTGACGCGGCGTCGGATCCAGCCAGCGTTCGACGCCTGATCGGAGTCGTGTTTCAGGCCCAGAGCGTTGATGTGAAGCTGACCGCGTACGAAAATCTTTGGCATCAGGGACATTTGTACGGCCTCCGCGGCTCATCTCTGAAGAAGCGGATCGCAGAAATTCTGGACCGCGTCGGTCTCTCCGATCGTGCGAAGGAACGCGTCGAAACGTTTTCCGGCGGCATGCAGCGGCGCATCGAACTCGCCAAAGGACTCTTGCACCGTCCCGGAGTTCTGCTGCTCGATGAGCCTACGACCGGCCTTGATCCGGGCGCCCGGCGCGATCTTTGGCAGTATCTGCAAATCCTCCGAGATGAAGAACGCGTCTCCGTGCTGGTGACCACTCACCTGATGGAAGAGGCCGAGCGTTGCGACCGGCTGGCCATTTTGAACGAAGGCAACCTGGTCGCGCTGGGAACTCCTTCGGAATTGAAAAGCGAGATTGGCGGAGACGTCATCATGCTGGACGCTTCGAAAGATGCGGCGCTGCTGGCCGAGCGCATCCGTTCTCGCTTCCACGTTGAGACCACGGTGATGGGCAATCAGGTGCGCATCGAGCAGGAGGGCGGACACCGTTTTGTCCCCGATGTGGTCGAAGCGTTTCCGGGCGAGATTCTAGCGATCTCCGTCAGCAAGCCGGCGCTCGAAGATGTGTTCATTCATCGCACCGGGCACAAGTTCTGGAGTGAAGGCGGTGAAAACAATTCCGCCGAAACCGATTCGCATAAGAGATCGAAATAGCGATGGAGGCAACAGATAGCGAATGCGTATGATGATCCTGATTCTTTCCCTCGTGCTTGGATTGCTGCCACTGGCAGGAGTGGGATGGCTGATCGCCAGCGGCATGATCACGCCGTGGCCACCGACGGCCACGGTCGACGGCCTGTTCATGGGCCTCATCCTGCTCACGCTCTCGCTGTGCTTCCTGCTGAACGCATTCTGGGAGATGCGCGACCAGGGCATATTGAAATCCGCGAATAAGAAAAACGCTGCTCCGGCCAAAGCTCCAGCGGCGAAGGCCTAATCATGGCGACTCAGACAGCAACTCTGCCACGCGCGGTCGCCCATCCCTCGGCGGGCTTGGCGCTGGCGGCATTCACCTTGTGGTGGCGGGAAATTGTGCGCTTCTACCGGCAAACCACGCGCGTGATCGGCGTGTTGGCGTCGCCGCTGGTTTTCTGGATCGTCCTGGGCTCAGGATTTGGAAACTCGTTCCGTTCCGGCGGAGAAGCCAGCCAGCAGCACTATCTGGATTACTTTTATCCCGGTACGCTGATCCTGATCGTACTCTTCACCTCGATCTTCACCATGATGTCGGTGATCGAAGACCGCAAGGAAGGATTTCTGCTTTCGGTGCTGGTCGCGCCTGTGCCGCGCGCTGCGATCGTGCTGGGCAAGGTGCTGGGAGGGACAACCTTGGCGGCGGCTCAAGGAATGATCTTCCTGATCTTCGCACCGTTTGCGGGCGTGCATCTGAATCTTGTGCAGGTGCTGCTGGTTGCTGTCGTTGTATTCCTGGTTTCGTTTGCGCTGACCGCGTTGGGCTTTGCCATAGCCTGGCCGATGGATTCTTCGTCGGCTTTTCACGGCATCGTAAACTTGTTCTTGATTCCGCTGTGGCTGCTGTCGGGCGCGCTGTTTTCGCTCCAGGGCGCCTCCAAATGGATGCAGGTCATCATGCGCCTCAATCCCCTGACTTATGGAGTGGATGCGCTGCGCGGGCTTCTGTATCCCGGCACCGTGACCAATTTTGCGCCGGCGTCGTCCATGGCAACGCTGGTATTGTTTTCGCTCGTCATGTTTGGACTCGCCTTTCTGATGGTGAATCGCCGTACCCGATATACAAGCTGAGGCCCGCCACTTGATCGTCACCAGTTCGATCGTCACCAGTTTGATCCTCGGAACTATCCCTGCACAATACGCCTTCTTCCCTGCCCTCAACGCAACTCTGAATGGAACCAGCGCCCTGCTGCTGCTCAGTGGACGCGTACTGATTGCGCGCAAGAAAGTCGCCGCGCATCGCGCCTGCATGATCGCCGCCGTGATCGCGTCGGCGTTATTTCTTTGCTGTTATCTGTTCTTTCATTACGAAGTTGGTAACGTTCGATTTCTGGGCGAGGGATGGGCGCGTCCAGTCTATTTCTCAATCCTGATTTCGCATGTCACGCTGGCGATCGTGATTGTTCCGCTGGCCATCATCACATTGAACCGCGGGCTGAAGGCGCGCTACGCCCAGCACCGCGCCATTGCGAAGTGGACCTGGCCTTTGTGGATGTACGTTTCCATCACCGGCGTCATCGTATATTTCATGCTGTACCAGTGGTTCCCGCACAGCTGATTCACGTGGCGGCGGACGCATTCGTCCGCCCCGCGGGCCCGGACGAATGCGCCCGGGGCTACGTGCTATGTACTATCGATGGAAGCGCGGAGAAAAGTGGCAGCAAATGATCTATGTCCATCCTGAAGCTCAAGATTGATGTCTCCGGCACCGTAGGCGACGAGGCCTGGCGCCAGATCAAGCAGTTTGATCAGATCCAGAGTGCCGACTTCGGACCGCAATTCGGCAGCGGCGGTCGCTGCAATCATCCGCCGGATGCTCCGCACAATAAAGGCGAATGGATCGGAGCCGAGATCCGGCTACAGACGCCGCTTCTGGCGCAATACGCCATGTCGCATTATCTGGAGCAGGATCGCGTGCTCGACGCCGATGTTGAGTAGTCGCTTCTGATATAGTCTCTATCGTCTTTCCAGTATTTATGTCGGCCCATCCTAACGCTGTTTCTCCAGACTCCGATTCGCTCGATCCATCCACCGGCACGCCATGCCGAAGCCGAAGTCCAAGCATTCCATGTCGCGCACGCAGAAGATTCTGTTCTTCACCACCGGCTGGCTGATCGTGCTGATGCCGTTTCTCTTCTGGTGGAACACCTGGTTCGGACGGCATCTCTCTGACCCGCAGATGACCGAATATCTGCACGACGACAAAAAGCCGCGCCACATTCAGCACGCGCTGGTGCAGTTGGGCGAGCGCATGTCGAATCACGATGCGGCGGCGAAGCAGTGGTATCCCGAACTGCTGCGGCTGGCCAGCGATCCGGTCGAAGAAGTGCGCAACACCGACGCCTGGGTCATGGGACAAGACGCGTCCGGCGCGGGCTTTCACCAGACGCTGCTGAAGATGCTGGCCGACTCTTCATTGATGGTGCGAGGCAATGCCGCGCTGTCGCTGGTGAGATTTGGCGATGCGACCGGCCGTCCGCAGATTGTGGCGTTATTGCAGCCCGCGCAGATCACCGCGCCCGAGTCCGGAAAAATTGCGGATTCGGATCGGCCTGGAACCTCGATCCATCAGGGCGGTCTGATTGCGAAACTGCAGAATGAACGCGGCCAGACCGACGAACTGCGTTCGCCAATTCCCGGCCGCATACGATCGGTGGCCAACACGGGCGCGACCGTGCGCGCCGGAAGCGAGGTGGGCGTGGTCGATCCCGCGACGGAGCAGGTGTGGGAAGCGCTGCGCGCGCTCTATCTGGTCGGCCAGATGGACGATCTTCCCGCGATCCTCCCCTACGAACGCGACCTGCCCGATGTTTCCAATCGATGTCCGCAAGCAAGCAATAGAAACCGAACAAGCCATTCGCAAAAGAAGCACCACGTAGGGGCGGACGCATTCGTCCGCCCAGCGAGCGAAGCGAGCCCGCCCGGACGAATGCGTCCGGGCCTTACGCGAAGCGCAGTTTCGAAATGATAGTGAGAAAGACGTTGCTGTTAGATCGCCATCGGCCCGACTTCTTTTTCCACTTCCGCGATGTCGAGCATGACGATCGCGTCCCAGGGGCAGCCGTCAAGGAAGGCTCCGTCGGGGCCCTTGCTCAGGCACTTCTTGCAGCCGATGCAGAGGATGGGATCGATCTGAATGCGGCCGAATGGCGGATTATCTTCGTCGGGCACCCAGAACATGCAGTCTTCCACCGGGCAATATTCCACGCAGGCGGGCGAGCCCGCGCATCCGGTGCAGCACTCGGTAATGACCGCCAGCTCTTTGGGTTTCTTCTTGCGGGGCGTGGCGAGGCCCTTCGATTTGGGTTCAAACTTGAGCTCGTCGGGAACCATCCCCACGGCCTTGGTCGCTCCGGGTACAGGCGGCATGACGGGAATTATAGCTCCAAAATGACACTCCTGCCCTGCGTTTTGTGGCATGTGCCAACTAATCCACCGACCTCATTCTGATATAGTGAACCCCAACGAAGGAGCACCTACATGGCGGGAAAGAGCGTCAACAAAGTCATTCTGATCGGAAATCTGGGCAAGGATCCTGAGGTGAAGTTCACGCCGCAAGGCACGCCCGTGGCCAAGTTCACGCTGGCCACCAATGAGCGCTTCAAAGATAAAGACGGCAACTGGCAGGATCGCACCGAGTGGCACAATCTGACCGCGTGGGCACGGACCGCGGAGATTGTCGGCGAATATCTGAAGAAGGGCAGCAAGTGCTATGTCGAAGGCAGCCTGCGCACGCACTCGTGGGACGACAAGGCCACCGGCCAGAAAAAATACATGACGGAAATTGTCGTGAATGATCTGGTGCTGCTCGGCGGACGCGGCGAAGGCGGCGGTGGCGGCGACTATGCAGGAGGCTCGCGCGGAGCGTCATCCTCTGCGGGCGGCGGCAACAATTTCGACCAGCGCACGCCCGAGCCCGAACCGGCAGGCGCCAGCGCCGGACCAATCACCGACGACGACATTCCGTTCTAGCTCATTTCGGTAAGCCCCGGCGTCATGCTGACCGGAGCCGTTCTTCAGGCGGAGGGAAGCATCGCCCGCCCCGATGACCCGTCGTCACGTAGCCCCGGACGCATTCGTCCGGGCGGCCTACTTCCCTTCCGCCGTCTGCTTCAGCGCTTGCGCGTAGTCCGCGCCGTAGGCCTTGTTCTGCGGATGATTCGGGCTGAAGGCAATCAGCCAGTCTTCGGCATAGATTTCAACAATAGTGGCGTGATTCTTTACGGCAAACGGAAGCAGCGGCACCAGCGATCCCGTCATACTGCTGAGCGCGCCCAGCCCGCCTCCGCCCTGCCCTTGCCCCCAGCGGCCTTGCCCAGCGCCGCCTTGGCCGCCCCAGCGTCCCGGACCTTGGCCTTGGCCCTGACCCTGGCCCCAGCCCTGATTGCGGCCGCGCCACTGGCCTTGACCTTGTCCCTGCCCGCCGCCACATGATCCCTGCGGACAGCTCGGTCCCAGCGTCTGCACTTCCAGCGGCACCTTTCCCTGGAAGCGCTCAAACAGATTGCACCAGTCGGCCTGCATCCCGGTGCAATCGCGCATGGCCATGGTGGAGAGTCCCTGATTGCCGAAGCCAATTCCGTTCTTCACCGCGATGGGCGCGAGGAAGTCCGACACTTCCTGCGGATTGTGCCCCGGCGCCTGCACCGGAGTGATGCTCACCATCAACTGCTTCGTCGAATGCAGGCTGCCCTCGAAATCGAGCATCTTCTCGAGATAAGCATTCCACGTGAACTTGGCGGAATCGCCGGCGGTATATCCCCAGCGCTTGAACGTTTCGCCACACGGCTCCGAAGGCTCGTGCCAGCCGCGCGGCAGGTTGATCTCGCCGCCCTTGCCCAGTCCCACGCGGATGTAGCCCACGCCGGGATTCGACGCGTAGTGCTCGATGAGCGCCCGCATCGCCGCCTGATAATTCGTGACGTAGACCGTCGACATGAAATTCGGCACCTGCGCGCCATCGCAGTGCACGTAGTTCGATTCGCCGAGCGCGGTCCACATCCACGGAGGCATGGCGCAGTTGCCCACGCCCTCCTGGCCATTGGAGCCGCTGCCCCGCGGCGGGCAGGTGATGCCGCCGTAAGGAGTGCTGTGCAGCACAATGTTCGCGTACTTGCCGGCGGAGATCCACGGAGCGATGGCGTCGTCGACAATCTTGAAATCGTACTTCGTGTGCGTGCCCGATTTGGCGTCGCCCAGATCGAAGTCCGACCAATCGACGCGAATCACCGCGCCCGAAATCAGCGGAAATGCAGGCGAATTCTTGCTGAGCAAATAAGTCTGAACATCCTGATAGTCCCGCTGGTTGGGATTGCTGGGAGGAAACAACACTTCCAGCACCGGAGGCCCGGAGAGCGGCGCAGGCGACTGTGCAGAGTCGCTGCCGCCCGGGTTCGCAGAGAGCAACAGCGCAGCAGCAAGCGATGCGACCAGGAGTTTCATGTGAGATCAGATCTCCGACTGCGTTGCGTTACTGCAGCGCTGTCCACACCCACGGCGGCATGGCGCAGTTGCTCGCCGACGTTGCCATTCGAGCCGATACCGCTCGTTGGGGCAACTGTTGCCCCTCCGTAGGTCGTGTTCTGAAACACGAGGTTCACCTTCTTCGCGCCGGCCGCGATCCATTGCTGGATGGAACTGTCGGTAATGGTCCAGTCAAAAGAGCTGCTGCTGGTCGGCTGAATGTCTGACCAATCGACGTCGATGACGACTCCGGTAACGTCCGACTGAGTCAGCACGAAGTTCGCAATATCCGAATTGGTTGGATCGGGAAAAAGCACCTGCATGGTGGCGTGCGCCGAGGCTTGCTGAAGCGCGGACGCGTAGGACGCGCCGTACTGCTGATTCAGCGAGTTGTTGGGATCGTAGGCGATCAGCCAATCCTGATAATAAATTTCAAGGTCATTCGATGGAACCGGCACAACCGGGCTGCCCTGTCCGGTGGCGAACTGGAGCAGCGGCGGAAGTGGGCCGGTCTCGCCTTGTTGTCCGGAGCATGCGCCGACGCCTTGCGGGCAACTTTGCCCGATGGTCTGCAGTTCCCGGATGGCGGGTGTCGCGCTCTGAAAAAGATTGCACCAGTCGCCGCCGCATCCGTTGGGAAACCCGCTGATGTCGGACGCCTCCAGGCCCTGATTGCCGTAGCTCAGCCCGTTGTTGACCGCGATCGGTGCGAGGAAGTCGTCGACTTCCGTTCCCACATCTGTGATGGGCGTGATGCTCACCAGCAACGGATAAGGAGAGCCGAGGCCGCCCTCATATTGCACCATCGACTCCAAATACATATTCCACGAATCGCCGGGACTGCCGGCTGTGTAGCCCCAACTCCCGGTGTATCCGCCATAGCACGCTCCTGATGAGGGCTGGTCCCAGCCCGGCGGCAGATTGATCTCGCCGCCCTTCCCTAACCCGACGCGGATATAGCCGATCTTGCCAGCGTACGAAGCGCATACCGACGTGTTGGACCAATGCCGCGATCGCAGCCTGATAGGGAGTCTTAAACAGGCTGGACTGCCAGTTAGGCACCTGCTGGCCGCTGCAGGTGGTGTAGTTCGTTCCGGTCGGGGGCGGGGGCGGGATCCTCTGGCCCGGAGAGCCATTGCCGCTGCCGCCTCCGCAGGCGCTCATCACGGCCATCATCGACACAGCCAATAAAACACACAAGGACTGGGGGAACTTCATTCCTAAGACGCCTCCCAAGCAAGGGCATTTGATACTTAGTTCGAAGCAGCACTTCGATCTTACTGGCGAAACCCAGTCCGCGGCAAAAAGTTGCGAAAATTCCTCATGCGATGGCCCACTTTCCCTCTGTATGCTAAAGAAAAAGTTGGATTTATAGTTTGAGGGCAGAAATCTTCACCACAGAGCACACGGAGGTACACAGAGGAACTCCTATGACATAGCCTCTGTGTTCCTCCGTGTCCTCTGTGGTGAATGCCTTTTGCCCAAAGAAAAAGGGCGGCTCAGAATCCTGAGCCGCCCCAATGAGCGTTTTATGGTACGAAGTTATGGCAGCATGCCGTTATCGTGATCCGTCATCACGGCTGCAATCCGTACACGTCCAGTTCAACCGCGGTCGGAACGTAGACTTTGCCGTTGGCCACCGTCGGCGTAGCAAACTTCACGGCTGCGCCGGCCAAGTCTTTGGTGCCGTTGAGACCACTGTTATAAAGTTCGTGCGTGACGTTCGCAGCGTCATAGGCGCGCAAGGTTGCGGCCTTGTTCGAAGCTGCTCCATCCGACTGCACTACCCAGACAATACCGTTCTGCGTGCCATTGCTCGAGACCACCGGAGTGGTGCCGGGGTAACCGATGTTGTCGGCGCCCACCGCCAGAGGCCCGCCGGAAAGCACGACCGGCCCACCGGCCAGCGGCGCAAGCGTGTATTGCTTGAGGAAATCCTTCACACCCTGAATGTAGATCTGACCATTGAAATACGCCGGCGTGCCCCAGTTGCCCGTGGGAACGACGAGGCCTCCAATGGTGGTGTACTGCGCCTGCACCACGTTATCGAATGTGGAGTTGTATTTGCCCATGTTGTCGCGGTTGATCAAATAGAGCGTCCCGGTCTTGCCGGCAAAGAGAGCAAGGTGGGCGAGCGTTCCGCCCTGATCCGGCAGCAGCATCGGTCCTGAGGACGAGAGATCAAGATTGATCATTTCGATGGTCAGGTAGGTCTGGTTATAGGGCGAGAAGAAATCGGTGACGGTGAGTCCGGAACCGCTGGGTGTCAGCTTCGCGAAGCTGATGCCGCCGCCAGTGCTCGTGTCGAACGATCCGGTTCCGGTGCTGACGTAAAGATTTCCGCTGGCATCGGCGGGGATGCCTCCACCACCATGCCAGATCCCGGCCTTGTTGCCGCCGGAGTCGGCGCAGGTGTAGCAGAACGGCGCAGACGGCGTAAATCCGGTCGTGCTGTTGTAGGTGTAACCGAGCACCCAGCCGTGGTAGGGACTGATGTCTTCGAGTGATGCGAATGCAATATAAACCACGCCGTTCAGCAGAAGCAGGCCTGAGCGGTTGTTCTGCCGCATGGTATTAAAGGTTTCCACTCCACCCACATTGTCATAGCCCGTGCCCGGAACCTGGGCGCATACCATGACCGGGCTGCCGGGCATTTCCGCTCCCGTCGCGATATTCAGCGCGTGCAGGAAATGAAAATACGGCGTGCTGACCGAGGGATCACCCGGGCAATTCGCAGTTCCCCGGATGTCCTTGGTGCGAGCCTCAACGTAAATAATTCCGTTCACCGCATCGACGACCGGTGTGGAAGTGATGCCGACTTCCGGGCTCACATCCAGACCAACTTCGACGTCTGACTTTGGAATGCTTGTGACGTTCGGAGGACTAATGAAGCTGGTGTGCCACAGCGCTGTTTCCAGTTGATCGGCGTCGAAGGCATAAACGCTGTCATGCTCGGTCGCGACGAAAACAACGTTATGCTGCGTCCCGCCGACGTTGACGTTGGGCACCCACAGGGGCTCGGCGTAAATCTGACCGTCAACTGTCTGTTTGAACAGCTTGCCAAATTGAGTCTTGTTGACGTTGCCGGTGGTCAGAGCGGTTTCGACGTTGTTCTGCCCGGTGCGAAGATTATCGGTGTGATGCGTCAGAGTTCCAGAGAAACCGGAAATCACGACGGGCGCGGACGCACTCTGCTTGGTGTTGGCAACGTTGACCGCTTTGATGGTGTGCGAACCGGCAGTCGCGGGCGGCGTGTAAACGCCGCTGCTTGAAATCGTGCCTACGGTGCTGTTCCCGCCAAGCACGCTATCTACATACCAAGTGACGTTGGTCGTCACTACCCCGCTCAGATACGCGGTGTACTGCTGCGTCTGTGCCTGGGTGAGCGAGGCTGCGCGCGGCTTCACGGCGACAGGCGCCGGCGACGCTCCGGTCCCGGTCAATGCAACGGTCTGAATTCCGGCAGGATCGGTGAGGATGACATTCACCCATCCTGGCCGCGCCGCGGTCAATGAAGGAGTAAAGGTCACGTTGATGGTGCAGCTTCCGCCGGCCGCCACTGACGTTCCACAGTTATTTGTCTGCGCGTAATCTCCCGCGGTGACGATGTTGGCAATCTGCAGCGGTGCAGTGCCCGTGTTGCTGAACATGACTGGAAGCGGAGCGCTGGTCGAGAACATCAGGCGGGACGCAAAGGTCAAGCTGGTCGGAGAGAAGGAAGCGACGCCGCCACTGGCGCCGTTGCCCGCCAATCCCATCACGTGCGGCGAGCCCATCGCGTTGTCTGTCAACATGATCGCCGCGGTGCGGCTCCAGCTGGTGGTGGGTACGAACGTCGCGGTGATCGTGCAAGTGGCGTTGACCCCAAGACTGGCGCCGCAATTGTTGCTCAGCGAGAAATCACCAGGATTCGCTCCGGCCAGCGCGATGCTTGAAATTGTCAGCGGGGCCTGGCCAGTATTTTTCAGCAAGATGTTCTGCGACGCGCTGCTCGATCCGATGGTTTCGGCGGCGAATGTCAGGCTGGTCGGGCTGAGGCTGACTACGGGTGCGAGGCCCGTCCCGGAAATCAAAACTTTCTGCGGACTTCCCGTAGCATTGTCGGTGACCGTGACATTAGCCGAGCGGGCGCCGGTCGTCGTCGGGACAAAGGTGACATTGATGGTGCAAAAGGCACCGGCAAGGATGTGTTGCCCCGCGCAGTTATCCGTTTCCGTGAAATCGCCGGCATTGGGCTGCGTGATCTGAACTTTGGTGATGTTGAGCGTCGCGTTGCCCGTGTTGGTGAGCGTCAGCGGCATCGGAGCGCTGGACTGCCCAACCACGACA
This sequence comes from uncultured Acidobacteriota bacterium, assembly GCA_963757095.1. Taxonomy (GTDB): domain Bacteria; phylum Acidobacteriota; class Terriglobia; order Terriglobales; family Acidobacteriaceae; genus Sulfotelmatobacter. The sequence goes on along the minus strand of CAVWQT010000001.1, from coordinate 1,059,609 downwards.
TTGCCAAAACTAAGGCTGGTGGGAGAGAAGCTTACCGTTGGCTGAGCCGATGCCAGCGGCACCAGGCAGATCAAAAGGAAACAGGACAGCGTCAGTCCAAATGCAGAGCCGGATTTCACGGTCATGGCTACTCTCCTAAGATAGTTGCGATTCCAGATCAAACTGCAGATTCCAATCGATGGCTTATTTGCACAATTCAAATTATTGGCCATGCGAATACTCTCTCTCCGAACGAAGTTTCGTGCGGCTAGCCGCCATCGCCGGCTCTTCGGGGACGAGCAGAAATCCTGCGTCACTTTCGCCCGCATGATCTCCGGTGCCGATAATTTCTCCCCGTTCGTTGATATCGACGGCAGATTCCAGATTCCATCCTTCCGCTTTATCAACCAACCGGTTCAGATCGCGAAAGCCGTTCTGCCGGTCCCAGATAAAGGCGTGATAGTAATCGGACGAAGTTCCATACTCGCCCACAATCACGTCGCAATTGCTGAGCGCGAGAGGTTGGCTGGCGAATTCGGGCGACAGCGCTACCGGAGTAAGGCGATCGTGATCGCGCAGGAAAATCTGATTGGGAGAAAGTCCCTGAATCAGAATGTGCCCTGAATTGTTGACGGCCAGCGCCGTGCTGCTGCGTGATCCGGCAGGAGCGACGATTCGCAGCCCGCGCTCGCCGTCCCAGACAAACGCGCTGTAATGCCCCTCACGGTCGTTGAGTTCTCCAACAACTTCTCCGCGATTGTTGATGGCAAAGACGCGGCCGCCGCAGCATCCCGCTAGCTGATGGCCCTTGTTGCCGCTCCACAGAACGGGGCCGGGCGATTCCTCTCCCGCGATCTGGCCGGAGTCGTTGATCGCCTTGGCTTGCGACGGCGCCTCGGACAGAAGCTGAAACTTGCCCTGGATGTAAGCGAAAGCCTGCCCTTTATTCGTAGCCGTGGCTGTAACTTGTCCGACGATATCTCCCTTTTCGTTGAGGCCCATGGGTTCGACGCTGCCGACCGTGGCCGGAATGCTTACCTCGCGAATTCCTTCCTCGCGAGTCCAGGTGACTACCTGCTCGGATTCGGCCTTGCCGGCAATCGCGCCCGAACTGTTAATGCGCACAGGATGCAACGGGAGAGGAACGATCTTGTACCGCGAGGCGACGTGACAGGTGGGAGCCGTCTGCGCGAATGTCGAGACCGTGAGAAGTGTGACCAACGCGTCCAGGAAAATGCGAGAACTAAGTTTCATAACTATTCCTAGAAAGAAGCACGGGACAAGTACCCGCACGACGCCTTGGTTCCAACCTCCCAAAGAAAAGTTGACGGGGCCGATACGCTTCGGCCCCGTCGCACCAGCTTATTGCAGCAGGATCGAGACTTTATCCGCGGTAGCGTCCGCGGTCGCGAAGTCCAGTTTGCCGTTGTTGTTGAAGTCGCCAATCACGATCGATTGTGCGCCCGCACCAGCGGTGAAGTCGGTGTGAGTTCCGAAGGTCCCCGTGCCCGTTCCCAGCAGCACAGAAACCGTTCCGGCCGTCGCATTCGCGGTCACGATGTCGAGGAAGCCGTCGCCGTTGACGTCGCCAACTGCGATCGAATCCGCTCCCGAACCCACCGTGTACGGGACGCCCGCCTGGAACGTGTTGTTGCCGTTGCCCAGGTAAACGATGACGCTGTTCCCGCTGATCACGGCGATGTCCATCTTGCCGTCAACGTTGAAGTCGCCGAAAGTGAACGCCACCGGTGAAGCGCCCACGGTCAGAGCCGCTGCCGCACTGCCGAACGCCCCGGTGCCTTTACCCGGCAGCGTGGTGACAGTGTTGTTCTTGTTGTTCAGGATCTGAAGATCGCCAAAGCCGTCGTTGTTAAAGTCCGAAACCTGGATCTGCACCGGTCCGCTCAGCGCGGTGGCCAGAGGCGTGTTCGAACCCCAGAACGTGCCATTGCCGCGGCCCATAAACACGTTGACCGTGCTGTCCTGTCCGTTGGCGACAGCGAGATCGGAGAAGCCATCCTGATTGAGGTCGGAGGCCACCAGCGAAACCGGGTTGACCGACGAGAAGCTGTTGATCAACGCGAAGTTTCCGGTGCCATCGCCCGCAAAGATCTCGATGATGCTGTCGGGACTGACCCCGATCGCCAGGTCGAGCTTGCCATCTTCGTTGAAGTCGGCGACGGCGATCGATGTCGGAACTGACGTGATGCTCGAGCCTACGCTGAAGTTGGGGCCCGTGGTGAAGCCGCCCGTACCGTTACCCAGAAGAATCTGGATGGAGTGCGTGCTGGCATTGGCCACGGCGATATCAACCTTTCCGTCCCCATTGAAATCGCCGGTCGCGAGGATGGTCGGATTCGCGCCCGCATCCACGCTCGACTCGGTCGGAGCCGGAGTGAACGAATTGGTAATCGGGAACAAGGCAGGAGCCGAGGTTCCGCCTCCCGGCGCAGGATTCGTCACCGTGATTACTGCGGTCTGGGCGGTGGCCACCTGCGTTTTCACAATGGTGCCCGCCAGACCGCGCTTGCTCACAAACTTGGTGGTCAGCGGCGTGCCGTTGAAGTTGACGATTGAGTTAGCGGCAAATCCCATTCCCGTCAGGTTCAGGGTGAATGCGGCATGAGCCGGGGTAACCGTGACCGGTTTCAACTGCAGGATGGTAGGCACTGCATCGCCTACGAAAGCCGTGCCGTTTCCGGTGAGCTGCACCGCAATCGGGCTATCGATCTCGCCGTAGGTGTTGCCATTCGTGCCGTAACCGGCGCCGAAATCAACGGTGAGAATCGGATAGGTTGTCGCACCGAGATACAACGGCGCAAAGGTTACGTTGACGATGCAATTCGCGCCCGCAGTCAGAACCGGCGGGCAATTGTTGGTCTCACTGAACTCAGCCCAGTCCTGCACGCCGCCAATCGAAATGTTGTCGATGGGCAGAGATCCCGCGGTAGTGTTTGTGATGGTCACCGGCATGGGCGAACTGACGGCGCCGACCGCCACGCCGCCGAAGGCCAGCGTGTTCGCGCTGGTTGACATCCCGATGCCGAAGCCGGTCAGCGGAATCGTCTGCGTTGCGGTGGCGTCAGTGTCCGTGATGACGAGCGAGCCGGGTACCGGGCCCGCCACTGTGGGCTTGAAGGTCAGGTTAATGGTGCAAGTGCCACCGGCCGTGATCGTGCCCACGCAATTGTTGGTTTGCGCGAACGGACCGCTCGGGGTCACGGCGGAAACCGTGATCGAGGTCGCGTTCTTGTTCGTGAACGTAATCGGAACCACCGTGCTGGTGGTGCCGATGACCTGATTGCCGAACCTCACACCGTACAGGCTGTTGTATTCCGAACTCGTGGACGCAAGCGTGATACCTGTCCCGGTTCCGGTGAGTGCGATGGTTTGCGTTCCCAGGTTGCTGGTCATCACAATCGAGCCGGTCTGCGCGCCCAGCGCCGTAGGCGTGTAGGTGAACGTGACCGTGCAGAAGTGGCCGGGTGTAACCGAAGCGGTGGTGCAATTATTGGTCTGAGCAAACGGTCCAGTCGAAGTGACGCTGGTGAAGGTCGCGCTCTTGGTGGATTGATTGGACCAGGTAGCGTTGTACTTCACGCTGGTGGTGCCCATAGTCAGCGGACCGAATGTGTCAGAGCTCTCGACGTAAGGGCACGAAGTCTGGTTCAGCACCAGCGGAGGATTGCCCGCCTGGCTGAAATTGAAAGTGTCAGAAAGATCGCTGACGATGAGATCGCGTCCGCCCAGCGACGGCAGTCCCCAGCGCTCTTCGATGAACTTCAGAACCGACGACGATTCACTTTGCACGTGCGAGACGTATCCCGGCTTGGAGAACGGAGAAATGATGAGCACGGGAGCGCGCGGTCCGAGGCCATACATGTCCTCGACTGGCGGCGGAACGTGATCGTAGAAGCCGCCGAAATCATCCCAGTTCATCACGATCAGCGTGGGTTCGTTCACCCAGTACTGGGTCGACTGCATGATGGCGTTGATTTCCTGCACGGCCCAGTTCTGACCCAGGCAGGTGCTGATCGGCGGATGCTCGTTTCCGCCCAGCGTGACCAGCCAGCTCACGGCCGGAAGCTTGCCCGCCTTCACATCGGTGACGAACGAGGTGTCCGGTTCGTACACCGAGTTCCACACCGTGGTGTTGTTGTAGATGTGATCGATCGCGTTATAGGCGTTGTAGGCGATGTTCGAAGGAGCGTAAGTCTTCCAGCTCACGCCTGCGGCGGTCAGCAGGTCGCCCATGGTCATGAAGTCGTAGCAGGGATACTGGGTCGAGAGATTTCCGTACTGATCGATCTGCTGCGCGGTCGTGCCTAGATCGGCGCGGCAACCCACTTCCGTCTTCGACGGAGCCGAAGCCAGAATGCCCTGGCTGATAACTCCACCTGACGTCGCCGCGATGGTGTACAGGTGATTCGGAAAGCTGGTGGCGTGCAACGAGGTGAAGTGATTGTCACCCAGCACGAAGTTGTCGGCGTAGGCGTAATAGTTCGGCAAATCTGTGGCGTTCAACTGCGCTTCGCACATCAGGACGCCATTGGAAAGGCAGCTGGGATCGGTGTCGAAGCGATCCATCTTGCCGAAATCCATGTCGGAAATGTTGCACTTCCAGTCATGGCAAATGTCGAGCGGCGTCGAATCGTAAAGATGCGGCGCGTTGATCGTGGTCCCATTCGAGATCTTCGGCGTGGTCGTGCCGTTGGCGCCATTCTTGTTATACGCGCCGAAATACACGTCGTAGCTGCGGTTCTCTTTCATGATGAACACGACGTGCTGAATGCACGACATGGTGCCGCTGGCACACACCGCGGTCGTCGGCTGGATCGTCCCGGATTGCGCTTTCGCAGCCTGGGCCGCGCTCATCGAGGAAAGGAAAGTCAGAACGCACGCCAGCAGGAAGCCAGCGCAAGTGAATCGAAAGAGCTTGGAAGTCATGAACAGTCTCCGCAAAATGGGTAGGTAACAACACCCCGGGTTCAACTTTTGAGCTCGTGCCCTACACGCATAACCACTGCGCTCAGGGGACGTGCGCACTCACTCGTTGGGCTTCAAAACGTGCTGAGGGACCGACCAGAAACCGCACACAACGCTCGAAGGGGGATCAAGCTGGTACGAGTATGCGGGGTGTGCAAAACACTGTCAAGATGCAAGAACTTGCAACATCGGAGGAAAAGCAGGCCCAAACCCGCCCCAGCAAAATGTGACACTTACGGGCTTAACCCGCGTTGGGCGCGGCTTTTGCGACATTAGAACTAACCCGCTGCTAGTCGTCAATAATCGACTTCACCCGCGGGTCTGTGGTTTCGTCTGGAGGCGCAGGCTTGCGTTTGGGATGCGGACTCTGCCGCGCAATCATCGCCGGCCGGCAATCGCATGCCAGGTTCGCCAGCATGCCACGATGCCGCCGCTCGATGATCAAGACCTTCACCCGGTTCACGTCCGCTGCCGGCCACATTTCGTCGAGGGTTTGCCACGCCTTGTCTTCGCGCCCGCTGTAGATGTAATCGAGGACGATGGTCAGAACTTTGTGAACGGTCGGAAACTGGTCGGTGAAAAGATTCGCGTGGTAATCCGACTTGCGAAACTTATCCAGTTCCGCAGGCGTGAGGTGGCGGCGCGCCTCATCGATTTCTTTGTCGTAGAGTGCGGGATACTGCGCGCTCACGTCGACCAGATTGTCCCCCTCCGGCTTGAGCACCAGCTGCGGAATCACCGCGACCTGGTGTGGAACCATGAAGTAGTCGAACACGCCGTCGGACGCGCGAATCAGCACGGTTCCGTCCGGCTGCTTTTCAAACTTGATGGGCACCGGATTCTGAAACGTGTGCAGCACCCTGGGCTTGCTGTCGAGGCTGACAATCTCGTACGCGTAACAGCAGTGCAGCCCGCCGGTGTATCCGCTGAGCACGATCTCGGGCGTGCCATCGCCATTCAGATCGCTGCCGGAAACCGGATCGATGCTCATCGCCCATTCATAGGCAATGGTGATCTTGCGATGGCCGGGGCGGCTGAGTACAGCGCGGCAGCGGGCATCGCCGTCGCGATACTTGTCATCGTCGTCATCATCCTTGTCTTTTTTTGGCTTAATCGTCGGCAGGATGCGCAACGTGTAGGCGCCGAACTGGTGCGGCGCCTGAAAATCCTTTTCGTAGGGACAGGTAAAGGTCGCGCCCGCCGGCTTGTCCGCCGGATTCATGACTCGCGGGTGCACCGGACCCATCTGGTCGTCGTCATCGTCGCCATCCTTGTCCTGCCCGCGCACGAGCAGGGACGGAAGCGAGACAAAAACTGAGAAGCAGAAATAAAAGGCGATTCTTCATAACAGGTGAATCAACTCCAAAATGCGAAGCACAAAAACGACGGAGATTTCCTCTGTGTCTCTCGGTGTCCCTCTGTGGTGAATGAGTTTGCAGTGCGACCAGCGGCCTAGTCTCCGTCGCCGGTATCGACCGATACGAGTTCGAGCGACTGCAGCAGCGGGCTCGATTCCGAGACGAACTCGACATGCCCGCACTTCGGGCACGAAAGAATGGCGTGGCCATGCCCATGACCCTGAATTGACGGGTCGACGCCCACCAGGCTGACTTTCATCAGTTGATAGCGCTCGATCTTCTGCTCGCAGCGCAGGCAGCAAACGGTCTTCTGATAGGGATCGTGCTGGTAATGAGAAACACCACTGCTCGCATCCATGGCTGGTTTCATAGCGTCCTCTTCAACAGGACTGCGAGGGAGCAGTCCCAATCGTTGCTAGGTAAATCGATGTTACCACGGCCGCAGAATGGCGTCCTCAAACGGAAGTCACGCCGTAGAGACGTAGCTTGCTACGTCTCCGCCGGCAGAATCGTGGCTCCTCTCTACGTCAAGGTCACCGAAACTTCCGGCTTCAACGCTCCCGGCCGCGCAGTCAGAAGATGCGCCGAACTTGATTTCGTGAGCAGGAAATTGTCGACAAACACCGCGTCGATGCCCGAGCAGAAAAACGTGCGCACCGCATCTTTCGGGCGGATCACCGGCGGCTCGCCCGGCAGGTTGAACGAAGTGTTCACCAGGATCGGCGCCGGTTCCTGCTCGCCAAAGCGCCGCAGCAATTCCCACAGCAGCGGATCGGAATCTTTGTCGACCACGTGCAATCGAACCAACCTTGATTGCCCCAGGCCGCCGGGCAACTGCAGCGCTTGCGGCAGAACATCGTTGTCGGGACGCACCGACGCCAGCGAATTCATCAGCCGGCACAAGGGCGAAGCTTGAAAGTAGCGTTCGCAGTCTTCTTCACGAACCGAAACCGCAAACGGACGGAACGATTCGCGATGCTTCACGAAGTCATTCAGATTTTCCGTAACGTACGGCGCCCACGGAGAAGCCAGCAGGCTGCGATGTCCAAGCGAGCGCGGGCCAAATTCGGTGGCGCCATGAAACCATCCCACAATCTTTCCCGCCCGCAGCAGGGTCACCGCGGTATCCAGTTTCTTCTCACCGGTATTCTGCACAACGTATCGCGCCTTGGCGTTGTCCAGAACTTCCTTGATTTCGGTGCGCGCATAGCTCGGGCCCCAATAAACCGACCGAACTTCGGATTGCGCATTGCGCGGCTTGCCCATCTGCTGATGCCAGATCCACAAAGCCGCGCCCAGCGAAGTTCCGGCATTGCCCGGAGCGGGCGGAACAAAAATGTTTCCTACGCCAAACTTGCTCTCCAGCGCAGCGACCAGCAACGTATTGTGGAACACGCCGCCACCCAGGCAAATCTGCTGCATCCCGGTCTTCTTCTGATACGACGCGATCAGATCGGAGATCACTTCCGTGATCGCCGCCTGCACGCTGGCAGCAAGATTCCGCTTGATCTCCGGAGTCAATTCCGCCTTGCCCTGCGGAATTCCCAGTTCGCTGAACAAACGCGCCGACGGCTCGAACACGCCAGTCACGTCGCGACGGAAGTAGCGGAAGTCGACGCCGGGAAGAACGTCGCCGGAACGCCGCAGCACGCGCAGCAGAACATCTTTGTAGGCCGGCTCGCCTTCCAGGCCCAGCCACTGCGTCTTGTGTTCATCCTTCGACGGAACGAAGCCGATCAGGTCGGTGATGCGCGAGTAAATCCATCCAATCGAATCGGCGAACGGGATCGTCTTCTCGACGCGAATCTGGTTGCCGTCTCCAACCGCCAGCATGCCCGCGGCGCCATCGCCTTCGCCGTCCAGCGTGAGGATCAGCGCCTTATCGAACGCGGAGAGGAAAAACGCACTGGCCGCGTGACAGGAATGATGATCGAGCGTAACTAGTTTTTTGGGATCGCTGACCCGCTGGCGCAAGGCGCGCAACGCCGTCCACTCCCACGCCAAGCGGCCAAACTCTTTGCCTTCCTGATATGCAGTCGCAACCGGCGCCAGCGGCGCCAGCCGCGGACGCGACATCGCCCGCCGGCTCCAGCCTCGCCCCGCCTTGCTGGCCACGGCAATCACGTCCAGATCTTTCCAGGCAGCGCTTCCCTTTTCCAGGCAGAACTGAATCGCGGCGTCGGGAATGCCGCGCGTCACCGCAGGCTGCAGCTTCGCATTCTCAATGGCAGCTTCGATCGCGCCATCGCGCACCAGCGCGGCAGCGGTATCATTTTTGAAAGAAGAAATGCCCAGTATCAGCATAGATGCCTTCGTATATGTACGGACCCGGCGCTACTTATTCTGCGCGCCGACCAGCTCTTTTTCGGAATTGTCAGAAATGGCGATGCTGGTATGAGCCGCCGCGGCCGCGCGGCGTTTGGATGCGCGGTACTTGCGCAGCGTCATCAGTGGCAGATAGCAGTACATCAGGGCCACCAGTTCGTCGAAGCTTCGCAGGCTGCGGTAGAACACTCCCTCGGCCAGGCGCTCGAAGAAGAAAAGTATTCCGGGATTCGCCGAAGAAGTTTCCGGATAGCGCGGCCACGAGCCATCCGATTCTTTCTTCCACAACGCGATGTAGTTCGCGACCTTGCGGCGAATATCCTCCGGCAAAACTTCCGGCTTCTTCTTTGCCGCAACAATCTTCTCGCTGTTGACCAGCTGGTGATGGCCGCCGTCGTAGATCGCCGAACGATCGGCGCCGCGCAGCGAAACCATGCGACGCTCGAATTCGATATCCAGAAAACTGCAGACGCCTTGCATCACCGCCGCCGGGTCGTGCACCAGATCTTCATACTGCACGGGATAAACCTGCGCTCCGCGCGCGATCAGCGTGTCGTAGCCGCGTTTCAGATCGCGGCAGCCCAGCAGAGCCCGCAGCACCATGCCACGCCTGGCAAAAAAAGAATCGCTTTGCGCCCGCACCACGCTGCGGCAAACGTCGGTGGGATCGCGCCAGATCACAATAAATTTCGCGTCAGGAAATGCGTCGGCAAGCCGCGGCAGGCAATCGAAAAAATTGGGAGACTTGCTGCCGCGGATCGTGGCGTCTCCAGCATAGAGATCCCAGGTCGCCTCGCAGGCTTCCCGCAATCCGGAAACTTCCGCCGGAAGATCTTCCACCTTGAGCTTGTGCCGCGACGGAGCCTGGTTCCAGAATTCCCAGCGCTCGCGCCAGTCGGACTTGCCTCGGCCACCAAGAAACAAGGGCCAGAGCAGGGGCAATTCATCCTCATACATCAGCTTGACTTGAGAATGCTGGTTGAGCAGCGCATAGAACAGCGACGTGCCCGACCTCCACATGCCGACGACAAATACCGGCCCGTGGCCCTGCTCTGGCTGTTTCTCGTCCAAGGTGTCCATCCGTGAATGCTCTTACGTCTACTCTTCGCGACCTTTGCGGATTTTCTTCGCCAAGGTCGCAAAGCCAATCTTACGGCAACGCTGCTTTAGTCGCCCGACTTGGCGAGTTCGGCAGCGTGCTTGACGGCGCCGTGCTTGCGCAGTTCGGCGGCAATCCACTTATAGGTGACGGCCAGACCCTGCACCAGCGGAATCGACGGCTCCCAGCCCAGAACGCGGCGGGTGCGGCTATTTTCGCTGTTGCGTCCGCGAACGCCCTGCGGTCCGGTCAGGTTGTGGCGAACTTTGATTTTCTTTCCAGCAGCCTCGGCCACCATCTGCACCAGCTGGTTGATGGTCACCAGTTCCGGCGTGCCCAGGTTCAACGCTTCGTGATAGTCCGAAGCCATAATGCGCTTCAGGCCTTCCACGCAGTCATCCACGTACATGAATGAGCGGGTCTGCTCGCCGTCGCCCCAGATTTCGACCTCGGCGCCATCGGCAGCCAGCGCGACCTTGCGGCACATCGCCGCCGGAGCCTTTTCCTTGCCGCCGTCGTACGTACCCAGAGGTCCATACACATTGTGGAAGCGCACGATGCGGGTCTCAAAACCATAGTCGTGACGATAGTAGCGGCAAAGCTCTTCGGCGAAGAGCTTCTCCCAGCCATAGCCAGGCTCGGGATCGGCCGGATACGCATCTTCTTCACGCAGCGGTTCGACATTCGCGTCCTTCTGCTTGCCTTGCGCGTATACGCACGCCGAAGAAGAGAACAGGAAGCGCTTCACATCGTTCTTGCGCGCAGCTTCCAGCATGTTGGCATTGATCAGAATATTGTTACGGCTGATCCCGGCGAGATACGCGGTGATGTAGCCGATGCCGCCCATGTCGGCGGCGAGATTGTAAACTTCGTCAAAGCCGCCGCGAGTCGCGAGCAGGCACTTGTCGAATTCGCGGAGGTCGAGCAACTCGAACTCATCCGCCGGGCTGGCTTCGTATTCCGGCGATTTGATGTCAGCGCCGCGAACCCAGCATCCGTCCGCCTTCAGGCGGCGTACCAGATGATGACCGATGAAACCGCCTGCACCCGTGACTAGCACACGTTTTTGCGCACTCATTGAGATAGACCCCTTTCACCTTGGTTGAGTTTTCAGAATTCAAATCTTTTTTTGGGGGCGGGAAAACTTTGGACGAACGTGGCTTTTAAACTTCTAACTGATTGTCCAAAATTCTAGCACGAACCATGCTTGGATAAAGACCGAAAAAACGGTCCGCAAGTTACTGCCGAAATCAGTTGAACTTTCTTACATTAAGCAATTCCAGACCCACATTCCATAGGAAGATTGGGCCATTGACGAGGTAACGGCGCCACAGCCGTTTGGGCTCGGCATAGAGCCGAAAGGCCCATTCCAGGCCGTGTTCCCGCATCCAGCGCGGTGCCTGGGTCAGCCGCCCCGTATTCAGGTCAAACGCTGCCCCCACGCCCAGAACTGCCGGAACGGTCAGCTTTGGGCAATGCTCGTACATCCAGCGCTCCTGCTTCGGAGTGCTTAATCCGATCCACAAAACCTCTGCGCCCGAGCCATTAATCATTTCGACAACAGCCTTGTCTTCTTCCGCCGTCAGCGGACGGAACGGCGGCGAGTAACATCCCGCGACTTCCACGCCGTACTTTTCGTGCATGACTTTCGCCAGCAACTCGGGAACGCCTTCCGCTCCACCATAAAAATAGTGCCGATAGCGGCCGCCAGTTTCGCGGCAGAAGGTCTCCATCAATTCGGGTCCGTAGACGCGGCGCTGCATGTTCTTGTATCCATGCCAGCGTCCCAGCCACACCAGCGGCATGCCGTCGGAGACGACCATCGAGGCCGCATCGAGCATGCCGCGAAATGGCTTGTCCACCAGCGATTCTGAAACTCCGTGCATCCCGGTCACGGCCACATATTTCGAGCCGTCGCGATCTGCGATCCAGCGTTCGAGAATGCAAATCGCATCCGGAATTTGGACCGCATCCACGCGCACGCCCAACACCTTGAACGTTGGTGTCGGCGTTACTTCGGCGCGCACACTCTCTGAAGCCTGCATGGTCGTTGCTTCCATAAAATTCCCTTATGAATTCGAAGAAGAAGATTTTGTCGTCATCCTGACCGGAGCGTTTTCCGGTGGAGGGGAGATCTCCACATGGTCAGCGTCGGTTCAGGGGATATCTCTCCACCGCTGAACTGCGCTGGATTCGGGCTGACGCGCTCAACTCCCGATTGGCCGCGTTGTCGACTACAACCGGCGTCTGATAAAGCTGGCTGCGCCCGGGAGATCGCGCATGCAGCCGGCGCCGCATAAACTCTGCCCAGCCCAGAACAATCAGAAACAGCGTGGGATGGTGCCAGGTCATTTCCACGTTCACAAACGAGTGAATGGTGATGATAGTCATCACGCCAATCATTTCCAGCGTCAACTGGCGATCTTCCGGCGTGAGCCAGCGTCCGCGGTAGTAGCGGACCAGAATTGCCCAGATCCAGATCACCGAAATCAGAAACGGCATCAGTCCCCAGATGCTCGTACCCACGATCACTTCCAGCCAGTCGCTATGCAACTGCGGCGCTCCGATGTTGGCGAGCACGGCAAAGCGGCTTCCGGCGTACGCGCCGAGGCCGGTGAGCGGATGCTGCATGAACATCTTGTAGCCGATCGACCACCAGTCCAGGCGGCTCGACATCGTGGCGAATTCTTCCGCGCTCTGATCGCGCTGCAAATACGACATGATCTTCGGACCTACCGAGGTGAAGATCACCGCGGGGACAGCGAGTATCGATCCCCAGATTGCGTAGCGCGTGCGGCCTGCGAAATACAGCACCACCAGCGCAGCAACGAACAATCCGCCAAAGGCGCTGCGCGTCTGCGCCGCAATCATGGTCGCGGCCCCGAGCAGAGCGGCCAAAATATAGAATGCCTGATTCTTCCCTTTGCCAATTAGCGGCCAGTATCGGATCGCGGCCACCAAGATCAGAATTGCTCCCGTATCTCCCAGTTCGTTCGAAGAGACAATGGGATAGGCGCCCGCCAGCCGGCTTTCTTCCGCCCAGCTTTGCTGCGGCCAGATCGGCAACCCGATCCAGACCCACGCCGTGGTCGCGCCCGCGATCACCCACGTCCAGTCAATGAACGACTTGTAGTCCTCCGTAGTGCGCACGATGGCCAGCACCATGGCAATGATCGAGAGATCGAGTAGGTATTCGAGCGACTTGTAGAATGTCCAGGAAAATTTCACCGACCACAGCGAAGACAGCAGGCAGACCGAGCCGAAAATCGCCATCGAGCCCACCACGCCGCGCGTCATCGATGGTCCCCAATCCGGCTTGCGGAAAATGAGGCGCGCCAGCAGGATGCAGCCCACGATCACTTCCGGGATTAGTCGCAGGGCGGCGGTGGAATCCACCGGGCTCTGCGAAATTTCCGAAGCGCTGCGATAGCGAAAGACGAACGAACTGCTCAGACTGAGAAACCAGATCCAATGCCACCACTTCACTTGCGGCCAGAAGTCGACCAGAACGCGCCAGACTTCCTTCAGGCCGACCCATCCGAACCACATCACCGGAATCGCCAGCACCAGCGCCAGTGACACCCACCCGAGGCTGACGCCGCGCTCCATGACGAGCCATCCGCCATAAATGCTGCCGACAACTCCGACCAATAAGAAATGGCAGGAATTTCAGCAGCGTCGCGGCAGGATGCGACGCGCGCCGCACCGGCTCGGGATTCCACGCGGGTTTACTGCCTGTAGCCATAATAGATTCCAGATGCCGCGCTTAGCGCGAGCTCAGCGCCGGCTCCGGCTGCTCCGCTTCCAGAGGATAGTTTAGTCGCGTCAGCAGGCTTGACGCATGGTTACGTACGATCTTTATCTGCGTCTCCGTAAGCTTGCCGCGCCAGCCGCCAACCGAGCCGCTGCGAATGAACTGGCCTGTCTTCGACGCCCGCTGCGGCGTTTCTTTCTCTTTCGCCTTCATACGCTCCACGGAATTATTGGCGACTGCCTGCTTGATGCGCTCTTCATCGGGCGTGAGCCCGAAGAAGCGAACGATCCCGGCCACTCCGTGCACGGTGTCGCGGCGCAGATCTTCGAATTTAACGATCAGCAGGTTCTCCGCTCGAAAGCGGCGCGGAGAGCCAGGACTGCACGTGTTCCACCCACGAAGCGAAGGGATTCACTCCCTTGGTGAGAAACACGCGCAGATATTCGTCGAGCGGCATATTCACCAGGCCGAGCGCGGTCTGGTAGGCATACTCAGAAAGTGCCACGTCGCGCGGATCGCGTACGACGTAAACCGCCCGCTTGTATTCCGGATGGTAGACCTCATGCGTCTTGATCAGCCGGCCGCCATTCGGCATGAGCGGCAGTCCGGTTTTGTGTTCTTTCACGTCTGGAATCGATTCATTCACATTACCGAAGCCGGAAGCTTGCCCGGCAATCGATTCAAACAGCACGAAGCGCAGCCACGTACTCCCCGACCGCGGGTACGAGGCAAAGAAAACATCGTTGGGTTGAAGGCTTTTGTGACGCGCCCACACCAGCGGCGCGCGCACCCCGGATTTGGCAACTTCATGACGCAGTTTTCGCAATATCGGCATAGAAGGTCTCGTTGATTATAAATTTTCTGATCTTTCGCGTAGGGGCGGACGCATTCGTCCGCCCGGCGACGCGAAGCGAGCACCCGGACAAATGCACCGGAGCTACGTTAATTACTGCCCGAGCACGAGGGGAACGAGAAGGAAATAATTCTCGTGTTCCATTTGTTGGCTGAATCGGCGGCGTAATACTGGTTCGTATACCAGAAGGTGCAATCGTCAGTGGGATCGATCGACATCCCGCTGTAGTTCGACCAGGTGGTATTGGCAGCCTGCTGCGAGCCGCCGCCTAGCATAACGCTGGTCTCGGCTTCCATCAGGCCCGGCGAATCGACGCCCACCTGCCATCCCGTATAGCTGATCGAAGGATGCATGGTTGCGCTCGAAACGCTGTAGCCGACGGCGATGTCGCCCATCTGATCCATTCCCATGCTCGGCACCCAGCGATAGTTCGTGTCGGGAGCGAACGTGCCGTATTGATAGATGACCGGAGTCAGCGGCGTGCGCAACTCGTACCAGCGAATGCCCGACGGCGTGGTAAGGGTCTTGCCCGTCGAAACGCTGTGCGTCAGCAGAATGGATTCGTGATCGCCGAAGTTGCGGTAGACCAGCGGCGCCATCAGCCGGTCGCCCGTTGCTTTGATCAGGTCGGTCGTATCCAACTGCGGAACGCACGCCGTGGGGCAGGCATCGCGGTAGGCCGGCAGCTTCATCGTGCCCGCAAAGGTGTAGGTCGAATTGCTCGGCGTAACGAAGTCCACGTGGAAGAGGAATTCGTTCATCTGATTCGCGCCCACTCCCGGCCGCTGATCGAGTTCGAAGAAATATTCCTGCGCACCCGCAGGCGGCGCCGTCGGACCCACCCAGCTTACCGGCAGAATCGTCGGCAGGCTGATGCTGCCCAGAAAGCAGATCGCATTCGCCGCATTGCCCAGCAGCATGTTGGTGCGATCCAGAGCGCAGGCCTGCGATCCCAGAAACCCTTTCGTCGCAGGATTCAGAAGGTTCTGGCCAATGTAGTAGGCATCGGGCCAGATGGCGAGCTTCGGCTGGTCGGGCAGATTCACCGTCAGCTCAAAACCGTAGAGGTAATAGGCGCCCGTCGCATCCGAAGTCTGCGAAACCGCAACGCAGTCGAGATACGGACCGCCCACAGGCTCGGCATGATGCTGCATCACCCAGCGCGCGGCGGCGGCGTCATACATCACGGTGCCATCGCCATTGCTGCTGGTCTGGCAAGGCCCACCGAACGTGCTCCACAGCGCATTCTCATTCAGCGGACCGAGAACCACTTTGCCGGTCGACTTGTTGTAAATCGTGTACTTCAAATTCGTGACCTGCACATATTGCGTCGCGCCCACCGCGCCAGTCACGTCGGCGTAGTTGTAGCCGGTGCCCTTGGTGCCGTCGAAGTTCAGCCCGGCAGTGGTCGCCACGGGATGCAGCGACGATAGCTCATGCTCCGCGGCATTGAAGCTCGCTCCCGCCAGATCGCTGAGGCGCGCCGAGACTGCGTGTTTCGAATTCTTGACGACGACGGCCTTGCTGACGTTTCCGGCAAAGCTGGCGGTTGCAACCAACATCGAACTGCAGATTGCACTACATAAAATCCAGTTGCGAGCGGTACGAGTCTTCATCTGACGTCTCCCTGTAAATCTGTTTTGACATCGAGATGGGGGCTCCCGAGTGAGAACTGTTTTAGGTTGAAAGTTTGTTTGCTTTGAAGTTGACTGATTGCTTGGTACCACCTGCCGGGCTAAGCCTGATCTTCCACCGGCAGTGACGCGGCAAATTCGAGATTGTGCGCGGCAGTCGGTTCCGCCGCTTTGCGCCGCAGAAGAATGATCACCATGATGAGCGCGGCGCTGTTGGCCAGGATGATGCTCCAGACCACGCCCCACAGCCCGAACAACTTGGTGGCCGGAATGCCGACCACCAGCGTGATCACGCTGGCCGCGCAGTTGGCGAAGAAAATCGATCGCGGCGACTCCATCGCGCGCAACACAATCGACGCGCCCACGCTGGCCGACCAGATAATGGTTTCCAGCGCGAAGAACGGCAGATAAACGCCGACGCTCGAATAATTTCCCGCATACAGCAGATGCAGGATCGGCCCACGGAACGGAATCACCGCCGCCCAGTACGCAATGGCTCCCACCGTGAACAGCGCCGTCATCTTCCAGGTCAGCGCGTAGGTGCCGCGATTCCCTTCCTGGCTTTGCACCCGCGACGCATAAGGCAAGAACAACATGGAAAGCGCGGCGTACGTCTGCAGCACCGGGCCCGCCAGATTCATCAGCGCGCGCAACTCGCCGGCGTGCGCGATTCCGGCAAAAATACTTACCACGGAAAAATAGAGATACGTCGGAATCCAGCCCACGATCGAACTGCCCAGCGCCCAGCGCCCATACGTCCAGTGCTTCGTCCAGACCTGGCGCAGGTCGGGATTTCCTGTGCCGGGATCGAGCGAGTAGCGCAGCGCGATCATCAGCGCCACGCCGCAGGCCAGCGCCGCCAGCCCCATCAGCAGAAACGCCGTGAAGGACGACAACACGTGCAGGCGGTTGATGACGAAAACTCCGCCGACCACCAGAATGAAGTAAAGCACCGCGCCCACGGCCGCAGGGCCGGGAGAAATCTTGAGATAAAATCCGCGCCGCCCGAACCAGAACAGAAAGATGCAGGGCGCAGCGACCGTCAGTCCAGCCAAGGCTCCGGCGAGCGCGGGAGATTTTCCGATGAAGTAGGTGACTGCCGCGGCAATCGCGAAGGCCACGAAGATGACCGCCGAAATGGCGTGGTGCATCTTCAGCGACGTCTTCATGTAGCCGCGCAGATTGTCGCGGTAGGTCGAGCCGCCATACACTGACATCGGCTCCAGCAGCAGGGCTTGATACAAAAACGAGAGCAGCAGAAAAATGCTGAAGCCCAGGCCGTACGCGCCGTACTGTTCTGGAGTCATCCAGCGGGCGAGCAGAAATCCCAGCACGAAGTTCGAGCCCGCGATCAGCCCGTATTCCAGGATGGCCAACCCGCCCTTGGTGCCCCAGCGCACCATCTTCTGCATCTTCGCCGATTTCTGGGCGCGCAAGTCCGCTTCCTGCGGGCTTTCGAGCACGGCGGAGTTCGTTTTCAAATCTTCAGGCAAGTGTCCGTCCTAGATATTAAGATATGGTTGTGCCGACGTTTCTAGATGATTTGCGCTGCTGAGAGCTGCGCCGGTTACGTCGCTTGCTCTTCCAGTTCCGGTTGCGAGCGTTCTGCTTCCGAGCGGTTCAGGCAGGCGCGCAGGCTTTCAGCCAGCAGGCGCACATCCGGCTCTTTCAGGATGCTGCCGTGGTCGCCAATAATGTCATGCACCTCGACGCCGCCGGTCACCCACTTCGACCAGTCGTCGGTGGGATTGTCCGCGCCGCGCAATCCCTTTTCCGTGGCGCGGAACCAGGTGGCCGAACCGAAATAAACCTGCGGCTTGAATCTTTCTTCCGCCGCCGCGAATACCTTGCGAACTTCCTTCAGCGGCCGCGGCAGGAACAACGCCTCGAATCTGCGCTTGACGCCTTTGCGAATGCGCTTCGCCCGGTGCAGCGCGTAGTCGACCTGTTCCTTCACCGGCAGCGTCAGCAGAGTTTTCAGCAGCAGCTTGTTCGACTTCGGCTTGCCCGGGATAAGTATCGAGCAACGCCAGCACGCCGATTTCCTGGCCGTCAGACTGCAACTGCCGCGCCATTTCAAACGCGATCAGCCCGCCCAGCGAGTAGCCCCCGATGTTGTAAGGACCCTCCGGCTGCAGCGCACGAATTTCTTTGATGTAGAACGCAGCCATATCTTCGACGCTCGAGTGGAAGGCGCGATCGCCCTCGAGCCCCTGCGCCTGCACGCCGTAAAATGGACGATCGGTGCCCATGAATCGAGCCAGCGCATTGAAACGCAGCACCGTGCCGCCCAGGCCGTGAATGCAGAAAAACGGCGCGCGATCACCCTCCGGCTGAATCGGAACCAGCGACGCCTGCGACGGCTTCCATTGTTCCTGCTGCAGGAGCGCGGCAAATTGTTCGATGGTCGGCGCCTCGAACAGCGTGGTCAGCGGCAGCTTGCGTTTGAAGCTGTGCTCGATGCGCCGCATCAGCCGCACCGCCAGCAACGAATGCCCGCCGAGATCGAAGAAGTTGTCACGCACGCTGATCGGCTTCTTCGCGAGAATCTCTTCCCACATGGCGACCAGTTGCGCTTCGACGAAATTCGTGGGCGCAACATGATCTCCGGAAGAGGCGCTCGGTTCCGGCGCGGGCAGGGCCTTGCGGTCGACCTTTCCATTCGGCGTGAGCGGAAATTCCTCGAGCACGACGATGTCCGACGGCACCATGTATTCCGGCAAAAGGTGCTTGAGAAATTTTCGCAGCTCCTGCGCATCCGGCGAAGAGCCGGCCGCGGCAATCACATATCCCACCAGGCGTTTGTTGTTGAGTCCCTCTTCGCGAGCGATTACCAGCGCCTCGCGAATCGACGCATGCTTCACCAGCGCGGCCTCAATCTCGCCCAGTTCCACGCGGAAGCCGCGAATCTTTATCTGGAAATCGCGCCGTCCGACAAATTCAATCTCACCGTTATCCAGATAGCGGGCCAGATCTCCGGTCTTGTACAACCGCGCTCCAGGATTCGAGCTGAAGGGATCGGCTATGAATTTCTCCGCCGTCAACTCCGGATGGTTCAGATATCCGCGCGCCACTCCCGGTCCGCCAATATGCACCTCGCCGGGAATCCCCACGGGAACCGGCTGCAGATTGCGGTCGAGAATGTGAATCTTCACATTGCTGATCGGCCGCCCGATGGGCAGCGTCGAAGGCAGCGGCCCCGACGGCGGCGGCTCATACGATGACGCGATCACGCTGGTTTCGGTCGGGCCATAAGTATTAATCCAGCGCACGCGGTCGCCCGCCACTTTGCGCCAGGTTTCGAGCGCCTGAATCTGCGCCTTCTCTCCGCCGACAATCACCAGGCGCAAACTTTCCGGCAACGATCCGCCGGTCTCTGCCAACTCGTGCACCAGTTCATGCCAGTAGGCAGTCGCAACCGAAATGACCGACAGCCTCTGCTGCCGGGCGAAGCGCAGGAAGTCCGATCCGGCCAGCGAGAAATTCCCCGAGCGCAGCACCAGCGCTCCGCCCGCCGCCCAGGTGGGAAAGATTTCTTCGATCGCGATGTCGAAGCTGATCGAGGAGAACTGCAGCAGCCGGTCGCTTGCCCGCAACCCGTAAAGTTTGATCGCCGCAAAAATGTAATTCACCAGGCCGCCGTGCGTGAGCATCACGCCCTTCGGCTTTCCGGTCGAGCCCGACGTGTAGATTACGTAGGCCAGATTTTCCGGCGTGGTGATCGGCTCGGGATTCTCCGGGCTTTCCTGCGCGAGAAATTCGCCAATCGAAAGCAGGCAGAGCCGCTCCGTGTGCCGGCTGGCCAACTCCGGCAGCAGTCCTTCGCGCGTGAGCAGCAGCGCCGCGCCTGAATCTTCCAGCATCAACTGCAGCCGCTCCTTCGGATACGCGGGATCGAGCGGCAGGCACGCGCCGCCGGATTTCAGCACCGCCAGAACTGCAACCGTCAATTCAAGAGAATTTTCCAGGCACACGCCCACCGGAACGTCCGGTCCGACGCCGCTCTTGCGCAGATATCGCGCCAGCTGATTGGCGCGCTGGTTCAGTTCGCGATAAGTGAGCTTGTTGCCCTCATGCACAACTGCAATCGCTTCAGGCGCAGCCGCGGCCTGCGCTTCGATGAGCTGATGAACGCACTTCTGATGGGGAAATTCGGAATGCGTCGCGTTCCACTCGACCAGAACTTTCTGCCGCTCCTTGTGGCTGAGCAGCGGCAGCTCCGCGATCTTCAGGTCAGGATTCTTCGCCGCCGCTTCCAGAATCGAATGGAAGCTGTCGATCATGCGGCGGACGGTCGTGGCCTCAAACAAGTCGGTGTTGTATTCGAAGCTGGTGGTCAAGCCGGAGTCGCCCGGAATCACCGTGCAGGTCAGATCAAACTTTGCGGTTCCGGTATCGACATCCTGCAAGTGCAGCTTGATGCCTGCCACTTCTTCAATCGAGGGCGCGCCGTTCTGCACTGCAAACAGCACCTGAAACAGCGGGTTGTAGCTCAGATGGCGCTCCGGGCGCAGCTCTTCGACCAGCTTTTCAAACGGCAATTCGCGATGATCGTAGGCATCGAGCGCCGTCGTCTTCACCCGCTGCAGCAGTTGCCGGAAGGTCAAGTCTCCGGAAAGATCGGTGCGCAGCGGCATGGTATTGACGAAGAATCCGATCAGGCCTTCCACTTCTGCGCGCTGGCGATTGGTGAAGGGCGCGCCCACCACAATATCTTCCTGCCCGGTGTAGCGGCTGAGCAGCGCCTTGAACGCCGCCAGCAGCGTCATGAATAAAGTTGTGCCTTCGCGCTGGCTGAGCATCTTCAGACCGCCAGCCACCGCGGGATCCAGCGCAAATGATTCATTCGCGCCGCGGAAACTCTGCGCCGCCGGACGCGCATGATCGGCAGGCAATTCCAGTACGCCGGGAGCGCCCTGCAGACGCTCGCGCCAGTGGGCCAGTTCCTTCTCCAGCGATCCATCCTGCAGCCATGTCCGCTGCCATGCGGCGTAATCCGCGTACTGCATCTTCAACTCCGGCAGCGGCGACGGCTTTTCCTGCGAGAACGCGTCGTAGAGCGCGACCAGTTCGCGAACTACTATGTCGCGTGACGTTTCATCGCTGGCAATGTGATGAATGTTGAGCAACAGGACGTGCTGTTGAGGGAAAAGCCGCAACAGATTCGCCCGCAGCAACGGGCCCGCCCCGAGATTGAAACTGCGCCGCGCTTCTTCTGCCGCCAATTGCGCGGCCTTCGATTCCCGCTCAGCCTTGGGAACCCGATCAAGATCTGTGACTGGAAGCGGAATCGTCAGCGTGGGCGCGATCACCTGCACGGGCTGGCCGCTACTCATAGTGAAGCGGGTGCGCAGGATTTCGTGGCGGCGAATAATTTCGTTGATGCTGCGCTCCAGCGCCGCAACGTTCAACGGACCGGAGATTCGCACCGCACAGGGCACGTTGTACAGCGGATTGCCCGGCTCCAATTGATCGAGGAACCAAAGGCGCTGCTGGGCAAAGGAAAGCGGCGGATCGCTGTTGCGCGAAGTTCGAACCAACGGCGCGTTCAGCGACTCTGAGCGCACACCGCGCGAGTTCTCAATCAATGCGGCCAATCCTTCCACAGTCGGCCGCTCGAAAATGGCGCGCAGCGGAAGCTCCACCTGCAGCGCCTGCAAAATCCGGGAAACCAGCTTGGCAGCCAGCAGCGAGTGTCCGCCCAGGGCGAAGAAGTCGTCACGAACCCCGACCCGCGGCAGCTTCAAGACCTCGGTCCAGATTCCGGCAATCACTTCTTCCACCGGCGTGCGGGGAGCAACCGGGCCGGTCTTCAACTCGGGCAGAGCGTCGGGCGAAGGCAGGCGGCGCGTGTCGATCTTTCCGTTGGGCAACTGCGGAAGCGACTCGAGGAAAACAAACGCGGACGGAATCGAATGCGCCGGAAGGCGCTTGGCGAGATGCTCGCGCAGCGCGTCGATCGTGGGCCGTTCCGCACGGGCGATGATGTACGCCACCAGCCGCTGGTTGCCTGGCTGATCTTCACTGATACGATCTTCACGAATCTGCACCACACACTGCCGAACGGCTTCGTGTTCCGACAATGCGGTCTCGACTTCGCCCAGTTCGATGCGGAATCCGCGCAGCTTGATCTGACCATCGCTGCGACCCAGCCATTCGAGGTCGCCGTCGGGCAGAAAGCGCGCCCGGTCTCCGGTGCGGTAGATTTTTTCTTCCGGACGGAACGGGCTGGCAACAAACTTTTCCGCGTTCAGCTCCGGACGGCTCAGGTAGCCCGCACTGACTCCGGCTCCGCCGACATAAAGCTCTCCGCTGACCCCGACCGGGAGCAGCTGGCGATGGGAATCGAGTACATACAATTGTGTATTGGCAATCGACCGTCCGATCGGCACTCGCGCTGCGTTGGCCTCATGATCGCACTTGTACACCGAACACCACACCGTCGCCTCGGTAGGGCCCATACTCGTTGTACAACGAAGCCTGCGGTGCGTGGGCATGATGCTGCGCAATCAGGTCGGCAGGGCAAGGCTCGCCGGCCACGATCGCCGCGCGCAGAGACTCGAAATCCCCTTCTTTGCCGGATTCCAGAATCATTTTATAGAGCGACGGCACGCACAACAGGTGCGACACACCATGTTTGCGGATCATCCCCGCCAGTGCGTTCAAGTCCCACTTCGAGGAGTCCGGGGGCAGCACCAGCGTTCCGCCCGTGGCCAGCGTCCAGAAAATTCCGGCCAGCGAACTATCGAAGGCAAACGACGACAGCAGCAGAAAACTCTTCGGCGAATCCGTGTAATACGCCGTGCGCGCCAGAGTCGAGTTGACCAGGCCGCGATGCGTGAGGCGCACGCCCTTCGGCTTTCCCGTCGATCCCGAGGTGTAAATAAGATACGCGACGTGGTCGGCCGTCACACTCGCGCTCGCAGCAGTATCCCCGAAGCCAGACTGAATGATGTCGAGGCACATCACCTGCGCACTGTTCGTTGGAAGCTGCGCCAGCAATTTCGAGGTCGTCAACAGCACCGGCGCGTTGGTTTCCGCCAGCATGAAGGCCAGGCGCTCTGCCGGATACGAAGGATCGAGCGGCAGGCAGGCGCCTCCAGACTTCAACACCGCCAGGATTCCGACTACCATCTCGACCGAGCGCTCGAAATAAAGTCCGACGGCAGTCTCGGGCCGGACGCCAGCCTTGCGGAGCTGTGCAGCCACATCATCGCTGCGCCGCTCTAATTCCTGGTAGCTGATTTTTTCCTCGCCGCAGATCAGCGCTGTCGCCTCCGGCGAATGTTGCGCCGCGTGGCCAATCAGTTCATGCAGGCAGAGCGTCGGCGAATATTCCAGGCGAGTGTCATTCCACTCGACCAGCAACTGCTGCCGCTCGCGCTCGCTGAGCAGCGGCAGCGTAGAGACGCTGGCCGATGGATTGGCTGCGATTCCTTCCAGCAGAATGCCGAGATGCGTGCGCAGGCGCTCAATTGTTTCCGGCCGGAAGAGATCGGTGCGGTACATGAAGCGCGCGGTCAGCCCGTCCGGGCCATCTTCCATCTCAAGATAAAGATCGAACTTCGCCGCGCCCGTCTCCACGTCCCATTGCCCGGCACGCCAGCCGGGATTGGGTGACGCCACCTGCGGCACCAGCGTGAAGGCGACCTGCACCAGCGGATTGCGGCTGAGATCGCGCTCGCCCTGCAGCTCTTTCACGACCAGTTCAAACGGAACTTCGTCGTGCTGCAGCGCGCCCAGCGTGCTCTCGCGCACGCGGCCCAGAATCTGGCGGAATGTGGGATCGCCGGTAAATCCGGTGCGCACCACGATCGGATTCTGAAAGCAGCCCAGCAGATTTTCAAATTCCGCGCGCTTGCGCGAGCCGGCCAGAGTGCCGATCAGAATGTCATCCTGCCCGCTGTAGCGATGCAGCAGAATTTTGAATGCGGCCAGCAGCGTCAGGAACAGCGTGCCGTTCTCCGCCTTGCTCACGGCCTTCAGCCGGTCGCTGAGATCTTTCGGCAAATGCAGCGTCTGAATCGCGCCCCGGAAAGTCTGCACCGGAGGCCGCGCATAATCGAGCGGCAATTCGAGCACTGGCAATTCGCCGCTCAGCGTCTGCCGCCAGTAGTCGAGATGTTTCGCCAGCACTCCATTGCGCAGGTACTCGCGCTGCCACCGGGCGAAGTCGGCATATTGCACCGGCAACTCGGGCAGAGGCGAAGCTTCGCCGCCAGAAAACGCGGCGTAGAGCGCGGAAAGTTCCGGCAGAAAAACACGGTAGATGGAAATCCCATCGAAAATCAGGTGATGCAGCGTGATGTAGAGGCGGTACTGCTCGTCGCCCAAACGCACGACCAGCACGCGCAGCAACGGGCATTGCTTCAGATCAAAGGGACGCCGCGCATCTTCGGTCGCCAGATTCAGCGCAGCCGCATCGCGCTCCGACTGCGGCAGGTGGCGCAGATCGATCAGCGGAAGCTTCACCTCGGGCACCGGGTTGACCATCTGCACCGGCTCGCCGTTGACCACATCAAACGTGGTGCGCCAGGCCTCATGCCGGCGCATGACTTCCACAAAACAGCGCTGCAGTACTGCCATATCGAGCGGGCCGTCGCGGTAGATCGTGACCGGCTCGTTGTAGACCGGAACCTGGGGCGCGATCTGCGAATGCAGCCAGATTTGCTGCTGCGGAAAAGAAAGCGGAGCCGGCCCGTTGCTGGCAGATTTCGTAATGCGGCTCTGCTGGCTGCGCTGGTTCAGATATTTTTCGACCAGGCTGTTGCGGGTCTGGGCATCGGCCGCAGTCGCCGGAGCAACCGGAGGCGCGGGCTGAGGCTTCGCTTCCGCGCTGCTCTGCGGCGCCACGCCTTTGCCATTTGATTTCGAACTGTCGAATGCAACTTGCATCGCGATCAGGCCGCGCAAGCCGAGATTCGTCCGCCACACCAGCTTCTGCGGTTCCAGACGAATATTCTGCAGGCGGCTCAGCATGCCCTCAAACGCAATCTGCCCTTCCGCGCGAGCCAGCGGCGCGCCGAAACAGAAATGCGCGGCATAGCCGAATGCCAGATGACGATTGTCGCTGCGAGTAATATCGAAGCGGTCGGGCTCCGGGAATCGCTCCGGATCGCGGTTGGCCGCGGCCATGATGGCAATCACCGCCTGCCGTTTCTGAATCTGTTTGCCGCCGAGTTCGCGGTCGCCCGGCGCCAGGCGCGCCGTGTGCTGGCTCGGACTTTCAAAGCGCAGCATCTCTTCGACAGCCGACGGAATCAGCGACAAATCCGCAGTTAGACGCTGCATCTCCGCCGGATGCCGCAGCAACGCCAGCAAGCCGTTTCCGATCAGGTTGGTGGTCGTCTCCTGCCCGCCCACCATGGTGACAATCGAATTCGCGATGACCTCTTCTTCGGTTAATCGATCGCCATCCATCTCCGCGGTGATCAGCGAGTGAATCAGTCCCTCGCGCGGATGTGCCGTAATTTCGCGCACCGCCTCGCGGAAATACGAAGTCATCTCTTCGACGGTCTGCAGCATCACCGGCGCGTGTTCGGGATTGTGCTGGAAGTTTCCCAGCATCTCGGCAAAATTCGACGACCACGTCTTCAGCCGCTTCCAGTCGCTGGTGGGCACGCCCAGCAGTTCCGCGGTCACGATCGCCGGCAGCGGATCAGCAAAATCGGCAATCACGTCCATGCTGCCCTTGGGCTCAATGCCCTCGAGCAGGCGGTCGACGATCTCGCGGATGTGATCACGCAATTGCTCAACGCGCGCGGGCGTGAACGCCTTCGATGCCAGACCGCGCAGGCGAGTGTGGGCCGGCGCATCCATGAACAGCATCTGCTTCACCATGACCTGCGCAATGGGATTCAGCTGCGACAGGCCCATGGCGGAAAGTTGTTCCGGCGTAGGTGTGCGATCGGCGGAGAAGGTGTGCAGCACTTCCATCACATCGCTGTAGCGCGTCACCACCCAGGCATGCAGAAACGGATCCCAGTGCACGGGATCTTCCTGGCGCAGGCGTTGAAACAGCGGATACGGATTGGCCAGCACCTCCGGATCAAGCAGGTGATACAGGCTCAAAGCCGCATCCGGCCGGTCCACGCGAGACGGTGTGGGACTGGATGGCATGAAACCAGAAGGCATGTCGCTGGAAGTGGTGGAACTGGAGGACACTACCGGTAATCTCCTGCGGGTTGGACAGGTTGGACGGCGTCAGAGGGTGAATTTTCCTGATCGAGCTTCGCCAGATCAAGCTTGGCGAGGATGAGGCGTTCGATTTCCGATGACATTCCCGATAGCGTGGGATGGTCGAAAATCGTCAACAGCGATAGCTCAATGCCAAACGTCTCGCTGATGCGGGTCAGCAATTGCGTACCCAGCAGCGAGTGGCCGCCGAGTAAAAAGAAATTGTCATTCGCGCCCACGCGCTCGACATGCAGCAAAGGAGCAATCAGTTCCGCAAGCCGCTGTTCAACCACGCCGCTGGGAGCGATGTAGGCTTCTTCGGGCAACGTGTTGCCATTCGGCGCAGGCAGTGCGGCGCGATCAACTTTTCCGTTGCTGGTCAGCGGCAATGTGTCGACGCGGACAAATGTCGCCGGAATCATGTAATCGGGAAGTCGCTGCTGCAGGAATTCGCGAAATGCGTTGGCCGTGCTCTGCGACTGGCGCGCGAGCACCAGATAAGCGATCAGCCGCTTCTCTTCCCGGTTGGCGCCGGACACGATAACGGCGCTGGCCTTCACTTCCGGATGCCAGTTCAGTACTGCGCTGATCTCATCGAGTTCGACGCGATAGCCGCGAATCTTGATCTGATCGTCGAGCCGGCCCAGGAATTCGATTTCGCCGTTGGGCAGAAGCCGCACCCGATCTCCCGTGCGATAAAGCTTCGCGCTGCCGGAACCGTTGCTGAACGGGTTGGGCACAAATTTTTCCGCGGTCAAATCTGGACGGTTGCGATATCCGCGCGCCAGGCTGGCTCCGCCGAGAAATAATTCGCCAGAAACTCCCGCCGCCACCGGACGCATCTGCTCGTCGAGAATGTGAACTTGAGTGCCGTCAATGGGGCGGCCAATCGAAGGCTGCTTCGCCATCGGTTGCGATGGGAGCAACCACTCCCGAAGTTGCGACGACGGTCGATTCCGTCGGTCCGTAATTGTTGACCAGCGTGAACGGCAATCCCTGCGGCGGTCGGCGATGCAGCGTGTCCGCCCCGGTGAGCAAAATCCGCAGCGACGCGTTCGCCGGCCACTCGGTCTGAATCAGCAATTCTGCCAGCGGCGTCGGCACAAACGAAATCGTGATCTTCTCTTCCACCAGCCAGTCGCGCAGCGGTTCCACCTGCTGCCGCACCGCGTCTTCGGGGATGTGCACGCTCGCGCCCGCCGCCAGATACGGCCACATCTCCCACACCGTCGCATCGAATCCAATCGAAGCCAGCAGGCTGGCGCGATCGGATGCTTTCACATCAAAGGCCCGCAGATGCCACGCAATCAGGCTGGCCAGCCCGCCGCGCGGAATCTCGACGCCCTTCGGCTGTCCCGTCGAACCCGAGGTGTAGATCACATATGCGAGATCATTCGCGTCAGCGGCGACGTCAGCGCTCGCGCCGGAATAGCTGTCAATCGTCTCTTGATCGGCATCCAGGTTGACCACGCTCCACGATCCCGAAACCAATTTCTCCGACGCGCCATCGCGCGTAATCAAGATTGACAGGCCCGAATCGCGCACCATGAATGCGAGACGGTCAGCAGGCGTTGCCGGATTCAGCGGCAAATATCCCGCGCCCGCTTTCAGCACGGCCAGCGACGCAATCACCGACTCCGGCGAACGCTCCAGCAGAATTCCTACCAGCGCATCCGCACCTGCCCCGTGCTTTGCCATCAACAATGCCCGCAGATGCTCGGCCAACTGATTCGACCGGCGCTCCAACTCCGAGTAGCTGAGGCTTTCCGCCCCCGCCTGCACGGCCAGAGAATCCGGCGCCGCAGCCGCATGATCGGCCACGAAGCGGGCTATTGGAAACGACGAGTCATTAAGACGAGTGGGCATGGGAAACCGCGGCTCCTTTACGACTGCTACCAGCGATGACTCGCTCGTAGATATCGGTAAGCATCCCAAAATTTCTGGCAGCGCTATATTTCGCTTCAAACTCGGCTCTGGCAGCCAATCCCATGCTGCTGGTCTCTTCTGCGTGCGACCATGCCCATTGAACTTTGTCCGCCATGTCCGCGGCATCGCCCGGCGCGAAGTGCAATCCGGTGCGGCCGTCTTCCACAATTTCCTGCATGCTGCCCAGTCGCGAGCAGATCACCGGCACTCCGCAGGCGAAAGATTCGGCAATGGTCACCGGAAATCCTTCATACCATTCGCTGGGAAACATCAGAAATCGCGCGCCCTTCATCGTGGCCAGAGTATCCTGCCGCGAAAGGCGTCCGCGGTAATCAACATTCGTCAGCTTCAGATCGGAAATCAGCTTTTCCATCTCCGGACGGAACGGTCCATCGCCCGCAATCACCAGTGGAATCGATGCGGGCAGATTGCTCCAGGCTTTGATCAGCGTGCCTACGCCCTTCAAATCCACCAGGCGGCCGACGAACAGAGCATACTCTCCATTCCCCGCCCGCGGACCGGGATCGGGCAAAACAAAATTCGGTTTGACCACGATCTTTTCCGCCGGCAAGCCCGCCCTGAATCATCTTCTGCCGGGCAAACTCGGTCAGCGCCACATAGCAGTCGACCAGTTCGCTCCAGGTCTTCTTGACGCGATGCACTTCGAGCATGCTGGCCAGCGCCGCCGTCGCCAGCTTCGATTCGCGATAGCATCCGTACCGCACCGCATGGAACGGCCCGCGGTCGAGACACTCTTCGCAAATCTTTCCATCGCGATAAAAACTCGCCGCTGGACACGCCAGCCGGTAGTTGTGCAGCGTCTGCACCACGGGCACGCCCGCGTCCTTGCACGCGTAGTAAATCGAAGGCGAAATCACCGAAAAGAAATTGTGGACGTGCACCACATCCGGCTTCGTAGCGCGCAGGATCGTCTGAAACTTCTTGTGCCAGCTGCGCGACCACACACAATCGACCGCCGCTTCAATCTTCCGCACCAGGCCGCCGGGATACGTGGTCTGCTCTTCGACCTTTTCTACGCGCACGCCATTCTCGGCCAGCAGCCGCGTCTCCGAATCGAATACCTGGTCTTCGCCGCCCGGCTGAATATAGCGGTTGTGCACGCACAACACGCTGAGACTCGCCGTCTCGACGACAGCCGGTGCAATCGCAATAGACATGTCGGAAAGGAAGATAAAACGGCGCGCAGGGAGAGATTGGCGCCTACGCTTCGATTTGAAAGGGCGCGGCTTCAGTCGCGCCGTAAAGTCCTCAACAAGAAATGGGGCTTTAGCCCCTGAGGACCGGCTCTAGTTTTTCTCGATGATGAAGTTCTCCAGCACCAGCGCGTCCATTTCACTCTTCACGAACGTGTTGTGCGCGTTCGCCGGAGTGTTGACGATGGGCTCGCCCTTCAGGTTGAACGAGGTGTTCATGACCACGGGCACGCCGGTCGCCTGGCCAAATTTCTCGATCATCTTGTAATAGCGCGGGCTCTGGTCCTTGAAGACCGTCTGCATACGCCCCGTGCCATCCACGTGCGTGATGGCGGGCAGGATCGCCTGCGCCTCCGGCTTCACCGGAACGACATACTGCATGTAGCGCGCCGGAGCATGCTTGGCAGCGTCGGGCAGATCGAAATATTTTTCCGCGCTCTCCGCCAGCACCGACGGCGCAAACGGCCGGTAGGGCTCGCGGAATTTGATCTTCGTATTGACGATGTCCTTCATGTTCGGATTGCGCGGGTCGGCCAGAATCGAACGGCTGCCCAGCGCGCGCGGACCCCACTCAAAGCGGCCCTGCGCCCATCCAATCACGTTGGCCTGAGTCAGGCGCGTGACGACCGAATCGAGCAACTTGTCTTCATCGTCATAGCGCGTGTGCTTGATGTTATTGGCGCGCAGGAAATCGCCAATCTCTGAGTCCGAGTTTGCCCGGCCCCAGAATGCGTGTTCCATCTGGAAATTCCGCGGCTTGCCCAGCAGCGTGTTGTAGGCCCACAGAGCCGCGCCCAGCGCGCCTCCGCCATCGCCGGCCGCCGGCTGTACATACAACTTCTCGAATCCCGACTCATGCAGAATGCGCGTGTTGGCCACACAATTCAGCGCCACGCCGCCCGCCATGCAGAGATTCTTCATGCCGGTCGTCTGGTGCAGATTCTTCGCCATGGTGACCAGCACGTCTTCGGTCACCTTCTGAATGCTGGCCGCGATGTCGGCGTAGTGCTTGTTCATCTTCGACAGCTCGGCCATGTTTCCCGGAGGCGCGCCGAAATATTTCGGGAAGCCCGTCTCTTCGGTGAAGAACAGCATCTTCTCCGGCCGCGGCGTGCCGAACAGGTCGGCAAACTTCTGGTTGTAAGTGTGCTCGGTCGAATGATGAAAGCTGAAATAGCTCATGTCGAGCGAGAACGATCCATCTCTGTTCTGCTGGATCACCTTCCAGACTTTGTCGACGTATTTGGGCTCGCCGTAGGGCGCCATGCCCATGACCTTGTATTCGCCTTCGTTGACTTCGAAGCCGAGAAAGGCCGTGAATGCCGAGTACAGCAGGCCCAGCGAGTGCGGGAAATGAATCTCTTTCTGAATCTTGATCTCGTTGCCCTTGCCCACGCCGTAGGTCGAAGTCACCCACTCGCCGACGCCGTCGACGGTGAGAATGGCCGACTCTTCAAACGGAGAGCAGAAATACGCGCTGGCTGCGTGCGACAAGTGATGCTCGCTGAACAGAATCTTTTCTTTGGGAACGCCGATCTCGGTTTCAATCTTGGTGCCGACCCAGAGCTTGTCGACCATCCAGGTAATCATCGACTCGCGGAAAACTTTGTACGACTGCGGATAGGTCTGCAGCGTCATCATCAGAATACGGTCGAGTTTGCGGAACGGCTTCTCGAAGAAGACCACGTAGTCGAGGTCGTGGCCCGTGATGCCGGCCTGCTCCAGGCAGAACTGGATCGCCTGCTTGGGAAAATCGAAGTCGTGCTTCTTGCGCGTAAAGCGCTCTTCTTCCGCCGCCGCCACCAGCACGCCGTCGTTCAGCAGCACCGCCGCTGCATCGTGGTAATAACAACTGATCCCTAGTATGTACATAATCTCCTATTGTTTCCTCGCCCACTCGAGGTCGTAGGCTTCATTGGGATGGTCCAGCCACTGCTCGGGACGTTTCTTGATCCGCAGCGGATCACTGAACCACCGCGCGCCCAGCCCGAAGGGCAGCACTAAAACCGCATAGAAAATCGAAAGAATGACTCGCGCCTGGAAGTTGCCAATCTTGTGCGCCAGGTCTTTCCACCCCTGCCACGCGCGCTTATAAAGGGTCCACGCGCCGCTTGGCCCCATGAATATGGAGAGCACGAGGAAGATAACCAGCCCGACTGAAGCGAGAATGGCCAGCAACTCCAGCACATGCTTAAAGAAATTCACCAAATGAACCATTGCTTGATTGCTCCTGAACTTGATTGCTGCTGATTAATTTTTCTGATGAGGCGCGGTCGTGGTGGGAGAGTTGACGGGGGCTGCCGAGTTCGCCACGCTCACGCCCGACGGCTGACAAGCCGCCTGATACACGGGGAGCGTGCGAATCACGTTGTAAAGTTCGCCGGCGATGATTTTGTGTCCTACCGCCGTGGGATGGACCGGGTCCATATAGAAATCTGCCGGAGCATTTGCCTTGAGCACATCGACCATGTTAATCACGGGCACATGGTTAGCGGCGGCAAAGTCGAGCATCGCCTTCTGGAAGGGATGCAGATCGTTCGGCTTCTGGTCTTTGCTGGCTAAAACCAGCAGCACCAGCTGCGCATTGTGCGCGCGGGTTTCGTCGAGACTCTGCTGCAGGCTTGAAGTCACTGCGCTGACATCGAGATTCTCCATGCCGCCCAGCGTGTCGAGCGTGCCCGCCATCAGAATATGGCGCATGCGGTAGTAGACGACGCGGCGCAGCAGGTCTTCGATCACGAAGTTGTAAATCGCGCTGCGCCGGATGATCGACTTCATCTGCACCTGGCGCAGAAACTTTTCGCGGGCCGCACCCTCCAGCTTCGGTAAGCGCTCGAAGTTCGAGTTGAAGCTGTAAGCGCGAATCACAACGTCGGGCTGAAATGTCGGATCTTCTTCAACTTCTCTTAATTTCTCGCCGACCAGCGCGTTGGGATACGCATTCACCCCCGCCGATACTGACAGAAAACGCTCGCCCGGACATCCACTCTCATTCAGCTTCTGTCCCAGAAACGCGGCGTAGGTCGAGTTATCGTCGACGCCCCATCCCTGCGTGGCCGAGTCGCCAAACGCCATCACGCGAAACTCGCCCTTGGGCTTCGCCGTCAGATCGCTGGCGTAACGCAGGCCCTGATCATTGATCGTGATCGGCAGATGATTGTCGACCGTAACCGTGCGTCCCGGCACCGGAACCCACAACAACTTCTCGTCCGGACGATAAATGGTGTAATTGCCAAAGCCAAAAAGACGCAGCACCAGTTCAAACGCAATGCAAGCCAGAATGCAATATCCCAGCCCGCGCCAGAACCAGCCTCTCTTCTTTCCTTCCGTAGCCATGAAGACCCGAGTTCCCTTCCTACAATGGTTTGTGCTCAGCTCACGTGGGGACAAGCTCACGTGGGGACGGGCGCATTCGCCCGTCCAGCGAGCGAAGCGAGCCCCCGCAAGCTAGAACATCGTGTAAATAAACGGCGCCAGCGAAGAGCTCTGCGCGACCACGATAAGCGCTCCCAGCAGGAACAGGGTCACGATAATCGGCAACAGCCACCAGCGCTTCTGCTTACCAAAAAATCCAAACAGCTCGCCGGCAGTCTGCGCATTGCGAACGGCAGTCTTAATGAACTTCATGATCTCTCCTTGATAAAAGTGTTAAGAAAGCTAAGTGTTAAGCGGTACGTGTCAAAAACTTGGTTGTCATTCCGAGCGAAGCGAGGAATCTGCTGTCCCTCTGCTTCCCGCACAAAATCGTCAGGTCTACGCTGCTCCCGATCCCCTCAGCACCGCCGGAATCGTTTTCAGCAAAATTTCCAGATCGAGCCACAGCGACCATTTGTCGATGTACTGCAGATCAAGTTCCATCCACCGTTCAAACGAAATCGAACTGCGTCCGCCAATCTGCCACAGGCAGGTAATCCCCGGCCGCACGCTGAAACGCCGCCGCTGCCAGTCTTCGCTGAAGCCTTCATAATCGCGAATCGGCAGTGGCCGCGGCCCCACCAGGCTCATGTCGCCCTTGAATACATTGAGCAACTGCGGCAGTTCGTCGATGCTGGTCTTGCGCAGGAATTTTCCAATCGGCGTGATGCGCGGATCGTTCTTGATCTTGAACACCGGACCGCTCACCTCGTTCAGGTGCTCAATGTCCTTCATCCGCTTTTCCGCGTCGATCACCATGGTGCGGAACTTGAAGATGCCGAAGTGCCGCTTGCCCACCCCCAACCGCTGTTGCACAAACATCATCGGGCCCTTCGACGTCAGCTTGATCAGCAGCGCGGCGAACACAAGAATCGGCGACAGGAACAGCAGCAGCACCGCCGAGCCCACAATGTCGATCATGCGCTTGATCACCACCGGCCAGCCTTCGAGAGTGCCAGTGTAATGCGTGATCAGCGAATCGCCTTCAATCTGTTCCACGCGATTGCGCGCCAGCTTCAGATCGAACAAGGTCGAAGCAAAGCGGATCAGGATTCCCTGCTCCTCGCACAACACCGCCACATTCGAGGCTTCTTCGTGCATCGAGCGCATGGGCAGTGCGATCACCACTTCATCGACGACGTTCTTGCGGAGAAAGCTCGGAAGGCTGGCAAAATCGGCGACCCGCTCAAATCCGGAACTGCTCAGATCGATCGTTTCCGTCCGGTCATGATCCACGAAACCCAGAATCCGGTAACCCAGCGACGGATTCTCTTTCATCTTGTTGGCAAACTGCAGGCCGCGCGGGTTGGTTCCCACGATCACCATGTTGCGCAGGTTTCTACCGTGAATTCGCACCTGCGCCAGAAACAGGCGCAACGCCAGGCGGCTCATAATTCCAGCCAGAATGCCCGTCGCCCAAAATGCGCCAATAAATTCCGGCATGATCAGCTTAATGCGAAAGGCATAATGCCCGACAAACAGCAGCAGCGTGCCCAGCGTGATTGCCTTCGCCAGATCGAGGATCTCATCCCGCCGGCTCGACAGCCGGTGCGATGCGTACATCCCGCACATGGAAAAAATCAGGTGCCAGCAGAACAGAAGCGCGGTGAAAATCAGGAAATTCGAAAGTTTGATGCGCATCGCCAGCACGTTCTCCAGCGATGCCAGGGAGGCGTGCGAAACCACGACCGTGGCGAAGCCGAAGGCTAAGACCATCAGTGCCAGATCAAACAGTTTTAATAAATTCAGCAGAACTTGTCGCCGAATCGTACCCACTGGAATCCCTCCAATACTGAACCTGGGCTAACTATGGAGTGCTCGGGGCGTGGGGGTTGCGCACCGACTGCGGGAGAAATTATTTCTTAAGTTTGCCGCTTACCATTTGTTCGATGGAGTCCACGCTCTTTAAATTGTCGTGGGTGATTTCTTCATCTCCAATGCGGACGCGAAAGGTTTCTTCCAGAAATGCGACCAGCCGGAAGATT
Organism: uncultured Acidobacteriota bacterium; assembly: GCA_963757095.1. Taxonomy (GTDB): domain Bacteria; phylum Acidobacteriota; class Terriglobia; order Terriglobales; family Acidobacteriaceae; genus Sulfotelmatobacter. Next base: position 1,024,906 of record CAVWQT010000001.1, on the reverse strand, counting down.
CCGAGCGAGTCGATGACGCCGCTTTCCATCAATGATTCGCTGTCGGAAAACGAGCTCACACCCTTCGCGCTGGCCAGATCGCGCAGAATGAATTCGCGAATCTGATCTCTTACCGATGCCGTTTCAGTTGCCATGAATTGCCGTTCTCCTGATTGGGTTGGGAAATTTCGTTAGAAAGCAGAACTACACTTTGGCCAGATCGTTCACCGGAACCGCCTTGGCCAGGCTCACGCGATCAATCTTTCCGGTGGAAGTCTTGGGGAGCGCATCGAGAAATTCGATTTGCTCCGGGATCATGTATTTCGGAATGATGGTTCCGCAGAACTGCTGCAGTTCGGCGATTTTCAATTCCTGCGCTTCGTGCATCGCGACCACGGCCTTGATGCGATTGCCGACCAGTTCATCGGGAATGGCGATCGCCGCAGCCTCGCGCACGCCGGGATGGCTGAGCAGCGCGCTCTCAATGTCGCCCAGTTCGATGCGATATCCGCGGCTCTTGATCTGGCTGTCGCGCCGGCCCTGGAAGTAGTAGTTGCCGTCTTCGGCCAGCGTCACCAGGTCGCCGGTGCGATACATGTTCTCGTTGAAATTCGGCTGGAAGCGGTTGGGCACCACCATCTTTTTCGTCTTCTCGGCGTCGGCCCAGTATCCATACGTTACCGCCGGGCCGCGCACGTAGAGTTCGCCTTGCTCGCCCGGCCGGGTCACAATCTGATCTTTATCGTTCACCGCGAACACTTCCGTGTTCTCGCAGGCAATGCCGATGGGCAGCTTGTCCATTCCGGCCAGGCGCTCGCGTTCTACGTGATAGTAGGTGCAGACATTGGTCTCGGTCGGCCCATACAGGTTGTAGAGTTCGATCGCGGGCAGCAGGTCCGCCAGTTGCCGCAGATATTTCATGGGGAACACTTCCCCGGCAAACAGGATCGTGCGCAGGTGCGGCAGCTTCTCCGCCGCCATGTTGGCGTGCAGCAGAAGCAGCATCAGCGCCGATGGCACCGAATACCAGATCGTGATCTGCTGCTGCTCGATGAAGTTCGCCAGCGTGGTCGGGAACAGCGCCAGATCTTCGGTCACCAGATAGACGGTCGCGCCCGCTTCCATCGCGTTATACACATCGAATACCGAGAGATCGAAGTGCAGCGGCGCGTGATTCGAGAGCCGGTCTTCCGGGCGAACTTTGAATTTGTCGGCGCACCATTCCACAAACGTAAGCGCATTCTGGTGCGAGAGCATCACGCCCTTCGGCCGTCCGGTCGAGCCCGAAGTGTAAAGAATGTAGGCCAGATCGGTTTCGGTGAGCACCACTTCCGGCGCGCGATCAGCAGGAAATTCGCCCAGCATCGCCCACGGCACAACTTTGTTGCCCGAACCGTTCGAGCCCGAGGCGTCGGTCATCACGCAGTAGTCGAGTCCGGCAATCATGTCGGCGGTGAGCGCCGCGCGTCGTTCTTTATTCGTCAGCAGCACGCGAATGCCGCAGTTCTCGATGATGTAGCCAATCCGTTCCGCGGGGGCCTGGGGATCGAGCGGGACGTAGACGCCGCCCGCCTTCAGCACGCCAAACATGCAGACCACCGACTCCACGCTCTTCGGAAAGAAAATGCCTACGCGGTCGCCTTTTTTCAGGCCGCGCTGCTGCAACAGGTGCGCCAGCTGGGTCGAGCGCTGGTCGAGTTCGCGATAGGTCAGGCTGCGCTTGCGCGCCCAGACCGCCATCTTTTCCGGATACAACGCCGCACTGCGAGTCAGAAGCTGCTGGAGAATGTATGCCACGAGAGTCTTGTGCCCCTTGGGTTCGTTGATTTAATTGTTTGGGGGTGAGACGACTTGAAACTACTGCTGGATGAAAGCTTACAGGACGAAGATTGCGTTCACATGAAAGATGTACTTGTGAGTTTTTGAATCTGTTTACAAACCATGTAACCCGGAAATAATCATCTTCTGAATTTCCGTGGTGCCGGAATAAATCTTGCCCGAAATCGCGTCGCGCAGCTCGCGCTCAATCTGATATTCGGTCATATAGCCGTAGCCGCCATGAATCTGGATCGCATCCATGCAGCTCTGAATGCAGGCATCGGCCACATAGGTCTTGGCGATAGCCGCTTCGCGCAGCGGATGCTTGCCCTGGGCCTTCATCCACGCCGCCTTGTAGAGCACCAGCCGTCCGGTCTCCAGCCGCACTTCCATGTCCGCGATCTTGGACGACACGGCGGGAAATTTTCCGATGTTCTCGCCAAACTGCTTGCGCTCGCGCGCGTAGGCAACAGAAGTTTCCAGCAAGCGCTGCATCACGCCCAGATGGCTGGCCAGAATGCAGATGCGTTCCCACTCCATCGAAGCCGTGAAGATAGCCGGACCGGCACCGTCTTTGCCCAACTGGCTCGAAGCCGGAACTTCGCAGTCTTCGAATGACAACTCCGCCATCGGCGAGGTGCGCAGCCCCATCTTGTGCAGCCGGCGGCTGATGTTGAAGCCGGGCGTGCCTTTTTCCACGATGAACGCCGAAATTCCCGCCGGGCCCTTGGCCGGATCCGAGGTGGCAAACACGATCACCAAGTCGGCGTAGGTCGCGTTGGTGATGAAAGTCTTCGAACCATTCAAAATGACGCGATCGCCCTTGCGCTCAAAGCGCGTCTTCAGGCTGTAGGCGTCCGAACCCGACATGGGCTCGGTCATGGCATGTATGCCGATCCACTCGCCCGAAACCAGTTTCGGCAGATATTGTTTCTTCTGCTCCTCGGTTCCGAACGACAGGATCGGAATCTCCGAGCTCCACATGTGCGCGTTGATGGAAAAAATCAGACCATTATCGCGGCAACCATAGCCCAGCGCTTCCAGGCCGCACACCGTGGTGAGTGTATCGGCGCCGCCTCCGCCGTATTCGGCGGGGATGGGTAATCCGTGAATACCGAAGCTGCCACACTTGTTCCAGCAGTCGCGGCAGAATTTCTCTTCCCGATCGTTCTCGATCATGTCGCAGGTCAGTTCCTGCTTGGCGAAGCGAATGACCTCCTTGCGGAAGTCAAGCTGTTCGTCATTCCATGCGAAATCCAAGATTCTTCCCTGCTTTCTGTTCGGCCCTTATTGCTGATTAGGTGTGGGGACGTCCGGCTTCGGTCGTCCAATCGAGAGCGAAGCTTCGATGCGCTACGCTTTCTCTGCCGCCTCTGGCTGCTTCACGACCTGCTGGTGTCCATTCGTCGGCGCGGCTTCTTTCCCGTCCTGCGGTTTCACCGTCTGCCACTTGAAGCGTTTCGGACGTCCGCCCGGAATCCGGATTCTCGCCGGCACTCCGATGACGGTCATGTTGTCGGGCACATCGGTCAGCACCAGGCTGTTGGCGGCGACCACCACGTTGTTGCCGATCTTCGCCCCGCCCATCACCTTCGCGCCCGCGCCAAAATAAACGTTGTCACCGATGCCGCGCGTTCCCGCCGCAATCACTACACCATTCTGAATCGTGCAGTGCGATCCGATCTTGTTCGGCCCGACCACGATTCCGAACGGAGTGTGAATCACCAGCCCGGGGCCGATCTCCGCGTCTGGCGAAATGTAGACTCCAACCAGAATTTGTACGAAGCGCTGAAAGATTCCGGCCGTGATACGCAGAAACAGGCTCACCACCGGAACGTTCACGTGCTCGACCCAGTTGCCGAAACGGTAGCAGACAATGGCGGGCGTCTCCATGCGGAAGAACACTCGCCACAAGCCCATGCCTTTTTCCAGAATGCGGTCTTCCTGCGAGGCGCGTAAATCAGCGATCAGATTGTCAAACATGAGTCAGCTGGATGTCTTCGTCTTTCGAGAAAATGCAAGCGCCTAGAGCTTGCTGTAAATCGAATCCGGAATGGGGAAGGTGCGCTGGTTGAGCACCGCTCCCAGAATTTTCACTTTGGCATTCTGCAGATCAGTCACCGCGCTGCGGGCGCGATCCTTGCGCGTCGCGTTGGCCTTCAGCACCAGCACCACGCCATCCGCCACCGTGCCCAGCGAAACCGCTTCGTTGCTCTCGCCCACGGCCGGACAATCGATCAGCACGTAATCAAATTCAGAGCGCAGCTCAAGCATGCGCGCGCGCATGCGGTCCGATGTAACCAGATTCCGTCCTTCGCGCAGGTCCGATCCGCAACTCACCAGCGCCAGATTGCGCCGTGAAAGCTGGCTGACATAGCCGCGTATCGATCCTGACATGCGCAGCGCATCCGCCAGTCCATTATGGTTGGCGACGCCAAACTGTTCGTGCATCGTGGGATTATGCAGGTTCGCATCCACCACGCAAACGGTGCCGGTCACATGGCAGGCCAGCAGTTCCGCGACGCGGGCGCAAATCCAGCTGCAGCCGTTGCCCGAATCGCTCGCCGTGAACACCACGGTGTGGTTGTACTCTCCGCCGGGAAGCAGGAAGATGCGCTGCACCAGCTTCGAAAGCTCCGCCAGTTGCGCGCTCTCCATGGAGAACTGCACGGGTTCGGCCGTCGCCAGTTGCGAAGGAGCGGGAGCAGGCGCCGTCGCCGCTTCCAGGGCGTCCGCCATCCGTTCCGGCAGTGGCGAATGTACTGGCTCCTGCTCGGTCAGCACGCGATCGCTGTGCAGATACTCCTGATCCTTGCCGATGTTCTGTAGTAATTCAAAATTACGGCTCATAGTGTCCTTGGGGTCCGGCGATTCCTACCACGTCGAACCTTCCCTTGCTTAGCTCGCGGACTTAAATCTCTCTGACTTAATCTGTTGGTCTCGCTGATCTTAGTCACGCTGATCTTAATCTCGCTTGATGCGCGCGCTCGAACGATGCGGTGCCACGCGGTCCAGCGTGTGCTGCCAATCTTTTAACTGGCCCGAGAGCTGCTGCATATAGGCTCGGGCTTCGGCCGGAGTCAGCGAGTCGATGCGCTCCGCCGTAGGCGCCTGGGGCGCGGTGCGTCCGTTCGCCAGAGTGCCCGCCATCATGGAAGCCATCTCCTGATAATCCGACGGCCGCTGCGGCCCCACTTCGGTGACGTGCTGGCTGATGTCGAGGTCGCTGATCACTTCTTCGACCAGCGCCAGATCCACCACCTTCTGCCGCACGGCGCAGCTCAACGAAAGCACGTTGAAGCAAAAATTGTTGACGTTGCGTGGAATGCCTTCAGTAAAGCGCGCAATCGCGACCAGCGCTTCCGGCGTGAACAGCGGAGCTCCAGAATGTCCCACCACCTTCAGCCGGTGATCGATATACTTCCGCGTCTCCTCGACCGACAACGGAGACAAGCGGTTGAGCAGCGATACGCGTTGCCGCAACTGCGCCATGTGCTTGCTGGCCAGTTTGTCCGCCAGTTCCGGCTGCCCGGCCAGAATGATCTGCAGCAGCTTGGCTCGCGGCGTTTCGAAGTCCGACAGCAGGCGAACGGTTTCGAGCACGCTGCCATCCAGGTTCTGCGCTTCGTCAACCACCACGATGAAGCGGCGTCCGGCGCGCGCCTCCTGCAGCAGCATCTTGTTGAACTCTTCGTGCATGCGCACGAAGTCCTGGTCGTAGCTTTCGACGCCCAGTTCGGCCAGCAGAAAGCGCATGAATTCGCGCGAGCTGCACTGCGTCTGAAACAGGAACGCGGTGCGCGCGTTGTGCCGGAATTTTTCCAGCAGGTGAAACAGCAGGGTCGTCTTGCCCATGCCCGGCTTGGCAATCAGCGCCAGAAAGCCGCGCCCCGACTCAATGCCGTAGTAGAGCGAGGCCAGCGCCTCGCGGTGGGCCGGGCTTAAATAAAGAAAGCGCGGATCGGGCGTGACCCCGAATGGCTGTTCCCGAAATCCGTAATATTCCAAAAACATAGTTGGGCGACCTTACCTACTCTTGCTGCGTTGATACTGCAGCGGGATACACTTCCACCGGTTCCACGCTTCCGTACACCGGTTCAAATCCTCCGCTGACGCGATGCGGAACCGCCGCCAGCACCGGAATATTTAATTCGTTCAGCACCTCCGACGGAGTGTGGAACGAGGGGTCAAAATAGTCCAGAGCCAGCGCCAATGCTACGCTCATCACTGCTCCCAGAACCAGTCCAAGCACCACAAAAACCAGCCTCGAACCCGTCGGCAGCACGGGCACAGTCGGCGCTTCGGCCACGGCCACGTTCAGAATGTGCGTCTGATCGAGCATGTCCGACATGCGCGCTTCCTCGCGCTTGTGCTGGTAGAGCAGATAGTTTTCTTCGTCGGTCTTGATCACGCGCTGCAGATCCTGCTCCTGAATGCCTTTGCGCTCCAGGTCCGTCGCCTGCTGCTTGTACATGGCCACAATGCCTTCGGTGGCCACGGCCCGCGCCTGCAGGGCGCTGTAATCAGCCTTGGCCTTAGCCAGTTCCGTGCTCACGTAGGCATACGTCGGATTCTGTCCGGTCGTCGACTCCAGCAGCGGCTTGGCTTCTTCCTTCTCAATCGAGGTCCGGGTGTCGGCGATCTGCTTGTCGACTTCGGTGACCAGCGGATACGACGGCTGATACTTGGTCAGCAGTTCGGTGCGCTTCAGCTCGAGCGTCATCAGCATGCTCTTCATCTGCTGCAGCACCTGCGCGTCGTCGGTCTTGCGCTCGGACGTGGTGATGTTCAAGGGCACGGTGCCGGACTGCGATTCCAGGGTGCGAATCTTCTGTTCGGTGCCCGCCATTTCGGCGCGCGTCGAAGACAGCGTGGCCGTGAACTCCGCCAGCCGCGCCAGCGACTGATCGCGTTCCACCAGCGGCGCCACGCCGCCCTTTTCAGCGGCAAACAGTGACAGCTGGCCTTCGGCATCGGTCAATTCCTGCTTGTAACGCTCCGCTTCCTGATCGAAGAACTTGAACTGCCCCGCCGGACGGTTCACTTCGGCGTGCTTCTTGATATAGGCCTCGTTCAAAACTTTCAGCACCTGCGCCGCCTGCTGCGGATCGGCCGAGGAATACGTCACGCTGATCAGATTCGTCTTCTTCATCGGCTCGACCACCAGGCTGCCGCGCAAACGCTGCGCCGCCTTGGCAATCTTGCCGGCTTCATCTTCGCGTCCGAAAAGTTTGCCCATCAGCGAAGAGCGGTTCTGCAGGCCGCAGGCGATAGACACCTGCTTCATCACGTCATCGCTCTCGAGCAGCTCGACTTCCGAGTTCTGTTCCTCTTCCGTCACTTCATCCTTCACCATCACCTGCGCATTTTGTCCCGGGCTGATCACGGGATCGACGCGCTCGCGCTTGATCAGGATCTTGGTATGAGCCTGGTAGCTGGTCGGCATCAGAATGCCCACCATCACCGCGCCACAGAACACGGCCAGAAAGCACAGCAGCATCGCCCGCTGGTGGCGAAAGCCGATGGCGACCAGGTCCTTCACATTGATCGAAAAATTCTGGTCACTGCCGCTGTTTGGAAGTTGGTTCATAGAATCTCCTCGCAAAATTGCTCCCCGCTCCGCTCGAATCTCCCTTAGCTTTACCTATCTGATCTTTAATTAGCCGGACGTATCATGCTGCCCAACTGCGCCGAAGGCAAAAAGCGCGCGATCTTGGAAAACGCGTTCTTGGGTACGAACAGCATGTCGCCAGGATGAATCGTGGGGTCTTCTTTCAAGTTGCCCTGTATATGCATCCGCTTCACATTGAAAACTTTGGCTTCCAACCACTCATCCGATATGCGGCGGAACAGCAGCACCTGCGACGTCTTGGCGTCGGTGTTCATGCCGCCCGCGATGGCCAGGGCCTGCGTCAGAGTCACTTCGCCGCGCAGATCGTATTTCCCCGGCTTGCCCACCTGCCCGTCGGCTACGAAGTAGGGCTTCTCGAAATCTTTCAGATTCACCGTGATGATGGGATCATGCAGAATCTTGCCGTAGGTCCCCTTCAGAGTCTGCGTCAGTTCCGGCACCGTCTGCCCTTGCACGTAAACATCGCCCACGCTGTGCAGGGTCACGTATCCATCGGGCTGCACCGCGACTCCGGTCTGATTGAATTCCGGGCTCAACTCAAAAATGATGTCGAACGAATCTCCCGGCGCAACTTTATAGCGCTCGTCGCGAATCTGGAACTGGGGCACAGCAGGAGCCGTGCTGGGCGCGGCGCTCGGCGCGGCGGTCTTTTCGTCGGACGGCTTCACCGGCGCATCCGCGACAACCTGCGCCAGCAACGACGCCGACAGCATCAGCATCGCCAGCGCGCCTGCTCCGATTTTATTTTTGAATGTCATGAATGTCTTCGTCTTTCGAAATCTCCTACGGCATCGGGAAGAAGCTTCCCATGCTCGCCGTGGGCAGGAAGCGGTCAATCTTCGAAAACGTGTTCTTGGGGACGAACAGCATGTCGCCCGGATGCAGCATCGGATCTTCCTTCAGATTGCCGGATTTTTCCATCTTTTTCAGATTGAAGATTTTGGCTTCGGTCCACTGATCCGACACGCGCCGGAACAGCAGAACCTGCGAATGCCGCGAGGAGTCGGTGAATCCGCCGGCGATGGCGATCGCCTCCGTCAGCGTCACCGAGCCGCGCAGATCGTATTTGCCCGGCTTACCGATCTGGCCGTCCGCCACAAAGTATGGCTTCTCAAAATCCTTCAGGATCACCGACACGACGGGATCGTTCAGAATTTTGCCGTAGGCGGCGCGAATCCTCTGCGTCAACTCCGATACGGTCATGCCCTGCACTTTCATGTCGCCGACGCCGCGCAGCGTGATGAATCCATCGGGCTGCACTGCGACTGCCGTCTGGTTGAACTCCGGACTCAGGTCGAAGTTCACATCAAACGAATCGCCCGGCGCCAGCTTGTAGCGCGGCGCGCGCGCCTGGAATTTCTCGCCACCCGTCGCCGGCTTGTCGGCCGGAGCATCCGCCACCACTTGCTGCGCCACGCACACGCTTAGCGACAGCGCCACGACGGCGAAAAGAGTTCGAGAGATCACAGAGACTCGCATGGTTCAGACGTCCTTTACAGTGCTGACAGTTGCAGAAACTTGCATACTGCCGCTTACGATTGTACTTCGCCGCCTTCGGTCACGGTTTTCAGCGCGCCGTTGCCGTTGGGCGTGATGTTATGCCGCCGGATCTTGTAGAGCAGGCCGCGGTAGCTGATGCTCAGCAACTGCGCCGCCCGCTTGCGGTTCCATCCCGTTTGTTTGAGCGCGCTGCTGATGGCGTGAATCTCCGCCTCGTCGCGAAAGCTGCGCAGAGACGATTCTCCCACCGCCGAAACGTACACCGCGCCGGTCTGCGGCTCCGCGCCGCTCTCCCAGGTTTGTTCCCGGTGAAGCTGCTCGCGGCCGTTCCCATTGGTCTTGCTGGCTTTTGTATCAACTTCGTTCATAAGTGAACCCTCGCTTTTTCCTTTAAGGCTTGGGGCCGAAGGCCCTGGCCGGTTTGCCTGAGAAACCCTGCGCGACTTTCAGCCAGAGGGCACGCGCCACCTGGACTGGGCCTTTGCAGGTACCTACGCTGTCAGGGAAGGCAGGGGAAATTCAGATGGGCTCAACGGTATAGCCCTGAATGCGAACCGATAACGATCGTTGGATGGGCTCCAGTGAGATGACCAGGCTACGATCGTCATTGCGCGCCGACAAAATTCCTTCCACTCCGTCCAGAGCGCCGCCGCGCACTCGAACTCGCTGCCCTACCCGCAGGAATGGTTGTTCCTCGAAGGGCTCTTTGCTGGCCAGAAGTGTGCGAATGTCCTGGATCTGATTCTCGGGGATTGCGGTACCACAACAATTGATGCCTACGAATCCAGCTACGCCATGCGTCTGCAAAACGCGCAACCGGTCCGACGACGTCAATACAACGCGCACAAACGCGTATCCGGAAAACAGCGGCAGATCCACTTCTTTCACGCGGTCGCTCCACTGCCGGGCCTTCTTCACCAGAGGCAGGAAGTGTTCGATTCCCTGCTTCTCCAGTTGATCGGCCACCATCTTTTCGTGGCGCGAGCGGGTTCGCAGCGCATACCACTGTGAAGTATCGACCAGCGGTCCCTGCACCACTTCGGCCAGGACCGCTTGTACTGCTTGTTTTGCCGCCGTCCCTCTCATAGCTTCGCCCTCTGAGTCACATTCGTGACCCATCCCAAGCGGCAACAATACGACCGCCGCCGGGTGCCAGCCGACCACAATTTGCCTGCATCTATTTCGGGGGGGAGACTATTTACAAATCCGAAGTGGACTTACATCCTGGGGATCCATGTCCCCACAAACTTGAACCGATCATAGCGACCTATGCAAAATACTGCAAGAGGCGAAAAGTCGGGAGACTAAAGTCTCTAGTACCCTGATCCCGCATCTAAAGTAACCGCTGTAACCCATTGTTAACACTCGAATTCTACTATTCCAAAAATCGCACAAAATCGTTTTTGTTTACTGTCCCGAGCCTGTCAGAGCGCTCACCTGGGGGCCATCAGGCGCGTTGTGAGTCACAGTCACCGCCCCGGTGATAGTTCCTTTCACTGTTGGCGAAAAAGTAATCCCCAGCGTGCACTTCCCGGCAGCATTCAGAACGGTCCCGCTCTGGCATGGATTCGATCCCACACTCACCAGCGAATAATCGCCGCTTACCGTGATGCCGTTGAGCGTCACCGACGCCGTGCTGTAATTCGTCACCGTAATTTGTAGTGCTGAACTCGTTGTGCCCACGGTGGTCGCGGGAAAACTCAAGCTCGCCGGAGACAACGTGATCGGCCAGAATCCCACCGCCGCCAGATTGAAGGTTTGCACGTTCGGTCCGGACGTCGCATTGTCGACCGCAGTCACCGAACCCACGATGGAACCGCCGCTGGTCGGCGTCAGCGATACCGTGAATCCGCACTTCGCATTCGCCGCCAGCACCAGCCCGCTGGTGCACGGCTTCGCTCCCGAAGGAGCCACACTGTATTCGCCGGAAGCGGTCAGGCTGGAAAGCGTAATTGCCGACTTGCCGGCATTCGTTATTTGCGCGGTCCCACTCTTGGTCGATCCGATCGCCATGCTGGCGAAATTCAACGACGCCGGAGAAAACGTCAGCGGATTCGTAGCCGGCCCGCCCGTCGCGCTGCCGCTCAGATTCACTGACTGCGGATTGAACGGAATTCCGGTCGCCGTGTCGCTGACCGCCAGTCCACCCTTCACCACGCCAGCCAGGCCGTTGGTGGTTGGACTGAACGTTACGCTCAGCGTACACGCGGACAACGCCTTAAGCGTGCCGCTGCAAGGAGTCGTGCCACCCGCGACAGCAGAGAAATCTCCGCCCGCGGCCCACACAATGTTCTGTGCACTGCCTGCGTTATTGGTCACCGTGACCAGCACGGGCGAACTCGTACTGCCCACCGTGGTTGTCGGGAAAGTCACCGTCGCCGGAGAAACCGAAATCGTGACCTGCGCCGATCCCGACAGCGGAATGCGATGCGGCGCACCATTCACTCCATTGTCGTAAATCGTGATCGTGCCCGGCACCGTGCCGGTAACGCGTCGGCGAGAAAGTCGCGCTGATCGTGCAGAAAGCGCCCGCAGCCAGCGGACTCGCGCTCACGCAGTTGTCGCTCTCGCCATAATCTCCGCTGGTAGTGATCGAGCTGATGACCAGCGATCCCACGCCGCTGTTCGTGAGCTTCACGGTTTTCGCCGCGCTCGTCGATCCCGTAAGCGCCGTAAACTTCAAACTCGTCGGAGCCAGCGTCACCGCCGGAGCCGATCCCGTGCCCGTCATGTTCACCACTTGAAAGCCGCCCGGAGCATCATCCGCCACCGTGACTTGCCCGGTGAGCATTCCCGAAACCGCCGGCGTGAACGTCACATTGATCGTGCACGTTCCTCCCGGAGCGATCGGGCTGCTGCTCACGCAGTTGTCCGTCTCCGTGTAATTTGCCGTGGCCCCGACGCTCGCAATATTCAGCGGCACGTTCTGCTGATTCGTCAGCGTGACCGATTGCGGCGTGCTGCTCGTGCCCACACTCAACGCCCCGTAATACAAGCCGTTGGGCGCAAGCGTCACCACAGGATTGCTCGTTGCACGAAGGAAATACAAAGGATGCAACGCGCGTGTGCCAGTTGTAATCGCCGCTGACGGGAAAATATTCGCTGGTATACCAGAAGGTGCAATCGTCCGACGGATCGATCGCTCATCGCGCTGTAATCGCCCCAGCGATTGCTGCCCACCTCAGCGCCTGTGCCCTCGATGATGCTGGTCTCGGTCTCCATCGTGTTCAGCGGATCGCTCTGCAGCCGCGCCGTGTAGCGAATCGCGGGATACATCGACGCGCTCGAAACGCTGTAGCCCAGGGCAACGTCGCCCATCTGGTCCATCGCAATCGAGCCCATCCAGCGGTTGTTCGAATCGGGCGCGAACGTCGACTGCTGGAACACATAAGGATTGTTCCCCGGACTCTGCACCTCATACCAGCGCGCGGCAACCGGGATCGCCGAATTAATAGTGTGAGTCGCCACCAGCGATTCGTGTCCATCGGCGAAGTGCCGGTAAGCCAGACGGAACATCAGCCGGTCGCCGATGCCGTCCACCAGTTGCGAAGTTCCCAGCTGGGGCACGCACGTCGAAGATGCCTTGCATCCATTGTTGAATGCCGCCACCGGAAGGTTCACCGGCCCGGTCAGCGTGCTGTTCGCCGGATTCGCCCAATTCACATGGAACTGCCACAGGTTCAGCGAATTCGTTCCCAGATCCATCAGGTAGTTCGGCGAGCCGGCGGGCGGAAGAATGCTGCCATCCAGATCTGCCGGGAGCACACTGTTATAGGTCGAAGCCAACTGAAAACACTGCGAGCTCGCCGGCGATCCGGCAATCATGCTGGCGCGGTTGAGCGCGCACACATACGCGCCCAGCGCGGCGCCGGTCGTGCTGCTCTCCTCATTCATGGTGAGGTAGTAGGCGTCGGGCCACACCGAAATTTTTGGATAATCCGGAAAATTGCTGGGCAGCGAAAATACGTAACGGTTGTAGCTGCCGGTCGCGTCCGAAGAAGTTGACACCGCAATGCACTGGTAATTCGCGCCCACGGTCGGCGCCACATGCTGCTCCAGCACCCACACGTTGGCCATCTTGTCGTATTCCACGACCACGTCATCGTCATCGGTGGTGGTGCAGGGCGGAAAGCCGGTCCAGATAGTAGCCGCGTCGACCGGACCATAAATCGAATTGCCCGAAGTCTTGTCGAAAATTTCGAAGTCGACGTTCACCCACTGAAAATATTGCGTCGCGCCCACAGCCCCGTTGGTATCGGGCACGGCCCGTCCGGCGGCCGCAGTGACGCCATCAAAGTTCAGTCCCGCGGTAGGCATGTGCGGCGCGCTGGCCTGGCTCTGCTTAACCGCATCGATCACACGGCTCGCAGAAGTCTTGCTCGCCTGCCGCTCGCGAATCTCGGCTCCTTCTTCATTCCGTCCGCCCGCGACCAGCATGTGGTGCGCGGCCACCGGCTTCATCGTGCGCAATGCCGGAGACACGTCGTGCCGGATCTCGCTGCGCGCCTGGCTGTGCGGGCTCTGGGCCAGCGCCGTCGCCGCAGCCGTGGCCAGGAGAAGTGCCGACACTCTCGCCAGCAACGTCTTCCAACAAAAATCTGTTTGAACGTTTCGTACCAAGGAACTCCCTAGCGAACAGTTTTGTGTGATTGCCCCGGGAGAGGAATTTGGACTCGAGGCACCGTTGGATTCGTTAGCGTGAGTATCGAGGCCGCATGGCGGTACTGTCAACGCCACTAAAGTTGCACATTCTTGCTTAGAAATACCCGCAAACCCGGTAACTACCGCGCGATTACCGCTGCTCCCTACACCCCACCGTAGTGCTATTTACCCAGAGATTAAATTCTCCTAGCCTTGTGGAAATCTTTCGTGCCGCTCTCGTTGACAATAGGTCGGCGGTTTTAGAACAAACAAGAGCGCTCCTCCAGCTGGCAACCGAGCCTGAGCGCGACAGAGTTCAGGGTTTTCTTTCACACATGGCCCACGTAAGCACGCTTCTCAATCAAAATCGTATACGGGTTTTGGCGGCCGACAGCACGTCGATGAGCACGCAGCTTCTGGTCGATGCTCTGGCGCGCGATCCGCAGTTGCACATGATCGAGTCCGCATCAAATGGGACCGCGGTTCTGAGTTCCCTGAAGCGCGAGAAGCCGCAGATTGCCGTGGTCAGCGCTGAACTGGGTGAGGCCGCCGGCACCGGCTATGAGTTAGTGCGCGAGATTCGCACGCAATCGCCCACCACCCGCGTCATTGTTTTGCTCGATTCGTCCCAACGCGCGAACGTGGTGGAAGCTTTTCGCGCCGGAGCCCAGGGAGTCTTCTCCCGCACCGAACCGTTTCGCCTGCTGGGCAAGTGCATCCAGTGCGTGCACGGCGGGCAAGTATGGGCCAGCAGCGGTGAATTGCATTTTGTGCTCGAGGCGTTGGCCAAGCCGATGCTGTCGAATTTTCAGGTCAACGGCGAATCGTTGCTCTCCGCCCGCGAGACCGACGTGGTACGCTGCGTCGCCGAAGGGCTCACCAATCGCGAGATCGCCGCCCGGCTCAAACTCACCGAGCACACGGTAAAGAATTATCTGTTCCGGATTTTCGATAAGCTGGGAGTATCGAGCCGCGTGGAAGTAGTGCTCTACGCGCTAGGCAACGGAGTGCAGCGCCCGGCCGCCGCTCCGGCAACGCGGCACAAGACGCAGTCGCTCTCGGTCACGCCGAAATCCGCGGTCCATCTTTCCGTTCCCATTCGCAAGACCGCGACCTAGCCACAAGCCAACAAAAGAACACGTGGGGACGGACGCATTCGTCCGTCCCGCGAGCGCAGCGAGCGTCCCGGACGACTGCGCGGGACCACGCGAAAGCCCTCGCACCAATCCTTATGGTTATGCTTAATGTCCCGCCGATGAAACCGGCAGCCGGAAGTTGAGGCTCACGCTGGTCTCGACTTGCGTGGGCTTGCCATTCATGCGTTTGCGGCTTGAATCGCCAGAGCTTCACCGCATTCATCGCGGCGGCTTCCAGTTGCGGCGGACCGCTCACAAACTGGACATCCTGGACGCTTCCGTCCCTGCCGATTCGCACGGCCAGCACCACCGCGCCCTGAATTTTCTTCAGCAGCGCCGCGTCCGGATAGTCCGGTTCAACCCGGCTGGTTAAGATATTTTCCGCCGCTGCCGGCGACAACTGGAGCACGGTTGCATCTGGTTTCGTAGCGGCAGCCGCGGAACCAGCCTGATTCGGACGTAGACGAAACACTTCCTTGCCACCGTCATACACCACCAACCCGCCGGCAGGAACCGCAGACCCCGCGGGCGCACTTGAAGTCGGCGCCTCCACCTGAGATTGCGTGGCATTCGCATCCGGACTGGAAGGCGCAGGGTCAACCGCGGGCGCGGGCACAACGGGAACTGCAGCCGCCGCGGGCGCGCTGTGATGGCTTCGCGTATCCACGCGCCGCTCCTCAAATCTGCGGCCCACCATGACTCCCAGCAAGGCCGTGCACGCCAGCACCGCCGCTCCCAGAGCGAACGAGAGAAAATCGAATCCCCCGCGGCGTGCCTCTCGCACGCCCTCGCTGCTTACCGGTTGAGTATTCGTATTTGTTGGAAGAAAGGTCGCCGCCAACGTCTCCGCCACCAATGGTTCCGTACGCAGACTCTCCGCCTGCGCAATTTCCGCGCGCTGGCTCTCTACGATCTTCCGCGCCAACTCGAGTTCCTGCGCCGGATAGGCATCCGGCGGCTGTTCTTTTTCACCAGGTCTTTCGGTAGGTTTTTCCATCGGCGGTGACTGCGGCTTCGCCTCTGGCCGCCATCGTGCCGCCTGCTCCGCCCTGTCCAGGCTGCGGATGGCGCGCCTCGCCAACTCCCCCATTATGCGTTCCTCGGTCTCGCTGAAAGCCGACGGCCAGCAGGAAAGCAACTCGAACACGCCCACCAGATCGGCTCCGCGCAACAGCGGCATCACAATCACCGACCGCACGCCTAACCGCGCCGAGGCCTCGATGTCAACGCGCGGGTCCGACAGCGCGTCCTGGCAGCGTTGGGTTTGGCGCGTCGAACAGCAGTCGCCGGTGAGTCCGGACGAAGTATCGAGCCGGGCGCCGAGATCGGGGGCGGTCGCGCCGCTGCTGGCGCGGCACACCGTCTCGCCCTCGCGCTCGAGGGCAATCGCCGATCCGGTGGCGTTGGTCAACTGGCAGGCCTGCTCGACGATCTCGTTCAGCACCACATCGAGCGCCAGCTCCGACGCCATCTCCAGCGTGATGCCGCCGCCGCTCTTTTCCGCAAAGCGCACCGCCAGCTCAGCCACATCGGTTTCCACCGGAATGGCGCTCGGGCCGCGCGGATCCACCGACGGCGCAGGGAGGGGCTTCGAAGACACAGGGCCGGGCCTGGGTTGCGGAGACATAAGGGCGCTAAACGCAACAGCAACCACAAAAAGCTGCAGATACAACGCTTAGGGGAGCGCTGTAGCGGAGTTTCGCCTTAAATTCGAACCTTGTCAACGATATCTTCACTCCGCTCCGCCCCCAGTGCAGCTATGGAACTCGCTGGCTGTCATTCCGATCGGAGCCCTTCTTTGGGCGGCGGCCCAAATTTGTTTTATGCTGGACCAGCATGATCCCGCGCTTCTTCCCTACCAGCGCCGATTTTCGCCGATGGCTGAAATCCGAGAGCCACAAAACGCCAGAACTCTGGGTGGGCTATTACAAGAAATCCTCGGACAAGCCGAGCATCAGCTATCCGGAATCGGTTGACGAGGCGCTCTGCTTCGGCTGGATCGACGGCGTTCGCAAGAGCATCGATGTCGAGGCCTACACCATCCGCTTCACCCCGCGCAAACCGAAGAGTCAGTGGAGCGCGGTCAACATCCGCCGTGTGCAAGAACTTGCAACCTCCGGCCGCATGATGGCCGCAGGCCGGAAGGCGTTCGAAGGCGCTGAGGAGCAAGGGCGCAAATATGCCTACGAACAGCGCCACCAGGCGAAACTCTCCAAAGCCGACGAGCGCCGCTTCCGCGCCAACACGACGGCCTGGGAGTACTTTCAGGCCCAGGCGCGCTGGTACCGCCATACCGCAACCTATTGGATCATCAGCGCCAAGAAGGAAGAGACCCGCCAGAGGCGCCTCGCCACCTTAATGGACGACTGCGCCCACCAGCGACCTCTCAAAGGCCTGACCCGGCCGCTCCCAAAATGGCAGAAGAAGCCGGAGAAAAGGTAATCACACGAGAGTGCTGTGGACTTTTCCCCACTGGCCAATGGTAGTCTGGTACTGCTAAGATTCTTATAACCTTGGGGCACCAAAAATGAAGTACCCAAGTCAGAATTCCCCCCTAAATTTCTTCACGAAAGCATCTCAAAAGCAGCCGTTTAGCCAAAATTCCATCAGGGGAGTTGCTACATGCGGATCGCGGTCGTAGGTTCGGGATACGTGGGACTGGTCGCCGGCGCGTGCTTTGCCGACCTCGGACATGACGTCATTCTGGTCGACAACGACCAGCGGAAACTGGCCGCGCTGCGCAACGGCCAGGTGCCCATTCATGAGAAGTTCCTGCCCGAATTGCTGAGCCGCCATCGCGGACACCGCCTGACTTTTTCGGACGATCTGGAAGAAGCCGTGCGCCAGAGCTCCGTCATCTTCGTCGCCGTGGGCACGCCGCCCACCGAGAGCGGCGAAGCCGATTTGTCTTACGTCGAATCCGTGGCCCGCGAGATTTCCGGCGGCGTCAACGGTTACAAAGTCGTCGTGGAAAAATCCACGGTGCCCGTCTACACCAGCGAGTGGGTGCGCAAGATCATTCTGCGCAACGGCACCGATCCCGAGATGTTCGATGTGGCCTCGAATCCTGAATTTCTGCGCGAAGGCACCGCGGTCACCGATTTCCTGTTCCCTGATCGCATTGTGATTGGCTGCGATAGTGAGCGCTCGGCGGAGATGTTGCGGCAGGTTTATTTGCCCATGACCGATGGCAGCTATTACGAAAAACCCGACGCCATTCCTGGCCCCGACCGCGCCTCGATTCCCGCGCCCATCATCGTCACCAGCACCAAGAGCGCGGAACTGATCAAGCACGCCTCGAATGCATTTCTCGCCATGAAGATTTCTTTCATCAACGCGGTCGCTTCGGTCTGCGAATCGGTCGGCGCCAATGTAAATCAGGTGGTGCACGGCGTGGGCACGGACTCGCGCATCGGCCCGCGCTTCCTGAATCCTGGCATCGGCTACGGCGGATCGTGCTTCCCGAAAGATGTGATGGCCTTCCGCGCCGTCGCCCGCGAGTGCGGATACGATTTCCGCCTGCTCGATGAAGTCATGCGCATCAACGAAGATCAGCGCCAGCGCTTTCTGCGCAAAATACGCAGCGCGCTGTGGACGCTGCGCGGCAAGACTCTGGGCGTGCTCGGCCTCGCCTTCAAGGGCGGCACCGACGACATCCGCGAATCGCCCGCGCTGTTCCTGGTGCAGGCGCTGTTGCAGGAAGGCAGCAAGATCACGGCCTACGATCCCGCAGCCATGGAGCGCACGCAGGAAGTTATGGCTTCGGGTCTCAAATTTGCCAACTCGGCCTACGAAGCAGCGCAGGGCGCCGACGCGTTGCTGATTCTCACCGAGTGGGAAGAATTCGCCAGCCTCGATCTGAATCGCCTGCGCAAGGAACTCAAGTACCCGATCGTGATCGATGGCCGCAACCTCTATGATCCTGACGTGATGGCTGCGCAGGGATTCACTTATTACAGCGTGGGCCGTGCCGCCTCGCATCCTGACGGCGTACCCGCCGCGGTGCTGAAAAACGGCCACGGTAATAAAGCATAAGTAGCGCCGGCGACTCGCCGGCTGTCGTGAGAGCGTCTCGCTCTCACCACGGCGGCAAGTCGCCGCCGTGAACAGCCGCCGGGTCGGCGGCGCTACATCAAAGACATGAACAACAAGCGTGCGGTAGTCACCGGCGGCGCCGGTTTTCTGGGATCCCATCTCTGCGATGCCCTGCTGGCCGAGGGCTGGACCGTGGTTTGCGTCGACAACCTGCTCACCGGCCGCCGCGCCAACCTCGCACATCTGCGCAATGAACCCGCATTCGAGTTTGTGGAAAAAGATATTTGCGAGCCCTTCGATGTGGGCCGCGTCGATTACGTCTTTCATCTGGCCAGCCCGGCCAGTCCCGTCGACTACAGCAACCACGGCATCGAGACGCTGAAGGTCGGCTCGCTCGGCACCTTTCACGCCCTCGACGTGGCGCGCAAGTACGACGCGAAATATTTCGTCTCATCCACTTCAGAGTGCTACGGCGATCCGCTGGAGCATCCGCAGAAAGAAACCTACTGGGGACACGTGAATCCCATCGGCCCGCGTTCCGTCTACGACGAGGCCAAGCGCTTCACCGAAGCGGTCACCATGGCGTACCGGCGCTATTACAACGTGGACACGCGCATCGTGCGCATCTTCAATACCTACGGCCCGCGCCTGCAGTTGAACGATGGGCGCGTGGTTTCGAACTTCATGAAGCAGGCGCTGCGCGGCGAAGACCTGACCGTCTACGGCGACGGCAACCAGACTCGCAGCTTCTGCTACGTGAGCGACGAGATTGACGGATTCCTGCGCCTCTCGAAATCAGACGAGCACCTGCCGGTCAACATCGGCAACCCGCGCGAATTCACCATCCTGGAATGCGCGCAGCTGGTATTGAAGGTCACGGGATCGAAGAGCAAGATCTGCTACGAACCGCTTCCCCAGGATGATCCTAAGCAGCGCCGTCCGGACATCACCAAGGCGCGGCAGTTGCTGGGATGGGAACCGAAGATCGATCTCGAAACCGGCCTGCGCCTCTCGCTCGATTACTTCAAGCAGGCCGTCAGCGAAGAACCTGCGGCGCAATAATCTTTCATTTTAACTAATGAAGTTCTTTGTGACCTCCGCACGCTTCCACGCTGTACATATCTTTTCGTACGTACATTATACGATGTACCGATATGTTACTCCACTTTCGTACATCAATTCACGATCTCAGCATGAGACCGCCGCGCGGGCATTCGGATTCCATATCTTGACGCCATCCTCAATGCCATTTGCGGAGCCGGAAACGGCCTTGCCGTCGACGATCGGGTCGCGCCTCGACAAAGACTCCATCCCCGTCGCGATCGCGCGTCCTGCAGCCCGCCAGGGGCCCTCTACGACATTTCAATCACTTACACGAAGACGCAACAAGTTAGCGGGAATGCGCGGTCTGGAGCCCAAGCTGTGGAGATTTTTCAGCGACGGAGCAGTCGAGTCCCGCCGCTATCCGGCTGGACTCGTTCCGTCCGTTAGTTGGAGGGTTCGACGGTTTCGGCCACAAAGTCGAGAAGCTGCCTGACGTTGTCGCGCTCTTCCTTCGTCTTGAGCTCGAAGGCAATGCCCATGCCGTAGCCGGGATGCGAAGCCTGCACGACTCCGCGCAGGCGCAACTTCAATTCGTAGGTGCGCACCACGATCTCTACCGACGAGCCGGCCTGGAATGGCAACGACACTTCCAGATAACATCCGCCCGAACTCAGATCGGTCAGGTTGCAGTGGCCGGGCACGTTGATTCCGGTGCGAAAGACTTCGGCGCCGATGCGGCATGCATAGCGATTCTGGGTGCGCCGGTCATCGGTGTGAGTTTCGGGGCGCTGCACCGAGCGCTCGCCATGGCGATCTTCATCCGCTTCTCTGCCCTTTTTCTGGGGCGGGAAGGAATCGCGTTCCCGCGACTCGAACTCGGGCGCATGCTTCTCGGGCGCAGCCTCGGTCTTCGCGGTCGTTTTCATGGACATCGTCGTCGTTGTCGTTGTCTTCTTGCCGCGTGGAGTGTCCAGCGGAATGGACATGTGCTGCACCTGACCTTCGTCCATTTCCACGGTCACATCCTGCAATTCGTCTTTCGCAAAATCGAGCCCGGTGGGAAGGTTCGCGGTAAGGAAGTCGGCAATCAGTTTGCGCGACGCTTTGGGGACATCCACGAACTGCACCCCGGCGCGTCCATTCCAATCCTGCCAGACCACCTGCCCGGAGAGGCGCACACTGGCGGATTGCCCGGGCAGCGAGAACTGAAAATACACCTTACTGGTGGGTGGAAGCTTTTTGCCAAACAGAATCTGCATGCCGTCTTCGGCGAGATCGATCAAGGTAGCCTTCTCGCGCTCGACGTTGGCGTAGTCGACCATGGCGTGGGTATGCACGGAAGCGCGCGCCTTGCGGCGTTTTTCTTTGCGCATGAGGGCGCGAGCGGCGCGCAGGCTGCTGAGCGCGCGATCGTAGGCAACCGGTTTATAGATGGCGAAATTCACGCCCAGGGAAAACAGTTCGCGCACGCTTTCCTGGCTGGAGACGACCACCACCGTCAGCGTGGCTTCGTTGAGGCGCGACATGCGACTTTCGCTCAACAACGCAACTACCTCGGCGTTGGATTCTCCGTCGACCACCAGCACGTCGAAACGGTCCTGAGCCAGACGAATGGCGGCGCGGGAAAAATCAGGGCATTCTTCCACCGCGATGCTCAGATCCTGCAGCACCTGCCGCAATACATCGGCGGCCGCGTCATCTACGCACACCAGCAGGGCAGATAAAGTCATAGCTGAACATCATCGTAGAGTTCCCCCAGTTTGCGAAACAAGTTACCGGGGTCACTGGCTCAACGGGGCAACGCCAGCAAAGGACGTGTTTTCAGTCGTGACGTTAGTAACCCATCCTGATGACAAAAGGCCAAGACCTTCGTGTTGGCCTGTCGTGCTTTGACGCTTCGACCACCCCTCCCTAGGATCAAACATGACGCGATGAAAGTTGCGCGTCCGCCCTTTCGTCTGCGGGGGAATGCCTGCGGGGGCTGAGGGACGAGCTTACGTGAACCTTATGAAATCAAAAAACCATCGCGGGTTCTCGCTGCTGGAAATGCTGGCAGCCATGGGGATCAGCCTCACCCTGGCCGGCATCACGGTCATGGCGTTCGTGCCCGTGTTCAAGAGCCAGAGTGTAAACACGGCGTACAACGATACGTTGACCACGCTGCGCCGGGCGCGCGATCAGGCCGCCGGCGACATGCGTACCTACGTGGTCACGTTCACTCTGCCCGGAACCATTACGGTGCAGCAAAGCATCAGCGTCAGCGGAACCTGCCAGATTCCGCCCACGGGCAATGTGCTGATCACCACCGTGCTGCCCTCTGACATTACGTTTCACGTGGAGCCGGGAGTGCCCACGTCGAACACGGTTGCGCCCATGACTCCCGATCAATTTGGAACGGCGGGCTTCGCGGTCGACTTCGATGAGCCCAACACGCCGGGAACGGCCACCATCTGTTTCAATCCCGACGGCACGGCGAGCGACACGCTCGGCAACGTGAATAACGGCGTCGTTTATCTGGGCCGTCCGGGCGATCTCTACAGTTCCCGCGCCATCACGCTGTGGGGCACCACGGGAAGACTGCGTGGATGGCGCTTGTATAAGAACGCTGGCATTAATTCCTGGAGCCAACAATGAAACGGCCCACACTTTCAATGCGGCACGCGGTGCGGCAGGGTGGATTCACCCTGGTCGAATGCATGATCTCGGTGGCGATTCTCACCATCGGTTCCGTCGGCCTGCTGGGCGTATTCGGCCTGGCGGTAAGAGCCAGCCAGACTTCGCAGCAGGACATGCTGGCGCGCCAGCTGGCGTCGGAGGCGATGGAGAGCATCTACACCGCGCGCAATACGGCTGCGATTTCCTGGGCTCAGATCCAGAACGTCTCCAACGGCGGCATCTTCATCGACGGGCTGCAACAGGTGAAGTGCTCCGGCGCGGATGGAATTCTGGATACGGCCGACGATACTTCGTGCCTCACGGCATTGGGAGCGACCTGCCCCAACGGCGGCGTCGAGTGTCTGACCGAGCCCGGGCCTGACGGCATCCTGGGCACCGCCGATGACATCATTCTTTCGCTGAACAACTACCAGCGCCAGATCCTGGTCGCGACCTTGCTCGATACCAGCGGCAATCCGATTCAAACCTTGCGGCAGGTCACGGTCACGATCAGCTATGGGGTCCCCAACTCCGCGGTACCAAAAACCTATGTGCTCACCGAGTACGTCTCGGCTTACCACTAAAGAGGGATCCATGGGGAACGATTTAAAAACAATTCGGAGCAGGGCAAAAGGTTTCACGCTGCTGGAGATGATGATCTCGATGGGGATCGGCCTCGTGCTGCTGGGAGCCGGGCTGCAGGTCTACACCGCGTGCGTGCGGGCGACCTTCACCACCTCGCAGCGCTCGGAAATGCAACAGGATTTCCGCGCCGCCGGCAATTTGCTGCAGCGTGACATCAGCATGGCGGGCTCGGGCGCGCTCGGACAACAAGGTCTGGCGTCTTATAGCGTCGGCCTGGCCAGCGGAGTGGGCAGCACCGTTCCGGTGTATCCCTGCAACGCCATCACCTGCAACTACATTAACGGCGCACCCGTGGCCTATCCGACGTCCGCCGGTGTTCCCTATCTTTACTCGATTCTTCCGGGAACCAACTTCGGCATTACGGTGAACGCCACTGAAGGCCCGACGGACATCATCACGGTGGCTTACGCCGACGCCAACCTGGCGCTGAACTGCTACGCGGTAGACCCAGTGAACGCGACGACGATCATTTTTGAATTGCCCACGCCGCTGCCCGCCACCTGCATTCTGCCCACAGGCATCGTGACGGTTCCGGCTTTGAATGCGGCGGGAATTGGCCTGCAAGCGGGAGACTACCTTCTGTTCGGACAATCCGCGGCGGGCGTGGTCACCGCGGTCACGCCGACGGCAGTGACCAGCGGCGCCTACAGCGTGGCCTACCAGGTCACGTTTAACAACGGCGATCCCGGCCACATCGATCAGCCTGCCATCGCCAACGGCACCCTGAAATCTTTTCCCACCGGCGTCAGCACCACCCTGTCGGCGGTGCGCCTGCTGGTGATTACCTACTATCTCGATATTTCCCCCATTGATGGCGTAACGCCGCGCCTGATGCGCATTCAGAATGGACGCTCTCCGGCGCCGGTGGCCGAAGGCGTGTCTTGCCTGAAGTTCAGCTACGACGTCGACAACAGCGGCACGATCATGACGAACCAGACTACGTTGCCGGCCGGTGTGACCCCCGCCATGATCACCAAGGTCAACATTCTGCATATGGCCATCCGCAGTCAGCTCAAAGGCACGACGGGATATCAATCGCTCGATCTGCAGACTTCGGTAAGCGCCCGCAATTTAACCATGGGGCAGGAATATCCGATTTCCGGATCTTCTTATTGAGCAGTCTCCAGCCGCGGCGCGAATTGCGACCGCAGTCTGGATGGATGTGCAATGACGAGGAGAAACAACGATGCGTAACTCGAAATTAACTTCACTAGGATTCACACTGATCGCCTCCCTCTTATTGTTGTTGCTGATGTCGGGGTTCGCGCTCGGCCTGCTGATGATGGTGAACACTGAGCAGCGTGTCGGCGGCTTCGATCTGAACAACGACTACACCTATCACGCGACCGAAGGCGCCATCGAAAAGATGACATCGGATCTGGCCTCGACCTTCAAGAGCATTCAGGCTCCCACGGCGGCCCAGATTTGCGCGTTGAGCTCGAACGTTCCCACCTGGGATACGACCATCAGCTATCCGATTTATAACGTTTCTCCAGTCTCGGGCTGCGCCAGCGCGCTGACCACGGTCTGGGGACCGATTCAGTCGGGTCCCGATGCCGGGCTGTATGCGCAGATTATTCCGGTGACGATGAACGCGACCGCACAGCGCGCCACGGGTGAAACCGTGAGCATGACGCGCACGGCGGAAGTGGCGCTGATTCCGGTGTTTCAGTTCGGCATCTTCTCCGACTCCGATCTTTTCTTCGGCCGCAGCCCCAACATGGGCTTCGCCGGACGCGTGCACACCAACGGCGATCTCTACCTGGGTGTGGCCGACGGAGCGAACCTGGTATTCGGCGACAAGATGAGCGCCTTCGGCAACGTGATTCGCCAGCAGATGGATAATGGCGTCATCGCCGCGGGCAATGACGATGGCGGCACGGTGATGATTCCAACGCAGAACAACGGATGCGCCGCGCAGTTGGCCAACGTTCCGGGCGCCAACCCCACCGGTACCTGCGTCGATCCCTCCACCACCGCCCTGGGCGCCAGCTTAGGCAGCGTCACCGGCGGTCACGGCTCCGCGCAGAACAACGCCAGCTGGAAGAGCGTTTCCACCGGCACCTATCAGGGATATCTGATCGACGGCAACGGGCTGGCAAACGGGACGGACGGTCCTAACTCGACGGGCGCATCGGATTTGACTCTGCCCTTCGTGAGCGGCACGACCTCCGCGGTGCAGATCATTCGTCTGCCTCCGGCCGGGGAGATCACCACCTCGGTACTCGGTCAGAACCGCGAAGCCAACCTGGCGCAGATTCGAATCCTTCTCGCCGACACCGAAGCGCAGCTGCACCTCGCTGACTGGAACGGCGTCACGGCGCAGGATTATCAACTAGTGAGCAAGCTGCCAACACCGCTCCAGGGCTTACCGCAAGGCAGCGCTGGCGGAACTCAGCCTCAGGCCGGCATCGCGGTTGGCGGCGGCGGCAACGTCTACTACTTCGGCGAAAGCTATTGCGCAGGCAGCGCGGCCATCGGTGGCGCCTATCCGGCGAATCGGGTTTGCCCAGCGGCCAACAATGGCGACAGCAATTTCATCATTCCGCCGTACTACGGTCCGGTTTCGAACGGTCCCGGTGGAGTGCCGATGGTTCCCACCGCATTTCCGGCGGCGGTTAACTTCACCTCCGGCAACACCTTGGTTGGCACCACCGGCCTGGAGTGGCCTCTGATTAACGGCTGGCTGCTGGTCGAAGTGAAGTGGGCCAGTGACGGACTGTGGCATGGCGTCACCTCGCAGTGGCTTGGCCTCGGCTTTGCGCGCGGGCTGCAGGTTCCGACGGTTCCCGGAAATCCGTATCACGCTCCGTTCTCCGGGATTTGCGCCGCTCCTTGCAACGCCATGGGAGCGAATGGCAGCAACTTCATTCAGGATCACGCCAACGCCATTCTCTACTTCCAGCAGACCGCGGACCGCAACGGCAACAACACCATCAACGGTCCCGGCCTCGGCACCGACATGCCCCTTACCGGAAATCTTTACGGTAACGGCTCGCAATATAACTGGTATCCCATCAACTTCTACGATGCCCGCGAAGGCGAAAACAACGACACCCGCACCAACGCCTTCCCGTACGCGGAAGCCTGCGCCGGCAACACTTGCACGCAGCCCGCATTCAACGTAATTAGCGGTACGCCGAACGGCATCATGAACTCGGTGGAACTCGATGTGGGCAACCTGCGCAACTGGCTGATGTGCACCAACGGCGTCGCCGGCTGCACCGGAACCAACGTCGACTACCAGACCATGAACGGCTACGTGCTGTACTTCTCCGATCGCCGCGGTGAGCAGTTTGCCACCGTAGCGCAGGGCCCGAACTACCAGCAGGAATGGGGCGAGTACGGATACGAAGACACCGTCAACTACGCCAACGCGGGCGGAAACTTCGCTCCCGATGGCGCGCTCGATCCGCCGAACTACAACAACGTCTCGGCCGAAGACGTCAACGGCAACACGTTCCTGGATGTCTACGGCGTCAAGTATCTCGGCGATGCGTATGGCACGACGACCACGGCTGACACCGACACCAATGCCGTCAAGTCGCCGTTCGCGATCGGTCACCGCATTCCGACCTTCACCTTTGGCCGCGCCAATCGCGTCACCGGCGCTCGCCACGTGTTGAAGCTGGTGGACGGCAACATCGGCAACCTGCCGACCATGCCTCCGGGCAACGCCTTCAACAACTGCAACCAGACGGCGGCGAACCCGACGTCTTGCGGCGGATTCACGGTTGCCTCCGAGAACCCGGTCTACATTCAGGGCAACTACAACTCCAATTGCCCGTCGGCCTCGGCTAACGGCAACTGCACTCCGAACAGCGTGGCGTATGACACCACCTGGACGAGCGGCGTTCAGGTTGCGCACTCGGCATCTTCGATCATCGCTGACACCGTCACCCTGCTGTCGAACAACTGGCAGGATTGGGGCTGCGCTCCCATCGCCGGCAATTGCACCAATGCTTTGAACCAGACCGCCGGCAGCATGCTCAATCCGGTCAACACGCCGCAGGGACAGAACGTTCCTGCGACCACACCCAACCGCATTGCCACGACCACCTATTACCGCGTGGCCATCGCGGCGGGCAAGAATATCGCCTTCAACAACACCGTACAGAATCCTGAATTCGCTTACGGTATGGACGGCGGCGTGCACAACTTCCTGCGCTTCCTCGAGGATTGGGGCGGCTCGCCGGCATTGAATAATCAGCAGCAGCTCTGGTACGAAGGCTCGATCGTGAGCCTGTATTGGAGCTACTACAGCACGGGACCGTTCAAGTGCTGCAACCTGGTCTACAATCCGCCGGACCGTCAGTACACGTTCGACACGCTGTTCTCGGCGCCGCAGAACCTGCCGCCTGGAACTCCGATGTTCCGCAACGTGGACAACCTGACGTATCGGCAGAATCAGGTTGCCCGCACCAACTAACCACTCTGTAATGCGAGAGCCCTGGCTGCGGCCGGGGCTCTTGTTTTTTTGGCGGCGTCCGGTCGGGATGACTCCGTGTATCCCGCGGGGCGTTGCTTTCATCTACACTTTTCAAGAACCTGCTGGAGAGGAGAAATTCTTTGCCTGCGACTGGGCCTGCGATTCGCGCTATTTTTTGGGACGTTGGCGGCGTGCTGCTGACCAATGCCTGGGACCACAAGGAACGCGCCGACGCGCTGGAACACTTTCACCTCGATCGCGACGCATTTGAGGAGCGCCACGAAAAAGTCGTGCAGGAGTTCGAGCGCGGAGAGTTGACGCTGGACGAATATCTGCAGCGCACCGTTTTTTATGTGGAGCGGCCATTCAGCCGCGATGAGTTTCGCGATTACATGTTCTCGCTGTCGCAGCCGCTGCCGGGCATGCTCGAGTTCGCCCAATCGTTGAGCGATTCGGGCAAGTATTTCATGGGCACGATCAACAACGAATCGCGCGAATTGAATCAGTACCGCATCGACAAATTTGCATTCCGGAAAATGTTTCGGATATTTGTCAGCTCGTGCTTCGTGAGAATGCGCAAGCCCGATGCTGCGATTTTCCGGCTGGCGCTGGAGCTGACGCAGATTCCGGCGGAAGCATGTTGCTTCATCGACGACCGGCCGGAGAACCTGAAAGGCGCGGCCGCATGCGGAATGCAAACTATCCAGAGGCAGTCGCTGGAACAGTTGCGCGCGGATCTGGAAAAGCTCGGCGTGACCACGTCTTAACTGAGAGACTCAGCTCTTACGGGACTGGCTGGTTTTCACTACGCCCGTGGGAACATCGGATTCGAGCGTGGTCAGCATGAGGTCGCTCGACCAGCAATCGGCGGCCAGGCGCCATTCGCCATTGCTCTGGCGCGCGCACACCCATAGATATTTGCCACGCTCTTCGCGGCGCTTGCCGCTCATGCTGGGCACGAGCGCCTTGCAGCGTCCGGCTTCGTACGCCAGGTCGCCCATGACTTCGACGCGCAGCGGTTCGATTTCCACTTCTCCCAGTCCGGAGTCAAGCGCGCCAAAGAAAAATTCGCGCACTGCGGCCGCGCCGCGGATCGGCGGAACGTTGGAGCGCAGGATGAGCGCGTCGGCGGTGTAAAGATCCAGCAGATCGTCGAGATGTTTGGTGTTCGCGGCCAGCACCCATTCGTGGGCGATGCGGCGAACGGCAGCTTCGGCGCGGCTCATCTCCCCGCGCAGGGCCGCAGTGGGACGATGCCTCTCACCCTCGCGCGCGGGATCGCCCGTGCGCGGCACAAATCCGGAAGCGGGTGCACCCATGCCCTCGGGCGCTCCCTGAAAATAGTGATAGTGATGATGGTAGTGATGGGTTTCGTTCCGTCCCGCCAGGCGCTGCGGCGGATGCGGCTCGGCAAACGTCGGCGGAGGCGCCGGGCGGTATAGCGGTGCCTCGGGCTCCGGTTCGGGATCGAGAAATGGATTGGGATGCAGCGCGATGGGCCGCGGACGGCGCGGTTCCACGATGTCGTCGATCACGATTACTCCGCACTTGCTGCAGAATTTGTTGCCGCTGCGGTTGCGATATCCGCAGGCGCGACAGACTACGGAGCCGACATCGTCGGCGCTGCCCCCGGCGAAATCATCGGCGGCAAGATCGCGCGCGAGATCTTCGGCGGATTGTTCAGCATCGTTCTCGGTGGAGAGGCGCTGCGCGGCTTCGAGCGCCGCGGCCACCGGGTCGGGCCCGGATTTCGCGCGCCCCCGCGAAGATTCCGTTCCGGCCTGTGCTGGCGGCTTCTTGTCTTTATCTTTTTCTCTATCTCTGTCTTTATCTTTATCCACGAATCGTATCCACGAATCATCAGTCCCAAATATTGAATGAGCTTGGATTTTCGGCGAAATCCGCAGCTCACTGCGGTCATTCTAGCTGAGACTCGCCTCTATCGACTGGAAAACTCGATCTTGCCTTCGGTCTCGGTGGGGACGCCGTTGCAGGTGGCTGGACGATATCTCCAGGAGCGCACGGTTTCGAGAACGTGGCGATCGCCGGACATCCCGGCGCTTTCGAGAATCAGCGGGCTGTGCACCCGGCCGTCCACTCCAATAATGAAGCTCACTTTGATTTTCTTGCCGTGAGCTCCCGGGGTAAACAAAGGATCGGGCGTGGCCAGGGCTTCGGGAGGCTGCACGTCTTCGCATTGCGGCTGCACGCTGACGTGGGGAACGCTGGAGAATTGTGATGCGCGGGCCAGCGATTTCGCCAGTTTTCCCTCGCGCAATAGAAGCTTATCCGAGTGCTGCGAATCGACAGACGGGTTCGCCGCCAGCGCGATGCTGGATAGAAGCGTGAGAAAAACCGCAGGCCAGTTGCGGCGAAGCATAAGTGGTGAACCTTCCCCCAGCAGAGGCGCAAACCCAAGGTAGTGGCAAGTTTGACTCCAACTGGAGATTTAGATAACTCTTGTTGGCTCAGCAGCTTGCCTCCGTATGCTAAAGAGGCTGAGCCGCCCGTTGTGCAAGCCGCTGCGCAACATTAGAAAGAATTACCGCCCTGCGCCCGACTTTTCCGCTCGGATTTCAATCGGACAAAAGAAAAAGGCGAGCCATTTAGGGCCCGCCTCTCCTGTGAGCTGATGGAATTCAGCTTACGGCTTGTACACGTTGTACTGGTTGGTAAACGTGAACAGGCTGGTGCCATCGGTCGAGTAGAACAGCATGAACGAATTGTGGTTGCCGGCCGCGATGCCATTGATATTGTTTATGGCATTTACGGACGAAAAAGAACCATCAGAGGCGTCATATCCGTCGTAAGCGCAAGAGCCCACGATGGCGCCGTCCAGAACCAGGCAAAGTGCGCGGTCATCGTCAGCGATGCCGCCGCCGGAAGTGGTGGCGTAGGAGTTGACGACCAGGGTGCAGGTGCTGGCGCCGGTGCTGCCGCACTGCCAGTTCACGTTGTCTTCAATGGTGAAGCCCGGAGCCAACACGCAGGGCGTCGCGCAAGTGAAGGTGGTGATGAAGTTGGATCTCAAGCCCTCAAAACCTGTCGGAGGAATGTGGAGGCTGGGAAGGGCAGAGAGGGATACGTTTCGGTTCGGGCCCGTAGCTTGGCTGGTGGACGCGGAAACGATGAAGTACGCTCCGAGTAAAAGCACAATGACGGTCACCGAAAGGGTCAGCTTGGCAATCTTGCTCATGGTTTCTCCTGTGTGCAGTGAGTGAGATTCAAAATCGCTACGCATCTTGGCGCGGCGCAGGGTGAAAAAAATCCCACTGACGGTAACTCAATTCAACTAGATAGAAAAGAGGAAATGTTGATTCTGTTGTGAAAAAGAATCGAAGTCGCAAACTTGTGTCACAGTAGTAGAACTTTCTTGCAGACAAAGTGCAGCGCGGTGGTGCAAAGCGCGGTCATGAATCAGAAGTCCCTCCGCAAGCGCACTACTCTAATGCGCGTAGCCTCGCGGATTAGGCGACTGGAGCCCGATTCAGCGTGAGCAGCGTGATTTCCGGAGAGCAGTTGAAGCGCACGGGAACAGCCACCGTTCCCAGGCCTCGATTGGTGTAGAGCGTGAGTGGGCCAACGCGATACAAACCCGCAACATACTTTCTGGCGAGTTCCGGCAAGTAGAGCGGCAGCAAAAACGGAACGCGCACTTGACCTCCGTGCGAGTGTCCGGAGAGTTGCAGATCGACGGGAAAGCGCGCGACATAATCCGCGTAATCCGGTTCGTGCGCCAGAAGAATGGTGGCTTCGCCGGTGGGAACATCGTGCAACGTGGCGTCGAGATCGGCGGTATGGCTGAGGACGTCATTCACTCCGCTCAACCAGAAGCGCGCGCCATTGGCTTCAATCGCGGCCGATTGATTTACCAGCAGGCGAATATCGTGCGCATGCAGCGCGGCGGCGACGCGGTAGGGATCGGTGTAGAAATCGTGATTGCCCAGCACAGCCCAGAGTCCGTGCGGAGCCTTCATCTGCTGCAAGAGTTGCGCGCACGGTTCGGCGGCGAGGGCGGATTTGGCATCTCCTTTGCGGAACAGCGGCATGGAAACGAAGTCTCCGGTGAGCACGATCAGATCGGGGCGCAGATCGTTGACCATCGGAATCGACGCATGAATGGGATGAATCGAAAATAGCGGATCGTAGTGAAAGTCGCTGAGCACCGCGATGCGGAATCCGTTCAGGCGCTCTGGCCAGCGGCGCAGTGCGAGTGCGCGATTCACTACCTGCGGACGGTTCGGCTCGCGAACAACGGAATCAATGCCGAGAGCAGCGACGCCCGTCGCCGCGGCAAGACGCAGAAAATTCCGCCTGGTAATGCGAGAAGGCAATGGAACCTGGGAACCTTGTTCGCTGGATTTTTCGGCAACGGCTCTCATTCTTCAGGATAAACCGGAAGGTAAGTTTCGGCATAGTCCACGCGAGATTCCGGTCGGGGGGTCCGTTGGAAGATCATTACCACGAAGGACACGAAGTCCCACGAAGGAAAGCTCGGCAACAGATTTCCTTCGTGATCCTTCGTGACCTTTGTGGTTCAAGCTTTTCGGTTAGAAGGTGAACTGGGCGGTCAGGTCCAGGCGGCGATTGGCGGTGGTGCCGGGGGAGAATGGAAATCCCTGAATCGTGTTGGAGACATCGAAATACCGCGATCCCACGACTCCGCCAGGATTCGCAACGTTGACATTATTGAAAGCGTTGCGCGCGCTGATGCCGAGCGTCAGGTTGTATCGACGGTCGGAGTTCGACGACATCGACATTCCTCCCCCACCGCCGAACAGCGGACCGCGCGGGCCGCCACCTCGCCCGCCTCCCGGACCACCGGGCCCACCCGCACCAGCGGCATTCGCATTTTTCGTGCTGGGCCCGAAGCCGAAAGTTTTGGTGAGACGCAAGTTCATTACAAAGTGATTGGGACCAGTGCCGTAATTGACCGGCAGGAGCGTTCCTGTTGCGCCAGTGACGTCGAAAGTCCCCAGGGGCGTGCAATAAATATTGCCCGTCGCAGAGCTAGTGGGACAAGTCGCGGTCGAGACCAGGCCGGGCCGATTGTTGAAAACCTGATCTCCGTTGAGATCGAGCGGCGAGGTGATATTGAATGGCGAGCCGGAACTGAAAATCATGAACGGACTCAGGCGAAACAGATAGGGCAGGCCGATGCTTCCGCCGAGAAACAGGCGATGACGAACATCGAATGCGGCGCGGCCGTAATCCTGGCGGATGTTGTAGGAATTCGAGGGAAAGCTGGAGATGCCGGCGGTATCGCTGTTGACGAAGTTCAGCGAGTAGTAGCCGAAGATCTGCATCTTGGTGCCGATGCGGATGTTCGTATTCGTCATCAGCTGGTTCTGCCTGAAATTCGCCTCAGAGGCGTAGCGGTAAACGTTCTGGGTTGTGATCGGGCAATTCGGGTAGCAGGGCGTTCCCGGATAAGGTGCGTTGTCGTTGACGGTGAGGAATTGATCGAAGCCCCGCGAGCTCAGATACGTGACCGCCAGCGTTGCTGTCTTGGTGACCTGACGCTCCACGCTGAGCGCGCCTTGCAAAGTGTAGGGCGCATGCAGGCGGGGACTGACCTGGTAAATGGTCGAGATGGTCGACGTGGGCGTCCCGCAACTCGAGATCGGCGCTGTGAGCGGCATGTCAAGTCCAGGGAAACAGGTCGGAGCGTCAACCACGAATTCGGTCTGTGTGACTCCATTCAGCCGTTCCGCCTGCAAGAGATTGGTGATCTGCAAGCGATCGTAGAAGATACCGAACCCGCCCCGAATCACGACCAGTGGCGGCGCAGTGCGGCCGCGCACTCCCCAGGCAAATCCCAAGCGCGGCGCCCAGTCGGCGTGATCATGAATCACGTTCTGAGTTTCAAAGCGCAGACCGGTGCTGATCGTCACGTTCGGCCTCACCCGCCAGTCATCCTGAAAATAGGGTTCGAAATCCCGGTAGGTTACGGAAGCGTTGGGCGAACCGGTGGTGATCTCGAGCTGATTGGGATTCGCGCCGGTGAACGGACCCGTGGTGGGAAGAAACGTGAACGTTCCGTTGAAGCCCGAGGTGGAAGAATTTGTTTCCAGCGTGGTGCGAAAACGCGCGCCGAACTTGAACGTATGATTGCCGTGAATCAGTGAAGTGTAATTCTGGAATTCGTAGCCGTTCTGCACATCGTTGAGCGTTCCCTCGCTGTTGCCTCCGCCCGTGAAGCTGCCCTGTACGACGACGGCAGGATTCGTATCCTGCGGGGTTTGGAGATTGCTGTCGCGTTCGTATTGGAAATGGGTCTCGTTGATGATCTTCGTGCCAAACACCTGGGTGTCGCTGATCTGCACGGTATTTTCGGTGCTCTTAGGAGAATAGGCCTGCGTGGCCAGATCAAACGGGCTGCTCAGCTCTCCGGTTTGCGTGTCGCGATAGTACTGGTAGCGGGCGGTCAGAGTGTTGTTCTTGGTGATAGCCCAATCCAGGCGCGGGGTAAGGTTGGTGCGTTGCCGGGGATTGGAAATGGATGAACCGAAGGGATCGCCGGTAGCCGGATCTGTCGCATTGATGACCGAGAGTTCGTTGACGTCGCGGCGATCGGCGCTGAAGAAAAAGGATGCTTTCTTGTTGATCGGTCCACCGATCGTTCCGTTGAATTGAGTCGAGTAATACGGGGGCTCGACGCCGGCGAAAGGATTGGGCGAGTTGAACGACGAATCATTTCCGTCGGCAAGAAATTGCCCGTGAAGTTTGTCGGTGCCGGGCTTGGTGAAAATTTCGATGCGGCCGTAGCCCAGCTTGTCGTACTCCGACGAGAACGGATTTTGATTGATGCGAATTTCGCGGATCGAAGCCTTGGGCGGAAGCTGGCCCGCGGTGAAGCCGTCGATATACATCTGTCCGCCGTTCGGCCCGGCCGAAGGCCCGGCCAGCGCTTCCAGATCGGACTGCAGTTCGTCGGGATCGTCGGGCAGACGCTTCGAGTTCCTTGCCGGAGATCACGATGGCGCCCGCGTTATTGGTGGGATTCACATCGATGGTCGGCGCGGTATCGGACACGTTCACCTTCTGCGTCTCGACCTCGATGGTCATGGTCACGTTGAGGCGCAGCGCCTGATCGGCGACGGTGACCGAGTCGTTCTCGTACAGCGTGAATCCCTGGGCGACAACCGTGAGCGAATATTTTGCCGCCGGCAGCGCCTTGAATTCGTAGAAGCCCTGCGGGTTCGACTGCACCGAGATGGGCGAGCCGTTCTCCGGCGTCATGACCACGGTTGCGTTGGGAATTACGGCTCCGGAAGGATCGGTGACCTGTCCGCGCAGCGCGCCGGTGGGCGCGGTTTGTGCGAACGAAAGGCTGGCACAAAGAAGCGAGCAAACGATGAAGAAAATAAAAAGACGACAGATAACTTTCATGCACTCTTTCCTGATTCAAGTTTCTTTCAGGAGTACGGCTTGGTAAACACTACAACTATGAATTTGTGGCGCGACTACTGGTCGCCGCCGGGCATGCCTCCACCCAAACTCCACGGCGTGAGCATGGCGGCCTGGCTGGCGCTGGGCGCAGCCTGAAGAATCGGTTCGACTCCGCTCAACAACGTGATCGCGGTGCCGGGAGTTGACTCGGAGCCGGGCGTGGTTACGATCATCACCGCATCTCCTTTATGCAGATCGGAGAGCGCAACCGTGGGCATGCGGCTCAGCATGCGCTGAAAATCGGGCGCGCCTCCAGCGGCGCGTGCACCGCCGGCTCCCTGACCTGCTCCAGCATTCGCTCCAGCGGGACCGGCGCCCGGCGCAGCCGATGGTGCAGGCTGTCCACCTTGCGCCGCGGCTCCAGCGGGCGACGAACCGGCCGCTGTCTGCACCGGATGCTGCTCCGGGCATTCCGGGGGGCATCGCTCCTTTGATGCGCATGGCGATCATGCGCGCCATCTCCGCCGGGAGTTGATGCAACTGCGATTCAGAAGTGATCTTCACCTGCACCGTCTTCTTGCTCAATAAATCCTGAACGGTCAAAGTGCCCGCGCTTGCGTCTGTTGTATTGACGGTTCCGGCGACATTCCGGAAGCTGCCGCTGACAATTTCGTCCGCCGTCACTGCGGTGCCATCGGGATTCTTTTCGCCGCGCGCGCGCAACTGGTCGCCGGGATGAATGTCGGCCAGCGCGCTGGGCTTGGCATCTTCGAACTTGACCGAGTCGGGAGCGTAGCGGCGGATGATGGTGTTCTTGGCCGTGTGAACCGTAATGTTTTTCTTGCCGCTAAAACTTGTCGTAGAGATGGTCACCGTGCCCGCCGTAGGATCCACGGCCTCAACGAGACCTCCAAGGCCGCGCTTCTGCCAGTCCTGGCGAATCTGATCGCCTACGGCCGCGACCGCCGCTTTGGTGATGACGATGACTTCCAGAGTCGCGATGGATTTGCCATCCTGCGAAGCGTAGCCGCGCACGCGGACTGTGTCGCCCACTTGCAAATCCTGCAGCGTGATGGGCGTGGCGCTCTTCGGATCTTTCTCGCCGGGCGCGAGGCGCAGAAGGCGCGCGTTGGGCTGCACGTTCGCCGTGACCTCAGGACCGGACTCGGGCGTGAGCGTGAGTGCGCTTCCATTCATCGTCTTGATGACGCCGAGGCTTTTGACCACGGGGTTTGCGGCTTGCGCCTGGGCGGGCGCCGGGATCACGAGCAACGACTGGGCCAACAAACCGCACAAGCACACACAAAAGCCAAGCAGAATTGCCGATTTTCTTTCGTTCATATCTACATTATTAATCTACATGGGCGAAGGATGCAGAATTGCATCATTTACAAAGTTTTACCCGGCGAAGATCTAGCTTTCACAAACGGAAAGAATGCATAGCATGAGGCCCCGGACGAATGCGTCCGGGGCTACGTGTTTTTTTGGCGTGACTGCAAGATTGATGCTTGCACTACCGCGTCGGTTGGTATCGAGTTTGCCAATAGTCCGCTTGCTAACACGCCGCTACCATCTCATGAGGAGAGGTGTGGAAAATCAGGCCTCGGATGAGTGTCTCTATACTGCGCGGTTTTTTGTGTTGGGCAATGGTGGTGGTGATGCCACTCTCATTGCTGGGGCAGAGTCCGTCTGCCGGCCCGCCGCAGTCGGACCAGGCTCCATCGGCCATTTTGCATACGCAGGGCGGCGTCTGGGTGAACGGACAGGAGGCGCATGACGCGACTGCGATTTTTCCCGGAGACCTGCTGGAAACGAAGACAGGATTTTCTGCGACTTTAAATCTCGACGGCTCTGAGGTGCTGCTGCAGCAGGAGGCTGTCGCCAAGTTTGACGGAGACTTGCTGGAACTGGATCATGGCAGCGTTGCGGTGGGAACGACGAAAGGTTTCAAAGTGCGCGTCAACTGCATCACCGTCGTTCCGGTATTAAGTGAGTGGACGCAGTACGAGGTGAGCGACACGAATGGAACGGTTCATGTCGCGGCGCGCAAACTCGATGTGAATGTGAACCACGAAGGCCACGGCACAAAATCTGCGGACAAAGTGACCGACTCGCAAAAGGCCACGGTTCGCGAAGGTGAAGAGAGCAAGCGCGACGAGTCGGAAGTGTGCGGCGCTGCGAAGCCGTTGTCTCCCGGGCACTTTCCGGTCGATCCGAAATGGATTGCCGCCGGAGCGGGAGGAACCGGAATCCTGCTCTGGCTTCTTCTGCACGGCGGCGGCAACAAGCCGCCCATCAGCAGTTCGACACCGTAGCCTGCGGGCCGATCGAGGAAGTCCTTCCGGGGCTAGAGAATCCGCTCATGCGTGTAGCCCGCCGACTCCAGCGCGGCGATCAATTCCGCAATGTGCTCGGGGCCGCGGGTTTCCATGGTGATGTCGATGGCGGTATCGCCCAGGTTCACGCCGTGATAGGCGCGATCGTAAGAAGTCTCGACGATGTTGGCGCGATGCTCGGCGAGAATTCCGGTGACGTGATGCAGGGCGCCGGGATAGTCAGGCAGGTGAACGCGCAGGCGCACCAGGCGCCCGTCTTTCACCAGGCCGCGTTCGATGATGCGGGAGAGCAGCGTGACGTCGATGTTGCCGCCGCACACCAGCACCGCGACTCGCTTTCCTGTTAGCGGCAATTTGCGGTTGAGCACCGCCGCAAGAGCCGCTGCGCCCGCGCCTTCCGCCAATGTTTTCTCGCGCTCCAGCAAAAGCAGGATCGCGTTGGCGATTTCTTCTTCTTCCACGGTGACGATGTCGTCGACATATTTCTGCACCAGCGGCAGCGTGCGCTCGCCGGCGCGCCGCACGGCGATGCCGTCGGCAATCGTCTTGGCGGAGTTCAGGGTCACGGGCTTGCCTTCCGCGACCGCGGCCTTCATGGAAGGAATTCTCGCCGGCTGCACACCGAAGATCTGCACCGCCGGATTCGTTTCTTTCACGGCGCAAGCAATGCCGCCAATCAGTCCGCCGCCGCCGATGGGTATGACGATGGCTTCGATGTTGGGATGCTGCTGCAGAATTTCGAGGCCAAGTGTTCCCTGCCCCGCGATCACCGCATCGTCATTGAAGGCGTGGATGAGCGTGAGGCCATCGTGTCGGGCGACTTCCACCGCCTTTTCGTAGGCGTCGTCATAGTTCGCGCCGTAAAGCACAACTTCCGCGCCGTAAGCGCGCGTCGACGAAACCTTGGTCAGCGGCGTGGGCAGCGGCATGTAAATGCGGGCGCGGATGCCGTGCCGCCCGGCGTGATAAGCGACTCCCTGCGCATGATTGCCCGCCGAGGCCGCGATCACGCCGCGTTCGCGCTCCGCCGCCGTCAGGGTCAGCAGCTTGTTCAACGCGCCGCGCTCTTTGAAAGCACCGGTGCGCTGCTGGTTATCGAGCTTGAGGAAAATGGAATTTCCCGTCAGGCCGGAGAAAGTTTCCGAGTGCGTGCAGGGCGAGACACGGATATCTTCGCGAATGCGGGCGAGCGCCGATTGAATGTCGCGAAGTTCCACCATGCGAAGTCCCACTATGATGATGAGTCATCTTACATGGGGCGCGGCGTATGATTGGCTGGCATGGGATTCGAGATTTTTATGGCGAGCATAAAAATTTCCGAAGGCTCATTTCGCAGAACTTTCACCCAAGTAACCTGATCGACATCATCGCTTCGCTATAATCAGTTCACTCGCATGGACTTCGATCAACTCATCACGTTTCTGGAAGTGGCGAAGCAGGGCAGCTTTTCGCGCGCTGGGGAGAAGGTTTTCCGCTCGCAGTCAGCGGTGAGCGCGCAGATTCGCCAGTTGGAGCAGGAGTACGGCGATCGTCTGCTGGACCGCTCGGGCAAAACGGTGAAGCTGACCCCGGCGGGGCAGGTTTTTTTCGAATACGCCGAGCGCCTGAAAAACCTGCGCGACGAATCGCTGACCGCTGTGGCCGACCACAGCCGCACGCCGCGGGGCACGCTGCGCGTGGGCGCGAATGAGGCGACCTGCCTCTACGTTCTGCCGGAAGTGTTCGCCGAATATTGCCGGAAATATCCTCCGGTGCAGATCAGCATTTATCGCAACTTCAGTTACAAGATCGTCGAGAAACTGGAGAACAACAGCATCGAAGTCGGCATTCTGACGCTGCCCATCCAGTCGCCGAGTTTGAAGATTCATCCGATTTTCCGCGACAAGCTCATGCTGATGGTGAGCCCGAAGAATCCGCTGGCCAAGCATAAGGTCGTGCCGATCAGCGAAATCGTCAAGCAGCCGCTGCTGTTTCCGAAGACCGGACACACGCGGCGGCTGCTCGACAAATTATTTCGGCCGCACGCGCCCGATCTGCAGGTGCGCATGGAACTGCCCAGCATTGGCATGATCAAAAGTTTCGTGGCCGCCGATCTGGGCGTGTCGCTGATCAGCGCGTCGTTTGCGCGGGATGAAGTGGAAGCGGGCCGGGTCAAGCTGATCGATCTCGAAGATGCGGAACTTTATCGCGAGCTGGGGCTGGCTTACCGGCGCGACCGGACGCTCTCGGTCGCGACAACTGCGTTCATCGCGCTGTTGCGGCAGTTGGCTCCGCAGTTGAAACACGCGGGAGCATAGATACCAGCACAAGCGTAAACCACGAAGGAAATGCAACCCACCTTCCCCGCACTTCCGTTCGGCATTCCGGCACGTCTTGAGAGATAATTCTTCGCTTGGCTCAGATCATCTCCCGTTCCCATGTGGTCGCGGTAGATTTGTGCCTCGGAGGTTGTCCTTTGATTCGACGCTTGATTTGGCTGGCGGCTCTTTTCCTCTTATTGACTGCATTCGCAACGTCACAGAACACGCCCACCGCTGATCCTTACAAGCCGACGCTGGATCATCTGCAGTCGCTGCTGCAGCGGGATGAGGAGGAGTGGCGCTGGCACGCCGATGTTGCCCATCCCGAAGATCCGGCGGCGAATGATTCCGATTGGAGCGCGCTGGCCGTAAAGAATTCGGTGGCGCAGAATGACCAGCCCGACTGGAAAGGAACGCGCGTCTTCCGCCGCTGGATACAGATTCCGGAGAAAATCAACGGATACGCCACGCAGGGCGCGCGGGTGCAACTCGACTTGCGATTTGCCACTGCCAACAGCCTGATCATCACGGTGTTTTCGAATGGCGCGATTCTCTACCGCGGATCGGATGACGACATTCTTCCCGTACTGCTGACGGAACACGCGCAACCGGGGCAGAAATTTCTGGTGGCGGCGCGTGTGGTTGCGGGCGACGACGTGAAGGCAATTTTCTTTCACAGTGAACTGACGATCGATCCACCGAAGTCACGGCCGGATCCGGAGCTGCTGCGGATGGAAGTGCTGGCCGCGAGGCCCATTATTGCGGCCTATGAAGATGGCAAGGCCGAACGCGAGCAGCAACTTGACGCGGCCATGAAGGCCATCGACTTTGGCCCGCTCGATCGCGGGGATCAGGCGGGCTTCGATGCTTCCATCAAATCTGCACAGGAGAAACTCGAAGCGCTGCAGCCTTGGATGCAGCAATTCACCATTCGCCTCGTCGGCAATTCGCACATTGATATGGCTTGGCTATGGCCGTGGACCGAGACCGTCGAGGTGGTGCGCAACACGTTTCAGAGCGTGCTTGATCTGATGCGCGAGTATCCCGACTTCAAGTTCACCATGTCGTCGGCGCGCACGTATGAGTGGATGCAGGAAAAATATCCCGACCTGTTCGCGCAGATTCAGCAGCGCATCAAAGAAGGCCGCTGGGAGGTGATTGGCGGCATGTGGGTCGAGCCGGATTTGAACATGCCCGACGGCGAGTCGCTGGTGCGGCAGATTTTGGTGGGCAAACGATACTTCCAGAAAAACTTTGGCATCGACGTGAAGATCGGATGGAATCCGGATTCGTTCGGCTACAACTGGCAACTGCCGCAGATCTACAAGAAATCGGGCATGGATTATTTCGTGACCCAGAAGCTGCTCTGGGCGCACGAATTCACGACTTTTCCTTACAAACTTTTCTGGTGGCAGGCGCCGGATGGCAGCCGGCTGCTGACTTACTTTCCGCACGATTACGCTGGCGGGATTGACGCGGAGCCGCTGGGCAAAGATGTTTCCATCTGGATGCCGTCGATTTATGGGCCGAAACTGGCGGACAGTCCAGAGATGATGCACCTGTACGGCGTGGGCGATCATGGTGGCGGGCCGACGCGCGTGATGCTCGATCATGCTGACGAACTGCGCGCGCCGGGAACGCTTTTCCCCAAGCTGCAGTTCAGCTTCGCCACTGATTTCTTCGCCGACCTGGAGAAAAAGCTGCCGTCGATGCAGGTGCCCACGTGGGATGGCGAACTTTATTTTGCCTATCACCGCGGCGTGTTCACGACGCAGGCTGAGACCAAGCGCAGAATCCGGCAGGCGGAAGAAACGGTGCTCAATGCGGAGAAGTTCGCGGCGGTGGCGTCGCTGTATGGGCGCGAGTATCCGCACGACACTATGGAACTGACCTGGAAAAATCTGCTGTTCGATCACTTTCACGACATCATGCCGGGCTCGGGCATTGCAGTGAATTATCTGGATGCCAAGCGGAATCTGGAAGATGTGGACCGCGCGGCGAGTGATGTGACGCGTGGCTCGCTGCGCGAGATTGCGGCGCATGCAAATACGCAGGGGGAAGGCGTGCCGGTGATTGTGTTTAATTCGCTTTCGTGGCCGCGGACGGATGTCGTGGAAGCCGAGGCTCAGCTTCCCGGTCCGGCGCATGCCATTCAAGTCGTCGATTCGGCGGGCAAGCCGGCGGACGCGCAGTTGCTCTCGATGGATGCCGACACGCACCGCGCACACTTCTTGCTGCTGGCGAAAATTCCAGCGCTGGGTTA
The DNA here is from genome assembly GCA_963757095.1 of uncultured Acidobacteriota bacterium. Taxonomy (GTDB): domain Bacteria; phylum Acidobacteriota; class Terriglobia; order Terriglobales; family Acidobacteriaceae; genus Sulfotelmatobacter. The sequence continues at coordinate 983,101 of CAVWQT010000001.1, read as the reverse complement.
TCAAACCTATTTCGTGCGTGCCGCGGCTAAGGCCCCGGCGGTTAATTCCCCGCTCAAGGCTTCCGAAACGCCGACGGAAGAGACGCTGGACAATTTCTGGTTGCACGTGAAGATTGATCGGCAGACTGGGTGCATGACCAGCCTGATGGGAAATGAAAGCGTGGGCAATGCGCTGGCTCCTGCTGAAACCGACACCGGCGGACCAAAAGACCGCATCTGCGGAAACCTGTTGCAGACGTTTGTCGACAAGCCCCAGAAGTGGGATGCGTGGAATATTGACGCGGATTTCGAGAAGCAGCACTGGGATCTGGACAAGGCCGACGAGGTGAAACTGGTGGAGAGCGGGCCGCTGCGGGCGGTGGTTCGCGTCAAGAATCATTTTCAGAATTCCACGTTCGTGCGCGACATTACGCTTTACGCGGGCGTGCCGCGCGTCGACGTGAAGATGCAGGCGGAGTGGCACGAAAAACACATTCTGCTGAAGGTGGCGTTTCCGGTCAGCGCGCATAGCGACAAGGCGACGTTTGAAATTCCCTACGGATCGGTGGAGCGGCCGACCACGCGCAACACTCCTGCTGAGCAGGCGCAGTTTGAAGTTCCGGCGCAGCGCTGGGCGGATATTTCCGACGCGACCCATGGCTTCAGCCTGCTCAACGATTGCAAGTACGGATACGACGCGAAGGGCAACGTGCTGCGGCTGTCGCTGCTGCGATCGCCGGAATGGCCCGACCCGCACGCCGATGAGGGCCATCACGAGTTCACCTACTCGCTGTATCCGCATCGCGGCGGCTGGCGCGATTACTTCACGATTTTTCAGGGATACGAACTCAATTACAAATTGATGGCGATGCAGACCGCGAAACATACGGGCTCGGTGGGCGCGGTGTGGTCGTTCTTGCAGACTGCTCCGAATGTGATCGTCACGGCGGTGAAGAAGGCCGAGGACGACGGTGGTGAGAACAAAGATGGGCTGATCGTGCGCTTTTACGAATGGGCGGGCAAGGAGGACGATGTGAAAGTGGCGCTGCATGGCGAGGTGCAGTCGGCGTCGGATGCTGATCTGATGGAGAGGCCGATCGCGAGCTTGCCCGTAGCGGACAATATGGTGACCGTGCATACGAAGCCGTACGAGATCAAGACCATCCGAGTGAAAATGCAATTGGCGAACCAGGCAACGGTCAGCGGGAATAAACCATGACGGGAAATTTTGATCCTGAGCAGCACGTGATGGGCGTCGACGTTGGCGGAACGAAAGTTGCCGTCGGCATCGTGAACGGCAAGGGCGAGATCGTGGCCCAGGGCCGGCGGCCGATGGTAGCGAACGGCACGGCGGAAGCCGCGCTGGAAGCGGTGATTGGGGCGATCGATTCCCTGTTCTTCTCGCAGCACGCGCAGGGCGGAATTCAGAGCATCGGCATCTGCGCGCCGGGGCCGCTTGACCCGCGCACGGGCGTCGTTCTTAATCCTCCCAATCTTCCCTGCTGGCGCGACTTTCCGCTGGCCGAGAAGATTGCCGGCAAGTATCGCGTTCCGGTTAAGGTCGATAATGATGCGAACGCGGCGGCGCTGGCCGAGACGCGCTGGGGCGCGGCGCGCGGCTATCGCTACGTTTTCTATACCACCATCGGAACCGGCATCGGAACGGGCATTGTGTTCGATGGCAAGATTTATCACGGCAAGACTGGATCGGCGGGCGAGGGCGGTCATGTCACCATCGACTATCGCGGTCCTGTTTGCAGCTGCGGCAAGCGCGGATGCATTGAGATCATGGCTGCCGGGCCGGCCATCGGGGCGCGGGCGCGCGGCAAGTTTGATGCTGACTCATCGCGGCGATCTGCGATTCTTGATCTCGCTGGCGGCGACGTCGCGAAGATTACCAGCGAACTTGTGGGGAAGGCCTACGCAGCGGGCGATCCGCTGGCGCGCGAGATTCTCGAAGAGACCGTCGCCGTGCTCACGCCCTGGCTGGGCAACATCGTGGACCTATTCGATCCTGATGTGCTCGTGATGGGAGGAGGCGTGGCGGCGATGCTCAAGCCCTTCTTCGATGACATCAAGAGCAGGCTGCCGCGCTGGTGCGTGAACCCGCATGCTGCGGACATCCCGCTGGTGATGGCGTACTACGGGGCCGACTCTGGAATTGCGGGCGGCGCCGCTTTGTGTGCGGAAGCGACCTAACCGATTTTCGACATACAAGGAATCCGAATGCTCTTTCGAACTCACGTCGCCGCCACGGTTGCGGCTTCCCTATTCGGTGTCACGGTTCTGGCGGCGCAGGATTTGCCGAAGGCACCCGAGGCGCATGTCTTTCAGCTCACGCCGCAGCCGGGTTATTTCACCGAACCTGGGATCGCGGTGAACCCGAACAATCCGCAGCAGGTGGTCGCGGTGTTTCAGGACAACGTGCATGCTGCCTGGTCGCCGGATGCGGGCCGCACATGGAATGTGGAAGACGCCGCGCCGAAAAACTATCGTGTTTCGGGCGACGTGTCGACCACGTTCGACAATCAGGGGCACGCGTTCGTCTGCTACATCGCCTTCGACAAGCTGGGAACGTTCAACTACTGGGCGCATGGCGCGACGCGCAACGGAATTTTTGTGCGGCGATCGCTTGATGGCGGAAAAACGTTGGGAGGCCGATCACATCCCCGTGGCCGAACAGGCCTCGCAGCCGGGCATTCCGTTTGAAGACAAGCCCTACATCATCGCCGACAATTCGAAGAGCAAGTACGCGGGCAACCTCTACATTGGCTGGACGCGATGGCGCATCGCCGATTCGCAGATGGTGATTTCGCGTTCGACTGACGATGGCAAGACGTGGTCGCAGCCGCTGGAGATCGACGCGCATCCGGGCCTGCCACGCGATGACAACGGCGCCGCGGAAGGATTCGCCGGCGTGGTCGCGCCCGAATGGCACGCTCTACGCGATTTGGAGCCAGGATGATGACATCATGCTGACCTCGTCGCGCGATGGCGGCAAGACTTTCTCGCATGCGCGCGCCGCGATTCACACTGCGCCCATCATGTTCGCCGTTCAAACACTCGAACGCGCCAACGGATTTCCTCAGATCGCGATCGATCCTAAGGGCAAGCGGCTTTACATCACGTGGAGCGATTATCGCAACGGCGATCTCGACGTTTTTCTTTCGACGTCGGACGATGGCGGTAAACGATGGAGCGCTCCGGTGCGCGTGAATTCGGATCCGATTCACAACGGCGCGGAGCAGTTCTTTCAATGGCTGGCGGTCGATCCGGTCGATGGATCGGTGAATGTTCTCTTCTACGACCGGCGCGGCGATCCGGATAATCGCAAGCAGATTGTGGTTCTGGCGCGATCCACCGATGGCGGAAGCAGCTTCAAGAATTACGCCTGGACGGACAATCCGTTTATGGCGAACGATGTGTTCTTCGGCGACTACACGGGATTGGCGGCCTATGGCGGGCGAGTCTACGGAGTGTGGATGGAAAAACCCGCGCCTCCGCTTCCTCCACCGGCGGATGCCAAGAAGCCTGGCGAAGCGACTGAACAATCAGAGAAGGCAAAAGAGGAAAAGCCTGCTCCCCGGGGCACGGTCGTGAAGGTGGGAACCTCCGACTTTAGGGGCAAGTGACCGCCTCCCGGACGAATGCGTCCGGGGCTACGTGTTCGCATTCGATTCCCAAACACCCCCTCCATTCGGCTTTAGTCCAACCTTTCCAATGAGATGGACGCCTCGGTTGTTCCTATCCATTAGGCCCAGAAAATAATTCTTGACTTTGATGTAGTGTTATAGTTAAGTATATCACTATGGATCGATGCTCCAGCCCATTGGAGTGGCTGATTCAACCCCCGGCCGGGGAGGAACCACAGGAATTCGCACCACAGATCGAGACAAGATTTGAAATCGCAAAGGAGATTTGAAATGAAAGCACGCATCGCATTTTCGCTTCTGCTGGTTCTGATGGCCGCCGCCGCATTCGCGCAATCGGACGCGCAGAAATCCTTCGACAACTTGAAAACGCTCGCAGGCGAGTGGGAAGGGGTGGTAACCGCCGATCCGCCGACCGAGATGGTGCCCGCAGGGACGCGGGCGCACATCACGATGCGCGTGACCTCCCGCGGGAACGCGCTCGTCCACGAGATGCAGGAGCCAGGAACACCATTGGATGCGACCAAGTACGATCATCCCGTGACCATGATTTACCTCGACAGCGACCACGTGAACCTGGTGCATTATTGCGATGCGGGAAATCGTCCGCATATGGTGGCGCGCAAGTCGGCCGACGGAAAGACAGTGGAATTCGACTTTGCCGATCTCTCCGGCAGCAATGACAACGGGCACATGTACCATGCCGTGTTCACGACCGTCGACGCCAACCACCACGTTGAGGACTGGACCTACATGATGCCGGGAGACAAGCCCATGCATGCGCACATGGATCTGCAGCGGGCAAAATGACAGCACCAGATCGAAGAACAGAGTAACTGGAAAACCCCATGATGGACCGTGAGTGGAACGACAATCAGCCGATTTACCGCCAGCTTCGCGACCGGGTGGTTGCGATGATCCTCGACGGCGTGCTCAAGGAGGGCGATCCACTTCCCTCGGTGCGCAGCGTGGCGGCGGAATACCGTGTGAATCCGCTCACGGTTCTGAAGGGATATCAACAGCTGGTCGACGAGCAACTGGTCGAGAGCAAACGAGGTCGCGGCATGTTCATCAATGAAGGCGCGCGCAAACTGCTGCTACAGGGCGAACGCCAGAAATTTCTTGCGGAAGAATGGCCCCGCGTACACGCCACCATTCAGCGCCTCGGGCTGAAGGCGGAAGAACTGCTGAACGGGAATGCGTCGAAGAAAGCTGAGGAGGAACCGAAGCCATGACAGTGATCGAAGCCCGCGGCCTGCGCAAGGCCTTTGGCACAACCGTCGCGCTGGATGGGATCGATCTGCGGATCGAGGAAGGCCGCATCCTGGGAATGATCGGGCCCAATGGCGCGGGAAAAACCACTGCGCTGAACGCGATCATCGGCCTGACGCCGTATCAGGGAGAGCTGAAGGTTCTGGGGCGCGATCCCTGGAACGAGCGCGACCATCTGATGCGCGATGTCTGCTTCATTGCGGACGTGGCCGTGCTGCCGCGCTGGATGCGGGTTTCGCAGGCACTGGAATATGTAGCCGGCGTGCATCCGCGATTCGATCGCGCCAAGGCCGAAGGATTTCTGGCCAAGACCAACATTCGCAACAGCAGCCGGGTGCGGGAACTGTCGAAGGGCATGGTGGCGCAATTGCATCTCGCGCTGGTGATGGCCATCGACGCTCGATTGCTGGTGCTGGATGAGCCCACGCTGGGCCTCGACATTCTGTATCGCAAGCAGTTCTACGATTCCCTGCTGAACGACTACTACGACCGCAGCCGCACGATCGTCGTGACGACGCACCAGGTGGAAGACGTGCAGTATGTGCTCACCGATCTGATGTTCATCAACCACGGGCGCATCGTGCTGGCGTGCAGCATGGACGAGTTCGAATCGCGCTATGTGGAAGTAACGGTAACTCCTGCGCAGGTTGAGGCCGCGCGGGCGCTGAAGCCGATTCACGAACGGCAAATTCTCGGCCGCAGCCTGTTGCTCTTCGACCTCAAGTCGCAGAGCGGCGATCGCCAGAAAATCAGCGCGCTCGGCGAGGTGCGCACGCCCAGCATCTCCGACTTGTTCGTTGCCGTGATGGGCAATAACGCCGGCTCGGCTCCCAGCCATTTACAAGGAGCAGCTCGATGAATACTCCCGCGAACGTTGTACCGGAGTCTTCCGTCAACCAGACAGCGGCTCAGCCGCTGATGTCAGCGACTCGGCCGTTCTACTGGTCGGTGCGCCGCGAGTTATGGGAGAACCGCTCCATTTATATTGCGCCGCTGGCTACGGCTGGCGTTTATCTGTTCGGCTTCCTGATCAGCCTGGTCTGGCTCCCGCGCGACCTGCGGCATCTGGCGCAGACCCATAAAGAACCTCCACTGACCCAACTCGCCATGAATTACGCCCATGCCGGAATGCTGATTACCTTTGTCGCATTTCTGGTTGGGATCTTTTACTCGCTGGATGCGCTGCACGGCGAGCGCCGCGATCGCAGCATTCTGTTCTGGAAATCGTTGCCGGTCTCCGATCTCACCACCGTGCTCTCGAAGGCCATCATCCCGCTGGTGGTTCTGCCCGTGATCGTCCTCGCGTTCACTGTTCCTCTGCAGATTGTCATGCGACTGCTCACCATGGCGGACCTGCTGGCGCGCGGCGGGAACGTCGCGGCGGAGTGGTCGTTGCCGCTGTTCCAAATGCAGATTGGCCTGCTGTATGGGCTGATCGTCATGGCCCTTTGGCACGCTCCTATTTACTGCTGGTTCATGCTGGTCTCCGGTTGGGCGCGGCGCGCGACTTTTCTGTGGGCGGTGTTGCCGCCTCTGGCGCTGGTCGCCGTGGAATTCATTTCCTTCCGAACTTTACACTTGGGCACTTTGCTGCTGAACCGCTTATTTGGATTTGCCGAAGTGGCCTTCGACCTGACGGACAAGAATGGCGTTCCCATCGATGCGCATTTTATTCCGATCTCGCTGTTTGCTCCCGGCAGATTCCTCGCCAGCCCGAGTCTGTGGGTAGGACTGATTTTCGCTGCCATATTTTTGTATGGCGCGGTGCGGCTGCGCCGCTATCAGGGACCGATTTAATTCGACTGCTCGCGATTTCGTCGCTCCAGGGCTAGTTAATAAAGGAGGGCCAAATGTCGGTCTCACCCATGTTGCTGCTTCACATCGTGTCCGGCACTTTGGGAATGCTGTCGGGATTTGTGGCGGTGTTTCTGCGTAAAGGTTCGCGCGAGCACGGCATCGCCGGAAATGTGTTCGTCGTGACCATGCTCAGCCTTGGCGCCACCGGGGCGTATATGGCGGTGCTGAAGTCGCAGCCGGGCAATGTGCTGGGCGGCCTGCTGACGTTCTATCTGGTGGCGACGGCATGGCTGACTGCGCGCCGTAAGGACGGGAGACCCGGCCTGATCGACTGGAGCTTGCTAGCCTTGATTTTTGCCGTGGGATCCGCCGAGCTGATCTGGGGGACCGAAGCCGCGCTGAGCCCCACGGGGTTGAAGTATGACTATCCCCCGGGACCTTATTTTATGTTCGGCCTCGTCGCTGTGCTTGCGACTGTGGGCGACGTTCGCATGCTGTTGCGCCGAGGGGTTACTGGCACGCAACGCATCGCGAGGCATCTGTGGCGCATGTGCTTTGCGCTATTCATCGCAGCGGCGTCGATCTTTTTGGCGCGACAGCACCTATTCCCCGATTTCTTGCGCAGAACGGGCGCGCTGGTTTTCCTGAGCTTCCTGCCTCTGCTGCTGATGATTTTCTGGTTCATCCGAGTGCGTTTTGCAAACGCCTACAAGCAGAGATGGATGGCTCGCGCCCACGCCTGATTTTCGAAGCCGCCATTTGAATTAGACTTCGCGGCGCCGTTACGCTCGATCAGTAAGCAGCTTTCGGTCGCGTATAGTCATCTCATAAACTCTTATGCACGCGACGGCGGCGGCCCATGCCCTGCTCTGTTTCATTATTGCCATCAGCATCGTGCTGATGCTGACTCGTCCCCGCAACATTCCTGAGGTTTATTGGATCAGCGGCGGCGTGGTGCTGCTGCTCGCCTTTCGTCTGATCACCTTTCGGCTGGCGGAAGGCGGAGTGCGAAAGTCGCTGGACGTATGTTTTTTTCTTATCGGCATGATGCTGCTCGCGGAGCTGGCCCGGGAGCATGGCGTCTTTGATTGGCTGTCTGCCACGGCAGTGCGCGCGGCGAATGGCTCTTGCCTGAAACTTTTCGCCCTGGTCTATGCCGCCGGGACCGTGGTCACCGTCTTTCTGTCGAATGACGCAACGGCGGTCGTGCTGACTCCGGCGATTTTAGCCGCCGTGCGCAAGGCGCGGGTGCAGCCGCTGCCGTATCTTTTTGTCTGCGCATTCATCGCCAACGCGGCTTCGTTTCTGCTGCCCATTTCAAATCCTGCGAATCTGGTGGTCTTCCATGATTCCATGCCGCCGCTGGGCCGCTGGCTGCTGGCGTTCGGAGTTCCCTGCCTGCTCGCGATTGCCAGCACGTATGTGGTCCTACGCTGGGTGTTTCGAAAAGATCTCCGCGGCAGAATCGAATACCCGGTTGAGGCGCGTCCGCTGAACTCGAATGGCAAGCTCGTTCTCGGCGCCGTGGCTGGAGTGGTGGCCGTGCTGCTCATCGCATCTTCGCTGGGCAAGGATCTGGGGCTGCCGACCTGCCTCGCCGCGCTTGCGGTCACCATACTGATCTGCGTGAAGGAGCGCAGCAACCCTCTCGTTCTCGCGCGCGAGATCAGTTGGGAAACTCTGGCGCTGGTGGCTGGACTTTTCATCATGGTCGAAGCGATGCAAAGCATTGGCGCGATGCAGTACACGAAAGCGTGGCTTGAATGGGCGCAGGGCCTGGGGCTTACCGCCAGTTGGCTGGTTACCGGATTCGCGGTCGGCGTGGCGAACAATCTGGTCAACAATCTTCCCTTGGGCTTAATCGCTGGGAGCACGCTGCAGGCTGCGCATGTGACGGGGCCGGTCGCCCATGCGGTTCTGATTGGGGTCGATCTTGGACCGAATCTTTCCATTACCGGATCGCTGGCGACAATTTTGTGGCTGATTGCGTTGCGAAAAGAGAAGGTTGATGTGAGCTTCTGGGATTTTCTGAAGATCGGAGTGATCGCGATGCCCGTCGCTCTGCTGGTATCGCTGGGCGGCGCAATCGTGATGCAGTCGGCTTTTGGGCGTTAAGGATAGGACCGCGTATGAGCTCGAGAGACGAGAGCTTAAACCACGAAGGGCACGAAGGTTCACGAAGGAATACCTTGTGGACATTCCGTCACATTATTTCGTGTTACTTCGTGGTGATCGCCCTCGCCGATTAGAGACCCGTCATGCGCTGCAGATTTTCGGGATAGCGGTCGCCCTCGAGCGTAATCTGCTTGGCGGCTTCGTCAATCTCGCGCAGGTCATCGGCTGTGAGTTGGACTGCGAGCGAGCCGAGGTTCTCATCGAGGCGAGTTAACTTGGTCGTGCCCGGAATCGGAACGATCCACGGCTTCTGCGCCAGCAGCCAGGCGAGCGCGATTTGCGGAGGCGTCGCACCTTTTTGCCGCGCGATCTTTTCGAGCAGATCGATCGACCGCCTGGTTTGTCTTCAGAGCTTCGGGCGTGAAGCGAGGCAGCTTGCTGCGAAAGTCCGTGCTGTCGAATTTCGCGTTCTCGCTGATCTTGCCGGTCAGAAAACCCTTGCCCAGCGGGCTGTACGGCACGAAACCGATGCCGAGTTCTTCGAGAGTGGGGATCACTTCTTCCTCCGGCTTTCTCCACCACAGCGAGTATTCGCTCTGCAGTGCGGTCACGGGCTGAACGGCGTGGGCACGGCGAATCGTCTTCACGCCTGCCTCGGAAAGTCCGAAGTGCTTGACCTTCCCGGCGTGGATCAGCTCTTTCACCGTTCCGGCAACATCTTCGATGGGAACGTTCGGATCGACGCGATGCTGGTAGAGCAGGTCGATGGTCTCGACCTGCAGGCGCTTGAGCGAGCCTTCGACGGCCTGCTTGATGTGCGCGGGCTGGCTGTTCACATTGGAGGCGCCGGGGCGATTGTCGCCGCCGCTCAGATCGAATCCGAATTTGGTGGCGATAACAATTTTGCCGCGGAATGGTGCGAGCGCTTCGCCTACGAGTTCTTCGTTGATGAATGGGCCATAGACCTCGGCCGTATCGAAGAATGTGATGCCACGATCGACAGCGGCATGGAGAAGATCGGTCATCTCTTTTTTATCTTTGGGTGGGCCGTAGGAAAAACTCATGCCCATGCAGCCGAGGCCGAGAGCGGAGACTTCCAGATTACTTTTTCCAAGTTTGCGCTTTTGCATGTTTTCTCCCTGTGGCCTGGCGCCCTTACGCCACGGCCTGATTAAGATATTGTTCGTCGCTGACGTGCTCCATCCAGTCGACCGCCTTGCCGTCTTTCTTTTCCTGAATCGCAATGTGCGTCATGCCCGTGGTCGCGGTGGCCCCGTGCCAGTGCTTTTCGCCGGGCGCAAACCAGATCACATCTCCTGGACGAATCTGCTCGACAGGTCCGCCTGCGCGTTGCGCCCAGCCGCAACCCGCAGTCACGATGAGCGTCTGGCCGAGTGGATGCGTGTGCCATGCAGTCCGCGCGCCGGGCTCGAAGGTTACGCTGGCGCCCTGCACCAGCGCGGGATCCGGCGCCTGAAATAGCGGATCGATCCGCACCGTGCCCGTGAACCAATCTGCCGGGCCCTTGGCGGAAGGTTGCGAGCCGGCTCGTTTGATTTCCATTGTGCTGATTTCCTTTCTTGATCCCGTGAATACTTTTGCGTTCACCGCGCCCGGGCGACGACGGCGACGTCGAGCTTTGAATAATATTTCTTCACGTCGCCCGCGCCATATTTATTACGGAATTTATCGACCACGGATGAAATTTCTTTCGCGTCAGTAATCGGAACGGCCTGAAATTCACCTTCAGCGCCGCGCGCCTCGATCCGAATGGTTGGAGTCTTGAGGACGTTCTTATACCACTGTGTGTCCGAGCCTCGCACCGGCAGGAGGTAGACCTCATCGTTGCCCGGCACGAACCACACCGGCTGCGAGATGGTGCGCCCTGATTTTCTACCGGTCACGCTGAGGTTAATTTCTTGATATCGGGAAAGCCGGTCTTTTAGATCATCGTTAGGCAGGGCCATGCATACTCCTCTCTCTAGTTGGAGGCTGGAATGTTAGGTGCTTCTATTGCGAGATTAGTTTCAAATACGGTGGAAGTGGTTGCGGTCAACTTTGGGCAAGAGTACCGGCGCTCACTGCACATCGCTGGCGCAGCGAAAGCCCAGAGTGCCAGCGCGATCCTTGCCCGGGGCCATCAGCAGCAACTTGCCGTGCTCCTCGGCCTTGTAAGCCTGCGGGAAGTACCAGATCGAGCCCTGCGGCTGGTAGTAGCTTCCGCCGCGAACGATGGCGGTGCGCGTGTGCTCGTCCTCGAATTCGTCGGTCCATTGCCAGACGTTTCCCACCATATCCATTGCGCCGAACGGACTCGCCCCCTTGGGATGCGCCGTGACATCATCCGGCCCGCGCAAGTCTCTTCCCTGGTCCGGCTCCGGAACGGCCGTTCGGTCCCACTCATTTCCCCAGGGATACTGGCGTCCATCTTTTCCCTGCGCGGCGTATTGCCATTCCCATTCATGCGGTAGCCGCTTCCCCGCCCAGCCACAATATGAACGCGCATCTTCTAGTGCGACCCAGGTCACGGGCTTGTCATCCCAGCTAGTGGGAAACTCTCCATTGTTCCAATCCTTCAGGAAGTTGCCCTCGTCCTTGGGATGGTAATGCGTTGCGGATAGAAACTGCTTGAACTGGCGATTGGTCACCGGATAGGTGTCCAGCCAAAACGAATTGATGTTCAGTTTCTCTTCGTGAAAGCGGACAGGGGCGCTTTCCCAGGGGTATTGCACATCGACTCCGGTTTCGTCGCCCCCCTCCAGCTCGATTCCGTGCACCCGGAAAACATAATCCGCGGCGGGAATCTTTACCATCCCCTCCGAGTTCGAAGCCGGAGAGACGGCTGCCGCAATCGCGACGATTTTCTGCGGCAAGTAGTGCCACTCATGCGAGTAACTCGCGAGCGGCTGCGCCGTGAGCTGTTTCATCTTCGTCATCAACGCCTGCTCGGCTGCATCGGGCGCGTTCCCTGTCGCCAGGACCGCTCCGTATCCGTGGCCTTCGATGTTGAAGCTTAAGACGATCTTGCCGCCCTCGCGATCCGGATGCAATTCGACGCCGTGATAGAGATCGTAATAATGCGTGCCCGCCTGATAGGGCAGTTCGAGCTGACGGCCGTCGCTGTCGGCATCATTTCGATTGACCACGGTCCACACGGTTTCCGCGCCCAGCGGCCACTTGCTGGCGAATACTCCATAGCGCAACGTGGGCGTCAGCGGTTCCCAATCCTTGCTGACAAGAAAATGCGAGAGAGCGCGCTCCATGGTGGCCACGCGGCGCAAGGCTTCCGCATCGCGGGGCGTGATGCCATTCCAAATGCTCCAGATGTTTTCCCAACTTTCGTAGCCCACGCCGTTGAACCACGCATATTGCAGATCGTCGGTTTTATCGCGGTTCCAACGATCGGAAATGTTCACCATGTGCCGTGTCTCGAGCCATTTCATGTGGCTGATGTAGGGAGTGAACGAGCTCTCGATATCGCTCCAGGTCAGGTTGTTCCACATCAGACCCTCGTCCGAAAGCGGAGCATTTTCCGGTTGCAGCGCGAGGGGATGTCCGACGTCATCCGATGCCGTGCGGAAAGTGCGGGGAACACCGTCCAATGTGTCGCCGTTAATTCCGTCGGCACCCACTTCCGCCATCAACTGCGCAGTCGCGACCCAGTTCGGCTTTCCCTCATCGCGAGTCCCTTGATCCCACATGATCACGGGAAAAAGGACGCGCACGCCACGGCGGTGAAAATCCGCGACCATTTGTTTCACGCCGGCCACACCGCCCGGCATGGCCCGCAACATGTCATATTGGTTTCGATTGTCGATGCCGATATTCGGATAAACCTGCCAGATCAGCACCGCGTCAATTCCACCGTAGCGCTTCTCCAAATCGTCGAGATAACGGTCCACGGTATATTTCTGGGCGACGGGATCGAAGAAATAACGATCCTCGACCATCATCTGCGGCTGGATGTAGCTGCTCTGCGTCCACTTGAGCTCTGGCCGGTCATATTGTGAGCCGTCATAACCGACGCGCAGCAATCGTTCGAAACGAAAGTGCCGGATCTCTTTTCGCCAGGCTTCGATCTCATCTTCTGAGCATGGCCGCAACGGTAAGAACGAAGCGTCGCCTGCCCGGCATTCCGGCGTGGGGATATACGCTCCGCGCGGTGGGTACTTCGTGTCCTGCGCGGAACTGGGGTTTGGCAAGGCTGCAATCAGAACAGCGCTAAGAAGAAGTAAACGGTATGACGATTTCATAGAGATCGAAAGAATGGTCTGGCACTTTTTCGCAGACGGGTCACGCGATGTGAGCCGGATCAGACAACATTCCAGACGCTGTCGAGCACCGTTCCATCCACCCATTTCACGATCGCGACTGGCCGGTCTCCACGCTTGGGACGGTGCGGTTTTCCTCCGCAGATGCGTTCGACTTCCGCCTTGATCTCAGGCAGAGGCCGGATCGGCAACTTCGATCCTTTCACTGCATTCAACAGATCTTGGCGGAGAGGATTGATGGCGATGCCGCGCTCGGTCACTACCACATCGATCAGTTCACCGGGGCCGCACAGCGTGGTGACTTCATCGAGAATCACAGGAATGCGATCGCGGAACGAAGGCACAGCCAGGATGGTGCAGCCAGCGGCCAGGCAGTTTTGCCAGCCGCCAATGCCGTGCAGCAGGCGTCCATCGGAATGGGTGACCACGTTGGCATTGAAGTCGGCATCGACCTCGGTTGCGCCGAGCACAACCGCATCCACCAGGGACGCGAAGTTTCCTTTTCCATGGTAGTTGTACGACGTAAACGGAGAGGTCGCGACGTGACGCGGGTTCCCGCCGATCGACTGCACGCCGCTGAGGTCAAAGGTCTGCCCGTCGAGGATGTAGTCGGTGAGGCCTTCCTCCAGAAGTTCGACAAGATATTTGGTTGAGCCGCCGCGAACGAATCGCGCCTTCACGCCAGCGGATTTCATCATCTGCTTGAGGTAGCTGACGAAGGCCAAAGCAATGCCACCGGCGCCCGCCTGGAAAGAAAAGCCGTCGCGCATGATGCCCGCGTCTCGCAGGAATAGCGCGACTAACTCGGCGATGCGCAGCCGGTCGGGTGAACGCGTAATCTGCGTTGTGCCGGAAACAATTTTTACGGGATCGCCGATGGAATCGACTTCCACGACGTAGTCAACATTGTTGCCCTGAATCTGCCAGGGAATGCAGGGGAATGGAACGAGGGTGTCGGTTACCGCGATCACGCGGTCGGCATAGAGAGAATCCGCCAACGCAAAACCGAGGGAGCCGCACGCGGACTTACCGTGCGAGCCGTCACAGTTGCCAAACGCGTCTGCCGTGGGAGCGGCAATCACGGCGATGTCGATGTGCACCTCGCCATCCTGAATCGCCTGCCAGCGGCCGCCGTGCGAACGTAAAACTCCCATGCCGCGCATCTTCCCTTGCGTGCAGTAGTCGCCCAGCGGTCCATTCATGCTGCCTTCGATGTGTTCGACCACACCCGAGGCCAGCAGATCGATCACGCTCTTCTGCGACGGAAATGATGCACTGGGAAACCACATCAGATCTTTGACGCCGATTCTTGCCGCGGCCTCGAGCGCCATCAATGCGACGCGATCTCCGTCGCGCAGATGATGGTGAGAGGAAATGACCATGCCATCGCGCAGGCCGCATTTGCGAAGCGCGGTCTCCAGATCGGCGACACGCTTATCGCCATCCGCGGGGTAATCGGCGGCAGTTCGAATGGGCGGTGCGGCCTTGCTTCCGTTCGGGCGGTGCTTGCCCACACCTTGATATGGAACCTGCGAACGGCCGTTCGCTTTGTCCGGCACCATTCGTCCGGCAGCGTTCACAACTAACTCCGTCGTTTCAAGAATGGGCATGATTTCACTCAACCAGTCCCATCGCTTGCGCCCGGGCCATCAGCTTCAGCGCTCGCTGAACCACCGGCGCGTCAATCATCTTTGATCCCAAGCTGACCACGCCCAGGCCCTTGCTCTGCGCCTCGTGATAGGCAGCAACAATCTTCTGCGCCTTTTCAATTTCCATCGCCGTTGGCGCGAAGGCCCGGTGAATCACTGGAATTTGCAGCGGATGCACGCATCCCATGCCTTCGAAGCCCTTGGCGCGCGAATCAAGCGCCCATGCCCGCAGGCTGTCCATGTCGGCGACGTCGCCAAAGACCGAATCAATTGCCTGCACTCCAGCGGCACGTGCGGCATTGACCACGCGTTGCCGGGCAAAGAGCGATTCCGCGCCCGTTGATGTCTTCGCTACGCCGAGATCCGCGGTATAGTCTTCCAACCCGATGGTCAGAGCCACAACGTCCGCGCTCGCAATCGCAATCTCGTAGGCTTTCTCAATTCCAAGCGCCGACTCGAGAATCGGCATCAGCCAGATGGGACGAGTGAGTCCGAAATTTGCTTTAATCTCCGCGATCTTCTGGCTGACCTCGGTCACCTGCGCTGGACGTTCGACCTTGGGGATAAGAATCAGGTCGGGAGATTCTGGAACGATCTCTTCCAGATCGTCGAGCCCCAGCGGAAGCTGGTTGATGCGCACCATACGCTCGCATTGCAGAAAGTCGACGGCTCGCAGAGCATTGCGCACCAGGAGCCGCGCCCCGTCCTTCTCCTGCGGATGAACAGAGTCTTCAAGATCGAGGATGATGGCGTCCGCTCCGTGCAGCGCGGCGTTTACAAAGTACTTGGGCTCGCTGCCGGGAACATAGAGCCGTGAGCGGCGCATGCGATCGCGCGCAGAAGCTTCGAGAATCGGCAGTTTGTTGGGCAGAACGCGCGTGCCTTCTCCCAAACCCGCGCGCCGGGTTGCAGTCTCAATGCGCGCCGCAATCACAAACGGAAGTGCGCCTTCATCGTGAATCGAAACCTGCGCATGCCGCACTCCCAGCGCCGCGAGAATTTCCTCGGCCTGTTGCTGAATGGCATCGCCGTAATAAGGTTTGACGCGCGATTCGAGTTCGATGTGGACGCCGCCACTCTCGCGCGGCGTCAGCCGCACGTGCGCATCCGAGCGAACCTCTGGCCCCGAGTGTCCTGCTTCGCCCGCGTGCCTGGCTTCGGTTTCGATAGTCACACTCATGGGTTCACTCGATCAACAACCTAACAGTTTTACTACAGTTGGAAGTTTCCCGCCGAAGGCTCAGGCCTCTTCCCGGCGCCGCTCTTCTCGGCGATGCGCTCGACCCTCCGATACAATAGCCATCGTGCCAGAACCTAATTCTGCGGTGGGAAAGACGCTCGCGAAAGTCTCAATCTTTTCTGATCTCACGGAAGGCGAGTTGAATTTCCTTGCTCAGTGCGCTGTGCCGCGCAAGTACTCGGCCGGGCAAAGCGTGTTTGGCGAAGGCGAGCCTTGCTCCGGACTTTATGTCGTTGAGTCCGGTCACGTGCGAATCTTCAAGAGTTCGGCGCACGGGCGCGAGCAGGTGCTCAGTATCGATGGGCCGGGCAGTTCCATTGCTGAACTTCCCGTGTTCGATGGTGGAAATTATCCCGCGTCTGTGACCGCGATCGACGAAGCCACGCTGCTCTTTGTCAGCAAGCAGGACTTTCAGGCGTTGTGCCTGGCCCATCCTGAGGTGGCGCTGAAAGTCTTGCGGGTTGTCGGTTCCCGCTTGCGCCGGCTCGTTGGCATCATCGAAGAACTCTCATTCACCACGGTGCGTCACCGGCTGGCTTCATTTCTTTTGCGGCTTGCGCACAAGGAAGGCAAACCTACCGGCGCTGGTGTGGAAATCACGTTGCCCGCGAGCAATCAGGAACTGGCGTCGCATATTGGCACAGTCCGCGAGCTCGTCTCCCGCAATCTTTCTCGCTTCCAGGCAGAGGGCATGCTTCAGATCGACGGGCGGACGGTCACGATCTCCAATCTGAAAGCATTGGAGTCCGAAACCGATTCACCGGAATAAGCTTGGATCTCCGTGACAAAAGTCATCGGCAGGGGTTTGCTGTTCGGTTAACTTTAGAACATCAAGCGCGACCTGTGAGCATTGAGCTGGGTCGTCAGGAGACTGCCATGACTATGACCGCTGAAAAAACCGTCCGTGAACTGGCGCTGGAAAATACAACGGCTACCCGAGTTTTCGAAAAGCTCGGCATTGACTACTGCTGCGGAGGCAACAAGTCACTGAACGAAGCTTGCCGGGTATCGAACCTCTCGGTCGATCAAGTGATCGATTCGCTGGAGATGGCCGAGCAAGCGGCGCACGCGGCCCAGACAGAGCGGAACTGGCAGACGGAGCCCCTCGCCGATTTGATCGCACACATCAAGAACACACATCACAAGTACACGCGCGAGGAAATGGCTCGCCTCGTTCCCCTACTGGACAAGGTTTGCTCCGTCCACGGAAAGAACCATTCCGAACTGCAACGGGTTCGCGAGAGCTTTCAGGGCCTGGTTCAGGAGCTGACGACCCACATGATGAAAGAAGAGGGGGTGCTGTTCCCTTACGTCGTGAGGATGGAAGAGGCCGTCATACAGAAGGAACCAGTTCTGCCACCGCCGTTTGGCAGCGTGCAAAATCCAGTCACCATGATGGAACACGAGCACGACTCCGCCGGGAATGCGCTGCGCGCCATGCGCGAAGCCAGTTGTGGTTATACGCCCCCGGGCGACGCGTGTATCAGCTATCAAACGCTCTACAAGGCGCTGGCAGATTTTGAAGCCGATCTTCACCAGCACATTCACCTGGAGAACAATATTCTTTTTCCCCGGGCGATTGCGATGGAAAAGACGCATTAACGGAGCGTCTATTTTGGGCGGGTGTTCAGTTTGTCGAGTGCCCGCTTCAACTCTTCCAGCTTCTGTCCAGCCTCGCCAAGCTTGCCCTCCGCCGTCAGGCGTTGATAGTCGGCGAGGTCTCTGGCGGCTTCCGCGATGAGAGTGTTCAGGTCAGCTGCAGGTGAGGCGGTGGAGGCAGGTGCGGCTCGTGCAGGTTCCGCCGTGACAGGCGCGGCACTCGTAGACGAGACCACTCCGCCGAAAAGCGACGCCATCGCTGACTCGAAGGTTGGTCCATAGGCGAGCCGATCTTGCAGCGCGAGCACAACCAGGCGCAACTCAGGCATCGGGCTGCGCTCGGCCTGCAGGTAAATCGGTTCTGCGTACAACAGGGCCCGGCCCGTCGGGATCACAAGCAGCGCCCCACGCCGCACATGCGAGCCTTGCTGATTCCACAAGGTCAACTGTCCAGAAAGTTGCGCATTCTGATCAATGCGCGCCTCGATCTGCAACGGTCCGTCGACCAGCTTCGTCTTGGGAAAGTTGTAGACCACGGACGTACCATACTGTGCGCCGTCGCTGCGCCCAGCAATCCAGCCAATCAGATTATTCCGGTTCGACGGTGTGAAAGGCAGAATCTCCACGAACTCTTCGCCAGTCTCTCCTGGCAGTTTCATCAAGACAAAATTCGGCTGCATCGCCTGAGTCGTTTGCTGACCGCCTTCTCCCATCCCAACTTCGGTGGCAACTGTCCATAGATCTTCGCGGTTGTAGAACGCTTCCGGATCCGTCATGTGGTAAAGGCCGTACACTTCCGCCTGCAGTTTGAGCAATAACTCAGGGTAGCGCACATGTTTGCGCAAGCCGGCCGGCATCAATGACGCGTCCTTGAACAAGCTCGGAAAAATGCGACGATAGGCCGCAATGATGGGATCCTCTGAATCGAAAACATAGAAGGTAGTCGTGCCATCGTAAGCGTCGATGACCACCTTCACGCTGTTCCGCATGTAGTTAACGGAGTTGTTATCGAGGCGGTAGTGAGTCGAGTACGGGTAGTTGTCTGAGATGGTGTAGGCATCCATGATCCACGACAGGCGGCCGTCCTCGCCGAGCACGATGTAGGCATCGGGATCGAAGGTCAGGAATGGCGCGAGCGCCGATACGCGGTCGCGTATGTTGCGCCGCATCAGCAGGCGGCTGTTCTTGTTCACATCATCGCTGAAGGGTAGCTTCGCGAGGTCGTTTTGATCGAGTGCAACGATCATGCGGCGCAGGAATCCGCCGAGAAGAATCCCGCCATCGCCCTCGTAGGAGGTTAAGTTGTTGGTCTGACCCTGCGGGTAGTTGAACTCTTTTTGCTGCGTCTTCACGTAGACGTCGGTATTGGTCATCTCGCCGAAATAGATCTCTGGACGGGTCACGCTGAGACTGCGCACCGTACTCTGAACCGGCATGTTGCTCAAAATCAGAGTGGGCAGTCCTTCCGGCGTGAACCCGTTAACCGGGTTCATCGTGATGCCATAGCCATGCGTGTAGATCAACTTCTCGTTGATCCAGTTGCGGCTGCTCTCAGGAAGTTTGTCGACGCTCAGTTCGCGCGCGGCGAGCATCACCTCGCGGGTCGTGCCATCGATCTCATAACGATCAATGTCGATGTCGGGGAAGTCATAATAGGTGCGGATTTCCTGGATTTGACGCAGCGTGTCCTGGAGGGCGTGCCAATCCCACAGCCGGATGTTTTGCAGCGTTGCCTGATTGTTGGCCGGGTCCGCCGCTTCCACCGTCGTCTCGGCCGGGAACTCGCGCTGTGAGACGCGATTCAATCCGTAGGCCTGCCGCGTCAGATCGGTGTTGTAGACAATGTAAGGCTTCTCCCGAACCAATTCGTTCGGCTTGACGATGAAGCTGCTGACATACCATCCGATTCCTTGAACGGCAACATAGCAGACGGCAGCCGGAAGGATTGCCGCGACCAGCCAGCGGCCGCGCGGCGTCCGCACAGCATTGACGGCAGCGATCACAGCGCCCAAAAGGAGCATCCCACAGACCACGAGCGTTCCTGTAAGTGTGATGTGCGCGTCCGTGTAGGTCACCCCCCCGAAAATCGTGTGATCGTCGAGCAAGCGCTCGAACCGCCCGAGATAGGCGCGCATCGCGAGGATCAGCAGGAGGAATGCAAATGTAATCGAAAACCCGCGCCAAGGTAATGCGACGGATCGACTGAGACGCCCAGTGATCGCACGAGCCCCGCCCGCGATCAGTATGAAGAAAGCGGCGAGTGCACAGGTAATCACGCTTAACGTAAACAGCCAGCCGACAAGCAGATCCCAGGCAGGCAAGGCGAACAGAAAGAAATTCAGCGGCTTGGAAAAAATTGGATCGAGGACGCCGGCAGCGCGGGGTGCGTACCAAAAGAGTGCCAGTGTCGGCCACTCCCCTGCCATCGCGCCTCCGGCTGCAAGCGCGATAGCGAGCGATACGCCCAGCGCGATCAGGCGCAGGACAGGCTCAACCGGCAACGTCAGGGGTTGTCCACCGATGAGAATCGTATGGCCATTGGGTAAATCCGGGAGATGGGCCCGCTTCAGCGCCAGAAACGATCCGTAAAGAATTAGAAATGTGGCCGCGGCAAAAACCGCGAAGACTCCCCACTGAAGACTCAGTGTCTTCCAGAACACTTCCGCATAACCGAGCGAGCCGAACCAGAGCACGTCCACGTAATAGGACAACGCCGCCCGACTGACGAAGAGAATGCCGACAAGGATGGCAAGAATGAGAAAAAAGCGGCGGCCCCGGCGACGCTGCGGCGGCGGCGGCGGAACCCGGGGCCAGTCAATAGACTCAGGCATTACTTCACTCCGTTTTCATCTACTTTGATTTGCTGTCCGCATAATACTCTCCTGGCTTCTGTGAGGTGCCTGCGACCGGAAGCAATCGGTGCTGGCGCAGACATTCTGGAAAGCAACCGCCTCGGCCTTCACAGTCTTCGGCACTCGCTGAACAACTGGATTGTGTCGAAGGCGAATACCGATCCGAAAGTCGTGCAGGAGTAGTGCAGTGAGAGAAGACATCTCTCGTAGATTGGATTGTGGATTGTTTCTTTCTTGCGACCATCCCTAATTCACTGAAAGGAATGGCGGGGACGACGGGACTCGAACCCGCGGCCTCTGCCGTGACAGGGCAGCGTTCTAACCAACTGAACTACGTCCCCACTCGCCAAATCTAACGAAGTGCGCAATCGCCAGGGATTTTGCGGCTTTGCGCTGAATTCATTGCCCAATCTGCCCGACGGACCAGATGCGGACCGCGGAAGACTGTCGTCACAAATTTATCCTAACAGCTTCTCACCGAACGCGAAAGAGCATCGGCGGCGCTGCGAGTCGTTCGGTTCACGCGAAGCGCGGCCCGGGGCGTCTGGATTTCCTTCGCCGGGGAATTCTCAGCGCAACAGTGACAAGCAATCGCGTAGCGCGCGGCTAATCTTTGTCCAGATATTCCTCGGGCACGTCATCCTCTGGAACCTCGTGCGTGTGGACTTCCTGCCCTTCGTGGTCGTCGGCGCGCTGGACACCGGCTACCGCCTCGGCTTCAAACGCGTTCCCTTCCTCGAGCAATTCGTCGACACTTTCCGAATCGGCGCTTTCAACGTCGGGCAAGCCCTGCAGGTCTCCGGATTGACCGGCAGAACGCGATCCCGTTTCAATTTCGTACGCCGAACTCTCTCGGGTTCCCCTGCTGGGAGCGGGCTTCCGCCGTGCGGCCTGGGCGGGTGCCTTTTTCGCGCGGCTCGCGGCCTTCTTCTTCGGCGCCGGCTTCTTCGCGGACGATTTCTTCGCGGAGGGTTTCTTCACAGATCGTTTTTTCGGAGCTTGCTTCTTGGCGGTGCGTCTTGAACCCGTCGCTTTCTTGCTGGACGGTCGCTTGGATTTCTTCGCTTTCTTACTCTTTTTCTTGGTGGCCATTGCCGCAGTCTACCACCGGTAAATCCAGCTTACCAATCCCGCGGATGCCCCACTCCGAGAGGATCTCCTCTGAATATCCGATCGGTACCACGGTATCGGCAATACCATCGTCCAATTGCCTCGTTCCGGCGAGTCTGGCTTAATCGCAGTTGGAATAATGCCGCCTGCAGAAGGATGCAGGATATAAAGATAAAAACCGTCATCTTTGGGGCGGTCGAAGTGGGCGCAATAAATGCGTCTTGAGGGATGTTGCCGGAATCGAAGTTAGAAACCCCCACGGCGCTTACCGGCGACGCGGTGGAACATTCCAGGGTGAACACATCCCAGATCGAGCATGCCCAGGCCAAATATCACCAGGCCGAGCATGCCCAGGAGAAATCATGGCAACGAGCAGGGTCGTACCGATGAAAGCGACGAAGATGAAGGTGGCGCAAGTTCCCAGCCCCGGAGCGGATTTCCAGATCGTTGAACGCGACATCCCCGAACCCGGCGCTCGGCAGGTGCGCATCAAGGTGCAAGCCTGTGGCGTCTGCCATAGCGACATGCTCACGAAAGACGGTTTGTGGCCGGGACTTCAGTATCCCCGCATTCCCGGGCACGAAGTTGCCGGCATCGTCGATGAAGTCGGTGACGGCGTTTCCGAGTGGAAGAAAGGACAGCGCGTCGGAGTGGGCTGGCACGGCGGCCATGATGGCACCTGTCGCGAATGCCGGCGCGGCGATTTTGGAAATTGCCGCAATATGAAGGTTGCCGGCATCAGCTATGACGGGGGATACCAGGAATATATGCTGGCGCCCGCTGAAGCACTGGCGTCGATCCCGGACACTCTGAAAGATGCCGAAGCGGCGCCGTTGCTGTGCGCTGGGATTACTACTTACAACGCGCTGCGGCATAGTCGTGCACTCCCCGGCGACCTGGTTGCTGTCCAAGGGATCGGTGGGTTGGGGCATCTCGGAGTGCAATTCGCGCAGAAGTTTGGCTATAAGGTCGCGGCCATTGGGCGTGGGCCCGGGAATGCGTCGCTCGCAAAAAAGCTGGGAGCGAGTGTGTACATCGACAGCGCGGCGACCAAGCCTGCCGAGGAATTGCAGAAGATGGGTGGAGCGCGGGTGATTCTGGCAACTGCGCCGAACTCGAAAGCCATGTCCGAACTGTTTGACGGTCTCGGACCTAATGGTGAACTCCTGGTGGTGGGCGCAGCATTCGATCCTATCGAAGTCACACCGCTACAACTCATCAACGGAAGTCGCACGATTCAGGGCTGGGCCTCGGGAACGCCAGCTGACTCGGAGGACACGCTGCGGTTCGCCGAACTGAGCGGGGTGCGGCCCATGATCGAAACCTATCCGCTCGAAAAGGCCGCTGAGGCTTACGCGCGCATGCTGAGCGGCAAAGCAGAGTTTCGCGTCGTTCTGACCATGTGAGGCTGGCCGTTTCAGAAATATCGCAACCAAAATTATGAGGAGATGATTTATGTCACACCATTACTCCGGTCCCGACCTTGGTTTCCCCCACGGGGATGCCCGCCTTGATCTCACTGACCTCTATGCCTTCCCCAAGCCCGGGGACGCACGCAAGTCGATCCTGATTATGAACGTACATCCATCCGTAGGTTTCAACCCAGCCGGACCGCACGACAGACGACCCCTTCTCGACCCAGGCAGTGTACGAAATCAAGATTGATACCAACGCCGATCTGCGTTGCCGATATCGCCTACCGAGTCCGCTTCGCGTCAGACAAGAACGGAGGCCAGACCGCGACAGTTCGCCGCGTGGAAGGCGAGGACGCGGCCGGAACCGGCGACGACGGCCAGATCATCCTCGACGGAGCTCCGGTCTCGACGGAACTGGTACACGTCAGCGAGGCCGGAGATTATCGCTTCTTCGCCGGCTGGCGCAGTGATCCCTTCTTCTTCGATACGCTGGGCGCGCTGAACAATCTGCAATTCACCGGCAGATGATTTCTTCGCTGAAAAGGACGTTTGCAGCATCGTGCTGGAAGTGCCGAACTCTGCTCTGGGCTCCGGAAAGATTGGCCTGTGGCATCGCACGGTGGACGGCGCGAGCGGGAAATGGGTTCAGGCGGACCGCGGCGCGCTGGCCTCGCAGTCGGTGTTCCTTACCGGTGACCACAAAGCTGAGTACCTCGCCGGCCAGCCCGCGGACGACGCCACTTTCATCCCCATCTTCGCGCACTCGCTGGAGCACACCGGTGGCTATACGCCAGAGGATGCGAAGCGGGCGGCTGGCATTCTGCTGCCCGACATCCTCGCCTTACGATCCCAGCAAGCCGGCGTCCTATCCGGCCAATGGCCGGGCACTGACCGACGACGCGATTGATGTGTTTCTTCCCATTCTCACCAATGGAAAGATCCCACGAGACAACGTAGGGCCTCACAAGGATCTGCTCGCCTCGTTCCCTTACGTGGGCGCGCCGCATCAAGCCCGATCTGCGCAGCGAGTGGCCGCGTAAGCGGCATGGAGAACGGAAATCCCATGAAGCATCCAACTTCTTATCGCACGATACAGATCGAGGGGCTGACCATCTTCTACCGAGAGGCCGGCCCCAAAGATGCGCCGACGATTCTGCTGTTGCATGGGCTGCCCTCTTCGTCGCGCATGTTCGAGCCGCTGCTGACGCGGCTTTCCGATCGCTATCACCTGGTCGCGCCCGATTATCCTGGCTTTGGACACAGCGACTGGCCCGACCCGAAAACCTTCGCGTACACCTTCGATCACTACGCGGAGATCATGAATCGCTTCACCGAAACGCTCGGACTGTCGCGCTACACGCTTTACATGCAGGATTATGGCGGGCCGGTGGGCTTTCGCATGGCCTTGACGCATCCCGAGCGCATCGAGGCTCTCATCGTGCAGGACGCGGTGGCGCACAATGAAGGCCTGGGCGCGAATTGGAAAACACGGCGTGCCTTCTGGGCGGACCGCGTCGCCAACGAGAGCGCGCTGCGCGCGAACCTGCTGTCTTTGTCGGCCACGCGCACGCGCCACGTAGGAAATGATCCGAACGTGGAGCGCTACAACCCGGATCTTTGGACCGATGAATTTTATTTTCTCAATCAACCCGGCCAAGGCGACATTCAAAGTGATCTGTTCTACGACTATCGAACCAATGTGGAGGCCTACCCGAAGTGGCAAGCATGGATGCGCGCGAAGCAACCGCCTCTGCTGGTGATCTGGGGGAAATACGAACTCTCGTTTGATCCAGGTGAACCCGAACGCTATCGCAAAGACGTTGCGGGCGCCCAAGTTCACGTCGTCGACGGCGGTCATTTCGCCCTGGACACGGCGGCGGACGAGATCTCGGAATTGGTCGAGCAGTTCGTCAGTTCTCTCGGCCGAGACTTGCGACGTGCCGGATGAATGTGTGCACGCCAGTTGAGATGCCATGCATGCGAAATGAGAAGGTTCACGGTAAACTCTTTCTGTCTTTCTTCCAGCTCCTGAGGCCGCGTTGACCAAATTTCCTAAGATATCTCCCGCGCTGAAGCGGCGCGCCAGCCGCATCCGCGTGCTGTTGATGGACGTGGACGGCACCATGACCGACGGCAGCGTCACGTTGCTTTCTCAACTCGATGGCACTGCTCTTGAAATCAAGACATTCGACGCGCACGACGGTCAGGGCCTGACTCTGGCGCAGACAGCCGGACTGCGCACGGGGTGCATCACCGGACGCGAGAGCGCTGCGCTGCTTCGCCGCGCCTACGAAATGCGGATGGAGTTCGTGTACATGAAGCAGCCCGTGAAGATGCCGGCTTATGAGGATATTCTTCGCCGGGCTGAGGCTACGGATCAGGAAGTTGCATTTGTAGGCGACGATCTGCCCGACATTCCCTTGCTGCAGCGCGCCGGACTTGCGGTCGCCGTGGGCGATGCGGTCCCCGAAGTGAAAGCGGTCGCGCATTACACCACGAAGGCTCTGGCCGGACACGGCGCCATTCGCGAAGCGGTTGAGTTGATCCTGCGCTCTAAAGGTATCTGGGACGAAATGATCGAAAAAGCGCGGGCCTGATCCAGGCTTGCGTGGCCGACTTGGCACGCCTCATATCGAAGGAATATCGTAGAGTCGTCGAGGTGAGTACTCATGAAAACGAAATTATCCTTCCTCTTATTATTTGTTTTCCCAATATTTCTGGCGGTGGCCGTGGCGCAGACCGGGAGTGGTAAAACGCCCGAGGCCACCAGCGATATCGGCAAGTCCGCCAAGTGGAACGACATTCAGCACCAGGCGCGTAGCGGAGATTATTTGCTCGGCAAAGTGGCTTTTGTGGGCCTGCCCACGGCATCGCTGCCCTGGGATCCGGTTCCGGTTAACGTCACCTGCGACGGGAAGATTCGCTATACGGCGAACGCCGATCCCAAGGGCAACTTCGAGATCGCGGCCGTCGAGAAGACATCTCATCCGGTGCTCGGCACTGATGGCTCCAAGCCGGCTTCTGAATTCATCGGCTGCAACGTCGAAGCTACGCTCTCCGGTTTTACCTCGACCGTGCTCACCGTGGTGAACCGCAATATCCTGGATAACCCGGATATTGGAACGATCCAGCTCAGTCGAGAAGAAGGCGCCGCCGGAACTGCCGTCAGCAGCACCACCGCATCCGCACCCAAAGATGCGGCCAAGGCATTCGAGAAAGCCCGCGCTGACTGGCTGGAGCAGAAGCCCGACAAAGCGCAGCATGATCTGGAAAAAGCTGTGCAGGTGTACCCGCAATTCGCGGAGGCATGGTACCAGTTGGGAAGAATTCAGGAAGCGGCACACTCGCAGGATGCGCAAAACTCATTCGCCAAGGCTGCGGCTGCGGATCCCAAGTTCGTTCTTCCCTACGGGCACCTTGTGGTTTACGGGGCGCAGGCGGGAAAGTGGCAGGAGGTCGCGGACGACACGGCTCACGAGTTGGAACTTGATCCGCGGGGCACGCCACAGGTCTTCTATTTCAATGCCCTGGCAAATTACAAGTTGGCCAAGAAAGATGTCGCGGAGACCAGCGCCACTAAAGCGCTCGCGATGGATCCCCTGCACACGCAATCCAATACCGAGCAACTACTGGCCGTGATCCTCGCTGACAAAGGGGACTATGCCGGGGCCCTGGCGCACCTGCGGAATTCCTTGACCTACTTGCCGGCCGGGCAGAATGCTGACCTGGTCAAGCAGCAAGTAGCGCAACTGGAAAAGATGGTTCCGGCGGCGAAGTAGCGGGGCTCTGCGGGCTTCCGAAGGCGGACATTTGTATAGCTATTAGTTAAGGGTGC
Source organism: uncultured Acidobacteriota bacterium (assembly GCA_963757095.1). Taxonomy (GTDB): domain Bacteria; phylum Acidobacteriota; class Terriglobia; order Terriglobales; family Acidobacteriaceae; genus Sulfotelmatobacter. The sequence goes on along the minus strand of CAVWQT010000001.1, from coordinate 956,317 downwards.
TTAAGGACCGGGCGACTTTGTTCCGCAGGAACAATCCCACGTCCTTCGAGCACCGAATAAAACTGGTCGGCGGCAAGATTTTCAATCGTGTCGGTGGCGCCCGACGGCCAGTGGATTTCCACTTTGTCGATCTTCTTCGCCGCGCCTAAGCCGAAGTGGATGCGCACATCATTTTGCGAAAGATAGCTTCCGCCGCTGTGAACTTCATCGGTCTGCGTCATTCCGCCCGCTACGATTTTGATGCGCGCATTCAGCGCCATGCGGTTGCTCTTGGTCCCTGCTAGTTCAAAGCTCACCCAATGGCGTCCGGGGATGCCGTGATTTCTCAGAATCATCGGACTGCCGTCTAGGTCACCAACCACCACGTCCATATTTCCGTCATTGAAAAGATCGCCAACCGCGAGGCCGCGCGATACGCGCCGTTCCTTCAGCGCGGGCCCAGCCAGATCACTGGCATCGCAAAATGTTCCGTCGGTCTGGTTCATGTGCAGCAACTTGGGTTCGCGGTAGCCGCCTCCGGAAGGAAGCGTATCGACCTGCGGATACACCTGGCCACCCACAGCGATCAGATCGAGCCAGCCGTCGTTGTCGAGGTCGACAAACGCGTCTCCCCACTTCACCCAGGGCAGCGAAGGCAGCGCCACGCCGGCAGGATAGGAAACTTCGGTGAAATTCCAGTTGCCGTCGTTGCGGTAGAGCAGGTCGTTCTCGTTCTCGAAATTCGTAACGAATAATGACGGCCGCCCGGTGTGCATGTAATCGCCAATGGCAATGCCCATCGAGGCCTGCTCAGAACCATCTTCGCTGACCGCCGTGCCGGACTCGAGGCCGATGTCTTTAAATTTCCCGTTGCCCTCGTTCTTGTACAGGAATTTCGGGGTCGAATCGTTGGCCACGTAAATGTCGGGCCTGCCAGTGTTGTTGAAGTCTGCCCACAGAACTCCGAGGCCGTAGTATCCGTTGGGATCATCGACACCCGCGCTCTTCGATACGTCGGTAAAGGTTCCATCTTTATTGTTATGAAAGAGCGCGTCGCCCGCGCCTTTCAGTCCGCGCGGACCGCACTGCACATCGAGGCCGCGATATTTGCAGTTGGGAGACTTGCCGAAACCCGGCAGATCGTTGAGATGAAAATCAACGTAGTTGGTGACCATGAGGTCGACGAAGCCGTCGCCGTCGTAATCGCCGAAAGCAGCGCCCGTCGACCAGCGGCCGTCGGCCACGCCGGCCTTCGCGGTGATGTCGGTGAACGTGCCATCGCCGTTGTTGTGATAGAGAACATTTCCGCCGAGGCAGGTGATGTAGAGATCGGGCCAGCCGTCATTGTCGATGTCGCCCACTGCACCGCCCATGGCGAAGCACGGAGTGGCGATGCCAGCCTTATCGGTCACATCCGTAAAGGTTCCGTCATGATTATTGTGGTAAAGAGCGCCGCGGCTTTTCTGGCCTTTGATGGCCATCTCGACGCTGGGAGCGTTGGTGAAATAAATGTCGGGCCAGCCATCGCGATCGTAGTCGAACACAATCACACCGCCGCTCATCGACTCCACAATGTATTTCTTGGCCGGGTCGGAGGAGTGCTTGAACGTGATTCCCGCCTTCGCGGTTATGTCTTCCAGTTGGGGGATCGTTCGGTTGACGCACTTGTAAGATTTGGCGCCCGGGAGGCGGCGGAGCCGGCGTGGGATGGCCTTCCTGACCCTGAACCAAGGCGCCAGCGAGGCAGGTGAAAAAGAATAGCTTCTTGCAATAGCGATATCGATGATGGCTCAATCGTTTCCTTCTTAGCGCTTAGGAGACTACCGGCTTGGCATGGACTGCGCTCCGGCTTTCTCGCGCTGCTTCGCTTTCAGTTCTTTGTAGATCTCGAGTTCGCGGTCCGCGTCGGCATCCAGTTGCGCTTTGCGGTAGGCGGCTTGCAATTGATAGTGCATGTAATCGGTCTGCGGACTGAGGCGCGCGGCAATCTGCAAATGCTCGACGGCCTCCTTCACCTGACCGCGATCCAGCAGAATTTTCCCCAGCTCGTAGTGAGCGTTGGCGTGATTGGGTTGTTCGGCGATAACCTGCTGAAACAGGCCGACTGCGTCGTCCACCCGCGATTGCTGAAGATACACGAAGCCGAGGTTATACAGCGCGTCGGGATCGGCGGGCTCGAGTTTCAACTCGGCCTGGAATTCCGCCGCGGCCTCCGGCCAGTGCTCCCAGCGAATATCCGCCTGCCCGGCATAGTAATGAGCCTTGCGCAACGAGGGATCGGACTGCAGCGCGCGCTGGAAACGTGCCGACAGCCTGCGCATAGTCGCCGATTTCAATCCATAGCTGTCCGATCAGAAGCAGCTCATCGTTGGGACGATCTTCTTTCTGAAACTCGGTTACGACCTCGGCGGCTTTTTTCAAATCTCCGGCGCGGGCGAGCGACGCTGCCCAGGCATATCCGACTGTCGAATCCTGCATGCCGCGAAGGCCAAGCGGAGCAAAGGTGCTGGCAGCGTCGGAATACTTCTCTGCCCCGAAATAGGCGAGGCCCAGCATCGCGCGCACCGGATTATCGGCGGGCTTCTCTTCCACCGCGCGCGCGAGTCCGCGGATGGCTTCGGGAAAATTATCGCTGCGAAAGGCCGACAGGCCGAGGTTCTTGGCGAGGCCCGGAATCGCAGGGTCCCAGCGCTCGGCCTCCTGATAATGTCCCAGCGCGACGGAATATACGTTTCGTACGGCCTCGGACGTGGCCAGGTCATTGAAGCTCAGACCCAACACCGCGCGCAGCCGATTCTCCTGCGCGTCGGCCGCCGCACGTTGCTGGTCGGTTAAATTCGCGCGCGCCATGACCGAAGCGTCAACGCGGGCGAACGGATCGCTATTCTGCGGTAACGCGGGCGCAGCTTCGGCCTCGTTCTTCGGGCTGATAGGCACGATCGCTGCCGCCGAACCTGCTCCTCCCGCCAGTGCCATCTCCGCAACGTTTTGCTGGCTCTGCTCCAGAACTTTATTCTGCAGAGCGCGCGCCTTCGCCATGTAGGTTTCGCTCTCCTCGGTGCGGCCGGAGCTGGCAAGAATACGTCCGAGGTCGACATAAGCGCGGCGAATCTGATAATTCGAGCGCGCCTCATCGCTGCCCGTCAATTCCACCGCCTTGCGAAACGCTGTCTCGGCGCCCTTCATGTCGGCGCTGGCATAGGCGTTGAGGCCCATATACAGCCAGGGCTCGGGCCAATTCGGATTCACCGCCACCGAGGCTTCCAGATATTTATTCGACTCGTCGTATTGGCGCTCGCCCGAGGCAATGAATCCGAGAATGTAGTTCGCCAGATAATCCTTGGGATAGCGCTGCAACTCTTTTTGAAATTCGGCCTTGATCTCAGGAGTCGCGTGCCATTCGTTGGTGGCAAACGTGGCCAGCGCCAGAAAATAATGGGCGTGCGGCGTGGTTGGATCGAGAGCGATCGCCCGCTTGAACTCGCGAATCGCCGCGGGCATGTCGTTGGCGTCGCGATAGGCTCGGCCAATCAGCACGTGCAACGAGCCGCTATCGCCCACCAGTTGCATCATCTGCTGGAATACGGCTTCGGCGCGCTGCTGGGATTTCGCGTCCTTCGTCTGCAGCAGGCAGATGCCGAGCGAATAGAGCGAATCGAAGTCTGGATTGAGCTGCACGGCATGCTCGAAGGCTTCGGCTGCCTTCGCATAGTCTTCCTTCTTCATCCATGCGCGGGCGCTGACGTTGATTGCGCGGGCGTTGTTTGGATCTGCGGCCAGCGCCTTCTGCGATTCGGTGACAGCTTCGTCAGGATGATTCGCATACAGTTCGGCAATCGCCAGATCGACGCGGGCGTCGGGAACGTCTTCGAACTCGACGGAGCGCCGGTACAGTTCAACCGCTTGCGGGTAAGCGGACTGAATGATGCGCAACTGCCCCATTTCGCGCAGCGCAAATGCGATGAGCCGATCGTTTGCCTGCGCAATGGTCGCGGGATCGCCAGTTGTACGGGCTTGCTCGGCGGCCGCCAGGCGTTTCTTTAACTCGGCTTCGGCAGGATTCTCGGCGGGGCTGCTCTTAGCCGCGCCGGCTCTTGTGGCGGGCTTATGGGAATTCGTCTGTGCGTGCGCTGCGCTGACGTAAATAACGAACAGACAAAGCGAAGCAGCGGAGTGCGACCGTCATCGTGCGCCGCAGGCGCGACCACATGGACATTCTGGACTTCACCGATGACGGATCCCCAACTGCGCTTCCTCTGGTGCAAAAGTAAACGGCGGGGCTTGGAATTTCAAGCCCCGCCGTGGTTGGGTGGAGGGTGATTTCGTTTCAGTCCTAGAACGTGAACTTCAATGTGTATTGAATTTCGCGTCCAGGATGCACCGAGCCGGCGGTTCCGAAACCGGTAACCGGGGTCTGGCCAGTGATGACATTGTTCGTTGGGCTGCAAGCGGTCGAGCCGCAATTGACGCTACCCGGCACATAGCCCGAACCCTCGAGGTTGCCGCTGTTGAAGTTCGGATGGTTGAGCAAGTTGAAGAAGTCGAACTGGAACTTAATTCCATAGCGCTCTTTAATCTTCCAGTTCTTCGCCAGTTGCACGTCAGCGGTCCGGGCATCCGCGCCGTAGCACGATCCTTTATGCATGTTACCCACAGTACCGATCGTGTAACCCGTTAAGGTAAACGCCCCAGTGTTCAGGATCTGATTCTCATTCTGGCCCGAGTTACAGGCAATCCCCGTAGCATTTGGACGTTGATTGTTGCCGAAGCCGGTTCCCGTGAGGGAATTCAGCTGGTAACAATCTGCAAGCGTGGTGCCCGGAGTAACGGCTGGATTGCCGCAAGGCAGGGCGCCTACAGGAAGATTCGGAATCGCCATCGGGCTGGTGCCGGCATTAACGTCCTTGCCGCCTCCGATGTTGGAGTACACGCTGAACGAAGCGCCGGACTGGATGTTAATGATGCTGTTGAGTTCCCATCCGCCCAGCGTTTGTTGCACGAATGCGTTGCTGCCTGCGAATTTCGGCAAGTCGAACACTTCGTTGGCCACGAAGATATTCGGCCGGTTGATATTCGTGTTGCCCCTATCGACCCGCGTGTTGGCGGGGTTGATGAAGGCTTCCTGGTTGACGCTGCCAGAGGAGTTATCCTCTTCCACGTCGCCGATCGAGTGCGACCAGGTATAAGACGCCTGGAAGCTGGAACGGCTGCCCACGCGGGAGCGGAACAGGGTCTGGAGCGAGTGATAAGTGGCGGAGCCACCGCGAGCAAACTCGCCGATCATGCCGAAGTTGTTGGCCGGCCGGTAAGAGTTGATGTTGGTTGTGCTGGCGTTTGGACCAGTGGTGCCGAGGAAGGACGAATTGATCCAATCGGCGCTCGGAACCTCGTTCAAATCTGCCATCGAGGTGAGGTGAATGCCGGAGTTGCCCACGTATCCGACTTCGAGTGAAGTGTTACGGGCCAACTGCCGCTCCACCGAAAGGTTCCACTGCCAGCTGTTAGGTACAACCGCACGTGGATCCTTCGCTGCGCTCGGCGACACCGCTGGGTTGGCCAAAGGCGCAGGCGTCTCCAGGGTTCGCGTGTCGTCGGCGTTGATGACGAACGGAGCGTTGTGAGCCAGGCTCTCGTCGATGCCTACCAGTTCTCGCTGGTAGAACTGGCCGAGGCCGACGCGGATAGCCGTCTTGCCGTCTCCCATCACGTCCCATGCAATTCCGATACGAGGAGCGATCGTGTGGTTGTTGTTGTTCACCAAGGCACGATTCGCACCTGGGGTTCCGTTGGAAAGAGGCAAGCTAACTCCGAGCGTGCCGAGCAAAGCTGCTTGCGATGCGCACGGAGTGGTTCCCGGCACAATCACAATTCCGTTGCAGGCGTCCGACGGATTAGCGATGGCTTCAGACTGCGCTCCAATCCTTGAGACTGAAGTTCGCCCACTTGTTGTCGATGCCGAACGGCTCGCGATAGAAGGACCAGCGGAAGCCGTAGCTCACGGTGATGTTGTGGCTGATCTTCCAAGTGTCGCCCAGATACCATTCGAAATCGTGCCAACCGACTTGTGCCAGTCCGTTGACGCTGTTTTCGTTGGTGTTGAAGAGCTGCCCGACACCGGTAGGGATCCAGCGCAGTGTTTTTCCCCGGCAGCAGTATATTCGCCAGCGGGTTGTTCGTGGGGACGGTTGCCTGTCCCGGGGCCGATGGCTGGCGCGTCGTTGCCACCGTTGTTGTATTCGATTTTCTTGTTCGTGCTGTAGTAAGCGCCCGCTTTGAACAAGTGGTTGCCGTGAACTTTGGAGATGTTGTCCTGAATCGCGTACAGATCTTCGTGGTTGCCGTAAGGAGCAATGGTCCACATCGTCTGCGCGCCAGCGGGTCCACCACCGTAGGGGTTCAAACCGCCCCATGCGCCACCGCCGTCAATATAGGCGCCCTTCTGCTTGAGAGAAGACGGCCAGGCGGTCGGAATGGCGGCGTTGGTCTGGCTAACCAAGCCTACGGACTGCGGAGACAGAGTGGTGATGATGGCGTTGTGGCCGTAGCCGAACTCAACGTCGTTCACCATGCTCGAGCCCAACTGCGAAGTCAATTTCGCCATGACGCTCTTGGAAGGCTGGCTCCAATCCGAACTCACAGTCGGGAAGATGCAGTCTCCCCAGAACTCGCCCGGAGCAGGACCAGGAACCTTCCAGCTATCTTGCGTCCAGCGGAACGTGGCGCGATGTTTCTGGGTCAGATCGTAGTCACGCGCGGCCGTTGATCTCACTCCACGACGGGGACACTTTTTCTGAATCGAACCAGTTGGTGCCGCCCGACAGTGGAGCATTGGGGAGGGGATAGAACTGACCGAGCAGCGCGCCAGCGGGATCGACCGCTGCGAGCGCGAACTGGTTGGTTGGATTCTGAAGCGCGACAGGGATTGTCGAAGTATAAGTTCCGCCCACTCCGTTCACGCCGCCCACCCAGCTCGCCGGCTGGTTTGCGCCGCACTGATCCGTAGCAATCGTGTCATTCGCCGAGCTTGCGCCTGTGAAATCCTGGCTGAAGTCGCCAGACTGTTCGGCCGCCGTCGGCACGCAAGCAGATTCCGGAGTGCCGCGGACTTCACGGTTCCATTCCTGACCCCAGAAGAAGAACAGCTTGTTCTTAATGACCGGACCGCCGATGTGGTAGCCCCAGTCATTCCGGCGCAGTTCGGCTTTCACCGGGTTTGCGGCGTGGTTGGAGTACCAGTCGTTGGCATCCAGAGCGTCGTTACGGCCGGCGTAGAAGAAGCCGCCGTGGAACTGGTTGGTGCCGCTCTTGGTGGTGATGCTGATGATCGCGCCCGAAGCCTGGCCGTATTCCGGACCGTAGGAGTTGCGGACCATCTTGAATTCCGCGATGGCCTCGGTCGAGGGATAGACCAGAATCGTGCGGTTCGATCCGACGTCGTTGTTGTTGACGCCGTCTACCAGGAACAAGTTATTCGTGTACGGGTTGCCGTTGACCGAGAAATCGCTGCCACCCAGCAAGCCCTTGTCGCGGCTATTGAAGTAGTTGGCTTGCGAAACGCCAGGGGACAAGGTGACCAGTCCCATGAAGTTTTCGCCGTTCAGAGGCAGTTCGCGAACCTGCGTGCCTTCGACGACTTCGCCGACCGACGCTTGACTGGTCTCAACCTGCACATCGCTGGCTTCTACGGTAATGGTCTCGGAAGCCGCGCCAATGTCCAGTTTCGCGCTGATGTCGGTCGAGGTCGAGGTGTGCACCTCGACATTCTTGGCGACGAATGCTTTGAAGGAGGCTTTCTTGACGTCCACCTCATAGGTGCCGACCGGCAGCTGTGCAAAGACGTACACACCCTGGTCGCTGGTGGTTGTGTTGTACACAGATCCAGTGCCGGTGTTGGTGGCGGTGACGGTTGCGCCGGGCACGGACGCTCCTGTGGAGTCTGTCACTGTGCCGGTGATGGTGCCAGAATACTGTTGGGCCTGCATAGCCAGCGGAACTGCCAGCATTAGCAAGGAAAGCACTAAACAACGAATCATCATGGATCCGCCTGGTCGCTTATCTGTACGTACAGTTTTCATCCGTAATGCTCCCCGAGAGCGTCTCTGCGCTGCGGACAGTAGTTTCGTATTAATACGAAAGTACTATCGGCCAGCAGTTTTAGTGCCTAGGAGCAACCGTTGTCAAGAAAAAAAACGATATTGCACATAGGAAATAACGATATTGCATAAACCTGGGAATTCCCGAAATGAAACCGGCTCAAGTTGCGAGAAAGGGCTATGACAAATGGAAGATTGGCCCTCCCTTCGGGAATTGTCACAGTTTTGTTCCGCGATGCTGCGTAACTACTTACGCACTATACTTTGGCCTAGGTGGAGAAGAATTTTTCGTCGAACCGAGCCTTCCAAAAAAGGTTTCTGAGAATAGCGATTGCGAGGCTTCCCAAGGGGACGGTTTCCCACTTTGGGAAACGATTCCGAGGGAGTTCCATAGTGGGTACGTCCCACCTGATTATTCCCATTTCCCGGCACCCTCAACGAGGGTGATGTAACGGTCGATCGGGAGGTTAGTAAACCGCTCCACGATTCCGCTGGGGGCCGGCCATTTCACCTCCAGCCAGTCGATTTTCGACCGCTTCCCGATGCCGAGTACGATCCGGGGATCATGCGACGAGAGAAAACTTCCTCCGCCCACTTTCATGCGCTCGCGTTTTAGATCGCCTGCCTGATAAGTGACACGGGCCCCAACGGCGTCGCGATTCGCCTTACGCCCGACCAGCCGAACCCCCAGCCAGTGATTCTGGCTGCCGACTTTGTTCTGCAGTAAAAGGGGAGGGCCGTCGTTAGTAGAGATGAGAACGTCGACGGCGCCGTCGTTATCGAAGTCACCGATCGCCAGACCACGGGCCGCGAAGGTCTTCGCAAAAACCGGTCCACTCTGCGCGCTCACGTTCTTGAACGCCTTGCCCTGATTCTGAAACAGCAGAAGCGGTTCCTTATACGTCACCTGGTGAGAGAGTTGCTCGACGAGATCGTCGGGAAAGCCGTTGGACAGGATGAGATCCAGATCGCCGTCGTTGTCGTAATCAAAAAACTTCAGGCCCCACCCGCTCAGCCAGCGCGTGGCCATGCCAATGCCCTCGGGCATGGCGACATCGTCGAAGGTACCGTCGCGGTTGTTCTGATAGAGGGAGAAAATTTCCTGATCGATGTTGGCGACGAAAAGATCCATCCAGCCGTCCTGGTTCACGTCTGCGGAATCGACTCCCATGCCGGAGCGGGCCCGGCCCTCCGCGCTGTAAGCCACATCGGCGGCCAGCCCGACTTCTTCAAAGCGTCCGCCGCGATTCAGGAATAAGAAATTCGCCACCGTGTCGTTGGTGACGAAGAGATCCATGCGGCCGTCATTATTCACGTCGGTGGCGACGACGCCCCAGGCTTTGCCCAGATGCTCGGCGATGCCAGTTTCGCGGCTGACATCAGTGAACGTTCCGTCACCGTTGTTGTGAAATAACCAGCTCGGCCGCGGCTTGAAGATGCGCGGAATGCAGTAGTGATGCATGCCCTCGCCGTCGATGCCGCAGCTCATCGTTTTGTTGAACTCGGCAAACTGGCAGACGAACAGATCGAGCCGGCCATCGTTGTCGTAGTCGAACCACACCGCGCTCGAACTCCATCCCGGAGCGGCGACGCCGGCTTTGCTCGTCACATCGGTGAAGGTTCCGTCGCCGTTGTTGTGGTAGAGAATGCTGCGTTCGTATTGCGTGACGTAGAGGTCGGGAAAACCGTCGCCGTCATAGTCTCCGACGGCAACGCCCATGCCGTATCCGCCGCCGGCGACGCCCGCTTTCTCAGTCACGTCGGTGAATGTGCCGTCGCGATTATTGCGATAGAGCGCATTGCGCAGCGGGTGCGGAGGATTGTAGAAATCGCACTTGCCGCTGTTGACCAGATAAATATCCATCCAACCGTCGTTGTCGTAGTCGAGGAAAGCGCAGCCCGCGCCGCTGGTCTCGGGTAAATATTTTTCCGGCGACTTGCCCGCGGTGTGCGTCCAGGTGATGCCGCTGCGGGAGGCGGGAACTTCTTCGAAGGCATAGGCGGAGGGAGCCGCAGAGGCACCGAACAGGCCTAACTTTTTTAACGGGAGGCAGCCGGCCAGACCGCAGGAAAGGCGCAGAAATCTGCGGCGAGAGAAATCATACAAGGCCTTATTCACGGAGACTTTGACCGGTTCGTGGCACTCAGAACGGCGATAATATCACGCGCGAATCAGTGGACGATTTCGCTGGATCTGTGTCATGCTTCGCCCAACGCGTAGTTTGACCGCGGCGCGACGCGACCGCCTCACCCTGCTAGGACGCTGCTTATGGTTGTGCGGATGGAAATCCTGGCGCTCTGGCTCGTCTTGGTATTGGCTCCAGCGCTTGCACAGCCACAGACAGCAAACACTACGCCTCCAACCTCCGGCCCCGGACGAGCCTCTCGTCATCCGCTCCTACACCCGACTGGTCCAGCTTAGTGTTGTGGCCGAGCGCAAGGGTCGTCCCGTCAACGATCTCAAGAAGGAAGATTTTGTGGTGTACGACGATGGAAAAGAACAGAACATCGCGTACTTTTCGGCGGAGCCTCCGGCGGCTGTGCCATCGCATCCGCTCCCGCCCAATGTTTTCACCAATCGCTTTGATGTGAAGGGCGAAGATCCCGGAACCGTCACCATCGTCTTGTTCGACGCGCTCAACACCGACGGGATGGATCAGGTCCGCGTGCGCGATCAGGTTCTGCGTTTCCTGCAATCGCTCAAACCGCAAGACCATGTGGCAATTTATGCGCTCACCACAAATCTGCTCATGCTGCATGATTTCACCCAGGACGTCGATGCGCTGGTGGCGGCGGCGAAGACTTTTTCCCCGCGACAGACCGCGATGTACGACGCCTCGAAACAGGGACACCCCGATTTTTCCAAGCTGGGCGGTGACCCTAAAATGTGGGCCAACTTTCAACAGCATTTGAACGCCGCCGATCAGGCGGTATCGTGGCAAGCGGTGGTGGATCGCGCCGAACGCACCGCCGCGGCGCTGGCCGAGATCGCACAGCACGTCTACGGAATTCCCGGCCGCAAAAGTCTCATCTGGGTATCGGGCGGATTCCCGCTGCAACTGATTAATCGCGTCATCGGAAATCCCAGCGCCATCGATGCTTCCATTCCGCAAAATTTGAACGACGCCGTCGAAGCCCTGAACCGCACCAACCTGGCGATCTATTGCGTCGATGCCCACGGCGTGGAATTCGATCCCGGCATGGGGGTGAGCAATCGAACCTATCGCGGCGGGCAGGATTCACAGGCTTTCTTTGCCCGGCAGGACACGCGAGATTTTCTGCGCAGCCTGGCTGACGCGACCGGTGGCGCTGCCTTTTACGGCACCAACGATGTGGTGAATGCAATGCGCCGGGCTTCCGACGATGGACGTTTCGCCTACACGATCGGCTTCTATCCTGACCATCGCCATTGGGACGGCAAATATCATCACATCAAGGTACGCATCCTCGACGGCCACGATCATCTGCGATATCGGCGTGGATATTTCGCCACTCCGGAAGCTCCAAATACGCGTGACAAAGCCAGTGTCGCGTTGCATGACGCCATTGTGAGCCCGCTCGACGCCACGAATCTGGGAATCGTCGTCACCGCGAAGCGCATTTCCAACCGCACTCTGCAACTGCAAATCGCAATCGATCCCAGGCAATTTCTCTGGCAAGAATCGGGCGATCACCTCACCGACACCTTGGACCTGCTGTACTCGCAGCGCGAGTCCACGGGGATGATATTGGACGCGAAGTCGCAGCACCTGGAGTTGAACTTTAATCGCGAACAGTATCAACGCCTGGTGCAAACCGGACTCACTTTGCAGCAAACCATTCCGATACGGTCGCTGACCACGGAACTGCGCGTAGCCGTTCGCGATGCGGGCCCGTCGACGGTCGGTTCGGTAACCATTCCGCTGAAGAGTTTAATGACCAACGATGCACCGGATTCCGCGCAGCCGGGTCCGTTGAAAGTCCGCTAGTAGCTCGCGCCCAAAGGGCCTGCGCGCATGCCTGAGCATTTGACCTTCTCTTGCATTCTTCTCATACTCTTGTTTCGGGATGTTACTTCGATCCATGTTGTTTCTCCTCAGAACTCCGGTCGCTCTGCTGGCACTTGCATTCGCGCTATCCATTCCGCAGGCTGCTCAGGAAACCGACAACAACCGACTTCGACGCTATCGCCAAATCAGCGGGCGCGGCCCGCGAAGCTGGCAACACAGACGAGGCCATTCGCGATTATCAGCAAGCGGTTCGAGATCCGCGCCGACTGGGAAGAGGGCTGGTGGTATCTGGGAACTCTCGAGTACGACGCAGATCGTTTCTCCGACGCAATTCCGGCTCTCCAGAAAGTTGTGCAACTTGATCCCGCGTTCGGACCCGCATGGAATTTTCTCGGCCTTTGCGAGTTCGAGACACACGACTATGAAAATTCTCTGGCGCACCTGCAGAAGGGACAGCAACTCGGAACCGGAGATGATCCGGAGATTGCGCGGGTCTCGGCCTATCACCTCGCGCTCTTATTGAATCGCAACGGAGAATTTTCGCAGGCCGCTTCCCTGCTCAGCCAAACCTTCGCCGAAAATCCTCCCTCAGATGTCAAAGGCGCTCTGGGGCTCGCCCTGCTGCGCGTTCCTCTATTGCCGCAAGAAGTGGATCCCTCGCAAGACGCGCTGGTACACTCGGCAGGCGAGACCGCTTCCCTTCTGGCGCGCGGAGATTCTGCTAAAGCGATCGACTCTTTCCGATCTCTGCTGAATCAGTATCCCGAACGTTCCCTACCTGCATTATGCCTTTGGAGTCGCGCTCGCCTCCGCCGGGCAGAATGCATGAAGCATTCCTGCAGCAAAAGGAGGAGTTGAAGATTTCTCCGGCGAGTGAACTCCCCAAGATCGAAATCACCTCATTGGAAGGCGGCTCGCGCCATCCGCAGGGAGCGCCTCATCTCGCCGAAAGTCCGTCGCGGGAGACGCGGATCATCGAAAGATATGCGGTGAAGTCAGGTCCCGTCTCGGCGGAGGGTGCGCCCGGGGCTGCCAACTCAACCAGTCCTTCCGCCGCAAATTTCGACGATGAGTGGCGTCGCTCCATGCTTCTTTATTCTGCAGGAAATTATTCCGAGGCTATCACCGCGCTCAAGGCCTGCGTCGCGCGGCAGCCTAACAATGGCACCGCGTGGGCCATGCTGGGCCTTTCGGAATTCGAGAAGAAGGATTACAACAATGCTCGCATTCACCTGCAGCGCGGCCAGGATCTAGGACTGAGCGGCAGCGCAGAGTCGGTTGAGACTGCCCGATATCGATTGGCAACTCTACTCATGCAGCACTCCGAGTTTGATCGCGCGACCGATTTGCTTGCTACTGAAGCCGCGCCCGGCCCGCGCGCGCAGGAAATCCAATTTGCGCTTGGCATGGCGCTATTGCGCATTCCACTGCTGCCGGAGCAAGTTGAGAGTTCAAAGAATAATCTGGTTCGAACCGCCGGAGAACTTTCCGCCCTGCTGCAAGCCAGCAAATACGATGAGGCCTTCCCGAAGTTTCAATCCTTATTGCGCCAGTATCCGGCCACGCCGTTTCTGCATTACGCATACGGCACCGGACTCGCGGCGCTCTCGCAGTACGACGAAGCCGAGACGCAACTGCGCCAAGAGATATCAATCTCTCCAAAGAGCGAGTTGTCCTACCTGCGGCTGGCGTCGATCGCGCTCAAGACCCATCGCCCCGCTGACGCGCTACCCTCTGCGCAGCGGGCCGTGGAACTCGCCGATGATTCCGCGGAAGCGCACTATTTGCTGGGACGAAGCTGGCTGGAACTCGGAGCAGCAAGAGAAAGCATTACAGGAACTGGAACGCGCGAGCAAGATGGCGCCGGACAGTCCTGAGGTGCATTTCAATTTGGCCAAAGCCTACGCCAAGGCGAATCAACCGGAGAAAGCGGAGCAGGAGCGCGCCACCTTCGCGCGCCTCAACGCGCTGGCCGAACTGCAACGCAGCCAGCATGGAAATCAGTCATACTCAGGCTCGCACGATCCGACCGACTTCTCGGTGCCTCGCTCGGATTCGACTACGCCCCCGGCACCAGAAGCGCATTAGCAATCGAGTTCGACGGCGCCGATCAATTCGGCTTGTTCACGAGAGTGGGTGGGTTCTCGGGTTTCGGCGCGAACGCCATCGCCGGCAGTGTCACTGAGCCCAGCGACCCCGAACCCGCATCGCGCAGCACGACGCGAAGCTCCGTCGATTGCGGCGACATCGTCACGTGACGGTCCAGCACCATGGCGGCTTTCGCCAGATATTCATACTGCTTGTCTTCGAGATTTAAATCGAGGTGCTGTTCCTCGGCGGCGACTTTCTGGCCGCTGGCGTCACGCTGCACAAAAAACAGATCCACTGCGCCTTTGCGATGATCGCCGGACTCCTGCAGCAGAAGCTGCTTGGGATCGATTCCAATATGAAGCTCGACGGTGCGGGCATCGGGCTTCGCCAGCTTGGCGGTGATGATCATGCTCAGATTCGTGGCATCGAGCGGACTCTCCGCCGCTTGCTGCAACTGTTCGGCAATCGCCTCTTTCGTGTCGGTATGATCCTGCGTGGCGTAGTAGCCCGAGCGATAGCGCAGCCGCAAGCCTTCCTTCGCTTGAATCTTGATCTTGCGAAATTTTCCGTCCCACTGCCCGTGGCTGGGATAGAAAGCGATGTTGTAGGCGAAGCGGCCGTCGTCGAAGGCGCGGCGGATCGCGCTGCGAATGTCGTTGTTGCCAAAAAACGCGAGGCCTCCGGTGCGATCCGCCAGCAGCTTCATGGAATCGCGCGCATCCTGCTCGGCATTCAGAACCGAAGTGTCGCGCACCTGGTTGGTCAGACGCGGACCGCGCCCGGAGACATCCATCGTCGTGTCGAGTTCCACGCCTTTCGCGTCGATGGCGTACATGGCGATATTGGAGCGGTTCATAGTATCCGCGACCTCCTTCACCAGATCGTCGAATCTTCCCACCTCCCGGTCCGGCCGGGGCAAGCGGTTGGCTGTGTCCGCATCTCCTACTCCTGGCGCCTCGCGATAACCTGGCTTTCCAACATGCGCCATCCTGTTTTGGATGGGTATCCCCCCCGATATCCAGACCAGACTCTTGCGGCCGGAAATCCCCGAGACGTGATTCGCAATTTCGTCCATCGCATCCATGGTGATCGAGACGCGATTCAATGTGAACTGGTCCGCGATTTGTCCGTTGGCGTTGTTCAGCGAGTTCTGCAGCGTCGTCCACTGCGGATCCCCACCCAGACTGACAAGATCGATGTCCGGCACGTGGGTCGCATCAAAGGCGGCCAGTTCTTTCGGAGTGAAGCGCTGGGCGGCAGCCACCAAGTCGGCTGCATCGCGGGTGAAATCGTGAAGAATCAGCAGTTGCGTGGTCAACCCGTAGACCGCAACATGATCCTGCGGCTTCAGCGATTCCAGAAAACGAATGACTTCCTTGCGCACGAAGCTTTGATCCTGCGGCGAAGTGTTGAGCGCGTCGAACAGGACCACCGTGACCGCTCCGGGCGCATCCTGTCCCTTGAGATCGTAACGATTAGTGAACGCATTCGGAGGCAGCAGGCTGGCACGCTGCGCAGGCTCAACGGGCGCAGCGGGAGTTGGCAACGGCGCGGTGAAAAAAGCGATCCGCTGTGGTTTTCCGTCATCGAGCAGAGTGAAATCTTCCTGCTTGAGATCGCTGATGGGATTTCCTTTTTTGTCCTCGACCACCACGCTGATCTGCACCAGTCGCACGGAAGAGCGGATCACAGTCTCCGGCGCAGCAGTTTGGGTGGGAGCGGGCGCGGCTGCGGGCGCGTCAGGAAGCGATTGCGGCACCGGCGCAGCGATTGCAGAGAGTGAAAGAAACAGCAACCCGGGAACGAAGACAACGGTGGAACGCATTACTGGCCTCCACTGCAAGGCGGACGATGCGGATACGCGAGCATGGCAGGCGATGCCGGCCCGGCGCTCGATTGCGCCAGATTATCACAGCGTGAACTGACTTCTGTTGAGGGGAAGCCTAGTCCTGCGAGAGATTTTTGATTTTCTTGGCCAGCTTTTCGATCTCCTGCGCTCTCTTAATCACCGTCACGGATAGCGTGGCATTCAGATCGGTCTTGTCACTCTGGTCTTTCAGTTCCGATGCCAGTGAATAAAGTTTCTGGATGTCGGACTTAATTTCCTCTTGTCTCCTGGGGTCGATCTGTTTCTTGTCATCGGTCGGCCGGTTGTCGGGACCGTTCATCCCGTTAGGAAAATTCGGATTGGGTGCGTTCGGTGAGGGTATGGGTTGCGGCGAGTGGCTCTGCAAGGCAGCAACCAGAACCGGCTTGGCGGCGAGAACTCCGGCAGCACCGGCAAAGATGGTGATCAACTGACGTCGCGAGTGCGGCATGATACCTCCGTGAGGCAACGGATGCGCGCGCAGGGACACGACATCCTGATTTCCTTCTTATACGCCGCGTTTCCTGCACTTGCCAAATTCCGCTGAGCTCTTCCCTTCTTTCGCGGAGCAGATTCTCCTCGCCAAACCCGCCCGGCAGGATTTCGTATATTCTGAATCGGCTTGGGGCGCCGCAAGGAGTTGCGCTTGAAGTCGTTGCTCGTCTGGGCAAGACAGCCTTCCCAAGGGGGGAAGTTGGTTGCGAATTCGGTCCTTCGCTGCATAGTACGCTGTGCCCTGTTCTTCTTCCTGTGCGCGCAGGTTTCGATCTCGCTGTTCGCTCAACTCTCTACGCAAGATCATCTGACAGAGCCGGGCTTCTGGCCGACGCAGCCCGCCTCGTCGCGCAGTGAGTATGTGGGAACGGGCGCGTGCGCTTCCTGCCACGCCGCGAAAGTCGCTTCGCAGAAGAAGACGCCGATGGCGGAGAATTCCATGCACGCCGCCGACTCTGACATTCTTCACTCGCACCCGGAACTCAAATTCGCGACCGGGCCTTATCGCTACGAAATCAAAACCGACGCCCGGCACAGCGTTTACACCGTCACGGATGGAACGCACACCTTAACCGCAGACCTGCTGTGGGCATTCGGCACGGGACGCGCCGCCCAGTCTTTTCTTTTCAAGAAAGATGACGGCAAGTTCTACGAGGCGCGGGTCACGTACTTTACGACGCTCAACCAGATTGACTTCACGCCCGCCCGCGCCTTGCCTTCGCCGAAGGATATCGACGAAGCCATGTATCGCCCGGTGGACATCACGGAGATTCAGCGCTGTTTTGGATGTCACACGACGGCCGCAAACATCGCGTCGAAAAATCTCAGCGCGAATTTCGAAGAGAACACGCTGCTGCTGGGCGTGACGTGCGAGGCCTGCCACGGCGCCGGAGCCAAGCATGTGGCAGCCGCGCAGACTGCGCAACTGGCGGGCATGACCGGCGAATCACCTGGAGCGATCTTCAATCCTGCCAAACTTGCTCCGGCCGACTCCGTCGATTTTTGCGGCGCCTGCCACAGCACCTGGTGGGACACGAAACTCTCTGCGATGACGGGCGTATCCACAACCAGGTCGCAGCCGTTTCGTCTGGAAGAAAGCAAGTGTTGGGGAAAAGGCGACGCGCGGCTGACCTGCATCGCCTGCCACGATCCGCACCTGCAACTGCAGACCGAGGCCTCAGCTTATGACGGAGTCTGCGCCAGTTGCCACGTGAAAGCAGGCGAAAAGAAAACTGCGAGTCATCCCGGCGGCGCCTGCCCAACGGCTACGAAAAATTGCGTCTCCTGCCACATGGAAAAAGTTTATGTCCCGGAGATGCATTACAAATTCACTGACCACCGCATTCGAATCGTGCGCCAGAATGAAACTTTTCCGGAGTAGCAACCGACCGTTTCATTCTCTCTCCGTCTTCTCTCATTGCGATAAGTAAGACGCCGCCGAGAAGATCGTGCGCCACCACACGCTCGTTCCCGACGGCGTCGCCGTTCTAGTTTCCAGCATTAACGTGCATAACGAGTAAAGACAAGGTCGGTCGCTTTGGCCTTCTCATGGCACGGGAAACAACTTTTCATAAACGCGGCCTCACCGTGTTTGCCGTCTTGGAAGTGACCGAATCCCCAGCCACCGGTTGCGGCGTACTTGGTTGAGTCCTTGACCATAAACTGCACGTTCGTGGGCGCACCCGGAACGAAAGATTGAACCTGACCAAAAACCTTGTTGTTTTCGTCCGACGGGACGTAACGGTAATGCAAAGCGGCAATGATTGTGCCGTCAGGGAATGGAAGCGTTCCTTCGCGATAGGCTTTGAGCGCTACATCGTTTCCCAGGACCGCACCCAAACTGTTAAGGCTGCCTGCTTCATGGGCTGAGGAAACCCACTGGAAATCACGGTATCCGCGAGGAATTTCGGTGACGAAGGGCGCTGCGGCGGTTTCCCCGTCTGCGTGTCCTCGCGCCGGGACGATCAAGGTAGCAAGTCCGGCCATCGTTACAACTGCAACCATCAAGAATATGCGGCGTTTCATAAGTTCCTCCACTCAATCCAAGATTCTTCGATAAACCGAAATCAGCAGCCCTAAACGCGCGATCACTCAGCTGATGGTTCGATCCGGGATGAGTACAACAATGAACGGAATCAGAATTTGCAGCTACCTCAAACTCGACAGTATTTGCCCTGTATTCTTCTACAGGCAGTTGCGGAAACCCTGCATTTGACGCATCGCATCGGATGGCCGAACCGGGCGATGAGCGCGATCGGGAGGCGATTTCACTCATTGAACGCACAAATCTGCGTCGATGCCTTTTTCAGAGAAAAATAAAGCGGAGGGTAGAACAGCGCTTCGTCATTTTCCGAAGTGCTGAAAATTCTTGAAGAATATGGTGGGCAGTGCAGGACTCGAACCTGCGACCTCCTCGGTGTAAGCGAGGCGCTCTAACCAACTGAGCTAACCGCCCGGCCCCTTGGAACCTCAACCAGCATAACAGTCTGGCCTGATTTTCGCCGCTCGTGCGTCGCGTTTGACGGCGGGGCATGCACGCTGGTTCAAAGGGGCATTTCGCCGACGATGATGCACCCACGCCGCTCTGCCGCACTATTGGGGCGGTGGCGCAAGGGATGACTGCGCGAACGTGTAGCGCCATCCACTTCCGCTGCGTACATAGGTGTCGCTGAACCACACCGTCTTGTCGAACGCTTTCCCAGAGTCGGTGCCTTTCTCCCAAAGCTTCGCCGTGACCACCGCGAAATCGCCGAAGATCCGCACTTTCTGCTCGCGTGTCCTCCTGATGTTCGTAGTGCACGCGTCCGCTACGCGCCTCTTCGAGCAAATCATCTTTGCTGTAAGTCTTGCCGGACCCCGTCACCAGCACGTAATCATCGGCCAGGATGCGATCCATCACGGCCGCATCGTTGATCTTCACCGCTGCCTGATATTCCGTATCGAGCGCAGCCAGAGTGGCCTCCTCCGACGTGCCGGTTTCAGCCCGGCGAAATACCATATCGAACCAGGGAGTCCAGGTCTTGCCGCCGTCGAGTGAAGTCACCGCCGTCTCGCGCACTCCGCCCTGTTCCGGCTTCCACGTGCCGCGAACCAGTTTCTCTTCACCTTTGGAATGGTCCACACCTTCCAGCACCATTTCATCGCCATGCATGCCGCCCTCGATCACCAGCAGTACGCCGCGATTCGTGACCCAGTTCTGATGCCACACCTTGCGCCCCGCATCGTAGATGCTGAAACTTTCACCATGCGATCCGTTCTCGCCCTGGTAGTCCTCGAGCAGGACGCAGCCTCCGAGGATGCGACTCACCCGGTTGCTGGCGACCTTCACCTTCGGATTACTGACGTCGAACGCATCCCAATTCCCGATCCAAAAATCGAAGCTGCGGTACTCCGGCGATGCGCACGCCGCCGGAGCAGAATCCGCGACAGCAAACGAAGTTGCCGCCGCGGCGCAGAGTAAGAGAGCAAGAAAACCAATTCGGCAGAATCGCATGGCAGAGTTCCTCCACACCTTAACTTTCATCTTGAATTGCAACTCAATCTCAAACCGAGCTACGCCGCACAGGCGCATTTCCAAAATTCAGCGTCCCGCAAAGAGTAACAATCTCCGCGTGCGCCCCGTATCCACGGCGGTGAGCGGCCATCGTCACTTTGCAGGCCTTCACCTCGCTCCATTTCCAGCGCATGGGAAAAATGGAGGTGCGACAGGGACAATACAGCGCATATTCCTGCGGCAACGTCGCAGGCATGCCCACCAGCCTTGCTCCATTGCCATACGGACTCGAGCCCAGCAGATAGAGCGTGTGGCAGTTCGGGCACTCGACGCAATGGCGAATCCGCGACATGGAACGCTCACGATAAATCTCTGCACTCGCCGACGTTGGACGTTTGCGGACCTGGCTGCGCCGGGCCCCGGAGGATCGCGGTCCGAAAACGTCCATCCGGCCGCCGAGCAGCGAACTATCATGACTCGCGACGCATCTATCCGACTATGAGTGCTTCCACGAATTTGGATTGGCATATCTGCTCGCGGGCGCGGCTCTCCCGCGATCCCCGCTTCGACGGCAAGTTTTTTATTGGAGTCGCGGGCAGCGGCGTTTACTGCCGGTCGATTTGTCCCGCCCCCACCGCGAACGAGAAGAATGTCCGCTACTTTCCTACCGCTGCCGCTGCCGCCGAAGCCGGGTTTCGCCCCTGCCTGCGCTGCCGCCCCGAGTGTTCCCCCGGCACGCCCGCGTGGTCAGGAACTTCAACCACCGTCTCCCGCGCGCTGCGTCTGATCAGCGAAAGTGGTCTGGAAGACGGCGGCGTCGAAGTTCTCGCCGAAAAGCTGGGCGTAGGTTCCCGCCATCTCCGCCGATTATTTCTCCGACACCTCGGGGCGACGCCTATGGCAGTGGCGCAAACCCGCCGCCTGCACTTCGCCAAGAAATTGATCGATGAAACCCTGCTACCCATGAACCACGTCGCCCTGGCCGCGGGCTTCGGTTCGGTGCGCCGCTTCAACGCTCACATCCAGCACGTGTACCATCGCACGCCCACGCAGATTCGCCGCCTTGCCCGCCAGACGGCGACTCTGGGCGAGAATCATTATTCGTTTCGCCTGCGCTTCCGCCCGCCGTATCACTGGCCGGGCATGCTGGCCTTCCTCGCCCCGCGCTGCACGCCCGGGGTTGAGATCGTGCAAGACGGCGTCTATCGCCGCTCGATTTCTTATCAGGGAGGTCACGGATATTTCGAGGTGAGCTGCGACGCGGAGAAGCACACGCTCGTGGTGCGCGTACAATTCGGTAATCCTCGCGCGCTCTACTTCATCATCGAGCGCATCCGCGCCATGTTCGATCTCAACGCCGACTGGCATGCGATTGCGAGCAGCCTGGGCAGCGATCCGCTGTTTACGCGAATGGTCGAAGCCGAGCCCGGACTCCGCGTGCCCGGCAGTTGGGATGGATTCGAACTCGCCGTCCGCGCCATTCTCGGCCAGCAAACTACGGTGCGGGGCGCAACCACTCTCGCCGGAAGAATCGCTGCGAGGTTCGGACGCCCTTTTTCCGCAGCGCCCGGCCTCACTCACCTCTTCCCCACACCCGAAGCTCTGGCCAAGGCCGATCTCGCACGCATGGGCCTCCCGGGCACGCGCGCCGGAGCCATCCGCGCCCTGGCACGCGCCGTCTGCGACGGCCGCATCAATTTTGACGGCATCGTCGATTCCACCGCGTTCCTGTCACACCTTTGCCAGATCCCCGGCATTGGCCATTGGACAGCGCAGTACGTGGCCATGCGCGCGCTTGCCGAGCCCGATGCATTTCCCACCGGCGATCGCGGTCTTTCGCGAGCCCTGGGCCTCACGGCTCAAAATGAAATCGAGAAGCGTGCCCAAGCCTGGCGTCCGTGGCGGGCTTACGCGGTCATGTATCTGTGGAGGATGGAATCACAATCGCCAGTTGCAAAGACGAAAGCAGCGAATGAGATTGCGGCGGTTGACCAATTTGCGAACTCGCAATTACTCGGAACCGAATCAGCCAATGCGCGCAAACACGGTCCCGGTGAGCAACCTGCCAGAACGGAGGCTTGATTCTTCTGTCCTGCTAGACTCGGAGCGTGCGGCAGTTGATCGTCAACGCAGATGATTTCGGATTTACCTCCGGCGTGAACCGGGCCATTGTCGAGGCCCATACCGCCGGGGTCGTAACCTCTTCCACGCTCATGGCGAACGGGCCCGCCTTCGCCGAAGCGGCGCAGTTAGCGAAAACCCTCCCGCAGTTGAGTATCGGATGTCACGTCGTACTCATCGACGGTCAGCCTGTGCTAACCGCGGATCGCCTCCGATCTCTAACCACAAAAACGAACGCACCGCAGTTCCGCGACGGGCTGAAAATGTTCGCGGCCCGTGCGCTGGCGGGTCGCATGGATCCTGATGAAATCGCAGCCGAAGCCACCGCGCAGATTCGCAAAATTCAGCAAGCCGGCATTACCGTCTCGCATTTCGACACGCATAAGCACACCCATCTGTTCCCGAAAGTCTTACGGCCGCTGCTGAAGGCGGCGTCAGCCTGCGGAATTCGTGCCGTGCGCAATCCCTTCGGACCGCGAATGCCGCTGCGCTCGAGCGAACTGCTGGCCCGTCCGAATCTGTGGACGCGCTACGCCGAAGTCCGCGTCCTGCGCCGTTTTGCCAGCAAGTTCCGCGAAGCCGTCGACCGCGAAGGCTTCGTCGCCCCCGATGGAACGTTGGGCATCGAAGTCACGGGAACGCTCGATGAGACTCTGTTTCACGCCATCGCCCGCAGCATTCCCGAAGGGACCTGGGAGTTTGTCTGCCATCCCGGCTACAACGACGCCGACCTGGAGAAGGCTCACACTCGCCTGCGCGCATCGCGCGAGATAGAACTCCGCGTCCTGACCCTCCCGGCCGCGCGGCACGTGCTTGCGCAAGAGGGCATCGAACTGATCTCCTACCGCGATCTCCGGCGAAACAAAACCTGAGCGGCTTTGTACCGGGATGCCTCCCTCCACTGAAGAACTAAGGTAACTCTGCCTCGACAAGCCCCAGATAGTATTATGGGTTACAATTCCACGGCTTCGCAGTACTGGAGGTTTACTCGCGCATGTCTGCCCAAGGGTCAGCGCCTCGTGCAACTCTGGACTTAAAGGTCCGGGTATGGGGTATGGGTGCCAATGACCGTCCGTTTTCGCAAAGTGCGATGGCGCAGAATATCAGCTCGACCGGCGCGTGCATTTATGGCATTGAGCCTGAGCTGAAAGTGGGCGATGTCATCGGCGTCCAGTATGAAGCCCGAAAAGCCCGCTGCAAGGTCATCTGGGTCGTCGATGCGGGAGCGCTGAAGAAAACTCAAGTGGGCGTGCAGTTGGTGGCGGACCAGGACTGTCCGTGGGTCGAAGCTCTGCCCGTGGAAACCATGGCCGACCACCAGCGCCAGGAACGCCAGGATAATCGCAGGAAATTCGCCCGTCACCGTATCTCGTTTCCCCTGGAACTGCGCGACGAACGCGTGAACACTCCTCTGCGCGTGAATGCGACCGACGTGAGCGGCAATGGCTGTTATGTGGAGACGGTCATGCCTCTGGCGATCGACACTCCGCTGCGCGTCGATTTCTGGATCGATCAGGAACGGCAATCGCCCTCGGCCATAGTCCGCACTCGCGACCCTGGAGTGGGCATGGGCATCGAGTTCACTGGAATGACGGAAGATTCCAAGAAGAAATTGCAGGCTCACCTGGACAAGCTGGATCCCGGCCTTTCGCATGGTCACACGAGCAGCTAGGGCGTTCTAGTCGCGTCCTGCACTGCCGCCTTCGCTAAAATCTGCGACCGCTGCGCAATTCAGCCATCGAATCTCGGGAACGCATCTAAGTAACACGGAGAACAATCTCGCGCATGCGCATCGGAATCACCTGCTACCCGACCTACGGCGGAAGCGGCGTCGTGGCCACCGAACTGGGTCTCGAGCTGGCGCTGCGCGGGCATGAAATCCATTTCATCTCCTACGCCCAGCCCATCCGTCTGCGGGGCTTCGAGCCCAATATTCACTATCACGAGGTCGAGGTCACGCGCTACCCGCTGTTCGACTATCCTCCTTACGATCTCGCGCTCGCGACCCGCATGGCCGAAGTCGCTCAGCTCTACGATCTCGATCTGCTGCATGTTCACTACGCGATTCCCCATTCCGTCAGCGCCATGCTCGCCCGCCAGATGCTCGCCGAAGGCCCGAGGGGACGCCGTCTGCCTTTTGTGACCACGCTTCACGGCACTGACATAACGCTGGTTGGTCTGGATCGTTCCTATTTGCCGATCACCCGCTATTCGATCGAGCAGAGCGATGGCGTTACCGCAATTTCGAATTATCTGCGCGACCGCACCGTGCGCGTCTTCGACGTGAAGAAAAAGATTGAAGTGATTTACAACTCGGTCAACTGCGACGTGTACGCGCGTAATCCAGAACTCATCGCTAAGACGCGATCCGAGTACGCTGCCGACAACGAACGCATCCTGGTGCATCTTTCGAATTTCCGTCCGGTCAAGCGCCTCACCGACGTGATCGAGATCTTCGATCGCGTGCACAAGCAGATGCCCTCAAAGCTGCTGCTCATCGGCGATGGCCCCGACCGCTCGGTGGCTGAATGGCTCGCGGTGCAGAAGGGCATCCACAAAGATGTTTTGTTTCTCGGCAAGCAGGATCAGATTCAGGAGAAACTCGCCATCGCCGACATTATGCTGATGCCGAGCGAGCTGGAATCCTTCGGCCTGGCTGCGCTGGAAGCGATGGCCTGTGAGGTCGTGCCCATCGCCACGCGCGCCGGCGGCGTGCCTGAAGTCATCGATCATGGCAAAACTGGCTATCTCGCCGACGTGGGCGATGTGGATACCATGGCGCGCTACGCCATCGAACTGCTGACCAACGACGCCCAGCTGCGCGAGATGGGTAAAGCTGGGCGAGCGGTTGCGCTCGATCGCTTCTGCTCCACCAAGATCGTCAAGCAGTATGAAGATTTTTACCTGCGCGTGCTGGAACGCTCGGCGTAGAATCCCTCCGGCACGGAACTCGCCGCTTCCACCAGCGGCAGGCGAATTCGCACCAGCGTTCCCTTCCCTTCCTGGCTGTCGATGGTCATGCGCGCGGTATCTCCGTAGAGCACCTGCAGGCGCTCGGAGATATTTGCCATTCCGATCCCCATCCCCATCCAACTGCTGCTTTCTTCGAGATGCGCTGAACCCATCCCCACGCCGTCGTCTTCGACTTCGATAATGAGCCGGGAATCGGAGAGGCGGCTGCGCAAATAAATACTGCCGCCTTCGATCTTCGGCGCCAGCCCGTGCTTGATGCAGTTTTCTACCAGCGGCTGCAGCAACATGCAGGGCACTACGACATCGAGCGACGAGGGATCGAGTTCCTTCACCACGCGCAGCTTGTCGCGCCCGAAGCGCACCACCTCGATGTCGAGATAGTTGTCGATGAACTCCAATTCTTCCCGCAGAGGTGCAAACGCTTCGCTGCTGTTGAGCAGGCGCCGCAGAATCTTGGCCAGCTTGGTGATGACTTCCCGAGCCATGTCGGGATCGAAGCGCACCAGCGATGAAATCGAATTCAGCGTGTTAAACAGGAAGTGTGGATTGATCTGGTTTTGCAGCGCCTCCATGCGGGCGTGCAGCAGAAGCCGCTCCTGCTCCTCCAGCTTGATCTGTATGCGGACGCTGTTGAAGACTTTGATTTCGATGCCGATCGCCGCCACCGTTGCAGCATAGATCGCGCCCCACACCCAGAAATTCTCCGGACTCTCAATTCCGAAGATGGCGTTCGGAAAAAATCGCACCAGCTCGGTTTGCACCAGGCGCAAAACGACGATGGTCGTAAAGAACATGATCTGCCAGTCGAACAGGCGAGGCCGCGGCAAGTTGCGGCGGATGAGGCGAAAGATGCTCTGGTCGATGAACGGCGAAAACGACCAGATATCATCCTTGTCGGCGGCCATGGTGCGCAGTTGTCCGGCGACGAATCCGCAGAGAATATCGAATGGCATGGCCAACCATTCCCCGTGCGCCAGCGCCGGCGCGGCCATCAGCACGCCGCCCAGAGATCCCGCCCAGCGCCCGCCCATCACGCCCAGCAGCATGACCGTTTCAAAACTGATGTCGCCCGCGGCAAAACTTTTCTGCACGATCCGGATCCAGACGCCGATCATGATCGGAAGACTGAACCAGAACACCAGATAAATCTTTTGCTTGAAGGTCCGCTCTTCGCGAAAAAGCAGCCGCTTGAATTCCTTGGAGCGCACCAGGGTGCTGGATACGGCCGCAGCTACGCCCAGCTTGACCAGCAGATTGATCAGGATGAGCCGCGGTTCCATGGATTTTGATGAGCCTCAGTTTTGATGAGCCCAATGACGGGCGATATCAAAACTGTAGCACGGGCGCCTGCGGAGACGCGGGCCGCATATTGTGTAGCGCGGTTGGGAACTTACTTCTAGCCGGTGGGGTCTTAAACACTGTACGCGGGCAACGCAGGCGACAGCCGCACCCGGCGGAGAAAACTCATGAATCTATCCGTAACAATACTGTTTACAGCGCTGGGCGCGGCTACTTCGCTAACCGCCCAGGCAACTCCGCCACCACAAACTGCCCGTCAGGCTTTGATCGAAATGTTCACGAGCGACAACCCGGACGCGTTTATGAAACACCTTCCCGATGCTGCGCGAAGAACTCTACCGCAGAGTGCAGAACAGTCTTACACGTTCACCATCATGCGCACCGCTACGTTTGGCCGGCAGATGATGTTGAGCGGCGAGCAAGTCGAAACTTTCGACAGCGGACCGAACATTCTAGTCAATGATCAAGACCAGAGCAGAGATCGAATGGAGGTGGTTGTCGAACGCGACGGCGTGATCGGCGAAAACGAAGAGATTGAGCTCTCAGCCCACTTCTCCCACGATGGGCAGGAGATCGCTCCAACCGTTATACCCCGAGTGGTTTTCGTTCTGAGGCAGGAGAAGGCCGTCTGGAAGCTGATCGACGTCACGGCGTCGGCGCGCGTGCCACTCACCGATCCTGATTATCTGCGCGGAATGCTGCGGCGGCAGCAAGAAATGAACGAGGCGACGGCTCAGACCCGCGTCATCATGATCGGCAGCGCTGAAAGCGGCTACGCAGAGCATCACCCTGAGAGCGGATACACTTGTGCGCTTGCGACGCTTTTTCGCACAGCCTTCGACCGGCAACTCTTCGGACGATTCCGACGATGACAATGCAGAACCGCCACCCGTCTACTACGATCTCGGTCAGGGTAACGCCGACTGGAACGGTTACCACTTCGCGATCACGGGATGCGATGAAACTCCGGCGTCGAAATATCGGATTACCGCTGTTCCCGCGGATTCAGACGCGGGCGAGAAGATTTTTTGCGGAGACGAATCGGGAACCGTTAAGTCGACGACGGACGGAAAGGTGTCGTCCTGCTTCACGAGCGGCGAGGTGGTGAGTTCGCCCGACGAATCGACGGAAGAACAAAATGAGCCAGTCGAACTTTCTACCCGTACGCGAGTTCCTTAGCGCGTTGCGCCGCCTTCACCACCGCTTTGATCAGTGTGACACGGAGCTTGCCTTCTTCCAGTTCCATGATGGCGTCGATGGTGCACCCGGCGGGCGTGGTCACTGCATCTTTCAGCAGCGCCGGATGATCTCCGGTTTCGAGCACGACTCTCGCCGCGCCCAGCGTGGTTTGCGCCGCAAGAAGGGTTGCGATGTCGCGAGGTAATCCGACCTTCACGCCGCCTTCAGCCAGCGATTCCAGAATGATGTAGATATAAGCCGGGCCGCTGGCCGAAAGCGCGGTGACCGCGTCCATGTGCTTTTCGTCGACCACCACGGTTCGTCCGACCACATTAAACATGTCGCAAGTCATCGCGACATCTTCCGCGCTGGCGTGCTTGCCTTTGCAGATCGCGGTCATTCCCGAACCGGTAATGCACGGTGTGTTCGGCATGGCGCGAATCACGGGCACATTCGGTGGCAGATTTTTTTCGATCATGGAGGTGGGCACCGAGGCCGCGACCGAAATGATCACCTGCTTCGGCGTGATGTGATCGCTGATCTCGCGCACCACTTCTTCGACCACCTGCGGCTTCACGCCGATCACGATAATGTCGGCGCCTTTCGCTGCCTCAACATTGTTGGTGCCAACGTTTACGTTGAGTTTTGCAGCCAGCGCCTTGGCACGCTCTTCGTGCGCCACGGTGGCGCAGGTGGAATTCGCGGTGAGCATTCCATGCTTCAAAAGCGCCTGCAGGATGATGCTACCCATTTTTCCGGCGCCCAGAAACGCTACTTTCTTCCCTGCCAGATCAGTTGCCATATTTCTCAACGCTCCTCAAATCTCTAAGGAATTCTTCCGAGCCTAGCGCGCCGCCATTGCCCGGCTTCGCTCCATCCAGTTCCATGCGGTGGCGACGACATCGCGCAAGCCGTGTTTGGCTTTCCACTGCAGCAGTGCTTCCGCCTTTGCCGGATTGGCCACCAGCGCCGGAGGATCTCCCGCGCGCCTGGGCACAATTTTGTGCGGCACGCGTTTGCCGGTTACTTCCTCGACCGCCGAGATCACCTGCTGCACCGAGTATCCGCTGCCCGTGCCCACATTCACCGCGAAACTTTCTTTGCCCGACGCAAGATGCTCCAGCGCCTTCACATGCACGCTGGCCAGATCGTTCACGTGAATGTAGTCGCGAACGCAGGTGCCGTCCGGGGTTGGATAGTCCGATCCAAACACTTGCAATTCATTTCCAGTTCCTCCCGCGGCCGCCAGCGCCAGCGGAATCAGGTGAGTTTCCGGATTATGTAATTCGCCGATTTCTCCACTCTCGTCCGCGCCCGCGGCATTGAAGTAGCGCAGGGCGGCGTAGCGGAATCCATAAGCGCGATCATAAGCCTCGAGCGCCTGCTCGAAGAGCAGCTTCGACACGCCGTAAGGATTGACCGGCTCGCGCGGAATGTTCTCTTCAATCGGAACCTTCTTCACCTCGCCATAGACCGCGCAGGTAGAAGAGAAAATAATTTTCTTCACGCCCGCATCCAGCGCCGCGTTCAGCAGAGAAAGCCCGCCTTCCACATTATTTCGAAAATATTTTCTCGGATTGGTGACGGATTCGCCCACATAAGCATGCGCCGCGAAGTGCATGATGGCCTGCGAACGCGATAACACTTTGGCCAGTGCCGCCGCGTCCAACACATCGCCTTTCACCAGCTCGAAGCCCGCTGCAAGGCGCTCGAAGCCCGTCGACAGATTGTCGAAAATTATGACTTCGTGCCCGGCGCGCTTCAGCGCTCGAGCTGCATGACTGCCGATGTATCCGGCGCCGCCGATCACCAGAACGACCACGTTCGATCCTTTCTACGGACTGCGAATTTCCTGCCGATGGGGAAGAATTTATTGATATCCACTCTGCATTTTGCGGTTTACGCAAGCTTGCAGCGACTGCCGGCTCAGGACCTGCGCCGAACATTCGCCGGACCGGGAGGGACTAGTCGTGATTGTACACAGAAACATTTCTCAGAAAAACCAACGAGTTGCACGCCGAAAAGTTGCAAAAAACTGCACATTGTCACGCCTCCGCAATACTGCTACTCTACCTTCATTCTCTGGGACTGAATTCCTCCTCCCGCCCAGATCAGCCATTGATAGAACCCATTGCGGGATTGAAGAAAAGCTGTGTTTTCGTGCATGAATGAAGTCGTGAAGTCGTGAAATCGGCCCAGGCAAGTTAATCTCTCCCCAACCGGAACCCAGGCAGTTTACAACCGAATTTAAGTGAGGCCTCAGATGCATTTGCGGAAAGATGTGCTCGCCGTAGTCGTAATCCTTGCCACGTGTTTTTCCTGCACCCTACTCACCGCGCAATCCAAAACCGGCAAGGCTCCGCAGACGATTCCTCCTGCGACTTTCATGGCGCCCGTTGACTTCACCACGGGCACGCTCCCTTTCGCCAACGCGGTGGGAGATTTTAACGGCGACCACAATCTTGATGTCGCGGTGGTCAATTACAGCAGCAATAATGTCAGCGTGCTTCTGGGCAATGGCAACGGCACGTTCCAGCCCCAGGCGGAGTACCCAGTCGGAACCGAGCCCACCGCGATCACGGTTGCGGACTTGAATAATGACGGCTGGCCCGACATCGCAGTCGCCGACGAGATTGGCGAGACCATCGCCGTGCTGATCAACAACGCCGACGGCACGGGGACGTTCAAGCCGGCAGTGCTTTATCCTGCCGGGCATGCTCCGCGCGGCATCACGGCTGGCAGCCTGCGCAATAACGGCATCATGGATCTGGTCGTTGCCAATAACCTGGGCGGCAACGTGACCGTATTTCTGGGAAACGGTGACGGCACCTTCAAGCCCGGCGTGAACTATGCCGCCGACGTGAATCCGAAGTCAGTTGCCCTCGGCGATCTCAGCGGTAACGGCATCCTCGACATCGCTTGCGCCAACCACAACACCAACGACGTCAGCATCCTGATGGGCAATGGCGATGGCACATTCCAGCCTCCGGTGAATTATCCGGTGGGCATCGATCCGCGCCACGTGCTCATTTACGATTTCAATCAAGATGGCAAGCTCGACCTGGTTACCGCGAACGGTGGCGAGAAAACGATCAGCATTCTTTATGGCAATGGCAACGGCACATTCCAGCCGCAGGTGAAATACAACGCCAACGCATCGCCTCGCTGGCTCGCCGTCGCCGACTACAACAACGACGGATTCCTCGACGTCGCAACCTCCAACTACGACGCCAAGAACATCAGCGTCCTGCTCGGTACCGGCAGCTCCGTGGCAGGTCAGGCTTTCGGGGCGCACCAGGACTACGTGGTTGGGCCCAACCCGACCGGCCTTGTAGCCGGCGCCTTCACCGCTTCGGGCTTGCCTGACATCGCGGTTACTGTGGGCGGACTGCCCACCGCGCCCAACACTTATATGGGAGTGTTGCTGGACAACCCGGGCACAGTGTCGCCGACATCGCTCACCTTTGCGAGCCAGACCGAAGGTACGACGAGCGCCGCGCAGGCCATCACCCTGACCAACGTCGCGCCAGATGCGATCCCGATCAACAACATCGCTTTCAGCGGCGCGGATCCTGGGGATTTCGCTCAGACCAGCAACTGCGGAACGGAACTGGCAGGCGCGAGATCAACCTGCACCATCAATGTCACATTCACTCCGACTGCTACTGGCACGCGTACCGCAACCATGACCGTAACCGATGACGGCGGAGGTACCACTCAATCCGTTACCCTCACCGGAACCGGCGCGGCCGGCACCAGCACTCTGACCGTCACTCCGACCGCTCTGACGTTCCCTGTGCAGGTCGTGGCCACCACCAGCGCGGCGCAGACGATCACGGTAAAAAATTCTTCGACGATTACCGTCACCTTCACCAGCATCGCCATCACGGGAACGAACCTGAAGGACTTCTCGGAAACCAACAATTGCCTCGGCACGTCTCTGCTAGCCAATGCGAGTTGCACGATCAGCGTCACCTTCAAGCCGACGACGATCAATATTCGCAACGCAGCCGTGACGATTACCGATAGCGCAGCCAACAGTCCGCAGACTGTAACTCTCAAGGGCACGGGCACGGCGGTTTCGCTTTCGCCGACCAGCCTGACCTTTGCCGCGCAAACGGTGGGAACCAGCAGCACTCCGCAGGTCATCACTCTTACCAACGTAAGCCCCGCGGGAACCGTCGTGGTCTCGAAGGTCAGCATTACAGGGACGAACGCGACCGACTTCACCGAAACGAGTACCTGCACTTCGATCGCGCCCAAGGGAACGTGTACGGTCAGCGTGACCTTTAAGCCGACAGCGACGGGCACGCGCACCGCGGCGGTTTCATTCGCAGATAACGGCGGAGGCACCCCCCAGACGGTTGCTCTGAGCGGAACTGGACAGTAGCCGACAAGGGAGTTGAAAAGTGAAGGGCGCGCGGCTTAAAAGCCGCGCGCCCTTAATTTTTTCGCGTAGCGGAATTATTCAGCAGGCTTCTTGTCGGACTGAGCGGGTTCCGCGGTAGAGGGGTGATCTTGCCCCATCTGGAACATGGCGGCCTGGGCCGCGGCGGCTGCGCGGAGCTCGTCCAATTCATCGATGCTGCCGGGTTCGGGCTTGTCTTCTTTGCGCTGGGTCCGGCGTTCGGCCTTGTCCCGCTGTTTCTGTTGTCGTGTCTGTTCTTTCTGACGTTTTGTAAACGTTGATCTGCCTCGTGGCATAGCCTGTCTCCCAATATTTTATTGTTCGGCGTCCGTCGAATGAAAAATTCGTAATGATGTACGACTTACGTGTACGCTTCGCTTCTTCCAGTTTACCAGCGAGGCTCGCGTGGTTGTCGCGGATGACCACGATAATCATCACGGCCGCGACCACCGCCTCCACCCCCGCCAAATCCCCGGCCACCGCCTCCGCCGCCCTTGGGCCGCTCAGTCTTCGGTTTGGCCTCGTTGATGGTCAAGGGGCGTCCGCCCAAATCTGTGCCGTTCAGAGCTGCGATGGCTTTGTCCGCTTCGCTGGCATCGGTCATTTCCACGAATCCGAAGCCGCGCGAGCGGCCGGTTTCGCGATCGGTCACCACGGTGACTTTTTCCACGGCACCGTGCGGTTCAAATACCTGGCGCAGTTCGGCTTCCGTCGTACTGTGGGGCAGATTGCCGACATAAAGATTTTTCATTGCATTTCCTCTCTCAACAAATCGTCCAAGGTCACAGCCGGAACGGCGCGCTTCGCTGGCCGCGCGTCGGAATCTCGCGGCACGGCAGGCCGATCGTGCATGGCCCGGGTGCGGGCGTTGCACGCGGAGCGTACGGCGGAGATTTGCCGCGAGGCTTCCAGAATGCCCCAGCGTTGCATCTCTTTCGCCTCGCCGGAGAGCGCAGTCTTAACCTTATCAATCAGAACCTGCTCGTCGACGTTCACCAGCGGCAAGGGTTCATTCTCACTGGGTGCATTCCCCAGATAGTCCGGTCCTCCGACCAGGAATTTCAGCCGCTGTGGCGGCCTGGCGCCGCGAATATCGTCGCAGAACCGGTCCCGTTGGCCGATGCCTTTCTCCATGTTGACCAGAACCAGGTCATACAAATCCGCTCTCCACCAGGAGCGAGCTTCTGCAATGTCGGCCGCGCAATCGACATCGATGCCCAGCTTTCGCATCACCTCGGAGCGCAGATCGCGCTTGTGTGCCGAAGTGTCCAGCAGAAGCACCCGCTTCTTCTTGTAAGAGCCCGGAACGGTGATGGAAAACGGAATCGCGGCCAGTGGCGTGTTCATGCCTGCACCGATCGCGGCGCCCTGGTGACCGGTGCAGCATCCGCAGTTTTCTGCGTTGCCGCCGCTTTCAGCATTTCCTGGTTACGTTTCCGGCGCGCGATCTTCTGCTTGCGGATGCGGTTGAACCGGGCCTTGTCGCCGTTGATTGCAGACATTTAGAAACTCCTACTTTTAAGTTAGTGGATGAACCACCGGCGGTCAGAACCGTCGAGATGGCGCGATCGTCATCGTGGACCGTCTCAGGATCATCGGCGTAGCCGCGAATAGCGCCATGCTCGCCATGTCGAAGACTGAGATGAATCCGGCGGAAAGGCGGCTCACATGGAACGGCGTAAATATTCCCAGAAGCGCCAGAAACGGCAGCGCCCACAGGAATCGACCAGTCATAAGGCAGTGCGCCACAAACAGGATCGCCGCCAGCGAGATGATGATGCAGACCGTCAGCCTGTAATCGGCCGGAGAGCGAAAGAGCACAGCTAACGCCAGGGTCAGCGTTGCGAACAACGCCACGGCCCGCGTCAAACCGCACACTTTCGAATACACGGCTCGCCGTGGACCAGTCGTGACTGGCTCAATGGGACTCGCAGAAACAAAAGAGACGCCTCTCGATCTCTCAATCGCGAAGGCGCAAAGTGCGTGGCGTGTCTTCGAGGTTAAGTGATCTCAGTATATCCTGTTTTACCTTTATCCGACGGAACCATCGTACGTTCGAAAGTAGCTCTTGGACACATTCGTCTGGGCGATTGAGCACTCAACCCCTGGCTCGCTTCGCTCGTGGGCGGACGAATGCGTCCGCCCCTACGCGAACGCCCATGTTTGTGCTTCCATCTACGGGAAAAGCTGTATTCAGCCTTTGCTCGCGTCTAGTTTAGGATTTGGCGACTTCGGGGCAATTTGCGCTGTAAGTGTGCACAAATCGGGGGCAAGACATGAACGCATTGCGCATCCTTATTGTTGACGACCATGAAGCCGTCCGGCAGGGAGTGCGTGCACTGTTGTCCTCGTGCGACGACTGGACCGTCTGCGGCGAGGCGGGAGACGGCATCGAGGCCGTAGAAAAAGCCAAGAGCCTGCGTCCCGACGTCGTGCTGATGGATATCTCCATGCCTCGCATGAACGGGCTCGATGCGACGCGAATCATCCGCAAGGATCTTCCCGACTCCAAAGTCGTAATCGTCAGCCAGAATGATCCAGCCATCGCGCGCCGCCAGGCAGAGGACGTTGAGGCCGCGGCATTCGTCGCTAAAAGCGATCTCTCGCACCAGTTGCTGCCGACGGTCTTCAAATTTCTGAATGGCGGTTCCGCCAAAAAAACGCCGACGGAATCTTTCATCCCAACTACATCAACCACCGACTGGCTCGCGGGCGGTGGAACCATGGGCCAACTGATCCGCGAGTACGACTGGTCGCAGACACCTCTGGGCCCTATCGAACGCTGGCCGCAGAGTCTGAAAACATCGGTCACCCTCATTCTGAATTCGCGGCATCCCATGTGGATCGGCTGGGGCCCGGGCGCAACCTTTCTCTATAACGACCCCTACATCGAGGTCTTGAGTCTGGCCAAGCATCCCTGGGCGCTGGGAAAACCCACCGCGGAAATTTGGGGCGAGATTTGGGACGTCTGCGGACCCTTGGCTGACAAAGTCTTCGAGAAAGGTGAGGCCTCTTTCGTCGACGATGTTCGCCTCTTGATGAATCGCAAAGACTTCATCGAGGAAACTTATTATTCCTTCTCCTACAGTCCGATCCGCGATGAGTCTGGAAAAGTAGCTGGACTTTTCTGTCCCTCCACCGAGGTGACTCCGAAAGTTATTAATGCCCGGCGGCTGCAAACGCTATCTGAACTCGCGGCCAATGCCTTAGTGCAAAAGACGACTGAAGCTGCGTGCGGTTCCGTAGTCGCAACTCTTTCGAAAAATCCTGACGATATTCCTTTCGCTCTTCTCTATCTGCTCGACCCCGAGCGCAAGCAAGCCCGCCTGGAGCGAGCCTGCGGAATTGCGCACGTCGACCCCAAGCTCGTGCCGGACTCCGTAGAACTGGCGGTCGAACTGCAAAGCGGAAACCAGCATCTATGGCCGATCGCCGAAGCGGCGAACACGGGCCGATCGCAAGTAGTCTCCGTCAAAGGAATCGATGGCCTGCCCCTGGGTCTCGGTCAGCAACAGATCTCCCAAGCCATTGTGCTACCAGTAACTTCGCGCGGCGAGGGCGGCACGCTCGGAGTCTTGATCGCCGGCGTCAGTCCCGCACGCAAAATCGATGCGGAGTACCGGACGTTTTATGAATTAGTGGCCGGACAGATCGCAACTGCGATTCAGAATGTGCGCTCCGCCGAAGAAGAGCGCAAGCGCCTGGAAGCGTTGGCTGAAATTGATCGCGCCAAAACGGCATTCTTCAGCAACGTAAGCCACGAATTCCGCACGCCGCTCACACTCATGCTCGGTCCGGTCGAAGATTTGCTGGCCAAGAGCCACATCGGACTTTCCCCCGCGGCCAAGAGCCAGCTCGAACTGGTGAACCGCAACGGTTCCCGCTTGCTCCGCCTGGTCAACACACTGCTGGATTTTTCCCGCATTGAAGCGGGCCGGATGCAGGCCATTTATCAGGCCACCGATCTCGCTGCCTTTACCGTGGAACTGGCCAGCGTTTTTCGTTCGGCAACTGAAAAAGCTGGACTGCGCCTCGAACTGGATTGTCCAAAGCTGAAAGAGCCGGTGTTTGTCGATCGCGGGATGTGGGAGAAGATCGTTCTCAACTTAATCTCGAACGCCTTCAAGTTCACGTTCGAAGGTGGGATCACTGTCGCCCTGTCCGCGGTGGGGGATCACGCTGAACTCCGCGTTCGCGACACCGGAGTCGGCATTCCCCGGCAGGAACTTCCCCGCCTGTTTGATCGCTTTCATCGCATCGAGAACACGCGCAGCCGTACGCACGAAGGCAGCGGCATCGGCCTGGCGCTGGTGCAGGAACTGGTCAAGCTGCACGGCGGATCCGTCCGCGCCGAAAGCGCAGTCGGCAAAGGCAGCACGTTCATCGTGAGTTTTCCTCTCGGCAGCGCGCACTTGCCCGCGGAAAGAATCGGAGGAACTCGCACCCTGGCCTCCACCGCTGTAGGTGCCGCGCCCTTCGTCGAAGAAGCGCTGCGCTGGCTTCCGGACGCCGGGCATGACGACGCTGAAACGGAGATTCTTCCCAGCGACGAACTGATTCCGATTCCCTGCCCACCTCTGGCGAACCGCGGCACAGGTGTGGAGCTTCCACTCATTCTGGTCGCCGACGATAACACCGACATGCGCCAGTACCTGGTGCGCCTGCTGGCCGAGCGTTACGAGGTAAAGGCTGTCCCCGACGGAAAGGCCGCGCTGGCCGCCGTACGGGAGCGCTCTCCGGATCTGGTGCTGACCGATGTGATGATGCCCAATCTCGACGGCTTCGGCCTGCTGCACGAATTACGTTCGGCTGCCGAGACGCGGACCATTCCGATCATCCTGCTTTCCGCGCGTGCGGGAGAGGAATCCCGCGTCGAGGGCATGGAACACGGCGCAGACGACTATCTGATCAAACCCTTCAGCGCCCGCGAATTACTGGCGAGGGTGCAGACCCATCTGGAAATGGCTCGCGTGCGCAAGCAAGCTGGCGAGGCGCTTCGTGAAAGCGAAGAGCGCGCCCGCAACATCGTGGAAAGCATCGCCGACGGCTTCATTAAAGTCGACAGCAAATGGCGCATGACCTACGTCAATCCGCGAGCCGCAGAAATCGTCAGTCCACTGGGGAAATCCAGCGACGGACTTATCGGCAAGATCTTCTGGGAAGAATTTCCCGGCACGGTGGGCACCATCTTCGAGCAAAGTTATCGCCGCGCCATGGACGAAGGTGTGACGGTTTCGTTTGAGGCCTTCTATCCGCCGCTGGAGCGCTGGTTCGATGTGCGCGCCTATCCCGCTCGCGATGGCCTCTCTCTTTATTTCCTGAACATCACCGAACGCAAAATGGCTCAGGGCATGCTGGCCGCGGAAAGAAACGTGCTGGAGCAAATTGCCATCGGCGCCGAATTGCCCGAGATCCTGGAGACGTTGGCGCGCGACACCGAGGCCCAGTCCACCGACGGAATGCTGTGTTCAATGCTGCTGCTCGACCCCGCCGGACAGAAGTTGCTGCATGGCGCAGCGCCCAGTCTGCCTGCTGCCTACAATCAGGCAATCCACGGAGTCACCATCGGGCCCAACGTGGGCTCGTGCGGTAGTGCGGCTTTTGAGCGCAAACCGATTTTTGTCAGCGATATCGCCAACGACCCGCACTGGGTCGACTTCAAGGATCTGGCCGCTACTCATGGTTTGGCCGCGTGCTGTTCCATGCCTATCTTTTCCAGCCAAAGCGCCCTGCTGGGAACGGCTGCAATGTACTACCGGTATCCTCGCAATCCCAGCGAGCATGATCGGCAAATCATTAAACGCGCCACTCAGTTAGCCGCCATCGCCATCGAGCGCAAGCAAGCCGCGAGGCACTGCGCCAGCGCACTCAGCAATTCGAAACTCTCCTGAAAGAAGCCCCGCTCGGCGTCTACATGGTGGATTCGAATCTCCACATTCGTGAGCTGAATCCCACCGCGCGCGCGGCCTTCGCGGAAGTTCCGGAGCCCGTCGGAGCAGACTTCAGGAAAGTCGTTCACAATCGTTGGCCCAAGCAGTACGCCGAAGAAGTGCTGGAGCGCTTTCGCCACACGCTTGAAACCGGAGAACCCTACGTCGCCCCCGAGTGGATTCGCGATCGCCGCGACATTGAATCTCGCCAATTTTATGAATGGCAGACGGCCCGCATCCCGCTACCAGACGGCGGCTACGGAGTGGTCTGCTATTTCCGCGACATCTCCCGCCAGGTGCAAGCGCGCGAAGCGATCGCCCAATCCGAGGAACGCCTGCGCGCGCTCGCCGACGATCTCGAACGCCAGGTTCACAGCCGCACTCAGGAACTGGAGGAACGCAACGCCGAAGTCTTGCAACAGTCAGACCAGCTCCGCGAACTCTCGAACCGCTTGCTGCAGACTCAGGATGAAGAACGCCGCCGCATCGCGCGCGAACTGCACGACAGCGCCGGGCAAATCCTTACCGCGCTCGGCATGAACCTCGCCGTCGTCCTGGAGCACGCCGCGGCCAATCCTGAACTCGGCGCAACCGCGCAGGAGAGCGATCGCCTGGTTCGCCAGCTCAGCCAGGAAATTCGCACCATGTCGTACCTGCTGCATCCGCCGCTGCTCGACGAAACCGGCTTGTCGGGCGCGCTGCAGTGGTATACCCACGGCCTGACCGAACGCAGCGGGTTGAATATCGCGCTCGACATCACTGAGGATTTCGGCCGGCTTCCCGCCGAAATGGAGTTGGCCGTCTTCCGCATCGTGCAGGAATGCCTGACCAACATTCATCGCCATTCCGGCAGCAAGACCGCGAGCATTCGACTTGTCCATGCGGGGAAAAGTGTCTTGATTGACGTAGAAGACCAGGGCAGGGGCATCCCGGCCGAAAAGCTGGCAGGCATTCAAGGACAACGCTCCGGAGTCGGCATCACGGGCATGCGCGAACGCGTCCGCCATCTCAAGGGCGCGATGGAAATCCGCTCACACAAGGGCGGCACAAAAATTTCCGTCAAGCTCCCGGCCAACTTCACTCCTTCGGAGTTGGATGCCGTGCTCGAAGAGGTCCGGACGGCAAAGTAAAAGCAAAAACGACTGCCGGCTGGATGACCGCAAATCCGGGGAAGTAGCTCAATCTGAATGCGTTGAAAGGCGCGGCTTCAGCCGCTGGGACGGTGCGTTCCTGCACTGACTCACTCCTGACATCCGGACAGTGGCTGAATTTGGCGCATCCGATTCTGGTTGCTACTTAGGCCTATTGTGTGTAGCATCGCCTTGTACGTTAGACCGAATCGGTAGTGAGCAGTTCTCGCTTCAACAGCCAGCAACCTGCGCCAGTTGTCTTCCGAATCCTTCCAGCGTAACTCATCACAAAGGAACAAGAGTACAAACACATGGAACAAGGAACAGTAAAGTGGTTCAATGACGCCAAGGGCTACGGCTTTATCAGCCGTCAGAATGGCGAAGACGTTTTCGTGCATTTTTCAGCCATCCAGGCGGGCGGCTTCAAGAGCCTGCAAGAGGGCCAGACGGTGCAGTTCGACGTCACCAAGGGTCCCAAGGGCTGGCAAGCAGAAAACGTTCAGGCTCTCTAAGCCGACGACTTTCTGCAGAGAGGCGATATCAACCGATATCGCCTCTTTGCTTTTTCGCACTGCGCCTCGCACACTCCCGGCGATGCATAACCGATTCGCCACTCCCGCCCAATGCAAAATTCGCGTATGCTGGTGATAGCACACTTCAGTTCCGCGAATGGATTCCTTCTGACACGCGACGACGCCAGCACTAGTTTCGCCATCATCCTGCACAACGTCCGGACCTACCGGTCTGCCGGTGTAGTGGCCGTGGTGCGCGGCAAGCAGAAGGCTGAAATCACTCTGAAGGAATACCAAGCCTCCCAAAGCTCCTCCGACCATCACGAGGGCTGGCGCTATTTTTTTGAGAAAACGGAGATGGCCGCCGGAACCGATCCCGCCGAAGCCACCGATCTTCGCCAAGCCGACCTCGAGCTCCGGGAATCGAAAGAACCGCAAGAAACCAAGTCTGGCTTCGGCTCCCCGTCCAACAATCACAAATAGCTAGCCCCGAGATTGCAGAATTCTGCAACTTTTTGCCGGCCGAGTCTGCCCTCCGATCGGCCCAGACCGCCCGCTGTATCTGCTTTACAAGCCGCCCGGCCTGCCGTAAACTGCCTCACGCCCAGGCATCGTTCCCCAGCGATGCGAGTAGTCATTCCATAAACGCCGTCACACTCAGAGACAGAGGAAGATCAGCCATGTCACTTTCGCTTCGCGCCCGTACGCTCGTGTTTGTCTGCCTGCTGCCATTCAGTGCGCTGCTGTGCTCCGCTCAGATCGCGGTCACAACTTATCACTACGACAACAACCGTACCGGCTGGAACAGTCACGAAACCGTCCTCACTCCCGCCAACGTCGCGACTTCTGCCTTCGGCCTGCTCTACAACGTCACTCTCGACGATCAGGTGGACGGCCAACCGCTATACGTGCCCGGCGTGAACATCACCGCCGGAAGCAGTCAAGGCACCCACGATGTGGTCTACGTCTCCAGCGAAAACAATACCGTCTACGCCATTGACGCCGAGAGCGGCACGATTCTGCTGAATCCGAATTTCGGCAAGCCCGTCCGCTTCCCTATCGGCTGCAGCAATAACGGACCGAACGTGGGCATCAATTCCACTCCGGTGATCGATCTCACCACCAACACGCTCTATGTGGTGATCTACACCAACGACACCAGCGGTCCCACTTATCGCATTCACGCCCTCGATTTAGGCAGCCTCACCGACAAGGTCACGCCGCAGGTCGTTGTGGCATCGCACACGATGACCGATGGCACCACTTTCAACTTCAACGCAACCTATCAGCGGCAGCGCCCCGGATTGCTCCTGGCCAACGGCAATATCTACGCCGGTTTTGGCAGCTTCTGCGATCTCGGCGCGAATCTTTCTCGCGGATGGCTTCTGGGTTGGGCCGTGAACTCGCTGACGCCGCTGCCCGGAAATCAGCTGAACGACACGCAGCCCACCGATTCCGACAGCTTCTTCCTCTCTTCCATCTGGATGTCGGGATACGGTCTCGCGGCGGATGACGGCGGAAACATTCTCTTCGTCACCGGCAACTCCGATTATTCCGGAACCACCTACGACGGGGTCACCAATATTCAGGAGAGCGTGGTGAAGATTTCACCGAACCTGACCACGGTGCTGAGTCTGTTCACTCCCAGTAATCAAGCGGCGCTCGATCAGTCTGACGCCGACTTCGGATCGGGCGGCGTGCTCGTATTGCCCGATCAGAAGGGATCGTTTCCTCACATGTCGGTCGCCGCTGGAAAATTCGGCTCTATGTACCTGATGAACACCGACAGTCTCGGCGGATACTTCACCACCAAGAACAACGTCCTCGGCACCTACAGCGTGGGCGGATGCTGGTGCGGCCAGTCGTACTTTAAAGATGCGGATGGCGCCGCCCGCATCGTCTCCAGCGGTGGAACCAGCATCAAGGTCTGGAAGCTGAGCGTGTTTCCGAAGCCGGTGCTCACCTCGATCGCATCCTCGATCACCATAACGGATGGACAGGATCCGGGCTTCTTCACCGCCATTTCGTCGAACGGCAGTTCCAACGCCATCGTGTGGGCTCTCTCGCGGCCCATATCTTCGAGCAAACCCAAGATCTATCTCTATGCCTTCAACCCGGACTCGGGGCGTTCGATGACGAAACTCTTCCAGGGCTTCGCGGGAGCGTGGCCGAATGTCGGGGGCAATTCCAATCTCGTTCCCGTGGTCGCGAATGGCGAAGTCTTCGTCGCCAGCAACAAACAACTGCAAGCGTTCGGATTGACGGCAGCCAAGAAGACAACCAAGAAATAGGCTGATCGACTGCAATAAAAAAGGCCGCTGCGAAGCGGCCCTTTTTTATTCACTGCTCTTTATTCAAGGAACGATGTTTACGGAACCACCACCGACACGGTCACCGTGCGCGTGATGTTGCCCTGATTTGCCAGAATCGTGATGGGATGAGTTCCCGGCGCCGTACCCGATTTTGCGGAGATGGTCAGCACCGCCGTGCCCGTGACAGGAATCGACGAAGCGCTGAACTTTGCCGACAATCCGGAAACTTCGGAAACTCCATCCACGCTCAACGCCAGGTTTCCAGTAATTCCTCCCAGCCCGAACGTCCCGATGTTGATCGTCGCCGACCCGCCGGAGATCGTCGCGCCGGAGTAGGTGTTGCTGGTGACCCAGAAATCCTTCGTGCTCGCGGCCACGTTGCAGGCGGAAGGCGCGCTGGTTGACTTCCACGACGAACTCTTGTCCTGCCCGGTCGCGGTCTGCCATT
Source organism: uncultured Acidobacteriota bacterium (assembly GCA_963757095.1). Lineage (GTDB taxonomy): Bacteria > Acidobacteriota > Terriglobia > Terriglobales > Acidobacteriaceae > Sulfotelmatobacter. Next base: position 913,998 of record CAVWQT010000001.1, on the reverse strand, counting down.
GCGCCAGCGTGATGTCGGTTCCTGACTTCGGCGTGGGCACCACAAACGAAGTGCTCGAAGACGCGAAGAAAGTATTGCCGTTCGACTTCACGCTGCTGAGGAACGCATTCCAGTCCGCGCTTCCCAGATAGCTGTCAGAGAAAACCGCCTCGGTGGCGCCGTTAAACACATTGCTGGACGCGCTGAATTTTTCCGTGATCAGATTGTAGGTCTGCCCCGTCTCCCAGTTCGAAATCTCAATTCCTCCCGGCTGGCCCACAATCACAAACTGGTTGACGAGATTGTCATACATAGTCGTCGCGCTGAGCGTGACCTGCTCCGAGTTGCGCACCGCAACGCCGCCGCGCTGCGTCACGTTCAGCAGGTTGTCGTAGCAGAAATAACTGCTGGAAACCGTGAACGGGCCTTCGGTCTTCTCGATCTGCATGCCGTTTACCAGATTCATCGCCTCAACGCCCGAGGTAAAGGTGACAGTCTCGTTATCGGTGTCCCAGGCGACGCCGTTGGCGAGATTGAAATTCGCAACCATGTTCTTGTAGGTCGCGTTGTGGTCCCACATCCATTTCGTTCCGCCCGTATCCCAGGTGTAGAACGCGCCCTGCGCGCCGCGCCAGTTGTTGTAGTTGGCCTGATTGTTCTGCCACAGCGAATTCTTTACTTCGTGGGACGCAAAACCGACTTGCCCGTTGTAGTCGGCCACACTGTTCTGCACGGTGAATTCTTCCACCGTGGAGAAGTCGACGCCCATGGCGTTGTTCCAGATAAAGTTGTCGGTGTCGAACAGGATATTCGTCGAATTTCCGCCAACCATCACGGCAGCGTTCTGCGGGCAGGCATTCGAATATTCAAAGGTCAATCCGCGCACCACCACATCTGATTGCCCGGAAATCTGCCAGAGCAGCGGCAGCGTCGCAGTCTCGATTGTCGCCGTCGTCACGTTCGTGCCTGATGGCGGATACATGAAGACCAACGAGCCATCCACATAAAATGTGCCCGGCAGAAGCGAAATGGAATTCAGCACCTGGGTCAGCGGTGTTCCATTCACGATCAGCATCTCAGGCTGCAGCACGATCTGCTGCTGCGCCGGAGCCGGCGGCGCCTGCGCCGGGCAAGCCCCGAACTTGTAAGGCCAACTCGCCTCATACACCGTGCTGCTGCCCTTGTACGCGCTCCATCCGCCGATCAGCGCTGAGCCGGAGACTAAGACCGTGCCATTGGTCGCGGCCTGGAATGTGATCGGCATCGTGGTGCTCTTCCGTGTGCTGCCGATCGTCACCGCTTCGCGGTAGGTTCCGGGATTAATGATCACCTTCGTGCCGATGTTCGAGTCGTTGTTGGACAGCGCCTTCGTGACCGAAGCTCCAATGGTCTTCAGCGGCGCCGTCTGCGAACCGCTGTTGCTGTCGTTCCCTTTTGCAGTGTCCACATAGATTGCAGCCGTCTCCAGGCCTTCATTGATTACCGCCTGGCTCCAGCAAGTGGAAGCTGCCAGAGCAAAAATGGCGAGAAAGAGGAAGGTGTTTACGACTCGGACTCGATTGTGTCCGGCAAGAATGGCGCTCCGCCGGCTGCGGCGGGAGGAGAGGATACACATGGGGGACTTTCTCCTTCAAAACTATAAATTTTCGGGCGACTATCACGAACCCAAGGACTTGCTCAATAACTGCAAGATGAAACTGCCAAGGCCAGAAATGCAGACGAGAGACGCGGAACAACTTCAGCTAGACTGAGTATAGGGGGCGTGATCCTCGCGGTCAGGACACAGAAGTACCTATCCCCGCAGCGTAGTCCGGACGAGATCGCTATTGTCCAAAAGTTCGGACAGCGCAACTTTCGTTCCGCGATCGAGTTCTAATCCGATAACGCTGTCTCCCATCACTGCAAGCTCGGGGCGGTTGAATTCAGGTCTGTGAGTGAGGTTATGAAATCTGTGCAAGGGTTTTCGAGGACTCTCTGTCAGTCCTCTGGGGCGGGAGTTTCGCTGATCTTAATTATTTCGATTGCAATTTTACTGATCACCGGCTGCGGCAGTGTGGGATCTTCGTCGCGGACTCGGCAGGCGCCCGGCGTCACGCTTTCATCAGCCCCGGCAGCCGTGGCCTTGCAACAGAACGCCAGCGGATCCACGACCGTCAATGTAAATTCCATGGGCGGATTTTCCGGCAGCGTGGCCTTGACCGTCAGCGGCCTGCCCGACGGGCGTTACTGCATCCTTCAATCCGACCAGCACGAGTTCGCAGAGCACGCTAACCTTTAATGTGAGTGCGATCGGCCTCCCTTGGGCCGTCCACAGTCACCGTCAACGGCACCTCCGGTAGTTTCTCGCCCACCACGCAGATCAGCCTGGCCGTGCTGGCCGCGCCCGTTCCAGGCAGCATCACCGCGAGTTTCTTCGCGCTGAATAATGTCGCCCCCACCGACGACCCGGCCGCCGACGGCCTGTTCTACGGCGCCGTCGGACATCCCATTCGCCTCGCCTGGCCTTACATCGAAACCTCGCGCGGCAACTTCGACTTTTCTTTTTACGATCAGTACGCCGCCATCGCTCCGAAGATAGCTTCCGGTAAGGTCGCGGTGATGGATTTGACTCTCGGCATCACGCCCAGCTGGGCCGTTGGCAATCAGAGTACGTGCCGCACTCTGCCCAATCCCGGCGGCTCAACCATCACCGGCTGTCAGGCTCCTCCCGACAAGATTCAGGACTGGAAAGATTTCATTACCGCGCTGGTCCAGCATTACAACGGCAGCACCGCCCCGCACATTCAGTACTACGAAATCTGGAACGAGTGGAACACGCTCGACGCGCAAAACGGATTCTGGAGCGGAACAGCTGCGGCAGCTGGTCAATCTGCAAACCGCAGCCTGCACGATTATTCACGGCGCAGATTCCTTCTCGAAGGTGCTGACGCCGTCGACCGTAGGGTCTGCGGTAAGTGCCGGTGATCAAGCGCCCACGCAGTTGCAAACTTACTTCAGCCCGGGTAACAACGGCACGAACTGTCCCGGCGCCCCAGGCAACTTGATCGACGGCGTCAGCTTCCACGGCAATCTCGGTCTGATGAGTCTGACTCCGTTTCCCCAGCCGGGCGAGGGCTGCACTCAAAACGGCTGCAACGGCACCATCGTTCAAATCGCGAACAGCTACCGCGAGGTCATGAACGCCAACGGATTGCAGGGCACTCCGCTGCTCGACACCGAAGGCGGATTTGAATCCGCCAACATCCCCGATAACGATCAGCGCGCGGCCTGGCTCGCCCAGTTCTACGCGCTGCAAGCTGGACTATTCAACTCCGACCAGTTGCAGTGGGTTTCGTGGTTCACGTGGGGAGCTCCCGGAGTCGCGGGCAACATTGAAACCAACAACAATACGCCGGACGAAGCGGGCATCGCCTACAACCAGCTCTACCTGTGGGAGATCAACCGGCTTCCTTCCGCCTGCGCGCAGGCCGGAAAAGTCTGGACTTGCCCGCTCACGGGAAGCGCAGGTTATCAAGCAGAAATTGTGTGGGACGATTCACAAACCTGCAACAACGGAGTCTGCACCACCGGTTCTCTCGCAGCACCCAACGGCGCCGTGCAATTCCGCGACATAGCAGGCAACGTAACGCAGATCACCACCGGCACAGTGCCCGTAGGACTGAAGCCGATCATCATAGAAAATCAGTAGAGAAAAAATCGTAGCGCCGCCGTCCCGGCGGCTGTCGCGGGGGCGTCTCGCCCGCGCGCGAAGAATCAGCAGTGCATTGCAAGAACTTGCATACTCCACGATCAGCCAAAAGCCGCTCCCTGAGCCACATGCAGCCAAGTCTGCAAGTTCTTGCACACCCCAACTAGAGTCTTTCTTCCACGTTCCCAATCCTCTGCAACTCCGTTATACTCGGCCACAGTCAATTGATGTCGGGCGTTGCCTCTCTCCCGGTAACGTGCCGGATTTTTCATCCCCCCAAGCAAGAAAAACTTAGCCTTATTTAACGGATCACGGAATTTAGCGGATCACGGAGGAGTTGGAATGCGCTCAGTTTCACTGCGCCCTACTGCACTGGTGGCTTTTTTCGGAGTGATGCTCCAGACGTTCGCGTCGGCCGCCGCTTTCAAGGGCCCCTCCACATTCGGCACGCATCTCGCGCCGATCTCGATCGCAGTCGCCGACTTCAACGGCGACGGAAATCTCGACATCGCCGTTGCGAATCGCAGCAGCAACGACATCAGCGTACTTCTCGGTAAAGGCAACGGAACCTTCGCCACCGAGGTGAAATATACCGCGGGCACGGGCGGCCCTGATCCCGACTCCATCGTCGCGGCCGACGTCAACGGTGACGGCAAGCCCGATCTCATCGTCGCCGACCTCGGCACCAAAAGCATCTCCGTGTTCATCAACACCGGAACCGGAACATTCAACCCGGCGGTGATCTACAAAGTCGGCAACTCGCCCACCGCAGTCGCGGTCGCCGATCTCAATGGCGATACTTTTCCTGACATCGCGGTCACCAACTCCGCCGACAACACGGTCACCATCCTCACCAACAACGGCAGCGGCATTTTCACCGCGACCGGTCTTTACTCCACCGGAACCACGCCTTCCGATGTTGTCATCGCGGACTTCAACAACGACGGCGCCAACGATCTCGCCATCACCAACCAGGGCAGCAACAATGTCAGCATCCTGCTCAATCAAGGCAGCGGAACTTTTGCCGCCGCCAAGAATTATTGCGTAGCCAACGCATCCGGAAGTTGCACCTCAGCTACCCCGGTGTCGCTGGTCGCCATCGATCTGAACGGAGATAGCATTCCCGATCTCGCCATCGCAGGTACGGGCGCGACCGTAAGCACGCTGCTGAATAATGGCTCTGGCGTCTTCAACTTCACCTCGATTGTGAGCACTTCCGTGCAGCCGGAATCGATTGCAGCCGGCGTGTTCTCGGGAACAGACTCTCTCGCTCGTCGTAGCGGACTATTCCACCAATTCGTTCGAAATCTATAGCAACAACAATGGGAGCCTGTCGCCCACACCGCTCAGCTATTTGAGCGGCACCAAGCCGGACGCGATTGCCGTAGGTGATTTCAACAATGACAAGAAGCTCGACGTCGTGGTCGCGAACAGCGTCGATAACGATGTCGCCGTAATTCTCGGCACCGGCACGGGCACCTTCACCGATATCCAGAACTTCATCTCTGGCTACAACGCGATCGCGCTGGCCACCGGCGATTTCAACGATGATGGCTTCGCCGACTTCCTGGTCAGCAACAACAACACTCTGCTTTCCAATTACACGGTCAATCTTTTCAAAGGCAACGGCAAGGGAGTTTTCACCGAAGCGGATACCATCTCTTTCCCTGATCCCATTTCTTCGATCGCGACTGCCTACTTCACCAACAACACGAAAGATCTGGGCTTCGTCCTCACCCAGCAGGCCAGCAACTCCGTCTCCGTCGCACTCGGCAATGGCAACGCCACCTTCGGCTCGCCCGCGTCGTACTCCACGGATTCCGGTCCGGTCGCAGTCGCCACGGGAGATTTTAACGGCGATGGCTACCCTGACATCGTCACCGCCAACTCCGGCGGCAATGACATCAGCGTCCTGCTCAACACGAAGACTGGCACGTTCAATCCCGCATCGAATTTGCCCGCGGGCACCGCTCCGTCCGCCGTCGCAGTCGGCGACGTGAACAACGACGGCTTCCTCGACATCGTCGTGGCCAACAGCGGCAGTGCCAACGTCAGCGTTCTGCTCGGCAAGGGCAACGGCACTTTCGGCACCGCAACTCCCTACTCGGTCGGCAATGGTCCCGCCGCGATTATTCTCGCCAAGACCAGCGGCCATATTTATCCCGACATCATCGTCACCAACAAAACCGATAACACGGTCAGCGTTCTGCTGGGCAATGGCGATGGCACCTTCCAGCCACAGACCCCTTATTCGATTCCCAGTGCGTCTCCGGTCGGCATCACTGCGGCGGACATCAACGCTAACGGCATCCTCGATCTCGTCGTCACCGAGAGCGCTACGAACTCCGTCGGCGTGATGCAGGGCAGCGGCACCGGAACCTTCTCTGGCGCGGTGAATTACAAAGTCGGAGTCACTCCGGTCGCAGTCGCGGCGGTCATCGATGGCAGCGGCAAGTACGATCTCGTGGTTGCCAATTCCGGCGGCGGCGATGTCAGCTCGCTGGTCAATCAGAGCCCCGCCGCCGTCATGAGCGCTTCGGCAACCAAGCTCACCTTCGGCAACGCGCAAGTCAGCAGCACGACCTCTTCGCAAGTCGTCACGCTCACCAACAAGGGCAACACCACGCTCGATATCGCCAGCATCACCACCAGCGCGGATTACCCGATGACCACGACTTGCGGATCGACGCTGGCGTCGCTCGGAACATGCACCATCACGGTTTCGTTCGCGCCTTCATTCCCTGGCGCGATCAACGGCACGCTTACCATTCAGGGCAACGTCACCGGCGACTTCCTGATCGTGCCCCTCACCGGCACCGGCCAGTTCCCGATGGCAGTTTCGCCCGTGGCGCTCACTTTCCCGTCGACTGCAGTCGGCAAGTCCAGCGCCGCGCAGACGGTGACCGTCACAAATCAGTCGACGGTGACACAAACCTTCAACTTCACCGCGACCGGCAATTACAGCGCAGTCGCGTCGGGAACCAGTCCCTGCGGTTCGTCCCTGACGGCAGGTGCGAGTTGCACCGTGTCGGTCTCATTGACCCCGACGCAGAGCGGCGCCATCAACGGATCGTTCATTGTTAGCGGATCGGGATTCATTCCGCAGATCACCAGCCTGGCTGGCACCGCGACCGGCGGCGCAACTCTGCCGCTCAGCTTCAACCCGGCGAGCCTGCTGTTCGACAGCCCGGCGCTTGGCTTCTCCAGCTTGCCGAAGAACGTGACTGCTACCAACACAACGGCGTCGACGCTGAATCTGACATTAACCGCCAGTACCGACTGGACGGTCTCTGGCACTGGCGCGGCTCCCTGCGGCGGCGCGCTGGCTGCGGGAAAGTCCTGCACCTTTGCGGTCGTATTCACGCCCAGCGTGCTCGGCTACTTCAACGGATCCATTTCGGTCGCAACCGGATCGGGCAATCCCGTGATCTTCGATCTCGAAGGCCTCGGCAACCTTGATTCCAGCTTCAGTCCGGCGAGCATGAAGTTCGCTCCTCAAACCGTAGGCACAACCAGTCCCGGGCAGATCGTGAAGGTCTGGAATTTCGAAAACACGAACATGACTATTTTAGGATGGTCCGCCAGCGGTGATTTCGCTGCCGTACCGGGTGGCACGCAGCCGTGTTCGGTGAACGGACAGGTTCCTCCGCTGTTGCTGCCGTTCTGCAATCTGGTGGTGTATTTCACGCCGACCAAGACCGGAGCGATTAACGGCTCCGTCAGCGTGACCACGGGTTGGGCCACTGGTTCCGAATCGTTCGCAGTCAGCGGAACAGGACAGTAGAAGCGCTTAAAAAAGTCGCAGAATCTTGCATACGTACGGCACAAAAACAAGCCGATAGAGAAGAACTTCTCCATCGGCGGGAACAGGATGCGAAGTATACTTTCCGGAGCGTTATCCGGAACGCCTCCCCGCCGCCGGAACAACCAAGCTTGACCACAACTGAGGAACCGGGATACTCGATGCCAATTCTCCGCCGCAATTCCCTCGTACGCCCAGCAGTTCTTATCGGCGTGTTCGCAGTGGCCGTCGCCACGGCTGTGCTGATCTTCGCGTTCACAACCAGGCTGTCTTCGCGTCATGTTTCTCAGCGCCCGGTGCAGACGCAATCTGCTCAACTATCGCAATCATTCCCTGAACAGGTTTCGCCTGCAGTACGCGCGCAGGTAGCGTCGAACTACGGCAAGCTGCCGCTGACTTTCGAAGCGAATCAAGGCCAGAGCGACCAACAGGTCAAGTTTCTCTCGCGCGGAGAGGGCTACACTTTGTTCCTCACCGGGGATGAAGCCGTGTTGAGCCTGCGCCGCGCACCTGCTCGCACGCTGGATCGTGAAGGCCTCGCCAATCTGAAGCCTGCCGACTTCAAAGCGACCAATCAGAACTCTGCCGTGCTGCGCATGAAGTTGATCGGCGCCAATTCCGCAGCGCACGTTTCCGGAGCGAGCCAGCAGGAAGGCAAGAGCAACTACTTCATCGGCAACGATCCCAGCCAGTGGCACACCGACATTTCCAACTTCGCGCAAGTGCGCTACCAAGACGCTTATGCCGGCGTCGATCTCGTCTACTACGGCAACCGCCAGCAACTTGAATATGACTTCGTAGTTGCCCCCGGCGCTGATCCGCGCGCCATCGCGCTCGACGTTGCCGCCGAATCCATCTCCGGCAAGCGCACCACCGCGGCGCTGCGTATCGCGAACAACGGTGACCTGCTCGTTCCCACGGAGAACGGCGACGTGCGCTTCCACAAGCCGGTCGTGTACCAACCGGCAATCGCGGATGACATTCACTCCATCGGCGGTGATCCGGCGGCAGGCTGCTACCGGCACGTCCGTCGACGGCCGCTGGGTGCTGAAGGGTGGCCATCAGGTCGGCTTCGAACTCGCCGCGTACGATGCCTCGCGCCCGCTGGTCATCGATCCTGCGCTGAGCTATTCCACCTACATCGGCGGCACCGGAACCGACGGCGCATTTGGCGTCGCCATCGATCAGTTCGGCAACGCCTACGTCACCGGCTTCACCTCTTCGACGAATTTCCCCACCAAGAGTCCGTATCAGAAAGCTAACGCCGGCGGCATCGACACCTTCGCGCTCAAACTGAATCGCACCGGAACCGCGCTCGTCTATTCCACCTATCTCGGCGGCACCGGCACCGAATATCCCTTCGGCATGGCCGTCGATTCCCTGGGCGAAGCCTTCGAAGTGGGCAACACCGGATCGGCCAACTTCCCAGTCACTGCTGGCGCCTTCCAGACCACGTGCGTCAGCTGCGCGCTTTATCCGGCTGTCTTTCTGACCAAGTTCAGCGCTGCGGGCAATTCGCTCCTCTACTCAACATTCATCGGTGGAAGCGGCGACAACCGCGCCTTCGGCATCACGCTCGACTCCGCGAAAAACGCCTACATCGTTGGCTGGACCACTTCCACCGATTTTCCCGTGACCACCGGCGCTTTCCAGACCACGTATATAACCGGATCTCAGAGCAACGCCTTCGTCACCGAGATGAATTCCACCGGCACCGCGCTCGTCTACTCGACGTATCTCGGCGGCAGCGTGCAGGACGTCGGCTTCGGCATTGCCCTCGACTCCTCGGATAACACCATCGTCACCGGCTATACCTATTCTCCCGACTTCCCGGTCACGACCGGCGCGTTCCAGACGACGACCACAGTGAACGGCGCTGCCTGGGTCACCAAACTGAATGTCGGCGGCACGGCGGAAATTTATTCCACCTATCTCGGCGGCACTACCGGCACGTCCGCCGGCAACTCCGTCGCGGTCAGTTCCGCCGGCAACGCTTACATTGCTGGATACACTTGCGCCAGCGATTTCCCCGTCACCGCCGGTGTCGTGCAATCCACTTTCGGCGGAGATTGCACTCCCGCGGGCGGCGACGCCTTCGTGACCGAACTAAATTCCACCGGATCGGCGCTGGTTTTCTCGACCTATCTTGGCGGTACTGGCGACGACGTTGGCTTCAGCATCGGCCTCGACCAGAGCGATAACGTTTACATCACGGGCCGCTCCAGTTCCACGAACTATCCCGTCACCACGGGCGCATTCCAGCCGACCAACGCCGGGAGCTACGACGCGATCTACTCCGTCCTCAACGCGACCGGCACGTCGTTGCTTTACTCCACCTATCTCGGCGGCACCGCCGTCGACGTCGCCTTCGTCATGGCGGTCGACAAGCTGGGCAACTCCTACATCATCGGGCGAACCTACTCCACCAATTTCCCCGTCACGCCTGGAGTTGTGCAGAGCACGATGCGGGGCACAACCAACGCCGTTGTGTTCAAGTTCGCTCCCGGTGTGCAGGCCTGGCCCCTGTCGCTCAACTTCGGCACAGAGGCGATCGGCCAAACCTCGGCCGCGCTCACCACGAAGCTGACCAACAGTGAAGCTGCGACGTTGAACATCTCGACGATCACCCTCGTCGGCGCCGATGCTGCCGATTACCTCATTACCGGCAATACCTGCGGATCCACTCTCGCCTCGGGCGCGTCCTGCACAGTCACACTCACCCTTACGCCCAGCACCACCGGAACTCGCACCGCAGTGCTCTCAATCGCTGACAACGCTGCGAACACTCCGCAAAACGTGAGCCTGACCGGCGTCGGCAGCAACAGCAACGCCACGCTCACCCCCGCGACCCTGACCTATGCCGCGCAAGTCATCGGCACCAGCAGCCCCGCACAGGCAGCAACGCTAACCAATACCGGTTCGGTCGCCATCACCATCACCAGCATTTCCGCCGCCGCACCCTACACCCAGACCAACAACTGCGGCTCAAGCCTCGCCGCGGGCGCCAACTGCACCATCAATGTCGTCTTCACGCCCACCAAGTCAGGAACGCAGACTGGAACTCTCAGCGTTGTGGACAATGCTCCGAATAGTCCGCAGAAGGTCGCGCTCACCGGGGTCGGCGCCGCCATCAGTTTCTCGCCCACCAGTCTGAACTTTGGCACGCAGACGTTGAAAACTTCCAGCTCGCCGCAAACCGTTACAGTGAAAAACGTGAGCACCGCCGCGGTGGCTTTCAGCAAAATCTCCGTCACCGGATCGCGCGTCACCAGTTTCATCATTCAGAGCACGTCGACCTGCCCGCTCGCCACGGGATCGCTGGCCGCCGGAGCCAGTTGCACCGTGAACGTGGTCTTCGATCCGCAGCTCAAAGGCGCGCTGAACGCCAACTTGACGGCCATCGACGCCGGCGGAGGCAGTCCGCAGAACGTGCCCATGTCAGGCACCGGAGATTAGAAGATTTTTCTGGGAATAAGCGCGGCTCGCCCGCGTTAACGAAAACAGCAATCAGACACAACCAAGGTTTGTGGGAGGTTTTATCCAAATGAAGCGCTTCGCCCTACTTGCACTCTTCGCTTTCACCGTGATGACCGTCTATGGCTTCTCGCAGGTCGAGAAACCGGCAGCGCCTCCCGCCATCACCACCTACCAGAACGGCAACAGCCGTCTTGGTCAGAACCTGCAGGAATCGATCCTCACCCCCACCAACCTGAACGCCACCAATTTCGGAATGCTCTTCAACTGGCAGACCGACGGCAACGTTTATGCCCAGCCGCTCTATGTGCCCAATGTCACCATCAACGGCTCGGTGCATAACGTGGTTTACGTCGTTACGGAAGCCGACGGCATTTACGCCTTCGACGCCGATAGCCAGACACAAAATCCCAATCCTCTCTGGTACACCAGCCTGGTCAACGGCACCACGGTGACGCCGATCCCGTGCCTCGCGCACAAGAATGCCTGTACCATCTACCCGCTGCTCGGCATCACCGGCACGCCTGTGATTAACCAGGCCACCAACACCATGTACTTTATCGCCCGTACCGCCGAGGGCAGCTCGACCAATCCCAACTATGTCGCCCGCATTCACGGGCTCGACATCACCACCGGCGTCGACAAGATCACCCCCTACACCATTTGCAGCGTTCCCTTTTCGACGGGTCAAATGGGTTGCCAGCTCCAGACGGGAATCTTCAATCCTCTCGGCGACGGCCAACGTCCCGGCCTCCTGCTTGAACCGACAACCGGATTCTCTCAGGGCGTGCTCTGGGTGGGCTTCTCTGGCCAGGGCATGATGCTCGCCTTTGACGCATCCAACCTCAATGCGCTCGCTGACTGGACCGCCACTCCGCATCCGAAAAACACCACCGGCGGCGGCGGCATCTGGGGCTCCGGCGGCGGCGTCTCCGGCGATGCCAACGGCAACGTCTTCGTCGCGGTCGGCGACGGCACTTTCGACGTCAATGTCGGCGGCAACAACTACGGTGACACCATCGTCAAACTCAACCTCGTCACCAGCGCCACCACCACCAGCGGCTTCGCCGTGCAGGTCATGGATTACTTCACTCCACCGGACGAGGCCTGCCGCCAGACTACCGACACTGACCTCGGCTCCGGCGGTCCCGTGCTTCTGCCGCCCCAGCCCGGCGACGTCTCCAACCTGATCTTCATCGCTGGCAAGGGCAACGTTCCTGACTGCGACACTGCCAACCCCGCTTACCTGGTCAACGCTGACGACATGGGCGGACTCGGCGGCGGCGTGCAATCCGTCGGCACCACTGCTGCAATCGGCTTCTGGAGTTCGGCAGCCTACTTCAGCAACGGCACCACCAACAGCCTCTACTTCGGCGGCGTCATCAATGAGAAACCGCTGACCGGCGATAACCTCTGGCAATGGCCGCTCTCAGGCGGACTGCTTGCTTCGAACTTTGCCAGCCAGAGTGCCGAAGCCTACCTCGCCAGCCCCACGCCGTTCATCAGCGCCAATGGCAACACCAACGCGATTGCCTGGACCATCATGCGCCCGGAAACCGTGGACAACGAGAAGGGCGTCAACAACGCCATTCTTTATGCCTACAATGCCGGCAATCTTGGCACTGAGCTCTACAACAGCACCACCAACGCCGCTCGCGACACCCCCGGACCGGCCGTCAAGTTCGCCGTGCCCACCGTCGTCAATGGCAAAGTCTACGTCGGCACACAAAGCGGACTCTACGTCTACGGCATGTGCCCCTGCATCGGCGGGCCCAGCAACGCAACGCTGTCGCCCGCAAGCCTTACCTACGCCGCACAGGTCATCAATACCAATAGCCCGGCGCAGCCAGTCACGCTGACCAACACCGGCAACATCGCCATCAGCATCACCTCGATCGCCGCCACTGCTCCCTTCAGCGAGACCAATAACTGCGGCACCACCCTGGCCGGCAATGCGAGCTGCACCATCAACGTCGTTTTCACTCCGACTAAAGCCGGCTCGCTGCCGGGAACTCTCACCGTCACCGACAATGCTCCCAACAGCCCGCAGACGATCCCTCTGACGGGAATCGGAACGGTCCTCAGCATCTCGCCCACGAGTCTGAATTTCGGCACGCAAACCGTGAAGACTTCCAGCGCGCCGCAGACCATCACCATCACCAACCTGGCCAAGACTGCGGTTGCGACCAGCAAGATTTCCGTCACGGGCACGCGCGTGACCAGCTTCCTCATCCAGTCGAGCTCCACTTGCCCGCTGGGCACGGGATCGATCGCTGCCGGCGCCAGTTGCACCGTCGTGGTCGTATTTGATCCTCAACTAAAGGGCGCCTTAACCGCCAATGTCATGATCGTTGCCGCCGGCGGTGGCAGCCCGCACGTCATCCCGATGACCGGCACAGGAGACTAACGACAATTGGGAATCGAAACACGGGTGCCCCATTTCTCGAGCGCATGTTGCGCGAGAAGTGGGGCCTTTTTATTTTGCCTCGCGGAAAAGCGCAAATAGTTTTGAAGGGCGCAGCCTCAGCCTCCGAGGAAGAAACGAGGTGTAATTCCCTCGCGGAGTCAGCAAAATAACTTTGAGTTTGCCAGATGCATTAAGATAGGCCTTTCGCAGGGAGGCCCGTGGACGACGCATCTCAGCCGACGCCATCACTTGATCCAACTCCCGAGTCGGTCCCGGCCGCGCTCGTGCCGCAGGCTCCCGCGCCCGTCGTCCCTCCACCGCCCGCCTACACCGATCGCTCGACCGGTCTGCTGATCTTCGGCATCATCCAGGTCATCCTCGGACTGCTCGCCGCACTGATGATTCCCTTCGCCATGTTGGGAGCCTTCATGTCGCGCCTGGTCCCCGGCGGCGCTGGACTGCGCCCCGCCCAGGTCGCTTCCGCCGTTATCACTTATGCCCTCATCTCCGCAACTTTAATTGCCGTCGGCATCGGCTCGTTGCAAGCCAAGCGCTGGGCCCGCGCGCTCACGCTCGTCACCTCTTGGTACGCCCTGATTGTCGGCACGCTCACCACCATCTTTGTGACCGCAGTTTTGCCGGTCAGCATTCAAGGCTTCATGGCTGAAGCCCAGCACAACACTCCCGGCGCGTCGTCGCCCGGTCTATCCACGGCCGTGATGGCTATCATTCTCACCATCATTATTCTCTTTGTGGCTTTCTTTGCGATCCTGGTGCCATTGGCCTTTGTCATCTTCTACGGACGAAAAGATGTCGAACTGACCTGCCGTTATCGCGATCCGGTCGAGCGCTGGACGGACCGTGCTCCTCTTCCCGTACTCGGCGCATCCGTGTATCTGACTGTCGCCGCGTTCTTCCTGATCAGCACCGCCCTGAGCACTCCAATCTTCCCATTCTTCGGACGATATCTCACCGGCATGGCTGGGCGCCGCGTGCCTCCTGGGTTTCGTTGCTCTCAATCTGTATTTCGCAGTCGCCCTGTTTCGGCTGCGAGCTACCGCATGGTGGATCGCCGTCGGCGTCGGCTTTCTACAGATCCTCTCCGTGGCGATCACCTATGCGCGCGCCGACCTCATGCAGGCCTATTCCAAGCTCGGCTTCTCCGAAAATGAGCTGCGAGTGCTCAACTCCACGCCGCTGTTCCGCAGCCACGTCATCCTGTGGTGGGGCTTACTTTCAGGCATGATTTTCCTGGCATATCTGCTATTCTTGAAGCGTTACTTTAAGCCGCTTACGCCTCCGAAAGACGGCCTCGCGGCTCCCCCCTTGTAGTTCCCGGTTCGATCGCCCAGACGAGTGAAAACGATGAGAGAGGAAATATGAAGATGCGCTACCTCGTCCTCTTGCTGCTCGGGGCCACCTGCTTAGCCGGAACCTACTCCGGTAATCAGACCTACGTTTGGAATGGCACCACTCGCTACTACGACCTGTACGTGCCCAAGAACCTCGCCAAGAATCCAGCTCTGTTCGTCATGCTCCATGCCACGTCCGTTGGCCCTGGCGTTCCCGGGCCCTTCGATCGCACAGCGCTGCAAAAGCTCTCTGAGCAAGAGGGATTCATCGTGCTCTGGCCCATCTCCAGCTACAGCCCGAACGGTTGGTACTGGGATGCGTACTTCCTCGATTATTCCTTTAAGAATGATCCCAGCGACTCGGGATACATCCGCGCTCTGATTCTGCGAGCTAAGCAGCAATATTCGATATCGAATGTCTTCGTCGCAGGCATGAGCTCCGGAGCATTCATGGCGCACCGGGTCGGAGTCGACTCGGCGGACCTGGTCAGCGCCATCGGCGCCGCCTCCGGGCAGTTATATTCAGAGCTTACCCAGCAAAACGTTCCTCCCCCGTCGCAACCCGTCTCGGTTCTCATTTTGAACGGCGATGAAGATTTCAGGGTCGGATATTGTGGGCAGAGCCACAACTGGGGCCAGTCCTCGTCGCCGAGCTCCGATGTCACGCTTGATTATTGGGCCGCTGTCTCCGGCTACACCGGAACCCTGCCTCAACTCTGCACCAACGGCCAGCCGACTTCAGGCGTCAATGGAGCGCTGGTGAAAATGCCTGGCATCACGATTCAATTCGTGCGCGAAGTCGAAGTCGGTCACGAATGGGTACCGGGCACGGAGAAGGTCATGTGGGAGTTCTTCGCGGCGAATGCCAGAACTGCTCTCGCCCACTGAATCCGCCGCCTTTGCTACAGTGGAAGGCATCATGACTGAACCATTAGCCAACCAACAATGCGTGCCCTGCCGCGGAGGTGTTCCGCCCCTCGCCGGGAACCAACTGGAAGAACTCAAGAAACAGGTTCCCACTTGGACCGTGGTCAACGGCCACCATCTAAATCGTGAATTCAAGTTCCCCGACTTCAAGCAGGCGCTCGATTTCGTCAATCGCGTCGGAGCCCTAGCCGAGGAGCAAGGACATCATCCTGACATTCTGCTGGCCTGGGGCAAAGCTGGAATCACGCTGTGGACGCACAAGATCGACGGCCTGACGGAAAGCGACTTCATCATGGCCGCAAAGATCGATCGATTGGATGGAAAGTAAGGACTCGAACGTGGGCGCCGCACCTGCGGCCTACGGCTTGAGCTTCACTTTCAAGTCGGCGGCGATCTGCTTGCCATGGAAGCGTCCGTTCTCGATGAAGATCTCGTTGGTGCGCGATCCTGACACAATCACGCCCGCCACATAGATTCCCTTGACGTTGCTCTCCAGCGACACCGGATCGCACACCGGACGGCACTGCTGCTCCGACAACTCGATTCCCATGCTGCGCAGAAAATCGTAGTCGGGATGGTAGCCAATCAGCGCCAGCACGAAGTCATTCTTCAATCGAATCGGCCCGCGCGGCGTGACCACCACTGCATGGTCGATCCCAATCTCCTGCACGTAACTGCTGAAGTAGGCCTCGATTTCGTTGTTCTTGATGCGATTCTCGAGGTCAGGCTTGATCCAGTACTTCACGTGATGATGCAGTTGCGCGTCGCGGTGCACGATGCTTACGCGCGCTCCGTGCCGCCACAAATCCAGCGCCGCAATCGCCGCTGAGTTCTTTCCGCCGATCACCAGCACATCGGTGTCGTAGTAAGGATGTGGCTCGCCGTAGTAGTGTGAAACCTTGGGCAGATCTTCGCCCGGAATGCAGAGCTGGTTCGCCAGATCGTAGTATCCGGTGGAGACGATTACTTTCTTCGTGCGGTAGTCATGCGGGCGCCCCGCGCGATCGGTCGCGGTGATGCTGAAGTTCCCGTCTTCTCCCATGACCGTCTTCACCCACTCATACTGCCGCAGGTCCAGTTCATAATGCTCGGCAACTTTGCGGTAGTACTCCAGAGCCTCCTCGCGATTAGGCTTCTGCTGCGCCGTGGTAAACGGAATGTCGCCGATCTCAAGCAATTCCGGCGTGGTAAAGAACAACATGTTCGCCGGATAATGAAACAACGAGTTCACCAGGCATCCCTTATCGAGGATGATGACCTTCAGCCCCAGCTTCTGCGCCTCAATGGCGCAAGCCAAACCGGTCGGCCCCGCTCCAATGACCAGCACATCCGTACGCATCTCAGGACGCGCCTTCAGCTTGGTCTGCGGCAGAGTATCGAGTTCTTCAGCGGCAAGGAATTCAGGCATGGAAGCAGGGGGAACGAATAGAGTTCCGGATTCAACACGGGCCGGAAACCGATGATTCTAGCATGCGGCTGACGGAAGCCGGGCGCCCCATTTCTCGCGCGCCCTTTGCGCGAGAAGTGGGCCTGCGGCGGGTCGGCGGCACCCAGTCCACGCTCTAGCGTTCCGCAACCACGGAGAACTTTACGCCCAGCGCGTGCAGAACCGAATTGATCGTTTCGAAGCGTGGATGTGCCCCCGCGCTCAGAGCTTTGTACAAGCTCTCCCGCCCGAGCCCTGATTCCTTGGCAATGTGCGCTATGCCGCGTGCTTTCGCCACGTCGCCGAGCGCCGCCACAAAGACGTCAGGATTGGGATCCTCTGCGGCTGCCGAAAGATATTCAGCAATCACCGCATCGTTATCGAGATAAGCCGCCGCGTCGAACGGTTTGTAAGTTATTTTTTTCTTCATTGCCGCTTCGCCTTCTTAAGTTCGCCGGCCATTCTTTTCGCCTTGGCGATGTCCTTTACTTGGGATGCCTTTGTGCCACCGGCCAGCAACACATAGATCGTCGATCCCGTTCTTGTGTAATAAACGCGATACCCCGCTCCAACATGAATCCGCATCTCAGAAACGCCTTCGCCAACCGGTTCGCAATCCCCGAAATTCCCGAATCTCGCGCTCGCCAATCGAGCCAAGATTCTGGCCTTTGCCTTCTGGTCGGAAAGACCCGATAGCCACGAATCGAAATCGGACGACCGCAGCAGAGTATTCAAGTGATCTAAATTGTATCCGTTTGGATACAGCTTGGCAAGTTATCGCGTCCCCCGTGCCTTGAGCCTTCCCTTTCCTGCCGCCGTATAATACGTGGTTCCTCGTACTGCTCCGATGCACAGGAGATTTCATCGTGTCTACTCTTACTGAACCCGTCACCCAGTCCTCCGGCAAGACCCGCATTGAATCCGACAGCATGGGGAAGATTGAAGTCCCCGCGAATGTGTACTGGGGCGCGCAGACGCAGCGCTCGCTGCTGCATTTCAATATCGGACGCGATACTATGCCGCCTGAGCTCATTCGCGCCTTCGGCATTTTGAAAAAAGCCTGCGCGCTGGTCAATCAGGATCTCGGCAAACTGCCCGCCGATAAAGCCAAGCTGATCGCGCAAGCCGCCGACGAAGTCATTGCCGGCAAGCTCAACAATCAGTTTCCGCTGCGCATCTGGCAAACTGGCAGCGGCACTCAGACGAACATGAACGTGAATGAGGTGATCTCGAACCGCGCCATCGAAATTGCCGGCGGCGAATTGGGATCGAAGAAGCCGATCCATCCCAACGACGACGTCAACATGTCGCAGTCGTCGAACGACACCTTTCCCGCAGCCATGCACATCGCCGCCGCCGATCGCGTGAAGAACGCGCTCATTCCGGCGATCAAGAGCGTTCACGACGCGATCGCCGCCAAGGCGAAAGAATTTAAAGATGTAGTGAAGATCGGCCGCACACACCTGCAGGACGCTGTGCCGCTCACCGTCGGGCAGGAATTCGGGGGCTGGGCCAGTTTGCTGGAGCGCGATATCCACCGCCTGGAGCAGGCGCTCGAAGGACTCTACGATCTCGCGATCGGCGGAACGGCCGTGGGCACGGGCCTGAACACGCATCCGGAATTCGCCGAGCGCGCCGCGAAAAAGGTCGCCGAACTCACCGGGCTTCCCTTCCGCTCGCATGGCAACAAATTCGCCGCGCTGTCGGCGCACGACGAAATCGTTTTCGCACAGGGTGCGATGGAAACGTTAGCCGCGTCGTTCATGAAAATTTCCAACGACATTCGCTGGCTCGCGTCCGGCCCGCGCTGCGGCCTCGGCGAACTGATCATCCCCGAGAACGAGCCCGGCTCGTCGATCATGCCGGGCAAGGTGAATCCCACGCAGTGCGAAGCTATGACGATGGTCTGCGTACAGGTGCACGGCGCGACCGCAGCGGTCGGTTTCGCAGGGTCGCAGGGCAACTTCGAGCTGAACGTCTACAAGCCGGTAATCATCTACAACTTCCTGCACTCGGTCACGCTCATCACCGACGCCTGCCACGGCTATGTCGAATACATGCTCAAGGGCATCGAGGTCGATCGCGCCAAGATCGACTACTACGTGAAGAATTCCCTCATGCTGGTAACGGCGCTAGCGCCCAAGGTCGGATACGACAAGGCTGCGCAGATCGCCCACACCGCGCACGTAGATCATTCGAGCCTGCGCGAAGCCGCGTTAAAGCTGGGATACCTGACCGGCGAGGAATTTGATCAGCTGGTGAAGCCAGAGAAGATGACGCACCCTTAGACCTCCACCGACGGGACCGACAATTCATCCTGTGCCAGCGCGGGTCCTTTCTGCTTGGCCGGCGCCACCGTAATCACCAGCACGCTCACCAGTACCAGCAGCGTCCCCGCAATTGTGCGCGGGCCCATCGCTTCGCCGCCGAAGAAATATCCCACCAGCACTGCGACCACGGGATTCACATACGCGTACGTCCCCACCTTCGTTGGCGATTCGTGATGAATCAGCCAGACGTAAGCGGTGAATCCGGCAATCGATCCCGCAACGATGAGATAAGCCAGCGCCAGCCAGGCTTCGCGCGAAACCGCCTGCACGCGGAAGCCGCGAAATTCTCCCAGCAGCGCCGCCGCGATGATCAACAAAATTCCGCCAGCCAGCATCTGCGCGCCCGAACTCATCACCTTCGCAGCCGGCAGCGGAACCTTGCGGCTCAATGAAGCTGCGACCGACCAACTGATCGCAGCTACCACCAGCGCGCAAGCACCTGCGCGATCTACTGGCGCGCCGCCAATCCCCATCGAACGCCCGACCAGCACTGCCACCCCAGCGATCCCCAGCAACAGTGCGACGGCCAATCGTAGCGTCAGCCGCTGCGTCCGCAGTATGACAATCTCGCCCAGGGCCATAAATACTGGGATCATCGCGAGCATCACCGCCGCAATTCCCGAGGGCACGCGGCGTTCCGCCCAGAACAGCAAGCCGTAATCGAAGACGAAAATCAGCAGCGCCAGAAACGATGCCGACTTCCACTCGCGGACGCTCGGGGAAGGTGTGCCCCGCGCCCGCATCCAGCCGTAGAGAATGATGCCCGCAACAAAAAACCGCATTCCCGCGAGCAGAAACGGAGGCACCTCGCGCACGCCCACGCGGATCGCGAGAAACGTCGAGCCCCATACGAAATAAATAATGGCGAAGGCCAGCAGGACCTTCCATGTAGCGGGCCGCGAGGATGAGTGGGTGCCGTCCATAGCAAAAAAAACGCCGACGCGTTCTTATGCATTAGATCATCGAACTCCGCCCCACGAGCCGGGCTCGACATATCAAAAGATTTTATGGGGCTATAAACAGAACAGCAGGCGAAGCGTATTTTGCAGCAGGAGGAATTGCTACTTCTTCAGCAGGCTGGTATGACTGGCCACGCACTGCCATTTGCCGAGATCGAGAATCCAAGTGTCGGTGAATCGGCCGACATGGTCGTACGGCTTACCCTGATAAGTGCCTTGCGCATGGTACGTGCCCGTGACCACGGCCGTGTCCCCGAAGAAATTCATTTTCACATCCTGAATTGTCGCCAGGGTCGGCTTGAACAGCGGGTCGCGAATGTCTGAGAGAAATTTCTGTTTGTCGGTGACCTCTCCGTCCCACTCCGTGTTCACGAAGCGGCTGGAGACCAGTTGATCGAGCGCAGCGGCATCGCGGTTCACCTGCGCCTCATTCCACATGTGCTCAAAAATCAATAGCTTGCCTTCGCGAGGATCGGCTTGCTGCGCCCACACGCCGACCGAACCCAACAAAAGGAAACAGCAGAAGATTTTCGAGGTTGTTCGGAAGCGAATCATCGAGCAGGCCCGCGGCCATCCCAACGTGGTAGGCGGACTCTGCGGAAACATAACAATTTCAAGGCGCGCGGAGATAGCGCAATCTGCAAGGGCGCGTTACCAACGTCATTCGTAGAGACGTTGCTGGCAACGTCTCTGGCAGCGCCACAAACGCTTCAGAACGCCCAGCGCAGCAGCGTCGCGCCCACGGTAAATCCCGCGCCCACCGAGGCCAGCATCACCAGGCTTCCCTTCTTCAGCTTGCCTTCTTCGACGGCCGTGCCCATGGCGAGCGGGATCGTCCCGGCGGTGGTGTTGCCGTAGCGCTCGATATTCACGATCACGGCCTCGGGCCGCAGACCGAGCCGGTCCGCCGTCGCGTTAATAATTCGCAGATTCGCCTGGTGCGGAATGAACGCGTCAATATCGGTGCCCTTCAGCCCGTTGCGGGCCAGAAGTTTTTCGCAGGCCTCGGTCTGTTTGCGCACAGCGAACTTGAAAACCTGCTGCCCGTCCTGGTGGACGTAGTGCATCTTCTTCTCAATGGTCTCTTTCGACGATGGATTGCGGCTGCCCCCGCCCGGCATGTAGAGAAAATCGCCGCCCGATCCGTCCACTTCATGAACATAATCGATCAGCCCCACCGAATCGTCTTCCGCCGGTTCAAGAATCACCGCGCCGGCGCCGTCACCGAAAATCACGCACGTCGCGCGGTCGGTATAGTCGATGATCGACGACATCACATCGGACCCAATCACCAGCACGCGCTTATGCGCCCCCGACGCAATAAACTGCGCCCCCACCTGCAGCGAATAAATAAATGCCGAGCACGCGCCCGAAAGATCGAATCCCCACGCTCCCTTCGCGCCCAGCTTGTGCTGCACCAGGCACGCGGTCGACGGGAAAAACATATCGGGCGTGACCGTGCCCACGATGATCGCTTCAATATCGGTAGGACTGAGCCCGCGCTGCGCCAGCGCCTTCTTCGCGGCCTCAACCGCCAGATCGCTGGTAGCCACACCCTTATCCACGATGTGGCGTTCGCGAATGCCCACGCGCGCCATGATCCAGTCGTCCGAGGTGTCGACCATCTTCTCGAGGTCGGCGTTGGTCAGCAGACGAGGCGGCACATACGTGCCCAATGCGCTGATTTTGGCGCGAATCGGTTTATTCAAAGAGTGCTCCTGACCCAAGTAGAAATGAAACCAAGTATTGTGAAGGATCAGGAGCAGAAAGTCTAACGAATGTCAGCCGTGGCGATACTCATGTGGCAATCCCACGTGGGGACGGACACGTGGGGACGGACGCATTCGTCCGTCCCGCGAAGGCGAAGCCGAGCGGCCGTCAGGGTGAACTAGGCCGCCGCAGTCCGAGCCCCATCCATCCGCGACCGCACATCCGCCGGACAGAACGCAATCCCGAACTGCCGGTCTTCTCCGCGCAATAGAAACAGCAGCGCGGCGCGATCCACCTCTTCCAGTCGCGCCAGATTCAGCAGCGGCCACAAACGGCATTCATGCGCCGACTGAATCAGTTGATCCAGATACGACAGGTGCCCATCAAATAATTTCCCGGCGACAAAAATGGTGATATGAGCGCTGGCGAACTTCGGGGAAACCGGATGACTCTTCATTTCACTCCTCGGGATTGGGGATTCGTCGACCGCCGACAGATCAGCAGCCTCTACTTCCATTGGACGCGTGAAGAGCGCTTTCTTGCGCAAAGAGTCGTCAAATAGATGTAGAGATTTGTAATGCGGGGTACAGGAACCAGCGAGTGGGGAAAAAATAAGCCAGGCACCGGGGACTCGCTGCACACGCAAGAGCCCGTTACCGTTGCTTCCTTCCGGACCTGGCGGGGTTGGCGGGAGTACGTCGCGCGAGACCGATGCCTGACTGAACATTCTAGCATTGCGGAAACAAGGCCACGTAAGGGCGGAGGCATTCCTCCGCCCGCGAGCGTAGCGAGCCCGCGGGACGAACGCGCCCCGGGGCTGCGATCGAGCTCACCGTCGGTGACCTTTGGTGCAAGATTTTCCCCGCGGACCCTTCCTTTATTGCGCTCGTTATCGAACAATAGAACTTTCGTCCACAACCGTTGAGAATACTGGCGAGCTTTGCTCGCCGGGACAGCCGGGGCGGCTGTCCCCACATAACAACGAATGCTTCAATCCACGCAACCCGGCGTCATCCCGCTGCAGCGGGCCATCGACTTCTACTTTGAGTTGGCGCTTTATCTGCTCGTGCTCACAGGATTTGCCACGCTCGCCAGCACGGGCGGCCTCGACTTGCCGTCGATTATTCTGGTCGGCGCGGCCCTGGCGGTTCGCGGATACTTTGTCGCCAAGCGCCGCCCCATCATCATCTCCGAGCGCTGGACCACCCCGCTGACCCTTGCTTACTTCCTCTTTTTCGGCGCGGACTACTTTATTTTCTCGCACAGCTTTCTGCCCGCCACCATTCACCTCGCGCTGTTTGGCGTGGTGGTGCGCATGTTTTCTCTGCGTCGCGAGCGCGACTACATCATGCTGTCGATTCTCGCCTTCCTGATGGTGCTCTCGTCAGCAGTGCTCACCGTCGACAGCACTTTCCTGTTTTCCTTCGCCGCCTTCACCTTGATGGCGGTAGCCACCTTCGTCCTGATGGAAATGCGCCGCTCCGGGCACGCGGCCAGCATTCAGGCGCGCCACACCAACGATCCCTTCGAGCACCGCAATCTGGCGCTCTCGTTGCTCCTGACTTCACCCGCGCTGTTGCTGATGATTCTCGCCGCCGGTGCCGTGGTCTTCTTCGTTCTTCCGCGCATGTCGACCGGCTATCTCGGCGGATATTCCTTCGGCACCGATTTCTCCTCCGGCTTCAGCGATCATGTGCAGCTTGGCCAGATCGGGCAGATCCAACAATCGAACGCCGTCGTGATGCATGTACAGATCGACGGCGACACCACGGGCCGCTACGACTTGCACTGGCGCGGCGTGGCGCTGGCGAACTTCGACGGGAACACGTGGTCGAAACCGCCCGATGCACAATTCATCCTGACGCGGCGCGAGGATTCGAGCTTCATCGTGCCCCGCTTCGACAATCCCGAACTGCGCTCCTACGTGACTGCGAACCTGCGGCGCGAGCAGATGATCCACTATCGCGTGCTCATGGAGCCCGTCGGCACCAACGTATTTTTTCTCGCCCCCTGGGCGCGTAGCCTGAGCGGTACGTACCGCATGCTGGCGGGAGATTCCGGCGCGGCCATCTACGATTTCGATGCCGCACACGCTATCAACCGTTACGAGGCCGACTCCAATATCGCAAAACCATCCCCCGGCGAACTGCGAACCGCGGGGACGGATTATCCTCCGCCAGTCGCCGCGACCTATTTGCGGCTGCCCGCAGTCGATCCGCGGGTGCCACAACTGGCGGCCCAGATCATCGGCCCGGCGCAAAATGATTTCGACAAAGCCGCCGCCATCGAGAACTATCTTCGAACCCGTTACGGATACACCCTCGAACTTCCTCGCACAAAAGTAAAAGATCCGATCGCAAATTTTCTTTTCGAACGCAAACGCGGCCACTGCGAATACTTCGCCTCCTCCATGGCCGTCATGCTGCGGACGCAGGGAATTCCATCCCGCGTGGTCAACGGATTTCGCAGCGACGAGTTCAACGACCTTACGGGCAACTACGTGGTCCGCGCCAAAGACGCGCACTCCTGGGTCGAGGCCTACTTCCCTGGATACGGCTGGCAGACCTTCGATCCCACTCCCGCCGGCAATGGCGGCACACCGCAGGGCTGGGCGCGCCTCGCGCTCTACGTCGACGCGATGGCGTCATTCTGGCGCGACTGGATCGTCAGCTACGACACAACGCACCAGTACGTCCTCGGCCAGGCTGCGCTCAGCGGCACGCGCGGCCTGTGGGAGAACGCCCGCGCCTGGGCCAGCGCACACTATGCCTCGATGCTGAAGTGGGCCCAGCGCAGCCAGGATCGCGTTCAGAACTCGCCGGCCAGATGGACCATCCTGGGCGGAATCGTCGCGCTGGCGCTCTTGCTGATGGCGAACCTGGGACGCATAGCGCGCTGGCTGCACGAAAAATGGCTGCTGGCCAATCCGCAGCGGTCGCCCGAGCAAGCCGCCACCATGTGGTACACGCGCATGTCGCGTGTGCTGGCTCGACAAGGTGTGAAGAAGACTCCGGCGCAGACGCCGCAGGAATTTGTGCGGAAGATCGAAAATGCCCGGCTTCGTGAGCCGGTTGCCCACTTCACCGCAGTCTATGAGTCCGCGCGCTTCGGCAATTCTGCCGACGACGCGCAAAAGCTCCCAGAGTTATACGAAGAAGTAGAGTTAGCTACGCGCGGAAAATAAAAGCTGTGAGGACTACTTCAGAATTGATTTTGAAAGGGTGCAGTTTTGAAAGGGTGCAGTTTTGAAAGGGCGCGGCTTCAAGCCGCGCCGTACTCGTCCGAAATCGATTCCGGCTTTAGCCGCTGAGGGAGCTTACGCATCGGCATCGCGAAGCAATGTCTCTTCCAAAAACTAGAATCGCCAGAACACTCCGCCGCCCACAAAATAATTATGCTGCCGCGACTTCCCGGTAGGTGCCAGCGGAAAATCCGGCTCACCCGACCAGAAATCGCGCACTTCGCCGCGCGCGCTCAGTTTCTTCCAGACCTTCACATCCAATCCAATGCCGCCCTGAATCACCGCGCCCGTCGTCGATTTCCCCGGATTCGTGCCGCCATAGATCAGTGTGTTGCTTTCACTGAAGTGGCCGAAGCCCGCTCCCAGGCTGATCCACGGAGAAACTGCGGTGGTGGGAAACAAATTCAGGCGCGCCGCCGGAGTAATGAAAAATGACTTCATGTCGCCCGGCACCACCGAAAATCCATACGCCCCCGCATTCAAATCAATATCGCGGTTGTACATTCCCACAACTTCGCCGGACACGGAATAGATCGGCGTCACCAGAAAATGGTAGGCGTATTCGCCCTCAAAACTCAGTCCCTTGCCGAAGTGAATGATGGGATCAAAGTAGGTTGCGTTGTGAATGCCCTGGTCGCTGATGAACGTGCGCCCGATGGAGCCGCCAATTTCATTTTTCTCGTCCTGTGCCGCCGCCAACATGGTCAGCAACATCGTCAAAAACAGGATCGCAATCCAGAGCCTTTTTCCAGACATGTTTCGCTCCTGCCAGGTTCCAAGTTGTTAGGGCGGTAAGACATAGCCTAGCACGCCGACGCCACTTTTAAATTCACAGGTGCATCTGATTTTTTTAACTATCATGGTGCTGCACCATGCGGCGGGATGGTCACCCCGTCCCCGGGCAACGTCGCCCTGGATGTTAAAATCAGAAGATCACATGTCTTTGAAGGACCTCACAGTCATCGACCCCGCAGAATCCGGGGATTGCAAGTCCCCGGCCCATTTGCCGGCCAGACCGCAGCCTGCCCAAAAAGTGGGCTTCGTCAGCCTGGGCTGTCCCAAGAATCTCGTAGACAGCGAAGTCATGATGGGCCTGCTGGCCCGCGCCGGAGCCGAACTCACGCCCCGCGCCGAGGACGCTGATGTGATCGTCGTGAATACCTGCTCGTTCATCGAGAGCGCCCAGCAGGAATCGATCAACACGATCCTCGAGATGGCGGCGCACAAGGCAACAGGCAAGGCGAAGAAGCTGGTCGTCGCCGGATGCCTGGTCGAGCGCTTCCGCGATCAGATTCGCAGAGACATCCCCGAAGTCGACGCGGTAGTCGGCACCGGAGAACTGGAAAACATTCTGGCGGCGTCCGGAGTCGCCTCCGCTCCGCAGTCGGACTCGCCTTTCGTGATTCTGACTTCGCGCCCCGAAGGCGATGCCCGAGCCGCGCAGGGCCGCTTCTCACGGGAAACATGGGATGGCGCCGTCGCGGATCTGCCCAACTATCTCTACGATGACGCGACGCCACGCATTCTGGCCACGCCGCGCCACATGGCCTACATCAAGATCGCCGAAGGCTGCGATCATCCCTGCACCTTCTGCATCATTCCGCAGTTGCGCGGACAGTTCCGTTCGCGCCGCTTCGAGTCGGTGATCGCTGAGGCCGAGCGCCTGGCCCAATGCGGCGTCCGCGAGATCACGCTCATTGGTCAGGATACGACCTGCTACGGCGAGGACTTCGGCCTGAAGGACGGTCTAGCCCTCTTGCTCGAAAAGCTCGCGCAGATCGAAGATCTGCGCTGGATTCGTTTTCTCTACGCCTATCCCAACAAGATCACGGGCAAGTTGCTCGACACCATCGCCGGGCACGAAAAAATCTGCTCCTACATGGACGTGCCTCTGCAACATGCTTCGGCCTCCGTGCTGAAGCGCATGAAACGCGGTGGTGGGACTGATGTCTTCCTGAAGTCGATCGCCAAAATGCGGCGCACCATCCCCGACCTGACCCTGCGCACGTCGTTCATCGTCGGATTCCCCGGCGAGACCGAAAAAGAATTCGAGGAACTCTGCGAGTTCGTCCGCGAGGCCCAGTTCGACTGGATGGGCGCTTTCGCCTACTCCGACCAGGAAGGCGCGGCGGCTTACGATCAGGATAAAAAGTTATCGACACGCGAAATCGAGCGCCGTCGCAAGCACCTGATGAGCATTCAGCGCCAGATCAGCAAGAAGAAAAAGAAAGCGCTGGTCGGCCGCGAATTCGATCTCCTGCTCGAAGGCGAGTCCGAAGAGACCGACCTGCTGCTGGAAGGCCGCACCCCCATGCACGCCCCGGAGATCGACGGCAAAGTCTTAGTAAATGACTTCCCTGAAGACGCCGTGCCACAGAAGGGCGAATTCTATCGCTGCCAGATCACCGAAGCCCACGACTACGACCTGGTCGCCAAAATCTTGTAAGCCGCAATCTTCTACAATGAAGCCATGGCGCAGAAGCGCAAGCTGAAGCTGCATTGCCCCATCTGCAAAAAAGCGGTCAAGAGCACCGACCCCCAATTCCCGTTCTGCAGCCCGCGCTGCCGCACCATCGATCTGGGCAAATGGGCCAGCGGCGGCTACGTAATACCGTCGCCAATCACCGACGCCGACGAACCCATCCGCGATACAAACCCGGAAGATGAAGAGAGTACAGAGTGAAGAGCGAGCCAGACCGGAGCGCCGAAAACCGTAGCGCCGGCGTCCCGCCGGCTGTCGCGGGGGCGACTCGCCCGCGCAGTCCGCTCTGGGCCACGCTCGCCGCCACCTTCTTCGGAATCGGCCACATGCATCCTGGGCCGGGCACGTGGGGCTCGGCAGCAACGGTCCTACTGTGGGCGGCACTGTCCTACGCACTGAGCCCCAATCTGCGAACCCCGGTCGCCTTCGCGCTCGCCATTTTCGTCACGCTTATCGGCATTCCGGCGGCGACCCGCGTCGCCCGCGCATCATCAAAGAAAGACCCGCAATTTGTCGTCATCGACGAAGTTGCCGGACAACTCATCACTTTGATCGCAGCCCCTCTGGGTTGGAAAACCTTTTTGGCGGGTCTTATACTTTTTCGAGCGTTCGACATCGTAAAGCCGCCTCCGGTGCGGCAACTCGAAAAATTGCCGGAAGGCACCGGAATTGTCCTCGACGATGTCGCGGCCGGCCTTTATGCATTCTTTGTCATGCAACTCTTATTGCGCTCTGGTCTACTAAAATAGAACTCGGTATCTTTCATGGGCTTTTCCGATCGCATCCTCGGCAAGAAAAATGTGAATGGCGGCCCGCGCATTGAAGCTGTGGCCCCCGCGCTGGCGCTGGTCGGCGGCGAAATCCGCATTACCGGCTCAGGCCTGCGGCCGCAGGAATACGAGCGCCCGCGCGTTCAGTTTGGCCAGACCGAAGGTTCGGTCGTCGTCAGCTCCGACGGATTTCTGGTTGCCCGCGTGCCCGAAGGCGCAACCTCGGGGCCCGTTGTCGTCGCCACCGACGGCCACGTGAGCAACGCACAGACCGTGCGAGTCGCGGTGCCGATTGCCGATAGTCTTCACCCCGTCACCAATCCCGCACTCGACGCCGAGGGCAACATCTACGCCACCTTCTCCGGATCGCGCGGACAAAAAGTTCCCATCGCGATTTTCAAAATCGACACGAACTATGAGGTCAAGCCCTTCGTGGTCGAGATGATGAACGCGACCTCGATCGCCTTCGATCGCCAGGGACAGATGTATGTCTCCTCGCGCCACGATGGCGCCGTCTACCGCGTCACGCCCAGTGGCAACATGACCACTTATGCCGAAGGCA
Source organism: uncultured Acidobacteriota bacterium (assembly GCA_963757095.1). Lineage (GTDB taxonomy): Bacteria > Acidobacteriota > Terriglobia > Terriglobales > Acidobacteriaceae > Sulfotelmatobacter. The sequence goes on along the minus strand of CAVWQT010000001.1, from coordinate 884,889 downwards.
TGGGAGTCGCGACCGGTATTGCTTTCGATCGCGAGCAGAATCTCTACGTCGGCGACCGCTCCGGAACTATTTTCAAAATTGGCCGCGACCAGCAGGTCTTCGTCTTCGCCACGCTCGAGCCCAGCGTCTCCGCCTATCACCTGGCCTTCAATTCCAGCGGCGATCTGTTTGTGACCGGGCCGACCACCTCAAGCTTCGACCGCGTTCACAAGATCGATCCCAAGGGCAACGTCAGCACGTTCTACAAAGGCCTGGGACGGCCGCAGGGCGTGGCTTTCGACATCGATGGAAACCTCTACGTAGCGGCGTCGCTCGCGGGCAAGCGCGGAATCGTGAAACTCACTCCCGACGGCCGAGCGAATCTTGAAGTAGCCGGCCACGGACTGGTAGGGCTCGCCTTCGCGCCTGGACGCTCGGTTATCCTGGCCACCACGAATGCCGTTCACCATCTTTCGTGGAATATTCAGGGCCTTCCGTTGTTGCCCGAGTAATCCCTGTGATCCGCCGTGCCCTCGGTGGTGAGCTTCATTTAAACTGCTAGAGCGTGAATGCTGAAATCATCGCCGTGGGCTCCGAACTCCTCACTCCCCACCGCATGGACACCAACTCGCTCTACCTCACCGAGCAGCTCAACCTGCTGGGAGTGGATGTAATTTTCAAGAGCGTAGTGGGAGACAATCTGCCGCGACTGGTAGCGGCTGCGCAACATGCTCTGTTCCGCTCCGACATCGTGATCTTCAGCGGAGGACTCGGTCCCACGGAAGACGACCTGACGCGCGAGGCCGTGGCGGAAGCGCTCGGCCTCAAACTCCAGCGCGATCCGGAAATTCTGCGCACGCTCGAAGAACGCTTCGCCGCCCGCGGCTGGACGATGGCCGCCAACAACGCCAAGCAGGCCGACGTGATCGCGGGCGCGTCGGCTCTCCCCAATCCCAACGGCACTGCGCCCGGCCAGTGGCTCAGCGGCCAATTCGACGGCCGCGAGCACATCATCGTGCTGCTGCCCGGCCCGCCCCACGAACTCAAGGCCATGTTTGAAAACGAAGTCCGCACTCGCCTACGTGAGAAACTTCCGCCCGCCTTTCTCGCGATTCGCACGCTGAAGGTCGCGATGCTCGGTGAATCGCACGTCGACGCGCGCGTCTCCCCGATCTACAAGCGCTACACCGACGTCGACACAACCATCCTCGCCGGCGCGGGAGAAATCGAACTCCATTTCAAAACTCGCGCCGCCACGCAGGAAGAGGCGCAGCAACGGGTCGACGAGCTCGCCGGATTGGTGGAAGACGAACTCGACGACGCCGTCTACTCCAGCGATGGACAGTCGCTCGAACAGATCGTCGGCTACTGGCTGCAGATGCGCGGCGCAACCATCGCCGTAGCGGAGTCGTGCACGGGAGGACTGCTGGCCGAACGCATCACGTCGATCGGCGGCAGTTCGCGATATTTCCTCGGCGGAGCCGTCGTGTATTCCAATCAGTTGAAAACTGAATTCGCCGGAGTACCCGCGGACATGATCGAACGCCACGGAGCGGTCAGCCGCGAAGTTGCCGCCGCGTTGGCCGAAGGCATCCGCTATCGCACGGAGGCGACACTGGGAGTCGGCATCACCGGAGTAGCCGGCCCCGGCGGCGGCACGGCAGAAAAGCCGGTGGGCCTGGTGTTTCATGCAGTAGCCACCGAGCGCGGCACCGAAGTCGTCCAGCGCAATTTTCCCGGAGACCGAAAACGAATCCGCCGCTTTGCCAGCACCATGGCGCTCGACATGGTAAGAAGGAAGTTGATGTGAAGAAGCTGTCAGCTATCAGCTCTCAGCTTTCAGTTTCTGGCTTTTGTCTTCGGAAAGCGGCAGGTCCAACGTCTCAAGCTGATAGCTGAAAGCTGACGGCTGATAGCTGCCTTATGCGCCTCTTCGTCGCACTCGACATTGACGAATCCATACGCGAGCGCATCGCCCGCTTCGCGGAAGGTGTCAGCCCATTTGCGCCGGACGCCCGCTGGGCCAAGCCCGAGTCGCTGCACGTCACTCTAAAGTTCATCGGGGAGCAGCCCGATGCTGCGCTCGCATCGATCAAGCAAGCCTTATCAACCGTCCGCGGAACTGCCACCGAAATCCAATTTCGCGGCTACGGATTTTTTCCCACCGCGAAGTCCCCGCGAGTCTTCTGGGTGGGCATGCAAGCTGGACCTGAGCTCGCCGCTTTGGCCGCAGCGGTTGATGGGGCGACCTCGACGCTCGGGATCCCCAAAGAAGATCGCGCCTTCAGCCCGCATCTCACGCTCGCTCGCGCGGCAGGCGGCTCGGGCTCGCCACGTCGCATGGCGCAAGACCGCCCGAACCGGGCCTTTCAGCGCCTGCAGGAAAAGCTCTCAGCCCTGCCCGCGCCGGAGTTTGGCGCGATCACCGCCCGCGAATTCTTTTTGTATCAGAGCCAGCTTTCGCCCAAGGGATCGAAGTACACCAAACTAGAACGCTTTGTCCTGCAATAAACACGGACGCCCCATTTCTGCCGCGTCCTGGTGCGCGAGAAGTGGGATAGCATACAGTCGTTGACATATCGCTACGTGTCGAACACACTCTTCATCATCGGCGCAGGCTATCTTCTGGGATCGATCCCCTTCGGATATCTCCTGGTCCGCTTCGTCCGCGGCGAAGATGTGCGCCGCAGCGGCAGCGGCAACATCGGCGCCACCAACGTAGCCCGCAAGTCTCCTGCGCTCGGCATCTTGACGCTGCTTCTTGATTCTCTAAAAGGATTCGCTGCAGTAATTCTCGGCGCCTGGCTCGCCGCCCCGCTCGCAAGTGGAGCACGACCCTACAGCGCGATGTCGCTGGCCGCACTCTCCGCAGTCGCTGGCCACATCTTTCCCATCTGGCTGAAATTTCGTGGCGGCAAAGGCGTCGCCACCGGCCTCGGCGCTTTTATCGTCATCGCCCCCAAAGCAGTTCTCATCGCCGCCGCAATCTTCGTCATCCTCGTCCTCATCTTCCGCTACGTTTCCCTGGGATCTGTCGCCGCGGTCGCCATGTTCCCCTCGTTAGCATGGTCACTGCATGAATACGGAAACGTCTGGTCGGCGCTCGCCTTCATGACGCTCGCTTCGCTGCTGATCGTGCTCAAGCATCGTGCTAACATCATCCGCTTGTTCAGCGGAACGGAAAATCGTTTGGGCCGGAAACCTGCTATCCGCGCGGACTCCGCCGCGGACGGAAAATTATGAGTGACATCTCCGTTATCGGCGCGGGCGCATGGGGCACAGCCATTGCCATCGTGCTCGGACGCAAAGGCACGCATCGCGTGCGGCTCTGGGCGCATGAGAACGAGGTCTGCGAATCGATCGCCAACAGGCGAGTAAATGAACTATTCCTTCCCGGCCGCCAGATACCGGACTCTGTGACCGCGACCACCGATCTTTCCAATGCTCTCGCGGGCGCACAGATTGTCGTCAGCGTGATGCCCTCGCAACACTGCCGCAAGCTTTTCGAACGCATGCGTCCACTCATTCCGGCGCAAGCCCTGATCGTCACCGCGACTAAAGGCCTGGAAGAAGGCTCGCTGCAACGCATGAGCGAAGTGATCGCCGGAGTCCTCAAATCAGACGACGAAACTGGGCATCCGATCGGCGCGCTCAGCGGACCTTCTTTCGCGCAGGAAGTCGCCCGCGGCGATCCCACGGCCATCACTATCGCCTCGCCCGATGCCGCGCTCCTGCGCACCGTGCAGCAGGAGTTCAGCGGTCCCAGCTTTCGCATCTACACCAACAGCGATGTAGTCGGCGTCGAACTCGGAGGCGCGCTCAAGAACATCGTTGCCATCGCAGCCGGAATCTGCGACGGCCTTGGGTTGGGCCACAATTCCGTCGCAGCGCTGATCACGCGCGGGCTTGCGGAGATGACTCGCCTCGTCGTCGCCTGCGGCGGCCGCGCCGAAACCATGGCCGGACTCGCCGGACTCGGCGACCTGGTCCTCACTTGCACCGGCGGCCTCTCGCGCAATCGCAGCGTCGGCGTCGAACTCGGCCGCGGCAAGAAATTGCCCGAGATCATTGCCGGCATGCACGGCACGGTCGCCGAAGGAGTCTTCACCACAAATGCAGCCGTAGGTCTGGCTCACGCCCGCGACGTCGAAATGCCCATCACCCAGCAAATGCATGCCATCCTGCATGATGGGAAATCTCCTAAAGAAGCGATTCAGGAACTGATGACCCGCAGCGGAAAAAGCGAAGTCGCCGCCGGATAGGAAAACGTCTGCGATTTTCTGTGTCCTCCCGTGTAGAAGGCTCTTTCCCTTCCAAACCCCGCACCACAAGGCACCTCTCGAAGGTACTTTGGTAATGCCCGCGCAACCAGCTTTTCGCGCTCCCGCTCAACTCCCTCGATAAAATCTTAAGAACAGCTTTGCAAGCCGCCGCCACTTCGCTTTCGGAGAGTGCGGTTTGAATGAAGAAAACGAACTGAAGGGAGAGCTTTGTCCTCCAGCGCTTCAAACCACGCACGCATCCCGATTCTTTACCTGATCCTCGGCGTGCTGCTCGTCATCAGCATTGTGCCGATGTATTTCTACTCGGCGCAGGTGGAGGCCATCAATCGCGACCGGCTCAAGACCAACGAGATGCTGCTGCAGAATGCGGTGACGCGCTCCCTGGCCGACGATCTGGCGCAGCACGAGCGCTCGCTGCGCATGATGCTCGCCAACTTGTCGTCCGCGATTCAGGTCGCCAGCGGTGGCGACATCGGCGACAAAAATATTGAGGCGCCCGAACTCCGCGCCCTGCTCGAGACTTTTGTTTCCTCCTCCGACGAAGTCGCCTATGCGACGCTGGTGAACTCCGAAGCCAAAGGCATCTCCGCCGGCCGCATCGCTCCCGACGCTTTTCTGAATCGTGAACTCGAGCGCGCCTACGCCGCCGCCCGTGATGGCCGCGTGTACAACGGCCAGGCGCTGGTGGTGGGGGAAGGTAAATCGGCACGCACCGTATTTCTGGTGAGCGCGCCTGTCCGCTACGGTCCGCGTTTTCTGGGGATGATCGCGTCGGTCGTCGATCTGCAATTTCTGATCAAGCGCCTGCAAGAAGTCAGCGGCGGCGGCCTGATTCCCTACGTCGTCGACGCCCAGGGCCGCTTGGTGGCTGCGGCCACGCCCGAATTTGCCACCGGGCAGGACATGAAAAATCTCGAGATCGTGCGCAACTTTGTCGACGGCGGCAACCGCGCACAACTCGCAGCCACCAAAGAATTCACCGTCGATAATGGCAAAGGGAAAGAGCGCGTCGAGATGCTCGGCACCTACAGCCCGGTCATGTCGCTGGACTGGGCCGTCGTCGTGCAAAAGCCGCGCCGCGAAGCCTATCGCGGCGTCTACGAGATGCAGCGCAACGCGCGTCTCCTGGCCCTACTCGCTGTACTGCTCAGCATCGGCGTCAGCATCTTCGCCGCGCGGCGCATCACGAATCCGCTGCGCATCCTGACGCAATCTAGCCGGGCGCTCGCCCGCGGCGATTTCTCGCAGCGCGTGCATTTGTGGAATCGCACCGAAATCGGCGAACTCGCCGACACTTTCAATACCATGTCTGACGAGCTCGAGCGCTTCGTCGAAGACCTGAAGCGCGCCGCCGAAGAGAATCGCGCCCTGTTTATGGGATCGATTCAGATGCTCGCCGGAGCCGTCGACGAAAAAGATCCGTACACGCGCGGCCATTCCGATCGCGTCACCCGCTATTCCCTGCTCATCGCGAAAGAGATGAAGCTGCCGGCTACATTCCTGGAGACGCTGCAGATTTCCGCCCAGCTCCACGACGTGGGCAAGATCGGCATCGAAGATCACATCCTGAAGAAGCCGGGTGCGCTGACTGCCGAAGAATTCGAAGTCATGAAGACGCACACCACCAAGGGCGCGAATATTCTGCGCCCCGTCCCGCAGCTCGCCGAAATGCTGCCCGGCATCGAATTGCACCACGAAGCGCTCGACGGCCGCGGCTATCCTTACGGCCTGCATGGGGATCAGATTCCGCTGCTGGCGCGCGTCATCGCCGTGGCCGACACCTTCGATGCGCTCACCACAAATCGCCCTTACCAGCAGGCGCACACGCCGGAGCAGGCGTTGCAGATCATTCAGAATCTAGCTGGAAAGCGTCTTGACCCGGATGCGGTCGCCGCTCTGCTCGCAGTCTACACTCGCGGCGAGATCCGCATTCAGCGCTTCACCATCAAGCGGCCGATAGCACCGCACGGCAGTTTCCACCGAAGCGGCCAGCAATCCGCAGGCTACTCCCGTTGCGCTAGCCGCCGAAACTGCCGCTCTCGAACGCACCCGCGTCTAGCTGGTTTCATTCGTCCTCAGAATAAAGAGCCCACGCACTCGCCAGATCCTGCACGATGTGGCCCAGCGACTTGTACACCGTGATCTCATCGTCCGACCGCCGTCCTTCGACGTCGCCGGCCAGCACCTGGCCGATCTCGCCCACAATGTGATCGTCGCCCACGCGACCCGCCGCTTTCGCATACAGAAATTCCGCTCCCTGCTGCAGAACGGATTCCCGGCTGTCGGCAACAAAACGCGAGCGTACGACCAAATCGATGTCGACCTCCGAAGGTCCCGCGTAGCCGGAGCCGACCACATTCACATGCGTCCCCGGACGCACCCACGCTCCCTGCAAAATTGGCTCGGACGCCGAAGTCAGTGTGCAGACGATATCGGCCTGCGCCACTGCCTCGCGCACCGACTCTGCAGCGGAGACCGGCACACCGAGCTCGGCCCGCGTCCGGTCGGCAAACGCCCGTGCGCGTTCCGGCTGAACGTCCCCACACCACGATGGATTCCAACTCCCGCACCTTCGAGATCGCCCGCGCATGCGTCGCTGCCTGTTCGCCGTAGCCCAGCAGAGCCAGCCGACGCGCATCTTTGCGGGCCAGCACATCGGTCGCAACCGCGCTGGCCGCCGCCGTGCGAATCGCCGTAATCTCCCCGGCGTGCGCGGCGCAAACCGGCGTACCACTCTCCGGATCGAAGAGCACGACTAATCCCTGATGCGATTGAATGCCGCGGGCAAAGTTTCCATGGAACACGCTGATCAACTTTGCGCCAAACGCGCCCTGTGCTCCCAGCGCTCCCGGCATGACGCCGAACAGACGACCCTCGGACAGCGGAAGGATTGACCGCAGCAACTGCCTGGTTTCGCCTTGTGAAAATGCGATCATCGCCGCGCGCACCAGCGGGATGCACTTTTCATACGTAAGCCGTCGCGCGACCTCGTCGCGATCAATGAATCGCATTCCATGTCCTTATTTATGAAGTCAGAGAAAGTCGAGGCCTCTATGAGCCTCGGTGCCCTCTGTGGTGAAGAGGTTTTCGGTTCTACAAAGCCGCAACTCGCCGCTGCACCAGCAGGAAATAAAGCGCTACGAGAACCAGCAGAAACCCATTGACACCCAAGACCACCGGCACAGTAAACATCGGCACCAGCCATCCCGACACCAGATTCCCCATCGGCATCCCGCCGCGAAACGCGCAGTTGTACACGCTCATCACTCGCCCGCGCATCTCATTCGTCGTGATCAATTGCACCAGCGATGTCACGGTGGCAAACACCGCCATCATCGAAGCGCCCACCACCACCAGCATCGCGTAGGAAAACGGCAGGAACTTCGACAGCGAAAATCCCGAGATCCCGATCCCCAGGCAAATCAGCATCACCAGCGCGAATCGTCCCTTGTTCGAAATATTCCCTTTCCCCGCCACCGCCAGCGACCCGATGATCGATCCCACGCCCATCAGCGAAAGCAGATTCCCATAGGTCTCCGGACCGCGGCGGAAAATATCTTTCACGAACACTGGAATATACGTCCGCATCGGCATGCTCAAGAACGTCATCAGGAATGCCAGAACGATCAGCGCTTCCATCGACCCCTGCTGCCGCAGAAAGCTGATGCCCTGCTTCAGGCTGCCCACCATCGAATCCTTCGATTTCACGGGCAAGAATCGCGCGGTGATCATCGACAGCGAAATAATTGGAGCCAGAAACGAAAGCGCATTCAGCCCAAAGCACCACTTCTCCCCAAACCGGGCCAGAGTAATTCCGGCCAGAGCCGGGCCGACTGTAACGGCCAGATTGAACTGGATTGAATTCAGCGCGATCGCATTCGGCATGTCCTCGCGATCGACCAGCGTCGGAATCAGCGCCGAATACGCCGGCCCGCCAAACGCCTGCGCAAATCCCGAGACAAACGACAGGCACAAAATCTCCCACACCTGCACCATGCCCAGCGTCACCAGCGCGGTCAGAATGCCCGCGCTCGCCATCTGGATATATTGCGAGACCATCAGAATCTTGCGCCGCTCGGTTCGGTCCGCGACCACCCCGCCGATCAGTGAAAATAAAAAGATCGGAATGCCCGCCAGAAACTGGTCCAGCCCCAACAGAAACGACGAATGAGTCAGACGGTAAATCAGCCATCCCTGCGCCACGATCTGCATCCAGGTGCCGATGCTCGAAGTGCACGCCCCCACCCACATCAGGCGGAAATCGCGATACTGAAATGCTTTGAAGACTCTGCGAAGGGTCGAAGTCTGCATGGGGCTCGAAGCGGCTCGGGATGTCAACGTATCCATCTTCGCACGGACGGCCCTCCCATGATTCCGTTAGCATCACAAAGCAACAATCGACGGAAAACGCGGCCTGCAAAGTGCGCCCCAGTTGGATTCACCAGACGCCCCCGGCGATTCGCAAAGAACGCTGCATCACGACCCTCCCCGTATAATCAACCTTTGGACTACTTATGATTCAAACGCTATTCGGCAGTCTGACGGAAGAAAAGAAGCCCGGCTTTTTAGACCGCATGAAGCAGGCGGTCACGCGCACGCGTGAAAATCTCGCTGACCGCATCGAAGAAGTGGTTTCGCTCGGCAAGGAGATTGACCGGAATACCCTGGACGACCTTGAAGCCACGCTCATCTCCGCCGATCTGGGCTCGACCACCACGCAAGAAGTTCTCGGCAAACTGCGCGATAAAGCCGACCGCAAGCAGATCAAGAACGTCGAAGAACTCAAGCGCCTGCTCAAAGAAGAACTGCTCGCCATTCTAAGCGCCGCCAATTCACGGCCGGTCAGCAAGGTCGACGGCACGCCAGAGGTCATCCTCGTGGTCGGCGTCAATGGCACGGGCAAGACTACGACCATCGGAAAGTTGTCACACAATTTCCGCTCGCAGGGAAAAAACGTTCTGCTCTGCGCCGCTGATACTTTCCGCGCCGCCGCCATCGATCAACTTGAAATCTGGGGCGAGCGCACCGGCACCGAGGTCATCAAGACCAAGCCCGGAGGCGATCCCGCAGCCGTTCTGTTCGACGCATTGCAGGCTGCGACCGCCCGCAAGTGCGATTACGTCATCGTCGACACTGCCGGCCGCCTGCACACCAAGGCCAGCCTGATGTCCGAACTCGAAAAAATGCGCCGCACCGCCCAGCGCATCATTCCCGGCGCTCCGCACGAAACTTTGCTTGTCATGGACGCCACCACCGGTCAAAATGGCTTGCAGCAGGCCCGCTTGTTCACGGAATCGGCAGGCGTAACGGGGATCGTCCTGACCAAGCTCGACGGCACGGCCAAGGGCGGAGTGGTGGTCGCGATCTGCCGTGAACTCGGTTTGCCCGTGCGCTTCGTTGGAGTCGGCGAAAAAGCCGGAGACCTGCTGCCCTTCGATCCAAAAGAATTTGTGGATTCGCTGTTCGAGTAGAGCGGAGCCGCGGCGGCAGAATGGTACTGGGCGCGCTTTCAGAGTTGCAGAGCGGCGCTTCAGCGCTGCGTTGGTGCAGTGGAGGAATGGCTCTTCAGGGCGCGTCACGGTTTCGGCGTGGAAGAGCGGCCCTTTAGGGCCGCGTCAGGGCCTCGAAATGATTAGGGCTTTAGCCCCCGTGGAGAACGCATATGCGTGAGAAGAACCACCGGTCGCTGATGAAGAAACTCCAAGACGCTCTTCGCCGTCTGCTCCGCAAACAACCACCGCAACCAGAAGATCCCTACGCCTACGTGATGGCTCCCCTGGGTCGCGGCCCCAAAGGCCGCAGCGGCACGGCCGTCGCCGACATCGAAGACGATTCCTATCAGAGCTTTCCACCTCGCAAACAATAGATTCTGTCTCATCTAACCATCTCTGACATGTTTCTCCTACTATGTCATTCAGGTCATTTTATGGCATGGTAATATACTTATGTCATAGGAGGTACCATGCATCAGGAGACTCGGCTAAAGGTCAATGAAAACGGGCGAGTGGTAATCCCGGCGGCATTCCGCAAGGCGTTAGGGATCAAACCGGGTGACCGGGTCATTCTGAGCATGGAAGACGATGAACTCCGCATAACGACCGTGAAGCGCAGAATCGAACGCGCACAACGCAGGGTTCGCCAGTACATAAAGCCCGGACGCTCGCTCGTTGACGAGTTGATCGCCGACCGCCGGCGTGAGGCACAAAATGAATAACGTCGTGTTTGATGCCTCCGCGATTATGGTCCTCCTCAATCAGGAACACGGCGCCGATCAACTCACTCCGGCGATCGTTAGTTGCGCTGTCGGAAGCACCGTGAATTTGGCGGAGGTACAGAGCAAGTTTGTTCACGAGGGCATCCCCGAGGATGCCGCTTGGAAGGCCGTTCTCAGTTCCATCCAGGAGGTCGTGCCCTTTACCGCCGATCAAGCCAAGGCTGCAGGAAGTCTGATTGCTCAAACGCGCTCCTTTGGCTTGTCGTTAGGCGACCGCGCCTGCCTTGCCTTGGCACTTGAGAGAAAAGCGACCGTTTACACCGCAGATCGCTCCTGGAAGAAGCTGAATATCGGAGTTCGCATCCACGTGATCCGTTGAGCCGCCCGTTTAATTCCCTTCCGGCTTGAAGATCACTCCCCGGCTCGCTTTGCTGTTCATCACAATACGCAGCGGATTGTCGAACTGCAGGTGGCGCACGCAGCCTTGCTCTTTCACCGCGGTCTGTTCGCCCAGCCATTGCCAATCGACAGACCCTTCGCCCGCATCCGGATTCACGGTGAAGTATCCCACCTGAAATGCTGTCAGATTCTGGAAGAAATGACTACCCTGCGACGGCGTGACACGAAAGTCGCGGAACCCGGCTTCCACAATCGTCCGCGCGCCCGAAATCTCATCCCACTCCACCGGAATCCCCAGCCACGAATCGTTCGATCCCCACCGGCCCACGCCAATCAGCAGGTACGGACGGCTCTCCGCGCTCAACACGGCGTTGAAGTGAGCCACTGCGCGCGCCACTTCCTGGCTGCGACTGCGTTCGAAACGCTGCGAGTCGACGACCACAATATCGTGCAGATTTTCGATGCGGCCATTCCCCAGGACCTGCGTGCTCTCGCAAATCAGCTGTGCCGGATCAACTTCGCCGATTGTCAGATCCTGGTGATCGCGCGACAGGGTGAGCGGACGGATTTGCAGAAATCCGAATTCCGCCGGCTCCTCTGCCTGTGGCAAGCGAACCGCGAATTCAATCTCCACCGGATTTCCCAGCGCCTCTTCCCCGGATCGCACCAGCAACTCAAGAATCGACGCCAGCGGAAACAACCCATGCTTCAGCATGGGAGCGAATGTGACCACGCGCGCCCCCGGCCGGCTCAACCCGTCATACACGGCATGATTGTCGGCAGAATACGTCGACGCCACCGGAGGAAGCGTGCCGTCCAACTCCGCCACATCAAGTCCGAAGCGCGACTCGCGCAGGTGGCCTCCGCCGCCGCCGTGCGGACTTCCATCCAGATCGAGCGCGCAGAATTCGCTCTGCGTGTTGGCAAGAATATCTTCCACCGAAGAAAACTGAAGCAAATTCTGCGGATAGCGCGGGCAGAACATCAGACACTTGCCGCCATCGACGACCGTGCGTCCCAATCCCAGCGCCACTGCCGCGATTCCATCCGAGAACGTCATGGGCGGCGCCGGATAGAAATTGTGCGACCGCACCACGCCCGAAAAATCCGGATAAAAGCGCGATGCATGCAGCGTTCCCACAACCTGCTGAAGAATTACCGCCATCTTTTCTTCTTCCAGTCGGTACGGCGTCGCACGCACGTACGCCTTGGCATGCTGGCTGAAAGTCGAGGCGTACACGCGCTTGATCGCCTCGGACAGTTCCTCCAACCGCACATTCGGATCTGCATGCTGGTTACCCAGCATGAAAGTTTCGTAAACCCCAGTGAACGGCTGATATTGCGAGTCCTCAAGCAGGCTGGAAGAGCGCACGGCCAGCGGATAGCGCACCTCTTCGAGATAGGCTTTCAGGTTCTCAGTGACCGCCGCGGGAAGCGGCGATTCCAAAAATCGCTGCTGGATTTCGCTGTCATCGTCGCAATGCAGCGCGAAATCGCTCAGATTATTTTCGGCCAGGAACTGATCGAACATGTCGGTCGCCAGCACGACCGCCGGCGGCACCGCGATGCGCACGCCCGCGAAGCGCCGCGAGATGCGCCGCGTGCGCAGCAGATGCCGCACGAAGGCCAGGCCGCGAGCCTTGCCTCCCAACGAGCCCGACCCGATGCGCAGAAAACTCGACTCGGACGGCTTGAACGTCTCCGCCTTGAAGTCGCCGATCAGAACCTCATTCTGCTCGCGGCGATAATCGCTGATCGAGTCGATCAGGTCGCGGCGCAGATGCTCAGGCCCTTTGAAGTCGGATACTTTGCGCGGACGCAGCTTGGCCGCCAGCGCGAATTCCGTGCGCGCCGTCAGCCAGTGCGAAAAGTGGTTGCGTTGCGCGTGATAGGTCAGGCTCTCCGGCGCAATCGTCTGCAAATATTCTTCTAATTCCGTCAAGTCCTTGGCGCGACCGACTTCGCGCTGGTCGGGCATGCGGAAGACAAAATCTCCAAACCCGAATTGATCGGTCAAAATGCGGCGCAAGTCTTTCAACAGCGTGGGCGAACGCTTGCGCAGAAAGGAATATCCCTGGGCATGCGCCCGCGGACGAAATTCGGTGCGGCTGGTCTGCAGCACAACCGGCACGTCGGGCGTCAGGCTCTTGACCAACCGCGCCAGCTCGAAACCGGCTTCAGGACTGAGCTTTCCATCCCACGGAAACTCGACGTCCGACACCAGTCCAAAAATGTAATCGCGATACTCCTGCACCAGTTGCGCCGCGTCTTCGAAATTCGAGGCCAGCAGAATTTTCGGCCGCGCCTGCATGCGCACCAGCTTGTGCGCCACGTTGATGCCTTCCTGAATCACGTTGCGCGACTGCTTGATCAGTTCCGTATAGATGACCGGCAGGAACGACGAGTAGTAGCGGATATTGTCTTCCACGACCAGCAGCACGGGCACGCCCATGGCCCGCGTGTCGTGCAGCACGTTGCGCTTGTCTTCGACATACTTCACGATCGCAATGAGAATGCGCGCCGTTCCCTGCCAAAGAAAAACGCGGTCAATGTCGGTAACCGGATTGCGCGCAACGAAATCCTTGATCTCGCGATAGTCGTAGCCCAGCACGACCACAGGAATGTCGAGCTCCGGCCTCGCGCACCTTGCGGGCGAGATCGGCGGCATCGGTGTCGCCCACGGCGAGGTTGGTCACGATCAGGTTGTACTGCGGATTCGCCTTCGCGAGATCCAGTGCCTCGGCGCAACTGGAGACGTGCGTGATCCCCGGAATCTGCCGCAGGTTCATGTCGAGCGATTCGTCGATGAGCAGTTCGTTGAGGCGCCCATCTTCGCGCAGGATGAACGAGTCGTACAGGCTTGAGACCAGCAGAATGTTCTGCACGCGGAACGGCATCAGGTTCTCGAAGCCTTCAAAGCGCTGTTCGGCATCGAGAATCGGTTCGGCGATGGGGCGGACAATCATAGCGACGTCAGACACGTAATGATAATCCCGCCGGCGCGAGAATGAATGTGGCTCGGCTCACAACCCGCAGGATTCTTCCCCTTCTTCCCTCGTTCCACAAAAGCCTTGCGATCGCTTTCAGCACGCGTATCATGTCGTGAGCGTTTTGCAGAGTGTGCAGTGAAATCCTGATTCGCAAGGAACCCTAATGCAGTTGCGCCTGGAAAGCCGTCCCGTGGGCGAAGTTATCGTCTTTCAATGTCACGGACGCATTGTGAACGGCAACGAAGTCTTCACGCTGCATTCGCAGGTGGGCAGCGCCATCGAGAAGCATGGCGATGTCGTGCTGCAGTTCAGCGACGTGGAGTTCATTGACAGCAGCGGCCTGGGCGCTCTGATGCGCCTGGTGCAGACCGCCCGCGCCAAAGGCGGCGACGTCAAGCTGTGCGGGGTCAACGACAAGACGCGCAAAGTGCTGGAGATGACGCATCTGCTTCAGCAATTCGAGGTGTACGACTCCATCGAAGAGGCAATCACCGCGGCCTATCTCGGATCGCGCTATTCGCGGGGCAAGGCCGGAGATTCGCGGCCGCGCATGCTCTGTCTCTATGCGTCGACCGATGTGTGCGCCTTCCTGCGCGAAATTCTTTGCAATGCCGGATTCAACGCCTTGACCACCACCGCGGTCGAGGACGCGCAGATTCTGCTGAAGGCGACGCAGGCGAAGATCGTCGTGCTCTCGAAAAGATTCAGTATCTGCGCGGGCGGCCGATTCATCAGGCGCTGCAGGAAATCATTCCTGACGTGCAGTTCATTACGCTTGACGACAACTTCGGCAGCCAGGACCCTGGCGAAGCAGCCGAGAAGTTGCTCAACGATGTGAACAAGCTGGTGCCCGCGGTATAGAGGTGCGTGGGCGCGGCTGGGCAGTCTGCTCGTGCTGCGGAATGGCTCGCGCCGCGCATGGGAGCCTGTAGGGTGCGTTCGGAGGAGTCGGAATGGCCTGCGGGTCGTTCCCGTTTTGGGCCGCAGCAGCGGCCAGCTAAATCGATTTAGTGAGCAATTTTAAGTCTTTATAAATAAACGACTTACAGCGTTTTATTTACACAGCACTTTCAAGCCTGAAATTCCTTACTGCTCAAGCGCTTGCGATCCGACTGCACCAGTTCTGGTGCAGTGAGTAGCCGATCGAGGTCTTGACTTTGCCCAGCGCCGGAGACACGGCAGAAGTGACACCCTTTCTTTCAAACGTCCCTCGGGAAGGGTTCTTGGTGATCCCATCTGACCCAGCCCTGAAAGGCCGGGCTACTATACGACAAATTTAAAAATCCCCACCTTTGCCGCGAAGCTCGCGGCAAAGATGGGGGACTCGTTTCTTCTAACAGTGCATCCAGCTGCCGGGCTTTGCCCGGCTGGACGGACGAATGCGTCCGTCCCTACATGTTCTTACACCAGGCCCTGATCCAGCATGGCGTTGGCTACCTTGAGGAAGCCGCCGATGTTGGCGCCGTTGACCAGGTTGCCGGGCGTGCCGTATTTGTCGGCCGTTTCGTAGCAGTTCTGGTGGATGGCGATCATGATCTTGTGCAGACGGTCGTCGACTTCCTCGCGAGTCCAGCTCAGCCGTGCGCTGTTCTGGGCCATCTCGAGTCCGCTCGTGGCCACGCCGCCAGCGTTGGCAGCCTTGGCCGGTCCGTACAGGATCTTGGCTTCGAGGAACAGCTTGGTGGCTTCGAGCGTGGACGGCATGTTCGCGCCCTCGGCAACCAGCTTGATGCCATTCTTCAACAGGTTCGTCGCATCCTTGGCCGTGATTTCATTCTGCGTGGCGCTCGGGAATGCGCAGTCAGCCTTCACGTTCCACAGCGGATTGTGCTCCAGCTTGATGTCCGTGGGCATGAAGATGGCTTTCTTGAACTTGTCGGCGTAGTCGCGGATGCGTCCACGCTTCACGTTCTTCAGTTCAATGATCCAGGCCAGCTTGTCGCGGTTGATGCCGTCCGGATCGTAGATCACGCCATTCGAATCGGACACGGTGACCGGCTTCGCGCCCAGGTCGAGCAGCTTCTCGACGGTGTATTGCGAAACGTTGCCGCTGCCGGAAACCAGGCAGAGTTTGCCTTCCAGAGTATCTTTCTTCGTCTTCAACATTTCGTTGGCGAAGTAGACGCAGCCGTATCCAGTGGCTTCGGGACGAATCAGCGAACCGCCCCAGCCCAGGCCTTTGCCTGTGAGGACGCCGGTGAATTCGTTGCGCAGCCGTTTGTACTGGCCAAACAGGAAGCCGATCTCGCGTCCACCTACGCCGATGTCGCCGGCCGGGACGTCAGTGTCGGGGCCGATGTGACGGCTGAGTTCGGTCATGAAGCTCTGGCAGAAACGCATGACTTCGTTGTCACTCTTGCCCTTGGGATCGAAATCCGATCCGCCCTTGCCGCCGCCCATGGGCAGCGTGGTGAGCGAATTCTTGAACACTTGTTCAAAGGCGAGAAACTTCAGGATGCCGAGATTCACGCTGGGATGGAAACGCAGTCCGCCCTTGTAGGGGCCGATGGCGCTGTTCATCTCGATGCGGAATCCACGGTTGACCTGGATGGTGCCCAGATCGTCGAACCACGGCACACGGAACATCAGCACGCGCTCTGGCTCGACAATTCTTTCGAGCAAACGCGCCGACTGATACTCGGGGTGCTTGGCGAGGACCAACCGGAGAGAGTCGAACACTTCGGCGACGGCCTGGTGAAATTCGGGCTCGGCGGGATTCTTCGCTTTCACACTGATCATCACGGATTCAATGTAATCAGCAGGAGCCTTGACTCCTGGATGCGTCAACACAGACATAGTCCTACCTCCGTAGGTGCAGCCTAAACATAATGCCGTTCCTTATTGTCGGCTTCCAGAGAAAAGCGTCAGTGATAATTCTCACGCGCCCGGGTGATTGCGATCACCGGGGTATAGCAGCTTTGGAATGAATGAGATGCAGGCAGTGTCGAAATGGGCGGTTAGTGATTGCAAGGGTACGTCCGATCCACGTGGCGGCGGACGCATTCGTCCGCCTGCGAGCGAAGCGAGCCGGTGTCCAGCCGTGTCCAGCCGGGGCGAGCCCGGACGAATGCGTCCGGGCCTACGTGGACCGTTTTGCAATCATTGATTGCAATGATATCATTGCAATCATGGCCAGCATAACCATCCGAAACCTGGAAGAGACCACGAAGCGGAAGCTCAAAGTGCGCGCCGCCATGAACGGCCACTCAATGGAGCAGGAGGCGCGCGAGATTCTGAAAAAGGAGCTGAAGAGCACTCCGTCGAAAAGCGGGGCTAGCCTTGCGGAGGCGATCCATCGGCGCTTCGCGCGATTCGGAGGCGTCGAACTGGAAGCCTTTCCTCGCGGGCCGATTCGCGATCCGGGCGTTGAGTAGTCACGGTGATCGTTCTCGACACCAACGTCGTCTCGGAATTAATGAAGGGTGATCCCTTCCCGGCAGTGTTCGCGTGGGTTTCCAGCCACCCGTCCGCCAATCTGTTCACCACTACAATCACCATGGCCGAAGTCCTTTATGGCGTCGAGCGCATGCCCCACGGGAAACGCCGCAACCAATTGCTTCGCGAAGCCGAATCGATTTTTGTGGAGGATTTCGGAGGGCGAATTCTAGCATTCGACGAATCTTCGGCCCGCATGTTTGCGGTCATTGCGACACAACGACGCGCCCGAGGCCGGCCGATTGAGGAACCTGATGCGCAGATTGCAGCGATCGCTCGAGTCCACGGCGCAACGCTGGCGACGCGGAACACGGGTGATTTCGAAGGGTGCGGGGTGAAGTTGGTGAACCCGTGGGAAGGGCAGTGAATTTTTCGGCGATCTCCCCACCGCTCCCGCAGAGACGCGACGGTCTATGTAGCGCCGGCATCCTGCCGGCTGTCGGCGAGGGCGTCCCGCCATCGCGACCCGGCGGGCGAAGACGCTCCGCCGGCACAGTCGCCGAGACGGCGGCGCTACGGTCACGCGTCGTTAACAGATTCTGGGCAACTGCTCGCCGCTTAGCATGTCTACAACGCGGTTGCCGCCGATGCGGCTTTGCAGGACTACGGTGCGGGCGGGCGTCTCTTCTACTCTTCCGACGCGGACTGATTCTTGCGACACGGGGACTTTCTTCATCACTGCGAGAGCGGTGTCCGCTTGCGCTGCGGGAACGAACACTGCGAAGCGGCCTTCGTTCGCCACGTACAGCGGATCGAGGCCGAGAATTTCGCAGGCGCTCTGCACCGTCTCGTCGACCGGAATCAAGGTTTCTTCCAGCTTGATGCAGATGTTGCGATCGGCGGCGATTTCGTTCAACGTCGTCGCCAGGCCGCCGCGAGTCAGATCGCGCAGGCAGTGAATTTCGATTCCGGCATTGAGCAGCGCTTCGACCGACGGCCACAGGTTGGCGCAGTCGCTCAGAATCGGCGACTCGAATTCGAGGCCTTCCCGCACGGAGAGAATTGCAACGCCGTGACGGCCGAGATCACCGCTGACGATGACCACGTCTCCGACTTGCACCGACGCTGGGCTGATAGACGTTTTAACGTTCCCCTCGATCACGCCAATGCCCGAGGTGTTAACGAAGATGCCATCCCCCTTGCCTTTGTCGACAACCTTCGTATCGCCGGTGACCAGCTTCACATTCGCGCTGGCGGCGGCTTGCTGCATGGAATTGACGACCGTGCGCAGCGTGTCCATCTCCAGGCCTTCTTCGAGAATGAATCCGCTGCTTAGATAGAGCGGCCGAGCACCGCACATCGCGAGATCGTTGACGGTGCCGTTGACCGCGAGATCGCCGATATTTCCGCCGGGGAAAATTAGCGGGCGCACGACGAAGGAATCGGTGCTGAAGGCGAGACGCGATCCGTTGATGGAGAGAACGGCGCCGTCGTGGCGCTCTTCGAGCAGGGCGTTCGAGAACGCAGGAATAAAAATTCTCTCGATGAGCTGGTGGGTCAGCCGCCCGCCGCCGCCGTGCGCGAGAACGATGCGATCGTCAGCGACTCGCGGGACTGGACAGTTCAGGCTGAACGAGCT
This sequence comes from uncultured Acidobacteriota bacterium, assembly GCA_963757095.1. Taxonomy (GTDB): domain Bacteria; phylum Acidobacteriota; class Terriglobia; order Terriglobales; family Acidobacteriaceae; genus Sulfotelmatobacter. The sequence goes on along the minus strand of CAVWQT010000001.1, from coordinate 866,010 downwards.
GGTTTTGGCGTCTGCCATAGTGATAGTAGGCTGCGCACGCGCCTTCAGACGATACCATGGGAGCGCCCAGCGGATTCTCCGGCGTGCACTTCACGGCGAACGCCGGGCAGTCATGCGGTTTCTTGATGCCCTGCAGGATCAGGCCGCTGATGCACTCCGGCGATTCGTGCGCGGGCGTGCCGGTAAACGGGAAACGGCGGTTGGCGTCGTGTTTTTGAAAACGTCCGCGCAACTGAAAACCGCTGGCGGGAATTTCTCCCAGACCGCGCCACTCGCGCGGCGTTATTTCGAAGACCTCGGCAATCGTATTCTGGGCCGGGCGATTCCCTTCTCTGCGCACCGCGCGGCTGTATTGATTTTCCACTTCGTGGCGGCCTTCTTCGAGTTGCGCCACGGTCATCAGAATGCCGTCGAGAATGTCGAGCGGCTCGAATCCGGTTACGACGATCGGCACTTCATACTTCTTCGCGATGGGGAAATATTCTTCGAAGCCCATGATGGTGCAAACGTGGCCGGCGGCGAGAAATCCCTGCACCACGCAACTGTCGGACGAGAGCAGCGCTTCCATCGCGGGAGGCACGAGCACGTGGGAGACGAGCAACGAGAAGTTTTCGATGCCGTCGTGATCGGCCTGCCAGGCGGACATCGCATTCGCCGGCGCAGTGGTCTCGAATCCGACGGCGAAGAAGACGACCTGCTTGTTGGGATTGTTGCGCGCCAGTTTCAGCGCGTCGAGCGGCGAGTAGACGATGCGCACATCAGCGCCTTCGGCCTTCACGTCGAGCAAACTCTTGGTCGAGCCGGGCACGCGCAGCATGTCGCCGAACGAGCAGAAGATCACTTCCGGGCGCTGCGCAATGGCGACTGCCTTGTCGATCAATTCAATCGGCGTGACGCACACCGGACAGCCGGGCCCGTGCACCAGGGTGATTTCGCGCGGCAGCAGATCTTCCAGACCGCTCTTGACGATGGTGTGAGTCTGCCCGCCGCAGATTTCCATGATGGTCCACGGGCGCGTGGTTTTTTTATGGATCGCCTGGGCTAATTGCTCGGCGGCTTTCTGATCGCGATATTCACTGAGGAATTTCACCGAGTTCCTCTTTCAGTCCGCCCATCTCCTCAAGGTACTGGAAGACGCGGTTGGCTTCGGCTTCGTCGATGACGCTGATGGCGAATCCGACGTGGACGAGAACATATTTGCCGACCTCGGCTTCGGGCACGTAGGCGAGGTTGATATCTTTGCGAATGCCGCCGAAATCAACTTTGCCGACGCGGAAGGCGATGTCGCCACCGTCGATGATTTCCACTACGCGGCCGGGAACGGCCAGACACATTGGGTTGTCTCCTGAGAGCGACCACGCGGCGCTAAAGCGCCGCTCTTCCACAACTCATCACTGCCTGCCCTAACGCGATGCCGCCGTCATTGGGCGGAACTCGCTGGTGCGTGTACACATCGAATCCGCGCGACTCGAGTGCTGCCGACGCTCGCTCCGTCAAGTAACGATTCTGAAAAACGCCGCCGCTGAACACCACTTGCTTCAGCTTGCTGCTCGTGGCAACTTCCACAATCCAGTTGACCAGCGCGTTGTGGAAACGGGCGGCAATCAGAGCGGCGTTCACTCCCGCGCCTTGGTCAGCCAGCACGGCCGAGATCAGCGGAGCCCAATCCCCACCTGGTAAAGGATACGCCTGTTCGCTCCGCGAAGCGCCGATTTCATTTTCCAGAAGCATCGCGGCCTGGCCTTCAAACCGGTTCTGGCGGGCAATGCCGGTGATAGCGGCGACAGCGTCGAATAACCGGCCTACGCTCGTGGTCATTGCCACATTGATTCCGTGCTGGAGCATATAGCGGACCTTGGGGTCATCCAATCGGGGATTACCTGTCGGCGCGCCGTATATATCGGGGACGATGCAGCCCTCGCGTTCCAACTCGAAGAGCAGACTCGCCGCCGAACGCCAGCCTTCGCGCACCGCGGTATCGCCGCCAGGCAGGCCGAAAGGCCGCAGGTGCGCGATGCGCTCGTAGTGATTTTCTTGCGCGTGGAAAAATTCGCCGCCCCAGATCGCGCCATCCAAGCCGTAACCGGTGCCGTCCCAGGAGACACCGAGATATTCGCCCTGCACATTATTCTCCGCGGCGCAGGCTGCGACGTGCGCCTGATGATGCTGCACTCGCACCAGCGGCAGGCCTGATCTTTCACTCCATCGTTCGGCCCATTGCGTCGACGCATAATCAGGATGCAGATCGCAGGCGACCAACTCGGGGGTGAAGCTGTAGAGGCGGCACAGATCGGCAATCGCTTTCTCGAAGGCGCCGCGCGCTTCAACCGTGTCGAGATCGCCGATGTGCTGGCTGAGAAAAACATCCTGGCCCACGCCGATCGCAACCGTGTTCTTGAGATGTCCTCCAACCGCGAGCACCGGAGGAAGTGTGCGGCTCACGCGAATTCCCAGCGGAGCGTAGCCGCGGGCGCGGCGCAGAATTCCGGCGCGGCCGCGCGTCAACCGCACCACCGAATCGTCACACGCGCGCACGATGGGGCGGTTGTGCATCAGGAAATGGTCGGCGATGTCCTTGAGGCGAGTGGCGGCTTCGTCGTTGGCGGTGCAGATCGGCTCATCGCTGCGATTGCCGCTGGTCGCGATCAGCGGAAAGCGGCACTCCTCCATCAGCAGATGATGCAGTGGCGAATACGGCAGCATCACGCCGAGATAGGGCGAGCAGTGCGCCACATTGGGCGCGATATCGGTGCCGGGCTTGGGCTGCAAGAGCACGATGGGCGCGGCCTGCGATTCCAGAAGCCGCACCTCTGCCGGAGAGATCTCGCAATATTCGCGGGCCACTTCGAGCGACGGCATCATCAGCGCGAAGGGCTTTTCTTCGCGATGCTTGCGCTGGCGAAGACGGGCCACGGCCGCGGCATTGCGCGCATCGGCGAGTAACTGAAATCCGCCAATGCCTTTGAGCGCCACGATCTCGCCCTGCAGCAGCGCCTCGACCGCGTCTTCGATCGTGCTCTCAAGTTTCGGTCCGCACACCGGGCACGCGTTGGGCTGGGCATGGAAGCGGCGATCGGCAGGATTCTCGTACTCTTCACGGCAGCGCGGACACAGCACGAAATCGCGCATCGTCGTGTTGGGCCGGTCGTACGGAATGTCGACGACGATGGTGTAACGCGGGCCGCAATTGGTGCAATTGGTGAAGGGATATTCGAAGCGACGGTTGGCGGGATCAAACAATTCCTCGCGACATTGGTTGCAGGTTGCAAGGTCGGGCAGAACGTTCACCGTTTTGCTGGAGTCGGTGTCGCTCGCCAGAATTTCGAAGCGCGTGGAACCTTCGGCAGCAATCCATGCAGACTCGCGCGCATTGACCACCGAGGCTTGGGGACGCTCGCGTTCCAGCCGCCGTTCGAATTCGCTAAGCTGATCCGCCGGACCTTCGACTTCCACCACCAGTCCGGCCGAGGAGTTGAGTACCCATCCAGTCAGCGACATCTGCGTGGCGAGGCGGTATACGAAGGGACGGAAACCCACTCCCTGCACTGCACCGCGCAGCGTGACGCGCAGTCGTTGCAGGACGGGTTTGGCCACAACCGTCATTGAGTCAGGGCTCAGCAGACGATTGTAAGTCGTCGCGCATTCCGGATTCTAGTGGGAGATGAAGGACGAAAGCATGAACCACGAAGGACGCGAAGGAGCACGAAGGAATTTCACTTCATGCCTTTCCTACGTGTGACTTCGTGTCCTTCGTGGTAATGATCCTTCACCCGCGCAGCGTCAGCACCGGGCAGTGAGCGTGGGCCATAACGTCATACGTCGTGGACCAGGGCAGATGGGTGGTGCTGGCCTCCCCGGCCGGACGCGCACCCAGCACGATCAGATCGGCTTCGCGGTCTTCGGCGATTTTAAGGATGCGCTCCGAGGCCGAGCCAAACTCGATCACATTCTCCGGCGCATAGGGCAATGTCGTGGATGTCGGAACCAGTTCCTGCAGGCGCCGCAGATCGTTCTCCATGGGCTGCGGCCGGCTGCCGAGATGCGTATAGTCTTCGATCACGTGCATGAGGGTAAGTTGGCCGCGGAATTCTGCGGCCAGTCGAATGGCGATCCGGGCTACACTTTCCGCGTTGCGGTCAAAGTTGGTGGCAAACAGAATTTTTCTGAGATCGAGTTCGGGCGGAGCCAGATCGCGATGATTGTTCTCGAACGTCGGAAGCTTGTCGTGGCCGGCAACTTTCGGTCCGACGGTGAGTACGGGACATGGGGCGTGGCGCAGAATGTCTTCCGCGACCGAGCCCAGCAGCAGTTTGCCCAGGCCGCTGCGGCCATGCGTGCCGACCACGATCAGGTCGACGTTGTTGGCCGTAATAATCTCGGCGAGATTTCTCCACACCTGTCCATGACGGATGTATTCGCGATGCGGAATATCGCCGAATTGCGCCGCAATATGATCGAGCTTTTCCTGCGCCTCGTTGTTGGCATCGTCATAAATCGTGCCCATGCTGACGTAGTCCACGCCGCCAGTCATCATCAGAAGGCTGGCATCGGAGAGCACATGCGCCAGATGCAGGGTGCCACCGAAGCGGCGGCAGATCGCGCCGGCATAGGGCATGGCGGCCTCGGAGGTCGCCGAGAAATCGCTGGCGAACAGCACATTCTTGACCGCGAATTCGTGCCGCTCCGCCGTCGCGGCGGTCTCTGTGCTCTGCTGAAGGGGTTTTTCCTGAACGGTTGCCACGGGACACCTCCCACAACCTATCGGGAGCATGTCACCACGGGGTTGGTTGGAGTATGGCGAGTGTCACCGGGGGGTGTGATTGGAATCACAGAGAGCGGACAAACGACTAGTTTTCATGTAGATAACGCACCGGTCGATACTTCTCGCAGACGGCGAATTATTGCGCGAAGCCGTCGGCTTGCGTCACTGCGCCGATCGCGACCGTGTGATCGATGTAGAGACGGCCGGCGTCGAGGGCTTTGCGATCGAGTTCGAGCATGGCTGGATTCTTTACTTTCGCTTCCAGCACTTTCATCGCAGTCTCCGAGGAGAGGCATTCGGTCTCTTCGAGCAGCGCGCCCATCATGACAACGTTGGCGACTTTCGCCGAGCCAAGTTTGTCGGCGATCTCTGAGGCCGGAATGCAGACGACCTGGGCTTGTGGAATCTCCAGGTTGTCGGGGAGTTTCTCGCCACCGCCGTAGATGATGGTGCCGCCGGAAAGAACCTGCGCGGCGAATTTGCGCAGCGAGACTTCATTCATCGCGACCAGCACGTTGGGCCGCGAAATCACCGGCGATCCGATGCGCTCTTTCGACAGGCAGACATGGCAATGCGCGCTGCCCGAGCGCATCTCGGGACCATAGGACGGCAGCCAGCTGACTTCCAGGCCTTCGCGCATGCCCATCTCGGCGAGCAGTTGACCGAGCAGCAGTACGCCTTGTCCGCCGAATCCGGCGATCTTGATACCCATATCGTGGAAGTGATGCTGGCGTCCAGGCACCACGCCATCCGCCGCAGCTTTGCGCTCGCCGCTGACTATCTCTTCGACGGTCTTGTGCGGCGGCATATTGTTGTTGGGGATTTCGATTTTGCGATCGCGGAAGACGCCCAGCGGGAAGCTGGGAATCATGGTGTCGGCAACCCACTTGCGCGCTTCCACTGGGTCCTTCCCCCAGATGGTGGGGCAGGGTGAAAGGATTTCTACGAAGGTAAATCCCGCTCCGGCGCGTTGCAGGTCGAGTGCTTTGCGCACCGCGCGGCGGGCCTTCATGATGTTCTTGTTATCGGAGAGCGCGACCCGCTCGATGTAAACCGGAGCTTCGAGCGAAGAGAGCATTTCCGCCATGTGCAGCGGGAAGCCTTCGTTCACCGGGCGGCGTCCCCAGGGCGACGTGGTGCTGCGCTGGCCGACCAGCGTGGTTGGGGCCATCTGGCCGCCGGTCATGCCATAGATCGCGTTGTTGACGAAGAAGACTGAAATTTTCTCGCCGCGATTGGCGGCGTGCACGATTTCCGCAGTGCCGATGGCGGCGAGATCGCCGTCCCCCTGATAGGCGATGACCATCTTGTCTGGGCAAGCGCGCTTGAGTGCGGTAGCGGCGGCGGGAGCGCGGCCGTGCGCCACCTGCACATTGCCCACATCGAAATAGTAGTAAGCAAAGACCGAGCAGCCGACCGGACTGACCAGAATGGTGTCGTCTTTCACGCCCAGATCGTCGAGCGCTTCGGCGATGAGCTTGTGGGCAACGCCGTGGCCGCAGCCGGGGCAATAGTGGGTCTGGTGCTTGAGGTCGGATTTGCGTTCGTACTCCGGATAGAAGACGTCCGACTTCGCGTGTACGATTTCGTAGTTGTCGGTGCTCACCTTGGGCTCCTCCGGAATGACGTCGTGCGTTGCCATAGATCCTGCCCCCTATCGGCTTACGTGGCGGCGGACGCATTCGTCCGCCTGCGAGCTCTTAGCGAGCCCCCCGGACGAATGCGTCCGGGGCCACGTGTTTCTACACTGCCACTCGCGCGTACTCTTCGATCTTTGCCAACAACTCTTCGACGCTGGGCACGTTGCCGCCGCCTCTTCCGTAGAAGTCGACTGGCCGCTGGCCTTCGAGGCTCAGGCGGACGTCTTCCACCATCTGGCCGTTGCTCAGTTCGACGACCAACAGCTTCTCCGCCCGCAGCGCCGCGGCCTCAAGCTGTTTCGCCGGAAACGGCCACAACGTAATAGGACGGAACAGCCCGACCTTGATTCCCTGCTTACGCGCCAGATCAACCGCTGAGCGCAGAATGCGCGACACGATGCCAAAACCAACCACGATCAATTCGGCATCGTCGGTGCGGTATTCCTCGCAGCGGGTTTCGGTCTGCTGGGCGCGGATGTATTTGGCTTCCATGCGGCGCTGGTGTTCTTCCAGATCGTCGGATTCGAGGAAGATCGAGCTGATCATGTTCTTGCGTGTCGCGGCCGTTCCCTTCACCGCCCACGGCTTCTCGGGCGCGACGATCTCGCGGTAAGCGAGGTCGAGCGGTTCCATCATCTGTCCGACAAAGCCGTCAGTCAGCACGATGGCCGGGTTGCGATATTTGTCCGCGAGTTCGAAGGCGAGCACGGTCAGGTCGGCCATCTCCTGCACCGACGCGGGCGCGACCACAAGATTGCGATAGTTGCCGTGACCTCCGCCCTTGACCATGGCGAAGTAATCACTCTGCTCGGGCGCGATGTTGCCCAGGCCGGGACCGCCGCGCATCACGTCGACGATCACGCAAGGCAGTTCGGCGCCGGCGAGATAGGAAATTCCTTCCTGCATCAGGCTGACGCCGGGGCCTGACGAGCCGGTCATGACACGCTCTCCGGCAGCGGCCGCGCCGTAAACCATGTTGATCGATGCGGTCTCGCTCTCGGCCTGAACGAAGGTTCCGCCGACTTCGGGCAGATAAAGCGCGGCGGCTTCGGCGATCTCGCTGGCCGGCGTGATGGGATATCCGTAATAGGCGCGGCATCCCGCGAGCACCGCTCCCTTGATGACTGCGACGTTGCCTTTACAGAGCTGGCGCATGTTCGCCTCCTGCTGGAGTTTCGGCCACCACCGCTTTCGGAGGCGGGGCCTGCCGGTAGACGACGATGGCTCCAGGCTCCGGACAGCAGTAGAAGCAGATGCCGCATCCGGTGCAGGCCTGCCCGGTATAGTGCGCGGCATGGACGCCATAGTGGTTCAGATCTGGAGAAAGTTCCAGACACTTGGGCGGGCAGGATTCGACGCACAGCCCGCATCCTTTGCACTCTTCGACATCGATGGTGATGTTGCCGCGTGGGCTAGGCATATTCGGGTGACCTCGGAGCAACCGCTTTGGGATACTGCAGCCACTTCGTCGTTTCGCAATACTCGTACATCTGGGCGCGGAACTTGGGATGAGCGATCTCGATCAGCGACTTGGCGCGCTCGCGAATCGTCTTGCCATGCAGATAAGCAATGCCGTACTCGGTGACGACATAGCGGACGAGTCCCCGCGACGTGACCACGCCTGCCGCCGGATCGAGCATGGGCACGATGCGCGAGATGGTCTCATGCTTGGCGGTCGAGGAGAGCGCGATGATGGGCTTGCCGCCCTTGGAGCGCGAGGCCCCGCGCAGGAAGTCGACCTGCCCGCCGATGCCGCTGTAGAACTGGGCTCCGATCGAGTCGGAACAGACCTGTCCGGTGAGATCGACCTGCAGCGCGGAATTGATGGCGACCATCTTGTCGTTGCGCGCAATCAGCAACGGATCGTTGGTGTAGGCGGTGGGGTGAAACTCGAAGATGGGATTGTTGTCGACGAACTCGAACAGGTGCTTGGTGCCGAGAGCAAATCCCAGAATAATTTTGCGCGGCTTGAAGTTCTTGCGCGCTCCCGTAATGACTCCGGCTTCGATCAGCGGAATGGCGCCGTCGGAGACCAGTTCGCTGTGTATGCCCAGATCCTTGCGGTCCATGAGCAGCGGCAGAACCGCGTCGGGAATGCCGCCGATGCCGGTTTGCAGCACCGAGCCATCTTCGATGAGGCTGGCCACATTGCGCGCGATTGCGACCTGCAGGTCGGTTACGACCGGCTTGGCCAGCGCGCACAACGGCCGGGACGACTCCACAAAGGCGTCGATATCGTTGACATGAATGAAACTGTCGCCGTAGGTGCGCGGCATGCTGTCATTGATCTGGGCGACGACAAATTTGGCAACCTTGGCCGCGGTGAGCGTGGTATCCACGCCCACGCCAAAGCTGCAGAAGCCATGCGAGTCCGGCGGGGACACCGAGAACAGGGCGACATCGAGGGGCATCGCTCCGCTTTCAAACAGGTCTTCAATCTCGCTGAGATAGATGGGCGTGTAATCGGCGCGTCCGGCGTTGATCGCCTCGCGCACGTTGCCGCCGATAAACATGGCATTGTGGCGGAAGTGTCCCGCCATCTCGGGCGCGACATACGGTGCGCAACCCATGGTCATCATGTGGACGATTTCCACGTCATACACATGGGGCCCGCGCCGCATGAGCGCTTCCACCAGCGTTTCCGGCTCCGCGCAGCCCGGCTGGATGTAGACCCGCATCCCCGACTGAACGCACTGCAAAGCTTCGTCGGCGGTTTTCAACCGCTTCTTGTAATCCATCTCCCACGACATCGACATTCGCCTTTTCCCCTTAAATGGCGCAGACTTCTTCGCTTTCCCGTACTGCACGCGCCACCTCGTCTTCATACCCCACGGCGGCATAATAAATGGCGCGGTCGAAAAACATTTCGAGCATTTGCAGGAGTTCGAGTTCGCCCATGATTTCGACTGCCCGGTCCATCACGGCTTCGCTCTTCAGAAACTCCCAGAGATTTTCCTTGGTCAGCACGATCGCCTGCACTACTTCGCTCAGCGGCACCCTCTGCTGCGCGCGGCGCTTTCCGATTTCGCGATAGCGCTGCTCGATATCGCTCTCGTTCTTACCCAGCAGCCACTCGCCCAGATGGCGATAGATTTCGTAGACCCGGTCCCGCATTTCGACCGCGGGTAGTGCGCGGAAATGTTTGATCTGGGGACTCGACTGCACTCGCTCTTCCAGTCCCGAGGCGAGCGCGTCGGCATGGGATTCGATCAGGCGAACCAGTCTGTAGGAGAACATCATAATCAACCCCTTGGCGTTCCAGCTCTGCCCCACCAGCGCTCAACGCCCACTTCGTTACACACCGATCTTCAGGGTCGCATCCTGGTCGATCAGCCCCTCGACCGGAATTCTGCCGGTCTCCACCGTGGGCTCCAGAGTCTGCGGGACGGTGATGGCGCGTGAGATCATGCACAACGATTTTGCCCGGCGCAACAGCGCCAGTCCGGCCTCGCGCTGCTCCTCGCACGACACGGTCAGTCTGGGACGAACCAGGATTTCGGTGAAGTTAGTCCCGGCCGTGCGGCTGCGCCGGACGCTGCCTTCGATTTCGACTTCCAGGTCGGTGTACTCGAACTTGGCGGCACGGGCCACATCATGAAACGTAGTAGTGAAGCAGCCCGCCAGGGCGGAGAGCAGCAACTGCTCCGGCGTCCAGCGCCCCTGCAGGCCGCCTAGTTCGGCGGCCTCGGAGAAGTGAATCGTGTTGGGCGAGGACTCGCATTTCGCCAGTCCGGTGCGGCCCGAGGTCCACCAGGCCGATACGCGAAACGTATATTCTGAAGGCATGACTTGTACTCCCAGTAACGAAATCGCAGGTGAAATCTAATTACTGACTCAAAGCAAAGATCACAGTAATCTGGGTTTCGACCTCGACCGGTTGCCCATTCAAGAGGTACGGTTTATAACGCCACTGCTTCACGGCAGCGATCGCCGACGGCACCAGCATGGGATGGCCGCTGACTAATTGCAGGTTCTGGATGGTGCCGTTAGTGTCGATGACCGCGCTCAACAGCACTTCCCCTTGCACGCGAGCCGCGCGCGCCAGAGGCGGATAGGCCGGTTCCATGCGATGAATCAACAGCCCCCGGGTCACACCCTGCGAAATCCGGATGCGCTGGGGAGCGGCAGAGAGCTTGGGCACCGAAGCCAGATTCGAGGTGGCGCTGACAATGCCACCAATCACACCGCTCAGTTGGCCGCCCGGAATGCCTCCCGGCACGCCGCCGACTACGCCACCACCCGCCGGCATCGGTGGCGGAGCCTCTTCTTCCTTAATCATTTCAATCTTCTGTGGAATTTTGCTCGGTGTTCGCAACTGACCGTTCGAAAGCATGTCGGTCTGGATTACGTGTACGATCTTGGGCACCGCGGCCGCGGCCGGTGGCGGCGGAGGAGGCGGTGGAGGAGGCGCGACCAGGAACGTCAGCAACTGCGCCTTGGGCAACTGCTCGGTAAAGGCCAAGGGGATCAATAACAGCATCAAAACGATTAAGATATTGACCACAAAAGAAGTAGTGGTCGCGAAAAATTTGCGTTTCTGTTGCGGTCCAAACTCCAGCAGGCTGTCGGAGAACATCATCCGTTCCGCCACCGGTGGGCCGAGAACCAGATCCTGCCGAGGAAGTACCGGAGCTGCCACGCGGGCTTCCGCCACCTTCCGCAGTTCTTTTTCCTTCTGATCGGGTTCGTGAATTTGCAATGTGCTCATCGGAGCCTCCCGGCCAGGCTGTTTTGCCCGGCACGCCGAGGGGATGCGCCCTTCCAGGGTCACATCTCCGTCTTGATCCAAGGTCATCATCGGCCAAGCCCCGAATTGGGCAAATGGCGGACATCACAATTCCTGGTGATTTGAATCACACTTTCCCGATTTCTCCGCAAACTTAAGTAACACAAGGCAATTTGGCGAGCCGGATGACATGTTCAGACGAAGAAATAGAGAATGAAGCGGAAGCGAGTGAGGATCTCGCGCGAACTACGAGTGCAGTCGCGGGCAGGAGATCCTTCCCTCCGCCTGAGAAGCGGCTGCGGTCAGGATGACAATGGGTCGGTGCGCCCTGGGAAAAAGAGTCCTAACCGTCGAATGAATCATCTGTGGTTATAAGCGAGCAACTTGGAGCAGACTCATGGCAGCCAGTCCGAACCTCACCACACCGCTTCCCGCGAACCTTCTCCCGCTTGATTTTGACCAGGTGGAAGATCTCCTCAAGCTGCAAAAGGCGGCGCAGAAAATCACCTCCATCCTTGACCTCAACCAGCTGGTGGATAAGGTTGTGAATGAGATCGCCCGTTCCTTCGGATGTCTGGATTCGGACATCTACCTGCACCATGAAGACCGCGGCGAACTGGCGCTGGTGTGCGCCCATGGCTGCGCCGGCTGCGAGGTCTGCGGCCCCGGCCACAGCCTGAAAATCGGCAAGGGCATGGTGGGATATGCCGCCTCGACCGGCCAGATGCACTACGCGCCCGATGTGCGCCAGGATCCCTATTACATTAGCTGTGAAGAATCCACGCTCTCGGAAGTTGCGATTCCTCTTCATGTAGAAGGACAGCTGGTGGGAGTATTCACCGCCTCTCACACCAAGCTCGATGCCTTCAATCCCTGCCAGCTTCGGCTACTGCAAGCCTTATGTAGCGATGTGGCTGTGGCCGTTCATAACGCTCGCCGCTTTCAACAGGAACAGCGGCAGCGGGAGGAGATGACGCGCGAGGCGCGCGAGGCCCGCCTCATTCAACAAGCACTGCTGCCCAAGGCTTCGCCCTCGGTTGCAGGATTTACGGTGTCGGGGCTTTCCATTCCCGTGGGCGCGGTAGGCGGCGACTGGTATGACTTCATCCCCATGGACAAAGGCCGCTGGGGGTTGGTGCTGGCCGACGTTTCCGGTAAGGGCACGGCTGCCGCGCTATTAATGTCCGCCACGCGTGGCATCCTGCGATCGCTGGCCGAGGCCGCCTGTTGCCCGGGGGAAGTGCTGACCAAGCTGAATCGCCTTCTGGTCGAGGATTTTCCCGCCGGCCGTTTCGTCACCATGATTTATGGCGTGCTTGATCCGGCGAAACGCACTCTGACCTTCGCCAATGCCGGTCACCTGCGCCCGCTGCTGATCACCGGCGGTTCAGCGCAGTTCCTCGATGTGGAACGAGGAATTCCGCTGGGACTCGGGCCGGGTGGTTTCTCCGAGGTGGAAGTGAACCTTCCCGTGGGTTCTCGCCTGGTGTTTTACAGCGACGGCATTACGGAAGCGGAAAATCCGATGGACGAAGAGTATGGATTGGCGCGCCTGCAGGAACATTTTTCGCGCACCGACGCCTCTGCCGAGAGCCTGCTCGCTGACGTACGCTCGTTCGCCAACGGTGCGGGCCTGCGCGATGACGCCAGCGTCATCCTGGTAAAGGGATAGCGGAGTCACCGTCAGCGCGTTTCCGACGCGGTCCAGTTCGCAGTCCGAAAATTCCGCAAAGTGCATAGCGAAAACGCCTGATTTCGGGAGTTCCATCGAAGCGTGTAGGGAGAACCGAACCACCGCAGTTGCGCGCTTCTTGTGGGGTCACCGTCCAAATCCAGGTCACCCTCCGTTCTGCACCTCTGTTTTTCCAATAAGTCGGCAGGCTAACGCTGAACATCTCTTTACTCTTTACAATAACGATTTTTCATTGTTAGTATCTGTGGCCTGACTTGTGGGGGCTTTAGCAGTTCCTGCTTAGCAGGTGGGGTTCAACGTCGATCGCGTTAAGCGTTGGGCGACTAGCTCGGCCTTTACACATGGGCAGTATGGGCGAAAATGGATGGTCAGTTTCAAGCTGACCAACCCGCAACCTACCTTACCTTGTTCCAAAGGGTGCGATTACGCCAGTCTTGCACGCGTCGCTGGTCACCCTGGCAATGGTGCCTGCAAAATAAAAACAATTGAGGTGGACTGACATGGCCGTTCGCTGGCAGACTCGGGGACGAGTATCACGTGGTCAGGGACCATTGCGGACCAGTGCGCTGTTTTCAATTTTCCTGGTCGTCATGCTTTCCGGAATTCTGGCGGGCTGCGGCAGCTCTTCAACGGGGTCTACGCACGGATCGACGGCTGTCTCATTCTCCACCAACACAGTTTCCTTCAAAGCTGCTGCGCCGTTCGCTCAAGCTCCAGCTACCCAGACGATCACTGGGACGGTTACGGGCGTGACCTCTGGGATCCTCTACATCACGGTTCAAGTGAACAACCCGAATAGCCTCTTCACCGTCACCAGCCCAACCATCACGGGTAACTCGGGTCAGATAAGTGTGATACCAGCGATACCGTCAGGTCTTTCCGCCGGAAGCTTTAGTGGATCGATCACCATCAATGCGTGCCTCAACGATGCGAGCTGTCAAACCGGGCAGCTCTCCGGAAGCCCTCAAACTATTCCTGTGTCGTACGTTATCGCCTCAGGAGTGGATGGTAATACGGTTACGCCTCGAGTAGTGCCAGCTAATACGACCGGTACCGTCATTCTTCGCGGAGCTGGTTTCACTGGGGCAACCAGCGTCAATTTCGGGTCGGCGACTGCGAGCTCTCTGACAGTCGTGAGTGATTCGGAGATAGACGCTTCCTTTCCAGCACTGGCTGCCGCTTCCTATCCAGTGACGATAAACTCCGGCAACATCAGCTTTAGTGCCTCGATGCTTGCCGTTTCGCCGCCAGCATTCACCGCAACGGCCATTCCTTATCTATCGGGTGACATGCTGATTTACCCTGATAACCCCGAAATGGAATACGACGCGCAGCGGACGGCGCTGTTCATTCTCCTTCCGGGTGGGAACTCGACGAACCCGACGTTGCTGCGATATGGCTTCGACGGAAGTACGTGGGGATCTCCAACGCAAGTCTCGATGGCAGGGCTGCAGCAGGTTCATCTCTCTCCGGATGGTACCCATCTTCTAGCGCTGGTTATGCCAGATAGCACCGACACGAGCATGGTCGAACTGGATCCGGTGACCTTGGCTCAAACCAAGGTCACGACGGTTGCGAACCCGAGTGGTCCTGAATCGGGTACGGTAGCCTGCGGTTTCGCAATTGCGAATGACGGCAACGCGATTGTGGAATTCGCCTTCGGTGACAACGGATTTGCGTTTGGAACGTCCAGTCGCGCATTCACCCCCATGTCCACTGACGGAACCTGCGATCCGGTGGCGAGCGGAAACGGCGCCGTCGTGGCGCTAGGCGGCACGAATTACCTGGCCTCTAGTGGAACGTTTACTCAGCAAGGTGCACAGACAGACTTGGAAGCCACGGCCGATTTCGTAGGCGACAAGTTCGTATACTTTGGCAGCGTAGAGGATGAGGCGGGCCAATTCCTCGGTTATACAAACGGGCTTATTGGCCAGATTATCAATTCGCCTGGTACGCGAGTTTACGGCATCACACTGGATCCGAATTTGGGCGTGCCTACTTTAGCGACATTCGATTTGACGGCGACCCCTTCCGGAAACCCACCACTGTTCCCTGAATTGGGAACCACAATGGCGCTTCCGGATACTTGTTCCCCGGGCAGTTGCAGTGGCGGATTTTACGCACTCGCAACCACCCCGGATGGCTCTGTGCTCTTTATTGCCGGTCCCGACGGCGTGATCGTTCAACCGATACCGTGAACCGGAGCGCAGATTTACTCGGACTTTGCGATGGCTGTTGTCGCCGGAAGGGTTACAGGTCTTCTCATCAACTCGTGCGGAGAGCATGACTCCCTGGCTGTTGCAAAATCGCCATCTCACTCACCATTCCCGTCGAAACGTGTAATCGCCTGATTTCAACAGCTAATCCTGTAGAATCCTGAGTCGGTCCGCTAGGAGGCGAAAAATGCAAAACAGATACACGCTTTTAGCTTGTCTACTTGTTGTCGGCCATTATCTCAACCGTGTGTACGACCGCTTCAGCGCAGGATACATCCACACCCGAAGAACGAAAACAGTGGGCTGAGGTCACCCACGAATGCTGGAGGGCAATCCGCTAGATGACAGCGTGAACAAGCAGGGTCGAAGCAGCGTTCAAACAGATGAGCGACGCTCCACGATCTGCAAAGGACTTTCACGTCCTACTGTGTCCCGATCTCCTGCAACGAGCGCCTTTATGAATCAGGAAAAGTATATCGGCATGGACGTGCACAAGCCACCATCTCGGTGGCGGTGATGGATGCTGCGGGCAAGCTGATCATGGAATGTCTGCTGGAGACCAAGGCGGCCACGATCATAGATTTCATCCGAGGATTGCAAGGAACCCTTTCTGTGACCTTCGAAGAGGGAACCTCCGCTGCCTGGTTGCATGACCTGCTGAAGCCTCGTGTCCACCATCTTGTAGTCTGCGATCCGCGCAAGAACGCTCTGTTGAAGGATGGCAACAAGAGCGACCGGATCGACGCGCGCAAGCTGGCCGAGTTGTTACGCGGCAACCAACTCCATCCCGTGTACCACGGAGAGCATGGGGTTCGCACCTTGAAGGAACTAGGGCGAAGTTATCTGACCATCACCCAAGATGTGACTCGGGTCATGAATCGGATCAAAGCTCTGTATCGCAGTTGGGCGATTCCCTGCGCTGGCGCAACCGTCTACGCTGCCCGTCACCGCGCCGAGTGGTTGGCTAAGATCGCTGAACCAGGCGTTCGGCTTCGCGCTGAGCGGCTCTATCAGCAACTGGATCTGTTGCAACCGCTGCGCCTGGAAGCGCGACGCGAGTTACTGGCGGAAAGCCACAAACATTCGGGCGTGAAGTTGCTGCGCCAGATTCCTTCCATCGGTCCGATTCGCTCGGCCCTGCTGGTGGCCTTGCTGCAGACCCCGCACCGTTTCCGTACCAAGCGCCAACTATGGGCCTACAGTGGCTTCGCCGTCGAGACCCACGACAGCGGGGAGTACCGTTCGGTGCGCGGCAAACTGCAACGCAACCGCGAGCGCATGACGGTACGCGGTCTGAATGACAACCACAATCGAGAGCTGAAGAATCTGTTCAAGAGTGCTGCGGTATCGGCCAGCACACGTCCTGGCCCTCTGCGCGACTTTTATGTGGCTCGGGTAGAGAAAGGAATGCGGCCGACCATGGCCCGTCTCACCTTGGCTCGGAAGCTGGCCGCGATCAGTTTAACCATGTGGAAGAAAGGGGTGGACTTCGACGCCAAACAATTACATCAGCAAGCAGCTTGAGCATCTCTGAGGAACAGGCTTTTCCATCTCTGCGGTGTACTCCGGTGGTGGGCAGTCGGGTTCTGCAGATGCTCGGTTCGAGGGCGAGTATCAGTCAATGAGATCGGCCCCGTGTGCTTCGGCACCGAGTCACCCATTACACGCTATGCCCCCTCGGATAACCAGAAATAGCGATAGGCCACGAGCCTCGGATAGAACCATGGTTAACATCGTCCTGCTTGCCGCGTCTTGCACACTCGAGCCTTGCCACCCAGCAGCAGAGAAAGCTTAAGAGATGGACAATCAGTCGAACGTCTTCAGAGGTATCGAAACAGAGTGGGCTGGATCTCGAGAAAAAATCTCGATCCTCCGGTCGAGGCGGAGCTTTTTTCTTGACATCCCTTTTTATAGAACTCATTGATGGCCAATGAGCACCATAGCTTGATTTCCAGAGTTGACTCCGGTTTGTCGGCCACTCGGCAATTCCTATTTCAATGCTTCGGTCGGTTGCACGTTCGCAGCTCGACGCGCCGGCAAGTAGCTGGCCAGCAACGCGGTGAAGAGGAGAAATAGGGGAGCGACAACGAAGGTCGTTGAATCCCAAACGCGGATTTTGTACAACATGCCCGACATCAGACGCGTGAGCAAGAATGCAGAAACCCATCCCACCATGGTGCCGATGAGTGCCAACTTGAGGCCATCGCTGACCACCAAACGCAGGATGTCCGACTTGGCAGCGCCCAGCGCAAAGCGGACGCCAAGCTCTTGCCGACGTTGTGCAACCGAATAGGCGAGCACTCCGTAAATTCCTATGATGGCGAGCAATAGCGCTGTCAGCGAAAAACTCGCAAGCAACGCGGTTGTGAAGCGGGGCTGAGCGCGTGCATTGTTCATAAGGTCGTCGACAGTTTGGATTTGAACCACTGACTGATCGGGATCGATACTGGCAACTTGCGCTCGGATCACCTGCGACATGCTCTGCGGCGGCACGGCGGTTCGAACCAGAAGATTCATGTCTCCCCACGGCAACTGACGGAAGGGTAAATAAAGCTGGGCTTGCGTATCCTCGGCCAAGCCCTTGTTCTTAACGTCGGCGGCAATTCCGATGACTTCTGCTGGTTCCGGCCGGCGGCCGACGACGATATGTTTTCCGATCGGATTCTGATTGGGCCAATAGCGGCGTGCAAAGGTTTCATTCGCGATGACGACCTTTGGACCTTGCGCGTCATCGGCCAGCGTAAACGCTCGACCAGCACGCAGCGGAACGCGCATCGTGCTAAACCATTCCGTACTGACCGCTTCGATGTCGATGAAAGGGCGCTTGGGAAGCGGAACATCCGGCTGCCCCTCCGGTAGGACCGGAGTCACTCTGATCCAATGAAGCGGCAAGGCGGCGGAAACTGCTACATCGCGAACTCCAGGTAATGCTGCCACACGTCGCTGCAGTTCATCATAAAAAGCGATTTGCTGATCGGGCTTGGCGTATTTCGTGGTGGGCAGCGAAATATTCATGGTCAGAACATCGCGGGGGTCAAAGCCGGGATCGACGTCCAATAGTCTGGAAAAACTACGCAGAAGCAGCCCGGCGCTGATGAGCAACACCAACGACAGCGCCACTTGTCCGACTACAAGAAGAGTCTTCAATCGCGCGCGCGTGCGGCTTGCTGACATTCCGCGGCCTTCATCGCGTAATGCGGAATTCAGATCTACGCGGGAAAGCTGAAGCGCGGGGAAACTCCCAAAGACCAGGCCTGTCAGCAGAGAAACGGCTACCGTGAAGAGCAACACCCGTGCATCAATATTGACGGGGATCCCCTGTGGAAGCTGGGTGTTCCCCCATTTCGTAAGGGCTATGATCCCGACCCAACCGAGACCAATGCCTGCTATGCCGGCAACGGACGAGAGCATTAGGCTTTCGACCAGCAACTGTCGAATGAGAAGGCCGCGGCTCGCTCCAAGCGCGGTGCGAACCGCAATCCGCGAGCCAAAAAAGTTTCCCTCACGCTCCCTCGTATCCGCGCGGGTTGGAACTCGTGTGTAGAATTCTTGCGGATGGCGGTTCTCACCGTGAAAAAAGCAATTAGCACAGAGAGTCGGGTCTGCAGGTGGGCGAGCGATGGACTGGTGTTCGCGATTTTCATCTTCGGATTTTCCGGCCTCGCACTGGGGCAAACGAACCCCTCACCGAACTGCAACCTTATCGCTTCCCCGCCGCCTCTCGCCACCTTTGGCGGTCCAGCTACTGCAGCGCCTGGGCACACTGAATTGGGAGTTGGGGTCGGGTTGTACGCTGAACTGCTCCTGCCTCCGTGCGGTCACGGCGGTGGCACGGACTGGTTTGCGCGGTGGCGCCGCGGCGTGAGCAACCGCATCGATCTCGGTTTCGACGTCCTGGCGGACAATCAGTCGGATGGCAGCTTTGGAGCCACCGCGAAGGTCGCGGTGCGTTACCAGGTCAACCCAGGTTTCCGTCTCGAAGGAGGTATCGGAGCGGCAGACGAGGGTGACGGGCGCAGCGTGAACGCCGATCTGGCCGCCGTCATTGGCACGAGAAACCTCGACAAGCCCTGGAATTACTACACTTCTTTCCGCTTGGCAGGCTCTCACGGCTGCCTCAATCTTTTCTGCGCCAGTTGGTTAGGATCAGCCGGTTCGGGACCTCCGCCAGGGGCGATTCTTCCTCTCGGAGTCATTGGTTCGAGCGCGCGCATCTCCGACAACGCCAGTTTCATTATGGAGACCGGCCTCGGCGGAATTTTCTCGCGCGAGCATCCCGCCCCAGGCGTCTTGCTTCACTTTTCGTTCGGGGTACTATTCGACGTGGGCAAGCATCGCTAGGTCAAAAGAAGCTTCCTCACGGGAATAACTCCTCGTCATCGGCCGAAACATCCCCGTTTCACTCATTGGGGTCAGGAATGCAACGCCGGTCGACTGAAGATCGGCCGCCGGAAAACACGGAATCCACCGTAGAGCCCTCCGCTGCGTCCTCTGATATAACATCGTGCAGCAGAATTGTCCCTGGAGGGCCGAGTGGCCGAGAACATGATCCCGCAAACGGAATCCGCGGCTGCAGCGGCGGAACGAGGTGTGACTCGGGTGTTGGGCATTGTGCTGGCCGGAGGCAAAGGCACCCGGCTGTTTCCGCTGACGCGCGAGCGCGCCAAGCCTGCGGTCCCCTTCGGCGGCAAATACCGCATCATCGATTTCGTGCTCAGCAATTTCATCAACTCCGGCATCTACTCGATCTATGTGCTGACGCAGTTCCGCAGCCAATCACTGCTGCAGCATCTGAGCGAGGGATGGCAGTTCGGCGGCATGTTGAAGAGCCACTTCATTATTAATGTGCCGGCGCAGATGCGCTCGCAGAATGAAGTCTGGTATCAGGGGACGGCCGACGCCATCTACCAGAACATCAACCTGGTCGAGCAGACCGATCCGCATTTTGTGGCCATCTTCGGCGGAGACCACATCTACCGCATGAACATTGCCAGCATGATCGACTTTCACAAAGCGAAGCAGGCGGAGGTCACGATTGCCGCGATTCCGGTGCCGCGCGACCAGGCCCGCGAATTCGGCGTGATTGAAGTCGAGCAGGACGGACGCATCGTAGCTTTTCACGAAAAAAATCCTAACGCCCCAACCATGCCGGGCGATTCCACACGCGTCTACGCGTCCATGGGCAACTACATTTTCTCTTCGCGCAGGCTGTTGGAGTTGCTGACCGAAGATGCGAAGGACCCCAAGAGCCGCCATGATTTCGGCATGGACATTCTGCCCAAGCTGGCCGGCAACGCTCCCATCTACGCCTACAACTTCGAGGCCAACCGGATTCCGGGTGAGGCCGAAGATGCGGTTCCCTACTGGCGCGATGTGGGGACGATCGAGGCCTTCTACGATGCCAACATGGATTTGAATCACGTCAAGCCCGAGCTCAATCTTTACAACCGCGAGTGGCCGGTGCGCTGCGCCACCTACCCTGATCCTCCGGCGAAGTTCGTGTTCGACGAGGATCATCGCCGCGGCGAAGCCATCGACAGCGTCGTGTCGGGCGGATGCATTCTGTCGGGCGGCCTGGTGCGCAAGTCGGTGCTGTCACGCGGCGTGCGCGTGCACACCGGGGCGCAGGTCGAGGGTTGCATCATTATGGATAACTGCGACATCGGCCGCCGCGCGAAATTGCGGCGCGCGATTCTCGACAAGAACGTCCGCATTCCCCCGGACGCGACCGTCGGCTACGATCTGGAAGCCGATCGCGCGAAGGGATGGCACGTCACGGAGTCCGGCATCGTGGTCATTGGGCGGGCACACAGCTCTGTGCCGGTGGCGACGTTGATGGCGTGAGGCTTGTCCGGCCTGTGCGTCACGGTCCCCTGTGATTCGGTTAAATGCGGAGAATGTAGTTGACGAGGAATGGAGCGGGAGACCGGGATCGAACCGGCGACATCCAGCTTGGGAAGCTGGCGTTCTACCGCTGAACTACTCCCGCTCATTAACTACGAATATAAAAGTACTTCGAACGGAGTTAGATTATCACCGCGGATTGGCGGTTACAACCGCAGCGCAGGGCGCTGCACTGTTTGCCTGCAGTGATCATCCATCATCCATCAGGAGGCTCGCGTGGAGAACTTCTATAGCGATGTGATCGAGAAGGATCCCCGTTTTAACTCGAGCCGGCGCGTGGCGGATCCGGCTTTGCTGGAGCCGACGACGCGACAGCTAGTGGAGCGAATCATCGCAGCGGCTCAGCAGATGGGGATCGGCCTGATGATTTTCGAAACCTACCGCAGCCAGGCGCGGCAACAGGAATTGTTCGACAACGGCGCGACCAGGTTGCGCACCGTCGGCGTGCACCGCTACGGACTGGCTTGCGATATTGTGCGGGTGGTCGGAGGAGAGCCTTCGTGGAAGGGCGATTTTTCGTTTCTGGGGCAACTGGCGCGCTCGCGGCGGGCTCATCTGGGGCGGAGACTGGGGCAATCCCGGCATCAAGCATGACTTTATTGACACAGTGCATGTGCAACGCTGCACGGTGGCGCGGCAACCTTCGCTGTTTGCGGGCGAATGGTATCCGGACGAGACTTACAATCCCTACGCGGAAGAACCACACCTGCTGTTTGCCGCAGTGACGCAGGCGGCGGCTGAAGAAGTGGCCGCTGTTCCGAAACGTAAGTCGCGGGCGAAGAGGAAAGCCTAGCCTTGCTCTGGCTTCGTCGGCAGGAGTGGTAGGATTCTCATCTGTCGGTGGTTATGTGGGAGCGGGCACTCTTGCCCGCCGGCCTGATCGATGCTGCCGGCAAGCGGGCAGGAGTGCCCGCTCCACAAAGAACTACAAAAAGGACACAGCCCCATGCCACGAAAACCATCTGCCTCTTCGCGTCGTTCTTTTCTGAAATCTGGATTGGTCACCGGCGCGGCTGCGGCCGTGTATCCTGCGCTGGGCGCGGCCCGGGCGAGCGCTACACCAACTGCTGCATCGGCCACGACTGCGCCCGACGTTCCGAGCTTTGAACTCGACGAGATCACGCTGGGCGAGTTGCAGGAAGGAATGAAGTCCGGCAAGTTCACCGCGCGGTCGCTGGTGGAGAAATATTCAGCGCGCATCGCAGAGGTCGACAAGAGCGGGCCGACCGTTAACAGCGTGATTCAGATGAATCCCGATGCGCTGGCGATTGCCGATACGCTCGATGAGGAACGCAAGGGCAAGGGCCCACTCGGACCGCTGCACGGCATTCCCGTGCTGATCAAAGACAACATCGATACCGCGGATCGCATGATGACCACCGCCGGGTCGCTGGCGCTGGTGGGCTCGAAGCCGCCGAAAGATTCCTGGGTCGCGCAGAAATTACGAGCCGCGGGCGCGGTGATTCTGGGCAAGACCAACCTGAGCGAGTGGGCAAACATTCGCTCCAGCCACTCCACCAGCGGATGGAGCGGGCGCGGCGGCCTGACGAAAAATCCGTACGCGCTGGATCGCAATCCTTGCGGGTCGAGTTCAGGCACGGGTGCGGGAATTTCGGCAAACTTTGCAGCGGTGGGCATTGGCAGCGAGACCGATGGTTCGATTGTGTGCCCGTCATCGTCGAACGGGCTGGCCGGTATTAAGCCGACGGTGGGGCTGATCAGCCGCTCTGGAATCATTCCGATTTCGCACAGTCAGGACAGCGCTGGGCCCATGGGGCGCACGCTGCGCGATGCAGCGATTTTGCTGGGAGCGCTTACAGGCGTCGATCCCGAGGATTCTGCCACGACTGCCAGCGCTGGAAAATCGCAGACCGACTACGCGCAATATTGCGATCCCAATGGTCTGAAAGGGGCGCGCATCGGAGTGGCGCGAAAATATTTCGGTTTTAATGACGCCGTCGACGCCCTCATGCAGCAGTCGCTCGACGTAATGAAGCAGCAAGGCGCGACGCTGATCGATCCCGCCGACATTGAGACGTTTGGAAAGTTCGATGAGAGCGAGTTACTGGTCTTCATGTATGAACTCAAGGCGGACCTGAACGCCTATCTGGCGCGGCTGGGTCCGAGTGCGCCGGTGCATACGCTGAAAGACATCATCGACTTCAACGAGCGCAATCGCGACAAAGAGATGCCTTACTTCGGGCAGGATTTATTCCTCAAGGCCGAGGCTAAGGGGCCACTTACCGAGAAAGAGTATGTTGACGCATTGGCTAAGAATCATCAGTTAGCTCGCACCGAAGGAATCGATGCGCTGATGGATAAGCACCAACTAGATGCGATAGTAGCTCCGACGGGAGGGCCGGCGTGGCTCACCGATCTGGTCAATGGAGATCATGTGGCTGGTGGCAGCTCGAATGCGGCTGCGGTGGCGGGATATCCCAACATCAACGTGACCGCGGGTTCGCTGTGGGGGTTGCCGGTGGGGATTTCTTTCTTCGGACGGGCGTGGAGCGAACCTACTCTAATCAAGCTGGCTTACTCCTTTGAGCAGGCGACGAAGGCACGACAGAAGCCGAAGTTTCTGCCGACGATCGGTCCGGCGTAGATACATAGCCCCGATCGCATTCGTCCGGGCTACTCGCTGCGCTCGACGGCGGACGAATGCGTCCGCCGCTACGTGAGTCAATCCTGCATGTAAAGTTTCGCAAAGCCTGCTGGGAAACCGCCTGCAGCGAATTACAATGGGTGTGTAGGCGGGGGTGGTTATGACCAAGCTTTGTGGCTGCGCTTCCCTGCTCCTGCTGTTGATTGTCGTTTCAGGCTTTGCTTTCGCTCAGGAAAATCCTGGCGGATATACTACTCTCCACCCCAATCAGGAATTCCGCATTCCGCAGTTGCCCGCGATCATGGCCCGTTCGCACGATCCTGGCGATGTGCTGCTGACGTCGCTCGACATCGCATTCCGCGACCCGGATATCTGCTGCGGCAAGAACTCCGCCCTGGACGATCGCGCGCTGGCCGCCGATCCTTTATCTCTAAAAGACATTGCCTCCAAGATCAACGGAAAATGGCGACTGAGCGATGGCCGTCCAGTTCAGATCACGGCTGATTTTGTGCCACAGGGCGGTACGATTGATATTTCCCGGCAGATCATCGGCCCGCTTCTAGACAAGCATCCCCTGCTCATTGTTTGGAATTCTCACCTTTACGTTCTCTACGGAGCTGTATATGACGAACTTGGCGACCCCATTGATGGCGTCGAATATATGATTCATAAGCTTTTTCTCCTGGACGCGCGATACTCTGATTCGCGGCGGGAAGTTACTTTCAATCGCGATACTGACGATTGGGGCAAGGTTCAGGGAGTACTGCTGCTCACGGTTTCGGTGGAATAGATTAAGAAGGAGAGGCGTGAAGAAGACTAATTCCCCAACTTGGATATTCACGGCTGTGTGTTGCTTCGCGCTTGGCTGCGCTGCACAGGCGCAGGTTCTCTATCAAGATCAGGTGATCGAGGTGCGGGATCTGCCGTCATTAATGGCGCGTTCGCCGCATTCGTCGGACGTGCTGCTGACGTCGCTCGATATCATCATTCATGACCGTGGGATATGTTGCGGCAAAGACTCCGCCCTGGAAGATAGCGTGGCGGCTGCCGATCCCAAGTCATTGAAGGATGTCGCCGACAAACTTCAAGGCCGGCACTTGCTGAGTGACGGCCGGCCCATCATTGTGACCGCAATTTACGCAGCTTCCGATGCGGTGAATTCCGGCATGCTCATTACCTGGTTTCAAGGCCAGCATGCCGCACTAATGCAGTGGAATTCGCATATCTATGTGGTGCACGGCATAGTTTATATGTGGATCGCCAGTGGCACACCCGACTCCATGCAAAGCGGTACGGTGATCAAGAAGTTTCTGCTTTGGGATACGCGCTACTCCGATTCGCGGCGGGAAGTGGTATTCAATCGCGACAGCGACGATCTAAGCAAGGTACAGGGATTCTTGTTCCTGGAAGCCAAGCCGCAGTAGATGTTTCTTTCCCATTACTGGCCGCACCAACTCGCGGCACACTCTGGCCGCTCTAATTCTTTCAACTTATCGCGTCTATCGTGCTAGCCTTAGTGCCCATGAGGGGGTTTTAATGGACAACCTGAACAAGGTAGTTACTTCCCTTCGCGCGGAGTACTCCCGTCTCGAAGAGGAGATGGGACGCGTAGGCAAGGCGTTGAACGCTCTCGGCAGCGCAAACGGGCACAAGCTCAAAAGTAAAACACGTACTTTGAGCAAGGAAGCTCGTGAGCGCATCGCCGCGGCGCAAAGGCTACGCTGGGCTAAAGTGCGGAAACAAGCCAAGCTAGCCAAATCGTAAGTAGAAGTAAATTCGCAAGCACCGCAGACGGCCTCGCTCGTAACTTCTCCCAATGATTTACGGCGGGCCTCTGTCGGGGCTTTTCATGCGGACGCGATTAAGTCCAGCGGAACCACTTCAGCGCCAGTACGAACGAAATTCCACCCCAGAGAATCATCACCAGCAGACGCGACCATTGATGAGTCAGCGGTGTGCCTTCGAGGATGCTGGCGCGCAGTGCGTCGTTCAACGCAGTCAGCGGCAGGGCCTTGATCAGTGGCTGGATCACCGCGGGGAAGCGCTCGTACGAGAAGAAGACGCCGGAGAAGATCCACATCGGCATCATGACAAGGTTAATCAATCCGCTGATGCTCTCGATTTTCTGGGCGCGGCTGGCGGTGAGCAGGCCAACGCCACCGAAGGTGAGCGAACCCAGCCCCGCGACCGCGGCGATGGCGCCGATGGAACCCATCACGCGCATGTGAAAGAAGATCACGCCAAAAACGAGCAGCAGGCCGACCTCGATGACCATCAGCACCAGGCGGCTGGTCATGATTGCGAGCAGAAAATCTCCGCGGCGCATGGGCGTACCCACGAAGCGCTTGAGCAGTTTGCGCTGGCGCATGTCGACCAGCGCGAAGCCGATGCCCCACATGCCGGAGTTCATCAGGTTCATACCCAGCAGGCCGGGGATGAGGAAGTCGATGTAGCGCGAGCCCGGCTCAGAGGACGTGACCGTGCTGGTGGCGATCGTATCTTTGCGTCCGGTGGCGGCTTGGAGCGCATCATTCACCTCGGCTTTGGCCAGCACGCTTTCAGGCCGGGCTGGATCGTAGCGATATTGAATTCCGCCCTTGCCGTCGGGCTCGATGACAAGATCGAATTTTCCGAGACGGAATCCCTGCTGCGCGTCGCCGGCGCTCAGAACCTGAACCTTAAACTGATTGCGCTGCGGCGAGCGCGCCAGGAGGGATTCAGCCTCGTCGGCGCCCTGCACAATGGCAACTGAAGCAGCGTTTCCCGGCTTATTGCGGAAGGCGATGCCGAGTCCGAGAGCGAGCAGCAGCGGGAAGATGAAGACCCAGAACACAACCTCGGGCTCACGCTTCAACTCGAGCATGCGTGCCACAAGCAGGTGCGTATAGCCCGACCAGCGCCCGTTGCGCCGCGGCGGGCGGGGCGGCGTCTTCGCGACTTCAGCCGGAGTTTCTTGTGCCAGGCTCATAATAATTTCCCTTGTCACCTCGAGTCGAGTCACGTGGCGGCGGACGCATTCGTCCGCCAGCGAGCGCAGCGAGCAGCCCAGACGAATGCGGCTCGGGTTACGTGATCTCTATCTCGCCTGCGGCTTCCACTTAGTCAGAAATTCCGCCAGATACTCTGGCGATAGCCCGCGCGCATCTTCCACTTCGCCGTTCTTTTGACTCACCAGCACTTTGCCGTCGGGGTCAACCACCGCCATGGTTGGGACGCCCTTATTCAACGAAACATCGAACTGCCCGGCCACGTCGGCGTTCTTCTTGCCGTCCGGTCCGATGTCGACGTGCACGACTTCGTAATTCGCGTCGATGATTGGCGCCAGATCCTTTCCGTGAAACGCAAGATCAAGAACGTGACAGTCGAAGCACCAGTTCGCACCGAAGACGAGCAACAAGCGCTTATGATCCTTAGCGGCCTTCTCTTCGGCTTCTTTAATTTCCGCGTGCGCATCTACATCGGCAGGATAGAGATCTTTCTTCATGTCGGCGGGCTGTGGCAGGCGCGGCGCGTCGGTGCGTTCCGCGTAGACCAGACGCCACTGATCGCCCTGCTTCATCCAGGTTTGATCGTCGGTGACGTTTACATTTTGCTGGTTAGGCACGCCGCTCAGCACGTCCGCGCGAAAGATCACATTCGCCCGCGTGGGACGAACGATCAGGCGCACGATCTCGACCTTCATGGTGCGTGGCTTCAGAGCGAGCCAGAAACTGGTGTCGGCTTCGGCATCGTGCATCTCGGCTTTGATTCGCATCTGCGCCGCGGGATCGGTGCTGTACAAGGCTTTCAGCGCGGGTGCGTCGCCGGCGAGCACCGCGCCCTTCCATTGTTCGAAGGGAGGAAAGGTATCGGGCGCGGCGGACTGCGCTGCCGCGAAAGCCACTGAGATCGCAATCACGAACATGCTCGACGCAACAAGTTTCACAGCAAATTTCATATTGAACTCCTTGCCCGCATCTCACTCCTCGCGCAAATGCCTGCCAGTAAGCCGAACGAAGACATCCTCCAGGCTCGCCTGCCGTGTGGACAAATGCTGCAATTCACGGCCCTGTTTGTCGATGACATCGAGCAAGGCGGGAATGGTGAGATGCGGCTGCTTCACATTGAGAGCAAACATGCCTTCGTCCTCGCGGACGGACTCGACGCTCGGAAGCCCGCTCCAGGCGTGCAACGCGGCGCCGTCGGAATTTCCGCCCACCGAGAACTCGACCACATGATGTCCGCCTAAGCGAGCAATCAGATCCGCGGGCGAGCCTTCAGCGATGATCTGCCCGTGATCGACGATGGCTAGCCGGTCGCAGAGGCGCTCGGCCTCATCCATGTAGTGAGTCGTGAGCAGAACCGTGCCGCCGTCACGTTGGAAGGCGCGAATGATGTCCCAGAGCTGGCGCCGGCTTTGGGGATCGAGACCGGTGGTCGGTTCATCGAGAAACAGAATTCGCGGATTGCACACCAGCGCGGTCGCCACCGCGAGCCGCTGCCGCTGGCCGCCGGAAAGCTTGCCGACCCAGGCGTCGGCCTTTTCGGTGAGTTGCAACTGCTCGAGCACTTCGTCGGAGGAGCGCGGCTCACGATAGAAGCTGGCAAAGAGTTCGATGGTCTCGCGCACCGAAAGTTTTTCCGAAAGCCGCGTCTCCTGCAGCGAAATGCCCAGCCACTCGCGCATCTCGCGCTCGTCCTTTTGCCAGCTATGGCCGAAGATGGAGACTTCGCCAGAGGTGGGAGCGAGCAGGCCCTCGAGAATTTCGATGGTCGTGGTCTTCCCTGCGCCATTGGGCCCGAGCAGGCCGAAACATTCGCCGGTGGCGATTTCGAGATTCAGCCCGCGCACGGCCTCGACCTTGCCGTCATAGGTCTTGCGCAGGTCGCGGCATTGAATGGCGGTGGGCATAGCGCGAGGGCCCGTCACATGTCGGCGGGTCCTGCTAGAATACCGCATCGCCGGAGTTGGTTTCGGCATCTTTTCTGCATGCGCATCTCCTTCCATTCCATTTTTCCGGGGCGGACTGCTCGGCGCGGCTTCACCTGACGGCGTTCCCTCTAAACGCCCGTGTGTCGTTCACCTGACCGTTCATCGCGTTGCTCAAACCGAAAGGGAGCCGTTTATGCTGCGCAAGGTCTGCCTGTTACTGTCCCTGTTTGCATTCGCTGTTTCCGTCTTCGCCCAGGAGTCGCGCCACTTCACCTTCCACTACGCATTCACGGTGAAAAATCTGCCCGATGGCAAGATGGTCCGGGTGTGGATTCCCGCTGCGCAGTCCGACGCCTGGCAGGCTGTGAAGGTCAAGTCGGCGAAGGGCGATCTGCCGCTGAAGAGAACGCGCGAAGAAAAGGTCGGCAATGAAATCTATTTCGCGGAGGCTAAACAATCGAAGCAGGGGGAGTTGCATTTCGATATCGAGTATGACGTGGTGCGCCGCGAGCGCGTTGTGCTTAGCGCGCCACACCTGTCTGCCGCGGCCCTCTCGACGAAAGAGCGCGAGCAGGACTTGCAGCCTGACGCACTGGTGCCCGTGACTGGACTGCCCGCCGACCTCGCCGCGCAGGTGACGCAGGGCAAGACCGATCCGCTGGCCAAGGCTCGCGCGATTTACGACTACGTCTTTACCACCATGAAGTACGACAAAACCGGGACCGGTTGGGGACATGGCGACGTGCTCTATGCCTGCGATGCCAAGAAGGGCAACTGCACGGATTTCCATTCGCTCTTTATCGCGATGGCGCGGTCGCAGGGCATTCCGGCGCGATTTGAGATCGGGTTCCCGCTGCCGCCCGACAAGCATTCCGCCGAAATTGCCGGATACCATTGCTGGTCTGATTTCTACATCGACGGCAAGGGATGGGTTCCAGTCGATATTTCTGAGGCGTGGAAGCATCCGGACATGCGCGCCTACTTTTTTGGCTCGCACGATGTGAACCGTGTGCAGTTCAGCATGGGACGCGACCTGCGACTCAATCCTCCGCAGGAGGGCAAGCCGCTGAACTATTTCGTTTATCCCTACGTGGAAGTCGATGGGCAGGAGTATCCGAACGTGTCGCTGGCTTTCTCGTTCGCGGACGTGGGTGCGGCTGTGGCGCTCAAGTAAGAAGACCTTCAACCACCAAGGTCACGAAGTTTCACGAAGGAAAACACTGCTGGTGAAGTCCTTCGTGGCCTTCGCGTCCATCGTGGTTTATGACTTTGTTTTCGCTGGAGCGTATCCTGCGCCCGGATTTTGTTTATCCTTAGCTGTTCATGGACAACAAGACGCTCGCCAACATTCTTTACGAAACTGCCGACC
The DNA here is from genome assembly GCA_963757095.1 of uncultured Acidobacteriota bacterium. GTDB lineage: Bacteria > Acidobacteriota > Terriglobia > Terriglobales > Acidobacteriaceae > Sulfotelmatobacter. Next base: position 836,183 of record CAVWQT010000001.1, on the reverse strand, counting down.
TGCTCGAGATCGACGGGCAGGATTCGTTTCGCATCCGCTCCTACCGCAACGCTGCGCAGGCAATCGAAAATCATTCCGAACAGATCAAGGACATCATTGCCGATCCGAAGAAGGTGCTGGCCATCGCCGGCATCGGCAAGGGCATGCTGTCCAACCTGCAGGAATTGCTGAAAGAAGGCAAGCTCACGCTGCAGACCGAATTGCTCGCGAAGTATCACCCGTCGATGCTGCAGTTGCTGCGAGTGCAGGGGCTCGGGCCGAAGACGATTGCGCTGATCTGGAGCGCGTACAAAGTGTGCGATCTCGACGGCGTCGCGCAGTTGGCGCGAGAGGGAAAAATTCGCACTCTGCCGCGCATGGGCGAGAAGCACGAGACCAAGCTGCTGAAGGCCATCGAAGATTATCGGCGGATTGGTGGGCGCTATCTGATCGACGCCGCCGAGCAGGAAGCGGAAAAGCTGACAGAGTATCTGCAGAAATATCCCGGGATCGACAAAATCACGCCGGCGGGGTCGCTGCGCCGAGGCCGCGAGACGGTGGGCGACCTCGACATTCTCGTCACGGGAAAATGCTGCGTGAACGAGGAAGACCGGCTGAAAGCGATCGCGTACGTGGCAAAGTATCCGCCGCTGATGGAAGTGATTGCCAGCGGCGACAATAAAATCAGTTTTCGATTGCGTAGCGGCATGCAGGTCGACGTGCGGTTGCTGCCGCCGGAATCGTTTGGCGCGGCCATGCAGTATTTCACCGGATCGAAGGCGCACAACGTGGCTCTGCGCCAGCGCGCGCTGAAGATGGGATACACGCTCAACGAGTACAGCCTGTCTACGCTCGAAGGCGAGAAGCCAGTCGCCGGCAAGACCGAGGACGAAATCTACGCCAAGCTGAAGCTCGACTGCATTCCGCCGGAGATGCGCGAGAACCTGGGCGAGATCGATCTCGCAGAGAAGCATGCGCTGCCGCGCTTGATCACGGTAAAAGATATTCAGGGCGACGTGCACATGCATACCGTCGAAACCGACGGGCGCAACACGATCGAGGAGATGGCCGAGGCGGCAAAGGCGCGCGGCTATAAATACATGGCGATCACCGATCACTCGAAAAATCTGGCGTTCGCCAACGGGCTCGACGACAAGCGCGCGGTCGCGCACATTGCGCGCATTCGTGCCGCGAACGAGAAGATCGAGGGCATCCGGATTTTCGCCGGCATCGAGGTTGACATCCTGGCGGACGGCGATCTCGATCTCTCCGACGAGGTGCTGGCGCAGATGGATATTGTGATTGCCAGCGTGCACTCCGCGATGAATCAGGATTCCGCCAAGATGACCGACCGACTGCTGCGCGCGATTCACAATCCGAATACTTCGATCATCGGTCACCCCACGGGACGGAAGCAGCCTACGCGCGACGCTTATCCCTTTGACATGCGCACAGTCCTGACTGCGGCCGCCGAGCGGAAAGTCGCCATGGAGCTGAACTCTTATCCGGAGCGTCTCGACCTCAACGATGTGCACCTGCGCCAGGCCAAACAGCATGGCGTTAAGGTTGTGATCAACACCGATTCGCACCACACCTCGCACATGGATAAGATTCGCTACGGACTGCTGCAGGCTCGGCGCGCGTGGCTGACGAAAGATGATGTGCTGAACACGCTGCCGACAGAGACGTTTGCGGCCGCTATGAAGCATGGGTGGTGACATCCTGGCAAAACTCTCCACGTCTTAAACGCGAGACGTGGGGCACCGGGCTGACTTCCCGGCGTAGAATCAACCATTACAACTATGGCGACCCTCCGACCCTCCGACTCCTCCGCCGCCCCCGAAGCCGGCCGCTCCGGCGGGCCCTACCATCAACATTGGCGAAGAATATGGGACGGCGAAGAAGAATCTGCCTCCGGCTACCATGCTGATCATTGCGATCGGCGTGCTGGCCGTCGTGGTCGTTTTCGTTTCGTTCCTTAAACGCGCCAAGCCGCAGGGCTCGGGATCGCTCGATAACATTGCGGCCGTCGAAGTCGAGGGCCAGGGATCGACCATGGTGGCGCTGACGTTCACGCTGCATAATGGCAGTGACAAAATTCTGTACGTACACAACCTGCAGAGTTCGATGAAGGCTGCGAGCGGGGATAAGACGGCGGATGCGGTCGCCGCCATCGATTTCGACCGCTACTTTCAGGCCTTTCCGGCGCTCAAGAATGGCGCACAGCCGGCGCTCGTGCCCGAGGCGAAAATTCAGCCGGGGGCGACGGTGACGCGAACGATTCTGGTGAACTATCCAGTCACGCTCGCGGATTTCAATGCCCGGCAATCGATCAGCGTCCTGGTGTGGCCTTATGACCAGCAGTTGCCGATCACTTTGACAAAAACACCTTGATCCGGCTTGCACAGATGCGCTGAAATGCGTTTCTATAGCGGGATGACAAAATCTCGCACACGATTGCTGGCCGTCGCGCTGGCTGCGCTTTTCTGCCTTGCCTCTCTTTCCCTTTCCGCATTTGCCGCGCCCGCGCCGCAAGAGAAATACATCTTCTATGTGGGCACTTACACCGAGGACGGCACCAACAGCAAAGGCATCTATGCCTATGGCTTCGACCCGAAGACGGGCGAAGTTGCGCCGCTCGGAGTCGCGGCGGAGACCACAAATCCATCGTTCGTCGCGCTGAGTCCGAATGGGCGGTTTCTGTATGCGGTGAATGAAGTCGGAAACTACAAAGGTCCGAACAGCGGCGGCGTGAGCGTGTTTTCCGTCGACCACGCTAGTGGCAAGCTCACGTTCCTGAATGAGGTCGCGACGCGCGGCGCGGACCCGTGTTACATCACGGTCGATAAGATGGGGAAGTTCGTGCTGGTGGCGAACTATACCGGTGGGAGCGTAGCGGTTTTCCCTGTTCTGGCTGATGGAAAGCTGGGCGAGGCTTCGGCGTTTGTGCAGCATACAGGCAAGGGCACGAATCCGGAACGGCAGGAAGGCCCACACGCGCACTCGATCGATCTTTCGCCGGACAATCGATTCGCCTATGTCGATGATCTCGGGCTGGATGAATTGCTGGTCTACAAGTTTGACAGCGCCAAGGGAACGCTCACTCCGAACGATCCTCCGTTCGCGAAATTGGATGCGGGCTCGGGTCCGCGGCACTTTGCGCTCAGCCCGTCGGGAAAGTTCGCATACGTGATCAGCGAAATGGGGCGCAGCGTCACTGTTTTTTCGAATGATGCGGCCAGCGGGAAGCTGCAGCGCCTGCAAACGGTTTCTACTCTGCCCAAGGATTTCACGGGCCGCAACGACGACGCGGAAATCGAGATTCATCCTTCCGGGAAATATTTGTATGCCTCGAATCGCGGGAACGAGAGCATTGCCGTGTATGCCATTGATCCGGAGAAAGGAACTCTGGCGCTGGTCGAAATCGCGCCGACCGGGGGCAAGGAACCGCGCAGCTTCGCGATTGATCCGACGGGGAGATTCTTATTCGCGGCGAATCAGAAATCGGACAATATCGTCGTCTTCCGCATCGAGGAGAAGACTGGCCGCCTGTCGCCAACAGGAAAAGTATTGAATGTGCCGTCGCCGGTGTGCGTGAAATTTCTAAAGGTAGATTAATTCACAGTGTAGAGACGCAGCTTGCTGCGTCTCTGCCTCCGCTATAAAAGAGGCAGGCCTCCAGAGTTGCGCCGGCAGAGACGTTGCAAGCAACGTCTCTACGATTTCTTCTGAATTCCTCTTCTGCGCACCAGGTGCGTGTTGGCGTCTGGCTTGATCTCGTCGTACTTCAGGCAACTGATGGAGCCATCGACTTCGAGCACGGCGAGCGCGACCTGGCCGCAGCTGTTGATGCCGTGTTCACGAAGGGCGCGATTCAGTTCGTCCATGCTGACGCGCTCTCGGGCCATGTGCGCTTGGATCACCTGCCCGTCGTGGATGAGCAGCGAAGGCTCGCCTTCCACCCAGCGCCGAAACCCGCGATTGCGGCCGGAGACATTGGCGACCAGATAATTCAAGATGAGTAAAGTGGCGGCCGCGACCGCGCCTCCCGCCAGCGAGGTGTCGGGGCCGGTCATCGCATTCTGCACAGAGTTCGACAGCAGGAGCAGCAGAGTGAGGTCGAACGGAGTCATCTGACCGACTTCGCGCTTCCCGCTCAGGCGCACGCCGATCAGAACAAGCAGATAAATAATGCCCGTGCGCAGGACGATTTGCAGGAGCACGTGGCTGCCGGGGAAGAACGCTCCGGACATTCTTTGGTTCCCTCGGCGGCTGAAGCCGCGACTCATCTGGGAGCGCTACGGCGCGGCTTAAAGCCGCGCCCTTTCAAAACCCTCCGAGCACCGTCAGTTCGCCGTCACTGGCGCCGGCGCACTCTTCGGCGTGCTGAGATATCCCGTGGCCTTGTTTTTTTCCACGGTCCAGACGACCAGTTCAAACAGAAGGTGATCGCGGCCGGAATAAAACTGGATCGGCTCTGACACATTTCGATCCTTCTTTTCGATGGTCTTATCGTCGGCGGTCACGTTCATGGTGAACTTGCCACGTTTAGGATCGATTTTCTTCAACTGCAGGCTCACGGTCGCCACCGGCTGCGGCTTCGCACCTCGCAGCAAAGTGAATTCGTAGTAGTTGCGATCGCCCCTATGCTTGAGAATTTCGAGATCGGAGCGCGTGTTGGCGATGAGTCCGCTCTGCACGCCGAGATCGCCGACCGCGCTTTGCAACTTGGCCTTGGTGGCTTCGAGATCGGCCTTGGTGGAGGCAACATCAGTCTTCACGCCGCCCACGTCGGTCTTCACGCCAGCGATGTCGCCACTGACCGCGGTGATCTGCTCCTTCTGTTGCTTCTCCAGGCGGCTTTCGGCGGCCCTCTGCGCGGACTGCAACTCGGCGGTGCGCTGCGCCAACTCTTTCTTGGTCATGCCGGCTTGCTTCGCCAGCGTCTCTTCCTGGGCCTCGGCATTTTGCATGCGGGCCTGCAGTTCTTTCACTTCGCCCTGGCTCGCGGTCAGGTCCTGGTTTAACTTCTGCACCGCCTGATGCGTGGCGTAATGCGCATAGGCGGAGCCGGCGACAACGATCACCGCCAGCAGGATCAGGATCCATTTGCCCGCGTTGGAATGCTGCTCTACGTGTATTTGCTCGCCTTCATCGGCCATACAGTCTTTCTCCTCGGGGAAGCATAAAAATCAAAATTGCAGGGATGCTTCATTGTTCAGCAGCATCTCCAGCCTGTCAATTGGTTGATCGGATGCGGGAAGGACGGCGGTGCGATGCCTGACGCCAGCGGGTCAAAGGCCGCGGGCTTAGCGGCACAGATCGTTCGATGGAGGAATTGAATTCGGACCCTTACCGCACGCTGGCCAGCACAGGCTCTTCGTGCTCTGCGGTTCGGGTCTTCTTGATCGCCATCAACTCGGCGGCTTTGTGGGCGATGTGCTCGGCGCTGACTTCGAATTCCTTGATCAGTTCCCAGGGCGCACCGGAGTCGCCGAAGCGATCTTTCACCCCGATGGCGCCGGTAATGACTGGAATGCCGTAGAGTTTCGGAGTCTCGGTGAGAATGCCGCTCACGCGCCAGGCCAGCGCGCCGATCTGGTGCTCCTCGGCGGTTACGATGACTCCGGTTTCGCGTGCAGCACGAATGATCGCGTCGGCATCAATCGGCTTCAGAGTGTGCATGTTGACGACGCGCGCCTCGAAGCCGAATTCCTTCTTCAGAATGTAGGCCGCGCGCATGGCCTCAGGGACCATGGGACCGCAGGCGATGATGCTGAGGTCTTCGCCTTCGTTGATGTAGCTGGAGGCCAGTGTTGTCTTGAAGGCTTTGGCAAATTCTGCTTCTTCCTGCCGGAGGCGGATTACGTTCGCCTGGCCAAAAACGAATGGCGTCTTCGCATCGGTCACGATCGGCGTGGCCTCGCGGGCGAAGCGAATGTACTTCGGGCCCTGGTGTTGCATTAGGAGGTAGGTAGTGGCCTTGCGCGTTTCCTCCAGATCGCAGGGCACGACCACCGACATGTTGGGCAGACCCTGCATGGCGAACAGATCTTCGAGGGCCTGATGTGTGGCGCCGTCAGCGCCTACGGAAACTCCGCCGTGGGCTCCGGCAATCATCACGTTGAAGTTGCCGTAGCAGATGGAGGTGCGAATCTGATCGAGATTGCGGGCCGCTGCGAATGTGGCGTAAGTTCCAAAGACTGGAAGCTTCCCTTCCCGCGCCAGTCCGGCGGCCGCTGATGTGGCCGACTGTTCGGCGATGCCCAGGCTGATCCAGCGTTTCTTGCGCTCCGGCTTGCCGGCATAAAAATCGCTGATAGTAATCGATCCGGAAATATCGAGGCCGAGGCAGACCACGCGTTCGTCATCGCCATTTTCCGCGAGCGACTGGCCAAAGCCTTTGCGCGTGGGCTCCATCTTTACTTTCATGGTATCGGCCGCATTCCACCAGTAATTGCGACTGAACTTCGGCATCTTGGCTTCGAGCTTGCGATCTACTTCGACTTGATATTGTTTCGCCTTGTCGAGCAGATGGGCGACCGGAATACGTTCGGTCAAGCCGAGTTCCCACAAACCTTTATTTAACTCTTCGTAGTTGGGCGTCTTGCCGTGCCAACCGGCCAGATTTTCCATGAAGCTGACGCCCTTGCCTTTTACGGTGTCCGCGAGAATCAGCACTGGGCGGCCCTTGACGGTCCTGGCCTGCTCCAGCGCGCCGACAATCTGATCCATGTTGTGGCCATCGATGCGCATCACGTCCCAACCGAACGCGCCGTATTTTGCGCATAGCGGCTCGACGCCCATCACGTCTTTGACCCAGCCATCGATCTGCAAGCGATTGCAATCGATGATGGCGATGAGGTTATCGAGCTGAAAATGTCCCGCTTCCATGGCGGCTTCCCAGACCTGGCCTTCCTGCTGCTCGCCGTCGCCCATGATGCAGAAAATCTTGTGCTGCTTTTCATCGAGCCGCGCTGCTAGCGCGAGGCCTACGGCGATGCTCAAGCCCTGGCCCAGCGATCCGGTCGACGCTTCGACGCCCGGCAGTTTGAGCCAGTGGGGATGGCCCTGAAAGGGCGAACTCAGCTTGCGCAGCGTGACTACGTCATCGATCGGATAGAACCCGGCGATGCCGAGGCCCAGATACAGACTCGGCGCCTTGTGTCCCGTCGACCAGATGATGCGGTCGCGATCGGCCCAGTTGGGATTTTTGGGGTCGTGATTGGCGATCTTCAAATAGAGGGCCGCCGTGATGTCCATGATGGAAAGCGTGCCGCCCGCGTGCCCCGAACCGGCGGCGTGCAGCGCGACCAGGTCGTATCCGCGCATCAGGTTGGCGGCATCTTTGAGTTCTTCAATGGAATATTCGCGGAGGGCTTTTCCGCTGCGGGAGTCAATCAGGGCCATGGGTCCCCCTTTGCGCGCACGTATAACTGGCTAGAGAGAGCGTAAGTTTGGCGGTAGGAAAAGGCTGTGACGCTGATCACATCAAAGAGTGACGCAGGGAATTTCGGAGAACTCGTCTTACCGGAATGTCCAGCGGGTCGACTTAGTCTGGAAATATTTCTCCCACAATGCGAAGACAACTTTCGGCCGCACGGAGTAGACCGGTTCCTTCATGGAGAGCATGTCGTCTTTCATGGCGGATAAATCCCAGTCGTACTTGCGCTGATACGCGGGAATGAGCTTGCGGCGTGCGGCTACATCAGCGACCTCGGCAATGCCTTCGACGATGATGGCTTCGTGCGCGTGCTCGGTGGAAACGACGCAGTTGGGATTGAGCGCGAGATTGCGCGCCTTGCGCGACTTACCGCCCGTGCTGAAAAGAAAGCGGCCGTCCTGCCACAATCCCCAGACGACCATCACGTGCGGAGAGCCGTCGGGTTTGACGGTGGTGATCCAGTAGTTGTGCGATTTCTTCAGGCGCTGTTCGGCCCACGACCACGGGAGCAGACCTTTGCTGCCTTCGGACAGGCCATAGCCGGGCATGAGCGGGCGGCTGGACTTGGGCGTCATATTTAGCTAAACAGACGTTCTAACCACAGAGGTCACAGGGGCCCACAGAGTAGCCCCTGTGTACCTCTGTGTCCTCTGTGGTCAAGGACGTGGCATTTTGGCTCATTCTTCGGTTACAGATTCTTTTTCGTCCACTGGTCGAGGCGTTCGAGGGCCTGCTGCAAATTCTCGAGCGAATTGGCCACGCTGAAACGCAGGTAGCCTTCGCCGAATTCGCCGAACGAAGTGCCCGAGAGCGCGGCGACTCCTGCCTGTTCCAGCAGCGCGTCGGCCAGCGGCTTCGACTTCCATCCCGTCTTCGTGATGTTCGGAAAGACGTAGAACGCGCCCTTGGGCATGCGGCAGGAGAAGCCTTTGATCTTGTTCAACCCGGCGACGAAGAAGTCGCGGCGGCGCTGGAATTCGTCACGCATGTGATCGACGGAACTCTGATCGCCGCGAATCGCTTCGATCCCCGCGACCTGCGTGAAACTGGCCGTGCAGGAATTCGAATTCGTCATCAGCCGCGTCATGTGTGCTGCCAGATCGGGGCGCATCACGCCGTAGCCCATGCGCCATCCGGTCATGGCATAGGTTTTCGAAAAACCGTCCAGCAGAATGGTTCGCTCCTGCATGCCGGGCAGCGACATGATGGAGAAGTGCTGCGCACCGTCGAAGAGAAGGCGGCTGTAGATTTCGTCGGAGAGGATCATCACATTGCGATCGCCGATTGCGTTGGCGATCTGCTCGATGTCGCGACGCTCGAGAACCCCGCCCGTAGGATTTTGGGGCGAATTCAGAATGATGAGTTTCGTGCGGTCGTTGATGAGCCCGGCCAGTTCGTCGACGTCGAGCGAGAAGTCGCTGCTCTTCGCGCAACTGAATCGGCACGGCGCGCCCGCCCACGTAATGAATCATCGACTCGTAAATCGGGAAGCCGGGGTTGGGATAAATGACTTCGTCGCCTTCATCGATGAGCGACAGGATGGTGAAGAAGATGATGGGCTTGCCGCCGGGAACGACCACGACTTCGTCGGGCGTGACCTTCACGCCACGGGTTCGGCTGACGTATTCGGCGAGGGCCTGGCGCAGTTCGGGCTGGCCGGCGGCGGGGCCGTAGTGCGTCCAGCCGCTGCGCATCGCGTTGGCGCCGGCTTCGATCACGTTGGCGGGAGTGTCAAAATCGGGCTCGCCGATTTCCAGGTGGATCACGCTCTTGCCCTGACGCTCCAGCGCGCGCGCCTTGTTTAGAACTTCGAAAGCGGTTTCGGTGCCCAGGCGCGACATGCGGCGGGCGAGTTGCAATTCGTATTGGATGGCTCGTTCCATGGTTCAACACTCCGGCGGGAAAACTGCTGATAAGGCAAACGTGTCATTATACGCCCGCAGATAAAGGCATATACCACGAAAGGCATCAACGTGAACGAGAGTAAATCGGCTTGGATAGGTCTTTCGTAGCGCTTCGCGTCTTTTGTGGTGGTTTGCGCCCGGTTAAAATGATGAGCATGGAGGGAACAATCCGCTATGGGTAGATTCGATCAGTTTAAGCAGGCGCAAAAGGAAGGCTGGAAGCACTTCGCTCCGCTCGAGACGGCGACCACGCCGGCCGCGGCACGCCTCGTGCAGTTCGCCGGGGTCGCCAGAGGAATGCGCGTTCTCGACGCAGGCTGCGGAACCGGGGTCGTGGCCATCACTGCTGCGCAGCTTGGAGCGCAGGTCAAGGGCGCCGACTTGACGCCTCAACTTCTGGAACGCGCTCGCGAGAATGCTCAAGTGGCTGCAGTGAACGTCGAATTCACCGAGGCCGACGTTGAAGCATTGCCCTTTCAAAACGGAGAGTTTGACGTCGTGCTGAGCCAGTTTGCGCACATGTTCGCACCGGAGCCCGAGGTTGCGGTTCGCGAAATGCTTCGCGTCCTGCGCCCCGGTGGAACCCTTGCTTTTTCGACCTGGCCTCCAGAAATGCTGGTGGGGCGAACCAGTGCACTCGCGGCTCGCTATATGCCTCCGTTGCCGCCAGGAATTGTGTCGCCGATACTTTGGGGCGACGCGAACGTTGTGCAGCAGCGACTGGGAGACGCGGTCGAAGATCTCTGCTTTGACCGTGGACACATGCTGGTGCCAGCTCTCAGCCCACAGCATTTCCGATTGAACATCGAACGATCCGCAGGAGCGACGGTCAAGCTCGTGCAAACGCTGGCGGCAACTAACCCCGAGCAACTGCAAGAGTATCGACGGGAATTCGATGCGATTGTGACGCAATACTATCGCGACAACCTGGTTCGCCAGGACTATCTAATGACGCGGGCGCGGAAACGATGATGGGAGCGCTACTCTGAGACGCTGTGCTCTTCGCTTTGGGCGCGGAGGACGCGATCGACGGAGTAGGGAGCGCGGCGGCTGGGTTCGTGATAGTGGCGGACCTGCATTTCGCCGAGCAGGCCGATGGCGAGCAGGTTCAATCCACCGAGTAGCAGGCCCATGGCGGCCATCATGAGCGGGCCGTGTGAGGCCATCACCGGCACGTGGCGCAGAAATTTTTCGACGCCCAGCCAGAACACAATCGCGCTGCCGCCGAAGATGCTCATCATGCCGAAGCTGCCGAAGAAGTGCAGCGGGCGCGAGAGATAGCGCAGCAGGAATCGGATCGTCAACAGATCAAAAAATACGCGGAAGGTGCGGGTCAGGTTGTAGTGCGAGACGCCGCGTTCGCGATTCACGTTGCGGATGGGCACTTCGCAAATCGACGCGCCGTGCCACGAGGCCAGCGCCGGAATGAAGCGGTGCAGTTCGCCGTATAACGGAACCTGCTCGAGGATGTCGCGACGGTAGGCTTTGAAGGTCGTGCCGAAATCGTGAATATCGACGCCACTGATCTTGGCCATCATCCAGTTGGCAATGCGCGACGGCACACGCCGCAACCAGAAATTATCGACGCGCACTTTGCGCCAGCCGCTGACAATTTCGTATCCGGCGGCAATCTTTTCGAGGAACAGCGGAATGTCGTTGGGATCATGCTGCAGGTCGCCATCCATGGCGATAATGTATTCGCCGCGGGCATGATCGAATCCGGCGGCGAGTCCCGCGGTCTGGCCAAAGTTGCGGCGCAGCTTGACCACGGTGACGCGGCTATCGACGGCCGCGATTTCGCGCAGCATGGCGAAGGTGTGGTCGCTCGAGCCGTCGTCCACCAGAACGATCTCGAAGCTCTCACCGTGAGCCTCCATGACCGCCTTCAGGCGATCGTAGAGATCGGTGACGTTCTCCTGCTCGTTATGGAGCGGGACCACAATAGAATATTTGGGCACGGTCTTTTAATTATAGCTGAAAGTCAGGCCGCTTTCGCGCCCTAGTTCCCAGTCAGATATGACCCCGCTTCTCGCGCAAAATTTCTGGTAGCGCCGCCGTCTCGGCGGCTTGTCCGGCGGGCGTCCGCGCCCGCCGAGTCGAGAGGGCGGGGCGCCCTCTCGAACAGCCGGCAAGGTGCCGGCGCTACCCTGGGGCAACCTAGCCCTGCTCTTTCAGCTTCAGTTTCGATTTGTTCTCTTCCAGGAACGTCTTGATGTCTTCGGCGGCGCCGAGCAGGCGGTTCCACTGCTCGTAATAGAGGGTGACCGGGAAGCGGCCGAGGCCGTAAACGCTGACTCCGCCCTTTTCGCCTACTTTGAAGGTCATCTCGCCGCTACGTTTCCTGGTGTCGACTTCTTTTTCCAGTTGAGACAGTTTCGCTTTCAGCTCTTCGTAACTCGGTTCTGCCATTGTTTCCCTCGCTTTGGATTAGTTCCCTGAAAATAAGGTGATTGGTCGGGCAATGTCGTTCTGTTTCTATAGTAACTTGCCGGGAATTGATTTGGTTTAGATAACCGTTGTAAGCTCAAAAGCGTCTAATCCCGAAGCAGGAAAAACTGTGCGCTCTTGGATGAGATGGTCGGCTTGGCTGTGCCTGTCCCTGATGTTGTGGACGGCGGCGGCGGAGTCTACCCACCAGCATCCCAGCCAGACCGAAGCAGCCTCGTGCTCGCTTTGCATGGTGGCACACAGCACACGGCCTACCGTCAGTTCGGGCCAGACTGCTCCGGTTCTGGCCGCGATCGGTGTCTTACAAGAAGATGATGTCGTGGCGAAGGCCTGGTTCGATTTTTCTGCAGCCGGCATTCGCGGTCCTCCTGCGGTCCTCTAGGGATTCCCACAATCGATGAAGTTCCGGCGCTCCGATCGCCGGCGATTCCCTATTTCTCAGGAGGATGTAATGCGTACTTCTTATAAGTGGCATTTCATAGCCATCATCGCCGTCACTATCCTAGCCAGCTCACGTCATGGCGCGCAGTCGGTCGGCAATTTCGGTTCGATTCAAGGGACCGTGGTCGACCCGACCGGCGCCGTGGTCCCAAACGCTACCGTCGAGATTCACAACCCGGTCAGCGGATTTGACCGAACCACCACAAACCGATGCCAAGGGTGCATTTCAGTTCACCAACGTTCCCTTCAATCCCTACCACCTGACCGTGGTGGCCAGCGGATTTGGAGCCTATGTCCAGGATGTGGAGCCGCGTTCGTCGGTTCCGGTAATCGTGCCGATCAAGCTCAGCCTGGAAACGTCGACGACGGCGGTCACGGTACAAGCGGAAGCAGGAGACCTGATCGAAAACGATTCGACCTTCCATGTCGATGTGGATCGGAACCTCTTCGACAAGGTTCCGCTCGAAAGCCAATCCTCGTCAGTGAGTTCGCTGGTTACCCTGGCGACGCCCGGAATCGCAGCCGATTCCAACGGCCTGTTTCATGGCCTGGGCGATCACGCGGAGAATTCGTTCTCCGTCGATGGCCAGCCGATCACCGACCAGCAAAGCAAAGTGTTCTCCAATCAAATTCCACGTCGACGCGATTCAATCCATGGAAGTTATCTCCGGCGCGCCGCCGGCTGAGTATGGCGACAAGACCAGCGTCGTGATCGACGTCACCACGCAATCGGGTCAAGGAGTTACCACACCTCACGGCAGCGTGACCGGTTCCTATGGCTCCTTCGGAACTGCGAATCTCGATTTTAATGTGGCCTACGGGGGCAAGAACTGGGGCAACTTCCTTGCGGCGAGTGCATTAGATACCGGTCGATTTCTCGATCCGCCGGAATTCAAAGTCATGCACGACAAGGGCAACGAGGAGAACTTCTTCGACCGCGTCGATTATCAACTCACTCCGGGCGACTCGGTGCACCTTAATTTTCAATACACCCGCTCGTGGTTTCAAACGCCGAATTCGTACGATACGCAGAATGCGACGGCATGGTCCGGCATTGTGGTGGACAACGGTGGTCTAGGGCCCGACGGGCTGCCGGTTGGACTGGCGGACCAGCATTCGCAGATTCAGACTTTCGACATTGCCCCGTCCTGGACAAAATTGATCAATCAGGAAACTGTCTTTACTTTGGGTGGATGGGTACGCCGCGACCATTACAACTACTATCCCAGCGCCAATCCTTTCTCTGACCTCGCGCCCGATCTTCAGGCGCAAACGGTGGGTCAGGACAGGACGCTAATGAATGCTGGCGGACGCGGCACAGTTTCCTACGTCAAGGGCATTCACAACGTGAAGGCGGGGGTCATTTATGAGCAGACATTCCTCAACGAGAATGATCAGATCGGCGTTGTCGATCCGACCTTGTTAGCTTCGTTGACCGATGCCAATGGCAACTCGTGCGTGAATGGAAGCGGCAATCCCATTGCACCACCATGCACAACGCTCGCTCCATACGATCTGACGCGTGGCGGGACTCTCTACGGATTCACCGGGCACACCGATGTGAAGGAATTGTCTCTCTACGTGGAAGATGCGATCACAAAGGGGAACTGGGCGTTTAACCTGGGGGTGCGCGGCGACTTTTACAACGGGCTGACCACTCACAAGGAAGGTGAACCTCGCCTCGGTGTCGCCTACAAGATCAAACCATCGAGCACCGTGCTGCGGGTTTCGTATGCGCGCGTCCTTGAAACCCCGTTCAACGAAAATCTGGTTCTTTCCAATCAGGGCTGCGGCAATCCCGTCTTGAATCCACTGCTGCTGTGTAGCTCGTCCGAGTGTTACTCCGTTCAGTCCAGGCTGGCGCAACGAATTTCACGCGGGCCTCGAGCAGGCGTTTGGAAAGTACCTGGTGTTCTCCGGGGAGTACATCTGGAAGTACACGCACAACGCTTATGACTTCAGCGTCCTGGGCGCGACTCCAATTACCTTTCCGATTGAATGGCAGAGGTCGAAAATTCCCGGCTACGCAGGCCGGGTGAGCGTTCCCAATCTGCATGGTCTGTCGGCCTTCGTCGTCTTCTCCAGTGTGGCGGCGCGCTTCTTCGCTCCGCAGGTGGGCGGTGCCGGAGCTGCACCGCTGGCACCGGGCGGGGTTTTCCGCATCGACCACGATGAGAAGTTCAACCAAACCACTCATTTGCAATATCAACCCTGGAAGAGCGGCCCGTGGCTCGGATTTAACTGGCGCTTTGATAGCGGCCTGGTCGCAGGACCTGTTCCCTGCGCCGGTGGTAACTGCGCCAATGGTCCAATGGGCACCGATACGGTTGTGGACGCATCCATCATTAGTCCTGACCAGCAATTCCAGGCGGGTCTGTTCTGCGGACCCGTGCTCGCCACGCCGACTACACCGATCAGTTCAAGTCTGGGAACCAGCATCTGTCCGGCATCGCAGTATGGGTCGAGACTGATCTCGATTCCTGCGCCCGGCACTGAAAATGACGACCACAACCCTCCGCGCATCGCCGGCCGCAGCTTGTTCGATATTTCCGTGGGGCACGATAATGTGCTGCACGGCGACAAGTACAAAGTCAGCTTGCAGCTGACCGCGGTGAACCTCACCAACAAGTACGCGCTCTACAACTTTCTGTCGACGTTCAGCGGCACGCACTATGTGACGCCGCGGTCGATGACGGCACGAGTTGGGATTCCACTTCTAACCAGCAAGTTGGGTCAACTGGCGGCCTGGGTCAGGCCGCCGGTTGGCGTCCCTTCCGACTGAATCCGTTGTAAATGAATGTAAAGAGAAGCGTTTGGGGATGACTGCGCATCCAACGGCATTGGTAGAATGATCGGATTCACCCTACACTGACCAATCAGATTTTTTTGGGGAGAAATGCTTGTCCATTCAATTCGTGGTAAAGCTTGCGGCCTGCCTTGCGCTCGCAGGCAGTACTTCTTTGATGTCGGCGGCGCAGACCACTCCGCCAGCAAGTCCTGACTCCTCCGCGCAGACTCAACCACAGAGCACGACTCAACCAGCGGCGCCATCGCAGCAGCCTGCCTCGCCACAACCTTCTGCCCAACAAACTCCTCCCCAACAAAGCTCAGACAAGGATAAGGATAAAGACGCGGCGAAGAGTGGCGGCAAGGTCGAAGGCACCTCGAACGATCGGCTGTTCTATGCCCTGCCGAATTTTCTGACGCTGGAGAAAGGCCAGAAGCTTCCGCCTCTCAGCACCAAAGACAAATTCAAGGTCGTTGCCCTGGGTTCGTTCGATCCCGTGCAATTTCCGTGGTGGGGACTGCTGGCCGCTATATCCCAGGCGGAGAACAGCGAGCCTGCATATGGGCAGGGGTGGGAGGCCTATGCCAAGCGCTACGGAACCACGGCCGGCGATAGTTTGGTGGAGAATTTTATGGTCGGCGCGGTGTTTCCGTCGGTCCTGCACCAGGACCCGCGCTTTTATTATTCGGAAAAAGGCGGGTTCGTGCGGCGCGCCGGGTATGCGGTCAGCCGCATTTTTGTTTCCCGCAGCGACTCCGGCCACGCGCAATTTAACTTTTCTGAAATTTTCGGCGCGGCCACCGCCGCCTCCATCTCAACCTACAGTTACCATCCCTCCAGCACAATCATCAACGGCAAGTTCATCGGCTCCGATAAGACCTTGTTGAATACGCTCGACGTTTATGGAACGCAGTTGACCCTGGACACGATCACACTGGTGATCAAAGAATTCTGGCCCGACGTTCACCGCAAGATGGCGAAGAAGCACAAGACGGAAGCGGCGCAGTAGCGTTTTGCTGCGGAAGTCGTTCTACGTTTTGCGCGCGAGCAGTCCCAGCACCGGCATCGCCATCGCGATTAGGAAAAGAATCCCGAGCAGCCAGTTCAGCCACTTCTTCTCCGGATGGTTCACCCAGTAGCACAGCAGAGCGGAGAGCAACAGCGCCTGCGGCACGACTTCCAGCCAGCCGCGCATTTGCGAGCAGGATCGGGATTTTCGTATAGATCATGCCTTCGATCGATCCCGGGGGCGCGGCGAACGTCGAAAGTATTCCGATCGCGATCAGCATCCACGCCATCACCAGCCAGCCATTTTTTCTGCCAAACAGACGCTCGCGCAGCAGATAGAACACACTCGCGAATACTATTCCGCGCAAGGGCTGAAACAACGGGCCAGCCATGACCCAGGGACTGTTAAAGGGCTTCAACCCGGAATTGGGATCGTTGAAGATGGCGGCATAGTTCAGAAAATGCGCCGCCAATGCGCCCATAAGGAAGTACGTGAGGGTGTGGCAGACCGCGGTTTTCGCAGCCAGGCTCGGGAAGCTGGGTTGAGAACCTTCCATGATCTGATCAGTCATGACGCGGTCGAGTGTAGCGCAGGGCCGAAGCCTATCGCCAGATTCAGAATCGAGTCGTGGATTCGACCTTAGCCGACGCGCTTGCTCGCCAGTTCGCGATTGGTGACCAGTTCCGGATGCATGCGCCGGAAGGTCTCAGTTACATGGCAATTCCAGCAGACCGGACGGTGCGATTCAAAGATCGCCGGAAGCTGTTCCGGGCGGACTTCTTTCCATTCCACCGTTTTGCCATCAGGCGCGAGCAGGGCGGGCGCGTGATCGAGATGATGCAGGGGACCGAATTGTTTGTGGCAGTACACGCAAGGCTTCCCTTCATACCATTTCGAGACAATGCTCCAGACCAGACAGTTCTGAGCATTGACCTCGACCTGTTGCAGACATTCCTGGCCACAGCCTTCACGCTCGGGCCAGCGCGAACATTCCTGCAGGCGCAGTGTAGGTTCGGTGAGAAAGGCGCCGACAGCGGCCTCTTTGGCATTTACGGCGACGGCTTCGCAGGTGAACGACTCGGGGCAGGTGATAAGCCGTTTGCCGCGATACTGAAAATAGGCACGAATGCCGGGAATGGCGCGGAAGACGAACAGTCCGACAGCCAGCAGAACGACCACGGTTCCAATGAGCGCGCCGACGGACATAAAGCACCTCCGGCCCGGCGGAGTTTCCTACAGATGCCGGACCATCCTGCAAGCTCAGTGTGCGCGGGAAAGTGGGAGGAGACGGTGCGGAGGGTCACCCGAAAATGTGATTGGGATCACAGAGAGGCCAGTTCTCAGTGGTCGGGTGGCCCATCCTTTCGCGCTCTTGGGAAAGGAATCCAAGTCAACGTCCCCCACCCTAACGTCGCACAGAACGCGACGTTCAGGATGGGCCACCCCGAGTACTAGTGGATGGGTTGATGGTTTCTGTGCAGTTGCATCTTTACCGCGATCGATAGCCTTCGAATGCCTTCGCGAATCTGCTCCGGCCTGGAGTGGCTGAAGTTCAGGCGCATGTGGCGCCCGCCTTCGTGGCCGTTGTTGGCGTAGAAAGCGTCTCCGGGGACGAAGGCCACGTTCTCGGCCAGCGCCGCTTTGAACAGGGTGTCCGAGTCGGTGCCTTCCGGCATCGTTACCCACAGGAACAAGCCGCCTTTGGGATGCGTCCAGGTGACTTCCGGCGGGAAGTATTCGTGCAGGGCTTGCAGCATGGTGTCGCGACGCTCGCGATAGACCTGGCGAATCAGCTTGACGTGCTGGTCGAGAAATCCGTCGCGCGCGACTTCGTAGGCGACGTACTGATTGAACGTCGACGTGTGCAGGTCGGCGGCTTGCTTGAGCTGCACCAGTTTCACGATCACGTCTTCGGGAGCGACGATCCACGCCAAGCGAATTCCCGGTGCGAGCGTTTTCGAAAAAGTGCTCAGGTAAATCACGTTGCCGAGGGTGAATCCGCTGTCGCGGCGCAGGTTCTCGCGATCGAGCACCACCAGCGGCGGAATGTGCTCGCCTTCGTAACGAAGCTGGCCGTAGGGATCGTCTTCGACAATCGGAATGCCATATTTATCGGCCAGCAGAATCAGCTGGTGGCGGCGGCCTTCGGAGAGCGTGACTCCCGCCGGATTCTGAAAGTTGGGCAGGATGTACATGAACTTCGGGCCGGAGCGCAGGCTGGGATCGAGCTGGTCGGTCAGCAGTCCGTCGTCGTCGACGGGCACGGAAACGTATTGCGCTCCGTAAACGTTGAATGCCTGCAGCGCGCCGAGATAGGTGGGCGCTTCGACGAGCACGCGGTCTCCGCGATTGATCAGCAGCTTGCCGATAAGGTCGAGCGCCTGCTGCGAGCCGGAGGTGATGAGCACGTTGTCGGCGCTGGCGACGATGCCGTAGCGGGAGAGGTTGCGGGCAATCATCTCGCGCAGCGGCTGATAGCCTTCGGTGGTGCTGTACTGCAGCGCCATGGGGCCGTGTTCGGTGAGAACTTTGTGGCAGGCTTCGTCGAAGCGCTCGACGGGAAAGACGTCGGGCGCGGGCAGGCCGCCGCCGAAGGAAATGATCTCCGGGCGTTGCGTGACCTTCAGCAGTTCGCGGATGGCGGAACTCGTGACGCCCAGCGTGCGTTGGGCGTAACGGGATTTCCAGAGCGTGGACATTTATGGGCTCCTAAGCGTAGCACTTGCATCTTGTCGCTCGTACGCGAGCATCTTGCCCACTCCGTGGCGCGAGCACCGCCACGCAGCGACGAGATGGGGCACCCTCTGCCGTCAGACTCACTACGGCAGATTCAGTCTTCGCCTACCAGTTCCGGCTCGACCGGGACGTGGACGTGCGGATGCGCGTAGGTATCGTTTTCCTGCGCATCGACTACCGCAATCGCGGCCACGCCGATAATTTCTTCCACCGTAGCCGTGCGGTGCAACACATGCACCGGGCGGTTCATGCCCATCAGGATGGGCCCAATGCTCTCATTGCCGCCGATGTTGGCCAGCAGCCGGGTGGCGATGTTGGCCGAAGTCAGGTCGGGGAAGATGAGGACGTTGGCGCCGCCCTTCAGCGTGCTGAACGGATACTGCTTCTCGATCGTCTCCGGCGACAGCGCGTCGTCGGCGGAAATCTCGCCGTCCACAATCAGCGTGGGGTCGGCGTACTTGAGCAACTCGGTCGCTTTGCGAACCTTCTCGCAGATGGGATGATCGACGCTGCCGAAGCTCGAGAAACACAGCATCGCCACGCGCGGAATGATTTCGAAACGGCGAGCCATGTGCGCCGTGCACAGCGCGATCTCGACCAGGTCTTCGGCGGTGGGCTCGATGTTCACGCTGGGATCGGCCAGGAAGAAGATTTCTCCCTTGCGCGAGATCACAACATAGCAGCCGGAAACCTTGTGGATTCCCTCGCGCATGCGAATGATCTGCAGCGCGGGACGGATGGTGTCGCGGAAATACTGGGTTACGCCGGAGACCAGCGCATCGGCATCGCCCATGTGCACCATCATGGAGCCGAAGACGTTGCGGTCGGAGATCAGCGCATCGGCTTCGTGCAGCGTGACGCCGCGCCGCTGCCGCAACCGGAAGAGTTCGAGCGTGTAAGGCTCGCGATGGTCCGAGGTTGCCGGATCGACGATCTGGATGCCTTCCAGACTTACCGCCAGTTCCTGTGCGCGGGTTTTAATTTTCGTGGTGTCGCCGAGCAGGATCGGCTTGGCGATCTTCTCTTCGACCAGCGCGTGGCAGGCGCGCAGAATCTTCTCGTTATCGCCTTCGGGAAAGACCACCTGCTTGGGATTGGCCTGCGCTTTGTGAATCATGGTGCGCGAAACTTCGTAGGCTTTGCCCAGCCGGCGCTCGAGTTGTGCGCGGTAAGTATCGAGGTCGACCGGCAACTGCGCGACGCCGGATTTCATGGCGGCTTCGGCAACGGCCGAAGCTTCCCACATCAGCACGCGAGGATCGAACGGCTTGGGGATGAGGTAATCGCGGCCGAACTGCAGGCGCTCGACGCCGTAGGCGCGGCAGACCGAGTCGGGGACATCTTCTTTGGCGAGATTGGCCAGGGCGCGCGTCGCGGCCAGCTTCATCTCTTCGTTGATGGCGGTAGCGCGCACGTCGAGCGCGCCGCGGAAGATGAAGGGGAATCCGAGAACGTTGTTCACCTGGTTGGGATAGTCGGAGCGGCCGGTCGCGATGATGACATCGGGGCGGGCGGCCTTGGCCTCGTCGTAGGTGATCTCGGGATCGGGATTGGCCATGGCAAAGACGACCGGGTTCGGGGCCATGGCGCGGATATCGTCCTGAGTGATAGCGCCTTTCACCGACAGGCCAGCGAACACATCGGCGCCGACGAGGGCTTGGCTGAGCGTGCGCAGTTTCGTCTCCTGGACGAAGCGCTCTTTGTAGGGATTCATCCCGGCCTTGCGGCCTTTGTAGACGACGCCCTTGGTGTCGCACAGAATGATGTTCTCGCGCTTCACGCCAAGGCGCACATAGTGCTCGGCGCAAGCGATGCCGGCGGCTCCCGCGCCGTTGAAGACGACGCGGATTTTGCTGATGTCTTTGCCGGTGACTTCCACCGCGTTCAGCAGCGCTGCGCCGGAGATGATCGCGGTGCCGTGCTGGTCGTCGTGGAAGACGGGAATCTTCAGCGACGCGCGCAGCTTCTCTTCGATGTAGAAGCAGTCGGGCGCCTTGATGTCTTCGAGATTGATGCCGCCGAAAGTGGGCTCAAGCAACTGGCAGAGCTTCACGATTTCGTCGGGGTCCTTGGAGTTGACTTCGATGTCGAATACATCGACGTCGGCGAAGCGCTTGAACAGGACCGCTTTGCCTTCCATCACAGGCTTGCCGGCGAGGGCGCCGATGTCACCCAGGCCGAGAACCGCGGTGCCATTGCTGACGACGGCGACCAGATTGCCGCGGCCGGTGTATTTGTAAGCGTCTTGCGGATTTTTCTGGATTTCCAAACAGGGCTCAGCCACTCCCGGCGTGTAGGCGAGACTCAGGTCGCGCTGCGTGCGGCAGGGTTTGGTGGGTGTGACTTCAATTTTTCCCGGGCGAGCCCCGTTGTGATAATCCAGAGCTTGCTGCTTCGTTACCAACATGATTGCCTCCGTACTTTTTTCAGGGCGCCAGGTGCAAAGCTCAGTCGCTGGACGCCTGCAAACTTAAACTCTCACGGTCAGCACCGGGCACGCGGCCCGGCTGACGACTTCTGAAGCGACTGGCCACGGCAGATGCGCCGCCAAGCTTCGTGCTGCGGCTGGCGAGCGGCGAACACCCATCACAATCAGGTCTGCTTCGCGATCGGCGGCAGTGCGCAGAATGGCTTCCACCGGATGCTCCCAACGCACCATGAACTCCGGCTTGCACCAGTCGCGGGCCTGCGGCGAAAGCAGGCGCGCTAACGCTTCGCGGGTCTGCCGCGCAACCGCGTCGCGGTGCTGCCAGGGCACGAGCGGCACAGCTTGCAGCACGAGGAATTGCGCCTCGTTTTCTTCAGCCAGTGATAGGGCGTAGTGCAGGGCGGGCTCGGGATCGCGCTCACCGTCGTGTGCCATCAATTCGACCGGGCAGAGGATGCGCCGCGGCTTCCAATCGGCGCCGGCCTTGGCTTTGGGTCCAACGGTGAGCACCGGGCACGGGGCAGAGCGATAGATCTGCTCCGCGCCGGAGCCCAGCATCAGCTTGGAGACGCCGCGCCGGCCATGGGTTCCGAGCACGACCAGATCGGCCTTGTATTTCTCGACCATCGCGGGGATCACATTCGCCAGATCGCCGCGGTTGAGCAGGGCCTTGCAGGGAGTATGGCCGAGCGCCACGTTTCGCGAGTATTCGGCCAGCTTCTCGCGGGCTTGTTGCCAGTCGTGTTCGTCGTGCGCGGGAATGCGATCGGGCATTCCTTGCAGCAGGGACTCGCCGGGAAGCGCGTGGGTCAGCAGGATGGTCGAACCGTAGATCTTTGCCAGTGCCAGCGCGAAGGGCAGAGCGGCATCAGATGTGGATGAAAAATCGGTAGGAAAAAGGATGTTCTTGAGGGCGATGCTGACGAGCTGTGAGGCGCTAGTCATGAGAGCCTCCCGGCGGCGCAGACCCACCTACGCCGCTCTACAGAAGCCACTTTCCGGTATATGCCCGACCCTTTAGGCGGACAGTGATTGGAATCACAACTGGCGGTGAGCCTAGAACCTCTTGCTACACTCCAACCCCAGCTCGTTCGCGGGTGAAAGTGGTCAGAATCTCGGTCAGTCCGGGGTGACTCAAGTCCTCCACTTCGTAAGTCACGCGCAGGCAGGGCTTGTTGAGCTTGATCAGGTGGCCCAGGTCGATGGGCGTCGCGACCAGCACGAGATCACAGGGAACGCGATTGATAGTCTCCTCGAGTTCGTGGCGCTGGATGGCGCTATAGCCCATCGCCGGGAGCAGGCTGGTCAGATGCGGGTAGCGATCGTAGACGCCGCGAATCGAACCTACCGCATAAGGCCGGGGATCGACTAACTCAGCGGCAGCGCACTGGCGGGCCGCGACAACTCCGGCACCGTAAGGCATTTCGCCGTGAGTCAGCGTTGGACCGTCTTCCACCACAAGCACTCTGCGGCCCCTGATGAGCTCAGGCTCTGAGACCGAGACGCGGCAGGCGGTCTCAACAACCGTTGCCTGGGGGTTAACGCTGCGAATGTTTTTGCGCACGGTTTCGACGTCATGGGGCGCAGCGGTGTCGACTTTGTTGATCACGACCACGTCGGCAAGGCGAAGGTTCACTTCGCCAGGATAGTAGGAGAGTTCGTGCC
The DNA here is from genome assembly GCA_963757095.1 of uncultured Acidobacteriota bacterium. Classification (GTDB taxonomy): domain Bacteria; phylum Acidobacteriota; class Terriglobia; order Terriglobales; family Acidobacteriaceae; genus Sulfotelmatobacter. The sequence continues at coordinate 813,341 of CAVWQT010000001.1, read as the reverse complement.
CGGCGCGATGGGGATCGACGACCACGATTTCGAGGTCGGAGGCGTAGAAGGAGGTGTCGTTGTTGCCGCCATCCCAAACAATGATGTCGGCCTCCTGCTCGGCCTGGCGCAGGATGCGTCCGTAATCGACGCCGGCGTAAACGACGGTGCCTTCGCGCAGATGCGGCTCGTATTCTTCGCGCTCCTCGATGGTGCATTGCTGGCTGTCGAGGTCATCGACGGTGGCGAAGCGCTGCACGGCCTGAGCGGCCAGATCGCCGTAGGGCATGGGATGACGAACTATCACCGGCTTCCATCCATCGCGTCGCAGGTCGGAAGTGACGAGGCGGCCGATGGGACTCTTGCCGCATCCCGTTCGGACGGCGCAGACGGAGATGACCGGAACCGAAGCCTTAAGTTGCGTGCGTTCCGCGGCGAGTAGCCAGAAATCGGCTCCGGCGGCGCAGACGCGGGAAGCGAGGTGCATCAGATTCTGGTGCGAGATGTCGCTGTAAGAAAAGACGACGGCATCAATACTGTGCTCTTTGACCAGGCGCTCCATATCTTTTTCTTCGAAGATGGGAATGCCCGCAGGATAGAGCGGTCCGGCAAGCTCAGGAGGATAGCGCCGGTTGGCGATGCCGGGAATCTGAGTGGCCGTGAATCCGACGACCTGATAGTCGCCCGTGCCGCGAAATATGACGTTGAAGTTATGAAAATCTCTGCCTGCTGCTCCTAGAATCAGAACCTTCCTGGCTTTCATGGACACACCTCCGCTACACGGAACCGCGCACGTTCCGTGACGGTTACTCTTTCGGACTTCTCCGCCACATGGGAACGCATGGATTCCAGCTATGCACATCCTTCTGGAAATCGCGGCCAGCCTGGGTCGCGCCTACCGATGCCAGATCTTCGACGGGAGACTTCAGCAACTGGGCGATGTACTGCTCAATCTGCTCGCGCAGCCGGGGTTCGTGGAGGGCCGCGAGAAGCTCAGAGTTTTCGACATGGGTGAATCCGCCACACAACGGACATTTCACAACGTCGTCGTTAATCATTGCGTACCTCTTTTGGAAAGGGAAATTCTTGCGGGCAAGCGCCGCTCCGCGCCTAAGCCAGCGTCGTTGCCATTAGAGCGCTGCAAAACGGTTTCGACAGTGACAAGGGTCGCGGGGGATGGTGATGCGGGTCACAGGTGTGATCGAGTAGAAAAATGAAGCGTCAATAAATGATGCGGCGATGTCACGTCAAAGACGTCTCGCCAAAGATGATCCCGCGGGAGGCGAGGCTGGAGGTGAGCGGGCGTAAAGGCCGGTCAGTTAACGGCCAGGACTTGGCTGGCACTGGTGCCGCCACTCGAGCAACCGAGGGATGCGCTATTGCCGCCGGGAGTCTGCACGACGACTGTGAAACTTCCCGGAGCAACAATCATGGAGGAAGTAATGTTGGCTGTGAGCTGGGAACTGCTGATCTCCGTGGTGGTGAGGGCGGCGCCATTGAAGAGCACGACAGAGGACGACACGAAATGGCTGCCGGCCGCAGTGAGGACGAAGCTGGGTTGCAATTGCGCAAAGAGCAGCGTTGCGGGAGAGATCGAGGTGAGGGACGGCACTTGGGCGGGCGCTCCCGCAGAGAGGATTCAAAGCGTTGCACCCCGGCAGGATCAAGAGCACGACGAGCAACGAAACGACGAGCACGATCCGAACAGAAGGCAGCATGAACTGAGTGTAGCTTATGCGAATGGCAAGCAGGCGGTCGCGGCTCGGTTCAGTGCGCAGACCGGGCAATCTCCGGTAACAGGAGCAGGTGATAAAGTGCAGGGGATGAGCTCCATAAGTGCGATGCAGGCCGCTGGGCATGACCAACAAAATGGTACAGGCAGCATCGTTCCCGCCCTTGCAAAAAACGCAAGGACGGGGCAGCCACTCATCCCGGAACGGGAAGGGAAATCACGCAGGGCGGGCCACCCGTCCAATAGGGGGCGTCGGTACATGCAAGAGCTCAGAAATATCCTGTCCTGGCTTTTCGAAAGAAGTCTGCTTAAAACGTGGGACAGACGGGACGTACCCCGATTCTTGTTCTCCGTCGCTGGTTTTTCAGAAAAAACCGGTGAACGTCCCGTCTCCCTTAGTTTTGGCAAGCCACGGGGACAAAACGTGGGGACAGACGGGACGTACCCCGATTTTTGTTCTCCGTCGCTGGTTTTTCAGAAAAAACCGGTGAACGTCCCGTCTGTCCCTTAGTTTTGTCCCTGGCGTCAGTTTTCTGCCCTAGCAGGTCCAGACACGCAAAAAACTTCGAAGATTGGGCCGCCCGCCTCTTGAATCTGCGTGTCAGTGACCCCGCCCTCCTTGTTCCGTGATGGGAATGCGGGTGACCATTAGTGCCGTGCTGTCATTTACGGCCATTCCACTTCCCTGCTACCATCATTGGTTCACCAGCAACTTAGAGTGAATCTGATCACGCCTTCATAAATCTACGGAGGAAAGAAATGGCAATTAAAGTAGGCATTAATGGATTTGGACGCATTGGCCGCAACGTGCTGCGCACCGCGCTGAAAGACCCTGACCTGGAATTCGTCGCGGTCAACGATTTGACCGATCCGAAAACTCTGGCTCACCTGCTGAAGTACGACTCGGTGCTGGGCAACCTGCCGAACCAGGTCTCGGCCGGGGCGGACAGCATTACCGTCGACGGCAAGACCATTAAGGTATTCAAAGAGAAGGATCCGGCGGCGCTGCCCTGGGAATCTGTCGGCGCGCAGGTCGTGATTGAATCGACCGGGCGCTTCACCGACGCCAATGATGCGAAGAAGCATCTGCGCGGGTCGGTGAAGAAGGTCATCATCTCGGCTCCGGCCAAGAATGAAGACGTCACCGTGGTGCTGGGCGTGAATCACGAGAAGTACGATCCGGCGAAGCATCACATTATTTCGAATGCATCGTGCACCACCAATTGCCTGGCGCCGGTGGCCAAGGTGATCAACGATGAATTCAAGATCGTCTGTGGCACCATGACAACGATTCACTCCTACACCAACGACCAGGTGATTCTCGACTTCCCGCACAAAGATCTTCGGCGCGCTCGTGCGGCCGCTCTAAATATGATTCCGACTTCGACCGGGGCCGCCAAAGCGCTGAAACTGGTGATTCCGGAACTCGGCGGCAAGATCGACGGCTTCTCCATGCGCGTGCCGACCCCGAACGTTTCCGTGGTCGACTTCGTGGTGTGGGTCGAGAAGAAAACGACCAAGGAAGAAGTGAACGCGGCGCTGAAGAAGGCGTCGGAATCGGGGCCGTTGAAGGGATATCTCGGCTACGAAGAGCATGAACTGGTGTCGTCGGACTTCAAGGGCGACTCGCGCTCTTCGATTGTCGATTCGCCCTGCACCATGGTGGTTGGCGGCAATTGCGTGAAGGTGATCTCCTGGTACGACAACGAGTGGGGATATTCCTGCCGCGTGCGCGACCTGATCCACTATATTGCGGGTAAGGGCCTGTAAAGAGGTCTCGTGTGGCGCGGGCGCCCTCGCCCGCGCAGCCTTTATTTGTGCTGCAGCACGCGGGCGAGGGCGCCCGCGCCACATTACAATCACTTGCGACTAAGGACGACCAGCCATGTCCAAGCTTTCCATTCGTGATCTTCCGCTCAATGGCAACCGGATCTTCATGCGCGTCGACTTCAACGTGCCGCTCGATGACGGCCGCGTCATGGACGACACGCGCATCCGCGAGACTCTGCCCACCATCGAATACGCGCTGCGGCACGGGGCGCGACTGATTCTGGCGTCGCATCTGGGGCGGCCGAAGGGCAAGCCCAATCCGAAGATGAGCCTGAAGCCGGTGGCCGAGCGCTTGCGCATGCTGCTCGACAAAGAGCTGGCGCGCGGAGAGAACGTGGGATTCTGTCCGGAATGCGTTGGGCCGGAAGCGGAGGAAGTGGCGACTCAACTGGAGAAGGGCCAGACGCTGCTGCTGGAAAATCTGCGCTTCCATGCCGAGGAAGAGGCGAACGACGAAAAATTCGCCAAACTGCTTTCGCATCTTGCTGAGTTTTATGTGAACGACGCGTTCGGCTCGGCGCACCGCGCGCACGCCTCGACCGAAGGCATTACGAAATTTATTAAGCAGTGCGCGGCCGGGCTGTTGATGGAGAAGGAACTGAAGTATTTGGGCAAGGCGCTGGAGCATCCGGAGGAACCGTTTGTTGCGATTCTGGGCGGAGCGAAGGTCAGCGACAAGATCGGCGTGATCCGGAATTTGATGAAGAAGGTGAATGTGCTGATCATTGGCGGCGGCATGGCTTACACCTTCCTGAAAGCGCAAGGGCAGGAGATCGGCAAGTCGCTGCTTGAAGCCGACAAGGTCGATCTGGCGAAAGAACTTCTGGCCGAGGCCAAGCAGCGGAACATCAAATTCCTGTTACCCGTGGATCACGTGGTCGCCATGAAGCCCGAGGCCAACGCCGTGATTCAGCAGATCGGCGAAGGCCAGGCGATTCCGGCGGACAAGATGGCGCTCGACATCGGGCCGAAGACGATTGAACTGTTCACGGAGGAAATTTCTACGGCACGAACCATCCTTTGGAATGGCCCGATGGGCGTATTTGAAGTACCCGGATTTTCGAAGGGCACATTCAAAGTGGCGCACGCCATTGCCGACAATGGCGGCGCGATCTCGATTGTGGGCGGCGGCGATTCGGTGGCCGCGGTGCACGCGGCGAACGTGGCCGACAAGATCACGCACATTTCGACCGGCGGCGGCGCCTCGCTGGAATTTCTGGAAGGCAGAAAGCTGCCCGGAGTGGAAGCGCTGACGGAGAAGAAGTGAAGGCTACGAAGTGACCTTCCTGAAAATCCTCGTGGACAGTTTCACAATGCGGCTTTTGTTCGATGGCGGTAAAGCGATTGAAATCCACGGCCCTGCCGATATTACCGAGGAAACGACCGACGCAGTAGTGAACGCCGCGAACTCCTATTTGTTGGGAGGGGGCGGCGTGGACGGTGCGATTCACGATGCTGGCGGGCCCGCGATCCTTACCGAGTGCCAACAAATCGTGAGCAAGATCGGAACGCTGCCGGCTGGCCATGCTGTCATCACAACAGGCGGACGTCTGGCCGCTAGACACGTCATTCACACCGTCGGTCCAGTTTATCGTGGCGGCGGACAAGGCGAGCCCGAGATGCTGGCTAGCTGTCATCGGGAATCGGTGAGGGTGGCCGATGAACATAATCTCAGCTCGCTTTCATTTCCGGCAATCTCGACGGGAGCGTTCGGTTATCCGGAGACCGAGGCAGCTCCGATCGCAATTGCTGCCGCGATTGAGGCGCTGACGTCAGCAAAGCACGTAAAGAAATGTCGATTCGTCCTGTTTGACGTGTCGAGTGTGCGCGCCTATCAGCGCGCTGCCGAAAAACTTCATCGTTCGAGCGCCACTTCCTCATTCCGAATCGAAAAGGCCTATTCATGAGAAAAAAAGTACTGGCAGCCAACTGGAAGATGTACAAAACTCCCGACGAAACCCGCGCTTACTTTCGCGAGTTCCTGCCCCTGGTGGCGGGACATGACCGCGACGAAATTGTCGTCTGCCCGCCGTACACCGACGTCGATGCCGCCATCGCCGAAGCGCGTGGAAGCAACGTCGCCATCGGCGTGCAGAACGTTCACTGGAAGGCTGACGGCGCTTACACTGGCGAAATTTCCGCGCCGATGCTGTTGTGTCTGGGCGTCACGCACGTGATCGTCGGGCACTCGGAACGGCGGCAGTACTTTGGGGAGACCGACGATACCGTGAACCTGCGCTTGAAGACGGCACTTGAATCGGGGCTGACGCCCATATGCTGTGTGGGCGAAGTGCTGGAAGAACGCGAAGCTGGAGCTACCGACGATGTGCTGCGCCGGCAGTGCGTGCGGGCGTTTCATACCATTTCCGCGAGGAAAGCGGCGAAGCTAATCGTGGCTTACGAGCCCGTGTGGGCGATCGGCACCGGCAAGACGGCTACGCCGGAGATCGCCGCCGAGGCGCATTCGGTGATTCGCCACGAAGCCGGCAAAGTATTCGGCGAAGAGTTCGCCGCGCAGTTGCGCATTCTCTATGGCGGATCGGTGAAGCCGGACAATGCGGCGACGCTGATGGCGCAGGAAGAGATCGACGGCGCGCTGGTGGGCGGAGCGTCGCTGGATCCGAAGTCATTCGCGGCGATAGTGAAATATTAGATTCGGCCTGGGACGGTTTTTGTCAGACCGTCCCAGCGGCCGCTGCTTTCGCCGCAACCGTGGCGACCTTGGGCAGTTCCAGCTTCAGCACTCCAGATTCCAGTTCGATGATCGCGCCAGCGATGTCGATCTCTGAGCTAAGAGCGATCGAGCGCAGGATCTGGTTTGGAGTCGAGGTGCGGCCGTTCTGATCCGGCAAAGTGCTGACATTTTTTCTGCCGACAATCGTGATGTTCTTCGGCTCAATGCCAACTCTGAGTTCGTCCTTCGAAAAGCCGTCGATGTTGACGCGGACACTAAGGCGATTCGGCGACTCCGAAAGCGCGATGGAGACCGGGCGCAGCAGTTCGGTCTCGGCCTGAAACCAATCTTCCCAGTCGTGCCCGTGTTCGCCATTGCGCGCTGCGAAGAGGTCGTAGGCCCTCTGGCCGAGGGCCCGCTCGATTTGCTGCGTCTCCCACTGCAATGCGTCGGGAGCGGCCGGCTTCATGCGGGTTGCGGACAGAATGGGTTTCGGTTCCGCTTTGGTGGATTTCATCATTCCCTCCTTCTTATAGGTTCGTTTCCGGCGGTAGAGATCGAGCCGAAGCGAGCCGTTGATCGGCGATGCGCTAGTCCTGTTACTTAAGAATTCTTTTCTACGAAGGCGGGAAGGACTGTGACGGACATCACTTCGCCCCGAATAAATTCCGAGCCAGTTCCAATTCAGGAACTGGCGTGACCACGGACACCGACGAGTTTCAACGTCGCGATTAGAATTCGCGCAAACGAGGAAGACCGGCGGAAGCGGGCGCCTCGAACATCAGTTGTTGGCATCGGATGCTGGCATTGTCGCTCGCTCCCTCCGGCGCGAGGAGGTTTCATGCCGCTCTCCAAGGTCCGCGATCTTCTGGACACCTACTACGTGAAATATGTGGTCATCTCCCATTCGCCGGCTTATACCGCGCAAGGCATTGCCGCCCTGGCCCATGTCTCGGGGAAGAAACTGGCGAAGACGGTGATCGTCAAAATTGATGATGTGCTGGCGATGGCGGTGGTTCCGGCGTCGCTGCACGTGGATCTGGATCGGCTGAAAATTCTGGCAGGCGCTCAGTCGGTGGAGATCGCATCCGAGCGCGAGTTCATGGATGCGTTTCCCGATTGCGAGACGGGAGCGATGCCGCCCTTCGGAAATTTTTACGACATGGTGGTATATGCGGACGCGAGCCTGGCGGAGAACGAAGAGATCACATTCAATGCGGGCTCGCATCGCGAACTAGTGCGCATGGCATGGGCCGACGTGGTGCGGTTGGTGCACCCGATCATCACCAGTTTGACGCGCGAACATGTCGGCGCGGCCGCGTAAACCGCGAAGGATTTCGGTGCACCGCGAGGCGGGCTTTCCTCGCTTATTTTCGCCCGATGCCCATCAGGTGCGAAGTTGCGCCCAGTATCGACGGTTCGCGTTCGACCATTCGTATTGCAGTGAGCAGGCGGTCGCGCTGTGCGGGATTGTTCCATAATTCGTCGAAATTTCGGGCCATCCAGCCGGGGCCTTCGATCGGCAACAGTTCGACGACGTGAAATCCTGCGGCTAACAAATCGCGCGAGAGCTCTCCCGGCCGGTGGAAGAACGCATCCGTGAAATAAATCGGATTCGTCGTGGGATTGCGGTGCTGGCCTTCTTTCAAGTCGCGCTCCAGAATCGAGGCGAAGTCGGGTTCGGCAAAGAATCCGCTCGAGAGGGAATCGAACAATGACGCAAAGCGACTTATGGCTGCGCCCCACACGAGACCTCCCGGGCGAAGCACGCGATGCGCTTCCCGCAAACAGGCAATGCGATCTTCCCTCTCGACCAGATGATAGAGCGGGCCGAGGAGCAGGACTGCATCGGCAGAACCATTTGCTTGCGGGAGATGGCGCGCGTCTCCCACCTCCGCCGAGGCCAGAGGCTGTTCGGGCTGCTGCGCCGATTCGGCCCGCGCCTGCTGCACATGCTTCGGCACGGGATCGAGCAAGTGAACCTGGTATCCACGCTGGGCCAGCCAGCAGGCATAGATGCCCGCTCCGCCGCCCGCATCTACGACGGTCGCAGGCGGCGGCGGAAGATGGCGGAGAATCAATTCCTGCGTACGAGCGTGTTCCAGGCGAAACCATCCGCTGCGCAGGCGCGAAGCCTCGTCGACAGCGCTGTAGTGGCGGACAATTTCGCTCAAGGAATCTTCATGGCTCATAGAAGGAAGCTCCTATGCTCCGGCGCGGCGCGGCGGGACGCGATGTCCCAGTTGCATCGAGATATGGCGAGCGGCATTTTTCAAGGCTTCCACAATGCGCGGCATGGTTTGGGAGTTGACCTGGTGAATCGTTCCACTCAATCCGACGGCAGCTTCGATGGCGCCCTGCTGGTTGAAAACCGGAGCGCCCAGGCAACGCGCCCCGAGATTATTTTCTTCGTCGTCGACCGAATAACCTTGCTCGCGAACCTTCTCCAATTCTTTCAGCAGGCGCGGCAGCGTGGTGAACGTTTTAGGCGTGCGCTTCTCCATGCCACTCTCGGCGATGATCTCCTCGAGGCGCTGCTGCGGGATGTAGGCCACGAGCGACTTGCCCACGCTGGTGGCATGCACGCGCATGCGGCGGCCGACCCACGTGTCCATGCGGATAAAACCCTCGGGCTCGACCTTCTCGATGTAGACCGCGTCGGCGCCGTCGAGAATCGCCAGATGGCAGGTAAGGTTCGTCTTCTGCATCAGGTTGCGCATGACCGGCAGCGCCACTTCGCGGACGTCAATGCCGCTGAGCGCGCCGCGGCTGAGGCTGAGAATTTTCAAGCCGACCCGATACTTGCCACTTTGCGGGTCGCGATTGAGGTAGCCCTGGGTCTGCAGCGTGCGCAGGATATAGCTCGCCGAACTCTTGGGAATCTGCAACTTGCGGCTGATATCGGCGTTCGAAAGGCCTTCCGGTTCCTGGGCGACGGCTTCGAGCATGGCGAGGGCGCGCTCCACGGCTACAGAGGGGGAATCTTCTTTCTGCGAGATCACTTTGGAGGACATCGGGAGTGCCAAATCGTTATGGTAGCAAAACCTTACACCGCCAACAAATTGAATGTATGTTCGCCATGTTGAACGAACGGCTTGACCGTGGATTTCAACCAACCTAGGATCGGACAGCATTACGAATGACTGTTCAGTATATTGAACACACAAACGGAGCCTGAACCATGATGTCCCTCGCAGTAGCTACACCGGAGACCGGCGACCTAATCAATCCGATCAGCAGCGCGCCCGCTGAGTTTGAGGCGACGCGCGATTTGCCCGCAGGCTTCATGGATTTCTTTCTGCCCCTGCACCGGCAGTTCACGCCGCGCCAGCAGAAACTGGCCCTGAAGCGCTTGGAGATTCTCCAGCGATCGCTGGAAGGCGAGAAGCCGACGCATCACTTCCCTTCTGACACGGTGCGCAATGGCTGGCGGATTACGCTGCCGGCATGGTGCCAGGATCAGCGGAATCAGATGACCGGACCGGCCGACGACGCCGAGCTTTGTGTGAAGATGCTGAACTCGGGCGCGCCGGGCGTGATGCTCGATCTGGAAGATTCGTGCGTGAACGAGTGGTCGCATCACGAGACGGGCGTCGCCAACATTCTGGCGTGCCTGCGCGGCGAGCTGAGTTTCTACGACAAGAAGCGCGACCGCAAAGTTCCGATCAAGGAAAGCGGCACAGTTATTTTCACTCGGCCGCGAGGATTGCATCTGAACCAGGCTGGACTGATTCCGGGGGAACTGGTGTCGGCGTCGCTGTTCGATGTCGCGCGAATTTTCTTCAATATCGATCCCGCGCAACTGAAGCATCCACTTTGCATTTACATTCCGAAATCGGAGTCGGCGGAAGAAGCGCTGTGGTGGCGCGATCTGTTCCAGGCGCTGGCCAAGTTTCGCGGCTTGCCGCATGACTACATCAAGTGCATGGCGTTGGTCGAATCGCACCCGATGGCGTTTCAGATGGAAGAGTTCGTCTACAACCTGCGGGAGCACATCATTGGATTGAATCTGGGCCGCTGGGATTACATGGCCAGCCTGATTCACTTCAACCTCGACGATCCCGACTGGGTGCTGCCGGATCGCAACACGATTCCGCACAACGTGGCGTTCTTTCAGAATCTGCGGGAGTTGATTCCGGACATCTGCCATCACCGGGGAATTCTGGCGATTGGCGGGATGACCGCGCTGTATCCCAGCCGCGAAGACGCAGAACTAAACGCGCGCGCTCTGGCCGTTCTCGAAAAAGATAAGAAGAACGAGGCGAATTGTTTGATGGATGGCGCGTGGACCGGGCATCCGGACCAGAACGCGATTGCGGTGGCGCAGTTTCCTTTCCCCAACCAATTGCAGGCGCAGTCGAAGCATGCGAGCCGGTATCCCGACCTGCGGCCGGTTCCGGTTGGAGTTGGCGAACGCACGCTGAAAGGCACACAGGCTGCGGTGCGGACGGTGATTCGCTATCGCCATGGCGTGCTCAGCGGACGCGGCGCCAGCTTGCTCGATGGCTACATGGAGGATCTGGCGACCGATCGCATTTATCGGCTGATGATTGCGCAGCGCGTGCTGCATCGCGACTTTGTGCCGATCTCAGACGAGCAGGGACAAATGGTGAAGCATACCCCGCAGTTCATTACGCAGTTATTCGACGAGGAACTGGCGCGCCTGTTGAAGGAATCGTCGGGAATGTCTGCCGAAGAGGCAGATCGGTTCCGGCGGGCACGGGAAATCAGCGAAGCCATGATCGTCAATGGAGAATTCAACCCGGTTTAAGGAATTCGTTTCACGAAAAATCAACCAGCTGCAGAACAACTTTGTCAGGAGAGTAAGAACATGCCGGCCAACGAAAACGGACACAGCAAGCAGACCTCAACTCACCCGCGCTCCTCGGAGCCATTGCACAGCGAACAAGAACGCGCTGCGCAATACGCCCTCGCCCAGGAATGCCTCGCGCATGACTGGGAGACGAACCCGCGCTGGAAAGGGGTTGAGCGGCCCTACACGGCCGAAGACGTGTTCCGCCTCCGCGGCTCCATTTTTATCGAGCACACGCTGGCGCGGTTGGGCGCCGAGCGACTCTGGGACATTCTGCGGACGGAGCCTTACGTCAACGCTCTGGGCGCGATGTCGGGCAACCAGGCGGTGCAGCAGGTGCAGGCTGGGCTGAAGGCGATCTACGTCAGTGGATGGCAGGTGGCGGCCGATGCGAACAATGCGGGCACAATGTATCCCGATCAGAGCCTGTATCCGGCGGACAGTGTTCCGAATCTTTGCCGGCGGATCAACAACGCGCTGCAGCGCTCCGACCAGGTGCATCATGCGGAAGGAAAAGTTGCGCCCGGAGAAACGTGGTTCGCGCCGCTGGTCGCCGACGCAGAAGCAGGCTTCGGCGGAACGTTGAATGCATTCGAGCTGATGAAGGGCATGATCGAGGCGGGCGCGGCTTGCGTTCACTTTGAAGATCAGCTTTCATCGGCGAAGAAGTGCGGGCATCTGGGCGGCAAAGTCCTGGTGTCGACGACTGAGGCGATTCAAAAGCTGGTGGCGGCGCGGCTGGCCGCTGACGTCATGGGCGTGCCGACTTTGATCATGGCGCGCACGGACGCCGACAGCGCTCATCTGCTCACCAGCGACATCGATGCGCGCGACCGCGACTTCTGCACCGGTGAACGCACGCCGGAAGGCTTCTTCCGGATTCGCGGCGGAATCGAGTCGGCGATTGCCCGCGGACTCGCGTATGCGCCCTTTGCGGATCTGATCTGGTGCGAGACTTCGCATCCTAACGTCGAAGAAGCGCGGCAGTTTGCCGATGCCATTCACGCGAAGTTCCCCGGCAAGTTGCTGGCTTACAACTGCTCGCCCAGCTTCAACTGGCGCAAGAATCTGGACGAGGCGACCATTGCGCGCTTCCAGCCGGAACTGGCGAAGATGGGCTACAAGTTCCAGTTCGTAACTCTGGCGGGCTTCCACGCTCTGAACCTGAGCATGTTCGAACTGGCGCGGGGATACAAGCAGGCCGGCATGACGGCATATTCACGGCTGCAGGAAAAAGAATTCAGCCGCGAAACGGAGTATGGCTATGAGGCGGTGAAGCACCAGCGCTTCGTGGGCACGGGATACTTCGATCAGGTACAGCAGGTGATCACTGGAGGGTTGGCGTCGACCATCGCGCTGGCCGGGTCCACGGAAACTGCGCAGTTCTCCGAGCGCAAGGCGCTGGTGCATCCGGAGCACGGGCCGGATGCGGCGTGCCAGCCGATACTCGGCGACTGTCCGCACATTCCGGTCAAAATCAACACAGCTTTCACCGAGCCGGGGCCGGAAGAGATGTTGTTGCCGTCTGGGGACTAACCGGTCATCAACCCGATCGGGAAAAAGAAAAGGGCCGGTTCAATCAACCGGCCTTTTTCCATTGTGGTCGGAAAGTCTTCACCACAGAGGACACAGAGGTGCACGGAGGGATGCAGGTTTGAAACTGTGTTCTTCCCGGTCAGCATGGATTGGCCGCGTGTGGATTGAATGCTTTTTGCGGAGGGATCCGGGGCGTGCTCAAAGCTCACAGCTGCTTTTGCTATAATGAAATGCCGTTGTACCCGTGCGCTTCGAGCTTATGCGGAAGTGGTGGAACTGGCAGACACACCATCTTGAGGGGGTGGCGCCGAAAGGCGTGGGGGTTCAAATCCCCCCTTCCGCACCATAAATTTTGTTTCGCGAAGGTGCCACGGCAAGACTGATTTCATCCCGTCCCCGGACGCGATTGGGGCAATTCTAAAGCTATGATTTATCTGATCACTACGATTCACATCCTGGTCTGTTTCTTCATCATCATTGTCGTGCTGCTGCAGAGCGGTAAGAGCGGCGACATCTCCGCCGCATTCGGTGGACAGGGCAGTCAGACGGCATTTGGCCCGCGCGGCGCGGCCAGCGCTCTGTCGAAGGCGACTACCTGGTCGGCCGTGGCCTTCATGCTCACTTCGATCACACTGTCGATCTACGCCACCAAGCACTCGGGACCGAAATCGGTGCTGCAGGGCGTGAGTACGCAGCCGGTGAAAACCGCGCCTGCGAAAACGCCGACGATTCCTACGACGCCACAGAAGTAATCAACCATTCCCAGATCAACGCGTTGTAGCGGACGCATTCGTCCGCCCTGGATGGCTTCTTCGGCTCTGGTCCGGGCAAGCGCCTTCCACGTTTACCGCAGTAATGCGACGCGAATTGTATTTCCTTCTCGCAGGGTGCTAACATTCGTCATGAGGCCATAATCAGGAGGAACTTATGTCGGATCATGACGGCGGCAACAGCTTTGTGTGGTTCCTGGCGGGACTGGGTTTGGGAGCCTTGGCGGGAGTTCTGTACGCCCCGCGGTCAGGCAGCGAGACGCGCGAAGTATTGCGCTCCCGCGCCGAAGAGAGCCGCGATTACGTTAAGAATCGCGCCCGCGAAGCCCGTGAACAAGCTTCGCAATGGGCCGATAAGGGCCGCGACGTGGTGAGCCAGCAGAAAGAGCAGTTCCGAGCCGCTTACGAAGCGGGACGGCAGGCCTATCACGAAGCTACGACGGAGACCGGAGCGCCCAAGAACCTGTAAGATCATCCCTTTCCTGCCGGGACGCGTTTGCATCCAAATCTCGGAGGCACGCTTATGGAAACGCAACTCACGATCTTCATCGCCTTGACGGCCGCGGCGGTACTGTTGCAGGCGTGTGTTCTGGCGGCCATGTTCTTCACCATGCGCAAGACTTCGGCTCACATCACGAGCCTGGCCACGGAAGTAAAATCAAAAATTCTGCCCGCAGTGGTTCAGGTGCAGGCGATGCTGACCGAACTCAGCCCCAAGCTGCAGTTGATCACCGACAATCTGGCCGAGACCACCACCACTCTTACGGCTGAGGTGAAGCGGGTGGACGCCACGGTCAACGATGTGATCGACCGTAGCCGGCTGCAGATTATCCGCGCGGACGAGTTGCTGACCCGCACCATGGATCGAGTGGAGCAGACGTCGGACATGGTGCACAAGACCGTGATCTCGCCGGTTCGCCAGGTTTCTGGGCTGATGCAGGGGCTCACGGTCGGGCTCGAGTTTCTGTTCCGCAACCGGGCTCGCAAGAATGGCAGCTCGCGCCAGGAGCGCCGTCCGGTGCCGCAGGACGAGATGTTCATCTGAACGGATTTCGTCTGAAAATCACGCGCTAGCGTGGATTCATCAGGAGTCCTAATGCCTGGTTCCATCGGTATGCCGAGGTGTCTCGCCGCGCTTTTCCTTTCCGCCACAGTCTTCACCTTTGTCTTTTCCGTTTCGGCGCAAGACCAGAAGATCGTCTACACCGAGCAGGAGCAGCACATTGCCGATCAATTGCACGGCCTGCGCGGTCTGGATGACACCGTTCGAGCGCGAACCACGAAAGAGCTGGCTCTGGAAATTCGCGCCCTTCCGCCCGTACCCAACAAGCTGCGTCTCGTAGCGGGACTAGCCGGCCTTTCGACTGAGGGTGATTTCGGGCACGATACGTTGCAGGAAGTGACCGCAACTTTGGAGGGAGCTCTGCGCGAGCAGGCGCCTCAACGAATGCCCAAGGGCGATCCGAATTTTCTCTATATGGAATTGGCTTCGCTGGTGCGTTATGAGCACATGCAGGCGACGTCGGACAATCCCCAGTTTGCGGATGCGATGAAGCAGTTGCAAGCCGACGACACTATGCGGCAGAACATCGAGTTCACGCTCTCGGATTTGCAGGGAAAAGTGTGGCGCCTGCAGGACTTGCGGGGCAAGGTGGTGCTGGTGAATTTCTGGGCTACGTGGTGTCCGCCGTGCCGCAAGGAGATGCCCGATATCCAGGCGCTCTATGAAAAGTACAAGGATCAGGGCTTCGTGGTGCTGGCCATCAGCGATGAGGACGTGGCCAAGGTTCAGCCCTTTATCGCCGAGAAAAAGATCGGGTATCCGGTGCTGCTGGATCCAGGAGACAAGGTGAACCAGACGTTCAAAATTCAAGGCATTCCTAAGAGTTTCGTTTACGACCGCGAAGGCAAGCTGGTGGCGCAGTCCATCGACATGCGGACGCGGAGTCAATTTCAGGCAATGCTCGGCCAGGCCGGGCTGCAATAGATCACGTGGCGGCCGACGCATTCGTCCGCCCGCGATGCGAAGCGAGCGGCCCCGGACGAATGCGTCCGGGGCTACGTGTTCTGAGGTCGAAATACCATGCGATATCTGGTGCGGGCGCGAGTGAAGGCGGGGCGCGAGGCCGATCTGCTGGAGGCGATCGAGCGCGAGACGCTTGGCCAGGGATCGGTTGCGGAAGGCGAATATCTGCGCAATATGAACGATGCGCGGCTGTGCGCCGATGAAACTGCACGTTGGGTCGAAGTGTGTTACTGCCCAACGCCGTTGCAGGAAGAGCGGCCTTACTGGGAAGAATTTTTCGATCTCACGCGCGTTCAGGATGCGCACGACCGCCGCAAATGCCGTGATGAAAATGGATCGGAGCCATGGGCCTGCGGCGACTGCGATTGCACGGCGCGACTGGAACAAAAACTGAAGCAGTCAGGCAAGCCATTCCTCCACTTGCTCCGCGCGAAATTGTAGAGACGCTGCGGGCGGTGTCTTCCAGGCACATGCCCGAGCAGAGACGTAGCCAGCTACGTCTCTACAATTGGTGAACCGTTGTTCACGCAAGCGGCGATAGATTCGATTCCAGCTGCTTCAAATCCTGCGCGACCTCCCGCAAATTGAAAACCAGCGCCCAGAAGGGCAGCATGCGATCGAGCGCGAAGGGAGCGGTCGCCCTGCGGCTGCGCAGCGCAGCCAACTCCGCATCCAGATTCTGAATGGCGGCATCGAGGTCGGCGGAATTCGAATGGACTTCCCCGGACTGCGCACTGCGGCTGCGACCGCAGCAAACATTTGCGCGGTCCTCTCGGCCAGCGCCGGCAGCGAGGGCAGCAGTCCGGGTTCGACCTGCGCGTGAATGTAGAGCGAGCGGTCTTCGGCCATGGCGGTGAGGCGGCGGCGAATCAGGTCGGCTTGCTCGACCACCTGCAGATAGGCAGCGCGATTGAAACGCGAAAAGGCGAGCTCGATGCGGGCTTCGTCCATTTGCTGGGTGATGCCACGGCGCAGGTCATGCAGTTGGCGGTCGAGGCCGCGAATCTCCTCTTCATTGTCGATGCCCTGCAGAGCCGCGGCGGCGATGGCGCGGTAGAGTGTTCCGGCGCCGTCGATGATGTTGGCAATTTTAAGACGCAGGCCCTCGCGAGCACGCACGGGAAATACCAGCGCCCCAACAGCGAAGGCAATGAACGCGCCCATCATCGTGTAGAGCACGCGATACCAGGCGACTTGCCAGGGCTCGCCCCGGCCGCCGAAAACGAGAATCAGCGCTGCGGTGAATCCAGCCGCGGTGAAGGCAGTGTGCAGGGCGGTCAGATATCCGAAAAAGGAGGCGAGGATGAACAACACGATGCCCACGCCCACCGGCCCTTTGCCCAGCAACGGAATGAGCAGCGCCGCCGCGACCGCTCCGCAAGTTGAACCGATGGTGCGGTAGAGGGCCGCCTTCCACGACGCGCCGAGATTGGCCTGCGTCACCACCAGCGCGGCGAAGACCGCCCAGTAGCCCTGCGGCAGATGCCATCCCGCATAGATCGCATAGGTGATCGTGCCGGCGAGGCCGGTCTTGATTCCCTGCTTGAGCGCGGACGACTCGCGACCCCAAAAGGATGGGGGCTTGGAGAAGGTTACGATTGTGCCTGGCAACGAAGGATTTGCAGACGCCATGGGCGGATTATAAAGTCTGCACGTGGGGTTGAATCAGGCGTTCTCTACGATAGAATCATGCCAATGCGAATGATTGCCAGAAGGTATTTCGTGAAAGGTATGGCGTGGGCGCTTGTGGCGTGCGCCTTCCTGGCTGGCTGCGTGTTTTCTGCTGCGCAAACCAAGAATCCGGCCATGAACGCCGGCACGAAACAGTCGCGCAAGATGGAGAAGAAACAGCAGAAGGCGATGAAGAAATATATGAAGGCGCAGAAGAAAGCTCAGCGCAAGATGGTAAAAAAGGACCGCAAGAACACCCACGATCCCTACCGGCCGAAGTGAAAGAATGTAGGGACAGCCGCCATCGGCTGTCCGGTCGAGCGCAGGCTCGACAGTTGTTGACCTCAGTTATGTGATCCAACCACCGCCGACCACAATTTCCCCATCGTAGAAAACCGCGGCCTGCCCTGGCGTGATCGCGCGCTGCGGCTGATCGAAGGTAACCAGCACTTCATCCTCGCCGCTTCGTTCGAGTGTGGCCGGTGCGGGCTCGTGGCGATGGCGAATCTTCACGGCCACGCGCATCGGGTCGGGCAGATCGTCGACTGAAATCAGATTCACGCGCTTCGCGCGCAGCGTTTTCGAATACAAATTCTCTTCCCCTCCGACGATGACCTGCTTTTGCGCGCCGCTGATCTGGATCACGTAGAGCGGCGATCCGGTGGCGACGCCAAGTCCCTTGCGCTGGCCGACGGTGAAATTGTGAATGCCCGCGTGCTCGCCGATGACTTCGCCGCTGGTCGTGACCAAATCGCCGGCTGTGTCGGGCAACGACCCGCCTTGTTCTGAGAGATAGGCATCGATGAAGCGCTTGTAGTCACCGCCGGGGACGAAGCAGATCTCCTGCGAGTCGGGCTTCTCGGCGAGCGCGAGGCCGTGCTTGCGGGCGAGTTCTCGGACTTCGGGCTTGGTCATATCGCCAAGCGGAAATAGTGTGCGGCTGAGCTGATCCTGCGTTAGTCCGAATAAAAAGTAGGTCTGATCCTTGCTCGTGTCGGCGGGACGCTTGAGCAGCCAGCGGCGTCGACCTTCGTCATAGGCCACGCGGGCGTAGTGTCCAGTGGCGACGCGCTCTGCGCCAATTTGCTGCGCGACGATCAAGAGCTGATCGAACTTCAGATGGTTATTGCAGAGGCTGCACGGGATGGGCGTACGGCCCGAAAGATATTCCTGAACGAACGGCCGTACCACATCGCGCTCGAAGCGCTCTTCGTGATTGACTACGTAGTAAGGGATGCCGATCTGCTGGGCGACGCGGCGGGCGTCGTATACGTCATCGAGTGAGCAGCAGCGTCCCTGCACCGACTCGGGCATACCCTCGCGTCCGGCGAGTCGGCGCTGGTTCCAGAGTTGCATGGTCAGACCGATGACCTCGTGGCCCTCGGCGCGCAGCATGGCCGCGACGGTGGACGAGTCCACACCGCCCGACATGGCTACCGCGATGGTTCGATCTGTTGGCATCGTTGCTCTAACTTTCTGACTCTTTAATCTATCCCGGGTGATGATGAAAATAAATCAGAGCGGCGTGCGTAACAAATCCGGCAGCGAACCAGAAACCCGCTATCAATATTGTCTTAAATCGAGGCGTCATAATTTGGTAGTACCGAAGACCATTTGTGTCATGCGCGGCATCCTTGCTCCTTAAGTAGTCACCGCCGCTTTGCGGTAGGTTGGACTGAGCTCTCGCAATCTCGCCACCGTCTCGGGCACCAGCGCCAGGGCGAAATCGATATCTTCTGTCGTAGTCTGCTTGCCCAGGCTGAAGCGGATGCTGGAGCGACCGCGATCCGCAGGCAGGCCCATCGCGACCAGCACATGCGACGGCTCGATGGCGCCGGACGAGCATGCGGCTCCGGTAGAAACCGCCAGGCCCTTCAGGTCGAGCGCGATCACCAGCGCTTCCGCGTCGATGTAGTCGAAAGAGATGTTCGTGGTATTCGGAACGCGCTGAACGCTATCGCCGTTCACCCTGGCATCTTCCACCTGCGCGAGGATTCCCTGCTGCAGGCGGTCGCGAAGCGCGGACAGCTTTTTATCGTCGCCTCGGTCGAGTGCATCTTTGGCCAGCTGCGCCGCCTTGCCCAGCCCTACGATGCCGGGAACGTTCTCCGTTCCGGCGCGACGCGAGCGCTCGTGGCGTCCGCCATGGAACAGCGGCTGGAGGCGAGTTCCCTTCTTCACGTAGAGCGCGCCGACGCCCTGGGGTGCGTTGATCTTGTGTCCGGAGATGGAGAGCGCGTGGCATCCGATTCGATTTACGTCAATCGCCACCTTGGCCGCGGCTTGCACGGCATCGGTGTGAAAAAGAACCCGGGCTTCCGCCGCGATTTTGCCGATCTCTTCCACCGGCTGCACAACTCCGGTCTCGTTGTTGGCCATCATGATCGAGATCAGCTTCGTGTTCGGCCGTAGCGCGCGGCGCACGTCACCGGGATCCACCGCGCCATCCACGGTAACGGGTACGCAAGTTAGTTCGCGGCCACATTCTTCGAGATGCTTGCACGACTGCAGCACCGCACTGTGCTCGATGGTTGAAGTGATGATGTGGTCGCCGGGGTCACTGAGGCCAGTGACCGCCAGATTGTCGGACTCCGTGCCGCCGCTCGTGAAAATGATCTCGGCAGCGTTGCAGCCCAGCAGCGCGGCCACCGACTGGCGGGCATTTTCGACGGCGGCGCGCGTATCCTGCCCGTAATGGTGAATGGACGAGGCATTGCCGAAACGCTCGCCGAAGTACGGGCGCATGGCCTCGAAGACGTCCGGCAGGACGGGCGTGGTGGCGTTATTGTCGAGATAAGTCCGGCGCATAAAAACCTTTTCTATTCTACGCGATCGATGAACTCGTCAGGCATGCCTGTGACCAGTAGTGGCCGAAAAGTGCGTTGAATCGCGCGATCGCGGTAAAGTGAAGGTTTAGAATCTCTGGGAATCCCATGAAGAAAAGAGCGGACAGTGGGATGAAGGGCAACAGCGGCTGGAAGTCGATACTCCGAAACGCTGAGTGCCGCAAAGTGCTGGCGGAGGTAGCTGCCCGGCGAAAGAAAGGCGAGCGCATCTACCCGATCCAGAAGGATATATTCCGCGCTTTCGAGGACTGCCCCTTCGAGAAAGTGCGCGTAGTCATTCTCGGCCAAGACCCGTACTTCAATGCGGGTCAGGCTATAGGCCGAGCCTTTGCCGTGTCGGAATCGACGGAGAAATTGCCACCTTCACTCAAGAACATCTTTGAAGAGGTGGAGCGCGACTACCCGCGCGGGTTGATGCCGGAACGGACCTTGGAGGCGTGGGCCAAGCAGGGAGTGTTCTTGCTGAACACGACTCTGACGGTGGAGGATGGTCGCCCCGCCAGCCACGCCAAGATTGGGTGGAAACAAGCAGTGACCATTCCGACCTTGGAAAAGTTGTCCGCCGAGCGCGAGCATCTTGTGTTCATGCTGTGGGGCCGACACGCCGGAAAGTTTCGAGCGTTTCCTGGATCAGCAACGACATCGGGTCCTTAAAGCGGGGCATCCTTCGCCACTGTCGGTAAAAAGCTTTCGAGAGTGTGGTCATTTCCGCAAAGCCAACGACTACCTTATCAAGCACGGCATCAAGCCAATCATCTGGACGCTTGTGAAAGAAGATTCTTGATACGGCGCTTCCGAGGCGAGGCAAGCATTCAAAGTTTTCCACCAGCTGAAGAAGGATTCCGAGGAGCTCCACCACATCGCCGAGGTGGTGAAACGAATGCGCCGCCAAAAAGAAGAAGACGAAGGTCAAGGCCGCTGGCGCGGGGCTCTGAAGATACTCCGCAGCCGCTTTATGCCGAAGTGGGCACTGATCCGTTGAATAACAGCTCGAGGTGAGCCTTCAAAAGATTTTAAGAGACCGAAACGACTACTGCCGACGCGGTCGGCTCCGGGATTGGAAGGTGGTCTTCTCGCAGGCCTTCAAGATGGAACTCAATCGCCTCTCTAATGAGACGCTTCGTTTCATCCTTGGTTTCCCCCGTCGTGATCACTCCGGGGAGATCCGGCACGTACGCGGCCCATCGACGACTTTTCGTAGACAACCACATAATTCATCTTGAGACCTGCCTGCTTCAAGACGCTATTCAGGGTTCCAGGTGGAAGAACGTCGTGTTGTCCAAGCCACAGAATTCTGGACTAGCCGCTTCTCCATCGGCACGTAACTGGCCGGGTATTCTGGCCCCAGATAGTCCGCCCGTGGGCGGATCAGGCGGTTGTCGTCGAGTTGCTCGATGACGTGGGCGGCCCAGCCGCTGATGCGCGATACGGCGAAGATCGGCGTGAACAAGTCCACGTCGATGCCGAGCGTGTGATATGTCGAGGCGGAATAAAAATCGACATTGGCGTTCAGTTTCTTCTCAGCCTTTATAAATTGTTCAATCTTGTGCGACATGTCGTACCACTTGGCCTGGCCGCTGGAATAGCAGAGATCGTGCGACATCCTCCGCAAATGCGTCGCCCGCGGATCTTCGGTGTGATACACGCGATGGCCAAAGCCGGGAACTTTTTTCTTCTGCGCCAGCATGTCTTTCACATAAGTGACTGGATCGGCGCCCTGGGCGTCGATCGATTCCAGAATGCGAAATACCGCTTCATTCGCACCGCCGTGCAGAGGTCCTTTCAGCGCGCCAATTGCCGAGGTGATCGCCGAATGCATATCCGACAGTGTCGCGGCCGTGACGCGGGCGGCGAAAGTGGAAGCGTTCAGTTCGTGATCGGCGTGCAGGATGAGCGCGATATCGAGAGCGCGCTCAGCGGTGCCTGTGGGACGCTGGCCGTTGAGCAGGAGCAGGAAATTCGCGGCGTGCGAGAGTGAACGATCCGGCTCGACGACCGGCAATCCTTTGCGGATGCGGTCGTATGCGGCAACGATCATCGCGATCTGCGAGGTGAGGCGAATCGCCTTGGCTACGTTCGAGTCGTGATCGTTTTTCTTAAAGTCGGGATCGTAAAACGACAAGGCGGATACTGCCGTGCGGAGTACATCCATCGCCAGCGCGCTGCGCGGGGCGTTGCGCAAAAGCGTGATGATGGCGGGATCCAGCTTGCGCTCGTCCGCCATCAACTTGCTTAGGCCATCGAGTTCGGCGCGGGTGGGTAGCTTTCCAAACCAGAGTAGATAACAGGTCTCTTCGAAGTTGGAGTACTCGGCCAGCTCGTGGATATCGATGCCGCGATAGGCGAGGACGCCGAGGTCTCCGTCGATGTAGCAAATCTTGGAGGTGGTGGCAACGATGCCTTCCAGTCCTTTTGGGGCCGGAGTTGTGGTCACGCTGGACATGTTTGTTTTCGCCTGTTTCGCCGTATTTTGGTGGCAGACCGCGGGTGCAGGGCGCGGAGTGCGCAACCAGTTTTTATACCTGAAAGTGGGCCAAGTTTCCATCCAGCGCGGGCCTTAGCTTTGCCCAGCCCAGTTCGCAAAGCGTATAGTGGTGAGTTCCTGACAGGCCGCCCCTGCTCTCAACGCTCTTCATCTTCCTCATGGAGGAGTATCCCCAATGAAACGATATTTCGCAGTACTGCTCGCGTTCGCATTCATCTTTTCTACTTTTGCCCAGGCCGACGAGGGCATGTGGCTCTACAACCAGCCCCCGAAGGACAAAATCAAGGCCAAATACGGGTTTGAACTGACCCAGGCGTGGCTCGACCACGTTCGGCTGTCTTCGGTGCGGTTCAATAACGGCGGGTCGGGATCTTTTGTCTCCGCCGATGGACTGACCTTCACCAATCACCACGTGGGCGCAGGTTGTGTGCAGCAACTTTCCACCGAGGGCCACGACTACATCAAGACCGGGTTCTATGCCAAGACGCAGGCGGAAGAGGCCAAGTGCCCGAACCTGGAATTGAATCAACTGGTCGGCATCGAGGACGTGACGGATAAGGTGAATGCCGGTGTGAAGGCCGAGATGTCGGCCGCCGAGGCTGGGCAGGCGCAACGCGCTGCGATGTCGCAGATTGAAAAAGATTGCGCGACCGCCACCGGCCTGCGCTGCGATGTGGTTACGTTTTACTCAGGCAGCGTTTATAACCTTTACAAATACAAGAAATACACCGATGTGCGGCTGGTTTTTGCGCCGGAGTTCGGCATCGCTTTCTTTGGCGGCGATCCCGACAACTTCACGTATCCTCGCTACGATCTCGATATTACGTTTTTCCGTGTTTATGAGAACGACAAGCCGGCGCATCTCGACAACTATTTGCAGTGGTCGCGCACCGGCGTGAAAGATAACGATCTGATTTTTGTTTCTGGACATCCTGGCAACACGGGGCGCCTGCTGACCATGGCGCAGATCGATTTCCTGCGGGATATTCAATATCCCTCGCAGCTGAAGGCCTTTGCCCACCGGATTTCCCGTTTGCAGGAATTCAGCAAGGAGTCGGAAGAAAACGCGCGCATCGCGCAGGAAGACATTTTCGGATTGCAGAACTCCGTCAAGGCGATTGCCGGATACAACGCCGGCCTCCACGACAAAGCCATCATGGACGAAAAGGCAGCCGACGAAGCCAAGCTGCGCGCGGCTTTCAAGGCCGATCCTAAGAATGCGAACGTGGCGAATCCGTGGGAAGAAATCGAACAGGCGATGAAAACGCAGCAGGCGATTTATCCCGACCTGCTTTATCTGGAGCGCATGCGTGGCTTCGCGTCGCGCATGCCGCAACTGGCGCGCACTCTGGTGCGTGGCGCCGAAGAGCGGCCGAAACCCAATCAGGACCGCTTGCGGGAGTTCCGCGATTCGGGCCTGCCATCGGTCGAACAGCAGTTGTTCTCGACTGAGCCGGTTTACAAGAATCTCGATGCGATCATGCTGGGCGACTCGCTGAGCGAGATGCAGGACGCTCTGGGCAAGGACAATCCCGACGTGCAGAAAGTCCTGCAGGGTAAGAGCCCGGCGGATGCGGCGAAAGATATTATCGGCAACACGAAACTTGATGACGTGGCCGTGCGCAAACAGCTTTGGGAAGGTGGGCAGGCGGCGATCGATGCCAGTACCGATCCGCTGATTGTTGCCATGCGAGCCATCGAACCAGATGCGCTGGCGGTGCGCAAACAGTTTGATGACAAGATCGACTCCGTGGTTCGGCGCGATGGAACCATCATCGCCAAAGCTCGTTTCACGCTGAGTGGATTCGGCCAGCCTCCGGACGCGACCTTTACGCTGCGCCTCAGCTATGGCACGGTGAAGGGATACCGGGAAGACAGCCGGGCGATTCCGTTCGACACGACCATTGGCGGCGCTTATGAACACGCGGCCGCGCATGGCGACAAGTCGCCTTACGACCTGCCGGAAAGCTGGATAAAGGCGAAGCCGCAGCTCGATCTGAAGACTCCGCTGAACTTTGTCTCGACTGCGGACATCATCGGGGGAAATTCGGGATCGCCTACCATAAATAAGAAGGGTGAAGTCGTCGGGATCATTTTCGACGGCAACATTCAATCGCTGGAGTGGAATTTCGCTTACAGCGATGTGCTGGGACGAGCCGTTTCCGTGGATTCGCGCGGCATTCAGGAAGCGCTGCGAAAGATCTACGGGGCCACTGCGCTGGCCGACGAACTGACGGGACCGAAGGCTGCCGGGGCGAAAGCGGGCAAATAAAGTTACCTCGGTTAACGCCGGCATCTTATAACGCCCGCATCTTCGGATGCGGGCTTTTTCCATTAGTCAAAAGCGGTGACGATTCACATTCTGTTGACACCGTGCTGCGACTGGCGGTGTTATGATGGCCGCCATTTTCAGGAGGAGAACGAGATGGGTCAACCAGTAATTCACTTCGAGATCGGATGCCGTGACAGCGTCAAGACCGCCGATTTCTTTTCGCGACTGTTCGATTGGCAAATGCAAGCCGCGGGGCCTGCCGCCATGATCAATACCGGGGCTGCGACCGGCATTCACGGGCACATTTCGGCGCTCGGCCACGAGCCGCACAATTACACCATCTTTTACGTACAGGTGGACGATGTGCAGGCTTATTTGGAAAAAGCGGCTGCGCTGGGAGGAAAAACGCTGGTCCCGCCGGTTCAGATTCCGACCGGAACGTTCGCATGGTTTGCCGATCCCGAGGGAAATACGATCGGACTCTGGAAAAACAAGTAGATCAGCTGACGCAGGGCCCGGACGCATTCATCCGGGGCGCTCGCTTCGCTCGCGGGGCGGACGAATGCGTCCGTCCCTACGTGCTCCAAATCGTCAGCGCGGTCTTGCTGAGAATCTGCTGCTGCATAGCTTCGCTCAACGGCAGAGCGCGGAATTCGTCGAGATTTTTCTTGATGTCCGGCACGCCGGGACCCGGCCAGTCGGTTCCGAACAAAGTCTTGTCGGCAATTTCCTCGAGGCGCGGAAAATATTTCAGTAGTGTTTTTGGCGGAATGCCGCTGATATCGAGATAGACGTTAGGATGCCGCCTCACCAGGAAGAAGGCAGTCTGCATCCATAACGGACGGCCGCCGTGGGCGAGCAGAATTTTCAGCTTGGGGAAGTCGACGGCAACATCATCGACGTAGATAGGATCGCCATACTTATTGCGCGCGCCGGGGAAAATCGACGTCCCGGTGTGAAACATGACGGGAATCCCATTCGCCTCAGCGGCGCGGTAAATAATTTCCAGTTCTTTCACGCCGTTCAGATAGTCGTTGGGAAACAGCAACTGATGCGGGGGATGAATCTTGATCATCTTCAGCCCCAGCCGCAGAATCTGTTCGACGTCAGCAAAAACATTCGTCGTATGCCGCGGGTGCAGGCTGCCACAGGGCAGCAGGCGGGACGGATCTTCTTTCACATAGTCGGCAACAAACTGATTCACGCCGTTGGTGAAGCCGATCACCTCTGGAGCCACGTAGTTGATGAGCACGGCGCGGTCGATGCCGCTGGCGTCTAGAAATTTGAGGAAGGCTTTGGGGGAGCGGCAGAACTCGACAATCTGATCGAAATTCGGCCGCTTCTTCTTCATCAGTTCCAGCGCATGAGGCTTGAACATCTCCATGGGCTGGATATGAATGTGGCAGTCTGTGATCATTCGGCGAATTTCTTCAACGGAAGAGTACCAGACAATTCAGTTGCTCGCCGCCGCGAGAATGGCTCGCTTGGTAAATACGCGAATCATTTCGCGGCGATATTCGGGAGTCAGAGCCGACGTGGTCAACGGCTTGGCGGTTTTCGCCGCCAGTTCTCCGGCGGCGTCGGCGAGAGCTTCGTCGATGGCAGTTCCGGTGAGCATCGCAGGAACTCCCTTCACCAGCAACGGCGCGGGATTCACCGCAGTGAGGCCGATGCGCGCATCAGTAATCTGCCCATCCGATCGCTTCATCACAACCGCGACTCCTGCCAGCGGATAGTCGATCGATCCGCGAACGCGCAGTTTCCGATAGACGCCACGGTAACCGGCAAACGCCGCTGGAAGAAACACTCGCGTCACCAATTCGCCTGGCGCGAGTCGGCGGTAGTCGTCGCCCAGGCCGGTGTAAAACTCCTGGAGCGGAATGCGCCGCAAGCCTTTCGCGCTTGCAATTTCGATTTCCGCATCGAGGCAAAGAAGCGCCGGTGGCGTATCGCCGGAGAATGCGGCCCAGCATTTCGTTCCGCCAGGGGCAACGTGACACAGATCGCCGTCTTTCTTGATGCAGAAGCCGCAGCCCTTGCGCCAGGTGAGTGACTGGTTGTACCAGAGGCAGCGGGTATCGAGGCAAATGTTTCCGCCGATAGTGCCCATGTTGCGCAGCACGGGCGAGGCGACGGTTGCAGCGGCCTCGGTGAGCACGGGGTAATGCTGGCGCAGAAACGCAGAATTCTCGATGGCGCGAAGCGTGGTTGCCGCGCCGATTTCTACTCCGCCGTCGAGCAGCGGCTTGATGCCTCGCATTTCGCTGACATGGCGCAGATCGAGCACATATTCCGGCTCGAACAGTCTCTGCTTCATCGAGGGAATCAAGTCGGTGCCACCGGCGATGATGCGTAAAGAATGCCCGGTCGAAGCGGCCGTGCCCACATGGGCCGACAAGAATTCGATAGCTTGCTCGATCGTGCGAGGCCGCAGAAGCTTGAATTGCGGAAGGCTCAATCGGCACCGCCCGCAGGGATTTGTTGACGTGAAGGATCCAGCGGATGCCGCTCCGGGCCTTTGCCCTTAAACCACAATGAGCCGCCGTGCTCACGAAAACGTTCGGGCGCAGTGGGATCGACACCCTCGGTCAAGTTCAGAGCCTTCGCATTGTTCTTGACTCGCAGCGCCGCCAGAACTCTCTCCGGCGTGAAGGGCGACTCATGCAGACGCACGCCGACCGCATCGTAAATTGCGTTAGCGATCGCGGGAATTGTTGCGGCCAGTGATCCTTCGCTGCATTCTTTCGCTCCAAATGGCCCTTCCGGATCTATACTCTCGACGATAATCGGCTCGATGTCAGGAGATTCGACCGACGACGGGCTACGATATTCGAGTAGACCGGGATTCATGAGGAGTCCGTCTTTCCAGACCATCTCTTCAGTGAGCGCCTGCCCCATGCCCATCCAAACTGAGCCGATGATCTGGCCTTCGACCGAAACCGGATTCAGCGCGCGCCCGCAATCGTGCGCGGCCCAGACCTTGTGCACGGTAACTTCACCAGTCTCTTCGTCGACACTAACCTCGGCGACCTGCGCCGAGTAGGAATACGCCGGCGATGGACCGACGCCCGCGCCTTTGTGCTTGCCGCCGCGAGCCTCGGGCGGAGGCGCGTAGGAACCCGTGCCCGTCAGCGCTCCATGAAAATCAATGGCAGCGACCACGGCTTCTTCAAAAGTCAGTGTGTCTTTCGGACCTTCGTCTTTGCGCTTCTGCTGCAACGATCCGCGAAGAATCTGGCCTTCCACGCGGCCGGATACCGAGGCGGCTGAGCTTTGCTCGGCGGGACGGCCAGGGGCGGCCGTTCCTGCATTGCCATTCTTCCTGACGACGGTATCGTTGCGGAAAATCAGATCGTCAGCATCGCAGCCCATCTTCTTCGCCGCCGCCGCTGCAATCAACTTCTTCACTTCGGCGGCCGCGCGCAAGCGTTGCATTGCCTGCCATAAACGTGACACGGCTGGAATAGGAACCAATGTCAATGGGCGTAAGATCCGTGTCGGCCGCAATCACCCGCACTCGCGAGAGCGAGCATCCCAGTGTTTCGGCTGCGACTTGCGCGGTCATGGTGTCGGATCCCTGGCCAATCTCGGAAGCGCCGGTGTAGACGACGACCCCACCATCACGATCAATCTTGATGTTCACCGTCGAGTGCGGCATGTCGGAGCGAATAATCGAATTGGCCGCGCCGCTCACATAGTGGCTGCAGGCGATGCCCAAACCGCGCCCCTTAGGCAGCTTCCCTTTGCGTTCCTTCCACCCCGAACGTTCCACCGTTTTATCAATGCACTCTGGCAAGCCGTAGCTTTGCACGCGCAGGCCATTCACGGTGATGCACGGGGGCTGCAACAAATTGCGCTGGCGAATTTCGGCTGGATCCATTCCAATCTTTAGCGCAAGTTCGTCGAGTTGCGATTCAAACGCGAAGCGGACGTTCACCGTACCGTGGCCGCGCATGGCGCCACAGGCGGGCTTGTTGGTCAGGACACGATAGCCGTCGTACTGAATGTTGGGAATATCGTAGAGCGCGCCGAGCAGCGCGCCGGAATAAAGAATCGTGACCACTCCATAGGAGCAGTAAGCGCCGCCATCCTGCACCACCCGGGCTTTCACGGCCGTGATGCGACCATCTTTTTTTACACCGGTCTTCAGGTCAACGATGGTGCGCGGCCGCCCCCGATGCGCCCAGAACACTTCCTCGCGCGTATACGTGATCTTCACCGGAGCCTTGGCCTTACGCGCGGCCACCGCGGCGATAATTTCCAGAGGAATCACTTCACTCTTGCCGCCAAATCCTCCGCCCACCAGCGGCTTAATCACGCGAATCTGCGCCATCGGCATATCGAGGACGAGGGACAACTTGTGTTGCAGGTAGTACGGCACCTGTGTCGATGACCACACGGTCAGCCGCCCCGGCTTGCCGGTATGCGGATCGATCTCGAACGAGGCCAGCGTGGAATGCGGCTCCATGGCAGCGTGCGTAACTTCATTCGCGATGAAGCGAGCCTCGGCAATCTGATCAGCTTCGGCGAAGCCCTTATCCGGATCGCCGAAGACGTGGTGATAATCCTTCTCAAGATTGTTGGGCTTGTTGTCGTGGATGAGATCGCCCTGGGCCTTCATCGATTCTTCCGGATCAAAATAGGCCGGGAGCACTTCGTAATCGATGTCGATCAGTTCCAAAGCCTTTTCAGCAGTTGCCTCGGAAGTCGCTACCACGCACGCGACGTGGTCGCCGACGTAACGTACTTTGTCGAGAGCCAGCGCGTGCTCGTCGTGTCCGACGGGAAGAATTCCGTAAGGATTCGGAGCGTCCGGGCCGATGACCACGGTGACAACTCCGTCGAGTTTTTGAGCACGGCTCGTGTCGATGCGCTTGATGCGCGCATGCGGATACGGGGAGTGGAGAATCTTGCCGATCAGCATGCCGGGAAGGGACAGATCGTCAGTGTACTTACCAGCGCCCGTAGTCTTTTCCGCCGCGTCGATCATCGCGGTGGGCTTGCCGATAATCGAGAATCCGTTATCCATCGTCACTTCGCTGTCACCGCCGTGCGTTCCGCGGCAATCGCGGACCGAATCGCTTCATACATCTGGTTGTATCCCGTGCAGCGGCAGAGATTGCTGCTGAGCGCGGCACGAATATCGTCTCCCGACGGATCGGGATTCTCCGCCATCAGCGATTTCACCGTCATGATGAATCCGGGCGTGCAGTACCCACATTGCGCCCCGCCCCAATCGCCGTAAGCTTTCTGAATGGCGGCAAGGCTGCCGTTTTCCTGAACGCCCTCGATGGTGGTGATCTCCTGCCCTTCGCAGCTGGCGGCCAGCATGGTGCATGCCATCATGGCGACGCCATCAATCAGCACGGTGCACGCGCCGCAGGAGGAATCGTCGCAGCCGCGCTTGGATCCGGTGAGCTGCAAATCCTGGCGCAGCACATCGAGCAGCAGCGCGCTAGGCTCGGCGGCGACCTCGTGCGGTCGGCCATTCACTCGGAGTTCGATCAGTTCTTTTTTCATTGATAGCAGTTAGCAATGAGCGATGAGCATTGAGCTGTGAGCGATCCTGGTTTATTCATCGCTCATTGCTCATTGCTGGTTAGTACACCGGCACTTTATCGTCCACACGCCGCGACCATGCATCGATTCCGCCGCGCATGGATTGCGCCTTCTCGAAACCTTGCTGCCGCAACCAAACCGTCACGTTCATCGAGCGCACGCCGTGGTGGCAAATCACAACGATTGGCGAATCCGGGTCCAACTCCTGATGCGCACGCGTGGGCACGTCGCCCATGGGCATCAACTTGGCACCCACGATCTTCGCTGTTTCAAACTCCCACGGCTCGCGAACGTCGAGCAGCATAAATTCCTCGGCTGCGGCGAGCTTCGCTTTCACATCCTCGGGAGTGATCTCGTAATCCATATCCATGCGTCGATTGTTCTCGCCTACTTTCCGGTCCACTTCGGAGCACGTTTTTCCATGAAGGCGCGAATCCCTTCGTGCGCGTCGTGAGTATTCATCAACTCATCGAGATAAACCCGTTCCGCGCGCGCCAGGCCTTTATCGAAGTGCATCGCGTCCCAGGCATAAAAAGCTTTCTTCGCGACCGCCAGAGCCGCTGGACTCAGCTTCGACAAATGATCGATACATTCTTCGACCGCGCCATCGAGTTCGTCATCGGGGAAAGCACGATTCGCCAACCCGATTTCCGCCGCTTCGCTGCCTTGAATCGGTCGTCCGGTCAAAATCAGCTCGGCTGCGCGTTTCTGACCAATCAAGGCAGCCAGCGAAGCGCACGCTACTGGCGGATAGCAGCCGAGTTTGATCTCGGGAAATCCCCACTGCGCCGACTCCGCTGTGAATACCATGTCGCAAACCATGGCTAACTCCGCGCCACCACCGAGGCAATGGCCGCGAACCGCGGCAATCGTAATTTTCTTGGTGGCCACCAGCGCGCGGATGACGGCGTGAAAGCGCGCCAGCATCCCCTCGATCTTGTCGGGCGTATGCGCCGCGACGTCGACTCCAGCAGAAAAGCTCGCGCGCGTCGCCGCTCAGTACGATTACGAAAACGTCCGGCATCGCTTCGGCTTCGGCCAGGGCCTGTGCGAGTTCCTGCATCATCTGCAGATCGATCACATTCAGAGGAGGATGGCGCAGCACGATATAACACGCCGGTGCGGCGGTCTTGACTGCGATCCGGCTCAGTTCTGATGCAACGGCCATGCGCTCTAACTCACCTTTCCTGCTGAGGCCCTCTTACAGGTTGATCGCCGACTTGCGCACTTCGCCGATCGTGGCCAGCGGGTCACGCGCACCGGTCTTCTCGGCAATCCATTTCTTCTCGTCGGCAATAATGTCGAGCAACAGCTTTTTGTCTTCCGCTGACGGCATGTATTCCTTCACATGCTCATCGTAAACACGGTCGTCGAGCGGCTCTCCGGTTTGCGCGTGGAACTTCTGCCCCGCCCATTTTCCAATCGCGCGATTAAATTTGATATGGGGCGCATACAGCTTGGGCTCGCCCGCCTTCAGCGAATGATTGAAGCGCTCAATCAATC
Source organism: uncultured Acidobacteriota bacterium (assembly GCA_963757095.1). Classification (GTDB taxonomy): domain Bacteria; phylum Acidobacteriota; class Terriglobia; order Terriglobales; family Acidobacteriaceae; genus Sulfotelmatobacter. Next base: position 781,645 of record CAVWQT010000001.1, on the reverse strand, counting down.
CGGCCACTTCGTCGCGATACAGGTTGCGGTTGTAGTCGTTGAGATCGTCGAGGTCCGGAGTCTTCTCGTTCTTGGGCTCGTCGTAACGGCCCTTCACGCCCCAGACATAGGCCCAGTGCGCCGATGAAGAATGGTCGGTACCGAACAAATCGTAGGAACTCGAAATCCACTTGTTCAGATATTTCTGCATCAACCATGCCGGGATCACGCCGGCTTCCACGATGCGCCGCAGGCCGTCATTTCCGGTGCCCATGTGAAACGCCTCTTCGCGCAGCATGTACGACATGGAACGGCCGAGCGGGGCGAAGGCGGAATATTTCAGCATCTGCAATTGAAACTTGCCGTCACGATCGACGAAGTCGGTGTAGGTGAAAAAGTCCATCCAGTTGTCGACCTCGACATTGAAAGCGCCGAGCAGGCGCTTGTTCTCAAATGCGCGCCGCTCCAACATTTTTTGTGCTTCAACTTTGCCGGAATATCCAAAATGATCGACCAGCAGAGCGCACATCTGCCAGCCGTGGCGCATCTCCTCGATCATGACGCGGGTAATGGCGCGGCGATCCCACTCGGTGGGCGCGTTCTCCAGCAAATTGCGCTGCTGCTCGACGCTGGCAAATTCCGTATCGCCCTGATAGACGATCATGTTCATCAGCGCGTCGCGCATCTGCTGCGTGGGAATCTGGCGGACGTTCTCCCACTTGCGGCGGCCCTTGTAGGCGCCGAACTCGATCTCGTTCGTCTCGATGGCGCCGTAAAGCGTGTCGAACTGGAAGGCTTCGACGTCGTCCGTGTTGACGCCGATCTCCTTGCGCCAATCATTGAACAGACCGACCCAGTCACTGAACGTTCCGATTTTTGCAACTTTTCCCGGCATGATAAAAGCTCCCTGTCTAATCCTCACGCTATCCGTGCTTTGCCCGGCGGGACGGGCGAATGCGCCCGTCCCCACACAACCTTACGCATGCTACTTTCCTTTAAACTGCGCCGGGCGCTTCTCCACGTATGCGGCTAGGCCTTCCTTGGCGTCTTCGCTCTGGAAAAGCAATTGCTGATTCTCGCGCTCCACCGCCAGCGCTGATTCCATCGGAATCTCCCAGCCGGTCTGAACCGCGCGCTTGATGCGTCCCACGGCCTTCGATGCTTTGTTCGGAGGGCAGAATTGCTTCGCATACTCCATGATGCTCTCGATGAAGTTCTCGCGCTCGAAGATGTCGTTCACAATTCCGAACTCCTGCGCCTCTTCGAACGAGAACGTGTTGCCCGTGACCATCAATTCGATGGCCTTGCTCTTTCCCACCATGCGCGAGAGCCGCTGCGTGCCGCCGGTGCCGGGAAGAACGCCCAGATTCACTTCCGGCAATCCGATCTTGCCCGCATCTTTGCGCGCGATGCGGAGGTCGGCCGCCATCGCGATCTCGAGACCACCGCCCACGCAGTGACCGTTGATGGCTGCGATCACAAGCTTCGGCGTGTGCTCCAGGCGCAGGAGCATCTCGTTGGCATGGAGGCAGAAGTAATATTTGAAGGTGGGATCTACGGTCGACAGCATCTTGATGTTCGCGCCCGCTGAGAAAAACTTGTCACCAGCGCCGGTCATCACAATGACGTAAACGTCATTGTCCATGCGTGCTTTGAGGATCGCCTCGTCGAGTTGGCGATTCATCTCGTAGGTATAAGTATTGGCGGGAGGATCGCACATCTCGATGACGGCAACGCCGCCGTCGGTGCGATAGTTGACAAGCTGCTTGGTGGTTTCGCCGGTTGCCGGCTGCAATGTGGTCGCCATCAGAAGACTCTCCTATTTGAAATCAGAATTCGAAACTCTCAATAATCCTTACCGCGTCTTGCTGGACTTTCCGCCTGCAAGCACGCCGCGCAAAAGCAAATCGCCCATCTGGCCAGCGATCGCCGCCGCGTCCGCGTCGACCCGCGGTTTATGCCAGGTGTAAATCCAATTCATCATACCGAACAGGCTAAGCACGGCGATGCGCGTCGAGAATTGCAATCCGCGCTCCCGCTTCAAATCGTCGAGCAGGCTGACGCAAATCCGGTAGTACTCCCGCTTGATGGCCGCAACTTCCGAACCGAAGCCGTTCTTCAGCGCCTCATCTTCGTGGGAGAGAACCTTCATTGCAGCCTGGTTCGCCAGAAAATATTCCAGGTGATTAAGAATGAAAGTTCGGATGCGTTCTTCCGGATCGTTGATGCCTTCGAGGCGCGCCTTCAGCCGCTGCACGATTGTCGTGAAGGTATGTTTCTGGATCAAATACAGAAGCCGCTCTTTAGATTCGAAATAATAATAAAGGCCGGCGAGCGACATTCCGCTGGCGCGCGACAGATCGCGCATCGAGGCCCCTTCGTATCCCTTTTTGCAGAAGACGTCGGTGGCGTGCACCAGAATCTCAGCCAGCCGCTGGTCATAGCGGGTGGCGGGCACAGGTGCCTTACGATGCCGCCGCGCAGAGACTCGGATGGTCGAAGTAGCCATGGGTTTGGAGGAAGCGGATCCTACCGAGAACGGTAACGATTCGAACGTTCGTTCGAAATACAGTATACAGCGGTGTGATCTGAATCACAACCCGTCGCAAGCTGCTTTAGAGAGCCGTAAGTCCGACAAGGAGCGAGTCGATATGTCGGGCTCGGTCGCAACCTCGTTCGCCAGTGCGCCCGACCACGCTTTCATCTCGTCCGAAATCGACGGCAGGCTTCGACGTTCCTGATTTATCAAGGGTGCGACGGATTGGGGGCGGGCTGGATAACGGCCGGGCGCTGCTCGGTCCCACGTTCCACCAGCATGATTTTCTTTACCTGGTTGCGTGGATAGCTCTTGTCGCTTCCATCCACTCGCACCACCACCTCGGTCATCGACATGGAGATCACGTCGCCCAACAGTACCGTGCCGTCGCGCAATTCGACCGTGTCGCCAGAAAGTCCACCAAGTTCGACCGTAATGCTGCCTCCCGGAAGCTCGTCGGCAGTGACTTCTATCGGTGTGCTTCCTGAAGCATATCCTTCCTTTGCCAGATCGAGTTGATGTACTCCCACGGTAAGCCGAACCAGCACAGGCGTGACACCGCTATCCTGCCCATCCACCTTCAACTTCGCGCCCTGCGGAACCGAAACCACGCGCAGCGAAATTGTCTTGGGGCCGGGCGGAGTGAGCATGTCCTTTTTCGCCGAAAGTGTGAGGCTCGACGGAATTCCAACGGAATTGAATTCAAATTGCACCCGAGCGGATTGTTTCGCATCCAGGTCTGCGACCAGCAGGGTTCCTTGACCGATTCTGATCTTGTTCTTGTCAAAGAAATTAACGGTGAAGGTGGCGCGTGGGATCAGTTTCTCTGTCAGGTTTTCAACCGTGACGTCAGAGAGATATACGTTCTGTCCGGAATAAGTTCCCTGTTGGCGAAACTTGTCGAAGGTCAGCCGCAGGGCCGGGCTTTCCGGAGGCCAGAGCAATACGATCGGCTCATTCTTCCCGAAGGCAACTGCACTCGGCAGCAGGACCAGTAAGATCGCAAGAAAACGTCTCATGGATCGTGAGTTTTAACACACATTGGGTGGGTGAGCAACGAATTCCGTAGGCCCACACGGATTCATTACAGGGGCTCGCTTTCGCTCGCGGGACTTAGTTCTTGAGATCCGCCAGCAGAGTTTCGATTTCGGTTTTCAGTTGCGCCGTCAGCGGCAGAAACGGCAGGCGCGATGGACCGCCATAGTAGCCGTTGAGGTCCATACCGTACTTCACGCCCGGAACCCCGAAATCGCCGACCACGCGCACGGCGGCCTTCGCGATGCGTTCCTGCTTCAGGCGCGCGAGTTCGGCGTCGCCTTCTTTCCACGCTGCATATATCTCGTAGCAGGCGGTCGGCGCAGGACAAGCAAAGCCGAGAATCGCCCCCACGGCGCCGGCATCAAGCGACGGTTGCAGTTTCTGCGCTGCGCCGACCAGCACCTGGAACCCGGCTTCCTTTTGGCGAGTCTTGATCTTGCCGACTACCGAAACGGCGGACGATGAGGGCTTGGGCGCCGATTCTCCGGAGAGCACGCCGACCGGAACCAGTTCTCCGCCCTCGCTGTTCGGTGCGGCCGCGGCGGCCAGCATGCGAGGCGTTACCGCTTCGAAGGTCTCAGTGACCGTGGCAGCGCGCTTAATGTGGCGCGTCCCCGCCACCATCTTGCGAACCTTCTCGACATCGCCGTTCGATTCCTTAATGCCGATGAGGTTCGGATGCTCCGCCAGTTCGATCACTAGTTCGACAGGAATGTCGTATCCCGTAGCTTGCGGAAAGTTGTAAATGATAACCGGCAACGGCGAGCGATCAGCCACGGTGCGGTAGAACGAAAGAATATTCGCTGGAGCCATCTGGTTCTTGTAGTAGTGCGGCGTGCGCACCATGGCAACGTCGTAGCCGAGTTCGGCGGCATACTCGGTCAGTCGAAGCGTCTCAATCGCCGATTCGATCCCCGTGCCGGCAATCAGGACTTTATTCGGCGCGGAAAACTCGCGGGCGCACTTAAGCACGTCGCGGCGCTCCTGATCGGAAAGCAGAATCGCTTCACCGGTCGAGCCGAGCACGACGACGCCCGCCACGGGAGTACGCGAGTAGCGCTCCACGTTCGATTCGAGCTTTTTGTAGTAGACGTTCCCGTCGGGATAAAACGGCGTAGTGATGGGAGGAAAAATACCGTGTAGCAGCATGGGAGACCTCGGTGATCGACTTAAGATTATCGGTCTCCGCCGCGTTGTAAGGCAAGCTGCGCGTCAGTGCTTGACTAATCGCTCCGCGTGCAACTGCTGTAGTGCCTTCACGTTGATTTGGCCGCGCTGGAGCGCCTCTATGCCCTCCGCCGCAGCCCGTGCCGCCGCCAGCGTCGTAATCGTCGGAATGCGCGCCGTCACTGCCGCACGGCGAATTGCCTTCTCGTCGAACCAGGGCTCAAGTCCGGTGGGCGTATTGATGATGAGCTGAATTTTTTGCCCTTTGATGAAGTCGACCACGTTGGGGCGGCCTTCCTTCACTTTGTAGACCCGCTCGCAGTTCATGCCTGCGGACTCGATCACGTCGGCAGTGCCGGCCGTGGCCACCAACTTGAATCCCATGTCCACAAACTTGCGCGCTACCGGGACGACGTTGCGCTTGTCGTTATCCGTGACGCTGAGAAAAATCGTTCCCTTGGTTGGCAGCTTCTGTCCCGCAGAAAGTTGCGCCTTGGCGAAGGCTTCGCCGAAGTTGTCGGCCACGCCCATCACTTCGCCGGTAGATTTCATCTCTGGACCGAGCACGGTGTCGACGCCCGGAAACTTGTTCCACGGGAACACGGGAGACTTCACGTAGTAGTGACTTCCCGTGTCGAGATCGGCGCGGCGCTCGATGAACTCCGGCAAAAACTCGCGCAGCTTGCGCCCAGTCATCAATCGCGCCGCAATCTTCGCCATGGGAACGCCGGTCGCTTTGGAAACGAATGGCACGGTGCGCGAGGCGCGCGGATTGACTTCCAAAACATACACCTTGCCGCCTTCCGATCCATTGCCACTTGTCTGTCCATTGCCGCGCGGGATAGCGAATTGAATGTTCATCAGCCCGATCACCTTCAGCGCGCGCGCCAGTTTGAAGGTGTATTCGCGCATGCGGTCCATCAGGGGCTGAGGAATATCAACCGCGGGCAGCACGCACGACGAATCGCCGGAGTGAATGCCGGCCTCTTCGATGTGCTGCATGATGCCGCCGATCACCACGTCTTCGCCGTCGGAGAGCGCATCTACGTCCACTTCGATCGCATCCTCGAGGAAGTGATCGATCAGCACCGGACGGTCGTGCGAATATTCGACCGCCTCCTTCATGTAGCGGACAATCGATTCCTCGTCGTAGGCGATGACCATGGCGCGCCCGCCCAGCACGTACGAAGGCCGCACCAGCACGGGATATCCAATGCGCTTCGCGCCTGCGATGGCTTCGTCGATCGAGGTCGCCATCACGCCGGGCGCCTGCGGAATCTGCAATTCTTCCAGCAGCTTGTTGAAGTGCTTGCGATCTTCCGCGAGGTCGATTGACTCAGGTGATGTGCCGATGATGTTCACACCCGCGGCCTTGAGCGGCAAGGCAAGATTCAGCGGAGTCTGCCCGCCAAATTGCACAATCACCCCGACCGGCGCGCCTTTGGAAGTCTCGTGCTGGTAGATCGCCCACACATCTTCAAACGTGAGCGGCTCGAAATAGAGGCGGTCGCTGGTGTCGTAATCGGTCGAGACAGTCTCAGGATTGCAGTTGATCATGATGGTCTCGAACCCATCGTCGCGCAGCGCGAATGACGCGTGGCAACAGCAGTAATCGAACTCAATTCCCTGCCCGATGCGATTCGGACCACTGCCCAGAATGATGACTTTCTTTTTGTCGGTGGGCGCGGCTTCGTCTTCGTCTTCGTACGTGGAATAAAGATAAGGCGTGAAGCTTTCGAACTCCGCCGCGCAAGTGTCGACGCGCTTGTAGACGGGCATCACTCCGTGCTTCTTGCGCAGGTGCCGAACTTTTTCCTGCCCTTCAAGCCGCCAGACTTGCGCCAGTCGTCCGTCGGAGAATCCCATGCGCTTCGATTCGCGCAGCACCTCGGTTGGGATCGACTCCATCGGATGCTTTTCGAGTTCTAGCTGCTGGTCGTTGATTTCTTTTAGCTGATACAGGAACCACGGGTCCATCGAAGTCATCTTCGCGACCTGCTTCACCGTGTGTCCCTGGCGCAATGCGTACTGCACGTAGGCGAGCCGCTCGGGATGCGGCGTGACTAATCGTTGCGTCAGAATCTTCGGCTCGATCTTGCCTCCGCCCACGCGCTTGCCGGTATCAAGGGAGCGAATGCCCTTCATCAGCGCTTCTTTGAAGGTGCGGCCGATGGCCATCACTTCGCCGACCGACTTCATCTGCGGGCCAAGCGTGTCATCCGCGCCGGGGAATTTCTCAAACTGCCACTTCGGAATTTTTACGACCACATAGTCGAGCGTCGGCTCGAAGCATGCCGGAGTCTTGCGCGTGATGTCGTTCGTAATCTCGTCGAGCGTGTAGCCGACGGCGAGTTTCGCGGCGATCTTCGCGATCGGAAATCCGGTGGCCTTCGAGGCGAGCGCCGAAGACCGCGACACGCGCGGGTTCATCTCGATCACAACCATGCGCCCAGTTTCCGGATTCACGCCGAACTGAATGTTCGACCCGCCGGTATCGACGCCGATTTCGCGAATCACGGCAATCGACGCGTCGCGCATCGCCTGATATTCGCGGTCGGTAAGAGTTTGCGCGGGCGCGACCGTGATCGAATCGCCCGTATGCACGCCCATGGGATCAAAGTTCTCGATCGAGCAGACGATGATGACGTTGTCCTTCGTGTCGCGCATCACCTCGAGTTCGAATTCCTTCCAGCCCAGCACCGATTCTTCGATCAACGCCTCATGCACTGGAGAAAAATCGAGCCCGCGGCCGAGCACTTCTGACATCTCTTCCCGGTTGTAGGCAATGCCGCCGCCCGAACCGCCGAGCGTAAACGACGGGCGAATAATAACCGGGAAGCCAATCTTTCCGGCAAACTCGAGCCCGTCTTTAATGTTGTTGACCAGCGCCGACTTGGGCACGTCGAGGCCGATCTTCTGCATCGCATCTTTAAACACAAGCCGGTCTTCGGCCTTCTTGATGGCCGTAACGTTTGCGCCAATGAGCGTAACGTCGTACTTTTCCAGCACGCCGCCGTCGGAAAGTTCGATGGCAAGGTTGAGCGCGGTCTGTCCACCGACGGTGGGGAGCACGGCAAAGCCCGCGGCCGGCGCCATCTCACGCTCGATGCGAATAATCTCTTCGAGATATTCCAGCGTGAGCGGCTCGATGTAAGTGCGGTCGGCCGATTCCGGATCGGTCATGATGGTGGCCGGATTCGAATTCGCCAGCACCACTTCGTAGCCCTCAGACTTGAGCGCCTTGCAGGCCTGCGTGCCGGAGTAATCGAACTCGGCCGACTGCCCAATAATGATGGGCCCGGAGCCGAGGATCAGAATCTTCGAGATATCAGTGCGTTTGGGCATTTACGATGCGATCTTTCCGACTTTCCTTGAATGGGCGCGGGCTTCGATTTTGCCAGAGGTCTTGCTTTGATGGGACCTTGCTTGGTCGAACTGGCCTTGGTCAGGACCGCGCGCTGGCGAGACTGTGCTTTGAAAGGGCGCGCCTTCAGGCGCGCCGTCTCGGGCTTCTTTAATACGTCAGGGCTTTAGCCCCTGAGGTACCGGGTCTAACTCGAAGCCCGGCCGCGCCGAAGAATACGCATACTCTTCGACTCGTTCGCACAGATACTTTCGAACCGGATTCTCCTGGACATACGAAACATGCCGCAGATAATCCTCCGCATCGCGAATGCGATGATCCGAGAATCCTTTTTGCCAGACTTCCATATTCGATCCAAGTTCTTTCTTCGCGCGGAACGAGAACCCGCCTTTGATGAACTGAACGGCTTTTTCAAGACTTGTATTCGGCGTGAGCAAGACGTGAATGTGGTCTGGCATGATGACAAACTCGTGCAATAGATACGCCGAGCCGCGGTAGTGATAAAGCGTATCGATTAGAAGGTGCGCCCATGGTTCTCGGGAAAACAGAGACCGGCGTCCCCAAGTCGCCGACGTAATCATGTATGTATGGCCGGTATTGGTAGCGTGCTCTCTTGTCGGCCTCATAATTTCTTCGCTCTGAAAAGGCGCGGCTTTAAGCCGCGCCGAAATCTCTCTATCGAAGAACAGCAGTGCGACCCTCAGCGGCTAAAGCCGCAAATCTATCTCGCATCTGGCGGCGCGCCTTGAAGGCGCGCCCTTTCAAAACTCGATCGACTATCCTTTCCACTCCTCCATCATCTTGGTGAACTCTTTGAACAGATAATGCGAATCGTGCGGGCCGGGGGCGGCTTCCGGGTGATATTGCACGCTGAACAGTGGCAGATTGCGATGGCGCAGGCCTTCCAGCGTATTGTCGTTCAAATCGATGTGCGTGAGTTCGACTTCACTGTCAGGAAGCGAATCGGGATCAACGGCGAAATTATGGTTGTGCGCCGTAATCTCGATCTTGCCCGTCTTCAACTGCTTCACCGGGTGATTCCCGCCATGGTGGCCAAATTTCAGCTTGAAAGTCTTCCCGCCCAGAGCGATCCCCGTCAGCTGATGCCCCAGGCAGATTCCGAAGATCGGCATTCGCCCCATCAGCCGGCGAATGGAATCCACCGCATACGTACAAGGCTCCGGATCGCCTGGCCCATTCGACAGAAAAACTCCGTCCGGCTTGAGCGCCATCACGTCTTCCGCGGGAGTCTGTGCCGGGACCACCGTCACCTTGCAGCCTTCGCCGCGCAGCTTGCGCAGAATGTTCTGCTTGATACCGAAGTCGTAGGCGACCACATGGAACCGCGCCGGCTCGTCTTTCACGCCGACCACGGCCACCGGTTCATGCGAGCGCTCGCCGACTTCCCACACGTACGACCGCTTGGTACTGACTTCCTTGGCCAGGTCGGTGCCATCCATTTTCGGGATGGACCGCGCCTTGGCGATCAGCTTGTCGGTGTCAGCCTCGATGGTCGAAACTACACCGCGCTGCACGCCATGATCGCGCAGATGCCGCACCAGCGAGCGCGTGTCGATGTCGGACAGCACCGGCACCTTGAACTGCTCGAGATATTCCTCGGTCACCTGCTGCGAACGCCAGTTCGAGCTGACGCGCGAGAACTCGCGCACGACCAGCCCCTCGATCCACGGGCGCGTGGCTTCGTTATCTTCCTGGTTGGTGCCGTAGTTGCCGATTTCCGGGTTGGTCAGGACAACGATCTGTCCTGAGTAAGAGGGATCCGTGAAAATTTCCTGGTAGCCGGTGATGGAAGTATTAAAAACGACTTCACCGTAGCATTCGCCTTTGGCTCCGTAGCCTTTGCCTCGGAAGACTCTGCCGTCTTCCAGCGCAAGGATTGCCTGCATTCTCGCTCCGGGGAGTGGATTTTAAGAATTTTAGCAGGGAAAGTGAGTGCGGCCAAGAAGAGAACGCGAATTATTCCAGAGCGCTCTAAACAGAGATTAGCGAGAGGCGAAAGGCATGAACCACCAAGGACACGGAGGTCCACGAAGGAACGCAATCACCCAGCATTCCTTCGTGATCCTTCGTGTCCTTAGTGGTTGATGGTTTTCACGGCCACCTACCGCACGCGTCCTAGCTTATCCATCGGCCAGTAGCCGAACACGGCCTTGCCGTAGATGAAGCTCTGGTTTACCGAGCCGAAATCGCGGCTGTCGTTCGACATCGAACGATGATCGCCCAGCACGAAGTAAGAATTCGACGGCACGGTCATCTCGGGATACGACCGCTGGTCGGCATAAATTGAGGGGACGTAATCCTCGTTTAGGGGCTCGTCGTTGACGTACACCTGGCCGCCATCAATGCGGATGCGGTCGCCGGCCATTCCGATCACGCGCTTGATGTAGCTCTTCGAAGGGTCGCGCGGGTAGCGGAAGACGACGATGTCGCCGCGCTCGATGGGCTCCAGGCGGTAGACGAATTTGTTGACGAAGATTCGTTCCTGATCTTCGAGTGACGGCATCATGCTGGTGCCTTCGACTTTCACCGGTTGGTACAGGAAGATGATGATGAAGGCGGAGATGGCCAGCGAGATGATCAGGTCGCGCGCCCAGACTCCGAACCCCGTTCTGATTTTCACCGGAGCAGACCCGAGGGGCTCAGCGGTTGACGGGCTCGACACGCCGGCGGGACCTTGATCAGACTTGAGCTCTGGCATTGCGATCTCTATTGTACAGAATCGCTGCGGCCGGCTTCGGGTTGCTCCGCTAGGCGGAGCCAGAAACCTAACTTTCGACTGTTCCAGCATTCGTCCGCCACACGGTACAATATGGCTCTGGGGGCTTTGTGATGACGACTTTTCAGCGGACATATCTGTATCGCGGCCTGACTCTGGCCTTTCTTTTTCTAGTGACTCTCAGCGTCTCTGCCGAATGGGTTGCGCCGCAGGAAGATGCTGGCATTCCTGCCTATAACGCCGCGCCGCCGCCGAAGGGCACGAAGCTGCCTGCCATCCTGACCAAGGCCGATCTCTGGGGAGACGATGCCGCGAACTCCTACCAGACGCACGCCTACGAACTTGCAGCGAAGATTCCCAACGTCATTCACCAGCAACCGTGCTACTGCTATTGCGACCGCATGGGTCACAACAGCCTGCATAGCTGCTTTGAAACCAACCACGGCGCCCGGTGCAGCACCTGCCTGAAGGAGCTTTACTACTCGTACCAGCAGCATCAGAAGGGCAAGAGCGCGGCCGAGATTCGCGCCGGAATCATCGCCGGCGACTGGAAGCAGATCGATTTGAAGACGGCGGCGACGATCAACTAGCGCAACTGGAAACCGCAATTGCCATTCCCGACCAGGGGGTGGCATTGCCCTGCAACCGTGGTTTGAGTGATACTTACCTGCTTAGGCAAGATCGCGCCCGCGCAAGGAGTTTCCCATTACCAAGAGCACAGGAAGAGTTTTGCACATGGCTCAGAAACCTACCGCAAAGAAAACTGTGGCGGAAGATCCGCGTTACACGCAAGCGCTGAAGAGTTATGAGGACGGGCTGCGCGCCATGCAGGAGCACAAGTTCGACAAAGCCAAGCCTCACTTTCAGAAAGTGCTTGCCGGACCGATCAAGGAATTGGCCGATCGCGCCAATGTTCATCTGAGCACCTGCACCCAGCATCTGGAGCGGACTGTGGCCACGCAGTTCAAAACTGCCGAGGAACACTTCGACTATGCCGTCTCGCTGATGAATGTCGGCGATTACGTCACCGCCCGCGAGCATCTGGATCGTCTGCACAAGCAGAATGCGAATTCCGACTACGTCGTGTATGGACTGGCAGCGCTGGATTGTCTGACCGGGCATGTCGAAGACGCGCTGCGCCGTCTGGACGAAGCGCTTCGCTTGAATCCGCAGCTGCGTTTTCAGGCGCGCAACGATTCCGATTTCCAGAACCTGGCGGAAGATCCGCGATTCACCGAACTGCTCTACCCGGATCCGGGCGCCGAGTTGGATGCCGGCAACGGCGACTTCCGCGAAGACGAACCCGCGTAGTCAGGAATCCCCTCGATGCAGACCAAACCGGCAGAGGTCTCGGCCTCGGAAAAAACTGCGCGTGAGCGAGGCTTGCGCGTGGTGGCCATCGGCGGAGGCACCGGGCTCTCTACCCTGCTGAAGGGGCTTAAGCGGTTCGTTCTTTCTCCGGCTGATCTTTCGCCTGGCGATTCTCTTTCCACCCCGCAGGAATCGCCCATCATTCGTGATCTCTCTGCCGTCGTGACCGTCAGCGACGATGGCGGCTCCAGCGGACGCCTGCGCAAAGAGCTGAACATGTTGCCGCCGGGCGACATTCGCAACTGCATCGTCGCCCTCAGCGAGGACGAGGCTCTGCTCTCAAGACTCTTTCGTCACCGCTTCGAAAAAGGCTCGGGACTCGAGGGCCACAGCTTCGGCAACTTGTTTCTTGCTGCTCTGACCTCCCTCACTTCAGACTTTTCAGAAGCCGTGCGCCTGTCTTCGGAAATTCTTCTCACTCGCGGCCACATCTATCCGGCGACCACTTCGAACATCGAACTCGAAGCCCTGATGGAAGATGGCGAGCGGGTGCGCGGCGAAACCAAAATCACCGCCAGCAAAGGACGCATCCGCGAACTGTTTCTCGTTCCCCCGGACGTCGGTCCGATGGTGCAGACGCTCGAAGCCATTGCCAGTGCCGATGTGATCACTATCGGTCCGGGCTCTCTTTTCACCAGCCTGATTCCGAACCTGCTGGTGCGCGGCATTTCGCAGGCGATCGTCGCTTCGCCCGCGACCAAGGTTTATATCTGCAACCTGATGACGCAGGCCAACGAAAGCCTTGGCCTGACCGCTGCCGATCATATTCGCGCGCTCAATCGTCATGCGCATAAGCCGCTCTTCGACTATGCGCTCATCAATCGCACGCCAGTGTCGGATCAGTTGAAAGCGAAGTACGCCCTCGAAGGCGCCTGCCAGATCGTGAACGATCTTGACGAAGTCGAGGCGCTGGGCGTGATTCCTGTCCTCGGCGATTATCTGGACGAAGCCTCAGTCGCCCGCCACAACACAGCGAGGCTGGCCCGCGACCTGCTGCAACTTCCCGCGCAACGCGTGAGGCGGGACTCTCATTCCTGAATTCTTTTTAACCAGAACCTGTTGTCATTCCGAACCGTCATCCGTGTCATTCCGAACGAAGTGAGGAATCTGGTTATCGCTGGAGTGTCCGGCTCATTGTTCCCGCGCCGCACTTCTTGTATCGTGAACCGCTAGCGATGAATCAAACAACGCGCTGCTTCGTTCTCATCTTCGCAATTGTGCTCATGCTGTCCTCGCTCGGCTTCGCTCAAACTGGCCCGGAAAAAGGCGGCCATGAAGTGCAGATCTGGGCTGGAGGCGGGCATTCCGTCGCCGGCGGGCGCGGCAACATTGGCGCCTTCAATGCCGGCCTGCGCTACGGATGGATCCTTACCGGCCCGCATCTTCCCGGCTTCCTGCGGGGACGTTTCGAATACGCAGTCGATGCGGTTCCGATTTTCCTCATCTTTCAGCCGGCAAATACGGCTTACGGCGTGGGATTTGACCCGCTGGGGTTGAAGTGGAATTTCGAACGTCACGGCCGCTTCTCGCCTTACCTGGAACTAACCGGCGGCACCGTATTTACAAGTCACGATATTCCTACGGGAACGAATCCCGTGAACTTCATGGACCAGGCCGCGCTGGGCACGCACATCCTCGGCGAGAAATATAACTGGAGCCTCGAACTGCGCTACATGCACATCTCTAACGCAGGGCTGGGCAATCTGAATCCGGGGATCAACACGGTGCAGGTGCGACTGGGGGTTGGAAGGTTCTTCAGTCGCGGTCATTAGCTAGCGGGTCAGGTTGACTCATCGCCATGAGTCATTTAGACTCATCCTATGGCTAAGCGACTGCAAGTGATCCTTCAGGATCCCGAGTACCGGGAAGTGCAGCGTGCGGCTCGCTCGCGCCATATGTCGATTGCCGAGTGGGTCCGTCAGGCGCTTGTCCTCGCCCGCCGCCGGGAACCGATAGGCGATGTGGAAAAGAAGCTTGCCGCTATTCGGGCAGCGGCGCAGTATGAGTCACCCACCGCCGACATCGACACAATGTTAGCGGAGATCGAGCAGGGATATCTCTCGGGCCATAAGCCGTGATTCTAGTTGACTCAAATATCCCGATGTATCTGATCGGCTCAGCGAGTTCCCAAAAAACCGACGCGCAGCGGTTGCTCGAAAAATTAGTCAGTGAGCGACAGCGGCTGGTCACCGATGCCGAGGTTCTTCAGGAGATCCTTCACCGGTATATATCGCGTCAATCGTCGTCATGACATCCAACGCGCTTTCGACGCTCTTCTCAGCATGGTCGACGAGGTCTTCTCCATTGAACATTCTGCCGTCGAACGCGCCAAGCAGATTGTATTCGCGTACCAACGCCTCTCCGCGCGCGACGCCGTGCATCTCGCGGTCATGGAGCAGCACGGCATCGAACAAATCCTGACCTTCGACTCTGGCTTCGACGGATTGCCAGGAATTACACGCCTTCCCTCCCGGTAACGGCGTCCGGGTTGCGGCTCTCGCTTGACCCCGCTATTCTTCTCAGTCATGTCTACACTCGTCGAATGTGTTCCGAATTTTTCTGAGGGCCGCGATAAGGCCAAAGTTGACGCCATTGTCGATGCCATGAAAATGCCCGGCGTCTACCTGCTCGACCGCGAAATGGATGCCGACCACAACCGCTGCGTCATCACCCTAGTCGGCGAGCGTGAAGCCATTCAGGAAGCCGCTATTCGGGGCGTCGGCAAGGCCGCTGAATTGATCGATCTCACCACACACACTGGAGCGCACCCGCGGATGGGCGCGGCCGACGTGGTCCCGTTCATTCCGATTGACGGCGTTACCATCGAAGACTGCGTCGCCATGGCGAATCATGTGGGCGAAGAGATCTGGAAGCGCTACCAAATCCCGGTTTATCTCTACGAGTCCGCCGCGAGAATTCCCGAACGCCAGGGACTGGAAAATATTCGCCGCGGACAGTTCGAAGGCATTCGCGCCGAGATTGCGACGAATCCTGCGCGCCGTCCTGACATTGGCGAGCCGCGAGTGCATCCTACCGCGGGCGCAACGGTCGTGGGCGCGCGCAAATTTCTGATCGCCTACAACGTCTTCCTGAACACCCCCGATGTGGCGATCGCGAAAAAGATTGCCAAGGCTGTGCGCTTCTCGACTGGCGGCATGCGCTTCGTAAAAGGCGCGGGATTCCTCGTCCGCGGGCAGGCACAGGTCTCGATGAACCTCACCGACTTCGAGCAGACGCCCGTGCATCGCGTTTTTGAAATGGTCAAGCGCGAGGCCGCCCGCTACGGCGTCGTGCCCGTGTCGAGCGAAATTGTTGGACTGATCCCGAAGAAAGCATTGGAGCAAGCCGCCGAGTGGTTTCTGCAAGTGGAGAATTTCGATTCGTCGCTGATCCTGGAAAACCGGCTGGCCGCCGTCATGGGCGGCAAGATGGCGGTTGGAGGCCTGCGCGCTGGAGTCGAGCCGTTCGTCGAGCAACTCGCCGCGCCCACCGCTGCTCCGGGTGGTGGCAGCGCCTCGGCCGCTGCGGCCGCGATGGCCGCTGGGTTGGCAACGATGGTCGCCTCGATGTCGCGCGGCAAGAAAGCCTATCTTCAATATGAACCGCAACTCAGCACGGCCATCGCCCGCCTTACGCCTCTGCGCGAAGAGTTGAAGGCCGCCATCGATGCTGACGCCGATGCTTTCGGCCTGGTCATGAACGCCTACAAGCAGGCCAAGACTGCATCCGACGAAAAAGCCGCCGACGCGCTCATCGATCCCGCTCTCAAGCAGGCCACCGCTGTGCCGCTAGGCGTCGCTGAAAAAGCGCATGAAATTGCGCAGATCGCACAATCCCTCCAGCCCATCACCAATCCCAACATGAAGTCGGACCTGACCACCGCGCTCGCTCTGGCGAAGGCCGCCATCACGGGGGCGCTGGCGAACGTAGAAATCAATCTGGGGTCGCTCAAAGATGAAAGCTTCGCCGCTGACGTGCGCCGGCGGACCTCAATGCTTTGCTAGCTCACAAATTCGTTTCAGCGACAAAAATATTCACCGCTCCGAGTGAAAATCCGAGGGCTGGGGTTGACGCATAATGGGTTGAATCGCCTAGGGGCGTGGTTGCCATGAACCGAACAGGCTCGTTTCATTTCTGCGTGGAGATGGCGTTTGCCGCTGTACTCTCCAGTCTTCTGGCCAGTTGCGGCGGCGGTAGCTCCCCGCTTGTGACTGTTCCTCCGCCGATCGGTTACTCCATCTCCGCCGGATCGTTGAGCGCAAGCTCTGTGGCCGCGGGAACACCCGCCACGTCCGCGCTCACCGTGACGGCAGCCAGCGGTTATACAGGCACGGTCACGCTCTCCTGTAGCGTGACCGGGATGAGCACTCCGGCGCCAACTTGTGCCATCAGCCCGAACACCGTCAACGTTACTTCGGCCATCGCGGCCAACCCTACGCTGACCGTGACCACAGCCACGACCAATCCATCTGGCGCATACACCATCAGCGTGACCGGAAAAGACGCCAACGGCGCGGGGCCGAGCGACGGCGCGCAAGCACTCGCGCTCAACATCAAGTTCCAGCACATCGTCATCATCGTGCAGGAGAACCGCACCCCCGACAACATGTTTCAGGATCCCGTGCTTATCGGCAGAGGCGCTGCCATCGCCAGCAGCGGCAAGGATTCCACTGGCACCACCGTCCAACTTCAGCCCACCACCCTGGGCATTGATTACGACATCAGCCATAAGAACGAGGCCTGGGTGACCATGTGTGATTACCAAGCTTCCACCGGCTCCTGCGCCATGGACCACGCAGACATGATCAGCCCTATCACGTGCACCAAGGGATCGACGGATTGTCCGCCCACGAGTCCGCCACCTGAGTTTTATTACGTTCAGCAGTCTGACGTTCAGCCCTACTGGACCATGGCCGAGCAATACACATTCGGCGATCACATGTTTCAGACCAACGAAGGGCCGAGTTTCCCGGCGCACCAGTTTCTGATTTCAGGGACGTCGGAGCCGTCCGTCGACAGCTCTCTATTCGTGGGCGAGAATCCTCTTGGCGTCCCGAGCGCCAGCGCGAACACAGGTTGCACATCTCCCACGGCTGAGACCGTCGCCCTGATCGATGCTTCTGGCAACGAGGCCAGCAATAATCCGATCTATCCCTGCTTCGAGCATCCCACGCTCACCGACGAACTCAACACGGCAGGCGTAACCTGGCGCTACTATGCGCCATTGCCCGGATCCATCTGGACCGCGCCCAACGCCATTGAGCACATGTGCGCCCCGCCGAATTCCGCTGCGTGCACCGCGCCTGATTGGGTGAACAATGTCAGCCTGAATACCCAGAACAACTCTGCCCCGATCCTCACCGACATCGCCGCTGGCCAACTGCAGCAGGTCAGCTGGGTGATCCCAACCGGCGCGAACTCTGACCATGCCGGCGACGTGACTACAACGGGTGGGCCCTCGTGGGTGACCTCCATCGTCAATGCGATTGGCAACAGTTCCTACTGGCCCAACACCGCGATCATCATTATCTGGGACGACTGGGGAGGCTGGTACGATCACGTGCCGCCGCCGAAAGTAATTACTGACGGCACCAGTTGGGGATCGGGCTACGTCTACGGCTTCCGCGTGCCGCTGATCGTGGTCTCGCCATTGGCCAAGCCAAAGAATATTTCCACCGCTGTGCACGATTTCGGCAGCATTCTGAACTTCATCGAGCACACCTACAACCTGCAGCCGCTGGGCTTCGCCGACTCCAACACCACGGACGATCTGTCCGACTGCTTCAACTTCAGCCAGTCGCCGAATGTCTTCCAGACGATCAACGCGCCGCTGAAAGCAGATTTCTTCCTGCACGACAAGCGGCCCCCGTCGCCGCCCGACAACGATTAGGGCCGTTTGGGAATCTGGATTTTTGAGCGTAAATGGCCTGATAACGACAGTTGTGCCGATTTAGCGAAACCAGGCTTCAATTACTTCTTCCCGGACCGCAAGAGGCCCTCCTGCTTGGGCGTTCTTCCAGGAGATGAACAACGCGAGACAACTCCGCATCGAGAGAGGTCTGACGGTCGCTGGAATCACACTTCGGGTGATTATTGTGTGCTCGTGGTTGGCATTGCTAAACTCCCATTACCACGTTCCGACTGAAGCGGCCCTGGAAATATCGAACCCTGACGGCATGGTTGAAATCGCAGGATACTCGCAGGCACAAATTTCGCGTATTCAACGGGGCAGCAGCTTGCACCGACGTACATCGAGATCACAATCGGTTCGATGAAAAGACTGAGAGGTACATCATGCTGCCGCTTCTTCGGACACAATTCTCGCTCTCAGACATAATTGGCGCAAAATCCCCATGACACTCATCTTCCCCGGCCCCCGGGGACTCCAACCCATCAATGGGTACTGTACTTTTGGTTTGTGACCCTGGTTTGCAAGTAAAATAGAATGAAAGCGTTCTACAAACGACAGGGTCCGATCGTGCATCCAATGAAGGGTGTGCCTGACCCAATCTGTTTCTGATTCCGAGGCGTTATGAAATTGCTTAAAGTGTGTCTGGTTTCTCTTTTGATGGGGATCATGATGGCGAGCATGGCCTATGCCATGCCGATTAATTCCTCCGCCCGCTCCTGCGTTCCCGCCGACCTGCTGCAGCTGATTTCGGTGGACTACCGCGCGCTCAAGGACTCGCCCACGGCGATGGCCCTGAAGCAACAGCTCATGCCGGATAACATCAAGCAGTTCGAGGCGGCGCTGAAGGCGATTGGCATCGATCCCGACAAAGACGTCGACACGCTCACCTTCGCCTCGTTCCACTCTGGCAAGCAGGGAGTGAAAAATATCGGCGTGGCCGCCGGCCCTTTCAACATGAAGGCCGTACTGAAGAAGATGAAGCTGCAGAAATTCGTGCCCAAGAAATACGACAACTCCGACGTGTATCCCATGGACGGCGGCTTCATCATGAGCTTCCTCGATGACAGCACGCTGCTGTTCGGGGATTCGATCGCGGTGCATGCGGCCCTCGATACCCGCGATGGCAAGACTCTTGGCCTCGACACCAACGGCAACATGGCCGACATGATGACCGATGTGGATGACGCCCCGGTATGGAGCATTCTCGACCAGGAAGGCACGCAGAACGTGATGCACTCGGCGTTGGGACAGGCGGCATCGATCGCTGACTACGAAACGATCAAGAAGCGCATCCTCGGCTCGCGTTACACCATGAACTTCAATAGTGGCGTGAACTTCGACCTGATGGTGCTGACCTCGGATTCGGTGACGGCATCGACACTGTCATCGCTGGTAAAGGCGGGGATTCTCTACAAGAAGATGACCGCGTCTCCGGCAGAAAAAATTGCGGTCGATAACACGACGGTCGACTCGGACAGCGCGAACCTGAAACTGCACTTCAAGGCCAGCGACCAGCAATTCCAGTCGCTGATGCATTCGGACCTGTTCGCAGCCGTGTCACACTAGGATCACGTAGCGGCGGACGCATTCGTCCGCCTGCGAGCGCAGCGAGCCCGAAAGAAAATAAAAAGCCCCGGACGAATGTGTCCGGGGTTA
Organism: uncultured Acidobacteriota bacterium; assembly: GCA_963757095.1. GTDB lineage: Bacteria > Acidobacteriota > Terriglobia > Terriglobales > Acidobacteriaceae > Sulfotelmatobacter. Next base: position 761,886 of record CAVWQT010000001.1, on the reverse strand, counting down.
CGCGTTTTCTCTTCTACTTCTTCTTTCTTTGCTCCCGCACCCAGCCTTCTTTCACGATCTGCCGGCCGCGGCCGATGGCCAGTGAGTCTTCGGGAACATCGTCAGTGATGCACGAGGCCGCTCCAACGTAGGCTCCCTTGCCCACGCGCACCGGCGCCACCAGCGTGCTGTCGCTGCCGATGAAGACTCCATCCTCGATGATGGTTTTGTGCTTGTTCACGCCGTCGTAGTTGCAGGTGATCGTGCCCGCGCCAATGTTGACTCCGGCGCCGATCTCCGCGTCGCCCAGGTAGGTGAGGTGGTTCGCCTTCGATCCTTTGCCCAGCTTGATCTTCTTGGTCTCAACGAAGTTGCCGACGTGCGCGCCCTCGCCGATCTCGCTGCCCGGCCGCAGATGCGAGTACGGCCCGATAGTCGCTCCTGCACTCACGTGCGCGCCTTCCATCACGCATCCCGGGCGCACGGTTACGCCATTTGCAATCTCGGAATCGCGAATCACGCTGTAGGACCGGATGCGGCAGTTCCCTGCAATTCGTGTTTTGCCCAAAAGCTGCACATAGGGCTCAATCACGGTATCGGCTCCGACTTCAACGTCGGCATCCATGACGCAGGTCGCGGGATAAAACACCGTCACCCCATCCGCCATGAGCTGACGGCATTTTGCCATGCGCAGAAAATGATCGATGTCCGCCAACTCCGCCCGGGTATTGCCGCCCAGCACTTCGCGGGCGTCAGCCGTCTTCCACGCCACCACGCGGCGCCTGGCTTTGCGCAGCACTTCAGCCATATCGGTCAGATAATATTCGGCGTGCGCGTTATCAATCGAAAGTTTCCCGATATGCGCGTAAAGCTCCTTCGTATCGAAGACATAAAATCCGGAGTTGATTTCGCGAATCCTTTTCTGCGCCGGGCTCGCGGACTTCTCTTCCACGATGGCCTGCACCTCGGCGCTGCGCGGACTCTTGCGCAGCACGCGGCCGTACCCGGTGGGATTCTCCAGTTCCGCACTCAGCAACGTCATCGCCGCATGCTGTCGCAAATGAAAATCGCGCAACTGGGTAATGGTTTCCGGAGTGATCATCGGAGCATCGCCCGAAAGCACGATGACATGGTCGTACGCGGCCAGCGCGCTCTGCGCCACCATCAGCGCGTGTCCGGTTCCGCGTTGCTCGGTCTGCACCACAAAATTCACGCCCGTGTGCGCCATGGCCGCACGCACACGCTCCGCTTCGTGCCCGATGATCGCGTATACGTCTTTCGCCGCGACGAGGAGAATCGCGGTGCGGATCACATGTTCCAGCAGGGGCATCCCGCCGACTTCATGTAACACTTTAGGGATTTGCGATTTCAGCCTGGTGCCCTTGCCCGCTGCCATGATGGCCAGGGCTATACGCGGACCTTGCACCGACACCAAAGCAGAAGAAGGGGCGGACTCTCGCGACTGATCCTGACGGGAAGACTTGGCTTTCGATTTCGTCATTCGCCTCAATATACCGCGATGCCCCATCGATGGCTATTTCTCGCGAGTGCACCGTTGCCGAAGCCTAGCTATTCCAGACTCAGCCCGCCATCCACGACCAGAATCTGTCCGGTAATGAATTGAGGCGCAGTCGCGAAAAACAGCACAGCCTGCGCGATCTCCTCGGCGCGTCCGTTGCGCTGCATGGGCGTCTGCTTGGCCATGCGGCGCATGAAGGCGGCAGCGGATTTCTCTCCTAGGTCGATCATTCCCGGCGCCACGGCATTCACCGCAATCTCGGGCGCGAAGGCCTTTGCCATCACTTTCGTGAGCATGTGCAAAGCGGCTTTCGACGAGCAGTAATGCGCATGGGTAGCCCACGGCTTGATCCCGCCCAGCGAGCCCATATTGACAATCTTGGCTTCGAGTGGGACTTTAAGTTTTCTGCGGTCGCGGCTCCGGCGCATAAGGCTAAGCGCTTCGCGCGTCACCAGGAACGGGCCTCGCGTATTGGAGGCGAAGATCGCATCCCATTGCCGCACGGTCAACTTCTCGAAGGCAACGGTCTCGTAGTTCGCCGCATTGTTGACCAGAATGTCGATACGGCCAAGTTCGCGTCCGACTTCCTTCATCATGCCGCGGACGCTGGCTTCGTCGGTGATATCACATTGCAGGGCGAAGGCTCGGACCCCATGCGCAGAAAGATCGATCACGGTTCGCTGTGCGTCGCGCGCGGAAGTGCGGAATGTGATGGCCACATCCGCTCCGGCCGCAGCCAAAGCCAGTGCAGAAGCGCGGCCGAGGCGACGCGCGGCCCCGGTGATAAGCGCAGTTTTTCCTGTGAGAGGCCTTCCTGGAAGATCCGGCATGGTGGGATTCTACCCGAATCGGGCGTATCAGCAGGCAGCGCCCCGCAGCCCTGCGTATTTCAGCCTTACTGCTTCGGCTGCAGCAGCCTGATGAGAGTCGGAACCATCGTCTTTGCCTCATCCGACTTGAAAATCACCGCGTTTGCCAGATCGGTTGCGCCATCTACCCGATGCTTGTGTTCTTCCACGACCATGATGATCGGCAATCGCGGACGCTGCCGGCGGAGCTCGCCCGCGATCAGAGCCGATTCTGATCCGTCAGAGTTCAGATCCAGAATAACCGCATCCACCGGTTCCTGGCTGAAGACCAAAACTCCTTCGTGTCCACTGCCGGAGCTGAGCACTTCCCACCCGTGCTCTTTGAGCAGGGCACAGCGCAGGTTCAACTCGATGGGGCCGCTGCCGATGCATAAGATACATTCGACGCGTTTTATCATGCGGCGTCCTTTCCGCAGACCGGTTGTTAGTCTCGCTAAATTAAAGTGGGGGATTGGATACCAATATGACCGGAATGGTTTAAGTCTGCAGTGCTCTCCATCACACCTGTTGGCGGGCTGGCCCGGTTCGGGATTGTCCCGTTTTCGCACCCGAAACCCGAGGCTTTTTTCGCATCGGATGGAAGACGCGACCACTTCGCGCTAGAATCTCCCTCATGCCCGACTCCCGCGTTGTCATGTATTCGCGCCGAGGATGTCATCTTTGCGAAGTGGTGAAGGAGAGTCTTTCCAAACTCTCCCGCCGCGGCGGCTTCAGTTGGCAGGAGGTCGATGTTGACACCGATCCCAATCTTCGTCGCCAGTTCAACGACGAAGTTCCGGTGGTGTTCATCGACGGGCGCAAGGCCTTCAAGTACCGCATGGACGAACAGGAATTCCTGCGCAAGCTGGCCAGCTAATCCTCGTCATCCATCGTCTTTCCAAGTACAATCTTCCGCGGCATGCTGCGCACCGAACTCTACGCCGATCCCCACGGTCTTTTTCTGCACGACCTGGTGCTCGACGCATGCCGCCACAATCCCGCGAAGACTGCGCTGGTAGATACATCGTGCGGACGGCGCATGACCTATGCCGAATATGGAGACACCGTCGAGAGCGTGGCTCGCGGCTTGATTGCGGCCGGAGTTCAGCCCGGCGATGTCGTGGCTATTTTTCTGCCGAACTCCTGGGAGTTCTGCGTCTCGTTCCATGCCCTCCAACTTGCCGGAGCAATTCCTACGCTGCTGAATCCCACCTACCGCGAGCGCGAGGTGCGATATCAATTGGAAAACTCCGGCGCGGTGATGATGATCAGCGACGGCCCAAACCTGCAAGGAATAAATCTGGGAGGCCTTCCCAACCTTCGGCGGGTTTACTCGATCCGCCAACACGCGCCAGGCACAGAGCCGTTCGCGAACCTGCTGCAGCCCACCACGGCAACGTTCCCCGCGCCAGATCTGCCGCCCGAAACGGCGCTGGCCGCGCTTCCCTACTCCAGCGGCACCACCGGACTTCCCAAGGGCGTCATGCTCTCGCACTACAACCTGGTTTCGAATATCTATCAGCTGGTCGCTCCGAACTCGGTTCACCTTGATGGAGACGACACCGTTCTCTGCTGCCTGCCGCTCTATCACATCTATGGATTGAATGTGGTTCTCAGTCCGGCGCTGATTCTTGGCGCCACGCTCGTGCTTGTGCCTCGCTTTAATGTCCAGCAACTCACGCAACTGCTGATCGAAGAAGGCATCACCATGATGCCGCTGGTCCCACCTGCGATTAACGCTCTATGCCAGGCGGCGGAAGCGGGACAATTTCCTCGCGACCACAAAGTTCACTGGGTGAAGTCCGGAGCGGCCCCGCTGGCTCCCGAACTTCCGCGCCGCTTTACCGCGCTCACCGGCATTCTGGTTTGCCAGGGATACGGAATGACTGAAGCCTCTCCGGTGACGCACGTTGGATTTCTTGAGCCTGCGCTTTATCGTCCCGATTCGATCGGGCATCCGCTCGCCCAGACGGACTGCCGCGTTCTCTCGCAGACGGAAATCTCTCCTGCCGACTCGCCGGATCAACTCACCGAGGTTCCCAGCGGCATGCCCGGCGAGTTGGTCATGCGCGGCCCGCAAATCATGCTGGGATATTGGAAGGAGCCGCAGGCTACCGCCTCCGTTCTGCGCGACGGCTGGTACTGGTCGGGCGATATCGTTACCCGCGACCGCGAAGGCTTCTACCGCATCGTCGACCGCCGCAAGGAGATGATCAAGTACAAGGGATTCGCCGTCGCGCCCGCCGAGATCGAGGCCGTGTTGCTCGAACACCCGGCAGTCAAGGAGTGTGGCGTGGTTGGACGCTCGGACGAGTCTGCGGGAGAGATTCCCGTGGCCTTCGTCGCGCTTCGTGACGGATTCGCGGACGGCGAGAAACTCAGCCAGGAACTTTGCACCTTCGTCGCCGACCGGCTCACCCACTACAAGCAGCCGCGTGAAATTCGCTTTGTCGACGCCGTGCCGAAAACTGCGTCCGGCAAGATTCTGCGCCGCGAACTGAGAAAAGCGATCGGCTAACCAGAGTCTTTAGTCCTCTCAACGACTTACAAGCTGACGAAGTACCGAGAAGTGACACGCTTTTGACACATTCCTGACAATTCCCTTCCGCCTTCACAACACACTGATCCTGCACGCACCAGGATAGTCCGCTCTAACTCTGCGTGCTCCGCAAATGCCCAGCCCGGCGCCACGTTTCGCGGGATCGGGGTGCGGAACCACAACATTCGACTCCGTACGCATCAACTCCCAGGAGGATTGTCATGAATTTGTCGCAACTGAAAATCTGGGCTTGCGCAGCGTCACTCGTCGCCGCTTGCGCGCTCTCGGCCCAGGCCCAAGGAACTCACTCCAGCAATCAACCCGGCATCTCAGTCGTCGCATCCACCGTTCCTGCCAATGGGGACATCAATCCCTATGGCATCGTGCAAGTGACGCGCAGTTCCGGCTCGCTGGTCGCAGGAAACATCCTGGTCAGCAATTTCAACAACAGTTCGAACTCTCAAGGAACGGGCACCACCATCGTTCAGATTGCTCCCGACGGCACCGCCAGCCTTTTCGCTCAGATCGACGCGAACAATCTCCCCGGTCCGTGTCCCGGCGGTATTGGATTGACTACGGCACTCGCGGTCTTGCGCGCCGGATGGGTCATCGTGGGGAGCCTTCCGACCACGGACGGCACCTCCGCCACCGCGCAGGCAGGATGCTTGCTCGTACTCGACAACATGGGCAATGTGGCAGAGACGTTCTATGGATCGCTGATCAATGGCCCGTGGGACATGACGGCGCTCGATTCGGGCAGCAGCGCTACCCTGTTCGTCACCAACGTCCTGAACGGAACACTGGCGGGCGGCGGCAAAGTGGTGCATGGTGGCACTGTGCTGCGGCTGACGCTTGCAGTTTCGGCCAAGACGGCACCGTCGCTGCAGTCGATGACGATCATTGGATCCGGCTTCTCTGAGCGGACCGACCCGGGCGCGTTGGTGATCGGGCCGACAGGCGTAGGTCTGGACGCGAGCGGCAACACGCTCTACGTCGCGGACAGCCTCAACAATCGCATTGCAGCCATTCCGCTTCCGTTAACCCGCGATACCTCCGCTGGTACCGGCGCGACGGTCACGCAAGGTGGCGCCCTCAACGATCCCCTCGGATTGACGGTAGCAAACGGAAATATTCTGACCGTCAACGGAAATAACGGTTTCCTGGTCGTCACCACGCCGGATGGCGAGCAGATCAAGAAAGTATTGCTCGACAGCAGTGGCAACCCGCCGGGAGCCGGCGCCCTTTTCGGACTGATCGTTGTGGGCGGAAATCTCTACTATGTCGACGACGCCACCAACACCTTGAATCTGTTCCACTAGATTCATCCAGAATTAAAAATCGCCCACCCTCTCGCATTGCGACCGAGAGGGTGGTTTTTTTCGCGCGTGCGAACATCGCGACCGCGCCGGATTTTTTTCCTTCCGATCTCTACGCGGCACGACTCACAAGTTCACGCGATGCACTTGTGGCCCTTGACCCCACAACGGCGCCGATCTACATTGCTGCAACGTTGTTCCGCTCTTTTTTGATCTGGGGATCGTTTCCTGTCGGGGCTCCCACTTCTCCCATAGCGCTGTTCCGCCCGTCGTGGGGCGCGGGACCAGCCATTCGGCTGGCTCGTAGCTTGGACTGAACAGCAGACCGACCTGCGCCCGCCTTCGCAAACCAGACACACAACCAGACGTCGAGGTGTGCCTGCTCCCATGGAGGTAAAACAATGACTTGTCGTAAGCGTTCCCTGCTTGTCGTTTGTCTTGCCACGGCCGTACTCATCAGCTTCCAACTTGCTGCGCAAACGGATCCTGGGCCACGTCCCGGAACTGCCGGCGCAGGCAGTTTTTATCCCACATTGAGCGCCAACGAGCAGGCGTTCTTCACGCAGGCGCAGCAACGTTTTCAGGAGATTGATTCGGTATCCGGAAAAATTCCCGGTGAGCCTGGTTCGGGCCTCGGCCCCACGTTCAACGGCAACAGTTGCGCGCAGTGTCACGCACAACCAACTGTTGGCGGCAGCAGCCCGGGAACGATCAGCCCGCAGAATCCCATCTCAAATCCGCAGGTTGCTCTGGCCACGCTGGATGGCGCGACCAACACCGTGCCATCGTTCATCACATCCACCGGCCCGATGCGCGAGGCCCGCTTTATCAAGACTTCCTCAGGCACGGCGGACGGCGGCGTGCACGGTCTTTACACCATCACCGGACGCTCTGACGCTGTCGGCTGCACCCTTGCGCAACCGGACTTCGCCGATGCGCTCACCGCGAACAATGTGATCTTCCGCATTCCCACGCCGATCTTTGGCCTGGGGCTGGTGGAAGCCACGCCGGATATCGTGTTGCAAGCCAACCTGACGGCGACTGCATCGGCGCGGGCTGCGCTGAAAATTGGCGGAGTCTTCAACACCAGCGGGAACGACGGCACCATCACGCGCTTTGGCTGGAAGGCCCAGAACAAATCCCTCCTGATGTTCGTGGGAGAGGCTTACAACGTGGAACAAGGCGTATCGAACGAGTTGTTCCCCAACGAGCGCAGCGCGACGACGGGCTGCGTATTTAACGGTTCGCCCGAAGATGCAACCAACATTCTGAATCAGAACTCCAGCAGTTCGAACTTTGGCACCACCATCGGCACGGCGTCAGAGATGGCATCCGACACCGTAAACTTCGCCGTGTTTAGCCGGTTGTCAGCACCTCCGACTCCGGCGGCGCCGACTACTTCCACGCAGAACGGTGCAGCGACGTTTGTCACGATCGGCTGCTCCCTCTGTCATTCGCCCACTCTCACGACCGGCCCGTCGCCCTATACGGGCATGTCGAACGTTTCCTATAACCCCTACTCCGACTTTGCGCTGCATAACATGGGCAGCGGCTTGTCGGATGGGATCGCACAAGGTGCGGCCACTGCCAATGAATTCCGGACCGCACCACTCTGGGGCCTCGGCCAGCGGCTTTTCTTTTTGCACGATGGCCGCACCACCGATCTGATCGAAGCCATCAACGCTCACAAGAGTTCGGGATCGGAGTCGAATGCGGTGATCAAGAAGTTCACCGCTCTGAAGCCATCGCAAATGCAGGATCTGCTGAATTTCCTGCGGTCACTCTAGAACGTACTCACAGTGGGGACAGCCGAGGGCGGCTGTCCCTACATATTTCTCTTCATCTACTTGGTTTCAGTTTTTTCTTCCAGCTTGCGCGTGCTTAGAAAATTCCAAAGGACGTCATTTGCCTTGAGATCCTCGCTCGTCTTCCCGATGGTATTTTCAGGCTCGTATTGCTCGCCTCCCGGCCAGGTGTTGCCCGCTCCCTTGATGCTGTAGAGAACCACCTCCGCGTTGTGCTGGCAGCCCGTGTAGGTGTCGACCTTCGTCTCCATGCTGCCCTTACCCGCCGACGGCAATTTGCTCTTTTCCGGTTTCTCGCTGCAGCGATCAATCTTCGCCCAGTCCTTGGCGCTATCCTCCGCCGACAGAGTCGACAATCTCAGATTGTGTTCGGTTCCGCCGCCATAGGGCACGACCGGGTCCGAAGTGCCATTGATCATGACCGCGGACACGGGTCGCGTGGGCACGCAGATCATCGTTTTCGGCATGGTCGCGCCCACCGTTCCGACGGCAGCAATGCGGTCGCTCAACGAGCATCCCAGCCGCAGGCTCATGAAACCGCCTTCGGAGAGGCCTATGGCATAAACCCGCGAGCTATCGGCGGAAAACTTCGTGCCCAGGAAGTCGAGCATCTGGTTGAAGAAGCCGATATCGTCCGCCGGAGTGCGGCCCGCTTCCTGACTGGGCTCGCGATTCCCTCCCTGCTGACCTCCGCCTGGATAGCCTCCACCACCGCCAGGGTAGCCGCCACCGCCCCCAGGGTAACCGCCGGGATAGCCGCCTCCGTAGCGCCGCCTACCCGGCCCCATCTGGTCCATCCTGTGCTCCTCGGGGCGAACACCCACATTCCAGCGGCCGTGCAGGGCCGCGGGATAGACGACGATGATCCCGTTCTTATCTGCTAGCCCGTTAAATTGCGTCAAGCGCTCGATGTCGTCGGGATCCTGATTCAGGCCCGCCAGCAGAATAACGACCGGATAGTGCTGCTGTGCGTCATATCCCTTGGGTAGCCGAATCGTGAACGTCCGGTCGACGTCATCGACCGTCACCTTCTCCCTGGTTTCCTGCGCCCATAGGGCCTGCCCAGCCACCAGAGTTACAGCCAAAAGAGCGCAACTTGCTGCAAATCTGTAGATTTTTGCGGATTTCATCTCGCCTCCAGACATCGCGCCCCGAACTCCACCCTACACCACTTCAACCTGCTTGGAAGCCTTCGCCTGGCCTGGAGTTGGCCGGAACAGAAGTTGGCCGGAACAAAGCTGGAATCCCTTACGTACCTCTTCCTGACAGTGAATTTCAGCTCCGGAAAGCGCAACCAGCGCACCGGGCAAGGAGAAGCACCATGGAAGGACTCACCGGTTTCGCAGCGGTCATTATGTTTCTGGGGATGCCGACGGCCGTGCTGGCCATGTACACCTTTTACCGCGTGCGCAAGCTGCGCACCGAAGAGCGCCTGGCGGCGATGCAGCGCGGCGTGAATGTCCCCATGGAGCCCGAACTTTCCCAATCAGCGCAGTCTCGACGCCACGGCATTCTGCTGGTCTCCGGAGCCGTCGGATACATGATGGCGTTCACCATTCTGGCAAGATTTGAGCCCGATGCCATGATGGCCGCGGCGTTTGGCGCCATCCCATTTATGCTGGGTCTAGGCTACTTCGCCGATTCAGCCCTGATTCGCCGCGACGCGCGCGCATCGTAGAAGATTTAGCGCTGGCAGTGTTCGCGAAAAGTAAAGGTGGGTGCCCCATTTCTCGCGCTTCCAGTGCGCGAGAAGTGGGGTCTTATTTTCCGGTGAGAAATTTAAACTGGGCCTCAGTCAACGGCACCACGCTCAGCCGTCCCTGCCGGACTAAGGGAGAATCGGTGAACATCTTGTGGGCTTTCACCTCAGCCAGTGTTACCGGCTTGGCAATCGCCGCGCCGGCCTTGATCCTCACTTGCGGATTTTTCAGGTCCGAATCATCGACAGACACAACCGTTGCCGTCCCGACCGCGCTCTTCTCGTCGCCGGTGTGATAGATGACCAGCCGTTCTCCCGGCTTCATGCCGCGCATATTTTTCAGCGCCACAGGATTCGATACTCCATCCCAAACGGTGGTGCCTTCGCGTTGCAGATCGGCGAAGGAGTAGGTGGACGGCTCGGTTTTCAGTAGATAGTCCATAGATTTCGCTAGTTCGGTTTTTGATTGGGCGGCGGATTATCCTGCTTCGGCGGAGCGGTCGAATCTTTCGGATGATCGTCGTATATCGAGAACTGCTGCTGCGGCCGCTTCAGCTTGATGGTGAGCTCCATCTTGGGCTTGTCGATATCGAAATCTTCCCCATAGGTCTGAAATCCGTGGGCCAGGATTTGCACCCGCAATTTTCCATAAGGGATGCCATCGAAGCTGGTCTTGCCATCCATATCCGTCTTCAATTCGGCTCCGCCCGGAATCTGGCTCCCCTTGGCATTCACGGGATGCATGATAACGGCGGCGTTGCGGACAGCCTTGCCGTTGTCGTCTTTGGTCACAATAAAACTTAGCAGGCAAGTTGGCCCGTCGTCCTTGTCCTGTTGGCCGAATGCCAGGGTCGAGGTTGCGAGCACACCCAGAAGCAGAAAAAAGAACCCCTTCTTCATGCGAACATTCTAAGCACGACAAGTGCTCCGTGTCATCTGGAGATCGGAAGAGGACGAAGGTGCCGGATGAGGAAAAGTCTAGAGTTTGCCGCTGGCGGAATATGCCATAGGATCAGCCTGGGCACTGATGGCACGCCGCAGCTCCTCGAACAATTCGTCGGGCATTTGCTGGAAGGCGACGACCACATCGGGATCGAACTGGCGGCCGGACCACGCCTGAATTTCCTTGCGCGCTTCCATGATCGACTTGGCCTTGCGGTAGACGCGATCGTTGGTGATGGCGTCGAAGGTATCGGCGACAGAGAATATCCGTGCTCCCAAAGGAATCTGCTCCGCCTTCAGGCGGCGCGGGTAGCCGTTGCCATCGAAATGTTCCTGGTGCGAATAGACAATCTCCGCTGCTTCGCGCAGAACCGGAATTTTCTGCACCAGCTTGTAGCCCAGATAGCAGTGCTCGCGCATGACCGCGAATTCCTCGGGCGTGAGTTTGCCGGGCTTGTTCAGGATGTTGTCGGGAATCGCCATCTTCCCGATGTCGTGCAGGAATGCCCCGCGCGCAATGGTCTCGATCTGTTCTTTCGGAATGCCCATCGCCTTGGCGATGGCGATGGTAAACGCGGTAACGCGCTTGGAATGACCTTCCGTCTCGCGATCTTTATAATCCAGCGCCTCACCCAGAACTTCGAGGGTGATGTCATAAGAGCGCTTTAATTCTTCCAGCGCGATTTGCAGTTGCTCGGTGCGCGCCGTCACCAGCGATTCCAAGTTCGTCTGGTAGGTCCGGTTCTCGACCTTGAGGCGGCGATTCTCCAGGGCGCGGCTTACGGTGTTCAGCAGTTGTTCGCGCTCAAACGGCTTCAGCAGATAGTCGTAGGCGCCGTTGCGAATGGCGGCCAGGGCGACGGAAATATCGTGTACCGCCGTCACCATCACCACCGGCATGTCGGGATATCTTTCCTTAGTGCGTTCGAGCAGGCCGATGCCGTCCAGGTCCGCCATCATCAGATCAGAAAGCATTAATTCAAATTCTTCGCCGGAGGTAAGAACGGCGAGCGCTTCCATGCCGGAAGCCGCCTGTTTACAGGCATATCCAGCCGCGTTCAGCATAGAAGAGACAATTTCGCGGATCGGCTCTTCGTCGTCGACTACAAGAATTCGATCAGGCATGGCTTACACGAAAGTCTATCGGCGATTGTAACGCAAGCTCCAGATACCGAAAGTAATCAACAAGGTCCGGAATCTCCATCGAGAACAAGACTCGCCATGATATTCAGGAAAGTGGGATTAGTACGCCCCGAGGACGATGAGCGATTTCATGTTGTCCATCTGGAAGACCGCGGCCGAATTCGGCCTGACTAGGCCTGCAGCGGCCGAGTGGGTATTGCTTCTGCTGCTGGGCTTTTCGCTGCTCGCGCTGAAGGCCTGCCGCGACAGCTACGTCAAAATCTGGATCGTGGGCTGGGCGGCCTTAGTCGCCTCCCGCTGCCTTGAGCACTCTCTGGCGGCGACCTTGCCTGCGCCGTTCGGCACGGTCGCGACCCAAGCCACCTTTGTATTGGCTGCGGGCTTACTCGCCGGCGCGGTCCTGCTCTATACCCGCAGCCGCAACCTGATTCTGCCGCTGGCGGTAATTACTCCGCTTCTGGTGGGCCTGGCGGGAGCTCGAGTTCTGCTTGCGCCTGAGTCCGTGCCGCTGCGGATGGCGGTTGAGATCAGTTATCGAATCCTTCTGGTAACGGCTGCGCTCGCACTGATGCATGCGCGCCGGGGTCGCTGGCATCCTGCCGCGTGGCTGGTGGCCATTTCGCTGCCGATGCTGCACCTTCCCTGGCCTCCTTTGACCAATCGATTGCCCGAGGCGGTATCCCTCGGCGCCGAAGTCGCGCTCGGAACGAGCATGTTGTTGCTGGTATTCGGCGATGCCCTGGCGCGGACGCGAAGATTGCAATCCCTGCACGCCATCACGAACAGCATGGCGGGCGCGACATCCTACAGTGCCGCGGTTCAGTCCGCGATTGAAGAATTACAGCGCGTGGCTGGAGTTCGGGCCTGCTGGTTTCGCCTTATCGAAGGCGAGCGCCTGGTATTGACCCAGGCGGTAGGACTCTCGACGGAGTTCGTGCGAGACGCCGCCGGAATCGCGGTCACGGAAGACATTACCAAGCTGCTTCAGAGTTCCGAACCGCAGGTCATGACGCGGAACAGCGTCGCCATCGAATCCGCAGAGGAACTCAAAGAGGAAAAGATTCGCCAAGTTGTAGTCGCGCCGGTCGTCGGCAACAAAGCGGCGCAAGGCGTGCTCTTTCTGGGCAATTCCGTACGCCGCCAGTGGACCGCCGAGGAACTCCGCTTCCTTCAGACTTGCGCGCAGCAACTGGCAATTGCTGTTGAAAATTCGCGACTGCTGGAGCAGGTTCTGCGCTCGCAGCGGCAGTGGATGAATACCTTCGATTCCATCCACGACGTCATCCTGGCTCACGATGCCGATTTCCGCATCATCAAGGTCAATCAACTTCTGCTCGAACAGTTGGGCAAAGCGCCGGCGGACTTGATTGGCAGTCTGTGCGAATCCGTGCTGCCGCAGAAATTCGGCAAATGGTCGGGATGTCCGTACTGCGCAACTCGCGCCGACAAAGAATTCACCGAAGGCGCTGACCCCTGTTTTGGCGGCTTCTCGGTGGTTTCCACCTCCGCTTACGCCGAGCAGGAAACCTCGCAAAAAGGCATCATCCACGTGGTTCGCGACATCACGGACCGGCGCTCGGCGGAAGAAAAATATCGCGTGCTCTTTGAGCAGGTGCAGGAAGGCGTCTATGTCGCCACTCCCGCCGGCACGCTGATTGACTGCAACGACGCCTTCGTTCACATGCTTGGCTACAACCGGCGGGAAGAAATACTGGTGCTGAACCTGGATTCGGAAATCTGCGTCGATGCCCGCCAGCGCGAAAGTTTCCGCCGCGAAGTCGAGGAACACAACTACGTTCGGAATTTCGACATCACGCTGCGCCGCAAAGATGGAACCTTGCTGCTGGCTTCAGAAAGCAGCTTCGCCACGCGCGACTCGTCGGGCAATATCGAGCGCTACCAGGGCTTCGTCCTCGACATGACGGAAAAACGCCGCGCCGAAGACGAGATGCGCCGGCGCAACCGCGAATTGAATGCGCTCAACGCCATGGCCGTCGTGGCGGCGCAATCTTTCGACCTGGATGAAATCCTCAACCTGACTCTGCGCCAGGTGGTCACGCTGTTTGGAGTCGAGAGCGGATCGGTCTACCTCTCCGATACGGACTCAGCCATGTATCGTCGTCGCGCCGCGTGGGGTCCGCGCAGCCGCGACAAAGTGCGCGCGGCGGAATTTTCTTTTGCCGAGGGCTTCGGCGATCTGGTCATGCGTTCGCGCACCGAAGTGATCACTGCGGAATACATGCCGCACCTGCCGCCGAAAGCGGAGGAGTTCCTGCGCTCGGAGTCGGACCGTTCCTGGATCTGGGTGCTCTTCTGGGGCAAAGATGCCCCGGTCGGCCTGATGGGCCTGTGCAGTCATGCGGGATACGAATATTCCAGCAACGATGAGAATCTGCTGGTCGCGATCAGCCGCCAGTTGGCGACGACCATCGAAAAAGTCCGGCTCTACGAAGAGACCTGCCGCGCCTACGAAGACTTGCGCAAGACGCAGGAACAATTGCTGCAGAGCGAAAAAATGTCGGCCGTGGGACAGCTGATCGCCGGCGTCGCGCACGAACTCAACAATCCGCTCACCGCCATCCTCGGCTACGCGCAGCTTCTCGAAAGCGAAGGCCTGAACACCCGCGCTCAGGAATTTGTAGCCAAACTGTTTAAGCAGGCGCAGCGCACACATCGCGTGGTGCAGAATCTGCTGTCGTTTGCCCGCCAGCGCACTCCGCAGCGCGAAGAGGTCGACATTCGCAGGGTGCTCGACGAAACCCTTGACCTGCGCGACTACGATCTCAAGAGCAATAACATTCGCCTGGAGCGCGACGTTCCCGCCGAAGCCGCCACCGTCATCGCCGACGCGCATCAACTCGAACAGGTCTTCCTGAATATCATCAACAATGCGGTCGACGCGATTCTGGAAACCGGCCGCAGCGGCAAACTGAAAGTTCGCGTCTATACGCTGGGTGGGCAGGTGTGCACGCAGTTTACCGACGAAGGCCCCGGCATCAAAGATCCCAAGCGCATCTTCGATCCCTTCTATACCACCAAGAGTGTCGGCAAAGGCACAGGCCTTGGCCTCAGCATTTGCTACGGCATCGTCAAAGAGCACGGCGGCGACATTACCGCCAACAACGCTCCCGAAGGCGGAGCGGTCATCGAAGTTCGTCTGCCCGCGGCGGTTTCTACAGCCCCGCCAGCCGAACCCGCCAGCGCATCGACTCGCCCCCATGTGATCGCACTGAGCGGCCGCGTGCTTCTAGTCGAAGAAGAAGAGGCAGTGCTCGAGTTCGAGCGTGACGTGCTGGCCGGAGCCGGCGCTGCGGTGATCACCGCGACTAATAGCGAGGACGTCCAGACTCGCCTGCTCTCTGAGCCCTTCGACGCCATCATCATGAACGGCAAAATGCCCGGCGGATGGACTTGCAAAGAGTCCTTCCCGTGGCTCAAGCAGAACTGTCCTGGCATGGAAGCCCACCTTCTGTACACCTTCTCGAGCGGCGTTGATCAGAACGACGAGCGCGCCTTCCTGCAGGAAAATAACGTGACATGCCTGGTGAAGCCCTTCGAAGTAGCTGAACTCATCGCCCAAGCCCGCCGCTTACTGCAGAAACCGCAAGCGCAGGCCGCGGCGGCCGGCTCGGTCTAGAATCGTTCACACAACTGCCCAGTTTTCCTCGTACCCAGCTGCGATAAACTATTCACACCCAAATGTCCCAATTCGTTCACCTGCACCTGCACACTGATTATTCCCTGCTCGACGGCGCTTGCGACGTCGAAAAACTCTGCGAACACGTGCAACAACTGGGCATGCCCGCCGTCGCCATGACCGACCACGGCAACATTTTTGGCGCCGTGCATTTCGTCAACGCCGCCCATAAATATGGCGTGAAGCCGATCATTGGCTGCGAACTCTACGTGTGCAAAAAGGATGACCACAACATCCAGCGCACTCCGCCCGACGGCGACACCTACAATCACCTGCTCGTGCTCGCCGAAAATGACGAGGGCTACCGCAACCTGGTCAAGATCACCTCCGAAGCCTCGCTGCATGGCTTCTATTACAAGCCGCGAGTCAGCAAGAGATTTCTGGCGGAACATTCCCGCGGACTGATCGGTCTCTCCGGATGCCTCAAAGGTGAAGTCGCCGAGCGCCTGGTGGAGAACAACTACGACGCCGCTCGCGCCGCCGCCGGAACGTTCGTCGACATTTTCGGCAAAGAAAATTTCTATCTCGAGATTCAGGACCAGGGCCTTGAGATGGAGCACCGCATCCATCCCGGCCTGTTCAAGTTGGAAAAAGATCTCGGCCTGCCGCTCGTGGCCACCAACGACAGCCACTATCTCTGCGAAGACGACGCCCACGCGCAGGACGTGATGGTCTGCATTCAGACTGGTAAATCGATTCGCGACACGGCTCGCATGAAGTTCGAAGGCGATCAGTTCTTCGTCAAGAACTTCGAGCAGATGAGCCGCGTATTCAAAGATTCCCCGGACGTCGTAACCCGCACGCTCGGCATCGCCGAACGTTGCAGCGTACGCCTGGAAAAAATTGCGACGCCGTTCCCGCAATTCGAAGTTCCTGCGGGCTACACCATCGACAGCTATTTTGTGCACGTCACCCGCGAAGGCTTTGCGCGGCGTCTTGAGGCTCTCCGCCCGCTGCACGAGCTAGGCAAGCTGAAGCACTCATTAACCGACTACGAGCAGCGCCTGGACCGTGAGCTCGCCATCATCCAGCAGATGAAGTTCCCCGGCTATTTCCTCATCGTGTGGGATTTCATTCGATACGCCCGCGAGCACGAAATTCCCGTGGGCCCGGGGCGCGGATCGGCCGCCGGATCGCTGGTCTCCTACGCGCTCGGCATTACCGACATTGACCCGCTGCAGCATGAACTGCTGTTCGAGCGCTTCCTCAATCCCGAGCGCGTTTCAATGCCTGATATCGATATCGATTTCTGTATGAATCGGCGGGGCGAAGTCATCCAATACGTCACGCAGAAATACGGCCGCGACAACGTGGCTCAGATCATCACCTTCGGCACCATGGCCGCAAAGGCTGCAATCAAAGACGTCGGCCGCGCCATGGACATCCCCTACGCCGACGTCGACCGCATCGCCAAGATGATCCCGACGCAGCTCAACATCACGCTGGAGCAGGCGATTGAAGATTCTCCGCAACTGCGCGAGGCGATCGAAAAAGACAGCCAGATTCGCGAGCTCTTCGAAACCGCCCGAAAGCTCGAAGGCCTGGTGCGCAACTCCGGAGTGCACGCCGCCGGCGTGGTGATCTCGCCGCGCCCGCTGACTGACCTGGTTCCGCTGCACCGCACCAAGAACGACGAAATCGTGACCGCCTTCGACATGGTCGCTATCGACAAGTTAGGCCTGCTGAAGATGGACTTCCTGGGCCTGACCACGCTGACGATTCTTACCGACGCGTTGAAGTTGATTCTGCAAACCCGAGGCACGCCCATCACGCTCGAAGCGATTCCCCTGGAAGATCAAGAGACCTACGAGAAGGTTTTCTATAAAGGACTGACTTCCGGCGTCTTCCAGTTTGAATCGCACGGCATGCGGGACGTGCTGCGCAAGTACCAACCGAATTCGATTGAAGACCTCACCGCTCTCAACGCGCTTTACCGACCGGGCCCGATTCAGGGCGGCATGATCGACGACTTTATCGACCGCAAACACGGCCGCAAGAAAGTCGAATACGAATTGCCGGAACTGCAGGAGATTCTGCGGGAAACTTTGGGCGTCATCGTTTACCAGGAACAGGTGATGCAGATCGCCAACCGCCTCGCCGGCTATTCGCTGGGCGAAGCCGACCTGCTGCGCCGCGCCATGGGCAAGAAAAAAGCCGAAGAGATGGCACAACAGCGCGAGCGATTTGTGGAAGGCGCGGCGCAGAGAAAGTATCCGCCAAAGAAGATCGAGAAAATATTCGATCTGATGGCGCAGTTTGCCGGGTACGGCTTCAATAAATCGCACTCCGCCGCCTATGCCCTGCTCGCGTATCACACGGCGTATTTAAAAACTCACTATCCCGTCGAGTTCATGGCCGCGCTGCTGACCTCGGTGACCGGTTCGACCGACGACGTGGTCAAGTACATCAACGAGTGCCGTGAGATGGGCATCGCCGTGGAAGCGCCGGACATCAACGTCTCCGACGCGAACTTCACACCGCATGGCGAATCGATCCGCTTCGGCTTGGCTGCAGTGAAAAATGTTGGCGGCAACGCGATTGAATCAATCGTCGCCGCCCGCAAGAAACTCGGCCAATTTAAATCGATTTTTGAATTCTGCGAGAACGTCGATCTTCGCCTGCTCAACAAGCGCGTAATCGAATCGCTCATCAAGAGCGGAGCCGTAGACTCATTCGGCAGGCGTGCGCAACTCATGGCCGTGCTCGACAAGGCCATGGAACAGGCTCAGAAAGCCCAGCGCGACGCCGAATCCGGCCAGCACGGCCTGTTTGGCGTCTTTCAGGACGAGCCAGCCACACCCAACGACAAGCTGCCCAACATTCCTGATTGGGACGAGCATACGCGGCTCAGCGCCGAAAAAGAAATTCTCGGCTTCTTCATCAGCGGCCATCCGCTGCAAAAGTATAAAGACAAGCTGCAGGATCTGCAGGCTCTCAGCGTCGAAGAAATCTCCGGCATGACGCGGTCGACCGGCAAAGATGAAACCATCACGACCGCTGGAATCATCAGCAACGTGCGCGTGCTCAAGTCGAAAAAGGGCGATTTCTACGCACAGGCCATGCTCGAAGATATGTCGGGCACGATTGATCTGATCGTCTTCCCCGAAGCCTACAAGCGCATCGGAGAAAAGGTGAAGCTTGAAGTGCCGGTTCTGGTGAAGGCCGGGGTGCGCATCGAAGAGGGCGCGAATCCCAAACTCACCGCCGCGGAGATCCTGCCGCTCGAAGATGCCAAAGTTCCGCTGCCGCGAGCCATCCGCATTCGCATTCCGCTGGAGAACTCCGTCGAAACCACAGTCGACGATCTGCACTCGCTGTTCACTGAGCGCAAAGGCGAGGCGCGGGTATTGTTTGACGTGGAACGTCAGGGCGATTTCATGGTCGTGATGGAAGCCGACGGCTATAATGTCGTTCCAGACCGTAACTTCATTGCCCGCGTCGAGCAACTGTGCGGTCGTGGCAGCGTGCGCATCATTAGCTAGAGAGCTAGAGCTAGAAATGGCAGCAACGCAAAAGGCGCAGCAGGAACTGGAGGAGATCGAGCGTCAGGTCGCCGAAATGAAGTCCGGCGGCTCGGACGACGAAACTCGCCGGCAGATCACACTGCTCCAGAATCGCATTGAGACGCTAAGACACGATTTGAGTACGCCCAACACAGCCTGGCAAAAGACGGAACTGGCGCGGCATCCGCAGCGTCCGCAGACGCTCGACTACATCGAGCGCATCTTTACCGATTTCAGTGAAATTCACGGCGACCGCGGCTTTGGCGATGATGCCGCCATTGTCTGCGGCATGGCTCGTTTTCACGGCGAGGAAATTCTGGTCGTCGGCACGCAAAAGGGCCGCGACATGAAGCAGCGGGTCTATCGCAACTTCGGCACGCCGCATCCTGAAGGCTATCGCAAGGCCATTCGCATCATGCAGGTCGCGGAAAAGTTTCGCCGGCCCATCTTCACGCTGATAGACACCGACGGCGCTTATCCCGGCATCCATGCCGAAGAGCGGGGCCAGGCTGAGGCCATCGCTTACAACCTGCGCGAGATGGCGCGCCTGGAAGTTCCCATCATTGCCACGGTGATTGGTGTGGGTGGCAGCGGCGGCGCGTTGGCGATTGCGGTCGCCGATCGCGTGCTCATGATGGAGAATTCGATTTACTCGGTCATTTCGCCGGAAGGATGTGCCGCCATCATGTGGCGCGACGCCACCAAGAAAGAACTGGCCGCTGAAGCCATGCGCATCACGGCCACCGACCTGAAAGAACTGGGCTGCATCGACGATATCGTGCCCGAGCCCGACGGCGGTGCACATCGAGATTACGAAGCCGCCGCCAACTTGCTTGACGTCAGCCTGCAGAGGCACTTCGCCGACCTGAAGAAAGTTCCCCCTGCCGAATTGGTCGTCTCACGATATAATAAGTTCCGCCACATGGCTCAGTACTTCAAAACCGAGTCATAGGCGCGTGCTTTTTCTCCCGTTCTAAGACAGGTTCCTCTCCGCTCCAGACGCGCCATTTGCTGCGACTATGACCAGCGCTCGCCGTATAATGATTAGGTCCCTTGCAGCAATTTGACGAATCCCGGGCGCCAGGGTTCCGCCCGTTCATTGAAGGAAGGTGTAGGAATGGCCACTACGGATGTTGTGCCCCGCGAGTCAGCCGGCGGCATGGGGCGCAGGCGCATCGTCAACGACATGAGCATTCAGGTCGGGACGGTCAACGGTTCCGGCTCGCAAAGCTCAAACACAGTTCTGCTGCGCAGTATTTTTCAGATGGGCGTACCCGTCTCCGGCAAGAACATGTTCCCCTCGAACATCGCCGGACTTCCGACCTGGTACACGATTCGCGCCAACAAGAACGGCTACATCGCCCGCAAAAAGGAAATCGACTTCCTGGTGGCGATGAATCCGGAAACCGCGCAGGAAGACACGATGTCGCTGGCCGCCGGAGCGTCGGTTCTGTATGACGAGCCGCTCGCGCTGCACAAGCTGCGCGATGATCTGATTTTCTACGCCGTTCCTTACGACAAAATCGTCGCTGCCGTCTGCCCGGAAGCCAAGCTGCGCAAACTGGTCAAGAACATGGTGTACGTCGGCGTGGTGGCCAGCCTGTTGACCATCGACATGGCCGAAGTCGAAAAAGCCATTCGCAAGCAGTTCGCGAAAAAAGTGAAAGCGGCGAACCTGAACCTGGCAGCGGCGCAGGCCGGATTCGAATACGCCAAAGCGAATCTGGAAAAGCGCGGCGTGTTTTACATCGAGCGCATGGATAAAACCGCGGGCAAGATCATCATCGACGGCAACTCCGCCGCGGCGCTGGGCTGCATGTTTGCGGGCTGCACGGTGGTGACGTGGTATCCGATCACTCCGTCATCTTCGCTGGTCGAGACCATGATCGAGTACATGAAGGAATACCGAATCGGCCCCGACGGCAAGGCAACGTTCGCCATCGTTCAGGCTGAAGACGAACTCGCCGCCATCGGCATGGTCATCGGCGCTGGATGGGCAGGGGCACGCAGCATGACCGCAACCGCCGGCCCTGGAGTTTCGCTCATGGCCGAATTCGCCGGCCTCGCCTACTACGTCGAAGTTCCCGGCGTTATCTGGGACATTCAGCGCGTCGGGCCCTCCACCGGGCTGCCCACGCGCACTTCGCAGGGCGATATACTCTCGACCGCGTTCCTGTCTCACGGTGACACCAAGAACATCATGCTCTTTCCCTGCTCCGTGGAAGAGTGCTTCACCATGGCGCCGGAAGCCTTCAATCTCGCAGAGCAATTCCAGACGCTGGTGTTTGTCATGTCCGATCTCGATCTGGGCATGAACAACTGGATGGCGGATCCATTCCCCTACCCCACGGCGCCGATCAAGCGCGGCAAAGTTCTGAGCAAGGAAGATCTCGACAAACTCGGCGGATTCGCCCGCTACAAAGACGTGGACGGGGACGGGATCGGCTACCGCACACTGCCCGGCACCGCGCATCCCGCCGCGGCTTACTTTTCGCGCGGCAGTGGTCACAACGAAAAAGCGCAATACAGCGAACGCGCCGACGACTTCGAAAACAACATGGAGCGACTGAACCGCAAGTTTGAAACGGCACGCTCCTTCGTTCCGCGGCCCGAAATCATGAAAGGCGGCAACGCGGGCGGTGAAAAAGTAAAAGTAAAGATCGGCATCATCGGCTACGGCACTTCGCATTGGGGCATCACCGAAAGCCGCGACCAGATGCGCGAGGAATACAAAATCGAGACCGACTATCTTCGCCTGCGCGCCTATCCGTTCACGCGCGAGGTTCATGAATTCATCGAGCAGCACGAGCACGTTTACGTGGTCGAGCAGAACCGCGACGCGCAGATGCTCAGCCTGCTCAAGCTCGATCTCAAGCCCGAACTGATCGGCCGTCTGCGCAGCATCGCCCACATTAACGGACTGCCGTTGGACGCGCGCTCGATCACCGACGAACTGACCAGCATGGAGGGCAAGTAATGTCAACCACGACCGTAGAGCCCGGAACCACCGCACCCGGACCAAAGACGAATCGCATAGGCCTCACCGTCATCGACTACAAGGGCGGCAAGACCACGCTCTGTGCAGGCTGCGGTCATAACGCGATCTCCGAGCGCATCATCGAAGCCATGTACGAAATGGGCGTTGAGCCCGAGTACGTCATCAAGCCCAGCGGCATTGGCTGCTCCTCGAAGACTCCGGCTTATTTCCTGAGCCGCTCGCACAGTTTCAACGCGGTCCATGGGCGCATGCCATCGGTCGCCACCGGCGCGCTTCTCGCCAACCGCAAACTGGTTTGCATCGGCGTCAGCGGAGACGGCGATACTGCCTCCATCGGCATCGGACAGTTCATGCACCTCATGCGCCGCAATCTGCCGATCATCTACATCATCGAAGACAACGGCGTGTACGGCCTCACCAAGGGCCAGTTCTCAGCCACTGCCGATCTCGGCTCCAAGCTGAAAAGCGGCGTGATCAACGATCTTCCGCCGATCGACACTTGTGCGCTTGCCGTCCAACTCGGCGCGACACTCGTCGGACGCTCGTTCTCCGGCGACAAGAAACAACTCAGCGCCATGCTGAAGGCCGCCATCGCCCACAAAGGCACGGTCATGCTCGACGTGGTCTCGCCCTGTGTCACCTTCAACGATCACGAAGGTTCGACCAAGTCCTACAAATATGTGAAGGAGCACGAGGAGACGCTGCAGGACGTGAGTTTCGTCCCCCACTTCGAAGACATTGACGTGCAGTATGATCCCGGCACGACGATCGAGGTCACCATGCACGATGGATCGCACCTGCGCTTGCGCAAACTCGAAGAGGACTACGATCCCACCGACAAAATTCGCGCCATCACGCGCCTGACCGCCGCTCACGACAAGGGCGAAGTGCTGACCGGAGTTTTCTACGTGAATCCGAAGGCGCCCAACTTTATCGACATGCTGAACGTGGTCGATCAGCCGCTGGCCACGCTGCCGGATTCCATGACGCGCCCACCGAAAGAAGTACTGGACGCCTGCATGGAAGAGCTGAAGTAAGAACTAAGCGCTCTTCTTTTGTTTCTGTTTCTGTGGTTCGCCGGTGTGTTCCGGATTCTCTCCCGGCTCGGGGAAATCGGAGTCCGCATCTTTCAGCATGGGATCCTGATCGCGGTGACCAAGCTGGTCTCTAATTCCGATGTTCTCGCCGGCGGTCGGTACTTCAGGCTCTTGGGCGCCTTTGGCTGCGTCTTGATCTTTGCGGGTTTCCAGCATGATTTCACCTCTGTATGATGGGGCAGGCATTCCGTGGGTCAGCCACGCCCCTTGGGAATCAAGTTTAACGCTGGACTCGGCCTGGCAAAATACTTATAAAAGGGGAGTTCCTGACGGAGGATCTTGTGAAACGCAGTCTTGCAATCCTGATGCTGGCCGCCATCTCCACCGTATCTGCGTTCGCCCTACCACAAGCCAGGCTCACTCGGGTCAAGGTGAAGCATCACGTGACGCACCACAAGGCGCACAAGGCCGGCAAACACCACGCCCCCAAGCATCACCATCAATCTGTCTAGGTCTACGAATTATCTACGCGTGCGACGGAACTCCCAGCTTGCGCAGCCGTTCCCGCGCCTGCAGCGCTTCCGGAGCGTGTGGATAGCGCTGAATCAGCTTCCGCAATTCCGTCACCCCATCATCCTGCTTGCCCAGTTCGATCAGCGCGAATCCCTTCTTTAACTGGGCCGACGCCGCCTTATTTCCGCTGGGAAAATTCTGCAGCACCTGATCGTAGCTATGCGCCGCAGCCTCGTACTTTGCCTGCCGGAACTGAACCTCGCCCAGGTAGAAGTAGCAGTTCCCTGCCAGATCGGTGTTGGGATAGAACTTGATGTAATCGGAAAACTCCTGCGTGGCCAGGTCGTTGTTGCCGCCGTTATAGTCGCGCACCGCGTTGTTGTAGAGCACGTCGGGCGGCGGAGCCTGCGCCTGGGCTTGCTGCTGGGCCTGCTGCGCGGCCTGTTGCGCGGACATACTCTGCTGTGCGGCCTGCATTTGTTCCAGTTGCTGCGTCACCTTGGCCAGCCGCACCTTCAACTCGTCCAGGGTGTCGTTCAGCGACTGAATCTGTCCGGAGAGTTGATCCGACTTCGCGCCCGCGTCGGTCTGCTGCTTCTGCAGGATGGCTTGCAAAGTCGTCATGGCCGCGACCGACTTGTTCACCGCATCCGTGTCCGCCTGGACGAGGTTGTTCATGACGCCCATGCGCTCGTCGAAGCTGCGCTGCATCGACGTCATCTGCTCCTGCAGTTGCTGCACCTGCGTCTGCAGCTGGATCATTTCCTTACTGGCGCCCCATGCTGGAGAAATATTGAGCCAAAGCACCGACAGCAACGCAACGAAAACAGAAATCCGATGTGGTTTCATAGAAAACTCCCGAAAAACATCAAGCTTAGATGCTTTGATTGTCCCACAGAGAAGCGGAGCACGTTAAGGAAAACCCGGCTCCGAACCGCAAGTCTCAACTCTGGAGTTCATGGTGAGAAGGCCGGACAGACGAATCCTGCGCCCTGTAGCAAGAAAGACTCCGGGAGAAGCCTGGGCCTCTCCCGGAAACAAGGGTCGCTACTTCTGATAGACCAGATGGCCACGGCGATTCTGCTGCCAGCAAGCTTCGTTGCTCTCGGTGCAGAACGGTTTTTCCTTGCCGTAGCTGATGGTCTTGATGCGGCTGGCGTTGACTCCTGCCGCCGTCAGAGCATCCTTCACCGAGCTGGCGCGTTTGTCGCCGAGCGCGATGTTGTATTCGGTCGAGCCGCGCTCGTCGCAGTGTCCCTCAATCGTGAAATTCATATTGGGATGCTGCGAGAAGAACTGCACGTCCGCCTGAATCGAGGACTGCTGATCCGAACGAACGTCCGACTTGTCATAGTCGAAATAAACGTCCTTCACGCTCTGATTGAACAGGTCCTCGTCGGTGACGCTCGGCGTCGGCGGTGGCGGCGCGGGAGCTGGCGTCACGGTCAGCCGTGCCGTCGCTTCCTGTGTCCCTCCCGTACCCTTGGCGACCAGGTGATAGGTGGTCGAGTCCGTGGGCGACACGGACTGCGAGCCGCTGGCCTGCACCGCTCCAATGCCGTCGATCGAAACGTCGGTCGCATTGCTGGTCTGCCAGGTCAGCGAGGCTGACTGGCCGGCTTGAATGGAACTCGGATTCACCGAAATCGATGCCGTCGGCGCGGCTGGTGGCGGTGGCGCGGGCGGCGGTGGCGCCGGAGCCTTCTTCTTACCGCAGGCGCCCAGCATCATGATGGCGCCCAATGTGACTACAAGAAAGAATAACTTCATGCGTTGCTGCTTCACTGTTAGCCTCCCAAACGATCCAGCGTGCTTACCGCCGGGTCAGACGAAGTGTTTTATTTCCAACTCCAGTTCGGTTGCGAATTGTGTCCGGTAAAAGTCAATTGCTGCACCTTGGTGCCGTCAGCCAGCATGGACCAAATCTGCAGACTGCCCGCACGGTTTGATTGAAAAACAATATGCCGGCCATCCGGCGACCATGACGGAAAATCGTTCCGGCCGCCGTCGTGCGTGAGTTGCACCCACTGCTTGCTGGCAACATCCATTAGATAAATATCGGATGCTCCGGGTTCCCCCGGGCCGTATTTTCTTACCCACGCAAAAGACAAAAACTGTCCATTCGGAGCCCAACTCGGAGAAACCGCATACCCCTGATCGGTCACTCGCTGCTGATTGGTGCCGTCGGCTTCCATGGTGTAGATCTGCGGCAGCCCCGTCCGCCCGCTGACAAAAGAAATTTGCGCGTTCGTCTTGCGATTCCACGTGGGCCCAACGTCTGGACCTTTGGAGTCGGTCAGGCGGTGCGAATTGGCGCCGGAAGCGTCGGCAACATAGATTTCTGGCGTCCCACCGCGTGAGGACGAAAACGCCAGCTTGGCCCCATCGCTCGACCAAGCAGGAGAGAGATTCGTTCCGCCGAAGCGCGGAAAGCTCACCATGCGGTTGAGATCGACCGAGTACATCATGATGTCCCACCCGCTCTTGGTCAGGCCACTGAAGGCGACGCGAGAATTGTCCGGCGAAATTCGCGGCGAGAGCGCAATCGATCCCAGATGCGTCAAGCTGATGCTGGTTGGACCCGTCATAATCCATCGCCCAGATTTCTTTGTGGCCGCCGCGGTCGCTGACGAAAACAATCTCGCTCTCTGCGATTCCGGGAATGCCGCCGCCCAGGCGAAAAATAATTTCGTCGGCAAACTTATGCGCCATGACCCGCGCCGCGGCGTCGGTCGCCGTTTCGCCATACTGCTTGCCCAACACCTGTGGAGACTGGATATTTTTAACGTCATAGAGCCAGCCCTGCACCGTAAGCTTGCCGCCGGATACGCCCAGATTTCCAAACGCCAGCATGGCTGCATTCGGTGGCGGCGAATTCCACGCCGGAAAATTCACCTCCGGAGGCTGGCCTGGAATCTGCAGTGGATAGAAGCTCTTCGACGCCAACTCGACCACGCCTGACACGTCGAGATCGTTCCACAGCGTGTCGTTGAAGGTCTTCAGCAGCGCGGCATTTTGAGGGTCGGTCGTGGAGGGTTTGAAATCCGGCACAGCCAGCCGAACCTTCTCCACGCCAAGACTGGTGCCGGTTTTCACCCAGTCCTGCGCCGTAAGAACGCCGGGAACGACGATGCAACTGAGCAGGAGGAGTGTAAGCGCGAGACTGCGAGACCTGCCGGGCCGATGCGCGAAGATGGGACTGAAGCCCCGGTTCATCCGTGAGGGGAGTCTCTTTGCCAGATACATTAATATCGTATTCCGATACTTATTCGTTTGCAAGATATTGACCCTCACGAAGGTTCCTGTGAGTAACCACGGTAGACACTACCGCTTGTAATCAAACCAATATTCAACCGAGATTTTGCCGCCAGAATAATCCGGTGGCAGCGGCCCGAATGTGTCAATGCGTTGCAGAGCGCGCACCGCGGAAATGTCCAGCGACGGCACCCCACTCGACTGCTCGATTTGAATGTTCGACGGATGCCCATCGTGTGCGATGTCAAATGTGATGTAAACCCGCTGCGCTCCGGTAATTCTTGGATCGACCTCGTACTTCAGCCAGTTATCGGAAACCTTCTGCTGAATTACATGCACATACCACGCGTATTTGGTTCCGAAATCTCCGCCTCCACCCGTAACTCCGAATCCGCCCTTCGCCCCAGCCGCGCTGAACGTGCCGTACGGGCCGCTGACCGGGCCTCCCTCGCCAAATGCAACCTGATTGCTCTCCGGTTGCGGTTCGGCTACAGGCTTCTGTTTCGAGACCGTTTCCTGCTTCTTGTTGGGCTTGACCTTGGCGTTCTTGCCCTGAATCTCAATCGCGTCCGGTTCTTTCTCCTGAACCTTTGGCTGCGATTGCGTGATTCCCTTCGATTCGTTGGCCAGCACGTTCTGCGTCTGGGTCGGACTCGCCGGCAGAGGCACAGTGCTCACCAGAGTGACTCCCATCGCTT
Organism: uncultured Acidobacteriota bacterium; assembly: GCA_963757095.1. Taxonomy (GTDB): domain Bacteria; phylum Acidobacteriota; class Terriglobia; order Terriglobales; family Acidobacteriaceae; genus Sulfotelmatobacter. Next base: position 734,395 of record CAVWQT010000001.1, on the reverse strand, counting down.
CTCCGCCGCCGCCCGCGCCCCAGCCTTCCCCGCTGGTGCGATAGAACATCGCCGAATACACCAACAGCAGCGCAGTGATTCCGACGTGCAGACCGGCCGACCACGCCAGCGCGCGTCCCCAGCGGTCGTGCTCAAAATAGATCTCAGCGTTTGCTGCCATTTTGTTCGATCGGCTGCGTGACAATGCTCACGTTTGTAATGCCCGACTGCTTCACGGCATCCATGACGGTGGCGAAAGCTCCGAAGGGCACATTCTCGTCGGCGCGCACAAAAATCGACTGGTTGCGCGGATCGCGAATCTTCTGCCGCAACTTCGCCGAAATCTCATTAATGTTGATGGCATCATTGCCCAAAAAGACGCGCTGATCTTTATTGATAGTGATCACCAGCTTCTCTTCGGTGATCTCCTTCACCGTGCGCGTCTTGGGAACGCTCACGTCAATTCCCGACTGCAGCACCGGGGCCGTGACCATAAAAATAATCAACAGCACCAGCACCACATCGACCAGCGGAGTGATATTGATGTCGGCAATCGCCGCCTGCGTGCGGCCATTCGAAGCGGTGAACGCCATCAGCGCCTCGCCTCGACCACGGATTGCGCCTGCGCCTGGCTGTGCTCGACGGCATTGAGCACTTCGAGGCTGAAGTCATCACTGCGCGCCGCAAATTCGCGGATCGAGGCGCCAATCAGGTTGTAGGCAATCACGGCGGGGATCGCAGCCGCGAGACCCGCGGCGGTCGTGATCAGAGCTTCCGAAATACCAGGGGCAACCGCTCGTAGGGTCGCAGCGCCGGCCGTGCCCAGACCGTGGAAGGCATCGATAATGCCCCACACAGTTCCGAATAGGCCAACGAACGGCGTCACCGCGGCAGTAATCGCGAGCCATGGCATATTGCGCTCCAGGCGGGTGATTTCCTCCGACGCCCCGATCTGCATCCCGCGCTGAATTGCCGTCAGGTTGCGCAGCGTGCCGGAGGTCGACGCCTGTCGCTGATATTCCTCGAAGCCGCCTTCGAACACTCCGACCAGCGGACTCGGCTTAAACTGTTCCGCGACGGCAGCAATATCCTGCAACCGCTGCGCCTTGCGGAACGCGCGCACGAACCGCCCGCTCTGCGCCCGCGCCCGCCGCAGCAGGCTCCATTTGGTGAGAATGATCGCCCAGGAAATCAGGCTGAAGACGAGTAGCGAAACCAGCACAAGTTTCGCGACCGCGCCCGTATTAGAGATCATGTCGACGATTTCGCCGCCGACAAACACTGCAGGCAAGGGGAAAAATTGCATCTTGATTTAAGGAGAACGCCTCGATTGATTATAGATGAACGCGGCTGGGCTAATTGCGGGACGTATACGATGTGGCAATGATATTTAGGGCATAAATTCAAATGAAACACGCCGTTTTCAGGAGCGTTCACTGCCCCGGCCTGGGATCGCGGTTCGTGATCGTGAGATTTATGTATGCCAGGTCCGGATACTGCGCATCGCGCATCGGGAAATGCACATCCTTCACTTCGATCGTTACATAAAAGCCATCGACCTTGATGATTCGCTTCACACGCGTGGGCACAGCGCTTGAGCGGCTCAGATCTAACTTCCAAAGGTCCTGTGTCGGGTCGGTCGACGCCTCAGGTGCGCTCATCAGAATGTTGCCCGCTTTCGGATGGCGCAAATCTTTGAGCACCAGACTCCAGGAAATCACCTGATCTCCTGGTTCCGCGCGCTCCACCTCGATCGACAGGTCGTACCGGTGGTTCCCGTGAGAATCAACGAACCCATTCAAAGGAATCGGCGTCATGCGCGTTGAGACCCACTCCAAAGGCATCTTCCTCAATACGCACCGTCCCCTGACGAAAACTCTCCGCATAGAGGATCGGCGCGGATTGCCCTTGGACCGTCACAGCTGCCAACAAAAGGTAGAGAACCACATTCCATCGATTCACGGCTGCACCGCATTACGCACCGGAACTCCTGCGACAGTTTTCTCGATTTCGCAACACAACGCGCGTGAGGCCCGGCGAGTATTTCGCGCCAGACGAAATACCTGCGACCACATCCACGGACGCACGGCCGCAAACAATGCGAATTTCAGATCCAGAAATTTCCCTGTTGGGTCAACGAAGCGCTCCATCGCCGGCAAAGCAAACTCAGATTCATCGGAGATCGCCTTCACCACTCCGAACCGGATTCCCCGTGCCTCGGCCGCGCGCGCGACCGCTGACGCTTCCATGTCCACAGCCTGCGCGGCGTAAGCCTCTCGCAGCTTTGCCTTCTGCTCCGGACTCGCCACCGATCCGAAGCTCACCAGCACGCCCTCGCCCGTATTCAGTTGCACGCTGCTGCCGTCTGCCGCATTCACTACGCGCTGCGGGCGAATGAGATCTCCGACCTTGAGCCCGGGATCCAGCGCTCCTGCGAAGCCAGCGGAATAGATCACGTCCGGGCCGTAGAGAGCGATGACGGCCTCAGCCGCCCGCCGCGCCGCCTCGCTGCCAATTCCCGCGCAGACTGCGGTCGAATCCCCGTTTTCGTAAAATTTGAAGCGCCGGCCGCCGTACTCTTTCTCGCTGACGCGCCAGCCCTTCACCAGCGGACGCACCTCGCGTTCGAGCGCCGCCACGATCGCGACCCTAGACATACCCGTTCGCCTGAAACCACTCGACCGCCCGCCGCAACGCCTCGTACACCGGGACCACCTTCCATCCCAGCTCGCGCTCCGCTTTATCGGAACTGGCAAACATCTTTTTCTTGCCCATGCGGACGGTATCGATCGTGGCTCGCGGCTCGCGCTTCATCAGTCGCCCAGTGATGGCCTCGTCGATCACCCCTGTGGCAAACGCGAAAAAGTAGGGCAGCTTTATTTTGGGCGAAGGCAGACCAGTGATCCGCCCGAGCTTGTCGAGAATTTGTTTGAGCGTAAGGTTCTCTCCACCCAAAATATAGCGCTCGCCCGACTTGCCTTTCTCGAACGCCGCCACGTGTCCGCGCGCGCATTCCCGCACATCGACCAGATTCAATCCGGTTTCCACATAAGCGGGAAACTTGCGTTTCAAGAAATCGAGTACGATGCGTCCCGTCGGAGTCGGCTTCACATCCTGCTCGCCGACCGGCGTCGTCGGATTCACCGTCACCACTTGCATCGCGCCGCCACTACGGCCGGCTTCCAGCGCAATCTGCTCGGCCATGAATTTCGAGCGCTTGTAGTGACCGATCATGTCGGCCAGCGCAACCGGGGAATCTTCATCCGCGGGAGCGCCGTTGCGTGTGAAGCCGACCGTCGCCACGCTCGAGGTGTAGACCACCCGCTGGACCTGGTTCTTGCGAGCCGCCTCGAGGATGGCTCGCGTTCCCTCTACATTCGAACGGTACATATCGTCGGGATTCCGCACCCAGAGCCGGTAATCGGCCGCCACGTGAAATACGGCATCGCAGCCGGCCATCGCTTTTTCAAGCGAAGCTGGATCGCGCAAATCTCCGGCAACGGTCTCAGCGTTGAGGCCTTCCAGGTTGCGCAAATTGCTGGTGGAACGAACCAGCAGCCGCAACTCCGCGCCCTGCTCGGAAAGCGCGCGGGCGACGTGGGAGCCTAAGAAGCCGGTCGCGCCAGTGACGAAAGCAAGCATGTATAAGCTAATTAAAACACGAAGCCCCCGAACGCATTCGTCCGGGGGCTCGCTTCGCGTCGCATGGCGGACGAATGCGTCCGCCCCGACGCAAGCTAGGCGTCCTTCGCCATGATCTTCGCGTACGTGGTCAACGCGAGCAGCGGGAAATATTCTCGGTAGAGGTGATACTTCAGGTAGAAGACGCGGGGGAATCCGGTTCCTGTGAAAAACTTCTCATCCCAAGAGCCGTCTTCCTTTTGCGTCCTCAGCAGATAGGCGATGCCGCGCGCCACCGAATCGCTGCGCGTATCGTTGGCGGCAAGCAATCCCAGAACTGCCCACGCGGTTTGCGAAGGAGTACTGTCGCCCTGCCCGCGCAGTGTCGGATCGTCGTAAGACCCAACCGTCTCGCCCCATCCGCCATCGGGATTCTGCACCATGCGCAGCCACTCAGCTCCCTGCTGGATACAGGGCTCGTGCAGGTCCATGCCAATCGCTTCCAGGCCTCGCAAGACCAGCGCCGTTCCATAAACGTAATTCACTCCCCAGCGCCCGAACCAGCTGCCATCAGGCTCCTGCTCTTTCCTGATGAAAGAAATCGCTCGCTGCACAGCGGGGTGATTCTTGTCGTAACCGTAAGTCGCAAGCATTTCCAGAATGCGGCCCGTGATATCGACCGTCGCGGGATCGAGCATCGCGTTGTGATCAGCGAACGGGATGTACTGGAAAATCATGCGGTCGTTATCTTTGTCGAACGACGCCCAGCCGCCGTTCTTGCACTGCATCGAGAAGATCCAGTCGATCGCCCGCTGCACCGACTCGCGCTGATATCGCCCATTGGGATGCTCCACCCGGCTCAACGCCAGGCAAACCATCGCGCTATCGTCCACATCGGGATAAAACTCGTTGTTAAATTCGAAGTACCAACCGCCGGGCTGGCCGTTCTTGTTCTTCACCTTCCAGTCGCCGACATTGCGGACTTGCTTTTGCAGGATCCAGTCGGCACACTTCACCATGCGCGAATCGTTCGCCGGCACTCCCGCCTCACCCAGCGCAAACAGCGCGTAAGCCGTATCCCAGACGGGAGACATGCAGGGCTGCATGCGGAATGTATCTTCCTCTTCGATGCCCAGCTTCTCGAATTCATCGAGCGCGCGGATGACCTGCGGATCGTCGAGCGAATATCCCAGGCAGCGCAGCGCGATGATGGCATTCATCATCGAGGGATAAATTGCCCCCAGCCCATCGCTCATTTCGAAGCGCTCGAGCATCCACTTCTCCGCGCTTTTTAGCGCGATCGACCGCAAAGGACGCACGTGGATCCGTTCAAACCAGTGAATCATGCGATCGGTGAAAAGAAAAAAGTTTCGCCACGAGACCAGCTTCTTGGCCCAGCGCAAGTGCATGCGCGATTTCATCATTCCGCTGACGAATAACTCCTCGACGCCCATCTCGCGCGGAATTTTCTTGAAGGGCTTCTTGGCGTAGCAAATCGAAAGCGGCACCAGAATGGCCCGGGACCACGACGAAATTTCGTAGATGTTGAACCAGAACCAGTTGGGAAACAGCACGATCTCCGGCGGAATCGCCGGAACCGCGTCGTAGTCGTACTGCCCGAAGAAGCAAAGATAGATCTTGGTAAAAGTATTGACTTCGGTGACGCCGCCCATTTCCAGAATCTTCTTGCGAGCGCGAGCCAGCGCAGGATGGTCCGGCTCATATCCCGCCAGCTTCAAGCCGAAGTACGCTTTTACCGACGCACTGATGTTCGATGGTCCCGCCTCATAAATGCTCCAGCCGCCGTCTTCGTTCTGATGGCGGAGAATCCAGTTGGCCGCCTTTCGAAAGCGTTCCTGGTCGCCGGTTCCCAGCAGGGTGTGCAGCAGGATGTAATCCGACTCGAGCGTAGTGTCGGCTTCTAATTCACCGCACCAGTAGCCATCTTCATGCTGCTGCGAGAAGAGGAATTTTCGCGCGCCCGCGATTGCCGCGCCCACGCGGCTGGCAAGTTCCTGAATTTTTCCGAAGCGAAGCTGGGGAGCAGACCCTAATGCAGACGATCCTGGCGAGGTTAAAGGGCTCGAATCGGGGGAGTCTATATCCATCAATGTGCGGCTCCTGATCCGCTAGTCCGCAGCGCCCGCCGGGGCGGCCGCGATGGCTTCCACGATCTCCGGCGGAAGCCCAAAGCGAACATTCTCCGGCATGACTTCAAGTTCCTGCACGTTGCCGAAACCCTTAGCGCGCAGGAAAGCAACCGTTTCTTCCACCAGGCACTCCGGAGCCGATGCCCCGGCCGTCAGCGCAATCGTATTTACGCCCTTCAACCACTCGGGCTCGATGTCGTTGCAGCTATCGATCAGATGCGCGTTCGTACCCAGATTCCGCGCCACTTCCACCAGGCGATTCGAATTCGAACTGTTCTCTGATCCGACGACCAACAAAAGGTCGGATTCGGAAGCTACCTGCTTCACCGCGACCTGGCGATTTTCCGTGGCATAGCAGATGTCCTGCGCCGCCGGTCCCTTGATGTTGGGAAATTTCTGCTTCAGAGCGGCGATAATATCCGTTGTCTCATCCAGGCTAAGCGTCGTCTGCGTCAGATACGCCACGCGGTTCGGGTCAGGCACGCTCAGTGATTGCACCTGCTCGGGCGACCCTACGACCTGTGTCACCAGCGGAGCCTCACCCAGCGTCCCAATCACCTCGTCGTGATCTTTGTGGCCAATGAGAATCAGCGAATAGCCTTCCTTGGCGAACTTGACGGCTTCCACATGAACCTTGGTCACCAGCGGGCAGGTTGCATCAATCACGCGCAGGCCGCGCCGCGCACTGTGCTCGCGCACCTCCGGGGACACTCCATGGGCGCTGTAGATGACGCGCTCGCCGTTGGGCACTTCATCTTCGCTATCCACGAAGATCGCGCCCTTCCCCCGCAACTCTTCCACCACGAAGCTGTTGTGGACGATCTCTTTACGAACGTAGATCGGCGGCCCAAAGGCTTCCAGCGCAATGCGCACCACATCAATCGCCCGCACTACGCCGGCGCAGAAGCCGCGCGGCTTCAGCAACAATAGAGTTTTCTGGTTGTTTTCCATGAACCTTCCAGCCACGATGTCTGAGCCTTCCCGTCGCAACGGCGATCGATTGCCATGCCGGACGCCGCCGAATCCCAGGTCTTTTGTTCAATGTTTAAGATGCAAGGTTGCGTCTCAGGATACTAAATCCCCATTGTGGCGATACTTCAAAGTTATCGAAAAGTACCCGCATGGTCAATGTAAGCCAAAGAAATGGCTGCAATTAGCAGCCAAACGGGGAATCTGGGCAGCGAGCGGTTGGAAGGAAATCCCCAGCCCGAGACCCGGCTAGAAGTTGTCGAGCGCCTTCACATCCCCGACATAGCCTACCAGCGGGATGGTTCCGAGGGGGAGGATATAGTCGATCACCAGAGTGTCTTTGGGGACTTGATAGACACGCAGGTTGCCGCCCTCGGCCACGTATTCAATCTGGCGGGTAATAAATCCCTGCAGGCCGTCCACGTTGCCATTGTCCGGAGGGATCAAGACCGCGTTGTTGGAAAGAGTCACGATCGAGAGGCAGCCTCGAACCTCGCCACTAGGACTATTTACATTCCCGACGTTGGTGCAATCCTTCGATCCAATGAACAACTGGCCGATCACGTTCAGATCCATCTTGTCGTGGTAGCCGTCGGTGATCACAATGCCGCTGGCTGTCACCGTTTCTGAGCCGACATCGACGATATCGAGCCGCCCGCACGTCTGAGCCATAGTGGTCTGGCCGGTGCAGGCGTTGTTGGTCGGTGGAGTGCCGGCCACATAAAGCGTGGAGCCGCTGAGCAGCGCCCAGGTCGCGGCCTCAACCTGAATGACCTTGGTGATGGTAAGCGTCTCCAGATTGAACACCACAACGCCGGCCTGCTTTCCACCACACTGGGGACCGCAGTTCAAAATATAAGCGGTGCTGCCACTGACAATTCCATAAACGGGCCGGTCGAAGCGCGGGTCGTTAAGGATCGTGCACACAGCATTGGTAGGAGGATTATTCAGGCAACTGGTGTCGACCGGGGGCACAGCATTCCCCGGCGAGAGTACGGTGACCAAGTCTGAATCATTGCTGAAGACCAGCAGTTGAGTTGCGCCGGAATTCGAAAGCACGGTTTCTGCGTTGTTCACCGCGATGGTCGCAGTGACGCCACCTTCAGCAAAGTTCATCGCATCCACCGCTCCCAGGAAAGAGAACCCCTGCGCCGTAGCGGAAGGAACGGCGGCGAAGCCCGTAGGATTAGAGGTTGGAACGACCCAGCTTGAGGATGGTCCCTGCAGACGAACCTGGCCAATACTCTTTTCAGTGCTCGTGTCCACCGCGAAGATCGAATTGCTGCCCGCGTCAAACGTGCTGAGCACGTTGCGCGACGGTGAGAGCACGATCATGCCCGGCTCGGTTCCGGCGCTAAACGGAGCCACGCGCGGAATCGTGTCATTGTAGCCGTTGATCATGATCAGGCTGCCGAACGTGGAGGCCGAAGTGACTCCTTGCGACGCCACAACGCGATCCAGCAGGCCGCTGGGATGCTTCGTGGTGCCGTTGGCGCTATATCCGCCGCCGCACGACATCATACTCAGAGCGAAGCACGCCCCAACCATCAACACGAGAATGCGTCTCTTCAAACCGGAGGCTCCCAAAGACATGAAAATGAAAAGTTTAGTTCGTGGAATCGAGGATTATACCAAAGCCCGGCACCCGCTCCTAGACTCGCTGTTTCCTATCAGCCCATCGGCAACGGGTTTTGATTCCTCCCCGCCCCCCCTCTCCAGATGCGCGGAACCACACCCATCCTGTATTCTGACGTGATATATGGCGGCTGACTTTCTTGACCGGATCAAGCATTCCCCTGTGCTGTGCGACGGCGCAATGGGAACCCTGCTCTACGCCAAGGGCATCTTCATCAACCGCTCCTACGACGAACTGAACCTGTCTCAGCCCGACCTGATTCGCGGCATTCACCACGAATATCTGCAGGCCGGCGCGGAGATTATTGAGACCAACACCTTCGGCGGCAATTCGTTTCGTCTCGGCCGCCACAGCCTGGCCGACAAAGTGCGCGACATCAACCGCTCTGGAGCTCGACTCGCCCGCGAGGCCGCCAAAAGCTTCGATGTGTGGGTCGCGGGATCGGTTGGCCCGCTGGGAACCAGAATTGAACCGCTGGGAAAAACTTCGTTCCAGGAGGCGCGCGACGCTTTTCGCGAGCAGATCGAAGCGCTGGTGGAAGGCGGAGTCGATCTGCTGATCCTGGAGACGTTCGGATATCTCGAGGAAATTCATCAGGCCATGCTGGCGGCGAAGGATGTGAAACCTTCGCTGCCGATCGTAGCCCAGGTCACGATCGACGAAGACGGCAACTGCCTCGACGGTTCAGACCCGGAGAGTTTCGCTCCCCGACTGGCCGAGTGGGGCGCGGACGTGATCGGTTGCAACTGCAGCGTAGGCCCGGTCGCCATGCTGGATGCGATTGAACGTGTGCGAGCGGCGACCTCCCTGCCGCTTTCGGCGCAACCCAATGCCGGAATTCCGCGCTCGGTCGATGGGCGAAATATTTATTTGTGCTCGCCGGAATATATGGCCAGCTACGCACGGAAGTTCGTAGCTGCGGGCGTGCGCGTGGTCGGAGGATGCTGCGGCAGTACCCCGGAGCACATCCGGACCATGAAGTCAGCGCTGCGGGCGGGGGAGGCTCGCGGACGAACCGCCGCCACTCATGCTGCCGCGAGCACCGCGCCCAAGGCGACCTCAGCCGTGCCGCTCGAAGAGCGCTCTCTGGTGGGAGCGCGCCTCGCTCGCCGCGAGTTTCTTACCATGGTGGAAATTGTCCCGCCCAAGGGCATCGACATTCGCAAGGAGGTCGAGGGCGCACGCTTTCTGAAATCGGTGGGCGTGGACGCGGTGAACATTCCTGATAGCCCGCGGGCATCGGCCCGTATGAGCAATCAGGCGCTCTCGCTGCTGATTCAGCGCGAGGTCGGGATCGACACCATCCTGCACTACACCTGCCGTGACCGGAACGTGCTGTGCATCCAGAGCGACCTGCTGGGTGCGGCTGCAGTTGGCATTAAGAATCTGATCTGCATTACCGGCGATCCGCCAAAGATGGGCAATTATCCCGACGCTACGGCGGTGTTCGACGTCGACGCGATTGGTCTGGTGAATATTGTCCACAATCTGAATCGCGGTCTCGATCTGGGCGGAAATCCCATCGGCACCGGAACCGGCTTCGTCATCGGCGTGGGCGCGAACCCGGGCATCACGGATCTAGACGAAGAAGTTCGCCGCTTCGAATTCAAAGTTGAGGCCGGGGCCGATTATGCAGTGACGCAGCCGGTGTTCGACCTGCGGCTGCTGGAGAATTTTCTGCGCCGCATTGAGCATTGCCGGGTTCCGGTCGTCGCGGGAATCTGGCCCCTGATCAGCGTGCGCAATGCCGAATTTATGAAGAACGAACTGCGCGTCTCGGTACCGGACTCCATCCTGGAACGAATGGCGCGGGCGCAGAATCCGGAGGCCGCACGTGCCGAAGGCGTCGCCATTGCGCGGGAAATGCTGATTGCCGCCCGCCAGATGGCGCAGGGAGCGCAGATCAGCGCGCCGCTCGGCCGCTACAGCTCGGCCGTCGATGTGCTCGAGGCTCTAGGCAGCCCCAACACTGCCGCCGTTTAACGGACAGCGTGCCATTCTCGTAATCTCCCGATTGGGAACCACAGCCCGCACTTTTTTCGATGCGGTGCATAGAAACTTGTGGACATCGCGTCGAAACAAGTGCATTACAATAGAAGTGGAGCGAAAACCCAGTTGGCCAAGTTTGAAGAGTGCCTCCAGCGATTGGAGAAAATTGTTCAGGAATTGGAAAAGGGAGAAGTCCCTTTAGAAAAGTCTCTGACCCTCTTCGAAGAAGGCATGCAGCTTTCCTCCTCCTGCCGCAAAGAATTGGAGCAGGCGGAAGGCAAAGTCGAGATCCTGCTGAAAAAGAACGGGAAGCTCCAGGCGGAACCTTTTGAGCCGCTAGCTGATAAAGCTCCTGCCCGCCGGTAAGGCCGGCTGACAGGCAGTGACTTGTAAGTACGATGTCTGTGGAGTTGTGGTTTCCCAGCCCACCCCGCAGCCCTAATCTGACGTTCGCCGTTAATCGCGGTTGAAGATGGAGGGTTGTATGGCTCAGAGTGTCCTCGTTCTCGAAAGAGACGCGAAGTTAGCCAGGTCGCTCGCCGGTGGACTGCAGTCCAGGTTCGCAGTTCACGTGATAGGTTCCCGCGAGGAGTTGCGGGATCGCGTAAGCGCAAATCACCCCGAAGCAGTCGTGCTCAACATAGAGCACTGGTGTCTGACTGACGTCGAGAGCCTGCATCGCGACTATCCCGCGCTGCCGATCGTCTGCACCCATCGCATTCCCGACGAAGAGATGTGGATGGCCGCGCTGGAAGCCGGTGCCAGTGACGTGTGCGCCGCCGACGACGTGGAGAATGTACTGATCTCCGTGCTGCGCAGTGCGGCTCAGGCAAACGGGGCAGCGGCAGCGTAGAGTCAGCCTTTTCCGGCGCTTAGCGTTTCCAGGATTCAGCCTCTGTCCATCCAGAACTGCTCCGCACCATGTAGGACAGGCTTGTGGGATAGGCTATCCAACTCGAGAGACCTTCTTCTTGGGGCGGGAGCGGTTGAGCTTTTTCAGGGCCCTCAGGTTGGTATTGATCTCCTGCATGGATTCGGAAAGTCGCTGCTCCGCCTTCGCCCACCTGGCCTCTACAGCCTTTCGCGCGGATGCGGTGCGCTGTTCTGGCGTCATGTTCTTAGCGCGCATCCTTCCGCCTTGCTTTCCGAATCTCGCGAAATACTCGCGGATTTCGTTTTTTGTTGCCATGGGCGCACAATAGCAAATTCCTGAGGGGTACACAAGAATGATCCTGACATACGTACCCCCTACGTGTAAATTAGGGGGCACGAGCGGAAGGAAATGACAACCGACGAAAGACTGGAAAAGCTGACAGACGGGTCGGTGGACTCGCTCACAGCGTGGAATTGCTGGCCGGGATGCAGATCGAAACTGAGAAGAGAATGACCGAACTGATCGAGCAGAGTACGGACCTTACGGAAAAAATTGCGGCGTTAGCCGACATCATGGCGCAACTCACGCGCATCGTTCTCAATCACAGCGAACGGATCGAGAATTTGGAAGGAAATCAGGCTCAGTAGGATCGCCTTTGCGCCGTATTTTTGTTCAATTGCTGGCAGTCCTTCCCCAGCACGCCTTGCTATACTCACTCCGCATGTTGCAGGAGACGCTCACACAGGGCCAGCAGCTGACCGACGCTGCGCTCGATCGCCTCATCCCGCTGGAGAGCGAGCATCCAGCGTCCATCCACAAGGCGATGCGCCACAGTGTCTTCGCGGGCGGCAAGCGTCTGCGCCCCGTGCTCAGCTTCGAAGCAGGGAGAATGATTGCCGGATCGCTCCCGGCCGGGATTGAAGAACTGGGCGCTGCGCTGGAGATGCTGCACACCTATTCGCTGATCCATGACGATCTGCCAGCCCTCGACAACGACGACCTGCGCCGCGGACGTCCCACCTGCCACAAAGTTTTCGGCGATGCCATCGCCATCCTTGCGGGAGACGCGCTGCAGACTCGTGCCTACGAAGTGCTGGCACGCCTGAAATGTCCCGCCGAAGCCAGAGTGCGGATCATCGAGGAAATCGCCCACGGCACAGGAACCATCGACGGCATGATTGGCGGGCAGGTGGTCGATCTCGAGGCTGAACACACCAAGCCCACGGCGGAGATGCTCGAATACATCCATCGCTCCAAGACCGCGGCCCTGATCACGGCGAGCCTGGTCACGGGCGGACTTTATGCCGGGGCAAAAGACAGTCAGATCGCCCGCCTGCGGGCATTCGGTCTGGCGATTGGCCTGGCGTTTCAGATCGTCGACGACGTTCTTGATGTAACGCAAACCTCGGAGCAACTGGGCAAGACCGCGGGTAAAGATACGGCGTCGGAAAAGGCGACCTATCCCGCGCTGTTTGGGATCGAGGCCTCGATAAAAAAAGCGGACTTCCTGGTGAGCGAAGCCTTCGCCCAACTCGATCCCTTCGGCGAACGCGCTGAGACGCTGAAGGAACTGGCGCGCTTCCTGGTGGAACGAAAAAAGTAACTGCGCAGGGCCACGTCCTCTGTGCTCCTTCGCGCCTTCTGTGATAAAACATTTCCACGGCGATGGAGTTCGCCATAACCGCCCGGCACGCAGCTGGGCTGATAACTCCTACAGAAGTAAGTTCAATTTTGTAGGAGCTTTTGCGTGAAGGACTTCCTTGCAATATCCGTCGCCGCCATAGTCGGCGCTAACTTGCGATATCTTCTGAGTCGTCTGGCTGCCAGAGAGTTCGGTCCGGTTTTTCCCTACGGCACTCTGTCCATAAACATCATCGGCAGCTTCGTCGTTGGATTTTTCGTGATCTGGACGGCGGAACGAGTCCTGATCGATCCCCGCTGGCGCTTGCTGGTCGTCGTCGGATTCTGCGGATCGTTCACCACCTTTTCCAGTTACGCCTTCGAAACCATGGCCTATTTCGAGCAAGGACAATGGGGACTTATGCTGGCAAACATTTTCAGCAACAACCTGCTATGCCTGGGCGGAGCGCTCGCCGGCATGGCCCTGGCACGAGCGATCTGAAGATGACTCATCCAACTCTAGAAACAGAACGGCTGAAGCTACGTCCCTACACCGAAGCGGACATCGCCGAACTCCTGCCGCTGATCGGAACGCGTGAAGTGGCCGCCACCACGCTCCGTATCGCGCATCCTTACACCGAGCAGGACGCGCGCGCCTTCCTCGAACTCGCGCGCGATCCGGAAAGGATGTGGCTGGCGGTGACGCTGCGCTCCGATGGACGGCAGATTGGCGGCATCGGGCTGCGCATTGATCTGCAACATCAGAACGCCGAAATCGGCTACTGGCTGGGCGTTCCCTACTGGGGCCAGGGCTATGCGACCGAAGCTTCGCGCGAAATGCTGCGCTACGGCTTTGAAGATCTCAAGCTGAATCGCATCCATGCATCGCATTTCAAACACAATCCTGCCTCAGGTCGCATCCTGAAAAAACTGGGCATGCTTTATGAAGGCTGCCAGCGCGAGCAACTGCTCAAGTGGGATCAGTTTGTCGACTCCGAGTTGTACGGCATTTTGCGGCGAGAGTGGGATGTTCGCGCGAAAGGAGTTCGCGAGTAGAATGCCAGATGCAATGGCCGTGCAGGTCACAATTTATCTAAACGAAGCCGACCAGTGGCATCACCGGCCGCTGCACGTGGAGATTCTCGGCTATCTCCGCAAAGAAAATGTTTATGCGGCGACCGCTCTGCGTTGCGTGGCGGGGTTTCTGGGACGGCATCGCGTCGAGACGGCGCACCTGGTCGAGGCCGGAGGCAAGCTGCCGGTAATCATCATTTTTGTCGATACCGACGAGCACGTGGCCCGCGTCTTGCCCACGCTGAAGGAAATGGCGGCGCATCGACTGATTGTGCGCGAGAACGTCGTGCTGGAGCAGGGGAATCTCGACTGACATGCCTTCCCTCCCCCTGAGTCAGCCTCTCGACATCCTCGCCATCGCGGCTCACCGCGACGATGTGGAACAGACCTGCGGCGGCACGCTGCTCAAGGCCGCGCAGCGCGGACAGCGTACCGGCATCCTCGATCTGACCCAAGGCGAGATGGGCACGCGAGGCAGTGCGGAAGACCGCGCGCGCGAATCCGATGATGCGGCGAAAATCCTGGGAGCTTCCTGGCGGCGAGCGCTCGACATTCCTGACGGCCGGGTCGAGAATACCTGGGAAAATCGGCTGAAAGTTGCGAGCGTCATTCGCGAGACCCGGCCGCACGTGATCATCCTGCCCTACTGGAAAGGCCGGCATCCCGATCACTACACGGCATCAGTGCTGGGATACGAAGCGTGTTTCCTGGCGGGACTGGCGAAGTTAGACCTCAGCTCTCAGATGTCGAATGCGGGCGAAGCGCTCGCTCCCCATCGCCCTTTCAAAATTATCTATGCGACGCTGTACTACGACATTCGTCCCACGTTTGTCGTCGACATCAGCGAGCAGTTCGAAGGGAAGTTCGCTTCGATCATGGCCTACAAATCGCAGTTCAGCGATCAGGCTGCCGGAAAAGATCTCTTCCCCGCGCATGACGAGATTCGCGCCCGCGTCGACTCGATGGCTCGCTTTTACGGCATGCTTGGGGGTGTAACTTTTGCGGAACCTTTTCTGCAAAAAGAGGTTGGTCTGATCGAGGATTTGTTAGCCATTCCGGTCAAGTCCATTTAGCATCAAGCTCAAATTTCACAGTTCGAGGAGATGCACAGGTATGTCTCGATTCGTCTTTATCGCTGTAATCGCTCTTGCACTATCAGTCGCCGCGGCGGCCCAGGCTGGAACCTGGCAGATTGATCCCAACCATTCCGCAGCGCAATTCTCGGTGAAGCATCTTGGAGTCTCCACCGTACGCGGAGCGTTTACGAAAGTCAGCGGCTCTGCGAAGTACGATCCCTCCGATCCGTCGAAGGATTCTCTAGATACGACCATTGATGCCAACTCCGTCGACACGCGAGTCGAGATGCGGGACAACGATTTGCGCAGCCCGAACTTCCTCGACGTGCAGAAGTATCCAACCATCACCTTTCACTCCAAGCAGGTAAAAGGCGCGGGCGCAGGAAAACTGCAGATCACGGGCGATCTGACCATTCACGGCGTGACCAAGGAAGTTGTCCTCGATGTGGATGGGCCGTCGGATCCGATCAAGGGTCCAGGCGGCGGCCAGCGCATCGGAGCGTCAGCGACTACGAAAATCAATCGTGGCGATTTCGGCGTCAACGGCGCCCCTCCTCCAATCGTGGCGGAGGAGATCTCAATCACTATTGATGTCGAACTGGTTCAGCCGCCGGCAAAATAGCGCGCGGCCTTCGGCAACTTAGGGCAAGACCAGGTTCGGGCAGGACCAGGTTCGGATAAGAAAAAGAGGAACTCAGACATGAGAAAGAGCACAGCCGCTTCCTGGCTTTGGCTCAGTCTGGCAGGCACACTGTGGCTTGCGGGATGCGGCAGCGGTAGTGGCGCGAGTCACGAACTCCAGCAACAGCCCGTCACCGTGAGTGTCTCCCCTAAACTGGCAGCTGTGGTCGTTACCACCCAGAGCCAACTGTTCACGGCGACGGTCATCGGAGGTATCGGCGACCTCACCGTCACCTGGAGTGTGGACGGAACCGCCGGTGGCAGCATCAACTCCGGCACCATCACCACCAGCGGTCTGTACACACCCCCCGCAACTGCGGGCACGCACACCGTGACTGCAACCAGCGTTGCCCTGCCGACATCGTTGGCGTCGGCAAGCGTCGCAGTCACCGACCTTGCCGGGGTCTTCACCTATCACAACGATCTGGCGCGCGACGGGGCGAATACGCAGGAGTACGCGCTCACGCCTTCAACCGTCGCGACCAATCACTTTGGGAAGCTCTTTTCCTGCCCGGTGGACGGAGCCGTCTACACCCAACCGCTGTGGATACCGGCTTTCAGCATCGCAGGCGGCACGCATAACATCGTGGTCGTCGCCACGCAACATGACAGCGTTTATGTTATTCGACGCCGACGCGAATCCCTGCGTCCTCTACTGGCAGGTGAGCTTGCTGGACACGCTGCACGGCGGTACGACGGGCGAGAATCCCGTGGTCTGGAATGAAGTCGGGTACTGTTACGGAGACATCTACCCTGAGGTTGGCGTCACCGGAACGCCAGTGATCGATCCCACGACCAATACGATTTACGTGGTCAGCGCGTCCGAGGTGGGCGGCGCCGGCGGAAGTGGATGCTCGTATTATTCGGGAACGTTCTATCATCGCCTGCACGCGCTCGACCTCGCAACGGGGAGTGAACAGTTCAACGGGCCCGTGACCATCGAGGCGGCGATCCCCGGAACCGGCGACGGTTCCTCTGGCGGCATGGTCAGCTTTAGTTCTCAACTGCAGCATAATCGCGCCGGGCTAGCGTTGACTGGTGGAGTTGTCTACGTGCCATTTGCCGCACACGAAGATGCCACGCCCTATCACGGATGGCTGATTGGATACTGCGTTCCCGCCGGCACGCTGGAGCAGATGGGGGTTTTCAACACCACGCCCAACGGAGTGGGCGGCGCGGATGGCGGCATCTGGGCGGGAGGCGGCGCACCCGCGGTCGATAGCACCGGCGACATCTATGTTTCCACGGGCAACGGCATTTTCGATGAAGCTCCTCCCCCGCCCAACAACGATTACGGAGACAGCATCCTGCGATTGCACCCATTCAGCGGAACGACGCTCAATGGGGCAAATCTCAACGTGGCGGGCTGGTTCACTCCGAATAACCAACTGACTCTCTCGAGCAACGACTCCGACCTGGGGTCTGGCGCGCCAGTATTGCTGCCGGATCAGACTGCGGGCCCGCCTCATCTTCTGGTACAAGTCGGCAAAGCAGCGCCTGCGGAAGAAGGCGTCGTGTATTTGATTGACCGCGACAACATGGGGCAATACAACGCCACGAACAGCGTGCGGCAGAGTTTTAATGGCCCTGCCTACGGCCTGTGGGGCACTCCAGCTTTCTGGAATAACAACCTGTATATCGGCGGGGCGGGTGATTCTGTGAGGCAGTTCTCGTTCAGTCCGAGCACCGGCCTGTTCAACCCATCGGTGTCTTCACAAACGGTGCTTTTTTTCGGTTATACCGGCGATACTCCGTCAGTCTCTGCGCAGGGAACGACGAATGGAATTGTGTGGACCATCGATTCGAGCCTGTACGGTTATGCCAGTTGGAGTGGCGGAAGCGGAGTTAATTGCTCTCAGTTGCCCGTGCCTGCGGGCTGTTCGGGCCCAGCCATTCTGCATGCCTACGACGCTACCAATCTCGCCACCGAACTCTGGAACAGCACGCAGGCCGCGGGAAATCGCGATCAGGCGGGCAATGCGGTGAAATTCGTGCCGCCGACCATTGCTAATGGCAAGGTCTACGTCAGCACTCGCACAGAAATTGATGTGTATGGGCTTTTGCCGAACTAACCACCGCTAGAGTTTGGTCGCAACCGCCAGGCCGTCGCGAATCGGCAGAATTGTGGTGCAGAAATCCTTCGAGTCGCAGAGCTGGCGGTTGAATTCCAGAATTGCCTTCGTCTTGGCATCGCCGGGATTCTTCCCCGCAACCCGCCCGCTCCACAGAACGTTGTCGGTAATGAATAGCCCGCCTTTGCGCAGGCGCGGTGCGATCAGGCGCAGCACTCGCGGATAATCTTCCTTGTCGACATCGTTGAAGATGATGTCGAATTCCTGCTTTTGCTCGGACAGGAATTCCAGCGCATCGCCCGTGTGGATCGTGATGCGCTTGGCAACTCCTGCGCGGCTGAAGTAGCCGCGGGCGCGCTCGGCATTCCTGGAATCGCCGTCCGTATAGATAACCCGACCGTGCTCGCCCACTGCCTGCGCCCACCAGATCGTCGAATAGCCAATGGCGGAGCCCAGTTCGAACACGCTCCGTGCCTTGATTATCAGCGCCAACTGCTGCAGTACGCGCGCCACGGCCGGGCCGACGATAGGCACTTCATGCTCAGTCGCGTATTCTTCCATCTCGGCCAGCACCGCATCGCGCTTGGGAAGCAGCGAGTAGAGGTAATCGTCCACGGGGCCGGCTGTCACGAAGTTATAGTGCCGCCAACTGGGAATTTCGGTTTTCTTTTTATTGGTTGGCAAGGTTCCTGACCTTTCTCTTTCTCTTCCGCAGCTTGCTTAGCCCCCGATCGTCATGCCGGGTTTCATCTCCAGAACTTCAACGCCGGGCACAAGCTTCTGCAGTTGGCTCGGTCGTCCCACGAGCGGCGGGAAAGTTCCAAAGTGCATGGGGATCACCGTCTTCGGCTTCAGCAGATTGCAGGCATACGCGGCTTCGCGCGGACCCATGGTGTAGTGATCGCCAATGGGCAGCATTGCGATCGGCGGCGCATAGAGGTCGCGAATGATCGCCATATCCCCGAAAACATTCGTATCGCCCGCATGATAAATCTTCACGCCATTTGAGAACTCGACGACATAACCGCAAGCCTCGCCGCCATAAATCGTCTCGTCGCCATCCTGAATGCCGCAGGAATGGTCGGCGTGGACCATCGTGACTTTGATATCGCCAACCGTCTGCGTGCCGCCCTTATTCATCTCGGCAATCTGCTTCGCGCCCTTTTTGCCCAGCCAACGCGCAAGTTCAGGAATGCCAACCACAACCGGATTGTGCTGCTTGCAGATTTCCACCGCGTCGCCGATGTGATCTCCGTGCCCGTGGGTGCACAGCAGAATGTCCACTTTCTTCACCTGCTTCTCGGATTCCGGGCACATCGGGTTGTTCATGACCCAGGGATCGATAATGACCGTCTTCCCAGCGGGAGTTTCAATGCGGAATGTAGCGTGGCCTAACCAGGTAATTTTGACGCCGTTCAGATTCATCGGGGGAATAGCTCCTGGCTTCTCTTTCTCGAAAATTAAAGGTATGCGGAACATCCGCGCCTTGACTTCTAGTTTAATATGAAACGCCATGACCGATCTGAAGGTGCTTATCTCGCGTGACGAGATCGCAAAGCGAGTCGATGAATTAGGCGCCGAGATCACCCGGGATTTTGCCGGGCAATCGATTATTTTCGTCGGAGTTTTGAAGGGCGCGGCTATCTTCCTTTCGGATTTGGCCAGGCACGTCAATCTCGATGCGACATTCGATTTTATTGGCGTATCCAGCTACGGCAATCGTCCCAGCCCGAGCCAGGAACTCAAGAGCGGATGGGATTCGACCGGCGAAGTGAAGCTGACCAAGGACGTCGACCAATCCATGAAGGACAAGAATGTGATTGTCGTCGAGGACATTCTCGATACCGGCCTCACGCTGACGTACTTGAAGAAATTGTTACTGGCGCACCAACCGCGCTCGCTGAAAATCGCAGCTTTACTCGACAAGCCATCACGGCGCAAGTTGCCCCTCGAAGGCGATTACGTGGGCTTCAAAATTCCGGACGAATTCGTGGTGGGCTATGGTCTCGATTACGCCGAAAAGTATCGCAATCTTGCCGATATCTGCGTGGTTCCGCGCGGGTAAGAACGATCGGACTCGCTGATCCACAGGCCTTCTGAACGCGGCTGCTATCATACAGAGAATGGGTTCTGTGCTTACCAAATCGGAGCGCTTGCCGCTCGAGTCGTTGCTGCTCGATGTAGCCGATGTCCTCGCTACGTCTCTCGACCTGGATACCACTTTGCGCCGCGTCGCGGAAGTGGTTCGCAAGGTCATCGACTATGAAATTTTCGCCATCCTTTTGCTCAACGAAAAAACGCAAGAGCTGCGCTTCCGATTTCAGGTGGGCTATCCGCCGGAATTTGCCGACCGCGGCCGGGTCAAAGTGGGTGAAGGGGTAACGGGAATCTCCGCGCTTTCGCGGCAGGCCGTCCTCATCGACGACGTCACCAAGGATCCCCGCTACATCGAAGCCGTTCCCAATGTGCGCTCGGAATTGGCTATCCCGCTGATCACCAAGAATCGCGTCATCGGCGTCATCGACCTTGAGGCGCGGGAGCCGGGCTACTTCACGGAAGAGCACCGCCGCGTACTTACGCTGGTCGCCTCGCGCATGGCTGCCGGCATTGAGAACGCGCAGCTTTACACCCGGACCACCAAGCAGGCCCGCATTCTTCTGCTGCTGAATGAAATTGCACAGGAACTGACTTCGATTCTGAATCTCGACGAGCTTCTCAGCCGCATCGCGGAACTGGTGCGGCGTTTGATCGATTATCAGATGTTCAGCATCCTGCTGCTGGACGCGCCGGGGGAGAAGTTGCAGCACCGGTTCTCTCTGCGCTTCAACGAGAACATTCACCTGAAACACGAAATCCCGCTGGGACGTGGACTCGTGGGCGCGGCGGCGCAGAGCCAGGAAGCGGTGCTGGCGCCGGACGTGAGCAAGGATGCGCGATACATCGAAACCAATCCTGAGACGCGCTCTGAATTGGCCGTGCCGTTGATTTACAAAGGCAAAGTGATCGGAGTACTCGACCTCGAGCACACTCGTCGTGGATTTTTCACCGATGAGCACAAGCGCACGATGACGACGCTGGCGGCGCAGATTGCCATCGCCGTCGAGAACGCGCGGCTATACGAAGAAATCGAGCGGCAGGAGCGGCGTCTGGAGCGCGATCTTTCGCTCGCCCGCGAATTGCAGAGCCGTTTGCTTCCGCAGACAAATCCGAAACTCGCCCACCTCGACGTCGCGGCCAAGTTTGTCCCGGCCAGAGCGATCGGCGGAGATCTCTACGATTTCGTGCCGTATTCCTTGTCGCGCCTGGGCATCGCGGTCGGCGACGTAAGTGGAAAAGGCGCGCCCGCGGCCATTTATGCCGCGCTGGTCAGCGGCATCATCCGCTCGCACGCGCCCATCGAACCCGGGCCGGCGGAGATGCTGTCAGCCGTGAACCTGTCCCTGGCCGAGCGCCGCATCGAGGCCCAATTCGTTTCGATCATTTACGCCGTGTGGGACGATGAACATCGCACGCTGACCGTCGCGAACTCTGGCCTGCCCCGTCCGGTGTATGTACATAGCGGTAAGCTCGAAGTCATCGAGGCCACTGGATTGCCGCTGGGCTTGTTCGACGAAGCCGATTACGAAGAGTTCAAATTTCGCATGAAGCCGGGAGAGATGTTCGTCTTCTTCAGTGACGGCATCCTCGATGCGCGGAACCGCAAAGGCGATCTTTTCGGACGCGGCCGAGCCGAAAGAATTATTTCTGAGTGCGCCGACAAGTCCGCAGCCTGCGTCGTTGACTCGCTTTTCAAAGCCGCCGCGGATCACTCCGCCGGCGTGGAAACGTTCGACGATCAGACGGTCGTTGCCATCCGCGTGCTGGCCGGGCCGCACCAACCTCCGAAGAAGAAATGACCGCCCGCCCGCGTTCCATACCGGTGCGGCCGCCAGGATTCGTCTATCGCGCGGCGCGCCCTCGAAGCCGCGGAGACGCGAATCTGACGCTCCATTGTGAAGAAATCGCATTGCCCGCGCTGGCCAAGCGTTACGGCACGCCTTTGTATGTTTATTCCGGTCTGACGATCCACGAGCGTTACGACGCCTTCGAGGCGGCCTTTCAGGACACTCCTCATCTCGTCTGCTACTCGGTCAAGGCCAACTCGAATTTGACCCTTCTCCGCCTGCTGGCGAAGAAGGGATGTGGCTTCGACGTGGTCTCCGGCGGAGAACTGGAACGCGTTCTCATCGCCGATCGCAAGGCTGCCAGGAACGTGGTGTTTTCCGGCGTCGGCAAAACCCGCGAGGAACTCACGGCCGCTCTGAAGGCTGGAATCCTGCTGTTTAACATCGAGAGCGAGTCGGAATTGCGAACGCTGGCCGAATGCGCAGCGCGCTTGCGTAAGACTGGCTCCCGTCGCCATGCGCGTGAATCCCGACGTCGCCGCCGAGACTCATCCCTACATCTCGACTGGCTTGCACAAGCACAAGTTCGGCGTGCCGATCGGCGTTGCGCGGCAGCTATACGCCGAAGCAGCTCGGCAGAAATATTTGAGCGTGCGCGGAGTCAGTGTTCACATCGGCTCTCAGATCACCGACGTGACGCCGTTCGGCGAGGCGATGGAGCGAATTGCGGAACTGATTCGCGAACTGCGCGAGGCAGGCCATCAGATCGATTATGTCGATGCCGGTGGAGGCCTGGGAATTCCGTATGAAGATTCCCAAGCCGCTGACTTTCCCGCTCAGGTCGCCGCATACGCGCGACAACTTGCAGCGCCGCTGCGAAGGCTTGATGTGCGGCTTCTGCTCGAGCCTGGCCGCGCGATCATCGGTCCGGCCGGCGTTCTAATCACCTCGGTGGTCTACAAAAAAGCGAACAACGGCAAGCGATTTCTGATTGTCGATTCTGCGATGAACGACTTGATCAGGCCCGCTCTCTACGGCGCATATCACGAGATCGTTCCGGTCGTTCAGCGCGCAGGTTCTGCGAGCGAGGTTGTCGACATCGTCGGCCCGGTCTGCGAAACCGGAGATTTCTTTGCCCGCGACCGCGCATTAGCGCCCGCCAGCCAGGGCGATCTGCTGGCAATTCTCGACGTGGGCGCCTACGGCATGGTCCTCACCTCGAACTACAACACGCGCCCGCGTCCCGCCGAAATTCTCGTCACAGGTAAGTCCGCCAAAATAATCCGCAAGCGGGAGAAGATTTCCGACCTCATTCGCGCCGAACTTTGATCGTCGCTATTCGCTTCCTAATAAATTCAGTACGCCATAACTGCAGTACGACTTCAGCGTGCACGCATCACCGCCGCCGGTGATGCTGATCACTGCCCTCTGCCCTCACTTTCGGTACAAACACGCAGACGGGCTGGCCACCCTTTGATTTCACTTCTCTCCCGGCACAACCACTTGAAAGGCCATGCATTGATCTCCCTCATTTTTATATTGACCTCTTCCGCTCAGTCGATCGAGCCGAACTCAAATTCAGTTGAATCAGGAGACTTCCTATGATGAACCGCCGTCGCTTTCTTAAATCCTCAGCCATGGCAGGAGCGGGCGCTCTCGCGCTGAGCGGCCGAGCATGGCCATTCGCACAGAGCCCCACCAATGTCCGCAAATTCGTCACCTCGCTGCCGGGTCTCGGACCTGCTGCGCAAAACCAGATTGGCCAATACATTCCGCTCGCCACCAAGCACTCCCTCAACTTTGCTGGCCTTTCCACGGACTTCTACAAAATCGGAGTCGCGCAATACAGCGAGTTGATGCATCCGGATCTGCCGGGTCGAACCGAGTTCTTCGGCTACACCGACCTTTCAACTTTCGATCAGAAATATCTCGGCGGGGTCATTGTGGCCACGAAGAACACTCCCGTCATGCTGAGTGTCACAAACTTGCTTCCCCCAAAACACATTCTGCCGGTCGATCCCACGCTCATGGGCGGAGCAAACGGGGTTACGGTCGGACAGTTGCCGATCAACCGCATCATCACCCATCTACACGGCGGTCGGACTCCATGGTTCAGCGACGGCACGCCGTTCCAGTGGTACACACCAAATGGCGAACACGGCATGTGCTTCAGCAACGTGCCCGGCTTTCCCGTGCCTCCGGGCAGCGCCTCCCATTACTATCCCAATCAGCAAAGCGCGCGCCTGGTGTGGTACCACGACCATGCCATGGGCATCACGCGGCTCAACGCTTATGCCGGAATCGCATCGGCTCTGATCATCACTGACGACTTCGAAGCGGGACTGGTGAGTTCTGGTCTGCTGCCAGACCTCGTCGGAATTCCACTCGTGGTTCAGGACAAGAGCTTCGTATCCGACAACATTCTGAAGCAGGACCCGACCTGGCGCTGGGGAGGACCTGGCAGTCTCTGGTACCCGCATTCGTACGAAGCAAACATTCTCTCTGGCGGTGTTCCGAATCCCAAGGGACGGTGGGATTGGGGTCCGACCTATACGCCGCCTTCGGAAGGCACATTGCCGTTGCCCAAACTGTCGGTCGTGCCCGAGGCGTTCTTCGACACCATTCTGATCAATGGCGGCGTCTACCCGACCGTGAACGTCACTCCACAGCGCACTCGCTTCCGCATCCTTAACGGATCCCAGGCGCGCTTCTATCACCTGAACCTCCATCCGGAAGATCTGTCGAATCCGGGAGAGGCGAAAGTCGGGACGCCCGGTCCGATCATGTATCAGGTCGGCAGCGAAGGCGGGTTCCTGCCCGCGGTCGCGATTCACAACAACACCACGCCACTGCCGCTGCTCGACGTTGACGATGCCAACGCCGATGGGCCGTTCAACCTTCTCGTGGCTCCGGCGGAGCGCGCTGATCTCGTTATCGACTTCAACGGCGTTCCGGTTGGTTCCACATTCATTCTGTACAACGATTGCATCGCGCCATTCCCCGGCGGCGATTCACGCAACGACTACTTCACTGGAGACCCTAATCAAACCGCGATTGGCGGCGCACCCTCCACCAAGCTGGGCTTTGGCGCGAACACCCGGACGCTCCTGAAGATCATCGTCACCAGCGGTTCCGGCGATACGCTCAGCACCGCAAACTGGCTGCCGCAAATCAACGCTCAACTGAAGAGCAACTTCCTGACGGGAAATCAGCCAGGGCTGCTCTACAACAATGGCGATCCGTCTGTGCCGGCCTTCCCATTCAACGGTGTCGCGACTCGCATGCTCACCTTGAATGAGGACTTCGACCAGTACGGTCGCCTGATTCAAACCATTGGCACGTTCGGCTCGGAAAGCATGAACAACCAGGGCATTCCCACCTGGGGCCTGGGATACATGTCGCCCACCACTGAGAATCCGACTGCCGGAGCGGTTGAAGTCTGGCAGATCATGAATCTCACTGGCGACACGCATCCCATTCACTTCCATCTGGTGAACGTGCAGGTGATCCAGCGGCAACCGTTCCAGGGCAATCCGAGCAGTTGGAACTACAGCGGGTCGCCGACTCCGCCCGATGCGAACGAGGTCGGATGGAAAGATACAGTGCGCATGAATCCCGGCGAAATCACGACCGTGATCATGCAATTCAATCTGCCTGAGTTGCCGACTGCTGCAATGCGCAAGGCAGTCAGCCCTCGCACCGGTGGACATGAGTACGTGTGGCATTGCCACATCCTCGAACACGAGGAGCACGACATGATGCGGCCGCTGGTTGTGCGCTAGCGCACGCAGCGACTGACATCACGTCAACAAAAAATGCCCGGCGCTCTTCAATGGCGCTGGGCATTTCTTGCTTTGCCGGAAATGTGAGTCAGACTGGGACTCGCAGTTCTACGGGTTCACGACTGCCGTTCTCCCCACTTCAGCTTGCTGCGCAGCACCTGGAAGAAATCCGCGCCCGCGCGAAATAAATTCACGTGATGTTCCGAGCGCCGGCAGCGCACTCGGTCGCCATCGCGCAGGTCGAGGCCGGGCTGGCCATCCAGGCTGAGGTAGGCGACTTCTTCCTCGCTGTGCAGCAGAATCTCGATCTCGGAGGAATCGGGCACGACCAGCGGGCGATGCGTCAAAGCGTGGGGTGCCACCGGAGTAATGACGAGGGCGCGCACCGTGGGCATCAGCACGGGCCCGCCGGCAGATAGCGAGTATGCCGTCGATCCGGTGGGCGTGGCAACAATCATGCCATCGGCACGGTAACTGGAGACGAAAACCTGGTCCACGTAAAGATCGTAAGTGTTGAGTCGCGCGAGCGCGGTCTTGTTGACCACAGCATCGTTAAAGACGAGATAGCTGCTGCGCACGCCGCCGTCGCGCAGCAAATCGCACTGCACCAGCGAACGCTGCTCCACCGCGGCGCGGCCCTGCTCAATTCCGTCCAGCATGTTATAGAGCGACTCCAACGGAACTTCGGTGAGAAACCCGAGCGAGCCGAGATTGACGCCGAGCAGCGGAACGTCAATGGCAGCGGTGACCCTGGCCGCCGAAAGCAGCGTGCCGTCGCCTCCGAGAACGATCACCAGGTCGAGCGGCCTTGCGCCCATTTGCTCGCGCGGCACGACCTCCAGGCCGTTCGCGTATCCCGCCGATTCCTCATCGATGATGACCTTGTAGCCGTGCTCGGCCAGCCACTGAAGAAGTCCAGGAATGACTTCGGCGACCTTAGGGCGGTCGGGCCGGGAAATAATCGCTGCGAGTTTCCGGGAGGGTGTTTGCGGGCTGGCCATGGGGAAAGCTGATTGTATCGAAAATCCACACACGTGGGGACGGACGCATTCGTCCGTCCTGCGAGCAAAGCGAGCCCGGTCCACCGCAGCGAGCGCTCAAAACGCGGCGTGCACGAGGAACTCGCGATTCCCTTCCGCGCCCAAAATCGGCGAATCGATCACTTCCGTGGTCCGCGCGCCGAGACTTACGAGCGCGTTCCGAACTTTTTCGACTGCGGCCAGTTGCGCCGTTTCGTCACGCACGATGCCGCCCTTGCCAACGTGTTCGCGGCCTGCTTCGAATTGCGGCTTGACCAGCACCACAAGTTGCCGTCCCTGGCGCTTATCCTCACCCTGCGATTCCGGGAAAGCAGAAGAGATTACTGCAGGAAGAACGAGCGTAGCCGAGATGAACGACACATCCATGGCAATGAAATCGAGATCCTCCTCATTGCCCAGGGCCTCCCGTGTCAGATAGCGAGCATTCGTTTTTTCCAGCAGCCGCACCCGCGGATTCTGCCGGAGTTTGAAATCCATCTGGCCGTAGCCAGTATCGACGGCGATCACCCGCGCCGCGCCACGTTGCAGCAGGCAGTCGGTGAATCCTCCCGTCGAGGCGCCCACGTCGAGACAAATTTTCCCGCGGACATCAATGTTCCAATGTTCCAGCGCGCGCTCCAACTTCAGCCCGCCACGGCCGACAAATTTGAGATCATCGCCCAGCAAGCGAATCGCAGCATCGTCTGCGACCTGCGCTCCGGCCTTCTCGATCTTCTGATCATCGACGAGAACCTTGCCCGCAAGGATCAAGGCCTGCGCGCGCTCGCGGGACGCAGCCAGCGCGCGATCCACCAGAAGTTTGTCGAGTCGAACTTTCAAGGTCGAGCTCAAGATTGAATTTGGGCTGAAGGTTCTACCCAGAAAGTGCCAGCACTCGCTCTAGTGCAAAGTGCTAAAGCGTCTGTGAGTGAACCACTTAAGGCAATACTTTGCCGCTTTTCCACAGATTTTTCCACGAATGTGTTGAAAACTTTTGCGACGGCCCCCAGAAATAAGGCATCCGCTGTATTCCCAAGCGAAAAAAAACCGCCCGCGGAACGGGCGGCTTTCGATTTCTTCTCAGACAAACTATCCCGCAACTTCTTCCAACAGCTTCTGATCAATATCGAAGTTGGCATGAACGTTCTGCACGTCATCGTGCTCTTCCAGCGCTTCCATCAGGCGGATCATGGTGTTGGCCGCAGCGCCTTCCAGCTTGACATAGGTGTCGGGAATCATGCTCACGCTTGACGAAACAGGAGTGATCCCAGCCTTCTTCACGGCTTCGAGCATGCCCTCGTAAGCGGAAGTCGCAGTCAGGATTTCCCAATTCTCGCCATCGTCAATGGGCTCATCCTCGCCGCCCGCATCAATGATGATGTTCATCAAATCGTCCACCTTGGCTGCCGACTTGGGGATGATGATGTCGCCCTTCTTGTGGAACATATAGGCAACGGCGCCCGCAGAGGCCATGTTGCCGCCGTTCTTGCCAAAGGCGTGACGGATTTCGCTGACCGTGCGATTGCGATTGTCGGTGTTGATGTCGAGCAGGATGGCAACGCCGCCGGGCCCGTAGCCTTCGAGCGAGAACTCTTCATAGGTGGCGCCAGGCAGTTCGCCGGTACCGCGCTGGATGGCCCGCTTGATGTTGTCGGCAGGCATGTTCTCGGCCTTGGCAGCGAGGATAGCGCCGCGCAGGCGCGGGTTGGAATCCGGATCGCCGCCGCCGTTCTTCGCCGCGATGCTGATTTCTTTGATGAGACGGGTGAAAATCTTGCCGCGCTTCGCGTCCAGCGCGCCCTTCTTGTGCTTAATTGTGGCCCACTTTGAATGGCCGGACATGGTTCGACCTCGTATCTAAAGATGCTTCTTTAAAGAGCTACGGATGTCGCTGGATTCGCCATTCGAGGAGATCACAGGATTGCCTCAGTACGCATGCAGGCGAACCGAAATTATAACATGATGCCGGCCGCGGCTCAGCCTCAAGAAGTCTACTGCAGTGGCCGCCACCTTCACTGGCACGAAGTCGGTATTGACTCTGCTCGCCATCCTCCCTAACATGCCGAGGCAAGGCGCGCCAGGGCTATTGTTATGATCGGCCAGCTGTTGGGGCATTACCGGGTCCTCGAAAAGATTGGTGCAGGCGGAATGGGGGAAGTCTTTCGGGCGCGCGACGAAAGACTCGGGCGTGATGTTGCCATCAAACTGATTCGGCCCGCGTCCAGCGAAAATCCTGAGCATCTTCGCCGCTTCGAGCAGGAGGCGCGCGCCGCTGCGGCTCTCAACCACCCCAACATTCTTGCGATCTATGATGTCGGCTTCGCCGGCACGACTCCCTACATCGTCTCTGAACTGCTGCACGGCAAGACGCTGCGTGTGCGCTTGCTCGAAGGTCCTCTCGCATTACGTGAAGTTAGCGATTATTCGCTGCAGATTGCGCACGGGCTGATCGCAGCCCACGAGCGGCACATCGTCCATCGCGACCTCAAGCCCGAGAATCTTTTTCTCACCACGGAAGGCCGAGTCAAAATCCTCGACTTCGGAGTTGCCAAGCTGCAAGCCACCGAAGATGGCCGTGCCGTGGAAAGTCTCACGACCGTCACAAAGAGCGGCACCATGGTCGGCACCGTTGCCTACATGTCGCCCGAGCAACTGCGGGGCAAGGCGGTGGATCATCGCAGCGACATCTTCAGCTTTGGCGCGATTCTCTACGAGATGCTGGCGGGAAGCCGCGCCTTCCGCGGGGAAACCGAAGTCGACACCATGACCGCCGTACTACGCGAACAACCTGCTGACGTCGGACTGGACGAAGCGGCGGTTCCGCTTGGCTATCGCGATATCGTGAAGCATTGCCTGGAAAAGGAACCCCAGGATCGTTTCCAGTCCGCGACCGATCTGGCTTTTGCCCTGCAAACCATCTCGGGTACGTCCGCCGACAAACCGGTGGCCTTGATCCGGCCGCGAACCGCGAAGCCGCGCGTGCTGCCATGGGCGCTGGTCGCGATTTTGGCTGCGGCGGCTTTGGTGCTGGCGGCCGATCTGTTGCGGCATCCATTGTCCACCTTGACGTATCGCCGCCTGACATTCGAAGCAGGAACAATTTACTCCGCGCGTTTCGCGCCCGATGGCCAAGCCATTGTTTATAGTGCCGCCTGGAATAACAAGCCGATCCAAACCTTCACCACGGTCGGCAATTCCCTGCTGGCTCAGCCGCTAAACCTGGGTGATGCGAATCTGCTGGCGATATCTCCCAGCAACGAACTCGCAGTCGTGCAACACGGCACGCCCACTGGCCAGCTTGAACTTACCGAAGGAGACCTGGCCACTACGCCCATGGCCGGAGGCTCTCCGCGCGAAGTGCTGCACGACGCGCGCTGGGCTGACTGGGATGCGGACGGCAAACTCGCCGTAGTGCGCCAGGTTGAGGGTCACTGCACTCTGGAATATCCCATCGGCAACGTGCTCTATCGCTGCGGTGGATGGATCAGCCACATCCGCTTTTCTCCGCAACACGACCGGATTGCATTCCTCGATCATCCCCAGCTTTTCGATAATCTTGGCTCGCTGGCGGTAGTTGATTTAGCCGGACACGTCCGCACTCTGACTCAACAATGGGAGTCGGAACAAGGCTTGGCGTGGCGCCCGGATGGCAAAGAGATCTGGTTCAGCGCCGCCGAAAAGGGCAGCAATCTGAATTTGATGGCCGTCGATTTATCGGGCAAGACCCGGTTCCTGCTGAATTTGCCCCCGGGCCTCACGTTGCAAGATATCGCTGCCGACGGCCGAGTTCTGGTTACGCAGAATAGCAAGCGCCTGGCGATGGGCTCGACCGGTTTGGGAGCCAAGGAGGACGTTGAACTCTCCTGGCATGATTGGAACTCCGCGCGCGACATCTCGCCCGACGGACAGTCAGTGCTTTTCGAAGACGCCAGTGAGGCCGCGGGTCCAAACTATGTTGTCGCTATACGCAAGATCGACGGCGCTTTGCCGATTCGTCTGGGCGAAGGCGGTTCCGGAGGTCTTTCTCCAGATGGGAAGTGGGCAATTTCCTTGCCGAAGGACAAACCTTCGCAACTGACTCTGCTGCCTACCGGCGCGGGTCAACCACGATCCATTAACGTCACCGGACTCGATAAAATCTACAACGGCTTGGCTCGCTTTCTCCCGAACGGACAGGGGATCGCAGTCAGCGGCGATCAGACCGGGCATAGAACGCGTTGTTATGTGGTCGATGTCTCCAGCGGAAATGCGAAACCGGTGACGCCAGAGGGCATCCGCTGCGGCCCGCTCTCGCCCGACAGTCAATCGATGGTCGGCTTCAGTGTCGCAAATCGCTCGGTAGCTCTCTACAACCTAAGCGGTGGCGCGCCCCGTTCTATTCCCAACCTGAATGCGAAGTTCAATCCCGTGCAGTGGTCGAACGACGGGCGCTTTCTATTTGGCAATAATTTGGGCGAACTTCCCAGCACGATTTACAAAGTCGAGATCGCGACCGGCAAAGAAACCGCCCTTCAACAACTCAAACCGGCAGTTTCAGCCGGCGTTGTTCTGGTCGCCCCGATTGTGGTCAGCCGCGACGGAGCGCACTTCGCCTATAGCTACAACCAGACGCTCTCATCCCTCTATCTAATCTCCGGATTGCAATAGCTCGTTTGAGTTGGCCTCAGCTGAGGGAGCCCGTGAAATCCGCGGCGACGTAGTGAAAGAAGATTGATGTGGAAGTTTGTCCTTCGCCCAATTTGCTGCGATAGTGCGGCAGCCGCGTTCCGCGGTAGGCAAGCCCGTCTCCAATCGCCTGATAGACCGTTACCGTGCCGGTGGGAGTGTCGAGTTGGATGGGCCACGGAGTTTCCAACTCGGGCTCGGGAGAAAAATCGAGGCACAAGGTCACGCTGAACTCGCACTGCTCGCGGTCGGTGTGCTTCTGGAGTTCAGCCCCGCTCAAATAAGAAGCGAGATATGCGTAAGAGGGCTTGAGCGGCTCGCCGGCCGTCGTGCTAAAGGTTGCGGCGAGCTGGTGATGGAAAAATCTCGCCACGGACTCGTTGTACGCAACGTAGCGCCGCGGACTCTGGCCATCGCCAAGGCGAATGGCGCCGCTGCGGATCAAGGAGCGGTAATAGCGCCGCAAAGCGGCCACGTGAAAGGGGTGAATCAAACCGGCCAGGGGAGCGTATCCTCGTTCCCGGAAGAGCGCTCCGGGTTGGTGCACCTTTTGATTGCGCGGCCGATCGACGGCACGTTCCTGCGGAACCAGAATTTCTGCGGCTGCCAAGATGTTCCGTGACTCCTGCGGCAGGCTTGAAGGAACTGGCTCCCCGAGCTCCAGGCCACGCACCACTGCTTCCATTTCCGGCCCTAACCAGAAAGGAAGTAAGCTCGGCGACTCGCGATGCCGCACCCACGCGATCGTTCCCTGTAAAGCAAAGCCCGACAGCAAATCTCTATGCTGAGAAAATTCCTCCGGCACATTGCCGTCGGAGCAAATCTGGCAGTCGGGATTTAGAAAAAGCGGTGGCGCATCATGGTTCGCCAGCAGACCGGCCGCATGCCGCGGAATCAGATGCAGCGGCAAGTCGTCCAGCAGGCAGAAAAAACGGTTGGGAGGAAATGTCGAGGCAGGACTCTGCCGCGACACTCCTCCCATGAGGGTTGTCATCCACTCGACCCACGCCGGATTGTTTAGCGTCGAAACCATCCGTTTAAGGTAAAGCGGCTGTCGGCGAAGAGTCGCGAAGAACACTTCACTGGAGTGATCTCGTGTCGCATTTCGCACGGGAAAAATACGATCTGGTTCTGCCGCGGCACAATCGTTTGATAGCTGCCCTGGCTGACGTACAGACCGTCCTGCAGTCGCGCATCGTGAATATGAAGCTCTCCACCGTCAAATGTCTTCGGCTCACGATGGAAAAAATAAACGAATGTGAGATAGCGGCAGGCAACGCGGTCGCTGCCATTGTCGCTGTGAAAGCGGAAGAAGTCGCCGTCATTGCTGGCGGTAATTTGCGCCTCAATGCCGGCGATGGTGAAGGGCTCCAGGTTCAGCTTTCGCAGAACCTCCGGCATCACCGACTTCACGCGCTCGACCATCAGATCCTGATACTGGGCCAGATCCATCAATACGCGCGAGCGCCTGTGTTCGTAATTCACCACGCCGTTTGTAGAGCGTGGAGACAGCACCTCGCTGGCCGAAAAATCCGGCTCGTGGTCGAGAGCGAATCGAGTCAACTCCTCCAACTCCTGCGGAGCCAGGAACTCATCCAGCACCACGCAGCGTGCCGGCAGGATTTCCGGACGCTCCAAGACAGCCACGCCAGCCTGCAGCGCTGCATCGGTTTGAGCAGTAGAGACCGGGCGCGGCTGGCGGATCGCGTGACCCGGCGTCTGCGGCTCGCCCGGCGTAATGCCCGGAGTTTGCGGCTCGCGGATGGGCCCACCCGGTGTTTGCGGCTCGCCCGGCACGATTCCTGGAGTCTGCGGCTCGGGGGTCGCAGGCGACCCAGGCGCACCCTGCTGGCGGATCATGTGCCCGGGAGTCTGCGGCTCGCCAGGAGAAATCCCTGGAGTTTGCGGCTCTTCTTCTGGAAGTTCCAGCGGACTCCCGGGAGTCTGTGGCTCGCCCGGCGATATGCCGGGCGTCTGTGGCTCCGCCGGCACGCGACGGGGAGTTCCCGGCGTCTGCGGTTCGCCCAGATAAGCTTCCCGATGGCGGGTGCGGCCGGATTCTTCGATTCCCGCCGCCCCGCTCTGCAGAATTCGCTCGACGATACTGGCGCCAAGCACTGAGAACGCGCGCTGTGCGACCGTTTCGCCAACCGCCGACGCAATCACGGCCCGCACCGCTTCTCGCGTCGCTTGATTCTCACTTGTCGTAATCTTGGCGTGATGCAGCAGGTTGGTGAGCAGGGCTCGTTCCTGCGGACTAAGAATCCGCTCGTCGAGCATTAATGTTTCTGAAAAGGAATCCAGGATTTGCTTCGGTGTCATGTGAAGACACGCCTCCCCGCGTGTGCTAGCGAACGCAAACTAGGTTTAGGGCCCACACTACTGGGGGGAAGCAGGCGAAGAATACACCGGAGCGTTGTGAATCGCCAAGATGTTTGTTCAGGCTATCGGGAAACCAAGGAGGAGACCATCGACTGGAAAATTTTCAGCCCGTCGCTGCCACCCAGTTCCGGCTCGGCCGAGCGCTCGGGATGGGGCATCATCCCAACCACATTCCCTCCGGCGCTGCAGATTCCGGCGATGTTATCCAATGATCCGTTCGGATTGGCCGTAGTCGTGATCTCCCCGCCAGTGGCGCAATAGCGGAAGACGATGCGATTGTGGCGCTGCAAGTCATTCAGGGTGAGGGCATCGCAGAAATAGTTGCCCTCCATATGGCCGACGGGAATGGTCAGCACCTCTCCCAGCGCGCAGGTATTGGTGAAGGGCGTATCCGCATTCTCCACCCGTACTTGCACGGGCTTGCAGACATATTTCAGGCCGACGTTGCGCATCAGGGCTCCCGGTAGCAATCCCGACTCACAGAGAATCTGGAAGCCGTTGCAGATGCCGAGCACGAGGCCACCGCCCGCCGCGAATTTACGGACCGAATCCATCACCGGCGAGAACTTCGCGATTGCCCCGGTGCGTAAATAATCACCGTAGGCGAAGCCTCCCGGGACGATGATGGCGTCGCAATTTTCCAGATCGTGCGATTCGTGCCAGAGAAACGTGGCCTGCTGCTGGATCACATGTTCTACGGTCCAGTGAGCATCGTGATCGCAGTTGGAACCGGGGAAGATGATGACGCCAAATTTCATTGGGCCCTCAGTTTTGGGAGTTTGGGCTTAGTCTAGCACGGCGTCCAAATGGCCCGCGTGGCAACGAAAGCGATCCGCGAAGCGCAGCACGCTCGAAGCCTGGGAGTGCGCTGACGCTGTTCAGCTTGCGGATTTCTACTGAGGCGTTGATGGCAATGCAGTCGCGGGTGAGGTCGGCGGCGCCTCGCTCAGCGCAGGCACTGTGGGCTGGGCAGGCGCTGAAATCTGTGTTTGAGCCGTGGTTTGGGGCGCGGTCTCGCCGATGTGCGGCGGATAACCTCTGGCCTGCAAAATCGCCCAATGCCACTCCTCGCCCTCTGCCAGATCACCGTTCAGCGGCGCATTGAAGGTTGTCGTCGCCCAGGGCGAAGCCGCCGCCCGCATACGATAGATGAAAGTCGTGTCGGGCTTCTTCTCCGGACGGACCATCGAATCCGGCGCGGCCATTGTCGACAACCCATTCAATGATGACGCGTCAGCGTCCTTCTTCACGATGGTCACTGCAACCGAGATCTCGCTCACATGCCAATCGGTACCATTGAAAATCGAAACCGTCAGCGCATCTCCCTCGATCGTCGCCGGCCCGTGAATCTTTGCCAGGTCGTCGGGTGGCAATTCCATCTGCGCATACTGGCTGGAAAGCAGTGACTTCGCGTTCGGGCTAAATGCCAGGCTGCAGGTCACATCGGGCGAGGCCACGCGAAAGTCTTTGTCGCCTCCGCCCATCACATAGCGCAGCCCAGAGGCGCTGTGGCGACTATCAGCCTGCTGCATCGCATTTGAGAGATTGTCGTCGTCAATCACCTGCTGCGGATGCGCGCTGTTCTTGCGCATGTTCCGCGCCACGTCGCCGAGAGGAACGTTGTTGGGATCGTCCTGTGCCGCGTCTTGCTCGCCGTTCTGCCCGATCATGCGCGGAGTCACAGCGAATGCCATCAACGCTGCTAACAGCACGCGCAGCAGAATAGCTCGGGGGATTTCACAGCGTCGCGACATGATGGAGGGAAGACACGCCCTCGATCCAATTGTATGGAGTTACTGCTGAAAGGAAGAAATAACCAAGGTACCGTCGGGCTTCGGCCAGAAGCTGACGGAGATAAAGCAAAGGGCGCGCGCTGACGAAATGGAGGCGCAACGGGGCGCACGCCCAAGCCCAAAAAACTTGTTTACAGAAGGCCCTGCGACCGGAACCGGCTGACTGGATCGACTACTGCTTGCCGCTTGAATATCCAGCGGGCCACCGCAAAGCCAATCGCCGCATAGCAAATATGCATCATTCGCATTGCACACCCCCTCCAGGACCAGCTCATCGATCCTCAGGGGAGGAAACAGTCAAACTCTAAGGGGACAATAGCAACGACTGTGCCTGCGGACAAGGCACGTGCGTGCCATAGAAGTGGCACGGAGGTAATAGTGTCTTCAGAGTATCAACAATAGAGACGTAATTCTGCCTACGTCTCGATTGCCGCAGGAGACGTTGCGAGCAACGTCTCTACATTTAGTTTCCGGCTGCGGATCAGTGTGCTGGAACATCTTCGTTCACCACGCGTCCGGCGGGTGGAACCATCACGGTCGACAAGCTGCCTTCGGCTGCCAGCTTCTGGAATGCCGCCAGATCGCGCCGCTGGATGTCCTCCCAGCGTGCAATGAATTCCCCGCTCTGCCGCTTCAGCTTCTCAAACTGCCGCTGCTCGGCCTCGGTCGGCGCAGAGTCGGCGCTGCTCGCATCCATGGCCAGAAATGCCAGCTTTGCATCCAGTTGAGGAGGATAAGCCAGCGAATCTTCGTTGGCGCTGATATCCAGGTTGACCAGGTCGTCACGCACGGCGACCAGTTTTTTCTCCAGTTGGTCGGCAGCACCAACAATGGTTTTCGCGCTGGCATTTTCGGGCAGGCGCTTCTTCAATCCGGCAAGCTGTGTTCGCACGTCCTGAATCTGATTGACGGTATCGTAGACGCGGCTCAACTCATCGCGCGTGGCCAGCAGCAGATTGAACTGCGCCTCCAGATCTGCCTGGCTCAAGGTCACTCGCGGATCGAGCTTCAGCTCAAACGGCGCCGTAAAAGTCTGCCCATTCGCAGTAATTCGCGCCTGATACTGCCCGGGTACGGCCACGGGCCCACGCGCCCCGCTCCCATATTCCCAGAGGTAATAACCGGGAACACGCCGCGCCTCTTCGTAACGCAGGTCCCACACGAAACGATTCAGTCCGGCCTCCGCCTTGATCTGCTTCTCCGGCTTCTTGTCGTCGGGATCGAGCGGCTCGTCGAGCGGATCGACTTCCGCGCTCGAATATTCGCGAATCACCTTCCCGGAGGCGTCGAGGATTTCGATCTTCGTTTCCTCGCCGGCCTTGGGCGCATCTTTCAAAAAGAAATAAATCACAGCGCCCGCGGGCGGATTCTGTCCTCGCAGTTTGGAAGGATGGTGTTCGCCACCCGCCCCCGCCTGAATGCGATAAGCGGTTGCCGGCGTGTACAGGAACGCATCTTTCTGTGCGACCTGGTCGCTGTACTGGCGCAGCGGGCTGAGATCATCCAACACCCAGAAAGCCCGACCATGGGTTGCGACCACCAGGTCGTTATTCTTAACGGCAAGGTCGTGCACTGGAGTGGTTGGCAGATTCAATTTCAGAGCGCGCCAATTGGCCCCGTCATCGAAGGAGACGAAAACTCCCTCCTCCGTTCCCGCGTAGAGCAGGCCGCGTTTCTTCGGATCTTCGCGCACCACGCGGACAAACATATTGTCGGGAATGCCGGTGCCTAGCTTCGTCCAGGTCTTGCCGTAGTCGCTGGTCTTATAGATATACGGATGCAGATCGTCAAATTGATGCCGGTCCGCCGCCACGTACGCTGTGCCCGCATCAAACGGGGAAGGCTCAATCTGGCTGATGCGGCTCCATTCCGGCATCTCTTTCGGAGTGACGTTGGTCCAGGTCTTCCCTTCATCCTGCGTGAACTGGATCAGCCCGTCGTCAGTGCCCGCCCACAACTCTCCCTTTTTTAGCGGCGATTCCGCAAGGGCAAAAATGGTGTCGTAGTATTCCGTGCCCGAATCGTCGATCGTGATGTCGCCGCCGGAAACTTTCTGCTTGCTCTTATCGTTGCGCGTGAGGTCGGGGCTGATGGCCTGCCAGTGCACGCCGCCATCGGTCGTCTTAAACAGAATTTCGCCCGCGTGATACAGCGTGTTGGGATCGTGCGGAGAAAGCATGACGGGAGCAGTCCACTGGAAACGATGCTCCAGATTCGCTGCTCCGTGCGCGTCGGACAATTCCGGTTGCTCGGTAATCGACTTCACCTGCCCGATGTGCCGGTCGTAGCGGGTGATGTTCCCCTGATAATCGGCGGCGTAAACAATATTCGGATCGCGCGGGTCAGGCGCGATGTAGCCCGCCTCGCCGCCGCCTACGTCGTACCAGTCGGTGCGATCGATGGAGCCGTCGTCGCTGCGGCTGACGATCGCCACCGTTCCGCTATCCTGCTGTGCGCCATAAATTCGATAGGGAATCGCCGTGTCCGTGGTCACGTGATAGAACTGCGCCGTCGGCTGGTTGTCCTGGCGACTCCAATTGTTGCCGCCGTCGAGCGTCACGGTCACTCCGCCATCGTTCGAAGCGATCATGCGCTTCGTGTTCATAGGATCGATCCACAAGCCGTGATTATCGCCATGCGGCACATGCACTTTGTTGAACAGGTGGCCGCCGTCGGTGGACTTGTAGGCCTCCACGTCCATGATGTAGACCACGCTCTCATCGCGCGGATCGGCGATGATGTGCATGTAATACCAGGGCCGCTGCCACAAACTGTGGCTCGCGTTGACCAACTCCCAGCTCTCGCCGCCGTCATCGGAGCGATACAGACCGCCGTCCGGATTGTGCGCCTCGATCAGCGCGTAGACGCGATCAGAATTCGCCGCAACCGCTACGCCGATTTTTCCATACGGACCTTTCGGCAGGCCGTGCTCCTCGATATGCTTCCACGTCGTGCCGCCATCATTGGAGCGATACAGGCCGCTGCCCGGACCGCCGCTGGTCATATCCCATGCGGTGCGCCGCGCCTGCCACAACGCGGCAAACAAAATATTCGGATTATGCGGATCGAAGGCCACGTCAATGCCGCCCGTGTTTTCGTCCTTGTAGAGAACTTTCTCCCAGGTCTTCCCGCCGTCAGTCGTGCGGAAAATTCCGCGCTCGATATTCGCCCCGAACGGGTGTCCCAGCGCCGCGACGAAAGCGATGTCGGGATTATTCGGATTGATGATCACCTTGCCGATAGCCCGCGAATCTTTCAGCCCAACATTCTTCCAGTTCTTTCCGCCGTCGAGAGACTTGTACACGCCGTCGCCATGCGTAATGTTGCCGCGAATGCAGGCCTCGCCCGTGCCGACGTAAACCACATTGTGATTCGAGCTGGCGACGGCGATGCTGCCAATTGCAGCTGTGCCCTCGTGGTCGAACACCGGAGACCAGGTCAACGCGCCGTCGGTCGACTTCCAAACTCCGCCACCAGTCGCGCCGAAGTAATAAGTAGTCGGGTCGCCCGGAATGCCGGCCGCAGTCAGCGATCGTCCACCGCGGAATGGGCCCACCATCCGGTACTTCATGCCCTTGAAGAGCTTGTCTTCCGGCTTAGCGGCGTCCGTGCCTTCGCCTTCGGTTGCGGCCGGGGCGGCTGGCTTAGCCGACTGATTCGCCTCCGCTGCTTTCGCCGCTTTCGACTGCCGCTCAGGTTTGGTTTGAGCAGACGCAGCGAAACTCAAGATTGCGAATACAGCTGCCAAGATCCATCGTGCGGGCAAACCAGTGCGCATACTTTTTCGGCCCATGAATGTATCCCCCAGGGAAATGTGAACAATTGGTTATGGTAATCCTGCGCGGCCGCGATGCAAAGCGGCGGAGCCGGGAAAAAAGGAGCACGCCTCGCGACCTTAGCGGCTTTAGCCACTTTTTTTGGCAACCTTCGCGGTTAGAAGCTTTTTTCCGCTGGCATC
Organism: uncultured Acidobacteriota bacterium; assembly: GCA_963757095.1. Taxonomy (GTDB): domain Bacteria; phylum Acidobacteriota; class Terriglobia; order Terriglobales; family Acidobacteriaceae; genus Sulfotelmatobacter. The sequence goes on along the minus strand of CAVWQT010000001.1, from coordinate 695,171 downwards.
AAGGCCGATTACTTCTTCGATAACAGCACTTTCTTAGCCGCTTCAAGCTCTTTTTTCTTCGCTCCGTCCACTTTCGGATAAGCCAGTCCGAGCGATTCCAGGGTTTCCACGATCACGGTCGAAACCACCAGCCGCGTGAACCACTTGTTATCCGCGGGAACCACGTACCACGGCGCGTGCCCGCTCGCCGTGTTGCGGATCATGTCTTCGTACGCGTCCTGATAATCGTCCCAATACTTTCGCTCGTGAATATCGGCCGCGGAAAACTTCCAATTCTTTTCCGGCTGGTCCAGCCGCGCCAGAAAGCGCGCCTTCTGCTCCTTCTTCGAGAGATGCAGAAAGAATTTGCGAATCACCGTCCCGTTCCGCGCCATATGCCGCTCGAAGCTGCAAATATCTTCGAACCGCTCGTTCCAAATATGTTTCCCGACCAGAGATGGCGGCATCTTCTCGCCCTTAAGAATTTCCGAATGTACCCGCACCACCAGCACTTCTTCGTAGTACGAGCGGTTGAAAATCCCGATATGCCCACGCTCCGGCAGCAAGCGCGTCGTTCGCCAGAGAAAATCATGTTGCAATTCCACTTCGGACGGGGTCTTGAACGAATACACCTGGCAGCCCTGCGGATTCACTCCCGACATCACATGCTTGACGGCGCCATCTTTTCCGGCAGCATCCATGGCTTGAAAGATCAGCAGCAGCGCCCAGCAATCCTGCGCATAGAGCTTGTCCTGCAATTCCGTCATGCGCTCAATGCCCTTTTGTAAAGCGTCGGCTGCATGCTCCTTCGAATGCAGGTGCCCCGTGTCGGCCGGATCGTAATCCTTCAACCGAAAATGTTTGCCGCTATCGACGCGGAATCTGTCCGACAAATGTTTAGGCTTCATGCTTGATAAGGCTCCCGGCAAGAGTTTCCAGCATTACACGCCGACTGGCTTGGCGCTCGCAACCGGCAGTTGCGCCTGCTGCCAGGCATCGAATCCACCGGTCACATTGATGACGTTCTTGAATCCCGCGCGCTGCAACAGGCTGCTCGCAATCATGCTGCGATATCCGCCTTTGCAGTGGACGGCAACTTGGGCGTCGCGATCCATCTCCGGCGGAGAGATTTTGAAATTGTCCAGCGGCCACCACATCGCATCTTCGATGTGACCTGCTTCCCACTCCGGAGCGCGGCGAACATCGAGCACCTGTACGTCCTGCGATCGCATCCGCGCGGCGAGGTCTTCCACACTAATCTGCGCGATCGTCGCCACGGGAAACCCAGCATCCTTCCAAGCCGCGACACCGCCTCGCAGAAATCCATCCAACGCTTCGATGCCGACCCGCGCCAGTCGCACCCGCGCCTCATCCACTTGCTCGTCGGATCCTGCAATCAGCACCGGATGCGCCGTCAATCCCAGCACAGTTCCCGCCCATGACGCGAACTGCCCCGACAGCGCGATGTTCACCGATCCCGGCACATGGCCTGCCGCAAATTCATCGGCAGAACGGATGTCGAGAGCAATCTCGCCATCGTCCAGCATGGCCTTCAACTCAGAAGGCGCGAGCGCGCGTAACGCCGGCAGATCAGACAAGGCCGCAGCGCCAGTCCGATTGATCTCCGCATCTTTCGCAAAGTATTCCGGACGCGCCGGAAGATTGCTGGTTAACTGGACAACGAATTCTTCCCTGCTCTTAATTTGCAGCGCATAATTCGTCAGCCGCTCCGTACCGATGGTGGACGAGCGCTCGGCCCGCATATTTTTTCCGCACAACGATCCGGCCCCGTGCGCTGGATAAACCAACACGTTGTCTGCCAGCTTCAGCAACTTGCCGTGCAGGCTGTCATAGAGCATTCCCGCCAACTGCACCGGGGTGTGATTCGGCGAGAGATCAGGACGGCCCACATCGCCGATAAATAAAGTGTCCCCGGTAAGCACCGCCCACGGCGCCAGCGGCTTCACTTCGTCAGTCACTTCGTCGGTCACGACCAGGCAAATGCTCTCCGGCGTGTGTCCCGGAGTTTCCAGCACGCGAATCGACGCTCGTCCGAACTTCAACTCGAAGCCGTCCCGCACGGCCACATGAGGAAATTTCGCTCCCGCCTGCGCTCCGATATAAATCTGTGCTCCGGTGCGCGAGGCTAATTCGCGGTGTCCGGAAACGAAGTCGGCGTGCAGATGGCTCTCGAAGATGTGGGTGATCTTCACGTTATGCTCATCCGCGGCCTTGAGGTACAACTCGACATCGCGCTGCGGATCGACCACAACCGCTTCACCCTCCGACGCCAACATATAGGAGGCATGCGCCAGACAGCCCAGATAGAACTGTTCGAAATACATGGATGGAAGCTCCGGGGTAATTTCCCAGCAGAGATGCTAGAACAAATCAGCCGGAGACGCCATAGTTCCGCGTATTTCCCTGGTTTGACTTCATATCGTTCGTGGTAACGATCGCGGTGTGCGACGAGGGCAGTTCAGGCAGGAAGCGGCGCGATGAATTCCAATCCGAAGCAGAAACCGTTGCGCGACCGGACAATCGCAGGAATTCGCGAAGGCACCGGAGTATCAAACTCAATCTCCAGCAAATCTCCCGGATTCAGCAACAGCCCGGCATAGAGCATCATGCCGCCTTCGCTCATCTCCGTGCCGCGGCCGGTGACCACCGTAGTCGAAAACCCTTTGGAAGTAATCACGCGGACGGGGATGTCGACCGGAAGCCGATCCCAGCGCCGTTTGTTGCGAGAATCTGGCATTTAGCGCCCATCATCAATCTTCCGTGATTGATCTTCAAATTACGAAAGTGAAACGGCAGGGTTCCGAGCTGAAAACAAAGTAGACAAGAACCCGCCCCTGCGACGACACTAGAAGTTTCGTGAACACCAAAAATCTCTTCTTTATAGGCGTTATCGTTTCTGCCAGTGGGCTCATCTCGCCCCCGATCGCTCTTCTGGCCGGGCTTATCTACGGACTCTCATTCGCTCATCCCTACACGACCGATTCCAAGAAACTCTCCACATTCCTGCTGCAGGCTTCCATCGTCTGCCTCGGATTCGGGATGAATCTGAACGAGGTGATCCGCGCCGGGCGCCATGGATTCGTCTATACCGCCCTCAGCATCTCGTTCGCGCTGTTCGTGGGCCTCGCCATCGGGCGTCTTTTCGGCGTCCGCTACATTCCATCGCTTTTGATCAGCACCGGGACGGCGATCTGCGGAGGCAGCGCCATCGCCGCCGTTGGCCCCGTGGTCAATGCCGGGGAAGAAGAGATGGCCGTCTCGCTAGGCACGGTGTTCGTGCTGAACTCGATCGCACTTTTTCTCTTCCCGGCGATCGGCTACGCGCTGCACCTTTCGCAAGCGCAGTTCGGGTTGTGGTCCGCCCTCGCGATTCATGACACCAGTTCGGTCGTTGGCGCGACGGCGAAGTATGGCGCCGAGGCTCTGACCGTCGGCACTACCATTAAACTGGCTCGCGCCCTCTGGATTGTCCCGCTTGCCTTCGCTCTGGCGCTGTTCAAGAAAGAGAAGACGCAGATCAAGTGGCCGTGGTTCATTCTGTTCTTCTGCTTTGCCGCCGTGGCTACAACCTACCTGCCACTATTCGGTCCGCTCTATCCCAAGCTGAGCGCTCTGGGGAAGGCGGGGCTGACGGTCACGCTTTATCTGATTGGCACCGGCATTTCGAAGTCGACGTTGAAACAGGTTGGCGTCCGTCCTCTGCTGCAGGGAGTCCTGCTCTGGGCGATCGTTGCCACGCTGTCGCTGGTGCTTGATTCGCTTCGGAGTGATCTCGTTGTAAGCAGGCCTACGTTGACTTATCGTCTCGCCGAACCGACAATTCCTAAGAGCTGTCAGGATTCTTCCGGTCGCAAGCAGGTGTCGATCATGAATCAGAAATCGCTACTTTCGTCGTTCCTTCTCGTTGTGCTGATGTTGAGCGTCGGGTGCGCGAAAAAGCCTAACGACGCGCAGATCTCCAGCGACATTCAAAACAAGTTCAGTCAGGATTCGGGCCTTTCTTCGAAGCAGCTCGGCGTGCAATCGGCGAACGGTGTGGTGACCCTGGGCGGAAACGTCGATAACGATGCCCAGCGCGAGGCCGCCGCCCGCCAAGCCGCTTCCGTGGCTGGAGTCAAGGAAGTCGTCAACAATCTGCAGGTCGGCAAGGCAACCGCCGCGGCCCTGCCGCCGCAGACTCCCGCCACGCAGCCATCGAACGCCACCTTGCCCGACCGCAGCAAGCCCGCCGCCGGCAAGAGTTCCCGCAAATCTCATGCCAGCGATTCTGCCATTGCTGATAATTCTCAACCTCTTCTCAAGCCTCTTCTCAACCCTCTTCTCAAACCGCCGACAACGGCCAGATGGACGCCGACAACAATCCGCCGCCGCCACCCGCGCCCGCTGAGGCCGATTCCACGCCGCCACCGCCTCCTCTGCCACCCGGGCCGAAAAAATTCATCATCGATCAGGGCACGCAGATGACGGTTCGTCTCATGGACCCGATCGACAGCGAAAAGAATCAGACGGGTGATAATTTCCACGCCACGCTGAAAGCGCCGCTATCCTCCGATGGTGAAGAAGCCGTGCCCGCGGGCGTCGAACTCACCGGGCATCTGGTCGAAGTCAAGAGTGCCAGCAAATTCGCCGGGCAGTCGGAGGTCATTATGCAACTCGACAGTCTGACTTCCGGAGGCCAGACATATAGCGTCCAGACCGATCAGTACAAGAAAACCGCTGCCTCGCGCGGCAAGAATACGGCCGAGAAAGTTGGAGGGGGTGCCGTGCTGGGAGGCATCATCGGCGCGCTGGCGGGCGGCGGCAAAGGAGCGGCCATCGGCGCCGCGGCCGGAGCGGGCGTCGGCGGCGGAGTGCAGGCGGCCAGCAAGAGCCAGCAGATCAAGCTGCCTTCAGAAACTGTGTTGAGCTTCACCCTGCAGGCGGCAATCACGGTAGTGCAAGCGCCCAGCCCGGATGCAAGTCGTCCAAAGCTGGACAATTCGCAGTAGCGCGAGCGGTCTCGCATCGTAGAGACGTAGCTCGCTACGTCTCTTTTTATTTGCGGTACACTCTGATGCCAGAACGCGCTCATGCCCACCATCACTGCCCTTCTGCACACCCAAAATGACGGCCTCCGCCTTGGGCGCTGCCTGGAAATGCTTTATGCCTGTGACGGGATTGTGATCATCGACCACCATTCCCACGATGACACGCTGCGCGTGGCTCGCGAATACGGCGCCCGCATCGTCACCGGCGGCGAACCCCAGGGGCTCCCGATGGCGCTCGCGATAGCCACAGGATGGATTTTCTGTCTTGATCCCCGCGAATCGGTCAGCGAAGCGCTCTCGGCTAGCCTGTACGAGTGCAGGTCGGGAATGACGCCCATGAACGTCGACGCCACCTTCTCCGTGCGACTCCGCGAAGAAACCGCATCCGGTTGGCGCGATAACGTCACGACCCAAACGCGAATCGTCCCTGCGAACTGGAATTGTTGGGAGAGCGGGCTCCCGCTCCATAACGCTTCCTCGCAATTGCTTCTGGGCGAACTGCTCCGGTTCTCTTTTCCCTGAGCTATATTTTCGCGTCGGAGCTATAAACTCCGGACTTGTACATTGTGGAAGGCTTGAAATAACCGGATCGGGCACCGGATCCTTCCGATTGAACGTCTCGGCGGAGTTACAACCCCCGGACTCAGCCGTCACACCCATTTGTGATTTCAATCACAGTTCGGCGATTTCCCCTCGCCTAAACTGCGTTGTTGTGGCAGTTTCGGGCTGGCAAGCCCAGGAGGAATCCAATGCGTGTGATGAAATTCATCAGTTTCGCCGTGATTCTCATACTGATCGCGGCCTTCGCTGTCGTAGCGCAGACTACCCCGGCGCAGACTACCCCTACCGTCAAGCATGTTCCCATCACCAATACCCCGTCGAACTCGGGCAAGGAGATGTTCAACAGCTATTGCGCCGTTTGCCACGGAACCAACGGCAAAGGCGAGGGCCCAGCGGCCTCGGCCATGAAGGCTCCGCCGGCGGATTTGACCACTCTGACGCAAAAAAATAGTGGCAAATATCCCTCCGCCCACGTCGCTGCCGTGATCCGCGGACAAGCCACTACCCCTGCCCACGGCAGCCAGGACATGCCGGTGTGGGGCCCCCTGTTCTCGAGCATTAGCCAGGGACATGAAGCCCAGGTCCAACAAAGAGTTGCGAATTTGGTGCAGTACATCGACACTCTGCAGGCAAAGTAAAAAGCACTGCCGACATCCGGAGGAGGAGCAGTCAGCATTCAGGCTCACTGCTCCTCTTCTAAACGCCTTCAGGAGTTGGATCGTTCTCCGAGCCGATTCATTCTCCTGTCGGATCATTGTCCCTATGGACAGTGACTTCAGTACCTTAGTGCCAACCCACATCGCCGCCTTATAATCCCCTCAAGATCAGCAACTTTCCGCGTTCTGTCAGTAACCTGTGGGTTTACGCGGGAGACTGCAGATCGTCAGTGACTATGCAATCCATGGATCCATTTTTCGCAGCGGCGATTTTTCTGTTCGGGCTTGCCTTTGGCAGCTTCCTGAACGTATGCATTCATCGCCTGCCGCTGGGACTGTCGGTGGTCAAGCCGCGCTCGGCTTGCCCCAAGTGCAAGCAGCCCATCGCTTTCTATGACAATCTTCCAGTCTTGAGCTGGCTGATTCTGGGCGGCCGCTGCCGGCAATGCAAGACTCGCATCTCCCCACGCTATCTGCTGATCGAATTGCTAACGGGCATCCTGTTCCTGGGCTGCTATTGGTACTTCGGGCTGACGCTCTCCACGCTGAAGTACTGCGTCTTCGCATTCCTGCTTCTCGGCCTCATCTTCACCGACGCCGAGACCAAGCTTCTTCCGGACAAGATGACCCTGCCTGGAATCGCGCTGGGCATTGTGTTCAGCATGCTGGTTCCGGTCAACGATCTGGCCTCGCAATTTCTGCCGGGTGTGGTGAATCTGCCGTTTAGCGATGCCGTGGCTCTGCGGCTCTTCTCTCTGCTTGATTCCCTCCTGGGAGCCGCTGTCGGCGCTTCGTTCATTTACGGAGCCGGGGTCATGTACCTGCGCTGGCGCGGCATGGAGGGCATGGGCTTCGGCGACGTGAAGCTGATGGCCATGATCGGCGCATTTCTCGGCGTGAAGCTGACCATCTTCACCATCTTCACTGCGTCGCTCGCGGGATCGTTCTTCGGCGTCACGACCATGCTGATCGTCTGGCTCAAACGCACGCGCCGTTTCAAGCGCATCGAAACCGCTCAGGCCGCCCGCCGCCGCGCATGGCAATCGGCGCAGATGGTGCTCCGTTACTACCAGATGCCGTTTGGCGTTTTTCTCGGCAGCATGGCCTTCGTCGCGCTCTTCTTTGGCAATGATTTCATTGGCTGGTATCGAGGGCTATGGTAAGGGCTCTGGCCAATCCGATTCTTGTGCGCGCGCTTATCGTGCTGATTTGCGCGACTGCCGCATTTTTGCTGGGCTTGCTCGTGATTCGTGCGTTGCGCAAGAAAATCACAGAGGAGGCCGACCTGTCGCCCTCTACCTCGGCGGAAGCTCTGCCGATGCATCTTTACAACAACGTCATTCAGCAACTTAAGCAGCAGAAGCACGAACTGCACGTGCAATCGAAATCGGACCAGCATCGCGCCCGCATCTCTGAAACGCTAAGCCAGGCCGTGATTTCGAATCTCTCGACCGGCGTGCTGGTCTTCGGCGCCACAGGACTGGTGAAGACTGGCAATCCCGCGGCCAAGGAAATCCTCGGTTTTGCCTCGCTCACCGGGATGAATGGCGAAAACATTTTTCGGGGCGCAGCATCCGTTTCCCGCCCGCGCGCGCAGGAAGTTTTTGCTGACGGAATTTCCGACGAGCCTGCCCGCGTGGTGGGTGAACTGGAAGCCGTGTTGCACGATGGCAGTGGCCGCCGTCACATCGAAGCCGAATATCAGACGCCTGGCGGCGTCCAGCGCTTTCTCTCTGTAACCATCTCGCCAGTGCGGGGCGAAGACAGCAGCCTGCTCGGCGTCACCTGCCTGATCAACGATGTCAGCGAATTGGGGCGAATTCGCCGCGAAAAAGATCTGCATCGCGAACTCTCGGCCGAAAAGGCTCTGCAGTTGCGCAGTTCGTTAGCCACGATTTCTGGTTATGCCCGACAACTCGCAACCGGCGATCCCGGTCAGGTAGAGCAACTCGCGGCCGACATCGCGCAAGAGGCGGAGCAACTGGAGCGCAGCATGGGCGGATTTCTTTCTGAAAGACCGGTGGAAATTTCCCGGCAAAAACATTCCGTGGCAGTGACCGGCGCTGCCGCGGGCAAATTGAATTGATGAATGAGATCGATGAATCCACTGAATTGCAGCTCTACCCGAAAGGGCGGGACTATGAAACGCATCGCATGTTATGGGGTCGAACTCTTACTCGTGCTGAGCATCCTCGGCATGGCCGCGCTGGCGCAAACTCAGTCGGGCGATTCCCTCGCCGACTACGCGAAGTCCATCCGCAAAGACGGCGGCACCAAGCCCAAGCCGCGCGTCTTCGATAACGATAACCTTCCGGTCAACGACAAGCTCTCAATCGTTGGCCCGGCGGAGCCGACCGCCCCCGCCGACGATTCGGCACTGACCAAGCCGGAAGAGCCCACCAGCCCGGCTGCCGCCACTGCACCCTCGACCGCAACCGAAGAGGGTAAGTCGGTCCCGGGAAAGAAATCTGAGGCCAAGTCTGATTCTGGGAGTAATACAGAAGCCAAGCCCGAGACTGCGGCCGAAACCAAGACGGACGATACCAAGCCTGCTGAAACCAAGACTGACGACACGAAGACTGCCGAGGCCACGACCGAAACCAAGACCGTGAAGGAAAGCACTACCGCGCGCTCCCGCCGCAGACGCTTCCAAAACGCCCGAGGGCAGCAACACCAGGGAGGCCGCCTGGAACAAGTGGGGAGAGAAACTCAACACCCAGAAGGAACAGATCGACCTGACGCAGCGCGAACTCGACGTGCTGCAACGCGAATATCAGATTCGCGTGGCTTCCATGTACGGCGATGCCGGCACCCGTTTCCGCAACTCTGCCGACTGGGACAAGCAGGACACCCAGTACAAGCAGCAGATCGCCGACAAACAGAAAGCAGTCGAAGACGCCAAACAGAAACTCGACGACATGCAGGAAGATGCCCGCAAAGCTGGGGTTCCACCCTCAGTCCGCGAACCTTAAATCACGTGGGGACGGACGCATTCGTCCGTCCAGCGCAGGCGAAGCCGAGCGACTCTCATGTAAATCATGTAGGGACAGCCGCCTCGGCTGTCCAGAAAAGGCGAAGCCAGCGACTCCAAAGGCACGCGCTCCCTCAGCCTGCCAGCCCGCGCAACGCCCGAATCTGCTTCACATGATGCCGCCCGTGCACCAGATGAAATTTTCTCCACTCCGCGGCAGTGAGCGGCCCCAGAATCGGATGATCCAATAATCGCGTTCGCCGCCCCAACTTTTCTTCGCAGCGCGCAATCGCGGCATCCATCTCAGCAATCTTCGGCCCGATTTCCGCCAGCACCGTCTCCGCCGAAGTCCCCCGAGGACGCGACACCGATGGCGCTTCCCGCCCCGACGGCAAATATCCCAGTCGAACCACCACGAAAGTCTGCGCGCGCATCTTTAACGTCGTCGACGTCGCCAGCGGCTTGCCTGCGGCCGCCACTCGCTCGAATCCCTTCAGCGTACCGGTATAGGTGAGATACAAATGTTCCAGCACTTCCGCGATGCACCACTTGCCCGGCGGATGCCAGCGCAACTGCTCAGCCGAAGCGCCCTCAATCGCTGAAGCAATCTCCTGTTGCAGTCTTTCGAGACGCCGATCCACGGGAATTCCTCACTTTTCCGCTGCTTCGGGTAGAATGTTGCGCGGCACTAAACCCATGAAAAGTTATAACAGGAAGGATGCCATGAAAACGGCCAGCCTCGCTCCCACGGAGCCCACTGCCCTAAAGGCGGAGACATCGCGAGAGGCTTTCTTGCACGAGTACAAAGAACTCTCCGGAAGCACTGCCCATTGGCGCACGATGTACCTGCACCTAACCGTCGTGCTGGTTGCCACGCTCCTCGCTCTGTTCACGGCGTGCTCATCGGAATCGAACAAGCCTGCCGAGACCGCGAAGCCTGCGCCCAAGGGTCCCGAACTTCTCAGCGCGCGCTCAGCCTTCCAAAAGCTTTATGTTTCCGCGCGGGGCTGGAATCAGGATGCCAAGCCCTATCGCATCGAATCCGTAGTCACCACCGACGGCAATGGACATGACGGCAAGTGGGCGATCTGGCGCGGCAGTTTCGGGTCCGCCGCGCAACACTCGGCCAAGACTTACACGTGGTCCGGCAGCGCCGCAGAAGGCGCGCCAGAACGCGGCGTGAATCCCGGCCACGAAGACAGCTACAGCGCCACCAACTCATCTACGCAGGTGTTCGACGTCGCCTTTTTGAAAATCGATTCCGACCAGGCCTTTGACACCGCGCAAAAGCATGGCGGCGACAAGCTTCTCGAAAAGACGCCCGACACGCCGGTGTCTTACATGTGCGACTGGAATCACAACACGAACCAACTCGTCTGGCACGTGATTTACGGTGCCAGCCCTCAGGACGCCAAGCTGACGGTCTCGGTCAACGCTTCGACGGGCGAGTTTATCCGGGTGGAAAAATAGCCGCGCCCGATCTCAATTGCAGAAAGTTGAGTCGGAGGCCGCTATTTCTTGAGATGAGGGAACGACGCGCTACTTCTTTTTGTCGGCGCCATCGCCATTGCTGCCCAGGTGATCCTCGATTTGAGCGAAGAAACGTTGCAGCCCTTCGGCCGAAGCGATGGCACGCTTCAGGCTCTGGCGATCCCCAAAAGCAGCTATGTCCTGCGCGGAATATTGCAAGCGGATACGATCCACGGCACACTGCGCACTCAACAACTCTACCTTGGCGGATGCCAACTCAGCATTCAGTCGGGCCACATCCACCTGTTTTTTTACTGCTGGCACCATCTACTGCTCCTTCTTAACTCGTACACATACGCAAGCGGGTTCCGGGAGACTTTGATTGGGAGGACTGCTGTTTCATCTCCGGCGAAACCCGCCTTGCGAGGTCGTCAGTTATCACTTAATTAAATAGAGTATACAGTGTTAATAAAACGCAGTGCAACTAATATCTTCGTCCAAGGTTTTGCCGGGTAAGAAAACAGTTTGTACCGGCGCATCGATTCCGCGATACGGTTTTACGGGCCAGAGGTGCAGATGTCCAGTTTTTAGAGCTGAACTTATAACTACGCCTCGGAGGCGAAGTGCCCAGACTTCCCGATCCACATTTAGAACAACGCATTCTCGATGCGGCTTCGCGCCTCTGGGCGCGCGGCGGCGAAAAGGCGCTCACCATGCGAGCGGTAGCCCGGGCGTCCGGCACCACGACCCCGACGGTTTACGAGCGCTATCGCGACCGCGAAGACATCCTGCTGGCCTTGCGCATCAAAACGCGCACCGAACTCTACGCCGCGGTCAGCCGCACGCGCACGCTTCGTAATGCCGTCGAGCGTTATGTGGAATTCGCGCTCGCGCACAGCCATGCCTACGAAGTGCTTTTTGACGATGTCGCCCGCCCGCCGTCCCTGCACGAGCCCTGGCCCACCTTCAACCTGATTCGCGAGCGCGTGACCGGCCGCATCGGAGGAACGCCTCGGCAGCACACTCGCCTGATGCTCTCCGTCTGGTGCCTGATGCACGGCACCGCCATGCTCATCATCCGCGGCGGTATCGAAGACACTCTGCGCACGCAGACCGTCCACGCCTGCCTCGACGCGATCGATGCCATTCTCGACGCATCCGCCAAAGCCACGCTTCTCCACTCCGGGCCAAAGTGGCCGCCTGATTTGATTTTGGGAGAGGGCGAGCAGAGCCGCGTAGGAAAAGGTGCAACCAAGGGTGAAAACCATGGCGGATCCGCAGTCACGAATCGCCCGGCGAAGCGATCTCCTCAGCCTGCGGTTAGTGCGAAGCGCCTGCGCCGAGGATAAGCGGAATAGGGCCGTTGAATCGGCATTGGCTGAACTAGTGCGACGGCGTGGCGTTCGCGGTGGGCGCCTTCAATCGTTCCAGCGCTTTCTTAGCTGCTGCCGATTCCGGACCATTGGGAAGAATTTTTAAGTAGCTCTCATACTCCTGTCGCGCCTCGGCCGGCCGATCCATTTTGTCCAGGCTTTCCGCGAGACGGAACGTGGCCGTGGCATCGTTTTCTTTGTACACCAGAGCCTCGCGATAGCGGTCTTCGGCCGCGCGATAATTCTTGCGCTTGAAATAAAAGTCTCCGACTTCAATATCCTTTGCTGCCCTGTGCGGATTCCACAAATGCGTCTCGCTCACGTCCCCGGCGCCCGACGAACTCCCTGCGTCCTTTAACATTCCCTCACTCTGCGGATGCGACTTTTCGTCGTCCGCGGGGGGACTCAAATCAATCTGAGAGTCCTTGCTTGAACTCTCGCCGGGATTATCTCCGAGATCAGCGGCGTTGACTCGACCCGAACGCGGAGGCGCGGAATTGGGCGGCGGCATTTTGGACCCGGATGCCGGTGAGGATGAAACCGGCGACTGCGAGGAGTCCTGCGCCGGTGAGTTCGCCGGGGCCTGTGCAGGCGAAGATGCACCGGGGGAAGAACTCTGGGCCGCAACTCCCAGGCTCGCGCTCACCAGCAAAGCGAGAAACCAGAAACGCATATCCCTATTCTACTTCTCCCGAGCCCTGCGCGAAATGCCCGCGGACCTCGCGGAGTAGACAACTCTCTACTGTGTGGCCAATTTTTCCAGCTCTGCGCTCAAGTGTAGGCTGCTGCCCCCGGTAACCTTCAGTTTTCGCTCCCAATCTTTGAATCCCGGCTTCTTGACAGCGACGGTGTGTTCACCCTCTGCCAGTTGGACCTCGGATGGCGTATTGCCCACGAAACTCCATCCACCTCGATGTCGGCACCGTCGGGAGTAGATGCAACGGACAATTTCCCGCTCACCGGCGCGGCTGCAACCACCGGGGCGGCGATGGGACACAACTGCCGGCTGAGCGGCAGCGGCCTTGTTCTGCGCGGCTAGCATTGCCGCAGCCCGCATTGCCGCTCCATGCTCAACCCAATCCCTGTTGATGGCATCACAGGCTTCTTGTACGGAGCCCCGAGGGACAAAGTCGACTTGCTAACCACGGAGTCTCCGCTGACCCTCGCGAAAACTGCTACTTTATTTCGGTGCTGAAAAACACCTTTTCCACCCTCGTGATCCAGAACAACGATGTAATCAGTCTTTTCTTGAATGTTGTTAACCATGACCTCCGGGCAACGCTCTCCGAAGGTTTTAATGATTTCGGCAGTCTGCGGACGAGCGCCGCCGCGGGTGGCCGAACCTCCGCCACCGGGCCCTCCTCCCCGTATCCAGCAACCTCCCACGACTGACTGTCCGTGATGAACACGCGAGCTTTGCAGAAGCTCGGGAGCGTCTGACAAGTCGCAACGAAAGCGAAGAGTCGCAACGCAGCAACAATACTAGAGTCTTTCGCACGGAAATCTCCTCAGTGATGCAAAACTCGGGAAGGTCCTGAATATCCGGGAACAGCCATTATCGCCTCGCGCGCTCGTCAATGCCAATCTCTGGAAGTCCGTTCCGAGCGGACGAGTTTAGGATCGCTAAGAACGGGAAGAATTGGCGCGCGCTCGTACGGCCCGCTCGAAATCCTTGCAGGCAGCGGCGCGCGGTCTCCAACTCCGGATACCGGCTGCCCTCCTGCTCCACCAGGTAATATTCGACGCCACCCACGCTCTCGGCCGCGCTGAAAATGCCTTTCCAATCGGCCACACCTTCGCCGAACAAAACCTTGTAACCCACCGCGGGATCGCGCGACCAGTCTTTGCAATGGATGGACCGGATCCGCCCGGGATTCGCCCGAATCCACGCCACCGGATCGGCACCGCCCTCCAGGCAGGTTCCCACATCCAACTGCAGCATCACGGAAGGCTTCGTCTCCTTGGCGAGAATATCCATGGGGCGCTGCCCTTGCACAGGTTTCCACTCGGCCTGATGATTGTGGTATCCGGCCTTCAGCCCCGCAGGTTCTAACTTTTCGGTTGCCGCGTTCAGTTCTCCCGCAACGGCTTTCCAGCCGTCTGGGCCTTTATTCTGTTCCGTCCACGCCATGACCGCGTACTTGCAGCCGAGAATCAGGTTCAGGTCTCGCACCCGCTCAATGTTCTTCGCGCTGAAGTAATCTTCGTTGTTGTGGGTCGAGTAGCAGTGGATGCCCAGGTCGTCCATCAGCTTGCGCATTTGTTTCGTCTGCGGCTCGGTCCAGTCAAAGTAAGGAGCGTAGAACTCAACCGCCTGATATCCCATTTGCGCCACCGCGCGCACCGTGCCCTCGGGATCAGCCTTCAACGCATCGCGCACGGAATAGAGTTCGAGTCCAACCGGGATTGAGCGGAACGCTGCCGCAGCAGACGCAAGTCCGCGAAACGCCCAAGGCAACGCGGCAGACATGGCAAGAAACGAACGGCGGGAGAGTCCTGCGGGTAGCATGGGAAGTATCTTATACGCTGTGAGCAATGCGCAGTTGGCTATGAGCCGCTCAGATTCCGTAAGCTGCTCATGGCTCACAGCTCATAGCTCACGGCTCAAAAAAAGCAGGCCGCTCAAGGGGGAGGCGATGAGCGGCCTGGTTGGCGAAGTCCTCCGGGGACGGAGGGGAAAATTGTCCTTACATCGATGACGGATTGTTCTGTCCGGTCGTCGGCGTGGCAGCGGGGGCCGTATCGCCCACGGTGTTGGTCATCAGGCGAACGTCAACCCGGCGATTATCCGCCCGGCCGTCGGCCGTCTTGTTCGTCTCCACCGGCTTGTCCTTGCCCAGGCCGATCACATAAATCTTGTGGGCCGGAACGTTGTACTTCGACGCCAGGTACTGAATCACGGAGTTCGCGCGGCGCTGGCTCAGATCATAGTTGTAATCGGCCGGTCCGACGGAATCCGTCCCGCCTTCGAGCGCAACAATGTAGCCCTTGGTGCTGGCAATGCTGCCCGCGAGCTGATCGAGCGCTTCTTTTGCTTTGGGCGTCAGAATGTCTTTGTTGAATCCGAATTTCACCGAAGTCTCGGCGACCGCATGATAATTGTCGAGGTTCGCGACGGTATTGGTCAGCACGCCCACGCGGCCGTTGGCGGCATCCGCCATCTGCTGCGCCTGCACGGCGTTCTGGCCGGCGGTTTGCGCCTTCTGGTCGGCGGCATCGGTCTTCGCGTTTACAGTGGCGAGGCCGGCCTGCACGCGCGCGTCGACGTCTTTGATGTCTCGCGAATTCTTCGCGGTCAGATCATCGAGTTCGTTGGTTTTGTTGATGAGCGGAGTGGTCTGCTGTTTAACGTAGTTCTTGCTGGAGCAGCCCACGGTGGCGGCGATGCTGACTGCCAGACAAATTACTAACGAAGTGCGGGTCATAAGGTAAGGCTCCTTCATCTAATCTGTGTGACGCATCCTGCGTTTCGCGGTGCGCCCGGATGTAATCTCTTAGCCCTGGGAAGTACGGAATGCTACAAGTCCCGCTTTTCTCAGGTGCACCTCAGATGCCAGTTTGGTACACCTTGGATGTTCCCGGTAAGTATATACGTTTTCACGAACTTGCGGGAGGGTTGGTAGCCAGGGCAACGATCCATAAGGGCCATCGCCAAAGCAAACCGCACATACGGCATGGAAATTTTATACGGTCCGGCCAACTCCCTGCTGGCTTAAACTCTGGGCTCAATTTGCGACGGGCGGGCACAACAGTGGAATTGCGTCTCTCTTGTTGCGGCGATAAATGCGAAAGTCAGTTCGGTCCGTGGTAATCACAGGATGCCGGGGATACAACTCACTCATTCGAATCAGACACAAATCGGCGAGATCCGGCTTGCGATCGCGATATCTTTGCGCGAGTTCCAGCAGGTTGTTCATGTTCTGGGGGCAGTCGAACGCGATTCGCAGCATCTCACTTTGCACCAGTTCCAAAACATAGGAACTGGATTGGAGATGAAATGCTGCCTCAGCTAGAACTGCCTCGCAGGTCAACAGGGGTTCGGTGATGCCGCGGGCCACACTGACCGCCCACTCATGATGGAGGTCGTTTCGGTCCGCATAGGCAACAATAAAACCGGTATCGGCAATGCCCCTCATTTTCGCGAGAATCCCTTTCGCAACGACAGGTCGCGGGGACCGTCAATCGCCCCGGCAAGGCGAAGAAACTTCTGCTTGCCTCCATTTTCCCTGGCTGATTCAAGTTGCTCGCGAATAATCCGCCCCACCGGCACTCCCGTGCGGCGCGAGGTCTCCTTGAGCCATTTCAAGAGTTCGTCTGTAAGACGGATTGTAAGTGTATGACTCATACGACATGACTGTAACACAACAATTCTTCCGCGCATCCAATAAAATCGAAACACAGCAGAAAAATGGATCTTCTCGCCAAAATCCGCACCATTCCCACCGAGCCCGGCGTGTATCTCTACAAGAACGCCGAGGGCGAGGTCATTTATGTGGGTAAGGCGAAGAACCTGCGCAACCGCGTCTCCAGCTACTTTCACGAAGGCCGCTGGGAGGACGCCAAGACCGGAACGCTGCTGCGCGAAGCCGTCGACGTGGACTACATCGTCGTTGCTAACAACAAGGAAGCGCTCGCGCTGGAAAACAATCTGATCAAGCAGCGCAAGCCGCGCTTCAACATTCTGCTGCGCGACGATAAAACTTACCCGTACGTAAAACTCACGCTGAGCGAGCGCTGGCCGCGGGTCTACGTCACGCGCCGCCTGCGTAGAGATGGCAGCGAGTACTACGGTCCGTACTTTCCCGGAAATCTCGCCTATCGCATCGTGGATTTAATCCACCGCAATTTTCTGATTCCGTCCTGCAAGGTCGACCTCACGCGCTTTCATCCGCGGCCGTGCCTGCAGTACTACATCAAGCGCTGCCTCGGTCCTTGCGTGAAAGATCTGACCACGCCGGAGATTTATCAGGAAGCGGTGCGCGACGTGAAACTATTTCTGGAAGGCCGCCCGACTGACCTCGCCCGCTCGCTGCGCGCTCGCATGGAGCAGGCTGCCATCGCGCAGGAATATGAACGGGCCGCGCGCTATCGAGACCTCATCTCGACCGTTGAGCAACTGCAGGAGCGCCAGCGCATGGCTGCCGCCGAAGGCGACGACGCCGACGTCTTCGGCTATCACTACGAAAACGGCATGCTGGCGGTGAATCTATTCCACATGCGAGCCGGAAAAATGGTCGACCGCAGAGAATTCTTCTGGGAAGACCTGCCGGAATTCGCGGCGCCTCCAGAAGCCGTCCCAAGCACAGACCATGTGGGGACGAACGCATTCGTCCGTCCAGGCGAGCAAAGCTCGCCAGCGCAGTTGGCTGGCAGCGCAAATCCGCCGACGGCAGAGCCGGACCAAGCCTCGCTCGGCACGAGCGGGCGAACTCGCCTGTCCTCACATGAGCATGAGCAGCCCGATCCGTTTCATCCCGGCGAATTCTTCTCTGCCCTGCTCAAGCAGCTCTATATCGGTCAACCCTACGTCCCGCGCAATCTCTACGTGCCGGTCGATTTCGAAGACCGCGAAGAACTCGAAGACCTGCTCTCCGAACAAGTCTCGAACCAGAGTGCGCGACCCACGCGCGTTCACATTCTCGTGCCGCAGCGCGGCGACAAACGCTCGCTGATCGATCTCGCCGGCAACAACGCGAAGCAGTCCTACGATCAGCGTTTTCGCGTGCTCAAGCCGAACGCGCGCAAGATTCAGGAAGAATTGCAGGAAGCGTTGAGCCTTCCAGAATTGCCGAAGCGCATTGAATGCTTCGATATCTCGCACATTCAGGGCGCCGAAACCGTCGCGTCGATGGTGGTCTGGGAAGACGGCAAGATGAAGAAGGCCGACTATCGCAAGTTCATCATCCGCACAGTGGAGGGTGTGGACGATTTTGCCTCAATGCGCGAAGTGGTGACGCGCCGCTACAAGCGGCTGCAGGAAGAAGAAAAACCAATGCCCAGCCTCGTCCTGATCGACGGTGGCCTCGGCCAGCTGCACGCTGCAGCCGAAGCCTTGGAATCGCTGGAAATCATCAACCAGCCGCTGGCCGCGATCGCCAAGCGCGAAGAAATTCTCTACGTCTACGGCCAGGAAAAAGACCCGATCGCGCTCGATCATCACTCACCGGTGTTGCACCTGATTCAGCTGATTCGCGACGAAGCCCACCGCTTTGCCGTGACCTTCCACCGTAAGCGCCGCCAGATGCGCGATCGCTCCACCGAACTTCTCGAGATTCCTGGAGTAGGTGCAAGCACAACCCGCCGCCTGCTGGAACATTTCGGCAGCCTCCGAGCAGTCCAGCAAGCCGACGCAGCTGCGCTGTCCGCGGTAGTGACCCGCGCGCAGGCGGAGGCTATTCAAAATCACTTCAGGAAATAGCGGCGGGGCAAGAGCAGAATTGTTTCGCGACCTTCGCGTACTTTGCGGTTAAAGCCTACGTCGCGCCCGAGCGGCCAGCCACTTTGCTAAACTAGGCCCCATCTTATGACAAGGCTTTTTCTTTGTGTTCTTGCTGCGGCGACGATTGCATGCTCGGCCGCTCCGATTTGCTCGCAGACCTCTGCCCCGCCCGACTTGGCCACACCGCAGGAAAAGCATCTGCACAACGTTCATCAACTCACGTTCGGCGGATCGAACGCGGAAGCTTACTTCTCCGCCGACGGCAAGAAACTGATCTTTCAATCGAGCCATGGCGACGTCA
Organism: uncultured Acidobacteriota bacterium; assembly: GCA_963757095.1. Taxonomy (GTDB): domain Bacteria; phylum Acidobacteriota; class Terriglobia; order Terriglobales; family Acidobacteriaceae; genus Sulfotelmatobacter. Next base: position 676,373 of record CAVWQT010000001.1, on the reverse strand, counting down.
AGTGTGACCAGATTTTCACCATGAACATCGACGGCACTGATCAGCATATGGTGTCGACGGGCAAAGGCCGCACGACGTGCAGCTATTTCTATCCCAACGGCAAAAAGATTCTGTACGCCTCCACGCACCTCGCCAGCCCCGAATGCCCGCCTAAACCCGATTACTCCAAAGGCTACGTGTGGGGCGTTTATTCCGGCTATGACATCTTCACCGCCAATCCCGATGGATCGGATTTGAAACAACTCACAAGTACGCCGGGCTACGATGCCGAGGCCACCATCTCGCTCGATGGCAAAAAGATTACCTTCACGTCGGTGCGCAATGGCGATCTCGACATTTATTCCATGGACGCCGACGGCAAGAACGTCAAGCAACTCACCCACGAACTCGGCTACGACGGCGGCCCGACCTACTCACCCGACCGCCAGTGGATCGTCTATCGGGCCTACCATCCGCAGACACAACAGGAAATCTCCGACTACAAAGGGCTGTTAGCAAAGAATCTGATCCGGCCCACCTCGCTCGAAATCTGGATCATGAAGGCCGACGGCTCCGCGAAGAAGCAAATCACGAATCTGGGCGCGGCCAGCTTTGGACCGGCATTTACCGCCGATGGAAAGAAGATTATTTTTTCGTCGAATTATGATCCGGTGACGCACGCCATCGGCGGCGAGGGCAATTTCGAGCTCTGGATGATGAATCTCGACGGCACCGCACTGGAGCGCATCACCTACAGCGACGGCTTCGACGGCTTCCCCATGTTCTCGCCCGACGGCAAGAAGCTGGTATGGGCCTCCAACCGCAACGGCAAAGCCCCACACGAAACCAACATCTTTATTGGGGATTGGGTGCCGTAGCGCCGTCCTCTCGGCAGCTCTTGGACGCCGCATTCGAATCCATCAACTTCGCCTTCCCGGGATATCGCTGCACCAGAGACACAGTCGGCTTAGGGAAATTCATCGGCACGGGTTCGCTGAATTCAGCGCTCACGGCTTTCATTGCGAACCAAGCGGTAATCGCGATCATCCCACACCAGCCCAGCGCGCGCACCACCGCCGCAATCTTCGTATCGGAATTCAAAACGCCCAAGCTGGAAAAAATCTTGAACCAGTCATGCTCCACGAAATCCGGATCGCCGGTGGTGACCAGGGCCAGCGCCTGATCGCGAGCATCGGCCATGTAGGTCGCCGTATAGAGCCAGTTTTCGAAAAAGAAGAACGTGCAAAATACGAACCCGCTGATTTGCCGCTGATTGAAGAAGTACGCTGCCAGCAAAAACGGCACCAGCCATTGCAGCAGCGTTCCGCCCCACAAACAAAGGGTTGGTCCAAACCATCCGAACAGGTTGTGTCCGCCCTCGTGCACCACCAGGTTCGCACTATCGATGAAAAGAAATCGCCCGTGCGCCGAGAAGGCGTAGAACAAGAATCCCGCGTAGAACACCAGCCAGACGACCACCACCGGCCGCGTCACCGGCTTCCACGGCCGGTCGAAAATCGATTGCAGGGATTCGATCATTCGCCTCGCGATGATTCTAAGGTTGACGTTGCCGGCCCGCAGGTTACGAACGTGCGGCGCCCGCGTTTCCTTCGTGGGACTTCGTGTCCTTCAGGGTCAGCGATCCACGAACTCCTGACAGGTGCCCTGGAACCACATTTCTTGTTACATTGGTCTCTCCGCAATAGCGCTCCATGAAGATTCGCCAGTGGATTACCGCGATAGTGCTGCTCCTGCTGATGGCCGCCGCCATCGTTGGAGTGATTTCGACGCGCGAAATTCCTGCTCCCGCGGACGAAGCCACAGCCGCACCCGGCAAGAAGCTGGCTGGGCGGAAAACCCCTTCGCCCTCGCCGCGCGGCCTGGTAGATCAACGTCCGCTGGTCACCGCGCGCCGCATGGGCACGATGGCGGGCACCCCGGAAGAGCAGGCGCTGGCCCACGAAGCGGAGAAAATCGGCGATCACGAAGTCGATCTGACCTTCTTCGATGCGCTGCGCACCGCGGAGCAAAATCCTCCGCCACTCTCCCCCGAAGCTAAACAAATCGCCACCCGCAAATCCAAAGCCGCCGAGACCATCGCAAACGACCAGCAGAATGTCGCGCTGCTCACGAGTAAGCTTGCCGCCGCGCCTGCTTCGCAAAAAGACAATCTGCAAGATCAGATCGATGTTGCCAAGGCGCAAGCCGATCTCGATGAAGACGAACTGGACGATGCGAGTGAAGATCTCGAACAGGCTGGAGGGGATCCACAGTCGAAAATCAAGCGCCTGCAAGCCGAGCACGAGGCCGGGGACCACAACGCCGCCCCCGCCGGCTCGGCCATAAATCCGCACGAGCAGGACTACAAGACGCACACACTGCTGACCGTCGTGCAGGCCTGGCGCGCGCTCGGCGAAAAGAAGGCGTTGCTTGAAGACGCGCGTCAGGAGGCGGTGGATAAACAGGCCTACCTCGACAAGCGCCGCTCCGACCTTGCCACCCAGATAGAAAGAGACAAAGAAAATCGCCAGGCCGCCAAACAGCAGGCCCGGGGATTCGCGACCAGCAGCAAGACCGCGAGCCGCGATGAGTCCAAGTCCTCCGCCAAAGCAGCGCTCGATGCGCTCAAGCAATACACTCTCGATCAGAAAAATCTCGCCGACCGCGGCCGCCGCATCCAGGATGAGCAGGATCTCACCGACATTTACAGGAGTTGGATCACGCTGGTTGAAATCCGCCAGCGCGCCGCCCTGCACAACATCATTGAATGCCTACTGTGGATCCTTGTGGTCGTCTTCGGCGTCTATCTCGCGAACCGGCTCATCGAACATCTCTTCACCGGCATGTCGGATGAGAACAAGCGCATTGAAACGCTGCGCGCCGTGGTGAAGTTCGCGGCTGAAGCCGTCGGCGCCCTGATTATTCTATTCATCGTCATCGGCATGCCCACGCAGACCACTACCGTTCTCGGTCTGGCGGGCGCGGGGCTTACCGTCGCCATGAAAGACTTCATCGTCGCCTTCTTCGGCTGGTTCGTGCTGATGGGGCGCAACGGCATCCGCGTAGGCGATTGGGTCGAAATCAACGGCGTTGGCGGAGAAGTGGTCGAAATCGGCCTGCTGAAGACCGTCCTGCTCGAAACCGGCAACTGGACCGACTCCAGCCATCCCACCGGCCGCCGCGTCTCCTTCGTCAACAGCTTCGCCATGGAAGGACACTTCTTCAACTTCACCAGTTCCGGCCAGTGGATGTGGGACGAACTGCAAGTGCGAATCCCGCCGGATCAGGACGCCTACGCCATCATCGACGGCATTCAGAAGTTGGTTGAAAAGGAAACCCAGGCGAATGCGACCAAGGCCGAGGCCGAGTGGCAGCAGACCGCTGCCCACTATCGCGCCAAGATTCTGTCGGCGAAACCGGGCATCAACGTCGTTCCCACTTCTTCCGGCATCGAAGTCCACGTGCGCTACATAACGCGTGCCTATGAACGCCACGAGACCCGCCAGCGTTTAAATGAAGCCATAGTCGAACTCATGCATGGCAAGCGCGAACCGGCCAAAGTCTAGGCCGTTCCAAATCAGGCTCCCAGCAAGGTTTCCGCCGCGGGGCTGGAGACGGATCCAATCCTCTTCCACTCGGCTGCGGCGCGGTCTCCAAAGTCACGCCGTAAGGCGTCAGCAGCGGGAGTCGAGTTCTTTTCGCAGGCAGGCTTTCACTTTCTCGGACAGCCGCGAGGCGTGGAGAATATCGCGCAGTTGTATCGGAGGAAGACGCCGGGCGAAATCGAGAGCACACCCCAGCGGAGTGTGCGCGTTGCGGAGCAGAGCAATTCGAATGTCCGCCCGCACTGACCATTTCGCGTGATGGCACACCGCCTCGACGAATCCGCACGTGGCCCGTCGTTGCAGTGCTTTCACAACTGCAGCCTCAGTGAGCCGTGGATTTTCCAGGGCCGGCTGCCACACGCTGGCCTCTTTGTCAGTCAGCAATGCGGCAACCACATGAACGGACGAACGCCGCGCCAGTGAGATGCGCTCACCCAGCGTAATCGAACTCAGGCGCGTGATGAGCAGATCATCGGCGACTCTCTTGAGGTCGGCCGGCGCAGCGGGCATCCGCGAAAACTGCATCAAATCGAAGGTATAGAACTCACGAATCAGCCGCAGCGCGATCCGCCGCGGGGTGCGAAGATGCGCGGCCATCGCCAGCCGCACCTTTCGCGAACTCATCGCTGCCGTGTTCTGCCGAATCTCTTCGATCTGCTCGCCCGACAGATCGCCATTCTTGAGCAGGGCCAGCGCGCCATCCTCGTTCAAGTCTGTTTCGGAGCGCACCGAGGCTGGCGCGTTCAGACGCTCGTCGAGATTTTCCGACGCGAATGTCATCTCAGCTTCGAGCCGCTCTCCTGGCCATATGCAGGGCGCCTTCGACGGGCTCGACGATCTGCGTCAGAATCTCGGCGCACGCATCGAGCCTGCGCAGCTCATTGTAAAAAGTCTCCCGCGCCAACTTGAGCGTGACCAAAGACGCTCCCCGTCATCGCTACTCGGACCCTGTCTACTCGGACCCCACCGACCTGGACGATCGCCGGATCGTCCGTGACGAACAGCCGCCGCAAAACCAGTGCGGCGATCCGTGCCAGTTCGCTACCCGCATGCGTCAAAACCTGCCGAGCCAACTCATCTGAACTCCTGGCCACAGCCGGAAATAATGCGGCGAAGTCCGGCGGCGGATTCGCATTCGCCCGACGCGCCAGTTCGATGACCGACTCAACCCGCCATGCTTTCGAGAGAGCCTCAACCAGCGAGTTCTCCTGATCCCCTGCCGCTGATGCACCCTTCTCATCCGCCGCTCGCAGCACCGCGTTAACCGCGGCACGCCCAATCCAGTGCGCCGAACCTTCGTCGCCGACGGCGAACCCCCAGCCGCCGGCGCGAGCCGTTGCGCCCGCACTATTGCGGCCATAAGCAATCGAACCCGTACCGGCAATCACGATCACGCCGGGGCCGGTATCGAACGCCGCGTTCAGAGCAATCTCCATATCGCCGACCACAACGATGGGGGTCGTTAGAACTTCCCCGAGAATGTCTCGCACGCAGTTCCGCCAACTCCGACCGCCCCGCGCCCGATCCTCCTACGCAAGTGCGCTCGATTTGCGCGGGAGTAATCCCCGCTGCGGCGCATGCCTGGCGCACACACGCATGCAGCGACTCGCGGGCCTGCTCCTCTCCAACGCGAATAATGTTGCTCGGGCCCGTCCGGACTCTCGCCAGGACGCGCGATATCATCCCCCACCGCGCCCGTGGTTTTCGTGCCGCCGCCATCAATGCCGAGGTAGTAATGCACGCGTCAGTTCTAACACAGGAGGCTGCGCCCATCGCCGCTGCCGCATTGACAACTCTTGCTCCCGCCCCGGCAGCGTCACCAGAGTCTCACTCGCGCCATCACGCGGTTCCCTACATAATGAATATTCGAATCCAGCTCCAAGGAAATTTCGTATGACCGGAAAAATTCAGATCACAGAACTGGGAAACAACGGAGACGCCCGCGGTCTAAGCTTTACCGCACCAACCGAAGCTCTGGCGTTTGTCGGACGCATGGCCGACGTGCATCTCGCCTCAACCAGGCCCAGCGCGGTTCGCGGCAATCATTACCATCTGCGCCGCCACGAGGCCATCGTGGTTCTGCCGGGATCAAAGTGGTCGCTCCATTGGGACGAGGGCGATCCCGACGGCAGCAATGCATCTCCCCCGCAGCATCGCTCCTTCGCCGGATCGAGTGCGGTCCTGGTGCTGGTCTCGCCCGGAGCATCGCATGCGGTTCGCAACGACGGCGCTGAAGTCCTATGGCTGGTAGCGATTTCGTCCGAAGCCTACGACTCGGCGGAAAGCGTGACCAGAAAAGTGGTGTGAGCTGTGAGTTTTTCTTAGCGACCTTAGCGGATGTTCCTTCGCGTTCTTAGCGGTCAAAAGCTTTTGCTTCGTCCATGGGCCTGAACCACACAGATTTCGCGATCATCGCCCTCTACCTGGCAGGGATCACCCTGTTCGGCCTGCGTTTCCGCAAAAAGCAGCGCACCCTGCGCGACTATTTCCTGGCCGGACACGAAATTCCCTGGTGGGCCATTGCCCTGTCCATCGTCGCAGCCGAAACCAGCACCCTCACCATCATCAGCATCCCCGGACTGGCCTACGACACCAATCTCACGTTCCTGCAGGTGGTGATGGGATACGTCGTCGGCCGCATCGTGATCAGTTTCCTGCTGCTGCCGCATTATTTTCGCGGCGATCTCTACACCGCCTACGAACTGATCGAACGCCGCTTCGGACGCGGCCTGCGCTCGCTCACCGCGGGACTGTTCCTGCTCACGCGTTCCGCCGCCGAAGGCGTGCGCGTTTACGCCGTTGCCATTGTGGTCTCGATCGCGCTGGGCACGGGAGAAGTCGCGTCCATCGCCATCATCACTATATTGACGCTCATCTATACATTTGAGGGCGGCCTGGCGGCAGTGATCTGGACCGACGTCGTGCAAACCGTAATTTATGTAGGCGGCACGCTGGTCGGCCTGGTCACGATTTTGCATCTCGTCCCCGGAGGCTGGACGGCGATCCACGCGGCCGCAGCCAGTGCAGGCAAGCTGCAAGTCTTCGATTTTCGAGCCAATATATCGGTACCCTACACCTTCTGGGCGGGCTTGATCGGCGGCACATTTCTCACCACCGCGAGTCACGGCACCGACCAACTCATCGTGCAGCGACTACTCGCGTCTCGTGGGCAGAGGCAATCCGCCACCGCTCTGCTGTCGAGCGGAGTCGCAGTTCTATTTCAGTTTGCCCTGTTCCTCACCGTCGGCGTCATGCTGTGGGCGTATTACCGCGTCCCCTCGGCGCAGTTCGGCCGCGCCGACCGGATCTATCCCACATTCATTGTCACCCGCATGCCGCATGGAATTTCCGGTCTGCTGATTGCCGCAATCCTCGCGGCGGCTATGTCGAATCTAAGCGCAGCCCTGAATTCGCTGTCATCCAGCGCGGTCATGGATTTCTACATGCACCTGCGCCCGCACGCCGACGAGAAAACCAAGATGCGTCTGGCCCGCGTAGCCACCTTCGTCTGGGCGCTCATTTTGTTCTGTTTGGCTGTAATAGCGCTGCACAAAGTTGGCCGCGTAGTCGAAGTCGGACTACAAATCGCATCCATAGCGTACGGAGCGCTACTGGGCGCGTTTCTACTGGGTGTACTTACCCGCCGCGCCAATCAGAGTGGAGTAATGGCGGGCATGCTCTGCGGCTTCACCACCGAACTCTATCTCTGGCTCGGCACAACTATTCCATGGACCTGGTGGGTCATGATCGGAAGCGGCGTAACCTTCGGCATCGGCTGGACGGCCAGCCTCATCCTCCAGAAACAAAATCCTGCAGCTTGATCGGAACCTTCGCCTGCCCTCGGACACGGTATACTCCCTTCTCACATGGCGACCACACGGCACGGCGGGCAACGCTCAGCTCAGGCACAGCCTGAACTCTCCCGCGATCTGGGCGTAAGCCATGCCTCCGCCGTAGTCGTCGGCACCATCATCGGCAGTGGAATTTTTTTAGTCCCTGCGGAAATGATGCAGGCCGTAGGCTCGGCCAGACTCGTCTATCTGGCGTGGATCGTGGGCGGACTGCTCTCGTTCTTCGGCGCACTCACCTATGCCGAACTGGGCGCCATGCGGCCGCAGGCCGGCGGCGAGTATGTCTACGTGCGCGACGCCTACGGCCCGCTCGGCGGATTCCTTTACGCCTGGACGTGGCTCATCGTGGCCAAGCCAGCTTCCGTCGCAACCGTGGTCACCGGCTTTGTTCGCATCCTCGGCACCTTCGCGGTCTTCTCGTTTTTTTCCGCAAGAGCCATCACCGTTCCCTTCTCGGTCACCTGGGGACAACTTGTCGCCATCGCTGCCGCCATTCTCATCTCGGCTCTGAATTACATCGGCGTGAAGAAGGCCGGCGAATTTCAGCTCGTCTTTACATTGCTGAAAGTCGCAATCATTCTCGGGATCGTCTTCGTCTGCTTCGGTGGCGCCGGAAAAGTTTCCGGCGCTGGCTGGTCGAACTTTGCTTCCACGTTCTCAGGCGCTAAAGGCGGACTGGCTGGATTCGTCGCCGCGCTGGTGGCGGCGCTCTGGGCTTACGACGGATGGAACGATCTGAATATGGTTGCGGGCGAGATCAAGCATCCGGAGCGCAGCATTCCCATCGCCCTCATCGCGGGCGTAGCGACGGTGGGTGTGCTTTACATGCTGGTGAACGCGGGCGTGCAATACGTCATGCCGGCCAGCGCCATCGCCGCCTCGCCGCGTCCCGCCTCTGATGCGGTGGCGCTCATCCTCGGACATATGGGCGCTGGCATTGTCTCTGCCGGAATGGCGCTCTCCATGCTCGTGGGCCTCAATGGCACCATCATGAGCGGAGCCCGCGTGCCTTACGCCGTGGCGCGCGACGGATATTTTTTTCGCATCCTCGCCGACGTACATCCGCGATTTCACACCCCCTCGGCGGCGCTCGTGTTGCAGTTGATCCTCTCCATCGCGCTGCTGTTGCTGGGAGCAAATTTCGCGCAACTATTCTCTCTGGCCATCTTTGCCGAATGGCTCTTCTATATGATCGCGGGCAGCACCTCTTCGTCTTTCGCGCCCGCGAACCGGACGCCGTCCGTCCCTACCGCACGTGGGGATATCCTCTCGTGCCCGCCCTCTTCATAGTCGTCGCCGCCGCTCTGCTCGTCTATACGTTCTGGAATGAGTGGCCGAATTCAGGCTATGGACTGCTCGTGATTCTGGCGGGAATTCCGTTCTACTTGTACTTTGCCCGGCGCAGGCAGAGCCGCCCAGAACTAGAAACCCCACTTCCCGCAAAGTGTGCGAGAAATGGGGTACCTGCAGTCACCACCGAATACTAGCTGGCGCGCCGCATTGGTTTGTCGCTCTTCGAGAAATCCGCGCTGGCTTCCCCGGTCGACGAAACGTCTTCCGCTCCCGTCTGCTCGAGGATCTCTTTCGCCTTCTTGGTCCACTTGGAATCGTCGCAGTGCACCGAAAGCAGAATGCCGCCATTCTTCACCCGGCCTTCATAGCGTTTGGCTTCGTATTCCGGAATGCCCATGCCGATCAGGGCTCCCGCCACTCCGCCAATCGCACCGCCCGCGCCAGCTCCCGCCAGCAAGGCCACAATCGGCCCGGCCGCGATGAATGGTCCAAGTCCCGGGATTGCCAGCGCTCCAATGCCCACCAGCCATCCCAGCCCGCCGCCGATCACAGCACCCGTGCCCGCGCCCGCCGTTGCTCCCTCCGGAGCCTTGGTGTTCTTCTCGTGGGCGAAATCTTTGGTGCCCTGGTTTTCCGGAAGCAGCGCGGAAATATCCGTATTCCGAAAATTTGCCTGCCGCAAAGCGTCAACCGCATTCTCCGCACCCATGCGATCACGATAAATACCGAATGCTGCCGTATTTTTCCCTGCCATAGTGTGTGCTCCTTTATTTTCTATTTTCTTATTTTTGTTCGTAAGAGTTAGGAGACGGTTTGCCGCCCATGTTGTCGCCCATGACCTCAATCTCGTCATGAATCTTGTCGGCACTGCCCGCGACCTCTACCGCTTTCTTTTCAATTTCCATCTTTTCGGCCTCGCTCTTCACCGGCCCCTTTAACGTGACTTCACCCTGTTGCACGATAATCTTCACGTTGTGGGCGTTGGTGGAAAGCGACTTGTCGTGAACCACGGCGCGACGGATCTGCCGCGTCAGTTCCACGTCTGACTTGTTGTTGTTCTGCTGATCCGCAGTCGGCTGCGCATCACTGCGGTCGCGCTGGTTCATTTTCGTGTTATCGGGCGCCGTCGGGGATTGCGAGTCCTGCTGGGCCCACAACATTCCGAAGCTGCACAGCACTGCCGCTGCGAGTAGAGTCCTGCACGCGATTCTGATCATGACTGTTTTCTCCTTGGCTTACTGCCGGTGACAATGGACGAGGCTGAAACTCAGAAATGCCCGCAGCGGAAACGCGACTTGCACTTAGCTACACGGGCACATTCACAGGCTATTGCAAAGGCAGCGGGCACGACATCAAGCGAAGACCGTAACTGGAGAAATCCTCGAACCTAGAGCGGGAACCCAAGTTTTTCGCACAGCTACGTCCATCCGTGCCCAACTTTTTGGTGACCATTCTTCCTTGTTTTCTACCTGTTTTGTCGGGCTGCACATGGGCCCAACCCGCAATCACCCGTCTGGCTTGGGTTTTCGACCGGCTCCCCGAAGGACATGTCCAGGGTTACCGAAGGTCAAGAGCCGTGGACACGTTTACCCCCTGTCCTATCTCTCGTATTTTTAAGACTCCAAGCCCCTGGATCTCTCCCCATCTAGGTCCCAATGGAAGGAACTTGCATGGCGACACCTTACGGCGGATTTCAACTCGGACTCTTGCCCGAACGGCAGATCAACCGTCGGGCTCTGGCGGCCAGCTACGGTTTGGTGACCCTGCTGCTGCTCATTGTGATCAACATCGGCCTGATAGTGCCGGAAAAGCTCCAGCTGTCGCAGTATCACGTGACGGAACTTATTCCCATGCCGTCGCTGCGGCCGGAGCCGGAGCCGGTCAAGAAGCCCGAAGTTCACGCGAAACTGCTGCCCGCAGTGAAGCTGCCAGTGTTCGAACAACCGAAACTGGTCCTGCCGCACGAAGTACGCCGCGTTACTCCGACGCAGCCGGTCGAAGCGCCCAAGGTTGTGGTCAACGAATTCAAAGCTCCAGAAGTGAAGATCGCCAATGCGGCGCGGCCGCAGTTGGTCCATACCGGAGATTTCGGTGGGAGCTCGAAGACTCCAACCGTCAACGCCGCCGTGCAGAAAGTGCAGACCGGAGGCTTTGGCGACCCCAACGGATTGAAGGGCACTGGCAGAGAGGGCGCGAAACTCTACGCCGCTCCGTCTGGTGCGTTTGACATGCCGGCAGGTCCTGGACAAGGCAACGGCTCCGGCGGAGCCAAGGGAATTAAGGGAACCATCGCCAGCGCCGATTTCGGCAATGGCATCGCCACCGGCGGCAACGGAAACGGTCGCGCCAATGGACAGGGCATTTCCACCGGAGGCTTCGGACAGGAGCAGGTCGTCCATCAGGCTCCGAAAGTGATGACCGACTCCGGCGCGCCGACCACTCCCGTCGAGATCACCTTCAAGCCGAGTCCGGTTTACACCGACGATGCTCGCAACCTGAAACTCGAAGGCGAAGTGCTGCTGGAGATGAGTTTCACAGCGAATGGAACGCTGCATGTGAATCGCGTGGTCAAGGGACTCGGCCACGGTCTCGATGAGGCTGCCATCGCGGCGGCCGACAAAATTAGATTCAGGCCCGCGCTGCGCAATGGGCAGCCGGTTGATTCAACGGCAATCGTTCACGTGGTATTTCAGTTGGCGTACTAACAGATTGGCAGTGATTTAAACGAAGTCACAGAACTTGGAGAAAGAGTCATGCGTACTTGGAATCGGATATTTACCGTTGCCCTGCTCGGATCGGCTTTCGTTGCCGTCAATGTAGCCGCACAGCAGACCACGGACTCAAAGCCGCAGCCCGCGCCAACGACGCAGACGACCGCGCCCGACGCCACGCCCACGGCACAACCGTCTCAGCCGGCCGCAACCACTCCGGCACCATCGGATGCGCAAACCGCGCCCGCTGCCGCTGCGCCCGCTCCGGTTGCGACCGCTGCTCCGACCACCATGGAACAGGTCGTCAATCTTTTCATTGAGCGCGAGCACGGGCTCATCAAGACGCTCTCTAACCGCACGCCGGTGGTGGAGACCTATCTGCAGAATCTGACCAGCGATCCCCAGCTTGGCCCCGTGCCCAGCGAGGATCACTACTTCCTCGGCCGCATGGACATGGGCGAGACTGTCGACCGCAAAGACTATCTGAAGGAAGAAGAAAAGGGTATGCAGGCTCGCCTGCTCGGCGGCATCGGCAAGCTTTACAAGGTCCAGTACCAGCCCCTCGGCTTTTCCTGGATGGTCTATGCCGACCGTACCGACTTCGACCGCGAGCACTACGACTTCAGTTACATTCGCCGCGAATTTCTGGGCGACGTGCGCTGCCTGGTATTTGATGTGAAACCGAAACCGAAGTCCGGCCATGGTCGCTTCCTGGGCCGCGTCTGGGTTGAGGATCAGGGCTACAACATCGTGCGCCTGAACGGCACCTACTATCCCGCCGCGCACAACACTTACTTCTTCCACATGGATAGCTGGCGGTTAAATCTCATCCCCGGCTACTGGGTTCCGGCTTACATCTACAGCGAAGAAGGCGACTTCAGCGCTGGCGTAAAGAACAAGACTGCTTTCAAAGCCCAGACCCGCATCTGGGGATACGACCTGAAGAAGGGCGACAAGGACGACGAACTCACGAACATCCGTGTCGACAGCGTGAAGGACGAGAGTCCCACCGCGCAGGATGCCTCTCCGCTGCAAGCTGAGCGCGAGTGGCAGCAGCAAGCCGAAGACAACGTTGTCGAGCGCCTCACCCGCGCCGGCCTGCTTGCTCCCGAGGGCGACGTTGACCACATCCTGCAAACCGTCGTCAATAACCTGGAAGTCACCAACAACATCGACCTGCCGCGGCCGGTACGCACTCGAGTACTTCTCACCGCGCCTCTTGAAACGTTCAGCGTCGGCAATACCATCGTGATTAGCCGCGGTCTGATTGACGTTCTGCCCGATGAGGCCAGCCTTGCGGCCGTCCTCTCGCATGAACTCGCGCACATCGTCCTCGGCCACAACCTGGGCTCGAAGTTCGCCTTCAACGATCGCATGCTGTTCTCCGACGATTCCACTTATCAGAACCTCGGCTTCAAGCACATTCCCGAAGAAGAGCAGGCGGCTGACAAAAAGGCTGTCGAACTTCTCAAGAACTCGCCTTACGCGCAGAAACTGGATAACGTGGGCCTGTTCCTGAAAGCGCTGCAAGCGCGGGCTCCGCAGTTGAGCGCGCTGCTCACCACGCACCTGGGCAATCCTTTCACCGAAGGCGGCACGGTGAGCCGCTTGTCGGCTCTGTCGACGCAAGGTCCCGCGCTCGACAACAACAAACTCGATCAGATCGCTGCGCTGCCCCTGGGCGGACGCGTGAAGATCAACCCCTGGGATGACAAAGCGGAGATGGTGAAGACCGCTCCCGTTGCCATCACCTCGGCTCGCGACAAGATGCCGTTTGAGGTCACGCCGTTCTATCCGCGGCTCGCCCGCTACGGAGCCAACATCGCTCCCAACGCGGCTCCGACCACGGCAGCCTCGAACTCCAACTCGGGCAACTAACTCTCCGCTGAAGCTCTTGGGCAGGCACGGCTCCAAAGCCGTGCCACCCAAGGCTCCAACCGCGTCGGCAAACGCAGAGACGCGACTCCAAGTTGAAAGAAGACGAGGCCGGGATCCGGAAGCAATTCCGGGATACCCGGCCTTCGTCTGTTCAAGGTAAGCCCACCCGAGGCCCGGAAGTCGCAGTCAGCAGAAGGCATTGCGTTGAATTCCGAAACGCCAAAGCAGGGCTCAAACGATTCGGCCCACCACTGCATGAAATACAGTGGTGGGCCGCAATCTACGAACTAGGAAGAGACTTAGTCTCCCGAGCCGCAAGAGCAGATGCCCTTGCCGCTGCCGTCCAGAACGATCGCTGCGCACTCGTTGCGCAGACGAACCACTTCACCTGCACTGAGAGTGGCGTCCTGGGAAGCCGTCTCGGTGATGGCAAAGTTGCCGTTCTGGATGTGCGTGGTCCATGACCGGAGCGCAGGCTCAATCACGTCAGAGCCCGTGGTCTGTCCCGGTAGTGGGCACGCGTTGCCGATCGGCGTAACCGACAGGATTTTGATCACGCCAGTAGACAGCGTGACGCCCGTCAGCGGATTGCTCGTCAAATCGGAGTTGATGGACAGAGTAGCCAAGCCGTCCGGAGTATTCAGACAGCCGCAGCACTCGCTCAGCTCCTGGTTAGGATCGAATACGAAGATGTAAGCGCAGAGATTTCCCGTCGCCGTACCTGGGTGAGTAATCCGGACGGTTCCGTCCGGTGCTCCCGCGGTGTTGGCGTTCGCGAAATAATCCACTTTCAGTACATCAGTGATGCCGTTTGCCGGGGCCGTAGCTAGTGGCCCCGCACTCGCCCATGCACTGAGCGAACAAACAGCGATAACACACATTACAACAATGGTCCGACGCATGTGACGCCTCCCAAAGGTTCAATTTCTTACGGCAGGCGCCCCAGAACCCTCGCCAGTGGCCGAAAGTCGAAGATAACTCTAACCTGATTCTTTAACTTAACAATTGCCCTTGAGTGTTACTCAAACGGCGTTAGCCCATAGGGCTAACCCCAATTTCTCCTTGCCTTTTTACGGACGCTCCACGGTCACTGTCGTGCTGCCGAAAGACGGAGCGTCATTGGCGGCGTCGCCACTGAAACATGCGAGCACATCGTGTGAGCCTGAGCCACCTAGCTGCGCGGCCGTAACTCCCGACAGCACCGCAGTTGCATGGCCAGGAGCCGTTACCAGCGGCGCAGAACTCAAATGGTTCAAGTGTCCAGCGTTGCCGCAGTCAAGCGCGGCAGAGCCACCCGCCGACGTGTAAAAATCCACGCTACCCATCGGAGGAGCCAAGCTGCCTCGTCCCGTAGCGGTGACGACTGCAGTAATCGTTGTAGTCTTGCTTCCGCCCGCTGTGCCGGCACCGGCGGAAACCGTAGTAGCCGTTGAAAAGCCCGGGATCAGAGTCACCCAATCACGGACCAGGTTGTTGATGTTGAGACTTCCCAGACCTACGGCATCGTTGAATCCCGCGCTTTGATACCAGGCGGGCTCGAAGCTGGAGGTGGAAACCGAGAGCAGTCCAACGAGGTCAGTCGAGGTCGCCGTAAAGCAATCGGTGCTCCCGGTAAGGCAAGGCATCACGTTGCCGTCGACCACGCAATTGCTGTTATTGGATCCGGCGCAGGTCGCCGTGCCAATCGCCGGCGTGCGGTAAATGTCGTGGAAGATGCAGTTCGCGGACGTGTGGCCGAACTCGGAAATGGAAATATAGTTGGATTCGCAAGTCACCGCACTCGGCTGCGAGGTAGAGGTATTCGGCCTGTTTATAACCCCATATTCGTGACTGGCCAGGGTATACAGCTTGTAATTCGCCTGGCCTTGCCGTGATCGCCAGGTTTGGTTGATTACTGCAATCACGCCGTTGATTTGGGGCGCTACAAAGGAAGTGCCCCCGGCCGCCATGATGCCGCCCTCGTTAACGTTGGTATAGTCGCAGGGCGTTTCGCCCCCGGTTCCGCTGAGGATATCGGACTCGCAGAACTGGAGAGCATGGTTCCAGAAGTTGGCCGACGCAAACAGAGATACATCCGGCAAATTGCGCATGGTTCCGGAAGTAAAGTTCCGGCCAACGCCGTAGACGCTTTGCCAGGTGGGCAGCTTATAGATGGAACTGATGCCACCACCTCCACTGCCGTCTACAGCGGTGAAATCAAAGCCAAAGGATGTATCCCCGCTGCACAACTGCTCCTGAGTGAAAGAGCTGTCCGTCACAAAACTCAGAAAGCTGGTCAGCAGAGCGCTGCCGCAAGTCTGATTCCAGGTGAATTCGGGAACATAGGAAAGCGCCGAGCCAAAGGGCGAAGAATCATTCGTGTTCCAGTAGGCGTTCGGCGCAGCCGCAAAGTCGCTCGAGTAGTTATCGCTAAAATCAGTTCCGCCGGCGGCAACGTCGTACGGGGTCGAAGCGATTCCGCTGACGTTCCAGCCTATCTCGGCGACCTCAGCTCCGCGCTCGCAAGTGTCGTCGCCGCTGTCGCCAGCAGAAACGTTCACCGTTTGGCCCTGAGCCACTGCCTGCTGCCAGAGGTTGTTGTAGAAGGCGTTAGTCTGGAAAATACCGCCGAATTCGCCCTCGGCCAGACCTAATTCGCAAACTCCATAACTCAAGCTGAAGGAAGAAATGCTCTTGGCCAGGTGGTCGACCGCATAGATGGCGGCCAAGTCGACCCCCGCGGTAGTCGAGGTGGTGGCACAGGCAAGGAAGTCCACCTGTGCGCCCGGCGCCGCGGTACCAGCCCACTGCAAATCGATATCAGCTTCGCTTTCCTCCCCCGTCCCAAGCGGACCTTGGACGCCGGGGTCGCCGCAATATCCCGAGATGCCGAAGAAATACTTGGCGCGCGCCGCTGGCAATCCGAATTGCGAGCGGAACATCGCCAGATCATTCGCTCCGGCGCAATCGTCGGGCGACGTGCCGCTTTGGCCCGCGCACACATCGGTTTCTTCGATGACGGCGATGGTTTGTCCCGAACCGTCACACGGACCGCCGCAGATCGTGCCCGTCAACAAAGGCTTCTCGTTGTAAATCGTATAGAAATCCTGTGGCCCCAGCCATTCGCAGCCGCTTGGCCCGCAGAAGCTATTGGTGTAGGTCACAAGACTTTCGGGCTTCTTGCCGCTTATGACTTGGCTGACTGAGGGCTGCTTCTCGCTGCCCTTGACCACGCGGAGTTGGCCAGTCTTTGCGTCGCGCTTGGCCACACCTACCATATGCATCATGGGCTTGGGCATGAAATCATGCAGCGACCGGAAACCGGTGATGACGGATGCCAATGCGGCCGGCACCTGGGGCGCGCTCATATTGGCAATATGCTTTTCACCATGCACGTTGAGATGGTGCATCTCGGTGTGAAAAGCCTCCCTCACCTGGCCCGCAGTGCCGGTAAATATCAGCATCATCCTGCTGGCTGAAACGGAGTCAACCGTGAAACCATGCTTTTGCAGCCACCCGCTCACGTTAGCAATATCTGCATCGGCGACGCCGTAACAACTGCCAACCTGGTCGGCGTTGAGCCACTGCTGGAACAGCGGTGATCGCTGATTGTGCATCTGGTCGATGCGGGTCTCGAGCGCAGCCTCCTGCTCAGGGCTGCGTTTGAGCAGCATGATGATGTGTTCCATGGGCAACTCATCGGCGACCTTTCCCTGGTCGAATTCTGCGCGCGCCAGTGGATGAAGATTTCCCTGTAGCGGCGTCAACCTGCTTTCGTCGACGGGGCTAGTGACACGGTTAACGGTAATGGGGCTGCAGCCGCTGGCCGAACTGGCAGCGGCAAAAGCAAGCGAGGTGAAAAGCAAGCATAGAATCGCAATGGACACAACTAGGGACAGACGGGAATGACGCATGGTCGCAACCCTCCGGAGGCGAAATTTCGACGTTTCGAATTGGCTGCAGGGAGCGAGAATCTTTTCGTGGGTCGAAGAACGGCGATATTGTCCTACCAATTTCGGTGCGCGTCAACGTGAAAGAGGAACTAACCCGGCGGAATCGGGCCATTGGCGGGCTACTCGACCGGGTCATAAACTTTTATAGAGACTCGAAATAAATTCTGTTTCCCAAGAGAGCTGGGAAAATTAATCAAGGAGATGGGACACCCCCCAATTTCTTGACGTTGTTCTCTGCCGAGCCTGTTTTCAGCTTTTAATATCACTTCCAAACATCACATCTGATCGTCTTTAGGGTCCCAATCAAGTACGGGGCCGCCCAGCCGCAAGCGATTGTACCTATAGATCACTTTACATTTCGTCCCTAACTAATTGATTTATATATATATTTTCGGAATTGGTAGCGCGACCGTAATCCAAGTCCCGGGTCGGAAACCGAACACCCACAAAGCAGCCCTGAAATCTAAAGACCAAAATTGTCCAAACTGAACCCCTTGCCAACTACTGCCATTAGCGACGCAGCCCGCGACCGACACCCGTAACTTGCGGCTCGCAAAGCGGATCAACGAGAATGAAATCGACTCCCCGAAATCGGATTTGTTCGCGAGGAACTGCTTGAGGGTGTGGATCAACACGCTGCTGCGGCTAATTGCGGGAACGTACTTCGTTCTCACCTCGCTCTATTGCCTGCTCGCGTACTTGCCCTACACTTATTTCTTCCTGGTGAAGGCTCCGCCTTATGCGTGGATGCCCTGGTTCGTCCACCATCAAGCCGCGTTGTATTGGCTCGCTGCGTCTGCGGCAACAGTTGCGAATTGGCCCCTCGACACATGGAAGCACAAAGACTTGCGCTTGCTGGTAGGTGTCGCAGTGCTGTTTGCTGCGGGCATTTATCTGAGCTTCCGCCCATTTCTGCCAGGGCTCGAAGATAATCGCGCAGCCTACTCGTGGGGATTGACCGCGCTCATTTTCCTGATCGCCATAGTGTTCTGGAAGCCCACAACGAAATCCAACTCACCGGCCGATGCGGCCGAAAGCCAGCCTTTCGCCTACTCGGCAGCGTTACTCGTCGCGATTGTCATCTGCGCGATCTACGAGATTGGGGCGCGAATTCACCTCTACTTCTCCGACGGCTCGCTTGCCTTTCACACGACTGATGCCGAATTAACTGCCTGGACTCTGTTGACCCACGTCACGGTGGCGATCGCAGTGATCTCCATCGTGAACCTGATCTTCCTGCTGGCTGCGCGCACCGCCAAAGCCGCAAGCCGTTCGACGCGCCGCCATATCCGGATTAGTTTGCATCGCGCTGTGGATCGCGCTCTATCGCTTCCTCGATGGCGCGCTGAGCTTTCGCGGAATAGACGCGCAGATCTACGCGGCTGCACTGGCGCTGGCGTTAACGCTTTGGGGATTCTCGACGATCGCACCGTTTCTTAGGCTTGCGCGACGGTCTTCGTCATTCCCCGTCTACGCTTGCATCCTGTTGTTGACCTCGGCAATTCTCGCGATCGCGTTTCCCTATCTCATCGGCGGCGCTGACTGGAGCGGATTTCTTGAGGGCATCGTCACATTGCTCATCTGGATCACGGTCAGCTTGTGCCTGTTCCGCCTGCGCCCGGCGCGCATGCAATATTCCTGGGTCGCTGTGATTGCGCTGCTACTGGCGAGCGCAGCCGGATACAAAGCGTTACAAGCCAGCGAGATCTTCTGGAGCAAGCCGCTGGGTTCGACGGACGACGAGATCTCGCTGGCGCTCGAAGCCTACGCCGGACATGACGCCTCGTTTCAGCTCGCTCATCACATCCTGGGCAATGGACGGAGCGAAGTCTGCGGCGATCTTTGTCGCATTCTGCGCGAGTATACGAATGTTCGCGATACCCGCGCTCGAACCGACGTACAACTGGTCGAGCATCTGAGCGCAACGACGGAACCGCGTCCCAACATCTTCATCTTCGTCATCGATTCCATGCGGCCGGATTATCTCGGCCCATACAATCCGCGCGCAACCTATACGCCGAATCTCGACACCTTCGCGCGCGACAGCATCGTCTTTCATCACGCCTACACCCAATACGCCGGGACTTCCCTCTCCGAGCCTGCAATCTGGTCGGGCGCGATGATGCTGCACGCGCATTATGTGCAGCCGTTCTCGCGCCTGAACAGCCTCGACCGCCTGGTGCACGCGGACAACTACCACACGATCGTCAGCATGGACGAGGTGTTGAGCCTGATCCTGCCAGCCGACCAGGTCGACGTGAAACTCGACACCGACAAGAAGCTGTGGAACCAACTGGAGCTAGGAGATACGCTGCGGCAGGCCGAAGCCGCGCTGGATGCGCATCCGCAGGGCGAACAGCCGATCTTCTTCTATGCTCAACCCAAGAACGTGCATCAGTTCGCGCGCAATGACGTGCCTTCGCCGGCTTCCCAGCACTGGCAATCGCCCGCAGGATTAAATTCGCGCATCAGCTACGAAGTGCACTGGGTCGATTCGTGCCTGGGACAGTTCTTCGCATATCTCAAACAGCGAGGAATGTACGACAACAGCATCATCATCGTGACCAGCGATCACGGCGATGCCACGGGCGAACTCGGACGCATCAGCCATTCGACGGTAATCTGGCCAGAGGTTATGCGCGTGCCGCTACTGGTGCATCTGCCGGCGAAAATGCGGGAGTCCGTCGTCTACGATGACACGCGCATCTCCACGCTCACTGACATCGCGCCCACGCTCTACTATCTGCTCGGCCACCGTCCGATCCGGCAGAACGCACTCTACGGCCGACCGCTATTCGCGGAGAGCAAAGAAGAACTGAATGCTTATCCGGCGAAGGACTTGCTCCTCGCCTCCGATGTGCGCGCAGTTTATGGGATTCTTACCGCGGACGAGCGCTTCCTGTATACGACGTACGACTCTCCGGCCCAGAGTTATTTGTTTGATCTGGCTTCCGATCCCACTGCCGAGCGCAATCTTCTGACTCCGGCGCTCAAGCAGCGCTACGACGAAGAAATCATCCAACACCTGCAAGCCATTGGCGATTTCTACGGTTACAAGCCTGGCGTCGGATCTTTGCTGGCTTCGGTAAAGTAAGCCGATCAAGATCCTTCACCACAGAGGGCACAGAGGCTCACCGAGGAACTCCTCTAGGAATTTGTCTTCTTTTTACTTCACATTCTTATTTCACTCCCAGGTCATCGTGCTCGTGATAATTGGGATACGCGGGACGATTGATCTCCGGCGCCGGATGATCTCTTAGTTCCTGCATCACGACTTCAATCGCCTTGTCTAGTTGCGCGTCATGACCCTGACGCCATGCGGCCGGATCGAGATCGATTTCCACGTCAGGTGGAATACCGTGGTTCTCGACTTCCCACTCGCCATTCAGTCCGTAAATTGCGGCGCGAGGTGCGGTCACGTGTCCGCCGTCGATCAACTCGGGATAGCCGCCGATGCCGACGAGCCCTCCCCAGGTTTTCTTGCCGATGAGCGGGCCGATTCCTGCTTTGCGGAAGTACCACGGCAGCGCGTCACCGCCGGATCCTGACATTTCGTTGATGATCATCACCTTGGGTCCATAGATTGCTTCCGATGGACTGAACCAGTCGTGGCCTTCACGGGTGACCACCTTGCTCATCAACGGGCGGCGCAGATTGTCGATAATGTAGTCGGCAAGCTGTCCGCCTTCATTGAAGCGCTCGTCAATGATGGCGCCGCTTCTTCCGACTTGCGAGAAGTAATAGCGATTGAAGCTGGTGTAGCCTCCGCCCGCGGTATTGGGAACGTGCACATAAGCGATGCGGCCCTTGGTAGCTTCGTCGACGCGGCGGCGGTTGCCCTCGATCCAGGCGAGGTGGCGCAGGCCCTCTTCGCTTTCGACGGGAACGACCGTGACTTCGCGCGAATCTTTGCCATCGGCGTTCGCGCCCACTTTCAGCACGACCTGCTTCCCCGCAGTCTCTTCGAAGAAGCTGTAGATATTGTCGGAAGCGTGCAACTCGCGGCCATTCACCGCGAGGATGTAATCTCCGGCTTTGACGTTGACTCCAGGCTGCGTGAGCGGCGCTTGCATGCCGGGATTCCAGTTTTCTCCGTTGTAGACTCTGGCCACCCGATAGCGATTGTTTTCGAGGCTGTAATCGGCGCCGAGCAAGTCCGCCCTTCAGCTTTTTCGGCTCGGGAGTTTCGCCGCCCCCGACGAACATGTGACCCACTGTTAATTCTCCCAGACATTCTTCGAAGAGATATGTGAGTTCGCCGCGAGAGGCGATGCCATCGAGATACGGAGCATATTTCTCTTTCGCTTTTTCGAGATCGAGGCCGTGATAGTGCGGGTCGTAGAAGAAATCACGCTCAATGCGCCAGGTCTCGTTGTAGATCTGCTTCCACATGGCGCGCGGTTCAACGTAAACCTCCCATCCATCCATCTTTAGCGGGCCGATGCCGGGCTTGGGCGGGCCTCCAGGGCTTGGAGGATCGTCAGTGGCAGCCGTCGCCCAGGCATCTCCTTTGCGGTAGAGAATCTTTTCGCCGTCGAAGGAGACATTAAAGTCGTTGATCTCTTCGATGAACTTGTCCACCTTGCGCTTGCTGAGATCGAACTTCTGGATGGTCTGAGTCAGGTTTTGCTGATCGTCGTCCGTCACCACCAGCGGAGCTTCGGAGAAGAAGAGCACTCCGGACTTGCCCGCAATCAAATTCGTGTAGTTCTTGTCCGGGATGGGAAGAGAAAGAATTCGCTGGCCGATGCCATCAATATCAATCTTGACGACGACGGCTTCTTTCTTGTCTTTGTCTTTGTCTTTGTCTTTATCGGCGTCTTTTTTGTCGGCCGCAGTCTCTTCGCCTGATTTTTTCTTGCCCTGAGCGTTCGCCTTGTCCTTGTGCTCCTGATCGGAAGAGGCGGTTTTCGATTTTTCGTCGGCTTTGGCTTCTTCTTTAGGTTTTTCTTCGTCGCTCTCGGGCGCGAGTGGAGATTTCGCGTCTTTATCGAGCACCGCGACGTAGACGCTGCGGGTCACGCGATGTTCGTCGCTCGACATGTCGAGTCCCGCTGTCGCAAGTGCGATATCAGTCGACGCCGTGAAATAGAGATACTTGCCGTTCTTATCCCACGCGGGATAGAGGGCGTCGCTCATGCCGTCCGTGACCTGAAAAGCTTTGCTCTGCTCGAGCGAATAAACGAAGATCGCGCGCTGTCCGCTGGGAAGTTGCTTGGCATACGCCAGCCACTTGTTGTCCGGAGACCACGTCTGCCCCGGCGCAACCGCGCCAAAAGTCCAGTAGTAGTCGGTGTCAACGAGCTTCGGCGTTCCGCCGTCGAGATCGACATACCAAAGCTGCAGGCGTTTGTCGTAATAAGCAATCCTCTTGCTATCGGGCGACCATACGGGCGAATAAAAAAATGAAGGCGGATTGCCGAGATTAATGTGGCGGACGGCACCCATGCCGTTCTGATCGCGAATGGCGAGTTCGTATTCGCCGGATTCATCGGAGAAGTAGGCGATCGACTTGCCATCGGGCGACCACGACGGATCGCGGTCGGCGACGGCCGGGCTGTGCGTGATGTTGCGGATATCGCCTTTGTCAGTCGGGACGGTGAAGATCTCTCCCCAAGCCTCGAAGACAGCGCGCACGCCGGTGGGCGAGAGGCTGAAGTTCTGAATGCGTTTGGGGTCGACTTTGGCGAAATGCGGGCGGACGGCTTCGAGATCCCCGGCCACGTGAATGCTTATGTTTTTCGCTTGATGCGAGTTCAAGTCGTAAAGCTTAATCGCGCCAAATTGCTCGATCACGATCGCGTCCGGGCCAGCGGTGGCGGTTTTGAAATCGAAGCCGTCGCTATGCAGAGCTTCCGAAACCTGTTTTGTTTTCGTATCGTACGCAAACAAGCTGACGGGGCCATTGCGGTCGGAAAGGAAATAAATGGTGTCGCCGATCCACATGGGATGGTGATCGTTGGAGTTGTCGCGCGGAATCTTGGTGATGCTGGAATCTTTCAGGTCAGCGATCCAGATCGGAGTGGTTTGCCCGCCGTGATAGCGCTTCCACGCGGGCTGCCACTGCGGGTGCGGAACGTAGGCGATGTGACTCCCATCCGGTGAGAGGGACGCCTCTTCGGCGATGGGCAGCGGCACCTGCGCAGGAAATCCGCCATCGACGGAGACGGTGTAGAGCTGATCTTCGAAGTGCTGGAAGCTGTTGCCCCAGGAAGTGAACATGACGCTCTTGCCGTCCGGCGTCCAGCCGGCGACGTATTCCTCCGCCGGATGATAAGTGAGACGGCGCGGAATACCGCCGCTGGCGGGGACAACGAAGACGTCACGATTGCCGTCGTATTCGCCGGTGAAGGCAACCATGGAGCCGTCGGGGGAGAAGTGCGGCAGGATTTCGACGCCGACGCCAGAGGTCAGCTTCCGCGCGTCTCCGCCATCGCGGCTGACGATCCAAAGATCGCCTGCGTAATTGAAAACAATCTGCGTCCTGCTGACCGTGGGGAAACGGAGGAGAAGCGGAGGATCGGCCTGGGCGAAGGAGAGATTCGACATCGAGACAATAAGAATCAATGAGGCGAGGGCGAGCAAAAACACAGACGAGGTTTTGCGCATTTGAGCTCCTGGATTAAAGGCGAACGGGAATGTTAGTGCGGGTGGAGCAGGATGGTCAACTGCAGGGGTGGAGATCCGCGGGAGTGCTTTCAGGGCACTCCCGATGGAGTCGAATGCTTAATCGCCAGTGCCTGTCAGGCTTACATTTTGCGGGCTTTGGAAATCGCTGTCGGAAATACTGAACCCTCCGGTGCGAGCTCCAGTTGCCGTCGGCGTGAAGGTAACGCTGACGGTGCAGTTTGCGCCCGCGGCCAGACTGGTGCCGCAGGTTGAGGTCTGAGCGAAGTCTCCGGTGGTGGCGAGAGTACCGATGGTAAGCGGAATCGCCGAGGTATTCGAGATCGTGAACTTGATGGGCGTGCTGGCGGTGCCCACTTTCGTTGTGGGGAAAGTCAACGAAGTCTGAGAGAGGCTGACCGCCGTGGCCGTTCCGCTGATATCGATCGTGACTGGGTCCGCGGGATCGTTGCTGACAATACTCACTCCGCTGTAGAGCGTTCCCGAAGTCTTTGGCGAAAAGCTCACGTGGATGGCGCACGATGCGGCAGCAGCCAGGCTGGTGCCGCAAGTGTTGGTCTGAGCGAAGTTGCCGACGACGGCGATGCTGGAAATATTGATGGTCGCCGTACCGATATTTTTCACCGTGACGGTTTTCACGGCGGTCGTGTTCCCGATTAGCGTGCTGGCAAAGATCAGATTCAGCGGCGACACCTGCAAAGCGGTGCCGATACCGGAGAGGTTCACCGTTTCAGGGCTGGTGATGCCGGAATCGGTGACGGTCAGGGCTCCGGTCCGCGATCCGATCGCAGTGGGCTTGAACGCGAGTTGCACGGCGCAGGAACTGCCGACAGCAAGCGTCGTGCCGCAAGTGTTCGAACTGATCAGAAAATCCCCGGTGGGAGTGATGCTCTTAAAAGTGATGGTCGCGGTCTGGTCGTTATCGATGGTGACCTTGCGCGTGGCGCTGGTGCCTCCCAGCGCTTCCCACCCAAAATAATACTGAGCGGTCGAAAGCAGTGGGCAGAGGCGCGGGGTCAGCATCAACGGGTTCCGAGGCGACTGGGTGAAATCGAAGCTATCGGTAGTGTCGTTCGCAATCGCGTCACGCTGGCCGAGGCTGGGCAGGCCAAAAACTTCCTCTGCGAATTTGATGACGGAAGAAAGCTCATATTGCGTGTGCGAGATGTACCCGGTCTTCGCGTAGGGAGAAATGATGACCAGCGGCACACGCGGGCCGAGGCCGTAGATGTCCACCGGCGGCGGCGGGACGTGATCGTAGAAGCCGCCGAAATCGTCATAGGTCAGGAAGACTGCGGACGAGGACCAATTGGGCCCGGACATCAGTGCATTCATTTGAGCGACAGTCCAATTCTCTCCAGTGCAGACGCTGCCCGGAGGATGCTCGTTGTTGTCGACGGAACTGTTGCCGCCGCTACCTCCCGTTCCGAAACTCGACTTGCCGGTTGTCACCAGCCATGCGACGTTGGGCAATTTTCCGGCCTTAGCATCTGAGGCGAACTGCGTGTCGAGGAAAACGTGCTCTTTCCAGAGAGCGGTATTTCGAATGTGATTGATGG
Source organism: uncultured Acidobacteriota bacterium (assembly GCA_963757095.1). Lineage (GTDB taxonomy): Bacteria > Acidobacteriota > Terriglobia > Terriglobales > Acidobacteriaceae > Sulfotelmatobacter. Next base: position 650,938 of record CAVWQT010000001.1, on the reverse strand, counting down.
CGTCGTACGTGGAGAAGACGTATCCCGCAGTGCCCACTGGAGGAGCATAGAAAGCCCATGTCAAACCAGCGCCATCGAGAAGATCAGCGAGCGTCTGGAAATCGAAACAAGGGAACGGTTTGGTAACAACTAAGTTCAGAGCGAGCACAGGAACTTGAGTCGCGGGATTCGCGTCGCAGCCCCAAAGCTGGCCGTGACCATTAATCTGCAGCGTATTGTTCCAGACACCACCGGATTGCGCCGCGATGGTGTACAGATGATTGGGGAAGCTGGCCCCATTCAGCGCGGAGAACATGTTGTCGGCGAGAACAAAATTCTGGGCGTACTTCCAATAATTCGGAATGTCCGACTGCTGGAGTTGAGTGAATCCGAGATAGTCGCCGTTGGTGCTGCCGGAGACGACCAGGTCGAACCGATCCATCTTGCCGCCGTCTTCGCCCGTGATCGCATCCCACCAGCCGTGCCCCGTAATGTCGTGCGGGAGTTGGTCTCCCTGGTGGCCCATCTGAATGGTCTGGCCAGTCGAGATTGTCGCTGAGGTTGCACCGTTTGCGCCCGGGAAAGTTCCGTAATAGCTATCGAACGAACGATTCTCTTTAATGATGTAGATGACGTGTTGAATCTGACTGATGCTGGGCGTGTTAGGTGTGTTCGTGGGGTTCGACGTATCCGGGGTTTGGGCAACGCAGTGGAGAACGAAGAATAAAGATCCGGCAGCGACCGCTAGACGACAGAGCCTCAGCATTGGGCAACCTCATATAGGTGGAACTCGAACCCCGGCCTCACACACTCGTAGTGGGCGGCGGCGCGCGGCCAATGCGAAGGAACCATCCCACAAAAATGGAGCATTCCAGAGAACAACGGGGACTTCATCGTCCTACCATTGGGAAGGGCTGTCAATATGAAGGAATTTGCAACCTGGGGAGTGGAAATCTCAGGGATCGCGGGGCTTCCCTTTTCCTGGAAGGCCTGCCGGATTCTCATGAGTGCGCTCGCGGAATGTGCCGCGCATGCCGGTCGCGAGTTTGACGCTGGATTCTCCGAACTTGTCGCGCAGGCGGTCGGCCGCGGCCAGCGCGTCTTTCCAGCGTTGCTGGCGAGTGCCTTCGAGCAGATCGATCTGGTCCGGCTGATCAGAGAATGAAGAAGCTTGCACACCCAGCAGTCTGACCTGCAGGCCTTTTTTCCAGTTCTTGCGGAATAGTGCGCGAATCTGCTCGAAGATTTCATTGTCGAGCTGCGTCGGCGAGGTGAGCGTGTGGGCGCGAGTGATGGTCGTGAAGTCCTTGTAGCGCAGCTTTAACTGGACCGTGCGCGCATGGAAGTGGGACTCGCGCAGCCGGCGTCCAACCATTTCAGAAAGGCGCATGAGCGTGGCTTCGAGCTGATTGAGGTCGGCCGTGTCTTCGTTGTAAGTGTGCTCGTGGCTGATGGATTTGGCATCGAGATCGGCGCCGACGGCGTTGTCGAACCATCCACCGGCGTCTTCCCCGCGGGCCTTGCCGGCGAGAGCGAGTCCCCATTTGCCGAAACGCTGTTCGAGTTCGTGGTCTTCGAGCTTGGTGAGGTCTCCGACTTTCTTGATGCCGAGTTCGTGGAGATGCGTCTCCATGACTTTCCCGACGCCGGGAATTTCGCGCACGTCGAGCGGCGCCAGGAATTTTGCTTCCTCACCGGGGACAATCCAGAGCACGCCGTTGGGCTTGGCCTGCGCGGAGGAGACTTTGGCGATGAGGCGCGAGGTGCCGATCCCGACCGAGCAGTTCAGGCGCGTCTCAGTCTTCATGCGTTCATGCAATGCATTGGCGGCTTTGAGCGGAGGTCCGTGGAGACGCTCGGTTCCAGTCATATCAAGATAGGCTTCGTCGATGGAGGCCATTTCGACTTGCGGCGAGAATGAGCCGAGCACGTGATAGACCTTCTCGGAACTTTCGCGATAACGCTCGGGATGTCCGTTGACGAAGATGGCGTGCGGACACATTTTCGCAGCGGTGCGGAGCGGCATGGCAGAATGCACACCGAACTTGCGCGCCTCGTACGATGCGGCGGAAACGACGCCGCGCTCGTCGCGCTGACCTCCGACCACGACAGCCTTGCCTTTGAGCGATGGATCGTAGAGTTCTTCCACCGAGACGAAGAAGGCGTCCATGTCGACATGGAAGATGGTACGAGGGAGACCGGGCTGAGAAGCAGCCGCCATACTGAATGAATTCTAGCAGCCGCACCGGCAGCGGACCGGTGCAGGGCAACCCGTCGAATTCGTCCTCGGAACCGATGTTAGAATCCGCCCATGTCTGGACGTGCGATCAGGACGACCGCTCGCATCACGTTCTTTTTTTGCGGACTGATTTCACTTCTCACCGGTGTTCCTTACGCGGCGCTGCGGGGCTCCGAACTGCCGGTCCAGAGCGAATGGGTATTCTTTGTCGTCGCACTGGCGCTGGCGGGAATTTTCAGCGTGATGATTGCGGTGCTGCCCCGCTCCTGGATCGCGAAGGCATGCAGGAAAGACCGAGACGATGAACGGTTGTTTTCAGGGCCCCTCAAACTGCTCGGTAGCTTCGCGGCGATCGCATATCTCGTGGCACTCGTCGCCTATCTCGCCCCGCACAGCTGGAATCTCGATACACAGCTCATGCTTGTGCTGTGTCCGATGTATCTCGTGAGAATGAACTTCGATCCGTCGCTGGTGGCGACCTTTCTGCTGCTTGCTCCCATGAACGCTGCGGTCTACGGCTCGCTCGGCCTCAGCTTGGGATATGCGCGGTTGGCCCTCCGGAAACGTGAGTCAGTTAAACAATAGGAATTCTTCGACGCCGCTCAGGATGACAGACTTACAGGGACTTTGTCAGGCGTGGTGCTGGTTGCACGCATCTGCTTCACCCGCTCGTAGATCTTTCCGTACTCGCGGGCAGAGGCGTTCCAGGAGAAATCCTTGTTCATGCCATTGCGCATCAGCACTTGCCACGAGGTCTGATCACGAAAGGCCGTCAGCGCCTGCTTGATCGTGAGCAGCAGCGCTTCCCCGTTGTACTCGGCAAACTTGAAGCCAGTTCCCTTACCGCTGCGCGCGTCCCAGGGTTCGATAGTGTCATCCAGACCTCCAGTGGCACGGACGATGGGGACGGTGCCGTACTTCAGGCTGTAAATCTGGTTCAGGCCGCAGGGTTCATAGCGCGAGGGCATGAGGAACATGTCCGCGCCAGCTTCGATCTTGTGCGCGATCGCATTGTCGTAGGCGACTTTGACGGCGATTTTGTTGGGGAATTGCTTATTGAGGCGAAGGAAAAGTTCTTCGTAGGTTTTGTCGCCGGCTCCGAGCGCGACCACGATCATCTCTTCGCGGGCCAGCCGATCCATGATTTGCGCGATCAGGTCGAATCCTTTTTGCGCGGCGAAGCGCGACACGATGCCGATGACCGGCAGCTTCGTGTCGGTATTGGTCACGCCGAAAGCAGTCAGCAGATCCTTCTTGCATTTGGCCTTGCCGGCGAGATCCTGCGGCGAATATTTCGCAACCGTGAACTTGTCGGTCTGCGGGCTCCACTCGTCGTAGTCCACGCCGTTGAGAATTCCGGTTACGGTGGAAGCACGATCGCGCAGCACGCCTTCAAGGCCGAATCCGTATTCGGCAGTCTGAATTTCCTGGCTGTATTTACGGCTCACCGTAGTGATGTAGTCGGCGCAGGTGAGAGCGCCTTTCAGGAAGTTTACCTGGCCAAAGAATTCCATCTTCGACATGGTGAAAAGATCCCAGGGCAACATGAGCAGCGGCAGCGTATCGGGCGGGAACAGGCCCTGATAGCCCATATTGTGAATGGTGAAAACTGTGCCGACCTCGCGGAAGGCGGGGTCCTCGGCATAGATTGTGCGCAGCAGGACGGGCACCAGGGCAGACTGCCAATCGTGACAATGGAAAATTTGCGGCACACCGAGAATTTTCGTGGCTTCGATCACGGTGCGGGAGAAGAGGGCGAAGCGCTCAGCGTTATCGGGATAATCTCCGGCGGCTGTGCCGTAAAGCGCGTCGCGATCGAAATACGGAGGATATTCGACAAAATAAAAGCGCACACCGCCCTGGCTGCCCCCGGTCACGACGGAAGCGAAGCGGTACTCATCATCAAAGGGAACTGTGACGCTGCGAACCACGGTCGCGGGCTCGGTAAGCTTGGTCTGACGATAGCGCGGGAGATAGACGCTGACCTGATGGCCTAACGCGGCGAGGGCGCGGGGCAAGGCGCCGACCACATCGGCGAGGCCTCCAGTCTTGGAGAATGGAACTCCCTCAGAAGCGACAAATACGATATGCATGACTACGGAAGCCTCCGGAGCGCCAATTTCTGCGGCGCACGCTATCATGAAAAAGATGGATAGTCAGAGCCTGGGACCGGCGTCCCTCGCATCAGATGCCGGGACAGACTTGCAAGTCTACTTCCCGACGAAAGAAGGGGTCAACGTGCCAAAAGTCGCTTCCGCGCGCCGTCCACAAAGTAAGCCTAAATTGGGACAGCATTTCCTCGCCAGTGAAGACACCGCCTTGCGCATTGTGGAAGTCATGGGCGATCTCTCGCAGAGTACGGTCCTTGAAATCGGGCCGGGCCGCGGCATTCTCACTTCCCTGCTGGCCAAGCGGGCGCGGCGGCTGATTGCGGTGGAGATTGATCGGGTGCTGGCGGCGCAGTTGCGGCTGAAGTTTGGCATGTCGCGGAATGTGGAGGTCATTGAGGGCGATGTGCTGGCGATGGATTTCGATTCGCTGTTCGGACCGAAGCCAGGCCTGGGGCGTCCGGGAATTGAAGTCAAGCCCGAACCGGTGAAGGTGGTGGGAAACCTTCCTTATTACATTACGTCGGACATTCTGCTGCGTTTGTTTGAGTTTTCGAAATACTTCGAGAGTATCGTCATCATGGTACAGCGGGAGGTTGCCGATCGGATTGCGGCCGAGCCGGGTAGCCGGGACTATGGCGTGCTGTCGGCTACGGCGCAGTTGTATGCGCGCGTGGAAAATATGTTCACGCTGCCACCCGCGGCATTTATACCTCCGCCGAAGGTGCATTCATCCGTACTGCGGTTAACCATTGAACCGCGCCAGGAAGAATTGGGAGTCGCAGGGGATGGCTTCGTTGACTTCCTGCGGCTGTCCTTTGGGCAAAAACGCAAAACGCTCTGGAACAATCTGAAGGCGAAGTATGACGGGGCCGAACTGAAGCGGGCATTGAGTGCGGCGCACGTGAAGTCGACGGCGCGAGCCGAGGCGTTGAGCCTGGAACAGAGCGCGGCGGTGTATCGGGCGCTGCGTAGTCCGCAAGCGGAATCATAGTTAAGGTCGACGCCGCCAACATTAAGGCTCACCGAGAGGAGGGCCAATGACTTCGAATACTCTTCGTCATCCCGCGGTCGCGGGACGATTTTATCCTCGCAATCCCGAGGAGTTGCGCTCGGAAGCGCTCGACTACCTTTCGCAGGCGGCTGAGGCTCATCAGGAGCCAGAGCGCGCCATCGGGTGCATCGTTCCCCATGCCGGTTACATGTACTCCGGGCACGTGGCAGGCGCCGTGTTGGGGCGCATTGAAATTCCGCGGCGCTGCATCGTGATGTGTCCCAACCACACAGGCATGGGACATGCCTTGGCAATGCAAAGCGAGGGCGCGTGGGAGACTCCGCTGGGCGAGGTTGCGATCGACGTTGAATTGGCGGAAGCACTGAAGCGGCGCTTCCCTCTTCTGCAGGATGATTCGGCCGCTCACCGCGCGGAGCATGCCGCGGAAGTTGAGCTTCCCTTCCTGCAGTTGCGCCAGCCTGATCTTCGCTTCGTGCCCATCGCATTGGGCACCCGAGATGTGGACCTTCTGGAGCAACTGGGCCAAGCCATCGCGGATGTGATCGCCGCGCAAGGGGAAGATGTTCTGATCATCGCCTCCAGCGACATGAATCACTACGAATCGGACACGGTGACGCGGATGAAAGATCATCGCGCCCTGGAGCGGATTCTCACGCTCGATGCGCGCGGCCTCTACAACGTAGTCACGGAGCAGGACATCAGCATGTGCGGCTTCGGGCCGGCCGTCGTCATGCTTACGGCAGCGCGGCAACTGGGAGCGAAGTCGGCGGAACTGGTGAAGTACGCAACCTCGGGTGACATCTCCGGCGACCGGAATATGGTGGTCGGCTACGCCGGCGTGGTGATCGTCTGATCCGCTGACGTCTCGCGATCTTGTCATCCAGAAAACCGGCACAAAACACGGTATTCCCTGCCTGATTCCCGGCGTTCGTCCAAGTACGTAGGTAACTTTCTCCCTCCAATCAGCGCCATTACCCTAAGAGCGGGACTGCTTGGGGAGCCGTGTCTATGCTCAATCGCAATTGGCTGTGGCTGATCGCCCGCCTGGGAGTGGTGCTCATCCTCGGGTTGATCACAGCTATCTATTACTTCGGCGGCGGCAGCGGTGAGAAGGAATTCCAAAAGTCCCTTGAAGCGATGAAGCAGGTGCATAGCTTCCGCGCTTCGTACTCGGGCATGCCCAGCGGTTACCAGCACAGTGAATCGCTGTGGGAGATCGACTGCGACCGCCAGATTGTCCACGAGCAGCAGCACGTGAAGCCGACCGGTACCGAACGTCCGGATGGCTCACCGGCACAGGAGTTCAGCCGCGACGAGACCTATGTGAAAGGCCATCAGTACCAACGCCTGGACGACGGTGGATGGCTTCCCTTGAAGATTGTTTGGCAGGGCGGCTCAGCCAAATGGTATTGCACCAACCTGGCGCAGGGCACGGACACGAAGGTGCTGCCGCCGATCGCCACCATGCTCAAGCGGGGCATTCTGCAGAAAGGCGACAAAAAGACGGTGAACGGCGTTCGCTGCCGCGAGTGGCTGGTCACTATGAAAGGCCAATTGGCGAATCTCGAGCACGACACTGTATGCCTCGGGTTGGACGACCACTTGCCCTATGAAATGACCGTGGACTGGCAGGGATCGCATTCCAGCTTTTCTGACTACAACACACCAATTCAGTTTGATCTGCCGGAAGCGGCCGTGCAGCCTGCAAGCGCAGCCGACGGCTCGAATTGAAGGGAGTTCATTCCAGATGAAGGACGCGAGCGAATTGAAAAAACGAAATCGTCTTAAGAACTTTGGTGGAGTCCTTGCCAGTTGCCTGCTTCTGATTTCTCCGGCACTGGTGGCGCAGACATCGCAGAGCGGATCGCTGGCCGACCTCGCGCGGCAGGCTCGGGCGCAGAAGCAATCGCCGGGAGACGCCAGCCAGGCGCAGCAGGTGGCAAACGAACTATCGGAAGATCAAAACGACAGCGCGCCCGGAGGCTTCAAGACCTACAGCGCGCCTGCCTATCGGGTGTGGGTGCCCGCGCCCTATTCGCTGGCCGGCCAGGACGACGGTGGAACAATTCTGTCTGGGCCGCGATTCAACACTACGACGGCGATGATCTTCGTGGGCAATACGGTCGTGCTGAATGGCGGCGATGACGCTTTCAATGATGCCGCCACTCAGTTTGCCAAGCACTATGCGCCATCCGCGACCTGTTCCAAGACCACGGTTGCTGGACACGAGGCCTTTCAATGCGGCCTTGCGGAAGCGAGCCTGCAGGGGCACTCGGTCGGCGGCAATGCGGTTCTTGTGCGGGTATGCTAATAACGTTTATCCGCTGATGTGCCTCGCCACTACCGAGAGCCACGCGCGCGACGTTGTAAACAGCGCCGGCGCTTCGGTCAACCAGAAAGTTCACGCGCGACAGACTGTGGCCCAGGAAGAGGCATACGTCCGGCAGGTCTGGCAGAAGTGCGACACCGTTTTTGCCTCGATTCAATTCAAAGACAACGCCGGCGCGCAAGTGGACGTAGCACACTCCACGAAATCCGCGACCGATGGCGTCACGCAAAATCTGCAAGCGCCCTCTGCATCCGCGGCTGCGCCAGTTCGCCCACAGAGTACCGCGCCCGACGGCTTCAAGATTCATTCGTTCAACTACTGCAAGAGCGCCAATCAGTGCTGGGATGCCTCGCTGTTCGTTCCAGCCGACGCGCAACTGGTCAGTTCCGGATGCAAGCAATATATTTTCGAAAGCAAGATTCAGGGAACCTCGTTTCTGCTGATGGCGGGCCCCGCGGGCTGCGACGGCGGAACCCCCGCGGCCAACGATCTGGTTCGATGGAAGCAATTAGTCGATCCGGAGAACAAACGCGCGCCCGGAACATATTCGATGATCAGCAGCCAGACTACAACGCTGCAGGGTAAGCCGGCGGCGATCATTACATTGAGCTTTCGCAAAGGGCTCGACGACTGGATGGGAAAACGGATTGAAGTAGAAAGCAACGGAGTTCCACTGGTCGTCGGATGCATCGCGCTCCGCGAGCACTTCGCCGACGGAGACGCGATCTGTTCCACCATGATTGGATCGTTGCAACTGCCATGAACGCAACCCGGTCGGTACGCGCGGGTGTCGCAGCCGCGACATTTCTTTTCTGCGCGTACGGCACGCAGGCGCAGGATTCCGATCAGCAAAGTTCATCTCTGGCCGATACGGCGCGGCAAAACCGCTCCCAGCATGCGGCCCCGCAGCGTCAATCCAGCAAGGCTCAGCAACTCGTCGACGAAATGCAGCAGGAGCAGGAGGCGTCAGAGAACGCTCCGACTGGTTTCAAGAGCTATGACGCCGGCGACTACCGACTCTTCGTTCCCTTCCCTTACACTCTGGAAGGCCGCGACAATGGCGGGGCGGTGTTGTTAGGATCCCGCCTCGGTGTGACCAATACCGAAGTGCTCGCCGGAAGTCCCGTTCCGATTCCCTCCGGAATGAGCGACGCGCAATTGATGGGTTATGTGCAGCAACTCGCATCAGCCCACGGGCCAGGAGCGTATTGCTCCCCGATCAAGATGGGATCGCGGAAGGCCTTCCGCTGCGCCTGGAGCGGCATCCCGAATTTGCTGGGCCATCAGGTATTGGGCTCGATGGTATTTGTGGTTGGAACTGCTGGCCTGATTCCGGTCATGTGCGTGAACCCGGACCAGGTGGGTTCACAGCTTTCACCCGGGCATTGCCCGACTTACGATCAATCCGGATATCACCCTTGCCCGCGGAATTATGTCACGTGGGACCAGGCTCAGAAGGTGAATGCGGCGAACGCGGATCGCGATCGCGATCAGCGGACCACGTGGCAGTCCTGCGACCAGATCATTTATCCGTCCATCAGTTTGAAGGAAGACATTGTGGTGCATCCAGCCACGCTCTCTGAGGTGAGAACTGCGAAGCCTGCCGCGCCGGTTTTGCAAGACGCAACTGTTGCGTATGGGCGTCAGACCACATCTGTAGCCGAGTTGGCGCAGGCTACGCGGTCGGCGCCGCGCGTGAAACCTCAGGTGACGCTCGACAGCTCCGAGGGAACGAGCGTGGCTCCCGCCGGCTTTCAGACCTTCGCGCTGCAGTATTGTCAGAATCCACAGCAGTGCTCCGAGGCTTCGGTGGTGATTCCGGAAAAAACTGAGGTGGTTTCGCGGGTCAATGGACAGCACATTTTCAAAACTGCGCTCGATGGCGAGTACATGCTGCTCTACGCCGGACCTTCGGATGTGAACGCTCCCAATCGCGGGATGACCGATCCCGACTTCATTCGCATGCGCGACCTGGCGAATCCGCGAGGATGGTCGCGGGAGAAGGGCGACGCGGTCAGCACGCAGGAATTAATGATCGAAGGCCGCTATTCGATCATGACGCGGTTTCGTTATCAACGCGATCAGAAAAGATGGTGGATCGGGGAGCGAGTGCTGGTAAATGTGGGATCGATAGCTTTGATGCTGGCCTGCACCGCGCCGGAAGAGCATTTCGCCGACGCAGAAGCCTTGTGCACGACACTGGTAAACTCGCTGCGGCTGCCGTGAAAGTGCACGACACAATCCGCCGCCGGATCCTCGTAGTGATTGTAGTTTCATGCGCGGCCTTGCTTGCCACGGCACAGGAATCATCTACACAATCTCTCTCTTTAGGCGAGCTCGCGCGGAAAACACGCAAAGACAACTCTGCTCCAGGACACGTGCGCGGGAAGCAACTGGTCGATGAAGAAAATGACGGGCCGGATACGACGGGTGTGTGGCGAGTGCAACTGTGCACGCGGACTCCATGCTACGAACTGTCAGTTGTGCTGCCTCCGGAACTGAGGTGGACACGACCGCAGGAGGAACCGCGGCCGGTGCTGATTCCTTTGCCGGGAGCGCAGGAGGATGCCAGGAAGGTCATTCGGCTCTATGTTGCCGAGTCGCCGGCGCCCATCTATTCTCCGCTTGATGTCGCGAAGCGTGGATTTCTGCAGGGATGGTTTGCGCGACCGGAATACTTTGGGCGTGCGGCGCATATTGATTTGGATGAGCATGTCGCGGTCGATGGGAATTCCGCAGTCATCAGCCATTTCACGGTGCTCAGCGGACCCAGGTATCGCGGGCTGAGCGTGGTCGCGACATCGCCGAACGGCAACTATGGATTCGCCTGCGTGTATCGCGAGCAGGATTCGTCATTCGCGGCGAGCATTTGCGATGCGATTGTGAAATCGGCGAGTGCTCAAAAGCTGGACCCCGCTCCCGTTCTCACGAGTCATCCGGATCATCCACCGAGTGATCCGGAAGAAATAGAATGAACCGCGCTAAGACCATCTTCGTTCTGCTCGCTGCGATTGCGTTGAGCTCATCGGCGCATCTCCATGCTCAGGCCAATGCCCGTGCCTCGTCACCCAGGATTGTGTTGCGCGCGGAGATGAAGCCCGGCGAGGTGTTGCGGTACGAGGTGGAGGCGGCAGCATCGTTCCTGCCCATTGCAGATGCGAGCGGAGCGATTTTGTCCCCGCCGCGCGGACCTTGCGATTACGCGCTGGCAGCGATCGTGACCTTGCGGCCGCAGGCCGCCGACAAGGACGGCAACACTCCGGTGGAAGCGCGCTATAGCGAGACGCGTGTCACCAGCGTGCGTTGCGCGTTATTTGCTGCGGCGGATTTTCAGAAGCGCGTGGCCGCACTGCAGTCAGAACCGGTGATGTTTCGGGTTGGCCCGCACGGCGAAACTCAAATCACCCACACTCAGGATGGATATTTCAAATATTGGGATGGCGGCGCTCTGCTGCGGAAGGCCACGCAGGATCTACTTCAAACCGAGTTCGCACCGAATCCGGTCGCGGAGGGAGAGACGTGGAAACCGCGCGGGCAGTTCGCGTATCCGCATGACCGGGCGCTGAAGGATCTGGAATTGAGCGGAGCTGATTTGCGCTTCCGCAATCTGGTTGAGGTGGATGGAAAACGCTGCGCATGGGTGACTTCGCAATATATTTTTTCGCCGGTTGATCTTCCCGCCGCTGGCGTGGCGAGCGGTGGACGCGTGATCCCCGGCGCGGGCAACAATGCCGTAGCCGCGGTCGTACGCATCTCGCTGCTGCTCGATCCAGCGACACATCATTTGGCATGGCTGCATCGCTCGCAGACCATCGACAACAAGCTCACGCTGGCTTCGCCTTACGACGACGCGGAAGACGACCCTTCGGTCGGGCCGCCCAACAGCGACTCGCGAGACTGGGAAAATCCCACGCCCGATTTATCGAGCATGCGGTCTGACAATCCCGGGCGTTATCCCTTCATGACCTTTCACTTTCAGGAAGAGGCGCGGGCGCGATTGCTGCCCAATGATCACTCGATGGAATGGCTGGCCGCGCTGAAGCGCTTTGAGGCCACGCCCGAACCGGAGAGCGGAACCATCCCGGTGCCCGCGACGAAAACGCTCCTACCGAATGCGATCATCGAGTCGGCCAAGCCGGCGGTCGTGAAACGCACGACGCATGTGGTGGTAGATTCCGATTCGCTAATTGCAACTCCGGCAGGATTCACCCGCTACGAAAAATCGCTGTGCCGCGACGCCTGGTTCTGCGCCAGCGTTTCGGCGGCATTGCCGGGAGAGGTGCGGATTTCCGAAGACACTCCGCTGCGCACCGTTTATCTGGCACAAAAAGCCGACCTGTTGGTTAGCGTTGCGATCGGTCCAGCGCTCGACCGTCACGACCGCGGTCTGTCCGACGACGAAGAACTGCACAAGCAGGTGGAATACTATCTGGCGAATTACGTGTGGCTGGCTGCGAAGCCCGGCATCGGCGCCAGTTTTACAAGCGCGACGCTCGACGGTTATCCCAGCATGATTGCGGATTTCAGCGCGACCCAGCGCGATCTGGCGGACGTTCACGGAGTGCTGGGGTTGATGCTCACACCATGGGGCAAAGTCGTGCCCGTTAGTTGCAGTTGGGATCGCGGCCCAACGAGCGAGCTAGAATCCCTGTGCCAGAAGATCGTTACCTCTGCCAGTCTGCGCCGCTAGGCAATTCGCCTACTTATGTGCGGCTCCCCCGCTGGAAGTGGAATGCGACGCGGCCGTAGCTGTGCCCGATCGGCGAACTCGCCATCGAGTTGCGCCCACGTTCACCGCCTCCGTACCCTCCCGCTTGACCGAACGACGACCGCGGTGCCGAGAAGACTTCTGCGGAGCCGTTCTTGGAGACCTGCCCGTTCAGGTGATGCAAATTGTCGACAAATCCGCGAGGGATGCCCAGGCCGGCTGTACCGGCGTGGACCGAAATGCGTTCGGGCGTCGCGATGGAAGGCGTGAACGCTTTGCCAACGACAACGGTCTTGACCGTGCCGGTAGACGGAGCGACCAGCGGCGTCACGTGCGCCAGAGTCGTGGCCGTGTAGTGCGGCACCGCCAGCCATCCATTCCAGCCGCCGGGCTGCCACATCCAGCCTGAGCCCTGAATAAACATCCAGTTACCGTAACGGTAGGGCAGCCATCCCCACGGGTACGCAGACGCGAACGTATAGCCCATGCCGGGATACCATCCCCAGGCGCCGTTCATAAAAGGATCCCAGCCGACACCGGCAAAATAAGGCTGCCACATCGTTCCGTAGCCCGGAACGTTGCTGTAAGCGCCGTAATAATTCAGATCGCTCAGGCCGTATTGATAAGGAGACTGGCTGGTGTTCTTCGCGTACTGGTCGTGATACGAGATGGATTCTTTGTCCCAGGAGTCGAGCGGGGCCTCTTCGACGTGGCTGGCGACACTGGATTTGTCGTCATTGTTGGAGTCGAAGGTTGCGGTCTTATTCTTGGCGACGGCGATTGTGCCGCCCGGTCCGTCGACCTTCACGTCGCCCTTAAACACAGCCAATTTAGCCGATACCGCTGACGCGTCGATTCGGAAGTGGGCGGCGTGCTCTAGCGAAAGCTTCTCGCGGGAAAAATTCAGGGTGAACGAGTCACTCTGCCTGCCCAGCCAATTGACATACATCATGCCCGCGGCGAGGTTTATCGTCGAGAGGCGCTCGCCTGTATCGCTCAGACCGAGAGTGCTGAATTCGATGGTCGAGTTGGGGGCGATGCGGAGTGTGCTGCCATCTTCAAATTCGATCTCAGCCCGGCCATTATCGCGGGTGCGCAACTGTGTTCCCTGCGTGATCGGAAGGTTCAGGAAAGCATTTTCAAAACCAAGGCCGGAGTTCTTATCGATCTGAACCGAGCCCTGCACGTCGCTAAGGCGAACGATGCGCGCCTGAGACGCCGCGAACGCGGGCAGCACGAAAAGCGCGCAGGCTGCGACCGCCAGAAGAGCTAGTTTGTAAGGGGAAAGGGACCGAGGGGACATGACTGCCTCCGAGCTTGCTTATTGATTAGAACACGGATTGCGAGGAGAAATTGTAAAAGGTTCAGCGGGCGGGAGCAGTGCTGGGTGCCACCTCCATGATCCGCTGCACGCGGGCCCGAACCACGTTGATCACCGAGGGGTCGTCGTAAATCGCCTGCAGGATCGGCTTGATGGTCTGTAACTCTGCGAGTTCGCCGGACTTGGCCTGATCTTCCATGTGCTTGGATTCTTCGTCCAAGGCGAGCTTTTGATAGCGGTGGTCGTAGGCGAGGCGGCGCCCGAATTCGAGAGTGGCCGAGATGCTTTGAAATACGGTCGTCAGTTGTTGCACCGGCGGCTGGGGCGAGTAATTGTAGTCAGCGGAAGAACTCCTCTGGCCGTCGGAGTAGCTCAACTTCTTCGCGCCGGAAAAGGCGAGTTTCTTATTGCCGGAATCGATCTTGCCGGAAAAATAATGAGCCCGTGCGGCCAGATCGAAAATTCGCGCCCGGATTGCGTCCGTGATGCTGAACTCCATCTGGTAGGCTTCCGGATCGCCGGCGCTCGCGGCTTTGCTGCGGGATTCGTACTTCGCATGGCCGTCAGATTGGATCGCGATGGAATAGTGCTCAGGATCGGAGCCCGGAAAATCGAGCGAGAATGTGACCGTGGCGGGCGCGGCGGCCTGGGCAAAAAGAGCCAGCAGAATCGCCGAACAACCTGCCAGCAATCGAAAACAGGCACACATGGAATTAGATTTTATGCGCATCTTTGATCTTCATTGTTTTTGATCTCTAGCATTTATTGCGATGCGCACTGCCGGCGAAGCGTGGCCGCCGTATGGAGATGACAGATCGCGATGGCCAGCGCATCGGAAGCATCCAGAGGTTGTGGCGGCGCGGCGAGATCCAGCAGGCGTGTCACCATCTGCTGCACCTGCTGTTTTTCGGCGCGCCCGTAACCGACCACCGACGACTTGATGGTCAGCGGCGAATATTCAGCAACTTCGAGCCCAGCGGTAGCTGCGGCCAGCATGGCTACTCCCCGAACCTGCCCGAGCTTCAGAGCCGATTTCACGTTGAGGGCATAGAAGACATCTTCAATGGCGACTTCATCGGGCCGGTGCTCAGAAATAATGGAGCCGAGTTCTGTGAAGATGCGAGACAGACGGCGAGGCAGCGCTTCGCGCGGCGACAGCTTGATGGCGCCGCAAGTCAGGCAGCACAGGTTTCCGGCGGAATGCATTTCGACAACCCCGTATCCGGTGTACTCTCCGCCGCAGTCGATACCGAGGACGCGCATTGCAGGCAGTGTAGCGCGGCAGGGGCGTCGCGGCCTATAGCAGGGGTGTGACTTCCTATAGAAACCCGCTGCCGCGTCTGAGACATCGCCGTATTTTTGAATCCTGTCCATAATAATTTTGAATTTGGGTGGTCGGCAAAACTGTCCTAACATTCTGTATCGAGCAAATTTGCCAGGCCATCTGGAGGATGCGATGAACCGAACGATGATCCGAACGACAATCCGAGCGACGATCGCCGCACTCGCAACTGTCTTGACCATCTCGGGCTGGATGCTCGGCCAGGAGACCGGATCAGCGGCGCACGCAGGTTCTGCCCTGTCCGCGACTCCGTCCATTAAGCCGCTCGTCGTTTCCGGCAGAATCAGCAGCGACGGAAAGTCGCTTCTGACCGATATCGACTCCGAGTGGACAATCAGCAATGCGGAATTCGTGAAGGGTCACGAAGGGCGTATGGTCACGGTCAAATGCTACGTCGATACCAGAACCAATCGGCTGGAGGTGCTCTCCATCAAACACGAAAATAGCGCGACGAACTATGCTTCCCGGCAAACTGATTCTGCCTTTCGACGCTAGCGTCAGCCGGTTGCCCGGATGGCGACCGCCGAATTGCTCCCAGGGCGCTCGCCAACCTTCGTTAGTATCAGCGTCCAGTCCTTTTGGTGTTAACCTATTTCTTCCGCAGGGAGTACTTCTTGTGCTCATGCCTCGAAATGGCCTGCACTCATGGTGTATTCCGCGGACTTCGTTCTGAAATCCCTTCGTAGGAGCGCACGATGAAAGTTGGCATATTGACAGGAGGAGGCGATTGCCCTGGCCTGAATGCAGTGATTCGCGCCGTGGTGCGCAAGGGCGTGTTCCACTATCGCGACCAATTTGTCGGCTTCATGGAGGGATGGCGGGGTGTGATCGAAGATAAAACCATGGTTCTGGATCTCGAGTCCGTCAGCGGAATTCTTCCCCGCGGCGGAACGATCCTCCGGACCTCGCGGACGAATCCCTCCAAGCGTCCCGATGGATTTGATCTCTGCCTGGCTACGATCAAGAAGCACGGGATTGATGCGCTGGTGGCGATTGGCGGCGATGATACCTTGTCGATTGCCCAGAAACTCCACGAGAAGGGCGTGAAATTAGTCGGCGTACCGAAGACCATCGATAACGACCTGGGCGGGACCGACTACACCTTTGGCTTCGACACGGCCTGCAATGTGGTCTGCGAAGCGATTGACCGCGTGCACACCACGGCCGAGGCTCACAATCGCGTGATGGTGGTCGAGGTCATGGGGCGGGATGCGGGTTGGATTGCGTTGTACAGCGGCATTGCCGGCGGGGCTGACGCGATTCTGATTCCCGAGCGGCCTTTCAACGTGGATCAGGTGGCAGAGTCGATCCGGCAGCGGCACGAGCGCGGCCGTTATTTTTCCATCATCGTCGTGGCTGAGGGAGCGAAGTTTTCCGAGAGCGGCACGGGCGCGCCGGTGATTCAGGATATGGGCAAGGACGAATTCGGGCACGCCAAACTGGGCGGCATCGCGAACATTCTGGCCCGGGAAATTGAAAAGCGCACCGGCTTCGAAACCCGCGCAGTGGTGCTGGGACACATTCAGCGCGGCGGTTCGCCCAGCGCTTTCGACCGCGTGCTGGCGACGCGCTATGGCCTGGGCGCGATCGACATGCTGCACCGCGCGGAATTTGGCTGCATGGCGGCGCTGCGGTCTAACAAGATCGTCTCGATTCCACTGAAAGAGGCGATCGCCAAAAATCGCACCGTGGATGACGAAATGATCGACATTGTGAATGGTCTTTTTGAAGAGACCAACGCCAAAGAAGCTGCGAGCAAATAAAAGCTGGCGCCCGCTGAACGGCGCGTCAGTCGCTTTCGAGTGAACCCGTTTTCCGCAAGGAACGGATGAGTTCCGCAACGACGTAACTCGCCAGCACGTACAGGCACGGCTCGATCGGGTGACGGTAGCGGGAAAACGTGTAGGTCAGATAATAGATCACCGGATAGAAGCCTAGAACGCAGGCGAACGAAGTCCACTCCCGGCCATTCCTCCGCGCTAGAAACATTCCGCCGATCGCCGCCACGAAAAGCAGCAAGGGCAAAGGACTGAACTGTGGTGGCCGCGTCCAGAAACTGACTACTCTGCCCGCCGTCCGACGCGCAAATTCTTTCGGATTGGACCACACACGTGCGATCACTCGCGCGCGCAAATCGTGAGCGAAGCTCATCTCTCCTTCACGCTGATACAGCATGCTGCCGCCGAGCGGATGCTCGGCAAAATCCACATTTCCAAAGTAAGCCTCGGGCCAGAAATTACTGCGCAGCGGGACGAACGCTCTCATGCTGACGCGGTTGCGAATGGTCCACGGCACGATAACGAGCCCGCAAATCAGAAGCAACAACATCACTCGACGCAGCGGCCGCCGTCTTGCCGCTAACAGGACAGCCAGCGCGGGCAGCGGCGCCAGCAGCGCAGGATTCAAAAGCGCGGCAAGTCCCCAAACACCGCCGCAGACGGCCCAATCGCGGGCCGGCGAATCTGACTTGAGTCGCAGCGTCCGCATCAGCACAAAGGTCATAACAAGTGCGGAGAGACACGTCTCCCACCGCAGCCACGGCATCACTACAACCGGTGGAGAGATCGCCCATGCCCATGCGGCAATCGTCCCGGCTACAACTCCGAAATGTTCCGTCCCCAATTTCAGAATTACGGCCGCGGCCAGCGAAGCGAATACGACATTCAATAGGATTGCGGCCCATGCTGAGGCCACACTTTGGATCCCAAAGACGAGGAACAGGCATGCCAGCAGACTGGGATAGACCGGCGCCAACCAGGCGGTGGGCCCACTGGAATCATGAAATGGCGATGCAAAGCCGTGGCCGAGAGCAAGCTGGCGAGCAATCCCGGCAGCTTCATTGGTTCCCCATGCCGGGGGCTGATGCACGAGCAGAAAACCTACCACCGCCAGGCGCACTGCAGCCGCGGCACAGACGATGAAGATGGGCTGCTGCAACACCGCCCACAGTCGCGCGAGGTTCCAGGTTTTCAATGAGGATGACGACGAGCCCATGAGTTTGATGCGCTCCGTCAACATCGAAGAGCGACCGGGAGCTTATTATAGGCTGACCCTCATGCAACTTCGTTCGACGGCATGGCTGACCACAAAGCGCTTGCGAGCGCACGGAACGATTCTGGCGGTGTGCCTCTGGTCGTTCTATGTCTGGACCATCGCGACTCCCGGATTGCGCGACCGCAACGGCAATCTCAAAGGAACGGATTTCCTGCATTTCTACACGTTGGGATTGTTGGCCGATGCGCATCGCGGAGCAGACCTGTACAACATCAACGCTCAGGCTGCGCTTGCGGCTGAGCGCGTGCCGCAGGCGGCAGGGCTTCGGTATTTGCCCCTGTATCCGCCACAGGTTTCGATTTTGTTCGGGCCATTCGCGTATCTGTCGTATCCGTGGGCTCTAGGTTTGTGGTGGGCATGCAGCGCGGCGATTTACGCGGCTTGCTGTTATGCCGTTTGGCGTGTCTGTCCAAACCTGCGCGGCTTTGGTCGCCTGATCTGCGTGCTGGCAATTGCATTTCCGGGTTTTTTTCACCTCATCGCGTGGGGGCAGACCTCGGCGTTAGCCCTGGCATGTTTCACAGCCGCATTTCTGCTTCTCCGCGAGCGACACGAGTTTCTGGCCGGAATTGCTTTCGGCTGTCTGATCTTCAAACCGCAGTTGGCCATGGCCGCCGTGATTGTGTTTATCGCTCTGGGTGCGTGGAAGGTAATCGCTGGCGCGGCGATTTCCACGGCGGCACAACTGGGAACCGGGATTCTGTATTACGGGCTTGAGCCCTTGCGCAACTGGGTCCGCGTACTCCGGAACGTGGACCAAGTGATGCCACTCCTTGAGCCCAAGCCCTATCAAACCCACTCGCTGCGAACTTTCTGGAGTTTGCTTCTGCCTTCAGGAATTTCGCTCACGCTTTATGTCTTGAGCGCGCTGCTTGTATTGGGTTTCGCCATTGCCTGCTGGAGGCCGAAGTCGACTGACTCTCTGGGTTTACGATATTCAGCACTGTTGCTGGCGACCGTGCTTGTCGCGCCCCATCTCACGGTTTACGATCTGGTCATTCTGGCGCCAGCGTTTCTTCTGCTGACGGACTGGTTGTTGGCGCATCCGAAAACTTCTCTTACGAATTGGTCAGAGACCCTGCTCTATCTCGCGTATATGCTCCCACTGCTGGGACCGCTTGCCCTATGGACGCACATACAGCTTTCCGTGGCAGCAATGTGCGCACTTATTTACGTGATATGGAAATTGAGCGAGGAATCTGGTGGAAGCCCAAGCCGCGTAGAGTCGCCAGCAGTGCCCCGACATTTCATCGATTGCCGAAAAGAAACTTAAGAGCCTCCGGAAAGCGCCGCGCCCAGGCGGATTCGTGATGAGTGCCGCCTTCTTCGATCACCAGTTCCATTCGGTCATCGCCAAGCCCAGCCCGGCTGAAAATCCCGGCGAGTTCACGAACATCGTCGACCATGCTGCGGTTCACCTCTTCCCTTCCCGACTCCGCAGTTCCCGTCGCCAGATAAATTCGCTGCGGCCAGATTTTCACCTCGCGACTCTCGGTGATGATTTGCCGGTGCGAAACCCACAACGCTGGACTTTCGAGCAGCAAGTGGCCCACGACATCAGGCCGCAGAGCGCCCGTGTAGAGCGCAATCAGCGCGCCCAGAGATGACCCTCCCAGTCCGGTGTTCTCCGGTCCCGTGGCAACGCGATAATAGCGGCCCACAAAGGGCATGACTTCCTTGATCAGAAAGTCGGGATAGCGGGCACCGCGGACCCGCAGCATCATGGGATGCAGCGAGCGGTGCGGAACATACTCGCGAATGCGATTCTTTCCGGTGTTATCGAGGCCCACGATGATCATGGGCGGCACGATGCCTTCCCGGATCAGACGGTCGGCGGTCTCATCCACCTGCCACTCGACATGGGTAAACGAACTTGAAGCTTCGAACAGGTTCTGACCGTCGTTCAGATAAAGCACGGGATAGCGGCGGTCTTGGTTGGCAGGATCGTCGTAGCCCGGGGGCAGCCACACCCGCACCAACCGCGTGTTCCGAAAAATCTTGCTGCGGAACTCGTGAAGACGCAGGTCTCCGGTGGCCGCCTCGGCGCGGATAAAATTTGGAACAGCTGGAATGGGCGGCGCCTCAGTTTTCTGGAATTCTTGCATCAGGAAAAGGTGAAGTATCAGAATACAACGACCGCAGCAATTTACGCTCTTGCCCGGACGAACGCGGCCAGTACGCTGATGATGAAAATCAGAAACAGCGAGATCAAACACAGAATGCACCAGGTGGTGAGCACGTAGGCTTCGATGTAGGTCAGGTATAACGCAAATGCCAATCCCGCTACTGCCACGCCCAGCAGGCGATTGGGAGTGTCGTTTCTGAGGCGCAAGAAAGTGGCCAGGATGAAGAGAACCGCATATCCCAGGATGCCGATGGCCGCGACCGGGATTCCCATGATGCTGGAATACTCGCTGCGATTGACGATGTCACAACTGAACTTCTGGCTGAAATCGCAGAATTGCGTGGCGGACGTGGCGAAGTGACGTTGCAGCGAGACGCCGGATACGATGATCCCCGCAACCGCGATTACAGCGATGGCATTCGCGAGGTAAGGATTGACTCGGCTGGCGGGAGTGTCAGAAGCCGGATCGGTCGCGTCACTCGGCGTCATGATCACGGCAGGCTGCATCCGGTCTTGTCGCTTAATTCTTGCAGCGAGAGCACGCCTTCCTTAGGCGGGTCCGTCCCAAACTGCCAACTGGGAAACAGTTTCACGCCGGCCGCTTTGCATTCCGGCGCCAGTTCCTTCGGTACGCCTTTGATCGCACACTCGACGTAAGGGACGTAATGAAACGAGGCGCCAAACATCGCCTTCTGATCGGCACAGTGCGGGCACCAGTAAAGCCCGTACATTTTCGCTTGTTTCGAAGCCAGACATTTGGCGAAACCGTCGTACTTGGAATGCGTCTTATAGTACCGGCCGCCAAAGTACGCCAGGGCAAACAGAAGAATGATTCCGCCCCAGTTGAGATATTTCCGCAGTGGTTGGCCGGTATCCGGTTCCGATTTTTTGCGTCGAGCTTCAGACATATCAATTTTTTATATCACGCAGCTAGGCCACCACGTTGAGCGCACCGGGGAGAACGTCTAACGTCTCGCAATGCAGCGTGAGCACCTCGCCGTCGACCATGACGTCAACTGGCGCATCGAGATTGAAGTCCACCCGGCGCACCGCCCTGCGCTCGGCCAGTGGGTGCTCGATATGCGTTCCATCGTAAAGTCCAGGCAGATTGCGAATCAGGCCCAGGCGTCCAATGGGCCCCCAGCGAACGTATTCGACCAGGCCGTCGTCAATCTCAGCCTTGGGCGCAATCATCATGGTTCCGCCAGTAAATTTGCTGTTGCTGAAAGTGAGGAAAAGGCAACTGCGCTGATCGAAACTGGTTTCTCCTTCGACTCGCACCGGAAACGGCCGGCGATTGAATCGGGCCAGCGTGAGGAAGATGGACGTAACATAACCCACCTCGCCCCATGAACTGAAACTGCGGGCGCGCAAGGTCGCGACATCCGCCGAGAAGCCCATGCTCAGAAGATTGATGTAGTAAAGGAAGCCGCCACGATGGCGAAGGCGCATTACATCGCAGGCGCGGGAGCGGTGAGCGAGCAACGACTCGATCGCGTAATCGACGCCGCGATCGCTGAAATCGCGCAGAAAGGAATTTCCGGTGCCCAGAGGCAGGAACGCGAGCGTTGGAACCTCGCCACTCGACGCTACCGGATAGAGCCCGTTTACGACTTCGCAAGAAGTACCGTCGCCACCGACGGCAATAAAATGTCGGGCGCCCTGCTCGTAGGCTTCGCGGGCGATCTGGGTGGCGTCTCCCGGCGCTCGGGTTTCGGCAACTCTTACCTTCACACCGCCTGCCAACAGGCGTTCCAGCGCGGGTGCGAGCAGCTTACGGCTGCGTCCGCCTCCAGCCGCCGGATTCACGATCGCCAGAAATTCCGTCAAGGATTTGAGAATTTTCCTGATTCTTTGCTGTTGTAGAAATTGAGCGCGAGTCGCCTGTCTAATTTCAAAGTGTGATCATCGCTTCACGTTTCAGGGACTTGCCGATTTCCGTCGCCAGTTCCTGGCGCTTGATCTTCATCGAGGCGGTGCGAGGAAAATCTCGCTGCCACAGGAAATAGCCGCCCACGCGCTTGAAATCAGGCAAGCGGCGGTTGCGAGCCAGAATCTCGTCGAGCAAACTGTGATCGAAACTTTGCCTCGGCTCCAGGTGAAGGACGAGTGTAAGCCTCTCTCGCCCGAGTCCGTTCGCCGGCCAGATATAGTTCGTGGCAAAGACGCAATATTCTTTCACTGCCAGGCCGTCGAATGCGTTCTCGATATCTTCCGGATAAATATTCTTTCCGCCCTCAGTCACGATCATGTTCTTCTTGCGGCCGACCAGTTGCAAATGGCCAGAGCCATCAAAACGACCGAGATCGCCGGTCAGAAGCCAGCCGTCGACAATCGTTTCCAAAGTCAATGCAGGATCGTCCAGATAATGCGACATGATGGTCTTGCTGCGCGCGGCGACTTCGCCAACTCCATCGGCCGTCGGACTGAGAATGCGCAACTCGACCCCAGGAAGAGGCTTGCCGACGGTATCGGCGCGAAACGGTTTGAGATCGTTCAGCGTCAGAGCTGTGCCCGCTTCCGTGAGGCCATAACCATTCACCACGGGGACGCCCAAATCGTAAAAAAACTGCATCGTGGAAGGCTCCATGAAAGCGCCACCAGTGATAAGTGCAATCAGTTGACCTCCAAAACCTCGATGCACGCCGGGAAGCAGCATGCGACTGAGCTTGACTCTGGGCCGGCCGCGCGTCAGCAACTTGTTGATCGCGATTGCCGAGTTGAGCAGAGTGCGCTTCCAGGAAGGCAACTCGTCAAACTTTGCGCGCAGACCGCGTTCGAGATTCTTGACGATCATCGGAACCAACGAAACATAAGTGATGCGGTAGCGAACAAATGCGTCGCGCACAAATTCCGGCCGCAATGTTCGCAGATGCACCACGCAGGCGCCGCAAACAAATGGTCCAATGAAACCGACCATGAAATCGATGGCATGATTCGTCGGCAGGATGCTGAGATAGCGCACCCCTGGCCAGAAGGGATACCAGGCGGTGAGCGAACGGCACTGCTCCAGATAATTCTCGTGCGTGAGAACGCAACCCTTCGGACGACCGCCAGTACCGGACGAATAGACGATGCACGCCGTGTCTTCCAGTTGCCGCATGATGAAATCAGGCGCACCTTTGCGTTTGAAGTCCTCCCAGCGGAAGCCCCCGTCAAGGTCTGCGCCTAAGGGCGCCTCGGTAACCAGAACGATCTTGGTCGCAATGTTTTCGAACTCCGGCGATTGCGTGATGGCGCGCCAGAGATGGTATTCAACAATCAGGATTTTCGATTTCGAGTGTGCGAGCAACTCCAGGTGTTCCGCCGGAGTGAGTTTGTAGTCGAGCGGTACCAGCACGCCTCCGCAATAAAAGATCGCGTAGGCCGAAATCAGCCACTTGGACTGATTGGTCATGATGATGGCCGCGCGGTCACCGGGATCGAAATCGGCATCTTCCAGCGCACGGGCCAGGGGCAGAACAATCTCTTTGAAATCGGAATAGGTGAGGCGAACCTTTTCGCGGTCGCGATCCGCCTCAATCAGGCAGATTTCGGAGGAAAAGCGGTCGAGCGAGTCGCGCAATGCGGCGCCCAGACATGTGTACTTGGTGAGATCGAGCATTTAGGAGTTGGCTAAGTATTGATTGTAGATGGTTGGCTGCAAACTCGATATCGACACATCCACAAGGTTCCCTGGCAATCAACAACTTGAATGGCGGGTTAAGATGGCGAAGTTAAGATCGCTCAGCTAAGTTCGCGAACTTAAGATCGACAAACTTAAATCGACAGTCGCAATCTTCCCTGGTTAGAGCCGAGTCTGAATTTTGCTCGCCAAGGTGCGAAAGTCGGTGACGCCTTGCAATTCGTAATCCGGCAATTCGACGTGAAAATGCTGCTCGAGGCGAGTGAGCAGGTCAAGAGTCTGCAGGCTGTCGATGCCGAGCGCCTTGAAAAAGTCGGCGTCCGGAGAGAGCTTCTCGCGCGGCACTTTAAAGTGGGCGGCGGCCAGATTCAGGATTTCGTCCAGAGTCTTTTCGGCGGTTTGCATAAGCAACGATTCTAACTGACAGCGGCTCACGGCAGATACGGCTGCGCGTCAGTGCTCTCGACAAATTTCTTCAAGCCAGCCTCGACCGCTGGACGGGAGAATAGCTCACAGAAAAGGTTGATTTCCTGGCGCAATTCATCGTATGGAATTGGCTTGATGAACCGTTTGGCGGCGATGGAGGTTTGGCGATCAAACTTGCCGATTTGCATAGCCGTAGCACGGGCAGCTCGGAGCGCTTCACCTTCAGACACCACCTGACTGACAAGCCCAATCTGCTGCGCCTTGGTCGCGTTGATGCTGCGGCCAGTAAGGAGCAGGTCGCGAACGACCGCGTTGCCCAGATCCCGCTTCAGGCGCGGAATACCGCCGAAGCCCGGAATTAGTCCCAGCCTCAGTTCCGGAAAGCAGAAGCGCGCCATCTTGTCGGCAATGATCAGATCGCAGGCGAGAGCCAATTCGAAGCCACCGCCAAACGTCACTGCATGCACCGCGGCAATCGTTGTCAGAGGCGAGGCATCGATGCGATTGAGTACGCGGTGAATTCGTTCCAGGAAGTCTCGCACCCCAGCCGACGCCTCCGACGTCTGCATGGCGCGCGATTTTTCGTACAACTCGCGAAGGTCGGCGCCGGCGCAGAAACCGGAAGCCATCTCGCTGTGAATGATGAGGGCGTGAGCCTGTGATTCGAGATCATCGAGTGCCAGAGCGAAAGCTTCGAGTTCGGCCAGCGAAAGCAAGCCGATCTCGTTGCACGGCGCTCGATACAGCGCGAGTTCGATCACTCCGCCGTCAAGACGCCACGACAGCGCTTGCCCTTTGAATGATTGCAAGTTCGCGACTTCCTCCCCTTTTGTTCGCATCTCAGACCGCCTGCTTCACACTGTACATCTTGTCGATCTGGTTCTTCATCCGTGCCGAGATCAGATCGCGCTTCAACTTCCCATTCGCCGTCAGCATTCCATTCTCAATCGAAAAAGGTTCCGCCTGCAGACAAAAGGCACGCACTTGTTTGTAATGGGGCAGCGTGGGATTGACGGCATCCAGAGCCGCCTGCACCTGAACCTCCGCCACTGCGCCTGTCACTATAGCTGAAAGATATCCTCGCCCGTTTCCGACAATGACCACCTGTTGCGCAGCAGGCAAGTGCTGGGCAACCTTCTCTTCAATCGTTTCCGGGGCGATCTTGTGACCGGAGCTGAGAACGATCAGATTCTTCAGGCGGCCAACGATTCGCCAGTTGCCGGAAGCGTCCATTTCACCCTGGTCACCGGTGTGAAACCAGCCATCGCGCAACACTTCGGCCGTCTGCTGCGGACGGTTCCAGTAGCCAGGAAAAATACTAGGCCCGCGCACGACGATTTCGTCGTCGTCAGCGAGTCTCATTTCAATTCCTGGAATCGAGGGCCCGACTCGGCCGGGCACGGGATTGCCAGGATCGTCCATGGTACAAATTCCCGTTGTCTCGGTCAGTCCGTAGACTTGCAGCACGGAAATACCGAGCATACGGAAATAATCCTGCGTCTCCGGGATCAGTGGTGCGGAGCCGCAGATGAGGGCCTTCAGATTTTCACCGACCATCTTCTTTCGGATCGTTGGAAAGACCAACCGATTCGAGAGCCACAACCAGAATGCGTCGAACGGGCGCATTTGCTTTTTTTCTTGCCTCGCCCATGCCGCGTTGGCTCGACTGTAAATCGCTTGGCCGAAGCCGCCTCTCTGCGCGACCTGATCGTCCACTCCGCGCCGCATGCGCTCCAGCAACTGTGGGACGTTCAGAAAATAGTGCGGCGCTACTGTGGGCATGTCAGTCGGGATCTTTGTCAGATCGGTGTTCAAAGTGACGAGGCTTCCACGCGTCACAAACGTCAGCAGTGCGATCCATGACGCACAAAAACTGAATGGCAGGTAGTGAAAAATGCGATCTTGCCCGCCGCGACCGCCCATTAACAAATCCAGGCGGGCCGCCGTGCAGCCGAGCATGAATCCGACATTGGCTGCAGTCAGCACTACGCCCTTCGCTTCGCCCGAAGTGCCCGAGGTGTAGATGATCGTGACCGGATCAGCATCGCGCACCTGCGGGCGATCAAGCGCGATTCCCTCCACTCCCGCAAAGATTTCATCGAACAGGAAATGCGGCGGGGATACGGGCCAAGTCTGCAGAATTCCGTCGCGCAGAGTTGAATCTCCGCAGCAGACGAGAGAAGGAGCGCTGTCCTTCATCATAGCGACAAGTTCCGCAGGAGCCTGACGGAAATACAGTGGAACGACGATTAATCCTTCGGCCATGGCGGCCAGATCCACCGCCATCCAACGGATGCTATTGGACGCGAGCAGGCCACAGCGATCGCCTCTTTGCAGGCCCCTGGCGGCCAGGAACGTTCGAGCCTTGCGAATGAGTTCGAGAAACTCGGCCCCAGTCACCCCGGAGATTTGTCCGTCGCGGATCTCCTGCAACACGGTGGCGTTTGCCGCGGCCTTCAGCTGCGAAAAGATATCTCCGACGAATGGCATGATTCGTATGCGGGTGAATTAGCTATAAGCTGTAATTAACTGCTTGAGCGAATCGTTCATGGGCGGTAAGTAATCCTCCCAGTTCCACTCCCCGGCGCGGGTGGGAAACTCCGGATAGCGCCGCTGCAATTCTTCTTCGAAATAAACGCCCATGCGCGCCATAAGTTTCAAGTTTTTCACCACGGTTCGTGCAATCCCGTCGCTGATGCGCTCGCCGTCCGTGGCGAGCACTTCGAGCGCGGAAAGCAGTTTCTGCTCCAGGTCGGGATCATCGACATTCATCAGCAACTCTTCGTGGCCACGCTCCCGCATGAGGTTGCGAATGCGCTCGTCCATCGTGATGCCGGCCGAAGGCACCAAGCCCGGCATCGAGGTCACAATCCCGTGATAGCGCGATGAGGCCATCATGTGGCAGGCGCGCAGAACACTAACCAGTTCGTACATGTTGTGCTGATCTGAGGTGAGAACGGGCACTCCGCCCAATTTCTCGGAGATCCGATTTGCTGGGCGAGCATCGAGCCGCTCGGTAGCGACAAGAATCACGAAAACCTGGCGGCGCTTCCGGAACGCGTCGACTGCGTTTGCGATCGAGGTCAGATAATGCTGGTACGCGCGATCGGCCGCTGGGCCTGAGTTGTGAAAATAAACCGTGCGGTAGTGACTCTCTTTATAGGCCCCGGTGAGGCTGCGCAGCGCATATTTCGCGACTGACGCTTTCACCGGCCATTCAAATGGATTGATGGGACAGACAACAAGAACCGGCGTGCGGCCATCCCAGCCGACTTTCCGTAGCACATTCTGCCCGTATTCCGCAGGCTTCGGTTCGAAGGTCCAGGCTGTATCGGTGCCCAATTCCGTGGGCACGCCGAGCTCGCGCAGTATGCGGCGCGATTCTTCGTTCCGCGTGATCACCAGCGAATTTTTACAATAGCGGCCGCACATCTTGGCAACCAGCGGATCCATATGGCCAGCCTCGGCGCCATATCCGACCGAAAGCTTGTTCTGCACGGCGGCGATGCCCAGAGAACCAATCATCATCGTGGTGAGCGCATTGGCAAACTTGCTCTTGAACATTGAGCCTTCGCAAGCCACCACACCGTGATGCCGTGGAACTTCGTCGGACAAGAAGGGTGGGAAAATATCCGGCAGATGCACCTGCTTCGTTCCCTCGAAGTAACCCTTGGAGAATTCGAAATTCTGGCTCATCACGCTAAATTCAACGCGTTCCGCGCCCAGGATGTGACGAATCTGCCGCAACATTTCTTCCACGCGAACGTCGGAGCCCATGTTGCGCGTGCCGTTATATCCGGCGAAGAGCAGCTTCAACTTTTCGTTGGGCTGCCAGGGCTTGCCACCGCCGAAAATCCATTCGGTTTTGGCGCGCTCAATGTTGCCGCTGACCCACGCCTCTAACACCATGTCCATCATGCGGCGTTACCTCCGGCTGCGGCAGGCCAGGGCTGATACCTGTACTCGAAATTATTTTCGCGCGCGAACTTCAGCAGCGGGAAGCTGTACTGCGCAAACGGGACCGGCTTGCGGCCCAGTTCGGTTGTGACCCGAGTATTGTCGAAAACTGTATTCCAGACGAGATACGGGAAAAATACCTTCATCAGCGAAGCGCCATAGCCCAGCCGTCCCTTGCGGTTCGATAACATTTGCACCGAGCTATTGAAGGGCTTTTCCGCAAACGGCAAAAAAATGGGCGCGCGCTTCTGTTGTGCCGCCGCCAGGGCCTGGGTCACCTCGCGAAACGTCTGCGAACCAGTGCCTGACGAAAGATGGTAGATGTCGTATTGCGGCTGATCTTTCTGGTGCAAAGTGGCAATGGCGTCGGCCACGAAATCTACGTTCACGATATCGATCTTGTCTTTGGAGCGGAA
This sequence comes from uncultured Acidobacteriota bacterium, assembly GCA_963757095.1. GTDB lineage: Bacteria > Acidobacteriota > Terriglobia > Terriglobales > Acidobacteriaceae > Sulfotelmatobacter. Next base: position 622,294 of record CAVWQT010000001.1, on the reverse strand, counting down.
TGGAAGCACGGGCAGCCCGGCGAGGAACACGAAAGCCTTCACCATATCGAATTGCGTGGTCTCGGCCCGGCGGCTATCGCCCAGCACGATGCTGGGACGAAAGACTGTCTTGGGAGTATCCGGGAGCAGCACTCGCGTCATGTGCTCGCAGAATTTTTTCGTTCGCGCATAAGGATCGTAGTCGGAGCGATCCCACTCGATCGAGCGATCCTCGGTGACAACTTCGTTTTGACGTTTGCCGGCGACTGCAACCGTGCTGACTTCGCTGAAACGGCGCAGCCCGTGATAATGCTCGGCATGACGCGCCAGCGTGAGCACTTCCAGCGTTCCCCGCAGATTCACGTTGAGGCAAGTCTTCTCCGATTTGCGATTTAACGACGCCGCGCAGTGGATGACAGAATCCGTGGTGTGCACCAGACGGTCGTACTCGTCGCGGCTCAGTCCGAATCCGGGAGAAGTGAGATCGCCGACGAAGATTCGCATTCTCGTCTGCAGATACTCATAAAACCGTGGGAAATCCAGGTGCAACTGCATGGCGTGCCACAAGCGCGCCTGCGCCTCCTGCTTGTCGCGCGCGCGCACCAGCAGGTTCAAAGATGCGCCGTGCCCGTCGATCAAATTCGCGGCCACGTGCGCGCCGATATATCCGGTCGCCCCGGTCAGGAATATCGCCACGTTGCTCCGTTGGTCCCAGTCCTCACGGTGTCGCCGTTGGCAGGGGCAAGTTGAAAGCTGCGGGGAGGCCGCGCCTCCAGAGGGCGGCCTTCAATCAAAGGATAAGTCCAGCGACGTAGCGCCGGAATGTGGATGTTGATCCAGTACTCCCACCAGTCGAGGGAGCGAGTGTCATAGCCGAATATCGCACGCTCTTCGGGCGCCAGTGCGTAGGAGAGTTTCTCGACATTGTCGGCTGCGAAATCGTGTTCGTGCAGAAGAATGAACGGCTCGAAGAGCTCGATCAACTTCTCCACGCGCTCCAGATTACGCTGGGTCTTGACCAGCGGTGCTTTTTTGAGCGGGAGGGGAGACATGATGCGTTGAATCGACTTCACAATCGCTTTCTGAGCGGGAGCAGATAAGCGATTGTACCGCGCCTTGGAAACCGGGATCGCGTCAAAACGCAGGCGCAGCCACGACTCCAGCCCCTCCTGTGCGCGGTAATGCTTGCGATGGCCGAGGGCAGTGAGTTCGATGGAGCGGCCCATGTCGCACGGATTTGTAACCGAAGTTGCGAGCTGGTAGAGCGGATCGTGGCGACGCTCCATCACCGCGGCGGCAATCAACGTCATGCCAGCGCAAACCGCGTCGACTGGAATGATGTCGAGTCGCTTGCTCTCATTCGATGGCAACTGGCGGAAATATGTTCCCAGCAAATAAGAGAGCGATGCCGAGGTGTTGATGCCTTCGTTCCATCCCAAGAACGGCTTCGATACCGAGGTTTCAACAATCGCAGGACGCACGACTGCAATCGGCAATCCCGCGCCGCGCTTCACAATCAGTGACTCCGCCAGACTCTTGGTAAGAGTGTAGGTATTCGGCCAACCTAGTTCTTTGGCGCGGCGCGTACCTATTTCAGTGAGATACGTTTTCAGCCAGCGCACACGGTTCTTGCGAATTTGATTCTCTAGCGCTGCTCCCTGCAAATCTTTCGCCGCATGTTCTTTGGAGCGCGCCTGCATGCGCAAGCCGGAAGTCACCTCTTCGCTCTCCGATTGAGCATCCGCTTTCTGGATCAGTTCGTGCAGTTCGTTCCATTCCCGCTCGGCGTCAAAGTCGGCCAAACCGCGCGGATTGTAGTTCGCCGTCAACTTCTCTGCCACTCGGCCGTCCTGCTCGCCGGCAACGTAGCAAGTGGAAAGGTGCAGCAGTCCGGCATGATCGGACGTCCGCACGAACTCAAGAATATTCAGCGCCGCATCGGTATTGGTGGCAAGAGCGTCGCGCAAATCCGGATTGAAATCAGTCAAGCCGGAACTGTTGATGATGAGATCAAGATTTTTCTGCAGGCGCCGGACAATCTCAGAACCCAGGCCAAGACCCGGCTGGGTAACATCGCCTTCGACGATCTCAATGCGATCGCGCAGAAAACCGGGAAGCCGTTCGCCGTATTTTTCAAAAAGGGGATCGAATACAGGTGAATCTTCGATCATTTTTTCGAAGCGTCGCTCCGCTGGGTTCGATTTCTGCCGGCGGATCAGCAGGTAAATCCGACCCACCGACGGCAAATCCAGCAAGGTATTCGCTAGCCAGACCTTCCCGATGAAACCGGTGACCCCGATCAGCATCACGTGCTTTCCCGCGAATGCTTGGCGCACCGAAAATCCCTGGCCTTGCCGGTGATCGTCGAAGTGCACAATCGGTCGGACCAGCTTTTCAACCTGACGTTCGGCAGGAATTACCGCACCCCGCAATTCTTCCAACGAGATATCAAGATGGCGGGCGAGGGTTTTCGGAGCACGACGGCCATCGGGCATATTCTCACGGAGAGGAGCGAAGGCGCCGCGCGGACGAATGACTGGGTCAATCAACCTGCCGGTCGCGACGCCATCGCGAAATTCAAGCCGGTTAGCGATGATGTGTTTCACGCCAAAATGCTGAGCCAGGGGGCGCATGACATGCTCGAGCGCCTGGCTCACTAGCACCACGTCGGCTCCTGACTCAACGAGTTCACGCACTTTCTGCGCGCCTTTTTCCTTCAACCGCGGCTTCAGTTTGTACTGGAAGAATTCTTCGCCGAGCAAGTCGAGGCGGTCGCGAGTCACTCCGCGCAGCACGGTGTGCACGGCCCGGGTGGCGAACTTGCGGTTCGTCGAATATAGAAATGGCCGGAGCATCGCCATCAGGAAAATCAACCCGCGGCGCCGCAGGCGTCCGGTAAAGGTCTGAGCATTCCAGGCGAAGAACGCCACCGGCCTGACCACAGTCAGGTCCAGTAAGCCGCCTTCAACGCGCCAGTAGATGGTGGGCGCGGGAGTGAGGGTAGAGTTGGGCTGTTCCAAATTTGCGATTCGCCTCTGTCGGAAGCTCTCAGCAACCGTTCCTACGAGTCCCCTATTGTAAACAATCAAGACGATCGCGCGAAGGAAAGACCGCGCCATTCCAGCGCCGACGCACCAAGCTCCCTAACAGGGCAAATGAACTGGTTTCGCCTTATTGTCGCCAACCGGACGCCCAACAATGAGGGCGACCAGACCACTCAGCGTGACCGTCGCGGCGATGGCCAGAAGACCTCCGCGGAAACCACCATTCGCCGTGCGGAAGAAGCCGATGATGTCGGGGCCGAAATATCCTCCAAGATTCGCCAGCGAATTGATAACTGCAATCCCAGCCGCGGCCGAGAATCCCGCCATCTGCGACGTCGCCATCGCCCAGAAAGGCCCGACCATCGACTCAGCACAGACCAGTCCAAGCCCGATGCCGCCGATGACCATCACGGGCGACGTTCCATACCCCGCGATGATCAGGGCGGCCGCTCCGGCGAAGGCGGGAACCGCGGTATGCCAGCGGCGTTCTCTGGTTCGGTCCGAATGATTTCCCACGAGCACCATCGCCGCTGTAGTGACTGCGAACGGAATGACTGCGACGACGCCAGTCCAGAAATATCCCAAGCCTGAGAGGCTGGTGATCACGCTCGGGAGCCACAGAGTGACTCCATACGTCGTCGTCGACACGCCGAAATAGACGACGGATAACAGCAGGATTCGCCAACTCGTCAGAGCCGCCCAGAACCTCGTGCCACCCGCCACTTCAGCCTGTTGCTCCACTGCAAGTTTGGCGAGCAGCCAGTCTTTTTCTTCGTCTTTCAGCCAACGCGCCTGCGAGGGACGATCCGTGAGCGTCCGAAGAACCGTAGCACCCAGCACAATCGCGGGGATGCCCTCGATCAAAAACATCCATTGCCAGCCGGAAAGACCTTTGCCACTCAGCCCAAGCAGAGCGCCCGACACCGGGCTACCGATGATGCCCGCGATCGGGTTCGCGGTCATGAACCAGGCGACAGCCCGCGCCCGCGCGCTCGCCGGGAACCAGCGTTTCATGTGGAGAACGATACCGGGGAAGAATCCGGCTTCAGCGGCTCCGAGGATGAAACGCATGCTGTAGAAACTGACCGGGCCGCGGATAAAAATCATCAGGCAGGAAATCACGCCCCAGGTAATCATGAGAAACGAAATCCAGCGGCGGACGCCCACTTTTTCCAGAACGAAATTGCTGGGCAGCTGAAAGAAAAAATATCCGGCGAAAAACATCCCCGAGGCGCGCCCGTAGACGCGGTCGCTGAGGCCGAACTGGCCCCGCATCTGCAAAATGGCGAAGCTGACGTTGATGCGGTCGAGATAGGCGACGATGTAAAGCAAAAACAGAAACGGCATCAGCCGCCACATCAGTCGGGAGATCACTGCGGATTCAAGGCGGTCGGTGGTCTGCAAGGTGTCGCGATCGGAGAGCGATTGCGGTTTGAGGATTCTACGCCAAGCCCAGCTTTTGTCGAACTTCGCCGACGATCTGATCCGGTGTCGCGGAAATATCGACTGTCACCGCGTCTGTGGGTTCTTCCAGATCGGCGAATTGGCCGGCGAGGATTTGCGTGCCGGCAAAATGGCCGTGGCGGGCTCGCAGGCGTTCGCCAATCAACTCAGCACTGCCCTTGAGATAGACGAACCGCACGTCTGGACCGGCTTGCAGCTCTTCCCGGTAGCTTTTCTTGAGGGCCGAGCATGCGAGAACGACATTGCGATGCTGCGTAATCCACACCTGAATCTGCGAGCGAAGCTGCGCCAGCCAAGGCCAACGATCTTCATCGGTCAACGGGATGCCGCTCCGCATCTTTTCAACGTTCGCAGGTGGATGAAAATCGTCGCCGTCAACGAACTGCCATCCGAGTTCGTCCGCGAGCAACTTCCCCACGGTCGTCTTCCCTGATCCAGTAACGCCCATCACGATGGCGATCATGAGCGAAAGTTTACGCTTGCAGGAGGGCAGAGCGAGCAATCAGACTGCGCTTCCCGCCACCGGCAGCCATATTTGAAAGCAGGTATCACCCGGCTTTGATTTGATCTGAATATTGCCGCGATGTTTTTTCACGATGCGCTGCGCGGTATCGAGACCGAGACCCGTTCCTTCTCCCACGCCTTTGGTCGTGAAGAAGGGCTCGAAGATGCGCTTCTGAATCTCGGCAGGAATGCCGGGGCCGTTGTCGCCGATCTCCACGACGACCCAACCCTCTTCGCGATAGGTGCGAATTCTCAATTCGCCTTTGCCCTGCATCGCGTCGATGGCGTTGTCGATGATGTTGGTCCAAACCTGATTCAGTTCGCTTCCAAAGGAATTCACGAGTAACGGAACTTTCTGGTAATCCCGCACCACCGTAACCCCGTGCTTGAGCTTGTGGTTGAGGATGGTCAGCGTGGTCTCCAGGCTCTTCACGATGTCGACATTCTGCACCGGAGCCTGATCCATGTAGGTGTATTCCTTGATCGCGGCCACCAGTTCGGAGATGCGCGCGGTGCTGCTCTCGATTTCGTTCAACAACTCAGCAATTTCCACCGAAGCGGAAATTCGCGTTAGAGCCGCGCGGGCATTATCGGTTCCGAGCGTTTCGAAGAGACCTTCCAGTGCATCGGGCGGGAAATTCTTGCGGGCAAGGCTGGACGAGAGCTGCCACAGATCGTTCTGCCCGTGACCGCGCAAGATCGAGTCAATGCGATCTTCCAGTTCGCTGGCGGTGAGCGCATCCGGTGGTGGCGCGTCATTCTGCGTTATCGACGTCTCCAGCTTTTCGATTTCCGATTTCTGTGCTGCCGACAAATCGCGCGCTCCCAGTTCGTGGCTGGCATCGCGAATTTTTTTCAGGATCGTTCGCAGCTGGCTGGATGCGCGTTTCGCAGCGGACGCAGGATTATTGAGTTCATGAGCAAGTCCGGCCGAAAGCTTGCCCAGCGCCGCAAGCCGGTCGCGTTGCTGCTCGAATCGCGTGGTCTCGCGGATCCTGTCGGACATGAGTCCGACCAGCCGGCTCGTCAGTTCCGGCATCTTCTGCATAAGTTCGGGAAATCTCGACGTGGGAAAGCGCAAAGCGCGGGCATCGGTCAACGCCCTGCTACTGACCGTGAACAGCTTCATTCTCGAAAATGGCAGGACACCCGTGACGTCGCCGGCATTCAGCGGAATCACGACGGTCTCTCCTCCAATTTCACCGCGAATTTGAAAGTCACCCTCCAGCAGCACATACATGGCATCGGCGGGGTCGCCCTGCCGCGAATAAATCTCTCCGGGTTTGAGATGCAATTCCTGCGATTGGCTGAGGAACCAGAGGAGCTGGTCTTCGGGAAGGTCCGCGAATGCGGGTACGTGCAATAGTTCTGAAGTGCTGGCCATTTATACCTTGCTCAAGTATTGATGAATAAATTGGACAGCAACCGAGCCCTCGCCGACTCCCGAAGCCACACGTTTGATCGATCCGTGGCGCACGTCCCCCACCGCGAAAATGCCAGGAACGCTGGTTTCCAGCAGAAAAGGATCGCGATCAAGGGGCCAGCCTTTGGGCCGCTCGCCGCCCGGCATGGCATCCGGTCCAGTAAGAATGAATCCGCGCTCGTCGCGCTCGATGGAGGCCCCGAGCCAATCCGTCTGTGGCAGAGCTCCAATAAAAATGAACATCACGCAGGCGGATACGTGCTCGATCTTGTTCGTGTCGGAACAAAGCACGGAGATTCCTTCCAGATGCTTGTCGCCGTGCACCTCGGTCACACTGGCGTGCGTCCAGATCTGGATGTTTGGAGTTTGTTTGATCTGGTCGATGAGGTATTGCGACATGGTGCTGGCGAGCGAGTCTCCGCGAACCAGCATCACAACTTTTTCCGCGTACTTGGCGAAATTCATCGCCGCCTGCCCCGCAGAATTCGCGCCGCCTATCACGTAGACACTCTCGCCGGTGCAGGAAAGCGCTTCGGTCGCACCGCCGCCGTAATAGACGCCGGCTCCCTGCAAGCGGTCGATGCCAGGAGCGTCCAGCCGCCGCCACTGTACTCCGGTCGCGATCATCAAGGCGTGACAGGAAATCTCCGAGCCATCGCCCGTCTTGATGATCCGGTACGGGCCCTCCGTGCGAACCGCAACTGCCTCCTGCGGAGAAAGAATTTCTACGCCGAAACGCTGCGCCTGCACAACGCCGCGCCGCGCCAGATCACCGCCGCTCAGGCCGCTGGGAAATCCCAGATAGTTTTCAATGCGCGAACTCATGCCCGCCTGACCGCCGGGAGCTTCGCGCTCGATCATCACCGTATGCAAGCCCTCGGATGCGCCATAAACCGCAGCCGCCAAACCAGCGGGCCCTCCGCCAATAATTGCCAGATCGTAGAAACTGGTTTGTGCACGAGTGCGCAGTCCAACCTTCTGCGCAACTTGAGAAGGCGCGGTCTTCAGCAGTTTCGTGCCGTCGGGAAATAGCACCAGCGGAAGGTCGCCGGGCTCAGGATGAAGAGTCTCGAGCAGAAGCTTAGTTTCCGGGTCGTTGGCTGCGTTCTCCGCGTCGATCCATTGATAAGGGATATGGTTGCGCGCGAGAAAATCCCGCATCTCGTAGGAACGTGGAGACCAGCGCGTTCCCAGCACGCGAATTCCTTGAAAGGCGGGACGATAAGAAGCCTGCCAGTCGTCGAGCAAGTCATCGAGCTGAGGATAGAGACGCTCCGACGGCGGATCCCACGGCTTGAGGAAAAAATAATCCAGGCTCGCCTCATTGATGGCATCGATGGCCGCGTTCGTATCAGCGTAGGCGGTGAGCAGCGCCCGCTTGGCCTGGGGATAAACCTTCCGAGCCTCCTGCAGGAAGTGCACACCATCAATGTGCGGCATGCGCTGGTCGGCCAGCAGAAGCGCGACTGCATCATTGCGAACCTTTAATTCTTTGACGAGATCGAGCGCCGCTTGCGGCGAGTCGCTCCCGATCACGCGGTAGTCCGCTCCGTAGTGCGACCGCAAGTCACGCTCCACGGCGCGCAGAACGTCGGGATCGTCATCCACGCTGAATAAAATCGGTTTCCCCATGATTACCGTCGCCCGCGATCGAGAGTCTCACCCACTTAAAGCGATTAGATATCGCCGGCGGCGTTTCGGTCGCGATTAAACTTACCGCCGTTCTCCACTAAGCTGCGAGTTCGCCGGCCTCGATCTGGTCCACGTAGCACCATATCCAGGACTCGCCCGGCTCAATGGAGCGAATCAGCGGATGCTTGGAGTGATGGAAATGCTTGGTGGCGTGCTTGTTTTTCGAAGAATCGCAGCAGCCCACGTGCCCGCAAATCAGGCACAATCGCAAATGGACCCAGGTGTCTCCCATCTTTACGCACTCCGGACAGACATGCGTTTCGGTGGTTGTGATTTTGATTTCGGCGAGGTGTGTACATTTTTGTGACATCGCGTCCTCCAACTGTTCTTCGGTCAAGTTACCGGGGTTACCAGACGAAAGCGTGCGATCACAGAACAAATACGCCGCTTCGACCAGAATGTTGGTCGGAGGTCATTTTATTCTGTGATGCGGCTGGATTATCTGTCCTGTGTACTGACCATTTCGTCCACAATTCTGGTAGGGCGCCGGTGCTGGGAAGGCTGGGCACTGGCGACCGTCAATAGCGTCCTCATGTGTATCATTGGCCTGAAAACCGCGCAATTAGGATTCATTCCCGCCAACGTTTTCTGCATCGTCGTGAGTGCCATCAACCTGCGAGCATGGCGCCGATCGGAAACTGCCTAGAGAACAAACTCGCCGCTCACTCCGCAATCAAAAGGTTTTCCGCAAACGGCCACTGCTCATCGATCCATTGCGCATCACAGCGGAAGCCAGTCTTCCGCGCACTTTCGCAAACTTCGGCGGCAGAATATTTGTGGCTGCTTTCCGTCCAGATGGTCTCTCCTGCGAGGAACTCAATGGCGATGTCGGCGGCCGGGATGCTCACTTTCTGCCGGCGCGTTGATAGCAAGTGCATCTCAACACTTCTGGCACAGTTGTTGACTCGCGCCGTATGAACAAAATGGCGAAGGTCGAAGTCACCGTCGAGTTCACGATTGATGCGCGCCAGCAGATTCAGATTGAAAGCCGCCGTAACCCCAAGTTCGTCGTCATACGCAGGGATCAGTTGCGATTCTGATTTCTCCAAATCGGTCCCCAGCAGGAGCGAATCGCCAGGCTCCAGAATCCGGCGTACTTCCATCAGAAACTTAAGGCCGGCCTCGCGATCAAAATTTCCGATCGTGCTACCCAGAAACAAAACCAGCAGCCGCTGACTGGAGTTGCGGCGGGCCGCGACTTCGAGAAGACCATCGAGGTATTCCCGCTCGAATCCGACAATGCTCACGCTATCGATGTCGCCAAGTTCGCGCTCGCACATCACCAGCGCCGAATGCGAAATCTCAACCGGATAATAGAAAGTTCTCTGGCGGCGTGAAAGTGCTTCCAGCACCCAGCGCGTCTTCTTGCCGCTGCCGCTGCCCAACTCCGCCACGGCAACCGGGCCCGGAAGCCGATCGACGATCTCATGCGCATGACGGCGCAGCAGTCGCTCGTCCGCCCGCGTAAGGCCGTATTCAGGCAGATGGCTGATCACTTCAAACAGCGCCGAGCCTACGTCATCGTAAAGATACTTGGAGGGAAGTTCTTTCTGCCCGATCCGTGTGAGCCCGGCCCGCACCTCGGCCGCGAACTCATGAGTGGCGTTCGTAGTAATGGTATGTACTAGCATTCGCGTCTCCTTAGTGTCAGCGGCTTACGCAACGAAATCCTGCATACACGTACTGGTACCGGGGCTGGAACCAGTTGCGAAATGTGGGTCGCAGCATGCACGCCGCGGTGCGTGACGAGCCGCCTTTTATGACGAAGTGCTTGCCATCAAAAAAATCAGCCGAATATCCGCGATAGAACGGAAATGGTTCGAATCCCGGCAACGGAGCGAACACCGTGGAAGTCCACTCCCATCCATTGCCCAACAGCCCTTGCACGCCGAAAGCGCTCGCTCCCGCGGGATGTGCGCTCACCGGAGTAGGATTCCAGCGCTCGAAATCGAAATTACCGAACTTCGGACCAGGCGCACTGTCGCCCCACGGATATTTTTTTTCTTTCCCCTCAAGCGTGCCGTACGCGGCGCGCTGCCATTCCAGTTCAGTGGGCAGCGACTTCCCTGCCCAGCGTGCATAGGCCGAAGCCTCCGCGTGACTCACATAAACCGGCCAGTCAAGCGGCAGCGGGATCTCTTCAAACATGGTCCGGTAAAGCCATGCGTCCCCCGCGCTCTTCCAGAAAACTGGATGGGCAATTCCCTGCTCGGTCTTCCACTGCCAATCGTCGTCATTCCAGAAGGAACGGGTCTCGTATCCACCGGCACGCATGAAATCGAGAAACTGCCCGTTCGTCACCTGATATTGATCAATCGCGAACTCCGGCACCGATGCGGAGTAAGACTCATATTCGTTGTCCCACCCGAAGATTTCGTTGCCGCGTGAAAGGCCGAGAGTCGCCATGCCAGCGGGAATTGCGATCATGCAGGGGGAAGGCGTAGGCGCAACCGGAAGCGGAGAATCGAATTGCGGAATCTTGGAACGAAGCGGTAGCTGATGCAGCATGTAAGCCAGCGTTTCCAGATGCATCAAGCGGTGTTCGATGGCCACATGGAGCAGCGTGTCGAGCGAAAACCCGTCGCGGCCATTCTGCGATTCCAGTTGCGCCCACATGGCGCGGTCGAGGGCGGAGCGCATGCGGTTCACATACTCCTCTACCACCGGAACTGCGGGCCAGTCGGAGGGCTGATCAGAGGGCAATCCACCGCCCACCGGATCGATGCCGAAGGCGAATAAACGATCAAATGCAGGGTTGAAGCTCTTCAGCCCAAGAACGCTGTCGTGCAGTAGATTCCAATCAAAAGCTTCGAGATGTCCGAGGTAGAAAATGATGCGATGCCGCTCAGGAATGGGCCGTTCGTAAATCGACTCAGGGCGGACCACCTGGAACAGAGCGTCGCTTTGCTGCCGGGCGCGCGCGATACGCTCGAGCAGATCCTGCCGCACGCTGACACTCTTTTCCGTGGCGAGCATCGAAACCTCCTGCTGGGTCGCCGGCCTGTTCCACCGACCGTTAACCTTAGATGTACGGCAATCTGACAAGGTCGCAGTCTAAATGGCTTTTTTCCGGGGAGTTTGACTCAAGGCAGCAGTTTTCGACTATTCAGGAACTCGCGGACCACTTCAACGGGATCGCGATGTCTCCCATCCACCTCATAATTCAGGTGCTGCATATCGCTATCGGATATCTGGCCGGATAGTGCTTCGAGGGCAGCAGCCACGCTGGGATGCTGCTGAAGAGCCTGCTCACGAACCACCGCCATTGCCTGATACGGAGGGAAATAATGGCGATCGTCGGCCAGCACAAAGAAATTCATGGCCGGAATCAGGCCGTCCGTAGCATTTCCCGCGGCCAGGTCGATCTGGTGGTCGTGCAGCGCGCGAGCCAGCAATCCCAGATCCATCACACGCGGCGGTTCCGCGAGGTGTAGGCCATAGGCTGCAGCCAGACCGCGATAACCATCCGGCCGCTCCATAAACTCGTATCCGAAACCGGCCCGCCAGTGCTCGGCGAAAGGTACGGCCTGCGAAAGTGTCTTGATATTCAGCCGGCGGGCATCATCCCCGCGAATCTCCATGGCGAATGTGTCGTTGAAGCCGAACGGCGGACCGAGCGTGAAATGAAACCGGTTTTCGTATTCGCTTTTCACTTCGTCGTAGACGGCGTCGCTCGTCGCTGCTCGCCTTCTGCTTCAGAATCGCAGTCAGCGCCGTGCCCGTGTATTCCGGATAGATATCAATTCGCCCCGCCAGCATGGCCTGCTGACAAATGTATGTTCCGGCCAGATAGAAGCGGCGTTCGACTTTCATGTGCGTGCGCGCTTCGATCTCCTGTGCAATCAGTTCCCCAAGAATCAAAGACTCGGTGAAATTCTTGGACCCGACAACGATGTGGTCGGAGCGAGAGTGCGAGCAGGACGAGAAGAGAACGACGCGCGAACAGAAGGGCCACAAGAGCTTCGAGGCGGCGTCGAGGTAAACGTCAAGCGGATTTTCATTTGGGCTGCAAGCGCCTCTCCAACCATCCCACGCCCGTATCCGCCAGCAACGCGAGCGCCGCCGCCGGAATTGCGCCGGCGAGAATTACTCGGTTATCCACCATCGCCAGTCCACGAAAAATGAACTCGCCCAGCCCACCCGCCCCGATCGCTGCCGCAATCGTTGCCAGGCCAATCGAAATCACCACCGCCGTGCGCACCCCCGAAAGGATCACGCTCAGAGCCAGCGGCAGCTCCACCTGGGTCAGAAGTTGTGACTCGGTAAGCCCCATGCCACGACCCGCTTCGAGCACCGCCGGCTCAATGCCGCGAATTCCGGTATACGTGTTGCGAATGATCGGCAGCAGCGCGTAAAGAGTCAGCGCAAGAATCGCCAGCCGATCGGCGCGTTCGCCCAACCAGGGTAGCGGCAGAAGAAATCCAAAGAGCGCCAGGCTGGGGATCGTCTGAATGATGTTCGCGCCCGCCAGCACGGGTTTATTAAACACTGGTCGGTGCGCGATCAGAATCCCCAGGGGGATGCCGATCAGGGTCGCGAAAAGAGTCGAAATTCCGACCATCCAGAGATGCTCCAGCGTGAGTTCGAGCACTTGGCCGCGGTTCTGCAGAAAAAATTGAAAGACACTCATGACGTGCCTCGATTAACCGCTGACTCCAGCCCATCTCCAAATGCGCGAACGTAGGCCGCCGCCAGTGGATTATCCGACCGCAGGAATTCTTGTGGCGTTAAAACCGCAACCAACTTCCCCGCTTCCATCAACGCAATCCGCGAACCGAGTCGCAGGGCCTCTCGAAGATCGTGAGTCACAAAAACTACAGTCTTGCGGAGTTCTTTTTGCAGGGCAAGAAATTCTCTCTGCAATTCGTCGCGCGTCAGCGGATCGAGAGCGCCGAAGGGCTCGTCCATCAACAGAATCTGCGGATCGGCCGCCAGGGCCCGAGCCACGCCCACTCTCTGCCGCTGCCCGCCAGAGAGTTGATGCGGATACCGCAATCCAATTTCCTGCGGAAGTCCCACCAGCTTCAACAACTCCTGTACGCGGTTTCGGATCCTTTCGGGGGGCCAGCCCTCGATGCGGGGAACGAGTCCAATGTTTTTCTCGATGGTGAAATGCGGAAACAGTCCAACATCCTGGATGACGTAACCGATTCCGCGCCGAAGTTGAATGACGTCAGTGGAGTTGGCCACGCCATGCACTCGTACCTCTCCGGAACTGGGCGTCACCAGGCGATTGATAAGTTTCAATGTGGTGGTCTTGCCCGAACCGCTGCGTCCGAGCAGCACCAGGATTTCGCCGCGCTCCACTTGCAGAGTGAGTCCTCGCAGGACCTCTATGCCGCCCAGCGAGCACGACGCGTCACTGATTTCGATGACCGGGCCTGTTTCAGTAATCCGGCTTGGCGAAGATTCTTTCATCTGCGCCAAGCATACTGAAGATTTTCGTGAGACCCAACTTCTCGTTTGATTTTGGGGCCGAGGTCGACAATCCAGAATGTAAAATTCCCGGCAACCGGAGCGGCGGCTTACGCGCTGGAGACTTAGAATAAACCTTTGAGATCAACGTGCAAGCAGCCAGCATCGAATCTGGTTGGACGATCTGTTTGCACACGAAAAGGAGCATCACAATGGCAGCAGGCGCAGAAACAATCGCGAAGGGCTCCGCGGTCAAACATCAGGCTTGGAAAAATCTCGCATCTCATTATAAGAATGTTCGCGACCTGCATCTGCGGCAGCTTTTCGCCGACGATCCACAACGCGGCTCGCGACTGACGGTAGAGGCTCTCGGCCTTTATCTCGATTACTCGAAGAATCGCATCACCGATGAAACCCTCACCCTTCTGATCCGTCTGGCAGAGGAATCCCACCTGCAAGCTCGTATCGACGCCATGTTTCGCGGAGACAAAATCAATGTCACCGAGAAGCGAGCCGTTCTGCATATCGCGCTGCGTGCGCCGCGAGGCGCTTCCATCATGGTGGATGGTGAAAATGTGGTTCCCAAAGTGCACGCCGTGCTCGACCAGATGGCGGATTTCTCCAACCGCGTCCGCACCGGGGAATGGAAGGGGCACACCGGCAAGCGCATTCGAAACGTGATCAACGTCGGCATCGGCGGCTCCGACCTCGGTCCGGTCATGGCCTACGAGGCGCTAAAGCACTACAGCGATCGAGCCATGACCTTCCGCTTCGTTTCGAACATCGATGGCACTGATTTCGCGGAGGCTGTCCGTGATCTCGATCCATCGGAAACGCTGTTCATCATCTCGTCGAAGACGTTCACAACACTCGAGACAATGACGAATGCTCACACGGCGCGCGAGTGGGCTCTGGCTGGATTAGGCGGCGACGAAAAGTCGGTGGCAAAGCATTTTGTAGCGGTCTCGACGAATGCGGCCGAGGTTACCAAGTTCGGCATCGATACCGCCAACATGTTCGAGTTCTGGGACTGGGTTGGCGGGCGCTACTCAATGGACTCCGCCATCGGCCTGTCGACCATGGTCGCCGTCGGCCCGGAGAATTTTCGGGCGATGTTACATGGCTTCCATCAGATGGATGAACACTTCCGCACAACTCCGTTCCAGCAAAACCTGCCAGTGCTGATGGGCCTGCTGGCGATCTGGTACAACGATTTCTTCGGCGCGCAGACGGTCGCTATCTTGCCCTACGAACAATATCTGAAAAGATTTCCGGCCTACCTGCAGCAACTAACGATGGAAAGCAACGGCAAGCACGTCACCCTCGACGGGAAAAAGGTCAGGCACGATACGAGTCCAATTTATTGGGGAGAACCAGGAACGAATGGACAACATTCCTTCTACCAATTGATTCACCAGGGAACGAGGCTCATTCCCTGTGACTTCATCGGCTTTGCGAAGTCTCTCAATCCGCTAGGGCGCCATCACGACATGCTGATCGCCAACGTTTGCGCACAAACCGAGGCGCTGGCCTTCGGCAAGACGCCGGAAGAGGTCAAAGCGGAGGGCACTCCGAAGTGGCTCGTTCCACATCGCGTGTTCGAGGGAAACCGTCCGTCGAATACGATCATGGCTGAACAACTCACGCCGGAAACTCTCGGAAAGCTAGTGGCGTTGTACGAACACTCCGTGTTTACCCAGGGCGCAATCTGGAACATCGATTCATTCGACCAATGGGGCGTCGAACTGGGCAAGGTCCTCGCGCAACGCATCATCCCTGAACTAGAGAGCACAACGGAACCGCAACTCGCGCACGACAGTTCCACCAACAACTTGATCCGTTATTACCGGAAATCGAAGCAGGCATAGAAGCAGGCATAAAGGAGAATCAGAAAAATCCACGAAATTCCGTTTCAATGTGATTGGAATGATGGTGGCCAGGGAGGGAGTTGAACCCCCGACGCCAGCCTTTTCAGGGCTGCGCTCTACCACCTGAGCTACCTGGCCACTTTCGAAACCCGTTGTCTGCGGGCTGCGAGGTTGCTGCGCTTCGCGACTGGGCGGGAACGCCGGCCGAATGAAACGGCACGGCGGAAGCGTGTGGAACGGTTCGATTATAGCAACGACACCCGTTTCCCTCAAAGCTGCCCGAAAACAATCCTGCCACGGATCTTCACGGATCGTTACGAATGCAGCCTAACAATTTTGTAGGTGATCGCGATGTGAATTCGTGAAAATCCGTCGCTGATTTTTTATCCCGCAAAGCTCTTCACAAATTCCACCAGGCTGCGCAGCGCAATTCCCGACGGGCCCTTGGCGATCCACGGCTTCTGATCTTCCATCCACGCGGTACCGGCGATGTCGAGATGAATCCACGGCGTCTCTTCCGCGAACTCTTTCAGAAACATTGCCGCGGTGATTGCCCCGCCCCAGCGTCCGCCCGAGTTGACGATGTCGGCAATCGAACTGCGAATCTGCTCCTTGTATTCGTCGTCGAGCGGCATGCGCCACATCTTCTCGCCCGCTTTCGCATTCGCCGAATGGAAGCGGTTGTACATGTCGTCATCGTTGGCGAAGACACCGGCATTGTTGTAGCCGAGCGCCACCACCACCGCGCCGGTCAAAGTCGCGGCATCGACTAAATTCGTGCAGCCGAGCTGGCGCGCGTAATAAAGCCCGTCGGCGAGCACCAGTCGGCCTTCGGCGTCGGTATTGATGATCTCAATCGATTTGCCCGACATGGCAATCTGCACGTCGCCCGGCTTCTGCGCGTGTCCCGACGGCATATTCTCGGTCGCGCACACGATGCCGATGACCTTCACCTTCGGCTTCAGCAGCGCGATCGCGCGCATGGCGCCGATCATGGTCGCGCCTCCGGCCATGTCGTACTTCATCTTCTCCATGCCGTCGGCGGGCTTGATCGAAATGCCGCCGGTATCGAACGTAATTCCCTTCCCGACCAAGCCCAGCACGGGCTTTTCGGGCGCGCCCGCAGGCTCGTATTTCATCACGATGAGCGCGGGCGGTTCATCGGAGCCTTGCGCCACGCTCCAGAATGCGCCCATCTTTAATTCTTTGATCTTGTCCGCGCCGTAGATTTCGCACTTCAATCCAACTTCCGCGGACATTTTCCTGGCGCGTTCCGCGAGTATGGTCGGCGTCATGCGATTCGAGGGTTCGTTCACCAGATCGCGCGTAAAATTCTGCGACTCTCCGATGATTTGTGCTTCGTTGGCGGCCTTTTCGAGCGCCGACTTATCGCCACTGGTGACAATGGTGATCGCATCAATCTTCTGGTCCTTGCGATCGCTGCGGTAATAGTCAGGATCGAAGTTGCCGACGAACGCGCCTTCCACGATGGCGCGCACGGCCTCTGCCGCGTCAATCGATGGCGGCGCGATGAATGCAAATGACCGGATGCCGCGACTCTTGAGCGCGCGCACGGCAGTCCCGGCAATCCGCCGCAGATCGTAGCTGGAGAACTTTTTCGCGCTCCCGCCCGAAACCAGCAACAGACGCTTCGCCGTCAACGTAGCGGGCCGGTGCATCAGGTTCGTCTCAAACGGCTTGCCAGTAAGCTCACCGCTAGAAAGCAGGTCGGCCGCCACCGACTGCACGGCGGCATCGGCGCTGGCAATCTTGAGTTGCGGCTTGGCGTCTTTTTCTTTTTGCGAAGTTTTCGACGAGGGTTCGGCGTGGTCAAGCACGACCGCAACCAGCGCCTCGGTTTCAAGCTGCGAGGGAGAAGAGAGAGCAATAGAAGTTTTCATGATTTTGATCGGATGATGACCGAACATTCTAGTATCGTCGGCGAGCGGCTAAAAGCGCAAGCGCATGCTCGGGCACCAACCAACTGCGAACAGCCCCATGGATTTCTATCTCGCGGGTGAACCGGTAGTGACCGCTTGAAAAATGGGTATGAATGGAAGTAGTTCGGTATCCAGAGGCAGCCCGCCGCCTGGTCGCCTACTTGGATTGCATAGATTTTCTGAGAGACCGAATCAAGTGCGCTGCAATGGCTTGCAGGCCTCCGTGTTTGACGTCCAGGAATTTGTTTTCGCGATCGCCCGCCGATCCCGACCACAACACAACTTTTCCCGCCGGGTCCATCAGATTGATGGTGGCCTTGTTGGTGCTCTGCGCGCCGAGATTCACTCCCTTTAAAACCGCGTCGGCCTCAGACGCCGACGTCACAATCTCCAGCGATCCGTGAAATTGGCGGGATATCTCCGACGTCAAATACTGATCGAGATGGTTCTCCATTGGCTCGACGTAAATCTTGTGGATGTTGGAAAGTGTGGGCGCCTGCGCGAAGCAGGTGACGCTAAGCAGTGCGGTCAGAATAAGGGTAGCGTGAGAAATAGTTTTACAAAAGGACATCGGGCCTCCACTTTGCTGGAAACAATTAAGAACTCCGTATTCTACAGGCAAGGTTCGAAGCTGACTAGCGATAGAGTTTAACGGAAATGGCTCCGGGTATCCGGAGCCATCGAAGTACGTGGTGCTACGGCACTCTGTCTATTTTCAGCATTGGTCGAGCGATGGTCGAAGTCAAGTTACTTGTCGGGAGACCATCTCTGCATTTTCTCCTGCATGAGGCACGTAGGTTTAGGCGGGAGATGTTCTATTCCCATCGTCCGCCATTGTCTTACCAGCCGCGCGTTTGCATCATGTGCGCCTCGTCGATCGCGCTGACCGCCAAGCCCTTCATCGCGCCCGGCAGGTGCTCGCTGACTTCCAGCAACACCTTCGGATCCTGATAGTGGGTTGCGGCCATCACAATCGCGCGGGCTCGCTTTTCGGCTTCGACCGGGGGAGCAAAGGCGCAGGACGCATCGAACGGATGCGCTTCTACCGAATGAATGCACGTGGTACGCGCTCCCATGAAGATGCCACTGCCTACGAATACCGCTTCGGCGCCCAGTTGCATGACCAGCGAAGCATCGGCGGGCGTCGCAATTCCTCCCGCGCTGAAATTGGGCACCGGCAGCTTCCCGGTTTTCGCGACCATCTTGATCAACTCGTACGGAGCCTGGTGTTCTTTGGCCTTCGCATAAAGCTCTTCTTCGCTGAGCACGGTGAGAATGCGCATCTCCTGCACGATCTGACGCATGTGTTTCACAGCGTGAACCACGTCGCCGGTGCCAGCCTCGCCTTTGGTGCGAATCATGGCGGCGCCTTCGGCGATGCGGCGCAGAGCTTCTCCGAGATTGCGCGCGCCGCACACGAACGGAACCGTGAACGCATGCTTGTCGACGTGATGCGCTTCGTCGGCGGGCGTCAGCACTTCAGATTCGTCGATGTAATCGACGCCGAGTTCCTGCAGAATCTGGGCTTCGGCAAAATGTCCGATGCGGCACTTGGCCATCACCGGAATCGAAACCGTGGCCATGATCTCGCGGATCTTCTTTGGCGAAGCCATGCGGGCAACGCCGCCTTCAGCGCGGATTTGCGCGGGCACGCGCTCCAGCGCCATCACGGCAACCGCTCCGGCTTTTTCGGCGATGGTGGCCTGCTCGGCATTGGTGACGTCCATAATGACGCCGCCCTTGAGCATCTCGGCGAGGCCGGTCTTCAAACGCAGACTCGTGCCGCCGTTACTTTGAGAAGAACCGTTGTTCGGGGACATGTGTGAACTCCGAAGCTGTCAGCTATTGGCCTTCAGCTTTCAGCTAACCCTTCGGATGATGGCGCCTGGGATGGGTTTCGCCGCTGATTCATTCTAACGCGGGCGAAAGATTTGCGGAACCCCGCTCGTGACCGGTGACGGAATCCGCCAGAAAACCGCCCGAAGCCCAGGTGTTCAGCGCTCGGCAAACTTGCCAAACATCTTTTCAGGATCGATGGCAATAAAAGTTCCGCGGCTGCGCGCCAGGACCTCATCTTTTTCATTCAATATTTCCGCCATATTAATGTGCTGGCGTCCATGGACGCTCACTTCCCTGCCTTCCACGCGCAGCGGCTTGTACAGCGGGACGGGCTTCAGGTACTCGACCGTCATCTCCTTGGTCAGCGCGATCACGTGGCGGAGCTTGTTCACTTTGCCCATGGCGTCGTCGAGGATGGTGGCGATGATCCCGCCGTGACAGTGGCCGGGAGGTCCGGTATAGCGCTTGCTCAAGCGGAAGCGGCAGACGAAAGTTTGACGCGCTTCGTCGAGCGTGAACTTCAGCCGCATGCCTTCCGGATTGTTCTGTCCGCAGGCGAAGCAATTATTTTTCTGCAGCTTATGGTACGCAGTCTCGTGTCCGTGGATCTTGCGCGGCATGCAAAGGATTCTATCGCGAAGGATTGAGACAGGGCCACGCTAGGGGAAAGCGTATGCGCTTGACCTTGAAACAAGGGCCTTAACCACAAAGGACACGAAGGTTCACGAATGTGCTTCACTCTGTGCATTCCTTCGTGATACTTCGTGTCCTTTGTGGTAATGCTCTTTGCTGCTAACCCACGAAGAAGAAGTGAAAGCCCTTTCTTCCCTCCGCCCAATCCTGTATACATAGCGGTTTCCGAAAACTGGCACACGAATCCTATCCACGCACATCAACTGGAGCCTTTCATGAAGTCCTTCGCCATGCTCGTCCTTGTCTGTCTCTCCTTCGGATTTCTCACGCTTTCCGCACAAGAAGCTCACGACAAAGATAAAGATGCGGACAAGCGCGCCGCTGCGCCCCAGGCTCAGAACAAGAAGCAGTCAAAAAAGGACGAGAAGAAAGAAGAACCGAAAAAAGACGAGGCCAAAGACGCAAAAGAAGAGAAAAAAGGCGGGATGACTGCCGACACCTTCTCCGGCCTGAAGTTTCGCTCCATCGGCCCCGGGGCCGAGTCGGGGCGCGTGATGTCGATTGCCGTGAATCCGAAAAATAAATTTGAGTACTACGTCGGCGTCGCATCCGGCGGCGTGTGGAAGACCGTGAACGACGGCACAACCTGGACTCCGGTGTTCGACGACCAGGGTTCGTATTCGATCGGCTGGGTTGCACTCGATCCCAACGATGCTTCCGTGGTCTGGGTCGGATCGGGCGAGAGCAATTCGCAGCGCAGCGTGGCCTGGGGAGATGGAATTTATCGCTCGGACGACAGCGGTAAAGATTGGCAGAATCTCGGGCTGAAGAAATCTGAACACATCGGTCGAGTGGTGATCGATCCGCGCGATTCTAAAGTCGTCTATGTCGCAGCGGAAGGTCCGCTCTGGGGCGCGGGCGGCGATCGCGGACTTTATAAGACGACCGACGGCGGCAAAAACTGGAAGGCCGTGCTGACCATCAGCGAGAACACGGGCGTCGCCGACGTTGCGATGGATCCATCGAATCCGGACATCTTGTATGCGTCTGCGTACCAGCGCCGGCGCCATGTTTACACGCTCATCGATGGTGGACCGGAAAGCGCGATTTATAAATCCACCGACGCGGGCGCAACCTGGAACAAACTGAAATCAGGATTGCCCACTGTGGATATCGGCCGCATCGGACTCGCGGTCTCGCCCGCCGATCCCAATGTGGTTTATGCCGCGATTGAAGCCGCCGACGGCAAGGGCGGAATCTTCCGCTCCGAAAATAAAGGCGCGACCTGGGAACGCCGCAACGAATTCGATGAAGGCGCCATGTACTATGCCCGCGTGGTGCCCGATCCGAAGAATGTTGACCGCATCTTCGTGATGGCGGTGGAACTACGCGAATCCCTCGACGGCGGCAAGACCTTGCAGAAGGTTCACGAGACCAATCATCACGGCGACAATCACGTGATCTGGATCGATCCCGATGACACGAAGCACTGGCTGATGGGCTCCGACGGCGGCATGTACGAAACCTGGGACAACGCCAAGAGCTGGGAATTCAAGGCCAACCTGCCGACAATGCAGTTCTACGACGTGGCCATCGACAATGCGACTCCGTTTTACAACGTGTGCGGCGGAACGCAGGATTATTTTTCCTGGTGCGGCCCTGCGCACACCCGCAATGTGAACGGGATCATGAATGCGGATTGGTTCGTGACCACTGGCGGAGACGGATTTCGGTCGGCGGTCGATCCGGTCGATCCGAATACAATCTACGCGGAATCGCAATACGGCGTGCTGGTGCGTTATGACAAGCCCACCGGACAGGAACTGCTTCTGCAACCTGCGGAGGGCAAGGGCGAGCCGCCGCTGCGCTGGAATTGGGATTCGCCGCTGATCATCAGCCCGCACTCGCACACGCGTCTGTATTTCGCGGCCAATAAATTATTCCGCAGCGACGATCGCGGCGACACCTGGAAGCCAATCTCAAGCGACCTGAGCCGTCAACTTGACCGCAACAAGCTGCCGGTCATGGGCAAGGTCTGGGGCCCCGACGCCGTGGCCAAGAATGCTTCCACTTCGTTCTACGGAAATATCGTCGCGCTCTCGGAGTCGCCGAAAAAAGAAGGGCTGATTTACGTCGGCACCGACGATGGGCTGATCCAAGTCACCAGCGACGGCGGCGCGAATTGGACCAAGTACGAAAAATTTCCCGGCGTGCCGGATATGACGTACGTCAGCCGCCTGGCCGCTTCGAATCACGACGAGAACACGGTCTATGCCGCGTTTGAGAATCACAAGAACGAAGACTTCAAACCGTATCTGCTGAAATCCACCGACGCAGGCAAGACCTGGAATTCCGTTGCCGGCGATCTGCCGGACAACGGCCCTGTGCTCGGATTTGCCGAAGATCCGGTCAACGCGAATCTTCTGTTTGCGGGCACGGAATTCGGCGCGTTCTTCACCATCGATGGCGGACATCACTGGGTGCGGCTCAAAGGCGGCCTGCCAACGATCGCGGTGCGCGACATGGTCATTCAGGCACGTGAGAGCGATCTCGTCATCGCAACCTTCGGCCGCGGCTTCTATGTGCTCGACAACATCAATCCCTTGCGCCAGATCAAGCCCGAGACCACCGAGCAGGCCGCGGCGATGTTTCCGGTGAAAGATGCTCTGCTGTATGTGGAGCGCCATCCCCTCGGCGGGCCGAATAAAGGATTTCAGGGCGATGCGTTTTTCACGGCAGCGAACCCTCCCTACGGAGCCGTGTTCACGGCCTACCTGAAAGAGAAGATCAAGACCAAGAAAGAAAAGCGGCAGGACGCGGAGAAAGAGGCTGGCAAGAAAAATCAGACGCTTGCCTATCCCTCCAACGATGAATTGCGCACCGAGGCCCAGGAGCCGAAGCCGGAACTTTATTTCATGGTGTACGACCAGAGCGGAACGCCAATCCGCCGGGTTGACGGCAGCACCGACGACGGATTCCAGCGCGCAGCCTGGGATTTGCGCTATCCGGCCGCGCGAGTGCATGAACACTCCGAAGCAGCGGAAGAAGATTTCCCCGACTCCGCCGATCAGGGACCGCTCGTGTTCTCGGGCAGCTACTCGGTTCGTATGTTCGAAAAGATCGACGGCGTGGTCACGGAATTGGGCGCCGCGCAGTCGTTCAAGGTCGCGACCGAAGGCTCGGCGTCGATGACGGCTTCGGACCATGAGGCGCAGGAGGAATTCCTGCTCAAGGTGGCTAGGCTGTATCGGGCCGTTTACGGAGCGCTGCAGACGGCGCAAGATGTCCAGTCGCGGCTCAAGACGATTCGGGAAGCGTTGCAGCAAACGCCGGCCGCCGACAAGCAACTCACCGCGGCTGCAGATTCGATTGAGCAGAAGGATCGCGAAATTCTGCGCGCCCTGCGCGGTGATGTGGAAATCGCTAAACGAAACGAGCCGGTTCCCACTCCGATTGATGCGCGCGTGAACGGCATCATGGAAGGCGAACGTTTCTCGTTGGCCAAGCCGACGCAATCGAATATCGATTCGTACAATATCGCGGCGTCAGAGTTCTCCGATCAACTCGCCAAGCTTCATGCCCTGGTCGATGCCGATCTGGCGAAGCTGGAAAAAGATATGGAAGCGGCTGGCGCACCGTGGACTCCGGGGCGGGTACCGGATTGGCAGGAGAAATAAGGCGCGGACCTTCATAGATAGTGGGCATAGATAGTGGGCTCGCTTCGCTCGCTGGACGGCCGAAGGCGGCCGTCCCCACATGCTCACTCTGTTCTAATCCGTGGCAATCCGTGTAATCCGTGGCTCGTCCTTTTCTTCTCTTGCTTTTCCAACTGGAGCCTGTGTTAAACTCGCCGCCGACTGTTGCTCGCGCTCGTGGGGCCGGGCAACCGTGGGGAAAATCCTTTCAGAACGTCCTACACAGGGAGAGCTGGGGAATGGGCCTCGCGTTAATGTTCTCTGATCTGGCTGATCACTCTGGTCAGCACCTATTTTTTTGTCGCCAAAACCTGGTGGCTGCCTGTAGGGGCCTCCGCCGCCGCCGGCTGGATTGACGGCCAGTTTGCAGTCACTTTCGTCATCATGGGCATCGTGTTTCTCGCGGCCCAACTCGGCCTCGGTTACATCGTCTGGCGATACAGCGAGAAGCCGAATTCCCCTCCAGTCTCCTATTCTCACGGGAATACGAAGCTGGAAATTATCTGGACCGTGCTCACCGCGATCTTATTCATCGGCTTGAACTTGATGGGCAGCTCGGTATGGGCCAGCCAGCGCTGGGATCCCGCCGAAGCCGGCGCCGTGCCGGTGGAAGTCACAGGCATGCAGTTTGCCTGGTACTTCCGCTATCCGGGCCCGGACGGCAAGTACGGCACGACCAGCACCAAGCTGATGGATCCGTCCGCGGGCGGCGAAGCCGCCGTGGGACTGAACACGTCCGATCCTGCGTCCAAGGATGACGTCGTGACCGGAACGATGTATCTGCCGGTAAATCGCGAGGTCGATATCAGCCTGCGCGCGGTGGACGTGATTCACAGCTTCTTCGTTCCGTCGCTGCGTTTCAAACAGGATGCGGTGCCCGGGTTGAACATTCACATGCATTTCAAGCCGACAGTCATTGGCGAATATGAAATTGCATGCGCGGAATTGTGCGGACTCGGACACTACAAAATGCATGGCATGGTTCACGTTGTCAGCCAGGAAGACTTCGACAAGTGGCTGGCCGCACGGGAGGCGGAGAAACAGTAAATGGCGACCGCGGCTTCGATTCACTCGCACGCTCCTCAAGGGTTCATTCGCAAGTACATTTTCAGCCTCGACCACAAAGTCATCGGCATCCAGTATTTCTTTCTCGCGCTTACGGCTGTCTTCGTGGGCATGTTTCTGTCGTTGCTGATGCGGATTCACCTGATCTGGCCGACCGCCGTGCTTCCCCTGGTGGGCGAGATCAAGCCCGAAACTTATCTGACCCTGCTCACCATGCATGGCACGATCATGGTTTTTTTCGTGCTGACCACGGCCCCGCAGGGCGGCTTCGGAAACTACATTCTGCCCATTCAGATTGGCGCGCCGGACATGGCGTTTCCGGTGCTGAACATGCTTTCGTTCTGGACCACGTTCGTCGGATTCGTCGTGATCATCGCCGCGTTCTTCGTCACCGGAGGCGCGCCGCTACACGGCTGGACCGGTTATCCGCCGCTAAGCGCCGTGCAAGCCGCCGGGCCCGGTGAAGGTCTCGGCGCCGATCTATGGATCACGAGCATTGCGATCTTCTGCCTGGCCTCGTTAATGGGCGCGCTGAATTTCATCACCACCACGCTCGATCTCCGCGCCAAGGGCATGACGATGATGCGCATGCCGCTCACCGTATGGTCGTGGTTCATCACAGCGATTCTGGGATTGCTGGCCTTCGGCGTATTGCTCTCGGCCGGAATCCTGCTGCTGCTCGACCGCAACATGGGCACCAGCTTCTACGTTCCGCTCGTCGTAGTGAATGGACAGATGATGGGTCATAAGGGCGGCTCGCCGCTGCTCTGGCAGCATCTGTTCTGGTTCTTCGGACATCCTGAGGTCTACATCGCGATTCTGCCCGGTATGGGCGTGGCCTCGCAGATTCTCTCAACGTTCTCGCGCAAGCCGATTTTCGGCTACAAAGCGATGGTCTACGCCATGCTCTCGATCGGTTTCTTCGGGTTCATGGTGTGGGGCCATCACATGTTCATGAGCGGCATGAGCCCCTACTCGGCCTTCGCATTTTCGATTTTGACGATGTGCATCGGCGTGCCCTCGGCCATCAAAACATTCAACTGGCTGGGCACGATGTGGAAGGGCCACATCCGTTTTCAATCTCCGATGCTCTATGCCATCGGCTTTGTATCGCTCTTCGTTTCGGGCGGCTTGAGCGGTCCATTTCTCGCGCAGCCGGTGCTCGACATTCAATTGCACGACACCTACTTCGTCGTCGGCCACTTCCACCTGATCATGGGCGTCGCGGCCATCTTCGGGATTTTCGCCGCCACTCAGTACTGGTTCCCCAAAATGTTCGGCCGCATGATGAATGAGACCTGGGCCCGCATCCACTTCTTCATTACTCTGGCCGGAACCTACGCCATCTTCATGCCCATGCATTATCTGGGTATGGCCGGACAGACGCGGCGCTATTCGCAGTTCACCGAAGTCGCGTATCAAACCAAGCTGATTCCCTTGCAGACCTTCATGACCTACGCGGCAATCATCACCATCGCGGCGCAGTTCATTTTCCTCATCAACCTTTTCTGGAGCATGTTCAAAGGCCCCAAGGCCAGCGACAATCCGTGGGAGGCCACCACGCTGGAATGGATCACGACCACTCCGCCTCCACACGACAACTTTGGAGGAGTTACGCCCGTAGTTCATCATGGGCCCTACGAGTACGGCGTCCCGGGAGCTCCCAGGGATTACGTCATGCAGACAGATCCGGCAACCATCGCGACCCATTGACCCACTAAGGCAGCTATGGCTACGTATACTCCCACAACTCCGGTTGATCACATCGGGCACGGGCAAGAGCCTCCCGTCCCGCCTACGGGCGGAGGCGACGAGGGACATGGCAGTAACAGTCCCGACTACGGGGCGCGGCTGCGGCGCGCGCGGCTGGGACTGGTCTGCGCCATAGCCACGGTTTGCATGGTGTTCATCTCGCTCACCAGCGCCTACGTCGTGCGCCAGGGACTTCCTACTTTCGAAGACACCTCGAACAGCTACGTGCACGATTGGGGCGAAGTGAAAATGCCCTGGGGCTTGCTGCTGATCAACACCGCCGTGCTCTTGCTGAGCAGCATCACCATGGAGTTTGCCCGGCGCAGCGCGGCCCGGCAAGCGGCATTGGCGCCGGTGCAATCGATCCCCGGAATCTCGCTGGGGAATGAGCGCTCGTTCCCGTGGCTCGGACTCACGGTGATCCTGGGCTTCGGATTCCTCGCGGGCCAATGGTTGGCGTGGGGCGAAATGCACGCTAGCGGATTCTTCATGAATACGAATCCGAGCAGTTCGTTCGCATTTCTTCTGACCATCACGCACGCCGTTCATCTCGGCGGAGGGATGATCGCCCTGCTGTGGGCTGCGACCGCTTCTCTTCGCCACAAAACTTTGGAAGCGCGCCGCATTGTGGTCGATATTACGGCGTGGTATTGGCATTTCATGTTGCTGCTTTGGGTTTACATTTTTGCATTGCTGGGATTCGCACACTAAGCGCGACGGAGGAGTCACGAATGGCTGACGCCATGCTGGAGCATGACGCGATAGGGCACGCAGCTTCTGGGGAGTATGAAGCTCCGCTGTTTGGAGCCTACTCCAAGAAAGTGGGCATGTGGCTGTTCCTGGCCTCGGACTCGCTCACCTTCGGAGCTCTGCTGGTCGCTTTCAGCTACAACCGGATTTACACCGTACCGTGGCCCACGCCATTTCACGTGGCCAGCATCACCAATGCCACCATCATGACGGCGTGCCTGCTCTCCAGTTCGCTGACCATGGTGATGGGAGTATTCGCGGCGCAGCGCGGAGACAGCGCGTGGACGCGGATCTGGCTGCTTGCCACCATGGTATTCGGCACGGCGTTCATCGTGCTCCACGGAATGGAGTGGAGCAAGCTGATCGGTGAGGGATTGAGCATTCCCGGCTTCTTCAGCCTGCTGGGCGTTTCCCAGTCGGCGGCGTCGGGCGAGCTAGCAGATATTTCCAAGAACGTGCCGCAATTTCCCCAGGCGTTTTTCGGCCTCACCGCGATGCACATGCTGCATGTGACCATCGGCGTGATTTACCTCGGGGTGGTTGCATTTCGAAAAATGTTTCTGCCGATTCTGGCTGTGATCTGGATTGCCGCCGCTCTGCTCATTCCGTCCGGCAACGTGTTTCATTATCCGGTTCATGTGCTGGGAATCGGACTGATCATTGCCGCCGTGATTCTGTTCCTCAAACCCAAGGTCTACGACGCACAGGATGTTGAGATTTGCGGCCTGTACTGGCACTTCGTCGATCTGGTGTGGATGTTCATCTTCCCGCTGGTGTACCTGATGTCGACGAAAATCGTCGGATAATTTCACGGAACGAGGACCTCGACCATGCACGATGTCGCGACGCACGACGACAACAAAGCGCAGTATTTCTGGGTGTGGGGAGCATTGCTGGTCCTGACGGCCATCGAGGTCGTGCTGGGATACAAGCAGATCTTCGAGCCCGTCCGCATGCTTGAAGCCTTGCTGTTTCTGTCGGTGATCAAGTCTGCGCTGATCATCGGCTACTTCATGCACCTGAAATTTGAGACAGCGCTAATGCGCTGGCTATTGGTGCTCTCCGTAACGGCCTGCTTCGTGATCATGTATTTCTTCTTCTTCCCTGACGCGGATCGGATCTTGCGGTTAGGAGTAAAGTAAAGAAGATGTCTAGCATCCTCGGAAACGCGAAGGCTTTGCGGCACGGGTTGTCGGTTCTCGTGCTCGGATTGTTGCTCGCATTGTCCTCTGCGCCAGCCTTCGCCCAGGGCTGCGCCATGTGCTACGCCACCGCCAAGGCCACTCCGAAAGATGCTCAGCGCGCCATCAACCGCGCCATCCTCATCATGCTCGTTGCCCCGTTGGGAGTCATGACCGTCGGCGTAGGCGCGGCCTTTCGCTACGGAAAGCGCCGCGATCGCGAAAACGAAAGCGACCCGAAGTAAAGTAGCAATCGCCAAGAAGGCACGAAGCCGCGCGAAGAAATGTTTATTAGTTGATTTCCTTCGTGAACCTTCGTGACCTCTGTGGTTCATGCCTTTGTTCGCGCGAGGTAAAAGCGGCCCCGACCAGGCAAGTCGCCCTCCAGTTGAATCCCTTATAATAGAAAGATTCGGTAGCTCCCAAAGAGTCCTCTGAGCGCGTGTGCGCCCAAATGACGCCTGGCGAGCCAGCCCTTTTACCCGATGTCAGCGATCCCAAAAACTCTTGCCCCTGCAGCCATCGACAGCATTATTGTGCGTGGAGCCCGCGTTCATAACCTCAAGAACATCGATTTTGAGGTGGCGCACAACACGCTGACGGTGGTGACCGGAGTCTCCGGTTCGGGAAAGTCTTCGCTCGCCTTCGATACGATTTACGCCGAAGGCCAGCGCCGTTACGTCGAGTCGCTCTCAGCCTACGCGCGGCAGTTTCTGGAGCGGATCGAGAAGCCGGAAGTCGACCTGATCGACGGCATCGCACCCGCGGTCGCGATCCGGCAAAAAAATACCACGCGCAATCCGCGATCAACGGTCGCGACCGCGACTGAGATTTTCGACTACCTTCGTCTGCTGTTTGCCCGCGTCGGACGCACCTACTGCGCCAACTGCGGCCGCGAAGTGAAAAAAGACGTGGTCGACGAAGTCGCAGACACGATCATGGCGCTCGCACCAGGGACCAGGTTGCAGGTCTTATTCCCGCTGCAACGACCGACGATCGCCGTCAAAGACCTCCCAGTCAAGGCTCCCCGCGCTTCGAAGGCCAAGAAGCTCGCGCCCGCAGGTCAGTTGACCGATGCTCTGAAGACCAGGCTTTTCGATCTGCGCAAAGCCGGATTCAATCGCATGTATCAGGCCGGACAGGTTTTCGAATTCTCCACGCCGGAGTCGTTGCTCGACCTGAACTTCGATCAGCCCGTATTCATGCTCGTCGATCGCCTTACAGTCTCCGCCGAATCACGCTCGCGGATCGTCGACGCCATCGAAACCGCTTACCGCGAGTCCGGCGAAGTCATCTTTGAGATTCCGGAAACCTCTGACGACGCGGGCGGGGCCGCCCGCGCCACACAGACTCTGCGTTTCTCCCAGCGCTTCGAGTGCAAGCAATGCAATCTGCGGTACGAAGAGCCCGAGCCTCGCCTCTTCTCATTCAACAATCCCTACGGCGCCTGTCCGAAGTGCCAGGGTTTCGGCAACACCATCGACTTCGATCTCGATCTCGTCATTCCAGACAAGGGCAAAACCCTGGCCGAGGGAGCCATTGAGCCCTGGACGAAGCCGAAATACCGTCCGCTGTTCACCGATCTCAAGCGCTATGCGAAGCAAGCGGGCGTTCCGCTCGACATCGCCTGGGATGATCTGCAGGAAGAGCACAGGAATCTGGTCCTCAACGGCGACGGAAAATTTCTCGGCGTGCGCGGATTCTTCGCTCATCTGGAGCGCAAGAAATACAAGCTGCACGTGCGCGTCTTCCTCAGCCGTTATCGCGGTTATTCGCTGTGTTCGGCATGCAACGGCAGCCGTCTGCGGTTGGAAGCGCGGCAGGTCAAAATTAACGGCCGCAACATTTGTGAGATCTGCGCGCTCACCGTCGAAGACGCTCTCAAATTTTTCTCATCAGTAGAACTGAGCGCCGAGCAAGCCGAAATCGCCGATAAGCTGTTGCAGGAAATTCGCGAGCGCCTACGTTTTCTGAACGATGTCGGCCTCGAATACCTTACCCTCGACCGTCTCTCATCCACGCTTTCCGGCGGCGAGGCGCAACGCATTCAGCTGGCGACCTCGCTGGGATCGCGGCTCGTGGGCACGCTCTATGTGCTGGATGAACCGTCCATCGGCCTGCACCCGCGTGACACGCACCGGCTGATCAAGATTCTCGAGGACCTGCGTGACCTCGGAAACACGATTCTTGTCGTCGAACACGATCCCGATATCATGCGAGCGGCCGACCGCATTCTCGATCTCGGTCCGGGAGCCGGCGAGAATGGCGGCAAACTCGTTTCCGCCGGAACCTATGACGAGATTCTGCACGATCCCACATCGCTGACCGGGCGCTACTTGTCGCATGATTTGCGCATTCAACTTCCGGCGGTGCGCCGCAAGCCGGGACCGCAGCAGATCACGATTCGCGGAGTGCGCGCCAACAACCTGAAGAATGTTGAAATCAGCGTTCCGCTGGGAATGATTGTCGCCATCACGGGCGTCTCAGGCTCGGGAAAATCCACGCTGCTGCATCATGTTCTGTACCGCGCGCTGGTCCAGGCCAAGCAGCAATCGGGCACTGCAACCAGCGGCCCGTCAGCCACCTGGGAAAGCATTACCGGCGACCGCTTCATCGACGAGGTCGTGCTGGTCGATCAGTCTCCCATCGGGCGCACCCCGCGCTCCAACCCGGTCACCTACATTAAAGCGTTCGACGCCATCCGCGAACTCTTCGCTTCCCTGCCGGAATCGAAGAAGCGCGGCCTCAGCGCGGGCCATTTTTCCTTCAACGTTCCCGGAGGCCGCTGCGAGACCTGCCAAGGCGACGGCACGGTCACGGTCGAGATGCAGTTCCTGGCCGACGTCGAACTGATCTGCGAGGAATGCAAAGGGACGCGCTACAAGCCACAGGTTCTCGACGTCCGCTACCGGGGCAAGAACATTCACGAGGTGTTGAACCTCACGGTGAAGGAAGCGCTCAGGTTCTTTGCCGAAGCGCCCAAGGTCAGCGAAAAGCTGCGCTCGCTGGAGGAGGTCGGACTGGGATACCTTCGGCTCGGCCAGTCCGCCACCACGCTTTCTGGCGGCGAAGCGCAGCGCATGAAGCTGGCGGCGCACCTGCAACCGGCCTCGCGGGAACTGGGTCGCTCCCGGCACGGTGAGTCGCGCCCCAGGCAGCGCCTGCTCTACATCTTCGACGAGCCCACCACCGGGCTACATTTTGACGACGTCAGCAAACTCCTCGCCGCCTTTCGCCGTCTTATTGATGCAGGGGGATCGATTGTCGTCATCGAGCACAATCTCGAGGTCATCAAGACGGCGGACTGGGTCATCGATCTCGGCCCGGAGGGCGGAAGCCGCGGCGGAAAGATCGTCGGTGTGGGGCCGCCAGAGGCGATTGCCGCGATTCCCGGCTCTTACACTGGGCAATATCTGGCGCGTATTCTGAATGGCACTGGGTCAAATAGCACTGGGTTAAATAGCAATGGGGCGAATGGTAATGGGGCACCGCGTTCCGGCAATCGCTCGTAATATCCTGGTCGTGTCGCTCATCATCGGGAGCGCTGCGAGCCGACCGGGCGCTGCTCAGAGCACGAATCCGCCTGCCGCCACGCCCGACAGCCCGGCATCTCAACCCGCCGATCAAACCCAATCTCAGCCCCAGGGGTCTTCTTCCAGTCGAACGACGCATCACAAGACTGGGCCGAACTCCGCCGAAGCCATCCGCCACACCCGCGTTCTCGACGACAGTGCTGCGTCCCCGGAACTAACGCGGGCGGAAGATCTGATTCAAAAGCACGAATACGCCAACGCCACACCGTTACTGCAGAAAGTGGTAGAAACCGATTCCAAAAACTATGTCGCATGGTTTGATCTCGGCTTTGCCGAAAACGGCTTGGGACATACCGCGGAATCGATTGCCGCCTACCGCAAGTCCGTAGCGGCCAAGCCCGACGTTTTCGAATCCAACTTGAACCTCGGCCTGCAGCTGGCCAAAACCGGCGAGCCCGATGCCGAGCAATTCCTCCGCGCCGCCACTCATCTCAAGCCGACAAGTCAGCCTGCCGAAGGCCAAGCTCGGGCATGGGTTTCGCTCGCTCATATTCTCGAAGCCAGCAAGCCCGAAGAATCATTGGCCGCCTACCATGAGGCTGCGACTTTGCAGCCTAAAGATCCCGAGCCTCATCTCGCCGCCGGGCTTCTTTTTGAGAAACAACAGAAGTACGCCGATGCGGTGGAGGAATACAAAAAAGCTCTCTCGCTCGATCCCAGCTCTGATGCCCTGACCGGACTAGCCAACGTCTACCTGCACGGCCGCCAGTTCCCCGAGGCCGAGGAGTATCTGCGCAAGCTGGTCGCGGCTCATCCCGACGACGCCGGAGCGCACATCGAACTCGGACGTGTGCTCGTAGCCCAGAGCAAGAACGACGCAGCGATCGTGGAGTTGGAAACGGGAGCGAAACTGGCTCCCACGGATTCATCGGTGCAACTCGATCTCGCCGAACTTTACACGACGCTGGGAAAAAATGATCAGGCCGAGAGCGTCTATCGCTCGCTGGTCGCGCGCACTCCCAAAGATGCTGCTCTGCATCGCAGCCTCGGCCAGAGTTTACTGCGGCAAAAGAAATTTACAGACGCACAGAAGGAATTCCTCGCGGCCGTCAATCTCAAGCAGGACTTCGGCGAGGCCTACGGCGATCTCGCTTTCGCGGCCAGCGAGAATAAGGATTACATGTTGAGCCTGAAGGCGCTGGCCGCGCGGTCTAAGTTCTTGCCGGATACTCCGCTGACTTATTTTCTCCGCGCCTCCGATTTCGACCACCTGAAGGATTTCAAGCAGGCGGCGCCGAATTATCATCTCTTTCTCGGCAGTGCGAATGGGAAGTATCCTGATCAGGAGTGGCAGGCGAAGCACCGGCTCATCGCCATCGAGCCAAAGAAATAAATGACCGGAATCGGTTTCATGCGCATCCTCTGGAATAAATCGCTTTGCGCTAAGGCCATCCTGGCGGCCCTGCTGCTGTCTTTCCTCATCCCCCTTGCCACGGCCGCCGAACCCACCGTCGATGAACTAAAAGCCCGAGTTGCCAACACTGACGTTCGCGATCGTCCCCGGCTGTGCGTCGAGATTGCGGAGCTGCAAATCAAAACCATCGACAAACTTTATGCCGCTTCGGACGATGCCAAAGGACAGGCTGCTCTGACGGATGTCGTGGCCTACTCGGAACTGGCGCGAGATTATGCGATTCAGTCGCACAAGTATCAGAAACAGGCCGAGATCGCGGTTCGCGGCATGACTCGTAAACTCAATGACGTCATGCGCACGCTGCCCCACGCCGATCAGGCGCCGTTGCAGGACGCAATCCTCCGACTGCAACGGGTACGCGACGACTTGCTCGCCTCCATGTTTCCGAAAGGCGTGAAATGAAAGCGACACTGCATTCCTGCCCTGCGATGATTCTGCTGCTCTGTGCCACGCTCTCAGTCGCTCAGAAGCACCGCGATCCCCTCACGCAGCCGGAGATCGATCAGATCCGCGACGCCAGTTGGGAGCCGCAACAGCGACTTGCTCTTTACGTGCAGTTCGCGCGCGCCCGCCTGGCTAAGCTCGAGCAAGTGCGCAGCGATCCGAAAATCACCGACCGCCCTCATCAGACGCACGATCTGCTGGATGATTTCCAACTGCTCTACGACGAACTCAACGACAACGTCGACACCTACATCGATCGCAAAGATGATATTCGCAAGCCGCTCAAGCTGATCATCGCTGCCGACACCGAATTTCAGGCTCAACTCCGCGCCTTAAAAGATGCGGCGGATGTGAAACCTGCGGAATATCGTCAGTACGAATTCGTCCTCACCAACGCGATCGACACCGTGGATACTACCGCCGAAGACCATCGCAAGATACTTGAGGATCAGGAAGACGCCGCCAAGCACAAGAGATTACACTCCGGCGCGGACAACAAAGCCGGCAAGCCAGAGTAGTGGACTCCTCGACGCGCTAAACCCAGTCCTGCTCAATCTCGACTCGCTGTGAAAAATGTGCGTTCCCCGTCATGCTAATCTACGCTCACCGTGCGTGAAGGCCTGCTCGAAATTTTTGAGGAATGCTATCGAGAACTCCGTCCCGGATCCGCTCCGCCCGAGCTGAAGATTGAATTCTTCGCCTTCGCCAACGTCAACAACACCATCCGGCTGCGCAAGGGCCGCCTGCTGGTCCGGCTTTCCGATCTTCTGGAAGGCGCGCCCGAAGCGGTATTGCGCTCGATTGCGCACATCCTGCTGGCCAAAATGTACCGCCGTCCGATCGATCGCGGGCATGCCGCGCGCTATCGCAAATATGTGGGCAGCCACGAAATCGTCCGCAAGGCGCACCTGGTCCGACAGATCCGCGGGCGCAAGCTGCTGCGATCACCGCGCGGGCACTTCTACGACCTCGACGCAATTTTCGAAGATCTGAACACGCGCTTCTTTCACGGCCTCATGGCACGCCCGCGCATGAGCTGGAGTCAGACGAAAACGCGCCGCATTCTCGGCCACTACGATCCCGCCCACAATGCGATCATCATCAGCCGCATCTTCGACCATCCCGCGATGCCGCGCTACGTCGTCGAGTACGTCGTCTATCACGAGATGCTGCATCTCAAGCATCCGGTGAAGATGCGAGGCAGCCGCCGCTGCGTGCACCCGCCCGAGTTTCAGCTGGAAGAAAAACTGTTCCCCCGCGTAGCCGAAGCCAATGCGTTCCTGAAAACGTTCTGAGCGCTAAGGGCTGCATACGGCTGATCACTCCAAGTCGAGTGGTCCCGGAACTGCGAACTGCTTGCCGTTGGAGAAACGCTATTCCTTGGGAAGATCGATCATGACGACCTGCGAGTTTTGGCGTAAGCGGTCGAAGACGATTTGTTTCCCGTCGCTTGTAACATCGAAGGTCCCCATGGCAGCACGGCTTTGCAGCCTGGTGAGGGGACGCGACTTCATGGAAGCGAGATCGAGCAGCCAGAAGTCCTGGGATGCGAGCAGTCCCTGCATGTAGATCAGACTCTTGCCATCAGGCGAGAAGCGCGCGTGCTCGCCCAGGCGCCGCAAGCTGATATGGGGCAATTCGACTTTCGTTCCATCGGGACGCACGCCCAGAAGCGGGGCGTAGGTGCTCACATTCGTACCCGTATAGACAATCAGGCTTCCATCCGGCGACCAGATTGGATTGAGTGCCGGCCCGCTGACCAAACGAATTGGCGGGCCGCCCTGCAACGGAATTTTGAAAAGCCCGAGGCCGGCGGCGTCGCTGCCGCCAGTGACGATCCATCTGCCGTCCGGCGACCAGCCGCTCGAACCCTGGGCAACAATTCCCTCCGCGATGGGCTGGAGTTCGGCGCCGTCTGAAGAGAGGATATGCAGCTGGCGTTTCCCGCCCCGGCGCAGCACAATCGCTACGCGACCTCCATCCGGGGAAACAGCTGGCGTTTCCAGTAGCGCACCATCGGCGCCCTTCCAGATCTCAGTCGCCTGTCCGTCCCGAAGGCGCCACAGTCCGTCTCCTGTCCCGAGTGAAGACAAATAAAACAGCGACGAGCCACCAAACCTGGGCGCCAGGGCCCGGACGTTCGGCACGGGAAACGGTTTTACGTCCTGTTCTTCGGCGACGCGATCAAGAATCGGAACAGTCCAAAGGCCCGCCACCGGATTGCTGATGGTCGCCACCAGCTTACGGCCGTCTGCGCTGGCTTGCACGGACGTATATTGCTCGAGACCGATACTCGCGCGCCGCGAATCCCGGCGTTTCAGATCAAACGCCCACAACCAGGGTCCTGAACCGTCCTCGTCGCGCGCCACGTAAAACACCGTGCGCTTGCCGACCGGTGTGGGATAAGCGACGTCTGTATTGTTTTGCGTGAGGCGCTCCGGGTGACTGCCGTCCGGGTCTATGCGCCATAAATCCATCTCCTTTGTCGCCGGTGTTCCATGAACGAAATAGATCGAACGGCCGTCCGGCGACCAGGTTGGGAAATGGTTGTGAAGTCCCGGCTGGTCCCCGAATATTCGCCGTGCATTGGCGCCGCTGCGGTCCGCCACGAACATAGGGTCGCCATTACCGAAGGTGTGATAGACAATCCGCGCGCCGTCCGGTGACCAATCCAGGTTGGCAGTGTCCTCGCCGAGGAAATTACGCGGCGGACCTCCCGTCAGGGGCATCAGCCGCAGCCGCATTCCCACATCACCACCGCCGACCCAAATTTCCGAGCCGTCGCCAGAAAAACCCACACTTCGTAACGGCCCAGGCAGCGGGCCCGCCTTCCCTTGTGTCAGGTTAATCAGCCGTCCGGTACCCACTTGGGTGAGCCATACATCGAAGGGGCCGTCATGATCGGAGATAAAAGCCACGAACCTGCCATCCGGCGAGATCGCTGCTTCCACGCTCTCGAAGTCGGTCACGCGCGTGAAATGCGCTTTTTCGAGCGGGTTGGCGGGTGCAGCCACCGGCCGAACCGTTTCCCAGATCGCAGCTCCAATCACCACTGCAGCGGCTATGACCCACGGGAGCCACGCTCGTCTTGACTTCGGCTGCGACACTCTCTTCGCGGACGACGTTCCGGACGACGTTCCGCTCAGCGATTCCATGGCAAACGCGAGATCACTGGCCGACTGGAATCGTCGCGCGACATTCTTTTCCAGGCATCGCGCAAGAATCCGTTGCAGTCCCATAGGACCTTGCCAGCCGGTGTCGTTCAGCGCCTGTGGCTCATCGCGCAAAATTGCGGTCATGGTTTCTGCGGACGTCTCGCGTTTGAACGCGCGTTTGCCGGTAAGCATCTCGTACAACACTGCGCCGAAACTGAAAATGTCCGATCGCGGGTCGATTGGTTCGCCCCGCACCTGCTCCGGCGACATGTAACCGACGGTCCCCATCACCATGCCGGGCAAAGTCACCGGGCTGGTTAGCGTCACTGCGCTTTCGTGGCTTTCCTCCGGCCTCACCAGCTTCGCCAGCCCGAAATCCAGCACCTTAATCCGTCCGTCGCGAGTGACAAACACGTTCTCCGGTTTCAGATCCCGATGCACGATTCCTTTCTCGTGCGCCGCCGCCAGTCCCTGTGCAATGCCGAGCGCGTATTCGATCGCGCGCCGAACCGGCAGCGGCCCTGATACGAGCTTCTCCCGCAGGGTTTGCCCTTCAAGAAATTCGCTGACCAGAAATGGAGCACCGCCGTGCTCACCAATGTCATGGATTCCGAGGATGTTCGGATGGTTCAGCGCCGCAATCGTGCGCGCTTCCTGTTCGAAACGCCGCAGCCGGTCGGCATCATTCGCCAGCCCCTCTGGCAGCACTTTGATCGCGACATCCCGCCCGAGCCGCGTATCGCGTGCGCGGTATACCTCGCCCATGCCGCCTGCTCCTATTGGCGACACGATTTCGTACGGCCCGAGTTTAGTGCCCGAGGTAAGCGCCATCGATGCGCGCAATTATAGACCGCGCGGATTACGCAGGAGTGTACTGACTTCGATTGTGGTCGGCCGTTCAGCTAGGATTTTGAGTGCGGTGCGACGCGCCGGTTAAAAGTCAGCCTTGCAATTGCGCCACTTAGTAGTACATCCACCTGGTTTTCCTGTTGACAGACCCGCAATCGGTTTCATAACATCGCCCAGCCGCGACAGACGCGAGTAAGAGGTTTGTTCGCGCAGCGGGCCCGCCTGTATTCCAGAAGCAATCACTTCACTAAAGGAAGAAATTTATGACACCCAGGAAAATTCGCTATTCGCATTATGCCCTCCAGATTGCGGCCGCAGCCATTATCAGCACTTGCTGCCTTCAGCCCGTTTCCGCCGGACAGACCGCAGACGCAGCGGCTGACGCGGAAGCTGCAGCGCGCGACAATTGGCGCGCGGCTATGACGCAATACACCCAGCCGACGGAAGGCTGCTTTCAGGCGTCTTACCCCAGCATCGTCTGGGAAGAGGTGGAATGTAGAGAATTGCATCCCCGCGTTCATCCAGTTGTCCGCAAGCCCGGCGAAGGCCAGGTCACGGGCAACGGTAAGGATTTTGTCGCTGAAGCGGCGGGGCTGATCAGCGGAACACTTGGAACCTTCCCGACGGTCACGGGCGTGAAATCTGAGAAAGGTGTCGGCGTGGCCCAGTACGGAGACGGAGGCATCCTTGGGCCGAATGAATACTCGCTGCAGCTCAATACAAATTTCACCGGCACCACAGCGGCCTGTGGCGGCCATTCCGGTTGTGTGGTCTGGCAACAATTCATTTATGCGACCGACTACGAAACCAAGGGCGAGGGCGCTGTCTTCATGCAGTATTGGCTGATCAGCTGGGGCACCTCGGCTTGTCCGAGCGGCTTCGCCAGTGACGGCGCGGGCGATTGCTACGGCAACAGCAAGGCCGTAGTCGCACCCGATGTGAAGCCTACCTCTCTTGCCAGCCTGTCGCTCTCCGGCGCCGCCGCAGTGGGTGGCAACGATACGGTGGTATTCACCGACGGAACGAAGGCCTACTCGGTCAGCGGCAAAGACACCGTGCTTGATATTTCGCAGGTTTGGAAGGAGTCCGAATTCAACATCGTCGGTGACGCCGGCGGTTCGAGAGCGAATTTCAACACGCCCGTCTCCATGACCGTGAAATTAGCGCTGACGGATGGTTCCACCTCAGCCCCAACCTGTGTTGCCAATGCCGGCACCACCGGAGAGAGCAACAACCTGAATTTGGGCAAGTGCACCGCCGCGAGCGGCTCGTCACCCTCGATTCAGTTCACCCAATCGAACTGAAAAGTTGCTCAGCCGGTCTCAGTTGCCCGCAAGTCTCTGTGAACGGCCTGCGGGAACAGACAGCCTGCGAGCAGACGAAATCGTTCTTCTTACCTCGGAGTGGGGGGAGTGATCCCCCCAACTCCGTTCCCACAATTCAGCGGTCGCGAGCAGAGTATCGCTAGGGCAGGCTTGCCGGCGCGAGACCCAGCATGAAGCGCACCCTCTGCGTCTCAGTACCGGCTGATAGGTGAGTCTCAGTGAGTCCTGTTCCTGCAAAATGGCGATAGCGGCTGGCTTCTCCCGCACTGCTAACCTGCACGAACTCCACCGATAGTGGCATGTCTGGAATGCGCGCCCCGAACCAGTGCGGATCGTCGCGTTGTGCCCAGGTGACCAGAGCCAACACCGCACCTGCCGGATACGCCGGGATTCCGGATCCGCTGGCGGAAGCATCAGTGCGCGCTCGCACCGCACTGATCGCTGCATCATTTCCATAGAGGGTCGCCATCGATCTGCTCCTAGGATCCACATACATCGTGATTGCGCTCCAGCCGAGGGGTTGATACGGCAAGTTCGCCGTCAGGTTCGCGGCATTGTTGTTCACGACCTCGTTACCGGCAATCTTGGCCGGTGTAATCGGCAGTGTATAAACGGAATCGTTCCCGCGCACCGGCAAGTGGCAGCCTGTGCACTCGCTTACAAAATGAGCGTCTTTGCCGTATGGCTTCAGATCGAGGCCCCGCCAGCGGCCCCATCCCCAGCCATCTGTGTTTTTATAGCGCCGGGCATCCTTTACCATCAACTCCACCTGAATAAACTTGCCGGCATGAACCAGGCCATCCGCACCGAGTTCCTGCTGCCAGGCGATCTTTGCGAAGCGCGTTCCATCAGGCCACGGTGAAATATTTCCGGATTGTGCCGCCTTCGCCGCGATGTCGTTGCCTAGAACGAATCGGAATGTGTAGTTGTCGCCACGATCGGTGAAGCTGATCGGCTTCCAGCTCTCGAAGGCCGGATCGAATGGAAATGCGTCAGGTTCCGACTGCACCGCTCCGAGGGAGGCATTCGCAGCGTTTGTCATGGCGTTGCCGTTGGCTGGCACTGTGCCGGCCTCACTTGGAATAGCCGTCCACGGCCCCAGATACGCCTTCAGGGTCGCCAGTTCTTCCGGAGTTACTTTCGCTTCCGGATGTAGATTGGTGAATCTCGGCGGAGGCATCGATCCAAGCTGGACCATGTTCACCGACTCGTAGAGCATCGCCTTCTGTGCGGCGGGAGGCTTGGAGCCCAGCGTCGAGAAGTTGAGGTGCTCGCGCGCGACCAGGATGTCGTGCCGCACCAGCCAGTACGCGGGCACGATCTGGTCGAACCACTCAAGTCGGCGTTGGCTCGAGTGGCAGCTATAGCAGTCTTTTTCCAGGACGTGCTTGACATCGGGTGATGCCTGCAACTCGGCGGTCGCCGGCCCAACCGGAATGCTGGGTCGCACCACCTGCATCACCGCGAGGACAAACACTCCCGCTACGATCAGTTTGCCAATCGTCCTCATTGAAGACTCTCCAACCACCGCTCATGAGAGGGCCTGACCCGCACCACCGAGTAGAAAGCAGGTCCTCATGTCGTCGGATTTATATTCATGGCTAAGAATCGAGTTGGTCGATTACAAGTGCCATGACAATTAGAGTAGGCTGCTCCAGAGTCGTTGCATTGAAAATTGTCCATCTCCCGTTATGAGCCTGCAACCACAGAGGTCGAGTCACGCGCACGCAATAACTCTTTAATGGTCGGCTAACCGGAGCATTCCGGACGTTCCCAATGGTGATCAATCGCCATCTCCCTCACCAACGGATTGCATCGCGGCCCGCGGCGCAATCCCTTCCCTGCGCGGAAAAGCCTTTCAGGCCCGTATTTTAGCCATGTGATTCAAATCACAGGCGGTTGTGAGGCGGCGGATTGACTGTCCCGCCGCCCACGCATATCCTTGGATTTGAAATTGAAATTCATTTTCAAAATCATTCCGGGCTCCCATCGTTCGATTCGTACGAGGCCTAATGTTAGAAGCTTTTATCATCACGCTCCGCGAAGGCGTTGAGGCCGCTCTCATCGTCGGCATTACCCTCGCCTACCTGAACAAAATCGGGCGGCAGGAGCTGCGCAAGACCGTCTATGCCGCACTGGCCGCGGCCTTCCTCGGCAGCATTGGCGTGGCCATCGTCATCTCCCGCACCCACCTCAACGAGGACGTTTTTGAAGGCTGGGTCATGCTGGTTGCCGCCTTTTTCGTCATCACCATGGTCGTTTTCATGATGAAGACGGGGCGCAAAATGAAGGGCGAAATCGAGGGCAAAGTCGGCCTGCTCGCCGGCAACGACGCCTGGTTCGGCCTGTTCGTTTTCATCTTTCTGATGGTGCTGCGCGAGGGCGCGGAAACCGTTCTGATCCTCTCCGCCGTATCGCTCAATTCCACGGAACTGATGAGCTTCCTCGGAACCCTGCTCGGAGTGATGGCAGCCATCGCCTTCGGCGTGATGTTCGTCAAAGGCAGCGTGCGCATCAACCTGCAAAAATTCTTCAAGGTCACCACCGCGATCCTGTTCCTGGTAGCGGCGCAGTTGCTCATCTCCGGCTTGCATGAGCTCTCGGAAAGCGGCGTGATCGCCTCATCGAAGCGCGAGATGGCGATCATCGGACCGATCGTCAGCAATGACTGGTTCTTCTTTGTGACCATCTTCGCGCTGGCCGCCTTGATGATTCTGTTCGAAGCCAAGCGCCGGCAGCCGGTACCGGATTCCGCATCGCCCGCCGAACGCCGCAAAGCCGCCTGGACCGCCCGTCGCGAGCGACTGTGGATGGCTTCGGTCTACACCTTCTCTTTCGTCTTCATCGTGATGGTCACGGCGGAATTCATTTACTCGAAGAGTGTCAGCGCACTCTCGCCCGCGACCGAGGTCACGTTCAACAACGGGCAACTCAGCATTCCGCTCGCGCAAATCGCAGGCGGAGACCTGCACCGCTTCGAAGCGAAGGAAAACGGCAGCGAAGTGCGCTTCTGGCTCTATCAAAAGCCCGACGGCAAAATCGCGACCGTCTTCGATGCCTGCGAAATCTGCGGCGCGGTCGGCTTCTACAAGAGCGGCAACGGCGTGATTTGCAAGAACTGCGCGGCCCCAATCAATCCACAATCGGTCGGCAGCGCGGGAGGTTGTAATCCCATGCCGCTCAAGGCCACGCAAACCGCCGACGCCATCATCATTCAGGAGGCCGACGTTGCGGCAGGAAGCCGCATCTTCGGGCAACCGTAGCCGATGTTCGTTCGGCTCGTCTACGAATCATTCCGGCGGCAGAAGCGGCGCAAGCTCCTGGCTGGCGCCGCCATCACGCTGGGCGTAACTGTCGCCACGGCTATGATTGCCGTCGCCACTGATATCGGCGACAAGATTAACCGCGAACTGCGCACCATCGGCGCGAATCTCGTCGTGACCCCGCAGGAAGATTCCCTCGACGTGGAAATTGGCGGCGTGAATTTGAAGCCGCCGAGCGACGGCGCGTTCCTGAACGAGGCCGACCTTCCCAAGATCAAAGATATTTTCTGGCGCAACAACATTACCGGATTCTCGCCCATGCTTCCGGTCACGGTTGCACTCGATCATGATGGCAAGAAGCAGGACGTCACGTTGCTCGGGACTTATTTCGCGAAGCGGATCCCTCTGGGCGGTGAAGATTTCATAACTGGCGTGCGCTCCACGCACCAATGGTGGAAAGTTTCGGGCGCATGGCCGGATGATAGTTCGCGAGACGTGCTCGTGGGCGAGCGCCTGGCAATTCGTCTCGGCGAAAAGGCGGGCGATGAGATCGCGCTTTCCGGGCGGCAGCTGCGGG
This sequence comes from uncultured Acidobacteriota bacterium, assembly GCA_963757095.1. Taxonomy (GTDB): domain Bacteria; phylum Acidobacteriota; class Terriglobia; order Terriglobales; family Acidobacteriaceae; genus Sulfotelmatobacter. The sequence continues at coordinate 579,430 of CAVWQT010000001.1, read as the reverse complement.
TCAGCGGCATTCTCTCCACCGGCGCCGCGGAAGATGATCAGATCGTCGCCCCGCTCGCCGTGGCGCAGGAAATTCTAGGCAAGCCGGGCGCGGTGCGGCGAATCTACGTCAGCGCTCTCACCAAGCCGGAAGACGCCTTCGGGCGCCGCGATCCCAAGAGCTTGTCGGGAGCGGTCTACGAGCGCTGGTACTGCACGCCCTATCCGCAGGCCATTGCGCTGCAGTTGACCGAGGCCATTCCGCATTCTCACGCCGAGCAGATTCGGCAGGTCGCGCAGAATGAGGGCGCGGTGCTCACGCGAATCGAAGGACTCATCTTTCTGATCACGCTCGCTGCTCTGCTGGCTTCAGCTTTAGCCGTCTCCGCTGCCATGGCGACGGCCATTTTTGAGCGCCGCGCCGAAGTCGGTCTGATGAAGGCGCTCGGCGCAGGAAAACTCGCGGTCGCGTCAGTCTTCTTCGCCGAAGCCTTGCTGCTGGCCCTGCTGGGCGGAAGCGTTGGCTTCGGATTAGGCGCGCTGCTGGCCCGCCAGATCGGGCACTCCATCTTCAACTCGCAGATTTCCATTGATCCCGTGCTGTTGCCGGTGATCCTTGCGATCGCAGTGATTGTGACCTTCACCGGAAGCGCGGCTGCAATTCGCCGCGCGGTCGCCCTCGATCCAGTATTCGCGCTGCGAGGTGAGTTGTGAGCAAGCCCATGTCAAGCGCTGCTCAGGAACTTGCTGCCCACCGCGCTCAAGCGCCACATCGTTCCATGCTAGTGCGCATGCTGGTGCGGGCGGCCGTGCTGCGCCGCGGACGCGCGGCCTCCGCCTTGTTTGCCATGGTGGTCGCAGCGGCCGTCGCCACAGCAATGCTGAATCTCTACGTCGACGTGCAGTCAAAGTTGCGGCGCGAGTTTCGCAACTACGGCGCAAACATAATTCTGGTCGGCAAAGACGGCGCTTCGCTTCCCGCCAATGCGTTGCCGCGCGTCGATTCCGTTTTAGCTGGCCACGGCATCGCCGCACCGTTTGCCATGGTGGTCGCTCGCACCAGCACCGGACAACCGATTGTCGTCGCAGGCGCCGACTTTGATCGCGTGCGGCAACTGGATCGCTGGTGGTCGGTGAGCAACTGGCCGTCGGCTTCGCAGCATGCGCTGATCGGCGTTCGCGCACAGCCGACCGTCGCGCCCAGGAATGAGCCCTTCGATCTGAGTTTTCAGGGAAAGACCATTCATCTCGCGCCCGCCGGAACTGTGCAAACCGGAGCAGCCGAAGATAGCCGCATTTATCTTTCTCTCGCCGACTTCGAAACCTGGACGGGCGTGCAACCGGCGACCATAGAGGTCGCCGCCAACGGATCGCCCGAAGAAGTTTCGGCCATGATGAATCAGTTAGCGCAAGCGTTGCCCGCGGCCGAGGTTCGCCCCGTGCGCCAGATCATGGAAGGCGAAGCTCGCGTGCTCGGCAAGACTCGCGCTACTCTGTTAGCGGCGGCAGCGCTGATCATTCTGACCGCGGCGCTGTGCGTGCTTTCAACATTGATGGGATGGGTCTTCGACCGCCGTCGCGACTTCGCCATCATGAAAGCTTTGGGCGCGTCTGACGGCCTTCTGAACGGATTCTTCGCCGCGGAGGCAGCCACGCTCGGCGCAATCGGCGCGGTCATCGGATTCTGTATCGGCATCGGCATCGCGGCCTGGATCGGGCGCGTCAACTTTCACGCTACAGTAATGCCCCGGCTTGGCGTGTTGCCGATCGTGCTGGCGGGAAGCGTTCTCGTGACGCTTCTGTCGTCGATTCTGCCGATCTCGCTGCTGCGGCGAGTGCAGCCCGCAGTGATTCTGAGGGGAGAGTGAGATGATTCAGATCAAAGATGTGACCAAGCTGTATCCCGCCAAAGAATCGGGGAACGGCTCTGGCAAAGACAGCAGCTCGATTCACGCGCTCGATCACATCTCTCTGCACGTCACCAAGGGCGAGTGGCTCTCGATCATGGGGCCGTCGGGCTCGGGTAAATCGACGCTGGTCAATCTAATCGGATGCCTCGACCAGCCTTCGTCCGGTGAAATCTGGCTCGATGGTGAAAACATTGCCGGAATTTCCGCCTCGGATCTGAATCGCGTGCGCGCCGAAAAAATCGGCTTCGTCTTTCAGCAATTCCATCTCATTCCGTTTCTGACAGCGGTCGAAAACATCATGCTGGCGCAATATTTTCACAGCATGACCGACGAAAAGGAAGCCGTCGAAGCGCTCACCCGCGTGGGCCTGGGCGACCGCGCTCATCATCTTCCTTCGCAGCTCTCCGGCGGCGAGCAGCAGCGCGTATGCATTGCCCGCGCCCTGATCAACGATCCGCGCATCATCCTGGCCGACGAGCCGACCGGCAATCTGGACGCGCAAAACGAAGAGATCGTGCTGCGCCTCTTACGCGAATTTCACCAGCAGGGACGCACCATCGTGATGGTCACGCACGATCCAGTCGTAGCGCGCCTGGCCGACCGCCGCATTGAACTGCATCATGGCAAGATCGCCGCCCAGGAAGTTTTCGCCATGGCCGATGAGGAGCAACTCGACGAGGTTCTCGAAGAACTCTGGGTGCTCGGCGAACATGGCGAGATCGCCGAAGTCGAGCGCATGGAAGTGCACGGAGCGCTGCCGGTCAGCATCGCCATCGAGAAGATGATCAACCTGGGCCTGGTCGTCTCTGCCCCGCATCCGCCCGAACCGCACGACCATCGGCCATTCGTGAATCCCTGCCACGATGCGCTCAAGCCGGTCTCAGCCTCAATAGGCGATGGCACGTTGATCGTCGAATTGACTCCGCGCGGCCGCGAGCGCGCCGGAAGCATCATTCGCCGTCACCGCCTGGCCGAGCGCCTCTTCACCGACAGCCTGGCGATGGACAGCGAAACCGAGATCGAGCAGCAGGCCTGCAAGTTCGAGCACATTCTTTCCCCGGAAGCGACCGACAAAATCTGCGCGTTTCTAGGCCATCCCCGCACCTGCCCCCACGGCGCACCGATTCCGCCGGGCCCCTGCTGCGGACAAAACTTAGAGAACTCGCGAATTGCGGCCGACGCGGTGAAGGCCAATCAACGCTAAGCATCTTCCGCCCGAACACGTCTGCTAAACGCTGCAGCGGCCACGCGCTGCTATGATCCCCGATAGACCATGCCTTCTCGTCGCCCCACCATCGGCGTATTCGATTCCGGCTTCGGCGGGCTCACCGTTCTTAAGGCTCTCCTCGAAGCCATCCCCAACGCCGATTACGCCTACTTCGGCGACACCGCCCGGCTGCCTTACGGATCGAAGTCCGTCGAAACCGTGGCACGTTACGCGGTAGAAGCCGCGCACTTTCTTGAATCGCAGGGCGCCGACATGCTAGTCATCGCCTGCAATACCGCGACCGCCTTGGCGCTGGACCAGATCATCGCGGCTGCGCATGTCCCGGTGGTCGGCGTGGTCGAACCCGGAGCCGCCGCAGCCGCTGCCGCGACCAAGAATCAGAAAGTGGTTGTGATCGGTACCGAGGCCACGGTCAGCAGCCATGCCTATCACAAGGCTCTCGTCGCCCGCGGACTCAACGCCCGCGAGAAAGCCTGCCCTCTGCTGGTTCCGCTGGTCGAGGAAGGCTGGGTGGATCATGCCGTGACCGAACAGGTCGCGAAAATTTATCTGACGGAGGCCTTCGCCGACGGCTTTCATGATGCCGACGTGCTGGTACTGGGCTGCACCCACTATCCGCTGCTCAAGCCGCTGCTGCGCCGCGCGGCGCCGGGTCACGTGCGCATCGTGGACTCCGCCGAATCCACCGCGCATGCTGTCGCTTCGCAACTGCAGCAGTTAATCGCGCCCGCTGATTCGAGTGCGCAAGAACGCCGGGCCGCACCGCGCATGAAGTTTTTCGCCACCGATTCGGTAGAGAAATTTCGCCGGCTGGGAGAGCGTTTCCTCGGACATCCCATCGCCGAAGTGCAGCACGTCGACTTGAAAGAATAGCCGCCGCGGACGATCCTCCGGCAAAATTCAACAGATCGCCCCCTCGCACAATTACTGTGTCCTTCTGACAAATTCCATGTCCAATGAAGCATGCCCAATGAAAAGAGCACGAGAGGCTGATGCATCCGCTGGAGAACATCATCTGGCAGGCGCTCACCACGCGCCAGGCCGAGTTTGCCGAGACCTTCCAGTCGGCGCGGCGATTCATGCGCGAAGTTACGAGTCTCGCTGCTATGCCTGATCTCAGTGCGCAGAGCTTTCAGTCTCTTGCCGGACTCACTGGTGCCGGTGGCACAACTGCCCTTTTCCTCGACGACCCATTCCAACCGCGACCAGGATGGAAAGTTGTAGCGGGCGCTCCAATGCTCGAGATGGTTTATGAAAACGGCACGATGCCGGCCAGTCCAGAAATCCAGTTGCTCGAACTCGGCGCGCAGGATTCGCCCGAGATGGTCGAGCTCGCGACGCTCACCAAACCCGGTCCATTCGGAATTCGCACTCACGAACTGGGAACATATCTTGGGATTCGCCGCGAGGGAAATCTTTTGGCCATGGCGGGCGAGCGTTTGAAAATTCCTGGCTACACCGAAGTCAGCGCCGTCTGCACGCATCCTGATCACACCGGCAAAGGATATGCGCAGGCGCTCGATGAGCGAAGTCATGCGCCGCATTCTCGATCGTGGAGAGACGCCGCTGTTGCATGTTCGCGAAGACAACGAACGCGCCGTTCGCATCTACGAAAAATTGGGATTCCGTAAGAGAGTGCTGATGCACTTCGCGGTAATTCGAAGGGACGCCGCGCAGTAAATCGCCATGCGAGTCGCTCCCACAAATACCTCGCCCGCAGCATCCCGGACCGCAGGTTGGAGTTCGCAGGACTCGACCGTACTCTTCTTCATTCCCGTTTCGGGTCGCTCTGGCGAGCAGCTAAATCGATTTAATGACGATATTTAAGTCGTTAATAATGAGCCACTTACAGAAGTTTATTTGCACAATACTTGCAACGCGGAAGTGGGCTCGTTTTCAATCGCTTGCGGGAAGATGCACCCATTCCGGTGCAGTAGGTAGCCAGTAGGGCTCTTGACTTTCTGTAGCGCCGCCGTCCCGGCGGCTGTCACGGTGGACGTCTCGTCCACCGTGTCGAGAGGGCGGGACGCCCTCTCGACAGCCGGCAGGATGCCGGCGCTACAACCACTTTATTTTGAGAGGGATTTTTTTCCCTAGTCTCAGTAGAGGTGGAATTCGACTTCGACGGCGATCTCAGTAGCGACCGCATGGCCGTCTTTCTTGCCCGGCTCAAACTTCCAATTCTTCACGGCCTCGATAGCCTTTTCGTCGAGACCCATCCCCAGGCTGCTTAGCACGCGGATATTCGTCGGCCGTCCGTCCGTGCCCACAACCAAGCCCAGTGTGCACACGCCCTGATACTTTGCCTTGCGGGCTTCCTCAGAGAACTCCGGCTCAGGCTGAAAAATCGGCACCGGCGGACTGACTCCAAGACCTACGCGGAAAACACCGCCGCCCGTCCCGCCACCTTCGCCCGGGCCAAAGCCGGGCCCCTTGCCCTTACCAACTCCGCCACCAGAACCTTCGCCAATGCCGCTGCCGGAGCCTGTGCCGTTCGAGGGCAACACGGCGTGCGACATGGGATCGCCCAGGTTGGGCATGTTGTTGTTGATTGCCAGTTGAACCTGCGGAGGAATCACGATGGTCGGTTCAACCGCAAGCTTGGGATTGAGGTTGCGAATCACCGCAGCCGGAGGCGTGATCTGCTGCATGGAGAACTTCGGCAACTTCCCACGGCTGGCCTGCAGCACGTCATGGTCGCCGCCGCCGCCACCACCGCCAGCCTGAGTCTGCGCAGGCTTCAACGGCGGCAAATCGGCATCACTGAAAACCACAGTCACTTTTTCCGGAGGATGAGCCGCCGCGACCACGCGACGCCCAATCAGGGCCCCACCAACAATGAGTCCCACGATCAGAACATGCACGCCAGTCGAGCCCAGCGCTCCGTTTCGCCAATTATCGTAGAAGCCCCAAATGTCTTTAACCGGCTCCGGCTTCGACTCCAGCTTCAGAGGCGGCAGTTTCTTGGGGAAAAAGAATTCGTCCAGCTGGGTGGCAAGCGACTTCCAGAGAGGCTCTTCAAAGCTCTCCCGGGCCAGCAACAGATGCAATTCCGGTTCGTTGCCTACGACGTTCGGATTAATTGGCGCTGATCCCATATTCCTGTCTACAAACTCCCTGATGTCCTGTGTGGGAAGAGCCCGGCCAGAGTTCCTGCAAAATCCTCGCTCTCACACAGATGACCAACCGGGGCTTCAAGTTGCTCGATTTAGCCCAATTTTATGGATAGGAAGCTCTCGACCCACCCCGTAAAGCTGGGGCCGGAACGTCCTAGTTTATCGGTTATCAAAATTGTAACTCTAGTCGGGACTTTGTGACAGTGCATTTCCACAGACCACCAAGGTCTCGGACAGACATGACCTTCCTGCCAGCTTTTGAAGGCAAGAGCTTCAACCACAAAGGGCACGAAGGATCACGAAGGGACTCAGGGATCTTCCTTCGTGTAACTTCGTGTCCTTCGTGGTGATGATCTTCCGTGCACCCGCGCCAGCGCGAATAGACGTTCCCTGCCCCGCTCCCTATAATGAAAAGATTCAATCATTTGGAGATGCGAACCGAGTGCCGCTCGATCTGAAAAAGACCATCAACCTGCCCAAAACCGCCTTTCCCATGAAGGCCAACCTGCCCCAGAACGAGCCCAAAATGCTCGAGCGCTGGCAGCAGATGGGCATCTACGAGCGCATCCGTGAGGCCCGCCAGGGCAAGGACCGCTACATCCTGCACGATGGCCCTCCTTACACCAGCGGCCCCATCCACATGGGCACGGCGCTGAACAAGTGCCTGAAAGATTTCATCGTCAAATCGAAGACCATGGCGGGCTTCGACGCCCCCTACGTGCCCGGCTGGGATTGCCACGGCCTGCCCATCGAGATCAAAGTCGACAAGGAACTCGGCGGCAAGAAGCTGCAAATGGCGCCCTCGGCGGTGCGCGCCGCGTGCCGCAAGTACGCCCAGAAATTTCTCGACCTGCAGCGCACCCAGTTCAAACGCATCGGCGTCTTTGGACGCTTCGACCGTCCCTACGCCACCATGAACCCGCAGTACGAGTCGGTGGTGCTTTCGACCTTCTTTTCGTTCTACGAAAACGGATTCGTCTACAAAGGTCTGCGCGCCGTCTACTGGTGCATGCACGATGAGACCGCGCTCGCCGAAGCCGAAGTCGAATACGAGAACCACACCAGCAGCACGGTCTACGTGAAGTACGCGCTGCTCGATGATCCCGCGACCGTCGACGCCGCGCTCGCGGGAAAGAAAGTCTCGACCATCATCTGGACGACGACTCCCTGGACGCTGCCCGCCTCGATGGCCGTAGCATTTCATCCCGATGCGGATTATGTGGCGCTGGAATCGGGCGGCGAAGTTTTTATCGTCGCCTCGAAGCTGGCAAGCGAAGTCGTGGTGAAGTGCAATCTCGCCGCTCCGAAGGAACTGGCGCACTTCCCTGGCAGAAAACTCGAGCGCCTGAATTTCCAGCATCCGTTTCTGGATCGCAAAATTCTCGGCGTGCTCGCCGACTACGTCACCATGGACACCGGCACCGGCGTCGTCCACACCGCGCCTTCGCATGGCGCCGAGGACTTCGTCACCGGCGTGAAGTATGGCCTCGACGCGACCAGCAATGTCGACGAGAAAGGCATCCTGCGCAACGGCCTGCCGGAGTACACCGGCAAGCGCGTCTGGGACGCGAACCAGCCCATCATCGAACTGCTGAAGACGCGCGGCGCGCTGCTGCACACGGAGAAGACCGAGCACTCCTATCCGCACTGCTGGCGCTGCCACAATCCAGTTATCTTCCGCGCCACTGAGCAATGGTTCATCTCGATGGAAACGCCGATGCCCGGCGGCAGCGGCGAAACTCTGCGCTCGGCCACGCTCAGCAAAATCAAGAACGTGAAGTGGGATCCCGCCTGGGGCGAAGAGCGCATGGCGAACATGATCGAGTCGCGCCCCGACTGGTGCATCTCGCGGCAGCGCGTATGGGGAGTGCCCATCGCCGTGTTCCTCTGCGAGTCGTGCGGCAAGCCGCTGAACGATCCCGCGGTGAATAAAAAAGTTGTGGAACTATTCGCCAAGTCCGGAGCCGACGCGTGGTTCACCTCGGAGTCCGACGGAATTCTTCCCGCCGGAACGAAGTGCCCGCACTGCAGCGGGACGAAATTCGAAAAGGAATTCGACATCTTCGATGTGTGGCTCGAGTCCGGCGCAAGCTATCTCGCGCTCATAGCCGACGAACCGTCATACCCGTGGCCATCCGATCTGTACCTCGAAGGCGGCGATCAATATCGCGGGTGGTTCCAGTCTGCCCTGCTGTGCGGCATGGGCACGCACGCCAACCCGCCGTATAAAAAGGTCGTCACGCCCGGCTGGACGCTCGATGAAACCGGCCAGGCCATGTCGAAGTCGCGCGGCAATGATGTCGATCCGGTCGACATCGCCAGCAGACTCGGCGGAGAAATCGTCCGCTTCTGGGTCGCATCGGTCGACTTCCGAGAGGATGTGGTCGGCTCCGAGCGGCTGATGCAAACCGCCGCGGAAAACTACCGCAAGATCCGCAACACGTTCCGTTACATCTTAGGCAATCTCTACGATTTCAATCCGCAAACGGATGCGGTCGACTCCGAGCAGATGGAATCACTCGATCAATACATGTTGCGTCGAACAGCCGTATTGGCGTGGGCCCTGAACAACTGGTATTCAGAGTTTGCCTTCCACAAGATCTACCATCGCGTAAACGATTTCTGCATCGTGGATCTGAGCGCATTCTACTTCGATGTTCTCAAGGATCGTCTGTACATATCCGCGGCAAAATCGCAAGCGCGCCGCAGCGCACAAACCGCCCTGTGGAAGATCGGCGAAGCCCTGGTGAGGCTGCTTGCTCCCATCACCAGCTTCACGTCCGAAGAAGTCTGGCAGTACCTGCCGGAAGTTCGAGACCGCGAAGCGAGCGTGCACCTGGCGCTCTTCCCTTCTCTGAAGGAGATCGCAAAACAATCGGAGTCGAAGGACGACGAAGACTGGACCACATTGCGCTCCGTTCGCGACGAAGTATTGAAGGCTCTGGAAGAGGCGCGAAACAACAAGCTCATCGGCACCGGGCTGGAGGCGCAGGTCGAGGTCACCGCCTCCGACCCGCTGTATTCGCTGCTGCAGCGTTATTCTGCCCAGCTTCGCTACCTGTTCATCGTCTCGGCGGTCACGCTGAAACAGGGATCGGGCAACGGTACGGGCGGTGTCCACGTCGAGGTGAAAAAGGCTGACGGCCTGAAGTGCGATCGCTGCTGGAATTATTCGACCCATGTCGGAGAAGACGCGGCGTATCCCACAGTCTGCGAACGCTGCAGCGCCGTGCTGAAAGAACTTGGGCCTCAGGACTGAAGCTGCACCACTGCCGCTACAATAAATCTCGAATGTCCCCCAACCGCGCACGCGCAGCCCACTTCCTACTCGCTCTGATCGTGATTGTTCTCGATCGCTGGACCAAGCATCTGGCCGCCACGCGTATCCGGATGTACGCGCACATCCAGGTCATCCCCGGATTTTTTCGCCTCACCCACACAGAAAATACCGGCGCTGCCTTCAGCCTGTTCGCCGATTCGCCGTCGCACTGGAAGACGGGGCTGCTGATCGCTTTTTCGGCAACCGCGATGGTGGTCGTTGCAGTGCTGTTGTGGCGGCAAGCGCGCCCATTCACCACGACCGGCATTGCTCTATCGCTGATCCTGGGAGGCGCGATTGGAAATCTCTGGGATCGCGTGGCCAGCGGCCGCGTGGTCGACTTCCTGCTCTTCTACATCAAGCACTACGAATGGCCGGTCTTCAACCTGGCAGACAGTTCGATCGTGATCGGCGCGTCGCTGCTGGTGATTGAGATTCTATTCCACAAATCATCTGCAGAGAATACGTCGGCAACCTAGAACACTTCATCTGCTTGTGAATCAGCGGAAATCCGCGTGAATCCGCGGTGAAGAAGTTCTGCTACGGCGCTCCGTAGAGCTGGCGGTATACCGCGGCGTTGCGCAGAATGGCCTGCACGTACTCGCGCGTTTCGGTGAACGGAATGGACTCCACAAATTCTGGCGAATCGCGATACGGCCCGCCCCCCATCCACTCTTCCACGCGGTCCGAACCCGCATTGTAGGCGGCGAGCGCGTGCTCGAACGATCCGCCAAACTGATCCACCATGCCGCGAAAATAGCGCGTACCCAATTCCAGATTCACCGCCGGAGTGAACAACTGGGTCGCGCTGTAGCGCTTCAGCTTCTCTTCGTGCGCTACCAGCTTCCCGGTTCGCGGCAGCAACTGCATCAGTCCAACTGCATTCGCGCGCGAAACCGCGACCGGATTGAACTCCGATTCCTGACGAATTAACGACGCCACCAGATAAGGATCAAGCCCGTTCGCCGCCGAAAATCGTTTCAGATCGAGCCAGTAAGGCCGCGGAAACAGGGCCTCCCAATAGATCCGCGGCAGCGTGGGAAGATCCACCGCAAAATAGCTGGGCGCGGCATGCTTCATCACTTCAATGGCGCGATCATAGTGTCCGGTGTCGGTGTAAAGCTGCGCCGTCTCCGCCGGCGCCCAGTTGCCGCCATCTTCGGCCGCTCCAGCCTGCAATTCGCGCACGGCAAAATCCACCAGCCCGCCGTTGCCCAGCAACTTGGCCTTCTGCACATGCAGATCGTCCGCCGGAGGCTCGACCAACTCGATCTTTGCGTTTTCAATCGGCGGAATGCGATCGAGCAGCGGATACGTTCCCGGGGGATCGTCCGATTCGGGCAGCTTTTTCAAGCGCTGCCGCCCCAACTCAGCGTAGTAGTAATTTCTGAAACGGTCGGAGAGCTTCTGATAAAACGCGCGCGCCATCGCCGGCTGATGATCCTCTTCGGCGAGCCGCGCCCGCCAGTACAACGCCGCCGATGCCTCATTCCCCGCGGGATAGAGCGTAATCTGCTCTTCGAATTGTTTCTTGGCATCATCGGTGCGGCCCTGCCGCAAGGTCAGCCATGCGGCCTTCCAATGCGCGTAGGACGCCCGCGATCCGGCCGGAAAGCGCTGCTGCAATTCGCGGAAGGCGTCGAGCGCCTGATCGTATTCGTGATGCACCAGACGCAGATTCGCCACCAGTATCAAAGCCGACTCGAGCCACGAACTCTGCGGCGCAGCCTGCCGCAACTGATCTACGTCGCGATAGAACTCTTCATTCTGATCGGAAGCCCACGCCACCTCCGCCAAAATATAAAAGCGCTCGGCACTCTGCTCCGCCGTAGCGCCGGCCAGCGTAGTCAATTCCGCCTTGGCCTCGCGGTTGCGTCCGGCACGGTGCAGAGCGTCGGCCAACGCCAGTTCAGCCTCAGGACGTTCCGCCACACTGCAATGAATCAGCAACTCGCGATACTCATCGGCCGCATCGCCGTAGCGCCGCGCCTTCATCAGCAACTCGGCCCGCGTTTTGTGCTGCGCTGAAGTTGGGGCCAGCACCAGGGATAATTTTCCCAACTCCGCATGTGAGGGATCCGCTTCAGCTGCGGTCGGCATGTTGAAGTAGACGTTAGCGAAGGCTTCGGCGGCTTTCGCGTTTTGTCCCAACGCAGCGTAGGCGCGCCCCAGCGTGAATTCCAGATCAGAGTGGGCCGGCAGGCGATTTTTCTCCAGCAAATCCGCGGCTTCCGAAGCGCGGCCTTCGCTCAGCAGCGCGCCGGCGTAACTCACGGCCGCATCGCGCGCCAGCAAGGTTTCCGGATGCGCCGTGCCGAAATCCGCCAGCATGGCCATGCCCTCGGCCTGACGGCCGGTCTGCAAATAACATGTTCCCAGGTAATAGGCGACGTAGTCGCCGAGATCTCCGGCGAGCGGACGCGCGCGATTCAGCGGATCGATCGCCTTGGCGCAATCGTGATCGAGCACCCGAGCGTATCCCAGAACCAGCCAGGCCAGCGCTCCAGCGTCTTCCTTGGCATGGGCGCGGGCGTAGGCGTCAACTCCGGCATATGCGGTGGGAGTGCGATCCTGAATCAGTTGCTGCGCCATCGGCCGCAAGGTGGTGGAAGCTACGAAGGCCTGCCGAATGCGCCGCACGCGGGGAGAAATCGGCCGCCTTTTTTTCGCACTCGCGGAATGACTATGTGCGACGGTCGTCTTTTTCGCGGAAGCAGATTTGGTGGACTGACTTCGAGATGAGGGATTTTCTGACTGGGCCTTGTGGGCAGCGGCATGCGCGGCCGGCTTGCTAGAAGCGCTACGAGTGCTGGGAGCGCTGGGGGCGCTCGCTGCGTCGCTGGCACTGCTCTGTTTTTCCGGAGTCGCTTCTGTTGAACTGGGAGCCTGCTGTGGGCTTCGCCCCATCTCACGCGCGCCCAGCGGCAGCACGCACAAGATCGCGGGCGCGACCACGCGACACCATTTGAGAGCCAATCGAACCACTTTACTTTTTTCGCGCCGAGACGCGAACCAGAACCTGTTGGAAGATTTCACATCAAACTACTTGCGAAATGCGGTACCCATCACCGACAAATCGTCTTCAGCCAGACTACGAACCACTTCCTTCTGAAAATAATCGCCGCTCGCCGCCGCCGTGGTGCCGTAACGTTTCTGATAGGTCGTGCGGCTCTTCTCGATATCATCTTTCAGGCGACCGTACAAATCCTTGTTGCGGCGGCCTTCGGCCACCTTGGCCTGGTTGTAGAGCTTGATCTCATCCACCAGCAGCCGCGCGAAACGCTGGGCCTTGCGGTGCGTGTCGGCATCTTCGGCTGACATTGCGGCGAATGGATCAGCCGCGGGTGCCGAAGCCGCAGCGCTCGCGGCCGCTGCATGAGCGCCCACTTCCACCACTTCCGCGACCGGTTCTGGCTCGCGCTGCTCGATATGCTTGGGAGCGTGCGCGGCGAACGGATCAGAAACTGAACTTGGGGCCTGCACTGGAGCCGACACCGCGGCAACGACACCGTCCACAACTTCCTTATGCGCCTGCTTACGCAGCGAAGTCACTTCCAGCCACGCGCTGGTCGTCATCACCAGCAATTCCAGCGAAGACGCGTCCAGCGTGCCGTTCGCTCCGCCGTCGGCATACAGCAGCGCCGCAACTTTATCTTTCAAAACCAGGGGCAGCACCAGGATCTGCTCGTTCTCCGGCCCGCCAAAGCGTTGCACGAATCCGCTATCCATCTCCGCGATATTCGCCGGCGCGGCAATCCGGTTTTGGTAAGCATGTGCGACTGGGCCGGCGGTCATGGCGAGAGGAAAATCCTTCACCACTTCATCGTCGCCGAAGCCGCGCGCCTGCCATCCGTGAGCCGATCCCGCCTTCACCACGAATAGTGCGATGCGCGCCGCATATCCGGCGGCTGCATCGAGCAGAGCGCGAAGAATTTCTTTTTGGGTGGTTCCGGCATGTACGCTGGCCACTGCCGGCACCAGAGACGGCGTTCCATTCGAGCTGGCCGCGGGCGTTCCGGACGCATCGGACTGGGGCAACTCCGCGAGTACGCGGTCGACCAACTCAGTCTGCAGTTTGGGCAACTGCTGGTCGAGAGCCTGCGCTACTGCGCGTTCGATAATCTGCCGGAGTTCCTTGCTGTCCGCCATTTGCTTTAAAGAATCGTTTCCCGCGACACTGCAGTCAACCGCGCTCAACTGACGTCCACCAACAGCATCGCCTTAAATGCTGATTATATGGGCACTTGCACGCACACAGCAGGGTACTTAGGTAACTGCTGATGCACCGGGCAGGCGGCTGCATGGACTGTACCGCAAATTTCCTTCGCCGACCAAGGCAAAGCCATTGGGCAAACCGGCAGGTTACCAAGTAGAATAACAGTTCGCACTCGGGGTCGCGTGCACTGCCGTTTCAGCACCCGGCTTCGTTTTCGAGTGGAAAATGTTGCATCGTCTTCACTATGGGAGCAATCCAAAACAAAGTAGTAGGACCGGTTAGCGAGGAGCTGCAACTGGTCCAGGCCGCCAAGCGCGGCGACGACTCAGCTTTTGAAGAGCTGGTGCGGCGTTACGACCGGAACGTTTTTCGGATCGCGCAACACATCACGCAGAATCGCGAAGACGCGGAAGACGTGGTGCAGGAAGCGTTCCTGAAAGCGTACGGAAATCTGGCGCAGTTTCAGGAGCAATCGAAGTTTTATACCTGGCTGGTCCGGATCGCGGTCAACGAAGCTCTAATGAAGTTGCGCCGGCGCAAGCCGGAGCGCACGGTCTCGCTCGACGAAGACATTAAGACGGAAGATGATTCTCTTCCGCGGGAAATTGCCGACTGGAGCCCGAATCCAGAGCAACAGTACACGCAAGCCGAGCTACGCGAGATTTTGAGCAAGACGATTCAAGGCCTTCCCCCAGGCTTTCGAACCGTGTTCGTGTTACGGGACGTGGAAGGACTTTCCACGGAAGAGACCGCGGCTGCACTTGAGTTGAGCGTGCCTGCGGTCAAGTCGCGATTGCTGCGTGCGCGCCTGCAGCTTCGTGACCGGCTGGGAAAGTACTTTCAGAAGGGTGCAGGCGGTAATGGAAAAACTAACGACGCGAAAAGTGGAGACGGCAACCAGTGAAATGCGCTGAATTTCTGCAGGAGCTGACCAATTATCTGGACGGCGTCCTCGACGATAAAACCAAGCTCGAACTCGAGAATCATCTTTCCTGGTGTCACAACTGTTACGTCGTCTGCGACACAACCAAGAAAACCATCGAGATTTACCGCGACTCGCAACTCTACGAATTGCCCGACGATCTCCGCAGCCGGCTTCGCTCCGCCATCATGCAGAAGTGCCAGCAGCATAAGAAGCGCGGCCCGCAGAGCGTGTAGTCGCTTCGTGAGCGGTGAGCGATGAGCTGTGAGCTCTGAGCAAAACCGAGATTCACTTCGTTATCGACCGCTCATTATCCCATTACCCAATAACTCACCGCTCATGCCCGCTCACCGCTCATTGCTCATGGTTAACTTTTTCTGCACATTCCCGTTTTGAAACATATCCAGGATTTTGTAACTCATTCCGCTCACGCCACTTGCATCTACCCTAGTGAAACCCCCTGAAATCGGAAACCATTTAGGGGGTGACGGAATCTAAGTTAATGGATACGGTGTATAGGCGGCACAAGTTTCTCAGGTTGCGGGCAAACCATCCCGCAGGTGGAAGGTGAGTATGATTGGAAAATTGTACGATGCGCTTTTTGGCTGCAGGCACTCCCGCTATAGCTTTCCTGTGACGATTCGCCGCGCTGGGCGCCGGCCTCAGGCCGCCGCGCTAACGGGCACCTACGTCGCCTGTCTGGATTGTGGCAAAGAATTTGCCTACGACTGGCAGGACATGAAAGTGATTACGTCACCGGAGCGCCATCGCGAGCAACTGGCCGAACTGGCCAAGCACGCCGCATAGATTTAGCCAGGTTGTATCTGGCCCTTCCCCCAGGAGCCGCGAGCGAAACTGCTCGCGGCTTTCGTTTGTTCGGACGCCCGAACAGTTAGCTTCCGAGTTGCCCGTCGCTCGCCCTCAAACACCTCGGCAGAGAGGCTCTCCCTAGAAACCAATTGTTGGGGACTAGGAATGTCACGGCCCGCGTGCTACTTTATTCGGCCATGCGAGTTCCTTTGATTTTGGCGATTGTTCTGATCGGTTTTACGTGTACAGCGTCATCTCAAAACACGGTTGTACAGGAGCGCCGGCAGCGAGCCGCCGCTGCATTCCGCGACGGGATTCTTTTGTTTCACGCCAGTTCCGGGCTGGATTCCGCGGCTGATGGTTTCCGCCAGGAACCCTTCTTCTATTACTTCACGGGCTTGGGGAACACGGTGGGGGCCGTGCTCGCCATCGACGGAAGATCGGGCGAAAGTTGGCTTTTCTTGCCCTCCAAACCACCGTTTTTGAGAATCGGTCTACAGCCGGAAGTTCAGCCCGGACCGGAAGCGACAAAACGCTTGGGGATAGAACATGTGGTTGACTGGTCCGAACTGGAAGGGTTTCTGGCTTCACACGCCGGCGAGGCGCCGCCCCTGTACTATGGCGACGATCCGTCAACATTCGCCGAACTGCCAGCCAACCTTCTCAGCCCGAAGTCGCCCCAGGCTCCGATGTGGCTGCAGATCATTCTGCAAAGATGGCCCACCTTTGAAGCCAAAGAGTCGGGGGAACGAATCGAGGCCCTTATGGCAGTTCAGAGTGCGGAGGAAACCGCTGCTCTGCGCTCGGCTGCGAAGGCGACCGTGACTGCCGTAATGGCCGGAATGCATGCCATTCGCCCAGGCGTATCGCAACGGAGCGTCGAAGCGGTGGTGGAAAACACATGCTGGACCGCGGGCGCACATGGTTCCTCCTTCTGGCCGTGGGCAATGGCGGGAGACAATGCCGTATTTCCGCGGCCTTTTACTTCGCTCGCGCGCTACGATCACCTGAACCAGAATATGCGCTCTGGTGACCTGGTACGCCTTGATGTGGGATGCGAACAGGACCACTACATAGGAGATTTGGGTCGGACTGTACCGGTCTCGGGCCACTACGACAAAGATCAGCAAGAGACCTGGAACATATTCGTAGCCGCATATCATGCTGGTGCCCTCGGGCTGCGCGATGGGGCCACAGTCGACCAAATCTTCGATGCCTGGCGTGCCGAACTGCTGCGTCATCGTGCATCAGCAAAGACTCTGCTGGCGCAGCACGCGATCGATTCCTGGTCAGATCGCAAGAATGTTCCGTACTTTCAAGTGCATACGACAAACCTGATGGCCGGTCGCCCGGTTGGGCCCCTCAGGCAGGGAACCACGATCAACTTTGAGCCGATCGCCTCGGTTGACGGCCAGGGATTTTTCCTGGAAGACATGTACGTCATTACCAAGGATGGCGCCGAACTGCTTACCCCGGGAGTTCCCTATTCGGCGGAGGAAATCGAAGCCGCGATGAAGTAGGTCAAATCGTGATCCACCAGGACTCGTCGCTCACTCGCTACGCAGAATTTCGGTGGGATCTGTGCTTAGCGCGCGCAGCACGGCCGGCAATGTGGCGACGAGCGCACTGAGCAGAATGGCACACGCCGGCAACGCGATCATATCCGCGTCGGTTGCTTTGACCTGGTAGAAAAGCGACTCGACATAGCGCGCCGCGCCGAATCCGAGTGCGATGCCCGCGCAACCTCCCAGCACGATCGTGACGAATACCTCCAGAGTCACCAGCCGCACGATGCCGGCACGAGTCGAGCCAATCGCCATGCGGATACCGATCTCGCGGCGGCGCTGGACGACGGAGTAGTTGAGGACAGCGTAGAGTCCGATGCCGGCGAGGAGCAGCGCGACGGCGGCAAAGAAAGCGGCGAGCATGGCGATCAGGCGCTCACGAACGGTCTGGTCGCGGACCAGATCGAGTTGCGTGGTGATGTTGGAGACGCGAAGGCCGTTGTGGCGCTGCGCGATGAGTTGGCGGAGGGAGTCGGCGAGGGCGAGCGGGTTCTGGGAGTCGGTGTGAATGGCGAAGGTGGCGAAGTCGACGACACTGGGGACGGATTTGGCGTCGATTTCGGCGAACGGGACGTAGAAGACGGCGCGGTTGGGTTGGCGCAAGTCGTCGTATGGGACGTCGGGAGTGACGCCGACAATTTTGATGACCGGTTGATTGGCACCGCGTTCGAAGGTGCGGCCGACGGGGTCCTGGCCAGAGAAGAATGTCTTGACGAAGGTTTCGTTGACGATGGCGGCTCCCGGCGAGGTATCTTCCGGGCGAAAGTCGCCGCCAGAAACGAGGGGGATCTTCATCGTCGAGAGCCAGCCCGGCGAAACGTTCAGAAACCAGGCAGGAGTTGGGCTGGGAGGCGCGCCGTTGATGGAGATTTCGCTGTTGATGCGGATGCGCCCGAGCAGTGGCCAGCGCGAGATGGCGACCGAGTCGACGCCGGGGGCGGCACGAAGCGCTTCGGCAGTTTGATTCCAGACAACGGGGAGCTGGCCTTTTCCGGCGACGGTTTCCAGCAGGAGCAGACGGTCGGTGGAGAAACCGAGAGGACGGTTCTGCAGACGCTGGAAGGATGCAACGAAGAGCGAAGACAAGAAGAGGACGAGGCAGCAGAAAGCTACCTGAAGAGCGATGGCTCCACGCATGAGACGGCGTGGCGAGTGCGGATCTTCACCACCCTTGAGCGCGACGACGGGCCGCACGGCAGAGGCACGCAGAGCAGGAAGCAGGCCAAGCAATAGAACGACGAGGAGAATGAGCCCGCAGCCGAAGAGAAGCATACGCCAGTCGGCGGGAAGGTCGAGGCGCGCAGGATTGTCGGGCGGATTGACGAGGCTGAGCACAAAGGGCGCTGACCACGTCGCAAAAAATGCACCGAGGACGGCAGCTAAGAGGGCGAGCAGTGCGCTCTGGCACAGAATGAGCTGGACCAGGCGATGACGGCCGGCGCCAATCGAGATTCGGAGAGCCATTTCCTGGGTGCGGGCGGCGGCCTGGGCGGCCATCATGTTCGCGACGTTCGCGCAGGCGATGAGCAGGACGAGAGCGGCCAGCAGACCGAGGACGCCGAGGTATCGGCGATAGTCCTTCTGAAGTTCGGAGATGCCAGCGCCGGCGGGATAGAAGACAAGCGTCTGATTGAGATAGCGGTCGATGGACGCCTGGGTCGCGCCGCGAAAGCACTTGGAGCATTCGGCCTCAAAAGCGTGGTTGACGGCCGAGAGATGCTGGCGGAGCGGCTCGACGGAGGTGGCCGGGGTGACGCCGGATTTCAGCATCAGGAAGGTGCGGTGCCAGTCGACGCTGTCCTGGGTGGCGAAGCTGTTCATGCTGAGAGGAAGAAAAATGTCGGTGACAGTTCCCTTTTCAGTTCCAGTGAAATCGCGAGGACCGACGCCAATGATTTCGAAGGTCTGGTTGCCTAGGTGGAGCGAGCGGCCGAGGACACGGGGATCGCGGCCGAAGCGGTGATTCCAATAGTCCCAGGAGAGTACCGCATAGGGACTGGCACCGGGGGCGCGGTCATCGGCGGGCGCGAGCAGGCGGCCGAGCGCGGGCTCAAGGCCCGGGAAGAAGAGCGGAAACATGTTGCCGGAGACATAAACGACGTGGGCCTTCTCCATATCGTCGTCCGTGGACCAGGTGACATCCGTGCGGTCGGCGTCGCTGATAGCGATGAGGTCAGCCTGGTCCTTGACGGCATCGCGCATGAGGTTGAAGTCCGGCGTGGCCCAGTGGTCGTCCTCGACAGGCTTGCCTTCAAAGCCGGTCATCGTGCGGGAGAGGACGTAGAGATTGCTGGAATTGGCGATGGGCAGCGGGCGCCAGAGCAGGGCGTCGATAAGACGAAATGCGGCAACACAGGAGCCGATGCCGAGGGCGAGGGAAAGCACAGCGGCAGAGGACGTGATCTTGTTGCGGCAGAGCTGCCGCCATCCGAAACTCACATCGGCGAGCAGCGACTCAAGCCATCCCGCAACACGAATGCTACTTGCCTCGCGGGCACGCAGCGCGGAGCCGAAGGCGCGGTGCACTTCCTTGGGATCGCGTCCTGAGGCAATGGCTTCTTCAATGTGGGACTGCAGCTCTTCCTCGATCTCGCGATTCAAACGTTCGCCGTGCACAGCATTCGAGATGCGCGACCACCAGGACATGTCAGGCCTGCCTGAGAACCCGGTTGATGGCCAGGCTGACTGACTGCCAGCGCGACTCTTCTGCGCCCAATTGCTTTTTGCCCGCGGCGGTCAGTTCATAGACGCGGGCGCGGCGGCCAGAATCTTTCTTGATCCACTGCGCGCGAATCCAACCCGCTTCCTCCATCCGATACAACGCGGGGTAAAGCGAACCTTCCTCTGCGCGCAACACCTCGCCGGATGCCCTGGCGATGGCAGCCATGATGGCGTAGCCGTGGAGTCGCGGCCGCCGGGACAATAGCTTGAGCACCAGCAGATCGAGTGAACCCTGGAGAGCATCAGTCCTGGCCATATTAAGATGTCTTTATATAGATATCTTAGTATAGATGTCAATGAGGGCAAACCGGGCGCAAGTGTGATGAACGTCATGGGATTTTGAGTGCTAATGACTGGTTGGAACAATTAACTTCCGGGTTGCCCGTGATACGACCGGAACTAGTCAAATCACTTCTATAGCGGGTCGGAGATATGCCGATCATGGAGTAGTCGGGAAAGATGGAAACTCGGGGGTTCTTGCGAGAACGGCAGGCGCAGCGCGTACGCCAGGCCCGCGCCAGTCGAGGTCAATTGCGATCAGCTCGGGTGTTGCCATTTGTTCAGAAATCCTTCTAATTGCAACCATTCGGCAAACCGGTCGATCCAGTGATCCGTAGGAAGGTTTTGCCTTCGCATTCCGAAAGCATGATTACCCTTCGCATAAATGTGCAGTTCGGCCGCTTTTTGGGCGGAAGTCCACTTCTCATAGAGCGCAACGCTCTTTGGCGAGAGCGAATCGTCACTCGCGGCTGCAATGAACATGGGCGGTGCATCCGATGGGACGAGAACATCATTCGATAATCCGAACGAGTAGATTGGAGCTACAAACGCGGGCCGACCTTCGGGTGCGTAGTGGACCGCAACTTCGGCAGTAACCGTTCCGCCGGCGGAGAAGCCGATGATTCCGACACGATCGGGAGAAATCCCCCATTCCGCCGCATGCTGCCGAACCCAGGTGACAGCGGCTAACCCGTCTGCAACGGCCAAAGGTTTGATCTTCTTCATGGCCTCAAGATACCTCGGTCTATCCGCGAACAATGGCCCGTATTCCTGGGTGGCGTCCTCGCCGGTATGCATCAGGCGATATTTCAAAACGAATGCGGTCACGCCTTTCGCGGCCAGATACTGGGCAACTTCAGTACCTTCAGTCGCGATGGACAAGGCCATAAAACTGCCCCCTGGGCAGATAACGACTGCGGTGCCATTTTTCAACTCCGGAGAAGGTTTGAACACGATAAGGGTGGGCCGGGTCACATTGGTGACGACGTCTGTGTTCCAGACTTTGGAAAAGTACTGCTTCTCCGGGTAATTCTCCTGCGTTGAGCCGGGCGCGGTACCGGCATAGAGCGGGATCACTTCCTGTGCGGTTCCGACGGCCACCAGTGACAGCACGAAACAGAAGACTCGAACGGCGAAAGATTCCATGGTCTGGCAAGATTATCAGCTAGAGAGCGAGACGACCATTTTCTCTGCCGTCTGTTGTACAGCCTGTCCAACAATGGAGAACTTGCTTTCGGAAGTCCGCTCTTAGATGGGCAATTTCTCGGTGAAATGACTGCGGGCCAAGGCGCTCAAGAGGCGTTTCAACTTGCTTCTTGCGGGCGTTTTGGGTGGATGGTCGCCCAACCGGAAGTAATCAGAAGCTCCGACCGGCAGACGATTCGCAGCGCTGGGTATCCCCGGCCTCGGGCCGTGCTTACGGCACCTACGTCGCTTGTCTGGATTGCGGCAAAGAGTTTGTGTGCGACTGGCAAGACATGAAAGTGATTACATGATCGGAGTTGCCCGTCACTCGGGAACAATCTGGCGTGCGATCCGCACGACAGGGGTTCAGCGGGCACTCGGCCGCGCACTCTTCGGAATGCAGAGTATCAGCAGCCCTCCAGCAAGGGCAGAGACCATCATGAGGGCCAGTCCGTACGAGAACGATTCCGTTCGAGTGTTCAGGTAACCGAACAGATGAGGACCGGCAAAGCCTGCCACGCTGGCCACGGCGTTGACCATACCCACAGCTGCCGCCGCGGCTGACTGGCTTAGGATCTCGGTCGGCATCGCCCAGAAGGTCGGGAGATAGGCAAAGGCCATACACGCCATAGTGAACAAAACGATTGAGACTGAAATTGAGCGGGGTTGGCCGAGGAGGCCCAGCAATCCGGTCGCACAGACAAACATCGGGACCGCGGAGTGCCAACGTCTTTCGCCCTCTTTATCGGAGTGCCAACCATTGATCTGCATCGCGATGAAGGTTGCCACGTACGGCACAGCCCCGATCAGGCCGACCCGCGCGTCTGAAAACCCTGACTGACGTTTCAGCATGGTCGGGAACCAGAAAGCAAAAGTGTAGAACGCAAGATAGTTGAGGAAAGCTAACCCAGCCAGCAGCAGGATCGTGCGCGACTTGAGCGCTTGCCACACCGTGATTGCATGTTCACTGATATGTTTTTCTTCGTACAGCTCTTGTGAGATCCATCGCCGTTGCTCGGGAGCGAGCCAGGTCGCTTCGCCTGGCCAATCCGTCAAAAAGAAAAACGCAACCACTCCCAGCAAAATGGCCGGCATCCCCTCCATGATGAACAGCCATCGCCAGCCTTGGATGGCGAACCATTGGTGGCCGAGAATCCAGCCTGCGATGGGCGAGCCGATGACGAACGACATGGGAATTGCCCCCATGAAGTTGCTCGTTGCTTTCGCGCGGTCCTCGCGCTTGAACCAGTGGCTCAGGTACACGATTACGCCTGGGAAGAATCCGGCCTCCGCCGCGCCTAATACAAACCGCGCAAGATAAAGCTGCCTTGGGGTGTGCACCAGTGCGGTTAGAGCAGTCAGCGACCCCCATGCGATCATGGTCGCGGAAATCATCCGCCGTGCGCTCCAGCGCTCGACCAGCAGTGCGCCTGGAATCTGCAAAGCAACATAGCTGATGAAGAAGATGCCCATTCCCATGCCCAACACGCGGTCGCTGAATCCCAAGTCGCGAGACATGCCGAGCGCGGCGTAAGCCACGCTGGTGCGGTCAAGATAATTAGCGATGTACAGGATGAAAAGAAATGGAAGCAACCGCAGGGCAATGCGGCGCTCTACCCCGTGCGCAAACTCGACCGTGGCGGGCGCTACCGCGGGTGATGGAAATATCGCCACTGAGGCGTCCTCCGACGCAGCAAGTTTGGACGCGCGGAGTATAGCGGAATCGCCACGATTAGTGAATTGATACTGACATGCTCACGCGGAGCATGAACTGCCCGACTCGTTGCTAAGGATTCATCTGGCGGAACCGGCCAAGCACGCCGCATAGTTAGAGGCTTTTACATCAACTAGTTGAAACGGTGTATTCCTTGCGGGTTTATGGGCGCGTACGCTGCATATATCATGATGAGCCATTCTGATCTGAATCCATCCGACGCGGAAATCTGTGCCAGCGTGAAGCGCCTCGGGTACGGTGTCAGTCAGAGCATTCGCCTCTACGGAGAGGAATTTGAGGTGATTTCCGACCCTTTTCCTGAGGCAGGCGGCATTGCGGTGAACGTGAAGACGAAAAGCGGCAACGGAATCCGGGTAGTCCAGTTACCCACTACGGTGCTTCAGCGCGTGAAAAGGCCGAACGCAGCCTGACAATCTCCGCTTGGCAGCGGGGCTCGTTCTCTCTCTCTTCTTAAAACCTTACCTTGTCGGATACTCCGCCGGGATCGGCACTGCGACGCGCTTATCCAAGGGTACGAATTCCCGCTCGGCTGGTCCGGTGTAGACCTGCCGCGGGCGGGCAATTTTCTGTTCGGGATCGGTGATCAGTTCCTGCCACTGCGCGAGCCAGCCCGCGGTTCGCGGAATGGCAAACAGCACCGTAAACATCTCTGGCCGGAAGCCCATCGCCTGGTACATAATCCCGGAATAGAAGTCGACGTTGGGATACAGCTTGCGCTTCACGAAATATTCGTCCTCCAACGCGATGCGCTCCAGTTCCAGCGCGATGTCGAGTTTGGAACTGCGTCCCGTGACCTGGAAGACCTGCTCGGCGCTCCAGCGAATGATTTTCGCCCTGGGATCGTAATTCTTGTAGATGCGATGTCCGAAGCCCATCAGTTTGATCTGCCCATCCTTGACCCGCTTGATGTAGGCCGGGACATGATCTTTGGAGCCGATCTCGTCGAGCATCTTCAGCACTTCTTCATTGGCGCCGCCGTGCAACGGCCCGGCCAGCGCCGATGCCGCCGATGCCACAGACAGATAAGGATCTGCCTGCGAACTGCTGACCGAGCGCATGGCGTTGGTGCTGCAGTTCTGCTCGTGGTCGGCGTGCAAAATAAAAAGAATGTCGAGCGCGCGCGCCAGCGCGGGATTGGCCACGTACTTGGGCTCAACCATCTTCCACAACATGTTCATGAAATTTTCGGTGTAGCTCAGATCGTTGTCGGGATAGACGTAGGGGAATCCCACGTTGTGCCGGTACGACATGGCCGCGATCGACGGAACTTTGCCGATGAGGCGCGTAATCTGATGCATTCGGTTGGCGGGATCGTGAATATTCTTGGCATCGGGATACACGCTCGACAACGCCGCAATCGTGCTCACGAACATCGCCATGGGATGCGATGAGTAGCGGAAGCCTTCCATGAACTTCTTCGTCGTCTCATGCAGCATGGTGTGGTGCGTAATGTTGTAGACCCACTGGTTCAGCTCTTTTTCCGTGGGCAGTTCGCCGAACAGCAAGAGGTACGCGACTTCCAGAAAGGTGCAACGTTCGGCCAGCACTTCAATGGGATATCCGCGATAGCGCAGGATGCCCTTGTCGCCGTCAATATAAGTGATGGCGCTCTTGCAAGACGCCGTATTCATAAATGCGGGATCGTAGGTCATCAGCCCGAAGTCGTCAGGGCCGGTCTTAATCTGGCGTAAATCCATCGCCCGAATAGTTCCGTTATCGACCGGAACGTTGTAGGTCTTGTTGGTTCGATTATCCGTAATGGTTAGCGTGTTTTCTGGCATTCGAGGCTCTCCCGCATAAACTCCCAGTGATTCCAACCTAGCCGAGCCTAAGCGGCTTTTCAAGGCCATTCTGTGATTAAGATCACATCCGGTTGTGATGCAGTCGTGAAGCGCTGCGATGGCCGCCAAGTCTAGGGGGTCGCGACGGACTTGACTGCGTAGTAGCCGGGCCGGGCCTGCACGCTGAGCTTTTCGGGGAATTCAGGGTGACTTTCAGCTCGTGGAACAAACGAAACCGGCAGCCGAAGCTGCCGGTGAATGGTTCACACTGGTTCCTAGTTCGAGGAATCGTCGCGCCGCTTGAGGGTCGGACGATCGTCGTCGCTCTTGGAATCGCCGGACGTATCGCTGGTATTCGAGGTGCGCCGCAGGCTGGGCTTGTTGGTGTCTTTCTGATCGAGCAGTTTGTGCTTGTTCTCGATCGAGGCCAGCCGCGCCTTCACATCGTCAAACTCCGACGTAGTCACGACGTATTGCTGCCGCGCGGGAAGAATCTTGCGAATCTCGTCCTGCGATTTTTCGATTCGATCGCCGTTCTGCGGGTGAGTCTCAAACATCTTCGAAACCGTGCCCGGCTTTTTCTTCTCCATCGCCTGAATCTTTTCGAAGAATGAAACGAAGGCCGACGGATCGTATCCGGCGCGATACATATATTCGACGCCGAGGTAGTCGGCTTCCGCCTCAAATCCGCGCGAGAATTTCAGAATGCCGAGTAACGCGGCCGGACCCGCCAGTTCGTATCCCGCATAACCGATTCCGCCGCCGATAAAAATGAAGGGCAGCGACGCCAACTGCATCAGGGTATAACGCGTATTCTCGCGGGCTGCGTGGCACGCCGCCACGTGCGCGATCTCATGCGCCATCACTCCAGCCATCTCGGCTTCTTCGTCGGCCGCCAGGATCAGGCCGGAATTCACATAGAAGAATCCGCCGGGCAGCGCCATCGCGTTGACCACATCGGAATCAATCACCTTAATGGTGAATGGCACCTGCGCATCCGAGTTGCGCACCAGGTTCTGACCGATACGGTTCACATACTCGGTAATCACCGGATCGTTGACCAGTTTGATCTGCGACTCGATCTGCTGCGCATAGGAGCGCCCCATGGCGACCTGTTTCTCGATGCTGAACCAGTTGCCCACGCCGCGCCCGCATCCCACGTTGCGGTTGCCCACGGCATCTACGTCGTCTTTGCCGCCATCATGCTTGATCGCGCTGTCATCCTGCGTGGGCAGCGCCGCCGGATTCTGCTTGGGCGCATTCTGCACATCCGAAGCTTTGGGCTTATCCGAGTTCTGGTCGGGATTCGGATTCTGCTGTGGGGTGGTCTGGGTTGGAGATTGAGTCTGGGTCTGAGGCTGGGTTTGAGTCGGATCCTGACTCGGACTCTGCGCCCACGTCCAAGGTACTGCGCTGAACGCCGCCAATGCCATCGCGCTTGCCAGCCATCTGAATTTCATAGGAAGTACTCCCTTGCCGTGATTATACGCCCGAGTGGAACACCCCAAAACCGGTATTGATCGAGACTCCAAGACCGTAGTGCCGCTGACAGTTAGACGCTATCTGCCGCCCTTGGGGTTATCCGGAGAAGAGAATATGGATGCCCGAGCGGCCACCGGGTGTAAATCCTGGCCTTTGATGCCGGTGACTTCCTGATAAACCAGCCAAATTAGGACCCACCACCCAGCCTTGTGACCCCGCCATTACCTTGTGTTGGCTCGTCCCTGCTTGCCGCCCACGCCCGGCAGTCGTACGATAGCGCCTTGTTTGATCTTGCTGGCACGAATTGCCGGGAGGCTTCATGCTCGACCGCCGTCATTTCCTCTCTTCCGTTTCGAGCGCTGCCGCGGGAATAGCAGCGCTCACTTCGCCCTCATGGGCTTCATCTTTATCTCTTGGTCACAACCTGCTGGCGCAACTGGAAAAGACGCCGCCGTTGCCCGATCATTCCCTGCTGGAAAAGAATGAAGACGCGTACTGGGCCGAAATGCGCCGCCAGTTCCTGATTCCCGAGGATGAGATTTATTTAAACAACGGCACCGTGGGATCGAGCCCCGCGCCCGTGCTGCGCGCCATATTCGACGGCTACAACTCGACCGAAAAGATGGACCAGGAGGATCCCGAGGACTATCCGATCTGGGGATACGCTGCCTGGAACGAATTCCGCGACCCGCTGGCGGAGTTTGTCGGCTGCAAGCGCGATGAGATCGCGCTGCTGCGCAACGCCACCGAAGCGAACAGCTACATCGCCAACGGCATCGATCTGAAGCCCGGCGACGAAGTGTTGATGACCGATCAGGAGCATCCCGGCGGCCAGCATCCGT
Source organism: uncultured Acidobacteriota bacterium (assembly GCA_963757095.1). Lineage (GTDB taxonomy): Bacteria > Acidobacteriota > Terriglobia > Terriglobales > Acidobacteriaceae > Sulfotelmatobacter. The sequence continues at coordinate 552,341 of CAVWQT010000001.1, read as the reverse complement.
GGAATCTGAAGGCCAAGCGCTACGGCATCGTGGTGAAGAAGATCGAACTGCCCCGTCCGGTGAAGGACACGGCGCAGGTCCTGAACCTGTTCAACGATGCGATGACGCCGCGCACGCGCGTACTTTTCTTCAGCCACATCACAACTTTTTCGGGCGTCGTGCTGCCGGCAAAGGAATTGTGCGGGCTGGCTCGCAGCAAGGGAATTCTGTCGGCCGTGGACGGCGCGCATGTGCCGGGAATGATGCGGCTGAATATTCACGACATCGGCTGCGACATGTATACGTCGAGCCCGCACAAGTGGCTGTTCGCGACCAAGGGATCAGGATTTCTGTACGTGCGCGATGAAGTGATGGACCGCTTGTGGAACACGATCGTCACCGAGGGCTGGGATGAACCGAAGCTGCGCGCCGAACGATTCCAGCGCATCGGCAGTTCGAACGTGCCAGCGCTCTGGGGCCTGCGCGCATCGATCAAACTGGCCAACGACATCGGGATTGAGCGCATCGAGCGCCGGCACCGCATGATGGCTGACTACATTCTGGCCGAGATGCAAAAACGCGGGCGCGGAATCGTGGACCTCTCCGGACGCGGCCCTGCGATGCGCGATTGTCAGCGTGAACGTGCCCCCGGTCGAGCGCATGGACCTGGAAAACTGGATGTGGAAGACGCACAAGATCCGCATTCGCGGGGGAGATCCGCACAAGCTGCGGTTGTCGACGCCGTATTATCTGCAGAAAAAGGATGTAGATCGATTCCTGGCTGCGTTCGATGAGTATAAGCAAAAGCATGCCTAGCTATCCATAGTGGTCATGTCGACTTGACCATGTCTGTTACAATATGACTATGAAAGAGATATCGGCCGCGACTTTTAAGGCCCAATGCCTCACTCTGATGGAGGACGTGCGCTCCACCAAACGCCCGCTGGTGATTACGAAGCGCGGCAAACCGGTGGCGAAGTTGGTGCCCATCGACGAACCGAAGGACGACTTTATCGGCAGATTGAAGGGTGTGTTTGAGGTGGTTGGCGACCTTGATGCCGATCCGGCGGAGGAATGGGAGTCCGCATTTTGATTCTGCTGGATACGCACGCCCTCTTTTGGGCGGTCGACAACTCAAAGTCTCTTTCCCGTCCCGCCGCTTCCGCGATTCGCCGCGCCCGCCGTCAGGGCGGAGTCGCCGTGTCAGCGATCACCGTCTGGGAATTAGCTTCTCTGCTGGCGCGCGGACGCATTCGCGGCTATGGCACCATTGAATCGTCGCTTAAGCTGCTGCTCGAAGGGGTCACGGTGCTGCCCATCACGCCTCAGATCGCGGCCTTAGCGGCTCAGTTCCCACGCGACTACTCCGGAGACCCTGCCGACCGCATTATCGGCGGAACGGCCCGGGCCGAAGGCATGACGCTGGTCACGCACGACGAGAAAATCCGAAACAGTTCGCTGATCAAGACCGTCTGGTAGTCGTGCCCAAACATATCGGGTGGGGTTCGCCGTCGTCGCAGAAAAAAGGCGACTTCCAAAGCAGCGGGCAGGAGTGCCCGCTCCACCTAGTTTCCATTCCTCCCGAACTCTAGTCGTAGTACTCCAGCCCCAGATGCGTGATGAGTTCTTCGCCTTTCAGGTGACGCAGAGTGTTCTTCAGCTTCATCAACTGAATGAACAGGTCGTGCTCGGGATAGAGGCCGGGCACCGTCATCGGAGATTTGAAATAGAAGCTGAGCCATTCCTGAATGCCCAGGCCCTTTAGCTCGTTACAACGCTTCGCCAGATCGAGGAACAGCACCAGATCGAGCACGATGGGCGCGGCCAGAATCGAATCGCGGCAGAGGAAATCCACTTTGATCTGCATGGGATAGCCGAGCCATCCGAAGATGTCGATGTTGTCCCAGCCTTCTTTATTGTCGCCGCGCGGCGGGTAATAGTTGATGCGCACTTTGTGGAAGATATTGCCGTAGAGATCGGGATACAGCGCAGGCTGCAGGATGTGATCGAGCACGCCCAGCTTCGATTCTTCCTTGGTCTTGAATGACCCGGGATCGTCGAGGACCTCGCCGTCGCGGTTGCCAAGAATGTTAGTTGAGTACCACCCGCTCAGTCCGAGCAGGCGTGCCTTGAAGGCGGGCGCGAGCACGGTTTTCATCAGCGTCTGACCGGTCTTGAAGTCTTTGCCGCAGATTGGGGCTTCATTCTTGCGCGAGAGTTCGAGCATCACCGGCAGATCGACCGTGAGATTGGGCGCGCCATTGGCGAACGGAACACCTTCCATCAGCGAGGCGTAGGCGTAGATCATCGAGGGCGCAATCATCTCGTCGTTATCGCGCAGAGCTTTCTCGAACGACTTCAGCGACTGATGAGCCTCGGTTGGCTCGATATAAGATTCGGTCGATCCACACCACATGGTGATCAGGCGGGTGGCGCCGCTGGTCTTCCTGAAGTCCTGGATGTCAGCGCGCAACTGTTCGGCAAGATCCATCTTCGACTTGCCCTTTTTCACGTTGGGGCCGTCGATCTTTTTGACGTAGTTGTGATCGAAGACCGCGGCGCGGGGCGTGATGGAAGAGAGAAACGGCTTCAACTGCTCGAGCAGGCGATAGTCGAGCACGCCGGCATTGGAAGCCGACTCGTACATGTTGTCCTCGAAAATATCCCAGCCGGTGAAGACCAGGTCGTCGAGACCAGCGAGCGGAACGAACTCTTTGATTTTCGGGGAACGTCCATCAGTGCGCTTGCCGAGGCGCACGGTGCCCATCTGGGTGAGCGAACCGATTGGCTTGGCCAGGCCTTTGCGAATAGCTTCGACTCCGGCGACGAACGTTGTGGCCACAGCGCCCATGCCCGGGATCATCACGCCCAGTTTGCCTTTGGCGGGCGCGATGGTGGCCGGTTCGGATCTTGGCGAAGTCCGCTTTCTGCCACTGCTCTTTGAAGCCAGCTTCATTTCGCGGCTGGCGCGTTCGGCATGGGCCAAGGCGGTTTCGCGGTGCTCGTGTTCGCGTGCCGCTGCAGAATTGGAGAATTGCTTACGATGACGGCGGCCGTCGGCATCCCACCAGTCGGCCATGAAGACTCCCGGACTTTTCTGATACATTGCGCACCTCTCCGGTGACGGTGGCTGGCCACCGTCACCAAGCAGCAATCGTCTCATGGCGAGCGGGAGTTTGGCAAACGAAGTGGGCCAAGTGCGCAGAAATATCCTTCAACAGTGTCGCTCGGTCATTGAGCGGCAGGCCGCTCTAGTTCGTCTTCGGTGGTCGCGGGCTTCGCCCGGGCTCGGACGGCCGCGGCGGCCGTCGCCACATGAGCCGGTTCACGACATGAGCTGATCATCCACATCAATTTTTTGCGTTGGACTCTGACTGGGCGCTGCCGGCACAATCGAATCACTTCGCGCCCGGCTCTGCAGCAGGTTCCCGCGAAGCTGATGTTTGCCTGCTCGCCTTGCAGCGGCATGGCAAATCTCCTGACCTTGTTGTTCTCCACCAACATTTTGATTCACGCAGCCCGGCATCGCGCGGGCAGCGTGTTCATCGTGGCGCTCTTCGCCTTCACGAGGGCCAAGAGCAGAACAGGAGATCTATCGCTATGAGATCTATGACTACCATTCGCAAATTCGCCTACGCCGCTTTGCTGGCGTTCACCACGTTGAGCTTCGCCCCAAGCCAGGCTTCTGCTCAGGAGCCTGCACAAGGCAAGTTCACTCTCGCTCACGATGTGCATTGGGAGAAGGCGCTGGTTCCGGCGGGAGACTACGGATTCTCGTTCGATCCCGCTGCGTCTCCACGCATCCTGGCGCTGAGCAAGCTTAATGCGCCGCACGCCGGATTCCTGATCATGGTGCCCATGACAGAGGACACGAAGTCTTCTGACATGAGCCTGCTGCTATTGCGAACGACCAGCGACGGCAGCTACGTGAGCATGATGCAACTGCCGGAGTTCGGCATGACACTGGAGTTCGACGTGCCGACGCACTCCATGGCTCGACAGATCACGGCTCGACAGATCGGAGATCGACAGATCGCGGCAACCACCGCGACATCAGCGGGCCAGTAAGCTCCCCGCTGCCCACAAAGCTGAGGGCGGATACCTTCCCAAGTATCCGCCCTCAGTTTTTTTGTTTGGGACCAACATCAGAAACAGCGCCAGGATCAAAAGCGGCGGACAGGAGTGTCCGCCCCACATTTACGCCGGTGGGGTTTGCGCCTGGCCTCGCACGTCGTCGCCTAGAATGATGGCCTCGGCAATTTCTTTCATCGCCTTGCGTTTCTGGCGACTCTGGCGCTGCAGCGCGAGATAGGCCTGCTCTTCGTTCAATCCCAGATCGCGCTGCAGAATTCCCTTGGCGCGTTCCACGAGCTTGCGCGTCTGCAATTGTTCCGAAAGACTTAAGTTCGCTTCTTCCAGCCGCGCCAGTTCCAGCTCCGCGCCCACCAGAAATCCGACCGTCGAAATCAGGCGAATTTCCCGCCGCCGGTAGACGTGATGCTGGCGATGCTGCAGGTTGATGACGCCCACAACGCGTCCGCGGCACATCAGCGGCACCGAAAGAAATGCTTCGTAACTGTCCTCCGGCAACTCGTGGAAGAATTGAAAGCGCGGATCGTGGGCCGCTTTTTCCGGAATCGCGACCGGTTCGCTGTGCTCGGCCACCCATCCTGTAATGCCCTGCCCGACGCGGAGTTTCAGCCGGTCGACCACATCAGGATGCGGATTTTTCGAAGCCCGCAGCACGAGTTCGTCGCCTTCCAGAAGGTAGATCAGGCAGGAATCGCACTTTACCAGCGCGGACGCAAACTCCACGACGCGGCCTAACACATCGTGAAATCCCTCCACCGTGCCCAGCCGGGCGCCAAACTCGTGGAGTACATCTACATGTGAGTCCTCAACCGATATAAAGGTGTCCATGCGCTAGCTTAGGGATGGACTCGGCGTTCTGTCTAATTCCAAATTTCGATGCGCGCGATAAAGGAATTCCTTGAAGATTGTTGCAAGAATTTAACATCGGGAAGGCAAAGAGTTGACCACAGAGGACACAGAGGCGCACCGAGGAAGTGCGCGGTTCTCTGTGCCCCACTGGGGTTGTTAAGGTTTGTCTAGGTCGACGGTCTTGATAGGCAAGTCCCAGTGCGCATCGAGAATTTCGAAGCGCCGCTGCTCTTCCCGTTGAAAAGTTTCCTGATCGGGATACATCTGCTTCTGCAATGCAGCCTCGTCGAAGGGTTCATTCGCGACAGTCGCGTTCTTGAAGACAATGGTCACGCGGAAATCCCAGCGGCCATCTTCGGTGGTGTGATAGCGCGGCTGGTCCATCCAGACTTTCGTGATGCGGCCCATCTCTGATTCCTTCTTCAGTACGGGATAATGATTCTTCTTGAACAGCTTCAGAAATTCGTCGGCATGTCCCCACTTGGTCTTGTAGTAGTACTCGATGACGAAGGGCCGGTCAGCCGCGGCTGGCGCGGATTGCGCGGACGTAGCCAATGGCAGCATGACGGCAACGAACAGCAGAGCGGAGAGAACGCGGCGCATGGAATGCCTCCAGAAGTAAATTGGTAGCTTGTACACTACCACCTTGACGGAGAACGACGAAGATGGAGAACGACGAACAGCTGATTGTGCGACTCTTTGAGGACGGCGATCGCGCGCTCATGGCCGCGAACGTCGAAGAATTACGGCGCATCTACGCCGAAGATTATGTGCAATACAACGAGGCGGGCAACATCTCTACGCGGCAGGATCTGATCCGCAATCTCACTTCCGGCGCAATGCGATTTCTCTCCATGAGTTGCACCGGCCGCCGCATTCGCTTGCTGCGGGATGATGTTGCCATCGTCCATGGTTCGGAAGACGACGTGATCGAGGAAGGCGGAGAACCGGTCCCGGTGCGTTACGTGTACATGGATGTGGTTGTGAAGCGTGACGGGCAGATGGCAGATTGTGGCTTCGCAGTTGGCGAAGCTGCCCTAGAAAACCGCTCAGTCCGCTGCTTGCGCCGAACTCATCCGGTTCTGCCAGTGGTTCCATACGAACCAGATCGCGCCGATGACGAGGAACGCTCCGATCACCGCGTCGAACTTGTGAAAATATTTTCCCAGCTCGCGCCAGTTTTCGCCGAGCTTCATTCCGAACCATGCCAGCGCGAAGCACCAGGGCCACGAACCTAGAAATGTGTAGATATGAAAACGTCCGCGCGGCATGCGCGCGACGCCTGCGGGCAGTGCGATAAACGTGCGAACCACCGGCAGCAGGCGGCCAAAGAATACGGCGAGATATCCCCAGCGCGCGAAGAAACGGTCGGCCCATTCGAGCTCGCGATGGCCCATCAGAATCCAGCGGCCATAACGTTCGACCAGCGGGCGACCGCCATAGAATCCGATTTCGTAGGCGACCAGCGAGCCCAGATTACATCCGATCGCGCCCGCGGTGGCGACCCAGAATAGTTTGAATGTGCCTTCGAACACCAGGTATCCGCCGAAAGGCATGATCAATTCCGAAGGCAGCGGAATGCATGCTGACTCGATGGCCATAAGCAAAGTGATGCCGCCATAGCCGGTGGCGGCGATCACCGACTTGATGAAGACGAAGATGACAGCGAGAAGTTTTTCAGTCATAGAGAAACAGTGGTCAGCGTTCAGTGGCCAGTGATCAGTAACACCACGTCGTTGAAGTCGAATGGTGGAACTGACCACTGGCCACTAGGCACTGACCACTATGTTTACAGTTTATCGGAAATCACGGAATGCGAGATGCCGCCCTAGAACGAGCCGTCCTGGGTGAAGGCGTAGCCGGGCAGAGAGGCGCCGTGCAGATTCTTGGTGACTTTCACCCGCACCGTCGGTGATTCGGGAGCGCTGATGCCCGCCGGCCGCAGCATGGCGTACTGCGTGAAAACTTCACTGTAGAGCTTGGTGACGAGATAATCCTGGCCATCGGTTTCGCTGCGCCAGACTTGCCCGAGTTGAATGGAATTTACGGCCACATTGTCATCCTTCAAAAAGACGAGGGGTTAATTTCAGAGTAGCGAGCGGGCTCGGGGCAGTCAATTGCCGGAGAGGTTACCAAAGGACAGGGGGCGATCGCTCAATTCGGTTTCGATCGAGGCGCCACAGAGTCGCCGTGAAAATTCGCGTACAGGAATCGGCAGTTGTTATCATGGGCGGGATTCAGAACGGAAAGGATCGCCATGCCTCGTGGTGTAGTACCCCGTCAGCCTGCCCGAACCGGGCGTCAGGACAAAGTTCGCGCGGCGAAAGGCGCTCTCGCCCGTCCCAGCGGAGGCAAGGGCTCGGCGGGAACTCGCTAAAGGACCTGAGCCGCAACGAAGCCTGCTCCTGCCAAGATCAAGGGCTACAACCCTCTCGTACCAGAGCGCGTCGCCGAAATCCTGAAGCGCCTCGACCAGACTTATCCGGAAGTGACTTGCGCGTTGACGCATGCGAGCGCGTGGGAATTGCTGGTCGCGACGATTCTCTCCGCGCAATCGACTGATGTAAACGTCAACCGGGTTACGCCGGAGCTGTTCCGGAAATATCCGACGGTCGAAGCCTTCGCCGCGCTCTCTCCGGAGCAACTCGAACCCGACGTGCGCTCGACCGGATTCTTCCGCAACAAGTCGAAGTCCGTTGTGGGTGCGGCCAAGAAGATCGTCAGCGACTTCGGCGGCCAGGTGCCCGACGACATGGACAAACTCCTCACGCTTCCCGGAGTTGCCCGCAAGACCGCGAACGTTGTGCTGGGCTCGTGGTTCAAGAAAGCGGTCGGGGTGGTCGTCGATACGCACGTGCACCGCATTTCGCGCCGGCTCGAACTCACGATGCAAGACGATCCGCAGAAGATTGAACAGGACCTGATGAAGATCATCCCGCGCGAAAAGTGGATTCTCTTTTCGCATCAAATCATCTGGCATGGCCGCAGGCTGTGCTACGCGCGCAAACCGAAGTGTGTCGATTGTCCGCTCGAAAATCTGTGCCATGCCGCCGACAAGACCTGGAGCACGGTGGACATGCATAAAGCGGCAAAGGCGTAAACGTCTGGGCTCCTACGATTGACTGTCTTGATATAATGGTCACTGGGGTGACCACATGAGAATAAGTTCCGTGCGCGATTTTCGCGACCGGGCGACCACGCTTCTTCGGTCAGACGATCCCATTCTTGTGACGCGCCGCGGAAGGGTAGCCGGCGTATTTCTGCCCTGGCGCGACGCCACTTTGCCTGTGGACATGCGACGACAGCTTTTCTCGATGTTGAGCGCGGAGATTGGACGCCAACTCAAGAAAAAACGAGTCACTGAGAAGGATGTGCTGCGCGACTTCGAGCGTTGGCGAAAGGCACGTCGTGAAACTGGCCGCCGACGCTAATGTGTTGCTGGCTGCTGTGCTCGGCGGCCGAGCACGGTTGGTTCTGGCCCATCCAGCCATTCAGCAAATTCTGACGACAGAACGGACGTTTGCCGAAGTCGAAGAATATGCCACCGTTCTTGGCCAAAAGAAACGACTCCGGCCCGATCTGGTGCTGCTTGCTGTTGCGGCGCTTCCGGTCACCATTGTGGCCCGCTCGGAGTACTCACGGAGACTGCCTGAGGCAGCTCGGAGAATCGGCCGTCGCGATGCCGACGACTCGGAGTTGTTGGCTCTGGCTCTGGCCGCCAGAGTCCCCATCTGGTCGAATGACCACGACTTCGAATCTACCGGTGTCGATTTATTCACAACCGAGGCGCTCTTGCGACACCTTCGCATCATCGGGTGATCAGTAAAGTTGTTTGCTAGACTTCTCTTTCACCTCACGTGAGGCTCTTACTTCCATGCGCACTTTGATCCTCTTTGCTATCGTTCTATCTATGAGTACCTTCGTTGCAGAAACACTTGCCCAGACACTGCCTGAGCCGCAGGCGGTTACTGATCCGAAAAAGATTTCGTCGAAGCCCAACGCGCAGGTCGAGCCGCGCAGCCTCACCATCGAAAAGCTGTACATGACGCGGCAAGTGGGACGGCCGACATGGTCGCCCGATGGCAAGAGCATCGCCTTCGTCTCCAACATGAGCGGACGGAATAATATCTGGCTCGTCCCGGCCGAGGGAGGATGGCCGGTGCAGCTCACGGTAAGCGACCAGCGGCAGACTGCGCCGGCATGGTCGCCGGACGGAAAGTGGATCGCGTATCAGTCGGATTACGATGGCGACGAGCAGTGGGATATTTTCCTCGTCTCGCCAAAGACGGGGAAGGTCGTGAACCTTACCCAGACGCGAGAGATTGCCGAACAGAGCCCCACGTGGTCGCCGGACGGCCGCTATCTGGCCTACGAGGTTAAATCAAAAACTTCAGCCGCCTACGAGATTGACGTCTACGACATGGTGATGCGCGAATTGAAACACATAACCACGGGCACGCCGCAGGATAAAGGCAATTACGGGCCGATCTGGTCGAAGGATGGCAAGTCGATCGTTTACACGCAGGAGCAGGCGAAGGGCACCGATTCGAATATCTATATCGCCGATGTGGCCAGCGGGCAAAGTACGCTGCTCACGCCGCACGGCGGCGAGCAACGCTTCTCCGCCAACGACATTTCACCCGACGGCAAAAGCATCTTGCTGACTTCGAATGCCGCGAATGGTTACGACAATATCGGGGTGCTCGATATTGCAACGAAGAAGATCAGCCTGGCTCACGCACGATAAATGGGAAATTCGTGGCAGCGAATTTTCCAACGATGGAAAGCATGTGACCTTCCGGGCCGATGTTGACGGCAACGAAGATATTTACATGCACGATCTCGCGACCGGAAAATCATCTGCTCTGGCGATTCCTAAAGGCGTCAATGAACCGGCAGGCGGCCCGAGAGCCTTCTCGCCCGATGGGCAACGCCTGCTCTACTACCACAACGGCGCGACGGCTCCGGGAGATTTGTGGGTCTATCACATGGCCACCGGAAAGTCGGAGCAGATTACGCATTCGCTGGTAGCCGGCGTTCGTTCGGAAGACATGGTTGAGCCATATCTGGTGCATTATCCCAGCCGCGATGGCAAGTGGACGATCTCCGCGTTTCTCTACGTGCCCTTCAACATGGCGCGGAACGGGCAGAATGCGGCCATCGTCTACATTCACGGCGGGCCCACATCGCAGACCATGAATTCATTCAACCGCTTCGTGCAATTTGCAGTGAATCAGGGATACATGGTGCTCGCGCCCAACTACCGCGGGTCGACCGGATACGGCAAGGAATTTCAGCAGGCAAATTTATTCGACATGGGCGGTGGCGATTTGCAGGATGTGCTCGCCGGCGTCGATTGGATCAAGCAGACGGGACATCTCGATCCGAAGAAGATTGCTGTGATGGGCGGAAGCTACGGCGGATATCTCAGCATGATGGCGGTGACGAAAGCGCCCGAAGTGTGGGCCGCGGGCGTGCCCATTGTGCCGTTCGTGAACTGGTTCACCGAAATCGAGAATGAGGATCCGGTGCTGCAGCAATCGGATCTCGCGACCATGGGCGATGTGGTGAAGAACAAGGCGCTGTACGAAGACCGCTCGCCGATCAACTTCATCGACCAGATTAAAGCGCCGTTGTTGCTGCTCGCGGGCGGGCACGATCCGCGCTGTCCGAAATCAGAGACGCAGCAGGTGGTCGACGCCATCAAGAAGCGCGGCGGCACCGTGGACTACAAGATTTACGAAAATGAAGGGCACGGCTTCGCGCGCGTGGAAAATCAGATTGACGCCTACAAGCGCGTCGCCGATTTCCTGCTGGCTCACGTTGTGCCCGCCGATTGCGCCTGCTCGGTGACCGAGTAGCTACGGTTTCAGCTGGAAGGCTCGCACGATGGCTGCGATCAGGCCGGGAATGGTGAATTCTTTCGCGGCGATATCGACACGTCAGGCCGAGTTCACGAAGTGTGGATGATGTCACGGGGCCGATCGAGGCCATGCGGATTCCGGCGAGCGTGGTTTCTTTTGCAGCTTGCCCCACGCCCAGTAATTCAACAAAATTCTTTGCCGTGGAAGAACTGGTGAAGGTAACCACGTGCGGCCTGCGCCTGGGATTTTTCAGCGCTGCCTGCAACCGTCGCCGCGAACTCTGCGGAACGACCGTCTCGTAACGCTTCCACGACGTCCACTTGAGCTCCGGCCTGGCGCAGTTCGCGCGGGATCACGTCGCGGGCGACCTTCGCGCGCACCAGTAGAACTCGCTTGCCTGCAACTTTTTTCTTCAGGCTGCGCACCACCGATTCCGCCACATATTCCTTCGGCACGACGTCAACCCGAATGCCGCGCTCTTCAATCGCCTTCTTCGTGGCGGGGCCGATGGCGGCAACATGCAGATGCTGGAGCGACATCATTCGCTCCGATCGCAGGCGCGACATGCGCGCCCACATCGCCTCCACTCCATTCGCGCTGGTCAGGATGAGCCAGTCGTATGCGTCAGCATTCTTTAACGCGCTGTCGAGCGGTTGGAACGATTTCGGCTTGCGAATTTCGATGAACGGAATCTCGATCACATCCGCGCCCAGCTTGCGCAGTTCCGCCGAGAGCGCGCCGGCCTGATGGCGCGCGCGTCCTACCAGCACACGCACTCCACTTAATGGCTTGGTTGTCGACGCTTTCTTTTTCTTGCTCATGGTTAGAGTTGGCGGGCAGGAGTGCCCGCCCCACATTTTCGCTCAGTCCGACTTCTTTCCCAAGCCTTGTTCGTTCATCAAGCTAGCCGTGCCTGAAATCGCCGTGTCGGAGGCTGCGCTCAACGACTTGATCACGTTCGCCTGCTCTTCTTTCGTGCGATTCTGGCTCAGCTTGAATTTGGCTTCGATCTTGGTGACCGCAATTTCGAATCCGACGATGTGGCTCAGCATGCGCTCGCGATATGCCTCGTTCAGGCTCGCCCATTGCTCGGCGAAGGCTGGCTCAAACATCGGAATCAGTTCATGAAGCACGGTCAGCGTCTCCGTGGGCTCAGAAAATACTCGCGCTTCACCGTAAACATGCACCGCACCGTAGTTCCAGGTGGGAACATTTTCGCGCGTCGTATAGTTTGTGGGTGAGATGTAGGAGTGCGGTCCGTGAAAGATGGTGAGAGCGCGCGATTGCTGCTGCAGGTAGCGCCAGTGCGGATTTGCCTTGGCCACATGCCCGCGTAGAATAACGCGCTCTTCCTGCTCTCTGATCACCAGCGGAAGATGCGTGGCGAAGGGGCCATCGTCCGTCGAAGAGATCAGGATCGCAAAGGGATTCGCCCGCATGAATGAGATCGCGGTGGCGTGATCGCGGACGCGAAAGTGTTCGGGAATATACACGGCTAAGTTCTCGGTTCGGTCGCCTTCGGTTCTTTCTTGCGCACGTGCAGCAGCTTTTCTACTTCTGCGATTACAGTTCCCTGTTCGTCTTTAATTTCGACGGCAAACGTGGGCTCATATTTCGGCAACGTTTTCAGTTTGTCACGAATGTCGTCCAGTTGCGCATCGCTGAGCCTAAATTCGGCTCGGACCGTGCCGCGGCCCGGTTTGCGATAACGAATCGTCGCAGCCTTGTCCCACACAATGTAGTCGCGGCCCAGATTCGCCATCACCATGAGCATATAGAAAGCGTCGGTCATGGCAAAGAGCGATCCGCCGAAATGCGTGCCCACATAGTTGGCGTTCCACCAGCGCAGTTTCATCTCGACGTCGACGGACTTCATGTCGGGCGAGATGCGAACGACGCGAATGCCCGCGCCCAGGAATGGAGGCCAAAGGTTAACCCAGCGGCGGAGATGGGCGGCGTCACTTCCGCCCAGCAATTGCAGTAGAAATCTGCCGCTAGCCATGGCCGATTATGGTTGCGGCGGGACGGCCAAGCCGCGGCCGTAAACGGCTGCGAGGATCTGATCACCGCCGCGAGCGAGCAACGCTGCACCCGCCGCGTTGCCGAGCTTTTCCGGATCATCGCCATCGCGGGAGTCGCGCAGCAACTTCGAGCCGTCGGGATCGGCGACGATCGACTCCAGATGGAGTCTGCCATTTTTCATTTCCGCAAATGCGCCGATGGGAACCTGGCAGCCTCCGCCAAGGCTGTTGAGCAGAGCGCGCTCGCAGGTGGTCGCCGCACGGGCATTCGCGTCGTTTAGAAATATCAGATGCTCGCGCGTGGCCGCATCGCCCAGGCGAATTTCGATGCCGAGAGCTCCCTGCCCTGCGGCGGGACACATGATCTCGGCGGGAATGATCTGCTTGATCAGCTCGGTCTTGCCCAGGCGCTTCAGTCCAGCCGAGGCCAGGATGATGGCGGCGTACTCGCCTTGCTCGAGCTTGCGCAGGCGCGTGTCGACGTTGCCGCGCAGAGGATGAATATCGAGATCAGGGCGGACGGCTTTCAGTTGCGCCTGCCGCCGCAGGCTGGAAGTTCCCACGCGCGCGCCCTGAGGCAATTCCTGAAAACTGGCGTAATGTCGCGAGCAGAAAGCGTCGCGCGGATCTTGCCGCTCGGTGATGGCGGCGATTTCAAATCCTGGCGGAAGTTCGGTGGGAAGATCCTTCAACGAATGCACCGCCAGGTCGACGCGCCCAGCAGCGAGGGCTTCTTCGATCTCTTTGGTAAACATGCCCTTTGTACCGACCATGGCGAGAGCAACGTCGGTGATCTTGTCGCCGGTGGTGTGAATGATTTCGATTTCAACTTCATGGCCGCGCGCGCGCAGCAGCGCGGAAATGTGGTTGGCCTGCCAGAGCGCGAGTTGCGAGCCGCGAGAACCGATGCGCAGGCGAGCCATTAAAGCCGCGTCTCCGCTTCTTCTTTCTTTGCCGTCGGCGCCTCTTTCACCTGCAGATTAAACAATCGCCGCACCACATCGACGACCGTCGTGGCCTCGGATTCGCGCGCTGCCGTCTTCAGCGTGGTGATGGGCGTGTGCATGACTTTGTTGATGATTCCCCGCGTGAGCGCTTCCATCGCGATTTCCTGCTCCGGCGTTAGCTGGCCCATGCGCCCGCGCACGCGATCGATCTCGGCCTGGCGAATCGTCTCCAGATGATCCTGCAAACTTACGATTGTCGGCACCACATCGAGCGTGTGCAGGCGCGCTTCGAAGCGTTCCACTTCGCTGGTAATGATGGCTTCGGCGAGTTCCGCCTCTTTCCGCCGGTCCGCGACGTGGCTGGTAACCGCCTGCTGCAAGTCGTCAATGTCGTAGGCGAAGATGCCATCCATCTTGGCCATCTCCGGCGAAACGTCGCGCGGCACCGCGATGTCGATGAAGAACATCGGCTTGTTCTTGCGGCGGGAGAGAAATTGCTCGCCATGCTCGCGGCGGAAGATGGCGTGCGGCGCGCCCGTCGAGGTGATGACGATGTCGGCCTTGTCGCAAGTGTTATAGAGATCCTCGAACTTGATCGCCTGCCCGTTGAATTTCTGCGCCAGCCCAATCGCCCTGTCGTAGGTACGGTTGGCGACGAAGATCGAGGCGCAACCGTGCGCCATTAAATGGCGGGCGGCGAGTTCGCTCATCTTTCCCGCGCCGACGATGAACACGTTCTTGCCTTGCAGCGTGCCGAAAATCTTTTTCGCCAGTTCCACCGCAACCGACGCGATCGAGACCGACGACGATCCCACCGCAGTCTCGGTGCGCACCCGCTTGGCGACGGCAAAGGCACGGCTAAAAAGCTGGTCGAGCTGTCCACGGCAGGCCCCTACCGCGCGCGCCGTAGCGTAGGCTTCCTTCACCTGCCCGAGAATCTGCGCCTCTCCGACTACCATCGAATCCAGGCTGGAGGCCACACGGAAAATATGCCGCACGGCATCTTTTTCGCGGTACTCATACAAATGGGCGTCGAGCTCTTCTGGCTTCAGGTGAAAGTGATCGTGCAGAAATCCCCGCAGATCGGCCGAGCCATTCACCGTGTGCGTCACCACCTCGACCCGGTTGCAGGTGGAAATGACCATGCCCTCTTCAATCCCCGGATATGCCGCCAGTTCGCGGCAGGTATCGGGCAGGCGCGATTCAGGGATCGCCAGCCGCTCCCGCACGTCGAGCGGTGCGCTCTTGTGATTCACGCCGATGAGTTGAAATCTCATGCCCTGAGCCTTAAGAAGCAAACCGGTGAATCGTCGAGAAATAGTTGGCTGCCCATGCGGCCAGCGCAGCTACAAAAGCAAAAGTCGCCAGGAACGCGGCGCGCCGTCCGCGCCATCCCGAGTTCCAGCGGGTGAAGACCATGACCATGTACACCGCCCACATCAGCAGCGACAGCAGAATCTTCGGGTCCAGAAAATCCATGCGGCCGTAAGTCGTCAGCGCGACCACCGACCCCGTCAGCAAGCCCAGCGTCATGAAGGGAAAGCCCAGCAGCAGCGAGCGATAGCCAATCTGGTCGATCACTTCGAGCGCAGGCAGGAACGAAATCAGGCTGGTCGGCTTCTTGGACTTCAGACGCCGTTCCTGAATCAGATAAAGCAGGCTTGCGCCAAAGCTGAGCACCAGCGCGGCGTACCCGGTAAAAATCAGGATGATGTGCGCAATCAGCCAGCCCTTATGCGACACGAACTGGGTCAGCAATACGGGCTGCTCATCGACCGCCGCAACGAATGTCAGAAAAAAGACGATGGGGAACACGACCACTCCGGGCGAAGTCGTCTGGTAGATCGCATAGATAATCATGAAGAACGACATCGACAGGAAGCCCAGCAGCGACTCGCCGTTGTGCACCGACGCCCAGACCACCTTGTCGGAAAGAAAAAGCTCGGTAAGCGACACAAAATGAAAGACCAGGCCCAGGCTGGCGGCATGCAGGGCGATGCGGCTGAACAGGTCGCTGGTCCGGGTCAGCGCCACAAAGGCGTAGATCAGCCCGATAAAATAGCAAGCCAGCGCGAAGCGGAGCCAAAGCAGTGACATAAGCCTTCTAACGTTTATTCCTCAGTAACCCCGGAATCCCCTGAGTTTACCCCAACTTCAGGTCCCGTACCGCACCTTCTGGACCGCGTTAGCATTACGGCGTCATTGTCCTATCGCGATGGATCTACGATAAACAAAGGCGGTCACGAAGGGGTGTGATTAGGATCACAGACGCCCTGGGTGACCATCCAGCGGCTGTCCTGGACACTCCGCGGTATGCAGACTTTACTGAGGTTTGTGACTGGGCGCCATCGCACCGCCGGCGTGCGGATTGGGCGTGCTGGAGGGCATCGTCGCACCCGCGTGGCCGTTTCCCATCGATCCCATATCGCCCGGTGCGAAGCAGGTCACCCGGCCGCTGGAAGCGACGCGCAGGGGCGACGGGCAGTCGCCGCCGGTCACATCCGGAGAACCCGGGCCTTGCGACTGCACCGTAAACAACTTGGCATCGGAGTTGCCCGCAACTCCAACCGTCATCCCGGGCATATCGTAGGCCACATAAAACGGATGCTTCGCTTTGCTCGCCTCCAGCGCACAGTCGCTCGCACCTTTGAGCTGCTCTTGACTTGCGCTCACACCCAGGCGCCCGCAATCGGAGGCGCCGCTGCCTGAGTCCTGCTGCAACTTCTGCAACGCCGCGTCGGGAGCGGATGTGCCAGCGGGAACGGTGGAATTCGGCGACGCAGGCGGGCTCGCCGGTTTGTTACAAGCGGCGAGACCGCAGAACGCGGTCAGCAGAGCAGCCATCAGGCAGAAACGATTCATGCGCTGATTGTAATCGAGGAGCACGCAGATTCCTGCCAATCCGTTTCTTGCCGATCGCTTCTTGCCCATTCGTTCCATCAATTAACGAAATGGAAATCGTTGCTAAGGTTTTGCTCGCGGAAGCCCCGCTGGCCGAATGGGTTTCCGCGCGAAGGGGGCGAGACTGCCAACAAATCGCCCAATCAGATCAAGATCCTGGTCGGAAATCTCCAGGAATTTCAGCCCGATTCCCATGCCTGGAGTGCGGTGAGCGACCTGCGCTTCGGCCCATGCCTTCTCCTGCCCGATCCAGATTCCAACTTTCAACTTTGTCCCAGGTTCCATGGGGATGGGAATCTCCACGTAGCAGCCACCCTTGCTGAGGTCGGTGACCGTGCCCCAAAACGAAGCTCCCTGATGCAGATGAACCTCGACCGAGTTTTGACAGCGGTAGCGGGGATGCTTGCGCACCTCGATGGTTCCTGGCAGGTAAGCGTCGTCGGCATTCGACGGCAAAGGAAAATCCCACAAGGGCTTTTCCGGAGTAAGGTTCAGCATGCCTACATGGCCGGCCTTGGGCGTGCCCGCCCCTCCGACCCACTTGACGCGGAAGTGCACCCGATTGTTGCCGCAGGAAAGTCCGATCACATCCTCGGCCTTGAGCTTTCCGGTTACGCCCGCGAGTTCTACACCGCTCTGGCTGATATTAACGGTGGAAACTTTTTCCGAAAAGATTTGGCCGTCGCTATCGGTGCCGAATATGCGTACCGGCACTTCGATGTCTTTGCGAGGCTGGCTGCGCTTTCCCATTGGTTTGAGAGCCCTGCGGCACGCGCAAGGGCTGCCCAGTCATCGGCGCGAATCGTACGTGAGCAGCACAGGCCTGTCAATGAACGCAACCCGAGAATGGCAGTAATAAGAATCTTTATTTATTGAAGGAAGTGGTATTGAAAAACCGGCAGCGCCGTTTCGCGGAACTTTTCCAGTTGGTGGGGCTATCGCGGGCCAGGCGCACGTCAGATGGGACTTCTGGAAACTCGGTCAATTTATTTCCGACCTGGCGGCGAGATGGGGTGACAGCAATCGCGACAAACAGCACCATGCCGCCAAAAAGTAACGTGTCTCCAACGTAATTCAGTCCCTCGAGGCCTAGCGGCGTGCCCAGTTCCTGCAAGTAGATGGGAAAGTAGAGGAAGAGCGTAATGAACGTCATCACGGCACCAACCCAGGCGGCTGCCATTTGGGTCCGCCAGTTGAAAAGCATTGCGGCTCCGGCAATCAACAGCAGGGCGCCCACGGCATACGCCCACAATTGCGGAACTGGAACCCAGTTCGGCGTCATCTTTTCCAGAGGAACGCCGGGAGCGTTCCGGGCAAAGACAAAATGCTCGACACCGTAAAAGATTAGCGCTACGGCGACGCAGATTCTTCCGACGGCGATCAGCGCCTTGGAAAGCCGGGCATTTTCCTGGCGTGCCCATCCGGCAAGCGCCAGAGCCCCTCCCCCAAATGCGGTTTCCCTCAGCATCAGCGTCCAGCTCAGCCGCTCTTTGGGTTGTTGGATTACGGCCGGTATGTCCATGGTCAGGACGAATATGAAAAACATAATGGCGAGAAGCAGCGCGGACCAGCGCAATTGCTTGCGCGCAACGAAACTCGCTGCCGCCGCGAAGAGACCTATACCAACAAAGTATGTCCAGAATAGCGGCGCTGGAATCCACGACGGAACCATCTGCATGATGGCGCGAGAGGAGAGCAGATGCTCCGTGCCAAAGGTCGCGAGCGGCGCGGCTACAAAGGCATACCCCAACACAATGACTTTATCGAGGCCAGAGGCCGCGGCCAATTCCTTCCGTATGAGGACCAGCCCCGCGATTAGAAATACCAACCCCGAGACGCTTGACCAGAACACGAGACTTGTAAACATGAGTTCCTTTTAGGATCGGCGCCGCAGATCAATAGCTGGCGAATTCTGCACGCTAGAAAAACTACTTTGAACCGCGATCCAAAACAATAGCCACTTACAGGTGTGCGACGCGTCCACTTTTCGTCATGCCCCTCCGGACGGTAATCCGTCGAAGTTTTCAGCCGCAATCGTGTTGTCCGCGGCCTGCTTCAGGATGGCTGCACTCCTCCGCATTGACTCGCTCCGCATCAATCCCTAAGATGGCACTCCAGATTCAGCACACTAATTCTGAGGCTGCCATGTCCTCCCGCAAGGCCGGCTCTGCCCGCAAGCTGTTGCGCGCAATCGCCACTGACGTCCATTTCTGGATTCCGTTTGGCGTGCTGCTCGGCGGCCTCCTGCTTCTGGATAGACTCCGTTGAACTCCTCTACCGCAAGCGCGGCAGCCGCCGCAGTTCCGCAGGAGGGTGCAAACGCTTCCCGCCTGCGCAGCCTGCAGGCCCTCGGCATCTTCTGCGGATTCGCCGCCGGAGCCTGGCTGGGTGGCGCCGAAGCTCCCATCAAGCTGGTCAATCCTGACATCTCGCCAATCACCGTTTCGCTCATCATGGTGTGCGGAGTTTTTCTCGCACGCTGGAGCGTGCCCGCCTTCATTCGCGGCACCTCGCATGTGCGCAACGACGTTCGCCAGGCTCCGCACCTGATCGTCTGGGCCGTGCTCGCCGGGATGCATGTGGGCCGTCGCCAATACGCTGACCATCTATGCCATCCGCAACGTCGGCCTGAGCATCGCGTTTCCCCTGTGGAACACGAACAGCCTGCTCGGCATCTTCTGGGGATTCCTGCTGTTCAACGAACTGCACTATGCGGGATGGAAACGTTGGCTCGGCGTGCTGGGCGGTGCGGTCGCAATGCTCGCGGGCGCCACGCTGCTGGCCATCGCATCGTCGCATCAGGCCGCGCCGGGCAAAGCGACCCTCGGAGTGTTGGCTGCACTGGGCGCTGGAATTCTTTGGGGGACGATGTACATCCCCTACCGCAAGGCGTATCTGACGGGCATGAATCCGCTGTCGTTCATCACGTTTTTCACCGTCGGCGAACTTGCCACCATGGGATTGCTCGCACTCGGCTACCGTGGCGCGACGCCACTCTGGCATGAACTTCTCAGCGCCCGCGCGGTGATGTTCTGGCTCATGCTCGGCGGATTCGTCTGGGTCATCGGAGATTTGTTCCAGCAATACGCCACGAAATATGTTGGCATCAGCCGCGGCATCCCGCTCTCGAACACCAATCAACTCTGGGGACTGCTCTGGGGCGCGCTGGTGTTTCATGAACTCCAAGGAGCGAGCCGCGCGATTTATCTGCAGGTCGCCGGAGGATCGATCCTCATGGCGCTGGGCGCAGTCGCAATCGCGATGTCGTCGGCAACCGAACGCGAACATTCGTCCTGGCGGGATGCCGCCGCCCGTGAAGGCCAGCGCTACGGCATTGAAGGCGAGTACGTGCGCGCCGGAATGGAAGGCCGCGCCTACGAAAGTGATTCAACTCGCAGAACTGCGATTGACTGGATCCTCATCTTAGGCACCACAGCCTTGTTCGTAATCCTCGCCGTCATGACCAGACTTCCACGCATGGGAATCGGCGTGGGATGGGCCATTGCGCTGACAGTGGCAATGCTCGTCCTGCTCGCCACCTGCGGAATTTCCCTCTGGCGCACAACCCGGTTTCGCTAACGATGTAGGGAGTGACAGTAGCCAGTAGCCGCCGAAAGCTAAAACACAGACTGCCTCGATGCATTGTATCCACGTAGGGACGGACGCATTCGTCCGTCCCCGAGCGCAGCGAGGCCCCGGAGGAATGCGTCCGGGGCGACGGTCAACGCCCGCGGCGGTTCTGTGGCGCGAGAGTGTGCTAGATTCAGAACCTTGATGAGCCTCGCGCCCACCATCTCGACTCAGGGTCTGACGCGCTACTTCGGCGACCTCGTCGCCGTCGACAACGTGAACTTGCAGGTCGCGCCCGGCCAATTTTTCGGCTTCCTTGGCCCCAACGGCGCCGGCAAATCGACCACCATCAAAATGCTCACCGGACTGCTCGCCCCGAGCGCAGGACGAGTCGAGATTCTCGGCCTCGATCTCAACACCGATCCGGTCAACGTCAAGCGCCAGATCGGCGTGGTGCCGGAAGGCATGGCGCTATTCGGACGCCTTACCGGCGCGGAGTTCCTCAGCTTTGCCGGACGCATGTATGGCCTCGACCGTGAAACTGCGGCCAAGCGCGCTTCCGAGTTGCTCGACTTCATGTCGCTTGCCGACCAACCCAAGAAGCTGGTCACCGACTATTCCCACGGCATGCAGAAAAAGTTGGCCATGGCTGCCGCGGTGATTCATGGGCCAAAGGTTCTATTTCTCGATGAGCCGTTCGAGGGCGTCGACGCCATCGCCGCCGGAACCCTGAAATCGATGCTGCAAGGCATGATCGCCCGTGGGGCTACGATCTTCCTGACCTCACACGTTCTCGAAATCGTGGAGCGGCTGTGCAGCCACGTCGCGATCATTCATCAGGGAAAGCTGGTGGCGCAGGGCTCGCTGGAAGAGTTGAGGGCGGGAGTAGAAGCGCAGACGCCAGCAGGGTCGGGCGAAGTTGCCGAAGCGTCGGGCCAGAAGTTAACCCTGGAGCAGATTTTCCTGCGCATCGTTGGAGGCGAGCGCCGCACCGAGCAGGAACTTTCCTGGCTGGGCTAGAATCCTGTCTAAGCCAGTTCGGCTCGACGTAGCGACTTTCGCCGGCGACTCCGAGCGCGCAGGCGTCTCAGGCCGGGAAAATGCCGATGCCGCCGCACAATGGACATGGTTCGCAGAGAATATTTGAAGCTGGCCCCGCAGTCGCAGCACACTTTGTAAGTGTGGCCGTCAATAGTAAAGACTCGACTCAGCCTCGCATGGTGACACCCAAAGGCAAAATCCAGCGCGCTGGCTAACGGATGGGTAACCGTATCCCACAGAGGAACTCCCTCGGACGTGATCACAACCTTTCACCTCCCACACCTTATTGTTGATCGGCTGGGGAGAAAGAACCGTGAGTCGCCCCACTACCATCCGTGACTGACATCACGAACCGTCGGTCAACTTTTGGCTGATCCCCTCCGACTTCATCTTCACAAAGTTCGTCTTGTCATTCCGAACCGGGCTGAAAGCCCGGTGAGGAACCTGCTGTCCGCGCTTCGGAATGGCAATTTTTCAAGCTGACTCGCCTAACCCTCGGATGCACGATCCCACTTACCTGTGCAAGAATTGAACGCTTGGAAAAGTCACGCCCCATCCGCGTCACCGCGCAGGTTACAACCATCGCCAACCTGCGCTGGCGCATGTTTGTGAACGGACTGCGCAGCCGCCGCGGCAAGATGGAGTTGCTGTCGCGCGTGATCGTGACCCTCGCCTTCACCGTGGGCGGATTCGGCGGCTTCGCCGCTGCCACGGGATTCGCCTGGTACTTCATCTCACAAAATAAATCAGAATTTCTTCCCGCCCTGCTCTGGCCCATCTTTTTCTTCTGGCAAGTTTTCCCCGTGATGGCGACGGCATTCACCAACAACCCGGATTCCTCCGAGTTGCTGCGCTTCCCGCTCACCTACCGATCATTCTTTCTGGTGCGCCTCGCCTATGGGATGTTCGATCCGGCCAGCGCTCTCGGCACGGTTGCCATCGTCGGCATTCTTCTGGGCATCACCGCCGCCCGGCCGGTGCTGTTCCCGTGGGCGCTGGTCGTGCTCTTCACCTTCGCTCTGTTCAATCTAGTTCTGATGCAAACCGTCTTCGCGTGGGTGGAGCGCTGGCTGGCGCAGCGCCGCACGCGCGAAGTGCTGGGCGTTTTGTTCATCCTGTTCATGCTCAGCTTTCAGCTCCTCGGCCCCATGACCGAGAGACTTCAGAAGCACCCGCGGCCCGAGTACAAACGAGCCTTCGAAACCCTGGCTCGCATACAAGGAGCGCTGCCTCCCGGCCTGGGCGGCGACGCCATCGCGCAGGCTGCGCATGCAAATTACGCGGCCGGCGTTATGTCGCTGCTGTTTCTAGCCGTTCTCACCGCGGCCGTCGGATACCTTTTGCACCTGCGCCTGCGCAAGCAGTTCCGCGGCGAAAACCTGAGCGAGGCCGCCGCGCGCCCCGTTGTAGTACAAACGCAAGCGGTACAAGTTGGGTGGGAGCTACCCGGATTTTCCCCGTCGGTTGCAGCCGTGTTCGAGAAAGAGATGCGCTACCTGGCACGCAGCGGTCCCATGCTGCTCACGCTGATCATGCCGCTTTTCATGCTGGTCATTTTTCGTCTCGGCCCCATGAACTCCATGCACCAGCGTTCCAATTTGTTTAATCGCGCGCCGGACATGGCTTTCCCCGGAGCCGCCGCCTACGCGCTGCTCGTGCTCACCAATCTCGTCTATAACAGCTTTGGCGGCGAGGCTGGAGGCATCCAGTTCTTCTTCGCCTCGCCGGTGACGTTTCGTCACATCGTGCTGGGCAAAAACCTGACGCACGCAGCGATTCTGGCGGCGAACACGACTCTGGCCTGGATCGCGGTCACTCTCTTTTATGGCAAGCCAGCTCTAGCGGTGACGGTTGCGACGGCCGCTGGACTCTTGTTCGCCGCGCCGTTGAACTTCACCGCAGGCAATCTGCTATCGCTCTATTCGCCCAAGAAGCGCGACTTTTCCACCTTCGGCCGGCAGAACGTTTCGCAGACGACGGTGCTCGCGAGCCTGGGCGTGCAGGTTGTGGTGGTGGGAATCGGCGTTGCAGCGTTCGCCATCGCGCGGCTCTATAAAAATCCCTGGATCACAACGCTGATCTTTCTCGGTCTCTCGATAATCTCAATCGCGCTCTATCTGATGGTCTTGCGCAGGATGGATGGTATCGCCGTCGAGCGCCGGGAGACGCTGCTGGCGGAACTGTGCAGGGCGTAGATCGCGCGGAAATTATTTCTTTTCCGGAATCGCCACGAAGCGGTAGCCCACTCCGCGCACGGTGAGCAGGTGCCGCGGATTGCCGGGATCATCTTCCAGGTAGCGCCGCAGGCGCACCACAAAATTATCGATCGCCCGCGTGTCGGTGTCCTCGTGCAGTCCCCAGACTTCTTCCAGAATCTGTTTGCGCGACACGATCTTGCCATCATTGCGCACCAGATGCCGCAGCAACTCCGATTCCATCAGGGTCAAATGAGTCGTGCTCTTGCCTGAACGCAATTCCAGCGCGCCGAAGTCGATCGTCTTTCCGCCAAAAGTGAACGATTCGAAATCGCCGACTTTGGCCGCATCTGGCTGGTCACCCTCGCTCTCGGCTTGGCCGGCGTTTGCCCGCGCATCCACTGGCCGCGCCGCAACAGTCCCTGCAACCGCGCCAGCAGCAGTGACAAATCAAACGGCTTCGCGACATAGTCGTCGGCTCCTGAAGCGAACCCTTGCAGAACATCTTCGGGACGCCCCCGCGCCGTCAGCATAAGTACAGGAACGTAATTACGCGCCGCGCGCAACTCCGAGACCACGGCAAATCCGTCTTTCCCCGGCAGCATGATGTCGAGCACTACGGCATCGAAATTCTCGCTCTTGGTCAGAAGCCGCTCCGTCGCGGCCTCGCCGTCTCCGACCACCTCTGCGGAATATCCTTCAGCTTCCAGGTTGAAGCGCAGGCCCTGCGCCAGATGCGCCTCATCCTCCACCACCAGAATGCGGCTCATGCTTCGACCCTCGGCAGTTCGAGCACAATGGTTGCGCCGTGGCCCTCGCCTGCACTCTCGGCGTACACCTTGCCGCCGTGTTTCTGCGTAATCGCTTTCACGATAAACAGCCCCAGTCCGGTGCCTTTCACGTGCGCCCGCGGCCGGCTCGTAACTCGATAGAAACGCCTGAAGATGTGCTTCACATCCTCCGGCGGAATGCCCACACCCTGATCCTGCACGCGCAGAATCAGATGCCGCTCATCCGGCGCCTCCAGGCGCACGCGCACATCGACATTCTCTCCAGAATATTTCACCGCGTTATCGAGCACGTTCGAAACCGCTGTCCGCAGATCCTCGGCGCTTCCGCGCACCCGCAGACCGTTCCCGTTGCTCGCACCCTCCTCGTAGATAAGGCTCTTCGGCTGCAAGTGATGACGGTTGCGAGTCGCCTCCATGCACTCGCGCACCAGTTGGCGGAAATCCACGTCCGCCTTCTCCCGTCCGGCTTTCTTGTCGCCCGCCCGCCCGGCGCGCAGAACCTGTTCGACGGTCTCGTTGAGCCGGTCAGCATCGCTCAACATCAGGCGGTAAAACTCCTGCTTCTGATTTTCGGGAAGATTGCGGCGCTGCAGCGTCTCCAGATGCAGCCGGATCGACGCCAGCGGGGTCTTCAGTTCATGCGTGACGGCATTGATGAAGCTGTCGTGCTGCTCGCTGCGTCGCAGCTCGCGCACCAGGAAGATCGTGTTCACGACCATTCCCGCAATGATCAGCGCGAAGAAGACAATGCCGAAGAACAGCAGCACGCCTTCGCGCCAGTTGAGGATGATCCAGCCGACATTGAGCGCAACGGCCAGGGCAACCAGGCCAACGCCCAGGCAGAGAAAGAAGACGATCGTCCCACGTCGGCTCGTGATGCGCATGGCTTCGCTCTGATTCTACCGCGCCTGCGCTGCTCTGAGCCCGTTGCGGACGCCCGCCGCGGAAACGATCAGAAGGAGAAACGACCACCGACCGTTGGAGCAAAGTTGTTGTCGGAGTTATAGGGAACGCCTGGGCCATGCGGAATGGCGATGGCGAGACCGCCGCTCACCCAGGAATACGCAATTCCGGCAAAACCGTCGAACCGCTTGGTGAAGTGATGATCCAGATAAAGCGAGCCCTCATTGAGAGTGCCCGCGCAGGAAGCGCGGAAACTGGCGGGCGTGCAGGCCGGTGGTTGACGGAAGTCATTCTGCCGCTGTTGATACCAGGCGAAAGTGACGTCCGTCTTGCTGCGGTAGGTGTACTTTGCGCCCGTCCACCAGATGTTCACCAACTTTTCAGAATCGAGATTGTTGTTTTCGACGCCGCTCATGAAATAACCACCCTGGTCCGACGCGCCCACGCCCAGCGGGTCCTTCGGATTGTTCTGCCAGATGTATTCGTAGCCGACGAAAAACTTCCACTGCTCCGACGCATATTTGGCGGCGAACATGGCTGCGTTGTTGTCGGTCACGATGCCGTAAACAGTTTCGTTCGGGTCGATCAGATTGGTTCCGGTGATTTGGTTCGTGTTGATGCTATCCGTGGTCGACTGATAGGGCGCAGCCAAACTCTGCGGTCCCAGCAACGGGTTCAATACGCTGATCGCCTGGTTGTAATGCTGGAAGACGGCGTCGGCGGAGAACTTGCCGGCCTTTCCGCCGAGATCAAATCCAAACGCGTTGTTATGCGCCTGTTCCGCAGTACAGGTCGCGGCAGTCCAGCCCGCGGTAGCCGAGTAACAGCCGGCGGAACCATCGGCGAATTTATACATCGCGCCGAAATGGACCGGGCCATATGTGAGGCGATATTTCAGGGCGTCGTCCCAACGGCTATTCTCGGTGTCGCCCCCGCCGGCCATCGTCCCGTTATATCCGATGTAGGAAAAGGCATAGCTGCCGCCAGCCGGATCGTACTGCAGCATCGCATCGGTGCCGAGAGCGCGCTGGCGACCGAAGGTCAGCGTGCCGAAATCTTTGGACGAAATCCCGGCATAGTATTCGTCATTGAAGGGTTGGCCCGCGCGCGCGCCATCGATCGCGATCGAATAGCTGCTCCGGGGAAGGCCGTTATTGATGATGTCAGTCTTCGATGCATTGGCCAGCAGCCCGGACTGCGGATTGATGCCGGTGGAAGCGTTGAACACGACGGACCAGCCAGGCCGGAATTCCTCCTTGCCCCGGATGCCCAGACCCGTCTGCGACAGGTTGTTCGGCGCGACCAGGAATCGATGCTGATAGCCATTCCGGTTCACCAGGGATTCGCCTTCATAGTTGTAGCCGTTTTCCGGCAGGCCGTGGCTGACATAGCCGATGCCAACGTCATACGCGCCGTACACCGTGATGCCGTGCCAGGTCAGGGCGCAATCAGTGGTAGCGAACTCGCGGCCGCTCGTGCAGGGGTCGGGTGTGCTCGCTGCCGTTTGGGCCCACACCGGGCACGCTGAAAAACAAAAGATCAACACAATGGCAAACGGCGAAAACTTTCGCATCAAAAGGCTCCTGGTCATAAAGGAAACTGGGAAGTGTACATGAGATACGATCTCGCTGTCCAAGACTACACAGTTTAATGCGCTTAGTGGCACAGCTTGGTGTTTATTGGCCCACAGCGTCCGGAGCATTGACCAGACATTGCATTAACGGTAGGATTTTTTCTCCGGTGCCCCGAAAAGTCCAGCCCGCACAAAATGTGGAAACCATGCTCCCGCCGCGGGACGCAGCGTCGCAGCTGGGGATCAGTTTCCCTACCATCAAGCAGTGGATTTACAAGAAGAAGATTCACAGCATCCGCACCGCGGGCGGGCATCACCGCATTCCGCAGTCTGAAGTCGACCGCCTGCTCTACCGCACGCGCGGTCACAATGAGGACGAACGCCGCGTCAGCTACAAACGCATCAGCGGCCGCAATCAGCTCGTAGGGCGCATCGTCGATGTGCGTGTCAGCGGCCTGGTGGCCCAGGTCACGTTGTCCGTGGGCGGACAACTGATCACCTCGCTGATCACCTCCGGCGCGGTCCGCGAAATGAAATTAAAGAAGGGACAAACCGCCGCCGCCCTGATCAAAGCCACAGAGGTCATGATCATCCGCGTGTGAGAAGCCCATCCGTGGCACGCCTTAAAAAGTCCGGAACTCTCCAGTCCCGCGCTTCTGCCTAAAAAACTAAAACCCCGGCCTGAATAGCCGGGGTCATAAAGAACGAACGCTGAAACCTAGTCGCCTGACACCCAGAATTCCGCGGTCGCCGTCGGAGCAATCAGCCGTCCATTGGGCGCAGCCACCAATCCCTTTTCAATCTCCGCCAGCCGAGTCCGCTTCACGTCCCAGACTAATCCCAGCTTCTGCAGAATCCAGATGCCGTACCAGTTCATGTCAATCTCATACCACTTGAAGCCGTGCGCCGCCGAAGTCGGGTGCGCGTGGTGATTGTTGTGCCAGCCTTCGCCAAACGTCAGCAGGGCAACCCACCAGCTGTTGGTAGACAGGTCGCGAGTCGCAAAGCGCCGCTTGCCCCACGAATGCGTTGCCGAATTCACCAGCCAGGTCGCATGCAACAAGAACACGGTGCGGAAGAACGTTCCCCACAGCAGCCACGGCAGCCCGCCAATGGCAAACAGCAGGACGCCAACAATGATTTGCGGAACGTAGTGATATTTCGTGATCCAGACATGAAACTTGTCTTTCGCCAGATCGGGGACATAGCGCGCCAGCGTGGTGGTGTCATGGTGCATCGACTTGCCCGTGAGGATCCATCCCATATGCGCCCACCATTTGCCGTCGATCGGCGAATGCGGATCGCCTTCCAGATCGGAATACTGGTGATGGATGCGGTGCGTCGCCACCCAGAAAATCGGCCCACCCTCGAGCGCCAGCGTGGCGCAGATGGTCAGAAAATATTCCATCCACTTGGTGGTCTTAAAGCCGCGATGCGTGAGCAGGCGATGGTAAGCCATCCCGATGCCCAGGCTGCCCGCAACCCACCATAAGAAGATGGCTACGAAGAACGCCTTCCACGTGAAAAAGAACAGCGCCGCCACGGCGCCCACGTGAAATGCGGCCATAAAAATCGCGGTAATCCAGTTGACTTCCGTCTTGGCGGATTGTGTTTTTTGGAGATCCTGCAGTTGCATGTTCAGGGTGCGGCCTCGTGGTCTGGTTTTAAGTAATCTGACTTGAGTTAACCTAACAGCAGGGCGCAGGGGATGACTGTAATACTTGTGTAATAGCGGCCTTTTCGGCCATTACGGGAGTAATAGATCAGGTTATCCGCACAGCGCCGCGTGCCGAAATATTGAGTCCGGCGTGTTGGTCCGCGATTCGAATCAAGAACAACCAGAACAATCCGTTCGACGAGGGGATGTTCACTATGCCTGGAGTATCGCCCGCCACCGCTTCTTTGCCGACCCTGAACGAAATCCGAGCGGCGCAGGAACTGGTTTATTCCGTGATGGCGCCTACGCCGCAAATCGTCTGGCCGCTGCTGAGCGAGCGCGTGGGAACAGAAGTGTGGGTGAAGCACGAGAACCACACGCCCATCGGTGCCTTCAAAGCGCGCACAGCGGTGGTCTACGCGGCCGAGCTTTTTCGCGGGCCGAATTCGATTACCGGATTGGTCACCGCGACCCGCGGCAATCACGGGCAGTCGGTCGCGCTGGCGGCGCGGCGCTTTGGAGTTCCCGCACACGTCCTGGTTCCGCGCGGCAATAGCCCCGAGAAAAACGCTGCCATGCGTGCCCAGGGCGCCGAGCTAATCGAGTTCGGAGACGATTATCAGGAGGCGAAAGAGCAGGCACGCCGCCTGGCGGAGGAGCGGGGCTGGCACTTCGTCCCGTCCTATCATCGCGACATCGTGAAAGGAGTCGCCACCTACTGGCTCGAATTCTTTTCAGCGGTCGAGCTCGACGTCGTCTACGTTCCCATCGGCCAGGGCTCGGGCATCTGCTCCTGCGTGGCCGTGCGCAATGGTTTGAATCGCAAAACCAAAATCATCGGAGTAGTCGCCGAAGGCGCGCCCGCATATGCGCTCTCGTTTGCAGCCGGACGCAAGATCGCTGCTCCCGTCACCACGCTATTAGCCGATGGCATGGCTTGCCGCGTCCCAGATGACGAGTCGCTCGAAGTTGTCCTCGACAGTGTTGACCATGTGGTGCAGGTCAGTGAGGATGAGATCAGCCAGGCGATGAAGATTTATTTCTCCGACACGCACAATGCCGCCGAAGGTGCGGGAGCTGCCGGACTCGCGGCCGCGCTCAAGGAAAAGCAGCAACTGGTGGGGAAGCGCGTCGGCCTTGTCATCAGCGGCGGAAATGTGGATAGCGATGTCTTCGCGGCGGTATTAGGCGGCTAGCCACAGCGCTCCTACGCAGCTTCGCCCTTCACCTGTATGCCCGCCCATTTTTCCAGCAGCGTGAGCGTCGCGGCATAGTCGAGGTCTTTGTGCCCGTCCTCGGTCGCCATCTCGTAAATCTCTTCCACGGTCTCTAGCCCCGGCAGTTTCACGCGCGCCTCTTTCGCCGCTTCGAGCGTCAGTCGAATGTCTTTATGCATCAGCCGCAACGGAAAATTCGGCGTGAAGTCACGCTGCAACACAAACGGAGCCTTGTACTCGACTACGCCCGACCGCACCATGGTCGCCTCGATCAACGACACCAATTGTTGCGAATCCACGCCCAGCTTGGTGGCCAGAGTCAGCGCCTCGGCAAATCCTTCATAGATCATTGCAATCTGCAAATTCATGGCAAGCTTGGTGGCCTGCCCCTTGCTGGTCTTGCCCATGCGGAAAATCTTCTTCCCCATCGCTGCGAACAGCGGCTTCAATCGCTCGATCGGCGCTTCCTCTCCGCCGACAATAAACACCAGCGTCCCATCGCGCGCGCCGATCTTCGATCCCGTCATCGGCGCGTCCACCCAGGCCACACCCTTCTCTTTGACGCGCTCCGCAAATTTCGAAGTCGCTGAAGGAGAAATCGTGCTCGAGTCTGCGATGATCATGCCCTCCGTCAGCGATGGCTCAGCACCCTCCGCGCCAAACAGAACGCTCTCCACCGCTTCCGTATCGGAGACGCACATCCAAACCACCTCCGCGCCCTGCACCGCCGCCGCCGGACTGGGAGCCACTCCCGCGCCCTCGACCAGTTTGCCCGGAGTGCGATTCCATACCGTGACTTCGTGTCCCGCTTTGACCAGGTTCGTCGCCATCGCCTGGCCCATGATTCCCAAACCCAAAAATGCAACTCGCATTGCGGACTTCTCCTCGTAAGAATGACTCTGTGAAAGGAACGTTTTCGGATTAGATATGACGAAACCAAAGAAGGTCAAGCAATCTCGTCCGGGACGTCAAGTCCAGCACGAAAATCATCTACCACGAAGGCCACGAAGTCACACCAAGGAAGGCGGCACACCCTTCGTGATCGTCCTTCGTGTCCTTGGTGGTTTATGCCCTTGCTCTCCGCGGCCGTGTGAAAAATCCTTCACATCGACAGCCCATCAACTATTCGGTATAGTTTCGCGACTGGCTACGCCCCGGCTCGCCGCGCGGCTAGGCCCGTTCAACCCTGCTAACAATCGAATCCCGACTGCCCGAGGAAAGAATCTGATGCCACGCAATCTATCCGGTCTTCGTCTTCAAAACCGCCTTCATGCCGTGCCCGTGGCCCTGCTGGCCCTGGCGCTCGCCCTTCCCGCCGGAGCACAAAATACTCTCGCAAGAATCAGCGTCGACACCCTGACCAACTCCGACAGCGATCACAAAACTGAAGTTGAGCCTCACATTTTTGCCTGGGGCAGCACAATGGTCAGCGCGTTCCACGTGGCGCGCCGGCCGGGCAGCATCGGCTGGGGCAGCGGCGACATCGGATATTCCACGTCCACCAATGGCGGCAAGACCTGGACCTACGGCGACCTGCCCGGCCTCACCGTCAATTACGCCGGAGGCACCTTTCGGCGCGGCCGCCGATCCTTCTGTCGCCTACGACGCCAAGCACGCCGTCTGGATGATTTCCACTCTTCCGCTGGTCGGCCTCAGTTCCTCCTCCAGCAAAATTGGCGACGTGGCCGTCAGCCTTTCTCCCGATGGTCTGACCTGGGGCAATCCGGTCATGATCGATAGCACCGGCCTCGACGACAAGAACTGGACTGTCTGCGACAACACTTCGAGCAGCCCCTTCTATGGCAACTGCTATACAGAATGGGATCAGGCCTTCGGCACCGGCGACGTTCTGATGAGCGTCTCCAGCAATGGCGGAACTACCTGGGGTGCCGGCCTCGCCTCATCCGATCACGCGGGCGGTCTCGGCGGTGAGCCGCTGGTTCAGCCCAACGGCACTGTCATCGTTCCCTTCCAGGGCGGCGGCATTGACGTTTTCAGTTCCACTAATGGCGGAAAGAGTTGGGGCAAGAGCCAGGCCATCGCCAGCATCAGCTCCCACACCGTCGCCGCCGGCATGCGCAATCCCGACCTGCCTTCCGCCGCGATTGACGGCGCGGGCAATGTGTTCGTCGCGTGGTCCGATTGCCGCTTCCGCAAGAGTTGCAGTTCGAACGATATCGTGGTGAGCAGTTCCTCCAACGGCACCACCTGGAGCGCCGTCGCTCGCATTCCGATCGACGCCACCACCACCACGGTCGATCACTTCCTGCCCGGCATCGGCATCGATCCCGCGACCTCCGGCGCCACCGCGCACATCACCATCGTCTACTACTACTATCCGGTGGCGAAATGCACGCTGACCACGTGCAAGCTGTACGTCGGCTTCACCACTTCGACCGATGGCGGCACCACCTGGACTGCGGGCGCACAGCTCGCTGGCCCCATGAGCGTGGGATGGCTGCCGGTCTCCGACAACGGACCGATGGTCGCCGACTACATCGGCGTGACTTACTCGAACGGCAATCCCTTCGGAGTCTTTGCCGTGGCCCGCGCCAAGACTGGAACGACCTACGCCGAGTCAATGTTCACCACGAAGTCTGCTCTGCCGCTGAACTATGACGCGCCGCGCTTCAGTTCCGCCAACGACCATCCGGTGCCCAACGCGAAGTCGGATCATCCCATGCAGTTCTTCTACGACGATGAAGGACAGCGCCCGATCCCGCGCTCGCGCTGGATCACGAATAGCGAAGGTCAGTAACGAAGTATTAAGTCGCAGGATTCTTGAGGGCCGCCGGCAGAATTGCTGGCGGCCTGTTTACGTGAAATTACAATTACCTCCGTTTTGCCCGGAAAGTAAAAAGCAGCCCCCATGGCTCGCGATTCATCTAACATTACAGACTGATGAAAAACTTCTGCCGCACCGTTTTTGTTACTCGGTGATTTCAGCGCGCAGGACTACCATTAAATAGAAGTGCAGCTGATTCCCGCACCCCTAAGGTTTTCGTCGCAGGATGATTAAGCAGACGCTTCGCAATCCGGCTCTTCGTAAGCGTGCCAGCCAGTTCGGGCGATTGGTGCGGCATTCCGCGGTGACGCCACGCTGCGGCGAAACCCATACACCGCGGTTCGTCACCAACGGCGAACTGGGCGTCACCTTCATCGGACATGCCAGCTTTTTCCTGCAACTGGGCGGACAGAACGTCGTCATCGATCCCAACTTCGCGCGCTGGCTCTTCGTTCTAAAACGTCTACGCCGGCCCGGCTGCGCATCGTCGATCTGCCGCCCATCGATCTGGTTTTGGTGTCGCACGCGCACTTCGATCATCTGCATCGCCCTTCGCTGCGCGCGATCGTGAACAACAGTCTGCGGCAGCGTGGCGTTGCCCCAACCATCATCGTTCCGACCCACGTGTCCGATCTCGTCTCCGATCTTAGATTTTCGAAAATCGTGGAACTCGACTGGTGGAAGAACTGGCATCACGGCAACCTCACGGTGACGCACGTTCCCTCCCGCCATTGGGGCGCGCGCATTCTGAAAGATTCTTATCGCGGCTACGGAGGGTTTGTCCTCAAAGCTGGCAAGCACTCGGTCTATCACGCGGGCGACACGGCATACTTCCCCGGATTCACCGAGATCGGACGCCGTCTCGCTCCCGAAGTCGCGCTGCTTCCCATCGGCGCCTACAATCCGCCGCAGTTCCGTAACGTTCACGCCAATCCCGCCGACGCCATGCAGGCGTTCCTCGATCTCCATTCGCGCTGGATGGTCCCGATGCACTACGGCACCTTCCGCCTCTCGCACGAACCGGTCGACGAACCGCTGCAATTGCTCGATCAGGAAGCCAAAGCCGCAGGTATCAAAGACAAAGTCGTGGTCATGGAAGAAGGCGTAACCAGATTTTTCTAGCCCCGTCGGCTGTCCGGCCGAAAGCTTCCCAAACATAACGATCCTCCTCTGTGAACCTTTGTGCCCTCTGTGGTGAAGAATTTCTTTTCCGACCCTATTGACACGCCCCGGGACCCGCAATGTATTCTCTGTTTCGCTAATCATTCGCCCAGGAGGAGAACATGCCCGTAAAGCCCATTCCCGACGGATACCACACCCTCACACCTTTTCTGACCGTGCGCGACGCGCTTCGCGCCATCGAGTTTTACAAGGCCGCATTCGGCGCGCAAGAACGCGGTGTAATGAAAGCTCCCGACGGCAAAGTCATGCACGCCGAGTTGAAAATCGGGGACTCGATCATCATGCTCAGTGACGAATTCCCCGAATTCGGCTCGTCCTCGCCGCAGACCGTCGGCGGCTCATCCAGCGGCCTGCACATTTACCTCGACAACGTGGATGCAGCCTTCGATCGCGCCGTAAAAGCGGGCGCTCAGGTCGAAATGCCGGTGATGGACCAGTTCTGGGGCGACCGCTACGGCCGCCTCAAAGATCCCTTCGGCCATAAGTGGTCGATCGCGACGCACGTCAAAGATTTGTCCATGGACGAGATGAAGAAAGGCATGGATGAAGCCATGGCGAAGGCGGCACAGAAGAAGACCGCGTAGAACACTGCTCATGTAGGGACAGCCGTCCTCCTGAGCGAGGAGGGCTGTCCCGCGTGGGCGAAGCCCAGCGGCGCACGGATCCGGTCACCAGGCCAACAAGATTCTCAGATCGCGCAGATTATTCCCGGTAGGCCCAATCTCAATCGCATCGCCAAGCGCCGAGAAAAACGGATACGCATCGAATTTTTCGAGCGCAGCCCTCGCATCGAGTCCTCTGCGATCGCGCGCGATCCAGAGTGCTTCCATCGACCACGGCTCCCGCCGCAGGGCTATTCCCATCCACGCCGTCCGTGCCCGCGCTGAGCACGGCGATATTTTCGCCGCCAATCTTCTCTGCGCAGGCCAGCGCAAATTGCTGGTTGCGTCCGCCGACTCCGCCGTTCGCTGACCTTCACCGTAACTTCCCCGCCCGAGATCAGACACACGGGCGAACACTGTTTCCTGAGCTCGCGAACTCGCTGCAATAAAATATTCGGCAGCACGTTCATAGTCCCAATCGTCACAGGAGTTATCCACGTACACGAAGAATCCAGCCCGCTCCGCCGCCGTGCTGGCCGCTTCCACCGCAGTCTGGTTCGAGAGCACGGTCCACCAGCGCGAGCGCACAAATGCTGGATCATCCGACTTTGGCGTCTCCTCCAGCGCATGCCGCGTAAACAAATCCCGCACGGATGCAGGAAACTGTTTCGCCAATTCATATTTCTCCGATCAGGCGATAACAATCTTCACTCGAAGTGGAGTCGGGCATGGTAGGACCGGACGCCAGCGCGTCGGGAGTGTTATCCGGCACATCGGAAACCAGCAGCGAAACCTGCTGCGCGGGATAAGCGGCCTGCGCCAGTCGTCCGCCTTTCACCGCCGACAGATGTTTGCGCACCGCATTGATCTCCGCAATCGGCGCGCCCGAATGCACCAGCGCGCGATAGGTCGCAATCAGATCATCGAGCGAGATCTCATCGTCGATAGGCTTCTCGACGATCGAAGAGCCTCCGCCGCTGATAAGAAAAATAATGAGAGCCGAGGCCGGCTGATTCTGCAACGTGTTTAGGATCGCGCCCGCAGCTCGAATCGATTCCGCATTCGGCGTGGGATGTCCGCCGCGAAAATACCGGAATCCGCGAACCTGCGCCTCGGGCTCGACCGACGACGCAACAATGCCCTCCAGCGAATCGCCGACCAGCGCGGCCAGCGCCTCGACCATGGTGTGTCCCGCTTTTCCGATCGAGATCACCTGCACCCGCGAATACGAATGCAAGTCATAAATATCCTCGCAGACGCGCAGCAGGCCGCGCTCACAATGCACATGCCGCGCGAAGCCCGAGCGAATCGAGGCCGCGGCCAGCGCCGAGCGAAAGATGGTCGCGGGCACGGTCACGCATCTCACGGAATTTGGATTCGCTCGCCAGATCAGACATGCGGAAGATTATAGAGGGGAGGATTATAGAGAGGTTGCGACGACTGCTTCCCTCACCCATCCCTCAATCGCCTCGCGCAACTCGCGCAGCCTTCCTTCAAAGAAGTGATCCGCGCCTTCGATGATCACCAGCTTCTTCGGCTCCGGCACCGACGCGATCAGAGCCTCTAACTTCGCGCGTGGTCCAAACTGGTCGCGCGCCCCGCTGACGAATAACTTCGGCCGGGTGCAATCGTGCAGGAAATCAAATGTGTAGACCCGCGGCTCTTCACTTTCCGCCGCCACCGGCGCCACCGGCGTTCCAATTCCAATCAGGGCGCGCACCCGCGCGTCGTCGCAAGCCGCGCGCAATCCCACGGCCGCGCCAAAAGAGAATCCTGCGAACACCAGCGGCAAATGAAATTCCGCATCCAGCCAGTTGAGCGCAGCCTTCACGTCCTCCATTTCGCCGACGCCATGATCGTGCTCGCCCTGGCTCAACCCACTCCCGCGAAAATTGAAACGCAGTACTGGAAATCCGAAGCTGTTCAGCGCCTTCATGGTGTGGAAGACGACCTTGTTATGCAGCGTTCCGCCAAACAACGGATGTGGATGGCACACGACCGCCGCATGCGTAGCGCTCTCGGCGCCCGTATTCAGTAGCGCCTCCAGGTGCCCCGCTGGGCCGTCGAGAAAGAGGGAACGAATCGATTGCGCAGAAGTGTCCACATTTCAGATTATCGCAGGATCGCATCCGCCGCCGAATCGCTCTGCTATCCTCTCGTCCATGGACGCCATCACGCTTACGCGCCAACTGGTCGACATCGAATCGATTTCGGGCAATGAAACTGCGGTCGCCAACTACTTATATGGAGAGCTTCGCCAACTTGGCTACAACACAGTCAAGATGCCGGTCGAGGGCAACCGTTTTAATCTCTACGCAATTTTCCAAGATCAGCCGGAGCCCGCCATCGTCTTCTCCACTCACCTGGACACCGTTCCTCCCTTCATTCCGTCGTCGGAAGATGCGGGCCGAATTTACGGCCGCGGAAGCTGCGATGCCAAAGGAATCATCGCCGCGCAAATCGCCGCCGCCGAACGCCTGCGCCGCGACGGAATCTACGTTGGACTACTGTTCCTGGTAGGAGAAGAGCGCGACAGCCTCGGCGCGAAAGTGGCCAATGATCACGCACCGAAGACCTGCCGCTTCCTGGTAAACGGCGAGCCCACCGAAAACCGCATCGCACTGGCCTCGAAGGGCACGCTGCGCGTCGAGATCACAGCCAACGGTCGCATGGCGCATTCGGCGTATCCGGAACTGGGCGAGTCGGCCATCGACAAACTGATCGCAGCGCTTGGACGCCTGCGTGCGATGCCGTTGCCGTCCGATCCCGAGGTCGGCCCGTGCACGCTGAATATAGGGCTGATCGAAGGTGGCCGCGCGCCCAACGTGATTCCCGACTATGCGCACGCGGATTTGCTCTATCGCCTCGTCGGCCCCGCAGACGCGTTGCGTAAACAAATTCTCGCCGACCGCCGGCGATCAGGTGCAGGTCGACTTCCCGCTCGAACTTCCCTTCCTCCGCCTGCGCACAGTCGATGGATTGCCCACCATGATCGCCGCATTCACCACCGACATCCCCAAGCTCACGAAGTGGGGCCAGCCGCTACTCGTCGGCCCAGGGTCAATTCATGTAGCCCACACCGAGGGTGAATTCATCGAGAAGCAGCAATTGCATGACGCGATCGATTTGTACGTCAAGATTGCCAAGCAACTGCAGAGCGCAAAACTCTGATCGATTTCTTGCGCTACCGCGACCATTACCGTGTGGACCACGTCAGATCGACGCGGATGGGAATCTCATTCTTTACCGGCATGGTCAGCAGAGATGGTGGTTCGATCTTGAAATCGCTAAGCGTGGCCGGGATGGTTCCCGTAATTCGCTTGTCGTTGCCTTCGGCCTTCACTTCCAAAAGAACCTGCTTGTAGCTCACGGTCTGTCCGGCAAATTGGATTTCGAGATCAGCCTTGATCGACGATGACGTTGCATCGGATTCGGGCAGGCGAGTGCGCACCGTGACCATGGGAAACTCCGCGCCGCGCGTCACCTGAATCATGTGCAGGTCGCGATTCGTATCCCCGGAATCGAAGGTCTTCACCGGAACTGCAATTAGAAATTCGCACTGGCCCTGATGACAAATTCCCTTGCCGCGCGCCGCGTGGCTGGTGCCGTCGGTTTGATGCAGCGGGTGCGAGACATGATAAGTGAGCGTGCTCTGCTTGAGCACCCATTGCTGGTCAGAGGCAAAAAGATGGGACGCCGCGAACAATAGAAAAACAAAAATTAGTTTCTTGTTCATAGATTCGAGAATATGCCGGATTAGAACTTCACCGAGACGGCCAATAGCGCCGCGCCAAAGGCCCCGGCGGTGACAATCGCAACCGGGCCGTGAGCGGAGGCAATGCCGTGAACTTTCTCTCCATTGTTTTTCTGGCTGAAAGCCATTGCGCCGAGAATGGGCGTCAGGATCATCCCTGGCCCGTGAATCCAGGCCAGAGCTTCGTGAACCTTGATGGGCCCTTTCTTCTTCGTGCCCGGGACGCGCGGCGCGCGGATCGCATAGTAAGCCGTAATCCCGTACAAGTCGCCGGTCAACGCCCCGAGCGCCACATGCAGATCACGAGTCGCCGTCCCTTCACTTTTGCCTCCTGCGCCCGGCCCGAGAATCACAGTTGCGACCAGCGGGATCGCGGTAATCAATCCCATACGCTGATGGATCTTCAGCATGTGTGTGCGCTTATCGAGAAGAGCCTGTTGAGCCGCGTTCGCCTGCGTCTCGCTTTTTGAAAAGCCCAGATCCTCGAGTGAAGGTTCGGTCTTGGTAGCGGAAGGAGCGTTCGGCAGATTTTCCGAGGGCGCCGCTTGCGCAGTCAGAGTGAGATTCAGGGTCTGCTGCGTTCCTGACGCGAGTGTAACTTTAGCGGGGCTGGCAGCGAGGCTGTCAGCAGACGCAACGATTTCATAGTCTCCGGCCGGAAGGTTTGGAACCACGTAGTGGCCGGAAGAGTCTGCCCGCGTATCAGTCGATTGGCCAGTCGTCAGATTCTTCACGGAAATTTTGGCGTCCGGAATTATTTTTCCCGAGGCATCGCTGATAACGCCGGAGAGCGCAGCGGTTGCATCTTGCGCGGCCAGCGGACCGGCGGTGAGTACAGCGATCAGAATCAGAACAATAGCGGAAAAAATCTTGGCCCTATGGCGATCCATCCAGTGGTTTCCTCGATGCATGAACAAGACTGACGACGATTGTATTTGTTAGAAGATGCGGCACGCAGCCGCTGAGATGTACTCGATCTCTTCTTCGCTGCACAAACGGCACGGCCAGTCGGTCAATTGTGATTGCAATCACAAAGACAGTTTAGACTTGATTGCATGACCACCACCTCCCTCAACTCCCTCGCCCGCGCGTCCTCCGCTTACCTGCGCTCCGCCATGCATCAGCCGATTCGCTGGCACGAGTGGGGCGAGGAGGCCTTCGCCACCGCGCAGCGCGAGAACAAGCCCATGCTGCTCGATATCGGCGCAGTGTGGTGCCACTGGTGTCACGTGATGGATCGCGAGTCCTACGACGATCCCGAAGTTGCAGCGATCGTGAACGAACACTTCATTGCCGTGAAGGTGGATCGCGACGAGCGTCCCGATATCGACAGCCGCTATCAGGTCGCGGTGCAGGCGGTGAGCGGGCAGGGCGGATGGCCGCTGACCGCATTTCTCACTCCTGATGGTAAGCCGTTTTATGGTGGGACTTACTTTCCACCTCAAGACGGATACGGTCGCCCGAGCTTTCGCCGCGTGCTGCTCAGCATCGCGAAGGCCTACAAAGAAAAAAATGGCGATGTGGTCGAGCAGGCGGCGATGGTCGAGACCGCCCTCGCGCAGTCGGAATCGTTCGCGGGACGGAGCGGCCGGGTTTCGAACAGTGTCATTACGGGGATTGAGGAATCGGCGTTGAAGATGTTCGACACCGAGCATGGCGGATTTGGCTCCGCTCCGAAGTTTCCGCATCCCTCGGCGCTGGATTTGCTGATCGAAAGATATGCGCGCAGCGGCAGAGCGAAGCCTGGCCTCCACTGGACAGCCGGGCGCGGACTGTCCCCACAGATAATGAACCGCTGCGCAACGTTCTGCTCACTACCCTCGAGCACATGGCGAACGGCGGCATGTACGACCAGCTTGCGGGCGGATTCCATCGCTATTCGGTGGACGAGCGCTGGGTCGTGCCGCACTTCGAGAAGATGTGCTACGACAACTCCGAACTGCTCAAGAATTATGTACATGCCTACCAGGCAACGGGGAACGAGTTCTTCGCCGACGTCGCCCGCGACATTATTCGCTGGATGGACGAGTGGCTCAGCGACCGCGAGCGTGGCGGCTTCTACGCGTCGCAGGATGCCGACATCAACATGGACGACGACGGCGACTATTTCACCTGGACGCTCGACGAAGCGCGCGCGGTACTGACTGAAAAAGAAGCGGAAGCGGCGGCGCTGCGCTACGACATCAACGAAATCGGCGAGATGCACCACAACCCGGCGAAGAATGTCCTGTTCGTGCGGGCATCGATCGACGAGATTGCGAAGCGGATGAGCCTGAACCCGGACGCGGTGCAGGAGTTACTGGCGTCAGCAAAGAACAAGATGTACGCCGCGCGCCTGCTGCGGCCCACGCCCTACGTCGACAAGACCGTCTACGTGGGATGGAACAGCTTGTGCATCTCCGCCTATCTAGAAGCTGCGAAGGTTCTCGATCTTCCTGCGGCTCGCCGCTTCGCCTTGCGGTCGCTTGACCGCATCCTCGCTGAAGCCTGGAGATCTGGCCTGCTGCTGCATGTGGTGGCGTACTCCGATCCGCAGGCCGCGCACCGCGAGATCTCCGGCTTGCTCGATGACTATGCCTTCACCGCTCTGGCCTGCCTCGACGCCTACGAAGCCACCGCGGATCTCAGCTATTTCAAATTCGCCCATGCCATTTCTGACGCGATGATCGCGCGCTTTTACGATGCGACTTCCGCCGGTTTCTTCGACAGTGAACCGCCGGCCGACGGCAAGAGTCTCGGAGTGCTGGCGACGCGCCGCAAGCCGCTGCAGGATTCGCCGACTCCGGCGGGCAATCCCATGGCCGCGATCGCGTTGATGCGGTTGCATCACTACACCGGCGATGACACGTACCGCGATAAAGCGGAGCAGACTTTAGAGGCCTTCGCCGGCGTGGCCGGGCAGTTTGGAATTTTCGCTGCGACCTACGGAATCGCCGCCGTCCATTTACTGGAGAGCCCAACCCAGGTGGTTGTGATTGGTCAGGACGAAAAGGATGCGATCGCCAACCAGTTGTATGCCGCGGCTCGCGCTCCGTTTGCTTTTAATAAGAGCACACTTCAACTGGCGGCGAATCAGGCCGTGAAACAGAATCTCCCGCCGCTGCTGGCGGCTACGATTCCGAATCTTCCCCAATTGTCGTCGAATAAATCCTTCGCCGTGATTTGTTCGGGGACATCTTGCCAGCCGCCCCTCTCGGATCCCGACGAACTTCGCCGGGTGCTCGCCCTGGCGCTGAGCGCGCCTTCACAAAAAAATAGGGGCTGACGGCTTATAAGTTCCGTCAGCCCAAAGATTGCGAGCCCAGGGTTCGGCCCAAGTTACTGCAGGTTACTTTACATGGTTACTTCGGTGACCTTGCGGTCACAGCTGCCTTCCGGTTTTAATACGGGGGCAGGTTAAGGTGCACATTGTGTTCTGGGTGGGCACAGAATCAACGGACCGCCGTCTTGGGCCGGAAGCACTTGAACGGCAGCCGTGATGAATGTGCCCACTAGTCCTACCATCAGGATTGCAAGCCTGATTGAGCGTTTCATGGGTTCGTCTCCTATATCCGCGTAAGATTTCCCCTGACGGGGCAGTCATCGCGGAGACGAATTATAAGGCACTTGTCAAGCGAAACCGGCAAGGAACTTCTGCGCCACCCGCTCTTCTCTCTCCAGAGCATCCCTACGACACGCAATTCATCCCCACATCCCACCTGAATGCAGTCTTTTTCTTAACTAAGTTAAAGTATTTGTTAACCTTTTAGTGAATAGGGCTCAAAGGCCGAAATACAGGCTGGAATTTACGAAATCCGAACAAAGTGGGCAAGCAACGGGAGAATGTCGAAGGAGAATCCCTGAGCTTGTACTCAACGGGTGCGTGAAATATCGAACTTGCGGACGGGAGCGGCCGCGGCTTTCCAATCGCTGGCATTCGCATCCCGCTTTTCGTGGACCGTGGGAACCTCGGGCTGGGTACGCGAAAGAGCGCGGTCCACCATGCCCTCGAACATTGGGATCAGCGAGTCCGACGGGAACGGATGATGAATGTCGGAAAGGCTCTGCTCCCAGCGCTGCGGCTGCAGCAGCGTGTTGGAGGCC
The DNA here is from genome assembly GCA_963757095.1 of uncultured Acidobacteriota bacterium. Classification (GTDB taxonomy): domain Bacteria; phylum Acidobacteriota; class Terriglobia; order Terriglobales; family Acidobacteriaceae; genus Sulfotelmatobacter. Next base: position 510,335 of record CAVWQT010000001.1, on the reverse strand, counting down.
TCGCGCGCCGGGCTCTTGGCCGCAACGTAGCTCACCCACACGATCAGGCTGGCATTGTAGGCCGTCATGTTCACAATGCTCATCCACGGATCCGCCAGATGCTTGCCCACAAATGAGGCAATCAGCATAAGTTCAACGATGGCAAAAGCGCCGAAGCCAAGCGCAATCCCAAAACTGTGTCGCCGTCGGCTGATCCCGACATAGCTCGAGAAGAAGAGAAGAAACAGCACCATCCCCACCTGGATCACACGCACACAGCGCTGTGAAGTGAGGATCGCTTCCATCCATGGCGCCATGTTGCTGGAATGCGTGGAGAGCGAAACCACTCCGGCCACCAGCAGCATCACCAGCGCCGCCCACTTGAAAAGAACCGTGCCCAGATCCCGCAGCGTGTGGAAGGAGGAGAAGACATCGACAAAGACTTCGTGAATCACCGCAAAGCCAAAGCAGATGCTAAGCGCATCGCAGCCCCAGTAGAGGTAATACACGGTTGACGAATTGCGCCAGAAGGCTGGAAATACCAGCCCGAAGGTGATGAGCTGAATCAGCAGATAACCGAAAAAGAACTTGAACTTGCGATGCAGCCCACGCTGCAGCATGACCGCGACGATCCCCATCTGCAGCAGAGGATGTGCGATCCACAGCGTGTAATAGAGAAGCGTAAGTTTGGCGCTCATCGCAGAGACGATTCCGAAGCCGGTTCGAACGGTAAGACTTAGGACCTAGGCCTGCACCAAAGTACAGGGTGATAAAGCAAAGTTAACGTTTCTTGAACGTATGTTCAATGTACCCCAGTAATCGAAAGTAACGTTACGCGATAGATACTCCGAGGGCAACGTTACCTTCGTGCTAGAGGTTTGGAACGGCCCTAGGTGAATCCCCTATTGCTGGCTGCGGGCGGAGGGAGCGGATTCGTCTCCTACAAAGACGAAGTAAGAGGAATCCCAGAGTGCGGTAGGAAGGCTGCCGCGCGGGCGCCCGGTAATGACAATGTTGAAACCATCCGGCAGAAGATTTCTCTCCAGCGATGACTCCGCCAATGAGGTCTGCAGGATGAGCGACTTTCGGCTCTCCACTCCGGGCGCCGGTATGCGCCTCATCGCGCCCCGGTTGGATGACGGCCATCCAACCAAGAAACTCGTGTAACTCCCGCGTGCGGGAGCGACCGGCAACCGCAAACGACACTTCCGCGCCCTGCTTGAAATGCCAGGCCAGGGAAGCTGCCAGTTCTACGGCTCTTTCATAACCCTGCTCGGAGATCGATCCCGGCTCGGGATTGTCGAAGACGATGCAGAGCTTGCGTTCGTCCTCGCGGGCATACTCGCGCACTTTCAGCGAGCCCGACTTGGCCGTGGCTTTCCAGTCGACGTGCCGGGCAGAATCTTCCGGCATGTATTCGCGAATGAGGTATAGATCGGAGCCTCGCCCGCGGACGAAACTTTCCCACTCGCCGCGAACCAGCGGCAGAATTTCAAAAAATTCATTCGTTGGCTCGATGCGCGGATACACCAGCACCTCCCGCGGCAACGATACATGGCGCGTCTTGGTCAGGAACGCGAAGGGAAAGCGCGTTGCCAACCCAAAACTGTCCTCGCTATAGCGCCCGCGCTGCTCAAACTTCAACTCCAGATCGGCCGACAACTCCACCTGCGGAGGCACATACGCAAAATAGGCCATCCCCTGAAAAATTCCCGGAGGCGGCGGCACGACGGCCACTCGACGCAGACGGCGGTCCGGAAGCCGCAGCCACTGCTGCTCCAGCGGACGGTTGAAGGGAAATGCAAACGTCGTCGCCTCCCACCGCCATTGTTGCTGTTGCTTCTTCCTCTTCTTGCGCGTGGAAACGACGCAGATCGAAAACGAGGGCAGCACTTTTCGCGGATTGTTGAGGACAATGCACCCCAGCACGGGGCGTCCCGCATAAATATGCTCGGGCAGGCGAATATCGAGTTCCAGCCGCCGCAGCACCCACGCCGAAACCACGCCGGAAACCAGGATGGCCGACAGCATCGCCGCCACCACAATGTAGAGAAGATTATTTCCCGTGTTCAGCGCCGCAATGCCAATCACCAGCGTGACCAGCACGTAGACAATGCCGGCGCGCGTCACGTCATAGTCGAACGATTCGCGCAGCCGCTCCACGGCCACGCGCCGCGCCAGGTATGGCACCGTAACCAGTCCCACCAGCGCCGCCAGCAGTAGCGAAGTCGAAGCCAGAATTACCGTGGCCAGCACGTTGCCGGCATCGCGCGACACGGTGGAGAACAAGGCCGCGGCAAACGCCATCGCCAGCCCGACCAGCGCCAGCAGAAATTTCACCCACACGTCCGCCGAGGCCGACTGCAGCCATTCGGCCACACGTGCAGGCAAAGAAGGTGCAGGTTTCAACGGATTGGCGTACGCGGAGCTCACCTCTGCCGAGCCTAGCATTCCCCGGTAGAACGGACAATCGCGATCGGCTTGCGCTGCACGCGTCAGTAACCGCCTGCCGGGGCGGAACTTTCAGTTCTGATTCTCTCCGCCGTGTGCTAACCTTTGGCCCTCGAAATCGGGCCCCGCAAAAATTGTTCGCACTCAGGATTGTGGAAGGAGAAATTCCATGCCTATTGGTAAACGCGCAACGGCAGAATTCTTTGGAACGTTCTGGTTGGTCTTTGGCGGATGCGGCGCGGCCGTGCTAGCCGCTGGATTTCCCGCCGTCGGCATCGGCTTCGCCGGCGTAGCTCTCGCCTTCGGCCTCACCGTTTTGACCATGGCCTTCGCCATCGGACACATCTCGGGCTGTCACTTGAATCCGGCGGTGAGCGTCGGCCTGGTGGTGGGCAAGCGCTTCCCTGCTTCCGAATTGCTGCCGTATGTGGCCGCGCAAGTTGCCGGCGCCATCGCGGCTGCGGGCGTTCTGTACGTAATCGCCAGCGGATCGCCGACGTTCGATGTGCATGCCGGATTCGCCTCCAACGGCTACGGCGAGCACTCTCCCGGCGGATATTCGCTGCTCGCCGGAATCGTCGCCGAAGTTGTGCTGACTGCGTTTTTCCTGATCGTAATCATGGGCTCGACCGATCGCCGCGCTCCCAAAGGCCTGGCCCCGATCGCGATCGGCCTCTGCCTGACGCTGATTCATCTGGTCTGCATTCCGGTAACGAACACATCGGTGAATCCGGCGCGCAGCACCGGTCCCGCACTGTTTGCCGGCGGCTGGGCGCTGCAGCAGTTGTGGATGTTCTGGGTCGCCCCGCTCGTCGGCGGCGCGATCGGTGGCGGACTCTACAACGTCGTGTTCGGCGAATCGCAAGCCGACCTCAAGAAAGCACGCGACCAAGAGGTCGCAGCGCTCAGCGCCTGATTCGCGGTCGCAACACCACGACTGGGAGAGCCTATTCTTGCGCACGTTGCAAGAACGGGAACGATGCTGCCAACATTGAATTTGTTAGATTCGTTTGGACGCAGACATTCCCGATTCCCACCCTTCGCAAAGTGCGCGAAGGATGGGGCAGCCATTATGTTGGCGCTGCCAGCGAGATCAAAAACCTGGGCCAACCGCCCAGCCGTGCCTCGCGGCTCGATCCGGCGGAAAGCCTGCGCTACGAGTAGGTTGGCGGGGAACTTTGCAGGTTTTCCACAGTGTTCCTTCAAGAACATTTGTCATGCATTTCTGTATGTACAAATATGGCATGACGAAGAGAGGGCAAAGGGCCAGACCCGTCCGGGTGGCCCAGCCCCCGCACCGCCCAGGACAATTACGCCTTGACAGGAACTTCGCTCTTATCGAGGGGCACCCTCTGTCTTGGTGCTATACACAAAACAACTTCGAAGGATGGGCCACCCGCCCGAAGAGAATGAATTCAGTTTTGATCGCCAGCGCCGTGCTTCTGGCGGCAAAGCTTGCAGTACGTCGGCGGCAGATTGTTGTCAACGCGATGATGCACGGCCTTCAAGGTTTTCAGGTAGGCAAAGATATCGGATAGGTCGCCGTCGGTCATACCGCGAAACAAGGTGGTTGGCATCACAAAGCTGAGAGTTCTGGCTCCGACCATTCCTGTACGCATGACCTGGATAAAGTGTTGTTCATCGTAGTAGGAAACTCCCGAGGCGTCGGGCGTGATATTGGCACTGGCAACGCTGCCCCACGGCCCTACAAAAAGACTCCCTCCTGAGAAATCCATTCCTGGGATTTCGCGGCCCTGATCGTCGCTGGGCGAGTGGCAGTCCGAACAAGTCGCCATTTGCACCAGGTAAGCGCCGCGCGCCTCCGGCGTGGATCGGTCAGGTTCGGGAACGGGCCCGGTCAGCGGCTCCGGCACTGTCTTGATTAAGTAGTTGACTGGAAACACAAGTCTCGTAGATGGCTGACGACGTTTGACCGGCTGGACTGTTTTCAGATAAACGATCACCGCAGCAACATCTTCGTCCGACATGAAATGGAAGTGCTCATAAGGCATCATTGGAAATAGAGCCCGCCCATCGTGGCCAATGCCTTCGCGAATGGCCCGAGACCATTGGTCGTCGCTCCAAGCGCCAGTTCCCGTTTCCGGGTCGGGAGTCAGGTTGGCGCTGTAAACATCACCCGGCAATCCTTCCTCTTCAAAGTGCGTTCCGGCGAACAGCGTGCCTTCGATGACCGGAGCTCCGGGGGCTTTGAAGTTGTGTTCGGAGTGGCAGAGGACACAAAGGGTCACGTTGTGCACGAGATACTCGCCGCGCGCCAACCGTTGCGGTGTGCTTTCGAATTTGCGCGCGGTCAGAGGGCGTCGCCGAGGTCCAAGGATCGGGCGCCAGCCGATCGTCTTCGTGATGGCGATGGCGAGCACTCCGATGAGAGCCAGAAGTATGCAGCCGAGAATCTTGCCGATTCCGCGAGCCCGAGGGTTCATCAAGCCGTTCTGCCTCCAACAGGAATGAAGGAGTATAACCCTGTGGCGAGAGAGCTTGGCCAGGCCTCAACATTCCCGGCTCGGGGATCGCATCAGCGATGGGGTTGACAGGCGGTATTAGAATGGCGGGCATGGCTAAGAAAAAAACTGGAATGAGCGATTCGTCCCTGTGGGCCACTACGGTTCTGCTGCTGGCGCTGGCGGCGTGGATGTACATCAAGCACTAGAACCAGCGGGCCTATCGGGGTTTACGCGGAAAGCATTTACGCGGAAAACACAGGCAGACGTTCGCCCGACTATTTCCTCAGGCTGAAGATGAGGCGCTCGGGCGAATCTACTCCAGCGTCAGCACGACCCAATACACTCCCGTGGGATAGGTGTCGGTGCGGCCGTAGCAGGTTCCCACTGAGAAGCGGTGCAGGTTGCGGCTGGCGATGGCATGTTCTGCGCCCGTCGGCAGCGTCTCCGGATGCAGGCTGGTATAGGTGAGCACGGTCTCGTGATCGGATAAACTGCGCACCGGCTGGGTTGCGAGTTTGTCGGATTGCGCCATGGAGCACGCGGCGTCATCGAGGGCTCTTCCCTCCGCCCGCGCCAAAGCAGATTGATTGGCCTGCCGGCGCACCTGATTCACTGACTGTGCAACTCGCTCCTTCACTTGCGCGGCCGAATAGTTGGGGAGGGCATGGCCGAAGTCCTGCACGATGTACAACCGGTCTCCACTACGAACCACGCCCAACCCGACCACGTTGTAGGCCGGGTTGAGCAGGTTCGCGCGATGGGGAGGGGAAAGCATTAGATGTTGGTGTCCATGCTCGGCGTCGTAGTCGAGGGCAACGTTCTCGCCCTCCTGATCGAGCTGTAGTTCTGTGGTCGCAGCCAGGCGCTGCGGCAACGAAGGCTCACCCTGAAATTGATGGGAAAGTTCTCGCGCATTGACCATGGCCTGCGCGTGAATGATGGCGGCCTGCGAAAGTCCGGGATCCAGCGTGAGCGGAGGGGCTCCTGCCTGCTGCCGCGACTGGTTGGCTAATTGGAGAAGCTGCTGCTCGGCCGCGGATTCCGCGTCCAGAAAAGGAATATCATGCGAGGTTGCAGCGACCGGCTGCAGCGCGGCTTTCTTCGTTTGTTGCGCGGCTGGCGTGGGTTCCGACAGAGCCATCAGGCGAACTGCCGGGCGAACGGTGACGACTCCCGTTCCCAGCACGAAGGCCAGCAATAATCTGGGCGTGATGAATCTGGGCGCGAAGAATTTTGGCGATATAAGTTTTTGAGATTTATGCATTGAGTTTGGCCTGCCGCTGACCTTGGGGGAGATCATTTCTCCAGCTCTTTCAAGCCTCAAGTTGGTACCGGCTCAAACTTGCCGCTGGTGCTACGCTAGAGTTCTACGAAGGGGCAAAGTAGTTACCTCCGTCTATGGAACTAGGGATCAGTGGGGCCATTGGCCTGTTGTTTGGAAGTTTGGTTGCTTGGCTGTTGCTGCGTTCGCGCACGGCTGCGCTGCAGGCCCGTTTGTCCTTACGAGAGAATGAATTAGCGGGCGGAAAGGCCGATCTGGCGCGGCTTTTGGCCGATCAGCGGGGGCTGCTGGAGAGCCGTGGCAGACTCGAATCCGCCCTGGAATCGGAACGAAAGACCAGCAGCGAAAAGATTGAATTATTAAGCCGCACTGGCGAAGAGTTGCAGAATGCCTTTAAGGCGCTGGCCGCCGACGCGCTGAAGAGCAACAATGCGTCTTTCATTCAGCTTGCGCAGGAGAACTTAAAGCGCTTCCAGAGCGAGGCCCAAGGTGATCTGCAAGCCCGGCAGAAAGCCGTCGCCGATCTGGTGGCGCCGGTGCGCGATTCACTGAGCAAGGTCGACGCGCAAATCCAGCAAATGGAGATTGCGCGCGGTGAGGCTTACGGCGACCTTAAGCGCCAGGTGCAATCGCTCATCACTACGCAGAAGGAACTGCAGTCGGAAACCGGCAACCTGGTGCGCGCACTGCGCACTCCGAATGTGCGCGGGCGCTGGGGAGAAATCCAGCTTCGCCGCGTGGTTGAAATTGCAGGCATGTTGCCTTATTGCGATTTCGCCGAGCAGGAAACCATCACCGGTGACAATGGCCGTTTGCGTCCCGATCTGGTGGTGAAGCTTCCCGGCGGAAAGAGCGTTGTGGTCGACGCCAAGACGCCGCTGCAGGCTTTCCTCGATGCTTTCGAGACCAATGATGAAGAGACGCGCCGGGCCTGCCTGGCCAATCATGCCCGCCAGGTGCGCGACCATATCAACACGCTGAGCGGTAAAAAATACTGGGAGCAGTTCGACGCCACCCCCGAATTCGTCGTTATGTTTCTTCCCGGAGAGACTTTCTTCAGCGCTGCTCTCGAGCAGGACACGGGTCTGATCGAACATGGCGTTCTTAACAAAGTCATCCCCGCGTCACCGACGACTTTGATCGCGCTGCTGAAAGCCGTAGCCTACGGCTGGAACCAGGAGAAGCTCGCTCGTAACGCGCAACAAATCAGCGACTTAGGTAAAGAACTGCATGAACGCCTGCGTAATCTGGGCGGCCACATCGCTGCCGTCGGCGTCGGCCTCGATCGTGCGGTAGAGAGCTACAACAAAGCGGTCGGGTCGCTGGAGAATCGCGTTCTGGTGTCGGCGCGGAAGTTTGCCGAACTCGGCGCGGCGGTCGCGGAAGAGATCCCTGAACTGGAACCGGTAGAGACCACGGCGCGGACGCTGTCGTTCGAATGGGACGAGGACTCGCTTCCTCTCCTGCCCAAGGACGAACGCAAGGCTGGATAGCAGCCAGAAACAACGATTCGGCGGCTATCAATCATCATATCCAGCGTGAATGCAGAATCCATCCGCCTGTAAGCCTAAGCAACGCAAAGGCAAACGGATACGGAATCTCACAGAAACATCCAAAAAAACGTAATTCGCATCGAAAAGTACATCTATAATTTCGGAAGTGCCTTGAAGTACGGTACTTAGGCGTTTCAATCCGGAAACCCACATGGCAGCGAACTTGCTCATTGATGATCGGCCAGACGTTGAGTCTGCGCCTCGGGGTTCAGGGCCCGCCCTGCCGCTCATGAATCAGGAGAGCCAAGTTCGCTTTGTTGCAGTTCTACTGTTTGTTCTGACGGTAGCTGCGGTGGTCTTTGCAGGCTTCAATTTTGAAAAGGAACGCACCTACGCTGTTCCTGACGATGGCGTTTGGTGGGTTGAGCACAACGGCCATCTGATCGCCGACCGCGTCGAAGCAACCGGTCCTGGCGCACGAGCAGGAATCAAAGCCGGAGACCAACTGGTTTCGGTCAACGGCTACGAGGTCAACACCACCTCCTCACTGGTTCGCCAACTCTTTGGAACAGGCGTTTACTCGAACGCGGATTACGCGCTGATCCGCCAGTCGATTCCGTTGGACTCGAACGTCATCCTGGTTCCCGCCAACCGCTCGTTGAATGACTGGTTGCGCCTGATCGCGCTGATCTACCTCGGGATCGGCTTGTACGTGCTGCTGCGCCGCTGGACTGCTCCCGGGTCCATGCATTTCTATATTTTCTGCCTGGTATCGTTCGTCGCCTATTCGTTCAAATACACCGGCAAGCTGAACGACTTCGACTGGACGATTTACTGGTGCAACATTGTCGCCTGGGTGATGCAGCCGGCGCTGTTCCTGCACTTCGTGCTGACTTTCCCGGAGAAGCGCCAGTTTGTGAAGCAACACCCGCGTCTGCTGCTGCTGGCGTATCTGCCGGGAGCGGTGTTGCTCGTCCGGCACATTCTGGCATTGCAGCTGGCGCAAGCCTCCGGCGAACTGCGCTGGAACATGGACCGGCAGGAGATCGCTTACGGCGCGCTGCTGTTCATCGCCTCCGCGTCGGTGCTTTGGTATAGCTATCGGCGCGCCACGACCACGATTCTGCGCCAGCAACTGAAATGGGTGACGCGCGGAACGATTCTGGCGATTGTCCCGTACACGCTGTTCTATGTGATCCCTTATCTCAGCGGCACCATGCCGGGCCCGGTGATGAAGCTATCGGTGCTCTCGCTGGGACTGCTTCCGCTGACCTTCGGCTATGCCATCTTCCGCTATCGATTGATGGACGTCGATCTGATCTCGAAGCGCGTGGTGGTTTACGGATTGGCCGCTGCGGCTGTTGTCGGCGTGTATTTCGCGCTGGTAGCGGGCGTGGCAGAACTGGTGCATTCGCAGAAACCTGGGACGGGGCCGGTTGGGCTGACGATCGCGATTGTAGTGACGGCGCTGCTGTTCGATCCCGTCCGCAACTGGATTCAGGATCGCGTCGACCACTTGTTCTACCGCACGGTGTATGACTACCGCCGCACGCTGATCGAATTTGGCCGCGAGCTCAGCTCGGAAACCGATTTGAATCGCCTGCTCTCGTCAGTGGTCGACCGGCTCAGCCGGACGCTCGCCGTGGATCGCATTGCGATTTTTCTTTCGACCGGCGACGACGAGCAGTTCTTCCTGTCGAAGTCAGTCAATGTAAATCCGGCGGGAAAGCTCGATCTGCATTTCCTGAGCGAGCCGCGCTCGGAAGCGGCGCGGCACTTGTTTTTCGACAACACGCATCAGGTTCCGCGCGAGACCGCAGGATCGCAGGCATCAATTGCGCGGCTTGATCTGAACTACTACATCCCCTGCCGCGCGCAGCAGAAAACTGTCGCCGTGCTGGGCCTGGGCAAGACCGCGAAGGGCGACTTCCTTTCGAGCGAAGACGTGGAACTGCTCGAGACCCTGGGCGGATATCTGGGCATCGCCATTCAGAATGGCCGGCTCTACGCGTCGCTGCAGCAGAAGATGGCGGAGTACGAGCGCCTGAAGGACTTCAACGAGAACATTGTGGAGTCGATCAATGTCGGCATCATGGCGCTCGACATGGAAGACCGCATCGAGAGCTGGAACTCGCAGATGGAAGTGATGTATGCCATGCCGCGCTGGCAGATTCTGACCCAGCCGCTGCGCAGCATCTTCCCGGCCGACTTCGCGGAAGAGTTCTACCGGGTGCGGCAGAACGCGGGCATCAACAACCTGTACAAGTTCCGGCTACAGACCCCGGCGGGCGAGACGCGCACGGTGAACGTGGCCATCGCTCCGCTGGTGACGCGCAAGTTCGAAGTGGTTGGCCGCCTGGTGATCATGGACGACATCACCGAGCGCGTCGAACTGGAAGCGCAGCTTTCGCAGGCCGACAAGCTGTCGTCGATTGGACTGCTGGCCGCGGGTGTGGCGCATGAGGTCAACACGCCGCTGGCCGTGATCTCTTCCTATACGCAGATGCTGGCCAAGCAACTGCAGAGCGATCCGCAGAAATATGGACTGCTCGAAAAGATCACACGGCAGACGTTCCGCGCCTCGGAGATCGTCAACAACCTGCTGAATTTTTCGCGCACCGGCGGGACCGAGTTTGCCGACGTAGACATGAACAAAGTCATCAACGACACGCTGGCGTTGCTCGAACACCAGTTCCGGTCTTCGCGGATCGAGGTGCGCTCCGAGCTGACGCCGTCGATTTCTCCGATCCTGGGAAATCCCGGAAAACTGCAGCAGGTCTTCCTGAACCTATTTCTGAACGCCCGGGACGCCATGCCCGGCGGCGGCACGTTGAACGTATCGACGACCAACGGTGAACTGGTGAGTGTTCGCGTTTCCGACACCGGGTCCGGCATCGCGCCCGAGCATATCCAGCGCATTTACGACCCGTTCTTCACCACCAAGACCGCGCCCAAAGAAGGTCAAAATCGAGGCACCGGTCTAGGCCTCTCCGTGACCTACGGGATCATCCAAGAACATGCGGGGAAGATTCGGGTGGAGAGCAATCCGGGCTCAGGCACGACCTTCGCCCTCGACTTTCCGTTAAGCAGAAAGGCAATCCATGTCTGAAGCCGCCGTCATCGCGCCCAGTCCACTGCGCGGCCAATCGCCGTCAGGATCGGTACTGATCATCGATGACGAAGCCGAGATTCGCGAATCCCTGCAGACGCTGCTCGAAATGGAGGGCTTCGCGGTGGAGACGGCGGCCAGCGGCGAAGACGGCCTGGCGGAGATGGCCGACCGCAGCTTCGATCTCATTCTGCTCGACCTGTCTCTGCCCGGGCGCGACGGAATGGAAATTCTCTCCGAGATTCACGCGAACGACACGCGGATGCCGGTAATCATGATTACCGCCTACGGCACGGTCGAAAACGCTGTGCGCGCCATGCAATCCGGGGCGGCGAATTTCGTGCAGAAGCCGTGGGACAACGAAAAACTTCTCGCCGATGTGCGCGCGGCCGTGGGATGGCGCAAGGCGGAAGAGGAAAACGTTCAGCTCAAGCGCGCGCTCAAGCAGCGCTATAACTTTGAAAACATCGTCGGCAAGAGCGAGCCGATGCTGAAAATTTTTGACCTCGTCGGCCAGGTCGCTAACAGCCGCTCGACGGTATTGCTGCAAGGCGAGAGTGGCACAGGCAAAGAAGTGATCGCCAAGTCGATTCACCTGAACTCGCCGCGTCGCGACCGGGCATTCGTTCCCGTGAACACCGGCTCGATGCCGACGGATTTGCTCGAGTCCACGCTCTTCGGACACGTGAAGGGTGCGTTCACCAGCGCGATCGCCTCGAAAAAAGGCCTGTTCGAGATGGCCGACAAGGGCACGCTATTTCTGGACGAGATCGCTACCATGGGGCTCGAGACCCAGGCCAAGATCCTGCGCGTACTGCAAGATCGCCGCTTCATGCATTTGGGCGGCGTGCAGGAGATTCAGGTCGACGTACGCATCATCGCCGCCACCAACGTGGATCTGCGGCAGATGGTGCGCGAAGGACGTTTCCGCGAAGATTTGTTCTACCGCCTGAACGTCATCACCATCGAACTGCCGCCGCTGCGCCAGCGCAAAGAAGACATTCCGCTGCTGGTTGAGTTTTTCCTGAAAAAATATGCCGAGGAGAATGGCCGAACGGTGCCGCGCGTCATCCCTGAGGCGCTGCGCCCGCTGATGGCCTACTCGTGGCCGGGAAACGTCCGCGAACTGGAAAACGTGGTGGAGCGGGCAGTGGTACTTTCCTCCGGACAGGAAATCACCTCCGACTTGCTGCCCGATTCCATGCTGGGCCGGGGCTCGTCGTTCTCCATGCACGAGGCGCCTTCGGATGCGTCGCTATTCGAAATTGTGGAAGACGTCGAACGCCGCGTCATCACCGACATGCTGGAGCGCTGCAACTGGAATCAGACCGAAGCCGCCGAGCGCTTCCACGTCCCCCTCTCCACACTCAATCAGAAGATTCGCCGCCTGAATATCGAGATCAGGAAAAAGGGCCGCGGGTAGAGTCAGGCTGCTGACCTCATGCGGGGTTTTGGCTACGCGATGAGTGTAATGGGGATATTTCAACAGTTACCAGCTTATTGCGATGATTTTACGACGGTTAACAACGTCACCCCCGCTGCCGACATAGGAGGCGCGGTGAATGCGGTCAACGTGCCCGTCGAAGCATTGATATCGAAACCGACGACTGTGTTCGCGTTCTCATAGGCCGCGTAAACAAACTGGCTCGAAGGATCAATCGCAAAATAGTCGGCGGCCGAACTGAGCGTAAAAGGAGAGCCGTTGATTGCAGTCAACGCGCCGCTGTTCGCGTCGACGCGGTAACCAAAAACCGTTGTACCGCCCGATAATGCGTACAGGAACTCGCCCGAAGGAGTCACCAGCAAACTGTTCGGAGCATTACCGCTGGTAACGCCGCTTGGAAACGGTGAACCTGGAACAGCGGTTATTGCCCCGGTTGAGGTGTTGATGCTCCAGGCTGCGATTTCCTCGCTCTGAGGGAAACTAACGTATACGAACTTCCCGGATGGATGGACTACGACGCTATACGCAAGGCCGTTGATAGTCATTTGAAATGGCGATCCCGCAACTGGCGCGAGCGCCCCGCTGGAGGAATTAATTGAAAACACGGAGATCGTGTTAGAGGTCGTGTTGTTGCTGATGGCGTAAAGGAACTTGCCAAAGGGGTCCATCGCCGATTCGCGGAGAACGCTACCATCCGAAAAAGGCGATCCTGCTATGGAACTTAAGACGCCGGTCGCGGGATTCACGGTGAATGCCGAGACCCCTGCGGAAGTAGCGATGTACAGAAACTTGCTCGTGGGGTCCATCGATAGAGTGCAGCCCGGAAATCCCTGAAGGGGAAGCGTGGAACCACTGATCGGTGTGAGTACCCCAGTCGTCGCATCGATAGAAAAAGCTTCTGTCGAAGAGTTTCCCAGACCACAAGCAAAAAGGAACTTGCCAGCGGGATCTGACACCATGTTCGCCAAGGGATCCGTAGCAGTGAACGTGGAAGTCGCTTGGAACCCCGCACCCAATGCACCAGTCGAAGAATTGAATGGAAACGCTGTGATTCCGTTCTGGCTGGCGGCGTACAGAAATCCTGATTCGGGAGTGGGATTGCCGTTTCCCGAGCCGCCGCATCCGAAGAGTACGGACGCAAAAACAAAATCGTTCCAAGGAAGGAAAAGACAAAAGCCCAAAGCCGAGTTCCGGTGACTGCGTTAATGGCCTGGCCCAGGTTCGACTCGGAAAGAGCAGAACCACAGGGCGCCAAACAGATGGCAGCACCGGCTGAAACGAGAACGCCCAACATGCACCGAGCGATACGAATCGCTCCTTGAGAGTGCGGATGGAAGCATGGCGTCAGTGGCCACTCGGCGGAAGAGAAACATGTCCAACGAAAAAACAAACGAATCCACTTGACTCCGACCGGCCTTCTCATGGAAGGCCATTACACGTTTTGACCCGGAGACCGGGGAAGGCAGGGTCAATGAGTGATATGGGGATTTTTCAACCGCTACAATCAGCAAACATGGACCCCGAACGCCAAAAACTCATAGAGAGAGCAAGGGAACTGAACACGTCCAGTTTCCCTACCATCGAAATGCAAGAGCGCATCCGTGAAGTGTGCTCCGAGTACTTGATAGAAGCGAAGGTTGATGTGGACCGTCTGCTCAGGCATGAAGACTGGCGCGTGCGCTCAAGTGCGTTGGACATGGCGTGGTGGGGAGTGGGGGCAACAGATGGCATCGAGACATCCATCGAGATTCTGATGCACGACCCAGATGAGGATGTTCGTGCTGAGGCCGCCCTTGCGCTCTATGAAGCTGCGCGAGGAACTCCCAAGGAAGAGCCAGTTCGGGAAGCATTTAATAAAGCTCTGGGGGCCGAGGAATCCGATTTCGTGCGAGATTCTGTGCGGGTTTACATCCACAAACTGGCCTAAGTGTCGTTAGCAGGCCATGTCGCTCATTGAGGGGTTCTGAGTGTAATCGGGTTTTGCGACAAATGCCCGACCACGATAGCATCGAATCCGCGCTTCTAGAGGCAATGCGATGGATGCTGAGTTGATGAAGGTTGGCGAACTGCTGCTGCCCAAGCGACTGGTCGCCTTAATGGACGCAGGGCTTTGGCCTCACACCGCTAAACAGGCAAGAAACCTCATGGACAACTGCAACGTACCACGAGAGCGCATCCATCTCTTCGCGCCAGAAGAGGATCATCTCTATCTTGCTGTGCCGCCGTTTCATACGATTGCCGAGCGGGTCAGGAATCAAGGGAAGGGACAGTTCTGGTCGAGATTCGGAGCGCTGGAGCAGATAGCACCCGAGCTATCAGTTGACATTGGTTTCTTCGGCCTTGGATCGGATAGCGCTATCGTGCTTGATTACAGGCAGGATGGCTCCGAACCGCCCGTGCTTCGACTAAGGTGGCGGAAACTCGAGCCGAACGAGTGGGTCCGCTGCGCTGACAGCTTTGACGAGTTTGCAGACATGCTTGGGTTGGACAGGACTTAACCAGGTGGCCAACTGTTGCTAGCTAAGTGTCGATAACAGGCCATTGCGCTCAAGATGCTCGTCTATTGTGCGGCTACGCAATCCGGTGATGGCAACGATGAATTGTTTGCGTTTCCCTTCCCCTCCAAGATGCGTTATCAATCTTCTAGTTCGGAGAGGAAGTGCGATGCCTCCATATAAACAGCCATGGCGAAAATGGCGTTCCCGTGGCGTCCGAGCGACTGACGTCGACAAACTCCTCAATGCACTCCGCGCATTGGATCGAACCGTGGTCGAGATTTCGATGGAGGTTTACAAAGTCCCTCGGCGCGATCGGGCGGCCATGCGCGAACAACACCGCCGCCTGCATGACATGGTTCGAGAACGCCTGCCCCGATTTCTGTACGAGTCTGAGAAGAACACCTAGCCGTCGTAATCAGAGTTTTTATTCCTTGGCCCAGCCTGCACCAAGAGCATCACTCGTGGCTAACGGCTGATACGCGCCGCCCTTCTCTGCTATATTCGGTCAAGCCGCGCACGCTGACCCATCGGCCTGTGACCGGCCACGAACCGCATGGAACTGACTTCGCCCACGGAGTTCGCCAAGGAAAAAGTTCAGGCGGTTCAGGATTACACTTTCCTGGCCGCGCAGGCGCTCGGCAATCTCTTCCGCAAGCCGGTTTACTGGGCTGACATGCTGCAGCAGGCCGACCTGATCGGGGTAGGCTCGTTGCCAATCGTGGTGCTGACGGGATTCTTCACCGGCGCGGTGCTGGCGGTGCAGAGCGCCAACACCCTGCAGCGCTTCGGATCGATCACCCTGATCGGGCAACTCGTCTCGCTCTCCATGGTGCGCGAGCTGGGCCCTGTGCTGACCGGGCTGATGGTGGCAGGACGCAACGCTTCGGGCATGGCCAGCGAACTTGGCTCCATGGTGGTGACCGAACAGATCGACGCGATGCGCGCACTCGGCACCGATCCGATGAAGAAGCTGGTCACGCCGCGGATCTTCTCCACCGTCTTCATGCTGTTCTTCTTAAGCATTCTCTCGGACCTGCTGGGGCTGATGGGCGGCGCCGTGGTTTCCCGGATTCTCTTCAATCTGGACTGGCGCCAGTACTGGTACAACGCCTGGCAGGCACTGGTCTATCAGGATATTTTTATGGGACTGGTGAAGCCGGTTCTGTTCGGATTCATCATCGCTACGGTCGGGTGCTATTACGGCATGACGGCGCGCGGCGGCACACAGGGAGTGGGCCGCGCGACTACGCAAGCGGTTGTGGCCGCTTCGGTGCTGATCGTCGTGACCGATCTCTTCGTCACGCAATTCCTGATGAACGTGTTGTCGTACAAATAGCCTTATGTCTGCGCCGACCTTGCCGCTCGACAGCTCGTCCGCCGCAACCAGCGATCACGCCGCGTACGCGATTGAGTTCGAAGACGTCCACATATCGTTCGGAGAGAATCACGTGCTGCGCGGGGTATCGTTTCGCCTGCCGTTCGGCGAGACCAAGGCATTGTTCGGCGTTGCGGGATCGGGCAAGAGCACGATCCTGAAGCTGGCCCTGGGCCTGATGCCGCCCGATTCAGGCCGCATCCTGGCACTGGGCCAGGATGTCACGCAAATGCGCGAGCAGGATTTATTCGCGCTGCGGGGAAAAATCGGGATGGTCTTTCAGGAAAGCGCGCTGTTCGATTCGCTCACTGTCGCGGAGAATGTCGCCTACCGGCTCATGGAGGAGCGCGGCGTCTACAGCGACGAGATCGACGGCCGGGTTCGCGAGGCGCTGCGCTTCGTGGAACTTGAACACACCCTGGATATGTTTCCGTCGGAATTGTCGGGAGGCATGCGGCGACGGGTTGCCATTGCGCGCGCCATCATCACGCACCCTGAACTGCTGCTGTACGATTCACCCACCGGCGGCCTCGATCCGGTTACCTCGAACACCATCATCGAGCTGATCATGAAGCAGCGCGACGTCTATAAAACCAGCTCCCTGCTGGTGACGCATCGCCTGCAGGACGCCTTCACCATGGCCACGCATCAATTCGATCCGACCAACAACACGCTGCGCGTCCTGCCCCGAGGCCAATACTGCGACGTGCCCATGAGCTTCCTGATCCTGCGCGAAGGCAAAGTCATCTTCGACGGGGACATCCGGCAACTGGCCCATACCAAGGACGAGTACATACGGGAATATGTTTCGTAGCAGTGGCCAGTGGTCGGTGATCAGTGGCCAGTAAATCAAAGATTGTTTCTGACCACTGGCCACTTCTTCTCACTTCCCTGCCATTGCCTTCTCCACGTCTTCGGCCTTCGAGGGCGCGGCGGCGCTCAGCTTGATCAGCTTGCCGTCCTGATCCACCAGGAAGTCGTCCTCGATGCGCACTCCGATATTTTCTTCTGGAATGTAGATGCCGGGCTCAATCGTGAACACCATGCCGGGGCCGAGCGGGATTTTGTAGTCTCCGGGATCGTGCACGTGCAATCCCAGAAAGTGTCCGACCCCGTGAATAAAATATTTATCGAGCGGGTCGCCGTGCAGATCCTTGCCGTGAGTCTTGATGTAGTCACGCGCGGCTTTATCGAGCGTATTGTCGCCGGGCCCACCAAGAAACGACTTGCCCGATTGAAACGAATCGATGGCGGCTTGCTGCGCTCCCAGAACGATGTCGTAGATCTCGCGCTGGCGTGCCGAGAAATGTCCGCTAATGGGCAGCGTGCGCGTGATGTCGGCGGCGTACATGGAATATTCGCAAGCCGCATCGATGACGACCACGTCGCCTGACTTCATGGTATTGATGTCTTCAGAATAATGCAGCACCGTGGAATTGTGGCCGGAACCGACAATCGGCGCGTATGACGGCCGCTCGCAACCGCGGCGCGTCCACTCATACTGCATCAGTCCGGAAATTTCGTACTCGGTCACGTTAGGCTTCACGGCCTTCATCGCCGCAAGGTGAGCGGCGGCCGAGGCATCCACAGCCTTTCGAAGCAGAGCGATTTCTCCTGCGTCCTTGATGGTTCGCAGCGATGAGAGCATCGGCTTGACGTCTTGAAAGATTACGAATGCGTTCGTGCGCTTTAGAAAGTCGAGCCCTTGCGTGTCGATGGTGGCTTCGCCTTGGGCGGAAACGTCGGTGTAAATCTGCGGCCGGCCGCCGGTCGACAGCACCTTCGCCACTTCCTCTGGCAGTTTGCTCATCTCCGCGACGTGATCGAAACCCGTGACCTTCGCGGCATCTGGGCTGTCTGCCCCCAGTTTCGGTCCGGTAAATTTTTCCGTGCGCGTATTGCGGGGAGGTAGAAACAGAATCTCCGTGTAGGCACGGGCCGGAGTATCGCCCTGCGCTTCCACCGCCGGCGCGATCAGCAATGCTGCGCCCGGAACGGTTGATCCCGACAGATAGTAGAAGTTATTTTCCTGGCGAAATTCGTAGACCGAATCTGGCGGCTCGAGCGGCGCCAGAAGCACGACCAGGCCGCCAGCCTTCTTGGCCAGAGCCTCGCGCCGCGCGTGGTAGTCAGAGGCAGATTGTTTCTCCAGCGCGCTGGAGGTCACGGCCAGTGCAAGAATCAGAGCGAAGGGACAAAAAAGCTGCTTGCGCATTAAGGCTCCTGTACGAATTGTTTTTAATCCGACTTATTTCGAGCTGGACACGCTCTTCCCGGCTTGAATGAACGCATCTACATTGCTCTTGTCAATCAAAGCTGAGCCCGTGTCCACGAAGCTGGGGATGGGCGCGTAGCTATCCTTCGACCAATCCGTATCCAAAGAAGACGGTTTGTGGTGGTAAAGGTTATCAAGCATCTGCATGCCGACGAAGGCCATCGTATAAGGCTTCTGGGCGATGGTGGCCGCGATCGCGCCGTTGCGAATCAAGTCGAGAGTCTCGGGATCCGTGTCCATCGCCATGACAATTTTGTCGGTGACGTGATAGCTGTTGAGCACGCCCGCGACTTCTTTGCCCGATTGCGCCTCGAGGCAGACGAAAGCATCGACCTTGTCGCGCTCTTTGCCGACAATCTGCGTGGTGGTATCGAAGGCGATGCGGGGATCACCCTGGATGTCGACGACACGACTGATCTTGATATTAGGAGAGCTGGCCAGCGCTTCTTTGTAGCCGCGGAGCCGATCCTGCAGGTTCGGCTGATCAGGCATGGTGAACACGACCACGTTGCCTTTGCCCTTGAGTTCCTGCGCCAGGCGCTGGCCGCCAGTGAATCCGGCCTGGTAATTGTTGGTGCCGATAAAAAAAAGCCGTTTACTCGCGGGCGCGTCGGAATCGATTGCGATCACGGGGACTCCGGCGGCAATCGCTTTGGCGATGCCGTCCTTCAGCAACTCGACGTCGGTGACGTCAATCAGAATGCCCGTGGCTTTTTTCTGCACGGCCTGATCGAGGGCGTCGCGCTCGGCTTTGGGATCGAAGGTCTGCGGGCCCATCAAGTCAGAGCGGACTTTCATCTGGGTGGCGGCGTTTGCAAAGCCGGCGCCGGCGGCCTTCCAGTAAGGCACCTGCAGGTTCGCCGAGACGAGCACGAAATATTCGTCAGAATCGTGGGCAGAGCCACAACTGAGTGTGAGGGCCAGGAGAATCGCAAGAGATGCGATGTAGAGAGTCTTACCGGAGAGGAGCATGGCATCCTCCATCGATCGAAATTTTCCATTCCCCAAGCGGGAGATGGGCAGGACAAGATTCTTGGAAGAATGGATTGTAACCGAGCCGTCAATAGCAGACCAAAATAATGACTGAAAACTAAACGCCGACGGGGAACGGCTTGGTGTGAGTCGTAGCAGTAGCGGAACCACGGCTGAAACGGCCTTGCAGTAGCGACATCAATCCGGTGTACCAATATCCCACGACGAACAGCAGCAGGAAGGGCACGGTGATGTAATTTTCGTTGTCGATGGCGTAGTAGACCGTGAGCGCGAAATAGCCGCCGATCAGCATTTCGAGCCATGGCACCCAGCCCAGCCGCTTGCGATACTTCGTCGCGCCAACCTTGTCCTGCTTCGACACCACGCTATATTTCGGCGTTCGCGCAAACGCGGACTGCTTGCCGATCAGCGCCTCGATCACCGCCTTCGTATTCGTAATCGTCAGCCCGATTCCCAGCGCCATCAGGAATGGCAGATACAGCAGAGCCCGCGGCCAAGTGCGCGGGAAAAGCTCGCGCTGCGAAACCAGATAGAAACTGGAAATCGAAAATGTCGACGCCATGAACAGCGGCAGGTCGATGTACAGCATCTGAAACCATCCCTGATAAAAACGGATGATCATGGCCGGCAACAGAAGTACCGACAGCATGATCATCAGCGGATAGCTGATGTTGGCAGTCAGGTGATACCAGGCTTCAATTTTGGTGTGCAGCGGAGCGTCGCTGCGCATGACTCGCGGCAGAATCTTCTTTCCGGTCTGAATTAAACCTTTCGCCCAGCGCGCCTGCTGCGTCTTGAACGCCGTCATCTCTACCGGAAGTTCGGCCGGGCACTCGACATCCTGCAGGTAAATAAACTTCCATCCCTTGAGCTGGGCGCGATAGGAAAGGTCGGTGTCTTCGGTGAGCGTGTCGTGCTGCCAGCCGCCGGCTTCGTCGATCGCCGTTCGCCGCCACATGCCCGCCGTGCCGTTGAAGTTGAAGAACAGCCCGGTGCGCGCGCGCCCGGAGTGTTCCAGCACGAAGTGGCCATCGAGCAGGATCGCCTCAACTTCGGTGAGAAACGAATAATTGCGATTGATGTGCGTCCAGCGGGTCTGCACCATGCCGATTTTTGGATCGACAAAGTGATGCACCACGCGCAGCAGAAAATCTTCCGGTGGCGTGAAGTCGGCGTCGAAGATGGCGACGAACTCACCTTTCGCCGTCTTTAATCCTTCAGCCAGCGCGCCCGCTTTATAACCGGCGCGGTTCGTGCGGTGGTGATAGCTGACTGGATTTCCCAGCGCGGCATAGCGTTCGACGAGGTTGCGCGCAACTTCCACGGTCTCGTCGGTCGAATCATCGAGCACCTGAATGTCGAGCTTCTCGCGCGGGTATTCCAGCTTGCAGACCGACTCGAGCAGACGCTCAATCACATACTGCTCGTTAAAAATCGGCAGTTGCACCGTGACCCGTGGCAAATCTGCAAAGCGCTGTGCCGGCTCGGTGGTGCGATTCTTCTGATGTTTGTAATAGAGGTAGACCAGGACGTACCGATGCATCCCGTAGCCCGCGAGCAGGATCAGCACAATGAAATACGGAATCAGCAGCGCCAGGTCGAAACCGTTGACGTGGTAGAGGCCGCGAAACGTCGTATCCAGAAAGTGTTGCCGGATGTACGGGCCGATGCCCCTGGGGGCATTCCACAGCGCAAGCCCGTTAGACAACATGAGATCAGAATTCAAGCGAGAGTCCCGTGAAACCTTGTATTTTACCGGATTCTCGCGCTCTCATCGAATGCGGCGCTTAGCCTGACGCTGCCTCGGGGTTTTCCGTGGCATTCAGCAACACTCCGGCTGCGTTCAGAAGTTCGACATGAGCTCGCGCGGCCACGGGGTAGCTCCGAACGCGGAGCGGCACCGAGCGCAGAATCTTTCGCGAGAGCCGGAGCGCCCGTCCGATGGCCTGATCCATGTCGAAGTAGCGATACTCGCCCAGTCGCCCGCAAATCAGCAGACGCTGGTCGTCGGCCACCCGCGCCCGGTAGGCCTCGTACAGGGCCTGATTTCGCTGGTCTGGAAAAGGATATTCGTAATGGTCGGAATTCTGCGGAGAATACGGGGACTCACGCGTGATCACCGTGCCCTGAATTCCGGCACTCAGATCCGGCGGCATCATGTGTTTCCACTCCAGTGTGCGGATGTGCGCCCCATGAGCCGGACTCGGATTGTTCACCTGCCCGCATGCTTGAAAGTAAGGAGTGCCTTCGACGAAGACATGCTCGCGAGACTGCGCCCGGTAGTCCAGTCGACCGATGTCGTAGGAGAAAAATTCGTCAATCGCGCCGGTGAAAACCAGCAACTGCCGCGCCCTGAAGGTGTCACGCATACGCAGGTAGTCGCAATTCAAAAGCACCGGAATGCCGTGCAGCAATTGCCGGGTGAAATCCGCATAGCCCGCGTGGGGAATGCCCTGATACTTATGCTGACTAAAACGCGGATCGTTATCATGCCGCACATCAAACCGCGTCGCCAGCTTCGGTGACAGGCTCGTGGCCGCGTGGCCCCACTGCTTTTCGGTATAGCCTTTGACGAATTTTTCGTAAATCTGTCGCGGCATGATCGACAGGCAGGCCTCCTCAAAGTTTGCAGGCCGCGTGTCAGCCGTCGCCTGCCATTCGCCGATCTCGCGTTCGATGTATTGCGCGGGGATCGGCCACTGCTCAAGGTTTCCGTCGATCAGAGTCTTGACGACCGCTTCATAGCGGAAGAATTCCCCAAAGCGGTTGACGTAGCGCCAGATTTCCTCCGAGTTGGTGCGGAAATAGTGCGGCCCGTAGGTGTGAATCCGCACTCCGCTGGAGTGCAAATGATCATGCACGTTGCCGCCAACATGATTTCTCCGTTCCAGCACCAGAACCTCACACCCGGCATCGGCCAGGGTGCGCGCAATGGTTGCACCGGTAAGGCCCGACCCTACGATCAGGAAATCCACTTGAAGGGGCATGCGGCTAGTGGGCACCTTTCCCAAACAGAACGGTGGCAGGGGTTCGCAGCAGGATTTTGAAATCCACCCACAGACTGAAGTCGCGAATGTAGCCGAGATCGTAGCGCGCCATCTGCAGCGCGGTTTCGTTGCTCTCGCGCGCCGAAATCTGCCACAGACCGGTGATGCCCGGCCGCATCTGGGCGCGCGCCGCGCGTAACTCCGGGTACGGATCAAGCATGTGCAGCATCAGTGGACGCGGGCCCACCAGGCTCATCTCTCCCGTCAGCACGTTGAACAACTGCGGCAACTCGTCAATGCTGGTCTTACGCAGGAAGGCTCCCACCCGGGTCACGCGCGGATCGTTTTTCGGCTTGAAGAGAATCCCGCGAGCTTCCAGTTCGCGGATCGTGGAAGGATCTACCAGCGATGCCTGATCCACATACATGGTGCGGAACTTCAGGCACTCGAACTGGCAGTCGTTATGCCCCCAACGCTTTTGGCGAAATAACGCCGGCCCTGACGAGGTCAGCCGCACGACCAGCGCCGCCAGCAGCAAGACGGGTGAAAGCAGCAGCAGCAAGCTGAGTGCGGCGGCAACGTCGAACGCCCGCTTCAAGGAAAGCTGTACACCGATGCGAGGCGTGGCCCGGCTCAGACATATCTCGGCTGGTAAAGCGCAGTCCACGTCGTCGGTCATTAGCAGGCAGCCCCTGAAGTAGCGTGACAAATTTCTCTAAGCCGTATCCGACGTCCGCGCCAGTTGCATCATCGCCAGCGCCACAAATCGCGGATTGTGCCAGAAATAACGGAACCACAATCGCCGCGGCTCGGTGCATAGCCGGAACAGCCATTCCGTGCCGATGGTCTGCATCCACAGCGGCGCTTGCCGTTTCTCGCCGGAAATAAAATCGAAGGCCGCGCCCACGCCCATCATGACTGCGCGCACTCCGGGCCGATGCTCCGCCATCCAGCGTTCCTGCTTCGGACATCCAAGACCGACGAAGAGAACCTGCACGCCCGACTTTTCCATCTCTTCGCGCACGCTCGCATCTTCTTCCGGGGTGAGTTTGCGAAACGGCGGCGAATAGGCATACGCCACATCGATCCCGGGATAGTTTTTTTCCACCGCCGCCAGCAACGCCGCCAGACTCTTCTCTGTTCCGCCATAGAAGCCAACTTTGATTCCTGTGCGCGCGGCATGCTCGCAAACCTTCAACGTCATCGCCGGCCCGTACACGCGCGGCTGCCCGCGTACGCCCAACAACCGCATCATCCAGACGATGGGCATACCACCGGGCGTTACCAGGTCCGCGCCATTGATGACCCCGCGATACTCCGACGAATCGTAGGATTCCATCACCATGTGCACCGGAGCTTCGCACACATATCTCGACTCGCGCGCCTCCGCCCAGGTTGCGATGCGCTGCACTGCGTCGGGATAACTGGTAGCGTGGACCCGCATCCCCAGGATGGTGCGGCTATCCAGGCGCTCCAGCGGAGCGTGAATCTCCATACAATTCTTATCCGTGCAATTTCGTAGACGACCGATCGGTGCGCCAAGATGGGGGAGCTTCGCGCAGGAAACGAGCAGGGTGAAATCTAAAGCGGGAGATACCCGGCCCACAGTGCCCACGGATTTTACATGGGGAGTGAAAGTGATCCAAGATGAAGGAATTTGCACACTGGGCGAGCCGCACTGGCCACAGCCGGCGGGACGCCGGCTTTACTCGTGAGCGTTGTCGAGCTGAATATCGACTCCACCCTCGTTGCGCAGGACCTCGATCCGGATGTTATTTTTCTCGCGATGTAGGGCAACGTCCACCGAAGAAGCTCCGAGGCGAAGGTTCGAAAATCGAATCTCGCTCAGGATTTCGGGCAGGTGCGGAGACGAGAACGATACACTTCCCTGGCCGCTATTCACTTCGATCCCGAGGCAGGCCTGCAGCAGCAGATAGGCCGCGCCGGAGGACCACGCCTGCGGGGAGCACGCGACGGGATAGAGGGTAGGCCCCTCCGCGGCCGTGCGCCGGTGGAATCCGCAAAACAGTTCCGGCAGGCGGTTGCGCGGCATGAACATGCTGACGTCAAAGAGCGCAGTCAGGATCTGGCTGGCCTCGCGCTTGTAGCCATAGCGTGCGAGACCGCGCGCAATGATCGCGTTATCATGCGGCCATACTGAGCCGTTGTGATACGACATCGGGTTGTACCGCACTTCCCTGCTGCCCAGGGTACGTATGCCCCATCCGCAAGCAAGCTGTTCGCCCATCAGCGTCTTCAACAGCCTCGCCGCGCGTTCCGGACGGCTGATGCCGGTGAACAAACAATGTCCAGCGTTCGAACTCAATACGCGGCACGGTTTTTTCCTGCCATCGAGCGCGATGACGTATGTATTCAGTTCTTCGTCCCAAAATGTTTCTTCGAACTGTTCCTGAATCGCGATGGCCTGCGCAGACAGTCTCCGAGCCAACTCCACCTGGCCGAGTTGCGCCGCCATGCGCGCACCCGCCTGGCGCGCAGCATAGACGTATCCCTGCACTTCACAGAGCGCGATTGGCGGCTGCGCCAGCTCTCCATTCTGATGCGAGATCGAATCGTACGAATCCTTCCAGCCCTGATGCACCAGCCCCTTCCCGGACTTTGCTTTGTACTCAACGAATCCGTCATGATCCGCGTCGCCATAGGTGTCGATCCAATCGAGAGCGGAAAGAATGTGCGGCCAGATGTCGCGGATGAGCGAACGGTCGCCGGTCCGTTCCAGGTAAGCCCCCGCCAGCATGACAAACAGCGGAGTCGCGTCCACCGTTCCGTAGTAGTGGCCGAAAGGGACTTCTTTCAGATTCGCCATTTCGCCGTGACGAATCTCATGCACAATTTTGCCGGGCTCGGCTTCCTGCTCAGGAATGATCTCCGTGGCCTGCGTCTGCGCCAGGTATTTCAGGACGCTGGCAGCAATCCACGGGGCGGCCCACAAGCATTCCATCGCAGTCAGAATGCCATCGCGTCCGAATACCGTGTTGTACCAGGGAACGCCGGCATAAGGATAAGCGCCTTCGGGATTTCCACTGATCATCATTTGCAGATCGGCTTCCGAACGAGTCAGCCAGCGATTGAAGAACGGGCTCGAACTCGAGATTCGGCAGAATTGCGAATTCGCGTGCTCAATGCTGCGCAGCGTCTCAGCCATCGCATGTTCGAGATCGAACACTCGCCGGTGTGAGGCCTGCTGCTCGCAGACGATGTTGACGTTAAGCGTAATTTCCTCGCGGGGATCGAGATGAATCGAAAAGGTGGCGCAATCTTTGTTCAACTTCGAGGGCGCCGGAGAAAACTCAATTCGCGTGCGGCGCAGAATGCCATCCCGCCCCTGGTAGGCCAAGGTGAGACAATCCTCCTCGATGACAGGAGTAAGCATTTCTCCCACCAGTTCACGCTTGGTGCCGCGCACCTGAAAAATGTCAGCATAGTCGGCGGCGAACTGCAGGCTCACCTCGCTGTCCACGGGATGCATGCTGAAATTCGACAGCCTCAGCTTGTCATAGCAGACGCTTTCCCAAAGGAACATCGAGCGAAACAGATGCAACGAGCCCCGCGGCACAAGCAGTCGGCTGCCATCGTACACATCGGTGTTCATCACTTCCAGGGTCATGCCCGCGTTATCGTCGCGGACGGTTGAGCGCAGAAGCTGGGGTGATAGGCCGCCAAGTTTCATGAGATAGCGCGAAAGATGGCGCGTCCCCTCATGAAACAGTCCTTGCTCGCCCACCAGACCGCCAATGTCTCCAACGCGATTGAACACAAGAAAGGTTTCGCCGTGCTTCAGAACGCGCGTGCGATCGTCGGCAAGCGACGAACTAGCCAGAATATAAAAATGATTTTCGACTTGGATTACATCTTGCAAAATTAGGCAGCCGGCTCCTCTAAGAGTTCTTCCCCGTCGGCTGCGGGGTCCACTGCGGCGCGGTACGGAAGTATTCTCTCTTGCGGTTCTGAAACTTGCGCGTAGATGCGTAAATAGTCTTCCGCCATTCTGCGGGCGGTGAAACGCTTTTCGAATGCATCCCGACACGCCGCTCGCGAAAGCGATCGCACGCGGCTCACCGCTTCTGCAGCTTCTTCGACGCTGTTCACGATATAGCCGCTCACTCCATTCTCAATAATTTCCGGCACCGAGCCATGATTGAAGGCAATCGTCGGAGTGCCGCAGGCCATGGCTTCAATCATATTCAGGCCAAAAGGTTCGGGCCAGTCGATTGGCGCCAGGCACGCCAGCGCGTTGCCCAGAAAGTCCGCCTTCTCGCGATCTCCGATCTCGCCAATGAATTCCACGTTCGGACGGTCGAGCAGCGGCTTCACTACCGTTTCAAAATAGGCAGAGTCAGCGCGATCCACCTTCGCGGCAATCTTCAGATTCATGCCCGTCATGGTCGCAATCTCAATCGCGCGATCCGGCCGCTTCTCCGGCGACAGGCGGCCGATAAACGCAAGATACGATCCCGGCCGCCGATGAAACTTCAGCAGATCTTTTGGCAGACCGTGATACACATTTCCCACCCAGTTGGCATAAGGTAAGGCTTGCGCTGTGCTTTCGAAATCGAGACCACCGGAACGTCGCAGAATTCGCGATACAGGATTTCGAGATCTGGCAGGTCTTGCCGTCCATGCAGGGTGGTGATGTGGGGCAGATCACATTCGCGGACGAGCGGAAAGTGAAGGTAGTCGACATGAAAATGTACCACGTCGAATTCCGCACGCCGCTTGCGCAGAGACTCAAGCATGAGGATGTGATGGGCCAAAGGGTCGAGACAGGCCTCATTGCGCCGCAAGGCCTTCGCGCACCCGGGCACCAGCCGGGCCGAAGTGCGGGAGTCGCCACTGGCGAATAGGGTGACGTCGTGTCCCTGCCGAACCAGTTCTTCGGTCAGCCAGGAGACGACTCGTTCCGTGCCTCCATATCCAGTGGGCGGAACTGCTTCATAGAGAGGGGCAAATTGGGCGATTCTCATAGGGGAGATCAACAATTCATAGTAAGAAATCTCGCGCCTAAGAAACATCAGGGAAATTATGTACAGATCGCCCGCCACGCGACAGTTTCAGGCCGGAGATCGCAGTAGACCTAGATGCTGGCGTCAGTACCTGAGCGGCAGCGGCCCAATCTGCGCAAGGATTGAGGCTATTGTGGACTTACAGGAGAAGGTCACCCCGGGAACTCATCTTTCACGCTGTCGTGGCCTCGCCGTGAAAGCGTCTTACTGACATCGTGGTGAGGACAATGAACAGGATCAGCAGGGCGAGTTGCGCGACCAGGAACGGCGGCTCCTTCTGGGTGGGAGCCAGCGCCTTCAGCGCAGCCACCTTCTCAAACGACTGCACCACCAGCACAAACGTGTTGAAGTACAGCGCGAGCGCCGTCGTGACGATAAAGATCCAGCGCCAGGCGCCGCTCATGTAGTGCGAATAACGCGCGACAATCGCGAGCGCCAGCATTAGGAGCGACAGGACTCCGATTACGATTCCCGGCGTGACCCCTTTGATCGGGAAGAGGAATCCGGTAAGGGTAGTCAGCACCGTGGTCGCAAGAAAAAGTTTCGTCCAGGCTTCCAGCCGTTTCCTCGCAAGCAGTCCGGCGATCACTATGAATCCCGAACCAATCCCCACCATGCTGATCAACACGTGCAGGAGAGTGAAAGTAGCAGTGGACATCCCCAGAATCATGCGGCACCTCCGGTGACGGAGATTGTACGACAGAAAAACGGTTGTCATGCTGAGGGTCGGGACTGCCAACGACAAGGTCTTTCGCTTCGCTCAGGATGACAAGGAGTTCAATGTCAACTCAGTTGCTCCCACCGCCCCCCTCAGCTACAAATAGAACCACGCATGGAATCCAGAACAGCGGTGTCTGCCCGCCCAACTACCTGGATCGTCGCCATCGCCTTCCTGCTGCGCGTGGGCTGGATCGTCATCGGCCACACTTATAAGTTCAAGCCTAGCGACGACAATTTCGGATTCGGCTTCGAGATGGGTCGCATCGCCGCCTCCCTCGCCTCTGGACACGGCTTCAGCAGCCCCTTCGGCCCCGCCACCGGCCCCACCGCATGGGAGCCTCCGCTCTATCCATATCTCACGGCCGGCGTCTTCTTGCTCTTCGGAATTTATTCCAAGGCCTCGGCGTTCGTGCTGCTCACGCTCAACAGCGCGTTTTCCGCGCTGACCTGCATCCCGATCTATCTCATCGCGCGCAAAATGTTTTCGGAAAAGGTCGCGCTCGGCTCGGCCTGGGCCTGGGCGCTGCTTCCCAACGTGATGTTCTGGTGCACCCGCTATGTGTGGGAGACGAGCCTCTCGGCGCTTCTGGTCGCCGTGATTTTCTGGCTGACGCTCGAGTTGGAACATCGCGACGGCTGGCGCCCTTGGATCGAATTTGGATTGCTCTGGGGCATCGCTGCCCTCAACAGTCCCACGCTGCTATCGTTTCTACCGGCCGCGGGATTGTGGGCATGGTACCGCCGTTCGAAGAGCGGCAAGACGTCGATTGCCGGAGTCGTGCTCGCGTCCGCAGTCTTCTTCGCCTGCATCACCCCGTGGATCGTGCGCAACTACGAGGTCTTCGGCAAGTTCATCTTCATCCGCGATAATTTCGGGGCCGAATTGCGCCTGGGCAACGGCAACGGCGCTGACGGCACGTTGATGATCTACCTCGATCCCATGCACGACGTCTACGCGATGCGGCAATACGAGTCCATGGGCGAACTGGCGTGGATCGCCGTGCGCAAGCAACAAGCTCTCACCTACATCAAAGCTGACTATGCGCGCTTCGCCGTTCTGTGCTTTAAGCGCTTTGTCTGCTTCTGGGCCGGACCGCCGAAAGCCACCGAGCCGGAATGGCTCGGGCCCGCGAAGAATTCTCTCTTCCTCGCGTCGTCGATACTGATGTTCTGGGGCTTGGGCCGCGCGCTGCGCCAGCGCAGACCGGGCGCGTGGCTTCTATTCTGGCTGATTTTGCTTTATCCCAGCATCTACTACGGTGTGTACTCGATCCTGCGCTACCGACATCCCATTGAACCGCTGATCACGATTCTGTGCGTATATCTTCTGACCGAGGCAGGCAAGAAGCCTAGCGTTTTTCTTCCAGATCGATCGTCAGCACGTGAATCTGATTGAGCTTATTGTCGAGCGTGCCGGAAATCCTCACGCGCTGGCCTTCGAAACCGTGGACCAGGTCGGCCCGGTCGAGGCGGAAGACGTCTTTCCCGGCGGAGAGTACGAGATATCCGCCCAGGTGCTCGATGCAATACACGGCGCAGGTGTTCGAAGTGCCGCCCATCGACTTCGACTTCAGCATCTCCTCATGCGATCGCGTCAGCGAATGCACATTCAAGGCGCACTGGCTGTCGGAAACTTCTCCGTGGAAGACACGCGGGTTCTGACCCCACGCGGCGCCTGCCAGCGCCAGCACTCCGGTTACGTACCAGCCTAATTTTCTCTTCATAAGACTCCTGTGCCAGAAGCACTCAAGGCAGCACGGTGAACTTCATGTGCATGCCTTCATGATCCTCACTGCAAATGACGGTGCAAACCACTTCGTATTGCCCTGGCTCGCTGGGAACAGTGAGTCGAAATTCCTGCGTCCCGGGCTTGAAGAGCAGGTCCCAGCCCTCCACCTTCGTCCGATCCTTGGCCCGCAGCAGGGTGAAGCCATGAATCGAGCCGTCGCGATTCCACGATTTACCTCGGTGAGCGGTGACTCGCAGAATTATCTGCTCACCAGCCTTGACGGTGATCTCGGGAACATGCTGTCCCGCGATTTTGTAACGGCTGTCGCTGTCAGCGGTCACTTCGATCACGTGGACTTGCGCCGAAGCAAACCGCGCGGCCACCAGCAGCACGACAGCGACCCTCAGCCACATCAACATACGACGAGTTCTGGATAAATTTGTCATGGGATCCCGGTCGGTTATCCTCGCGGTTACTGGGTCATGTAGAACAGAACCAACCGCATGTCCTCGTCGGTGATGGTGGCTCGAACGCGCATGTGACGCACTACTGTCGCCATCATGCGTGGTGGAAATTTATGCGGAGCGGCATGGCAGCGACTGCAATTCGCGCGGAAGCGCTGCTCCCCCTGAAAACGCATGGCGTCGGCATCGGTGGCGTGCATCACCGGGGATGCGGGCGCGTCCTTCTTACCTGACGGCACCGCCGCGAACACATAGGTCGCAAAAGCTAGAATGGCTGCCACAATTGCCGACGCGACGATGGCCGTGCGCCTCTGCCGAGCAACGACTGGTCGACCTTCGCTCGACCCGATAGCCGAGGGCGGCTGTCTCCACATGGAATTCTCTCTCTTCATTGCGCCCCCGTCGGCCCCAGCGGAATCAGAAAGCGATAGGCCACTCCATACGTCCACTGATTGAAGTTTCCGGCTGGACTGAACAGGCGACCGTAACTCGCGACCGCCTTCAGACCGTCACGCAAGAAGTAATTCATTCCGAAATCAGCTTCGCGCGTGTTCGCTGCGGGAAGGCCGAGCGCGGCCGCTCCATCGGCGCTGATATCGCCGACGAAAAATTGCTGGGCGCGCGCCACGACTTCGGTGCGGCGCATCGCCTTTTGCCAGAAGTGCGCTTGACTTGGCCGGTAGGCGCCTTCGATCCAGTAGCCGCTTCCCTCGAATGAATGGGCGAACTCGGCGCGCAGGTTCAGCGCAACCTTCACGGGCTGCCAGCCCATGTGAAAGCCGAAGGCGTTCTTGCGATCGTCCTGCAAAGTCCGCTGCCAGGAACCTCCCACTTCCAGACGTGGTCCGGGAAAGAAAAATCCCAGGCGTCCGCCGGCGTGGCGCTCGGAATCCACGCTGCCGATGCCAATGCTGGTAGCAGAAACATATGCGGCATAGTTCAGGTTCGCGGCGGAGTTCAGCGCGAATCCACCGCGCAGCATCGCTCCGTCGCTGGGAGCGGTATTGATTGGAAGGATCAGCGGATCCGGTTGTAAGGCGCGAATCCAGCAGGGATAGAGACGCTCGTTGAAAATTCCGAATGGCGTCAGGAATCGCCCCGCCGTAATTGTGACGTAAGGACTGGCGATGTAGTCCACCTGCGCGTAATCGATATGTTTGGTGACTGGCCCCTGGTAGGGCCCACCGTCCAGTGGCCGCTGAAACATGCCCTCAAACGCCACTCGCGATTCCACCAACCAGCGATCGCCCAGAGGCACGAGCAGGACTGGGTTGAACTGAGTATCAATCAGATTCTGCCCGCCGGTGACGAAGCTGAAGGCGCCGGCGTTACCGGTGAGAATAGGAATGGGTTTATCATCGTTCGTGGTCTGGGCTGCGGTCCAGCCCGTCACAGAAAGCAAGAGGCAGAGCATCGCAACCGCGGGCAAAACGAATTGCCGCTGGCATTTTGACCCGTTATTCCTGCGCTGATACAAAACGACTGAGCCCCACGTAAGTTCCTGCTTGGATTGTCTTTGAGCGGGCTTTTGCAGGGAACATCACGGAGGTAACTTTCGTATCCGGAGGTATGGGAATAGAGCGGATCGCACGACCTCTCTCACCGATTACGCGCTGCCCCGTCTAACGCATTGAAACGGAGGAAATCATGAAGCATTTCGTCCCCGCCCTGAACTTGCGAGCCACGTTGGGCGCCGTCACCCTGATCGCCTGCGCCGTCGCCGCCACTGCCGCCGACCATGGCGGCGCGCTCACCGAAGAGTTCCATCAAACTTACGCCCTGTCCGCCGATGGCCGCATTGCCCTCGACAACATCAACGGCGACGTTCACATCTCCAGTTGGGACCGCAACGAAGTGAAGGTGGACGCGGTGAAATACGCCAACACCAAAGAGCGCCTCGACGAAGCTAAAATCGAAGTCGACTCCGGCAAGGATTATCTCTCCATCCGCACCAAGTATCACGATCACGAGCTGAACTTTAACTGGGGCTCGCACAACAATCCCGCCGGAGTGGAGTACACGCTCACCGTGCCGCGCACCGCGCACCTCGATGAAATCAAGCTGATCAATGGCGCTCTCGATATCACGGGTGTGAGCGGCGAAGTTCGAGCCTCCTGCATCAACGGCCGTTTGTCAGCGCATGACCTGGCGGGACGTGCCCATCTTGAGACGGTAAACGGACATCTCGACGCACGCTTCGATCAGCTTGCCGGGAAGTCGGTCGAACTGAACTCGGTCAACGGATCGGTTGAGTTGACCATCCCTTCCGACTCTCAGGCGCAGATCTCAGCCAGCACAATCTCCGGGGGCATCGAAAACGATTTCGGCCTGCACGTGAACCGTCACCAGTTTGTTGGCCACAATTTGCGCGGAGAACTCGGCAACGGCGGCACGCACATCAAGCTGGAAAACGTGAATGGCAAAATCGAAATTCATCACGCCCAGGACGGCCGCGCCATGAGCCCGGTAAAAGATCTGAGCCGGGACGACGACGACAGCGAAATCTAGAATGACGTAGGGGCGGACGCATTCGTCCGCCCAGCGAGCGCAGCGAGCCCCGGGCGAATGCGTCCGGGGCTACGTGTTTTGGCTGTCAATAAATCGTGTACCCCGGAGCCGGAGTCCGCAGATCGGGCTTCGACGCCGTCAGCAGCAACGCGCCTTCCCGTTTGAACGCCTTCAAATCCTCCAGGCTATTGAATGACTTCGTCTTGTAATCGTCTGGCGTCGGCGTGTCATCGGGAATGCGGCGGGCCTCGACATTCTCGAACGCGTGTTTCTGCAACAACTCGACGTATTCCGCTGCCGATCGCACATGCACCGGAACTTTCAGCTTGTCGACCCACTGCAAAGAGTATTGATTATCCTTGTACAGATTGATCAGGATGAACAGCCGCCCTCGCGGCGCCATCACGCGAAACAACTCCATCAGCGCGCGGTCCTGATCGGCGTAGTAATAAAAGGATTCGACGGAGAGCACTTTATCGAAGAAATTTTCTTCCCAGGGAATCTGCTGCGCCGATCCCCAAACATAAAGAATGTTCTCGAAATCTTTCGATGACTCGCGCGCCTGCCGCACCATCTCGTCTGAAACGTCGAGCCCGATGACCTGACCAAATCCTTCGGGCCCATCGCCCACAAGCCGCGCCAGCAGCCGCGTCGCCCATCCCGAGCCGCAGCCGAGATCGAGCACGCGCTCGCCGGGGCGCAGGTTCATCAGCCGGATCGTCTTCTCGGTGATGTCGAGATGGTGCTGCTCCATCTTCGGGCCTTCCCCAGCCGTGGCCCAGCGGTTGAATTCCTGTTGCAGTTTCTCGTCGGGAGTGTGCGATTTGTCAGGCATATATTTGAATTGTAGCGCCGGCGTCCCGCCGGCTGTCACGGAGACGTCTCGCCCTCAATATCGGGTTAAGACGCGTCCACTTCCTCTGTGCTACAGTCCTTCGTCATGGCGACCCGCCCGCAGGACCCGCCCCCGCAGCCTGATCCCGGCGCGCTCTATTGCCCGAACTGCGCCCAGGAAGTTAATGACCCGCTTACCTGCGGCGATTGCTCCGCGGTGATTTGCCGCCGCTGTGGCACTCCGCTCGAATCTCCTGACGAACTTGGAATCGGATGATGGAACCTACTCCGGTCTTAACGGCCAGCGCAGCAGCAGAATCCGGTACAGCTCAAACCGCAAAGCCCACGCTGGTTCGCGGGCTCGGCCTACTCGACTCGGTGCTGCTTCTGGCCAGCGGCATCATCGGTTCCTCGATTTTTCTCACCGCAAAAGATATCGCCGGACCGTTGCCCCAACCCATCCTGTTTCTCGCCGTATGGGTGCTGGGCGCGGTGCTTTCGCTTTGCGCCTGCTTTGCCTTCGCCGAGCTGGGATCGATGTTCCCCGACTCCGGCGGCCAGTACATTTATCTGCGCGAAGCCTACGGCGACCTGGTCGCATTTCTTTACGGATGGATGCTGTTCAGCGTGGCCAACGGCGGCTCGATCGCGGCTCTCGCAGTCGCGTCGGCCGCATACATCGGACAAGTTCTGCCATTCTTCTCGCAGGAACACATCGTCTTCTCCCTGGCGGGCATTGCAGTCAGCCGCGCGCATCTTCTCGGCATAGTGCTGATTGCCATTCTCACCTACGTCAACGTCATCGGTCTGCGCTGGGGAACGCTGCTGCAAAACGTCTCCACGTGGACCAAGTTCATCGCCATGTCAGCCTTCGTCCTGCTCGGCTTCGCCATCGGCAAAGGCCACTGGTCGAACTTTCATCCGCACGGCGTCCCGCTGGCTCTCGGCATGAGCCCGACTCAATTCATCTCCGCGCTGGGCGTGGGCCTCATCGCCGTGTATTGGGCCTATGACGGATGGGTGTACATCACCTGGGTCGCGGGCGAAGTCAAGAATCCGCGGCGAAATGTGCCGCTGGCCATGGTTCTGGGAGTGCTTGCGGTCGGCGCAATTTACGTCGCCATGAATATGACGTATGTCTACGCGATGCCGATAAACGAAATCGCGAAACATGAGACCATCGCACACGCAGCGGCGACGACGCTGTTCTCTCCGCAGGCCGCGGTGTGGCTCTCGCTGATGATCGCCATCTCGTGCTTCAGCGCCGCCGCTACCTGCACGCTATCCGGCGCGCGCGTCTATCATGCCATGGCCGAGGACGGCGTCTTCTTCAAGAAGATGGCAGTCATCCATCCCAAGTGGCGCACGCCGGCCTTCAGCCTGATCGGGCAAGGCATCTGGGCCGCCGCGCTCACGCTCAGC
This sequence comes from uncultured Acidobacteriota bacterium, assembly GCA_963757095.1. Lineage (GTDB taxonomy): Bacteria > Acidobacteriota > Terriglobia > Terriglobales > Acidobacteriaceae > Sulfotelmatobacter. The sequence goes on along the minus strand of CAVWQT010000001.1, from coordinate 475,283 downwards.
GGTCGCTATGATCAGCTCTATACCTATGTGATTCTGGGCATGGTGCTGTCGTACGAACTCACCGTGATCGCCATGTTCTGGCTGCGCTGGAAGCGCCCCGACATTCCTCGGCCCTACCGTTGCACGGGATATCCGTGGCTGCCCGCGATTTATCTGATCGCCGGCGCAGCCTGGATTCTGAACACGTTCTGGAAGCGTCCTCTCGAAGCCTTCTGGAGCCTCGCTATCGTTTTCCTGGGCGTCCCCGGATATTTGTACTGGAAGCGCAGCAGCCGCAAGACCGCTGGAGACTAAAGCGTTTTCATCTTGCCGTTCATGCCTCTTGATGGTATTTCTTCGGGGGCGGGCACTCACGCTGTCGGCATTGAATCAATAGTGGGATTGGTGGTTGCAACGCTCTAGCCCGGGACAAGCCATTGTCAGATTCCAATCCGCATCGGCCCGTCGAATCTTCCACGCTTCTTTCCCCTGGAATCTCGATCGCCGAGGCTGAAGACTCCAACCGCCCGCGCCAGGTCATGGGCTTCCGCGATCTGCTGCTGTTTTATGTCATCACCGGCATCAGCCTGCGCTGGATCGCCACCGCCGCCGCCGCCGGCCCGAGTTCCATCGTCATCTGGATCGGCGCCTGGCTCTGCTTCTACACGCCGCTCGCGCTCTCGGTTCTCGAACTCTCGTCGCGCTATCCCAACGAGGGCGGCCTCTACGTCTGGAGCAAGCGTGCTTTCGGCGACTTCTCCGGCTTCATGTCCGCCTGGACTTATTGGACGAGCAACCTCCCCTACTTCCCTGCCGTACTTTATTTCGCCGCCAGCAACGTGCTCTTCATGCGTGAGACGAACTGGCAGCATCTCTCCGCTAACCGGACGTTCTACATCGTTTTCGCCCTGCTGACGCTGAGCGCGGCCACGCTGCTTAACATCGTCGGCCTCGACGTGGGCAAATGGCTGCACAACATCGGCGCGCTGGCCATGTGGATCCCCGTGACCATCATCATCATCATGGGATTCATCGCCTGGCATCGCTTCGGATCGGCCACGCATTTCACCGCACACGCGATGATCCCCAGCACGCATCTCAACGACATCATCTTCTGGTCGGTGCTGACCTTCGCTTTCGGCGGATGCGAGACTGCGTCCTTCATGGGAGAAGAAATCAAGAACGCGCGCCGGACCATTCCGCTGGCGCTGCTCGCAGCCGGAGTTACGGTGACGATCTGCTACATCCTCGGGACGGTCTGCGTGTTGCTGGCGCTACCTTCGAGCGAAGTGAACGACCTGCAGGGATTAGTGCAGGCCGTCTCGAAAACCGCGGCGCGCGTTGGGTTCCCCGGCATTCTGCCGCTGGTCGCATTCCTGATCGCGCTGAGCAATATCGGCGCTGCGGGAGCGTATCTGGCGGCGGTGGCCCGCCTGCCGTTCGTCGCCGGATTAGATCGCTTCCTGCCGCCGGCCTTCGGCTCGCTTCATCCGCGATGGAAAACGCCATGGGTCGCATTGCTCACGCAATTCGTGCTGGGCGCGCTGTTTATTTTTTTAGGGCAGGCCGGCACCAGCGTGAAAGGCGCCTACAACGTGCTCGTGAGCATGGGCGTGATCACCTACTTCATTCCGTATCTTTATCTGTTCGCAGCGATGATCAAGCTGCAGCGCGAACCCGCGGGCCCTGACGTAATCCGCGTACCGGGAGGAACACGCGTTGCGATATTGGTCGCGACTTTAGGATTCCTCACCACCGCGCTGACCATCGCGCTCTCACTCATCCCGCAACCCGACGAACCCAACAAGCCGTTAGCGTTGCTGAAAGTAGTCGGGGGCTGCGGCGCGCTGGTCCTGATCGGAGCTTGGATTTATTTTGCAGGAAAACGCCGCGCGACACAGGTGGCGAGAGAGACGTAGCGAGCTACGTCTCTACGACGAGCTTTGCAGGCGCGATTTACACCGGGCTGGCCGTCTTTCGCGCCGGATTGAAGAACGGGAGCGCTGTCACTTTCACGTTGCTCTTCAGGCGGATCGCCTCGATCGTGATTTCCATTTGCAACTGCGTGCCCAGCTTCGCGTACTCGGTCTCCAGGCTGGCGAGCGCGATCATCTTCTTCAGAATCGGAGACCACGAGGTCGTAGTCGCCTTGCCCACCTGCTGATCTCCGGAATACAGCGGAACCGCAACCCGCGAGGCCTGCTGCGGCGCCGCCGGAGTCAGACCGTAGCGTTCATAAAGCTGCTCTACATCGGTCCAATCGACTTCAATGCCGCAAAGCTGCCGCGCCACGCCGTTCTTCGCATCCTGCTCCAGCGCTCGCTTGCCGATAAAGTTTTCTTTGTCGAGATGCACCATCTTTGCGAAGCCCAATTCATACGGCGAATATTTCTGCGACGGAATCAGGGCCTTCTTCGAGCTCGTGTAATCAACTTCGATTAAGCAGCAGTCCGGCCTCGACCCGCGCCACATCCAAAGCCAGCATCCCGGCCGCATGCAGATCAAATGCTTTGCCCTTCTCGGCCAGCGCATCCCAGACCTTCACTGCTTCATTCCACGGCATCCAGATTTCGTATCCCAGATCGCCCGTATATCCGGTGCGCGAAATGTCCACCGGAACGCCGGCAATCTTGCCGCGCGTCACCCGGAAGTATTTCAGATTGGCGATATCGGCCTCGGCCACGGACTTCAGCAGCTTCGCCGAAGTCGGTCCCTGCAGTGCCAGCGCGGCAACTTTCTCGGAAATATCTTCGATCTGCACGTCCATGTTCAGGCCGTTTTGCCGGAACCAGCGCAGGCTGGGATCGGCGGCCGTCCAGCGATACACGTTCTCTTCGAGACGCGAGATCGTACCGTCGTCGATGACCTTGCCCTCTTCATCGCACCAGCAGCAATAAATCACCTGCCCGACTTTCACCTTGCTAATATCGCGCGTGATCACGCGGTTCACCAGTCGCGTCGCGTCCTTGCCGGTGACTAGATATTTGTAGAGCGGAGAAATATCGATCAGTGCGGCCGCGTTGCGAATGGCGTTGTACTCGTGCTCGTGATGTACCTCGTAGACGCTGACCGTGTAATATCCCGACCACTCGCGGTAACTCAGGCTTTGGCAAAGCGGAAACGTGCGCTCGTGAAATGCAGTTCCAATGGGCAAAGGAATGGCCTCAATTCGAAAACAGTCGAAGCCGGATTATATGCAGTGGCTGACGCGCAACGGCAAGGCAGGAATGCGACTCGACGCGAAACACGTGGCCCTGGACGCATTCGTCGGGGGAATGTGCGCGTTAACTCACCGCTTCCACGGACTGATTTCGCCACACGCTGATCTGCTCCACGGCCTGCGCCAGCGAAGCCACCAGCGCATCAGGATTCGCGCTCCCAAAGCGCTGCTGCGCCTTATTCAGATCGCCGGAGAATCCCCAGACTCCCGCCAGAATCTTCACCTCGGGCAAGTGCAGCCGAATCCGCGCGCACATCGCGGCCGCCTGCGCAAATGCGAACGGAGGCAAGGCTGAAATACAGATCACGTCCTGCGGCTCGGGCGGCAGGTTCTGTAGAATTTCTTCGAGCTGCGAACCCACCGGCAGCGAAAGCACGCCGTGCCCGGCCCGCTCCAGCAATTGCGCCAGCATTGAAGACGTAATTTCGTCCGCTTGGTCGTTCGCCGCCAGGCAGAAAATCCGCATGGTCGAAGGAGCAGCACCGGCCCGGCCAGCCTCGGGCAGCCCATGCCCGGTAGTCGACATCCAACGCGACAGCAACTTACGCCCTTTTCGCGCAGGATCCGGCGGCGCGTCCGAAGCCAACTCCGAAACAATCTCGCTTGTGCTCAGATAAACGAAAGACTCCCGCGTCTCATCCAGCGCACCCCGGTGACGATCCTGCTCGGCCAACGTCAGCGCGGGAACGATCACCTTGTCATACAAAGAAATCAACGACCGCGATCGCAAGAAATTCTGCGCCACGCTGCGCGCGTCGTCCTGATCAAGCGCCAGCAGCCGCTGATAAAACTGCGCCTCGACCGACAACGCAGTTTCGTCGCCCAGCAGCACGTGCAGGAATGCCATTTGCGGCACATATCGCCCCAGCACGATCGCGCACACGGTCAGCGGAATCGCCAGCACCATCCCCGCCCATCCCCAGAGCAGAGTCCAAAAGACGGTCGTGACCAGCAATGCCAGCGACGAGATGCCGGTATGCGCGCCGTAGAGCAACGGCTCCACAACATTCGACGCGATCAGTTCCAACAAAAAGAACAGCGCCACAACCAACAGTGGAGGTCCCCATCCGTGAAAGATTGCCAGCGCCAGGACAAGAGGAAACATCGCCGCTGCCAGTGCTCCCACGTAAGGAATCAGCCGGAACAATCCCGCAATCACGCCCCAAAGCAGCGCGTTCGGAATGCCGATCAAAAACAATCCCAGCCCGAAACAAATTCCATACCCGGTGTTCACCAGGAATTGCATCGCCAGGTAGCGGCTGATGCGCTGCGAGGCATCGTTCAAGGCGAGCGTCATGGCATGCAACTGTCCGACGCCAGCGAGGCGAAGGAAGCGATCGCGCAAATCTTCCTGCGCAATCAAAATGAACACGGTGAAAATCACCACCATGCCGGCGGTCCCCAGAGGCTTAAGCATCGGGCTCAACAACTGCCCGAGATACTGCAATCCGGTCGCCGGCGGCGTCACGACCTGCACGGGAATCGCCGGCGTCGCCGCAGTTTGGGATGATCCCGGCGCCTGTAAACGCTCCTGAGATCCGCGCACCGCTGCAGGCTGAGCCAGGTCCGAATCGATTTCGCGAACACTCTCTGCCGCTCGACCCAGCGCACTCTCCGGCGCCAGGTGCAGCGCCTCAACTTTATTGCGAATATTCAACCGGTACTGCGGCAGATCGCTGGCCACCTGCAGCACTTGCCCTGCAACAATCCATCCCAACCCGCCCACGGCCCCGATCGAAATCAGCATGACTAGCGCCACCGCCAATACGCGCCGCATGCGAAATCGCTGCAACCACAGCACCATCGGCATCAGCAGGAAGTTGAGCGTCAACGCCAGCGCCAGCGGAATCAGCACCGCGCGCGCGAAATACAAAATCAGGATGATCCCCGCCAGCCAGATCAGCGGGCTCATCGTGGACGTCTCCTGTCGAGGACGGCTCATAGGCGTTCAAACAATACCCTAAATGTGCCGTTTGGTCAGCTACACGGAGGTGGCGTACACGCCGGAGGCCAGCGACAAAACTCTCATCCTCAATTAGAATGGCAATTCGATTTCCGACCATGCGCCCCATCCTGCCAACTTTATCGAATGCTCTACGCAGCTGGACCGTCCTGCCCAGCGGACTCTAATCGCGCTACCACCCCCGTCCCTGCGCGAGTATCATGGCGTTTCCCGAAACCTGAAGCTAACCGCTAGGAGCTAACAGCCAATGGCTGGTTCTAATTCATACGATGTCATCGTGATCGGCGGCGGCCACAACGGCCTGGTCAACGCGGCATACCTGCAACGCGCCGGCAAGAAAGTGCTGGTGCTCGAACGCCGCCACGTGCTCGGCGGAGCGGCATGCACCGAAGAAATTGTTCCCGGATTCAAGTTCTCGGTCTGCTCCTACGTGGTCTCACTGTTGCGGCCCGAGATCATCCGCGACCTCGACCTTCCCCGGCACGGCCTCGAAATCCTGCCGCTCGACGGCACCTTCACGCCCATGCCCAGCGGAGATTACCTGTGGCGGGTGAACGATCACGGCAAGACGCATCGCGAGATCGCACGCCACTCACGCGTTGACGCCGAAGCCTACGACGAATTCGGCAAGGCCATGCAGGCCATGTGCCGCTTCGTGAAACCGATTTTGAGCATGGTCCCTCCCGATCCCACCACGCTGAACCCGCGCGAACTGATGAAGCTGCTCTTCATCGGCAAACGCTTTCAGGGCATGTCGAGCTACGACAAATACAACCAGGTCCAGCTGATGACGATGTCCGCCATTGATTTTCTCGATCAATGGTTTGAGACCGACGTGCTCAAAGCCACGATGTCGGCGTCGGGAATCATCGGAACATTTCTCGGCGTGCGCTCACCCGGCACTGCCTACGTTCTGCTGCACCACTACATGGGAGAGATCGACGGAGCATTTCGGGCCTGGGGATTCGCTCGCGGCGGCACTGGAGCCATCTCCAATGCCATCGCCGACGCCGCCCGCGAAGCCGGAGTCGAAATCCGCACCCAGAGTGGCATCTCGCAGATCATCGTGAAAGATGGACGCGCCAAGGGAGTCGTGCTCTCCAACGGCGACGAAGTTTACGCCAATGTGATCTCTTCCAGCGTCGACCCGCGCATGACTTTCACCAAGTTCATTGAGGCTCAACATCTGCCGGGCGACTTTCTGGAAGATGTCAACCGCTTCAAATATCGCGGCTCCTCGGGCAAGGTGAACATGGCCCTCTCCGGCCTGCCGAATTTCAAATGCATGCCCGGCCCGGGCGCGCATTTGCGCGGCGCGATTTCCATTTCGCCTTCCGTCGAATACATGGAGCGCGCCTACGACGACGCCAAGTACGGCAATTTTTCCAAGCACCCCTACATCGACATGGTGATTCCGTCGCTCACCGATCCTTCGGTCGCGCCTCCCGGCAAGCACGTCATGTCGTGCTTCGTGCAGTACGCGCCCTACAAACTGCGCCCCGGCTTGAACTGGGACGATCAGAAAGAAGCGTTCGGCGACACCGTCGTCAACACGATTTCCGAATACGCGCCGAACCTGAAAGACATCATCATTGAGAAGCAGGTCGTCACCCCGCTCGATCTCGAACGCGAGTGGGGACTGAGCGAGGGCAACATCTTTCAGGGCGAGCTTTCCCTCGAACAACTTTTCTTCCTGCGACCTGTGCCTGGATGGGCGCAATACCGCACGCCCATCAAGAATCTTTACATGTGCGGATCGGCCACGCATCCCGGCGGCGGCATCATGGGAGCTAACGGCCGCCTCGCCGCTCTCGAAATTCTGAAAGACGTCAAGGGAGCGGCCTAGCCATGGCGACGAACGGAAATCAGCGCGACGTTGTCATCATCGGCGGCGGCCACAACGGTCTGGTCACCGCGTTCTATCTCGCGAAGGCTGGATACAAACCGCTCGTGCTCGAACGCGGTCCAGCAAGTTGGTGGCGCGGCCGTCACTGACGAATTTCATCCCGGCTTCCGCTGCTCAACTTTGTCGCACACCGCAGGGCCGATCCGACCCGATGTCATCCGCGACATGCAGCTTGAAAAGCACGGCCTCAAGCTGATCAAACCGGAAGTCGCCGTCACCGCGCTCACGCCCGACGGACGCGCTCTCTCGCTCTATCAGGACGTGGGCCAATCGGCGCAGCAGATCGCGGCGTTTTCGCAGAAGGACGCCGCGAAGTATCCCGAGTTCGAGCAGTCACTCGGCAAAATCAGCAAAGTTATCGCCGACGCGCTCGCTACCCCACCGCCTGACATCGACCATCCCAGCCGCGGCGATCTCTGGAGCATGCTGCAGACCGGACGCGCCATTCGCAAGCTGGGCAAGAAGGATATGTTCCGCCTGTTGCGCTGGGGACCGATGGCCGTCGCAGATCTAGTCTCAGAATATTTCGAGACCGAACTTTTGCGCGCGGTGATCGCAGCCCGCGGCGTCTTCGGAACTTTTCTTGGGCCATGGTCCGCGGGAAGCGCGCTCGTTCTTCTTATCCGCGCCGCGGGCGACCCTCATCCCGCGGGCTCGGCGATGTTCGCGGTGGGCGGGGCCGGTGCGCTAACGCAAGCCATGGCGTCAGCGGCCAAGGCTGCCGGCGCTGAAATCCGTGTGGGTGCAGAGGTCATCGAAATTCGCGTGCAGAACGGCGCTGCGACCGGAGTGCTTCTTTCCACCGGCGAAGAAATTAACGCGAAGGCCATCATCTCCAACGCCGACCCCAAGCGCACGCTGCTCAAATTGACCGACCCGATCCACCTTTCGCCCGACTTCGTGCAGAGGTTGCAGCACTATCGCGGCAACGGCACAGTCGCGAAAGTAAATCTCGCGCTCTCCGGATTGCCCAAGTTCACCGCTCTGCAAAATGGCGCTGGGGCTGCCCTCAAGGGCCGCATTCACATCGGCAATGAGATCGACTATCTCGAACGCGCCTTTGACGAATCGAAGTACGGCAACTTCTCACGCCAGCCGTATCTCGAAGTCGCGATCCCGTCGCTCACCGATCCCACGCTCGCGCCCGAAGGCAAGCACGTGATGTCGATCTACATGCAATACGCGCCCTACAAACTAAAGGGCGACTGGGACCAGCAACGGAACGCGCTCGGCCAAACGGTGGTGCAGACGCTGGCGCAATATGCGCCGAATCTGCCCGAACTGATTCTCACGCACCAGATCATCACGCCGCGCGACCTCGAAGAGCGCTACGGTCTGACTGGTGGGCAAATATTCCACGGCGATCTGGCGCTCGACCAGTTCTTCACCATGCGCCCGCTGCTCGACTGGGCCCGCTACAAAACGCCGATTGAGAATTTGTATTTGTGCGGCAGCGGCACCCACCCCGGCGCCGGATTGACGGGAGGCTCGGGCGCAAATGCGGCGCGAGAAATAGTGAAGGCACTAAAGAGGTAGCGCCGGCGTCCCGCCGGCTGTCGCGAGAGCGTCGCGCTCTCGCCGCGGCAGCGAGGCGCAGCCGCGACCGCCGCCAAGATGGCGGCGCTACTATGAAAAACTCCGCCATCCTTCTCATATCCTGCCCTGACCGCAAGGGTGAAGTCGCGACCATCGCCGACTTCGTCTATCGCCATGGGGGCAACATTCTGCACGCCGATGAGCACGCCGACGAAGAGTCCGGCCTCTTCCTCATGCGCGTCGAATTCGATCCCAAAGATTTCGACATCGATCTTTCGCAGCGCGACCTCGCCGATTTCAGCAAGCAATTCGCGCCTGTCGCCGAAGCCTTTGCTATGAAGTGGCGCCTGGCGCAGTCTTCCCATCGCCAGCGCATGATCATCCTGGTTTCGAAGTACGATCATTGCCTTGTCGACCTGCTCTACCGTCACCACAGCGGCGAACTCAACTGCGACATTCCGCTGATCATCTCCAACCATCCCGACAACCAGGCCATCGCAGACTTCTACAAAATTCCTTACGCCGTCGTCACCGTGACCAAGGACAACAAAGCCGAAGCCGAGGCCGGCCTTCATGCACTGATCGCCCAGCACCAGCCGGATTTCATGGTGCTCGCCCGTTACATGCAGATTCTCTCGAACGAATTCGTCAACCGGTACCCGCAGCGCATCATCAACATTCACCACTCGTTCCTGCCCGCGTTCGTTGGCGCGAGGCCATATCACCAGGCGTTCGAACGCGGCGTGAAGCTGATCGGCGCGACCAGCCACTACGTCACCGAAGTCCTCGATGATGGCCCCATCATCGAGCAGGACGTCGTCCGCGTCTCGCATCGCGACACCGTCGAAGATCTCATCCGCAAAGGCCGTGACCTCGAAAAAGTCGTGCTCTCCCGCGCCGTACGCTGGCACGTAGAAAACCGCGTCCTGCTCTACGGCAACAAAACCGTCGTCTTCTAGTCAGAAAGAGACGTTGCAAGCAACGTCTCTACGGAAAGCTCGTCGTAGAGACGTAGCTTGCTACGTCTCTTTCGTGGCCGCGGAGGTTCATGCCCTTCCGCGACACCTTCCTGGCAATATCCGGAGGTAACTTGCACCCCTGGTAACCTTTCGTCTTTACTTACACGTGAGTAAAGTTTCATCCAGAATACGCACGCGCGGGGGCATGTTTGGCCGAAGATCTTCGGTTTGAATTAGCCATTTTGGCGACCGTTCAGGGCTTTTACCAGAAGCTCATGATCGAGCCGCTGGGCGGTGCAGTCCCCGTCCCCAGCGGCCTCGACGAGGAAGCACTTCGCCAATCCGAGCACGAACTTCCCGGCACGCTCACCCAGATGTATCGGTGGCTTCACATACTCGACATGGCGATCACACCCGCCATGCTTCGCCGCGCTCTCACTCCCGATACCGATTCTGAAGTCGCCGAAGCGCTGCTGCGCTACTTCGTGCGCCGCCGTGAGCCGACCGACGTGAACCGCGACAAGACTGACCTCATCTCCACCTTCCTGTACCGCCATCCGCGCGTTCCCGGACAGTGGGAGCAGAGGGGGTACGGCCTCGACGGCTCGCTGCCGCTCTCTCCATTCGAGATTGCGCTGATCGAAATCCTCGCCGATAGTGATGTGCCTTCGCTGCCCGAGGAGCACGTGCAGTTGCTGCGCCGCTTCGATCCGCTGCGCGAAGAAGTCTCGAGATTCCGCGATTTCAACACGCTCATCGACTCTGGCATCATTGGCCGCGTGCGTGAATTAAAGCAGTGGCTGGATGCGTCGTTCTATCATCCCGGCGTGTTGGCCACAGTTGCGGCTTACAACGCGGCTTTCGGCAGGAAATTCGACGAACTCTTTGCCAAGGCGCTCACCGAAATCAAAACTTTCGGCCAGGCTCTGGAAGAAATGGGCGGAACGATTCTCAGCACGGTCGATGGTGTGGAGGTCACGGTCGAGCACGTCGCCGCGATTGAAAGTAAGCAGATGCTGCAGGCCGACTACGGCAGCGCCTTCGAAAAATTCCGGCGGGTATCGAAATTAAAGAAGGAACTCGATCGCCGGCCACCGATCCGCCGCTCGCTGCTGACTCCAGCCGCGCGTGCCGCGAATTCTGCAAACGCGGCCAACGGCGCCGCTGCGGCGGCAAAGACGGCCAAGGTCGCGGCCGCCAAAGCTCCGGCAAGTATTCCCGTTTTTCAGCCGCCTACCGTCACCGCTCAGCAGATCGCAGCCGAAGAAGGCAAGCTGCGCCGCGTGGAAGAATCGATTCGCGTCTTCGTGCGTGTCGCCGACCCCAAGTATCGCCAGGTAGTGCCGATGCGCTTTTTCAACCTCACGCTCACGACGGCTGAGGCTGACGCCTATAGCGCCGCTTTTCTCGAAGAGAAATCTCTGCGCGCCGATGTGGCCCGCACCATGATTCGCCTGATCTCGATCTCCGCCCGCATCAGCACCGAACTGGAAGAACTGAAGCGCAGCCAGAAAATGTCATCGCTCTGGAAACTTCACGCCGACGCCGTGGTTGTGCTGATCGATATGGCCAGCACCTGCACGGAAGAAGCGGGCAGCATCGCCCGCCTCGCCGAGCAGGGCGGCGCTGGCGTGGCTGGAAGATCCATTCATGATTCAGTGCAACGTCTCCGCGGGCGAATGGACTTAGCAGTGAGCGCGCTGGCGAACGTCAGCTAGGATCAACCTAAGGCGTGCGTACCTTCCGGGCAACATCATCACCCAACTGCAAGAAGTGCCTGACGTTCCACGTGTAGATCACGTCGGCTTTCGCCTTCAGCGCGCACGCGGCGATCAATCCGTCGTAAATCGTGCCACCAGTAATTCCGTGGGCAGCAAATCTTCGTATCACCCCGAGATATTCGTGCGACTCCAGAGCGACGACGGCAAGCCGATTTTCAAACACCTCAATGGCGAGTAAAACCTGATCTGGACTCAAGCGTTGCTTTCCCGGGTAACGGGTTAAGGTCGCATATGCCTCGGCAAGGTTATGAGCGGCGCAGCAGGCGGAGGACGGAGTCGCGGTCGAAAGTGCGGAGAAGCTGCGCTCGTGGTGCTCATGATCCTCAAGAACCGCAGCTACAAGGACCGATGTGTCGAAGAACCGCTTCACCGAGGCCTCTTGCGATGTACTGGTTTGACTTTTTCGGGATGAAGGACTTGCTGAATACGCTCCTCCCGGATCTGGCGAATCGTTTTATTCACGGACTCGGCCGAGATGGGCTCCCCGGTGCGAAAGACCCATATGCCCTGCTTTTTTCGTAGTCCGGCCGTACCCCGAACCGGGCGCAGCACGATCTGATCCTCGGAACTCTCCAATTCCAGGGAGTCCCCGGCGGCAAGCTGCAACTCGTCTCGTACGGGCTTCGGCAAGACGACCCGGCCAGCCTTGTCTACGGTGAGAGTGGTATTCATAATGGCATTTTACCATGGCTAATGCCATTTAAATCTGGCTACTATTGAGATCACACGGATTCGATGCGGAAGCTACGCTCAGACCGACCTGGCAGTTTGTGCGGCGGTATGCCCTTATTGGTGTAAGCTGCTTGGTTTTGAGGATAAGGCTCAGTGAGCATTCAGCCGCTACCCGCAGAAGTGAAGTGAAAACTCCCATTACACTCATCATTCGAGCGCCAGGTCCCGTTCGAGCGGACGAAAAAAGACGGGCGCTTTTCGCCCGTCTTAGTGCTTCGCTGAGAGCTGATAGCTCACAACTCAGTTGATGTCGAACTGCTCCTGATGTACCGCCGGGTCGCTCTTCACGATGATGGTGCGCTTGGTGAGTTCTTCCATCTCGTTCAGCAGCCGTCCGTTGTTCGTCTTCAATTCTTTCGCTACATCCGGATGCACGCGCAGCATGACGTCTTCGTGCTCCAGATGCTTGGCAATCTTTCGCATCTCGACGTAGATTTCGTTGCAGATTGTGTTGACCGACTTCACGTAGCCAGTCGACTGGCAATACGGACAAGGCGCGCCAATGGTGCGTTCCAGCGACTGCTTCACGCGCTTGCGGGTGATCGCCACCAAGTCCGAAATCGTTAAACTGCAGCGTCTTTGATGGCGCCCGGTCGTGCCGCAATTCTTCTTCGAGAGCCTGCATCACGCGCTGCCGGTTGCGGCGCTCATCCATATCGATGAAGTCGATGATGATGATGCCGCCCAGATCGCGCAGCCGAACCTGCCGCACAATTTCTTTGATGGCATCGACGTTCGTCTTCACGATCGTGTCTTCGAGGCGCGCCGTCTTGCCGACGTACTTGCCCGTGTTGATGTCGATCGCGACCAGCGCTTCGGTCTGATTGATGACGATGTAGCCGCCACTCTTCAGCCAGACCTTCGACTTGAGAGCTTTGTCCATCTCCTCTTTCAGGCCGAACTGCTCGAACAGCGGAGTCTCCTTCGTATAGAGCTTCACACGCTTCACCAGCGCGGGCTGGAAGCGGTTGAAGAAGCGCAGCACGCGCTCGTATTCCGATTCCGTGTCGACCCAGATGACCGAGAAGTCGGACGTGACCTGATCGCGCAGCACGCGCTCGACCACGTTGAGATCGTGATAAATCAGCGCCGGAGGTTTCGAATTCTCAGCGCGATTCTTGATGTCCTGCCACAAGCCTTTGAGGAACCGGATGTCGGCACGCAGTTCGTCTTCGCTCGCGCTCTGCGCGGCCGTGCGTACGATGAAGCCGCCATGGCCGTTCTCGCGCTCGCTCATGATGATGCGCTTCAAGCGCTGCCGCTCTTCCTCGGATGCGATCTTGCGCGAAACTCCGGTGTGATTCACCGTCGGCATGTAGACCAGGAACCGCCCGGGCAGCGCGATGTGGCTGGTAATGCGCGCGCCTTTTTTGCCGATAGGCTCCTTCGCAATCTGCACCAGAATTTCCTGGCCTTCCTTGAGCAGATCGCTGATCAGCGGCACCGGAGCCGACTCGCGCCGCCGGAAACGACGTGCGCCACCACCTCCTCCGCTGCCACCACGCCGTCCGCGCTGGCCGCCGCGGCGTTCCCACGCCGGACGCGGCGCGCGTTGCGTATACCCCGCCGTTCCCGCAGGCGCTCGAACTTCCACGCGGGCGTCGACCGTCCCGTTGCCGCGAGCCTCTGCATCAAGAATCGCTTCAGCCTCGGCCTGCGCCTCTTCCAGTTCCAACTCTTCGCTGTCCTCTTCGGATTCGGCCGCGTGCTCTTCCGGCGAAGCGCCACTCGCGCCTTCCGTCAGCGCCGACTGATGAATTTCCGCTACCGCATCCCGCGCATCGCCGTTCAGGTGTCCCGTCGCCGCCCGCGTCTCTTCCTCAAACTCGTCATAGCTGTCGTCGGAAGAAGATTCGTACTGAATCGCGTCCGCCTCTTCCTCGTCGATGGTCTCTTCCTCCATCGTGCCGGGAGCCGCAAACGCCGGAGCCTGCTCCTCGCGCCGCGCCGGCTGATCCGTGTGCTCCTGCGTCGGAACCATCACGTCCTCAGTGATGTCTTCCTCGTGAACCTCGTCTGCGACGTTTCCGTTTGCCTCGGGTTCCACAGCAGTCTCGCGCTGGCTGCGGACGGGCGCATCCCACGCCGGCTCCGCGCGCCGGAATTCCTGCCTCCATCCCGCCACCGCCGCCGCGGACGCTTCGGCATGTTCTTCCGGTCTCACGTCTTCATGCTCTTCGTGGAGAGGTTCGGTGATGGTTTCCCGCGTGGTCTCTTCGCCCACTACTGCGCCGCCGCTCCGGGCAACGATCGGCTCAGCAACGATCGGCTCAGCAAAAATCGGTTCATCTTCCGGGAAGGTCGCCGCCAAAGGCGCTTCGGCAGGCGCCGAACTCTCAACTCTGGATTCCGCAGCCGGCCGCACTGGCGGCTCAGATACAGCCGCGGGCTGGGCATAGCGCTGATACTTCGAAATCGATTCTCCCGGCAACAGAATCGGGGTGTATCCCGGAGGCGGCCCGGAAGGCTGCGTTCGGCCCGAGTCTCCACCGCGGAAGCTCTCACTCGGACGCGAATAACGCGATTCCGATCCGCGCTCGGAACCACTCCGTTCTGATCTCTCTGGACCTCTGTCTGGACCGCGCTCCGGACCACGCTCGGAACTTCGATCGGAGGTTCGCTCAGGTCCGGCTGCATTGCGCTCTGTTCCCCGCTCCGCACCGCGATCAGGCCGATCGCGCCGGCCTCCACGCCCACGCCGCCGGCGTCCGCGAAATCCACCGCGATCGCGATTCTGCCCATCTCCCGCATTGCCCGACTCAGGCGCTGCGTCCGTAGAAGCCGTCTCCTCGCTGTCGGAAGGACCAGCCTCAACCATCTCTGTCATCTCGGTGTCGGACTCTACTTCCGTAGCCTCGCCCGCCTCCACCGCGAGGGGCGCACCTTCGGCCCGCGGCGGCTGCGGCCGCATATCCTGCACGCCGCGGTTGGCCGGAACCGTATCGGTCAAATCCTCGTCATGATCTTCCAGATCCATGAAATCGGAGACGTACAGAAACGCGTCGCGCTCCAGGCCAATGTCGACAAATGCCGACTGCATGCCCGGAAGCACGCGCGTGACGCGTCCTTTGTAAATGGATCCTGCTAGGGTGTACTCGTTCTCGCGCTCAAGATAGATTTCCGCGAGCAGATCGTCTTCCACCAGCCCCACCTTGGTTTCGTGAGGCGTGGAAGAGACAAATAGTTCCTTGTTCATTCGAACACTCCGGTCCCGCGGGCTCATGAAAGGAGCCGGTCGGGAATCACCGGGGTGGAGTCAGTGAAGTTTGGGGGAGGATTGAAGGCGAGGCCCCGTACAGGGGACGGCGTCGACCGGAGCATTCGCTTCCGGCTGAGTCCGTTGCACAAGCTTGGGAAATCTTCTGCACTGTTCGCTTTTTTAGTTTCCGCCGGGGTTGTGACCGCTCTCAGACCGATATTCGGTCGGGGGGCCGTTCCCTGCCCGGCTGCCTTCGAAGCTTTCAATCCTGCCCGGCCTCTCACTTACCTCGGCCGGTGAAATGCCCTCTTTACGCGAGGGCGATCGATATTTTTTGGGGCTGCGCCGCCGGATCTTCTCCGGACCAATCGCAGCAGAAAACTGCATCCCTGCCGTCTTCCCGTCTCGGCCTGTTCCCGAACCCTTGTTTGCTTCCAGCTAACCGGCTCACCCAGCTAGTTTACGAAGCGGCGCATACGAACATTCATTACCATCCCCAGCGCCAGGAACATGAACAGCACGGAAGACCCGCCATAACTCATCAGCGGCAGGGGTATTCCAGTGACCGGCATAAAGCCAACCACCATGCCGACATTGACCAGAATGTGGAAGCTAAGCACCGCCACCACACCCATCACCACGAACGTGCCAGCGCGGTCGGGCGCTGTTTGCGCGTTCTGGGTCAAACGCATCAGCACAATGAAGTATAACAGCAGAACTCCCAGAGCGCCTACGAATCCATGCTCCTCGGCGAACGCCGCGAAGATGAAATCCGTTTGCGGAACTGGAAGGAAAGCACCATGTGTTTGCGACCCTTTCCCGCCCCAAAGCCCACCCGAACCTACCGCAATCTTGGATTGCTCAACTTGGTACCCCGAGCCCTGCGGATCCATCTCGGGATCGATAAAGCTGGTCAACCGCTGCTTCTGATACGACTTCAAAACATGCACCCGCGGCACCAGAAACACCGCCACAATGCCGATCGTGGCCAGCAGAGAAACCGCCAGCCCCTGCCGCCAGTGCATCCCACCTAAAAAAACGCCCATGATGGCGATGGGGACATAGGTCAGCGCCGTACCCAGATCGGGTTGCGCCAGCACCATCAGCATGGGAACGGCGACAATCGCCCCGGCCTTGATGAAGTCGGGCCACGACAACTCCCGCTGCCGCATGTCGGAAAAATACTTGGCCACCGCTAGAATCAGGATCAGCTTCACCCATTCCGACGGCTGAAAGTGATTTCCGCCCGGCATCTTGATCCAGCGCTTCGCGCCCAGGGCCCGCGTGCCAAACACCAGCACGCCCATCAGCGAGCCCACTCCGGCAATATAAAACCAGTGAATCCGGTCGAGCAGCGCCTGGTAGCTGACCAGGCTCATCAGGAACATCATCCCCACGCCAGCCGCGACCCAGTACACCTGCTTGACCTGCGCCCCGGCAAACTTCGTGTGCTCGGTAGCGCTGTGGATCTCCATGATCCCCAGGCCGCAAATCAGCAGCACGAAGATCAGAAGCACCCAGTCAAAATCGCGATATGAAACGTAACGGCTCATTTTTCGTAGAGACGTTGCTCGCAACGTCTCGGGACCACATACACTCTACAGTCGAGTCTCGGGAGCATCTCAGCGACGGCAGAGACGTTGCCAGCAACGTCTCTACGAATTACTGCACTCCCGGCGCGGCAATCGCCAACGCCACCGGCTTCTTCGGCAAATTCACCAGGAACCGCCCGCCTTCCAGCCGCTCTTTATCCTTGCTGTCCGAGTCCGGAGAAGTCCACAACCCGCCAATCTCCACCGTCCCGCCAGCTTTCTTCTCCACCATCTTGGTCGGCGTGCGATGCTGCTTGTCCACGTAAGCCTTGATCACCTGCGTCGCCAGCCGCGCCGCCAGCCTGCCGTGCTCGCCACCCTGGAACAAAACGCAAACCACGATGTCCGGATTCCGCCGCGGCGTGAACCCGACGAACCATCCATTCTGCGCGAACTCGTCGTCGTTCTTCACCTTGGCCCGCAATGCCAAAGACACTACCTGCGCCGAACCAGTCTTTCCCGCAATATCGATGCCCGGAATATGCGCCGAAGGCGCCGTGCCCTCGGGCAACAGCACGCGCGACATCGCGTCGGTGATGAACGTCCATCCATTGGGATCAATCGGAACGCTCTTCACTTCCGTGTAGCTCGCCGCCTCGACAAATCCCGGCGGCAGCCCATCGGGATTCACCACGTGCGGCACCACCAGGCGCCCGCCCATCGAAATCGCGCTGACCGCCCGCAGCAACTGCACCGGCGTGATCGCGATCGCGCCCTGCCCGATGCCCACCGAAATCGTCTCGCCGGCAAACCACTTCTGCTTGAAGTTCTTGATCTTCCATTCTTCCGACGGCATCACGCCGCTGACTTCGTTGGGCAAATCGATTCCCGTCTTCTGCCCCAACCCCAGCATGGTCGCGTACTTCGCAATACGGTCGATGCCCAGCTTCTCCGCCAGCGTGTAGAAGAATACGTCGCACGACTGGTAGATGGCTTTTTCAAGCGTGACCGGACCGTGCCCGCCCTTCACCCAGCAGCCAAACCGCCGCCCGTAGAATTCCGCGCTGCCGTGACAGTCGACATGCAGGTCCTGCGCGATGCCTTCCTGCCATCCCGCCACCGACATGATGATCTTGAACGTCGAGCCGGGCGCGAGCTGCGCCTGAATCGCCTTGTTCAGCAGCGGCTTGTCGGGATCGGTCAACAGCTTCGACCATTCATCGCGCGAAATGTGCACGCGAAAATCATTGGGATCAAACGTCGGCCCGCTGACCATGGCGAGAATCTCGCCATTCTTCGGATCCATGGCGACAATCGCGCCATTCTTCCCGGCCAGCGCCTCTTCCGCCGCGATCTGCAGATCGAGATCAATCGTCAGTTTCAGCTGCTTGCCCGGGACCGCCTCGGTCTCTCCCAGTCGTCCAACTTCGCGGCCATGGCTGTCGACCAGCGCTTGCCGCGATCCATTCTTGCCCATCAGCAGCGTGTTGTATTGACGCTCCACTCCGGATTGGCCGACCACGTCGCCCGGATTGTAGAGCTCGAACTGGGGCTGGTTCAGCATGTCTTCGCTGACCTCACCCACGTATCCGATCAAGTGCGCCATGAACCCGGCCCGCGGATACAGACGCCGGTGGGTCATGATGGTATCGAGTTCAGGAAGCTCGTTGCGGTGCGCCTCGATGAACGCCAGCTCGTCTGGCGTAATGTCGTCTTTCAGGAAGATGGGCTGGTACTGCGGCATCCAGGCCGCGCGCTTGATGCGGGTGCGGACTTCTTCGGGATCAAGATGCAGTCCCTCGCCAATCAATTCGGCATCGGCCGCCAGATCGCGCGAAGAGTCGCGCATCAGCAGCGCGGAAAACGAAGGATAGTTGTCGACAATCGTGCGCCCTTCGCGGTCCAGAATTTTTCCCCGCGGCGCCAGCACCGGCACATTGCGAATGCGATTTTTTTCCGCGGCCAGCGAGTAGTAATCGCTCTGCATCACCTGCAGCCGCCACAATCCGTAGGCCAGGATCAGGAAGATCCCGAGGATCGCGTACTGCGCCGCGGTCAGCCGAATCGCCGATACTTTTTCATCACGGCCAAACATAATGAGTGATCAGTGGCCAGTGGGCAGTGCCCAGTGGCCAGTTGAAAATCAGGTCCATTTCAGCCCGCAACTTCGCACTGTCCTAGCTGTTGGTGGTTACCCAATATTGTAAATGCCGGTGCATATCGCGCGCCGCTAGCGGAAGAAACGGAAGTCACAACCGGCGAGCCTACTGGCCACTGGCCACCGACCACTAGCCACTGCCTCACGTTCTCTGCTTGAACTTGTCCAGAACGAAATACAGCACCACGCCCAGTGCCGCATTCGCCAGTCCGGCAGTCACGCCGCGGCTCCAACTCCAGTTCAGGTTCAGGCTGACCAGCCCTCGCGCCACGGTGAAGTACACAGCGGCATGGACCAGATAAAATCCCAGCGTCACCAGGAAACGCGCGCCCACGTTCTCCACGTCAAGCTTCGCGCCCAGCGACGAGGCGCCATAGCCCACAATCGTCTTCGCGATCCCGTTCAATCCAATGGGAAGATGGCCGAGCATGTCCTGCGCCAGGCCGATCACGCCGCCCGTCAGCAGGCCGGAAGTCGGATTGCGCCGCGCCATGGCAAAAAAAATCGTCACCAGCAGCGGCAGGTCGAAGTACACCGCAAACTTCGGAAAGCGCAGCGGCACAAACACTTGTACAAACAGCGCCAGCAGCGGCACTCCCACGGTCACCGGAATGCTGAACCGGTAAACCTCAACCTGCTCCCCGGATGTGTAAGTAATGGGCACGGCTAGTGAGGATTGGCGTCATCGCCAGTGGGCTGCGGAGTGGAGGGCGATGGCTGGGCGGGCGCGGTTGAAGGCGGCTTCGCGGTCTGCGCCGCCGGCTTGATCTGAGGTGTCGCCGGTTTCGGAGTCGTCAGTTTCGGAGCTGCGGATTTCGTGGTTGCGGAATTAGCGGGCGCACCCGTTCCCGCTGCATTGCCGGCGGCTTTCGGCGCCGCAGCGGCCGGGGTCACCACTTTCGTAGTCTGCGTAGAGCGACGGCGTCGCTGCGCCTGTGTGAACCGCAGCAGAGGCGCTCGTGATCTTAGGAGTCACTGCCGGCTTCGCCGCGCCAGCCGCGCCTTCCGCACCACTGTTCGCCGCAGCAGGGTTCGCCGCAGCCGCATTCGCGTCCGCAGGCTTGTCGGGCACGCCCGGCAAGCGCGCCGCCAGAATGTCGGCGGCCTTCTCGCGGGTCGTCGAATCATCCGCCACCGCCTGCCGTTCCTGCTTCTCGACCAGCACCAGCACTTCTTCCAGCTTGCTCAGATCGGCCGCCGGCCGCACCTTGATATTCAAGAACAGATCTTTGCCGTTGCCGACTTTCGTCACCGTTCCCACGGCCAAGCCCTTGGGAAAAATCTGATCGCCGCCGCTGGTCAGCACGGTTTCGCCCTCAGGTACCTGCTCGTCGCTCATCACGCGCTCGAGCACCACCTCGCCATTCGGAGTTCCGCGCAGCACACCCTGCAGCCGCGATTTCTCGAGAATCGCTCCCACGCCGCTCGACTGGTCGCTGATCAGCAGCACCTGCGCCACCGATGGATATACCAGCAGCACCTTGCCTACAATGCCGTCCGCGGTAATCACCGCCATGTCGCGCTTGAGGCCATCGTGCTCGCCTTTATCGATGGAGATAATGCGGGAAAGATCGCTGCCACTCGTCCCAATCACCTGCGCGGCCACGGTCTTCTGAATGTATTGCTCTTTGAAGGCGAGCAGAGATTGCAGACGCCGTGCCTGCGCCGCATCTTCGGTCAGGCGCACCTGCTCGATGCGCATCTGCTCGATCTGCGATTTGAGTTCGCGATTTTCCGCGCGCACGCCGCGCAGATAGAAATAGTTGTGCCAGAGATTGCCGCCGCCGTTCTCCACCCAGATCAGGCCGCGCTCGAAAGGAGTGATGGCGCCCACAACCCAGACGCGGATCAGGCGCGTGTTCTCGCCTGTGGTGGTCGCGCCGCGCTTGACCTGTACGGCCAGCCCCAGCACCTGCAGGAACAACACGCCTACCAGGATGATCAGATTGCGATAACGGCCGAGAACAGATTCCATAAAGAGCGTTGAGCTATGAGCATTGAGCTGTGAGCTAAACCAATGAACCGGAACTCATTGCTCACAGCTCATCGCTCACAGCTCATTGCTTTATTCGATCGAAATTTTTCTGAGCAGCTTGAAGTCCGAGAGCATCTTGCCCGTGCCCAGCACCACGCTGCATAGCGGATCGTCGGCGATCGAAACCGGCAGCCCGGTTTCTTCGCGGATGCGCTTGTCGAGATTCTTCAACAGCGCCCCGCCGCCGGTCAGCACAATGCCGCGGTCGCTGATGTCCGCCGAAAGCTCCGGCGGCGTGCGTTCCAAAGCCACGCGAATGGCATTCATGATGGTCGATACGCACTCGCTGAGCGCCTCGCGAATTTCACCATCGTCGACCGTAATGGTCTTGGGCACGCCCTCAATCAGGTTGCGGCCCTTGATCTCCATGGTCATCGGCTTGTCGAGCTGGTGCGCCGATCCAATCTCCATCTTGATCTGTTCGGCCGTGCGCTCGCCGATCAGCAGATTATATTTGCGCTTCAGATAATTCATGACCGCTTCGTCCATCTGGTTGCCGGCCATGCGCACCGAACGCGAATAGACGATGCCGCTCAAAGAAATCACAGCGATGTCAGTGGTGCCGCCGCCGATATCGACCACCATGTTTCCGCTCGGCTCAGTGATGGGCAGGCCTGCGCCGATCGCGGCCACCATCGCCTGCTCGACCAGATGCACTTCACTGGCCTTGGCGCGATACGCCGAATCCATGACTGCGCGCTTTTCCACCTGCGTGATCTCTGAAGGCACGCCAATCACGATGCGCGGATGCACCAGCATCTTGCGGTTGTGCGCCTTCTGGATGAAGTAGTTCAACATCTTCTCGGTGACCTTGAAGTCGGCAATGACGCCATCCTTCATCGGCTTGATGGCGACGATGTTGCCGGGGGTGCGCCCCAGCATCTCTTTCGCCTCTTTGCCGACGGCCTCGACTTCGCCTGTGTTCTTGTTGATGGCCACGATCGAAGGCTCGTTCACCACAATGCCCTTGCCGCGTGCGTAAACCAGCGTGTTCGCGGTGCCCAGATCGATAGCCAGATCGCTCGAGAAGATACTGAACAGCGAGCGTAGATTATGAGCGCGTGTTCCGTTGGAATATCCGTTGTTCGACATGGCAAATCTTTCCCGCGTCCATCGCGGACGCTTTCCTTCCCGGTTCCTGCCGGGTGATCTTCCTGCTTCTCTGTCTGGGTTGCTGGCTTTCCTTAATTCTACGGGATCATCGGCAACCCTGCCCACACTGAAAGTCACTGCCCCGGAGGCTGCACCTGTCTCTGCCACCCGCCTCCTGATTACTCAATCCGGTTACTGGACCTGATTACTGAATAATGATCTTCTTCTGTTGCGTATTGACGCCGCCCTGCGCCGTCTGCGCGGTTACCGTAATCACCGCTTCGCCCGCCGGCAGTGGCGGAGTGAAGTAATGGAACGATCCGTCGGTCGCTAACATGGGCACCTCGCTGCCATTCACCATCACCCGCGCCCCATTTTGCGTCTTGCCGGTTACCTCGATAACGTGACCGTGCTGAATAAAAGGATCCAGGTCCAACTCAATCGCTTCTGTTTCCTTACCCTTGGCAATGATGGTGAAGCGATTTTTCTCGCTCTCCACCGACTCCTTGCCCGCAACGTCGTACGACTGCACCTCCCAGTAGTACGCACCTTCGCCCAGCCCTGACACCGTTACGGCTGCTGTATTGACCTTCTTGTCCACGAGTGTAGAGGAAAAATAAGGATTGCGGGATATACGAAGGCGGTACCCAGCCGCGTTCGCCATCACCGTCCAGGTAAACTCCACATCCTTGGTCGCGTCCCCCGAAAACAGCGGAGCCATATTTGCCGGAGCAATCGGCGTAGGCGGCCCGGTCTCTCTCACTTTTTCTAAACGCGCCTGCGGTCCGGCAAATGTAATCTTTTCCCAATTGGCCAACCGCACCGTCTCGCCGTTGCGCGTGACCTCGCCCGTACCTTTTTTCATCAGGATTTCGTGCTGATCGGCGGTCGGATCGTTATGCACCTGGGCCGCTGATTCCGGCGCCAGTGAAGCGGTTGCGCCCGCCACAATCACCTGCGACTTCGATCCCTGACTATACGTCGCCGTCGAGAGATCTACCGTTCCGGTGCTCACCGCGACCGCGACATTGGTCTGCTGCTGATCGTTGGCCGAGTTCTCTTCCACCACGATCAGCGAATCCTGCTTCACCGTGTAACTGGTGCCATCGTTGAACACGACCTTCGCCATACCCTCCGACCCGGTCTGCACCACGTCGCCTTTTTCCAGCGGAATGTTGTAGTCGGCCGTGATCCAGGTATTGCTGTTGCCCTTCTTCACCCGCACCGTGCCATCGATCGCGGTGAAGTGCGCCTGCTGCGCCGTGATCACGCCCGTGCCGGTTGCCTTCGGAGCGATCCCCGCAACTTTTTCGAGCAGCTTGCCGGCAAGGTCCTCCGATTTCTTCAGGCTGGTCTGCGTGAATTGCGGAAACGTGAACCACATCGCGCCAAAGAACAGCGCCGCCACCGCCATGACCATCAAGGCCACACTGCGGTAGGACACTGCCGTCCAGGCAATGTGGATCCCCGGTTTTCGACTGTCAGTAGACACGTGGACGCAATACCCCCGCGAAATCAGGGGTAAAGAAAACGGTAGCACACTGAAAATGCCGGAACGAACAGGTAATCAGCATGCAGGGTTACCGAAGTGACCGGCGCTCAAACTGCGCCGCGCTGAAAGGAAAGAAAAGAGGAAGGGGAATGTGGAAGAGCGGCCCTTCAGGGCCGCGTAAGGAACAAGAAATAGATGGGCTTTAGCCCCTTGGGGCGTGCAGTTCGTGATATACGTCGCCGAGACTGGCGCGAGTCTTGTTAATTGGTTACGTATATGTTACCATCAGTTGTAGTTCGGGAATATCTGGACCGGTCGGGCAGTAGCCCATATGCAGAGTGGTTTGACACTCTGAATGCGCAGGCGGCTGCCAAGGTTGCGGTCGCAAGCATTCGGATGCGTATGGCAATTTTTCTAACGTCGAAGGCGTCGGAGCGGGCGTATTCGAATACAAGCTGAATTTCGGACCGGGCTACCGAATTTACTTCGGTAAAGACGGAGAACGACTAATTCTGTTGCTCGGCGGTGGCTCAAAGAAACGTCAGCAGCGCGACATTCAGACGGCAATCGCCCGCTGGCAGGATTACAAGCAGCGCAAGAAGTGAAGGAGAAACCGTGCCACTGACTCGCGATTTCAAACAGACAATCCAAGCCCGCGTGCGCCGCGACCCCGCGTTCCGCCGAGAACTTCTGCGCGAGGCGACCGAGCACCTGCTGGCCGGCGACCTCGATACCGGCAAGACCATTCTGCGCGACTACATCAACGCGACCGTCGGATTTCTCAAGCTGTCGCGCACTACGCGAATTCCTCCGAAGAGCATCATGCGCATGCTCGGTCCCACCGGAAACCCCCGCGCGCAGAACATCTTCGACATCGTCGCCACGCTGCAGCACTACGAAGGAATTCGCCTGGAAGTACGCTCCACCCGGGCCTAGCCCCCTCCCCTGCCTTGCCGCTTCTTCCACCCCCGCTGTAGCATCAATATCTGGAATTCATAAGGAGCAATAGGAGCAATCATGGCCACCGACACCTTCACCGCCCCCGCCGCGCTCAGCGAAACCCAGACCAGAGTTTTCAAGAACTTCATTGACGGCCAGTGGGTCGAGTCCTCCTCGGGAGAGACTTTCGAGAATCGCAATCCCGCCGACACCCGCGACCTGGTCGGCATCTTCCAGAAGTCGAACAAGGACGACGTGAACGCCGCCGTCGAGGCCGCCAAGCGCGCCTTCACCAAGTGGCGCCTGGTACCGGCGCCGCGCCGCGCGGAAGTCGTTTTTCGCGCCGCCGAAATTCTGATCGAGCGCAAAGAAGATTACGCCCGCGACATGACCCGCGAAATGGGCAAGGTGCTCGCCGAGACTCGCGGCGACGTGCAGGAGGCCATCGACGCCGCCTATTACAACGCGGGCGAAGGACGCCGCCTCTTCGGCCCGACCGTCCCGTCGGAGATGCCCAACAAGTTCGCCATGGCCGTGCGCCAGCCCATCGGCGTGTGCGGCATGATCACGCCCTGGAATTTTCCCATGGCGATTTCGTCGTGGAAGCTGCTGCCCGCCATCGTCTGCGGCAATACCTGCGTCATCAAACCCGCGCAGGATACGCCGCTCTCGACCTTCAATCTCGTTCGCGCCCTCACCGACGCGGGCCTACCGAATGGCGTGATCAACGTCGTAGGAGGATTTGGCGCAGAAGTGGGTACTCCGATCGCTGAGCATCCCGACGTGCGCGCCATCTCGCTCACCGGATCGTCCGCCGTGGGCCGCATTATCGGCGGCATCGCCGCGAAGAGTTTCAAGCACTGTTCGTTAGAGCTAGGTGGCAAAAATCCCATGATCGTGCTCGACGACGCCAACCTCGAGCTCGCCATTGAAGGCGGTCTCTGGGGAGCGTTTGGCACCACCGGACAGCGCTGCACCGCGACCAGCCGCATGATCGTGCAGAAAGGCGTGTACCGCGAATTCGTCGACCGCCTCGTCGAGCGCGCCAAGAAATTGAAAGTCGGCAACGGCCTCGACGAAACCGTGCAGATGGGCCCGGCCATCAACGCGAAGCAGCTCGAAACCGACCTCAGCTATGTCGAGATCGGCAAGAACGAAGGCGCGAAGCTGGTGTGCGGCGGCCATCGCCTCGACCAGGGCGAGTACGCGCACGGCTTCTTCATGGAGCCGACCGTCTTCACCGACGTTGCTCCCAAGATGCGCATCGCGCAGGAAGAAATTTTCGGCCCGGTGGTCTCGATCATTCCCTGTGACGGCCTGGACGACGCGATCGCAATCGCCAACGACATCGAGTACGGACTGTCGTCGTCGATCTATACCAAAGACGTGAACAAGGCGTTCTCGGCGATTCGCGATCTGTACGCTGGAATCACTTACATCAACGCGCCCACCATCGGCGCCGAAGTGCACTTGCCCTTCGGCGGCACGAAGGCCACCGGCAACGGTCACCGTGAAGGTGGCATCGGCGCCATCGATTTCTACACCGAGTGGAAGTCGGTCTACGTCGATTATTCCGACAAGCTGCAGAAGGCGCAGATCGACCGCGAAGACTAAGACTTCACCACAGAGGGCGCGGAGGGTCACAGAGGAAAGCAAGAACTTGGATCTCCTCTGTGTGCCTCAGTGCCCTCTGTGGTGAAGGCTCCTGCAGCCCAACTACCTTGGTAATCTTGAAGATACCCCCTCGTCACTCTACCGTCACTACTCGGGGTTCAATCTTCCTTTCGAAATTAGGTTTCTCATGTTGCCCAAGGATGGCGTTCTCGCCCGGTCCACGAGGAATGTCCCACGCAGACTCGCCTGGGCGACTCTGATGCTGGCGCTCTTGCTGACAGCCGCTTTCGTTCCTGCTGCGCGGGCCCAGAAAGTTTCCCTGTCCGATCGAAGAGTGCTGGTGTCGTCCAAGCCCGATTACCCCGAGATTCTGAAGCGCGCGCAGGTGGGCGGCCTGGTGCGACTGAAGGCAACGGTCCTCGCCAGCGGGACGGTCAGCAAGATCGACGTCCTGGGCGGCAATCCCATCCTCGCCGAAAATGCGGTCACGGCTGTGATGAAGTGGAAGTTCGCTCCCGCCGCGTCCCAAACGGTTGAGGAGATTTCCCTCAGCTTTTCCCCTCACTGATTCTTCGAGCACTGATTCTTACCAGCCGCAAGATTTCCCAGCTTCCATTGCATGGCTGCGTTTAGAATCGGTAGCTGTCCGCGGTGTGAACCACTCGCCGTGGCCAGCTTCTATGACGCCCCTTACCCAAGCCCGCGAAATCGCCGCCGCTGCCCGGCTTCACAACGTTCGCTACGCCATTCGCGACCTGGCCTGCGTTGCCGATGAAGTCATCGCCCAGGGACACAAAGTTCTCCCGCTCAATGTCGGCGACCCGCTCAGCTTCGATTTCCAGACGCCGCCGCACATCATTGAGGCCGCCTACAAAGCCATGCGCGACGGCAAGAACGGATACGCGCCCTCGCCCGGCATCCCGGAAGCGCTGGAAGCGATTCGCGGAGAGGCCGCGCGCAAAGGTATCACCACGGTGCGCGATGTGTTCGTCACCGCGGGCGTCAGCGAGACCGTCGACCTCTGCCTCGCCGCGCTGGTCAACGACGGCGAAGATGTGCTCACGCCCAGCCCCGACTATCCGCTCTATTCGGCGGTGCTGTGCAAGCTGGGAATCAAACTGAATGCTTACGATTTGAACGAGGACGACGGCTGGCAACCTGAACTGGCCGACATCGAGCGCAAGCTCACGCCGCGCACGCGCGCGATAGTGATCATCAATCCCAACAATCCGACGGGATCGCTGTGCACGCGGCAGATGCTTGAGCAGATTGCCGAAATCGCGCGCCGCCACAACCTGCTCGTCTTCTCGGACGAGATCTACGACAAGCTCATCTTGGATTGCGATTCTCAAGGAAACGACACGCCTCATCTCGCCTTCGCCGCCGTTGCGCCCGACGTGCCCTGCGTGACTTTTGGAGGCATGTCGAAAAATTATCTCGTCCCCGGATGGCGCATCGGATGGGGCATCGTCTCTGGCGACGCCGCCGCAGTGAAGGGTTACACCGAGGGTGTGCATCGCCTCTTGCGCGCGCGCCTCTGCGCCAATCATCCCGAGCAATACGCCATCAAGCCCGCGCTCGAAGGCCCGCAGGATCATTTGATCGAAGTGAAGCGGAAGCTGCGCTCGCGCCGCGACCTGACGCAGAAGTGGTGTGAAGCCACGCCGCGCGTGAGTTGCGTCGCACCGCGCGGGGCGTTTTATGCTTACCCGCAGCATCGACATCCCGGAGAGCGACGAAGTGTTCGTGAAGGAGTTGATTCGCCAGAAGCATGTCATGGTCGTGCACGGCAGCGGCTTCGGCCAGAAGCCCGGCACGCAACACTTCCGCATCGTGTTTCTGCCAGACGAGCAGACGCTGACCAAAGCGT
Source organism: uncultured Acidobacteriota bacterium (assembly GCA_963757095.1). Taxonomy (GTDB): domain Bacteria; phylum Acidobacteriota; class Terriglobia; order Terriglobales; family Acidobacteriaceae; genus Sulfotelmatobacter. The sequence goes on along the minus strand of CAVWQT010000001.1, from coordinate 447,276 downwards.
ACGCAGGGATCGCGGAATTTATCCGCGAGCGCTACGGGAATGCCTGATAGTGCCGTCCCCTGCGGGGACTCTGTTCCCTTTCTTCATTTTTCACCCGGCACTTACGTGCCGGGCTATTGAATGTCGTCGCTGCGCGACTGGATTAGCTTGCAAGCAACCGTGTACGCGAGACCGCCCAGTCTTTGGCGAGAGTTCCCGGAATCCCGACTGCACCCTCATGCTGATTCCCACCGAACTGCTCGATTCCCTTTGCGCCTACTTCGTCGGAATCATCAGGGCTCATTTCCCCTTGCGGGAAACCTGGACGCAAATGCCGCACTAATCAATTGCCTTTCCGCGGACAGACCATGACCATGGGAAGTTCCGCGCAGCAGTCCTCCGCAGGAGGACGGAATTCATTAGCCCGGCATGTGAGTGCCGGGTTACGTACCAGAAAGGAAGCGAATCCCGCAGGGACGCCACCCACGGCACCATGTCCCAACACACCTACAACGCGAATTTCGTGCACTGCGTGTTTAGCACGAAAAATCGGAAAGACCTGATTCCCGCCGAACTGCTCGAATCCCTTTGCGCCTACTTCGTCGGAATCAGCAATCATCTCAAAATTAAGACTCTCGCCATCGGCGGAACTGAAAATCACATCCACCTATTGCTTGGCCTGCCGCCAACGATCACGGTTGCCGAGGCAGTGCAGAAACTTAAAGCGAACTCTTCGCGCTGGTTAGGCGAGCACGGAATTGATTTTCAATGGCAGCAGGGATACGGCGCGTTCAGCGTGAGCCCTTCGTCGGTTGCCGTTGTACAAAAATATATTCGCAACCAGAAAGAGCATCACCGCCGGCGCAGTTTCGAGGAGGAGTTCCGGGCAATGCTCGATAAGAGCGGGATCGCATACGAGACCGAGAAGTTGTTTGCTGCATAGTGCCGTCCCCTGCGGGGACTCTGTTCCCTTCTTCATCTCTCACCCGGCACTTACGTGCCGGGCTATTAAATGCCGTCGCTTCGCGACTGGACTTGCCCAGCACGCTCGCCTCTCTTTGTAAGTCATTTCCCTGGCTTCCTTCCCGGCCTGGCTGGCATCGAACTTTTGTCTTCGAAAAGGAGTTCGATTATGAGACGAGCGCTTTCCTCTTTACGCAACGTGGCCGGCAACGGCGCACTGGTTTTGCTAGCGGGCGGGCTGGTGCTTGGCGGCTATGTCCTGCTGACATCGCTTGACGACGTGCGGCGCTACATCAAGATCAGCACCATGTAGTCTGTGGCGCGGCACAGCCGTGTGGCGCGGGCACTCCTGCCCGCGTTTCCTTTTCCTTTGAATCTCGATAGAATCGACTGCACGCAACTGCGGGGCGGGCTGCGTGTTTCTGTAATCGTGGTCGATATCCATTCTCATATTCTTCCGGAAGTGGACGACGGGCCCAAGACTTGGGAGGCGTGCGTAGCCATCTGCCGCACTGCGGCCGCCGACGGCATCACGCACATGGTGGCCTCGCCGCACGCCAACGATCGCTACCACTACGACCGCGAATATCTTTCCGGGCTGCTGGCTCATCTGCAAGAGTTGGTCGGCGATGCGCCCCAGCTGATTCTGGGCTGCGATTTTCATCTCTCGTACGACAACCTGCAGGACGCGATGGTCAACCCGTCGCGCTACACCATTGGCAGCACGCGCTACCTGCTGGTCGAGTTCAGCAACTACGGCATTCCGCAGCAGACTACCGATTCGCTGTTGAAGTTGGGCGACTGCGGGCTGACGCCGGTGATTACGCATCCCGAGCGCAATCCGATTCTGCGCGAGAACCTGCAGCGCGTCGTCGAATGGGCGGAACAGGGATTCGTGATTCAGATGACCGGCTCGGCTCTGACCGGATTCTGGGGCGACCGCACCCTGCGCGCCGCGGAATGGCTGCTCGAACATCAGGCGGTGCACGTTCTCGCCACCGACGCGCACGATACCGTGAAGCGCGTGGCGATCCTGTCGACGGCGCGCGAGGCGGCGGCCGATATTTGTGGCGACGAAGTCGCCGAGGCGCTGGTCGAGACCAATCCCCACGCCATCGTCAATAACCAACCTCTGCCTTATTTCCCTCGCCCTGTGGCCGGCAGCTACAACAAGAAGAACGGTTAGAGGAAAGAAGAAAGTGGCCAGTGGCTAGTGGTCGGTGGCCAGTTCAGGTATCCGCCTTGTTGCCTGCGATACCTTTTGCCGGGCTTGCGGGACCTCTGGCTTGAGTTGAGGGCGCGTCCTCAAGCTGAGCATCGTCCAGCGCACAGACGCCTGCATCGGGGAGTTAAACCGATTTAACGTCAATATTTAAGTGCATTGTATTCATGCGTTTAGCAGGAATGTTTTACACAGCACTTCAGCCTCGGAAGGCCCCATAAACACAACTGCTTACGAGCGCCTGCACCAATCCCGGTGCAATGCGGCGCCGGAGGCCTCTTGACAAAGGCATGTCACCGAGCGGCACCCTTTAGCGGACAGATTTATCGCTTTTATTTTTATGCTATCGCTGCGGCTGGGTGGTTGCGCTGCCGGGCGTGGCGCTGACTGGAATCGGCGTTTGCGAAGTGGTTGGCAGCGACGCGGACTTGGGCGCGTCGGGCGAACTGGTCATGGCGCTTTCGGGATTGAGCAGATGGTCTTTGCTGGGTCCTAAGCCTAACTTGATCAGCGCGCGCGAGTCGGGGACTTCTTTGGTCTGCCAGCCGTGATCATTCTGATAGCGGCGCATGGCGTCTTCGCTGGCCTGATTCCAGGTTCCGGTGGCGTCTCCGCTGAGATAGTGCTCGCGAATCAGCGCCGACTGAATTTCCTGGGCGCGCTCGGAATCGATTTTCTGCTGGCCGCGCGGGCGCTTCGCCAGCGTCTTCTTGCCTTTATGCGAAGAATACGAGTGAGAAGCGGAATGAGTTGTGCTCGATTTCGTTGCGCTCGATGCAGCGGTCTTGTGAGTCGAAGCGTGGCCGGATGACTTCTTGGCCGTCGTATGGTGCGCCGTTGTTTTGCTCGCCGACTTCTTCGGCGCAGTCGATGAACTGTTCGAGCTCTGCGTGCCGGCCAGCGCCGCCGGAATCAGGGCACACGCCAGCACGACCGCACAGGCCGCGCGGCTGCGAGCATTTCCGATCATGGGCAGCATGCCAATTCATTTTCTGCAGACAACGAAAAGCCCAACTAGAGCTGGCATTGTAATCATCCCTGAGGGACGAAGTACAGCGCCAGTTCCCGTTGGGCCAGTTTCAGGTTACGGAAGTGTGCCGGCCTTAAAGATGGTTCCGTCCTGCTTGGTCGACCCGCGCTGACGTACCAGAAGAACGACGTCCTGTCCGCTCTTCAGGCTGGCCTCGATACGCGCGAAATCTTCCTCGCTGTTCACGGGCTGCTTGTTGATTTCGAGGATGATGTCGCCGCGGCCGAGGTCAATATCGTCGGCGAACGAGCCCGGCTTCACATCCTGCACAATCACTCCCCGGCCGGATGGAATGTCGAGGCGGTCGGCCATCTCCGGAGTAACTTTGCGCACGGTCACGCCCATCTTGCTTTGCTTGGGCGCGCTGGAGTCTTCGTTCTCCTGCTCATCGCCCAGGCGCGCGGCAAACAGCTTGGAGCGGTCGGCAATGGTCACGGCCGCATCTTGAGTTTTGCCATTGCGGACAAATCCCAGAGTGACCTTCGAACCAATCTTGCGCGACGCGATGTCGGCCACCAGGTCGGCCCCTTTGCTGACCTTCTTGCCGTCGACGGTGGTAATGGTGTCGCCGACTTTCAGTCCAGCCTGATCGGCGGGGGTGCCCGGCACAACGCTCGAGATGGTCACGCCCGATCCCGTACCGTAGACGCGAGTGATGGCGGGATTTTCCACGGCGTCAAACATGATGCCGATGGAACCGCGCTCCACGCGGTGTTCGGGGCCGGTGAGCTGGTTGTAAACGTTGACGACGGTCTTCGACGGCAGCGCGAATCCGATGCCAGCATAGGCGTTGGTTTCGCTCAGGATTGCAGTGTTGATGCCGATGACTTCGCCATCCATGTTGACGAGCGGGCCGCCGGAGTTGCCGGGATTGATGGCTGCGTCGGTCTGAATGAAGCTCTGGAACTGGCGGTTGGGAACGATGTCGCGGCCCGTAGCCGAGACGATGCCGGCGGTCACGGTGCCGATCTGTCCGAAGGGGCTGCCGATGGCGAGCACCCAGTCGCCGACCTGCATGCCGTCAGAGTTACCCATCTTGGCCGCGGGCAAGGGATGATCCACGTCGACTTTGATCACGGCGAGATCGGTTTCGGAGTCGGTGCCGACGACTTTGGCCTCATGCTGCACGCCCGGAGGATCTTCCTGGAAGCGCACGCGAATGCGGTCCGCCTTCTCGACTACGTGGCGGTTGGTGATGATGTATCCCTTGGAATCAACCACGACGCCGGAACCGAGAGATTTTTCGCGGATGGGGCCGTTATCGGGGCCAACCTGGCCGGGGCCACCGAAGAAGTGGTTGAAGAAATCGTCCATGCCACCGCCGCCGTTGTCCGGATCTTCATCGTCGCCGCCCGGAGCGCTGCGTCGCCGGTGAACATTCTTGATGGTCGATTCGGTATTGATGTTCACCACGCTGGGGCCGAGCTGCTTGGCAATGGTCGAGAAGGTGTTGGACATCTGCTTCGGGCTGGGCAGGGTCAGGGGAGTCGCGTCGCCGCCCTTGCTCTGTCCTTCTTTGCCTTTGACCCCGTAAGAAATGACGGTGCCGATGAGAATGCCGAGCGACAGGGTGACCAGAATGCTGAACGTGTAGACCCAACCGTGGGCCTTGAGGCGCATCCACATTGCGCGCGAATCCATAGGCTTTGCCTTCCTCCGAAACAGTTAAACCCTAATTAGTATACCCATTTGCACGGCATGAACGGAGCGCACAGGTGCGGGCCCGTCCGGGCTTATTCAGTATTAGACGCGGGATGGAGGGAAAGCGTTTGGAGGGAAATGCGCTGCCGTCTGTCATCGTGAGCCTACTTTGTCATCGTGCGCGAAAAATAAGGACCTGTGTACTTGCTGACGGCATTGGCACTGCAGGCGGATACAAACCGCGTTACTTCGCTTCGTAGACTGTTTTGCCGCCGACTACCGTGCGCAGGACTTTTGTGCCCAGCAGCTTTTCCGGCGACGCTGCGGTTACGTCGCGATCGAGGACTACGAAATCGGCGAGCATGCCTTCGATGAGCTTGCCTTTTTCTTTCTCCTCAAATTCGGCGAAGGCGGAGCCGGTGGTGTAGGCGGCGATGGCCTGATCCATGGTGATGCGCTGCGCGGGGAAAAATTCCTGCTTGCCGTTTTCACTTCGGCGCGTGATGGCCGCATAGAGGCCGCGATACGGGCTGACCGGTTCGACGTTGTAATCGGTGCCGAAGGCCAGCGTGACGCCTTTATTCAGCATCGCGGCCCAGGCATAGCAGTTCGCGGCGCGCTGCGCGCCGAGACGCGCTTCCGCCCAGCGCATATCGCTGAGCACGTGGCTGGGCTGCATGGAGGCGATGACCTTCAACTGTTTGAACTCTGCGACTTCGTTGGGCGGCGTACACTGCGCGTGCTCGACGCGCAGGCGGTAGTCATCGCCGCCGTTGGCCGCTTTCACGTTCGCTTCTTTGGCGGCCTTCTCCGCTCCAGCGAAGGCATCGAGCGCCATCTGCACGCCTTTGTCTCCGATGGCGTGAAAGCCGATCTGAAATCCGGCGAGCACGCGCTCTTTGGTCATGGCGTTGAGCTTGTCGGCATCGTAGCGCGGCAGGCCGGAAGTTTTGGGATCGTCGGCGTACGGAGCGGAGAGTGCGGCGGTGTGGCCGCCCAGTGAGCCGTCCATGAAACCTTTGAGCATGCCGGTGTGCAGCATGAGATCGGATTGCGGATGCGAGGCGCGCTCTTTTTCGAGCTGCGTCAGGGGATCGTCAAAGCTCAGCCACTCGCTGATGCGGGCGGTGAGCTTGCCATCTTTTTCAATCTCTTCGAGCACCTGAAAATTTTCCCAGCCCGGGGAATAATCCTGCGCCGAGGTGACGCCGTTTTGCGCCAGCTCGGCGAGCGCGACTTCTAAGGCGCGGCGGCGCATGTCATGGTTCGGTCGAGGAATCACGGCATAGATGGCCTGCTGCGCGGTGTCGCGCAGAATTCCGGTGGGCTCGCCATTTTCGTTGCGGTCGATCTGCCCGCCCTGCGGATCGCGGCTGGCGAGCGTAATGCTGGCCAGTTGCAGCGCGCGCGTGTTGGCGACGGCGAGGTGTCCGTCGACGCGATCGAGAAAAACGGGATGGCCGTTCGAGACCTCGTCGAGATCCCAGCGACTGGGCAGCGCTTTCACCGGCCACAGAGATTCGTCCCAGCCGGCTCCGAGAATCCATTCGCCGGGTTTGGCCTCTTGGACTTTCGCCGCGAGGCGGTGGCGAAGTTCGTCGAGCGACTTGGAGGCTTCGAGATCGACGCCGAGGCGCTGCATGCCGCCGTCGGCGAGATGCAGATGGGCGTCGTTGAATCCGGGCATGACGAAATGTCCGCCGAGGTCGATGACTTGGGTGTCGGGACCTTTTAGTCTGGTTTGCAGGTCAAAGTTTTTTCCCACCGCGAGGATGCGGCCGTTGCGCACCGCGATGGCTTCTTGGCGGTCAATCGAGGCGAACGGTGTGTTGGCGGGAACCCCGGTGTAGACGTTGGCGTGAATGAAAAGAATATCGGCCTTGGGCTTGGAGTCTTCGGATTTCGGAGCGGCATTTTGGGCCGCGGCGGCACAGGTCAGCGCGGCGAGAAAAATAGCGATCAGAGCGAAAACCCAAGAGATCGTGTGGAGCGGGCACTCCTGCCCGCTTTGCTTGCGGTGGCAAGAGCCAGCGGGCAGGAGTGCCCGCTCCACATCAACCGTTCCAGCCATCTTCGCTCTCAGATTCATTCCCCCACTCCTGCCAGCGCGAGGATGGTCAGCAAAATTCGCTTGAGACCGAGTTCGCGCCCGTTGGAATCAAACCACTCCTGCAAAGTGTGCGCGCCGCCGCCGGAGCCTCCGCCGCCAATGGCGACGGCCTCGAGCCCAAGCGACAGCGGGATGTTGGCGTCGGTGGAGGCGCGCTGCACCTGCGCCGCATTGTTAAGTTGCGCGTCGACGGCGCGGACCACCTGCAGAATGCGCGCGCCGGGCTGCAGTTCGCCGGCGGGGCGACTGCCGATCACCACTACCTCGCAACTCACGCCCGACGGACGCTTCTGCGCGGGCGAGCGCATCTCGGCGGTTAAAGTCTCTTCTTCGATGGCGCGGTTGAGCGCGAGGCGCAGCGACTGTTCGAGGCGCTCGATCTCGGTCGCGTTGGTCGAGCGTATATCGACCTTCATCGATGCAGACTCGGGAATCGAATTCACCGAAGTGCCGCCGCGAATCACGCCGATGTTGAACGTGGTCTTGGGCGAGTTGGGAACGGGCGTAGCGGTGAAGGTCTCGATGGCTTTGGCGAGAATGACGATGGGATTGGGCGCGCCGAAGTCGCTCCAGGAATGTCCGCCGGGGCCGCGCACGATGACTTCGAAGCGGCGGCTGCCCAGGGCTTCGGCGACGATGGTGTCGGCGCCCGCGCCGTCGAGCACCAGGCTGTAGGCGATGGAATCTTTCCAGCGCGGCGTGGAAAAAATGTGGCGCATGCCGCGCAGGTCGCCCTCGCCCTCTTCGCCGACGTTGCCGATGAAGACGAAGGGCAGCGCGTGACGGATGCGCACCGTGCGCAGCAGCGCGGCGATCGCGAGCAGAGCCGCTACGCCCGCGCCATTGTCGCTGACGCCGGGGCCGTAGATGCGGCTTCCCTGCTGGCGAATATTCAGCGGCGTGTTGGCGGGAAAAACTGTGTCGATGTGCGCACTGAGCGCGAGATAGCGGCGTCCGAATCCCGGATGCGTGCCGAAGACGTTGCCCACGTCGTCAATGCGAACGTCGTCGAGACCGACTTCGCGAAAACGTTCGGCTAGCCACTCCCCGCGCGCCGTCTCGCCGAACGGAGGCGCGGGGATGCGGGCCATCTCCATTTGCCACTGCGTGAGTTGCGGCTCCTGCAGGCGAAACCAGTTGAAGGCGGAACGCACTTCCGGCGACGCGGCCAGGCGCGCGATCTCCTGCGGGACGTCTGCCTTCAAGTCGTGGGCAGGGTCCGGCATATCCGCGCGCGGAGGATTCGGCGTCATAGGAGTTATGCGTCAGTTTACAACGGGCCGGAAGGGGCGGGGATTGGCGGGTGTGGGGAGGGTAGGCTAGCCGCGGCTCATAACGGCGGACTAAGCAAGCACGGTTGAGGGATCGATGGCGTTGACCTGGCTGTAGCGCTTGAAATCCGCCACATTGAATGTGAGGATGCTCTCGACCGCATAAACGCTCATTGTTGCCACTAGACGCGCATCGAATACCTTGACGCCCTGTACTTTGTGATCTTTCACGATTTGTTTCCACGCGCCGTAAGTAGCCGGAACGTCTGGCAACAGCGTGAGCAACTTCTCGATGCTGCTGACTTCCTGCAGAACTTCTTCTTGAGTAAGGCCGAGTCCATTACGATCAGCGGGGCGAGTTGCCACATTCCAGAATTCGGCAATGTTCTGGGAGCAGAAGAAAACAGAATCCTTTTGCCGGATCAGCTTGGAAACTGCGCGGGTGGCAGGAGGGCAAAGAGGGTGACTCGGCTGAGCACTCCGAAGCAAGATATTCGTGTCGAGCAGGACGCGCATCAGTGGTCGCGGCCTTCATACATACCATCGCGGCTGATCGCGTAATCAGATAAGAGTGGCGTTGGGCGGTGCGCGGCAGACCAGGCCTCGAAAGCCGATGCGCGCTCTTCAGGAGACCACGTCTGCCCGGTCTGGGGAAGTACTGTGCGCTCGACCACGGAAAGGAGGTATTCCTCCACCGTCATGCCGCTGGCTCGTGATTGCATCAGCAGCTCAGCTTCGAGTTCTGGCTTCAAATTTAGTTTTACGACCATGGCTCCCACAGTGTACGTCAGCGACTGGCCGGGCGGGGAGCGAGTTTTTGCTCCACCATTTCGACCAGCTTCCTGGTGGCGGGGACTGCGATGCCGTGCTTCTCAGCGCCGCGCAGGATGGGGCCGGCGATGGCGTCGAGTTCGGGCGGGTTGCCGCGCTCGACATCTTTCTGCATGGAGCTGCGCATGTTGCCGGGCATCTTCATGACCCCGGCGATCATGGCGTCCACGTCGATTTTCGCGCCTTCGGCGATGGCGACTGCGCTGGCCTCGCGCATGCAGGAAAGGCCAAGCTGGCGCCATTCGGGATCGGTGAGAATTTCGCCCGTCGTCTTGCCGGAGGCGGTTGTGCAGAGCGCGAAGGCGGCGAGGAAAATTAATTTGCTCCACATCAGCGTGGGCTCGTCGTCGATGAAGCGGCATTCGAAGCCCATTTGTTGCAGTTGGTCGGCGGTGGCGCCCAGCAGCGATTTTCCTTTGGAAGAAAAACTTAGCCGGGCGAAGGGCGAGCGGTGAATGATGTGTCCGGGCGCGACGCGTTCGGACTCGACCGCGATGGTGGCAGCGATGATTTTGTCTGCGCCGTATTTCGAGCGCAGGAACGCGATGTGGTCGATGCCGTTGAGCAGCGGAACGATGGCTCTTACTTTTTCCGGATGCGTGAGCGCGGCGAGCGCCGCTTCGAGTTGGGTGGCTTTCACCGTGAGCCAGAGCACGTCGACTGCGGGAACTTCGGCGGCTCGCGCCACTGGGACGGTAAAATTTCCGAAGGCGCTTTCGAGTTGAAGTTGCGCGGGATATTGTGCCAGCGACTCGGGCCGCACGACCATTGTTACCGGCGCTCCGGAACGGGCTACACAGGCGGCGATCAGGCCGCCGACGCCTCCGGCTCCGAGGATTGCGTGTTGGAGTGGATCAGACATTTTCTTCTTTGCTCATGCCGACGCCCCCGTGTCTCGCGTCGACTACGTGGACTGCAACGTGCGGGAGATCCTTCGCTCCGCCTGAAAAGCGGCTCCGCTCAGGATGACACTTCATGTGGTCTTCGCCGACTCCACGCACTCCAGAATTTCGGCTTCGGTCAGAGTGTGATCGCTTTTCTTGGCGCGCTGGTAGATGCTGTCGACCTTCTCGTCGGTGGCTTCGATGCCGTGGCGCTCCAGCCAGAAGAGCACGTTCGATTTGCCGCTCATGGGGCCGACGTCGATGATCTGGTCGAGTCCGAAGACGTGCGATGGGACGCCGGAATAAACCGTGTTAGCCAGAACGATGTCGTTCTTGTGATAGGCCTTGATGATGGCGGCGGCGTGCACTCCAGTTGCGGTGCGGAAAGCGTCATCGCCGACCACGGGATAATTTTTCGGAATAGGCACACCCGTGGCGCGCGAGACTGCCTGGCAATAATCCTTCAGCTTGGTGAGGTCTTGCGTGTCCCAGGGCGCGATGCCCATGAGTTTGAGATTGACCAGCATCTGATCGATCTGCGTATTGCCGACGCGCTCGCCCAGGCCGATGGCGCATGCGTGAACGGAATTCGCGCCGGCGATGATGGCGGCCATGGAGTTGGCGACAGCGAGGCCGCGGTCGCTGTGGCCGTGCCAGTCGACGCGAATTTTTTCACCTGACGGCTTCACCGCTTCGGCGATCACGAAGCGCACCAGCGCGAGCACACCCATGGGCGTGGCGTGCCCGGCGGTGTCGCAGATGCAGATGGCGCGGGCGCCGCACGCGATCGCGGTCGAGTACAGCCGCTTCACGGTTTCGGGATCGCAGCGACTGGTGTCTTCGGTGACGTACATCGTGTCGAGGCCGAGCGAGACCGCGTATTTGACGGCCTTCTCGGTGGTGTGGAGGAGGAAGTCGTCGGTCCAGCCTTCGGTGAAGCGGCGGATGGGGCTCGATCCGATAAACGTGGCCGCCTCGATGGGCATGCCGGTTTTCTGCACGATTTCGGCGATAGGGCGGATGTCGTTCTCGTGCGTGCGCGCGGCGCAGTTGCCGCGAATCTTCATCTTGTGGGAGACGATCTCGCGGGCCAGCGCGGTGACGGCTTCAACCGCGCGCGGACCGGCGCCGGGCAGGCCCAAATCGAGCGAGTCGATGCCGAGGGCTTCCATCAGGTGAAGGATTTCGATCTTCTCATCGATGGAAGGATCGCGCACAGAGGGGGATTGCAGGCCGTCGCGCAGGCTCTCGTCGTTGAGCATGATCGGGCCCGGCGGCTTCAATCCCGGGGGATGGTTCTTGTTCCAGTCGTAGATGAGGTCGGAGGTGTTCATGGAGTAGCTATGAGCGGTGAGCAGATGAGCTATGAGCCAGAGCTTCCCGGTCTATCGTTTTTCTTATTCCCCAGTTCTTTGGACAACTCTAGTAGATTGCCTCTGCGGTTGCGGGTCGCTGATGGCTCATGCTCATGCTCATCGCTCATTGCTCATTGCTATTTCTCTTTCGGCGGTAGCGTCAGGCCGAAGACTGAAATCATGCCCTTGCCGGCTACGTTTATTTTCGTCTCGCCGGGCGTGGGCAGATAGAGGGCTTTGCAATTTTCGCAGCGGTAGACTTCGGCCTTCGGTCCCCAGGCCTTTTCGATGTCGCCGCACTCGCGTTCGACTAGATCTTTTGTGTAAGCCCAGAGCTTCAAGTGGCCGCCACAGAACTTGCCTTTTTCGTTTTTTTCGTTGCAGGCGCGCTGGCCGTCCTTCTTGACGCGAACTTTGTGGTTGGGTAACTGCTGAATTTCCTGAGAGCCGGAAGTGGCCACTTCACCTGTCGCCAAAGGACGTGCTCCTCTCAACATGCGGCGCGAAAGGCCGCGGGATTCGCCTGATGCCGTCATTGTAAACGAAATCGAAGTTAGACCGAAGGTAGGACTTCTGGGCATTGGACGCGAGAAAGCCGTCGAGCTTGGCTCGACTGGACAGCCGGGGGCGGCTGTCCCTACATGCGTTCATGCTCTGCTATCTTAGGCAATCATGATCACGATCGTTTCCGGACTGCCGCGGTCGGGCACTTCTTTGATGATGCAGATGCTGGTCGCCGGCGGCATGACGGCGCTGGCGGATGGCGAGCGCAAGGCGGATGACGACAATCCGCGCGGCTATCTCGAGTGGGAGCGCATCAAGACGCTGCCCCATGATCCGAGTTGCATGGCTGAGGCTGAGGGCAAGGTTGTGAAGGTGATTTCTCGGCTGCTGCTTTCGCTGCCGGCGGGACACGAGTATCGGGTGATCTTTATGCAGCGGCCGACGCACGAGGTATTGGCTTCGCAGGATCAGATGCTGCGGCGGCGCGGAACTTATAAGGAAGGCGGGAATCCGGCGATCATTGCCGGGGCGTTTGAGAAACATCTGCGGGAAGTTGATGCGTGGCTGGGCGGAAAAAGTTACGTGAAGGCGTTGCGGATTCTGTATCACGACGTGCTGGCCAGGCCGGAGGAGATCGCGCGGCAGGTGGGCGAGTTTTTGGGCGTTGCGTTGGACACGGCCGCTATGGCGCAACAGGTGGATCAGTCGTTGTATCGCAATCGTGGGAAGTAGCGGCCCTCGGGGGCTAAAGCCCCGTCATCCTTTTGGCTCTTGCGGCGCGGCTTGAAGCCGCGCCCTTTCAAAACAAAATCAGAATTTCAGATTTTCGCGGCGGGACGCTGCGCCTTCCAACATCAGAATTCGCGCTTGGGTGGAATTTGATCTGCGCCTACGCGGCCTACTTCGATTGTGGCTTTGTGATAGTTCTCGGCTTTGATGGGGACGGCGGCCATGCGGCGCAGCATGGCGATCTGGCCGACATGAGTCAGCGCGTCGGCGACCGGACCTTGAAATAATTGTTCGGCTGGAGACTGCAGGGGCTCGTTCGAGGCCAGGTAGTCATCGAATCTTGTCAGCGTGACGAAAAATCTTTCGCACTCCTGATCCCAGGGCAGAGGCGTCGCGTTGTTCCAGACCTGCTGGCCCTTGGCGATCGACAAGGCCCAATCGAAGAGATCGCCGATGTGCGCGAGAATCTGGCCGGGCGTGCGCAGGCCTTCTCCAGGATTGAAATCAGCGAAGGTCGCGGGCGCTCCGGTGATGGCTTTGCGGCCCCGATAGGCCAGCGTGGCGACGGTGTGACGCAACATTTCACGCTTGGGGTCGATGGACATTCCCGGCTGAGACATGCGCCCAGATTACACTGGATCGCGGGGAGACGAAAAGCATGGCCAAGAAAGCTGCGCAGCCGGCTGCGGTGAGCCGGGACAATGCCGAACACTATCGCTGGGGAAAAGATTGCGACGCCTGGTATCTGGTGAAGGATCCCGCCTTGAGCGTGATTGAAGAATTCATGCCGCCGGGCGCGGCGGAGGTTCGGCATCATCACAAGGTGGCGCAGCAGTTTTTCTTTGTGCTGGCGGGCGAGGTTTTGATGGAGGTGGAAGGCAAGACTACGCTGGTGCCGGCGGGGAGCGGGATTCGCGTGTTGCCGGGAGAGCGGCATCAGATTCGGAATCCGTCGTCGAGCGCGACGCGATTTCTGGTAATCTCGCAGCCGCCCAGTCGTGGCGACCGGTCGGACGGATAGGGTTTCTGGAACACGTGGCGGCGGACGCATTCGTCCGCCTGCGAGTGAAGCGAGCCCCGGACGAATGCGTCCGGGGCTACGTGTTCCTCGCGACGCTGACGCTACAGGCGCTTGCGGAAGATGATTCCGGCTGATCTTAGGGCACCGGTTACGCGGGCGCTTGCGCTCCGCGCAAATTGCATGTCTAAGAAGCCTTCGATCTGGCGGCGAAATTTTTCGCTGTAGCCGTACCACCAGACTTTTTTCATGCCGGGGACGAGATCGGTATCGAGATATTTCAGGCGGACCATTTCTTCAAGGCCGAAACTTCCGTGGGTATGGCCGAGGCCGCTGGCTTTCACGCCACCGTGCGGAGCTTCGCTGATTCCGAAGCAGGAGATGACATCGTTGACCATCACCGTGCCGGCGTGAATGCGGCGGGCGAGGCGCTCGCCGCGGGCGGAACTGCGCGTCCATAGGCTGGCGGCCAAGCCGTATTCGGAGGCATTCGCGAGGCGCACTGCTTCATCATCATCTTCGAATGAAGCGATGGGCAGAAGGGGGCCGAAAGTTTCTTCGCGCAGGATGCGCATCTCAGGGCGTGACGTCGGCCAGCACGGTGGGCGCGTAGAAATTCGGGCCGAGTTCCGTGAGGCGACGGCCTCCGGCCAGAATGCGCGCTCCGCGCGCCTTTGCATCCTCCACGTGGGCTTCGACGATTCTCAGTTGGCGTTCGTGAATCATGGGCCCGACGTCAGTTTGCGGATCCATGCCGTTGCCCACGCGCAACTTTCTGGCTTTGTCCGCGCAGGCTGCGGCGAATGATTCGTAGAGCTTGCGATGGACGTAGCAGCGTTCGGTCGAGAGGCACGCCTGCCCGGCGTTGACGAAGGCTCCCCAGACAGCGGCGCTGGAGGCGATGTCAACGTTGGCGTCGTCGAGCACGAGCATGGGATCTTTGCCGCCGAGTTCGAGCACGATGGGAAGCAGACGCGCGGCGGCGGAGGTGGCGATGCGCTTGCCGGTGGCGGCGCTCCCGGTGAAGATCAGCTTGTCGATCGGTGACTGAACCAGCGTGGCGCCTGCGGGACCTTCGCCGATGACGACTTGAAAAACATCTTCGGGCACGCCCGCGGCATGCAGCAGAGACGCGAGTTCCAGCGCGACCAGCGGCGTGAACTCCGAGGGCTTGAGCACGACAGCATTTCCGGCGACCAGCGCGGCCAGAGTCTCAGTGGCGGGAATCGAGAACGGATAATTCCACGGCGAGATGATGCCGATGACTCCGTGGGGCTCGCGGATGAGTGCTCCGGCTTTTAATTTCGTGACGAGATTGCCGTGCGGGACGGGCTCATCGCTCAGCAGGTAGTAGGCATTGTCGATGAGGAAGCGGGCGGCGTCGAGCACTACCAGCACTTCGGTGATGAGGGCTTCGACCATCGGCTTGCCGGCTTCGCGGGTGATGGCGGCGGCAATTTCAGATTTCTTTTCGTGAAGCTTTTTTTGAAACTCGCGGATCAGGGAAATGCGGCGATGCAGGCCAAGTTCGGCCCAGGCGGGTTGGGCATTGCGGGCGCGTAGGACTGCGCTGAATACATCGGTCTCAGTGGCGCAATCGAGTTCGCGCAGAATCTCGCCGGTGGCGGGGTTGAGCGATGCAATACGCGATGTGGTTGGAGCTTCTGTAGTCAACTAGGACATGATATTCCCGTTTGGCCTCAGGGGCTAAAGCCCGTTCTTTTATTTCGGAGTTACGGCACGGCTTAAAGCCGTGCCCTTTCAAAACTCTCGCACCAAAGTCCCCATATCTCGCGCCTAGTATTCGACGTTTACCAGGTAGAGGCCGCTGGCTGGGGCTGTGGCTCCGGCTGCGGAGCGATTTTTCGCCTGCAGGATTCTAGTCACGTCTTCGCGCTGCAACGTTCCCTTCCCTACCAGAATGAATGTCCCTACTAGATTGCGGACCATGTGGTGGAGGAAGCCGGAGCCGCGGACGGTATAGATGAATTCTTCGCCGTCGCGATGCCAGGAGGAGGAAAAAATCTCGCGAATATTCGAGGGCGCTTCGCCGGTGGAGTCGCGGTTGCGCTCGGGATCGACTGCGGCGAAGGAAGTGAAGTCGTGGCGGCCTTCGACCTGGCTGGCCGCGCTTGTCATCGCCTGCTCATCGAGCGGATAGGGAAAATGCCAGACATAGCGCGCCAGAAAAGGCGGGCAGATCGCCATCGCGATGGATGCGGTAGCGATACGTTTTAGCTTGGGCCGAATGGCGCGCGTGGAACTCCGGCGGGGCTTCGTCTACTTCGAGCACGCGCACCGACGTGGGCAGGATATCGTTCAGCGCTTTCACAAAATTTTCCGTGGGGACGGAAGACTCCGTGACAAATGTCACAACCTGGGCCAGCGCGTGCACCCCTGCGTCCGTTCGGCCGGAGCCCTGGGGCAGGACTTTTTCTCCGGTAATGCGTCCAATGGCTGAGGCGAGTGTGCCCTGCACAGTGATGGCGTCGGGCTGTACCTGCCAGCCGGAGAAGTCCGCGCCGTCATAAGAAAGGATCATTTTGAGATTGCGCATGAAGCGATTTCTCGACTGCACCATCTAAGACCTGCAATGTACCAGTTTCGTGGCTGGCGATAAGAAATTGCGCAGGCTTTGTCAGATATACTGGTCACTTTCCCACTGAATTCTGGCCACGGGAGTGGCGGCATCGGGCGCCAGGGCGATTCGGCTGTCTCAGCGGAGGATTTTCATTATCCCAGATCGATTAAGTCAGCTTTGAGGAACCTTCTGCTTACATTTTGCGTAACACCGCTTGAGAGTTATGGATTGCTGTCTTAAGCGTAACCCAGGACGGTATCTGCAGGTTCTTAATTCATCGGTCTCAACGAAATAGTAGATGGACTGGTGTGAATAACGGAGATGAGTGAATGCCATTCGCACGTTTAGCAACGATGATCCGGTTTATGGTGGTTGCAGGTTTCGTGGCGGGGCTCAGCTTGGCGGCGCAGGATTCGCCCGCCGCGCCGCAGCCACAATCGCCCATGGTGCAGCCGCTGCCGATTACGAATTACGCCAAGCCGGTTTCGCATTTTCCGAATCCGATTGGACCGTACACGGCCCGGCACGTCGCCCCGCCCAATCTTGCCAACACGGCGCGCATTGACGGGCTCATGCATGACGGCAAGCTGTATCTGTCGCTAAGCGACGCGATCGCGTTGGCCCTGGAAAACAATCTCGACATCGCCATTGCACGTTACAACTTGAACATCGCTGACACCGACGTGCTACGGGCTAAGGCCGGGGCGTCGACGTTCGGCGTAAATAACGGCATCGTGCAAAATACGCCGGGCGGCGGCGTCGGAGGACTCGGCGCCCAAGTTGGCTCAGGCACCGGAGGAACTACGCTAGGAGCGGGTGGGGCGGGAGCCGGAGCATCCGGCCTGGTCCAGTCGACGCTCGGCCAGGGACCACTCATCAACAGCTTCGACCCGATAGTGACGGGCACCCTTCAGGAAGACCATTTCAGCCAGCTCGCTCCGAACATCTTCGAGGGCGTGCTTCCTCATACCAAGTTGGTGCAGAACACCGGCACGGTGAATTTCGCATATCAGCAGGAATTCAGCTGGGGTACTAACTTGAATGTGTCGTTCAGCAACGCGCGGAGTACGACCAACAGCGTTTCCCAGGGTTTGAGCCCGCAGATACTCTCAAATTTCAGGGCGACGTTCACACAGCATCTTCTGCAAGGATTTGGCTTCGCATCGAACACCCGATTCATCCGCATCGCCAAAAATAACCGTGAACTGTCTGACGTAGCCTTTCGGCTGCAGACAATTACAACAGTCGACCAGATCGAGAACATGTACTGGGATCTGGTTTATGCGTACGAGAACCTGCGCGTGAAGGAGGAATCTCTTACCTTCTCGCAGCGAACTCTTTCGGACACGAAGAAGCAGGTCGAAATCGGCAGTCTCGCGCCCATTGAAGCTGTGCGCGCACAAAGCACGGTCGCCGCCGATCAACAATCCCTCACGGTTGCCAGGACCAATCTTCAGTTAGAGCAATTGCTGATGAAAAATGCACTGAGCCGGACGCTGCATGATCCCGTTCTCGCCGGAGCCGAAGTGATTCCGACCTCGACCATGGAGGTTCCGGAGAACGAACAGGCCCAGCCCACTGAAGATCTGGTCAACGATGCGCTCCGCCATCGCCCGGAACTAGTCGAGTCACGGATTCAGCTGAACAGCCAGCAACTTAGCAACAAAGCCGTGCGCAGCGCACTTTTACCCACTCTCGATTTGTTCGCCTACTACGGCGGAGCCGGCCTGGGCGGGGCCCAGAACCCGCTCAACGTGTGCACCAATCCGCCCAGTGAACTGCAGCAGCTATTCGGCTGCGCCAGCAGCAATCCTCAGAATCCCGACCAGATTTCCCCGCCTACGAGTATCGGAAACACCCTCAACCAGCTCGTGAATTCCACTTCGCCGGACAAAGGCGTAGGGCTGCAACTCAACATTCCTCTGCGAAACCGCGCCGCTCAGGCTGTACAGATTCGCTCGGAACTGGAATACCGCCAACAGCAGATGGCATTGCAGCAAACGGAGAACCGGATCAGCATCGAAGTCAGGAATGCGCAGTTCGGCGTGGAACAGAACCGCGCCAGCGTGGACTCGGCTCAGGCCGCAGTGGATTATGCCCGGCAATCGCTCGATGCCGAGCAGAAGAAGTATCAATTCGGCACGTCGACGACGACTGCTGTTTTACAGACGCGGAGTGCACTGGCAACGGCCGAGTCAACGCTACTTTCGGCGATGGCAGCGTATGAGAAGTCGCGCATCGAACTCGACCGCGCGGTCGGGACTCTACTCGATCACGAGAACATAAGCATCGACGATGCGGCTCGCGGTCAGGTCACGCGGATGCCCAGTGTTCCTTACGTTGCTCCGCGGAAGAACCTGCCTGCGGACTCGCAGCCCGCGCAGCAGCAGTAATACTGGAACGATAGGAACCTTGCCCTCGGGCCTTGGCATACCGCCAGAGTCCGAGGGCAAACTTTTGCGCTGCGAAATCCCCGGCGTCGATAAAAAGCGCCCAGAACCGGCATTCCGCCTCACAATTCTTTACAAAGCCCTCGACTTTCCCTGAAGATTCTCCCGCTAAGATGAAGTGACGCCATTTTCTGTTCCGCATCCAAAAGAAGTTCACAGAGAGTTCTGAGGAGAAGAACGATGCTCTTACCGCGATTGAGTTTGCTGCTCCGTTTGCTGAGTGCGGCTGTGTTGTGGTGTGTGATTGTGCCCGCGGGAATTTGGGCGCAGCAGTCGAGTTCCGCGGCGCCCGCGCAGACTGAGCCTCCGCCGGCGCCGCAGCCGGCACAGCCCCAGGCGATCCATCTGAAGGATTATTCCCAGCCGCGGCCCGCGTTCCCGAACCTTCTGCTCTCGTATGCACCGCAGGAGCTGCCGCAGCCGAGCCTGGGAAACTCACCGCGGATTAACTCGCTGATGCGCGACGGCAAAATTTATCTGTCGATCGACGACGCGGTGGCACTGACGCTGGAAAATAATCTCGACATCGATATTGCGCGTTACAACCTGAACATTGCCGAAGCGGATCTGCTGCGAGCCAAGTCGGGCGCAAGCATTCTCGGCGTCAATACCGGCATTGTGCAGAACACGCCGGGCGGCGGAGTGGGCGGATTAGGAGGCACGGTCGGCTCAGGGACCGGAGGCACGACGGTCGCCGCGGGCGGCGCGGGGACGGGCACGAACGGCCTGGTCAGCTCGACTCTGGGAATGGGTTCACCGATTACGAGCTTCGACCCGCTGATCACTGGCACGGTGCAACTGGATAAGAACGACGCCATATCGAGCAGCGCCATCAGCCCGGCACCAGGCGGCATTCTTGCGCAAAACACCTACACCGCCGATGTGAGTTTCGTGCAGGGACTGCATTCGGGCACCACGCTGAGCGCGGGCTTCAACAACACGCATGTCACGACCAACAGCTTGTTTGCCCTGCTCACGCCGCAGCTCAGCTCCAACTTTCAGTTCAAAGTCACGCAGAATCTGTTGCAGGGTTTCGGTTCGCTGCCCAACACGCGGTTCATCCGCATCGCCAAGAACAACCGCGAGATCTCCGACGTCGCATTCCGGCTGCAGGTGATCACGACGGTCGATCAGATCGAGAATATGTATTGGGACCTCGTCTACGCATACGAAAACGTCCGCGTGCAGCAGGAAGGAATCACCTATGCGCAGAAAGCTCTGGACGATACGCAGCATCAGGCGCAGGCGGGGACGGTGCCGCCGATCCAGGTAGTGAGCGCGCAAAGCACGCTGGCCACCGATCAGCAAAATCTGATCGTGGCGCAGAACAACTTGCAACTGCAGCAACTGCTGCTGAAGAACGCGTTGAGCCGCAGCATTGAGGATCCGGTGCTGGCGGAGGCGGATGTGATTCCAACTTCCGGGATGCAGTTGCCGGATCAGGAGCCGGTGACGCCGATTCAGGACATGATCAATGAAGCGCTGCAACATCGCGCGGAGTTGGTGGAAACGCGTATCGATTTGAACTCGCGCGACATCAACAACAAGGCGGTGCGCAACGCGCTGCTGCCCACGTTGGATGCCTATGCGTATTACGGAGGTTCTGGACTGGGTGGAAATCTAAATTCGCAATGCACGTTCAGCGGCAATCCATGCACGTCGCCAACCGTGTTCGGCGGCGCGAATTCTCTGGGTTACGGCAGCACGCTCAATCAACTGGTGAACTCGACCGCGCCCGATAAGGGTGTGGGTATCAGTCTGAATATTCCGATCCGCAATCGCCTGGCGCAGTCGAACCAGGTGCGCGCGGAACTGGAATTTCGCCAGGCGCAGGCGCGACAGTTGCAGCTGGAAAATCAGGTGCGCATCGAAGTGCGAAACGCGCAATTCGACGTGAAGCAGAATCGAGTGGCCGTGCAGGCAGCGCAATCCGCAGTCGACCTGGCGCGGCAGACGCTGGATGCTGACCAACAAAAACTGAAAGTCGGGTTGACCACGGAAGTGACGATTCTGCAGGACGCGGCGACGCTGACGACGAACGAGTCGAATCTGGTGTCGGCGAAAGCGGCGTATGAGAAATCGCGCATCGAACTGGATCGCGCAACCGGACTGTTGCTCGATCACGCGCATATTGACGTCGCGGACGCGACCAGCGGGCAGGTTACGCATCTGCCCAGCGTGCCATTCGTTGCGCCGCGACAGGATGTGAACCCGGCGCAGCCCAATCCGAATCCGCAGAGCAGTACGCCGGCACAGCCCTGAAGGCAGTGTGAAAAAGCTCCCGCCCGACGCCGGGCGCGCCGAAGGCGGAGGATAAAACTGCGACCAAATAAATTCCGCCTGATAAACTAGCGGCCGATGGCGACATCGCCGCTGCGTGGATTTCTCTCCTCACTCCCCAGATTTTTTCTCTGGCTCCTGCCCCTGTCGTTCGTGCTGCAGGTCGCGAGCATTGGAGTCTTCCATCAATATCGAATGCGAACCGGGGACGATCACTTCGGCTTCGGTTTCGAGATGGGGCGCATTGGCCGGTCGATCGCCGAGGGCCATGGATTCAGCAGTCCGTATGAGGGTGATACCGGGCCGTCGGCGTGGGAGCCACCCCTGTATCCCTATTTAATTGGCGGCGTATTTAAAGTTTTCGGAGTCTATAGCATCGCATCGGCGTGGGTTCTGCTCAGCATCAACTCACTGTTCGCTACGCTCACGACTATTCCTATCTTCTGGATCGCTCGGCGCACTTTCGGCGAGCGCATCGCGGTGTGGTCGGCGTTGGCGTGGGCCTTGTGCCCGTACGTCTGGTACTGGTCGATTCACTGGATCTGGGACACGACATTCACGCCGCTGGTGCTGGCGTGCGTTTTTCTGGTCGCGCTCGAATTGCAGGATTGGGCGGGCTGGCGGGGATGGATTCTGTTCGGCGCACTCTATGGCGTGGGTGCGCTGGCCAATCCCACGATGCTGGCGTTTCTTCCCTTCTGCGGATTGTGGATCTGGCGGGCGCGATACAAACGCGGGTTGCCGTCGGTGATGGGCGTGGTGCTGTCGTCGCTCACATTTTTTCTTGTGTTATCGCCGTGGCTGATTCGCAATTACGAAGTGTTTGGGCAATTCGTTTTCATTCGTGACGATTTCGGATTGCAGTTCCGCCTGGGCAACGGGCCTTCAGCCGACGGCATGCTGATGCCTTATTTACAGCCCAATCTGAACAAGCTGGAGCTGGAGAAATTTCAGCGGATGGGTGAACTCGGGTACGCGGCGGAGTGCAAGCGCTTGGCGCTGCAGTGGGTGCGGGAGAATCCGGGGCGGTTTGCAGTGATCAGCCTGAAGCGATTTTTTTATTTCTGGGATGGCGTGCCACGGCCGACTGGCAGCACGGCTTTTTTTGATTTTCGCAGCTCGGCATTTCTGGCGACCTCGGTGCTGGCACTCTGGGGACTTTTACGCGCGCTGCGGCAGAAGCGGCCTGGGGCGTGGCTTTACGCGGGATTGGTGCTGACGTATCCGGCGGCCTACTACTTTGT
Organism: uncultured Acidobacteriota bacterium; assembly: GCA_963757095.1. Lineage (GTDB taxonomy): Bacteria > Acidobacteriota > Terriglobia > Terriglobales > Acidobacteriaceae > Sulfotelmatobacter. Next base: position 425,184 of record CAVWQT010000001.1, on the reverse strand, counting down.
CTTTCCGCATGCGCGCTACCGGCATCCGATGGAGCCGGAGCTCTTGATTCTGATTGTGTTTCTGCTGTCGGAGGTGCGGATTCGGCCCGCTGCTTTGGCGTCGGGCGCGAGCCGCGTTTAAGGGAACTCGTGTGAGACAATACCGCGTTCTGTAGCCGCTTATGACGATCTCCGTTGCCATCGTCGCCATGGATGAAGAAGCGAACATTGGCCGCACGCTCGCGAGCGTGCGCTGGGCGGACGAAATTGTGCTGGTCGATTCCGGATCGAAGGATCGCACCTGCGAGATCGCGCGCGAGTATGGTGCGCGCGTTGTAGTTGAGCCGTGGCGGGGATACGTTGCGCAGAAGCAGTATGCGCTCGATCTCTGCACGATGGATTGGACGCTGCTGCTCGATGCCGATGAAGAGATCAGCCCCGGACTGGCGGAGGAGATTCGGGCGGCGATTGCCGATCCGAACGCGGTGAGCGGCTACTGGCTTCCGCGCAAGAATTTATTTCTTGGCCGCTGGATGCGGCATGGCGGCTTTTATCCCGATCCAAAGCTGAGGCTGTTTCGGCGCGGGCAGGGGGTGGTTGCGGGGCACGATCCGCACGACCGCTGCGATCTGAAACCGGATATTCCCCAGCGCACGCGGCAATTTAAGAATGCGATTGTGCACTACACGTATCCCAATCTCACACTGTATCTCGCGCACATGAATCGCTACTCGTCGCTGGGCGCGAAGCTGGCGGTGGAGAAGGGACATCGCAGCTTCAGCGTGGCGGATATCGTGGTGCGGCCGATGGCGACTTTCTTCTACAACTATTTTATGCGGCTGGGATTTCTCGACGGCCGCGAGGGACTGCTGCTGCACATGTATCACGCGGTGTACGTGTCGTGGAAGTATGCCAAGGCGTGGGAGCTGGCCTCGAAGCAGAGCGAATCCGCTCACTCTATGAATGACCGACCGTCAAAGTAGCAGGGGTGGAAATATGTCTCAGCTACGAGCTTACATTTTCATTCCATTTCTTTTTCTCACTCATTCATACGCACTCCAGAAGCCAAGCCCACGGCCCAGCGAGACCGACAACCGCATCCAGCTTCGACTCGATACCAGCGAAGCTGAGGCAGTGCTTTCGATCCTCGACAAACGCGCAGCTGGCGCCGCGTTGACGGACGCTGACTGGCAGCGACTCTTCGCCACAGAACCTTACCTGCGTCTGAAACAACGGGAGGCTGCCATGCAGCGCGACTTCACTGACGAGGATTTCAGGAAGTTTGTCCTCTCGCCGGAACTGGGGGCGAGAGCTTCCGCCTTGCGATCGACGCTGGACGCGTGGAAGCGCACCGACCTGACCGCTTCGGCTCGGCGGGTTCTGGCCTACCTTCCGGAACAAGCCGTCATCAAGGCCAAGGTTTTCCCTGTGATTAAGCCCAAGACGAATAGTTTTGTGTTCGAGACCGCGATCGATCCCGCGATTTTCCTCTACCTGGACCCGGAGGAGTCAGCGGCGAAGTTTGAGAACACGGTTGCTCACGAATTACATCACATCGGATACTCGAGCATTGAACCGCTGGCCGAGGCGAGACAGAGAAACGTTCCGCCTGAAGCAAAAGCTGCGGTGGAGTGGATGGGCGCGTTTGGAGAGGGCTTCGCGATGCTCGCCGCCGCCGGAGGACCGGACGTCGACCCGCATGCGGCAAGCTCGCCCAAAGAGCACGCCCGCTGGGATCATGACCTGGCCAACTTCAACAATGACTTGATTTCGGTTCAGCAGTTCTTTCTGGACATTATCGACAAGAAACTCGTCGGCGAGGACAACATCCGCGAAGAGGCATCCGCATTTTTCGGCGATGCTCAGGGCGCGTGGTACACCGTGGGCTACAAAATGTCGATCATCGTGGAGAAGCGATTTGGCCGGAAGGTTCTGATCGACTGCATGCTCGATCCCCGCGAGTTGCTGGTCCGCTACAACCAGGCCGCGGAGGAACGGAATCGCGGCGGTGAAAAGCTGGCGCTGTGGTCGCCGGAGTTGCTGCAAAAGATCGGCACGCGCTCTGGCGGACCAAGTAGCTAGGCCGCTCCATCACGCATACCGACCGGTCGTTCTGGCTGCGAACTTCTCCACCTTGCCCGGTCTGCGCGTGTCCCCTATGATCGATGTAGAACACTGGGGTTCGCATGGAAAAGAAGCCGTCGTCTAAGTTCAATCCGCCGTCAGTTGCCGAGAGTCCGGTCGCGGACGTTTTCGAGAATCGACATCCGCCCGAGGCCGAGAAGAATTGGGCGGAGAAGACGCTCGCGCCTACGCTGGAGAAATCTCCAGAGCGGCCTATTGGCGCGCCCACTGGCACGAACCTCGACGAGCACGGCCATGCGCGCTTCACCACGATTTCCGGAGTGCCCATCCGGCGGCTCTACACACAGGCCGACTTACCCGCGGACTGGAGCGAAGAAACTTATCTTGGCTATCCCGGCCAACCGCCTTTCACGCGCGGCATTCACGCCACAGGATATCGCGGCAAGCTTTTCACCATGCGGCAATTTTCCGGCTTCGCTTCGCCGGAGGAGACCAACCAGCGCTACAAATATTTGCTCGAGCACGGCGGCAGCGGACTTTCGGTCGCATTCGATCTGCCCACGCTGATGGGCTATGACTCCGACCATCCGGCAAGTGAAGGTGAAGTGGGCAAGTGCGGCGTGGCCATCGATTCGCTGGAAGACATGGAAATCCTGTTCGGCGGCATCGATCTGGAGAAGACCACGGTATCGATGACCATCAATTCACCGGCGTCGGTGCTGTGGGCGATGTATCTGGTGGTCGCCGAAAAGCAGGGCGCCGATTGGAAAAAGATTTCCGGCACGATTCAGAACGACATTCTGAAGGAATACATTGCGCAGAAGGAATACATCTATCCACCGGCGCCTTCAATGCGGCTGGTGATCGACACGTTTGAGTTTGGATCGAAGTTCACGCCGCGCTTCAACACCATTTCGATCAGTGGATATCACATTCGCGAGGCCGGCTCGACGGCGCTGCAGGAACTGGCGTTCACGCTGTATGACGGCGTCGAGTACGTGGAGTGGGCGCGGCGGCGCGGGTTGGATGTGGATGAATTCGGGCCGCGGCTCAGCTTCTTCTTCAACGCGCACAACGATTTCTTTGAGGAGATCGCGAAGTATCGCGCGGCGCGCAAGATCTGGTATCGCGTAATGAAAGACCGCTTCGGCGCGAAGAACCAGCGCACCTGGCTGATGCGCTTCCATACGCAGACGGCGGGAGTGTCGTTGCCCGCGCAGCAACCGATGAACAACATCGCACGCGTCGCATTGCAGGCGATGGCGGCGGTGCTCGGGGGAACGCAGTCGCTGCATACCGATTCTTACGACGAGGCGCTGGCGCTGCCTACGGAAGAAGCAGCGCGGATCGCGCTGCGTACACAACAGATCATCGCCTATGAATCGGGCGTGGCGCAGACGGTCGATCCGCTCGGCGGTTCGTATTTTGTTGAGAATCAAACTTTGCAGATGGAAAACGGCGCCTTCGACTACTTTGGCAAACTGGACGCGATGGGCGGCATGGTGAAGGCGATCGAGCGCGGCTATCCGCAGAAAGAGATTGCCGAAGCTTCGTACCAGTACCAGCGAGCGGCCGAGGCAAAAGAAAAAGTCATCGTGGGCGTGAACGAGTTCACCATCGAAGAAGAGCCGCCGCACATTCTCTATATCGGTGAGAGCGTGGCGCGGCAGCAGTCGGCCAAGCTGCAGGCGCTGCGGGCGCGCCGTTCGAACGAAACGGTGCAGCGCGCACTCGAAGCGTTGAAGAAGGCGGCAGCGCAAGAGCCACGCGCTGGATCAAACGGAAATGTTTCTCCGGCGAACACCATGCCCTATATCGTGGACGCGGTTCGGGCGTACGCGACCGTAGGCGAAATCTGCGAAGCGCTGCGGCAGGTGTACGGCACGTACACGGAAGTGAGCATCACGTAGACGGATTATGTTCGCGCGTCCGCCAACTTCTCTTCGGCGCGCGAGCCTTAGTAATTTCTTAGCGAAGCGGTTCCAATTCGCGGCCCGTCTGCGCTCTCAACGCAGACCAGCGGCCACAACCCGTGTGGCTAGCGCTTTCTCATGGACGGCAGTAATCGCGGGAGATGATCGCCGTAACAGCACTTGAGCGGTATTTCGCTAAGGTCGCGCACGAAAGGCCGATGTACCCTGTGTGAGCAGGATATTTAAAGTCGGACACGCGGTAGCGGGGCTTCTGGTCTTCCTAGCATCCTCTAATCTAGTTCTGGCGCAAGCCGGGCCTCGGCAGCAAAACGCGAACTCCGGCGTTCCTACCTTTCGCACCCAGGCCAACGAGGTGCAGATTACATTTGCAGCCACCGATCAGAACGACCGCGTCATCGCGACGCTGAACGCCTCTGATTTTGCAGTGGTCGACAAAGACTTCATCGTCAGAACCTTCCGTAGCTTTAGGCGTGCGGAGTATACCCGTTTGGACGTAGCCATTCTGCTGGACAACAGCGACTCGATCACTTCTCGTTTCCAGCAGGAGCTAGCGCAGACGATCAATCTGATCTCAGAAACATCGGGCGTGCCGGAAGGAAGCTTCTCGATCGTCTCGTTTCAGGGAGCGCAGCCGGCTGTCATCTGCCAAGGAAACTGCCGCGGGAATCAAACGGCGAAGCTCGTATCAACCAGCTCGCACGGCGCAATGACTCCTCTGTTTGACACTCTGGCGTTCACCGCCGACTTGCTGTCGCAGAAGTCCGATTCGCAGACGCCGGATCCGAAAGTCCGCAAAGTGGCGATCGTGATTTCTGACGGCGAGGACACGATCAGCCGCAGAAGTGCCGGCGAGGCCGTGGCAGAGCTGGTGGCGAATGACGTCCATGTTTATACGCTGGATGTGAACCGCCCCGGCTCATCAAACGGCGGGATGTTTCTGAAGAAATTGGCGTACGCAACCGGCGGACAATCGTTTCGCCTGAGCGACAAAGCGAGCGCAGTGGCCGACGCGGTGCTGGCCGACTTTCAGAACAGCTACCAGGTCACGTATCACCTTCCTGATTCCAGCACGGGATTTCATAGTATTCGCATTCTTCCTACCCACAACCTCAACCTAAATTTCCGCTGCCGGCAGGGTTATGTCGATCCCTCCGGCCGCTAGAAGGGGCCCCTTTGAAACGCATCTTTTTGCTGACCGTTGTGATGGCGATAGTATCGGCAGTTGCGATGGCGCAGAGCACCGTGCGCAAGGAAGGAACGATTGTTCGCATGCGAATGACGGACTGCATGCCCGCGGACCACGGCTTCATGGCGATGATGTCGGGAGGATCTCCGGCGCGAGTGGATACGGGCACGCAATGCCCGGAATACGTGCTGGTCACTGACAATGTGGTGTATGCGATCTCCGGTAAGACTTCTGACGAGCTGTTGCCGCTGGCCGAGTCGACGAATTTCCGGTTGCTGAAAAATGAAATGCTGATTCGCGTCGACGACTCGACGAAAGAATCGCACTTCCGCATCAAGGCCATGATGATGCGTCCGGAATGGGAGCGCAGCCAGACCCTGCAAGTCGCCGAGGTCAACCCCATGACCAATCGCGCCGTGGACAGCGCGGCCACCCGCAACCAGCAATAGTTCCAACCAGCAATAACTCGAGTTGAGGGGCGGCGGGATCTGCGTCGAGGGGGCGCAGGTCCCGCCCTGTCTGTAAGAACAGGTCACACTACTCGCGAGAAGTAAGCCTCGTCGCGATTCCCCGGCGCATCGAGTCCATTCCAAGAACAATTCCCGTCGCCCGAAGCTCGGGCACTCAGAACCACTGTCATGCTCCGTGACGAAGACGGTTTCCTGATGAGATACTGCTGACCAGCGAAGGTGGCCCTGCGTCTGATCGCAGCGGCCATGAGCCAGACGGAGTAACGGTCTGGCGAGGAGCGTGTGCTTTGAGAATGTTCTTGAAACAAGTAGCGGCGCTGACGACTCTTGCGACGATGCTAGCGGGCGCGGGTGTAATCGTGGCAGCGGCTCAGCAGTCGAGCACGGAGCAGCCGGATAAATACACCTGGCTGGAAGATATCTACGGCGAGCGGCAACTGGCCTGGGTGAAGGCGGAGGATGCGCGCACCGCGGCGGTGCTGGAGAAGAGCGGTCATTTTGCACCTCTGGAGGCAGAGGCGCTGAAGGTGCTGGAATCCCCGGACCGGCTGCCGGATCCGGAGCTTCGCAACGGCGTGATTTACAACACCTGGCGCGACGCCGAGCATGTGCGTGGAATCGTGCGCCGCACGACGTTCAAAGATTATCTGACGGCAGAATCCGAAGTGGGAGACGGTGCTGGACTACGATGCGCTCTCCAAGACCGACAAGCAGAGCTGGGTGGGGCAAGGACTGACCTGCCTGCCGCCGCGACGAGCAGCTTTGCCTGGTGGAACTTTCGGCCGGGCGGCGAGGATGCGTCGACTCTGCGCGAGATGGACCTGAAAACCGCCAAGTTTGTCGAAGGCGGTTTTGTGCTGCCCCGCGGGAAACAGAACGCGTCCTGGGTGGACAAAGACACGCTGCTGATTGCGCGCGATTGGGGTCCGGGAACCATGAGCGAGGCCGGATATCCGATCACGGTCCGCGAGTGGAAACGCGGCGAGCCTTTGGAAAGTTCCAAGGAAGTGTTTCGCGGAGAAATCAAAGACAACGGGTACGGCGATAATCCGAATGTGTTCATCGACGGACAGGGGCATCGAGCCGCGTTAATAGAGCGAAATCTGAGCACCTTCGCGCACGAAAATTACCTGCTGTTGCCCGGCGGACCAAAGAAGCTGGCGCCTGCCGTTGAAGGCCAGCGTAGGCGGATTGCTGGATGGCCAGTTGCTGGTCACGCTGGATGAGGACTGGACTCCCGAGGGACAGAGCAACAAGATTTCTCAGGGATCGGTGGTGGCGATCGATCTGGCCGCGGCCGAAAAAGATCCGGTGCGGCTGAAGACCACGGTCGTGTTTGCGCCGACCTCGCAAGAATTTGAACAGTGGTTTGCGACGACAAAGAATCACCTCATCCTGAGCACGCTCGAACATGTGCAGCAGCGCGCGTATGTCTACACACTGGGCGGCGACGGGAATTGGACGCGGAAGCGGCTTCCCGTGCCAGACAATCTGACCATCGACTCGGTGACGGCGAGCCGCACCGACGACCGTTTTTTTCTGGGCCTGCAAGGCTTCCTGACGCCGCCCGCGCTGTGGCTGGGCGATGCGGCGGATGGGTCGTTCGCTCTGGCCAAATCGCAGAAGGCGCAGTTTGACGCGAGCAACGACGTGGTGGAGCAGTTGGAGGCGACTTCGAAGGACGGAACAAAGGTGCCGTACTTTGTGGTGCATCGCAAAGACATGCGGTATGACGGATCAAACGCGACGCTGCTGACCGCCTATGGCGGATTCCAGATCTCGAATACTCCGTACTACTCTCCGGTGAATGGCAAGCTGTGGCTGGAGCGTGGCGGCGTGTATGTGCTGGCTAATATCCGCGGTGGAGGCGAGTTCGGTCCGGCGTGGCATGAGGCTGGGCTGAAGACGCACCGGCAGCGGATCTACGACGACTTCTACGCAGTGGCCGAAGATCTGGTGACGCGCAAGATTACTTCGTCGCGCCGGCTGGGGATTCGTGGCGGATCGAATGGCGGCCTGCTGATGGGCGTGGAATTCACTCAGCACCCGGAGATGTGGAATGCGGTAGTGATCCAGGTGCCGCTGCTGGACATGCTGGGCTTTGAGCATCTGTCGGCGGGCGCATCGTGGGTGGGCGAGTACGGTTCGGTCTCGGTGCCGGAGGAGCGCGCGTTTCTGGCGTCGATTTCTCCCTACAACCAGCTCAAGCCGGATGTGCATTATCCCGAGCCGCTGATCTTTACGACTACCAAGGACGATCGGGTTGGGCCAGTGCACGCGCGCAAGTTTGCCGCGCGCATGGAAGAGTTTCACGAGCCGTTTTTCTATGACGAGATCACCGAGGGCGGTCACGGCCCGGGCGCCGACAAGAAGCAGGAAGCGAGAACGGACGCCGAGGGTTACACCTACATGATGATGAAGCTGATGGATTGATCGATGATCGATTGATGATGGCGGATTGATGAAGCTGCAGGACTGACAGGGTCTTCGCCGGAACAACTATTTATGGTGCTCGTATGAATTTTCCGCGCTCCAGCGGAATTTTGCTTCATCCCACTTCGTTGCCGGGCCCTTACGGGGTGGGCGATTTCGGCCCCGAGGCGTATCGCTTCGTGGATTTCCTGCATGCCGCTGGACAAAAGCTCTGGCAGGTTCTTCCACTCAATCCCACGGGCTACGCGGATTCGCCTTTTCAATGTTTCTCCGCCAGCGCCGGAAATCCGATGTTGCTCAGCCTGGACCGACTGGCGGATCAAGGATTGCTAAGCCAGGATGATTTCCGTCGCGTTCCGAACTTTCCGGTTGAGTGCGTGGATTACGGGGCGGTGATCCGCTTCAAGATGCCGCTGCTGAAAAAAGCGGCGAAGAACTTTCTTGCCGATGGATCTGCCGCGGACCGGAGTGAGTTCGAAGCGTTCTGCCGCACGAATGCCGCATGGCTCGAGGATTTTGCGTTATTCATGGCCGTAAAAGAGGCGCATGACCTTGTCGCCTGGACGAAATGGCCGGCGGACATCGCAGCGCGCGAGCCCGGGGCGATGAAGCGCTGGGCGGAGGCGCAGGCCGATTCTGTGGCGGCCCATAAGTTTTTCCAGTACGAATTTTTTCGGCAATGGCAAGCGTTGCGCGCCTATGGGCTTGAGCGGAGTATCAGGATCATCGGGGACATACCGATCTACGTTGCGCACGACAGCGCCGACGTCTGGGCGAACCGTCGATTCTTCCTGCTGGACGAAAAAGGGCAGCCGACGAAAATCGCCGGAGTGCCGCCCGACTACTTCAGTGCCACCGGACAGTGCTGGGGCAATCCGATTTACAACTGGGAGTTGCTGAAGCAGACGGGATACCAGTGGTGGATCGAACGCATGCGGGCTGCGCTGCGGCTTTATGACTTTGTTCGCATCGATCACTTCCGCGGCTTCCAGGCCTACTGGGAAGTTCCCGGAAACGAGACGACGGCGATCAACGGCCGCTGGGTCAACGGTCCGGGGGCGGAGTTGTTCGCCGTATTGCGCCAGCAACTCGGTGAGCTTCCCGTCATCGCGGAAAATCTTGGAGTCATTACTCCTGAGGTCGAGGCCATCCGGCAGGAGTTTGGATTTCCGGGGATGGCGATCCTGCAGTTCGCATTCGGCAAAGACCCGCAGGCGCCGAGCTTCAAACCGCACAACTATGTTCGCGATCTGGTCGCGTACACAGGGACGCACGACAACGATACCGTCGCCGGATGGTGGGCGAGCAAAGGCGGAGACAGCACGCGCACGCCGGACGATGTCGCCAAAGAGCACGCCTACGCGCGGGCGTATCTTGATTTCACAGATGAGCCCGTCAACTGGGTTCTGATTCGCAGCATTCTGTCGTCGGTGGCGAATACCGCGATTGCTCCCATGCAAGACGTTCTTGGGCTGGGCAGCGAGGCGCGCATGAACCTGCCCGGAATGCCCAGTGGCTACTGGAACTGGCGCATGCGGCCGGGCGCAGCCTCCGAAGCCATTGCAGCCCGGCTGAAGGAACTGGCGACTCTCTACGATCGGTAAGGTTCCCAAACAGCCCATGGAAAAATCGAACAAATCCTTCTGGCAAATCTGGAACATGAGTTTCGGATTCTTCGGCATTCAGTTTGGCTGGGGACTGCAGATGGCCAACATGAGCGCCATCTATGAATACCTGGGCGCGCGTGCCGACCAGATCCCGATTCTCTGGCTGGCCGCGCCGCTCACCGGACTCATTGTGCAGCCCATCATCGGACATGCCAGCGATCACACCTGGGGACGGCTGGGCCGCCGCCGCCCGTATTTTTTGACCGGAGCGATTCTCAGTTCGTTTGCGCTGATCATGATGCCACGGTCCTCGGTGCTATGGGTGGCGGCCGGGCTGCTATGGATCCTGGATGCTTCCATTAACATCAGCATGGAGCCATTCCGCGCCTTCGTGGCCGATCTGCTCCCCGAACAACAGCGCACTCGCGGCTTCGCGATGCAGAGTCTGTTTATCGGCATCGGAGCAGTCCTGGCATCCGCCATGCCGTGGATGCTGACGAACTGGTTCCACCTCGGAGCGGGAGCTGCGGGACATGCCATTCCACTGACTGTCCGGCTTTCGTTCTACCTGGGTGCGGCTGTATTTTTCAGCGCGGTGCTGTGGACGATCATCAGCACCAAGGAATATCCGCCGGACGATCTGGAGGCCTTTCGTCGCGCGAAGGCGCAAAAGCGTGGGCTGGCCGCGAACGCCGCGGAGATCTTCGATTCCATCGCGAAGATGCCGAAGACGATGCGGCAATTGGCTCCGGTGCAGGTGTGCACCTGGCTGGCGCTTTTCTGCATGTGGCTGTACTTTCCGGTCGCGGTGGCGCGCAACGTGTTTGGCGCGCCCGATACGGCTTCCCCTCTTTATTCCGCGGGAATCGAGTGGGGAGGCATCTGCTTCGGCCTGTATTCCGCCGTGTGCTTTGTTTATGCGTTCTTCCTGCCGGGAATCTCCCGCGCCATCGGAAGGAAGCACACGCACAGCCTCTCGCTCATCGCAGGTGGGATCGGCCTGATCTCGGTGGCATTTATTCACAACAAATATGTTCTGCTGCTGACCATGGTGGGCGTTGGCATCGCATGGGCGAGCACGCTTTCGATGCCATACTCGGTGCTGGCTGCATCGCTGCCCGAAGAGAAAACTGGCGTCTATATGGGCATCTTCAATTTTTTTATCGTGACGCCGGAAATCATCGCGTCGCTGTTCTTCGGTTGGGTGATGAACCACCTGCTGAACAACAACCGGCTCACCGCGGTGGTGGCGGGCGGTTGCTTCATGATTGTCGCAGCGCTATTGATGCAGAGAGTCCACGATCCTGGGGCAGAGAAAGCAGAATCCGACCTTAGTGCAACGATTGCTACTGATCGGACTACGAGTCCGACATCACACTCCGGCTGACACGACATGCCCGGGAGCGCCGACTGCCATTTCTTGCCGTCCAAGCTGCCGGCGATAGTGAACGTGCCGCCAACGCGTCATCTCCACCAGCGGCTTCCAAACCGGATTCACCAGGTCATGCTTAATCAGCAGATGCCAGAAGCGGTTCGATCGCTTGTACAGGTACGACATCGCCAGGTACAGCGGGATCGCCTGCCACTGCTCAGGCCGGCGGCGCCAGATAGACGCATGGGAAAACAGGCGCTGATAAATCCACGCATATCCCTGTTCCAGTTCCGCCGGAGTCATGTGCCTGGGCTGAAAGACGGCGTGGCCCGTGTCATAAAGCGTCCAGTCGCGATGCAGAATCCGCCCTTGCTCCTCCATCTGGCGAAACAGCGGCGTGGCCGGGTATGGGGTGAGGATGTGAAACGTCGCACACTCCAGGCGGTTCTCTTCAATCCATTCCGCGGTACGGGCGAACGAATCTTTGCGGTCGTGATCGAAGCCCAGGACGAACGATCCATTCACCTGGATGCCGTAGTCGTGGAGAATGCGCACGCGCCGCGCGTAGTCGGAAGTCTTCGGCGTCTTCTTGTGTGCGTCGGCTAGATTGTCGTCAGAGAGCGACTCGAAGCCGATGAACACGCCGGTGCATCCCGCGAGCGCCATGTTGCGGATCAAGCTGGGATCGTCGGTGACATCGATGGTGACGGCGGCGCTCCAAATCTTGTTGAGCGGTCGCAGCGCGGCGCAGAGTGAGTGCAGGTAGTCGCGACGCGATCCCAGATTGTTGTCGATGAAGACGGCGTAGGGCTGGTCGTCGGCCTTAAACTCGTCGACCACCTGCTGCGGATGCCGCATGCGATATGGCATGCGCAGGCCGTCAGTCGCGAGATAGCAGAAACCGCAGCGGTTGTGGCATCCGCGAGTGGCGATCAGGCTGGTAGTGGTCAGAAAGCTGCGGCGCGGGAGGATGCTGCGCCGGGGCGAAGGATCGTCACGGTAGTCGTTTTCGTAGGTGGCGACGTAGCGCAGTTGCAGGTTGTTCGCTTCGATGTCATGAAGGATGCGAGGCCAGAGTTGCACACCGTCACCCAGCGCGAGCGCATCCGCATGCGGCGCGCATTCTTCGGGACAAGATAGAACGTGCAGGCCGCCGAAGATCACCTTCGACCCGCGAGCGCGATACCAGTCCGCCAGTTCGTAGGCCCGGCGTGCGAAGGTCAGATGGACCGTAATGCCCACCACATGAGGTAGGGGCCGGAATGGCGGACGTCCATCGAGCAGGTTCTCGTCCCAGTATTCGACACGCCAGCGTTCCGGTGTGGTCGCCGCAAAGCTGGTCAGCGCGAGCGACGGCGTGAGCACGTGCTTGCCGAAGCTGGCGTTGCCATCTTTTGGATAAAACGGATTGATGAGCAGCGCGTAGCGCCGCTCAATGAATCCGCGAGGCTCGGAATGATCGAGAACGGGCGCATGGATCATTTCCGGCGGAATCCAGCGCTTAGGGACGGGGTGAAGGAAGGGCTCGTTGACCGGGATCATGCAGAGTACTTTACATTACAAAGCACATCAAGTCAATTCGATAGGAGACGCGGAGCCGCGGCCCCAAATTCGATGAAATCCTAAGAACGAAAGGGCGCGGAAGGTACAGAACCTTCCACGCCCTGCTTGCTGGTTTCGACCGCTGCTAGTCCGCTACAACCCTGTCCGCACCCCTGCTACCGATCGAGCAGCGATCAGGCCAGGTCGTAGCGATCAAGGTTCATCACCTTGTTCCATGCAGCCGCGAAGTCCTTCACAAACGACCCCTTCGCGTCGTTAGAGGCATAGACTTCCGCGAGTGCCCGGAGTTGGGAGTTGGAACCGAAGACGAGATCGACGCGGGTAGCGGTCCACTTGGTTTTGCCCGTCGCCCGATCGCGCCCCTCATACGCTCCTTCGGAAATGCCTTCGGCCGTAGTGGAGGGCTTCCACTCCGTATTCATGTCGAGCAGATTGACGAAGAAATCATTCGTCAGCGTTTCGGGCCGGTTGGTGAAGACGCCGTGTTTGGTCTGCCCGTAGTTCGCATTGAGGGCGCGCAGGCCGCCGATCAGGACCGTCATCTCAGGGGCGGACAGAGTCAGCAACTGCGCACGATCCACGAGGAACTCTTCAGCCGACATGATTTGTCCGCTGCGGAGATAGTTGCGAAATCCGTCCGCCACCGGTTCCATGACGGCGAAGGAATGCACGTCGGTCTGCTGCTCGGAAGCATCCGTGCGTCCCGGCGCGAAAGCAATCTTCACGTCGTGCCCGGCCTTCTTCGCAGCTTCCTCGATGGCAGCGTCTCCCGCGAGAACGATCAGGTCCGCCAGCGAAATCTTCTTCCCTTTGTTTCCGTTGGCCTGCGAACTGTTGAACTCCTTTTGAATTGCCTCGAGCTTCGGCAGAACCTTCGAGAGTTCGGCCGGCTGGTTCACTTCCCAGTCTTTCTGCGGCGCGAGCCGAATGCGCGCACCGTTCGCCCCACCGCGCTTGTCGGAGCCGCGGAAGGACGCCGCCGATGCCCAGGCCGTCGTTACCAGTTGGGAGATCGACAGTCCGGATTTGAGGATCTTCGCCTTCAGAGCAGCAATGTCCTTCTCGTCGATCAATTTATGATCGACTGCGGGAACTGGGTCTTGCCACACCAGGGTTTCTTTCGGAACCAGCGGGCCGAGATAACGCGAGATCGGACCCATGTCGCGGTGCGTCAGCTTGAACCACGCCCGGGCAAACGCGTCCGCGAACTGATCCGGATGCTCGAAGAAGCGCCGTGAAATTTTCCCGTAAACCGGATCGAAGCGCAATGCGAGGTCCGTGGTCAGCATGGATGGCGCATGATGCTTTGAGGAATTGTGTGCATCCGGCACCGTGCCCTTGCCGGCGCCATCTTTCGGCGTCCACTGATGCGCACCGGCCGGACTCTTCGTCAGTTCCCATTCATAGCTGAACAAATTGGTGAAGAAGTTGTTGCTCCACTTCGTGGGCGTCGTGGTCCAGGTCACTTCGAGGCCGCTGCCGATGGTGTCGGCGCCGCAACCCTTACCAAATTTATTCTTCCACCCTAAGCCCTGGTCCTCGATGCTAGCACCCTCGGGCTCGGCGCCTACATAATCAGCGGGAATGGCAGCTCCGTGAGTTTTGCCGAAGGTGTGTCCGCCGGCAATAAGCGCAACGGTTTCTTCGTCATTCATCGCCATGCGGGCGAAAGTTTCACGGATGTCGCGTGCCGCGGCCAGCGGATCCGGCTTTCCATTGGGCCCTTCCGGGTTCACATAAATCAGGCCCATCTGTACGGCAGCCAGTGGATTTTGAAGATCGCGATCACCGCTATAGCGTTCGTCCGCCAGCCACTTGCCTTCAGAACCCCAGTAGATATCTTCTTCGGGCTCCCACACGTCCGGGCGGCCGCCGCCAAAACCGAAGGTCTTGAAGCCCATCGAATCGAGGGCAACGTTGCCGGCGAGAATCATGAGGTCGGCCCAGGAAATTTTTCTGCCGTACTTCTGCTTGACCGGCCACAGCAGCCGGCGCGCTTTGTCGAGGTTTACGTTGTCGGGCCAGCTATTGAGCGGCGCGAAGCGCTGCTGGCCAGATCCGGCCCCGCCGCGGCCGTCGCCGATGCGATAGGTGCCCGCGCTGTGCCACGCCATGCGAATGAAAAGCGGCCCGTAATGGCCAAAGTCGGCCGGCCACCACGCCTGCGACTCCGTCATCAAGGTGTTCAGGTCCTGGATCACGGCATTCAGGTCGAGGCTCTTGAATTCTTCCGCGTAATTGAACTCCTTCCCCATCGGGTCAGCGAGCGGAGAGTGCTGGTGCAGGATCTTCAGGTCCAGCTGATTCGGCCACCAATCAACGTTCGCGGGGGATTGGCGAACGCCGTGCGCTACCGGGCATTTGGATTCGGTTGCGGCATTTTGTTTTTTTTCGGGGGAGACAGTTCCTGATGAGGCAGCAAGTGTATTTTCCATATTTTATTTTCCTTCGAATCTTTAATGAATATTGCGTGAACCTACTTTTTGGCGCTGCACCCGCGGCAGAGGCCAAAAACCTCAACCACGGGTTGCGTCAGATCAAATCCATGCGGTACGTGCGGAGATAAGCGTTTGAAATCGATGAAGTCACTCTCGATGTCCTGCACCGATTTACAGCGCGAGCAAACCAGGTGATGATGCGGCTTGAGATTGCCGTCCACCAGCAAGGTGGACGCGTGCGGCGAGACCTCTCGCAGGAGGCCAAGCTCAACGAAGAGACGGAGATTGTTGTAAACGGTGGCCAGAGAAATGGATGGAATGCGACGCCGGACCGAGGCATAAATATCTTCCGGGGAATAATGTCCGTGGGAAGCGATGACAGCCTCATAGACGACTTGACGCTGGTGCGTGACCGCCAAACCGTGCTTTGCGGCCAGTTCACGGAACTGTTCGTGGGAAAGGCGCATGATTATCGGATGAGAATTATTATAAAACTACAGGAAGCCGTGTCAAGCGGAAACTTCCAGGCTGGCGCGTGCGTTGCGCTCCGCCAGGCCGTGCCTTTCAAATCAGGCTTGCCTCAGACCGGGCTCGCCTCGCGTTTTCCGGCGGCACCATGAAAACGCCCAGTCTCATGGGGTGAGCCTGGGCGTTTCTTAAGTGGACTTTTCCGTTCAAGCCGATTTCTTTGCAGCTTTCACCTTCGCCCACCGAGCGCGTTGTGCCGCCGCAATCTTCCGGCGGGCGCTCGCAGACATGGCTCGTTTTTTCTTGGGCATCGGGACGACTCTTGCATTTTCGCCTTTTGCCTTCACTTTCGCCCAGCGTGCTCTCTGGGCAGCCGCGATCCTGGCCCTTCCCGCGGCAGACATCCTGCCCCGCGGTGCTGTCTTTTTCCCGAATTCCGCTCCGAAAGCTGACAGCGCGGCACCAATCGCCTTGATTTCCTTAGTCAACCGATCATGCTCTTTCCGCAACATCTGCACTACACCACCCAGGTTCGTCATTGAGTTCCCCCTCGCGGGGATTGTAGCAGGCAGCCGCGATTATCTACGTCGGAGAATGTTCAGAGTGGCCCCAGCCGCCGCCGCCCGGAGTCTCGATGCGTATAATGTCGCCTGGTTGAGCGGCGACGCTGCATTTGCCGGGCAGTTCTTTTTCCCCGGCTTTCGTGATCAGGACCGTGCGGCCGGTGGCGCCGGGCTCGCCGCCGGACAATCCATAAGGCGGAAAACGGCGCCGGTCAGCCAGCAGAGTGATTTGCGCATCGCAGAGCAACTCGATCTCGCGCACGATGCCGTCGCCGCCACGCCACCTGCCCGATCCGCCTGAACCCGGACGGTACCTGTATTGGCGCACGCGAAGCGGATAGGCGTACTCCAGCGCTTCGACCGGCGTGTTCAGGGAGTTCGTCATGTGGGTGTGGACGCCCGAAATTCCGTCGCTTCCCTCCCCCGCGCCCATTCCACCGGCAACTGTCTCGTAGTAGGCGAAGGGCAGATTGCTTCTGGGATCGATTCCGCCAATGGTGAGGTTGTTCATGGTGCCGGAACTGGCGGCAGGAACGCGGTCGGGGATCGCCTGCGCCAGAGCACGCAGCAACACGTCGACAATGCGCTGCGAGGTCTCAACATTTCCCGCAGCCACCGGAGCGGGCGGGCGAGCGTTGACGATGGTTCCTTCGGGAGCGAGCAATTCGATGGGTCGCATGACTCCGCTGGTGGCGGGAGCATCGGCAGGAAGCAAGCAGCGGAAGACGTAATATGCAGCCGAGTAAGTAATCGCGTATACGGCATTGATGCTGCTCGCGAGCTGCGCGCTCGATCCGGCGAAATCGATCCGGGCGGACTGCTGCTCAGGATCGATTATGATTGCGACTCTGATTTTCACCGGCGCGTCGTTGTGACCGTCATCGTCGAGATAATCTTCGGCAATGAATTCTCCCGCCGGCATGCCGCTCAATTCGGCGCGGGTCAGCCGTTCGGAGTAGGCGAGGAGTTCGCCCGTGAGTCGGTCGATCGCTTCCGTCCCATACTTCTCAATCAATTCCTGCAGGCGCGTCTCTCCCACGCGGCAGGCGCCAATCTGCGCAGTCAAGTCTCCCTCGCGCTCCACCGGCGTCCGAACATTGTGCAGCAACAAGCTTAGAATCTCGCGGTCGACGGCACCACCTTTGACAATACGCACCGGCGGAATGCGCAAGCCCTCCTGGTAAATTTCCCGGCACAAGCCCATTGATCCAGGATAGCAACCGCCAACATCGGCGTGATGCGCTCGCGCAGCCACATAAAAGACCGGCGACTCTTCGTCTCCGAAAACCGGGAGCACCATGGTTAGATCGGGCAGGTGGGTTCCGCCTGCAAAAGGATCGTTCAACAGAGCAATATCGCCTCGACCCAGCGTTAGGGCACTCATCGCCGATTTCACCGACATGGGCATGGCTCCGAGATGCACGGGCATGTGGTCGCCCATCGCGATGACATTCCCCACACGATCGAAAACTGCGCACGAGTAATCGCGACGCTCCTTAATGTTCGGAGAAAACGAAGTGCGGCGCAGCGCCGCGCCCATTTGCTCGGCTATCGAATGAGTGGCGCTCTGAAACAGAGCCAACTCGATCGGGTCGACCATGTTTTTATTTTCCATTGCTATCCCTGACCGCATTCACGCTGATCACCACGTTGCCAAATGTATCGACGCGAGCCTCACACTCCGGAGGGATGACGGTCGTGGCGCTGTATTCGGCTATCACGGCCGGCCCCTTGAACCCATCGCCCGCCGCGAGAAGCTTGCGGTCATAGACTCTGGTTTTGAATTCCTGTTGTTTAAACCGCACGCGCGCACTCTTCAAAATTGCCTGGGAGCCATTGCCAGGTCGCTCCTTGCCTTCCGGGAGACGAATGGGCTCCGCCTTTGCCGTGATGCGGACGCGGATATTCACGACCTCGACCATTCTGGTTTCATCCGCGTAGCCGTACCGGCGCTGATGACTGCGATGAAAGCTGCTGAGCATTTCGGAATCGTACGGAACATTCAACTCATAGCCCTGTCCAACGTAGCGCAAGTCGGCGGAATACGTTGCCTCGCCGGCCAAGCCTTCGGACTGCAACTCGCGCAGGCCCTGCTCCGCGAGTTCTTTAAACTTGGACTCTAGAAGTTTTTCATCGGGTCGCGACATCACAGTGCGCGAATAATCGCGGGTTGCATCCGCGAGTAAGATGCCCAACGCCGACAATCCCCCGGGCATTTGAGGCACGAGAACGCGCGGAATGCGGAGCGCCCTGGCGAGGGAGCACGCGTGCAAAGGTCCGGCCCCGCCAAAAGCTACCAGCGTAAAATCTCGCGGATCATAGCCGCGTTCCACCGAAATAACGCGCAGCGCTTTCTCCATGCTGCTCTCGACTAATAAGAGGATGCCGTTGGCAAACTGCTCGACGGACCCGATGGGCTTTGCTGCCGCCTCCATATATTTGCGGGTTCGCCCTGCATCCAGCCGGACCTCCCCACCGAGAAAGAGTTCCGGGTCGATCCGTCCGAGCATTAGGTTCGCATCCGTGACTGTGGGTTGTGTCCCTTGGCCGTAACAGATGGGCCCCGGATCGGCGCCCGCAGACTCAGGTCCCACGTGCAGGATGCCGCCGGCGTCGAAGCGAGCCAGAGAGCCGCCCCCGGCTCCGACGGTGTGAATGTCGAGCATCGGAACGCTGATCGGGGATCTGCGACACGATCGATTCATTGCTGATTCTCAGTCCGCCGTCATCGGCGCTGACCAGGGCAACATCCGTCGAAGTGCCGCCCATGTCGAAGGTGATGATCTTATCGAAGCCGGCGATGCGGGCCACGTGATATGCGCCAATCACACCACCGGCGGGACCGGAGAGCACGGTGCGAACCGGTTGCTCGGCCGCCAGGCGCGCGGAAATAATTCCTCCGGTCGATTGCATGACCTGCACCCGACTCGTTTGGTAGGCGCCGCCAACGCCAGCCTCGAGTTCACGAATGTAGCGGCCCACTTTCGGCGCGAGATACGCATTCACGGCGACCGTTGCCCCGCGCTCGTATTCGCGAAATTCCGGCAACACCACGTGTGACACGGAAATTGGGAGACCTAGCTGCGAGAGAGCCCGGTGCACCTGCCGCTCGTTTTGCGGGTTGGCAAAGGCGAACAGCAACGAGATCGCGATGGCCTCCGCACCCGAGGCCTGGATGCGGTCGCATAATTCGTTCAGTTCCGGGTCGGTGGGTTGAACCAGGATGCTTCCATCGGGTGCAACTCGTTCGTGCACCCCGAAACGCAATTCGCGCGGCACAATCGGCGTAGAAGGTTGTGGCCGCCAGCTATACAGATTCGCTCTGGCTTGTCGGCCGATTGCAATGGTATCTTCGAAACCCGCGGTGGTCACGAATGCCACGCGCGAACCTTTGCGTTCGAGAAGAATATTGGTTCCGACGGTCGTGCCGTGCCGCACCTCCGGGCTCCCGGCAGGGCAGACTTGACGCACCGCCTGCAACACGGCATTCCCAGGATCCGACGGCGTCGAGAAAAGTTTCAGAACCTGGGGAACGCCGTCCTGCAGGTAGACGCAGTCCGTGAAAGTTCCGCCGGTATCGATGGCAATCCGCATATCAATATCAATATCAATATCAGTATTAGTTCAGTCGGAGCCTATGTGTTAGTGATCTTCGGGATTGGACTGCTCCCTGAGACCAGCACAAGCCACTGCAGAGTTAAAAGCCGGGTGCCGAACAATCCTATCGCTAATCCGAACAGTTCTGGCACAGTACAAGGTACTGGCCGCCGAGCGGGAGGGCATGAAGCCAGCGTTCGACGGGGCGCAGAAAGTGCAACTGGCGCGGGAAGTAGAAGAGTGAATCAGTTCGCAGAATCTCGAAGCCTGCCTCCGACAGAAGTTGGCGCGCCGCGCGCGGGCTGATGGTGATGGCGTTCTCATCGAACGCGCAGTTCGACATCACATAGCGCGTGCCCGGATTCCACGGATTGTTTTCCCAGAAAGCAAACAGACCGCCCCGCCGCAATGCGCGCCGCACCGCTGCCAGGCATTCCCCGCGATCGGCCGGGGCAATGTGGTGGAAGACTCCGTTGGTGAAGGCCAGATCCATTGTGCCGTCGGGCGCCCATTCGTCGATGCTCAGGAAAGACAGGTCGCTCTGACCATAAGACTGCCGGGCTACGGCGATCGATGCGGTGGAGATGTCCACTCCAAGGACTCGCTCCGCTTTGAAGCGAGCCGCGAGCATAGGCACATTCGCGCCGTCCCCACAGCCGTAATCCAGAATCCTGGGCGCCGCGAATTCGATTCGCGCCAGGCATTGGGCGGTCCACTCGATTCTGCGCTGTGCGTAGAACTCGCGACTGTCACCAGTTATGGCGAGCGACTTCGCCAGATCTTGCTCATAACTTTCGGCGAAGGAGTCAAATTCCGCTGGAGGCATGATTAGCGCCGGCGCAGTCCGAGGATACTGAGAAAGAAACTGCTGAAAATAATCTGCGCTCCAAGAATCAAAGCGAACACAGAAAATAGCACGATGCGCATGAGATCTTCGGAAGAAATGGGGCCGAAACTGCCGTGCGCCCATGTCCACAGAGCGAAAATTGAGCCGGCAATTCCTAAGATGACGAACAAAGCTCCAACCATCAATCCGGTTTCGAGTTT
Source organism: uncultured Acidobacteriota bacterium (assembly GCA_963757095.1). Lineage (GTDB taxonomy): Bacteria > Acidobacteriota > Terriglobia > Terriglobales > Acidobacteriaceae > Sulfotelmatobacter. The sequence goes on along the minus strand of CAVWQT010000001.1, from coordinate 404,442 downwards.
GATGTAGTCGAACATGCGATTCAGACGTGGATCTTCGGGTAGAAGTCCTTCGGTGATGGCGAACACCTTGGTGAAGACCGCGAATGCGAGCAACTGGAAGCCGACCAGCATGGCCCCGAAACCATACGCAAGCGTATGCACATCGAAAACGATGCCGCCGATGCGGCGCGGGCCGGGCATCAACCAGACCCAAGCCGCAAAGCCGAAGAAAATGGAAGCGACACCGGGATAGAGAAAGAGCCAGCGCGGGCTGTACATCAGCAGAAAGCGCAGGTGACGCCAGCCATCGTGCCAAGTGCGGAGGTGCGGGGGATGGCTGCGGCCATCGGGGGACAGCGTGGTGGGCACTTCGCTGACCTTCATCTGCAGCAGGCTAGCCTTCACCACGATCTCGCTGGCGAATTCCATGCCGGTGGAGCGAATGTCCATGCGCTCGTAACTCTGTTTGCGGAAGGCGCGGATGCCGCAGTGAAAATCTTTGCAGGGCGAACGAAAGAAAAGTCGGCCAACCGCGGTGAGCACGGGATTGCCAAGATAGCGATGCAGAGGAGGCATGGCTCCTTTTTCTATGCCTCCGCGGAAACGGTTGCCCATCACCAGTTCGGAGCCATTTCTCAGTTGCTCCACAAAGCGTGGGATGTGCGCGAAATCGTAGCTGTCGTCGGAGTCGGCCATGAGCACGTAGGTGCCATGCGCCGCCTGGATTCCACCGCGAAGGGCGTTGCCGTATCCGCGATGCTGGACTTGGACGACTCGTGCGCCTGCGGACTCCGCGAGTTGTTGAGAACCATCGGTTGAGCCGTTGTCGGCGACGATCACTTCTCCCTTGATGCCAGAGCTTTCGAGCGCAGCCACTGCCTTTGCGACGCAAATTCCGACCGTTTCACGTTCGTTCAGACAAGGCAAGACGACAGAAACTTCGATGGGCTGTAGTGCCTGGTCAAGATCAGACGGAAAGGCTTGGATGGGCTGGCTCATAGGCCGTCAATGTAACGCAACAACAGCGACGCTCATTATAAGTCGGCGGCCCTATTTTCGAGGCTTCCCGACGCGCCCGGACGTTCAGCACTTGGGCCCTCGTTCTTCCCTTGTACGCCCGACCTCAGGAGTGATGGCCTGCAGTCATCTTGTGTACATTCCCTCCTGCAGGTCAAATGAGGATTGCGCTGGCAAACAAACGCGCACGTCTGGCACAAACCGTTCAGCTATGCCTTCTCCGTGCTGGCGTTGCTAGCACATCGGATTGAATTCGTTCAGGGGTATTTTTAAGCACTATGGACACGTTGATTACATACGCGATCGGCAGCTTCATCTGCCTCTTCTTTCTTGTCGGCTATCTGAAGAGTCTGAAGAAGCGCGAAGTTCGCGCTCGCGAGGCTGCCGAAAAAGGCAAGCTTTCTTCCGAGGGACCCCGGGCGCAGCATCCTCATATCGATGCTAACTACTGCATCGGATGCGCGACCTGCACTACCGTCTGCCCCGAAGGCGATGTTCTCGCGATGATTGGCGGCAAGGCCGTGATCGTCAACGGACACAAGTGCATCGGGCACGGCCTGTGTGCCGACGCCTGTCCCGTGGGCGCGATTGAGATGGTTATGGCCAGCCCCAGCATGAGCGGCGATATGCCGCGACTCACGCCGGAATTCGAAACCAGCGTGCCGGGTCTTTTCATCGTGGGTGAATTGGGCGGGCTCGCTCTGATCAAGAATGCAGTCAATCAGGGCCGCGATTGTATCGATATAATCGCCGCGCGCTTCCAGGCCAACCGGCCGAATCCCATCCCCGGCATCTATGACTTGCTGATCGTCGGAGCAGGCCCGGCCGGCATCAGCGCGTCTTTGCGAGCCATCGAGCATAAGCTCAGCTACATCACGCTCGAACGCGACGAAGTGGGCGGCACGGTCGCAAAATATCCGCGGCAAAAGGTGGTCATGACCAGCCCGGTTGAATTTCCCATGTACGGGAAATTCAAAAAGCTGGAACTGTCCAAAGAACACTTGCTGGCATTCTGGGACATGATTCTGAACCGCTCCGACTTCAACGTCTCTACTGGCGAAAAGGTGGAAGACGTTCGGCGCGGGAAAGACGGCATCCTCACCGTGGTCACCGGTACAAATCAGTATCGCGCTCGCGCCGTGGTGCTCGCGCTTGGCCGTGCCGGGGAGCCGCGAAAACTTGGCGTGAAAGGCGAGGAACAGTCCAAGGTGATGTACCGCCTGATCGAGGCCGATCACTACATCAACAAGAAGATTCTGGTGATCGGCGGGGGCGACAGTGCCGTCGAAGCCGCCATGGGCCTGGCCAGCCAGTCCGGAAATCAGGTCACGCTTTCCTATCGCAGCCAGCGCTTCACTCGCATCAAGGAGCGCAACGCCAGGCGCATCGAAGACTTTGCGCGGTCGGGCAAATTGAGAGTGCTCTTCAATTCCAACCCGGTGGAGTTCAAAGCGGAATCTGTCATTCTCGACGTAGCCGGCACGCCACAGGAGATCGCCAACGATTTTGTGTGGATCTTCGCCGGAGGCAATCCACCCAACGCGTTCCTCCAAAAAATCGGGGTCAGCCTCGGAGCCCGCGACATGACGCGCGAAGCCAGCACGGAAGCGAGACAAGCGGGCGCGGACCGAAAACTCGCAGCAACCGTTTCCGCGACCTAAGCCATGTTATCAGGAGCCATTATTAGAACCGCGTATCGGCGGGAAGCAGTGGTCCGCCACGGCTACGCTCATTGTTAAGCAGCGGCCGCTATTTTCGCGGCTTTCCCACGCGCTCAGCGGTGGCGAACATCTTGGCAACGGTGTCCATATCCTTGGGCTGAACTTTGCCCGCGGAAATACGCCGGCGCGTGAGGTCTTCGAGTTTCAGCAGCAGGTCGACCAGCGCCATCGAGTCGATCAGGCCGGAAGAGACCAGCGGCGTGTTTTCGTCGATGGTCACACCGGGCTTGCGAATGAGTTGGAGGATGTGCTCGACCATCTGCTGTTGTTCTGCCGTCATTCCGATCTCGTCTCCTAGACTGACATCTGCGCGTCGGGGTGCAATTCGGGATGCTCGCGCAACAATTTCTCGCGCGTCGCCGAGCGTGCGGCTTTGCCTGCCGTGCTTTTCACAATCCACTTGGGCGGTTTAAGGAATATGGTTTTCGCCGCGATGCCCAGCGTGGCGACGATGGCACTACGGATTTCGCGCTCGAGTTCGACGGCATTGGACAGCGATTCTTCGTTTTCAACTTCCGCTACTACGACGATATCTTCCGTGCCGAGATCAGGATTGTACAGGCCCATCGCGGTGGCGCGTCCGTCATGAATGGCCGGGTGGCTGCCGACGATTTCCTCGATATCCTGTGGATAGATGTTCTGGCCGCCCACGATGAGCATATCTTTCTTGCGGCCAACCACGTAGAGTTCGCCGTCGTGGCAAAAGCCGAGATCGCCGGTCCGAAACCAGCCGTCAGCAAAGACCTGCGCCGTGAGGTCGGGACGATTGTAGTATCCATCGAACAAGCAGTCGCCGCGGATGACGATCTCGCCGACGCAGTCGTTATCGAGGATTGCGCCCGCGTCGGAGAGGATGCGCACCTGCTGGTTGGGCAACAACCGGCCGGACGAAGTGAACGGAATGGCGAGCGGAGTTCCTTCCGGCACGGGCACGATGCGATGCGCGCTGCGAAATTGCTGGGCGTCGGAGAGAATTGTTGTGGGGCCTTGATCAACATTAGATTGCGTTACGGCAAAAACATTTTCCGCCATGGCGTACGACGATTGCAGGACTCCATCGCGAATCGCGAATGCCTTTTGAAATTCCATCATGCTGCTGGTGCGAACCGGCTCCGAGCAGTTGATCAGCCGGCGCAGCGAGGAGAGATCGTACTGCGGCCATCGATTTTGTGGAGTGCGGCGCGGAACAAATTGAAAGGCAAAATTCGGCATCCAGGCCAATGTGCACTTGTGCTGGCTGACGACTTCCAACATCGACTCCGGATGCATGACCCAATCAAGCGGCGACTGCATCACCAGCGGAACGTGATAGACCAGCGGAAGCATGAAGCAGGCGATCAGTCCCATGTCGTGGTAAAGCGGCAGCCAGCTGTAAATGCGGTCGGTAGCGCCATCGATCTTCAACATTTCCGCGAGGTGCTCGATTTGCCGCAACACGGCGCCGTGAGTCAGAGCCACACCTTTTTGCAGTCCGGTCGTACCCGCGGAGTGCTGGATGAAGGCCAGCGTATCCGGGCGTATCTTTATCGTCTCGTCGAGCTCGCATGAATTAACCAGAACGCTACGCCCTGCGCGCAGAAGCTTCGTTCCATCGCCGAGCGTGACGATACTTAGCACTTCGTCGGGGAACTCTTCGTCGATGACCACGGCCTTGGCGCTGAGGTTGGCCGTGACTCCGGCTAGACCGAAGCGATATTTCGACGGCTCAATTTTGAAGTTGGGATAGGCGAGAAAAGCAGGCACAGCGCCGATTATCATGGCGGCCGCGAAGGTCGTCATGGCGGGAATTCCTTGCGGCATGATGATCACAACACGATCGCCTGCGACCAGCCCGTTCCGGCGGAGCAGCGCGGCTTCCGAACGGGCGCGCTCACGGAACTCGGCGAACGTTACGGTTTCGCTCTCGTCTTCATCAACCCAGCATGTGATGAAAGACCGATCGCCGGGCGCGGTTTCGAGAGCGTCGATCAGGTTGGCGTATCGAATCACAGGCCATTCTAGCCGAGCGTCTCGCGGCCCGGTGCAATCTCGAAAAGATGTCCGGCGTTTATACTCTTACGTTCCTTTCATTGGGAGTGTTTCTCGATGCAGTGGGCCGCAAGGTTGGACGATTCACGCACGCAACGGATATTGCTGAGCGCGCTGCTCGTGGTCGTCACTCTGCTGCTCTATCTTCCAGTCGTACATCACGATTTCATCAGCGGCTGGGACGATGACGATTACGTCACGCAGAATCTGCACGTTCGGACTGGATTGAAGCTGGCGAATATTAAGTGGGCCTTTACCAGTTTTGAACTCTCCAACTGGCATCCGGTTACGTGGCTTTCCCACATGCTGGATTGCCAACTGTTCGGTCTGAATTCCGCGGCTCATCATTCCGTCAACGTGGTGCTGCAAGCGGCGAACGTCCTACTCCTGTTCTGGTTGCTGCAGCGGGCCACGGGCGCAGTGTGGCGTAGCTTCGTGGTGGCCACGCTCTTCGCGGTGCATCCTTTGAACGTCGAGACCGTTGCATGGGTGGCACAAAGAAAGAGTCTGCTGAGCGCATTTTTCTCGCTGCTCACGCTGGCTGCGTACGGCTGGTACATCCGGCGCGGTGGATGGCGAAGATATGTGGTGATCATTGCGGCGTTTGCGCTGGCGCTCATGTCGAAGCCCATGGCGGTGAGCCTGCCACTGGTTATGCTGCTCTTCGATTACTGGCCACTGAAGCGGCTTGAAGAGATTCCATCCTTTCGCAGGTGGTCGCGTTTAGTGATCGAGAAGATTCCGCTATTTCTCATGAGCGCGGCTAGTTCCGTGCTGACGGAGATGGCGCAGGATTCTGGCGGCTCGGTGATGCGATTGTCGATTCTGCCCTTGTCGACGCGCATCGCGAACGCGGTCATGTCGTATCTCATCTACATAGGGAAGATAGTGTGGCCAGTGAAGCTCGCGACTTTTTATCCGCTGGGATTTTCGCGACCGATGGGCGACGTTATTGCCGGTGCAGTTCTTCTGATTGGCCTGACCGCGCTGGCGCTGTATTTTTGGCGTGCTCCTTATCTTGCGGTGGGCTGGTTTTTCTTTTTGATAACGCTGGTTCCCGTGATCGGCATCGTTCAGGTTGGATTTCAGGGCATGGCCGATCGGTACACGTACATACCTGCCATCGGACTCTTCATTGCCTTCACGTGGGGTTTAGCCGCGGTGGCAGAGCAAGGACCCGTCGCGCGCGTTGCGCTGCCGCTGGCCGCGCTATGCGTTATCAGCGGGTTCGCCGCTGCTACGGTTCACTACCTCAAGACCTGGCAAAATGGCGAGACTCTGTTTGCTCAGGCGAGAACCTCCTATGGACAACCTCACATGTGGCTCGAGCAGCTTTATGCCAACTCCCTGTTGTCGCAGGGCCGAGTCGATGAGGCTTTGCAACACTACCAGGAATCATGCGCGCTGGAGCCGCGGATTCAGTATTGTCATTACGAGATTGCACACATTTATTCGAGCCGCGGCCAGTTCCGAGACGCGCTTCGGGAGTATCAACTCGCTCTTTCGTTCTCGTCCAATCCTCAGATCCAGATCTTGTGCCTCACGGAGTCTGCCGAAGCTCTGATCCAATTGGGGCAGTATGACGACGCGCAGAAATCTATTACCGAAGCGCTGATGATTGACCCGGACAACGCCGCAGCCCTTCGCTTGCGCGAGCAGATCATGCGGCAGAAGGGCGGGAACTGAGTTGGGAATCGGCGGAATGTTGCAAGGCGGCTGCTACGGACTGCTGTTTGTCGTTTGCGTTGTGTTGTTCGCCACAGTTCGGTCGCGAGGCGTGCGGCAGGCGGTGCTCCTGGCATCGAGTTTCGCACTTTACCTTACTTGGGCACCGTGGTTCGCGGCTGTTCTATTGACCTCCATCGTCGTGAATTTCCTGGTCGGCAATTGGTTGCGGAGAAATCCTCATGCGCTCCCGCTGACTGTCGGAGTCCTCTTCAACCTCGGATTCCTGGGCGCTTTCAAATATCTGCCAGAACTCGCCCCTCATGCCAGTCTCGGCGCGCTTGGAAGCCTTGCAACTCTTGCTCTGCCTCTGGGGATTTCTTTCTGGACGTTTCAGGCAATGAGCTACCTCTTCGATCTCTACCGCGAGGAGGAAGTCGATCCGACATTTGTTGAGTTCGCGCTGTACATGGTCTTCTTTCCGATCACGATCTCGGGACCGGTTTGCCGCATGCCCGAGATGCTGCCGCAGTTCCGCTCCGAGGAAAAGACGGCGTGGAGCGACATCCTGCAGGGACTGCGGCGGATCGCGATGGGCGTGCTGATGATGCAGGTGGCGCGCTTGCTGGGCCAGGGAATTTTAGAGGGCGATGGAATTGTCCGCGGATTCGACCGGGTAACGCAGTGGAGCGGGGCTGACGTCTGGTGTCTTGCGTTCGGTTATGGATTGCAATTGTTCTTCGATTTCGCAGGTTACTCGCATATCGCTATCGGTGCGGCCAAGGCACTGGGCATCACAGTACCGGAAAATTTTGAGCGGCCGTTCGCTTCCACCAATCCCTCAGTTTTTTGGACTCGCTGGCACATGTCGCTTTCGTTCTGGATTCGCGATTATGTTTTCTTCCCTCTGGCAACGGCGCGCCGCGAGATCTGGTGGAGAAATCTGGCTCTGGTCATTTCTATGGTCGCATTCGGACTGTGGCATCGAGCCAGCCTGCTGTTCTTGATTTGGGGTTGCTACCATGGCGTGCTGCTGGTCGCGTCCCGCCTCTTTCAGCAACTCGAGCGCAGGTTGAATTGGGAGCATCCAGAAAAACACTGGGACCTTCTGGGCTGGCTTGTAACTGCGATTTTCATCAGCCTGGGATGGATTTTCTTCCGTGCCAATTCCCTGCTGCAAGCGAGGCAGATGCTCTCGGCAATCGTCTCACCCGTTACCTACCTCTCGCATTTCTTGAGTTTGAGTCTCTATTACCTCGTCGCCTGCCTGGCGGTTGGCTACGCGATTGTGCTGATGGTGGGCGCGGCCCTTGATCGATCGCCGCACTCACCTGCCATTGCTTTCTTCGCCCGCTGGCGCTGGGTTTGGATTCCATCGATATACGCGCTGGCGCTGCTCTTCGTTTTCATGCTCACGCATGGACAGCAGGCGAGCGCGGGACAATTGATGTATCGCCGCTTCTAGATCAGATTAATTCAGATCAGAGAACTTCTAGATCAGCGAACCTGCGTGCCATCGGGCAGGAACACGGGATATCCGTCCCAGGGCTGGGCTAGCGCCATCTGTTCGGCTGCAGACTGGCGATTATAGGGATACAGGAACATGCCCCACCGCAGGCGCAGCATGGCATCGTCGGGAGCGTGCGCGATGGCCCACTGATATTGCGCGGCCGTATCGTTGGGCGCTTCGTCCGAAGGTTGCGCCTTTGCTGCCATGCGAAAAAGTTGCTCGGAGTGATTCAGTTGGGTGGTGAATGGCGGCTTCTGCAGACGGTCGAGCATCTCGGCGCCAAGGCGAGCGCGATCGAAGCGAGTCAGGGCCAGCAGGCGCTCGCAATCGGCTTCAGACAGAATTTCGTCGGAAGAATGCGCTGCGTCACCGGGCAGGCCCTGGGCGATTTGCTGAAACATGGCTCGCGCCAGCAGGTAGTTGCCTTCGGGCGTGAGGTGCACATGCTCGTAGATGAAGTCGCTCCCGACAATTCCGTCGGGACTGGCGTCGCTGAGAATTTTGTCGGCATCAACCACTGAGACGCCTTCGGAAAATGACGATGCCGCGGAACGATTGATTTCATTGATGCGGCTGTCGGCGCGAAAACGCAAGGCATCAAGATCGCGGGCGCTCAGAAAATGTTCCTTCGCCGATTTGTAATCGCCCATCGCCCAGTAGCTGCGAGCGATGCGGAATTCGAGTTCCGCGTAGTCATCGTCAATCTTCGCCGCGGAAAGATACTGCTTCAGCGCCTCTGGGGGATTATTGGCCGATTGCAGTTGATCGCCTTGTTGTACCATCGCCGTCCACGAATTCAATTCATCTGTCTTCATTCCCTCTTTGTGCAACGATGCGAACGGCGCACAGTCTCTTACGTTCGTGGCGACCGTGGCCACGATGACTTTCGCTCCCGCTTTGCGCCCGACCGCAATCGTGTCTCGCAGATTCCGTTCGTAGTTCGAATAGACATGTTGCATCAGCGGCGAACTGGCCGGGACCTGCTTGTCCAAAAACATTTCCATGCCGCGCCACTCCTGCCGCTGCGTGCCCAGCTTGGTGACGAACTCCCCGATGCGAGTGGAGTGGTAATAAATACTGCTGCGCACTATCGGCAGGCTCATGCCTGACGAGGTAAGTACCGTGCCGGGACCGTAGGGCCCGACCACTTCATTATTTCCCGAATAGATGATGAAGACGTCCGGGCGCTGATTCGCCAAACCTTCGGCAATGGGCAAGACCACATGTGAATTGATGGCAACGCTGCCCGTGTTCACGATCTCGAACTTCATCGCCGGATAACGTTCCCGCAGCATGACTTGGAGATAGCGGCTGAATCCATAGGCGGAATCGGGATCGCCCATGGCCGCCGATTCTCCCAGCACAAAGATGCGGTAAGTTCCCGGCGGCTTGGTCGTGGGAATGGAATAGAGGCGCGGCGTCTGCACCATGCCTGCCGGAAAGAATGGCGCGGCGAAAAATAAGTTGTAGCAGGACGCCGGTGCACCTCGAACGGTGCACGGAACCAGCAGATCGGCGCTGTAGCCAACGCCCGCGATTCGCAGGCCCACTTCGATGATCGCGAGAAGCACCACCGGTAGGATGACGCCAGCAGGCACCAGCACCGCCCAATGCGGTCGGCGGACCGGCGCAGCTCGCTGAGTTTCGATCGCGGAGGTCATCTGACTTCCTGCCTATTGCGCCGTTGCTGGCTTATCAGTCTTCGTGCCCGGCTTCAGGTTCATGTGTTGTTCGGCCTGAGCGATCAGCCCTTGCACGCGATCCTTCTGCGGATAATCCGGATTGGTTTCGAGCAGATGCTTCCAGGCCGCAAGGGCGCCATTGATATCCATTTTGTCCTGCCACTTCACCATGCCCTCGTTGAAGAGCGCGTTGGCATGCTTGCTGTCAATCTTGAGCACCTTGTCGTACTCCTGAATTGCCTGATCAGGCTGGCCCATCAGGTGATAGGCGGTGCCAAGGTCGGTGCGAACGTCGGTGGCGCTGGGATTGATCTTCAGCGAGTCCTGGTAATACTTCACCGCGTCGGGATATTGCTGCGCGTCGTAGTACAAGTTGCCAATCTGATAGAGCAATGCCGCATTGTTCGGATCAGTCTTGAGTTGCACCAGAAGCGGCTGGGCTTGCGCCTCAGCCATCTGCCGCAATTGCTCGGGCGTGGGCTGCTGCCCGTTGCCCGCGGCAGACATTCCACTCTGAGCCGCCATGCCGCCTCCCGCTGGAGCCTGCGCCGCATTGACCGTCGCGCTCGACTGCGTGGGAGCCGAACCGCGTACCAGATATCCCACAGCTACGCCCACCAATAAACAGATCACCGAGAGCACATAGGCCTGGGTACTGGTCCAGTTGCCGGAGGTGGAATGATTTGTGTCAGCCATAAAGTCTCCTGTGTGAATCGCCGAAATCTATACGAATTGTCCCGTGAGTGTGAGTTTTTGGGGTGTGATTGAAATCACACGTGATCGTGCGCGCAATACTGGGCACTCTACCACCGGCTTGTTTAGCTTGCTGGGTTGAGGTTTTCGCAGTGGATTTTCTGGGTGAGTGATATGCCCCGCGTGTTGCGCGATTTCAGGAGTGAATCGAATCAACGATCGATCTTCACTATGCGATTTCGCTGTAATGAACTGAAAACATGGAAGATCGGCGACTACTGTGTGGAAGTTTTTGGCATTTGACGTGCTTTAACGCAGTTGGCGTTGGGGAGTAAGCGAGGAGATTTATGGAAACGAGCCAGCAAACGAACTCTTGGAATAATGCCCAAACCTACAGCATGGCAGTCATCTGCCTGGTGCTGGGCATCGCGGCCGGGTACCTCCTGCACGCTCCTGCCGCGGCCAACGCCGGTTCAGTGGCAACCGCAACGACGAATGCGCCTGCGCCGAGTATGGCCGGCCCCAAAGGCGCGCCCCAGATGCCGAGCGCCGCGGACATGAAACGCATGGCGGACAAGCAGGTCGCTCCCCTGCTCGATCAATTACCGAAAAATCCGAAAGATGCCGAACTGCTGGCCAAGATTGGCCACTCCTATATGGCGGCGCAGCAGTTCCAGAGCGCGCAACAATACTTTGAACAGTCCGTGGCGATCAAGCCGAATCCGGACGCATTGAACGAACTAGCCTTCGTCTACGTGAAGTTGGGCGATCTTGACAAGGGAATCGCCGCGCTCAAGCAGGCTTTGACCATCGATCCGAAAAATCCTAATATTCTGTACAACCTCGCGTTTTTTGAGTGGAAGGGAAAGATGGATCCGCAGGCCGCCATCTCTACCTGGCAGACGCTTCTGAAGGTGGATCCCAAGAATCCCAAGCGGGCCCAGGTCGAGCAAATGATGGCGCAAGCAAAAAAGCACCTGACTATCGCTCCCGGAACCAAGACCGAGAAGCCTGCGATTTAGCCCCACACCACTGTGCGTGATTTTGCACAGCTATGCGAGCGATTTCGCTCCACATGGGCTCCCGTTATGAAACCGCCCTGCGCGACCTCGCTGCAAACCCGCGCCCAGATTCGATCTACCGCCCATAATCTCTTTGGTTAAGCGCTTGCACATGTCACCGGTTGTGGTGGTTTTCTATGTTCAAGCCATTCACGCTCGCTCTTCTAATTGTGAGTCTCAGTTCATTCCCAGCATCGGGCCAGGAACCGCCCGCGCTCGAAACCTTTATAAGCCCGGACGGCAACTTTCAATTCGTCTATCCTCAAACCTATGAACTGCTGCAAGGGGAGCGCATGCTGAAGGCGACTCAAGGGCGACGCATAGGCATTCCTGTCTGTGATTTTTCGACGGCCATGGCGTGCTTGATCTATCCGGTGGAGGTGAGAGGAGTCGAGGCCGCGAACACGCGCTTCGAAGCTGCCGGCTTGTCGGTGCGCGCCATTGCCGGGGTCACCGAAGAATTAGGTTGTTTAACTTATGCCGATCTTGCCTACCCCCATCAATCGGCGCCACCAGCGACCGAACAGGCACCTGTCACTGAGGTTGCCATTAACCAGCGCGTGTTTCGCCACGCTTCCCTAAAGAAGACGATTTCCGGACATACTCAGGCGGCGGATTTTTACAGAACATTCCTCCAGCAGAAATGCTACGAATTGCAGATTGAGGTCTCGCTGTCGGAAGAGCCGCCCGCGCAGAAAGTATTGCCATCGACTTCCCTGGGCGACCCGGTCGCCGACAGCGCGCGGGAATCGCTGCGCCTGATTCTGTCTTCGGTAGTTTTCCAGCAACCGTGAGGGCTCCGACACGATGAGCATGATGCAGGACCTGATTGGGCTGTCGAAGCTGCGGGCGCTGCGCCTGCTCGCCCTGACCGCGTCGATTGTCGCGGTGGGCACGGAATGCTTCGTCACCAAGCTGGCGGTGCTGGATCCGGATATCTGGTGGCATCTCCGGGCCGGCGACTGGATGGTTCAGAATCGGTCGTTCCCGCACACTGGCATCTTCTCGCATACCGCCGCGAATCGGCCGTGGATGGCCTACAGCTGGGCTTATGAAGTTCTGCTCTCGCGCGCCTACGCGTGGGGGAGTTTCGTCGGCATGGGATTGTTCGGGACAGTGCTTACCGTCGCGGTTGCGTTGGCCGTATTCTGCCTGCTGGACCGCATCTCCCACCGCTTCTGGGCGGCCTGGGCGCTGTCGATCGTCGTCTACGGCGCATTCCTGTTTAATATCGCGCCTCGGCCCGTATTCTTCACGGTTGTGCTGTTCAGCATTTTCCTGACCTTGCTCTTTGAGGCACAACGCAGCGGGCGGGTGCAGTTGCTTTATTGGCTGCCGCTGATTTTCGTCATATGGGCGAATATTCACATCCAGTTCATCTACGGACTGGCGGTCTTGGGCCTGTTCGCGGGAATCAACTTGCTGCAGCGGATCGCCATCTGGTCGCGGATCTATCCGGATTCCCTGCTGAAACCCAAGCTCCCGGCTGCCCCATTGTTCGCGATTTTTGGCACCTGCGTGCTGGCTGGCTGCGCCGGACCGTATTCATACCACTTGTACCAGGAGGCCTTTGTCATCTCGCAGTCGAAGATCATGTATCGCATGATCATCGAATTGCAGGCTTTGAATTTCACGTTCTACAACCAATATCTCGAACTGCTCCTGGTCATCGGAGCCTTCTTTGCTTTGGGTTGGCAAAGGAAAATGGATCCGTTCAAGCTAGCGTTGCTGATCTTCGTCAGCGTCTTCGGCTTCCGGACCTGGCGCGATGCGTGGTTCATCTGTGTGGTGTCGGCGGCGATCATCGCAGACTTTCCCGCGGCCGAAGAGAAGCGCGATCAGCCTCTCCGAATTTCAGAATGGGCCGGCGTGGCGGTTGCGAGCATCCTTCTGCTGTTGCTGACCGTTCGCAACACCGACTTCAACACGCGCGGCCTCGATCATGCCATCAGCAGCGAGTATCCGGTGGACGCGGTGAACTTCCTGCGCAAGAATACCGTCGGAGGGCCGATTCATAACAGCTTCGATTGGGGCGGCTTTCTCATTTTTTATATGCCGCAGTATCCGGTCTCGATTGACGGCCGCACCGATCTGTATGGCGACGAGGCCGACGCACGGTATTTCTCAACGCAAGAGGCCGACCCTTCTTACAAGACCGATCCCACGCTCAATGAGGCCGGCGTGATCCTGCTCAAGAATAAAGTTCCGCTCGCCAGCATGCTGCCCACCGATCGCCGCTTCCGCGTAATTTACAAAGATGATCAAGCCACGATTCTCGTGCGCAACTGGTAACCGCGGCCTCACTGCTGGCCAACACTTTGCGGAACGAAGACGCTAGCCAGATCGTCGGTATAGACCAGTCGATATTGCGAACTCAAGCCGGGCAGGTTAATCAAGGCCTTCGCCATGGCGGACTCCTTCTCCAACAGCAGCGTGTGCGCCTGAGCGATCGCCGGATCGGACTCCAGTCGCTGTTTCCCGCCGGCCGTTTCAAAATACTTCGCGATAATGTCGTCCCCGTAAAGTTCGACTCGACTATCCACCACAACCGGATACTCGGGCAGATACCAGGTGAGGAAACTACCCCATGAATAGGCGTTGTAAAGAGGCGGAGAAAGATGATTGTCACGGATGTAATCGCAGGCCTTGACGGGAAAATTCTGGCTCACCTTATTCATGAGCGAGTTCGAATTGGGCAGCAAGGTGGCGGCGATGATCACGAGGATCGCAGTCAACGCGCCTGCCCAGAGGCGCTGACGGCGGACACCCAACTCCGCCACCGCATTGCTGCTCATGGACAATCCGTCGGCAATCCAGACGATGGCGGGAAACACGGCCAGCCATCCTTCGCGCTGCAGGCGAAAGGCGATGAGCGTGCCCGCGAGCAAGGTGGTCAGCGCGAACCCATCGAGTGAACGTCGCCGTCCTAGCGCGAGAAACGCCGTCATCACCAGCAGCATCAGCACAAAATCCTGCGGGCGGCGAAAGGCCATGGCGCTCATCTCGGTGAAATGTTCGAAGCCGACGTGAGAGTAGAGAACCGGGAATGCGTCCGCCAAAGGATGAAACGTATAAGGATTGGCGAATGTGGCAACAACTGAAAACACTGCGATTATTCCGACCCTGCCAAGATCGAGGGGGCGAATGCGATCGCTGACCCACGTCGGTCCGAGGCTTCGCAGCAGATGTTCGCTCAGCAAAGCCAGTAGGAACAGGCCGAGCAGGAGCAGTCCGAATACAAATCCATCGTCCAGATTGGCCCACAGCACAAACAGCAAGGGTAGCCAAAATAATTCACGCAACTCGCCCGATTGCCGGCTCCGCACCAGCAGTCTCAATTCCACGGCGAACAACAGAATTGACAACACGCTGGGCAACGGCTGCAAGCCTGCGATCAAATATTGCGCCAGCACTGAGAGCAAAATAGCGGCCCAGAAACCGGCCCGCCCCGCTCGCGCCAGCAGAAAGATCACGCCCGCCAGCGCCACTTTGAGCAGCATCAGCAGAATAGGAAGCGCCCGCAACCCGACGAGGCGATACGCGGCTGCAAGCAGCAGGTCGAAGGCCCAGCTCGAATCCGTCCACGGCAGATTCGGATACTGCGAAAACAGGCCGGTTCGCGGAATCATGTGATTCTGCAGCATCCACAGCCCGGTGCGCAGGTGCTCCCAGGCTCCAGGAGCGAGCAGCGCTGAAACATGGACGGCCTCATAGACCGCCGCGGCCGAAAACAGAATTGTGAGTGCCAACCCGCGCGCAGTCACGGTGCACACCCCATGACACTCTCGCGCCGGCGAACTCCGGTGTGATTTGAGGTGATTGAGGCAATCGACAATTATGACCGGCGAGATTTGACTGTCCGGACCGCCGGCCCACGCGTACACTTTCAAGAATTCCCAAACTACCGCGCTGTGATTCAAATCACATTCGGTTGTGACACTGCAACCTGCGTCCCATAGGTCCAAGTGTCCTACTTTGACACTAACAGCAAGCGTTACAACCGGGTTCGAATCGCCGTTGGAAGCTGGGGTTCCACAAGTAACAAGCAGCCAGGTCGGCCTCCAACGCGCTAAAGGACGGAAGGAAGGTAGGTCACCGCATGAAGGGAAGACTTCAACTTTGCATCTGCGTGCTCATCGCCGCCAGCCGTCGCGGCGTGGTCGCTGCCCGCTCAAGCTCAGGCTGCGCCGCGCGTTACAGGCTCCTACCAGGTAATTCATCATTCTGATGCGGGTGGGGAGACACACCTCCGGCTGCAGTTGCATCTGGTGAACCACAGTGGCAGGGACCTGCATATTCAGCGGATTACATTGTGGGACTTAACGCACGCGGTGAAGGGCGGAACTCAGGCCTGCTCCGTCGTACTTCATTCGGCCAGCAGGGCCGATACCACCCAAGAGTTCACCATCCCTCATGCGCAGGATGAGATGTGGAGGCGCGGGGCGCGACCGCGGCTGGTTTTGGAAGTTGCTGGTCCCGATGGACGGGTGAGCACTGAAGCCGTTCGGCTGGATCGCGCTTCCGGCGGGAAGGGGAACTGACATGCGCTCCCGCATCCTGCTCACCTCTCTCTGTGTCGGGCTCGCGCTGGCCGTCTTCATCCCGCGGGCCTCGGCACAATACACCATCAACACAGTCGCCGGCGGCGGCCCGAACAATGTTCCCGCGCAGCAGGCTGGGGTCGGATCGCCGGTCAGCGTCGCGCTGGATAGAGCGGGCGACGTCTACATTTCGGACGCGTACTCGAACCAGATTTTCAAAATTTCCAGCGGTACCCTCACCCTGGTGGCCGGGAACGGAACTTCCGGATACTCGGGCGATGGCGGAGCCCCTACCAGCGCGGCCCTAAACGAACCGGAAGGCATTTTTGTGGATGGTTCGGGCAACATCTTCATCGCCGACTCGGGCAACAATGTCATTCGAGAAGTGGCGGCCAGCACAGGAAACATCGCCACGGTAGCCGGGAATTTCACGTTGGGCGGGGGCTACTCCGGCGATGGCAGTGCGGCAACCAGCGCGCAGTTGAATGATCCTTTCGGCGTCTTCGCCGATGCGAGCGGCAACATCTTCATTGCCGACACCGACAATAACGTCATCCGTGAAGTTTCGGCGAGCAGCGGAAATATCAGCACGGTAGCGGGAAATTTCAAGGCGGGCTCAGGCTACACCGGCGATAACGGGCCCGCGACCAGCGCACGGCTTGCCGCGCCGCAAAGTGTCTACCTTGACTCCGCCGGGAACATCTTCATCGCCGACACGCTGAACTCGGTGATTCGCGCCGTGAACCGGGGGACTGCGTCCGCAGCCATTGCGGGCGTGACGATTCCAGCCGGCGACATCGCCACGATTGCGGGAACCAACTACAACGCAATCAGTGGAACGGCATGCCAGTTCACCACCGCCAAGACCAACACGGCTCTGAGCGCGTTCCTGTGCGAGCCCACAGGCATTTTTGTCGACGGTTCGGAAAATATCTATATCGCCGATACGGATAATTATGCAATCCGAGAGGTCAGCACGAGCGGCACGATTTCGACGGTTGCCGGCACGCTGGGATCATTTGGCTTCGCGGGCAATGGGGCCGCCGCCACCGCAGCGCTGCTAAGTTATCCCAGCAGCATGACGGTGGATGGCTCGGGAGATATTTTCATCGCCGACACTGCCAACTTCGTGGTTCGCGAGGTGACAGGCGGCAATATTCAGCCCTTCGCCGGAAATAATACGCGCGCGTTCTCCGGCGACGGAGGACTGGCCACGAGCGCGGCACTGGATGCCCCAGGCGGCGTTTTCGTCGACGCGGCAGGAAATGTGTACATCGCGGACACGAATAGTTCCGCAATTCGCGTTTTCAATCCAGGATCTCAGGCGGTCACCATCGCCGGAGTCACCATCGCGGCCGGAGATATCGCGACAGTCGCGGGCAATGGCACTTTTTGCGCGGTACCCATTTCCGGCGGATGCGGCGATGGTGCGGCTGCGACCAGCGCTCAATTGAATTTTCCTTCAGGCGTTTTCGTCGACGGCTCCGGAAATATCTATATCGCCGACACCGGACTGCCTGAAAGTGAGAATTCCGTGATCCGCGTAGTCAACGGTGGAACCTCGGCCGTCACTATCGCCGGCGTTGCAATTGCCCCCGGGTTCATCGAGACCGTCGTCGGAACTCTGGGCACGGCGGGATTTGCCGGCGACGGCGACGCGCCCTCCAGCGCTGAGCTTTTCAATCCCCAGGGCGTCACACTCGACGCGGCCGGCAACATCTTCATCGCCGACACGATCAACAACGCCATCCGGGTGGTGAATACGGGCACAACTCCGTTATTAATCGGTGCCGCGACGATTGCGCCCGGCACCATCAACACCGTTGCCGGCACGCCGCCAACTGCGTGTGAAGACCCCAGTTCCGGATGCGGCGATAACGGCCCAGCCAATGCCGCAGCACTCAATTTCCCGACCAGCATTTCTGTCGACATTGCCGACGACATCTATATTGCAGATTCATCCAACTCGGCCGTGCGCGTGGTGAATGCCAGCGCGGCAAATCCGCTGATCATTACCGGAACCACCATCGCGCCTGGCACCATTCTGACCGTGGCGGGCACCATGGGCCGCAACGGATACACGGGCGATAACGGTCCTCCGGCCGCCGCTCTGCTGAACACTCCGTTTGGCGTGTTCGTGGATTCGCTGAGCAACATTTTCATCGCCGACAGTGAAAATTCCGCCGTGCGCGAAATCGTGGCCGTCGACGGCACGATTCAGACCATCGCCGGCAACGGCAGCGGAACGCCAGGATTCTCTGGCGACGGCGGACCGTCGACCAGCGCGTCAATGAACGTGCCTTTGGGCGTCGCGCTCGACGGCTTGGGAAACCTTTATGTAGCCGACACGGAAAATGTCCGCGTGCGGCGATTGACCTCGACCGTGGCCGTCGCCGTTGTACCTTCCACGTCGCTGGTCCCCGCGAGCCTCACGCAGCAATTCGCGGCCAACGTGACCGGCACAACCAACACGAATGTGACCTGGCAGGTGAACGGCATCACCGGCGGCAACTCGAGTATTGGAACCATCTCCGCGGAGGGCCTGTATCAAGCGCCTTCGGCCGCGCTGACCACCAACCTCTCGATTACTGCCGTCTCGGACGCGAACGGCACGTCCTCTGGCAAGGCCACGGTCGCGGTCGCAGCCGGCGAGGCCTGCCGCGCCCTCAGCGTGAGCACGACACCGGCGGGAGTGGACGCTGATTTATTCCGCATCGACGCAAACGTTCATCGCCAACGTGACCGGGGAAAAGCAATACGGCGGTGAATTGGTTCGTCAATGGCGCGGCAGGGGCGGGAAACGCGACCGTGGGAACGATCTCAGTTCGGGTAGTTTACACGGCGCCCAGCACTCCGCCTTCTCCTGCGTTAGTGCTGATCAAGGCAGTTTCGCAGGCGAATTCGGCGGTCTCCGCATCGTATCCGCTGACCATCGCGAACGTTCCGTCGGCCCAAACGCCATCGCCGCAGACCGTGTCGCCCGGAGGGACGGCAAACTTCTCTCTGTCTCTCAACGCAACACCGGAAGCCCACAGCATCCCATCACGCTGTCGTGCGTGCCGAGCACCATGCCACCGGGCGCGAACTGCACTTTCTCTCCGGCAATCATTACGCCGGGCAGCAGCGCGGTAGCATTTAACCTAACGGTGACGGTGCCGACGGGGAATGCGTTTTTGCTGAAGCCACACACGACCTGGCTCGCCTATCTCGCATTCACGCCGCTGGCAGGAATTTTGCTTCTGGCGGGAATTGGGCGCAAACGTCGGGCGCGCGGGCTGACGCTAGCGGTCCTCTGCTTCTTGCTTGTCTCTCTGATTGCCTGTGGCGGAAACAGCGGCGGCGGTTCGACTGTCGCAAGCCGGTGACCTACAACATCCAGATTCAGGGAACGACCCCGGCGCAACCAACAGGGATAGTACTCACGACAGCAACCTTGACGGTGGAGTAGGAAGATATGCCGATCTATGTTCTTTCGGTTGTCTTCGCTTCCACCAGTTCAATGGTGCATGACATAAACACTGATGTCGTCGCTTACTTGAATGGGGCCAATCCCCACTGGCCGAGCATAACTGCTCGGACTCCGAGACTCTCCTCATCTGCGTGGACGAAGGGACACCGAATGCGCAAGCCGGTCCTGAAAACCACGATCATCGCGGCTACACCTCTATTCCGGGCGGAGATCTTCTGCATCATTCCGAAACTCTCGATTGATAAAGGGGACACTACTACTTCCTGATGGGACTGCGAATGCCCAGCGGCTGCACCGTGCCGTTGGGATAGTGCGCTACTTCGTGGCAGGTGAGGGCGCAACTGTTGGCTCCGCGGTTGTACGTGATGGGCGCCGCCCCGTTGGGGCCGACCACTTTCAGATCGAAATTAACCAGGCGCTCTCCGGTGACGTTGCCGCTGCTCGCGCCCATGCCGTGCGCGGTATGACAAGTCGAGCAGGAGAATCCGGCATTGATGTGCGCTGCGTGCTGCGTCCAGCTCGTATTGGCCAACACCTGGTCCAGGTCGTGGCACTTGCCGCACATGGAATACGGACCGTTCACGCTGGTATCCGGATTGGGATAGAGATTCGTGATGCGCTGGCCCGGTCCCGGCGCTTCGCTGAACTCGTAGCGGCGCTCCAGCAGATGCGTCCATTTCGATCCATGCGGGCCGTTGGGACCGACGCCGCCGAACTCGCGGTTGTCGTCGGCGTTGTGGCAGTCGGTGCAGTAAATCTGCGTGCCCATGGCGCGTCCCTGGGTCTTGCCATCGAGATCGAGCATGTAGGTCAGCAGGCTGGGCTGCGACAGGGCACTGGTGCGCTCATGCATCACGGGATGACTCGATGTAGCCGTTGAAGACATCTGCGGAATCAGGTTCAACGGATCGCTGGCGGTCACTTCCCGCCGCGGCAGATATCCGAAGACAGCCTGCGTCTGCTTGCCGGTGCTCGTGCCATGGCAGCGCAGGCAGTTTTCATATTGATTCACAGCCGGAGTCAACACCGTCGTGCCATCGACTGCACTGATGCCGATAGCTCCGGACTGCGAGGGACGAATTGCCGGAGGCAAAAGCGACGCAAACGTCGTCACTTGCTGCGAAGCGTGCGCACTGTGGCAGTCCACGCAAGTGGCGTGGCGATTATTGTTTAGCAGCGCCGGCTCGGCGGCATCGTGCAGGTTGATCCCGGAAGGATAAGGATGCGCGATCTTGGAAAACTCCGCATAAATGTTCGGAATCGCCGGAGAAATATTCGATCCGCCGTTGTGGCAGGTGATACAGTTCTGCGTCGACGGATCCATGTTGGGCACCGACGGCACCGGCGCGCGCAGCAGTCGCGCTCCCGCCAGCGAGTTGTGCGGCATGTGGCACGACAGGCAGGCATTCTGCGCGACCGTGGAATAACTTCCCAGCACCGGCCCGTTCGCGATGGCAATGCCCGAAGTCGCGTGAATGCTCGCCGGCCACTGCGCCAGCGGATTGCTCTGCGAATTCACGGTTCGCGGATTCGGCTCGTGGCACGACAGGCACATCTGCCCGCTCGAACTGTCGCGCACCAGAAAATTCTTCGACACCATGTCGATAGCCTGCGAATGCGGCGTGTGGCAACTGGTGCACTCCACGTCGCCATTGATCAGCTTCACCGCCTGCAGCGGATCGGCAGTCTTGCCGCCCGCTACGATCGACGGCACCAGGTCGGGCGCGTCCACCAGCGGCAGCTTCAGGCTGAACGGATGCGATCCCTGCAGGTTCGTTCCGAAAACATCCTGCGGATACATGTTGCCGGTCATCGTGATCTGTCCCGAAGGCTGCGTCTGCCCGATGGCGACCGTGCCGTCGTGACAACTCAGGCAAAGGCTGCTGTCAGCGCCGAGAGTGGGCTGCATCGCCGTGTTGTGCAGCGTCGTGCTGGAATAAGTCGAGTAGGTCTGCGTCGATAGCGTCTGCGTCCACAGCGCGCCATTCGGATTTTGCACGCCCGAATGTGGCACGTGACAGTAGAGGCAAGGATCCAGCCGGCCTTTGATCGGCGACGTCCCGCTCAGCGACAAGTTGTGCGAGCCCAGCACGTCACCCGAAACCTGCGCCTGGCTGGTCGGCATCAGCGCATCATCCCAGCATCGTGCTCACCATCAGCGGCGCGCAGGCCGTGAGCATTCTCCTCATGGCTGGCCTGCCTGCGCCCGCTTGGGCAATCCGAAATATTTGTAGACTTGCACCCGGCGGTTGAACGAGTCGACGACGAAGATGCGGTCGTCGTGATCGATGAACAATCCCGCGGGCAGCTGAAACTCCCCGTTCGCCGTGCCGCGGCCGCCGAAGTAATACAGACAGTCTTCCCTGCTGGTCGAATACCTGCACGATGCCCCACAAGCCATCGACCACATAAATATGATCCTCGGAATCGACCGCGATTCCCTTGGGCCGGAACATCGACCCGCTGGAGTCTCCGAGCTGGCCTAACGTGGTCTGATACCCGCCCGAGCGGTCGAGAAACTGCACCCGGAAGTTCATCGCATCGACGACAAACAGATTCTGCTCATGCACCAGCAATTCCGTCGGCAGATTGAACTCCGCATCGCCGCCGCCGCGTTTGCCGATACTCTGCAGCACGGTGCCATTCATGTCGAGCACGAACACTTTGTCGCGCAGCGTGTCGGTGATGTAAATCCGCTGCGCCGCCGAATCGATGGCAATGCCCGTCGGCCGCTTGAAGTAGCCTTCCCCGCCTTTCAGGCTGCCGATGGTGCGGCGAAACTTTCCGCTGGGATCGAAGACGAAAACTTTCCCCGCCTCCGAGTCGGTGACATAAATATTGTCCTGCGCGTCGAGCGCGACGCACTGCGGCGTGCGCATCGGATCTTTATCTTTATGGCGCTCGATGAACTTGTATTTATGATTTTCGAAGTCGAAGATGTGAATCCCGTTCGCGCCCGGATCGGAGACGATGGCTCGTCCCCGCGAATCGATGGCAATGCTGTAAGGCCGCACCAGATGCGGATGGTCGGGCTCGCCCACCACCACATCCACCAGCTTGGTGAAGAAGCCGCGCTTGCCTTCTACTTCTTTTTCCGAGCTGAAGCTGCGCTCGTAATGCAGCTTGCGTCCACCCTCCAGCAAAAGGTCGGGCGGAGGCGGCTCAACCGTCTTTTCCTTGACCTTCGAGGCCCACGCCGGTGTGGCCAGCAGCAACACCAACCATGCCAACCCGGCCCCGATATGCAGGAATCGTCCCTCCGCGTTCCTCAGAAGAAGTTGAACCATCTCGAAAAACCAATGTAGTAGGACGTTACCATAAGCGGCGAGCTGCCCGGCGTGCCCACACTCTGCTGCAGCCGCGTGTACCCGCCATTCAGCCAAATCTTGCGCAGCCGGTACTGCATGATTGCATTGTACAAAGTGTTGTTGGTGAAAATGCTAAGGTTCGGATCGATGGTGCTGCCATCTGATTTCGCAAAAGCCGCGCTGATGCTGAGTCGCCGAATCGGCACAACCGACATGCTCGACTCCCCAGCCCTTCGAGCTGTACGAGGTGAACGAGCCCGGGCCGAGCACCTGAGTGGGCAGCGTGACCGGAACCGGCACCAGCCCATTGGCAGTCAGAATCGCCAGCCCGTCCGACTTATTGTAATAAGCCGTTAAGGCGTTGCCGCGATACAGAAACGACGTAAAGATGCGCTCGGCACTGCTCGTCGTCCCGGAGTTCGCCGTGATTCCGCTGTGCGATCCACTGTATCCCGTCATGAAATAGGTGCGGTCGCTGAATGCGCTTCCTCAGGCTCCCGAGATAACTGTAAGAGGAAGTGGTGTACACCAGCAGTGCGGTCTCCACATTCTGCGCGTAGCTGAAGTTCCCGCCCACATCCCATCCCCAAAACTTGCGGTTGTAGTTCAGATTGCCCACAAAACCGATTCCAGTATTGCTCGTCTGCTGCGCGGTGTCGACCGCGCCTACCGAGAACGACAGCCCCTTTAGCAACGAATGATCGAAGTTGAAATTCGCGCTGCCGCCGAATTGCGTGGCCGAGTAGCTCTGTCCAAGAAACGACTGCTGCTCGTGATCTACGTCGGCATGAACGCCAAAGCTCTTTACGATCTGATAATAGACATCGGTTCCCACCAGGAAGGAGTGGAAACTGCCCGCGCTGGTCAGGTCGACGGAGCGTCCGCCGTTCAGAACGGGCTCGGGCATGCTGCCCAGCAGGCTATCGTTGTAGTTCGCGTTGAACGACACACCCACCTTGTTCGTCGGGATGGAATGACGCATTGGCATTCACCGTTGGTCGAGCCGCCGAATTGCTCGTGCTAGACGAATCCTCGTAATGGTAGTCATACGGCTAGATGGCTCCAGCTCAATCCAAAATTCCCGGTGAAGGGAAGCGCATGCTGGATGGTCGCTCCGAAGCTGTTGCTGGAACTCAACGACGTGATCGGTCCGGAGGATTCCTCCAGAAGTTGCGAGAACACGGCATCGTCGTGCCGGTGCGTGAACTGGCCGGTCATGTTGAAGCCATCCCAGCGATAAGTGGACAGCAGGTTAAACAGGTGACTGTTGTCGGTGTCGCTGCCCTGCTGACCCAGGATCGCGTCGTCGGTGTCATTGAAGGAGTAGTTCGCCGTCAGCGTCGGCCAGTCGGGAATGAGCGCGCTCCAGCCGACGCCGAATCCCTGCGCGTTGCCGTGTTGCGCCAGGCCGAGATCCGACCCCGGGACGCCAAATGCACTGGTTCCGTTGTATAGCCGGTTGTACGAGATAGTCCCGGGGAAATGGCTTGCCGTTGAAGAGGTTCACGCTGGAGGAGACACCGGTGGCATTGGTCAGGCTGCCGAAGGTTGAATCACTTTGCATCCGGTTATAAAAAGGACTGACGTTGAAATTCAGAAAATTAGGACTGTAATAGCTGCCCGTAAGAGTGCCATTGCCGGTGAAACCCATGCCGTGGTCGGAAGCGCCCTGGTCAATGTCCCCGGCATAGTTGAATCCGACCGTCCCGCTCAGATTCATGTGCAGGTTGTCGCCCACGTCCAGTTGCGCCGCGGAAGGCAACGCCAGCAGAGCCATTACCGCGCACCCGTAGCACACGCTTCGAATTTTGCTGATTCCCTCCATCCCCCACCTGACTTCTGCCCCCATGAACCTTCGCGGTCGTGCTCGATCGCCGCGTTGGCCAGTTGATTCACAGGACCTCAATTTTTGCCGTCTTTCGCAGTTTCTTATCCAGAGCGGCGCGCAACTGCTCGGTCTTTTCCTTCTGCATATCCGTCATCAGCTTGGCCTTCACTTCTGCAAAAGGCGTCGCGCCCGCCGGAATGTGCGCGTTCAAGCGAAACATCGTGTAGGCCGGTCCGAACTGGATGAGATCGCTCACCTGTCCCGGCTTCATCGCCAGCGCGGCCGTCACGACTGGGGGCGGAAGCTTGTCGCGCTCGACCGCCTTGCGGTCGCCCATGTTCACATGCCAGTCGTCGTCCGAAACTTTTTCCGCCAGCAGTCCGAACTCCTGGTAGGTCTTGGTCGCCTTCGCCAGTTTGAATGCGTTGTCGGCCTTCTTGCGCGCTTCCTGAACCATGTCGGGATTCGCATTCTGCGGCGGGATAATCGAAATCGTCTGGATGCTGAACATCCTCGGGATGGTCGAACTTCTTCGGATTCGCGTTGTAATAGGCCGGGCTTCGCCTCGCTCACCTTCGCCTTGTCGCTCACCTCACTCTTCAGCATTTCTCAATCAGCAGCGAGCGGCGAATTCTCTCTCTCAACATCTGCTGGTTGACCGTGCACTTCAGCCTGGACAACCTGGTTGTATTCCTGTTCGGTAGCAAACTGTTTGCGGAACTCCACCTCGGCGCGCTTCATGCGCTCGGGAGCCACGGTCCGCTTTTCGCGCAGCGCCTGCTGGTACAGCAATTCCTCGAAGATGATCATTTCGAGCGCGCCCTTGCGCATCTCCGGTTCCATCGACTTCGGAATCGAGCCGTTATGTATGTTGGCGTACGGGAAAATCGCCTGCTCTTCGCGCATCAGATCGCGGTCAGTCAGGACCGCGCCGTTCACCTTGGCCACCGGATTGCCGGTGCCCGCTGGTAACGTCGTAACCGCGGATGGGGACGACGACGCCAGCGCTGGGCGCGTGCGAGGCCACCACTTGCGCGCTGCTCCAGATCGTTGAAGCCAGCATCGCGCCGCCGATCGTTATTCGGATCCGGATTCCCATTTGGTATTTCATTTCTGCCTCTCCGTTCGGCTTCCTGAAAAGCGGGGGAGAGAAACTTCCCCTCCCCCAACTCGCTAACAAGCTAAAACTGCGTTTTCACAGTGGTGATGCCGGCGGACTCGTTCGATTCGCTGTAGTGGCATTGACGGCAGAACTGGGTCGTCGAAGCCGCCAGAGTCGGGTTGTTGTTGCCGGCGCCCGGGTTGTAGGGCGAGTTGATGAAGAAGTACGTCGGATAGGTGTTTCCCGCGGCAAGCAAGGCTCCTTGCTTCCCGGGGGACGTATACACGTACATCGCGTGCTGGTTGTGGCAGGTGGTGCAGGTTAAGAATGCCGTCGATCCGTCAACCGCGCCGCTGGGAACCGCAACGCCCCATCCCCACTTGCTGCCCGCGATCGCCGGGAATCCATAGTTGGCCGCGAAGGCAGTGTAGCCTAGGCTGCTCGGATTCGCGACGATGCTGCTGATGGCGCCGCTGGTCACGGTGATGGTCAGGGGGGTGCTGGTGGCGTTGTTGCTCCACACACCGACTGCCTTCAAGGTAGCCTGGACGCCCACCGGGTGATCGTTGCCATAGCCGGAGCTGTTGCCGTTGCCGCTGTCGTTGCCGAGCAGCGTCGGAATAGGACGGGTTCCATATACGCCGGCAGGCAGCAGGTTCATTCTCTGCTCCCACGACTGGCCGTTCATCATCTGGCCTTTGGCAACCACGCCGTCATGGCAAGCCAGGCACATGGTGATGCCTTCCAATTCGGCGGTCTGCGTCGAGTAAGCTGCCGCTTCGGCGGGCAGAACTTCAACATAAGCCGTTGCCCATAGTCAGCGTAGCGCCCAACAGAGGAGTTACGTCTTGTCCGAACAGAGCCACGCTACCGGAGAGAGGGTCGTTGAATGCATCGCGCCAGTGGCTGCGTTGCCGCCGCCGCCCGCCGAGCCGCTGTGAGGAGCATGGCAGCCAGCGCAACCACGTCCGCCGTTCTGGTGAGCACCGAGAATATCAATACCCGTCAGGCCGGAGCCGGACGTATAAGTTTGCGCTGCGGCCATGCCGACAGCGATTACTACTACGAACATTACGAAGAATAGCTTTTTCACTGTGAAACCTCCTGTTTTGTAACAGCTGTTACAGCCACATCTACCACTAGTAGTGCGTTGCTGCCCGGAGCCAGCTTGCGCCAGCCCCGGTTTGGCCATCCGCGGAACGGCCAAACTCTATTGCGGCTTTGCTGCCGCAGAGCCTGTTGAGGGGGCGGGAGAACTCGCGGGCGCCGCTGCGTCCGCAACTCCGGCCTTCCTCGTTTGCGATTTCTTTTCCGCATCCGCTATGCGCTGTTTGATCTGCGCCTTCGCCTCGTCATCGGTGAAGTAGCGGAACATCTGTACTCGTCCGGGATACTGCTCGGACGTAAACATCCGATTGTTCTTGTCGATATAGAGCCCGGCCAGCGCCCGGAACTGTCCCGGGAACAGACCGTGTCCGCCCATCCACATCAGAAACTGGCCCTCGGCCGTGTAGCACTGCAGAATGTCCTGCACCGCGTCGGCGACCCAAACGTGGCCGTCGGCGTCAATCGCGATTCCCTTGGGCCGCGAGAAGGTTCCGGGACGGTCGCCTTGTTTGCCCCAGGCGCGGATGAAGTTGCCGTCGGCGTCGAAGACCTCGACGCGGTTGTTGTACATGTCGGTGACGTAGAGATTGGCGTCGGAGTCGAGCGCCACATTCTCGGGCGCGGCAAATTGTCCCGGTTCGGTCAGCGAGTGCTTCTTGCCCGCCGTGCCCATCTTGCGAATCAGGTTCAGCTTGTCGGCGTCGTAGACCAGCACTTGATCGAGCCCGGCGTCGGCCACATAAAGGAAGCGGTTCTCGTTATCGATCGCCATGCCGCCCGGATCGACCATGCCGCCCTCGGTGATCGAGCCTTCCACCTTGTGGTCCTTGTCGAAGACCATGATGCGGTGCAGCTTGGTGTCGGAGACGAATAGGCGGTCGGAGTCGTCCATGGCCAGGCCGATGATGTCGCCGAAGTGCGCCTGCACTCCGTGCTTGATCATCTGCAGCTCTTTGGTCTCGGTGTTGAAGATGAAGATCGCTCCGACTTTGCCGTCGGCGATGTAGAGGTTGCCTTTGGAATCGGTCGCGATGCCGTAAGGAGTCCACAGGGCGAAGAGCGGCTTGTCCATCTGCTTCTGTTCCTGCGATTCGGCACCCGCCATGCGGTCCATCCAGGAAGACTTCTGTTTCGCCGGGGTGGGTGTGTACTTGTCGCAGCAGAAATAATTCAGATACTTCACGCGCGTCGGAGCCGGCGGGTTCGGCCACACCAGCTTGGAGTAATCGATCTCTTCTAGAACGTTGGTCTTCGGCGCAGCCGGCGCATCCTTCTTCTTCTTGTCGGCGTGCAGCGGTGCGGGCGCCGCGACGCTCAGGCAGAACGACAGTCCGGCGAGCATTGCCATGAAGCGGATGAGTCCGTGATGGAATCGCGTCGTCATTTCGTTTTCCCGCCCGGTGGCTGCGGCTGCGTCGCTTGCGGCTGGGTCGGCTGCGCCTGCGTGTTCTGGCCTCCCGAATTCAAATCCGCGTGGCAGGTCATGCAGAACGCCATGTTGTTGGCTTGATCTTTCACCAGCAATCCCGGGTTCGCGCCCGAGTGCGGCTGGTGGCAGGTCAGGCAGTTGATCGGCTTCAGAACCTTGGTCTGATCCTTCGGGTCCATGATGTCGCTCACCGGGTGCCGATCGACCGGGTGACCGTGGCCGTACTGAATCGGCAGCAGGATCACTTTGCGGAAGTAGTCTTCCGGCAGCTTCACTTTGCCGTCGAAGATCGTGACCAGATGTTCCGCTTCAATCTTCTGCGGGTTGGCATCGGGCCCGTGACATTCGAGGCAGAGCTTGTTGGTGCTGGCCGCGCGCAGCAGGTGCTGGTTGTCTCCACCATGCGGCTCGTGGCAGGTGGCGCAACCTTGCTACGAAGGCGGGCTGGTGCAGGTGCGCCTTCTTCATCTGGTCGGCCTGATCGCTGTGGCAAGCCAGGCAGGCTTGCACGGGATCCGGCTTGCAGGAAGCCCGGCGACTTTCCAGCGTGCGGGTTGTGGCAAGTCGATGCAATCGCCCTGCGCGCCCGGATGCTGCACTTTCGCGGTCTCAATCTTTTTGGCCTGCTCGTCGTGGCAGGTGACGCAGAGCGCCTTGGTGTCGGCGTTGGTCAGGACAACTTTTCCATCCTTCGCCGGCTGGTGGCACGAATCGCACATCTTGTTTTCAAACGGATTGTGCAGGAACGTCTGCATCAGCTTCGGCGTCGCCGACTGGTGCGGATCGTGGCACTGCAGGCAATTCGCCGATCCGAAGGGCTGATTCGGCGTGCGACTTCTGCAGGCTGGCGTCTTTGGGATCGTGACAGTCGACGCAGAGTGCTGGAACATCTTTCTTTAGGTGCGCGGCGAACTCGACCTTGCTGCGGTCACCATTCTTGTGGGTGACATGGCAGGTATCGCAGCCCATGTCGAGCGCTGCGTGACGGCTGCCGTTCTTGGGGACGTTCTACGCCGATCTTGTGGCAGGTGAGGCAGAGGTTCTCGTTGTCGTTGCGCCCGAGGTCGCCTTCAGCAGCTGGTTCTGATTGTCGCTCGGTGCGGGTCGTGGCACGTCAGGCAATCCCGAACTGCCGGAGGATGCATCGTCAGTCCGGGCTGAACCTTCTTGTCGTCGTGGCAGCTCAGGCACAGCGCCTGGCTGGTGGTGGTCTTCAGCTTTACGCGAGTCACGTCGCGATTGACCCGAACTTCATGACAGCTCAGGCATCCCATCGCGATCGCCGAGTGCACTGCCTTACCTTTGCTTTTATCTTCGTGGCACTCGAGGCACTTCGCCGCGTCGACATTCTTGTCGAGCGGAACAGGGTGAGTCTTGGCCAAGGCTGGCGTCGCGGCGACGGCCAGCGCCCAAACTAGAAATAGAACCTTTACGAATAGAACCTGGAGGAGGGCTCTTCCACTCTGGTTGGAGCGGGGAAGCGTTCGATTTTGTAGCTCGGGGACCATGACCACTGTGGGTTATGCATTCGCGTGTCCTTTATTGAGGCAAAACCGCTCAGTGCCCAGGCTAGCGTGTAAGTGCTTGTGACAGAGTGAGATCAAGAGCGCCTCAGGCAGTGTTGCGAATTTCCACAGTCCCTGGGGTCATGCCCGAATGGGCTTTCTCCCGCAACGGTACTGGTGAAATAACGCATGGGCTTGTCCCCGTTTTGTGATTGAAATCACAGGGTTGGCGGCGGTGGGTGAAATGGCAGCAGCTCCAATGTGGGAATGAGTGTTATGGCTCATTCCGAGCGAGCGACTGAGAAGCTCATCGGATCCTAAGTGCCTTATTCCCCGCAACTTGCGCTTCATCTCACGGTTGGCGGCGTACGTGCATTAGTGCCGAATGGATACGAGGAACCATCATGGCTCTATCATTCCGGTCTGCGACCCGCAACACCTGGCAACTTCTCAGTTCGATCAAGACTGGCGTCATCCTCATCATCTTGTGCGTTATTTTTTCGGCCGCCGGCACAGTGATCCTGCAGCGCCCGATGACTGACCCCGATGACATGGAGCGCGCGTATTCCCCCACCATGCTGCGCTTCCTCGACGCGGCCGGGTTGACGGATGTATTTCACGCGCGCTGGTTTATCGCCTTGCTGATATTGGTCAGCCTTAGCATCATTGCGGCTTCAGTACAGCGCTTCCCCAACTCCTGGCGCTACTTCTCGCGTCCTTACAAGAGTCCTGACGAAAATTTCCGCCGCCTACTGCCGACGCAGGCCCACATTGCCATCTCCGATGAAGAGCAGGGACTCGTTGCAGCCGATCGCGCGTTGCGCCACTTCGGATTGAAGTCCGACAGGATTGTCCGCACCAATAGTTTTTCGTTGTTTGCCGAGCGCAGTCGCGTCTCCGAGATGGCGGTTTACATCGTGCATGCCAGCCTGCTGCTGATCTTCCTGGGCGGCATCGTGGACGCTCTCTATGGCTGGCGCGGATTTCTCATGCTCTCTCCGGGAACGACCAGCAATCAGATCGAGATGAAAAGCGGCGACAGCAAGGCGATTCCGTTCTCCATCCGCTGCGACGGAACCGGTGAAGAAACTTACACCGACGGGACGCCCAAGAAGTGGTGGTCGAAACTGGCGGTGATCGACGACGGGCGCGAGATTTTCAAGAAAGAAATCGTAGTCAACGATCCGCTGACCTATCAGGGTGTGCGGTTTTATCAGGCGACGTACGGGCAGTCCGGAAAACTCGACAAGCTGACTCTCAACGTGACTCCGGCTAACGGCAAAGGTGCATCGCAGGAAATTACGGTGGGCATGAACCAAATCGTGGCGCTCGATCCGGATACCAAGGTGCAGATCGTGGAGTTCATCCCCGACTTCGTCGTGCAGGATGGACGCGTTTACGCCCGCAGCAACGACGTGGTGAATCCCGCGGTGCACATGATCGTGACTTCGGCGAAGACAAACAGCGCCATCAATGTGTGGCTGCCGGAAATTCCCAACATCGCCGAGAATGCGTCCTCCCCTTACACCTTCGAGCCAAAAGATCTGAAGACCGGGGTCTACACCGGATTGCAGGTTTCGCATGAACCCGGGCAGTGGTCGGTATGGGGCGGAGTGATTCTGATGGCGATCGGCCTGACGTTTGTCTTCTACGTCTTGCATGTGCGCATCTGGGTCGTTCCGGTCACCAACGGAAACGGACAGAGCTCGCTGTGGGTGGGCGGCACAGTCAATCGCAATCGCGACGCCTTCGAACTCAAGTTCAAGCAGATAGTGGCACAGATTGAAAAAGAACTGAAACCGGCAGGCGGGGCCTCGGAGGAAGCACGGGCCACGGCTGCGGCGGGGACAGCATCGATCGCCGGAAGGTGAGTCCGGCTACGGAGGAAGCAAGCATGGCACGCGCAAAAGTGGAACAGCATTCCGCAAGTGGTGCAGCCCTCGTCATCGGCGTAGGGCTGAGCGTCACGTTCCTGCTGTTCATCGCTTTCCTGAATGTGGTCAAGAGCGGAAATATTCTGAGTGAAGCCAACCTGCTCTACGCCGCGCTGGTTTTCTACTCGGGCGCAGGAGCGCTCTATCTGGGCTTTGGCGTTACCGGCACCGATTCCTACATTAAGTTCGCATCGCTGTCGACGTGGGCGGGATTGATCGCCAACACGGGCGCGGTGGCGCATCGCTGGTATGAGGCGGGACATCCTCCATTCGCCAGCATCTACGAAATGTTGCTGGCCTTCGTGTGGACCCTGGCCGCGCTCACGCTGGTCGCCGAAAAACGCTACGGAGTGAAGGTCATCGGCACCGTAACCATGCCGGTGGCGATTGTGGGCGTCATCTTGATGCAGCTTCTGCCCAGCGAGGTCCGGCCGCTTGTGCCTGCCCTGCAGTCCACCTGGCTGCACGTGCATGTGACGCTGGCCATGCTGGCGTATGCGGCGTGCGCGTTGAGTTTCGCGCTGGCTATGATGTTCCTCATCCAGGACAAGATGAGAACGGAAACGTTCCTGGCGGCCACCAGCATCTTCACCATCGGAATCTATGCCGCGATTCTGACTCGCTTTGAACGCTGGGGCGGATTCAACGTGGTCGCCTGGGACGCGCAGAACAAACAAGAAGTATTCATCTCGCGCGGCGTGCGGCTGTTTGTGACCATCCCCGATCTGGGCTGGCTGATGATGATGGTCTTTGCCGCGGTAGCTGCGCCGCTGGTTCTTTACGTTCTGGCGCGAGTCAAAAAGAACGAAGGCCTTCTCAACGTTGCGAACCGCGCGGTCTTCATCAGCATTCTGCTGCAGATTCTGGCGCTGGCGTTCTTCCTGCTGCGCACGCGCGACGGACACTATGCTTCACTCGATGCCGATGGCTTGTTTGCCACCAGCCTGGCCGCAAGCCCGTTCATCCTGGCGGCGCTGGTCGGCGGAATTTTCGCCAACCTGCTCTATCTGCTGTTACTCTGGCGGCGCAGCGATCTGGAGCGCCTGTTGCCCGACGCCGACACTCTTGATCGCATCACTTACAAAACGATTTGCATTGCCTTCCCCCTGCTCACCCTGATGATCGCCGCCGGCTCCTACTGGGCGAACCGCGCCTGGGGTTCCTACTGGAATTGGGACCCCAAAGAGGTGTGGGCGGCGATTACCTGGCTGGTCTATGCTGGCTATCTGCATATGCGCATCACCCGCGGCTGGCGCGGACGGCGAGCGGCTTACTTCGCCATCCTCGGCTTCGCGGTAGTCATGTTCACGTTCTTCGGAGTCACGTACCTGCTGCCTGGACTGCACGCTTATGCCTGAGACTGCACGAATTTCGAATCCGCCAGCTTCCACCACGCCTCTGGCTGGAGCAGGCTCCCGCGCCTGCGCGCAGGGGCTTCTTCAGCACGGAAGGATCGAGCGCAACTTCGCTCGCGGATTCTCCGGTGAACGGAAGTCTGGAACTTGGTCCTGTATCGAGCGCTGAGCCCGACGATCCGGAACTGCCCTGGCTGCGCATTACGTGGGAAATTAAGGCGATGTTGCCGATCGCGTGCGTGCTCCTCGGAGGAATGCTTCTGTTCATGCTGGCCACGTTGTCGTGGCGCGATCCGGAGCGCCATACAATTCTTCTGGTGGCGGGCGTAGGCGCTGTGGCTATTTGCGGCGCGCTGCTGGTCGTGCTCACTTCGATGGTGCAGCGTCCCATGGTGGAATTGCAGCAGAAGATTGCGCAACTGGGCCACGGGGACCTGAACGTTTCGGTGAGTTTCTCGCAACGCAACGATGAGATCGGAGACCTCGGCCGGAATTTCAATCACATGGTCGAGCAACTGCGAGAGAGCCACGAAGAAATTGAACGCCTGCATCGCACGCAGATGTCCCGCGCCGAGCATCTGGCAACGTTAGGAGAACTCGCCACCGGGCTGGCGCATGAGATTCGCAATCCTCTGGCGGGAATCGCCGGCGTCATCGAAATTATCAGCCGCGATCTGCCGGCCAGCAGCCCGGCTCGCGCCGTCATCAAAGAAGTGCCGCAGGAGATCGCGCGCATCAATCACATTGTTACGGATCTTCTGCAAACGGCGCGGCCACATCCCCCTCGGGTCCGCAAAAGCGATCTGAATATAACCGTGGAACATGCGGTCATGCTGGGGCGGCAGCAGGCTCTGGCAAAGGGAGTACACATCGAACTGTACAAAGATCCCTCCCTGCCTGAGGTTGAGCACGACAGCGATCAGATTCACCAGGTTCTGCTGAACCTTCTGCTCAATGCGTTGCAGGCCATCGACGAGAACGGGAGCGTTAAGGTCAGCGTGCGAGCGCAAGGCTCGGCGGCCTTTGTCGAAGTAACGGACAATGGACGCGGCATCGCGCCCAAGCATCTGCCTAACATCTTCCGGCCGTTTTACACCACCAAGGGTGACGGCACCGGCCTGGGATTGTCTCTGGCCCGGCGCATTGTTGAAGATCACCACGGGCGCATCGACGTTACCAGCACGGTGGGTCAGGGAACTACGTTTGTGGTCATTCTGCCGCTGCAACGCGCATCCTAGCCGGCACCGCTCTTGTAATCGAATCAATCCGTGCAGCCTCCAACTGCCCGACGACTCGTATATCCTCTAAATCTACATATGTGTATACTTTGGTGTATCCGTCGAAATGAGCATGAAATGGCAACATCACAGATCTGTCAAGTGGGGCAACAGCTGGCAGTTCGCATCCCCAAGCCCGTGGCCGACGAAGCCGGGGTTCGAGAGGGAGATGCGATCCGATAGAAGCCAAAGCAGGATGCATCCACTTGCGGCGGAGCAGCCAGAAAGTGCCCAGCCTCCCAACTCGTTGCTGCAGATCACTGCTAAAATCGCTTGCGGAGTAACGACGGGCCCTCCCGCCAAGGAGAAGTCTCGACCTGAGCCTATCGAACCGTAATGCGCTACCGCTCGACCGAAGATCGATCTCCGATCGCTTCGATCCGCTCGGAAAGTCAGCCACTGAGAGATAGGCGAAGCGAAGGTCTGCACCAGCATCATCGTGGCCGCCGAACTGCGCTACGGTATCGCCAAGAAGCGGACCCCGGCTCTCGGTGCGACTCGATGACCTCAGCACGCCTGGACGTCTTACCCTTTCGAACCGCCCCCCGACAAGGTTACTTGATTCGCACAAGCGTGGAAAATCTGGCCGTCCTATTGGATCAGATCGAATGATCCTCTCATTGGCTGTCAGGCGGTACGCTGGCATTTCACTCCATAAGCCGATACCGAACGCGAATTCTGCTCGCGTCGAGGACCTTCGGGTCGTGAATCTGGCTGCGCTGATTGCTGGGCCCTGCGCATCGCCGGTGCCATCGGGGCAATGAACGAATTCCTTGGATGAAGCCAGCAGGTCCCGCTGCACCCTTTCCAGCCTTCCGTAGTAATCTAATGCTGGATGCCTGCAGAAAAAATACTGATCGTGGACGATGAGCGGCTGGTGCGCTGGTCGCTGCGCCAGAAGTGTGAAGAGTGGGGCTACCAGGTGGTGGAGGCGGCGGCGGGAGATCCCGGCCTGCGCCTGGCCCAGCACGAGGCCCCGGACCTGGTTCTGCTCGATGTGCGCCTGCCGGATATGAACGGCATTCAGATTCTGGAACAGATCAAGAAGAGTCCCGACGCGCCGGCGGTCATCATGATTACCGCCGACCCACAACTTGACGACATCAAGAACGCGCTAAAGCTCGGCGCCTATGACTTCGTGGGCAAGCCGCTCGATTTCGAGGAATTGCGCGTCACCATTCAGAATGCTCTGGAAGCGAGCCGGTTGCGCAGCGAGGTGCAATCGCTGCGCGGCGAAGTGCGGCGGCATACGGGATATCACGACGTGGTGGCCGTGTCTTCGAAAATGACTGAACTGATGAGCTTCGTGCAGAAAGTGGCAGCCAGCGAAGCCACCACGATTCTGATTCAGGGCGAGAGTGGCACCGGCAAGGACCTGGTCTGCGAAGACCATTCATTACGAAAGCTCGCGGCAGAACGGGCCGTTCGTGGCGATTAACTGTTCTGCGATTCCTGAGACGTTGATGGAGGCTGAACTTTTCGGC
This sequence comes from uncultured Acidobacteriota bacterium, assembly GCA_963757095.1. GTDB lineage: Bacteria > Acidobacteriota > Terriglobia > Terriglobales > Acidobacteriaceae > Sulfotelmatobacter. The sequence continues at coordinate 368,747 of CAVWQT010000001.1, read as the reverse complement.
CATGAGCGAGGCGCCTTCACCGATGCCAAGGCCATGAAGAAGGGCCTGTTTGAAACCGCGCACGGGGGCACGCTGTTTCTGGATGAAATTGGCGAACTCTCTCCCCTGCTGCAGGCCAAGTTGCTGCGCGTGCTGGAAGACCAGATGATCCGGCGCGTGGGCGGCGTGCGCGACTTGCAGGTGGATGTACGCGTAGTGGCGGCTTCGAATCGCGATCTCGAGAAAGCCGTGCGCGAAGGACAGTTTCGCCAGGATCTTTATTACCGGCTGGCCATCATCGCTATTTTCATTCCGCCGTTGCGCGAGCGGCCGGAGGATATTCTGCCGCTGGTCGACTTTTTCATCGGTTGGTATAACCGAAAGTTTAAGAAATCCGTTCGCGGGATCAGTCCGGAAACTCGACGGTTACTCCTGGCGCACAACTGGCCGGGCAACGTGCGCGAGTTGAAGAATTCGATTGAGCGCGCGATGATTCTGGAAGACGAGACCATTCTGCGCCCGGTGTATATGCCGTTCGCCGTGGGAGAAGCCGCGCGCAGCGGGCTGACCGCCTTCCAGCACAGCAGCGCTTCGTCCGATGGCGGCAAGCAGTTGGCCAACGGGCGGACACTGCCGCGGCTCTACATTCCGGAGGAAGGCACATCGCTGGAAGAAGTCGAGCGCGCCATGGTGGAGCTCGCGATGCGCCAGGCGAACGGCAACCAGACGCATGCAGCGCGGCTGCTCGACATCAGTCGCGATGCGCTTCGCTATAAGCTAAAGAAATTTGAACTTGTCCCCGCGGGCGAAGAGGAGCCTGCAGATTCCGTTCCCTCGGAAAATCCTGCGGGCTAGAGAGACCTCATCTGCTTACTGAATATTCACGGTCACCACGAATACCTGTGGCGTACTGTAAAAAAATGGCTCTGTAGTGTTACTGGCGTTCGGAGTGTAGGCGCCATCGACCATAAATTTGTAGGTTCCAGGGGTTGTGCCGGGAATCGTCTTACTGCTGCCTCCGCCCATGCTTCCGCCCCCACCGCAACTGACCAAGCCCCAACTAAGGGCAAACACAATCAGTAGTAACAGAGGCAGGTCTCTTGCGAGCGCGTCTTCGCAGCGGCAATCCCACCACGAGAATTCCGGCAACCAAGGTAAGAGATTGCGCCGCCAGCCACCGCGGACTCTTGATTTCTTCAGCCCGCGAGACCGTCGTCGTCGGTCCCGTCGAGATAATTGTCATGGCCGAGGTCACCGCATTTGTGCCGTCCACAGTCGTCGATGGCGGAACCGAGCAGGTGGGAAGATGCTGCGCTCCGGGCGGATAATAGGCGATGGTGCAGGCAAAGTAGACTGGCCCGGTGAATCCGTTCACTGGCGTCACCGTGAGCGCTGAAGTGTTGCCCGTGGTCGCGCCCGCTGCAGAACGATACTGAATTCGCCACCGTCATGGTGAACATATTCAGCATCGTGACGGAGACGACAGTGCTGCTGGCAGCATATATCGCATCACCGCTATAACCCACATTCACGGTGACTGTACCCGGACTCCAGTAATTGCTTCCAAAGTCATAGCTGCAGGAACCATTCACCAAGTTACAACTGGCGCTATAGGTCCCGCCGGGTCCACCAGCATATAAGCCGACGTATCCGGTCGGGGCCGGCTGACCACTCATCCCTGCAACATTGGCGGTCACAGTTAGATCCTGGGTCGGAAGTAGCGAGGACGCGTTCGCGCTGGCAGTAAGAATGCCCGCCGGCTGCTGCGACACGGTGACTTGCAGGGGATTGGAAGTTGCGGCGGCATAGTTAGCATCACCGCTATATTGCACGGTGATGGAGTCCGTCCCCACCGGCAAGGTCGTCACGTTCAAGGTCGCCGCAGAATTGATATAGGGATAGGTAAGTGTGGTCGGCGCGACCGTAGCGGTCCCCAGCACGGTTTTTCCGGAATAGAAGGTCGCCGTACCCGTGGGCGGGGGAGCGACGCTGACGCCCACGATGAATTGGAGCATGACGCTCTGGCCGCTCGCGATCGCAGCAGAGCTTGCCGACAGCTGAGCGCCGGGAATGGCCTTAGTGATGGTGAAATTCAGCGGCGTCGTGCTGGACGACGCGTTGAAGCTAGGGTCTCCTGAATAGCTGGCGCTGATGCTGTGAGTGCCCACGGTAAAAGTGGTCGACACCCACTCCGCCGTGCTCGCCGTTCCCATATTTAGCGGGCCGGAACTTACCGTGCCCGTGCTCGCCGCATCGGTAAACGTGACGGTGCCTGTCGCGATGCCGTCGGTGGATCCCGCAGGCGCATTTACTCCCGTCGCCTGCGCCTCGAGCGCAAGTGAAGTACCGACAGGATAGCTTGCCCCATTTGTGAGAACACCCGTAGTGTTGCTATTGAACGAGTAATAACTTCCAAACAACGACAGGCTGCTCGCTTCCGGCGAGATATTCACTGATACCGCAGCGGAAGTGCTGGAAGCGAAAACACCGTCGCCACCGTAGCGCGCGCTCACTTTATATTGGCCTCCGGGAAGGCTGTTCACGCTGGCGCTTGCCGCTCCGCTCTGCAGGGTTAACAGCTTTAGTCCCTCATTATTTTGTGGAGATGAGGGCGTAACCAGAGACACACCGCCGGAAGGAGTTCCGCCGCTTCCAGTGACACCGACGTTGACTGTGATCGGTGTACCGTGCGTGAAGCTGGTCGGGCTGAGGCTGAGGCTTGTCGCGGATGATTTAAAACTAAGCGAATTCCAGTTGTTGAACAGCTGATTCGCATCCACACTGCCCAACCCAGTCGCCAGGTCGTATCCCGGACCGGCATAGTACCCGAGCGTGTAATCGCCCATTGTATTGTCAGTGGCTGCGCTCAGAGTGCAATTCGGTGTGCCCTGCTGGCACGGAACGATGTTGCTCCCGGTCGTGATGTCGTGAAATGCGGAAGGATGCTGCGCTGCCAAGGGGTAGAGAATGTAGTCAGCCTGTCCTTGCGGCCCATATTTCTGTTCGATCAACGCGAGAATGCCTGCCATCGCAGGCGAAGATGCGGAGGTCCCTCCGACAATTCCAATGGTCAAATCGCCGTCGGTGACAACGCAATACCCCTGACCGGGACAGAAGGGATAGAAAGTGTCGTTCTCCCCCGCCGCGGCAAACAACGATACATCCGGAAGATCGCGCACTCCATCATTCGGAACACCCTTTCCCGTCTGCCACGAAGGCTTGGGATATCCCGCAGTGCACGAACTGTAAGTGCCATTGGAAGCATCGGTCCCGGTCGCGCAACTGCTCGGTCCGCCGCTGCCGGCAACGATATCGGGAAAGCCGGAATTGAAGACGCCGCCGTCCGCAAGATTCAGTCCGAAGGGCTCATTCCAAGGCTGCTCCGGCACAGGTTGCAGAAGCGAGGTTGTAGGGAAAATTGTCTGGACCGTATCCCAGTAAGTCTCCAGCTGAGTTTGCTGTGCGGACGAATCTCCGTTGTAGCTGCTGTAATAGAAGTCGGTGCCGCCGACGGAAACGTTCCACGGAGTCGAACTGAACCCGTTCATGGCAATGCCATACTGCGCCGGTTGGTCAATATTAAAATCGTCGCAGCCTGCCGGCCCACCGTCGCCGGCCGAAACGAACGCGGTCTGCCCTTGCGCCGCGGCCTGCTCCCACAGGGAATTCCAGAACTGGTTTCCTGCCGAGCCCAGATCCTGTTCACACAGACCGTAGCTTGTGCTGAGAATTGAAGCTTGATCGTCATCCACGGCTCGCTGCGCGGCCAGATACAGTCCAGATTGCACCGAGGTGTCGGCCGCGGTGTAGAGGCTGATGGTTGCTCCCGGAGCGACGGCGCCACTCAGTTCGACATCCAGATACGACTCGCCGACGGCGTCGTTTTCTCCCGGGTCAGTTCCGTCAATCACGACGTTGAGCGGGTTCGCCGGCAGTCCAAAGAACGAGCGATAGTTAGCCACAGCCGTCGGATCAACATTGGAAGCGCCAATTAGCCCGATGGTGATCCCACTACCTGTAATGCCTGACGCATAAAGTGGACCCAGATTGTATTGCAAGGCGAAGTCGCCCGGCGACAAGTCGAGCGCATCCTGCCCTGCAGGAAACGTCCAGTCCGCGACCAATTTCTTGGTGCTTCTGTCGTAGACCGCCTTGCCGAATTTTCTTATGTACGACTTCGGACGAAAGTCGTTGATCGGAGTGATGCCCGCAATCACCGGCGCGAGTGCTGACGGGATCTGCGGATCGACATCATTGGCGTAATGCTCCTGGCCGTTCACGAGGTAGGCGTGGATTTGCGTGTGGAACGCGGAACGCACTCCACCGGCGCTGCCGGAAAACTCGAGGGCTGTCTTGGATCGATTGATGCGGCTGACCGCGAATCCATGCTCTTGCAGCCAGCCAGAGACCGTAGCGATCTCGGAATCGGTAAGTCCGTACTGTTCGCCAAACTGGTCGGGCTTGAGCCATTTGTGAAAAGCAGGAGATCCCGGCCGGTGTGCGTCTTGCAAGAAATTGTTGCAGAGCGGCTTCACGCTCTGGCGAACGCTGTAACAGCAGCACCATTCGCGAGGCGGCGAATGAATCGGGAACTGTGCCCAGATCGAAGCGAGCCTGCGCCATCGGGTGAACGTTTCCCTTGAGCGTGACGCGAACGGCATCATTAATCGGTTGAGTGATGCGAGAAGCGGGACTAGTCTGCGCCGGACTGAAGGCGCACAGCGTAAGCATCAAGCACAGCGGGCCCAAACGGCAGAGCGGAGAATTTGTCGACACCTTGACCTCAATTCGAAACTACTTACGTTACTGGCGAGTGCGGTCATCTGCCCCCACTTTTCCGATATCCGGTCTGCCGACTGCGCCGCAATGTCAGAAACCATAAGTGCTGCAACCAGCGATAGGTTGGCGGGGAAAGCGAAGCGTGCGGGAGGAGACGAAGTGGACAGTTTCATGGGAGTTCTACCAACGTGGCCGTGGCTAGGCTCACGCTGAAAACCGCGAACTGTGTTGTCGACCGCTAGACCGACTCACTCCTCTCAGAATTCAGAGCGGCGATCTTCTCGAGGGATTCCAAACAGAGTCCCGTAAAAATCATACTCTGACTGATGTCAAGTAATCATTGATTTTGTGGAGAATTGTAAGGGCTGAGACCACGCTGGACGGGCAAGCTCAGCCGAGCGTCGCGAAGCCAGGTGTGATCTCACGCACAAAAACCGGGCTTCCTCTGCGGAAGCCCGACGGCGCCACGATGAGGGTTTTAGGATATGAATTGGCGCGCCGAAACCTGAATCTGAGGCGGCGGAAGTTAAGTCTGCATTAACCAGCTAGCCCGTTGTGGTGCGATCGCCTCCGGAGTGTTTGCTCTGATACATGAGTCCGTCGACGCGGGCGAGCGCGGACTTTGGCGAGTCGGCTGCACTCAGCACGGTGGCGCCGATCGATGCGGTGACGGAGACACGAGAAGCTCCGGCCGGCACGTGGGACTGCGAGATCAGCACTCGGCAGCGATCGGCCAGATCGCCGAGTCTCACCGCATCCAGATCAGGCATGATGACCAGAAACTCTTCCCCGCCCCAGCGGCCGACGATATCGACGGGCCGCAAGCCTTGCATCAGGGTTTCGGACACGGCTTTCAGGATCGCATCTCCCAGTTTCGTGACCGTGAGTATCGTTGACCGCTTGAAGTCATCGAGATCGAACATGAGCAGGCCGTAGAGCCGGCTGAAGGTGCGATGCTCCTGCAATCCCTGTTCGAGTTTCATCTCGAGGAAACGGCGAGTGGGCAAACCGGTGAGAGTCGTCGCGAAAGGCCAGAGTTTCGAGCTCGCGCACGCGCTTCTCAGTGTCTTTCTTGAGCGCAGAGTTGCTGAAGACTTCGACCGCGCCCACGATCTTGCCTTCGCTGTTGCGCAGCGGCATGGCGCGGATCGAAACCGGAACGCGATGACCCTGCTTGTGCTGGAGGTACATTTCTACCGTGCGCGGCTGGCCGTCGAGCATGACCTGGTTGAGCGGGCATCCGGTGGTACACAATGGCCGGCCTAATTCATCGACGTGTGCCAACAGGTTGTCGAAACAGTGGGAGCCGACGGTTTCGTGCGCTGAGTGGCCGGAGACGCGTTCCGCGCTCTCGTTCCAGTAGGTAATTTTGCGGTCGCGGTTCACGAAGTACACGCCCTCATGCATGGTGTCGAGCAGCTTCTCGTAAAACGACGACGAGAAATGGATGCCCCACAAACCTTCGCAGGAGTTGGGGGTCTCAATACCGTAGAGATGTCCGTCGGCATGCGACACCCATGGAGGCGACTATACGGCCCGATGGCAGTCTCGTCGGCTCCCATGCGGCGCAGCAGGACCTTTTGGTCGGGCTGCAACTTTCGCGGCAGTGGCAGGCAGCAGCCGTAACGGCTGACAGTGGTGGTTCTGGTCTTTTCCGAGAAGCGCTCTCCGGTAGAGTCGACACCGGCGATCTCCAGCGGGAAAGCGATGGAAAGGCGGTCGCTGCGGCGGCGGCCCGAAGTAACTGAAGTGAGAGACTCCATAAGAGACTCTCTCGGCAGTGCAGGCGAGAACTTCAGCGAAAGCGGTCCCGCCGGTCGCGATTCCAGCCAGACGAAAGTCTGCTCACCTAGGTAAGGCATGAGATCCAAAACAAAAGGGCTTCCGTTGGGAAGCCCCGCGGCGCACTTTATGAAGGGATATGAAAAGCGCCTAATCTCGGAATGGAGTGCAGCATCCTACATGGCGGCGACTCGCTCTTTGCCTCGCTCGCCCCTTGCTTTTTGTGATCTGGTGCCGGCAGCCGTCGCTTGCGGCGAATCCAGGTGGAACAGGCGGGTGACGGCTGCTGTCATTCGTTCCTGTTCTGCCTTTTCTGGAAGTTCCTTAAGTTCACGGGTGAGGGAGCTGGCAATCTTTCGTATGACCTGAGATGTGATTGCATGCAACGACTGGCTCTGCTCCGGGGTGAAAGGCCCGCGTTCTGTGATAAAGGACTCCAGATCCTGCCGGCAAAGTTCTTCCAGGCGCGAGCGCAGCGCCACACTGGTGGGAACTGTGCGCTCAGCCTGTAACTGTGTGCGAAATGCCTGCGCCTCCGCAGAGATGATTTTTTCCGCCTGCTCGATCGCTGCGCGGCGCGCGGCGGCGTGCGGCTTCTCGGCCCGCTCCAGGCCATCGAGATCGTAGAGCAGGATGCCGTCGACTTTGCGGACGTTGGGGTCCACGTCGCGAGGCATGCCGATATCCACAATCATCAGCGGCACGCGATTGCGCTCGATGGCGATGCGCTCCGCCTCATCGCGGGTCAGCACTACATGCGGGCATCCGGTGGCGCTGATCACGATGTCGGCTTGCAGCATGCAGTTCCAGCGATCCGCCAGAGTTGCCGAGGTGCCACCCAGCTTCGCCGCGAGATCTTTTGCCCGCGCTGGCGACTGGTCGATCACGACCACCGCGCCCAGTTCGTTCTCGGCGACGGCGCGAGGGGAGAAGTCGCTGGTCATGCTGGTGCCCAGCAGCAGCAACTTGCGACCATGCAGTGATCCAAAGATGTGCCGGCCAAGTTCGAGAGCCTGAGATGGAATGGAGTCCGCCAGGGCGCTGAGCTCGGTTTCCTGATGGATGCGCTCCCGGACGCGCAACGCCCGTTCGATGATCTGGTTCAGGAAACGCCTGGCCGTGCCCACCGTCTGAGCCTGTTCCAGGGAAGTTCGCACTTGCGCCGTAATATGAGGATTGCCCAGCACCAGCGAATCGAGACCAGAGGTTACGCGGAAGACATGGGCTAGAGCGTCTTCGTTGAGGCGGCGGTAGAAATGCTCCCACTCGGTCAGCTTCAGGCCGTGCTCGGAACCTAGAAATTGCAGGAGAGAATTGGCGGCGAGGGTGGGCTCGGCGGCCCAAAACCAGAATTCGGTGCGCGAGCAGGTGGAGAGAACCACAACCTCGTCGACTCCCTCCGCGCTGTGCAACTGCCGCAATGTTTCGTAGCGACGATTGTCTCCAACCCAGAAACGCTCCCGCATTTCGAGCGGGGCGGTGCAGTGGTTCAAACCGATGACCATGAGCGCAGGTTCCACAATTACACCTCGAGCGCAAGCTTCCATGGGAGAAGTGCAAGTGCCCTGCCAAAGACCATTACTAGTATGAAAGGTAAACTGCCCGTTTTATCAGGCATTTGCGCGATCGAGCGCGGGCGCGATTTCGGCGACCTGCGGCATATGGCGCGGAGGCGAGTCATTTCACGCGATCTGTCGAGTTTTGAGGCATTTGCGGGCGCAATCACGATCACGAACGACAGTGACTGCAATCACTGCCTGACCTCAGCCTCTGATAGAAACTGCAACACGATTAGTTCGTTCTCATTCAGTTTCGGAATTCGCTTGCGATCTTTCGCTTCGGCGCAAGCCCAATTCCGAGACACGGTTCTGAAAGGAAAATGCAATCATGAAGATGACGAAGCTCGCAATCCTGATCGGGATGATCGCGCTGGCGTTGTTCCTCGTCTTGCCCAATCTGTCGTGGGCAGCGGATGACGGCGCGGCTATTTATAAAACGAAATGCGCGGCTTGCCATGGCGTCGACCTCGCGGGAAAACCGGCAGCGAAGCTGCCCAGCCTGGTTTCTGACGATGCCAAGAAGCTGTCCGATGCCGATCTGACCGATATGATCGCCAACGGCGGCAAGGACAAGAAGACGTCGCACGCTTTCGCCAGCAAGGGTCTGACACCGGATCAGATCAAGATGGTGGTTTCGTACCTGCGCGATCAGCAGAAGAAGTAAGTCGCGCAGCGGATTTGAAAGGAAAGATCGCTGTTCCCAGGCGAACCGCGCGCCTGCACAGAGGTGGGGCGCAATACAACATGCGAGGGTGAGTGATCCGCTCACCGGCAGAGCTCGGGCTGCGAGCCGGGATGCCGGATGTCCCCTCGATCGCCAAATACGGAACAGCCGGCCCGGGTCTCGGTGCTCACCCCCCGACCCGGGCCTTATTGTTTCAAATCACAACAACTCTAGTCTCAGAAAGTCCAGGAATCGTTGAAATGCACGCCAATACTGCCGTTTTTTGCGAAATCGGTCACTGATCGCTGTGATTGAAATCACAGCCTTTTTCCAGCCCCAAACGTAACCTAGGCCTTGCTTGTGGGAGTTCTTTGGTAAAGGCTTTCGCCGGGAAGGGGACGTTATGGTGGTTGCTGGCACTACTCCAAACATGGGCCACAAGGCCTATGATTTTTCCAAAAATCCAATGCTGGTTTACTGGGAGATGACCCAGGCTTGCGGTCTGGCCTGCAAACACTGTCGCGCCGAAGCCATGCCCAACGCGAATCCGCTCGAACTCACGACCGAGCAGAGCAAGAAATTTCTGCAACAACTGGTCGACTTCGGCGATCCGCTGCCACACCTGATCCTGACGGGCGGCGACCCGCTGAGCCGCAAAGATATTTATTCGCTGATCGATTATGCGAACGGGCTGGGGCTGGAAGTTTCGATCACGCCGAGCGCGACCCCGGAACTGACCAACGCAGCGATTACCAAGCTGAAAGATCACGGCATTCAGAGCCTGGGACTGAGCCTCGATGGATCGTGCGCTGAGAAGCATGACAACATCCGCGCCGTGCCGGGAACGTTCGAGCACACCATGGAAGCGGCACGCCAGTGTGGACGGCTGGGGCTGCCGATTCAGGTCAACACGCTTGTGGCCGAAGAGACGGCCGACGATCTGCCGGCGATTTATGAGTTGCTGCGCACCAGCTTTCCGGTGATGCGCTGGAGTTTGTTCTTCCTGATCTCTGTGGGCCGCGGCAAAGCGCTGAATGAAGTTTCGCCCGAAGAAGGCGAGAGCATCATGAAATGGGTGTTCGATCTTTCTCCGCACTCGCCCTTTGCCATCAAGACGACGGAAGCGCCATCGTATCGCCGCATCGCGATTGAGTCGATGCGCGCCTCCGGTATGGCTGCACCGGAGATGAAGACAACGTCGGTTTATCACGGATTCCAGATTCGCGACGGCCACGGGATTGTGTTCGTATCGAACCTCGGCGAAGTCTATCCCTCGGGATTTCTGCCGTTCCCCTGCGGCAACGTGCGCAGCAATTCGCTGGTCGAGATTTATCGCGAGTCGGAAATCTTCCGCGCGCTGCATTCGCCCGATCTGTTCCACGGAAAATGCGGAGCCTGCGAGTACAGCCACATTTGCGGCGGATCGCGTGCCCGCGCCTACGCTCACACCGGCGATTTGCTGGGAACCGATCCTTTCTGCCTCTACGAACCGGGAGCGGTCACCGTAGGGGCGTAGAGCAAATGCGAAGAAAGAAGACTGCGGGCGGCGATGGGGACTCAGTTCCAGGTCGGTAGTACGCGCGAGGAAGTTATGCCTGCAGCTGCAGAGAGCTTCCAAGTCAGTGCTCCTCGCTCACTCGCGGCCCAGCGCAAAAAGTTGGTTCGCCGCGTTCAAGCCGACTACTCCCAAGCCTTACGCCGCGGATTTCAGTTCGCATTCCTGCTGCTGAACCTTTGGCTGGGCGCGAAGTTTTATTTCTGGGTGCGGGGAATTGAGACGGGGACGCATGATCGAAACCTGCTGCGTCCCTCGGGCGTCGAGGGTTGGCTCCCCATCGCCGGCCTGATGAACCTTAAATATTGGATGGCCAGCGGACACCTGCCCGGAGTTCATCCCGCGGCCATGTTTCTGCTGATCACTTTCCTGGCGATCGCATTCTTGTTTCGCAAAGCGTTCTGCAGTTGGCTCTGCCCCATAGGAACTCTGTCGGAATATCTGTGGCGAGCGGGCCGGCTTCTATTTCGCCGGAATTTCACACTGCCGAACTGGCTCGATCTGCCGCTGCGCAGTTTGAAATACCTGCTGCTTGGATTGTTCGCGTGGGCCGTGGGCAACATGTCGGCCGAGTCGGTCGAGCTTTTCATGCGCAGTCCTTACGGCGCGATCGCCGATGTGCGCATGCTGAATTTCTTCCGCGATCTGGGCGCGACTGCGGCCATCGTGCTCGGGGTGCTGGCGCTGGCTTCGCTCCTGGTGAAAAACTTCTGGTGCCGTTATCTGTGTCCCTACGGCGCGTTGCTCGGTCTGACTTCCCTGCTCAGCCCGTTGCGGATCCGGCGCTCCGAGCCGGCTTGCATTGATTGCGCGAAATGCGCCAAGGCATGCCCGTCGTCGTTGCCGGTGGATAAGCTGGTCGCGATTAAATCCGCAGAGTGCACCGGATGCCTGGAATGCGTCGCGGTCTGCCCGGCCGAGGGCGCATTGCAGATGGCGCTACCGCAGCGCATCTCTGGATCAAGGCGAAGAGCAGTCCCCGCATGGGCGATGGCGGCAGGAATTGCTGTTCTGTTTTTCGGAATCGTGGGATACGCGAAAGCTGCCGGCTACTGGAACGGCGACGTTCCGGACTACGTGTACCGCCAACTTGTCCCGAACGCCGCTGAAGTGAGCCATCCCTAAGGCTGGTTCTTCACGCTGGAAAGACAAGAGCATCAACCACGAAGCGCACGAAGGATCACGAAGGACTGCCTTCTTTAAACATTTCCTTCGTTGGACTTCGTGCGCTTTTATGCCCGATGCCCGCTCAGGAATAAAGTTTGATGGGCTGGACGACGCGCGTGATGGCGCCGTTGGGGCTGGGCTGATCGGGCTTGAGGCCGCTGCGCATCGAGGCGAACAGGCCAATGAGTTGGCCGAACATCACGTCGAGTGCAGGGCGATAGAGATCGGGAAAATCGGTGGGGCAATCGAGCGATAGACAATAATCGCTGAGCGGCGAGACGTCGTCAATTCCTGGCACGGTGACCACGGCCCGGACGCGGCCCAGGCGCTTGCGATCGATTTCGCGGAGCAGATCAAGTTCGTATCCCCGGCGGCGCGGCTCGCTCGACAGATAGGCGATGAATAATGCCTGATTGTCGACGCTCGACATGGGCCCGTGGCGCAGGCCGAGGGGCGTTTCCGCCAGCGTGGTGACTTTCCCGGCGCTGAGTTCGACGACCTTCAATGCGGATTCGTCGGCTACGGCGCGCAGCGCACCTGACCCTACGAAACACGCGCGTGGACATCCCAGCGTGGTGATCGCGGCGGCCACCTCAGACGCGGCCGGCAGAAATTGCGCTCCGATCTCCGACATCTGCGCGACTGTATCGCCGAAAGAATCGAGATTCTCGAAATGCGCGAGACACTGGCCAGCGACCAGCATATTGGTGAAGGAACTGGTCATGGCCAGACCGCGATCGTTGACCGCGTCATCGAGTATGAGGGCGAGGGAACGATCGGGATAGCGCGCGCAGAGTTGAGCCATTTGCCCGTTCTGGTTGCAAGTGATGACCATCTGACGAATGGCCGGATGCTGTTCCAGCACACGCTGCAACAGGGCAACGCCTTCTGGGCTGTCTCCAGAGCGTGAAAACGAAATCCAGAGATATTCGCGGCCGGAGCGATGAAAATCGTCGAAGTCGGTCAACACGCTCGTGCTGGGGAGGGCCCATGCGTCGCATTTCCACTGCTGGCGCAGAAGCGGGGCGAGGGCGCGGCCGGCGTAATCCGAGGTGCCTGCGCCAATCATATATACAGTGCGTGAAGAGTTCGGGACCGTGCCGCGCAGCAGGGCTTTCAGGTCGGCGAGGCGTTCCCGGCTGCGCTGGTAGGTATTGCGCCAGGTCTCCGGCTGCTGGGAAATCTCCCGCGGAGTGTGTTCGAGCCCGCGCTCCTGCTTTTCCGCCGGAGGAAGATCGAGCAGCATGCGCAGAGGGTTCAAGCGGAAATCTCCTTCAGTTGAAGACACTGTAGTCTATAACAATTCGAGTTCGTTGAAAAGCATTCGAAAGGAAAAGAAAATCATTTCGCAAGGAAACGGAGGCTGCGGTTTTCGTCCGGATTCGCTCTCCTTCCGGGGCGCTCGCGAGCGGGGAAAATGGATCGGAGTCGATGCCGCACGCAAACTCCGGAGTGCATTTCGCAACTAAGCATTCTCAAGCGTGTTAATTTATGCAAGGGCAACCCACAAGGAGAAAATCTATGAGCGGTGGTTCGCGTCCCCTGAGTACGATGCTGCTGGCGGCGGTACTGGCTTCGTGTGCCGCTGGTGTCGCTTGCGAACATCACTACTATCGCGTCTACGACCCTTACTACACCGACTATCACGTCTGGAATAACGACGAAATCGTTTACTACAATCGCTGGGCGTCCGAAAGTCATCGCGACCCGCATCGCGACTTTCGCAAACTGCCTCCCGGCGAGCAGAAGGAATACTGGACGTGGCGTCACAATCATGGCGACCACGACCGTCACTAGACTCGTAAGACGATAGACTAGAGACGATCAGGCTCTCATCGAACTGAGATTTCGGTGAGAGCCTGTTCCGTCGTGATGAATCGCGCTCCCGCCCGCTGCAATTCGGCGATGGCTTCTTCCCCAAGCCTGGGATCGATCGACTTAATGGCATCGCTCACCAGGGCAACGCGCCTTCCCCGCTCCAGCAAGCCTTTGGCGGCAAACTTCACGCAGTAATCCGTAGCCACTCCGAACACTACGAACTCGGCATCTTTCGGCACTCGCTGCAGAAGTTCCTCGGCATGCCGCGACTCGAAGATGTTCAGGGTCTGCTTTTCCAGAAGAATCTGCTGGTAAGGTGAAAGATCTTTCGGCACGTGAGCCGCAGGATCATTGGCCACGCGTACTACTCTGTCGGTCAACGCTTCGGGGACGAACTCGGCTCCGGGCGTGCCTTTCACGCAGTGCGGGGGAAAAATCTTGAACTCGGAATCATCGGGGGCGTGGAAGCATCCATGCGAGACCAGAAAAGCGCGTCCCTGGCGAGCGAGATCGGTTAAGCGGCGGACGTTGGGCAGAGTTTTCTCGGCGCCCGGAACGTATAGCTTTCCAGTGGGCAGCATGAAGTCAACCTGCGTATCGACTTCCCAGAGGATGAAATCGCGCGAGACCATGGGCGTGAATAAAATCTGAGCGTAGCATCTTGACCCGGCCAAGACAACCGAACCGATATACTTCCGCAATGCTTATGAAACCGGCACGAATTCTCGTAATGGCTGCGCTGTGGCTCGCGCCCATGCTGTTCGCGCAGAGCGCTGTTCCGGACTGGTGCCGCGCTCTACCACGACCCGAATACAAAAACCTGGAACGGGTTGCGGTCAGCGATCCATGGTTCGAGGTCTACAAGCCCGCCCCCGGCGTCTATGCCATTTACGAGCCGCATCAATGGGAAGAGACGATCGGCTACCTGATCGTCGGTGAGAAGCGAGCGCTCGAGTTCGATACGGGCATGGGCATCGGCGATATCAAGAAAGTCATCGGGCAATTAACGCCGTTGCCGGTGATCGTGCTCAATTCGCACACCCATCAGGATCACGTGGGAGGCAACTGGGAGTTCGACAGCATTTACGGCATGGACACGGACTACACGCGCACGCATGCCAAGGGATCGCGCGATGCCGCGCAGTTCGAAATCGCTCCCGAGCACATCTGCGGTTCTCTGCCGAAAGGATTCGATGCGAAGACCTATGAGACGCGCCCGTGGAAGATCAGCACCTACACGCACGACGGAGACCGCCTCGACCTCGGTGGTCGCACGCTCGAAGTAATCGCCACACCGGGGCACACTCCCGATTCGATTTCGCTGCTCGACCGCGGCAACGGCCTGCTCTTCACCGGAGACACGTTCTATCCTGGTCCGATTTATCTGTTCGCGCCGGGAACGGATCTGGACGCCTATTCCGCGTCGATTCGACGACTGGCCACGCTGGCTCCGCAATTGAAGCTTGTGCTGGGCGCGCATAATGTTCCAGTCGCATCGCCCACGGTGCTGCCGCGACTGGTGGCGGCGTTCGAGGCAGTGCGAGCCGGCAAGGTCGCAGCCGTGCCGGATCCGCCCGGACACGTCATTTACAAAGTGGATGGGTTTTCGTTCCTGATGCGCGAACCTGCGGCGCACGGGCACTGATATTTACTTGGCGGGAAACAGCCGCCGCATGGCGTCAGCGCGGAAATCGAAGAGCCTCTCCACATCGCGTTGGACTACGATGCGATGCGCCAGCCTGCCAATCGGGCCGAATGGAAGCGCGTACGAAACATGATCACGCATTGTTGTACCGCCATTCTGCGCAACGAAAAAGTGTTCGTGATTCCACAGCGCGTAGGGACCAGAAAGTTCTCGGTCGACAAATCCGTGGGGCGGATTCCATTCGGTGATCTCGGTTGTCCATCGGATTGGCATACGGTGCCAGCGCAATCGATAACGGATTAGCGACCCGGCAGCGAGTTCGGGCGGAGCTTCGACCATGCGAAAGTCGACCCACGGTGGCGTGAGGGCCTGCAGATTTTCCGGCCTCGAAAAGAATTGGAAGATTTCGTCCAGCGGCCGGGGAAGCCACTGTTCACGTTCCAAGAGATAAGTACGCATTTTCCTCAGTAGAATTCGAGCTTCGAAAGATGCTCGGAGATTTGCCTTCTCTATGTTCTAATCTCCGCTTATATTCTCGCACTGATCTTCCTACGGAGACACACATGGCTCGTCGCACAGCGAAACGGTTTGCATTCTTGTTGCTTTTGACCGCCGTAAATTTTCTTCACGCGCAAACGCCCGCCCCGGTCACGGCGCCGCCCGCGGATCTTGACTCGTACGTCGCAGCTTCCATGAAGACGTTCGATGTCCCTGGCATGGCTGTGGCGATTGTGAAAGACGGCAAGATCGTGGTCGCCAAAGGCTACGGCGTGCGCAAGCTGGGCGAACCCACCCCGGCCGACGAATTCACCATGTTCGCCATCGGCTCGAACACGAAGGCGTTCACCACCGCCGCGCTGGCCACGCTGGTCGATGCCGGCAAGCTGTCGTGGGACGATCCGGTTTACCAACGCCTTCCCGGATTCGTGATGTACGATCCTTACGTTTCGCATGAGATGACCATCCGCGACCTGCTGACGCATCGCAGCGGCATGGGGCTCGGTGAAGGCGATCTTCTGTTCTGGCCGCATTCCACCTATACGCGCGACGAGGTCATCTACAAGCTGCGCTTCATGAAGCCGGCATCGAGCTTCCGCAGCCACTATGCGTACGACAATCTGCTTTACATGACTGCGGGGCAGATCATTCCAGCGGTCACCGGAACTTCGTGGGATGACTACGTGACGCAGCACATTTTGTCGCCGCTGGGCATGACTCACTCCGTCACCAGCAATTCAAAATTCAAACCTGGGGACGATTACGCTTCGCCACATTCGCGGGTGGATGGCAAGCTGCAAGTGATTCCGCAAGAGACTCTCGACAACGCGGGCCCGGCCGGCTCGATCAACTCTTGCGCTGCTGACATGGCGAAGTGGGTACAGCTGCAACTGAATCGCGGCAAATTTGCGGATCGTGATGGACGGCTCTTCACCGAGCAGCGCTCGCGCGAGATGTGGACGCCGCAAACTATTCTTCCCGTCGGCGATCCCCCGCCGCCGCTGGCCGGACTGAAGGCGAACTTCGCCGACTACGCGCTGGGCTGGGGATTGCGCGATTATCACGGCCGGAAGATGGTTGGTCACACCGGTGGCGTCGGTGGATTCGTCTCGCGCGTGATGCTGGTGCCCGAAGAACATCTGGGCGTCGTCGTGTTGACGAACGCGGAAGAAGGTGGCGCCTTCGATTCGATTCTCTACCATGTGCTCGATCACTATTTTCAATTGCCGCCTACCGACTGGATCGCGGCGTTCAAGACTCTGAAAGACACGGAAGAGAAAGATGCAGCTGAAACCATGAAAAAGGCCGAAGGCGCGCGTGCCGCCGACTCCAAGCCTTCGCTTCCACTCGAAAAATACGCGGGCGTTTATAACGACGCGTGGTACGGTCCGATCAGCGTGCGAATGGAGAATGGAGGCCTGGTCATCAGCTTCGATCACACACCGGGCATGGTCGGCGATCTGCAGCACTGGCAGTACGACACGTTCAAAGCGCACTGGCGCGTACGGACCATCGAAGATGCGTTCGTGACTTTCGCGCTGAATCCGGATGGAAGCATCGACAGCGCGAGAATGGCGGCGGTTTCTCCTCTGGCCGATTTCAGCTTCGATTATCAGGACTTGCTGCTGAAACCTGCTGTCACCGGAAAAAAATGACGAGCGAAACGCGTGCAGAATCAGGACTCAACCCTAAACCTTGACGACAAACCCACCACCGCTGACCGGAACCGCTCTCCGGCGCGAACTGAACATCGTCGACCTGATCTTTGCGCAAATTCTGCTGGTCATCGTCCCTGACTTCTTCGGAACCGCAGTCAAAGCCGGCCCCGCGCACGTCGTTCTGTGGCTGGCCGCAATCCTTCTCTTCTTCATCCCACTCGCGCTGATCGTGGCTCATCTCAACCGCCTCATGCCGCTGGAAGGCGGCCTCTACGAATGGGCGCGCCTCGCCTTTAACGATCAAATCGGATTTCTCGTCGCATGGAATCTTTGGCTTTTCATCATGCTCTATGTCGCGGTAATCGGGCTCGTGACGACCACCTCGGTCGCGTACGCGATCCCATCTCTTGCCTGGATCGCAGCCAGCAAATGGGCCGTGCTCGCGGCTTCGGTGGTCCTCATCGCTTTGCAAATGGCGCTCGCCGCCATCGGCTTCGCGGTCGGCAAATGGATCAACAATGCCGGCAGCATCGCCGTACTCATTACGGTCGCCCTGCTGGTCGGCCTTCCGCTGGTCAACTTATGGCGCGGTGCCCTGACCACGTTTCATCCGTTGCGCCTTGTCGCGCCGCCCCTGACGGTCTTCACCGTCAGCGTGTTCAGCAAGATGACTTTCGGAGCCCTCAGCGGATTTGAATACGTCGCCATCTTCGCTGGAGAATCGCGCAACCCCGCACGCAACATCGCGCGCTCAATCCTCATCACCGCCCCGGTGATTGCGATCATCTACATCTTAACCACCAGCGCGATTCTCGCTTACGTGCCTCCCGATTCGATTGACGTGATCGGCCCCATCCCACAGGCCTTGCGGCTGGGCTTTGGAAAATTTGGCGCCATCCTCGTTCCGGTCGCCATTTTTCTTCTGCTGGCGAATTATCTTTCCACCTTTAGCCTCTACTTCTCCGGCAGCGCCCGCCTGCCGATGGCCGCTGGATGGGACCACCTGCTGCCCGCGTGGTTCTCGCGCCTGCACGCCCGCTACAAAACGCCAGTGAACTCGATCCTCTTTCTTGGAGGCGCAACCCTCGCCGCCAGTGCTGCCGCGCTGATTGGAGTGGGTGTGCAGGAGGCCTACGAACTGCTGCTCACGTGGGGATTCACTTTCTACGGCATCGCCTATCTGGCGCTTTTCGCGATCCCGCTGTTCGCACCGAAGAGTCGCGGCATTCGGCCCGGCGCGCTGCTGCGCATCGGCGCGGCGTCGGGCTTGGTCGTTACCTCACTATTCGTAGTGCTGTCGGTTTTTCCGATTATTCACGTCGAGAGTGAGACGAATTATTCCTGGAAAATCGCTGCCGTCGTGGTCGGAGCGAACTTTTTAGGCTGGATGATCTACCGCGCCGGAAAACCGAAAGCGGAAGCGTAGAAAAGTGGTCTTCAGCGCAACGATTCCACGCTCCGATGTTTTGCCCTACCGCAGAAACACCCGCCCCGCGTCATCAACCCGCACACTCGACTTGCGTCGCGCGCCTGTGGCCACGTTGTAGGCGACGAGCACGTGATCTTCGACAATCAGAATTTCCTTCTCATCGAGCCAGCCGACTAGAGTAGCGTGCGGCACGAATACGATTCGCTTCGCAGCATCGCCCAGGGTCTTCACCTCGACGGCCGGCAAGTCTGCGAGCGCCGCACGAATGTGTTTCGATTCTTCTTGATTGGCCTGCCCCTGCTCCGCCAACTGGATCGGCTGATTGGCCTTGGCGGTCGAGACGATGGTCATGGCGACCGAACTGAGAGTGGGCGAGAGCTTCGCGCTGGACGTGGAAAAACTCACGTCGTAGTCGGAGTTTGCATAGGTAGCCACTTCGTCGAACACTGTCTGCTTCGTACTATCGGCGAGCATCAGGGTCTGATCGTCGCTCTGATTCGACCATCCGCAACAGGCAGAGTCGGGAACGGCTTCGAGCACGACGTTGCCTCCGGATGCCGCGTCCAGCACCTGCTGCAGGGGCTCCGCCGTGGGAACGGCGGTCCACTTTCCACTTTCTTGCTGATAGCGAGTCGTCGATTTGTACACAGGTCCGGTTTGACCGGCGACGAACTGTGTCATGAAGAAGTATTTGGCGACACCGCCCGGCGGCGTCCATACAATTCCGTACGGACAGGTTTCTTCGCACGATCCCGTGCTGCAGGCGCACTCCGGCATCTTCACTGTGGCCGAATCTTCGCGATTCTCCCCATTCAGATCCGTGGTCCAGGCCTGCCATGTCGTAGTGGTGGAGAGATCGACCGTCTCGCGGTTCAACCGGCGGGCCTGATTGGCAAACCAGAACAAATGGGTTCCGTCCTCGGAAAGCGCAACCGTGGAGGCGGACTCGGTCACCACCTGATTCGATCCTGCCTTGCCGAGTTCGCGCTTCACTCCGAGATCGAGCGTGGCCGAAGCGTGACCGTTCCATAGAAATATTTTGTGCTGTGCGGCGGCATCTTCGTCGGACAAAGGTAGCGACACCGCCGGTACGAACAAAACCTGACCGACAAGATTTACGAAGACGCGTTGCGGCGACTGAGCAGCTTCGGGCGGAACTTTGATCGTCTGCTTCACCGCGAACGTCGACGGATCGTACTCGACCATCTCCCCTGACGCCCGCAGCACCCACAGCCGCTTTCCCTGTCCGAACGCAGATGCGGCCAGCAGCAGCAGGCAGCTGAGAATTTGCAATCTTTTTCGCATTGACTTATTTATACCGTAGAACCGTAACCGAGAAGCCCGCAACGACTCTGCGCCACAGAATTCCGCGTACAATATCTGCACCACAAAAGAGATTCTCATGACGACTACTCATCCGCCTCGCCCGCAAGCTGCAACCGAAGTTCCGGCAGTCCCGCTCACCACCGAAGGATATAGCGTCCTGCATCAGATGATGCGTTTTCGCCGGACGGCGTGGCGCGCCCTGCCGGATGCCGAGAGGTCTGCCATCGCGAAGGAAGCGTCCGAAGCTCTGTCTGCGATGGAGAAGAACTCCGCCGGACAGTCGGCGCTTTTTTCGTTGATTGGGCATAAAGGCGACCTGATGCTGATTCACTTTCGGAATTCGTTCGTGGATCTGAATCAGGCGGAACTGGCGCTCGCCAATCTGCGCCTTAGTGATTATCTGGAACCGACGACCTCGTACTTGTCGATCATCGAACTTGGGCTGTATGACTCCACTCTCAAGATTTACAAAGAACTCATCGATCAGGGCATTGAGCCGCATTCGGAGCAGTGGAAGGCGGAGATCGAAGGCAAACTGAACCGGCATAGAGAGGCGATGCATCCGCGGCTCTTTCCGGAGATTCCGCCGAACCGGTATGCGTGTTTTTATCCCATGGATCGCCGCCGCGGTGAAGACAAGAACTGGTACATGCTGCCGATTGAAGAACGGGCGCGGCAGATGAGCGAACATGGCCTCGTCGGCCGGCGATATGCGGGCGAGGTCAGGCAGATTATCACCGGGTCAATCGGTTTCGATGACTGGGAGTGGGGCGTCGATCTGTTCGCCGATGATCCGCTGGTGTTCAAGAAGTTGATCTACGAGATGCGCTTCGACCAGGTCAGCGCCATCTACGCGCTATTCGGGCAATTTTATGTAGGGGTGCGCGTGCCGGCGGCGAACCTCGCACAACTGCTTAGCGGTGAACTGCCCAAGTAAATCGAAGTAAGATCTCTCACCACAGAGGTCACAGAGGAGACAGAGGACTGCGACCATTCGCTTTTTTGATGAATTAAGGAGACATGATGTCCACTCTTGGCTTTATCGAATATAAAGACGCCAGCCCGGAAGTTCGCGCGGTGTATGACGACATCATGGCGACGCGGAAAACGGACTGGATCAATAATTTCTGGAAGGCGATCGCGCACGATCCCGCCACGCTCAAGCGCACTTGGGAAGATATCAAGCAGATCATGGCGCCCGGCGCGCTCGATCCGCTGACCAAAGAACTGATCTACGTCGCGGTCAGCGTGACCAACCAGTGCAACTATTGCATTGCATCGCACACGGTGTCGGCGCAGAAAAAGGGCATGACGGATGCGATGTTTAAAGAACTGATGGCGATCGTGGGCATGGCGAACGAGACCAACAAGATGGTCACGGGATATCAGGTAGAGATCGACGCGCAGTTCAATCGCGGAAGTTAAACTGTGTGGCGCGGACACTCATGTCCGCGTTGCATGCGGTGAGGCGCTGCAGGCCGAGTGCACAGGTCTTTCACTACGGTCAGGATGACAATCAGGCTCACCCGCGTTTTCTGCTAGTTCGCGGAAATTTGAATTCCGACTGCTTCATGTCGACTTTGCGCCCACGAAAGCGCACGCCTTCGGCCTCCAGACGCAAGCGCTGCTCCATGGCCGAGTCTCCCATCAGCTTGATCTGGCCGCCGGCGCCCAGCACACGCTGCCAGGGCAATTCGAACCCGCGATGCAGGACTCGGGCTACGAACCGCGCCGCTCCGGGGAAGCCGGCAGCTTTGGCGACTCCGCCGTAGGTTGAAACCTTCCCGCGCGGAATGGCGCGAATGGTGCGTTCGATGCGCAATCGCATCGCGCCGGCCGTCTCATCGGTCTTCCTGGATTTTTTCATCCTGAGCGACGAAAGGCCGACTCGTGATCGAGCCGGCCTGCAAGGTTTTTGAACGAGCAACATCGCTCGCGCTTCGAACATCAGTCTCGTGTCAGAGGCTACGCCACCTGGCGGAAAGACTCCAGCGCGTCGTACTCCGAGTCGCGCACGTCAAACACCGTCAGCAGCTTGGTGACCTGCATCAGATCGCCTACGCGCTTGGTGAGGTTCGCCAGTTTGATGACGCCACCGGCGTTGTGCGCTGTAGTATGGAGCGCGACCAGCGTGCCCAGGCCGCCGGAATCGATGTAGTTGATTTCCTTCAGGTTGAGCACGATGCGCTTCTGGCCTTCGGCAATGGCCTTCTTCACTTCATCGCGCAGCAGCGAGGATTCTTCGCCAAACACGATCCGCCCATCGCACTCGATGGCCAGAATTCCATCGACCGTTCGCTTCGTAAGTTTCAATTGCATAAAGACTCTCCTTCGCGGCCGCCTGAAAGCGTTGCCGTGTCCACATATTCGGGTTGCACCAGCCTATCGCGCTGGGCCAGCCTTAGCAAGCGCGATTCTCCCCGTTGCGCAGCCAGCGGGACCAAAAAACGTTCGCTGGCGCGCCGCTTGGGCCGGCCATTTATCCCGTATAATCGTCTCTTCGCCCTCATGAGTTACACCGTCCTCGCGCGCAAATACCGGCCGCAAAAATTCTCCGAGGTCATCGGGCAAGAGCACGTCACCCGTACGTTGCAAAACGCCATCGAGCAGGGACGCACGGCCCACGGCTACATATTTAGCGGGCACCGCGGCATTGGCAAAACTACGGTCGCGCGAATCCTGGCGATGGCACTGAACTGCCGCTCCAAGGATCATCCTGTGCCCGAGCCCTGCGGCGTTTGCGAATCGTGCACCGAAATTCGCGCCGGGAATGCCGTCGATGTGATTGAAATCGACGCGGCTACCAATCGCGGCATCGACGAAATTCGCGAACTGCGTGAGGGCGCGCGCTATCGCCCGGCCCGCGACCGTTTCAAGATCTACATTCTGGACGAAGCTCACCAGATCACCGACGCCGCGTTCAACGCCTTGTTGAAGACACTGGAAGAGCCGCCCGACCACATCGTCTTCATGCTGGCCACAACGCAGCCGGAAGATATTCCGCAAACCATTCGCTCGCGCTGCCAGCACTTCAGTTTTCGGGCGGTGAAGTTCGATGACATTGTCGGCCAGCTGCGCGATCTCGTCGGCCGCGAAAAAATCGAAGCCGATGAAGACGCACTCGCGCTGCTCGCCGAGGCCGGAGACGGATCGATGCGCGATGCGCTTTCGATTCTGGATCAGGCGATTGCGTCTTCAAGCGGGAGGCTGACTGCGGACTCGGTCCGTAATCTTGTGGGCGCGGCGCCGGCACACATTCTCGAGCAAGTCATGCAGGCGGTCTCGGAATCGAAGAGCGAAGAAATCCTGCGCCACATCGACCATCTCATCAGCGAGGGACACAGCCCGACGCACTTCGCGCGCCAGATGGTACGGTTTCTGCGCAACGCCACGGTGGCGAAAATCGCCGGCAAGGATTCTTCCCTACTGCAGATTTCCAGCGAGGAACGCGAGCGAGTCGCGCGCGTGGCGGACCTATTCGGCGAAGAAGATCTCACGCGGCATCTGCAAATCATGCTGCGCACGCACAACGAACTGGGTTACAAGCAAGAGCAGCGCTTCCATCTGGAACTCGGTCTGCTGAAGATGGCGCATGCGCAAAAGCTGCTGCCCATCGAGCAATTGTTGAGTGAAGCTGGAATGCCGGCGGCCCCGAGCGCGCTGAAACCCGCTGCGCGACCGGCCATCGTCGCCGGAAGCTCGAATGCAGAGCCGCGGCGGTCGGAACCATTCTCTCCGCCGCGCCCCACACAAGTTTCACCGTTTGCCGCGGATTCGGCGCGCAAGGGCACGCCCCGGCAGGAAGCGTCGGTCGATTCCGCGCCCCTGTCACGGCCTCGCATCGTGGCTTCCTCCAGCGTTCCGGAGCCTGTCATCATGGGCGCTGCGGCGCTCTCGCCCCAGCGGGAATCCGCTCCTTCACTGAATCCCGACCCTGGTCCAGTCGCAGCGCCTGCCGTTGCCGTTGAGGCAACTGCGCCCGAGGCATCTGCCATCAAGGTCGAGTCAATTTCATCCTCACCCGCATCGGAGCCGCAAATCGACCGTTTGCGCGAAGCTGTGCTGCACGCGCTGGCCAATGGCAACCAACACTTCCTGGTTTCCATGCTGTCGGGCGGCGAGTGGAGCGTGCGCGGAAACGAATTGGTCATTCAGCTTTCCGAATCGCAAACCGTGGTCGACATGTCGGTGAGCAACGATGCCAAACGTCTGGCCATCGCGTCCGCCAGCGGAGTCCTAGGTAGAGCGGTGAAGTTCAAAGTGGTGGGCGGTGCGAATGTCGCTCCGCAAGAAAATAAGCGCAATGGCGCAACCCAGACTCTTCCAGGCGTGGGCGGTCGGGCGCGCGCGGAACAGGATCCGGTGGTGCAGCGCATGCGGGACAAGTTCGGCGCCGAGATTCGAACCGTGATCGATTACCGGGACAAGAGGTAGAACAGTTTTATGGGCGGATTCAACCTGCAAGAACTGATGTCGAAGGCCAAGTCGCAGTACGATGCTCTGCAGAAAAAGATGCAGGACACCGTGGTCGAAGCCACGTCCGGCGGCGGTACGGTCACCGTCAAAATGGATGGCCGCAAGCAAGTGCTTAGCCTGCGGATTGATCCGGAAGCGGTGAAATCTGGCGATGTTGAAATGCTGCAAGATCTCGTGCTGGCAGCCGTCAACGAGGCGGCGCGAAAAATCGACGCGCAAATGCAATCGACCGTCGGCGGAATGCTGGGCGGGTTGGGCATTCCGGGACTGTAGCATCGCGACTTCGGCACAAACCATCGAACACACACTTAAAATGAAAATCTCTCACCGCTTTCGACCCTTCTACATCGCGCTTTGTCTGTGCGTGGTTCTCATCGCGTGGAATCGCGCCCGCACTCAAGATCGTTCACAATCCAAGACAGAGGCACCCATGACGCTCCATGCGACCGGCCCATTCGACGTGAAGGTAACTCCGCAGGACGATAAATCCGAAGACCCGCTCTTCGGGCGAATGACGATTGACAAGCAGTACCACGGCGACCTCGAGGGCACTGGCAAAGGACAGATGCTGACGGCCAGCACCGCAGTTAAGGGATCAGCAGGGTACGTAGCGATTGAAAAGGTCGCGGGAACTCTGAAAGGCCGCGCTGGCAGCTTCGCTCTCCAGCACAGCGGCACCATGAATCAAGGTTCGCCACATCTCACGATCACCGTCGTTCCCGACTCTGGCACGGGGCAATTGAAAGGCATTGCGGGAACGATGGACATTAAAATCGCAGAGGGCAAGCATTCGTACGATCTCGAATACACGCTGCCGGCGCAATAAAGCGGGTTCTACCAGGATTCTGAATGTCTAAATTTGCCGAGCCGATGTCACGGTTGATCGATGAGCTGAAGAAGTTGCCTGGGGTCGGCGCGAAGAGTGCGCAGCGCCTGGCGTTTCACATCTTGCGATCGAGCGATGACGACGCCGAAGCGCTCGCCGCTGCGGTGCGCGATGTGAAGGCCAGCCTTCGGCTGTGCTCGGTGTGCAACAACATTACCGATGTCGACCCCTGCGTCTATTGCACCAGCCCTACGCGCAACCAGCGCCTGGTCTGCGTGGTTGAGGAGCCGACGAACATCGCGGCGATCGACAAGACCAAGCACTTCAACGGCGTCTACCACGTGCTTCATGGGGCGATCTCGCCGTTGCACGGCATTGGACCGGAGCAACTGCGCATTGGAAATCTGATCTCCCGCGTAGAGGACGGAAACGTGGACGAAGTAATCATCGCCACTAATCCAACGGTGGAAGGCGAAGCGACCGCGACTTATTTATCGCAGCAACTCAAGCGCGCGGGCATGAAGGTTACGCGCATCGCGATGGGCATTCCCGTGGGCAGCGACATCGAGTACACCGACGAGATCACGATGTTGAAAGCCATGGAAGGCAGACGGGACATGTAGTGCCGGCAGGCGCTCAATAATCAGCAGGGCAACTCCGGTTCCAGAAAAACATTGGCTTCTTCTTCAGGCGCGGTCAAACCTTCGGGCAGACTTCCGCGATTGTATTCGGCCATGCGATTTTTCCACTTGAGAAAGTCGGTGATGCTCTGCGGCTCGATGCGCACTTCGACTCGTCGCAGGCTGGCCAGCAGCAAATTCATCTCGTAGCGGAAGCCCTTCGCGGTGCGCAGATTTTTGGCGGAGGGTTGCACCATCTCGATGCGGCCACGGCGGTATTCGAGAAGTCCCCAGCCAACTGGCAACTCCTCTGGCTTCACTAACACCGGCGGAGTGAAGTAGAAGCGCTCGCAACCCACACCTTGTTCGGGCTTCTTGCGGAAGGGCTTGTCGCGATCAGCCAGAAAATCGGCGCGCGTGACCTTGCACTCGACCAGAACGGAGTGGGACGCCCGCTTCCATCCGATGGCGTCGGGCATTTCGCCGCTGACGCAGGCCTGTTCCGACAGCACCACGCCGCAACGATACGACCGCAGCCAGCGCACCGCTCGTTCCACCATTTGTACGTGAGTCATTGGTATCAATCTTGTAACGCGAGAAGCGGGTGCGAGGGAGTGTCTCGGAAGCTTCCAGCCACTATGACTATCCTTTCATAGGCTTCACAATCACCGGCCTGTGCAGAACGGTTTCCAGCAGGTATCGTTCGGCGGCGACGGTTTGGGCTGTGGGGCTTGCTGCGGAGTAACCTTCGGCTCCGATCACCACGGCTTCGTTTTTTCCCAGAGCAGGTAGTTTGCGCACGAAGCCGTTGGCGCGGCTGCGGGGTGATACTACATTCTCAATTTTTATGTGCCGGATGTGGCCGTCGTGTTTGGCGTCAAGAGCGTTCGCTAAGCGAAGGATCGCTGACAACTGAATCACCGATCGCTGTTCGTTGGGCAGCAGATCGCGCAGCGCTTTATGGCCGCGGCCGGGCAGGGCGCCGCGATGGAAGCGTGCCACTGTGGCAGCGCGCTGCATCTCTTGTGCGTCCCAGCCGAGCGGCACTCCATGTTTCTTGATGAGTTCCTGCGATTCCTTGTGGTGGCCCTTGTCGCCCTTTGCTTTGCCGACATCGTGCAGCAAAGCCGCGGCATAGAGGCTTGGACGCACATCCGCATCAGGGGTCGTCGCTTGAGGATTCGCGCCATTTTTCGAGTTGGGTAACGCCAGCAGTCCAGCGCGCGTGAGCCCGTCATAGAGTTCGAGTGAGAGACGAGCTACGCGTTCGGAGTGCGCGAAGTCGGGGTCGAGAACCTTCGCCCAGAGCTTCATGCGGCGGGTGGCAATCTGCTGGATTTGTTTGCCCTGCGGAAGTGCGGCGCGCCAGACCGTCCACAGCGGGTTCGGACCAGCCATTTTCTCGCGATAGGAGGCAACGCGCTGGTTGCGCTCTGCGACGATGCACTCGTGCCAACGTCGGCGAGAATCGGCGTCGGGGAAGATGCGAGCAGAGAGCGCCGCGGCCCACAGCACGTCGAGGTCGTGGACTTCGCCGAGCAGGTCTTGCATGCGTTTGAGGTCGTTGCTCCAGAGTTTGTGTTCAACGGGAAGAAAATTCTCGACGATATAGCGGAAGCGTTTCAGCCCGATGCGTGCGGCATGCAGCGCGACCTGCGAGCGACTGCGCATGGCGCGGTTGTGCAACTCGCGGGCAGCGGTCCATCGCTCCAGGGCCAGATGCTTGAAGACGATGCTGCCGGGACGGATATGAGCAGCGCGCTGCGGCAGGGTCTTGCTCCATTGGCGCCATTGTTTGCGGTCGAATTCTTCGAGGGCGGCGCGAGCTTCGCGTTTCTGCTCGGTCTCCCGTTGCCGGAGGATGCCGAGGAGAGCGTGAACGGCGGGATCGCGGGCTAAGTCTGGATCCAGCGCTTCAGTAAGCTTCGGATCGAGTTCCGCGCTTGCTGAAACATTTTGCTGCTGGACAGACGCGGGCAGGAGTGCCCGCGCCACACTGGCCCGCGCCACATTGCCATCTTCCACATCTGCCTGCGACTTGGGCTTCTCCACGCTCAACTTCTCTACCTTGGGTTCCAGTTGGTCGATCCAATCCATCATGATCTGGACGTCGCGCAGGGCTCCGAGGCGCTGGAACAGGGCCTTGCCGGCCTTCTTCATGGCTTTCCAGTCGGGATCGGGATCCATGGCCATCATGCCGTCGGCCATGGAGCGGCAACGGCGCAACGACACACGCAGGTCGTGCACGGGGTCGGCGCTGAAATCGGCGGCCACGTTATCGCACTCTTTCAGCACGCGCAGCATCCAGTAGCGCAGGCCGGTGGTTGGGGAAGCAGGCTTCACGGGGCCATTGTAGATCAGTCCGAGCACGCGCATCGCGCGAGTCGCTCGGTGTAGCGTTTGCAGGAATGCGATCATCTGGGCTTCCAGGTCCTGCTCACCGAGATGGTCCTGCTGGGAATAAAAGAAGACACAGACGGCGATCTAAAGGACAGAGAAAAGCCGCAGAATTCCGATGAGGAATTCGCGGAACAGTGACTTTCGTTTGGGCGTAGCGCCCGGAGGAGCGGCCATCGTGGGGAGTATACCAACGCCGCACTGGAAGCCTCCCCCACGCGGGCATCTATAAAACACGCTAATAATAGAGGTCCAAATCGTGGCACACCCCAGCCCGCCCTCAGGACGTAGGCCCTAGAGGCGGTCTTCCCCCGCCAGGCAGAAGGTTCATCACGCCGGTCCTATTACCTCCGTAACGTTTAAGGTCTTACCTTTCCGCTTTAACCTTGAGGTTCACTATTGTGTTTTCGAGGAGCTCTTTATCTCTGCCACGAACACATCGCAAGCTACGCGTTCTGCCTCGGCACGGGCGTTTGTCCATAGTTTGAACATCCTGATCAAGTATGCGCGGATGTACGGCTATGAACACAAGCGAACGGAAGGGCAGTTCGAAACCTGTTGGAATGAGTTGCAGCAAGGACTTCCCTGCACGGGCGACAGCGGATTTCTGCTGGGCGTTTCCGACAACAAGCTGTTGCTGGACGGAATTCCTCTGGAGGCGGGGAACGCGGAGAAAAGTTTCGCCACCCTGCTGAGCGCGGCTGGCCTGGCCAGCTTGCACTTTTCCAAGGAAGTAACGGTCGAGGACTTCACGCGGCTGGTGCGGGCGTTCACCTTGGCCGGGTCGAAGGCGACAGACGTGGCCAAGCAGATTAAAGATGCGTTGGGAGAGGGTAATCACAAAAGCACGATCAAGATTAATGAAGTGAAGTTCGTGGCGGCCGATCCGCTGACCGGCGATGTGAGTATTGCGGCGCAGATTGCCGCGCAGACCCTGGGGCCGGAGTTCAAGCAGTGGCTGAATGATCCGCAAAAGCTCTTGCAGTTGATTGCAGCCGCGGAAGGTGCAACGTCAGGCGGCGCGGGAGCTGCCGACGGCGTTCACATGGTCCCGCTCGGGAGCGCGCCCAATGGACCGCAGGGCGGAGGAACAGGATCGGGCGGTACTGGTACCGGCACAGGCACCGGCGTCGCTCCGGCCTGGACGGGCACGACCGTTCCGCTGCAGGAGCAGGAAGTGATACAGGCCATCCGGCTGCTGACGCGCTTTGGACAGGTGCAGCAGGATCCGGCGACCAAAGAAGAAGATATCCAGAAAGAACTGGTCCAGACCGATCCCAACACGCGGCTGAACCTGCAGCAACTGCTGGGCAGCCTGGCGGCCAAGGCTTCTACGGGGGAAGACGATACTCCACTCCTGATGAAGGCGGCGGAGCATATGGCGATCCGCTTTGCCTTGGAGCGCTATCAGAAGGGCGAGATCAAGGTAAACGCGGTGCACCAGATGATGGAGCACATGAGCCGGCAGATGGACTCGTTGCGCCAGATTCTGAAGTTGCAGGAAGAGAAAATGAGCAAGGCCGGGATTCTGGTGGAGTCGCACGCCGACATCCTGGACCGCATGTTCTGGGCGGAAGTTCCGGAGTCGGGCAAGAAGAGCGTGCTGATGTCGCACGAAGCGCCTTGTGTGCCGGCGCGCAACGTACGTCAGTTTGTGGAAATGCTGCTGGAGCGTGAAGACACGCAGACGGCAGGCGAAATTCTGAATAATTATTCAGGATGCCTCAGCGCCAACGATGCAGAGCCAAGGCGGAGAACGGCGATCGGTTTGAGCCAGTTGGCAGACCTCTATACCCGGCTCGGCGGACAGCCGATGGGGCAGGCAATCAAGAAATTGAGCGAGCAGCTGATTGTGGAGAAAGACCCGGAGCTGCAGAGTTTGCTGAGCGCGGCTTTTGTGCGTTTGAGCCAGGAGGCCAGCGAGGCCCGGAATTACGCAGCGGTCAACGAAGTATGCGCGGCCATGGAACTGGTCAGCGTGGAGCGTCCGGTGCTGATGAGCGATCTGCGGCCGCGCGTAGGGGTGGAGAACCGGCTGCCGGAATTTATTGAAGAAGCACAACGGCTGGAACCCATTCCGCGCGACCTGATCTCGGTACTGCGGCGGACCAGCCAGGCCGGAGCGGAGCATCTTGCCGATCGCTTCTTCCGCTGCATGCGGCGTGATGAATGCGACCGCATGATCGATCTGGTCAAAGAGTTGGGATCTCCGGTCCTGGTGCAGTTGCGCGAAATTCTGCGCACTGGGCAGGCGCGGCAGGCTGCAAGCGCAGTGGGACTGGTGAGCCGCCTGGACGCGGGAACGCTGCTGGAATTGCTGCCCGCACGTCTACCGGAGTGGAACCGGTTTTATCACGACATCGCAGTGCGCCAGATTGCCTACGGAAACGCGCCCGATCGCGGCCGGACTCTGCTGGAGCTGGCAGAGGTTCTAGATGCGCTGGTACTGGCGGAAGCGGTGGATGAAATCGGCATGAGCGGTGACATGACGGCCGTGCCTCCGCTGATTGCGATGGCCCGGCCGGGCGAGGCGGCATCGCGTTCTCCGTTTGTGCAGTTGAAAGCGATCGAGTCGCTAGGGCGGTTGAGAGATCCGGAGGCGGTGAGCACGCTGCGGGAAATTCTGGAAGCCAAGAAGACCTTCGGATTCATCCATCACAAAGAACTGCGGATCGCGGCTGCGCAGGCCTTGTCGAAAACCGATCCACGGTACAGCTCGCAGGTTCTGGCGGACAGCGGAATGGAGCCCGCGGAACTGGCGATTGCGCCTTTGGATATGGCGCCGGCATGCCCGTGGGTTCGGCAGCGGCGGTACGAACGGCTGATCCTGGCCAAGACCGTCTCGGCCACGATTGGAAGTTCGTGGGGCAAGTCGCGGATTCTGATCCGCGAACTGAGTCTCGGCGGTGGCATGGGAACAAAGGAAGACAATCTGCGCATCGGTAGCGAGGCGGATCTGGAAATTTCCATCGGCATGCGGTCGAAGATTCGCGCCCACGTGCTGCTGCGGCGGGCCCGCGTCAACGAAGTGGGATTTGAGATCGTCAACACCGATCTGGAGAGCCGTTACAAGCTGCGCCGCCTGCTGGTCGATGCGCTCAATCACGCGCCCCAGAACAAGGGGCACGAGTGGGGCGGAGACAGAAAAGTGTAGGAATGCAAGATCCAGCCTGAATCGAAAAAGCCTCTGCTCACGCAGAGGCTTTTATCTTGTAGCGCCGGCGTCTTGCCCGCGCGCCGTGCTTACTTCACTTTCAAGAAGATGATCGCCAAAGTGTAGAGGGCGAGCGACTCAATCAGCACCAGGCCAAGAATCAGCGCGAACTGAATTCCGGGGCGGGCGGCTGGGTTGCGGGCCAGAGACTCGGTGGCGGAGGCGACTGCCTTGCCTTGAGCCAGGCCGCAGATTGCGGACGCGATCGCCATGGAAAATCCTGCAGTGATGGCGACCCAGTTGGTCTCGCCGGCCCCGCCGCCCTGCGCGAAGGCAGGCATGGCGAAGCACAGCGCTGACAGAGTCATGAAGATACGGCTGAGTTGACGCATTGGTATTGCTCCTTGTTATGAATTGCCGCCAGTGGGTGGTTGACGCCATACCTTGCAGACGCCCTCACGCTGAACGACGGTAAACTCTGGGCCAAAGCCCCTCAACATTCGAACGCTTTACGCGGCGCTAAAGCGCCGCTCTTCCACTTAGCACTCAGTGCTCTTCGGCGACCGCGCCGGAGACGTAGATGATCGACAGCAACATGAACACATAGGCCTGCAAGACTGCGACCACGATGTGCAGGCCGCTGAAGATGATCGGAATGCCGATCGGGATCATGGAAAAGAACACCAGCGTGATCAGATCGCCGGCAAAAATATTGGCCCACAAACGCACGGTGAGCGAAAGCAAGCGCGCGAAGTGGCTGACCAGTTCGATGGGAAGCATAAGCGCCGCGAGGAAGATGCGCGCGATCAGCGGCATGCCTTCCATCGGGGGGCCGAAAAAGTGCAGCAGATATTTCGGCCCGGCGTGTTTGAATCCCTGAAAATGGTAGTACAGGAACGAGCAGATGGCGCAGCCCAGCGGAACGATGGGAACGCCGGTGGGCGATTCGAACCCGGGAATCAGGCCGATCAGGTTGCAGACCAGGATGAAGATGAAAATGATTGCGAAAAAAGGCGTGTAGGGCTCGCTGTGATGCCCGATGATCTCTTCGCTCTGCCCCAGAACAAAACCCTGAATACCTTCAAAGGAGTGCTGCAGGCCGCCTGGGGATTCGACGGACAGACGGGAGCGCAAAATCAGGAAAATGGCGAGCAGAAAGAAGAAGACCAGCAACTCCATGGCAAAAGAGTTCGAGATGGGTTGGCTGGGATACTTCGGCACGATGTGAATCGTCCGCAGAAATGCGGCGACCGGGCCGCCCAACAGGGCATTCAGAATTTTGGTGAACCAGAGTTGCTCGGGCATTTAGCTTTTGGCTCTCGTCGTAATTTAGGTTCCGCGAGTCAAGGCTGCGTAAACTTCGTAGGCAGCTTCACAGGCGATTGCGGCTACGGGCAGAAACAAGCCCGCAAACAGGCCCCTGAGACTCGCTGGAAAACTGGTAAGGATAACATAGGCAGCGCCGCCCAACAACACATAGCGCAGCAGGAAACGAGCGACGATTCCCTTTCCGGACTGCGCTTTACCGGTGTTGGTCACGCGGTCGGCCAGGCCGCTGACGCCGCTCTTGAGCCACTGGAAATTGAGGTAGGCGATGACCGCGCCGAGAAGAAATCCCAGGGCAGCCGAGCGGCCGAATTTCCACGCGACGGCGATAGTAAGCAACAGCGCCAGAGCGAGCATGAATTTGCGAATGCGATCCAGAGCGCCGGAGTAGAAGTCGTCGGAATTCGTAGCTGCGGCGGGTTGATTCATTGGGTGTCGCGCAATACCGTGCGAATCAATTCAATCATGCCGGCCGCGATTCCGAGAAACAGTCCAACGATGCTGATCCAGGAGGTATGCAGCCAGCGGTCGAGGGCCGACCCGGCCAGCCATCCCACAACCGTGCCCGCCGGCAGCATCAGGGCAAGCTGACTGTAGCGGCCCACCTGCACCCACGGGTTCTGCTTTTCTGTCGGTTTCTGTTCCGGCTTCTCGCTCTCAGATCCTTGAGGGTTCGTCATCGTATCCGACTATATTGGATGGCGCGATTCTATTCGATCAGGGCAGATTCGCATAAAGTTTCGGGTCGCCTTTTTCCCTTTGCCCCGTCTAAGATCAATGCCCGTAAGATCAATGCCCGGAGGATTCATGAGAAAGATACTGCTGATTTGTGCGCTCGCCACCGCGACGCTATCCAACGCCCAGGAAATCCGCAACGGCGAAGCGGTGCTGCGTGCGATGCATGATCACTATCCGTCGTGGTACCAGACGGTGACATTCGTTCAGAAAAGCACGACCTTCAAGCCCGACGGCACCAGCACAGCGGAGACCTGGAACGAAGCAGCACTGCCGCCAGGAAAACTGCGCATCGATATCGGCACGCCCAGCGACGGCAACGGCTACGTGTTTGCCGACGGCAAGCTCGCGATCGTGAAAGCCAATAAAGTCGCGAATACCGTTCCAGAGATCAACATCCTGCTCGTGCTCGGCTTCGACGTCTACCGGCAAGCCCCTGAGGACACAATCAAAGTCGTAAAAGACAAGGGCTACGATCTGTCGAAGCTGCACGAAGACACGTGGGAGGGCCATCCCGTTTACGTTGTGGGAGCAGAAAAAGACGACGTGAAGTCGCGACAGTTCTGGGTCACAAAGGACACTCTTTTATTTGTGCGCGAGATTGAGCCTCAGCGCCAGGATCCGACCAAGCCCGAAGATGTCCGCTTCGAAGACTACCGGGAGTTGGCGGGCGGATGGATCGCGGCGCGTGTCGAAGTTCATTCCGAGGGCAAAAAGGTTTTTCAAGAGGATTACACCGACATTCAGGCGAACGTAAAACTGGCTCCCGGAACTTTTGATCCCGAACAATTTAGTGCGACGCACTGGGAAAAGTAGGGCTCTCGCGGCCTTGAATCTGTTTTTTGGCGCTGATCTAAACCCAGATCAGCGCCTTATTTTTTCGCGTCATTCTCTCCTCTCCCGCGCGAGTAGAATATCCGCATACTCCCAAGGAAGTGCCTCATGACTCATTTCAAGGTAAACGGAGTCGCGCATTCATTTGATGGCGATCCTGATATGCCTCTTTTGTGGTACCTGCGCGACATCCTCGGACTGACCGGAACGAAATTCGGATGCGGCATGTCACTGTGCGGCGCTTGCACGGTGCTCGAAAACGGCAAGGCAATTCGCTCCTGCAGCAAGGCGATGGGCACGGTCGCCGGGCTGGAGATCACGACCATCGAGGGCATCTCAACCGCCGGCGGGCACGGGCCGCACGTGGTGCAGAAGGCTTGGGCCGAAGTCAACGTGCCGCAATGCGGGTACTGCCAGCCGGGGCAGATTATGCAGGCGGTGTCGCTGCTGACCACGAACCGCAAGCCGACCGATGCCGACATCGACGACGCGATGGCGGGAAACATCTGCCGCTGTGGAACCTATCAGCGGATCCGGGCCGCGATCAAGGATGCGGCGAAGGAGATGGCATGATCGCGACCGAACTAAACACGCTAGAGGGGACTGCCTCCGAAGAAACCAGAATCGAAAATGTGAGCCGTCGCAGCTTTCTGCAGGGCGCGCTTTCTGCCAGTGCGTTCGTACTTTGTGTACGAATGGGTCCGAGGCCGCTGTGGGCCGCTGCTACGACACTGAATCCCTCGAACGGAGTTGCATCCATCGATGCGACTGCGTTCCATCCCGGCGTCTTCCTTGGGATTCAGAGCGATGGCACGGTATACATCGTGGCCCACCGCACGGAGATGGGCAACGGCGTGCGCACCAGCTTGCCGCGCATTCTCGCCGACGAACTCGATGCCGACTGGAGCCGCGTCAAGGTCATCCAAGCCGATGGCGACGACAAATACGGATCGCAGGATACGGACGGCTCGCATTCGGTGCGTGAGTTTTTCGACACGCTGCGCGAAGCCGGGGCGACCGCTCGGCTGATGCTGTTGCGGGCGGCGGCGCAGCAGTGGGGCGTTCCGGAGTCGCAGTGCGTGGCGGACCCGGTGCACATAGTCACCGACACGCGCTCCAGCCGCACGCTTGGATATGGCGAACTGGCTGCGCTGGCCGCGAAACAGCCGGTGCCGAAGAAAGAAGAATTGAAGTTCAAGTCGCCAGATCAGTGGCGCTACATTGGCAAGGCTGCGCCCGGATACGACGTGGCTGACGTTTGTTCAGGCAAGCCGCTGTTTGGCATGGATGTCCGCGTTGACGGCATGCTCTATGCGGCGATTGCGCATCCACCGGTGCTCGGTGGAAAAGTGAAGTCGGTGGATGACTCAGCCGCGCTGAAGGTAATTGGTGTGAAGAAAACCGTGCCGATCGATCCCTTCACTCCGCCGCACGCGTTTCAGCCACTCGGCGGCATTGCGGTGATTGCAGACAATACCTGGGCCGCATTCAAAGGCCGCAAGCAGCTCAAAATCGAATGGGACAACGGGGCCAACGCGGGTTACAACTCCGCTGACTACAAAAAGCAGTTGCAGCAAACGGCGCGCCAGCCGGGCAAAGTCGTGCACACCATCGGCGATCCCGAGGCCGAGTTCGCCAAGGGCGGCAAGATCGTGGAGGCGGAATATTTCGCTCCGCACCTCGCTCATGCTTCGATGGAAACCCCGGTTGCGGTGGCGGACGTGCAGGGCGCGAAGGTCACGGTGTGGGCGCCCACGCAGGATCCGCAAGGACTTCAGGAACAAGTCGCAAAGTCGCTCGGCATCAAGAAAGAAGACGTGACCTGCCATGTGACTTTTCTGGGCGGCGGCTTCGGCCGGAAATCGAAACCTGATTTCGCGGTTGAGGCAGCTCTGCTCTCGAAAAATACCGGCAAGCCCGTCAAGGTCGTCTGGAGCCGCGAAGACGACATTCAGTTCGGTTACTACCACTCGGTCGCTGCCATGTATCTGAAAGCTGCGCTCGATGATTCGGGCAAGCCGACGGCGTGGTTGCAACGCTCAGTGTTTCCGCCGATTGGTTCGACCTTCGACAAAGACGCAACCTACGGTGGCGCGGGTGAAATGTCGATGGGATGGAACGTCGTGCCGTTCGACATTCCAAACTTCCGCTCAGAAAATGGTCAGGCCGTGGCGCACGTACGCATCGGATGGCTGCGTTCGGTGGCGAATATTTATCACGCGTTTGGAGTGCAGTCGTTTGCCAACGAACTTGCCTACGCGGCGAATCGTGATCCCTATGAGTATTTAATGATGCTGATCGGATCGGCGCGCACGATTGATGCCGGAGGCCCGCCAGAAATGGCAAAGAAATATCCCTACGACACGGCTCGCCTGCGGCGCGTCGCGGAAATAGCCGCCGAGAAGGCGAACTGGGGCAAGAAGAAATCCGGCAAAGGCAGCGGCATGGGAATCGCCGTGCACCGTAGCTTCTTCACCTATGTCGCGACGGTGGCGGAGGTCGAAGTCGACGATCAGGGCGGAGTTCGCGTTCCGCACGTTACAACCGTGGTGGACGCCGGCATCGTCGCCAACCCGGAGATGGTGCGACAACAATTCGAAGGCGCCGCGGTCTTTGGGACCAGCATCGCACGGACGGGCGAGATCACGGCTACGTCCGGCGCGATCGATCAATCCAACTTCCACGACTATGCCGTGGCGCGTATGAACGATGCGCCGTACCAGGTGGACGTTCACATCGTGGAGAGCAGCGCACCACCGGCAGGCGTGGGAGAGCCGGGCGTGCCTCCGGTTGTGCCAGCTCTCTGCAACGCAATTTTTGC
The DNA here is from genome assembly GCA_963757095.1 of uncultured Acidobacteriota bacterium. Taxonomy (GTDB): domain Bacteria; phylum Acidobacteriota; class Terriglobia; order Terriglobales; family Acidobacteriaceae; genus Sulfotelmatobacter. Next base: position 331,699 of record CAVWQT010000001.1, on the reverse strand, counting down.
CGCGACCGGCAAACGGGTGCGCGAGCTGCCGCTGACGCGCAACGGATTCGCGTAGCCGCTACCGGCTGGCGAACTTTCGCAAGCGCCCCGGATACGCCGCTCCCGAGCGTTCCAGTCGCTCCGCCACAGCGGTGGTGATGGGCTGGACATTGTCGGAGCGGAAGCGCAGCAGCGCGGCGATGTTGCCAACCTTATCGAACTCGGGATCGTCCTGAACATAGAACATCTCGATATCGCGACGAATCACCCACGGTAAAACGGCCTCGCCGACGTCAACAATCTCCTGCGTCGCATGGCCGCAGACCGGACAGAAGCCGACGATGTGAGCATCGATGTGTCCACAGCCGGAACATTCGATAGCATGCGCCTCCAACTTTTCGCCGATCAGCAACGTCTGCACCTCGCCCAACTCCAGCGAGCGCAGGACGCGGCGCAGTCCGGTCACTCCGCGCCCCTGGCTGCGAGCCTGACTGAGGACCTGGCTCACGACTTCTCTTCGCCGTTCGCTCTGCCACTCGTCGATGATGTGTTGCGCCTGCATGCGAATCTCGTCGCGCGTCATGTGCGCCATGTCGGCCTGAAAGTGGCCGAGCAGCGCCTGGCGCACGTAGGGATGAAGTTGCGGCTCAAGCTGTGAGAGGTGAACCTCCTGACAGCCGAGAATCCACTTCTCGAATATGCCCTTCTCGAGAGACTCTTTCAGCAGTTCGGCGACATGCTTGAAGTGGTGGCGCGTTTCGTCTTCCACGCGGCGCTGAGCATGGCCAGCATCGTATCCCGCGAAACCGTCGCTACGGCCTTTGCGCGACAGCGGCTGAAAGAGACCTTCGCGCTCGGTCAGATCGCGCAGGCGAAGGTCGAAGATACGCGCCTTATGGCGGTCGACCAGCACCACGCCAACCCGCGGATACGCGCCCAGCAGGTGGGCGATGGGCCTGAGATGAAAGTGACGATCAACAAAAAGCTGCGTCGCCGGCAGGTGTGGGGGCAAATCGTATTCGAGCCAGATGCCTTGATGGGCGCAGGCGAAGACGGCTTTGGCATGAGTTCCATTGCTGCGCAGTTCACCGGCGAGGTGCAGAACGCGATCGAGATCGGCGCGGGCGGAATCTTTTTTCATCTTCGTGTCGCCGGGCTTGCCCGTCGCATGGCTCGGGCAATGGATTTTTACTCGTGGCGTTCTTGACTTCGCTTCTGACCTCTTTCCTGACTTCTTTTTTCGTTTCCGAATTTGTGCCGTCCAGTTTGCGCACGGCTTCGCGGACCAGGTCTTTGATCAGAATCGATTCTTCCTTATGCGCCCGGTTGCGCGGGGTTGAAGGTTGGAAGTAGAAACTGACGGCAGAGCAATCGTCGTCATGGAATTGAGCTAACGTTCGGATTTGTTCACGAGTAATACTCATGGGACCCCCAAAAAATTGGAAATGAGTTTAAGCGACGCCGGTCGGAGCCAGTCGTCCGTCGAATTGACCGGCGAGGGCCGGGGCTTTGCGCAAGTGTTCGCGCGCGGCAGAGATGGAGGCAAGAACGTGGTCGGAAGAAAGCCCGGTGATGGCCATAATCTCGCCGACGGTGAAGCCTTCGATGGAATACAGAATGAATGCCTCGCGCGGCCCAGAATCTAAATCGCGCAGCGCAGAGGCGATGAGCCGCAACATCTCGTCCGAGGCGAGGATATCCTCGGGCGTGGCGACGCGGACATCGCGAATGACGGTCGCGCCAGTAATGGACTCATCCGGTTGATGGAACTGCAGCCCGGGTTCGTCGCTGGCTTTCACGTTCTGCCGGCGAGCCGAATCCTCGAGGTGCACCGCGTGGCCGTCGCTTTCTTCGGGTCGTGAGAGTTGATCGAGAGCCCGCAGCGCGAGCCGGTAAAGCCAGGGTTCGAGCGCGAGACGCTCGGGCTTCTCCTCGCCGCCATCGAGCGCGGCGGCGATGGTTTCGTCCACAACTTCGTCTTTCGTGATGCTGTCGGGCGGGATCGAGTCCTGGGCCTCGCGGAAATAAATTTCGCGCTCGACGAAACGTTCCAGCCGCGCCAGATTCACGTTGACGTAGGAGCGAACGTCGTCGGCTGAGACCGTGGGCGGAAACACGGCTGCCAGAGTCTCTTCAAACGGAACTTCGCGCATCGGCACCGCGGGACGGGCCGAAGTGCCACGCTTGCCACGCTGCCATTTGTGCGAGGAACGCAGCAAATCCTTATGCTTATTGACCTGCAGCAGCAGGTCTTCGAACGCAGCCTTCACCGCCGCGGCCGCCGTGGGAGCCGATCTCTGCGCCGCCATTTGCCCTGACGGCAAACGCAGGTTGAGCGACACACGAGTGCCCTCGCGCGGCGAGATTTCCTCCACAACTCCCTTCAGATGAATCAGTTCGGGACGGAAGACCTGCAGCCGCTTTTGCAGCTTTTCAAGTTGATGTTGAAGGTCTTTTTCGACGGCGGGAATTTTATGAAGACGATAGCTGATGTGAACGTTCATAGCGCCTCGGCCTTGCAGTTACGAAGTCGCGCAACCAAGTGCTTTCTAACTCGAATTGTACACCCGGAGAAAAGAGGCGGAACGTCGGGAATTTGGGCTGTTGGCGATTTATTTTTCGGAAGGTTTTCAAAATGACACTTGCATTGGCGAACGGTTTGCGAACTCAGGCGCGGCGCAGCTATCATCCGGGACGATGAAACTCACTGGTTTGTTGTTCGCTCTGATGGCCACGGGCTGCGCGCTTGCGCAGACGCCGGCCTCCAAGGAAGTTGACGCTGTTTATCCCGATGCACACGCACTCTATCTGGATCTTCACCAGAATCCTGAACTCTCTTCGCACGAAACGCAGACGGCTGCGAAGTTGGCCGCGCACTTGCGTGACGCCGGCTACGACGTGACCGAACACGTGGGTGGAACGGGGATTGTCGCCATCCTGAAAAATGGCGCGGGACCGACCATCATGCTGCGCACCGAACTGGATGCACTTCCGGTCGAGGAGAAGACTGGCCTTCCTTACGCCAGCAAGGTTCACACCAAAGACGACTCGGGGCGCGATGTTTCCGTGATGCACGCCTGCGGGCACGATCTGCACATGAGTTCCCTGCTAGGCACGGCGGAGATCATGGCGCGCAGCAAGAGTACCTGGCACGGCACGCTGATGCTGATCGGTCAACCGGCCGAGGAGACCATCGCCGGCGCGGAGAGGATGGTTCGCGACGGCCTGTTTACGCGCTTTCCCAAGCCCGATGTGGCCATGGCCCTGCATGTCAGCAACACTCTGCCTGCGGGGATGGTGTCAATCACTCCCGGCATTTACAACACGAACGCGGACTCGCTGCGCATCATCATCTACGGTAAAGGCGGCCACGGGGCCATGCCGAACGCCACCATCGATCCCATCGTCATCGCCGCCCGGACGATTCTAGCGCTGCAGACCATCACTTCGCGTGAGGTGAAGCCGGGAGAAATGTCTGTAGTCACGGTCGGCTACATTCGCGCGGGCACCAAGAACAACATCATTCCGGACGAGGCGGAGATGGGACTCACGGTGCGCACCTACAAGCAGGATGTGCGGAAGCAGGTGCTGGCCGCGATTGCGCGCATCACGAAGGCGGAGGCCGCCGCTGCGGGCGCTCCGCGTGAGCCTTCGGTCGAGCACCTGGAAGGGACCGATGCGGTGTACAACGATCCCGCGCTGGCCGAGAGGCTGCGGGCCCCGCTCGAAGCGGCCTTGGGAAAAGAGAACGTCGTGATCGCCCCGCCGATCACGCCTTCAGAAGATTTCTCAGTGTTCGTAGAGCAGGGTGTGCCCGGATTTTATTTCAGCCTGGGCGGCGCCGATCCGGCCAAGTTCGCCGAAGCAAAAGCCAGCGAAACGCTGCTGCCGTCAAACCATTCGCCGCTGTTCGCACCGGACGCGGAACCCGCGACGAAGACCGGAATCGCCGCAGAGGTTGCCGTACTGCGTAATCTACTGCAGGGGACGGCTCAAGAATTGAGGAGCTCCATCACAGAGCAGAAGCCTCGCTAGGCAGGCACATCACCTAATCTGCGAGGCGGCATGATGGATCGGATGATAAAATCCAGCCAATGAGAAGACCTCGAAAATTTACGGTCGTTATTGAGCGAGACGAAGAAGGTTATTTCGTCGGAACAGTTCCCACGCTCCCGGGCTGTCACACGCAAGCGAAGAACCTTGACACATTGATAAAGCGAATGCGTGAAGCGGTTCAGTTGTGCTTGGAAAGCGAAGATGGCGGCAGCCAGCCGCTCGAACTCGTCGGGGTCCAACAAATCTCGATATGACCCGCCTTCCGCGGCTGAAAGGCAAGGAACTCATTCGCATTCTTGAGCGGGCTGGCTTTCGGATAGTTCGAAGCAAAGGCAGCCATACTTTTCTGAGACATCCGGATGGAAGAGCTACAGTAGTCCCTGTTCACGCTGGGGAAACGCTTGGGCCAGGCCTTCTGCGTGCGATCCTGCGTGATGTGGAAATGTCGGCCGAAGACCTGCTCGAAGAAACTAATATCGCTTCCTGCTTCTTCTAGACCGCAACCGTGACCGACGTCTCGGTGCGCGTGACGGGCCGGTACAACGTGTCGCGCTCGATCGGTTCGCGTCCGGCCGCGCGGATCAGGCGCTCCAACTCTTCGCGGCGCATGCCTTGCGGTGTAGTTGCTCCGGCGTCGTGGTAGATTTTTTCTTCGATCACCGTCCCGTCCATGTCGTCCGCGCCGAAGCGCAGCGAGATCTGCGCGATCTTCGCGGTCATCATCTGCCAGTACGATTTGATGTGCGGGAAGTTGTCGAGCACCAAGCGGCTGACTGCGATCTGCTTGATGTCGAGCATGCCGGTGGTCTTGGGCAAATGCTGCAACGGCGTGTTGTCGGGATGGAATGCCAGCGGAATGAAGGTCTGAAAGCCGCCGGTTTCATCCTGCAGGTCGCGCAGCTTCATCAGATGGTCGACGCGGTCCTCGTCGTTCTCCACGTGACCGTAGAGCATCGTCGCATTCGACTTCAATCCGATCTGATGCGCAATCTTCGCGGTTTCGAGCCACTCGGTGCCATCGATCTTGTGATCGCAAATGATATGGCGAACGCGGTCGGCGAAAATCTCAGCGCCGCCACCAGGAAGCGAATCCACGCCTGAAGCCTTTAGCTGCTCCAGCGTCTCCCGAATCGAAAGCTTGGCCCGCCGGGAAAGATAGGCGACCTCGACCATGGTGAAGGCCTTGAGATGCACCTGCGGAAAACGCTGCTTCAGGCCCGAGCACAGATCGAGGAAATATTGGAACGGCAGGTCAGGATGCAATCCGCCGACGATGTGAAATTCGGTGACCGCCTCCGAGTATCCAGAAGCTGCGGTCTCGAAAGCTTCTTCAAGCGCCATGGTGTAGGCGCCGGGCGTATCTTTCTTACGGCCGAAGGCGCACAGGCGGCACGCAGCCACGCACACATTCGTAGGATTGATATGGCGGTTGACGTTGAAATAGGTCTTGTCGCCGTGCATGCGCTCACGAACGGAGTTGGCCATCCAACCCACGGCAAGAATGTCGCCGCTGCGATAGAGCGTAAGAGCATCAGCCGTACTGAGCCGCGCGCCAGCCATGATCTTGTCATGAATCGGCGCGAGGCGCGGATCATCCGTCTGAAATGCGTGAGCGATAAAAGAGTGCGCGGAAGCCATCCCCTTGATGATATCGCAGGGAACACGGGAGTGAAACGGCTATTGCCCGATCTTTGTTCTCGGCAGGCCTAGTGGGTTACGACAACCTTGTCCTGGATGCGGGAGTATTCGTCCTCAGTAAGGATGTGCCGGGTCACCAACTGGTGGCTGCTCGCGTAGGGACGCTCGGCGATGACGCGGTCGGCCTTGCGATCGTCCATTCCGGGCAGTCCCGCAAGCTCGTCTTTGGAAGCCTTGTTCAGATCGACCGATTTTTTCTCGGTCAGCCCGTCTTTGATTCCTTCCGCTACGGCCTTGGTATCGCGCTTGAGCGCGGCCGTGTCGCGGGCAGTTTTGTCGCGAATCTCGTCTGGGCTTTCATTGGAAGTGCAGGCTGAGAGGGCGGCCAACGTCAATCCGATACACGCCACTGCGATGAGCCGAATACGCATGGCAATCGGATGCGGCGCAGCAACGGACGGTTGGCGTTCCTTATTCCAGCTTTTTCCTGGCCAGCGGCCGCGCGAATGCGTTAGTGGGATTGTGCGTGTTGATTTCGAGAACCTTGTGGTAATAGTCCTTGGCCTGAGCCGCGTCCCCCGATTTCTCGTAAGCCTCGCCCAGCAAAGCCAGAATCAGCGGATCGTGCTGATCAGCTTTCTGCAGATCGGCAATCGCGGTTTTGTTGTCGCCCGTGTAAAACGCGACATAGCCGGTCAGATATGGAAAGAATCGCATCTGATCAGGATTGTTGGCCTTGTCGAGCGCGAGCTTCGCGGCTGCCACGTGCTGTTGCGCTTCAGCAGCATTGCCGCGGCGGGCGGCGACGCGGGCCTGCGCGCTTTCCCAGCGGAATAGAAAAAGATTCTTGTCGGCGTCGCTCATGTCAGTTTTGCGCGACGCCGTGTCGTAGCCTTTTTTGTACCACTTGTAAGCGCCATTCGCGTCGCCCGACTCGAGGTAGATGCGAGCGAGTTCGTTGCAGATGATGGCCGCGCTGACCCAATCGCTCTTCTCCATGCGGTCGTCGAAAACCAGCTTCTCGTATTTCTCAGCCTTCCCAGCTTTGCCTTCGAAGGCGTAGGAAAATGCCGTCTCCCGCAAGGCCTGGGCCTTGGTATCGGGAGAGGCGAGACGGACCGCATCCGCAAATTGTGATCGCGCCTGGCCGTAGTCGCCCTTCAGATCGAGCGCGATACCGCTGGCCAGGTGCGCTTGAAAATGACGCGGCGATTTCGCCAGCGCCTGCTGGTAGAGCGCGAGAGCCTCGTCCTGCTTGCCTTCGCGGCTTAGTTTCTGTCCTTGCTGCACCAGATCTTCCGGGCTGCCGGGAACGGGAGGCGGCGTTTGCGCCGGCTGTTGGGCGAAAGAAAATGCGGTCAGCAGGAAGAAAGCAGAAATCATTCGCAGCATCGAGACCCTCCAAAAGCTCTGCGATTATGCCACAGCGTCAGTGTGGAGCGGGCACTCCTGCCCGCTAACCACTACGTGCGCGTAGGGGGCGGACGCATTCGTCCGCCCAGCGAGCGTAGCGAGCGCCCCCGGGCGAATGCGTCCGGCGCTACGTGATCTACCTGCGCAGCAACAGATCTCCTGCCACGAAGACGAAGAACAAAACCGAGATGATGCCGTTCATGGTGAAGAATGCGGCATTCAGTTTGGAAAGATCGTCGGATTTGACCAGCGAATGCTCGTAGGCGAGAAGCAGAACGACAACTCCCACGCCGCACAGGGCCAGCGCGCCCATGTGGAAGGAGACGACCAAAGCGAGCAGGAGCCCGATCATCACCGCGTGAAACACGCGCGCAATCCACAGTGAAGTTCCGATTCCACAGTAGCGAGGGATGGAATGCAATCCGGCTTCGCGGTCGAAGTCAAAATCCTGGCAGGCGTAGAGAACGTCGAAGCCTCCCACCCAGAACGTGACGGCGGCAGTAAGCAGCAGAATGCGCGGATCAAGCGATCCGCGCACCGCGATCCACGCGGCGGAAGGCGCGATGCCTAGCGCAAAGCCGAGCACCAGATGCGACCAGCGCGTCACACGCTTGGTATAGGAATAAAGCAGCAACACCGCCAGTGCGATCGGCGAGAGCCACAGCGACAGCCGATTGAGTTGCCCCGCCGCGAGCACGAAGATCGCGCTCGTCACCACGACGAACGTGGCCACGAATGCCGGGCTCAGATGTCCCGCAGGCAGCGCCCGGGTGTGCGTGCGCGGATTCGCTGCGTCAATGGATGCGTCGGCGAGGCGATTAAACGCCATCGCAGCAGAGCGCGCCGCGACCATGGCGATGACGATCCACAATAACTGGTGCAGGCTGGGAAGGCCGCCGGCGGCCAGCATCGCCCCGCACAGCGCGAACGGCAGCGCGAAGACGGAGTGCTCCCACTTGATCATCTCCAGTGTGACGCGGAGGTTGTGGAGTACAGGCACAAAGAGATTTTAACAAGACGCAATAGGCTGGCGTTCCTTTAGCGCCGTCCCGCCCGCTTCTGCGCAACGACGAGCCCACGCGGCGTAGGCAGCAAGAGCGCAGATATTAATCCCTCGGACTCCAACCGCAGCGCTGCTTCGCGAACTGTCTTCTGGTGCGAACTGGCATCATGAATCAGGATCAGGCCGTTGGGATTCACCTGCGGCAGGAAGCGCCGGACCTCCTGCTCGCGAATATTCTGATCGCTGTCACTAAAAAGGATATCGATCGTGCCGGAGATCTTCATCTCCAGACTGGATTCGTTGCGGCACTCGATCCAATCAGCCAGTTCCGAATTCGCGATGCGCTGTTTCGCGTTGGCATAAACGACGGGATCGAATTCGCACGTGATAATTCTTGCCGCGGCCATTTTGTTTCAGCCCCTCGGCCATCCACAGAGTGCTAATGCCGCTGAAGGTTCCAGTTTCAACAATCAATTCAGGTTTGATGGTCGTCACCAGACAGCGCAGGAATTCGAGCACTTCGACTTCCGCCGTCATGGAGTCGTACATGCTCCAGCGCTCCGGGTGAGGACATTCCGGCGTGGCGCGATGATATTCAGCCTGGAGCACGTCGCCGCTGCGCTCAATCTGGCGCAGGATCTTCCGCTCCTGCTTTTCTTTTTTCTTGAAGAGGCGCTTCAGGCTGAGACCCATACGCGGCAGTATACAGTCGGGTAAGCGGATCGATAATGCATGGCATGCCAATCCTATCGCCCGTATTGATAACGGCGCGGCTTGAGCCGCGCCGAAGACGCTCACCCTATGAAGCGGGCTTTCAGCCCGGCAACCAGCGGCACGAAGCGGCATAGTTCACGCAGTTCGAGTTGGGGCTGGCCGTTTTGCATGTGGATCAGTTGCAACTGCTGCGCATCTTCAGAACCGACCGGAATAATCATGCGCCCGCCGTCGGCCAGTTGCGCCAGCAGAGCTTGAGGAATCCTGGCAGTGGCCGCCGAAACCAGAATCGCATTATAAGGAGCGAGCGCTGGATAGCCCTGACTTCCGTCGCCGGTCATCACTTTCGGCTTGTCATACCCGAGGCGCGAAAGCAATTGCCGCGCAGCATCAGCAAGAGCAGCATGACGTTCAATGGAGATCACCTCGCCCGCGAGTTCGGAGAGCAGCGCGGTTACATAGCCCGAGCCCGTGCCCACTTCCAGCACTCTGTCAGTCGGCTTGAGTGCCAGAGCCTGCAACATGGTGGCAACAATGAACGGCTGAGAAATGGTCTGCTCCTCGTCGATCGGCAGCGGATGATCTTCGTAAGCTTGGGCGCGAAAGCGTTCCGGTGCGAACTCGTGTCGCGGCACGCGGGCCATCGCATCCAGCACGCGCTCGTCAGTGATACCACGGCTGCGAAGCTGATACTCAACCATGCGGCGGCGCAGTTCGTCGAATTCAGCGATTTCGGCTGCGAAGAACATGACTTCGGTGGGAAATTTATTTGCCAAATGCCCGGCAGGATGATTGTAGTTATTTCTTGCGCTGGCGTATGCGGACATCGAAGCTGACCACCCCATTCCAGTCGCGGGTGCCGACGGCGGAGATGTTCCGGTTGAAGAAATATTCGCCTTCGATGATCTGTTCTGTGCTCTGCGAAACGTTGGTGCTGTAAGTCAGCGTGAGGTTGTTGGCGAACTGCTGTTCAATGGTGACTTGCGGTCCGCGGGCTGTCGGGTTGGTCTCCGTGGTCAGGCCTTGCGGATCGATTTTGATCCGGCTGACTCCAAACAGCTTCTGCATGCGACTGCTGACCGTCTGATTGATGGCCTGATTGATGATGAGATTGCTCGCCTGATCCGTGAACGCCACCTGCCCTGACTGCTCCTGCAATTGTTGCGATTCTTCGTTGGTACGGCCGAGTGCCAGCAGCGCGATGATGTCAGACTTCGGCAGAGGCGGCTCAGAGCGATAATTCACCGCCAACCGCTCCGGAGTGCCCGTCACAGTGACATCGAGGTCGTAATTGCGAACGTGCGTGGTGGCCTGCAGATTGACTTGCGGCTCAATCGCCACTGGATTGGCGAAAGTGATGTCCCCGCGTTCCAGACGGAATTTAATTCCGTTGAAAGTCGCATCGCCCTCGAGAATGTCGGCGCGTCCGAGAACGCTGGGACGGGCGACCGAACCGCGCACACGCAGGTCGGCGTCTCCGGAGAGCCGGGCCACCGCGGTTTTCATCTGCAACTCAGGCGCCGTGTGAACAGCCACATCGAGCTTCACGTTATACAGCGGAGAGTTTGCAGGCGTAATCCCCGCCGTCTGGCGACTGCGTTCGAGGTAAGACCCAAAATCAAAGCCGGGAGTCACCGCCAGCTTCGTCACCATCACATCGCCAGAGACGGTCGACGCGGAAGTAGTACCGGTCCAGTGCAGTTCAGCGTTTGCTGTAGAGCTGACGCCCGGCGGGTAGCGCAGGCGAACCTCTTTGCCGATCGCGGTCAGATTGAAATTGAGCTGGCGATTGTAGCGAGTGGCGTCGCCCTTGAAATCGATCGAGCCGCCGCCGGTGCGGGCACTGAGCTGATCGATGTGCATATATTCTCGGGTGAAGGTCAGCGAGCCATTCATCTCGCTCAGGCCACTGGGCATGCCCGCATAGTTAATGGCTGCGTCCTTGATCTGAATTGTTCCTCGCGGCAATGGGGCTTGCCAGGTGCCGCCAAGTCTCATGTGGATCATCATGGACCCAGAGCTGTTGAAATTCGAATCGACGACGCCCATTAGTTTCAGGTCCACTTGACCGTCGGCTGCGAGGTCGAGATCATCATTTCCAGTCATGCCGATCCAGCCCGCGCCCGTCAGATCAGTGCCCTCCCCCACCATGTGCAGAGGCTCGATCTCAAATCTGCCGCTGGAGATGTTAAAGCGCACCGGCCCCTGATTGTGCAGCTTGGCGTATTCCACATCGACGAAAAGATCGCTCAGATCGCCGTTGAGGGTCCATTGTTTCGGATGCCGCAGCGGTCCACGCATGACGAGTGTGCCGCCAACCGCCGAATGTCCAGTGAGCTGTGGACCGAGGTAGGCGCGCCACAGAGCATCGAGATCGACGTGATCGGTGTGCGCGGTGATGATCGCAGGAAAGTCGTTGCGCATATCTACAGTTCCATCGATGGCGAGCGAGCCGCGAGTCAGGTGAGACTGCCCGGTCACGCGCAATTGGCTGCCCTGGGAGACGGCTTGCAGATCGACCACGCCAGAAAGTTCGCGGTCGAGGGTGAGATCACGAACGTGAACATCGGCGTTGAGCTGGGGAGCGTCGAGCGTGCCTGATCCCTGCAGCGTGAAGTCGGCCCAGCCAGCGATGGGGAGCCGTTCGAGATGAATCTGGCGAACCCGCGACAGGTCGAAATTCTTTCCGCTCAGATCGAGTTGAAAGGAACGGGTCGCGGGCGTGTAAGCGGCGCTCCCGGCAACCGTCGCATCCTGGTGCGTGAGTTCAAGGTTGGTGAGTGCGGTCTGGTTGCCGGTGATCTGGAGATCGGCGTCAAACTTCTCGATGGCCTCACCATAGGCTGAGGCATTCACCGCATGGATTTGTCCCTGCACGCGAGGATCGGCGCGGGTTCCGGCGATTTGCAGAGCGACGTCGGCGGTTCCGGAGACCGGATAGTCGAAGCCAGTCAGCGCAGCCGTCGAAGCGACGTCCACGTTATGCAAATTGACGCGTGCCGTATAGGGGTTCTCGTCGGAGAACTCCCCGTTACTGAGAACGGCGGTGATATCAAAATTGGCACTGGTATTGCCCCGTTGCAGCGAGCCGCCGTGCAGTTGCAGTTCCCGCGGAGAAAACTGAATGTTGGCGGCGAGAGTATCCCAATGCACCTGCTGCCTGGGCATGCGTGATGTTGCGGGCAGAGTAAATTCGAAATCCTGGGCCACCAGGGTTCCCGAAAGAGTGGGCGCGGAAAACACTCCTCCGGCAAAACCATTGAATGTGGCATTGCCATCGATACGAAATGGAAGATTCTTGGGTCCGCCCAGAGCCTCCACTAGCGGGCGCCATTCTTCCAGGTTCGACGTGGAAACCGAGAGATGAACGGAGGAAGTTGCAGAAAGAGTTCCCTGCGCCTGGATTCTGGAATCTGGCGTTGACATGTCAAAGTGCGCCAGATCCAGCGAATCGTTGGCCACGTGATACTTCCCCTGCAGATGAGCGGTCACGGGCAATTCGCCCTTCGCTGAGTGAACTGGAACCACATCGAGGACGAGGGCGATTTCAGCGTCGTTGGGCGACCCGCGCCAGTAAGCATCTACGGTGCCAGTAGCCAGGCCTCCGGGATGGAAACCGTTCAGAGGATGGGCGCGGACGTCCAGGGAAGCGGCGATTTCGCGGGCGGAAAGGTCGCGAACTTTCAAGTGAATCGTACCGGTCTGGACGCCCGCCATCCGGGGCTTTTCGCCCTTCCTGAGCGGAGGCCGGATCGCCGTAATTACGGCCTGTTCGCCTCCCTTTCTCGACTTGCCTGCCGAGGCTGGCGGAATGTTGTGCAGCCAGTTGTCCACCTGCGCCTCTCCAGCAAAAATTCCCGCGAGTACTTTGCCCTGCAGTTTGGAAAGCTTGATCTGCTGATCGTTCACCAGGTAATCGCCGGTCGCGCTAACGTTGGAGAAGGCAAGCTGGTCGCTCTGCCATCCGAACTCGTGAAGAGCGAGAGAACCGTTGGAAGAGAACTCGTCTTGTTCGGATGACCACTGGCCCTTTCCTTTGAATTCGGCCATGCCTTGTCGCAGGTCGCGGCGACGGGAAATGGCGGCGGCTTCCTCGAGATCGATCTGCCCGTCGTAACTGGCATCGACCTTGGGATTCTTGAAATCGCTGATGCGCCCGCTCGCCTTCAGAACCGAGCGCCCCGAACTCCATTCCAGCGAATGCACATCGACGAAGGTCGTGCCCAGGCTGAACTCGATGTGAGTCATCCAGGAAAATGGGCGGAAATCCTGGTAGGTGGTGTCGACCTTGCCCAGCGTGAGCCGGCTCTCGTAGCGGCCGCGCAGAAATGAATAGTCCATCTGCAGCGCACTATCGTGGAGATCGAAGTCCAGCGGGATGTGACGATCAGCCCAGAGCAATTCCCCGTGGCGCACGAAAAGGTGATCGATCGACAGCGCAAACAGCTGTTCTATCGAAGGAGCGGCGGAAGTACGCAGAGGCGTCTGCAACTGAGGAATGTTAGTCGTGCCATCCGGAGCGATCGCCACATGCACAACAGGGTTCTCGAGGGTTAGCGAATGGAATCCAAACTCGGCACGGAGAAACGAGATCACCTTCATCTCAGCATAGAGATGGTCGGCGTGAAATAAGGGAACCTCGCCCGAGCCCTCCCGTCCATGCACAGTGATGTTTCGAACTTCCAGCTGCATGCGGAAAGGAATGACGTGGAAGCTGCCGATTTCTGCGTGGCCGCCGGTGATGCGCTCCAGTTCGGCAACCATCTTTCCCCGCACGTAGCTTTGAAAGGAATCCGTGGTGACATACCAGACGGTAGCCAACAGGACGAGCACGACGGTGCCGCCCGCGATCAACAGATATTTCCACCAGCGGCGAGGTCTGGCCGCGGCTTCGGTCACCTGGCCTGTACTCCGTCAGCCACAGAGTCGTTGCTGAAGCTGACCTTGCTTTCTGAGCGCAAGGTTTGCAGCCAGGAGACGAGCAACTCGTTTACCTTCTCTTCGGTGAGCAGTTCGCGAATCTTGCCGGACACTTCGGCTAAAGACACTTCGTCCGCTCCTGATTGCTTCAACTGCGGAACAAACTTGTCGCGGTAGTAGGCTTCGACAGTCTTGGAATCGATCTGTACAGCCGGGCGAAGGTGCGAGTCCACCAGACGCATCAGATCGATCTGCTGCTGAACATGAGCGATCAAATCTTTCTCGGCCAGGCCAAATCGCGCCAGCACAGAACGCCAGCCATCGTCCGTAGCGGCTTCTGCATAGTGCTTTCGCGCGTCGGCGATGCGGGCCGCGGCTTCAGCTTCCGAGGCATGATCGAATATCGAAGATTTTATCTGCTCGTCCAGCAATTCCTGGTCGACCAGGCGATCGAGAACGGCGCGGCGTTCATCGTCAGTAAATTCGCTGAGCGAACGGCCATTCAGCAGAGCCTCGTAACGTAGGGCTTCGTCCCAATCGCTCTGCAGGATGATGTGTCCATTGATGGTGGCCACGATGCGATCGATGACTTCGCCTTCCCCGCCCCAGGCTGGCGTCGGCAGCGAGACCGTAGCCAGCAGACTTGCCAGCATGACCGTCGTGGACATCAAAATGGTAATGATTCTTCGCATCAAAATGGCTGACCGATACTGAAAAAAACGTTGAAGTGACGCAGGCGCTGCGTTTCATAGCTGGTCGCCTGCCCGCTCGTGTTAAAGGTAAGGCCCTGAAAATAACTGGTTGGATTCAGATCGTATCCAAAGTCGAAGCGCAAAGGACCGATCGGAGTCTTATACCGCACACCAACCCCTACTGCGTGTGAAGTGTAATCATATCCTGATTCATTGAAATGGTTGAAGCACGAGGTGGGAGTTGTACCAACGGGCAAACAAAGATTGGGATTGGCCTGGTGCCAACGTAACAACCCCTTGACCATATCGTGCTGCGCCGTGAATACGTTGCCCATATCGTGAAAGATGGCAAAACTGAAGCCTTCGCCGAAATACGGCAGCGTGGCCGGGGGCAGGCGCAGTTCAAAATTATTGACGAACAACGCCGTACCACCGACAGGAAAACCGGACGACGGATCGCGGGGGCCCGCCTGATTTAACCCAAATCCGCGATGAGAGTTGCCACCACCAGCAAAAAATTGCTCGGGCAACGGAATCGAGGAAAATCCGGTGCACTCGGTCTCGTTGGTTTTAGGATCTACCGGACAGGCTCCCGGCGGCACGACCCTTGTCCCGGCAAACGGCTGCTGCAAACCAATCGTGGTGGAACGCGCGAATACAAACTGATGCCCGGGCTTTCCCTTACCCAAAACGTAGTAGGTCGAATATTGGGCCAGGGCGCGGCCGAAATCGGTTTCCGAACCGAAGTAGCGGGAAGAGGCAAACCCATCGAGCGTGAAGTAGTTTCCCTTGGTGCTTTCCAGCGGATTATCCCGTTTGTCGTGGATAACCGTGAATCCAGGACCGCCGATGGTCACCGGCAAAGAAAGCAACTGGAATTCGCCGGGAGAAAAATCGGAGGCAAAGTTGCTCGCTTTCACGCGGCGAAATTCAAAGCGGTACGTAACGGAATTCGGTCCCGGCCGCGTGCCCGGCTCAATGCCGGAGTTGCCCAACTGTTGCCGGAGATCGATCTTGCCTTCGAGCCTTTGTGAGGTAAACGTCGCGACATCGAGACTGTTGTCGTAGAAGATGCTGTAAATCAGCCGGAACTTGTCGCTATCAAACAGCTTGGGCACGGTGTAGCTGATCAGCCCACGCTGCTGCAAACGCCCAACATGCGACTGGAAGGTAAGGGTTTGATCGCGACCGCCAAAGTTCAGCCGGGTTACATCAAACTCAACTCGTGGGCTGACTCCAGTGGCGCCCTGCGGTGCGGTAGAACCGGAGGGCAACCCGGTCTCAAACTCCAGTCCCACGCCGTAAGTGAACGTATAGCGTTTCGCCTCCTGCAACTGCACCAGCACATTTTTCTTTGGATCATCGCCTTCAGGATTCTGCACCGCGGTATCCACCTGGCTAAAAATGCCGAGATCGTAAAGACGGGTCTGCGTGTTCAGAAGCGCCTGCTGGCTCAGCGCCTGTCCAGAATGGACCCGCAATTCCCGATCGACGACGTAATCGCGAGTATGTTCGAGCCCTGCGACCAGCACGTGGTCGATGGAAAAAAGTTCGCCCTCATGAATGGTGAAGGTTACGTCTTCGCGATCGGGATCTTTCGTCGAAGCCTGCGTCGTGATGTCCAAAGTAGCGTTAGGAAATCCGTGATCAAAGTAATAGTTGAGGATTCCCTCGCGGTCATTGGCCAGGTCCAGCTCTGAATAGGGCTGACCAACCTGCGTGCTCATCTCGGGGAGCGATGGAGTCGGGACCTGCTCATTCCCCACCACGTGCACCTCGCCCAGCAGCGTTCGCGGACCCTCCTCGATTTGAATACGAACCGCAAGATTATTCTCGCCGCGATAGTTGTCCTGTACGACCGACTGGATTTGCACTTTGCGGAAGCCGTTCGCGCGATAGAGGCTTTCGAGAGTCGCCACATCGCTTTGCAGCAAGCTTCCGCTGTAACGGCCGTGGCTCACAAAGCGGCTGGCAGGTTGAATTTGCAGGTAGGAGCGCAGCTTGGCCGTATCCAGGAAATTTTGGTTGCCCGTGATCTGCACCAGCGCCAGCTTGTGCACCGGCCCGGGATCAATTTTGTAAATGACTCGCATCACCTTGGGCTCGACCTCTTTATCGATGTCGACTGTGGCATCGAAATGGCCCTTGGTCTGCATGTAATCAAGCAGGTTCTTTTTGCCCTCGTTGAGCAGATCGTCGTCGACTGCGTTCTCCTCGTAGACGGGAATTTCTTTTTTCAGAACACCGCGGCTGATGTGGAATCCGGTAGCAAAAATGACCACCACGGGTCCAGGATCAACCTGGAACGTGAAATCCACCGAATTATTTTCGGAATGATAATTCTGCTGTGCGATGGAAACCTGGGCCAGGGCGCGGTTCTGCTTTTGAAATCGTTTGCGCAGCTGGCGAAGCGAGCCGCTCACCCGTGCCGAAGTCACCCGGTCGCCGCTCTCCATATGCGCGATCACCGAGATCTCAGCCGGAGAAAGCCCCGAGGTTCCGGTCACATCCACCTTGCCCACATGCGCCTGGGCGCCAGGCGTAACGTGGAAAAGAACGCTGATCTGCTGGGTAGTGGGGTCGGCCGTGCTCTCTGCGGTAACGCGCGCCTGGTAGTAGCCGTTCTCCTGCATGAGCTGGCGCACGTTTTCAATCGCCCGGGTCAACTTTTCGCGCGTGTACCGTTCACCCAAGTCAAACTTTGAGGCATTGATGATCTGGTTGGCGTTGGGCCGCGTCGGCGCGCCCTCGACATTCACCGCCCCGACAAAGAAGTTGGGTGATGTAGTGAAAGTCAGAACAATGCCCTCGCCTGAGGGCGCGACTTCAGCCTGAATGTCGGCAAACCGGCCGGTGCCATACAGCGCGCGAATACTGTCGCGCACCCGGTTGTGATCCAGCGGCTCGCCGGCTTTCTGTGCCAGCAACTGCAGAAGATGTTCGCGGTCGGCGTCCGGCACTCCCGGAAGTTGGATGGATTCCACTACCTTACCTTCGTAGCGACTGGTCACGGGGGGTGCCTGCGATTGTTCCTGAGCCTTGGCAGCGCCCGGCTGGGAATTGGTTTGCCCGAAAATCCCTGACGGAATTGCGAACCCCAACAACAGGGCTGCGGTCAGGATCGCAAACGGTCTTGGCAAACGAATGTCCTCGGTTTCGGGCTTAATTGACTTCGATGGAACACGCCCGGCTCTCGTTGTACGGTGCTCGGAAGCGCTGGCTGGGCAGGACTTCCACGACCAGAATTTTCTGGAAATTCCAGCCCCTTATAATAAAGGTTTCACGGCACAAGACTGGTGATCTCTTTGGCACAGGAGCCACAAGCGGGTAATACGCAGCAGGACCTCACGAAACGCGAGCCTCTGAACAACGAACGCTATTCGCGGCAAATCTTGTTTCGCGGCATCGGTGAGGAGGGCCAGGCCCGGCTGGGCGCGGCTCGCGCGGCCATCGTAGGCTGCGGCGCCACCGGATCGGCTTTGGCTGGATTGCTAGCGCGCGCCGGTGTGGGTACGTTGCGCATTATCGATCGCGACTACGTCGAGCCCAGCAACCTGCAGCGGCAATCGCTGTTCGATGAGAACGATGCGGCCGAATCCCTGCCCAAGGCCGTCGCCGCGGCCCGCAAGATCGCTGCCTTCAATTCCGAAACTAAAATTGAAGCCAAGGTCGAAGATCTGATCCCCGGCAACATCGAAGCATTGCTTGAGGGAATGGAACTGATCCTCGACGGTACCGACAATTTCGAGACCCGCTACCTGCTCAACGACTACGCGGTCGACCGCTCGCTTCCCTGGATCTACTCCGCCGCGGTCGGCAGCTACGGAGTGACCTTGAACATTTTGCCCGGCGAGACCGCCTGCCTGGCCTGCATCTTCCCCGATTCGCCGCGCGGGATGGTGGAAACCTGCGAGACTTCCGGGATTCTGAACTCCGCGGTCAACCTGGTGGCGTCCATCGCTGCCACCGAGGCGTTGAAGTTACTGATCGGCGGTCCGGCCGCAAAATCATTACGGCGAACTCTGCTTTCGTTCGATGTCTGGACAAACGAGCATGCGGAAATTTCTGCGGCCAAGCCGCGAGTGGGATGTCGGGCCTGCGGCCAGCGCGACTTCATTCATCTCGCCGGCGAGGGACGTCCGCATATCACGTTATGCGGCAGGAATTCCGTGCAAATTCATGAGCGGCAACGTCCCATCGACTTCGCCGAATTGAGCAGCCGGCTGCAGCCGCACGGCAGCGTCCGCCACAACGACTTCGTCCTGAAGTTCTGGCGCGAACCCTACGAAATGACGCTCTTCCCCGACGGCCGCGCCATCATCAAGGGCACCACCGACACGGCCGTAGCCCGCAGCCTGTACGCGCGCTACGTGGGCAGTTGAGCCGCGAGCCGCTCGCTTCTGACCGCCCGGAAGAGCCCTTCCACAGCGGAGTGCGGGTCTGTATAATCCCGGCAACTGAAAATCCAGTCGCACGAGAATCCAAACAAGGACACGTGTTCAATGGGAAATGGAAATGCGGACCCCGAAGAAAAGCGACTGCCTAGCGATGGTCAACCAAAGCAACCTTACGTAAAACCGGCCTTCCGCTTCGAACATGTTTTTGTCACCACTGCGCTGAGCTGCGGGAAAATTGATCCCACCCAAACCCAGTGCACATTTAACACCAAGGCTTCCTAGGCAGATCGTTTTCCCGGCGTGCAACGTGTCAGCATCAATTCAAAGCTGATTGCGTAGCCTTGACCAGTGCCACCCCCGTCTTGGTTCCGTAATAAATGCTGGACGCTCCCGTGGAACTGCTGTTGTTATCCACGATGATGCCGGTCGTGCCGCCTGCGGCGGGCAACGCGACGCTGCCAGTACTGACCGTGGGAAAACCGCCCGTGATGTCCAGGCTCATGACGCAGCCGGCTGCTCCTCCGCCCACGGTAGCGATGCAATGATCCGTCACCCCGACGAACAAGTAATCCTTGGCCGTCACCGCGTCGTAGAACTCCGTGATTGGCGAGGCGTCCGCCGTACCAGTCGTCAGAGCAGCAGTCGTCGCGTCGGCTGTGCTGTTCATCACTCCACTGCCGTTGAACCCCACGCTGTATAGAGTCGGAATCGTCCCGGTCAGCGCATCGGTCCCGGCGACGTACATCTCCGGCGTTCCTGATCCTGTGAACCAGGCGTGGTTGAAAGTCGGCTCGTACGGCCCGGTGTAGACCGTAGTTCCTGTGCCCACTGGAACCGAGACAAAGCTGGCCAAACTCGTCGGCGCCTGCACTACCACAGCGTTGGCGCCGTTGGTGTTGAAGAAAGCGTAAACCATCTGGTTCACGCTATCGACGATCACCGGATTCTCCGACGTGGTGCCACTCGCCAGAACTCGATCCATAAACCACCGTCGGTGTAGCCGCTGTCGATCACATAATCGAGACGGCCGGCGCTATCCGTAAAGAAAACTGTGTTCGATACGGAATCGTAGACCGGACTGGACGGAACGGCGCTGACGGGTACGCTCCAGGTGATCGTCGGAGTCTACTGCCATTGAACACGTTGCTGATCTTGTACAGATAGCCGGTCCCGGTCAGTTGCGCTATAGGTAGTCGCGTAGGCGACATCGCTGGCGTCGTCCGTGGTGTATACGCCACGAAAACCGTATTCGTGGAACTCTGCTGGTGAGTGCCACCGTCTGGCGAAAGCAGCACGCTCTGATCGACGGCGTTGTTCCCGCCAGCAGCACCCGGCACTACGGCCACGGTCGCGCTGCTCCCGTTGGTCCCCGTGGTACCAACTGTCAGAACGTGGAAGTAAGAACTACCCGTCGGCAAGATTCTCAATGTAAGCAATCTGGCTCCCATTTTGTGAGAGAACCAGCGATGCGGGCACCTGTCCCGTACCTGAGGCGTAGGCGAACATCACAGTCGGCCCGGTCGGACACAGCGCGCCAGCGCCGCCGCTGTACAAATTGTTCACTCCAACAATGTTCGCTTGCCCGCCAGGTGCAGGAGTCGAGGGAATCCCGATCACGACGTAATCGCTCGTGCAACTGGGATCCAGGTTCACATCAAACGAAAATTTCGCCGGGCGCGGTCTGGCCTCCGCCGGGAGCGGGAGTTAGGACGAACGGTACCCCCGCGAGACTAGTCGCATCGTTGGTCAGGCATCGCTGCCGTTCCAGTCCTCGAATTCATAATTGTCGGGACTGGAAAGTTGCTCCAGAGGTTGAATCTCGAAGCCGCCGCCCATGAAGAGAAGTCCATAGTGATCGATCAGCGGAACCGCGCCGGGAAAGAGGAGATTGTCGTACTGGAACTTCCCGCTTGGGCTGGTTGTGCTGCGCTGGGCCCCCCGGGGAATAGCGGATACGTGCCACCGTCTGGGTCGTTAGTCCCCAGTAGCTGTGATCGCTTAGGAAGCCAGAGGTGGCGAGGTACTGGCCACTGCCATTGTCCGTCGTGTTGACACTGCCATAGCCCGTGTCGAGATTCATCGTGTAAGAGAAATCGAACAGCGGCTCAAACGCCGACATCGATGGATTCGCGGAGAGAGAAACGCTCCAGTCTCGGTGGCGGCGGCGATGGTGCCAGCGGCGATGCTCTGGCCACCATGACTCCTGATGACGCAGATACCAACTCTGCAGCCAGCGCGGATCGTTTTGATTTCGCTCGTTTTGATTTCGCTCGTTCTGATTTCGCGCCATCGCGGAACCGTCCTTCGATTCCGGATAGAGGACATGATGGCTCGTCCAATCTGAAACGACTCCCTGCGGTTCGTGCTTCTGAACCTCGGGCGCGGTCTGGCCCACGAGCAATGGCGCCGTCACGGCAAACACAAAACCTAGAACGATCCCTCTCATAATCAGCTCCTGGGTCTTTGTGGGGACAGGCATCAGGATAATTCCAAGCACCGCCCGCGAATAGCTGCCTGTTCTTGTTCCGCCCGGCCCGCGCCGGCCATTGTGCAGGCGGAAAGCAGTTCGCGACAAGGTTACTCGAGTTCCTTCAGAAATTTTCCACAGGAGGGCACCGTCGCGCTGAACGAGTCGAAGCATCCTTAGCTGCCCCCATCCCCGTCGCAACCGCGGCTAGGCCCCACCCCCGAACTCTGCTAATCTTCTCTGCTCGTGAATCCCCGGAACTCGGAAAAGAGCTCGCATGACCGAAGCCATCCGTCCTGAGCCCAGCCGGATCTACCGCTGGCTGGTGCTGGTCTTTCTCAGCCTCGCCATGTTCGGCAGCTACTACGCCTATGACGCGTTGAGCCCGCTGGCTGACGTGCTGAAGCAGCAACTGCATTTCACTGACGAGAACATCGGATTCCTGCAGGCCATCTACAGCTTCCCTAATATCTTCACGGTCGTGATCGGCGGACTCATCATCGACCGCCTCGGCCTCAGAAAGTCATTGATGATTTTCGGCGTGCTCAGCGTGATCGGCCCCGCAATCACGGCCAGTTCCAGCACGCTCGCCTTCATGGCCGCCGGACGCCTCATCTTCGGCATGGGCGCGGAATCGCTCAACGTCGCAGTCACCGCCGCGCTGGCCCGCTGGTTCAAAGGGAAAGAACTCAGCTTCGCCTTCGGACTTAACCTGACCATCTGCCGCCTCGGATCGTTCGCCGCCCTCAACTCACCCACCTGGGCGCGCGCTGCGTATGCCAACTGGCGCTGGCCCTTCCTGATTGCCCTCGGACTGTCGGTGTTCTGTGTGGTGGGGGCAGCGATTTACTGGGTTCTCGAAGTGCACGCGGAAAAGAACTTCAGGCTCGGTGAGGCATCCACTGACAAGGTCGTATTCGGCGATCTCTTCAAGTTCGGCGTGAGCTACTGGTACATCGTGGCACTCTGCGTGACGTTCTATTCGGCGATTTTTCCCTTCCAGACTTTCGCGGTGAAATATTTCATGGAGGCCCACGGCACTTCCCGCGAGTTCGGCGGCTTCCTTTCCAGCATGCTCACGCTCTTCGCCATGATCGCGACGCCATTGTTCGGCCTCTGGGTCGATCGCATCGGCAAGCGGGCTCTGCTCATGATGCTGGGCTCCCTCTTATTGATTCCGGTTTACCTGATCATGGCCTACACGCAGGTGAATCTCTACATTCCGATGGCGATGATGGGTGTGGCCTTCTCTCTGATTCCAGCGGTGATGTGGCCGTCGGTAGCCTACATTGTGGATCAGGCCAAACTCGGCACCGCGTACGGGCTGATGACCATGATCCAGAACATCGGCTTGTTCGGCTTTAACATTCTGGTCGGCTGGGCCAACACGCACAGCAACGCCGATGCGTCGAATCCCTCCGGCTACAGGCTCGGCATGTGGATTTTCTCGACCCTGGGCTTCCTAGGATTGTTCTTCGCCTTCCTGCTCCGCCAGCGGGAAATGGGGCCGCGCGGCCACGGATTGGAGACGATTACGACAGCCAAGCCGACGGCCTAAGAAGTCAAAAAACTACCAAATTTTGAAGATCGCGACTCTAAATTTAGAATTGGGTTATAAGGTCAAAGGCAGGTCATCTTTAACATGGAGCAGGCAAAGGATTTTCCCGCTTCCCGAGGAGCCTGAAAAGAATCCAAAGAACGGAAGAATGGCTCCGGTATTTTGCATACAGCGCTTACTTTAGTTCCGCCGCGAAGGCCCGCAAGCCATACAACGCACAGATAGTTAGCCGCATCTGACGAAGTGCGGCCGGAAAAGGCAACTTGACCGACCCCGAACAACGACAGGCGAACGAGTTCAACGAAGCCGGCGCCATCGAAAGAGCCAAGCAGGGAGACGCGGAAGCGTTCCAGGCGCTCTACGACAGGCATAAACGGCGGGTGTACTCGTTGTGTCTGCGCATGACAGCAAATACGGCCGAAGCCGAGGATTTGACCCAAGAGGCCTTCCTGCAGCTCTATCGCAAGATCGCTACTTTCCGCGGCGAATCGGCATTTTCCACCTGGCTGCATCGGCTTTCGGTCAACGTTGTGCTGATGCATTTGCGCAAGAAGAGCCTGCCCGTGGTTTCGCTCGAAGAGACCACGCAGGGCAGCGGCGAGGAAGACGCGCCGAAGAAAGATTTTGGGGCAGATGATTTAGCGCTGGCCGGATCTCTGGACCGTCTGCAATTGCAGCGGGCCGTGGACGATCTCCCTCCCGGCTATCGCATGATCTTCGTGCTCCACGACATTCAAGGCTACGAGCATAACGAAATCGCGGCCATGGTCGGATGTTCGGTCGGCAACAGCAAGTCGCAACTGCATAAAGCCCGCATGAAACTGCGGGACATGCTCAGGATGCAGCGAGCCGAGAAGGCCGCGAAATCCTGAGCGCGGAGAAAGTAGCCAGCACGGACTGGATACTTCCGTAACTCTAAGCGACTGCGGTTTGACGAGAACGGCGGTACACTGAGCGGTACTTGAACTGCCAGAGGCCTTGGGGAGAGCGGTATGACGTGCGTTGAACTGCAAGAGAGTCTTGCGGAAATCGAGAACGGCGGCGGCGCCGAACAACTGGCCCATCTGAAAAACTGTCCGGAGTGCTCGGCTCTGGTCAAGGAACTGGTGATGATTGCGTCCACGGCAGCGGAATTGCGATCCGCGGACGAACCCAGCCCGCGAGTGTGGAACTCCATTGAAATTGCATTGCGCCAAGAGGGATTGATTCGCCCGCAATACGGCCATCGATCCCCGCTTCCCTCTACGACCTCCAGGTGGAGCTGGGCGCGCTGGTTTGTGCCCGTAGCCGCTGTGCTGGCCGTAGCCGTGGGATTGCGGGTTCATCAGCAGATGCAAAGCCGGTCGGTGGCCTCGGCGCCGCGAGCGGTTTACGAAGCGGCTCCGGGAGTTACGATCGCCAGTCTCAATGACGCCGGTGCTGGGCTCAACGACGAGGATCTTTTGCAAGAGGTTTCGGCGCAGGCTCCTGCTATGCAGGCGCAATATACCGAGAATCTCCGCCGTGTGAACGAGTACATCCACGATGCCCAAGGCTTCGCGGATGCCAATCCCAATGACGACGAGGCCCGGCGTTCGCTGCTCGAGGCTTATCAGCAAAAGGCCATGCTTTTCGAACTGGCCATGGATCGTTCTCTGCCATAATGTATGGCAACGTGGACACGCATCAATCGGGGAACTTTATGAGCGGTCACACAATTACCCTGCTGGCGGTCGGCGCAATGGCAATGATGGTAGGCACACTGGCCGCCGAAAGCCACAAAGAACTTCATTTCAATGTCGGCCCCAAGGCCGGGATCTCAGTCAACAATCCTTACGGCTCCATTTCGATCAAGCCTTCCAGCGGAAACACAGTGGTAGTCAACGCTGTGCTGCATTCCGACCGGGTGGAAGTCGATAACAGCCAGTCCGGCAATCGCGTCGAAATTCAATCGCATCTTCTCCCCGGGGCGGACGCTGACTCCGGGCGCGTGGATTACGAGATCCTGGTTCCGGCGGATGCCAGCGTCACGCTGCACTCCAACACCGGAACCCTGCACGCCGAGAAGTTGCATGGCGATGTCACCCTCGAAGGCGCGGCCGCGACGGTGGATGTCCGCGACATCAACAGCGCCCACGTTCACATCAAGACCCTCAACGGCCCAGTCACTCTGACCAACGTGCAGGATGGCCACGTCGAGGTAGATTCGCTGAGTGGCGCCGTGATGCTCGACCGCGTCACCGGACCTCTGGTGCAAGTCGTCTCCACCAGCGGCGGCATCAGCTACATCGGCGACTTCGGCTCGGGCGGCGAATATCGTTTGACCAGCCACAGCGGCGACATCGATGCCACCGTGCCCGAATACACTTCCGCCGACGTGAGCGCCCGCTCGGTCAAGGGCGAAGTGCACGACGACATCCCTCTTCAACCCACGAGTCATCCCTGGTTTGTCATCCAGGAAGGCCGTGCCTTTATGGGTACCATGGGCAGAGCTGCGGCCTCTTCCACCGTAGTGCTGCGCAGCTTCAGTGGTAAAATCCACCTCAGAAAACGCGCTGCAAAATAGCAACGAAAAAGAAAACTGAATCAACGCAGAAGCGCTCGAAGAAGCGATTGGCGGAGCGTCGTGCCGTCAGCGCGGCTAAAGTCGGCGAGCGCAGGGCTGCGCGCCCGGTTTATTTGTCCCATGCCGTTTTTCTGGTTGGCTTTATGGGTGCCGGGAAGACCAGTGTAGGGCGAGTGCTGGCGCGGCGATTGAACTGGCTTTTTGAGGATCTCGACGATCTCATCGAGCAGCGCGAAGGCCGCAGGATTGTAGAGATTTTCCGTGACTCCGGAGAGGCCGTTTTCCGACAGGCCGAACACAGGGCCCTGCGGCAGGTTCTCAACTCGCTGTCCGGCAAGCCGGGACGAGTCGTCGCTTTAGGAGGCGGCGCATTCGCCCAGGCGAAGAACGCGGCTTTGCTGAAGCGTCATGGCCTTCACGTTATGTTTCTGGATGCACCCGTTGAAGTCTTATGGGAGCGCTGCCAAAAGCAGGCCAGCGAAATGGGAACCGATCGGCCGCTCTTGCGCAGCACCGAGCACTTTTGCGATTTGTACCAGGCAAGACGCAAGAGCTACAGCAAGGCTGCACGGACCGTTCAGACCGGCGGGCGGGAGTTCGAAGAAATCGCGGCCGAAATCGCTGAGTTGCTTGAGTTGAAAAAACTCAATATCCGTACCGAGATGGGAGAAGTCGAGTGAGATTTAAAGCGTTAGCGGGCTGGGGCGTCGCGGTCGTAGTAGCGACTTGTCTGGCTGTCCCCGCAGGTTGGGCTGGAGACAAGAAAGAAAAAGAGAAAGATAAAGAAAAAGCTCAGGCCGTCGACTCCGGTTCTTTCGGCGTGTTCATCAAAGGCCAGCGCGTGGTCACCGAAACTTTTCAGATCGAACAGCTTAACGGCATGAGCACCATCAAGTCACAACTGAAAGAAGCGGGAGCAACTGACGCCGCGCAGAGGTCGGAACTCGAGATCACATCCAGCGGCGAATTGTTGCGCTATGAATGGAGCCAAACCTCGGGCGGTTCGCTTACGGTCGTTACCAAGAACGACTTCCTGCTCGAAAACATTGCCAGTCCCGGCATGACCAAGCCCGCCGAGCAGCCTTTCCTGATGCCCAGCACCTCGACCATTCTCGATAACAATTTCTTCGTGCAGCGCGAAGTTCTGGTATGGCGTTATTTGGCCAGCGACTGCAAGCCCGAGGGCGGCAATCTAAAATGTCAGCAGGGTCCGGCCGAGTTTGGCACGCTGGTGCCGCAGGACCGCAACTCCGTCCGCGTGCGCCTGGAACTGGTGGGCCGCGAGAAAGTGAACATTCACGGCACCGACCGCGACCTGCTGCGCCTGAATCTGAGTGGGGAAAATTTTCTTTGGAACTTGTGGGTGGACGATCACGACCAGTTCAAGCTGATCCGAGTCTTGATTCCTGCCGATAACACAGAAGTCATCCGGGATTAGCCACAGGCTCGCCCGGCGGCAGAATCGAGATCGTCCCTGGAAAACCTATTGCTGCTGGCTGACTCACGTACGGCTCGCTCCATTGTCACAGTGCTGCTGTTCGCGCTGGGACTGGGCTTCCTTTATGTCGCGCGTGCCACCCTGATGGCCTTTCTATTCGCCATCTTCTTCGCCTACCTGATGAGTCCCCTGGTCACGCATCTGGCCAAGCCGTTGCGCGGGCGTGGACGCGCCATTGCCGTGATCTACGCGCTTCTGCTCGCGCTGGTGGTCGTTTTCTTCGTCCTGGTCGGCCCCAAAGTTACCCGCGAGGGCAGCCGCCTGGGCCAGTCGCTTCCCACTTTGCTGGGCCAACTCAGTTCCGGACAAATCGCCCAGCAACTCGGCGAAGAGCATGGCTGGAGCCGCGCCAGCACCGAATTTGCCCAGAGTTTTCTGAGCAATCACAGTGATGAGATTTCCCAATTCGCCCAACGCTTCGGCCTGCGCGTTGCCGATGTCGCCAAAGAGGCGTGGCTTCTGATCATCGTGCCGCTGCTCTCGATTTTCTTTTTGAAAGACGGCCGCAACTTCAGCGACTTTCTGCTTTCAGCCATTCAGTCGCGCCCGCAGCGTGAGTTCCTCGAAAACGTGCTTAACGATCTCAACCGCATGCTGGCCCACTTTATCCGCGCCCAACTGACTCTCGCCGCGCTCAGTCTGATCGTCTACTCGGGCGTTCTCTGGATCATGGGTGTGCAGTATTTCCTGGTGCTGGGCACAATCGGCGGACTGCTGGAATTCATCCCGGTCGTCGGCCCGCTCGCCGCCGGCCTGATCATCATCAGCGTAGCGCTGCTGACCAGCTACCAGCACTGGATCGCCCTGCTGATTTTTCTGCTGGTGTGGCGCGGAATTCAGGACTACGTTTCCTCTCCGCGCATCATGGGCGACAGCATGGAACTGCACCCTCTCGCCGCCATCTTCGGCGTCATGGCCGGCGGCGAGGTCGCCGGCATTCTTGGCATCTATCTCTCCATCCCGGTGATGGCCACGCTGCGCATTCTCTTCCGCCGCTGGCGCCTCTACGCAGAAAAAAAGAAGTTCGGCCCGCTTACCACCGACTATTCCTTCGGAAGCCCCGAGCCGCGCCGCAAGTAACTTTCCGGAGAAGATCGATCAAGGCCGTGCCTTCGCGTACCTTCGTGCCCTTTGTGGTTAAAAGGTTTCATAGGCCGCGCGGTGTGACCTAAGTTCGCCGGCACTGTCCGCCGCTTGTTATAAAATTCCAAGTACTTTATGAATCAGAAAATTCCTATCGGCATTCTTGGCGCTACCGGTGTCGTTGGACAACGCTTCATCCAGATGTTGGAGAATCATCCCTGGTTCGAAGTGGCATGGCTGGCCGCATCCGACCGTTCGGAAGGCAAGACATACGGAGAGGCTGCGCGCTGGCGGCTGAAAACTGCGATTCCGCCGCGAGTCGCGGCCATGAAGGTTTCTCCAGCCACTCCGGAAGGCGCGCCCAAGATTATTTTCGCGGCCCTCGACTCAGCGATCGCGGCTGAACTCGAACCGCGTTTCGCCGACGCGGGATGCGCTGTGGTCTCGAATTCAAGCGCCCTGCGCATGCAGGAAGACGTTCCGCTGGTCATCCCGGAAGTCAACAGCGGTCACATCAAACTGATCGACGGACAAGCCTGGCGCAAGAAATCCGGCGGCTATGTGGTCACCAATCCCAACTGCTCCGCCATCGGCCTGGTGCTCGCGCTCGCGCCTCTGCATCAGCGTTTCGGCCTCGAGGCCGTCATGGCCGTCACCATGCAAGCGGTCAGCGGCGCGGGGTATCCCGGCGTCGCCTCGCTCGACATTCTCGGCAACGTGATTCCCTTCATCAAGAACGAAGAAGAAAAAATGGAAGAGGAGACGCGCAAGCTGCTCGGCCAGTTGAATGGGACGAAAGTGATTCCCGGCGCATTCGCCATGAGCGCGCAATGCAACCGCGTCGCCGTCGAAGACGGCCACACCGAGTCGGTTTCGATTCGCCTCAAGACCAAAGCCAAGCCCCAAGAAATCATCGCCGCCTGGAACAACTATCGCGCCGAACCGCAAGAATTAAAGCTGCCCAGCGCTCCCGAGCGCCCCATCGTTTATGTCGAAGCCAACGACCGCCCGCAGCCGCGTTTCGATGTCGATATGGGCGCCGGCATGACGACGGTTGTCGGACGGCTTCGCCCCTGCGGCGTGCTCGATTGGAAATTTACCGTGCTCTCGCACAACACGATTCGCGGA
This sequence comes from uncultured Acidobacteriota bacterium, assembly GCA_963757095.1. Taxonomy (GTDB): domain Bacteria; phylum Acidobacteriota; class Terriglobia; order Terriglobales; family Acidobacteriaceae; genus Sulfotelmatobacter. The sequence continues at coordinate 302,608 of CAVWQT010000001.1, read as the reverse complement.
GCCGCCGGAGCTGCGGTGCTTAACGCCGAACTGCTCAAGGCCAAGGGATACCTGGGATGAACCGCCCAAGCGTAGCGCCCGGGCCCCACCGGCAGTCGCGGGAACGTCCCGCCCCAGCACCCGTGAGCCAGAGCGCTGGTTGGTCCCTCCATCCGGAGTCTCGCCGATGATCGTCATGAAATTCGGCGGCACATCGGTAGAAGACGCCAAGGCGATCGACCGCGTAGCGTCCATCGTGCAAGGCCGTCTCGCGCAGAAGCCGGTGGTCGTGGTCAGTGCGATGGCCAAGGTCACCGATACGCTGTTGACCATGGCCAAAGCAGCCGGCGCGGGCGAGCGCAAAACTGCCCTCAAACTCTGCCGATCGCTGCAGGAGCGCCACTACAACACCGCCAGCGAACTCTTGGGCACCGCACTCTTCACTGATTTCCACTCCGAGATTGGCGCGGATTTTGAAGCTCTCGACGAACTCCTGCGCGGCATTTCCGCCGTCGGCGAAATCACGCCGCGCACCACCGATCACGTGGCCTGCTTTCGGCGAAATGCTCTCCAGCAAAATTGTCGCAGCGGCATTCTCTGCGCGCGGACTCAACGGCGTGCACGTCGATTCGCGCGAGGTGCTGATCACCGACAGCAGCTACATGCAGGCCGTCCCACAGTTCGAGGAAACGAACGCGCGGCTGCAGGAAAGAGTTCAGCCTCTGCTGGAAGCCGGTAAAGTTCCGGTCATGGGCGGATTCATCGGCGGCAGCCTTGCCGGAATCACCACGACCATCGGCCGCGGTGGCTCCGATTTTTCCGCCGCCATTTTCGGCGCTGGGCTGAACGCCGACCGCATCGAGATCTGGACCGATGTCGACGGCATCCTGACTACCGATCCGCGCATCTGTCCCGACGCCCGCCGCATCAAAGTCATCGGCTTCGACGAAGCCGCCGAACTCGCCTACTTTGGCGCAAAGGTCCTTCACCCGGCGACAGTGCTGCCGGCCATTCAGAAAAATATTCCTGTATATGTTCTGAATTCGCGCAATCCGTCATGCGAGGGCACGCGCATCACCACGCGCGGGCCGCAAGGCAAGAAGAATATCTTCAAAGCCATCGCCGCCAAGAAGCGCATCACCATCATCGAGGTGGCTGCTCCGCGCATGCTGCTGGCTCACGGATTCCTACGCGCCATTTTCGAGGCCTTCGATCACCACAAAGTTGCGGTCGACGTCGTTTCCACTTCCGAGGTCAGCGTCTCACTGACCGTCGATTCCAATCAGGCGATTCCCGCGCTGGCCGCGGATCTCGCCAAACTGGCCGACGTGAAATATGAAGGACGCAAGGCTATCATCTGCCTGGTGGGAGAGAATCTCCGCGACACGCCCGGAGTCGCCGGCCTGGTCTTCCGCGAACTCTCCGACAAAAAGATCCGTATGATCTCGCAGGGCGCCTCGGAAATTAATTTGACCTTCGTCATCGAAGAAGACGAAGTCCCCGAAGTCATCCAGCGCCTGCACAAGACCTTCTTTTCCGAACTGGACCCGGAAATCTTCGCGTAAGCACGGCGCGCCTCAGCCGCTGAGGACGTCGACTCTGTGCCCCTCCGTGCCCTCTGTGGTTAAATCGATCTGAGTATGAACCTCCTTCTTCTCGGTCGAGGCAAAACGGGATCGTTAGTAGCCGAAGTCGCGACCGCGCGCAAGCACCACGTTACAATCGCCGGAGCGAAAGAAAACGCCGACTGCGCCGCTCTCTCCGCCGAAAAACTCTCCGGCATCGACACCGTCATCGACTTCACCGCGCCGCACTGCATCATGGCGCACATCGAAGCCTGTGCGAAAGCCGGCAAGAATATGGTGGTCGGCACTACCGGCTGGTACGACGAAGCGGATCGCGTTCGCAAACTGGTCGAGCAGAACGGCACGGGATTCGTCTACGCCGCAAATTTTTCGGTGGGCGTGAACCTCTTCTTCGATGTCGCCCGCGCAGCAGCTGCCGCCCTCCAGCACGACTACACTGGACAAATTTTCGAGCGTCACCACGTTCACAAAAAAGATGCGCCCTCCGGCACGGCAATCGCGCTCCAGCGTCTGATCCGCGAGGCCAGCGGGCCCGGTTCTCACAAGAACGAAGATCTCGAGATCACCAGCTTCCGCGAAGGCGAAGTTGTCGGCCTGCATGAAGTCGTCTTCGAGTCGGCGGCGGATCGCATCTATCTCTGCCACGATGCCAAGTCCCGCCGCGGCTTCGCCGAAGGCGCAGTGCGCGCCGCCGAATGGCTCGCGCCCAAGAAAGGTTTCTACGATTTCAAGAACGTGTGGCGCGACTTGTAGAACAGCCTTTCGCATGTGGAAGTTTTGTCTGGCGCGGAATAATCCTCGACCTTTCCTGGCATTTCACTCTGCGTTCATTCGCGCTATCCTTACTTCATGCAACTCCGTGGATGTGGCACCGCCCTCGTCACCCCATTTCATCAGGATGGCTCCATCGACGATGCGGCCCTGCGCAATCTGGTCGCGTGGCAAGTTGAATCAGGCATCGACTTCCTTGTTCCCTGCGGCACGACCGGCGAAACGCCAACCCTGACGCACGACGAGTGGCTGCATGTAATCGACACAACCATCGAAGTCGCCGCCGGACGTGTACCCATCCTCGCAGGAGCCACCTCCAACGCCACCCACGAAGCGGTCGCGAAGGCGAAGGAACTCGCGGCTCGACCGGGTGTCGACGCGATCCTCACCGCCTCGCCCTACTACAACAAGCCCACACAGGAGGGCCAGTACCGCCATTTCGCCGCGATTGCGGAAGCGGCAGCCGGAAAGCCGATCGTCCTTTACAACGTGCCCGGCCGCACCGCCGCGAATCTTGAGCCTCCCACGCTCGCCCGCCTCGCTGAGATTTCCAACATCATCGCCGTGAAGGAAGCTAGCGGCAACATGACGCAGATCGCCGAGGCAATCAACTCAGTGCCGGAAACTTTTCTCGTTTTTTCCGGCGATGACGCGGTCACACTTCCCGTCATCGCTCTCGGCGGAGTCGGCATCATCTCGGTCGCATCCAACGAAATACCTCACGAAATGGCTGCGCTCACCCGCGCCGCGCTGGACAATGACTGGACCACCGCGCGCCAGTTGCATCGAAAATATCTGCCGCTGATGCAGGCCAACTTCATCGAGTCCAGTCCGCTGCCGGTGAAGGCCGTTCTGGCGATGATGGGCAAAATCGAAGAAGTCTACCGACTGCCGCTGCTGCCCATGCGCCGCGACACCCGCTCGCGCCTGCAAAAAGTTGCCGTCGAAGTGGGATTAATCAGCAAGGCCGCCAGTCCCGCCCCTGAGGCCGCAGACTTCTTTATCTACGAAAACTGGGCCGCCGGCCCGAAGAAAATCGTTCTGCACCGCGGCTCCTGCGGGCAATGCAGCCACGGCAAAGGACGCCCCGCCGGCCACGACGCCAATCACGCCCGCTGGCACGGCCCCTACGGCACTCTGACCGAAACCCGCGAAGCCGCCCACGCCATGACCGGCGTTTTGATCCGCAGCGAATGCAAGTGCGTCTAAGAAGAAAAAATTGTTGTTGTGTGATGTTTGATTGTTGATTGAAAATCTCTCAACCTTGTCATTCCGAACCGGCGCGAAGCGATCGAGAACCCCAACCTTGTCATTCCGAATCGGCGCGAAGCGGCGGTGAGGAACCTGCTGTTCCTCCTTTGACAAATCCACAATCCGCAATCAACAATCAGCAATTCATGTCTTCCCTGAAATCCTCCATCGAACGCCTCGCCACTTTGGGCGAGATCGAACAAGATCCCGAAGCGCGGAAAACGTTTCTCGAATTCCGTGACCAGCTGACGCAGGGAAAAATTCGCGCCGCCGAAAAAATCGGTGAAGCGAAAAATGCCCGCTGGATCGTCAACCTCTGGGTCAAGCAAGGCATCCTGCTGGGATTCCGCCTGGGCGCGCTCGCCGACATGTCGGCAGGACTCTCTTTCGTGGACAAAGACACCTTCCCCGCCCGCCAGTTCACGCTCGCCGATCGCGTGCGCGTCGTTCCCGGAGGGTCGTCGGTGCGTACGGGAGCCTACGTTGCGCCCTCAGTGATCTGCATGCCGCCCATGTTCATCAACGTCGGCGCTTATGTGGATGAAGGAACTATGATCGATTCGCACGCGCTGGTCGGTTCCTGCGCGCAGATCGGCAAACGTGTTCACTTGAGCGCAGCGGCGCAGGTCGGAGGCGTTCTCGAACCAGTAAATGCCGCGCCGGTCATTATCGAAGATGACGTGCTAGTCGGCGGCAACTGCGGCATCTACGAAGGCACGCTGGTCCGAGCCCGCGCCGTGCTTGGAGCAGGGACCATCCTCACTCGCTCGACGCCGCTTTACGATCTGGTGCGCGGAGAAGTCTACCGCGCCACACCCGAAGCCCCGCTCGAAGTGCCGGAAGATGCAGTGGTTGTGCCAGGTTCACGCGCCGTCAAGAAGGAGAGAGGACCGTGGGGCTGGAATCTGTCGCTCTATACTCCCGTCATCGTGAAATACCGCGACGAAAAAACCGACAGGGGAATCGAACTGGAAGACTGGCTACGGTGATGGGCCCCGAAATCCCAGATCTATGCGGATGCTCGGTTTTCAAGGTTGCCGGTTGCAGTCTCAAGCCTCGCTTTACTTTTTGCTATAATGTAAAGCATGGCTGAAGCGACTCTATCCTCCAAGAACCAGATCGTCATTCCGCGCGAGGCCCGCGAAGCCCTCGACCTCAAGCCCGGTGACAAGCTCGTCGTGCGAGCCGTCGAGGGAAGGATCATCATCATGGAAAAACCCAAGTCTTATCGCGCCGCCCTCACTGGCATCGCCCGCGGACTCTATCCCAAGGACTATTTGAAGAAGGAACGCGCCAGTTGGAGATAGCGAGGCTCCTCGCCCGGCACCGCCTTATCGCTATCGACACTTGCGTCTTCATCTATCTGATGGAACGCAATCCCAAGTACTTCCACCTTGCTAATGCGGTTTTTAAGTGGATGGAAGGCCCCGAGTCGACAGCTGTCACGTCCACAGTGGTCTTGACAGAGCTTCTGGTTCAACCGTACAGAAACGCGAACTTGCCCCAGGCCGACGCCTTCTTTTCCTTGCTGACCACCCTGCCGAACCTGGAATGGGTTGCACCCTCGCTCCGGATCGCTAACTCGGCGGCATCTTTGCGTGCCAGCTATCGCTTGCAGACTCCCGACGCTCTGATCGCCGCCACCGCCCTCTTTTGCAAAGTGACGGCCTTCATCACTAATGACCCAGTCTTCGCGCGTATACCTGGCCTTGAGGCCCTCGTCCTCGACCGGTTTCTCTGACCTAAGTTCCCGCCGGCAAACTCGGCTGTTCCGCCGCATTCCATTCCGCCAGACGCGCAGGCCGCACAACGAGATATCGCGCTCGAAAATGCGCCCGCGCCCGCTCGCCCCAGGCCCGCACGAACCAGTAATTCAGTGCCGCGCCGATCGCCGCACTGGCAATTGGAATCACTCGTCCTGCCCACTTCTCCACGACTTCAGTGCTCGCCTTCGCGGCGATTCGCGAGATCACTCGCGGAACAAATTTGTTTACCACTTCCTTTTCCAGCAACTCGCGACTGATATCGACGCCCGCAGCGCTCGCGGCAGCGACCCAAAGCTCGGCAATCTCATTGTCGGTATTGAACTCGAAGCCGTAGACGAGGCTGAGTTTCTGAATCGTCCGCATCGTGATCGCCGACAATATCCCCAGGTCGGGGACAATCGTGATCAAACCGCCAGCGCCGAATCCCGCGCCTTCGACTGCAGCAAATTTCATCCCGCTGCGAATGACCGACTGCGCTACCGCATCGAGCTCTCCGATGTCGAGCGAATACACGCCGTGATATCCGCTGATCGGCAAGCGGTATGCGGTGCGCAATTGCAGCAGAAATTTTTCCGGATCCACGCGCACGCCCGAATACGCCCGCGTCAGTCCCTTGGTGAAAGCGCCTTCCACACGCCGCCGCAGCCACGATTTGCGCTCATCTGCCATTGATTCCACATTACCGCAGGCGGCAGCAGAATGCCATCAGTGAGCCGTGAGCGATGAGCAACGAGCATTGAGCAAAAGCCTTTGCGCACTCCTAAACCCCTTGCTCACTGCTCATCGCTCACTGCTCACTGCTCATCGCTCGCCTGCTGTGCTAGCATTCTCTTTACTCAATGCCAACTGGAAAACTGCAGATTATCCCTCTCGGCGGCCTGGGCGAATTCGGCATGAATTGCATGGCCGTGCGCTGGGGAGACGACATTATCGTCATCGACGCCGGACTCATGTTCCCCGAAGCCGAGCTCCTCGGCGTCGACATTGTGGTTCCCGACATTTCTTATCTGCTCGAAAATCGCGAGCGCGTGCGCGGCATCATTCTCACCCACGGCCACGAGGATCACATCGGCGCGCTTCCCTGGATTCTCTCCGAACTCAACGTTCCCGTTTGGGGCACCGAGTTCACACTTGCCTACGTTGAAGACAAACTCGACGAGCACGGCCTGCTAGATGACGCCGACATCCGCGAGATGCGGGCTGGCGAGCGCTTCAAGGCCGGAGTGTTTACGATTCATCCGATCCGGGTAACCCACAGTCTCGTCGATTGCGTCGCGCTCGCCATCCACACGCCGCTGGGTGTCGTGATCCATACTGGCGACTTCAAAGTCGATCCCACGCCCACTGACAACCGGCTTTTCGATCTACACACCTTCGCCGAATACGGCAAAGCGGGCGTGCTCGCGCTGTTTCAGGATTCCACCAACGTCGAGCGCAAGGGATACACGCCCAGCGAGCGCGCCGTCCGGCGCAAGTTCGACGAAGTTTTCGCGCACACCAAACGGCGCCTGTTTATCTCCTGCTTCTCGTCGTCGATTCACCGTATCAATCTCGCGGTTCAACTCGCCTACGAGCATGGACGCAAAGTTGCCTTCATCGGCCGGTCAATGAACAATTCTGCCGAGATCGCCGAAGACCTGGGCTACATCGAGGTTCCTGAGGGCTTGGTCATCAATCCCGGCGAGATGAGAAATTTCCCGCCGGAAAAGGTTTGTGTGCTCATCAGCGGCACCCAGGGCGAACCCATGTCTGCGCTCTCCCGCGCCGCTGTCGACAACCACAAACACGCAAAAATCGAAAAGGGCGACACCGTCATGCTGTCGTCGCGCATTATTCCGGGCAACGAAAAAACTATCTATCGAATGATCGATCACCTTTTCCGCCGCGAGGCCCACGTCATCTACGAAGATGGAACCTCGCCTCCGGTGCACGTCAGCGGACACGCCAGCCAGGAAGAACTGAAGCTGATCATCAATCTGGTCAAGCCCCGCTACTTCATTCCGGTGCATGGAGAGTACCGCCAACTCAAGCTGCATGCCGAAATGGCGGGAGCCATGAAGGGTTCAGTCGGAAAAGTGATGCTGATCGAGAGCGGAGATGTTCTCGAATTCGACGAACTCGGCGCCCGCAAGACCGGCCGCATCAAAATCGGTCGCGTCTGCATCGACTCCGGCAACCGCACCGACGTGGTCGAAGATCTCGTGATCAAAGACCGCCGCCATCTCAGCGAAGACGGCATCGTCCTGCCCATCATCGCGATTAACAAGTTGTCCGGAGAAGTCGAGTCCGCACCCGAGATTGTGACCCGCGGCTTTAACGTCGGCGAGGACGGCTTCATGGACGGCGCCAAGCGCATCGTCGAAGACACGCTGGCGCATTCCAGCGAAGAAGAAAAAGCCGATTACGGCGTGATCAAAGAAAAAATCCGCGCCGACCTCAAGCGCTATATCTCCAAGCAAAGTCAACGCCGTCCGCTCATCATGCCGGTAATACTGGAAATCTGAGCAGCTCACGTGGGGACGGACGCATTCGTCCGTCCAGCAAAGGCGAAGCCGAGCTACAGCGCCGGGCTCGCACATTCCTAATCCGTGTCTGTGATCGCGATGAGCCACAATCGACGAAGCCGGCGGTCGAGGATTACGTCCGAACTGTCCCATTCGATGCCATAAAACCATGGTGTCCACATCTCGGGCGAGGTATAACGGTTCACTTCCCCAAAGCGCAGATCAAACATCGCATTACACAGTGCCAATGCGAGTTCCTTCTCTTTTTTGCCATCCCGTTTCTCGGTGATAAGCGCCCCGTGGTAGAGCGAGCTCGCCAGGCTGCCATCGAGAGTGAAAGAACTTACCATTCCGAAGCCGGAGCCTTCGGGAAAGGTTTCTGGGTTTTCAACTCAGGCACAGCTTCGCGATTTGTCGATCGTTGCGGTGACTCATGTTGATCGACTGGATGAACACATTGAATGGATATGCAGGAACGACCACCCTTTCCAGTGCGATCCGGCGACACATTGCTGTCGCCTCTTCTCGGCTTGGCTTCGGTTGGTTCCAGTCCGGCTCCAGCAATTCCATGTCTGCTCTCCAAACGATCCGCCTCCACTTCCCCGCACGACACCCTTTTGTAGCATGAATGCCAGTGAACAGACCGCGGCTACGCTAGAATCTTCAGGTTCGACAAATCTTCAGAAATGATCATTCTCTCCGACCTCCACGCCGCCCAGTCCCGCCTCCAGGGGATCACGACCCGTACCCACCTGATCGAATTTAAACTCTGCGCCGAAGACCCGCGCCGTCTCCTGCTCAAGCCAGAGAACCAGCAACCCATCGGCGCCTTCAAACTTCGCGGCGCCTACAACCACATCGCTTCCCTGCCCGATGCCGAACGCAAGCGCGGCGTGATTACTTATTCCAGCGGCAATCACGCGCAAGGTGTGGCCTACGCAGCCCGTGCGCTAAAAATAAAAGCCGTCATCGTGATGCCCAACAACGCGCCCGCCATCAAGCGCGAAGCCACCGCAAAACTGGGCGCGGAGATCGTCTTCGTCGGCCCCGGGAGCGATGAACGCAAAGCCAAAGCCGAAGAACTCGCTGCCGAGCATGGATACGTCGTCGTCCCGCCCTACAATGACGAAAAAATCATCGCCGGACAAGGCACCATCGGACTCGAAATCCTTGAAGACATGCGCGAAGTCGAAGCCGTCCTAAGCCCCGTCGGCGGTGGAGGCCTTATCAGCGGCGTGGCCGCGGCCATCAAGCTCAGTAATCCCAAAATCAAGGTCATCGGCGTCGAACCCGAACTCGCCGCCGACGCCCAAGCCAGCCTGCGTGCCGGAAACATTGTCCAGTTCCCCGCCGACCAAGTCTCCCGAACCATCGCTGACGGCCTCCGCACCCAGAGCATCGGCCCCATCAATTTCGAGCACATCCAGGCCTACGTCGACGACATCATCACCGTCACCGAAGACGAAATCCGGCAGGCAATGAAATATCTGAGCGCGAATCCCGCGACCATCGCCGAACCGAGCGGTGCCGTCTCGGTTGCAGGATTTATCTTTCACGCCGCCCAATTGCCGCGAACCATGCTGAACGTCGCCATCATCAGCGGCGGAAATATCGAACCGAGCATGTTGGAATTACCACGCGAAAGGCCATCGTAGAGACGTAGCTTGCTACGTCTTGCCTGCACCATCTCCGACGATGGCCAGACAGACGTTGCAAGCAACGCCTCTACGGCCAATAATCAGAATATGAAATCGCGCTCGCTTCTCACTGTCGCCAGCCTCTGTCTTCTTACCACCTTCGCTTTCGCCCAAGCCCAGCGCGGAACATTGGTTCACGAAGAGACCATCCGCGTAGCCCCGAGCGGGGATGCCGCCAAACTGGGCGAGGCCGATCGCGGTCATGAACTCATCATCATCGAGACCACCCGCGAGTGGACGCACGTGGAAGCCATTCTCCGCGAGCCCCGCAAGGACGCCGACGAGGACGATCCCGCATCGGAAGGCAAGACCATCACTGGATGGATTCGTAACAGTTCTCTCGTCAGCATGACGACGCAAGACGGCGACCGCATCGTCTTCGGTGAGGCCGCCAACTCAGAGGACGAGGCCAGCCGCCGCCGCGGCCGCCGCGATGCCGCGCAGGAAGCCATGCGCTTGTACTATCGCGTCTACGATCTGTACCCAACCTCGCCGCTGGCCGCCGAAGGCCTTTACCGCGCCGCCGACATTCGCTGGCAGATGGAACGCTCCGATGTACTGACGCGCCCCTCAGCCCGTGAGCGTGAAGCTTATATGCGCGGCCAGATCAATGAAGAATGGATGAAACAGGTGATCAAGAAATATCCCGGCACGAAGTGGGCCGATCTCGCCGCCTTTCATCTGATCGAAAACAAGTTGTGCGGCGACTGGCAGGCCGCGTCGAAGTGTCCGGAAAAAGAGGCCGAGATGTATGAGAAGTATGCCAGCGAGCACGAACAATCGCCCGCCGCCGCGGAAGCCTTGTATGACGCGGCGTGGCGCCGTTCCGCGCTGATCGAAATTTACAAAACTGAAGCCAATCAGAAAAAATCCGACGAGTCGAAGACCCGCGCGCTTTCTCTGGCCCAAAAAATCGTCAGTCAATATCCCCAGAACGACTGGGCCTTGCGCGCGCAGGACCTGATCTTTTACATTCAACAGGCCATACCAACCTACGGAAATTCGGCGGAGTAAACTTGCCAATTTATCAAGCAGTCGTTCTTGCCATCGTTCAAGGACTGGGGGAATTTATCCCCATTTCCAGCTCCGGGCATCTGATCATCGTTCGCCGCCTGCTCGGCTGGAACGAGCTTTCGCCGGCCCACGAACTCAGCTTCGACGTGGCGTTGCACTTCGGTACGCTGCTATCTGTACTCTTCTATTTCCGTCGCACCTGGTTCCAGATCGTCCGCGCCGCTTTCGGAGGCAAAGTCGTTCGCTTCTCCGAATCGGGCGCCAATGACACTAACCTCACCGTCGATGAGCAAAAAGAAGAGCGCATGCTGCTCTGGTTCCTCGCGATCGCCACAATTCCCGGGGCAATCGCCGGAAAACTGATGGAGCACTCCGCCGAAGACTACTTTCGCGAACACATTTTCCTGATCGCCGGAGCATTGATCGTGGTCGCGCTTCTCATGTGGCTTGGCGAAAAAGTCGGAAAGCTGAACAAGCCTCTGACCCGCATCTCCCTCATCGATTCCCTGCTCATCGGAATCGCTCAGGCATTCGCGCTGATTCCCGGCGTCTCGCGTTCCGGCGCAACCATCACCGCCGGCCTTTTCCAAAACCTCACCCGCGACGCTGCAGTACGCTTCAGCTTCCTGCTCTCGACTCCTCTCATCGCCGGCGCCGCGCTGCTCAAGGCGCACGAACTCCACAAAGAGGGCCTGCCTCACGATATGCAAATGCCGGTGCTGGTGGGCATCATCGTCTCTGCGCTGGTAGGCTACGCGGCCATCGCCTGGCTCATCCGCTATTTGCAAGCGAACACGCTGCTCCCGTTCATCATCTACCGCATCGTCGCGGGATTGGTGGTGATCGCACTGGCTTTCGCCATGCACCTCCAGTAGAGACGTTGCTGGCAACGTCTCCTCTTACCACCACGCATACGCATGCGCCGAAGCAATTTGCTTGCAATGTCTTACCGAGGGAAGCCAACTGAACACTACCGGTGATTTCCGCGATTGTCGGAACCCCGGCTTCTTGGCATAATGTAAAGGCTCTGGCCGATTGCAGCGCTGGACTTGGAAACGAGTTCAGTGGGCGAATCTGGCCTCATGGATTATCTCGCTACAGTTTTTGCGCCCACGGGCAACCGCCGGCTGAACGAGCTGGTTGGATTCCTGTTGTGCGTCTCCGCGCTCCTCCTTTTTCTCGCACTCGCTTCCTATTCCCCGCTCGACCCTTCGTGGAACAGTGCCTCGGTCTTGACGGGAGCGCATTCCGCCCGCAACTGGATCGGTATCGTCGGCGCCTATGCCGCCGACGCCATGCTGCAGTTTTTCGGCGTCGGCGCATTCCTGCTCGTGATCTTCCCCGCCATGCTCGGCGCGCGCTGGTTCCGGTCGACTAAGGTCCAGTCCCCGCTGGCAAAAAGTCTGGGCGGAATCTGGCTGATGATGTTCGTTCCCGCGCTGCTCGCCTTGCTGCCCGGGCCTTTGCGCTGGATGCACGTCATCCCCATCGAAGGCCTGATGGGCCGCGTGGTGGGCGATTTCCTGATCCACTACTTAAATCTCGTCGGTGCGTACATCGTCTGCGGCACTGTTCTGGCGGTTGCGCTCTATCTCTCGACCGCGTTCTCGTTCGCTTCGATTCGGTTGTGGGCTCCGACGCGCTTCGCCTTCGTAACCGCGCTGTGGAATCGCTACCAGGATTGGCAGCAGGAGCGCACCAAACGCCGCCAGCAGAAAGAACTGGATCAGCGGCGGATCTCGAAGCCAGTGGTGAAAACGCAGCTCATCCAGTCGCGTCCGCAAGGGTCAGAGCAGGCATCCGACCAGGCGGCGCGAGCCGCCGAATCGCGCCGCACCGGCATCGAGCGCATGCTGGCCGAAGAGGATCCCGCGCCGACAGCGAAGTCGGCGAGCGGCGGAATCCTGGCGGAATCCTTTGCGTCATCAACGGAATCGTCTACCGATCCTGAGGTCACCGAGCGCGCCGACAGTGGAAACAAAGCCAAGACGACGATGCCGCGCATCGCTGGCGGGTACAAACTGCCGTCGAGCAGTCTGCTGCAGCGACCCGATGAGCAGCAAGCCGTCGACTCCGACGAACTCAAGGTCCTCGCTCAGGTACTCACCGAAAAATACGCCGAGTTCGAGGTTCACGGTCAAGTTACGCAGATCAATCCTGGCCCAGTGGTCACGACGTTCGAGTTCAAACCGGAAGCGGGCATCAAATACAGCCGCGTCACCAATCTGGTCGACGACCTCTGCCTGGCTCTCAAGGCCGAAAGCATTCTGGTCGAGCGCATGGCGGGAAAGAGCACGGTCGGCATTCAGGTCCCGAACCGCCAGCGCGAAATCATCTGGCTGCGCGAGAACATTGAGTCGCAAGAGTTCATGGGATCGAAATCCAAGCTCACCATCGCCATGGGCAAAGACATCAACGGCCGCATCGTGACCGCCGATCTCGCGGGCATGCCCCACCTGCTGATTGCCGGATCCACCGGCGCCGGCAAGAGCGTGGCGATCAACGCCATGATCATGTCGATTCTCTACAAGGCGACGCCCGACCAGGTGCGGCTGATTCTGGTCGATCCCAAACGTCTGGAACTGGGCAACTACGAGGGCGTTCCGCATCTTTACACTCCCATCATCACCGAGCCGAAGCTCGCGGCCAATGCGCTGCGCAACGCGGTTCGTGAGATGGAACGCCGTCTGAAACTGCTCGCGGCCAAAGGCGTTCGCAACATCGATCAATACAATCGCCTGTTCGATCAAGGCGGCACGCCGAGCCTGTTTGACGAAGCGTCCGACGACAAGCCAATTCCCTACATCGTGATCATCATCGACGAGTTAGCCGACTTGATGATGCTCGACTCGAGCAACGTAGAAGAATCGATCACGCGGCTGGCACAGATGGCGCGCGCCGTCGGCATTCATCTCGTGCTAGCAACCCAACGACCGAGTGTCGATGTGATCACAGGACTAATCAAAGCGAATTTCCCGGCGCGCGTGTCGTTCCGCGTGGCCACGAAAGTGGATTCGCGGACGATTCTCGACGCTAACGGCGCAGAAGCTTTGCTTGGTAAAGGCGACATGCTGTATCTGCCGTCGGGATCGGCGCGCGTGCATCGCCTGCACGCTCCCTTTGTCACCGAGAAGGAAATCGCCGCCGTGGTCGAATTCTGGAAAGCGCAAGGCCTCGCGGAATATCAGCAACAATTCCTGGAACCGCCCGCCGGAGAACGCGAAGCCGGAGCCGAAGGCAGCGGCGAAGCTGGTTCAGCCGGCGAAGCCGACGACGATCCCATGTACGGTGACGCCGTCAAACTGGTGGTCGAGTTCGGCAAAGCCTCCACTTCCCTGCTGCAGCGGCGGCTGCGCATCGGCTACGGTCGCGCGGCGCACCTCATCGATCTGATGGAGCAGGATGGCATTGTTGGCGCGGCCGATGGCCCCAAGCCGCGGGAACTGCTCAAACGTCCTGATTGGATTTCTGAAATTGAAGAGTCGATGCGGTAGCCTGCCCTACTCTTGCACCGATGCCAAAAAAAAATATCCTTGCCCTTCTGGAAGGTGGCGACCGCCGAACCATTGGCCGCGCGAATCAGGTGGCGGCCGCGGTCTTAGATGATCCGTCGCTTTTTCCAAAGCTCATCGCAGGCTTGTGGTCTACAGATCCGCTGGTGCGAATGCGAGCCGCCGACGCGGCTGAAAAGGTAACACGCAAGCATCGCGGGCTTCTTGGTCCCTACAAAAAGGAACTGCTGGGGTTGATGGCCGAAACCGACCAACAAGAATTGCGTTGGCATCTTGCCGCGATGGTTCCCCGGCTCGAACTAACCGCCAGGGAACGGCAGTCCGCAATCGATTCTCTGACTGGTTATTTGAAGGACCGCAGTTCCATTGTCAAAACATTCGCTCTTCAGGGACTGGCTGACCTGGCAGAGGGCCAAGCGGAAATTCGGTCCGTTGTGATCGATATCCTGCGCGAGGCCGGTAGGACCGGTACGCCCGCAATGAAGGCGCGCAGCCGCAAGCTCCTGGGCCACTTGGAAACTCTTTGAGGGGAATCTCTCTCTGGCCGGCGTTGTTCGCCTAGAATCCGAACCAGTTCCACACGCGGCCTTTTATGCGGCGAAACCATCCGGGTAGCCAGCTTTTGTAGCGCAGCCAGACCGATGCGCTGACGCTCTTGCCGGTCTTCGGAGCGAAGCGGTTGTTGAATACGAGATAGTAAATTCCCGCACCAGCAGGCACCTCCGCCTGTACCTTGCCATCGGCGACTCGCCCGCTTTCATACACCGAACTGGTCGCGTATCCGTTCTGCCAGACGGTGAATGCCGGCTCGCTCAGCACGTAGATTTCGATCGTGTTGTCGGCGTCCGCAGCCTTGCCCTGGTCCTTCTCTTTGTTCTTGCTCTTGGTCTTGTCCCCACCGCTGGTCGCCGAGAACTGGCCCACGACGGCCACATTCAGTGATCCTTCGGGCAAAGCGAATTTGTAATAGCGAAAAGTGTGTGCGCCCACCAGGAACGGAGTCTCGGTCTCGATGATCATTTCATCGTGCTTCAATCCGACCACGTCCTGGAACTGCTGCGCGAAAGGATTGTCGCTGATTGCCATCCACACCAGCAGGAGCAGCAAGATTCCCAGCAAAATCCACAGAATGGCGACCCGGCGTCTGCGCCGCTCCTCTGGAGATTTCGCTGCAGGCAGACGTTTTGCTGCGATTTGCTGCGCCGGCATGCCCACTGGCTTGCCGCACTGCAGGCAGAATCTGGCTTCGTCTGGCAGATTCGCGCCGCATCGGCTGCATCCCAGCAATACCTTGGTTGATGGCTCGCTTGTACTATCGGTCGGCATACTCAACCGGCCTCCGGCTGCAAAATACGAACTCTACGGGGGACGAGAAGACTGGGAACCTGTAAAACGTTGAAACGCTAGCGATGTTAGCACACGTTTGCGCAGGAAGATGAGTCGTAAATCAGCTTCTGGTTACTACGGATTCGCAGATTGCGGCGGAGTCGCGGTGGGCTGGGCGGCGCTGCCATCGAGCCCCAACTCTTTCGCAACGGGCTTCAGGGCCTCAATGCAGAAGGCGATGTGCTCGTCGAGATCGGCGCCCAGAGCGGCCGCGCCCTGAATGATGTCGTCTCGGTTCACCTTGCGGGCGAAGGCCTTGTCTTTCAGTCTTTTTCTTACGGACTTCGTGTCGACTTCGGCGAGCGACTTCCCCGGCTTGATAAGCGCGACGGCAGTGATGAATCCAGCAAGCTCGTCGCAGGCGAACAGCGCTTTTTCCATGAGAGTATCGCGAGTGACGCCGGTGTATTCAGCATGCGACATAATGGCGCGCGGATCTCGTCGGAGTATCCGCGCTCTTTCAGAATCTCGTTGCCTTTGTAGGGATGGTCCTCGAGGCTAGGCCAGCGATCGTAGTCGAAGTCATGAAGCAAGCCGACGATTCCCCAGAGATTTTCGTCTTCTGGCGAGCCGTCGCCAAACTTGCGCGAGCAGGCGCGCATGCAAGCCTCGACGGCGAGCGCGTGCTTGCGCAGGCTTTCGGATTTCGTGAATTCAGTCAGCAACTGCCAAGCCGCTTCTCTGTTGTCGGTTTCATTCATGGTTACGAATAGCTTCCTTGATCTGGGCGCATCTGGATAGGCCGTCTTTCGGCCATGACACGCCTCTAAATGCGTGCGATTTTTTTGGTCAGTTATTAATCGCCATGCGTAGGTTATTGGATCTGAAAAGTTGTGTCGCTATGACGGCCCACGGGTAGCGGCCCCAGATGGAAAGAGTGTACGTCCTTCCTTTCTGAAGCTCGAACCATCTGTTCCCCGAGGGACGACGACCCCGTAGACCGCATAGTCGGCGCTCGCGCTGATGTCCGATAGATTATTAATGCCCCCGGTAAGCGAGAAAAAATACAGTTGTGGCGTACCAACGTTCCCCTGCAAGTCGAGCACAACCGTATTGGAAGGCTGATCCGTCAGCCGAATCCGACTGACTTTCGGACTGAACTGCCCGAACTGACGCACGTGAACCAGAATGCGATTCCCGTCTCGGACGACGTTTACCGTTGGCGCCCGCGCCTCAATTTGGATGAGCAGGGCAACTCCTACACCGGCCAAGGTGTATCCCGCTAGGTTTGTCCATTTGGCCCCGCTAAACAGCGACATGTTCGAAATTGTACTCCGCACTGAGTGAGCGCCATGACTGTGCGGTCAGCCGGTTACGTTCAAGACCAATCCATCGATGCCGTATTCTGCCGAACCCACTTAGTAAACACTACGCAGACTCACGCTCGCTCATAGCTTCCCGTGTTCCTCGGGCCTTTCACCCATTTCATTTCTTTTCACCCTGCGCATTGCCGCAATTTCTGTGCATTTTTTAATTGACTTCCACAGCCCCCGTGCCCCACATTGACCCTGCGCAGGAGCCACTCCCCCAGATGATTCCTGTCGCTGTAAGGAGCGCCCGCTCTGGCACTCCCACAACCCGATGGCTACGACTCTTGCCCCGGTAGATTCAAGGGAAGTCGTTCGTTGCGATCACTGCCTGTTGGTTCAATTCCGTACCACGAACAATAACTGTCGCCGCTGCCACGCGTCGCTCGATGAGGAACCTGAGCCGGAGCCCATACCGGTTGCTATTCCCGTGATGATGCCGGTGCCGGGGAATGGTCGCGGACACCTGAACCTCGCCACATCCATTCGTTCGCTGCGCCTGCGGAACGGGCTCAGCCAGCGCCAACTTGCGGGACGGATGTCCGTGCCGCGTACCTATGTTTCAAAGATTGAAAACGAGAAGGCCACGCCCACGCTGTCGTCCCTCGAACGACTGGCGCGCGCACTGGAGGTGTCCGTGCCCGACCTGCTCAGCGGCGGAGAACGCAGCCGTCAGGAAGAAGTCTGCGAACTGATGAAAGATCCGTTCATCTCCGAGTTGTTGCCGTTCGTTTCGCAGCTGAACGGGATGCAGATGTCGAGCATCCTAATGCAGGTGCGGGATCTAACAGTGCGGCCGCGTCGCAGCGCGTAGACGTGAAAGAGCGGCCCTTCAGGGCCGCGTTAAGGCACAAAATTCTTGGGGCTTTAGCCCCAAGGACACAAACGAGTTTATCCGGGCAACCAGCCAACACACTCGCCGGGACCATCCTTGGTCCCGGCTTTTTTCTTTAGAGGCTTCCCGCCGAACTCCGACAACATCTGCTTCGCGTGACGCATCCGACCGCTATCTTTGGGATTCTCAGTGAACGAGACTCTCTACTGAAAGCAGGGCTTGGCATGCACTCATCTCAGAAATCAGTGGTTATTACTGGCGCTTCCAGCGGGATCGGACGCGCCTGCGCACTCAAAATGGAGCGCGCGGGATGGCAAGTCTTCGCCACCGTGCGCAAGGAGGCCGACCGCGAAAAACTCCTTTCGCAGGAGAATCGAAATATCCGGCCGGTGATGATGGACGTGCAGGATAGTTCGTCCGTCAGCGTGGCGGCGGAGGAAATTAAATCTCAACTCAACGGACACGGGTTGAACGGGTTGGTCAATGTCGCAGGTATCGGAATGGTGCGGCCGCTGGAATACGCGTCTCTGCAGGACATGAGGACGATTTTCGACGTAAACGTTTTCGGGCAACTGGCGGTCACGCAGGCCCTGGCGGGTTCGCTACGAAAGAGTCGAGGGCGGATCGTCAACATCACCTCGATCGGCGTCAATCTCGCGATCCCTTTTGGAGGCCTCTTGAATGCCAGCAAGAGTGCCTTTGCCATGCTGAGCGACACAATGCGGCTGGAACTGCGCCCGTTCGGAGTTCGCGTATGCGCCGTCGAGCCGGGTGCGATCGCAACTCCGGCGGTCGATAAGACGCTGGGTGATATTGAAAAAGTGATTGAGGCTCTGCCGCCGGATGCCCGGGCTCAATATGGATCAATGCTTCGCAGGTTCGCGCGTCAGGCGTATTCCCAGGAGAAGAGAGGTAGTTCGCCCGATGTTGTCGCCGACGCGGTTCATCATGCGCTGACTGCAAACCGGCCTCGGATCCGCTACCGTGTGGGCAAACATGCGAAGTTGCTGGCCACTCTGCCGAAGCTCCTGCCCGAAGCGCTGCTGGATTTAATTCGCCTGCGACTGTTTGGACTCTCGGAACCGATCGAGCATGGCGATGCCCGGGAGGCATCGCCACAAGTGGCTACGGCTCCGGCATCTGGGGCTATGAATCCGAAGTAGATTGGCGAACATCTATCCAGCATGAATTTGGAACGGGAAGGAAACTCTTTTTCTTTACTGACGGCGGCCTCGGCCAATCGAACCTCAGACGATTCAACTTCGGCCGGCAACCAGTGGGACGCCCCCCGTGGCTCAAGGTCTCCTCGTGGCGACGCTTCCCTGCTCGACGCGTACTCGACTGCAGTCACCGGCGCGGTCGAGCGCGTCAGCCCGTCGGTGGTGAATATCGAAGTGCATCAGAGCGCAGGCCGTACGCGCTCGGGTGAACCGCGCGAACGGCAGAGTGGTGGGTCGGGATTCGTGTTCACGCCGGACGGCCTGATCTTGACCAACAGCCACGTGGTGCACGATGCCGCGCGCATCGCGGTCGCGATGACGAATGGCCGGCGCATGACGGCTTCGCTGATTGGCGACGATCCGGCGAGCGATCTGGCCGTCATCCGATTGGAGCAGCCCCAGTTCGATGAACCGGGCCTGGTGGCCGCCGAACTGGGCGATTCCCAGCGCCTGCGCGTGGGACAGATCGTGATTGCGATTGGCGCGCCGTACGGATTTCAATCCACCGTCACGGCGGGCGTGGTCAGCGCGCTGGGCCGGTCCCTGCGCTCGTATTCCGGGCGGCTCATTGACGATGTAATCCAAACCGACGCTTCGCTGAATCCTGGAAACTCGGGCGGCCCGCTGGTCGATTCAGCGGGGCGCGTAGTCGGCGTGAATACCGCAACGATCCTGCCGGCGCAGGGCATCTGTTTTGCCATCGGGATCAACACTGCCAAGTTCGTGGCCAGCCGTCTGCTGCGCGATGGCCGCATCCGGCGCAGCTACATCGGACTGTCGGGCCAGACTGTGCCGGTGCACCGGCGTGTGGTGCGCTTTTACGATCTGCCCAACGAGACTGGGGCCCTGGTGCTTTCGGTCGAGGAAAGCAGTCCAGCGAAGCGGGCGGGATTGCGCGAGGGAGACATCATCGTAGCCCTCGAAGGCCAGCCAGTCGCCGGCGTCGATGACCTGCACCGCCTACTGACCGAGGTTCGCGTGGGGGTGAGTTGTGCCCTGACCGTACTGCGTTGGACGGAGAAGCTGGAGTTGAAGGTCATGCCGGAAGAGGCGCGGTAGTTCGTGGGGCACGGGCACTCCCTTCCGACTTCGCGATACACTTCCCAGTTTGACCGCAAGAAACGGATGGCTTTGCATCCAGCGCCCGTCCTATTCTGACCTGGGGGTGAATCGCCTATGGACTCCAAGGAATTTCGCGATCTCGGCCACAAGACTGTCGATCTGCTGGCCAGCTATCTCGAACAGATCGAAGAGAAGCGGGTCTTCCCGGACGTGGAACCGCAGACCGTAAACCAGCTCTTTTCCGGGCCGCTTCCGCAAACGCCGAGTGCCCCGGAAACCGTCCTCACGGAACTGGAAGAGAAACTGCTCCCCTACTGCACGAATGTCGGGCATCCCGGATACATGGGACTGATCACGCCTTCGCCCACGCCCGTGGGCATCATCGCGGACTTCATCTGTTCCGCGCTGAATCAGAATGTTGGCGCATACTCTATCGGCCCTGCTGCGGTGGCCATGGAGCGGACGGTGGTTCGCTGGCTCACCGATCTCTGCGGCTTCGGCGAGAACGCCGGGGGCAATCTCACCAGCGGCGGCATGCTGGCAAACTTCATTGGCCTGAAGGTCGGGCGTGATGCCGTGACTCACGACCAGGCACAGCACATCGGCATCCAGGAGCGTTGGGCCGTGTATGCCTCGGAAGAACGCCATGTGTCTGTGGACAAAGCTGTCGACTGCATCGGGCTTGGCCGAAACGCGCTGCGTGCGCTGCCCACCGATGCGCAATTCCAGGTCCGTCTGGATGCTCTCGAAACCGCGATCGCTCAGGACAAAAAAGATGGCATCCGGCCGATGTGCATTGTCGGAATGTTTGGCACCACAAACACCGGGGCGGTCGATGATATTCGGGCTCTGCGACGCATAGCCGATCGTGAGGGCATGTGGCTGCACGTGGACGGGGCGTATGGAGGCGGCATGCTGCTCTCCCATGCGTCGCCCATGCGCGATCGCGGCCTCGACCTCGCCGACTCGATCACCATTGATCCTCATAAGTGGTTCTATGCGCCGCTCGATGCCGGCGCGGTGCTGGTGAAGGATGCGCGCCGGCTCACCGCCTCGTTCGGAATGAAGCCGTCTTATCTCACTGATGAATTCGACCGCGGCAACGAGCGCTACCAATACTACGTTCACGGGCTGGAGCAATCGCGCCGCTTTCGTAGTCTGAAGGTCTGGATGAGTTTCAAACGCTACGGCGCGCTCCAGATCGGCGAGTGGATCGATAACAATGTCCAGCAAGCCAGACATTTTTATGGGCTCGCCAAGAATGATCCCGACTTCGAACCGGCCAGCGTTCCACCCATGTCCGCCATCTGCATCCGCTTTAACAGGGCTGATCTGACCGAAGCGGAATCGAAGAAATTGCATGCCGAAGTCGCGCAGCGCGTCGAGCAAGGCGGGCGCTTCTGGATTTCGACCACAGAACTCAAGGGCAAGACATGGTTTCGCATCAATCCGGTGAACTTTCGTACGCGCCAGGAGCATATGGACGAACTGTTTGAGTTGCTTCGGCGCGAATGTCTCGCATGGGTGGGACAAAGAGACTTACAACCTGCCGACCAGTAAAGTCGCGGTGTGGCAGGGACATACTCCCGGTGATTGCATCCCCTTGGCCGCTGTGTTAGCCTCATATCGAGATGACCACTTTGCGCGACAAAGTAGCTTCACCAGTACCCGCCGGCCTCGACCGCAAGGAAACGGAAGTCTACCGGCATCTCGATCCGGAGCAACTTCCCCAACACATCGCCATCATCATGGACGGCAACGGGCGCTGGGCCAAGCGCCGCCACCTGCCGCGCGCGGCGGGACACCGGGCCGGCGTCGAAGCGGTGCGCTCGACCGTCGAGACGGCCGCCCGCATTCACATTCCGGCGCTCACCCTGTATGCGTTCTCCGAAGAAAACTGGAAGCGCCGTCCCGCAACCGAAGTTTCGTTTTTGATGCGACTGCTCTCCCGCTATCTCAAGGGCGAAGTCAAAACCCTGAACAAAAATAATATTCGGCTCGACTACATTGGGCGGCAACACGAACTCCCCGAGGACGTGCAGGAACGCATGCAATGGGCACATGAGGCGACGGCCAAAAATTCCGGCACGGTGCTCACGCTGGCGCTGAATTACAGCGCGCGCAGTGAACTGGTGGACGCCTTCCGCTCGATGGCGAACGCGGCTTCGCAAAATGGCGGCTTCGATCATCTGCGGATCGACGAAGAGACGGTGAGCCGGCACTTGTATACGCGGCATCTTCCGGATCCGGATCTGGTGGTGCGCACCTCGGGCGAGATGCGCCTCAGCAATTTCCTGCTGTGGCAGCTGGCGTATGCCGAAATTTACGTCACGCCGACGCTCTGGCCCGATTTTCGCGGTCTGCACCTGCTCGAGGGAATTGCCGAGTACCAGAAACGCGAGCGCCGCTACGGCGGGCTCAACCATGCACATGATGCACCTGACGGCTTGGTAGTCCGAAAAACTTAACCGCGCTGAGTGCCGTGTGGTTTAATCTTCTGTCGCTAACTTCCGTCTGCGAAGATATCTCATCCCTTGCTCAAGCGCATCGCAACCGCGGTAGTACTGATTCCGATTGTGCTGGCGCTGATTCTGCGCGCGCCTGTGCCCGTGCTGGCTGTGTTTGCCGCGATTGTGGCGCTGCTCACGATTCGCGAATTCCTCAAGCTCACTGAATCTTATGGCGTGCAGCCCATCCGCATGCCGACCTACATTTTCGTTGGCGTCTTTTTTCTTTTGCTTGCCTTGAACGCCGGGAACGAGAAGCCGCTGCTCTCGACCGCCATCTTCGTGTATTCGATGGGATTCGCGGCGGCAATGGCGCCCTTTCTCGCATTGACCATCGCCATGCGCCGCGAAGATTTGCGCGGCGGATATCCTGCGGCTGCGGCTTCGGTGTTTGCCTTCACCTACATCGCACTGCCCATGGGGATGCTGGTGCAGCTGCGCCAGCAGTGGGCGGGCGCGTTCTATTTGCTGTATCTACTCCTGGTGGTCTGGGCGGGAGACATCTTTGCGTACTTCGTCGGCAAAGCGATCGGCCGGCACTTGATGGCCCCGCGCATCAGCCCCAAGAAAACCTGGGAAGGGGCGGTAGCCTCGGTGATTGCTAGCGTCGCCGTGGGATGGCTTCTCTTTCAATACGCGCTGCCGATCAGCACAGCGCTGCTGCGTGTTGGACTGATCCAGCGCCGCGACGGCTTATTCGGCCTCGAACAACCGGCGATGGGACCCATCATCGTGATCACGATCATTTTGAATATCGCGGCGCAACTAGGCGATCTGGTTGAATCGTTAATCAAACGCGGCGCGGGAGTGAAGGATTCCGGAGCGTTGCTTCCCGGCCACGGCGGCATGCTCGATCGCATCGACGCGCTGCTCTTTGCCGCTCCAGTGCTGTGGTACTATGCGGCTTGGCGCGTAATGCAATAATCCCCCCGGCGCCGGCCCGCATTTCAAGCGCAAACAAGTAAAATAGAAGTTCCATCGGAATGAAGCGCATTGCCATCCTCGGCTCTACGGGTTCGATTGGGCGCAGCACTCTGAGTGTGGCCGAGTCCTATCCTGACCGCTTTCAGATTGTGGCGCTGGCGGCTGGGTCGAACCTCGACGCAGCGTTTGAGCAAGCCCGGCACTGGCGTCCGCGCGTGATTTCGATGGCGGCGGAAACTGACGCCGACGCGCTGCGCGCGCGCCTGAAGAAAGATGGCTTGGGTGAGATCGAAGTCGTGCACGGCTCTGCCGGCACGGTTCGCGTCGCCACCCACGCCGAAGTCGATTTCGTCGTCAGCGCGATCGTGGGCGTGGCCGGCCTGGAAGCAACTTACGAAGCGGTGCGCGCCGGAAAGGCGGTTGGGTTAGCTAATAAAGAATGCCTCGTCGCCGCCGGAGAATTGATCACTGCCGAAGCCCGCAAGCAGGGCAAGCCGCTGCTGCCCATCGATAGCGAGCACAATGCGGTGCACCAGTGCCTGCGTGGCGGGCGCATGGACGAAGTCGAGCGCGTGTGGCTGACGGCTTCCGGCGGCCCATTCCTGCATACGCCGGCCGCGGAATTTTCCGCCATCACCGTCGAGCAAGCTCTGAATCATCCCACCTGGAAGATGGGACGCCGCATCACCATCGATTCCGCCACACTCATGAACAAGGGATTCGAAGTCATCGAAGCATGCAGACTTTTTCATATGCCTCCGGAAAAGATCCAAGTGATCGTGCATCCCCAGTCGACCATTCATTCCATGGTCGAGTTTGTGGATGGCAGCATACTTGCTCAGTTCTCGGTGACAGATATGCGCCTGCCGATTCTCTACGCGCTCACCTATCCCGAACGCATCCAATCGGATATGCGCTTCCCGGTCAGCGACTTGCGTCATCTGGACTTCTGCCCACCAGACCTGAAAAAATTTCCTTGCCTGCGTCTGGCCTATGAAGCGGCGCAGGCGGGCGGGGCTAAAACGGTGGCGCTGAACGCAGCGGATGAAGTCGCCGTCGCCGCGTTTTTGGAAGGCAAGATTCGATTTGATCAGATTCCTGCAATTATTGAAGAAGTGCTATCCGGAACAAATTCTGCGACACTGGAGTCAATCCCCCAGGTTCTTGAAGCCGACACTGAGGCCCGCCGATGTGCTCAACAGCGGGTTTTGGACACACAGAAAATTGAGCGTCCACGAGCTAAATCTTTCGCATAATTTTGGAATCTAACCAGTTGGAGATTACGTACTTAGCATATGTCTGATTTCCTCACCTCTCTCGTCGCCGTCGTCGCGGTTCTGGGTTTCATGATCCTCATCCACGAGTTCGGCCACTATGCTGTGGCCAAGTGGCTGGGCGTGCGGGTCGAACAGTTTGCCATCGGCTTCGGCAAGCGCCTGGTCGGCTTCCGCCGCGGCGAGACCGACTACCGCATCAACGCGATCCCGCTGGGCGGCTACGTAAAGATGAGCGGCGAGAACCCTCTGGACGAGCGCTCCGACGATCCCCGCGAGTTCATGAATCACTCGCGCTGGCATCGCTTCCTGATCGCCATCGCCGGGCCGGCGATGAACATCATTCTCGCCATCGTTTTGCTCACCGTGGTCTACATGGTGCACTACGAATATCCGGCGGTGTATGACGAGCCGACCGTGATCGGGTGGGTGCTGAAAGATTCGGCCGCGGCAAAAGCAGGACTTCAGATCGGCGATCACATCACCCGCATCGGCGATGTGCAGAATCCGACCTGGGAGCAGGTCGATTTGAACGAAGCGATGAACCCCGGACAATCGCTGGATGTTCAAATCGAGCGCAATGGACAATCCCTCGATAAGACCGTCACCCCAGAAGCCAGCGGCGTCGATAAGATTGGATACGCCGGCTGGGCTCCAAAAGAAAAGACAGTCATCATCACGGATCTGCAGCCGGATATGCCTGCCGAAAAAGCTGGCCTCAAAGAAGGCGACCAGATCATTGCACTCGATGGCAAGCCTGTACCGGCTCTGGCGGCGATGGTGGAGAGCCTGGAAGTTTCCAAAGACAAACCCATCACGCTGACTGTGGTGCGCGACGGTGAACCAAAGACATTTACGGTTCAACCCACCTTATCCGATAAGCGCTATCGCATCGGCATTGGCAGCATGCAGACGAAGGTGGAAACGCTGCCTTTTGCTGCTGCCCTGCAAATGTCTTTGCACGAGAACCGGCAAAACGGGTTGCTGATTCTGGAACTGGTCAAGAAGATGGCGCACGGCAAGATGCTGCGCTCGATTGAAGGGCCCATCCGGATCGGTCAGGCTGCGGGTGAAGCCGCCCGGCGCAAGGGTTGGACACCGCTGATGGGGCTGACCGCGGCCATCAGCTTGAACCTCGGCATTTTCAACCTGCTGCCGATCCCGATCCTCGACGGCGGCGTAATTCTATTCCTGCTGATCGAAGGCCTGATGCGCCGCGACATCAGCATGAACATCAAGGAACGCGTCTACCAGACGGCGTTTGTCTTCCTGGTGCTATTTGCCGCCATGGTCATCTGCAACGACCTGATCAAGACAATCCCGGGGCTGGCTGACAGGCTCCCTTAGCCCAGCGTTCGTGATCAGTTCTGAAATTCCCAAGCCGTCACAGCCGAGTCCGAATCGGCGGTGAGTAGCATTCCCTTGTGGCCTGGCGACGTTCCGAAGCCCACGAGCTGAGATCCGTCGACCGGAAGCTCTCGCTGTGAGCTCGTTTTCAGATCCCACAACATCGCCGTGTATTTCTTCAGGCTCATGGCGTCAATCTGCAAACTGCATAACGACTTGCCATCGGGAAGGGCTGCCACCGCAAAGATCGGGTCGGGTTGCTTCGCTAACTGGCGGACCACATGTGCATCGGTCGCATCGAGGATCGTCAGCATCCCATCCGCTCCACCGACGACCATCTGCTGGTTATCAATGAAGGCGACCGCGAAGGGCTCGAGCAGGAAGCCGGAATACTTGACCTTCAGGTTGCCGCTGCGATCGTAGATCCGGACCGCCGTGTCGCCATCCACTGTCGCGAACAGCGAACTGTCGGGAGAAAACGCCATGCCCTCGCTACCGCCGAAATCCGTTTTCAGCACAGCCACCTGCGTTCCCAACACCGGGTTCAACAGCCGAACCGGTGCGCCCGCGACTCTGGCGGCAAGCCAAGACCCGTCCGGCGAAAACGTGAGTTCGTTGATCCTCCGGCTGCCCGCGGCCAGAGTCTTTGCAGACTTCCCCGCGATGTCGCCGATGACCACTGAGCCATCGCGCTTGCCGATCGCCAGCCGCTTTCCATCCGGCGAGCACGCCACGGCGCTGACGCCATCTTCGGCTGAACGACTGCTGACCAATTCACCCGCGGGCACCCGCCACAGGTAGATGGCCCCGGTGGCACTGCGCCCTGCCACCAGCCCGGAGGAACCGCACACGGAAATGTCTGTAACCCGTGCTGGCGTTGTGATGGTGACGAGTTTGCGCAAATCCTGCGCATCCATCGTTGTTGCGAACACCAGCAACAGCAGCAGCCCTGCAGCGCGTCCTCTCATAGCACCTCCAGAACGGGCTCGAAGCGAACCGCGGCGTGAATATCTTTCGGATCTCCCACCAACGTAACGGGGCGAATCACCTCCGGAGTCGCAATCAGCGGATCGCGCGCGAAGTTCTTGTCAGGATCGCCCTCGAATACGGGATCGGTCGCAAAATACATTTGCGTGACCAGCGGCTGATGGCCGGGCGCCGTCACTAGAAAATGTACGTGCTGGCAGACACGCGCCGGATAGTGTCCCGGCATGACCGAAGAAAAATCGTATCCGCCTTGGGCGTTCGTGGTCAGCTTGGCGCGATAGCGGTAACCCTCCAGATCGTAGATTCCCACGTGATTGGTCTGCCAAACTTCGACCGTGGCTCCGGCAATTGCCGAGCCGCGCGTATCGAAGACTTGCCCAGCCACTGCGAGAGGCATGCCCGGATCTCCAGGCTCACGCAACATGTTGGTCGTGGGAGCAAGCCGCTTGTAGAAAGGACCCAGCCCTCCGCCCGGCGGCGTCGGCTTGCGCAAGTTCTCTTTTTGCTGCCAGGCTTCCGCGAGAAGTGAAGGTGCAAAGTTGCCGGTGCTGGTTAGAACGCCGAAAGCCATACATTTTGCGACAAGATCGCGACGGCTAAGTGGCATAGGTTTCCCCCAAAGAATGCGCCGAGTCTAGCACCTCGGCGCAGCAGGGAAACAATAAAGCGAGATCATCGCCGTTTCATCGTTTTCTAAAAGCCGCTGACTGAGTTCAAAGAGTGCAGCGCCCTGTGCTATGGTTTCCGCCATGCCAACCGCTTTGATTACTGGAACCAGCACTGGAATCGGCCTCGAAACTGCCCTTCACTTCGCCCGCCAGGGATACCGCGTATTCGCCGGAGCTCGCAAGCCCGAAGTGGTCGAACATCATCCCAACATTGTCCCCGTAAAACTCGATGTGGATCAGGACGAAAGTGTGCGCACCTGTGTCGCTGCCGTGCTCAAGGACGCGGGCGCCATCGACGTATTGGTGAATAACGCCGGAGTCGGCATCGGCGGAGCGATCGAGATGGTCCCGCTCGAGAAAGCGCGCGCTCTATTCGAGACAAACTTCTGGGGCGCGGTCCGCATGATGCAAGCAGTCTTGCCCTCGATGCGAGAGCGCCGCAGCGGCACCATCGTGAACGTCACGTCGATGATGGGGCGCATTACCTTAGGCTGCCACGGATTCTACTCCGCCACGAAGTTCGCGCTGGCCGCGGTAAGCGAATCCCTCGCCATCGAAGCGAAGCCGTTCAACATCCGAGTCGCGATCATCGAGCCCGGCGTGATTCTCACTCCGATCTGGAATAAGGCCGAAGGGGCGATGCCGGAGGAAAACCCTTACCAGCAGGCGATGGGCAGGCTATGGCGATTGTTCGGTGCACAATTGGAAGGCGGCACCAAAGCCGACGTTGTGGCTCGCTGCATCTATGACGCAGTTCAGGAAGGCGCGAGCAAGTTGCGATATCCAGTCGGCGCCGATGCAGAAGTGATCGCCGCGGCAAGAGACCGGATGTGCGCGGCCGAGTGGGCCGCGCTGCTGATGGAGCAAGACGAGCAGACGTTTGTGGCAAAGGCGGAAGCGGCATTCGGAGTCGATCTGTACAATCCGCCGTCCCTGAATCAGAGAAGAGCCGAAGGAAGAGTGCGCAGTCCCCGACCCGAATCGCAGCATTGATTAAAATTATTCTGTGAGATACAATGTATCTCACAGGAGTAAATCCATGCCGGCCACAGAAATGGTTCATGTTCGGATTGATAAGCGCGTTAAAGCGAGGGCAGCAAAAACGCTGTCGGCGATGGGCCTATCCGTGTCGGACGCTGTACGCGTTCTGCTGACGCGCGTGGCGACCGAAAAGGCTCTTCCCTTCGAGGTGAGAGTTCCTAATGCCGCCACCACTGCCGCTATGCGCGAGGCTCGCAAGGGCAGACTGCGATCGTTTGAAAGCGCTTCCGCTCTTTTGACCGACCTCAATGCGGAGGATTGAGACCACCACCGCCTTCCGAAGAGATTTCAAGCGGGAAAAGCGTGGCACTCATCGCTCTGACCTCGACGCCGTCGTTTCCCATATCGTCTCGCTTCTGGCAGAGGACAAGCCACTCCCCGAGAGGCTTCGCGATCATTCCCTCGCGGGCAGCTGGCGCGATCATCGAGAATGTCACCTGAAACCGGACTTGCTCCTGATCTACCGCAAGCCGGATGCATCTGTCCTGCAACTGGTTAGATTGGGATCTCACAGCGAGCTTTTTGCCTGACGTACCTCCCTTGTCCAAAACCCCTGTTTTCGCATGCTAAAATTGAGTATTCCTATGCCCAATATTCAACGCAGAAAGACCGTCACCGCCCTAGTGGGTGGCGTGCGCGTCGGCTCGGATGCACCAGTCGTAGTGCAATCCATGACCAATACGGATACCGCGGATATTCCCGCGACCGTTCAGCAATGCGCGGCCCTGGCTCGCGCCGGCTCCGAACTGGTGCGCGTGACCGTCAACAATGACGAGGCCGCCGCCGCCGTGCCCCATGTCGTCGAGCAACTCGACAAGATGGGCGTGCGCGTGCCGATCATCGGCGACTTCCACTACAACGGTCACATTCTGCTGACCAAGTATCCAGAGTGCGCGCGAGATCTGGCGAAGTACCGCATTAATCCCGGCAACGCCAGCATTGGCAAGTCCGGCGACTCCAACTTTCGCACCATGATCGAAGTCGCAGTGAAGTACAACAAGCCGGTACGCATCGGCGTGAACTGGGGCTCGCTCGACCAAACTCTTCTGACGCGCATGATGGATGAGAATTCGCGCCTCTCTGAGCCCAAGGACGCCCGCGAAGTCACCATGGAGGCCATGGTCGTCAGCGCTTTGAATTCGGCAAACCTGGCGCAGCAATTCGGCTTGCGCCCCGACCAGATTATTCTCAGCGCTAAAGTCAGTGGTGTGCAGGATTTGATTGACGTCTATCGTGCTTTGGCCGGGCGCTGCAACTATCCTCTGCATCTGGGATTAACCGAGGCCGGAATGGGCGCCAAGGGCGTGGTTGCGTCGAGCGCGGCGATGGGCGTGCTACTGCAGGAAGGCATAGGCGATACGATTCGTGTTTCGCTGACGCCCGCCCCCGGAGGCGATCGCACCGAAGAAGTCCGCGTGGCGCAGCAGATACTGCAGTCCATGGGCATTCGCAGCTTTACTCCGCAAGTAACCGCCTGCCCGGGCTGCGGACGCACCACCAGCACGTTCTTCCAGGAGATGGCGGAGCAGATCCAGTCTTACCTGCGCGAGCAGATGCCATCGTGGAAGGGCCGCTACATCGGCGTCGAAGAGATGAAGCTCGCCGTCATGGGTTGCATCGTGAACGGCCCCGGCGAGTCGAAGCACGCCAACATCGGCATTTCACTGCCCGGCACATTTGAAGAGCCGAAGGCTCCCGTCTATGTCGATGGACGCCTGTTCACCACGCTCAAGGGCGACCGCATCGTTGCGGAATTCATTGGGATTCTCGACGAGTACGTGGACTCGCATTACGCCGCGAGAGAAGCCGTGAATGAGGAAGTTCCCGCCAAGGCTTAGCTCTCCTCTATCTGAAAGCAAAAGGGCACGGCTGCAACCGTGCCCTTTTCGATTTCTACCCTGCATTTCTTGATCTATTGCCCGATGAGCATAAATGTGGGGCTTTGCGGCAGAGGCTGACCGTTGCTTCCGATTCCTGCGGCTCCGAAGGGCGCAGCGATGTCCGAAACCAGCGAGTCGGGAGTGTTGGTTCCGCTGACCGAAATAGAACTGCTCGCCGTGTCGATATCCGCGATCGTACCGGCATCGCAGATGCTCGCATACACGTGACTGCCGTCTTCGGCAGAAGCTGCGAATATGCGGAATCGGGGCAGGCCCGCAGCGGGCGAGTAGGGAACGGCAGGAACGCAGGCTGCGTTCGGAGCCGCTGCATAACCTGATGTGCTCGTCCCGTTGACGAGCAGAGGAAATACCGTACTCTTCACGGTCAGGGACGCCGCGTCGAAGACGGTCACTTGCGGAATAATGCATCCGGTAGCGGACACCGCCGGATCAGGGCACGCCACGCCCGTCGGCACCGTCACATAGCTGGACACGTAGAAACGGCTGCCATCGAGCAAGGCCGTGACTCCTGACGGCGTTGCAGACGTTGCCGGACCGCACGAACCAGGGACCGCGCACGGTGGCGGCAATGGGATGCTCACCATCCCGGACAAAACCGGAGTTGGCGGGTCGGTGGTCGCGTCAAACACGTACACCGTTCCCGCGGTTGGGTTAGTCACGTACAGACGGTTGCGGGGGTTGTCATAGAGCACGTAATTCGCGCCTGCGCCACCGACCGGTTGACTCCCAACCACCGTGTTCGTGTCGGTCCGGATGGTATAGAGCTGGCCATCGCCTTCTGTGACCACGTAGACGCGCAGGCCATCGGGACGCACTGCAATCCACGCCGGCAGCTTTCCGACAGGAATCGGCGCCGCGATCATCGATGACAAATCTACGGGAGATAGAACCGCTACCGAGTCACTTCCCTGCTCCAGTACATAAAGATTCTGTTGATTCGGCGTCTCCGCCAGCGCCACTGGATGGGTATTGGGCGGCAGATACTGAATGTTCGTGATGGTGTTCGAGGCAGTGCTCAGCAGGGCTACGGAATCGGTACTGGCGCGGGCACAGTTCGGGTCGTTTTCCGCTCCATAACTCGCCACAAAGACGGCAGTGCTCTGCGTGGTGCCGACATAGTCAGGGAAATACGAACAGAAGGCAGGAGTGGCCGCTGTTCCGCCAGTGGTCGCAGCCAGACCCAGCGTTGGATTGACATATTGAATCGTCAAACCCGCGACCGAGGTAATCGCATAGCAACCGTTGTAGGAGAGCGCGTTGGTGCCTCCGCCGGGAATCACCACATTGGTGACCGTAATGAAACCGCCCATGGCAGCACCGCTAAGCGGTGCACTTAGTGTGATCGTAACCAGGTTTCCTGCCTCGCTGATGGCGGTAATGGCTGAACTCTGAGTTCCCGGACCAACGTTGGGAAAACTGATTACTGCCGACCCTCCGAGCCCGGATCCCGCCGGGCTGTCGTTCGCAGGAACGAACGTCGTTACCAGGTCGGTGTCGCCGGCGCACAAGTTGGCCCCGGCGCTGGCCACGTAAACGCGGGAGTTGGTCGGCAGAATCGCGGCGTGGGTGGGATTCACCCCTACACTCACCTGGCCAATGTTGGAATCTCCCGAGACGTCGATCTGAAAAGCCGCTCCCGTGTTGAAAGCAGTATTGCTGCTCAGCGCAAAGACGGCGTGGAAGTTCTGTGTATTCGGAGGAGTGGTGGCGATCGGAATAACCACGGGACGATAGACCTGGCCGCAAGAAATCATCACCAACGCCGCCAAGACCGTGGCGGCAAGTTTACTCACACGTCGAAAACTCATCGGCACTCCGCAGGAGAATTGCATTCCAAATGAAATGAAGCAGAATCGAGTATTGTAACGATTGCCGGCGGTATGCGCCAGAGAACGGTACCCTCACGGTTCTCGTCCGTCCCAATGATTCAGCCCTACTGCGACGGATACAGCCCGTCAACAAAGGTCAGCTGCAGCGGCGGACTCGAAACCGCCAGAGGTTGACCCGACTGTGTGAGTTCTCCGCTGGTTTGGTCCACGCTCAACGTCCAGATAGCGCTCCCCGTGGTATCGGCAACAAAAAGCTCGTATACAGGCGAAGAGCTATTAAATACAGCGAGCGAGCTGCCAAACGCGATTCCGCCGCTCGCTGTGCCGACCGACACCGGTGAGCCATCGCAATCAGCACACCGTTGCTGCCAAGACTGAAGGACGAAACGGTGTGGTCGGCGGCGTTCATGACATACACATGATTCGAATGGTCTGCAGCAAGACTGCCGGGGCTACTGCCGACAGCGAAGGGCGACCCGGGAACCTGTGTTAGCGCACCGGTACTCGAATCAATTGCGAAGACCGCAACCTTCGCAACGGCGCTTAGGGAAACGAGAAGAAATTGCGTACCCTGCGTCCCTGCGGTGGGATAGTAAGGATCAAAAAGAACAAACGAAGGGTTGGCATTCGGCAGCGTCGGGAAAGGCGAACCTTGGATCGGAGAGAGTGATCCGGAAGAATCAGCAGAGTACGCGAGGATGCTGCCGTTGGCATCTCCCGGGTCAGAAGCATATAAGAAAAAAGCTCCCGAATTGCCCTGCTCCGCAATTGCGATCTGCGAGGGTGCGACCCCAGCGGGAAAAGGTGAATTCGGCAGCGGAGATGAGAATGTGCCAATTCCAGAACTGCTCGAGAGGCCGACGATCGTGCCGTTGGGTTCGGTGGCGTAGAGATAGCCGTATTGGCCCCCAACCGCAATGCCGGTTGGGCCTCCTCCGGGTGTACCGAGAGAAAATGGAGATCCCTGGATGGACGTAACAGCACCGGTAATTAGGTCGACCGCGACGCTATCCACTGAATTGGTCGACGTATCGGCGAACAATAGCGTGTCGCCGCCGTCAATCGCTACGCTTTCGGAATTTGCCGGGCCGGTGGTCGAAGGCAGCGCGGTGAGCGATCCGGACGAACTGATGGAGAAGCCGAGTATCTGGTTTGAGGTTGTGGTGGCGTAAAGCAGGGGAATCAAATCCACAGGACAAGCACTGCTCGGTGCGCCACAACTGCAGGTGGAGTTAGAACTGGCAGGACAGACTCCGTGAGATGTACTCCCACATCCCGTCAAAAAAACAGATAGCGCGAGGAAAAAGATAGTCGTGGGCCCGGAAGCGCGTCGAAGCATGCGAGTCCTCCTGGCACGATGTAGCTTAAGCGCGCCTTGACCTGTATGGAACCCTGAGCGTGCTGAAAAGTTGCCTAACGCGACAAAAAGAGTATGCGCGCAATGCCGCGTTTAGTCACGGCAAGAACCGCGAGGCACCTACCGTCCTCGGCGTCCTTTTGCGGCTGTGGCGCGGGCTGGCTCGGCATCGGCAGTAGCCGCCGGCTTCTTCTTGCCTTCCATCTGGGCGAGGCTCTCTTTCAGCGCGGCCATGAGATCGACGACAGGAGCGAGCTTCTTCGGCCTCTCGACCGCGGCAACTTCTCCGCCTTCGAGTTTCGCTTCGATTAATTTCTTCAGGTTTTCCTGGAACTCGTCTTTGTACTTCTCCGGATCCCATTCGGCGGCCAACGCCTCGATCAATTGGTGCGCGACTTTCACCTCAGCCTCTTTCAATTCCACATCCGGCGCGCCGAAACCTTCCACCTCTTTTACTTCGTCGGAGTAGTACATGGTATGCAGCATCATGCCGCCTTCATGCGGTCGCAGAAACACTGTGTACTCGCGATTGTGCATCGTGATTTTGGCGATGGCGACGTATTCGCTTTCCTCGAGCGCCTTGGTGAGCAGCGCGTAGGGACGGCGGCCAGCCTCTTCCGGCAGCATGTAGTACGACGATTCGAAATAGACTGGGTCGACCTCGCTGGTCTTCACGAATTCCAGAATCTCCATCGTCTTGGCGGTCTGCGGCTCGATCTTCTTGATCTCGTCGGGCTCAATCACGATGTATTCGTCTTTGCGGAACTCATAGCCCTTCACGATGTCGCTGCGGTCGACCACCTGGCCGTCGGCAAGGCAGACGTACTGCTGCTTCAGTCGCGACTTGTCGGTGCGATGCAGCATGTTGAAGGAAATGCCGCTGCTGCGCGCTCCGGAAAACAGGCGCACGGGCATTGAGATGAGTCCAAACGTTAAGTGACCAGACCAGACCGAAGAAGGCATAGTTCCCCCGAAGGATCCTCGAAGTCGATTCGCCCAGATTCGAGGATTCAGCAGCTAAACCCCACAGCAGGGAGAGTTTAGCTCACAACCGGCTTGGATGCACGAAACCGTCAGCAGGGGGAATCGAAATTCGAAGCCGCAGGCGGTGGGTCTGTCGCTTTACCGGCACAAGATATTGTAGTTACTCTGTGAGTTCATGAGATTCTGAAGCGCGACCGACAAGTTGGCATCTCTCACTGAACACCTCTCGAACGGAGGCACAAATGACCGACCCGCGCTATCCCGTTGGCAAATTCCACTACGAAGGTCCGCCGACCGACGCACAGAAGCAGGCTTTCCTCGGCGAGATCGCGCAGGCTCCGGCGAATCTGCGCGCGGCCGTGAAGGGCTTGTCCGACGCCCAACTCAACACGCCGTACCGCGATGGTGGCTGGACGGTGCGGCAGGTCGTGCACCATGTGCCCGACAGCCATCTGAATTCGTACATTCGTTTCAAACTAGCGTTGACCGAAGACGAACCGACAATTAAAGGATATGCCGAAGATCGCTGGGCCGAACTGGCCGACACCAAAGGGACTCCCGTCGAAGTTTCCCTCGTCTTGCTCGACTCGCTCCATGACCGCTGGGTACGGCTGCTGCGCTCGCTCAAAGCGGAAGACTGGAAGCGAACCTTCCGCCATCCCGAACTCGGGCCCATGACTCTTGAAAAAAACCTGGCGCTCTATGCATGGCATGGACGGCATCACGTGGCGCACGTAACCGAACTGCGAAAGCGGATGAACTGGTAAGAGCTCCGGCGTACTAATTCATTCCCATTTTCCAGAGCAGATAACTGAGCGTCTCGCGCATGACGGCCTCGACGCGCGCCCACTCGGTGTGAGGAGTCGAGTCGGTGCGCGGCGCGACATAGACCTGCAGGCCTTCATGCTCCAGCAACTTGCGTATGCGGAAAACATGATAGGCATCGCTGACTGCAATGCAGCTATGCAGGCCATTCGCCCGCATGATGACCGCGACACGACTCGCAGACTCCGCAGTGTCGGAGCCCTGGGTCTCGGCGATCAGCGCATTTTCCGGTATGCCGCGCCTGTGGAGATAGCTATTCCCCACTCCGCCTTCGCTGAAGTTAGGATCAGCCGCCGCGCCCCCGGTGGTGATCACGACGGGAGCCAGGTGCTTTTGATAAAGATCGAAGGCATGATCCAGGCGGGCCCGCAACACGGGCGACGGATGGCCGGAATATTCGGCCGCGCCGAAAACCACGATCGCATCCGCCGGATGGAGTTCCTGCAATGAGGCAGTGTGGACAATTTGAATCGCGGTAATGGCAAGAATCGCCGCCAGCGCAACACAGACAAGAATCAGCGCACGAAGTACCCAGTCGCGAGACTGCCGGGTTTCAGGTTTCCCTTCCGCCGCCGGCGCGCTTCGCTCACCCTCGGACATTGATCCTCTGAATAACGTTCCGCTGCGGAACGTTCCAGCGAAAAACCGCGCTCGGGCAGGCTCCTGGGAGGGTCATCGTGGAACATCATCCTTTGGCGAAGAAGTTGGAGATCTCGTCAGCCGGAATTGCGCCCTCACGAATCACACGCCAGCGCGTGACCTCATCGCTGAGATCCACGATGGTGGAAGCCACGTCGCGCGGAGAGGCTCCGCCATCGACGATGATGTTGATGCGGCCCTGCAGTTGATCGCGCACCTGTTCGGCACTGGTGCACTCGGACGCTCCGCTCAGATTCGCTGAAGTCGCGGTGATGGGAATCGCCGCCGCACTGACCACCGCGAGTGGAATCTTCGCGTTCGGAACGCGTAGCGCGACGTTCCCGGTATTGGCCGTCACCTTGAGTGGAAGGCGCGACCCGGCTTTGACAATCATGGTCAGAGGGCCGGGCCAGAATTTGCGCGCTAATGCGCGAAACTCATCCGGAAGATCCTTGGCCAGTTCCTCCGCCTGATCCACGCTCTCAATCAACAGCGAAAGTGGCTTGTGCCGCGAACGGGTCTTGATGTCGTAAACGCGATCGACTGCGCGCAGGTTGAAGGGATCGGCAGCCAGTCCATAGAACGTATCGGTGGGCATGCCCAATACTTCACCCGCCCGAATCTGATCGGCGGCATATTTAATAAGCGATAATTCCGGAGTCTCACTACTGATTTTTACGATCTCGGCGCGCACAAAGCGCCCCCTTCCCGATTGCTGCAACAATTTTTTATTGGCTCGCGAACTTAACATAATACGGCAAAACGCAGCAACGCGAACCACCAGCGTATGATGCGGTAACACGGTAACTCTAGAAGAATGACTCGAACGGCAGAATCAGCCAGCGGCTCGGCTTCTCGACTGCGCAGGATTGAGGGGCGTCACAACGCCCTCGTCAAGACCTTGCGACAGGCTTTTGGGCGCGCAGAACGCACCGAAGATGGCGATTGCGCGATTGAAGGAGTGCGCACCATTGAGGAAGCGATCCGGAGCGGATTGAAGTTTCGGGCAATCTTCTTCAAGGATTCGGCGCAGAATCTGGCGGAACGCCTCTTGCCGCAGATCGGCGCGCACGTGGAAACGCTTCTGCTGCCGGACAAGCTGTTTGATGGCGCGGTAGCCAGCGAAACGCCACAAGGAGTTGCCGCGCTGGTTCGCCTGAAAGAGTTTTCTGTCGAAGATGTGCTTGAGCGCTTGCAGGTCGGGCCGGTTGTGGTCGCGATCGGATTGCAGGATCCGGGCAATCTGGGAACCATCCTGCGCTCGGCGGAGGCTTTTGGAAGCGCCGGCGTTGTGGTCGGTGAGGGCACTGTCAGCCCTTTCAACGCCAAGGTGATTCGCGCCTCCGCCGGCTCGCTGTTTCGCTTGCCTGTGGTCGTAGCCCGTGGGGCCAGCGATTTTCTGGCGAAGTTTCGCGCGCAAGGTTTACGCCTGATCGCAACCTCTTCGCATAAAGGAGGTCCGCTTCACGAATCGAAACTGGATTCTCCTTGCGCGATTCTGATCGGAGCCGAGGGAGCAGGGCTGCCGCGTGATCTGCTGGCGCAAGCGGATGAGACCGTCGAGATTCTTCATTCACCGCAGGTGGAATCGTTGAACGCCGGCGTGGCGGGAAGCATCATCCTCTACGAGGCGGCGCGGCAACGGCGAGGCTGATCACCTTCCGACTAGGCGAGGCCGCCACCGTCGACCACTAACGCCGCGCCCGTAATCCAGGCCGACATCGGACTTGCCAGAAATAGCACCGCGTTGGCCACATCTTCCGGAGTGCCGACCCGTGCCAGGGGCCGGTTAGCGGCCTCTCGCATGAAGGCATCCTTGTCTGCACCAAGTTGCGCGCACTCGCTGCGCAGCATCGGAGTATCGATATCTCCCGGGCACACGCAGTTCACGCGGATATCGTGTCCGGCCGTGATCAATCGCCATGGCTCGCGTCAGGTTGATGACGCCGCCCTTGGCTGCGCAGTAGGCGGCGGCGCGCGGGCCTCCTTTCAGCGACCATCCTGAACCGATGTTGATGATGCTGCCTCCACCGGCACGAATCATGTGCGGCACGACTTCATGGCGAGAGCAAGTAGATGCTCTTCAATGTCACATCGAGGGATCGGTCCCAATCGTCTTCCGTGAGATCGACGACATCTTTGCGAATCGCGATGCCGGCGCAGTTGCAGAGAATGTCGATCTTGCTCTTAGTTTGAATTACGGTCTCAACCGCATGACGGCAATCGGCAGAACTGGAAACATCACACTTCAGGAAAACGCCGTCGCCTCCCTGAGCTTTGATTTCAACAGCCGTAGCGCTTCCCTTCATCTCGTCGACGTCGAGCAAAGCGACGAACGCCCCCATCTCCGCCAGCCGTAGCGAAATCCCGCGCCCAATGCCGGATGCAGCCGCCCGTGACCATTGCGACTTTGCCCTCGAGCGAGAGCAGTTCGGCGGATCGAGCGATCACTCCCCGCTCAATCATCGTGACGCCTCGCCCGTGACATCCAGGGCCTTCCCCGCGGCTGCCAGCGTGATCTCGACATCCTCATCGCTGTGAGCCAAGGTGACAATCGAATGCAGCGCCGCTGATGGCGAAGCGTATACGCCGAACGGAAACAACGACAGCACGAATTTCTGAAACGCAGCCCGGTCGACGTATTGGCAGAAGTCGCGGTAGTCGCGGATCGCTGGCCTGTCAGTGAACATGATCTGAAACATCGGGCCAACATTCTGCACAATAACCGCGCGGCCCCTCTGCCGGAAGAGTTCGCGCAATCCGCCGCATAGCCGTTCTGCAACGCGCCAGGTGTGCCCGAACGACGCATTGTTATCGCGAGTTAGTACGCGCAGATTAGCCCGCGCGGCGTGCATCCCGATGCGCGAACCATTATGCGTGCCGTAGTGCAGGACGCCGCCCCACTGCAACGCGTCCATCACATCGGCGCGGCCAACGAGAGCAGCTACCGGCAATCCGCAGCCGAGCGCTTTGCCAAACGTCACGAGATCGGGCGAAAGCTTGTAGTGCTCCTGGCAGCCCCCGGGCGCGATGCGGAAGCCCGTCACCGTTTCATCCAGGATGAAAAGAATGCCATTCGCCCGCGCGAGTTTCTGCAGCCCCTGCAAATATCCCTCTGCCGGAGGAATCACACCCATGTTGGCCATGACGCCTTCGGTGATGATCGCCGCGATCTGCCCGGGATGATTTTCGACGGCCCGCTGCAATGCGGGTAGATCATTCCACGGCACGACGATGGTGTCGGCGAGAGCATTGCGATTCAGACCGGAGCTGTCGGGAATTTTCACCGGATCGCTGCGCAGGCCGAGCGCGGCGGGCGGCATCACGTTGGAACTGACCAGCACGTCATCGTGCCAGCCGTGATAATGCCCCTCGAATTTCAGGATCTTAGGCCGCCCAGTCACGCCGCGAGCAAGGCGAATCGCCGCAATCACAGCCTCCGTGCCCGTGTTAGCGAAGCGCACTCGCTCGGCGTTGGGAACAATCTTCTGCAGCATCTCGGCAACTTCAAGCTCCACCGGATTGGCAGCCGCGAAATGCGCTCCCGTAGCGGCCGCCTGGGTGATCGCCTCAACGACTTCAGGATGCGCATGCCCCAATGGCAAAGCGCCGAAAGCCATCATCCAGTCGATGTACTCGTTGCCGTCGACATCGTAGATACGCGAACCGTGGCCACGATCCATGAAGATGGGATACTTGCCGAAAGTAGCCGGCCCGCGCGACGAAGAACTGCTGCCCTCGATCAGCACTCCCAGGGTGCGTTCGTACATCTGCCTCGATTTTTCTGTGCCAAACGCCAAAACTTGCCTCCGCCTCGTATACTCCCTGCGACTGGCTATGGTAGCGCAGAAGTGCAGGTGAGAGCCGCAGCGCGTCGCGGATAGCATAGAATGTGACTTCCAACATGAGGTTCACAACCAGCATAGAAACGTGGAGAGCCTGGGAAGGGCGCGTTGTCGATGGGAAATTCACGCTCGGCCGGTGGCTGGGCGGCTCCGATCACAGTGCGGTCTTCGCCACAGAGCAGTCTCCGCAACCCTGCCCAAGGCCGTCATCAAGCTGATCGCGCCCGAACCCGGCCAGTCTGAAATTCAGCTTTCGCGCTGGCGCGCGGCGCCTCAGCCATCTCACTCGAACCTGATCCGCATCTTCGCAACCGGCCAGTGCAAGCTGGATGAAACTCCGCTGCTCTACGTGGTGATGGAACAGGCAGAGGAAGATCTGTCGCAGATTTTGCCGCAGCGCGCTCTTTCGCCCGATGAAATCCGCGATTTGCTTCCGCAGTTGCTGGACGGACTTACCTATCTGCACGGCAAAGGCTTTGTACACACGCGGGTGCGGCCCTCGAACGTGCTCGCGATGGGCGATCAGGTGAAGCTTTCCGCAGACCAGGTCACGGCGATCGCCGACACGCGTTCCACGCGCCGCCGGCGAGACGTCTATGACGCGCCCGAAACCGCGGCGGGAATTCTTTCGCCCGCGAGTGACATCTGGTCCCTCGGCGTAACCCTCATGGCGGCGCTCACCCAGAATGTGCCCCAGAACGGCGAGGCCTCACACGGAGATCCCGGATTGCCCGCGAGTATCCCGGAACCCTTCCACGGCATCGTGCGCGAATGCCTGCATCTTGATCCGCGGCAGCGATGCACGATTGCACAAATTCGGGCGCGGATGCAGCCTGCCGCACGCTCCGTGCCGGCTCCCTCGCCGGTTCCGACCACGCCATCAGCCGCCAGACACTCCGGCATTGGATGGCGCATCCTCATTGCCCTTGTCGTCCTGCTGATCTTCGGTTTCGGAGTGCGCTACTTCCACACTCTGTTTTCAGCCAATAAATCCAGTCAATCCGGACCAGCCAATATTGATGTCCCGGTCGCGACTCAACCCTCGAGTCCTCAGCCGACAAAACCGAGTCCCACCCCAGTTCCTCCACCACGACCGTCGAAAGCGCCCGTCAGCAGCGGCGGCGTTGTGCGGCAGGTTCTACCCGAAGTCTCTGCCAGCGCCAGACGAACTATCACGGGCACAATCAGGATAAACGTGCGGGTGGAAGTGAATTCTTCGGGCAAGGTCACATCGGCGAAGCTCGCGGCTCCGGTCAGCAGCAGGTATTTCTCAGATCACACGCTGCAGGCGGCGAAGGCTTGGGAATTCTCTCCGACCGAAGCTGACGGACAACCTGCCCCGAGCGCCTGGATGCTGCAGTTCCGCATTCAGCGTAGTGGAACCCAAGCATCCGCCGATCGAATCAGCCGCTAGTCTCTTCTCTACATCTGGCGCAGCTTCCATACGATCTGCCGCACCATGCCTAAAAGCACTATCGCGTCGCCGGCAGTCAGGCCCAGGCGAAGCACCAGCCGCCGCACTTTCTTATCGGTCACGGCCTCAGTTCCGGGTTTCACATAGCCGCTCTTATGCAGCGCCTCAAGAATGCAGTCTGTGATTTGTTCATTCACCGCGGCCGTCGCAGGATCGTCAATGGGCTTCTGCAGTTGCGCACTGCCCTCTCGCGCCAACTCGTAAAGAGACACGGCCACGGCCTGCGCCAGGTTCATCGAAATATTCTGGCGAGTCGGAATATGCAGTAAGCGATGGCAGTGCGTGAAGTCTTCGTTAGTCAGCCCGATTTTTTCCGAGCCGAACAGAAGTGCAACACGTCCGGTCTGAAGCTGGCTTCGGATTGCGGAGCCTTCTTCATCAAGACGCCGCAAGGGCTGATGCAAGACGCGATTACGGACAGCCGTTGTTCCGACCACCAGAACACAGTCGCCAATCGCCTCGCCGACTGTCTTGAACTCTTCCGCCTCGCGTAACAGTTGCAACGCTCCCACCGCCGACCGCGCCTCTCGAAATGCAACCGGGTAAGGATTTACCAGGCGCAGGCGATGCGCTCCGAAGTTGCTCATGGCCCGGGCGACTGCGCCAATGTTCAGCGGATTGCGCGCGCGCACCAGAACGACAACCAGATCATCCAGATCAGAGGAAGCAGGCAAGGGGAAGATTCTACGACAAAAACCAGCGTCGCGAGGCGTGTCCTCTCCGCGAGCACATCCCTAGCAACTGGAATGCCGCCGGCTTTTTGACATGCCCGTGAAATTGTAAAAAGTTTGTCAAAATTCCCCGCTTTTCGGCTGTTTACGCGTCATATCGTTGTAAGCTTCAAGGGTCGAATCACTTCCGGCGGGGCGCTCTTGGGGCCGGAAGTCTTCCCTGGACAGGACCATTCGTTATGGGCAATCTTTCCGCTCCGCTCAACACGCTGAGAACAATCACTCCAACCTCTGCCATCAAACCGACTGGTCGCATTCTGGTCGTCGAAGATGATCCCGCCGTTCAGAAGGCTCTACGTCGGCTCTTTGAAACCGAAGGCTATACCGTCGAAGTCCAGTCCGATGGCAAGGCTGCGCTCGATAGTTTCCATGCCCTGGCACCTGCAGCGATGGTCCTGGATCTTCGTCTGCCCAAGGTTTCAGGTGGCGACGTTTGTAAAGAGATCAAAGCCGTGGCCCCCACATTGCCCATTGTGGTCCTCAGCGCCGCCAGCGACGTCTCGGACAAAGTTCTGCTGCTTGAATTGGGCGCCGACGATTACGTGACCAAGCCTTTCAGTCCGCGCGAGCTGCTGGCCCGCGTTCGGGCTGCCTTGCGGCATACTGCGCGCGCGCCCGAGTTGAACGTGGTCACCTTCGATGGAATTTCGGCCGACTTCCGCAAGATGGAAGTTAAGCGCGATGGGATTCCGGTGGTCCTGACTGCGCAGGAGTTCAAGACGTTCCAGTTCCTGGTGCAGAATGCCGACCGCGTCATCAGCCGCGACGAGTTGCTGAATGAAGTTTGGGGATATCAGAACTATCCCTCCACCCGCACCGTGGACAATCACATTCTGAAGCTACGCCAAAAACTTGAGAGGGACCCATCCAGTCCGGTTCACTTCCGAACCGTGCACGGGATGGGATACAAATTCGTTCGCTGACCCGCGTGAACCTTTCTCCAGAGCCCGTTTCCCCTTCGCAACAGGCCGAACTGCAGGGCGCGTTCCTGCCCCGCCTCCGACTGCGCACGCGTTTTCTGCTTTCCATGCTGTTGATCACGGCGGGCCTGACCACCACCAGTCTGCTGCTGGTGCGGCACAGCGTCGAGGCCAATGTCCGGCAAAGCATTGCGGTGAACCTGCACAACTCCGTCAGTGCCTTCCAGGATTTTCGCCATGAGCGCGAAACCATGCTGACCAGCGACGTAGCGCTGCTAGCCGATCTTCCGCTGACTCGCGCCATCATGACCAGCACCGACCCAGTCACCATTCAAGACGCGTCGCAGGACGTCTGGCAGCACGCCCGCAGCAGTAGCGATCTGTTTGTGCTGGTCGATCGCCGCGGCAGAGTCGTGGCCATGCACACCAAGACCGACGGGTTCACCAGAGACGCCGCGGAGAAATATTTTCAGCAATCGCTCGACGAAGAAGCCGCCGACTCGAGTCACTGGTGGTATGGCGGGCATCATCTCTATCAGGCGTTCGTGCAACCCATCTACCGCGGTTCGACCACGGATGGAACGTTGCTCGGATTCCTCGTCATCGGCTACGAGATCAACCGGCCGCTGGCTGCAATTGTCAGCAAAATCGCAGGCAGCCAGGTGGCGTTCTCTTATGCCGGCGAAGTGGTGGCGACCACCCTGGCGCCGGATCAACTGCAAGGAGGCAGCGTAAAAGATCTGATCGCCGGATCGCTGCAGAGCGATCCGCACGATGTCGAGATTGGGAAAGAACGTTTCCTCGCCACCTCGATCGCACTCTCCGGCTCGCGCGATGCCGCAGTTCGCCTCAGCGTGCTTGGCTCGTACGATCAGGCCACTCGATTCATCGATCAACTGAACAGCTACCTTCTGCTGCTGGGCATCGCCGCAGTGCTGGTGGGCAGCGCGCTGGTATTCTTCCTATCGCATACTTTTACGCGGCCGCTGGCGAATCTGGTGGACGGCGTCCGGGCGCTCGAAGCCGGGGATTTCAATCATCCACTGGACTCCAGCGGCGGAGATGAGGTCGCGGAACTCACGCGCGCCTTCGACCGCATGCGCAGCAGCTTGCTGAAGAGCCAGCGCGATCTGCTGGAGGCCGAGCAACTCGCTACTATCGGACGCATGGCGAGCTCGATTTCTCATGACCTGCGGCATTCGCTGGCCGCGATCGTCGCCAATTCCGAATTCCTCTGCGACAGCCACCTGACGTCGGTGCAACGCGAAGAGCTTTACCAGGAGGTTCGCACCGGCGTGAACCTCATGACCGATCTGATCGACTCGCTGCTCGAGTTTGCGCGCACCCGCGAATCCCTCAGCCCGGCTTACAGCGGCGTGGCCGAAGTCATTCAGCGTTCTGTGCAGGCGGTGCGCTTGCATCCCCGGCATCATGTGCGCAGCATCGATGTGGTCTGTGGACCGGTGATGGGATGGTTTGATTCGCGCAAGCTGGAGCGGGCTCTGTATAACCTCCTGCTGAACGCCTGCGAGGCTGCTCCGGCTCTGGGCGGTAATGTAGAAGT
This sequence comes from uncultured Acidobacteriota bacterium, assembly GCA_963757095.1. Taxonomy (GTDB): domain Bacteria; phylum Acidobacteriota; class Terriglobia; order Terriglobales; family Acidobacteriaceae; genus Sulfotelmatobacter. The sequence goes on along the minus strand of CAVWQT010000001.1, from coordinate 257,901 downwards.
GAGGGCAACCGAGTCTGAAGGCTCGATCGTTATTTCAGTCGCCGACAACGGACCCGGCATCGAGAATTCGATTCGCGACCGCTTGTTCCATCCTTTCGTCAGTTATGGAAAAGAAAACGGCACCGGGCTTGGACTGGCAGTCGTGCAGAAAATCGTCCAGGATCATGGCGGCGAGGTTTTCGTAGAGCGCACCATCGAAGGCACTACGGTTTTCCGGCTCGTGCTGCCTGGACGCGTGGGGGAGAGATCTACTCGCTCCGACGAAGCCGAGGTCGCAGCGACCTCTGCTCCCGCCCGGCGCGCCCGTGCCCACCAGAATTCAATTTCGCATCTTGAACCATAGCTGCGCCAAGCGCACACTCGATTCAGATGCCAGGAGGACTTTGTGAACCACTTCACGACGTCTGCCACACGAGGCGCTGCTTTGGCGGCCGCCGCTTTCCTTTTGTTCAGCCCGTATAGCTTGGCTCAGGACAGTGCGAGCGCGTCTGCCCCCAACGAGACTACCCAGGCCGTGCGCACTCTGCAGGAGCAGGTCCACGAACTGCGCGAACTGGTGGAGGAGATGCGCGCCGAAAACGTCCAGTCTCGCGCCGAGATGCAGAAGCTGCGCCAAGATCTGCAGACCACCCGCGCCCTCCTGGAGCCGCCGGACAAGGCTGCCAACAGCGCCGACTCAATAGCCAGGAACAGTTCTGCGGCAACCGGGGCCGACACCTCGAACCCGACCTCAACTCCCGCGAGTCCGGCCCAAGCCAACACCTCGATCGAGCAACGAGTCGAGAAGCTGGAGGAATCCACATCCCTCATCGGCTCGAAGGTTGACGAGCAATTTCAAACTAAAGTTGAAACCGCCTCCAAGTATCGCGCTCGCCTGCATGGCATCGTGTTGATGAATGCATTTCGCAACGTGGGTGGATCGGACAACCTGGATTTCCCGACTTATTCAGAACCCGTTCTGGCCGGGTCTCCGCAAGCCACGCTGGGTGCTACGTTGCGACAATCCGAGATTGGGCTCGAGCTTTTTGGCCCGAGCGTCGCGGGCGCCCGCACTTCGGCGGATATTCAGCTAGATTTTTCCGGAGGATTCCCAGCCACTGGAAACGGCGTGAATTTCGGAATCGTGCGCTTGCAAACCGCCAGCGTCCATCTCGATTGGGAGCACACGTCGGTGATCGCGGGGCAGGATTCACTATTCATCTCGCCACTCTCGCCCACTTCGTTTGCCTCGCTGGCCACGCCCGCATTCGCCTTTGGCGGCAACCTCTGGGGCTGGACGCCGCAACTTCGATTGGAGCATCGGTTTTCAATTTCCGATCAGGACACTGTAACTGTGCAGGCAGGCGTTCTCGACAATCTCGACTGGGAGTATCCGAACAATTCGTTTTATCGCATGGCACAGGCCGGCGAACAGTCGGGGCAGCCCGCTTATGCGCTGCGTACGGCATGGTCGCGAAACCTGCGCCAGCATCCCCTGAGCTTCGGCGTCGCCGGATACTACGGGCGGCAGAATTGGAATTGGGGTCGCTTCGTAGACGCCTGGGCCGGCATGGCGGATTGGCAGGTTCCGATTCTCTCCCGTCTGGCTTTGTCGGGTGAGTTCTATCGCGGTCGTGGCATTGGTGGCCTCGGTGCCGGGATCGGAACTTCAATTCTGTATGGAGGCAATCCGACTTTGCCGTTCACTCCAATTCGCGGGCTCGATGCCGTCGGAGGATGGACGCAGCTCAAGTTTCAGTTAACCCCGAAACTGGAGATCAATGGCGTGATCGCGGAAGATGACGCGCTCGCGGGCGATGTCCGCGGGTTCGCCTCCGACATCAATAACTTTGGCCCAATCCTCGGACGCAACCGCGGCGCACTAGCGAATTTCGTATTCCGACCGCGCTCCGATCTGCTGCTTTCGGCAGAACTGCGCCGGCTGCGCACGTTTCCGGTCTACAGCAGCAGCAGTGTAACCAACCAGCTCAATTTGTCGGTGGGGATGCTGTTTTGAGAATTACTTCGGCCAAATCGTGCTGCACTCCGTCGTGGTTTCTCTGTGTGGTCGCGGCGTTATCAATCTCCGCGTCGGCGCAAAGCGTGTCCCTCAAGGCGCATGTCGAACTGATGAAAAATGGCCACCGCATGAAGGACTCATCCGAAGCCGTGATCTGGTTGACGCCCATCGGCGCAACCGTCGATGCTCCGCAACAAAAGCCGTCCCAGATTCCGCAACTCGTCCAGCGCGATAAAGCATTTCACCCGTCATTGCTGGTGATTCCAGTCGGCGGAAAGGTCGAATTCCCCAATCACGATCCCTTCTTCCATAATGTATTTTCACTCTTCGAAGGCAAACGTTTTGACCTGGGGCTTTACGAGAGCGGAAGCACCCGTTTCGTGCAATTCGACAAGCCGGGGATTTCCTTTATCTTTTGCAATATTCATGCGGAGATGAGCGCAGTCGTAATGGCGCTGCCCACGCCTTATTACGCCATCTCCGATTCTCGTGGAGACCTCAGCATCGCAAATGTGCCGCCGGGACGGTATCAGCTGCAGCTTTTCCACGCGTCCGTCGCCCCTGACGTGCTGCAGGTATCCAGCCGCGAGATCACTGTCGCCCCCGGGAAAAATTCGCTGGGAACCTTCGCGCTGGCCGAGTCCGATGTAACCCAGGCCCACAAAAACAAATACGGACGCGACTACGACCGCCCCGAACCCGACAGCCCGGCATACGCCAGACCCTAGTGAGCCTTCGCGCTCCGAACTACGCGCTGCGAATCTCTAGACGATCGTTCTGCGCTCGAAAGCCCAGGTTCTAAGCTCAACAGCTCATGGCTCATAGCTCATGGCTCATAGCTAACAAAAGAGAAAGGGCGCGCCGTTTAGCGCGCCCCTTCTCGCCTCTGACCCTCACTTGGCTTACATCAACTCACAGGAGACATCCTTTACGATCGCAGCCCGCTTTTTAGCGATGCCCGCCTCCCGAATGTCCGCCGCCACTGGAATGCCCACCACCGCTGCTGGCATGACCTCCGCCGCCACCGCTGCTGTGTGGAGCGCTCACATGGCCGCCACCGCTGGAACCGCCATGCGAACCTCCGTAGCTAGGTGCACTGTGCGATCCTCCGTAGCTCGGAGCGCTGCGCGAACCGCCAGGGTAACCATAGCTCGGTCGCGAGGGGGCGGAAGATCCGCCACGCGAGTAGCCGCCATAAGACGGGCCATGAGCGATGGGCTGCCGCATATCCAACTGCGGACGCGATGAGCCGCCACCGGAGTACGAACCGCGAGACGACATCGATCCCGAACTCGGCGCGGTGCGATTCCAGTAGGTCCCGCTTTCTGCGCGGGCCGACGATTCACCAGCGCCCCTTGAGGCTTCCCCCTGCGATGGCGGCGCGAATGGCCGGAATCCATCTCGGCTGGCCGAACCACCGGACTGGCTCACGCCACGGCTAGCCTCACTGCCAAAGCTGCGCGACGATTCCGTATTCCCCCGCGTGTTATTGCTGTTCGGAGGAGTAAAGGCACGGGTTCCACTACGATTTGCGCTCTCTCCAGCCGATGTATTCCCGCGGTTAAATCCAGCGTTATTCGTCTCCCGACCGCTCTGCGCCATGCCGGCACTCGGCTTGCCGAAGCTGCCAGAGGAACTTCCGGAGGAAGTTCCGCGAGCGGCGACCTCACCCCCGCGTCCGCCAGCAGTGAATCCGCCGACGTGATTAGATTGCATCGACTGCCGCAGACTTGCGGTCTGCTGCTGGAACGATGCCGGCCGAACGTTGTTGTGCGATCCAAAGAAATGTTCGGAGCCACCATTGTGAATCGTGGACGCAGCCGCCGCTCGTCCGCTAGCCGACAAGCTAGCGTGCGACGGAACCACCGGCAGATTTCCCGCCATCATGTGCGCCCCACCAATCTGTTCATGCGTCGCAGCCATCGCCGAGACCCGGCCTGCGCCGAAGTGTCCCGCATTGACCGTCGACAGAGCGCGGCCGATATGCGCATCATGCATGTTCGCAACGTTCGAGAACCGCGTCCCGCCATGCAACGGCGCGAAGCCGCCAAAACGGCCGCCGGCAAAGCCTCTGCCCGCCCATCCAAAGCGCCCGCCGTATCCACCCCACCACGGATGGAACCAGTCACACGGACCAAGCGGGAGCCAGCCGAAGCCGCCCCAACCGCCAAACCCGAATCCAAATCCAAAACCGCCGCCCCATCCCCAGAACGAAACGTACGCCGGCGCCCAGAACGGACGGTATCCGCCATAGGCCGGTCCCGGCCACCAGGCCCACGAATTGCCGTACCAGAACCAGCGCCCGTAGTGATAAGGCGCCCAGCCCCAAGGCTCGTAGCCAACCCAGGTCCAACCGTAATAAGGCTCGTACGTCCAGTTTCCGTCGCGATAGGGAGTCCAGCCGGAAGGTTCGTTCGGAACCCACACGTCGCCGTAGTCGGAAACGTTCTTCCAGCTTCCGTAAGCGTCCAAATCCTGCGATCCGGTGTAGTAGTGGTTCGTGTGCTTCCAGGATTGCGCGTTCTGAATCATGTGATCGCGATCAGCATTCCAGCGATCCCAGTCGTCACGATCCGGAGCATCGGAAATCTTGTACTGCGCCGAACTGCTGTCGCCGCGCACCGTCGCCATCTCGCCCGCGCGAACCACCGTGCTGCCCTGCGGAGTCGCCAGCTGCGCCTCGCCCTTGCGCACGATGATGATGGTGTCGCCATCGGGCCGCACTTCAATGCGGAAGACGCCATCATGATGCGCCGGATGCAGTGAAACATTAGGCGTATCGATCTCAGGCTCGGCTTCGCTGTCCTTCGAAACCGTGTAGTTGGCCAGGCCCTGGCCAAGTTGAATCTGAATAGTCTTCTGCGTCAGGGTCGCGATGTTGACCTTGGCATTCGGTCCGAGGCGAAGAAAGTTCGCATAATCCAGCTGCACTTCGGCGCGCGCATTGTCGCCCGTAGAAACTTTGTCGCCGCCCATCACCGGTTGGTTCAGCGTTGCCGCCGACCAGTCGCCGGAGTCGCCCCGCTGTGTGGAGACGTCGCCATGCATCAAGCTGATGCGTCCCACTCCCTGATCGGTTTTAGCCGGCTCCTCGCCCGTCGGGCCGCCGGGCTGGGCTTCCGTAGGCTGCGCGTCCGAAGACTGCGAATTCTGGTCCTGAGGATATTGCTCCTGTGCCGCTTGCGCCGGTGGTTGCCCTTGCGGAGCTTGTGGCTGCCCAACTTCCATAGGAGCGCTGGGCTGCTCAGTCGGACCCGTGCCTTCATCTGTAGTCTGCGCCAATGCGCTGACCGAGAACGCGCCCGCAAGCGCTAAAACCATAATTGCCGAACTGCCTAAAAATCTGTTTTTCATAAACCACCCCTTACCAAAAACCCTACTCGCATAAACCCGCATTTCGAGGAAACTCTCGTGAATAGGGATGCACCTGCTATGCCAAAGAGCTAAAAATGACGCATTCAGTAAGCCCTGTGTTTTCAATCCGCAAGCCCGAAGACGCCTTCCCGTTATTCGCGCCCTCGAGAGGAACTGGCCGACCTCGGCCAAGCCTGGTGGTTTTCAGCCAGTCGCGCCATAACCCCATGGGTCCCAGAGAAAAACAGAGTTCAGGCTCTGTGAGCCTCCGTGTCCTCTGTGGTGAGGTGATTCCAGAGGTTGCGACCGGCATTCATACTGCATCGGTGCTGCAGGAATCGCCGCCGGAATAATTATGAAATTCTATGAGTCTTTCTCGGCGTCGTCCGAAATACCGATCTTCGACAGCCTGTACCGCAACGCGTTGCGCGATAGACCCAGCAGACGCGCCGCCTGGCTCTTGTTGCCATGAGCGCGGCGCAGCGCCTCCTGCACCATCTCATCTTCCCATTGCTCCAGCGTCATGCCATCAGGAAGAAATCCACCCGCACCGTTCCCAGCTTTCGACGGCCGCGTATCCAGATGAATGTCGCTTGGCTCGAGCACACTGCCCTTGGCCAGCGCGGACGCACGCTCCACAATGTTCTGCAATTCGCGCACGTTTCCCGGCCAGTGATAGTTCACCAGAATCTGCATCGCCTCGGGCGTAATGCCCTCAACCGGCTTGCCCGAGTCGCCGGCGAAACGCGAAATAAACAGATTGACCAGCTCCGGGATGTCTTCCCTGCGCTCGCGCAGCGGCGCAATGTCGATGGGCACAACATTCAGCCGGTAGTAGAGATCTTCGCGAAACGTGCCCTGTTCAAGGGCTTCGCGCAAATCGCGATTCGTCGCCGCGATCAGCCGCACGTCGACCTTAATGATCTTCGTTCCGCCCAGCCGCTCGAATTCACGCTCCTGCAAAACGCGCAGCAACTTCACTTGCGTGGCGGGAGGCACGTCGCCGATCTCGTCAAGAAACAGCGTGCCCTTGTCGGCAAGTTCAAATTTTCCCGGCTTGCTGGCGACCGCGCCCGTGAATGCTCCTCTTTCGAAGCCGAACAACTCGCTCTCCAGCAAATTTTCCGGAATGGCCGTGCTGTTGATCTTGAGGAACGGCCCCTGAGCCCGGCGCGATTTTTCGTGAATCGCGCGTGCGATCAAATCTTTACCCACTCCGCTCTCGCCCCCCAGCAGCACAGTCGAATTCGTCGGAGCCACGCGCTCCACCGTCGCCAGCACTTCCTGCATCTTCGGGCTGCGCGCAACGATATTGGGATGCGAATATTTTTTCCCTAGCGCCTCGCGCAGCGACCGGTTCTCTTCCCGCAGATCGCGGACGTCCAATTCTTTGTGGATCACCATCCGCATCTCGGTCAGTGAAAATGGCTTCAGCACATAATCGCTGGCTCCCGCCTTCATCGCTTCAACGGCCGTTTCAACGGTTCCGAATGCCGTCATCACAACCACGGGCAGCGCCGCATTCTGCCGCTTCACCGCCTGCAGAAATTCCAACCCGTTCATGCCGGGAAGTTTCAGATCGGTCAGCACCAGATCGATGGAGTTCTCGCGCAGCAGCTTCAGCCCGCCCTCCGCGTCGCCCGCCGAGAACGTGGTGAAGCCGTCCTCGCCGAGATTCAACTCGAGCAGACGGCGCATCTTGGCCTCATCCTCGACGATCAGAATCGCAGCCATTGTTTCTCTCTCAACGCGAATGAAATCACGAAATCATCTGGTGCGTGGTCGACTCTACCGCGTCCTGCTCGCTCGCCGCCGGGAAGTACAGGACGAAACATGCGCCCTTGGCCTGCGATCCGTTCCCTTGTGATCCATCCCCAGACACGGGCTCGGCCACGCGAATGTACCCGTGATGCCCGTCCATAATTTTCGACACGATCGACAGCCCCAGCCCCACTCCGGTTTTCTTAGTGGTCACGAAAGGATTGAATATCTGCTCGCGCAACTCCAACGGAATTCCCGGCCCCGTATCCTGAATACGCACCTCAACGCCCTCGCGTCCATCGGCTTGCGATCTCTCAGCGCTCACCCGCAACACGCCGCCGGTCGCGCTCATGGCATCGTAGCCGTTCTGCACGATGTTGAGGAACGCTTGCTCGCACAAACTTTCATCCAGCGGGACCAGCGGAAGGTTCGGCTCGTATACCTTTTCCACGCGCACCGGCTCGCCCTTCCACAACGTCGCAACATCGAGAAGCGCCCGATCCAGCACCGTGGTGATGTGCCGCGGCTCAAGGTCAGTATGGAGCGGGCGCGCGAAATCCAGGAACCGAGTCACCAGCGCGCTGAGGCGATTCGTCTCGCTGGAAATGTATCCCGCCAGCTCCATCGCCAGTGGATTCGAATCTTTCAGCTTCTGCGTCAGCATCTCCGCCGAACCTTTGATCACGCCCAGCGGATTGCGAATCTCATGTGCCAGACCAGCGGAAAGCTGTCCCAACGCGGCCAGACGCTCCGATCGCCGCGCCTCCGCCTGCGCCTGTTCGAGGCGCCGGTTCGTCTCGGCCAAAGTCTCGGCGAGTTCCTGATAGCGCTGAGTCTGGCGGCGGCTCTCTACCATAAAGCGGTTGACCACCATCGCTGCCAGAAAGAAAAACAGAATTCGGATCGCGAGCCGGCCGTAGTCGTCCGGTGTGATCTCGAACTCCTGCGCTGCGGGATACAGATACGAACAGTAGGCACCCGAGGCAAACGCAGTCCAAAGCAACGTGGCCCAAGGTCCGAAGTATTCCGCCGCCGTAAGAATCGGCAGGAAGAAGATGGGATAGTAGTAACTGTTGATGGGGATTTCTTCAGTGTGGTCCAGCAGAAGCATGGCCAGCGCGATCTTTAACAAGACCGCATAGAACGGGCCTCTTCGCGGCACTCGCTCCACCAGCCAACCCTCGCCCAACTGAATCACGCCAAAGGCCAGCAGGATGATCTGCTTATGCCATTCCCTCACCGGCGGCAGAAGTGCCAGTCCTGCCAGAAACACCAGCCACAGGATATCCATCCAATTAATTGCCGGCCGTTTCGATTCGTTCATCGCTGCGCCACGTTCATTATTCCGCTACACAATGTTGCGCCCCAAAGGCAACGCCGGGATCGTTTCCGCTCCCGGCGTAACCTGCATTCGTTATTGAGTCCGCATCTGCATCTGATGCGAACCTACCACATCGCACCGAAGCAAGTCAGGGTCAATGGCCTTTCTTCGACGGCTCCGATTTGGGTGCTGGCGCAGGCTTCTGCGCCGGCGCAGGTTTGGCGGCTGGAGGCGGCGGAGTCGGCCGCTGCTGCTGCCATTGATTGAACTTCTGTTCCTGCTGCTTCTCTTGTTGTTCGTTGCGTTCCTGCACCGGAGGCGTCGGCTTCACCAGGGGATGCGTCTCCTGCTGCGCTGGCCTCTGTTCCGCTTGCGGCGGACGGTATCCGCGATTCTGCGGCTGCTCGTTATTCTGATTCTGCGCAGGCTGCGTATTCCGGTTCTCCGGCTGCGGGTTCCGGTTCTCCGGCTGCGGAGTTCCCTGCTGCTCGTAGGTTCGTGGCTGCGCCTGCGGCAGTTGCCGGACCTGCGAATTATTGTTGGGATTATTGTTGTTGTTGACCGGATTATTGTTGGCCGGATTGCTTGCCGGATTATTGTTCGCCGGCGTAAACGGCCGGAAGCCGGGCTGCGTCTGCGTTGGCTGCGGCTTTCCCTGATTCATTTGCGCCGGTTGCGCCGGCCCCGCCGGACGCACCAGTGCCTGCTGGTTCAGGTGTCCGCCAGCCTGTTCCTGCCGCTGCTCAATCGGACGCGGCGGGGCCGGAGGCGTTCTCACTGCGACCACCGGCCGGCTGATCACGGCTGCCGGAGGTCGCACCGTCACCGGCCGTCCAGTCCCAATCACGCTGGCGCGAACCGGCTCAGCCGCCACAACGTGGCTGATTGGCGCTGTAGCAATTTCGTGTGCGTCCACTCGCATAATGTTCTGCGACGCCGGCCGCGCATTCACAAACGCATCGTGCGAAACCACGGTCACGCCGTTGTTCGCACGCTGGTTCACGTAAGTGACGTTATTGATGGTCGTCTTGTTAACGATGACCGTGTTGTAGACGTTCGTTACCCGCGTGACGTTCACCGTCGTATTGGTGATGTTGACGTTGTTCACATACGCGCGGCTCACGTGATATCCGGGGACAAAAACTTCTCCCGGAGCCAGCGGGAACCATCCTACGCCCACGCCGCCCGAGAATCGGAAGCCCGGCCCGCCGCCAACAAATGCGACCAGAGCCGGCGCCCACATCGGACGCACCACCACCGGACCCGGCACCCACGCCCAGCCGTTGCCCACAAACGCCCAGCGTCCGTAGTGGAAGGGAGCGAATCCCCAGGGCTCGTCTTCTACCCAGGTCCAACCCCACCGCCCAACGTAGACCCAATGGCCAAAGCGGTAAGGAGCCCAGCCCGCGACCACGCCACGCGGGCGCCAGCAGGGACCATATCCTGCGACATAATTCCAATCGCCGTAGTCATCGAGATCTTCGTAGCCGGTCATCTCGCGGGAAACATAATTCGCGGAATCGGCGCGGTCTTCATGATCGTCGCGATCGAAGGCCCAGCCATCGAAATCGTCCCGCGCCGGAACCTGCTCCAGGTCGTAGTTCAGCTGATCACTGCCGCTGAACGTGGCCGACTGGCCGGCGACGACGTTGTACGTAAATCCGCCGCCAGTGACGCGGCCGCGGCCATGCCACACCGTCGTGATGCTCTGACCTCCGTCTTCGCTCACGTCAACTCGATATTCGCCGGGCTGCAGCAGCGTGAACGCGATGTTGGGCGTGTCGATCTCGTAGGTATCGTCGTCATCCACGTGCCGCACGCGCACAATCATGGAGCCCTGCGCCAGCCGGATCTGCGTGGTGTTGTCATCCAGCGCCAGGAAGGTAATGCCGGTCTTCGGGGCCATGCGAATGGCAGCCGAGCCCACGTGAACTTCGGCCCGCGCCTCTTCGTCGGTCCACAGATCGTCGCCCGTCACGATGGGACGGTTCGGCACCGCAGTGACCCAATCGTCCTCGCCGGCGGGCCGGAACGAAACCGAGCCCTGCGAAAAGTTCAGCCGCGCAACGCGGCCCGGAGGATCTTGTGATTGATCGTCGTATTCATCTTGCGCCTTGACGACAGTCGAGATTTGCAAAAGGAATGCAAAGCTCGCCAGCAAGGCCATCCAGACGTACCAATTGCGTTTTTTCATAGCGTCGCCCCAAGTGAAACAAAATTGGTGAAATGAAATTCGGTGCATTGATCTTACCGCATCGGTGTAAACCCGTTAGAGGCAGTTTAGTTTCCGGCCTACGCGATAGGGCTGAGCCCGTTGCACTTCCGCGCCGACGTCCTGTCGCACAACCCCCAACCAAAACTCGCGCAGCGGCTCAGTCGCAACCAAATGCATTTTGTCATTGTGCATTTTGTCAGTGTGCATTTTGTCATTCTGCATTTTGTCATTCCGAACCGGGCTGAAAGCCCGGTGAGGAACCTGCTGTTCGCCGGCCAAGCAGCAGATGCCGCGCGAAAGCACCGTGCTTCGCAAGCGACAACGTTCAAACTGACCCGGAACTAAACCCCTGCTATCCATTTGGCGAACCTGGAGTCTCATATTAAGATTGGCGCATAGCCTTCCGAGGAGGGAAATCCATGCGTGCCTATGCAAGGTATCTCGCAGTTGCGGCGGTCCTGCTGCTATCGGCCGGAGTGTTCGCGCAGCAATCCGCGCCAGAGAGCAAACCTCAGTTACCGGCGAGCAAACCTGAGTTGTTGGTTCGCCTGTCCTACAACGTTTCGAGCAGCTTGCTCGACGGAGTTTGTCTTTCGGTATCTCGCGATGGAGCGTTCCGCATCATTCGCTCGACCAGCGATGGGCAACTGCAGCACATGGAAGGCAAGATGCCGGAGAAAGACTTGCAGCAACTCAAGGCATTGCTCGAAGCCCCTGATTTCCGCGCGCTTTCAGGGAATCATGGTGGGCTGATTCTTCAGCAATCCGAAAGCTTTGGAGCCGAGATTCCTTTCGAACAACCGAGGCCGGGCGCAATCTCGGTCGCTCCGGGAATCTCGATCGAACCTGACCTCCAGCAAGCGCGGCGCTTGCAGTGGCTGAACGGCGACGGAGAGAATCCGTTCCCGGCGCCGATTTCAAAAGTAGTGGAATGGATGAAACATTTCGAGCCCAGGAACGCGAAGGAATTCGAATACGCCGAATTCCCAGATGTCTGCCCGTCAACCGGAGTCCGCCTCGTACAACCCGCCGTCGCGGAGAACGATCAGCGCTAACCTAGCCCCGGACGCATTCGTCCGGGAAAGGCAAAAGGGGAAGGCAAGTCGAAAGGCGCGAGCCGCAGAGCTCGCGCCTTGTGCATTCTTGCTTCATCTTCACTAGTTCTTCAACTTCGGCCGGGCGCAGGCGTCCACGATCTTCTTCGGATCGATCGCATCCCGATCCACCTGCTCTTCCATGATCTTGCCATCTTTGCCGATCAGGAAGTTCACGCGGCGCGGGGCCTGATATTCGTCTTTGTAGATTCCGTATTCGTGGGTAACCTTGCCGCCCCAATCGCTCAGCAGGGGAAATGTAACTCCAATTTGGTCGGCGAAGGCTTTGTTGGCGAAGGCACTATCCATGCTCACACCCAGGACCTGGGTGTCGGCTGCTTCCAGAGCTTTCAGATTCGCCTGGAAGTTTTTCATTTGCTGGGTTCAACCCCCGGTGAAAGCGAAGATGTAGAACGCCAGCACGATGTTCTTCTTGCCCCGATAGTCGCTGAGTTTCACATCCTTAAGGTCGTTGCCGTCGAAATATTTCAAGCCAAAGTCCGGTGCCATGTCCCCAACTTTGGGCATGGTCGGACCCTCTTTTGTATTCTGTGTGGCTTTGTTCTGCCCCACCAGCGCGGATGTCATCGCCAGCAGTAACGCGGCCGCCAGAACCCCTGAGCGTGTGTGCATTGACTTCCTCCCATGGAGTATTTGTGATTCCAAGCATATCCCTGCGGCGGGCGTGGGTAAACCCGTAAGTACTCATCGATGTGATCTTCGTCATTGCCCAACCTCGCCGGGAAACAGTACATTTCTGTCGGAGCCTTGACGGCTGAATGTGTGTCTGCCCCGCCCCGGCCCCTGCAAGCCATGAGCATCGCAACCCTGAATGACATTTACTTCGCGGCGGTCGAGCGCAATCTCGATCGCATGATGCTGCACCGCGAGAACGGGCAGTGGCTGCCGATATCTTCGCGCGAGTTCGGAACCCGAGTGTGCCGCATCGCGCGCACGCTGCACGCGTGGGGTATGCAGGCGGGAGATCGCATCGCCATTCTCAGCGAGAACCGGCCGGAGTGGCCCATGGCCGACATAGCCAGCCTGCTGCTCGGGGCCGTGACCGTTCCGCTCTACACAACCCTCACGCCCGAGCAAACTGCCTTCGCCCTGAACGACTCGGGGTGTCGCGCGATTTTCGTCTCTTCCGCGCAGTTGCTGGAAAAAATCGTCGCCATTCTTCCGCATACTCAGCTGAGTTACATCGTGGTTATGGATCCGCTCGAACTCAGCGGCGTCGGCACATCGGCCACTAAGTGCGAGACCATGAATCACATCACGCTGCAGGGACCCGACGATCTCGGCCCCGAGCTCGAGAAGCGTGCCCGCGCCATCAGCCCGGATGATCTGGCGACCATCGTCTACACTTCCGGCACGACGGGCACGTCCAAGGGAGCGATGCTGACCCATGGCAACATCGCATCGAACATCGCCTGCTCGCTGCTCGGATTCAACATCGAACCCGGAGACATCAGCCTTTCCTTTCTCCCGCTCTGCCACATCACGGCGCGGCACGTCGACTTCGCCATGCTTTATCACGGCGCCACACTGGCCTACTGCCCGTTCATGGATCGCCTTCCGGCCGCGCTGCTCGAAGTGAAACCGACGCAGTTCGTAGCCGTCCCCCGCGTGTACGAAAAAATTTATGCGCAAACTGTGCAGAAAACGAAAAGCGGCTTGAAGCGCTTGATTTACCAGTGGGCGCTCCGCGTAGGCCGCAGGCACAAGCCGGAAATTCTCGCCGGGGAAACTCCCAACTCGCCAAGCTGGAAGCTCGCCAACCTCCTCGTATTTTCCAAGATTCGCGCAGGACTTGGAGGGAAGATTCGAACCTTCACCTCCGGAGGCGCGCCCCTCGGCCGCGAGATTGCCGAATGGTATGCCACCGTCGGTATCCGCATTCATGAGGGCTACGGGCTCACCGAAACCTCTCCGGTGATCGCGCTGAATACGCCGCTCGCTCATCGCATCGGCACGGTAGGAAAGATTCTGCCCAACCTCGAAGTCCGCATCGCCGAGGACGGCGAAATTCTGGTGCGCGGGCCGTCAGTGTTCCACGGATATTGGAATCGTCCAGAAGAAACGAAAGCCGCGCTCTCAGATGGCTGGTTCAAAACTGGGGACATTGGCCAGATCGATGTCGACGGATATTTGTCGGTGACCGATCGCAAGAAGGACCTGATCAAGACTTCCGGCGGAAAATTCATCGCCCCGCAGCCGATCGAGAATTCGCTCAAGCTGAATCCGCTGGTGGGCGTGGCCGCGATCCTCGGCGAAAAACGGAAATTCCCCGCAGTAATGATCTCGCCAAATTTTGCGCCACTGGAAGAATGGGCGCGCGCGAACGGCATTGCATTCACCTCGCGCGCAGAACTGGTGGAAAATCCCAAGGTGCAGGCGCTCTATGAAGGAATCGTCGAAGAGGTAAACCAGAACCTCGCCAGATTCGAAAAGCTGAAGCGCGTGATCGTCGTCCCCGACGAATTCACTCCCGACAGCGGCATCATGACACCAACCCTCAAGCTGCGCCGCCGGGTAGTCGAAGAGCGCTACCGCCAGCAGATTGAAGACCTCTACGCCCAAGCCGAAGCGGCCACCGTTCCTCAGTAAACGAAGAGGCAGTGAAGGAACTTTAAGAACCCGCCGAAATCATGACCGTGGACGGATATTTAGCGCCCGCGGGAATACAATATCCGCATGTCGGACTCATTAGTGATTGCCGGTCGTTCTTTTCGTTCCCGCCTGATCGTTGGCACGGGAAAGTACAAATCGTTTCAGGAAACCGCACGCGCCCTCGAAGCCAGTGGCGCCGAGATGGTCACGGTTGCGGTGCGCCGCGTCAATCTTGATCGCAGCAAGGAATCGCTGCTCGACTACATCGATCCCAAGAAATATTTTCTTCTGCCCAACACCGCCGGCTGCTACACGGCCGACGAGGCCATCCGCGCCGCGCGCCTCGGCCGCGAAGTCGGATTGTCCGATTGGGTCAAACTCGAAGTCATCGGCGATCAGGCCACGCTTTATCCCGACGTGCAGGCAACTCTCGAAGCCACGCGCGTGCTGGTCAAAGAAGGCTTCACCGTGTCTGCCCTATACGTCGGATGACATCGTGGTCGCGAAACGCCTGCTCGATGCCGGGGCAGCGACGATCATGCCTCTCGGCGCGCCCATCGGCAGCGGGCTCGGCATTCAGAACCACGCCAACATCCGCATTCTGCGCGAGATGATCACGGGCGTTCCGCTGATCGTGGACGCAGGCGTAGGCACGGCTTCCGACGCAGCCATTGCAATGGAACTCGGCGCTGACGCGGTGCTTATGAACACGGGCATCGCCAATGCCCAGGACGCCGTGCTAATGGCCGAGGCCATGCAGCACGCAGTGCTGGCCGGGCGCCAAGCCTATCTCGCCGGCCGCATGCCAAAGAAATTGTACGCGACCGCCAGTTCGCCGTTAGAAGGCGTAGTGCGGTAAGAAACAAATCGTAGAGACGTTGCTCGCAACGTCTCTCTCACCACCATTCGAAGTGCTTCAGGCAGAGACGCAGCAAGCTACGTCTCCACACAAATGTTAAGGGCGGCCGCAAGGCCGCCCTGTTGTAAATCCATTCAGCAACAGCTCAAATCATCTTAACGCTGTCCACGTGGATCGCGTCGCCCTTCATCGTTCCCGTCACGGCCACGTGATGCCCTTCGTGCCCCTTCAACGCATCGGGATTATCGATGCCCACGATTTTCTGATCGCCGTCCGTCACGACGACCATCTTCGCGCCCGCTGCCAGGCACTTCTTGGTGCAGGCTTCGGCGCCGGCATTGGCGCCCTTGGCGCCGCACTTGTCGTCGACCACCCAGCCCTTTACGGTTGCGCTCTTCCCCATGTCATCGAACGCCATCGCCGACAGGGCGAGCACGAAAAACAATGCAAGACAAATCACCAGCACTCGTTTCATTGAGTAATTCTCCTTTGAATTTCAGATTGCGGCCCCACACGCAATTCACGTGGCGAAGACGGGATTCACCGCTCCCCTTCCACGCTCGATCGGGAAACCGAACGAAATATACCACAAGCAGAACGGCAGTTTGTCAGCAGCCTGACCCTTGTGGGACGAGCACCCGCAAAAAGTGCTCTGCAAGAAAATAGGCTGGCTATTTTTTCGTGAAATGATTGACCGGCGGCGCAGCCGGCTTCGCCGCGGGAGGCGTAACGTATACGACCTCACCCGGCTTGGCATAGCCCAGTTGTTCGCGAGCCTCTTTTTCGATCGACTCGCGATCGCTTTTCAGCCCCTGTATCTGCTGAGTATAGCGGTCGTTCTGCTGCTGCACGCGCTCGAGCTGCTTTTGAAGCGCTTCGTACTCGGCCCGCTTCTGTTTGTAAACCACCATGCCGTTTGCGCCAAACATCACGTGCACGAAAAGCGACGCTGCCAGCACGCCCACAACGCCCGTGGCGATGCGCCGGCGCAGCGCGTAAATCTTCGTCGCCAGCGGACGCGCACGCTCAATGTACGACGCGGCCAGCGCCTCGGCCTGAGGCGCATGCTCAGCCATGGCGCGCAGCCCATCCTCAGGCCGCGGAAACTTTCCGATTTTTGAAAACTGTTTCAAGAAATAACCTTCTATTCGAAAATCCAGTTCTTCGCCGCAGTGCTCAATTTTTCCGAGCCGCGCTCGCTGCGCGCCTCGGTATATACGCGCACCACCGGCTCGGTTCCCGACAGCCGGTAGCAAACCCAGGATCCGTCTGTGAACAACAGCTTCAATCCATCGGTGCGCACCACCTGGCTCACCGCATGCCCGAGGAACTCCTTGGGATCGAGCCTTAACTTCTCAGTGAACTTCCCCTTCACCTCGGGGGTCAAGCGGAAGTTCTCTCGCCTGGGATAATAGGAACCAACCTGGTTACTGATGACCTTCAACTGTTCGCCCAGAGACTTGCCTCGCTTCGCCACCGCCTCGCAGCACAACAGGCCCGCCAGCACGCCGTCTTTCTCCGGAACATGGTGCCGAATCGACAGCCCCGCGCTCTCTTCACCCCCAATCGCGATCTTGTCCTGCATGATCAGTTCGCCGATGTATTTGAATCCCACGGGAGTCTCGTGCAGTTCGACGCCGTGTTTTTCCGCCAGCGCATTGATGAGATTGGTGGTCGCAACCGACTTGGCAACACCATTTTTCCAGCCGCGGCTTTCCACCAGATAATCGAACAGCACTGCGATCACATAGTTCGGCTGCAGAAACGTTCCGTCCGCAGTCAACGATCCCGAAGCGATCAGCGTCTCCATCAGTCGCAATGCCAATCTGCGCGCCCGTTTCGCGCATTTTCGCGCGCAAGTCTTCCAACAGATGATCGTCCGGTTCCGGAGCATGTCCTCCGAACAATACATCGCGGTAGTCATGTACCGTAGCGACATTGACGCCGGCGCTGCGCAGCAATTCGTCGGAATATCCGCGGGCCGCGCCCCACATGGGATCGAACACCACCTTCACTCCCGCTTTGCGAATGGCCTCGAGGTCCACGATTTCCGCCAGCCGTTTCATGTAGGTCGGCTTGGGATCGATCGCGCCCTTCTCGGCCGATCCTGCTGCGGTTGTCGAGGGCGCGCTGTCGCCGGCAACAATCTCGGCTTCAATCTTCCTGGTCACCTCGGGCAATGCCGGGCAGCCGTCCGGCGTTGAGAACTTAATTCCGTTGTATTCCGGTGGATTATGCGAGGCAGTGAAATTGATTACGCCGTCGGCCTGGCTCTGAATCACCGCATAGGCGAACGCCGGCGTGGGCGCGGGCTCCGCCACCACCAGCGGCACAATTCCGTGTGCCGCCAGAATCTCCGCCGCCATCGAGCAGAACGTTTCTCCCAGAAACCGCGGATCGCGTCCCACGATGACTCGCGCCCCATGCGGCTTTTTCGAAACCACGTAGCGAGCGATTCCACCCACAGCACGCTGCACATTGGCGAAGGTAAATTCCTCGGCCATGACCGCCCGCCAACCCGATGTGCCAAACTTGATTTGCGTTAGCATGTATCGTTCCTCAGGGGCCCAGGCTTGCGCATTTTTGCCCGTGCCGTTCGACCGCTGATTTTATATGACTGACAAACAAATCGTATTTTCGACCGCTGGCAGCGAAGAAGAAGCCCGCAAGATCGCGCATCACCTCGTAGAGCAGCGGCTCGCCGCCTGCGTCAACATCGTGCCGCAGCTCACCTCGATTTACCAATGGCAGGGTAAGATCGAGGAAGGCCGCGAATGGTTGCTGCTGATCAAAACCAGCGCAGAAATGTTTGGCCACGTCCAGGCCGCGATCCGCGAACTGCATTCTTACGAGCTGCCGGAATGCATCGCTGTCGATATTGCCGAGGGCAGTCCTGCATATCTAAAGTGGATTGAGAGTTGGGTCGGCAAGTAGATTACGCCAGTGTGGCGCGGGCACTCCTGCCCGTGGGCGCTGACCGCGAGCAATCGTCAGGCGAAGAACGATTTGTGGAACCTTACGCCCCGAACAGCAGCTCCCCTTCACTGACGACGTGCAAGTCAATCCATCCTTCCAGAGGCAGCGAATCCACGGGCAGCCGGTTCTGCCACAGGCTGAACCGAAGCCGCAGTTTGGTCGTAGCCGCGGGACGGCTGGCATCTCTTGAAGGAGCGGCCGCCACATTTTCCGGCACATCCAGCAACCACACAAGCGGCAGCTTGAACTCAAAATTTCGCAGCAGTGCCAGCTTCGCGCTGTCATCGGGCTTGGCTGACGACGCCAGCAACTTCCCATCGGCGTTTTTTGCTTCCCACTCTTTAAGCACGCGCCCAGACGCTTTCGCTTCCATTCGAATCGCTCGCCGCGCCCGCGTATCGGCCCACGCCCACGATTCCAGGTTCACCACGATCTCAAAATCTTCTTCCGGAACTTTGTCACAAAAGTCGAGGCGCCCATACACGTGGGTCGAATTGATGCCCGCGTAAACCGAATCGAGCAGGAACTGCTTGCCGTGCATCGCGCCCGCGCGGTGGTCCGCCGTATACACTGCCGCGCCCATCCATTCAAAGTAACGCACCTTGTCGCCCGTGACCCGCGGATGAATGTACGCGGTCTGCGGCACGAATGAAGGCCGCACTTCCGCCCCCGAAATCGGCTGCGCTAAATAATCGGGCGGAGCCGCCCCCAGTGCCTGATACACATTCGACAAATGCTTGCGATAGAGTTCGTCGAAGTCGCGATCGTTGGCCGAATGATGCTCCGGCCCGTACCACCAGTTCCAGTCGCTGCCTTCGGCGATCAGAATTTCTTCGAACGCCAGCTTGCGCTGGACTTCGCTGGCCCGTGCCGCATTCTGCGCGTAGAACTCGCGCGCATGGCTCAGGTAATCCCAGGCGCGATTGTCTTCCGGAGCGCCGATCCACACGTTGAAATTCGCACTGATCCACGATCCCGGCACCAGCGAGGTCAGCTTGCCGAAATCTTTGTGGCGCGCAATCGCCTCCGACACCGTCACGGCCTCCACGCCCGGCTCACTCTGCAACTTATCGTAGAAGCGGCGCAGAAATTCCCTCCCCGATTTCGGGTAATACTCCCATGCATTCTCGCCGTCGAGAATGACGGAGACGACCGCATCGCGGCCTTTCTCCAGCACCGGTCGTGCCGCATCCTTGATGCTGTTCAGCAAATGCTGCGCGGCATCCGCCGGAGGCATGCCCGAATACACGAAGCCGATCAGATCGGAAATCGTGTGATCGCGAAACACCATGTGCATCGCCGCCGTACCTTTTTCATAGCGATGTATGTTGTAGAGTTTTTCGCCCAGGTGCGCCGGCATGCGGCCGTTCCCGTCGCGGGCAAAAAACACTCCCGTGCTGCGGCCGAGTACGCCTTCATCGGTCGCCATCCACTGCACGCCCAGGCTCTGCGCGATGGCCAGCACTTCCTCTGAGACGCTGCCCTCGGAGGGCCACACGCCTTTCGGGCGCAAGCCGAAGACTTTCTCATGAAAATCCAGAGCACGCGTGAGCTGCTCGCGCGCGTCCTCGGGATGCCGAAAGCGCTTCTGCGGCAGCGGCAATCCCGGCGACGATATCGCACCCGCATTCGTATCGCAGACCAGCGGAAGGATCGGGTGATAAAACGGCGTCGCCGAAATTTCGATCGAGCCTTTGTTCGCGGCGTCTGCATACGCAGGCAGCACCCGGCCGATAAATTCCTGCTCTCGCGCAATCACCAGCTTCTGGTCATCCAGCGAATACCCGCGCCCTTTCGCCACGAGCGCAGCAATGTCTTTCTCTTCCAGAAAGAATTCGTCGAACCAGGCGATCTGCGAAAGCACCTGCAAATCCGTGAGGTCTTGCGTCTGGAAGTAGCGCTCCGCCCGCTCGGGATGATCGCCATGCTCCCGAAATCGCTGCCACAATTCCTGGTAGCGCGGATAGCGCCCAATCAGATTCTGCGGATTCGCCTGAAATAAATATTGCAGCGCGAATCGCCGTTCTTGCTCCGACAAGTCTTTCGCCGGCTTCGCCGCCACGTTCAGAAACGGATCCTGAGCCGTCCCCGCCACATAATCCTGGATCTGCAACATCAGCGACGGCACCAGATTGAAGTTCTGATGAACCCGGGGAAACTCATCCAGCAGCTTCACCATCCCGTAGTAATCTTTCAGGGCATGCAGCCGCGTCCAGGGAAGCCGGTATTCGCCCGTAACCAGATCTTTATAGAACGGCTGGTGCTGATGCCAGAGAAGAATGACACGCAGAGATGGCATGGCTGGAGAACTCAGAATAGCATGTGGATTTCTAAACCGAGCGTACGAAAGGCTGTACCAAAAACCAGGGGAAGCAGATCGAAAATGTTAACCCGCGGATGAAACCGACCGGGCCTGTTGCGGAAGCAAAGTGATCTCAGGTGGAGCCCGGATATCATCTTTCTCGCTTATTCGGGTAAACTGAGGCCGCAGACGCAGCCCCCATCGTATGAGCCCTGAACCCACCACCGCCAACACACAACTCCTCACCGACCAGGATCTCTACCTTTTTAACGAGGGCAGCAACTACCGCATTTTCGAAAAAATGGGTGCGCACCTCGTCTCGCAGAACGGAAAAGCGGGCACCATCTTCAGCGTGTGGGCTCCGAATGCGAGATCCGTTTCCGTAGTCGGCAGCTTCAATGGCTGGGACCCCAAGACGAATCGCCTCAGCCCCCGCGGTTCCTCTGGAATCTGGGAAGGATTCGTTCCTGGCGCCCAGCGCGGCGCCCTCTATAAATTTCACATCGAGTCGCGGAGCCACGGATATCGCGTCGATAAAGCTGATCCCGTCGGCCTGATGCATGAGAAGCCGCCGCGCACCGCATCGGTCGTGTGGGATCTCGACTACCAGTGGAATGATCAGGAATGGATGCAAAACCGAGCCGGCCGCAATTCCCTGCGCGCTCCGCAGGCGATCTACGAAGTGCATCTCGGCTCATGGATGCGCGTTCCCGAAGAGCACAACCGCCCCCTGACTTACCGTGAGACCGCGCCCCGCCTCGCCCAATATGTCGGGCAGATGGGATTCACCCACGTCGAATTTCTTCCCATCATGGAGCATCCTTTCTTCGGCTCCTGGGGATATCAGACCACCGGATACTTCGCGCCCACCTCGCGCTATGGCACGCCGCAAGACTTCATGTTTCTGGTGGATTACCTGCACCAGCACGGCATCGGCGTGATTCTCGACTGGGTCCCGTCGCACTTCCCTTCCGACGCGCATGGACTCGCCTATTTCGATGGCACGCATCTCTACGAGCACGCCGACTCGCGCCAGGGATTTCATCCCGACTGGAAGACGCACATTTTCAACTACGGCCGCGCCGAGGTGCGCAGCTTCCTCATGTCGAGCGCCATGTTCTGGCTCGACAAATATCACATCGACGGCCTGCGCGTGGACGCGGTCGCCTCCATGCTGTATCTCGATTATTCCCGCAAAGAAGGCGAGTGGATTCCGAACAAATATGGCGGCCGCGAAAATCTCGAGGCCATCGATTTCCTCCGCCGCTTCAATCAGGAGGTTTACAAAGAGCATCCTGATATCCAGACCTGCGCCGAAGAATCCACCTCGTGGCCCATGGTTTCAAAGCCCGTCTATATCGGCGGACTCGGATTCGGCGAAAAGTGGGATATGGGCTGGATGCACGACACGCTCAAGTATTTCGCAGAAGATCCCATTCACCGCAAGTATCACCACAACCTGCTGACCTTTCGCATGCTCTATTCGTGGCACGAGAATTTCGTACTGCCGCTGTCCCACGATGAAGTCGTGCACGGCAAAGGGATCGCTCATCGGAAAGATGCCGGGCGATGAGTGGCAGAAGTTTGCCAACCTCCGGCTGCTCTTCGGCTACATGTATGCCCAGGCCGGCAAGAAGCTGCTCTTCATGGGCGATGAGTTCGGCCAGGTACGCGAATGGGCGCACGATTCCAGCCTCGAATGGCACGTACTGCAATATCAGGTGCATCGTGGAGTTCAGGCCTGGATGGAACAGTTGAATCGCTTCTACCGCAGCGAGCCGGCCATGCACGTGTTCGACAACGATCCCGCGGGATTCGAGTGGGTCGATGCCAACGACAACGCCACCAGCACCGTTTCCCTGCTGCGCAAGAGCGAATCGCCGCAAGACACCGTGCTCGTCGTTTGCAACTTCACCCCCGTGCCTCGTATGGGATATCGCGTCGGCGTTCCCCACGGCGGCTACTGGCGCGAAATGCTCAACAGCGACGCCCGCGACTACGCCGGCAGCGGTATGGGCAACATGGGCGGAGTCCAGGCAGAAGAAATTCCCACCCACGGCCGCCCCTTCTCGCTGAAGCTAACGCTGCCGCCATTATCCGCGCTGTTCTTCAAGGCAAGCTGAATGCTATCCTCGCTTTAGCGCGTCTCATGCGGATTCTTACCCGCTACATCTTGCGCGAAGTGTCGGCCCATGCCCTGATCGGCGCGGCCATCTTCACCTTTGTCCTGTTCACGCGCGACCTCGGTCACATCCTCGAACTCGTCGTCCGCGCCAGCGCTCCCCTGCCCAGCGTCGCTCAGATTTTCTTTTTCACCGTGCCGCTCGCGCTTACCTACACCATTCCCATGAGCGTGCTGCTGGGAATTCTGATCGGCCTCAGCCGTCTCGCAGCCGACTCGGAAATCACCGCCATGCGCGCCAGCGGCATGGGCGTGTGGACCTTCCTGCGGATACTTTCCATCTTCGTCATCGCCGCCTGGTTGCTCGCCCTGGCCAACGGACTCTACATTGCGCCCCGCTCCCAGGCCGCGCTGGTCCGCCTGGAAGATCGCCTGAAAGGCTCGCAGGTTTCGTTTGAAGTCCAGCCCCGCGTTTTCTACGAAGGATTTCCGAAATACGTTTTGTATGTGCAGGATGTGAAGAGCGCGCAGGGCGCTGCCCTGTGGAAAGACGTTTTCATGGCGGATATTTCCGACGCCAGCAATCCGAAAATTACTCTTGCCAAGCAAGGCATCATCGTCAGCGAAGGCCCCGATCGCCTGCACCTGCACCTCGTCGACGGCTCCGCGCACGAAACCGATCCCAAGGATCCGAATCATTATCAGATTTCGACGTTTCAGCAAACCGATATTCCCATCGATCTGCCTTCCCCCGAAAGCAAAGCCGATCAATCCGTTCCCGCCGCCGTCATGGACACGGGCGCTCTGCGCGAGAAGGCCGCACATTCGGATTCTGTTTCCGGGCAGTGGTATCTAATCGAATTCCATCGCCGTTTCGCTCTGCCTACGGCCTGCCTCGTGCTCGCGCTGGTGGGAATCCCCCTCGGCCTCTCGTCGAAAAAAAGCGGCAAGTCTGGCGGCTTCGTACTCACCATCCTCCTCGTCTTCACCTACTACGTGATTTCGCTGGTGGGAGTTTCGCTGGCTCGTCAGGGCCGGGTCTCTGCGTGGTTTGGCGCCTGGATGGCCGACTTCGTTTTCCTCGCGCTCGGACTTTTCCTGCTTTTACGCTCCGAAAAACGTCCGTTTGGAACTGGCTTCGCTGCGCGCCGCATGGAGATCGATGCTGCCCACGCCCCAGTTCAACGCACGCGGAAAGCAGGATGCCTTTCAACGCGCCTCGTCGCGCCATCGCCTGTTCAGCGCCCGATTTCCTACCCTGATCGACGACTATGTCCTGCGCGATTTCTTTCTCTACCTGACGCTGATTCTCTCCACCTTCCTGGTGTTGGTGCTCGTATTCACGCTGTTCGAACTGCTGGGCGATATTCTCCGCAACCAGGTTCCGGCCAAAGTTGTCGCCGAGTATCTGCTCAACGTCACGCCTTATCTGCTCTACAACGTCGCGCCGCTGGTGATGCTGCTGGCCGTTCTCGTCACCTTCGGGCTGATGCAGCGCTCCAATGAAATCACCGCCATTAAAGCCACGGGCACGAGCATTTACCGCATCGTGACGCCGGTCATCGTAGCCGCCGCCGTTCTCGCCACCGGACTCTTCTTCGCCGACCAGTTCTATTTGCCCCACACCAACAAGCGCCAGGAGGCCCTGCACAACCAGATCAAGGGCAAGCCCGCGCAGACCTATCTGCGTCCCGACCGCAAATGGATTTTCGGCGAGCACAACGACATTTACTACTACCAGTTCTTCGATCCCGATCGCGACCAGTTCGGCAACATCACCGTCTTCGAACTCGATCGCAAAAGCTTCACCATCACGCGTCGCATTCACGCCGACCGCGCCCACTGGGCCGATAGCTTGAACCGCTGGATTTACGAGCAAGGATGGGACCGCGCGCTCAACATCTCCGCCATCGAGAACTATCATCCGTTTGAGGTGGCAACGTTTGCCGACCTGCCCGAGTCTCCCTCGTATTTCAAAAAGGAAGTCAAGCAGGATAGCGAGATGAACTACGAAGAGTTGCGCCGCTATATTCGCGACCTGCAGCAAAGCGGATTCGATGTGGTGCGCCTGCGCGTGCAGCTTAACAAGAAGCTCTCATACCCGCTGGTCACCTTGATTATGGCCGTGCTGGCCATTCCTTTTGCGCTGTCGAGCGGCAAAAAAGGCGCGATCACCGGCATCGCGGTCGCGGTGAGCATCGCCGTGTTCTATACCGTGGTCTCGCGCCTGTTTGAGGCCATGGGAAACCTCAGCCAGCTACCGCCGGCCTTGGCGGCCTGGTCTCCCGATCTGATTTTTGTTCTCGTGGGCGGGTATTTGATCCTGAAGGTACCGACCTAAGCCTTACTTCACCGCTATGCCGTACGGGTAGTTGTCGGTGTTGATGGGAAGTTGCGGCGAAAGTTGTCCGGTTCCCGGAGCGATTGCATACTGCGAGACCGTGGCTGCAATGAAGTTGGTCACGAACATCCAGTTGTCGTCGGGCCGGATCACGATCGAAGTCGCACCCTGCCCCGTCGCCACCGTCGCCGGATTCATGATGGTCAGAGCGCCAGTCACCGGGCTGATGCGAAATGGCGAGATCGTATTTGTGCCGGTGCCCGTGCTGGTGCCGGTGTCCAGCACGTAAAGATAGTTACCGTAAACATCCACCACCAGCGGCCCCGGGCCCTGCGCGCCGTTGGACAAGCTGTAGGGCGAGCCCGTGATCGCAAACAGTTGCCCATTATCCGCGATGCACGGCGGTATGGTGTTAGCCGTAGCACTGGTGCATATCCGGAAAGCGCTAACGTTATTGGAGATGGCATTGGAGACGTAAACGAACCGGTCGCAGGGATCGACGGTCACTCCCGAAGGCCTGGAACCGGCAGTGACAATTTGTGGTGAGCCGAAGCCCGGAGGCGCGGTCAGCGCACCGGTGGACGTGTTCACTGCAAACTCCCACACTCCGCCGCTATCGTTGGTATCGGCGGCATACAGATATTCTGAGGTGGGGAACGGATTCGGAGCGGAGCACACTGATTGGGATTGCCCGAAGAGCAACGGAGGAGCAACGGTCGGTGTCGGCGCAACCGCTGTGAAATTGTTTGGCGCCCCCGCGCATGAAACCGGAACCGTGAACGGCGATCCCGCCACTTCCGTCAGGCTGCCACCGCTGCCAATCGCAAACACTGAAACCGCACCCGGCGCCGCATTCCCGCTCCCGGAGACGGTCGAGCGTCGAACTGTCGGCCACAAACAGGAACTTCCCTGCCGAATCCATGACCAGCGTCTTGGGATTCGCGGGGACGGTCTCTATAGTCGGACTCACACCCGCGCCGCCCAGGCAGACTCCAACCGTTTCTGCTGCGAACGTGGTCAGTGAGCCGGTCTGCGTCGTTGTCCCGTCGGAATTCACCTTGAAGGTCGCAATCCCCTGGGTGGTGATCGGAGTGCCGCCGGTGCAATCAGAAGCATTTGGAGTCAGAAGCGTGTAGGCATACGCGCCCCCCGGAACCACCACGATCGAAGACGGGATCGCATTCAGAACGCACACCTGATTGGCGGTATCGTTGGGAGAATTCTGCACCGCGGCCGTGTGGCCGCTCCCCAGGCTAAAACTCCATGTCTCGACCAGCCCCGCTCCCTGGCTGGTGATCAGCACCAGTCCGTCGGAAGACGAATTGTAGGTAGTTCCGCAAGCCACCAGGAACCCGATCGCCACCAGCACCACTAGCCCGAGCAGCCACGCCCATATCTTCGACATCCTTAGCTTGTTCTCCATCTCTCGTAGAATTTGCGCGCAGACCTGCCCGCCGGCCGCGTCGTACTCATCAAGGAATGCGGGAAAATGTCAATCCATGTATGTATCAGGAAAGCGCGGGAAGAGCAAACTCCCGCGACGACTGATTGGAACGCAGAGAGGCCTCCGGAGTTGCCTGAGAGCGCACGAATGTTGGTGGAAGTCAGGCTTCGGTCGGTGACGGAACCGGCTCCGCCATCCTGCGCACACCCCGTCCACTCATCGGAAGTCGAATTTCCACACGCAATCCACCCTCCGGACGGTTCGCCGCCGACACTCGTCCTCCATGAAAGCGGACCGCTCTCTCGGTGATGGTCAGGCCCAGCCCGGTGCCGCCGGTGAGCCGGCCGCGCGAATCATCCAGCCGGTAAAACGGCTCGAACAGTTTGCCCAAGGCATCAGCAGGAACTCCCGGACCCGAATCGCTGACCGCGATCACCGCCTCGGGACCTTTGTCGCCGTCAGCACTGCTCAAAGCAATCTCCACCGCACTTCCCTCTTGCGTATAGCGAATGGCATTGCGGACCACGTTCTCCACCGCGCTGTGCAGCAGCGACGCGATGCCCCGCACTTCCCAGTCGCCTTCGGGAATCGTGGCATGCACGTGACAATGCCGCGCCTGCGCCTCGAATTCCGCATCCTCCGTAATACTCAACACCAATTCATCGAGCGGAACGGGAATCTGCGGAACCCGCTGTTCCCCATCCTCAAGCCGCGCCAGCGTGAGAATGCGGCCGATCATCTCGTTCAGGCGGGCCGCTTCCAGTTCAATCCGCTCCAGCATTTCCGCGCTCTCCGGCCCGGAGCGCTGCCGCGCCAGTCCCAGAGCCACATTCAAGCGCGCCAACGGAGAACGTAACTCATGAGAAATATCGTTGAGCAGACGGGATTGCGCTTTCACCAGAATCTCCAGCCGCTCCGCCATGGCGTCAAAGTCGCGCATCAGGCCCGCGATCTCGTCCCGCTTGCCGCGAATCGTAGCGCCGCTTCGTGCGGTCAGATTGCCCGCCGCCAGCTGCCGCGTCGCCATACGCAGCCGGATGATCGGCTTGGTTATCAACCACGACAGCAGATAGCAGACCAGCCCAGAACAGATCACCGCAATGATCAGCCAGCGAATCGGCATGCCCCGCGGCCCCAGGAAAACTCGCGGCCCCGGCGGCAGGCCCAGCACCAGCGTGTAACGATGCTGCCCGTCGGTGGACGCGCGCGAGTCGCGTTGCACCGGCGGCGCCGGAATCAGAAATCCGTCGCGCGGCGCTCGCGGTCCTCCTTGCGCCACACGGATGGCCCAATCCGGAGGCGTGCGATGCGAAAGCTCCGTACCCTGCTCGTTGAACAGATAGGCGCGCACGTGCTGCGTCGCATCCAGGTCGTCCATGTACTTCCGCAGTTGAGCGTCGCCGCCTTGCTCGTAGGCGTTGACGGCATCATTCAACGCCGTCGTGCGCAAAGCTTCCCACGTGGAACTGCGCGGCCGCAGCGCCAGCGTAATCAGCACGGCCAGCACGATGATCAGCGCCTGCGCCAGCCAGAATGATAAAAAGATTCGAAGAAATAGGCTTTTCATGCGGTTTCCACGTCGCCAGGTCTAAGTCGCCTTCGACTTCTCCCGCGGACGCGCAAAAATATATCCCACGCCACGCACCGTCTTGATGTGTTCGTCGTTCTCCGTGTCCCCTAGTTTTTTGCGAACTTTGCTGATGTGCATGTCGATGCTGCGGTCAAACGGAGAAAATTTCCGGCTCAATACCGCATTCACCAGCCGCTCGCGCGGCACCACGCGCCCCGCCTCGCGCAGCAGCACTTCCAGAAGATTGAATTCGACCGACGTCAGATCGACCGGCTTGCCTTCCATGCGGACCGTGCGCGATGCGGGATCAAGCTCAACTTCTCCGACCCGCACGAGTTCCGGCGCCGGAGGCGAAGCGCTGCCATCGGCCCGCGTGCGCCGCAGGATCGCCCGAATTCGAGCCACCAGTTCCCGCGGATTAAACGGTTTCGGAAGATAATCATCGGCGCCGATTTCCAGCCCGACGATGCGATCCACGTCTTCTCCGCGCGCCGTCAGCAGCAGCACCGGAAGCCGCGAGGTAGCCCGGATGCGGCGCAACACTTCAAATCCGTTGATGCCCGGCAGCATCACGTCCAGCACCGCCAGCAAATATTCCCCGGCAATGGCTTTCTTTAAGCCGCTCTCGCCATCGTGCACACAATCAATAGCAAAGCCCTCAGCCTGCAGGTACTCCACCACCAGGTGGCACAACTCCACATCGTCGTCGATAACCAGGATTCGTTCCATCACAGCTTTCATTGTGCACCAGATACAAAACGCCACGTGGTAAAGAATTGTCAAACCCAGCTTAGTGGGTCAGTGTTCAACCGGTCATCTTGTCACTTTGTCTTGTCACTTTGTCGTCTTGTCATCTTGTCATCTTGTCATTTTGTCATCTTGTCATTCCGAACCGGGCTGAAAGCCCGGTGAGGAACCTGCTTTGTCTTTTTGTCATTCCGAACCCGGGCTGAAAGCCCGGTGAGGAACCTGCTGTCCGCCGGCAGCCAGTAAGTTCCTTGCCCTGAAGAGCCGCGTTGCTTTGACAAAACTTTACTCCGGTTGACTGATTTTTTACCGCCATTCTCTCCCCAACCGTGTTTCCATAATCGTACGCACACCTACCCGGAAATCCGGGACTGATTCAGAAAGAGGACTCACAATGAGAACCATCCGTTATCGCCTGTTGGCCGCCGTGGTGGCCGTTCTGCTGAGTACAGCGCTCGGCAACGCGCAGAGCGCCGAAGATGCTCCGCCTCCGCCGCCCGCAGGCCACGAGTTTGGCATGGGCCACATGATGCAGTTCTGGGCCAGCAAACTGAACTTGACCGACGAGCAGCAAACCCAGATGAAGAGCGTCCTCGAAAAGGAACGCCCCAACCTCAAGCCGCTCATGGAACAGGAACGGCAGATCGACACCCAGCTTCGCCAGTACGTGGAAGGAACTTACGATGCCGCGAAGGTGCAGGCGCTGGCGAGCGCAGAAAGCGCCTATCCACGCTCAACTCGATGTCGTCCACACCCGCACGATGAGCGAGATGTACCAGTTGCTCACCACGGATCAGCGCTCCCAGTTGAAGCAGATGGAAGCCAACCGGGAAGCCCGCATGCAGCAACACATGGGGCAGGAGCCGCCGCCTCCGCCGGAGCAGTAGCTACGGCAGCAGTAGTTGACTTGTCAGTCCACACCGGGCTGAAAGCCCGGTGTGGCAGTTCATGTTGTCATTCCGAACCGGGCTGACGAGCCCGTTGTGGTAGTTCATTTTGTCATTCCGAACCGGGCTGAAGGCCCGGTGAGGAACCTGCTATTCCGGGCAAGCAGCCCTCAAACGTTTTCCACAACCACGTACCCGATGTACACCATCAACTGTATTGCTCACTTCCGGCGCACCAATTAACTTCGCGAATGCCTGAGGATTTTCGCGATTATTTTCGGAGAGCTTTGTTATGTCTACTGCAACCGGCCAACCAGTGAACACCAAACAATGGAAGGACCTTTACGTAGCGGCCTTGCTCGAAGGCAACGCCGACCGGGTTCCCACCATGATCGAAAATGCCGAGCGCGCCATCGTCGAACGGGCGCGTGAGTTGTTTGCCGCGGCCGGAGACCACATCCAGGAAGAGGAAGCCCTCGACGACGCCCTCTACGCCCTCCACGCCCTCAAGAGCTGCATCCAGATTCACGGCCGGTTCGCCGAAGCTGCGTAATCCCGCAAGGCGCCTTCTGCCCAAGGCGCCTGCCCCCCAGACATTCTTATTAAAAGCATTTACTGGAAAACCCTTGCCCTTTCCCGCAGTCCCCCGTTGAACCCGACCTGCTAAAATTTCATCTACCAACTCTGCATGCTTAAGCACCTGCGTCCGCTTCTGCCCTACGTCAAACGCTACCGCTGGAGCTACGTCTTCGGCACCCTCTGCGTTTTCCTGACCAATGGAATCTGGATTCTCTTCCCCCTGGTGCTGGGCCGCGCCGCCGAGGATCTCCACCTCGGCGTCACCCGCCACAAGCTTCTCGTCTATGCCGGATTACTTCTGGCCATCGCCGTCACCAAGGGCATCTTCCAGTTCCTCACGCGCTGGGTGGTCATCGGAATCTCGCGCGATGTCGAGTTCGACCTGCGCAACGACCTCTTCGCCAAGCTCGAGAGCCTCTCCTACTCCTATTACCAGCGCCATCGCACGGGCGACATCATGGCCCGCGCCACCAACGATCTGAATGCCGTCCGCATGCTGCTCGGCCCCGCCATCATGTATTCGGCGAACACGCTGGTCTACACCGCCGGCGCGCTCTCGTTCATGATCGCCATCAGCCCCAAGCTCACGTTTTATACCTTCCTACCGCTGCCCATCACCAGCGTCGTCATCCAATCCTTCGGCCGTAAGATTCATGACCGCTTCGAGCGCATTCAGGCGATGTTCTCGGATATCTCGGCCCGCGCTCAGGAAAATTTTTCCGGCGCCCGCCTGATTCGCGCCTACGTACAGGAAGACGCCGAGATTCGCACCTTCGAGAAAGAGAACAAGGAATACATCCGCCGCAGCCTCAAGCTCGTTCGCCTGATGGGTATGCTCTGGCCCACGCTAGAGCTCATGCTCGGCTGCGCGGTAGTTCTAGTCTTATGGCTAGGCGGCCGCGAAGTGCTGACTCGCCAGATCACCGTCGGCCAATTCGTCTCCTTCAGCACCTACATGATGCAACTCACCTGGCCCATCATCGCGCTGGGCTGGGTGATCAACATTTTCCAGCGCGGCACGGCCTCACTCGGACGCATCAACGAAATCATGCAGGAGCAGCCCGAGATCAAGGACGAATCCGGCGCGCTCGATCGCGATATCGTAGGCAAAATCGAATTTCGCGGACTCAACTTCAGCTACGACAACAAGCCGGTGCTGCACGATGTGAATCTGACGATCCCGGCAGGAAGCAGCCTCGCCATCGTCGGCCCTACCGGCTCCGGCAAAACAACTTTAGTCAGCTTGATCCCTCGCATCTACGATGCCGCCCCGGGCTCCGTTCTGATCGACGGCCGCCCAATCCGTGAATACTCGCTGGCTTCGTTGCGCCGCAGTATCGGATTCGTTCCCCAGGAAACTTTTCTGTTCAGTGATCACATCCGCGATAACATTGCACTCGGAGTGGAGACAGCGACCGCCGCGGAGATTCACGACGCCGCGGCCGCAGCCAACATCGCCGCCGATATCGAAAGTTTTCCCGAAGGCTACGAAACTCTGGTCGGCGAGCGCGGCATCACGCTCTCTGGAGGCCAGAAGCAGCGCACCGCCATCGCCCGCGCCCTGATTCGCAATCCGAAGATTCTGATCCTCGACGACGCACTCTCGAGCGTCGACACCAACACCGAAGACAAGATTCTCAACCAGCTGCGCGACGCCATGCGCGGCCGCACCACCATCTTCATCTCGCACCGCGTCTCCACCGTGCGCAACGCCGATCGCATCGCCGTCCTCCACAGCGGCCGCATCGTCGAACTTGGCTCCCACGACCAACTGCTGGCCTTGAACGGCTATTACACCGACCTGTATAACAAACAACTGCTGGAAGAAGAGCTGGCCGAAGTCTAGGCAGCCTATGATTCGTAGAGACGTAGCTTGCTACGTCTCGGCCGGCAGCACCGGCACCGCCGTCAGAGACGTTGCAAGCAACGTCTCTACGACTTGACCCGAGGAAGAACATTGTCTGAGACATCCGAAGCCGTCCACCGCCCGAGCCGCTGGCAAGGCGGACATTTCCATCCCCACGAAACTCAACGCATTCTCGCACTGGACGGCGTGGAACTGGCCTCCTTCCGCCGCCGTTGCGCGGCCATCGCCATCGACATGCTCGCGGTCATCGCAATCTTCACCGCCTGCGTCGCTCCCCTCGCGTTCTGGTACGAGCATCACCACATCGACGCCAAGATTGAATTCAATCCCTTCGAGAACTGGTACAGTACTTTGTTCCCGGTCCTCTACTGCGGGTTGCTGGTCTGGCGAACCAACGGGCTCACGCTGGGCAAATGGCTGACCGGGATTCGCATCGTCTCGCTGACTCGCGATCGCATCAGCCTGTGGCAATCCGTCGAGCGAGCCTTAGGCTACGGGGCTTCCCTGCTGGAAGCCGGTTCGGGATTCTTGCAGTACGCAGTTCATCCCAATAAACAGACCGTGCACGACCGCATCGCCGAAACCATCGTGGTGCGCGTTCGGAAACATGAAACGACATGAAGATTGAAGCCGTCACACTCCGCGAAATTCACATGCCGCTCGTCCACTTTTTCGAGACGAGCTTTGGCCGCACCTATACCCGCCGCATTCTCCTGGTCACCGTCCACTGTGACGGCGTCGACGGATGGGCCGAGAGCGTCGTCGGCGAAGATCCGTTTTACAGCAGTGAATGGATCGAGAGCGCATGGCCGACCATGACGAGCTATCTCATTCCCTCGCTGCTGGGCCAGCGCATCGAATCGGCCCGCGAATGCCGCGCGCTGCTGGCCAGAGTTCGCGGACATCGCATGGCCAAAGGCGGCCTGGAAAACGCGCTCTGGGACGCCGAGGCCACGCAGAAGCAGCAGCCCCTGTGGAAGTTGCTGGGCGGAACGCGCCGCGAAATTCCCTGCGGCGTGTCCATCGGCATTCAGGATTCGGTCGAGCAACTGCTTGAAAAAATAGCCATCGAACTCGCCGCCGGCTATCGCCGCATCAAGGTCAAGGTCAAACCCGGCTGGGATGTGAACGTGCTCGAACGCATCCGCTCGCGCTGGGCCGACATCACGCTGAGTTGCGATGCAAATTCCGCTTACACGCTCGATCAGGTCGAGCACCTGCGCAAGTTCGATCAATTTAATTTGCTGATGATCGAGCAGCCTCTGTGGAATGACGACATCTACTATCACGCGCGTCTGCAGAAAGAATTGCGCACTGCGATCTGCCTCGACGAATCCATCGAAAGCGCGCGCGACGCAGCCTCCGCGGTTGAGACCGGAGCCTGCCGCATCATCAATGTGAAAGTCGGCCGCGTCGGCGGATTTAGCGAAGCTCTCGCCATCCACGACGTCTGCCAGGCGAACCGGATTCCCGTATGGTGCGGAGGCATGCTCGAAACCGGAATCGGCCGAGCCCACAACATCGCGCTCTCGACGCTGCCCAATTTCCAATTGCCCGGCGATGTCTCCGCATCCAAGCGCTACTGGAAGGAAGACATCATCGATCCGGAAGTCGAAGTTTCGCCCCAGGGAACGATCGCGATCAATGACAAGCCCGGCACCGGCTACCGCGTCAAAACCGATTTCATCGAGAAGTTAACCGTCCGAAAAGAGACCCTGCACGCCAAGTAACGTCGGCACCAGTTGTGGATCAGTTTCAACAAAGTTCTTTTTGTCCTTCAGCTTCATGTTGTCATTCCTGCTGTTCGCCGGACCAACAGTTAGGTTTCTCACGCGAAAGTCGGAATGACTACTTTCAAACTGACCCACTACTCGTCACTACGGTTTCGTTTGCGCCGTCTCACGCGCATGCTCATTGCGCGCGTATTTCTCCTGCTCCGCCTTGAGCAACTGCACTCCCTGCGCAAAGCTAAGATTCTCCGGCACGCGCTGATAGTCACTCAGGATTTCATTCGAAACCATGCTTATCGACTTGATCAGAAGTATCTTGCCCGTAATTTCCAGATTCATCTGGGTGATCTCCCAGGAATTCTCCCCGACGTCTCCTTGACAAACCAGGAAGCGCCCGCCCTTGTCGAGATGGCCCAGAATTCCCCAGCCAAATTCGACATCTTTGAATAGCTCGCCATCAATCTTGGCCAGCCGCTCAGCTCGCTTGTCCACCAGCAAATATCCCCGCATTCCCGTTAACACCTGCTCCACCCTCGAGGGCGGCTCGTACCCTGGGCTTGGCGTGAATTTCAATTTCACCAACTCATCTCCCGCCGCGCCCAGCCCGGCTTTGCCTTCCTCCTCACCCGCATACTCATAATGAAATGCATAAGGCAAAGCTCTGACAATCCGCAGCGAGCGGTCCGTGTCATCCTTTTCGCGGGCGTGCTTCCGGCGCAGCTGATCGGGATTGTTCTCCAGCCACTGCAGATGGCCGTCTTCAGTCTGCAATTGCGCCTGGGTCAGCGGCGATCCATTTAAGGCAATCAGCATCCCCGCCATGGCATCTTTGGTTTCGACATAGATGTGGGTTTGTGTGCCCTTGGGATTTTTCTTAAACGAGGTGAACAGGTGCTTCTGGCCGGGCCCATTGGCGGCCGCGACTTCGTTCCGCACCACCGCCTTCACCAGGTCGTCCGCACTCTGAGCCGGGGCATTCTGGGCTGGATTAGCGGCAGTCTGGCCGTTCAGCGCGGCCACTGCGAACGTCAGAGCCAGAAGCCCTAAGACAGCTCGGATGCAGCATTTTTGGCAAATTCGCTCTCGATCATCCATCCTAAGAGTTAGTGTAGCAATCTGCTCCCCGGGTTGTTCGCTTGCCGCATATGTCCGGGGTTGCGTATATTCGTAGTCAGCGATGCGGCCGTCCGGTACCTGCCATTCCTGAGTCGTGATCAAGAGGCTTCCCGCTGGTTTAAAGGAGAACATTCATGAGCGCTCCATTGACGGGCGATTTGGCCCAAATCGGCAAATCGGTCGTAATCAAAGGTGATCTGTCGGGCAGCGAAGATCTGTACGTCGATGGGCAGGTGGAAGGCACTATTGCCCTCAAAAACAATAGCTTAACCGTGGGACCGAATGGCCAGGTCAAAGCCAGCGTTGAGGCCAAAGGGATCGTCGTTCAAGGCAAGCTCGAGGGCAACGTGCAGGCCAGCGATCGCGTCGAATTGCGCAAAACGGCCGTCGTCACCGGCGACATCACCACCCAGCGCATCTCCATCGAAGAAGGCGCCTACCTGAAGGGCAAGATCGATATTCAGGGTCGGGCGGAAAAGGCTGCAGGAAAGTAACTTTCCTGAAAGTAACTTCCCTGACTACCGCAAGCGGTTTAGAGTGATGGCATCTGTTACGCAGAATTTCATGAAACTGTTTCGCGGATCATCCAGCGGCTCCGAGTCCGAATCGGCGCAGGCCGAGCAAAAGCTCACCCGCCGCTCCAGCGGCATGGGCGAACTCTCCCGCGTCTGGGAGTCTGACTCTCCGCTCTGCGTCCTCGATCTGGGCTCGACCTCACCCACTAACATTCGCCACTTCACCGAGCGCAGCCATCGCATCTATAGCGAAGACCTGCTGGTAGCCTCCACCGATCCAGCCCTCGTCACCAAGGACGAGGAGGGCAATACCGTTCTCGACAGCCGCAAATTTCTCGCCGACAATCTCGTCTACCCCGCGGCCCACTTCGACGTCGTGCTCTGCTGGAACCTTCCGGACTATCTCGACGAAAGTCTCGTGCGACCGGTGATGGGACGCCTGTGGTCGGTGCTGAAGCCAGGCGGAATGCTGCTCGCGTTCTTCCACACCAAAGATGCCGGCCCCGACTCGCCCTGCTACCGCTTCCACATCATCGGCAAAGATACGCTGGAGATGCAGCGCATCGTCCTACGCCGCGAAGCCCGTCGCGGACCCACCGGCGCCGTTCACACCGCCATCACCGAAGGCTTCCGCCTGCAGCGTGTCTTCAACAACCGCCACATCGAAACCCTCTTCCGCGACTTCGCCAACATCAAATTCTTCCTGGCCCGCGATAACGTAAGAGAAGTCCTCGTAGTCCGCTGAATAGCACTTTTCCTCTGTGCCACTCCGTGACCTCTGTGGTGAAAAGCTTTTTACCGCTTCCAAACAATCACCCCCATCCGAAACAAATAATGCCGCGAAATTTCCACCCTGCGCGCGGCCCCATCGCCATTCGAAATGATCTTTCGCATCTCCTCGGGAACATACGCTCTCCGCACCGAAGCCACTCCGTCCACCCGCGAAACATAACTCCGCATCAGCGGAAATCCCGCATATACCAGCGCCAAATGCAGCGGATGCCGAATCAAATCGTTAATCAGCACAGCGCACCGGCTCACCCGCAGCGCCTCATGAACGAAGCGCGCCAAATCGTCAGGCTCCAGATGATGAGCGAATAAGCTGCAACCCACAAGATCGAACGCGCCGTCAGCAAACGGCAGCGCAAGCGCATCCGCGACCAGCGATCGATTTCCCCGAAGCAGATGCGATGACAGTCGATCCAGCAAGGTCACATCGAGCGTGATCCCCTGCCGCAAAAGTTGCTGGCCCGCAACCTTTGGCACCTCTCCAAATCCCGAAGCCACTTCCAGCAAAGAAAAATGTCTCTTCCCAGTTTGCGCAGCCACCTGCTCGATCAGCTTGCGAGTGGTCGCCACTCCGCCGAACCACCGGTTAATGCGGCTGAGATCGCGCAGCGAAGCCGCCGCTTCTTGCGGGGGACAGTCGTCCGCATCGAGGAGTTCCGGCCTGCTCACCCGCTTCATTGTGGATTGAACCTCTGGAAAACGACCCTCAAGTTCAGCGTAGCGGGAAATCGCCCCGAGGTTGTCAAGAACGTGTTGAGGCGCGCCGCATCCGGACGGCAATCAGTCCTTAATGCGTTTCGCCTGTGGAAGCATAAGACCACGTCTCATCCCAGCGCCCCAGCACGAACTTGCCGTTCCCTTCCTCATCGCGGTCATATCCCAGAACCGCCAGCCCGTCAGAAAATGCTTTCAAAAACAAATCCCGGTTGCGCTCCTGCACTTGCTGCGCCTGAGCGCGCGTCTCCGCCGCCGCCTTCCACTCATAAATTTGCCCGGGCACCGCAATCTCACCCTCCCGCCGAAACGCCGCATTCTTCCCCGCAGCCACCAGGTTTTCCACCCGCTTCGATTTCAGCCACCATTCGGCGATAAGCCGGTCGCTGGGCAATCCGCCCTGTAGCGGCGATGACGTCCTCCCGTACTGATTAATGTTGTAGCGCCGCACAATAGCTCCGAGCCGCTCGATGTTGAGAAACGCGTTCTTGATCTCCAGAGGATCGAACGTCCATTCAATCAATTCGATTCCGCGCGCCAAAGCATCGTCACGCTGCATGAACTTCAGCCGCCGTCCCAGCCCGCCGTTGCGATATTCCTTGCGCACCGCCAGCATGTGCGAGTGCAGATAAACATGCCCCGAGCGCGTCCCCGGCACCGACAGCGCAAAGCCCACCATCTCGCTGCCATCGAACGCGCCCATCACTTGCCCGCCGACTTTCTCCGCCACCACGAACATGCGCAGCGGAACCAGATCCGCGTCGCTGAAATTCCACACTTCCTTCTGTAGAACCACGCAGCTCCGCAGCTCTTCAATTCCCTCGCAATTCCGAATCACGATCGAGTCGCCGCTCACGCTTTCTCCCCGGCCTTGGCCTGTTGCCACAACGCTTCCAGCTCTTGCATATCAGCCTGATCCGCTGTGCGGCCGCTCTGCCGCAAGCGCTCTTCCATCCACTGAAACCGCCGCTTGAATTTTCGATTCGTCCTGCGCAGTGCCGACTCAGGATCAACCGCCAGGTAGCGCGCAATGTTGACCAGCACAAAAAACAAATCGCCGACCTCGTCCTCCAACCGCCCCTGCAAAGCCTCCGCAACTGCAGGTCGTCCCGAGCCAGCGACGCCACGCCCATGCGGACGCGGCCCCGGCGCCGGATATTCCCTAAGTTGCTCGCGCAACTCGTCAGTCTCTTCGTGCAATTTGTCGAACAAATTTTCGACATCCGGCCAGTCGA
Source organism: uncultured Acidobacteriota bacterium (assembly GCA_963757095.1). Lineage (GTDB taxonomy): Bacteria > Acidobacteriota > Terriglobia > Terriglobales > Acidobacteriaceae > Sulfotelmatobacter. The sequence continues at coordinate 219,751 of CAVWQT010000001.1, read as the reverse complement.
ATCCGATCTGCGCCGCGCGCGAACTAAGCTTCTGCGCTTCCAGCATCGCCGGCATCGCCGAAGAAACGCCGTCCAGAATCGACCGCGGCCCCTTCGCACTCTCCGCGTCCCGCTTCTTTCGCTCCTCCGCCTTCAGCGCCTCCCAGTTGCGCTTCACCTCATCCGACGTGTCGGCCTTCACCTCGCCAAACACGTGTGGATGCCGGTTCACCAGCTTGGTCGAAAGCCGCTCAATAACGTCATCAATCGAAAAATATCCCTGCTCCTGCGCCATCTCCGCATAAAACAGCACCTGCAGCAGCAAATCCCCAAGCTCGCCCGCAAGTTCCGGCCAGTCCCGATTGTCGATGGCCTCAAGAACCTCATAAGTCTCTTCCAGCGTGTACGGCTTGATGGAATCAAAGGTCTGCTCGCGATCCCACGGACACCCTCCGGGAGCCCGCAGCCGCTCCATGATCGCGACCGCGCGTTCGAAACGTTCCCCTGTGCTTGGCATTCGGCAATCACTCTAAATGACCGTCGGCGAATGAAGCAACGCGCCAGGCCACCGCCATGCCGGCTTTGCAATCGCATCCCAACGCCAACCGCTTTCGGGCCAATCGCATCCTAACTTCGCTAACTTTTTCCGCTCACGTTTATCAAGCTCGTCTCAATCCAAAATTCATCAAGGAGAAAACTGCATGCCAACCTCTACCCTGCAAGGCAAGAAAGTCGCAATCCTCGTCGCCGATGGTTTCGAGCAGGTCGAACTGCTCGAGCCCAGAAAGGCGCTCAACCAAGCGGGCGCGACCACTCAGGTCGTCTCCCCCGCCGACAAAAAAGTAAAAGGATGGAACACGAAGGAGTGGGGCAATGAAATCCCGGTCGATGTTCCGCTGAAATCCGCCAATGCAGGAGAGTACGACTCCCTCCTGCTCCCTGGCGGAGTCATGAACCCCGATCACCTTCGCATGAATCCCGATGCAGTCCAGTTCGTGAAGGCTTTCGTGGATTCCGGCAAGCCGATAGCCGCCATCTGCCACGGCCCTTGGACTCTCATCGAAACCGGCGCCGTCAAGGGCCTCACCATCACCTCCTGGCCTTCGCTCAAAACCGATCTTAAGAACGCGGGCGCCAACTGGGTCGATAAAGAAGTCGTTCACGACGGACGATTCGTCACCAGCCGCAAACCCGACGACATCCCAGCCTTCAACCGCGAGATGATTCGCCTGTTCTCAGAAGGATCAGAAGGATCAAGCGGAAAGCACTCAACCGCGGGCCAGCACGAAACACCGTCCACCCGTAAAACAGCGTAGGGGAGCGCATTCCGGCGATGTCCGGCATCAACCACAGGGGCACAGAGTCACCGGGGCAAGTCCTGCTGTGCACCTCTGTGACCTATGTGGTCTGGCTCTTCTTGTAAAAGCGGGCAGCCAGGTTACTTTAGGTATCATTTCAAAGAGCTCTCCCTGTGGACCATCGTTATCTTCATAGACCTCGCATCAGGGCTCACAATGGACTGCGGTGGGCGTGTACCCGAAATCTGCCTGCCGGATGATTGCGCTACCGGTATAGCTCTTAGCTATGACATTAGCCGTCAAACCTCGCCCCTCGCTGGAAGCGCAGCATTTCCACGTGGTAGTCATTGGCGGAGGCATCAACGGAGTCGCCGTCGCCCGTGAATGTGCCCGCGCCGGCAAACGCACTCTACTGCTGGAGCAGAATGACTTCGCCTCGGGCGTGACCAGCCGTTCTACGCGCATCATCCACGGAGGCCTGCGCTATCTGGAACACGGCGAACTGGACCTGGTTCGCGAATCCGTACGCGAGCGCGAACGCCTGCTGCGCGAGCGCTCCCACCTCGTCCATCCCCTGCACTTCCTCTTTTTGCTGAACGAAAAAAGCCAGCGCAGTGCAATGAAAGTCCGCGCCGGATTGTGGCTCTATCAACGCATCGCAGGCAAACGAGCTGCCGACCCCGGCGAGATCGAACTCGCCCGCATCGAGCGCGCCCTCGATGCCGGACATCAGTGGTCGATCCTCAACTACGAAGACGCGCAATGTGAATTTCCCGAACGCCTGGTCGCCGAATGGCTCACCGAAGCCGCCGACGCCGGAGCCACCATCCGCAATCACTGCGAGGTGCTCGCGGTTAACGTTACCCAGAACCGGGCACGCGGCGTTTTATTTCGCGATCGCATTTCCGGAAAGGACCAGCGGGTCGACGCCGCCTGGATCCTCAACTGCACCGGCCCCTGGGCCGACCGCGTCTGCGCCCGCTCGTCCGTGCGTACACCCAAGCCTATGCTGGGCGGCGTGCGCGGCTCGCACATCGTGCTGCCGCGCTTCTCCGGTTCGCCCAGCGCAGCGCTCTACACCGAAGCCGCCGACGGACGTCCAATCTTCATTCTTCCCTGGAACGATCAGATCCTCGCCGGAACCACGGAAATTCCCGACGCCACCGACCCCGGCAAGACCGCACCGTCCAACGAGGAAGTGCAATATCTGTTTCAAACCGTTGCCCAGCTTTTCCCCAAGGCGAAACTCTCGCCCCGCGACATCAAATACGCTTTCGCCGGAGTCCGCCCTCTTCCCTATTCGCCTTCGGAGAAACCCTCCGCCATCACCCGTCGTCACGTGCTTCACGATCACACCGACGATGGCGCTGCGCGCCTCATCTCCGTCCTGGGCGGCAAGCTGACCACCGCCGCCTCGCTCGCCCGCGAGTGTGCCCGCAAGATTGGCCTCGCGGTCCCAGAACCCAACGCGATCTCCGTAGGACCCGGCACTTCTCTCGACCCCATGATGGACGAACAAGTCATCGAGATTGCGCAGGCCGGATCCATCAGCCAGGAATCCGCGCGCGGCATGGTGGAGTGGCACGGCAAGCGCGCCATGGAAATCGCTCGCATGGCACTGGTGAGTTCCGATCTCCGCGCTCCCATCTGCCCCCACACGTCGCACATCGTCGCCGAAGTAGTCGAAGCCTACCGCAAAGAATTCGCTCTCACCATGGCGGACGTACTGCTGCGCCGCGTTCCGGTTGCACTCGGACCCTGCTGGTCGGAATCCTGCAGCCGCGAAGCCGCCTTGCGCATCGGAGCCGTGCTCGGCTGGGACGACCACACGCTCGGTTCCAATCTCGAATCGTTCGAGATCGAGCGCACCTCTTTCCTGCACCGCCCATCGCCTCATACCAACGCCCTCGAAGCCGCCGCCGACTGATCTAGCCCAGTTATCCCCAGTTACTAAAGATTGGCCACGGCCCTCGGTCATCTGGGAACCACTTGCGAACCTGATTACACTGGCGCGGAGTAGTGTGCGATTTTTTTCGCACATGATTTTTCCCGCATATTTAGGGACATTCGATGCTGCTTCCCATCAAGCATGAAAACATGTCCGCCCGCCGCTGGCCGGTGGTCACCCTGGCCCTGATCGCAATCAACACCATTGTGTTCCTCTTCACCACGGGAGCCATCGACAACGAAGCCCCGCAACTCGGCGAAGTGAAGTCACACATCCTCATCCTCGCCGCCCTTCATCCCGAGCTGAAATTGCAAACGCAATCGCAACAACTGGTAGATGGATTCAAGCAAAGTCACGCCGACGATTGGAAGCGAGTGCAGGATCCCTACCGCGACATCCTTAACTCCTACGACGCCAAAATCAAAATGATGGAGGACACGTCGAAACTTCAGGCGGAAATGGATTCCCTCAACGACCAGTTCGTGAAGCTCTCGGCTGTATCGATCACGCAGCAATATGCATTCGTTCCGGCGAACCCCGCGCCCATCAGCTATCTCACGGCAAATTTCCTGCACGGCGGCTGGCTCCATCTCATCGGCAACATGTGGTTCCTCTGGCTCGCAGGATTCGTTCTCGAAGATGTCTGGGGCCGCTGGCTCTATTCGGTCTTCTATCTGATTGCCGGTGCCGCCGCGCTGCAACTCTATGCATGGTCAAATCCCGGCAGCATCACGCCCACGCTGGGAGCATCCGGCGCAGTCGCCGCTTTAATGGGAGCCTTCCTCGTCCGCTTCCCCAAGATGAAGATCGAGATGGCGTGGCTTTTCTTCTTCAAGCTTTATCGCTTCAAGGCGGCGGCCTACTGGCTGCTGCCCCTGTGGCTGGGCAGCGAAATTTTCTACGGCTCTCTCTTCGGCAGCACCAGCGGCGTCGCCCACTGGGCCCACGTTGGCGGATTTATTTTCGGCGCAGTCGCCGCCCTCGCCATTCAGCACTCCGGCATCGAGCAAAAAGCCAACCAGGCCATCGAAGAAAAACTAAGCTTGGAACACCGATCCCGAACTCGAACAGGCCAGCAGCATGATGGAACACGGCCAGCTCATCGAAGCCTTGCCGCTCCTCACCAACTACGTCGCCGCCAAGCCGCACTCGCTCGATGCCTGGACCATGCTGCGCCAGCTCCACCTGCGCCAGAACGATACGAAGGAATATCTGGAAGCCATCGCAAAAACCTGCGCGCTGCATCTCAAGGCGCACGAGATCGAAGCCGCCTTCCAGGACTATGCCGACTTCATCGATGGCGGCGGCAGCAAGATGCCCGCCGCGGTCTGGCTCGAACTCTGCAAAGGCGCCGAGGAACTGCAGGACTTCGAACGAGCCTTCGCCGAATACCAGCACCTCGCCGAATCCTATCCCAGCCGACCGCCAGGCACTAACCGCGCAACTAAGCGCCGCCCGCCTCTGCCTCAAGCGCCTGAACCGCCCGCAGGATGCTCTCGCCATCTATCAGTCCGCGGCAGCGTCGCCGATCCCGCATCTGGACTGGGAACAGCACATCCAGTCCGGAATCAAAGAAGCCAAAACTGCCATGTCCCACGGAACGGCAAGCGCCGCCGCCGCCCAATAATTCTTAAAATCCAGGCAAAACAAGTCCAGCCCTGCCGAATCTGCTTCGCTCCTGCGATTTATGTTGCAATGGCAACATGAGTATGTTGCAATGGCAACATTGAGGTGCGAACCATGAACCAGACCCTGGATGCGATCTTCCAAAGACGAGCAGTTAAGGTCTTTGAACCCGTGGAAATTTCCGAAGAGCTGCGTGAGCAAATTCTCAATGCCGCCCGCCATGCCCCCTCAAGCTTTAACAGCCAGCCCTACAAGTTTTATTGGGTAGGGTCCGCGGCCAGTAAGGTCGCAGTGGCGAAACTGTGCCTCGGACAGAAGCCCGCGGAAACCGCCTCCGCGCTGGTCGTGGCCGTGGCAGACCTGGGATCGCTGTCTGCCACGGCGCAAGGCCAGCTGGAGTGGATGCGCAGGAGCAACTTCCCCGAAGAAAAAATTCGCGATTACGAGCGAAATGCAAAGATCGGACGGATCCTCTTCATGCCTGGGCCATTCGGAATCTTTGCCGCCATCAAACGGGCCTTGTTCTGGCTGCTAAATCTGTGGAAGGTACTCGGGATGCCGCCCTTGTCTCGGCAGGACTTGTTCAAATGGGCGACGAAGAGTACCTCGTTAGCTTGCCAGAATCTGATGATCGCTGCCGAAGCGCTGGGCATGAACACTTGCCCGATGGAAGGCTTTGATGGCCGCAGGCTCTTGCAATATCTCGGCTTGTCCGGCCGGCACCACGAGATTGTGATGGTGATTGCGATCGGGAAAAAATCCTGTGCCCGGAATGAGCCCCCGCAGTGGCGAAGGCCTCTCGATGCAACGGTGACCGTCCTATGAACATCTTCCCCAAAAAAGAGATTCCCGGCGACATTCTGAAAGACTCGATACTCGCCCACATCGCAGCGGCATATTTCTCGGTGGGAAAGAGACTGGAGCAAAAGACCCACTGCTCGGCAACTCGCGGCTTTATCCTGTCGACATTGCGTGGGGGAACAGCGCTGAATTCGAATCAGATCGCCACGCTTCTGGCGTTCGACCGGACCGTCGTGCACCGCGCAATCAAGTCACTGGTCGAGGAAGGACTCGTGTCGGAGCACAAGGCAAAATCAGGCCGAGCAATCCTGGTCCAGCTGACGGCCAAAGGAAGGATGTACCGAGAACGCCTGGTCAAAGCTCGGGTAGCCGCCGATGACAGTGTCCGGCAGCAAATGACGTCGGAGGAGCGCGAGACCCTTCTTAGACTCTTGAAGCTGGTAGCGGAATGCGAGTTCTGAGAACGATTCGCCTCAACCCTAAACAAGACCGGCGGCTACGACAGCTATTTCACCGCAGCGCCGGACCGACTGCGCAGACGAATTCACTCATTAGCACGGACTTCGCTCGCCTCGCCAAGCGTCCGCCAGAGCAGGCCCGTATCGTCCGAAATAATTCCGTCGACTCCCGCGTCGCGGAAACGCAGCATGGCTGCCGCGTCGTTCACCGTCCAGACAAACACTTTCTTTCCCGCTCCCTTTATTTTGCGAATGAGCTCAGCCTCAACCAGCTTCTGCTCGAGAATCACATACTCAACTGGAACTTCTCCCCATAGCCGGAGTTGATTTTCAAACTCGCAGATCAGGCCCAGCGGAACGGTGCTGTCCTCCGCATGCAAAGTCTTCAGCACTCCCGGGATAAACGACGAGACCACGAACCCCCGGCGCGGCTTGTGCCGCAAAAACAGGTCGAGCATGATGCGCTCCAGACCTTTTACTTTCAGTTCAATGTCCAAAAACGAATCGCGGTAGCGCTGCAAAATGTCCCGCAGCCGGGGCAGTTGCGAGAGTTGCTTCAAGTTTCTCCGCGAAATTTCAGCATGTCCCACCTTCGCATCGTGGCACACCACCGCCTCTTCATCCTCCGTAAGCCGCACATCGAATTCAAATCCGTCGCAGCCGTCGCTCAGCGCGCGGTCAAATGACGCGACAGTATTTTCCGGGATGCTTCGTACCGCGCGGGCGCCGCGATGGCCCAGCAGAAGAGGTCGGCTCATGTTCACTGATTAGTCGAGATCAAAGTCGCGGATCGGCTTGCCCGTGTCCGGAGTCTCTTTCGCCTTCTTCACAGCTTCCTGAAACTTTTTCTCCAGCAGGTCCGACGCATGCCTCTGCGCTTCCACCGATTGCTGGAAGATCGACTCGCGCCGGCTGTCCTGCTCGCGCATCGACTTGGCCGCGGCCTCCATGTCGGCGAACATCTTCGGCTTCACCGCCGCGGTGTGAGCAATCACCGCGCGGGTTGCGTTATCGATTTTCAACACCGCGCTGCAACACGGGCACGTCACTTCGAAGTTCGGAGGAGTCTTCGCCATTTGAGCGAATCATACCGCAAAAACGCCCACGTGGGGACAGCCGCCCGCCCGGCTGTAGCGCGTCAGTTCGATTTACGTTTTGGAAGGGCGCGGCTTGTGTAGCGGCTCAGCTTGATTGCGTTTTGAAAGGGCGCGGCTTCAGCCGCGCCGTCGGCGGCACAAAATCAATCGCGGCTTTAGCCGCTGGGGCGCGTTTCGTCCGAAGCTCGATCGCGTCAGCGCCTGATTCTGATCGGGAAGATGTGCAACAGGCTCAGCATCTCCCATCCCAGCAGGAAGATCGACATCAGGACCACCATCACCGCCATAAGTTCGCCAAAGGAAAGTCCGCGCCGCGTAGGTTCCATATGCCGCGCCGCCAGGCCCAGAATGTTCAAGGTCGCGAACCCGAACACCACCACCCACAGGATGCTGTACAGATTGTCATGCGATCCCCGAGACACCAGCGCCACAGCCATCACGACCACAGCGCCGGCCGGCGTGCGCACCAAGGCTGCTCGCTGCGAAGCGCCGGAGATCAACGAGATGGCATACGTCAAAGCCATATTTATCCAACTCATGCTCAACCCGCGCCAGCCTTTTCGAACGGCGACGCGCCGCGGCACAAACTTTGAATTTTATATCGTCGGTCGCGTTTATCACCAACCGCAACCAAAGTAGTACTGGATAGTCGAACTGGATAGTCGTACTGGGTAGTGGGCACCGGGCAGTTTCAACAAAATTCATTTTGTCATTCCGAACCGGGCTGAAAGCCCGGTGAGGAACCTGCTGTTCGCCGGGCAATACTCGAGAGTATCTTCAGCGTATCCCGCCCCGATCCCGAATTCGTTAGTATGGATTCATGCCTCGGCCACGCTTCCTCTTCTTTGACGTAGGCAACACGCTGCTGTTTCCCAACCGCGCCAGGATGCTCGCCCCGCTGCCGGTCGAGCATCATCCCTCACTCGAACAGTGGCAGGCCCTGGAACGCCGCACCAAAGGTGAGTTTGATGCCGGCATGATCAGCGGCCAGGTCGATCACGGCTTCTGGTGGACGTTTCATACCTACTTGCTTCACCAAATCAACCACGCCACCAACGGCTCTCACGACTCCGTCCGCGACCAGCTTGTCGAAAACACCCAGAACTCCGCCAACTGGGACCAGATTCTTCCCGGCACATCCGAGGCCCTCGCCCGTCTGCGTCAGAAGTATGCCATCGCCGTCATCTCCAACGCCGACGGCAAGATTGACAGCGTGCTCCGCCGCTGCGGTATCCACGATTGCTTCGCCAGCATCACCGATTCTGGAATCGTAGGCCATGAGAAGCCGCATCCCGCAATCTTCGAAGCTGCCCTGCGCGAGATGAAGGCCAGTCCTGCCGAAAGCCTCTACATCGGCGATGTCTACTCGGTCGACTACGTAGGCGCAACCAAGGCCGGCATGCAGGCAGTTCTCTTCGATGTGGCGGGCGCGTATCGCGAGCAGAAATTTCCCCGCGTCGAATCTCTCATCGAACTCGAGCTAGACGCTTAGTAAGTAACGAATCCAGATGAGTTGTCTTGATCTTCATAAGCCGGAGGGACTCATGTTTGACGCGCGTTTCTTTCTTTTTCTGACCGCTGCGGTCTTGTTAGCAATCGCACCCGGCCCCGGCATGCTCTACGTTCTGGCGCGCTGCCTGGCTGGCGGCAAGCGCGAGGGCGTGCTCTCCGCCCTGGGCACGTTTCTCGGCGGCATGGTGCATGTGCTCGCAGCGGCACTCGGCGTCTCCATCATTCTGGCGAAATCAGCGCTCGCATTTGCCGCGGTGAAATATATCGGCGCGGCCTATCTCTGCTTCCTCGGCGTGCGCATGATTCTCGATGCCCGGAAGAACTCTACCGCTCTCGACAACTCCGTCGCAGCCCGCCCCGCGCGGAATCCCTTGTGGCAGGGCGTGGCCACCGAGGTACTCAATCCCAAGACCGCCTTGTTCTTCCTTTCATTCATTCCGCAGTTCGTCGACCGCACTGCAGGACATATATTTCTGCAGTTCGTAGCTCTGGGAACGATCTCGGTAACGTTGAACACGACCGCAGACATGATTGTCATCGCATTGGCCGGGCCGCTCGGAGAGCGCATCCGCTCCTCCGCAACCTTCCGCCGTCGCCAGAGAACCGTTACCGGCGCAATCATGATTGGCTTGGGAACGTATCTGGCGACCAGCGAGAGCAGGTAGCGCCGCCGTCCCGGCGGTTGTCGCGGAGGCGTCTCGCCTGCGAGCCAGCACCACGTAAAAGCTGGAGAGGAATTATTCGACAGAATTAAAGTTCCACGATCTGGTGATCGTGGCAGTCGGTGTGAATCGTTTCGTAGATCTGGTGCATAAGCTCGCTGCCATAGCGCGCGGCGTAGTAGATCCCGCCAATCGCGCGCTCCTGCAGCCCTTTTTCCGGATAGAGCGCGTGCATCAGGCTGTCCGCGTGCCGCGAGATTAGCGCTCCCTTCTGCGCTTCCGCTCGTGCCGCCTGGGAATAGAGCTTCTCGAGTTGATGCTGCATCTTCGAGCCCGAAGTTTCAGCTGCATCCAGCAACGTCCGATCGAGCGTTACAAGTTTTTCCTTGATGCTCGCCAGATTCGAATCCAGGGATTTCTTCGTAGCCTCGAACGCGGCCTGCAGGTCGCCGGGGAGACTGTGGGCGGCAACTTTCTGCCGCAGCGCCTCATACCCTCCAAAGCAGTCGGTCACACTAATGCCGTAGCGCGTGAGCAGGCGCTGTACCTTCGGTTCAACGATGGTCGCCGAATAACGCGGAACGATGGGCGTCACCCGCCCCAGCAAAAGTTCATACACCGCTCCAGCCTGCGCGAAATATGCGGTCTCCGCCGCCCCTCCGGTATAGACCAGCGTAGGGAGCAAGTAGTCTTCAACAATCGGCCGCAGCAGAACGTTCGGACTAAAGAGCTCGGGCGTAGAAGCAATCCGATCCAGCAGTTCCCCACGGGAAATTTTCTCGACGCTTCCTTCGCTGCCGATGGCGAACGTGTCGTCGCCGCGCTCATGGATTACGCTGCGGGCGCCGTTATGCAGCGTGAAAAGCAGGACCGACGATTCGGCGACCTTCACTTGCTGATGATAGCCAGCAGCTTCGAGACTTACTCCACGCGCCATCAGCGCTTCGGAAATTTCGCTGGACCGTTCAATCGCTGCCCGGTAAATCGGCTCCGCAATGCGATGCAGTTCCGGATCAGACGCGTCGAGCACGATCACGCCCCAATCCGCAAACAGTTTTGCAGACAGGCGCGCAAACGCCGTGCCCATGCTCTCGCCGGGCCGGTAAGTCTCGCGAAGAAACTGAGTCGCCTCGCTGTCGCCTAGGAGCGCAGCGGCCTGTTCCACGGCCGGCAGTATCTCCTCACCCAATCGCACTGCGCTGACCGGCGCTCCGGGCGTGGCGTGACTCGCAGTCGTGATGGTCTGCAGTTCGCCTTCAGGGCCGGGTAACGCAACATGATTCACTTCCGCGAGATCATGATCGTAGGTCGCGAGCCAGAATATTGGAACGGCGTCGACTCCCGCGGCTGTGGCTTCTTCCGCCAGCTTCACCGCGGTGAGCGCCTTGTAGACAGAAAACATCGGCCCGCCGAACAGTCCCACCTGCTGGCCCGTAACCACCGCCAATGCGCCTTTGCGGAAGCGGTCCAGATTGGCCAACGTTTTCGGCGAAGCCTCCCACTCCTTATTCTGCCGTTCCAGAATCGCGGCGACACGTTCCCGCCGCGAAGCGTCGTAAGAAATTCGCGCAGACTCTTCTTTCGCCCATTCCGCGAAGTGCGGCGGCCTGGGATAAAACTGCTGAACATTGGGAGAATAAGTAAGGAAGTCGGCGAAAAGCCTTGTGGTATGAGGGATCTGCGAGAACGGAAGACAATGCGCCTTCACCGGCAACGCTCCTTCGACAATATCCTGGGTTGCCGCATAGCCATAGGTTGGACGCGAAACCTCATCCCTCGTCAACAGCACTGCAATTTTGATTCCGCCGTTGTTCAGATGCCCGGATCAGGCACGCGATGCAAAGATATCATCATGCTCGCGTGGGGACGGACGCATTCGTTGTTGTTCCTCGTGTGGGGACGGACGCATTCGTTGTTGTTGCTCGTGTGGGGACGGACGCATTCGTCCGTCCGCCGAGCGCAGCGAGGCCTCGGGGTCGTGCAGCGCTTCAAGCCTCCCTTCATTCTGGGGGCTTTAGCCGCGCACGCCCCTATTCGCAGAACACTCTAACTTTCACTTTCGCATCCGAATCATTCTGATCCACGTCGACCGTCAGATCATTCAACTGCTCGACCAATTCCTCAAGATTTTCCGGCTTGATATGCGTCAGATCGATGGGGATGCCTTTACCCTGCATCGCCAGATTAGCCTGTCGCAGCGCCTGCGGCGGAAGCAGGCCCGCGAGCTTCACCCCAGCCCGCAGCAACTGCATGGGGACACGCACATTCACCTTCGTGGGACCGTCATGTTTTCCGTTTTCTTCCGAATCAACCTGCACTCGCAGATACTTAGGCCGGCTCTTCCCTGCCGCAACCGGTTCAGACTCGGACGCAGATGCGCTCGGCTGTTCGACCGCTGATATCAGCCGTTCGGCTTCGTCCGCAGTGATCTTTCCTTCCGAAAGCATTTGCAAAATCTGGCGACGATGTTCGTTCATAAAAACCTCCTAAAGAATGTGAAATGACATTCCAGCGCTGCCGTGTTCGACTTCCAGTTGCGTATCGTTCAGGGCCCCCACGATCTGCCACAACACCGCCACCCCGCGGAACGGATTTACGCGACAGAACAGGCACGCGATGAAAATAAACGGCGACAGCAAAACAGCCAGCGGCAACAGCAACAGCCATACCAGAAACAACGGAATCCACAAACGAAACGTGCGGCTCTCCTGGTTCCGCAGGCTCACGACAGCGACGAACGGAATCATTTCAATGTCTCCATCTCGCGGATCGCATCGTCCGCGCTGATTTTGCCTTCCCGCAGGCGCTCCAGAACTTCCGCCTTCGAAGCCGTGGGATTGGTCTCGACGAACTCCAGGCTGTCGGCAATGCGAGTCAGCCGCGACTTGATCGTCGGGTAGCTGACGCCGAACACGCGCTCCATTTCTTTGATCGAACCATGCGAGCGCACAAAGGCCGTGATGAATATCTGGTCGTCCATTGCAAGCCGGGCCAACTGAGGCAGTTCGAAGCTGCCTTCAATCGCAATGTCCTTTTCAGTCAGGCGGACCCGTTCGACGACGATCGGGCGGCCTTGGGTGAGCCGACTAAGTTCCTGCCAATCACTCGCTCTTTGATTATTGCTCATGGGACTAAGCTTTCAGTAGTTTTATAGCTATTATACTTAAGTTTGTCAATCTATTAATTGATAAAATTAATTAAAAGGCTCGTCACCCTTCAAAAAACTCGCAGCGAGAGATTGCCGGAATTGAGTTATTGAAACGATCGTTTCATTTATTGTAAGATTCCCCCAGTGAGCCGGCCTCCCAACCACCGCCGTCCAGAAGAGCTGTCCGAAGCCATCGTCCAGTACCTCATCGACCACGGATTGGGCGATCTTTCGCTTCGCCCCCTGGCGCGGGCCATCGGTTCGAGCCCGCGAGGATTGCTCTACTACTTTGGATCGAAAGAGAAGATGGTCGTCGAAGTGATTGCCCAGATCAGGCGCCGGCAACACGCCAACTTCGACCAGATTGAGGGCGCCACGATTTCCGAGACCTGCTGGAACGTCTGGAAGCACATCAGCTCGGAGGAATCGGAACCGATTTTTCGTCTCTTCTTCGAAGCCTACGGCATGGCTCTCAGAAAGCCCGAGGTGTATCACGCATTCCTGCAAGACACGGTCCAGGACTGGCTTCAGGACGTTGCCGGGCCGCTGATCGCAGAGCAAGTCAACCGTGAAGATGCATGGGCCTTCGCCACAGTAGTGCTGGCTGGCATGCGCGGCTTCATGCTGGATTTCTGCAACACCCGAGACCGGCAGCGCCTCGATCGCGCAGTTGCTCTCTGGGCGTCGAGTCTCGATGCAATGCTGCCCACGAAAAAGCAGGAGTGAACTATGGCACCGATTCGAAAAAATCGCTTTCCCTCACCTCTACGCCTGACAGCCATCGCGGCGCTGCTAACCCTTCCCTTCTTGCTGAGTCCTCGCCGCGCGTCGGCACAACTTTCGTCCGGCTCGCTCGACGTGCACTGGAATGAAGGCGCAGCCAATTGCAGCGCGCATTCCGAGCCGCCGCTGCAGGTGCACGGCTACAATCCGCAGACTTACATCTTGCGCGAAGGCTTGTGCACCACCTTCGAAGCTCCATTCATGTATCTGCTGATTGGATCGACCAAGGCATTGCTGATCGATAGCGGCGATATTGCCGACCCGAAGCAGGCGCCACTTGCGGCGACCGTGCTGCAACTGTTGCCCACGAAGGATGCGGCGAAACTTCCTCTGCTGGTCGTGCATACTCATCGCCATCTCGACCATCGCGCCGGAGACGCTCAGTTCGCGAATCTGGCAAACGTGCAGGTAGTCGGGTATGAACTCGACAGCGTAAAGAAGTTTTACGGATTTTCCGACTGGCCGAATGGCGCCGCGGTAATCGATCTAGGCGACCGGCTAGTGGACGTGATTCCTACGCCCGGCCACAACGAAACCGAAGTATCGTTTTACGACCGGAACACGGGTCTGCTGTTATCCGGCGATTTTCTCATGCCGGCGCGTCTTCTGGTGGACGATGCCAGGCAATACCAGGCCAGCGCGCAACGCCTCGCCAATTTCGTGCGCGACCGCACAGTCACTTACGTCCTGGGTGGACACATCGAAAAAGACGCGACCGGGACGCTCTTTCCGTGGCAAGCGCTATATCACCCGCACGAGCACCAATTGCAATTGAGCAAGCAGGATGTAATAGCTTTGCCGGAAGCGATCGGCCGCTTCAATGGGTTCTACAGCCAGATTGGCGATTTCGTTTTCATGGATTCGATCAGGATTCTAATCGCATTCGGAATCCTGATTGTCGTTGTGCTCGTGGCCCTGATCTGGTTGGCACTGCGATACGTGAAACGCCGGCGAGCCGCAAAGCGCCTCCGCTCCGCGGCAGACGGAACGTTAAAAAACTAAAACAAGTTTGAAACCAAAGGGATGCCCATTCAAGCCATCTTTTGGCACGAGTGGGCAGTTCCCACACCCACGTACCCATACCCACGTCCGCACACCCACGTCCGCATACCGATGTTCCCATGCCGGTGTCCCCAACGACGTCCGCATACCAACGTTGTCATTCATAGGCACGTTGTCATTCATCGCACTTGTCATTCATACGCACTTTGTCATTCATACGCACTTTGTCATTCCGAATCGGGCCGAAGGCCAGGTGAGGAACCTGCTGTCTGGGCCAACCCCGCCCTTAGATTTGTCTCGACTATTTCCAAATGAGGCTGCCCCACCCTCTGCGGTTTTCAGAGGGTGGGAACCTATGCGGCCTGCATCGCGCAGGTTTTTTATCCGTTTGCGATATGCTGGACGCGCCAAGGACAAAGTCAAAATCGCAAGAGGTTGAGAGCATGTCTCCCACCTCTAAATTCGCAGAGGGTGGGGCAGCCTCAGTCGGTTTGCAGGAAGGGTGGGCCAGCCCCCCGTCCTGCCCTCGCCCAGTTTATTTTTTCGACGGAACCGAACTTTAACTCCCTTTAACCCCTCTTTCAAACATGCACGCCCCACTCGCAGCCCAAGGAGCTTTCGCCCCCCGACCAAACGCTTCTTGTCCTCCTCGCCCAGGCCGGCGACCGGGCTGCCCTGGAACAGCTTCTCCGTAACAGCCATGCGCCGCTGCGCCGCTACATCACCCGCTTGGCTGGCTCCGATCTCGCCGACGACATTCTTCAGGAAACTTCAATCCAAATTTTCCGTAAGCTCCCGTTCTTGCGCGAGCCCGCTGTCTTCCCTGCCTGGGCTCTCCGCATCGCCTCGCGCATCGCTGTCAGTCACCTCAAGCGCGCCCACCGCTGGCAACCCCTCGACGATTCTCCACCCGCAACCGTCACTCCCGATCCCGACCTTGGCGGGCCACCCGATGCCGCCTTCTTCTCCCTTCTCAACCACGTCTCCCCCGCCAGCCGGGCAGTCCTGCTTCTGCACTATCAGCACGATCTTTCGCTCGAGGAAACCGCAGCTATTCTCGACATTCCCCTCGGCACCGCCAAGTCACGTCTCCATTACGGAGTCGCGACTCTTCGCAAACACCTCACTCTCGAAAGGAAACCAGTATGAGTCCCGAATTCCGACCGCCCAACTCCGAAAATACGAACGCCGAAATCACCTTCGTCCAACAGGCCCTGGCAGCCGCAGACAGATCGGAACGCCTCTCTCGAATCATCGTCGCTGTGCTTGCCATTCTCGCCGTCGTCGTTTTCTTCTGGATGCACATCCACATGTTCCAACTGGAAACTATGGGTGGGCTATTGCATTCGTTGCTGCGCGTCGATCTCTTCTTCCTGATCGTTATTTTCGCCCTCACCATGTATCTTCGCCGTGCCATCCATGAAAACACTCGCATCATCCTTCGCGCCCTGGCCAACACCCGCAACCGCTAACGTCACCGCACACGAAAAGCGCGGACCGCCCTGGTCCGCGCTCCCGCCTGGCCGAGGGACGAGCAAACCGGAATGTATGGTCCGCCGCTTTGTCGCAAGCGAAAAATGAGGTAACAGGTTGGTCTGCGCAAATGTATTCGGCCTTTGTTGGAGCACAAGGCTCCTGGCCATGATGGAATGCGCTGCGCTCTCGTCCTATTTAGTTAGGCAGTCTGGAAAGACTTTTCCGGTTAGCAGGTTTCGAGAGCGCCGGGTTCGACCGTTGTGTCATCTCATAGTTCGCCAGCAGACCTGGCAGAAATCATCAACTCCGTAGTAGCCGCTGGTCTGTAGATGTGGGAATCGCGAATGCGATTTCCAAGCCTGGCCTCAGCCAGGCGTCATCTGCAGGCCAGTCATGCTGTCGCCGCATCAGCCAACATCGGGGGCCGATATGGTTCATTCTTGGCGAGCACGGCCCAGGCCATGCGCGCCAGCTTATTCGCCAAAGCCACTGCAACCACGTTTTGGTGGGTGCGGGCTGTGAGTTGGGCCAGCCACGAACTCAGACCGGAAGATTGCTTCGCGCTCTGTTGTAGGACGGCGCGAGCCCCGTGCACGAAGAGTCTTCGCAAGTAAGAGTTCCCGCGTTTGCTAATCCCGAGCAGCTTTTGCTTGCCACCGGTGGTATATTCGCCCGGGACGATTCCGAGCCAGGCTGCGAACTCTCGCCCCTTCTTGAAAGCTGCTCCGTTGCCGATCGCGGCAATGATTGCGGTCGCCGTAATCGGTCCGATGCCAGGGATCGCCACCAATCGTCGGCAGGCTTCGTTCTCGGCGGCAGTCTTCTTGATCACCGCATCGGCTTCGTCGATCCGCATTTGCAGGTGATCGAGCTCCAGCTTCAGTTGCGCCAGCAGCACGCGCAATGCGCCTGATAACTTGGCGCTGGCGTCTTCCAGGATCCCGGGCAATGCCTCATCGACATGGCACCGTCCCTTGCGCAAAGTGATTCCACGTTCGAGCAGCAAGCCACGAATCTGGTTGATGACCGCTGTGCGACGCATCACCCAACGTTCACGCACTCGATGCAGAGACTGTAGATCCAGTTGGTCATCGCTCTTGATCGGTACGAAGCGCATCTTCGGCCGCCCGACTGCCTCAGCGATTGCTTCAGCGTCAATGTAGTCGCTCTTGTTGGTCTTCACGTACGGCTTCACATACTGAGCCGGCATCAGCCGTACCTCATGACCCTGCTCTCTCAGTGCCCGGCCTAGAAAATGCGCCCCTCCGCAGGCTTCCATGCCAATCAATTCGACCTGTAGGTTCGCCGTGAAATGCAGCAGTTGCTTGCGCGAAAACTTCTTGCGCACCACAACCTCGCCGCGCAGGTTGAGCCCAACCAAATGAAAGACTGTCTTGCCGAGATCAATGCCGATCGTGTGTAGCTCCATGGGATGCCTCCTCCGTACGCCTCTTATACCCCAGCGGTGCAAAGGCGGCGGACCATCCCATTAGTTGAGAACGGCATGGGCGGGTGGCCCATTCAAGCCGTCTTTTGGCTTGAGTGGGGCCGTTCCCAACCCGCTTTGTCATTCATACACGCACTTTGTCATTCCGAATCGGGCCGAAGGCCCGGTGAGGAACCTGCTCTCCCCGGCTGACCTATCAAGCCCTTAGCTAAAGGGGTGAATGTTGAAATCGTGGTTCGCTATGCAGCAGGTGAACATGCTCCGGCGTGACCACAAACGCGATCAGAATGTTGCCGGGGCCAGTTAAACTCGAAGATTGAGTCGGGCGCCCGGATCCAGCGATGTTAACTAGAATAGAGGGACATCGAGGGAAGCGATGAACTGGATGCCTGGGATGATCTTGCCGACCAAGTTCTTGTCATTGGTCAGGAAAAGATCGATGCCGGCAGAGGCCGCGCAGGCGAGGTGAATGGCGTCGGCAGACGAGACTCCGGCTCTGGCCCGGATATCGGCGTAAAGATCAGCCGTCTCCAACGTGTAAGGAATTACTTCGACAGAATCTTGCTGGAAAAAGCTTCGCACACGCGCGGCCATATCGATCGCACCTCGCTTGTGGAAGCCAACCAGCGTTTCTCCAACCGCAAAGGTGCTGGTGCACAGTTGGTCCCGACGATCTCGCATGCGCTCGAAAATTTGCTGGACGCGGTCGCTGTACCGTGGGTCGCCTTCCAGCCAGTAAATGAACAGCATCGTGTCCCAATAGATCCGGCTCATGATTCGGACTTCAATGGGTCGCCGCCTGGCCCATAGAAATTGGCGCGCTCCTGCTTGAGATACGCCTCCCCGCCTCCAAACGAAGCGTAAATGTCCTTCGCAATGCCACGAAGCGACCGCCATGCTTCGTCTGCGGTAGGTTTTTGTGACGCCGCGTTGACGATCTCGTAGGTGAATGTCACAGTTGTACTCTGTCCCGACGGAGGGCCCGTTTTCGACAGAATACGCAGTCCGTGCTCAGTCAAAAACTTCTTGGACCCCAGGGCAGCGCATACCAGTGGAACCCGATTATTGAGCGCCAGGTCCCGGTGCACTTCCCCCACGTTAATCGATACGGTTTTCTCTCTTCGGCGCCGCGCGGCGGAAACGTATTTCTCGTAAGCGTGGCGCCGAACTGCATCAGAGTCGGAGCTCGTGGCCACAGCAGTATTTTTTCCTCTCATGCATGCTATTATTGCATATGCAAGCTATATATTGAAAACTGGTGTCGGGTCCATCCCGAACCTACTCCCGCTAACCACTGTTAATTCAGTAATTTACCGGGAGCCATCAAAAAAAATATTTATCGATCAAGACCGAGGGGTCGGTCGGAACCAATGTCCCCATCCCGCCATCTAATGAATTGACTTCCGGCTGGGTCGAACCTAGTCTGGAAGTGGATCTTTTTAAGGCCAATCCCACCAGTGGGGGCGTCACGGCTTCGACGGAGATGCTTGCGGCCAGGAGGCATGCCGGGGTGCACACACCCGTAATCGCGTGCAAAACGATAATTGCCAATCAAACCATGGCATACGCAGCCTAACTAGTTTAGGCAGCCGTCCGAGGAGGCTTCGCCCGTGGGCCTCCAAACGACGTCACACAGCGGGCTGCTCTTTCCGTCTACGTCTGGGGCGGAAGGCTAAGACCTCAGGCTAGCAGCATCCGTTTCTTGTCCGTTCTGAGCGGAGGCCGCGAACGTCCCAGGGTAATGCCTGGGGCATGAACGCGAATAAGCATGTAGTCTCTTGACCAGTAACATTTTCGGACGCGGGTTCGACTCCCGCCGCCTCCACCATTTCTTTTTCCCAACAGATTACAGACATCCTTACCTGCATACTGCAACGCCCGAAGACCGCGAAATCCCGGGTGTCCTTCCAGATCGTCCATTCCATTAGGTCCGTCTTTTGCATGGTTGGAAACACAACTGCTCTCCACGTAGGGGTGAGGCCGGGTTTTCTTAAGGAAAGCCAATGCGCCTTTTTCCCTCGCGCGATTCCGGAGTCAATCTGTGCATACAGGCTGCAGGAATTCCAGACTTCTTACATCGCTTTGGCTCTCTCTCATCGCGATACTGCTTCTTATACTCTGCGGGTGCATGGGTACGAGCAGCGGCGGCAGCACTCCGGCGCAGCAAAATCCCGCTCCGCTGAGCGCCGCTAATATCAACCTGATCTTCGTGATCAGCGAGGATCTGACGGACAATACGGCCGGCGACGTCAATCCGACCACCGCCAATCTCACCAACCAAGGTTTGCAGCGGACGCTGCTCATGGCTCCGTTCCTGCGACAGAACATACTCGGAAATCAGAATGTAACCAGCATCTATGCGCTCGAGCCGATGACCCATCTGCAGACGGCAAACGACTATCCGGACCTGGTGCCGCTTGAGAGCATCGAGCAGTTCGCCATGCTGAATCAGTTTAGTTTGTCAGATGGCACCGAGAACTCAACCGCGAACAGTTATCCGATCTTCGCCTCGTATGCGGCAGGAGTCATACCGGCGGGAGTCGCGCCGCCACCGTTGCCCTGCCCGGCTTGCCAGGGTCTCGATTTCAACGACACGGGAAAAGACAACGAAATCCTGGCCAGCGCCATCGTCCAGGCCGATGTTCCGGGCTTCTACGTGTTCTCGGCGCCGTGGGAGACGGTCAGCGTGCTGTTGGCCAATATCAATACGCTCGAAGGTTATAACCTGACTCTTCCGGCAGGCTATCAAGGCCCTAACTATATCTATGCGCTCTCGATCGCGCCGTCGGAAAGAAGCGCCAGCCTGATTACTTACAACACCGAGGTCGAGCCGCCTTCGACCTACCCGGTGCTGCCGTCGCCGGCAATCGTGTCAACGCCATGCGCAACGCCAACTTTCAGCATCGCCGTGAATGGCGCTACGGCTCCGCAGGAAATCAACCAGAACGAGACGGTTTACATGATCCGTCACGCCGAAGCGCATCCCACGGACTACTATGAAGACGGCAACTATGTGGCTGCCGGCGAATGGCGCGCTCTGGACCTTCCCAACGCACTCAGCGGCAAACTCAATCCCGTCCCCACTCAGGTTTACTCCATCGATCCCGCGATCGGTTTTCCAGCCGGTGCGAGTAATAGCAATTTGTCGTATGTCAGGCCGGCGTTGACCGTGGAACCATACGCCATCGCCAACAACTTGCCCGTCAATCTGGCCGCCAGTGTCCCGGTTTTCAGCCAGAATGCGCCCGCCTTAGCCACCGCGGCCAGCGATTATTTCTTTACCGGGGGCACGTTCTCCAACCAGACCCTGCTGGTGGCGTGGGAACACGATCACATCCCGCCAACCATCAATGCGTTGCTGGCTGCCTATAGCAGCAGCCAGATTGCGCCGAATTGGCCGGACAACGACTACGACACCATCTGGACGATCACGCTTGACGGTACGGGCAACTTGACGGTGCACAACGCGCTCTGCGAAGGCATCAACTCGGCCACGCTGCCGGCGACGGCGCCGCAATTCTAGGAACGTCCAAAGGTAAGTGAATTTCCGCGTTGCCTTTTGCATGGTTGGAAACGCTTCTGCTCTCAGAAAAGAGGCGGGGCAATTTCGGCGGGCTCGCGTAAGAAAAGACTAATTTTCTTTTCTGAACGCCCTCCCTTCAAGCCCCTCACACCATTTCGGAGTCGATCCGTGAACTCAGGCTGCGGGAATTCCAGATTTCTTACATCGCTTGGTCTTTCTCTGACCGCAATATTTCTTCTTATACTGTGCGGCTGCTTCGGCGCCAGCAGCGGCGGCAGCCACAGCACACCGACTCAGGTTCCGACGGCGCTCGGCTATAGCGCCGGCAGTGCGATCTATACCCAGTTGATGCCGATTACGCCAGACAGCCCGACCAGCACGGGTGGCGCGGTGACTTCGTATAGCGCGACTCCGCCCCTGCCGGATGGCCTGGTATTGAACACTACCAGCGGTGTGATCAGCGGAACGCCAACCAAGCCGTCGGCCACGACCATTTACACGATAACGGCGTCGAATGCGGCTGGCTTCAGCACCGCACCCGTGACGATCACGGTAAATATCGCTGCCCCAGCGGGCCTGGTCTATTCGAGCCCCACGGCTTATTACACCGTGTTGGTCCCCATCTCGGAGAATATTCCGGCCAGCACGGGAGGAGCGCCAGCCGTCTATTCTGTGTCGCCCGCGCTGCCTCTTGGCCTGACGTTGAGCCCTAGCGCGCCGCCCGACATCCCTTACTTCGGAACGATCAGTGCGGGCGTCATCAGTGGAACCCCTGCGGGGCCGGCTTCGACGGGCCACTACGTGGTAACGGCCATAAACTCAGCTGGCACCACCACGGCGACTCTGACCATCACGGTGAGTGCCGCGAACGCGAGTGTGGCTCCGCCGCCTTGGAACTATAGCGCTCCAGCGCCGGTCTATGCTGCGGGAGTGGCGATCACGTCGAACCTCCCTTCGCTCGGCGCCAGCAGCGGAACAACCTACAGCATCAGCCCGGCTCTCTCCGGCGGGCTGGCCTTTAACCCCAGCACCGGCGCTATCACCGGAACTCCAGCGGCGCTGCCTTCCAGCATTGTGCCTCCTCCCCCGATCACGACTGACTACTCCGTAACCGCCACCAGTCCGGCGGGCGGCAGCACCACGGAGCCGCTCACGGTCACCCTGTACAACGCACCCCAATCCGTTCCTAATGTGGGCCAATCAATTACGCCGTTGGCAACGCCGGGTTCCAGCTTCCAATTTCTCGACACCGGAATGGTGGTCACCGATCCTATCGATGCGCAAGTCGCTCCCGTGGAATGGCTCGCCGGTTACGGAGCCAGCAGCTCGGTGAGCCCGGATGGGAAGACCCTGCTGGTTTTGACCAGCGGGTACAACCGCGTGTTTCAGGTCGCATTCCCCTTCTTTGATCCCCAATATTCCACCGAGTATGTCTTCATCTACAACATTCAAGGTGGTGCACCGGTCTTTGAGCAATCGGTGCAGATCCCCAATACCTATCACGGGATCGTCTGGGACCCTTCGAGCACGGCTTTCTACGTCTCCGGCGGCATGGGCGATGCGGCGTATGGCACCGATCCGGTTCCATATTTCTTTCCCAATTTAGCGGCTGCGACCAACAATGGAGACAACGTCCACGTTATTCAACAGGACCCTACTACCCAGGTTTGGGCGCAGACAGCCGAATTGGACTTGGGCCAATCTCCGAACCTGCCATATATGGGACATCCTGCGGGCAATGGGCTGCCCGTGCCGGATAGTGGATTCGCCTCGGTGAACGCAGCTGTGTTTGTGGCTCCTTGCGCCGCCGGAGTGGCGATCTCCAGCGACGGCCTAACCCTGGTAGTGGCCAATTACTATAACGACTCGATCACGGTATTCACGGGAGGTTTGAATCATTGGGTGCAGCAATGGCAACTCTGGCCGCACTACACCGGAACTCTGCAAGGAGGATATGGAACCCAGCAAGGCACCGAACTCGACTTGCGCCCCGGTAATGGCCTGCCCGGCGGAGAGTATCCGTTCTGGGTGGTAATGACGTGGAATGGCTCGGTGGCAAAACCGTTGTACACCGCGTACGTATCGAGCCTGCGCGACCGCGAGATTGACGTCATCAGCCCGGTGACGACCTGCCTCGTGTCTACCCCACAAATCTGCTCCAATCCGATGAAAGTAGCGGCGCGCATCCCGGTGAAGGGCCAACCGAACAAGATGACGTTAAACGCGGCCCAGACCCTTCTCTATGTCGCCGAAGACGAGTCCGATACCGTCGACGTGATCAACCTGGCGACGAACTCGGTGGTCGAGAGCATCCCGGTCATCGCTCCCCCGTCGGTATTGCAATCTTTCTCGCTGACGCAATATAGGGGCGCGAACACCAACAGCGTCACGCTCTCGGAGCCAGACGAGAAACATCTCTACGTGACCAACGGCAACCTGAATAACATCGCGGTGGTGGCGCTCGGCGGAAGCAATAGCGGCGACCAGGTTGTCGGCCTGCTCCCTACGGGTTGGTATCCAAACTCGGTGAGCCTCAGCAACGTGAGTGGCAGCACCTGGGCATACGTGGTCAATGCAAAATCGCCGACCGGCGCGAATCCCAACTGGTGCTACGCGTATGGGCCAACGGGATATCCCACTTGCAATCCCTCCAACGAATACAATCCGCAGCTGACCAAGGCTGGGCTGCAGAGTTTCCCGGTGTCGAGCGCGATGGGGCAGCTTTCGACGCTAACCAACGCCGTAACCACGAGCAACCGATTCGCGAACACATCCAATCCAAACTCGGTGATGGCGGCCGTGCATGCAGGCGTGCAGCACGTAATTTATATCCTCAAGGAAAACCGTACCTACGACCAGATTCTGGGCGATCTGGGACGCGGCAACGGCGATCCCGCGTTGGCTTTATTCGGACAGGCGATCACGCCGAATCAGCATGACCTCGCATCCCAGTTCGTGACCCTCGACAACTTCCGCGCCTCGGCTGAAGTCAGCAATGACGGCTGGCCGTGGAGCACGTCGGCCCGCGCCCCCGACGTAATCGAACACCAGTATCCGATTTTTTACTCGCAGCGGGGCTTCAGCCTGGATAGCGAGGGTCTGAATCGCAGCGTCAACGTTGCCTTGCCCACCCTGGCCGAGCGCCAGGCCTCCGATCCTCTCATGCCGGGCGCGGCGGAAAACGGCGAGAATCTGCTGCCGGGACAAACGGACGTGGCCGCTCCGGACGGACCGGACGACGAAATCAATACCGGCTATCTGTGGAACAACGCCCTGCGCGCAGGCCTGACAGTTCGCGACTACGGCTTTTTCGTGGACACGACCTGCTACAACATCGCCAGTTGCCAGACTCCGCTGGTGCACGACCCGTTTTCCACGAACACCATCGTGGCGCCCTCTGCCAACGTGGCCCTGACGCCGTTTACGGATGTGTACTTTCGCGGTTTCGATCCCTCGTTTCCCGACTACTACCGTTACACCGAGTGGGAGCGGGACTTCGACGCCAACTACGCCGCGGGAGGACTTCCGAATCTGACCCTGGTCCGCTTCATGCACGATCACACCGGAAACTTCGCGACGGCGAGCGACCTGGTGAACACTCCGGACCGGGATGTGGCCGACAACGATTACGCGGTAGGTTTGCTGGTGCAGAAGATCGCCGGCTCGATCTACAAAAACAACACACTGATCTTTATCGTGGAAGACGACGCGCAAGATGGCGGCGACCACGTCGATTCGCACCGCACCACCGCATACGTAGCCGGCGCATATGTGAAGAACGCGTTGGTCTCCACGCCCTACAACACCATCGACTTCGTGCGCACTATGGAAGAAGTTTTGGGTCTCCCGGCGATGAACCTGAATGATGCGCTGGCAAACCCCATGACCGACATCTTCAACACGACGCCAAACC
This sequence comes from uncultured Acidobacteriota bacterium, assembly GCA_963757095.1. Taxonomy (GTDB): domain Bacteria; phylum Acidobacteriota; class Terriglobia; order Terriglobales; family Acidobacteriaceae; genus Sulfotelmatobacter. Next base: position 195,078 of record CAVWQT010000001.1, on the reverse strand, counting down.
GGCAATGGACCTTCACCGCCACGCCTTCGACAATTCTTTACTGCACGAACCTGCCACTGCCTCAACCGGCCCAGCCGTGCCAGAACCCGACGCCGGATGCGAGGTACTGGGCGCGAGTGACCCAAGGGATGGACTTCACAGACGCGGACCGCGTGGATGGCGGCGTCTTCAATCGCATTCTCTGGAAAGGGCTGATGGGCGGCAAGCCTTATCCCGCCACGCCTAGCGGAAAGGACCTGCGCCAGAACCGGGAAAAATTGCTCGGCGATTATCGCAAGTCTCTGCCGCGGGAGTCGACACGAGTGATCCTGCCAGCGGGAGGAAAATCTCAGGCAGGTACGGACTGAAACCGCCGCGGAGGCTGCAACCAGGTTTCACGCGGCCGCCCGCAGATGCGGATATTTCGATGCGGTATCTCATACATGCTAATTCCGAAGATAACTTTTTGACGAACGGTGTCGTCGGGGAGCGCCTGTCCAAAGCCTCACGACAGCGTCGTCTTACTCATCCTAAGGAGCACTTCATGCCAAAAGTTTACGGCTCTATCTTTCTAACGATGTTGGCGGGTATATGCCTGCTCTTCGCATGCAGCACCAGCACGAATCCAAGCCCTATTTCGTCGGCGACGACCTTTCCAGTAGTTGTGTTCTCCGACCTTCATTTCAATCCGTTTTACGATCCAACTCTTTTTGTCAGTAACCCGACTCTTTGTACGACTGCTGATCCCAGCACGTGGGCCGGCATTTTTCAGACCTCGATCATCACCACCCCTTCGGCGTGGGGCACCGACACCAATTACCCTTTGCTCGTCCTCGGGCTCGCCAGCATAAAGCAAAATCTAGGAACCAGCCCTCTGGTCATTTATACCGGCGACCTTATCGGCCATTCCTTTCCCATATTTTTCTTCAAATATTGTGAAGGCCTTACCTCCACGCAAACTCCGACTGCGCAACAGATCGCCGCCATGCAGGCCTTCACCGATAAAACGGTTGCCTTTGTCACCGCGCAGATTCGGGCTTCGATCGGAAACGTTCCCGTCATGTTCGCGGTGGGAAATATCGACTCCTACACCGGCTACGGGCCTGACAGCGTTTTTCTTTCCAATACGGCGCAGACGTTCTACACCCAATTTTTGAATGGGACAGTGGATCAGCAAACCTTCTTGAGCACCTTCACCAGTGGCGGATACTATGCCGCGCAGCCGATGGCATCACTTACGGTGATCGGACTCAACACGAATCTATTTGCGCTAGGTGTCCCCGGAGACAATGACAGCGCCGTCGCAACTGAGCTTGCGTGGCTCGATTCAACCCTGGCTTCGGCTCAGGCTGCCGGACAAAAAGTGTGGCTCTTGATGCACGTGCCTCCGGGCGCAAATACAGTTGCAACCGCTGCAACCGCCGTCAACGGCAAAATTCAAAGCGCCAGCATGATGATGTACCCGAGTTACCAGGCGAGTTTCCTGCAAATACTTGCGAAGTATCCGGGCCTTATCACCATGACTCTCGGCGCACACACTCATATGGACGAATATCGCATTCTGTCGCCCTCGATTGTGTTGGACGAAGTGCCCGCGATAACACCGTGCTTTGGGGAGAATCCGGCCTTTAAGATCTTTACCTTGGCCCAGGATACGCTTGCCCCTACCGACTACAGTTCCCTGAACTATGACCTCGGTAAGGTGCCTCTGCCAACGCAGTTCACTAGCTACTACACTTTTTCGGCAGCCTATTCCCTGCAAGGACCGCTGGGCAATTCTTTGATCCAACTTTATTCAGGGCTGGCCAACAACGTTGCATTGACCTCCGCACCTGCCGCGTCTAATGCGAACGCTCAGCAAACCGCTTATATGACGCAATATAACTCTGGGAACCCTGCATGGAATGCGCAGGGCACGCCGCCCGCATACTGGAACTCCGTTACTCCTGCGACCTGGCCAGTTTTCGCCTGCGGCATCGCAAAGATGACCCAGTCGGATTTCCAGGATTGCGTGAACTCCTATTGACACGAAACCACCAAGAGCGCAGCGTCGGCTTCCCTTATCACGACAAAGACCCACAAAGTCCATGGAGCGATGGAGGGCCACTGGTTTCGCGGGACGGATGTTAGTGCTGCGGGCAGAAGTCGGGCATAGCGCAAGTGATCCAATGCACCATTTTTGCAACCAGCAACCTTGTATGCAATCTACACCCGAAGCTCCGGAGGTGCTTTGAGCAAGGAGCTTCGGGTTCGGCAGAGCACCACAACTCGATGGGGGGTGGAAGCGCTCCAATTTCTTTTTGCATTTGGGTCTGATTCGCGGGTCGACGTAGACAGTTTCGACTCCCGACGCCTCCCCCATATCCCTTACGGCCCCGGCTTTGCTTCCAGCAACACTAACCCCTGCGCTGGAATCCTCAGCTGGATAGATCCATTCTTCACTTCCACCGCTTCGGGAGACGACAGACGGGCCGCGGCTCGGAGTGTTTCGATCTGCGCCGTCGTCGGATAACGCGGTGATCCCATGGCTTCATAAGCTTTTCTCGGATCGCCATGGTCGGCATCGACACGCATCAACTTCGCATTCGAAACCTGCGCGTGCTGAAAGCGCAATTCAATCTCTTTGCTCGGGCCCTGTGAACCGGGGCTGGTCAGATTCCACGCAGCGATCACCAGAGTATGATCCGCGCGTCGCGTGACCAGCACATCTTCTGACGAAACTGCCAGCCGCTGATCGCCCAGTTTGTGCAGAAGTAGAAATACGTTAAACGCGGGCTTCGGAATTCCATCTTCCGCAATCAATCCATAGCCCCCGTAAAATGGCTGCTTCACTACTCCCTGCTCTTCGAAGACGTCCGAGAAACTCCAATACGCCATTTCATCGACCAGCCCATCGCATTGCCGGATGGTGTCGGCCATCCACGGACCCATGTAGGTCGCATCGGTGACGTCGGTTTCGTTCTTGTAGCTGGCATTGAATTCGGTCCAGAGCAAAGGCAGGTTGGGCAGCGGAGAAGCCTTGATCTGATCATGAACCTTGGCCACAGCGCGGCACACCATGCGGTCCTGCGGAATGTTTTCATGCGTTCCGAAAACATCTTCGGCTTTGTCATTGGCGTAGACGTGCGTCGAAACGAAATCCACCGGAACTTTGTTGTCGGAGCAATGGCGGATGAAAACATCAGCCCACGCGGCTTGCGCGGTCGCGGGACCGCCGACTCTCAACTGTGAACTGACTGCTTTGAGGTCGCGCGCGGTGTGATCGTAGAGTTCGAAATAGGTCGCCTGAGCCGGTTTCCCAGCCCAGAAATCGAGATTGGGCTCGTTCCACACTTCGAAGTACCACTGCGAGACCTCGTTAATCCCATAGCGCTCGACGAGATGCCGCGCCAGTTGCGTGATCATCGCATCCCACTTGGCATAGTCCTTGGGAGGAGCCACATTTGGCCTGTACCAGAACGCTTGGATCGTCTGGCTCGCGGCCAGTTTGTACGGCATGAAACTCAATTCCACGAACGGACGAACTCCGCTGGCCAGCAGGCCGTCATAAATCTGATCGATGTAGGAGAAATTGAAAACCGGATTGCCCTGCGCATCTTCATCGTAAAGACCGACCTCGTCATTGAGGATGGCATGGAAGCGCACGTACTTCATTCCAGTGGCTTGTTTCACCTGGCGGAGATCCTGGCGATAGCTCTCGCGCAGCGACAGTATGGCGCGGCCGGAGCCGAACATGTGCTCCCAAAAGTGAGGCAGAGGAGTCGCCGGCGCGGCGGCATCGACCACAACCGTCTCGACGGCCGGAGATTGTGCGTGGAGTTGCGCGGGTGCGGAGCGCAAGCAGTGTGAGCGCGAAGATGATCATCGACAAATAGGCCGCGTGGAACTTTCTGGTGAGCATACCGATAATGATAAGGCAATTATCAGATGCGGATGCAGGATGCAGGTTTGGCGACGGCACAAAGTGGGGATGGCAGGCGGCCATGGCCGTTTCCGTCTACTTCGTTTCTTTCATGCGCGGCACTCAGATACACTAATTTCCTGCCATGACCAGATCTGACTCTTCGCTCGCTCTGCTGTTTTTATTTCTCTCACTGACGTTCGCTTTCGCGCAGAACCCGCAATCCAAGCCGGCGCCGCCATTCTTTAGCTCCATGCCGCAGATGTCGGATGCGCAGAAGGCGAATTTTCCTCCTCAATTGCTGGAGGAACTCGCCGCCATCAAGACGGCCGCCATGAGTGACGATTACGCCTATCGGCAGGTGGCGCACCTGACCGAAAACATCGGCGCACGACCCAGCGGTTCGGCGCAGGCGCAGGCTGCCGTCGACTATGTTGCCGGAGAATTGCGCAAACTCGGCCTCGAAGTGCAACTCGAAGAAGTGAAGGTTCCGCACTGGGTGCGCGGCGTGGAGACAGCACAACTGGTCGAGTATCCGGGACAGGCTCCCAATACCACGCAGAGGATCGTGCTCACCGCGCTGGGCGGCAGCACGGCTACGGCCGCCGAAGGAATCGTTGCCGACATCGTCGTCGTGAACAACTTCGAAGAATTGGCGGCACTGGGTCGCGAGAAGGTCGCGGGAAAGATTGTGCTGTTCAACGAAATTTTCGATAAGCAGAAATCGGCTGCGGGCCTGTCATTCCTGGCGTACGGAGAAGCCGTTCGCTACCGCGGCGCCGGTCCGAAGGCCGCTGCCGATTTAGGAGCAGTGGCTGCACTCGTGCGATCCGTGGGCGATGCCGACTTTCGCCTGCCGCATACCGGGTTCAGCCTGCCCGCAGGCGTTCCCTCCGGTGCCGTCACTGCGGAAGATGCCCAACTGATCGCCGATCTCGCGAGCCAGGGCAAAGTTCGCATGCACCTCACGCTCACTCCTCAGAAGTTGCCCGACGCCACCAGCTACAACGTGATCGCCGACCTGAAAGGCAGTGTCCATCCTGAGCAGATTGTCGTGGTCTCGGGACATCTGGATTCCTGGGATCTGGGAACAGGCGCAATCGACGATGGTGCAGGAGTCGCCGTCGCCATGGAAGCCGCGGAACTACTGCAAAAACTGCATCTGCATCCCAAGCGCACCCTGCGCGTCATTGCATGGATGGACGAAGAAACCGGCGGGTCGGGCGCGCAAATGTACAACAAAGAACATGCAGCGGACTTCGCCCGCCATGTGGCCGCGATCGAAAGCGACTCGGGAGCCGCGCATCCGCTGGGCTTCGATACCAGAATGACCGCGCAGGCTGGCGAACTTCTGCGGCCCGCGCTGAATGTGCTGCAGAGTATTGGAGCTAACGGCGTGCGCGAAAGTTCCTACCCGCCCGGAGCGGATATTTCCGGAATGTCCGAAGCGGGCGTGCCGGCGCTGGGAATCCTGCAGGATGGACGAACCTATTTTCACTATCATCACAGCGCCGCCGACACACTGGACAAGATTGTTCCCGCGGAACTCCGCGAAAATGCAGCCGCCATGGCGGTGATGGGCTACGCGTTAGCCAGTATGGAAAACCCTCTGCCGCGTTGAGCCGGACCTGAGAGGCCGATGAATTAGCCGCTCTAAGAGCTTAATTTGCAAGCCTTACCCGAGACGGTGCAACCCTGGGGTGGTTGACGCATCTCAATTTTCGCGCTTATCATTTTCGTTTGGCCTTTACGACAGGGACGCCTGCACCGGGCGTCCCAAGACTTTTATCGCCAGGGCCCATTTTGTAAAAGGCACTTATGGAAAAGAAAAAACTGGAAACATTCAAGAAGCGTTTAGAGACCCGGCAGCAGGAATTGCGCCGCACCGTACATCGCACGCAGGCTGATGGCCGCAGCGCGGACGAAGATACCGCGGCAGCCGATATCGCGGATCGCGCGGCGAGTTCCTACACCAAGGAATTCCTCTTCAGCCAGAGCAACAACGAACGCCAACTGCTGCAGATGGTCGACAACGCGCTGGTCCGCATTCGCGAAGGCAGCTTTGGAGAATGCATCCACTGCGGCAAGGAGATCAACGCCAAGCGCCTTGAGGCCGTGCCCTGGACGCGGCACTGCATTGAGTGCCAGGAAAAACTGGAGCAGGGATTGCTCGAGGAAGCTCCGCGGTAAAGATTCGTCTGGAAATGAAAACGCCGCCGAGTGATCGGCGGCGTTTGTGTTTGTACCCGACGTGCTCGGCGCTACTGCGCCGTCGCACCTGGCATGACATTTTTCAGCGGGGCTTTGCGCTGCTCGTCGAGTTTCGGGATGCGGTAGTGGTTTGCGCGGCAGCATCTGATCGCGCATCGCCGTGTTGTAAACGAAGATCGCCTCGACCGTGGCTGCTTGCGCCAGGTCTTCCGGTTGCAGGCGCTCGTACACGTCCTGATTGGAGTGGTGCGTGCGCGAGCTGTAATCGAGCATGTCCTGAATAAACTGGAAACCCGGAATGCCGACCGAATCGAATGCCTCGTGATCCGTTCCGCCGGTATCGCGCATGGTGATAGTGGAGACGCCAAGATCGCCGAGCGGCTGAATCCACTGCTCGAAGATCGGGGCTATGGCAGAATTCTGCTGCAGATAGATTCCGCGAATCTTTCCCGTACCGTTGTCGACGTTGAAGTATCCGGAAATCTTTTCCTGCTCCGGCTTGAGTTCAACCGGACCGGCAGGCTTGCGCAGGAAATCCGGCAGGGCGAGTTGGTCGGGTGCGGTCGAGAGCGGCACGTGGCCGAAGTGCTGCTTGACGTAGCCGTAAGAGCCGAACTCGCCCTCTTCTTCGCCGGTCCATAGGCCGACGCGAATGGTGCGGCGGGGTTGCACATGCAGTGAATTCAAGATGCGCATGACTTCCATGGCGACGATGGTGCCAGCACCATTATCAGTCGCTCCAGTGCCGGAGGCCCAGGAATCGAGATGGCCGCCGACCATCACGACTTCGTCTTTCAGTTTGGGATCGGTGCCGGGAATTTCTGCAATGGTGTCGAAGCCGTGTTCGTGGTCGCCGGTGAATTCGCTTTCAACATCCATCTCCACGCTGACCGGCACGTTGGCCTTGAGCAAACGATAAACGCGGCCGTAGCTTTCAATCGCCATGACTGCAATGGGAAGCGGTTCGGCGTGCTCGCGCTGGTAGGTGAACCATCCCATGCCGCTGCCGCCATCGTCGAAGATCGTTCCGCCCGAGCCGCCGTTGTTGCGGCCATCGCGGCTGGGAACAATGATGGCGAGCGCATGCTCATCGGCGAAAAACTTTCCTGCCTTTTCCTTGAACGCAAGCTGTTTGATGAACTGCTGAAAAAACGCCTGCTGCTCGCCCACGTGAACCGGATAGTCGACAGTCTTCTTCAAGTCGTCGGCGTCGCGACGCTCGAAGAGCGGCTTGTCGACCGGTTTCACGTCACGCATCGCACCGAAGAAAACTATCTTGCCCGCCAGCTTGCCTTTGTATTGCTCGAGGTCCTTCTCGTCTTTAGCGTCAATCCAGATCGCAGAGCCATTCACCGGACCGTGACTCGAGGGCGACCACGGAAGCGCCTGCGCGATGAAGACCGCTGTGTCCGGCGCCGACATGCGCACCCAGGTATTCAGTTGCCGCCATCCCATGCCGAACTCGCCCCAATCTTCGAGATGCGCGTTGCTGCAGCCCATCGCGGTGAACTGGTCGCGAGTCCATTCGTTGGCGCGCTTCAGATTCGGAGAGCCGGTGAGGCGCGGGCCGATTCCATCCGTCAAGGCCGAGGCATATTCCATGACGTGCGAGTGCTGCAGTCCCTCGTCGCGAATGCGGTTGTACATCACGAGATCAATCGTCTCGGTCGCGGGCTGCGGAAGTTCGTAAGAAGGTTTCGTGGTTTCGGCGGTGTCTTTCGGATTTTTTATCCGCCGCAACCGTTGGGAGGGTCAGGCACAAGAAGAAGTGTGCACGCAGTGAGCAGAAGTTTGTGGATTCGCATTGTTTCCTCGTGGAATGGAGCAGAGTAGCAGAAGGCACACGCCGGATGAAAGAAGAACCACGAAGCGAGGGCATCACAAACGCGGCGAAGTTGTTAATGTTTGGGAGGGTCAGCCAGTTTGACCCCGGAGCGACAAGACCATTACCACGAAGGATCACGAAGGGAATCATTGCTCGGCATTCCTTCGTGATCCTTCGTGTCCTTCGTGGTAACGGTCTTGAAATCTGACCAACTACTAAACTCTGCAACTTTGACCCTGCCCCTATCCCCTGATAAACTGCTAGTTTGTCCAGCCATTCTTAACCGGTAGAAGGGAAGTCCGTGCGCGCAGAAACCCGCCATCAACTGAAGCAGGATGCATTTAGCCGTGTGACCATTGATGCCGCCGAGAGAACGGCTCACTGGACGGTCGAGCACCGCTCAACCGTCATAATTTCTGGAGCCATTATCGTCGTGGTCCTGGCCGCCGTGCTGGGCGGTTGGTACTACCTGACCGCACAGGATGAAAAGGCCAGCCTGGAACTTTCGCAGGCCGTACGCACCATGGATGCTCCTTTGCGCCCCGCCGGGGCCCCAGCTCAGCCGGATATTCTGACGTTCGCCTCCGGCAAAGAGCGCAGCGAAGCCGCCAAGAAACAATTTCAGCAGATCGTGGACAAATATCCGCACACCCATTCCGCGGACATGGCAGACTATTTTCTGGGCGTGACGGCGGCCAATTTATCGGATAACGCCACCGCCGAGCGTGATTTCAAAGAGGTCGCCTCCTCGCGCAATCATGATGTGGGCGCCGTCGCAAAATTCGCGCTGGCATCTCTATACGGCCAGACCAATCGAACGAAAGATGCGGCCGCGCTCTATCAGGAACTGATCAACAAGCCCACCACGTCGGTGAGCAAGGTAACCGCGCAGTTGCAACTCGCCGATCTGTATCAGAACTCGAACCAGCCCCTCGATGCCAAGCGCATCTACGAGCAGGTCAAGAAAGAAAATCCTGGGAACGAAGCTGGACAGTTGGCCACGCAGAAGCTGGCGCAACTGAAGTAACTCCCAGCGAGTGTCCGCTTCACCTCTGGGCGCCCATTTCCCTTTTCCCGCCAGTTGAGTACCATGTTGTCCTGTTTACAATCCAAGCCCAGGTTCCCATGGCCGATATCACGCTCCGCGTTAATGGCAGTGAAAAGAAAGTCAGCGTCTCCCCGGAAACGCCACTGCTGTGGGTTCTGCGCGACACGCTCGAACTCACGGGAACGAAATTCGGCTGCGGCGCAGGATTGTGCGGCGCCTGTACGGTACACGTCGAGGGCAGCGCCATTCGCTCCTGCTCAACGCCCGTGTCGCAGGTCGCGGGAAAGAATGTGACTACGATTGAAGGTCTGAGCGCGAATGGACTGCACGTGCTGCAGCAGGCCTGGATCGAAGAAGAAGTTCCGCAATGCGGTTACTGCCAGACCGGGCAGATCATGTCGGCCGCAGCCCTGCTGGCGAAAACACCGAATCCCACGGACGATCAGATTACGCAGGCGATGAACGGCAATCTCTGCCGCTGCGGAACCTATGAGCGGATTCGCAAAGCGATTCACCGCGCCGCCAGCGCCGGAGGCTCGCGATGAGCCCGCTCTCTCGCCGCGAATTCGTCGCCGCCGGAGTCGCTGCCGGTGCTGGCTTGGTCGTCGGCTTTTATCTTCCGCATCACAACAACGCGCAGGCCGGAATCTTTCTCGCCCAACGCCTACCTGCGCATCACGCCGGACAACAAAGTCACCATCGTAGTCGCGCGCTCTGAGATGGGCCAGGGCGTGCGCACCGCTCTGCCGATGATTTTGGCCGAAGAACTTGAGGCCGACTGGAAGCAGATCGAAATCGAGCAGGCGGGAGCCAGCACGCTCTTCGGCGATCAGACGACTGGAGGTAGTGCAAGCATCCGCACCACGTGGGATCCGATGCGGAAGGCCGGAGCAGCCGCGCGCGAGATGCTGATCTCGGCCGCAGCGCTGACCTGGGCCGTGCCGCGATCGGCGTGCATTGCCGAGAATGGGCGCATCAAGCACAGCGCATCCAACCGCAGCCTGACTTATGGCGAACTTGTCGGCAAAGCCGCAACTCTGCCGATCCCCACCGACGTGCCGCTGAAGCAGAGCAAAGATTACAAAATTGTCGGCCAGCGACTCGCGAGGGTCGATACGCCGGCCAAGGTCAAAGGCGAGGCAATTTTTGGAATTGATTACCGATTACCCGGGATGAAGTTCGCGGTGCTATCCCGCTGCCCAACGATCGGCGGAAAAGTTGCCAGCTTCGACGATAAGGACGCGAAGAAAATCTCCGGAGTGAGTTATGTCGGCAAAGTCGGAGACAGTGCGGTCGCCGTGGTCGCCGACAACGTCTGGGGCGCGATGGAAGGCCGCCGCGTGCTGAATGTCACCTGGGACGAAGGCCCGAACAAGGATTTGAATACCGCCGCCGTGATGGCGTCGTTGAAACAGGCGGCTGCGAAAAAGGGAGCGAGCCTGTATTCAGCGGGTGATCCGACAAAGGCTGCCGGACGCAAAATTACCGCTGAGTACGAATTGCCGTTCATGGCTCATGCGCCCATGGAGCCGGGCAATTGCACCGCGCATTATCAGGGAACGAAATGCGAACTGTGGGCGCCAACGCAGGTTCCGCAGGATTGCCGCGATTCAGTGGCGACCGCCGTCGGACTTGATCCCGATCAAGTCAAAGTAAACGTAACTTTGATGGGCGGCGGCTTCGGCCGCCGGCTCGAGCACGATTACGCCGTTGAATCCGCGCTGGTATCGAAGGCGATCAGTGCTCCCGTGAAAGTAATCTGGACGCGCGAAGACGATATGCGCTCGTCCACCTACCGCCCGGCAAGCTTGCATCAGCTCACGGCTGCAGTGGACGGATCCGGATTTCCCACGGCGCTCACTCATCGCATCATCGCGCCTTCGATCAGCGGGCAGAAGGGCCAGCCCACTCCGGGGAATGTCGATCCCGATCTGCCCGATGAAGCCGGCCCGGTGTATGGATTTGCGAACTACTCGATCGAATACGTCATGAGCGAAACTCCCGTGCCGCTGGGCTGGATGCGCTCGGTTTACGCGTTGCAGGCGGCGTTCGCGCTCGAAAGCTTCATTGATGAACTCTCCTTCGCCGCCGGGAAAGATCCGCTGCAATATCGATTGCATCTGCTCGCGAAAGATCAGGATCTGCAGTACTTCACCACCACATGGAAGACGGCGCGCATGCGGGGAGTGCTGCAACTCGCCGCCGAGAAAGCAGGTTGGGATAAGCCCCTCGCTCCTGGCCGTTATCGCGGGATCGCATGCTTCGGCTGCTTCGCGTCGTACATGGCGGAAGTGGTCGAGATCAGCATGGAGAACGATCAGCAGGAAAACTTTCAGCCGCGCGTGCATCGCGTCGTCGCAGCGGTCGACTGCGGGCAGGTCGTGAACCCGAGCATTCTGGAGCAGCAGATTCAGGGTGGAATCGTCTACGCGATGAGCAACGCACTGCGAGCGAAGATCACGATTGAAAAAGGCCGAGTGGTGCAGGGAAATTTCGACGATTACGCGCCGCTGCGCATGGAAGAGACTCCAGTGGTTGAGGTCTATGCCGTGCCCAGCCAGGAGGCGCCGTCCGGAATTGGCGAGCCGTCGGTACCGCCGCTGGCGCCGGCACTGTGCAATGCGATTTACGCGGCGACAAAGAAAAGAATTCGCAAGTTGCCGATTCTGAGCTAGTGTTCTCGCTTTTCGTAGCGCCCCGCGACAGCCGGCAAGATGCCGGCGCCACTTTCTAAGAATTAAGGAGAAGCATGTACCGAACGCTCGCGATCATCTTATTTTTCTCTTCGCTGTCTCTGGCTCAGAGCGCGCCAGTCTCCTCAGTGCCCGCGGCGCGCCTCGCTCACCTTCGACACGGCATCAATCTCAGCGAGTGGTTCGCCCAGGTGTGGGATCCCAAGGGATATACGAAGGATCACTTCCAGAACTGGACCACCGCCTCCGACATTGCCCTGATCAAGTCAGCCGGCTTCGACCACGTGCGCTTGAGCGTGAATCCACAGCCCATGATGGACGCGGCCAGGCGGCAGAATGGCACCGCAGAATATTTTGGCTATCTCGATGATGCAGTCAAGATGATCCTCGACGGGGGGCTGGCGGTTGAGATCGACATGCATCCCGATTCCGACTTCAAAGCAAAGCTGGCGAAAGACGACGACTTCGTCGAGCGCTTCGCCGACTTCTGGCGCATGGTGGCGCGGCATTATTCGGCCTCCACTTCCTCTTGGGATTCCGACCGCGTATTCTTCGAGATTCTCAACGAACCGGAGATGCACGACGCCTATCGTTGGTACGGAGTCGAAGCGAAACTGGCAACAGCAATTCGTCAGGCAGCCCCCGCGAACACCATCATCGCCGCCGGCGCCAAGTGGGACGACAACGACGATCTCGTCTTTCTCGAGCCGCTGCGCGATCCCAATGTGATTTACGTTTTCCATTTCTACGAGCCGCACATTTTCACGCATCAGGGCGCGACTTGGAGCGCGTATTACTGGTCTTGGATCAAGGGCCTGCATTATCCCTCGTCGCCGGAAAATGCGACGCAGGTCGCCGCTACCATGCCGGAAGCCCTCGACCGGCTCTACGTAATTCGCTACGGCGAAGATCATTGGGACGCATCGCGCATCGATTCCGAGATCAACCAGGCTGCCGATTGGGCGAAACGAAATGGCGTGCCCCTGATCTGCAACGAATTCGGCGCCTACCGACTTGGCGTTGAGGCGCAAGACCGCGCGGCCTGGCTCACCGACGTGCGCACCTCGCTGGAGCGCCACCACATCGGCTGGGCGATGTGGGACTATTCCGGCAGCTTCGGCGTGGTCACGAAAAAAGACGGCAAGGCCACGCTGGATGAGGCGACCGTGAAAGCGCTGGGACTGCGTTGAAGGCAAAGTACCGAAGCCACTCGGGAACACCGGAACGTGTCTCCCACTGCGTCAGCTTTCTTGACATGGCAATGTCCCGGCCTTTATCCTAAGTCTTGCTCCTTGCGGTACTTACGCCCCTTGGCGTGCTCCGCGGGCTGATCCAGTTAGGTTGGTCCGGCACGTATTGCCGCGGAGGTTTTCGCTATGTTCCTCAATATCAAAGATTTGGAACTGCATCCTCTGGATTTCGAGGAACAGTTTCAGGCTGGAGTCATTGATTTCGGGGAAGAAATTCGCCAGCGCAATACCCTCAAGACCAGTGGGCGCGCCGAAGTGGTTGAGGAGCATCACGGCAAGCACGAGAGCATCACTGACTTGCGCTTGCGCGGCCGTCTTTCAGCCGAGTTTGAGTTGCTGTGCGCGCGCTGCCTGGATCCGGTGCCGCAAAAGGTCCACCGCGAGTTCGACCTGCTTTACCGCCCGCTAGGCGCGGACGCGGGACGCGACGAATTATCCGTCACCGTGGCCGAGGCTGAGATTGGGTATTATCAGGGCGACGGAATTTTGCTGGAAGATGTGCTGCGGGAGCAGGTTTTGCTCGCGCTGCCTTTGAAAGTCACCTGCCGCGAGGATTGCAAGGGCCTGTGCCCCCATTGCGGCAAGAATCTGAATCAGGAACAATGTTCCTGCTCGGTTCCGATGGAAGATCCGCGCTGGGCGGCGCTGAAAGAAGTTCGCGACCGGCTGGAGCACTAGAAGAGATTTCGAGGCTCGTGCCTCAAAAGGAAATTAGACCATGCCAAATCCGAAACGCAGACACTCGCAAAAGCGCACCTCAACCCGGCGCGCCCACGACGCACTCAAAGCCCATAGCCTTTCCGAATGCCCCAACTGTCACGAGAAAAAAATGCCGCATCGTGCCTGCCCCAAATGCGGATACTATAAGGGACGCGAAGTTCTCGACGTCAAGGAAGCCAGCTAACTTCTAACCACCATGCCTAGCGTTATCGCGCTGGATGCGATGGGTTCGGATCGCGCGCCCAAGCCCGAGGTTGAAGGCGCGATCCTGGCCGCCCGCCAATACGGCGTGCGCGTCCTACTGGTCGGTCCGGAACAGATCGTCAGGCCCGAACTCAACCGTCACCTGTCAGCGTCGCGGCTGCCCATCGACATTGTCCACGCCAGCGAATACATCACCATGGAAGACAAGGTGGAGGCGATTCGCGCCAAGCGCGATAGCTCCATGCGGGTCGGGCTGCGCATGGTGCGCGAGGGCGAGGCCAACGGCTTCGTAACCGCCGGCAACACCGGCGCCGCCATGGCGACGGCGAAAGTCGTGCTGGGAGCCGTGCCCGGCGTCGATCGCCCCGCTTTAGCTGCGGTCTTTCCTACCGCGCCCGGCAATCCCGCCATGCTGCTTGACGTGGGCGCCAACGTGGATTGCAAGCCGCACAATCTCGAACAATTCGCGGTCATGGGCGATGTGTATTTTCGCGCCATGTTCGGAAAGCGGCCGGGCAGCACCGGACCCCGCGTCGGCCTGCTCTCGATCGGCGAAGAAGAAACCAAGGGCAACGAACTCACGCGCGAAGCCTTTCAACTTCTTAAGCAGCTTCCCTTGAATTTCGTGGGCAACGTGGAAGGCCGCGATTTGTATACTGGCCAGGTCGACGTGATCGTGGCCGACGGCTTTGTCGGCAACGTCGCGCTGAAAATTTCCGAGGGCGTCGCCAACCTGGTGCGCTCCGCACTCAGAGAATCACTCAAGGCGACGATCACGCGGCAAGTTGGAGCGCTGCTGTCGCGCAGCGCTTTCGCTGATTTCAAGAAGCGCCTAGACCACACTGAGTACGGTGGCGCTCCGCTGTTGGGCGTGAAAGGCATCTGCATCATCACTCACGGATCCTCCAACGCCAATGCAATGAAGAATGCAATTCGCGTCGCCGGCGAGTTCTCCGGACGCGGAATCATCGATTCGATTGAACGCGGCCTGGCGGGGCTGCGGTCCACTCCGGCCGAAACCGTCATGACGCACTCAAGCTGATCAAAACAGAGATCAAAAACAAATGACCGACATGACCCCCATCGCTCTGCTCTTCCCCGGCCAAGGTTCGCAGGCCGTCGGCATGGGCAAGGATTTGGCCCAGCACCACGAAATTGCCCGGCGCACGTTTGAAGAAGCCGACGAGGTTCTCGGCTACAAGCTCTCGCAACTTTGCTTCGAAGGTCCTGAAGATCAGCTGCGGCTAACGGAAATTACACAGCCTGCGATTCTCACGGTCT
Organism: uncultured Acidobacteriota bacterium; assembly: GCA_963757095.1. GTDB lineage: Bacteria > Acidobacteriota > Terriglobia > Terriglobales > Acidobacteriaceae > Sulfotelmatobacter. The sequence goes on along the minus strand of CAVWQT010000001.1, from coordinate 179,966 downwards.
CCATCGCCGCGCTGCGCGTGCTGGAAAGCAGCCTGCCCAAGCCTTCTTTCGTGGCCGGCCACAGTCTGGGCGAATATTCCGCACACGTGGCGTCGGGAACGATCACCTTTGCCGACGCTGTCCGCACTGTCCGCAATCGCGGCAAGTACATGCAGGAAGCCGTTCCCGTAGGGGTGGGCACGATGGCGGCAATTCTCGGCATGGACCTTGCAGCCGTAACCGCCGTCTGCAACGACGCGGCGCAGGGCGAAGTCTGCGGACCGGCCAACATCAACTCGCCGGAGCAGATCGTAATTTCCGGCAACACCGCCGCGGTGGAGCGTGCCGCAACCCTTGCCGACGAACGCGGCGCCAAGAAGGCCAAGCTCCTGCCGGTGAGCGCGCCGTTCCATTCTCCGCTGATGAAGCCCGCGCAGGATCGCCTGAAAGTCGATCTCGACGCACTCACTTTGAATAAGCCCGTCTATCCCGTCGCCTGCAACGTTGACGCAGAGTTGGTCACGGAAAACCTGCGCGCCCGCGATACTCTCCTTCGCCAGGTCACGGGCTCAGTGAAGTGGGAGCAGTGCATGCGACTGCTCATCGACCAAGGCGTGCATACCTTCATTGAGGTCGGACCAGGAAAAGTTCTCTGGGGCTTGATGCGACAGATTGACCGTTCGAAGACCTGCCTCACGGTCGGTGACGAAGCCACGCTGGCAAAAACTCTGGAGCGGATGGCATTCGATTCCTCGAGCAAGCTCAGTCCCGCGTAACCCGCTCCTCACCTCGCCGGGGTTTGCCGAAGTTCAGCGGAAGATGAGTTCACACGGCGGAAAGCTCAGCGTCTTATCCGATTTTTCCACCCAGACCTGCGCGTGTTCGGCGCGATCGTTCACCACCACATCGACCACGACTCCGCTGCCGCCGCCCGGGCAGGTGCTCGCGCCATAGACCTTTTCAGTTTTGATAAGGCCCCACTCGCCGCCCGGCCCCCAGTCACGGTAAAAATCGGCGAACGGATATTTCGGATGGTCTTGCGGATGCTGCTGCCAGGCAGGATCGTGCATCCAGATGCCATAGGCGGACTTGTAATCCTGTTTCTGCAGATCGGCAAAGAATTTGCCGACTACGTGTTCTTCAGGCCAGTAACGAAACCACCAGCCGAGCGCCGCCACAATAATGATGACGACGACCGTGGTCATAATTCTCTGATTCCGGCGGCGGTCTCTTTCCGGATCGTACTGCTTGGCATCGAGCAAAGTCATACGCCTCTAGCATAACGGACACGGGGGATATGGGAAAAGTTCCCGAGGCGATTCAATCACCAAATCACAAAATCACTCAATTTCTCTACAGGGTTCGTTTGAACAGAGGAATGGCGATGCCCAGCGTGACTGCCGCGAAAATGCCCAGAAAAAGCATGTCGGGCCAGACTGCGGACAAGCTGGTCTCTTTCAGCAACAGGCATTTGAAACCATCCACCGCGTAAGTAAACGGGTCGCACCTTGCGATCGCTCGCAACCACGGTGGAAAGGCCTGAATGGGATAGACCGAGCCACTGGGAAAAAACAGCAGCGTATTGAGAATGCCGAACATGGCGCGCGGCACCAGCGGATCTTCGATGCGCACCATCAGCAGAAACATAAATGTATTCAGGGCCAGCGACGTCAGGATGATCATCAGCAGCAACCCGACAATTGTTGCCGGATTGAAAATCGTTCCCACACCCGCCATCAGCGACCCGATCGCCACAATGATCACGCCCGTCATGAACGCCTTGATCGAGCCCGCCAGGTTCAGGCCCAGCACAAGTTCCAGCTTGGTGATCGGCGTGACCAGATAGCCCTCGTGCACGCCACGCGCCTTGTCGTCGATGTAGAGCATGCCCCCGCCGATCATCACCGAGACGAACATCGCCAGCACCAGCGAGCCGGGCAGCAGGTACTTCATGTATTCGATATAGGGATAGAGTTCGACGATATCGAGCGCAGTCTGCTGCAGAATGCGCGGCGAGACCGTGGGTTGATTCAGCGCGTTGGTGAGATCGGTGAGTTCGGATTCAACCGCCGAACTCATGAAGTTGTCGCTGTTATCGACCACCAGCGCGATGCGCGGATGATTCTCTTCATACACGCGCCGGGAAAATTGCGGCGGGATGATGACCGCGCCCTGCAACCGGCCGTCGCGCACGTCGGCCACAGCCTTCTTTTCATCGTCGTAGGGAATGGTGGAGAAGGTTTTGATATTCGCCTGCACCGCGTCGAAGGCCTGGCGAATGCGCAGAGCCTGCGGGCCGCCATCCTGGTCGACGAGCGCGATCTGCGCGTCGTGAATCTTTCCGCCGAAGGCGTTGCCGAGAATAATCAGCTGCACCAGCGGAAAAATCATCGAGGCCAGCATCAAAGCAGGCGAGCGGAAAAACTTCCGCATTTCCCGCTCGACAATCGCCATCATTCGATTCATAGCCTCTGTGTTCCTCTGTGACCTCTGTGGTTCGTTTTCATCACGGTTGCAGTCCCGGCCGCTGCGGCATCACGAACGCATATGCCTTCTGCAATTCATCGCGCAACTGCCGCCCGGTGTAGTGCACAAAAACATCGTCGAGCGTCGTGTTCTGCACCGACAGCGACTTCACCGGCACTCCGGCAGCGACGGCCATCTCCACCAACTGCGTCGTAGTGCGCGAACCGTTGCCCGTCAGCACTCGAAACATGCCCGCGCCCTCATGCTGCACCGACGTGACATCATCGAGCCCATGCAGCCGTTGTTCCCAATCGCTCGGCGGATTCTCGAATTGCGCCTCGATTACGTTCGATCCCGGCACACTGGCCTTCAACGTCGCGGGCGCATCCAGCGCCACCAGCTTGCCGTGATCCACAATCGCGATGCGATCGCACAGCCGGTCAGCCTCATCCATGTAGTGCGTCGTAATCAGAATCGTGAGCTGCCGGTGTTCCTTGATGTTGCCCAGCATCTCCCACACGGAGACGCGCGAAACCGGATCCAGCCCGGTAGTGGGCTCGTCGAGAAAGAAAATCTTGGGATGATGCACCAGCCCGCGCGCGATCTCGAGCCGCCGCCGCATGCCCCCGGAAAGCGTCTTGGTGGCCGCGTCGCGCCACTTCGTCAAATCCACCAGGGCCAGCAGTTCGTCGATCGACTTCTTGCGCTCCTTCGCCGGCACATCGTAGAGCTTGGCGTAAATGTTCATGTTCTCCTCGACCGTAAGGTCGAGATCGCTGGTTAGCGCTTGCGGAATCACGCCAATCATTCGTCGCGCAGCGTTCGGTTCTTTCGCCACATCATGTCCTGCAATCCGCGCTCTTCCGGAAGTGATCGGGATCAGCGTCGTCATCATGCGAATCAGCGTCGACTTCCCTGCTCCGTTGGGGCCGAGCAGTCCGAAGATCTCTCCCTCCGTCACGCTGAAAGAAACGTCATCGACCGCGGTGAAGTCTCCATATTTCTTGACGATGTGCTCGACCTCGATCGCCGATGGCGCGTTGGGATCGTAGACCGGCTTCTCCAGAGTCGTCGCAGGCGTCACGTGCGTGGGATTTTGGGGAGTGTCCGCCATCACTGCTTCTCCGTCGCCGCTGCGCTCTGCGTGTTCTCGCCCTTCAACTGCTCGGGCGAGACCAGAACTTCCGCAGTCATGCCCGGCACAAATGCGCCTTTGGGATTGTCCAGCCGGATTTTGAGGATGATAGTTTTGATGTCGCGTTTGCGCCGGCTGACATCGCGCTGCGTGGCGTAATCCCCTTCCACGCCCTTGAAGAAAACCTTCCCGCTGGTGACCGTCCCTCCCGGCAACCGCACACGCAGCACGTCGCCGTAGCCGATATGATCTGTGTAAGTTTCCGGGATTGCCGCTCGCGCCCAGGTGTCGCTGAGATCGACGATAGTCACAATCGGCGCGCCGATATTCACAACTTCGCCCTGTCGCGCCGCCCGCACAGAAACCGTTCCCGTCACCGGCGCGTAAACATTGGTGTAACCCAACCGCACCTCGGCCTGATTCTTCATGGCAATCGCATTCTTCAAGTCGGCCTCGGTCGCGGCCACGGTGCTCTTGGCCGCATTTCCCTGATAGGTGCGTGCCATAGCCGCATTCAGGTCGGCTTGCGCCGCGGTTACCATGTCCTTCTGCGCCTGCACCGTAGCCTGCGCGGCTTGCAAATTCGTTTCTGCCTGCACGCGTTCCTGATCAGAAGCCACGCCCGCCTTGGCGAGTGCGACGGTGCGGCGGCTGTCGCTATCGGTGCGATCCAGCGCGGCCTGCGCCTGCAGCAACTGCGCCTTCGCCGACGAGAGCTTCGCCTGCGCGTTCGCCACATCGCTCGACGTCGAACCGGACGTCGACTTCTCGGTGTGCTCCGTCTCCGCCACTTTGTGCTGCAGGCTGGAAATATTGGCCGCGGCCGCGGCCTCCTGCGTCTTCAATTCGGAAGGATCGAGCACCGCGATCAAGTCTCCAACCTTCACCGGCGTGCCTTCGTCGACCAGCAACTTCTGTATGCGGCCTTCCACCTGTGCGCTCACGATCACCTGATTGGCGTCGACGGTGCCGATCAGCACGAGATCGCGGGAATGATCAGCGGAAAAATAGTAGTAGCTGGCCGCGATCAGAAAAATAATTCCGATCAGGATGAAGAAACGGTTACGCGCGCTCATGGGCGTGCTCCTTGCGTGAGGTTGCTTTCGAAGCAAATAATGCGGCCGAAATGAAATCGAGCACCGCGGCGCGGCGTTCCGCAATCCGCTCAGGCGTGAGCGGGTTGAAGCCGACGATTTTCTGCATCATGGGCGCGCTGCTGAAATAGAAGACAATCATGGCGATCATCGACGGCACAAAATGCGCCGGATTCACCGCGCGAAATTCTCCCTGCGCAATTCCCTTCTGCATGAGCTCGGCTACGCGCCGGAAAATTGGCCGGATGTAGTCGCTGATGATCTTGTCGATATGCTGCGACTGCCCTTCGCGCGCCCGCATCATCTCGCGCTGCATTAGCCGCGGGTAGAGTTGGTTGGCGGCGATGAAATCGAAATAGGCGCCCGCGTAAGCGAGCATTTTCTCGCGGGGCGGAAGATCACCGTCGAGGACCGCGAAGACTGTCGTTTTCAGCCCCGAAAAAACTTCATCCAGCACCGCGCTGTAGAGCGTTTCCTTGTCCTTGAAGTAGTAGTAAAGCAGCGCCTTGTTGACGCGGGCTTCGCGAGCGATGGCGTCCGTGCGGGCTCCAGCAATGCCGTGCTCGGCGAACTCCTGCGCCGCCGCCTGCAATATGGCGGCACGCGACTCCTCGGGCTGGCCGCGAGTGCCCATGCGGTGGGGTTTGTGCCGCGGCTCGCGCAACTGCTTACGCAGCTCCTGGCGGTGCCGCCGAAGTTCATCGCGTTGGATCGGTCGAGCCATGCGTCCCCTGTCTAATTAACCAGTTAGTTAGATTATACACCAAGCCCTGTAGATGCCAATCCTTGAAACAGACTAGTCCGCAGCCTTCAACATTTATTCCCGCTTCCGCATCCAACTTGCGCACTGAGGAGATTGCCAATGAGAAAGTTTCGCTTTGCCCTTCCGGCCGCCCTGCTCTTTGTCGTCGCAATTGCTTTTGCTCAGCAGGATCAACAACAGCCAGCCCCGCCGATCGGCGACCAGGGCTCCTACCCCTCTGAGACGCACAAGATGTCCCCTGCCGAAAAGCGCGACACTGCGCCCGCGCGCGGTCAGGCCGTCGATCTAAACACCGCCAGCAAGAAAGATCTGGCCGCCCTGCCCGGAGTCGGACCGGATCGTGCGCAGAGCATCATCGACGCGCGCCCTTCAGTTCGAAGGAAGACCTGCTCAGGAAAAAGCTGATTCCAGAATCCACCTGGGATCAGATCAAGGACCACGTCACCGCTGAAGGTCCGAAGAAGCAGTCGGTGGCGCCCGGACAAAGATAAAAGACAGGAGGTAAAAGATCGGCGATAAGAAATAAAAAAGGCGCCCGCCCTTCGCGCAAGCGAAGGATGGGCGCCTCTACCTCGAGTACAAAATTACGCGCCGACGCTGGCCGCCGCGTTGGCCGCGGCAATCACCTCGGGTACATCCGCCACATCGATCACCTGCTGCTGCACATACGCCTCAAACTCCGTCAGCTTCGGCGCAATCGGACGCTCAACACGGTACACGCCCGCCAGCGCGTCAGTCGTTTTCAATCCATTGCCGGTAACGCAGATCACCGTGGTTTCGTCAGGCAGGATGCGGTCCTGACGATATAATTTCGCCGCCGTGCCGACCGTTACGCCGCCAGCAGTCTCGGTGAAGATGCCTTCGGTTTCGGCCAGCAGGCGGATCGAATCAATCAGTTCGGGATCGCTGACGTCCTCGCTCCATCCCCCACTGTTCTTGATGGTCCGGATCGCGTAGTGCCCGTCGGCGGGATTGCCGATGGCCAGCGACCGTGCAATCGTGTTCGGCTTCTGCGGCTCGATCTCCGCGCTTCCGGTCTTGACCGCGGTCGAAATCGGAGAACATCCTGTGGCCTGCGCCCCGAAAAACTTCACTTCTTTCGCCTCGACCAAACCAAGCTTCACGAGTTCGTCGAACGCCTTCTTGATCTTGATGATCAACGAGCCGCCGGCCATGGGGCAGACCACGTTATCGGGCAAACGCCAGCCGAGTTGCTCGGCGATCTCCAGGCCGAAGGTCTTCGACCCCTCCGAGTAATAGGGACGCAGGTTCACGTTCACGAATCCCCACGGATGCTCTTCGCCGATCTGCGAGCACAGCCGGTTGACCTGGTCGTAAGAGCCGGCAACCCGAACCACCTTCGCGCCAAAGACGTTCGTGCCAATAATCTTCGCGGGCTCCAGATCGGCGGGAATGAAGATCCAAGCCTTCAGGCCTTCGCGCGCAGCATGCGCTGCCACCGCATTCGCCAGGTTGCCGGTCGACGAGCACGAAACGGTGTCAAAGCCAAACTCCCGAGCCTGCGCCAATGCCACCGCGACCACGCGATCTTTAAAACTCAACGTCGGCAGGCACACTGCGTCATTCTTGATGTAGAGATTCTCCGGCCGCGCCCCCAGGCGTGCAGCCAGTCGCGGCGCCTGCAGCAGAGGCGTAAATCCCACGGGAAGGCGCGGCACAAATCCCTGCGGCAGCGGCAACAATTCCGAGTAGCGCCACATGTTGGGCGGACGCTCGGAAATTCGCTCGCGACTGATCGACGGCTTAATCGCGTCATAGTCGTAGGCAACTTCCAGAGGAGAGAAACAATCGTCGCAGATGTTGCGCGGCTGATTTCCCCAGGTCCGTCCGCACTCGCGGCACCGCAGTTCGTAATGAGACATATCGCTACTCGCTTTCTCGCAGTACTAGCGAATAGCTGAAGACGAGCCGGAAAATTTGGCCGCAAAAAGCAAAGGCCTCATTTTCCAGGAAAAAAAGGAAAAGAGGCTATCGGATGGAGCTACGCTCTCAGCCGAATCCCATGTTCCCTGTTTCCAGGAGAGAGTTGGCACCATGCACCCGGGATATATGATCCCGGATCGGTTGCCGTGGCGTCTCAGGGCTCGTCCCTCAGCCACTCTGCATGAAATTCAGGTCCGGCCACCAATGAGGTAGCACGAACTTGTCCTAATAATGTTACGGAAACGGAGGCGACGGCGTCAAGCAGAAATTCGGCGGCTTCCTCTTCCGTCCTAATCTACCTTTCTACCTTTAACGCGTTACCGAAAATCGGCTGCCCACCAAGCGAAACGTAGAAGCCATAGACCAGCAGGACCAGCGGAATCACAAGCGCAATCATGGCGCGATTTGCATACCACTGTCTGAAGTCGAGAGGTGGCGATGTGCCGAGAGTCAGCAACATCAAAAAGAAACTGGCCGCTGCCACCAGCCCTACTCTGAGTTGCACTGTGAGGAATACGGCGACGAACAAGGCGGTCACCGTAAGGTCCGTAACGTTGATGCTCGTCCCACTCAGCAAGAAAATAATCAGCCCGGTCGCGACCAGTCCCAACCACCGCCGTCGCAACAGGGCGGTCATGACGGACAAAAGGGCAAAATCGAAAAGAGCATAAAAGCACCCAGCAAAGAGCAACAGGAAGCAGTGCGCGATCGACGGCAGCACTCCCTCGCCAAAGTAGTGGTCCACGGCGTTGCCGCCGGTCGCGCCGGTCAACACACTGACGCCCTGAAAAGCCGTACCCACGGCCGCGCCAGCAACCAACCCCAGAAGCACGTCGCGTCCGACGAGTGGGTCACGTAGGTGCCCGCCCAAAAGGCGCTGCCACGAGATCATCAGAGTTGGCCAACTGCGCCGTGCGTACGGCTCGACCGCCATGTATCCCACCCATCCCAGCAACCCAAAAAAGAGCGGAGCCCCTAACAGAATCAATTGCACCGAGACATACTCCGGATCTGGAACGTAGTGATAGGTGAAGACCGCGTAGATGAAGTTCGCCGCGACGGCGAAGATCGCCAGGCGTAGCGCTCCCCTCCGGTCTCCCCGGCCGCGGCGAAGGTTCGCGCGCGCAAAATACCCAGCCACGATCAAGTAGGCCCCCATCAGCATTGGCCATGCCACGGAGAAAATATCGGATGCCGCCGGCATTTCAGATTGACCGGAAGCCGAGCCCCGCCATGGCCTATCCCATGGCGCGATCACCTGAAAATACACAGGCACTCCGTGATATGCGGCGGCGGTCACATGCAGAGGCAAATCGGGGCGATCCGCCAGGTGACCCTCCCAATCGGCCCGGACGTCGAAAGCATCGGGCGGCGTCCACTTGGGTGCGGCGGGAACAAAGCGCGAGGGGTCGAGCCCCGCTTCTTTAAACAGCAGGTTCCAATCGGGGTCGCGGTTCTGGCCTGCAGTTTCGACTTGCGAGGCGATGCCACGCAGGAACAGCAGGTTCCCCTGCATGTCGAGTTTCATGCCTAACATGCCGGAGACTTCGTAGGAAGGATTCGAGTCCGTGACCCTCGGCGGGCCGTCCGGAGTCTGCGCGCCCGGCTTCATCCACTGCGGGCTCTGCCGGTACCAAAAGGCCACTGGAGACGGCCAGGACTGCGTGGATGCAGTGCGCCTCCAGTCCTTCGCTAAGGGATTGTGCGAGGCGTAGTTTCGATATTCCTTTTCTGACGCAATCCAGAACGCTCGATCCTTTACGTTCGAATAACCCAGCTTCTGGGCCAGTTCCTCCGCGCGATCCGCCAGCACCTCGGGCGACTTCTTCATAGGCGCCAGACCCCAGTCCATATTCCGCGGGGCCAGGAGAATGAAAACTCCGAACATCAGAACCATCGTGACGAGCAGACATGCCCAGGCCACTGCCGGTCTGAGCGAGCCTTGCGGCCCGGCGGCGGCAACCATGTCGGGCGACGGAGTCTCGCCCGCCGCCAGCGCTGCGGCCAGCGGATCTCCTCCGGGGAGTGCCGCGGCGACGCTCAACGCCGAACGCGGACGCTGCGCCGGATCAAGATCCAGGCAGCGCAGGATGACGCGCTCGACCGCGGGATCAAAATTCTTGATCACGCTGGAAGGCGGCGTGGGATTCGTCTCAGTTTGCTTGCGGTACAGGTCAGCAAAATTGGCGGCGTCGAATGCTTTCTTCCCGGTGAACAGCTCATATAGAACCAGCCCGAGCGCGTACAGATCACTCTGCACCGAGGCCGCTGCGCCCCGAAATAATTCTGGCGCAACGTATCCAGGCGTTCCTGCCGGCTTGGTTTGATCCGCTTCCCCGGACGCGATCGCCAAACCGAAATCGGTGATGCGCGCCAGGCCTCTGCCGTCGATCATCACATTCGCCGGCTTCAGGTCGCGATGCAGCACGCCGCTGCGATGAGCGGCTGCCAGGCCGGAGCAAAGTTGCTGCGCGATCTCGATGGCCTTGTCGTCGGGCAGGCGTCCGATCCGGCGCAGCAGCGACGCCAGATCTTCTCCGTCGACATATTCCATGGAGAGAAAAAGCCGCCCGTCGCTCTCGCCCACGTCATAAACGCGACAGACGTTGGGGTGGGAGACCTGCCTCGCCAGGCGCACCTCGGCATAAAACTGATCGCGCCAGCTTGAGTTTTTAGTGCGATCGCCGGGTAGAAATTTCAGCGCCACGCGCTGGCCCAGCTTCAGATCATCCGCGCCGTAAACTTCGCCCATGCCGCCGCGGCCCAGCAACGACGCGATGCGGTAGCGATCCGCAACCACGGTTCCGGGAGCGAATCCGAGTGACTGAGAAGACCCAGCGGCTGGCGTGACGCGCTCTCCCTCCATCACCTGCATCGAGGAAGAGATCGACATCGTGGGCGAAGCGATCAGCGCGGTGCCGCAACGCTGGCACCGTTCCGCTGTTTCAACATTCTGCGTTCCGCACGTCTGACAAGCAGTCACGGAGAATCCACGCCGATCTGAAGCCCACAGATTCTACCGCACGTGGGCGCTCGGAGGCGGCGCGACCCGCGTCCTCTTGTCCATGGGATCAAGGCCAAACGCAGGATGCTTGTACGTTCCCGTGATCTGCACCGGCAGAATCTCTCCTCGTTTCCGCTTCTTGAAGAGTGGGTCGAGCATTTTCAGCAGAAGAGCCTTCGCTCCAGTGGTGGTGTTCGCAGCTTTCGTCTCCACATTCATCTGACCGTGCAGATCAATTTTGTAATTCACCACGTCGAAGGTGCCGTGCATGCGGGCGGCAGCGCCCGGAACGCTGAACGACAAGTTAGAGAGGCGAGCCAGACCCTGATCCAGTTGCACGTGGCCGGAAAGATCGGTGAGCGCAGTCTCGGGATCGCTCGTGTCCTTTTCTCCACTGGCTCCGGCGCTCAACTTGTTCACTTCTTGCTGCGTCGAGGATTGGGAAAATTCGCCGCCAGCGATTCCGAAGGTTCCACGCAAGCTTACTTTTTTCAGGAAACTTTGTCCGCCAGGAGGAATCTCGACCTTCGCCTGCAAGGTCACCCCACCCGACATCGGCGGGCGCTCATCTTCGACGAAGAGTCCCAGAATATCCTCAATGCGTCCGTTCCTCGAACTCACCTCCAGCCGCGCAATCTTGCCGTTTGCCTCGGCCGACTTTGCAATGCTGCCTGCGCCAATCACCTGCGTCTTCCGGAACCGCGCCTCCACGCGATTGAGGAAGGTGTCGCCATTGGTTCCATCGACGTAGGCGCTGAATTCCGTAGTCAGGCGCGTGTGATGCCTGTTGTTGTTGACCTCAAAGTCGGGAACGTCGGTTGTCCCCGAGATGTCGATATGCCGGATCGGCCCGCCGAATTTCCCTACAGAAGACAGCGTGCCCGCGATGCCACCATAGACGCTCAGGTCGGCGTTTTCAAATTTGTATTCCCCTGAGATCGGAGTGCGCGCTGGATCGCTGCTCTCCCAGCCGCCAAATTTCCCGGCCGCCGTGACCTCGCCCGGCGGTTGCGGATTATGCACTTTGACTCGATAACTCATCGGCTCCCCGGGAGCGAGACTCCGCAGCGACGCCTCGTGGATGTCGAAGCGCAATGGCGGATTTTCCCGGTCGCCTGATTCGAACTCAATGGTTGCGCCGTTGGCTACCAGTTCGTCCACCGTCAGCGTGGAAGGCTCGCTGTGAAAAGGTTGCAGGGTTCCGAAGGGAGGAATCTGCACTCGCATCCCAGCCGCGTTCATCAGGGCGATGTGCCGCCGCAGGATTCCAAAATACGTCGTCCGCACCGTTAGCCGCTCGATGGTGATCAGCGGCTTCGTGGCGTTAGACCCATGCACAAAATGGACGTTTTCCAGAATGCATCCGGGATGCGGAAAGTATGTGCGATGGAAGGCCGCCACCTGAACCTGGCTGTCGCTGACTTCGCGCAATTCTTCGAGAACTCGCGTTTGCCGGAAGGCCCAACCGCCTACGCAGAAAGTTGCAGCGAAACCGACAGCAACCACGGCCGCTGCGAAGATCAGTGTCCATTTCACCAGCCATAGGCGAGGACCGCCGCCGTAACTAATTTTTGCCGACGACGGCGCGGTCGTGGAAGCCATGCGACTTGGACTCCGAAACAGATTGCGCTGTTGCTCTGGAAATCTCGGCCAGCCGTGCAACGAGGCGCGGGCAACAGCTGTACAACTTCTCCCGCTCCTTCTATCCGGTGAATCTGGTAGCGATCAGATTCTAGGTCTCTGTGATGGCGAATCAGCGGCTGTACTGATTTTTCTTTTTATCCTCGTGGCGTTCCAGCCCAAGCTGGATGAGCCGGTCGATCAAATCCGCATAAGCCAAGCCGGACGCACCCCACAGTTTGGGATACATGCTGATCGAAGTAAAGCCAGGCATGGTATTGATCTCGTTCAGATAAATCTTCTTCGTCTTGCTCGGAGGACCAGGATCCATCAGGAAATCCACGCGCGCCAGGCCCGAGCAATCCACCGCCCGGAAGGCCGCTACAGCCAACTCTTGCACTTTCCGGGTTTCCGCTTTCGTGAGTTTCGCCGGAATGATCGGCTGCGACCCTTCGTCCAAATATTTCGCGTTGTAATCGTAGAACTCCTTGCAAGGGACAATCTCGCCAGGCACCGACGCGGTCGGCTCGTCGTTACCCAGGACCGAACATTCGATCTCGCGGGCCTTGTCCTTCTTTCCGCCGACGCCTTCTTCAATCACGATCTTCCGGTCAAATTTTGCTGCTTCCTCGATCGCGGGTCCCAGTTCCTTGCGGTCATGCGCCTTGCTGATGCCGACCGATGATCCCAGATTCGCGGGCTTCACGAACACCGGATACTTCAATTTGCGTCCCACCAGCTTTTCCACTTGCTTCGAATCTTTCTCCCAATCGCTGCGCAGGATGGTGACATGCTTCACGATCGGCAGCCCGGCCGCGAGGAACAGCGACTTCATAATGTCTTTGTCCATGCCCGCAGCCGAGCCAAGCACTCCCGCCCCCACGTATGGAATGTCAGCCAGTTCCAGCAGACCCTGAATCGTTCCGTCTTCGCCGAAGGTGCCGTGCAGTATGGGAAAAATAATGTCAACGTTGATGGCACGGTCACTCGCGCGGCGCAGAAGAGCGTCCGATTGAAAAGGGACCAGACCGCCATCACGATGCACCGGCTCCGGCGGAACCACAACCGCCTCCCCCCGCATCAGAACGGCCGCAGCAGAAGTGGTCTCGGGATCGCCCGCCCGCAAGTGGCGTGGCTCGATCATCAGCTTGCCAGTAAGCAGACCCTCCGCGTGCTCGGCAGTGAGCCAGCGGCCTTCCTTGGTAATGCCGATGGGAACGACGTCATACTTTTCACGATCAATGGCGTTGAGGATCGACGCGGCCGAGAGCAGCGAAACTTCGTGCTCTCCACTGCGGCCGCCGAATAAAATGCCGACGCGAAGCTTTTTCATGACCTATCCTTCTTGCGATTAACAGTGTGGACGCGGGCAAAGCACGGAGTCAATCGCAGGGTTGGTACACTGGTCGACGAAAGTTGGATTTCCCATGAAATCGAACCGCCGCTTCGCATGCGTGTTGCTGACCGTGAGCTTGCTCGCTGCCTGCCGCAAGTCTTCGGATAGCGGCGCCACGGCAACCGCGCCCACGCAGAATCCTGCTGCCCAGGAAAATTCGGCCGCTGCGCCCGCACCGTCGAAGGAACGGCACCACGCTCTGTTCCCGCGTGGAGCTTCACCTCTCGTCGTCAGCATGTCACCAGCCACCATCATGGTTCACGAGGGGCATGCGCCCATGCAGCGTTTCTCGCTGACCTACGAGATCAATGACGCGGACAAAGCCACACACGCCTACATTTCCGTCTACGCAAACGGGGTCGGTGAAGTGCAGAAGTTTGATGTGGATGTGCAACCTAAGAATCAGATCGAATTCCTTCTCGACCCTTCGCAATTTGATTTCGGCCCAACCGTGCGCGTCCGCGCACATTGCGAATCGGGATACACGGAGTGGTACACCATGGGCAGCAAGCCTCCAGTTTTCTTTACGCATTCTTCTGTCCGCGAAATTTCCTCCGTATATCCGAACACGGTGCCAGCGCGAGGATCAGGAGATAGCGGTGTGCCGCTCGACATTCACGGCGTGATTACCCGCGACTGCACGCCCGAAGTACAAATCGACGGCTCGACACAAAGTCTGGAAAACGTCGCTGTAACCGACAGTGAGATTCGCGGAGTGCTTCCTTACAGCGCCTTGCAGGGGCGGCCCGTGCTGATGCGGCATCTGGAAGTGAACCTGGTGGTCGAGGGAAACGGTTTTCGCAACGGGGACATCTACTACCTGAATTTTTCGGAGTGATTTCGGCGAGTTACAGAATCTTTTTTCCAAACGCTGAGAGCGCCAGTTCGACCGCCAGATCCGCAGTCTGATTGTGCTCGTCGATAACCGGATTCACTTCGACGATTTCGAAGCTCAACATGCGCCCGTGGTCGGCGATGATCTCCATGGCCAGGTGCGCCTCGCGATAGGTGGCGCCGCCGCGCACCGGAGTGCCGACTCCCGGAGCGTCTTCGGGATCAACCCAATCCATGTCGAGCGAAATATGATAACCGGCCGTGCCGCGTCCGGCCATGCGCAGAGCCTCTTCCATCACGGTGCGCATGCCGCGCTCGTCGATGTCGCGCATGGTGAATACGCCGATGCCGGCGCGGCGGACATTTTCTTTTTCGACTGCGTCGATATCACGCACGCCCACCAGCACACAATTTTCCGGTTTCACCTTCGGCGAGAAGTCGTAGATGTTGGCCAGTTCTCCCGGCCACAACCCCATGAGCGCGGCCAGCGGCATGCCATGCACGTTGCCGCTGGGAGAAGAATCCGGCGTATTGATGTCCGTGTGAGCATCGATCCAGATGAGTCCGATGCGCTGGTTCTGGCGGCGATAAAATTCAGCCACGCCGGAAACTGTGCCTGCTGCCACCGAATGATCTCCGCCAAGTGCCAGCGGAACCTTCCCCGCCTCGAGAGTCTTGATGACAAGCTCGGCGTGCTTGGTGCACGTCGCAGTGATTTCCTTCAGGTACTTCGCGTTCGCCGCGCCCTCTTTTTTCTGCTCAGGGATGGCGACCGCGACGTTGCCGCCATCTTCCACTTCGTGACCGAGCGCCTCTAGGCGCGCCTCCAGTCCGGCAACACGAACCGCGGATGGTCCCATGTCAACGCCGCGGCGCGACTGCCCAAGATCGAGCGGCACGCCAATGACGCGAATTTTCCGTCCAGCCAGGTTACCCGACGTCGTGGTCGTCATAAATCAAAACGTGATAGATCAAACGTGCAATCTTTCTTACGGATACAACCGGTACAGCATCCTGGGGAACGGAATAGTTTCGCGCACATGCTCCAGGCCGCAGATCCAGGCCACCGCGCGCTCAATGCCCATTCCAAATCCGCCATGTGGCACGCTGCCAAACTTGCGCAGGTCAAGATACCACTTGAAGGCCTCTTCCGGCAGACCGTGTTCGTGGATGCGCTGCAAGAGCAGATCGTGCGAAGCCATGCGCTGCGATCCACCGACGATTTCTCCGTAGCCTTCGGGCGCGAGCACATCGACGCATAGCGCCAACTCAGGGCGCTGCGGATCCGGCTCCATATAAAACGCTTTCACCTTCGCGGGATACCGGTGCACCATGACCGGCTTGTCGAATTGTGCGGAAAGATAAGTTTCATCCGGCGAGCCCAGATCGCCGCCCCACTCAAACTTCGATTCCAGCGCGCCCTTGGCATTGCCTTCCTGCAAATTCTTTACTGCATCGTCGTAGCTGATCCGTGGAAATGGTGGTCCGATTTTTTCCAGCTTCGAAAGGTCGCGGCCGATGATCTGCAAGTCGGCGCGCCGCCGCTCCAGGCACCGCTTCACGATGGAAGTAATCAAACCCTCGGCGAGATCCATCACATCATCGAGCGTGGCATAGGCAACTTCCGGTTCGACCATCCAGAACTCGGTGAGGTGGCGCCGCGTCTTCGATTTCTCTGCGCGAAAAGTCGGGCCAAACGAATACACCTTGCCCAACGCCATCGCCATGGCTTCTACGTAGAGTTGGCCCGACTGCGTGAGGAACGCCTGCTCGTCAAAATAATCGACAGGAAACAGGGTCGAGGTGCCTTCGCAAGCAGCTGGCGTGATGATCGGCGGATCGGTCAGCGTGAATCCCCGGTCGTCGAGGAAATCGCGCGTCGCTTTGATAATCTCTGCGCGCACCCGCAAAATCGCTGCCTGCCGCTGCGAGCGCACCCACAAATGCCGGTGCTCCATCAGGAAATCCGTGCCGTGCTCTTTGGGCGTGATGGGATAGGGATCCGACTCCGGCACGCGCTGCACCACCTGCACATTGATCACATCAAGTTCAAATCCGCCGGGCGCGCGCTTGTCTGCCCGAACTTTTCCTTCGACGATCACACTCGATTCCTGGGTCAGACTCTTAATCGCGTCGAAGACTTCCGGCGTAACCGCGTTCTTGGGAACCACACCTTGAATAATGCCTGAGCCGTCGCGGAACTGCGGGAAGAGCAACTTTCCGCTCTCGCGCAGGTTATAAAGCCAGCCGCGAATAGTGACGGCCTGACCGTCGTGCTTGCCGATTTCTGCAATCGTAGTGACAGGTGAGGACATAATTTCGAAATCTCTTACGCCGTTTCCAATTTCTCGAAGGTCTCTTCGAGTTTTTCCAGCGGGTTCACTTTTTCGTCTTCCGCTAGTTCCAGCACCAGAGGCGGCGTTTGCGGGGCCGAGCGCAGCAACTCGATCGCTTCTTTCCAGTCGATCGTTCCCTTCCCCGGCCACAGGTGCGAATCTTTATCTTTCGCATTGTCGTGGACATGAGTCGACTGAATCTGATTGCGCAGAATTTCGAAAGCTTCCCGCACCGAGCCCATCATGTGAGCGTGCCCGAAATCGAAACACACGCCCACGTCATCGAAATGCGACTGCCGGATCAACTCGACCAGGTTGTCCGGCGTCGAAAGATCATTCGGAATGTTCTCCAGCAGAATGCGCACCCCCAGCGGTTTCGCAAACGCCCGCAGGTGTTCGATGGAAGTCATCGCCGCTTCGAATTTCTTCTCGCTGAAACTCTCATTCGGCGTTCCCAGATGCTGCACCAGGAAACGAAAAGGTATCTGCTCGGCAATCTCCAGCGCCCGTTTGATCTCATCCATCGCTTCGACCCGGTGGGCACGATCGATCGACGCCACGTTCATCGGAGGCGCGCCGGCGCGGCCCCATTCATAGTCAGCATAGAGCGGCGAGTGCACCGAATGCAGCGGAATCCCACTGCCGCGAAACCATTCCGCAATCTCTTTCACATGCTGCTTACGGTTCGCATAGTCAATATGCTGCCGCGCCGCGAAAATCTCAATCGCCTGCACGCCGCTACGGGCAAGGCCATCCAGAATGCCCGGGTGCAGGCGCTCTTTCACGTATAGATAAGTGGAGACTGCTTTCTGCATGCCGCTCCCAACAGAATTGATGGATTCACTGAACCAACGGAACCAATGGAACGCTTAATATCCCAGCGCTTTGCCGTCGCTGCGAAAGTCTGCCGCGCCCAATCGCTCGCCCGTCTTCTCGTCGACCGCGATGCACTCGGCCTCGCTCCAATAGCTGAAAGTATCGCCCTTGTAGAGGCCGGTCTCGACGTCGTACCCCATTTTATGCAGGACGTTCACCGTGTCGGGTGAGAACCATTTCTCAACATTCACCACGTCGGGCAACCACTGATTATGGAAGCGCGGAGCATTCACCGCCTCCTGAATATTCATTCCATAATCGATAACGCCCATCAACACATTGGCCACTGTAGTAATGATCTTCGAACTTCCCGGCGAGCCCAGCACCAGCACCGTTTTGCCATCGTGGACCACAATCGTCGGGGTCATCGACGAAAGCGGGCGCTTGCCCGGCCCGATCTCGTTCGCCGGACCTTGAATCAGGCCATCGCTATTGGGCACGCCGGGCTTCGCCGAGAAGTCGTCCATTTCGTCGTTCAGCAGAAAGCCCAAGCCGTCGGCGGTAACCCGCGATCCGAACCAGTCGTTGATGGTGGTCGTCACCGCAACCGCATTGCCTTCGCCATCGATGATGGAATAGTGCGTGGTGTGATTGGGCTCGCGCGGCGCGGTTGCCGGAGGATGCGTCGAAGCGTACTGTTCCAGTTCACTGAAAATCTCCGGGCGCTTCAGTTCTTTGCTGACGCTGGCGCGTTGCGGATCAATCGTGTCGCGCCATGCTGTGGCATAGCGAGTATCAATTAACTGCGCCACAGGAATCTTGCCGAAATCCGGATCTCCAAGAAACTCCGCGCGATCGAAAAATGCCCGCCGGAAGGCCTCCACCGTGTAATGAATCGACTGCGCCGAACGGTCGCCCATCTTGGCCAGATCGTAGCCCTGCAAAATGTTGAGCGACTCAATCAGCACAGTGCCACCGGACGATGGCGGCGGCGCGCTGATCACTTCGTACCCACGATAACTGCCGCGCACCGGCTCCCGCTCTTTCACTTCGTAGTGCGCCAAATCTTCGGCGGTGATCAGACCTCCGCCTTTTTGCATCGCGGCCGCGAGTTCGCGCGCCAGAGCCCCGTGATAGAAATCGTCCGGCTTCTCCGCGATTCTCTCCAGCGTCCGCGCCAGCTCAGGCTGCCGGAAAATTTCTCCCGTCTTGTAATAGTCGCCGTTGCGCTGGAAGATGCGGCGCGACTCCGGAAACTTCGCCAGGCCCTCATCGTGAAACTCTCCCGCCTCGATCCAACTGAGAGCGAAGCCCTCACGCGCGAGCTTGATGGCCGGCGCCATCACTTTTTTCAGCGCCAGCTTGCCCCACCTCTGCTCGGCGTAAGCCATCCCGGCCACAGATCCCGGCACCGCAATCGATTTGTACCCAACCTCGCTGGCCCCTTCGATCACATTGCCGTTCGCGTCGAGATACATGTCGCGCGTCGCCGCGGCGGGAGCCTTTTCGCGGTAGTCGAGGAAATGCGTTTTGCCGTCGGCCATGCGGACCAGCATGAACCCGCCGCCGCCCAGATTGCCTGCGCCCGAATGCACCACCGCGAGCGCGAATCCCGTGGCCACGGCGGCGTCAACCGCATTGCCGCCCTGCTGCAGAATTTCCAGTCCAGCCTGCGAGGCCAAAGCCTTCGAACTCACCACCATTCCGTGCGGGGCATGCACGGGCCCAGCCGCGGCCAGCAGCCAAGGACCACACGCCATCGCGATTGCGACGACTAGCGCGCCGGCAAATTTGTGCGGGGATCGCATCCGGATCGAGAAGTCAAAATGCCACGGGACTCTTGAGGCTAGCCGAGTCAGAGGAAGCGAGTCAAATCCCGGCGGACATACTCCGTTACCAGGCCAGTTGCATGCCGGATACGGGCTCACCGTTTCCGGGCACGGCGCTTCGGCGTGGCCACCTTCTTATTGCTGGATTTGCTCTTCTTCCCCTTGGTTTTCGCAGCAGCCTTCGGAGCCTTTGCCGCTACCATCTCGTAGGATTGGCGCAGCAAATCTCTCAGTTCATCGCCGCCGAGCGCGTCAAGGCGGTCCACCAGCACCCATTTGTACCGGCCCACGTAAGGCGCAGGGGCAATATCAGGCCGTTCGATGAGTTCCGCGAAGATCTCCGCGGTGCATTTGAAACAAACTTTCTGCGGCGGAGCCGTAAGCGCAGTGATGGCAAAAATCTTCCCGCGAATCTTGAAGCACAGATCGTCGCCCCATTGCAGATTCTCAGTCGCCTCCGGAAAATCTAGACAATACTCGCGAATTTCGTCTACGTTCATCGCGATTCTCCTCGAATCGGCCGGTACATTCTAACGTCTCTTACGTCGAACCGACCATTGGGAGAATTCATTTGTTTTGATAGTATGCCTTCGCCGAGGAGGGTAGCACTGCTATGGACATACACGGCGTTGCTCCGCTGCTGCAAGTCTTCGACATGCCCACCGCCATTCGCTTCTACCGCGACGTGCTGGGTTTCTCCGTAGCCAGCACATCGCAGCCAGGCGATGACTGCAGTTGGTGTCTGCTGAAATTGAACGGCGCGGAAGTCATGCTCAACACAGCTTACGAACGAGATAGTCGCCCGGCCGCGCCCGATCCGGCCCGCGTTGCGGCCCACGAAGATACTTGCCTGTTTTTTGGCTGCCGCGATCTGGACGCCGCTTATCGCCATCTCCGAGATCACGGCGTCTCATTAAAAGAACCGAAAGTCGCGCCCTACGGCATGAAGCAACTTTCGTTCAAAGATCCCGACGGCTACGGCCTATGTTTCCAATGGCCAGCAAGCCAGAAGATGCACGACGAGTGGGTCAAAGCCTACGGAATCACGTAGCGGCGGACGCATTCGTCCGCCTGCGAGCGCAGCGAGCCCCCCGGACAAATGCATCCGGAGCCACGTGTTTGCTTTATCGATCCACCATCTGGATCAGCCGCTGCTTCACCGCCGGCCACTCCGCCGCCACAATGGAGTACCGCGCAGAATCCCGCGGGATGAAGTCAGCAGCCATGCGATGCGCCCGCAGAATCCCTTCGAACTTGCAGCCGATTCGTTCCATGGCAGCGCGCGAGCGCTCGTTGCGTGCATCCGTGTGCAGGCAGACCCGCAGCATCTGCCAGACCTCGAAGGCATGGCGCAGCATGAGCAGCTTGGCTTCAGTGTTCGCCGCCGTGCGCACAGCCGAGTGACTCAGCCAGGTGTAGCCGATCTCGCAGGCGTCCGGAACGTCTCTGCCATGCAAAGGATGGCCTTGCGGCCAAGCCCACCATTCCATATTGAAGAAGCGAGTAGACCCAATCACCACGCCATCGCCGGCGCGCACGGTAGCGTAGGGGACAGCTGTGTTCGCGTCCCGCCACGCCAGCGCCGTATCAATATAGGTGGTCGCTGCAGCCTTCCCCTGCGGGACCGGACTCCAGCGATAGAGCCCGGCATCCCCCGCGCTCGCGGCCACCAGGCCATCGACGTGGCAATAATCAAGCGGTTCCAGGCGAATGTGCTTGCCCTGCAGCGTAGGACTTCCGAGCGGCATGCATTCCACTATGCAACGAGAACTGATGCCGTCGCAATGCCCCGCCCTGCCCTCACGTCTCCAGCTGTTTGATCGCCGTGACTTTGCTGTAGGCCACGCGGAATCCCAACCGCTCCGCATTGCGCTGCGATGTCGTGCCGCCGTTGGTCACAATGACGGCGTATTCGCAGCCCGCCACGGCAGCAGTTTGCATGCGCCTCTGCAGCAGCGCAGTTTGAAACCCGCGTCCACGATATGCCGCCAACGTCCCCGCACCGCATAGCGCTACGATCTTGTGCTCGTCGAGAATGAGCCCAGTACCGCAGGCGACCGGCACACCTTCAACGCAGGCTACAAAAGCCACCGATCCTTTCATCTGGTAGAGCGGCGTGATGAGTCCGCGAAATGGCTCGGGCGTGCCCTCCGGAAAGAATGCGCTCTCCACGATCGCACCCGTAAGATCCGCTTCCTCAATCGAACTACGGCGAATCTCGCAGTTCGGCGGAGCCGCTGGCCACGCCTCCTCTCGATCAATCCTGCGATAGAGCACGTTGTTCAATTCAGCGATCGCGTAGCCGCGTTGCTTGAACATCTCGAACACTTCAGCGCCGTGCAGCGGACACAAGTCCACCTGCGCTGGAGCCTTGTGTGCCCGATAGAAGGCCTCCACCTGATCGAGATCCGATTCGGCGAACGGACGGTCTAACCCCAGGGCGACTGCGCGCCCCACCGGCGAACCCAGCCCACAGAAGCTCATGTGGCCGCCACAAATTTCCTGCTCGGCCGCGCCGACATCCGGACGCGTCCGCTGAAACACTCTGGCGTACAACACCTGCGGCATCTCTTCGGCCGATTCCAGACGGCGAGCGAATGCCTTATCTACGAATTGCATGCGAAATCCTTTCGTGGTTGGGCACGACGTAAGAAGTAAGAAAAGGAGCGCCGCGCACACACCTCCGCGCGCCGGGTCACTCAATTACAACTCGCAGATTAAAGGACGGCAGTCATAGGCAGAAGCAAAGCCTAACCGATTTAGCGAGAGGCCGCAAGCGTGACGCAGAATGATCGCCCAAGCGACCGCAAGCTGACAGCTGCAAGCTGAAGGCTGATAGCTGAGAGCTACCTCACACCTGCTGCCGCGCCTCGCCCAACGCCACGCTGACGTCCATCTTCTTCTTACCGCGATAGATGGTCACCTTCACGGTGTCGCCCGCGCGATGATTGTTCATCATCTCCGACAGATCCTGTTCATTCTCCACTCTCTGATCGTCGATCGCGACAATCAGATCGCCGCCCAGCATGATTGGAATATTCCCCAGATACGCCCGCTCCGTACCCGCGCGAAGTCCCGCCAGGTCGGCCGATCCGCCAGCCGTCACCTGAACAACCAGCAATCCGTAATCGACCGGCAGGCCAATCTCATCCGCCAACTCCGGACTGATGGGAATCGTCCTTACTCCCAGCGCCGGCCGCTTCACCCGGCCCAGCGTCATCAAGTCGTTGAGCACAGCCTTGGCCGTATTAATAGGAATCGCGAAGCCGATCCCGGCGTTCTGACCCACACTCGACAGAATCATCGTATTAATGCCGATCACTTCGCCGTGCCAGTTCATCAGCGGACCGCCGGAATTGCCCGGGTTGATGGCGGCATCGGTCTGAATCGCGTCGCCGATGGTCGCGCCGTTCGGCTCCCGCACAGCACGAATCGAACTCACAATGCCGCGCGTCATCGTTCCTGCCAGGCCAAATGGATTGCCGATCGCATAAACCTTCTGCCCAACCTGCAGGTTCTTCGAATCGCCCAGCACCGCCGGAACCAGATCTGTCGCCTTGATCTGGATCACCGCCAGATCGTGCGCCGGATCCGAGCCCACGATCGTCGCCTTGTAGCGCTTGCGATTGTGCATCGTCACTTCCACCTGCCGGGCGTCGGCGATCACGTGATAGTTGGTCAGAATGTGGCCATCTTTGTCGATCACGAATCCCGACCCTTGCCCTTCCTGCGGCACCAGGCCGTAGAAGAAGTCGAACGTCTGCGTGCGCGACGTGATGTTCACCACCGACGGAATATTCTTCTTGTAGACCGCGATGTTGTTCTGCTCTTCGCTGTCCAGCCCTTCATTCGGAGCCGCCTCCGTAATCTCCACTTTGTTGGGATGGCTCAGCCAGTTCGATGGCCGGAACTCACCCTGCGAATTCGACCGCCAGGTCGTGAAGTAAAAAAATGCGCCGGCGATGACCACCGCCAGAATGATAGGCCGAAGTACTTTCATAAATTTCGTTCACCCTGAATCAACGAATCTCAAAACAAAAATCTGCCCGCAGGTCAATTCTAAACAACAAAGGAGGATGCTGCCGGAATAGCACGAGTCTCAAGAAGTTAAATCTGCGGTCGCAATTTCTGCCAAACGGTGCGCACCTGCTCTTGCGTGTGCTCCAGCGAGCCGGAATTGTCGATCACGTAATCGGCGGCTTTGATCTTCTCTGCATCCGGAAGCTGTGCAGCCATGCGGCGGGCCACTTCCTTGCGAGCCGCTTCGAGATCGATCTTCTGCCGCGCCGCATATCGCGCCGCCCGCTGCTCCGGATCGCAGGTCACCACGATCAGCTTGTCGAAATGATCTTTCGCCCCAGCTTCGAGGATCAGCGCCGCCTCCACCATCGCAACCGCATTCGGATCCTGCCGTCCCATCTCCTGCATCCACTCATCCTGGCTGCGAATCACCACCGGATGCACGATGCGGTTCAGTTCCTCAACCCGCGAAGCCCGCTTGTCCGGATCGTCCGCCGCCGGACCGAATGCCACCTCCGCCAGCTTCGCGCGATTGATGCTCATGTCCGGATTCAGAATCTCCCGCCCGAACTGCTTCACCACCTCGTTATAGACGGCCTCGCCCGGCCGCATGAGCGAATGCGCAATCCGGTCCGCCTGCACCAGATGCGCCCCCAGGGCGACAAACATCTCCCCCACAACCGATTTGCCCGAGGCAATCCCCCCGGTCAAGCCAATTTTCAGCAATTACCCTCCGACAACAACAATTCACCAAAGAGGACACTGGGGATAAAAAGAAACCCTGTATTCCTCTGTGTCTCTCCGTGTCCTCTGTGGTGATCTCTTGTAATTACTTAGCGCCAGAAAATGCCCCTCGATTCGCTAGCTGCATCTTCGCCGCCTTCACCGTATTGAACATCAGCATAGCGATAGTCAGCGGCCCCACTCCACCCGGCACGGGCGTGATCGCCCCGGCCACCTCGGCCACTTCCGGATGCACGTCCCCCATCAGTACCGACCCTTTCTTGCGGAACGTCTCTTCCCTTTTCGCATTGCCCGCAAAAAAGCGTTCGAACTCAGCCGCATCACGTCACCGCATTCATCCCGACATCAATCACCGTAGCTCCCGGTTTGACGAAGTCGCGAGTAATCATTCCAGCCCGACCAATCGCCGCCACTAAAATGTCCGCCCGCCGGCACACCCCCGGCAGATCATGCGTCTTCGAATGGCACACAGTAACGGTCGCATTCGCATTCAGCAGCAGCATGGCCGCCGGCTTCCCGACGATGTCGCTCCGTCCCACCACAACCGCCTCCCGCCCCGCCACCGGAATGTTGCTGCGCTTCAGAATTTCCATGACTCCAGCCGGCGTGCAGGGCACCAGCCCCGGCCGCTGGGTCGACAAAAATCCCACGTTCATAGGATGAAATCCGTCCACATCCTTCGCCGGATCCACCGCCAGCAGCACCTTCTTAGCGTCCACCTGCGCGGGCAGCGGCAACTGCACCAGGATGCCGTGAATATCGTCGCGCCGATTCAGTTCCCGAATCACGGCCAGAAGTTCGTCAGTGCCCACCGACTCCGGCGGCGTCAGCTTCTCGCTGTACACCCCCACTTCCTCGCACGCCTTCACCTTGCCGCGAACGTAAATCTCGGAAGCCGGATTGTGCCCCACCAGCACCACCGCCAGCCCCGGACGCACTCCGCCCACAGCCAGCGCGCGCACCTCGGCAGCGACTTCGCTCCGTATCTCCTGCGCAATCTTCACCCCGTCAAGAATGGTCGCCAGCATAAGCACTAAATCTTACACTGTCGAGAACAGCGGAAAGGCACCCGATCTGTCCTGCCAGGGGGTCAGTCTCAACAGAATTCTTTTTGTCATTCCGAACCGGGCTGAAAGCCCGGTGAGGAACCTGCTGTCTCGCCAGCCGAACAGGTCGAGAACAGCAGAAAGGCACCCGATCTGTCCTGCCAGGGGGTCAGTCTCAACAGAATTCTTTTTGTCATTCCGAACCGGGCTGAAAGCCCGGTGAGGAACCTGCTGCGTCGCCAGCCGAACAGGTCGACAACAGTGGAAAGGCACCCGATCTGTCCTGCCAGGGGGTCAGTCTCAACAGAATTCTTTTTGTCATTCCGAACCGGGCTGAAAGCCCGGTGAGGAACCTGCTGTGTCCCCAGCCGAACAGGTCGAGAACAGTGGAAAGGCAGCCGATCCATCCTGCCAGGTGGTCCGTTTCCACAGAATTCTCTTTGTCATTCCGAACCGGGCTGAAAGCCCGGTGAGGAACCTGCTGCGTCGCCAGCCGAACAGGTCGACAACAGTGGAAAGGCACCCGATCCATCCTGCCAGGTGGTCCGTTTCCACAGAATTCTCTTTGTCATTCCGAACCGGGCTGAAAGCCCGGTGAGGAACCTGCTGTCTCGCCAGCCGAACAGGTCGAGAACAGTGGAAAGGCAGCCGATCCATCCTGCCAGGTGGTCCGTTTCCACAGAATTCTCTTTGTCATTCCGAACCGGGCTGAAAGCCCGGTGAGGAACCTGCTGCGTCGCCAGCCGAACAGGTCGAGAACAGTGGAAAGGCACCCGATCTGTCCTGCCAGGAGGTCCGTTTCCACAGAATTCTTTTTGTCATTCCGAACCGGGCTGAAAGCCCGGTGAGGAACCTGCTGCGTCGCCAGCCGAACAGCAGGTACAATGCACCCATGATCGCCAAGGATCTGCTGGAAATCCTGGTCTGCCCCGCCGACAAGCAGCCGCTCCAATACCGCCAGACTCCCGAGAGCCTGAAGTGCACGCAGTGCCATCGCGTCTATCTGGTCAAGGACGACATCCCGATCATGCTCATCGACGAGGCCAAAATCGAGGAGTGAAGATCGAGCCCCAGTCTGCGGCAACGAAATCGTCCCTCACCTCGCCTCCAGACTTTCCTCACCTTTAACATTCCTTTCACAATCCCGTACTACGATGTCCGAATGCCACAGGAGCCTCTGCAGCTTGAAGATGTCCCCTCATCCGCGCCCAGCCAACGAATCATTCGACTGGTCGGCCCGATTCTGCTCTCCAACTTCTTCCAGTTTCAATCGATGGTCCGCAGCGACGAATCCCACAGCCTGATCCTCGATCTCACCCAGGTGCCCTATGTCGATTCCGCAGGCATCGGAGCGCTCGTGGGAGCCTACGTCAGCCGTCAGAAGGACGGCCGAAATCTAGCCCTGGCTGGCGTCTGCGACCGGGTTCGCGGGTCGCTCCAGGTCACCCGCGTCGAGCCTTTTTTCAAGTTTTACGACACCGTCGAAGCCGCCCAGAGCGCAACCGCCGCCTGACCGCAAGCGCGGCATCTCACGCCGTCCTGCTCGAAAACGACACATTGTGTCACTTTTGAGATTACCCGCCAGGTACCAATGGCACTATCGTGCCATCCCAGCCGCTGTAGTCTCCCCCCACAACTTCCGATGAATCCTAGGGTTAATGAATCCAGAAAGCCTTGGAGCACGTATTAGACAAGTAGGGTAAAAACGGCATTTGAGTTGCATGCAACTTTCACAGGTGCCGATGAGTCTAATACGCAAAGAGGCAAGAGGTCGGAGTCGGAGGTGATGACGGCCATGGTTAACGATAGAAAGTTCGACGATACAAAATTCGAAACGGAATTCGACGAAGCCTTCGCGAACACAGCGGTGATCGCTCGCGTGGGCAACGATAAAGACCGCTTCACGGTGACCGAACTGGCAGCGCTTCGTAACGATCTGCTGCAGAACGGAATGCTGGACTCGTACGAGGCTGCCGAACTGCTGCAGGTTTTCTTGACCGGCCGCGGCTACGGCGTCTCGCCCAAGGCAGCGCTCGATGCGGCTGGCCGCGTCGAGATGGCCGGATGCGCTTTGCCGGTTCTGCAACACGAACTGGAGAATCTGGCGATGGTGATGTAAGCACCCCGGCAGCAGGTTGGTGAGCCTGCAATGCCGATTCGGGAAATAGCCCTGAGTGAGAACACGCGCACCACTGGGTGAACTCACAGCTACAAACGACATTCTGGAACGGCCGCTCTAAACACGACGACTGAACCAGTTCCACAACGGGAAAAAGCCGGGCAAACCAGCCCGGCTTTGTGGTCTCTACACAAATATCCGAATGTGCCGACAGGCGCATGTGGCAACGAGCGAATGTGCCGACAAGCACATGTGGCGACGGGCGCCTCGCCCGTCACGCGCAGTGAGCGCGGCGAACGATCGCAACCCCACTCTCGCCCCAGCCCACACGCCCACACCCGAGTTCTGACAAAGTCAAAAAAAGTGGCGCACCGAAGTGCGCCACAAGTAAACCGCAAGTTGTACGCCTCAGCGAAGACTACTGGTTCGTTGCCAAGCCCAGCGTAAGCTGGCCTGTATCGTTTTCGATGACCACCCCTTGCGTCCCATCGATGAGATACAGGGTGAGCAGGCCCCCACCGTTTCCAGTGATATCAATGATGGGACTACCCGCAGACCCGCTATAGCTGGAGGTCAACGCCTGGTTAGGAACGAGCCCAGCGCCCAGCAGGGACCCGTTCTCGTCCGTGAAGCCCGTCAGCGTGAGGGCTGATGAGCTCGCCGTTATCTGGCCATCGCCATCCCCCTCTACGCCAGCGCTGAACTCATCCAGGGCTAGCGTGTACTTTCCGCTCAGCGAAGACACGCCCAGACCCGAAGCCTGCATCGTGCCCAAGCCTGAGACCATGTCGGTGACGTCCAGCGAAAGGACGGTCGCATGGCCGTCTCCCGTCTCATAGAGTGTCAGGTTGTAGCCGAACGTGGCACCGTCAGTCGCGCCGGTCACGATGACACGCCCAGTTCCGCTTCCGTCGTCAGCCCAGGTTCCACCCGTAATCGCCGTCCCGCCCTGTGGGCTTTGCGTGACGATATCGTTGAAGCTCAGATTGCCGCCGACCGAGTTATCCGCGTTGAAGGTGAGCTCCCCGGCCACCTGCAGCGGCCCATTTACATCGGAGCCTTCTGTACCGATCACATAGGTTGTGCCGGAGATAGAGGCCGTATTGAATCCTCCGGTCCCAGTTTGCGCCAGGGCCGTTCCTCCGACGTCCGAGGCGTTGGAGTCGACGGTCCAGTTCTCGATCAACCGTATGTGGTTAGCGTCCACAATGTAGCCATCCAGAACGATCCCGGGATCTGCACCGTAAAACGCCGTGTCATTGATTGTTATGGTGACGAAGCCCATGCTGTCCGGAGCACTGACGCTGCCGGACG
This sequence comes from uncultured Acidobacteriota bacterium, assembly GCA_963757095.1. Taxonomy (GTDB): domain Bacteria; phylum Acidobacteriota; class Terriglobia; order Terriglobales; family Acidobacteriaceae; genus Sulfotelmatobacter. The sequence goes on along the minus strand of CAVWQT010000001.1, from coordinate 151,507 downwards.
AGACCGTGTTACCCGGAAACAAATTGCCTACATCATTGATGTCGAAGATGCTGCCAGTGCCATCGATGCCGCCGCTGGCTCCATCAATCGTAAACACGCCACCCAGCCCGATCGGAGCATCGTTCCCATCGAAACCGACAAGGTTGAACGCATAGCCGCATGGCGTAGTCGGGCAAAGAGCTGCGGTGCTGGTTTGCGCATCCAGTTCTCCAGTCGATGTCGCCCAAAGGTCGTACTCACTGATCAGACCTCTGGTGCTGGACGCCATGGCGGCGTTCAATACCAGTGTGCCGCTGCCCGCGCCAGTGGCTGCTCCGGGGCCGATGTTAACGTCACCGGTGTTAATGGTGATCAACAGGTTGCTGTCGGCCGAATTAAGCGCCACACTGCCGCTCGTGATGCCCTCTTGCACGTAATAGTTGAAGTCGGAGAACGACATCTCCCCGGTTGCAATATTTCCGCTGGCGTTAACGGTAAACACTCCAGCGGCTATATAGCTCTGAGTGCACACGAATTCCTGGCCTGTGCAGTTTGCCGACCCCGAATCCATTCCCGCCACCGAGAACACATAGTTCCCCGCCGCGAGTGCCGTAACCGGTGGTGGCGGAGTCTTGGTGGTGCTGCTCGAACTGCTGCACGCCACCAGCGCTGCGACCATAGTCAGAGCAATTGCTAAAAGAACGATTCGACGGAAGTTCATCGCGCACCTCCATTTGTGCCAAGAGCAGACTTCTGATTCCCGCGATGCGACTGCGGCGAATGCTGCCGGACCAGAAATCCGTTCTCGCTGCGCACTTGCACCATCCGCCCTCCGAAGATCACCTGCCGGGCCAGCAGATACTCTCTCCCATTCCGTTTTTCCATCGCGCCGACGATTTGCACCGCGCTTCCCGTGTGCAAAGCCGCAAGCGTCTGCTTGCTCATGTACGGGCCAAGATGCGCATCTACTTTCCCCTGGGTGCCCGCGACCGTTAAATGCAGGCCAACCGGACTGCCGGCAGGGGCTTTTTCCTTCACTTCTTCAATGGTTCCGGTGAGCGTGATCTCGTGAGCCTTGTCATATCCCCAGGCCCCCGGATGTTGCGCCCCCGGTTCTGCAGGTTGAGCACTCAGTGGAATCGTTACGGTCGCAAACAGCAGGCCAAGCAGCAGCCCTGCGGCCAAGGTAGGCGTCTCGACACAACCGAATTTCATTCGGCTTCTCCTTTTGATTTTCTTTGGGCAGGTTTTCCAAGATTCCAGAAGAAGGATAATTCTGCGCGGCAAAATATGCCCCGTCTATAACTAGTTAGGTAAGTGGGTCAGCAAGATTGGACTCTACTACATTAGTGCTTGGGATTCGTACATTGACGTACCAAGAGAGTCATCTAAGGGCGGGTTGGCCTGCAGCGCCACGACAGAGGATGGCCCGTCCTTGCGCTCTTTGCAAGGGCGGGTACGATGCTGCCAGCACAAAAACCTGTTTGACCCTTGATGCGAACATCTCCAACTCCGCCGGGCTGGTGATACTAAAACTACACCCGGTCTTTGCCCTCTCTTCGTCATGCCATATTTGTACATACACAAATGTAAGACGAATGTTCCTGAAGGAACACTGTGGAAAACTTACAACGCCTGCCGCCAACCTACTCGTAGCGCAGGCTTTCCACCGGATCGAGCCGCGAGGCGCGGCTGGCTGGAATGGTCCCAAAGATGATCCCGACAATCGACGACACCACGATAGCGATGATGGCCGACCAGCCTGAGATCGGTATGCGGTAGTCCGTCAGGAAGCGCGCCGAATATGGGATCGCCAAACCCGTCACCGTCCCCACGATCCCACCCGCCAGCGAAATCAGAATCGCCTCCGCCAGAAATTGAAAGCGGATCGCGCGATTGGTGGCGCCAATCGCCTTGCGGATTCCAATCTCGCGAATGCGCGACGTCACTGTCGCCAGCATGATGTTCATGATGCCGATGCCACTGACCAGCAGCGTCACGAACGCAACCAGAAGCAGCACCATCGTCAACGCGTCGGCAATCTTGCCAGCGACTGTCAGCAACTGCGTCAGGTTCTGCACGTTGTAAACCGATTCGGGGCGATGCCGCGAGTGCAGCACTCTACCGATCGCTTCGGTCGCAGGCAGCACGTCCTGCGGCGTCGCCGCTGAAAAATAGATTTCATACACCGCGTTCGTGGGCATGAAGAAGCGGCTGACCGTGTAAGGGATCAGCATCGTGTCTTCCTGAATCTCGGACTGCCCGAAAGTATCGACGCTCTCCTTGAACACTCCAATCACGGTGAACGGAAGGCCGCCGCTCAACTTGATGATCTGGCCGACGGCGGGCAGCACAGCGCCGTAAAGCTTGATCGCCAGTTTCTCCGTGATCACGCCAACCTTGTTGCGGCCCGAAGTATCCTGCTGATCGAAGAATCGTCCGGCGAGGACTTTCAAATTGCGTACGCGCTGATAATCCGGCGCCGCTCCCAGTACCAGAATGTCGCTCTGCTTGCCGTTCCCAATACTAATGCGGTCATTCAGCGCGATGGTCGGCGAAGCCGCAACAATGCTGGGCACCTGCTCGCGCACCGCCTGCACGTCTTCGATGGTCATGGGATCGGGCGTGGAATCGATGCGCTGCGACCCGCCCTGGTAGTCGACAGAAATCATGTTCGTGCCAATCGACTGCAGCTGTCGCAGAATGTACTGCTTGCCCGTGAGTCCAATGGTCGAGACAAGAATCACAGAAGCCGTGCCCACAGCCATCGCCAGAGCCGTCAGTGTGAACTGCAGCTTGTTGCTGCAGAAAGCGTCGTAAGCGAAGTTGAGGACCTCATCGATACCGATGGTGAAGCGCCGCTGAGTTTCGAAGCGTAAAGAGGTCGCAGAGGGCATCGTGAGTATTAGATGTTAGTCCCCAAGCGAAAGAGGCGCAACGCAAGAAGAACATTCATCACCACAGAGGAACACAAAGGTTTTTCTCTGTGAGCCTCTGTGCCCTCTGTGGTCATGCGTTTTCTGCAGACGCGGCCCACGACGCGCCGGCGATGACAACGGCGGCCAGCACGACGATCAGCGGATCAACTGGTCGGAAGTAATACGTCTCGGGATGAGTGAAGTAGTAAGGCAATGGGAAGAAGAAGAGCACAATGGCGAAGCGAACGCCCAGCGAAGAATCGCGCCGGAAAGACTCGTCGCAGGCCAAGCAACCCGAGCACCGTCATCGTAGTGTCGACGAAAATATTCGGCGGATCCAGCGGCTCATCCTTCAGATACTCGCGCGCAAAGCTCCAGTAGCCAGTCCACAAGTAGACAATGCGCCGCATCGTCATCCACGCATACCAGCCCGGATGGCTGCGGATGTAGGCCTTCCCCTGCGCGAGTTTGTGATCCATATAGGCCATCTCACCCACGCGCTCGTATTCCTGCAGCTCGGCGTCGCTGTGGTTGGGATGCAGCGCGCTGTTCACCCAGCGCGTGGAATATCCATTGTTCCCCATGTAGAGCTCGAGCCCGAAGCCGCTGCGCACCGGGATGAAGCGATGAAACAATTCGTAATTGCGAATGAACCAGGGCGCCATTACCGCGATGGCAGCGAGCGCGGCCGCGGCCATCGGAGCCTGCCACGATTGCCGCAGTCGATATCGCCGATACAACGTCCACAATCCCAGCAGCGGAACAACCGCGAGCACCACCGGTTCAGTCAGCGCAGCGATTCCGCCGAAGGCTCCGAACAAAATCCAATCCCGAACACGCGATGATTTTTCCAACCGCAATGCGAACAGAAACAGCCACGCCAGTTCAAACGTAACCAGACACGTGGACCAAGCCCAGTCCGCGCCGTAGTAAATGCCATAGGGAGAGAATGCCCATCCCCAGCCCGCCCATTTCGCCACGCGCGACCCGAATGCTTGTTTCGCGAGCAGGAAGACCGGCACGCAGGTAAGCGCGGAGAACACGCTATTCAAAGAGAGCGCAGCGATCACCGCGGACTTGGTTTCAATTCCGAAAATCTTGAAGATACCTGCCAGCAGATACGAATACACAGGTGGCAGAAGCGCCGACAGGCCCGTGTCGGCGAAGGGCGAGCCGAATCCGTGGCCAGAAGCGATGGAGCGCGCGATGAGCCCAAACGCCCAATGCTGCAGGACGAACGGATCCATCCAGTCGGTATAAAGAAATGGAATGACGGCAAGCCGTACCAGGAGCGCAACGGCGGCCATCAAGATATAAGGTTGAAGACGAGTTAGGAAGTGGATTGAGCTGGCATCAGAAGTATCGAAGTCAGTATAGACGGCACACGCGTACTTGCTGGTTCTCATACGGGCACATCATCAACTCGGACGGAGTGTGCAGAAACACTTTGTCGGCGCGCGAAAGAACAATCCAGTTCACGCCGAATTCGTTCTTGAGGCGCTCGAAGTCCTGCGGCTGAAAGTCGCGCCAGCCGTTCTCTGCGGTCACTTCCTTCAGCCAGCGCGGAGCCAGGCTTGGAACGCGGGCGGCCATGCCCCCATCTTTATCGTAGTCGGCGAGCACGCTGCGCTCGGCCAGCGCGCGAAAGCCGTGATAGTCTTCGCCGGGAAGCTGCATGTAATGCGGATCGAGCGCAAACAGCGCGTCCAGAGGCGTGTTCAGCCTGATCCAGTCGAATGCCTGCAGCCATTCATTCTTCGGAGCAGCGCCCGGCCACTCTATGTGCGGGCTGGCTGGATACATCTGCAGCTGCGCATACCACATGCCCGCGCACAGCGGAACGAACAGCAGCGCCCACCGATAGGCATGACGCCCAAGCGCGTATTGCCCGAGCAGCGCTCCCACCAACAGAAAGAAAAGCAGGTAGAGCAGGTGCAGATAACGCATCGGCTCCAGCGGGCGCAGGCGTTCGAGACTTGCCGGCAGCATGATCGCGACTCCAACTACAGTTTGGAAGACGCCATAGTAGAGCAGACTCGAAACCAGCGGGATCAAGGCGGGGCGGTTTGAATCCGACGACTGAGTTCGCCGAAGTATTCGCTGGAAGGCAAAGAGTAACGCCAGCGGAGCGAGCACTCCCAACCACTCGTACCATGCCCAGTGAGAAATGTAATAGAAGCCGCGAGTCAAAGCCGCTTTACGCCAGGCCTCGGAAGCAGGCTCGAAGAGCCATCCCAAGGGGAAGATCATCAGGGCGGCGGCTGAAGTGCGCGCCTGTAGCGGCCGATCGTTCCGCTGACACCACAGCAGAAATACGCAGAACGAAATTCCAAACGCCGCCATGATGGCGTGAACAGAAAAAGTTGCGATCAACAGAAAGGCTGCGAGCCATAAGCGACGATCGAGAACGGCGACAATCGCTGCAAGAATTATGGCAGTCGCCAGGTTGCGCGGGTGCAGATACTGGTCGGCGAGATTGATCGCAGTGCCCGACACAGGAAGCGTCAGCAAGGCCGCAACCAGCGCGACGCCAGCCCACTGCGCAGCAGGTTCGCGAAAGCAGCGGCGCGCGATTCGCCAGCAGCCGTGAAGAATAAAGAAGATGACCGCGAGTTGCCACAGCAGGACCGCCCATGCCAGCGGCACGTGAGTCAGTCGCACCGACGCAGCGATTAGCTTGTCGAAGATTGTGGCCTGAAACTGAATGCGGAAGAAATCTGCGTCGTGCGGAAAGAGCGCCGGGTTCAGATTCCTTTTGATCGCCGCGAGGTAGAAGGCATCGTCTTCGAGACCGGGATGGTAGCCCATCACCACGAATGCGGCCGCGGTGAGCAGTGCGATTGCCGCAAGATTGGAGATCGACCAATCGCCCTTTATGCGCGCTGCCACAATCGGATTCGGTTGGGGATGAGGCATGCCTTGCGGAAGTCATCATATCTTTTCTGCGGGCGTCAACGCCGAAAGATGATCAGGCCGAGCGCACGGCTTCGCCCGGGCGGGCGTAGTAGGTGTTGGGGCCAGCTTCAAGTTTGCGGCCTGCGGCGCTGAAGCGGTCGAGATGGATCAGGCCGATGCGCTGCAGCGCAAACTGCAACGTGGTGGCGACCACGCCGACACCGTAGGTGACGCTGCGGCGGAAGTTGATCGACGAAGCTTCCTCGAAATATTTTGTCGGGCAGGAGACTTCTCCGATGCGAAAGCCGAAGTGCACACACTGGGCGAGCATCTGGTTGTCGAAGACGAAGTCGTCGGAATTTTCGAGCAGCGGAAGTTCCGTCAGCACCTTCCGGCTGAAGGCGCGATATCCAGTGTGGTATTCGGAGAGTTTCACGCCGAGAAAAATATTCTCGAACGCAGTCAGCAGCCGGTTGGAAATGTACTTATACACCGGCATGCCGCCTAGCAGAGCGCGGCCGCCGATGATGCGCGAGCCGAGCACCACGTCATACACATCGTAGGCGACCATGCTGGCCATCGCGGTGACCAGCAGCGGCGTGTACTGATAATCCGGGTGCAGCATGATGACGACGTCCGCTCCGGCCGTGAGCGCTTCGCGGTAGCAGGTCATCTGATTGCGCCCGTAGCCGTAATTGCGGTCGTGCTGAAAGACCAGCAGGCCAAGATCGTGCGCCACCTGAACCGTATTGTCGCGGCTGTGATCGTCGACCAGGATGCGGATGTCGACCAGGTCGGGCAGTTCCCCGACCGTGGCAGGCAGCGTCTTCTCCGCGTGGTAGGCGGGCATGACGACCGCGATGCGTTTGCCGTTAATCATGGCTTTGAGGAAAGTATAACTTACTAAACGATGCGCACTTTACTTCATGCCGTCGAGAATCGAACCGACGATTCCGCCGACCACGCCACCTTCCACCGATTGCCTGGAAACTTCATGCGGCATATAACGCTCGAGGGCGTGCGCCAGTCTCGCGATGGGCAGCGTCTGCAGCCAGATTCTTCCGGGGCCGGTGAGCGAAGCGAGGAAAATTCCATCGCCGCCGAAGATCATATTCTTGATGCCGGGAACGGTCGTGATCTGGAAGGAGACGCTCGACTGAAACGCGCCGACGTGGCCGGGATGAACGCGCAGAGTCTCTCCCGCCTGCAGATCGCGTACGACGAGTTCGCCAGAGAGTTCGAGCCACGCGGTGCCTTGACCGCTGACGCGCTGCAACAGAAATCCGTCGCCGCCGAAAATTCCCGCGCCCAGCGACTGCTGGAAGCCTACGCTGATTTGAATTTGCGGCGTGGCACACAGAAATCCGTGGCGGTGAATCATGTATTCGTGGCCGGGAGAGACTTCGACGGGAACGATGTGGCCGGGAAGTTTCGTAGCGAAGGCAACCTCGCCGCCCGGGCCGAGCGAACGGTATTCGGTCATGAAGATGGAGCCGCCACCGGCCACGCGTTTGAGCACGCCGAACAGGCCTCCGCCGCCGCCGAATTGCGTGTGCGTCGTCATCTGGATCGAACTGCCCATCCAGGAAAGCTCGCCCGCCTCGGAGATGATGGACTCGTTGGGATCAAGAAGAAATTCGAGAACGGGCATGGTGGTGCCGGTGATGCGAGCTTGCATGAAGGATCTCCTCAAAGCCAGAACCGGCGCGGGTTAGGGCGCTACGGCTCCGTATCTTTTGCTGCGTAGGATGAGAGTATACACATCCGGGTGGAGGATGCAGGAAGGCCGCGCTGGATGTCGCGTCAGTTTAAGAGCGCGTTGCCCCAGCGACTAAAGTCCCGATTGATTTTGTACCACTTACGGCGCGGCTGAAGCCGCGCCCTTCAAAACGAATTCAGACAGACCCTCCGCGCTACCTTACTAGACGAAGTTTCCCGCAGCGGCTTACTTTGGCAATTTCGCCGCAGAGACTGCGGCTGCATCTGTGCCGTTGTTCAACTTGTAATTTGAGTATTCGATGGTGAGCGTCGCGCGCCCGCCGAGGCGGATGTAGCTGATGGATTCGTTGCGCGCGGGCAGCCAGAATCCCTGGACTTTGACGTACTCGTGGCGAACTTCGCTCTTCTTAGTCCAGAACGATGGATTCTGCGCGGGCTCGGCCTCAATGCGGGCGATGGCGAAATCGTTGGCGTCGACCCAGATCTGGCCGCGATACAGAAATTTGTTTTTCGATTTCGGGCTGAGCTTCAGCACGTACTGCCCACCGGCAGTCGAAGGCTCATAGCGCACCAGTTCGAAATCGTAGTTGGCGCGATTCACCAGAGTGCGGTCGTGCACCGCGGGCTGAGCGGCTTCCTGTTCGCCCTCCAGCAGCCTCTTGAAGACGCGATCGAGAATGATTTTTGAGCCAGACTGCGAGATGACTTCGAAATTCTTGCTGGACGGGCTGGTATAAAGCGCGCGGACGGTCATCTCGGCTTCGCGGTCGCCGGGAAATCCGCGATAGGCCAGATGATAGATGCGGGTCGACTCGGTGGACCGCAGGGCCTGGGCGCGCTCTTCATTGCGGCGCACAAGATTATCCACAACCTGGTCGAGAGCGAGCGGCACGGCAGTCTTTGTCGGCGCAGGGTCGGACGCAGCAGCAGCCATCGCAGCCGCGCTGAGAACGGCGGCCAGCGTTGTGAGCGTCAGTCTTTTAGAATTCATGATTCCTTGTCCTGCGTTTTCTGTGAGCGAAGTTTCTGATGAATTGTGGACTGCCTTGGTTGGTAACCAGCGCAGAAGTTGTCCGAGGTCGTGGCCTCCAGTATTTGCCGAATGTATCAGTCTTTGAAAGGAAAAGAAACCTGTCCGCGAGGGGCGACTCGCGATCGATTATAGCTAATAGTTATATAGCGGATGGGAATCAAAGAGTTGCTGGGTGGGCGATCTGAGCCGACGGTCCGCGGCCGGCGCCGTAGTACTGCGACAGCGCGGATTTTTCCTCGACGGTCAGCTGTTTCGCGATGCTGCGCATCACGATGTTGATGTCGTTCGTCCGTGTGCCGTCGGAGAAATGCTGCAACTGGCCCAGCAAGTACTGCGTGTTCTGCGTCGCCAGCGAGGGCGCACCCTTCACATAGCCGACCGGCCCATGACAGGCCTCGCAGGGCGGAATGCCGCGGCTGGCGTCACCGAAGACGATCAGCTTTTCGGCCATTCGCGATTTCACTTCATCCGGAATGGCTTGCGGAAATGCGCGGTTGTCCATCGGATCCGGAAAAGTCGGCAGCATGGAAAAGTATGCGGCCACGTCCGCCGAGTCTTGCGCGGAAAGCATGGCGGCGATGGGCTCCATGACCGGAGAACTGCGCTTTCCGGAATGAAAGTCCTGCAACTCTTTCCAGTTCGATAGCCGGTCCATTCCCGCCAGGTTGGGAATCGCAGATTCGGAACTGAAGCCCTCCGCTCCGTGGCAGTGGGCACATTGCCGCGCCAGCAGTGATCCGCGAAAAGCATTTCCGCTGGCCGCCAGTTGAATCGTCTCGGGCGTCCAGGCCACATCAGAGGGCACTCGCACGGGCGGTTGATTGCGGTCTGACGGATTTGCGAGAAGCAGCAGTGGCAGTAAGAAGCAAAGCAGCCCCACGGAGATAAGAGTGGGAGTGTGACGGAAAGACTCAGTGCGCATCGCAGCCCTTCCTTTGATCCGGTGCAAGGCTGGCGAACTGATCGGGCGGAACTACGCGCACGTGAGCGCTCATCGCGAAATGACCGGGGCCGCAGAACTCGCGGCAAGGAGCCTCGAATTCCCCAGCCTGCGGAAATTGAAATACCGCTTCGTTGACCGCGCCTGGAGTGGCCTTGAGGGCGTCCTGCGTGCCGGTGACACTCACCAGGTGAACTACATCCGCGCTGGTGATGCGAAAATGCACCGGAGTTCCCGCGGGGACTTCGACACATTGCGGCACAAAAAGATATTGCTGGGCGAGCATGCGAACGGTGTAGGAGCCATCGGGCTCGCGGGCCGTACCCAGATTGCTCTCGACGAATTCGCCCGCCAGATGCAGGGTTGCGGGATCGAGCCTCTTGCCTCCACCGAAGAAACGCCAGACCGGAAGGTCGATTTCATAGAAGCGGGTCGAGAGGATGATGAGACCGAACAGCACGATGGACAAGGCGAATCCAATTTTCTTGCGCATTCAGATCTTTAGACCGGCCCTAATTAGAAATAGCGAGCGTCCGCCGAGTCGATGCCCGGTGAGAGATCAACGGCAATTTCGCGAAGGTCAGCGCTTGTAGGCGATCATCATGGCCAGCACGAGCGGCAGGTACAGCACGGAAGCGTGAACCACTTTGCTGGCAAAAGTGCGAGAGGTGGACTGCATCAGCTTCATCACGTAATAGAGGAAGTAAGCGCCCGCCACCAGCATCGAAACTAAATAGACCGGGGTGACATGGCTCACCACCGGCAGCATCGTGGCCACGATCAGAAGCAGAGTGAAGCCCAGAATCTCGGCGCGGGTGAAGCGTGAATCCAGGTCGAAGCTGGGCAGCATCTGGTAGCCGGCGCGCGCGTAGTCTTCGCGATACATCAGCGCAATCGCCAGGAAGTGCGGGAATTGCCAGAGGAACAGGAGCGCGAAGAGGAACCATCCACCGCGACTCAGCGAGGCCGATGCGCCCGCCCAGCCGATCAGCGTGGGCATGGCTCCGGGAATGGCGCCCAGCGCGGTACACAGCGGAGTCTTACGCTTGAGCGGCGTGTAAACCAGTAGATACGACAGCACGGTAAAGATCGCCAGCATGGATGTCAGGCGATTCACAGTCAAGGCGAGATACAAGCCGCCGGCAACATTCATCAGCAGGCCGAGCCAGAACGCTTCAGAGCTGCTGATCCTGCCCGAGGGTAGCGGGCGAGAAGCGGTGCGGCGCATCTGACCATCCCAGGTGCGCTCCATCCACTGATTCAGGGTCGCGGTTCCGCTGGCGACTAAAAGCGTTCCCACCAGAGTGTTGATCAGGCCGAGGACATGCATCGGTCCGCGCGAGGCCAGGTAATAGCCCGCTGACGTGGTCATGAGGATCAGCAGGTTTACTTCGGGCTTGGTGAGGGTGACATAGTCGCGGAGCTTTGACTTCAAGCTCTGCATCGGGACCGGACTTGCGATGACTTGTGTGGTGGCCATTTTTACGAAATTACCAATCTTGCCCGGAGTCGCCGTCGTTGTCGCTCTCAGTGCGTCGAACCTCATCGTTCTTGCGATGTACGACGTAGACCAATCCCACCGACATCAAGGTCGGAGGAATAATCAGAACCAGAATACCGCTCTTCAGAGCCTGAATCACCTTCGACCCCGAAGAGGCCGCTTGAGTGTAACAGAGAGCGCAACTCTGAGAGAACAGGGGCAGAGGGGCGAGCAGGAAAAAAATCGCAGCCAATGCAATGCCAATCCAGGGAAGCGATTTCACAGTTCTCATAGACGCCTGATTTCTCTCGACCATTAATGCGCCCACGGCACGCCATTGACCAGCCGGAAGCAATCCGGCCAACCATATTGCATGGCAAAGATTACGAAAATGGTGAAAACGGCAACGAACCAGAGCAGGCCGCGGCTGTCCACCCACAGGTGCATAAAAAACAGAACGGCCAGAGCGGCTTCAACGCAGGCCAGGACCAACATTTCTGTCAGCAACTGACCGCCTTCAGCGCCGGAGTAGGCTACTACGAATTGCAGAGCCGCGATCACCATGATGCAGACATAGACGATCAAGTATTTGGTTTTGCTGGAACGGCTTTCGGCTGCGCTTTCCATATCCTTGCTCTCCTAATCGTTCCTTTAGTGCGAGAGATTCAAAAGATAAATCAGCGGCACTACGAACATCCAGACCAGATCCACGAAGTGCCAGTAGAGGCCCGTGATCTCGATGTCATCGGAGTTGTAACGGCCGCCCTGATAGCGAATGGCCACGACCACCAGCGCAATCACGCCGGAAGTGACGTGCAGCAGGTGCAGTCCGGTGACGCTGAAGAACGCGGCGCCGAAATTCACCGATCCCCACGGATTATGGAACAGGGTCACGCCCTCGCCGATCATGCTCATCCACTCGCGAATGTGCAGCACGGCGAAAACCGCGCCCAGAGCGGCCGTAATCATGGTCCAGCGGACTGCGCCCGCCTTGTCTCCTGACTTGGCGGCGTCGATCCCGAACAGCATGGTCAAGCTGCTGGTGATCAGGATGAACGTCATGATCGCAACGTTCACGATGCTATGGAAGGGACGTGGCCAATTCGGATCCGCGGTCCGGAGGAATAGATAGGCAAACAGACAGGCGGCGAATGTGGCCGAGTCGGCGATGATGAAGAGCCACATCGCCATCTTCTTCGCGGGAATGGACCATACCGGCGGCACTCCATCCGCGGCGTGTCCGTGCACCGATAAATTTGCGTAGCTCAAAGTGCCTCCTTGGCAAGTTGTCTGCTACAGCTCAGGAGCTAAAGTTTCGCCCACAGCAACCACAACAGGTACACCCAGAGAGCGTCCATAAAGTGCCAGTAGTGCGACATCGCGTCCAGCGTGCTGCGCTTCAGCGTGGACGTCTTCAGTTTGCGGATCACGCGAGTCAGACCGCCCAGTCCACCAAATACGTGCAGAGCGTGCATCACCGTCAGCACATAGAAGAAGGAACTGTTCGGATTCGTCGCCAGATACAGTCCCTGCGCCCGCAGTTGCATCCAGGCGGAAAACTGCCCGGCCACAAACAGCAGACCCAGGAGCAACGAAATGTTCAACCACTTTGCGGGATTCGTGATCATGCGCTTCGCAGTCATGAAATCGCGAACCTGGCGGCGTCCGATTTCCAGCGTCACACTGCTGGCGATCAGCAACAACGTATTGAAATAAAGAACCCGGGGGAGGGTCAGATGATGCCAGTCGGGAGCGCCGCCCTGACGCACGATCAGTGCGCTGGTAAACGCCAAAAACGTCATCGTGATGGAAGCCAGAACAACCCAGATTCCGGTGACGACCGGCGGCGGTGAAAATCTCTTCACCTTGCGCGGGTCGGCACTCGCAGGAACCAGAGGAGCGCCGCCGCCGTTGCCGGCAGTGGGCCGAACTGGTTCAACAACTCTCGGCTTGGGTGGTTGTGCGGTAGTCGCCATAAAAAATACTTCTTTTCCTTTTTCTAATTCAGAGAACGTTCTAATTCAGAAATCGAATGCAGCTATGCTCAGGCCTCATCCGGGCCGTTCGTGGGCTCGGGCGAAGTCTGCATGATGTAGTCGCCGGACTTCCCTGCCACGCCATACTGATAAGGATCGTGATACACGACGGGGAAGGTTCCACCGAAGTTGTTGAAGGGCGGCGGCGAGGAAGGAGTGCTCCATTCCAGCGAGGTGGCCTCCCACGGATTCTCCGGCGCCGGCTTACCCCAGTAGCGGCTGTGAATCAGGTTGTAAAGGAAAATGAGTTGCGCCAATCCGGTGAGGATCGCGGCCACGGTGATGAAGCGGTGCAGCGGAATCAGCGGCTGCAAGTAGTCATCGGTGAACGCCTGGTAGCGGCGGACATTGCCCGCCAGCCCCAGATAGTGGAACGGCATGAAGATGCAATAGGCGCCAACGAAACTCAGGATGAAGTGAATTTTTCCCAGCGTCTCATTCATCATCCGCCCGAACATTTTGGGGAACCAGAAGTAGGTTCCGGCGAAGATGCCGAACATGGCCGCCACGCCCATCACCAGGTGGAAGTGGCCGACCACAAAGTAAGTCGCGTGCAGCATGATGTCGATCGAAGGCTGGGCGAGGAAGAATCCGCTGATCCCGCCGCTGATGAACATCGATACGAAGCCCAGCGCGAACAGCGACGCCGAGTTGATGCGCAGCTTGGCGCCGTAGATGCTGCCCATCCAGATCAGTACGACGATGGTGGAAGGAATCGTGATGACCAGAGTCGGGAAGGAAAATACCAGCGACGAAACCGGATTCATCCCGCTGACGAACATGTGATGGCCGTAGACCATGTAGCTCAGCACAGCGAGCGAGCCCATGGCGTAAATCATGACGCGATGGCTCAACAGCGGCTTGCGCATGTTGGCCGTCAGAATGTGCGAGGTGATGCCCATGCCCGGAATGATCGCGATGTAAACCTCGGGGTGCCCGAAGAACCAGAACAGATGCTGCCAGAGCAGAGTTGAACCGCCGGAGTGCGGCTGGACCTGGCCATTAAATACCTCACCGCTGGAGACGAAGAAGCTGGTTCCCGCGACGTGATCGAGGATGAGCAGAATGACTGCCGGCATCAGAACCGCAAACGCCGTCAGGCCCATCACCGAGGTGATGAACCATCCCCAGACGCTGAGCGGCAGACGCCACATGCTCATGCCCTTGGCGCGCATGTCGAGCGTCGTAGTAATGAAGTTCAGCGAGCCCAACAACTGGCCTATGCAAAATAGACCGATGGAAATAGCCCAGAGCACAACGCCTGTGCCTTGCCCGGGGCCGGATACCGCGCCCACGGCGCTGAGCGGAGCGTACATGGTCCAGCCGCCAAGCGTGGGGCCATCGCTCACGAAGAATGACGACAGCAGTACAAGGAATCCGGTGAAGGTCACCCAGAACGACATCATGTTGAAATGGGGGAAGGGCATGTCTTCAGCGCCGACCTGGATGGGGAGAAAGTAATTGCCGAAGGCGGCGAACGGCGCCGTCGTCAACACGAAGAAAACCATGAACGTGGCGTGCATGGTCATGAGCTGTAGATAAAACTCGGGAGTGATCACGCCGCCGGGAGCGCCCGCCTTGGAAAGTGCCTGCAGCCCGGGGATGGCGGCATTGGTCCAGCCGAGGTGAATGCGCATCAGCCACGAGAGGAACATGCCGACGTAGGCCGCAAGCAGGGCCATGCCGTAATACTGCTTGCCGATGACCTTGTGGTCGAGACTGAACACGTGCTTGCTGATGAAGCTCGTGGGTTCTCCGTGTTGATGAACTGCATGTGCAGCATCGTGCATGGCTCACCTCAAGAAATTGGATCCGATCGCAACTTCCATTTGTCTTAAAAACCGTCTACTGCAGTGCCGCCTGCTTCTTCAGCCAGTCGTCGTAGTCTTGCGGGGACATCACACTGAGATATGCCTTCATGTTGTAGTGGCCGAGACCGCAAAGTTGCGTACATACAATTTCGTACCTGCCGATCTTGGTCGCGGTGAAATGCACTGAGAGATCGAGGCCGGGAACAAAATCCTGCTGAATGCGCAATTCCGGAACGAAGAAAGAGTGGCCGACATCCTTGGAGTGCATCAGCAGATGCACCTCGCGATTCACGGGGATCGCCATCTCGGCGGTGACGATGTCATCTTTCGCGGCCGAATCGTTGGTCTGGTCGATGCCGAAGAAATTTTCGGACGCCTCGTTAATCATCTCGGGATGAATGACGCCGAACTTGCCGTCGGGACCGGGATAGCGGAAGTAGAACGCGAACTGTCCTGCCTGCGCCTGGATTTGGACCGCATCGGGCGCTGGAGGAGTGAAGTACACGCTACCCCACGCCTTGGCGCCGAAGATACCGAGCGCCAGAACCTCGGTTCCGACCAGCAGGAATCCTGCCCAGACCATGGCCTTGGCGCCGCCGGGGAAGGTTTTGATCTTGTCGGTGGGCTTGCGATTGGAGAACATCCAGATGAAGGCTGCCAGGATAATCTGCGAGGCGATGAAGCAGACTCCGGCCTCGATCATGGTCTCGTTGGTCTGCTCGTCGATGAGCGCGCCGTGCGTGGAAATATCCTGCGGCGTCGGCCAGGTGTGCATGATGATGGGAATCGCCGACCCAATAGTGATCAGAACAATCAGGACTGCGAAGAACTTCGCCATAAATGCCCCCACGTCGCGGTCACTTCTGAGGCCGCAAAGATTTTTCTGAGCATGATCTTCCTGAGAAAGAATTGCTGAGCCGCCACACCTCATGGCGTGGCAGCTCATTGGTTACGCAATACTATTTGCCTTTGAAGGTAAAGTCGGCGCTGGCCGATCCGCCCGCGGCTACAGTGACTTTCGCGGTCTGGGTTCCGAGATCCTCCTGCCACGCCGTCACGGTGTAGTTTCCCGGAGGAACATTGTTAATGGTGTAGGCGCCATTCGCGTCGCTCGTAGCGTAGGGCCCTTTGATCACGACAAACCATCCATGCATCCAGGGATGAATGTTGCACTGCACGGGAATCATCTCCGGCGCCTTCCAGCTCTTCTCGACCGGAGCCGCACCCGGGGGCTGGGATTGATTCCACGGAATGTTGCCGGTAAGCGCGTTGGGCAGCGGATGAATGTTGTGCGTCGTCTGATCGCTGGTCGATGACCTTGAATTTCTGGTTCACGTCCATCGCCAGAACATGCGGGGTGTACATACAGTTCTTCTGATCAAAGACGGGAACCTGGCTGGGGACTTCGGACTGAGCGCTGGCAGGCAGTCCCTCGGAGATGTAGAGCACAACGTTCTCCAGCCCGCCGCTGGCTCCCACCACAACCGTCTCAAGGTGGGCTGGATTGTCGGCGTGCGCCTTCACACAGTAGGGATCCTTCGACATGTCGATTCCCTTCATGTGCGGAGCCGTACCCGTGAACTTGACGCTGCCGGTAATTTTTCCTTCTCCCGCAGCATGGACCTTATGTGCCCGGACGAAAATTCCGCTCGCCATCAGAACTAGCGTCAGTAGTACTGCCAGGGAAAGACGCTTAGAAACTTTATTCATACCGTTCAATCCTCCATATGGGTTGCTATTGTTGTCCTGCCGGAGCGTTGGGGTCGACGGGCTTTAGCCCCAGTTGTTTCGCCATCTGTTTTTCCTTGCTGTTCTGCTTCATGAACGTCCGCAGATAGAAAACCAGATCCCACGCTTCTTCCGGCTTGATGTTGTCGGCGAACGACGGCATCGGCGTGCCGTCGAGGCCGGTCATGAAAATTCTGTAAATGTCAGTGTCGGTGTCGCCGCACTTGGGGCGCGAGCCCTCAGTGAAGTTGTATGCCGCAATCGGACGTCCGAGGTCGTCGGTCAGCGTGGCCGCCGACGGTCCGTTCGCCATGCCTTGCACACCATGACATTTCCAGCACTGCACGCGCGCGAATACGTCGCGCCCGGCTTTGATGCGCTCGGCCGTGACTTCGGGCTCGGGAGGAATCTGAATTGGAGCTCCCGGCTTCTCAGTCACGAAGCGGGGTGAAAAATGTTTCACCCACGCCACCAGATCCGCGCGCTCCTGCTTGGTGAAGGTGCTCCACTGAGGCATCGCCGAGCGATCGAGCCCGCGAGCGATGGTATCGAACAGATCCTCGTCGGTCGGCAAAGTTCCGGTCGGGGTGGAACGGCATTTAAAAATGCCCAACTGGAAATCGCGGGGCTTCGGCCACATCGGCGGATCTAACCATTGCGCCACTTCGCCGTTGCCATCGCCCAAGTCGCCATGGCAACTGACGCAATACCTGCGATAGTCGCCCTTGGCGTCCTTGGCATGCCCGGTCATGTTTCCGATGTGAGATTCCGTGCCTATGCGCGTGTCGATATCCTGATTTGTCAGCTGCGCGAAAGATGTAAGCGGAAGCGCCAGAGCCGCAACCGCGCCGAATAACAGTGACCACTTGAGTAAGCTTCTCCGCATATCGGTTCCTCTTGGAAGCATCCTTTTAGAAGTCGAAATCAAATCCCATCAGCAGTTCGGTTGTGTTGACGTTGGAGCCCGACGGAGCGCCAACCAGGAATCCAGTTCCGTCCTGATGGAGCCAGTTCCATTCGTTGTGCCAGGCAAAGCCAGCGCGATTGGTCATGAACGGGTTGTAGCGGAACCCAACCGTGTAAGTGGACAGGTTGCCGTAGTTGGAAGCTTCAGGACCGGTGATTCCCGAAGTGCCCGTCCCGGTGTATGCCGCACCTTGCGCTTGCCGCGACATGTGAATGGTTTCGTAGCGTCCGATGAAGATGAGCTGCGGGCTGTACACGTAATGGGGTTCGAAGAGAACACCGTTCCAGGTTGGCCCCTGCGAGCCGACGGGCAAGGTTGTTCCTGGCACGTTGTTATTCGGAACAGTCCCGCCGATCAGATCGCCGTAACCCTGACCGAAGTAGGCGTTATCCGCGCCATGCTGGGTCACTACTGTGACGTCCATGTGGGACCCGAAGTAGAACAAACCATAGAAACCTTCACGGCTGAATGATTTGTTGCTGATACCGGAACCAGCAAGCGGCGAAGTGACGCCGCCACTTGTCTGGGTCAGGTAATACGTAGGGGCTTCGCCGATCATGGCATAACCGCCAATGCGGTCCACGCCCAGCTTGCCGGTATCGAAGGCCTGACTGGCTGTGAAGAATCCGGTGTAGGCATTGCCATAGGGCAGGCCAACATTTCCGTCCGTCGAGCTTAAAACGGCCGCCGAGTAACGGGTGCGGTCATTCCAGGAATGGCCCATCAACTCCAGACCGAGCTGGTTGTCGCCCATCTGGCCGAAGACGTTGCCGTCGCCGACTGGAATGAAATGGTAAAGCTGGTAGATGCCGCCATTTCCGGTCAGGGTGAGGACTCGTTTCTCGGAGAGAAGGTTGTCAAGCTCGAACTTGCCCAGCTTCAGGTTGAGCCAGGGGCTGCCGAACAGGTTGTCGAGCCGAGCCATGACGGTTTCGAAGTGGAAAGCCCCGGTATTGTCGGAAGACGGCAGCAGAAAGAAGGAGACATTCTTCTCAAGGGTGCCGCCGGTGTGGAAGTCCAGGCCGCTGAGATCGAAGCCCGAAGTGGTAACCCGCGTGATCGTGGATCCCGACAACCCTCCGCCCGCGTAGGTATCCACCGGAACTTTGTCGGTGCTGACCCGGTGCCAGAGCGGCGTCATGCGGAAGGTGACCGGCCAATAGCTGGGATTCTGCCAGATCGGGGCGTCCCGGTCATTCATGAGTTGGTAGCCGTTGTCTTTGAATTTCTGGCCGAAGTAATTCAGCATTGGCCAGGATTCATGACACGCTGAACAGCGCAGACCATACTTACGCGCAAACGCGGGCAAAGCGTTCGCGTTCTGGTTGCTGCTCAAAAGGAAGAAGACCATGCCGAGTACCGCCGCGACCAGATGCTTCACGGACGGCAGCGTCTCCCACAGACGACGACGATGCGTTCCCATGCGCATGCCTCACTCCTAAAGGTGTGACTCTCGATCGAACGTTGAACTACGGTGTTCCTACGAATGTGTCAGCGAAAATCGACGATGAACGCGATAGCATAATGCGGCGTAACTTGCGTTGATGTTGGACGGCCCGAACCCGAGGCCGAACCGATTGCAGGAACCCACATTTTCCCGAATCGGTACTACCACCGTACCGGAGGCGAATGCTACTACGGCTTGCTCGGCAGTTTCAAGGAGTTTTTTTACAAATTTTTTACAATTCCCTTGGCCACAAATCCGACTAACGGTCATATCGGCTCTTGGATTGCTCAACTCGGGCCGCTCTAACTGGCAGTTGACAGGGGTCGTGCATAGTTGAGACTCTTTGCCAACAGGGAGATGTTCGTGGGTCACTCGAGAGCTCATTTCCGGAGAGTCGCCCCTCGCGGCGCAGCTTCAAGCCGCGGTTCGATTCGCTGGTGGATGATTTGGTTGTTTGCAGTCTTTGTTTCGCTTCCCTGGCAGCTCTCGGCTCGTGAGAAAGACACCACGCAATATGGCATGGGCCTGATCGTGAATGTCCCCTACCCCGTGAACGAAGTCGTTCCGGTAGTAGAAGATGTGGTGCAGAACGGAATCATCCGGGGTACCAAGGAATACAACAAGGACGAATACGTTTCCGGAGCCGAGGCCGCCAGATCCAGCAAAGTCTTTGGCCCGTGGACCGAAGGCGGCCAGGTTTTTTATAAGGTGCGGCTGAATGCGATCGATCCCCGGAACTTCAAAAATGGCGGCGACGTCGGCACGCTAGCTGTGCGCTACGTGCTCCAGCCCCAGGGTGACAAAAATACCGTGCTCCGCATTGAGGCTCGTTTTGTTGAGGACTTCCGCAAGGTTTCGCACGCATCGAATGGATCAGTGGAAGGCGCCGAATACAAAGACATCCGTGACCGTATCGAGACACTGGAAGTGATGAAAAATCAGGGGATTGAGGCGCAAAAGGAGAAGCTGGCGAACACGGGAAAGAAGTCGGAGGCGGTCGAATTTTCCAGCTCTGCGACTACGTCTACGACCGCTGCAGTCACAAATCCCGTGCCCAGCGCTGAAATCCCCGCGACTCCGACCGGCGCAAACTCGCAGCCGCAGCCGCCCGTGACTTTGGAAGAGCGTGTCCATAACCTTAAGCAGCAAGTTGAGCGCATCGTAAAAGCCCCCGGAGCGCCGATGAAATCCGCTCCGTTCCACACTGCCAGTGTTTTGCAGTCGCTGCCCCCGGGCACGGACGTTCTGATCGTCATTTCGACACCTTACTGGTTAGGAGTCGAAACCCACGACGGGCAACATGGGTGGATCTTGCGCGATGAACTGGAGCAGGTTCCGTGAGGTCACGGGAATTCTATTTTCGCGCTGGGGATTTTCGTTGCGTCCTTGGCTGCGTGGCCGTGTTGGCGCTCGCGCTCGGAGCGCGTGCTCAAACGGCGAACGAACGGGCCTTCCCGCAATCGAGGGCTGAGGTGGAGAAGGCGCTGAAATCGGTGCAGGCAAGTGTTGCCGGCCGGCTTCCGTCGTTGGAAGGATTCGCGCAGCCGGCGGAGCATTCGCTGGAACGCTACCAACGGGGATATTTTCAGTCCGTCCGTCCAGGTCAGCGCCTTGTCTTCTGGTGGTTCCCAGGTCAAAGTCACGGTCAAGATCACGGCGTGGTACGCCGATCCCGCAAGCTCACATTCCGGATACCAGTTACTCACTTCCAACGGCAGGATCGAAAGCGATCTTCTCGATCAACTCTCAGAGCAACTGGCCTCGCGTCCGGCGGCGAAAGAACCCGCGACGGCGGCAGTGGCATCTCCGCCCGCTCAGGCCGCGCCTGCGCCAGCCGTCACCGCCGCGTCATCTGCGCCTCCACCCAAGCCTGCGGAGACGGAAATCTCGGCCCCGACTCCGAAGCTGTTGGATAACGGTCATACTTTCAGTTCATCGGTGAGCGAGGGGCTCGCCGCTCAGGGTGCGGCATCTGGAGAGACTTCCCCCGGCGCTGCGAAGTCCGACAAAGCGCTTCGCGCCGAAGCCGATAACCTGGAAGAGATTCTCAAGAATCAGAGCCATCCCAACAATCTGGTTGCGGTGAAGAAAACGGGCACTCCGGTGGTGGAGTCTCCCAGCCTCAATGCCAAGCCGCTCTTTCTGGCTAGCGTGCATGATGAATTCGAGATGCTCGATTACAACACCGACTGGGTGCACGTTCGCATCTCCGGTCTGGCGCGGGGCTGGATCTGGCGCAACAGCCTGGAAATGCCGGAGGGTATTCCGGACACAGCGGCCGCATCAGCGCGGAAGACCGCGCAGGATTTATTTCACGTGGAGCGGGAGGAGACGGCACAGTTTCCCGGGGATTGGTCTCCGCTTCGCGGTAAGAACGTGAAGATTTTTTCCGTGCAGAAAACTGACGATAGCGCGAAGGACAGTTCCACCGACCGGCTGGAATACACCAAGTTCCTGTTCGAAAAAAATTATGCTGCGGTCGCAGGCAAGCCACAGGAATTCGCGGGAATTGTCGTGATCTTCGATTCGATTGATGGAGGCCTGATCGCCGCGAGCTTGCCCACGTTACAGGATTGGCGCGCCGGAACCTTGTCCGATTCGGCGCTGTGGCACAAATGCTATTTCGATCCTCCGGAAACCTTCGACCCCGTCGCTGGAGCCTCGGCCAGTCAGTAGATTCAAGACTTCCCTAACTCATAAACTTGGCCGGCTGCGGATTGGGTGCCGGAGCTGATCATTGGCAACTCGACACAGAAGGTTGAGCCTGCGCCCGGCTGGCTCTCGACTCGAATTGATCCGCGATGTTGGGTGACGATCCATTGCGCGATGGCGAGGCCCAGTCCCGCGCCGCCCTGGCCGCGGCTGCGAGCTTTGTCGACACGGTAAAAGCGCTCGAAGATTTTCGTCTGATCTTCCGCCGAAACTCCAACGCCCGAATCCTGCACGCGGATTACGACACTTTCATTTTTGCGTTCGAGGGAAAGATGCACGCTGCCGGGGGCGGGCGTGTATTTGAAGGCGTTATCGAGCAGGATGCCGGCCAGCCGGCGCAGCGCTGTCTCGTCGCCGACGACGTAGGCTTCCTGCTCCCCGAAGCTCGCGGAGAATTGCAGGCTGCGAATTGTCGCCACCTGCTGCCAGCCCTCCGCAATGCCGCGCAAGGTTTCGCGCAAATCCACCGGCTGCAGGTTAAGCGCCTCGCGGCCCGAGTCGGTACGCGCCAGCGCCAGCAATTGCTCGATCAAGCCGGTCGTACGTTCAGCCTCCAGAAGAATGTGGCGCAGGGATTCCTTGTACTCGGCTTCTCCGCGCGAGCGCCGCAGCGCGAGCTCAGCCTCGGTGCGGATCAGCGAAACCGGTGTCCTCAATTCATGCGACGCGTCGGCGGTGAACTGGGTGATGCGAAGAAATGCTGTCTCAATGCGGTCCAGCATCTCGTTCAAGGTGTCGGCGAGGCGCTGCAATTCGTCGCCGGTATTAATTTTTTCCAGACGGCTGCTCAGGTTGGCCCCGCCGATTTCGCGGGCGGTTCGCACCAAACCGTCCACGGGTGCAAGCGCGCGACGGCTCAGCCAATATCCGCCGGCAGCGGCCACCAGGAAAATCAGGGGCGCAAACATCAGCAGATACGTACGGAAAAGATCCAGAGTGTCCACCACATCGTCGGTGGAGGCTCCGATCGTGGCCGTGTAGGTGTGGCCATCGGCAGTCAGGGTTTGCTGCGTAAATCGAAAATGCTTGCCGTCGATCCGCAGATCCCGCGACACCGATTTTCGACCGGATCTTGCAACCAGCTTCACCGCATGGTTTTGCAGAAATGTCGAGCGGTACATGAGCGTGCCGTCTTCGGCATACATTTCGAGATAATCGCCGGAGTGTTCCAGGACGTAAGTCTCATTCACTTCTTCCTGCAGCTTGGAGAGGGAAGCTCCTTTCTTCTGAGCGTCCATGAAGTTGGTCAGATCTTCCACCTGGCTTTCAAGGGCATCGTCCACCAGATCGTAGAGATGATAGCGAAGCGAAAACCACATACCCGCACCAAAAACAAACTGAGCCATGACGAAGATCGCCAGATACCAGATCGTCAGCCGCAATCCGATGGAAAGTCTTCTCATGCCTGGGAGCCGTCTCCGGATTTTTCTTCCTTGTGCTGGTCCTTCTGCTGGCCGTCCTCGTCGCGAATCATGTAGCCGACGCCGCGAACCGTGTGAATCAACTTCGGGCGGCTGGGTGGATCGATCTTGTTGCGCAACAGACGCATGAAAGCATCAAGTGTGTTCTCTTCAATTTCGCGGTCGAAGCCCCAAACCGCTTCAATCAGCGCCCGCCGCGAAACCACTTTTCCGGCGCGATACATCAACCGTTCCAGCAGATTGTATTCGGTCTTGGTGAGCGAAATTCGTTCTTCGCCCCGCGCCACCTCGCGGCTTGCCGGATCGAGAACCAGGTCGCCAACGCGCAGATGCTGATCCTGCGCCGCCAGGGCTCGCCGCTTCACCGAGCGCAGCCGCGCCACCAGTTCGTCGAACGAAAACGGCTTGGTCATGTAATCGTCGGCCCCCAGATCGAGACCGCGCACAATATCCGGAACGGAATCTTTGGCCGTGAGCATGAGGATCGGCGTGCGAATTTGCTCCGCGCGCAGGCGCTTCGCCAGCTCATATCCACTGAGCTTGGGCATCATGATGTCGAGAATAATGATGTCGAATTCGTAGGACTTGGCCATAGCCAGTCCTTCTGCGCCATCCAGCGCGCAAGTCGCCGTGTGCCCCTCCTCGGTCAATCCCTTGCGGAGAAGTTCGGCCATTCGCACTTCGTCTTCGACGATCAGCAGGTTCATTTTTAGAGCCAAGGCCCTGTAAATGACTACTTTAATCCCAACTGTAAGAACTTCACCTGAAACCTGCCTGCAAAAATCTCCGAACCTGAAAAAATATTAACTTGTCGTTCATCAACCCGTCATAGCCGCTCCCTAGTATTCCGAGTCACAGCGAATGAATCGAGGTCTGTGTTCCGGGGAGAGATCGCCCCCTCAAGCAGTTCGTCTCTGCCGGGACCCAGCCCTCGAGTGTCGACTCTCGTCACCAGGAGTCCGTCTGATGAAACGTCACCATTTCTTATTCATGCCGCACTCCAAGGTCAGTTTATCCGCCACACTCCTCGTGATGCTGATTCTCACGCTGACTGCAACCGCCCAGCGCGGAACGGGCACCATTAGTGGCCGGGTTGCAGATCGCGCCAATGCGGTGCTGCCCGGCGCTCTGGTGGAAGTGCAACCACAGGGCATGTCCGTCGCGACGAATTCCCACGGCGAGTTCGTCATTTCCGATCTCACTCCCGGAAAGTACACGGTGAAGGTTTCGTATGTAGGCTTCATTACGTTCAGCGGCAAGGTGGAAGTCAAAGCCGGGCAAGACGCTCGCGTCGACGCCGTTCTGCAGGTGGCGACCAAGAGCGAGGAAATCACCGTAATCGGGGAACGTCCTCACGGCGAAGCGGAAGCGATCAATGAGGAACGGACCTCGGATAACATTCTCAACGTTCTGCCCTCGGATGTGATCACCAGCCTGCCCAACGCCAATATCGCGGATGCGGTTGGCCGTCTGCCCAGCGTCACTCTGGAGCGCGATGAAGGCGAGGGAAAATACGTGCAGGTGCGGGGAACCGAGCCGCGTCTGAATAGCGTCACCATCGACGGCATTAATGTTCCGTCTCCTGAGGCCGGCGTTCGCCAGGTGAAACTCGACACAATCCCCGCTGATATCGTCGAGTCGGTGCAGATTAACAAAACGCTTTCCGCGAATCAGGACGGCGACGCCATTGGAGGCTCGGTCAATCTGCGCACGAAAACGGCGGGCGAATTGCCCACACTTTCGCTGGAAACCATCGGCGGATGGACACCCATCGTGAACACCCGCTACACCGGTCACATGGCCGCGACCGCTGGCGAGCGTTTTGGCCACGACAAACGCTTCGGCGCGCTGTTCTCTGGAAGCTACGACTACAACGGCCGCGGCATCGACGACATCGAGCCCTCGCCCGACCTGGGTCAAGTCGTTCCTTACTACGACAGCATGGACCTGCGCGAATACCGCTACTATCGCACGCGCTACGGACTCGCCGGCTCGCTCGATTACAAGCTAAAGGATCCGGCCTCCGGACTCTACTTCCATTATTTTTATTCCGATTTCAGGGACTTCGGCGATAAGTGGGTGTATTCGCTGAACGATGGAGGCGGACCGAACTACTCCAACGAGAATCGCGCGCCGGACTACGGGATTGGCGACCTCGCGATTGGGGGCAAGCACGTTTTTGAAAAATCCTGGCTGAGCTGGGAGCTCTCGGCGTCTCGAGCGCGCCAAACCGCCGCGGCTGGCAACCCAGGCTCGGACTTCCAGTACAACGGAAGTGCGACCTGCTCCTATGATCAGGCAGGGACGACCAATATCCACTTACCGCAGTTCAACCCGGGGTGTGACGCCGTCGGCTCGCCGATCTTCGACCCCACCCAATGGTCGCTACTGGACGTCAGCCTGACATCGGGAAATACCTCGCAGGTCAACTTACAAGGGGCCGTGTCCTACGCCAGGAACTATCACCTCGCATCTCACGCCTCAACTATTGAATTCGGCCTTAAGGTGCGTAACGCCCACAAAGGGCAGGATGCGTATTCGCCTACCTACGACAACCCGACGTCCACGTCTGGGCCTATGTTGATGACTAACTTTCTGGATCAAGGATTCACGAACCCGAACTACTACTTCAAGGCCTACACGTTTGGACCTGTCACTGACTTCCATAAAATCACGAACAGTCTTAGCGGCCTGCTGAGTCAGGGAATGTTGAGTTATGACTCGGGCGCCACCCATCTCGGCTCCGATGCGAGTAACTACGATCTTACGGAGCGTGTTTCTGCGGCGTACGCGATGAACACCATCGAGTTTGGCCGCTTCCGCCTGCAGACCGGATTGCGCGTTGAGGCGACACAACTCAACACTCGCGGCTATATCGTGAATAACGATGCCAATGGCAATTGGATTTCGACCACCCCAACGCCAGCCAGCGCCTGGTACTGGGACCCACTGCCCAGCGTGCAGTTGCGCTACCGCATCAACGACAATACCGATATACGTGCCGTCTATGGACGTGGCATTTCCCGGCCTGATCCGTACGACACAATTCCGTATGTAACTCTCGATCAATCCTCGTCTCCGCCGAGCGTAAGTGTCGGTAATCCGAACCTTAAGCCGGAACATGCCAACAGTTACGACTTACTATTCCAGCATTACCTGAAACCATTCGGTGAGTTACAGGCTGGCTTCTTCTACAAGCAACTAAGCGCTCCGATCTATTACGTCGACAACCCATTCCTCAGTCCGGGCGATCCTTACTACAGCCAGTATCCCAGCTACAACCTGAACTACATCATCAACGGCCACAACGCCAAACTCTACGGCTTTGAAGCAGCCTACATTCAGCACCTGGGATTCCTTCCCGGCGCGCTGAATGGCTTCGGCATCTCGGCCAATTACAGTTGGACCGGCTCCAACTCCGGCGCTCTGCCCTTGCGTCCCGATACTCCCGCACTGCAGCGGCAGGCCTCCTCCACCTGGAACTTCAGCCCGACTTACGATAAGGGCCGCTTTTCAACACGACTTGGAGTCAGCTACAACGGCGCCAGCATCTTCCAATATCAGTGGCAGCAATGCACCACCGCACAAGCCAACCAGGGCGCGGGCTGTGAAGATCCTTCAAGTCTGGGAGCGAAGGGTCCGGCGGGGGATATCTATCTCCTGCCGCACACGCAGGTAGACGCACAGGCCAGTTACCGCGTGCTGAAGAGCCTGAGCGTGCTCGCGCAAGGCCTCAACCTCACCAATGAAGTCTTCGGGTTTTATAACGGGAGCCCGTGGTACATCATCCAGCGCGAATACTACAACCGCACTTACTCCTTCGGACTGCGCTGGCAGCCGCGCCGGGAAGACTAAGTCCCACACAATCTGGGGGCTTTTTCAGGAGGTCTTCAGGTTCGCTGGCTACGATTGCTGGCGCGGCGGTCGTACGCAACGAACCTATTCAGAAATCAATGAGGGACACCATCCACATGCCCAATTTCGATTGCAGTCTTAAGAAATCTTCCATCCTCATCACTCTTCTGGCGCTTACGCTGAGCAGCGCTTTCGCCGCTGACGGCGGATATTCCGTGATCAAGAAAATTCCTATCCCCGGGCAGGGCAGCTTCGACTACCTTACTGTGGATGAAGGCGCCCGGCGCTTGTATGTCTCGCACGGAACGCAGGTGGAAGTGCTCGACATCGATGCGCTGACAATCGTCGGCTCAATTCCCAACACTCCCGGCGTGCACGGCGTGGCGATCGCCCCGGAACTCGGCCGTGGATTCGTGAGCGAAGGCCAAGCCGCGAAAGTGCTGATCTTCGATTTGAAAACTCTCAAGCCGATCGGCGAAGTTCCCACCGGCCAGAAGCCGGACGGGATCATCTACGATCCCGCCACGTCGCGAGTGTTCGCCTTCAACGGCGGAAGCGACAGCGTCACGGTGATCGATGCGGCGTCGGGCAAGGTCGCCGGAACGATCGAACTGGGCGGCGGCCCTGAGTTCGCCACAGCTGACGGCAAAGGTTCCGTCTACGACAATTTGGAAGACGAGAGCCAAGTTCTCAAGATCGACTCCAAGGGTTTGAAAGTCGAGCAGCGCTGGCCCGCGGCTCCGTGCGCTTCTCCCAGCAGCATGGCCATCGATCGCGCCAACCGCCGCCTGTTTCTGGGATGCCGCAGCAAAGTGATGGCGGTGGTCGACGCCGACTCCGGCAAAGTCATCGCCTCGATTCCTATCGGCGACCATGTCGATGCCACGGCCTTCGATACACGAGACCAAGCTGATCTTCAACTCCAACGGCGAGGGCACGATTAGCGTGATTCATCAGGATAGTGCTGACAAGTATTCGCCAGTCGAGACCGTAAAGACCGCGCCGCGCGCCAAGACCATGGCTCTCGATCCTAAAACCCATCGTCTTTTTCTCTCCACTGTGGAAAACGGACAATTCGAAGTGCTGGTCGTGGGAAAATAGAAGTTCGGCTCACACCGACGCAGCAGTCCTTTGCGGGCTTCGTGAATTCGGCGAAGACTGCAAAGAAGTGTGACCGGGCAAATCCAATATGACTTTGAACAAGCCTTCCCCTCTCGCGCGAGCCCTGCTGGCGGTCTTGTCCTGCATCGTTCTCTTCTTCTTAACTGGTTGCACCAAAAAATCCAACGCTGAAACCTCGCCCGCCAGCCTGCAACTCGACGTCAAAGTTCCGTTTCGCTTCGTGGCGTATGGCGACACGCGCTTTCATGATCCCCGGGACTTCGACGCCGCCAATCCTCCGGTGCGTAAGGCGCTGGTGCAGGCCGTCGCCGACGCCAATCCTGCCTTTATCTGCTTTACAGGAGACGTCGTCTACAACGGATATGACAAGGACGACTGGAGGGTCTTCGACTCCGAGACCAGCATCTGGCGGGAAAGGAAAATTCCCGTTTATCCGACACTGGGCAATCATGACTTGCATGGATCTGAGAAAACCGCGCTGGAAAATTATTTCCAGCGCTTCCCTGACCTGAAAGATAGCCGCTACTACTCGGTGCGCGCCGGCAACACGCTGTTGCTGGTCGTTGACAGCGCGCTCGATGAAGTCAGCGGGCCGCAAGGCCTCTGGCTGGCGGATCGACTCGATCATGTACCCGACGATGTAAATTTCGTGTTCCTGTTGGACCATCATCCGCCCTACACCAGTTCCTCGGATGAGAAGATGCTCGGCGGCGGCCACTCCGCCCGCTCGAAAGAAATCGCACTGGCGAAGATATTGGAGGATCGCCAGGCGCGCGCGCGCTACCGGATCATCGTCTTCTCAGGACACGTGCACAACTACGAGCGGCATGAGCATGGCGGTGTCACTTATTTTGTCTCGGGAGGCGGGGCCGCTCACGCGTACCCGATCGAGCGCGCGCCCGGCGATCCATTCCAAAGCAAAGAGATCAACTATCACTATCTGCTGTTAGAAGTGGATCAGCAGCAGGTCACGGTCACTATGAATCGCGTGGATTTGAGTAGCGGCAAGGCCGTGTGGACGCAGCCGGATTCGGTCAAGATCACAGTTCCGGCAAGGGCCGCAGCGCAAGCGTCCGGCAAATAAGTCATTCGCGGCAAATCATTCGTGGCTAAAATCAACCCGAGCTACACGCCTGACTGAATCGGCTCACCATCAGGCCACGTGTCGGGCTTCCTGATAGAGGGCGTCAATCTGCTGGCGGTAGCGCTCTTCGATGGCTCTACGGCGCAGCTTGAGGGTGGGAGTGA
This sequence comes from uncultured Acidobacteriota bacterium, assembly GCA_963757095.1. Lineage (GTDB taxonomy): Bacteria > Acidobacteriota > Terriglobia > Terriglobales > Acidobacteriaceae > Sulfotelmatobacter. The sequence continues at coordinate 122,196 of CAVWQT010000001.1, read as the reverse complement.
GCGTGCCGTCGTTGGCGTTGAACTCGTCGGGCACCAGAAGAATTTTCTTCAGGGTTTCGTAGCGTGCCAGCCCGCGGTTCACTTCGCCCACAATGCCCTCATAAAGCGCTGTCACCTGGGGATGGGTGACCAGCGACTCCCGTGTCGAGAATGAAACGTGGTGCTCGCGAGCCCATTCTTCAAGCAATGGGAAATCCGGGGAAATCAGCACGGACGCGAATTTTCTACGATCGCCTAGGACGACCGCGGTTCCGATCAAGGCATTCAACTTCAGAGAATTCTCCACCGGCTGCGGCGCGATAAATTTTCCGCCCGAAGTCTTGAGCATATCCTTCTTGCGATCGGTGACGCTGAGAAACCCTTCTTCATCGATCTGGCCGATGTCGCCGGTTTTGAACCAGCCATCCACGAACGCGTCCCGGGTCTCTTCCGGCCGGTTCCAGTAGGAGCGAAACACCGACGGCCCGCGCACGAGAATCTCGTGGTCCTCCGCGATCCGCACTTCGACATTCGCCAGCGGACGGCCTACGGTTCCAAGCTTGTGAGCCCGCGGATTGTTGATCGCAATCACCGGCGAAGTTTCCGTCAGGCCATAGCCTTCGTGAATGCGAATTCCAATGCTGGCGTACCACTCCGCCAACTCTTTCCCGAGCGGAGCGCCTCCAGAGACGAATATTTCCACCATGCCACCAAGAGCATCGCGGACTTTCGAAAACACCAGTTTATTGGCCAGCTTCCAGCTCAGAGAATTCGGAATCGTTCCTTTCAGAACCTTCGGCCGCTGCGCCTGCCCGACGGAAAGAGCCCAGCGATAAACGGCTCGCTTGGCCATTTGCTGCGTGTCTTTTTCGACTTGCAGAAAAATCTTCTCGTAGACCCGAGGCACCGCGACGAATATCGTGGGCCGCACCTCCTGCAGAACCTGAGGCAACTGCTCGAAAAATGAGCAATAGGCCAGGGTCACTCCCCGGTAGAGCAGCGCTATGTCGGCGTGGCGAGCGGTGACGTGCGACAGCGGAAGAAACGAGACGCTCACGTACTCTGGCCGAACCTCAAAGCCAGTCAGCGAGTTCATGACGTTCACAGTTAAATTGCCGTGTGTGAGCTGCACCCCTTTGCAGATTCCCGTCGTGCCCGAGGTATAAATAATGGACGCCAGGTCATCCGGCACAACCGTCCGCGCGCATCGTTCCAGTTCCAGATCGTATCCGCTCGGACCTTTGTGCATCAGGGGCCGCATCTGCACGGCGTCGCTGGTTTCCACCGGATCCATGATCACGATTTTTTCCAGCGCAGTCTCTTCTTTAATGGAAACCACTTTTTTCAGTTGCTCTCCGCTGGAAACCACAGCCACCTTCGCGCCCGAGTCGCGGAGAATGTAAGAGGTTTGCGGGGCAGTCAGTGTCGCGTAAATCGGCACCGGTACTGCCCCCAAAAGCAGCGACGCGAAATCGGTGAAGGCCCATTCGGGGCGGTTTTCGCTCAGGATCGCCACCCGATCTCCCTTGGCGACTCCCCAGTGTCCGAGCGCCCGCGCCATGCCGGCAACGTTCCGATAAACCTCTTGCGCACTGATGGGAACCCAGCGGTTGTGTTCCCGAGCCAGCATGACTCGCTGCTGCCGGCGTTCAATGATCGCGTAAAAGATGTCGTTCAAGGTTTGCGGATGCATGGCAATCTCCTCCTAGCCACGGAACAGGAAGATGGCTCTTCGTCGATAACTCCTGACTCTGGCAATCTACATTCCGCTCGCTTAGCGGTAGTGGCCCCAACGCCACGTCGGGCCCAGCGAGAAGCGAATGTAGTTCTGACGCGGCGTTAGCAGGTTCGAGAAAAGGTGAGTGTTCACCCAATCGGCTGCGAAACGCACGCCGACTCTGCGCGACACGTTCACGTCAAAGCCGCCGCCGAAGCCGAAGAAGAATTCCGTGTCAGTCTGATGAGCGCTGGGAGCCGCGATCTGCAATTGCTGGAACAGCAGCCCCAGTTCGGGTGGGAACGCAATGTTCGCGTTCTCGTGAATTCCGCCCAGTCCGGGCCGGATGAGAAATGTCACTTTCTCAAACTTGCGAATATAGAATTGCGGTCCGGCGGCGAAGGTATAAGTCGTCGATTTGAACGGGACTTTAATTGAGTTCGGAGGAATCGGGCCGAACGGAGCAGGAACTCCCAGCAGTATGGGCGCGTACACAGTCTCGCCACCACTGATGGTTCCAGCGCCGCTGATCACATCGCTGCCCAAGCGCGCCGAAGTCGCCGCCCAGACCCAGCCAGGGCTTCACCGTGACTCCGAAATCTCCCTCAAATCCGCGCTCGGTCAGGTTCCGGGCTGGACTGATCATGTAATCAAAACCAGTAAACAGCGTGTAGCGGTTGATGTCTTTCTGCTGCGCCCATGCGGGCAGACCAGCAGTAATAAGAATGAGGGCACAAAATAGCAAGCGTTTCAGGGATGACATAGGGCCTCGTAAGTAATTGGTCGAAATGGATAAAGAAGTCACGTGCGGTACCTGGGAGAAACGCGACTGGGCGATCGGCCGCAGCCAATCGATCAACGTCGCAGTCTTCGCTTTGTTATGCGACGACGAACTGAGCGAGGGGGGATTTTTGTTCTGTGACCGTTCGTTCAGTCATCGTTGCGGGTTGAGGTGCTCGTTTAACTTCCATCGGCATCGGCGAAGCGACGCTCGCAACCGGAGCGTCAGCCACCACCACCTTCGCCTTCACGGCTGCGGCTGGCACCGCGCGCCGTTGTTTACGTACTCGCTTTTTCTCCGGGCTCCTGAGAGCAACTGCGTCCCGGAGTTCCTGAAAGCTCGTGAGTAACAACTTCTCCATGCGCCGCAGATCGGGCGCGGCATGCACGTCGCCGCTGAAACCGAAATACACCTTGCCGTCGTAGCTGAGAATGGCGCAGTTCACCGCCATCTCGCCTCCAACTGGAACGTATGGATACCACTGCAGCATCTTGTGTCCCAGCAGGTAGAGCGGAAATTGCGGCCCGGGAACATTCGTACAAACCAGGTTGAACGGCGTAACCGGCAACTGGCTGGCGAGTGGCCCGGCGAATCCCTGCAGCGAAGTGGGGAACATCCCGATCAATCCGCCCGCGAGGCTGACCAACTCGGCTGCATGCATGCGCTTCAGAAACTCGGTGCGCTTGTGAACCGCGGCCAGCAGTTTGAGCGGATCGCGGATGTCGAGCGGAACCGTCACCGGCACCAGCGAGATGCGATTGCCCAGGTCCGACGTATTAACGTTGGCGCTCCCGCGCAGATTCACGGGTACCATCATGCGCAGCAGTCGCCCCTTTACGCGCTCGCCATGCAGTTCCGAGTAGCGCCGCACCGTCGCGGTCACCATCGCCAGAATGACGTCATTCACGCTGGCGCCGCAGGCCTCCCGAATGGCTTTCACATCGGCCAGCGGAATTTCTGTGCAGGCAAATTTCTGCGGTCCTTTGTAAAGCACGTTGAAGTGCAGCCTCTCGGTGAAAGCGGTGATTTCCGGGAACAGGCTGGCAAATTCCCTGGGGTCGATATTTCCACCGTTGGCGGCCACCCGCTCCGCCATCGTCAGCAAGTCTGCCATTGCGGAAAGAATTCTCTTCACCATGTCGGAATAAGAATCGACGAACCCCGTGGTGAGTGAACTCAGAGGATCCTTCGGAGGCGGAACACGAAATTTAACCTTCTTCTTCGGCAGGCGGGGCGCGTCAGGATTCGCATCCAGCAGCACATTCATCAGCCCCACTCCTGCAATGCCATCGCACAAGCAGTGATGCATGCGGAGAATGATTCCAGTACGGCCGCCCTTCAGTCCGCGCACCAGAGTGATATCCCAAAGCGGATGCAGGCGATCCATGACGGTGCCGAAAAGTTTCCCGGCGAGATCCTTCAGTTCGGTGACGGTGCCGTGGGGAAGGCTGACCTCCCGCATGTGCCGGTGAATATCGAATTCCGGATCGTACTCCCAGCTCGGCAGTCCCACATTGAACATAGCCGGCACGACTCGCTTCATGTAGCGCGGCAACAGCGGCAGCTTGGATTCGATAAACCGAATGCAGTCGGCTAGCGAAATCTCCCCGTCGAAGATGCAGATGCTGGCGACGTTGAGGGGCATGCCTTCCCGCTCCAGATGCAGGAAGACCGTGTCTCCCCAGGACAGGCGGTCGCTTGCGTGGTTTTGCATGGACTACTCCCCGTCAGCTCACAAACAAAAAGTGGTTCGTTAATTTCAACAGCTTCAGCGTTTTGTACACGTCGACATTGACGCCGCAGAGAACGATCTTCACGCCCTTTTCGCTGTGTGCCAGACCTTCCAACTTGCGAGCATGGCTGGCATCAATGCGTCGCACGGCAGAAAAATCCACAGTGATTTCGTTCACGCCGCTTTCGAGTTGCTTCGCAGCTTGCTCCAGGGCCAACGCTAAGCGCTGCTCGTCGATACTCACTACCACGGGACTGGCTACCATATGCACCGTCCTACCATCGATTTAACTGGCGGCGACCGCAGTCGCAACGCCTCGTCCTTCGTAAGCTTTCCAAAACAGTTCGACTAATTCCGTCATCAGCGGCATGCGTGGATTCGACCGCCATGATGGATCGGCAAACGCTATCGCCGCCATTTCTGGAATTGCTTTTTCAAAATCACTTCTAGAGATTCCCAGCTCGGCAATCGATCGCGGAATCTGCAACTGATCGAGGAGTCGTTCGGTTGCTGCAATCAGGTTCCGCACTTTCTGCTCCACCGTCTCGCCGCCTAATCCCAGCAGATCCGCAACCGTCGCGTATTTCTTGTTCGCGACGTATCCCTGTGTGTACGGCGATGGCATGAACTTGGCGGGAACCGCGGCGTTGTAGGCCATCACGTGCGGCAGCATGAGCGCGTTGGCGCGGCCGTGCGCGATGCCGAAGCGCGCTCCGAACGCGTGGGCGAGCGCATGATTCACCCCTACCGACGCGTTGGAAAACGCCATCGCCGCGATGCAGGCCGCGTTATGCATCATGCAGCGCGCCTCTTCATCACCCGGATGCTCGTAGGAAATCGGCAGATACTTGAACACGAGGCGGATGGCCTGCATCGCATTCGCATCGGTGTAAGGAGACGCGTAGTTGGAAACGCCCGCCTCCAGCGCGTGCGTCAGGCAATCGATGCCAGTGTCCGCCGTGAGGCCCTTGGGCATCGTCATCACAAACTGCGGATCGACGATCGCCACATCTGGAGTGAGCGAGTAGTCGGCAAGCGTAACCTTGCGGCCGTGTTCCTTGTCGAGCAGCACGGCGAATGGCGTGACCTCGCTTCCCGTTCCGCTGGTCGTCGAAATCGCGATCAGCCGCGCGTGATTCGTTTTTTCCGTCGGAAACTGAACAACTCGCTTGCGCAGATCGAGGAACGGCGCCGCCAACTCTTCCAGATCAGCCTCTGGGCACTCGTACTTCAGCTTCATGATCTTGGCTGCGTCGATGACCGATCCGCCGCCCAACGCAATGATCTGGTCGGCCTTGTAAAAATGAAGAGCCTCCACCCCTTGCTGGATGACCTGCACCTCCGGCTCCGCGTCCGGAATCACCTGCACGTGAACGCGAGCGTCCGGGCAGATGTGGCGGCGCACGATGTCAACGTGTCCAAGCTGCTCCAGCAGCGGACTGGTGACGACGACGGTCGACTGCGAGGGAAACTGCCGCAGGTTCTCGACCGCATTCATGTTGAAGTAAATCTGATTGGGTACTCGGAACCACATATGGTTTTGTGTCCTGCGAGCCACGCGCTTGATGTTGAGGTAGTGATAGATATTGACGTTGTCGGTGGTGCTGTTGCCGCCGCCGGTGCCGCATCCGAAGGAGAAAGTCGGTACCAGGTCGTTGTAAACCGCGCCCAGCGCCCCAATCGCTCCGGGAGAATTCACGATGACCCGCCCGGCATTGATCACATCGCCAAACTTGCGGATGACTTCGTCGTTGCGCGAGAAAATCACTGCCGTGTGTCCCAGACCTCCGGCGTGATTCACGTCCACGCAAACCTTCAGCGCTTCGCTCACCGACTTCGCTCGATACACCGCGAGCACGGGAAATAATTTTTCGACCGATAACGGATGTTCGCGTCCCACGCCCTGAATCGGCGCGACCAGCAACTTGGTTTCCGGCTTGACCGAAAGCCCGGCAAAGCGCGCAATGTCGATTGCCTTCTGACCAACCGCCATGGGCTGCATGAATCCAGTCTGCGGATCAATCACCGTGCGCTGCAGACGTTGCGTCTCTTCCTCATTGCAAACGTGAGCGCCTAGTTCGCTGAATTTTGCCAGCGCCGCTTCGTAGATTTCGTCGTCAATCACTACCGTCTGCTCGGAGGCGCAAATCGTTCCATTGTCGAACGTCTTGGAGACGATGATGTCGACGATTGCCGAGTTCAGGTCCGCCGACTTCTCCAGATAGACCGGCGTGTTGCCGGCACCGACGCCCAGCGCCGGCTTGCCCGAACTGTAAGCCGCTTTCACCACGCCCGGTCCGCCAGTGGCGTCGATCAGCCCAACATTCTTGTGACGCATCAGGTAGGCGTTGTCCGGCAGCGTCGGCGACTCCATGCAGGTGAATACGCCTTCCGGCGCGCCGTGCTTCACCGCGGCTTCGTACATGATGCGCACGGCTTCAGCGCAGCATCGCCACGCCTTGGGATGCGGACTGAAAATAACTGCGTTGCGCGTTTTGATCGCAACGATGCACTTGAACAGAACCGTGGACGTGGGATTGGTAATCGGCGTGAGCGAGAACAGCACTCCGATCGGCTCCGCCATCTCGATCAGATTCCGCTCCGGCACTTCGCGAATCACGCCTACCGTGCGCTTGTCTTTGACGTAGTTATAGACAAATTCGCTGGCCACCATATTCTTGATGACCTTGTCTTCCATGATGCCGAGCCGCGTTTCCTCGACAGCCATTTGCGCCAGATGCTGCGCGTTTTCCAATCCCGCCAGCACCATCGGCTTGACGATGCGATCCACATCTTCCTGGCTGAACTGAGTAAAGACCGCTGCGGCGATCTGGGCCTGATGCACCAGCTCTTCCAGATAAGCGATTCGGGCAGCGCTCAGGGCATCTGCGCCCAGCGGAATCTCCACGCGCTCTTTGACGGTTTCTTTCGAGATCATGCGAGCCTCGCTTTGCGTTCTTGCGGAGAACCGTACACGCGGGCGCAAGTCAGCTTAAGATCGAGCATTCAGATCGAACGCTCTACGATCGAACATCCAACGATCGAACATCCTTTAATCGAACATCCAGGAGGGGAGGTTGTGCGCCGGGATATCAGCGCGCAGCCGGGCGTGCAGAAATCCTGATAAATTCCAAGCCGAGCCTTCGGGGGATTATTAGAAGACCTATGAGGACCGTTTTGGAAGGGTCGGCTGTGTAGGCTGCTGCTCGCACAATACCTCAGCTCCGTTCCCAAAGTAGAACTCCGGGTACGGGTGGGGTCTACATCTGCTGTCACGTGTCGCTGTGATGGAGGTCACACTGACTTCCACCACAGCGAGCCTAACCACAGCCGTCGGTCTTCTTCTCTTCTTAACTTCTTCTCTTCGCGCTTGGGCAGCGCGTTTCAGGCGATCACGTACTTACCTCTCTCAATCACTTTCTGCGCGACCATCTGCCGCAGGGCAACCGTGTTGAATGGCTCGTACTTGCCCAGCCGGCGCAGAATCGCCAACTGCGAGCGCAGCATGTCGCCCTCACTGCAGGCAGCCACGACCATCCTGGCCGCACTCTCGATTCGATCCATCGCACCTGCCATGTAGATGCGAGTCATGGCGATGGGCAGAGCCGTGTTGGCTTCTCCATTCCGCAGGACCAGTTTCTGCGCCCGCAGCACGGCCGACTCCATGGCATAGCTTTCGATCGTCATGTTAGCGATCGCGCCCATGATCTCCTGCTGATCCTGAATCGCCTGCATGTATCGTTGTGTGGCAATGCCGGCGGCGAACAGGCCGATCTTCTTGGCGGTCGCGACCAGCTTCCGCTCTGTGGCCAGAGGACCATCTTCCGGCTCCTCCGCGGTTCCGGATAGCACCTCATCCATGAGCTTCTTGATCGCCGCCATCAGCGGTAGTTGTCCACTCATGGCTCGCTTCAACAGGAGCCCGGTGATCAGCAGCCGGTTGATTTCGTTTGTGCCCTCAAAGATGCGGTTGACGCGGACGTCGCGGTAATTGCGCTCGGCAGGATACTCTTCCACAAACCCGTAGCCGCCATAGATCTGCACGGTCTCGTCGACCACATAATCGATGAATTCCGATCCCCAGATTTTGAGGATGGAACACTCGACCGCGTAGTCGTCGATCACCTTCCGCACCAGCGCCATATCTTCGTGCTTGGGGCCGAGTTGCTCGATGGCCGCATCCATCATGCCGACGGTGCGGTACGCCATCGCTTCACCGGTGAAGATGCCGGCAGCCATGTTGGCCAGCTTTTCCCGGATCAATCCGAAATCGGCGATCACTTTATTGAAGGCCTTGCGCTGCTTGGCGTATGCGATCGCGCTCTCCATGCAATTGCGCGCCGAACCTACGCACCCCGCTCCCAGCTTGAAACGGCCCACATTCAAAACGTTGAAGGCGATGTGATGGCCTTTTCCGATTTCGCCCAGAACATTGGCGATGGGGACCTGGCAGTCATTCAGAATCAGCGGACAGGTGGAAGAGCCGCGAATTCCCATCTTGTGCTCTTCCGCGCCCACGGAGAATCCTGGAAAGTTGCGTTCGATGATGAAAGCCGTGAATTTCTCGCCATCCACTTTGGCAAACACAATGAAAAGATCGGCGAATCCCGCGTTGGTGATCCACATCTTTTCGCCATTCAGCAGGTAATGCTTGCCATCTGCGGCAAGCTTGGCCTGAGTCCGGCAATTCAGCGCGTCCGAGCCGGAGGAAGATTCCGAGAGCGCGTAGGCGCCTACAGTCTGGCCGCTCGCCAGCCCCGGCAAATATTTCTTCTTCTGTTCTTCGGTGCCGAAATAAACGATGGGCAGAGTGCCGATGCAGGTGTGCGCTCCCCACGTCGTGCTGAAACCTCCATATTTCGCCAGGCGGTCAGCGATGATGGAGGAAGTCACTTTATCCATCTGCAGTCCGCCATACTGCTCGGGAACATCGACGCCGCTCAATCCGAGTTCGCCTGCTTTTCTCACCAGTTCGCGAATCAAGGCGAAATCCTTGTGCTCCATCTTGTCGATGTTGGGAACAATTTCTTTCGTGGCAAATTCCTCGGCGGTTTGTGCGATCAGCAGATGTTGCTCGGTGAAATCTTCCGGGGTGAAAACGTCCTCCGGCGCGCGCTCCTCAATCAGAAAGCTGCCGCCCCGAATCTCTTTGGCTGTCGGTAAGGTTTGCGTAGCCATTATCTGTCCCCTTCAAAACGCATCGTGTTTTTGGTCAGCAAGAAGATGGGAGAAGCCAGTCGGAATTGCGACTGGCCTCACTCCGGGTTGGCGGTCAGGCAGAACCCGCGTCTCACCGCGGACGCTGCCTGACTTTAAGCAATGATGCAGTGTGGTTTAGGCAGCAGCGGCGGCTGCTTTGGCTCTTCCCCGTCGCTTCGCTCCCCGCTCCGGCGCAGTCTTCGGCTTGTTGGCCGTCTTCACCATCACTTCCATCAGCGACTTCTGGGCGTCGACGTAGCTCTTCACCGCCTCACTCGTGAGTTCACTCAGAGGAAGAAATGGGAACGGCTTTAACATGTCCATGGTCTTGCCTACGGTTCGCGCGCCGGCATTCATCTGGCGCCCACCAACATCCACCAGCCGTTTTTGCGCTTCCACGAATGAGTCCATGGCTTGCCGCGCGAGGGCCGAGATTTCTTTCGGTTTCAGCTTTCGCCCGGCACCGTTGGTCTGCTTCCCGCTGGTGACGATGGCGGTTTCTTCCGCGATGACGTCAAGGAACCGCTTCTGCGCTTTGGCGAAGTTTTCCATCGCATCGCGCGCCAGGTCCACAACGTGTTCCGGCTGATACGGCTTGCCCGCCTTGGCGGACTCCAGCAAGCTGTGAGTCTGCTGGCGTGCCATCTTCAGATGGGCTTCCTGCATTTCGATAAACGTGTCGATGCTGCGGCGAAGCAGATCGACCAGCGCCCGGCGGCGCGGACAGTCTCCGACGCGCTCCTTCACTCCCTCCATCAGAATCTCATTCTGTTGTTTGCCCAAGTCGAGCAGGATTTTCTGACCTTCCAGAAATGTCGTCATGCCTTCTTCGGCGACTTCGCTGAGAATGGCGGTGGGCGAGTGATGCGGATCGGAAAGCTGTTGCCGTACGGCGTGCATCACGCTGGCATTCTGGCGCATCGCCAGATCGAGCAGAACGCGTTGCGTGGCGAACAGAGTTTGCACTCCTTGTTGTCCCCAACCCGAAAGCATGGAAACGAACGACGGTGCATGGGATGGAACTGATTCCTGTTTTACCGGCATTTGATTGCCTCCAAATTGCTGCATTGCAGCATTGGCTAAACTATACGAGCGGCAACTACTTGTGTCAAGCTATTCTTCATAGTTGTGCGCGGCAACATTGGAGGGGGAGTGCAGCAGCCTTCCGTGATCGTCATCAAGAAATACGGAAACCGGCGGCTCTATGACACCACCGGCAGCCGCTACGTCAACCTCGACGATTTGGCGGCGCATGTTCGCGCCGGCCGTGCGGTGCAGGTGGTTGACGCCAAGACCGGCCAGGACCTGACTCGCGTCGTCCTCACCCAGATCATCACGGAAGATGCCAAGGGAAAACCCACGGGCCTGCCGCTGGAGTTGCTTCGGCAACTGATCATGGCCTCTGACGAAGTGCGGCAGGAATTTCTGATGTGGTATCTGAAGTCTGCCTTCGACACCTACCACCAGCTGCAGGATACGGTGCAAAGCCGGCTGAGCGAGGTGCAGTCCGCAATCCTCTCCCCAGTGGATCTGATGAAGCGTTTTCTCGGTGCATCCCAGCCCACGTCGCCGGCCGCAGCTCCGCCCAAAGGAAAAGAAGACGAGGAAGTCCGCTCCCTGCGCAAGCGGGTCGCGGAACTCGAAGCCCGTCTGGGAAAATCCGCAAAATCGAAACCGCCGGCGCGGAGGACCGAAGGGGCGCAAAAAGTCCCACTAATTTTACGCAGAACTCAGGTATATCCCCCTTGCTCCAAAACCAAATCTCTATATAATTGTGCGTTGCAGCATCGGCCCGGGTCGCGTAAAAGACGGGCGATGCACATGCAGATCCATGACGATCTTGCAGCGTAGAAAGAAAAAGGCAACGGCGACTCGTTCCGCGACCAAGCGACGCAAGTCGATGTCGCCGGCTTATCCCCAAACGCACACGGCCACTTTCTGGACCGAAGCCCTCTTCGCAGCGGAAATCCTCATCCTGCATGCCACGCCGGTGTATTACGGCCTGGGCGTGCCGCGTGGGGACGGTTCCGCGGTCATCATTATTCCCGGCTTTCTCGGCACTGATCTTTACCTCGCCGAACTTCACGCCTGGCTTCGCCGCATCGGTTACCGGCCCTACTTCTCTGGCATCGGCCTCAATGCAGACTGTCCGAATCTCCTCATTCAGCGCCGTTTGACTCAGACCATCGACACCGCATTGCAAGAAACAGGAAGAAAGGTTCATCTCATCGGACACAGCCTCGGAGGCGTGATCGCCCGCTCCGCGGCCGGCCAGCGGCCGAAGGACGTGGCTTCGGTCATCACGCTGGCTTCGCCCATTCGCGGCACGGTAGTTAACGGTGCCGTGCTGCACGCCGCCGAGGCAGTTCGGTTGAAGATTCTTGAGGAGCATGGCAAGGGCGTGCTGCCCGACTGCTACACCGGGCGCTGCACCTGCAACTTTCTGGGTTCGCTTCACCGCAAGGTGCCCGCGTCCATGGTCGAAACCGCCATCTATACGCGACAGGATGGAATCGTGGACTGGCGTTACTGCATGACCCTCGACCCCAGGAAAGATGTCGAGGTGCCCGGCACGCACATTGGCATGGCGTTCAATCCCGCAGCGTATTTAGTAGTCGCCGATCGCCTGGCCCAAGCCCAATCGCTCGAATAGTTTTTCTATCTTCTTCTTCGAATTCTTCGATGAGCACAGCGCTCAGGAGCGCAGGATGCGTCGCTGGTACACCCGCGACGCGAGTATCGGAATCAGAAGCGCAATCCAGACGTAATCCGTATAAAACAGCGCCATAATCGCCGCCGCCAAGCTGGCCACACTCAACGCCACGACGCGAATTCCAACCATCTTGTGCTCGCGAATCTCGGCGGAGTCCAAGGTTTGCGATCGGATGCGAAGCCATAAGCACGAGATGAAGAGCGCGATGGCGAACTGATTTCCGAAGTAGAGAGCCATCGCTGTAGCATTGCCCATGTAGCGGCCCACGGTTGCGGTGGAGTAAGGCAGGAGCGAAACGAAAAACAGAGGCGCCAGCGCGATGAAAGTATCAGGCCTGCGGAGCGAGTGAAAAAGCCGCAGCACGCGCTGGTGCTGTATCCAGTAAATCGCCGCCAAAACAAACGTCACGCTAAAGCTGAAGAACAGCCGCCACTGCGAAACGATGGCCTGCGCGAGCTCGCGTGCGCTAGCGTGATGCTCAAACTCTGGGACCTTTAAATCGAGAACAAGCAGAGTCATCACGATGGCAAAAAGTCCATCGGCCAGAGCCTCGATCCGATGCTTGGAGAGGAAGTCGGTTTTTGGCGCTTGCGGCGTGGCTAGAGTCTGAGTCATGGGCGCAGTCAGGAACGGACTGCATTCTAGCCCAAGGCAAGCCAGCGCAACCGCGTACTTTCAATGGAGGAAGATTGGTCGGGACGGGCAGATTTGAACTGCCGACCCCTCGCACCCCAAGCGAGTGCTCTACCAGGCTGAGCCACGTCCCGACTGGAAGGAATTCCGCGGAATCGACGGCCGCGTGTGCAGCCTGTCAGCCTCCGGCGGAGGGGTTTGCACAGCAATTCTACACCACGGAGTCGTCTTCGCGATTTGCCTCTTCGCGGGCGGGGGCGCCCGCGCCACACCTAAGTGCCCGTGCCACACTGTCGAGCTTCGCTCGACCGGACAGCCGTGGGCGGCTGTCCCTACAAGTTCCTTACCCCAAGTCTCTCCAGTTTAGCCCTACGCCCATGTCTACCTGCAGCGGGACCGCCAGTTCGTGCACTTGTTCCATGTACTCGCGGACCAGCGAGCGCATGATGTCGACTTCGTTCTCGGGAACTTCGAAGACCAGTTCGTCGTGCACCTGCAGCGTCATGCGAGATTTCAAATCGCGCTCGCGAATCGCCTCATCAATGCGGATCATCGCAATTTTGATCAGGTCGGCGGCCGTGCCTTGCAGAGGCGTATTCACAGCGGTGCGCTCGGCAAAGCCACGCTGGTTCGCGTTCTTACTGTTGATATCCGGGATCGGGCGCACCCGGCCGAACAGCGTCTTTACCTTCAACTCGCGGCGCGTCTCTTCCAAAGTCTTGTCGATGAAGGCGCGCACGCCGCTGTACTTCTCAAAATAATTCGCGATGAACTGCTTGGCCTCGCTGGGCTCGATGCCGAGTTGCTGCGAGAGTCCGAAGGCTGACAGCCCGTAGACAATTCCAAAGTTCACCACCTTCGCCTGGCGGCGATGCTCTGGCGTCACCATCAGCGGCGGCACGCCGAAAACCTGCGAAGCCGTGAGAGTATGCACGTCGTCATTGCGGCGGTACGCCTCGACCAGCAGCGGATCAGCCGAGAAGTGCGCCAGCAACCGCAACTCGATCTGCGAATAATCAGCGGTCAGCAGCACGTGCCCGGGCTCGGCCACGAACGCGGCGCGAATGCCACGGCCCAACTCAGTACGAATCGGGATATTCTGCAGGTTCGGATTCGCGGAAGAGAGCCGCCCCGTCGCCGTTCCTGTCTGGCCGAACGTGGTGTGCAGGCGTGCGGTCGACGGATTGATCAGTGCCGGCAGCGCATCCACATAGGTCGATTTCAGCTTGGTCAGTTGCCGGTAGTCGAGCACCATGCGCGCGATGGGATGATTCTCTGCCAGGTCCTCAAGCACATCGACCGCCGTCGATATAGCCCGCCCCTTGCCGTATTTCACCGGCTTGGGAAGGTTCAGTCGATTGAATAGAACATCGCCCAGCTGCTTGGGTGAGCCGACATTGAACTCCATCCCCGCCGCTTCGAAAATTTCTTTCTCTTTGGCCTGAATGTCGATATCAAGTTCGACCGACATTTGCCAAAGCACTTCCGTATCAATCTTCACGCCAGCCTGCTCCATGCGGGCCAGCACGGGCACAAGCGGCAGATCGATTTCGCCGTAGAGTTTGAGAAGGTCTGACTCCTCGACCTCGCGACGCAACGCGGTCGCTAGCCGGAAGGTGATGTCCGCCGATTCGGCCAGATTGCCCGCCAGCTTCAAGTTGAAGCGGCGCAGCGCCACGTCAGCCAACCGGTGCGACGAGTAAGTCGGATCGAGCAGATACGAATACAGCATGGGATCATGCTGAACGCCCGCCAGAGATATGCCCAGAGAATCGAGCACGTGAATCGCGGCCTTATAGTCGTGAACGGACTTGGAAACTTCAGGGTCGGTGAGGACCGATCGCATCCTGTCCGCAGCCTCGCCGGAGTCGAGCCTCACTATCATCGCCGTGCCCGCCGCACCGGAGATCGCCGCTCGCCTCACGGCCACAGCCGGCGATGCCGCAACCGGCGCCGCCTCCATCAATGACATCTGCGAACTTTGCGGCTCATCTTTTTCTTCTTCCTCTTCAATCTGCGGCTCAGATTCCTGCGCTTCGACGGCCACCGCCAGCACGCGACGCGGAGCCACGGCCTTGAGCACCGCCTCCACATCGGCCGCTGATTTCGCCTCGCCGTAATGAGCTTCCGTCACCTCAACCACGGGAAGCAGTTCCCGCAACAGAGTCGTAAACTCCAGTTCAATGAAAAGCCGGCTCAGCCCTTCAAGATCTGGAGCGCCCATCCGCATCGACTCAACGTCAAACTCCACCGGAACATTCGTGTCGATTGTCGCCATGCTCTTGCTGAACAGAATCGTGTCGCGGTTGTGCAGCAGCGATTCGCGATAGGTTTTGCGCTCGACTTCGGCGGCGTGGTCCAGCGCATTCTCGACCGTGCCGAATCGCTGAATCAGTTCCACCGATCCTTTGTCGCCGATGCCGGGCGCTCCGGGGATGTTGTCGATCGAATCTCCGCGCAGCGCCATCACATCGACCACCCGCTCCGGCGGCACGCCCAGAATTTCCTCGACCTTGGCCGCATCGCAGATCAGGTTGTCCTTCGGCGGATTCAGAATGTGCACGCGGTCGTTCACCAACTGCATCATGTCCTTGTCGCTCGACACGACATACACGGAATACGACGCCTCCGCGGCCTTCCGCGCCAGCGTGCCGATCACGTCGTCGGCCTCGAAGCGCTTCACCTCGAGCATCGGAATGCGATAGGCCTCGAGCGCCCGCCGAATATACGGAACCTGCTGCACCAGATCTTCCGGCATGGCAGCGCGATTTGCCTTGTAGCCCTTGTACTCGATCTCGGTGAAGCTCTGGGTCTTGCTGTCGAACTTGCGCACCGTGGTCACGGCATCAGCCTGCTCGTCGCGGAACGTCGGCCCGGCGGGATCGAAGATGGCCGCCAGAAATTCCGGAGAGAAATCATCTCGCAGTTTTCGCAGCATGTTGACGAAGACGTAGGTTGCCGCCGTCGGCAATCCGGTCTTGGTGGACATGGGCCGCTGCCGCGCCATGGCGTGATAGGCGCGGAAGATGAATGACATGGTGTCGATCAGGAAGATGCGCCCGTGGCTCGACGGCGCGGGCTTGGGCACGGGCTTGGGCGCGACCGTGGATTGAGCCGCGTCGGCGGACGCACCGGTCGCAGGCGGATTCGATGACGATGATTTCTTACGCGGAGGCAACCAGCTTAGTGTAGCGCAGAAAACCGGGCTAGAAATCCACGCGGAAGTCGGCTTGCACGAAAACTTTTCCGGCGCCCCTCGAGTCGTTGAGAAAAACCAGGTAGTACTTCACCGGCTGGTCCAGGGTTGGAGGCATGTTGGTATTGACCTCCTGATTGGGGGAGCCCTCAGTCGAAAACTGCGCATCCGGAGGATGTCCGTTGAGAAGATCTTCATACTGCTTCTGGGTCATCAGCAGGAATTCCACGTCCGCTTCGTCGCGCGTGCTGCCGCGCTGAATAAACGAGTGATACGTTCCCTTCAGCTGCGGATTCGCCGCATGTGCCGGAATTTCAAACGGCAGGTCCACCGCCTTGGCAACGGTGAACGTCTTCTTCAGGATCGGCCTACTCGTGCCCACCGGAGAATCCCCGACGTGGTCGGCGGGATTTAACGGCCGCTCAGCGGCCGGAGCATCCGCGGAATCCGGCGCACTTTGTCCGCCAGCCTTCGCCTGCGGCTGGTCCGACATGTATCCCGCGAGCGGTCCGTTCAGTGTAACGATTTCGCGAGCCTGCGCTTCGGTATCGGACTCAATGTGGGATGGGGCCGGCTGTGGGGCTGCCGTGGCCGCGACCGGCGCCGGCCCGGTCCCGCCAGGAATTGTCACTTTGGTTCGCAGGTTCCACAGGAGGGCACCACCCAGGATCACGACACAAACGCCCGTCAACAAACCGAAAAGCTGCTTCATCACACGCCCCTCATAAATGGTAGCGAGCGCGCTGCCAGCGATCCAGTTTTTCCGGGGTTTCGCGGATTACTTCGGTTTTCCGAATTCGGTATTGAAGCACAGACCAATCTCGCCACATGTGCCTTGCTCGGGCGAGTAGACCATGCAGGTGTCAAAGGGACGCGAGTAGACGTGAAGACTGACGGCGCGCTGATTGAATGCGCGCGGATTCAGCACCCGATGCACCGGATCGGCGGGATCGACGGCGCAAGGATGACCAATGTTCATCTCGACAACGTTAAGCGGTTCGAGCTGGCAGCGGCCGGCGGACAAATCCTGATTGACCAGGTGAAAGTTCTCCACCTGCAGACGGCCGATGGGAACGGCCATCCAGCAATTCTGGTCGCGGTGATTGTGCACCGAACTCGCCTGCCCCACTTCCCAGCAGATCGCCATCAGTTCATAAAGAGGTGTGCGGTCGATCAGGTTGCGGGTGTAGTGCTGGCGGTCCCAATGAAGATATGCCGCGAGTGATTCGGCGTTGACCGGCGTATCTTGCAGGAAGCGGCGGACGGTTTCAGTTTCGTCGAACGCGCGTTGGGGAAGCGCGCGCAGGCCATCGATCAGCGTTTGAATCGGAACCAGGGTCGCAGTGGTGGTCATCATCTGCTCCGGGGAAAAGGAACTCGCGTAAAGTCGGCGATTTTCCATCCTATTCCATCTTATCCCCAGGAAATAGTTTAAGGCCTCACGGTTCCCTGCCCGCACCCAGAATTTCCTTGGCATGACCTTCCGCGACCGCCGGATACGCGGCTGCTTTCTTTCGCCGCAGATCGCGAGGCAGGTCCGACCGTAGAAGCCAAAGTCCGGCAGCAACTGCAGCAGCCCATGTAACCGTAACCAGTCCCAACTGGAGCAGGTCCGCCATTCGGCTTCCATGTCCGGCGATCCAGAGCGGGACGATCCTCGCAACCTCAAAACTGATTACCCCGGCGATCAGCGCGGTCGCCGCGGATTTCCCCAACTCGCGCCATCGCAAGCCGCCAAGCGGCACGAAGTTCCTGCGATGCAGCAACCATGCCAACACCAGCAGGTTCGCGCCAATCCCAATGTCGGATGCCCACGCCAGCCCGATCAGCCCGAAGGTATGAAACAGGACCGAGTACAGCGGGTACGATGCGACCGTAATCACGCTCACAGCAACCATCGGAGTGAGCGTATCGCCCGCCGCATAAAATGCTCGCGCATAAAGCCCCTGCGCCGACCATAGCGCCAGGGAAAGCGAGAACCAGAAGAAATAAATTGACGTGGGCTGCGAGTCGGAAATGAGAAACTTGCCGCGCCGGTAGACAAGATCAATCAATGGCAACGCGGCTGCCGTCATCCACGCCGTCGCCAGGAATGATGCCGCGGCCACGCGATAGACCGAATCATTCACCGTGTCGGCAAACTCTTTCAGCTTCTTCTCATTGAACAGGCGTGCGAAAAACGGCAGCGACGCCTGTCCTGTCGCCTGCCCCAACACCGCAATGGGCACCGCAAACAGGCGCTTGGCATAATTGAGCCGCGAAATTCCTCCCACGATGCCGGAAGCGAAGTAACGGATAAACCAGTCATCGACCGTCACCAGTGAAACCCCGAGCATGAGCGGCACCGAGAGCTTGAGCCACTGGAGGAACGCGGGATTGGTGACATCGAATGAGATCCGGTATCCCGTGCCGATTTTAGCCGCGCCAATCACGCTGGCCAGGAACGGTCCGGCGAAACTGCCCGCAAGCGCGCCATACGCCAGCGATGCAATGCCCAGATGCCGTCCGCCCAACACTCCGCCGAAAATGATGAACACGTTGTAGATCAGCGGCCCGAACGCCGGGAACAAAAAGAGCCGGTGCGAGAGCAGCACCGCCGACACCACGCCGCCCACATAAAAGAAGATCTGCGCCGGCAGAAGAATTCGTGTCAGCCGAATGCACAGCTCCATCTGGTCCGGCTTGAAATCTTTGACGAACCAGTGCACAAATTCCGGCGCGTAAATTTCGGTGAGAATCGTTCCCAGGATCATCGTCACCGTCATCACCGTGATGATGATCGAGAAAGTCTTCTGCGCGTCCTCATCGCGCTTCTCGGCGAGGAACTTTGTGTAAATCGAGATGAAGGTAATGGAGGCCGCGCCCCCGGCCACGATGTAGTTCAGAAAATCCGGAAGGGTAAAGGCCGCGTTATAGGCGTCGGTCTGCGATCCGGCGCCGAACGCAAATGCGATGTAGGCCTCGCGCGCATAGCCGATCACACGCGACAGCATCACCGTCCCCATCAGCAGCAGGGTCGCCGAGAGTGCGGTGTGCTGGTGCGAAGGGCGGAGAAAGCGCAGCAGTTTCGTCATTGAGACCCGATTGGAAAGTTCAATCGAAGCTCAATCTTATCGGAATCTCAATGCACGGATGTTGACCGATTCGCGTCTCTCTCCGAATCGGGAACCCCATTTCTCGCGCGCTATCTGCGCGAGAAATGGGGACTCTGGCTCAAACGCATCTTACTGTTCCTGCGAAACCCAAACCCGGTGCGCAGAAACTAAATCCACGTTCTGCACTTCCGTGCGCAGCCGCACTTGCACCCATCCTGCTTTCTTCACCGGCTTGGGTAAAAAGGTCAGGAAATACTGATGCGTCAAGCGGTTCGACAGTTCAGTCAAATAAGGCGCAAACGCCACCGGCGGCCCGGTAAATCCGATGTAGTACGCCTCTCCTCCGGTCTTGTCTGCCAGTTCGGACAGATACAGCTGCCCCCAATAACTGGCCCAATAGCTGTGCCCCAGGTGACCCGCATCGGGGCTGTAGATTGCGGAAACCTGAATCCCGGCGCGGTTCGCGTCATCAATCGTCGATTGCAGATACGGATCCTGCAAGTCGCCTGTGCCGTAATAACGGTCGATTCCGTCGGTGATCATCAGCACTTCGCGGCGATCTTTACTCGCCGGCCAGCGCTTGACCAGATCGCTCAGCGAAAAATACGGACTGGCATTGGCCCCGCCCAGTCCCATGGGAAGGCGCAGCGCTTTAGCGGCCGCGGCATGGTCGTCGGTAAGATCCTGGACAACTTTCGCGATTCCATTCTGCATGTAAGCCACGCCGATCTTGGTCGTGGCCGGCTGGCCATCGATGAACTTGCGAATGTCTTCCAGTTGCGTACCCAGATTGGTGCTCGATGCATCATCGATCAAAATAAAAAGCTGGAGCGCGGCACGATCCCCGGTGGCTGGAATCCACTCGGTCACCGTATCGCGGTTCTTTCCCTCATACACCATGACATCGTCGCGATTGACCGGCGGCACTTCCGAGCCGTGATGCACCTCGGCCGTGACCAGCATATGTGCGGAAACTCCACCGCTCGCCGGCGCTTCCTGGGCGGAAACGCTTCCATTGGCGTATACGAAAATCAGCAGCCCAACGATTGCGGTCAAAATTCGACCTGTTTTCATAGCACTACCTCCTTGCGAAATCCTGCAACGCCCCAGAGGCCAACAAATTCCTAGTGTCTGTCTATATCTCTTAGATGTACGGAATCAAAAAAAAGATGGGCGAATTACCTTCAGCGTCGGACACTTCAATGAACTTCAGCCAGCTTCGCCGACCCGCGCCGCAAGAGGTAGTACTCGTTTACAGGCCGGTCGTCATGCAAAGCGGGAGTGCCAGGCGACTCTTTAATCATCTCGTCCAGATTCCATTCACTGGCCAGCATGGACCCGAAAACATTGGCGATGATTTGACGAGGATCGCCCGCGTTTTCGGGAACCCATTCGGTGAGATCAGCAACCGCGTCCGGCGGCATGCGCAGCAGCATTTCCTCGGGCGTCCGATTAGGTATCGGCTGGTCGCTGCCCAGCATATGAATCTGCCACCGCGGTCCCCAGCGAAACACGCGCACGTACGGGAAGGAATCGCGGAAAGCGCGAGCCATTGCCGCTAAATCTTCGGCATCGCCCTCGGGAATCCACTGCTCGACAATTCCTCCGGGACGGAGCCGGCGCCGCGCCGCCGCATAAAACTCTTCCGAGTACAGCATGCTCGATCCCGCAGCCTCCACCGGCGGTGGAGGGTCGATGGTGATCAGGTCATATTGCTGCGTGGTGCGCTCCAGATATCGCCGGCCATCATCGATCACGATATTGGCCAGAGGTGACTTCGCGACTTCGGGACCGTTGGCATGAAAATATCCAAACAACTGCGGAACGCTGGGATCGAGTTCCACCGCAGTGGTATGGACCTGCCACGAAAGCAAGGAACGGAACGTAGTGCCCATACCGAAGCAGATGTCAAGAACGTCAGTCGGCTTGCGATCCAGTAAAGTCAGCGGCAAATGCGCCATCATCTTTGTGATCGGCGTAAGCACGGTCATGCCGTAGCCGTTCACCAGAAGTTGTTTCCTCATGCCGGATCCGGTGGCGATGACGGTGGCCGTCGAGTCGCGCAGCACGCGCCCGTGCCGGTAGAGGTCTTCGTAACTTTTCCCGCGCCAAACGATGATCACGACTAGCGGAACCATGGCATAGGCAGCTATGCGCGCACGAGGTGCAGCCTGCTGGCCCGGACGCAGCGCGCGCAGTCCGATCACAATCCAAGGCAGCGCCAGCACCACCACCGCCCATCGCTCGCTCACCCAGGGCAGAAGGCCGAAGCCCGCGACCAGTGGGCCTAGAATGCATCCCACCACGTTCACCGCATAGGCCGTTCCAGCGCGGTCCGGATCTCCGCCCGACCAGCGGTCCACCAGCATCGGCGTCAGGAAAGCCCAGCAAGCCGGTGAAGGGAGCAATGCCAATCACGCAGTCGAAGCAAGTTCGTCCACTTCATCGCGGGGTTGGCGGCAACGAGAGAGAGCACCGCGGCCAGCGCCAGCAGCGTCCACAAAATCGCGCTCTCTTCTTTGCCGTGTACGACTCCACCACCGGTAGACGACCGATCCCAGAAATGTGGACGTGAGATAGACCCCGAGAATCCCGGAGAATCCGTAAACCACATTGCCCAGAAACGGTGTGAATTGCCGGACCCACACCAGTTCCATCCCCATGCTGGAGAGGCCCGTGGCGAAGAGCAAAAGCAGAATGCCGGAGTCGGCGCGAAATTCGCTGATTGGTGGGGCGAGAGTTTTTTCCGCGCTCCCCTGCGGTTGCCGCAAAGAAAGCAGCACAGCCGTAACCGCGATCAGCGTATTGCACGCCGTCCCGGTACGCAGCGTGCCTTGAAATCCGAATAGTTCAATCAGATAAAGTGGCACGCGTGTGCCAGCCACCGCGCCCGCCACATTCGCCATGTAAAGAAAGCTGAACGATCTTCCCGTCTCCTGCGGATGCATTCGACCGATGGCCAGCATGGCAACCGGAATCGTGGCGCCCATCAGCACGCACCACGGAAGCAAGGTCGCCACCACGCAGGTCCCGGATGCAACGTAGTAAAGAGGAGAGGAAAAATCGCCCAGTCGTTCCAGCTGAGCATGTCCGAAACGCAGTTCGAGCGGAACCAGGACGCCCGCCACGCCGATCAATAATTCCAGCAGTGCATAAATGCGGAGCGCGAACGGCGCCAGGCGTTCTCCGCGGCTGCGAATCAGGCGTCCACTGGCCCACGATCCCAATCCCAGCCCCGCCATAAACACCGAGAGCACGATCGAGACCATCGCCGTGGTCACGCCGAACTGCGCCATCGAAAGTCGCAGCCAGACCAGCTCATAGAGGACGCTGCAAAATCCTGAGATCAGGAAAAAGACGAAGTACCAGGGCAAGGAGAATTTTCCTTAGAGTTCAGAATGACACGAATGCAGAGCCGTTAACGCCTGCACATGAAAACACACGGTAAGCATTCGGGCAAGCGACGCAGCGGCTGACAGAGCCGAAAATTTACTCGCTAATCTTCAGCACGACTTTGCCGTAGTTCTTTCCCTCTTCCAGCAGTTTGTAAGCTTCAACGGCGCGGTCGAAGGGCAGCACGTGGCCGATCTGCGGTGTGAGTTTTCCCTGCTCAATCCACGCGGAGAGTTGCCGCCACGCTGGGTCCATGATCTCGCGCTTCTGCGACAAGTAGGTCAGCCACAGTCCCTGCACGCTTGCTGATTTCGCGTACATGGCGCGAATATCGAGTTGCGGCGCTTTCCCCGTCGCGGTGCCGTACTGAATCACGCGCCCGAAATCGCGCAAGCAGCGCAAGCTCTTCGCGGTATGCTCTCCGCCCAGCATTTCGAAAACGGCGTCCACGCCCTCGCCATGGGTCAGGTTCTTCACGACCTCTTCATAGTCATGCTGCTTGTAGTTGATCCCATGCTGCAAGCCGAGTTGCTTCACACGCGCCAACTTTTCGTCGGAAGAAGAGGTGCCATACATCTCGACTCCCAGCAGATGCCCGATCTGCACCGCGGCCGTGCCCACTCCTCCCGCCACTGCGTGTATCAAAACTCGGTGAGTTCGTCCCGCCGGCGCTGGTTCAGTCATTCCCGCCTGCCAATATCCCAGGTAGGCGGTGAAGTAATTCACCGGGAAAGCCGCGGCCTGCTCATCGTTCCAGCGCTCGGACACCGGCCACAGCATGTTCGAATATCCCGCAGTCTTGTCGGCAAAGGCGCCCCATTGCACGTATCCCATCACCCGCCGCCCGGTGCTTTCTTCGATGCCGGAAAACTCGCGGCCCAGCACGAACGGTGGCGCCGGAGTTCCCGGATATCCGCCCTTGGTGGTCATCAGATCGGCGAAATTTAGGCCGCCGGCGTGGACGCGCACCATCGTCTGCCCGGCCTTTGCGGCCGGTTCGGCAACCTCCTGAATCTGGATCGCCTCCGGTCCGGAGAGTTTGGCAATGACTAACGCTTTCATGGGGAAAGTCTAGCAGGCTGGACACATGGCTCAGCGCAAACAACTCCCGATTTCTTCAGCGGAAACTCAACCGGGGAATAATCGCTCCTGTGCGATTGCTGTACTGGTCGTATTGGGCGCCGAACACGCCACGCATGAAGCGCTCTTCGAGTCGGCTTTTGATCTTAAAGCCGACGTACAACAGGGCTACGGACACGAATCCGCGGATTTGGCCCATTCCCACGGCGGTACCGAACAAGGCCAGAATGATCCCCGTGTAGATGGGATGCCGGACCCAGCGGTACGGTCCGGTGCAAATCAGTTCATGTCCTACTTTGACGGTGACTGTCCCACTCCAATTGCCGCCCAGGCAGGCCCGCGCCCAAGTGGCTAAACCCATCCCCGCGACAGTGACGAGAACACTTAGGATCCCGATCCAGCGCATGGGCGGAAACACGCGCAGGTAAAGCCAGTTCCCCACCCGGCCTCCGAACATGACATAGAATGCAGCGCAGGTAACTAATACATAAAGCGACCACACCGACAACTTTTCCCGCTTCTGTGTCGGCTTGGTCCAGATCGCCCACACCATCCACAGGGCGAAAAAGCCAACCCACAAGTATTGATTGAAAGTCCCCGAGTCCATGGCAGCTCCTGAATGAGCTACGTTACAGGGTCGGAGGAAGTTCCCGGAACATGTTTGTCGAGGATCGGCCGGCGATCGGCCGTGGAGGGGATGACTGGTAGGGAGAGGTTTCTTGGCCTCCCATTTCCTCTCAGGTATATACTCTTGGCGTTGGCTTACCTGTTCTTCCGGCCGAGCCCCAACAGGCCGGAAACGGGGCGTTGGTTCATTCCCCTAATTCATGCACGCCCCGCATTCGCAAGGCTGATTCTCGCCGGGGGCGGTGAGAAGAAGGCACGGGTCCGCACCTGCTTCTGCGCGGGCAGGGTGTATCCGCGGGGAGGTTTATCGTGGACATTATTTTTGTACGTCTTCTTTTTGCCATCGTAGTCGCCGTCACCTGTTTCGTAATCGAACCGTTTGGCCTGCCGCGAACCTGGGACGCCGGAGTCGGTGCCCTCATCGGCTGCGCCATCATCCTGTTCGAATGGAAGCTCCGCATGGTCAGCCTGAAGCGGCTGATCGGCGCGGCCATCGGCAGCTTCTTAGGAATTTGCGGCGCCTACCTCTTTGCCCTGGTCATTCGCTCGAGCGTCCCTGAAGGACACACCCAGAGCTTCCTGCAAATCCTCATCATGTTGTTGATGGCCTACGTCGGCCTGATCGTCGGCGCGAATAAGGGCGACCTGCTCAACCTGGCGGCCCTCGGCGGCATCTTCGGCGGCGAGAAGCAGGGCAAGAAGAGCTACAAGATTCTGGACACCAGCGTCATCATCGACGGCCGCATCGCCGACATCGCCGAAACCGGATTCCTCGACGGCATCATCGTGACCCCGCAGTTCGTCCTGCGCGAACTGCAGCTCGTGGCCGACTCCGCCGACTCGCTCAAACGCAATCGCGGCCGCCGCGGTCTCGACATTCTGCAGCGCCTGCAGAAAGTCGCCAACCTGACCATTCAAATTGTGGAAGACGACTTCCCGGCCGTCCGCGAAGTCGATCTCAAGCTGATCGAGCTGGCAAAGCTCTACGAGGGCAAGATCATCACCAACGACTTCAACCTGAATAAGGTCGCGCAGCTGCAGGGCGTGGAAGTGCTCAACATCAACGAGCTGGCCAATTCGTTGAAGCCCATCGTGCTCCCCGGCGAGACCATGCGCGTCTTCATTCTGAAAGAAGGCAAGGAATACAACCAGGGCGTCGCGTACCTGGATGACGGCACCATGGTCGTGGTTGATAACGCGCGCAAGATGATCGGCAAAACGATTGACGTGTCGGTCACATCGGTGCTGCAGACCACTGCGGGCAAAATGATCTTTCGGCAAGTGGGATGAGCGCGCCTATGTCCGCCAGCCCCAGCCTGTAGCCGCGCCGCCGCCGCATGCGGCCGTGCCGATCGTTGCGGCCGCTGGCACTTCGGGTCCGGCTGCTGGCGTCATCGAGACCAAGCCGACCATCTAGTCGACGACGAAAGTATCGCCGCTTAACCGTTGGAGCTTTAATCCGTAGGTGCGATCGAGGAGATGCGAATCGTGTTTCCCTGCATCTCTCCCACCACGTGCACTCGTCGGGTCGCGAGCTGCTTCAGTGTGTTGGTGTCGCCCTCGAGTTGGTAAACCTTGTCTTCATCGAGCAGCGTGAATGCCGCTCCAACGTGGGCGCATATGCGCACACAATCGGCCGCGTTCTTCGCCATGGTCGAGGAATGTTTCGCACCACATTTTGAACACGTCACCGTGCCGTCAAACACCTGCTGAGAAGTTCCCGCCTGAACTGGTTCCGGCTCCGCAAATCCCGCAGTCGCTGCCCCCAGCATGGCTACGAGAAATGCGAGAGCGAAGGCTCCCGAGGTGCCAATCGCTACGATCTCGACCCAAAAGTTTGTCGGACGAATCCAGCGCATGAAGCGATCATTGCAACTCGCTGGCCACAGCCACTTCGGACCGACTCCTTCCTCTATAGCTTTTGCCTGGAGTCGCTTGCATTGCGCAGCGGCGCGCTGAAACGCGCACACAGCGCTGCGACTAGGAAGAATCTTCTCGCCAAGTCACAATCCGGCTAGGGCATTCCCTGTAGGAGATGAGTAAGGCAGATCCGCGCCGCCAAATTTGAACTCCCACGCTCGCGCCCGTATACTGACACACCGCTATGAAGGTGATTGTGATTATTCCGGCTGCGGGCCTGGGCACGCGCATGGCGCCGGTGCCCAGCGACGCCAAAGCCAAGAAGGCGCATCCCTCCAAACAGTTCACCGAACTGGGAGGCACGCCCATCCTCATCCACACACTGCGGCGCTTTGCTGCCGTAGATGCGGTGAGCGAAATCTGGATCGCCCTGCGCGAAAACGAAATCGAGGGATTTCGCAAGCGTCTGCAAGACGAAGCAAAAGACGTCCTCGCCAAGAAAATCGAACTCGTCACCGGAGGCGAGCATCGCCAGCAATCGGTCGAACACGCGCTCAATGCCATCACCGCCAGCGCCGACGACATTGTTCTCGTGCACGACGCCGTGCGCCCGTTCGTGACGCCGGAGATTATTCGCGAAGTCATCGAAGCCGCCAAGAAATATGGAGCGGCCATCGCCGGACTGCCCGCCGTCGACACCGTGAAACAAGTCGAACGCACCTCCGAAGGCGCGATCATCAAGGCCACCATTCCCCGCCAGGGAATAGTGCTGGCGCAAACTCCACAAGGATTCCGCTACGACGTAATCAAGAAAGCCTTCGACGAAGCCGCCGCTGACGGATTCATGGGCACCGACGAAGCCTCCCTCGCCGAACGCAGCGGCCACGAAGTCGCGGTAGTCATGGGATCGCCGAAGAACATCAAGATCACAGCTCCAGCCGACATGGAATTAGCCGAGTTCTATTTACGGAAATGAGCCACGGATTTTCACGGATTTCCACGGATAAAGCTGAATCACACAGCCTAGACTTGCTCGTGATGAATTCTCCGCCCGGCCTGATCCACTCCCAACTCACTAACCGGATCATTGGCGTGTTCTACGACGTTTACAACGAACTTGGTCATGGCTTTCTTGAATCTATCTACGCCGGGGCCATGGGTATTGCTCTGGAACAAGCAGGACTCAAAGCCGCACGTGAGGTGCCCGTGCCCGTCTGGTTCCGAGGCAGGAAGGTCGGACAATATTTTGCAGACATCTTGATTGACGACACCGTTCTGCTGGAACTGAAAGCCGCACGAACTATCGAATCCGCGCATGAAGCGCAGCTCTTGCATTACCTGAGGGCTACGGAAATCGAGGTTGGCCTGCTCTTAAACTTCGGGGTGCGACCGCAATTTCGCCGCTTGCTGTTCGACAATGAAAGAAAACAAATCCGTGAAAATCCGTGCGAATCCGTGGCTAAGGTTTTGCTATGAGAATCGGCTACGGATTTGACTCGCACGAATTCCGCCCCGGCATTCCGCTGAAAATTGGCGGCGTGACCATCGCGCACGACAAAGGCCTCGGCGGCCACTCTGATGGCGATGTGCTGTTGCACGCCATCACCGACGCGCTGCTCGGAGCGATTGCCGCGCCCGATATCGGCGCGCTATTTCCGCCATCGGATCCGAAGTGGAAGGGCGCAGACTCGGTGATTTTTCTGCGCGAAGCTCTGAAGCGCGTACGCGCCGCGGGATATGCCGTCGCAAATGTCGATTCCAGCCTGGTTCTGGCCGCCCCTAAAATCGGCCCGCATGCAGCGGCGATTCGTGCACGTGTCGCGGAATTGCTCGGTGTGGATATCGACTGCGTGGGGCTGAAGGCGAAAACGCCCGAAGGTCTGAATTTAGAAAATGCCGCGCTCGCGCACGTGGTCGTTCTGCTCGAGAAGACAGCGCAGAAGAAAACTCCTCAGAAAAAGCGCCCGAAGAAAACAAAATAATCAGTCAGCCATTCTTTTCTGCGCAGCTTCCACCAGCGCCCGGAAAATCGCAATCGACGGCGCATCTTCTTCTACCGACCGCTCCGGATGCCACTGCACCGCCAGCACAAAATGATCGGGCGACGTTCCCTCAAGACCCTCAATGATCCCATCATCCGGACACCGGGCCACAATGCGCAACCCCTCGCCAACGCTGCCTGCCGACTGATGATGCGACGAATTCACCGGCACCACGGCCGGGCCACGAACGCCATCGCCAATAACCTGTCCGAGCCTCGACTCCGCGTCAATCTCCGCGCCGTGCGCGATCGCGACCTTCTTCCCCGCTTCATGATTCACTTTGTCACGCGTTTCGTCTGGCAGAAAATCCGGAATATGCTGCACCAGCGACCCTCCGCGATACACATTCAAGCTCTGCAACCCATAACAGATGCCCAGCACAGGCTTGCGCAGCCGGTAGGCTTCATCCAACAAAAGTTCGTCCACACTCTCCCGAGGTGAATCCGCCGCGGCGGTGTGCGGCGAACGCGCCGCATTGAATTTTGCCGGATCCACATCCGCCTTGCTTCCAGGCAGCAGAATGCCGTCGCAGCGTTCCATCGCTCGCATGATTTCCGCCGGCGTCCAGCCCAGCGAAATGCGAACCGGTTCTCCGCCGGCAAGTTGAACCGCACGCTCATACTGCGGAATAGAGCGCTCGGCATATTCAGGGTCGGACGAATGTGGCAGGGGAATGGCGATGCGTGGCGGCAAATCTCAGCCCATCCTCTCGATTGCCGAAAGAGTTCGGTTCTGCCGGTAGTGGCGGATTTCCATGGTCAGCGACAGCACAAAGATAATTGCGCCCGCGACCAGCGTCACCGGCAAGGCAATATGAAGATAGGCAAATCGCATGTCGGGATGCACGCTGTACAACGCCGCCGTGATGACCGTGCCCAGAATGGCGAACAGCAGGCTCACCGCGAAGCACAGCAAAGTCCCGAGAAAGGTCACCAGTCCCACGCGCACCGGGATTCCGTACCAGTGAGGCGATCGAGGCGCGCGTGCCCGAGGCATACGCTTATTCTACTGCGTCCCTGGAACCGTTTTCTGCGTAGATTTTCTTTCGGGAATTGGTTCCGGTCTAAGTTATGTCTCTAGGCTACGTCATGTTGCGACTTCTTCTCGCGAGGAGCTTCTTTTTCCTCGAGCAGTTTGCTGATTTCTTGCACGATTCTGAATAGCTCGTCGGGGTCTTGCTCCGCCGCAGCTTGTTCGCAGAGTGCCATCCATCTTTCTTTGGCAGGTTGCATACCTAACTCCTCCAAAGCCAGAGGCCAAAATGGATATATCTGTCTGGAACCCTGCTCCCATCCAATAGTTGCCCACCAAGACCATTACATTTTGTGTGTAGAATAAACAGAGAAATGTCGCAGGCAGCCCCAGCAATCACGCGCACTCCCGCCGAAGTGGTCCGCGCCACGCCGGTTTCACAGGCGCCCAACGGCGTCTGCTATGCCATGGCGGGCGAGGTTGCGCTGAACTCGTTTGATCTGGACCGCATGGTCGCCGCCGTGCCCGCTCGCATCGCAACCGCCCTCGATCGCAAAGCGTACTATTTCGTCCCGCTGACGGTGAGTCAAGGGGAGGAAACCGTGATCGCCGATCGCTACGACGTCGCCTTGAGCGACAGCGCGGTCTGCCATCGCAATCTGAGCCTGGGCGATTCGCAGTGCGTCTTCATTTCCACGCGCCTGATGGACGACAAGTTCTCCGTCGCCTTCGAGTTCTACATCAACGTGGGACACGCGCTGGTCGAGCATGCCGGTGTCTCGCGGGAATTCAGCGACCTGGCCTGGGGACAGGTAGAGGCGGGCATTCGCGGTGAAACTTCGCTCGATGCCTGGGAAGCGCGCAAACTGGCCACCGCACCCGGCCCCGATGCCGAACGCTTCAAGAACGAATATCTGGAAGCGACCTTCTCCGACACGATCTCGATTTATCTGCTGTCGCTCTATCTGGATGTGGATTACTACGACCTGCGCGAGCGCGACTATCCTCTGCTGGCGCCCTCGGCCTTAGCCGAGCGATTGCGGAAGGTGGCGGAAATGTTTCCGCCGAATACCGGCTTCGAGTTCGCCATTCTCTACAAGCGGCGCGGCTAGAATCACTGGCCACTGACCACTGCTTTATTTCCCGTTCGACATCGCAAAATTCACCGTGCTCACCTGATTGCCGTTCACCGTCACCGCCTTCTCCCAGGTCTTCGGCTCCGAAAACAGCGGCCGCTCCACGCTGTGTTCCGTCAAAACATCGTAGGCATGTTCTTTTCCGACCAGGCCCCAGCCTTCATGCCAGGCCACAATCTGATAATTTCCCGGCGGCACGTCAGTGAATTCAAACCGGCCGCTCTCGTCCGTCACCGCATAGTAAGGATGCGACACCACCATCATCTCCGCATTCATCCACACATGGCCGCCATTGCAGCGCAAATGAACCAGTCCCGGGCGTCGACATGGTGCGCGTAATCGGACGGTCGGTGAAAGGAAACGGCAGATTGAAGCTGGCCGCGCCATCCATATGAATGGTGTGCAGCGTCTTGTCGGAACTCACCATGTTCAGCGTGCCATTTTCCGGCACCAGCAGAATGTGCGGAACGTAGTGGCAAAAGTGCTGATCCAGGTGCCGCCGCTGTTCGGGAAGATCAAGGGCTTTGCCGCTGGTAATGTTCTTCAGATAAACAACCGTGTTGGCAACTCCACCTTGCTGCCCGACGATCAGGCGCTCGAGGTCGACGGTCTTCTTCCCGTCAGGATCGCAAACCTGCGGATCTTTCGTGATGGGATATTCGAGACTTCGAGGCACCGGACCGGACCACTTCACGGTCCCGGAAATCGTTCCACCGTCGGTTACGGTGATGACTTTGTAATTGCTTTGGGCCACAGCCACCGCGGCAGTGGCTAACAAAGTGGCTACATAGAAGATGAGAAGCTTCGCTCGCGAAAATCGGCACCGCATACTGCATCCCCTTTGAACTCCCGCACGGCCGCACGCCCGTTCTTACTCGCGAGAGTCTTGAGATTCGGTCGCACCCACCTCCGCGTTCACCGTGCATTCCCAACCTGCGGGAAATGCTGCATAGGGGTCCCGGATTCCGGGGCAGCCATAGTGTCCGCGGGGTCCAACGGTTTCAACCAAGCGGGTCGCGGGGGACAACGGACTTGTGATTGAAATCACATCTAGCGTGCGCTTATCGGATAGGGCCGTCGAGATTACCGAGGTGGTACGACGAGTGGGGGATGCCAGTCTCGCGGAGGCCTGGGGTCACCGATTTCACCTCTTCTTTCTGTCCACTGACCACTGAACACTGGCCACTGCTTTACAATCGTTCGTCCATGCCCGTGACCGTGCGATCGTTCGCCAAGATTAATCTCGGGCTGCGCATCGGCGCAGCTCGTGCGGACGGTTTTCACGAACTTCTGACCGTGTATCAGACCATCGCCCTGCATGACGTGATCCGCGTCAGTCTGAAGCGCGGCCGGGGGATCGAAATTGTTTGTGCCGACCCGCGCGTTCCCCGCGACGAATCGAATACCTGCTTCCGCATCGTCGATCACGCCATGTCGGCCCTTCGCGCCAAGGGCCGCGTCGTCATCGAAATCGAAAAGCGCCTGCCCGTTCAAGGAGGCCTCGGCGGCGCATCGTCCAATGCGGTCGCAACTTTGCTCGCCCTGGAGCGCGCGCTGAAGAAAACTTTGCCAGCGGCGGAAAGACTGCGAATCGCCGCCGAAGTCGGATCCGACCTCCCGCTGTTTCTGGTAGGTGGGACGGTCCTCGGGGTAGGCCGTGGCGAGCAGGTATATCCCCTGCCCGATTTCTCGGTCATGCCGTGTGTGGTGATAACGCCGGAAGTAGGGATCTCAACTCCGAGAGCATTTTCCGAGTGGGATAAATTGACGGGCACCCCAGCCTCCGATAGAATGAATGAGCTTGGCCGCGGGTTGTCGGCGTGGCTGAGTGAGCCTTACTCCAGTGCTCCTTCTAAAGTCGTAGCGAAAAGGGGCCGGGCCGGGAATCCGCTTCTCTGGCTTGTCCGGGCTGGGATCAAGAACGACTTCGAAGAAGTCGTCTTTCCTGAGTACCCCGAACTGCGTGATGGGAAGCGTGCGCTTTTGCGCGCAGGCGCGAAATATGCGTCACTTTCCGGCTCCGGATCCACGCTCTATGGCCTGTTCGCATCGCGCCAGTCGGCGATTGCGGCCGCGAGCAAACTCCGGAAGCAAGGCTGGGCGGCACGTGCGACGGCGACCCTGACCAGACAGCAGTATTGGTCGAGAATTTTTGATTGTTGAATTGTGCTTGTTGATTGACAATGTGGATGCCCGCAAGGGCTCAATCGACAACCGATCTGCAATCGCGTTACTGGGCCGTCGACTAATGGTAGGTCAAGTGCCTTTGGAGCACTTTGTCTAGGTTCGAATCCTAGCGGCCCAGCCAGAAGCTGCCAGTGCCCGTCGCCAGAAAAACCGCTGGCGTGCGGGGTGGTTTAGCAAACGGTTAAGAACTGAAGGCCAGGAGCCCCGATACCACCATGGCTACTTTAGTCACGCCGACCGACAAGACCGACAAAGTTGAAAAGAAAAGTCCACCTGTAACCGACGAGAAGCTGGATCGCAAGCCGCGCCAGCGGATCGACGAGAAGTTCAAGATTTTCAGTGGTACCGCGAACGAGCCCCTGGCTGACGAAGTCTGCCAGTTTCTCGGGATGCATCGCGGCATGGCGCAACTCACTCGCTTCGCTGATGGCGAGTGCTATGTGCAGGTGCAGGAAAACGTCCGCGGCGCCGACGTTTTCATCATGCAGCCCACGTGCCGTCCGGTGGACGAGCACTTGATGGAATTGCTGCTGATGATTGACGCGCTGAAACGCGCGTCGGCGCGGCGCATCACCGCGGTGATGCCTTATTTCGGTTATGCGCGGCAGGATCGGAAAGACAAGCCGCGCAGTCCGATTTCGTCGAAGCTGGTGGCCGATCTCTTGACCAGCGCCGGCGCGAACCGGGCGCTGATTGTGGATCTGCATACGCCGCAGTTGCAGGGATTTTTCAACATCCCGGTGGATCACTTGTTCGCTTCGCCGGTGCTGGTGGATCACTTCCGCAAGCTGGCGTTGCCGAACTTGACGGTGGTTTCGCCCGATGCGGGCGGCGTGGAACGCGCAAGATTTTTTGCGAAGAAAGTCGACGCGGCCCTGGCCATCGTCGATAAACGCCGCGTCGAAATGAACGTGGCCGAGATCATGCACGTCATCGGCGACGTCCACGGGCGCACTTGCCTGATCATCGACGATCTGGTCGATACGGCCGGAACGCTGGTAAAAACGGCGGCGGCCTTGATGGATAACGGAGCGACTCAGGTTTTCGCTTGTGCGTCGCATGCGGTGCTGTCGGGCCCGGCGGTCGAGAACATTCGCAACTCGGTGATTCGCGAGATGGTGGTCACCAACACGATCCCGCTCAATGCCGAGGCCGACGCGGCGCGAACCGAAAAGGGCGGAAAAATTACGGTCCTCTCGATTGCAGGCTTGATCGGCCGCGCCATTCAGGCCAATCACGAGGAGACCTCGGTCAGCAAGTTGTTTATATGAGCAGTGAGCAGTGAGCAGTGAGCAGTGAGCAATGAGCAATGAGCAGTGGTGACTGAAGAGCAGTGAGCTAAGCGAAGCTCGGGTTTGCTCATAGCTCATCGCTCATCGCTCATCGCTAAAAAGGATTAATTTTATGGCTAGCGCAATTGAAACCAACACACTCGAAGCACATCCGCGGGAGGCAGGCACCAAGAACCATGCCCGCCGCGTTCGCCGCGAAGGAAAAATTCCAGCGGTGGTTTACGGAGCGGGCAAGGATTCCCTTCCCGTCACCGTCGATCCCCGCCAGGTGACCCGCATCCTCAACTCGAAGACCGGTCACAACACGATTTTCGATCTCGCGCTCAGCGGCGGGCAGACCAAGGCCATGATCGTCGACTGGCAGTACGAGCCCATCAAGGGCCGGCTGCTGCACATCGACGTGAAGCGCATCGCCATGGACAAGCAGCTCACCGTCAGCGTGCCCATCACCCTGTTGGGCGAAGCCGCCGGCGTGAAGCAGGAGGGCGGCATCATGGAGCAGATGCTCCGCGAAGTCGAAATCGAATGCCTTCCCGCCGACATTCCCAGCTCGATCGAAGTCGACGTCTCGCACTTGACCTTTGGCAAGGTGCTGCGCGTCTCCGATCTTCCGCACTCGGAAAAGATCAAATTCATCACCGATGAGAACCAACCGGTGGCCCACGTCACCTCGGTGAAGGAAGAAGTTGTGGCTGCGCCTGAAGTGGTGGCGGCAGCAGGCACGACTCCAGCCGAGCCCGAAGTCATCAAGAAGGGCAAGCAGGAAACCGAAGAAGGCGCCGAGGCTGCCGAGAAACCGGAGAAGGCCGAGAAGCCCGAGAAGAAGGAAAAGAAGTAATGCTCGTGTGGGGACGGGCGCATTCGCCCGTCCAGCCGAGCGATGCGAGGCGGCCACGCGAAGAAAGCTAGTCAGGCGTGAAACTGATCGTCGGTCTTGGCAATCCTGGAATCGAGTATCAGTTCACGCCGCATAACCTGGGCTTTCTGGCGATTGATCGTATCGCCGGCAACCTGGGAGTGGAAGTGCGGAACCGGCAGTGCCGGGCGTTAACGGCGCGCACCATCATTGCGGATCAGATGGTGCTGCTGGCCAAGCCGGAGACGTTCATGAATCTGAGCGGACTCTCGGTGCGGGAGTTGATTCGGGAGTACGAAGCGAATCCGGCAACGGACTTGATCGTGATTCAGGACGAGCTGGATTTTCCGTTGGGCACGCTGCGCATTCACACCAAGCGCAGCTCGGCGGGGCATAACGGCATCGAGTCGATCATCGATGCGCTGGACACGCAGGATTTTCTGCGCATCCGCATCGGCGTGGCGCCGGAGCGAAAAGTCGGAGACGGCGCAGAATATTTGCTGGCTCCGATGCGCAAGCCGGATTTAGCGATCGTCGACGGAATGCTCGACACCGCCGAAGAAGCAGTGAAAGTGATCTTGAAAGAAGGACCGGCAGCGGCGATGAACCGCTTTAATCGCAAAGAGCCGGACGAAGCGAAAGATTAGCCGAACAAGATTAGCCACGGATCGACAGCGGATCGAAAAAGAAAATCGGTTAAGGCTTTATCCGTACAATCCGCGAAAATCCGCGGCCGAGAATTTGGAGAAACGCATGAATCGTACTTACGAACTGATGTTCATTGTCCGTCCTGACATGACGGAAGAAGATCTCGACAAACTGATTTCGACCTTGCAGTCCGTCATTCCTACTTCCGGCGGATCCCTGGTCAAGATCGAAAAAATGGGCAAGCGCCGCCTGGCCTACACCGTGCGCCGCTTCCACGACGGCATTTACGTTTTGCTGGTCATCGAAGGCGGAGGCCCGGTCATTCACGAACTGGAGCGCCGCTTGCGTGTCAGCGAGCCGGTGATCAAGTTCCTCACCGTGCGCGTGGACGAAGAGCACAAGCGCCTCGACAAGATTAAAAAGCTGCGCGACGCGCGCAAGAAAGTAAGCGCGCAGCCCATCACCCCGGCAGCCCCACCAGCGCCAGAGCCGGCGGCACCGGCGCCCGCGGCGGAAGCTCCGGCAACGGTATAAGAGCTGCGGCCAGTGGTCGGTGACCAGTGGCCAGTCCTACCAAGGTTTTTTGCTGGCCACTGATCACTGATCAATGGCCACTGAGTTCAAGGAGAGTTATGGCAGACGAAACCAAAGCACCAGAGCACACGGCGGCACCAGAAGCGCCGCCACGCAGTTCAGGACCACGGCCGGGCGGAGATCGTCCCGGTGGCGATCGCCCGCGCTTCGGCGGCGGCGGCGGACGCGGTCCCGGCGGCCCTCCCCGCGAAGGCGGCGGCGGACGCAAATTTTTCCGGCGCAAGAAAGTTTGCAAGTTCTGCACCGAGAAAATCGAAGACATCAACTACAAGGACTATCGCCTGCTCGGCCAGTTCGTTGCCGAGAGCGGCAAGATTGTCCCGCGCCGCCTGACCGGCGTCTGCGCGCCCCATCAGCACCGCCTGTCCTCGGCCATCAAGCAGTCCCGCAACATAGCCCTGCTGCCGTTCGCAGGCCGAGCGAGTTAAGGCATTGGCCACGGATATTTAACGGATAAGGCTTTTCGAAGAATCTGGTTTATCCGTGATGATCCGCGTGAATCCGTGGCGAAAGAATTTGATCTCGATTGGAGCCATCATGGAAGTCATTCTCAAAGAAGACGTAACGAAGTTGGGTTCGCGCGGCGACGTGGTGAAAGTCGCCGAAGGATACGGGCGCAATTTCCTTCTGCCCCGCAAGCTGGCCATCGAGGCCAACGAAGGCAATAAGGCCGTCATCGTGCAGATGAAGGCCGCCTCGGTGCGCCGTTCCGCCAAAGAGAAGACGCAGGCCGAAGAACTGGCCAAGCAGTTTGAGGGCGTCTCGGTCGGGTTCACGCGCAAGTCGGGCGAGAACGATCAGCTCTTCGGATCGGTCACCTCCAGCGATCTGGCCGACGCGTTGGCGAAAAAGGGATTCAACATCGACCGCCGCAAGATCCAGCTGCACGAGCCGCTGAAGACCGTCGGCGAGTTCACCGTCCCGGTAAAGCTCCACAAAGACGTGACCGCGCACCTGAAAGTCGTGATCGAGAAAGAACCAGTAGCAGCAGAGTAAGCCTGTCGTAGAGACGTTGCTTGCAACGTCTCTGCCGGCAGCAAAACGTAAGATGGCGAGCGAGAGACGTAGCCAGCTACGTCTCTACGCTTTGAATTTCAAGGCACTTCCGCTGCCAAATCCCGCCTCTGCACTCCCGCCCGCTGTTCTGTTTCCCCCTAAATCTTTGTCCCAGAGGCACCTACCGGCCCTAAAAATTCCCCGAACAGCCTATAATTTCTGCTTACGGTTCCGCTGATTCTCCGTCTATCTCAGTGCAAGCCCGGATACGGCAGGAACAAACCGGGCTGGTAGACAGGACACGAAATGCCGGCCGATGCATGTGCAATATCACTTGCGATTGGCGAACGGGCCCACTCGAAACGCAAGAGTGAGAGAGTAGAGAGAGTCAGCGACCAGGACCCCCAACAGGGCCGCATGGCTGGGTTAGATCGCCAACAAGATCGTCGCATCGATGACACGATGCTGATTCGGGAGGCTCAGCGCGGAAACCGCGCCGCCTTCGAGGAACTCGTCCGTCATTACGATCACGCGGTCTTGCGGCTCGCTCTGCACCTCACCGGCAGTGAGCACGACGCCCAGGACGTCTATCAGGATGCCTTCCTGAAGGCGTACAAGAACATCGGAAATTTCCGCTTCGAGTGCTCCTTCTACACCTGGATTTACCGCATCGTGACCAATTTGTGCCTCGATCATCTGCGCAAGAAAAATGTGCGCAAAGAAGATGCGCCGGTCGCGAAGGACCCGAACGGCGGCGAGTATGACTTGCTCGATCAGGTGCCGGATGTTCGCTCCGGAGCGAATCCGGAGCGCGATCTGATGCGCCGCCAGTTAGGCGCAAAGATCGCAGGCGCACTCGACAAGCTGACCCCGCGCGAGCGCATGGTATTCGAGTTGAAGCACTATCACGGCCTGAAGCTGCGCACGGTAGGCGAGATTTTACAGACCACGGAAGAGACGGCAAAGAACACGCTGTTTCGCGCCACGCAAAAGTTAAGAGGCGCCCTGGCAGATATGAGATGAGCAAGACGAACCACGTGGGGACGGGCGCATTCGCCCGTCCTGCGAGGCGAAGCCGAGCCAGCAGAAGAACGCTGAAATCAGGCCGAGCCAAAAGGTGAACTATGAAGTGTGAATGGATCCGAGAAAATATCGTGCTCCACGTTTACGGCGAGTTGCCCGACGACACCCGCCACGAACTCGAGCAGCATGTATCCCGCTGCACCGACTGCGCCGCCGAACTCAAGGCCGAGCAGGAATTTCACGCCCAGCTCATGCAGGATCGCGCCGCCGATCCCACGCCCAATCTGCTGGCATCGTCGCGCATGCGCCTGCAGGAAGCTCTGGAGACCGCTCCGCAGGGCGCGTGGTGGCATCGCCTGGCGCTCGAGCCGGCCAGTTGGCTGCGGCAAGTCCGCTTCTCGCCCGCCCTGGCCTCGGCAATTTTAGTTCTCGGCTTCGTCGGCGGAATCGGCACCAGCTACAAAGTTCTCGGAACGCATCCCACTTCCGCCAAGAATGAGCCCGCCGCGACCCAGCCTTTGAACGACGCTTCCATAACCGGCATCGAATCCGTCACCCAGGCACCCGGCACCAACCAGATCAGCATCAAGTACAACACCGTTTCCACCGAGGAAACCCAGGGCTCGCTCAACGACCAGCGCATCCAGCAGCTCCTGCTCTACGCCGCGCGTAACAACTACAACTCCGGCGTGCGCATGGACTCCGTTGGCCTGATGACGCAGAATCCCAGCGACACGCATTTCCGTGACGCGCTGATGTACGCGCTGCAATACGATTCGAATCCTGGCGTGCGTTTCAAAGCTTTGGACGCGCTCGGTCCCTACGTGAAAGATGACACGCGGGTGCGCGACAGCCTGCTGCAGGCGCTGGTGAATGACGCAAATCCCGGCGTCCGCACCGAAGCCTTGCGCATGTTGGAGCCGGTCAAGGCCGATGGCAGCGTCCGCGGCGTGCTGATGACGCTCGCAGCGAAAGATTCCAACCAGTACATCCGCTCGCAAGCCCGGACGTTGCTGGCGCAGTTGCCCGAGATTGATTAAGAAGTAGCGCCGGCATCTTGCCGGCAGAATTCATAGTTAAGAAACTGAGGTGGCTATTTTGAAACGTTCGCTACAAATCGTTGGGCTGGGCGCAGCAATGGCGCTCCTGGCCTCTCTGGCAGTGGCGCAGGAGACGCACGTCTCGCGAGAAGGCGGCGGATGGGGGCAGGAAATCACCGGCTCCCTTGCCGGCGTCAAGAATCTTCGCGTGAAAGTCGACATGGGCGCGGTCATCGTGCGCGGTGGATCGCAACAAGAAATCAGTTACACCGTTCATACCCGCTGTTCCGGTTCTTCCGAGCAAGACGCGCGCCGCTACTTCGAACAATTCAAGGTCGCAGCCTACGTGAAGGGCGATACCGCCTGGATCGTCGGCGACTGGCAGGGCAACAAGCAGCCCCGGCATTTTTCCGGAGAATTTACCATCAACGTTCCGCACGAAATCGCTTTGGTAAAGCTTGAAACCGACGGCGGCTCGGTTGATGCTGTGGGCATCACCGGACGCGTCGAGGCCGAGAGCGGCGGTGGCGGCGTTCGCCTCGATGACATCGGCGGCGGCGCTCAGGCTGAAACCGGCGGCGGACCGATCGACGTTGGCACCGTCAGCGGCGACATGGGCCTGCACACCGGCGGCGGCTCCATTGAAGTTCATCACGCCAACGGAAAAATCGTCGCCGAAACCGGCGGAGGCTCGGTCGAAATCCAATCTGCCGAGCAGGCTGCCAGCGTTGAGACTGGTGGCGGCGGCATCCAGGTGCATCACTGCAACGGCAAGTTGAAAGCTTCCACCGGCGGCGGCAGCATCGATCTGGGCGATATCGGCGGCCCGGTCGAGGTCGATACTGGCGGCGGCAGCATCCGCCTCACATCGGCCAAAGGATTCGTCCACGCGGAAACCGGCGGCGGCGGCATCGAACTCTACGGCGTGCCTTCCGCGCATGCGGAAACCGGTGCGGGCGGCATCACGGTGAAGCTGATCAATACCGGCGGCGATCGCCGCGACTCCGATCTGGAAACTTCCGCCGGAGACATCACCGTCTTCATCGCCAACGATGTTCCACTCACCATCCGCGCCAGCGTTGATCTGGCCAGCGGACACCACATCAATTCCGAGTTCCCTGACATTCACGTGCACAGCGAAGGCGATTGGGGATCGAAGACGCTTTCCGCCGACGGCAAGCTCAACGGCGGCGGCCCAACACTGAAAGTTCGCACCACGACTGGCGACATCACCTTTAAGCGCGCCACTCACTAAAAGATTGCGGGGCCGCAGCAGCCAGCGGCCCCGAATTAACTTGCCGAGGAAAACGAACATGCGCAAATACGTTCTGGCCAGCATCGCGTTAGTCCCGTTACTGTTCAGCTTTTCTCACGCCGCACAGAGCTGGTCGGTGAATCATCCCGATCCGCAGTCCTTCATATTTTCCAGCGAAGACGGCGGCTCCAATTCGTATCTCGGTATCG
This sequence comes from uncultured Acidobacteriota bacterium, assembly GCA_963757095.1. Lineage (GTDB taxonomy): Bacteria > Acidobacteriota > Terriglobia > Terriglobales > Acidobacteriaceae > Sulfotelmatobacter. The sequence continues at coordinate 81,941 of CAVWQT010000001.1, read as the reverse complement.
ACATCGCCGACGTAACCGGTGAGCGCCTGGCCACGCTGAAATTGAAAGAAGAAAAAGGCGTCGAAGTCACCATGGTCGATCAGGACGCCCCCGCTGGAAAAGCCGGCATCAAAGAGCACGACGTCATCATGACCATGAATGGCGCGTCAGTAGAGAGCGCCGCGCAGTTACGCCGGATGATCCACGAAACTCCCGCCGGCCGCCTCATCACCCTCGGCCTGAGCCGCGATGGCCAACCCCTGACGGTGAAAGTTCAACTGGCCGACCGGCACAGCGAGTTTCCCGGTATGTCTCACTTGAACAATTATCCGGTGGTGGTTCCCAACATCGACGTCCACATCCCGGAAATTGATATGCCCTCCATCAACATGGTCGTGGTCTCGCAATCGGCGCGCAGCGGCCTGACGGTAGAAAATATGACACCGCAACTCGGAGAATTCTTCGGCGTGAAGAACGGCCAGGGCGTGCTGGTACGTGCCGTAGAAAAAGGCAGCCGCGCCGACAAAGCTGGATTCCACGCCGGCGACGTCATCGTCAAGATCAACGATCAGCCTGTTCACGACACCAGCGACTTCACCCATGCCGTCCGCTCGCGCAACGGCAGCGCCATCAACGTCGGCGTGATGCGTGATCGCAAGGAACAGAATCTGAATCTGACCTTGCCCGAGCGCAGAGAGTCTGGAGATCTCTTCGAAGAGAGCTTTGATGAAGACGGACAAGTTCTCGACGCCGACTCCGTCCTGGATCTAAGCAAGTTGAATGAAGAACTCGCGCAACTGCGGCCCGACATCGAACTCGCCAAGCAACAGGCCGCGGACACAGCCCGCAAAACTATGGATGAAGCCCGCAAGTCGCTGTGCCAGGCCCAGCGCGAACAGCGCCATGCTTCCGAAAAGATGCAGCGAGAATTCCGCAAGCAGCAGGAACAGTTGAAGAAGGGACTCGAACAAATGACCCGCGAGTTCCGCAACCGGCTCGACATCTAAAGGACGAAGACTAAATTTCGAAGGCGTCATCCTGAGCGGAGCCGTCTTTCAGGCGGAGCGAAGGATCTCCCTGAATTCCTGCTTTGTAAGCCCACGCATCGCTGGGGGAGAACCGCAGTATCACTTCCACTTCCGCGCCGTTCGTATCAAGCCGTAAGCCACCAGACAAAACCAGAAATCAATCACCATTCCCAAATCCATCCGGAACGGCCGATGCCGCGCTACAACAGGCAACGACGGAAGCAGCAAGAAATACGCAAGATTTCCCAGGATGATCGCCAGCAAGGCCTGCAGCAGATTGATCACCACAGGTGTCTTAGACACCGCAACTCCTCCTCGCAGCCCAAAATTTTGTGCGCGAGAAGTGGGCTAGCCACGACAACTCTCCCGCTCCTGCTAACATTCTTCTTCCCGCATGCTTGAACTTTCCACTCCGGTGAAATACGTAAAGGGAGTCGGCCCCCGCATCGCAGAGGTGCTCGCCGCTAAGGGCATCCACACCGTCGGCGATCTGCTGCTCTATCTTCCCTTCCGCTATGAAGATCGCCTGAACCCGCGCGGCATCGCCGAACTTCGACCCGGCGAAATGGCGACGGTCATCGGCGAAGTGCGCAATTCCGGCCTGTTCCGCACCCGCCGCATGCCGATCTTCCAACTCACCATCGGCCAGGGACGCGCCAAGCTGCGCTGCCTCTGGTTCAACGCCACTTACCTGCAAGACAAGTTTAAGCCCGGGCAGATGATCGCGCTCTACGGCAAAGTCGAAGAAGATCCGCGCAGTCGCGAACTGCAAATCATGCAGCCGCAGATTGAAATCCTGGGCGATCCCGACGAAGACGGCGAAGATGCCATCGAAAAAAAGGCCGCTGAATCGCTCGAAGTCGGCCGCATCGTTCCCATCTACGAGGCCACTGGACGCCTCACCTCGCGCTGGTTTCGCAAAGCCATTCGCACCGCGCTCGACAATCTCACGCCCGATCTCTCCGATGCCATTCCCGCCGCAGTCCGCGCCCATCTTGGCCTGATCTCTCCGCGCGCCGCGCTCTGGAACGTGCACTGGCCCGAGCCCGGCGAGAGCCTCAACGACCTGCAATCCTCGCGCACGCCCGCCCACATCCGCCTGATCTTCGACGAACTTTTCTTCGTCGAACTCGGCTTGGAATTAAAACGCCGCCAGCAGAAAGCGCAAACCGGAATCGCCTTCCGCCTCGACGACCGCGCCCGCGCCGCCATCAAGAAAATCCTTCCCTTCCATCCCACCGCGGCGCAGAAAAAAGTTCTGAAAGAAATCGCCGCCGACATGGAAAAGCCGTATCCCATGCGCCGCCTGCTGCAAGGCGACGTGGGCTCCGGCAAGACCATCGTCAGCTTCGAAGCCGCCATCATCGCCATCGAAAACGGCTGCCAGGTCGCGCTCATGGCGCCTACCGAAATTCTCGCGCAGCAGCATTACTTCTCCGCCCGCCGCATTCTCGAAACCGCTGGATACCGCATCGTCCTCCTGACCGGATCGCTCGAAGCCGACCGCAAGCGCGAAATTCGCCGCCACATCGCCCAAGGCAACGCGCAACTGGTAATCGGCACCCACGCGCTCCTCGAAGAAAAAGTGGAGTTCGCCAAGTTAGGCCTGGTCATAGTCGACGAGCAACACCGCTTCGGCGTAATGCAAAGACTAAAGCTGATGAAGAAATCCGATGCGAGTGCAGGGACAACCGAAACTCACGTGGGGACAGGCGAAACTCACGTGGGGACAGGGGAAACTCACGTGGGGACGGGCGCATTCGCCCGTCCCGCCGAGCGAAGCGAGGCCGCAGCCGCACAGCCATCCCCGGAGCCCGACGTCCTCGTCATGACCGCAACTCCCATCCCCCGCACCCTGGCCCTGACCCTCTACGGCGACCTCGACCTCAGCGTGCTCGACGAACTCCCGCCCGGCCGCACGCCCATCGTCACCAAATGCGTGCCCGACGACCAGTCGCCCAAAGTCTGGGACTTCATCCGCAAACAAGTCGAAGCCGGACATCAGGCCTACGTCGTCTATCCGGTGATCTCCGAAAACGAAGAGAGCGAACTGAAAGCGGCGGTCAAGATGTACCGCGAACTCAGCGGAAAGATTTTCGCCGACCTCAAGGTCGGCCTGCTTCACGGACGCCTCGACCCCAACCTCAAAGATCAGGTCATGCGCATGTTTCAAAAAGGAGAGCTGCAGATTCTGGTCGCGACCACGGTCATCGAAGTCGGCGTCGACGTGCCCAACGCGACCATGATGGTCATCGAACATGCCGAGCGCTTCGGCCTCGCCCAGCTTCACCAACTGCGCGGACGCATTGGCCGCGGCGCCGCCAAGTCCTACTGCGTTCTGATGACCGGAGGCAAAGTCAGCGAAGACGGCGAGCGCCGTCTCGACGCCATGATCGACACCAACGACGGATTCAAGATCGCCGAACTCGACCTCGAACTTCGCGGCCCCGGAGAATTTTTCGGCACCCGCCAGGCCGGCCTGCCCAGCTTCCGCGTCGCCAATATTATCCGCGACGGCCAGCTGCTAGAAGCCGCCAAGCGCGAAGCCGCAGCCACGCTCGCCGAGCCAAATTCAGAAATTGCCCCAGAAGAAGTAAGCCGCGCCCTGGTCCAAATGCGCGCCCGCTGGCAACACACCTACGGCCTGGTAGAGGTGGGATAAAGAAGCAAAGCGTTCACCACAGAAGGCACAGAGAAACAGCACAGAGAATTCCTCTGTGAACCTCTGTGACCTCTGTGGTGAAAGCTCTACTGCGGCCCACTCAAATACCGAAAGAAGAAGTCCCGCGCCTCCATCGCCATCCGCCGCTTATTCTCCGGCGCCTCAAAGGTGTGCACATCATCCACCCATTGCGCAACGAAACGCGCGGCCACTATACTCGGCTCAGCCCAGAGCGAGCCATAAAGAAGATGTCCTTATCGGCGGTCATTGTCGACGACGAACAACTCGCCCGGGACGAGCTCGCCTACCTGCTCAAAAACACCGGCGAGGTCAACGTCGTGGCCCAGGGCAAGAACGGCATCGAAGCCGTCAACCTGATCAGAGACCGCAGCCCCGACCTCGTCTTCCTCGACGTGCAGATGCCCGGCCTCGACGGCTTCGGCGTCATCAAGAAGCTGCTCGATAAGAAAATCCCGCTGCCCAAAATCGTATTCGCCACGGCCTACGACCAGTACGCGGTCAAGGCCTTCGAAGTAAACGCAGTCGACTACCTGCTTAAGCCCTTCGACAAAAAGCGCGTCGCGCAAGCCATCCAGAAAGCCCGCGTCAAGCAGGAATCCGAAGGCCTTCCCGGCGAAAAGATCGAAGCCCTGGTGCGGATGATCGAGCAGCAAAAGCATTCCGCCTCGAAAATTCTCCTCAAGACCGTCGGCCGCATGTTCCTGATCGACCAGCGAGATATCTGCTACGCCTGGATCGAAGACGGCGTGATCTCAGTGGTCACCGCCGGAGCCGCAGGCATGGAAGGCCAGTCCAACTGCCGCACGCTGGAAGAACTCCTCGACAACCTCGACCCCAACGTTTTCTGGCGCGCCCATCGTTCCTATCTGGTCAACATCAACCGCATCCGCGAAGTCGTCCCCTGGTTCAAAAGCAGCTACCAGCTCCGCATGGACGACAAGAAACAAACCGAAATCCCCGTAAGCCGCGCCCAAACCAAGCGCCTAAGAGAACTATTCCGCCTGTAATCCTCTGTGAACCTCTGTGCCCTCTGTGGTGAGAAGAAACGCCCCTGCCCAATTAGCAGCCAAATCGGGCTGATCCACAAACCCTGCCAAGCCAATCACTTCCCGCCATTATGTGATTCCAATCACACCCCCCTGTGAACCCACGCTCCGACATCCACACCCCCCATCCTTCATCCTGAATACATCGCGCGGCCGCTTCACTGGCCGCCGGTATTTGGGGGATTAAATGAGCCGTAAATTCAAGACCATGGACGCCAACGAGGCGGTCGCGCACGTCGCCTATCGGGTCAGCGAAGTCATCGTCATCTACCCGATCACTCCCTCTTCGCCGATGGGCGAATGGGCCGACCAGTGGGCCTCGGAGACCGTCCCCAACGCCTGGGGCAGCGTCCCGCATGTAGTTGAAATGCAAAGTGAAGGCGGAGCCGCCGGCGCGGTTCACGGCGCCCTGCAGACCGGATCGCTCTCCACCACCTTCACCGCGTCGCAAGGCCTGCTGTTGATGATCCCCAACATGAACAAGATTGCCGGCGAACTCACTCCGGCCGCGTTCCACGTTTCGGCCCGCACCATCGCGACGCACGCGCTCTCGATTTTCGGCGATCACTCCGACGTCATGTTCTGCCGCACCACCGGATGGGCCATGCTCTGCTCCAACTCGGTACAGGAAGCCGAGGACCTCGCGCTGATCTCGCACGCCGCCACGCTCGAGACCCGCATTCCCTTCCTCCATTTCTTCGACGGCTTCCGCACCTCGCACGAAGTCAACAAAATTGAAATGCTGGACGACGCCGACATGCGCGCCATGATCAACCTGGATCGCGTCATCGAGCACCGTCAGCGCGCGCTCTCTCCCGACCATCCCGTGCTGCGCGGCACGGCGCAGAATCCCGACGTCTTCTTCCAGATTCGCGAAACCGCGAATTCTTATTACGACGCCGCCCCCGCCAAAGTGCAGGCGGCCATGGACAAATTTGCCGAGATCACCGGCCGTCAATATCACCTCTTCGATTACGTGGGTGCGCCCGATGCCGAACGCGTCATCGTCATGATGGGCTCCGGCGCCGAAGTCGCGCACGAAACCATCGACCAACTGAATGCCCACGGAGAAAAAGTCGGCCTCCTCAAAGTCCATCTGTATCGTCCGTTCTGCGTGAAGTCGTTCCTCGATGCCCTCCCCAAAACCGTCCGTCAGATCGCCGTGCTCGACCGCACCAAAGAATGCGGCGCCATCAGCGAGCCTCTATATCAGGATGTGGTGAACGCAATTCAAGAAGGAATCGCCAGAAAATACGCAGCCCCCGACGCATTCGTCCGAGGAGCGGACGCGGTCCGTGGCACCATCGTCGGCGGCCGCTACGGCCTCTCCTCCAAGGAATTCACTCCCGCCATGGTCAAGTCGGTTTACGACAACCTCAAAAAGCCCGAGCCGAAAGATCATTTCACCGTAGGCATCAACGACGACGTCACCCACACCAGTCTCGACTACGACGCCTCATTCTCCACCGAGCCCGACTCCGTGATCCGCGCCATGTTCTACGGCCTCGGTGCCGACGGCACGGTCGGCGCCAACAAGAATTCCATCAAGATCATCGGCGAGAACACCAGCAACTACGCTCAAGGCTACTTCGTCTACGACTCCAAAAAATCCGGAGCCATGACCGTCTCTCACCTGCGCTTCGGACCGCAACCTATCCGTTCCAGCTATCTGGTTTCGAAGGCGAATTTCATCGCCTGCCATCAATGGATATTCCTCGAACGCTACGACATGCTCAGCTCGCTGGTCGAAGGTGGCGTCTTCCTGCTCAACAGTCCCTACGGCAAAGACGAAGTCTGGGATCACCTGCCGCGCGAAGTGCAGCAGCAGTTGATCGCCAAGAAAGCCCGATTCTTCGCCATCGACGCCTACCAGGTCGCGCGCGATGCCGGCATGGGCTCGCGCATGAACGTCATCATGCAAGTCTGCTTCTTTGCCATCTCCAAAGTTCTGCCCGGAGACGAAGCCATCGAGGCCATCCGCGAGTCGATCCGCCACACCTACGGCAAGAAGGGCGAAGAAGTCGTGCAGAAGAATATGCGCGCCGTCGATGAAACCCTCGCGCACCTGTTCGAAGTAAAGATTCCGACCACCGTAAGCAGCAAGATCGAAATTCCCGGAATCTTCCCCGGCGCTCCGAAATTTGAGCGCGAAGTACTGGGCGCGATCTACGCCGGAAAAGGCGACGAACTCCCCGTCAGCGCCTTCGGCTGCGACGGAACTTTCCCCACCGCAACCGCCCGCTGGGAAAAACGCAATCTCGCCCTCGAAATTCCTGCATGGGATTCGAAAATCTGCATCCAGTGCGGCAAGTGCGCCATGGTCTGCCCCCACGCTGTGATTCGCATCAAGGTTTACGACAGCAACGAACTCGCCAACGCACCCGCCACCTTCAAATCCACCGAAGCCCGCGACAAAGAGTGGGCTGGCATGAAGTACACCATCCAGGTCGCTCCCGAGGACTGCACCGGATGCGGCATCTGCGTCGACATCTGCCCAGTCAAGAATAAGAGCGAAGTCCGGCTGAAGGCGATCAACATGGTTCCGCAGCCGCCGCTGCGCGCCCCCGAAAGCGAGAACTGGAACTTCTTCCTCAACCTTCCCGAACTCGATCGCAGAAAAATCAAGCCCGGCGCCATCCGCCAGCAGCAAGTGCAGGAACCGCTCTTCGAATTCTCCGGCGCCTGCGCTGGATGCGGCGAAACACCCTACATCAAGCTGGTCTCGCAACTCTTCGGCGACCGCGCCATCGTGGCCAACGCCACCGGATGCTCCTCCATCTATGGCGGCAACCTGCCCACAACACCGTGGTCCAAAAACTCCGACGGCCGCGGCCCGGCCTGGTCGAACTCACTCTTTGAAGACAACGCGGAGTTCGGCCTCGGCTTCCGCGTCTCGGTCGACAAGCAAACTGAATATGCCCGCGAACTGCTCAAGCGCCTCGACGTGATGGTCGGCGACGATCTGGTGCAGGCGATCCTTAACGCAAAACAGAAAGACGAGTCCGACATCTACGAACAGCGCCAGCGCGTTGACATCCTCAAAGAACGGCTCAACAAAGTTCACACTCCCGACGCTCGACAGCTCCTCGCCGTCGTCGACATGCTGGTGAAAAAATCCATCTGGATCATTGGCGGAGACGGCTGGGCCTACGACATCGGCTACGGTGGCCTCGATCACGTGCTGGCCAGTGGCCGCAACGTCAACCTGCTCGTGCTCGATACCGAGGTCTACTCCAACACCGGCGGCCAGGCGTCGAAGTCCACGCCGCGCGGAGCCGTAGCCAAGTTCGCCGCGGGCGGCAAGCCCGGCCCGAAAAAAGATCTCGGCCTCATGGCGATGACCTACGGCAACGTCTACGTTGCCAGCGTCGCGCTGGGCGCCAAAGATGAGCACACGCTCAAAGCCTTCCTCGAAGCCGAAGCCTACGATGGACCCAGCATCATCATTGCGTATTCTTCGTGCATCGCCCACGGCATCGACATGACCACTTCCATGAGCGATCAGAAAGTCGCCGTCGAATCCGGCCAGTGGCTGCTCTATCGCTTCAATCCGGAGCGCGAAACGGCTGGTGAAAATCCGCTGCAACTCGATTCCCGCGCCCCCACGCGCAAAGTCCAGGAATATCTGCTGCAGCAGACGCGCTTCAAGATGCTCACCAAGAGCCGTCCAGAAGAAGCCGAAAAGTTATGGGCCATGGCGCAGACCGATGCCGACCACCGCTATCGCATGTACGAATACATGTCCGCCCGCAAAACGCAGCCGGAGAAGAAAGCAGAAGAGAAAGTACCAGCACCAGCGCAGCAAATGAGGGTGCCCCATCCTAACGTCGCGTTTTTTTGCGACGTTAGGGTGGGAAACGATGCTGTATGCAGCACAAGCTTTTGGGTGGCGCAGCGCTCAGCGCCGCGATTGAATTGAAAGCCTAACCAGCGGTTTTAACCGCCGAGCCGAGGAGGAAGTAATGATCGATCTGTCGACAACTTATCTAGGACTGAAGCTCCACTCTCCGCTGGTAGTCTCGGCTTCGCCGCTATCGCGCGACGTGGAGGGCATCGTCCGCCTTGAAGAAGCGGGCGCGTCCGCCGTCGTCCTCTACTCCCTCTTCGAGGAACAACTAAGCCAGGAAGCGGCGGACCTCGAGTTCCATCTCGAGGCGGGCACGGAAAGCTTCGCCGAGTCGCTCACTTACTTTCCCCAGGCCAGCGAATTTCACACCGGCCCTGAGGGCTATCTCAATCACATCCGCAAGGCGAAATCCTCGGTGCAGATACCCATCATCGCCAGCCTCAACGGCTCGACTCTCGGCGGATGGACGAAGTTCGCCGGAGAAATTGAGCGCGCCGGGGCCGACGCCATCGAATGCAACATTTATTTCATCCCCACCGATCCCACTCTGAGTTCGGAAGACGTCGAGAAAACCTACGTCGACATCGTGAAGGCGGTGAAGTCCACCGTCACCATTCCGGTCGCCGTGAAGCTCAGCCCATTCTTCAGCAATATGGCCGCCATGGCGCACCGCCTCGACGAAGCTGGAGCCGACGCGCTTGTGCTCTTCAATCGCTTCTACCAGCCCGATATCGATCTCGAAGAACTCGAAATTCGTCCCAACGTTTTGTTGAGCACACCGCAGGCCTTGCGCCTGCCGCTCACCTGGATCGGAATTCTCTACGGCCGCATCAAGGCGAACCTCGCCGCAACCAGCGGGGTCCACACCGCGGCCGACGTCATCAAGTTGCTCATGGTCGGCGCCAACACCACCATGCTCTGCTCTTCCCTCATGCGCAACGGAGTCAACCATCTCCGCCACATCGAGCGCGAACTTTGCGAGTGGATGGAAGACCACGAATACGAGTCCGTCGTCCAGATGCAGGGCAGCATGAGTCAGCAGCGCTGCCCCGATCCCCAGGCCTTCGAGCGCGCCCAGTACATGCGCGCCGTGAAAGGCATGGCCCACATCCAGATGGCAGGCTGGCGCTAATGACGGCGGGAGGACAAAACGTCTGGGATGTGGCGCGGACACTCCTGTCCGCGAACGCTGGCGCGAAAGCCACTGTCACTCAGTTCCAATCAGATCACGAAGCTGAAGCAACTGATAAAGCCCGCCGCGAGCGCCGCAACGCATTAATCATTCCTCGCGAACACGGAGCCTGGGGCCTCCTTCTCGTCCCCATGATTACGGCCGCCGGAGTCGCCTTCCACGGGAACCACCATGTTCTGCGATTCGTCCTCCTTGTGATCGCTGCGCTCGCGCTGTTCTGGCTCAGAACTCCCATTGAGAGCCTGCTGGGCACTTCCGCCATCCGCGCTCAGACAAGAGAAGAGCGCCGCATCGTTCTCCTCACCATCCTGGTCGTGGGAAAAATTGCATTCGCCGCTCTCGCAACCCTGCTCTGGGCAGGACACAATCCAGAGCTGTGGCTGATCGGAATCGCTGCAGCGACAGCGTTTGGGGCGCAAGCCCTCCTCAAGAAATTGGGCAGGCGCACGCGGATGCTCTCAGAGATGATCGGCACGATCGGCCTGACCGCGGGAGCCCCGGCCGCCTACTACGTGATCACCGGAAAATTCGATTCGACCGCATGGATGCTGTGGTTCGCCAACTTCATCTTCGCCGGAAACCAGATTCACTATGTCCAACTGCGAATTCACACCGCGCGCGTCGTGGGACTGCGAGACAAGTTAGGCAAGGGATGGTCATTCGCAGCCGGCCAATTGTTGATGGCAGTGGTTCTGGCTGCGGCCTGCGGGCTGAAACTCATGCCGTGGCTGGCACTGATCGCGTTTTTACCGCTTCTTTTCCGCGGCTGGCTTTACTTCTTCGAAAAACCCGTACCGCTCCAAGTCCGGCGCCTCGGCTGGAATGAACTAGGCCAGGCCATTGCCTTCTGCATCCTTTTCATCACAGTTTTCGCATTCCGCTAAATCTACAGAAAACAATAGGCCTGCAACCGGTTGGAACAGCGCACGTTAGCCGGTTGACCGTACACATTTGTATGTACAATTCGGTAAGATTGTTCCTGAAGGAACACTTCGTCGATTGGCCTCAGTGATCCGCAGCGGCTTTTGAAATACGGATTGCGGCGAAAGGAGGCCGTGGAAGAGCGGCCCTTTAGGGCCGCGTCAGCCTTGAATCGAGATGGGCTTTAGCCCCTGCGCGCACCAGTTCCAACGTCAGCACCTCGAAAGGTTGCAGGTGAAACGTGTGCTGCTCCTGGGCAGCCATGCTCAGCGGCCTGCCGCTGTCACTCTTCCAAGGGCTGCGCGCGCTGAACGTCGCGGCACCGCCCGGTGGCAACTCCAGCAGCGCAGCGGGGCTCGCCGTGAAGTCCTGCCCACGATCGCTGGGGTTGCGCAGCGTGATGATTCCCTTCTCCGGCGACCACGCCGCCCACCCATACACCTCCAACCGCGCCGGATCGCCGCCGATCCAATGCGTGTCTTTCAACGTCTGCGCATTTTCACGCGACCACTTCGCCGCTTCGGCGAGCACATCCCAATCCTGCGCAGACAGCAGCGACGGCGTGATGTACATCTCCTGCAGTTGCGTGCCCGTGCCGAAGTAGGAGTGCACCTCGTCGGCAAAGTCGTGCCCGGGATCACTGCCCAGCCGCTCGGCATAGCGCGCGTAAATCAGCCCATGCAGCATCAGCGAATTCAGCGGAAACAGCGGTCCATCCTCGACCACCCACCGATACGTCTGCGAGTCGCGAAACGTGATCCAGCGCTGGCGATTCGATCCCACGCCCGCGAAGCTGTGATCGTCTCCGCCGCGCCAGATCGAATCGGCATAGAGCAGCCAGAAGGGCGAGGGATATGTTCCCGTGGTGAGGTTCACATACAGATCAGGCTTCTTGGCGCGCAGTTCGCCGATCAGATGAATCGCAGCATCGAAGTCGCTGTCGAATTCACTGCCCGCAATCACCTCGTTCGCGTTGCCCGTGCCATCGAACTTGAACTGGTTCACGCCATATTTTTCGATCATGGCCACGCAAACGTCGCGGAAGTAGCGATAGTACTTCGGCCCCGACAACGCCAGCCCGCCTTCGTTGGTTTCAAATCCCTGCGCGCGAGCCGACACCAGGCGCTGCTCCTTCGGCTTGTCGTACCCGCCCCACGGCGAGAGCCAGATCCCGGGCGCAGCACCGACTTTCGCCGCGGCCTGCGCCACCTTGGTCAAGCCATCAGGAAACTCTGAATTAAATTTCCAGAGGTTGGCGGGGTCGTCCCATCCGTCGTCAAAGAGAAAGCTGTCGAGCTTCACGCCGCGCTGCCGGGTCAACTGCTCGCCGAACGCATCAATCTCTGTGACTGCACCGGATTCCGTGTAACGATCGAAAAATCCCAGGTCGTACCAGGAGTTGTAGTGCAAGAACGTTCGATAGGGGTGCGCCCGCTCGAGCTCAACATAGTTCAGAAAATCGCGGCGCAACTGGGAAGGATGCGTGGCCCCGATGACGGATGAATAGGTGACACTCTGCCCGGGCCGCAACGGAAGCTCGCGAGCGAGCCAGCACGAGGCGCGGGACTCGTGTACACGGCACTCGGACAGCGGATGCTCGAAGCCAAGAAACCACGTGGAAGCTGCGACCGGCGATCCTTTCACCTGGCCCGACACCTGTGCTCCTGGAACCGATGCATCAATCAGGTTGATGCGAGCGAGCGCGAATGGCTTCTGCAGGACACGGATCGTCACTTCCTGGCGAATGTAGTTGGCGCGATCATGGAGCAGGGCACGCCACACGATGTGAACATTCGCGGAGGCATCTTCGAGTTCGAGACGAAGCTGCTTGCCGGGAAGCTGATCGGCGGCTTTCGCAGACGTGGCCGGCAAAGGAATCTCTTCGACGAAGGGGCCAGCGACTATTTTGAAGTCGGACGAGCGCAGTGGCGAACCTTCTTTGGGTATGAGCTCGAACGCGCTGCTGTCGATCGGCAATGCTGTTCCAGTAAATTCGTTGGTCACGGTGAGCCAACGCAGCGATCCGTTCTGGATGGTCCAGGTGGCGGAGATGGCTTGATTGTTGAGAGTCAATTGGTCGCCGAGGTGCTCTGCCTGGGCTGTGGATTCCTTTGCTGCGAGCGAAGAGCGCATCGAGCTTTCGCTCGACCGGACAGCCGAGGGCGGCTGTCCCCACATGTTCTCGATCGGACGCCGAGGGCGGCTGTCCCCACATGGTTGCGGCGATCGCGAGCCCGAGGATCCAGCAAGGTGTCAGCAATTTGCACATATGAATTGGCTACGATTTGACTTGACTTTCTACTATAAACGAAAGTAATAGTATTAACTCGTAATAATATGAAAGGCATCTTGTGGAGGCTGCTATGCGTGTCTGCCGGTGGCGTGCCGTGGTTGATCTTAAATTCTGGGCGGTAGTTGCGTCGTGCCTGTTTGTGCTGCTAATGCCGGTCACGAGTGTCGGCCAGGGAGCCTACGAGGCCCAGGTCCGGGGAACCGTGACCGATCAGAGCGGAGCGGTGGTGGTCAATGCCAGCATCACGATGACCAACGTCGGCACCAATATCGCACAGACCGCGCAAACTAACGATCACGGCGAATACTTTTTTACCGGACTTCGCCCATCGGTGTATACGGTGAAGGCGCAGGCGCAGGGATTTCGCGTGGCGGAAAAAACGAATGTCGTCTTGCAAGTCGACCAGCAGACCAGCGTCAACTTCCTGCTGCGTCCTCTCACCGTCAGCCAAACCATGGAGGTGACGGAAACCGCTCCGTTGCTGGACACCGAGAATGCGACGCTGGGCACGGATATCACGAACGAGTACGTGAAGGAAATCCCTCTCATCAACCGAAATTTTTTCGGACTGACATTTTTGTCGGGTGGCGTCACTGAAGTGGCAGGATCGGGAACCTCGGACAACTACCCTTCCGGAACGAACTTTGTTTCGAACGGGCAGCGCAATGCCACCGCCGAGGTGCGCTTGGATGGTGCTTTGATCAGCGCTCCGGAGCAGGGCGAAGGCGGAAACTCCAACGTCTATTACGAGCCGATCGTCGAAGGCGTGCAGGAATTCAAAGTTCAGAACAACAGCTTCTCGGCGGAGTTTGGCAACAACGGCGGCACCGTCGTGAACATGGTGATGAAGAGCGGGACCAATAAATTTCACGGCAGCGGCTGGTATTTTCTGCAGCGGTCGCAACTCGACGCGCGCGACTTTTTCAATCCTGCGCCCAACCCCAAGCCGGACAGCAAGCGCGATCAGGGCGGCTTCAGTCTGGGCGGACCGATCCGCAAGGATAAGACTTTTTTCTTCGTCGATTTCGAAAAAGTACGCAGCAACGCCGCCTACACAAATCAAGCGACTGTGCCTACCATGGCCGAGCGCGGGCTAACGGGAACCGGTTACGATTTTTCCTCGAGCGGGACCGCAATTTACGATCCAACGCAGGTGAGTTGCAACAGCAATGGCTGCAACCGGCCGGCGGTCCCAGGAAATGTGATCCCGGCGAACGAGGTTGATCCAATCGGATTGGCGATACTGAATCTCTATCCCCAGCCGAACGTGCCGGACCAGGAGTTCAACAACTATAACTTCAGCGACGTGGTGCACCAGCCCGACTACCAGTTCGACATCAAGATCGACCACCAGATCAACGACAAGCAGCACATCAATGGGCGCTACAGCCGCTCCTCATCGAATTTCGACACGCCGTTTATTCTAGGCGACGCCTTCGACAATGCGGGCACCGGTGATGGAATTGCGGGGAGCCCGACCACGGCACAAAATGCATCGTTGGAATACTCCTGGACGCTGAATCCGCGGATCGTATGGACGAACCGAGCAGCTCTTGACCGGGTGCATGAAGCAGCGACGACCAACATCCCGTCGATTGCGGGCTTCAACGCTTCGTTGCCCAGTGGCGTGACCGGACTCTCGCCGCTCTATGCCCAGGCGAACGGAATTGACCGGATGCCTGCGTTTTATATGACGGGCGCGGCTTTGGCGGCGGGTACGAACGGCTCGAACAATGCCGACCTGTTCGATCAATGCTGCATCAACACAACCTTTGGTCATACCTTGGCCAGTTATTCGTCGCAGCTGGTGATTTCCAAGGGCAGGCACCTGATCAAGTTCGGTGGAGAGCAGAGACTTTTCTACAACAACTTCTTTCAACCGCCGGACCCGAGCGGCGTCGTCAATTTTTCCGATTACGTGACCTCGCCGACTCCGAACAGTGAGACGGATGCGAGTGGCAACCTGACGGGCAATCCCTTCGCCAGCCTGCTGTTTGGTTATGGCGACAACATCAATCCTTTTTCTTCGGAGCCGACTTCGCTTACGGTGACTCCGTCAGTGGCCAACCGGTCGTCGGAAACCGGTTTTTACGTCCAGGACGACTGGAAGGTTACTGCCAAGCTCACGCTGAATCTCGGCCTACGCTATGAATGGAGCACGCCTTATAACGAGCGCTTCAACCGGATACAGTTCAGCAATTTTACGGCGGACACGGGCGTAAGCATCGACCTCACGACTGTGCCGGCCACTGCGCCGCCGGGCACGGTGAGCGCCCAGACAGCTACGCAAGGGGTCCTGAATCTGCCGAATACGCAGGAATTGTTCGGCACGACCCAATTCGCCAACTCCGGGATGAGAAACGTTCCCACTTATCGCAAAGACATCGGACCGAGATTCGGCTTCGCGTATGGAATCGATGCGAAAACGGTAGTGCGTGGCGGAGGGGGGATTTATTTCGGAATGAGCCCAGCTACGAACTTTCAGTACACGGGGACGGCGTTCCGGCAGACGTCATCAATATTCTTCACGCAGAGCAATTTCGCGAACGGAACACCTCTGTCCACCTTAGCGAATCCATTTCCCAGTGGATTCTCAGGTCCGCAAGGAACCCAGTACGGCGCGCTGGCGGATTGGGGATATGGGAACAATAACGACCTGGGAACGACTGCGGCGCGAGATGCCGACATCTACCAGTGGAATGTTGGCATTCAGCGCGAACTGCCGAGCCAGATCGTGCTCGGCGTGGACTATGTGGCCAACCGCAGCACGCATTTGCCATGGAGTGGCACGAACAACCGCGACTTCATCTCATCTTCGACGCTGGCGCAAGTCACCGCCGCGGTGACGCCCACGGATTCCACTTGCCAGGCTGACAGTTGCGTGAGCAACTTCCTCCAGACTAACGTGGGCAATCCGTTCTACGCCTCATTCAATCCGCCATGCGCCACGAACCCATGCTTCAATCAGCCGGACTCGCTCTATGCGAGTCCGACGGTCCCATTGGGAAATTTGCTCAATCCATATCCGCAGTTCACGGGCGATTTTGAAGGGCTGATGCTGGAGGAGGCCAGTTCCTGGTACAACGCGATGCAGATTCGTTTTGAGAAGCGAACGACGCACAACATCAGCTTTGAGGGCAGCTATACGATCGCGAAATCGACCGACAATTCTTCGGCGGGACGAAACAATTTTATTGGCACACTCGGCGCCGGCTCGCCGCAGCAACTGGACCGCCTGAACCTGGAGCACTCGATCAGCGCGAATGATACGCCGCAGCGGCTGGCGGTGGCCGTGGTAATCGATCTGCCGATTGGCCGGAAGCAGTTGATCGGCGGCAATATGAATCGTGGGCTGGACGCGGCTGTGGGAGGATGGTCACTCGCAACACTTGTGACGGAGCAGTCGGGCCAGCCGCTGGCGATCACCGATTCGTTCGGACGACTGGCGAACGGCAGCCAGCGGCCGGACGTGGTGTGCGGCCAAGTCAGGACCGGCATAAGCTCGAAAAACGCTGCGATCAACAACACGCCATTTATTAATGCGAACTGCTTCGCCGATCCCGGCGATCAGGTTCCCGGGAATGGCCCGCGGTACTATCCGAACGTGCGGACGGATGGGATTCACAATTTCGATATGAATCTCTACAAGTCGTTCGTTCCGAAGGAAGGGATGAAGATCGACCTGCGCGCTGAAGTGTTCAACATTTTCAATCATGCGCGCTTCGCGCCTCCGGACACGGGGTTCGAAGACACGGGATTCGGCACGATCACTTCCACTGCGCCGGGATATTTGCCGCGCTACTTCCAGTTTGGACTGCGGTTCGAGTTCTGACGGGCGGTTGAGCCGGGGGCCGCATGAGAACTCGAATCGCATTCGCAGCGTCGCTGGCCGTCGGTGTGTGCGGACTTCTTCTGCTCGCGCAGGATAGTCCTGCGGGCAAACTTCCAAGCAGGCAGAATTGGACGAACTACGTCCGCATCGGGGCGTACGGGCTCAGGGGCGGCGATGCCGTCGAGATTGTGCGCAAGGCGCAGGCAAGCGATGTTTTTGGCATTGAAGTCGACAATGACATTCCCGGGCGCTACGAAAGTTTTCTCAATCCAGAAAATAAATTGAAGGCGATCCGCGAGGTGGCCGAGGCGGCGCATCGCGCAGGCAACTACGCGTTCGTATACATTGCCGGAACTGAGTGCATTACGGCGCACGGCGATCAGGTCGCGCACACTCTGGCGAAAGATCATCCCGACTGGCTGCAGCGGAAGATTACAGGCGAGCCTGCAATCTTTGGCGGCGGCAGCGCGTTCTGGATCGCGCCCGGCGATGAGGACGTGTGGGTGACTCCTTACGCGGCTGAGTGGCGGAAGACCTATATGGAGCGCGTGCGGCAGATTGCGGCCACGGGCATTGATGGCATCTACGTCGACATTCCTTACTGGATGACGCATTTCGATGGCTGGGAAAATACCTGGGCCAGCTTCGACGATTACACCGTCGCCGCATTCAAACAGCAGACGGGACTGGACGCGAAGCATGATGTGAAGCTGGGCGATTTTTCTGATCCGGCGTTTCGGAAGTGGGTCGCGTTTCGCATTCAGACGTTTACCGATTTCATGAGCGAGATCGATCGCACGGCGAAGTCGGTGAATCCAAAGATCAAGACGATTCCTGAAATTTATCCTGGGATTGAAGGCGAGTCGGTGCGCGTGGGGGCCGATGTTTACAGCCTGTATGCCGTGGTGGATGCGATCGCGCACGAGTATGAATTCGGCAACGGCGATCACATGGCTTCGTCGCGCACGCCGCTGGACTGGTTTCGTTATCAGGTGGGCATGCATTCGTTTCGCGCCTTTGCGCAGGGCAAAGCTACATGGATTCTGAATTACTCGTGGGATGGCGACAAGAAAGTGGACGCGCGCGAAGCGATGATGAATCTGGCGATGTCACAAGTGATGGCCGGCGCGAACTTCTGGGATGCGCCGGGGCATTCGATGGCGGGATCGAACGATCTGCCGACGCGAAAGAAGATCTTTGGCTGGATCAAGGCCAACGAGAAGACCTTCTATCTGCCACGATCGCCGATTGATCCGGTTGGAGTCTATTTTTCTCCGCAGACGCGGGACTTTTATGCGGATGATTTCATCGCGTCGTATCGCGGGATTTTGATTCTGCTGATGCAGAAGCATCTTGAATTTCAGATTGTCACGCCGCGGACGCTGGCTGATTTTCATGGCAAGACATTAGTGCTGCCGGATGTGCGCGTGCTGGACGAAAGTGAAAAGAGTTGGCTGAAAACTTTCTCTGCGAGCAACCGACTCGTGATCACTGGCACTGACGCCACTGGCCTGGGGACTTCGCCAAACGTGGTGCGGCTTTCCGACTGCCCGGGCAAGGCTTACAACGCTGCTCTGGAAAAGGATTTCGAACAGGCTTCGCCGGAGTCTGAGCCAGAGTTTTTCAAGAGCCTGCAAGACAGCGGGGCTGCGGTGCAGATTGCCGCGGGCCCGCACGTGGCGACATCGATTGCGCGCACTTCCGACGGGCACGTCAATGTCTTCTTCGCCAACTTCGCCGGATTGCACGGAGGATCGAATCCTGTGCAGATTCCGCAGAGTGGAGTAAAGGTCAGCGTGAAATCCGAGGCTGGCGGCAAGGGATTTCTTCTGCCATTTCTTGGCGAGGTTCAACCGGTTGAGGGAATTCGCCACGAGGGCTTGGTGACTTTCACGCTCCCGCCGATCACCAAAGGTGCAGTGTTCTGGATTGAACGGTAGGGCAGCGGGTGAGATGCCCGCTGGACAGCCGCCGAGTCGGCGGCGCTACATACTGCGCTACGAGGCCGGTTCCCAGCCTTTTGATCTGGATACGGCTTCATTCCACCGTTCGCGGAGGGAGTGTGCCTGGGTCGCGGGCATTTGCGGTTCGAAGCGGCGATTCTTCCCTGCTGATTGCGCGCCCGATTCAGGCGTCCAGAAACCTACCGCCAATGCGGCCAGAGACGCCGCGCCCAGCGCAGTGCTTTCGGTCACGGCTGGCCGTATCACTGGCACTTGCAGAATGTCCGCCTGAAACTGCATGAGGCTGTCGTTGGCTGCCGCGCCACCGTCGACGCGCAGTTCGGCCACCGGTGCGCCAGCGTCGCCGCGCATTGCATCCAGCAAGTCGGCCACTTGATAAGCGATGCTCTCGACCGCCGCGCGGGCGAGGTGGCCCGCGGTTGTGCCGCGCGTAAGGCCAAACATGGAACCGCGAGCATAGGAATCCCAGTGCGGCGCGCCCAGTCCTACGAAGGCTGGAACAAAATAAACTCCGCCATTGTCAGGAACGGATTTGGCCAACGCCTCGACGTCCTCTGATTTGCGGATTAGACCCAATCCGTCGCGCAGCCACTGCACCACCGCGCCGCCAATGAAGACGCTGCCTTCGAGCGCGTATTCCGTGCGCGCCCCAATTTTCCAGGCCACCGTTGTGACTAACCGATTCGATGAGGGAACCGCACGCGTGCCTGTGTTCTGCAGCATGAAGCAGCCGGTTCCGTAAGTGTTCTTCGTCAAGCCGGGCTGCGTGCATTTCTGTCCGAAGAGCGCGGCCTGCTGATCACCTGCGATACCGGCAATCGGAACGCCTTCCAGTCCGGGTATGCCGCTCACTTCTGCGTACACTTCGCTGGAGGAGCGTACTTCCGGCATCATCGATAGCGGAACGCCAAACAGAGCGAGCAGTTCGCGATCCCACGCGCCCGAATGAATATTGAATAGCATGGTGCGCGAGGCATTGCTCACATCGGTCGCGTGGATGCGCCCGCCGGTGAGTTTCCAGATCAGCCAACTATCGACCGTGCCGAAAGCCAGTTTTCCGGCCTCGGCCAGAGCACGCACGCCGGGAACGTTCTCTAATATCCAGCGGATCTTGCTGGCGGAAAAATATGCGTCGATCAGCAGTCCAGTTCTCTGCTGGATCAACTCCGCGTGACCTTGCTTTCGAAGCTGCTCGCAATAGTCTGCCGTCCGTCGATCCTGCCAGACGATTGCATTGCACACGGCGCGGCCAGTCTCTCGATTCCATACGATGGAAGTCTCGCGCTGGTTTGTGATTCCGATTGCGGCCACGTCGCTGGCCTTGGCTCCGGCCTTAGCCAGGGCTTCCCGCGCCACATCGATTTGCGAAGCAGCAATCTGTTCGGGATCGTGCTCGACCCATCCCGGCTGCGGAAACATCTGCTCGAATTCGCGTTGCGCGACCGCACGAACCACCGCGTCCTGATCGAACATTAAAGCTCGCGAGCTGGTGGTGCCCTGGTCGAGCGCGAGAATGTATTTCAAGGTTCCTCCTACAGCCACGAACTGGTTACGACCTGCGCAGAAAGCGCCGAATCCCGAAATCGTAGAGTGCAGCTCCCAGCAATCCGCCAAACAGGGGCGCCACCACGGGGATCCACCAGACGCGAGTGCCGTCGGTTAGACCGTTGTTGCGAAATCCGGCGACTGCGGTGAATAAGCGGGGACCAAAATCGCGCGCCGGATTGATGGGATATCCGTGCATGCCGCCGAAACTTATCCCGATCGCAACCACCACCAGGCCGATCATCAGGGGAGCAAGGTTCGCGCCCGGAGGGGCGTTGAACTCATCGGTAATGGCGAAAATCAGAAGGATAAGC
This sequence comes from uncultured Acidobacteriota bacterium, assembly GCA_963757095.1. Classification (GTDB taxonomy): domain Bacteria; phylum Acidobacteriota; class Terriglobia; order Terriglobales; family Acidobacteriaceae; genus Sulfotelmatobacter. Next base: position 61,297 of record CAVWQT010000001.1, on the reverse strand, counting down.
AGCGCCGTTCCGATGACCTGGTCGAGAAAACCTGCCTGCGGCAGTTCTGGAAAAGCGGGAAAGGTTGTAAACACTCCGGCGGTGCGCTCGAGTGCCGGATCAACCTGGCGGAAGGCGGGAAGATAATTCCAGAACACGATGGCCGCAGCGGTGAAGGCTCCGAGCGTCTGAGCGATGGAATAGGGCACAACTTTGCGCCAGGAAAATCCCCGGAACACTGCTAGCGATAGAGTCACCGCGGGATTGAGGTGGGCTCCGGAAACGTTGCCGGCTATGTAGATGCCCATGGTGACGGCCAATCCCCAGCCCAGGGTGATGTTGGTGTAGCCGCCGTGAATCATCTCGCCGGGATTCTTCGTGGGGAAAAGCACGACCATGGCGACGACGCCGGTGCCAAACAGCATCAGGACAAGAGTCCCGAGGAATTCTGCGATCAATTCCGCCAACAGTGTGGGCTTCGCACTCATGCGTCTCTCCGGAGAAAAAGTCGAGGTGCTTCAGGTCGCGAAGTAGTCTATCAGGGAGTGAAATCGAGGGGCGGTGAATCGGTTTGGATCGGTCTCGATCACAAAAAGGTCGGGGCGACTGAGGAGCCGCCCCGAAATGCGTCGAACTATGCGTCGAACTGTGTTTCGAACTATGTTTCGAACTATCTCTCAAACTATGATCGGCCGAGTGTTCTAGTCACCCGTCCCGCAGCTGCAGACACCCTTGCCGCTACCAATCAGCCTTACGGCATAGCATTGCTGAGCCAGCCGCCGGATTTCACCGCTGCTGAGAGTGGCGTCTTGCGACGGGGTCTCAGTCTCGGCAAAATTGCCGTTCTGAATGTGGGTGGTCCAGGAGCGAATAGCCGCTGCTGGATAAACGGCGGTGGGCAACGGGCAAACGCCAGCAACCGGAATGGTCGAGACAACTTTGATCAGTCCAGTGTTGAGCACAACGCCCGTCAGCGGGTTGTCGGTTACATCCTTGTTCACCGAGAGGATCCGGAGACCATCCGGGGTCACGAGGCAGCTGCAGCACTCGCTGAGTTCCTGGTAGGGATCGAACACGAAGATGCTGGCGCAGATGTTGCCGTTGGCATACGTGCCCGGGTTGTCAACACGGAGCGTTCCATCGGGAGCGCCCGCGGTGTTGGCGTTGGCGAAATAGTCGACCTTCAGCGTATCCGCTTGAGCGAAAGCACTAGCGGTGCAGAGGGCCAGAGCGAAGATGCAAATCACAACCATCATTATTTTTTTCATTGTCATCCTCCCTTAGTCTCCCGATCCGCAAGAGCAAACTCCGTGACCGCTGCCATCCAATTTAATAGCAGTGCAGTCACGCTGCAGAGTCGTAACCTCGTTGACGCTAAGCGTCGCGTCCGAGGCGTTGGTCTCAGTGATGGCGTAGGTGCCGTTCTGAATATGCGTGACCCAGGCGCGAATGGCCGGGGTGGAGTTTACAACTGTGGGTAGGGGGCAGAGTCCAGCAACCGGAATCGTCGAGATGATTTTAATGACGCCGGTACTAAGGACTACGCCGGTGAGCGGGTTCTTCGTCAGATCCGTATTGACTGAGAGAGTGCGCAGACCGTCTGGAGTCACCAGGCAGCTGCAGCATTCAGACATTTCCTGGTACGGATCAAACACGAAGATCGAGGCGCAAACGTTTCCGGCAGCCGTGCCCGGATTGGTAACACGCACCGTTCCATCCGGTGCTCCCGCAGTATTAGCGTTAGAAAAATAGTCGACCTTGAAAACATCAGCCGGAGGCGTGGTCGCGATCGCCCACACCGGCCCGGCCGCAAGAAGAACGACCAGAGCACAGGCTAGCAGCAGTGCAGTTTTATACATTTTGATTGTCTCCTTAGGAGCTACGCCAGTGAGGCCGGGGGGAGAGAAGGAAGCAAGCTCGTGGCGATGTCTATGTTTAGCCTCCTGGCAGATTGGAAACAAGTCTCCTTATGCATTAGTCATATCTCACTAACGGCTTCCCACTACGACTGAGGTGTGATTTGAAGCACGGACAAAAGCGCGAATTGTGGAGTGCTATTTTCTCCGCGCCGTGCAGAGCGGGGCTTTCATCACTTTCACGAAATCTCAAGCCGACATCGGAACAGCTATAATGGCCGCCGCATGATGCTGGACCGTGGAACCAAGCTCGATATATTCGAAATCCAATCTGCTCGCAGGCGCGCACTTCAGCTTCTGAAAAGGATTGGCTTCGCCGCGACGTTGGTGGCAGCGACCCTGCCGGCGCTGGCAGCGCAGCGCGCGAAACCGGAGTTCGGACCCAATGTACTGATCTTCGATCCGTCGATGCCGTCTCAGGCGATTCAGAAGCAGATTGATGCCGTATATGCGGTGCAGCAGCACAACGAATTTGGGCCGCAACGAAACGCGCTGCTGTTCCTGCCCGGAAGCTACTCCGTGGACGTGCCCGTGGGCTTCTATACAGAAGTGATGGGACTGGGCGCGTCGCCTGATGCGACACAGATTGCCGGCAACGTTCATGCGGATGCAAACCTGGAGCACAACAATGCGACCACGACTTTCTGGAGAGCTGCGGAAGGTCTCTCGGTAAGGCCGACGAACGGCACGATGCAGTGGGCGGTTTCGCAGGCGGTATCGCTGCGGCGCATGCATGTACGCGGCAATCTGGTTCTGCACCAGAATCACGGATGGGCCAGCGGCGGCTGGATGTCGGATTCGCTCGCGGACGGGAATGTCGACTCCGGCAGCCAGCAGCAATGGATCTCGCGCAACTGCGAGTGGAAGAACTGGACGGGCGCGAACTGGAACATGGTATTCGTCGGGGTGATGCACGCGCCGGAGGGCACGTGGCCTTCACCACCTTATACAAAGGTGGCGCAGACGCCGGTCGTGCGCGAGAAACCGTTCCTGCAAGTGAACGCCGCGGGTGAATTCAGCGTGCGCGTTCCGGAATTGCGCAGCAACAGCGTCGGAATTACCTGGCGCGGCGGAGAATCGGGGGGAGAGACGATTCCGCTGGCACAATTTTATATTGCGCACTCGGATGTCGATACGGCGGAGACCATCAACGCGCAGCTTGCCTGCGGGCAAGAACCTGATTCTGACGCCGGGGATCTACGAGCTCACTGCTCCGATTCGCGTCACGCGGCCGCATACGGTGGTGCTTGGGCTCGGGTTTGCAACGCTGCGTCCGATGAAGGGCACGGCAGCAATGACGACTGCCGATGCAGACGGGATCGAGATTGCGGGGCTGCTCTTCGATGCGGGCCCGAGTGAGTCTCCGGTGCTGCTGGAGGTGGGGCCGGAGGGGAGTCGGTCGGGTCATGCGAAAGACCCGATCACGTTGCATGATGTTTTCTTTCGGGTGGGCGGCGCGGGCGTGGGCCGAACCAAAGTCAACTTGAGAATCAACAGCAACGACACTCTGGTGGACCATACGTGGATATGGAGAGCCGATCACGGCGATGGTGTGGGATGGAATCTGAATACCAGCGAGAACGGGCTGGTGGTAAATGGAAACGACGTCACCATCTACGGCTTGTTCGTGGAGCATCACCAGCAATTCCAGGTGATGTGGAATGGCAATGGCGGAAAGACTTATTTTTATCAGTCGGAGATTCCCTACGATCCTCCGAACCAGGCGAGCTACAAGAGTGCAGCAGGGGTGAACGGGTGGGCTTCCTACAAGGTGGGGGATGAAGTCACGAGTCATGAAGCCTGGGGGCTGGGCGTCTACAGCGTGTTTACTTATCCGGATGTAGTGTTAACGCGGGCGATTGAGGCCCCGAGGCGGCCCGGCGTGAAGTTCCACGACATGATTACCGTGGCGCTTGGGGACCATGGGGCGATCGAGCACGTAATCGATGACACGGGTGAGGCGACGGCGATGCATCCTCGGATCGATCGGAAAGTCACGGAGTTCCCTTAGGCGACGGAGCGGTTAGCGGAAATTCTAAGCAGAGGACGCGGAGGAGCAATGGCGAAATATGAAATTCAGGCCAAGCGAGGAGCGCCGCCGGGTGGCGCGTATTCGCAGGGATGGCGAGCTGGAGATTTCATCTTTGTGAGTGGGACTGGCCCCGTCGACCCGGCCACGGGAAAACTGGTAGGCGATACGATTGAACAGCAGACCGAGCAGACGATCGAAAACATTTCCGCTATTCTTGCGGCCGATGGCGCCTCGCTTCGTGACGTCGTCAAAGTTACGGTTCATCTCAGCGATACCGGTCTCTTCGCGCGATACAACAAAGTCTATGCGGGGCGATTTTCGAAGCCTTATCCGGTTCGCACCACTGTGGGCAGCGATCTGGGCCATACGCAAGGCATGCTAATCGAAATCGATTGCATTGCTTACAGCGTGGGGAAAAAACGGAAGGCGCGGCCGGGCACTGCTCGCAAGAAAAAGAAATCAGCGAGAAAGTAGGAAACTACACAGGACGCATCACGCGCGCGGAACGCTCGGCAATCTGCTTAACTGCGAACGGATAAGGTCGCGCCCGCTGTTTGCAGCAGAGGGGCTTCATGCCCGCGCGCCGAGACATCCTCCATCGATTCGATGTTGCCGTTGCGTACCAGCAACGCCTCATCGAAATTATTCACCGTTGGGCAAATGTGTCGCGGAAGCAGATACAGCAACTCCCCGACTTCGGGAGCCACTGCGCCTTCTGCGACTGCGAAAGGCAAATGCTCTTCGCTGGGCGAGAGCGGCGTAAGTTCAGGATGTCCGACAACCACGCAGGTCGGAACACCGGCATCGGCGGATACAGCTTTGTGGCCGGCGTCGCAGGTGACGATCCCCGGATGCGGGGAGCTGACCACACGCGCGAGGACCAGGGCAGCTGGCCGGTAACCATATTCCCCGGGAAGCTGCTCGAGGCTGGTGGCATCGCAATACACGACAGTTCCGGGCGATACGCGATGGACGAAAGTGCCTCGGCGAAAGCCCTCGTAGGCAAGTGAACAACGGAACGTCGGCGTTCCTGCGGTGATCACCTCCGGCACGTTCACGCCGGTGCGCTCGAGCGCGCATACAACTTCGAGCAAACGATCGTAGCCCTGACGCGTGGCGGAAATCCGTTCGATCTCGGTGGCGCCGCCATATTGCCCGTCGTAGTAATGCAGCCCGCGGAACTCCAGCCCGGCCTCTGCAATCGCACGTACCAGCGCGACAATCTTTGCGGTGTGGCTCTGTTCGATGCCGGTGCGGTTCATGCCGGGATTGACGTCGACAAAAATGCCGACGCGACTGGTGCGCCATTGCCGCACCTGCTCTTCGTTCTCGGCGAGAACGGAAATGCGCACATCCGGGAACTGTAGTGCGATCTCGCCCGCCCGGCGGGCATTGGCGCCCATCACCGGATAGGCGAGGAGAACATCGGCTGCGCCGCTGCGGCAGGCGATCAGCAGTTCCAGCGTGGTGGCGCACTTGAAATTGCGAATGCCGCGGTCGAGCAGCATCCGCAGAGTGTTTTCAGCCTTCGCGGTTTTGATGTGGACGCGCCAGCGATCGGCGTCGCCGGACACCAGCTTCAACGTCTGCTCGATGTTGGACGCAATGGCATCCGGATACATCGCCAGAGCAGGAGTCAGCACGTCCTCGATACCTGACACGCGGTAGCGCGCGTCCCAGCCGAATGAGCTCAGCATGGACTTCTGCGTTGCCATCCAGACATGATAGCGTGCCGCGAGATTGGCCGCTTTGCAGTATTGAAGCCCATAAGGTACGCTGGTTGGTGAGGGCTGTCTGCTGCCGCTGATACAGAATTTCTCCCATCCAGTCCGTCTACAGTAAACCTTGTATATATAGCCTGAACCCAGTCGATTAACATGTGCCGTCAATCAGCACGATGTTTTCGTCCCGCCTGGATTGGCAAGTTGCAGGAAGAAAATAAGTGTCCAAAATGGCATCTCGCACGTTGAAGACCGCCCATGCAATGGTGAACGAAAATCGTAGTTTGCCCAAAGCGCCTACTGGCATTCAGGGCCTTGATGAAATCACTCGAGGCGGTTTTCCGCGCGGACGTCCCACGCTCATCTGCGGGAGTGCAGGTGCGGGCAAGACTCTGCTGGCCATGGAGTTCCTGGTCCGCGGAGCAACCGAATATAACGAGCCCGGCGTCTTCATGGCATTTGAGGAGACCGCGCCGGAGCTAACGCAAAACGTTCGCTCGCTCGGTTTTGATCTGGATGAGTTGGCGAAAGAGAAGAAGCTGGCCATTGATTTCGTCCGGATAGAGCGCAGCGAGATTGACGAAACCGGCGATTACGATTTGGAAGGCCTCTTCATAAGGCTGGGCGCCGCCATTGATGCGATTGGTGCGAAGCGCGTAGTCCTCGATACCATCGAAAATCTTTTTGCCGGACTGCAGAATGAGGGCATCCTGCGGGCGGAGTTGCGGCGGCTGTTTCGCTGGCTGAAGGATAGAGGCATAACCGCGGTCATCACCGCCGAGCGTGGCGATGGGGCTCTGACCCGCCACGGCCTGGAAGAATATGTTTCCGATTGCGTGATCCTGCTCGACCACCGGGTGACGGACCAGGTTTCTACACGCCGTCTGCGTATCGTCAAATATCGCGGGACCGCGCACGGCACCAACGAATATCCCTTTCTGATCGACGAAGAGGGTTTCAGCGTATTGCCGGTTACATCGCTGGGACTGAATCACGAGGTGAGTGAAGAGCGAATTTCGAGCGGCGTTCCCCGCTTGGACACGATGCTGAGTGGCAAGGGATTCTACCGAGGCACCACGATTTTAGTTTCCGGTACGGCGGGGACCGGCAAGACCAGTCTGGCGGCGAGTTTTGTCGATGCGGCATGCCGGCGCGGCGAGCGCTGTCTTTACTTCTCCTTCGAGGAATCCCAAGGCCAGCTGATTCGCAATTTGCGATCGATCGGCTTGAACCTTGAGCAGTGGACCCGGAAGAAGCTGCTCCAGTTTCACTCCAGCCGCGCTACGTTCTATGGCCTGGAAATGCACCTGGCGATGATTCACAAGATCGTTCAGGATTTCCAACCGAGTGTGGTGGTTCTGGATCCTATTGGTAGCCTTATTCAGGCGGGAAATCAGCGCGACGCACACAGCATGATGATTCGCCTTATCGACTACTTGAAGCAACGGGGAATCACGGCTTTCCTCACTAACCTTACTTCCGGCGGAGAGGCGTTGGAGAGAACCGATATTGAGATTTCATCCATCGTCGATACGTGGCTGCTGATGAGGGACATCGAGCTTCAGGGCGAGCGCAACCGTGCCCTGTACGTGCTGAAGTCGCGCGGGATGGCGCACTCCAACCAGTTGCGCGAGTTCCTCTTGACCCCTGAAGGAATCGATTTGCTGGATGTTTACGTGGGGCCGGAAGGTGTACTCACGGGATCGTCCCGTCTCTCCCAGGAAGCGCGGGAGGAGGCCGACGCTCTGGCGCTCCGGCAGGAGGCCGAGCGCAAGGATCGTGACCGGATGCGCAAGCGGGAAGCACTGGACGCGCGGATCGCGGCGCTTCGCAAGGAGTTTGAAGTGGAGGAGGCGGAGGCCGAAATCGCCACCGCAGACGCCGTCTCGCGCGAACAGGCAATCGCGGACGATCGCGCAGCCATGTCCCGCAGCCGGAAGGCGGATATGGTTAAAAATCGGGTCGAGTCTAAGGGACGAAAGGGAGCCCTATGAAGAAGTCCGACGGAGACAACGAGGCTAGACCTCTCAGTCTTCAAGAGCTCAAAGAGAAGAACGAGCCCTCCGAGGATGAGGTGTGGCAGCTTCGCCTGTACGTTGCGGGGCAGACGCCGCGTTCGGTGGCCGCTTTCGCGAATCTCAAGAGAATCTGTGAGGATCATTTGCCGGGACGGTACGACATCGAAGTCGTGGATCTGGTGAAACATCCGCAACTGGCGGCGGGAGATCAGATCCTGGCCATCCCCACGCTGGTGCGGAAGCTGCCTCAACCACTGCGCAAAATCGTGGGCGATCTCCGCGATACGGAACGCGCCTTAGTTGGTTTACAGATACGTCCGGCTGGCATGGGAGATGAAGTTCGAAAGTAAGAAATCGAAAGTAAAGCCAGTCAGGTTCCTGATGAGGATGTTATGAACAAAGAAACTCCTGCAGTTGACCAGGGTAGGCAGTTGATGGACGAGGCTGAGCAAACGCTGCGTGCGATCCAGTACGGCACCGTAGACGCGTTCGTCGTCGAGGAAGCAGAAGGCCATCGGGTTTATACGCTGGAGGGTTCCGACCTTCCTTACAGCACCCTGGTTGACAAAATGCAACAGGGCGCCGCGATGCTCGACGCTCGTGGGTGCGTCGTCTACTGCAATGTCAGCCTGGCCCGTTTATTGGGTGTGCCGCGAGACAGTGTGATTGGGCGCCTGTTGCGGGAATTCGTTGCCGCTGGAGACCAACCCGCTTACCAGGAGTTGCTGCAAGGAAATCAAAGCACATTGCACGAAGGGGAGATGCGTCTGCAAATTGCTGACGGGAGTCTCACCCCCGCCAATTTCTCTTTCACTGTGTTGTCCCGAGACAAATCGGCCACCGGGGTTTTGATCACGGACCTGACATCGCAGAAGGAGCAAATGGAGTTTGCGTCGCGACTCCAGAATATGCAGGATGAGGAGCGGAGACGTTTGGCTCGCGAACTACACGACAGCGTGGGGCAGACTCTTGCAGCTCTCGGCATGAATATGGCCATCATTTCCGCTCAGTCTAATAAGCTGGATACGCTGGGAGCGAGAGCCATTTCTGAGAATGCTCACCTGATCGAACAGGTCTCGCGCGAGATTCGCACCATCTCGTATCTGCTGCATCCGCCCCTTTTGGATATTGCGGGCCTGGTCTCGGCGCTGCGCTGGTACGTCGATGGCTTCTCTGAACGCAGCCATATAAAGGTGGATCTGGAAATCTCAAACGATTTTGGACGGCTCCCGGATGAAGTGGAAATTGCGATCTTCCGGATCGTACAGGAATGTTTGACGAACATTCATCGCCATTCGGGGAGTGCCACGGCTGTGATTCGTCTTCATCAGGACGGGAACCACCTGATGGTTCAGGTGCAAGATAGCGGGAAAGGTATGCCCGCGGAAAAACAATATGAATTGGTTAAATCGGGCCGTGGCGGCGTCGGATTTGCTGGAATGCGAGAGCGCGTGAGACGCCTCGGTGGCACCTTGGAGATACAGTCAGGCGGATCGGGAACCGTGGTTAGCGCGACCCTCAAGGTGGCATAGGCACTTACAGGTTGCGAACGCTCAAATGCGCCCGAGAACCAGCAGAATGACAACCACGAAAAGCGCCAGCCCCAGGCCTCCGGTTGGGACGTAACCCCAGTCTCGACTGTGCGGCCAGCGTGGCAGCACTCCTAGAAGTGCCAAAATCAAAATCACGATCAGTATGGTTCCAAGCATGTTTTGCTCCTAATTTCTAGCTATGAGAAGAACAGCGCGGGCCCGACGCCCGCGCTGATTCGTTTACGGTAGATGGCGCTAGAGCGTGACACTGAGCATGAGGTTCACGCCCGGATAGCTGGCATTGCACAGGTAGTACACGCCGTCGATCTCGACAACATAAACGTCTTGCGTGTAGAGCCAGTTGCTCGGCCAGACGGAAGCGAAACCGAACCAATAGCCGCCGTATTGGAAGCGGCGGTTGCGGTAATCGCCTTCGCTGACGCGAAAGCTATGTTCGCGTCCGAAATGGGCCTTGAAGCGATCGGCAGGAATGCGGCCGCCGCCTGCGTGTTGTTCCTTCTGTTCGGGCTTGGATTGTTGGGCATGCTGTTCCTGCGTATTTTTCTGTTCCGGCTTCGCGCCCTTCTCGTCCTGACGCGCATTTTTCTCCTCCGGCTTCGCGGATTTTTCCGGTTGAGCTCTCTTCTCTTTTTCCTGCGCAGGCTTGTCCTTGTTTTCTTCCTGCTGTTCGTGCTGCTCTTGTTGTGCGTATGCCGGAATACCGATTCCGAGGGACAAAGAGAGAACTGCTGTGCTGATGGCTCCAACGAGTTTCATGACTGGTTGCCTCCATGATCGAATTGTTTTATTCGTGCCTTACTGCAAGCTTCCCGTGGTTGCATTGATCGGGCTGCCGATGGCGTCACCGGATACAAGAAGTTCCACTCTGCGATTCTGCTGGCGGCCCGCGGAGGTGTCGTTAGAAGTAACCGGCAGCGTATTGCCGAAGCCTCTGGCCGAAACCGAATTGGTGGATACGCCTTGCTGCACAAGGTAGTCGCGCACAGAGCTGGCACGATTCTCAGACAGGGTTTGATTCATGGCGTCGGCGCCGACGTTATCCGTATAGCCGCCGACTTCAATGTTGAGCCCCGGATATGCGAGGAGGATGCCAGCGACTTTCGCCAGCTTCTCGCGCGCGCCGGACTTCAACGAATATTTTCCGGTGTCAAACAGCACATCGGACATGCTGACGATGAGACCGCGGGCGCTGTCGCGCGTCTTAAGGATGGAATTCAGTTGCTCGGACAACTTTGTCCGCATGGCTGCCTTGTCGGTCTCCGCCTGTTGCGCATTCTGCTGTGCCTGTTGTGCTGCCAGGCGAGATTGCTCGGCATCGGCCTGAGCAGCGGAGAGCGCGGTGGCAGACGAAGCCTGGCTGCTGGCCATGTCGGATTGGGCCTTTGCGGTCGCAGCTTGTGCATTGGCAGCGTCGTTGCGAGCGGTGGCGGCATCTGACTGAGCTTGCGCGCTGGCGGCTTGTGCATTCACGGTGTCAGATTCTGCTTGAGCTTTGGCTGCTTGAGCTTTCGCAGCGTCGGACTCAGCTTGCTCCTTGCGGCGGGTCGCCTCATCGGCCTCGCTTTGGGTTCGCGCCTGCGCATCGGCTGAATCGCGGCGTTCATTGGCCAGGCGAACATCGTCCATGTTCTTGACTGCAACGGCGCGTGCATCTTCCGCGGTCTGTACTGCTTCGCGGGAAGTGGCGATCAGCGGCTTTCTGTCGATGTGTTTGCTGGTAGCTTCGCTGTCTGCGTTATTCATCAACTGAACGGCGTGCTGATAGCTGTCGGGGGCGTACTGTTCGGCTCCCTCGGATTGAGCGATGCGCACGGCGTTGCGCGCCTCGAAGAATTCGAGCGGCAACCGGGCATTCAGAATCACGGGATCGAACTTGTAGCCGGTGGGAATGTAGCCGCCGCGTTCCATCAGCTCATATTTCGCGTTGACCGCTTCTGTACTTCCCTTGGTCTCTTCGCGGACTACGTTTTCAAGAATCACTACATTGCTGGGTTGCCGGACCGCATAATAAGGCTCCGCAGTCACGATCAGAGCGAACGCCTGCAGGTCGGTGGTCACATTCAGCTTGCTGCGGTGATTGCCGCCAAGCAGGACCTCGCCCAGGTTCACGGCGCGGCCTTCTGGGGAAATCGCCCACAGAACGTAAGTCAGATACTCATTGCCAAAGGTCGTCGGCTTCTGCAGATCGCCGAATTCCGCTTCGATCGCGATCGATCCGCGCTTGCTGTTTACCGCGGCCCAGCCATTCGCTGACGGCATCAGGCTCGTGCCTGCGAAATCAACCTTCGAACTCCCGCTGCGATGCTGGTAGTTGATGGCCTGCACGCTGCGACTGATCACGGTCACGCGAAACGTGGGCGTCGTGCTCATCGGCTCGACGGTGAGGGTTTGAGAATTAGTTTGAGCAAACGCGCTCAGACTGAGAGTGATTCCTGCTGCTAACAAAAGTCTAGTGTTCAAAGTATCTCCTTGAGGCAGATGTCTGCCATTGGCCTTGCCAAAGTGCGATAGCGCGTTGCTTTAGGTCCCGACGTGAATGCGGGAAAGTGAATGGAACAGACCAAAAATATTCATGATCCAAAGCACTACAGCGATCACCACGACGCCGTTGAGAATTGACTTGATGGTCCCCTGCATGGGGATGAATCGGTTCACCAGCCACAGCAGGACACCCACCACAATGAGAACTTCCAGGAGTTGAATTAAAGGCATGATCTTTTGGCCTTCCTTTTTTTGACGAGCGAGTTTGCACGGGCTCACGCACCCTTCGGGGGTGTAGCCCTGAATTCGATTTTCGGGAACGTTTAGGGTCGAATCGTGTCCGCCGCAAGGTTTGGCGGCATGCACGGATAAAGAATGCTGATCGGCCTCGACTCCAGCTTAAGAATGAGAGCAGCGAATCAGAGGCCGCGGCTCGTATCCACAATCAGTAGAACAAGAATGACAGGTCGGAGATTATGCGTCTGAGCAAGATAGCTCACATGGCAACAATTAAGGCGAGGATCGGCAGCGCTAGATCGCGGAACGTTCAGCCCGCACGGCGAGTAGTGGTACCTGGACGAGCAGTCGACGCGGTCTCGATCCGTTTAGGAGCGTGCGTGGAGGGCATGTCGAACTCTCTCCCACAGTCGAAGCAGACCTTGTAGGTGCGGGTCTTAATGGTGAACACACGGCTGAGGTGATGATGCCTGCAGCCAAAGAAGAACTGGAAGATACTCGAGAAAGGTTTCATAAATCCTGCGCTCGCTGGCGACGCTCGCAACTTCCATTGGCGTCCAGCCACGCAAGTAGCGAGCTCACGCTGGCCCGAGCCAGGGCAATCGCACAGTCGGCAGCTCCATAATAAATGTTCAGCGTGTCGCCGTCCGCATCCATCGTGTACCCGCACGGGAAGACGACATCGTCAACATCGCCATGCCGCTCGTACTCCGCCTCCGGTCCGAAGATCCAGGAATCTCCTCGCAGCAGACATTTTTCCGGATTCTCCAGTTCGAATAGGGCCAAGCCTAAGCGATAGAGGCAGCCGGAAGGCGTGTGCCGCACGCCGTGATAGAACACGAGCCATCCTCTGGAAGTTTCGATAGGGGGCGGCGATAACCCGATCTTGTTGGCATCCCACCAGGCGCCGCGGCGGGCTTCGAGCATGAGCCTGTGCCTTCCCCAATAACGCAAATCGGGCGAGTAGGAAATCCACATGTGGGATCCGAGCGTCGTCATGGGACGGTGAATCAGCGCCCAGCATCCGTCGATTCTTCTGGGCAGGAGTGCCGAGTCCTTGTCATCGGGCGGCATGATCACGCCGTATCGCTCGAAGGTCCGGAAATCTTTGGTCAGCGCCAGCGACACGCCGGGTCCACCGCGTGAATAGGACGTATAGGTGACGACATATTGCTGCAGTTCGGGGACGAAGGTGATGCGCGGATCTTCGATGCCCCAGATTTCTTCCGGATATTTCTTCGGATCGGGCATCAGCGTGGGCTCTTCATCGATTTGCCAGCCGTCGAAACCGTTGCTGGATCGGGCCGCACAGAGATGCGATAGTCCTCGTCGATCTTCCACGCGGCAAAGCAGCAGGGTCGTACCATCTGCGAGTAGCGTTGCGCCCGCGTTGAACACGCTGTTGATGGGGTAGGGCCAATCCTTCTTCGTCAGAAGCGGATTCGCGGGATGGCGAAGGAGCAGCGGCTCGAAGCCAGTGCTCGACAGGATCATAGATTTTTCGGTGGGCATGGTCATGACGGGAGACCTACTGATTCAGACTTTTGAAGTTCAGACTTTTGAAGTTCGGATTCTTGAAGTTCAGACTGTTGCAACGATCGCATTTCGAGCAGTGCCATCAGGAACGACAGGGTTGATTCCGCTCCCTGGTTCTCGTTGGCGCGGTCAGGATGCAGGCCGTCCCGGCAGCCGCCCGTGACGGAGTCATAGAGAGGCAGTTGCAGATCATTGTCGCCGAGGAACCAGTTGAAAGCCGACCAGGCTTCTTTGCGCCAGCGGCTGTCGCCCGTGAGCCGTACGCTTGCAGGCACGCAGAAACTGCCCCGGCGGCTTCAATCGGCTGCTGATCAAATCGCGCCTTCTCACCATTCTGGTGATAGAAACCTTGCGACCCGATCGGCACGAAGTGGTGATTGATCTCGCAGCGTTGAGTTTGTGAGAGCCATTCCAGCGCCTCGAGGCCGGCGGAAACCATGCGGTCATCGGAGCAAGCTGAGCCGACTACCAGCAGGGCTTGAGGCAATCGTGCATTTCCATAAGCCACAACGTTCTCAAACCATTTCCAATCCGGCCGGCGGATTGATTCATACATTTGGAGCAGGCGCTGGCTGAGGACTGATCGAACTTTCTGCGCATCGCGGTCTCCCGGATACGAGCCCAGGTATTCCTGAATGCCGAGCAGGGCGTAGGCCCAGGCCCGCGGACTGTTGAATTCAACGACCACGGGGAGAGAAAACTCGAACAAGCGTCCCGCCGCGCCTCTCAATCCCTGATCCTGGGATCGGCCTAGAACCGTTCCCAGGGCCCACAACGCGCGGCCATGGGAGTCTTCGGAACCGACAGACTCGTTCCACTCGCGATCGTAGCGAAGAAAATTCTTGAATCTCCCCTTCTCGGAGTTGAAGGCATGTTCCAGGAATGCTGCATAGCAGAGGGCTGACGTTTCCGTGGATGGGCTCACCATTCCACACTGCTGCGTTTCCATTTGTCCCAGCAACACTGCAAAAATGAGCGCGCGCGCATTGTCGTCGGTGGTGTATCCCTCCCGCCGGTTTGGGATGGTGAAGATCGAGTGCTGCAACATGCCAGTGTCGTCGGTTAGACGATGCAGGTGATTTAGCTGCAACTCCGGCACCTGATCCAACGATTTGGGAGTCATCCGGGCAGCGAACTGTACTTTGGGCGTTTCCATGCGATCGCTGCGAACCCGCGCGAAACTCTCCATATAACCCTGCGCGACCTTTTTCCAGATCGTATCGCGGGCGAACAAATAAGCGCGTTTGCGCATGGCGTGCCGAATCGCAGGAGTGTCCAGCAGTTCAATCGTTTTGTTGGCGATCGCATCGGGATTCTGGAAAGGGACCAGCGAGCCTCTGCGGTCGTCCAACAATTCAATCGCGTGCCAGTATGGAGTCGAGATGATCGCTTTGCCCGCGCCCATCGCATAGGCCAGGGTTCCGGAAACGACTTGCGCTTCATGCCGGTAGGGAGTGATGTAAATGTCGGCGGCGCCGATGAACTCAACCATTTCCTCCGGGCTAACGAAGTTGTTGTGGAAGATCACCTGCGATTCCACGCCGATTTCCTTGGCCAACGCCTGCAAGCTGGCTCGATACGTGTCTCCTTCGCGGCGGAGGATGTGGGGATGGGTCGCGCCCGCGACAATGTAAACGACGTTCTTGTGTTTAGACAGAATCTGCGGCAAGGCCTGAATGACATTCTCGATCCCTTTATTCGGCGAGAGCAGGCCGAAGGTGACGAGTACCGCCTTGCCTTCCACGCCGAATCGATCTTTGTAGAAATTTGGATCCAGGAACGGAAGGTCGGGAACGCCGTGCGGAACCATGTCGATCTTGCTGCCAGGGACCTTGAAAATTTCCTGCAGAAACTGCGATGAAAGCTGGCTCATCACCACCATGCGGTCCGAGAGCTCGGCAATCTCTTCCATGACCAGCAGTTGATCAGGGTCGGGCTCACGCAAGACCGTGTGCAGCGTGGTGACCACGGGCATTTTCAGGTCGCGCAGCAGATGCAAAATATGACTTCCGGCCGGACCTCCGAAAATTCCATACTCGTGCTGCAGGCAGACCATGTCGATGTTGTTGAAGTTCAGAAATGCCGCGGCTTCCTGATACGACCTGGCATCGTCCTGGGCGAGGGACCATCGCACCCGTGGCGGGTAGTCGTAGCCCTCTTGCGTATCGTTCACCGGAAGCGCCAACAGTCGAGCCGTCCCGTATTCGGCGGCAATGGCGCTGCAGAGGTCGGTGGTGAAGGTGGCAATTCCGCAATGTCGCGGAAGATAATTTCCGATCACTGCAATCCGGCTGGGCAGAGATGGCTTCGATTGCGACCGGCCGCGAGTTGGGGCAGCGACGTGCCGCAGCAGCGCGCTCGGTCCGACGACTTCCAGTGTCGCCTTGGGTAGTACGGGGTTTGGCAGCGACATATGTTCCTACCGGCCAGAGGGCGTAGAAGAGCCTTAATACGGCCGAATGCAGGCCTTCAGGCACTGACCTCGACGGCTACCAACTCGGGGGTACAGCGGGAATTTTGCAGTAGCTTAACAGCGTCTTCAGCCGTGAATTTTCCCATCATCAGTGCCAGTTTGCGGTTGGTTGTCATCTGGATTGGCAGTTTGTCGAGCCGCTGCACGTATGACGGCGCGCGCGTGCCGCCCTGCACCTTTACAACAAATTTAAAGTTTGGCATGGATTCAAGCATAACGGCAGTGTGGCTGATCGAACTGAGCACTATTGACCATCTTGTTAGAGCGCTTCAGTGCATGGTGTAGCCATGAAGGTCAAACCCAAACAGGCGCTGGCGGTTCGTTGCCCCACCTGCGGAGCAAAACCGGGAGAAAAGTGCGAATTAAGTACTGGCCTTCCCCGCACGGAACCGCATAGAGACCGGCGCCTGGAAGCCTCGGAAAAATCAGAGTAAGCAGGCAAGGCTGGGAACTTCAGGCCAGAACTGGCTGGGCGAGCGGCGATTCGAGACGACGGGCGGATTCGTTCGCGAAGGACTAACTGCTTCGTCCTTAAGCTCTTGCCCACGCGGCGTTGTTCTGAGACGTCCTCCGGGCTTCGTGACTGTCCAGATTGCAGCTCTGTTGCATATGCCGGGAATGTGCGGTGACGGTCACGTAGGGCACGCCGAGGAAGCGCCGGGCAACGATTTCAGTAATCTCAAGACCATTGAAGTGTTGCGGCTTTACCTTGGCGAGGATGCGCGTCACCGCGTTCTGGATCTTCGCCGCTCCAAGTGCGCCAAAGAACATCACCTTGACTTCTGTCGCCAGGAAAAAGAAATTCCATCCCGCGGCGTGAATCTTGCGATCCAGGGTGAAACCATCCATCGCTGTGAGCCGATTCCATTCCCCCGAACAGGGCTCGCTCTCAAGGCCGAGAAGTTGCTTCATGGCGGGCCATTCCTTCATCAGAATCGTGCCGGCTTCAACGGTTGGTGGCATACAACCTCCTCAAGAGGCCCCCGCAGTGTTAGCCGCGGGTGGTCTCCAATGAATACCAATTGCTGCGCGAGTCTTAGCCCTGGACCTAGCCCCGCACCGAGCGCAGCTTGCGTCTAGCGAAGCCGCCAACGGCGATCAAACCTGCACCCAGAAGGCCAAGCGTGCCGGGCTCCGGAACTGCGGTAGTTGTGAAGTTGGTGTCACCGCTGGAGATGGTGGTCGATCCGTTGAAGAAGCCCTTGCCAGTGTTAATGGTCAGCTGAACGGTTGCCCCGCTGATCGTCGAACCGTTGTACCACGTCCCGCTCAGGGAACCGGTCAGCGTGTAGTTGTGCGTACCGTTGGCAAGAGTGATCAGAGTCCACGTCACCGGTCCAGTGAAAGAACCATTGAAAATCGTGCCGCTCGGAATACCGTTGCCGGAGTTGCCCGTAATGATGAAGCTGCCGCCCGCGGCGAACGTGCCACCCATCTGCAGACTGCCGCTACTGAGCGCGCCCGTGCTAAAAGTGAGCGTCCCGAGATTCTTTCCGGTGATCAGCCCGCTGCCAAGACCATTTACGGCGATGAGGGTCGACCCGGTCAGACTCAGGCTTGCATTGCTGCCGGAGAGAGTACCGCCGCTGTTGGTGAAGTCAACGCTGCTGCCCGCGAAGGCTGCCAGCGGAAGAGCCAGAACCAGAAGGGTGAGGATAAACGCATTCTTGATCATTTAGTCAGTTTCTCCTGAGGAATCACGACATCTCCGGAGGAAGTGTCGTGAAGGCAGCGAATCATTGAAGTGTCTCTGTTCGTTTGCCGTAACTATAGTGAATGGGTAAGCAGAGGAAGGATGTTCAAAAGTGATCACTCTTGCGGAATCGTCAGTGATGGCGCTACATGAGAGCCCACAATTGCGATCACTGCGAGCCCTGAGCACAGTACGCAAAAACTGCAGGGTAGCTCATTCCCAGCGACAATACTGTGCGAAATTGCTCACTTCGTAAACTATTCAAAAGCTCCAGGAGTCATCCAATTTGTCATATTTTACGGACTATACTTGTTAGGAATGTCTCCTTTGACAGCAACCAAGAGGAACGGCAAATTTGATCCGAGCACTTTCCTCGCCACCATCGGCGATGGGAGGAAGATTCTGTCTGTTCCCAGGAAGCAATTGATCTTTGCACAAGGCGACGACGCGGATGCGGTCTTCTATGTTCAACAGGGCAAAGTGCGGCTCAGTGTCGTTTCCAAGATCGGCAAGGAAGCGACCATCGCCATCGTGAGCGAGGGGAACTTCTTCGGGGAAGGTTCGTTGGCAGGCCAGCTTCTGCGTATGGGCTCCGCGGCTGCGATGACGGATTGTGAGATTCTCCGCGTCGAGAAGAAGACGATGATGGACGCTCTTCACCGCGAGCCGGCGCTGTCTGAGATGTTCGTGGCCTATTTGTTGGGACGGAATATCCGTTACGAAGAGGATCTGGTCGACCAACTGTTCAACTCCAGTGAGAAGCGCCTGGCCCGCGTATTGCTCCTGCTCGCGCACTTTGGCAAGGAAGGCATCCCGGAAACGGTCGTCCCTAAGATCAGTCAGGAGACTCTGGCCGAGATGGTAGGAACCACTCGTTCCCGCGTCAGCTTCTTCATGAACCGGTTCCGCAAGTTGGGCTTCATTCACTACGCCGGCGGAACAGAAGGCGCGCTGCAGGTCCACAGTTCACTGCTGAATGTTGTTCTCTATGACTAAACTCAGTTGACAAGAGAATGGGCACCCTGAAAATTCAGGATGCCCGGAGCATTCACTTGTTTCCAGCTACGCTTACTGCGGCTTCTCGTTCTGTTTCGGTCTTTCTTCCTGCGGCTTCTTTTCTTCCGGCTTGTTCGGTGCGGATTGCGGGCGCTGCTGTTGCGGTTGCGCCCGTGGTTCCGATGGAGGCGTGCGCTCAGGCTGCGAACGCTGGCTCGGCTGGGCGGTCAATGGCCGTTGCGTTGGCTCACTCCGGTTGGGCTCTGGCTGGCGTTGCGGCTGAACTGCCGGGGCACGATTCGGCTCCGGCTGGGGTTTCGGCTGAGCCGATGGTGCACGGCTCGGTTCCGGCTGATTGTTGGGTGTAGCCCGCTCTGAGCGAGCAGGGTTGTTCTCTGGGCGCGCGGCTGGTGCGTTGGCGGGTGGCTGAACCGCGGCTCGATTCGCCGGAGGGTTGTAAGGCGTCCCGGTCGGTTTAGCGTGCACAACGGCGCCGTCGCTGAATGCACCCGGCTTCGGAGTGGCAGCAACTGCCGGCGTGCCATGGTTCACCGAGGCTCGCTGCTCCGGGTTGGTGCGGGCAGCTTGCTCATGCTGAGTTTGAGCGGCCACCGGCGGAACGTGCCGCTCATGCGCGACCGTCTCTTGCTGCGGCGTGGGACGCGCGCTGATTCCACCGGTGCCGCCGTTGTAGCTGACGCGATTAATGGTAGTGCTGTTGATGACCGTGGTGTTGTAGACGTTATGAATGTTGGTGACGTTTACGTTACTCACCGAACGGTTGTAGTAGAACTGTCCGTTCTGCCAACGTCCACCCTGGTAGCCATCGCCGTAGTATCCATAGCCATAACTCACGCCGCCATAGAAACCGACCTGCTCACCCCAGTAGCCGTTGTAGAAGACATATCCGTTGCCGCCCCAGCCCCAATATGCTGGAGTCCAGAGGAGACCGGGTTCGGGAGCCATGACCCACGTGCCCGGCACCCAATAGTAGCCGTCATCGTCGCCGGCGTAGGCCCAATATCCGGGTGTCCAGATGTAGCCATCCCCGGGGAGCAGCGGTTGCTCATAGACCGGCAATTCCGGCGGGGCAAATGAAACAGAAATGCTAATTTGCGCGTAAGCCGCTGCCGACAGGGCGAGCAGTACGGACGCAAACAGCAAAGAGCGAATGGAGCGGATGATGCTCATGGTGATTCCTTTTTACCCGATGATCCTTCGCGTGCCCGGTGAGACTGTGCTGCTGCGGGCTGCGCGGATGGAGAGGGATGACTTGCCAACGAGAACTGCAACTCTGTCTGGTTCGCAAATGGTTCTGCTAGAAACCTTCGCACTTCCGGTCGGTCGAAGTCTGAGCAAGAAAGCTCAGTCGGACAGAGAATCTTATTTCAACGCTTCGGCACCGAACCCTAGAACGGCGTCTAGCATTGAGCACTTTGGAACAGTTTTATCCTGGCTAAGAGTAGAGAGTGAGAGGTCTGCATGGGAATCGCGCAAGCGCGAGTGGAGATGAATCGCTCCGCAGTGTGTGACGCATGCAGGCGGAGAAACCAACTATGAAGATCTTCCTGTTTGCAGGCGTGCTCCTGATTGTCCTCGGTATCGCATCTCTGGTCGTGCCGATTCCCCACAGCCAGACGCAAGGCATCAAGATCGGGGATGCGAGCATTGGCGTGCAGACCAGCCACAGCGAGCGAGTGTCGCCTATCATCAGCGGGGTGCTGATTGCGGGCGGGATCGCGCTGGCCATTGCCGGCAGTCGCGGCCGGACATCGAACAGTTGAGGCGTTGATCGGACGCGCAGTTAGTGTCAGTCTGCACGATCGAGCACTTCGGCTAAATCTTTCCCGGTCGGGCGAGCGCTGGGCGCGCCTGCTGAATCCCATTCCATCGGCATCAAGTGGCGGGCACGTGCCGGCTCTGTAGCCGCACTTTGCCGGTGGCCGCAAGCGATGCAGGTCGCTCCCACCTGCCCAAGGTTCGTTTCTTTGGATATCTGATTTTCCCGCACGCCGAGCCAGCCGGCGATGACCGGGCCAGCGCACGCGTCACATGGATAAGCAGAGAGGTGAAGATACTGTTTTTTCAAAGGTCCTTCCGTATAACTCAGGCAGCGCGGCGGCCACTGACCAGATTGATGACGATCACCACCAACGCTACTACCAATAGCAAGTGAATCAGCCCACCGGCTATGTGCAAGCTGAAGCCCAACAGCCACAGAATCAGAAGTACAGCGACCAGCGTCCAGAGCATATCAATCTCCTCTTTTTATCGTTGTTTTGCTTCATTTCTCTCCACGGAGACAGTGCTGAGCGACTTCCCACATTCCTGGCAAACTCGCTTGGCCCGTGGAGTAATCAGCCCGCAAAACGGGCACATTCGCTGTAATCGAACTTCCTGGGCCGGCGGCCGAACCGTCGTCAGAAACTTCCGGACCTTATCAAGGATAGAATTTAGCCGCATGCGTAGCCGCGAGTTGCGGGGGGAAAGAACGAATTCCATCGACTCACCTTCATCGCCTTGCAGATCTGCGATCTCTGCAGCATGACAGGCTATAAAGGTACGAGTCTGAGCCGGATTGCTCACATGCCAATAAATCTTCAGTCCGGGCGGGCTCGACGAATCCGCTGTGCCGGCGCTCGAAGTGAGCAATTCAGATCAGCTATTCGTGGCTGCCTGGGCGATCATAATGGCAGAGACGAGCACCACTTCTCTCTCTTTCAGGTTCTCTGAACTAAGTCAGCTATCTGAAGCTCTCTCCTCTTAGTTCGCCAATCCTATAAGGAAAAACTCTCATGAAGAAAACAATGTCAGTGCTGTTGATGGGCGCCATGGGTATGTTCGGGACGTACGCGTTTGCCAGCTCGGCACGTGAGGATTCCGTCGACCGCCTGCAACGCTCGGTAACTGTTCTACACGCGATCATGTCGACGCCGGACAAGGGCATTCCGGAAGAAGTACTGAACGGTGCGAAGTGCATCCTCGTTGTACCCGACCTGATTAAAGGTGGCTTCGTATTCGGCGGCAAGCATGGACGCGGCGTGGCCACGTGCCGCACGGCGGAAGGCTGGAGCGCTCCCGCATTCGTCTCCGTAGGCGGCGGAAGCTGGGGATTGCAGATCGGGATCGAAGACGTAGACCTGGTCATGCTGGTCATGAACGATCAGGGCATGCAGCATCTTCTATCCAGCAAGTTTGAGCTCACGGGTGAAGGATCAGTCGCAGCCGGCCCGGTTGGCCGTCATGCTTCCGCTGGAACGGATTGGAAGATGAACACGGAAATGCTGACCTACTCGCGCTCCAAGGGCGTGTTCGCCGGCTTGACGCTGGAAGGCGCAGTGGTGGAGCAGGACAACGACTCCACGCAAGCGATCTATGGCAAGCACATGATGTTTCGCAACATTCTTTCTGGAAAAGCGGCGACTCCGCGCAGCGCGGACGCTTTCCTGAAAGCTGTTTCCGAGGCAGGCCAACAGGCGAAGATCGCCGAAGCAAAGTAGGACACGAAGTAGTTGCCACAGCGGGCAAGATGGATTTTGCGACTGGCCGGAGCCACCTACAAGTTCCGGCCAGCCGCCTTCGAAGGATGGACAACATGAACGCTGGTCTCCCGAAATATCGTTGGGCACTGATAGCCTGTCTAACTCTCTGGCCGATTCTGGCGTTGTGTCAGTCCTCTAATCTCCCGCAAAATCTGGAAGCCTGCAAAGACGGCAGCGAGTCCTGCGATCAATCGAAGTTGAGTGCGGCACAATTGACCGAAGTGGCTCTCGCCGCGCACGCGCGCAATGTTGCCAGGTGCAGAAATGGCTACGATTCCTGTGACCGCTCCAAGCTCTCGGCACAGGAAGCGATTGCCTTGGCCGTGGCCGATCACCAGCGAAACGTGACCGATTGCAATGATGGGATGCAGTCCTGCAACCGCTCCAAACTGACCCCGTTGGAAGCTCGCCAGATGTCCGTGGCGGAGCAACAGCGTAATCTCAGCGACTGCAAGGAAGGTTCGGGCGCTTGCGATCGCTCCAAACTGACTCCATCGGAAACTGCAGCAGTGAGCGTCGCCAGACGCGAACTTAATGCATCCGACTGTCAGGATGGCACGGGGCTGTGCGATCACTCCAAGCTGACTGCTGCGCAGTCCAAGGACACGACCGCTGCCGAAAATCAGCGCAATTCGCAGAATTGTGAAAATGGCTGGGACGAGTGCGACCACTCCAAACTCACTCCGCTGCAAGCGAAACAGACAGCCTACTCCGAACACCAACGCAACCTCTCAGCCTGCAAGAGCGGTGAAGAGACGTGTGATTTCTCACAACTGACTCCCACTGAAGCGAAGGTGCTGGCCGATGCCGAGCACAAACGTAATTACGCGGCTTGCCTGAAAGGTGTCGGCTACTGCGATGCTTCGCGCCTCACGGCGGACGAGCTTCGAGTGATCCACCCTGGGAGTTGACTCTCTGGGATAAGAGTTTCTTTGCCATGGGAGGCCAATGATTCCACGACCATGTCCGGAGTGCGACAGCGAGTTGGTGCGGTCAAAGTGCACCGATCAGCAGTCAGTTCCAGGAAGTGCGCAGGCCATGTCTCCGGGCTGGCGCTGCAGCGTGTGCGGGCGGGTGTTCACAACCGAACAGATTCGCGTGAGCCACCGCACCAAGTCCCAGACGAGATCGCAGACGAACTCATCGACAAAGCGCACAACCGTTGTAACCGGGCGATAACCCTTACAATTCTTGTCGCAGCGCCAATTATCCGAGACCTCGGCGAAGGCGGCGAATTAAAATTTCGGCGGCTTGATGGCTGGGATCGCGTTGGTCATCTCCCTGTTAAATCACTTCCGCAAGCCGTCGGATACCTTCACGAATTTGTCCTTCCCGCAAACGCGAATACCCCAGCAGGATTCCCGCCCGCGGAGGCTGTCTCAAGTAGTAAGGAGAGATGCCATATACTCCAACTCCCCGCGATGCGGCATTATTGACGATGCTTTGTTCCGAGGCACGCCCGTGAGGCCATAAGACGATGTGAGCGCCCGCCCCGTCTCCAGTTACCTCGACGCGCTTCCCCAGGTATGTGTCAATCGCCGCGAGCAACGTTTTGCGGCGAGAAGCATTCTTCCGCCGGATCCGACGCAGATAGCGCTCGTAGGTTCCGCTGGAGATGAACTCGGCCAGCGTTTCTTGTTCCAAGGTCGCCGTTTGCCGATCGCATAGCCACTTCGCCGCCGCAAACGCTGAAACCAATCTTTTCGGTACGATCAGGTATCCAATCCGCAGAGACGAAAAGATCGTGCGCGAGAATGTTCCAACGTAGATAACCCGCCCCTCACGATCGAGGCCCTGCAGGGACTCCAGCGGCTGTCCGCCGTAGCGAAACTCTCCATCGTAATCATCCTCCACAACTACGGCGTTCATCCGGCTCGCCCAGTCGAGTAGTGCCAGACGCCGCTCGAGTGGAAGAATCGCACCCGTTGGGAACTGATGCGATGGGGTCACAAACGCCAGATGCGCATCTGGGGAAAGTTTGTCCGGCAACAAACCGTCTCGGTCGACGGGTACTGGCAGCAACCGAGCACCCACCGAAAGCAAGACTTCTCGTGTACCCTGATAACCCGGATCCTCGATTGCAACCGGCTGGTGAGGCTCGATCAACACTCTAGCGATCAGATCTAATGCCTGCTGCGAGCCGTTCACCACAATGATCTGTAATGGATCGCAAGCTACGGCACGAGAGCGTCGCAGGTGATCACAGATGGCCGCCTGGAGCGTCGCGGTTCCAGAGGGCGGTCCATAATCGAGTTCCGAAACCGATGCCCTCCGTGCGCAACGCAGGAGCGCACGTCTCCACATCGCAAACGGGAAATCCTCAACATCGCTTCTGCCATAGGCGAAGTCATAAAGCAGAGCGCGATCGCGCCGCGGCGGGACATTCATTCTTCCCCAAGCTGAGGCTGCAGATTTTCCAAAATGCGAAAGCCGTACTTTGAGGCGGTCTTCGGAAGGAACAGGTCGAATACCCACCACCTTGGCAACGTATGTTCCCGACCCTGAACGGGTCACGGCGTACCCTTCCGAGAGAAGTTGGTCGTAAGCCATCAGAGCAACGGTTCTGGACACGCCCAGTTGCTCTGCCAGGTCTCGGGTTGATGGAAGCTTCTCCCCGGAGTGATAAACGCCTGAGAAAATTGCAGTCCGCAGGCCGAGATAGACCTGACGGAAAAGGGGACCGCGGTCGCTCGTTAGTGGTATCAGCAATGACACAACAAGTGGACTTCATAAAGTACCATGTTTGGGGGCACGTCACTGGCGAAGAGGACGGTTTATTAAGTGCTCGACCGGTTTGTTGCGGGCAGTCAGTTCTTGCGATTTGCCAATGACAGATTATCTACAGGCGCGTGTCGGAAGTTATACACCCACGACAGGCTGACATATGACTTAAGAGGCACGCCCACCACCCGATCTACCGGAGCTAGGTCTCCAGCCAGTTGCAACGCTTCAACTGTCTGTCCCGTGTAACCACTGGCGATCAGCGAATTCAACCCCAAGTCCATCCGCCCGTCGCGGAAGGAGCGGAGAAGAGAAAAGCGAAGCTCTCGGACTGGAACGGCGGTGAAGCCTTCACCCAGGGGTTTCCGTCCGACGGTCTCGAATTCACTGCGGGCCCGCAGGCCGAAGGGAAGACGATTTACAGTGCCGGCCACGTCCCAGATGAGGCGCGGCGCCTCCGGAATATCCTCGCCGGTCATCCGGTCAATCGCGGTCGCCCGCGCCCACGAAGCTTGCAGCAAGCCGAAAGAAAAATAGCGGCGGGCAGAGACCGTCAATGAACGAGTAAGCGACGGCCCGAGATTTTCCTGCAGGCCAGTATCGGGATCGATCTTGGCAAGTTCCTGCGAGTTGCTGACGCGCGCCATCGTGATGCTGAAATCCGTGCGTGCGATTGCTTTGCTGACCACTAGCTGCATGCCGCGAGATGGGACAATCACTGTCGGCGTTACAGGAGTCCCCGTGCCCGTGCCAATCCGCGGATCGTTGGTGTGAAACGCTTCGCCGAAACTGAACGCAACCTGGGGAAGAAACTTTTGTTTGGGCGGCAGCAACGTCAGCGTCCCTTTGGGGAGCGTAATCCCGGCCAGCTTGTCGAATGAGTTTGCGGAGACCATTTTGTCCAGGTTATCGAGCCAGACTTCTTCGCGGCGCACGCCGAGGTCATAGTGGAAGAATCGCGTCAGGGCTCCATCGACCGCAACGAAGGGAGCGACGAATCCCAACGTGAGATCGTTGGCCGTGACCGGCTGAAACACTCCATTCAGGTCGGCGCGATCCAGATCGAGATTGCGCGGAGCATCGCGGCGCAGGTCCAGTCCGGCGAGAATCGAAAATTGTTTATGCGGTTTGAAGAAGTAAGTTGTGTTGCCCCCGGTGACGGTTCGGAATTCGCTCTGGCGAATCAATCCATCCCCGAAATTGGAGCGCAGATCGAGACTGTAGGTGCGAAAGAATCCCGAGAACTCGAGCTGCTGGCTGTCCGCGACTCGCCATGTATCGGTCGCAACCAGAAGTGAGTTATGCGTCCGGTCCTGCTGGCGCGCGTCGATCGTGTCCCCGGGAACGTCGACCCCCGTGGGGATCAGGCCCGGAACGAACGAGAAGCCATAGTACCCGATGCCGAACAGAGTAATGTCGTGCGCCCCGGGTTTGAACGCGCGGTACGCATTGAGCTTGTACTGTTGACGACGCTCAGGCCGCGCCAGAAATCCGTTGCCGAAAGAAGTCTCCAGACTCGCCCAGCCGAGCGTGGCTGGATTCGCGGGACTCCATCCGGTGACGAAATCGGCGTCGTGCTGATCCGCGGTGAACTGTGTGAAGGGCAAGAGCCGGTCGCGCAGGCCATAACCCACCGCAAGATTCACCGCATGATTTCCCTCACGCACGTTGAATGCCCCGCCATCCGCCACGACCGAGGCGATGCCGTTGGAGATCAGCACATTGGGATCGGCATATCCGTTTCCGTGAGCATTGGCGGGAAGGTTATTGGGAAACAGGAAGTCGCCAATCTGAAAAAACTGTGCGATCGGCTCGCCGTGATCTCCGGCTACTCCGGGTGCGAAATATTGCGGCGCCTTAATTCCGCCCGACGCCGTTTCGATCGGTAATCCGGGAATCGAAACGGGAGCCCCCGGCCGGCCTGGGTTTGCTTCCAGCAGCTGATCATGAATAAACGTGCGCTGCGCGGGGTCAGGGTTTGTTGCGTCGGGAGCGGCCGCTACCACCGTAATCTCAGCGGCAGTAGAGACCGTCTGAAATTGGATGTTTTGTTCGCTTGCTCGTCCAGAGAAGACAGCAGCCTCGCGACTCGTGGAAGCGAACCCCGGAGCTTTAGCAGTGAGTTGGTATACGCCGCTGTCGACCGGTCGAAACGCATAGTGACCCTGCTCGTCGGAGTTTGTGCGCAGCTCAGAACCGTTCGACGCTCGCAGCAAGCTTATTTGCGCCTGAGCGACCACCGCCCCGGCAGGATCCGTCACCGTGCCCGCCACCGATCCGTGTTGCTGTTGCTGAGCCCGAAGCGGCACGACGCTCGCCATACTAAGGAGGAGAACCGCGACTACAGCCGAGATTAACGACGACCTCATAGTGTTCTCCTCCTTTCTTGTGGTGGTTCTCGTATCCTGCTGACGCTACTTTTTTACCTTGGCCCGGCCAACCCGGCAAGGACGACGCGGGCTTGCTCCGATCCAGCCGCGTGCAGAGAGACCGATTCATTTAGATAACGTTCGGCGCTCGCACGATCCCCCAATTTCAGGGCAATTTCGCCCGCGTGAGAAAACAGCTTGGCGTCGTGGATTCCCACTGCTAATGCCGTCTCGATCTGCTTGTGGGCTTCGGCATCTTGCCCGTTCACGTGCAGCGCCCAGGCATAGGCGTCGAGCGTGTAGACGTCATGACGCCAGGAGAATTCCTGCCTGGCTACTTCCAGCGCTTTTGCAGGCTGTTGGGCGTGATCCGCATAGTAGAAGACCAGTTCGCGACTGGAATTGTCTTTGCGGCTCGCCTCGGCCAGCGACTTGGTTTCAAACTCGGCAAACGCCTTCTTCGCCTCGGCCTCATGACCAGCCAACTGCAGCGCTTCCGCCAGGTCGTAGAGATTCTCCGCATGCTGCGCAGCCTCATAACGCTGGCGCAGCAAGGTTACAGCGTCCTCGTAGCGTTTCTGCGTGATACGCACCTTGGCCAGATTGCTCAACGCGTAGTGGTAGCCCGGGAACAGAACCAGCGCCTGCTGCAGAATGTTCTCCGCGTCAGCGGTTCGTCCGGCGACAAACCGCAGGTGGCCCATCTGACTCAGGATCCACGCACGATCCTCGGTCTCGGTAGGAACCGTGGCCTGGTACGCCATGTCCATCAGTTCGTAGGCCCCGTCCACGTCGCCAAAGAGTTCGCGTAAGTATGCAGCTCGGGTCATGCCGGGAAGATTTCCCGGGCGCAGATTCAGCATCCACTGCGCGGCATTTTCAGCGTCCGGATAGTTGCCCAGTTCGGCGTTGGCATCCACCAGAAATCCGTAGACCAGAACATCGTCGGGAACTTTCTTGTTCAACTGCTTCGCGGCTTCGAGCGCGGCCGGGAACTCGTGACGCCCGAGCAGCAGCCATACGTGAATCTTGGCGCTCTCAAAATTGTCCGGGGCGAGCTCTGCTGCCTTCTTCAGGGCCTCTTCGGCCTGCGCATAATAGGCGACGTCGGAAGTTTCACGGGCCCGCCGCGACAGTGCGATCGCCAGTTGATTGTAGCCGGGGAACTGTCCGGGTTTCTTCGCGATCTCTTTTTTCGCGGCGGCAATGCCCTGCTCTGCCGGCGTAAGTGGGGTTGGAGTCGAAGTCTGCGCCGAGCCAACCGCGGCCAGACTCAGGATCATGCTCAAAAGTGGAAGTGTGAAAAGCTTTTTCATAAGTCCTCATTTCAATCGAGAAGAGTTTTTTTAAATTGTGGCCGCCGCCTCGCAGCAGCGGCCACTCTGATTGGTTCTTGACTAGTTGACCGGGCAAATTCCTCCCGGATCTCCGGAACAACCGGCCTGACCGGGGCCGATGTGCACCGAGTTGCGCCCGCTATTCGCCGGCTGGATGTATGGGAACGAGTTGTTGTAGCCCTCCGGATTGAACTGAACCCCATCACCAATCGCGGTTCCGTACTTGGTGGAATCGACCAGGATTCCAGCCACTGCACGGGCAGCGATGTCGACGACATCGTCGATCGGCCTGCGTCCGTTGGGGAATCCTGCCAAGTCTCCTGCGAGGAAGCCCAGCCGCTTCTGGCTTCCCACGGCAGTGGGAGGAATTCCGGTGTTCAGACGTAACAGATCGGCGACCGGGCCCGCGTCACCAGCCCCGCAACCGGGGCAGATCGGCGGTTCGTACTGGGCAAGAATCAGCAGATCGGTTCGGGGCGGCGGCGCAACCGGAATGCCGAGCGCGCCGAACAGCGTGGCCAGCACCGGATTCAGAACGAAGGGCGCGAACTGCGAATCGTTCTTGGGCTGATCCATACTGAAGCGATCCTTCGATCCAGTTCCGATGATCAGTTCGTTGATCAGAGGATTGCCTTCGCGTTGCACCTGTTGGAATGGACCGTAGTTCTTGTCCGGGAAAGGCGACCGGCGCACCGTGATTTTGTTGCGTGAAGTCGTTCCCCAGGTTCCAATCACGGCCTGTTTCTGGCTGGCGTTGTGGATCTGGCCATCGACAGTCAGCATGGCGATGGGAACTTCCAGCACCATCGAGTTGACGTTGAAGCCGGCGACGGTATCAGGCGCGTAGTTGTGCGTGTCGTCCGCGTCTTCTGCGGGCGGAAGCACGCCGCCTACTCCCATACGGAAGTTCAGGGTGTCGAAGGCCGCGCCCAGATCGATGAAGAACGGGTCGTCGGCGGTTCCAGCCCATGCGCTCATGCCATTGCCCAGGCTGTAAATCCCCTGGTTGAACAACGCCTGATAGTTCGGCATGGTCTTCGGACCGACGTTGGAAGGGACGGCATAGAGCGTCTGTCCGCAGCTCAAGCAGGTGGAAACGCCATTCTTGACCATGGTGACGGTGTAGGTCTGCCGGAGACTAAGGCCGGCCGAGCCTTGTCCAGACAGCGACGTGATCGGTGGAACTCCGGCGATGCCGCCGGCGAATCCGGTGAACAATCCTGGCTGGCGAATCTCGGTACTGAAGCGGAACTGGAACGTGATGTCTTCAATTCCATCCTGGTTGTTGTCGATCTTCATCTCGTAGAGCACGTTCGGATCGAATGGGAAATAGTTGGGCCCGTTGGCGGGCTCGAGGAATGGGTCGACGTTCAGAATGAACGTAACATTGTTCGGATTGTCATAACTGACGAAGGCATACCAGTCAGTGATGTCCGCCGTGCGATCAAGAGCCGTGATGGGAGCCTCGCGATGGCTGGATGCGAACATGCTGGGAGGGGCCAGCATGAGCAGCGCCATAGCGAGGGCCACCAATGACTTGAGTTGCTTCATGGTGTTTGCCTCTTGGGTTTTGAGATTTGTGGACGGGGCGAGCGATGAGCACCACCCCCGAATCGCGGCGCCTCGACTCGGGGCAGATCGACCATAACTCCGTCTCACAGCCCTAGTACGGAAGGAATCGTCAAACGGATTGCTGGGCAGTTTTCGGCTGGGATGGAAGTCGCTTGAGTCGAATTGCAGTCACTGCAGAAAATCTTCTTCTTAGAAATCATCCTGTAGGAGAAAAGTACAGATTTTGCGATCTTCGGCTTCTTCAGCGCTTACACTTGTTCGTGATGAAATCGGCGGCGGCTCTCCTTTGTCTTATGTTGATCGTAACCTGGGGTGCATCGGGCTCGACTCAGGCCCGCACCTTCCAGCCCGATGCTCTGGCGGGATCCACTCAGATGATCGTGGTGACAACTGCGAACTGGAACGCAGTCCCAGGACGGTTGCAGCGATTTGAGCGCACCACTACGCAGGAAAACTGGCGTCCGGTAGGCGAGCCGATCTCCATTGTCGTTGGAAAAAACGGACTAGGCTGGGGCATCGGAGTGGTTGCTACCGATGATGCCAATGTGCGCGATGCATCCGACCCGGTCAAAAGAGAAGGAGACGGCAAGTCGCCCGCCGGAATCTTTGCGCTAGGGACGGCATTCGGCGCCGCTTCTCAGCCGCTGCCAGGATTAAAGCTGCCCTACCTCACCCTGACTCCCTCGATCGAGTGCGTCGATGATCCCGCGTCGAAGCACTATAACCGCATCGTTGACCGCTCGGTCATCGCTCCCGACTGGAACAGTTCAGAGCACATGCGAGACGTGGGTGAGGCGTACCGCTGGGGGATCGTCGTAGATCACAATGGAACGGTGGCCAGGAACAACGCCAATCCACCTGCGCCGGGAGGCGGCTCGTGCGTTTTTCTCCACATTTGGCATAGCCCCGACCAGGGCACGGTGGGATGCACTGCCATGCCGCAAATCAACTTGGAAGCCTTGCTTATCTGGCTTGATCCGGCGCGCAAGCCATTGCTGGTACAACTACCCGAGCCAACCTATGAGCGGCTCATCCATCAGTGGAAGTTGCCGGAATTGACTAGGTCGTGACACGTCGGCGATGCCGCTTGTGGGTAACGATCGACTGCACATGTCGAGCTAAATTGGTGCGTGCCCGATGCAGCCGCGCCTTTACGGTTCCCACCGGCAACTCTAAGACCCTTGCAGTTTCTCTGGCCGACAACTCTTGCACATTGCGTAGATGCAGGACCTCAACATAGAGTGGCCTCAGTTTCTTGAGTCCTTTGGCCAGCAGCGCTCGGCCTTCCTTCGACAGGTACTCCTGCTCGGGGTTCAACCTGGTTTCCACAGGATGAAATCTCGCCCGAATCGCGCCTGTTTCAGTTACTTCATCCAGCGATGTTTCATTTTTTCGCCGGCTCACACGCAAGCGCATCAAGGCGGCGTTCATAGCGATGCGAGTGAGCCACGAGGAAAATCGGGAACTTCCCTGGAAGCCCTTCAAATTGCGGAAAGCATCGAGAAATGCGGTTTGCACCGCGTCCTCCGCATCCTCTCGATTGCGAAGAATCCGTTGGGTGATACGAAGGAGAGCGTCCCAGTGCGGCATGACAAGACCCTCAAATGCTGCCGAGTCCCCAGCTCTGGCAGACGCCAAAAGGGTAGCCTCTTCACTTGTGATGAAGGAAGGTCCGACGGTCGCTGTATCGTTCAGTTCGTAGGGTGTCGCGGCTGACATTGTGTTACCTCTCATTTTCTGACTTGCCCAATTGCAGGCGGGCTCATGGATGTTTGCGATTGCAGATCCGATTAAGCCAGAACCAACGAGAGGAATCTATTGGACGATGGTATGGGTCGATACCATCGTATGAACTAGCAGCAGCGCGGAACGTTGCCGTGTGCGCAAGTCGTAACGCCAGAACATTTCGATGATCAATTGGCGATTCAGAGGTAAGGAACTCCTCGGCAGACAAGAACGCACCAGATATATAGTGATGAGGCTGCGACTTGAAATCAGTTGCGCTGGTCAGCGCCTGAAACTTTCGGAACGGCAGGGATGATCGGGGAATGACAACGAACCTACAGGCCACTCCATCGCCCGAACCGGATCGCCGGCAATCCAGACCGCAGGCGCGAAGAGGCGGCTGGGTTCATCTGTTTCGAGGCATAAGGCCCGTGACTCGGGTCGGAGCGGCCCGCGATGCCCTAGCCGGATTCCAACTGGCAGCGATGAACATCCCCCAGGCGCTGGGCTATACCAAGATTGCCGGGATGCCGCTCATCACGGGGTTCTACACGCTGTTGCTTCCGCTGCTGGCATTTGCCGTTTTCGGTTGCTCGCGCTACCTGGTGGTCGCTGCCGATTCGGCCACCGCATCCATCCTTGCCGGGAAGCTTGCGACTATGGCTCCCATGGCAAGCCCGAGATATGTGGCGCTGGCATCGACGGTCGCGCTGCTGACTGCCGGATTTCTGTTGCTGGCACGAGTCCTCAAGCTCGGATTCCTGGCCGATTTCTTATCGCAAACGGTATTGACAGGGTTTCTTACCGGAGTTGGATTTCAGGTTGGCATCGCCGTGCTGGGCAGTATGGTCGGCCTCGACGTGCACTCCAATCGGACAGTTGGGCAGTTGCTCGATA
This sequence comes from uncultured Acidobacteriota bacterium, assembly GCA_963757095.1. Lineage (GTDB taxonomy): Bacteria > Acidobacteriota > Terriglobia > Terriglobales > Acidobacteriaceae > Sulfotelmatobacter. Next base: position 28,499 of record CAVWQT010000001.1, on the reverse strand, counting down.
TATTCCGCAGCCTGGCCAGGATTCACAGGCCGACCGTGGCTATCTCGGCGGTGGTCGTGATAACCGTCTTTGCTCTCAGGCGGTTTGCCCCCAAATTCCCAGGTTCTCTGCTCGCGGTCGCCGGCGCAATTGCCGCGAGCGCAACCTGGGATTTCGCGGGTCACGGCATCGCCATTATCGGACCGGTCGTTGGGGGTCTTCCGCATTTAGGGAAGCCTGACGTGAACTGGAGAGATATCGTACCGCTGCTCGGCGTTTCCGGCGCCTGCTTTGTGATGGTCCTGGCGCAAAGCGCGGCCACTGCCCGTTTCTATGCTGGGCGCCACCATCAGGAACTGGATGAAAGCGTCGACCTGGTCGGCCTCTCTGCGGCCAACGCTGCGGCAGCGTTCAGCGGAACGTTTGTAGTGGACGGAAGCCCTACTCAAACCGCGATGGTCGAAAGCTCGGGCGGTCAGAGCCAGCTTGCCCAGGTGGCTACCGCCATAGCGGTTGCGCTCGTTCTGATCTTTCTGACCAAGCCACTCCAGTACCTGCCACGTTGCGTGTTAGGGGCCATCGTATTTTTCATTGCTGTCCGTCTAATCGACCTGCGGGGATTGCGCGAAATTCGACGCGAGAGTCCCGGCGAATATGCTCTGGCGGTATTTACTGCGGCCGTCGTTGTGCTGGTGGGAGTCGAGCAGGGCATTCTATTAGCCATGGTGCTGTCGCTGCTCCGGATTGTGCGCCACAGCTATCGGCCTCACACCGGAGTCTTTGTCGTAAACGAGGGAGACATCTGGCAGGTAGTCCCGGCGGTTCCCGGGGCTGTAACGAAACCGGGGTTGGTGATCTATCGCTTCGGGGCCGCGCTCTTTTACGCCAACGCCGGCCTGTTTGCCGAGCAGATCCGCGACCTGGTTGGGCCAACTCCGTCACCCGTGCGCTGGCTGGCCGTCGATGCCGAAGCGATCACGAATGTGGATTACACGGCAGCTCAGATGGTACGTCAGCTTCAGAAGGAACTGGTCGACCGCGGAGTGGTATTAGTATTCGCTCGCATACCTCTCTCTCTGAAGGCAGACCTGGACCGGCATCTCTTGACCGAAGTGATTGGCCCGGCTCACCTTTTCGACCGCCTTCACGATGTGCTGGCTGCCTTCTCGAAACTCAAAGATCCGCAGGCACGAACATTCTCGTGACGACAAGTTCGCACAATTTCCGGCAGACATGTCGGCGTCCCTAACCGGTAAGACGTCTTTTACCCTAAGGCGGGATTAAGTCCCACCCCTCAAAAACAACAGTCTCCGGCCTAGACAATAGATGGGGTTGAGAACTGTACCATCTGAGGTTGTGCGCACAGGCTACGCTGTCCGACACTCATCTCGCACGCCAACACTCCTAAACAAAAGTGGCCGTTCAAGTTTGAGCACGGCGATTGGCTGAGTAGAGTTTTTGACAGAGCATAAACGCGCGAATATTAAGGAGCGGGATATGACATCAGCTGTAACAACTGCAATTCCTAGCCGAAACCCCATCAGCCCAGCCCACATGCTTGGTTACGAACTGGAATCGCGACCCAGCTCACATGGCACTCCGATTGTGTTCGTTGTCGACGACGACATCTCCGTGCGCGAGTCGCTGGAAGCAATGATTGGCTGCGAGGGCTGGCAGCCAGAGACTTTCGCTTCCGCACAAGAATTCCTGGCCCGTCCCCGAGCCCTTGTTCCCAGCTGTCTCATACTTGATGCTTCTCTTCCCGGCCTCAATGGCCTCGATCTGCAGAAGTTCGTCAGCGTCGAACGGCCCGACATGCCGGTCATCTTTATCACGGGCATCATTGATGTGCGGATGGTCGTCCAGGCCATGAAGGCTGGCGCTGTCGAATTCCTCACAAAACCATTCGGTGATGCAGTGCTGCTGGACGCCATCCGGCAAGGCCTTGAACGTAGTCGCGTAACTCTTGCTCAGCAGGCGCAGATGCGGACGCTCTGGAACTGTTACGCGTCGCTTACCCGTCGCGAACGGCAAGTCATGGCACTGGTGGTCGCCGGCCTATTGAATAAGCAGGCCGCGGCGGAGCTCGGTATCAGTGAGATCACGGTGAAGGCTCACCGAGGCCAGGTGATGCAAAAGATGAAAGCGGGATCTCTCGCCGAGTTGGTAAAGATGGCCGCGAGGCTGCCCGTCGCAGCTCTGACAGAGTCTCAAGGGACCCCAATCTCTTGTTCATGGTGAATCTCCGGGCGAGCACTGCTTGATCGGAGCACGCGACCCATCTGATAAATGCCTCGATCCCCGAGGCCTGATTCGATGCGCCATTTGCCAAATTGATTCCGGGTAGATGGTTTGCTAAGGTCGTGGACATGTCCGAGCCTGGCGTGGGCGAGCGTTTCCCCGAGCAGATACATGAGCCGATACGCGAATTGCTCGATTCCCTTTACCGCGTGGATTCGGGACGAATCCTGGCAACTTTAATTCGCTTGCTCGGCGATTTTGATCTTGCCGAGGAGGCGATGCACGAAGCCTTTGCGGCTGCGCTGAGCTTGTGGCCGAGCAGTGGAGTCCCCGGCAACCCGCGACCATGGCTGATTTCGACCGCCCGATTCAAAGCCATTGATACTCTGCGTCGACGGGCACGATTCGATGCGTCTCAAGACGAACTCGCGCGACATCTCGAAGCGCAATCGACTTCGGCAGACCAGTCCAATAAGAATGGAGAGAACAATCTTGAGAATGACTTCCTTGAAGACGACCGGCTGCGCCTGATCTTCACCTGCTGTCATCCCTCTCTCGCGCCGGAAGCGCGCGTAGCGCTCACCTTGCGTGAAGTGTGCGGACTGACTACCGAGGAGATCGCCAAGGCCTTCCTTACGACTGCGCGTACGCTGGCGCAGCGCATTGTGCGCGCCAAGGCCAAGATTCGAGAGACGCAGATTCCCTACGAGGTGCCGACACCCGAGGAATTGCCGGAGCGACTGGGCGCGGTCCTTCAGGTCGTCTATCTAGTCTTTAACGAAGGTTACTCGGCTGCCGCGGGAGCGGAGGTAACGCGGGCCGAGCTTACCGGAGAGGCGATTCGACTGGGCCGTCTGCTGGCCGAACTCCAGCCGGAACCGGAAGTGATGGGGCTGCTTGCGCTGATGTTACTGCAGGAATCCCGCCGCGCCGCGAGAACCTCTCCGACCGGCGAGCTGATTTTGCTGGAGAACCAGGACCGATCGCTCTGGAACCGGGAGCAGATCGCGGAGGGAGTGGCATTGCTGGAGAAAGCGTTGCAGTACCAGCAGAAGTCCCGCCGCTTCGGCCCTTACACACTGCAGGCTGCGATTGCGGCCGTTCATGCGGAGGCGGAATCGGTCGCTGCGACCGACTGGAGGCAGATTGTTGCGCTTTACGACCAGTTGCTACGAATTCAGCCTTCGGCAGTTGTCGAGCTTAATCGGGCCGTGGCCATTGCCATGTGCGATGGTCCAGAGGCCGGACTGGCGCATATCGACGCGGTGTTGGAACATGGCGAATTGGCAGATTATTACCTGGCACATTCCGCCCGCGCCGATATGTACCGCAGGCTCGGCAGGACAGCCGAGGCTCGGGCGTCCTATGAGAAGGCGCTGGCCCTGACCCAACAGGAACCGGAGCGGCAATTCCTGCAAGAGCGGATTCGACAGCTTAACTAAAAGACTTTCTCAAACGTCTTCGTCGAACAACGGGTTCAAGTCGCGTGCGCCGTGGAGCACACGCACGACCTCGATTCCGCGTTTGCGCGGCAGGTAAAAGATAACGTAGCGGCGAAAGGGAAAGCTTCTCAGGTCAGTGAATAATTCCGGTCTTGCACGTCCGATCAAGGGACGCCGGGCAAGGTCTCGAATCTCGCGATCGAGGGCAGCGGCGAAGGCGTCGGCCTGGCGCACACTGTCCTCGGCGATGTAGGCCCAAATCTCAGCGAGGTCCTCAAGCGCCTTAGGGCGTATTACGACAGACGGCATTTTTATTAAGAGTCGGCTTTGCGGGACGCGGCGAGCTTGCGGCCTTGCCGCTTCATTTCGGCCGCGCTCCACGGGCGCGGCGGGCCGCTTTCCAGACCTTGGCAGATGTCGCGCCGTAGCCGTTCGAGTTGAAGAGCCTGCAGCTCGTTCTGCGTCTCCATAAGGCGCAGGGCTTCGCGGACTACCTCGCTGGCGGAGTTGTAGCGCCCGGATTCGACTTTCTGGCGAACGAGCTTTTCGAGTTGCGGGGTCAGGTTGATGTTGAGGGTCATGGTGGTTCAGTCAGTTCAGTCTTGAAACTATCGCGATTGGCAAAGATTGTCAATCATTGACAACATCAAAATTGGCGAAATCATTCCCGGCGAGCCAGCTCATCGTAGACTGGACAAACTACTCGGCCGGGCGGAGACACAAAACCCTCAGCCCTTCCACGGGATTTTGTAGACGACGGACTCGTATTTCGGACTTGTGCGATTTTCGATGATCTCGCCGTGGAGCCCTTCCGCGATGCGCCTGCTGGCCGTATTTTGCACTGCTACCGGATAAATGAAACTCTTCTTACCTAAGGTCTTATGCGCCCATGCAGCGACTGCCGCCACGACTTCCCGGCCGAAACCCTGACCGTGCGCGCTCTCCTTCATCCAGAGGCCTAGTTCCGGCGATTCCGTGTCGCACGCTTCCACCGCAGTCATGCCAAGGCATTCCTTGCTGTCGCGCCGTCTGATGACGAAGGAAAATGTATTAAGGTCTGGAGCCTGCAATCGTTCTTCGCATCGTGCCAGGTATTCGCTCCAGGACGGGGGCTCCCACCGCATGAATCTGGTGATCGCGGGCGTGATACACGCGAAAACCTCTTGTGCGTCCGTTATTTGAAACTGGCTGAGCTGTAATCTCGGAGAGTGGATAACGATCATCTAGTTCGCCTGGAGGCGACGCATAACGCGTCAAGAATCAGAATTATAGAACGAACTGAAATTCACTCCTCTGATTCCAAAGCGCGAAAGAAAAAAATCCAGGACGATTTGTCGAATTCGGTCCGGCCGGTCGACTATAGGGTGAAGGCAGGGCAGTCGGCCCACCGAGAGACTAAAGAATAAAGACCTATACAGGAATATAAGGAGAAGCCATGCCACAGTATCTGGTTGCGAATTACCTCCCCGACAACTTCGATCCGTCCACCGTAACCGAAGCGATGATAGAAGAGATCCACGCGCTCAACCGCGAATTGATTGCTGCCGGCGCGAGGAAGTTCGCCTGCGGCATTTCTCCGGCCGCCAACGCAAAGACGCTGCGAAAGCTACCCGACGGCAAGGTGCTCGTCACCGACGGGCCGTACACCGAGACCAAGGAGCACATGGGTGGATTTTGGATACTGGAATGCGCCAATATCGACGAGGCGCTGGCGTGGGCGAAGAAGGCTGCCATCGCCTGCGACGTGGCCGGCGAGGTGCGCGAGCTTCTTTTCTTCCCGGCTCCGGAGAAAGCAACGAAATAATACGCGAGCCGGCTTCTACTCACATGAGCAATCAACTCACTCGTCGCGACTTCGCTATCCGCACCGCTGGCTTTGGTCTCGCCGGCGTTGGTCTGGCTACGGGACTCGCGCCTGCTGCTACGCTGGCTGAGGCTGAGCAAGTCTCGCGCTCAGGACCTTCGCCAGCGGTTGCGGACCCATATTCCCTCGTCGATCCGGAACTTCTTCCTGTGCTGAAGCAGTTCCCCGCCTTTGACCTCTCAGCGGAGATGGTCCGCCAGTTCCGGCAAACGCCCGGCCTGCCCCCGTTGCCTGCTCCCGCGCCGCAGCCCTTGGAGCGGCATATCCCCGGGCCACCAAGGGCACCCGAGATTCGTCTTTGGATCGTTGATCCTGCGCCGTTGGAGAAGGGCAAGCCGTTGTTGCTTCACATGCATGGCGGCGGCTTCATGATGGTCGATCCCATGCTGATGCCCCGGCTCCAGAGGATCGCGACGGATTGCCATTGCGTCGTCGTCTCAGTGGACTACCGGCTGGCTCCGGAGACGCGCTATCCTGGCTCGCTTGAGGACAATTACGCCGCGCTCAAATGGGCCCATGCCCATGCGGTGGAACTCGGCATTGATCGCTCCAGAATTGCCGTGGGCGGTGAGAGCGCGGGCGGCGGCCACGCAGCGAGCCTTGCGATTCACGCGCGCGACCGCAACAAAGAAGACGTTCCCATCTGCTTCCAGTTGCTCATCTATCCCCAACTGGACGACCGAACGGGCAGCACCCACCCAGCACCGCCCGCCATTGGCCACTTCATGTGGCCTGCGAGTGCCAATCGTCTTGCCTGGAGCTCGCTGCTCGGTGTTCCAGCGGGTTCGTCCAAGGTGCCGGCAGGTGCCGTCCCGGCGCGGGTAGCCAGCGTGACTGGCCTACCGCCTGCCTGGATCGGCGTCGGTTCCATTGACCTGTTCGTCGAAGAAGATATGGACTACGCGCGCCGGCTCGTCCATGCCGGAGTCGCAACCGAACTCCTGGTCGTGCGTGGCGCCTTCCACGGATTCGACCTCCTCGTGCCGGATGCCGGAGTCTCCCAACAATTCAGCGCGAGTTGGAAGGGGGCGCTGCGCAAAGCATTCGCAAGTGGCACAGGTGTTTAGCAGAGAAGCCAAAAGCATCGCGGCGACTGAGGGGCGGAGAAAAGGTTCCTGGACCTATGGTAGGCGCTGCGTCATCACCGCGAGTTGCTGCTCCACTGTTACCGCATGCTCAGTTCTTTGCCCGACGCCGAGGACACGCTTCGCGCCTGACGGGTATCGCGACAGCGTCAAGGAAGATGCACCGTTGCGCCCATGGCTCTACCGCGTGGTCACGAATGCCTGCCTCGAAAGTATGTCTGTGGTGTGGTTCCCAGCATCGTCCGAAACATTTCAATGAAGGCACTCACACTGTCGTAACCGACTGCGATAGCGACCTCCGTGACAGATTTCCTTTGTGCCAACATCTCCAGGGCAGCAAACAACCGCGCCTGCTGTCGCCAACGGCCAAAGGACATGCCTGCCTGAGCCAAAAACGCACGCATGAAAGTACGGCGGGCCATTCCGGCAACCTGCGCCCAGGCATCCAGCTTGCGGTCATCCCCAACATCATCCAGCAGAGCATCTGCAACTCTGGCCAGTCTTTCTTCTCTGGGTATGGTCAAACGCAAGGGCTGCTGGTCAGGCTGCCGAATCTCATCACGAAGCGTTGTGATTAAACGCTTCTTTGCCGGATTGAGCGGTTGGTGGAGGTCCCAACCGACCATACGATGAACGATGGCGAACAATAGCTCCGATGAGTTGAACATACAGGGTGTCTTGGGTAGTCCGCGGCAAATGTCCGGAGACAAATCAACCATCAAGCCAGCCGCGCCTCCGACAGAACGCGCCGCGTGCTTACAATTTGGTGGCGTCCATGCGCAACGCTGGGAGGGAAACATCCATCGTTCGCTTGCTGTTTCCACGATTAGCAAGCCCTGGGTCAGTGCGACGAGTTGCCCGCGCGGGTGGCTGTGCTCTGGCGTCCAGCCTTCGACCGTCCGCCTCTTAAAGGCATATGCCAGTACTGGCGTATCGCTGTCGTAGAGACGGCGTAGTTCTTCCATATTCGGGGCTGAGAACATGGATTTACGAGGTTGACCCTTTTCCGACATATATCGCCACTTTCCCGTTAGCGGAACAACCAAAACCTAGCTAGAGTACGCGTCAGAACAATGAAAGACAACACGGAAAATAATCACGCGGTGCAAAAAAAAGTATGACTCGGAGGAAGTGAACGTTCCATTAATCGTTCGGCGAATGGAAACAAGGACAATCAATGAGAAATGTAATCTACGCAATCAACCTTACCCTGGACGGCTGCTGCGACCATACCAAATTCAATCCCGCTGATGACTTACTTGAACATTACACGCACCTTTTGCGAGATGATGCTGGCCTGCTCGTCTATGGGCGTAAAACCTACCAATTGATGGTTCCTTATTGGCCTGATATTGCAAAAAGCCATTCCGAGACAAAAGCGGATATTGAATTTGCTCAAGCATTTGATTCCCTCAACAAGATTGTTTTTTCACGATCATTGGCCAGCGCTGAAGATAAAAATACGAGAATTGTTCGTACGAACATTCGCGACGAAATACTTAAACTGAAGCAAGAACCTGGCAAAAGTATTTTGGTCGGCGGTGTAGATGTTCCTTCACAACTGATGGAGCTTGGCCTGATTGACGAATATCGCATTGTCGTTATGCCAATCATTGTTGGCGAAGGGCGACGGTTGTTTGAAGGCGTCAACCTGCCGGAGAAATTAAAACTGAAACTGGTTGAGTCAAAGATTTTTAAATCAGGATGTGTTGCGCTTCGTTACTTGAAACAGTGAGAGAGAGCTCTGCGAGGCTCTGCCGGCACTTAGCAGAACTGGCATTTCGCCCGCGGGGCTGGCGCGCTTCTGCTGAGCCCGGGGCGACCTGAACCTTACCGGAGACGAGGCCATGAAAATCGTCGTGCTGATTGTGAGATTGCTGCTCGGATTGGTGTTTTTCGTCTGCGGCCTGAATGCCTTTCTGCAATTCCTCAAGGGCCCTATACCCGGCGGCCTCGCCGGACAGTTTCTTCAGGCTCTATTCCAATCGCACTATGGGTTGGTGATCGGCGCAGTGCAGGCGGTTAGCGGCGCGCTGCTGCTGATTAATCGCTACGTTCCGCTGGCGCTGACGATTCTTGGGCCGGTAATCGTAAATATCTTGCTCTTCCATCTGCTGCTCGATCACGATGGCATCGGGGGCGCGCTGATCGCAGCCGTGTTCTGGTTTGTGTTGTTCTTCCACTATCGCCTGCATTTTTCCGGGATCTTCACCGCAAAGGCTTCCTCTGCATCCTGACGGCGGAAGTTCGGGCGGAATTCGGACAGAAGGGACGTTCACCTGGTTCTGACGCACGGAAGACGAAAAATTGCTTGGGTGATTTGTCGAATTCCGTCCCACCGCTCGACTATATCGTGAAGGCAGGGCAACCTGCCCGAGGCAACGCCATTACACGAAAAAGACCTGGCCCACTCTCAGGAGGAAAACAATGCATAAGAAGGTTGGCGCAATCGCGATCAAAAGCTTCGTACTGCTGGTCGTGCTGGGAACGGTGTACCTTGCTCCAGCGAATCAGGCGATGGCACAAGACGCCGTGACACATTATCCGAACATGGCTCCGATCGACCAATACCTCATGACGGATCGGAGTGCGGAAATAGCGCTGGCGCGCAGTGCGGCACCGGACGCTATTGCACGCGACGCAGAGGTCTTGGTTCTCGGACGTCATGGTTTCGAAACAGCGGTGAAAGGCACGAACGGCTTCGTGTGTATCGTGGGACGGGGATGGACTTCCGCAGCGGATCCTGATTTTTGGAATCCAAAGGTGCGCGTCCCCATGTGTGTGAATGCAGCCGCGCGTTCTTACCTTCTGCGCATGACCAAAGAGACCGAGTGGGGACTAGCGGGGCGTTCGCAAGCTCAAATGACCGAGTCCATCACCGCTGCCATCGCCAAGAAGGAGTTGACGCCGATGGAATCCGGGGCCATGTGCTACATGCTGTCGAAGCAAGGATACGGCGGCGACAGCGCGCCACACTGGCCTCCGCATCTCATGTTTTTCTATTCGGACACCAACCCCGCAATCTGGGGAGCGAATCTGCCGGGCTCCCCGGTCGTTGCGGTTGCCGACCCCGTGGAGCACCTGACGCAGTTCGTCATTCCGGTGCAACGGTGGTCAGACGGAACGGAAATCGCGAAGCCGTAAATTAGGCAAGATCAAACGGAGACGCTATGAGATAGATCCGGATCATCGAACATATCTCGCTGGATGGCGTGATTCAGTCTCCCGGCCGACCAGAGGAAGATCCCAGCGGCTTCGCGTATGGCGGATGGGCGGGGCCGCTGCATGGGACTGAACAGCTCTTCGCGAGGGGCGGGGTCAATATACTCAAATCGCCCTCGACTGGTTCAAACGAACACCGCGAACCAGCGTTTACCCTATCTTTTCAACTCGCGAATGGCATCGCCAGCGCCGCTGAGGTTGGCAAGCCGCATCTCGGAATATTTGCGGGATAAAATCACGCCGGGTGCACCGGACTGAAGAGCAGCGAGGACGGCTTCTTTCACGCTTTGCGGAGTGCACTTGCTGTGGCCGGGTTCGGTGGGGATATCGATATCAATGCCCGGCCAAATCAGAGTCTTGGTACCGGCAACACCCTCGAGCGCGCGTTTCGTCTCGCGCAAGACGTAGTCCGGCGAGAGTCCAGTGTGAGGAATCTGTTCGTAGCTGCCTTCTTTCAATCCCATGACGGCGTAGTTGAAATCGAGGAGACCCTGTTTTGAGAGGTCGGCATACAGGGTCGATCCGGCGTTGTCTACATACAACGCCATCCGCTCGCCGCCGCAGTTGTTATACATCACGACCTTTATGAAATCAGAGTAGGTCGAAATCTCGTGAAGGTCTTGCTCGGCGCGGTAGATCGGATTGAAGGAATTGTTGTGCCAGATGTGCCACCCTACCGGCAGCGCCGGCTTCGCGGTCTTTACCGTTTGGTAGATTGCAGCGTAGGTCTCGCGCAGGCTATCGGTCCAGAGCATTTCCCACGCGGCCAGTTCGGGGTAGCGCAACAGCAGACGCCAGAATTGGACGTAGTAACCGTCCACTGGCCTTTTGCCGCTGCGTGAGGAGCGAACGAATTTTTCCAGTTCCAGAAAACCCTGGCGGGCGCGCTCGACATTAATGCCACGCTCTTTCGCCTTGGTCTGACAAAACTCGCAGAAGCAAGTGACGCTGCCCGGATCGACAGGAGGCGTGTCATGCGTGGCGCCCAAGGCTGTCGCAAAGTGCGCCTTGCCGTTCTGATCCCCACATGATTCCGTCGATTTCGTAGGAACGCGCGTAGTCCTCCACCAGGCCGGTCAGGAAGTTCCGGTAGTCGGGATTATTGACGCACAGCGTGTCGGCATTCCGTCCATAGAGATCACGCTCCTGCAGTTTCTCGATGTTCGGCAGGTCGGTGCGGAATACATCCTCGAGCCAGCACATGACTTTCATTCCGCGCTTCTTTGCTGCGGGGAGCACTTCGGCCAGGATGTCGAGGTTGCCGTGGTCGGGCGCGCGAGTGTCTTTGAGAACGGTGTTTTTGTAGAACTGAGGATGAGGAGTGGCAAAGTTTCCGCCGTGAAAATTCAGATCGTATTCCTGCTTGCCATGATCGGGCAGCGGCTGGCCGGGAATCTGCCTGCCGGCGATGCCGCGGCCATAGGTGAACACGGCGAGAAACAGCGTGTTCACGCAGGCGCGTTCCTGAAGCACATCCAGGACTTTCTCGGTGCCTTCATCGACAAAGGAAACGGCTCCGACCTGGATGCCGATCATTTTCGAGGAGCTTGCGGCATCACCGGGCATTGGCATGGCCAAGGCGGCGCTGGTTCCGGCCGCGATCTTCAGGAATTCGCGGCGATTCACGTCCAATTTCAGCATGGACCGCTCCTATTGTCGTTGGTAGCAACCGATATCAATCTTCCCGGATCTGACGCGCGGGGAGCCTGCAAGGTCCAGTTCTCCGACCGGTACTCCGTCAGTCGTGCCCGCAGCGATCGCGGGAGAATCTGATTGCAAGTGGAAGTCGTTCGCGGCAGCGTCAATAAAATGCGGATCGAGAAAACGTGAATGACGGTCATTCCCCGTGGCCTCCACATACTTGTCGAATCCCGTCAGCGTGGCGGAAGCGCCCGCCCACTTGCTCGCCTCCGCTCCGGAAACACAGTAATAAAGGTTGTGATCAATCATGGCCGGCGGGTGATTCTTGTCGACCTGCGATCGGTTCAGCGTCATCAGGCAGCGCTGCCCCGCATAGACGATGTTGTTCTCGAAAATATTGTCTGCCATGTTCCATTGCATCTGGAACTCTCCTGAACCTGTTGCCGACGTGTCATTTTCGTAGAGCGTATTGTTCACCACGTTCGAGTGCTCGGTGTGTCCCCGCTCAGGCGCGTAACCTCCGATGGAAACGCCCGCGGTGTGGCAGTGGTAGATAAGGTTGTTTCGAGCAGTGATGTAACTGGTGGCGCGATCCTTATGCTCACTAGCCAGCTCGATTCCGAAGTCCACATTGTGAATGACGTTCTGTTCGATCAGGATCCTGGTACCGCCATCCACGTAAATACCATCGGAGGATTCATCGTTGCGATAGGCCGGATTGCCCCGCGATGTAATGGTGTAAACCAGATTCCCGCTGACGATCCCGTCGCGAGCCTGATCAACCGCGGGGTCGGGCGCCGTGCGCTCGAAACCGATGACGTCGATTCCTATGTTGTTGTTGTCGTGAACAACATTGTGCGTAATGCGGAAGTTCGTAACGTTCCCGTTCACTACCAATGACTCGCTCGAACCGGTCTTCAGGTGGTGCACCTCATTGCCGTCAATGACTAAGTCAGTTATCGGTGACTTAGCGTCGGTACCGTATACGGCAATGCCAAAGCCGTTGCCTCCTCGCCCGGGAGCATCGCGGCCATCGAAATTGTTCTCAATGTGATGAACGTTATTCTTCAGAAGTTCGATATGGGAGCCAGCCCCGATCACATTTATGCCCAGGGGGGCGAGCCTATGTTCGGCAGTGCGGAAGTTGCGGATTTCAAACCCCTCGATTCTCACGTAACTTTTGTTCTGAATCGTGAGGACTGCGGTTCTGCCGGAGGGAGTGAAATGCGCCGCGTCGAGCACCGCTGCTTCACCTGGAAAGCTTCGAAACGTGATGAATCCATCGCTAGCGTTGCCGGACGCGTTGATGCTCACTAGTTCTTCGTAGATTCCGCCTCGAACGTTTACCGTGCTGCCTGCCCGCGCGGTGTCTGCGGCATGTTGGATGGTGCGCCAGGGCGCCGCTTGAGTGCCAGGATTCGAATCATTCCCAGTCGTCGCCACGTAGAAGGAGGAGTTTGTCTGGCCAAGCGCTGCGCAAACGCAAATCAATAGTACTAAGAGGATTGAAAACTTCATGCTCATAACTCCTGCGCGCAATGGCGCCTCACCTCTGATTCTCGATATCGTTTCTTTCGTTTGTCCAGAACGAGACCCACGCCTTCACACCAGCGGCTGATCAGGTTTGTAATTGTGGCGCAACGTCAGCGAGCCATCGGAATTCACCTTCTGCCGGCACGCCCAGCGGACCGGATAACGCACGCCCTTCACTTCGAGCTCAGCTTTCAGCCGCAGTCCCTCCCATGGGACGCCGGCAGGCAGCATCAGCATGGCTTGATGAACGCCAATTGGTTTCGGGTAGCCGGCGTCGACGCAGCCTGACACTCGAATCTTGTTGTCTTCGCTGAACACGGTAAGGCGCAGCACTCCCGGAACGGCAGCAATTCCGTCATTAGCCAATCCCAGCACCAGACCGTTAGCGTCGTCACGTTTGAACGTCCAGATAAACGACGGGCGGATGCGATAGCCGATCTGGCGGGCTATCTCATCGATTGGTCCCGGAAACTTCTCGTAGTAGCTCGTAATGCTGCGAGCCGATTGGTTATGCCAACTCCAAACCGATAGATAGTTGACGCCGACGTCAGCTACGTGAGAAATGATTTGCTCGTTGTAAGTAATTCCGTCTTCGTCAATCTGCAGTTGCTTCGGATCGCCGGTGGTGAAACCAACCTCGCAGATTGCGGCTGCCCACGGCGGACGATAACTCAATGCCTCGATCTGTGTGTTCTCAATGAAGATCGTATCCGTGCGCAACCAGTTCCCAGTGCGCATCGTGCGATCCACTAGATCGGCATTGCCCACGTTGCTGAAGTCGGGCTGGGTGTTAGTCGCCAGCGGCACTTTCGTCCAGTTCTCGAGTTGCACTTCGAACATCGCGGCCCACGTCTGTTCCGCGACCAACTGGCTCGGAAAAGGATTCCCTTCGTAGGGCCAGGTGTGCCCTTCGCCCCAAAAGCCGTACATCATCGTATCCATGAACTCGATCTGGGAATGACCGTTGAGTTCGGCGGCCAGCAGTTCATTCAGTTCGCGAAACGCGGCCTGATACGCCGGGTGATCGTAACGCGGCACGCGATTATCTTTCTTGTAGCGCATTTCGGCCGGATTGCCCTTCCACTCGCCTTTGAGCTTTACGTAGGGAACCTTGTCGAGGAGAAACTCCGGCATCCCTGGATAAGGAACGTCGGGATTTTCCAGTTGCACTCGGAACCCGATGCGCTTGTCGTAGCGGCGAGCCAGATCAAACGCAATCTTCCACCACGACGGAAAATCGAGCCGGCCGGGCTGCTTCTGGATCTCGCGCCAATTGGGACGGAGGTAGACCTTCTGCACGAAGGGCAGCTTGACCAGATCCTCCAGAGTTTGCTCCTCAGTCTGGCCGGGAACGTTGAGTGGCCCAGTATCGTCGGACAGATAAGCGATGAGCCCCATCCCGTAATTGCTGACGATCTCCTTCGACGGCGAAGTAATCATCGCAACATCGCTATCGGGAACAACGGCGCAAGGACCGTATTGAGGGAACGGCCCCTGATAGAGCCGGTCGGGAACCGGAGGACCCGATCCCCAATCGTATTTATCCCAATTGTGTTCCGGAATGGCGGCTTGGGCTTGCGCCTTAAATATTCCGACGGCGAGTCCTGTTGCGGCCGTGGACTTCAAGAAAGTGCGTCGATTCATGAGCGGCTCCACTAAGGGCGAAGGCTTTCCGCCAGCGCGCGATACCGGAAATAGTACATCACACTCGTAAGAACACGAAAGTGTAAGAAATAATTCGCAAGCTCCCTCGCAACCCAGGATTGGAGTCGCAGAAAACGGAGATTCGCTTCATGCAGAAATTCTAAATCTTCATCCCACTGTGTTCAGCTGCACTCCTTATTCATGAACGGTGTACCAGCGGCACAGCGACACGAACCGCGCTCTGCTACGATCATCTGTCTCGTCCACGCGAAGGATGGCGCATCCACATGGTTCGAAAAATTGCATTGCGATTAGCGGTCGCTGCGCTACTCGTGCTCATGGCATTGAATGCGTATCTTGCGATCAACCGCTTGAGCCAGATTAAGAGGTCTGCGGCGCTCACTCTACGAAGCTCCACGATTCAGGCCAACATCTCCGGTGTCTTGCAAGATTTGACGGATATGGAAACTGGTCAGCGCGGTTACCTGCTAACCGGTAACTCTGATTACTTACTTCCCTACACTGCCGGGAAGAACCGGATCGGGACCGATTTCGCCAACCTTCGCTCTGGGCTCGCGAATCGGACGGAACAGGACCGTTCCATCGAATCGAAGTTGGAGTCTCTGGCTGTGTCTAAACAATCTGAGATGGAGCGGAGTATCAGTTTGCGCCAGCAGGGCTATCGCCTCCGTTCGTTTAAGCTTGTTGACACAAACGAAGGCAAGGACTACATGGACGAGATTCGCGGCATTGCGTCTTCGCTATCCTCGGCGGAAAGCAGCAGCTTCGCAACATTCGACAAAGAGAGGACGACCAGCCTGAGTAAGGCGCTGTCGGAAACCATTCTTGCCAATTCTTGTTTGCTCTTGCTGGCAGCATGTCTGTTTGGATTCATGCGCTACCACGGGTCCTTGCTCGAAAAGGAAGCGGCTGAGAGCAGGCAGGCGCTCGCTGTGAGAGATTCTGAGCTGGAAAAACTAACATCTGCCCTATCCAATCAGGCCCGTTCGAAGATGGCTGCCATTGAGGAGAACACTCGCATACTGATGGAGGAATACGGGGGATTCTTGCCACGACACGGCCACGAGTGTGCCGAGCAAATAAAGGAAGCGGCGGCACAGATGGAGCGCCTGAGGCAGGAGCTACTTGGCGAACCCGGCCTCACCCGAACTGATCAAAGAGCAGCTTGAACGACTGGACCACTTCGCGCCCGTTATTCGGGCTGTTTCAGAGACTATCTCGCGAAAGGGTTTATCCGTTTGGGATCGTACTTGAAATCCACAAGCCCGTCACGGTAGTCCAACTCAATCTCAAGCTGCCTTAGCATGGCAAACCCCAGAAAGCCAGAAACCTCGGTCCCGGTGTGGCGGCTTACGTTAGAGAGGTCAAGCGTGGTGATCTCTAAGTTCGACTGCCGAAAGTGAGCGAAGCGCAAATTCGCCTTTTCGGAACTGTAGACCTTATTCACCTCGCCATTCACACCATGAACCCGCAGGCGATCTTCTGAATTAACCTTGCTGACCTGCCGCCCAGCACGCACTGAAAGAATATTGTTAAAGGCACCGGTATCGAGTCCGAACAACATATCTTTCGAATCGTTCACACTCGTCGGCACCAAAATGGTGTGACCAAAGCGAAAGACTTTCGTCCAGTCTGCCATCTCGGGAGCAATGTAACGATCCTTGGGCAAGCGTCGTTCCGGTTTAGACTGGAGGTGGCGGGGAATTCTGATCCTTCGAGGCTCCCTCTTTCACGCTGTCCTCTTTCTGTTCTGCATTCGCCTGCTCCTCGCCCTCGCTGTTCAGCGATGTGGGAGCCACCGTGTCTTCAGGGCGCTTGGGCAACGGTGATAGTTTGAGTCGCATTCCCGGAAGGTCGATATCAACGAGATACCTTCCGAAGACGTCGGCCCCGATTAAACCGTCTTCATCAGCCACCGATCCTTTGTCGCTCACGGAGACCACACAGTCCTGGAACTCCAATTCGCCGACTCGGATGTGATCCGCTACCGCCGTGTAGCCGCTTTGCAGGCCTTTGTCGCCGATGCCTCCATAATGCGCCGCAGAAATAATCGTTAGTCCCGCCTTCTCAGCGAACTTACGGGTCACCATGATCCCGCCTGCTCCGGTGTCAAGCAGGAGATGGACGTTTCGGTCGTTGAGCCTGACCGACAGACCAATCCCTCGCATCCGCCGTATGTCCTGCCCATACATCGTCTCCAGCTTGGTGTCGGTCTGCTCCACTTTGCTGACCAGCCTGCACGCATGAACGGGCTTGTCTGCTGTGGCTTTCAGAAACCCCAAATACTCGGTCATCCACTTCGTTTCTTCTTCGTCGTCGGGATGCGGGCCTGCGAGGTAGGTCTCCAATGCCGCCAGCCTCTCTTTTCGTGGAAGCATTCGTAGCCATGCCCTCTGCACGTCGATATCTTCAGGAGCAACCTCGTGGGCGCTCTGTAACTGGTCATAGGATCGGCGGTACAGGGAGTACGAACTGTATAACCTCGCCAGTCCGAGGTAAGCGTGCACCTCCTTGGGGTCGATCTTCTTTGCCGTCAGGTAAGACACCTCGGCATCGGCCATTTCACCGCGACGAAACTGGACATCTCCTTTCGCGGCCAACAATGCCGCTGAATTTGCCTGCGAGGCCACATCGGTGTTCACGGCCTCCCATGCTTCATCGATCTTCTGCTGCCGCAACATTGACCGCACGACCCCAACTTGTGCACGCACCACTTCCGCAGGCACGAGTTTCGAGTCGTTCTTTAGAACTGCCTGATAGCCAGCCTCGGCTTCCGCGAACTTGCCCGCTCGATAAAGTTGGTCGGCATTCGCAAGCTCCGGATTGGTAACCTGCGGCTTGGCGTCGTCACCAAAAGCGATGATTTGCAGCGATAACAGCAGAAGAACAGTGACGACGATCAAACGGAAGAAAGAGGACATGGAGGCCTCCGGGTAAGCGGAGCAGAGTAGCACGATTCTCAGTCTTATGCGCAGCCCTTTCTAGGAGCGGCATCGTGGGCGACGGGAGGTCACTGGCAGACCACTTTTTGCTGATTGAGGCCGATGATCGCCTTCTCTGAAAGGGCGGGCTGAAAACGAGAGTAGAGCACGGAGTAGGTTTCAGTATTCTCGTCTGGCTGGCCTGAACTTCCTGTCACAGACACAGCCAAGGTATGTTCGGAATTGTAAAACGTATCTTGGGAGCGGTTAGCCGCGTAAGCGTGCGTTTTCTTAAAGCCCGAAAGGTGAGCACCGTACCAACCTAGCGTTGCGTCCACCTTGGAGTCATACACAGCATAGAAGTCGGCTTGCATTTTGATCCCGCACACGTTCGACTCGGGCAAACGGGTGGGTTCGTTACCCAGATGGAGTCGAGAATCGGTGGCGGGATAGAGAGGGAGGCCGGTCAGCGGGTCCGTCGTCAGTACCTTAGCAGTGCTGCCGACAATCAACCCGGAGGCCAGGACGAAAACCGTTGCCAGGAATATTGAACGTTTCATTTTTTTTTGCTCTGTGAACGTTCCGGAATTCGTCCAACCGCCATCCGGCATTTAAGTTACGGTTCGACCTTGTACAACGTGACCATTCCCGCATCCATGTGGTCGTCAATGTGGCAATGGAACATCCAAGTCCCGGGATTGTCGGGAACCATGTCAACAGTCTCCATTTGTGCTTGCATGAGGGGAACCACATCGGTGCGCTTGCCGTCGTGCAAGACCACGTTGCCGTGCCAGTGTGGGGTATGAACACTGAACTGCTCCCCAAGTGCGACCAGATACCAGCGCACGCGTTCGCCTTTCCTCATCGTCATCATGGGACCGGTGCCGTAGATGTAGCCGTTGATGGCGAACTTTGCGTTTGCTACCGTGAACCCCGATCCGAGGCCGGAGAAGTTGCCTTCGTTGTCGACGGGGGCGAATTCGAGTTTGTTCACGCCCTTGGGATCAGTTGTGAAGGTCTGTATGTTGTGGTCGATATACCAGCTCACGTTCTCGTCGAATAGCAGATAGAGGCAGACGAATTCGCGATCCACATCCTTCGGTTTACCCTCCGCATCGGCCATGCCGCGTCGCGTGATGATCATGGCGCCCACCAAACCGCTCTCCACATCTTTCAACTCGTTGGTGTGGGAGTGATAAAGCCAGACGATCGAGCTAGGGTCATTCGGTCCAGGTCCAGCGCGCTCCGGAACGTCCCACGTGTACAGGTGAGTCTTGCCGGGAGGAACCGCATCGTCGTCTTTGTCAGCGCCGGATGTGCCATCGTCGTAAGGCGCGCCCTCGGAGTCCTTGTTGTAGAACACACCATGCGGATGCATGCTGTACGGGCGCGTAGCGTTGTTCTTGAACAGAATGCGGATCGTGTCGCCGACCTCGGCCCGCAGAATCGGGCCAAGAATTCCGGTATGCTCCCACTCCGGAGCGCGGGGCTTGAGGTGGGTGAACGTGTCATCTGTATATTCGCGGTATATGGCCTTGCGATAGGCCGTTCCGATTCTGTGGGGTCCCCGTTCGGTGAAGACCGTCGAGTAGCCGTCGAATTTCATACCCATCATTTTGTTGACGCCGCCGGGAGCGTAGTCCCAGTCGACTTCGTCGGCGGCAATGTAGTGGGTGCGAACTTTGGAGGCGGCGCCAGCGTGCGGCGACTGGGCAGCCCGGCCCACAGGACACATCAGGGCAAGGCACAACACTTCAAGAGCCAAAATCTGCAGCGCTTGGTTTCGGGAACAATGTCGGATCATTTCTTCAAGACCTTTCCGCTCAGCGAGAATTTTCTGGAATCAGTTGCGAGGCAGGACGCGCGAATGCCTTGCGCGGCGCTGCCTCGCGATGCTCCTGGCGCCCCTTATTGAATGCTCTGCGATAACGTGCCGCTGTTGCCTACGGCGCGGTCCGGGAACCCGTCGCCATTGAAATCGCCACTTGCCACTGCCACCGGCAGAGACCCGACGGCATTCAGTGAGAGGGTGGTAAACAAGTTGTTGTTCTGGGCGGTGGCGAGGGCAGAACACGCCAGCACTGTTACCAGAGCCAGGCATAAAGTAGCAACTCGATTGCGTGAGAACATGTGAGACTCCTTGTTTACCGATTTGCGTTCGTGGATCACTGGGTAAGTGGAATATTGCGATTGCGCGAAAAAGCTCCAGAGGCCGGCCCCGTCGTCCCCCGTCCTAGAAATCGCTCTCCTGAACGCGACATCCGGCCCCCGGCGAACGCGAATGTGAATCAAATCGGCGGCCGGGTCAATGAAACTGGGTTTTAAGTCTTCCTTAACAAAAAGTCCTTACCCGACATCAACTTACGGGCTGACCTTAACTGGAATTTGGTTGTCGCTGGCTGTGCTACCATCTTCCAACTTGGGGGAAGTGCATGCCGGGACGTAGTGCCAAACGGGACTCGTTACCGCTTCGGTCCGTTCGAACTGAACACCGGAGAGGAG
The DNA here is from genome assembly GCA_963757095.1 of uncultured Acidobacteriota bacterium. Lineage (GTDB taxonomy): Bacteria > Acidobacteriota > Terriglobia > Terriglobales > Acidobacteriaceae > Sulfotelmatobacter. Next base: position 8,404 of record CAVWQT010000001.1, on the reverse strand, counting down.
TCGCTTGCGCGGAATGGCACCCGCGTGAAAATCCAGGACCTTCCCTACCGACTGCTCGTGATGCTGGTGGAGCGACCCGGAGAGATCGTCACTCGCGAAGAAGTCCGGCAACGTCTGTGGCCGGAAAACACCTTCGTTGAGTTCGATAACAGCCTGGGCGTGGCCATCCGAAAAGTGCGGGACGCACTCAACGATGACGCCGAGGCACCTCGCTATGTGGAAACCATTCCGCGGCGCGGATACCGCTTCGTGGCCCCGGTCACGGTTCTGGGTTCTGACGCTATGGTGCCACCGGTCGAGGTTGTCACACCAGCGCCGGTCGTCGGGACTAGGAATATTGCAAGCTCTGCCGCAGCGAATTCTCATCATCGCAGCCGCTATTGGGTGATTGCGGCGTGGTCGTCGTCTTAGTTGGGGCTGCCTGTCTATGGTTTCCGTTCTCTGCCTCGACGCGCGTCCTCGAAAGCTGAGGCAGCTGGATTGGTGCCGCCAATCCACGCGCGGCGCTCGGTCGCGGTGCTCGGATTCAGGAATCTGCCGGGACGTCCAGAGGACAACTGGCTTTCCCCCGCCTTCTCGGAAATGCTGAACACGGAACTCGCGGCGGGCGGCGGTTTGCGCATGATTTCCGGGGAGGATGTGGCTCGCGCTAAACGCGAACTCCCGCTCACCGATGAAGACAGCCTGGCCCGGGCCACGCTGGAACGGTTGCGGACGAAATCCCGGCGCGGATGTCGTGGTGCTCGGCTCCTACACGCTCTTGCCCAGCAACGGCGAGAATCGCATCCGTCTCGATATTCGTTTGCAAGACACCTTGCGCGGGGAGACGATCGCCGAGCAGGCCATTACAGGAAATGAAAATGAGCTCTTCGAACTGGCGAGTCAGGCGGGCGCGAGCCTGCGACAAAGTCTAGGCGTAAGTTCGATTTCTCCAGAAGCCACGAATGCTGCCCGGGCGGCGCTGCCGTCCAATGAACAGGCTGCGCGGCTTTACGCGCAAGGGCGCGCCAAATTGTGGGCGTACGATTTTCTGGGCGCTCGCGACTTGCTCGTCAGCGCCATTGCCGCCGACCCCAATTATCCCTTGTCCCATGCCGCGCTGTCGGAAGCATTGTGGCATCTCGGCTTCGAGATTAAGGCTCGTAGCGAAGCGCAACGGGCGAGCGAGCTTGAAATCCACCTGCCGCAAGAGCAGCGCTTACTCGTAGAGGCACAGTATCGAAGGACTCTCCACGATCGGCCAAGGGTGGTGGAAGCCTATCAGTCCTTGTTCCATCTCTTTCCCGACAGCCTCGACTATGGACTCATGCTGGCTTCAGCCCAGATGGCGATCAAGCCTAGCGATTCACTGCGGACGCTGGCCCTTCTTCGCAACCTTCCCCCGCCTTCGAATGAAGATGCGCGCATCGACATGGTAGAGTCGTCTGCCTGGATCAATGTGGACGACACCAAGGCGCGGGCGGCTGCAAAACGTGCCATCGACAAGGCCAGTGCTCAGGGTTCGCATGTGATCGTGGAACGCACCTACGGTTTTCTTTGCCAAGAGGATGTGGGTCTGGGCGCATCTGCGGAAGCCATTAGTGAATGTACAAACGCGCTCCAGAGCTCTCTTGCCGCGAAAAATGTCAATGGGGCGGCGCTCATGCGGAACGATCTGGCCGCACTTTACTTTCAAATGGGCGATCTGGCGCAGGCGGACAAAATGTTTCGCGAAGCCATCGCGGAGTTCCGCCAAGTCGGAAACGAGGGAGGCATGGCTTCCGCGCTGGCGAATTTCGGTGCTTCGCGGATTGCTGAGGGCGACTTGCAGGGGGCGAAAAAACTAGTCGAGCAATCAATTCTCGAATATCAGGCCGTCGGAGACAAAGAAGGAATCGCGCTGTCTCTCATTAACCTGGGGGATTTGTTGCGGCAGAGTGGCAACTTGCAAACTGCGGCGACCACCTATCAACAGGCCAAGGCCACCGCGCAAGAGATTGACGACAAGAGTGCGATCGCTTACGTGATGCAAGGGCTGGGTGACGTTGCTGTAGACCGGGGCGATCTTGCGGCGGCGCGTAAGTCTTACGAAGAGGCTCTGTCACTGCGCAAACAAACGGGCGAACTCCAGCTCGCCGCTGAAACTGAATTGTCGCTTTCGAAGCTGGCCATCGAGGAAGGACACGCCGCCGATGCCGAAACTGTGATCCGAAAATGCAAAGAACAGTTTCATCAGGAGGGTCAAGCCGACGATGAACTGACTGCTTCCGTCATCTTGATAGAGGGGCTGCTCGGCGAGAAAAAGCTTCTGGAAGCGGCCAAAGAAAAGGAATCAAACCAGGCGCTGGCCGCGAAGAGTACCAATCTACTTAACCGGCTTGAGTTCGATCTTGTCTCTGCCCGTGTCGAACTGGCCGTCGGCCATCTGCGGCGTCCCGCCCACAGCTTGCAGCGCACGCTCGAAACCGCTCGTGCTCATCATCTGCTTGAAGTCGAACTCGAAACTCAGCTCACGCTTGCAGAACTGAAAAACAATCCAGGACAAAGAGTCGAGGCACAAGCTGATCTCCTCGCATTGGAGAAACTTGCGCGCGGTAAGGGATTCGGCCTGATCGCTGGCAGAGCATTGTCGGCCCGGCATGATTTCACTAGCGCCCATCCCCAAAAAGCCACCGGCTTTTGACGCGGCAAGCAGCCTCAAAATCTGAGCACGTATCGGCGATTCGTAGGGAGACGGAATTGATCCGCTCGACCGCAGACACCCGCAAATCCTCGCTTCGGTGGTCATGCCCCACCAGATACCAACCGCTGTTCACGTACCAGAGTTTTATAGGGGTCAACTTCCCGCGAAGCTGGCTCCTTGTACCCGACAGCCGTGTGTTCGAGGTGAACGGTATATTGGAAATTCAAACGTGCCGGCCCAAGTTTATTGTTCTTGTAGGCTGTTCATTTTCCAAGTTTTCCTCTATTTCCTTGCCGCCGACAATATGTCCGGGGACAGCGGAACGCGCACCACAGTGTCTTCCGTTTCATTCCCCTCGCTGATTTCTACTTCGTCATCGACTAGATGGTGCGGAAGCAGGGCCTTTGCGTCGTCCGTGGGAAGTTCCTGTACGTCACTCAGTTTTCTTCCTATCGCTCTTGACCTGACTTTTGCCTTTTCGATTGTTTCGGAAGCCTGATGCAGCTTCTTTTGGACTCCTTCCAGCACCTCGCCATACTTTGTCCACTCGGTCTTGACTGCCGCTAGAAGGTTCCACACTTCGCTAGAACGCTTCTGGATAGCGAGCGTCCGGAAACCCATCTGTAGGCTATTCAAGATCGACCACAATGTTGTTGGCCCGGCGATAATCACTCGGGATTCGCGTTGGATGGTCTCGATCAGCCCCGTCCTGCGGATCACTTCGGCAAAGAGACCTTCGATGGGTAGGAACAAGATGCCGAAGTCCGTCGTCTTAGGTGGGTTCAAGTATTTTTCGCTGATGGTTCTTGCACAGGTCTTGACACGGTTCTCTAGTTGTTTCCCTGCGTTCTCTACACCTTCGATATCTGCCCGTTCTTGAGCCTCGGTCAGACGTTGGTAGTCCTCGATGGGAAACTTGGCGTCGATGGGCAGCCAAACAGTTTCATCCTTATCCACACCTTGCCCCGGCAATTTGACCGCAAACTCGACTCGTTCCCCGGCGTCTTTGGTACTCACATTAGCGGCAAACTGGTCGGGATTGAGCACCTGCTCCAGCAGTACCCCAAGCTGAACTTCGCCCCACGTTCCACGAGTCTTGACGTTCGTTAGAACCTTCTTCAGGTCTCCAACGCCAGTGGCCAGCGTCTGCATCTCGCCAAGTCCTTTGTGCACCTGTTCCAGACGTTCGCTCACTTGCTTGAACGATTCCCCCAGACGCTTTTCCAGTGTGCCTTGCAGTTTTTCGTCAACAGTCTGCCTCATCTGATCTAGCTGTTTCGCGTTGTCAGTCTGCATGCGCCGGAGTTCGCCTTCTACCGTGGCCCTGACCGCCTCGAGCTTTTTCTCGTTGGATTCCGAAAGCTTCCCAATCGTAGATGACATGCACTCAAGCTGACCTTTTTGAACGTTTGCCAACTCGCCCATCGTTTTTGTGGTCGTGTCGGTGATTCCTTTGAGCGCAGCGATGACTTCTTCCCTTAACTGTTTTCCTACACTGGCAGATTCCGTTCTGATGCCATCGAGTTTGTCTCCGCTGCTCTTCGTCAATGAGGCGATTTGCCCGGAAAATTCCTCAAGTTGACTCTTTTCGGCAACGGCCAAGTCTTTAATCGTCTGGACCATCGTTTCCGAAATGCTGTTGAGTGTGGTCACAACTTCTTCCCTTAGGCGCTTTGCCCCCGTAGCGGACTCGCCGCGAACGCCGTCGAGTTTTTCGCCGCTGGCTTGGGAAAATGAGGCAAGCTGGTTAGCGAATGTCTCAAACTGGCCTTTTTGCGCAGATGCAAGACCACCCATCGTGTTGGTTATCGTCTCGGAAATGCCGTTGAGAGTTGCGATGACTTCTTCCCGAAGTTGTTTTGCTCCGGTGGCGGACTCAGCCCGAACGCCATCCAGCCTCGTCCCACTAGCCCTGGCGAACGCAGCAAGTTGCTCGGAAAAAGCATCGAGTTGGCTCTTCTGGAGATTGGCCCACTCCCGCATCGTCCCTGTAGTCGTGTCAGAGATGCTGGTCAGTGTGGCCACGACCTCCTCCCGAAGTTGCTTGGCACTAGCTGCGGACTCGGTCCGACCACCGTCTAGACGCTCTGCGCTGAGTTTTGTGAAACAGGTAAGCTGATCAGAAAAGGCAGCGAGTTGAGCTTTCTGTACGCCCGCCACATCCACCATTCGTTGCGCGAAGGAGTCGCCGAAAACTTTGAAGGCTTCGGTGAGTTCCTGCCGCTGCTCCTTCTCGGCCTTACCCAGTTCCTCCCTGCTGCGGGCAACTTCCTCCCTAACTGCCCGCTCAGTGCGCTCTTGAGCTTTTTCGAAAGCGTCAAGACGAGAGTCGAGCATTGGGGAGCCCACCTTAGATATCTTCAGAAAGATGGCAAGCAAGAGAACGATCACAACGGCCAGCAGGATGAGAGTTACGATAGGCATAATTTCTGTCTTTCCGAGTAGGGACGATATCGAACCCACCCTCAGGGTGCGTCGGGCTTCAAATCGCAGCCGACTATCCCAATGCTGTTGTTGTTGGAAGGCGGCTGAGACTCGGATCGCGGGGGAAAGGAAATGCGACCACTATTTGACGCTAAGGCATGACCCGAATGGAAGGTCGTGCGCCGACTCACTTCCCATTGTGACAGTGAACACAAGTCCCTCAGCACTGCTCAATCTGCATCAAAGCGGTCGCACGGGCTCCCGCAGCAGCCTTAGCACTTGCTCGAAGCGGAATGGCTTTTCCAGCACTGGGAGGAAGCGCAAAGCCTGCGGCAGCTTTCCTCGTGCCTCGCCGCACAAGGCGGTCATCAGCGCACATTGAGGCTTGAGGTGACCCTTGGACTGATGAGCGGCCTTGCAGTACCGCCTCTTGCCGTCAACAGTCGTGATGCGGATGTACAGCGTAGCGGTGCGGTTTGCCGTGAGATTCCCCGGAATCCAAATACTGCGAATCGGGGAACTCTCACGATTTTTAGTAACCGGAACCGCTCAAAAATAGTACCCAGTGCGCGGAACCAGCATGTTTGACTGCGATTTAGAAACTGGCGGAGAGAGTGGGATTCGAAGTCATGCCCGTATTGAAAATAAAGGAAGTCCTTTATTTTCAGTTCTCCCGTTTCTCAACTTTCGCACGAGTCGCCGGGGGCTAACACAGATTTAGCACAGAAAGCGGCGCTTCTGCCGCCCTCCCCCTCCAAGAATGCACTCCGCAACCCCGACCTGTCCTCATTCGCCCAGCACCATCCCTCGCACTTCTTCGTTTTCTTCTTCGGTTGGTCTTTGGACCACTGCCAGTTTGCTCGGTCGAATCTCGCAGAGAGGCTCCGTATCGCACAGCCATCTCTCGGCACGCTGCGAGATGGGCGACGTAGTAACGCAGGCTGTAGCCCTTGATGCCCAGCGTTGGGGCTGCTCCAGTAAGATTAAGAAATGGCTAGACCGAAACAAGTTGCCCTTATCCCTCCGCCATTTCCTCCAGCCAAGGCCATCCCTATTCTTGAGAACTTGATATCGCAGTCCGATGCGGTGTTGAAGGAAACGTCAGACCCAGTGCGACAACAATGGGCACACAGCGGGAAGGGCGCACTCGTCGCAGCCATTGCAAGTCAACATCCAAACGTTGAGGACTTCACTACTGTTCAGGAATCAGGCTTCTATTTCTCCGGCATGACCGACGCCGCTATTCGGGAACAGAACGACGACAAAATACGACAGATGGTTGCCCTTTTGAAGAGCACGGTTCGAACAGTTGCGCTGGCAGTTGCCCGACCCGACGCAGGTGTTCTTGCCCGCTGGTTCGGCACATGATGCGTACATCGAAATCCGCAAAATCATTCAGTTGGCGACGACAGAGATTCTCATTGTGGACAGCTACGTTGATGGGACGCTTTGGCAACAACTAACGAATGTCCCGCCGACAACGAAGATACGAATTATGACCATGCAGATGAAGGGCGACTTTGCCCTCGAAGGACGAAAGTTCGCAGCCCAGCACGGCAACACGATTCCGAGCATCAACCCCGCTGCTGTCGAAACCATAACGGGACGTGGCGATTTTAGTGTTTTTGCCGGAATGTTGAACGGTCTTCTTCTGAATTGGTCAACCACTCGACATCGCGCAATTTAATGCGACAATTCAAGACGCGCCGAATAATCCGCTCCAAACACAGTTTCAAACCGACATTACGACTTACGGCAAGCATTTCATGGCTCGCGTCGCGCACTTGGTGTTCAATACACTGCAACTGATGCTTCCCAGACCCGAGTTAGTTCAATGGGTTCATTGGTCAAGGAGGTTACAACAAACGGCACTCCATCAAGGCGTTTTGGACCCCCAACACAATTGGCAAGGATTACAGACTGAGGCGGGAGTCGCAGCCACTTGGCGGGACGCACGCGTCACCGCGTGGTCACTGGGTCCGCAGCTTTTGGCGAGATCAGGCGTACGGGCCGAACTATAGTCAACACAAAGAAGTCTGGATTGAGCCGTTTTGGAGAGGCTGGGAGTGATTCGTACTAGGGAATTCCGGAGTCCGCTGAACTTACCGACATCATTGTTGAGATCATTGCTGAAAACGGGCGTGGCTGTTGAAAAACTCCTCCCCGCGAAATTCGCAAAAATAAAATCGCGCTAGGACGCCCTACAAACGACTTTCTCAGTTTTTCTAGACATTTTCTATCCCCGAATTTTTGCTGTTTTGAAGAAACTGGACGTTTTTCAACACCCACGGTCGATTACACTCCAGTGCCCCGCGCAAGGCCAGATGAGTGAAATGATTCCATAACAATGTCGGCTCCCAGGCCCGAGTAAACTTTGGAGGCGCAAACCAACCAAAGGGCTCGGAGGAAAGGAGCCGAACATGCTGATTATAGGTTGTGACTATCATCCGGGCTTTCAGCAAATTGCATTGGTGGACACAGAAACCGGCGAGGCCGAGGAACGGCGACTGACTCACCGCGAGGAAGCTGAGCAGTTCTACAGGACGCTCAAGACACGAAAGGTGCGGATCGGGATGGAAGCCAGTGGGCACGCACGCTGGTTTGAGCGTCTGCTGAATGAGTTGCAGTTTGAGTTGTGGATCGGGGACGCAGCGGAGATTCGCACCAAGCGAGTGCGGAAACAGAAGACCGATCGCCAAGATGCGCAGTTGTTGTTGAAGCTTCTGATGGAAGATCGTTTTCCCAGGATCTGGGTTCCGGACGCAGAGAATCGGGATCTGCGGCAACTGCCCTGCACCGACCTAAGCCGAAGGCGTAGGGATGGTGTCTCTCTCTAGCTCTCTCGTTTGCCATGTCTCGTTCCTCCTCACTTCTAGATAATGACGCCAGCGGTATCCATCTCCGGCCATGCAATAGTTCAAAGTGGAACTGTCCCAGCTAATCGTCTTCCAAGGCCTTAAGGAGCTGCCTTGACAGGGTTAGAACGAAAGCTCAAAGAACATGCAGCGCACTCGCTGTGCATCGAAGCCGACTCGGTGCTTCTTCCCGACTGCCGTGACCTAGATCTTGTTCAGACCCTTGAGGGCGGCTACTTTGGACGCTTTGGCAAGGGTCGGGTAGTTGAATACATTGCTGGATGAAAGGGTAGCTCGCAATCGCCCAATGGCCGAAATAGCCGTTCATTTCATCAGTTCGAGGCGCCATATCTCAGGACTGCTCGCGCACGGCTTCATCATCGAGGTAGCGCGCAACGGCGATCTCGAGATTGAAGTGCATTCCTTCGCGTCCCAGCAACTGCCCCAGCGGTGACCGTTGTAT